>NZ_CP023699.1 GCF_008704495.1 Streptomyces kanamyceticus
AGACGCGGCTGCGGCTCTTCTTGCGCTGAGCGCGCAGTTCCCCGCGCCCCTGACGGGGCTCGTCTGTCAGAGTGCCTTGAGGATCAGCGTCGCACCCATGACCGCCATCGTCACGGCGATCACGACGTCAAGGGCCCGCCACGACGCGGGTCGCGCGAAGAACCCGCTGAGCAGCCGCGCCCCGTAGCCGAGCGCGGTGAACCAGCAGAGGCTGCCGATCATCGCGCCCGCCCCGAACGCCCAGCGCAGCGCGTCGTGACCGGCGGCGACGGAGCCGAGCAGCAGGACGGTGTCGAGGTAGACGTGCGGGTTGAGCCAGGTCATGGCGAGGCAGGCGAGCAGCGCGCCGCGCCGCGAGCCCGCCGTCGCCCCGGTCGCGGTCATCGCCGAGGGGCGCAGCGCCCGGCGCCCGGCCAGTACGGCGTACGTCAGCAGGAATCCGCCGCCTGTCAGGCCGACGAGGGTCAGGGCCGGGGGCCAGGCCGTCACCACGGTGCCGACCCCCGCGACGCCCGCGGCGATCAGCACGGCGTCGGACGCGGCGCAGATGGCCACCACGGCGGGCACGGCCTCGCGGCGGATGCCCTGGCGCAGGACGAGGGCGTTCTGCGAGCCGATGGCGACGATGAGTGAGAGTCCGGTGCCGAATCCGGTTGCCGCGGCGGTCAGTGCTGATCCCATGAGCACCGACGTTAGGGATCACCGACGCCCTAAGTACAGCTAAAGATTCTCATGTAGCTTAAGCAATCGTGATGTCTGAACTGCCCCTCGACCATGTCCGGACGCTGCTCGCCGTGGTCGACGAAGGGACCTTCGACGCGGCCGCCGCCGCCCTGCACGTCACGCCGTCCGCGGTCAGCCAGCGCGTCAAGGCGCTGGAGCGCAGGACGGGACGCGTCCTGCTGATGCGTACGAAGCCGGTGCGGCCCACCGAGTCGGGGCAGGTCGTGGTGCGGTTCGCCCGGCAGATGGCGCGCCTGGAGCGGGACGCGCGGGCCGATCTGGGCATCAGCGGCACGGGCGAACCTGGAGGGTCGGGAGAGCCCGCGCTGCTGCCGGTCGCGGTGAACGCGGATTCGCTCGCCACCTGGTTCCTGTCCGCCCTCTCCCGGATCCCCGACGAGGCGCGGATCTGCTTCGAGCTGCGCCGCGAGGACGAGGACCACACGACGGCGCTGCTGCGCGAGGGCGCGGTGATGGCCGCGGTGACCTCGTCGCCCGACGCGGTGTCGGGCTGCACGGTGCGGCGTCTTGGCCGGATGCGGTATCTGCCGGTCGCCGCGCCGGGGTTCGCCGCGCGACGGCTCGGCGACTGGCCCCGGGTGCCGCTGGCGGAGGTCGTCGCGGACGCGCCCGTGGTGTGCTTCGACCGCCGCGACTCGCTGCAGGAACACTTCGTCCGCGAGGTGACCGAAGGACGGCGCGGGGCGAGTCGGCTGCGGCACTACGTGCCCTCGTCCCGGGGGTTCGTCGACGCGATCGCGGCGGGACTCGGCTGGGGCGTGGTGCCGCAGACGCAGGCCGAGCCGCTCCTGCGGGCCGGTGCGCTCATCCTCCTCGATGCCGAACGGACCGTGGACGTACCGCTGTTCTGGCAGCAGTGGAAGCTCGACTCCCCCGCGCTCGCGACACTGGCGGACGCGGTGATGGAGGCGGCGGCTGAGCATCTGCGCCGCTGAGGTGCCGCTGAGGTGCCACCGAAGGGCCGCCGAAGGGCCGCTCAAGGCTCACTCAGGGCTCGCACAAAGCCCCCGCACGCACACTTTTGTCATGCCCACCACACGCAGAAAGAGTCCGTGAGACACCCCTCCCACCAGCAGAAACAAGACCGATCCCCCCTTCCACTTCCGCCCGCCACCGCGATACCCCTGAGGGGACAGAGAACCCCCGCAGGAAGCGAGTCACACGGTGAACGACTCCGGTTGGTACGTGGATGAACGCTGCACGAACTGCGACGTCGCCCGGCAGATCGCGCCGGATCTGATCGTCGAGGCGAACGGCCGCTCCGAGATCCTGCGCCAGCCGCGCGACGCGGCGGAGGAGGACCTGATGTACTCCGCCGCCTTCGCCTGCCACACCCGCTCCATCCGGCCGCCGTCCGGCCGGATGGATACGAAGCGGGACCTCTACCCCATCCCCCTCGACGACGCCGTCCTGTTCTGCGGGCACAACTCCCAGCGCACCGCGGGCGCCAACTCCTATCTGCTGCGGCGCCCTTCGGGGAACCTGCTGATGATCGACACGCCGCGCTGGAGCGAGCCGCTGGCCGCCCGGTTCGAGACGATCGGTCCCGTCACCGACGTGCTCCTGACCCACCGCGACCACGCCGCGCACGGCCGCCGCTACGCCGACCGCTTACAGGCCAGGCTCTGGGTCCACGAGGGCGACCTCGACTCCGCGCCCGACGCCGACTGCGTCCTGCGCGGCACCGGCAGCGTCGAGATCACCGACGGCGTGCTCGCCCATCCGCTGCCGGGACACACCGAGGGGAGCGTGCTGTACGTCGCCGACGAGCGGTACTGCTTCAGCGGGGACAGCTTCTACTGGTCGCGTACGACGGAGGACATCGAGGTGGCCGACAGCGTCACCTGGTACTCGATCGAGGAGCTCGCGGCGTCCCTGGCCCGCACCGCCGAACAGCTCCGCTTCGAGTGGCTGCTGCCGGGGCACGGCGACCGCAAGCGCCTTCCGGCCGCCGACATGGCCGCGCGCATGCGGGAGTTGACGGCCCGCGCCCGCACGCTGCGGCCACGCCCCATCGACTTCACCGCGGTCCGCTGGTGAGAGCGGGGAGCCGGTACGGGGTCACCCGCTCGCCGAAGGCGCGGCCGACAGCGGGGTCACCGGGCGCTCGAAGAACGTCTCCAGCGAGACCGTCGCCTGGGTACCGCTGACCCCCTCGATCTCGTACAACCTGCGCAGCACGTCCTGAAGTCGCTCGGTCGTCGCCGTGCGGACCTTCACCAGGACCGACGCGCTGCCCGCGATGACGTGCGCCTCCTGGATCTCGGGGATCGCCGCGAAGGCGGCCGCCGACTCCCCCATCCACGCCGTCGATTCGACCATCACGAAGGCGAGCACCCCGCGGTCGACGGCCGCGGGGTCCACCTCGACGGTCGTGCGCCGGATGACGCCGCGCTCGCGCAGCTTGCGCACGCGTTCATGGGCGGCACCGGCGGAGAGGCCGACCTCCTTGCCGAGCGCGGCGTACGACATCGTCGCGTCCTCCTGGAGGAGAGCGATCAGCCGCCGGTCCACGTCATCCACAGTCACCATGGCGCAACCATATCTCGTTCTGGCATAGTCTCTGCATACCGAATGGAATTCAGATGTGGCGCGCTAAGGGGTAATGATGTCCACCAACGACGGCACCTCGATATACGAGATCCTGGACGAGCGGTTCCGCACCGGCCGGTGCGCGAACGGGGACGACCGGCTGGAGAAGCTGTACGGCGGCTGCCGCTGGGCCGAGGGGCCGCTCTACCTCCCCGCCTGGCGCCAGCTCGTCTGGAGCGACATCCCCAACGACCGGCTGCTGCGCTGGGACGAGGCGACGGGGACGGTCTCCGTGTTCCGCTCCCCCGCCGGGCACGTCAACGGCAACACCCTGGACCGCGAGGGCAGGCTCATCAGCTGCGAGCAGGGCAATCGCCGCGTCACCCGCACCGAGCCCGACGGCCGGATCACCGTGCTCGCGGAGCGGTACGCGGGCAAGCGGCTCAACAGCCCCAACGACGCGGTCGTGCGCTCCGACGGTTCGGTGTGGTTCTCGGATCCGGACTTCGGCATCACCAGCGACTACGAGGGCATCCGCGCCGAGCCCGAGATCGGCGGCTGCCACGTCTACCGGATCGACCCGGCCAGCGGCGAGGTGCGCCTGGTCGCGGACTGCTTCGGCGCGCCGAACGGGCTCGTCTTCTCGCCCGACGAACGGCAGCTCTACGTCTCCGACACGCGGGCCGGATGCGTCCGCGTCTTCGACGTACGCGAGGACGGCACGCTCTCGGAGGGCCGGGTGTTCGCCGAGGCGAAGGACGACCTGAGCCGGTTCGACAACCTCCGCTTCGACGACGGCGGCCGCCTGTGGGCGGCCGCCATCGAGGGAGGGGTGCACTGCTACGACCCCGACGGCACCCTCATCGGGCGGCTGCGGGTGCCGGAGCCGGTGTCCAACATCGCCTTCGGCGGACCGAAGAACAACCGGCTCTTCATCACCGCGACCAGCTCGCTGTACTCACTGGTCATGGCCGTCACCGGGCTGCCGCGGGTGCACCGCTGAGCCCACGTCAGAAGCGCACGTTAAAAGCGCACGTCGGAGCAGGCGTAGAAGGCGTTGCCCGTGTCGGCGATGGTCCACACACCGAGGATCAGGTGGTGGCCGCTCTTCTGGGGCAGTACGCCGTCGTGGGTGACCGTGGAGCCGGGCTGGCGGCCCCCGAAGGGCACCGTGAGGAACGGCTGCGGGTCCAGGTCGGCCCTGGTCAGCGGCTTGGTGGGGTCCCAGCCGTCCTTGGTGATGTAGTAGCGGAAGTCGGTCGTGGAGTGGCGGGCCGTGATGCGCCACACGAAGGTGTGGCTCTGTCCCGCGGTCAGCTTGGTGGTGGGCCAGTTCCCGCCTCGCGGGTCGTCCAGTTCGGAGAAGCGTCCGATGCCGCCGGCGCAGATGCGTCCGTCGCCGGGGCCGCGCGCGGGGAAGCCCTTGGGCCCCTCCACGCTCGGCGGCTCCCACTGGATCTGCCCGCAGTTGCGGACGGTGCCGTTGCCGCACAGCTGCTGGCGGCTGACGGGCGAGTCGGTGTAGCCGTGGGCCTGGGCACTGCCGCTGGTGGCGAGCATCGCCGAGCCCGCGATGCCGAGGCCAAGGAGTAACGAGGTGAGCTTCTTGCGCATGGTGTGCTCCCGTGGTGCGAGGTTGCGGGTGGGCACGTCCGACGCGGTCTAGACCAAGTGCGAGAGTAGACCCACGAGTTGGGCATGTCCATACCAATGAAGCCACCCGCAGAGGCGCACAGAGGGGTCACTGCGTGGCTTCCGCCTCCACCGGCTTGGGGATGAGGAAGGACGTCGCGAAGGCCGCCGCGATGAGGGCGACTCCGGCGATCATGCCCGCCGTGTATCCGGCGGGGGACGTCTTGTCGGCCGGTGCGGCGGCCGTCTGCACGGCGTACAGGACGGCGAAGCTGAGCCCTGCGCCGAGGTTGAAGGCGCCCGCGTTCAGGCCGGGCAGGAAGCCCGGGTTCTCCTTCGGGGAGAGCACGATGCCGAGGCCGTTGAGCACGATGTTGCCCACGCCCGCGTAGGTGACGCCGATGAGGATCGACGCGGCCAGGAGCAGCAGCCGCGAGTCGGCGTGCAGGGTGAACAGCATCAGGGCGACGGTCACGGCCGAGCCGATCAGACCGAGACGCAGGATGCGGCCGTAGCCGTGGGTGGCGGCGAGCCGTCCCGCGAGCGGGCCCATGGCCAGGCCCGCGAGGGCGTACGGCGTCAGGGTCCACCAGGCCGATTGCTCGGCGCTCATGCCGAAGCCTGCCTGCGCGTCCTGGGCGAAGGCGGGGATCATGCCGTTCATCACGGCGAAGACGCCCGTCATGGTCAGCACGGTGGTGAGCAGCAGCGCCCAGGTGGAGCGCTGACGCAGGTGGTGGGTGGCGACCAGGGGGTGGCTGCTGCGGTCCTCGGTGCGCCAGAAGAGGGCGAAGGCGATGGCGGTGACGACGAAGAGGCCCACGACGAGGGGCCAGTTGGCGTCGCCGAGCTTGCCCGCCTCGTTCAGGGCGATGAGGGCCGCGCCGACGGAGACGACCAGGAGGGTGACGCCGGGCCAGTCCATGCGGCTGTCCGTGGTGTCGGCGGCCTTGGACTCCGGGGTGAGGGTGGCGACGAGGATCGTGGCGAGTGCGGCGACGCCCGCCATGGCCCAGAACACCGACTGGAAGCCGTGGTGGTCGGCGAGGTAGCCGCCGGCGAGGGAGTCGACACCCGCGATCCCGCCGTTGACGGCCGTGATGACGCCGAGGAGCGTGCCGTACTTCTTCGGCTCGTGGACCTCGTTGCGCAGCATGATCAGGCAGAGCGGCACGGTGGGGCCCGAGACGCCCTGGATGACGCGGCCCGCGAAGAGCATCGGCACGCTCTCGGCGAGCGCGGCGACCACACAGCCGACGACCATGAGCGCCAGCATCCCGGCGAGCACCTTGCGCCGCCCGATCAGGTCGCCGAGGCGCGGCAGGAAGAGCGAGAAGAGCGCGGCCGACGTGAAGAACGCGGTCTGGGTGAGGCCGATCTCCGCCGAGGTCGCCCCGAGGGAGTCCTCGATGTTCTTCAGGGCGGGGCTGAGCATGCTCGCGTTGAGCTGGAAGGCGAAGCAGGCCGCGAGGAGCGCGGCGACCAGGACGCCGACGCGCACCGGGCGGGAGCCCTTGGCGCCGCCGGGCGCGGCGGTCGGCTCGGTGAAGGAGGCGTTCATGCGCGGACGTCACCGATCCGTTCGAGGGCGTCCACGATCAGGTCCCAGAAGCGCTGGTGGTCGAGGTCGACGGCGACCTGGGTGTGGCAGTCGTCGGGGCGGGCGCGCGGAAGTCCGTGACGGTCATGCCGAGGGTCAGCGTGCCGGTGAGCTCGATGTCGACGGGGGCCTTGCGGACCGTCATGACGCTCGGGTCGATGACGTACGCGACGGCGCACGGGTCGTGGACCGGCGGCGCGTCGAAGCCCTGGGCCTCCAGGTACATGGCGCCGAAGAAGTCGAGGAGTTCGTTGACGAAGACGGCGGGCCCGGTGCCGACCTTCGCGATGCGGTCCACGACCTCGGGGGTGGCGAGGGCCTGGTGGGTCAGGTCGAGGCCGACCATGGTGACCGGCCAGCGCTCGTTGAAGACGATGTGCGCGGCCTCGGGGTCGATCTTGATGTTGAACTCGGCGACCGGGCTCCAGTTGCCCGTGTGGTAGCCGCCGCCCATCAGGACGACCTCGCGGACCCGCTCGACGATGCGGGGCTCCTTGCGCGCGGCCAGGGCGATGTTGGTCAGACCGGCGGTGGGGACGATGGTGATCTCGCCGGGCTCGTGCGCCATGACCGTGTCGATGATGAGGTCGACGGCGTGCCGCTCGTCCAGGGCGAGGGTCGGCTCGGGCATGACGGGGCCGTCGATGCCGCTCTCGCCGTGGATGTCCGGGGCGGTCTCGACCTCGCGCACGAGGGGACGGGGGCAGCCCGCGGCGAAAGGGACGCCGGTGATGTTCGCGATGCGGGCCACCGAGAGCGCGTTGCGGGTGACCTTCTCCAGGGTCTGGTTGCCCACCACGGTGGTGACGGCGACAAGATCCACATCCGGGTTGCCGTGCGCCAAGAGCATGGCGATCGCGTCGTCATGTCCGGGGTCGCAGTCCAGGATGATCTTTCGGGGCATCGCGGAACCTCTTTGTTCGGCTGAGTTGCCGCTGGCGGGCGGCAGCTCGGGAAAACGTTCTCCCAAGACTCTGTGCACAGGTGCGAATTATGTCAATGGCCGACGACACACCCCGGCAAACTCGCCCGGACCGGACACAGTTCGGCCCGGGACAGAAATGGTCGAAAACGGAGAAGTCGGCCGAAAAATTGGCTCTGGCCGCCTCGAAGACCCGCTGATAACGTTTGCCGAAATTCAGCGAAGGGCGGGCGCGGCGTGGCCGACGTAACTCTGCGGGACGTGGCCAGGGCCTCCGGCTGCTCCGTCGCCACGGTCTCCCGGGTCCTCGCGGGCACCCGCCCGGTCGGCGCCGAGACCGCCCGCCGGGTGCGCGAGGCCGCCGAAGCCCTCGGCTACCGGCCCAATCACGCGGCCCGCGCGCTGCGCAGCCGCTCCACCGGCACGGTCGGCCTCGTCCTGCCGCAGATCACGAACCCCTTCTATCCGGGCCTGGTGCGGGAGTTGACGCACGCGCTGCACGCCGACGGGCGGGCCGTGCTCCTCGCCGACTGCGACGACGATCCGGTGGCCGAGGCGGAGCGCATCGGCGACCTGCTGAGCCGACAGGTCGACGCGCTGCTGGTGATCCCCGCGCACGAGGACCGCAGCAGGGAGGCGGTGGCCGCGGCGGCCGCCCGGGTGCCGCTGGTCCTGATGGACCGGGGCTGCGGGCCCGGCATCGCCGACTCCGTCGCGGTCGACAACGCCGCGGGCATGGCGCTCGTCCTGGATCATCTGGCCGCCGCGGGCCGTCGCCGCGTCTGCTTCCTGGGGGCTGCGGGGACGGCGTCGGCCGCCACCGAGCGGCGTGCCGCCTACGCGGCGGGGGCGGGTGCCATCGACCCCGGCGCGCCGGAGCGGCTCTTCCTCGGCGACTTCTCCGTGGAGTGGGGCAGGGCCGCTGTCGACGAGGTGTGGGACACCCGCCCCGACGCCGTCGTCTGCGCCAACGACCTCATTGCCATCGGCGCGCTCCAGCGCCTCCAGCAGCTCGGCGCCGACGTACCCGGCGAGGTCGCCGTGACCGGCTTCGACGACATCCCGATGGCGGCGCTGTCCGCCCCCGGGGTCACCACGGTCCGCCAGCCCGTCGCCGAACTGGCCGCCGAAGCGGCGCGGTTGCTCGATCAGCGTCTTTCCGGTGGCGAGGACGGGCCGCAGCGGGCGATACGGCTCGCGCCGGAACTGGTCGTACGCGAGTCGAGCGGCACGGCTGGCGCGCGCTGAGCGCTCCGCGGGGTGTGGAGTGCGTCGTCCTCGGGTCGGTGGGGGCTGGTCGCGCGGTTCCCCGCGCCCCTGACGGGGCGCCACACCGCGCGCCGCTCGCTCCCGGCGCTCGGGAACCCGGCACGCCGGGAGCGAGCGGCGGCTCAGCCCGTCAGCGCGTCACGCGCCAGGTGAGCGTGTCCGTCAGGAGGGTGCGCAGCTGTGGGTCGCGGACCGACTTCGTCGGGTCCGTGGCGCGCACCGACAGGGTGTGGGTACGGCCGTCGGCCGGTACGCCGAGGGCGCGCGGCGAGACGACGCTCTCGCCCTTCGCCTGCCGGACCTCACGGCCGTCGACGCGCCAGCTCAGCCGCACGCCGTCGGCCGCCTGCACGGCCACCTTGGCGTCGCGCCGCACGGCCCGGTCGGTGCCCGTGATCGCCGTGACGACGGACGCGTGCCGGTGGAAGCCCGCGATCATGGCCTCCCGCCCGGGCAGATTGAACTCGCGGCCGAGCGTGCGCATGATCGAGTCACTGGTGGGGCGGTAGAGGCCGCGCGGGTAGTAGCCGCCGCCCTCGTAGGCACCGACCTTGCCGCCGTCCGGCGACGTCTGGCCGATCCACCGGTACCACTTCTTCTTCTGGGCGGTGAGCTGGGCGGCCGTGAGCTTGCTGGTGTTGGCCTCCCAGGGTTCGGCGCCCGTGTAGGTGCCGTACTCGTCGTACCAGTACTCGTCGGCGAGCTTGCCGAGCGAGTGGCCCGTCTCGTGGACGGCGACCTGGTCGGACTGGGCGTTGTCCGACGAGGCGGTGGCGATGCCGTCGTAGCCGGACGGCGACGTGATGTCGTTGTACCCCGCGCCGCCGTACTTGGTGGAGTTGGCGAGGACGATCACGAGGTCGGGGTCCGCGGCCTTCTTGGCGTACGACTCGACCTTGTTGGTGTCCACGCACAGCAGGCGCTCGATGCCGTCGCAGAAGAAGGCGGAGCCGAGCGCGGTGTCCTTGACGGTGCCGCTGGTCGGGTCGCCGGAGACGCCGGACTGCCGGGAGACCGCGTCCACGGCCCAGACGTTGAAAAGACCCTTGTACGCGGCGTACGGCTCGACGGCGGAGATCTTCGCCCACTTGGCCCGGACGTCGGCGTGGAAGTCCTCCTGCTGCGCGGCGGTGTAGCCGTCGCCGATGAAGACGACGTCGAGCTTGGACGCGGTCGGGCCTGCCTGCACGATGGGGACGACGTCACCGTCGCCCTTGATCTCCGAGCGCTCCTTCGAGGAGAGCGCGTCGGACGCGGGCACCTCGGCGTGCCGGGGGTGGCCGCCGGGCCCGGTGAAGTACTCGACGCGCTGGGTCTGCCCGGCGGCCGGGTCAGGGCCCGCCGCCGTGGCCGTACCCGCGGGTCCCGTCGCGGCGAGGCCCGCGGCGAGCGCGATGCCGGTCGCGAGGGCGATGCGCAGGGGCGTGCGTCTGGCACGGCCGGGGGTCCTTGCCGGTATTCGTCGTGTGGGGGGCATGGGCGTCCTTTCGAAGTCCGCGATATAAATGGCGGGTTAAGCGGGGTTAAGGCGCCGCTCAACGTAGAGGCTCGTGGGGCGTCAGGCAATGGCTGTGCGTCAAGTCATCCATGGGCCAGCCCAGTTCACGCCGTTCGCGGCTCGGTATCCGGCCATGCGTACGGCCTGCGCGATCTGGGCACGAAATGACCTGCACGATGTGCGCGTGCGGCGGCATACGGAGAGGCAGCGGTGGAGCGGAACGTGGAGCGGAGCAGTTCCGACGGCGTACGGAGCGAGGGCACGCGGGCCGACGGCGCGCCGAACGAGGGCGTCCGGGCCGACGATCCGGCCGAGATCGGGCGGCGCGTGCTGCGCCTTCGCGCTGAACGCGGCCTCACCCAGCGCCAGTTGGCAGAGCCCGCCTACACCCCCGCGTACGTCTCCACGCTGGAGGCGGGCAAGGTGCGGCCCTCCGAAGCGGCCCTGCGTCACCTCGCCGAGCGCCTCGGTGTCGGCTACGAGGAACTGGCCACCGGACGCCCCGCCCGGCTCGCCGCCGGTCTGCGCCTGCGCCTCACCGACGCGCGGCGCGCCCTGGCCACCGGAGCACCGGGCGACGCGGCGGCGCTCTTCCGCGCCCTGCACGAAGAAGCCGTCACGCATGAACTGGCCGCGGAGCAGGCCGACGCGCTCCTCGGGCTCGGTGACTGCCTGCTGGAATCCGGCGAACTCACCGACGCCCGTGACTGCTTCGCCGCCGCCGAGCGGCTCCTCGCCGACGATCCGCTGCCGCGCCGCGTCCCGGCGATCCGGGGCCGGGCCACCGCCCATCTCCTCACCGGCGAGCTGCGGTACGCCTGTTACCTCCTGGAGAGCACCCTCGACGAGCTCAACGCCGCCTCACTGCACGACCCCGAGGCGCTGCTGCTGCTCTATACGGCGTCCATCGCCCCGTACATGGACATGGGCGCGCACGCCAGGGCCGCGCACGCCGCCGAACTGGCACTCGCGCTCGCGCCCGGCGTCGGCGATCCGGCGCTGGTCGCGGGGATGCACCGGGGGGTGGCCCGTACGCTCATCGCCGAGGGGCGCATCGCCGAGGCCGACGCGTCGCTGGCCAAGGCGCAGGAGCTCTACCGTCAGCTGCACATCCGCACCGAACTCGCCCACTGCCACTGGATGCGCGGCTACGTCCACGCCCAGGACGGCGACCTGGAACAGGCCGAGAGCGAACTGCGCACGGCCCGCGACATCCTCGCCTCCAAGCGGGCCGCGCTCTTCACCGAGCAGGTCGAGGTGGAACTGGCCGACGTCCTGCGGCGACGCGGCAAGACCGAGGAGGCGGAGGCGCTGCTGCGGCCGCTCCTGATGTCCGGTGCCGACGGCGCCGGGGACGAGACGGGCGCCCTCGGCGCGGGCCGGGGCGCGGTGCACGCGGGCGGCGCGCACCGGCTGCTCGGGCTCATCGCCGAGGAGCGCGGCGACACCGAGTGCGCCGAGGAGCACTACTGCGCGGCCCTCTCCCTGCTCGAACGGTCCAGTGCCGCGGGCGACTTGGCCGACCTGTGCCGCCTCCTGGGCGATCTGCTGCGCCGCTCCGGGCGGGTGGAGGCCGCGATGGACGCCTATCGCACGGGACTCGGGCATCGCGCCGCACCGGGTACGACGACGCTGGGGCCCGCGCCCGCCACCCCGCCGATGTGACAGCTCGCGCCTGTTCTCCCGCATCACGCCTGTTCTCCTGCATCGAAGGATGTAGCGCGAATTCCTCCGAGGCTACGACTCCCGTGCCCGCGAGGGCGCCGAGGATGGTGATCACCATCCGGCACAGGCACACGAGGAGAAGCACATGACCGAGCCGACGACCTCCCCACCCGCTCCCTCCTTGATCGGCGCGCTGGGCAGGGCCGTGGGCGGCGGTGTCGCCATGGGCGTGGCCCTCGGCGTCGGGACGGCCGCGGGGCCGCGCGTCGCCGACGCACTGGGTCTCACCGGGTTCGCCGCCAGGCTCGTACCGGCCGTCCTGGTCAGCGCGGTGGCCGTGCCGCTCGTCGTGGCGGCGCTGCGGCGCCGGGGGCGCTCACTGACGTCCATCGGGTTCGGTGACCCGATGGCGGCGCTGCGCGCCCTGCTGACCGGCGCGGGCGTGACGGCGGCCGCCGCGACGCTCGTCCTCGGGGCGGGCACCGCCGCGGGAATGCTCAGCTGGTCGCGCCCCGATCCGCTCGCGCTCGCCGCGTTCCTGGTGACGAACGGAGTGATCGCCCTGCTCCTCGAGGCGCTCCCCGAGGAGACGACGCTGCGCGGCTACACCTGGACCGCGCTGCGCGGCCGCTTCGGCGGTCTGGTGACGGCGCTCGGTACGACCGCCGTGTTCCTGGTCGTGCCGGGTCTCTCGACGGTGGTGGGGTCGTGGACCGCGCGGCTCGTCGGCGGCGACCCCGGCCCCGTGGGGTGGGCGCCGGGCGGGCAGAACGCGGCCGACTACCTGTTTCTCCTGACGGTGTTCGGGCTGACGCTCGTGACGGCACGTACGGCGGTGCGGGGCGCGCCGCTGTACGCCGCCATCGGCACCCATCTGACCTTTCTGACGGTCAACCGCGTCACGTTCGAGGGCGAGAAGCGTGACGCCGGGTGGCATGCGGAGCTGCTCGATCCCGGTGCCGAACTCCTCGTACCCATCTACCTGTTGGTCGCCATGGCGGGCTTCGCGGTGTGGCGGATGGTGGGCCGCCGCGGGCCCTATCGCACGCCCCGCTCCCCTTCCTCCCTCGCCTCTCCCGCTTCTCTCTCCTCCCTCTCCGGAGGTGGGGCCACCGCCCGCAGGACCTCGACCAGTGCCGACACCGTCGGCCGGTTCTCGGCCTGAGCGCGGAACACCACCACGATGTGCCGCTCCACCGTCTCGCGCAGCGCCACCACGTCGAAGCGGGAGCGGCGCAGGCGGAGCATCAGGCCCGTCACCGTGCTCACGCCGACGCCCGCCTCGACCAGGGCGAGGGTGGCCGCGGTGTCCGTCACCTCATGTTCGACGAGCGGCTCGGTGCCCGCGCGACGGCAGGCGGTGCGCACGGCACGGCCGTAGTAGCTGTCGCCGGGCGGAAGGATCCAGCCGAGGCCCGCCGTGTCCGTGAGGGAGACGGTCTCGGTGCCCGCCATCGAGCCCGCGGGCACCGCGAGGGCGAATCGTTCGCGGTACAGGCGCAGCATCCGCAGCGCGGGATCGCGCGGGATGGGTACGTCGGGGTAGTCGAGGCCGAGAGCGAGGTCGACGCCGCCGGACGCGACCGCGTCGTACACCTCGTCGACGTCCATGTCACGGCTGCGCACCGTGAGTCCGGGGAGCACCTCGCCGGTCCTGCGCAGGGCCAGCGGGAGTATCTCGGCGGCGACCGTGGCGAACAGGCCGACCCGCAGCACGCCGCTCACCTCTCCGCGGCCGCGCGCGAGTGCTTCGAGTGCCTCCGCTTCGGTGGTCAGGATCCGCTCGGCGTACCGCGCCAGGGTCAGGCCCTCGTCGGTCAGCTCCACCCGGCGGCCCACGCGCCGCAGCAGCTCCACTCCCGTGGACCGCTCGAGCGCCGCGAGTTGCTGCGAGATGCCTCCGGGGGTGTACCCCAGGGCGTCGGCGACCGCCGTGATGGTTCCCCGTTTGGTCAGCTCCACCAGGGACCTCAACTGGGCGCTCGCCCCATACATATAGCGATCGTAATCGATCGACCGCACGAAGTGTTCATGGACGGCGCACGCCGGGTGCTGCACCATGGCGGGCAGCAAGCTGTTCAGCGTTTCGCGCCACGCCACGACAGCCCGGCCACCACCCGTTCGGACAGCGGGACTTCGGGTCTCGGGACCGGCCTAGGGTGACGGCACCTGGAAGGGAGCGACCCCTTGCCCCGTTCAGCGCCCTCGGAGTTCCGCACTCTGCCGTCCCATGCCGATGTGGTCGTCGTCGGGGGCGGGGTGATGGGTACCAGCATCGCCTTCCACCTGGCCGAGGCGGGCGCAGGCGACATCGTCGTCGTGGAGCGCGACGAGCTGGGACAGGGCAGTTCGGGCAAGCCGATCGGCGGGGTCCGCGCGCAGTTCTCCGACCCGCTCAACATCGAGCTCGGCCTGCGCAGCCTGCGGGCCTACGAGGACTTTCCGCGCCGCCCGGGTACGGGTATCGGCCTCGACACCGTGGGCTATCTCTTCCTGCTGACCGGACAGGACCAGGCGGCGGAGTTCGAGGCCGCCGTGCGCACCCAGAACGAACTCGGCGTCCCCAGCCGCATGATCGGGGCCCACGAGGCCAAGGACCTGTGCCCCTACCTGCGCACGGAGGGACTCGTCGCCGCCTGCTACTCCCCCACCGACGGCCACGCGCGTCCCGGTCTCGTCGTGCGCGGGTACGCGAGCGCCGCGGCCGACGCCGGTGCCGTCCTCGCGACCCACACCACGGTGCTCGGCATGGACACCACCGGCGACCGGGTCCGCGTCGTGCACACCGACCGCGGCGCCATCTCCTGCGCCACCGTCGTGTGCGCGGCAGGGGCCTGGTCGGCGGAGGTCGGCGCCATGGTGGGCGTGGACCTGCCGGTGCGCCCCGTGCGGCGTCAACTCGCCTTCACCGTCCCGCTGGTGCCCGCCACGCCGCGCATCCCCTTCACCATCGACTTCGCGTCGTCGGCGTACTTCCACAACAGCGACGACGGGCTGCTCCTCGGCCTCGCCGACCCGGCGCAGGCCGACGGGTTCGACACGACGTGGACGCCGGAGTGGCTCGACCTGTTCCGCGAGGTCGCACGGCACCGCGCGCCCGCACTCGCGGACATGGAGACGGACGGCGGCTGGGCGGGCCTGTACGAGGTGACGCCGGACCACAACGCGCTCATCGGCCGCTCCGAGATCCTCCCCAACTTCCTTTACGCCACCGGGTTCTCCGGCCACGGCTTCCTCCAGGCACCCGCCGTCGGCGAGCTCGTCCGCGATCTCCACCTGGGGCGGAGGCCCTTCGTCGACATCGCGCCGCTCGGCGCCGACCGCTTCGGCCCGGGCGTCGTGGGCCGCCCGGAGGCACACGTGGTTTGAACCCCCCTGTCCCGGTTGACCGGGATCTGGCCGATCGAAAGGACGACGTGCCGATGATCCGGCAGTGGCAGCTGCGTGCCGCGTTCGCCGCGCGGCTCTCGGAGATGTACGGGCGTGAGGTCCCCGCCTACACGACGCTCGTGGACGTCTCGCGCGAGGTCAACGAGGACGTCCTGCGCGCGCGAGGGGCCGACGCCGAACGCCTGGGCTCCATCGGCCGGGTCACCTCCGAGCGGCACGGCGCCATCCGGGTCGGCACACCGGGGGAACTGCGCCAGGTCGCCCGCGTCTTCGGTGCCCTCGGCATGCGTCCGGTGGGCCACTACGACCTGCGCGACACGGCGGGGAGCGCGCTGCCCGTCGTATCGACCGCGTTCAGGCCGGTGGCGGAGGACGAGCTGGCCCGCAACCCGTTCCGGGTCTTCACCTCCCTGCTCACCGTCGACGACCCCCGCTTCTTCGACGTGGACCTCCGCTCCCGCCTCACACAATTCCTCGCCGGGCGCGAACTGTTCCCGCCCGAGCTGCTCACCCTCGCCGACCGCGCGGAGGCCGAGCGGGAGCTGCCCGATGCCGCCGCCGAGCGCTTCCTCCACCTCGCCGTACGCGTCTTCGAGCTGTCGGCCGAACCCGTCGACCGGGCCTGGTACGAGACCCTGGCGCGGGTCTCCGCCGTCGCCGCCGACATCGGCGGCGTGCGCAGTACGCACATCAATCACCTCACCCCGCGCGTCCTGGACATCGACGAGCTGTACCGGCGCATGACCGCGCGCGGCATCGAGATGATCGACACCATTCAGGGCCCGCCGCACCGCCCCGGCGCGGACGTGCTGCTGCGCCAGACCTCCTTCCGCGCGCTCGCCGAGCCGCGCGCGATGCGCGCCCCCGACGGCCGGGTGACCCGCGGCTCCCTGCGGGTCCGCTTCGGCGAGGTCGAGGCGCGGGGCATCGCCCTCACCCGCGCGGGCCGCGCGCGCTACGACCGGGTCCTCGCGCTCGTCGACGAGCGCGCCGCCCACCGGCCGCCCGCGGAACGCGCGGACGTCACCCGCGCCCTGTGGGCGGAGCACCTGCCCGGCACCGAGCGGGAACTCGCCGCCCAGGGGCTCGGGTTCTTCACCTACCACGCGGTGCGGGACCGGCCCGCGGACGGCGGCCGTCCGCCCACCGGCATCGGCGCGCTCCTGAACGGGGGCTGGGTACGGGCCGAGCCGATCGTGTACGAGGACTTCCTTCCCCGGTCCGCCGCGGGCATCTTCCAGTCCAACCTCAGCGACCGGGGCTCCAGGAACACCGGCCAGGAGGGCGGTTCGTACGACGACGCGTGGCTGGCCGGTGCGGTCGACCGCGACGTGCTCGATCCGTTCGCGCTGTACGAGCGGCAGCGCGCACGGTCCCTCGCCGGGGTCGCCGACGCGCTGGGCCTGGCCGCCGCGCCCTCGCCCGGCTGAACCCGCCGCCCCGCCGACCCCCTTATCTCCAGAGGAGTTCCATGAACGGCATCGTCCTCCCCTCCGCCGACGACCTGCGTGCCCGCGCCCGCGCCGCGCTCCAGCGCGTCGGTGCCACCGTGCCGGACCGCGGCACCGGCCTGCGGGCCCGTACCCCGATCACCGGCGACGACCTCTTCCCGGTCCCCGCGGCCGGCGCCGACGACACGGAGGAGGCGATCGCCGCGGCCCGCGCCGCGTTCCTCGACTGGCGCCGCACACCGGCGCCGCGCCGAGGTGAACTGGTGCGCCGCCTGGGCGAGTTGCTGCGCGAGCACAAGGAGGACCTCGCCGATCTGATCACCATCGAGGCGGGCAAGATCCGCTCCGAGGCGCTCGGCGAGGTCCAGGAGATGGTCGACGTCTGCGACTTCGCCGTGGGCCTGTCCCGTCAGCTGTACGGCCGCACCATCGCGTCCGAGCGCCCGGGGCACCGCCTCGCGGAGACCTGGCACCCGCTCGGCGTCGTCGGGGTGATCTCCGCGTTCAACTTCCCCGCCGCCGTGTGGTCGTGGAACACGGCCGTCGCGCTCGCCTGCGGCGACACCGTCGTCTGGAAGCCCTCCGAGCTGACCCCGCTGATCTCACTGGCCTGCGACCGGCTGCTCGCCCGGGCCGCCGAGGACGTCGGGGCGCCCCGCGACGTGCACCGGCTGCTGCTCGGCGACCGCTCGGTCGGTGAACGGCTCGTGGACGATCCGCGGATCGCGCTCGTGAGCGCCACGGGCTCGACCCGCATGGGCCGCGAGGTCGGTCCCCGCGTCGCCGCCCGCTTCGGCCGCAGCCTGCTGGAACTCGGCGGCAACAACGCCGCCGTCGTCGCGCCGTCCGCCGATCCTGACCTCGCCGTGCGGGGCATCGTGTTCGCCGCGGTGGGCACGGCCGGGCAGCGCTGCACCACGCTGCGGCGCCTCATCGTGCACCGCGAGGTCGCGGACCCGTTGGTCGACCGGCTGACCGCCGCGTACCAGAAGCTGCCCATCGGTGACCCCTTCGACCGGTCCACGCTCGTCGGGCCGCTCATCTCCACGGCGGCCTTCGACGACATGCGGGCCGCGCTCGACCGGGCGCGGGACGAGGGCGGCGAGCTGATCGTGGGCGGCGAGCGCCGTCCCGCGGGCTCGGCGCCGGGCGCCGCGTACGTCGAACCGGCCATCGTGCGCGTGCCAGGGCAGACCGATGTCGTACGCGAGGAGACGTTCGCTCCGCTGCTCTACGTCATGACGTACGACACCCTCGACGAGGCGATCGCCCTGCACAACGACGTCCCGCAGGGCCTGTCGTCCAGCATCTTCACGCGCGATCAGCGCGAGGCCGAGCTCTTCCTGTCCGCCGAGGGCTCCGACTGCGGCATCGCCAACGTCAACATCGGCACCTCGGGGGCGGAGATCGGCGGTGCCTTCGGCGGCGAGAAGGAGACGGGCGGCGGCCGCGAGTCGGGCTCCGACGCCTGGCGCGCCTACATGCGGGCGGCCACCAACACCGTCAACTACTCGGGACAGCTGGCGCTCGCGCAGAACGTCAGCTTCCTCTGAATCACGCGCCCAGACGGCGTACGGCCTCGAGGGCACGGTCGGCGTGGGCGCTCATCCGCAGTTCGCTGCGGACCACGTCGGCGACGGTGCGGTCCTGTCCGATGACGAACGTGACGCGCTTGGTCGGCGCCAGGGAGAAGCCGCGCGTCACGCCGAACCGGCCGCGCACCGTGCCCTCGGGATCCGAGAGGAGCGGGAAGCCCAGCGTGTGCTTGCCCACGAACTCCCGCTGCCGCTCGACCTCGTCACCGCTGATGCCCACAGGACGCGCCCCCGCGGCCTCGAACTCGGCCGCCAGATCACGGAAGTGGCACGCCTCGGCCGTGCAGCCGGGGGTCATCGCCGCCGGGTAGAAGAACAGCACCACCGGTCCCTCCTCGAGGAGCGTGCTCAGCCGCCTCGGGGTGCCGGTCTCGTCGGGCAGCGTGAAGTCGTCGACGGTGTCACCGACCGCCACGCGCGCCGTCATGTCCTGCTCCCCTGCGACGTACGGTCGGAGCGCTGCACGGTGCCTCCTCGTAGAGGGTCGGGATTCGCGGTCGGATCGCGGGAGCGAAACCCTACTCGATGGTAGGCACTGGGCGGGCAGGGGCCGTTGACATGCCTCCCCACCAGCCCTGATCTTCTGAACCGCCCTCATGTAATGCTGGGGCACGCGCGGCCCGTGACAGCGGCCGGGCGGACGGCGAAGGAGAGAACGGCATCGCGATGGCAGCGGCACGAAGGACAGCGAAGGGCGTCTGGGACAGATTCTCGGCGTCCGACCCGGGACTCCTGCGTCTCATGGCGGGGCTGCGTACGGTCGGGGCCATCCTCCTCGCCCTCGCCGTACTGACCTTGCTCGGCACCTCGGTGAACCATCTGGTCGCGGGCGCGATGACCGCCATGGTCGCCACGTTCGCGATCCAGGAGAAGGAGGTGCGCGGTCAGGCGATCACGCTGCTGCTCGGCGTCCCGGTGGCGCTCGCGGCGATATCCCTGGGCGCGCTGCTCAACTCCCGCGTCATCGCGGGTGACGTCTTCTTCGTGCTGCTGATCTTCGGCGCGGTCTACTCGCGCCGGTTCGGCGACCGCGGCACCGCGCTCGGCCTGATCGGCTTCCAGGTCTACTTCGTCTCCCTCTTCGTGAGCGCCGAGGTCTCGGCGCTGCCCGGGCTCTTCCTGACGCTCGCCGTCGCCTTCGCGAGCAGCGCGATCGTCCGGTTCGCCGTGGTCCCCGAGACGCCCGAGCGCACGCTGCGGCGGCTGCGCGAGGCATTCCGGGCGCGGCTCGCGCAACTCGTCGCCCACCAGATCGAGCTCCTGGACGCCGGGGCCGACGACGTGGACGGCGTCCTGGACGATCTGCGGCGCAGCACCGCCCGGCTGCACGAGGCCGCCCTGATGATCCAGGGCCGCCTTGAGGAGGGCACCCGCGACGCGGCGGCGGCCGCGCTCCTGCAGCGCAGGGTCGCCGACGCGGAGATCGCCGCGGAGCGCCTGGGGGTGCTGCTGCTCAACGCCCGCAGCGCGGAGCGTGTGGACACCCTCACGCTGCACCTGCCGAACGCGTCCACGCCGATGCCGCCCCGCGCCAAGATCGCGGAGGACGCGGGCACGGCGCTGCGCAGGGACCTCAACGCGCTGCATCTCCTCGTGGTGCGCCTGGTGCCCGACGACCGTGGCACCGCGCTGCCGTACGTACGCAACAGGTTGCTCGGCTACCGCGAGGAGAAGGGTCTCCCGAAGGGCTCGCCCGCCCTCCAGGACTGTTTCCGCGCGGTCGGCGAGGCCGCGCGCGCCATCCTGGGCCTGCGTCTCGCCGTGGACGGCGCGCAGGACGAGGAGTACGACACTCCGGAAGCCGCGCGGTCCCGCGAGGAGTTCGCGGCGGAGGAGATCTCCATCGCCGGTGAGGCGGCGGGGGCGGACGACGAGGACGAGCGGACGGGGCTCCGGCGGCCCACGACCAGGGCGGCCGTGCAGGTCGCCGTGGGGTCGGCGCTCGCCATCGTCGGCGGCGAGTTCCTGTCCACGCAGCGCTGGTACTGGGCGGTCCTGACCTGCTGGGTGGTCTTCCTCAACACCGCGTCCACCGGGGAGATCGTGGTCAAGGGCTACCGCCGCCTGGTGGGCACGGTGCTCGGCGTGGTGGCCGGGGTGGCGCTCGCGGGTGCCGTCGGGAACCACACCTGGATCGCGTTCGGCCTGGTGCTGCTCTGCGTCTTCGGGATGTTCTTCACCGCTCCGTTGTCGTACGCGATGATGTCGTTCTTCGTCACGGCGATGCTCGGCCTGCTCTACACCCTCCTCAACACCTACAGCCTCGACGTGCTCGTCCTGCGCATCGAGGAGACGGCGCTCGGCGCGGCCTGCGGCATCATCGCCGCGGTGCTCGTCCTGCCGGTGCGCACCTCGCACCGCACCGACGAGGAGCTCGGCACCGTCCTCGCCCGGCTGCGCGACGTCGTGTCGGCGGCGGTCGCCCAGCTCAGTGGAGGGCCCCCGGTCGACCTCGTCGACCTGGCGCGGGACCTGGACACCGCGCTCGACGATCTGCGCAGCTCCACCAAGCCGTTGACGCATCCGATCGCGCCGCTGCGGGCCCGTCGGCAGACCGCCCGCTATGTGGTGGCGCTCCTGGAGACGTGCGCCTATCACGCGCGCTCCCTGGCGGCGACCGCGGAGCTGGTGCCGTCCAGCAAGAGCGTCGCCGCCGACGCGCGGCTCGCCCTCGCCGGGCGGCGCATCACGCACAACATCGATCTGATCGCCGCGCACGTGCGCGAGGAGGAGACGGACGGCACGATCGAGTCGGGCGCCAGCATCGCCGCCATGCTGGACAGCGGCCGTCACCAGGTGCTGCGGACCGGTTCGGTGGCCTTCCGCGTGCTGCGGCATCTGCAGCGGCTCGACGAGGGGATCATGGGTCTCGCGCGTCCGCTGGGGGTGCCGCTCGCGGCGCGCGAGGAGAGGGCGGCGGGCGCGGCGAAGGGAGCCTGAGGGGACAAGGCTGGGGACCCCCTGCGTCGGGCATCCGGTGTCACTGCCCGCGCAGCTCCCTCACGACCTCGCGCAGCACCGGCCGGGGGATGTCGGGCAGCAGCATCGCGAAGGCCAGGACGAAGCGGCCGAGCAGGAACGTGGTGTCCGGCGTCCCGCGGACGATCTCCTGAACGGTCTTCACGTCCTCGGCGGCGACGGCCTCCAGCAGCTCCGCCACGTCCGGCCCCGCACCGCCCTCGGTGAGTACGTCGCGGCCGCCGACGTCGGCCCTGCGCACCATGTGCCGCAGCACCTGGTCCCCCGCCTCGGGCAGATACGCCTTGCGCACGCCTTCGTTGGCGATCCAGCACAGCATGGACACCAGATCGATCGTCCGCTCGTCGGTGCCGAACTCCTCGACCAGGGCGTCGTAAGCGAGTTGGTTGCCGTGCCGGAACGCGAGCAGCAGCCGTGCCGCCCGCGCCTTGGCCTCGGTGACCTGCCCCTCGGACACTTCGACCCGTTCGCCCGATTCCCGATTGTTTACGCCCATCTGGCATATGTTAACGATCACTGTGCGGTTGGTGTCGGGCACCCGCGTTCAACGCGCCGCGTCGGTCACCTCATCCACGCGTTGTACGACATGACGTCCCCGGCCCGTACCCCGTACGCGGGGTCGTCCTTGGTGTAGGTGTCCTCCAGGCCGAGGACGGCGCCGGTGGCCGGGTCCAGGATCAGCATGCGGCGCAGGCCGTCGGCCTCGTACACGTACACCTGGCCCGAGCGGCCGAGGCGGTCGGTGATCGCGCCTGCCGGGCGGAGTCCTTCGGCGTCGGCGAGGATCCGGGTCAGAGCCGCGGACTCGCGCGCGCCCGGTGTCCAGTGGCCGAGGAACGCGGCCACCGCGTCCAGGAGTTCGCCGGTGCCGGTGAGCGGGGTGCCGCCCGGGTGGCCGAGTTCCGCGAGGTAGGCGCGGAGGGCGTCGGGGGTGTGCGGCGGGCGGGACTGTGGTGGGGCGCTCCCCCAACTCGGCGGGTAGGTGCGGTCGCTCAGCACCTTGCCGGCCGAGACGCTCCGCAGACCGCCGTCCCCGTCGGCGATGACGGACTCGCCGGGGTGGCGGGGGTCGGAGGCGACGACCAGTTCCGTGTGACTGCCGTCCGCCTTCCAGCGGGTGACCCGCTCTTGGGGAAGGGTGAGCGGCCGGGCGGTGCCGGGCCGCGACGCCAGGGCCAGGTTCCACGTCTGGACGTGGGTGCCGCGGCGCAGCCGGGGCGCGTCCTTCGCCGCCACGGCGTCTGCCGCCCGGTCGGCGAGGCGCTCCAGCGGCATCGGCGTGGAGCCCTCGCGGAGGCTGAGGGGATGGGGCGCAGCGACGGCGGGTGTGCTGGTGGGCCCGGCGAGGACGAGCGCGAGGGCGACCGCGGCGGCTGCTCCCACCATCTCGATGCCCCAGACCAGGCGGCGCACTTGGCGCACGGGGCGCGGGCGCGCCTTGCGCCCTCCGGGTGTGCGGGCGCTGTGCAGGAGCTGGTTCAACTGCCGTTCGGCGGACGCGGGCAGGGTCCTGTCGGGCCTGTCGTGGAAGCGGGAGTCGTCGCGGGGCACCGGGTTGGCGCCGCGCAGCAGGGCGAGTTCGTCGTCAGGTGCCATGGCCGTGGTCCTCCGGGACGGTGGCGCGGGTCTCTTCGGGGGCGGGCCGTTGGGCGGGGGTGGGCCGTTCGCCGGGGGCGAGGGCGGGCCGCATGCGGTCTATCTCGGCTCTCAGTCGGCGGCGGGCCCGGTGCAGGCGCATCGCGGCGGCCCGGTTGCCGCAGCCGAGCGCGACCGCGAGTTCCTCCGTGCCGAGTTCCTCCCAGGCGGTCAGGCGCAGCACTTCCTGGTCGGCGGCGGAGAGGAGGTTCAGGGCCTCGTGCACCCAGTCGCCCGGACGGTCGGCCTCCGGGCCCGCCACGACGTCCCTGCGGTGCCTGGCCTCGTCGTTCCCGAGCCGTTCGACCAGGCGCCTGCGGCGGCCGTAGCCGCGTACGGCGTTCGCCAGACAGTGCCGCGCCACCCCGTACAGCCAGGGCAGGGCGAACGGCGGCAGGTCGGCGCGGCGGCGCCAGGCCACGGCGAACACGTCGGCCACCACCTCCTCGGTGTCACTCGTCGGTCCGCCGTGCCGTCGTGCCACGTAGCGGCTGACCGCCCAGTAGTGCTCGCGATAGGCAGCGGCGAAATCTTCGTCGTCGCTCACAGTCATGAAGTGTCCGGCACGGCCCCGTCGATCACACTCCCGGGTGTGATCCATGTCGCTCTCGCCCGCTGTCACAGGAGCGGGACTGCCGGACACAGGCGGGGCATGGACAGCAACACCGTCAAGGCGCCGCCCGCGCGCGCCGCAGATGCCCCTTCCGGATCCGTTCCCGTACGTACGCAGGGGCAGCCCCTCAGCCCCGGACGGGCCGTGATCAAGTGGTTGACCACCACGGACCACAAGACGATCGGCACGCTCTATCTGGTCACGTCGTTCGCGTTCTTCTGCATCGGCGGTGTGATGGCGCTCCTCATGCGCGCCGAACTGGCCCGTCCCGGCACGCAGATCATGTCGAACGAGCAGTTCAACCAGGCGTTCACGATGCACGGCACGATCATGCTGCTGATGTTCGCGACGCCGCTGTTCGCGGGCTTCGCGAACTGGATCATGCCGCTCCAGATCGGCGCGCCCGACGTCGCCTTCCCGCGGCTGAACATGTTCGCCTACTGGCTCTACCTGTTCGGCTCGCTGATCGCGGTCGGCGGATTCCTCACGCCGGGCGGTGCGGCCGACTTCGGCTGGTTCGCCAACAGCCCGCTGACGGACGCGGTCCGTTCGCCCGGCGTCGGCGCGGACATGTGGATCATGGGTCTGGCCTTCTCCGGCTTCGGCACGATCCTCGGCTCGGTCAACTTCATCACCACCATCATCTGCATGCGCGCGCCCGGCATGACGATGTTCCGGATGCCCATCTTCGTGTGGAACGTCCTGCTGACCGCCGTCCTGGTCCTGCTGGCCTTCCCGGTGCTCGCCGCCGCGCTGTTCGCCCTGGAGGCGGACCGTAAATTCGGTGCGCAGATCTTCGACGCGGCCAACGGCGGTTCCCTGTTGTGGCAGCACCTCTTCTGGTTCTTCGGCCATCCCGAGGTGTACATCATCGCGTTGCCGTTCTTCGGCATCATTTCCGAGGTCATTCCGGTCTTCTCCCGCAAGCCGATGTTCGGCTACATGGGCCTGATCGGCGCGACCATCGCGATCGCCGGTCTGTCGGTGACGGTGTGGGCCCACCACATGTACGTCACGGGCGGCGTGCTACTCCCGTTCTTCTCCTTCATGACGTTCCTGATCGCCGTGCCGACAGGCGTGAAGTTCTTCAACTGGATCGGCACGATGTGGCAGGGATCGCTCAGCTTCGAGACCCCCATGCTGTGGTCCGTCGGATTCCTGATCACCTTCCTCTTCGGCGGACTGACCGGTGTCATCCTGGCCTCGCCGCCGATGGACTTCCACGTCTCCGAGTCGTACTTCGTCGTCGCGCACTTCCACTACGTCATCTTCGGCACCGTGGTGTTCGCGATGTTCGCCGGATTCCACTTCTGGTGGCCGAAGTTCACCGGGAAAATGCTGGACGAGCGGCTCGGAAAGATCACGTTCTGGACGCTTTTCGTGGGCTTCCACGGCACGTTCCTCGTGCAGCACTGGCTCGGTACCAACGGAATGCTGCGCCGGGTTCCCGACTATCTGGCCGCGGAGGGACTGACCACGCTCAACACCGTTTCGACCATCTTCTCCTTCCTGCTCGGCCTCTCGTTCCTGCCGTTCATGTACAACGTCTGGAAGACCGCCAAGTACGGCAAGAAGGTCGAGGTCGACGACCCCTGGGGATGGGGCCGTTCGCTGGAGTGGACGACGTCCTGCCCGCCGCCGCGGCACAACTACCTCTCCCTGCCGCGCATTCGCAGCGAATCCCCGGCGTTCGACCTGCACCACCCCGACATCGCGGCGGCCGAACGCGAGGCCCTGCGATGACGGCGATGGACGACCACGTGGTGCACGACCACCTGGTGGACGCGCGCGTCCTGGTCAA
The DNA here is from genome assembly GCF_008704495.1 of Streptomyces kanamyceticus. NCBI lineage: Bacteria > Bacillati > Actinomycetota > Actinomycetes > Kitasatosporales > Streptomycetaceae > Streptomyces > Streptomyces kanamyceticus. Next base: position 25,327 of record NZ_CP023699.1, read on the forward strand.
CGAGGTCGAGGGCCATCTGCTCGTCGAGGCGGCCCGCGCCGACGGACGGACGGCGGCCGAGCGGTTCACCGGACGGCTCCCCTGGCTGACGGACGCCCAACGCGCGGAGGTGGAGCGGTGCTACGCCGAGGAGCACCTGGAGCTCACCCGGCACGGCTGGCGGCACATCGCCCGACGGACCGGGCAGGTGCGCGCCGAGTACGAGGAGACGTACCAGCTGCTGCGGCGGCGTCTCCTCGTCCGGTGCCAGGTCGCCTTCGGCTGTCTGCTGGCGGTGGTCCTGATGCTCGGGCTGACAGGCCGCTAGGAAAGCGCCGCTAGGAGGCGAGCGCGCCGCGCTCGCGCAGCAGGGGCAGCACCTGGTCCCGCACGGCGGGCGCGAGGGAAAGACCGTCCTCGCGCCCGGACGCCCAGCGCAGCTCGGCCAGTTCGGCCGCGGGCACGGGCGTCCGGCCGATCCTCGCCTCGAAAACCGTCATCCGCATCGGCACGCCTTCCAGGGCCGCCACCGCCTCGACCTCGGCGAGGAACCGCGGCTCCAGGGGCGCCACCCCCAGCTCCTCGTCCAGCTCCCGGGTGAGAGCCTCCATCGGGCTCTCGCCCACGTCGGGCTTGCCGCCTGGCAGGTAGAAGACCTCGGGGGCCGCCTGCTTGCTGACGACGAGGAGTCGGCCCTCCTGGACGATCGCGGCCGCCACGACGACGAGGGGCTGGTGCGGGGGCATCGACACGTTCTCTTGCTGCATACACACGATTCTCGCAGCCGCCGTGCCATGGCCCGCACGTCGTACGACAGCGCCGTTCAGCCCGCGACGACCGCCTTGTCGTACGCGTGCGACGTGATGGCGGCGGCGGTCTCCTCCGGAGTGAGGTCGGCGTTGTCCAGCCACCAGCCGGAGTCGCCCAGTTCGTCCAGCATCGTGCGGCGCAGGGGGCCGAGGTCGATGCCGACCCGCGCCCGGTCGCCGCGGGCCGCGTCGCGGCGATGGCAGACGTCCAGCGGCGGGGCGAGCACCACGAGCAGGACGGGCCTCGGCCGCAGCTCCGCGACGAAGAAGTCCAGCGTGGCCCGGTCCTGGACGACGGTGTCCACGACGGGCACGAAGCCCTCCTCGGCGAAGTTGCTCGCGAGGGCGCAGATGTTCCTGGCACAGAGCCGCGCCTGCCGGTCGGCCTCGGGCCCCGGGCTGCTGACAGGGCCCGCCCTGCCGCTGGTGACCATGTAGGACAGCACGTCGCCGTCGATGCGGGCCGCGCGCGGATGGTTCAGGGACACGAGGTGCGAGACGGTCGACTTGCCCGCCGCGGGAACGCCCGTGACGATCAGGCACCCGGGTTCCCGCTGACTCATGTCCCCCACGCCCCTCGTGTCGCTCGCACCACTCACGTCGCATCCCTTCGGCCGCCCGTACGGCATGCAGTGTCGCGTAAGCAGCCCGGGCCACGCAGCCCGTTTCCGCGCGAGGCGCGGGCCCCCGTTACCCCGTTACCCCGTTACCCCGTTACCCGGTGAACTGCACCGACCCCGCGCGCGACGCGTTCCCGTACGCGTCCACCGCGCTCACCCGGGCGACGTAGCGCGTGCCGCGCTTCGTGGCGGGCACCGGGATGTCCAGGGCGCGGGGCCGGGGCATGAAGTAGTACTCGGCGAGGACCTTGGAGGACAGGAGTTCGGCGCCGGTGGCCTTGTCACGGATGTCGACGCGGTAGTGATGGACCATCTGGTCGTCCCTGGCCTGCAGGACGCGCAGAGTCCTCGCTCCCTTGCCCTTGCCCGTCACGGTCAGCGGGCGGGCGGACGTGAACCTCGGCGCCGTGGTGTTGCGTCGGGCGTCGGTGTACGTGAAGCCCTTCTTGATCTCCTTCGGGGTCCGCCCCTTCAGCCGGACGGTCCACGTCGGCCCGCTGAGGGTGCCCGCGCTGGCGTACGGGGGCTGCCAGTTGGCCGACCACTTGCCGCCGGTGTAGATATCGTGCTTGTCCGCGGCCATGTTGACGCGCGCGATCTCCGTACGGTCGCGGTACACCTCGACGAAGAGTGCCTGCGCCGTCGGGGCCTCGAAGCGGTCGGCGAGGCCCGTCTCCGTGATGGCCTGGTAGCCGTGGTCCATCTCGACGTACGACATCGAACCGTCGTTGACGGCGGTGAAGTCGCGCTGGTGGACGGAGCGTTCGTCGTTGATGTTCAGGTGCGAGTGCCCGGAGAAGTACATGACCTGGGGGAAGGCGCTCAGGTCCTCGGTCAGAAGGGGGTTGGACGCCTGCTGACCGTCCATCGTCGTGCCGGGCGCGGGGCGGTGGCCCTGGACGATGACGGGGGTGCGCGCGGCGGCCGGGTCCGCGGTGAGCTCGGCGAGCCGCTTCTTGAGCCACGTGCGCTGCGCGGCATCGGAGTTGTACGTCTCGGTGTTCACGGTGAACAGGTGCAGGCCCTTCACCTTCGACTCGTAGTAGCCGCCGCCCGCGTCGGGGAACCAGTCGCGCGGGTAGTTCGCGCGGATGTCGGCGAGGCTCGCGTCGTGATTGCCGTTGGAGAGCAGGACCTGGGTGTCGTCCATGCCCTTGCGCTTCAGGTTGGCGCGGAAGATCTCGGAGACGATCCGGTGGTCCGCGCCCCTGCCGTCGCCGTTGTCATTGATCATGTCGCCGTTCGACAGGATCGCGTCGGGCTCGGGGAAGACCGAGCCGATGGTGTCGAAGAAGCTCTCGTACTTCTTGTCGTTGTTCTTGTGGTCACCGATGTGCACGTCGGACATCACGACCAGGCGCGCCAGCGGCTTCTCCGCCGTCTTGACCAGGTATCCGGCCGACACCGGCAGGCTCGCGCGAGGGCCGCGGAAGGCGACCGCGGTGACATTGGTGTCCTTGGTGATGCGCAGCGGCCGCCCCGGCACGTAGGCGCGGCTGGCGCGGGTGGGCGTCGTGCCGTCCAGCGTGTAGCGGACCGTGGTCCCGCGCCCGGCGCGCAGCGCCAGCGAGACGGGCCGCTCGTAGCGCCCGCCGGGTCTGCCGAAGGCGGGCGCGGCGAGGGCGGCGTGTGCCGCGCCCTGTTCGGCGGCCGACGCGGCCGACGCGGCTGCCGGGTCGGTCACCGCCTGGGCGGCGATCGGGAGGAGCAGCGCCAGGGATGCGGCGCCGAGGGCGAACGGGGCATGTCGCACGGGGAAGTTCCTTGCCTCTGGCCGGGCCTTCGGAACGAACCGCCCGGCGTGAACCCGCGTGACGCTAGGGCGCGTTGGTGAGGTGACGAGGCCAGACCAGTTACCTCACGGTGACTTGATCATGAATGACCGGGGGCGCCCTGACCGGCCCGGCGCTCCGGAGCGGCTCGGGCTACCGGGGGCGCAGACCGTTGAGGGTGATGTCGATGAACCGGCGCCAGTCGCCGATCGCGTCGCGGCTGAGGATCGCCACCGCGCCGACGGTCATGTAGAGATCGGCGACGGTCACGTCCTCGCGCAGCGCGCCGTCCGCCCGGCCGCGGCGCACCAGCGTCTCGCCGACGGCCAGCAGGGCGCCGCCGACCTCACCCCGGGGGGCGGTGGAGCCGAAGGTCGCCTCGATCACTCCGGAGAGACCGCGACCCTGTTCGTGCACCTCGCCCACGTGGGTCAGGAAACAGACCAGCGCCTGGTGGGTGTCCGGCTGGGGCAGGCAGCGCTGCTCGACGAACGTGAGGATCTTCGCGAACCGCTGTTCGGTGATGGCCTCGACCAGCGCCTGCCGGTTGGGAAAGTGCCGGTAGACGGTCCCGACGCCGACCCCCGCCGCGCGGGCCACCTCCGCCATCTGCACCGCGTCCCCGCGCTCGGCGAACAGCTCCTCGGCGACTTCGAGCACCCGGAGCCGATTGCGCTCCGCGTCGGCCCGTGACGGTCTTGACATCTCGCTGCGTCCTCTGCTGAGCTTTTAAACGGAATCGGATTCCGATTCCAGATCCGTTACGGAAGGATAGCTCATGCCTGAGAACCGTTTCATCCTCCTGGAGGCAGGCGCCTCACGCCCGACCCGGGTTCCGCTGCCGCCCTCGATGACCGTCAAGGCGGGCACCGACGACACCGAGGGCCGGTTCTCGCTGATGGAGGTCGTCGTCGCGCAGGCCATCCCCCGGCATGTCCATCACGTCGCCGACGAATGCGTCTACGTACTGGACGGCGAGCTCACCGTGGAGTTCGACGACCGGGTCCAGACGGTCACGGCGGGCCAGTTCGTCCTGCTGCCGCACGGCGTCCCGCACGCCCTGCGACCCGCGACGACACCGCCGCCCCGGGTGCTCCAGATCTCCTCGCCCGGCGGCTGGGAGTGCTTCCTGGAGGACATGATCGAGAACAGGTCGGAGATCAGCCGGGGAGGGCAGCTAGATCCCGTGGCGCTCAACCGGATAGCGGCCAAGTACCGGATCACGTACGAGGAGACCGCCTGAGCCGGGGCGGTGGCGGCCCGTCCCCGGGACGGGCCGCCACGCGCGAGGGAGTCGGCCCCCGCCCTCAGCCCGCGACCGTGGCGAGAGCGCCGGGCTCGTAGGAGCCGCCCTGGTTGTTCAGGATCACGCCGAGCCGGTTGGTCGCGTTGATCATGGCGATCAGCGAGACCAGCGCGATGGCCTGGTCCTCGTCGAAGTGCTCGCGCACCCGGCCCCAGGTCCCGTCGGAGACCCCCGGCGACGCGTCGGCGATGCGGGTGCCCTCCTCGACGAGCGCCAGCGCGGCGCGCTCGGCCTCGGTGAAGACCGTGGAGTGACGCCAGGTGGCGACCAGGTTGAGCCGCGCGGAGGACTCGCCCGCGGCAGCCGCGTCCTTGCCGTGGATGTCGACGCAGAAGCCGCAGCCGTTGATCTGGCTCGCCCTCAACTGCACCAGCTCCTGGGTTTCCTTGGGCAGCGGCGACTCCTGGATCACCTGACTGACGGCGTAGATCCGCTTGCCGATCCTGGCACCGATCTCGCGGTCGAAGAGGTTCATACGGGGTTCCATGGCTACGTCCTTCGTGAAGTCGATCTGACGAACACGAGATGCCGGCCGGCCGGTTCCTGTGACAGGTCGGCGATGTGACGCAGAGCACCGCATCCGGGTGTCACACGACGGCGGGATCCGGCGTCTTGTGCGTGACACGGACGAAGAAGATGAAGAGGCGGGAGCGGACAGTGGACGAGCACGGCGAGCGACGGACGGGAACAGCCGAACGCGGCCCCGGTGACGACCCGATGGACTCCGCCACCCAGACGTTCGTCACCCACCGGAACCTGCTCTTCACCGTCGCCTACGAAATGCTCGGTTCCGCGGCGGACGCCGAGGACGTCCTTCAGGAGACCTGGCTCCGGTGGGCGGGCGTCGACCTCGACGCGGTGCGGGACCGGCGCGCCTTCCTGGTCAGGATGGTCACCCGCCAGGCGCTGACCCGGCTGCGTACGCTGCGGCGGCGCAAGGAGTCGTACGTCGGGCCGTGGCTGCCCGAACCGCTGTTGACCGCGCCGGACGTCGCCGACGACGTCGAACTGGCCGACAGCGTCTCGATGGCGATGCTGCTGGTCCTGGAGACGCTCGCGCCGACCGAGCGGGCGGTGTTCGTACTGCGCGAGGTGTTCGATCTGGAGTACGCCGAGATCGCGGACGCCGTCGGCAAGAGCCCTGCCGCGGTCCGTCAGATCGCCCACCGGGCACGGGCCCACGTCGCGGCGCGACGGCCGCGCGAGGTGGTCTCCCCCGCCCGGACCCGGGGCGTGCTCGCCGCGTTCCAGCGGGCGGTGGAGACGGGCGACCTGCAGCGCCTGCTCGACGTGATCGCGCCGGACGTGGTGCTCCTGACGGACGGCGGCGGCGTCGTTCGGGCCGCGCTCGCACCCGTGGTGGGCGCGGACGACGTCGCCGAGGTCCTGGGCAGGCTGGACGGTGTGATCCTTGAACCCGCCCAGGTCAACGGCGCTCCGGCGCTGATCGTCCGACGGGGCGGCGCGATCGACACTGTCATGGCGGTGCGCGTGGACGGCGGCCTGATCACCGGGCTGTACGCCGTACGCAATCCGGCGAAGCTCTCGCGCGTCGAGCGGGAGACACCCGTGAGCCGCTGAGCGGCCGCGTCACCGAAGCGGTGCGCGGCCGCCGCCCGAACCGCCGCACCTCACCAGATGCGCACACGCTCCGCGGGGTCGAGCCAGAGGCCGTCGCTCTCCGTCGTCGCGAACGCCTCGTGGAACTCGTCGAGGTTGCGGACGATGTTGGCCCGGAACTCCGGGGGCGAGTGCGGGTCGATGGTCAGGTACTGCTGCTCCTGCTCGGTGCGGCGCTTGGTGCGCCAGCAGTACGACCAGTTCATGAAGAGCCGCTGGGTGCCGGTGAGCCCGCCCGCCTCGGGGAGCTCCGCGGCGCCCAGGGAGATCAGGTACGCCGTGTGGCCGATGGTGAGGCCGCCCAGATCGCCGATGTTCTCGCCGACGGTCAGCGAGCCGTTGACGAACTCGCCGGGGAGATTGCGGGGCGAGAACCCGTCGTACTGCTTGATGAGCGCCTTCGACTTGGCCTCGAACGCCGTCTTGTCGTCGGCGGTCCACCAGTCGTTGAGGTTGCCCGCGCCGTCGTACTGCGCGCCCTGGTCGTCGAAGCCGTGGCCGATCTCGTGACCGATGACCGCGCCGATGCCGCCGTAGTTCTCCGCCGCGTCGGCCTCGGGCGAGAAGAACGGCTTCTGCAGGATGCCCGCGGGGAAGCAGATCTCGTTGGTGCCTGGGTTGTAGTAGGCGTTGACGGTCTGCGGCAGCATGAACCACTCGTCGCGGTCGACCGGCGAGCCGATCTTGCGCAGCTCGCGGTCGGTCTCGAACGCGGCGGCCGCCTGCGCGTTGGCGAGCAGGTCGCCGTCGGTGACCTGGAGCGCCGAGTAGTCGCGGAAGGTGTCCGGGTAGCCGATCTTGGGGCGGAACGTGGCGAGCTTCTCGTACGCCCGTTCCTTCGTCTCGTCGGTCATCCAGTCCAGGCGGGCGATCGACTGGCGGTAGGCCTCCAGGAGATTGGCGACGAGGTCGTCCATCATCGCCTTGGAGGACGGTGGGAAGTGCCGCGCGACGTACTCCTTGCCGACGGCCTCGCCCATGGCGCCCTCGACGAGCGAGACGGCGCGCTTCCAGCGGGCGCGCAGCTCGGGGGTGCCGTTGAGGGTGCGGCCGTAGAACTCGAAGTTGTTGCGCACGAACTCGTCCGAGAGGTACGGCGAGCAGGCGCGCAGGACCCGCGTCAGCGCCCAGTCGCGCCACTGCTCGATCGGCACCTCGGCGAGGACACCGGACAGGTGAGTGAGGTAGGACGGCTGGCGGACGCAGGTCTCCGCGATCGTGGCGTCCGATCCACCGAGGCCCTCGGCGAAGGCGCGCCAGTCGAACTCCGGCGCGAGCGCGGTGAGTTCGTCCAGGGTGGTGAGGTTGTACGTCTTCAGGACGTCGCGGGTCTCGGCCCGCTCCCAGTGGCCCGCGGCGAGCTTCGTCTCCAGGGCGAGGACGGTGCGCGCGGCGGCCTCGGGGTCCGCGTGCTTGCCGAGGGTGAGGAGATCGGTGAGGTGGGCGGCGTACTTCTCGCGGATCTCGGCGAACTTCTCCTCGCGGTAGTACGACTCGTCGGGCAGGCCGAGACCGCCCTGGAGGACGTTGAAGAGATAGCGGTCGGAGTCGCGGTCGTCGGAGTCGATGTACGAGCCGAAGAGGCCCGAGCCGCCGACGCGCTCGAACCGGCCGAGGAACGCGGCCAGCTCCTGGGTGCTGCCCAGGCCCGCGACCTCGTCGATCAGCGGCTGCGCCGGGGCGAGGCCGCGCGCGGCGATGGTCTCCTCGTCCATGAAGGACGCGTACAGCGCGGCGATCTTGCGGGCGTCCTCGGAGGCCGCGGCGCCGTCGGCGCCCGCCTGCTCGGCCAGCTCCTGGATGATCGTCTTGACCTGCTGCTCGGCGGTGTCGGCGAGCTGCACGAAGGGACCCCAGCTGGAGCGGTCCTCGGGGATCTTCTCGGTGTCCAGCCAGTGGCCGTTCACATGTCCGAAGAGGTCGTCCTGCGGTCGGATATCGGGGTTCATGCCCGCGCGGGCGTCATCCAGAATGCTCATCCAAGCAGCCTATGCGAGCGATCAGGCCCGCACGAAGGACCCGCTGTCCGCCGAGGGCGGACAGGCGCGTCCTCGGGGTGCGCTCCGGGTGCGGTTCAGTCCGTGAAGCGCTCCAGGATGCGGTCCATGCCGCTGTTCCAGTTCTCCTTCAGTGCCACGACGGCCGCGTCCAGATCGCCCCGCCGCAGGCACAGCGCGATGCGCTCGTGTTCCGCCGCCGAACGCTCCAGGACGTCCTGGTCGCCGAGGGCCACCCGTTCGTAGCGGTGCATCGTGACCTTCAGGGACGTGATCAGCTTCATCAGGCGATCGTTGGCGCAGCCCGAGAGGAGCAGGTCGTGCCAGGCGTCGTCGTAGCGCTCTATCACCTCGTGCGGGGCCTGCGGGACGGCGAAGGCATGGGCCTCCTCCAAAAGGCGCGGGGCGATCTCCGCGAGGTGCTCGGGGCTGCTGGACTGCAGCGCGAGCGCCTCCAGCGTCGCGACGATCGCCGTCAGGTCGCGGAACTCCTGTGCGCTCAGGGGGGTGAACCGGAAGCCCCTGCCGCGCTCGCTGGTGATGACGCCCTCGCGCTCCAGCGTGATCAGCGCCTCGCGCAACGGGGTGCGGCTGACGCCGAGTTCGGTGGCGAGCTGCACCTCGTTGATGGTCTCGCTCGTCGCGATCGTGCCGCTGCCGAGGCGCCTGAGCAGCTCCTCCTTCACCTGCTCGCGCAACGGACGGTTCTCGATTGGCATGTGCGACGGCCCCTCCCCTTAGGTGTGCTCGATTATCCGTTACCGGCTGGTCACGCGGTACCTGCGCCGTCGACGGGAATGATCGCTCCGCTGATGAACGCGGATGCGTCGGATGCCAGGAACGCCACGGTCTGCGCGATGTCGCGGGGCTGTCCGATCCGGCCGAGCGGGCGGTCGGCGGCTTCGGCGTAGAACCCGTCCGCGCTCTCGCCCAGCTGGCGGGCCTCGTCGGCGAGCATCCCGGTGGCGGTGTCACCGGGGCACACGCAGTTGACGCGGATGTTGTCGGGGCCGTGGTCGATGGCCATCGCGCGGGTCATGTTGACGACCGCGCCCTTCGACGCGCAGTACGACACCGCGCGGGCGCCGCCCGACATCCCCCATCCTGAGCCGGTGTTGACGATCGAACCGCCGCCCTGGGCCGCCATGCCGGGGATGACGAGACGGCTGAGCAGCAGCACGGAGCGGACGTTCACCGCCATCACCAGGTCCCAGTCGTCCTCGGTGATGTCGCACACCGTGGAGCGGCGGATGACGCCCGCGTTGTTGAACAGGACGTCGACGCCGCCGAACCGCTCCCGCGCGGCGGCGGCCACGGCCTCGCAGTCCGCCCGCCGCGAGACGTCACACCGTACGAAGGTGCCGCCGGTGTCCTTCGCGGTCTGCTCGCCCCCGTCGACGTCGATGTCGGCGATCACGACGCGGGCACCGAGTTCGGCGAGGACCTGCGCGGTGGCGCGGCCGATGCCGGCGGCCGCGCCGGTGACGATGGCGCGCTTGCCGTCGAGAGAGATCATCGTGGACTCCTTGTTCCTGTCACTCAATGGGTGGCGGGGTAGAGGGAGATGCGGCGGTGGCCGGTGAGTACGGGCAGGTATCCGCTCAGCTCGGCGTCCAGTTCCGGGTCTCCGGTGTCGAGGAGCAGCGGGCGGCCCCCGAGTGCGGCCAGCTTGTGTTCCGGGCACAGCACGAGCAGCCGGTCGCGGCCGCCCGCCGCGCGCAGTACGCGCGGCGAGATCTGCTGGTTGCCCCGGCCGAGCAGGAAGCCCTGGCCGCCGATCGGGGAGAGCCCGATCCAGCAGGGCCCCGCACCGATCCGGGCGAGCAGTTCCGCCTCGCCGGTGTCGCGCGCCACCACGTCGGCCCGCCCCGCGCGCAGGGCGAGCACGTCGACGCCCGCGAGTGACGCGTCGGCGCCTAGGGCGGTGGCCACGGCGCGGGTGGTGGTGCCGGGGCCGAGGACGAGCGGTCCCTCACCGACGCGCCCCGCGACCTCCGCCGCGATGCCGGTGGAGGCGTCGCCCGTGGTGGCCGTGCTGCCGGTCTTGCGCTGCTGCACGCGCGCGGGCACGTCCGGCACGGGCAGCCACCCGAACAACCGCGAGGCCACGCGCCCGTCCCGTAGCGCGCCCTCGTCACGGTCCATGACCTCCGCGTCCCGCAGCCGAACGCCCCCGCTACCGGCCAGCCACGCGCCCGCGACCTCGCCCGCCGCGGCGGGGCCCACGGCGAACACGGCGGAGTGCATCTTGACGCCGGTAGGAATCCCGAGCACGGGGCACCGGTCACCGCCCTCGCCGGGCACGGCTCGCAGCACGTCGCGCGCGGTGCCGTCGCCCCCGGCGAAGAGGAGGAGATCGACACCGGCGCCGACGAGGGCGCGGACGGCGGAGGTGGTGTGGGCGGAGGCGGTGACGGTGCCAGCGCCGGTGGCAGTGGCGCTGGCGCTGGCGCTGGCGCTGGCGACGGACCCGACCGGGTCGGCGGAGGTCGCGTCGCCAGAGCTGGTGCCGACCCCGGCCCCGGCCTCGTCCCCGTCTACGGAGGCCACCACAGCCCCAGCCACGTCGACGGACGTCGCGTCGCCAGAAGTGACGACGGACCCGGCGGTAACCGTGAAGGCGGTGCCGCCCCCAGGCGCGTCAGCGAATGCCGCGTCTGCCCTGATGGCAACCACGGAGGTCGCGTCGGTCCCGGAAGCGACAGGCCCGGTCTCGGCGGCGGAGGTGGAGACACACTCGGTGGTAGCCGCGGAGGCGGCGTCGGCCCCGCTCGCGTCAGGGGAGGCGGCGACGACGGTCGAGGTGGTGTGGGACCCGCCGGTAGCGACCGCCTCGGTCCCATCCGTGGCGACGGCGTCCGCGACGGTGGGGGCGCGCCTCTCCCCTCGCGGCGTGCTCGCCACCACCACCGCGACCGCCCGCATCGGCACGACCACCGGCACCAGCCCCGCCGCCCGCACCGCGTCCGCCCCCATCGGCCCCGGCACGGTCAGCACCTCCAGGTCCCCCGCCTCAAGCCGCGCCCGCAACGCCCGCAGCGCCTGCGCCGCTCGGGCACCGGCCAGCGGGCGCGCACCCAACTCCATTGCGCGGCGCACCCGTTCGGGCCCGTCCGTGCCGCCGAGGCCGACCCGGCCGCCGAGGCCGGCGACCGGGTTGACCACGAGGCCCACGCGGGGGCGTCTCATGCGGGTTCGCCCAGGATCTTGCGGCGGTAGGCGCGCCAGGACACCGCCCAGGTCTTCGGGTCGTCGAGGGCCTCGGGCCGCACCCGGTGGACGCTGGAGCGGTGCGGTGCGGTGCGGACGGTCTCCGGGTCCTCGTACGCCTCCCTCGCCACCTCCGTGAGGATCGCGGCGTACTCGTCGAGGTCCGCCCGGGAGTAGGACTCGGTCGGCTCCAGGGTCATCGGCTCGGGGACCAGGTACGGGTGGTGGCTGGTCCAGTAGTGCGTGCCGAAGTCGGCCGTGCGCAGGCCGATGTCCTCGGAGTGGACGCCGGTGTCCTCGTGCAGCTTCTCCCAGCTGTAGCGGACCTGTTCGACGCGCGGCCGCCCCTCGGCGTAGGGCACGGAGACGCCGGGGATCTGCCGGACCTTGTGGAGCAGGTAGTTGTTGTTGAGGACCGCCGTCTCGGCCGCCGCCCGCAGTCCGTCGGCGCCGAGCGTCATGATCCACGCGTAGGCACGGACGAGGTTCGGCACGACGCCGTGGAAGGGGCGCATCTTGCCGACGGACTGAGGGCGGTCGTGGTCCAGGAAGTGCCGCGTCCCGTCGAACTCGACCGTGGGGTAAGGGAGATAGGGCGCCAGCTCCGAGGTGACCGCGCAGGCACCCGCCGCCGGGCCCCCGCACGCGTGCGGCGTCGAGAACGTCTTGTGCAGGTTGAAGTGGCACAGGTCGAAGCCCGCGTCACGGGCGCGGGTGATGCCGAGGATGCCGTTGGCGTTGGCCTGGTCGTAGGAGCACAGGCCGCCCGCGTCGTGCACGATGCGCACGAACTCCTCGATGCGCGGGTTGTAGATGCCGGTGTCCTCGGGGTTGGTGATCAGCAGGGCGGCGGTGCGCGGGCCGACCGCGGCCTTGAGGGCCTCGATGTCGGGGTAGCCGTCCGCGTCCGGGTGCAGGGTGATCACCTTGAAGCCCGCGGTCTTCGCGCAGGCGGCGTTGGAGGGGTGCGAGAAGATCGTCGTGATGACCTCGTCGCGCTGCTCCGCCTCGCCGCGCGCCGCGAAGTAGGCGCGGATCATGGCGACGTTGGCGTAGATCGCGGCGGAGCCCGCCGCGGGCTGCAGCGAGACCCGGTCCATGCCGGAGATCTCCTTGAGGAGCTGCTCCAGGTCGTGGATGATCCGCAGCACGCCCTGGACGGTGTCGTCGTCCTGGAGCGGGTGGAGCGCGGCGATGCGCGGGTCGCGCACGAACTGGTCGTTGATCTTCGGGCTGTACTTCATGGTGCAGGTGCCCTGGCCGACGTCGATGTTCAGGTCGGCGCCCAGGTTCTCCTGGGAGAGCCTCATGTAGTGGCGCAGGACTTGTTGTTGGGAGAGTTCCGGCAGCGCGGGCGGTGTGGTGCGGCGCAGGGCGGCCGGGATCTCCGGGATGTCAAGGGACGGGTCGGGGGCCGGTACGAGGACGCCCCGCTCCCCCGGTCCGCCCAGCTCGAAGACGAGCTTCTCGTCCCAGGACGCCTGCTGGTACCGGCGCAGCCCCGGCTTCGGCGCGATGCGCGCGTCCTCCGGGGTCACCGACACGGGCATGTGGTGGTCGCTCACTTGACGATCTCCTCCAGGGTCGTGGCGAGCCGGTCGATGTCGGCCTTGGTGTGCACTTCGGTGACGCAGTAGACGGCCTCGCGATCCCCGGTCACCGCGCCGCCGAAGATGCCCCGCTCCTTGAGGCGGGCGCGGATCTCGGCGGCCGTGCGGGCGCCCGAGTAGCGGACGGTGAAGTCGGCGAAGTGCAGGGCTTCCCCGAACGGCACCTCCACACACGGGACTTCGGCGAGGCGTCGTCGCGCGTAGGCGGTGAGGGCGAGGATCGTCTCGCCGATCTCGCGCATGCCCTGCGGACCCATCAGCGCCAGGTACACCCCGGCTCCGATGCCGTGCAGCGCGGCCGCGGTGCCGACCCACTCCTTGCCCTCCTCGCGCCGCGCGAAGGAGGTCCGCTCGTAGGCGACGTCCCCGAAGCCGTACTCGCCCTCGACCGTGGTGGGCACCAGACCGAACAGTCGCGAGGGGAACTCGGCGACGAGCCGCTCCTCGTCGCGGGTGGCGATGAACCCGGCGTTGCCGCCGCCGAAGTTCTGGTGGATGCCGAGCGGCTGGATGTCGCCGCACGCGATGTCCGCGCCGTACGAGGAGGGGGGCGCGAGCGCGCCGAGGGTGAGCGGATTGCAGCCGACCACGTACAACGCCCCTGCCGCATGGGCCAGTTCGGCGAGCTCGGGCAGGCTCTCGTCGACGATTCCGGCCGCCGAGGGGGACTCCGCGTACACGGCGGCCACGTCCCCCGCGGCGAGGGCCTCGCGCACCGCGTCGAGGTCGGCGCGGCCGCTCTCGCGGTCCACGGGGACGACGCTGACGTCGTGATCGGGCCGTACGTAGTCCCGGATGCGCGAGAGCTTGTCCGCGTCGGTCGCCGTCGCCACCACGATCCCCCGGCGTCCGGTGATCCGGCCCGCCATGCGCAGCGCGGTGCCCGTGGCCTGGAAGCCGTCGTAGACGGGAACGTTCACGACCTCCACGTCGAGCAGTTCGGCCATCATCGACTGGTACTCCCACAGCGCCTGGAAGCGCCCGTGGTCCTCGTAGGGTTCGCCCGCGTACGCGGTGAGGAACTCGCCGCGGTTGACGATCTCGTCGACCACCGCGGGCACGTGGTGCTGGTAGCAGCCGGAGCCGAGGAAGCTCAAGGCTTGCCGGGTGCTGGTGTTGCGGGCGAGCAACTGCTCCATGTGGCGGCCGAGTTCGGCCTCCGAGGCCAGCGGCGCGGGCAGGTCGAGGGGGCGGTGCAGCCGGATCGCGTCGGGGATGTCGGCGTAGAACTCCTCGACGCTCGCGGCGCCGATCTCGTCGAGCATCGCCTGCCGGACGGCGGGCACCGTGTTCGGGATGTAGGGGTGGGCAGCGGGCTGAGCCTGGGACGACGTCATGCCGCACCTTTCGCGTGGCTGAGGGCACGAGGAAGCGGGACCCCGGGGCGGGCCAAGAGGTCGGAGGTCCATATGTGCAGGACCCTTGACGACCGGTCCTGTCATTCAGTGTTCTGAATACAGCATTAGGCATTCACTCCTCGGGAGGCAAGAGTGTCAACACGACCATCCCGGCGGCGCGTTGTGACCGCCGGACTCGCCGTCTCGGCGTCCGCGCTGCTCGGCTCCTGCGCCATGGGAGGCGCGGGCGGTGCGGGCGGCGACCCGCACGAGCTGGGCGGCGACGACGAGGACGGCTCGGCGGGCCAACGGGCCGCGAAGCTCACCGGGAAGATCACCGTCTGGTCGTGGGACGTGGCGGCCACCGCGATGAAGCGGCTCCGCGGCCCGTTCGAGGAGCGCCACCCCGGCGTCACCGTCGACGTCGTCGACATCGGCTACGACAACGCGTACGACAAGATCACCGTGGGTCTGCGCGGCGGCACGGGACTCCCCGACGTCCTCACCATGGAGGGCAGCTATCTGCCCCGCTACACCGCCAACTTCCCCACCGGGTTCTACGACGTGGCGCGGCGCGGCGGCCGGTTCCGCGACGACTTCGACCGGGCCGCCTGGCGCACGGTCACCGGTGGCGCGGGCCGCGAGAAGGTCTTCGGGCTGCCCTGGGACATCGGCCCCTGCGCGCTCTACTACCGCACCGACCACCTGCGCGCCGCGGGCGTCGACCCGAAGTCCCTGCGGACCTGGGACGACTACGTACGCGTCGGCGTCCGCGTCAAGGAGGCCACCGGGCACAAACTGCTCGTCCACGATCCGACCGGCTCGGGCATGTTCCCGATGCTGCTCCAGCAGCAGGGCCAGTCCTCGTTCGTCGACGGCCGCATCGCTCTGGAGACCCCGGCGGCGGTGCGGGCCCTGACGCTGATGAAGCGCCTGGCCGACCACGGCCTCCTCGCCTACGAGAAGAACTGGGACGGCCTGGTCACCGCCCACAAGGAGGGCAAGGTCACCACCAATCCGCTCGCCGCGTGGTGGTCGGGCACGCTCACGGGTGAGATGCCGGAGCTCAAGGGGAAGTTCGGGGTGCTTCCGCTGCCCGGGTTCACCGCCGACGGGGTGCGCACCTCCAACATCGGCGGCTCCACGCTGTGCGTCCCCGCGCAGAGCGAACACGCCGAAGCGGCCTGGGAGTTCATCCGCTTCGTCCTCACCGACACCGGCAACCAGGTCGCCATGCTCAAACGCGAGGGCCTCTTCCCCGCCTATCTGCCCGCGCTCGACGACCCCTATCTGAGCGAGCGTCAGGAGTACTTCGGCGGGCAGCGCGTCAACGCCGTGTTCGCGCGCCTTGCCAGGAACATCCCGCCGGTCGAGTACACGAAGGACGACGCCAAGGAGAAGGACATCACGATCTCGGCCGTCAACAGCGTGCTCCTGCGCGGCAAGGACCCGCGCGCCGCCCTCGCCTCGGCCGCCCAGCGGCTCGCCGACGCGACCGGACGAAAGAGGGTGGCCTGACCCATGGTTGCCCTGGACTCCGGGAAGCACACCGTCGTGCCCGCCCGGTCACCCCGCGCCGCGCGCCGCCCCCGGCGCCGTCAGCGGCATGTGGGCTGGGTCTTCGCGGGCCCCGCCGCCGCCCTGTTCGCCCTCTTCTTCGCCTATCCGCTCGGCGCGAGCCTGCTGCAGTCCTTCACCGCGGAGGACGCGGGCTCGCTGCGCTGGGTGGGCCTGGACCAGTACCAACGGCTCCTGCACGACCCGGCGTTCGCCGACGCCTTGGTCAACACCGGGCTGATCCTCGTCGTACAGGTCCCGGTGATGGTCGGCCTCGCGCTGCTCCTCGCCGCACTCCTCAACCAGTCGTGGCTGCGCTTCCGCGGCACCTGGCGCGCCGTGCACTTCCTGCCCGCGGTGACCACCCTCGTCGCCTACGCCGTGGTCTTCCAGGTGCTCCTCAAGACGGACAACGGCCTGGTCAACCAGACGCTCGGCGCCTTCGGCATGGGCCCGATCGACTGGCTCAACGACCCGACCTGGGCGCGCGTCTCCCTGATCCTGACGCTCACCTGGCGCTGGACCGGCTACAACGCCGTCATCCTGCTCGCCGGACTGCAGTCCATCGGCAAGGAGCAGTACGAGGCGGCCGCGCTCGACGGCGCGTCGACCTTCACCACCTACACCCGGGTGATCCTGCCCCAGCTGCGGCCGGTGGTGCTGTTCTGCGTCATCACCTCCACCATCGGCACGCTCCAACTCTTCGACGAGAACTACGTGCTGACCCGGGGCGGCCCCGACGACGCGACCCTCACGCCCGTCGTCTACCTCTACAAGGTCGGCTTCCAGCAGTTCGACTTCGGCTACGCCGCCGCCATCGCCTGGGTGGTGGTCGCGCTGATCGCCGCGATCTCCGCGGCCCAGTACTTCGCCTTCGGACGGGAGCGCCGCCGATGAGCCGCAGCCCAGGATCCTTCGTCGGCCGCCTCTTCGTACGCGCCGTGCTCCTCGTCGGCGCGGTGGTCAGCCTCGTGCCGTTCCTGTGGATGGCGATCGCCGCCACCCACTCCTCCGCCGACCTGTTCCACTCACCACCGCCGTTCCTGCCCGGCGGGCGGCTCCTGGACAACCTCTCGCGGCTGCAAGAAACCATCGGCTTCGGCCGGGTCATGGTCAACAGCATCGGCATCGCCGTCGTGCAGACCGTGCTCAGCTCGCTCGGCTCCGCGATGTGCGGCTACGGCCTGGCCAAGTACCGCTTCCGGGGGCGTGGCCTGGTGCTCGCCGCCGTGCTCGCGACGATGATGATCCCCTTCCAGGTGCTGCTCGTGCCGCTCTTCCAGATGATGGCGAGCGTCGGCTGGATCGACTCCTACCAGGCGGTGATCCTGCCGTTCCTGGCGAACTCCTTCGGGATCCTGCTGATGCGCCAGGGCTTCGTCGGCTTCCCCGACGAGCTCATCGAGTCGGCCCGCATGGACGGCTGCGGCGAGCTGCGCACCTTCTACCGCGTCGTCCTTCCGTGCGTGCGCCCGCAGCTCGGCGCGCTGGTGATCTTTACGTTCATGGCCGCCTGGAACAGCTTCATCTGGCCCCTTCTGATGCTCAACACCGAGGACAAATACACCGTGCCCGTCGCCCTCAACACCCTCACAGGTCTCTCCCGCGTCGACTACTCAGGACTGATGCTCGGCTCGCTGCTCGCGACGCTGCCGCTGATGGCGCTGTTCCTGTTGTTCCAGCGGCAGTTCGTGGCCGGACTGCTCGGCGGGGCGGTGAAGGGATGAGCGAGCGTCTGACGTCCGTGCCCGGACTGCTCTACGGCGGGGACTACAACCCCGAGCAGTGGCCCGAGGAGGTCTGGGAACAGGACGTGAAGCTGATGCGGGAGGCCGGGGTCACCATGGTCACCGTCGGCGTGTTCTCCTGGGCGGGCCTCCAACCCGGCCCCGACACCTGGGACTTCGGCTGGCTCGACCGGCTCATGGACCTGCTGCACGCCCACGGCATCGCCGTCGACCTGGCGACGGCCACCGCGTCGCCACCCGCCTGGCTGGTGCGCGCCCACCCGGAGATCCTGCCGGTCACCGCCGACGGCGTCCGGCTCGAATTCGGCTCGCGGCAGCACTACTGCCCCTCCTCCAAGGCCTACGGACAGGCCGCGGTGCGCCTGACCCGCAAGCTCGCCGAGCGCTAC
This sequence comes from Streptomyces kanamyceticus, assembly GCF_008704495.1. Taxonomy (NCBI): domain Bacteria; kingdom Bacillati; phylum Actinomycetota; class Actinomycetes; order Kitasatosporales; family Streptomycetaceae; genus Streptomyces; species Streptomyces kanamyceticus. The sequence goes on from NZ_CP023699.1 coordinate 43,281, forward strand.
GGCCGCCATCCGGCGCTCGCCCTGTGGCACATCCACAACGAGTACGGCGACCACGTCACCGAATGCTTCTGCCCGCGCTCGGCGGCGCACTTCCGCGACTGGCTGCGCGAGAAGTACGGCACCGTCGACGCCCTCAACCACGCCTGGGGCACGGCCTTCTGGTCCCAGCGCTACGGCACGTACGACGAGATAGAACCGCCGCGCACCGCGCCGGGCCCGGTCAACCCGACCCAGCTCCTGGACTGGCGGCGCTTCTGCTCCGACGCGCTGCTCGCCCTGCACCGCGCCGAGCGGGACGTCCTCACCGCGACGAGCCCGGACATCCCCGCCACCACCAACTTCATGTCGATGATGCGGGAGCTCGACTACTGGCGGTGGGCCGAGCACGAGGACCTCGTCTCCGACGACGCCTACCCCGACCCCGCCGACCCGCGCGCCCACGTCAACGCGTCCATGAACTACGACCTGATGCGCTCCCTCAAGCGCGGCAGGCCCTGGCTCCTCATGGAACAGGCCCCGTCGGCGGTGAGCTGGCGCCCCGTCAACGTCCCCAAGAAGCCCGGGCTGCAACGCCTGTGGTCGCTGCAGGCCGTGGCCAGGGGCGCCGACGGCATCATGTACTTCCAGTGGCGCGCCTCGCGCGCGGGCGCCGAGAAGTACCACAGCGCCCTGCTCCCGCACCGGGGCACCGCGTCGCGCGGCTGGCGCGAGACCGTCCGCTTCGGCGCCGAACTGGCCAGGATCGCCGAGGTCGCGGGCAGCCGCGTCACGGCGCCCGTGGCGGTCCTCCTGGACTGGGACTCCTGGTGGGCCCTGGAAGGCGCCGACCACCCCTCGGCCCGGATGCGCTGGCCCGACCTGATGCGCCCCTGGTACGCGGCGCTGCACGCCCGTGGCATCACCGCCGACTTCGTGCCACCGCACGCCGACCTCACCGGCTACCGGGCCGTGCTCGCGCCGAATCTGCACCTGGTGCGCAGCGCCGACGCCCGGCGCCTCACGTCGTACGTCCGCGCGGGCGGCCACCTCGTCGTCGGCCCGTTCAGCGGCGTCGTCGACGAGCACGACCACCTCCACGACGGGGGCGCGCCAGGTCCGCTGCGGGAGGTGCTCGGGCTGTCCGTCGACGAGTTCTGGCCGGTGCCGGACGCCGATGCGGTGCCGCTCGCGTCCGGCGCGAGCGCCACGCTCTGGAGCGAGTGGATCGAGACGGCGGGCGCCGAGACGGTCGACACGTACGCCGCGGGACCGCTCGCCGGGCAGCCCGCCGTCACCCGGCACGCCTACGGCTCGGGCATCGCCCGCTACCTGAGCTGCCACCTGCCCGACCACATCGGGGACGTGCTCGACGCGGCGCTCGCGGAGGCGGGCGTCACCGCGTGCGTGCCGGTCCCCGAAGGCGTCGAGGCCACCGTGCGCACCGGCGCCGACGCCTCGTACCTCTTTCTCCTCAACCACACGGACCGGCCCGTCGCGGTCGACGCCGACGGCACGGATCTGCTCACCGGCGCTCCGGTGCGCGGCGCCGTCCGCCTCCCACCGCTCGGCGCGGCCGTGCTCCGCCGCCCCCACTCCCCCGACTCCCTCGACTCCCCCGACCCCGCCAACTCCCCCGATCCCCTTGGAGACAACCGCTCGTGACCAGACCCCGTACCTCCCGTGCCGCGCTTCTCGCGGCCCTGCTGCTCGCGGGCAGCGCGACCCTCGCGGCCCCGCAGGCGGGCGCCGCCCCGGCGCCCGGCAGGGACAGGACACCCGACTACGCCGACGTCCTCGACCTGCACGGCACCCCCGCCGCCGCGCTGCCCGGTGACGCCGACGACGTCAACCGCGTCAACGTCTTCGCCGACCGGGGCGCCTGGCACGCGTACGCGCTCCCCGAGGCCGGTGACCGGGCCGCCTACGGCGGGTTCAGCGGGCCGCTCTACATCGCCCAGGAGTACCCGTGGTGGCTGAGCGAGTCGTTCAGCCGCATCCGGCTCACCGAGGGCGGCCGCGCCCTCGACCTCGCCGCCGGTGGCGCCCCGCGCCTCACCTCGCAGCCCGGCAGGCTCGTCCAGTCCTACGACCTCGGGCGCGGCCTGCGCCTCACGCTGACGCTGCGCTTCGCCACCGACCGCAGCGCGCTGGTGCGCGCCGAGGTCCGCAACACCGGGACCGGGCGTCGCACCCTGGGCGCCGACTGGACCGGCAGCCTGCTGCGGCCCGCCGACGCCCCGATGCGGGACGCCCCGAAGCTCAAGGCGACCGGTTCCGGTGTCGGCGTCGACTTCGCGAAGGTCCGCGAGACCTGGGACTACCTCACCGACGGCACCGAGCGCTTCGAGGTCACCCACAAGGAACCCGTGCGCACCACGGTCGACGGCGACTCCTACCGCACCGAGACCGCCGCGCCCGTCTCCCTCGCGCCGGGCGCCGCACACCGCTTCGACTGGACCGAGTCGTACACGTTCACCGAGGCGGAGCGGGCCCGTGAGACGCGGCGGGTCCGGGCGGTCCTCGCCCACCCGCAGGCGTACGTCTCGGCCGCCGATGCCCGCTGGCGCGGCTATGTCGCCGGGGTGACCCGGGGCGTGCCCGCGGACCGGCGCCGTACCGCCGTGAAGTCCCTGGAAACACTCGTCACCAACTGGCGCTCCGCAGCGGGGCAGTTGAAGCACGACGGCATCACGCCGTCGATCTCGTACAAGTGGTTCACCGGCGGTCTGTGGTCCTGGGACACCTGGAAGCAGGCCGTGGGCACCGCCCGCTTCGACCCGCGGCTCGCCCAGACGCAGATCCGGTCGATGTTCGACCGGCAGATCACCGCGGACTCCACGGCCCGCCCGCAGGACGCCGGGATGATCCCCGACGCCCTCTTCTACAACGACCCGGAGCGTGGCGGCGGCAACTGGAACGAGCGTAACTCCAAGCCGCCGCTGGCGAGTTGGTCGGTGTGGGAGGTCTACCGCAAGAGCGGGGACCGGGCCTTCCTGCGCGAGATGTATCCGAAGCTCGCCGCCTATCAGGCATGGTGGTACCGGAACCGTGACCACGACCGCGACGGTCTCGCCGAGTACGGCGCCACGGTCGATCCCGCCAACGACTCCACCGAGCAGCGCCGACTGGCCGCCGCCTGGGAGAGCGGCATGGACAACGCTCCCCGCTTCGACGCCGACCTCGGCACGTCCGTCGTCCCCAACCACGCCCCCGACGGCACTCTCGTCGGCTACTCCCTCACCCAGGAGTCCGTCGACCTGAACGCCTATCTGGCCCAGGACCAGGACTACTTGGCGCGCATCGCGCGGGCCGTCGGCAAGCACGCCGACGCGGCTCGCTGGCAGCGCAAGGCCGATGCCACCCACGCCGCCGTGCGGGCGAAGATGTACGACCCGCGCGACGGCTGGTTCCACGACGTCGACCTCGCCACCGGCACCCGGCTGACCGCGCGCGGCCGCGGCGTCGAGGGCGCGGTGCCGCTGTGGACCGGCACCGCCTCGCGCGAGCAGGCGCGCGCGGTGCGGGCCAAGCTGACCGATCCGGCCGAGTTCGCGACGCCGGTGCCGTTCCCGACCGTCGCCAAGTCGTCCCCCTACTTCTCGCCGACCCGGTACTGGCGCGGCCCGGTCTGGCTCGACCAGGCGTATTTCGCCCTCGAAGGGCTGCGCCGCTACGGCTACGGCCAGGATGCCGACGCCCTCACGGACCGCCTCCTGGCCAAGGCATCGGGCCTGACGGAAAGGGCCCCGGTCATGGAGAACTACAACCCCCAGACCGGAGCCCCTCTCAACTCACCGAACTTCAGCTGGTCGGCGGCGCTGCTCCTGCCGCTGCTCAGCCGGCGGTGAGACGCTCAGCTTCAGGCCGTGGCGTCGCAGTTGCCTGCGGCGCACCGGTCGAGCCAGGCGTCGAAGTCGGCGTCGTAGCGGTTGCCGATGGTGCTGGTGAGCAGGGTGCGCGCGGCGTCCCACTCACCGGCGCGGTAGTGGCCGAGGAGCGTGGTCACGTCCTGCGGGTGGGACTGGAGCAGGTAGCGGACCGCGAGGTAGCCCCACGGGTAGGTGCGGGTGGTGTTGGTGTTCTCGTAGGTGGTGTCGAAGAGCGTGCTGAGCTTGTACGTCTTCTTTCCCGCCTCGGCGATGGCGTTGTCGTAGGTGACGCCCCGGTAGGAGTAGGAGATGTACTCGGCGAAGCCCTCGACCCACATGACGGTCGGCGTGGTCTGCCCGGCCGCGAAGTCGCCGTACATGTTGAAGCGGCCGTCGAGGTAGTGCGTGTACTCGTGGTTGAGGTTCCAGATCTGGAAGGAGCCGTCCTGCTTGGGCTGCTCGTAGGCGATGAAGCGCGGGAGGTTCCCTTCCTTGGCCGGGTCGCCCTCCAGGTACATGCCGCCGTTGTTGGTGTCGATGCCGAAGACGACCCCGGCGTAGGTCTGGTAGTCGTCGCTGGAGTTGAAGGCGACGACTTCGAGCTGGGTGTTCTTGTCGTCCTTGACCGGCCCGTTGTCCTTGACCACGTTGTGGAAGAAGGCGTCCTGCTTGCTCAGGCTGTCGCAGGAGGCCGCCAGTTCCTCGGCGGTGATCTCCTGGGCGGCGATCTTCAGGCTGTCGCTGCAGGTGTGCTTGACGGTGAGCACGGCGTCGCGCACGCGGTTCGCCAGGTCACAGGTGCCGTACTCGGCGCAGTTGGCCTTGTCGTAGGCGTCCGTCATCTCGGCCACGCCGACCCAGAGGCGGGCGGTGCGGCCGGTCATCTGGCTGCGGCCCAGGAGTTCCTTGGCCAGCGGGCCGACCGCGGGCTTGAGGTCCGCGTGCTGGAGGAAGCGGCCGAGTTCGCGCCCGGCGTTGTAGACGAGGTAGGACCGGTCGGTGCCGAGCAGGTCGTCGTGCTTGACCGCGAAGTCCCGAAGGATCGTGAGGTTGCTCTGGTCGGCCTTGACGGCGGCGAGGAACGCCGGGACCTGGTGGCCGCGGAAGTAGACCGTGAAGGTGCTGTTGACCGCCGCGACCATGCCCCAGAACTTGTCGTACGAGGCGTTGTAGTCGGTCAGCAGGCGCTTGGTCACGCTGAGGTAGCGGTCGTTCTCCTGGGCGCTGTCGATCAGGATGACGGCCTCGTTGAGGGTGTTGCCGTTGGCCTCGGTGACGTCGAAGGCGTGGGAGGAGGCGTAGAAGGCGTCGAGACCGCCCTGGATGGCGCTCTTGAGGGCGGGGCCGTAATCGCCGACCCCGTCAGGGTCGCCCCACTGCACGTAGTACCCGGCGCGCAGGTAGAGGACCACCTGTTCGGCCGACGTGCTGTTGTCACCGGGGTAGTTGGCCGCCGTGTCGCGCAGCGCGTTCGCCACGGTGACCATCTGCTCCTCGCGGAACAGCGCCTTGGCGTCCGGGCCCGTCACGGAGAACAGCGTGTTGATGCAATTGACCTCCACGCCCTTGATCTGCTCGACCAGGGCGGCGCCGGTCTTCGACGTGAAGTCGGAGACCCGGCACTCGGCGGCCTTGACCTTGCCCTCGCCCTTGCGGGTCTTGTCGGGGGTGGCCTGCAGCGGCGGGCGGTTCGCCACGTCCTTGTCCGGCTCGGCCTGGCGCTCCGCCTTGGCGGTGGCCGGGGTGGGAGTGGCGGGCATCGGCGCGGGGTCCGGGCCCGGCTTGCCCTGAGCGGCCTTCGCGGGCTGCGCTCCGGGGGTGGCACCGGTCGCCGCCGCCGGGCTCGCGGGGCGAGCAGGGCCAGGCCCAGGCAGGCGATCAGGGCGGTCACCAGGAATCTGGCGCGTTCTCTCAGTGCGGAGGATCTTGGTATCAAGGCGGCCTCCAGGCCGGTCGCTGCCGTGCGAGGGCACGGCAATGGGGGGTAACGGGCCATGGCGGATGGGTGGCGGCGCCACCCATGTCATGCACACGTTCGATGTGTGACATGTACCATTGCACACGTCACATGGCTTGAACAGGCTCCGGAAATAAGGGAGTTGAGATTTTCCGTTCAGTCACGGTTCAACCGCAGGTCAGCCGCTTCTCGGCAGGCCAGGGGGCGGGCGACCGGTGACGGGACGACGCGGAGGCTCAGCGCCAACTCACGCGCAAAACATCCCAATAAGAGCGATAAAGTGTCACGTCAACCCTCGTCCCCCTGTGACACCCAGGAGAACATCTGTGACCGTAGCCATCGCCCCGACCGAGGAAGCCACCGCCCCCACCGAGGAGGTCGCCGTCCCCACCGAGGAGACCAGCGTCCCCGCCGAGGAGACCGCCGCCCCGGCAGCCGAGGCCGGGACGGCGGACCTGGTGGCCGAGGACGCCCGCGTCTTCGGGGCCTACGCGCGGACCGGCGGCTGGACCTTCGCCCTCAAGGTGGCGCGCAGTGTGCGCCCCGGTGGACAGAGCTCCGGCGAGACGCCGAAGGTCTCGGCCAAGGAGTTCAGCGAGCTCGCGGGATGCTCGGCCGACCGCGTCATGCGCTACTACAAGGCCTGGGACAAGGCCGCCGACGACGGTCTCGTGCCGCACTTCGAGGTCCTCGAGCCCGGCCAGGACATCGAACTCCCGGACGCCGACGTCTGGTTGTCGTACTACGCGTCGCGCTCCAGCGCGAGCACCCCGCGCGGCGAGGCGATCTCGGAGGCCGCCGAGGCCGAGGGCATCCGCCCCACCAAGGCCCTGGAGGTCGCCGAGAACCCGACCGCGCTGCGCGCCGCGATCCTCGCCGACCCCGGCACCGCGGAGGCCGCGCGCAAGGCGCTGATGGACCGCATCGAGGAGGACCCGGCACTCCGTACCGAACTGGTCCGCGACATCGTGCGCACCGACGACCTCAAGAAGGCCGTGAGCGCCGAGGCGAAGGCGGGCGACCGCGTCGACTACGTCCGTCAGATCGTGGAGAAGGGCCAGGTCAAGACGCCCGCGGGGCAGATGATCGACGCATCGCCCGAGCTGCGCGAGGAGGCCGAGCGGCACCTGTCCCTCATCGACGAGCTCGACGACGGCGAGGAGTCGGGCGAGTGGGCCCGCGAGGCGTACGACACGGTCCGTGACCTGGTCGCCCAGACCGTCCAGAGCGACCCGCAGCTGCGGGTGCAGGAGCGGCGCGCGAAGTTCTACAGCAGTCTGCAGAAGGCGACGAAGGTCTTCGAGGAGCTGACCTTCGACGACGTCGACGACATCGACGACATCTACGAGGACGACATGGTCAAGCGCCTCGAAGACCTCCAGCAGGCGATCGGCGCGTGCATCACGGCACTCCAGACGGCGACGGTCCCGCCCGTGGCGGACACCGCGCCGCGGGACAGCTCCACGGAGACCGCTTCCTGAGTCCCGCTGAGTCCCGCCTCCGAGTCATCCCGTACGACCCGAGGTTGATCACGGCCCCGTCCGTAGCACTCAAGTCGTACGCGATGACCAATATGGGGACGGATTCGTCCACCCGGGCCCAGCTCGTAGCTTCTTGATCACGTCATCGGGACGACACGATCGAGAGGCTTCCGGTACATGTACGTGAAGGCATTCGCACCCGAGTACCAGGGCGAGTTGGGCTCGGAGCTGAGTGTGAACTCGTCCTACGAGGACGTCCTGCGAACGGCGGGCCGCGCGCTCGACCGCGCGGGCGGCGCGGCCGAACGGGCCCGTGCCGCCCTCGCGGTGGCCGAGGCGAACCGGCGGCTCGGCCGGGTGGACGACGCGGGCGCCGCCTGGCGGCAGAGCTACCGCAGCGCGCGGAGCGCGGGAGACGCGGGGGCCATGTCGTGGGCCCTGTGGAGCGGCGGCACCCTCGCCCGGCAGTGCGGCGCGCTGCCGCTCGCCCGGCGGCTGCTCGCCCGCTCCGTGGAGCTGGCCGCGGGCAGCGGCGACCGGCTCGCGCACGGCTACGCGCTCGCGGGCCTCGCGGAGACGGGACGCATCCAGGGCGACTACGCCGCGGTCGCCGCGCTCCACGAGGAGCTGCTCGAACAGGGGCGTGCGCACGGCGAGGCCAGGCACATGGTGTGGGCGATGACCGGCATAGCGCAGATGCGCCGCAACACCGGCGACCACGCCAAGGCCCTCGAACTGTTCGAGGAGTCCGTGCGGATCGCCACCGACGCGGACGACGCGCGGGGGCGCGCCTGGTCGCTGCGGGGCGTGGCCGACGTCCTCTCCCTGCGCGGCGAACCCGACCGCGCCCTCGACCTGCTGTCCGAGGCCGAGGAGGTCTGCCGCGCCATGGATCTGGCGAGCGCGCTCGCCTACAACCACAAGATGCGGGGCAACGTCCTCTACCGCGACGGGCGTTGGGCGGCGGCCCGCGAGATCTACGCCGTGGCCCTCGCGGAGTTCACGGACATGCGCGAACCGCGCGGCGCCGCCCTGTCCCGGCTCGGGCTCGCCAAGTGCCGCGCGCGGCTCGGCCGCGACCGCGCGGCCACGCTCGCCGAACTGGCCGCCCTGGAAGCCGACTTCGCCCGCATGGGGCTGCGGCACGCCCGTAACATGGCCGTCGCCTTCCGTGCCGAGTTGACCGAGCCCGCGCTCAGCCCGTGAGCGTGATGCGGATGCCCACCGTGCCGTCGAGGCCGCGGCGGATCCTGCTGCCGAGCAGCGTGAAGAAGCCGACGACGTGGTACTTGCGCGTGATGAGCGTGCGGTAGCGCGCGGTCACGTCCTGCGGCACGATCTCGGCGGTGGCGGGTACCTGCTCCCCCGTCGGATTGCCGCGCAGATCGCACGGGCCCACCATGACGTCGGCGCGGCGCCTGATCCGCTTGACCTTCCACGAGTCGGCGACCGTCCAGATGCCGAGCGCCTCACCGTCCCTGACGACCCAGACCGGGCTCGGCACCAGGGTGCCGTCCTTCCGGTAGCTGCTGACCAGCAGGTACTTTCCCGTGCTGAGCCGGGTGACCAGTTCGTCGTCCATGCCGGGAGTCTAGGCGGGGAGTTCAGGCCGCAGGCCCCGCGACCTCCGCCCGGCCCGCACCGACCGCACCGCCCGCCCGGCCACCACCTCGTAACCGCTTATATTAGTTACATGGAACCGCCCGCGTCCCCCGGCATCCCGATGCGCTCCTTCAGCGGATCGACCTACCGGTTCGACCCGGGCGCGCTCTGTCTGGAGCTGCTGACCACCGGAGGTCCCGGCGAGTTCCGGCGGTTCGAGGTGCTGCACGCGCCCGCCGACCTGCTGGCCTGGGCGGAGCGCTCGCGGCTGACGCCGACGCCCGCGCTGCGGGTCGTCGATGCGCAGGTGGCCGACGCGCGGCGCCTGCGGGACGCGCTGTTCCAGGTGGCCACCGCCCGCGCCCTCGACGAGCCCGCGCCCTCCGAGGACATCGCCGTCCTCAACGAGGCGGCCGCCCGCCCGCCCCTGACGCCCGTCATCGACCCCGACGGCATGCGCGGCTGGGCCGGGACCGCCGACGGCACCCGGCTCCTCGCCACCGTCGCCCATGACGCCGTGGAGCTGCTGACGGGCCCGTACGCGCACCGGATCCGGACGTGCGCCGCCGACAACTGCGCCCTGCTGTACGTCGACACCTCGCGCCCCGGCCGCCGCCGCTGGTGCTCGATGGAGCACTGCGGCAACCGCCACAAGGTACGCACCCTGCGGGCGCGCCGCGCCGAGGAGGGGTGAGGGCCGCGGGGCGCTCCGGGGCGGCTCGCATCGCCTCGGTACCTTCAAGTGTTTCCTTGAAGTAGCCGAGCCGTGGGGGCTTCCCCCGCCATGCCTGTGAAGGGGCCGCCCATGAGCCGTCAGGAGAGCCGTGGAGAGGAACCCAGGGGACTGCGCCCGGTCGATCTGGCGCGGGCCGCGGGCATCTCGACCCAGCAGATCCGCAACTACGCCGACGCCGGAATCCTGCCGCCCGCGCCCCGCTCCCCCGCCGGATACCGCAGGTTCGACGCCCGGCACCGGCAGGCCCTGCTCACCTACCGGGCACTGATCCGCGGCTACGGCCCCGGGCCCGCGCAGGGGATCATGCGGGCCGTGCACGAGGGCGAGGTACCGCGCGCACTCGCCCTCGTCGACGCCGGACACGCCGAGCTGCACGGACAGCGAGGCGCCCTGCGGACCACTGGTGAAGCCCTGGAAGCCGTCGCGGACGAGGGCCCCGGCGCACCGGCCCCACCGCGCTCACGGCTGCGCGTCGGAGAGGTCGCCGCGCACTTGGGCCTGCGCACCTCGACCCTGCGCGTGTGGGAGGCGGCAGGACTCCTGGTTCCGACCCGCGACCCGGTCACGCACTACCGCTCCTACCTGCCCGCCGACGTCCGCGACGCGCGCGTGATCAACATGCTCCGGCAGAGCCACTATCCGCTGCCGCAGATCCGCCCGGTCCTCGACGAGCTGCGCCACAGCGGTGGCGTCGAGGCGCTCCGCACGGCCGTGGCGCGCCGCGCGGAGGCGCTTGACCAGCGCACGCGGGCGATGCTGGAGGGGGCGGGCAGGCTGCACGAGTACCTCGCGGATGGGGTGGAGTGATCCCGCGGCGGCGAGCCGGACCCGCGGCGGGCCTCGGCTACCGGGTGAGGCCCGCGCTCACTCCCCTGGTCAGCTCCAGCTGGCCGTCCTCAAGGTTCCACTTGCCCTTCTGATAGGCGTGGTTGCTCACCCAGAACACCATGATCTTGTCGCGGCGGAACTCCGCGACCGTCGCAAGGGACCAGTCGTTGCCCCCGTCGTGCCAGGCGACCCGGCCGTCGTCGGAGTCGATGACGACCCAGCCGTATCCATAGGACCCGTCGAGCTCGGGTACCCGCACATGCGGGGCGAACAGCTTCCGCTTCGCTGCTTCGGACAGGACAGTGTCACCCATGAGTGCGCGGTGCCAACGGAACATGTCCCGGGCGGTGGAGAGCATCCCGCCGTTGCCGCGCAGGTTCCAGGACGGCCCGTCGGGCGCCCACGGGTGGTCCATCGGCCGCCCCTGCGCGCGGCCGTTCCTGTCGTACTCGACGGCGACCCGCGCACGGTCCCAGGAGGGCAGCACATAGCCGGTGCGGGTCATCCCGGCGGGCCGGAACAGGCGCTCCGCAAGGAAGTGTTCGTAGCGCAGGCCCGAGACCTTCTCGACAACGGCGGCGAGCACGCTGTAACCGACGTTCGAGTAATGGAACTCCTTGCCGGGCGCCGACCGCAGCCGGGCCTTCATCGCCCCGGCCAGCAACCCCGCGCGCGACAGCGGGTCGTAGTCGTCGCCGAGCGACTCCGGCAGGCCCGCCGTGTGCGTAAGGAGTTGGTGCAGGGTGATGCCGCGCTTGTCCTCGGGCACGCGCCCGAGGTACGCGCCGATCCGGTCGCTCGTCCTGAGCCTGCCGTCCGTCTCAAGGCGCAGGACCGCGGCGGCGGTGAACTGTTTGGTGATCGACATGATGTCGTACACGGTGTCGCAGGTCGCGGGCGTCTTCTTCGCACGGTCGGCGAGCCCGCGCCCCGCGCAGTGCCTGAGCTCGCCTCCCCGGGCGGCGGCCACGGTGATGCCAGGCCCCTTGGGGAGCGTCTTGTCGAGGTAGCGGTCGACGGCCCGGTCGACCGGATCACGACGCACGTGCGCCTCTTTGCCGCCCGAGCATCCGGTGACGACGAGCACGAGCAACAGCGCGAGGGGAACCGAGGCGGACCACGCGAGCCTCCCACAAGGCAGACAACAGATGTGCTGCCGAGGCTGACCGCCGCTGACGAGCTCGCTCAACGGATGAGCTGTTCGAGCTTGTGCGAGTTTCCGTACGCGCAGGTCAGCGGGGTGCGCCGGAATCGGAGGGACCCACATGACGCCACCGCCCGTGCCGGAAGGCGCCGCCGGAGAGGCCGCGTTCATGGCCGAGCTGCGCCGCCTCAAGGCCTGGTCGGGCCTGAGCTACCGGGAGTTGGAACGCGCGGCGGCCACCGCGGGCGAGGTGCTGCCGTACTCGACGGCGGCGACCATGCTCGGCCGGGACCGGCTGCCCCGCAAGGCCCTCCTCGTCGCGTTCGTCGTCGCGTGCGGTCTCGACGCCGACGACACCCGGCAGTGGGTGGCCGCCCGCAGGGAACTCGCGGTGGGCGCCCCCGTCGTTCGTGTCGCGGTGCGGCCCGCGCGCCGACGCGGACCCCGCCTGCGGCTCGCGGTCGTCGGCGTCGCCGCGGCCTTCGCCGTGCTCATCGGCGCGGGCGCGGCGACGCTCGGCACGACGACCGTGGAGGAGGAGCGGACGGCGGTGTCCGTGCGGGCGCAGCCCTGACCTCCCCAACATTCCCGACCGAGCCGAGCCGAGCCGCCCCAAGGTTGCCTACGCCCGGTCCGCCTCACGCGGTCCGTACAGCGCGCACTCCGCGCCCGACAGGAGCGCCCAGTAGCGGTCGCCGTACGACCAGTGCCACCACTCCGTGGGGTAGTTGACCAGGCCCGCCGCGGTCAGCGCGGTGCCGAGGATGTCTCGGTGGGCCCGCGCCTCGGGGCCGATGTCGGCCGCGGCCGTGTAGCAGGCGCCCTCGCTCTCCTCCGGGTCGGCGTTCATCCGGGTGCCCAGGTCGAGTTCGCGTCCTTCGGCGTCGGCGAGCGTCAGGTCAACGGCGGCTCCGGCGCTGTGCGGGGCGATGTCGGGCGGGGAGACGTAGCGGCTTGCCGACGCGTGGATCTCCGCGGCGGACCAGTGGGGATGGAGGGCCCGGAGCTGCTCCGCGTACTCCTCGAAGTACGCGCGTTGCAGCGAAGGCGGCCGGTAGCCCTCCACGAAGAGCAGCCGCAGGCCGTCGGGGAGCAGCTTCTCCGCGCGTTCGAGGCGCCGCACCACACCCTCGCGCAGCAGCGCGAACGCGGCCTCGGCGCCTTCCTGTTGACGTGCGTCGACCAGCAGCGAGCTGTCTTCGCGTACGTCGAGAAGGCGCTCCCCGCACTCGCGTACGGGGACGTCGGCGACCCTCGGGTCCGCCATCAGGACGATGTCACTCGTGTTCATGTTCGTATGGGTGCTCATGGAAAGATCATCCCTGCGACGGGCGGGCCACGGGGCGGACACCGGCGCCTGGCGCGTCAACGCGGGGAATCGGCCCGGCGGCGGCCTAGCCTGCCGCAAAGGATCTCACCTGCCCCAGGGAGGTCACTTGTCCCGCACAGGGAGGCATCCTTGCCGTCCAGCCGCGTCCTGCGCCGCCTCGCCCTCACCGCCCTGCTCACCGCGTCACTGATCTCCGCCGCGCCGTCCACCGTCCCGCGCCCGGCGGCACCCGCGCCCTCGCGGGACCGGGGCACCAATCTCCTCGTCGTCGGCCTCGACCGCAGGACCGGCATGTCCCGCTCCGACATCCAGCGGCTGCACGTCGGCGGCAAGGAATGCGACTGCACCGACGTGATGATGCTGGTCCACATCGCCCCGGGCGGGCGGCGGCTCGGCGTCGTGTCCATTCCCCGTGACTCGTACGTGCCGTTCGCGCGGCACGACGGCCACGGCCCGCACAGCGGGAAGATCAACGGGGCCTTCGCGGAGGGCGGTGCCGACCTCGCCGTACGGACCGTCGAGAAGGCCACCGGCGTCCCCATCGATCACTACCTGGAGGCCGACTTCCTCGGCTTCGTCGAGGCCGTCGACCGGCTGGGCGGCGCCGAGGTGTGCACCTCGACTCCGCTGTCCGACCTCAACTCCGGCCTGGACCTTGCGCCCGGCACCCATGCCGTCGACGGCGGCACGGCGCTGCGCTACGTACGGGCCCGCCATGTCTCACCGCCCGGCGACCTCGGCCGGGTCCGCCGCCAGCAGCGCCTCCTCCTCGGCATGCTGGCCCGGCTCTCCGACGCGGGCGCGTTCACCGATCCCCTGGCCACAGGGCGCACGGCCCGCGCCCTCGCGCGCAGCGTGCGCACCGACGAGAACACCTCGCTGGGCACGCTCTACGCGTGGGGGCGCGCACTGCGCCGTCTCGACCTCGCGCACACCGAGTTCGCGACCGTCCCGATGTCCGACTTCGACCACCAGGTGCCCGGCTGGGGCTCGACGCTGCTGTGGGACGAGCCGCGCGCCAAGGCGTTGTTCGACGCGGTGCGCGAGGACCGGTCGCTGGTCCAGGGTCGCCCGGCGAAGGCCGTCCCCGTGGACCAGCGGCCGGGGACCGTCCGCGTGCGCGTCGACGATCCGGCGACCGCCGACGGGCTGCGGGCCAACGGCTTCGACGTGCGCGCCGTCGATCCCTCGGCGGGCCGGGCCGCGGGTCCGACGGTCATCACGTACGACCCGGTCCAGGCCCGCTACGTCGACACGCTCGCCGCCGCGCTGCCCGGCTCCCGGCTGCGCCAGGTCACCGGTCAAGGGCCGGTCTTCCGGGTCGCGGTGGGCGCCGCGAAGCAACAGGTGGCGAAGGTGACGTACGACCGGAGCATGGTGGAGGGCGCGCCCGTCACCGGCGATCGGCTGCGCTGCGGCTGACTCAGGGGCGCGCGTCCTCCAGGGCTTCGGCGAGCGAGGTGGCGAAGCGGGCGTGTTGCCGTGCGCTGGGCGGCAGTTCGGGGTTCCACGGCAGCGTCCGGATGCCCGGGCCGAGGGCGTCGCCGAGCGGGACGGCGTTGGAGCGCACATCGGTCAGGACCAGGTCGGGTTCGAGGGCGGCAGCCTCGGCCCAGGTGGTCGTGGACCAGTTGGCGCCCTGCCCGGGTTCGGGGTCGACGAGTCCGACGCCGAGCCCGGCGAGCGCGGCCAGATCGGGCCAGGCGTACGGCCGCGCCAGGTGCACGGTGTCGGGGCCCGCCGGAGAGAGCGCGAGCACGCGCGGCCGTGCGCGGCCGCCCGCCGCCGCGGTCAACCTCTGCTCGGCGACGGCGAGTTCGGCGTCCTCCTCGGGCTTTTCGGCGGCGCCGAGGCTCTGCGCGAGGGCGGTCAGGCGCCCCCTGATTCCGGCGAGGCTGCGCCCGTGCCCGATGTCGAGCACGACGACCGGCACCTGTTCCTCCAGGTGCTTGGCGGCCTCGGGGTCGATGCCGTAGACCTGTCCGCCGCCATAGGTGACCGCGACGACGAGGTCGGGCCCTGCGGCGACAAGGGCGTCCAGGTCCAGTGCGGAACCGGCGCCGAAGTAGCCCAGGCCGTCCAGCGGGAGGCTGCCCGCCTTGGCGGGATCCGGTACGGCGGGATCGTCGTGCGCGGAGCCGAAGACACCCGCCGGACGTATGCCGTGGTCGTACAGGGCCGCGCCCGTGGGTAGGTAGGCGACCGGCCTCGCCGGGCGTGCCGCGGCCCTCACCAGGTGATCCCGGTCGTCGGTGAACTCCCAGTACCCGGCCGTGTCGTGTGCCATGGTGTCCGACTCCTCCTGCTCCCGCTGCTCCCGCGCCGCGGCCTGCCCCGCCGTGGCCGTACCGGTGCTACCTGCCCTGGCGCGCGCCCCGGTACACGAGACCGCTACCGGCCGGTGCCGCGGAAGCGGTTGATGGCGGACTCGTGGCGGGCTCGCGTCTCCGGGTTCTCGACACCGAGGTTCTCCTCGGGCGCGAGACACAGGACACCCACCTTGCCGCTGTGCCGGTTGCGGTGCACCTCACGCACGGCCTCTCCGGTCGCGGCGAGCGGGAAGACCTCCGAGAGGGTGGGGTGGATCTTGCCCTTGGCGATCAGGCGGTTGGCCTCCCAGGCCTCGCGGTAGTTGGCGAAGTGGGAGCCGATGATGCGCTTGAGGGACATCCACAGGTAGCGGTTGTCGTACTCGTGCATGTAGCCCGAGGTGGAGGCGCAGGTGGTGATGGTGCCACCCTTGCGGGTGACGTAGACGCTGGCGCCGAAGGTCTCGCGGCCTGGGTGCTCGAAGACGATGTCGATGTCCTCGCCGCCGGTGAACTCGCGGATGCGCTTGCCGAAGCGCTTCCACTCCTTGGGTCCTGGGTGCGCTCGTCCTTCCAGAACCGGTAGCCCTCGGCGCTGCGGTCGATGATCGCCTCGGCGCCCATGGAGCGGCAGATGTCGGCCTTCTGCTCGCTGGAGACGACACAGATCGGGTTGGCGCCGCCGGCGAGCGCGAACTGCGTGGCGTAGGAGCCGAGGCCGCCGCTCGCGCCCCAGATCAGCACGTTGTCGCCCTGCTTCATGTCGGCGCCGTTGCGCGAGACGAGCTGGCGGTACGCGGTGGAGTTCACCAGGCCCGAGCAGGCGGCCTCCTCCCAACTCAGGTGGCCCGGCTTGGGCATGAGCTGGTTGGACTTGACGAGCGCGATCTCGGCGAGGCCGCCGAAGTTCGTCTCGAAGCCCCAGATGCGCTGCTCGGGGTCGAGCATCGTGTCGCTGTGGCCCTCCGCGCTCTCCAGTTCCACCGACAGACAGTGCGCCACCACCCGGTCACCCGGCTTCCAGCGACGCACGCCGGGTCCGGTGCACAGCACCACTCCCGACAGGTCGAACCGAGCACGTGGTAGGGCAGGTTGTGCCGCTCCCCCTCGGGCCGTGACTGCCCGTAGCGCTCCAGGAAGGTGAAGGTGGGCAGCGGTTCGAAGAGGGAACTCCACACCGTGTTGTAGTTGACGGAACTCGCCATCACGGCGATCAGCGCCTCCCCAGGACCCGGTCCGGTGTCGGCACGGACTCGATGTGCAGGGATTTGCGGGGTCCTTGTCCTGGCTCGCGAGGCCTTCGAACATTCCGACCTCCTCTTGAGGACGACCGCTCCGCGATAGGACTCGGGCACCGCGAGCGCGGCGAAATCCTCGGTGCGGGCGTCTTCGGAGAGCGCGGCACTGACAATGGCTTCCACAGGGGCCCCTATTCCGGCGTGCCGACAGATGACGGCAATTGACGAGAGGTGGTGACGGGCGACAGCCACGTCGACTGTACGAAGGGTGAACCCCTGTCAGAACCCCTAACCCTGAGGGCGCCGCAGGCATGTCGGACCCGTCGGATGCCCCTTGAGCACAGGGGTCGGAGGGGCCCAATAGGGGTTCAGAGCGCCTCTTTGCTCCGCATACCGTGGTGGCGCCATGTGTGCATGGCCGCATACGAAATCACCGGACAGTGAGGCGGAGGTGCTCCGCAGAGTGCGGGGAACTCCGGTGAGGAGCTGAGGAATGCACGAAACAGATCGGGCGAACGACTTGTGGGCAAGGCGATTTCACCCCGTCGAAGATGCGGATTCCCGCGTGGTCTTCTTTCCGCACGCCGGCGGCTCCGCACCTTTCTTCCACCCCTTTTCGGCGATGCTCGCCACCCACGGCATCGACGTACTGAGCCTGCAGTACCCCGGCAGGCAGGAGCGGCGCGAGGAGCCCGCCGTCGATTCCCTTCCCGAGCTCGTGGACGGGATCTTCGCGGCGCTGCGGAGCTGGCAGGACCGGCCGCTGGTGCTGATGGGGCACAGCATGGGGGCGGTCCTCGCCCACGAGGTGGCGCGGAAGTTCGAGCAGTCGACGCAGGGGACCCCGCTGGGCCTGATCGTGTCCGGGCGCCGTGCTCCGTCGGTCTACCGGGAGGAGAACGCCCACAAGCTGGACGACGCCGCGTTCATCGCCGAGATACGCGGCCTCAGCGGCACGGCGGCGCCCCTTCTGGAGGACGCCGAACTGCTCCGCATGATCCTTCCCGCGCTGCGCGCCGACTACAAGGCGGTCGAGACCCACGAGCCCGATCCGCTGCCGCTGCTCCGCTGCCCGGTGGGTGTCGTCACCGGGGAATCGGACCCGCGCGTCTCCCCGGCGGAGGCCCGCGCCTGGGAGAAGCACACCACCTCGTCCCTGCACTACCGCAGCTTCACGGGCGGTCACTTCTTCCTCAACGACCATCGGTCCGCGGTGTGCGACACGGTCGTGGAGTTCGTGGGCGCCTTCGGCAAGGAGGCCGCGGCCGCGCGCTGAGCGGCCCGGACACGGGGCCCGCACCGAAAAGTGCCGCGACACCGCCTGGACAACAGGCGGTGCCGCGGCTCGGTCGGTCGTCTGGAACCGGGGGAATCCTCAGGCGACCGAGTCAGTGACCCCCGCTTCCGTGGGGGCGTCCTCGGAGTCCTTCGGCGGCACGGCGGCCGTGCGCGGCATGAAGGCGAGGGCGAGCAGGGCGGCGACGAGGGCGATGCCGGAGCAGACGAACAGCAGCGTGTGCATCGCGTCGACGAAGGCGTCGCGGACCGCTGTGAGCATCGCCGCGTCGTGCATCTTCTCGGCGACGGCGACGCCGGTGGAGACGCTGCGTCCGACCGCGTCCTCGATCTCCTGGGGGGTGTTCGCCAGGTCGAGGTTGCCCCGGTAGGAGGCGCTGGCCACGGAGCCGAGCACCGCAACACCGATCGCGCCGCCGACCTGGCGCAGGGCCTGCACGACGGCGGAGCCGACGCCGCTGCGCTCCTTGGAGAGCGTGTTGAGCGCCGCCGCCATGGCCCGGGTCATCGCGAGGCCGAGGCCCGCGCCCATGATCACGAGCCAGACCGCGACGTATCCGTAGCCCGTCGACGTCTCGGTGTAGGTGCCCATGAACAGGCCGACGCTCACCAGGAGGAAGCCGAGGGCGGGCACGGCGCGCGGACCCAACTGGGCGGGCATCTTGTTGATGACGCTGGCGCCGACCAGCAGACCGCCGATCATCGGAAGGAGCCGCAGACCGGTGCCGAGGGAGTCGGCACCCTGCACGCCCTGGAAGTACTGCGGCAGCGCGAACATCAGGCCGAACATCGCGAAGCTGACGACGGTGCTGAGGATGGATCCCCAGACGAAGCCCCGGCCGCGGAAGAGCGTCAGGTCCACCAGCGGATCATGTCCGGCCGCGGCGACCCTGCGCTCCCACACCACGAACAGGACGAGGGCGACCGCGCCGGCCAGCAGGGAGATCGCCGTCTCGCTGCTGCCCCAGCCCTTCTCGCCCGCCTCGATGGCCCCGTACGTCAGGGCGGCCAGGCCGACGCTGGAGATCACGACGCCCACCACGTCGATGCCGACGCGGTCCTTGCTGCGCGATTCGGGGACCAGCTTGATCACGGCGATGACGCCGAGGGCCACCAGCGGCACGTTGATGAGGAAGACGGAACCCCACCAGAAGTGATTGAGCAGCGCGCCGCCGATGATGGGTCCCAGCGGGAGGCCCAGCATCTGCGAGACCGCCACGACGCCGATCGCCTTGGTCCGTTCCGCCTCCGACTCGAAGATGTTCAGGAGCACGGAGGTGGAGAGCGGCACCAGGAACGCCGCGGCCAGGCCGAGCGTCGCACGGGCGGCGATCAGCTGTTCCGCCGATCCTGAGTACGCGCACCACAGCGAGGCGCCGCCGAACAGCAGGAGGGAGGCGACGAGGAGCTTCTTGCGTCCGAACTTGTCGCCCAACAGGCCGGCGGGGAGCAGCACCGCGGCCAGCACGAGGGTGAAGGCGTCGACGACCCACTGCAGTTCGCTGGTGGAGGCGTTGAGATCAGCACTGACAGTGGGCAGTGCGACATTGAGAATCGTCGCGTCCACACCCACCGTCAGCAGACTGACCCCAATAGCTGCCAGGGCCCACCACTTGCGGGTCTCCTGATTGCTCATAACGGCATCCCGTCCGATTCCTCATCCGAATTCCCTTGCTGGTCGGCGCGGTTGACGGCCTCCCAGCGCTTCCACATGGGCTCCGCCTCCGAGTGGAGCCAGGTGAACATGCGATGCGCACCGCGCACCCGTGCCGCCCGTGCCTCTCCCTCGGGGAACAGGCGCAGCCCTTCGGCCGTGATGTCCACGAAGGACGTCATGCTCTCCAGGCGCCGCTTGAGCACGCCGGACCACGCGTCCTCGGTGATCCGGTAGTACGTGGCGCGCTCTCCGCTGCGGGTGACCGCCTCGACCATGCGTGCCTCGGTGAGCAGCCGCAGCGTGTTCGTCAGGGACGCGCGGCTGGCCTGGACCGCCGTGGCGATCTGTGCGGCGCTCTGTTCCGCGGGGTCGCACACCATGAGCCAGCCCATCGTCCGGCCCATGATCGGCGGCCATCCCGCCTGCTGCATGAACCAAGACGCCACTCGCTCGATCCAGGCCAGCACTTCTTCTTCGGGTCCCGCGCCCTGGTTCCGCGGCTCGGGTCCCGGCTCCTGGTCGGCTCTCGGCGACAAGATGCAGCACCTCCTAGTTCTTACAGCACGTTCTAGTTGTTTCAGTCATCACTGTAATCACGAGACGCGGCGAAGGGAAGCGGAATGACGCGGCGAGTCGTCCCCGCCGCGTCAAAGTTCCGTCAATGCCGCTCAGGAGGCGGCGTTCACCGTCGTCCGTGCCGCGTCCCGCTCCTCGTCGGTGAGCGTGGGCCCGTCCGGGAGGCCCAGCTCCCCGGCCCGCGAGAGCGCCTGCTGCACCTCGGGGTCCTGGAGGGCGTCGGCGGCTCCCGAAAGGGTGTTGACCTGCAACGCGGCGGCGCACACCAGAGGGTCGCCGAGCGCCGCGGCGCCGATCACGTCCGCCTGGCGGCGACGGTCGTCGGCGTGCCGGGTCAGCCGTGGGTCATCGGTCCTGGCGAACACGTCCGGGTAACAGATGTCCTGCGACGTACCGAGCGACCAGGGAGTGTCCACCACCGCCCCGATCGCCCGCTGGGCCGCGCGTGCCGTGCCGGGCCGCAGAGCGGAATTCCGGAGGGTGGCGTCCAGCGTGGCCGCGCTCAGTGCCGCGGCGCTCATGCCGTGGCCGTAGACGGGGTTGAACGCGGCCACCGCGTCCCCGAGCACGACGAGGCCGTCGGGCCATTCGACGAGGCGGTCGTAGAACAGCCGCCGGTTCGCCGTGGAGCGCGACGCCTGGACTCCGGTCAGCGGCTCGGCGCGGTCGATCAGGTCGGCGATGAGCGGGTGGCGCAGGGTACGCAGATAGTCGGCGAACCCCTCCTCGGTGGTCGGCGGTTCGCCGCCACGGGTCCCGGACAGGGTCACCATCCAGCGGCCGTCCTCGATGGGCAGCAGGATGCCGTTGCGGCCCGGCACACCCGCGCGGTGGTCGGCGTACACGCTGACGAGGGGGAACTTCTTCCTGGCCCCTTCGGGGGCGCGGAAGATCCGGGTGGCGTACGCCATGCCCGAGTCGATCACGTCCTCCTGCACCGGCGGAAGACCGAGCCCGGTGAGCCAGCGTTTCATCGGGGAGCCGCGTCCCGTGGCGTCCACGACGACGTCCGCCTCGATCACCGACAGGGTGCCCTCCCGCCTCGGCTTGCAGGTCACACCCGTGACGGCGCGGGCGTCGCCGCGCAGCCCGAGGATGTCCATGTCGCCGAGCACGGTGACCTTGGGGTCGCGCGCCGCCTGGTCCCGGACGGTCCAGTCGAGCAGCGAACGGCTGGCCGCGATCATGAACTGGGTCTCGGGGAAGCGCTGTTGCCAGCCGTACGCGGTCAGGGAGACCAGGTCCTCGGGCAGGCCGACGCGGTGGGCGCCCGCGTCCAGGAGGCGGTCCGTGGTGCCGGGCAGCAGGGTCTCGATCACCCGGGCGCCACCGGACCACAGGACGTGGGTGTGGCGGGCCTGCGGCACCCCGCGACGCGGGTCCGCGCCGTCGGGCAGCCGGTCGCGGTCAAGGACGGTGACGGCGTCCACGTGGCGCGCGAGCGCGGTGGCGGCGAGCATGCCCGCCATCCCCGCCCCCAGGACGACCGCCCTTGTCGTGTGGGACATGTTTGCTCTCACTTTCCTTTACGGGAGGGGGAGTTCGGGTGGTCGAGCGGTCAGTGTGACGGGGCACCCAGGGGGATGTCGGCGATCGCTTCGGCCACCGCACCCCACTGCGAGGCGAGGTAGAAGTGCTCGCCGGGGAAGCTGCGGAACGACACGTCGGCGGTGGTCTCCGCCTGCCAGCCGCGCGCTTCGCGTTCGCGCGCCCACGGGTCGCGGTCGCCGAGGAAGACACTGATCGGACAGCTCAGCGGTGGCCCCGGCTCGTACCGGAAGCCGTCCACCACCCGGTAGTCGCCGCGCAGGACGGGCAGCACCATCTCCAGCACTCCCGGGTCGGTCAGGAGGTGTGCCGAGGTGCCGCTGAGGTAGCGCAGGTCGGCGGTGAGCTCGTCGTCGGTACGCCGGTGCAGCTGGACGTCGCGGTAGAGGCCGGGGCCCCGCGCCCCGAGACGATCAGCGCCCGGGGACGACGCCGTGGCCGTCGAGCCGACGGGCCACCTCCCAGGCGAGCAGGGCGCCCATGCTGTGCCCGAAGAGGACCAGCGGTGCGTCGGCCGCGTGCTTCAGCGCCTCGGTGATCCGGTCCGCGAGCACCGACAGGTCCTCGATCAACGGCTCGGCCCGCCGCTCCTGGCGGCCCGGGTACTGGACGGCGAGCACCTCCACGGAAGCGTCCTGCCGTGCGGCCAGCTCGCGGGCGAGCGGCTGGAAGTACGTCGCCGAGCCGCCCGCGTGCGGAAAGCAGATGAGCTGGGCCCGCTCACCCGTCGGCCCCGCCGGGGTGTAGCGCGTGAGCCAGGGACCGGCCTCGCGGTGCCAGTCGGTCATGATGTCCCTCCTCGGGTTCGTCGGCCGGGGCCGCGCAGCCAGTCCTCGACGGCGCGGGCGGTGTGCGCCGCGTGGTCGCCCTCGAGCATGGAGAAGTGGTCACCGGGCACCTCCACGAGCGTGTGCTCCGGCTCCCAGTTCACCCGCCACCCGTCGCTCTCCGGCGCCGCGGCGCCGGGGCCGCCGACCGGTTCGGTGGCACGCACGAGGAGAGTGGGGGCGGCGATCCGTGGCACGGAGTAGTCGAAGCCCGCGTAGCGGGCGCGTGCGGTGATCCAGGCCTCTCCCCCGCCGTCGCCCGCCTGTTCGATGCGCTCCTTGCGGCCGAGCAGGGACGTCTGGACCGTGTCGCCCCACTCCTCGCCGAGACCGTTGCGGCCGCCCCAGGTCGGGGTGTCGAGGAGGATCAGGGCCTCGGGCCCGGCCTCTCTGCCCTCCAGATACGTGGTCACCACACTGGCGATCGAGCCGCCGCCGGAGTGGCCGAGGAGCGCGAACCGCCGCCCGCCCGCGGCCCGCAGAGCCGCGTCGCCGAGCGCCTCGGCCAGCGCGCCGACGGACGTCGGCAGCGGCTCTCCGGTGAGGAAGCCGGGCAGGCCGACCATCGCGGCGGCGCGGCTGCCGCGGAATCCGGTGGCCAGCCGCGAGTACTGGTAGAAGTTCTGCTGCCATACGAACGACGGGAAGCAGATCAGGACCGGCTCGTCCGCGCCGTCGCACAGCCAGACCGTGCGCGGCGCCCGGTCCAGCTCCGCGAGCGTGCTGAATCCCGGCCGGTAGTCGGCCAGTTCGGACATCAACCGGTGCGCCTGGGCGGCCTTGCCCTCCTGGCAGGCGCGCACGAAGAGACCGCCGAGTCCTTCGGCACTCCCGTAGGACGGCGCGGCGTCCGTGACCGGCTTGCCGAACTCACCGGCCAGGAAGTCGGCCAGGTGCTCGGCGGTGGGGTGGTCCAGGACGATGGTGCTGGGCAGAGT
Organism: Streptomyces kanamyceticus; assembly: GCF_008704495.1. NCBI lineage: Bacteria > Bacillati > Actinomycetota > Actinomycetes > Kitasatosporales > Streptomycetaceae > Streptomyces > Streptomyces kanamyceticus. Next base: position 66,596 of record NZ_CP023699.1, read on the forward strand.
GAATCCCGTGGCGTCGCAGACCCGTACGGTGAATTCGACGGCCGACATGGAGTCGAAGCCCATGTCGGAGAAGTCCCGGCCGGGGGCGATCTCGTCCGCCGACGCGTGGCCGAGGGCTCCGGCGGCGTACTGGCGTATCAGCGTGAGCAAAGGACCGCGCCGCGCCTCCTCGTCGAGGCCGCGCATCCGCTCCCCCAGCGATTCCCCGGACGCTTCCGGGTCCGCGGCGAGCGGCACGGGTGCGGGACTTCCGGCCGCGGTCGTCCCCGGCGCGGGCCCGCCGTTACGGGATCCGGCCAGGGCGGCGACTGCTCCGGAGGCCACCGGATCGGCCATGTTCTCCAGCCAGAAGCGACGGCGCTGGAAGGCGTACGTGGGCAGGTCGACGCGCTGGGCTCCGCTGCCGTCGAAGACCTTCTCCCAGTCGAGGGGGACACCCTTGACGTGGGCCGTGGCGACGGCCGTGAGCGCGCAGCGGGCCTCGGGACGGGACCGGCGCAGGGTGGGCACGAGGGCCACGTCGGCGGCGCGCCCGCCCAGGCAGTCCCTGGCCATGGCGGTGAGCACCGCGTCGGGGCCGAGTTCGACGAAGGCGGTCACGCCCGCGTCGGCCAGGGTGCGCACCCCGTCCAGGAAGCGCACGGCGCCACGGACGTGCCGCACCCAGTACTCGGGGTCGCACACCTCGCCGGCCGTGAGCTGCCTGCCGGTGACGTTCGAGACGAGAGGGAGCTGCGGAGGGGCGTACTCCAGACGGGTCGCGACAGCGCGGAAGTCGTCGACGATCGCCTCCATGCGCGGCGAGTGGAAGGCGTGGCTGACACGCAGCCGCTTCGTCTTGCGGCCCTGGCCCGCGAAGTGCGCGGCGACCTCGGCGACCGCCTCCTCGTCACCCGAAACGACCGTGACCGCGGGGCCGTTGACGGCCGCGACGGACATCTCGGACGCCCGCCCTTCGAGCAGCGGGACGACCTCGGCCTCCGATGCCTGGAGCACGTGCATCGCCCCTCCGGCGGGCAGCCGCTGCATCAGGGTGCCGCGGGCCGCCACGAGCTCGGCCGCGTGCTCCAGGGAGAGCACTCCGGAGACGTGCGCGGCGGACAGCTCGCCCACCGAGTGGCCGATGAGGTGGCCGGGGCGCACCCCCCACGACTCCCACAGCCGGTGCAGGGCCACCTGGAGCGCGAACGTTCCCGTCTGGGTGAACACCGTCTCGTCCAGGAGGGCCGCCTCGGGCGATCCTTCCGTCGCGAACACGACGTCGCGCAGCGGTCGCGGCAGATGGCGGTCGAGTTGGGCGCAGGCGGCATCGAACGCCGCCGCGAACACCGGGAACGCCTCGTACAACTCCTTTCCCATGCCCGCCCGTTGGGCGCCCTGTCCGGTGAAGAGGAACGCCGTCTCGACGCGCTGCGCGGCCGTGCCCTCCACCAGGCAGCCATCGAGAGACCCCTCGGCCAGTGCGCGCAGGGCGCGCAGCGCCTCGTCGCGGTCCTCGGCGATCACGACGGCACGCTCGCCGAGGGCCGCCCGCGTGGTCGCGAGGGAGTAGCTGACGTCCAGCGGCGCTAGACCGGGGTCCTCGGCCAGCGCCTGCTCCAGGCGGGCGGCCTGGGCCCGCAGGGCCGGTACGGTCTTGGCGGCCACCGGCAGCAGGAACTCCGCGGGCCGGGGTCCTGCGGCCGCGGGACGTGCGACGACCGCGGCGTCGGCCGGTGCCTGTTCGACGATCACATGGGCGTTGGTGCCGCTGATGCCGAACGCGGAGATTCCGGCCCGCCGGGGGCGTCCGCCGATCTCGGGCCACGGCCGGGTCTCGGTGAGCAGTTCGACCGCGCCCGACGACCAGTCGACGTTCGGCGTGGGCTCGTCGACGTTCAGGGTCTTGGGCAGCACGCCGTGCCGCAGCGCCTGCACCGTCTTGATCAGGCCCGCCATGCCCGCGGCCGTGCCCGTGTGCCCGATGTTCGACTTGATGGCGCCGAGCCACAGCGGCCGGTCGGCGTCACGGTCCTGGCCGTAGGTGGCGAGCAGGGCCTGCGCCTCGATCGGGTCGCCGAGGGTGGTGCCGGTGCCGTGTGCCTCGACGGTGTCGACATCGGCCGAGGTGAGGCCCGCGTTGTCCAGGGCGGCGCGGATCACCCGGCGCTGGGCGGGGCCACTCGGCGCCGTCAGACCGTTGCTCGATCCGTCCTGGTTGAGGGCGGAGCCACGGATGACGGCAAGCACCTGGTGGCCGTTGCGCCGGGCGTCGGAGAGGCGTTCCACCACGACCGCGCCCGCGCCCTCGGCCCATGCCGTGCCGTCCGCGGCCGCGGCGAACGCCTTGACCCTGCCGTCCGACGCGAGCCCCCGCGTGCGGGTGAACTCCACGAAGAGCGCCGGGATCGGCATCACCGTGACGCCGCCGACCAGCGCGAGCGGACAGTCGCCCGCGCGCAGCGCGTGCGCGGCCTGGTGCAGCGCCACCAGGGAGGAGGAACACGCCGTGTCGATGGTGACGGCGGGGCCCTCCAGACCCAGCGCGTAGGAGATCCGGCCCGAGGCGACGCTCGTGACGTTGCCGGTCATCGAATAGCCCTGGATCTCCGCGGGCACGAACGGCACGTCGCTGGCGTACGCCGAGTAGGACGTGCCCACGAACACGCCCGTCCTGCTGCCCTTGAGCGACAGCGGGTCCATGCCCGCCCGCTCGAACGCCTCCCAGGCCGTCTCCAGCATCAGCCGCTGCTGCGGGTCCATCGCCAGCGCCTCGCGCGGGCGATGCCGAAGAAGTCGGCGTCGAAGAGCGAGACCCCTTCCAGGAAGCCGCCCTCAGCGGTCCGCGGCGAGCCGTCCGCACGGGTGCCGAGAATCGCTTCCAGATCCCAGCCCCGGTCCTGAGGGACCGGGATCATCATGTCCTTGCCTGCCGCGAGCAACTCCCACAGCTGTTCGGGGGAGTCGGCGCCGCCGGGGAATCGGCAGGCCATCCCCACGATCGCGATCGGCTCGGTGGCCGCCGCGACGAGATGCTGGTTGTGCTTGCGCAGCCGGTCCGCCTCCGTCAGGGCCGCGCGCAGCGCCGCGACGATCTCCTCCGTCGACCTGGCCATCACACGTTCTCCGTTTCTCTCTCGTCGGGTGCCTCGGCAGGACGGCGGGGGCTCATGCGTCGCCCTCGCCGAGCGCGGCGCGGACCAGGTCGTCCACGTCCATCGAGGAGATCGCCCCGCTCTCCGCCGTCTCGGCCGCCTCGGTGTGCGTCGGTTCCTCGGCGAGCTGCCGCAGCAGGTCCAGGACGCCCGAGCCGCGCAGCTTCGCCACCGGGATCGAATCGAGCAGCCTGCGTGCCTCCGCCTCCTCCGGATCGACGGCCGGGCCGTTGTCCGCCTCGGGGACGAGGCGCTGATGGAGGTGGGCGGCGAGTTCGACGGGGGTGGGGAAGTCGAAGATGAGCGTGCTCGGCAGGGTGAGGCCGGTGACCGTGGTGAGCCGGTTGCGCAGTTCCACGGCGGTGAGCGAGTCGAGGCCGAGTTCCTTGAACGCCCGGTCGGCGCCGACCGGTTGGGCATCCGCGTGCCCGAGGACGGCGGCGGCGTTGGAGCGGACCAGGTCGACGAGCAGGGCCCGCTGTTCCGGACCGCCGCGACCGGCCAGGCGCGCCTCCAGCGTCGCCGTCCGCCGCGCGCTCTCGCGGGCGGTGGGCAGCGCGGCGCGGACCAGGCCGCGGAGCATGCTGGGCAGCGCGGTGGTGGCGGCCTGGGCGCGCAGTGCCCCCAGGTCGAGGCGGGTCGGCACGAGCAGCGGTCGGCCCGCCGCGCGGGCTGCGTCGTACAGTGCCATGCCCTCCCGCGCCGCGATGGGCAGCACGCCCGAGCGGCGCATGCGGGTCACCAGCGTCTCGTCGAGCTGTCCGGTCAGCTCGCTGGTCTCGCCCCAGAAGCCCCACGCCATGGAGACGGCCGGCAGTCCCCGGGCGCGCCGGTGGTGTGCCAGCGCGTCGATGAAGGTGTTGGCCGCGGCGTAGTTGCTCTGCCCCGGGTTGCCGAGGACGCCCGCGCCCGCCGAGTACAGGACGAACTCGGCGAGGTCCAGGTCCCGGGTCAGTTCGTGGAGATGGACGGCCGCGTCGACCTTGGGGCGCAGCACGTGCTCGACGTCCCGCTCGGTGAGCGAGCCGATGAGCCCGTCGGCCAGGGCGCCCGCCGCGTGCACGACCGCGGTCAGCGGATGCTCTGCGGGGATGTCCTCGAGCAGCGCGGCCAGGGCGGCGCGGTCCGCGGCGTCGCACGCCGCGATGTTCACCGAGGCGCCCGCCGCGACCAGTTCGGCCCGGAGTTCCTCGGCGCCGCTCGCCTTCGGGCCGCGGCGGCTGGTGAGCACCAGGTGCCGCACGCCGTGCTCGGCCACCAGGTGCCGGGTAAGGAGACCGCCGAGGGTGCCGGTGCCGCCGGTGATGAGGACGGTGCCGTCGGGGTCCAGCGGCTTGGGCACCGTCAGGACGGCCTTGCCGGAGCCCGCGGTTTCGCCGAGGGCGCTCAGGAGCCGCGCGGCCTGCCGGATGTCGTGGCCGTGCACCGGCAGCGGACGCAGCACCCGCCGGTCGAAGAGCTTGACGAGGTCGGCCAGGATCTCGGCGATCCGGTCAGGGTCGACGGACGCGAGGTCGTAGGAGTGGCGGCGCACCGACGCGGCCGTCGCGCCGCTGTCGTCCGAGCCCGTGGAGCCCGTACCGGGCCCGCCGTCGACGGCGGGCTCCGCGAGCCGTCCGCCGCGCGGCAGCACCCTCAGCAGACTCTCTCGGTGAGCGGCCACGAGGGCGGCGTCCTGGCACGGCTCGGCGTCGAACACTACGTCGACGCCGCGGCCGCCGGTGGCCGCCAGGACCGCGTCCGCGAAGGACGCCCTGGCCGATGAGGCCGAGTGCGCCTCGTCGAATCCCATGCCGCGCAGCAGGTACCGGGTCTCCTCCTGGGCCGTCGCGTAGACGTCGGCGCCCCGGTAGCGGGCCAGCTGCACCGCTGCCCGGCCCGTGGCACCGGTGGCGTCGTGCACCAACAGGGTCTCGCCGTCGGCGAGTTGAGCGCCATCGAACAGGGCGAGGTAGGCGTGGACGAACGCCTTCGGTGCCGCGGCGGCCTGCTCGAACGACCAGCCGCGCGGGACCCGGGCGACGAGCCGGTGGTCCACGACGGCGAGCGGGCCGAAGGCCCCGTCGGGCAGCAGGCCCATCACCCGGTCGCCTGCGGTGAGGCGGGTCACGCCGGGCCCCACCTCGGTGATCACACCGGCGCCCTCACCCCCGAGGACGGTGCGCCCCGGCAGGAGGTCGGCCGTCTCGACTCCGGCGGCGCGCACGGAGATCCGCACCTGTCCGGCGGCCAGCGGCGCGAGGAGTTCGGGGTGCGCCAGCGCCGTGACGCCCTGGCCCGCCCCGGCGTCGGTGGTGGCGGCGAGCCGCCAGGCGGCCGTACCGGGCGGCGGGGTGAGGGATCCGGCGGCGGTACGGGCTAGGCGCGGGACGCGCACCTCGCCGTCACGCACCGCGATCTGCGGTTCGTCGGCGGCCAGCGCCGTACGGACCGCGGCGGCGAGTACCGCCCGGGACTCCTGGCGTTCGTCGAGGTCGACCAGGAGGAAGCGGCCGGGGTTCTCGCCCTGGGCGGAGCGGAGCAGTCCCCACAGCGGGGCGTGCGTGAGGTCGCTGACGTCCTCGTCGGGTGCGGCGGCGATCGCGCCGCGCGTCACCGCCACGAGGCGGCAGGGGCGCAGCCGTTCGTCGCCGAGCCATTCCTGGGCGAGGCCGAGCGTCTCGGTGAGCGCCCGGTGCGCCGAACCCGCGAGATCGTCGTGGGAGTCCGGCGCGGCGTACGAGGCGAGGACCACATCGGGCGCCGTCGCGCCCGCGTCGATCGCGGCGCCGAGTTCCGCCGCGTCGGCGTACGAACGGCCGAACGCACCGGCTCCCTTGAGGGCGGGTATCAGGCCGAGGCTGTCGTCCCCGAGCACCGCCCAGTCCGCGCCGGTGTCGGACGCCGCGCTCTCGGCGGCCGCGACGCCGGTGGGCTGTCCCGACCATTCCACGTGGAACAGGGAGTCCCGCTCGGCTCGGGAGACCGTGGGAACCTGGTCGGCGGTCAGGGCGCGCAGTTCGACGGATCCGATCGTGGCCAGCGGCTCGCCCGTGGTGTCCGCGAGGGACAGCGTGAGGGTGTCAGGGCCCGTGGCCGTGATCCGTGCCCGCGCGGAGGTCGCGCCGACGGCGTGCAGCGCCACCTCGCGCCAGGCGTGCGGGGTGAGGGCGGACGCGTCGCCGTCCAGCAGCCCGCCGTGTGCCGCGGCGCGCAGGGTGAGGTCGAGCAGTGCGGGGTGCAGGCCGAACCGGCCCGCTTCGTTGCGCAGTCGCTCCGGCAGGACGACGTCCGCGCAGAGGGCGTCCCCGTCCCGCCAGAGGGCCTGGACGCCCTGTTCCTCCGCGGTTTCGGGGACATCGAGCGGGCGCGCGCCGGGTGGCGGCCACGCGGCCGACGCGTGGAACGGGGCGGTCGCAGGGGACTGGGCGAGGACACCGGTGGCGTGCCGGTTCCACGGGCTGTCCGGCTCGGCGTCGGCGTCACGCGCGTACACCCGCAGCTCGTGGCGGCCGCTCTCGTCCGGTGCGGACACGGTCAACTGGATCTGCGTGCCGCCCTGTTCGGGCAGCGGCAGCGGTTCGGTCAGCGTGAGTTCGTCGACCTGGCCGCAGCCCGCCTCCCGTGCCGCTCGCAGCGCGAGTTCCGCGAGCGCCGATCCTGGCAGCAGCCCATCGACGCCCGAACCGGCCGCCCAGGGCTGGGACTTGGCGCAGAGACGTCCGGTCAGCAGGATCCGGTCCTCGTCCGCGAGCCGCACGGCCGCGCCGAGCAGGGGGTGTCCCCCGCCGTCGAGCCCCAGTCCCGCCGGGTCGGCCGTGTCGTATTCGGCGTCCAGCCAGAAGGTCCTGTGCTGGAAGGCGTAGGTGGGCAGACCCACGAGGCCGGCGCCGGAACCGGCGTACACCTCCCGCCAGTTCACCGCCAGGCCGTGCGCGTACCCCTGGGCCAGGGAGGTCAGGAAGCGCTCCGGGCCGCCCTCGCCCCGGCGCAGTGACCCCACCGCCACCGCCTCGACCCCGGCGTCCTCGGACGTCGCCTCCACACCCATCGTCAGCACCGGGTGCGCGCTCGACTCCACGAAGAACCGGAAACCGTCCGCCAACAGGGACCGCACCGCGCCCTCGAAGTCGACCGGACGACGGCAGTTCTCGAACCAGTACGCGGCGTCGAGACCTTCCGTGTCCAGCACGCCACCGGTCACCGTCGAATAGAACGGCACCTCGCCGCGCCGGGGCTCGACACCGGCGAACAGCTCGAGAATCCGCTCCCGCAGGCGATCCACCTGATCGCAGTGCGACGCCACGGTGGAGCCCACGACGCGGGCCTTGATGTCCTCGGCCTCGCACTGGGCGACGAATTCCGCCAGGGCCCCGGTCTCCCCGGCCACCGTCGCGGCCCCCGGGCCGTTGCGCCCGGCCACCACCAACCGTCCGTCCCACCGTGCGAGGCGCTCCTCCACCACGTCGGACGACAACGCCACCGAGGCCACCGCACCGCGTCCGACCAACTCCTCGGCGAACAGGGCGCTGCGCAGCACGACGATCCGCGCCGCGTCCTCCAACGACAACGCGCCCGCCACGTGGGCCGCCGCGATCTCGCCCTGGCTGTGGCCGACCACCGCCGCGGGCTCCACGCCGAGGGACCGCCAGAGCCCCGCCAACGCCACGTGCACCGCGAAGAGCACCGGCTGCAACACCTCGATGCGCTCCAAGGACGGCGCGCCCTCCACGCCCCGCAGCGCATCCGTCGCGGACCACTCCACATGCGCCCGCAAGGCGCGCTCGCACTCCGCGAAACGGCCCGCGAACACCGGGGAGGAATCGAGCAGTCCGACCGCCATTCCCTCCCACTGCGACCCCTGCCCCGGAAACACGAACACGGGGCGGGCGGCTCCGGGGCGGACGCGGCCCATGATGACGTTCGGGGCGGGTGTGCCGTCGAGGAGTGCCGCGAGGCCCGCCCGCGCTCCGTCGAGATCGGCGGCGAGGATCACGCCGCGCTGTTCCAGGTGCGCCCGCGTCGAAGCGAGGGACCGGCCGATGTCCGCGGGGGCGTGCCCTTCGCCGTCCTGGCCGATGTGCGCGGCAAGGCGCTCCGCCTGGGCGCGCAGGGCGGGTTCGGTGCGTCCTGACAGGGTCCAGGGCACGACGCCCAGGTCGAGGGGGCGCGGGCGCTCGGCGGCCGGTTCGGCGGTGGCCTCGGGTTCCTCGCCGGTCGCCGCGGGTGCGGAGGGCGCTTCCTCCACGATCACGTGCGCGTTCGTGCCGCTGATGCCGAACGCGGAGACACCGGCCCTGCGCGGTCGTCCGTCGGCCGTCCACTCGACGGGCTCGGTGAGCAGCTCCACCGCGCCGGACGACCAGGCGATGTGCGGAGAGGGGGCGTCCACGTGCAGGGTGCGGGGCAGCATGCGGTGGCGCAGCGCCATCACCATCTTGATGACCCCGGCGACACCGGCGGCGTGTGCCGAGTGCCCGATGTTCGACTTGATGGCACCGAGCCGCAGCGGCCGGTCGGCGGGCCGCTCCTGGCCGTAGGTGGCGAGCAGCGCGTGGGCCTCGATGGGGTCGCCCAGGCTGGTGCCCGTGCCGTGTGCCTCGACGGCGTCGACCTGGTCGGGCGAGAGACGGGCATCGGCGAGGGCGGCGCGGATCACGCGTTCCTGGGAAGGCCCGTTGGGCGCGGACAGGCCGTTGCTCGCACCGTCCTGGTTGACGGCCGAGCCACGGATGACGGCGAGGATGTTCCTGCCGTTGCGCTGCGCGTCCGACAGGCGCTCCAGGAGGATCAGGCCCGCGCCCTCCGAGGGGCCGAAGCCGTCGGCCGCGGCCGCGAACGCCTTGCAGCGCCCGTCGGGGGCGATGGCCCGCTGCCGGCTGAAGGTGATGAACCCGGCAGGGGTGGGCATCAGGGCGACGCCGCCCGCGAGCGCCAGTGAGCAGTCTCCGGTGCGCAGCGCCTGGACGGCCAGGTGGATGGCCACCAGCGAGGAGGAGCACGCGGTGTCGACGGTGATGGCGGGGCCGACGAGGCCGAGGCTGTAGGCGACCCGGCCCGAGATGACGCTGGCGAAGGAGCCGGTGCCCGAGTACCCCTCGAGGCCCTCGGGGATGCGCTGCCTGCCGGTGATGTAGTCGATGGTCGCCGTACCGGCGAAGACACCGGTGCGGCTGCCCTTCATCGATGTGGGGTCGATGCCCGCGCGTTCGAGGACCTCCCACGACGTCTCGAGGAGCAGCCGCTGCTGGGGGTCCATCGCCAGCGCCTCGCGGGGGTTGATCCCGAAGAACTCCGCGTCGAACTCGCCCGCGTCGTGCAGGAACCCGGCCTCACGGGCATAGGTCCTGCCCTCGGCGTCCGGGTCGGCGTCGTACATGCCGTCCAGGTCCCAGCCCCGGTTGTCGGGGAACGGCGAGATCGCGTCGCCGTCGGCGGCGACCAGGTCCCACAGCGCCTCCGGAGAGGCGGCGCCGCCCGGGTAGCGGCAGGCCATGCCGACGACCGCGATGGGTCCGGGCTCCTCCAGGTCCCGGATGCGGCGCCGGGCCTTGCGCAGGTCGTTGGTGGTCCGCTTGAGGTACTCCCGGAGCTTGGTCTCGCCGGCCTTGGCTGCCGTGCTCGCCGTGTTCTCGGTCATGCGTCACACCTATTCGTGATGAGGTTCGGCCGGTCGCGGAGCGTTGCCCGGGGCGGCGTCACGGCGAGTCCAGTTCGTCGTCGAGCAGCGCGAACAGCTCGGCGTCGGACGCGTCGTCCACGACGGCGCCGTCGTCGGCGTCCGTCGCGGACTCCGTGGCCGCGCCCGTGTCCTGCCACTTGGAGACCAGGGCGCGCAGCCGGTTGGTCACCTTCTCGCGGGTCTCGGCGTCGTCGGCGCCGATGTCGAGCAGCGCGCTCTCCAGGCGGTCGAGTTCCGCGAGGGCGGGCGGCACCACCTCGGCCTCCCCCGGCGCCAGCTGCTCGCGCAGGAACGCGGCGGTCTCGTCGAGCGTGGGGTGGTCGAAGACGAGGCTCGCGGGCAGTTGCAGTCCGGCGGCGGCCTGCAGCCGGTTGCGCAGTTCCAGTGCGGTCAGCGAGTCGAAACCGAGCTCCTTGAAGGGCCGGTCGGGATCGATCGCCTCAGGGGTGGCGTGCCCGAGGACCGAGGCGACGTGGCCGCGTACGAGCTCGACGAGGCGGTGGAGCTGCTCCGCCGCGGGCAGGCCGCTCAGGCGCTCCGCCCAGTCGGATCCTTCGGCCGCGCTCTGCGTCTGCTGTGCCGTCCTTCGGGTCGAGGGCCGGTGCACCAGGCCGCGCAGCAGGTCGGGCAGGGTGCCGTCGGCGGCCCGGGTGCTCAGGGCGGCACTGTCGAGGTGTACGGGCATCAGCAGCGCCTCGTCGAGCGCCCCTGCCGCGTCGAGGAGCGCGGTGCCCTCGTCGGCGGTCAGCGGCAGGATCCCGGCGCGCGCGAACTTCGCGATGTCCGCCGCCGCGCCCATCTCGCCGCTCTGCTCCCACAGGCCCCAGGCGAGGGACTGGGCGGGCAGTCCGTGGGCGCGGCGCCACTGGGCGAGGGCGTTCAGATGCGCGTTGGCGGCGGCGTAGTTGGCCTGGGCAATGCTGCCGAGCACGCCGGACGCGGAGGAGAACAGGACGAACGCCGACAGGTCCGTGTCCTGGGTGAGGTCGTGCAGGTGCGTGGCCGCGGCCACCTTCGGCGCGAACACCTTCCGTACGTCATCGGCCGTCAGTGCCTCCACGGGCGCGTCCGCGAGGACACCCGCGCTGTGCAGCACCGCGGTGAGCGGCCGATCGGCGGGGACGGCCGCCAACAGCCTTTCCAGTGGGGCCCGTTCGGCGACGTCGCAGGCCTCGATGGTCACGGTCGCGCCGAGCGAGGTCAGTTCGCCTTCGAGTTCGTCCGCCCCGGCCGCGCCACGGCCGCTGCGGCTGACGAGCAGGAGGTGGCGTACGCCGTGGTGCTTGACGAGGTGGCGGGCGACGACGCCGCCGAGCCCGCCGGTGCCGCCGGTGATCAGGACGGTGCCCTCGGGGTCCAAGGGCCGCGGGGCGGCCGCCGGGTCGGCACCCGCCGCCCGTACGGCCCTGGGCACCAGCACGGACCCGGCGCGCAGGGCGAACTGGGCCTCGCCGGACGCGACGGCGGCGGGCGCGGCGCTCGGGAACAGCGCGAGCGAACCCTCGTCGGCGTCCAGGTCGACCAGGGCGAACCGGCCGGGGTGTGCGGCCTGCGCCGAGCGCACCAGACCCCACAGTGCCGCGTGCGCGAGGCCGTCGACGGTGTCGGCGGCGGTGGCCGCGACCGCTCCCCTGGTGGCGACGACCAGCCGGGAGGCGGTGAACCGCTCGTCGGCCAGCCACTCCTGCACGAGCGCGAGCAGGCGGGTCGTGGCGTCGAGCGCCTCTTCGCTGTCGGACCGCTCGCCGTGCGGGCCGTACGAGACGAGGGTCAGCTCGGGCGCGGGCAGCCCGGCGTCGACGGCCCCGGCGAGCTCGCCGAGGTCGTCGTAGAACTGCGGGAAGGCGCCCGACTCCTCCAAGGCGTCGGTGAGTTGGAGCGCGTCGTCGCCGAGCACCACCCATTCGGCGCTCTGGCCCGCCGCCGGCACGGGCTGCCACTCCAGGCAGTACAGGGCGTCGCGGGTCGCGTCGTCCGGGCGGCGCAGTTCCGCCGCGGTGATCGGGCGGGGGCGGACGGATTCCACGGAGCCGACAGGACGCCCTGTCTCGTCGGCCAGGGTGACGCTCACCGCCCCGTCCGCGAGCGTGCGGAGGTGGACGCGCAGCGCACCGGCGCCCACGGCGCGCAGTCGCAGGCCGCTCCAGTCCGTCCAGAGCAGGCCGGTGCGCTGTTCGAGGCGGGCGGGCTGCAGCGCGGCGTCGAGCAGGGCGGGGTGCAGCCCGTACGACGCGGCCTGCCCGACGTGGTCCTCGGGCAGCGCGACTTCGGCGTAGAGGTCGGATCCCTTGCGCCAGACGGCGGACAGGCCCCCGAAGGCCGGTCCGTAGCCCTGCCCCGCATCCGACATGCGCTGCTGGAAGTTGGCCACGCTGACCGGCTGGGCGCCGGTCGGCGGCCACACGCTCCACTCCCCCGCTCCGTCGGGGATGTCGTCCTGTTCCGGGGCGAGGAGTCCGGTCGCGTGCCTGACCCACGGCTGTGTCGTCCCGTCGGACTCGGCCCTGGCGTAGAGGGCGAGCGCGCGGCGACCGGTGTCGTCGGGTGCGGCCACGGTCAGCTGGAGCTGGACCCCGGCGCCGTCGGGCAGGGTCAGCGGCTCCTCGACGGTGAGGCTCTCCACCAGCGCGGTACCGGCCCGCTCGCCCGCGTCCAGGGCGAGTTCGGCGAAGGCGGCACCGGTCAGGACGGTGGTGCCGTGCAGGGTGTGGTCGGCGAGCCAGCTGTCGGTGCGGGCCGAGAGGCGTCCGGTGAGCAGCAGTTGGTCACCGGAGGCGGCCTCGACGGCCGCGGTGAGCAGCGGGTGCCCCGTGCCGGTGAGCCCGAAGTCCGCGGCATCGCCGGGGGCGGTGTGTGTGATGTCCAGCCAGTAGCGCTCGTGCTGGAAGGCGTACGTGGGCAGCTCGGTCCGTTGTGCTCCCGTCCCGGCGAACAGCTTGTGCCAGTCGACGGGAAGGCCGCGCACGTAGCCCTCGGCGAGCGAGGTGAGGAAGCGGTGCGGGCCGCCCTCGTCGCGGCGCAGGGTGCTCAGGGCGACGCCGTCGGCTCCCGCGGCCTCGAAGGTCTCCTGGAGGCCGACGGCGAGCACCGGGTGGGGGCTCGCCTCCACGAAGTACGCGACTCCGTCGGCGAGCATGGCGCGGACGGTCTGGTCGAAGCGCACCTCGCGGCGCAGGTTGCTGTACCAGTACTCGGCGTCGAGGCCGCTGGTGTCGAGCAGTCCCGCGGTGACGGTCGAGTAGAACGGGATGTCGCCGGTCCGGGGCCGGACGTCGGCGAGGTCGCGCACGAGTCGGTCGCGGATCCGTTCGACATGGGCGCTGTGGGAGGCGTAGGCGGCCGGGATGCGCCGGACCCGGATCTCGTCCACCTCGCAGTCGGCGAGCAGTTCGTCGAGCGTGCCCTGGTCGCCGGAGACCACGGTGGAGTTGGGGCCGTTGAGCGCGGCGATGGAGATCCGGTCGCCCCAGGGCGCGATGCGCTCGGCGACCTGGTCGGCGGAGAGGGTCAGGGTGGCCATCCCGCCCTTGCCCGACAGTTCCTCGGCGGCCGCGATGGCGCGCAGCGCCACCACCTTGGCCGCGTCGTCGAGCGAGAGGGCGCCCGCCACGGCCGCGGCGGCGATCTCGCCCTGGCTGTGTCCGACGACGGCGACGGGCTCGACGCCCACCGAGCGCCACACCTCGGCGAGCGAGACCATGACGGCCCACAGCGACACCTGTACGACGACCACGTCGTCCAGCGAGGGGGCGTCGGCGCCGCCGCGGACCACGTCGAGCACGGACCAGTCGACATACGGGCGCAGTGCGGTGTCGCACTCGGCGAGGCGGCGCGCGAACACCGGTGTGGTGTCGAGCAGTTCGGCCGCCATGCCCACCCACTGGGACCCCTGGCCGGGAAAGACGAACGCGACGCGTGCCGCTCCCGGCCGGACCGTGCCGGTGACGACGTCGACGGCGGGGACGCCCTGGGCGAGTGCGGAGAGACCGGTCAACGCCTCGGTGCGGTCGGCCGCGAGGACGACGGCCCGGTGTTCGAGTCCGCCGCGGGACAGGGCCAGGGAGGCCCCGATGTCGAGTCCGGGGAGGTCGGGGCGGTCCTGGACGTGGGCGGCGAGGCGGTCGGCCTGGGCGCGCAGCGCGCCACCGCTCCGGCCGGAGAGGGGCCAGGGCACGACGGCATCGACCAGGCCGGTGGCCGCCGTGCCCGCGCCCTTGTCCCCGTCCTCGCCCTTGTCCTGGGCCGGTTCTTCCGCCGGTGCCTCCTCCAGGACGAGGTGGGCGTTGGTGCCGCTGATGCCGAACGCGGAGACGGCCGCCCTGCGCGGGCGCCCGGCGTCGTGCCACTCGCGGCGCTCGGTCAGCAGCCGCACGGCGCCGGACGACCAGTCGACCCGCGGGGTGGGGGCGTCGACGTGGAGGGTCGCGGGCAGCACGCGGTGACGCAGCGCCTCGACCGTCTTGATGACACCGGCCACACCGGCGGCGGCCTGGGTGTGCCCGATGTTGGACTTGACCGAGCCGAGCCACAGCGGCCGGTCCGCGGGGCGGTCCTTGCCGTACGTCGCGAGGAGCGCCTGGACCTCGATCGGGTCGCCGAGCGTCGTGCCCGTGCCGTGCGCCTCCACCGCGTCGACCTCGTCGGCGGTCAGCCTGGCGTCGGCGAGCGCGGCTTCGATCACGCGCTGCTGCGCGGGCCCGTTGGGAGCGGTCAGTCCGTTGGAGGCGCCGTCCTGGTTGACCGCGGAGCCTCGGATGACCGCGAGCACCCGGTGTCCGTTGCGGCGGGCGTCCGACAGGCGCTCGAGGAGGACGAGGCCCGCGCCCTCGGAGAAGCCGGTGCCGTCGGCCGCGGCCGCGAAGGCCTTGCAGCGGGCGTCGGCCGCGAGGACCTGCTGGCGGCAGAACTCCACGAACTCCATGGGGCTCGGCATGACCATCGCCCCACCGGCCAGCGCCAGGGTGGTCTCCCCCGCGCGCAGGGACTGGACCGCCCAGTGCAGGGCGACCAGCGAGGAGGAGCAGGCCGTGTCGACGGTGACGGCGGGGCCCTGGAGGCCGAAGGTGTAGGAGACGCGCCCGGAGACGACGCTGTTGGCGGAGCCCGTCATGGTGTAGCCCTCGAGGCCGTCCGGGATCTGCTCGACGTCGGCGCCGTATCCGGTGTAGGAGGCGCCCACGAAGACGCCGGTGCGGCTGCCGCGGAGCGTGGCGGGGTCGATGCCTGCCCGCTCGAACGCCTCGTAGGAGGATTCCAGGACGAGCCGCTGCTGCGGGTCCATGGCGAGCGCCTCGCGCGGCGAGATGTTGAACAGTTCCGCGTCGAAGGCGGCGGCGCTGTCCACGAACCCGCCCTCCGGGGCGATTTCCTTGCCCTCGGGGTCCCGCAGTCGCAGCCTTTCGAGGTCCCAGCCCCGGTCGGTGGGGAACCCGGAGATCGCGTCGCCGCTGTCGTCGACGAGCCGCCACAGCCGCTCGGGGGATTCGGCGCCGCCGGGGTAGCGGCAGGCCATGCCGATGACGGCGATCGGTTCGTGGCTCTGCTCCTCCACGGTCTTCAGGCGTCGCTGGGTGCGGCGCAGGTCGGCCATGACCTTGTTGAGGTAGTCCCGCAGCTTCTCGTTGTCACTCATCGTCGTGTTCGTGTCCGTCGCGTCCGTAGGGGTCGTCGTGTCCGTCGCGTTCGTCGTGTCAGTCATCTGCGGCGCCGCCTGTTCCCAGTTCGCGATCGATGAGGGCGAACATCTCGTCGTTGGTCACGGTCGTGAACTCGGTTTCGTCGGTCCCGTGTTCAGGGGTTTCCGCGGTGCTGTCCGCGGTCCATTTCCACAGCAGGCGTTCCAGCCGCTTGACGGTCCTCGCGCGCGCCTCGGCGTCGGCGGGAACCGTCGCGAGCGAGGCTTCGAGGAGGTCGAGTTCCGCCTCTCCCGGCTGCGGGCCCCCACCCTGGCCGAGCCCCATCTGCTCCCACAGGTGGTGGGCCACGGCATCGGGGGTGGGGAAGTCGAAGACCAGCGTGGAGGGCAGCGTGAGGCCGGTGGCCGCGCCCACGCGGTTGCGCAGTTCGACCGCCATCAGGGAGTCGAAGCCCAGCTCACGGAACGGTCGGTCCGGGTCGATGGCGTCCTTGGCGTCGCCGGTGAGGGTCACGTGGCCCATGACGACACCCGCGTGCGAGCGGACCAGTTCGAGCAGTTCGTGCTCCTGCTCGTGGCGGGTCGCGCCGAGCAGCCTGGTCCGCAGCCCGTCGGCGGGCTCGCCCCCGGTGTCCGGATCCGGTCCCCGCACGCTCGCCGCCAGCGCCCGTACGGCTTCGGGGATCTGCTGGAAGAGCGCGGTGGGGCGTTTGCCGTGGAAGACCGGCGCGAACCGCTCCCAGCGCAGGTCGATGAGGACGGCGGTGGCCTCCTCGCGGTCGAGGACGTGGGAGAGGGCGGCGGCGGCCGACTGGGGGTCCATCGCCTCGATTCCTTCGAGGCGGCCGCGGGCGCCGACGGCTCCGGCGGCCATGCCGGTCTCCGCCCAGGTGCCCCACGCGACGGAGGTCGCGGGCAGTCCCTGGGCGCGCCGGTGCTCGGCGAGCGCGTCGAGGAAGGCGTTCCCCGGCGCGTAGTTCCCGAGCGCGGGCAGTCCGAAGGTGGCGCCGAAGGAGGAGCACAGCACGAACGCCGAGAGGTCCATGTCCCGGGTGAGTTCGTGCAGGTGGACCGCGCCCCGCGCCTTCACGCGCAGCACGCGCTGCACCTGCTCGGGGGTGAGCGAGTCGATCACCCCGTCGTCCAGGACCGCGGCCGCGTGGATCACCGCGGTCAGCGGCAGGTCGTCGGGAACGCCCGCGAGCACGTCGGCGATCGCGTCGCGGTCCGCCACGTCGCAGGCGACGAGGGAGACCCTGGCGCCGAGCGCGGTCAGTTCCTCGCTCAGCTCGGCGGCGCCCGGCGCGGCCGGGCCGCTCCGGCTCGCCAGGACCAGATGCTCGGCCCCGTCGCGCGCCAGCTGCCGGGCCAGGTGAGAGCCGATGCCGCCGGTGCCGCCGGTGATGAGCACGCTGCCGCGCGGTTGCCAGGAGCGGCGCACGGGGGTGTCGGCGAGCGGGGCGCGGACGAGCCGCCGCCCGTAGAGGGTGCCGTCGGCGCGTACGGCGAGGTGGTCCTCGTCGGCGGGGGCGGTGAGCGCGGCCCGCAGCCCGTCCACCGCCGGGTCGGTGACATCGGCGGGCAGGTCGATCAACCCGCCCCACAGCAGCGGGTGTTCCAGCGCGACGACCCTGCCGAGGCCCCACAGGTGCGCGGCCGCCGGGTCGGTGAGCGGATCTCCCGCGTCGACGGAGACGGCTCCACCGGTGACGCACCACAGGCGCGGCGCGACCGGTAGTTCCCCTGAGACGTCGACCAGTGCCTGGGTGAGGGCCAGGGTCGCGGCGAGCGAGGCGGGCACCGCGGTGTGGTCGGGGTGGGGGCGCCGGTCGAGGCCGAGCAGCGAGAGGATTCCGGCGGGCGGTCCTTCCCGGCCGGTGCAGGCCTCGCGCAGCAGCCCTGCCAGGTGGGCCCGGTCGGCCGTCGCCGGATCCACGGCCAGCCGCTCGACCCGTGCGCCGAGCTTCTCCAGTGCCTGTACGGTTCCGGCGGCCCAGTCGTCGTACTCCTCGCCCTGCGGAACGGGCAGCAGCCAACGGCCTTCCAGCGCCGGGGTCTCGGCGGTGGCGAGCGGGTGCCACGCCACGCGGTAGCGCCAGCGGTCGGCGCGCGATCGCGACCGGCTGCGGCGCCGCCACGACGACAGGGCGGGCAGTGCCTCGCTCAGCGGCCGGTCGGCGGCGACCCCGAGTTCGGCCGTGATGTCGGCCAGGTCGCCGCGCTCCACCGCGGCCCAGAAGTCGGCGTCGTCGCCCTCGTCACCGTGCCGCTCGGCGGCGGGCGCGTCGGCATCGGCCTCCTCCAGCCAGTAGCGCCTGTGCTGGAAGGCGTACGTCGGCAGGTCCATGTGCCGGGCTCCGGTGCCCGCTCCGGCGAAGACCGCGGCCCAGTCGACGGGCAGTCCCCGTACGTACCCCTCGGCGAGCGCCGTGACGAAGCGGCCCGTGCCGCCCTCGTCGCGGCGGAGCGTGGCGAGGGCGACGGCGTCGCTGCCGGTGTCCTCGAAGGTCTCCTGGAGGCCGACGGTGAGCACCGGGTGCGCGCTCGACTCGACGAAGTGGCTGAAGCCGTCGGCGAGCAGGGCGCGGACGGTGTCGTCGAAGCGGACGGTCTGCCGCAGGTTGGTGATCCAGTACTCCGCGTCGAGCGCCGAGCTGTCGAGGGCCGAGCCGGTCACGGTCGAGTAGAAGGGGATGTCGGAGGTGCGCGGCTCGATGTCCCGCAGCGCGTCGACGACCCGGTCGCGGATCGCGTCCACCTGCGCGGAGTGCGAGGCGTAGTCCACCGCGATGCGTCGCGCGCGCACCCCGTCCGCGTCGCAGGAGGCGATCAGCTCGTCGAGGGCGACGGGTTCGCCGGAGACCACGGTGGAGGAGGGGCCGTTGACCGACGCCACCGAGATGCGCTCGCCCCAGGGTGCGATCCGGTCGCGTACGCCGTCCGCGGGCAGCGCCACCGACACCATGCCGCCCTTGCCGGAGAGTTCCTCGCGGATGGCGCGGGCCCGCAGGGCGACCACCTTCGCCGCGTCCTGGAGCGACAGCGCTCCGCAGACGGCGGCGGCGGCGATCTCGCCCTGACTGTGACCGATCACCGCGGCGGGTTCGACCCCTGCGGAACGCCACAGCTCCGCGAGGGACACCATGACCGCCCACAGCGCGGACTGCACCACCTCGACGTCGTCGAAGGAGGGCGCGCCTTCGCCGCCGCGGATGGCCTCGGTCACCGACCAGCCGGTGAGCGGCCGCAGCGCGGCGTCGCAGGCGGCGAGCCGTCGGGCGAACGCCGGTGCGGTGTCGGCGAGTCGGGCCGCCATGCCCTGCCACTGGGAGCCCTGCCCGGGAAAGACGAAGGCGACCCGGCCGCCGGGGGCCGCGACCGAGGTGAGGACTCCGGGCGCGGGTGTGCCCTCGGCGAGGGCGGTGAGCGCCGCGAGGGCACCGTCCCTGTCGGCGGCCAGGACCGCACCCCGGTGTTCCATCGGGGACCGGGTCAGCGCCAGGGAACGCCCGATGTCCGCAGGGGCGGCCGAGGTCCGCGCCCCGGCGAACGCGGCGAGCCGCGCGGCCTGGGCCCGCAACGCGGTCTCCGAACGGGCCGACACCAGCCAGGGCACCAGCTCCCCGGTGAGTCCGGACGCCTCGACGGCGACGGAGTCGGCGTCGGCACTGGCATCAGCGTCGGCACTGGCATCGGCACCCGGCGCTTCCGGTACGGGCTGCCCCGGGGCCTCCTCCAGGACGACGTGGGCGTTGGTGCCGCTGATGCCGAACGCGGAGACACCGGCGCGGCGCGGCCGGTCCTGCCGCGCGGGCCACGGCGTGGGCTCGGTGAGCAGCCGTATCGCCCCTGAGGACCAGTCGACGTGCGGCGTCGGCTCGTCGACGTGGAGGGTGCGCGGCAGCAGGTCGTGCCGCATCGCCTCCACCATCTTGATCACTCCGGCCACGCCCGCCGCCGGACCCGCGTGCCCGAAGTTGGACTTGATCGACCCCAGCAGCAGCGGCCGGTCCCTGGGCCGGTCCTTTCCGTAGGTGGCGAACAGCGCCTGCGCCTCGATCGGGTCGCCGAGCGTGGTGCCGGTGCCGTGCGCCTCGACCGCGTCCACGTCGTCGGCGGTGAGCCTGGCGCTCGCCAGTGCCGCCCTGATGACGCGCTCCTGGGCGAGGTCGTTGGGGGCCGAGAGCCCGTTGCTCGCGCCGTCCTGGTTGATCGCCGAGCCGCGGATCACCGCGAGGACCGGGTGGCCCGCCCGCCGCGCGTCGGAGAGCCGCTCGACGAGGAGCACTCCGGCGCCCTCGGCCCAGTTGGTGCCGTCGGCCTCGGCGGCGAAGGCCTTGATGCGACCGTCCGGGGCCATGCCCCGCTGGCGGCTGAACTCCACGAAGGCGTCCGGCATGGGCATCACCGCGACCCCGCCGGCCAGGGCCATGGCGCAGTCGCCGGACCGCAGCGCCTGCACCGCGAGGTGCAGGGCGACCAGCGAGGAGGAGCAGGCCGTCTCCACGCTCACGGCCGGGCCTTCCAGGCCCAGCGTGTACGCGACACGGCCCGAGGCCACGCTGGACATCGTGCCCGTGACCACGTACCCCTCGACGGGCTCGGGGGTCTCCCGCAGCCGGGACACGTAGTTGGTGGCCACGATGCCGGTGTAGACGCCGACGCGGGTGCCCTTCGCGGTGGCGGGGGCGATGCCCGCGCGCTCGAACGCCTCCCACGAGATCTCCAGCATCAGCCGCTGCTGCGGGTCCATGCCGAGTGCCTCGCGCGGGGTGATGCCGAAGAAGGGCGCGTCGAAGTCCCCGGCGCGGCTGAGGAATCCGCCGTTGCGGACGTAGCTCGTGCCCCGCACCTCGGGGTCGGGGTGGTAGAGCGCGTCGAGGTCCCAGCCCCGGTCGGTGGGGAAGGGGCTGATGGCGTCGCGGCCTTCGGCGACCAGCTCCCACAGCTCTTCGGGGGAGTCCGCGTCGCCGGGGTAGCGGCAGGCCATGCCGACGACGGCGATGGGCTCGCTGTCCGCTGCCTCGGCCTCGTGCAGCCGGTGCCGCGTCAGGCTCAGGTCGGCCGTGACGCGTTTGAGGTAGTCGCGGAGCTTTGCCTCGGTAGTGCCGTTGGACATGGTGTCCCTCTGTCTCCTTCGGCGAACGGTGGGCAGGGGCGCCCGGCGGTCGTGTCCCCTGGCGGGGGTGCCTGGTCCCGGGTCTCGGGATGGACGCTCAAGAGCCGCCCAGTTCCTTGTCGATCAGTGCGAACATCTCGTCGTCCGACGCGGCGTCGAGGGCTTCCCCGGCGAGGACCTGCCGGGTGCCGCGCGGGTCGCCCCGCCACTGCCACAGCAAGGCCTCGATGCGCTGGGTGATCCGCTCCGTGGTGGACTCGTCCGCCTCGGTCGCCGCCAGGGTGTCGGAGAGCCGCTCCAGGTCGGCGAGGACCGGGAGTTCCCCCTCGGCGCCCGCCCCGAGTGCCAGTTCCTCCAGGAGGAAACGCACCAGGACGGTCGGCGTGGGATACGTGAAGACGAGCGTCGGCGGCAGCGTGAGACCGGTCGCGGCGGCCAGCCTGTTGCGCAGCTCGACCGCGGTGAGCGAGTCGAAACCGAGGTCCTTGAAGGCCCGGTCCGCGTCGACGTCCTCGGTCGTGGCGTGCCGCAGTACGGCCGCGACCTCGGTGCGCAACAGGTCGAGCAGGACGCGCGTCTGCTCGGCGGGCCGCACTCCGGCCAGTTTCCCGGCGAGTTCGGTACGGGAGCGGTCGGCGCCCGCGCCGGTGGCGGCGGTGCGCCGCGCGGTCCTGACGAGGCCGCGCAGCACCGTGGGCAGCGCGCCCGCTGCCGCCGCCTCGCCGAGCACCGGCAGGTCGGGACGGATCGGCAGCGCCAGCGCGTCCGTCCCGTGCCGGGCCGCGTCGAACAGCACGAGCCCCTCGTCCGGCGTGAACGGCAGGATTCCGTCGCCGCTTCCCCCTGTGCTCCCGCCCGTCCGCCAGGGCCCCCAGGCGAGGGAGACCCCGGGCAGCCCACGGGCCCTGCGGTGCTGGGCGAGGGCGTCGAGGAACACGTTTGCGGCGCCGAAGCCCGCCTGTCCCGCGTTGCCCAACGTGCCGGCCGCCGAGGAGAAGAGCACGAAGGCCGACAGGTCGTGTTCCAGGGTGAGTTGGTGCAGGTTGAGGGCCGCGTCGGACTTGGGTCGCAGCACCCGCTCGCACTGTTCGGCGCAGAGCGATCCGACGAGTCCGTCGTCGAGCACACCCGCCGCGTGCACGACGCCCGTCAGCGGCCGGTCGGCCGGGACGGTGTCGAGGAGCGCCGCCAGCGCGGCCCGGTCGGCCGCGTCACAGGCCACGACGTCCACGGCCGCCCCCGCCGATGTCAGCTCGGCCGCCAGCTCCGCGGCGCCGTCGGCCGCGCTCCCTCGGCGGCTCGCGAGCACCAGATGGCGCACGCCGTGTTCGGTCACCAGATGGCGGGCGATCAGGCCGCCCAGGGTCCCGGTGCCGCCGGTGACGAGCCAGGTGCCCGCCGCCGGGTCGGCCTCCGGCTGGTGGGCGGGGTCTGTCTCCGCCGGGTGCGTGGCGGCGGTCTCCGTCGGGTGCGCCTCGGTGCGGGCCCGGGCGAGCCGAGGCACCAGTGCTTCCCCCTCCCGCAGGGCCAGCTGCTGTTCGCCCTCGGCGAGAGCCGCCGTGACAGCGGGGACCAACCCGTCGAGCGACGACTGCCGCCCGTCCACGTCGACCAGCAGGAACCGCCCGGCCGGATACTCCGCCTGGGCGGCCCGTATCAGCCCCCACAGCGGCGCGTGGACGAGCCCGCCGAGCTCTTCTCCCGCCCGCGTGGCCACGGCGTTCCGGGTCACCACCACCAGGGTCGAGGACTCGGCACGCTCGTCGGCCACCCACTTCTGCACGACTTCCAGGGCCTCCGCCGTCACCTCGCGCACCCGGTCCGCGAGGCCCGGGTCCGCCGCCGGATCGGAGGTCGGTGCCGTGGCGTACGACAACACGGCGACGGTGGACGTGTCCGCCGCGTCCGCACCGCCCCTGCCCAGGCCGAGGGCGGCGGCCAGGCCCAGCTCGTCGGTGCCGATGACCGCCCAACGACGGGCGTCGGCGACGGACTGCCCGGCAGACGCCGGAGTCCACTCCAGACGGAACAGCGCGTCCCGCGTCAACTCCTCGACCCCACGCAGCTCTTCGGGCCCGAGCGGAGCGAGCCGTACGGCGTCCACGGTGACCACGGGCGCGCCGTCCGGGTCGGTCGCGGTGACCGCCACGGTGTCCTCGTCCACGGGCCTCACCCGCACACGAAGGCTGGTGGCACCCACCGCGTGCAGGGTGAGCCCGCGCCATTCGACCGGCAGCAGGGGCAGTCCTTCGCCACCGTCGGAGCGCGCGATCAGGGCCGGTTGGAGCGCGGCGTGGAGCAGGGCCGGGTGGAGTCCGAACCCGTCGACGGACAGGGTCCTGTCCTCTCCCTCGCCGACGGTGACCTCGGCGAAGAACTCGTCGCCCGCCCGCCAGAGGGAACGCAGCGCCCGGAACGCGGGGCCATGACCGTGCCGCGCGGCCTCCAGCCGCTCGTAGAGATCGTCGAGTCCGACCTGTTCGGCACCGGCGGGCGGCCACGTCGCCGGAGCGTCCTCCACCAGGTCCGGCGCGCCGTCGGCCAGAGTCCCGCGCGCATGAGGCGTCCAGGGCACGTCCGGCGCCGCCTGCGCACTGCGCGCGTACACCGCGAACTCCCGTTCGCCCTCCAACCCCCTGTCCTGTACGACCAGTTGGAGCTGTACGCCGCCCTGCTCGGGTAGCACAAGGGGCGCCTCGGCAGTCAGGCCCGCCACCCGGCCGCAGCCCGTCTCGTACGCGGCCGTCGCGGCCAGCTCGGCGAACACGGCACTCGGCACGACCATCGATCCGTGCACCGTGTGCTGCATGGACCAGGCATGCGTGCGAGGCATCAGGGAGCCGGTCAGCACGAGCGGTCCGCCGTCGGCCACGGGAAGCGCGGCACCGAGAACCGCGTGCCCCACAGCACCGAGCCCGAGCTCCGCCGGATCACCTGCGGCAGCGGGGTCGGCTTCCATCCAGTAGCGCTGGTGCTGGAAGGCGTAGGTGGGCAGGTCCACTCGACGGGCATCCGAACCGGCAGACAGGGACTGCCAGTTGACCGGCAGGCCGCGTACGTAGCCCTCGGCGAGGGAGGTCAGGAAACGCTCCGGGCCGCCTTCGTCACGGCGCAAGGTGCCTTGCGCGTACGCGGTGTTACTGCCGGTGTCCTCGAACGTCTCACCCAGACCGACGGTCAGCACCGGGTGAGCGCTGCATTCCACGAAATAGCCGAAGCCGTCCGCGAGGAGGTTCCGCACGGTCTGGTCGAAGCGGACCTCCTGACGCAGGTTCGTGAACCAGTACTCCGCGTCCAACTCCGCCGTGTTCAGAGGGGAACCCGTCACCGTGGAGTAGAACGGCACCTCCGAGGCGCGCGGACTGATGCCCCGCAACGCCGTGATCACCTGCTCGCGGATCGACTCCACCTGCGCGGAGTGCGAGGCGTAATCCACGGCGATCCGCCGCGCCCGCACACCGTCCGCCTCACACGAGACCAACAGCTCGTCCAACGCGTCCGGATCACCCGACACCACGGTCGAGGAAGGACCATTCACCGAAGCCACCGAGATCCGCTCGCCCCAGGCAGCGATCCGCTCCCGTACATCCTCCGCAGGCAGCGCCACCGACACCATGCCGCCCTTACCGGACAGCTCCCCGGCAATCGCGGCAGCTCGCAGCGCCACCACCTTCGCGGCATCCTCCAACGACAACGCACCCGCCACCGCCGCCGCCGCGATCTCACCCTGACTGTGACCGATCACCGCGGCAGGCTCGACACCCACCGACCGCCACAACTCCGCGAGCGACACCATCACCGCCCACAAGGCGCACTGCACCACAACGACATCGTCCAGAGACGGCGCACCATCTACACCCCGGACAACATCGACCACAGACCAGCCCACATACGGCTCCAACGCCGCATCACACTCAGCAAGCCGCCCCGCGAACACCGGCGAGGACTCCAACAACCCCGCCGCCATCCCCACCCACTGCGAACCCTGACCCGGGAAAACGAACACCGTCTTGCCGGTCAGTTCGAGTTCGTCCGGGTCCGTTGTCGTCGCCGTTCCGCGTACGACATGGGACGGGACGGTCGGATCTCCCGTGGCGAGGGACGTCAGGCCCGCGACCGCGGTCTCGTGGTCGGGGGCCAGGATGACCGCTCGGTGTTCCAGTGCGGCGCGGGTCGAGGCCAGGGAGTGGCCGATGTCCCGGAGGGAGGTGTGTTCGGTTGCCGCGTGGGCCGCCAGGAGCTCCGCCTGGGCTCGCAGGGCACGCTCGGAGCGGGCCGAGACGAGCCAGGGCACGAGGGTGTCCGTCAGGCCGGAGACGGTCCGGCCGTTCTGGCCGTCGGTGGCGGTTTCGGTGGCGGTGTCGGCGGGCCCGGACCCGGCCGCGGCCTCGGTGTCGCTCGGCGCCTCCTCCACGATCACATGTGTGTTGGTACCGCTGATGCCGAACGCGGAGACGCCCGCGCGCCGGGGGCGGCCTTCGGTGTCGGGCCAGGCGCGGGCCTCGGTGAGGAGGCGGACGGCGCCCGACGACCAGTCGACGTGTGGGGTCGGCTCCTCCACGTGCAGCGTCTTGGGCAGTACGCCATGTCGTATGGCCTGCACCATCTTGATCACTCCGGCCACACCGGCGGCGGCGGAGGCGTGGCCGATGTTGGACTTCACCGATCCCAGCCACAGGGGGCGGTCCTGGGAGCGCCGCTGCCCGTAGGTGGCGAGCAGAGCGTGCGCCTCGATGGGGTCGCCGAGGGTGGTGCCGGTGCCGTGCGCCTCCACCACGTCGATCTGTTCCGGCGCGACACGGGCATTGCGCAGGGCGGCGCGGATGACACGTTCCTGGGAAGGGCCGTTGGGTGCGGTCAGGCCGTTGCTCGCACCGTCCTGGTTGACGGCGGAGCCGCGTACGACGGCAAGGACCTGGTGGCCGTTGCGGCGTGCGTCGGAGAGCCGCTCGACGAGGAGCAGGCCGATGCCCTCGGCCGGTCCGAAGCCGTCGGCCGAGGCGGCGAAGGCACGGCACCTGCCGTCCGGGGACAGTGCCCGCTGGCGGCAGAACTCGGCGTATCCGATCGAGGTGGACATGACGGTGACGCCTCCGGCGACGGCGAGCGAGCACTCACCGGACCGCAGCGCCTGCCCCGCGAGATGGAGCGCCACAAGGGAGGAGGAGCAGGCCGCGTCGACGCTGACGGCGGGGCCCTCCAGGCCGAAGGTGTAGGCGATCCGGCCGGACATCACGCTGGCGAAGTTGCCGGTGGCGTAGTAGCCGGCGACCGGCTCGGGGATGCTCTGGTGCTCCCATCCGTAATCCATCGTGCTGAAGCCGATGAAGGTGCCGGTGGGGCTGCCCTTGACGGACTTCGGGTCGATGCCCGCGCGTTCGAACAGCTCCCAGGAGCCTTCGAGGAGCAGGCGCTGCTGGGGGTCCATGGCCAGCGCCTCGCGCGGCGAGATGCCGAAGAAACCGGCGTCGAACTCGGTGGCCGAGCGCAGGAATCCGCCGCCGCTCACGTAGTTCTTGCCGTTCTTCGCGGCTCGCGCGACATCGGGGTCGTACTGGCCTTCGACGTCCCAGCCCCGGTCGGCCGGGAACTCCGTGATGGCGTCCCGGCCCTCGGCGACGAGGTCCCACAGCGCGTCCGGCGAGTCCACCCCGTCCGGATAGCGGCAGGCCATGCCGACGACGGCGATGGGCTCGCTCTGGGCGGCCTCCATCTCGCGCAGCCGTCGCTGGGTCTGCCTCAGGTCGCCCGTCGCCCGCTTGAGGTAGTCGAGCAGCTTCTCTTCGTTGGAGGTCACGCCGTTGCCTGACGTGGCGGTGCCTGCCGTGGCCGTGCGCTCCGCGGCCTGCCGTTCCGTGTCTGTCTCTGCCATGCCCCAGTTCCCCAATTCCGCAGGTCCCCTAGCCCGGATCGCGGGTCAGGACTGTCCGAGTTCTTCGTCGAGCAGGGCGAACATGTCGTCGGCGGAGGCCGAGGCGAGACTGTCCGCGTCGCCCGCACCGGTTCCTTCGGTGCCGCGCGCCCTGGTGGCGTCGCGGTCGTCGCGCAGCTTCCAGATGAGGGCTTCAAGACGTTCCACGACCTTGGTGGTGCCCTCGCCGTCGTCCGCGAGGGCGGCGATCGAACGCTCCAGCGTCTGGAGGTCGCCGAGGACGGCGTCCGAGGTGTCCGCGGGGTCCGGTACGAGCAGGCCCCACAGATGCTTGGCCAGGGCGGCGGGTGTCGGATGGTCGAAGACCACACCGGCGGGGAGCCGCAGGCCGGTCGCGCTGTTGAGGCGGTTGCGGAGCTCGACCGCCGTCAGGGGAGTCGAAGCCGATCTCCTTGAAGGCGAGTCCGGCCTGGATTCCGTCGAGGGTGGTGTGGCCGAGGACGGCCGCCACCTCGCCGCGGACCAGTTCGAGGACCGTCTTGAGCTGTTCGTTCTCCGGCAGTGCGGCCAGGCGCGCCGTCAGAGCCGCACCCGCGGCGCTCTCCTCGGCGGAGACGGCGGTGTCGTCCTGACGCAACGCGCTCTGGGCCTCGGGGATTTCGGCGATCAGCGGGCTCGGGCGCAGTGCGGTGTAGCCGAGGACGAACCGCTCCCATTCGACGTCCGCCACGGCCACACAGGTCTCGTCGTGCTCGACGGCCCGCACCATCGCGGCGATCGCCAGATCGGGGTCCATCTCCACCACGCCGCGGCGCCCCATGTAGGCGACGGCCCCGTCGGTGGTCATCATGCCGCCACCGCCCCAGGCGCCCCAGGCGACCGAGGTGGCCCGCCTGCCCTGGGACCTGCGCCGTTCGGCGAACGCGTCGAGGAAGGCGTTGCCCGCCGCGTACGCGCCCTGGCCGCCGCTGCCCCACAGGCCCGCGCTGGACGAGAAGAGCACGAAGGCGTCCAGTTCGGTGTCGCCGAGCGCCGCGTCCAGGTTGAGCGCTCCGAGCACCTTGCCCGACGTGATGCCGGTGAAGGTGTCGGGCGAGGTCTCGGTGACCGGCGCGAAGGTCCCCGGCACGCCCGCGGCGTGGATCACCGCGGTGAGCGGCGCCGTCTCGGGCACCGAGGCGATCAGTGCGTCGACCGCGTCACGATCGGCCATGTCGCAGGCCACGATGGTCACCTGGGCACCCAACTCCTCCAGTTCCGTACGGAGTTGTGCGGCACCCGGGGCGTCGGGGCCGCGGCGCCCGGTGAGCAGCAGGTGTGCGGCGCCGTTGCGGGCGCACCAGTGGGCGACGCGGGCGCCGATGCCGCCGGTGCCGCCCGTGATCAGGACGGTGCCCTCGGGTCGCCACTCGTGCCGGGCGGGTTCGTCTTCCAGGGGTGCCCGCACGAGGCGGCGGGCCAGCACGCCGGACGGACGTATCGCCAGCTGGTCCTCGTGCCCGCTCTCGCCGAGACCGGTGAGGGCCGCGGCGAGGCGGGTGCGGGCCGCGTCGTCGACGGTCTCCGGCAGGTCGACGAGGCCGCCCCAGCGCCCGGGCTGTTCGAGCGCGATCACCCGGCCGAGTCCCCACGTCTGGGCCTGGTCCGGCCGTGCCGGCGGATCGTCCTGCCCGGTGAGCGCGCCGCCCCGGGTGGCGGTCCACAGCGGCACTGTCAGGTCGGCGTCGTCGACGGCCTGGGCGAGCGCCACCGTGGCGGCGAGGCCGTTCGGCATCGCGGGGCGGTCGGCGTGCGGACTCTCGTCGAGAGCCAGCAGCGAAAGGACTCCGACGACGGGGTCCTCCTCGTCCGCCTGGAACTGCCGCAGGACGTCACTGAGTTGGTCGCGGTCGCTGTCGGCCGTGTCCACCACGAAGCACTCGGCCCTGGCCCCGGCCCCGGTCAGCGCCTGCCGTGCGCCCTCGGCCCAGGTGTCCTCACCGAGGGCGGCCGGTACGAGCAGCAGCCAGCGACCGGAGAGCGCGGGTGCCGCCGGTGCCGGTACGGGCCTCCAGATCGCCCGGTAGCGCCACCCGTCGACCCGCGACCGGGTGAGCCGCCGCCGTCGCCAGGAGGAGAGCGCGGGCAGCACCTCCCTCAACGGGTCGGCCTCCAGGTCGAGTTCGGCGGCGACCTCGTCGAGGTCACCGCGCTCCACCGCGTCCCAGAACTCGGCTTCGGCGCCGTTCGCGCCCGCGTCGTCGGCGAGGGAGGCGCTCAGGTCGTCGAGCCAGTACCGGCTGCGCTGGAAGGCGTACGTGGGCAGCTCGACCCGGCGCGCGCCGCTGTCGGCGAAGACCGCCGTCCAGTCCACGCCGGGCAGGCCGCGGACGTACCCCTCGGCCAGCGACGTCAGGAACCGGTGCGTGCCGCCTTCGTCGCGGCGCAGCGAGCCGACCGCGACGGCGTCGGTGGCCGCGTCCTCGAAGGTGGCCTGCATGCCCGTCGTCAGTACGGGGTGCGCGCTGGATTCCACGAAGAACCGGAAGCCGTCCGCGAGCAGCGCGTGCACCGTGCCCTCGAAGTTCACCGGCTGGCGCGCGTTGTCGAACCAGTACTCGGCCGTCAGCCGCGTCGTGTCCAGGGCGCCGCCGGTGACCGTCGAGTAGAACGGGATCCGGCTCCGGTCCGGGGCGACGTCGGCGAACAGCTCCAGGATGCGCTCGCGCAGCGGGTCCACCTGGGCGCAGTGCGAGGCGACCGTGGAGCCGACGACGCGGGCCCTGATGTCCTCTTCCGCGCACCGGGCCACGAACTCCTCCAGGGCCGCCACCTCCCCCGCGACGGTCACCGCGCCGGGACCGTTGCGACCCGCGATCACTATGCGTCCTTCCCACTCGGCGAGCCGCTCCGCGACGGTGTCCGCTGACAGCGCCACCGAGGCCACCGCACCGCGGCCGACGAGTTCCTCGGCGAACAGGGCGCTGCGCAGCACGACGATCCTGGCCGCGTCCTCCAGCGAGAGCGCGCCCGCCACCTGTGCCGCGGCGATCTCGCCCTGGCTGTGACCGACCACCGCCGCGGGTTCCACGCCCACCGAACGCCACAGGGCGGCGAGGGAGAGGTTCACGGCGAACAGCACGGGCTGCAGGACCTCGATGCGCTCCAGCGCCGGGGCGTTTGCCACTCCCCTGACGACATCGGTCGCCGACCAGTCCACGTGGCCGCGCAGCGCGGCGTCGCACTCCGCGAAGCGCTCGGCGAACACCGGTGAGCTGTCGAGGAGTTCACGCGCCATGCCCTGCCACTGCGACCCCTGGCCGGGGAAGACGAGGACCACCTTGCCGCGTACGTCCGCGGTGCCGGTGACCACGCCCGCGGCGGGCAACCCCGCGGCCAGCGCACCGAGTGCCGGGACGGCTTCGTCGAGGCCGTCGGCGAGGACCACGGCGCGGTGCTCCAGGGCGGTCCGCGACACGACCAGGGAGTGACCGACGTCGAGCGGCGAGAGGTCGCCGTGCTCGGTGGCGTGCCCGGCGAGCCGCCCTGCCTGGGCGCGCATCGCCTCGGCCGTCTTGCCGGACAGCACCCACGGCACGGAATCCGGCCGTCCGCCGCGGACCTCGTTCTCCGGCGTCGGCCCGTCCGCGGGCTCCTGCTCGTCCTCGGCCTGCTGCGCGGGCGGCTCTTCGAGGACCACGTGCGCGTTGGTGCCGCTGATGCCGAAGGACGACACGGCGACGCGCTTGGGGCGGTCGTTCACCGGCCACCGTACGGGCTCGGCCAACAGCCGGACGGCGCCCGACGACCAGTCCACTTCGGAGGTCGGCTCGTCCGCGTGCAGGGTCGGGGGCAGCGTCCCGTGCCGCATGGCCATCACCATCTTGATGAGCCCGGCGATACCGGCGGCGGCCTGCGTGTGCCCGATGTTGGACTTGATGGAACCGAGCCACAGCGGCCGGTCCGCGGGCCGGTCGGCTCCATAGGTGGCGAGCAGCGCCTGGGCCTCGATGGGGTCGCCGAGGCTGGTGCCCGTGCCGTGCGCCTCGACGGCGTCGACCTCGTCGCCCGCGAGCCCGGCGTTGGCCAGTGCCGCACGGATCACCCGCTGCTGCGAGGGGCCGTTCGGCGCGGTCAGGCCGTTGCTCGCGCCGTCCTGGTTGGTCGCGGAGCCGCGTACGACGGCAAGGACCTGGTGGCCGTTGCGGCGTGCGTCGGAGAGGCGCTCGACCAGCAGGGTGCCCACGCCCTCGGCGAACCCGGTGCCGTCGGCCTCGGCGGAGAACGCCTTGCAGCGGCCGTCGGGCGACAGGACCCGCTGACGGCTGAACTCCACGAAACCGAACGGGCTCGGCATGATCGTGACGCCGCCGACGAGCGCGAGCGAGCACTCGCCGCCGCGCAGGGACTGGGCCGCCAGGTGCAGGGCGACCAGCGCGGAGGAGCAGGCCGTGTCGACCGTCATGGCCGGGCCTTCGAGGCCGAAGACGTACGACACCCGCCCGGAGATGACGCTGAGGACGTTGCCGGTGACGGAGTAGCCCTCGACACTCTGCTGCAGCTTCTCGCCCTGGCCGTATCCGGTGCTGACGGCGCCGACGAAGACGCCGGTCCTGCTGCCGCGCAGCTCGGTCGCGTCGATCCCGGCCCGCTCGAAGACCTCCCAGGAGGATTCGAGGATCAGCCGCTGCTGCGGGTCCATGCCCAGGGCCTCGCGCGGCGAGATCCCGAACAGCGCGGCGTCGAAGTCCGTGGCGTCCCGGAGGAAGCCGCCCGCTCGCGCGTAGCTCTTGCCGGAGCGGTCCGGATCCGGGTCGTACAGCCGCTCCAGGTCCCAGCCTCGGTCACCGGGGAATCCGGAGATCGCGTCCCGCCCTTCGGCCACCAGGTCCCACAGCCCCTCGGGGGAGTCCGCGTCACCCGGGAAGCGGCAGGCCATGCCGACGATGACGATCGGATCGTCGTCGACGTCGGCCCCCGTCCGCACGGGCACCGGCACGGCCGCCTCGGTCCGTGCGTCCACGCCCAGCTCGGTGAGCAGGAAGCCCGCGAGGGTGTGGGGGGTGGGGTGGTCGAAGACGAGGGTGGCGGGCAGGCGCAGTCCGGTGGCGGTGGCCAGGCGGTTGCGCAGCTCGACCGCGGTCAGCGAGTCGAAGCCCAGGTCCTTGAAGGCACGCTCGGCTTCGACCGCGGCGGGTGACCCGTGGCCGAGCACGGCCGCGACATGCGTCCGTACGAGATCCACCAGATGCTCCGTACGCTCCGCGGCGGACATGCCCGCGAGTCGCCGGGCGAGAGCCGATGTCCCCGCCGCGGCGTCCGTCCCTGCCACGGCCCTGGCCCGGCGCGCCGAGCCCGGCTTCACCAGGCCGCGCGCCAGCGCTCGCACCACGTCACTGCTGGTGCCCGAGGTCCAGGCCGACGGCTCCAGGCGGGCCGTCACCACATGGGCCTCGTCCAGTGAGCGCGCGGCGTCGAACAGTCCGAGCCCCTGCTCCGACGGCATCGGCACCACACCGGACTTCGCCATCCTGGCCAGGTCTGCCGTGTCGAGGTCGCCGGTGAGTTCGCTGGTCTGCTCCCAGTGGCCCCAGGCCAGCGACTGCCCGGCCAGGCCCTGGGCGCGTCGGTGCGCGGCCAGCGCGTCCAGGAACGCGTTCGCCGCCGCGTAGTTGCCCTGCGCGGGGCTGCCTGCCGTGCCCGCGAGGGAGGAGTAGAGGACGAAGAGGGAGAGGTCGAGGTGACGGGTGAGGTCGTGGAGGTTGAGCGCGGCATCCACCTTCGGACGCAGCACCGCCTGAAGCCGCTCAGGAGTGAGGGACGAGACCAGCCCGTCATCCAGAGCACCGGCGGCATGCACCACACCCGTCAGCGACGACCCGATCCCCTCCACGACCTCCGCGAGCGCGTCCCGGTCCGCCGCGTCACACGCCACGATCTCCACGCGTGCACCGGCCGCCGTCAGCTCCGCCACCAACTCCTCGGCGCCCTCGGCCGCAGCACCCCGGCGACTGGTCAACACCAGGCTGCGTACGCCGTGTTCAGCCACCAGATGCCGGGCCAGCAACCCGCCCAACGTGCCCGTACCGCCCGTGACCAACACCGTGCCGTCCACGTCCAGCGGCGCGGGCACGGACAGCACCAACTTGCCCGTATGCCGGGCCTGACTCATGAACCGCAACGCCTCAGGCGCCCGCCGCACATCCCACACCCGCACCGGCAACGGCTCCAACACACCCCGCTCGAAGAGCTCGCAAAGCTCCCGGAGGATCTCCCCGAGCCGATCGGTGGGTATTTCCGTGAGGGCGTACGCGTTGTAGGTGACGCCCGGGTGATCCGCCGCTACGACTTCCGGATCCCGGATGTCGGTCTTGCCCATCTCCAGGAACCGACCACCACGCGGCAACAACCTCAACGACGCGTCCACGAACTCCTGCGCCAGCGAATCGAGCACCACATCCACACCCCGACCACCGGTCACCCCGAGGAACTTCCCCTCGAAGTCCAGCGTCCGCGACGACGCGATATGCGCCTCGTCAAACCCCATCGACCGCAGAACATCCCACTTGCCCTCACTCGCGGTCGCGAACACCTCCACACCCCAGTGCCGGGCCAACTGCACCGCAGCCATCCCCACACCACCCGTCGCCGCATGCACCAACACCGACTCCCCCGCCACCAACCCCGCCAGATCCGCCAACCCGAAGTAAGCGGTGAGGAAGACGACAGGGATCGCGGCGGCCTGTTCGTCTGTCAGGCCCGCGGGAACGGGAGCGATCAGGCGCTGATCGACGACGGAGACCGGGCCGAACGCCTCGGGGAGCAGGCCCATGACCCGGTCGCCGACGGCGAAGCCGGTCACACCCGGGCCCACCTCGGTCACCGTGCCGGAGCCCTCGGTGCCCATGTAGGCGTCGGCGTCGGGGTACATGCCGAGGCCGATCAGTACGTCGCGGAAATTGACTCCGGAGGCCCGTACGGAGACTCGGACCTGCCCATCGGTGAGGGGCTCCAGCGCGCTCGGCGCGGGGAGCAGGGCGAGATTCTCCAGCGTTCCGGAACCGGTCGTCGCCAGCCGCCAGGCCGGGGACTCGGCCGGGGGCGTCAGGGAGCCGCCGGACGAGGTGGTCCGCGTCAGACGGGGGACGAGCATCTCACCGGAGCGGAGGGCCAGTTGGGGTTCCTCGGACTCGACAGCGGTCACGACGGCCGCGACGGTCGCCGTGTCGAGGGTGAGGTCGTGGTCGTGGTCGGGGGCGTGGTCGAGGTCGACCAGCAGGAAGCGGCCGGGGTTCTCCGCCTGGGCCGTCCGCACCAAACCCCACAACGGCGCATGCACCAGATCCAGCACGCCTTCACCAGAACGCACCGCCACCGCACGCCGCGTCACCACCACCAAACGCGACCCCGCGAATCGCTCCTCGGACAACCAACCCTGGAGCAGACTCAGCGCGTTCGTCGTCACGGCGTGCACGGCATCCGCCGAACTCGGCACCTCATCGCCTGCGAAGACGGCGTAGACCAGATCAGACACCGGATCACCCGCGTCCACCGCCTCGGCCAATGACGCGAGATCGGGGTACGCGGGCACGTCCGGGAGCGCGTCCCCACTCGACAGCGCCACGGCGGAGAGCGTCGTGGTGGCGTCGGTCGGCCGGGCCAGCGGGGTCCAGTCGACGCGGAAGAGGGCGTCACGGGTCGGGTCATCGGCCAGGCGCAGCTGGTCCGGCGACACCGCCCGCAGGACGAGCGAATCGATGGACGCCACCGCGGCACCGGCCGCGTCCGCGACCACCACCGACACCGCGTCCTCACCAGCAGGAGAGACCCGCACCCGAAGCGACGTCGCCCCCACCGCGTACAGGGACACCCCACCCCACGAGAAGGGCAACCGCAGTTCGTTGATGTCCGCGGCGGAGCCGCCGTTCAGCAGTACGACGGGGTGGAGCGCGGCGTCCAGCAGCGCGGGATGGATGCCGAACCGCTCGGCCTGTGGGCCGAGTTCGTCGGGCAGCACGATCTCCGCGTACACGTCGTCGCCCACGCGCCAGGCAGAGCGCAGGCCCTGGAAGCCGGGGCCGTAGTCGTATCCGGCCTCCGCCACCTGCTCGTAGAAGCTCTCGACGTCGACACGCTCCGCACCGCTCGGCGGCCAGGCCGTGAGGCTGGCGCCCAATGCGGGCTCCTCAGGGCTGATGACGCCGCTCGCGTGCTGGATCCACGGCGCGTCCATCCCGGCGTCTTCCGCGCAGGAGTGAAAGCCGAGTTCACGTCGTCCCGACTCATCGGGCGCACTGACCGACAACTGCACCTGGACGCCGCCCCGCTCGGGCATCACCAACGGAGCGGCCAGTGTCAGTTCCTCCACGAGGCCGCAGCCGACCTCGTCGGCGGCGCGGAGCGCGAGCTCGACCAGGGCGGCGCCCGGCACGAGCACCGTGCCCGACACAGCGTGATCGGCCAGCCACGGATGCGACGCCAGCGACAACCTGCCGGTCAGCAGCAACTGCCCCTCACCGGCCACCCGCACCGACGCACCCAACAACGGATGACCCGTCACACCGAGACCAAAGCCACTCACGTCACCTGACGCGTCACCGGCGGTCGCCTGGAGCCAGAACTGGTCTCGCTGGAAGGCGTAGGTGGGCAGGTCGACGCGCCGTGCACCGGAACCGGCGTACAGGGCCTGCCAGTTGACCGGCAGGCCACGCACGTAGCCCTCGGCGACGGAGGTCAAGAAACGCTCCGGACCGCCTTCATCACGACGCAAGGTGCCTTGCGCGTACGCGGTGTTGCTGCCGGTGTCCTCGAACGTCTCACCCAGACCCACGGTCAGCACCGGATGCGCACTGCACTCCACGAAATAGCCGAAGCCGTCCGCGAGGAGGCTCCGCACGGTCTGGTCGAAGCGGACCTCCTGACGCAGGTTCGTCACCCAGTACTCCGCGTCCAACTCCGCCGTGTTCAGCGGGGAACCCGTCACCGTGGAGTAGAACGGCACCTCGGCAGCACGCGGCTCAATGCCCCGCAACGCCGTGATCACCTGTTCGCGGATCGACTCCACCTGCGCGGAGTGCGAGGCGTAATCCACGGCGATCCGCCGGGCCCGCACACCGTCCGCCTCACACGAGGACAGCAGTTCGTCGAGAGCGACGGGATCGCCGGAAACCACGGTCGAGGAAGGACCATTCACCGAAGCCACCGAGATCCGCTCGCCCCAGGCAGCGATCCGCTCCCGTACATCCTCCGCAGGCAGCGCCACCGACACCATGCCGCCCTTACCGGACAGCTCCCCGGCAATCGCGGCAGCCCGCAGCGCCACCACCTTCGCCGCATCCTCCAACGACAACGCACCCGCCACCGCAGCCGCCGCAATCTCACCCTGACTATGACCGATCACCGCGGCAGGCTCGACACCCACCGACCGCCACAACGCGGCCAGCGAGACCATCACCGCCCACAACGCGCACTGCACCACCACCACGTCATCCAGAGACGGCGCGCCCTCGATCCCGCTCACCACGTCGACCACGGACCAGTCCACATACGGCTCCAACGCCGCATCACACTCAGCAAGCCGCTCCGCGAACACCGGCGAGGACTCCAACAACCCCGCCGCCATCCCCACCCACTGCGAACCCTGACCCGGGAACACGAACGCCACCCGGCCCGGCTCAGCAGCCGCGACACCACTCACCACACCAGCCGCAACCTCACCCCGCTCCAGAGCCCCAAGCCCCGCCAACGCACCCGCACGATCCGCCGCCAGCACCACACCCCGGGACTCCAACCCCGCACGCGAAGACACCAACGAGAAGCCCACATCCACCAGCGACGAGAGATCCGAGCTTTCGGCGGCGAATTCCGCGAGGGTGGCCGCCTGCGCCTGGAGCCCCGTATCGGACTTGGCCGTGAGCACCCAGGGAACGGTGACTGTGTCGAGGGCGTGCGGGTCGGTGGGCGCAGGAAGCGCCTGCTCGGGCTCCGCGTCGGCGTCGGTGGCCTGTTCGATGATGACGTGGGCGTTGGTGCCGCTGGCGCCGAAGGCGGAGATGCCCGCCCGACGGGGGCGGTCGTTCGCAGTCCATTCGACGGACTCGGTCAGCAGGTCGACCGCGCCCGAAGCCCAGTCGACGTGCGGCGTCGGCTCCTCCACATGCAGCGTCCGAGGCAGCTCACCGTGCCGCATCGCCTCCACCATCTTGATCACACCGGCCACACCCGCCGCCGCCTGCGCATGCCCGATGTTCGACTTCACCGAGCCCAGCCTCAACGGACGGTCCTCGGGACGGTCCTGGCCATACGTCGCCAGCAGCGCCTGCGCCTCGATCGGGTCACCCAACGTCGTGCCCGTGCCGTGCGCCTCCACCGCGTCGACCTCAGCGGCCTCAAGCCCGGCATTGGCCAACGCCGCACGGATCACCCGCTGCTGCGAGGGACCGTTCGGCGCCGTCAGGCCATTGGACGCGCCGTCCTGGTTCACCGCCGAACCACGGATCACCGCCAACACCTGATGACCGTTCCGCCGCGCATCCGACAGACGCTCCACCAGCAACAGCCCCACACCCTCGGACCACCCCGCGCCATCAGCGGACGACGAGAACGCCTTGCACCGGCCGTCCACCGCCATCCCCCGCTGCCGACTGAACTCGACAAAGAGGGTGGGCGTCGCCATGACGGTCACGCCGCCCGCGATCGCCATGGAGCACTCGCCCGTACGCAGCGCTTGCACCGCCAGGTGCAGGGCGACCAGCGAGGAGGAGCAGGCCGTGTCCACCGTGACCGCGGGGCCTTCGAGCCCGAAGGTGTAGGCGACCCGGCCGGAGACCGCGCTGGGCGAGGCACCCATCAGGGCGTATCCCTCGATCTCGCCCTGGAGCTGCTCCACTCGGGAGGCGTAGTCGTGGTGCATGACGCCCGCGAAGACGCCCGTCGCACTCCCCCTCAACAACCCCGGATCAATACCCGCCCGCTCGAAAACCTCCCACGACGCCTCCAACAACAAACGCTGCTGAGGATCCATCGCCAACGCCTCACGCGGCGAAATACCAAAGAACCCCGCATCAAACTCACCAGCCCCATAAAGGAACCCACCCTCACGCGCATACGACTTCCCACCGCATCCGGATCCGGGTCATACAACCCCTCAACATCCCACCCCCGATCCCCCGGAAACACCGACACCGCATCCCCACCCGAAGCCACCAGATCCCACAAACCCTCCGGCGACACCACACCACCCGGATACCGACAAGCCATCCCCACAATCGCCACCGGCTCATCCACACCCACACCAGAAGCAGAAGCAGAAGCCGAACTCGAACCAGACACCACACCGGCCCGAACCCCACCCACCACCTCAGCCCGCAAAAACCCCGCCAAAGCCACCGGCGTCGGATAATCAAAAACCAACGTCGCAGGCAACCGCAGACCCGTCACACCATTCAACCGATTCCGCAACTCCACCGCCGTCAACGAATCAAACCCCAACTCCTTGAAAGGGCGATTCGCTTCGATGGTGCTGCCGTCGGCATGTCCGAGTACGCTCGCCACCCGGCCGCGCACCAGGTCGAGCAGGAAGCGCAGCTGCTCGTCCTCGCTCAGCCCGGACAGCCGGGTGAGCAGGGCTCCGCTGTCGCCGCCCGCCTCGGCGACGCGACGGTTGGGGGTGCGGATGAGGTTCCGGTACAGCGGACGGAGCTCTCCCTCGGTGGCCTGGCCGCGCAGTGCGGCGAAGTCCAGACGGCTCAGGACCAGGGCGGCGTGATCGTCGCGAGCGCCGAGGGCCGCGTCGAACAGCGCGAGGCCCTGCTCCGATTCCATCCGGGTCACACCCATGCGCAGGTAGCGCGCCACGTCCGCCGTGCCGAGGTGTCCGGTGAGCTCGCTGGTCCGGGCCCAGTAGCCCCAGATCATGGAGAGGGCGGGCAGGCCGTCGGCGCGACGCCGCTGGGCCAGGGCGTCGAGGAAGGCGTTGGCGGCGGCGTAGTTGGCCTGCCCTGGATTGCCCAGCGTCCCGGCCACCGACGAGAACAGCACGAAGGCAGAGAGGTCCAACTCCCGCGTCAGCTCATGCAAGTTGACCGCAGCGTCCACCTTCGGCCGCAGCACCTCCCTCAACCGCTCGGGAGTCAGCGACCCCACGAGCCCGTCGTCCAAGGCACCCGCCGCGTGCACCACACCAGTCAGCGACGAGCCGATACCGTCCAGCACCTCGGCGAGCGCGTCCCGGTCCGCGGCGTCACACGCCACGATCTCCACATCCGAACCGGCCGCCTCCAGCTCGGCCAGCAACTCAGCCGCACCCTCAGCCTCACCGCCTCGACGGCTCATCAACACCAGCCGACGCACGCCGTGTTCGGTCACCAGGTGCCGGGCCAGCAGGCCACCCAACACGCCCGTTCCGCCGGTGATCAGTACGGTTCCCGACGCATCGAGGCCGGAACCGGCAGACTTCGCGTGTGCCGCCCGGACGACGCGCGGCGCCAGGGCGGCCCCCTCCCGTATGGCGATCTGCGGTTCGCCCGCGGCGATCGCGGCCGACAAGGCTCCGGCGAGGACGTCGGATCCGGACATCGCGTGATCGTCGGTGTCGACCAGCAGGAACCGTTCGGGGTGCTCGGACTGCGCGGCGCGTACGAGGCCCCAGAGGGACGCGTGGCCGAGGTCGGTGACGTCCTCGTCCGGAGCTGTGGCGATCGCCCGGTGTGTGAGGACGACGAGCCGGGTGTCGGCGAGCCGTTCATCGGCCAGCCAGGTCTGTACGAGGTGGAGCGCCCTCGCGGCGTTCTCGCGTACGACGTCCGGCAACTGGACGTCGACCGGCACCTGTTGATCCTCGGAGGACCTGAAGGAGGCGACGACCGTCCGTGGAACGTCGGCCGACGGTTCGGCGTCGAGCCGGGCCAGCAGCGCGTCGAGGTCATCGAAGGACGTCTGGTCCGAGCCGTCCGGTGCGATACCCGTTCCGATGGTGGCCCACCCCGTCGTGTCGACGGGGGCAGTGGTGTCGACGGGCAGCGGAGCCCAGTCGAGCCGGAGGAGCGCGTCCCTGGTGGAGACGTCGGCCGTCCGGAGCTGCTCGGGCGAGACCGGGCGCAGTACGAGGGAGTCCACGGAGGCGACCGGCGCCCCTGTGCCGTCAGCGATCGTGAGGGACACCGCGTCATCGCCCGAGGGGCCGATCCGAACGCGCACCGTGGTCGCGCCGACCGCGTGCAGCCGGACGCCGCTCCACGCGAACGGCAGGCGCAGCCCGTCCGCACCTTCGGGCGTCCCGCTCAGCAGCGCGGCCGGGTGCAGTGCGGCGTCCAGGAGTGCGGGATGCAGACCGAACCTTCCCGCGTCCGCGACCTGCTCCTGCGCCAACTCGACCTCGGCGAACACCTCCCCACCCAGCCGCCAAGCCGACCGCAACCCCTGAAACGCCGGACCATACCCATAACCCACATCAGCGACCCGCTCATAGAACGACCCGACATCCACCCGCTCAGCCC
This sequence comes from Streptomyces kanamyceticus, assembly GCF_008704495.1. Taxonomy (NCBI): domain Bacteria; kingdom Bacillati; phylum Actinomycetota; class Actinomycetes; order Kitasatosporales; family Streptomycetaceae; genus Streptomyces; species Streptomyces kanamyceticus. The sequence continues at coordinate 106,492 of NZ_CP023699.1, forward strand.
CAGCAGGCGGCCACGCCCTCAAACCATCTCCAGCCGCACCGCCGACGGCGGCCAAGACAGCCACCGCATGCCGCGTCCACGCCCCGTCCACACCCGCCAACTCGTCCGCGCGGGAGTGAATGGTGACCTCACGGGCGCCCGACCCGTCGGGCGCGCCGACAGAGATCTGCACCTGGACTCCGCCGTGCTCCGGCAGCACCAGGGGCGCCTCGAGGGTCAGCTCGTGGATCTCCTCGCAGCCGATCTCGTCGGCGGCGCGCAGCGCCAGCTCTACGAAGGCGGCTCCCGGGACCAGTACGGCGTCGAGCGCGGCGTGGTCGGCGAGCCAAGGGTGCGTCTGCAGCGACAGCCGCCCGGTCAGCAGGAGTTGGTCTTCTCCCGCGATCTGTACGGCGGCGCCAAGGAGCGGGTGTTCGGCCGCGCCGAGCCCGAGTCCGCCCGCGTCGGCGACGTTGAGCGCACCCGACTCCAGCCAGTAGCGCTGGTGTTGGAAGGCGTAGGTGGGCAGGTCGACGTGCTGGGTCTCGGAACCGGCGTACAGCGTCTGCCAGTTCACGGGGAGGCCGCGTACGTAGCCTTCGGCGGCGGAGGTCAGGAAGCGTTCCGGGCCGCCCTCATCCCTGCGCAGGGTGCCCAGTGCGAACGCTTCGCTGCCGGTGTCCTCGAACGTCTCGCCCAGGCCGACGGTCAGGACCGGGTGTGCGCTGCACTCCACGAACGCCCCGAAGCCGTCGGCGAGGAGGTTCCGCACGGTGTGGTCGAAGCGGACCTCCTGGCGCAGGTTCGTGACCCAATACTCCGCGTCCAACCCCGCTGTGTCGATCACCGATCCGGTCACCGTGGAGTAGAACGGCACCTCGGCCGTACGCGGCTCAATGCCCCGCAACGCCGTGATCACCTGCTCGCGGATCGACTCCACCTGCACCGAATGCGAGGCGTAATCCACCGCGATCCGCCGCGCCCGCACACCGTCCGCCTCACACGAGACCAACAGCTCATTCAACGCGTCCGGATCACCCGACACCACGGTGGAAGACGGGCCGTTCACCGACGCCACCGACACCCGCTCGCCGAACGAGGCGATCCGCTCCCGCACAGCCTCCGCAGGCAGCGCGATCGACATCATCCCGCCCTTACCGGACAGCTCCTCGGCAATCGCGGCAGCCCGCAGCGCCACCACCTTCGCGGCATCCTCCAGCGACAACGCACCCGCCACCGCCGCCGCCGCGATCTCACCCTGACTGTGACCGATCACCGCGGCAGGCTCCACACCTGTCGACCGCCACAACGCGGACAGCGAAACCATCACCGCCCACAACGCGCACTGCACCACCACCACGTCATCCAGAGACGGCGCGCCCTCGATCCCGCTCACCACGTCGACCACGGACCAGTCCACATACGGCTCCAACGCCGCATCACACTCAGCAAGCCGCTCCGCGAACACCGGCGAGGACTCCAACAACCCCGCCGCCATCCCCACCCACTGCGAACCCTGACCCGGGAACACGAACGCCACCCGACCCGCGCCGGGAAGCACGGCGCCGGTCACCGCGTCCACGGCGTGTACGCCCTGGGCCAGCGCGGAGAGGCCGGTCAGGGCGCTCTCCTGATCGTGTACGAGGAGCACCGCGCGGTGCTCGAGCTCCGCCCGGGAGGTGACGAGCGAATGGCCGATGTCGTACGCGTCCGGCGCGGTGGCGTTCTCGACGAACGTGGCGAGCCGTCCGGCTTGTGCCCGGAGGGCGTTCTGGCTCTTGGCCGCGATCGGCCAGGGAGCGACGGGCAGTTCGAGGACACGTGTCTCGGCTGCCGCCTCCGCGCCGTCGGTCGCGGGCGCCGGATCCGCGCCGGGCTCGTCGGCTGCCGGACGCGGTGCCTCTTCCAGGATGACGTGGGCGTTGGTGCCGCTGATCCCGAACGACGACACGCCGGCGCGGCGCGGGCGGCCGTTGCTGGACCACGGCACCTGGTCGGTGAGGAGGCGGACGGCGCCGGTCGACCAGTCGACGTGCGGGGAGGGCTCGTCGACGTGGAGGGTGCGCGGCAGCGCCTCGTTCTGCAGCGCCATGACCATCTTGATGACACTGGCGACACCGGCCGCGTGTGCGGTGTGGCCCAGGTTGGACTTGATGGAGCCCAGCCAGAGGGACCGGTCCTCGGGGCGGGCCTTGCCGTAGGTGGCGAGCAGCGCCTGGGCCTCGATCGGGTCGCCCAGGGTCGTGCCCGTGCCGTGTGCCTCGACGGCGTCGACCTCGTCGGCCGCGAGCCGTGCGTTGGCCAGTGCCGCGCGGATCACCCGCTGCTGTGAGGGGCCGTTCGGCGCGGTCAGGCCGTTGCTCGCACCGTCCTGGTTGAGAGCGGAGCCGCGTACGACGGCAAGGACCTGGTGGCCGTTGCGGCGCGCGTCGGAGAGCCGCTCGACCAGCAGGGTGCCCACGCCCTCCGCCCAGGCCGTGCCGTCGGCCGAGGCGGCGAACGCCTTGCACCGGCCGTCGCGCGCCAGACCGCGCTGGCGGCTGAAGTCGACGAACACCCAGGGGGTGGGCATCACCGCGACGCCGCCCACGACGGCGAGCGAGCACTCGTCCGAGCGGAGCGACTGCACGGCCATGTGGAGGCCGACGAGGGACGAGGAACAGGCGGTGTCGACGGTGATCGCCGGGCCTTCGAGGCCCAGGGCGTAGGAGACCCGCCCGGAGACGACGCTGACGAACGACCCGGTTCCGGTGTAGCCCTCCACCCCGTCGGGGACGCGCTGCATGTTGGTGAGGTAGCCGGTGCCCGCGGCGCCGACGAAGACACCCGTCCTGCTGCCCTTCAGGGACTTGGGGTCGATTCCGGCGCGTTCGAAGACCTCCCAGGAGGATTCGAGCATCAGCCGCTGCTGCGGATCCATCGCCAGCGCCTCACGCGGCGATATCTCGAACAGTTCGGCGTCGAAGTCGCCCGCCTCGTAAAGGAATCCGCCTTGCCGCAGATAGGTCTTGCCGCTCGCTTCAGGGTCCGGGTCGTAGATTCCCTCGATGTCCCAGCCTCGGTCGGTCGGGAAATCCGATATCGCGTCCGTGCCCGATTCCACGAGTCGCCACAGGTCCTCCGGGGATCGCACACCACCGGGGAAACGGCAGGCGGCCGCCACAATGGCGATGGGCTCGTGCTCCCGGTCCTCGACCTCACGCAGACGTTGACGAGTTTCATGCAGGTCGGCCGCCACGCGCTTCAGGTAGTCGACCAGCTTTTCATCGTTCGTCATCCGACTCGGTCCTCTCCGAACAACCAATGGGACTCACCCATGAGCCATGGGGATCCAGTTACGTGACGTTCTCAGGCGATCCCGAGTCAGGAGATCCCGAGCTCGTTGTTGATGAAATCCAAGACTTCGTCGGCGGACGCCGACTTCAGACGGTCGCTCGCGGTGTTCTCGCGCCGACCCGGGTCGAGTTCCTGCCACGCCGAGAGCAGGCTCTCCAGGCGACGGGAAATCGTGGAGTACGCGGCTTCGTCCGCCGTGACCCCGGCGAACGCCGTTTCGATCCGGGCGAGTTCGGCGAGCAGCGATTCCGCCGCGGCCGGTTCCTCCTCGCCGGGGGCGATCTGCTGCCCGAGGAACTCGGCGAGGGTGTGGGGGTGGGGTGGTCGAAGACGAGGGTGGCGGGCAGGCGCAGTCCGGTGGCGGTGGCCAGGCGGTTGCGCAGCTCGACTGCGGTCAGCGAGTCGAAGCCCAGGTCCTTGAAGGCGCGCTCGGCTTCGACCGCCGTGGCGGAGCCGTGGCCCAGGACGGCCGCGGCATGTGTCCGCACGAGATCCACCAGGTGGTTCCGGCGCTCGGTCCCGGACATTCCGGCCAGGCGCTGCGCCAGCTCCGGACCGCTGCCGGATCCCCTGGCGCCCGACGCGGCCGTCGCCCGCACCCGGCCCGTGTGCGGCATCGTGAGTCCGCGCGCCAGCGCGCCGACGACCTCGTTGGCCGTTCCCGAGGCCCAAGCCGCGACGTCGAGCCGGGCAGTGGCGACGAGCGCCTCGTCCAGGGAGTGCGCGGCGTCGAACAGCCCGAGCCCCTGCTCCGATGACATCGGCACGATCCCCGAGCGCGCGAGGCGGGCGAGTTCGGCCGTGTCGAGGTTGCCGGTGAGTTCGCTGGTCTGCTCCCAGTGGCCCCAGGCCAGCGACTGCCCGGCCAGGCCCTGGGCGCGTCGGTGCGCGGCCAGCGCGTCGAGATACGCGTTGGCCCCGGCGTAACCGGACTGTCCCGGGTTCCCCATGACCCCCGCGAAGGAGGAGTAGAGGACGAAGAGGGAGAGGTCGAGGTGACGGGTGAGGTCGTGGAGGTTGAGCGCGGCATCCACCTTCGGACGCAGCACCGCCTGAAGCCGCTCAGGAGTGAGGGACGAGACCAGCCCGTCATCCAGAGCACCGGCGGCATGCACCACACCCGTCAGCGACGACCCGATCCCCTCCACGACCTCCGCGAGCGCGTCCCGGTCGGCCGCGTCACACGCCACGACCTCCACGCGTGCACCGGCCGCCGACAGCTCCGCCACCAGCTCTTCGACACCCTCGGCCGCAGCACCGCGACGACTGGTCAACACCAGGCTGCGTACGCCGTGTTCAGCCACCAGATGCCGGGCCAGCAACCCGCCCAGCGTGCCCGTACCGCCCGTGACCAGCACCGTGCCGTCCACGTCCAGCGGCGCGGGCACTGACAGCACCAACTTGCCCGTATGCCGGGCCTGACTCATGAACCGCAACGCCTCAGGCGCCCGCCGCACATCCCACACCCGCACCGGCAACGGCTCCAACACACCCCGCTCGAAGAGGATTTGGAGTTCGGCAAGGAGCGCGGCGACACGGTCCGGGTCAACCTGGGCCAGGTCGTACGCGTTGTAGGTGACGCCCGGGTGATCCGCCGCTACGACTTCCGGATCCCGGATGTCGGTCTTGCCCATCTCCAGGAACCGACCACCACGCGGCAGCATCCGCAGCGACGCGTCCACGAACTCCTGCGCCAGCGAATCGAGCACCACATCCACACCCCGACCACCGGTCACCCGAGGAACTTCCCCTCGAAGTCCAGCGTCCGCGACGACGCGATATGAGCCTCGTCAAACCCCATCGACCGCAGAACATCCCACTTACCCTCACTCGCGGTCGCGAACACCTCCACACCCCAGTGCCGGGCCAACTGCACCGCAGCCATCCCCACACCACCCGTCGCCGCATGCACCAACACCGACTCCCCCGCCACCAACCCCGCCAGATCCGCCAACCCGAAGTAAGCGGTCAGGAACACAGCGGGTACGGCGGCGGCCTGCTCGAAGGACCAGCCTTCGGGGATACGTGTGAGAAGCCGGTGGTCGACGATCGCGACCGGCCGAAGGCGCCCTGCGGAATCAGTCCCATCACCCGGTCACCGACGGCGAGGCCGGTCACTCCCGGGCCCACCTCGGCAACCGTTCCCGCGCCCTCACTGCCGAGCGTCTCCTGACCGGGGACCAGGCCGAGGCTGACGACGACATCACGGAAGTTGACCCCGGCCGCCCGCACGGACAGCCGGACCTGGCCCTCGCCGAGGGGCTCCAGCGCCTCGGGGACCGGCAACAGGGCGAGGCCCTCCAGAGTCCCCGCGTGGGTGGTGTCCAGCCGCCAGGCCGGGGAGCTCGACGGGGGCGTCAGGGAGCCTCCGGACGAGGTCGTCCGCGTCAGACGGGGGACGAGCATCTCACCGGAGCGGAAGGCAAGTTGAGGTTCGTCGGACGCCAGGGCGGTGGCTACGGCTGTCGCCAGGTCGGTCCCGGAATCATCCCGAGCGTCGGCGTCGAGGGTGAGATCGTGGTCGTGGTCGGGGGCGTGGTCGAGGTCGACCAGCAGGAAGCGGCCGGGGTTCTCCGCCTGGGCCGTCCGCACCAAACCCCACAACGGCGCATGCACCAGATCCAGCACGCCTTCACCAGAACGCACCGCCACCGCACGCCGCGTCACCACCACCAAACGCGACCCCGCGAACCGCTCCTCGGACAGCCAACCCTGCATCATCGCAAGGACCTTGGCGGTGCTCGCATGCACCGCGCTCGCCGAACCCTGGTCCCCACCTCCGTCGCGGAAGGCGAAGACCACGTCAGGGATCGGAGCGCCCGCATCGACCGCGGCAGCGAGCGAAGCGAGGTCGGGGTGCGCGGTCGCATCCTGAAGCGTCTGGACGGACTCGCCGAGTACGGCTTGGACGAGGGTGTCCCGCCGCGCGTCGGCCACAGGGGCCAGCGGGGTCCAGTCGACGCGGAAGAGGGCGTCACGGGTCGGGTCATCGACCAGGCGCAGCTGCTCCGGCGAGACGGACCGCAGGACGAGGGAGTCGATGGAAGCGACCGCGGCACCGGCCGCGTCCGCGACCACCACCGACACCGCGTCCTCACCAGCAGGAGAGACCCGCACCCGAAGCGACGTCGCCCCCACCGCGTACAGGGACACCCCACCCCACGAGAAGGGCAACCGCAGTCGCTGCGGACCTGAGGTATCGAGTAGCAGCAACGGATGCAGCGCCGCATCGAGGAGAGCCGGGTGGATCACGAACTTTCCCGCGTCGTCGGCCAGTTCGTCGGGCAGCGTGATGTCGGCGTACATCTCGTCACCCACGCGCCAAGCAGCGGTCAGGCCCTGGAAGCCGGGGCCGTAGTCGTATCCGGCCTCCGCCACCCGCTCGTAGAAACCCTCGACGTCGACACGCTCCGCACCCGTCGGCGGCCAGGCCGTCAGGCCGACTGCTTCCTCGGGCGCATCCGCACGGAGCACGCCGGTGGCATGGCGCGTCCAGACGGCGTCGGGCCGGGCCTCGTCGAGCCGGGAGTAGATGTCCACTTCGCAATGGCCGGTCTCGTCGGGTGCGCCGACGGACAGCTGCACCTGGACTGCGGCGTTCTCCGGCAGCACGAGGGGCGCCTCGAGGGTCAGCTCGTGAACCTCCTGGCAGCCGACCTCGTCGGCGGCGCGCAGCGCGAGCTCGACCAGGGCGGCGCCCGGCACGAGCACCGTGCCCGACACGGCGTGATCGGCCAGCCACGGATGCGACGCCAGCGACAACCTGCCGGTCAGCAGTAACTGCCCCTCACCGGCCACCCGCACCGACGCACCCAACAACGGATGACCCGTCACACCGAGACCAAAGCCACTCACGTCGGCCTTGGAGTGAGCACTGGGCTCCAGCCAGTAGTGCTGGTGCTGGAAGGCGTAGGTGGGGAGGTCGATTTGGCGGGCATCTGAACCGGCGTACAGGGCCTGCCAGTTGACCGGCAGGCCGCGTACGTAGCCTTCGGCGGCGGAGGTCAGGAAGCGCTCCGGTCCGCCTTCGTCGCGGCGCAGGGTGCCTTGCGCGTACGCGGTGTTGCTGGCGGTGTCCTCGAACGTCTCGCCCAGACCGACGGTCAGCACCGGGTGAGCGCTGCATTCCACGAAATAGCCGAAGCCGTCCGCGAGGAGGCTCCGCACGGTCTGATCGAAGCGGACCTCCTGACGCAGGTTCGTGAACCAGTACTCCGCATCCAGCCCCGTCGTGTCGATCACCGATCCGGTCACCGTGGAGTAGAACGGCACCTCCGAGGCGTGCGGACTGATGCCCTGCAACGCCGTGATCACCTGTTCGCGGATGGACTCCACCTGGGCGGAGTGCGAGGCGTAATCCACCGCGATCCGCCGCGCCCGCACACCGTCCGCCTCACACACGGACAACAGCTCATCCAACGCGTCCGGATCACCCGACACCACCGTCGAGGACGGGCCATTGACCGACGCCACCGACACCCGCTCACCGAACGAGGCAATCCGCTCCCGCACAGCGTCGGACGGCAGGGCGATCGACATCATGCCGCCCTTACCGGACAGCTCCTCGGCAATCGCGGCAGCCCGCAGCGCCACCACCTTCGCCGCATCCTCCAGCGACAACGCACCCGCCACCGCAGCCGCCGCAATCTCACCCTGACTGTGACCAATCACCGCGGCAGGCTCGACACCGGTCGACCGCCACAGCTCAGCGAGCGACACCATCACCGCCCACAAGGCACACTGCACCACCACCACGTCATCCAGAGACGGCGCACCATCCACACCCCGGACAACATCCACCACAGACCAGCCCACGTACGGCTCCAACGCCGCATCACACTCAGCAAGCCGCCCCGCGAACACCGACGAGGACTCCAACAACCCCGCCGCCATCCCCACCCACTGCGAACCCTGACCCGGGAACACAAACACCACCCGACCCGGCTCAGCAGCCGCGACACCACTCACCACACCAGCCGCAACCTCACCCCGCTCCAGAGCCCCAAGCCCCGCCAACGCACCCGCACGATCCGCCGCCAGCACCACACCCCGGGACTCCAACCCCGCACGCGACGCCACCAACGAAAAGCCCACATCCACAACCGAAAGCTCCGACCGCTCCCCCACGAACGCAGCCAAACGCCCCGCCTGTTCACGCAATGCCATCTCGGACTTCGCCGAAGTCAGCCAGGGGAGCAGGGTCGTCCGCACAGGCGCTTCGCTCGTGGGCGCGCCGGTGGGCAGTTGCTCATCGGCTTCCTCTATGACGACGTGGGCGTTGGTGCCGCTGATACCGAAGGCGGAGATGCCCGCCCGACGGGGGCGGTCGTTCGCAGCCCATTCGACGGACTCGGTCAGCAGCTCCACCCCGCCCGAAGCCCAGTCGACATGCGGCGTCGGCTCCTCCACATGCAGCGTCCGAGGCAGCTCACCGTGCCGCATCGCCTCCACCATCTTGATCACACCCGCCACACCCGCAGCCGCCTGCGCATGCCCGATGTTCGACTTCACCGAGCCCAGCCTCAACGGACGATCCTCAGGACGGCCCTGGCCATACGTCGCCAGCAGCGCCTGCGCCTCGATCGGGTCACCCAACGTCGTGCCCGTGCCGTGCGCCTCCACCGCGTCGACCTCAGCGGCCTCAAGCCCGGCATTGGCCAACGCCGCACGGATCACCCGCTGCTGCGAGGGACCGTTCGGCGCCGTCAGGCCATTGGACGCGCCGTCCTGATTCACCGCCGAACCACGGATCACCGCCAACACCTGATGACCGTTCCGCCGCGCGTCCGACAGACGCTCCACCAGCAACAGCCCCACACCCTCGGACCACCCCGCGCCATCAGCGGACGACGAGAACGCCTTGCACCGGCCGTCCACCGCCATCCCCCGCTGCCGACTGAACTCCACGAAGACCCACGGAGTGGCCATCACCGTCACGCCGCCCGCGATCGCCATCGAGCACTCACCCGTACGCAGCGCCTGCACCGCCAGGTGCAGGGCGACCAGCGAGGAGGAACAGGCCGTGTCCACCGTGACCGCGGGACCTTCGAAGCCGAAGGTGTAGGCGATTCGGCCCGAGGCGACACTGCCCTGGGTGCTGGTGACGGCATAGCCCTCGAGGCCCTCGGGCTGGTCGGAGGACGTGCCGTAGTCGTGGTGCATGACGCCCGCGAAGACGCCCGTCGCACTCCCCCTCAACAACCCAGGATCAATACCCGCCCGCTCGAAAACCTCCCACGACGCCTCCAACAACAAACGCTGCTGAGGATCCATCGCCAACGCCTCACGCGGCGAAATACCAAAGAACCCCGCATCAAACTCACCAGCCCCATAAAGGAACCCACCCTCACGCGCATACGACTTCCCCACCGCATCCGGATCCGGGTCATACAACCCCTCAACATCCCACCCCCGATCCCCCGGAAACACCGACACCGCATCCCCACCCGAAGCCACCAGATCCCACAAACCCTCCGGCGACACCACACCACCCGGATACCGACAAGCCATCCCCACAATCGCCACCGGCTCATCCACACCCACACCAGAAACAGAAGCAGAAGCAGAAGCAGAACTCGAACCAGACACCGCACCAGCCCGAACCCCACCCACCACCTCAGCCCGCAAAAACCCCGCCAAAGCCACCGGCGTCGGATAATCAAAAACCAACGTCGCAGGCAACCGCAGACCCGTCACACCATTCAACCGATTCCGCAACTCCACCGCCGTCAACGAATCAAACCCCAGCTCCTTGAAAGGGCTGTTCATGACGATCTGTTCGGGGTGGGGGTGGCCGAGGACGGTTGCCACCTGGGCTCGCACGAGGTTCAGCAGTTCGCGTTGCTGCTCTTCGTCGCTCAGTCCGTTCAACCGCCGGGCCAGGGCCGACCCCAGTTCGGTGGCGTCCGTGGACGTCGCGGCGGCACGACGGGGGTTGCGCACCACGTCGCGGAACAGGGGCCGCTGCATGCCCGCGGCCGCCTCCTGTCGGAGCGTGGTCATGTCCAGGCGTACGGGGACCGTGTGCGCGTCGTCCCGCGCGACAGCGGCGTCGAAGAGCGCCAGGCCCAGTTCGGGCGAGAGGGCCGGATGCCCGATCGCCGCATCCAGGCGAGGTCGTCGGTGTCCAGGTGGCCGAGCAGCTCGGTGGACTGGTCCCACAGGCCCCAGCTGAGCGAGTGCGCGGCGAGTCCTTCGGCGTGCCGGTCCGCGGCCAGGGCGTCGAGGAAGGCGTTGGCGGCCGCGTAGTTGGCCTGCCCCGGATTACCGAAGATCCCGGCCACCGACGAGAACAGCACGAAGGCCGAGAGGTCCAACTCCCGCGTCAGCTCGTGCAAGTTGACCGCCGCGTCCACCTTCGGGCGCAGCACCCTTGCCAGCTGATCAGCCGTCAGTGTCCCCACGAGCCCGTCGTCCAGTACGCCTGCCGCGTGCACCACACCGGTCAGCGACGAGCCGATGCCGTCCAGCACCTCGGCGAGCGCGTCCCGGTCCGCGGCGTCACACGCCACGATCTCCACATCCGCACCGGCCGCCACCAACTCGGCCTCCAGCGCCTCGGCGCCCGTAGCCGCCCGGCCCCGGCGGCTGGTCAACACCATCCTGCGCACGCCGTGTTCAGCCACCAGATGCCGGGCCAACAGCCCGCCCAATGCTCCCGTGCCACCCGTGATCAGTACCGTCCCCGACGCGTCGAACGGGGTCAGGGCGTGCTCGTCCTGGCCAGTGCCCACGTGCTTGAGGCGGGGCACGAGAACCGCGCCATCGCGTAGCGCGATCTGCGGTTCCTCGGTGGCCAGCGCCTCGGCGACGGCCGCCTGCAGGGCTGCCTCGCTGGCGTCCGTGCCATCGCTGTCGACCAGGACGAAGCGGCCGGGGTTCTCGGACTGCGCCGAGCGCACGAGGCCCCAGACGGCGGAGTGCGCCAGCTCGGCCACGCCCTCATCCGCGCCGGTGGAAACGGCGCCTCGGGTGACGAGGACGAGCCGCGCCTCGGCGAGTCGCTCCTCGCTCAGCCACGTCTGCAGGAACTCCAGCGCGGCCGCGGCGGATTCGTGCGTGGTCGCCACCAGCCGTCCGAGCTCCGATCCACCGGATCCGGCGGCTCCACCGGACTTGTCGGCTCCACCGGCCCAGACCGTGACCACCGTCTGCGGTGCCGAACTCGAGCCGGGCGCCGTGCCCGCGCCCCTGCCGTTCTCCGCGTCCTCCGCGTCCCGCGCCGCGATGAGCGCGTCCAGGCCTGAGACCCGACGGGCGATCCCGGCCAGCCCCCTGGTGTCGGCGTCGCCGAGGAGCGTCCAGCCACTTCCGGCACGCGAGTCACTCGACTCCCGCGTAGAGGTCGTGGAGGTCGTAGAGGTAGTGGAGGTCGTCGTACGCAGAGGCGACCATGTCGTACGGAACAGCGCGCCACGCGTCACGTCCTGGCGGGCCGTCAACTGCTCGCTGGAGACCGGGCGCAGGCTCAGGGACTCGACGGTGGCCACCGGGGCGCCACTGACGTCGAAGACCCGCACGGCGACCGCGTCGTTCGAGGTGTCGACCGGGGATATCCGCACCCGCAGCGCACCGGCCCCGACCGCATGCAGCGTGACACCGCTCCACGCGAACGGGAGGCTCACGGGAGCCGAGGCGTCCTGCTCGCCGAACCGGCTCAGGACGAGCGCGTGCAGCGCGGCGTCCAGGAGTGCGGGATGCAGACCGAACCTTCCCGCGTCCGCGACCTGCTCCTGCGCCAACTCGACCTCGGCGAACACCTCCCCACCCAGCCGCCAAGCCGACCGCAACCCCTGAAACGCCGGTCCGTAGCCATAACCCACATCAGCGACCTGCTCGTAGAACGACCCGGCATCCACCCGTTCGGCCCCAGCAGGCGGCCACACACCCAGACCATCACCAGCCGCACCACCAACAGCCACCAACACACCCACCGCATGTCGCGTCCACGCCGCGTCCACACCCGCCACCTCGTCCGCGCGGGAGTGAATGGTGACCTCACGGGCGCCCGACCCGTCGGGCGTACCGACCGTCACCTGGAGTTGGACCGCGCCTTCCTCGGGCAGGATCAGCGGGGCTTCCAGAGTGAGTTCGTCGAGTCGGTCGCATCCGACGGATTCGGCCGCGCGCAGGGCGAGTTCGACGAATCCGGTGCCCGGCAGGAGCACGGTGCCCAAGGCCGCGTGGTCCGCCAGCCAGGGGTGTGACTTCAGGCCGACCCGGCCGGTGAAGAGCAGTTCGCCGCCGCCCGCCGCGTGCACGGAGGCACCAAGCAGCGGGTGCTCGGCCGCTTCGAGGCCGAGTCCGGCCGGGTCCGCGGAGGTGGCGCGGGTGGTCTCCAGCCAGTAGCGGTCGCGCTGGAAGGCGTACGTCGGCAGCTCGACGCGTACGCCGTCGTCGTCCGTGTCGGCGCCACTACGGGCGTCGGCTCCGGCGAGAACCGCTTCCCAGTCGACCGGGATACCACGGACGTGTCCCTCGGCGAGCGAGGTCAGGAACCGGTTCGGACCGCCTTCGTCGCGGCGCAACGAGCCGACCGCCACGGCCTCGACCCCGGCATCCTCACACGTCGTCGTCACACCCGTGGTCAACACCGGATGCGCACTGGACTCCACGAAGAACCGGAACCCGTCCGCAAGGAGGGCCCGCACCGCACCCTCGAAGTCCACCGGCCGACGGCAGTTCTCAAACCAATACGCGGCATCCAACCGCTCCGTATCCACCAGCCCACCGGTCACCGTCGAATAGAACGGCACCTCCGAGCGCCGGGGCCGAACCTCGGCGAACATCTCAAGAATCCGCTCCCGCAACCGGTCCACCTGCGCACAGTGCGACGCCACGGTCGAACCGATCACCCGGGCACGCACGTCCCGTGCCTGGCATTCGGCGACGAATTCCTCCAGCGCGTCGGTGTCCCCGGCGACCGTCGCGGCGCCGGGACCGTTGCGCCCTGCCAACGACAACCGACCGTCCCACCGGCCAAGACGGGCCTCGACCTCATCCGCCGACAACGCCACCGACGCGACGCCACCCCGCCCCACCAGCTCCTCGGCGAACAACGCGCTGCGCAACACCACGATCCGCGCCGCGTCCTCCAACGACAACGCACCCGCCACACATGCCGCCGCGATCTCACCCTGGCTGTGGCCCACCACCGCGGCGGGCTCCACACCCACCGACCGCCACAACCCCGCCAACGCCACGTGCACCGCGAACAACACCGGCTGCAACACCTCGATACGCCCCAACGAGGGCGCACCCGCCGCTCCCCGCAGCACACCCTCGGGGGACCACTCCACATGCGCCCGCAACGCCCGCTCGCACTCGGCGAAACACCGCGCGAACACGGCGGAACCGTCCAACAGCTCCACCGCCATGGACTCCCACTGCGATCCCTGCCCCGGAAACACGAACGCGGTGCCGCCGCGTATGTCCGCCGAGCCGGTGACGAGACCGGGCTCGGGCAGTTCCTGGGCCAGGGCCGACAGGCTGGAGAGCGCGGCTTCCCGGTCGTCGGCGAGGATCACGGCACGGTGTTCCAGGTGTGCCCTCGCTGTGGCAAGGGCCCGCCCGGTGTCGGCGGACGAGAGCTCCGGCCGCTCGCCCACGAAGGCGGAGAGTCGCTCTGCCTGGGCGAACAGCGCATCCCGTGTCTTCGCCGAGACCATCCAGGGAACGAGTCCGCTCGCGGCGGCGAGGCCACGGTCGTCCTCCCCGCCCTCGTCATCGATCACCGGTGCGGCCTCTGCCACGAGGTCCGGGGCCGCGGGCGCGTCCTCGATGATCAGGTGGGCGTTGGTGCCGCTGATGCCGAACGACGACACACCTGCCCGTCGGGGCCGGTCGCCGCGGACCCACTCCACCGGTTCGGTGAGCAGCTCCACCGCGCCGGACGACCAGTCGATGTGCGGCGACGGGGCGTCCACGTGCAGGCTGGTGGGCAGCGTCCCGTGCCGCATGGCGAGGACCATCTTGATGACACCGGCCACGCCCGCCGCCGCCTGCGTGTGCCCGATGTTGGACTTGACCGAACCGAGCTTGAGCGGCCGCTCCGCGGGCCGCCCCTGCCCGTAGGTGGCGAGCAGGGCCCCTGCCTCGATCGGGTCACCCAGCGCCGTGCCCGTACCGTGCGCCTCCACCACGTCCACGTCGGCCGCGGACATGCCCGCGTCGGCGAGCGCGGCATGGATCACCCGCTGCTGGGAGGGGCCGTGCGGGGCGGTCAGGCCGTTGCTCGCACCGTCCTGGTTGGTCGCGGAGCCGCGGATCACGGCCAGTACCCGGTGCCCGTTGCGGCGGGCGTCCGACAGCCGCTCCACCAACAGGGTTCCCACGCCCTCCGACCAGCCCGTGCCGTCGGCCGCGGCCGAGAACGGCTTGCACCGGCCGTCCTTGGAGAGCGCGCCCTGGCGGCTGAGCTCCACGAACATCCCGGGCGTCGACATGATCGTCACACCACCGGCCAGCGCCATGGAGCACTCGCCCGCGCGCAGCGACCGCACCGCCCAGTGCAGGGCGACCAGGGAGGACGAGCACGCGGTGTCCACGGTGATCGCAGGACCTTCCAGGCCCAGGGTGTACGCGACCCGGCCCGACGCCACACTGGTGGTGCCGCCGGTCAGCCGGTGACCGTCCACTCCCTCGGCGCCGTCCTGGAGCTGCGGCCCGTACTCCTGGAACATCGCGCCGAAGAACACGCCGGTCCGGGTACCGCGCAGCGACTGAGGGTTGATACCGGCGCGCTCCGCGGCCTCCCACGAGGTCTCGAGCAGCAGCCGCTGCTGAGGATCCATGGCGAGCGCCTCGCGCGGCGATATGCCGAAGAACGCGGGATCGAAGTCGGTAGCCCCGTCCAGGAAGCCGCCCATGCGCACGTAGCTGGTGCCACGCCGTTCGAGCTGCGGATCGTAGAGGTTCTCGAGGTCCCAGCCCCGGTCGTCGGGGAAGTCCGAGATCACGTCACGCTCTTCGGCGATGACGTCCCACAGCGCTTCCGGCGTCGCCACCCCGCCCGGGAAGCGGCAGGCCATCGACACGATGGCGATCGGCTCGTCCGCGGCCTGGACCCCGCCCACCGCCACCGGCGTCGCGGAGCCGTGCTCCATGAGCACGCCGTGCAGGTGCTCGGCGAGCCGGTCGGGCGTCGGGTACTCGAACAGGACGGTGGCGGCGAGTGTCAGCTCCGTCCCGTCGTTCAGCGTGTTGCGCAGCTGCACCGACAGGTGTGAGTCGAAACCGAGGTCCTTGAAGGTCATTTCCGGATCAACAGCGTCCGCGGAGGCGTGCCCGAGCGCGGCGGCCGCGTACGTCCGTACGAGCCGCAGCACCCTGCCCCGCTGCTCGGCCGGGCTCAACGGCGTCAGCTCCGCCCGCAGACCGGAAGCGGGTTCCTCGGCAAGGACCGTCTCGGCTTCGCCGTCTTCGACGACGATCTGCCGCCGAGGAGACGCGGCGGCGTCGGCGGGGGTCACCACGGAGTCGATCCAGTAGCGCTCGCGTTGGAAGGCGTAGGTGGGGAGGTCGGCTTGGCGGGCATCCGAACCGGCGTACACCGCATGCCAGTTGACCGGCAGGCCACGTACGTAGCCCTCGGCGGCGGAGGTCAGGAAACGCTCCGCGCCGCCTTCGTCACGACGCAGAGTGCCTTGCGCGTACGCGGTGCTGCCGGTGTCCTCGAACGTCTCGCCCAGACCGACGGTCAGCACCGGGTGGGCGCTGCATTCCACGAACGCCCCGAAGCCGTCGGCGAGGAGGTTCCGCACGGTGTGGTCGAAGCGGACCTCCTGGCGCAGGTTCGTGAACCAGTACTCCGCGTCCAACCCCGCCGTGTCGATCACCGATCCGGTCACCGTGGAGTAGAACGGCACCTTCGAGGCACGCGGGCGGATACCTTCCAGCGCCCTGATGACCTGTTCGCGGATGGACTCCACGTGCACCGAGTGCGAGGCGTAATCCACCGCGATCCGCCGCGCCCGCACACCGTCCGCCTCACACGCGGGCAGCAGCTCATCCAACGCGTCCGGATCACCCGACACCACCGTCGAGGAGGGGCCGTTGACCGACGCCACCGAGATCCGCTCGCCCCAGGCAGCGATCCGCTCCCGCACGTCCTCCGCAGGCAGCGCGATCGACATCATCCCGCCCTTGCCCGACAGCTCCTCGGCAATCGCAGCGGCCCGCAGCGCCACCACCTTCGCGGCATCCTCCAACGACAACGCACCCGCCACCGCCGCCGCCGCGATCTCACCCTGGCTGTGACCGATCACCGCGGCGGGCTCGACGCCGGTCGACCGCCACAACTCCGCGAGCGACACCATCACCGCCCACAACGCGCACTGCACCACCACGACCTCGTCCAGAGACGGCGCATCAGCAGCCGCGCGCACCACATCCACCACGGACCAGTCCACATACGCCCGCAAAGCCGCATCACACTCAGCAAGCCGCTCCGCGAACACCGGCGACGACTCCAACAACCCCGCCGCCATCCCCACCCACTGCGACCCCTGACCCGGGAACACAAACACCACCCGACCCGGCTCAGCAGCCGCGACACCACTCACCACACCAGCCGCAACCTCACCCCGCTCCAAGGCCGCAAGCCCCGCCAACGCACCCGCACGATCCGCCGCCAGCACCACACCCCGGTGATCCAGCACCGCACGCGACGCCACCAACGAAAGACCCACATCCGCAACCGAAAGCTCCGACCGCTCCCCCACGAACGCAGCCAAACGCCCCGCCTGCGCCCGCAGTCCCTTCCGGCCCTTGCCGGAGATCACCCAGGGCAGGAGGTGGGGGGTGGGTTCGAGTGCCGGTGCCTGTTCGGGTGCGGACGGTTCGGGCGCGGGCCAGTCGGACACCACCACATGGCAGTTGGTGCCACCCATGCCGAAGGCGGAGACACCGGCGAGCAGTGGGTTCTCGGACCGCGGCCAGGGCGACGTGGTCCGCTGGACGCGCAGGTTGAGCTCGTCGAGGGGGATGTCGGGGTTCGGCGTCTCGAAGTTGAGGCTCGGGGGCAGTGCGCGGCCCTTGATGCTGAGGATGACCTTGAGCAGGCCCGCGATTCCGGCCGCGCCCTCCAGATGGCCCACGTTGGTCTTCACGGAGCCGACCGCGAGGGGGCTTCCGGGTTCTCGGGCGGAGCCGATGACGGCGCCGAGCGCGGCGGCCTCGATGGGGTCGCCGACCTTGGTTCCCGTGCCGTGCAGTTCCACGTACTGGATCTCGTCGGGGGCGACGCCGGCCCGCTCGTGGGCCAGGCGCAGCACCTCCTCCTGGGCGAGGCGGTGCGGGGTGGTGAGCGAGCTGCCGCCGCCGTCGTTGTTGACCGCGCTGCCGCGCAGGACACAGTGGATCCGGTCGCCGTCGGCGAGGGCCCGGGAGAGTCGCTTCAGGAGGACGACCGCGCCGCCTTCGCCCCGGACGTATCCGTTCGCGCGGGCGTCGAAGGTGTAGCAGCGGCCGTCGGCGGAGAGGGCGCCGAAGCGGGCGATGCGGTCGGTGGTCTCCGGGATCAGGTTGAGGTTGACACCGCCGGCGAGGGCGACGGTGCTCTCGCCGGAGCGCAGGCTCTCACAGGCGAGGTGGACGGAGACCAGTGAGGACGACTGCCCGGTGTCCAGCGTCATGCTGGGGCCGCGCAGCCCGAGCACGTACGAGACGCGGTTCGCGATCATGCTGCGGTGCAGGCCGGTCATCGCGTGCGGGCTGCCGCTGCCCGCGCCGAGCCGGGCGGCCAGGGCGGCGTAGTCGTCGCCGATGACGCCGACGAAGACACCGGCCCGGTGGCCGGTCAGGGCCTGGGGGGTGAGACCGGCTTGTTCCAGGGCCTCCCAGCCGAGTTCGAGCATGAGGCGTTGCTGGGGGTCCATGAAGATCGCTTCGCGTGGCGAGACGCCGAAGAAGCCCGGGTCGAAGCGTTCGATCTGGTCGACGTCGAGGCGGGCTCCGTGCCGTGTGCGCCCGGTGGCATCGGGCGCGTCAGGGGTCTCGTGGGGTTCTTCGCCGGTGAACTCCCAGCGGTCGCGCGGCTCTTCGGTGATCGCGTGCTGCCCGTCGCGCAGGAGTTCCCAGAACGCCCCCGGGTCCGGAGCTCCGGGCAGGCGGCAGGAGAGGCCGATGACCGCTACGGGCTCGACCGGGCCGGTGGGCTCACCGTCGGGCCGGGCCGAGAGAACCTTCTGAGCCTTCTTGTCCGCCAACACCTTCTCCAGAGCTCCCCGAACACCACATAGAGACGAGAATCGAATCGCGAATGACAAAGCAATGAATGGCGATAAAACCGGGACGGCCGTGCCGCCGGGCAGAGTTCAGGCACCCGCGGACTTCGGTGTACCGATCTCAGCAGTCGGCGCCGTCCACTGTCCACCGGGCTTTGCCGCCGCAGGCCCCCTAGCACCCGGGAGGCACCCCCTACGGGGTGCCTCCCGCCCCCTAGGGAACTTCTGGGGATGGCCGCGGGTCACTCCGTCGATAGGGTGCCGGAGAACGATGGTGATTCGCGTGAAGACGGGAGCTGTTCCGTGTCCGAACCGGCTGTTTCACTCACTCCTCCTTCGACTGCCGACGGCGGTGGGGAGTTGTTCTCCTGGCTGCGGAGGATGCGTGCCGAATTCCCAGTGGTGCAGGGCAGTAATGGCAGCTGGCACGTGTTCAGGTACACCGATGTGCAGCATGTCCTGACCGAGTACGCGGATTATTCGTCCGACCCGACGGCCATCTCCCCGAAGGCGGCCGAGGTGGCCAAGGGCGACCTCGCGCAGATAGACCCGCCCATGCACCACCATCTGCGGCGTCAGATCAGCCGCGTCTTCACGCCGCGAACGGTCGCCGAACTGGAGCCGCGCATCCTGGAGATCGGCGAGGAACTGCTCGATGCGGCGGGCGACGCGGGCGAACTGGACCTGGTCCGGCAGTTGACGCATCCGCTGCCGGTCATCGTGATCGCCGAGTTGCTCGGGGTGCCGGTCGAGGATCGTCCGGTGTTCCGGCACTGGGCGGACCGGATCATCGCGGCGAAGATCGCGGGCATCGACGACCCCGAGACGTACGAACGCCTACGGTCGGCGATCGAGGAGATGGACTACTACCTGGAGGGAATGCTCGAGGAGCGCCGCGCCCGACCGGGGAACGACCTGCTCAGCAAGATGGTGAGCAGTGAGGTCGACGGTGAACGCATCACCGGCGCGGAGGCGGTGAACTTCGCCCGGCTGCTGCTGATCGCGGGTCACATCACGACCACCATGATGCTCAGCAGCTCCGTCCTCTCGTTCGACGAGCACCCCGAAGCCCCGGCCGCGCTGCGCGCCGACCGGTCACTCATCCCCGCGGCGGTCGAGGAAGTGATGCGTTATCGGCCGCCCTTCACCATCACCGCCCGGTACACCACGAAGGATCTGGAACTGTCGGGGGTGACCATTCCGGAACGGTCCATCGTCATCCCCTGGCTGGTCTCGGCGAACCGGGACGAGCGGCAGTTCTCGGATCCCGATGTATTCGACATTCATCGTACGCAGAACGCTCATCTCGCTTTCGGCAAGGGAATTCACTTCTGCATCGGCGCTCCGCTGGCCCGTCTCGAGGGAAAGGTCGCCCTGAACCTCCTCTTCGACCGCTACGCGGATGTGCGGCTCAACCGGGATGCCCCGCTCGGTTTCTACGAGCAGAACTTCTTCGGTGTGAAATCGCTGCCGGTCTTCGTGAAGCCCGCCTGAAGCGCACCACTTGTCGCATCACATACGTCAGCCATCGCGCGGATTTCCGGAGATCACATGCCCGACGAAGAACTGGCCAAGCAGCTCATCCTCGACCACTGCCGGAAGATCAACGAAGGCGATGTGGACGGGCTCCTCAAGCTCTATGCCGAGGACTGCAGCTTCGAGGATCCGGTCGGCAACGGAAAGCAGTACGGTTTGCAGGCGCTGAGTCAGCGAGCCGCCGCCGCGATATTCTCCGGGGCCTATGAGGACGCGGGCTCGCCGGTGGCGTCCAAGGACGGCTGGGCCGCGGTCCCCATGGTCTCGACGTTCAACTACCTTCCCCTCGCGGGACCCGCGATGACCGAGAGCGGTCTCCTTCCGCCGCATCCGCCCGAGGACCCGGAGAACAAGATGATCCGGGTCAACATCGTGATGGTCATCCACGTCAACGACGACGGTCTGGTCGATCGGATGCAGGCCTTCTACGGCAAGGGCGACGCGAGCGTCATCGCCCGGACCTGACATCTCGTCCGGGCACGTCCGGGCACAACCCACAGGCTCGTCCGTCGATTTGATCGAAAGGATCACTCGCATGTCCCTGGGCTATTCGCAGGTCGCCGTGGTCGGCATCGGGGCGGTCGGATCCGCCCTGGTCGATCTGCTCGCTCGCTCGGGGCTGCCCGTGATCGCCGTCGAGGCGGACGAGGCGGCGCTGTCCGCCGGGCGGCGCCGGGTGGCGGAACGCGCGTCCGATGCCGAACGGCCCGGCGCGGTGCGCTGGTCCGCCTCGCTGGCGGACGTCGCGGACGCGGACCTGGTGATCGAGGCCCTCCCGGAGCGGCTCGACCTCAAGGCCGAGGTCATCGGGAAGGTCCGCGCGCTGTGCGCGCCCTCCACGGTGTTCGCCACCACCACGACCGGGCTTTCCGTCACCGAGCTCGCCTCGCGCTGGGGCGCGCTGGCCAGGACCGTCGGGCTGCACCTGTTTCCCGCAGGACCGCTCGACGTCGTCGAGGTGATCACCACTCCCCTTACGGACGGGGCCGTCCGCAAGGCGACGGAGCATTTCGTGGCGAGCCTGGGGCTCGACGCGGTCGCCCTGCCCGACCGGCCCGGGTTCATCGGTGGCGCGCTGACCATGGCGTATTTGAACAGCGCCGTGACGATGTACGAGCAGCGCTACGCGTCGCGTGAGGACATCGACGCGGCCATGACGCTGGGCTGCGGACTGCCGATGGGACCGCTGGCCCGGCTCGACGCCATCGGCTTGGACGTGGCCCACGATTCGCTCGAGGCCCTGTACACGCGCACCGGCGACCGGCAGTACGCGCCCGCCCCGCTCCTTTCCCACTATGTGGCGGCGGGTCTGTTCGGCCGGAAGTCGGGGCGCGGACTCTACGACTACTCCTCGGAGCGCGGGTCCAGCGCTCCCGCCGCGCACCAGGGTGCCGCGGCCGCCCGCCCCGTACGGACGATAGGCGTGGTGGGGTCGGGCACGATGGGCGCGGGCATCGCGCAGGTGTGTGCGCGGGCCGGTCACCCGACCGTCCTCGTGGCTCGCAGCGAGGCGAAGGCGAAGGGCGCGCTGCTGGCCGTCGAGCGTTCGTTGGGCAAGGCGGTGACGCGCGGCAAGCTGACGTCCGCCGACATGGAGGCGACCATGGGCCGCCTGACCGGGGCCTCTCAGCTGGAAGCGCTGGACGGCTGCGATCTGGTGGTCGAGGCCGTCGTGGAGGAACTCGCCGTCAAGCGGCGGCTGTTCGCCGCCCTGGGTCCCCTCTGCCGCCCCGACGCGGTACTCGCCTCTTCCACGTCGAGCCTGCCGATCATCGAGTGCGCCACCGCTTCCGGACGACCCGAGAACGTCCTCGGCATGCACTTCTTCAACCCCGCACCGGTCATGCGCCTGGTCGAAGTGGTCCGAACGGCGCTCACCTCCGACGAGACCGTGGCCACCGCCCACACACTCGCCACCGAGCTCGGCAAACAGCCGGTGGGGTGTGCCGACCGTGCCGGTTTCATCGTGAACGCGCTGCTCTTCCCGTTCCTCAACCAGGCGATCGGCATGGTCGAGGGACATGCGGTCTCCCCGGAGGACGTCGACCTGGTGATGACCGGCGGCCACGGTCATCCGATGGGGCCCTTGCGGCTGCTCGACGTCGTGGGTCTGGACGTGTCCCTGCAGATTCAGCGCACGCTGCACCAGACCTTCCTCGAGCCGTCGCTCGCCCCCGCCCACTATCTGGAGCACCTGGTCGGGCGGGCCACCTGGGACGCAAGACCGGGGTGGGTTTCCTGAACCACGCCCGGGGATGACGCCGAACGCCCGCGGGGTGTGGCGCGACCGGTCGGTCGCGCCACACCCCGCGGGCGTTCTCACCCGCCTCGCTCAGGCGACTTCGTCCACCTCGAACTGCAGGTCTATCGGCAGCTGTTGGCGACCCCCTATGTTCAGCTTCCGGTACGCCCTGGTCAGATGCTGCTCGACCGTGCTCACCGTGACGTACAGGCGTGAGGAGATGTCCCGGTTGGTGTAGCCACGGGCCGCCAGCGCGGCGACCTTCTTCTCCGAGTCGCTCAGTTTGGCGTCCCGGATGTCCACCGGCGCGTTCCACACGGTGGTGCCCCAGCTGTTCACATCGTGTTCCTGGTCGATGCGGGCGCGCAGCGGCTGGGCGCCGCACTCGGTTGCCAGCTCCCAGGCCCGCCTGGCCGCCATCGCCGCCTGGTCGCCGTCCCCCAGCTGCTTGTGCGCGTCGCCGAGGTCACACATGGCACGGGCCAGTTCCAGGCGGTCACCGGCGAGCCGCAGCTGCGCGACCGCGCGGGTGAGGAGCGGCAGTCGCTCGTCGCTGCCGACGGCGGCGCCGAGAATGCGGTGGGAGATCCCTCGGGTGCGCAGGTTGTTGCCCCCTACCCGGGTGATCTGCTCCGTGACGAGACGTTCCGCCTCCTTGCGCTCCCCCAGCCTCAGCAGCACTTCGGCGACGTCGCCGCGCCAGGGAAGCCACGCGGGCTGGTCCGCTCCCCAGCGTCGGGCCTGCTCGCCCACGGCCACGAAGTCCTCCAGCGCCGCGTCCAGCCGGTTGATGGCCAGGTGGTGGTGGCCGCGGGCCCGACGGTAGACGAGCCCGTAGGCGCTGCCGTACACCGCGCTGGGCACGGGCTGGTTGAGTCGGCGCGCGCTGCCCTCGATGTCTCCGAGCGCGATCTGCGCCATCACCTGAAGCGCGATGAGGCCGCTGACCAGTACGCTCTCCGTGCCCTCGACGATGCGGGCGATTCCGGCCTGCGTGTACTTCTGGGCGCACCCCGGATTGCCCTGGGCGAAGGCGACTTCGGCCCGCAGCCCGGCGAACAGGGCGGACCAGCCGTCGGCTCCGTGTCGCTCCGCGCTCTCCAGGAACGACTCGCTCCAGAAGCCCGCCTTCTGGGTGTTCCCCGAGAAGAGCAGGCACTTGATGGCGCTGGCGATGGGCTCGAGGGTGGCGTCCGTGAGCACGGTGTGCCGCAGGAGCTCTTCAGCGGCGATCACGTAGTCGTCACGGTTGAGACCCAGCGACAGGCTCCACGGCTGGTCGAGGACCGAGCGCTCCTCGTTCGGCGTCAGAACGACGGAGGATCCGCCGCCGCCCACCTTGGGCGGTCCGAGCACGCCGCCCTCGGCCCATGGGTAACGCGCCTCCACGAGCTGGGCGAGGGCGCTGTCCGAGCCCACCCGGGTGTCGACCGCGGCGCCCTCCGCGCCTCCGGCCCGAGCTGCCTCGTACGCGAGGGCCCGCGCCTTCGTCATGACCTCGAACGCCTCCTCGACACGGCGGTGCACGAGGAACAGGTCGACGATCGGCATCAGCTGACGGGTCGGCACCTCACCGGCGTGGATCGCTCGCAGCAGGCCCTCGGCCACCTTCTCCGCCGCCGAGGGATGGTTGCGCCGGAGGATCACCGCGGTGCGCACCCTGATCTCGATGCGCTGCACCGGATCGCCGCAGAGCCGGTACGCCAGGTCCAGGAAGTCGACCGCGAGATCGTCCACGTCGTCGGCGAGCACCTCCTCGGCGGCGTCCCTGAGCACGGTCACCGCCCACTCCTCGTCACTGTGCCCGGCCGCGAGCAGGTGCGCTGCCGCGGTGGCCGCCGTGGCGCCCTGCCGGTGCAACAGCTCGGCGGCCCGGTGATGGAGGTGTCGCCGGTGCTCGGGGGCCATGCCGTCCAGAACGCCTCTGCGCACCGCCGGATGCCGGAACCGGCTGTCGACGATCACGCGTGCCGCCCGCAGGGCCCGCATCGCCTTCGTCGCGACGGCGTGCGGCAGCTCACAGAGCTCCGTGAGCAGGTCGTGCGCGGCGAGGTCGTCGAGCACGGCGAGGCCGTCGGCGACCTTGCCGGCCATCGGGCCGCTCCGCTCCAGACAGATCAGCACCACGTGCGCGAAGGACTCACCGACCAGCGGATCGACCGAGTCCTTCTGCTCGGCGAGGAGATCCGCGATCGGCCCCTCCTCGTGCAGGGCGCGTACGAGTAGGGGGTTGCCTCCCGTGAGCCCGTAGGCGTAGTCGAGCAATTCCTCACACACCGGCGTGTCCGGTTGCAGATGCGCGAGGAGCTGTGCCGTACCCGACCGGTCGAGGCAATCCACCCTGATCCGTTCGAAGTTGGGCTGGCGCAGGAATTCGGTGCGGTATCCGGCGTCCTGCTGCCGATAGTAGAGAACGTCACCGAAAGCCAGCAGCAGCCGTGTGGACCGCGAATTGCCCGCGATATGGAGCAGATACTCGAGGGACTCGTTGTCGAGGTGCTGGAGATCGTCCACGCAGATCACCACCAACCGGTCCCGTGCGACCGTGTGCAGGGCGGCACAGAACCTCCGCATGCGGACGGCGCGCCCACACGTCGCGCTGCCCCCCGTACCGAGGAACCCGCCCGGAGCGAGGGATCCACCCGGACCAAGGAGGCCGCCCGAGGCCGGGCCTCCGTCCAGGCCACAGGCGGCGGCCGCCTCCTCCTCTTCCAGGAGCCGGTGCAGCTCCTGCTCGACCTCGGCCGGCAGCCCGGCCCCGAGGAGCAGCAGCTGGCGCAGGACGCCCAGCGACTCATTGCTTTCCGACGGTATTCCTGTCGCCTTCAGGACGACTGCATCGCTTTCCAGGGCGCGCGCTGCGACGAATTCCAGAAGTTCGGTTTTCCCGCAGCCCGCAGGACCTTCGATGACGATGGTTCTTGCTCTATTGGATGCACAGTCAACCAGGGCAGACTCAAGTCTTAAGACTTCCGATTCCCTGTCGATCAGCATCAGAAAGTTCAACCCCCGACTTTCGACTGACCACGGCGCGCATCCCCCCACCCTTCCACCGGCCAAGCAGCCGGCGCCTCGCATGGTCTACAACAGGCGTTACGGAGTGACGTGGGGGAGTCTTTACCGAAGTCTTCCAATTAATTAGTCAACGACGCCAGCTGTGCACCACACCTTCCGATGAAACCCTTGTGGTAGTGCGCCTGTCAACCATCGACCTTGCGCCACGCGATCACCGTACGCAGTCGATTTCGATCTCATAAAATCGCCCATATACTAATCAAAACCCCAGGCGAGACAGCAGGTCAGAGCCGTGGATCACGCAAAGCGCCGACAGTCCCAGCAGGTACGGCGCTACTTTTTCGTTAAAATCGAGAAGGGCTCGGTGCGCCCGGCCCCGCCCACCCACTGCGTCCGGCGTGACACTCCGTGATTGATGAAATGACCGAAAAGGAAACGCATCGCGGACGCATAGGGGGAGTGGCCATCGAACTGCGGTCCTGCCGGACGCCGGTAAGGGGGGTCGGACCGGCCGTTAGGGGTTCCCACGGGTCGATCAACCTTCCTAGCGTCGAGAGGCCTCCACACGGACGAGCGACCAGGAGAAGATCGTGACCGCCCAACAGGAAGCATTCACTACCGGAATTCGCGGCACCGGTTCATTCCTCCCGGTCGACAAAGTGTCCAATGGACTCGTCGCCGAACGGGCCGGCGTGACCGCGGAGTGGATAGTCCGCAAGACCGGCATACGGGAACGCCGGTACGCCGCCGACCACGAGGCGACGTCCGACCTGGCCGTCGCCGCGGCCCGGGCCGCCCTCGCCGACGCCGACGTCACCGCCGGCCAACTCGGCTGGATCGTGGTGGCGACATCGACGCCCGACCACCCTCAGCCCGCCACCGCGAGCCTGGTGCAGCACCGCATCGGCGCCGTCGGAGCGGCCGCGTTCGACATCAACGCCGTGTGCAGCGGATTCGTCTTCGCGCTGGTCACCGTGGCCCGCCTGCTCGCAGCCGATCCGGCGGGGGCCCCGCGGTTCGGGCTCGTGGTGGGCGCGGACGTGTACTCGCGCATCATCGACCCGTCCGATCGGCGCACAGCCGTACTGTTCGGTGACGGCGCGGGAGCGGTGGTGCTCGGCCCGGTGCGTGCGGGGCACGGCATCATCGGGTCGGACCTCGCCACCTTCGGGCGCCATCACGACATGATCAAGGTCCCGGCCGGCGGCAGCCGCCTGCCCGCATCCGAGAAGACCCTCGCGTCGGGTGACCACTTCTTCCAGATGCAGGGGCGCGCCGTACGGGAGTTCGTCACGGACGAACTCCCCGCCGCCATAGACCGGTTGCTCCTCACGTGCGGCACGGACCCCGCCGCCGTGGACCACTTCGTACCGCATCAGGCCAACGGAGCCATGCTGGCCGACGTGCTCCCCCGCCTCGGCCTGCCCCGCGCACGGGCCCATCTGACGGTGGCCGAACACGCCAACACGGGTGCGGCCTCCGTGCCGCTGGCCCTGGACACGGCGCGGCGCGAAGGATCGTTCGGCGACGGCGACACGCTCCTGCTCGCCGCCTTCGGCGGCGGCATGTCCATCGGAGCCACCCTGATCCGCTGGGACGCGACCGCGTCAGCCACCCCCTAGGAAGCACACCGCACGGGGAGAGGGTGGGACGAGGCACGCCCTACGTCATTTGCGCAGCCAGTGCCCCGCACCGGTCAGCCAGTCGCCGAACAGGTCCTGGTCGCCCAGGACTTCGATCCCGTCGGCCGCGACCGGCGAACGGCGCTGGTAGAGCAGGAGCAGCAGGTCCGTGAGCGGACCGCGTACGGCGGTGGTCGCCTTGCCGTGGGCGTGGCGCCAGGCGAACGGCTCGCCGGTGAGGTCGATCAGCCACTCCCCCGTGTCCTCGGGAGCATCGGTGGCGTGGAAGTGGAGTCCGCGGTCGGGCCCGATCAGCGCGCGCCGCACCTCCGCCGACTCGTACGCCTGCGGCAGGGTGCTGAACTCGATCCACTCGTCAAGGCCGTCGACGGCGACCTCCGCGTCCAGCGTGTATTTCGCGCCGACGGCGGCGGTCGCGTCGAAGCGGTGCACGACGGTCTCGAACGTCATCCGGCGCGCCCAGAACTCCGGCGTCCCGCCCGGCGCCACGGTCCAGACAGGGACGTCCGGGTCCGTGGCGCGCAGCGTGTCCGCGAAGAGCTCGGCCCCTTCCGTCAGCCAGTGCGACAGCGTGGCGAGGTCGTCGCCCTCGTCGGGCGTCACATCGTTGACCTGGTCGTCGGAGACGGGCCCGGTGGCCCGGGTCCGCACGATCGTCTCGGCCCAGCGGTGCGCGCCGCCGACGTGGCGCAGCAGATGGGCGAGGGTCCAGCCGGGGCACCCCGGCACGGGAGCGGCACGGTCGGCACCGGCCACCGCCGAGGTCAGCAGGGCGGTCTGGTCGAGGATGCGGGCGGCGTAGCGGTCGTGGACCGCACTCGGGGTCGGACGCGTCATGGCGTCACGATAGACCACCGATTGCAGGCTACTGGGCACGAACCAGGGGCTGTTGAGGACCGCGGAGAAGGTGCGGTACGCGGAGTGGCCCGGGGTCCCACTCGGCTCCTGACCCGCACCGGGGCCCATGGACCGGCTCACGTCGCCGACACCCCCGCCGATGTCGCGAGGAACTGTGTCGCCGCCAGCTCCCCGTACAGCGGGTCCCCCGCCACCAGTTCGGCGTGCGTGCCGGTCGCGCGGACGCCGCCCGCGTCCATCACCACGATCCGGTCGGCCAGCGTCACCGTCGAAAGCCGGTGCGCCACCACGAGGACCGTCACCTCACGGGCGACCTCGGCCACCACGTCACGTAGGGCCAGTTCGTTGACCGCGTCGAGCTGCGAGGTCGCCTCGTCGAGCAGGAGCAGCCGCGGCTTCCTCAGCAGCGCCCTGGCGATCGCCACCCGCTGCCGCTCGCCACCGGACAGCTTGGAGCCCCGGTGTCCGACGACCGTGTCCAGGCCCTCGGGCAGCCGCCGTACCACGGCGTCGAGACGGGCGCGTACGAGAACGTCGTCGATGTCGTCATCGGTGGCACCCGGCGCCCCGAAGAGCAGGTTCTCGCGCAGCGTGCCCGCGAGGACGGGCGCGTCCTGCTCGACGTACCCGATGGCGGACCGGAGTTCGGCGAGCGGCCACTCCTGGACGTCCTTGCCGTCGACCAGGACGCGGCCGCCCGACGCGTCGTAGAACCGCTCGATCAGCCCGAACACGGTGGTCTTGCCCGCACCGGAGGGGCCGACGAACGCGGTCATGCCGGGCCCCGGCACGTCGAAGCTCACGCCGTGATGGACGTACGGAAGGTCCTCGCGGTAGCGGAATCGCACGTCCTCGAAGGCGACGGAAGCGGCGGAGGGCCGGGCGGCGCCCGGTTCAGTCGACTCCCTCGCGTCGGGGCCGTCCACCTCCTCCGTCTCCAGCCGCTCCGCCTGCACGATCCGGGCGACGGCCGCCGAGCCCACCTGGTACTGCGACGCCGCCTCGACCAGGCGCGAGACCGGGTCGATCAGGTAGAAGAGGTAGAGCAGGAAGGCCACCAGCGTCGCGATGGAGATGGCGCCGGACGCGACCCGCGCGCCGCCGATGCCGAGCACCGCGAGGAACGACACCTGTACGGAGAGTCCGACCGAGCTCCACGCCACCGACTGCCACTTGGCCGACCGCACGCCGTGCCGCCACGCCTCCTGGGCGGCCTGCCGCACGGCGGCCGCCTCGCGCCGTTCGGCACCGGACGCCTTGAGGGTGCGGAAGGCGCCGAACGCCCTCTCCAACGCGGTCGAGATCGTGCCGACCGCCTCCTGGGCGCGCTGTGTCGCCTGCGCGATCTTCGGCATGACCAGGGCCGTCGCGCCGCCGATGAGCACGATCACGCCCAGCGTGACGCCGAGCAGGACCGGGTCCATCAGCGCCATCATCACGACCGTCGCCATGAAGGTGAACCCGCCGGTGGCCGCGGACACCACGGACTGGGTGGTCACCGCGCGCAGCAGCGTCGTGTCCGAGGTGACCCGGGACATCAGGTCGCCCGGCTGGGTGCGCTCCACCTCCGAGAGGCGCAGCCGCAGCAGCCGCCCGATGAGGGTGCGCCGGGCCGCGAGCACCACGGACTCGGCAGTGCGTTCCAGGACGTAGGCGCCGACGGATTCGATCGCGGTGCCGAGCAGTACGAGCCCGGTGAGGAGCAGCAGGATGCCGGTGATCGATTCGTCGGTGCCGAGCCGTTCCACGAGCGATTTGGCCGCCAGCGGCTGGGCGAGCCCCGACGCCGCGCCGATCAGCGTGAAGAGAGCGCCCAGGGCCACGGCCCCGCGGTGCGGCCGGAAGTGGCGGTACAGGGCGCGCCAGGTCTCCCTCGCGGGCAGGCGTTCGGGCGTCTCGGGGGCAGGGGCGGTGGCGGCTCTCGCGGAGTCCGGGGCTGCGTCGGTCACGTCTGGCAGGACGCGCTGGGCGGTGATCCACCTGACTGGCGCGGCACGCGTCTCCCGCCGGGGTGCTCGTACAGGGTTACGACGGTTAGCTGCCCCGCATGATTCGCCCGGCGCTTCACTACCCCTGATGTCGACGGAGAGTTAGACGATCTGTCGAAACGGGTGCAGTGACGATTCTGCACGGCGACCGTGGCACGGGGCGGGCAGCGAGGCTCGCGGCGGTGAAGGACGCGAGTGGGAGTGGAGCGGCGTGCGAGTACGGGGTGACGGGACGGGCGATGCCCGGCGGGGGCGCTCGGGGCCGAGGAGGGGCGATCCGGTGGAGCGCCCCCTGACCGGGCGGTCCCTGGCCGAGCGGATCTTGGTCGGACGAACCGAGGAACTAGGAACCCTGCGCAGGCTTCTCGCGCAGCGCCGCCTGGTCACGGTGGTGGGTGGCGCGGGAGTCGGCAAGAGCCTCCTCGCCGCGCACGCGGCCGCCGCGGTCGGCGGCTCGCTCCCGGACGGCGTGGTGCGGGTGCGCTGGTGGGACGGCGGGCCCGCGCGGCGCAGGACGGTCGCGCAAACGGTGGCCGAGGCGCTGGACGCGGCGGCCGAGGGCACCGGCGCCGCGGTCGGCGTCACGGACCTGGTGGCACGGTTGCGGTCGCGTCGGATGCTGGTGGTGCTCGACGACTTCGACCCGGTGCGCGCCGACTGCGTCCACCTGGTGCACGCGCTCCTCGAAGGCGCTCCGGGCGTACGGATCCTCGCGGCGGGCCGCCATCCACTCGGCCTCGGCGACGAGGCGGTCCTACGCCTTGGCCCACTCGCCGTCACACCGTCCGGGTCCGACGACGCGGAGCTGGCCCCCGCGGTCGCGCTGTTCCTGGACCGGGTACGGGCCGCGTCGGCGGGTCGGCGGGCGGCTTCCACCGGGGCGGCGGAGGTGCCGGGTGACGGCGACGCGGGAGTGTTGCGACTGCGCGGCGCGGTGGCGCGCGCCCGACGGGGGCGGGCGGCGTGGGCCATCCCCGGCAAACGGGGGCGGAAGGGGCCTGCGGCGGGGGCGCGGGGAGGCGATCAGACGGACGGCTCCTCGGGGGCGCCGGTGGAGCACGGCGCCGAATCGCCGATGCGCGGGGGCGAACAGCACGCCCCGGAACTGCCGGAGCACGGGGCCGGGCAAACGCCGACGGACGGGACCTCGGAGAGGCTGGTGGAGCAAAGCACCGGATCGCCGATGCGCGACGGCGAACAGCACGCCCCCGAACTGCCGGAGCACGGGACCGGGCAAACGTCGGCGGACGGGACCTCGGACCCGCCAGCCCACGGCACCGAACCGCCGACGCCCGGCGGCCAACGGGACGCACCGGGGGCGCGGGGACGCGAGGCCGGACAAACACCGACGCACGGCTCCTCGGACGCACCGCTGGAACACGACACCGAATCACTGATGCGCGACGGCGAACAGCACGCCCCCGAACTGCCGAGGCACAGGACCGGGCAAACACCGACGCACGGGACCTCGGACCCGCCAGCCCACGGCACCGAACCGCCGACGCCCGGCGGCCAACGGGACGCACCGGGGGCGCGGGGACGCGAGGCCGGACAAACACCGACGCACGGCTCCTCGGACGCACCGCTGGAACACGACACCGAATCACTGATGCGCGACGGCGAACAGCACGCCCCCGAACTGCCGAGGCACAGGACCGGGCAAACACCGACGCACGGGACCTCGGACCCGCCAGCCCACGGCACCGAACCGCCGACGCCCGGCGGCCAACGGGACGCACCGGGGGCGCGGGGACGCGAGGCCGGACAAACACCGACGCACGGCTCCTCGGACGCACCGCCGGAACACGACACCGAATCGCCGATGCGCCACGGCGAGCGGCTGCCCGTCGCGGGCGGCGCGGATGCACGACTACAGGCGCCCCGCCCCTCGGCACCGCCGCTCACCGACGCCGACGAGTCTCCGCGCCGCGATGCGGAGCCTGTCGTACGACCGGACGCGGCGTCTGCCCTGCACGGTGGCCCGGAGCCTGCCCGCGCCGACGCGGCACCCGTCGTACCCGCGAACACGAAATCCGCCCCGGGCGCGGACGCGGCCCCTCCCATCCACGGAGCCACGGACGCGGAGCTCCCTGCCCGCCATCACACGGCGCCGCTGGCCGGAGACCATCGCGCTCTGCCCGACAGCGGCGAGCCCTCCGACGACGAGCTCCGTATCGCCCTCCACATCTGCCGCCGCCTCGAAGGCGTCCCCTTGGCCATCGAGTTGGCGGCCGCGCAGGTCGCCGAGTACTCGATGGTGCAGCTCGTGCGGATGCTGGACGCCGGGCAGGGGTGGCTCGGCGTGCCGGACGCGGCGCTGCGCAGGCACCGGTCGCTGCGGGCCGCCGTGGGTGCGGGATACGCCCTCTGCGAGCCGACGGAGCGCACCACTTGGGCGCGGCTCAGCGTCTTCGCAGGGGACTTCGACGAGGACGCCGCCGTGTTCGTGTGCTCGGGCGGCGGCCTCGGCGCCGAGGAGGTGCCGGTCTGTCTGGCCCGCCTCGTGCTCGCCTCCGTCCTGACGCCCGTCCGCGACCCGGGCGGCGTGCTGCCCCCGCGCTACCGCATGACGGAGGCGGCCCGCGGCTTCGGCGCCGAACGGCTCCAGTCGGCGGGCGAGACGGCCGCCGCCGTCAGCCGCCACCTGTACTGGTACGCGAACATCGCTTCGAGCGCCCACCACTTGTGGAGCACGGGCCTGCACGAACGGGCCACGGCGCTCGTCCGCGAGGAAGAGGACAATCTGCACGCCTCGCTCGCCAGGCAGCCCCACCGTGCCGACGAAGCGGCCGCGGCGCTCGCCGTGGCCGTGGACCTGTGGTTCTGGTGGGCCGTCTGCGGCCGGGCCGCCGAGGGGCGCGAGCACCTGCGGCGGCTGCTGCCGGTGGGCCGCGCCGACACCCGCCTGTGCGGTCAGGCGCTGTGGCTCGCGGGCTGGCTCGCCGTGTGCGTCGACGCGCCCGACGCCGCCGAACTCCTCGGCCAGGCCTGGCGCGTGGGCGTACTCGCGGGGGACGACGCCACGATCGGGCGGGTCTCACACGTACTCGGCGCGCTCGCCCTGGAGGAGGGCAGGACGGAGCGGGCCATCGCCCACTTGCGGGAGGCCGCCGACATCATTCCCGTGCACGCGGAGCACGGCCCGCCCGCCGCCGTCAGCTGGGCGCTCCTCGCCGTGGCACAAGCGAGGGTCAGCCCCGCAGCCGCCCGGCGCAGCATCCGTCGCGCGTCGGCGGGCCCGCAGCCCCGGCACGACTTATGGACGCGGTCCATGACGCAGTACGCGCAGGCGCTCGTCGACCATCTGCGCGGGCGCCGCAGCCGCGCCTGGCGCAGGGCGCACAAGGCGCTCGCCGGGGCGAACGGGGTGGCGGGCGCCGCCAAGGCCGCCAGGACCACCGCGACGGGCGAGGCGGACGGCACGACGGCGACCGGTAACGGCCTCCCGGCCGTCGTCACGGTGGCCGGGCCGCCCGGTGCCGCTCTCATCCATCAGCTGATCGCGGACATCGAGGAGGGGCCGTCGCCATCCGCCCGACACCCGGACCTGCACCCATGACCGCTCCCGCGCCAACCCATCCTGCCTGCTCAACTGCCACTGGCCGCGCAGGGCGTGGGCCTCGCGGTCTTCGCCCTGCTGATAGTCGGCGGCACCTGGCTGATCACCCGGCGGCGTCAGCCGGAGGACCACGGCGTCGGGTGACACGCCGCCCGGCGAACCGCGCTCACCTCGCTCCCTGCGCTCCCCGCCCCTCCAGGACCGTCTGCCAGTCGGGCACCGCCGCTGTCGCCGACTCCGTGCGGGACGGTGTCGCCCGGCGTCCGCCACGGCTGAAGAAGTCCGCGAGGGGCAGTGTCGCCGCGCCCACCGTGACCGCGTCCGGGCCGAGTTGGCCGAGGTCGATGGTGACGCGGGCGGCGGGGTGGCGCAGGGCGTACGCGTCGGCGTACTCCCGTACGGCGGGCAGCAGACGCGGGCCGAGCTGGAGGCCCGCCCAGCCGCCGACCAGGACGCGTTCGGGACCGAAGAGGTTGACGAGGTCGGAGATGCCCGCGCCCAGGTACTCGGCGGTCTCGTCGAGCACGGCCAGCGCGACGGGGTCGGGCGTACTCCCGTCCCGCGGATGCGCGGCGGCGAGCAGGGCGCTCACGCCTGTCTCCTCGTCGGCGCCCGGGGGCAGTTGACCACCGGCTTCCTGCCATCGCTCCAGCAGGGCCTCGGCCCCCGCGTACGCCTCCAGGCAGCCACGGGCTCCGCAGCGGCACCTGCGGCCACGGACGCTCACGGTGAGGTGGCCCCACTCCGCAGGGCCACCGCGCGCACCGCCGTGGATGACGCCGTCGGCCACGACGCACGCACCCACGCCCGAGCCGAACAGGACGATCGCCGCGTCCCGCGCGCCGCGCCCGCCGCCGAACCACATCTCCGCCTGACCGAGCGCCCGTGCGCCGTTGTCGACGAAGTAGGCCGTGTCCGGGGGGAGTTCGACGGCCTCGCGCAGCATCGCCTCCAGCGGGACGGCGTCCCAGCCGATGGTCTGACCGTGCACCACCGTGGCGCCCGACGCGTCCCGGTCGACGATCCCCGGCACGCCCACGCCCACGCCGATCAGCTCGCCGCCACCGGCCGAGCCGCTGCCCGGCGCCCCGCCATCCGGTGAGCCGCCGCCCACCTCCGCGATCCCGTCCCGAATGTGACGCACGATCAGTTCCACATCGTGGCCCGAGTCCGTCAACGGCCGCTCGGTACGGGCCAGTTCGGTGAGCGCCAGGTCGAACGCCTCCACGCGCACCCGCGTCTCCCCCACGTCGACGCCGATGAGGCGGCCGCGGGACGGGGCGACGCGCAGGAGCGTGCGCGGGCGGCCGCCGTCGGACTCGACGACGCCCGCCTCCTCCAGGAGGCCGTCCGCGGCGAGTTCGGCGACGACGTTGCTCACGGATCCCGAACTGAGTCCGGTCGCGGGGCCGAGCGCCTGACGGCTCATCGGCCCGCCGAAGTACAGCCGCCGCAGCACCGTGGCGCGATTGCCCACCCGCAGGTCGCGCACCGTCCGACTGCCCCGTTCAACCATGTGAACTCCCCTCCGGTCCGCAACATACCCGTGCGCGACCCCTTGACGCGACTATCCCTCAGGTTTTAACTCACGTCCTAAATTAAGTCGTGAATTCGTTCAGGCGCTGAACTCGGCGCGCCCATAAGTCCGTTGATCACCCGTGTCGATCATCAAGAGTCGAACACCACGAAAGGTACGGATCCGTCATGCGCAGAATCCGAGCCGCTGCCGCCCTCCTCACCGTCACCGCCCTCACCGGCACCGCCGCGGCGTGCGGCGGCGGGAGCAGCGCGGGTGGCGAGGGCAGCAACGCGTCGACCAAGACCCTCACCTACTGGGCGTCCAACCAGGGGCCGAACCTCGCCGCGGACAAGAAGATCCTGACGCCCGAGCTGAAGAAGTTCGAGGAGCAGACGGGCATCGAGGTCAAACTCGAGGTGATCCCCTGGTCCGACCTGCTCAACCGGATCCTGGCGGCGACCACGTCGGGGCAGGGCCCCGACGTCCTGAACATCGGCAACAGCTGGTCGTCCTCGCTCCAGGCCACCGGCGCGCTGCTGCCGTGGGACGCGAAGAACTTCGCGGCGATCGGCGGCCGTGACAGGTTCGTCCCCGCCGCGCTGGGGTCGACGGGCGCCACCGGCAAGGATCCTGCGGCGGTGCCGCTGTACTCACTGTCGTACGCGCTCTACTACAACAAGGCGATGTTCGAGGACGCCGGGATCGACGGGCCCCCGGCCACCTGGGACGAGCTGGTCGCCGACGGCAAGAAGCTGTCCAAGGGCGGCAAGTGGGCGCTCGGCGCCGAGGGTTCGAACCTGGTCAATAACATCCACCAGGCCTTCGCGCTCGGCAAACAGCACGGCGCCGACTTCTTCGACGCGGACGGGAAGCCGACGTTCACCTCCGACGGCGCCGTCGCGGCCGTGAAGCAATACGTCGACTTCATGGCCAAGGACAAGATCATCGCGCCGGGCAACGCCGAGTACGCGCAGAACCAGTCGCTGCGGGACTTCGCGCGGGGCAGGACGGCGATGGTACTCTGGCAGGCTGCGGCGACCACGTTCGAGGCGCAGGGCATGAAGCCGGACGAGTGGGGGGTGGCCCCCGTGCCCGTGGCGTCCGGCCTTCCGGGCGCGGGCGAGAAGGTCAACTCGATGGTGGCGGGCATCAATCTGGCCGTCTTCAAGAACACCGACAACATCGACGGCGCGCGGAAGTTCGTCAAGTTCATGACGAGCGACACCGAGCAGGCGCACCTCAACAAGGCGTACGGATCGATCCCGCCGGTCAGGGCGGCGCAGCGGGACGCGGCGTTCGACCGGGCCGACACCGCCGTACTGCGGGACACGCTCCTCAAGAGCGCGGCGCCGCTGCCTCAGGTCCCCGACGAGTCGCAGTTCGAGACGTCGGTGGGCACCGCGATCAAGAAGCTCTTCGCGGACGCGGCGGCGGGCAGGGGCGTGACCACGGACTCGGTGAAGGCCGAACTGTCCAAGGCCCAGCAGCAGATGCCGAAGAGCTGAGCGCCGCCTGATGACCACGCTGACCTCACCGCGCGGACCGCGCGACGGCACGGAAGGCGAGGGCACGAAGGCGGGCCCGCCCACGCCCGGGCGCACGCTGCGCGACCGGCTCCCCGCGCGCCTGCGCCGCCTCTCGCTCCCCTATCTCCTGCTGCTTCCCGCGCTCCTGCTCGAACTGCTCGTCCACCTCGTGCCGATGGCCGTCGGCATCTTCATGAGCTTCAAGGAGCTCACCCAGTTCTTCGTCCGCGACTGGGGCGCGGCGCCCTGGACGGGCCTGGACAACTACGCGACGGCGGTCGACTTCGACGCACCGGTCGGCGAGGCCCTGCTGCACTCCTTCGCCGTCACCGTCGTGTTCACGGTGCTTTCCGTGGGCCTGTGCTGGCTGATCGGCACGGCCGCCGCGGTGTTCATGCAGGAGAACTTCCGGGGCCGCGGCCTGCTGCGGGCCGTCTTCCTGACGCCGTACGCGCTTCCGGTGTACGCGGCCGTGATCACCTGGTCGTTCATGTTCCAGCGCGACACGGGACTGATCAACCACGTCCTGCACGACCAGCTCGGCCTCACCGACACCCGGCCGTTCTGGCTGATCGGCGACAACAGCTTCGTCGCGCTCCTGACCGTGTCGGTGTGGAAGGGCTGGCCGTTCGCCTTCCTCATCGTCATGGCCGGCCTGCAGAACATCCCCAAGGAGCTGTACGAGGCGGCCGCCATCGACGGCGCGGGAATCTGGCAGCAGCTGCGCCGGATCACGCTGCCTTCGCTGCGCCCGGTCAACCAGGTGCTCGTCCTGGTTCTGTTCCTGTGGACGTTCAACGACTTCAACACGCCGTACGTGCTGTTCGGCAAGGCCGCCCCCGAGGCCGCGGACCTCATCTCGATCCACATCTACCAGTCCTCGTTCGTCACCTGGAACTTCGGCGCGGGCTCGGCGATGTCGGTCCTGCTGCTGCTCTTCCTGCTCCTGGTGACCGCGGGCTACCTGCTCGTGACCTCGCGAGGGCGGAGGAGCGCCGATGTCTAGCCGATCAACGGTGCGGGCGGGCCGCTCCCCGATGGCCGCGCCGCGTTCGTTCCTGTGGACGCGGCGGATCTTCCTGACGCTGCTCACCGGGTTCGTCCTGCTTCCGGTGTACGTGATGATCAGCAGCTCCCTGAAGCCGCTGGAGGACGTGTCGGGGTCGTTCCACTGGCTGCCCAGCGGCTTCACCGTCCGCCCCTACCTCGACATCTGGACGACCGTCCCGCTCGCGGACTACTTCATGAACTCGCTGATCGTGGCGGGCGCGGCGACCGTCTGCTCGGTGGTCATCGCGGTGTTCGCCGCGTACGCGGTCAGCCGCTACACGTTCCGCGGCAAGCGCGTCTTCACCGTGACCGTCCTGTCCACGCAGATGTTCCCCGGCATCCTGTTCCTGCTGCCGCTCTTCCTGATCTACGTCAATCTCGGCAACGCCACGGGCATCGCCCTGTTCGGCTCGCGCGCCGGGCTCATCCTCACCTATCTCACCTTCTCGCTGCCATTCTCCATCTGGATGCTGATCGGATACTTCGACTCGGTGCCCAGGGAACTGGACGAGGCGGCACTCGTCGACGGATGCGGGCCGCTCGGCGCGCTCTTCCGCGTCGTGGTGCCCGCCGCGATCCCCGGCATCGTCGCGGTCGCCGTCTACGCCTTCATGACCGCGTGGGGCGAAGTGCTCTTCGCCTCCGTGCTGACCAACGACACCACGCGCACGCTCGCCGTCGGCCTGCAGGGCTACGCCACCCAGAACGACGTGTACTGGAACCAGGTCATGGCCGCCTCGCTCGTCGTCAGCGTGCCCGTCGTCGCGGGCTTCCTGCTCCTGCAGCGCTATCTCGTCGCCGGACTCACAGCGGGCGCCGTCAAATGACCGGCGCGAGCCGTCAAGCACCCACCCCCGAAAGGACTTCCGTGATCCACCCCTCAGCCATGGACCTCTCCGCACTCCCCCGGGACTTCGTGTGGGGCGTGGCCACCTCCGCGTACCAGATCGAGGGAGCCGTCGACGAGGACGGGCGCGCGCCCTCCATCTGGGACACGTTCGCGCACACACCGGGCCGCGTCGACGGCGACGACACCGGCGACATCGCCTGCGACCACTACCACCGCTGGCCCGAGGACATCGCGCTGATGCGGGAGCTCGGCGTCGACTCCTACCGCTTCTCGATCGCCTGGCCGCGCATCGCCCCCGACGGCTCGGGGGCGGTGAACGCGGCCGGTCTCGACTTCTACGACCGGCTGGTCGACGCCCTGCTCGACGCGGGCATCACCCCGAACGCGACCGCCTACCACTGGGATCTGCCGCAGGCGCTGCAGGACCGCGGGGGCTGGCCCGAGCGGGCGACCGCCGAGCACTTCGCGGCCTACGCATCGATCGTCGCCGAGCGCCTCGGCGACCGGGTGCGCCACTGGGCCACGCTCAACGAACCGCTGTGCTCGGCGTGGATCGGCCACCTGGAGGGCCGCATGGCGCCGGGCCTCACCGACCTCACCGCCGCCGTGCGTGCCTCCTACCACCTGCTCCTCGGCCACGGCCTGGCCACCCAGGCGATCCGCGCCGCGGCGCCCGGCGCGCGGGTCGGCGTCGTCAACAACCTCTCGCCGGTGCGGCCCGCCTCCGACCGCCCCGAGGACGTCGCCGCGGCCCGGCGCGCGGACGGCCACACCAACCGCTGGTGGCTCGACCCACTGCACGGGCTCGGCTTCCCCGCGGACATGCGGGAGGTCTACGGCGTGGAACTCCCGGAGCGGGCGGGCGACTTGGCGACCATCGCCCAGCCCCTGGACTGGCTGGGCCTCAACTACTACTTCCCCGCCGTCGTCACCGACGACCCGACGGGCCCGGCCCCCTTCGCCCGCCAGATCCACCGGCCCGACGTCCCGCGCACCGGCATGGACTGGGAGATCGACGCGTCCGGCATCGAGACCCTCCTGATGCGCCTCACCGAGGAGTACGGGGCGCGCGAGCTGTACGTCACGGAGAACGGCTCCTCGTATCCCGACGTGGTCCGCGCCGACGGCACG
The DNA here is from genome assembly GCF_008704495.1 of Streptomyces kanamyceticus. Classification (NCBI taxonomy): domain Bacteria; kingdom Bacillati; phylum Actinomycetota; class Actinomycetes; order Kitasatosporales; family Streptomycetaceae; genus Streptomyces; species Streptomyces kanamyceticus. Next base: position 145,948 of record NZ_CP023699.1, read on the forward strand.
ATCGACGACGCGGAGCGCACCCGCTACCTCCACGAACACCTGGCGGCCTGCGCCCGTGCCACCGACCGCGGCGCCCCGCTGGCGGGCTACTTCGCCTGGTCCCTCCTCGACAACTTCGAGTGGGCGTACGGCTACGACAAGCGCTTCGGACTCGTCCACGTCGACTACGCGACGCAGCGCCGCACGGTCAAGGACAGCGGGCGCCACTACGCGGATCTGATCCGCGCCCAGCGGAGCGGCGGGCCCGGCTCCCCGGTCATCGGCAGCCGGGCCGGGACGAGGTAGCGCCGGTCAGTTCGGCTGGTGCGGGGTGACGATGGGGAACTTCGGGTCGGGGAGGGTCAGCGTGCCGAAGACGGCGTCGGTCGCCGCCTGGGCCTTGTCGCCCTCCAGGGCGATCTTCTTGTCCTGCACCGCCTTGTTGAAGTTCTCCTTGAAGCCGGGGGACTCGGCCAGTTCGTCGAGCGCCCGGCGGGTCAGCTTGATGGTCGCCGCGGGCGCCTCGACGAAGCGGTCACCGCCCTCGACGAAGACCAGCACGCCGTTGCGGAGCGTCGTGGTGCACGTGTCGCCGGTCGCCACGCCGTTCTCGTCGGTGAAGACCCAGTTGAGCGCGATCGGCTCGCGGTACTGCTCGGCGGCCGTCGGCCCGTCCACGCTCCGGGCGAGCGCGGAGAAGTACTGGTCCAACGTGGTGCTGCGGATCAGGTCGGCGGACGTCTGGCTGGTGATCAGCGGCTGCGGGCCGTCCACGACCTCCTGGGCGCCGGTGAGGTAGGCGTTGCGCCAGGTGCCGTTCTCGCTGCCGTAGCCGAGCTGGGTGAAGACCTTGGCCTGCAGCTCCTTCGCCCGGGTGACCTGCGGCTCGGCCAGCGGGCTGCCGTCTTCGGCCGCGGCCGCGAAGATGACGTGGTTGAGCAGCTCGGCGGCCCAGCGGAAGCCTCCCGAGGTGTCGCTGTCATAAGCGAGCTGGGCCGCGTCGACCACGGCCTCCGCGCCCCCCATCGCCGCCACGTAGGCCGCTCCCGCCTGAGCGGGCGGCAGCTCCCACAGGTGGGCCGGGTTGCCGTCGTACCAACCCATGTAGCGCTGGTAGACCGCCTTGAGGTTGTGGCTCATCGAGCCGTAGTAGCCCTGGTTGTACCAGTGGTCGCGCAGGCCCTCCGGGAGGGCTTCGAGCCGGTCGGAGATCTCGATGCCGGTGTAACCGGCGTTGATCATGCGCAGCGACTGGTCGTTGAGGTAGCCGTACATGTCGCGCTGCTTGTTCAGGAATTCGAGGATGCGCTTGTTGGACACCTTCTCGCCCGGCTCCTCGTTCTCCACCTCGGCCCACATCGGCCAGTGGTGCGAGGCGAACAGGACGTCGGTCTCCTTGCCGAAGGTCTGGATCGCCTCGGTGAGGTACTTGGACCAGGCGTGCGCGTCCCGGACCTGCGCGCCGCGCAGGCTGAGGATGTTGTGCATGGTGTGCGTGGCGTTCTCCGCGATGCACAGTGTCCTGGCGTCCGGGAGGTAGATGTTCATCTCCGCCGGGGCCTCGGTGCCCGGCGTGAGCTGGAGGACCAGCGGGAAGCCGAACCCTTCGTAGGCGTACAGACCCGGCCGCCAGGGGATGACGTACGAGCTCTTCCAGGAGTTCTTGGCGACCGGCTGGTGCTCCGGCCCGCCGATGTAGACGGTCGGCGGAACGAGCGTCACCTCACCCGTGGAGATCGTCAGGCCCAGGCCCGAACCGACCTGCCCCGTGGGGCCCTTGTCCAGCTGCGCCGCGTACATGTACTGCGCGCGCCGCGCCATGGCCGGACCCGCGTAGACGTTCTCGCTGATCGCGTGCTCCAGGAAGCCGTCCGGCGCGACGACCGGGACCCCCGGCTCCAGCGGATCGCCCAGCTCGGCGAAGACGCCGCGGGCGCCGCCGAAGTGGTCGACGTGGCAGTGGGTGTAGACCAGCCCCTTGACGGGCCGCTGCTCCTTGGTCAGCTCCGTCTTGTCCCGGAACAGCTGTAAGGCGGCCCGTGCGGTCTCGTAGCAGGCGAGCGGATCGATGATGACCAGACCCGAGTCGTGCTCGATGATCGTCATGTTGGACAGGTCGTAGCCGCGAACCTGGTAGACGCGGTATTCGCGACAGGACGTGACCTGGAACAGCCCGGAAATGGCGGTCAGTTCGCCCTGCCGGTGCAGGCTGCCGTTGACCGTCGCCATCTCCGTGCGCGTGTCCGGCTCCAGGAACTCGTAGGCGGTGAAGTCCCAGACCACCTTCTCCGGGTTCTTGCGGGACATGATCACCGGGACGTCGGGCGGGGCGATCTGGAACCTGCTGGCATCGGCGAAGTCCTTGCCGTCCTTCTCGTCGGCGGCGTTGGCCGCCTCGGCAGCCTTGCGATTCGCCGCGGCGACGGCGGCCGAGGGCTCGATGGGCTCGACGTACTCAGACTTTTCGGGCATGACGCAGCATCCTCCCGCGAATGCATGGCAATGGGATGAGAACGATCGTCACGCTATGTGTGCGTGATGTTACGCACAAGAGTGCGATCAAGCCGCTGGCTGAGGTTTTCCGCCCCGGACAGGAGGCCTGACGCCACCGCTCCGGGGCCCACGCCTCTCAGGGCCCGGCGAACGATCGGCCGGAACGGTCGCCCACACTGGCCGGATGTACTCCGACGCCGACACCGCCGCCCTCTACGACCTCCTCAACCCGTGGGACGGCACCCGCCATTACTCCGACGCCTTCTACAACGGCCTCGTCATGCGGGCCGACGCCGCCCTCGACGTGGGCTGCGGAACCGGCGTCATGCTGCACCAGGCACGCGCGCGTGGGCACGCGGGACGGCTCGTCGGCCTCGACCCGTCCGCCGCCATGCTCGACCGGGCGCGTCGGCGCGCGGACGTCGAGTGGGTGCACGGCGTGGCGGCGGACGCTTCTCCTTAGACACCCGCCATCCGCAGGCCTGCGCCTGGGAGCAGTGGAATCCGTCGCACGCACGGGACCTCGTGGACGGGGCCGGGCACGCCGTGCGGGTGTGGCACGAGGTGCAGGAGGTGGCCGGGGACGTGGTGACGTTCACCGAGTCCGTCGGCACCCCCGACGGCAGCGTGCTGCGGGTCGACCGCACGAGCCTGCGCTTCCTCGACGTCGCGGCCCTCGGGGGCTTCCTCGCCGATGCGGGATTCACCGTCGAGGCCCAGTACGGGGACTGGGAGCGCGGCCCTGTCACCGCCGAGAGCCGCGAGATCGTCACGATCGCACGGCGGGCGTGACGTCGCTCGGCGCCCGGCTCGGGCGCACGACACCCGCCGCGCAGACGGCGACCACGCAGAACGCCACCGGCAGGAGGAACGTCAGGTTGAGCGGGATGAAGTGGGTCAGCGGTCCGATGACGGCGGGGCCCGCCAGCATGCCGAGGTAGCCGAGCCCCGCGACGCGCGAGACGTTGGCGCCCGCCGCGTCCCGGTCAGCGTGGCCCGCGGCACTGAAGAGCTGCGGTATGCAGCCGGAGAGGCCCGCGCCGAACACGGTCCAGCCGATCAGGGCCATCGGAATCCACGGGGAGAGCGCGGCCACGGTGAGACCGACCGCGGCCACGCCCGCGCCGTAGCGGAGGATGGCGACCGGGCCGAAGCGGGCGGCCACCCGGTCGGCGAGCAGCCTGCCCACCGTCATGGCGGTGGCGAAGGCTCCGTAGGCGAGGGCCGCGGTGGCGGCGGGCGCGTCGAGGACGTCGCGCAGGTGCAACACGCTCCAGTCGTTGGCGACGCCTTCGCAGAGCATCAGCGTCAGGGCGAGGGCCGCGAGGAACCAGATCCGCCGGGGAGTGCGGCGCTTGACCGTCGCCGCCGCCGCTCCGGCTTCCGGGTCCGCGCGCTCGGCGCGGAGCAGCGCCGGGGCGGCCAGCGCGGCGGCCGCGAGACCAGCCGCGGCGATCACGGCGAGCGTCGCCGCGGGGCTCCAGCCCCAGCTGAGCGTGCGGGCCCCGACCAGGGCCGCGAGGACGCCGCCGATGGAGAACGTGGCGTGAAAGGCGGACATGACGGGCCGTCGGTAGCCGTGCTCGACCTGGACGGCGTGGGCGTTCATGCTGACGTCCAGGCAGCCGTTGCCGAAGCCGAGCGCGAGGAGCGCCGCGCCGAGCGCCCAGACGTTGGTGGCGATGCCCGGCAGCACCAGGGTGACGCTGCACAGCGCGGCGCTCACCGGTACGACGGTGCGCGCGCCGATCCGGTCCGTGAGCGGGCCGACGATCTGCATCCCCACGAAGGCGCCCCCGCCGAGCAGCAGCAGGAGCCAGCCGAGCACGGCGTGACTGATCCCCGCGCGGTCCTCGATCGCGGGGATGTGGACGATCCACATCCCCATGAGGAAGCCGTTCAGGGCGAAGTAGCCGAATGTGGCCCGCCGGGCGGCCCGCAGTCTGCTGTCCACGCTGTTCTCCATCGTCTCCACGCGTCTCTCCCCACTTCTGTCTTACTCGGCCTACCTGAACGAACATAACGAACAGCATTGATGTTCGGAAGTTTGATTTTCGAACACACATGATGTTTGATGTGGGAGTGGCCAGTACAGATCGACTTCGGCAGATCACGGACGCCGTGCGCGAGGCGGGCCGGATGGGCGTCACGGAACTCGCCGGACTCACCGGCGCTTCGGAGATGACCATCCGGCGCGACCTGGAGACGCTCGCCGACCAGGGCGTCCTCGAGCGCTACCGCGGCGGCGCCCGCAGCCTGCTGCTGCGCGGCGAGGAACCGCCCTTCGCGCTGCGGGAACAGGACGGCATCGAGGCCAAGCGGCGCATCGCCGCCGAGGTCGCCGGGCTCATCGCCGACGGCGAGTCCGTCGTCGTCGACAGCGGCACGACCTGCCTGGAAGTGGCCCGCGTACTGGCGCACCGCAGGGTGACCGTCATGCCACTGTCCCTGCACGCGGTGCACGCGCTGACCGGGGCGCCGCAGGTGACGCTGCTCGTGCCCGGCGGGCGGCCGCGGCCCGGCGAGCTCGCGCTCACGGGGCCGCTGACCGCCGCGTCACTGGCGGCCCTACGCTTCGACACGGCCGTCATCGGCTGCTGCGGGCTCACCGCAGCGGACGGCCTGACCGCCTACGACCTGGACGACGCCGCCGTGAAACGCGCCGCGATCGGCTCGGCCCGCCGGGTCATCGCCGTCGCGGAAGCGGCCAAGCTCTCCCGTACCGCCCTGGCGTTCGTCGCGCCCGCCACCGCCCTGCACGCCGTCGTCACGGACACCTCGGCGCGGGACGAGGAGACCGACGCGCTCGCCACGGCGGGCGTGACCGTACGAAAGGTATGACCCGATCCCCATGAACCACATCGACGCCGAGTCCAGCCCCGCGATCCTCCTCTTCGACATGTTCGGCGTCATCGCGCGCCACCAGTCACAGGACGGCAAGGACCGCCTCGCGGCGCTCGCGGACGTCCCCGAAACCGCCTTCTGGGACGCCTATTGGGGGCTGCGTCAGCCGTACGACCGCGGGGACGTGACAGGCCCCGCGTACTGGCGGCGGGTGGCCGACGCACTCGGCACGCACGTCGACGAGCGGCGGATCGCGCGCCTCGTCGAGGCCGACATCGCCAGTTGGAGCGCCGTCGACGAGACCATGGTCGCGCTGATCGAGGAACTCGCGGCGGCGGGCAGGCCGATCGCGCTCCTGTCCAACATCCCCGAGGAGCTGACCGCCCACTACGAAGAGCGGCATTCCTGGCTCAAGCGGTTCCAGGTGCGCGCCTTCTCCTGCCGCATCGGCCACGCCAAGCCCGAGCCGGGCGCCTATCTCTGGTGCCTGGAGGCCCTGGGTGCCGCTCCGGACGACGTCTTGTTCATCGACGACCGCGAGGAGAACATCCGGGCCGCCGAGGCGGTCGGTCTGCGCGGGCACCTCTTCACCTCCCCCGCGAAGCTGAGGGAAGCGCTCGGCCTCAGCGTGTGATCGCACCTTCAGCGCGCGATCACGCCCTCAGCGCGTGATCGCGCCGAGCAGGGCCTTCGCGCACAGGTCCCGCACCTGTTCCCGCGTCAGGTCCGGCTCCTCCAGCCACTCCAGGCAGACGGCCACCATGAAGGCGAGCCAGCCCCGTACGGCGAGGCGCAGCGTGGGCAAGTCCTGGGTGAGTTCCCCCGCGCCCGGGTCGGCGGCGAGGGCCGCGAGGATCTGCCGTTCCTGGGCGGCGAGACCCTCCCCGTAGACCTCGCGCACCAGCGGGTCGCCCGCCGCCTCGGCCCGGTGGAACGCCCGGAAGCCGTGCGCGTGGGTCTCCACATAGCCGAGGAACGCGTCGAGTCCGGTGGTGATCTGCTCGCGCACCGGCACCCCGTGGACGGCCGCCGTCAGGCGCAGCATCCGCTCGCTCTCGCGCTGGACGACGGCGGCGAAGAAGTCCCTTTTGGTCGGGAAGTAGTGGTACAGGAGGCCGCGTGAGACCCCGGCGATCTCCGCGACGCGCTCGATCCACACATCGTCGTACGGCTTCTGCGCGAACAGCCGCGACCCCACCGAAAGCAGCTGCTCACGGCGCTCCTCCGTGGTCAGTCTGCGACGTGTGCGCTGCTGCGGGTCCACGGCCATGCAGGCACCTTACTTGACGCGAATTCAACAACGGCACCAGACTGGAACCTCCTATTGAATCCACGTACAACAGGCCCAAGGGGCCCGTCGGACAAGGGAGATGGGCACATGGCGCAGACGACGCGGCCCGCGACGGGGAACACGAACACCACCGGCCCCACCGGGCTCGCGAAGGGTTTCCGCAGCGCGGAGCAGGGCTGGCCCGAGCTGCACCGGATCCCGCATCCGCCGCGCCGCGTCCCGCTGCTCGGCGACGTGCTCGGCGTCAACGTCCGCACCCCGCTGCAGGATTCGATGCGGATGGCCGACCGGCTCGGGCCGATCTTCCGGCGGAAGGCCTTCGGCAAGGAGTTCGTCTTCGTGTCGGGGGCCGACCTCGCCGCCGACCTCGCGGACGAGTCACGGTTCGCCAAGCACGTGGGCCTCGGCGTCGCCAACCTCCGCCCCGTGGCGGGCGACGGGCTCTTCACCGCGTACAACCACGAGCCCAACTGGCAGCTCGCGCACGACATCCTCGCCCCCGGGTTCAGCCGGGACGCGATGGCGGGCTACCACCCGCTGATGCTGGACGTCGCACGGCAGCTGACCGCCCGGTGGGACGAGCGGGAGGCGGCGGGCGACGCGGTGGACGTGCCCGGCGACATGACGAAGCTGACCCTGGAGACCATCGCCCGCACCGGCTTCGGCCACGACTTCGGCTCCTTCGAACGGGCCGCGCCGCACCCCTTCGTGACGGCCATGGTCGGCACGCTCTCCTTCGCCCAGCGCCGCAACGTGGTGCCGCCGCTGCTCGGCCCGCTGCTGCTGCGCGGCGCCGACCGGCGCAACGACGCCGACATGGCCTACCTCAACCGCACCGTCGACGAGGTGGTCGCGGCCCGCCGCGCCGCCGGTGGCTCCGGCGGCGGCCAGGGCGATCTGCTCGACCGGATGCTGGAGGTCGCCCACCCCGACACCGGGGAGCGGCTCTCCGCCGAGAACATCCGCCGCCAGGTCATCACCTTCCTGGTCGCGGGGCACGAGACGACGTCCGGCGCGCTGTCGTTCGCGCTGCACTACTTGTCGCTCCACCCCGATGTGCTCGCCCGCGCGCGTGCCGAGGTCGACGAGGTCTGGGGAGCCGACGGCGAGCCCGCCTACGAGCAGGTGGCCAAGCTCCGCTATCTACGCCGGGTGCTCGACGAATCGCTGCGACTGTGGCCGACCGCGCCGGGCTTCGCGCGCGAGGCCCGCGAGGACACCACGCTCGGCGGCGTCCATCCGATGCGCAGGGGCGCCTGGGCGCTGGTCCTCGCGACGATGCTGCACCGCGACCCGGCGGCCTGGGGCGAGAACGCGGCGGAGTTCGATCCCGACCGGTTCGCGCCATCGGCGGTACGCGCGAGGCCCGCGCACGTCTTCAAACCGTTCGGCACCGGAGCGCGTGCCTGCATCGGCCGTCAGTTCGCGCTCCACGAGGCCACGTTGGTCCTCGGACTGCTGTTGCGCCGCTACGACCTGCACGCCGATCCCGGCTACCGGCTGCGGATCGCCGAGCGCCTGACCCTCATGCCGGACGGCCTCACGCTGCGGCTCGGCCGCCGCGCCGGGGCCGCGTAGGGGCCATTGTCAGACCCGTGCGCCACAGTGGAGGTGGCATCGGTGCGATGCCGTCCGTGCCATCCAGCGCAGAGGAGTCACTCGACATGACCGGCACGCCGTCCGAGGAACTGCTCGCCGCCCAGGCCTGCTTGCGGCTGCTGCACACCGCGCGCGCCGCGCTCGCCGACCCCGACGCGGTCTCCGTCGCGGCGGCGGCCTCGCTGCTCGCGGGGCCGATCGCGGAGGCCGACGAGGCGCTGCGCCGCGCGGGCCTCGCGGGCAACGAGGCGGCGCTCATCGACCGGATCTACGATCTGGCGCCGCTCCCGCGGACGGTGGCCGGGCCGCGCGCCGAGGCCGCCCCCGCACCCCGTTCCCGCACGCACGAGGGGAGCCCGTCATGAGCGCGCAAGACAGGACACCGGAGGGCAACGACTCGTACGGCCACAAGGAGTTCAAGCGCTCCAAGAGCCACTTCGCGGACCGAGTCACCGCCGACGGGCGGGACGGCTGGCCGGTCGAGGCGGGCCGCTACCGCCTCGTGGTGAGCCGCGCCTGCCCCTGGGCGGGCCGGGCGATGATCGCGCGGCGTCTGCTCGGTCTGGAGAGCGCCCTCTCGCTCGCGGTCACCGACCCCGTCCAGGACGACCGGAGCTGGCGGTTCACGCTGGATCCCGACGACCGCGACCCCGTCCTCGGCATCCGCTTCCTGAGCGAGGCGTACGAGGCGCGTGAGACCGGCTATCCGGGCGGCGTCAGCGTGCCCGCGATCGTGGACGTGCCGAGCGGCAAGCTGGTCACCAACGACTTCCAGCAGATCACCCTCGACCTCGCCACCGAGTGGACGGCTCTGCACCGGGCGGGTGCGCCCGAGCTGTATCCGGAGCCGCTGCGCGACGAGATCGACACGGTCATGGAGGGCATCTACCGCGAGGTGAACAACGGCGTGTACCGCGCCGGTTTCGCACCGGAGCAGAGCGTGTACGAGACGGCCTGCGCCGAGCTGTTCCGCCGTCTGGAGCTCACGTCGGAGCGCCTCGCGGGCCGCCGCTATCTCGTCGGGGACGCGATCACCGAGGCGGACATCCGGCTGTTCTGCACCCTGGTGCGGTTCGACGCCGTCTACCACGGCCACTTCAAGTGCAATCGCTGGAAGCTGACCGAGGACCCGGTCCTGTGGGCGTACGCCAGGGACCTCTTCCAGACCCCCGGCTTCGGCGACACCATCGACTTCGACCACATCAAGCGGCACTACTACCAGGTGCACACGGGCGTCAATCCGACCAGGATCGTGCCGCTCGGCCCCGATCTGGCGGGCTGGCTGACGCCGCATCACCGGGAGGAGCTCGGCGGGCGGCCGTTCGGCGAGGGGACGCCGCCGGGTCCGGTGCCGGAGGACGAGGAGGTGCCTGCCGCCGGACGGCCCTGATCGTCGCGCCCTGGCCCTTCCCGTGCCCCGCGCCCTCCGCCGCCTCGCCCTCGTCAGCGGAGTACGTCGAAGACGTTCTTCTGCAGGCCGTTGGCGTACGCCTCGTGCTCGACGAGCTTCAGCTTCTGGGTGTCCTTGTCCGTGGCGCTGAAGAGCCGCTTGCCCGCACCGAGCAGCAGCGGGAAGACGAGCAGGTGGTACCGGTCGATCAGGCCGGCGTCCGAGAGGGCCTGGTTCAGGGAGGCGCTGCCGTGCACGATGATCGGGCCGCCCTCGGTCTCCTTCAGCGCGGCGACCTCGTCGAGCGAGCGCAGGATCGTGGTCTCGCCCCAGTTCGACACGAGGTCGCCCTCGCCGAGGGTGGTGGAGACGACGTACTTCGGCATGACTTTGTAGTCGGCGAAGTCCGCCATGTCGGGCCACACGGGACTGAACGCCTCGTAGCTGGTGCGACCCATCATCATCGCCGTGGCTTCCTGCTGCTCACGTCCCTTGATCTCGAACGCCTCGGGGAGGAACTCCATGTCCTTGAAGGTCCATCCGGAGTTCCGGTATCCGGGCTCGCCGCCCGGGGCCTCCACGACACCGTCGAGCGAGACGAAAGCGGTACTGATCAGAGTGCGCATCTAAGTTCCTCGGTATCTCGTGTCCGAATCTCACCAGATTCGATCGACGCGCGATTGGACCACATGTTCGACTTGCGCGCATCAACCAGCACTATGACCGCGGGTCACGCGGAAACTCATCGGTACGACACGACACCGGACAGGGCTAGACGGCGCTGGACAGGTCCCAGGTGAACTTGTCGCCGCCCACCCAGCGCACCGCGTCCGGGTCGTCCAGATCGTGCACCGTGATGCCCGCCATGACGGCCGCGTCGAGGACGTCCGTGACGGTCTTGGCCTTGCCGACCACCTCCCCATCGATCTCCACGATGCGGAACGGCGGGCTGCCGGGCTGCACGCCGAGCACCGTGATCCGGGGGTTCGCCATGTACAGGTACGCGCTTTCGGTCATGTCCTGAACTCTTCCACGGCGGCCGGGGAAACCGCCTAGCCAGTCGGCCGCTCGGGCTACTCGGACCCGACGATCCGCTCGACCTCCTTGAGTACCTGGCCCGCCCCGTCCTCCGCGGCCATCGCACGGGCGAGGCGGGCCGCGGCGCTGGCGTGGCCGGGCTCGCGGACCGCGCGGCCGAGCGCGTCCGCGAGGCGTGGCGCGGTCAGCTCCTTGAAGGGGACGGGTGCGGTCGCCGCCCCCAGGGCCGCGAGCCGTGCGGCCCAGAACGGCTGGTCGGCCATGACCGGCACCGGCACGGCGGGGACTCCCGCGCGCAGTGCCGCCGCCGTGGTGCCCGCGCCCGCGTGGTGCACGACGGCCGCGACCCAGGGGAAGAGCCTGGCGTGCGGCACCTCGCCGACGGTGACGATGTCGTCCCCGGAGGCGGCGAGCTCCGCGCGGCCTGACTGGAGCACTCCGCGCAGTCCGGCCGCGCGCAGCGCCGTCACCGCGATCTCGCTCAGCCGCTCGCCCTCGCCTGCGGCCATGCTGCCGAAGCCGATGAAGACCGGCGGCGGCCCGGCCCGCAGGAACGCGTCGAGTTCCGGTGGCAGGGGGCGCTCCTGGTCGTCGTGCGGCCACCAGTTGCCGACGACGTCGAGGCCAGGACGCCAGTCGGCGGGCCGGGGCACCACGGCCGCGCTGAAGCCGTGCAGGACCTGACGCCCTTCCCGCTCCTGCCGGGCCCTGACCTCGCCCGGCTTGACGCCGGGCAGCGCGAGGCGGGCACGCAGGTCGCGTACGGCGTCGGCGTACACGCGGTCGACCATGCGCAGGGAGAAGCGGCCGAGCGCACGGTTCGCGAAACCACCGAGCGACCGCGTGCCGCCGACGACGGGCGGGAAGTCCCGCGTGGGGTGGGTCGGCTGGAGATACGTTCCGATGGCCGGTACGTCCATGGCCTCGGCCAGCTGCCAGCCGAGCGGCGCCGTGGTGGTGGAGAGAAGCAGGAGGTCGGCGCCCCGGTCCGCGGCGTCGGCGAGGCCGTCGCCCAGCTTCCGCACGAAGGCGCGGGCGGTCCGCATGAGTTCCCCGCTGCCCTGCCCGGCCGCCGGGCCCCGGCGGTCAGGCCCCGCGGGCAGCGGCCGGAAGTCCAGGCCCGCCGCGGTGACGAGCGGAGCGAAGGAGTCGTGCGTGGCGAGCGCGACGTCGTGACCGGCCTCGCGCAGCCGGGCGCCGAGGCCGGTGTAGGGCGCGACGTCCCCGTACGAACCGGCGGCGGCGATCAGGATCCTGGTCATCGGCTTCCCCGTATCCCTCTCTCCTCACGACTCTCACCCTCAGGTTTAGGGTGAGAGTCACCCTCTTCCTCTCGCTGACCGTGAGAGTCCCGAGGGGCCCGCGCATTGGCCCGTACCGCCGTACGCAGATAGTCCGCGAGCCCCGGCCGCTGCTGCGACGGTGGGACGACCAGCGCGAAGGCGCGCGGGTCCGCGACGAAGTCGTCGGCGATGCGCAGGTGCATGTCGGGCGGGCAGTCGGTGAACCAGCGGGCGATGTGCAGGCGGTGCGCCTCGGCCAGCTCCCGCGCCCGCTCCCCCTCGGCGACCTCACCGGCGTCGAAGGCCGCGAGCAACTCGTCCCGCCACTGGGCGGCCTCGCCCATGAGCCGCGCCCAGTCCTCCTTGGAGTGTTCGGCGGCGCTCCGCATCGCGGCCCGGTGCCCCGCGCTGTCCTGCCATTTCAGCTCGGCCTCGGTGGCGTAGCTCAGATCGAAGGTGATCTCCCCGAAGACCTCGGACCGCTCCTGAGGGCCGAGCCGCACCCCGGTCCGCTGGACTTCGATGGCCCGATCGGCGACCTCCACCAGGCGCTCGAGCTCGCCGATCTGCTCGCGCAGCGCGCTGCGCCTGGCCCTCAGCCGGTCGAGGGCACCGGCACCCGGGTCGGCCAGGATCTCGGCGGTCTCCTCGAGCGTGAAGCCGAGTTCGCGGTAGAAGAGGAGTTGCTGGAGCCGGGCCAGATCGGCATCGGTGTACAGGCGGTAGCCGCCGGTGCTGCGCTCGCTGGGAGTGAGCAGCCCGGTGCGGTCGTAGTGGTGCAGGGCACGGACGGTGACACCCGCGAACCCGGCGACCTGACCGACGGTGTAACTCATGGACCTCGCCTTTCGTCGACGTACAGCGTGAAGCCTGACGCGACGTGAGGGTCAAGTCGGCCGCTCCGCAGCGAGCCCGGGGTGCGCCCGACGAACCGCCGCGCGGCACGGGTGAGATGCGCCTGGTCGGCGAAGCCCGCCGCGGCCGCGGCGTCGGCGATGCCCCGGGAACCGCCCCCGGCCACGAGCGGACCGACAGCGCCACGCAGCCGCCGCCACTGGCGCAGGGTGCTGAGGGGGACGCCGACCTGCGCCGCCACCAAGGCACGCAGCCGGGCCGCGGAGAGCCCCAGGTCCGCGGCGACCACGTCGATGCGGGTGGCCTCCGCGGTCGCTGCCCGTACGGCAAGCGGAATGCGCGGATCGACAGCCCTGGGCGCCCCCATGAGAGCGGTCGACTCGGCCCGCAACGCCTCCGCGTCCAGACCCGCACCGTCCCGCGCCGCGTCGAGCAGGCGCCGGACCGTCGGCCCGTCCAGCCAGGTCGGCGCCCCGGTGTCGCCCCGCAGGGACCAGGGTTCGAGGAAGGCGGCGACGAACCCCGCCGAGGTGGCACAGGCGTGCGCGTACTGGGGCGGGACGAGGACGCCTGCCCCGGCCGACGTTCCCAGGAGGGCGTGGCCTTCGACGGGGAGCACGAGCTTCCAGGCGGGGTGGCGGTGCGGGGAGACCGCGTACGCTCCGTGCTCGGCGAAGAGGGTGATGTCGTCGAGAGCGACGAACGAGGCGCCCTCGCGGGACGAGGACGCCTCCTTGGACGACAACCCTGCGGACGAAAACCCTGCGGACGAAGCGACCTCGTACGCGGAGACCTCGTACGCGGAGACCGCGGACGCGGAGCTCTCGGCCGCTCCCCCAGGACGAGCGTTCTGTTCAATACGCGTCCCGGAGCGCCGCCCGATGATCACCCCATGCCCACCTTCGCCGCACCGGCCCTCGCCGTCTTCCTGTCCTGCACGGCCCTCGCCCACTTCGTCTTCCCCGCCTACTTCCGCACCCTGGTCCCCGCCTGGCTGCCCTCCCCCGCCATCATCGTCGCCGCCGGCGCGGTCGCCGAACTGGCCGTCGCGGCGCTCCTGTTCGTCCCGCCGACGCGGACGGCGGGCGGCTGGGCCGCGACCGCACTGATCGCCGCCTTCCAGGTGTCCCACCTGGACGCCGCCCGCCACACACGGTCCGCGACGCGGCCTCTGGACTCCCCGTGGGGCGTGACGGCGCGCCTCTGTGTGAACGCCGGATATCTCGGCTGGGCCGCCGGGATCGCCATGTGCTGATCAGGCCACCGTCAGGTCAGTCGGCCCAGCAGGTCCGCGCAGGCCGTCGCCTCATCGGTATGGCGCGTGACGGGATGGTGCGCACCCCGTTCGAACACGCCGATCTCCCACGCCCCGCCCTCCACCCTGCGCAGGTACCAGAAGTCCGGGGTGTGGGGACCGGTTCGTGGACGCCCTCGATCCAGTAGTAGCCGTGGGCCACGTGCGCGGCGCGCAGGGCCGCCCGCAGTTCTCGGACGTCCACCGGTGCCTGTTCCTCCTCCGCCGCCGCTAGCCGTTGACGTTGACCGGCCGGAGGTAGTCGTGGTCGATGAGCCACTTCACGTTGAGGCGCTGACCCGCGCCCGGGTCGAGGAAGACCGGGTCGAGTTTGATCTGCTGGCCGCCGCCGGGCTGCTCGAACCAGGGGGCGATGCTGCCCTGCCAGACGTCGAAGGGCTTGTTGACCTCGTAGACGCGGTAGTCGCAGGCGAACGCGGCGTCCCTGGTGTTGAGGTTCTGCGGGGGCAGCGCGCGCTTCGCGTAGGAGTCACCCGCGGGCGCCAGGAAGGAGCCGAACTCCGAGCCGAACCGGTCGAGCCGTTCGCCCTCGTCCAGGCGCTCGGGGTGCTTGTCGACGTGGCCGTTGACCGTGCCGAAGCCGTCGTTGGGCGGGTACTTCCAGGTGCCGGTGTCCGCGGGGCCCTCCCAGTACTTCTTGAGGAAGGACTGCGGCGACAGCTTGCCGGTCCGCTTCCAGTTCTTCAGGAGCGGGCCGACGGGGCGCTGCCACTTCTTGGGCAGCCAGGCCGGGCCGAGCCGGGCGTCCCCGTATAACTCGCCGGTGCACGGCTCGTGCGCCGCGGCGCTCGTCACCGGGGGCGCGGGCGCGGCGGATGCCGTGGCACTCGCGGCGGGGGCGGCCGCCACGGCGGTCGCGACCCCGAGCGTGGCCAGGACGGTACGGATGCGAATCCGGATCACACGGCTGTGGTCCACTCGTCAACTCCTCATACGGGTGCGTCGTGTTGGTACGTGTGATCACCACGGATCACTCGCTCACCGTATAAGGGTGGTGGCGCTACGTGGTCAATCCGCCTTGTTTCGCGCCTTTGTTGGCCGATTCCCGGCAGGTGACCGGGACACGGACCTGGCGCGCACACGCCGCGCGCGGAGCTTGTCCGCGCGGGCGTGCACGGGGCACTGTGTCTGCCACATCCGTCACCACCGACACGCGAGGTGCAGGCATGAGCAGCGGAGCAGGATCGGCCGGGGACTCGGGGAGCGGTTGGGGTCGGCGGCGGTTCATCGGAGCGCTCGCGGCGGTGGCCGCGACCGGCACGACGACCACGGCGGCAGCCTGCACGGCGGCCGCGCTACCGGACCGGGAGCCCGGCGACCCGAGCGCCTCGCCCCGGCGCCGTCCGCGCGACGCACGGCAGTTGCTCCTCGGGACGTACACCTCGCAGGCGGGCGGCGGAAAGGGGATCGGCCTGGCGACGTACGACGACGCGACGGGGCAGATCACCGGCACGGGGACGCTGACCGGCGTGCCCGACCCCTCCTATCTGGCACTGCACCCCTCGGGCCGGACGCTGTACGCGGTCAACGAGCAGGAGAAGGGCACCGTGACAGCGGTGGCGCTCGCGGCCGACGGGGAAGGGCCGCACACGGTCCTCAACACCCGCGCGACCGGCGGCGCGGCCCCCTGCCATCTCTCCGTGCACCCCGGCGGCCGCTGGCTGCTCAGCGCCAACTACGGCTCCGGCAGCGTGAGCGTCCACCCGGTGGAGCAGTCGGGCGCGCTCGGCGAACGCACCGACCTCGTCACGCACTCCGCCCCTGAGCCCGGCCCCGGCCAGAACGGTCCGCACGCCCATCAGATCGTCACGGCGCCGGACGGCCGCCACGTCCTCGCCGTCGACCTCGGCAACGACACCGTCTACACCTACCGCCTGGACCTCGAGGCGGGCAGGCTCAGCGAGGTGTCGCACGCGCGCCTGCGGCCCGGCGCGGGGCCGCGCCATCTCACCTTCCACCCCGAGGGTCGCTTCGCGTATCTGGCCGACGAACTGGACAACACGGTCGTCGTCTGCGCTTACGACCCCGCCACCGGCCGCCTCACACCGGGCGAGCCCCAGCCGACGGGCACCGGCGACGGCACCTCCTATCCGGCGCAGATCCTGGTGACGCGCGAGGGGCGGTTCGCCTTCCTCGCCAATCGCGGGCACAACAGCATCACGCGGTACGCCGTCGAGGGCGGCGGCGCCCGGCTGCGGCTCCTGGACACGGTGGACGTCGGCGGCGACTTCCCGCGTCAGATCGCCTTCTCCCCGTCCGAGCGGCTGCTGTTCGCCGCGAACCAGAAGTCGAGTTCGGTGAGCGTCTTCCAGGTCGACGGGCGCAGCGGCGAACTCCGGCTCGCGGGCGTCCCGTTCGCCGCGCCTGTCGCCGTGTGCGCGTTGCCGCTCTGACGCTCTGCGGGACGTGAGGTGTGTCGCCCTCGGGCCGGGGGGCTGGTCGCGCAGTTCCCCGCTCCGGGCTCGCACCCATGGCAGGGTGGACGAATGACGACGAACTTGCCCCACGACGACCTGCTCGCGGCGAAGGCTCTCGTCTACGACCCCTGCGGGTTCGTCTGCTCGGAGCCGGTCGCCGAGGCGGAGAGCGCCGAGTACGCCGCGCACACGTTCACCTTGGACGGTCTCTCCGTGCGGTTCCGCGTGGCCAGGACGACACCGACCAAGGTCGGCCAGTTCGTCACCGTTTGGAAGAGGTCCCCCGGGGGACCCATTGAGCCCTACGACGCCGAGGACCCTGTCGACCTCTTCGTCATCAGCGCGCGTGACGATCAGCACTTCGGCCAGTTCGTGTTCTCCATGGACGCGCTCCGCAGGCACGGGGTCGTCGCGGTGAACGGTTCGGGCGGGAAGCGGGCCTTCCGTGTCTATCCGCCCTGGGTGACCACCACCAACCGGCAGGCAGGACGAGCGCAGGAGTGGCAGCTCGGCCACTTCCTGGACATCGGCCGGGGCGGGTCCTTCGACTCCGCCCGCGCCCGGGAGCTCTACCACCCGTAGCCGCCTCGCGAGGAGGGGTAATGCCATGAGCACGGAGATGACCGTTCTGCTGGTCATCGCGGGCGTCGTCGTGGTCGCGACGCTCGCGATGGCCGTGACGCTGCTCGTCCGTCTCGTCCGCACCCGTCGCCTCCTGCGCGACGCCGGGATTCCCGTCGAGCGGCAGTGGGTGTTCTGGGGTGCGGTCGCCTATCTCGTACTGCCCGCGGACCTGCTGCCCGATCCCGTCTTCCTCGACGACATCGGGGTGCTCCTGCTGGCGCTGCGGTCCCTGCGGTCAGCCGCCGACAGGGCGTCCGCGCCGGACGGCTGAGAGGCGGGCCCGCGTCAGCAGGGCGTGCATGCAGTCCGTGACCTGACCGACGTCGTCCACGGGCTGGTGGAACGCGAGGCGCACATCGGCCTGGCTGCGGGCGCGTTCGAGGCGCAGGGTGATGCCGTGCCGGTCGATGGCGAGCGGGCGTACGCGTACGACGCCCTGGAGGCTTTCGGGGCTGACGAGGCGGGTGAGCTGTTCGACGGCGTCCGGGTGGGCGTCCGCGAGATGGGTGAGCAGGCGCGCCTCCGCCTCGGCGAGCGGGTCGGGCACGGTCAGGGCGAGTTCGTCCAGTTCGACGCCGAGGCGTCCGGTGGAGTCGTGCAGCACGACGCAGACCGGATCGAAGATCAGGTGGTCCCCGCACTGCGTCAGCGCCCCGGAGAGCCACAGCCGGGCGCGGATCCGGTCCCTGACCGGCACCGGGGAGACGTCGGCGAACTCGATGAGCGTGGAAGGTTCGCCGTGCGGCGCGCAGATGAGGGCGGCGGCGAGCGCGCTGTCCTCGGGCGGGTGCAACTGAAGCCTGCCGTCGTCCATGACGCTGTGCGCGCCGACGAGTTCGTCCTTGCCGATCTCTGTGGTCACGGCACAGGACCATGCGGTGGCCAGCATGGAACGTGCGCGTGCTGCCGCTGTGGGCACGGTCGTGCTGCTGTGGCGGACACCCATCCTCAACCTCCATTAGGTAAGCCTTGCCTAACTTATCGGAGATCGCGCGGCACTGCCAGTACGCCGAAGCCCCGCGCGGTGAACCGCGCGGGGCCGTGGCACATACGCCAGTTGACGCGTAGTGCGTCCGTCGGCGAGGTCAGTGCCCTCGGGCGATCCACTCCTCCAGGTGCGGCGCCTCCGCGCCGATCGTCGTGCTGTCGCCGTGCCCCGTGCGCACCACCGTCCCGGGCTCCAGCGTGAGCAGCCGGTCCTTGATGGACTCCACGATCGTCGGGAAGTCACTGAAGGAGCGGCCCGTCGCGCCGGGGCCGCCCGCGAAGAGCGTGTCGCCGGTGAAGACGGTGCCGAGGGCGGGGGCGTGCAGGCTGACCGCGCCGTGACAGTGGCCCGGCGTGTGCAGCACCTTCAAGGTGGTGCCCGCGACGGTCAGTTCCTGTCCGTCGGCGAGCTCGCCGTCGGGGGCGCGGTCGGGGTGGGTCCGCTTCCACAGCTCGGTGTCGGCGGGATGCAGCAGGATCGGCGCGCCGGTGCGGGCGGCGAGCGCGGGGGCCGCGTCGATGTGGTCGTCGTGGGCGTGCGTGCAGACGATGGCGACGAGCGTGCGCTCTCCCACCGCCGCGGCGATGGCGTCCGCGTCGTGCGCGGCGTCGATGACGATCGCCTCGCTGTCGTCGCCGACGATCCATACGTTGTTGTCGACCTCCCAGGTGCCGCCGTCGAGGGAGAACGTCCCCGACGTGACGAGGTGGTCGACGCGCGCGCCGGACGCGCCCGCAGCAGCTTCGGCCGCCATCAGAAGATCACCACCGAACGCAGGACGTCGCCGTGGTGCATCCGCTCGAAGGCCTTCTCCACATCCTCCAGGGCGATCGTCTCGGTGACGAACGCGTCCAGGTCGAGGCGGCCCTGCTGGTAGAGGTCGATGAGCATCGGGAAGTCGCGCGAGGGCAGGCAGTCCCCGTACCAGCTCGACTTCAGCGCACCGCCGCGCCCGAAGACGTCGAGGAGCGGCAGCTCGATCTTCATCTCCGGGGTCGGGACGCCCACCAGGACGACCGTGCCCGCCAGGTCCCGGGCGTAGAAGGCCTGCTCGTACGTCTCCGGACGGCCGACCGCCTCGATGACGACATCGGCGCCGTTGCCACCGGTCAGCTCGCGGATGGCCTCGACGGGATCGGCGGAGCGGGAGTTGACGGTGTGTGTGGCACCCAGCTCCTTCGCCGTCCGGAGCTTCTTGTCGTCGATGTCCACGGCGATGATCTTCGCGGCACCGGCCAGGCGCGCGCCCACCACCGCGGCGTTGCCCACGCCGCCGCAGCCGATGACGGCGACCGAGTCGCCCCGACCTACGTTGCCGGTGTTGATGGCGGCGCCGATGCCCGCCATCACGCCGCAGCCGAGGAGGCCGGCGGCGGCAGGCGAGGCGGCCGGGTCGACCTTGGTGCACTGTCCCGCGGCGACCAGGGTCTTCTCGGCGAAGGCCCCGATGCCGAGCGCGGGCGACAGCTCGGTGCCGTCCGCGAGGGTCATCTTCTGCTTCGCGTTGTGCGTGTCGAAGCAGTACTGGGGGCGGCCGCGCAGACAGGCGCGGCACTGGCCGCACACCGCGCGCCAGTTGAGGATCACGTAGTCACCGGGGGCGACCTCGGTGACGCCCTCGCCCACCGACTCGACGACGCCCGCCGCCTCGTGCCCGAGCAGGAACGGGAACTCGTCGTTGATCCCGCCCTCCCGGTAGTGCAGGTCGGTGTGACAGACCCCGCACGCCTGGATCTTCACCACGGCTTCCCCGGGGCCCGGGTCCGGCACCGTGATCGTCTCGATCCGTACCGGCTCGCCCTTCGCGCGCGCGATCACGCCCTGCACCTGCTGCGCCATGACTTCAGCCCTTCTTTCTCCGCATGTCTTACCGGCCCCATCGTTACAGGTCGGGCGGCGGGTGTCCGCAGCGGTGCACGAACGCGCGGCCGCGCGCCGTGACCACGCTCCCCGGCCGCGTCCTAGGGTGAGCGCGTGCGTGATCTAGCTGCCCAGGCCCTCCTGCCGGTCGACGCGGCACTCGCCGTCGCCCTGCTCCTCCTGCTGCTCGCCGCCGCGGCGACCGCGGCCCTGTTCCGGCTCTCCCCCGACGGCTCGCGCGAACGCGCCAGGGAGATCCTCGTCGCCGGGGTACGGGCGACGGCCCAGCTGGCGGCCGTCTCGCTGGTCATCGGCTGGGTGGTGCACCACACGGCGGCCCTGTACGCCTTCCTCCTGCTCATGCTCGCCGTGGCCACCCGCACCGCGGGCCGCCGCGTCACGCCGAACCGCACCTGGTGGTGGGCGGCCGTGCCGATCGCAGGACCCGTCGTACCGGTGGTGACCGGCCTGACCCTGGCGGGGCTGCTCCCCGTACGGGGCATCGCCATGGTGCCGGTGACCGGCATCCTGATCGGCGGCGCGCTCACCGCGACGGTGCTCGCGGGCCGCCGCGCCCTCGATGAACTGCGCACCCGCAACGGCGAGTTCGAGGCAGGTCTCGCCCTCGGTCTCCTGGACCGCGACGCCCGCCTCGAAGTGGTCCGCCCGGCCGCGTCCGACGCCCTCCTGCCCGGCCTCGACCAGACCCGCACGGTGGGCCTGGTCACCCTCCCCGGCGCGTTCGTCGGCATGCTCCTGGGCGGCGCGTCCCCCGTGCTCGCCGGGGCGGTGCAGCTCTTCGTGCTGATCGCGCTGATGGCGGTCCAGGTGGTGTCGGTGGCAGTGACGGTGGAGCTCATCGCGCGGGGACGGCTGCACCGGGCAGAACCGGACCGTCTGACAGCGTGACCTAGGACGACGCCGCCGCGCGCTCACGCGCCGACCGGACGGCCAGCACGTTGTCGACCAGGCGCTCGGCCTCGGTCGACGGATCCATCGGCATGGTCAGGAGCGCACGCACGTAGGCCGGTGCCAGGACGAGCTCGAAGATGTCCAGCCAGGTCAGCACGGTGGCACCGGCGGCGTCCAGGGTGGCCTGGATCTGCTGGATCCGGGGCTCCGCGAAGCCCCGCCCGTCCTGCTCGTCGCCACCGGCCCTGAGCAGGGCGCGGAAGAAGGCCAGATGGCCGGGCCTGGTCAGATCGGTGAGCAGGTTGGTGATCCAGGCGTGCAGATCGGCCCGCAGGTCACCGGTGGCGGGAAGCGGTGAGCGGCTGCCCAGCTCGTCCACGACCGCGTCGATGATCAGGCCGTCTGCGGTGCGCCAGCGCCGGTAGATGGTGGCGATGTGCACGCCGGAGCGGGCCGATACCTCCGCGATGTCGACCGTGCCGTCGGCGGATTCGGCAAGGAGTTCGCGGGTGGCCGCGCGCACGGCCTCACGGGTGCGGGCGGTGCGACCGCCGGGGCGGGCTGTCCCTGATGCTTGCGTCACCACCTCACCCTATCGCGAAACTCTTGCATTAGCGCGGCCGACGTGCGTAACCTAAATGCGAAACATTCGCATCAGAGGCGATGAGGTGCCTCTGAGATCGAAGCCGAACCGGAGGATCTCGTGGCACACGCACTCGTCGTCGGCGGTGGAATCGCGGGGGACACACTCGCGCTGCTCATGGAGAGGGACGGCTGGACGGTCACCGTCGCGGAGATCGCACCGGCCCTGCGCAGCGGCGGTCAGACCGTCGACCTGCGCGGCGACAGCCGGGCGGTCCTCGAGCGCGCCGGACTGCTCCAGCAGGCCCTGGACTGCCTGGTCCCGCAGCGCGGCGCGGCCTGGATCGACGCGCGGGGCGGCGTCTGGCCGAGATGCCGGTGGAGGCGTTCGACGGGCGCGGCTACGTCTCCCGTGAGGAGTTGCTGCGCACCGACCTCGCCCGGATCCTGCACGAGGCGACCGGGCCCGGCGTGACCCACCGGTTCAGTGAGACCGTGGAAGCGCTGGAGGACAGCGGCACAGGAGTGCTCGCCAGCTTCCGCAGCGGCACGCGGGAGGAGTTCGACCTGGTGGTCGGCGCCGACGGCGCGCACTCACGGGTCCGCGCCCTGCGGTTCGGCCCCGAGGAGGACTACCGCAAGCCACTCGGCCTCGCGCACGCCTGGTTCACCCTCACCGAGCGGCCGGGGACACCGCCCCTGGACGGCTGGTTCCTGACCCACAACGCACCCGGCCGCCGCGGCGTGGAGGCCCGTCCCGGCCACCCCGGAGAGCAGGAGGTCGGCCTGACCTTCGCCGCCGGCACCCTGCCCTCGCGGCACGACCGCGCGGCCCAATTGGCCCTGCTGGACCGGACGTTCGCCGATGTCGGCTGGCGCGCCGCGGAATTCCTGGCCGCGGCCCGGCAGGCCGACGACTTCGCCCTGGACACCTTCGACCAGGTGCACGTGCCGCGTTGGCACACCGGCCGGATCGTCCTGCTCGGCGACAGCGCCTGGTGCGCGAGCCCGCTCAGCGGCCTCGGTACCGCCCTCGCCCTGCGCGGCGCCGCCGAGTTGACGGCCGCGCTGCGCGCCGAGGGCGCGCCCGGCGACACCACCCGGGTGCCCGCCGCGCTGACCGCGTTCGAGCGGGCGATGCGGCCGAGGGTCCGTTCGGCCCAGCAGCTCCCGCCCGGCCGGGTCGCGTCCATGGCCCCCAAGACCGCGCTGGGCATCCGGGCCAACGCGCTGGCGATGCGCGCACTCCAGTCCAAGGCCGCACGCCCGCTCGTCCGGCGTGCCTTCGCCTCCTCCGAACACGGCCGCACCGACACCCCCGCCGAAGCGCCCCTGCCGAGCCCCGGCACCTGACCGGCGCGGCGCCGCCGCGCCCTCACCGCACGCGGTCCAGTGGGTCGTAACAGTCGTAATTGCGCTGGGCGCGGATCCTGCCGTCCTGGAATTCGAGGAAGACGGCGATGTGGGCGCGCAGCACATGGCCGACGGGCAGGGCCCCCATCGGCACGGCGAGGGTCCCCTCCCACGTCACCTCAAGTGCCACCTGCTCCCCCATGGCGACCGCGTTGAGCACGTCGAACCGCTGCTCGGCGAGCAGCCCTTGCCCCCGCTCCGCGCTCTGGAGCACGGCGGTCAGATCACGCCGTACGCCGTCGGGGAAGAGCGCGTTGGGAAATTCCTGCTGCACCAGGTCCGCGTGGAAGAACCGGGCCAGCTCATCGCCGACGGCCCCGCGCGCCACCGCCTCGTGATAGCGGACGGCGGTCTCGATGTGCGGATGCCGGTGGGCGTACGGGGTGGGGTCCTGCGACAGGCCAGACATGAGGAGCAGCGTAGGCCGGTCCCCACCCCACCGGCCCGTCCGCGTGGGCGAGTTCAGGAATCCGCTACGGGCCGAGCGCCGCGCGCTGCTCGGGTGTGAGGCGGTCCGCCGCGGCCACGACCGCGTACGTGTCCGGGGCGACGCGCTCAAGGGCGACGGGGCCCGCGATGTCCGGGTGCCGCTCGGCGTCCCGCAGCGCGTCGGCGACGCGGTCCCGCGGCCAGTCGAGGGCGGCGGCCAACCGGTCCACGGCGAGCGGCCCGCCCACCTGCACGAGCGCGGCGAGGACGGTCAGCACGTCGGCGAAGACCTCCGCCGTGGTGCCGCCCGCCATGTCGTCGCTCAGCCCGGTGAAGAACCGGCGCATCTGGTCGAGGCGGGCCCCCGCCGGGGTGGCCGCGTCGAGGATCTCGGCACCGCGCCGGGCGGTCTCCGCCCACATCGCGTTCGTCCGGGCGCTGGTCAGCCAGGCACGCAGCCAGACGTCGTCGTCGATGACGTACCGCTCGCGCCGCCGCCCCGCGTCGCGCTCGCGCCGGACCACTTCGAGCCCCTCCAGGTACCCGACCGCCTTGGACACGGAGGCGGGGCTGACCCGGAGCCGCTCGACCAGTTCGGCCGCCGTCAGACCACCGGAGTCGGTCGTGACGAGCCGGGCCAGGACGCGGGCCGCCATGCGCGGAAGGCCCGTCCGCACCATCAGCGCCGCGAACTCCTCGGCGTACGCGCGCACGGCCTCGGTGTCACGGCCGTGCGGGTCGAAGGCCGCGGACTCCTGGCGCGAGGCGGCCGTGCCGCCGCTCCGGCGGGCCCGGCGTCCGGTGGCGTGCTGGGCGTGGTCCGCGCGGTAGCCGCCGAAGCCGCCGTTGCGGGCGACCTCGCGGCTGACGGTCGACGTCGGCCGGTCGAGGTGCCGGGCGATCTCGGCGTATCCGAGCCCGTCGGCGAGTCCCGTCGCGATACGCCGACGCTCGTCATGGGTCAGCCTGCCTCCGGGCATCCGTGACCGCCTCCCTTGCCCCTGGCTCCGTCGCGGCCCGCTCGGACCGGCTCGGCAAGTGTGCGTTCACCGTCAGTACATTGCAACAGTCATCGACACGGAATTGCATTTACCGTCACGCCTATTGCAATAGAACTCTTAATTGCCCTGTACAGAGTGGAGATTGGGCCTTCTTCTCGTTGCTGGCGCATAAAACGCAACGTAGCTTTCACCGCGAAGTGAAGGACTGCGACAAGGAGTCGAACGACGTGACGACGACGAGCGGTGAGACCGCGCTCATGGTCGAAGGGCTGCGGATGCGCTACGGCACCCATGACGTGCTGCGCGAGGTGACGTTCCGGGCCCGCCACGGTGAAGTGGTCGCGCTGCTCGGGCCGAACGGAGCGGGCAAGAGCACCACCATCGAAATCCTGGAGGGCTTCCGTACGAGGTCGGCGGGGCGCGTCGAGGTACTCGGCACGGACCCCGCCCACGGTGACGAACGGTGGCGGGCCCGGATCGGCGTCGTCCTGCAGTCCTGGCGCGATCACGGCAAGTGGCGGGTGCGCGAACTGCTCGCGCACCTCGGTACGTACTACGCCGGGTACTCCACGGAACTGATCCGCAGGCCGTGGGAGACGGACGAGCTGATCGAGGCGGTCGGCCTGTCCGCGCGCGCGGACAGCAAGATCAAGACCCTGTCGGGCGGCCAACGGCGCAGGCTGGACGTGGCGATCGGCATCGTGGGCCGTCCCGAGGTGCTCTTCCTCGACGAGCCCACGGCGGGCTTCGATCCGGCCGCGCGCCGTGAGTTCCACGGCCTCGTACGCGGCCTCGCCGACGTCCACGCGACCACGGTCCTGCTCACCACGCACGATCTGCACGAGGCCGAGAGGCTCGCCGACCGCATCGTGATCCTGGCGGCGGGCCGGATCGTCGCTGACGGTTCGGCGGAGGAGCTCGCGCGCCGGATGGCGGGCGAGGACGAGGTGCGCTGGATGCGCGACGGGCGGCGCTTCGAGACGTCGACCACCGACTCGACGCGTTTCACGCACGGCCTCTTCCGGGAGCACGGCGACGCGATCAGCGAACTGGAGGTCCGCAGGGCCTCGTTGGAGGACACCTACCTGGCGTGGGTGCGCGAGACGACGGAAGCGGTCCGATGAACCCCAACCCCACCACCACGGCCCTGCGCGCGGGCTGGACGCGCGGCCGGGTCGAACTGGTCCAGTCCTTCACCAACGGCGCGGACCTGCTCTCCCACTTCCTGTGGCCCGTCCTGATGCTGGCCGTCATGTACTTCATGCGGGATTCGGCCTTCGGGTCCCAGGGGCTCCTGCTCGGCACCCTGGCCCTGCCGAGCATCCTGGGCATGAACGCGGCCATGGGCATGCTCAGCATGAGCCAGGTCCTCACCGCCGAACGCGAGGACGGCACCCTGCTGCGCGCCAAGGCGACTCCGCACGGCATGCGGGGGTACTTCACCGGCAAGATCATCACGGTGTCCTGCGGACTCGTCGCCGACCTCGCGATCTTCCTGGTGCCCGCGCTGTTCCTCATCGAAGGACTGTCCGTCGCCGACGCGGGCTCCTGGCTGACGCTGGCCTGGGTGCTCGTGCTCGGCATGCTGGCGACACTGCCCTTCGGCGCGGTCCTCGGCTCGGTCTTCACCAGTACCCGCGCCCAGGGCATCATCCAGCTGCCGGTGCTCGGCCTCATAGCGATCTCCGGCATTTTCTATCCGATCACCGCGCTCCCCGAGTGGCTGCAGTCCGTCGCGCAGGTCTTCCCCATCTACTGGCTCGGCCTGGGCATGCGGGCCGCGCTGCTCCCCGACAGCGCGGTCACGGTCGAGATCGGCGAATCCTGGCGGCAGTTGGAGACCGTCGGCGTGCTGGGGCCTGGGTCGTGTTCGGCTTCGTCCTCGCGCCGCTCGTGCTGCGCCGGGCGGCCCGCCGCGAGTCGGGGTCGAGCGTGGCCGAGCGTCGCGAGAAGGCGCTGCGGCGGGTGGGCTGAGGGCGCCCGCCCGTGCGGGCGTAGGCTCGCCCGCATGTCTGTCTACGAAGAAGAAATCGGCGCTCTGCAGGGCGGCTCCGCCGATCTGCGCCAGTTCGACGGCAAGGCCGTCCTCGTCGTCAACGTGGCCTCCAAGTGCGGCCTCACCCCGCAGTACGCCGGTCTTGAGCGGCTGCACGAGCAGTACGCGGCGCGCGGCTTCAGTGTCCTCGGCGTGCCGTGCAACCAGTTCATGGGGCAGGAGCCCGGCACGTCCGAGGAGATCGCCGAGTTCTGCTCGGCGACGTACGGCGTGACCTTCCCCATGACCGAGAAGGTCGACGTCAACGGGGACGGCAGGCACCCGCTGTACACGCGTCTGGTCGACACCGCGGACGCGGAGGGGCACACCGGGGACGTACGTTGGAACTTTGAAAAGTTCCTGATCAACGGCTCCGGCGAGGTCGTCGCCCGGTTCGGGCCGCGTACCGAGCCGGACGCCCCCGAGGTCGTCGCCGCGATCGAGAAGGTCCTCCCGGCCTGACCTCCCCGGGTTCGGACTCGTGGGCGCGGGCCCGGCTGACGGAGCGATACCTCCAGCCGGGCCAAGCCGATCTGCGGAGTCGGGACCGCGCTCCTACGGTGGCTGAATGGTCATCAGGTACCTTCCGCGTTCCTCGTCCGTACGCACCGCGGTCCTCGCGATCGGGGCTCTGGCCCTCCTGTCGACTCCGGTCGCGGCGGCCGAGGTTCCCGCCGAACCGGCGCCGCCGCGGCCGCTTCCCGCGTATTCGTCCACACTCCTCGACCGGCCCGGTGTCCAGGTGCGGCCCGGCCCCGGCGCCCCCTCGGTTCCGGCGAACGTCTCCGCGCTGTCGTGGCTGGTGGCCGACGCCCGCACGGGAGAAGTACTCGCCGCCAGGAACGCGCACCGCCCGCTGCCGCCCGCCTCCACGCTCAAGTCCCTCTTCGCGCTCACGGCGCTCCCCCGCCTGGACGCCGACGAGAAGCACCTGGTCACCGAGCACGAGCTGGACCGGGTCGGCGAGGGCAGCAGCATGGTGGGCGTCGCCCCCGGCCGCCGCTACCGGGTGGCCGATCTGTGGCGGGGCGTCTTCCTCAGCTCCGGCAACGACGCCGTGCACGTCCTCGCCGGGCTCAACGGCGGCTGGCACCGGAGCGTCGAGCAGATGCGCGCCAAGGCCCGCGAGCTCGGCGCGAACGACACGCACGTGGTGTCGCCGGACGGCTACGACGCGGCCGGGCAGGTCTCATCCGCGTACGACCTGGCGGTGTTCGGCAAGGCGGGGCTCGCGGATCCGGAGTTCGCCCGCTACTGCTCGACCCGCGTGGCCCCCTTCCCCGCGGGCGGCTGGTCGTACCCCATCCAGAACACCAACCGGCTGCTGACCGGTGCCGACGGCGTGGCGCCCTACCCCGGTCTGCTCGGCGTGAAGAACGGCTACACCAGCAACGCGGGCTCCACCCTGATCAGTGCGGCCCGGCGCGACGGCCGCACTCTCGTCGTGACGGTGATGAACCCTCAGGCGGGCGGTGGATACGCCGTGTACGAGGAGGCCAGGTCGCTGCTCGACTGGGGCTTCGCGGCGGCCGGACACGTACGGCCCGTGGGATCGCTGCTGCCACCGGCCAAGACGGCGGGCACGGCCCCAGGACCGGCGCACGCCGCCACTGCCGCTCAGGCCGCTCAGGCCGTCGTCGGCACACCGGACGAGGACTCCGACTGGCCCGCGGTACTGCTGGTCGGCGCGGGCGCGCTCGCCGTGCTCGGGGGCGCCGTGGTGGCCGTGCGGCGACGGGCTACGGTGGCCCGACGCGCGGACGCGGGCGCGGAGTTGGCCGAGTAGGCGAGGGGGCGGGGGCACCGTGAGCGATCTGCTGGGGGTGGCCGTGCTCGGCGCGGGGCACATGGGCGCCGACCACGTGCGCAGGATCGGTACGACGGTGGGCGGGGCCCGCGTGGTGGCGGTCGCCGACCCCGACACGGCGCGGGCCGAGGCGGCCGTGGCGGGCCGTGCCGGGGTGTCCGTGCACGGTGACGCGCTCGCCGCGCTGGCCGCGCCCGGTGTGCGGGCGGCCCTGGTGGCCTCCCCGGAGGCGGCGCACGAGGAGGTGCTGCTCGCGGCCTGCGCACGCGGCCTCCCGGTGTTCTGCGAGAAGCCGCTCACCCCCGATGCCGCCTCCTCGTTCAGGGTCGTGGAGGCGGAGGCGAGGCTGGGGCGCCGCCTGATACAGGTGGGGTTCATGCGCCGGTACGACGCCGAGTACGCCGCCCTGAAGTCGCTGCTCGACTCCGGGCACCTCGGCAGACCCCTGATGCTGCACTGCCGGCACCGCAACGTCGCCTCTCCCCCGCACTTCACCTCGGAGATGCTGATCAGCAGTTCCGTTTCGCACGAGATCGACGCGGCCCGCTGGCTGCTCGGCCAGGAGATCACCGCGGTGACGGTGCTGCGCCCCACGCCGTCCGGCGACGCCCCGCAGGGGCTGCTCGACCCGCAGCTGGTGCTCTTCGAGACGTCCGGCGGCGCGCTGGTCGACGTGGAGATCTTCGTCAACTGCGGCTTCGGATACGAGGTGCGGTGCGAGGCGGTCTGCGAACGCGGCAGCGCCCAGGTGGGCGACGACCGCGCGATGGCCGTCCACTTCACGGGCCAGGCGCGACAGGACGTCGCCCAGGACTATCTGGTGCGGTTCGCCGACGCGTACGACCGTGAGGTGCGGGCCTGGGTGACCGCGGCCCGTTCCGGCGGCGCCGCGGGACCGAGCGCCTGGGACGGTTACGCGGCGGCCGCCGTCGCCGAGGCCGGGGTGCGCGCGCTGCGCGAGGGCTCGCGCGTCACGGTGGAGCTGGCCGAGCGGCCCGGGCTGTACGGCTGAGAGCCGCCGCGTGGCTCGCGGGGCGCCGCGTCAGGGGCGCCAGTAGCCGAGCGCGTGCACGTGGTGCTTCGGTACGGACAGTTCCTTGCGGACGTACGAGGCGAGGGCGCGGGTCGTCTTCGTGTCGCAGGTGATCCATACGTAGGCGTCCTCGGGGTCGCCGAGCAGCTCGGGGAGGGCCGCCTTCACCTCTTGGACGAGGTGCCCGCCAGAAGCGCGCCGTTCGACGGTGCGCAGCTCGTGCAGCCCCGCGTCGAGGCACAGGCCAAGGCGGTCGAGCTCGCCGTCGGCGTCGTGCCGCGTCTCGAACCAGATCGTCGCGGGAGTCTTGGGCAGCGCCGCCAGCAGGGACTTGACCGCTGGCAGCGCCGCGGGGTCACCGATGACGAAGAGCCGTGCGGGCGCCGGGTCCGGCGGCTCGAAGCCGGTGCCCTGGACCGTCGCCTCGATCGTGTCCCCGGGCGCGGCATCGCGGGCCCACTCACTGGCGGCGCCGTCGTGCAGCGCGAACTCCAGGGTGAAGGTTCCCGCCTCCGGATCCGGGTCGACGAGGGTGTAGGCGCGCTGGTGCGGCTTGCCCCCGTCGTCGAACCAGAGGCGCACCCACATCGTGGGGTGCACGCCGGTCAGGGCGAGCATGCCGCCGTCCGTGACGTGGACGCGGCGATAGTGCTCGGTGACCTCCTCGGTCGCCGTCACGGTGAACTCGAAGTCCTTGCCGCGGAACAGCTTGAGGACCACGCCTTCCCAGCCATGCCCCACCGGACACCCCTCCCCTGAGCACGTCCCTGGCAATGCGCCAGTTGATCGTCTTAGGTGAGCCTAACCTAATAAGACTCCGCTCAGACACCCCCGAGCAGCCTCGAGAGCCCGAGGTCCAGATCGAGGTCGGCCACCTCACCGCCCACGGGCACCACGGCGTACGACCGGGTCAGGAATCGGCGCAGCGCGATCTTGTCGAACTGCACCAGGGCGAGCCCCTGTGGCGCATGGAACTCCAGGACCGTGCGCGCTCTCCCGCACGGCCAGACGTGCACGTCGCCGGCGCCCGCGGGGGCGGTGAGGCCGTCCTCCAGGAGCTGGCGCGCGAAGATCCAGGTGACCTCGACACCGTCGAGCGCCGCCTGCGAGGGGAAGGTCATCTGGACGGCGAGCGGATCGGCCGCCGAGTAGCGCAGGAGCACGGGCAGGCCCCGCTCGCGGCCTTCGGGGGTGATGAGGCGGGCGCGGGCGGGCTGTTCGAGGGTGACGGCCATGATCGAGCTCCACTTCTGCGGTTCCGGTTCCGGGGATCCCCGCCGCGGCCGGGACCCTCGCACTGTGAAGACCCCGCGACCAGCCGGGTCATTACGGCAACACACCGAGAGATCCATGTGACCTGCGCCACTCGTCTCCATAAGTCCGACATTTCTCGCCTAGAGTTTCGAACTCGTCCGAACCCCCCGCAGCGGGAACGGGAGAGTGTCCTGTCATGACCGACGTCCCTGCCGACGTCCCCTCCGGCATATCCGCCGGAACCACCGGAACCACCGGGTCCGCCGCCGACACGGCGCCCTTCGCGTCCGAACCGGCCGTCGCGCCCGTCCAGGTGCCCGCCACAGCGCGGTACACACGCGTCTTCGAGGAACAGCAGCCTCGCCTCGTCGCCTACGCGCGCGCTCTCACCGGCAACTCCTGGGTCGCCGACGACCTCGTCGCCGAGGCGCACTTCCGGGTGTGGCGGCGACTGTCCGCAGGGCACGAGATCGAGAACGTACCGGCGTATCTGATGACGACGGTGCGCCACCTCGCCGCCACGGTGGGGCGGGGAGCGGCGGCGCGCGAGACGCCGCTCGATCCGCAGGCCCCCGAGTCCGTCGGGATCACGGGCGCCGTGGACTCGCCGTTCGGCGCGCTCGGCGCACTCGGCGCGGGAGTCGCGGAGCAGGATCCCGCGGCCCGCGTCTCCTCCGTCGACCTCCTCACGCGCGTGCTCGGGCAGCTGCCCGAGCGGTGGGTCAAGGCGTTGTGGCTCGCCGAGGCCGAGGGGCAGCCGCTCGATGCGATCGGGCACCGTATCGGCGCCGGGCGCGGCGCCACGGCCGTGCTGCTGCACCGGGCTCGCGAGGGCATGCGGCAGGCGTTCCTGCGCGCCCACCCCGGCACACCCGAGAATCCCGCGTGCGAGACGCACTGGGACCGCATGCCGGGACACATCCGCGGCGAGGCATCGCCCCGGCAGTCGGAGCGGCTGCTCGCCCACCTCGACGACTGCGCGGACTGCCGCACCCGGCTCGCGCTGCTGACCCGCGCCAACACCCGGCTGCCCGCGCTCGCGGGGCCCGCCCTCCTCATCTTCGTCCTGGGCGGCTCGGGCAAGTTCCTGCTGCCGCTCGCCGCGGGCTCCGCGGCGGGTGCCGCGGCAGGCCACGGTGGTGGTCTGCTCCACGGCATACGGCACGTCCTCACCGGCGGCGGCAAGATGTCCGCCGTGGCGGTGGGAGCGGTCGCCACGACGGTGGCCGGGGCCGCCGTCGCCGCGGGGCTCGTCCTCGCGGGATCCGACGAGCCCTCGGTGCCGCGGCAGCGGGTCGTCACGGCGGTGAGCGGGGTGCCGCAACCGCCTGCGCCGCCGTGGCAGCAGGCTCCTGAGCAGGCGAAACCGAAGCCGAAGCAGGAGGGTGTCCCGAAGCCGGACAGTGCTCCCAAACCGGATACCGCGCCCGAGCGGCCGTCCGCGCCGCAGCCCGCGGAGCCGTCCCCGCAGCGCTCAGAGGCGGCGAAGCCTGCCGAGACGCCGCAGCAGCCTCAGCGGCCCGTGCCTCCCCCTGCTTCCCCGCCGACGCAGGATCCGGCCACTCAGGAACCCGCGACGCAGGCCCCCGCCACCCCACCGGTCGAGACACCGTCGCCCGCGCCTACGGATCCGGCGCCGACTCCTACGCCGACACCAACACCAACACCAACGACACCGGATCCGACTCCCGTGGACCCCACGCCCGAGCCACCGGTCTGCGAGCCCTGGATCGGGCCGATCCACATCTGCCACCGTCCCTAGGACGTGCGGATCTCCGCCCGTCAGGCGATTCGCTTGGCAAGGACCTGGCCCGGCCAGCGCTCCGACAGGAAGCGGTCGGTGGGGGTGAATCCGTTGCGCTCGTAGTACGCGACGAGTTCGCCCCCGCCGCCCGCCCAGCAGTCGAGCCGAAGCAGTGCCACACCGGCCCGCCGGGTCTCCTCCTCGGCGTGGGCCAGGAGCGCCGCCCCGATCCCGAGGCCCGCGCGGCGCCGGTCGGAGATCAGCAGCCGGACGTACAGCTCGGGTTCTCCCGCGGGCGGGATCGGCAGCTGCGCGCTGGGGCCGGAATCCAGCACCAGCGCCCCGACAGGGGCGCCGTCCCACTCCGCTATGTACGGCGTGTTCTCGGTGAGGTACCGCTCGACGCGGTCCGCGCCGCCCGGCTGACGCGAATACGCGGTCGTACCCCACTGTTCGGTGTTGCCGCGTGCGTTCATCCAGACCACAGCGGCGTCGAGCATGCCGAGGACGGCCGGTGCGTCGGCGAGGGTTCCCGGGCGGATCCGTACGTGCCGCGTGGTGTCGTTCGCAGTGGTGTCGTTCACGGCAGCAGCCTAGTAACGGGTTTGGAGTTTCCGCCGATTCGGGTCCGCTGCCATGGTTCGGAACGCGCATTGCGGAGCGAGGGCACGGGCGGATTGGGTTGCCGGAGTCAACACGGCGGCAAGCGAAGGACACTCATGCTCGACGGCTGCACGCCCTGGCCCGAGGAGTTCGTCGACCGCTACTGGACGGTCGGGCACTGGTGCGGCAACACGCTGGACAACCTGCTGCGCGGCTGGGCCCTTGAGTACGGTCCGCGGACCGCGCTCGCGCACGGCGAAACCCGTCTCACGTACGCGAACCTGAACCGGCGGGTGGACCGCACGGCGGCCGGATTCCGGCTGCGCGGGCTCCGGCCCGGGCAGCGGGTCGTCGTCCAGCTGCCGAACGTCCCCGAGTACGTCGTCACCGTCTTCGCGCTGATGCGCGTCGGCGCGATTCCCGTGTTCTGTCCGGTGTCGCACCGCCCGTCCGAGGTGTCCCCGCTCGTGCGGATCACCCAGGCCGTCGGCTACGTCGGCCCCTCGACGTACCAGGGCTTCGACCACACGGCGATGGCCGCGGACATCGCGGCCGAAGGGCCTTTCCTGCGACGGGTGTTCACCTATGAGGCGCCGGGCACCTCGTCCCCGCACGGCGGCATGACGGCCGACGCGTCGAGCTGCCACTACTTCCCGCTGTCCACCATCGACGCCCCGCCCGACCGTGCGGTCGCGCGGAGCGCCGACGAGGTGGCGTTCTTCCTCCTCGCCGACGGGGTCACCAGCACGGAACCCAGGCTGGTTCCGCGTACCCACAACGACTACGCCTACCAGGCGCGGGCCGCCGCCGAGCTGGTGTCGCTCACCGGGGACGACGTGTACCTCGCCGCGCTGCCCGCCGAGTCGAACTTCGCCTTCGGCTGCCCGGGCATCGTCGGCACCCTCTCGGTGGGAGGCACCGTCGTTCTGGTCGAGAACACCGACCCCGCCCGCTGCCTGCCGGTCATCGAACAGCGGCAGGTCACCATCACCTCGGTGACGCCCGCCGACGCGGAGCGCTGGCTCGACGGACTTCCCGCGGCCCGGGCCGACTTGAGCAGTCTGCGGCTGGTGCAGATCGGTGGCGGAGCCTTGCCGCGTACGACCGCCGAGCGGATGGAACCCGAGTGGGGCTGCCGTCCGCAGCAGGTGTTCGCCATGCCCGAGGGGCCGCTCACGCTCACCCGTCCCACCGATCCGGTCGAGACCGTCCTCGCCACACAGGGGCGCCCGCTGTCGCCCGACGACGAGATCCGCCTGGTCGACGCGGACGGCGAGAACGTGCCCGACGGGGAGTCCGGCGAACTCCTGGCCCGTGGCCCGTACACCCCGCGCGGCTACTACCGGGCGCCCGACCACAACGCGAGCGTCTTCACCCCCGACGGGTTCTTCCGCACCGGCCGACTCGCGCGCCGCACCCGGGACGGCAACTTGGTGGTGACGGGCCGCCTCACCGGCACGGTCTGAGGACTGTGGGGTGGCCGGGACCGGCCTCTCGGGTCAGGCCGCGGGGCAGAGCTTCGCGGGGTCGGCCTGGATCGCGGCGCGGGCCACGGTCGCGGTGCGGACGGTGGCCGCGCCCTGCGCACGGTTCCGCGCGAAGACGACGAGGCGCAGCACCGCGAACCGCGCGACACCGGCGAGTGCGGAGGCCGAAAGGTAGACGACCTGTTCGAGCACCGCACCGGGCGACGTCACCAGCTGCTGCAGCACCAGCATCGCCACGCAGGTGACCACGTACGCGGCGGCCGCCGACCCGGCCGACTGCCCATGCTGGCGCAAGGTCGCGCGCCCGCCCTTGCCGAAGGTGAAGCGGGCGTGCAGTTCGGTGGCGAGGAGCGTGGAGACCACGGTGATCAGGGCGTTGGCGAGGGCCCAGGGAAGCCAGGAGGCGAGGCCCGCCACGGCGAAGCTGGAGGCGAGGCCCACGCCGCCGCCGCAGAGCACGAAGCGGGCGAACGCGACGAAGGCGCCGGGTGCCGCCTGCTGCCGACTCTCTGCTGTCTCCATGATCCGCCCCTTTGATGACTCGCCCCGCGAAACGCGCACCCCGACCGATACGGCCGGGGTGCGCTGCATGCGCATCATCATGGCACATCAGTGGTGCCACTGTGGAGCCATTTACGGTGCCAACTTCACGCCCGATGGCGCAACGTCACCGGAGGCATTCGAAGGGCCCCACGAAAGTGCAGGTCAGAAACGTGACTTACCGCCTGGCGCCAATTGACACCATGGTGGCACCACTACGCGCTCAGCTCCTCAGGTCATCAGGTCCGGCGCGAAGTAGTCCCGCAGCCGGGCGATCTTTCCGTCCCGGACGCGGAAGATCTGTACGAGCGAGACGGCCTCGTCCTCCTCACCGCCCTCCCCGTCGAAGACCGTGTCGATCTCGACGATGAACACGTCGGGGTCCGCGGTGGCGTGCAGCACGTACCCGGACTTCTCGAGGTTCGGCCTGCGGTGGTCCTTCGGCTGCCGCGCGTAGTACGCCGCCATCTCGGTACGAATCTGTTCCCGGCCCACCAACCGGCCGGGGAAGGCCGCATCGGCGGGCTGGAGCGGCGCTTCGAGAACGCCGTCCTCGGTGAATTGCTCGGCGAACGCGTCGGCATCGTGGGACAGGGTTCCCGCGTAGACGCACCGCTCGAAGATCTCCTGCGGCGTTCTGGACATGACGGCCTCCGGAGGTGGATTTTGCAAATACTTGGCCCCTATAGGGTGACTCCCCGAAAGATCACCTATTCCACAAGGGGAAAGCTGTGCCCGCATCGCGACTCAGTCGTACGCCGCTCCCAGGCATCGGCATACGTTACGACCTGACGACCCGTGAACAACGCCGTCTCTCCGTAGTCGCGCACCGGGACGGCGCCCGCACGCTGAGCGCCTACCGGTCCGACGACCCGGACGAGTGCGCGCTGTCCCTGAAGCTGAGTTCGGGCGAGGCGGACGCGCTGATCGACGCGCTCATGCCCTCGCACCACAGCCCGAACCTGCTGCACACCACCGACCTGGGCCTGGTCGCCGAGCGGGTCCTGCTGTCCGCCACCTCGCACTGGAACGGCCGTCTCCTCGGCGAGACCAAGATGCGGACCGAGACCGGCGTCTCGATCGTCGCCGTGCTGCGCAGGGCCGACGCCATTCCGTCGCCGACTCCCGACTTCCGCCTGGCGGGTGGCGACACCCTCATCGTCATCGGCACGCGCGAAGGCGTGGAGACGGCCGCGACGATACTCGGGCGGGAGTGATCGCGTGCATTCCGCTGTCTTCCTGATCGAGTTCGGTGCGATCATCCTGGCGCTCGGCCTCCTCGGCCGGTTCGCGGGGCGTTTCCAGTTCTCGCCGATTCCGCTCTACCTGCTCGCCGGGCTCGCGTTCGGCGAGGGCGGGCTGCTGCCGCTCGGCGCGAGCGAGGAGTTCGTGGCCATCGGCGCCGAGATCGGCGTCATCCTGCTGCTCTTGATGCTGGGCCTCGAATACACGGCCAACGACCTCGTCAGCAATCTCAAGACGCAGTACCCGGCCGGTCTGGTCGACTGCACGCTGAACGCCCTGCCCGGCGCGATCGCCGCGCTGCTCATGGGCTGGGGGCCGGTGGCCGCCGTCGTCCTCGCGGGCGTCACCTGGATCTCCTCGTCGGGTGTCATCGCCAAGGTCCTCAACGACCTCGGCCGGGTCGGCAACCGCGAGACGCCGGTCATCCTCAGCATCCTCGTGCTCGAAGACCTGGCGATGGCGATCTACCTGCCCATCATCACGGCGCTGCTCGCCGGAGTCGGCCTCGCCGCGGGCAGCCTCACGCTGGCCATCGCGCTCGGCGCGGCGGGCCTGGTCCTCTTCCTCGCGGTGCGGTACGGGCGGCTCATCTCCCGGTTCGTCTCCAGTGACGACCCCGAGAAGCTGCTTCTGGTGGTACTTGGTCTGACCATCCTGGTCGCGGGCATCGCCCAGCAGCTCCAGGTGTCGGCGGCCGTCGGCGCGTTCCTGGTCGGCATCGCGCTCTCCGGAGAGGTCGCCGAGGGCGCGCACTCGCTGCTGTCGCCGCTGCGCGACCTGTTCGCCGCGGTGTTCTTCGTCTTCTTCGGGCTGCACACCGATCCGGCGAGCATTCCGCCGGTGCTGCTCCCCGCGCTCGCCCTTGCCGTCGTCACGGCCCTCACGAAGATCGCGACCGGGTACTGGGCGGCCCGCCGTGCGCAGGTGTCCGTCAAGGGCCGGTGGCGTGCGGGCGGTGCGCTCGTCGCGCGCGGCGAGTTCTCCATCGTCATCGCGGGGCTCGCGGTCGCGGCGGGCATCGAGCCTTCGCTCGGCCCGCTGGCCACCGCGTACGTGCTGATCCTGGTGATCGTCGGCCCGCTGACCGCCCGTTACACCCAGCCCATCGCGGCCTTCGTGACGGATCTGCTCGCGCGGCGGCGTGGGCCTGTCGCCGCCGGGGCCGAAACCGCCGGTGCAGAGGCCGCCGGGGCCCAACTGCCGGGTCCCAGGGAGGCCGTCGAGTCCCTCGACGGGCAGGACGCGCGCGACCGCTCGTAGGCGGACCCGGCAGCGGCGTCGGGCGGTGCAGCTCGGTACAGACCGGGCAACTTCGGGACTCGCCGCCCGGCACCGCCCGCCCTGCTGGCACGATGCTCCCCATGACCTCAGGTCCCGTGTTCCGCCTCGCACGAGCCGCCGTGTTCGCGGCCGTGTGCGTGGTGGTGACGGCGCTGGGTCACACGCTCATGTCCGGGGCCGCGCTGCCCTGGTGGGCGGTCGGCTACGCGTTCGCGGCCACGGCCGCGGCCGCGTGGTGGCTGACCGGGCGCGAGCGGGGGGCGCCGACGGTCGTCTCGGCCACGGTCGTGGCGCAGCTGGCGCTGCACGAACTGTTCGGCTTCGCCCAGCGGCTTGGTGCCGCGCCCGGCGCGGGTGCGACCGGCGGCGACGGCATGGCTCACATGAACCACATGAACCACGCGATGCGGATGCCGATGCCCGCCCACTCCGGCGCGGGGACCGACTCCGCGACCGCCTCCGGGCCCGACGCCGGTGAGTGGATCATGTCGCTCTTCGGTCACAGCGCCCTCGGCATGTTCCTCGCCCACGTCGTCGCCGCCCTGATCTGCGCCTTGTGGCTGTGGCGCGGCGAGGCCGCCGCGTTCCGGACGGGACGGGCGCTCGCCGCGGCCCTGTTCGTACCGCTCCGCCTCGTCCTGCGGGTCCTCGTCGCGGCGCTTCCCCCGGCCCCGCCGCGCGTCGGCACGCTCGTGCCCGTGCCGCGGCTGCGCGGGGTCCTTCTCCAGTACGCCGTCTCCCGCAGAGGTCCACCGGTCCTTCCGGTCAGTTCCTGATACCGCCCGCGCCCCTCGGTGCCGGGCGGATTTTCGGCGTCCGCGCACGCCGGGGCAGCGGTCCCCGGCCACGTGCGCCGCGTCGCTTCCGAACTCCCTTCACCGAAGGACCTTTTGCGATGACTCCTGCCCTTTTGCGACCCCCGACCGGTGCGCCCGGCGGGGACCTGACCCGCGACGACCTCATCACCCAGTGGGCGCTCGCGGCCCGCGACGGCGACGCCGAGGCGTTCGAGCGGTTCGTGCGGGCCACCCGGCGCGACGTCTGGCGCTTCGTGGCGCACCTCAGCGGTGACCTGCACGGCGCGGACGACCTGACCCAGGAGACGTATCTGCGGGCCCTGACCTCGCTGCCCGGCTACGCCGCGCGGTCCGGTGCCCGCACCTGGCTGCTCGCGATCGCACGCCGCACCGTCGCCGACCGGTTCCGGCGGGCCGCCGCGCGGCCGCGGATCGCCGACACCGGTGACTGGCAGGCGGCCGCCGAGCGGGCACAGCCGCGCGGTCTGCCCGGTTTCGAGGAGGGCGTGGCCCTGCTCGACCTGTTGTCCGGGCTCGACGCGCCGCGCCGCGAGGCGTTCGTGCTCACCCAGCTCGCGGGGCTGCCGTACGCGGACGCGGCGGCCGCCGTCGGCTGCCCGGTGGGCACCGTGCGCTCCCGGGTGGCCCGTGCCAGGGAGCGGGTGAGCGAGCTGCTGCTCGCCGCGGACCGCGCCGCCTGACAGGGGCGCGGGTCACGCACTGCCCGGAGGTCCGGTCGCGGCCTCCGAGCAGTGCGTTTAGCGTGGTGCGGGGGTGTCTGGAGGTCACCATGGACCGCTCGTCCGTACCCGCTTCGGAGCCCGTCCGCCCCGGTTCCGAGTCCGTTCGCGACGCCGGGGCGCCGGGCTCCGTGCCGTACGCGGGAGGCGGCCGCCATGAGCACCGCTGGCTGATCCTCGCCGTGATCGGCATCGCCCAGCTCATGGTGGTGCTCGACGCGACGATCGTGAACATCGCGCTGCCGTCGGCCCAGCGGGACCTGGGGTTCAGCGACGGCAACCGGCAGTGGATCGTCACCGCGTACGCGCTCGCCTTCGGCTCGCTGCTGCTGCTCGGCGGACGCATCGCCGACCTGGTGGGACGCAAGATCGTGTTCCTGGCCGGGCTCGCCGGTTTCGCCCTCGCCTCCGCGCTCGGCGGCGCGGCCAACAGCTTCTCCATGCTGGTGGCGGCCCGCGCGCTGCAGGGCGTGTTCGGCGCGCTGCTCGCCCCCGCCGCGCTCTCGCTGCTCACCACGACGTTCACGGATCCGCGGGAGCGCGCCAAGGCCTTCGGCATCTACGGCGCCATCGCGGGCGCGGGCGGCGCGGTGGGACTGCTGCTCGGCGGTGTGCTGACCGAGTATCTGGACTGGCGCTGGTGCCTGTACGTGAACCTCGCCTTCGCCGTCGTCGCGATGATCGGCGGGGCCCGCCTGCTGCACGCGGGCGCTCCCCCGGACCGGCCCAAGCTGGACGTGCCCGGCACGCTCCTGGTCTCCGCCGGTCTCTTCTGCATCGTCTACGGCTTCTCCAACGCCGAGACCCACGAGTGGGGCGACGCGCAGACGTGGGGTTTCCTGGTCATCGGCGCCGTGCTGCTCGTCGCGTTCGCGTGGTGGCAGACGCGGGCGACGCATCCGCTGCTGCCGCTGCGGGTCGTGCTCGACCGGGACCGCGGGGCCTCGTTCCTCGCCATGTTCATCTCGGGCGCGGGCATGTTCGGCGTCTTCCTGTTCCTGACGTACTACCTCCAGCAGATCCTCGAGTACACGCCCATCAAGACCGGTCTCGCCTTCCTGCCGATGGTCGCGGTGATGGTGGTGGCCTCGGTGGTGACCACCAACAACCTGCTGCCGAAGATGGGGGCGCGGCCGATCGTCCCGCTGGGCATGGGGCTCTCGGCCGCCGGTATGGCCTGGCTCACCGCGCTGGACACGACCAGCGGTTACGCCGCGCACGTGCTGCCGCCCCTCCTGGTCGCCGGGCTCGGCCTCGGCCTGATCTTCGCCCCCGCGATGAGCATGGCCACGGCAGGAGTCGCCGCGCACGACGCCGGCGTGGCCTCCGCGATGGTCAACACCAGCCAGCAGGTGGGCGGTTCGATCGGCACGGCGCTCCTGAACACCCTCGCCACCACGGCCGCATCCAACTATCTGGTCGGCAAGAAGCCGACGCCCGAGGTGCAGGCGCAGGCGGCGATGCAGTCGTACTCGACGGCGTACTGGTGGTCGGCCCTCTTCTTCGCGGTCGGCCTTGTCGTTACGGTCGTCCTCTATCGCAGAGGAGCGCCGGTCGCCACGGAAGCGGGCGGCGGCGCGGTCCACATGTAGGGCGGGAGTGGCTCATGGCCCCGGTCTCCGCGGGCGAGGACGGAATCGCGCTCGCCTCGGCGCGCGGCCGCTGGGTGCTCGCGTGCGCGGTTCTCGCCTCCGGCATGGCGATGCTCGACGGGACCGTGGTCAACGTCGCCCTGCCGACGCTCGGCAAGGATCTGGACGCCTCGATCTCGGCCCTGCAGTGGGTGGTCAACGCCTACATGCTCACGCTGTCGGCGCTGCTGCTGCTCGGTGGCGCGCTCGGCGACCGCGTCGGGCGGCGCCGCACGCTGATCGTGGGCGTGGTGTGGTTCGCGCTCGCCTCCGCGCTGTGCGGGCTCGCGCAGAACGCCGGGACGCTCATCGCGGCGCGGGCGCTGCAGGGCGTCGGGGGCGCGCTCCTGACGCCCGGTTCGCTGGCGCTCGTGCGCTCCTCGTACCGCCCGGACGACCAGGCCCGCGCGGTCGGTGCCTGGTCGGGGCTCGGCGGTGTGGCGGGCGCGATCGGGCCCTTCCTGGGCGGCTGGCTGATCGACGGTCCCGGCTGGCGGTGGATCTTCCTCATCAACGTGCCGCTCGCCGCGCTGGTCCTCATCGCGGTGCGGCACGTGCCCGAGAGCCGCGACGAGGCGGCTTCGGCGCGGCCGTTCGACGTGCCGGGCGCGTGCCTGGCCGCGCTGTTCCTGGCGGGCGTCAGCTTCTCGCTGATCGGCGCGTCCGGTGACGCGTCGACGGCGGGCGTGGTGCTCCCCGGCGTGCTCGGTCTCGCCGCGGGCGCCGCCTTCGTCGCGGTCGAGCACCGCAGGCGCGACCCGATGCTGCCCCTGACCCTGTTCCGCTCGCGCCTGTTCACCGCGGCCAACGTGATGACGCTGTGCCTGTACGCGGCGATCGGCGGCATCCTCTTCCTGCTGCCGGTGCAGCTGCAGACCACGCTCGGCTACGACGCGCTGCAGGCGGGCACGGCGACGCTGCCGATCACCGTCCTGATGCTGCTGCTCTCCGCGTACTCCGGTGACCTGGCCCGGCGCATCGGCCCGCGCCTGCCGCTGATGGCAGGACCGCTGGTGGCGGCCACCGGTGTCCTGCTGATGCTGCGGATCAGGCCCGGCGCTTCGTACGTCACCGAGGTGCTGCCCGCGGTGGTCGTGCTCGGCCTCGGCATGAGCCTGTTCGTGGCGCCGCTCACGGCGACCGTGCTCGCCTCGGTGGACGCGAGCCGCGCGGGGCTCGCGTCCGGCGTCAACAACACTGCGGCGCGCATCGCACAGCTGCTCGTCGTCGCCGGTCTGCCGCTCGCGGTGGGCCTCTCCGGCACGGCGTACGCGGATCCGGACGCGCTGAACACCGCCTTCGGCAAGGCGGCGGTGATGTGCGCGGCGCTGTTCGTGCTCGCGGCGGTCGCGGCGGCGGTGTTCGTCAGGCCGAGCCCCGCCGCGTGGCACGCCGAGCGGGGGAACGAGCCGCAGTGCAAGACGTGTCTCGGCGTGAACGCGCCGCCGCTGGAGCCGGGGGCGCGCGGCGCCGAATGACCGGCCCCCGCGCGGTTCAGGAAGCCGGGCGTACCTCCCGTACGAAGAGGGTGACCGACACGCTCGCCTCGAAGCCGTTGCGCCGCATCAGCGCGGCCGAGGCGGTGTTGCGGG
Organism: Streptomyces kanamyceticus; assembly: GCF_008704495.1. Classification (NCBI taxonomy): domain Bacteria; kingdom Bacillati; phylum Actinomycetota; class Actinomycetes; order Kitasatosporales; family Streptomycetaceae; genus Streptomyces; species Streptomyces kanamyceticus. The sequence continues at coordinate 188,050 of NZ_CP023699.1, forward strand.
ACTCGACGTCCGTCACGACGGCGCTCGCGCCCGCTTCGGTGAGTGCCGCGACGCAGGCCTTCACCAGGCGGCTCGCGACGCCCTGGCCCTGGTAGTCGGGGGCGCTCGCGATCCACTCCAGGTTGCCCCAGTCGGCGCGCTGGTCGAAGCCCATCGAGCCGAGCACGAACCCGGCGAGCCGCGCCCCGTCCAGGGCCACCCAGCAGGCGGACGCCTCCCCGTCCAAGTGCCCGGCGATCGCCGAGAGCGACCAGGACGTGTAGGGCTTCACACTCGTGTCGTAGACCTGGCGGCCCAGCGCGAGGACATCGGCCAGATGGGTGGCGGCCATCGGTTCGAGCCCGATCTCCGGGCGCGCTGACGCTGCGGGCGTGGACATGGGGCCTCCGAGGGGGGCGGGCGCGGCACCAGGCCGCGCCTTGGGCGCACTTCACGCTATGAGCCGGGGGCGAGTGGCGCACGCCGGGCCGTATCCGGCGGAGGTGGCGGCGTACGCCCCGGTCGGAGCGGCGACGTACGGCGCGCTCGGCCAAACGGCGCACAACTCCCGCGCTGTGGGCGACCGTTGATCATCCCACCGGGCCGGAGGACCCCTTCGCAGCCCTTATCGTGGAGCGCATGTCCGTTCCCGAGCTCATCCGCATCGTCTCCCGCTCCTCCCCCATGGCACTGGCCCAGGTGGAGCGCGTCCGTACCGAACTCGCCGCGCTGCACCCCGGCATCCGCACCGAGGTCGTGCCGGTCACCACCTCCGGGGACCGCTGGATGGGCGACCTGGCGCGGCTCGGCGGCAAGGGGGCCTTCACCAAGGAGGTCGACGCCGCGTTGCTCGCCGGTGAGGCGGATCTCGCGGTGCACTGCGTGAAGGACGTACCGGCGGACCGGCCGCTGCCCGAGGGCACCACGTTCGCCGCGTTCCTCAAGCGGGACGACATCCGCGACGCGCTCATCCACCCCGAGGGGCTCACCCTCGACGAGCTGCCCGCGGGCACCCGCATCGGCACATCGTCGGTCCGCCGTGTCGCGCAACTCGCCGCCTCACACCCCGAGTTGGACTGCGTTCCGATGCGCGGGAACGCGGGCCGCAGGCTGGCGAAGCTCGCCGCGGGCGACGCCGACGCGCTGCTGCTCGCCCAGTCGGGTCTGGACCGCATCGGCCGCCCGGAGCTGGCCAGCGAGATCCTGTCGGTGGAGACGATGTGCCCGCCGATCGGCGCGGGGATCCTCGCGCTGCAGTGCCGCGAGGAGGACACGACCACGATCGACGCGGTGTCGGGCCTCGGCGACAGGGACGCGTGGCGGGAGGCGACGGCCGAGCGGATGTTCCTGCACGTGCTGCAGGGGCACTGCAACTCGCCGATCGCCGGGTACGCGCGTGCCGAGCGGGGCGGCGATCTGTCGCTGCGCGCCTGCGTGTTCACCCCGGACGGCAAGACGGTCCTGAACGCGCAGGAGTGGGCGGGGCCGCTCGACCCCACCACGCTCGGCATGTCGGTCGCGGTCGCGCTGCTGCGCCAGGGCGCCAGGGAACTGATCGACGGCATCGCGCACTGACGCGGAGAACACGCCCGTCGCGGCAGGGCCGGTCCCGTCAGACGTGGTGCGGAAGGTGCTTGGCGCGGCGGCGGATCTGCAAGGCGGTGATGATCTCGGCGACGCCGACCGCGATCAGCATGCAGCCGCCGAGCACGGTGAGGATCGCCACCGAGTCGAAGGGCGAGACGATCAGGACGCAGCCCGCGATCACGCTCACGATGCCGGTGACCGCCTGCCAGCCGCGGGCGGGCATGTCCGGGTCCGAGACCGCGGCGATGGTCAGCGTGATGCCCTTGAAGAGCCAGCCGATGCCGATCCACAGAGCGAGCAGCAGGATCGACTGCATCGCGCCGCGGAAGCAGAAGAGACCGAGCAGGATGCCGAGGGCGCCGCTGATGAAGGCGAGCACCCGCATCGCGCCCGACACGTGCGTGCCGAACGCGGCGACGATCTGGAAGATTCCGCTGACCAACAGGTAGGCACCGAAGAACGCGCCCGCGACCAGCAGCGTCGCGCCGGGCCAGACCAGCGCGAGGACGCCGAGGACCAGCGCGAGCACGCCTGAGACGAGCACGTACTGCCAGGCGCCGCGGACCAGGGTGTTCAGCGGTCCGCTCGGTCCGTCGGGCCCGTGCGGGGCGGTCGGAGTGGGTGGGGTGGCTGTGTCCATGCCTCCAGGCTGGTCGGCGCCGTCGGGGCGACAACCCGGGGCGCGGGCCGAAAGGGCCACGGCGGGGGCGGCCGGGGCCCGGGCACACGGCCCGCGGCTCGCCGGGCTCCCTGCGGCCGACCGGGTGACGGGCGCCGTGCGCCGGGCGGCGTCCATGGCGGGCTGGCGAACCGCGGCGATGCGCGTCCCGGCTACCTCACTTCATAGTCATATGCACCTTTTGCGGTAATGCGGCGGGCTTGTTTTAGTGAGGATGACCGGCTGGGCACGATGGCTGCCCGACACGACGACACGACGGTCTGCCCCGCACGACGACCTGCCCCACACCTGGACGGCGACGCGACCATGACGATGTCCTCCTTCGGATCCCTCGGCGGCCCCGACCCCTTCTCCGAGCTGCTCAACCGCTTCTTCGGGATGTCCCCCGCCTCCTCGCCACCACAGGTGCAGCGGGTGCCCATCGGACGGCTGCTCACGGACTCGGCGCGCGAGCTGATCGGCCTGGCCACCACGCGCGCCGCCGACGACGGCAGCGCGGACCTCGACACCGAGCACCTGCTGTGGGCCGCGACCCAGGTCGAACCGGCCAGGGGCCTCCTCGCGCAGGCGGGCGCGGACCCCGACCAACTGGGCAAGGCCATCGCCGAAGCCCTGCCGGGGGCGAGCGAAGTGCCGTCCGCCGAACCGCGGTTGACGCCTGCCGCGAAGCGCGTCCTGATGGCGGCCTTCGAGCGCTCCCAGGCGGCCGGGGTGTCCTACATCGGCCCCGAGCACATCCTCGCCGCGCTCCTCGGCACACCGGACTCCGGCGCGGTGCGGACGCTCGCCTCGCAGGGCGTGGACGCGGACCGGCTCGGACACGGCACGGAGGCGGCCGCCCGGGCGGAGGGCACGCCGACCGGTGGCGTGAGCGAGACGCCGACCCTGGACGAGTACGGCAGGGACCTCACCGAGGAGGCGAGGGCGGGCAGGCTCGACCCGGTGGTCGGCAGGGCCGAGGAGATCGAGCAGACCGTGGAGATCCTCTCCCGGCGCTCCAAGAACAACCCCGTACTGATCGGTGAGCCCGGCGTCGGCAAGACCGCGATCGTCGAGGGCCTGGCCCAGCGCATCGTGGCGGGCGAGGTGCCAGGGACCCTTGAGAGCAAGCGTGTCATCGCGCTCGACCTGTCGGGGCTCGTGGCGGGCGCGCAGTACCGCGGCCAGTTCGAGGAGCGCCTGAAGAAGGTCATCGACGAGGTCAAGCAGGCGTCGGATTCGACGGTGCTCTTCATCGACGAGCTGCACACCGTGGTCGGCGCGGGCGCGTCGGGCGAAGGGGCGATGGACGCGGGCAACATGCTCAAACCCGCCCTCGCCCGCGGGGAGTTGCACGTCGTGGGGGCGACCACCATCGACGAGTACCGGAAGTACATCGAGAAGGACGCCGCCCTGGAGCGCCGCTTCCAGCCGGTGCTCATCCCCGAGCCGAGCGTCGCGGAGACCGTGCAGATCCTCGAAGGGCTGCGGGACTCCTACGAGGCCCACCACCAGGTCCGCTACGCCGACGGCGCCCTCGCCGCCGCGGCCGAGCTGTCCGACCGCTACGTCTCCGACCGGTTCCTGCCGGACAAGGCCATCGACCTGCTCGACCAGGCGGGCGCGCGCGTCCGCCTGAAGTCGCTCGGCAAGTCCGGTGCGGTCATCGAGCGCGAGGACCGCGTCGCCAAGCTGCGGCGGGAGAAGGACGAGGCGGTCGGCGCCGAGGACTTCGAGAAGGCCTCCGACCTCAAGAAGCGGATCGCGACGGCCGAGAGCGAGCTCGCCGGGATCGAGGAGCGGCGCGAGGGCGTGATGGAGGTGACCGCACTCGACATCGCCGAGATCCTGTCCCGGCGTACCGGCATCCCGGTCGCGCAGATGACCGCGAGCGAGAAGGAGAAGCTCCTCAAGCTGGAGGACGCGCTGCACGACCGGGTGGTGGGCCAGGACGAGGCGGTCACCGCGATCGCCCAGGCGGTGCGCCGCAACCGCGCGGGCATGGGCGACCCCGACCGCCCTGTCGGTTCTTTCCTCTTCCTCGGCCCGACCGGCGTCGGCAAGACCGAACTCGCCAAGGCGCTCGCGGAGTTGCTGTTCGGGGACGAGGGCCGCATGGTCCGCTTCGACATGGGCGAGTTCCAGGAGAAGCACACCGTCTCCCGGCTGATCGGCGCCCCGCCCGGATACGTGGGGCACGAGGAGGCCGGACAGCTGACCGAGAAGGTGCGCAGGCAGCCGTACAGCGTGCTGCTCTTCGACGAGGTGGAGAAGGCCCATCCGGACGTCTTCAACAGCCTCCTCCAGGTGCTCGACGACGGGCGGTTGACCGACGCGCGGGGCCGTACGGTCGACTTCCGCAACTGCGTGATCGTGATGACCTCGAACATCGGCGCCCAGCGCATCCTCGCCCACCAGGGCGACGTCTCCGAGATCAAGGACGACCTCAAGGCCGATCTGCGCGGCTACTTCACCCCGGAGTTCCTCAACCGCATCGACGAGACGATCATCTTCCACGGCCTGGCCGAGGACGACCTGACCCGCATCCTCGATCTGCTCCTCGCCCAGTCCGAACGCCGGGTGCGTGCCCAGGGGTTGGAGCTCGAGGTCACCGAGGCGGCCAAGAAGCTCCTGGTCGCGCACGGGCACCAGCCGGAGTTCGGGGCGCGCCCCCTGCGCCGTACGATCCAGACCGAATTGGACAACCGCCTCGCCGAGTTGCTGCTTACGGGCGAGGCGGAGCCGGGCGACACCATCGTCGCGGACGTCAAGGACGACGCCCTCGTCTGCGCCATCGAGCGCACGGCGAGCTGAACCGTCGCACGGTCACCCGGCACCGCTCCCCGCGAGGCGTTCGACCAACTCCCCTCGCGCTCGCTCGACTTCGGCCGAGGCCTGATGGTGGTCACTGTCCCTGGCGCACCCCTCCGCGCGGTCGAGCAGCGCGGTGGCCGCCGGCGGGTCGGTGCGCATGCGGACGCGGGCGAGGGCTACCAGCGCGAAGGCAAGCGCCGCCTCGCCGAAGGGTTCGGCCAACTCAACGGCAGACTGGGCGAGTTGGCCCGCCTCCGCGTGTTCGCCCCGGCACAGGTGCAGCTCGGCTAGGTTCGCTCGTTCGAAGGCGGTCGCCGTCGGGCGTCCCGCGCGCTCGGCCAGGGTGAGCGCGCGTCGGCCGTGCACGAGGGCGTCGTCAAGGCTGCCCGCCCGGCAGGCGTTCTCGCGCAGTACGGACAGGACGTTGGCCAGGAGCGCCGGATCGCCGCAGGCCTCCGCGGGGGCGAGCGCCCGCCCGGCGAGCTCCACCGCCTGGTCCAGGTCGCCCGCCAGGCTGAGGCAGATGGACTGCTGGGCCAGCGCGCGGGCCCGCAGCGCCTGCCCTTCCGTGCCGGGCACGGCGGCGCCCGCCTCCTGGGCCAGGCGCGCCGCCGTCAGCGCCTCGTCGTACGCGCCCGCGTAGAAGCCGACCATGGCGCGGGCCATGTGGTGCGTGCCGGTCACGAGCGCGGGAGTACGTGAGGTGGGCGCGTGGCGCCGGAGCGCGGCGTGCGCCTGCTCCGACGTGGCGCTGCGGCACAGCACTTCGGCGAGGCGGGCGGCGGTCAGCACGCAGTCGTCCCGCTCGCCGTGCCGCTCATAGGAGGCGAGCGCCTCCCGCAGGGTGCGGGCCGCTTCCTCGTAGCGCCCTGATCGTTCCAGGGCGGCGGCCCAGGACAGCCGCACCCGCGCGGCGTCGGCCTGCGCCTCGGTCTCGTCCCCGACCGGCCGCCCTGGTGCGGCGGGCCCCGGGTCGCGCAGGGCGGCGCGGTGCAGCCGCCGCGTCTCCGCTCCTGGCCCGGCGCCGAGTTCGTCCCGCAGCGCCGCCGCGCACACCTCGTACTGGCGTACCGCCCGACCCCGGAGGCCCTGGCGCAGATACGCCTCGATCAGCACCCGGTGCGCGCCCTCGTCGGCGGGTGCCTCTGCCACGGCGCGGTGGGCGGTGTGCGCCGCGCCGTCCAGGTCGCCCTCGGCGAGGCGCGCGGCGGCGAGGGCGGTCCTGACCCGTCGGCGGAGCTCGGCGAGGTGTTCACGGCACGGTTCGGCCCAGGGTGCGTAGGGATCCTCGGGGAGCGGCTCCCCGGTGAACGCGGCGAGTGCGGCCGCCAGTTCGGGTACGGCGCGCGTCGCAAGGGCGCGTTCGGCGTGTGTCCGCGCGTGGTCGGTGTCGATCCAGACGTGGTCGGGCGCCAGGCGCAGCAGCGCGCCGTCACCGATCAGATAGGCGGAGGCGGCGCGCGGCGCGAGTTCCGGTTCCAGGGCGTGCCGGGCGGTGTGCAGGGCGACGCGCAGGCTCCGCAGGGCGGGGGCCAGTTCGGCGTCCGGCCAGCACACGGCCATGACGCGCTCGCGGTGCAGCTGGTGTCCCGGGGTGACCGCGAGGAGTTTCACCAGGGTCCTCGCACCGGGCCTCGACCAGCGTTCGACGGTCCGCGCGCCGTCGTCCCTTTCGGTGCGGAAGCCGCCGAGAAGGTGGATGCGGAGCAGTGGCGGGGCCCCCGCCGTGCGCTCCGCGACGCCGTCCGAATGTGCTGCCGCGCCCGTCACGGTCGGTCACTCTAGCCTCAGCGGACGCGGAACAGGGGGCCGTTACACAGGAATTACTGGCCGAAAGCCGCTGGTGGTTCCGGCACTTCAGAGGCGTGCCCGGCGAAGATCACGCCAATGTCGCAGGGGCCGCCGAGCGGCCGTGCGCAGCGCGTTGACGGTGTCGAAGCCGGTGATCAGGATGTGTGCGATCCCTCCACCACACCCCCGTGTCCCGCCTTGAGGAGGCAGTGTGAAACGCTCCCGAGCCATCAGTGCCGGTGTCCTGTTCCTGCTCGGCACGACCGCCGCGGTCGCCCAGGCCGCGCAGAGCGACCAGGGCGCGCGGCACCGGCCCGCCCCGGCCTCCGCCGCGTCCTGGTGCGCCAAGCAGGGCGGCACCGCGCAGACCCAGTACCCCTACCGCACCGATCCCCGCACGCAGGAACTCGTCCGGCTCGGCGGCGAGCGGACGATGTGCGTCTTCGGCGCCGACGACGGCTCCAGGATCGCGATCGCGGCGGACACCCTGGCCGCGGAGAAGGAGACGCTGGCCCAGCGCGCGTACCAGCGCAAGATCGCCGACCCCGGCGGCGGCGTCGGGAACCCGTCCATCGCCTACTGCCACGCCATCAACGGCACCGCGATGTACGGGCCGGGAAAGCTGGACGCGGGAGGCTGGGGCCCCAAGGGCGCCACCAAGTCCGACCAGGTGATCTCCGCGTGCATGTTCGGCGACGGCTCGGTCATCGACGCCTGGGGCCTGAAGTACCACACGGGCGGCGTGATCCGCGGCGCCGACCTCGCGGAGAAGTTCCGGGCCGAGAGCTCCTGACCCCGCCGGGCCGAACGACCCGTGGCCCAGGGACCGCCGGCCCTGCCCCGGTGCCTGGGCCACGGCCACCCTTGGACCGCATGCCCCAGTCCACGTACGTCCGCGCAGGCCGCGGGCTCAGCCTGCTCATGCTGCTCGCCGGAGCGCTCGGCACGGTCGCCTCCACCGAGCTGGCCCGCGACCGCATCGCGTCGCTCGCCGACCCGGCGTTCTCCCCCGGCTGCAACATCAACACGGTCCTCAGCTGCGGTGACGTGATGGCGGCCTGGCAGAGCGACGTCCTGGGCGTCCCGAACACGCTGCTCGGCATCGCCGGTTTCGCCGCCCTCGCCGCGTTCGGGCTCGCCCTGCTGTCCGGCGCCCGCTTCCCCCGGTGGCTGTGGCTGCTCCTCCAGACCGGTGTGACGGCGGCGTTCGGCTTCGTGGTCTGGCTGATCACCCAGTGCCTGTACGTCATCGGGGCGCTGTGCCCCTGGTGCATGCTGGTCTGGGCGGTCGTCCTGCCCCTGTTCTGGTACGTGACCGTGCACTGCCTGCGCTCGGGCGTACTGCCCGCGCCCCGGCGCCTCACCGGGACGCTGACCCGGCATGCGTGGCTCGGCCCGGTCCTGATGTACGGCGTCCTCGCCGCACTGATCCTGACCCGCTTCGGTACGCGTCTGTGGTGAACGCCGGGCAGGCCCCGCCGGGGCCTGCCCCAGGTCCCCTACGGCCGCCTCGCCTGCGCCACGAACTCCCGTACGGCGGCGTCGAGTTTCGCGGCGTTCTCGCGGCCGCTCGTCTTGAGGCCGTGCCGGTTGGCCAGCCAGGCGCCGGTGGAGTACGTCATTTGGGTCTCGCCGTGTTCGTCCTGCCAGACGAGCACCTTCGACGGCAGGTCGATCCCGGTGGTCCGCCGGTCCTGCATGAGCCGGGTGCCGACCGCCGGTCTGCCGATCAGGACCAGGCGGGTGGGGCGGAGCGTCATGTCCACCTTCTCCGCGTTGGCCTGGTGGTCGATGACGGAGAGCACGTGGTGTCCCGCCTCGGTCGCGGCGGTGCGCAGCCGGTCCACCACGGCGTCGACGGTGCCGGGCGCGGGAAGCGTGACGAGCCCCGAGGCCGTCTCGCTGGGCATTGGTTCGTTCACGCGCTTCACCGTAGGCGGCGGGGGCGCGCACGGGCGGCCGACCCGCCCGGCGGCCCCTCTGCTCCCGGGGTTGTCAGTGATGGAATCCCGGCTGTTCGGGCGCGTGGCTGCCGGGGCCCGACGTCATCAGCCGGTCGACGGCCGCGCCGATGTCGTCGGCGAGCAGCCCGATCTTGTCGTGGCCGGTGCCGTGCCGCACCAGGACCCGCTGGACGACGGTGTCGTCACGCCCTGCGGGCAGCGGATAGGCGGGCACCTGCCAGCCGCGCTTGCGCAGCTCCTCGGTCAGGTCGTAGAGGGTGAACCCGGCCGTGACCGGGTCGGCGAGCTTCCAGGAGACGGCGGGCAGCGCGCCCCTCCCGTCGTACAGGAGGGTGAAAGGACCCATCTTCTCGATCCGTTCGGCCAGCATGTGGGCGGTGACCGCGCACGCCTCGTACACCTTGCGGTAGCCCTCGTGGCCCAGGCGCAGCATGTTGTAGTACTGGGCGACGATCTCGCCGCCGGGGCGGGAGAAGTTCAGGGCGAAGGTGGGCAGGTCGCCGCCCAGGTAGTTGACGCGGAAGATCAGGTCCTCGGGAAGCAGATCGGCGGAGCGCCACACCACCCAGCCGACACCCAGCGGTGCCATGCCGTACTTGTGTCCCGAGGTGTTGATGGAGGCGACGCGCGCCAGCCGGAAGTCCCACACCAGTTCGGGGGTGAGGAACGGGGCGAGGAAGCCGCCGCTGGCCGCGTCCACGTGTACGGGGATGTCGAGTCCCGTCTCGGTCTGGATGCGGTCGAGTTCGGCGACGATCTCGGCGACCGGTTCGTAGACGCAGGTGAAGGTGACGCCGAGGATGGCGACGACTCCGATGGTGTTCTCGTCCACGTAGTCCTTGAGCTGCTCGGGGCGCATCCCCAACGCGTCGTCCGCCAGCGGGACTTGGCGCAGTTCCACGTCGAAGTAGCGGGCGAACTTCTCCCAGCACACCTGCACGGGCCCCACGACGATGTTGGGCCGGTCGGTGGGCTTGCCCTCGGCCTCGCGGCGCTTGCGCCAGCGCCACTTGAGGGCGAGACCGCCTAGCATGCAGGCCTCGCTGGAGCCGGTGGTGGAACAGCCGAGGGTGGTCTCCCCCTCCGGCGAGTTCCACAGGTCGGCGAGCATGTGCACACACCGGTTCTCGATCTCGGCCGTCTGCGGGTACTCGTCCTTGTCGATCATGTTCTTGTCGAGGCACTCGTCCATGAGCATGTGCACCTCGGGCTCCACCCAGGTGGTGCAGAACGTGGCGAGGTTCTGCGAGGCGTTGCCGTCGAGCGCGAGTTCGTCGTGGATCAGCGCACGGACGGCACGGGGGTCGGAGACCGAGCGCGGCATCTTGTACTTGGGCAGGATCTGCTCGCTGATCGGCAGCGCGTAGACGTCGTCGAAGGGGCTGCCGGGCTTGATGGGGTGATGCGTGGTCCGGTGCAGGGGCATGGGGCGGGTTCCTTCCGGGCACGGGGGCGGACGCCGTCATCGTGGGGATCGTCGCGAACGCGGACGGGGATGTCCACGGCCCCTCCAGCCGAAGGGAGGAAGTCGCTGCGGCGAATGCACCAGCGGGCCACCCCGGCAGCAGGAGCCCCGGGATGATCGGCGGCATGTGGCTCACCGTGCAGATCGTCGGCTCCCTGCTGGTCCTCGCCGCGTTCGTCGCCGTGCAGGCGAACCGGATGCGCACCGACGCCTGGTCCTACCTCTGGCTCAACGCGACCGGCTCGCTCCTCATGGCCGTCGACGCGGTCGTGGAGGGCGACTGGGGCTTCCTGCTCCTGGAGGGGACCTGGGCCGTCGTCTCCTTCTGGGGCCTGTTCGCCAAGTCACGCGGGCGGACGGCGGGGGCGGGCCACTGACCTGAACCGTTCGGCCCGGTTCAGGGGGTCGCGACCTTGTGCACGGCGGTGTCGTCGGGGTCCAGGCGCCGCCCGTCGGCGGACCGGACCTCCAGGGGGCGCAGGCGCTCGCCCTGCCGACGGTCGACCAGCTCCGAGTGCGCTTCCCCGGGGGCGAAGAAGTTCCGCTCGCCCCACTGGCGCAGCGCCACGATGACGGGGAAGAGCTCCTTCCCCTTCTCCGTCAGTACGTACTCGCGGTAGGCGCTGCCGTCCGACGCGGGGACGGATGCGAGAACTCCGCCCGCGACCAGGGAGCGCAGCCGCGCGGTGAGGATGTTCTTCGCGACGCCGAGGCTGCGCTGGAACTCTCCGAAGCGCCGGCTTCCGTCGAAGGCGTCCCGCACGATCAGCAGCGACCACCAGTCGCCGATCGCGTCCACCGACCGGGCGACGGGGCATTCACTGTCGTCGAACCGTGTCCTGGTCACCATGACGTTCGCTCCTCGCATCCACTGTGGTTGCAACATGCTACCAAGAAAGTTACGGTCGCCATCGGTAGCAAGTTGAAACCAGAGTGCGAGAGGGGAAGCGGATGTCAGGCAACTGCGAGACAGCGACAGGGCACACCGAGGCGCCGACTAGGGGAGGTGACGCCGCGCCACACGGGGCCGGAGTCGGGGCCGGGGCTGAGGCTGGTGCCGGGGCTGGGGTCGGCGCCCTCTCCCGCGGCATCGTCCTCCTCTTCGCCGTCGCCTGCGGAGCGGCGGTGGCCAACGTCTACTTCTCCCAGCCGCTCCTGGTGACCATGGGGCACGACCTCGGCATGAGCCCCGCGCTCGTCGGCAGCGTCGTCACCCTCACGCACGTCGGCTACGGGCTCGGCCTCTTCTTCCTCGTGCCGCTGGGCGACGTGGCCGACCGCAGACGGCTCATCGTGGCCCAACTGCTGCTCCTGGTAGGGGCGTTGACACTCATCGCCACCGCCCGCACGGCGGCGGTCCTGCTCGCGGGCATGGCCGCGACGGGGCTCCTCGCGGTCGTCACACAGACCCTGCTCACCTTCGCGGCATCGCTGGCTCCCGCCGCCGGGCGCGGCCGGGTCGTCGGCCTGGTCACCAGCGGCGTGGTCAGCGGAATCCTGCTCGCCCGCACCGTGTCCGGCGTCCTGGCCGACCTCGCGGGTTGGCGCTCCGTCTACCTCACGTCGGCGTCGCTCACCACGCTGCTCGCCCTGGTCCTGTACCGGGTGCTGCCGCGCCGCGGTGACGCCCCGCCGACCACGGCCCTGCGCTACGGACAGCTCCTGCGCTCCACCGTCACGCTGTTCGCACGGGAACGGCTGCTGCGGCTCAGGGCCCTGTTCGGTCTGCTGATATTCGCCTCGTTCAGCACGCTGTGGAGCAGCGTCGCGCTGCCGCTCAGCGAAGCACCGTACTTCTTCTCCCACAGCGCGATCGGGGCCCTCGGCCTCATCGGTGTCGCGGGCGCGCTGGCCGCGAGCGCGGCGGGCCGCCTCAACGACCGAGGCCTCTCCCAGCGGACCACCGGCATCGCCCTGGCGCTGCTCGCCGCGTCATGGCTGCCGCTGGCCTTCACCCGCAGTTCCCTCTGGGCCCTGTTCCTCGGGGTGATCCTGCTCGACCTCGCCGTGCAGGCCGTCCACGTCACCAACCAGACGTTGATCTACGCGCTGCACCCGGAAGCGGGCAGCCGGATCATCGGCGGCTACATGGTCTTCTACTCGATCGGCAGCGCCACCGGCGCCATCGCCGCGACCTCCCTCTACACGGTGGCGGGCTGGGGCGCGGTCTGCGGCCTTGGCGCCGGGTTCAGCTGCCTCGGGCTCGCGGTGTGGGCGTTCACCCGCGACAGCCGCCGCAGCACGGCGAGTTCAGCCGCGGCCGATGCGGCTCGCGTCTAGGCGTTCGGCCCGGGACGGGACGGGGCCGCGGGGGCTGCCGGGCACGATCCAGTACGTGCCGGTGGCACCGCGGCCCGGGAAGTCCTGGGTCAGCACGGCCAGTTCGTCACAGCCGTCGCCGTCCAGGTCGGCGAGTGCCAGATCGCTCCCGAAGGAGTCACGAGCGCGGGGACGAACTCCCGACGGCGACGATTCAACCGGCCTATATGACTCATGAGGTCAATCTACGCAGCTCAGAGCACAGACAGCTCAGTCGAGCTTGCGCGCGACGCCGCCATAGATGCCGATCTCGCCGGACCGCTCCGACGGGGTGCCCTCCGGGCGCCAGAACGGCACTTGGGTCAGGCCGGGATCGACCAGCTCGAAACCGTCGAAGAACCGCTCGACCCGGGCGCGGGAGCGCAGGTTCAAGGTGGCGGTGGCCTGGTTGTAGACGGCTTGGGCGTCGCTGCGATCGGCGAAGTCGCTCGTGGCGTGCGAGAGCACCAGGAAGCTGCCGGTCGGCAGCGCGTCGCGCAGGGTGGCGACGATCCGCTCGGGCTGCTCGGCGTCGGTGAGGAAGTGGACGACGGCCACGAGGAAGAGGGCCACGGGCTCGTCGAAGTCGATGACGCGGCGGACCTCGGGATGGTCCACGACGCCTCGCGGGTCGCGCAGATCGGCGAGCACGCTGCTGGTGCCGCCGACGCGGTGGAGCAGCGCCTCGGCGTGCGTGTTCACGATCGGGTCGTTGTCGACGTACGCGACGCGGGCGTCCGGCACCGTCTCCTTGGCGATCTCGTGCACGTTCGGCGACGTGGGCAGGCCGGTGCCGATGTCGAGGATCTGCCGGACGCCCGCGCCGGTGACGTGACGGACGGCGCGCAGCATGAACTCGCGGTTGGCCCTGACTCCGATGCGCACCTCGGGCGCGGCGGCGGCCAGTTCGTCACCGGCGCGCTGGTCCACCTCGTAGTTGTCCTTGCCGCCGAGGAGATAGTCGTAGATCCGCGCGGGGTGCGGCTTACTGGTGTCGATGTCCTCCGCGTGCAGCCCGCCCTGACTCAACACTCGCCCCTCTCGACGCCCGCCACGCCCTGATGGGCGCCGCGTACCGATGGCGCCACCCTTTCACACGAACTCCGCTGACCACAGGAGTTGTTAACGGGAACACGGCAGGAACCATCGGCGCCTGGCCGTCTCGGATTCGAGTGGTAAGGACGGCATTCCGTGGCGCCGACCTACCGCCTTTCGGACTCCGCGGGACGCGCCAGGGCACCGTCCACCTCGAGGACAACAGGGACCGGCTCACCGAGCTCGGGTGAGAACGCGTAGCCCCTGCGCGCGCCGGTCGCTGCCGCAGGGCTACGCGGTCCCTTGTCCTACAGGGCGATCCATTCCGTCGAAGTGGTCACCTCGGCCAGGACGTCCGGCAGGGGCTCGACGCCGAGGCCGGGTCCTGTCGGTACGTCGAGGTGGCCGTCCGCCAGGACGAACGGTTCCGTGATGTCGGTGGCAAAGTAGCGGCTGGAGCCCGAGGTGTCGCCGGGGAGGGTGAAGCCCGGCAGGGCGGCGAGGGCCACGTTGGCGGCGCGGCCGATGCCGGTCTCCAGCATGCCGCCGCACCAGACGGGGATGCCGTGGGCGCTCGCGAGGTCGTGGATGCGGCGGGCCTCCAGGTAGCCGCCGACCCGGGCGGGCTTGACGTTGATGATGGAGCAGGCGCCGAGCGTGATGGCCGCCGCGGCGTGGGCTGCGGACTCGATGGACTCGTCGAGGCAGATGGGGGTGCGCAGCATCTTGGCGAGCTGGGCGTGCTGGACCATGTCGTCGTTGGCGAGGGGCTGTTCGATCAGGAGCAGTCCGAACTCGTCCAGCTTGGCGAGGTGTTGGGCGTCGACGAGCGTGTACGCGGCGTTGGCGTCGACCTGGAGGAGCAGGTCGTCGCCGAAGCGCTCCCGGACCGCGCGGACGGGCTCGACGTCCCAGCCCGGCTCGATCTTCAGCTTGATGCGGACATAGCCCTCGGCCACGTACCGCTCGACGGCGTCCAGGAGTTGAGGGATCGAGTCCATGATGCCGACCGAGACACCACAGGGGACGCGGTCGCGTACGGCGCCGAGGTAGGAGCCGAACGACTCGCCACGGGAGCGGAGTTGGGCGTCGAGGAGTGCGCTCTCCAGAGCGGACTTGGCCATGTGGTGTCCGGTGAAGGGCGCGAGGACCCGGCCCACGGTGGCGGCGTTCACGCCGTCCTTCGGCAGGGCCGGGATGAGGAAGTCGCGCAGGACGCGCTGGGCGCCGTCGACGTACTCGCTGCAGTAGCGGGGCTCGGACATGGCGGCGCACTCGGCCCAGCCCTCTCCGTCGGCGGTCACCACGCGTACGAGCAGCACGTCGCGGCTGGTCTCGACGCCGAAAGAGGTGCGGAAGGGCGCGACGAGCGGCATCGCGATGCGCCGCAGTTCGATGCCGGAGATCTTCATGGTGGTCACTGGGTGCTCTCGGTGCGGGGGCGGGCGGGGGCGTTGGCGGGCGTGCGGTGCACGAGGTAGCCGCGTCGGTCGTGGAGGCCGAGCACGCGGGCTCCGTCGTCGAGGAGGGAGCCGAGGGCGTCACGCACGGCGAGCCGCCAGGCGTGCGCGGCTTCGGGGTCCTTACGACGCAGGGCCTCGATGTCGTCGGGCAGGTCGATGAGGACGAACTCGGCGTCGGTGGAGGTGACTTCGGGTCGGCCGCCGCGGTTGCGGACGGCGTGCACGGCGTGGGCCGCCGCGGACTCGCCCGGGGCGGACGGCGCGGCCGGGTCCTGGTGCGCGGAGAGGTCCCAGGCGGTCAAGACCCGGTCGGACTCGTCGCCGCCGTTGATCGCGTCGTCCATCGCGCCGTAGAAGGAGCGGAGGTATTCCTCGGGGCGGGCGCCGAGCTTGGTGAGGTTGAAGTGGGCGTTGCGGCGGATGAGCGGGTCGTAGGTCCAGGTGATGCGGGTGATGCCGCGCCGCAGCGCCCACCGCTTCTGGTGCAGCTTGAGGGCGAGGCCGATGCCGCGGCCCGCGGTGGCACCCGTGATGTGCGAGTGGAGGGTGGTCGCCGAGGGTTCCGCGAAGAAGGCGACGGACGCGCCGACGAGGCGGCCGTTCTCGTACGCCCCTGCCACGTAGTTGCCCGCGTGCCCGAGCGCCCGCATGACCTCGGCGGAGACGGGGCCCTTGGCCGGGTGGGTGCCCCAGATGTCGGCGTAGAGGCCGCAGACGGCCTCCAGGTCGTCCATGGCGTGCAGTTCGCGGATGTCGAGGGAGAGGGAACCGGTGACCCCCGCTTCACGGGTGTCGGCAAGGGTGTCGATGTGGTTCACGGCATCGCTCCGAGAAGGTGGGTCAGGAGCTGTGCGCGGACCGGCATGGCGGCGGTGACGACGTGCTCGTGGTCGGCGTGGGCACCGTCGCCGACGGCACCGAGGCCGTCGAGGGTGGGGCACCCGACGCCCGCGGTGTAGTTGCCGTCGGAGGCGCCGCCGACGGCCGCCTGCTGGAGGGCGTCCATGCCCAGGCGCGCGGCCGTCTCCGAGGCGAGCGCGAACAGGTCCTTGGAGGCGTCCGCGTCCAGGGGCGGGCGGTTGGGCCCTCCGTCGATGCGCAGACCCGCGTCGGGGTGGTGCGGCCGCAGGGCGGTGATGAGGTCGTGGACCGCCTGCTGGGCCGCCGGGCTGGGGACGCGGACGTCGATGCTCAGTTCGGCGCCGGCCGGGACGGTGTTGGTGGCCGTGCCTGCCGACAGCACGGTCGGGGTGATCGTCGTGCCAGGACCGGTGCGGGCGGTGACGGCATCGGTGATGTCCTGGAGGGCCAGGAGGTGGTGGGCGAGGTCGATCGCCGCGTTGATGCCCTTCTCCGGTTCGAGGCCCGCGTGGGCGGCGCGGCCGCGGACGGTGAGCTGGTAGTTGGACACGCCCTTGCGGCAGGTCTTCAGGGCGCCGCCCGCGGCCGCGGCCTCCAGGACGAGCGAGGCGCGGCAGGCGCGCGCCGCCTCCTCGATGAGGGCGCGCGAGGTCTCCGAGCCGACCTCCTCGTCACCGGTGACCAGGACGCAGATGCCGTCGAGGGAAGGCAGTTGGGCCAGGCCGTGGAACATCTGGACCAGACCGGCCTTCATGTCGAAGACGCCGGGGCCGCGCGCGATGCCCTGCTCGACCGAGAACGGGTGGGTCTTGAGGGTGCCCATGGGCCAGACCGTGTCGTGGTGGCCGAGGAGCAGCGTCCGCGGGGTGCCGAAGCTCCACCGCAGGTGGGTGACTCCCCCGGTCACGATCGTCTCGGGAGCGGCGCCGAGCAGCCGGGCGCCCTGCGCGGCGACGACGCGGGCGCTGCGGGCCACGGCCTCGTGATCCGCGGAGTACGACTCGCAGGTCACCAGTTCTTCGAGGTCGGCGAGCATGGGGTCGAGGGGCGGCGCTGCGGGATGGGGTGCGTGATCGGCCTGCACGTGTGCGTCCTCCAGGGGGGTGGGATGACGACAACGCTAGGCAGGATGCGGGAGCCGGAGTTCGTACGTGGACGACAATGTCCGGCGCGGATTCGTACGAGGGACCGAACTCGCGCCGGAGCCGGTCCTTTCGCCTTCGGCAGGCGGCTCCAGGGCCTGTCCGGCGGGTCAGGGCGCGCTCGGGTGGCGACCACCGTCCGGTGCGGGCGAGCGGGGTGTGGTGCGTGCGGCTGCAAGGCGGAGGAGGGCGACAACGCAGTGGGGCCTCCCCTGCTCGAGCGGAGCCGAGAGCTTGGGGGCGTGCGCGCCAGACCCCGCGACAGCGCCATGATCCGCCGGACAGGCCCTAGCGGGCGGTCCCCGGCCTGCGGCCCGCGCCGGGGCGCCTCCGGCGGGCGGCGAGGGCGCCGACGCGGCCGTCGCTCAACCGGCGGCCGGGCGGGGCCCCTTGCCCTTCCCACCGCCACCGCCTCCGCCGTCGTCGTACGCCCCCATCAGCCGCAGCTGCAGCATGGCGGCGAACCGGGCGGCGGGATCCTGCAGATCGATCTGGCCCACCTCGGCGACCCGGCGGATCCTGTAGCGGAAGGTGTTCGGGTGGACGAAGACGTTCGCCGAAGCGGTGACCACGTCGCCGAAGGCGTCCAGCCAGGCCCGCAGCGTCTCCACCAGATGGGCGTTGTGCCGGGTGTCGTAGGCCGCCAGCCGGGCGATGGGCCCGGACAGTTCGTCGTGGTTGGCGATCGCCAGGTCCCGTATCTCCAGCAGCAGCGCGTCGACGTACACGTCGGCGATCGCGGCGACCCGCCGGGGGCCGCGGCCCCCGGAGAGCACGCGCAGCGCCCGGTCCGCGTTCGCCCGCGACCGGGCTAGCGCCGCCGCCTCGCCCGCCACCGAGCCGATCCCGACGACGGCGCCCAGCTGGTCGCCGGTGCGCTCCAGGAAGTTCGACGCGACCTGAACGGCCCGCTCGCGTACGGCCGCGGTGTCCTGAGGGACCGGGAAGAGCGCGTAGGAGACATCTCCGAGGAGCGCCACCGCGGACCGCGGTTGTACCGCCGCCAGATGCACGGCGAGCGCACCGGCCAGCCGCTGGCGCTCCGCGGTGACCTGGGCGTGGTCGGCGTCCTCGGCCGGTTCGATTCCCAGCGCCATGACCAGGAGCGGCCCGTCGGCGAGACCGAGCCTGCCCAGTGCCTCGACCGCGCCGGGGCCGCCCTCCAGCGCGGTCGTGACCAGGTCGGCGCGGAGCCGGTTCTCGGCGTCGGTCCCCGCGCGCAGGCGCAGCATGTGCAGGGCGACGAGCTTGGCGGCCTCCTGGAAGGCCTCCTCCCGCTCCTTGGTGAGCGGCTTGCGCAGCGCCGCCCACACCGATCCCAGGATCTCGTCCCCCGCGCGCACCGCGATCGCGGCGCGGGGCAGCGCCGCCTCGTCGTCCAGGGTCGGCGGCGGAATGTGCACCGGCTTCCCGCTGCGGTACAGCTCCTCGAACACCCCGTGTTCCTCGTGCAGCCGCAGATAGCGCTCGGGCACCCGCCGGGACAGGATGCTCTCCACCCGTACCGGGTCGGCCTCGTCCTGGCGCCCGGAGAACGCCAGGATGCGCGAGCGCCGGTCTTCGATGGTGATCGGCGCGTCGAGCAGTGTCGCGATCGCGTTGGCCAGCGCGAAGAGATCGCCGGACGGCACTCCGCCCAGGGTCTGCCGCCCCGACTCCCCCACGTCCCCTTCGGAGAGCAGGGTCCGCAGCATGGCCGCGAGCTGGGCCCAGGAGGCCCCGCGCGTCAGCGAGAGCAGCGCCACACCGGTCTCCGCGGCCACCCCGTCGAGCGCCGCACCGTCCTCGACGGGGCCGCGGACCACCAGAGCGGCGGCGCCCGCGACGGCGAGCTCGCGCAGGAGGCGGGCGATGGCATCGGGTCCGTGCACACCGACCCCGAGCACGATGGCGCGCTCGGGTAGTGCTGCTCGTCGTACGGATCGTGGATGCCGACACCGCCGAGCTCCATGGCCCGCTCCGGATCGCCGTGGAGCAGATCGAGCAGGGTGGGCCCGAGGTCCTCGAGCACCCGGCTCAGACTCCGGGCCGGGTGTGCCGACATGTGTCTCATCATCTCCGCAGGTTAGAAGGGGTGCGACCGAGCGCGTTCGTACGTGCGGACGAGAGTACGTGACGCTATCGGTGGCCCGGGACGAACTCCGCGGCGGATCCGGCGTGTGTACCGGCAGCGGCACGGGCACCAACACCGGCACCGGCGAACGGGCCGTCCAGGGCCGCCCACTGCAGCAGCAGGATGGTCTTGCCGTCGGTGACGCGTCCGTCGCGGACCATCGCGAGGGCCTCGGCGAAGGGCAGTTCGAGCACTTCGATGTCCTCGCCGTCCTCCTCAAGGCCGCCGCCGCTCCCGGTGCGGTCGGCCGGGGTGTAGGGGGCCGCGTAGAAGTGCAGGCGCTCGGTGACCGAGCCGGGGCTCATATAGGCGTCGAGGACGTGGGTGAGCGGGCCGAGCGTGACGCCGAGTTCCTCGGCGCTCTCGCGCCGGATGGCGGCGAGCGGTTCGTCGCCGTCGAGCAGCCCGGCTGCGGCCTCGACGAGCATGCCGTCCGGATGGTCGTTGACGTAGGCGGGGAAGCGGAACTGACGGGTGAGCAGCACGCGTTGGCGCTCGGCGTCGTACGGCAGCACGACGGCGCCGTTGCCGCGGTCGTACGTCTCGCGCTGCTGGGTGACCCAGCGGCCGTCGCGGCGCCGGTAGTCGAAGGTGGTGCGGCGCAGCACGTGCCAGCCCTGCGAGGTGAGCTCCACGTCACGGACCACGACGTCGGGGTTGCGGTCCAGGTCGCGCCCGACGCGGTCGAGCCCGGTGCGGCCGCGGTGGTCGGGGGCGTCGAGGCCGGGGCTGGTGGTCACCTGGCCTCCTGCGGGGTGCGGGCCGGGATCTCGTCCACGTGGTGGTAGACGGGCAGTCCGCGGCGGCGGGCGGTGGCGACGTCCTGGTCGGCTCCGGTGGAGTCACCGGGCAGCCGGAGCACGGCGTCGCAGTGCGCGAGCAGGCGTTCGGCCGTCGGGTAGAGCACCTGGTCGGCGAGCGGGTCCGTGGGGCCCGCACCGGCCGAGCGAAGGACGGGCAGCGCCACCCACTCCCCGATCACCGGGAGGTGTCCCGCGGCGAAGACCGGCCACGCCGCGGCTTCGAGGCGGCCGAGGTTCGCGGCCATCGCCTCCGGGTCGCCGTCGGTGCCGGAGCGATAGGGCCCGGCGATGAGGATGAGCATCGGCTTCTCGTTCATGGCGCGCTACGATACATGCAGAAACATGCAAGATCAGGAGAGAATACGGATGCTGGCTGCTGAACGACGCGACCACCTGTTGAGCCTGCTCGCCCGCGAGGGCAAGATCGTCGCCAAGAATGTCGCCTCCGACCTGGGCATTTCCGAGGACAGCGTGCGGCGCGACCTGCGGGACCTCGCCGCGGAGGGACTCTGCCACCGCGTGTACGGCGGAGCGCTGCCCGTCTCCCCCGCCGTGGCGGACTACGCCGCGCGAAAGACCGTCACGCCCGACGGCAAGCGGAAGGTCGCCGCGAGGGCCGCCGCGCTCGTACGACCGGGCAGCGCACTGATCCTGGACGGCGGGACCACCGCCCTCGCCGTCGCGCACCTGCTCCCGCCGGATCTGGCCTGCACCGTGATCACCCACAGCCCGACCATCGCGGCGGCGCTGCTCGACCATCCGGTGGCCGAGGTCTTCCTGCTGGGCGGCCGCATCTTCAAGCACTCGGCGGTCGCCTGCGGCGCCGCGGCGGTGGAGGCGGCGCAGAACGTCTCGGCCGACCTGTGCCTGCTCGGCGTCACGGGCGCCCACCCCGAGGCGGGACTGACCACCGGCGACGCCGAGGAAGCCGCCATGAAGCGCGCCCTTGCCGCACGGGCCGCGGACACCTACATCCTCGCGTCGTCCGAGAAGATCGGCGCGGCGTCACGGTTCCGCGTCCTGCCGTGGGAGGACGTCAACGGCCTGATCACCGACGCCGATCCGCGGCACGCGGTCGTCGAGGAGCTCGTGGCGCGGGGGGTGGAGGTCTTGACCACGGACCCGTCGGACCCGTCAGACCAGTCAGACCAGTCGGGCAACTGAAGGCTCAAGCGCCTCCCCCGCTTTCTCCTTCTCAGCCTGCGTGGAGGATCCGGAAACGGTCGAGGTCCGCCGGGTCGCGATCAACGACCTGGACCGGCGCCCAGGTCCATTGCCTGACGCTGATGCCCGGTGTCCGGGCGAACTGGATCTTCCCTCGGGTGCCTTCGACCGCGACGCCCGACCAGGCCGCCGCGATGCGCGCCCGGTCCGCGCCGTGCGAACGCAGCACGTCGGCGAGAACGGCGACCGTGTCGTACCCCTCGAAGGCGACGAAGGAGGGCGCCGCACCCAGCCGCTCGCGCAGGACCTTCGCGACGCGCTCGCCGAGTGGGGTGAGACTTTCGGGGAGGTAGCGCAGGAACGGGATACCCGCGCCGTCGGCGCCCAGCGACGACCTCCACTGCGCGAACTCCGGCTGCCCGGCGGGGGCGCCCATCAACAGCTCGGCGAGGCGCGGGTCGCGGCGCACGGAGGTGACGATCTCCAACGCCGGGTCAGGGACGCCGACCAGGAGCAGCAGGGCCGTCGCGCGCTGGTCGACGAGCGCGTCGCACAGGGCGGCGGGGGTGAGCGCGCTCATGTCGCATTCGATGACGGTGCCGCCGTGTGGCGCCAGATGATCGCGGAGAATACGGGTCCCGGCCGCCCAATAGACGCTCTGCTGGGCCGCCACGGCTATCCGGCGATGGCCCGCGCCGAGGAGGAAGTCGGCGTAGATCCGCCAGCCACGGGACTGCGGCGGGGCGAGGCGCGCGACCCGTTCCGTCGGCTGCTCGGTGAGTTCGTCGAGGACCGCCGACGAGCAGAGGAACGGCAGGCCGAGCGCGTCGGCTCTGGCGGCAGCGGCGCGGGCGACGACGCTGTGGTACTCGCCCGCCACGGCGGACACGCCCAGGGCGGCCAGTTCGTCCACGGCGGCTGCGGCCTTCTCGGGATCGGCCGCGGTGTCCCGGACCAGGAGTTCGAGGGGACGTCCGCCGATTCCGCCGACGGCGTTGACGTCGCGCACACCCAGTTCGAGCCCGGCGAGCAGGTGCCGGCCCGCCTCCACCCAGCCGGGCCGGGTCAGCGGAACGAGCACGCCGATCCGGACGGATGGCCCGTCAGCGCGCTCCGCGCCGGGTGGCGATGGCCGCGTGTCCCTGTTCATGCCTCGGCGTCTCCTGTGTGACGTGACGATCCCGATGGAAGATCAAGGATCTCCGATCGGTCACCGAAGTCGCCACCGGTTAGCCGCTCCGCTTGTGCGGCTCCGAAACCGAGACTCGGTGTCACTCGTCGTCCGGCTCGGCCGGCAGGGTGGGCCGGGGTCCCTCGTCGGGCACCACTACGAGGCGTACGGCCATGTGCCGTGAGTCGGGCGGGTGTTCGCCGGGCGGGGGCAGGTACTTGCGCAGCAGCGTCTCGTACTCTTCGACGAACTCGGTGACCTGTTCCTTCGTCATCCGGAGCCCTGCGCGTTGGATCTGATTCCAGCCGGCGGAGGAGTCGTACCCGGCGTATGCGCTCACCACCAGGTTCAGGTCATGGGTCATCTTGAGCGTGCCGATCTTCACGGCGGCTTCGCGCTCGTCGGGCGTCAGCTCCAGGCCCGGGGGCGTGAAGATGTCCGTCATGAGCGATGTCCACCAGCGTTCCCTGCCGGTGGAACGCTCCTCGATCTCGGCGATCAAGTTGAGGTCGGCGAGTTTGCGCAGGTGGTAGCTGGTGGTGCCGGTGTTCTCGCCGAGGGCTTTGGCGACGCTGGTGGAGTTCGCCTCCCCGTGCTCGCGGAGGCGTTCGACGCCTACCTCAACGACAAGCTTGCCGAACCGGGACCACTGCGCACGTCACTGGCGCTCAGGCGCAGCACCGGACTGGTGCTGGGGACCGTCGGATTGGGGGCACTTGCCACGGCGCTGGCGCCACACACAAACACCGTCGCATGTGGGATCTGGGGGGCGATCGCGGTGATAGATCTCGCCTGGCTGCTGACCGCACGGCACCGTTGACGGGCCGTGGGCCCGAGTTGATCAACTCGGCGTCGTTTCCGCTCGGTTGACTACCGCGCGAGTGCAGGGCGCCCCACAGGACCGGCTCCACAGCGACGCTGGACATACGTTGGCGACTCCTGAGATTCACGGCCCTCAGGCTTGACCCGCTCGGCCGCACGGGCACAGCGTCGCGAGCCGCACAGCTCGCGAGAGGGACCCCATGCACGCCAACGAGCAAGCCCAGGCCTCGGAGCGGAAAGCAGTCGGCCGCTTACCTTCGAGAGCCCCGCGCACCACGAATCCAGCGGGCCCCCTCGCTCTGCCGAACGCCGCAGGGAATGCGGCCGCCGTCCAGCTACTCCGGGCGGCTGGCCATTCCTGGGCGCAGGAGCAGCACCAGCACGGCGGCGGGAGCCGCGACCAACAAGCCCCCGTGCCGCAACGCGCAAAGAACGTAGGGGCGTTCGCTCACGACCACGAAGGTGACGACGACCTGTCCAACCAGCTCGTGCTCGACAAAATGACAGCACTTCAGGTCCACACGCACCAGATCTATCAACAGATGCTCGAGAGCATGTCCGAGCTGGGAGAAAGGGGGCGTGAATCAGGAGGCCAACAGATTGACCTCACGCAGTACAACCTCTGGTCAGGTCCCGAAAAGTGGGCCGCGCACGAAAAACATGGCTCCCGGTACGGCACGAAGGAACGCACCGGCGAGTACCAGGCTCACCACGCTCCGGGCTTCACCATGGACCAGACCGCGCAACACTTCGCCGCCCTCAAGTAATTCGAGTCGGGTGACGGATCCGCCGAGCCACCTGGTCCGGTCGGCGACGATGAGCGCGTCGGATGGCACGGTGCCCAATTCGGATCGGCCTGGGAACCGACTTCGGACGCTGTCGCGAAAAAGGCCGCCATGGCCATGATTCCGGTCAGCAGCTTCGGGCTCGACGACCCCCTCGCGGACGGCACCGGCGTCACCCACCCCTCCCCCTTGGGAACTGTGCAGGCCCGGCAAGAGATCCCCATGGTCATCCGCATCGCCGACGAACTCGCTGACGCACTGCGCGAAAACGTGGCGGTACGGAAGGACATCGCCCGCCTGGCCAGCGAGGCGGGCGCCCAGAAGCGCCTGACCCAACTGACGCAACAAGCAAGCGACGGCATCAGCCGCTTCCTCCAGGGCGCCCAACTGCTCGATGTGCGGGGAAAGCGCGAAGAACGTGCGAAGAGCGCCGATCTCATGCGTGAGGGCCGGGCCATGCTCCTCTCCGCCGTGAACCTCTTCGACACGTTCTTGCGAGAGGCTTCGTATCCTGCGGCGGACTGCCCTGAAGAGCTGGCCTCGGCCCTCCGGTCCCCTACGCATTGACGCATTGAGCCGTAGGGGTCAGCGCCAGTCGTTGTTGCTTGTGTGGTCACCGGCGACCCAGCGGGCGAGGTCGGCGTGTGCCGTGGTGCGCCGCTCGGCGTCGATCTTCTCCACGTCGGGGTGGTCGACGACAAACTCCAGTATCAGCCCGTTGGGGTCCGTGACGTACAGCGAGACGCAGTACCCGTGGTCCAACACGTGGGCGTTGGCCTCCGGGGCACCAGCCGCGGCGATGCGCTCGCGTATGGCTTCTTGGGTCTCCGCCTCGACCTTGAAGGCGATGTGGCGCAGGGGGGTGACATTGATGTCGGTCTTGAACTCCTCCTGGTCCTTGGGGTCGGCGAACTGGAAGAAGGCGAGCGCGCTGCCGTCGGCCAGGCCGTAGAGGGTGTGGCTGTAGGCGCGCTCGGCCCCGGACAGCACCTCGCGCTCGGTCCACGTGGCCACCAGGGGCAGGCCGATCACGTCCTCGTAGAAGCGCCGGTTGACTTCCTGGTCGTCGGTGACCCAGGCGTGGTGGTGGAGGCGGAGCGGCAGGGACGAGGGCTCGGACTGAGGCCGGGTCTGGGGCTGCGTCTGGGTCTGGGGCTGGGTCGCGGTCTGGGTCATCTCAGGTCATCTCCATTGGTCAGATGGGGTGTTGGGCCGGATCCCTGGGGGGTCACCGGCGCTGTGACCAGCATGCCGCCAAAACCGATTGAACGTTAAATCACTTTGGGCCATTGTTCGCACGCCCGGGCGGCGAGCAGTGGCGAAAAATGGTTGAACGGTAATCTACCTGGGGCACCGCACCGACTGACCGAGAAAGAGAGCGGCGCGATCCAGCGCCTCGTCGGCTTCGTCCAGGACACCGGCGTACGCCTGGAAGACATGGGGCACGTCAGCGGTGACGTCCAGGACGACGTCCACCCCGGCATCCCTCGCGCGCGCGGCCATGCGTACGGAGTCGTCCAGCAGCATTTCGTTGGTGCCCACCTGCAGAAGCATCGGGGGGAAGCCGGTCAGGTCGGCGAGGATGGCGGGGCTGAGCATGGGCTGATGAGGGTCCTGCTCCCCGCGGTACATGGATCCGGTGTACTCCAGGCCCGCACGCGTGAAGAACGGGTCGACGCCCGCCTTGGTGTCCATGCTCTCGCCCGTCCGCGTCCCGTCGAGCCCGGCGGAGAACGCCACGATCGCGGCGGGCATGGGCAGGCCCGCGTCGCGGGCGGCGAGGCAGGTCGTGACGGTGAGGCCGCCACCGGCCGAGTCACCGGCGAACACGATCGCCGAAGGGTCTTCGCCGCTGTCGAGCAGTGCGCGGTAGGCGCTCAGCCCGTCCTCGATCGCGGCCGGGAACGGATGCTCAGGGGCGAGCCGGTAATCCAGCGAGAACGCCCTGAACCCGGTTTTGGCCACCAGGTTTCCCGTCAGCGACATCGCCGTCTCCGGTGAACCCACCACGTAGGAGCCGCCGTGGAAGTAGAGGATCATCCCGGCCTTCGAGGTGCCGGTCGGCTCGATGAGCACCGCGGGACGATCGCCGAGCGTCGCAGTCCGGGTGCGGATACCGGCCGGGACGATCATCTCCCCCATCAACGCCCTGAATCCGGCGCGGAGTTCCTCCACCGACCGCGCCCCCTCGATCGGAGGGCCCTCCGACCGAGGCCGTCGGATCATCTCGTCCAGCGCCGCGCGCTGTTGCCTGCTCACTGCCGCCTCCATCTCAAGTACATGCCAGAGAACTATATGCCTAGGCATGTAAGCTAAGATATATGCCATGGCATCTAAGTCAAGCCCTGCCCGCCCGATCGATTTCCCGGGCTTCTTCGCCGATCTCGTCCGCTGCGAGACGCGCCTCTACAACGCGCTGAACGACCGCCTTCGCGAGCGGCACGGGATCGCCACCTCGCAGTTCGAGTTCCTGCGCTCGTTGCGCGAGCACCCCGGGTCCCGGGTGGCGGACCTCGCCACCGAATTCGCCATCGGGATCGGCGCGGCGAGCAAGGGCATCGACCGCCTGGAGAAGCAGGCATGGGTCATCCGGCGAACCAATCCAGCGGATCGCCGCTCATCACTCCTCGACCTGACCGACGACGGCCTTCGACTCGTCGAGGCGGCGGAGGCGACCTTCACCGAAACGCTGGCCGAGCTGACCTCGGACGCCCTCGGCGGTCCCTCAGGACCGGCCGCCGTACAGATGCTCTCGGAGCTGCGCTCCGTGCTCGAACGCGACCAGATCGGACTGCCTACGGGTTGACCGGCATACGCACCTCGGTACACCTGGTCCGCTCAGTACGCCCCGTCCGCCCCGTCCGCTCAGTCCGTCGTGGACTCCTGGAATCCCACCACGGCCGCGCCGTACTCGTGGGCCCACTCGGTCAGCGCGGAGATCGGCTTCACCAGCGTCCGGCCCAGGTCGGTCAGCGCGTACTGGACCTTCCCGGCCTCGGCGTGCCGGTCGACCAGTCCGTACCCCTGCAACCGCCGCAACGTCTGAGTCAGCACCTTCCGCGAGATTCCGCCGATGAGGTCCACCAACTCGCCGTGCCTGCACGGTTTCCGGCTCAACGCGAACAGCACGACCGCAGCCCACTTGTCGGCGATGATCTCGATCGCCAGCCGAGCCGGGCAGTCGGCGAGGAAGACGCTGCCGGAGTACTCACGCATGCCCCGACGGTAGCCCTTCGCCAGGAACCCGGAGGTACCTACCCGCTCACTAGCGTCCACGACGGAAGCTGCCGAGCAGGCGGGAGCTACCGAGCAGGGGATGCGAAGGGGGAACCGTATGAAGGCAGAGCTCGCGTGGCCGGGCGGGCGGAAGGTCGTCGCGCTCGTCACCGTCGCGTTGGAGCTGTGGTCACCGGGGCACCGGCCCGCCTACGCGCCGATGGCCGCGGCGTGGCCGCTGCCGTCCGGCATCGACGACACGCACAGCAGCTCCTGGGTGAACTACGGCGTCACCACCGGCATCTGGCGGCTGCTCGACGTCCTCGGTGATCTGCCCGCCACCGTCGGCGTCAACGGCCTGGTGGCCGAGCGGCACCCCGAGACCGTCATGGCCGTGCACGAGGCGGGGCACGAGATCGCCGCGCACTCCTGGGCCCAGGACGTGGTGCCCGCGCAGCTCGGCCTCGATGCCGAGCGGGCCAACATCGGTCGCTGCACCGACGCCCTCCGCCGCGTCACCGGTGTTCGCCCGACGGGGTGGATGAGCCCGCGCGCCACCGGATCGAGGCACACCGACGATCTGCTCGCCGAGGCCGGGTACCGGTGGACCGGCGACCACGGCGACCACGACCTCCCGCGGCTCCTGTCCACCGCTCACGGTCCACTGGTCTCCCTCATGCACGGCGACCACTCCGATGTCCGTGACGCCGCGTCAGGACCGTACGCCTACCGCGACCTGCACCGTGAGCTGCTGGCCCAGCTGCTCGCCGCCCCCGGCCCAGGCGTCTTCCACCTGACCGTCCACGCACACGTCGGAGGCCGACCGCTCCTCGCGGGCATGGTCGGCCAGATCCTCGACCACCTCCGTGAGTCCGGCGACGTCTGGGTCGCCACCCACACCCAGGTGGCCGCACACGTCCTGACACACCAAGGAAACACGTCATGACCCACGTCCTCGTCGTCGGCGGCACCGGAGCCATGGGCAGCCGCGTGGTCCACCACCTGTTGGCCACCACCGACGCCACCGTCACCGTCCCCACCCGCCATCCGGATTCCGCCCACGCCACCGAACTCGCCGCTACCGCGCCCGACCGCGTGCGACTGGTCCGCTCCGATCCGGCGGCCATCGAGGTCCTGATCGGGCAGGCCGACCGCGTGTTCGCCAACACCGACTTCTTCGCGACGGGCAGCGCCGTGGGTGAGTACCGGCAAGGGCTGCACTTGCTGGCCGCCGCCGAGCGGGCCGGGGTGGCGCGTTTCGTCTGGTCCTCGCTGGACAGCGCGGTGTCCCTGACCGGCCGCCCCGTCCCGCACTTCGACAGCAAGGCCGCCGTCGCCGCCCACATCGGCCTGATGCGGTCGGAGGAAATGCTCCGCAAGGAGACCGACGGCTGGTACACGGACCACGTCTCGGTACTGACCACCGCGCCGTACTTCGAGAACCTGCGCGACCGGCTCACCCCCCGACCTGACGGCCGGGGCGGCCTGACCTTCCGACTCCCCTCGGCGCCGCCCGCTATCCGCTCGTCGCCCTCGACGACATCGCCTGGTTCGCCTGCCACATGTTCGACAACTGGCAGTCCTGGGGCGCCCGGGACCTCGCGGTGATCGGCGACAGCCTCACCGGCGACGAGATCGCCGCTGCCTTCGCCCGGGTCACGGGCACTCCCAGCGCCTACGTCCCGATGCCGCATGACGAACTGCACGCCGCCGTCCCCGACTTCAGCCACGACTACGCGGCGATGTTCCAGTTCTTCGCCGACCGCGACCTGTACGCCCGAGACCGCGACATCCCCCTCCTGCGCCGCCTGCACCCCGACTTGATGACCTTCGAGGACTGGCTGCGCCACACCGGCTGGACGTCGGTGTGAGGTGTATCGCGGACGTATCGAAATGCGCATACGCCACCGCAACAGTCTCCGGCCTTCCCTAGAGGCGTGGACCACAGCGGTCCGTGCCGAGGGCATGGCGCCCCGGCTTCGGAAGGTGATCGTGAAAAAGGGGTGTGTTGTGCGATACGAGAGCGTTCGTTCACCGATGTGGAAGGCCGGTCTGGCCGCCGGTGCCGCCATGCTGATGACGGCCAACGCCGGGCCTGCCACCGCCGCCCCGGCGCGGACCGGGAACGTGCAGGAGGCGATGGAGGAGCTGGCCAGGATTCCTGGGGTGGTGGGGGTCGTCGGCGGGGCGTACGTCGACGGGAGATCCGTCGGGCTCGGCAGCGCGGGCTCCCGGTTGTCGGACGGCCAGGGCGGGAGGATACCCGCGAACGCCCGCTACCGGATCTGGTCACAGACCAAGCAGATGGTGGCCACCGTGGTGCTGCAACTCGTCGAGGAAGGCGAGTTGAGCGTGGATGACAAACTCAGTGACCTGCTGCCGGTGGTGGTGGAGAAGGACCTGGTGACACGGGCCGACGAGATCACGGTGCGGCAGCTGCTCCAGCACACCTCCGGCATTCCCGACTGGTACGCCGGCAAGCCGAACCCGGACGGGAGCGAGGGGACCCCTCGTTCGACGTGTTCGACTTCACGACCCACTACCGGCCGCTGGACCTGGTGAGTTGGAGCCGTGCCCGGCCCCGAACCGGGGAGCCGGGCGAGAAGTGGACCTACTCGAACACCAACTACACCGTCCTCGGCATGATCGTCGAGAGGCTGACCGGCCACACTCTGGCCACCGAGCTGCGCACGCGCCTGTTCGATCCGCTCAACATGACCAAGTCCTACCTCATGGTCAGGCCGCCGGACGGCGTCAAGGGGCCGCACGGCCACGGCTACTACCCCGACGCCGACGGGGGGCTGCGCGACGTGGACCGGTTCAACGCCAGTTTCGCCGGGGCGGGGGCAGGAGGGGTGGTCTCCACCGCGCACGACGTGAGCGCCTTCAACCGGGCGTTCACCCAGGGCAAACTGCTGCCGCCGGAACTCCAGCGCATCCTGACCGACCACGTGCCCGCCGCCCCGCGCCTTCGGAGTGCGGTCCGCGGGCGTTGCGGCGACGACTTCCACATCACCGGCGGATTGGCCCCCGGCTCCGTCGCCATGACCTTCTACTCGGCGGACGGCCGCCGTCAGTTCGCGATGTCGTTCACCTTGAGCGTCAAGCCCACCACGGTGGAGTTCGACGCGGGCAAGGCCGTGGAGGCCGTCTTCTGCCCGTCCTCCTGAGCGGCGGCCCGGCGCTCCGTCGGCCCCGGCAGCGGCCGCCGGACGCGGAGGACACGGCCCGCTCAGCCGCACTCCAGTAACTTGCGCAAAGCGAGAGGAAAATAGTTTCTAGCGGAACTCAAATGGCCTGAAGGCGATTCTCGCCCCGCCCCGCGACGGTGCACCCTGTACCCCGTGAAGGACGGACTGATCACCTGGAAGGCCCCCACACACGTGGCGTACCCGTCGAGATGAGCCTCCCGGTGCCCCGTCTCCCACCGGCCGAACGGTGCCGGGACCTGCCGCCCGCGTGCTTCGCCCCCGTCATGGCCACCGGCATCGTCGCGCGCGCCCTGAACGAAGCCCACGCGGTGACCGTGGGCAAGGCCCTCTTCGTCGCCGCGGCGTTGCTCCACACCGCGCTGCTCGCGGGGCTCGCCGTCAAAGCCGTCCGGCACACGGACCGCTTGCTGGCCGAACTGCGCGACCCTGCACGCGCGTTCGGCCACTTCACCCTGGTCGCCGCGTGCGGGGTCCTGGCGGCACGCCTCGGAGCGGGCCAGCTGCGCGCCGTCGCGTACGGGCTGCTCGTCCTGGCGGCCGCCGCGTGGGCCGTCATCGCGGCCCACGTTGTCGCCGGGCTCCGCCGCGCGTTGCGCTCGGCGCTGCCACGTGCGGACGGCACCTGGTTCCTGGCCGTGGTGGGACTGCAGTCGATCGGCCTCGCCTTCGTGGCCGTGGACCCCCGACCCCTCCCGGTCGCGGTCTCCCTCGTCCTGTGGGCGGGTGGCGTACTTCTCTACGTCACGGTCCTCGCCGCCGTGGCATGGCGTCTGGGGTGTCACCCGCCCGGCCCGCAACTGCTGACGCCCGCCTATTGGGTGACCATGGGAGCCGTCGCGATCAGCACGCTCTGCGGCACCCAACTGGCAGTTCACACCGAGGCGCTCCCCGGCCCGGTGACCGGGCTCGTCACCGCCGCGGTGACCGTGCTGTGGGGCTGGGCAACCCTGCTGGTGCCGCCGTTGATCGCGGCCGGAGCCTGGCGTCACCTGCGACACCGCGTGCGGAGCGGCGGCGAACCGGCCCTGTGGTGCATCGTCTTCCCGCTCGGCATGTACACCACGGCCACCGCCCGGCTCGCCGCGGCGCGGGGTTACGCCTTCCTGTCCGACGCGGTCCAGCCCATGGCCTGGACCGCGCTGGCGGCCTGGCTCGTCATCACCGCGAGCCGCCTGCGCGCGCGATGGAGCGCCGACCGGACGCGGCGGCGCGGCGGCCGCTCCGTCCGGACGGCGTCTCATCAGCTCCGTACGTCGGCCAGAAGCCGTGCCGTGGCTTCGGGGGCCTCCACCGGGAAGTGGTGGCTTCCCAGGTCGACGAGCACGATGTCGAAACGGTCCCCGTAGCGGTCGATGGCCTCTTGCGTCACCAGGTCACGAACGGCGAACACGGTGATCGGCTGCTTCGTCTCGCGCAGCGCCGCGTCCATGTCCCAGCGCACCAGGCCCTCCATGGCCCGCAGGCCCGCGGGCTGGCGCACCGCGACCATCTTCTCGAAGTAGGCGTCGATGAGCGCCGGTTCGGTCCCGGCCGGTGAGCCCCCTTCGACGAGACCGCGCACCGCCGCGGCGAAGTCGTCGCGGAACACGCCCAGCAGGGCGTCGGCCTGCTCCTCGTGCTGCGCCGGGAACAGCGACAGATAGTGCAGGCCGTCGAGCGCGACGACGCGCGAGACGGTGCCGGGAAGCAGCCGGGCGACTTCGACGGCGACCGCCGCGCCGAGGGAGTGTCCTGCCACGACGGCCGTGGTCACCGACTCGGCCTCCAGCACCGCCGCCACGTCGCGCGCGAACTCCTCCATGGTCCACACCTCCCGCCGCGACCGTGACGCGCCGTGCTCGGCGAGGTCGACCGCCAGCACGCGCGAGCCCTCGGGCAGGTGTCCCGTGACCGCGTCGAAGTCGCTGCGGTCACACCCCCAGCCGTGGATGAGGACCAGGGCCGATCCGTCGGCCGGGCCACTGGCGGTGTACCGGATCGTCGTGTGGTCCGCTCGCTGGACAGTGAGGTCCTTGCCGGTCCTGCTGCTTGCGGTCGTCACGGTGTGTCCTTCTTTCGTACGAGTGGTGGTTCGGTGTTGTCGGTCTAGTGCAGGGAGATGCCGCGGGTGCACGGGGCCGCGACGGCGCGGCGGCGCTGTGCCCGTAGCTGGTTCAGGCGCAGGAGGAAGGCGATGGAGACGATCACGACGATCGTCAGTGCGTAGATCTCGGTGGCGGTCCGCAGCCCCAGGGTGGTGACGGCGATGCCGCCGAGCACGGCGGGCAGGCTGTTGCCGAGGTAGCTGAAGATGTTCGCGGAGACGAAGACCGCGCTGCGCTCGTGCGGCCCGGCGATGCGGGCGAAGGTGCCGAACGTCGCAAGCACCGAGGCCCCGAAGCCGACGCCCGCGACGACGGTGCCGACGGCGGCGAGCCAGACGAGGTCCGCCACGACGCCCGCGAGCGCGGTCAGCACGCCGAGCCCGAGCAGCGCGGACGCGGGGGCCAGCAGCGAGGGCGCGGGACGGGAGCGGAGGACGGCGACCGTGAGCGCTCCGGTGCCCGCGAGCAGGGTCACCACGACGCCGCCGACCAGGCGGCTGTGCAGCCCCAGCAACTGGGCCGCGACGGACGGGCCGAGGGAGAGGAAGAGACCGGCCAGCGCCCAGCCGGCGATCATCGCGGGCACCACCGGCACGATGTCCGCGCGCAGGTGTGCGGGCAGTGCGGCCCGTGGGCGCAGGGAGGCGAGGGATCCCGGTCGGCGCGGGGAGGTTTCCGGCAGGAGGGCGGTGACCGTCGCCGCAAGCACCATGGCACCGAGCAGCAGGGCGTAGACGAGCCGGGTCGGGGCGGGACCGAACTCCACCAGGACGCCGGAGCCGAGGGCGCCGAGAGCGAGCCCGGTCAGGGGGACACCGAGGTGATGACGCCCGCGCGCCCACGGGCGTGCGGCGGTTCGAGGTCGACGAGGGTGGCGCTCAGGGTGGTCGTCGCCGCCCCGGTGGCGATGCCCTGCAGCACCCGGGCGACCGCCAGGGCGATCACGTTGCCCGCGGTGAGGAACAGGACCATCGAGACCGTCTCCAGCGCGATCGCCGCGGCGAGCACCGGTCGGCGGCCGACGTGGTCCGAGAGCGCCCCGACGACGAGCAAGGAGCTCAGCAGACCGACCACGTAGAGGGCGAAGACGACGGTCAGCACCCACGCCGAGAAGTGCCATTGCTGCTGATAGACCGGGTAGAGCGGGGACGGCACGCTGGAGGCGGCCAGGAAGACGACGAAGACGGCGGCCACGCCGAGGAAGGCGGCCCCACGGGGTACGCGGTGCCTGCCGCCCCTGCCGCCCCTGCCGTCCTCGTCGGACGGTGCGGCGGATACGGCGGATACGGCGGGGTCAGCAGAGTCAGCGGATACGGCAGAGTCGATGGACATAGCACTCTCGCAATGATCTGTGCGTTAACGGCCACCCCGAAGCTAGCACAAACGCAGCGATCGCTGCGCTGCTAGTGCAGTGATCAGTGCGATACTGGCCGGGTGTCCACTACCGATTCCCCCGCCCGCAGACGGGGAGCCGACCGGGGGGCCGCTCCGCACGAGTCCGCGCCGCCGTCCACCGGGCCGTCAAGGAACTGATCGGCGACGACCCCACCGAACCACTCACGATCCCGGTCGTCGCCGCCCGCGCGGGCGTGCACTCCACCACGGTCTACCGCCGCTGGGGCACCGTCGGCGAACTGCTCGCCGACGTCGCGACCAGCCGTTTCTCCGGCGACATCGTGGTGCCGGACACCGGCAGCCTCCGCGGGACCTGGAACGCTATGCGGCCGACCTCGCCAAGGACCTCTGCGACCCGGACACCCTCGCGCTGGTGCGCGCCACCATCGGCATCGGCGGCGAACAGGGCGCCGCCGCGTGCCGCGGAGAACGCCAGCAGCAACTCGAAGCCGTACTCGAACGGGAACGCGCGCGGGACGGGCGGCCCCCGACCCTGGAGCGCACCACGGACGCCGTGCTCGCCCCCCTCTACTACCGGGCCGTCTTCACCGACGACCCGCTCACCCCCGAGTGGACACGCTCCCTCGTGTCCCATCTCCTGCCGGGCTGACCACGCCCGACCGGGTCTTCGCGGACAACGGCCTCACCTCCCTCTCACCGGAGATCGGCAGGCTGACGCGGCTGCGCACGCTCGACCTGGGTCACAACGCGCTGGTCGCGGTCCCCGAGGAACTGGGGAAGCTGTCTGAACTCACCGACTTCCTCTACCTGCACGACAACCAACTCTCCGTACTCCCTGGGGCATTGGGCATCTCGCCCGACTGCGCTACCTCAACATCGGCGAGAACCGTCTGACCGCGCTGCCCGAAACCATCGGCGGGATGACCGGCCTGATCGAGCTGAGAGCCCAGCACAACCACCTCACCGGACTGCCCGCCTCGATCGGCCGACTCACCGGCCTGCGCGAGTTCTGGCTCCGCGGCAACTCCCTCCGCAGCCTGCCGTCATCGACGGCCCACCTCCACGCGCTGCGTCACCTGGACCTCCGCGAGAACGCGCTCACCGAGCTTCCCGCTCCCCTGGCCGGACTTCCGTCGCTACGACAGATCGACCTGCGGAGCAACCGTCTCACCCATCTCCCGGACTGGCTCCCCGAGTTGCCGTCGCTGGAGAAACTGGATCTGCGCTGGAACGGCATCGACCCTGCCGCGCCCGTGCGGATGCGGCTGGAGCGGCAGGGATGCGTGGTCCTGGTCTGATGCCTGACCTCAGGGACAGACCCGCGTCACGAGGTCGGCCAGCGCCTGCCCGAGTGGCAGGTCGACGCGGTGGGTGGCCCAGCGGTCGCCGCGCGTGGGGCCCTGGTTGACGATCAGGACCGGCGTTTCCGCGTCGGCAGCCTGTCGTACGAAGCGCAGGCCGGACATGACCGTCAGGGAGGAGCCGAGCACGAGCAGCGCGGCGGCCTCGTCGACGTGCTGCCGGCACCGGGCCACCCGCTCGGGCGGGACGTTCTCACCGAAGAAGACGACGTCCGGCTTGAGGACGCCGGTGCCGCACGCCGCACAGTCCACCACCCGGAACTCGCGGACCGCCTCGTCGGGCAGGTCCACGTCACCGTCCGGATTGACCCGCGCGGCGCGGTAGCGCTCGGCGGCCGCCTCGAACCGGGGATTGGCCGCCCGCAGCCGCCGGTCGAGCTCCGCGCGGTCGGTGAGGCGACCGCAGCTCAGACAGCGCACCCTGCCCAGACTCCCGTGGAGTTCGATGACACCGCGCGCACCCGCGGCCTGCTGCAGTCCGTCGACGTTCTGGGTGATCACGCCGGTGACGAGGCCCGCCTCCGCGAGCGTGGCCACGGCCCGGTGACCGGCGTTGGGACGGGCCCGCGTCATGGCCCGCCAGCCCAGCTGGCTGCGGGCCCAGTAGCGCTGCCGGGCCCATTCGCCGCCGACGAACTCCTGGTACGTCATGGGGGTGTGCTTGCGCAGCGAGCCGTGCTCCCCGCGGTAGTCCGGGATGCCCGACTCGGTGGAGAGGCCCGCACCGCTCAGCACCACGGCGCCGCCCGCGCGCACGGCGTCGACGACAGCGCCGATGTCGGTCGAGGCGGGAGGGAGGCCGCCGGTGGGTTCCCAGGTCAACGTGGGTCGCGTCCGCATGCCTACCAGCGTACGTATACGGCGCACCGGCTGGCCCCCGATCCGTCAGGGGGCTGTTCGCAGCACGGATTCGGGGGACAGCCGCAGCGAGAGGCGACCGTCGGCGCCCCTAGCGTGCTGTGCGTACGGAGAGCGGCCCGGCCCACGCCGAGCGGCCGACTCGCGCCGTGCCTGCCGAGTCCCGTGTGCCGACCGTCCGACGTCCGACCGTCCAGTCGCAGGAGCCGCACCCCATGAACCGGATCAACGCCCCACGCCGCGCGGTGCTCGCGCTCGGCACCGCCGCGGCCGCCGCACCCTGGCTCGGCGGCACCCGCTCCCCCGCCCGCGCCGCCGACGATCCCGGCGCGGACGACAAGGGCCTGGCCGAGCTCGGCATCACCGAGCTCCGCCGCCGGATGGCCCAGGGACGACTCGACGCCGAACAGCTCACCCGCCACTACCTGGACCGCGTCGAGCGCCTCGACCCGCTCCTCCACGCCGTCATCGAGGTCAACCCGGACGCCCTGCGCGAGGCCCGCCGCGTGGACGCCGAAGGGGACCCCCGCAAACCGCTGCACGGCATGCCCATCCTGCTCAAGGACCTGGTGGAGACCGCGGACCGGATGCACACGACGGCCGGATCGCTCGCCCTTGAGGGCCTGCGCCCCGCGGCGGACGCCACGGTCGCCGCCCGGCTGCGCGCGGCCGGGGCCGTCGTCCTCGGCAAGACCAATCTGAGCGAGTGGGCGGGCGGCATGTCCCTCACCCACCACGCGGGCTGGAGCGCCCGTGGCGGGCAGACCCGCAATCCGTACAAGCTGGACCGGTCGCCCAACGAGTCGAGCTCCGGCACCGCGGCGGCCGCCGCGGCGGGGCTGTGCGTCGCCGGGATCGGCACCGAGACGAACGGCTCGATCATCGACCCGGCCTCCGCGAACTGCGTCGTCGGCGTCAAGCCGACCGTCGGCCTGGTCGGACGCGGCGGCGTGATCCCGGGGGTGCCGAGCCAGGACAGCGTCGGGCCGATCGCGCGCACGGTGCGCGACGCCGCGATCCTGCTCGGCACTCTCGTCGGCGTCGACGGCCGTGATCCGGCGACCAGGGCGAGCCGCGGCCACTTCTTCCGCGACTACACCCGCTTCCTCGACGCGGACGGGCTGCGCGGGGCCCGCATCGGCGTCCCGCGCACGGCGTACTTCGGCTACAGCCATCACGCCGACGAGATCGCGGAGCGGGCGATCGCCACGCTGCGCAAGGCCGGGGCGACCATCGTGGACCCCGCCGACATCCCCGGCGCCGAGCGCCTCGAGGACCTGCCGAGCTCGATGGTCGTGCAGGCGTACGAGATCAAACGCGCGCTCAACGCCTACCTGGCCGGGGCGCCCGGCGACCATCCGCGCAGCCTCGCGGAGCTGATCGCGTTCAACCGCGCGCACGCCGACCGCGAGCTCCGCTACGTACAGCAGGACGGCCTGGAGACCGTGCACCGGCTGGACTTCACCGAACGCGAGTACCGCAAGGCTCTGGCCACCAACCACCGGCTCTCGCGCGCCGAGGGCATCGACGCGGTGCTGCGCCGGTTCCGGCTCGACGCGCTCGTCATGCCGACCACGGGACCGCCCGCCAAGATCGACCTGATCCGCGGGGACAGCTACGGCGGCGGCTCGTCGACGCCCGCCGCACTCGCCGGGTACCCCGCGGTCAGCGTCCCGGCAGGCTTCGCCTCGGGCCTGCCCGTCGGTCTGACCTTCATGGGCACGGCCTGGAGCGAGCCGGTCCTGCTGCGCCTCGCTCACGCCTACGAACAGGCGAGCCGCGTCCGCCGACCGCCCACCTACCGCCCGGCCGACGTGGGTTTCTGACACGGCGTACGGAGCCCCTGCGCCCGGGAGTAGATTCGTGCGGCATGCAGGCAGTGGTGATCGGAGACAAGGGTGCGTTCCGGCTCGTGGAGCGCGCGGATCCGGTGGCCGGGCCAGGGGCGACTATCCGGCGCCGCCCGGCTGGCCGGACGACATCCCCGGGCTCGAGATCGCCGGTGAGGTCGAGCGGACAGGCGCTGGCGTCACGGGTGTGGGTGTCGGTGACCGGGTGATGGCCCTCGTGGGCGGTGGGGGCCATGCGGAGCGGATCGTGGTGCCCGCCGACATCCTCCTTCCGGTTCCGGCGGGGCTGTCCTGGCCGGAGGCGGCGGGCTTTCCTGAGGCGTTCAGCACGGCCTGGGACGCGCTGGTCCTTCAGGCCCAGGTGCGCGCGGGCGACCAGGTCCTGGTCACCGGGGCCGCTGGTGGGGTCGGCACGGCCATGGTGCAGGTGGCCGCCGCTTCCGGCGCCCACGTGGTGGCCAGTGTGCGGCGGCCCGAACTGCACGACCGCGTCAGGGGACTTGCCCTCGACGCCCCCGACGGCCCCGTCGGCGGCGTGGAGGTGGTGCTCCCCGGTGCGGAGCGCGACCGCGCACCGTACGACGTCATCGTCGAACTGGTCGGCGGGGACGACTGCTTGGCGCGGGTCGAACTCCTGCGTACGGGCGGAAAGATCCTCGTCGTGGGGGTCCAGGGCGGGGCGGTGGCTCCCTTGCGCATGTTCGATCTGATGCTCGCGCGCGCCCAGTTGATCGGCACCACCATCAGGGGCCGCTCCCCCGCGGAGAAGTCGCTCCTCGCGGCCGAGGTGCGCACCCGCGTCGTCGCGCTGCTGGCCGAAGGCCGGTTGCGCGTACCCGTCGACACCGCCCTCCCGCTGGAGCGCTACGCGGAGGCGTACGCCCGGCTCGGCGGCCCCGGGAAGTTCGGCAAGGTCGTCATGACCGGACCCGGCAGCCGCTAGCTCTGGGCCGTGGGCCGTACGACGATCTCGTTCACGTCGACGGCGGCGGGCTGCCCGATGGCGTAGGCGATCGCCCGGGCGATCGCGTCGGGCGGGATCGCGACGCGATCCCTGGCCGCCGAGATCTCCGCCCTGACCCGCTCGTTGGTCGACGCCTCGGCGAATTCGGTGCCGATCATGCCGGGCGAGACCGTGGTCACCCGCAGGGAGTCCCCGGCTTCCTGGCGCAGCCCTTCGCAGATGGTCCGCACCGCGACCTTCGTTCCCGCGTAGACGGCCATGTTCGGCACGATGCGGAACGCCGCGGTGGAGCCGGTGGTGATGAAGTGGCCGCTCCCCTGCGCCCGGAAGACCGGCAGCGCGGCACCGATCCCGTGCAGCAGCCCTTTGATGTTCACGTCGACCAGGTGGTCCCACTCGTCGACGCGCAGGTCGTCGAGCGGCGAGAGCGTCCCCACCCCCGCGTTGCTGATCAGCACGTCGAGGCGGCCGAACCGCTCGACGGCCAGCGCGACCAGGGCGTGCAGGTCATCCCGCCTGGTCACATCGGTGCGCAGGTGCACGGCCTCGCCACCCGCGTCCCCGATCCTGTCCGCCACGGCCGCGAGGCGCTCGACCCCGCGGCCGCCCAGGACGACCCGCGCACCCTGCTCGGCGAGCAGCAATGCCGTCGCCTCGCCGAT
Source organism: Streptomyces kanamyceticus (assembly GCF_008704495.1). Classification (NCBI taxonomy): domain Bacteria; kingdom Bacillati; phylum Actinomycetota; class Actinomycetes; order Kitasatosporales; family Streptomycetaceae; genus Streptomyces; species Streptomyces kanamyceticus. Next base: position 227,528 of record NZ_CP023699.1, read on the forward strand.
GCCGCTGCCCGCGCCCGTGATCGCCACGACCTTGCCTTCGATTCCCGACATTTCGATACCTGACATGGGGTCCCTCGTTTCTCTCCCGCTGCGGCTTCTGCCACCGTCAGTCTGCGAGAGCCGGACCCTGGTATACAGAACGTGTTCATCCTGGAATAAGAGGTGCCATCCGTCATGCCGCAAGGTCCCGAACAACGCCGTGAACTGGGCGCTTTCCTGCGCAGTCGCAGGGAGCGCGTCTCCCCTGACGAGGTCGGCCTGCCTCTTACCGGCCGACGCCGCACGCCGGGGCTGCGCAGGGAGGAACTCGCGCTGCTCGCCGGGATCAGCGCCACCTGGTACACGTACTTGGAGCAGGGCAGGGACATCCGCGCCTCGGACCAGGTGCTCGACGCCCTCGCCCGGACGCTCCGGCTCGACCAGGGCGAACACGACCATCTCCGGCGGCTCGCGGGCCACGCGCGCCCGGCCGGGGCCGAGACCGAGGTGCCCGCGCCGCTCCCCTCCGAGGTGGCGGCCGTCCCCCGGCTGCTCCAGCCGCAGCCCGCGTACATCATCGACGGCACGTACGACGTGCTCAGTCACAACCGGGCGGCGGAGGAACTCTTCCCCCACCTCACCGAAGCCCCAGGCACACCGTCGAACTTCGCCCGCTGGACGTTCCTCGATCCCGCGGCCCGCGACGTGGTGGTCGACTGGGAGGCGGAGGCGCGGGGCCTGCTCGCCCGGCTGCGGACACTGGCAGGACGCCATCCCGACGACCCGCGCTACCGCGCGCTCGTCGACGAGTTGAAGGCCGGTAGCAAGGAAGTACGGGCGTGGTGGCCCCGGTACGACGTACAGGTCAGGCACGGCGGGCGGAAACGGCTGCGGCGGCCGGGACCGGGGGTGACCGAGTACGCGTACACGGCGTTCCATCTGGCCGAGCAGCCCGATCACACCCTGGTGATCTACGTCGCCGATGGTGCGTCGGAAGGGAACGGCGGCGCGCTCTGATCGGAAGGGCCCGGCGGCAGGCTCTGATCAGCCCGGACGCTCACCGGTGAAGGGCGCGTATTCGTCTCCCCCCGGCATGTGCGCCGTGCTTCGATGCCCGGTACCGGCGGCACCGACGCCAGGAGGAATCCGTCATGAGCGTGCTGTCCACCCGCCTTACGGAGAGGTTCGCCGTCCGCTACCCGTTCGCCTGTGCCGGGATGGCCTTCGCGGGCGGCACCGCCGACCTCGCCGTGGCGGTCTCCACGGCGGGCGGGATCGGCGCGGTGGGGGCCGGGCTCATGCCCGCGGACCGGCTCAGGCAGATCGTTCGCGAGATCCGCGCGCGGGCGGGGAGCGCGCCCTTCCACGTCAACCTGATCACGTACTTCGACACCGCCGACAGCGTCCGCGTCTGTGTCGAGGAGCGGGTGCCGATCGTGTCCTTCCACTGGGGGCACCCACCGGCCGAGCAGCTCAAGTACCTGCGCGAGGCCGGGATCTCGGTGTGGGAACAGGTCGCGTCCGCCGAAGCGGCCGAGCGCGCCGCCGACGACGGCGTGGAGGTCGTCGTCGCCCAGGGCTGGGAGGCGGGCGGGCACAACTACGGCGGCCTGCCCACCATGGTCGGCGTGCCCGAGATCGTGGACGCCGTGGGCGAGCGCGCCCTCGTCCTCGCGGCGGGCGGGATCAGCGAAGGACGCCAGGTCGCCGCCGCGCTGTGCCTGGGCGCCGACGGCGTATGGGTGGGCACGCGCCTTGTCGCGTCGCAGGAGGCCGACGTGCATCCGGAGCACCACCGGCGGCTGGTCTCCGCCCTGGGCCAGGACACCGTGCGGACCGCGGTCTTCGGCCCCGAGTGGCCGGAGTTCAACCCGATGCGGGTGCAGCGCGACCGGGTGGTGGCCGAGTGGCACGAACGGCTCGCCGAGGTACCGACCGACCGTGCCGCGCTCGAACAGGTGGGCACCACGGTCTTCCAGGGAGAGGAGACGGTGCTGCGCAAGTTCAACGTGCTGCCCCCGACCCCCGCGACCGTGGCCGACTGGGAGGAGATGCCGTGGCTGATGGGGCAGGGCGTCGGCCTCATCCATGACGTCAGGCCCGCCGGGGACATCGTGCGGGACATGATGGACCAGGCTGAACACGTACTGACCCGCTTCCGGGCCGACCTCTGACGAGCGGTTCTCAGGGTCCTCAGGAGCGAAGGCCCTCCGTCGTCACCGCCTGAGCGGTCGCCCGCGCCGCGCGGGCGTCGGCCGCGCGGTTCACCAGCAGCACCGTCAGGTGCGCGACGACCGCGGTGAGCACGATCAGCGGCATCTGGTCGTACGCGTCCTCGCCCATCAGCAGCACGGTGAGCACCGCGCTGCACAGCGGAAGGCCCATCACCGCCGTCGCCGCGGCGCAGATGCCGAGCGCGAGGGCCGGAGTCGTACCGAGGCCGGGAAGTCCCGCGCAGGCCAGGGCCGCCGCCGCGCCGAGCAGCAGGGCGGGGAAGATCGGTCCGCCGCGCAGGCTCCCGAGGCTGATGCTCCAGGCGAGTCCCTTGCAGACGACCAGGGCGAGCAGCGCCGCCACGGACCACGCGCCCGGGTCCGCCGCGAGATGGCCGAGGGTCGCCTGGCCGGAGAGCGCGGCTTCTTCCGGGGAGCGCCCCGTGATCAGCGCGTACGCGGTGAGGCAGCCGCCCACCGCGACGGCGCAGCCGACCGTGCGGACCGCGGTGTGTTCGCCGCCCGTCCAGCGCCCTGTCACCCGGCCGAGCCGCCGGGTCAGCGCGACGCCGCCCGCGATGAGCGCGGCGAGCGGGATGCCCCACAGGAAGTCGCCCGCGTCGGGGTTGGCCACGGGCGGCACGGTGGGCAGTCCGAGCCCGCCGATGGAGAGGCCCGTCCAGGCGCCGAAGCCGGTGAAGACCACCGCTCCCGCGGCGCTCGCGGTGAGGCAGGGCAGCAGCAGGACGACTAGGCGGGCACCGGCAAGGCCTGCCGCCTCGACGACGAGGAGTGCCGCGACGACAGGACCGCCGAGGATCGTGGAGATGGCCGCCGTGGATCCGGCGGTGGCGACGAGTGCCGTCGTCTGCGGATCGCTCGCGCCCTTGATGCGTCGTACGGCCAGCAGGGCGAGCCCGCTGCCCACCGCCATGAGCGGCGCTTCGGGCCCGAGGACCACGCCGAACGGCAGCGTCATGAGCGCCGCGAGGACGACGCCCGGCAGTTCGCGCGGGCCGATGGGCGCCCCGCCGAGGCCGTTCACCGGCAGGTGCCCGCCGCCGCCCGGCGCCCGGGAGACGATCGGGGCCAGGAGCAGTCCGGCGAGCGCGAGGGCGGGCAGGGGCCACCACCAGGGCGCTTCCCGGTAGCCCATGGCCTTGGGGAGGTTCGTCCAGACCTCGTGCTGGAGCCAGTGCTGCAGTCCCACGAAGAAGAAGCAGGCGAGCGCGATGAGCACGCCGAAGACGAGGGAGAGCAGGAGCATCCGGAGGTAGCGGCCGCTGAGCAGGATCCGGTACGGGGCATCCGGCGGAACGTCGGGCCCCGCGTCCTCGGTGGGGTGGCTGGCCGCGGGGCCTTCGGCGGCGGTCACGCGCTGCCTGCCCGTGCGGCGCGCCGAGAGCCGGATCCCGTGCACACAGCCATGGCGACCATCCAAGGACCGTTCAGGACGAAGGGACGAAGGGGCGGCGGGGCGGCGGGGCGGCGTGGTCAGCCCCGGCTCACCGCGCTGCGGGCCACCGAGGACAGTAGCGAACCGATGGCGACGCCGATGAGCAGGTAGACGGCCGCGGTGCCGATCTTCGCGGGGAGGGACGCCGCCGCGGTGAAGGGAAGCAGCACCATGACCGCCGTGGCGAGCGCGACGATCCAGGCGAAGAACCGCTCGGGGCGCGGGGTCCCCGCGATCAGCAGGTGCAGCAGCGCGGTCGCCGCGAGCGCCGCGACGGCGGCGCCGCCTGCCAGGGCGCCCGTGGTGGCGTCGCCCATGGCGCCGTCGCTCTCGGGTGCGAACACGGCGATGCCGAGCACACCGCGTACGAGCATCAGCGCGACGACGGCGGTGAGCGCGGCGACCACCGCGGTCATCACGCCGCCCGCCCACAGCCGCCCTGCGTCGAGGCGCGGCCCCGCGGGCGGCAGGGGCGTCGGATCGGGCGAGGGCGGCGGGACGCTGTAGGGCGCGGTCGACCGGCCGTAAGGGCTGTTCGGTGATTCCACGAGGGCGATTCCTTTTGCGGGAGGGGGAATTCAGGCGAGCAGTTTCGTCTTGGCCTGGGCGAATTCGTCGTCGGTGAGTGCGCCGGAGTCGTGCAGTTGGGCGAGCCGGACGAGTTCGTCGGTACCGCTCGATCCGCTCGCGCCGTTCGATCCGCTCGATCCGCTCTGTTGCCCGTCCGCGGCCGTCTTGCGGATGTAGTCCTGGAAGGCCGCCTCCGCCTTCCGTGACCGGTCGACGTCCCGTTGCCCCATGCCGCGTCCGCGCACGATCACGTAGACCAGCACGCCGAGGTACGGGAGCACGATGCAGAAGATCAGCCAGCCCGCCTTGGCCCAACCGCTCAGTTCCTCGTCGCGGAAGACGTCCATGACGACCCTGAAGAGCAGGAAGAGCCACATGATCCAGAGGAAGAAGAACAGCATCGTGAGAAAGAGGTCGAGAAGCGGATAGTCGTCCATGACGTCCTCTTTTCCGTCGCCGCACAGAGGTTTTCCCTCGCCGCGCACATCGCGGACTAAAAGGGACGAAGGGGGTGCGGACAGTGCTTCGAAGTATCACCGCGCCCTGGGATTCGCGCATTTCCGGGACGCCGGTTCGCGCACTTCGGGACGCCGGTTCGCGCAGTCACCTGATTGGCTGACCCGCCTCGCCTCGGGGCCCCGCGGACGATCCCCTGGGCAGCACGGACATGCGGCGAGGAGGCGACCGTGGCGCAGGACGACGGACCGGCCACCGGGCGCGGCGTCCCGACCGGTGGCCCCGTTACCACCCCACTCGGCACCTCGACCCAAGGAGACCTCTGATGCGCAAGACTGCCCGGACCCGCGCCGCCCTCGTGACGGGCTGCCTGCTGCTCGCCGGTGTCGCCGCGGGATGCGGCGACGACAACGACGACAAGCCCGACCCGATGCGGGGCCAGCAGTGGGCCCTGGACGCCCTCAAGCTGCCCGACGCCTGGCAGAAGGCGAAGGGCGACGACACGGTGATCGCCATCGTCGACAGCGGCGTCGATCTGGACCACCCGGACCTCAAGGACCGCCTTGTGGACGGCTACGACTTCGTGGACGGGGACAAGCGCCCCGAGGACGGGTTCGGTCACGGCACGCACGTGGCGGGCATCGCGGCGGCGGACACCGACAACGGCAAGGGCATCGCGGGCGGGGCGCCTGGCGCGAAGATCATGCCCGTCCGGGTGATGGGCGACGACGGCAGCGGCAGCAACGCCAACATCACCAAGGGCATCGTCTGGGCCGCCGACAACGGCGCCGACGTCATCAACCTCTCCCTCGGCGAGGGCCCGTTGATGTCGAACCTGCTGCAGGGCGGCATCCTCAACCGGGCCATCCAGCACGCCCACGACAAGGGCGCCGTGGTGGTGGCCGCCGCCGGGAACGACGGCGCGGACACCCAGCCGTACAAGGTCGGGACGCCGGTCCTCGTGGTCGGTGCGAGCGACGAGAAGGGCCGCCCCGCGGACTTCTCCAACTTCGGTGCGCAGAACGCCGTTTCGGCCCCCGGCGTGCAGATCCTCTCCACGCTGCCCACGTACACCGTCAAGCTCACGGCGAAGAACGACACGGGCTACGGAAAGCTCGACGGCACCTCGATGGCGGCGCCCCACGTCGCGGCGGTCGCCGCGCTCCTGCACCAGCAGGGCAAGGACCCCGACGCCATCATGAAGACCATCCGCGGCACGACCACGGACCCCGGATCCCAGAAGCGGCTCGGCCTCGGCGTGGTCGACGCCAAGGCGGCGGTCGACGCGGCGGACGACTGAGCACCCTCACCAGCTCTCCGTCTCCGCCGCGGGCGGCAGCCGGGGCGACACGTGCCGCTCGCGTGCGCGCACCCGCATCGCGAGCAGCGGAAACACCAGGACGGAGATCATCGCCGCGCCGACCAGGGCGGCCGCCGTGCTCTCGCTCAGCACCTCGTCGTCGACGCCGATCGCCGTGATGGCGACGACGAGCGGCAGACAGGTGGCGGAGTACAGCGACAGCGCCCTGCGGCTGAGGGGCGACAGGTCCCGGGGCGCGAGCAGATAGGCGGGCAGCCCGCGTACGACCACGAACAGGACCAGGAAGACGGGCACCAGCAACAGCGCGCGCCCGCCGTCCAGGAGCGAGGCGAGGTCGAACTGGATGCCGGTGGTGATGAAGAAGAGCGGCACGAGGAACCCAAAACCCATCGCCTCCACCTTTTCGAGCACCTGCTCGCTGCTCTCGGGGACCGAGCCCTGGAGCACGAGCCTTGTGAGCAGCCCCGCGGCGAAGGCGCCGAGGAGCACGTCGAGTCCGAACGCCTGTGACAGCGCGAGCATCGCGACCAGGAGCAGCATCACGAAGCGGACCGCGAACTGCCCGCTGGTGTGCAGCGTCGCCCGGATGACCTGGCTGAACCAGGGCGGGCGCGGGCGCAGCGCCCAGCCGACGGCGGCCGCGGTGATGGCGGCGAAGACGACGAGGACGACCGTGGACACCCCGGGGTCGCGGCCGCTGAGCAGCACGGACATCGCGATGATCGGCCCGAACTCACCGAGCGCCCCGAACGCCATCATCACCGTGCCGAACCGGCCCTCCAGGTCCCCGCTGTCCCGCAGGATCGGCAGCACCGTGCCGAGCGCCGTGCTGGTCAGCGCCGTACCGATGATCACCGTGCGGGCCAGGTCGAGGCCGGTCAGGGCCAGCGCGCCCGCGAGGCCGAGCAGCAGCGAGACCACCCAGGCCCGCCCGGCCCTGCGCAGGGTGTCCCCGCGGATGGCGCCGAACTCGATCTCGTACCCGGCCAGGAAGATCAGCATGGAGAGACCGAGGTCCGAGAGGGCCTCGACGACCTCGTCGCTGTGCGCCCAGCCGAGCACGTCGGGGCCGATCAGGATGCCGAGCACGATCTCGAAGATGACCACGGGGATCCGGATCCACCGCCCCGTCCCGTGCGCGAGCAGCGGGGCGAGGACGGCGGCCGCCATGATCAGGATGAGTGTCCCTGCGTGGTCCACGCCGTCCCCCTGCTCCGCGCCGGTTCGTGTTCGTTTCGACCATCGACGAGGCGGACGCCCGGCGCATGCGAGAACGGACCGTGCGGGTGAGACTGGGGCTTCCGGCGTACCGAACCGCCGGGGAACGGCGGTGCGCGCCACGGTGAAGGACCCTACGGACGACAAGAGGACACACTGGCACCGGCCCGCCCTGCTCGCGGCGGCGTCGGTGGTCATGGTCACGGCGTACTTCCTGCTGCCGCTGCACCTGTTCGGCCCGCACCGCCCGCTCCTGAGCTGGCTCGTGTTCGTCGCCGGGCTCGCGCTGGTCGCCGTCGGGCTGCTCCGGCAGATCCAGCACGTGCTCGCCGACCGGACCGGCACCAGACCGGCCTGGATGATCACCGGCCTGATGTGCCTGACGGTCCTGCTGTTCTCGTCCGCGTACTACGTGCTCGCGCGGCAGCAGGGCCAGTTCATCGGGCTGCGCACGCGCGTGGACGCGCTGTACTTCACCGTCGTCACGCTCGCCACGGTCGGCTACGGGGACATCAGCCCGAGCGGCCAGACGGCACGCGTCCTCACGCTCCTGCAACTGCTCTACAGCTTCATCTTCCTCACCGCGGGGGCGACCACCCTGACGAAGCTGCTGCGCGGCAGGATCGTGCGGCGCGGCAAGCCCTAGGGGGAGATTCCCCCAGGACTCCCCCGCCTCGGCTCAGACGCCTGCGCGTTCGTGCCGGCGCAGCAGCGGCAGCACACGGGTGTAGAAGATCCGCATCTCCTCCCGGGTCGGCCAGCCCGAGAAGATGAACTCGCTGATCCCGGCCAGCTTGTACTCGTAGAGATACGCCGCGACTTCCTCGTAGCTGCCCACCACGCAGAGGGCAGGGCCGCCGCGATATGCCACGGCACCGGAGAACAGCATGGGAGAGAGCCAGTCGGCGTCCGCGGACTCGGCCAGTTGGAAGGACGTGTTCACTGCCACGGAATCGGAGGATGCCACGGCGGCCGCGATCCGTTTCCGGTGTTCTTCGTCGGGATCGCGCATCATGTCCGCGAGATCCGCCAGTGCTTGCGCACGGGTTTCCCTCGCCAGCACGTGCATGCGCGTTCCCACCCGGCCGCCCTGCGCCAGGACGGGCTTCGCCGCGGCGGCCATTCCCTCGGGAGTGTCGCCGTACCGCAGCCAGCAGTCGCCGTGGTCCACGGCGGTCTGTTGGGCCACGTCGGACGCCCCGCTGATGTATATCTCGGGACGGCCTCCGCCCTTGTATCCCAGGCCGACCTGTGCGCCCTCGATGCGATAGTGCTCGCCCTCGTAGGACAGCGGGGTCTCACCGCGCCAGAACCGGTGGAGGATGTCCAGGAACTCGTTGGAGCGTGCGTAGCGCTCGTCGTGGGCGAGGAAGTCTCCGTAATACGCCTGCTCGGCCGGGGAGGTACCGGCGACCAGGTTGAGGGAGATCCGCCCGTCCGACATCCACGAGACCGTGTTGACCACCTGGGCGAAGAGCGTCGGTGGGAGCAGCCCGGGACGGTAGGCGACGAGGAACTTGACGCGTCGGGTCTCGCGGACCAGGGCGCCGAGCATCGGGAGCGGATCAGGCATGTGGAAGCCGATCCCCATGAGGAGCGAGTCGACGCCCAGGCGGTCCGCCTCCTGCGCGAAGTCGACGATCTCGTCGAAGTCGAGCTGGCCGACCTGGTACTTCCCCGACGCCTTCTGCTGTCCGCTGAGTGGCGAGTTCCAGTGCACTCTCAGCTCGTTCGAGTCCGACTGCTCGTTCGAGTCCGGCTGCGGTTGGCTTGACAAGCCGCTGACGATCACGTTCTCACCTTCCGATCGCCGCGCCCTCGGGCGAGTTCGCCGGCGTGGCGTACCCGGTGGTCGCCGCCTCGGTGGTGTCGGCGCCCTCCTGGAGCTGGAAGAGCGAGCCGAACGGGCGCTCCGCGAGCGGGAGACGCCATGCCCCGGCTTCCACCCGTGCCGTGTCGGACACGCTGCCGCGCAGCAGTTTCACCCCGGGCTCGTTGTGCCCGGCGTGCGAACCGAAGTGGATCGGGTAGGCGTCAGCCGCCCGGTAGGCCGGCAGGTAGGCGCGGCGGTACCGGTCGGAGCGGTTCGGGGACGAGTAGTGCAGGAGCAGGCAGTGGATGAAGACGACGCTGCCCGCGGGCGCCTCGATGGGCACGGCGAGGGCCGGGTCGGGGGCGCCCGCGCCCGTCACCTTGCCGCGGAAGTGACCGTCTACGTAGTGGTCGGCGAGGCCGCGCAGATGAGAGCCGGGGACGGCCTGGAGCGCTGAGTTCTCGGTGGTGGTGTCGTCGAGGTAGACGAGGGCCGTCACCAGGTCGGTGTTGGTGTGGGGGTAGTAGGCGAAGTCTTGGTGCCACTCCACGACACTGCCCACGTGCGGGGCCTTGAGGTGGAGCTTGCTGTAGTGGAACAGGATGTCGGGGCCGATGAGCGCCTCGACCTGGTCGAGCAGTTCGGGGTGGGCGGCGGCCCGCTCGAACGCGGGGTGCTGTTTGGTGGGTGACCAGATCCGGCGGGCCACTCCGTTGTCGCCCGGCTCCACTTCGGCAACGGAGCCGATGTCGGGGACGGCCAGGATCTCCGTGATGGCGGTGTTGAGCTCGGCCACCTCGCTCGGCTCGAAGAGACGCTCGGCGACCGCGAAGCCGTTCTCGCGGTACTCCTTGACGAGCGCGGCCGTGTCGGGTGCGGACATGTGTGGGGTTCCTCTCTGCTGGGCCGCGGGGGGCGTACGGGTCACACGGCGGTCTTGGCGTGCTGGGACACGGTGTCCTCGTAGATCTCCCGGAAGAACATCGCGAGGATCTCCTGGACGTCGTCGATGTACTTGAACACCTTCTCGAAGTCCTCCTCGCTGAAGATCAACTGGTGGAGGATGTCCCACATCTCCTGGGAATGGTCTTCGGTGGAGTCGACGTGGAGGTGGGCGGCCTGTCCCTTGACGTTCTCCTTGCCGAGCCGCTCCTGGAGGTTCTCGACGATGGCCGGCTGGAGCTTGATCTGGGTGTACTCCACCAGGTAGTTGGAGACGACCGGCGCGAGGGCCGACTCGTGCTCCAGCGCGTAGTAGAAGAAGCCCTCGAAAAGGCGGGTGGAGAGGTAGGGCTCGGTGGCGATGATCTCTTCCTCGGTGACCTCGGCGGCCGCGGCGTCACTGATGTACAGCTTGTCGTGGAGCATCTCGTCGGCCTGGTACTGCGCGTAGTCGCGGGCGGCCCTGGGCGCGACCTGGGCGATCTTGTAGATGGCCTTGGACTGGCTGACCCGGGAGAGGCGGATCCGCCACACGTGCTCGATGAGGGTGCGGCGGTAGTACGCCTGGTGGAGTTCGGGCTCGGTCAGGTGGGACGCGAAGGGGACGGTGGCCTTCCACTCCGCCATCTTCTTGTCCAGGTAGCGGTCGAGCTCGGCCTTCTTCAGACGGCTCTGCGCCTCGTCGTAGAACGGCTTCGGGTGGGTGATCCCGGTGCTCTGCACACGGTTCATCGCAATCTCCTTCAAGAGAGGGTTCGCGGGAGGGACGTTCACGGAAGGGCCAGCGAGGTCGGGTCAGCGGTAGCGGACGTGGAAGTGCTCCGTCGCGTGTCGGTCGAGGAAGTCCGTCTCGGCGTCGAGGCGGTCGGCCGCCACGTCCCACAAGGCGTCCATCAGGCAGATCCCCCGGTCGGACGACTCGAGTTCGGTCCCCGCCGTCGCGTGGACGCGCAGGATCCGGGGCGGGCGGGTGGGCGGATCGAAGCGGATCGCGTCGACGGTCCGCCCCTTCTCGCCGTACTTGCTGAGGAACACGGTCGCCCGGGTGGGCGCACCGGCGCGCAGGGCCTCCAGCTGGGAGGCGTGGGTGAGCCGGTTGTGGAAGGCGTCCCGCTCGCCGTCGGGCAGCAGCAGGGACTCGGTCCACAGGTCGAGGAGGGAGTGCCCGGTGACGGTCTGGACGCTGGCGTTGATGAGGCTGCCGCCCATCCGGGGGTTGATCTCGATGATCTCCCAGCGCTTCTTCGACTCCCAGTACTTGACCTCGATGTGGAAGGCGCCATCGGTCAGCCCGTACTCCGCGAGGGCGGCCAGGCAGCGGGTGACGTGGTCGGATCCCGCCAGCACGAGGTCTCGGTCGAGGCTCACGGGCGGACTGACCGACATCCCCTCCAGGACGGTCCGCTCCAGGCGTTCCACGCGGGCCTTCTCGTGGACGCACAGGTGGTGGACCCGGCCGTCGAGGACGAACGTCTCGAAGCTGAACTCCGGGCCCTCGACGTACTCCTCGACCAGGAAGTCGTACCGGTCCATGAAGATCGCCTTCATGCGCCGGTCGGCGCGCATCTGCTCCTGGATCGCGGGCAGGTCGGCCAGGTCTCCGATGTCGTCGAGGACGAAGGTCGCGAAGGACGAGGCACCGCGCACCGGCTTGACGAACCAGCGTGCGCGGGAGTCGAGTTCGGGCCTCACGCCGGGGGCGATGCGGTGGCTGCGGACCTCGCTCAGTCCCTCGGCGAAGAGGTGGCGGCGCAGTTCGTACTTGTCGAGGCAGAGGCGCAGCGCGGGCTCGGCGCAGTCGCGCGCGCCGAGCCGCTCGTTGAGCTCGGCCATCAGGAGCCGGTAGCCCTCGAAGGTGGCGAGGGCGGCCTCGACCCGGTAGCCCCGCTCGGCGAGTTCGCGAACGGCCTTCTCGACGTCGCCGGAGTGCAGTTCGGGTTCCTCGGTGACCACGCAGTCCGCCACGTGGCGGCGGCTCGCGTCCAGGGCCCCGGGCAGCTCCGGGCGGGAGCTGAGGGCGACCGGGGTCAGGCCGAGCCCGGTGGTGGCCGCGGCGATCTCCTCGGCGTACGACTTGCCCTGGTGCATGAGGAGCAGGATCGCTTTCTTCATCTGTGCCTCTCCTTGGAGTCCCGGGGCCACCCTCATCGCCGGCGGACCAACTGCCGGTCGGCGGTCTCGCGCTGGTGGGCGCGCAGGATGTCCACGAGCCGGGCGCCGCCCTCACGGACCGGGTCGACGACGGGCAGTCCGGTATCGGCCTCCAGCTTCTCGGCCTCCCGGCGGTAGTCCTCCTCGGTGAAGCCGATGCTGTTGACGCTGACGGCGGCGACCTTGGCGGGCCGTTCGAAGACGGTGAGCTCCTCGTTCATGCGGATGAGCTCGGGGATGGGGACGATGGGCGTCTCCCAGACCTTGGTCCGCTCGGCGCCGAGGCGGTGGCAGAAGACCATGGCGTGCGGCAGGGCGCCGTGGAGAATGGCGAGGGCCACGCCGCTGAACCCGATGTGGTTGAGGGAACCCTGGCCTTCGACGACGACCCATTCGTTGCCGACGGCGGCCTCCATCACGACGTGCTCGACCGCACCGGCCATGAAGTCGCCGGGCACGCCGTCGACCGCGAGGCCGTGCCCGGAGATCAGCATGCCGCTCTGTCCCGTGGCGGCGAAGCCGGTGGGGATGCCGCTGCGGTTGGCCTCGTGCCAGAGCTGCAGGGCGGCGGTCTTCTTGCCGATGTTGGAGTCGCTGCCACACGTGTGGATGACCCAGGCGTCCAGGTCCAGGACGCGGGCCCTGTTGAGCGGCACGGTCGGGGCGTCCTTGGTCTCCCAGACGGTGAGGCCCTTGTCACGGACGGCACGGGCGATGTCCGGGTCGTCGGTGAGGCGGTAGTGGATCGAGTTGATCAGGTGGAGGCCGTTCCTGGCGGCCGCGAGGATGTGCGGCTTCCAGCCCGAGGGCAGTTCGGCGGAGTGCAGGCCCTTGCCGATGACCATGACCTCGGGGCGCAGGGACAGAGCGTGCTCGATGCGGCCGACGATCGGGATCGCACCGCCGTAGCCGAGGACGTCCTGGACGGTCCGGCCGGCCTTGCGGCTGTCGATCACGGCGACACAGCGGTCCCCGCGGTAGCGGATCAGCGAGGCGGCGATCTTGCTCGTGAAGAGTCCGAAACACCCCTCGGCGAACAGCACGAACTTCTTGTCGACCAGCTCCGCGTGGTTCAACTGATCCACGTCTTTCCTCCATGGAATCGATGGACTTGATGGTTCTCTTGGCGATGACACGAGATGGTTCGGGCGCTCTACAGGACGGGCTCGGTGGCCAGGCGGTACCGCGCGCGCACCTGGCGCACTGCCTGCTCGATCTGTTCCTGGGTGCCGCCCCGGAAAAGGAAACGGCCGCCTTGGAGCGTGGCGTACGAACCGGGCCTTGAGACCAGGACCTCGCCCGCCCTCGGCACCAACTCCCGGTACAGATAGGCAACTTCACCCAGGAGCGAGGTGGCGGCAGTGACCTTCCGGGGCAGCGGCTTGGGGGCCGGGATGATCAACCAGCCGCCGCTCAGCCCCGGGTCGGGGACCGGCGGGTCCACCGGGCGACCGAGCAGCACGTCGACCCACAACCGGAAGAGATTCACGCCGTGGACGTCGTGGATGACGTACGGCACGTCGGCGCCCGGCACACGGGCTCCGACCTCCAGGAACACCAACTCATCGCCGGTGTCGAAGAGTTCGAGGTGGAAGGCAGAGCTCCGCAGGCCGAGCGCGGTCAGGCAGCGCAGGGCGAAGTCCTCGCAGCGGCCGCGCACCGCGGGGTCCGTCTGGAAGACGGAGCCGAGCGGTTCGCCGAGCAACTCGAAGTCCAGGCAGGTGGCGACGTAGCGCGAGGTACACAGGAACAGCGGCTTGCCCGCGGCGTCCAGGACGCCGTCGACGTGCAGGATCTCGCCCCGTACGAACTCCTCGATCTCGAGGTCGTGCAGGCTCCGTTTCGCGCACAGGGCCCGCAGCTCCTCGGCCGAGGCGATCTCGAGCACCCCCTGGCTGGACGCCCCGCGCACCGGCTTGACGATCACGGGGTAGCCGAACTCCCGGGCGGCCGCGAGGAGCTGCTCCTCGGTGCGGCAGGACGCCCAACGCGGCACTCGGATGCCGGCCCGCGACACCGTCTCCTTCATGACGGTCTTGTCGCGGAACCGGGAGGTTTCCTCGGGGCCGGAGCCCTGGACGCGGTACCGCTCGCGCAGGGTCGCCGCGAGGTCGAGGAGCATTTCGGAGAAGGCGATGACGTGGTCGAACGGCCCTTCGTCGCGAACGACCGCGTCGACGAGCTTCAGCACGTCGTCCAGGTTGTTGAAGTCCGGTACGACGTGGACCCGTTCGGCGTCGGCAGGCACTCCGCTGCGGCCGCCCTCGTCGCACACGTACGTGACGCGGTCGGCCTCCGGGCCGAAGACGATCTCGGGAGCGGCGAGGCGGTTCTCCCAGCGCCGCTCGTCCTCGTACAAGGGCCAGCGGTTCAAGAACAGGATTGCGCCGGACATGGACGTCGTCCTATCGGTTCACGGGATGCATGGACGTGCGCGGCCGGGGCGGCCGGTTGAAAGCGGCGGCGACGGCGGGCCTTCGGAACCGAAGAATGAACCCGGACCTGAATCTCGGGAACGGCCCCCAACGCGTTGTTCGCGCTGCCTCAGCCTGGCATGGGACCGGCCTGGCCAGAATAGGACCTAAGTCCCAGCGCCCCTCCCCGCGGCAGGTGCGCGCCGAGATCTTGCCGCATGCACCGCCGCGTTCCGGAAACGCCATGGGTACATGGACCTATTGCCCGCACATCGCGCGGGACACAGAATTCTTACCGCGCTGCCACCGCCGGAATAGGGCTGTCGTGCACGCCAGGAGGCTATTCCCGAACCGCGCCTCGACATCGGGACACGGCCCTGCAACTGGGCTTCGAAACAGACTCAATTTCGTGGGACAGGTGGTGGTGCTGCCGTGACGCAGGGGACAGAGACGGTACGGCGGGCGAGTTCCGAGGACTTCCGGGCCGCGATGGCCCGGTTCGCGGCCGGGGTCGTGGTGGTGACGACTCTGGGCGACGGCGGGTCGCCGCGCGGCTTCACGGCGAGTTCGTTCTGTTCGGTGTCGCTGCGCCCACCACTGATTCTGGTCTGTCTGGCGAACTCGGCCGACTCCTTCGCGACGTTCGCCTCCTGCGGGCACTTCGCGGTGAGCGTCCTCGGCCCCGAACACAGGCCGCTGGCAGAGCGGTTCGCGACCAAAGGCGCCGACAAGTTCGCACCGGACGGCCTGTCCCGTACGCCCGGCGGACTCCCGGCGGTGGCGGGCGCGCTCGTCGAGCTGGACTGCGAGGTGCACGCCCGGCACCCCGCCGGGGACCACATGATCCTGATCGGCCGGGTATCGGGCGCGCGCCTCAGTGAGGGCGCGCGGACCCCCATGGTCTATTACGAAAAGGCCTTCCGGTTCCTGGCCTGAGCCAGGGCCAGGGCCAGGGCGCCATGGGCAGATGGACCTATTGCCCGCGAATCGTGCGGGACACAGAATTCTTTTCAGACAGCGAATGATGGGAAACGGGAGATACGAGCATGCTGCTGCAGGTTGACCCGGTCGATTCCTTTTCCGGAACGTTCCGCGTCCCGTCTTCGAAACCGGAGACACAACGAGCAATTCTGACCGGCACACTGGCCGAGGGCACGTCACGGGTTTTCAACGATCTCCGTTGCGACGAGACGGAGACGATGAAGAACGCCTGCCGTGCCTTCGGCGCCAAGATAACCGAGCACGACGGATTCCTGGAGATCCAGGGCATCGGACAGTCGTTCCCGAACATCCGGCGTGTCATCCAGTCCCGTGGCTCGGGTCTGGTGTTCCGCATCGTGACGGCGCTGGCTTCCGTACAGCCGTCGCCGGTCGTGGTGACGGGCGACGCGACCCTGCGCAACCGCGTGATGGAGCCGCTGCTGCGGGCGCTGCGCGAGCTCGGCGCGGACATCGAGTCGATCGTCGGCGAGAACAAGGCCCCGGTCGTCAACTGGGGACGCGGCCTGAAGGGCGGCACGTGCCATCTGCCGGGCGACATCAGCTCCCAGTTCATCACCGCCGTCCTGTTCGCCGCGCCGCTGGCCGAAGGCCCGGTGGAGATCGAGGTGACGGGCGAGGTCTATTCCCAGTCGTACATCCGGCAGACACTGGCGAGCCTGACCGACGCGGGCATCAAGGTCTCCGCGTCGGAGGACCTGCGTCACTACGAGGTGGAGCCCTCCGCCTACCAGGCCCAGGACGTCACCACGCACGAGGACTACACCTCGGCCTCGTATCTGCTGGCCGCCGCCGCGCTCTTCCCGGGCCGGACCGTCCTGAGCAACGTGTACGGCGACAGCATGCAGGGCGAGTTCGCGATCGTCCCGATCCTGGAGCGGCTCGGGGTGAACGTCACCTTCGACCGGGCCACCTCGTCGCTGACCGTCGACAACCCGCCGGACAGCCTGTGCGGCACCTTCGAGGTGGACGTGCGGGACTGCCCCAACATCGTGCCCACGCTCGCCGCCCTCGGGGCGTACGTGCGGGGCAGCCTGCGGGTGACCGGCGGACGCCTCACCCGCTTCCACAAGGCGTCACGCATCGAGGCCATGGCCGCCGAACTGACCCGCGCGGGCGTGGACATCGAGGTCCTGTACGACGACGGGATCTGCGACGGCTTCGAGGTGCGCGGCGCCCGGACGTACCCCGGCGGAGTGACACTGTCCAGCTGGGGCGACCACCGCATCTTCATGTCGCTGTTCGTGGCAGGCCTGCGGATGCGGTCGGCCAACCGGTTCTCGGGCTTCGAAGACGTCCGGCTGTCCTTTCCCACCTTCCTGGAGGAGTTCGCCAGGGCAGGAGTACGGACCGCTGCCGTCGAGGAGGAGAACGCGCCCGCTGAGGCCGTCGGCTGATCATGGCCACCTCCGCCCCCCGGTTGCGCGCCGATGTCTCCGGGTTGCCTCGTTACGTCCCCGGCCGGGCCGCTCCCAGCGGCCTGGTGGACAAGTTGTCGTCGAACGAGAACCCCTTTCCTCCGCTGCCGTCCGTCGTCGCCGCGATGTACCAGGAGTTGGGGCGCGTCAACCGCTATCCCGATCCGACGAGCGGTGAACTGGTCGAGGAGCTGTCCGCGGTCCTCTCGGTGCCCCCGGAGCACCTCGTGCCCGGCACCGGGTCCCTCGGGGTCGCCAGGGACCTGCTGCGCGCCGCGGCCGGCGAAGGGGACGAGGTGCTGCTCGCCTGGCGCTCGTTCGAAGCGTATCCGTTGCTCGTCTGGGCCACGGGGGCAACTCCCGTGCGGATTCCGCTGCGTGACGAGCGGCACGATCTGGAGGCCATGGCCGACGCGGTGACGGACCGCACCCGACTGATCTTCGTGTGCAACCCCAACAACCCGACCGGCACGGCCGTACACCGCGGTGAACTCGAACGCTTCCTCGACCGGGTGCCCGGCCACGTGCTCGTGGTACTCGACGAGGCGTACCGCGAGTTCGTCGACGACGCCGACGTGCCCGACGGCATCGCGCTCTACCGCGACCGTCCCAACGTCGCCGTTCTGCGCACCTTCTCCAAGGCGTACGGCCTGGCGCGGCTGCGCATCGGTTACGCGGTGACGCATCCGCCGGTCGCGGCCGCGTTGCGGGCCTGCGCCGTGCCGTTCGGCGTCAGCGGGCTCGCCCAGGCCGCCGCGCGGGCCTCGCTGCACGCGGGATCCGAACTGCTTGAGCGGATACGGACCCTGGTGGCCGAGCGCGCTCGGGTCACCCGTGCGCTGCGGGCCGCGGGCTTCAGCGTTCCTGACAGTCAGGCCAACTTCGTCTGGCTGCGCCTCGGTTCACACACACCGGCGTTCGCCGACGCGTGCGAGGCGGCGGGAGTCATGGTGCGCCCCTTCGGCGACGAGGGGCGCGCATCACCATCGGCACTCCCGAGGAGAACGACCATCTCCTGAAGATCGCGGGCGGTTGGCGAAGGTAAGGCCGCCATGACAACCGTGACAGGGGCGTCGGCGACTTTTGACGGGCCCCGGAATTCTGTCGAAAGATTTTGACAGACTTCAGAATTCCGTCACCGTTCCCGCGCGGCGTAAGCAATCAGTCCAAGATTTAACAGAAAAGCACTAGCCGATTGCTGGCTTAAGTGTGTAGATTCTGGTCCACGCTTGAGCAGTTTCTGTCTGCGCCTCGAGCGTCGTGGGGACGCCACCGTCGGCCAGGTGCGTGCCGCTTTTCAGTCGCATCTTCGACCCTTTGCGGCGTTCCCATTTTCGTCTACGAGCGATCCGACATGCTTACACGGGGGCGATTGCATTGACGTCATGCCCATATGCGCTTTCCATCACACCTTCCCCAGCGGCGACACCGCTGCCCTGTGCCCTCCGGCCTGCACGGCCCGGCTGGGCAAGACGCCGGGTCGCCTGCCGTGACCGCCGCCCGTAGGCGATCTTTCGGCGCTCAGTCCTTGGACATTTTTTTATGTCCTTTGGGAGAAGCAAGGAAGAGGAAAGACGTGGAAGAACCACCGGCCGCGAAACTCACCAGCCGGGAATTAGATGTACTGCGCCTGCTAGCTCTTGGGTTGAGCAACCGGCTCATCGCCCGGAAACTCGACATCTCCGAGAAGACCGCAAAGAACCATCTCAGCAGCATATACCTCAAGATCGGCGCCACTGATCGCACTCAGGCCGCCCTCTACGCCCGACAGACCGGGCTGATCGGCCCCGGGGAAGCGGCTCCCTCCGCTCCGGCGTTCACTCCCGTCCCCGATGACAGTGCGCCACCCGCCGGCCCCACCCTCACCGCACGCGAGCGGGGCGTACTCCGCCTGCTGGCCGTGGGGTTGAGCAACCGGCTCATCGCTCGAAGACTCGGCATATCCGAGAAGACCGTGAAGAACCATCTCAGCAGCATCTACTTGAAGATCGGCGCCACCCACCGCACTCAGGCCGCCCTCTATGCCCAATACGTCGACCTGGCTTCCTGAGCCGCGACAGCCACAGCGACAGCGTCAGAGAATCGGCCGACGGCCCGGGCCGCCTCGATGTCCGGGACGTGCTCCTCGGCCCAGAGTCGTACGGCGCGGAGCGGGACGAGCAGGGAGCGGCCCAACGGTGTCAGGGCGTACTCGACGTGGGGCGGGTTCTCGTCGTACTCGTGGCGACTGACCAGACCGTCGGCTTCCAAGGAGCGCAGGGTCTCGGTCAGGACCTTCGGCGTGATCCCCCGGATGTGCCCCTTCAACTCACTGAAGCGGCGGGGTCCTTCGTCGAGGGCGTTGACGACGAACACGGTCCAGCGGGCGCCGATGCGGTGCAGCACCGTGCGGCTCGGGCAGGTCGCCGCCATCACGTTGTACGCCTTGCCCATGGCCGCTCCCGGTTTCGTTGAAGATACCGGTATCAAATCCATACCGTTGCACCCGATTCTACGAGTGGGGCGGGACGTATGGAACTGAGTGAGCGGCATCCGAGCACATGCCATCACCCGGAGCCGGGGGACAGCCAGTTGAACACCAGTAAGCAGCGCCAGCGAGACGATCGGACCGGGACAGCGGTCGCGAAGGGCACCGGAGGGGGGTTGCCGGCCTGGCTGGTGGCCCGCGGACTCATCCCCGAGACGAGCCCCAAACGCGCCTTCGCCGGCGCGACGTTCGTCAACCAGATAGGCAAGGGCCTCTTCATCGCCGGGGCCGCGCTGTTCTTCACCCGCTCCGTGGGTCTCCCGGTCTCCCAGGTCGGATTCGCCCTGGGCGCCGCCGCCCTGATCGGGCTCGCCGCCGGCATCCCCGTGGGCCGCCTGGCCGACCGGCGCGGCCCGCGCGAGGTCTTCCGGCTCTCGGTCGTCGTGCAGGCCCTCGCCGTGGCGGGACTGGTCTTCGTGCACTCCTTCCTCTCGCTGATCGCGTTCGTGTGCGTGGTCGAGCTCGCCACCTCGGCCGGAACCGCCGCCCGCGGCCCGCTGACCCGCACCCTGGGCGCCCCGAACCCCACCCGCTACCGCTCCTACCTGCGCGCCCTCAACAACATCGCCGTCGGCTGCGGAGCCCTCGCGGCCGGCGTCGCCGTCCAGTTGGACACCAGGACCGCGTACGTCAGCCTCATCCTCGGCACCGCTGCCATGTTCCTCGTCTCCGCGGCCCTCGCCTCCCGCGTGCCGTCCGTGTCGCCGATAGAGGCCCCGGCGGAAGGCAGCCGCTGGCCGGCCCTGAAGGACAAGCCGTACGTGGCGCTCACCGCCCTGGACGGCGTCATGACCATCCAGAATCAGGTACTGATCTTCGCCCTGCCGCTGTGGATCATCACGCACACCGACGCGCCGCGATGGTTCGTCGGCGCGAGCGTGGCGATCAACACCGCGCTCGTGGTCTGCCTGCAGGTACGGGTCAGCCGCGGCGTCGACAACAACACGGCGGCCGGCCGGGTGGCGCGCCGCGCGGGGGCGGCGTTCCTCCTCGCCACGGCCCTCATCGCGGCGGCGGGCGGCGCCCCCGGATGGGTCGCCATGGTCATCATCGTGCTCGGCGTGATCGTCCACACTCTGGGCGAACTGTGGCACGCCGCCGCCGCGTTCGAGTTGTCCTTCGGCCTCGCCCCGGAACACGCGCAGGGCCAGTACTCGGGGCTGTTCGCCATCGGCCAAGGTCTGTCCAACGCCGTCGGCCCGCCGCTGCTCGGCCTGCTCTGCATCGGCTGGGGCAAGCCGGGCTGGCTCGTCGTGGGAGCCCTCCTGCTCGTCGTCGGCCAGGTCATTCCACTCGTCGTGAGTTGGTCCGACCGCACGCACGCGCGCGTCCCTGGCTGACTGGCCGACGTCGACCAGGTGCCCGCCCACGCGGCGGGCACCTGCCAGCTGCGGATCCGCCGCAACCGCCCGAGGGTCCTCAGGCCGCCGTCAGTGCCGCAAGGGCACGGTCCATCGCGGCGTTGAACTCCTCCGGCGCCAGCGGCAGCCGGGACTTGACGTCCCGGCTCCACTGGTCGGCGAGGACCTCCCCCAAGCCCGCCTCGACACCGTCGAGTGCCGCGTCGGCCAGATCCGACGGCGCGAGCTTGGCCACGGGCCAGCCCGCGGCCATGTCGGTGTCGGCCAGGCCGAGGTGCACCGCTGTCACGAGCGTGCCCTGCCCGGCGAGCTCCAGGCGGACGCCGTTGGTCATGGCCCAGGCCGCGGCCTTGGTCAGGTGGTAGGCGCCTGCGCCCTTCCCTCCGAACCACGACATGGCGGAGAGGACGTTGACGATCGCGCCCCCGCCGTTCCCGGCGAGCGTCGGCGCGAACTCCCGGATCATTCCCAGGTGGCCGAACACGTTGGTCTCCAGCTCGTGCCGCACCGCGTCCAGCGAACCGGTCACCAGGTCGGTCCCCGTCTGGATCCCCGCGTTGTTGACGAGCAGCGAGACGTCCGGGGCAGCCTCGGCGGCAGCCCTGACGGATGCGGGATCGGCGATGTCCAGGGGCAGTACCTCGACCCCGGGCAGGTCCACGGTCTCCGGCCGACGGGCCGTCGCGTAGACCTTGCGGGCGCCCCGTTCGAGCAGGCGCTGGGCGAAGGCGCGGCCCAGGCCGCGGTTGGCTCCGGTGACAAGGGCAACTGAGTTGTTGATGTCCATGCCCGGTACGCTAAAACCTGACGTTGACGTCAGAGGCAAGTGCTGGTCGTCAGGGCCGGAGGAGAACCATCACCATGACCATCACCAAGGCAGCGCCCGAGCGGCTGATCCGCATCGGCGAGGTGGCACGGGGTGCCGGTGTCTCGGTACGCGCCGTGCGCTACTACGAGCAGCAGGGGCTGCTCATCCCGGAGCGCAGCCCCTCCGGCCAGCGCCTCTACCGGCAGGACGCGATCCCCCTGGTCCGCTTCTTCCAGCAGATGTTCGCCGCCGGCCTGACCAGCCGAAGGATCACCGAACTCCTGCCGTGCTGGGACTCCGGGCACACCGACGCCGAGCAACGAGCCATGCTGCGCGCCGAGCGCGACCGCATCCAGGCCAAGGTCGACGACCTGCAGGCCGCCCTGGACCGCCTCGACGAGGTCATCGCGATCACGGACTCGCACCCGTAGGCGCGGTCGGAGCTTCGAGCCGGACGAGCCCATGTCTCGCTGCTCATCGCAGATCCTTGGAGCGGAGCCAGGTGCGGATGGCTTCAATGTGTTGAGCCTTGCTCTCGAGCGGCAGCCAGTGTCCTGCGGGCACCCGGGCCACGGTGAGATCCGCGCAGGCCGCGCGCATCGGGTCGCCTTGGCGGTTTCCCGAGATGTTGCAGATCGCGTCCCACTCGCCGTTGACGAACAGCACCGGCTGCGTCAGGCGCCCGCCGTCGGGGGCTTTGCGCGCGTAAGCGATGTTGGCGTCGTCGTTCGTGTACCACGCGGAGGGAGGACGAAAGCCGTGAGTGGCGAACGCCTGCACCAGGGTGTCGAAGTCCGCCGGTGGCCAGAGAGCCGGATCGGCAGGCGTCGGCGGTGCGTGGTGAGCGGCGCCGAAGCGTCCGCCGTCGCGTGTGACCGTGGCCGTCGGTGAGATGGCGCCGATCGCGGCGGGGCTGCCCGGTTGATAGACCGATGCCAGCGTTGCCGCCGGAGCCGCGTCAAGGTCGGCGACCGCCGCTTCGAAGTGTGTCGTGTAGTAGCGGTAGTAGTCCCACTGTCCGTCCGGATACCGGTCGGCCGGGTAGAGCTGACGGTCGACCAGGGGTACGAGCGTGGCCAGGCCGTTGGCGGTGGGGTAGTAGGCCCACGAGGTCAACACCACGCCGCGGCACCGCTCCGGCTCGTGTGCGGCCACTGCTCCCGCCACGACGCTGCCCCAGTCGTGGCCGATCCAGACCGCGGTTGTGCCGCCGAGATGTTCGTGGAGCTCCGTCAGGTCCATCACGACCTCCTCGACGGTGTAGGCGTCGGTGTCCGCCGGGGCGGAGGATTCGCCGTACCCGCGCAGATCGGGCGCGACGCAGTGCCACCCGTCGGCAGCGAACGCCTCCATCTGGGCCCGCCACAACAACCCGATGCCCGGCCACCCGTGGAGGAAGAACATCAGCGGTCCATCGGCCGGTCCGCTCTCCAGGTAGTGCGTGGTGTGGCGAGGCGTGCCGAAACCGCGCGCGACCAACGGCGGTGCGATGTCGCGCCGGACATCGTCCTCGCCGTCCCGTCGACGCGCGTGGGCGGTCCCGGCAACGAGAGCGAACAGGACCAATGCGATGTCCACGGCTCCATACACGACGGCTGTCGGTTCGAGCCCGAATCGCTCGACAGCGAGTCCGGCCGCGAGCGCAGGCACGCTGAAGGCGAGATAGCTGACGATGTACATCGTCGCGAACACCTGACCCCGTCGGGTGCTCGGTGCCGCCTCACCGAGGGCATGGACGGCGGACCGGAACGTCGCCCCGAACCCGAATCCCGCGATCAGCGACCCGATGACGTAGAGCGGCAGTACACCCGTCGGCATGGCCGCGATGGTGACCAGGACGCCGATGGCGAGGGGCCCGAGGCCGAACCATGCGCGGTGTCGTGGCGGAGCGAAGGCCGACGCGACAGTGCCCGCCGTCCCCGCGACGAAGAAGACGCCGAGGATGACGCCCACGGCGAAGTGGCTGTGCACGTCGAGGACGGTGGTGAGGATCGACGATCCGAGCGAGAGGTACAGGCCGCCAAGGGCCCACGTCGCACTGATCGACGGCAGCAGTGCGACGAAGACCGGCCGCGTGGCCCGCGGGAGTTGAGCGCTGGGCAGCAATGACCGCCACATCGTTTCCCGGGTCGGCGCGTCGGATCGAGCTTTCTCGGGGACCAGCCAGACGAGTGCCGCGAGCACCAGGTACACGACGGCGAGGATCCAGAAGACGAGTTGGCGGGGCAGCGGCGCGAACTCCACCAAGGCTCCGGCGAGGACGGCGCCGATCGCTATCCCCAAGGAAGGGACCGCGCTGCTGACGGTCGAGCCGAGCCGGGGGTTCGGCGCGGACTCCATGATCAGGGCTGTGGTGGCGCCGGCGGCTGTCCCCACGGCAAGCCCCTGCACAATGCGCGCGGCCATCAGGCCGCCGACGCCTGTGGCGACGGCGAAGAGCAGCATGCCCAGCGCGAGCAGCACCAGGGCACCGCAGGCGACAGGCCGACGGCCCACCCGGTCGGAGATCGATCCGACGGTCAACAGGGCGGCGAGCAGGGCGAAGACGTAGACGGCGAAAACGACCGTCAAGGTGAACGTGGAGAGGTCCCACTGGCGCTGGTAGACCGGGTAGAGGGGGGACGGCGCCGAAGCGGCCGTGAGCGTGGCCGCGCCCACGGCCCCGGCCAGGAAGAACGAAACCGAACGGTTGAGCACGCGACCTCCATCGAAAAGCAAAAGCCTTTGCTTTAACCCTGGCGGCCCAGCATAGTAGAAGCAAAGATCTTTGCGTATGCTGGTGGCGTGTCTCACCATGCAGCCGCCAGCCGCCCCGGAGGGCGGAGCAGTCGAGTACTGGCCGCGATCTACACCTCGGTCGGTGAACTCGTGGGCGAGGGCGCCGAAAGGATCACGTTTCCCGTGGTCGCCGAACGGGCCGGGGTCAACCCGACGACGCTCTACCGACGCTGGGACAGCGTCCACGCCCTCCTTGAGGAAGTCGCTGTCGCCGCCCTGACTCGGGACGGTGAGTCAGCGCCCGACACCGGATCCCTCCAGCAGGATCTGACCGAGTGGGCGCAGGTCATCGCCCGCGACATCACGCGTCCCCACCGAGCCCGGTACCTGCGCGCGATGGTGTCGGCCCGCACCGAGACCGTCGCGAGTTGCCCGGTCACGGAGAAACGGCGCGAGCAGGCGTCGCAGGTGGTGAGCCGGGCCCGCGAACGCGGTGAGAAGGCACCGAGCGTCCCGCAGATCCTCGACCACGTCATCGCGCCTCTGTACCACCACGTCGTCTTCGCCTTGCCCGTCGATCGCGAGTACGCGCGACGTCTGGTCCGCGATGTGCTGGCCATGGCTGAGTGACAGGCCGTCCCGCACGGTCTGGGGGAAATCCCCAGAGGGGACGGAGGAAAGCAGCGTTCCGGCCGAGGGGCCCGCATCCCTAGCGTGAGGTGCGGTTGACCGCGTCGGATGCGCGGCCGTGCGGCAGGGAGTTGCGATGATCGAGGCCCAGGGGCTCACCAAACGGTACGGACCCACCGTCGCCGTCGACGCGTTGAGTTTCGACGTGCTGCCAGGAGCCGTGACCGGCTTCCTCGGGCCCAACGGGTCCGGCAAGTCGACCACGATGCGCATGATCATGGGCCTGGACCGGCCCGACGCGGGGCAGGCCAGGATCCACGGCCTGCCGTACGGGGAGCTGCGCTGGCCCGCGCGTGAGGTGGGCGCGCTCCTGGAGGCGCGCACCTTCCATCCGGGGCGCACCGCGGCCCAGCACCTGACCGCGCTCGCGGCCGCCGGGGGCATCGCGCGGAGCCGGGTCGACGAGGTGCTCGACGTCGTCGGGCTCGGCCACGTCGCGGGGCGGCGGGCCGGGACGTACTCCCTGGGCATGGCGCAACGGCTCGGCATCGCCGCCGCGCTCCTCGGCGATCCCGGCGTGCTGCTCTTCGACGAACCGGTCAACGGCCTCGATCCGGAGGGCGTGCGGTGGATCAGGGAGCTGATGAAGTCCCTGGCCGCCGAGGGCCGCACCGTCCTGCTCTCCAGCCACCTGATCAGCGAAATGGCGCTCACCGCCGACCACTTGGTGGTGATCGGGCAGGGCAGGCTGCTCGCCGACACCTCCGTGCGCGAACTGACCGCCCGCGGCGCCTCCCTGGAGGAGGCCTTCTTCACGCTGACCGCCGCGCCGGGGACGGCCTCCGCGGCGCGGAAGGGGGTGTCCCGATGAGTACGGCAGCACCCGCGTGGCAGCGCGAGACGCGCGTTCCCGCCGGGCACTACGGATTCGGGCACGCGGCCCGCATGGAGTGGATCAAACTGCGGAGCCTGCGGTCGACCTGCTGGTCGCTGCTGCTCGTGGTGGGGTCCATGGTGGCCATCGGTGTCGTCACCATGGCCAACACCAAGGCGCCGAGCCCCGACAAGGCCGCCGCCTTCGATCCGACCAACAACGTCCTCGCGGGCGTCGCCGTCGGGCAGCTCCTCATCGGCGTACTCGGCGTGCTCGTCGTCACCGGGGAGTACGCGTCGGGAACGATCCGCTCCACCCTGGCCGCCGTCCCCGACCGGCGTCTCGTCCTGACGGCGAAGGCGTCCGTGTACGGCGCGCTCTCGCTCGCCGTGGGCGAGGCCGTCAGCCTCGTGACGTTCGTCGCCGGGCGGGCCGCGCTCGGCGACGGCGTGCCGCGCCCCTCGCTCGGGGACGCCGGGGTGCTGCGCGCGGTGCTGATGTCCGGCGCCTACCTCGCGATGGTCGGGCTCATCGGCATCGGGATCGGCGCCATCACCCGGCACACCGCGAGCGCGATCGGTGCGCTCGTCGGCATCACCTTCGTGCTGCCCGCGGTGATCGGCGGCGTCTCGGGCACGACCGTCGCCAAGTTCTTCCCGACGATGATCGCGGGCAACTCCCTCGCGGTCGCCAAGCCGGTGTCCGACATGCTCTCGCCGTGGACCGGGTTCGGGGTGCTGTGTCTGTACACGGCCGCGGCGCTCGCCGTCGGCGGACGTCTGCTGATCCGCAGGGACGCCTGAAGCGGCGGTCGTGGGAGCACGAGGGACACAGCGCGGCAAGGCAACGAAGAAGAACGAAGACCACAGGGAAACTGAACCCCATGCACCTGCACGAAACCGTCCGCACCGCGCTCCGCGCCCCCTTCACCCGGCGGGCGTGGGCCGAGGCGGCGTACTGCCTGGCCGGGTTCCCGCTGGGCGTCACGGGCGGGGTGGTCCTCGCCGTGCTCCTCGCCCTCGGCGCCGGGCTCACGGCCTCGCTGGTGCTCGCCGTGGTGGGCGTCCTGCTGCTCATCGTCTCGCTGCGGCTTGCCCGCGGGCTCGGCGGCGTCCACCGCCGGCTCGCCGCCGCACTGCTCGGCGAGCGGACGCCCGCGCCGCCGCCGTTCCGTCCCGGCGACGGCTTCGTCGGCCGTCTCGACGCGCGGCTGCGGGACGGCACGGGCTGGCGGGCCGCTGCGTACGTCCTCACGAAGCTGCCGGTCGGCGTGGTCGGGGGGTACGCCGTGCTCTGGTGGGTCTCCGGTCTGGTGAACCTCACCGCGCCGCCGCGCTGGGCGGTGCTCGGGCAGCAACCCGCCGCGGACGACCCGGAGGGGATGCCGATCGTGACGCCGGTCCCGTTCGGCGGCCTGCACGCGGACACGTTCGCGGGGACGTTCCTCGCGTTGGCGCTCGGCGTCGGCACGCTGCTGTCCGCGCCCTGGGTGACCAGGATCGTCGTCGCGGGCGACCGCTGGCTGATCCGGGCGCTGCTCGGTCCCGGGCGCCTCGCCGACCGCGTCAGGGACCTGGAGGAGACCCGGGCGCTCGCCGTGGACGACTCGGTGGCGCTGCTGCGCCGCGTCGAGCGCGATCTGCACGACGGCGCGCAGGTCAGGCTCGTCGCGGTGGCGATGGGCCTCGACATGATCAGGGCGCGGCTCGACGACGGGCACCCGCCGGACGTGGCCCGCGTCCGCCAACTCGTCGACGGCGCGCACCGCAACGCCACCGAGGCACTCACCGAACTCCGTGACCTGGCCCGCGGCATCCATCCGCCCGCCCTCGACGACGGGCTGCCGGACGCGCTCGCCACCCTCGCCGCGCGTAGCACGGTGCCGGTCGACCTCTCGGCGGACGTGCCGGTGCGGCCCACCCCGGCGATCGAGACCATCGCGTACTTCTGCGCCGCCGAACTCCTCACCAACGTCATCAAGCACAGCGGCGCGACGCGGGCCTCGATCGACGTGACCCGGCGGGACGGGCTGCTGCGGCTCCAGGTCACCGACGACGGGCGGGGTGGCGCGGTGCCCGGCGCGGGCAGCGGTCTGACCGGGCTCGCGCAGCGCGTCCGTACGGTCGACGGACGCATCGACGTCCGCAGCCCCGACGGCGGTCCGACGAAGGTCACCGTCGAGCTGCCGCTGCGTGCGTGAGGGCAGCGGCGGCGGCACCCGTGAGAACATGCGGGTCATGCGTGTCGTGATCGCCGAGGACGCCGCCGTACTGCGGGAACTGCTGGCCCAGATGCTCGCCGAGCGCGGGCACGAGATCTGCGCCGCGGTCGGCGACGCGGACGCCCTGCGCGACGCGGTCGCCGTGCACCGCCCTGACGTCACGGTGGTCGACATCCGGATGCCGCCCAGCCACACCGACGAGGGCCTGCGCGCGGCCATCGATATCCGTGCCGAACACCCGGGCACGGGCGTGCTGTTGTTCTCGCAGTACGTCGAGACGAAGTACGCGACCCGGCTGCTCGCGGCGGGTTCCGCGGGCGTCGGCTATCTGCTCAAGGACCGGGTGGCGAACATCGCGGAGTTCACGGACGCGCTGGAACGCGTGGCGGCGGGCGGCACCGCGCTCGACCCCGAGGTCGTCACACAGCTGGCGGGGGCGAGCCGCCGCGGCGCCGAACTGGCGCCGCTGACGGGCCGGGAGCGCGAAGTGCTCTCCCTCATGGCGGAGGGCCGCTCCAACGCGGCGATCGCCCAGACGCTCTTCGTCTCGCAGGGCACGGTGGAGAAGCACGTGGCGGCCGTCTTCGACAAACTCGGCCTGCCGACCTCGCACGACCACAACCGCCGGGTGCTCGCGGTCATCCGGTACCTGCGCTCCTAGGACGCCGCCGCTCTAGGCCTGTCCCCCTCGCCGCGCTTCTCCGAGGTCTCCGTGTCCTCCCGCCCGTCCGCCCGCTCCCAGAAGACCTTGCGCCGGGACTCTCCGTCGACGGTCACCTGCGGCAGCGGATCCGATGTCACGTGGCGTGCGCTCGACCGCAGGAACTCGACGACCACCATGGCCTGTTCGCCCAGTTCCCAGCGCTCCAGGAGTCCGCCGTCGATGAGGCGGGACATCAGCTCCATGACGTCCTGGCGCGATTCCCGCTGCTCCTTGCGGAACATCTGCCGGATCTCGCCGAGGTCCTGGGGATTGCGCGCCATCATCTGCGCCATCACGGCGTGGTCGCCGCGCTTCATCGCCTCCTGGAAGTCCTCGGCCCAGGCGCTGATGAGCTCCCGCTGGTTGCCGTCCCTGAGCTGGCGCAGCTTCTGGTTGAGCTCCTCCAGGTCCGTCTGGTGCAGCACCTGGCCCCTGTTCGCGCCGTGGTCCTGGATGAGCTTGTCCCAGGAGATCGCCACGAAGACGTCGAGCTCCAGGCCGAACTGGCCGCCGAGGCCCTCTCCGCGCAGCTCCTTCTGCACCGCGTCGTGCACGTCCTCGGCGTCGTTGATGGAGTGCGCGCGCGAAACGTCGCGCAGCCGCTGCTCCAGTTCGGGGACGAGCAGCGCGGCGACGTCGGTGACCTGGCTGCGCGCCACGAGGCAGGGGTCCTCGACCTTCCAGCGCACCCGCACCTCGGCGGGGAAGGACCTGCCGCGCTCCTTCGCGGGCAGCTCCACCTTGAACGAGGCGGTGTGCCAGCCGAGTTGCAGCTCGAAGGCGGTGTAGGGGCGGGCGAACCAGCGCTGCATCCGCCCCTCCTCGCCCTCCGGTCCGACCGCCCGCGGCGGCCTGTTGCGGTAGTAGAGCACCACCGTCACCTGGGCGCTGCGATGCCGGTAGGGCCAGGAGGGCCGGTACTCGCGCAGGAAGGGTCCCGGCAACTCCTGTGCGGCTGCCGCTCGTTCGACCGGCACCTTCGGCGGGGGCTTCGGTGGCGCCTCGTGCAGGGGGTCCACGGCCTGCCCCCCGAGGCCGCCCTGCTCCGTGCGGGGTCGGCGGCCGGCGGGTGGACGTGCATCGGGTTCTGGGTCGTCATCTCACTCCGTCTCCTCGGCTCGGGGACCGGATGTCTCCGGCCGTACGACGATGGTCTGGCGCCCCTCGATCGCGTCACGCAGCCGCTGGGCGGTGCCGGGCGCCAGGGACTGGTCGGGGTCGCGCTCCAGGCGGCGCACCAGGTTCCGCAGCCGCTCGGCGTCGTTCGGGCCGCTCACCAGGTGGGGCAGGAAGTCGCACAGGACGTCCAGCAGAGCGGGGTCACTGTCCCCGCGGTGCATCCAGAAGCCGAGCGAGTCCTGCAGATCCTCGCGCCACCGTGCGGTGTCCAGGCCACACCACACCAGGTCGGCGAGGAGCTGGGTGTGGCGCGGCGCCCGCACGAGCAGGGTCGCGGCGAGCGGCCAGTTCAAGTGCCCCTTCTCCACGGGCATGTGAGACAGCCCCCACAGGTTCGAGGTGTTCTGCCAGACCAGCCGGTCCGCGGTGAGCAGCGCCAGATTGCGGTGCCGGGTGCGCCGGTCGCCCATCCAGGCACCGAGCCGCCGCAGCCCGGTCTCGGGCTCGGCACCCGCGATGAGCCGCCCCACACTGGCGGAGGCGTACACCAGCAGGTCCTCGTCGTCCTCGTTCCATGCGACCATCCGGCCCAGTTCGTCCAGGCTCGCGGAGACCGACTTCTCCACGGTGCCGAAGCCGTGTACCAGAGCGGCCGTACAGAGCAGCGCTCCGTCGTCGCCGCGTGCCCACATGCGGACCGTGTCGCGCACGATCGGGCGGACCTCCTCGCTGAGCGCGGCCGCCTGGGCGAGCGCGGTGGCTGCGGCGAGCCGCTGCTCCAGCACGTCGCTGGAGGCCATCGGCCGCACGATCTCCGCAAGGGCGTGGTCGAGGTCGAGCGTGCACAGCGCACCGGCCGTGATCGCGGCGGGCAGCAGCACCAGCACCCTGGCATCGGCGCACTGGGTGCGCAGCCACAGGGCAAGCGGCCTGCGTACGTTGTGGTAGTCCTCCCACACGTGTGCGAGGACGGCCCTGGCCAGCGCGCCGCCCTGCAGCCGCACCTTGCGGGTCGCGAGGCTCCGGCCGTCGAACGTGACGTCCTCGGTGAACAGTTCGGCGCGCGCCGCCGCGAGCCTGGCCTGGCGGTGGTCGTTGAACAGGACGCGCCCCGGCTCCTGTTCGGGGTCGGTGGCCTGGGTGAACTCCCAGGCCAGCTGCTCCGCGGCCTCGGCCGCCACGCTGAACGGCGAGCCGTTGTACACGGCCACCGCCGTACGGAAGGCGGCCTGTCGCAGGGCGGCCCCCACCGCGTCCCGGTTGCCGGGCCCGGCGCGTCCCGTGGTGGCGAACCACGCGCGGGCCTGCAGATGGGCGAACGTACGCAGTTCGGCGAGGAGTTCGTCCTCGGTGAGCTCGTCCTTGAGGCAGCCGACCAGGAGGCGCGCCAGCGACTCCACCTCGTGGGGGCGCAGCGGGTCGAGCCCGATGGCCCGGACGACGTCGGCGCGGCGCGCCAACTCCAGCGCCTGTTCTAGGCGTTCCCGCTCGGCGTGGCCCAGGAGCGCCACGAGGTGCTTGCGCAGCATGCCGTCGGCCGACGGCGCACGGAACAGCCTGCCGTAGCGGCCGCGCAGCAGTTCGTCGGCGAAACCACCGGCGCCGACGACGAGGATGGCGTAGGCGCCGCGCCGGTCGAGCAGGGTGCTGAGGCGGTCGAGGTGCAGTTCGGCGGGGCGCTCGGCGGACCACCGCCGGTCCCCCTCTTCGCCGTCCCGGTCGTCGCGCCCTTCGCCCTTCGGGCGCCGCCGCCCGCTGACGATCATCTCCTCGCCGGTGATCTCGACCAGATAGCCGCGGCCCTCTTCGAGGGCCGACTCGCTGATCCGGTCCAGCTCGGTGCGCGGGTCCATCCGCTCGATGCGACCGCGCGTCACCTCGTCGAGGAGGGAGAGGGCCGCGTAGCCGCGCCCGGTGCCGGGATCGCCGCACAGGGCCACAAGCCGCTGCCGCTCCAGGAGTTCGCGCAGTTCCCCGTAGGCGGGCGGCTCCTCGAAGACCAGGCGAAGGCGCCGCAGTTCGTCGCGGGGCACCATGCCGGAGACCAGGCGCGGCACTCCGGCCCGGTCACCGTGGTAGTGGTGGTGGTCGCCCAGGTGCACATCGCCCTGGGTGCCGTCGAGGATGGTGTTGCGGCCGTTGACGTCGATGAAGTTGGCGCGCGCCTGCTGTACGGCGTCGTGCGCGCCGACCGCCGATCGGTCGCCGAGCGGGCCGGTGCGCGCGCCACCGTGCCGTCGGCCTTCGTCGGCCCCTGCACCCGGTCCGGAGCCGGGGTTCTTGCCTCCGCCGCCCCCCTTGTCTCCGCCGCCTTTTCCTCCACCGCCCTTGTCGCCGCCACCGCCGCCTTGGCCTCCGCCACCGCCCTTGCCGCCACCGCCGCCCTGCGGGCCCTGACCCCCTCCGTCAGCACTCACCTCGGCCCGTCCCCTTCCGCTTGCCCGCTGTCGTTGTCGTTGTCGGGCGAGACGCGGACGCCGATGATGGGGCCGTGCACCTCCGCGCCGTCCACGATCTGGTTGTTTCCGTTGACGTTGATCCGGTACTTGGTCGACCACGGCTCGCCGGTCTCCCCTGGCTGCCCGCACCGGGCAGCCGCATCAGCGTGCGTTCGGCCGGGCCCCCGCTCCGCGTCCACCCCCGTGGGACGCGGAGCGGGGACCCGGCCGGTCTCGGGGAGGGGCGGCCGGGTGCGGCGGGGCACGTGGAACCACGCGACCTCGTCGGTCTCCTTGGCCCGTACCGTGCAGGGCAGGTAGTGCTCGGGCTCCACGAACCTGCCGCCCTCGGCGACCACCGAGTGATAGAGCAGGTCGGAGACCACGAGGACCAGGTCGATGTCGTCGTCGGCCGCCAGGATCGCCTTCGCCGGTTCGCTGTCGCAGAGTCGGCACGCCAGGTCGACCGCCCTGCCGACCAGGCCCCTGCCGTCGTCGCTGACGGGCCCGCCGTGCATCGCGATCCGCAGCCGCAGCGGCTCGGTGAGGCCCGCGTTGTGCTCGCGCAGTCCTTGGTGGACCTCCTCCAGCCACAGGCCCACGAGCGCCGACGGCGGCACCTCGGGGGCGAGTGCGGCGAGCACCCCGTCGCCCCGGTCCTCCAGGTGCAGTTGGTCGCCGCCCGCGACGCCCACCGCGTGGAAGGCCGCGTCGAAGACCTCGTACATGCCCGTGCGGGAGCGGATCTTGGCCTGGTGACCGAGGCGTCCGGAACCCTTGATGTCCGCGCTCATCACCAGCCGGTGCACGGCCTCGTGTCTGCTCACTCCAACCCCCTCAGCAACGGTGCGGCTGGACCAGGATGGCCTCGGCCGACCGCCGTGTATGTAGCCGTTTACACAACCGGGCCCGCGGCCGGTCCGGCCGTCGGACCCGCGTCGCCCGCGAGCAGGCGCAGCGGTTCGGCGTCGATGACGACGAGGCGCTTGGTGGCGGTGCGGACGATGCCCTGGTCACGCAGCAGCCGCAGCGCCTTGGCGACGGCCTCGCGGGTGGATCCCACGGAGGCGGCGAGGTCGTGCTGCGGCAGCGGCAGGTCGATGGTGACGCTGCCGTCGGGATCGCGGCGCCCGGTGCGGTCGGCCAGTTCGACCAGGCGCGCCGCCAGTCGCTGCAGCACGTTCTCGGAGGCGAGCGAGCGGCGTTCGCCGTCGGAGCTGCGCAGCCGGGAGCTGAGCTGTTTGAGCACCAGCGAGCTGGCCGAGGGGCTGGCGCCGAGGAAACCGCGGAAGCGGTCGCCGGGAATCACCACGGTGTCGACGTCCCCCAGGGCCGCCACGGTGGCGCTGCGCGGCCCGCGGTCCACGGCCGCGAGTTCGCCGACCAGCTCACCGGCGCCGCGCAGCGCGAGGATGAGCCGGTGGCCTCGCTCGGTCTCCACCGAGACGACCGCCCAGCCGCTGAGGACCGCCAGGACGTACGAAGTGGTGGCGCGCTCGGGCAGGAGGATGTCGCCCGCGCGATAGGTCCGTGCGACGCCGAGGGCGAGAAGGGCAGCGCGGTCCTGCGGACGTAAGGCATCGAGCAGAGGTTGTTCCTGTGCGATGAGACTCAAGCTGACCGCTCCTGGACCGGTACCCACCTGGCGACAGCACGCTAAGGAGCTGGCAAGCGCACGTCAATGAGTTCGCGACTTCTGCGCGCCGCCTTGTTCTCCCGCGGAATTGCGGATCCCCGCCGCACGAATTCAGAGCTTCCCACCCGCCGCCCGTCGCGCGTTCGGGCATATGTTCTCCGGTGGGACACCTGCTCCGAACTCCCCCACTGGAACACCACATTCCGCGCTGATCCCCTACGCATTCTTCATTGATTCGCCGTAGACTTCCGCATCGACCTCCGCATATCCGCAAGCCATGGGCATATGCCGTAAGCACCACCGCATCGGGTGTTGCCAAATCCCTTACAGGCCACCTGCCGCTGTGCGAAAGTCATTAGCGGTCCACCACCCGTCAAGCTGGTCGCACCGCATCCTCAACGGAGCACCTCATGCCGTCCCATGTCTTCGCGGACCACGCAGCCGCCCAGCCGCCCGAGCGCGGTGCGGTCGACGCGCTGATCTCGCAGACGCGTCGGCTGCGCGGCGAGGTCGACGCCGTGCGCCGCGACGCCGTGGCCGATCACGGGGACCCCGCGGGCCGCTGGCAGCGCGCCCTGTGCGATCTGGCGGTGCATCAACTCAACGACCTGGACGACCACTTGGCCCAGCTGCGGGACGGTCCGCCGCCGACCGAGGCACCGGCGCCGCCCGCTTCGGCCGCGCCCGAAGAGCCTCGCCACGGCTCTCTCCTGAGCCGGGTCGGCAGCGCCGAGTGGAACCTCCTCAGCGACGAGGCCCACTGGTCCGCCGAGCTCTATCAGATCCTCGGCCGCGACCCCGCCGCGCCGCCGCTCTCCCTCGACGAGCTCCCCGCCCTGGTGCACGACGAGGACCAGCCCTTACTGACCGCGATGGTCACGGACTGCCTCATCGACGGGAAGCCCATCGACGGCGAGTTCCGCATCGTGCGGCCCGACGGCGGCGTGCGCCAGGTGCACATGATGGGCGAGCCCGTGCTCGCCGCCGACGGCTCCACCGCCTCCATGTGGGCGGTACTCCGGGACGTCAGCGAACTGCGCCGCAGCCAGCGGGCGGTGCGTGATACGCGCGACTCGCTGCAGCGCCATCGCGACCGGGCGCATACCGAACACCAACTCGCGGTCGAACTGCAGGAGGCGGTCCTGCCGCCGTGGCGCGGCGCCCTGCGCTTCCCGCGGGGCGAAGGACCCGGCACGCTCGACCTCGCCGCACACCACCTCCCCTCCTCGACCGGCGCCCTGATCGGCGGCGACTGGTACGACGCGATGCAACTGCCGGACGGTCAGGCGCTGTTGAGCGTCGGTGACCTCACCGGACGCGGCGTCACCGTCACCTCCGGCATGGCCATGCTGCTCGGCGCGCTGCGCGGCATGGCGGTCGCCGGGGCGCAGCCCGGCCAGCTCATGGGCTGGCTCAACCAACTCCTCGACGCCACGGTGCAGCCCGCGCTCGGCAGCGCGGTCTGCTGCCGCTACGACCCCGCGGGCCACCGGCTCACCTGGGCGCAGGCGGGCCACCCCGCCCCGCTCCTGTTCCGCGACGGGACGGGGCGCGCGCTGACGCCACCGGACGGCGTACTCCTCGGAGCCGCCTCCGGCACCGCGTACGGGCAGGCCGATGAGCAACTGAGGCCCGGAGACCTGTTATTGCTGCACACCGACGGCCTGGTGCCACGACGCGACAGGGACGCGGCGACGGACCGGCTGCTCTCCCTCGCGTCCCGCTTCACCGGGGCGCGTACGGCACAGGACTGCGTGCGGACCGTCGTCGAGGAGTTCGGCGCGGCACCGCGCGAGGACGACGCCTGCCTGTTGATCGCGCGAATCTGACCGATCTGATCTGACCGATCGCGCGGTGTGTTCTCTGGTCCCCCTGATCCGGGGGTGTGTCAGGCCCTGGCCGTCCTCCCCGTCCTCTTGCTTCCCCTGGGCAGCGCGAGCTTGATCTCCTCGCGGAGGTCCTGGATCTTCGGGTAGCCGGAGTACTGCGCCGTGAGCCGGTACATCTCACGCAGCCGGTCCCAGGTGCGGTGCGAGGAGTTGGCCCGCATCGACACCAGCGCCAACCGCGCGTACCTGTCGGCCTGTTCGGGGTCGTCGGCGATGAAGCACGCCGATGCCAGGGAGATGTAGTCGAAGATCTGCGAGCGGTTGCGGTTCTTCACCCGCAGTTCGATGGCCCGCTTGGCGTGCCGCTGGGCGATGGTCGCCGCGGACTCCTCGTGGTCGGCGAGGGTGCGGTACGCCAGGGCCTGCATGCCGTGCAGGTCCGCCTCGTCGAACATCTGCATCCAGCTGGGCGGCGGCACGTCCCCCTTGTCCGACACGAAGAGGTCCTCGGCGATGCCGAGGGTGCGCCGCATCGCCTGGCCGCGCCCCATCGAGGCCTGCGCCCAGGCCTCGATGGTGTACAGCATGGCCTGGGTGCGCGGCAGCGCCTCCTCGCCCGCTCCCGACTTGGCGAGCCTCATCAGGTCCAGGGCCTCGTCGGGCTTGCCCAGGTGCACCATCTGCCGCGCTGCGCGCGACAGGGCCTCGCCGGCACGCGGCCTGTCCCCTCCTTCTCGGGCGGCGTGCGCGGCGATGACGAAGTACTTCTGTGCCGTGGGCTCCAGGCCGATGTCGTGCGACATCCAGCCCGCGAGCACCGCGAGGTTGGCAGCGACGCCCCACAGACGGCGCTGGAGGTGTTCGGGGTGTCGGTAGGCGAGCATGCCGCCCACTTCGTTGAGCTGGCCCACCACGGCCTTGCGCTGCAGCCCGCCCCCGCGGGCCGCGTCCCAGGCGCGGAACACTTCGACGGAGCGCTCCAGTTCCTCGATCTCCTGCGACCCGATGGGGGCGGCCTCGTAGCGGTCGAACCCAGCGGGGTCGGCGTGCAGGGGATCGTCGATGCGGGGGGCGTCGGCCGCGAGGACCGGATCGGTGTGCAGCCAGTCGTGCATGGCGCTGGTCAGTGCGGAGCCTGCGGCAAGCGCGGCGCCCGCGCCCACCAAGCCGCGTCGGTTGAGCATGAGGTCCATTCCCGTGAATTCGGTGAGGACCGCGGCTGTCCGCTCGGGCGCCCACGGCATGCCGTCGGGGTGCTCCACACTCCCGTCGCCACGCCGCTTCCCTACACGCCCGTGCCGGACCAGACCTAGATCCTCAGTGGTCACGACACGGCCGAGACGCTCGGTGAACAGAACAGCGAGTACCCGGGGCACCGGATCGCGCGGGATCTCTCCCATGTCGATCCACCGCCTCACCCGCGAGGTGTCGGTGGCCAGTTGGGGGTGGCCCATGGCCGCCGCCTGCCGGTTCACCAGCCTCGCGAGCTCACCCTTGGACCAACCGGCGAGGCCGAAAAGGTCCGAAAGGCGAGTATTGGGTTGTCCGTTCACGTCAAGCCCCCAGGTTCTCGGCTGAGTTGACAGTAACCCTCTGTCAGTTGCTGGGCGACTATTCGCCAGGGTTCGCCAGGGTGCGCCACATGGTGTGCCACGGGACGGCGGGTGTCAGGTAGGAGTGCGCCACCCCGACCCGGTCGCCGCAAGGCACTCCCCAGGGTGCACCCGAAGCGGCCGGGCCGGGGAGGCGCACGCAACTCACAGGCACACGAAGGGATCTGTATCGCCCATGTACGCAGCATCGTCCTCCGTGTCCGCCCCGCCCCGGCCGCTGCACCCGCGCCCCCCGGTCCCCCGGGGCCGCGAGGTTCCCCCCTCGTCGGGGAGCGGCCCGTATCTGGAGCCCGTGCGCCCCGGTGCCACGCAGCTCGGCGCCGGCCGGACGCGCCGTGCGCCGGGGCCCGGCACCCAACCGCTCAGCGGGAGACTCGACTTGTCCGGCCCCCAGGGGGCGCAACTGCGCACCGCGATTGCCTCAGTGCATCGCATCTGCCCCGAGTTCAATCCGGTGCAGGTGCTCCGCAGAAGCGGCCGCACCGTGCTGCTCGTCGGCACGGCGGGACGCGGCACCGCCGTCGCCAAGTGCCTGCTCGACCACTCGGATCTCTGGGCCGAGCGGATCCGGCACGAGATAGCGGCCTACCGCTCGTTCGTCCGGCACCGCCCGCCGGTCAGGGCTCCACGGCTCATCGCCGCCGACCCCGCTGACGGCACGCTGGTGATCGAGCGGATGCCGGGACGGGTGGCGGCGCTGCACCGGCATCCGGCGGAGGCCCCGCCGCGCGCCGACATCAGGGCGGCGTTCGGTTCGATCGTCCGGCTGAACGACTGGCGTCCGCCGTCGGACACGTTCGTCAGGCCGCTGGACTACGGACGGCGCATCTCCCGCTTCCACGAGCTCGGCCTGCTCACCGACCGCGACATGGGCGACCTGCAGAAGCTGCTGCACGGCATCGCGCACTCGGTGGCACACCAGGGCAACGGGCCGCTCTCCATGTGGCAGTTCAACCACGGCGACGCCCTCCTGTCGAACGTACTGCTTTCGCCCGCAGGGCCCGCCTTGGTCGACTGGGAGTACGCGGGCTGGTACCTGCCCGGGTACGACCTGGCGACGCTCTGGGCGGTCCTCGGGGACGCACCGGCGGCACGGCGCGAGATCAGCCAGCGGGCACAGAGCGAGGGCCCCGCGGCGCGCGACGCCTTCCTGGTCAACCTGATGCTCGTCCTGACCCGGGAGATCCGTACGTACGAAACGGCCGTGCAGCGTTCGATGCACGAATCGACCCCGGCGGCACCGGGCCCGGCCCACCCCGGTGCTGCGCCGTCCGGCGAGGAACAGAGGCTGCTGCTGAGGCGGCTGCACGACGACTGCCAGATGGCCCGCCGGGCCGTGCGTGCGGCGGTCGGCACTCGCTGACGGGGAAGAAGGTCCGCGGTGCGCCTTGTTCAGTGGCGCACCGCGGACTTTCGTATGCCTCTGGCGACTGCTGTTCGACTATGACTCGATGACTATGACGTGGTGAACCGCACCGCGTCGACGTCGAACGCGTTGTCCTGGGGCGAGGTGAAGACCAGATACAGCTTGTGCGTGCCGGTCAGCGCCTCCACCGGGACGTCGGGCGTGTTCTGGTAGGTGTCCCAGCCGCCGGTGTCGGGCACCGGAGTGGTGGCGAGCAGCTTGCCGTCGGGGGCGTCCGCGCGCAGTTCGACGGAGCCGACGCCGTAGGGCGACGACAGCTTGTAGCTGACCTTGCTCACGCCCTCGACGCTCATCGGGCTGTACGCGATCCAGTCCCCGTCGCTGATGTCACCGATGCGCTTGCCATTCTCGGCACCCTCTTGCGAGACGATGCGGGTGCCCGACTGGTCGTCGCGGTACTCGGCCTGCTTGTGCTTGGGCTGGAGGACCGAGCGGCCGTAACCGGTCAGGGCGCTCACGCCTTCCCCGCCCTTGTCCGTGTACTTGGCGTTGAGGACGTACGTGAGGTCGGCGCCCTCCGGGTGGCCGCCGAGGTCGCCGGTGTCGACCGTCCCCTCGCAGCCGGGGATGTCGGTGGTGGGGTGCTCGTGGTCGTCATGGCCGAGCGCCGGGTTCACCGTCACCTTGGAGCAGTCGATGGTGCCGTCCTCCGGGTCGGTCACCGTGACCTTGTAGGGGATCTTGTCTCCGAAGTCGATGAGCTTGCCGTCGACCGGGGTCTCGACCTTGACCGTGGGCGCGGTGTTGCCCGCGGTAACGGGGATGTTGGCGTAGCCGGACTTGCCCGTCGAGTCGGTGACCTTCAGCTGGGCGTTGAAGTCCCCCTTGACGGTGTAGGTGTGCGAGGGGTTCGCGTCGGTCGAGTCGTACGTCCCGTCGCCGTCGAAGTCCCAGGCGTAGGTGAGGGGGTCGCCGTCCGGGTCGGTGCTGCCCGCGCTGGAGAAGTCGACCTTGAGCGGGACGGGGCCGTTGGTGGCGGACGCCTTGGCCTTGGCGAGCGGGATGCGCCGGCCCTGGGCGTAGTCGACGCGGTAGAGCCCGGAGTCGTTGTTGCCGCCGCCGAACTCGCTGCCCCACTCCAGGACGTACAGCGAGCCGTCCGGGCCGAAGGTCATGTCCATCGGCTTGGCGAACTTCGCCGACTTCAGGAAGTCATTGATCTTCAGGAGCTTGCCGTCCTTGTCGAAGCGGATCTCCTTCACCGAGTCGCGCGCCCACTCGTAGAAGAAGTTCGCGCCCTCGAAGTAGGCGGGGAACTTGGTCGTGGAGGGGTTCTTCGCGTCGTAGTGGTAGACGGGCCCGCTCATCGGCGCCGAGCCGCCCGCGCCCATCTCGGGGAACTCCTTGGACTCGCCGTAGCCGTACCAGATGTCGGGCTGCTGGAGCGGCGGCAGGTCCTTGAGGCCGGTGTTGTTGGGCGAGGGGTTGGTGGGCTTGGCGCAGTCGAACTTGGCGCCCGCCT
Organism: Streptomyces kanamyceticus; assembly: GCF_008704495.1. Lineage (NCBI taxonomy): Bacteria > Bacillati > Actinomycetota > Actinomycetes > Kitasatosporales > Streptomycetaceae > Streptomyces > Streptomyces kanamyceticus. The sequence continues at coordinate 267,843 of NZ_CP023699.1, forward strand.
TCTGGGTGTCGGGGTCGTAAGGGGCGTACGCCTGGTTGTTGCCGTGGCAGAACGGCCAGCCGAAGTTGCCCGCCTTCTTGATGACGTTGACCTCGACGAGCCCCTCGGGGCCGCGGTCCGTGGTCGGGCCGCCGCGGTCGGGGCCGTAGTCGGAGGCGTGCACGTAGCCGTTCTTGGGGTCGACGGTGAACCGGAACGGGTTGCGGAAGCCCATCGCGTAGATCTCGGGGCGGGTCTTTGCCGTGCCCTGCTTGAAGAGGTTGCCCTTGGGGATGGTGTAGCCGCCGGAGTCCGTCGGCTTGATGCGCAGGATCTTGCCGCGCAGGTCGTTGGTGTTGCCCGCGGTGCGGGCCGCGTCCAGCATCTGCTTGCCGGGACGCCAGTCGAGTGGGGCGTATCCCTGCCAGGCCGGGTCGAGGTTGGGCGGGGTGTCGTCACCGACGCCGAGGTAGAGGGTGCGGTCGGGGCCGAACTCGACGGCGCCGCCGGTGTGTCCCGGCTCCGGGAAGGTGCGGTCGCGGTAGGCGGGTACGTCCAGGAGCTTCTTCTCGCTGGCGAGGTCGAGGGTGTTGTCCTTCTTGACCGTGAAGCGGGAGAGCCGGTTGACGTCGTCCGTCGCCTTGGCGGGCGCGTAGTAGAGGTAGATCCAGCGGTTGTCGGCGAACTTCGGGTCGAGTTCCATGCCGACCAGGCCGTCCTCGCCGCCGGTGTACGTGTCGAGCTTGCCCGCGGTGGAGGTGGCGTGGGTCTTCGGGTCGAAGACCTTCACCTCGCCGCTGCGCTGGACGTAGAAGACCTTGCCGTCCTTGGCGACGTCGAGCTCCATGGGGTCGGCGGTGTTGTCGTCCAGGGCGGTCTTCTCGTAGCCGGACCAGACCGTGCCGCCGCAGTCGCCGGGGGCGTTGCCCGCCGCCCACTTGATGCCGCCGAGCACGTGCTCGCGGAAGGCGGGTTCGCTGTAGGACGCCTTGTCGTGGCCCATGGCGGTGGCCCACACCTTGCCGCCCTCGGCGTTGCGGCACCAGGAGATGGGGTGGTCGGCGCCCATCTTGGAGCCGCCCGGGTCGTACGTACTCTCGTCGGCGGTGACCAGGACGTGCACGTCACCCCGGGGATTCTTGTCGAAGTTGTACCACTCCTCCGGGCGCTCCCAGCGCTCCGGCAACCCCTTGGTGGAAGGGTGGGCGCGGTCGGCGACCTTGGCGGTTCCCTTGAGGACGCCCGGCGAGTGGGCGGGCATGTGGGCACCGGCGTTGATGAGGTCGTCCCACCAGGGGAAGGAGTCCTCGACGCCCATGTCGAGGGTGTTGTGCAGCGCGACGACGCCCTTGCCGCTCTTGACGTACTTCTTCATCGCGTCGCGCTGGGCCTCGGTGTCCCAGACCATGCCGGAGTTCTGCAGCATGACGATGACGTCGAAGTCCTTGAGCTTGGCGTCGTCGAAGACGGCGGCGTCGTCGGTCTGCACGACCTCGAAGTCGTTCGCGGCGGCCTGCTCCTTGAGCATCTGGACGCCCGCCGGAATGGAGTCGTGGACGTAGCCGACGGCCTTGGTGAAGAGCAGGGCGCGGAAGGCTGGTGCCTTGTCGGCGGCCGTGGCTCCGGCGCCGGGCAGGAAGCCCACGGTGAGGAGCAGCGCGGCGACCAGGGCGACCGCTGCTCTTCGAAGGCTTCTCAGACCGCGTATGTCACGAGCATGACAGCTCATGAGGTGGTCCTTTCTGTGTGGACGGAGGTGCGGGTGCCGGATGCCGGAAACTCAGAGGGCCGCGAGGGTGCGGCGCAGGAAGCCGATGCCGTCGGTGGCGAGCGCGTCCTGGCTGCGGGCCAGCGGGCGCCAGACGGAGGCGGCTACGGCGATGGCGTCGTTGTGCGCGGTGAACGACTCGATGCACAGCGGGCCTTGATAGCCGACCTCGTGCAGGGCGCGCAGGAAGCCGGGCCAGTCGAGGTGGTCGGCGCCGGGCGCGCCCCGGTCGTTCGCGCACACCTGGACGTGCGCGATGCGCCCCGCCGCGGCGTGGACGGCCTCGGGCAGGGAGTGTTCCTCGATGTTCTGGTGGTAGGTGTCCAGCGCGATGCCGATCGGCTCCTCGGGTAGCCCTTCGAGGGCGTCGAGGGTCTGCGCGACGGTGTTGAGCAGGCTCGTCTCGTAGCGGTTGAGGGGTTCGACGGCGATGCGGACACCGGCGCGCGCCGCGTAGGCGACGACCGGGGCGAGGTGCTCGCGCCACTCCTCGTACGCCGCCGAACGCGCGGCGCCGTCCATCCGCCAGGTGCGCCCGACCGGCGCGTACACCGGGCCCGCCACCACGGGGGCGCCCACCGCGTGGGCGGCGTCGACGCAGCGGCGCAGGTAGTCCTGAGTGACGCGGACGGTCGCCGGGTCGGCACGGACCAGGTTGCGCCCCTCGGCCATGACCGCGATGACGGCGGCGGGGGTCAGGCCCGTGGCGTCGAGGAGTTTGACGGTGGACGCGGGGTCCCAGTCGGCGGGGCTCTCCAGCGGGAGTTCCACGCAGTCGAAGCCCCAGCCCGCGAGACGGGGCAGCGTCTCGCCGAGCGCCTCACTGGTCACGGGCGAGTGCCAGATCCACGGGTTGGCGCCCAACTGCCAGGCCACAGTGTCTTTTTGAGCAGCGGAGGTCACTTCTTGCCTCCCCAGTCCCCGGGGAAGCCGGGCATGCGCTGGCAGCCGCACATCGCGTAGTGCAGGGGCGGCATGCCGTCCTTGAGGTACTCGTCCAGGTTGTCCTGCGTGACGGTCGGTTGCGGGAGCTTCCACTCCTTGGGGACGCTCTTGCCGTCGAGGACGCGCAGCGCGGCGATGACCGGCGTACGCCACTGGAACGTGGGGTAGGTGGGGGCGATCGCGGTGAGCTTCTTGTCCTTCCACACCTGGAGGAAGTCCTGCTGGTCCTCGCCGGTGATGGGCGGCACGTCGACGCCCGCGTCCTCGAACGCCTCGACGGCGGCGACGGCCGTGGCGCCGGAGTCCATCCAGACGCCGTCGATGGAGCCGTGCCGGGAGATCGCGTCGGCCACGATCGACTTGGTCTTGGCCGGGTCGCCGTCGGTGAACTTCACGTCGGCGACATCGAGTTCACTCTTGTCGAAGGCGAGCTTCGCCGCCGACCAGCGGGTTTCCAGGACGTCCACACCGGGCGAGATGCGCAGGGCGAGGATCTTGCCCTTGGGCTTCACCTTCTCGACGAGGAAGTCCGCGGCGACCGCGCCGTAGCCGTACCCGCCGATGGGGTTGACGAAGGTGACGGCGCAGTCGGTCTCGACCCCTCGGTCGAAGACGATGACGGGCAGCTTGCCGCACGCCTCCTTCACGGCGGGGGTGAGGGTGGCGGTGGTGTTCGGCGAGACGATCAGCGCGTCGCAGTCCTTGTTGCCCGCCAGCTCCTGGATGTCGGAGATCTGCTTGTCGTCCTTGCCCTGCGCGTCGAGGACGGTGAAGTCGGAGATCTCCTCGTGCAGCTTCACCTCGGCCTTCATGGTCTTCAGGCCGACCTGCCGCCAGGGGTTGAAGACCCCGGCGTTGGAGAAGCAGAGGTGGACGTCATCGCCCTGACCCTTCTTCCGGTACTGGGCGGTGGAGACCATCTGTGGTTCGAGCATCTGCTCCCAGGGCTTGCCCTCGGGACCCTTCGGGGTCTCTTCGCCGAGCTTCAACTGCCGTTCGTACTCGGCTCGTTCGAAGAACTTGGAGGGTTTGTCGCCACCGGAGTCCTGGCTCTCGCCCGCCGCCGCGGGCGCGTCCGGCGGGGTGTCGCTGGAGCACGAGGCGAGCAGGGCGCCCGTCAGCAGGACGGCGGCCGACGCGAGGGCGCGCCTGCGGGCCGTGCGTCCGCGGACCATGCGGGGATTCATGAGGGTGTCCCTCCCGGTGAGTGAGTACGACGACGACGGCGCAGCCGGGAGAAGTCGGCGGCCCCGATGCCGACGGCGGCGATGACGATGACGCCCTGGACGGTGGACTCCAGGGCGCCGGACACGCCCCGCAGGTTGAGCAGCGTGAACAGGGCCTGTAGCGAGAAGGCACCCGCCATCGCGGCGACGACGCTTCCCCGGCCGCCGCCGAGCACGACGCCGCCCAGGACCACGGCGGTGATCGCCTCGAACTCGTAGCCCCGGCCCGCCTGCGCGGACACCCCGGAGAAACCTCCCACGAGCACCGCGGCGAGCGCGGCGGCCGCGCCGGAGAGGACGAAGGCGATGACGCGGGCGCGGTGCACCCGGACCCCGGCGAGCGCGGCGGCGCGTTCGTTGTCACCGGTGGCGATGAGCGTGCGGCCGAAGTCGGAGCGCATGAGCAGTACGGCGACGGCTCCCGCGACCAGGCAGGCCAGCACCGCCCAAGGCAGCCAGCCCATGGCGGTGCCACGGCCCAGTTGCCGGAAGTCCTGCGGGAGTTGGCCGTGCGGTGAGCCGCCGGTCCAGTAGAAGACGGCGCCTTCGAGGATCAGCATCATGCCGAGCGTGGTGATGAACGACGGCACGCGCAGTCGGGTGGTGATCAGCCCGCTGACCAGTCCGGCCAGGGCGCCCGCCAGCAGCAGCCCGGCGGCGACGAGCAGCCAGGGCGCGTCGGGGTAGGAGCCGTAGACCTCGGCGGCCGCGACGACTCCCGCGGTGACGATCGCGCCGACGGACAGGTCGAACTCGCCGCAGACGATGACCAGGTACTGGCCCGCGGCTAGGATCACCAGCGGCGCGGCGCGCTTGACGAAGGCGAGGAAGCGGTCGGGTTCGTAGAAGCCGATGTCGGTGACCGCGAGGACGATGAGCAGCGCCGCGAGCAGCGCGTAGACGGGCGCTCCCGTGCCGAGCATGCGGGCGAGACGCTTGTGCGGGGCGGGAGTCGCCGTGGCCGTGGTCATGCGGGCCTCCTGCTGCCGCGCCGCGCGTAGAGGGCGACGGCGGCGATGATGACGACGCCGCGGACGACGTTCTTGAAGAACGGGTCGACGCCGAGCTGGTTGAAGACGGAGTCGAGGACGGCGAGGACGAGGACGCCGCCGAGCGTGCCCGCCACTCCCCCGCGCCCGCCCGCGAGCACCGTTCCGCCGAGCACGACGGCGGCGATCGACTCCAGGTCGTAGCGGGCCTCGGTGCCCGCCCACGGGGCGCCCGCGCCGAGCCGCGCGGCGAGGAACAGCGCGGCGGCCCCGACGCAAAGCGAGCACAGGACGTGCGCGGCGATGACGGTGCGCCGGGTACGGACGCCGGACAGGCGCGCCGCGTGTTCGTCGCCCCCGGTGGCGTACAGATGGTGTCCGAAGCGGGTGCGGCGCGTGATCAGCCAGAGCGCGGCGGCGACGGCGAGCAGCAGGAACACGGAGACCGGGACGGGTCCGACGCGGTCGTAGCCGAGGTGCTGGAAGGAGGCGGACACCTTGCCCGCGGGGCCCGTGTAGTTGTCCTCGATCCAGCCGCGCAGGATGAAGGCGGTGCCGAGGGTCGCGATGAACGCGTTGACCTTGAGGCCCGTGACGATGAGGCCGTTGGCGAGGCCGACGGCCGCGGAGAGCGCGAGGACGGCGAGGACCGCGGTGAGGACGCTGCCGTCCTCCATCGTGGTGGCGGCGACGAGCGTGCCGAGGCTGATGAGGTACGCCACCGACAGGTCGAGGGAGCCGGTCAGGATGACGGCGGTCTGGCCGACGGCGACGAGGCCGAGGGCGACGCAGTTCTGCAGGATGCCGACCACGTTGGCCTGGGTGAGGAAGTCGCCTCCCCTGGCGGCGACGACGAGCCAGCCGAGCGCGGTCACGACGCCCGCGGCGAGCCAGACGCCGACGGCGGGGTCGGCGAGCCGGGAGCGGCGCCGGGACGCGGAGGTCACGGCGGGGGTCGGTGCGAGGGTGGTGCCGGTCATGCGGCTTCCTCCTGGGCTTGCGGCGCCGGGTTCACGGGCCGTCCTGGTGCGCGTGCCGCGCCGTGGCGAGCCGCATCACGTCCTCCTCCGAGGCGCCGGGCGGGAGTTCACCGGCGATCCGGCCCTCGGACATGACCAGGACGCGGTCGCTCATGCCGATGAGCTCGGGCAGTTCGGAGGAGACCATGAGCACGGCGAGGCCCTCTTTCGCGAGGTCCCGCACGAGGGTGTGGATGGCGGCCTTGGCGCCGACGTCGACGCCGCGGGTCGGCTCGTCGAAGAGCAGCACGCGGGGGCGTGCGGCGAGCCACTTGGCGATGACGACCTTCTGCTGGTTGCCGCCGGACAGGTACTGGGCCTGCTGGTCGTGGCCGCGCGCCTGGAGTCTGACCCGTTCCAGGAGCGCGGTGAGGTCGCGGTCGGCGGGCGGCCGGTCGCGCTGGGGCACGGCGCGGGTGACCAGAAGGGCGTTGTCGCGCACGGACTGGCGCAGGGCGAGCCCCTCGGCCTTGCGGTCCTCGGTGACCAGGGCGATGCCCGCGCGGATGGCCCGGCGCGGGTTTCCCGGGCGCAGCGCGGTGCCGTCCACGGTCATCGCCCCGCGGGCGAAGGGCGCGGCGCCGAACAGGGCGCGCACCAGCGAGGTGCGTCCGGAGCCCTGCAGTCCGGCGATGCCGGTGACCTCGCCCGCGCGCAGCGTCAGGTCGATGTCGCGCAGCCGGTCGTTGCCGCCGCCGCGCACGGTCAGGCGGACGTCGCCGATGTCCCCCGGACTGGCGCGCGGCGGGTAGTAGGCGCTCAACTCCCGCCCCACCATGGCCCGTACGACCTCGTCGGCGTCGGTCCGATCCGTGGGCGCGGTCATGACGTGGCGGCCGTCCTTGAGGACCGTGACCCGGTGCGAGAGGTCGAAGACCTCGCGTAGGCGGTGCGAGATGTAGAGGATGCCGAGGCCCCGGTCGGCGAGCCTGCGCACCAGCGCGTGCAGGAGCCCTGCCTCGTGGTCGGCGAGCGGCGCGGACGGTTCGTCCATGACCAGGACGCGCACGTCGGAGGCGAGGGCCTTGACGATCTCGACGGTCTGCTGCCGGGCGACGGAGAGTTCGCGGACGTGGGTGCGTGGCGTGATGCCCGATACGCCGACCTCGTCGAGGAGTTCGGCGGTGCGGGCCTCCATGGCGCGGCGGTCGACGAGGCCGTAGCGGGTCGGTTCGCGGCCCAGGAAGACGTTCTCCGCGACGGTCCGGTGCGGCAGGAGGGCGAACTCCTGGTGGATGATGCCGATTCCGGCGGCCTGGGCCTGCGCGGGATGGGTGAAGTGGTGTTCCTCGCCGTCGAGCACGATGGCGCCCTCGTCGGGGACGTGTTCGCCCGCGAGGACCTTCATCAGCGTGGACTTGCCCGCGCCGTTCTCGCCGACGAGTGCGTGCACCTCGCCGGCGGCGAGGTCGAGCGAGACGCCGTGCAGCACGCGCACCCCGAGAAAGCTCTTGGACACGCCGTGCATCGCCAACATCGTCTGTGTCGCCTGCATCGCCTGCACCCTCGGCTCCTTCGGCAGCGGTCTGCAGAGCAATGTGATGAGACAACTTTGACCTGTCAAGGGTCCAAGCAGCTTTCTTTGTACGGGAGTTGACGGTGACTTAGGTCGATCGTCGAACACCATCGGCCTTGTGAGCAGCGGAAGTCGTCCCTAGGGTGGCTCCATGTCTGGAGCGCCGGATCACCCGTTTCCCGAGGCCTCTTCCGCCCCCGCCGCCGCGCCGTCCTCACCCGGCGAGGTGCTCGCCCTGCTGCGTACGGGAGCCGCCGCGACCCGCGCGGACATCGCCCGTCTCACGGGGCTCGCCCGGTCGACGGTGTCGCAGCGCGTGGACGCCCTGATCGCCCACGGCTTCCTCACCGAGGAGGCCGACGGCGGGTCGACGGGCGGGCGGCCGCCCCGGAGACTGCGGCTGCGCACCCGTGAACACGCGGTGGCGGGGGTCGACTTGGGCGCCTCGCACTGCCGGGTCGCGCTCATGGACATCGGCGGCGAGACTCTGGCGCTGCGCGAGGACCCGCTGTCCATCGCGGACGGCCCAGGGGCCGTTCTCGGCCATGTGGAGCGCGCGCTGCACACGCTCCTGAAGGAGGCGGGGCGCTCCCCGGACGCGCTCCAGTCGATCGGCGTCGGCGTGCCGGGGCCCGTCGAGTTCTCCACGGGCCGCCCGGTGGATCCGCCGATCATGCCGGGCTGGCACCAGTACCCCATTCCCGAGTTCTTCGCCGAGCGGTTCGGCGCGCGGGCCCTCGTCGACAACGACGTGAACGTGATGGCCCTCGCCGAGCAGCGCCGCGCCTTCCCCGACACCCGCTATCTGCTCTACATCAAGGTGGGCACGGGCATCGGCTGCGGCATCGTCGCGGACGGCCGCCTGCACCGGGGTGCGCAGGGCAGCGCGGGCGACATCGGGCACATCCGCGTCGGCGAACTGGACGATCCCTGCCGGTGCGGCAACTCCGGCTGCCTGGAGGCGATCGCGGGCGGCGCGGCGCTCGCCCGCAGGCTGTCGGCGCTCGGCCTGGAGGCGACATCGGGCAGCGACGTCGTACGCCTGGTCAAGTCGGGCAACCGGGACGCCGTGCGGATGGTGCGCGAGGCGGGCCGATCGGTCGGCGAGGTGCTCGCGGGCCTGGTGAACTTCTTCAATCCGGACACCGTGGTGGTCGGCGGCGCGCTCGCCGCCGTGCACGACCAACTCCTCGCGGGCGTACGGGAAGCGGTGTACCGCCGCTCGCATCCGCTGGCCACCCATGTGCTGCGCATCGAGCCGAGCCGCACCGGCGAGAACGCGGCGGCGGTCGGCGCCGGGATCCTCGCCGTCGAGCACGCGCTGTCGCCGCGGCAGGTGGACCGGGTCCTGGCGGGCGCGGCACGCTGAGCGAGACGCCGCCGGACCGTCGTACCGCGAGCCCCGCCGTCCCGCCCCGCGACGGCGCGATCCGGAAGCGCACGCGGCAGTATCGGCCACACCGTCAACTCTCCCTTACAGCAAGGGACTTGCGACCGTAGCGTCTGGGTATGTCCGTTACCGACGCAGAGCAGATCGACCGGGCCAACTCCTCCGGTCGCACGCCGGTCGTGTTCGTGCACGGCCTCTGGATGCTGGCGAGCAGCTGGGACCACTGGCTCCCGCACTTCGAGGCCGCCGGGTACGCACCGGTCGCCCTCACCTGGCCGGGCGAAGCGGAGACGATCGCCGAGGCCAGGGCCCACCCCGAGGCCATCGCGGGCAAGACCGTGGGCCAGGTCGCCGACCACCTCGCGGGTCTCATCAACACCCTGGAGCGCAAACCCGCCGTGATCGGACACTCCGTCGGCGGGATGCTCACGCAGATCCTCGCGGGGCGCGGCCTGTCCGCCGTGTCGGTGGCGATCGATCCCGCGCCGTTCCGCGGCGTCCTCGCGCTCCCCGTGTCCACGGTGCGCTCCCTGATCCCGATGATCGCCAACCCCGCGAACCGCAAGCGCGCCAAGCAGCTGACCTACGAACAGTTCCGCTACGCCTACGCCAACGCCGTCGGCGAGGAGGAGGCCCGCGCCATCTACGACCGCTACGCCGTACCGGCGCCGTGCGCCCCGCCCATGCAGGCGGCCATGGCCAACTTCAATCCCCGTACCGAGGCGAAGGCGGACTCCCGCACTCCGCAGCGCGGGCCGCTCCTCATCGTCTCCGGCAGCCACGACAACGCCGTGCCCTGGGCGCTCGCCAACGGCGCGTACAAGCGGCAGAAGCGCAACACGTCCGTCACGGAGATCACCGAGCTGCACGGCCGCGACCACGCGCTGACGCTCGACAGCAGGTGGAAGGAGGTCGCCGACCTCGCCCTGACGTTCGTACGACGCTTCGTCTGACGTGCCACGCGGCACCGACCAGACCGGGAAGGGGACATGCTCATGGGCACCATCACGACCGCCGACGGGACCTCGATCCACTACAAGGACTGGGGTGCCGGGCAGCCCGTGGTCTTCAGCCACGGCTGGCCGCTGAACGCGGACGCCTGGGACAACCAGCTGCGTCTGGTCGCCGAGCACGGCTACCGCGCCATCGCCCACGACCGGCGCGGCCACGGCCGCTCCGACCAGCCGTGGCACGGCAACGACATGGACACCTACGCCGACGACCTCGCCGGGCTCCTGGCGAGCCTCGACCTCCGCGAGGCCGTCCTCGTGGGCCACTCGACGGGCGGCGGCGAGGTGGTCCGCGCGATCGGCAGGCACGGCACGGGCCGGATCTCCAAGGTGGTGCTCCTCGGGGCCGTCCCGCCCTTGATGCTCCAGACCGAGGCCAACCCGGAGGGCCTGCCCCCGGATGCCTTCGACGCCCTGCGAGAAGGGGTGCGCGCCGACCGCGCGCAGTTCTACCACGAGCTGAGCGTGCCGTTCTACGGCGCCGACCGGCCGACGGCCAGCGTGTCCCAGGGCCTGCGCGACGCCTTCTGGCTGCAGAGCATGCAGGTCGGCGCCAAGGCGGCGTACGACTGTGTGCGGCAGTTCTCCGAGACCGACTTCACGGACGACCTGCGGCGCATCGACGTGCCCACGTTCTTCGCGCACGGCGACGACGACCAGATCGTGCCGATCGTCGCCGCGGCCCGCAAGGCCGTGCACCTCGTCAAGGACGCGACCCTGAAGGTGTATCCGGGCGCCCCGCACGGCCTGTACGGCGCCTACGAGGAGGAGTTCAACGCGGACCTGCTCACGTTCCTGGCGTCCTGACCCGTCCCCGGTGCCCTACGCGCCGTCCCGCCGACGCACCATCTCGCTGATCCAGACCGGCGCGAACGGAGACGTGCAGCCGGGCGAGGTCGGGTAGTCCTTGAGCACCTGGAGGCGTTCGCCGATGCCGACGGCGCGGGCGCGGTGTTCGGCGTGGTCGATGCCGATCTGGGCCAGGCAGTGGTTCATCGCCCACTGAAGGCGCTCCGGCGCGCCCTTCATGTCGGCCTCGATGACGTCGAGCAGTCCCGCGAGGTCGAGGCCCGCGGGCTTCTTCGCCACGCGTTCGGTGGTCAGCGCCCAGCCTGCGCTCGCGACGACCGGGTCAGGATCCGCGAACCAGGCCAGGCGCAGCTCGTCGGCGTGCGGGCTCTTCTTCACCACGTAGTTCACGAGCCAGTCGTGCGTCTTGGGGGTGCGTGCCTCGCGGAGCATGGCGTCCAGCTCGGCGCGCCCGAAGTCCTTCGGGCGGCAGATCAGGAGCGCGAGCAGCCGCGCCGCGCTGTCGCCCGTGGCCCAGAGCTCGCGCGCGAGCTCCTGCCGCGTCTTCAGCCGCTTCGCGATCGCGCGCAGCTTGCCGAGGTTCACGGCGTGATCGTCGCCGTGCTTCTCGTTCACCGCACGGATCTTCGGGTCCGCGAGACCGGCCAACTCGGCCATCACCTCGGCCACGGTCGTCCCTGTCGTCTCGGCCATCTGTCCCTCACCTGCGCCGTCGTGTGCACGCAGCCTACGCGGTAAAGAAGTGGCAAGGCCGGGCCCGCGCGGGCCAGCATGGCGCGCATGAGTGATCTCAGTGAACAGCGGCCCGCGCGATGGACCGAGGCGACCGTCTATCCCGACATGTGGACGGACCCGGACAACGACCCCCGTGACAGCGACGGCACCGGCCCGGACGGTGAGCTCGCGACCCTGGTGGACTTCCTGTCGAGCTACCGCATGACCCTGCGGATGAAGTGCGAGGGGCTGAGCCCGGAGCAGCTGGCCCGGCGGTCGGTGCCGCCGTCGACGATGTCGCTGCTCGGTCTCGTCCGCCACCTGGCCGAGGTGGAGCGGGACTGGCGCAACTGGCTCACGCACGACGATCCGCTGCCCAAGCTGTACGGCAAGAAGGACGCGGACTTCCACGGCGCCGTCTCCGAACAGGCCGTGGTCGACGCCGCGTACGCGGACCTGGAGCGCGAGCAGGCCGCGACCGACGCCGCGCTGGCCGCGTTCCCGGATCTGGGCCTGCGCGTGGGCAAGGACGGGATCGCGATCCGGGAGCTGCTCGTGCACAGGATCGACGAGTACGCGCGGCACAGCGGGCACGCCGACCTGTTGCGCGAGTGCGTCGACGGACGGGTGGGGCAGTGACGGCTGCCGGGCCCGGTCCCGTGCGCACTCCCCCGAACAGGTGGATCTCCCCTCTCCCCATTGGTCCACTCCACTGACGCACCGCAGGCGGTGACGGCTCCTTTGGCGAAAACCTGTTCGTAACCCGCCGGTACCGGCGCTGACATGGGGAATCCCTTCTTCTGGGCATGATTGACGGATCGTCGGAGAGCCGGTACCACTGACGCACGCCCGGCCCCGCACGCCCCGTCACGCTTCATCGGCCCAGGAGGCTGCATTGCGAGGATCCGACACCGCCCCTACCTCGTACGCGCGCAGACGAACCATCAGGACGGTGGGCGCTCTCGCGTCGGCCGGTCTGCTGATTCCGCTGCTCGGCGCCGCCCCTTCGGCGGGCGCCCCCGAACAGGCGTCCACCGCAGGGCTGCAGGGTGCCTTCGCGTCCGCCGCCGCCGAGTACCACGTTCCCCAGAGCGTGCTGCTCGGCGTCTCCTACCTCCAGTCACGCTGGGACGCGCACGGCGGCGCGGCCAGCGTGACCGGCGGCTACGGCCCCATGCACCTGACCGACGCCAGGACCGCCATCGCCAACGCCCCGCACCACGGCGAGGGCAAGGAGGACCCGCGCGGCGACACCTCGCGCCCGGCGCTCCCGCCGAAGGCGAAGATCCCCGCGGATTCCCAACTCCCGGCCAGGCTCAAGACGTTGCCCCGCGCCGCCGAGCTCACCGGCCGCTCTGCCGAGCAGCTGCGCACGGACGCCGCCGCGAACGTTGAAGGCGGTGCCGCGCTGCTCGCCGCCGCCCAGCGGGGGCTCGGCAAGCCGCTGAGCGCCGACCCCGCCGACTGGTACGGCGCCATCGCCCGCTTCTCCGGCGCGGACGACCGGGCCACCGCCGCGTCGTACGCCAATGACGTGTTCGCCGTCATGCGCGACGGCGAGCGGCGCGTCACGGACTCCGGCCAGCGCGTCACGCTCGCGGCCGATCGAGGGCTGCGGACCGACCCCGCGCAGCTGCGGCGCATGGGGCTGCGCAAGGCGGCCGCGGGCGAGACCGAGTGCCCCAGGACCGTCTCCTGCGAGTGGATCCCCGCGCCGTACGAGGAGTTCAAGGACCCGCAGGGCAACCCGGACTACGGCAACCACGACCTGTCGGACCGGCCCAAGTCGCAGAGCATCGACACGATCGTCATCCATGACACCGAGGGCCGCTGGGAGGGGGTCCTGAACCTGGTGCAGGACCCGACGTACGTGTCGTGGCAGTACACGCTGCGCTCCACCGACGGCCACATCGCCCAGCACGTGAAGGCCAAGGACGTCGCCTGGCACGCGGGCAACTGGTACGTGAACTCCAAGTCGATCGGCCTGGAGCACGAGGGCTTCCTCACCGCCCCGGACACCTGGTACACGGAGGCGATGTACCGCTCCTCCGCCCGCCTGGTGAAGTACCTCGCGAAGAAGTACGACATCCCGCTGGACCGGCAGCACATCCTCGGCCACGACAACGTGCAGGGCACCGTGACCTCGACGATCCCGGGGATGCACACGGACCCGGGCCCGTACTGGGACTGGCAGCACTACTTCACGCTGCTCGGCAAGCCGTTCAAGAAGACGGCGGGCCCCAAGGGCGGCCTGGTCACCGTGGCGCCCGAGTACGCCAAGAACCGCCCGGAGTACACGGGCTGCGTCAAGCCCGGCGAGACGTGCGTGCCGCACGGTTCGACCGCGGTCCGCGTGCACACCGAGCCGCGTGACGACGCGCCGCTGATCAAGGACATCGGCAAGCGCCCGGGCGGCCAGGACTCCACGATCGACGTGAACGACACGGGGCCGCGGCTCTCGACCGGCCAGCAGTACGCGGTCGCCGACCGCCAGGGCGACTGGACGGCCGTCTGGTACCTGGGCCAGAAGGCGTGGTTCAAGAACCCGAGGAAGCAGCCCACGGCCGTCGACGCGAAGGGGTACGTGGTGACGCCGAAGGAGGGCGCCACCGAGGTCCCGGTGTACGGCCGCGCCTACCCGGAGAAGGAGGCCTACCCGGCGGGCGTGCCCGTGCAGACGGTCTCCCCGCTGCCGTACAAGATCCTGGCGGGCCAGCGCTACGTGATCGGCGACAAGGTGCCGGGCGAGTACTTCTACTCGCCGACGTTCGACACCGCGCCGCACAGGGTGGTGCGCGGCAAGGACATGTACTACGTCATCCAGTACGGGCACCGCGTCGGGTACGTGCGGGCCGCCGATGTGCGGGTGGTGCGGTCGGGTTCGTAGCACCACCGTAGGACCACCATGAAGGGTCGGGTCCGGGTCCGCGTGGGGGCGGGCCCGGACCCGACGCACGGGGGACTCCGCCCGGCTCCGCGGGGTAGGGAAACCGGGCGTGGACCCTACCGGAGCGCGCTCGGTTTCCCTCAGGAGGTGCGGGAATGTGGCTGAGCACGTCGAACGAGGAGCTGCCCGCGCGGGATCAGCTGCCGTTCTGGAGCGAGCTGGTCTCCCGCGAGCTGGCACCCCTCTCCCTCACCTGTGCGCAGGGCGCCGTGGACTTCCCCGCGTGGGCCTCGGTCCTCGACCTCGGCTCCGTGCGGGTGGCCGCGTTCAGCAGCCCGCCCGCGCACCTGAGGAGGACCTGGGCGGACATCCGGCAGTCAGACCCGGGCACGTACCAGCTGACGTTCGTGTCCGGCAGCCCGTTGTGGATCAGCCAGCGGCGCCAGGACTCCGGGCTCGTCTTCGGCGACATGGTGCTCTTCGACCTCTCGCAGCCCTTCGAGGGCGAGGTACCCGACCAGGGGCGCAACACGGAAGTGGTCATCGTGCAGCTTCCCAACGACGGCCTGCCGTTTCCGGTGAACAGGGTGCGTCAGCTCCTCGCCAGGCCCTTGTCGGCCCGCACCGGCATGGGAGCGATCCTCGCCCGATTCGTGACCTCGCTGAACGCCTACGGCCCCGACTGCGACCCCGGTGAGCTGGACCGCCTCGGCACGGTCGCCCTCGACCTGGCGGCCGCAGGTCTGGCCCAGCACCTGGGCGCGTACGAGGAGCTGCCTGCCGACACCCGCCGTCAGGCGATGCTGTCCCGCGTCAACGCCTTCATCGACCACAACCTCGGCGATCCGGAGCTGACACCCGCGGACATCGCGGCCCACCACCACATCTCCCTGCGCTCCCTCCACTCGCTCTTCCGCCAGCAGGGCGAGACCGTGGCGGCCTCGATCCGCCGACGGCGCCTGGAACGCTGCCACGCCGACCTCCTCGACCCCCGGCTGCGGCGCCGCCCCATCAGCGCCGTCGCCGCCCGGTGGGGCTCCTGCGCCCGGCGGACTTCAGCCGGGCGTTCCGCGCCGCGTACGGCGTGTCGCCCAGAGAACTCCGCCGGACGGTGCCGCACGGCACACCGGCCGCGGGACGGTCTGCGCGGAACGACAAGTAACACCGCGCGCATCGACAACTCACGGCGCCCGCGGCGCGGCACGATGGGAAGGCACCAGGGGGGAGCCAGGTCCTCGGCTTCGTACGGAGCCGGGGACCGTCTCCCATCACTCGAAGGTGTACCGCTGTCCGGCCCGCGCCTTGAACGTCCGCTGCCCGCCGCTCAACAGGCCGCTGCGTACGGTGAGTTC
The DNA here is from genome assembly GCF_008704495.1 of Streptomyces kanamyceticus. Lineage (NCBI taxonomy): Bacteria > Bacillati > Actinomycetota > Actinomycetes > Kitasatosporales > Streptomycetaceae > Streptomyces > Streptomyces kanamyceticus. The sequence continues at coordinate 283,448 of NZ_CP023699.1, forward strand.
ACGGGTCCGCGCCGCCCGTACGACGATGCGGCGGGCGCGGCCGCCCGACCACTCGATGTCGACGGTGGCGCCGCCGCGCGCCCTGAGTCCGCGCACCGACCCTTCGGGCCACCCCGTGGGCAGCGCGGGCAGCACCTCGATGACGTCGTGCTGGCTCTGCAGCAGCATCTCCACGACGCCGGACGTCGCGCCGAAGTTGCCGTCGATCTGGAACGGCGGGTGGGTGTCCCAGAGGTTGGGCAGGGTCGAGGACTTGAGCTGTTCGCCGAGCATCTTGTGCGCGTGGTCGCCGTCGCGCAGCCGCGCCCAGAAGTTGATCTTCCACGCCTTGGACCAGCCGGTGCCGCCGTCGCCGCGCGCCGTCAGGGAGACCTTCGCCGCCTCGGCCCACCGGCTGCCCGGCTCGATCTGACGTCCGGGGTGCAGGGCGTAGAGGTGGGACACGTGCCGGTGGTCGTCGCCCTTGTCATCCAAGTCCGCCTTCCACTCCTGGAGTTGACCCCAGGATCCGACGCGCAGACCGGGGTCGAGCGCGCCGATGGCCTGCTCCAGTTCGGCGCGGAACGCCGGTGACTCACCGAGCGTGCGGGCCGCCTCCAGCGTGTTGCTGAGCAGGTCGTGAACGATCTGCTGGGCCATGGCACCACCTGCGGTGAAGTCGCCGTGCTCGGGCGAGTAGCTCGGCGTGACGACGAGCGTGCCGTCGCGCGGATCGGTGCGCAGGTTGTCGAGCCAGAACTCGGCGGCCTCCTTCATCGCGGGGTACGCGGTGGAGCGCAGGTAGTCCGTGGAGCCGCCGAAGCGGTAGTGCTCGTAGAGCTGTGCGGTGAGCCAGGCCGCGGCCTCGGGGAACCAGAAGGCGGTCGACCAGTCGTGCACGCCGGTGAAGCCGTACGGATTGGTCTCGTTGTGCACGACCCAGCCGCGGCTGCCGAACATCTCCTTGGCCGTACGGCGTCCCGGCGCGCGCAGGGCTTCGACGAACCGGTCGTACGGAGCGGTGGTCTCCGGCAAGTTGGCCGCTTCGGCGAGCCAGTAGTTCATCTGGAGGTTGATGTTGGTGTGGTAGTCAGCCGACCAGGGCGGCGTGGTGCTGTTGTTCCACACGCCCTGGAGGTTGGCGGGCAGGGATCCCGCGCGCGACGAGGCGATGAGCAGATAGCGCCCGTACTGGAAGAAGAGCGCTTCCAGGGCCCGGTCGGCGGCGGTCGCGCCGCCCGTGTACTGCTTCAGGAGCTGGTCGGTCGGGACGTCGCCGGGCGGGGCCTGGCCGATGTCGAGGGCGACCCGGTCGAAGAGTGCTCGGTGGTCACGCAGGTGGCGGGCGCGCAGGGCGTCGTGGCCCTTGGCGACGGCGGCGTCGACGGTGCGGGTGATCGCGGCGTGCGGGTCGTCGCCGCGGTAGTCGGGGTAGGTGTCGGCGTACGCGGTGCCTGCGGCGAGGACGAACCAGACGTGGTCGGCGCCGGTCACCGTGACGCTCCCGTCGGCGTGCGCGGTGCGGGTGCCACGCCGGTGCACGACCCGTATCTGGGCCTCGAACACGAGCTTGTTGTCGGCGAGTTCACCGCGCACGGTGATCCGGTCCCCGGCGGCCTTCGCCGTGAAATCGGCGCGCGGCGAGGTGTACCGCAGGGTGCAGGTGACCTGAGCGGCGCGCGTCGCGGAGAGCCTGCCGACGATCACGCCGTCCGGGTACGAGGCGAAGAACTCCCGCCGGTGGGAAGCCTGTTGACGGTCGTAGGTGACCGTGGCGAGGCTCTGTCCCAGGTCGAGGCTGCGGCGGTACGAGGTGTCCGGCGCGTCCGGCGTCCCCGGCATGTCGATGTGCAGGTCCCCGAACGTCTGGTGCGCGCCGTAGCCGCGTCGGGCCTGGCCCAGCTCGCCCGCGACCGCGTCGGGGGCGAGCCTGCCCTTCTCGTCGAGCTCCGCGCGGACGGCGTCGAGCGCGCCGGGCCGCGCCGCGCGCCAGTTGCCGAAGTCGTAGCCCTCCCGGGAGCCGGGGCCACCGGTCCACAGGGTCTTCTCGTTGAACTGGAGCCGCTCGGAGGCGAGGGTGCCGAAGACCATGGCGCCGAGGGCTCCATTGCCGATGGGGAGGGCCTCGCGCTCCCAGTCGGCGGCGGGCGTCCGATACCAGAGCAGCAATTCATCGGATGGATCTTTGGTCGCTCCCCCGCCTTCCGCCGCCTCCGCGCCGCCCGCCACGGCGCCTGCGAGTCCGCCTCCGCCCGCTGCGACGGCGGCTGCCCCACCGAGCGCGGACTTCATCGTGGTTCTTCGTGTCATCCCCTGAGTCATGACCGGCCACGTTAAAAGTCCGATGACTGGCTGGCAAGACAGAGCGCCGCCCCGTTCCTTGGACGGAACGGGGCGGCGCTTGGACGAATGTGGTGGGCGCTGCCTTCAACCCTGCTGTCAGCCTCGCCGTCGGCCCTGCTGTCAGCCCTGCTGTCAGCCCTGCTGTCAGCCCTGCTGGAAGAGTTCCGCGGGCAGCGGCTTCAGGAGCGCGTAGAGGTCGTCGGTGATCGGCCGGTCCCAGGCGGCGATCGTCACGAGGACGTTGTCACTGCGGTCGAACTGCACACAGGAGATGCGGCTCTCCGAAAGCTTCAGACGGCGCACGATGAGGAGGTTGTCCCCCTGCATCACCGGCATGTCCTCCGAGGAGACGACCGTGATCTCCTCTTCGTTCTCCAGGGCGAGCAGCAGCTGCGCGACCTCGAAGGGCACCTCTCCGTCGGCGGTCTCCCTGGCCGGGGACCCCTCGGGAAGGTTGCCGATGATCATCGCGGGGCCGCGGCCGCCGAACAGGTCGTAGCGCAGGAAGACGCCCTGACAGCTGCCGTCGGGTGCGGGCAGCAGGCCCGCGCCGAGGTTGCCGGGCCAGTCACCGGGGTCCATGGCCAGGACATCGAAGTCCGGGCCCGCGGGTGTGGCGGCGCTGCGGCGGCGGAGGAAGGACATGCGTCCATGGTACGGGTCGCGCGGCGTTCCCTTGAGCGGGCCCCGGCGCCGGGGGCGTGAACGGTAGCGTCCTTTGCTGCGGGTCCGTGGGTGCTTGTCGCGCAGTTCCCCGCGCCCCTTGAGAACCAACAACCCGGTCGCGGCCTTCACCGCGGGTGCGTCGTGGCTGAGCGCGCAGTTCCCCGCGCCCCTACAACGACGGGGCTCGTGCCCCGTAGGGGCGCGGGGAACTGCGCGACAAGCCCCCACCTGCCCGCAGCGACCCAGAAGCCCTCACCGCCCCGGCCTCGCACAGCGCTACGTCAAGTCGAACTCTCCCTCTCGCGCACCATGCACGAAGGCCCCCCACTCCGCGGGGGTGAAGATCAAGGACGGGCTCTCCGGCCGTCCACTGTTGCGCATCGCGACGAACCCTTCGACGAAGGCGATCTCCACATCGCCGCGCCCTTCACTGCTCGATCGCCAGTCGGCCGTGCTGAGGTCGAGCTGCGGCTTGTCCCAGCCCGTGAGCGGGTACTGCTGAGTGGTGCTTTCGGCCACGTCCGTGCTCCTCCCGAGTGCGTCGTCCGGCGCCAGCCTAGCTTTCGCTCCGGGTGCCGGACAGGCCGCGGCGGCAAGGCCGCCGCCCGTCCCGCGCGCACGGCCGTTCAGGTGGTGGGCGGTTCGGCTCCGACGAGCCACATGGAGAAGAACTGGGAGCCGCCTCCGTAGGCGTGGCCAAGTGCCCTGCGGGCGCCGTCCACTTGGTGTTCGCCCGCCTGCCCGCGCACCTGAAGTGCCGCTTCGGCGAAGCGGATCATGCCGGAAGCGCCGATCGGATTGGTGGAGAGGACGCCGCCCGACATGTTCACCGGGAGATCGCCTTCGAGCTCCGTCACGCCGGACTCGGTGAGCTTCCAGCCCTCGCCCTCCGCGGCGAAGCCCAGGTTCTCGAGCCACATCGGCTCGTACCAGGAGAAGGGCACGTACATCTCGACGGCGTCGATCTCCCGGCGCGGGTCCGCGATGCCCGCCTGCCGGTAGACGTCGGCGGCGCAGTCCTTGCCCGCCTGCGGGGACACGAAGTCCTTGCCCGCGAAGAGCGTGGGCTCGCTGCGCATCGCGCCGCCGTGCATCCAGGCGGGCGGCCGGGGCGAACGGGCCGCGCCCGCGCGGTCGGTGAGGATCATCGCGCAGGCGCCGTCGGAGGACGGGCAGGTCTCCGAGTAGCGGATCGGGTCCCAGAGCATCGGGGACGCCTGGACCTTCTCCAGGGTGATGTCCCGCTCGTGGAGGTGTGCGTAGGGGTTCTTCAGGGCGTTGCGCCGGTCCTTGTACGCGACGAGGGAGCCGACCGAGTCGGGCGCGCCGGTGCGTCGCATGTAGGCGCGTACGTGGGGAGCGAAGAAGCCGCCCGCGCCCGCGAGGAGCGGCTGCTGGAACGGGATGGGGAGCGAGAGGCCCCACATGGCGTTGGATTCCGACTGCTTTTCGAAGGCGAGCGTCAGGACGGTGCCGTGGACACGGCCCGCGACCAGGTTGGCGGCGACGAGCGCCGTGGAGCCGCCGACGGAGCCCGCGGTGTGCACGCGCAGCATGGGTTTGCCGACCGCGCCGAGCGCGTCGGCGAGGTACAGCTCCGGCATCATGACGCCCTCGAAGAAGTCGGGCGCCTTGCCGATGACCACGGCGTCGATGTCGACCCAGCTCAACTCGGCGTCAGACAGGGCACGTTGGGCGGCCTCGCGGACGAGTCCCGCGATGGACACGTCCTGCCGGGCGGCCACGTGCTTGGTCTGGCCGATGCCGACGACGGCGACCGGTTCCTTGCCCACCGAAGTACCGACCGAAGTACCGACCGAGGTGCTCATCGGGCATCTCCTTCCAGGACGGCGACGAGGTTCTGCTGGAGGCAGGGCCCTGACGTGGCGTGCGCGACGGCCCTGTCCGACGCGCCCCGGTGGATGCGGGCGGCGGCCTCGCCGAGCCGGATGAGGCCCGCGGCCATGACGGGGTTGGCGGCGAGCGCGCCGCCCGATGGATTGACGTCGACGTCGTCGCCGAGTCCGAGGGCCTTGCGCAGGACGACCTCCTGCGAGGTGAAGGGCGCGTGCAACTCGGCGGTGTCCACGGGCCGTTCGAAGACGCCCGCCCGTTCCGCGGCAAGACGCGTCGAGGGCGATGCGGTCAGGTCGCGCACGCCGAGCGCGTGCGCCTCGATGCGGTGGTCGATGCCCCGGATCCACGCGGGCCGCGCGCACAGGTCGCGCGCGCGGTCCCCGGCGGCGAGGATCACCGCGGCGGCCCCGTCGCCGACCGGCGGACAGTCGCCCGTACGCAGGGGGCGTACGGCGTAGTCGCCCTGCCCGGCCGAACTGCCCAGCTGTGCGTGGGGGTTGGCGTCGGCCGATGCCCGGCTGCGGGTGGCGATCCCGGCGAGTGCGGGCTCGTCGGTCTCCCCCGCGTCGATGAGCGCCTGCGCCTGGAGCGCGGCGAGCGCCACGGCGTCGGGCCAGAGCGGGGCCACGTAGTACGGGTCGAGCTGTCGGGTCAGGACGTCGCGCACGGAGCCCGGGGACGACTTTCCGTAGGAGTACACGAGCGCGGTGTCCGCCTCGCCGGTCTGGAGTTTCGTCCACGCCTCGTACAGCGCCCAGGCGCCGTCCATCTCGACGTGCGACTCGGAGATCGGCGGCCAGGCGCCCACTCCGTCGAGCGCCATCGTGAAGGAGAAGGCCCGGCCCGCCAGGTAGTCGGACGAGCCCGAGCAGGTGAACCCGATGTCGCTTGTCTTCAGGCCGGTGGCGGCGAGGACTTCGTGCAGCACCGGCATGAGCATCTCGACCTCGGAGAGCTCGTCGGTGGAACGCTGGTGCCGGGTCTGCCCGAAGGCGACGATCGCCACCTCGCGGGCGGGCCGCATCACGGACGGCTTGCGGGGCGCCATCTACACCAGCTCCTTGTACGTGTCGTAGTCGGCGTCGGGTTCGCCGGTGGGCCGGTAGTGGTCGGGGAACCGGCCGCCTTCGGCCCAGACCGGTTCGACGCGCAGGCCCATGCGGACCTGGTCGTACGGGATGCCCGCGATGCGTGCGTGGAGGGCGAGGTCGGCGCCGTCGAGGGCGATGTGGGCGTAGACGTACGGCACTTCGATGTCGAGGTTCTTCGCCTTGATGTTGACGATGCAGTACGTCGTGACGGTGCCGCGCGGCCCGACCTCCACGCGCTCCACCGTGGCCACGCCACAGGTGGGGCAGGCCCCGCGCGGCGGCACGTACACCTTGCGGCAGGACGGGCAGCGCTCGCCGACGGTCTTCTGTTCGGCGAGGGCGCCGATGTACGCGCTCTGCGCACGGCCCGGCGAGTAGGTGTAGTCGAGCCGCGCGGCCGCGACGATCCCGGTCACGGGGTCGGCGAACTCACCGCTGTGGGCCGCCGGTTGACGAGCTTCCCCATCCCCCTCGTACGCCTCGAAGCAGGCGATGTCCGTGATGGCGCCCACCCGTTCGGGGGCCCACCGGATCCGCACGCGCATGCCGCTGCGCACGGCGTCGGGCCCCGGCACGTCGAGGGCGTGCAGCAGCCCGGTGTCGGCGCCGTCGAGCCGCACGAGCACCCAGGCGAAGGGGGTGTCCAGCGGCTGGCCGCGCCGGGGCTCGTGGTTCCAGGCCCAGGTGGTCACGGTCCCCGTGTCGGCGACCTCGACCAGCTCCCGTATCTCCTCGGCGGTCACGGGGTCGTACTCGACGGGCGGGACGAGCGTCCTGCCGTCACCGGTCCGCACTCCCAGCACGGTGCGCTCGCGCAGCCCGGTGAGGAAGGCGCTCTGCACGGGCCCGAGGGACCGGGTGAACGGAAACTCGACAACCAGAGGCGCGCGCAGCACCTCGGGCGAGGGAGCAGAAGCCATGAGCGGAACTCCGTTTCACAGGGAGGGCCCCGTCAGGGGCGCGGGGAACTGCGCGACCAGCCACGACGCGGCCCGCAGTCGAGGAAGCGGCCTACGCACGCCGGAAGACAGGGGCCCTCTTCTCCGTAAAGGCTCTGGAGCCCTCCTTCGCGTCAGCGGTGTCGAAGATCGGCCACCCCCTCTTCAGCTCGGCCGCCAGGCCCTCCGTCTCGGAGATCTCCGCCGCCTCGTACACGGATGCCTTCACCGCCTCCACCGCCAAGGGCCCACACGCGTTGATCTGTTCGGCGATGACCAGCGCCTTCTCCAGCGCGGCGCCGTCCGGCACCACGTGCCCGATGAGCCCGATCGACGCGGCCTCGGCCGCCGAGTAGGGGCGCCCGGTCAGCAGCATCTCCAGCGCGTGCGTACGGGGAATCTGCCGCTGCAGACGGACGGTTGACCCGCCAATGGGGAACAGGCCGCGCTTGACCTCGAAGAGCCCGAACGTCGCGGACTCGCCCGCGACGCGGATGTCGGTGCCCTGGAGGATCTCGGTGCCGCCCGCGACGCAGTAGCCCTCGACGGCGGCGATGACGGGTTTGCGGGGGCGGTGGTGGCGCAGCATCGCCTTCCAGTGCAGATCGGGGTCGGCCGTCATCCGGTCCCGGTAGCGCTGTCCGTCCATGCCCTTGCCCGCGAGGGCCTTGAGGTCCATGCCCGCGCAGAACGCGCCGCCCGCGCCGGTGAGCACGATCGACCGGACCGTGTCGTCCCCGTCGGCCTCCAGCCAGCCGTCGTACAGGCCCACGAGCATCGGCAGCGAGAGGGCGTTCTTCGCTTCCGGCCTGTTCAGCGTGAGTATCAGTGTGGCGCCTTCGCGCCGCACGGTGAGGTGTTCCGTGCCACCCATGTGCCGTGCTCCCTCCATCGGCCTCCGTCGACGGCCGCCGGGCGGCGGGCCTGTCGGCTGCGGACCTGGAACAGGTTGCAGCAGGCGGGGAGCCAGTTCAATAGTTTTCTGACACTCAGTCAGTTTTCTTGTGCGGCGGCCCTTCCCAGTTGGGGGTGCCTCTGCTCTGATGACCGCCAAGCGAGACGTCACAGTGGGCGCCGGGGTCAGGAGGAGCGCGGTGGAGTACAACCTTGCCGACCTGTTCGAGTCGGTCGTCGACGTGGTCCCCGACCGCGAGGCGCTCGTCCATGTCGATCATCCCGGCACCGGCGCGGAGCGCCGCCTCACCTACGCGGAACTCGACGCGGCGGCCAACCGCGTCGCGCACCATCTCATCGACAGCGGCCTGAAGCCGGGCGAGCATCTGGGCCTGCATCTGTACAACGGCGTCGAGTACCTCCAGACGGTCCTCGGCTGCCTCAAGGCGCGACTCGTGCCGGTCAATGTCAACTACCGCTACGTCGAGGAGGAGTTGGTCTACCTCTACCGCGACGCGGACCTCGCGGCGCTCGTCTTCGACGCCGAGTTCACCGAGCGGGTCGCGGCAGCGGTGCCACGCACGGAGAAGCTGCGGCACCTGGTGCGGGTGGGTACGCCGCCCGCCGACGCGCCCGCGCTCGACGTGGTGGCGTTCACCGACGCGGAGGCCGCGGGATCGCCGGAGCGCGGCTTCGGGCCGCGGTCGGCCGACGACCAGTTCATCATCTACACCGGCGGCACGACCGGCATGCCCAAGGGCGTCATGTGGCGCCAGGAGGACCTGTTCTTCGCCGGTCTCTTCGGCGGCGAGCCGACGGGCGAGCCGGTCAAGCGCCCCGAGGAGCTGGCCGAGCGGGTCGCCGCGGGCGGCCCCGGGCTCACCTTCTTCCCCACGCCCCCGCTGATGCACGGCACGTCCACGCTGACGTCGTTCATCGCGTTCAACTACGGCCAGCGGGTGGTCATTCACAGCAAGTACGTGCCCGAAGAGGTGCTCCGTACGATCGAGCGGGAGAAGGTCTCCAGCGTCTCCCTGGTCGGCGACGCGATGCTCAGGCCGCTGATCGACGCGCTGCACGGCCCGCTCAAGGGCACCGACCTCTCCTCCCTCTTCAGCGTCTCCTCGTCCGGGGCGATCATGTCGGAGACGGTGCGCGCCCAGTTCCAGGCGCTCGCGCCCAATGTGCTGCTCCTCAACAACTTCGGTTCCTCCGAGTCCGGCTCCAACGGCAAGGCGACGGACGACTCAGGACCCGAGAAGGGCTTCCGCCTGGAGGTCAACGAGCGCACCCAGGTGGTCGATCCCGCGACGCACGAGCCGGTGCCGGTCGGCGAACCGGGCCGCCTGGCCCAGCGCGGCCACGTCCCGCTCGGCTACTACAACGACCCGCGCAAAACGGCCGAGACCTTCTTCCAGAAGGACGGCGAGCGCTGGGTACTGCTCGGCGACATGGCGACGGTCGACGACCAGGGCATCGTCACCGTGCTCGGGCGCGGCTCGCAGTGCATCAACACGGGCGGCGAGAAGGTGTACCCCGAGGAGGTCGAACAGGCCTTGAAGTCCCATCCGGACGTGTACGACGCGCTGGTGGCCGGGGTGCCCGACGAACGCTGGGGCAACCGCGTCGCCGCCGTCGTCCAACTCCGCACGGAGGCGCCCACGTTGGACCTGGAAGCGGTCCAGACCCACTGCCGCACGCGGCTCGCCGGGTACAAGATCCCCCGGTCGGTGGTCTTCACCGACCACATACAGCGCTCACCGAGCGGCAAGGCGGACTACCGGTGGGCGAAGGCGGTGGCCGCCGAGGGGGCGAGCTGAGGTTCCGGCGAGTGCGAGGCCGCTCACGTGGCGAACAGTGTGTCCAGCCAGTCAAAAGTGCGCTGGTGCCACAGGGCGACCGCGCCTTCGTGGCAGTGCTCGCCGCCGCCCTCCGCCTCGGGGAAGACGATCAGTTCCTTCTGGCAGGTCAGCGCGTCGAAAATGCGCTGCGGCTGGCCGGTGAAGAACTGGTCGTTCTCCGCCTCCAGAACGAGCATCGGACAGGCGATCCGCTCCGCGAGTCCCTCCATGGTGTAGGCCTTGGACGCCTCGAGGAGTCCGTCGGCACCGGAGACCCCGAGGGTCCACAAGCCGTTGTGGATCAACCAGCGCGCCGAGGTGCTCTGCGCCATCACGGCTGCCAGGCCGCCGGGGGTTTCGGCCGCGGTCCGGGCGACCGCCTCGAACGTGGGGTGGACGTCGTACACGCCGTCGTGCAGTACGCAGGCGGCGATGCGGTGCTCGAAGGCGACCGCCCGTGCGGCGAGGTACCCGCCGAGGCTGGTGCCGATGAGCGTGAGCCGGTCCCCGTCCACCTCGGGCAGGGCGAGCGCGAACTCGACGACCGGGGTGACCACGGCCTCCCAGTCCGGCCGGAAGTGCAGGCCCTGCTCGCGCACGGTGCTCCCCTGGCCTGGACCGTCGAAGGCGAGGACGTGGAAACCCCGCCGCAGGGCTCCCGCGGCCAGCGCGAAGTAGGCCTCTTCCAGGGTGGAGTCGTAACCCCCGTGGTAGAGCACGGTCGGGCGCGGCTCACCCGAGTCGTCCGCGAGGAACAGATAGCCCGGCAAGGTGGTGTCCTCGTAAGGGATGCGCACGGCACGGGCAGGGACGTCGAGCAGGGCGGCCGCGTCCGCGAAGGTCCGCCCTGACGCCTTCGCAAGGCGCGCGGACTCGGTGTCGTTCGCCGGGTCCGCACGCCGGTAGAAGTCGGCGGTCCGGTAGTAGTTGGAGGCCCGCAGCAGCGCCTCCCGCGCACTCACCCGATGTCCGGCGGCCAGCGCGTCCCGGCCGATGCGCTCGACCCGCGCCGCCGTCGCGGCCCACTGGGCCGACCACGCCTCTTCGTCCCCGTCCGGAATCAGGCGGCAGGTCACCAGGACTTCGCCGAGCTCGGCGCCGCCGTACGTGGCGTAGCCGGCGGCCCTCAACGCCTCGAAGGAGAAGGACTCGTTGTCGTAGAGGAATTTCATCGTCAGTGCCTCCCATGGAAACGAAATGAAACAGAACGGAACGGTGCCGTTCCGTTCGCTGAAGGTGATGCTAGCTCACCGCAGAGCGGAACGGAACACACCCGTTCCGTTCCTCTATGCTGGGCGGATGGCAGCAGAACGCAGGGCAACCGGCGGCGCGGCACTGCGGGAGCGGGTGACCGAGGCGATCACCGAGGCGGCCTTCGCCGAACTCGCGGAGAGCGGCTACGAGCGGATGTCCATGGAGGCGGTCGCCCGGCGCGCAGGCGTGGGCAAGGCCGCGTTGTACCGACGCTGGGCATCGAAGCAGGAGATGCTCGCCGAACTGGTTCGCGAAGCGGTGAAGGGCGCGCTGCCGCCGACTCCGGACACCGGAGCCCTGCACACCGATCTGCGCGAGTTCCTCGGCACCCTCCGCGGCCAGCTCACCAACCCGGTGGTGAGCAGCATCGGCCCCGGACTGCTCGCGCAGAGCCGCCGACCGGGCGCGCTCGCGGACGTGATTCACACGGGCGTGGGGGCACCGCGCCGGGCGGTGGCGCGCGCCATGCTGCAGGCCGCGATCGACCGGGGCGAACTCCCGGTCTCGCTGGACCAGGAACTGGCCGCGGACCTCCTGATGGCACCGCTGGGCTTCCGCCTGCTGATCATGGAAGAGGACAGCGGTGACGAGTACCTGGACAGACTCGCCCGGGTGATCGAGGCCGCGCTGAAAGCCGCCGCCCGCTAGGGAGTTGTTTCCTTCGGATCATGTCGCTGTCCAGCGGCAGGTCCGCTGCCGCGCGCCGGTAGCGCCGGGTCACCCCTCGCAGACCGAGCGCAGCGCCCGGCCGAGCGTGGCCGCGTGCAGGGCGTCGAGTCGGTTCTCGTACCTGACGTGCACGGCCGCGGCGGTGAGCACTCCCCCGCAGTACGGCGCCGTGCGCGCGTCCGGCGACGCGGCGATGCCCCGCACCAGCTCGCCGTTGATCCGGTTGATCTCCTTGCGGACCTCCGCGAGGTCGGGCCGCTCGGTCGGCGCCTGGGACGGGTCGGCGTCCCAGCGCCGGAAGAGGCCCCGCTGGACGATCTTGTTCGCCTCGATCTGGTCGCGGAAGATCCGCACGGTCGCCTCAGGGTCGGCGCCGATCTCCCGCGCCTGCGCGGCCACCGCGTCCAGGACCTGCTTCTCGCGGACCGGGTCGTCGATGGGGCTCTCCGTGCCGTATTTCGCGGCCGCGACGAGGTCGGCGGTGGCCAGGCGCCGCGCGGACAGGTCGGCGAGCGGATACAGCCGGGCGTACGGGCCGTCGGACGCCGTGGCCGTGAGCGCGGGTGCGGGCCCGGGCGGCTGCGGGGGCGCCGCGACGGCCGCGCCGCCTCCGGCGAGCAGCGCGGCCGCCAGGGCGCCAACGGTCAGACAGCGGGACACGGTTGAGGTGAGCTGCACGGGGGTTCCCCTCAGGTGATCGTTACCGGTCGGCGCCCCATCGTACGAGCCCCCACGCGTCCGCACCGGCCTGAAACCGCTAGTCCTGCGCGAGGAATCCCGCCACCCGCCGCACGAACCACTCGGGGTCGTCGAGCCACGGGAAGTGCCCGGCACGCGGCTGTACTTGACGTACGCCGCCGGGGAAGAGCGCGGCGAGCTCCTCGGCGTGCGCGGGGTTCGGGCCGCCGTCGTACTCGCCCGCGAGGACGAGCACCGGAGCGGTCAGCTCGGCCAGGGCGGCGCGGGTCGCGGGCGGGTCGAAGGCGCCGTCCGCGTAGAAGGCCGCGGCGGCGTCCGCGTTCTTCTCCGACGCGCTGGCCGCCTGGTGTGCGCGGGCCGTCGCGTCCCAACGGCCGTAGGCCAGCGGCGCCAGCGCCTCGCCCGCGTTCGCGGGACTGCCCCCGGCCTCGATCTCCTTCAGCACGGCCACGGCCGCCGGATACCAGGGCTCGCCCCGGTGCGCCGCCACGGCCTCCAGGTGGTCCTTGATGGTGACGGTGAGGCCGACCGCCTGACTGGCGGCGGTGATCAGGGCGAGTGCGCGGATCCGCTTGGGGTGGCGGGCGGCATACAGGGTGGCGACGTTGCCGCCCGCCGAGTGCGCGAGGAGGTCGATCCGGTCGAGCCCGAGGTGCTCGCGGAGCGCCTCGACGTCGTCGACGATCCGGTCGCAGCGGTACGTCTCCGGGTCGCCGGGGACCGCCGAATCGCCGGTGCCGCGCAGATCGAGCAGGATCAGCTTCCGGTACGCGGTGAGTCCGCCGAGGTCCCCGAGATAGGCGGAGGCCCGCATCGGCCCGCCCGGCAGACAGATCAGTGGCGCGCCCTCCCCCTTCTCGTGGTAAGCAAGCTCGGTTCCGTCGAACGCGCTGAAGGTCGGCATGAAGAAGATCATCACATCCCGTATCGCACCCGGGCAATGCTCCTGGAACGTAACGCCCCAGCTCGACGCGGTCTTGCGCGATCTCTTGACGCCCACCTGTCGGCCTGGATTACTGACCCTCACAGAAGATCGACGACCGAATGATCGGTCGCCCGTTCAAGACGGGAGCATTCCCTATGACGCGTTTGCCGCTACTCCTCGACGCGACGGAGCGGCTGAGCCCCGACGCACTCGCGGCCCTGCAGCTCGAACGCCTCCAGGACACCCTGCTGCACGCGTACGAGAACGTCCCGTTCTACCGGGCCGCGTTCGACAAGGCGGGCCTGCGCCCCGACGACTGCCGTTCCCTCTCCGACCTCGCACGGTACCCCTTGACCAGCAAGGACGACCTGCGGGCCAACTACCCCTTCGGGATGTTCGCGGTCGAACAGTCCGAGGTGCGCAGGCTGCACGCCTCCAGCGGCACGACGGGGCTGCCCACGGTCGTCGGGTACACCGAGCAGGACCTGTCCATGTGGGCCGACGTGGTCGCGCGCTCCATCCGCGCGGCGGGCGGCCGCCCCGGTGACAAGGTCCATGTCGCGTACGGATACGGCCTGTTCACCGGCGGTCTCGGCGCGCACTACGGAGCCGAGCGGCTCGGCTGCACGGTGATCCCCGCCTCCGGCGGCATGACCGCGCGCCAGGTCCGGCTGATCCAGGACTTCCGTCCCGAGATCATCATGGTGACCCCTTCGTACATGCTCACGCTCCTGGAGGAGTTCGAGCGGCAGGGCGTCGATCCCCGTACGACCTCGCTGCGGGTCGGCATCTTCGGTGCGGAGCCGTGGACGGAGGAGATGCGGCGCGAGATCGAGGAACGGTTCGCGATCGACGCGGTGGACATATACGGGCTCTCCGAGGTGATCGGCCCGGGCGTCGCGCAGGAGTGCGTGGAGACCAAGGACGGGCTGCACATCTGGGAGGACCACTTCTACCCCGAGGTCGTCGACCCGATCACGGGCGAGGCGCTGCCGGACGGCGAACTCGGCGAGTTGGTGTTCACCTCGCTCACCAAGGAGGCCATGCCCGTGGTCCGGTACCGGACACGGGACTTGACGCGTCTCCTTCCCGGCACCGCGCGGATCTTCCGCCGGATGGAGAAGGTGACGGGCCGCAGCGACGACATGGTCATCCTGCGGGGCGTCAATCTCTTCCCCACGCAGATCGAGGAGATCGTCCTGCGCACGGCGGGCATCGCCCCGCACTTCCAGCTGCGCCTGACCCGCGAGGGCCGGATGGACGCCCTGACGGTGCGGGCCGAGGCGCGCGCGGACACCACGCCCGAGCGACGCGAGGCGGCCGCCCGGGAGATCGCGGCGGCGGTGAAGGACGGCGTCGGTGTCTCGGTGGGCGTCGAGATCGTCGACCCGGAGACGCTGGAGCGCTCGGTGGGCAAGTTCAAGCGGATCGTGGATCTGCGGGACTGAGGCAGGCCGCATGCGCCGCGGTCGTCCTCGCGACCGCGGCCTCCAACTGCTTGCGTACGGAGTCGTGCAGGGGCCCGCCCCGCACCGTGCCCACCACGTCCTCGGCCAGCACGTACAGCTTGGTGTTCGTGTGCTGCGAGGCGCTGACCAGGACCTCCCAGGCCGCCTCGGGGCTCAGGCCGAAGGAGGACATCAGGATGCCGCGGGCCAGGTCGATGGTCGGCCGGGTCATCATGGCCCGGCGCAACTGGGCCACCACGGTGTGCAGATCCTGATCGTCCTCGTTCTCGACCTCGACCTCGGCCTCGGCCTCAGGTAACGGCATGAACAGACCGCGCACCCCGGTCAGTTCGAGCACCCGGTCCACCGTCGGGCTAGCGGCGCGGATGACGATGGTCTTGCCCGCCTTCACGGCTTGTCGCCGCAGGGCGAGCAGGACGTTGAGACCGGAGCAGTCACAGAAGTCCACGTCCCGCAGATCCAGGTCGATGCCTTCGGGGGCGTGGTTGAGGGCGACGCACAAGTCGGGCCTTAGCCGTTGGGCGGCGTCCAGGTCGAGGTCCCCGCACAAGATGATGAGGCGCCTGCCCCTGTCGTGTTCGACACCCTCCCGCGGGAGGGGCTGCTGCGAGTGTGCGAGCTCCGGCATGGCATCTCCCTCTCGTCGTTGCCATCCGCCGTTCTCAGGCTGCCCGTTGTTCCGCACACACGTCAACTGATACCGGAAATCAAGTACGTGTTTTTGAAAACACGCATACCCCGTCCTACAGTTGGCGCATGGATGGAGTGCCCGAGCCACACACCGGATGGACGTTTCTCACCAATCACGCACGCGTGCTGGCGGCCATCGCCGACGACCGCACCGCCCGCATCCGCGACATCGCCGCGCACTGCAGGCTCACCGAACGCGCTGTTCAGAAGATCATCGCCGACCTGGAGCAGGACGGGTATCTCTCCCACACCCGGGAGGGACGCAGCAACGCGTACGAGATCGACCCGAGCAAGGTGCTGCGCCACCCGGCCGAATCCGGCCTTGCCGTGGCCTCACTGCTCTCCCTGCTCGCCCGCGACGAAGCCGACCGCGCCCAGTCCTCCGGGGGCGAAGGCCGACACCACGCCAGGGCCTGACCGCGGCGGACTCGCACCACGGCCCGACCGCCCCGGGCTACCGCCCGCCGAAGCGGTCCCGCAGCTCCCGCTTGAGGATCTTGCCGCTGGCGTTGCGCGGCAGCTCGTCCACGAACAGGATCCGCTTGGGCGCCTTGAAGTGGGCGAGCTTCTCGCGGGCGTGGGCGATCAGTTCGGCCTCGGTGACCTCGCGGCCCGCACGCGTGTGTGCACGCACGACGACCGCGGTGACCGCCTCGATCCAGCGCTCGTCCGGCAGCCCGATCACCGCGGCCTCCGCGACGCCCGCGTGCTCGTACAGCGCGTCCTCGACCTGCCGTGAGGCGACGAGCACGCCACCGGAGTTGATGACGTCCTTGACGCGGTCGACGACGGTGAAATAGCCGTCGGCGTCCCGCACGGCAAGGTCCCGGAGTGGAACCAGCCGTAGCGGAACGCCTCCTCGGTCTCCGTCGGCTTGTCCCAGTAGCCGTCGCACAACTGCGGTGAACGGTAGACGACTTCGCCCCGCGTGCCGTCGGGCACCTCCAGACCGCGCTCGTCGACGACGCGCGCCTCGACGAACAGCACGGGACGCCCGCAGGAGTCCATGCGCCCCTCGTGCTCGTCGGGGCCGAGGACGGTGGCGAGCGGGCCGATCTCGCTCTGCCCGAAGCAGTTGTAGAAGCCGAGCCCCGGCAGCCGGGCCCGCAGCCGCTCCAGGACCGGCACCGGCATGATCGACGCCCCGTAGTACGCCTTGCGCAGCGCGCCCAGGTCGCGCGTGGCGAACCCGGGGTGGTTGGAGAGGCCGATCCACACGGTCGGCGGCGCGAACAGGCTGTCGGCGAGCCCCGCCTCGACGAGCTCGAAGATCCGCTCGGCGTCGGGCACGTCGATGATCGTGTTCTCGGCGCCGACCGCCAGATACGGCATGAGGAAGACGTGCAGCTGCGCCGAGTGGTAGAGCGGCAGCGAGTGGACGGGCTTGTCCGTCTCCTTGAGGTCCAGGGCGGCGATGGCGCTCGCGTACTCGTGGACGAGGGCGCGGTGGGACATCATGGCGCCCTTGGGGAGCGCGGTCGTGCCCGACGTATAGAGCAGTTGGGCCAGTTCACCGCCGTCGTCGGTGCCCACGATGACGTGCCTCCCGCCCTTCTCGCGGCGGCTCGCGTGTTCGAGGAGCGAGCCCGTGGCATCGCGCAGCGGCAGCACCCGCGTGGCGTCGGGCAGCCGGTGTTGCACCGTCGGGTCGGCGAGGACGACGGTGCTGCCCGACTGCTCGACGATGTACCGCAGGTCGTCGCCCGTGAGGTTGTGGTTGATCGGCACGTGCACGAGACCCGCGCGGGAGCAGGCAAGGAAGCCGATCAGATACGCGTCGGAGTTGTGCCCGTACGCGCCGACCCGGGCACCGTGCCCGAGCCGTTGGCCGATGAGGAAGGCCGCGGCCTCGGTCACCGCCTCGTCGAGTTCGCGGTACGTCCAGGTCCGCTCGCCGTAGCGCAGCGCGATGCGCTCCGGCGAGCGGCGCGCGCTGCGCGAGAGTACGGCGTCGACCCTGTTGCCCCCGGTGCCCGTCATGGCGTGATCCTGTGTCGCGCACGACGCTCAGGTCAAGACGGGACACACGCGATTCATCCCTTGGCCGCCACGGTGCGGTCGAGGAGCGCCAGGAGCCGCTCCCAGTGGCGCGAAAGACCTTCGGCGTGGAGCGCGTCGGTGTCGGCCATGGTGAAGCCGTGCGTGGTGCCGGGGTAGACCTCGGTGGTGTGCTCGACGCCCGCGGCCGCCAGGGCCTGGTCGAGCTCGGCGATCGCCTCGGGCGTCAAGTCGCCCTCGGCGAGGCCGAGATGGACCTCGGCGTTGAGCTGTGAGACGAGGCGGTGCGGGCTGTCGGGCGCGTCGGTGACGATGAAGCCCGGGTGGAACCCGGCGACGGCGGCCACCTTGTCCGGGTGCGCCGTCGCGGTGCGCATCGCCAGGGCGGCGCCCATGCAGTAGCCGGTGACGGCGACCGGCCCCTCGGCGACCTCGGGCCGCCCGGTGAGGAACGTGAGGTAGGCGTCGGCGTCGCGCAGGACACGGTCGGTGGTGTGTTCCTGGACCAACGGCAGCAGCCGCTCGAAGATCGCGGGCCGGTTCTCCGCGCTGATGTGCTCGGGGAGTTCGACCACCGGGGCGGGGCCGTTCCGGTAGAAGAGGTTGGGGACGAGTACGTAGTACCCGTGCCCGGCCAGTTCGCCGGCCATCCGCTCGATCACGGGCCGGACGCCGAAGACGTCCGGGTACATCAGCACTCCGGGGTACCGCTCGCCCCCGTCGGGGAACGCCGCGAAGGCGTCGGCCTGGCCGTCCGGGGTGGTTATCGAGAACGTCGTGGTGGGAATGGTGGATCTTCCTTCCTCGGTCCGATGCCGGGACGCGGCCCCCTGACGGGTCGGACCCGGCATCTGCGGTCAGCATGTCTCGCGGGCCCGGACGGGGGCCACACCCCATGGGCAGATCATGACCGACAGATCACCGAGCAGGCCGAATGTCGCCGTTCGGATGGCCGATTCGCGTCCCTGAGGTCGGGCGCGCCCCGGCACGGACCCGTCGCACCAGGGCGAAAACACACCAGCCTCAAATGATCAACCGCTTGGTACGCTCAACCGCTCCTTCCCTCAACGCCGTTGGGAGGCACCATGCGCACGCGCACGAGACGCCTGGCCGCCGTCGGGGTCACCCTGCTGACCGCCGTCGCCCTGCTGCCGGCCGGCGCCGGGGCCGCGCCCCGCGACGACGCCCGTCCGTCGGGCGGCGGCCTGCACGCCACCGTCCGCTACACGCAGTACGGCATCCCGCACATCCTCGCCGAGGACTACGCCGGCCTCGGCTTCGGCACCGGCTGGGCGCAGGCCGCCGACCAGGTGTGCACGCTCGCCGACGGCTACGTGACCGTCCGCGGCGAGCGCTCCCGGTACTTCGGTCCCGACGCGGCGCCCGGATCCGCGCTGTCGTCGGCGTCCACGAACCTCAACAGCGATCTGTACTTCGGCGGCGTGCGCGAGGCGGGCACCGTGGAGAAGCTGCTCGCCGAGCCCGCCCCCGCGGGTCCGAGCCGGGACGCCGAGGAGCTGATGCGCGGGTTCGCCGCGGGCTACAACGCCTGGCTGAAGCAGAACCGCATCACCGACCCGGCCTGCGCCAAAGCCGCCTGGGTCCGCCCGATCAGCGCCCTGGACGTGGCGCGCCAGGGCTACGCCGTGCAGGTGCTCGGCGGGCAGGGCCGCGGCATCGACGGCATCACCGCGGCCGCGCCGCCGACCGCCGGGGCGAAGGAGCGCACGGCCGATCCGCGGCGCTCCGCGGCGGCGGCCCGCGACATGTTCTCGGCGAAGGACGCCGACATGGGCTCCAACGCCGTCGCGTTCAGCGGAAAGGCCACCGCGAACGGCAAGGGACTGCTGCTCGGCAATCCGCACTACCCCTGGCACGGCGGGCGCCGCTTCTGGCAGTCGCAGCAGACCATCCCCGGTGAACTGAACGTCTCCGGCGGCTCGTTGCTCGGGACCAGCGTGGTCAACATCGGCTTCAACGGCGATGTGGCGTGGAGCCACACCGTGGCGACGGGTGTGCCGCTGAACCTGCATCAGCTGACGCTCGACCCGGCCGATCCGACGACGTATCTGGTGGACGGCGAGCCGCACAAGATGACCCGGCGCGCGGTCACGGTGCCGGTCAAGGACGGCACCCCGGTGACGCGCACGCAGTGGTGGACCCGGTACGGACCGGTCGTGACCAGCCTCGGTCCGCAGCTGCCGCTCCCCTGGTCCGCCACCACGGCGTACGCTCTCAACGACCCCAACTCCGCGAACCTGCGCGGCAGCGACACCGACCTCGACTTCGGCAGGGCCCGCTCCACCGACGGCATCCTGAAGGCCCTGAGCGACACCCAGGGGCTGCCCTGGGTCAACACGGTGGCGGCGGACCGGCGCGGGCACTCGCTGTTCACCCAGTCGCAGGTGCTCCCCCGGATCACCGACGACCTCGCGGCACGCTGCAGCACGGCCCTCGGCAAGGTCACCTATCCGGCGTCGGGCGTCGCGGTGCTCGACGGCTCGCGCGGGGACTGCGCGCTCGGCTCGGACAAGGACGCGGTGCAGCCCGGCATCTTCGGCCCCTCCCGCATGCCGGGCCTCAAGAATGCTCCGTACGTCGAGAACTCCAACGACAGCGCCTGGCTGGCCAACGCCGACCGGCCGATCACCGGCTACGAGCGGGTCTTCGGCACGATCGGCACCCAGCGCTCGCCGCGTACCCGTGGCGCCGTCGAGGACGTCTCGGCGATGGCCCGGAAGGGCCGACTCACCGTCGACGACCTGCGACGCCAGCAGTTCGCGAACCGCGTGCCCATGGCGGATCTCGCGGCGGACGACGCGGCGAAGGCCTGCGCGGCACTGCCCGGTGGCACCGCGAACGGCAGCGGAGGGAAGGCCGTGGACATCCGCAAGGCCTGCCGGGTGCTTGCCCGTTGGGACCACACGATGGACACCGGGAGCCGGGGCGCGCTGCTCTTCGACCGCTTCTGGCGCAAGCTGACGGCGGCCGTGCCGGACGCGCGTCTCTGGAAGGTGCCCTTCTCCGCGGCCGACCCCGTGCGCACCCCGAACACCCTGGACACCACGTCACCTGAGTTCGGCAAGGCGCTCGCCGACACGGTGTCCGAGCTGACCGCGGCGGACATCGCCCTGGACGCCCCGCTCGGCGCGCACCAGTACGTCGTACGAGGCGGCAAGCGCATCCCGATCCACGGCGGCACGGAGGCCCTCGGCGTCTGGAACAAGATCGAGGCGTCCTGGGACGCCAAGGGCGGCTACACCGAGGTCGTCCACGGCTCCAGCCACATCCAGGCGGTCGGCTGGGACGAGGGCCGCTGCCCGAAGGCCCGCACGCTCCTGTCGTACTCCCAGTCCGCCAACCCGAACTCGGCGCACTACAGCGACCAGACGAGGCTCTACTCGAAGGAGCGCTGGGTGACCTCGCGCTTCTGCGAGAAGGACGTCCTGGCCGATCCGCACCTGAAGGTGGTGCGGGTGCGCGAGCACCGCTGAACCGCCGCTGATCCGTCCCCGGGGACGTACGGCCCCGGGGACGTGCCCTCACAGCGCCCGCTCGCGCCCCTCCCAGTACGGCTCGCGCAGGCGGCGCTTGTACAGCTTGCCGTTCGGGTCGCGGGGCATCGTCTCGATGAAGTCGACGGTCTTGGGCCGTTTGTACCCCGCGAGTTGACGTTCGCAGTGGGCGAGGATCTCGGTGGCGAGCGCGTCACCGGGCTCGCGCCCCTCGGCGACCTCGACGACGGCCTTGACCTCCTCGCCCCAGTCGTCGTGCGGGATCCCGAAGGCCGCGGCGTCCGCGACCGCGGGATGGGTGAGCAGCGCCGACTCGATCTCGGCGGGGTAGATGTTGACGCCGCCCGAGATGATCATGTCGATCTTGCGGTCGCGCAGGAAGAGGTAGCCCTCCTCGTCCAGGATGCCTAGGTCGCCGACGGTGAAGAAGTCACCGATGCGATTCTTCTTCGTCTTCGACTCGTCCTTGTGGTACGAGAATCCGCCCGTGTTCATCTTCATGTAGACGGTGCCGAGCTCGCCGGGCGGCAGCTGGTTCCCGTCGTCGTCGAAGACCGCCAACTCGCTGATGGGCCAGGCCTTCCCGACCGTCCCCGGCTTCTTCAGCCAGTCCTCCGCGGTGGCGAAGGCGCCGCCGCCCTCGCTGGCCGCGTAGTACTCCTCGACGCAACTGCCCCACCACTCGATCATCGCCCGCTTCACGTGGTCGGGGCAGGGCGCGGCGCCGTGGATGGCGTGCCGCATCGAGGACACGTCGTACGCGGCCCTCGTCGCGTCCGGCAGCGCGAGCAGGCGGTGGAACTGGGTCGGCACCATGTGGGTGTGCGTGCACGCGTGGGTGTCGATGAGGCGCAGCATGTCCTCGGGCGTCCACTTGTCCATCAGGATCAGCGGATGCCCGATGTGCAGGGCGGCGCCCGCGAATTGGAGGACGGCCGTGTGGTAGAGCGGCGAGCACACCAGGTGCACGTTGCCGTCGAACGGCTTGATGCCGAAGATCCCGAGGAAGCCGCCGAGGTAGGTCTCCTCGGGGAGCTTGCCCGACAGCGGGCGGCGGATGCCGCGCGGGCGTCCCGTCGTGCCCGAGGTGTAGTTCATGACCCAGCCGAGGGTGCGGTCGGCGGGGGCGGATGCGGGCCGTCCGTCCAGGAGTTCGGCGTAGGGACGGAATCCCGGGACGTCCCCCACCCCGTGGCGGTGGGTGGCCGGAAGGCCCGCCTCGTCGGCTGCGGCGGTCGCCGCGTCGGCGAACCGCTCGTGCGCGATCAGGACCTTGGCACCGGAGTCGGCGACGATCCAGGCGATCTCGGGCCCGACCAGATGGTGGTTGACCGGTACGAGGTAGAACCCGGCCTGGGAAGCGGCGAGATACGCGGTGAGGAACTCGACGCCGTTGGGCAGCACCACGGCGAACGCGTCGCCGCGCTCGAGGCCCGCGGCGCGCAGCCCGTGCACCAGTTGGTTGACGGCGCCGTGCAGACGGCCCGCCGTCCATGGCGTGCCGTCCGGCGCCACCAGGACGGTGCGTTCCGGGGCGGCGGCGGCCTGGGCCCAGAAGCCGTTGGGGGGTGTGCTCATGACTGGCTTCCCCTTCCCGCGATGCGGTTGACGCGGTCCACGGCGCGCTCGAATTCGCGCGTCAGGTCGTCGAAGACCGCCTGTACGCTGCGTTCGCTGTTCATCCGGCCGACGATCTGGCCGACCGGGGTGCCGAGCAGCTCCCCCACCTCGTACTTCTGGATGCGGGACACGGCCTCGGCGACGAGGAGCCCTTGGAGCGGCATCGGCAGCGTCCCCGGGCCCTGCGGGTCGTCCCAGGCGTCGGTCCACTCGGTGCGCAACTGACGTGCGGGCTTGCCGGTCAGGGCGCGGGAGCGGACCGTGTCGCCGGAGCCCGCCGCGAGCAGCTTCCGGGTGAGCGCGGGCGAGTGGAGATCGGCCTCGGTGGTCGTGAGCCACAGCGAGCCGAGCCAGACGCCCTGTGCGCCGAGGGCGAGCGCGGCGGCGATCTGCTGCCCGCTGCCGATGCCTCCCGCGGCGAGCACCGGCAGCGGCGCGACGGCCTCGACGGCCTCGGGCGTGAGCACCATGGAGGCGATCTCGCCGGTGTGGCCACCCGCCTCGTACCCCTGCGCGACGACGACGTCGATGCCCGCCTCCGCGTGCTTGCGCGCGTGCCGGGCGCTGCCCGCAAGGGCCGCGACGAGGACGTCGTGGTCGTGGGCCCGCTGGATCACGTCGGCCGGAGGCGAACCGAGCGCGTTGGCGAGGAGTTTGATCGGGTAGTCGAACGCGACGTCGAGCTGGTTGCGGGCGACCTGCTCCATCCATCCCGTGATGCGCCAGCCGGACGCCTCGCCCTCGGCGAGTTCGGGCACGCCGTGTTTGGCGAGGGTGTCTCTGACGAACTGCCGGTGCCCCTCGGGGATCATCGCCTCGACGTCGGCCTCGCTCACGCCCTCGACCTTCTTGGCCGGCATGACGACGTCGAGTCCGTAGGGCTTCCCGTCGACGTGCTCCTGCATCCAGTCGAGGTCCCTGGCCAGTTCGTCGGGTGCCGTGTAGCGGACCGCGCCGAGCACCCCGAACCCGCCCGCCCTGCTGATGGCGGCGGCCACCGCCGGGAAGGGCGTGAAGCCGAAGACGGCGTGCTCGACTCCCAGTTTCTTGCTCAACTCCGTCTGCATGGGCGCAGGATGCCGCAGCGCTCGCGTCGAGGGAAGAGATTTTCTGATGCAGTGTCAGATTCTTTGGCGTGCCGCGAGCCCCTCGGGCTGTACGTGGTTCGCGCACCCCGGAACATGCGCTACAGTTGATCTTGCGCCCGCACCCGGAACTCCGGGACACGGGCCACGCGTTGGTCGTCCAAGGAAAGACGCCCCGCTTCCTGCGGGGAAATGTAGGTGCAAGGCCTGCCCAGCGCTCCACCCGAAAGCCCCCGGCTCCCCACGGAGCCGGGGGCTTTCGCGCTCAGGTCCACCGGCGTGCGTTCACCAGCCGTCAGACCCCCATCGCGGCCATCGCGGCGTTGTGCCCGGGGATGCCGCTGACCCCGCCGCCGCGCACCGCGCCCGCGCCGCACAACAGGACGTTGGCGAGCCGGGTCTCCACGCCCCAACGCCCCGTGTCCTCCTGGGCGTACGGGAAGGCGAGGTCGCGGTGGAAGATGTTGCCGCCCGGCAGCCTCAGGTCTCGCTCCAGGTCGAGCGGGGTCTTCGCCTCGATGCAGGGGCGCCCCTCCGCGTCCAGGGCGAGGCAGTCGGTGAGCGGCTCGGCCAGGTGCTGGTCGAGCTGCGCGAGGGTCGACTTGAGGAGCTCGGCGCGCACCGTGTCGTGGTCCTGCGCGAAGAGCCTGGCGGGAGTGTGCAGACCGAAGAGGGTGAGGGTCTGATAGCCGCGCTCCACCAGAGCGGGGGCGAGGATCGTCGGGTCGGTGAGCGAGTGGCAGTAGATCTCGGCGGGCGGCGCGGTGGGCGGCGCTCCCGCGGCGGCCTCGGCGTACGCGGTCGCCAGCGCCTCGTACCCTTCGGCGATGTGGAAGGTCCCGCCGAACGCCTCGCGCGGGTCGACGGAGGTGTCGCGCAGCCGGGGCAGCCGCTTGAGCAGCATGTTGACCTTGAGCTGTGCGCCTTCGGCGGGCGGGGGCGGCGCGTCGCCGAGCAGCGCGGCGAGGGCCTGGGGCGACGCGTTGACCAGGACGTGCCGGGCGGCGGCGGTGTGTTCGCCGTCGGCCGTCGCGTACGTCACTTCGGCGCGCTGTCCGTCGGACTCGATCCGGGTCGCCTCGCACCCGGTGCGGATCCGGGTGCCCGCGGCGCGCGCGGCGTCGAAGAGCGCGCCGGTGAGGGCGCCCATGCCGCCGACGGGGACGTTCCAGTCGCCGGTGCCGCCGCCGATGACGTGGTAGAGGAAGCAGCGGTTCTGCCGCAGGGACGGGTCGTGGGCGTCGGCGAAGGTGCCGATCAGGGCGTCGGTGAGGACGACGCCGCGCACCAGGTCGTCGGCGAAGCGCTGCTCGATCGCCGTGCCGATGGGCTCTTCGAAGAGGGTGCGCCAGGCGGTGTCGTCGGCGACTCGGGCGCGCAGTTCGCCGCGCGTGGGCAGGGGGTCGGTGAGCGTGGGGAAGACGGTGCGTGCGACCTGCCCGGTCATGGCGTAGAAGCTCCGCCACGCCTCGTACTCGCGGTGGTCGCCGGTGAGCCGCGCGAAGCCCTGCCGGGTGCGGGCCTCGCCGCCGCCGACGAGCAGTCCGGTGGGGCGGCCCGCGCGCTCGGCGGGCGTGTAGGAGGAGATGGTGCGCGTACGCACCCGGAAGTCGAGGTCGAGATCCCTGACGATCTTCTTCGGCAGCAGGCTGACCAGGTACGAGTAGCGGGACAGGCGGGCGTCGACCCCGGGGAAGGGCCGACTGGACACGGCTGCGCCCCCGGTGTCCGCGAGCCGCTCCAGGAGCAGCACGGACCGTCCTGCACGGGCGAGATAGGCGGCGGCGACAAGACCGTTGTGACCACCGCCGACGATGACGGCGTCGTACGCATCGCGATCAGGCATGCCCCTTCCTAGCACGGGCCGGGCCGTGGGAGGCCCGCCCGTCAAGGTCAGGCGCGCCGCGTCAGCGCCGCACGGCGGATGGCCGGTGCGGGAGCGCGTGGAGGCCAACGGTGGCCAGGGTCCTAGGCGTTGGCCGCCGCGACGTCGAACCCCGGGAACGCCGGTCGGGCCGACGGCGGCAGCGGGGTGGTCCCGGGCCTGGCCTCGAACGCCTGGATCATGTAGGCCACGAACCGCCGGGAGGCCGTGGCCTGGCCGGTGGGCGACGCGGCCCGGATCCCGCAGTGGGCCATGAGCATCAGGAAGAGGTCGTCCAGGACGAAGTCGGGACGCAACCGCCCGGCCCTCTTGGCCCGCTCGGCCAGTTCACCGAGCGCTTTCACGATCAGGGCACGCTCCTGCGCGATGTCCGCCGACCCGAGGGGGTCGGCCGTCAGAAAGGCTTCCGTGAAGCCCCGGTCGCAGGCGTGCGTCGCACAGATCTTCTCGATCATCCGGCACAGGCCGCGCCATGGATCGGGATCGGCGCACGCCTCCTCGGCGACGGCCCGGCACGCGCACATCTGGTCGGCGAAGACCGCCGCCATCAGCGCCTGCTTGGCCGGAAAGTGGCGGTACAGGGTGGCCGGTCCGACGTTCGCGCGGCGGGCGACCTCCCGCATCGGCACCTTCAGGCCCTCGGTGGAGAACAGCGCGCGGGCCGCTTCGACGATGCGTGCGCGGTTGTCCAGCGCGTCGGAACGCAGCGGCTGAGTCAATTGCTCGGTCATCGCTCTCACTTTAGCCAAACGGACGGGGGCGTCCGTTACGGTCCCGGACAGGACGGATCACACGCAGACCGACGAGGACGGAGATTCCCGTTGAAGGCAATTGCGATCAAGGCATACGGCGGCCCGGAGGGTCTGGCCGTGGTGGAGCTGCCGACTCCGGCACCCGCCGCCGGGCAGGTGCTCATCGCCACGGAGGCCATCGGTGTCGGCGGCGTCGACACCGTGATCCGCAGCGGCGCGCTGGGCGGCCTGGGCTTCACCGAAGGGCACGTCATCGGCAGCGAGGTGGCGGGCACCGTCACCGCGGTCGGCGACGGCGTCGACACCGCGTGGATCGGCCGCCGGGTTTGGGGATCCACCGGCAGGGGCGGCGGCTACGTCGAACACGCCGTCGCCGCGGTCGAGTCGGTCGCTCCCCTGCCCGCGGGCCTCTCCGCGATCGACGCGGTCACGCTCGGCGGCTCGGGAGTCGTCGCCCATTACGCGCTCGCGCACGCCCATTTCGCTCCCGGCGATGCGGTGCTGGTCCGCGGCGCCGCGGGCAGCATCGGCGTGACGACGGTCCAGCTCGCGGCCCGCCGCGGTGCCGAAGCCGTCGCGGTCACCACGTCGTCCGCCGCACGCGGCGAGCGGCTGCGACTGCTGGGCGCGACCCACGTGCTCGACCGCTCGGGCGACGGCGGGGACGACGCTCCCGCCGGCTACGACGTCATCATCGACGTCGTAGCCGGTCCCGACCTGCCCGCGTTCTTCGACCGGCTCCGCCCCAACGGCCGGATGGTCACCGTCGGCGTCATCGGGGGCTGGCCGCCCGCCGACTTCGGCGCGAAGGTCATGGGCGCGTTCCAGAAGTCGCTGTCGTTCGCCGCCTTCAGCGCCGACTCCGTCGCCCAGGCCGACCAGAGTGCCGTACGGGACGAGCAGTTCGCCGCGGCAAGCCGCGGCGAGATCGAGACCGTGGTGCACGAGGTACTCCCGCTGGACCAGGCCGTGCTGGCCCACCAGAAGATGGCCGCGGGAGAGGTGTTCGGCAGGATCGTGCTGACTCCGTAGTGTCATCTGCGGTGGCATCTGCAGTGACATGCGTAGCGGCATCCGGATTGGCAGAGGGCATGTGCCGCGTCAGGCTTGGGCCACGCCGTCCCCCGCCCACACCATGGGCGTCCGGTCCGCCCACGGGCTCGCCTGTTCGAGTTGGCCCGCCAGGCTGAACAGGCGGCCCTCCTGGCCGTGGTCCGCGGCGAACTGCATGCCGATCGGGAGCCCCGTCCCGGGCTCGGTCGTCACCGGTACGGACATCGCGGGCGTGCCCGCCACGTTGAACACCGCGGTGAACGGCGCGATGTCGAAGAGGCGGCGCAGCCAGCCGAGGCCGTCCAGTCGCGCCGCGCCCTCGGCATGGGTGCCCAGCGGCACGGGAAGCTCGGGCAGGGTCGGGGTGAGCAGGACGTCGTACGTGGCGAAGTGCCGTGCCAGGCCCCGGGAGACCCGGTTGCGGAGCGCGAGAGCGGTGACGAACTGGGCGCCGCTGACCCGCTTCCCGTAGTGGTAACTGGCCAGGACGGGCGGCTCGAGGGTGGAGGAGTCGATGGGGCGGCCGAAGGCGGCGGCCAGTTCGTCGATCGAGGCCGCGAGGTTCACCGTCCACTGACGGGCACTGGCGACGACCAACTCCTCCCAGTCGACGCCGAGTTCGACGTCGACCTCCCCGACCCGGTGCCCCAAGGACTCCAGCAGACGCGCGGTGCGGGCGAGCGCGTCGGCCACGGGTGCGACGGTGCGGCGCCCGCCCCAGGCCTGACCGAGCACGCCGATCCGCAGCGAGCCCGGATCGCGGGTGACTTCCCGCGCGTACGGCCGCGACGGCTCCGGTGCGGTGTACGGGTCGCCCGGCTCCGCGCCGCGCATCTGGTCGAGGAGGACCGCGCTGTCGCGGACCGTGCGGCTGATGGCACCGTGCACGGCGAGGCCGTTGAACATCTCGTCGAAGTCGGGGCCCCACGAGACCCTGCCCCGGGTGGGCTTGAGCCCGAAGAGGCCGTTGCAGGAGGCGGGGATGCGGATCGAGCCCGCGGCGTCGGTGGCGTGCGCGACCGGGACCACCCCCGCGGCGACGGCCGCGCCCGCGCCGCCGCTTGATCCACCCGCGCTCAGGCCCAGGTTCCACGGGTTGCGGGTCTCGCCGTACAGCACCGGTTCCGTCGTATTGCTGTAGCCCATCTCCGGTGTCGTGGTCCGCCCGAACGTCACGAGCCCGGCGCGGCGGAAGCGGCGCATCAGGGCGGAGTCGGCGGCGGCGACGTTACCGGCCGCGAGACGGCTGCCCAGTTCCATGCGCCGCCCGGCCATGGCGACCCCGATGTCCTTGATGAGGAAGGGGACTCCGGCCAGCGGGGCCTTGCCGGGGGTGGGTTCGTCGTCGGTCGGCCAGGTCTCCACGAGGGCGTTGATCCGCGGATTGACCGCCTCCGCGGCCTCGCGCGCGGCCGCCTCCGGCTCGGCGGGGGCCACCTCACCCCTGGCCACCAGCTCCGCGAGCCCGACCGCGTCGAAGCCCACGTACTCACTGATCTTCACTGCCACTCCCTGAGACGTGAGAAGAGAACGAACGATACCGATGAGTCCCTGACGATACCGGACGGTATCGCGCGGGACGGACTGGTACCTTACCGGTGACCGATAGCCGATGGGCTAGGTCACGGACCGGACATCACGGAGCTCGGAGCACGCATGGCATCGACCGTCAGAAGGCCGAGCAGGGTGGCGAAACTGCCGCCTCGCGAGCGCATCCTCGACGCGGCGGAGGAGCTCTTCCAGCGCGAGGGGATCCGACGGGTGAGCGTCCAGGCGATCGCCGAGCGGGCCGAGACCACCAAGATGGCCATCTACCGGCACTTCGCGACCAAGGACGCGCTCGTCGCGGAGTGGCTGCGGATCCTCGCCGCCGACTATCAGGCGGCCTTCGACCGGGTCGAGGCCGAACACCCCGACCGGCCGAGGGAGCAGATCCTGGGCCTGGCCCGCTTCATCGCCGATGGCCTGCCCGAGGTCTCGCACCGGGGCTGCGCGTTCATCAACTCCCTCGCCGAACTGCCCGAGCGCTCCCACCCCGCACGGCAGGTGATCGAGGAGCACAAGGCCCTCCAGACCCGCCGTCTGGTCGGCATGTGCGCCGGCGCCGGGCTGCCCGACCCCGAGCAGACCGCCGCCGAGATCACCTTCCTCCTCGAAGGCGTCCAGGTCAGCACGGTGAACGGGAGCATCGACAGGACCGGGGACCGGCTGATGCGGATCATCGAGGCCATCGTCGACCGGCACCGCTCCCCCGGAGACGCGCCCCGGGCGGACACGGACTGACCGACGGGAAGGGTCAGTGGGCCCCGGGACTCCGCTGCTGGCGGAGCGCGGCCACCCTGCGGTACAGCTCGACCGCCTCCGTGCCACGGCCCAGTTGCTCCAGGCAGTGCGCCTCGTCGTTGCGGCTGGCGAGGGCGTCGGGGTGGTCGGCGCCGAGCACCTGTTCGCGGGCCGCGGCCACCCTGCGGTACTCGGTGAGCGCGTCGGACCAGCGCCCGAGCCAGCCGAGGCCGACGGCGACCTCGCGACGGCTCACCAGAGTGTCCGGGTGGTCGGCGCCGAGCACGCGCTCACGGATCGCGCACACGTCGCGGGCCTCCGCGAGGGCCTCCTCCCAACGGCCCTGCCTGCCGAGGTTCACCCCGAGGCCGTGCCGGGCGCGCAACGTCTCGGGGTCGGCGGGGCCGTTGACGCGCGTGCGGTCGTCGATCAGGTCGCGGTAGAGCTCGAGGGCCTCACCGCTGCGGCCGAGCCTGCCGAGGCTGATGCCCACCTCGTAGCGGGCGGCGAGCGTGTCGGGGTGGTCGGCGCCGAGGGCCCGCACCCGGGCCTCGGCGACCTCGCGGTAGGTCTGCAGCGCCTCCGGCCAGCGCCCCAACTGGCCCAGCGCGTAAGCCACTTCGTACCGCGTGACGAGCGTGTCCGGATGGGCGGGACCGAGCACGCGCGCACGAGCCGCCGCGACCTCACCGGCGAGCCGGTAGGAGTCCTCCAGACGGCCAAGGCGGCTCAGGTTGTAGGCGAGGTTGTGCCGACAGCGCAGCGTGTCCGGGTGGTCGGGGCCCGCCGTGCGCTCCCGTACGGCGAGCACCGCGGTGTACGTCTGGTGCGCCTCGAAGTGCCGCCCGAGCTGGCCCAGTACGTACGCCATCTCCTGGCGGGCGGCGAGCGTCTCCGGGTGCTCGGGCCCCAGGGAACGCTCCCGCCCTTCGGCGACGCGGCCGTACTCGCGCAGCGCGTCGGCCGCGCGGCCCGTACGGCTGAGCGTGAACCCCACCTCGTAGCGGCTGGCGAGCGTGTCGGGGTGGTCGGGGCCGAGCGCGTGCTCGCGCTCGGCGGCGACCGCGCGGTGCACCTCGCCCGCTTCCGCCCAGCGGCCGAGTCTGCCGAGGCTGAGGCCCGCGTTGTGCCTGCTGGTGAGGGTGGCGACCAACTCGGCCGACGGCGTGGGCCGTTCGGGCCCGCGCGCCGCGGCGGTCCGGCGCGCGTCGACGCGCGGGATCCACTCGCCGGTCAGGCCCGCCGCCGCGTCCGGCGGGGTGGTGCGCAGCACGGACGCGCCGCCCGCCTTGTGCCCGGTGGTCATGCCGCGGGTCCAGGAGGGCAGCCGCGGCTCGTGGGACGGCGGCTGTTCGGGGCGGCGCACGGGCGGGCTGACGACCGTCGGCGCGTACGAGACGCTGGAGCGGCCCGCGGTGATGCGGCGACCCAACTCCCGCGCGTCGTGCGGCCGGTCGGCGGGTTCCTTGGCGAGCAGGTCGAGGACGACCCGGTCGAAGTATCCGGGCAGTTCGGCGCGGTGGCGGCGGGGCGGCTGCGGGGTGGTGTCGCGGTGGCCGACGAGGACGGCCCAGGCGTCCTCCAGGTCGAAGGGCGGGGCGCCGGTGGCGATCTCGTAGAGCACGCAGCCCAGGGAGTAGAGGTCGCTGCGCTGGTCGACCGGGTCGCCGCTGATCTGCTCGGGCGACATGTAGTGCGGGGTGCCCATGGCGATGCCGGTGCCGGTCAGACGCGAGGTGAAGCCGATGTCGGCGCCGAGCCGCGCGATGCCGAAGTCGCAGATCTTCACCGTACCGTCGGACAGCCGCATGATGTTCGCGGGCTTCAAGTCCCGGTGCACGATGCCCTGTTCGTGGGTGTACGCGAGGGCGGACGAGACCTGCTCGGCGATCTCCACCACGTCGTCGACGGGCAGCGGGTGCTGTTTGTTGTCCTCCAGGAGCTGGCTGAGGTTGCGGCCCTCCAGGAGCTCCATCACCAGATACAGCACTCCGTCGTACTCGCCGAAGTCGTGCACGACGGTGACGCCGCGGTGCTGGAGCGCGGCGGCGACCCGGGCCTCGCGCCGGAAGCGCTCGCGCAGCACGCGCGTGAAGGACTGGTCGTGCTGGGGCCCCATCGGTTTGAGGCACTTGACGGCCACCCGTCGGCCGAGCGACTCGTCGCGCGCCCGCCACACCTCGCCCATGCCGCCGCGCCCGATCAGATCCAGCAACCGGTACCGGCCGTGGATCAGCCTGGTGTCCGCCATCTCGTGCTGTCGCCCCCGTTGTTTCGCTGCGCCCTCCCCGGCTCGTCCAGTATGGCGTCCCGTCTGTCGAGTTTGTACGGTGCCGGGCCGCTCCCGGCACCTGGGCGGGCCACGGCGCGCGGGATGCGCTCGGGCGGAAGTTACGGGCGTACACGCGAGGGAACGCTGTGCGGGACGGTGCCGGACTCGTGTGCGTCTGCCGGGTCACGCGCGCGCCTGACAAGTCAACGGTCGATGCCGCGGCGGCCCGGTGTCGCGTGACAGGTGACGTCGCGGTCCGGGAGCGTGCCGGTGGCGAGGTAGCCCATGGCGGCGTTCTCGGCGCAGGCGTTGCGGGTGTCGCCGAACACCACGCCGTGGCCCTCGCCCTCGTCGACGGTGACCATGCGTGAGCCCTTCAGGGCGCGGTGCATGGCGCGGGCGCCGGTCAGCGGGGTCTGCGGGTCCCATTCGTTCTGCACGATCAGCGACGGGGCGTCGTTGTCGACCGTGGTGACGGGCTCGGCACCCCTCGGCCAGTAGGCGCAGGGGGTGATGCTGGCGGCGAAGTCGCCGTACAGCGGATGGCGTGCGGCGTCGTGGAAGGCGTCGCGGCGGTAGACGCCCGGGTCGCGCGGCCAGGGGGCGTCGGCGCACAGCACGGCCGTCTGGCTCGCGATCTCGTTCTCGCTGTCCGCCTCGGCGGGCAGCCCGGGCACGCTCTGCCCCTCGGCGGCCTTCTTGAGCATCGCCACGACCTCCGCTCCCTTGCGGACGCTGTACAGCTCCGGCCGCGACAGGTCGCGTACGGCGGGTCCGTCGAGCGTCGCGTCGCCGAAGACGATCGGCTTCGTGTCGGCGCGCGCGACGAGCCGCCAGAAGGTCCGCGCGACCGCGGCGGGCGAACCGCCGAGGTGGTACGTCCGGTCCCGGTCGGCGGTCCATTTCGTCCACCGCTGGAAGGCCCGCTCGCCCTCCGGCCCCCAGATCCGGAACATGCCGCGCCACATCCGGCCCGGGTCGACGGCGCTGTCGAGCACGAACCGGTCGACGCGGTGCGGGAAGAGCTGCATGTAGACGGCGCCGAGCGCGGTGCCGTACGAGACGCCGTAGTACGTCAGCTTCTTCTCGCCCAGGACGGCGCGCATGACGTCCATGTCGCGGGCGGTGTTGCGGGTGCTGTTGTGCGGCAGCCGGTCACCGGCCGCCGCCCGGCACTTGGCGGCGAAGGTCCCGGCCCAGGCCTCGTTCGCCGCAGCGTCGGCGACGGAGCGGGTGACGCGCGGATAGGGCAGCTCGTCGGGGGTGAGCCCGCAACTGACGGGGGTGCTCCTGCCGACCCCGCGCGGGTCGAAGCCCACCAGGTCGTACTGGTCGAGCAGCGCCTTGGGCAGCCCGTCGGCGGCCTCGAGGGGCAGATCGAGCCCTGGACCGCCGGGCCCGCCCGGGTTGATGGTGAGGATGCCGCGCCGCTCGGCCGGGTCGCTCGTCCTGATCCGGGAGACCGCCACGTCGATCCGCTTGCCCTCGGGAGCCCGGTAGTCGAGGGGCACCTTCAGGGTCGCGCACTGGAAGGCGGCGGGCTTGTCGGGGGCGCACCGCTTCCAGGAGAGCTTCTGCCGCGTGTACGGACCTAACGGCTCTGCGGCGGAGGCCGACCCGGTGGCGAGTCCCGGCGCGAGCCCGGCGACGACCCCCAGCGCGAGCAGCGGCACCAGGCGCCGCCGGTAGGAGAGTTGCTGCACGTGATGCTCCTTCTGGTCGGATGCGGGTACCGACCAGTGGGACGCAGCAGGCGCCTGCTTGCCTCCCGCGACGCCTCAGTGCCTCTACGCCTCTACGCCTCTACGCCTCAACGACGGACGCGCGGCATCCCCAGGCCGATCCAGGAGATGATCTCCCGCTGGATCTCGTTGTTGCCGCCGCCGAAGGTGAAGATCACCGCCGATCGGTAGCCGCGCTCCAGTTCGCCGTGGAGCACCGCGCCCGCCGAGCCCTCCTTCAAGGAGCCCGCCGCGCCGACGACTTCCATCAGCCAGGCGTACGCGTCGCGGCGGGCCTCCGAGCCGTAGACCTTGACGGCGGAGGCGTCCTGGGGGGTGAGGGTGCCTTCCTGGACGGCGTTCACCATCTGCCAGTTGAGGAGCTTCATCGCGTCGAGCCTGGTGTGGGTCTTCGCCAGGCGCTGGCGCACCCAGTTCAGGTCGATGACGCGGCGGCCGTCGGCGAGTTTCGTGTCCATGGCCCAGCGCTGCACGTCGTGCAGGGCGCGGATCGCCATGGTGCCGTGGGCGGCGAGCGTGACGCGTTCGTGGTTCAGCTGGTTGGTGATGAGCCGCCAGCCCTTGTTCTCCTTGCCGACCCGGCGCGACGCGGGGACGCGGATGTTCTCGTAGTAGCTCGCGGTGGTGTCGTGCGAGGCGAGGGTGTTGATGAGGGTGCAGGAGTAGCCGGGGTCGCTCGTCGGTACGAGGAGCATGGTGATGCCCTTGTGCGGCGGCGCCTCGGGGTCGGTGCGGACGGCGAGCCACACCCAGTCCGCGGTGTCGCCGTTGGTCGTCCAGATCTTCTGCCCGTCGACCGTGTAGTGGCCGCTCTCCTCGTCGCCCTCCCGTACGGCCCTGGTCTTGAGCGCCGCCAGGTCCGTACCGGCGTCCGGTTCGCTGTAGCCGATCGCGAAGTCGAGTTCGCCCGAGAGGATCTTCGGCAGGAAGTAGTCCTTCTGCTCGTCCGTGCCGAACTGCATGATCGTCGGGCCGACCGTGTTCAGCGCCATCAGCGGCAGCGGAACGCCCGCCTGCGCGGCCTCGTCGAAGAAGATGAACTGCTCCATGGGCGAGAGCCCGCGCCCGCCGTACTCCTCGGGCCACCCGACCCCGAGCCAGCCGTCGGTGCCGAGCCGCCGGACCGTCTCCCGGTAGAACCGCTTCTGGGCGGCGGGATCGCCGTACCTGGCATAGGCGTTGTCCGGCACCAGCTCGGCGAAGTAGGCACGCAGCTCGGTGCGCAGCCGCTGCTGCTCAGGCGTGTATTCGAGGTGCACGGCCCCTCCAGGCTCAGACTGGCTGATGGCTGACTCGGTCCCGGACTTGACGGCGCACACAGTAGAACGCGTTTCAGAAATAGGGAATG
The DNA here is from genome assembly GCF_008704495.1 of Streptomyces kanamyceticus. Taxonomy (NCBI): domain Bacteria; kingdom Bacillati; phylum Actinomycetota; class Actinomycetes; order Kitasatosporales; family Streptomycetaceae; genus Streptomyces; species Streptomyces kanamyceticus. The sequence goes on from NZ_CP023699.1 coordinate 318,316, forward strand.
GCGGCGGCGCGGGGACCTTTCACCGGCTGCGGCTCAGATGCGGCTCCGGCTCCGGCTCCGGCTCCGGCTCCGGCGGGAGTCGTGGATCTGAAGTCGTGGATACTGACCCCCGATCACCTACCTGACCTAGGAGAGGCGCGCCAGTGACCGGCGACCAACGCGTGGGACCGCCCAGTTTCGGCAGCGAGCGCGAGACGCTGCGGGCCTTTCTCGACTACCACCGGGCGACCCTCGCCATGAAGTGCGAGGGCCTCACCGACGAGGAGCTGAAGCAGCGCTCGATGCCGCCGTCCACACTCTCGCTGCTCGGGCTCGTGCGGCACATGGCGGAGGTGGAACGCGCCTGGTTCCGCCGCGTGTTCGAGGACAACGACGCACCCATGGTCTGGTCCGACGAGATCGACTTCCAGGCGGCGTACGACGCGAGCGCGTCGACCAGGGACGAGGCGTTCTCCGCCTGGGAGGCCGAGGTCGCGAACTCGCGCCGTGTCGAGCGGGCGGCGGACTCCCTCGACCAGGCAGGACATCAGCCCCGCTGGGGCGAGGAGGTGTCCCTGCGAATGGTGATGGTGCACGTACTCCTGGAGTACGGCCGCCACAACGGACACGCGGACTTCCTGCGGGAGGGCGTGGACGGGACGGTGGGGGCCTGAGGCGGGCCCCACGGCGACAGCTCCGGTCAGGCCCTCAGCCCATGGTCGTCAGGAAGTCGTCGCACGCCTTCGCGCAGCGGCGGCACGCCTGGGCACAGCGGTCGGTGGCGGATCCCAGGCCGCAGAGGCTCGCGCACTGGAGGCAGATGGCGCGGCACCACTCGACCTGGATGCGAACCCGCTGCTCGTCCTGGTCTCCCTGGTCGCCCTGTTCGGCGAGGAACCGCGCGGTCGCGTCGCAGACGTCCGCGCAGGCCGAGTTGAGGCGCGGGGTGTCGCCGGGGTCCGCGGGGCCCTGGCGTACGGCGCAGACGCGGACGCAGTCGTCGCACGCCTGGACGCAGGCGAAACGGTCTTCCAGGTAGCGGACCAGATCCTCGTGACGTGCCTCTTGGGGCACCTCACGAGGCATGGCCGACAGAGTCGGCAGGCCCGGCGGGGATGGTGTGACGGTCACGGAACCCTCCTTCGGTTCCGCTCGGGTAGCCGTCGCACGGTCACTCAAACGCTCCGCCGCGAGGCCACGCGGCCTGCCCGCTCAGGCCCGTTCCACACGGTAGAACGGCGAGATGACCACGCACCGAGGAAGCCGATCCGTGCCGACCGCGCGGATCGGCAACCGTCATCCCCTGTCCCTGGTCCTCATCACGCTGACCGCCGTCAGCGGCCTCGTGGACGCCATCTGCTACCTGGGCCTCGGGCACGTCTTCACGGCCAACATGACCGGAAACGTCGTCGTCATCGGGTTCGCGCTGGCCGGGGCGCCCGGGTTCTCGGTCATCGGGTCGCTGGTGTCGCTCGCCGCGTTCCTCGCGGGCGCCGTGGCCGCGGGCAGGCTCGCGCTCGTGTTCCGTGACAGGCACCGGGTGCCCTGGGTCCGCACCGCGGTGTGGGGTGAGGCCGTACTGCTCGGCATCGCCACCGCCGTCGCGTTCGCGACCGACGGCACGCCGCCGTATCCCGTGATCGCCCTGGTCGCGCTCGCGATGGGGCTGCGCAACGGCACGGTGGGGAAGCTGGCCGTCCCGGACATGACCACCACCGTGCTCACCCGCACGCTGGCCGCCCTCGCCGCCGACTCCCGGCTCGCGGGCGGCACGGACGACCGGTCCGTACGCCGCGTCATCGCCGTGGTCGCGATGGTCGCGGGCGCGGTCCCCGGCGCGTGGCTGGTCCTCCATCACGGCATCGCCTGGCCCTTGCTCCTGACCACGGCGATCGTCACCGCGGCGGCCATCGGCTACCGGGAAGGAGAATGACTCAACTCCCGGAAATCATCGCGCCTTAGACAATGTCTCGGTTTGGTCTCGGTCGTGTGAGGCCCTGAACCCGGCGGTGCTCGACGCCCGTACTCACGCTGCGACAGCACGAATTGGGCAGCGCCCCACACCGGACACCGACCGAGGAGACCCCGATGACCAGGACGACGACCGACACCACCAGCAGCTCGAGGACCCGCGCGGGCGTGGGCGCCAAGTACCGCGGGAACGCGGCCCTGTTCGCGTCCCTCGCCGCCGCTGGAGCCCTGCTGCTGTCCGCCTGCGGCGGCGGTGACGACTCGGGCTCCGGGGCCAAGTCCGATGGTTCCCATGCCTCTTCATCGGCGAACGATCAAGCAGCCGACTCCGGCTACGGCGGCTCCGGCTCCATGGACCTCGCCTTCAAGTCCGGTACGGCGAAGCGGAACAGCGCGCCCGCGAAGACCGGGGACTGGGCCAATCCGCCCGGCAAGCCCGCGGCCAAGCCGGTGCAGCGCAAGTGGGTGCAGCTCTCCGCGGGCAGGGCGGGTGCCCTCGACCCGGTGGTCGTCAACGGCGCCGGTTTCACCCTCTACCGCTTCGACAAGGACACCGCGGCGCCGTCCAAGTCCAACTGCAACGACGCCTGCGCCACCACCTGGCCGCCCGTACTGGTGAACCCCGGCGGCAAGATCTTCGTCGACGGGGTGGACCCGTCGGCCGTCGGTGTCATCACGCGTGACGACGGCACCCACCAGGTCACCGTCGGCGGCTGGCCCGTCTACCGCTTCAGCAAGGACCTCAAGCCGGGCGACACCAACGGGCAGGGCGTGGGCGGCACGTGGTTCGGCGTCCAGCCCGACGGACAGAAGGCGGGGCAGCCCGCGGGCCAGGACGAGACCGCCCCCGACGAGGCCCAGCAGGCGCCCGCGACCAGCGCCGTCCTCTTCGACGACGCCAACTTCTCGGACAACGGACCGGCCCAGGGCGTCGCGGGCAAGGGCTGCCAGAACGTGGCCCGGCCGAAGGTGACCTCATCGATCTCCATGAGCGGATCGGCGAAGATCTGGTCGGGCCGTGACTGCACCGGCGAGTCCAAGGTCGTCAACGGCGATGTGGCCGACCTGGCCACGGTCGGCTTCGACAACAAGATCAGCTCGGTGAAGTTCGGCTGATCCGAAGGCCACGCGGGCGCCGTGAGCCCTGGCCTCCGCCGCTCGGCCGACCGGCCGCGGCGCCCGCCTTTCCGGTGCGTCCCCCGCGCACCACCCCGTGCCCACCCCGGCCCGCCCCTGCCGGGGTGGGCACGCCCCTGTCCGGCCGACGCCGGAAGCGGAGCCCGGCAAAGGGTGAGGCCCCGCCGCGACGGGGGAGACACGGCGGGACCCAAGGAATTGGGTGCCCAGCCTCAGCCGAGTCACACACACGCACGATAATTCTTCGCCGCCTTGAGTCATCCTTGAGTGACTCTCGAGCCACCCTCGCCACCCGGGCAGCCCCGCACCACCCCGAACACTCCCGTGCGGACGGCCCGTTGTCAGTGGCCAGCAGTACGGTCACGTCATGGCCACCAGAATCGATCTCACCCTCGACTGCGCGGACGCGCGGCTGCTCGCCGCGTTCTGGAAGACGGCTCTCGGCTATGTGGACGAGCCGCCGCCCGCGCCCTTCGCCACCCGCGAGGAGTGGTTCGCGAGCTTCGAGCTGCCGGACGACGACCCCATCGACGACTCGGCGTGGCTCTGCGCCCCGGACGGCACCGGCCCCCGGCTCTCCCTGTTGAGGGTTCCGGAACCCAAGACCGCGAAGAACCGGCTGCACGTCGACGTCCGGGTGCCGGGACACGGCGACGCCGCCGAGCGCTGGGCGCGGATCAGGGCCGAGGCCGCACGCCTCGTCGCGGCGGGCGGCCGCGTCCTGGCCGAGTTCGACGGCCACCACGTCGTGATGGCCGACCCGGAGGGCAACGAGTTCTGTGTCGCCGCCGCCCGGGCCTGAGCCCCCTCCCCTCCCCCCGCCACTCACGAGTTCCGACTCACGCGTACGTACGCTTGCCCCGCCGGTACGCGATCTCCCCCAGCACGATGTCCACACCCAGGAACACCGCCAGCGGAATGCCGAGCAGCGGCACGAAGTAGCCGAGCACGGCGATCACCGCGAGCGACGGGACAAGGACGTACGCGGGTACGTCCTGCCAGGCGCCGCGCGCCATCGGCTGCCCGAAACCGCTCCCTCGGCCACTCCCCCGGCCGCGCCGCCACCACATCCGGTAGCCCAGGACGATCAGCAGGATCAGGCAGACGGCGAGCGCGGCGAGCGCGATCTGGTTGGCGAGGCCGAACAGGGATCCGGAGTGCGCGTCGATGCCCCAGCGGGACAGCTTGGCGAGCACCGGATAGTCGTCGAAGCGCAGCACATCGGTCACTTCACCGTTCGTGGGGTCGACGGCGACGGAGTCCTGCTTCTCGGGCCAGCTGCGCTGCACCTGCTTCACGACGTACGCCGATGCCTCGTCGGTCGGCGGGACGATCTCCACCGGGTTCGAAAGGCCCTGGTCCCGGGCGGCCGTGAGGACGGTGTCTAGCCCGACGTCGGCCCCGCCCCGCCCCGCGTCTCCCCCGGCTCCGGATCCCGTCCCGGCTCCCGCTCCCGCGCCGCCGGACGCGCCGTGACCGGAGTGCTCGCCTGCCGAGCCTGCCGAGCCCGCCCCCGCCGCGCCGCCGGGCGTGATGCTCGCCGACACCGTGGGCGTCGTCTGGTCGATGGACTCGCGCAGGTCGCTGATGCTCTGGCCCGCGTACGTCGACCAGGTCAGGCCCGTCGCCGACAGGAAGAAAAGACCCGCGGCCACCCAGGCGCCCACCGATCCGTGCAGTGCCAGGGTGCGTCGGCCGCCCTTCGTCCCCCGCAGCTTCCTGCGCGACCTGCGCCGCCCGAACCACAGGACGAGCCCGCCGCCCGCGATCACCCAGAGCCAGCTGGCGGCGAGCTCGCTGTAGAGGCGGCCCGGCTCGCCGAGCTGGAGGTCCCGGTGGAGCCCGTCGATCCAGGTGCGCAGCGGCAACGCCCCGCTGGCGCCGTACTGTTCCAGCGCGCCCCGCACCTCGGCCGTGTAGGGGTTCACGAAGACGGCGAGCGTGTGGTCGGGGTCCACGCCGGGGACCCCGGAGAGCAGGACGCGGGTGGTCGCGCCCTCCTCGGGAGAGGGCCGCACCGCGCTGATCGTGCCCTCGGGGTGCGCCTTGCGCGCGGCGGCCACCTGGCGCGTCAGGGGCAGCTCCGCCTTGTCCTCGCCGACGGGGACGCGGAGTTCATCGGCGTACACGTACTTCTCGACCTGGTACGACCCCGCGTACAGCAGTCCCGTCGTGGCGGCGACGAGCAGGAAGGGGGCTATGAGCAGCCCCGCGTAGAAGTGCAGGCGCAGGACCAGGGGGCGCAGCGACGCCCCTACGGAGCGCCGGGCCGCCGGGCCGCGGTCCGCCGGGTCCTGGGGTGGCTTCGGGGGTGCGTCCGGCTGCTGCCCGTCGTCTGGGACGAGGACGGTGGGTTCGGCGGGCATAGGGCGTTCTCCTGGATCGGCGGGCCGCGGCCCGGCTCCGCAGCCGGACCGGTCCAGGAGTCGGCCCGCATGCCCGTCGGGTTCCCGCCACGTGAAGTGACGTACGCCACACGCGCGCAACTCTGCTGTGCGTACGCCGAGTTGGGGCGGCGGCCCGGTCAGGCCGGTGCGTGGTGGGCCAGCGCCAGATGCGGATCCCGCTCGCCCGCGACGGGCGCGGGGTCGGCGTGCACCGTGGCTCCGGTCAGTTTCGGCACCGCGTGCAGCAGCGCGTGTTCCGCGTCGACGGCGACCCCGTGCGCCTCCCGTACCGTCAGCGATCCGTCGACGACGACCGCGACCTCGGCGCGCAGCCGGTGCCCGATCCAGCGCAGCCGCAGCTCGCCGACCGCGTGCACACCGGCCACGTCCAGGAGCGCGCGTTCGGCGGTGTCGACGAGCGCCGGGTCGACGGCGTCCATCACGCGGTGCAGGACCTCGCGGGCGGCGTCCTTGAGGACCAGCAGGATCGCGGCGGTGATCAGCAGACCGACCACGGGATCCGCGAGCGGCAGGCCGGCGGTGGTGCCGCCCGCGCCGATCAGTACGGCGAGGGAGGTGAACCCGTCCGTGCGCGCGTGCAGCCCGTCGGCCACCAGGGCGGCCGAGCCGATCTCGCGTCCGACGCGGATGCGGTAGCGGGCCACCCATTCGTTGCCGACGAACCCGACGACGGCGGCGCAGGCGACCACGGGGATGTGGCTCATGTCCCGCGGGTTCAGGAGCCGTTCGACGGACGACCAGGCGGCGAAGGCGGCCGACGCGGCGATGGTCAGCACGATGACGACGCCCGCCAGGTCCTCGGCCCTGCCGTACCCGTAGGTGAAGCGGCGGTTCGCGGCGCGCCGTCCCATGACGAACGCGATGCCGAGCGGCACGGCGGTCAGCGCGTCGGCGGCGTTGTGCACGGTGTCGCCGAGCAGCGCGACGGATCCGGAGACGACCACGACGACGGCCTGCGCCAGAGCCGTCACCCCGAGCACGACGAGTGACACCCACAACGCCCGCATCCCGCGAGCGGAGCTCTCCAACGCGGCGTCGACCTTGTCGGCGGAGTCGTGGGAGTGCGGCGTGAACAGGTGGCGGAGGTGATGGCGCAGGCGGGCCAGGCGCGTGTGATGCGGAGGGTGACCGCCCCCGTGCGCATGAGGATCCCCGTGCTGCCGATCGTCGCTCACGTCATGCCCCTTCCCGTACGCGGATGGCGTCGCGGGCAGGCCCGCTCACCCGTCCCCCGGAGGCGGGGCGGGTGGACGCGGGCCGCCCAGACGCTCATTATGTGCGTATGAGCGCACGCATGCACCTATCACCTGCGCATCCTGCGCATCCGCACAGCCCGGGCGAGGACCAATTCGCTCTGGCGGCCGAGTTGTTGTCGTTGCTCGGCGACCGCACCCGGCTGGTGCTGCTGCGTCGGCTGGCCGACGGCGAAGCCGATGTGAGCACGCTGACGGAGGTCTGTGGAGCCGCGCGGCCCGCCGTCAGTCAGCACCTCGCGCGGCTGCGCCTCGCCGGGCTCGTGACCACGCGCAAGGAGGGGCGGCGCGTGGTCTACGCGCTCGGCGACGGTCATCTGCGCCGCGTCGTCGACGAGGCGTTGAACCTCGCACACCACCGGCTCACCGGTCGGCCCCCGCACGACTGACAGACAGTTGGCCACGTGACCGACCGGCAGGGGCCGACGCACACGCACCCGAGCCCGGCGGACTCACACGCGCGCGTCGCGGTGTGTGGTCCCGCCGTCGACCACGGTGAGCAGGACCGGCAGCTCCGGCAGGTCCCTGGCCGCGACGTCGAGCGGGCTCTCCGCGAAGACCGTGAGGTCGGCGCGGTGCCCGACGGCGAGCCGTCCCGCCTCGTGCTCGTCGCCCGCCGCGCGGGCCGCGTTGACGGTCATGCCCTGGAGCGCCTCAAGAGCGGTGAGCGCCTGCTCCGGGCCGTGCGGGTCCTGGCTCAGATCGCGGCTCGGGCGGCGGTGCCGGGCGCCCGCCATGACGGCGAGCGGCGGGTAGGGGGCGATGGGCCAGTCGGAGCCGAGGACGACCGTGGCGCCCGAGTCCCACAGGTCGCGGCAGCGCCAGGCGCGCGCCGCACGCTCCTCGCCGAGGCGGCGCGACCAGTTGTCGGTGTGGTCGGCGCGCGTGAAGTCGCAGCAGTGGGTGGGCTGCATGGAGGCGATGACGTCGAGCTCGGCGAACCTGCGCAGGGTGTCGTCGGGCACGGTCTCGATGTGCTCGACGCGGTGCCGGAGGGCCCCTGCCGCGCCGCCCCCGGCGGCCTGGGCCTTCTCGACCGAGTCGAGTACGTGCCGTACGGCGGCGTCGCCGATGGCGTGCGTGGCGGTGGGCACCCCGGCCCGGTGGAGCTCGCCGATGATGTGCGTGTAGAGGGCGGGGTCGGGCCAGAACGCGTGCGTCGACTCGCCGTGGCAGTCGGGGCGTTCGAGCCAGGCGGTGCCGTTGTCGATGGTGCCGTCCATGAAGAGCTTGACGCCCGCGGTCCGCCACAGGGCGCCGCCGACGCCCTGCCCCTCGATGAGCGCGCGCAGTCCTTCGGCGTCCGTGCCCGGCTGGCACCAGGGAGCCACGCGCAGCCGCACCGGGAGTTCGCCCGCCTCGTCCAACTCGGCGTACAGCGCCAGGCTTTCGCCGCCTGCGTCCATGGCGTGACCGCCGGTGAGCCCGGTGGCGGCCATCGCGCGCAGGGCCGCGGCGAGCCGGTCGCGGCGCTCGGCACGGGTGGGCCGCGGCGCGGCGCGCTCCACGAGCTCACAGGCGGCGTCCTCCAGGAGCAGCCCGGTGGGCCGTCCCGCCGCGTCGCAGACGACCTCGGCGGCCTGGTCGAAGGTGCGGGGTCCGTCGACCCCGGCCAGTTCGAGGGCGCGCGGGCTCGCCAGCATCGAGTGCGCGTCGAACATCTGCAGGAGCGCGGGGACGCCGTCGAGCACGGGGCCGATGGCGGCGGTCCCGACGGGCCGGTCACCGAAGACGTTCGGGTCGAGCCCCCAGCCGTGCAGCCACGCCCCGGGCGCGAGACCGCCGACCTCGCGGGCCAGCACGTCGCGCACCGCGTCCAGGTCTGCGCAGCCGGAGAGGTCGAGCCCTGCCGTCAACTCGACACCGGAGACGGGGTGGAGATGCCCGTCGACCAGGCCGGGCGTCACGACGGCCCCCTTGAGGTCGAGCACTGTCGCCGAGGGATCGGCGAGCGCCCGCACCTCCCGGTCGTCCCCCAGCGCGCGGATCCGCCCGCCGGACACGGCCAGCGCGGTCTCCGGTAGGAACGCGCCGGTGACCGGGTCGAGCAGGCGGGCGGACAGCAGGACGAGGGAGGTGGGCGGCACGGGGGCTCCTTGGGGCAGGGTTTGTGTGATGGGGGTGTACGTGCTGGCGGTGTACGTGATGGAGATGTACGTGTCGGCGTACGTGACAGCACACGTATGAGCGCGCGCATCGGCATACGCGTTGACGCACGCGTCGATGCACAGGTCGGCACCGGCCGTACGCGGGCGAGCGAGACCTCAGATCAGCCCAACGCCCCCTCCGCCAGACCCAGTTCACGCTCCGCCGTGGCGACGGCCATCCGCGCCACCGCCGGAGGCCGGTCACTGTCGCCAGTGGTGGCGTGGACACCGAGGCCGTCCAGCACGACCAGGATCTGAATGGCCGTCACATTCGCGTCTTCGGTACGGAATTCGTCGCGCTCCACGCCGTCCCTGATGACCCCCGCGAGGCGCTCGCGCCAGGCGGCCTCCTGCTCGGCGACGCGGTCGCGCAGGACGGCCCGGTAGCGGCTGAGGTGCCGCGCGTTGATCCAGAGGCGGCTGATGTCGTCGTACGACTCCCCCGTCGCCTGTGCGAAGAAGCTGACCAGGTGCTGCGTAGGCGTGCCATCGGCCCTGTCCGCGGGCAGCAGCGCGTCGAGTTCGGCGCTCGCCGCGTCGCCGAACGCCTCCGCCACCAGGTCCTCCACCGAGGGGAAGTAGTGACTGATCAGCCCCGGCCGCACGTCGAGCTCCTCGGCTATCCGCCGCAGGGTGACGCACTCCAGACCCTCGGCCAGGGCGACCGAGGCCGCCGCCACGACGATTTCCGCACGTCGGGCGGCCGGAGATTTCCGAATTCGCTTGCGCTGAACGCTTGACGACATGCCCACAACGCTATTGAGTGTGCGACCAATAAGCAAGCAGGTGGGTAGACCAGCATCCGGAGGGCCTCATGGCGTCCACGATTCCCGACCCACTCCCGGGCGGGCACACCGCGCTCGGCGCCACGGGGCCCGCCGCGACCGGCGCGGACCACGCGGGTCGCATCGAGGCCCACGGCATCGACCACATTCCCGACGGCGAACGCCACGGGCACCCGCGGGAGCTGTTCTCCGTCTGGGCCGCGGCGAACGTGAACTACCTGAGCCTGGTGATCGGCGGCGCGCTCGTCCTCATGGGGCTGAGCCTGTGGCAGGCCGTCGCGGTGATCGTGGTGGGCAACCTCTTCTGGGTGGTCACGGGCGTCCTCGCGATCTCCGGTCCCGCCTCGGGCACACCGAGCGAAGTGATCACCCGGGCGCTGTACGGCGTCATCGGGAACCGGGTGAACAACGCGGTCACCGGCTGGATGATCTCGGTCTGCTACTTCGCCCTCAATCTGTCGGCCGCCGCGACCGCCGCGTTCGCCCTGGTCGAGAAGGTGGGCATACCGGCGAACACCGGCGTCCAGGTGGCCGTCGTGGTGGTCATCGCCGCACTCACCCTGACCATCAGCGTCTACGGCCACGCCACGATCCTGCGGCTGTACCTGCCGATCACCCTCGCACTGGTCGCGGTCTTCGCCTTCGTCGCCGTCGCCGTGCTCGGGCACACCGACTTCTCGTACGCGCCCGCCGAGCCGCTGACCGGCAGCGAGCTGTGGGTGACGCTGATCTCCGGCGTCACGCTCATCGCCGCGGGCCCGTTGTCGTACACCACCAGCGCGGACTTCTCCCGCTATCTGCCGCGCACGACGTCCGCGAAGGCGGTCGCGGGCTGGACCGCCCTCGGCGCCTTCCTGCCGAGCGTCTCGGTCTGCTCGCTGGGCGCGTTCGCCGCGACCACGGTCGACATGACGGATCCGCAGACCGCGCTCGAGGGGCTCCTGCCCGGCTGGTTCACCCCCGCGTTCCTGCTGGCCCTGGTGCTCGGCACGATCTCCATCAACGCCATGACCGCGTACAGCGCCGGTCTCGCCCTGCAAGCCGTGGGCCTGCGCATCCGGCGCTCGGTCAGCGTGCTCTTCGACGGCACCGCGGCGGTCGCCCTGACCCTGTACGCGCTGCTCGTGTCCAACTTCCTCGACACCGTCAGCGACGTCCTCCAGCTCACCGTCGTCCTGCTCGGCCCCGCCATGGCCCTCTACGCCACCGACATCGTCCTGCGCCGCAACCGTTACGACGGGCTCGCGCTCACCGACGAGTCGCCGGACAGCCCCTTCTGGTACACGGGCGGCGTCCACCGGGCCGGTGCCCTGGCCCTCGTCACGGGTGTCACCTCGGCCGCGCTCTGCGTCAACACGCTCTACACCGGCCCCGTGGCCCACGCCTTGGGCGGCGCGGACCTAGCGCTGCCGGTCGGCATGATCGTCTCGTCGGCCGTCTACGCGGGGCTGACACGCGGAGGGCGCGGGATGCGCGGGGTGTGACGCTGGGAGGTGGATGCCGAAGGGGGCTCGTCGCGGATCGTCAGAGCGGCGTATGGAAGCGACGGCCGCGCTTGCCCGGCGCCTTGCCCGCGGCTTCCATGGGGATGTGAACAGCGCGTGGCTCCTCCTCGACCGGCCCCCTCATCGGGCGCCCCGTCGTATGCCCCGCTGCCCTCTGACGGAAGCGTCCGCCCGCCGCTGACGCGCCTTCCCGAAGAGTGGTGGGGCGCCGTGACCTGACACGGCGCCCCCTTCTTCGTCCTCCCTCAACACACCAGTTCCGTACGCCCTTTCACCTGCCTGCCCAAAGCCCGGAGCCCCGGTCGGCGGTGCCGCGTACCCACACCGATGGACGTCCCATGCCCGAGTCCCCCCTGTCCGCCCGCACCGTCCTCGTCACCGGCGCCACCTCCGGCATCGGCCACGAGACGGCGCGAAAGCTCGCCGAGCGCGGCGCCACCGTTCTGCTGCACGGGCGCACCCACGAGGAGGCCCGCGCCGCCGCCGACCGGCTGATCGCCACCACCGATGTCGACGCGGCCCGACTCCACACGTATGGGGCCGATTTCGCACACCTCGACGAGGTCGAGAAACTGGCGGACACGGTCGTCCGGGCACACCCACACCTGGACGTCCTGGTCAACAACGCCGGGATGGCGGCCCCCGAGCGGCACACCGTCACCGCCGACGGGAACGAGATCGCCTTCCAGGTGAACTTCCTCGCCCACTACCTCCTGACGTGCCTCCTGGAGCCCGCCCTCACCAGCGAGCCGGGCGGCCGCGTCGTCAATGTCTCCTCGTCCCTTCACCGCACCGCGTCCATCCAGTGGAGCGACCCCCAGCGCGCCCGCCGCTACTCGCGGCTCGCCGCCTACGCCCAATCGCAGCTCGCCCTCACGGTGTTCGCCGCTGACCCCCGCGTCACCGCGGTCTCCGTACACCCCGGCGCGTGCGGCACCGCCCTGCTCCCGCTGTACGCCAATGAAGGCGTCACGCCCGCCGAGGGCGCGAGCCATGTGGTGAGGCTGTGCGATCCGGCCTTCGAGATCGTCAACGGCGCCTACTACGACCGCGCCGAACGCGTCGCCCCCGCGGTCGCCGCCACGGAGGGCCGCACCGTGAAGCGGCTCAGCAGGCTCGCCGATGCGCTCGTGGGGCGCGCGGCGGTCTGACCTGACCGGCCGGGACCTCGGGTCGGCGGAGTACCGAAGTGGCCAACTGACGCCATGATGAGCCAACTTGGCTCGCCATGGCGTCAGTCGTGTGCCATGCTGGCGCCAAAAGGTGCACACCACCGGAGGACCCATGCCACACGAACCATTAACTCCCGCGCCCGCTACCGCACTTCACGAGGGCGTCGCAGCCTCAGCCGCGGACCCCGAGCCGATCCGGCTTCCCGTCGAGCGCCCCGCGGGATGCCCCTTCGATCCGCCCGCCGAGCTGGCACGGCTGCGATCGGAACGCCCGCTCACCCGGCTGAAGTTCCCCGACGGGCACGTGGGCTGGCTGGCCACCAGCCACGCGGTGGCGCGCGCGGTCCTCGCCGACTCGCGCTTCAGCTCCCGGTACGAACTCATGCACCTGCCGTTCGAGACCGGATTCACCGGCGAGCTGCCCCCGGCGCCGATCGGCGACATGACCGGGATGGACGCGCCGGAGCACACCCGCTACCGGCGGCTGCTCGCGGGCAAGTTCACCGTGCGCAGGATGGCCCAGCTCGGCGACCGCATCGAACGGATCACCGCCGACCACCTCGACGCCATGGAGCGGCAGGGGCCGGCCGTGGACCTGGTGACGGCGTACGCACGGCCCATCCCCGCCCTCACCATCTGCGAACTCCTCGGCGTGCCCTACGACGAGCACCACTTCTTCCAGGAGAGCACCGCGACGGTCATGTCCCACAGCTCCACCCCGGAGCAACTGGCCGCCACCATGACGGCGATGAACGAGTACCTGCGTCAACTGGTCGTCACCAAGCGTGCCGCGCCCACCGACGACCTGCTCAGCGACCTGACCGGCAGCGACCTCGACGACGAGGAACTCACCGGCCTCGCCGCCTTCCTGCTCGGCGCCGGTCTCGACACCACCGCCAACATGATCGCGCTCGGCACCTTCGCGCTGCTGGGCAACCCGGACCAGTTCGCCGCGCTGCGCACCGATCCGGGCCTCGCCGACCAGGCCGTCGAGGAGCTCATGCGCTACCTGACGATCGCCCAGCTAGGGGCCCAGTCCGCCCTGGAGGACGTGGAACTGGCCGGACAGCTCGTCAGGGCCGGGGAAACGGTCGCCGTCTCGATGGAGGCCGCCAACCGCGATCCGGTGAAGTATCCCGACCCCGACGTACTCGACCTGCGCCGCAAGGCGAGCGGTCAGCTCGGCTTCGGGCACGGCATCCACCAGTGCCTCGGCCAGCAGCTGGCCCGCGTCGAGATGCGGGCCGCGATCCCCGCGCTCGTCACCCGGTTCCCGACGCTGCGCCTCGCCGTCCCCGCCGACGAGATCCCGCTACGCACCGGCATGAACATCTTCGGGGTGCACCGGCTCCCCGTCACCTGGGACGAGCAGTAGTCACTTCCACGGTTCCGAGAACGACCGGCCGGGCACCGGCTTGGCGATGAGGGCCACGGCCGTGAAGAAGTTGACCTGGCCGATGGCGAACATCAAGGTGGCGAGCGCCCTGGGCTCGTAGCACTCGGCCACCTGCGCGTACAGCTCGTCGGAGACCCTCTCGCCGTCCGCGGACGGCTGGAGCACCGCCTCCACCAGGGCCAGCGCGGCACGCTCGGCGGACGTGAAGTACGGCGAATCCTGCCAGGACGTCACCGAGGCGATCCGCTCCTCGGACTCCCCCGCCGTACGCAGGAAGCCCGTGTGCAGCACGGTCAGGTAGGTGCTGCCCGCGATCTGGCCCGCACGCAGCTGGACCAGGCTGATCGTGGCGCGCGGCACCGAGCCGTTGCCCGTGACCTTGAACAGTGCGGCCGACACCTCGCCGAGCTCGGGGACCAGCTCGGCGGGGTCCTCGCTCATCCGCGGGGCCATCGGGATCTCTGCCGTGATCGAACGCGTTTCCATTGCCGTCTCCTTCAAGGGTTTCCGTATCGCTTTCACTGCCTTGACGGATCCCGGCGCGGGAGTGTGACCGGTGGCGGAAAGAAATCTTCGGGAGTCGTCTGCCGCTACCGGCTGTCGGCCGTCGCGACCCTCAGGCCGAAGCCGATCAGGACGACCGCCGTCACCCGGTCAAGCGCGCGGCGCACGGCGGGCCTCTCGAAGAACCCGCGGGCCCTGGCGAGGACCATGACGTACCCGCCGAGCCAGAGCAGCGTGAGCGCCGCGTGGAGGAGGACGAGCAGGGCCATGCCGACGTGCGAGGGCAGCGAAGGCGGCGCGAGAGTGGGCAGCAGGCCCGTGTAGAAGACGGCGATCTTCGGGTTGAGTACGTTGCTGACGAGGCCGGTGCGCCACGGGTGTCCCGCGGGCGCGGGACCGCTCGGGACGGTGGCGGACGTGTCTCCGCCGCGGCGGCTCCGCAGCCATGCCTGCACGCCGAGGAAGACCAGATAGGCGGCGCCGAGCAGTTTGACGACCGTATACGCGACAGCAGACGCGGCGAGGACGGCCGCGAGTCCCGCGACGGTGAGGACGCCCCAGACGAGCAGTCCCGTCGTGATTCCGCCGACGGTGCGGAGCCCGTCGTGCCAGCCCTCGGCGACCGCCCGTTTCGTGACGACGGCCATGTCGGGACCCGGTACCACCGTGAGCAGGGCGAGCACTCCGGCCGCCGCGATGATCTGCGTGAACATGCGGGAAGTCTGACACCCGGCGCCACCGAACCCCTCGTCGGCGGGACGGCGCGCGGTGTGACCACTGTGTCCGTGGCTGCGCAGGCGGGGGAGCGAACGCAGCCACGTCTCAGGAGCGCCGACTCCTCTGAGACGACCCCCGGCGCGAACGCCGGACGGCCGGACACCGTGGCGGGCTACATGCTCTGAACTGCCATGCCCAACCGGCAAGTTGCGTCGTTCGTGCATCGTATGGTGGCCGGATGAGCAGCGAGCGCGCAGGGGACGGGGCGCCGTCACCGGCGATGGCGAGTGTGACGACGGGAGCGTTGGCGAGGCACTTGGGCGTCTCGCCCACGACGCTGCGCTCCTGGGACCAGCGGTACGGGGTGGGCCCCGCGACGCGGAGCGACGGCGCCCACCGCCGCTGGACGCCGAAGGACATCGCCGTCCTGGAGGAGATGTGCCGCCTCACGGCGTCGGGGGTCGCACCCGCCGAGGCGGCCCGCTCCGCGAAGACCGCCGCGACCCCGCCATCGAGCATCCGCCCGTCACCCGGCGGACGCCCGTCCGCCGTCGCGCGCCCGGCATCGGTGGACCCGGCCCCGGAGCCCGCGGACGTCCGGCGGGCCCGCCGCGGTCTGATCCGGGCGGCCGTCCGCCTCGACTCCCCCGCCGTGGACCACCTGCTGTCCGCGACGATCGCGCGGCACGGGCTCGTCGTCGCGTGGGAGGAGCTCATGGTCCCGGCCCTGCACGCGGTGGGCCGCAAGTGGGAGTCGGCCGGGGACCGCTACGTCGAGGTGGAGCACCTCCTTTCGTGGCACATCCAGACAGCGCTGCGCCGGGTCACGTCGACGACGGCCGAGGCGGACCCCGCCCCTCCCGTCGTGCTGGCCTGCGTACCCGGCGAGCAGCACTCGCTCGCCCTCGACGCGCTCACCGCCGCGCTGGCCGAACGGGGCCGCCCCCTGCGCATGTTCGGCGCGGCGCTGCCGGTGCCCGCGCTGACCGCGGCCGTGCGCCGGATCGGCCCGTGCGCCGTGGTGCTCTGGTCGCAGGCGCGCTCCACCGCGAGCGTCCCGCTGGCGCAGCACGTGGCGGCCGCGCGCTGGGGCGTGAAGGGTGCGCGCGGCCGTCCGGCGGTGATACTCGCGGGCCCCGGCTGGTCGGGGCAGGCGGTGAAGGGGGCGCGCCGCCCCCTTCTGCTGCACGAGGCCCTGACCGTACTCACCGAACTCTCTCCTCGCACGGCTCCTGCCGGCGGGACACCAGGTCCTCCGTGAGGCGTGCTCGAACCCGTCGGGCGTGACGGTGTGCGGGCCGAAGAGCCGGTGTCGAACTTGGGCGGCCGTCCGCCTCGCGATCCGCGCTTGAGGCGGCTGCGGACGCGGTCCGTCAGGACCCTGATCCGCTTGCTTGGAGTGCACTCCACGGCCATAGCGTTGAGACAGCTGAACCGAACAGCTGAACCGAACACCCAACGCGTCGACGCGTCATCCCGCACGACCAACTGGAAAGACGGCAAGTGGCAGACAACCAATTCACCCCGCATGCGGAACTCTTCGATCTGCGTGGAAAGCGCGCGCTCGTCACCGGTGGCACCCGAGGCATCGGAATGATGATCGCGCGTGGCCTCCTCCAGGCGGGCGTCCGCGTGGTCATCAGCTCACGCAACGCAGAAGCATGCGCTCAGGCGCAGGAACAGCTGTCCGCATTCGGTGAGGTGCGGGCCATCCCCGCCGACCTGTCCCGCCACGACGAGTGCCGGCGACTGTCCGACCTCGTCACCGCCGACTCGGAGCAGCTCGACATCCTCGTCAACAACGCGGGCGCCATGTGGGACGAGCCGCTGGAGACGTTCCCGGACGCGGCCTGGGACACGGTCGTCGACCTCAACCTGAAGTCGCCGTTCTGGCTGGTGCAGGCGCTGCTGCCCGCACTTCGCAGGGCGGGCACCGCCGACGATCCCGCGCGGATCATCAACATCGGCAGCATCGCCGCCATCCACATCCCCCAGCGGCCCAACTACTCGTACTCCAGTAGCAAGGCCGCACTGCACCAACTCACCAGAGTGCTCGCCAAGGAACTAGGACCGCAGCACGTCACCGTGAACGCCGTGGCGCCGGGACCGTTCCCGTCGGCGATGATGGCCGCAACCCTCGATGAGCTCGGCGAGGCGATCGCCGCGTCGGCCCCACTACGCCGGATCGGCCGCGACGACGACATGGCGGGTGTCGCCGTGTTCCTCGCCAGCCGGGCAGGCGCATACCTCACAGGCACCGTGATCCCCGTCGACGGCGGCATCGCCACAACCGCGTAGGCCGCCCAGAGTCCGTCGGACCAGCACCTTCACCACAGACCCTAGTAGTCGTACGGCTTCGTCTTGTTCCAGTTGGTGACGTCCGCGCTGGTCCAGGTGAACTTCGAGGGGACGCCCTTGCCGTCGAAGGCCGCCTGGTCGGTGCCAGGACCGGTGTCGCCGGTGCGGTCGCGCAGGGCGATGCTCAGGTCGCCCGAGGTGTGGGGCCTCGCGGAGTCGGTGAAGAGGTTCACGGCCGCGTAGACCTTGGCGCCGGGCCGCACCGTGATGCGGGCGGCGCCGCCCGGGGCGTCCTTGGCGGAGTGGGGCAGCACCTTGGTCGTGTCACCGAGCATCACCGACGGGTAGGAGGTCACCCAGCACGGCGCGGCGTCGGCGTTCGTCGCGGTGATGAGCAGATGCTCGCCCTGCTGCTTCGCGAACCGGTGCACCACCGAGTAGGAGATCTCGTCTCCGTTGCACTGCCGGGTCGCGGTGGCCTTGGCCGTGCCGCGCGCGGCACTCGCCTTGCTGACCGTGACGCTGTCGGCCCCCGCGCCGGTCCCCGTCTCGACGGTCCTGGTGGTGCCGGTCTTCGCGTCCGCCTTGTCGCCGCCGTTGCCGCTGCCCGGACTGCCGCAGGCAGCCAGGCCGAGGGCGAGGGTGGCGGTGGTGCCGGCCAGGACTGCGGTGCGGATCCGGTGCGTGCGCATGGTGGTGCTCCCCGATTGGGTGGTGCGGTGGTCGACGCGACAGTTTGTCGCGGTGTGACCACCTTGGCAGGATCTGCTGGCGTCGCGATCACGCACCGCTGACGTTCCGCTGACGTCCACGAATGCCGCGGGATCCGCCCCCTCTCACGCCCCGACGGCGAGCCTCGCCCGTGCCGCGTCGCGCCGCGCGCGGTACGCGTCGTCGTCCGTCACCCGGAGCAGCGCGCCGAGCGCCCGCACCGCCCCGTCGTCGTACCCGGCCGCCTCCGCGTCCCGCGCCGCCTCGTCGAGACAGCGCACGCCCTCGATCTCGTCGCCGAGGCCGACCAGTGCCTCACCGGCCGCCGCGAGCAGCAGCACCCGGGCCGACGCGGGGGCGTCCGGGGCCTGGAGGGAGCTGGCCGCCGTCGCGGTGGAGAGCGCCGACTGCCATTGCCTGGCGTCGAGTTGATGCCTGGTCAGGTGGTAGAGGGCGAGGCGCTCGGTGTGGCGTTCGCCCGTCGCGCGGGCGATGTCCACGGCGCGCAGGCAGCCGTCGGCCGCCTCTTCCACGTCGCCGAGGGCGGCCTGCGCCAGGGAGAGGTTGATCAGCGCGGTGGCCTCGCCGCCCGGGTCTCCCGCGCGGGCGGCGAGTTGCGGGGCCTCCTCCAGGTGGGGCAGCGCCTCCGCGGTGCGGCCCTCCTCGGTCAGGACCCAGCCGAGGAGCGCGAGGACCCGCGACTGGGCGTACGCGTCGGCGTCGGCCCGTGCCGCGGCGAGCGCCGTGTACAGGAGCGGGGACCAGCCGTCGAGGACCCGCCACACCATGAGCGGCCACAGCGCGAGGACGAGGCGCCAGGTCCTGCCGTGCAGCCCGGCCGCGTCCGCGGCGCCCGCCGCGAGGATGAGGTCGTCGCGTTCGGCGGCGTACCAGGCCATCGCGGCCTCTCGGCCCTCGAACTCCCTTACCTCGGCGGGCGGATGGAACTCATCGGGCAGCTGGAAGCACGGTTCGCCGTCGTGCTCGGCGGCCCGGGCCGCGGCGAGCCCGGTGGCGATGTAGTGGTCGAGCACGCGGGGCAGGGCGTCGGGGTCGGCGTCCATGCCGCGTGCGTAGAGGCGTACGAGGTCGTGCAGTGTCCAGCGGCCCGGGGCGCTGTGCGTCAGGAGGTGGGCCGCGGCGAGCTGGTCTAGTGCCGCCTCCGCGGCGGCCGGGGTGGTGCCCGCGAGGGCGGCTGCCGCGCGGCGGTCGACGCGGGTTCCCGGGTGGCGGCCGAGGTGGGCGAAGTGGTGCGCGGCGCCGGGCGGGAGGCGGCGCACGGACAGCTGGAGGGCCGCGCGCACCCCGGTGTCCTCCGCGTCGAGGAGGCTGAGCCTGCGCGTCGCGTCCGACAGTTCGTCCGCCATGGCGGCGAGCGTCCAGTGCGGCTGGTCGGCGAGGCGGGCCGCGGCGACCCGCAGGGCGAGCGGGAGCCCGTCGCAGAGCCTGGCGAGGCGGCGCGCGGCGATCGGTTCCGCGTGCACCCGTTCGGGTCCGAGCACCGCGGCGAGCAGCGCCGCGCTGTCCTCGTCGCCCAGGACGCCGAGCGGCACGGGCCGTGCGGCGTCGGAGGCGATGAGGCCGCGCAGCCGGTGGCGGCTGGTGACGACGGTGACGCAGTCGGCCCCACCGGGCAGCAGGGGCCTGGCCTGTTCGGAGGAGCGCGCGTTGTCGAGGACGACGAGGATCCTGCGCTCGGCGGTCAGCGAGCGGAACAGGGCGGCGGCGCTGTTCACCGACTCCGGTATCCGGCGCGGCGCGACACCGAGGGCAAGGAGGAACTCCCTTAGTACGTCGATGAGTTCGGGCTCGCCCGTGTCGCTGAAGCCGCGCAGGTCGATGTGGAGCCTGCCGTCGGGGAAGCGGTCGCGCTCGCGGTACGCCCAGTGCACCACGAGGGAGCTCTTGCCCACCCCCGCGGGACCGGTGACCAGGCACACGGGCGCCTCTCCGGAGGCCGCCCCGGACAGCGCGGCGAGCTCGGCGCCGCGTCCGTGGAATCCGCGCGGCGCGCGCGGCAGCAGATCGACGGGGGCCGCGGTGACGACGGGCACCGACGCGCCGGGGGGCGCGGTACGGGCCGCCGCCCCGCCCCGCTCGCCCACCGGGACCCCGGCCTCTCCCTCGTCCTCGTCGTCGTACTGTCCGCGCAGGGCCAGGGCGTACGCCTCGGCGAGTTCGCGCCCGGGGTCGACCCCCAGCTCGTCGGCGAGCAGGCGCCGGGTGCGGTGGAAGCAGTCGAGTGCCTCGGAGCGCCTGCCCGCCCGCCGCAGCGCGGTGACCAGCGCGGCGGAGAGCGATTCGCGCAGCGGATGGGCGCCCGTCTCGGCGCGCAGCACCGCGGCGGCCCGGGAGTGCTCGCCCAACGTGCCGTATCCCTGGGCGAGTTGCTCGACGGCGGAGAGGCGGAGCTCCTCCAGGGCGCCCGCCGCGGCCTGCAGCGGCGGGCTGGGGAAGACGCCGTTCAGCGCGGGCCCCTGCCACAGCGCGAGTGCCTCTTGGTACATGACGACGGCGTCGCCCACCGAGCGCTGGCCGCGGGCGAGGGTGACCAGCTCCTCGAAGCGGTGGGCGTCGAGCAGGCTCTCGGGCATCCGCAGCGCGTAGGCCGCGCCCTGGGTGGCGAGCTCCACGCCGTACATCGCGGCGTCCGCCGTCTCCAGGAGGGTCCGCAGGTGCGACACGTGTCCCTGGATGACGCTGCGGGCGCGCGGCGGCGGTTCGTCGTCCCACAGGGCGGCGGTGAGCTGGTCGACGGGGACGGGGAAGTTGGGCCGCAGCAGCAGCGCGGCGAGCAGGCTGCGCCGCTTGGCGGGGCCGAGCGCGAGGTCACCGGCCTCGGTGGCCACGGACACCGATCCGAGCAGCCGGAACTCCACGAAGCCTGCACCTCCAGAAGCGAAAGATCGACAGCTTATCGTCAGCCGTCGGGGAGCACGGAGCGCCCGGGCGAGGGGAAGGTGGCAGGAAGATGTCCGAGACGCGGTACTTCGAGAAGAGCGAAGGCGCGGTGGTGCGGCACTGGCGGATCAGCCGGTCCGGCATCCGCTGCCACATCGCCTGGGGGCGGGTCGGCGGGCGCACCCTGGGGTCGAGCATGACGCTGGACGACGCGGCACATGCCGTACGCCACGTCAACAAGAAGGTCGCCGAGAAGCTGCGGCAGGGGTACGTGGAGGTCGCCGCCGACCCGTCCTTCGCGGCGGCCGACGCCGCCCCCGACCCGCTCGCGGACGCGCCGCTCCTTGAGGTGATGCGGGTCAGCGAGTCCCAACGGTACGCGGGGGCCTGGGAGTTCTTCTGGAACGGGTACGAGGAAGTGGCGGGGCATCCCGGGACGTTCGCGAAGTTCCACGACTTCCGGGCGGGCCCAGGACCCTTCCACGACTATCTGGTCCTCGCCGATGACGGGCGGCGCGGCCTGTCCTTCGTCGTGAAGGAGCCGGGGCACAGCCGCGAGCGGGTGTCGGCCTTCCTCGACTTCGTCCGGCCCCGCGTCGGCCTCGCCTTCGACGGCCGCTCCCACCACAAGGTGGCGCTGCCCGCCCCCGTCGGCCGCCTGGACCACGTGCTGTTCTGCGCGCCCTCGCTGCACGGCGCGCGGTACGGCGGACGGCTCGCGGGCGCGTTCCCCGTGCACGGCTGCGAGATCGCCGACGAGGACACCGAGACGCTGGTCGAGGCCCGCATCAAGGGGCGCGGCTCGCTGCCGTCGACCACCTGGGACCGCGACCCCTGCCCCGTGCTCGACCTGAAGTTCGACCTGCGCCGCGAGAGCGGCTTCGCGGAGCTCGGCGGCCGCTCCGCCGTGCGCGAGAAGACGTTCAAGGTCTATCCGCGGCCGATGCTGGAACGCGCGCTCCGGCTGCTGCCGGAGGCGACCGCCGACAGCACCCTGGAGATCCGCAACCACCGCCGCGAGGTCCTCACCCTCACCCCGCCCGACCTCGCCCCGGGCACCGCGGCCGAGATCGACCGGTTCCTGCTGGGCGGGCCGGTCCTGAGGTGAGGGCCGCGGCCCCGAGGAACCGGCCGCCCCCTTTACAGACGCGGCGCGAGGCCCTTCCCTCAGGGCATGGAAGCCGCCTGGCCCTCACTGTCCGCGTCCCTCTCGTCCGCCGTGGTCGCCGCGGCCGTGGCCCTCGTCGTCGCCTTCGTCACGCCGTCGCTCAAGTACGGCTTCGACAAGCGGTTCCACCGGCGCAAGCTCGACATCGAGTACACCTACGAGCAGCAGAAGGAGCTCCGCAACCGCATCGCCCTCTACAAGGGCCTCCTCCTGGAGACCGGCGGCGCCCTGCGCAACCGGCTGGCCAACTTTCTCACGCACGAGGCGGACGGCTGGCTGCGCGGCCGGGGCCGGTGCGGCGAGTCCGGCTACTACCTGCGCTCCTTCGCGTACCGCATCCTGTGCCTGGTGGCCGCCTGCCGACTCATCGAGCGCCAGGCGCTCTACGTGGACAGCGTCGTCGCGGCCCGCTCCGACCGCAGGTTCCTGGAGGCGATGAAGCTCAACATCGCCGTATGGACGAGGGCGGACCTGTTCGAGGGCCTTCCGTACGACGGCGGCGCCAACGACGACCACTTCTTCCGCGACCACCTGACGGACATGGCCGACACGCTCTACGAGGACGGGCGACTGCTCTCCCTCAAGGAGTTCGGCCACCGGCTCGTGGCGGACGACGACGAGTACCTCACCGTCTTCACCTTCCTGGACGGGGCATGCCGCCAGGAGTCGGCGCGTTTCCGCTTCGACCGGCTCATCGCGGTGCATCTGGTGCTGCTCGCCACCCTCAACCGGTTCGGGTACGCGTATCAGCGGCTGCCCTACGACCGGTTCGCCGCCGTCGCCCGCGAGTGCGAACATCCCGTCGTCCTCGCCAACCTCTGCGCCATGGTGCGGGAGTACTGCCTCGACGAGGAGGACGGGTTCCGGTACCTGGTCCGGGCCGCGGAGGGGGTGGGTGCCGGTCAGTGACGGGCGCGGTCGAGTGTGACGACCGCGTCGGCACCGGCCAGGCCCGAGCGTTCGTGGGTGACCAGGAGAGTCGTACGACCGCGGGTCGCGTCGAGGATGTCGGCCAGCACGTCGGCCGCCGTGTCGGGGTCGAGGCCCTCGGTGGGTTCGTCCAGGACGAGGACGGGCGGGTCGGCGAGCAACGCGCGGGCAAGGAGCAGGCGTTGGCGCTGGCCGCCCGACATCGTGGCGCCGTCCCCGCCGACGAGGGTGTCCCAGCCGTCGGGCAGCCCCTCGATCCACTCCAGGATCCTGGCCCTGCGCGCCGCTACGCGCAGCTCTGCCTCGCTCGCGCCGGGGCGGGCGAGGAGGAGGTTGGCGCGGAGGGTGGCGTGGAAGACGTGCGCGTCCTGGGTCATGCCGGTGATCAGGCCGCGGACGTCGGCGCCCGCGCAGTCGCGCAGCTCGCGTCCGGCGACCCGGATGCTGCCCGCCTCGTACGGGACGAACCGCATGAGCGCCGCGATCAGCGTCGACTTCCCCGAGCCGCTGGCGCCGACGAGGACGATCCTGCGCCCCGGCGGCAGCCGCAGGCTCACCCCTTGCAGGGCCGGGGGCGCGTCGGGGTGGTGCCGGACCCGGAGGCCGGTGATCTCCACGCCGACCGGGCCTTCGGTGGGCAGCGGCGCCGGATCGAGGGGTTCGGTGACGGGTGGCGGCGCGTCGAGCACATCGGCCAACCGGCGTGCGGACACCCGCACTTCGGCCAGTCGCCGCGCGGCGGCGGGCAGGGGCACGAGGGCTTCGAAGGCGACGAGGGCAAGGACCGCGAGGACGGTGAGGCGCACGGCGGGCAGCGCGCCGTCCGCGTGGGCGCGCAGCGCGAGCCAGGTGACACCGGCCGTCGCGGCGCCCTGGCACAGCAGCACCACGGCGGACGCGAGTGACGTGGTCAGGGCGCCCCGGCGTTCCAGCGCGGCGATCCGGGAGGCGGCGCGGCGGGCCCGGTCGTGGGTGCGGCCCCGGGCGCCGTAGGCGGCGAGGTCCGCCGCCCCTCGGGTCAAGTCGACGGTGAGCGCGGCGAGTTCGGCTCGCGCCGCCTTCTCCGTACGGCCCGTACGGCGGGACAGCGCGAGCACCAGCGCGGGCACCAGGAGTCCGGCCACGGCGAGGAGCAGCCCGAGCAGCACGCCCGCCTGCGGCAGCAGCGCCATGGCGGTGCCGGTGGCGGCCGCGGCGACCGCGCAGGCGGCCGCCACCGGGATCAGGACCCGCAGGAGCAGGTCCTGGGCGGCGTCGACGTCGTCGACGAGCCGGGTCAGGAGGTCGCCGCCACGGAAGGCCAGGGTGCCCGCGGGGGCGAGCGGCACGAGCCCCTCGTACACCCGGGTGCGGAAGCCCGCGACGGCCCGGAGCACCCCGTCGTGACCGAGGAGCCTGTCGGTGTAGCGGAGCGCTCCGCGCCCGAGGGCCAGGGCGCGCACGGCGACGATCGCGAGGCTCACCGAGGCCAGCGGGGGCTGTTCGGCGGCGCGGGTGATCAGCCAGGAGGCGGTGGCCATCAGCGCGGCCCCCGCGAGGTCACTGCCCGCGGCGGCGAGCGCGGCGGGCAGCAGCCTGCGCCAGTACGGGAGGAGGTGGCGCAGGAGGCCGAGGGTGGGGTGCCGCCGTGGATGCGACCGGGGCGAGGGGGATGCGGGAGACGCGAGAGGCCCGGGAGCGGCTGCCGTGCAGGACGTCATGAGGTCACCAGGCTTTCCCCGGGTGCCGGTCCGGGGCCGACGAGGAGATCGGGGGCGGGGCCCGTGGGCACGAGGCCGCCCTCCCGTACGGTGACGACCCGGTCCGCGTGCGGCAGCAGACTCGTCCGGTGGGCGACCACGATCGCGGTGCGCCCGCGCATCAGGTCGACGGTGGCGCGCGTCACGGCGGCCTCGCTCTCGGGGTCGAGGTGGGCGGTCGGCTCGTCGAGGAGCAGCACGGGCGCGTCCTTGAGGAACGCGCGGGCCAGCGCGATCCGTTGGCGCTGACCCGCCGAGAGCCCGGCGCCGTGTTCGCCGAGGACCGTGTCGTACGCAAGGGGCAGCTCCGCCACGAAGCGGTCCGCGCAGGCGGCGCGGGCCGCCCGCAGCACCTCGGCGTCGCTCGCGCCGGGGCGTCCCAGGCGGATGTTGTCGGCGACGGAGGCCGCGAACAGGTGCGGCCGCTGCGGCACCCACGCCACCTGGGCGCGCCATGCGTCGGGGTCGAGCTCCGCGAGGTCGGCGCCGCCGACGGTGACACGGCCTCGGGCGGGACTCATGAAGCCGAGGAGCAGGGCCAGGAGGGTGGACTTGCCCGCGCCGCTCGGGCCGACCAGGGCCACGTGTTCGCCGGGGCCGACGGAGAGCGAGACGCGGTGGAGGGCGGGCTCGGCGCGGCCGGGGTACTGGACCGTGACGTCGTCCAGGCACAGCCGCGCCGTACGGGGGTCGGGGACCGGGGCGCGGGTGCCGGTGGGCTCGGTGGACAGGCCACCCGGGGCGCCGGAGCCGCGCCCGTCCTCCCGCTCGTCGAGGATCGCGAAGACCCGTTCGGCCACCGCGACGCCCTCCGCGCTGTCGTGGAAAGCCGCGCCCGCCGCGCGCAGCGGCAGATACGCCTCGGGGGCGAGGAACAGGACGACCAGCGCCGTGCGGAGATCCACGTCGCCGTGCAACAGCCGCAGTCCGACCGGTACGGCGACCAGTGCGACGGAGAGCGTGGCGAGAGTCTCCAGGACGAAGGAGGAGAGGAACGCCACGCGCAGCGTCCGCATGGTGGCCCGCCGGTGGGCGTCGGCCATCTCGCCCACCACCCGGCTCTGGTGCCGCTCGCGGCCGAACGCGCGCAGGGTCGGCAGTCCGGCCACCACGTCGAGGAAGTGACCGCCGAGCCGGGCGAGCAACTGCCATTGCCGGGCGGTACGTTGAGTGGTGTGCAGGCCGACCAGCGCGCCGAGTACGGGGATCAGCGGCAGTGTCACGACGATGATCAGCGCCGAGGTCCAGTCGGTCCACAGCAGCCAGCCGACGACCGTGAGGGGCACCACCGCGGCAGCCGCCATCGTGGGCAGATAGCCGACGACGTACGGATCGATGGCGTCGACGCCGCGGGTCAGCAGCGTCACCGTCTCACCGTGGCGGCGGGACGCGAGAGGCAGCGGCCCGGTGTGCCGGAGCCTGCCGGTGACCTTGTCGCGGAGCGTGCGCTTGGCGTCGGCCGCGGCGCGCTGCGCGAGCCCGCCGCGGGCCCAGGCGAGGAGCGCGCGCAGTGCCATGACGGCGCCGAGTGCCGCGAGCGGCCCGGTCCGTGGCGGCTGCCCCGCGAAGCCGTCCGCGAGCACCGTCGCGAGCAGCGCCGCCTGGGCGACGACGAGTCCGCCGCCGGCCAGGGCGAGCACCGTGGAGTACGTCATGTGGCGCCTCAGCACGGGGAGTTCGCGCATCAGGCGGCGTTCGGCGGGCTTCATTCCTGGCCCCTCTCGTCGCTTGCCGTCGCGGTCAGAAGTAGCTGGGGTGGCGTCGACCCGTCCGCCCCCGGAAGGCCCACCAGCTCCAGGACTGGTACGCGAGGATCACCGGGACCACCAGGACTCCGAACACGCTGAGGATCTTCAGCGTGGCGTCGTCGGTGACGGCGTGGTCGATGGTCAGGCCGGTGCCCGCCGAGCTGATCAGGAGGTAGGGGTAGTGGCCCGCGCCCACGAGCAGCACGGGCAGCGCGGTGGCGCAGCAGGTGGCCGCGAACGCCCGGACCCGGTGACCGCGCGAGAGGGACCACCAGGCTCCGGCGAGCGCCGCCACGAGCAGGGCGGCGATGACCGCCGAGGTGGCGCGGTTCGTCATCGAGGCACCCGCGCCGAAGAGCGTCAGGAGCAGCGCGATCGAGCCCACGGCGGCCACGCCGGTCAACAGGCTCAGCCCCATGTCGCGTGCCTTCGCGGCGAGTTCGGGCGTCGAGCGCAGCGCGACGAATCCGGCGCCGTGCGCCGCGAAGAGCAGTGCGGTGCTCACTCCACAGGCCAGCACGAACGGCGAGAACACCTCGCCGTAGCCGATGTGGAAGCTCCCGTCGGGCCGCCGTGGCACACCGTGCAGGAGCAGCCCGACGACGAGCCCCCAGCACAGCGCGGGCAGCGCGCCGCCGATCACGATCAGGGCGTCCCACCACCGTCGGCCACGTGCGCCGCGTGAACGACCGCGCAGTTGGACGGCCGCGTTGCCGAGGACCAGGCCGACGAGGATCGCCACGATCAGCGGGTACAGGCCGGACAGGAGCGTGCCTTCCAGGTGCGGGAAGGCACCGAACAGGACACCGGTGAAGGCGACGAGCCACACCTCGTTGCCCAGGAAGAAGGGTGCGATGGCATCGAGGGCGGCGTTCCTGTCGGGACGGCTCTCGCGGTCGTCGCCGAGGTAGGGATGCAGCATCTGTACGCCGTAGTCGTACCCGCCGAGCACGAAGTACCCGGCGAGAAGCAAGCCGAGCAGGGCCAGCCAGAGGGTCTCCAGACTCATTTCGTTCAACTTTCCGTGGCAGAGGCGGAGTTCAGGCAGAAGAGCAGAAGAGGGGTTCATCGGCGCGCGGGCAGGGGCTCGCGCCGGTTCAGATGACCGCGAGCGGCTGCTTCTCGTCGTCGGGAAGCGGCTCGACCGTGCCGAGCTGGGTCGCCTCGGGGCCGCGGCGGGCGAAGCGGGTCATCAGGGCCCAGTTCGTCACGGCCAGTGCGAGGAAGATGGCGATGAACACGGCACAGGACACCGCGAGCGCGGCGGTGCCGACCTGGGAGAGCGCGTCCTCCACCGTCAACTCGCCGTATACGAGCCAGGGTTGACGCCCGACCTCACGGACGACCCAGCCGCCCGCGGACGCGACGAAGGGGAACGGGATCATCGCCACCAGGACCCACGAGGCCCAGCGCCAGCGCATCAGCCGGTCCTTCCACAGCAGGACGACGGCGATGAGCGTGATGGTGGAGACGGTGTTGCCGATGAGCGTCATGACGTCCATCGAGATCCGCATGGTGTCCTGCCAGGGCACGTAGTCGCCGGGCCCGTGTTCCTTGACTAGCTGTGCCTGCAGCTCGGCGACGCCGCTGTTCTCCAGGACCGCGTGCTTCATCGGCTGGGTCCGCTCGATCACGGGCCGCTGCATCTCGCCGACGATGACGACGAAGAACGAGGTGACCATGGCCACCCAAAGGCCCAGGCGCAGGGACCCACGGAACAGCTCGGTCTCCTTGGTGCCCTTCAGGAAGTGCCAGGCGCTGATCCCGGCGACGAAAGCGCCGCCCGTCGTCAGCGCGGCGAGCGTGATGTGGAAGAGCGCGACCAGGGCGCTGGAGTTGGTGAGCAGCGCGCCGAAGTCGGTCAAGTAGGCGGCGCCATCGCGCACTTCGTAGCCGACGGGGTGCTGCATGAAGCCGTTCGCGATCATGATCCAGTAGCCGGAGGCGTACGCGGTCAGGGCCACCAGCCAGATGAGCGTGACGTGCACGCCGCTGCGCAGTCGGCCCCAGCCGAAGATCCACATGCCGAGGAAGGTGGACTCGGCGAAGAAGGCGATGAGGGTTTCCAGCGCCAGGGGGGCGCCGAAGACGTTGCCCGCGAACTTGCTGAGGCCGCTCCAGCTCAGCCCGAACTGGAACTCCATGACGAGGCCGGTCACGATGCCGACCGCGTAGTTGATGACGTAGAGCTGACCCCAGAAGCGGGTCATGCGCTCCCGGACTGCTCTCTTGGCGGGCTCACGGGTGAACGCGGCCCTGGTGTGCATGATCGCCACGAGGGGCACGAGCCCCATGGTGAGGATCACGAACAGCCAGTGGATGCCGGTCGTGGCCGCGAACTGGAGTCGGGCCAGATCCGCAGCGCTCATGGTGCGACCTTCCTGGAAGTCGGGGTCAGAAGTCGGAAGTCGGGCGAGGCTCCCGCTTCGCGTGTGCAGGTGTGGGGCCCGGCCGTTGCCCCTCACCTGTGCGGTGGCCTCGACGAAGACCGTAGAGACAATCGCTCATGCATTTCCAAGACCGGTTTCGCCATGTGAAGATGCCTCACGAGGCATAAGTGAAGGTGGACCGTGGATCTTCTGCAGTTGCGCTACTTCCGAGCAGTGGCCCGTTACGAGCACATCAGCCGGGCCGCCGAGGAGCTGCGCGTCGCCCAGCCCTCGCTGAGCCGCACCATCGCGCGCCTCGAGGCCGATCTCGGCACCCCGCTCTTCGACCGGCAGGGCCGCCGCATCCGGCTCAACCAGTACGGCTCGATCTTCCTGCGTCACGTCGAGCGCGCCCTGAGCGAACTCGACGACGGCCGAAGGGCCCTGGCGGACGCCCGGGACACGGGGCTCGGCCGCGTCAGCGTCGCCTCCGAGACCCTCCTGACGATCAGCCCGCTGCTCGGCAGCTTCCGGGCCGCGTACCCCCGTGCCGACGTGCGTCTCCACCAGTCGAACGCCGAGGAGATGGACCGTCAGCTGCGCGCGGGCGAGGTCGACTTCTGCGTGGCGTCACAGCCGCTGACCGGCGCGAACCTGGACTCGATCGAGCTCGCCCGCGAGGAGGTGCTGCTCGCGGTGCCGTACGGGCACTGGCTGGACGGGCGGGAGAGCGTGACGATCCGCGAGATCGCCGACGAGCCGTTCGTCAGTACGCGCCGGGGTCACTGGCAACGGACGCTGCTCGACCGGCTGTTCGAGGCCGAGGGGCTCACGCCGATGCTCTCCTGCGAGGGCAACGAACCTGCGGCGAGCCAGGACATGATCAGCTCGGGCCTGGGCATCGGCCTGATCCCGGCGATCTCCCGCAAGGCGGGCACCGAGACGCGCGTACCGGTCGCCTGGGTGCACCTCGACGCGCCCGGCTGCAGCCGGATCCTCACCCTGGTGTGGAACCGCGACACCTATCTGTCCGAAGCGGCCCTGCGACTGCGGGAGTTCATCACCAGCAGGCCACTGATGACGCACCGCCTGCCCATCCCCCGCCACGGGAACGCCCCGGATCCGGCCTAGCCCCGGATCCGGGCCGGCGCACGAACTCGTCCTGGCGCGCGGGAAACTCTTTTGGTACGTTCCAACGCGCTGCCACAGTTCCGGCCCAGGACGTCGCGTGTCCAGGCGACCGGTGCGCGGCCGCGAGTCGGCAGGGGTGTCGCGTCCCCCACCGGCCATCACCACGGGCCACCGGTCACCGGTCACCCACTCCCTCATTCGACACCACCTGCCCGGCATCCTGTCCGGCGCGCCCCGCTGCCCTCCCAGGGCCCTCGCGCGCCGCCCGGACGCCGTCGAGGAGTTCCGTCATGCCCAAAATCACCTACGTGTCCGTCGACGAGACCACGCGGACGATCGAAGTCCCCGTCGGCACGAGCGTCATGCGCGGCGCCGTCTTCAACGACGTCGACGGCATCGTCGCCCAGTGCGGCGGCAACGCGCAGTGCGCCACCTGCCACGTCTATGTGGACGAGACGACCGCCGACCGCCTGCCCGCCGCCGGGCCCGACGAGGACGACATGCTCGACTTCACCGCGTCACCGCGCCTCGACACCAGCCGCCTGAGCTGCCAGCTCACGGTGACCGACGACCTGGACGGTTTGATCGTCCGCCTTCCGGAACGGCAGAACTGATGGCGCCCGGCACGCCTCCCGCCTCCGTCGTCATCGTCGGCGCGGGACAGGGCGGCTTCCAGACGGCGGCGTCCCTTCGCGAGTACGGCCACACCGGACGCATCACGCTCATCAGCGCCGAGGACGCACTTCCCTACGAACGCCCGCCCCTGTCCAAGTCGTTCCTCAAGGACGACACCTACCTGGAGGGCGGCGCCCAGTTGTGGCTGCGGCCCGCCACCTACTACGTGCGCCAGGACATCGACCTGGTCGCGGGCACCGTGACGGCCGTCGACCGGGGCACGCGCACGGTCGGCCTCGCCGACGGCTCCACGTACGCGTACGACCATCTCGTGCTGGCCACCGGGGCCCGGCCGCGCACCCTCGACGTGCCGGGTGCCGGGCTGCGCGGCGTGCACACGTTGCGCACCGCGCGGGATGCCACCGCACTGCGGCAGTCACTCGCCGCCGCACGCCGCGCGGTCGTGGTGGGCGCGGGGTTCATCGGGCTCGAATTCGCCGCGGTGGCAAGGGAGTCGGGGCGCGAGGTGATGGTCGTCGAGGCGTGCGACCGGCCGCTCGCGCGGGCCGTGTCCGCCCGTACCGCCGCGTACTTCACCCGGCTGCACCGCGAAGCGGGCACCCGGGTGCTGTGCGGCCACGGGGTCGCGGCGGTGCGCGGCGGCGGCCGCGGGGGCGTGTCGGAGGTGGAGCTGGCCGACGGCCGACTGCTCCCCGCCGACCTGGTCCTGACCGGCGTCGGCGTCACCCCGAACACCGAACTGGCCGCCGCCGCGGGGCTCGTGGTGGACGGCGGCATCGCCGTCGACTCCCGGCTGCTGACCGGCGATCCGCGCATCTCGGCCGTCGGGGACTGCGCGGCGTTCCGACACATGCGCTCCGGGAACCGGCTGCGGCTCGAATCGGTGCAGAACGCCGTCGGCCACGCCCGGCTCGTCGCCGAGCGGCTGACCGGGGCGCCGCCGTCCCGTACGTACGACGAACTGCCCTGGTTCTGGAGCGATCAGTTCTCAACGACACTGCAGATAGCGGGACTTGACGAGGGTCACGACTCCGAGGTGGTGCTCGGCGAGGGACCCGACGCGTTCTCGGTGCTCCTCTTCGACGGGGACGAGCTGTGCGCGGTCGAGTCGGTCAACCGCCGCCGCGACCACCTCGCGGCCCGTCGACTCCTGGACGGGCGCGTGCCGTTGGCCCCCGGCGAGGCGTCCGCGCCGGGATTCACCCTCAAGGGACATCTCTCGGCGGGTCAGCCGGCGGAGCGGGCGAGCCGGAAGCCCACGTCGTCGACCTGGAAGGTGGGGGGACTGCGGCGGCGTACGGAGGCACGGCAGCTCCACCGCTCGTCGAACCAGCCGCCGCCGCGCAGTACCCGGTAGGAGCCGTAGACCTCGGCGTCGTACACGTCCCAGCACCACTCCCAGACGTTGCCGAGCATGTCGTGCAGGCCCCACGCGTTGGGCCGCCTGCCGCCCACCGCGTGGGCCCGCTCCCCCGAGTTGTCGCGGTACCAGGCGATGTCGTCGAGCGGGCCGTAGCGCGGCCCGCTCGTACCGGCGCGGCAGGCGTGCTCCCACTCGGCCTCCGTCGGCAGCCGGTAGCCGTCGGCGGAGGTGTCCCAGCCGATGTCCTCGCCGTCGGCGCCGATGCGGTAGGCGGGCCTGAAGCCGTCGCGCAGGGACAAGGCGTTGCAGAAGCGGACGGCGTCCCACCAGGAGACGCTCTCCACCGGCCGCTCGGCGGCGTTGGCCACGGGACCTGCGCCGACTCGCGCGTACAAGGCCCGGGTGACCGGAAACGTACCGAGTCGACAGGGCGCCACGTCGACCGTCCAGCTGCGTCGGGTGCGCCGGTCGGACAGCGTGACCCGTCCCCCCGGCACCGCGGTCATCGGTGCGGTCGTCTCGATCGGCACGCTGCTTTCCATGATCAAGTCATCTTACCGGGGCCCTCACGCTTGGTGACGACGAACCGGTCGATGACCAAGTAGTCGATCTCGGTCGCGAGGAAGCAGTCCAGCGCGTCCCGCGGGGAGCAGACGATGGGCTCGCCCGCCACGTTGAAGGAGGTGTTGAGGAGGCAGGGCACGTCCGTCAGGGCCGTGAAGGCGCCGAGCAGCGCGGCGAGTTCGGGGTTCTGGCGCTCGTCGACCGTCTGGACGCGCGCCGTGCCGTCGACGTGGCAGGCACCGGGGATGCGCTCCTGGTACTCCTTGCGCACCGGGAAGACGAACGTCATGTACGGGGACGAGGTCTTCTTGCCCATCTCGAAGACGCGCGGCGCCTCGGACTCCAGGACGACGGGCGCGAACGGGCGGAACGGCTCCCGGTGTTTGACCCGGAGGTTGATGATGTCCTTGATGTCGGGGAAGGCCGGGCTGGCGAGGATGCTGCGGCTGCCCAGGGCGCGCGGCCCGAACTCGGCGCGGCCCTGGAACCAGCCCACGACGTTCTTCTCCGCGAGCAGTTCCGCCGTCCGCCCGGCGACGGACGCGGCGTCGGGCTCCCGCTGCCACTCCACGCGGTCGCCGTATGCCTCCAGGGCGTCGAGGATGCGCCCTTCGCCGTACGAGGGTCCGAGGTAGGGGGTGGTGACCGCGTCGGCGGGACGGTTCCTGAGGCCCGCGGTGTACACGGCGGCGCCGATGGCGACGCCCGGGTCGCTGGCCCCGAAGCTCACCTCCATGTCGGTGAACGACGACCTCTCCAGCATCTTCGTATTGGCCACGCAGTTCAGGGCGAGTCCGCCCTCGAAGAGCAAGGTGTCCAGGCCGGAGACCGCGGTCAGCGCCCGCAGCTGATGGGCGGTGACGGCCTCGACCATGTGCTGGGCGAGACCCGCGACCTTGACCCGGAAGTCGAACTCCTCGCGCTTCTCGCTGTCGCCGCCGAAGATGCCGTCGAACAGGGCGCAGTACTCCTGGACGTCCGGGGGCACGGAGATCGTGTACGAGCCGCCCTCGTGCAGCCGCACGACGCGTTCGAGCAGCGGGTTGTGCTGGGGCGGCGGACCGTACGCGGCCAGGCCCATCACCTTGTACTCGTCGTTGTTCGGCACGAAGCCCAGGTAGCGGGTGATCCTGCCGTAGGCCACGCCGAGCGAGCTCGCCATGTCGACGGTGCCCTCGTCGAAGCGCTTGACCACGCCGTCGCGCAGCTCGCCCATGACGGCCGACAGGGTCTCCGCCCGGCCGTCGCTCACCAGGAACGCGGCATCGCCCCCGCCCGCCAGGTAGGCGCCGCACATCAGGTGGGCCAGGTGGTGGGGCACCAGGGCGAGCTTGTTCGGGTCGAGGCGGTACCCCGTGCGCTGCACGAAGTCGCTGTACACCGCGTCCCTGGCGAGCATGCCGGTGTACAGCTCGCCCGTGCGCCGCAGCGAGTCGAACTTCGCCGCGACCGGCAGCTCGGCGTCACATATCTTCGCGATCATCTCCTCGGCGACGGCCGACGAGAAGCGCCAGGGGAAGGCGAAGACGTCCACCTGGTCGAGATCGACACCGGCGGAGTCCAGGCACCAGCGGATCGCCTGCGCCGGAAAGTCGGAGGTCTTCTTGACCCGGCTCAGCCGCTCCTCCTCGACCGCGGCGACCACCTCGCCGTCGATCACCAGGGCCGCCGCCGCGTCGTGCCCCACCAGGAGGTTGCGGCCGACGCCGGTCGCCCCGTAGAGCCGTCCGAAGAGCTCCGCGCCCCTGGTGAACCCGTTGTAACCGAGCACGATCACTGGCCCTCAGCCTCCCAAGCACGACGGTCGCGGCGGAAGAGCACGCTACTGGGCGCCGGTACGGGAGGGATAGATGTGACGCGTGGTCAGGGTGTGATCAGTGGCAGCGCCTCGAAGTCGTGTTCCTGCCACAGCAGCCGCGATGCCTCCTCCGGGTAGGGGGCGACGGTCGGAGGCGCGTCGAAGAGGCGGGTCGGGTGCCGCGTCGTGTCGTACGGAGGCCATCCCGGATCGCCGTGGGCGGCGAAGGCCGTCCACGCGTGGCGCATGCGCGCCGACAGTTCCGCCGCCGCCGGGGATGCCTCGCCGAGCAGTGCGGCGGTCTGGCCGTGGGCGAGGTTGCCGAAGACGAGCGGTACGTCGAGGCCGTGGCAGGCACCGAAGATGCCGTCCATGCCCGGTGCGGGCCAGCTCAGCTCGAACAGGTGGGCGCGGCCGCCGCCCTCGGTCTGGGCCCGCGCGAGATGGAGCGACGGCATGCGGAACAGCCAGTCGGAGTTGACCAGTTCGTACAGCTCCTGAGGGCCCGCCGCCGCGAACGCCTCCCGGTAGCGTCGCGGGCCGTCCGGTCCTGGCGCGAGGGCCTCCAGGGCGGACGCGGCCCGCTCGTCGCTCACCTCGCCGAGCAGCCCCTCCACCACGGTGAACAGCCGCTGCTCGTCGCGTGTGTGGCCGACGATGAGCGCGACGTCCCGGCCCGCACCCGCGGCAAGCGCCTGCCAGGGCGTGGCGGGCAGGACGTCACCGTCGACGACGGGCGCGAACGGGATCGTCCGGTACGCCGGTTGTCCCCAACGCCCCACCCACTGGCCGAGCTTGGCGGTGAGCGCGTCCCCCGCGGCGGCGAGCGCCGCCGGGTCCACGGCCGACAGATCGCCGGTCGAGGGCCGGAGCCCCAGCTCGGCCGCACAGGCCCCGGCGATGTCCGCGGCGAGTTCCGGCGTGAAGAACGTGCCCGGCACGCTCTGGGCGACGGCCCCGCGGAAGAGCCCGCCCCCGTGCCCCATCGCGAGCAGCGCGGCGATCGAACCGCCGCCCGCCGACTGCCCGAAGACCGTGACCTGGGCCGGGTCCCCGCCGAACGCCCGGATGTGGTCACGGACCCACTCCAGCGCGGCGACCTGATCGAGCAGGCCGCGGTTGTCCGGTGCGCCTTCGATACGGGCGAAACCCTCGATGCCCACGCGGTAGTTGAACGTCACCACGACGACGCCGCCCTCGCGCGCCAGGCGACCGCCGTCGTACTCGGGCAGCCCGGACATGCCGATCACGTACGCGCCGCCCTGGATCCACACGAGGACCGGCAGTCCCGCGCCGGGCGCCGCGTCGGGCGACCAGACGTTGACCGTCAGCCAGTCGTCGCCCGCCGACGCCCGCGCGAGCGCGTCCATCCCGAACACCCCGGCCTGCGGCGGAGGCGGCCCGAACGCGGCCGCGTCGCGTGTCCCCGCCCAACCGCGCACCGCCCTCGGCGCGGCGAACCGCAGCGCTCCCACGGGCGGTTCGGCGTACGGGATTCCCCGGAAGACGGCCACGCCGCCCTCTCTGCTGCCGCGCAGCGCTCCCGCCGCGGTGCGGACCACCGGATCGGACGGGGAGTGGGACGGCTGCTGCTGCGGAGCGGTACCGGGCATCACGGCTTCCTCTCGGAAGAAGGCCATCGATCGGTCCTGGACTCGGTGCGGCGTTCAGTTCACCGGAAAGTCCGGGCGGAGGCGACCGAATTATCCCGGGCCGCGCCGGGTCAGGGGGTGGCGCGCAGGAGGACGAGCGACCCGTCGTAGGTCGGCCGGCCGCGCAGGTGGCCGAAGGCGTCGTCCCAGGCGCCCGATCCCAGGGCGCGGCGCAGGGAGGTGTCGAAGTCCTGGCGGGCGCGGTCGTCGACGAAGCTCCAGGCCGAGCAGGCCTGGCGGGCCGCGGGGTCGAGGAGGAGTTCGGGGCGGCCGTAGTACGCCTCGTTGAAGCCGTCGGTGCAGTCCAGCGGGATGGGGACGGACTCGACCGTGGTGGTGCCGCCGAGCGCGGCGGTGAGCAGGCGCAGGGGCGGGTAGCGGCGGGCCTCGGTCTCCAGGACGTCCGGGGCGTACTCGTAGAGCCAGAAGTCCCGCACGCGCGCGGGGTCGCAGGTCAGTACGGCGACGGGGCCGCGCGTGACGCGTCGCATCTCGCGCAGTCCGGCCGCGGCGTCGGACCACTGGTGGACGCTGAAGAGGGTCATCGACGCGTCGAACTCCACGTCGGCGAAGGGCAGGTCCTCGGCGACGGCGTCGATCGCGGTGGCGAGCCGGGCCGGGCGCATGGCCCGCATGGCCAGTGACGGCTCGACGGCGGTGATCGCGTGCGCCTCGGTCTCGTACGACCCGGTGCCCGCG
This sequence comes from Streptomyces kanamyceticus, assembly GCF_008704495.1. Classification (NCBI taxonomy): domain Bacteria; kingdom Bacillati; phylum Actinomycetota; class Actinomycetes; order Kitasatosporales; family Streptomycetaceae; genus Streptomyces; species Streptomyces kanamyceticus. The sequence goes on from NZ_CP023699.1 coordinate 354,997, forward strand.
CCGACGTTGAGGACGGAGCGGGCGTCGCCGAGTGCCTGGGCGATGACGTGGGCGATGCGCTCGTCGGGGCGGCGATAGGTCGCGTAGCCGGGTCCGAGGGAGCCGTAGTCGACGTCGCCGGCGCTGCCGTCGTGAGTGCGCATGACCATGGGAGACCTCGCCTGGTGGGCCTGCCGGGGCGCCGTCATCCGCGCCCCGAACAACATGTCCCATCTTGCATCTGCCACGGTCAATCTCATAGGTACCTGGCTGATGCTTGGCTGATCAGCCAAGGAGTGTGGCATGTGCGTCGTCGCATTTGGAGGTTGTGTCGGCGGATTCCCCCCCCCCCGCCGGGCGCGGTCACCGCAAGCCGTCGAACTCCTTGCCCACCGTGAGCGTCACGACGCCGGGCGCGGCGGCGGAATCCGCGGCCTGTGCGGTGGCGCGCACCCCGGGCAGGCGCGAGGCCAGCACATCGGCCCGGCTCTTGGCGCCCTCGGGGTAGCCGATCGTGGTCGTACGGGAATCGGCGGGCGCGTTGCCGGTGGATTCGACCTTGAAGCCCGCGTCGCGGAGCTGCTCGGCGACCTTGGCCGCGCGGCCTCCCTCACCGGTGCCGTTGAGGACGCGCACGCTCACCGTCGACGCGTAGACCGGCTCCTTCGCGGACTTCTCCAGCGCCTTCTTCCTGTCCTTCCCGACCTCCTTGTCCGTGGCCAGGGAGGTGAACAGGTCGGCGGCCTGCGGGAACTGCCACGACACGTTCGCCTTGTCGGTGGGCACGTCGGCCTCACGCGGGTAGTTCGGCACGGTGAGGAAGGTCAGCCGGTCCTCGGGGATGCCCTTGAGTTCGGAGGCGAGGCCGTAGAGCGGCTTGATGCCCGCCAGGGGCTTGTCCGTGGTGAGGGACTTGGTGGCGGACTGCAGGAAGTCGTAGAGGGACTTGGGGCTGGTGAGCTTGGACTGGGCCTTCGAGGCCAGCGCGTCCATGAACTCCTGCTGGCGGCCGATGCGTCCGAGGTCCGAGCCGTCGCCGACGCTGTAGCGCGTGCGTACGTAGCCCAGCGCCTTCTCGTCCTTGACCGTCTGGCAGCCCGCGTCCATGTCGAGGTGGGCCTTCTTGTCGTGGATCGCCTGCTCGGGGCAGACCTCGATGCCGTCGAGGGCATTGACCATGCCTTGAAGCCCTGGAAGTCGACGGACATGAAGTGGTCCATGCGCAGGCCGGTGCGCGCCTCGATGGTCTTTATGGTGCAGGCGGCCGCGCTCGCGACCTCGCCGGTGCTCCCGCCGATCGAGAACGCCTCGTTGATCTTGAAGTGGTGGGTGGCGGCCGTGCTGCCGTCGCCCTTGTCGCAGGCGGGGATCTGGACCCAGGAGTCGCGCGGGAAGGAGACGACGGTGGCCCACTTCCGGTCGGCGGGGATGTGCACGACCATCAGCGTGTCCGACTGCATGGTCGTCAGGTTCTTGCCGTACTTGGCGTTGGCGCCGTCGCGGCTGTCCGAGCCGACGACCAGGATGTTCTTCGAGCCCGGGCTGAGGTTCTCGGGGCGGTCACCGCCGAGCTTGTTGTCGACGTCCGCCGCGTGGATGTTGTTGTCGAGATCCGTGTATATCCACGCGCCGATCCCGGCCACCGCGAGGATCAGTACCGAGAACGAGGCCGCGACCCAGAGCAGGATCCGTCCCGCCTCGTCAGCCGGGCCGAGCCGGGCTTGGGACCGCCCCGCGAGCCACCCCGCGAACCGCGCTGCGGACCGCCCTCGAACCGTCCCGGCCCTGACCGCGTCTGCGTGCGCCAGTCCACCCACCCGCGAACCTCCAGATCTCACCCGTCACACGACTGTCGCGCGGCATCACAGATCACCCGATCGAGTCGAATGCCGGAACTCTACAGTCTTGTAGAAGCAAGCGATCCGGAGCCGCACAGCATCCCTCTTCGGCGGAAATCGCCAGGAGCGAGCTCTGGGCAACTTACCTGGACAACCTGAGGGAACGGGAGTGACGGGTGCGTCAGGACGTTCAGCCCGCCGCCGGATACCAGCGCAGCTCCACGGTGTTGCCGTCCGGGTCCCGCACGTAGAGGGAGAGCGCCGTACCCCTGGCGCCGAAGCGCTCGCCGGGACCGTCCAGGACCGTGAAGACGCCCGATTCGATGACCTCCTGCCAGTCGAGCGGCTCCACGACCAGGCAGATGTGGTCGACGTTGGACCCCTGCCGCTGCCCGTCGGGCCCCACCACGAGGTCGATGATGGTGGTCGAGCTGACCCGCACGGACGGGAAGGGGACCTTGCCCTCCCGCCACTCGTCGACGCGCACCGGTTCGAGGCCCAGCGGGCCGGTGTAGAAGTCGAGGGAACGCTCGATGTCGGCGACGTTCAGGACGAGGTGGTCGAAGGCGATCACGCGCATGAGGTGTCTCCACGAGGTAGGAGCGGGGGCGCCGAGTGCCGCGCCCGCCGGGTGCGTTCAGCATCGCCGAGCAGGCATCCATCGGTCCAACACATGCTTGTCATCGGGATCCATCGTGTTCCACGATGGATCAATGGACCTCCAGCAGATGCGCTACGTCGTCGCCGTGGCCGAGACCGGTGGCTTCACCCGGGCCGCCGAGCGGTGTCACGTCGTCCAGTCCGCGCTCAGCCACCAGGTGGCGCGTCTCGAAAAGGAGCTGGGCGCCAGGCTGTTCGAGCGGACCAGCCGCCGGGTGCGGCTCACCGCAGCGGGAGAGGCCTTCCTGCCCGCGGCCCGCCAGGCCCTGGAGGCGGCCGAACGGGCCCGCGCGGAGGTCGCGGCGGCCTCCGGCCAGATACGCGGCACGCTGACCGTCGGCTCGATCCCCACCGTGACGGCCGTCGATCTCCCCGCGATCCTCGGGGACTTCCGCAGGCGCTACCCCCAGGTCCGGATCCACCTACGGGCCGGGGCCAGCGAACGGCTCGTCGGGCAGGTGCGGGACGGCGCCCTGGACGCGGCGTTCCTCGGGGTGCCGCCCGGGTTCCGCACCCAGGGCGTCCGCGACCGGGAGCTCGCCCTGGGGCGGCACGTCGCCGTGGTCGCCCCCGACCACCCCCTCGCCACGCGGGACAGGGTGGACCTCGGCGCGCTCGCCGGCGAACTGTTCGTGGACTTCGCCGACGGCAGCGCGGCCCGCGCCCAGTCGGACGCGGCCTTCGCGGCGGCGGGCCTGCGCCGTGAGGTCGCCTTCGAGGTGTCCGGCGTGGAGCTCATGGCCCGGATGGTCCGCAACGGACTCGGCATCGCCCTGCTGCCCGAACTGTTCGCCGCCGGACTCCACGGCCTGCGCGGCGTGCCCCTCACCAACGGTCCCGTCCGGGTGGAACGCCTCGTCTGGAGCCGCGCCGCCCCGTCCCCCGCGGCCGCCGCGTTCCTCGCGCTCCTCGACGTCGACACGCGGCTGCCCGCCGCATGACCGGCGGCGCCGGCTAGCGGCCGTCCGCCGGGCGGGCCGCCGGTTCGTACGCCCGCAGTCCGGGGATCCACGCCCGCACCACGCCCTGGTACACCTCGTACTCCGCTCCGAACTGCCGCCGCAGCGTGGGCTCTTCATAGGCGCGGACGAACGTGGCCATCACCGCCCACGCCACCAGGCCGTAGCCGAGCAGCAGGGGCCGCGCGAGGACCAGGCCCTGGGCCAGGATGAGCGCGACGACCGCCACGTACATCGGGTTGCGCACGTAGCGGTAGGCGCCGGTGATCACCAGGCGTTCCGTGGGCGCCACCGGAGCGGGCGTACCAAGGCCCTGCGCCACGAAACGGCCGAAGGAGTGCACGAGGAGCGCCGCCGAGCCGAGCAGCAGGGCCCAACCGAGCGCGCCCACCGACCAGTTCCAGGAACCGCCGGCCGACCAGGCGTCCGAGAGCCACCACGGCACCACGCCGGTCACCACCCCCGGTGCCACCACGAAGAAGACCACGCTGCCGACGGCTGCCACACCCTGACGCATGACATCAGCATGCGAGACCTGGTGCTCCGCCGGAAGGTCCGCGACGGGATACGGCAGGAAGGCATGAAGGTGCCGCCCCGCTCACGGGGCGTACGACGTGCGGGCGTGCGCTGGCGCGCGCCTCCGCCGCTCCCCATGCGCAGGTTGTCAGTTTGATCAGTTGCGGACTACTGTCACGACGCCTTGGTGAACGGGAAATCCGGTGTGATGCCGGTGCGGCCCTCGCCACTGTGATCGGGAAGTCCGGCTCCAGCCCTCGCGGCAGCCACTGGGTGCGCAAGCCCCCGGGAAGGCGGAGTCCGGTCGGTACGACCCGTCAGCCAGGAGACCGGCCAAGGCGCGTTGTCCATCCACGAGGTGCTGGAGAGGGTCTGCCGAGCCATGCACATAGCCGAGGGTTTCCTCCCACCGGCGCACGCGATCGCCTGGGGCGTAGCGTCCGCGCCGTTCGTCGTCCACGGAGTCCGTTCCCTGACCCGTGAAGTCAAGGAACACCGGAGAGCACCCTGCTCCTCGGTGCCTCCGGAGCCTTCACTTTCGTCCTCTCCGCCCTGAAGATCCCCTCGGTGACGGGCAGTTGTTCGCACCCGACGGGGACCGGGCTCGGCGCCATCTTGTTCCGGCCGCCGATCATGACCGTGCTCGGCACCATCACGCTGCTGTTCCAGGCCCTGCTGCTCGCCCACGGCGGGCTCACCACGCTCGGGGCCAACGTCTTCTCGATGGCGATCGTCGGGCCCTGGGCCGGATACGCCGTCTACCGGCTCCTCAAGCGGTACGACGTGCCGCTGATGGTCGCCGTGTTCTTCGGCGCCTTCGTCGCCGACCTCTCCACGTACTGCGTCACCAGTGTCCAGCTGGCCCTGGCCTTCCCCGACCCCAGCAGCGGATTCTTCGGCGCGCTCGGCAAGTTCGGCGGCATCTTCGCCGTCACGCAGATCCCGCTGGCCGTCAGCGAGGGCCTGCTCACCGTCGTGGTGATGCGGCTGCTCGTGCAGTCCAGCAAGGGCGAACTCACCCGGCTCGGCGTCCTGCTTCAGCGCAAGGCCGGTGCGGAGAGTGCCGTGATCAAGACGGAGAAGACGGGGGCCGGTGCCTGATGAACCGGAACGCGAAGATCAATACGCTGCTGCTCCTCATCGTCGCCGCGCTCGCGGTGCTGCCCCTGGCACTCGGCCTCGGCGACGACAAGGAAGAGCCGTTCGCCGGTGCCGACGCGCAGGCCGAGTCGGCGATCACCGAGATCAAGCCGGACTACAAGCCCTGGTTCTCGCCCCTGTACGAGCCGCCCTCCGGGGAGGTCGAATCGGCGCTGTTCGCGCTGCAGGCGGCCCTCGGCGCGGGCGTGCTCGCGTACTACTTCGGGCTGCGCAGGGGGCGTCGCCAGGGCGCGGAGCGCGTGCGCGCGCAGGACGACGCGGAGGGCGCGCGCCCCGAGACCGAAGAGGTCTGACCCCGCGTGCTGCCCATCGACGCGGCGGCGCACAGCAGTCGCTGGCGCCGCCGCCATCCCGTGGACAAGGCCGTGCTCGGGCTCGGCCTCACCGTGCTCGCCATCTCGCTGCCGCCCTGGCCCGGCGCCGTCCTCGTCCTGACCGCCGCGCTCGCCGTGCTGCTCGGCCCGGCCGGTGTGCCGCCGCGCAAACTGTGGCGTGCCTACCGCGTGCCGCTCGGCTTCTGCGTCACCGGCGCCGTGACCCTGCTCGTCCAGGTCGGCGGGCCCGACGGGTTCGTCACGCTCGCCGACGGCGGCCCGGCGCGCGCGGGCGGGCTGCTCCTGCGGACCTCTGCGGCCTCGCTCGGGGTGCTCCTGTTCGCGTTCACCACGCCCATGTCGGACCTGCTGCCCCGCCTGGTCAAGGCCGGGGTGCCCGCGCCGGTCGTCGACGTGGCGCTCGTGACGTACCGGATGAGCTTCCTGCTCCTGGACTCCATGGGCCGGATCCGGCAGGCGCAGGCGGCCCGCCTCGGCCACACCACACGGGCCGCCACCTGGCGTTCGCTCGGCGGTCTCGGCGCCACCGCGTTCGTGCGGGCCTTCGACCGGGCGGGCCGTCTGCAGGCCGGGCTCGCGGGGCGCGGCTACGACGGCACCCTGCGCGTACTGGTGCCCGAGGCCCGCGTCTCACGGCGCTTCGTGGCCGCGAGCGCCGTCCTGCTCGTGGCGCTGGCGGCACTCACCCTCGTACTGGAAAGGCTTCTTCCATGAGCGAGCCCAGCGCTCCTCGCGCGAGCTCCCCCGACGCACCGGGCGCCGCGTCCCTGGTCGCGCTGCGCGGCGTCTCCTACGCCTACGAGGAGGGGCCCACCGTCCTCAGCGGCCTGGACTTCGACGTCGTGGCGGGCCGTGCGCTCGCACTGCTCGGCCGCAACGGCAGCGGCAAGACCACGCTCATGCGGCTGCTCAGCGGCGGCCTTCGCCCGGCGGCGGGCGGCCTGACGCTCCAGGGCGTCCCCGTGTCGTACGACCGCAAGGGTCTGACGCGGCTGCGCACCACCGTCCAGCTGGTCGTGCAGGATCCCGACGACCAGCTCTTCGCCGCTTCGGTCGAACAGGACGTGTCCTTCGGCCCGTTGAACCTGGGGCTGCCCGACGCGGAGGTCCGCGCACGCGTCGCCGAGGCGCTCGCCGCGCTCGACATCACCGCGCTCGCGGACCGCCCCACCCATCTCCTCTCCTACGGCCAGCGCAAGCGCACCGCCATCGCGGGCGCCGTCGCGATGCGCCCCCGCGTGCTGATCCTCGACGAGCCGACCGCGGGCCTCGACCCCGACGGACAGGAACGGCTCCTCGACACGCTGGGGCGGCTGCGCGACGCGGGGACGACGGTGGTCATGGCGACCCACGACGTGGACCTGGCGCTGCGCTGGGCCGACGACGCCGCGCTGCTCACCCCGTCGGGCGTGCGCACAGGCCCGGTCGCGGAGCAGCTCGCCCACCGGGAGCTCCTGGCCGGGGCGGGGCTCCAGCTGCCGTGGGGCATCGCCGTCCGGGAGCTGCTGCACCGCCAGGGCCTGCTGCCCGCCACGGAGGAGGCGCCGCGCACCCCGGAGGAGTTGGCGCACCTGTTCACCCCGTCCCCCGCAAGAAGGGCTCCTTGATCGTCCCGGTGTGTGCCGCGCGTTCCTCGGATATGTGATCGCGGAACCCTGGAAATCGGCCGCACCTACGCGAGGAGTGACATCCGCACATGACGCCCGGCGTCCAAACCCCATCCGGTCGGCAGCACTTGGTGGCACAGCGCGTGCACTCCCTCACCCAGGCACCGTGGTTCTCCCACACGGCCATGTGCGCCATCGCCCTGAACGCGGTACTGCTGGGGGTGGAGACCTACGCCGGGTTCGCGCACCGCTGGGCCACGCCCCTCGGGATCGTGGAACACGTCCTGCTCGGACTCTTCGCACTGGAAATCCTCGTCAGGGCCCTGGCCCACGCGGACCGCCCATCGGACTTCTTCCGCAATCCCTGGAACATCTTCGACGCCCTCGTCGTGCTGTGCGCCTTCACGCCCGGCATCGGCCAGGACTCCACCGTGCTGCGGCTGCTCCGGCTGGCCCGGGTGATCCGCACGGCGCGCTTCCTGCCCCAGCTCCGCATCATCCTCAACGCCATCGGCAAGAGCCTGCCGGGCATGGCGAGTTTCCTGCTGGTCGGCTCACTCGTGCTCTATCTGTACGCCATGATCGGCTGGACCTGCTTCGCCACCGCCGACCCGGAGCACTACGGCTCGCTGGGCCGCGCGGTGATCACCCTCTTCGTCCTGATGACGCTCGACGGTCTCGGTGAGGCGGTCCGCGCCGGACTCGACATCTCGCCGTGGTCCTTCGCCTACTACGCCTCGTACGTACTGCTCAGCTCGTTCCTCTTGGTGAACCTGCTGATCGGCGTGGTGATCAACTCCCTCGACCAGGCTCGGGTCTCCGAAGAAACGTTCAACGCGTCACAGGCGCCGAAGCCGGACCCCGCGGCGATCCACGAGAGCATCGCCGCCCTGCGCGCGGGCCTCGACCAACTGGAACAGCAGCTGCCGCTGGTGCCGGCCCAGCCGGAACGGCTGCGCAAGAGCTGAGGCGGTGGCTGGCCGTGCCCTCGCACCGGCTGGGGCGGTCAGCGGTTCGTCGGTGCGTCACGGGCCTTCTGCCGCGGCAGGCTCTCCAGGACGAGGCGCTCGGCGTCGTCCAGGGCCCGCCGGGCAGCGGTGATCCGGTCCTGGATGTCGGCCGCATCGGGGGCGAGGTCCCGATCGGGCTCGCGCCCGCACTCGCCCTGGGAGCCCCTCTCCAGCTCAGAGTCCCTGGCCTGGTCGAGGGAGTTGATGACCACGCCGATCAGCAGGTTCACCAGCAGGAACGAGCTGAGCAGCACGTACGAGGCGTAGTAGGCGAAGGACCACGGCGAGATGTCGAGTCCGGCGCGGACCGCCTCACCGAGACCGTCGAGCGTCATGAGGATGAACAACGTGAGCGCCGCCCTGCCGATCGATCCGTAGTGCGCGGGGTCGGCGGTGGCGAAGCAGAGCCAGCCCACCATCGCGTACACGTAGAGCAGCAGCGTGCCGACCACGAGGAAGCTGATGGTGCCCGGCGCGCTCTTGCCCAACGCCGTGACGATGACACGGAGTTGGGGCAGGAAGCGGGCGGTCCGCAGGACCCGCAACAGCCGCAGGAGGCGCAAGAGCGTGGTGTTGTCGCCGAGGACGGGCAGGAAGGCGCAAAGCACCACGGCCGCGTCGAACACGTTCCACGGGTTGCGGAAGAAGAACCGCGGACGGTCCGCGTGGGCGAGTATCCGCAGCACGACCTCGGCCGTGAAGACCGCGAGAAATCCGCCCTCCAGAAAGTGCAGTTGGGCATGCCAGCGTTCGGCGAATCCGGAGTATGTCTCCAGGCCGAGAAGGACGGCGTTCCCCAGGATCGCTGACATCACGACGACCGTGAAGCCGCGCGATTCGGTGAGGGCGCGCACGCGCCCGCGAGCACACGCCGACGACTCGCGTACACGCGAAGAGTGAACTTCATCGTGCCCCAATCCATGTGATGTGTCGGCGAGTTAAGACGCCACAGGTACGCCTGTCCTTGACTTCGAGGACCACACCGGAAGCACTCCCATTGCCACCCGTACAGCGGATGGTACTGATCCTTGTGCGCGGTGGATTCCGCCCGCCAAGCGGAGCGCCGTCGTACGCCTTCTGATTCCGACTCAATCTGTGCGCGTCACCCACATGGCGGCACTTGCGGGCATGGCGCGACTGAATCTGGTCAGGCGAATAGCCAAGAGCCCGTCCACCGGTCTCAGGAGAGGACGAATTACGTGCGAACGATCACCGATGAGGAAGCCACCGAGCCCGGCTCGGGACCATCCGCCGACACCGACGCGTACACCGCGGCCTATCAGGCCCTCTTCGACGCGTTCGACGACGACAAGAGCGGCACCCTCTCGCGGAACGAACTCCTCACCCATCTGGCGGTGATGGGGATCAGGGAGGACGACCCCCGCCTTGCGGGAATCCTGGCCGCGACCGAGGACGGCGAGAACGAACGCGAGATGGAATTCGACGAATTCGTCTCGCTCGTCAAACAGCACAGCGGACTCATCCAGCGGGCCATGCGCGGGAACCTCGCGGTGCCGGACTTCGAAGGGTTCACCGCCGACATCGACCGGATGTACCAGGAGATCCTGCCCGTCCGCGAGGGGCAGGTCGCGGGATACATTCCGCAGCTGGCGCGCGTCGATCCCGAGCAATTCGCCCTCTCCGTCTGCACGGTGGACGGCCAGCGCCATGCGGTCGGGGACACCTGCGTCCCGTTCTGTGTGCAGTCGGTCTCCAAGACCATCAGCTACTGCCTGGCCCTGGAGGACCACGGCGTCGAGCCCACCCACCAGCACGTGGGCCGTGAACCGAGCGGCCAGAGCTTCAACGAGCTGACCCTCAACCGCATCGGGCGTCCGCACAACCCGATGATCAACGCGGGCGCCATCATGAGCTGCGCGCTGATCCACCCGGGAGAATCGCTCGCCGACCGGTTCGACCACGTCGCGCAGACCTGGCAGCGGCTGGCCGGTGGCCGCAGGACCGGCTTCAACAACGCCGTGTACCTGTCCGAGCGGCAGACCGCTGACCGCAACTTCGCGCTGGGCTACTCGATGCGGGAGAGCAGGGCCTTTCCCGAGGGCACCGACCTCAAGGAGACCCTGGAGTTCTACTTCCAGTGCTGCTCGATCGAGCTCGACGCCGAGATGCTGGGCATCGTCGCGGGCACCCTCGCCAACGGCGGCGTCTGCCCGCTCACCGGTGACCGGGTGTTCAGCGAGCAGACGGTCCAGCACTGTCTGTCGCTGATGACCTCGTGCGGGATGTACGACTTCTCCGGCGAGTTCGCCTTCACCATCGGACTACCGGCCAAGAGCGGTGTCTCCGGTGCGCTGATGGTCGTGATCCCGCAGCTCATGGGCATCTGCGTGTGGTCGCCCCGGCTCGACGAACTGGGCAACACGGTGCGCGGCATCGAGTTCTGCCGCAAGCTCGTCGACACCTACCAAGTGCATCCGCACGCCGCCGTCGAGACCAAGGCCGCCCGCAAGGACCCCCGCAAGCGCCGCAACCAGAGCTCGGTGGAGAGCGTCGTCGCGCTGTGCTGGGCCGCGGGACAGGGCGACCTGGACGAGGTGCGTCGCCTCGCGGCCTCCGGCACGGATCTCGGTGCCGCCGACTACGACGGCCGTACGGCGCTGCACCTGGCGGCTTCGGAGGGACGGACCGACGCGGTCCGGTTCCTCCTCTCGCATGAGGTCGACCCCGCGCCCGTCGACCGGTGGAACGGCACGCCTCAGCAGGACGCGGAACGCGAGGGGCACAGTGACATCGCGGATCTGTTGCGGCAGAAGGCCAAGTCGGTGCCGCGGCAGCAGTCGTCCCGGCAGAGTGTCACGTCTGCCTCTTCGGACGGGACGGCTTCCCGCCCGAACGGCATGGCTGACCCTTCGAACCGCACGCCTGCCCGGTCCGGCGGCAAGCCCGCCAGGGCCAAGAAGACTCCTGGGCCCGCCAAGTCCCCGAAGGCGCGCAAGACGGCCGAGGAGCGGTCGTCCACATGAGGCCGTCGCGCCGAGCACCGGCGCCGTCCCGCCAAGACCACGAGAGCGGCGCCCACGGCGTACGGGCCACGCGGCAGGGCCGCTCCGGGGCGGTGCTCACGGCCGCACTCGTGGGCGTGGGCTGCGCCCTCGTGTGCTGGCTGCCCGGCCTGGCGCCCGCGGCCGACGCCCGGCAGCGCGACGAGGCCTGCGCCTACGCGGGCGCCGATCTCGACATGAAGGAGCTGGGGCGCCTCGCGCGTGAGGGCGACGTCGGGGAAGCGGTGCGCCGGGCCTGCCGGTCGTCCGCCCCCGCTCCCCCACCGCCTCGCCCGGCACCACCGCCCCGGCCCACGCCACCGCCACCCCCGTGACCACCCCGCCCGCTCCCCCACCGCCGCCCTCGATACCACCCCCGCCCGACCCGAGCACCCCGGCGCCCGAGCCCTCCTCGTCCCCGCCGCCCGCATCGCCCTCACCGAGCCGCACTGTGCCGCGCGCCTACGCGGGCCCTCCGTCGGACAAGAAGCCCGAGGGGCAGCCGCTCACCATGAAGGCGCTGCTGCTCCTGGCGCCCGCCGTGCTGGCAGCGGCCGCGCTCTCCCGGGGCTCCGGCCGCAGCAGTGGCGGCGGGAACGGCTGAGACGCCGCTCCGCGTCCCCCGGCTCCCGGCTCCCGGCTCACCTTCACGCAACTCGCCTTTCCGATGCCCAGTTCACAAGGGAGACAGTCATGCCCTATTGGCTCAGGCTGATCATCGTCATGGCCGCGACCGGCACGGTCATCTACGTCATCACCGGGCTCGTCCAGCGCCGGGTGAGAGCGGATGACGACCCCTCACAGACGCCCGATGTCATTGAGTACATGACGATGATGATCGGGGTGGTGTACGCCATCGTCCTCGGCCTCGCCATCGCGGGCGCCTGGGAGGCGCGCAACGAGGCCCAGACCGTCGTCCAGAACGAGAGCCAGGCGCTGCACGAAGTCGCCGAACGGGCGCAGGTGTTCCCGGCCGCCGACCGCGAGCGGATCCGGCGGAGCATCGATGCGTACGCCGCGTACGTCGCGGACAAGGAATGGCCCGAGATGGCCGCCAAGGGGCAGCTCACCGACCGGGGGGACCAGCTCTTCGGCAAGGTGCGCACCGCGGTCCTGCGGAGCGAGCCGCGCGACGAACTGCAAGGCCAGGCGTACACCCCAATGGCCGATCAGATCGCCCTCGCCGACGAGGCCCGCACCAACCGGGGCGAATCAGCCCAGCCCACGATGCCGCCGGTGGTCTGGTTCGGGCTGATCGTCGGTGCCGTGGTCTCGATCGGCATGGTTTTCGCGTTGCAGATCCGGCGCACGGCACGCGAACTGACAGTGGCGATGCTCTATTGCGCGCTCTTCGCCTTCCTGCTCTTCCTCATCTGGGACATGGACGCGCCGTTCGGCCGCGGCATGGCCATCACCCCCGACCCGTTCCTGGCCCTGCGCGGCAGGTGAACGGGTGCTCACCTCGACAGGCACAGAAGGAGATGCATTCGCCATGGAGCGGTGCAAAGGACTCGTCCAGTACTTCAACCGGGAGGGCGGCTACGGATTCATCGTTCCGTTCGGTCAGCAGGACACCGTCTTCGTGAAACGCGAGGACTTCGACGGCGACCTCAAGGTCATTTCCGAGGGCCAGCAGGTCTCCTTCGAGCTGGCCCTGGGAAGCGGCCGGTTCGAGGCCCGGCACGTGCAGCCATGACGTGCCGACGGCCGAATCCGCAGGACCACCCACCCCACACCGAGGAGGCCTCGTGGACCCCGTGGAATGGCTGCGCCGGATGGTCTGCGGCGCCGTTCAGCGTCTGTGGGCGGCGGCCGGGGAATGGGGCCGTGTCACGGCGTCCCGTCCGGCACGATTCCGCTTCGCGCATCTGGGCGAAGGGGCCTGTCTCGCCTTTCCGCCGGGGGCGATCTTCGGCGAGCGGTGCATCACGATCGACGACGACACCCTGGTGGGTGTCGGCGTCAGCATCTCGGCCGGGTTCGTGCCCGGCCAGGAACTGGGGCCCGATCCGATCGTCGAGATCGGCCGGCGGTGTTCCATCGGCCGCGGCGCCCACATCGTGGGCCACCGCTCGGTGCGGATCGGCGACGACGTCTTCATCGCCCCGTACTCGTACATCACCGACCAGAACCACACCTTCGACGACCCAAGCACGCCCATCGGCGTCCAGCGGCCCGTCAACAACCCCGTGACCATCGGCGACGGCTGCTGGCTCGGTGCGGGCGCGATCGTCCTGCCCGGCACCCGGCTCGGCCGCAACGTCGTGGTGGCGGGCGGCGCGGTCGTCCGCGGCACCTTCCCCGACCACTGCGTGGTCGCCGGTGTCCCGGCCCGCATCGTCCGTAGGTACCGCCCCGGGCACGGCTGGCAGCCGATGCCCACCGAACGCGAGGAGACACCATGAGGAAGCCGCCCGAGGGGGACATCCCCATCATGATCGTCGGGGACTCCATCAGCCACGGCAGCAGCGGCGACTGGACCTGGCGCTACTTCTTCTGGAAGCACCTGAAGAACCACGAGGTGAGCGTAGACCTCGTCGGCCCCAAGGCCACCCTGGACAACATCCGTACCGCGGAGGTCGGGGACGACGACGACACCTACGCCGACCCCGACTTCGACCGGGACCACGACGCGCAGTGGGGCCGCCCCTACCTCACGGAGAAGGACGAGATCCACGCCAAGGTCGCCGAGTACGAGCCCGCGTACCTCCTCGCGCTGCTCGGCATCAACGACCTCTTCTGGTACGGCGTGGAGCCCGCCCAGTTCGCCGAAAACCTGCGCGAGTTCATCCAGAACGCGCGCTCCGCGGCACCGGAACTCCGCATCCTCATCGGCACCGTCCTGGAGACCCGCAAGGCCCTGGACGAACCCGGCTTCGCCGCGCTGGTCGAGGCGACCAACGAACAGATCCGCAGGGTGGCGGAGGAGCAGGGCGTGCACGTCGCCGACACCGCGGCGGAGTTCCGCGCCGCCCAGCACACCTGGGACGGCACCCACCCCAACCCCAACGGCGAACTGCGCATCGCCGCGGCATTCGCCGACCAGCTCGCCCGGTCCTACGGGCTCGGCGCGGCCTACCCACGCCCCTACCCCGTACTCGACAACGTCGACGCCCGCGCCAAGCGGTCCATCGACTGAGGCGCCCGCCCCGGCACCGGTCCGGGCCGAGCCGAGGCACTGGAGAATCATGCCGCCGCACATCATCCGATTACTGTTGAATTCCCTGTGCGCGAGTTCCCGCCCGGCCCGCGTCGGGCATTCGCTGAGAATGAACGATCAGGGCGACGAGGGTACCCCGGTCCTGCTGGACGCCAGGCACGGGCTCGTTCGCCCCTGGCCCTGCCTTCCCGGGGAAGTACCCGACCGGCCGCGGGTGCTCGCCCGGCTCGGCAGCGCCCGCGCCGCCGAGGTGCTCCAAGCCCGCTGGCCCGACGCGCCCGCGCTCCCGCGGCTGCGGGAGGTGCTCGCCGAGCTGGTGGACGCGGGGGCCATCACGCCCTCCCCTCCCGCGGCCCTTCCCCGAGGCGGCTCCCGCTCCTGCTCCCCGCACCAGTTGGCAGCCCACCACGAGGCACGCGCAGCGCGCGGTTCGTCGCCGACCGGCCGGTTCCGGCGTCCCGGCTCACCTCGCTCCTCGACCGGGCGGCGCGGGTGCGGGGATATCCGCCGCCGCTCGTCCATCAGCAGACCCATCGGCCCTCGCCCTCCGGCGGCGGCCTGCACGGCCTGGAGATCTACGTGCCGGTCAGGGCCGTCGCGTGGCTTCCCGTCGGCGTTCGCCACTACGACCCCTTCGAGCATGCCCCGGAACGTCTCGCCCCCTGGAACGCGCGTCTCGACGGGCGGACGGACCGGTTGATCACCCACCCCGGCCGGATGAGCCACACCCCGCCCGTCAGCCACCGCCCCCTTCCCGCGCGGCGCCACCGACGACGTCCCGCACGTGGGCGGGTTCGCCCTGGGCCCGCCCTGCGGCGCCCCGCCGCCCGTCGCCCCCTTGACCGCCAACTGAACCCCGAGGAGGAACCCATCAGCACGCACAGCCTCATCGACCGGCACCGGGCGGCCCTGCCCCCGTGGTCGCCCCTGTCCTATCGCAAGCCCTTGGAGCTCGTCTCCGGGCACGGGTGCACCGTACGCGGCGGCGACGGGCGCGACTATCTGGACTTCTACTCCGGGGTGGCCGCCAATCTGCTCGGATATGACGCGGCACCGGTACGGGAGGCCGTGGAGCGGCAGTTGCGCACCGGCATCCTGCACACGTCGACCTTCTACCTCATCCGTTCCCAGGTCGAACTCGCGGAGCGCGTCGCCCGCGTCTCCGGGATCGACGACGCCGTGGTGTTCTTCACCTGCTCGGGCACCGAAGCCGTCGAGACCGCCCTCCTCCTGGCGACGGAGTACCAGCGCAGTCGGCACGTCGTCGCCCTCCGGGACAGCTATCACGGCCGCTCGTTCGGGGCGGTGGCAGTGAGCGGCGACAAGCGCTGGCAGGGGACCGGCCTCTCGCCGCTGTGCGTCGACCACGTCCCGGCCGCGCCGGAGCACGGAGAGAATGACCAGCACCATGTCGCGCTGTGCGTGCAGGAGTTGGAGGATCTGATCGATGCCGCACCCGGCCGTGGCATCGCCGCCCTGATCGCCGAGCCCGTCCAGGGCGTGGCCGGGTCCGTACCACTCGCCGAGGGACA
Organism: Streptomyces kanamyceticus; assembly: GCF_008704495.1. Taxonomy (NCBI): domain Bacteria; kingdom Bacillati; phylum Actinomycetota; class Actinomycetes; order Kitasatosporales; family Streptomycetaceae; genus Streptomyces; species Streptomyces kanamyceticus. The sequence goes on from NZ_CP023699.1 coordinate 370,756, forward strand.
ACTCGCCGCGTACGCTCACGTGTTGCGCGACCGCGGGGCGCTGCTGATCTGCGACGAGGTACTGACGGGCTGGGGGCGCACCGGCCGCTTCTGGGGCCACCAGTGGGACGAGGGCGTCCACCCGGACCTGTTGGTCTTCGCCAAGGGCGCGGCCGGTGGACTCACTCTGGGCGGGGTCGTCGGGCGGCGCGAGGTGATGTCGAGCCTGCCGATGCCTTCGATCTCGACCTTCGGCGGCAACCCGCTGTCCACGGCGGCGGCTGTGGCGACCCTCGACTTCATCGTGGAACACGACCTGCCCACGCGGGCGGCCCGGGCGGGGCAGGGGCTGCGCGGCCTCCTGACGCGGGGACTCGCCGGACTCGCGAGCGTGCGGCGGGTGCAGGGGCGCGGGCTGCTGCTCGGGGTGGCGTTCCAGGACCCGGCGACCGGCGTGCCCTGCGCCGAGGTGGCCGCCGCCGTCCAGGAGGAGTGCCGCAACCTGGGCCTGCTCGTGGGTCTCGGCGGCAGCGCCGGGCACTGCGTGCGGGTCATGCCGCCGCTGACCTTGACGGACGAGGAGGTACGCCGGGGAGCCGCCCTGCTCACCGCCGCCTCCCGCGAAGTGGACCGATGCCGGAACAGCACATGAAGTGGAGCACCTCATGACCGACCGGACGGATGTGGCCGAGAAGGCCGAGTCGGCCCCCTTTCCGCTCACGGACGTTCAGCGCTCGTTCCTGCTCGGGCGACAGGACGGACAGCCGCCCGGCGGGACCGGCTGCCCTATGACCCTCGAGTTCGGCCACGCCTTCTTCGACCTCGGCGCGGACAGCCTGCTGGCCATGCGGCTGTCCCTGGCGGTGACCGAGCGGGTCGGTGCCCGGGTGCCGCCGCGTCGCCTCCAGTCGGACGCCACCCTCGTCGGGACGGCACGCGCGATCGACGGCGCCCCGGCCGCCCGGCCCGCGGACACGGCATGACCGCGCCCACGGGTCCCGCACGCCGCTGGCTCCGTCCCTTGAGTTCCCCGGCCCGAGCGGAGGTCAGGCTCGTTGGCGGTCGACAAGCCCTACGCGGTCGGCGGCGACTGACCGTGCGCGGCGCCACCACCGCCCCGCGGTCAGGGATGCGGCGCGTCCATCGCGTTCGACGTGCAGGGGCAGGGATAGGGCCACCGGCTGTCCAGGGCGTCCGGGCATCCCGAACCGGGGCCCGGCAGGCACAGTCCGTCCACGCAGCAGCTGCAGTCGGGGCAGGTCCTGACGGGACTCGTCACCGACGGGGCCGGTGGCACCGCGTCGTCGAGGCGGTTCTCATACGGAGCGTGCTGCTGGTGGCGCGGGCGGAACGAGGACAACGTCGAGGTCTCCTTGAGCGTCGGTACTGTGGTCTCCCTCTATGTCGACCCTCGCCGCCGTTCGATCAACGCCGCCCCGGCGCGGACCCTGTTGAGGATGTTGAAAGCACGCCGGGCTCCCGGAGGGCGCGCTCGCGCGGGCCCTCCGCCGTCCTCCCCGTACCACCGCCCGACGGAGTGATTCGGTGTCCCGCGCCGCTCGCGGCCTCCGCACCCAGGGCAGGCATATGCCACATGAACGATCCCTTCGCCCAGTCCCCGCTAGCCACGCTCCCGGCCACCGCCGCGTCCCCGACTCCCGCCGCAGCAACACCCGTTGACCAGCGGCGCGTCGCGCACACCGTCTACATGGAACCCACACCCACCCGTGCCGCCCACGGCGCGGAACCCGTTGAACCGGTGGGAAAGAGCACGATTTCCTAGAGCCCGCCATCCGCCGTACGAGGAGGAGAGCAGCTCGCGGAAGCACGCCGCGTCCCCCGGCACTACCGCGCGCCTGCCATGAGTCCGGACTCCTGGGCAGGCTCCCAAAAGCCCGGTGCCACCAAGGAGTGGTGGCACCGGCCAGACCTCAGGAGCGTGATGACGGACAGGCCAGGATCCAACGACCGACTGCGGGCCCTGCTCAGAGAGGCGCAGTGGACCTCGGCCGCCCTGGCCCGCGCCGTCAACATGGCCGGCGCCGAGATCGGGCTGCGGCTCTCCTACGACCGGACGTCGGTCTCCCACTGGCTCTCCGGCACCCAGCCCCGGCACCAAGTGCCCCAGCTCGTGGCCGAAGCCCTCTCGCGGCGCCTCGACCGGGCCGTCACGACGGCCGCCGTGGGCTTCAGAACACCGGACGGCGACGTCGCCGCGAAGGGCCCGGTCGCACCGGCTGACGCGAGCGCGATTCGCCAGCTCACGGCCCTGGTCGGGTCAGACACCGACCCGCTGCGCCGCACCTTCCTGCAGCGGACTCCCTACGAGGCCGACCCGTCCCTGCCCCTGTGGCGCCCGGTGCGGACCGCTCCGGCCGCACGCCGCGCGAAGGTTCCCGCGCCGCGCGGCACGGGCGTGGGCAGCACCGAGGTGGCCACTGTCCGCGACGCCGTGCGGGCGTTCGCGTCCGGTCTCGACCGGCACGGCGGGGGCCATGCCCGGTCCGCCCTGTGCGCGTATCTCGCGGACGACGTGGTCCCCTGGCTGCGCCGCGCGGGCGACAGCGAGGTGGGGCGGCAGCTGCGCAGGGAGTCCGCCCGGCTGGCCTTCGTCCTGGCCAGGCAGTACGAGGACAGCGACATGCAGGGCGTGGCCCAGCGCTACTTCGCCAACGCGCTGCTCCTGGCCAACGAGGCCGAGGACCGCGTCACCTGGGCCATGACCCTGCGCGCGCTGAGCAGTCAGTCACTCGCGCTGAACCACCGCGGTGTCGCCCTGTCCCAGGGCGAGCGGGCGTTCGCGGCGCTGCCGCCCGAGGCGCCGACGGCCGTCCGTTCCTTCGTCGCCGCCCAACTGGCGGTGGCCCGGGCCCGTGCCGACGACCGCGACGGAGCGATGGCTGCCCTGGACGACGCGGAGCGGGCCACCGACCGCGCGGACGTCGCCCCCTCGCCCTTCTCGGTGTACCCGCGCGCGGCCCTGGAGTTCCAGCGGGCCCAGACGCTACGTGGCCTCGGCGACCTGGCGGGCGCGTCCAAGGCCGTGACGGCCTCGCTCGCGCACCGCAGCCCCGACGACCGCCGGGGCCATGCCCTGACCTGCGCCCTCCGCGTCCAGCTGCTGCTGCACGCCGGGCACCTCGAAGAGGCAAGCGCGAACTGGCGGTCCTTCACCCACCTCGGTGCGGGGCTCCAGTCCGCCAGGGTCGACCGCGCGGGCAGCTCGCTGCGCCGGGCGTTCCTGCCCTACCGCTCGCAGGCCTCGGTGCGGGCCCTGCTGAGCGGTGCATGGCCCTGAGGGGTTCTTGGGCGGGACCTGAGCGGCTCTCGGGTGTGACTTCAACACCTTCAACACATCCGTCGAACGGTCCCGGCCACTCCTCGCGGTCGGCGGAAAGGAGTCCCTGTGACCCTTCCCTCCGAACGCGAAAGCCGAGAAGCGCCATGGCCATTCGACTCGCCGTATTCGACCTGGACGGCACGCTGTTGGACACATTCCTGGCCGCCACCATGGCCACGGAGTTATCCCGATGCGATTCCGGCGACCCGGCAGCCGCCCGCGAGGCACTGTCCGCCATCGACGCCTACAAGGGCGGCACCATCGATCACGACGAATGCGCCGCGCGTTTCTACCCCTGCTACGCGCGAGCCGTACGCGGTCTGTCGACAGCGGTGCTGCGTCGTGTCGGGATCCGGGCGTGGCAGCGGTCGCGTGCGCGCCTCTTCCCTTTCTCGGCGGAGCTGGTCGCCGAGTTGAGGCAGCTCGGATTCTCGCCATGCCTGCTGTCGGGGAGCCCGGAGGAGGCCGTGGTGTGCGCGGCCGAGGAACTGGCCATGGACCATGTGTGGGGAATGCGGCTCGCCTCCGACGCGGGCCGCTGCACCGGGCGCGTACTGCGGGCCCCCGCGCGGCCGGGCGCCAAGCGCGCCACGCTGCTTGAGACGACCTCCCACCTGTCCGTTGACTGGGGCGGGTCGTTCGCGATGGGTGACTCCTCCGCGGACATCGACGTCCTCGATATGGCGGGCAATCCGCTGGCCTTCGAGCCCGACGCTGCGCTTCTGAGGGCGGCAGAGTCGCGGAACTGGCCGGTGGCGGACCGGAGTTCAGTACTGCGACACTGCCGCGCCCGACTTCCTAGGAAGCCAGCGGTACGTGGATGAGCCGCGGTTCCGGCATGGAGACCGCGTCGGCCAGGAGCGCCGTCAGCTCGTCGGTGGACCGCGCCCGACAGGCACTGACGCCGTAGCCGGTGGCCAGGCCCACGATGTCGATGCCCGGCAGGTCGAGCCCCGGCAGGGGGCCGGTGTCCAGCGCGCGGCACCAGTCCTTGAGGATCTCGTACCCGCCGTTGTCCAGTACGACGACGGTCAACGGAACCCGGTAGCGCGCGGCGGTCCACAGCGCCTGGAGCGTGTACTGGACGGATCCGTCGCCGACCACGGCGACCACCGGGCGCTTCGGCCTGGCCAGTTGGACACCGACGGCACCGGCGAGACCAAAGCCGAGACCGCCTCCTCCCGTGAAGAAAAAGCTGCCCGGCCGTGCGCCCGCCGCCGACTGCCAGTAGGCGGACAGTTGCTGAGGCGTCTCGTTGACGACGATCGCGTCGTCGGTCAGCACCTTCGCGAGCACGGCGAAGATCTCGGTGGCCTTCAGGCCCTCGTCGGCCGCGGGGCTCGCCGACTCAAGGGTCTCCGTCTCAGGGGTCTCCGTCTCAGGGGTCTCGGTCACGGGACCCGCCTCGTCCGCCCCGTTCACGTGCGGCCGCTGCACCCCATGGCCACCGGGCAGAGGGCCCCGGTCCGCAAGGAGGCGGTCGAGCGTCTGTGCCGCGGCGACGGGAGAGCCGAGCCAGGACGTTCCGGTGACCGCGCGGGCCGCTTCCTCGGGGTCCGACGTGATGTGGACGAGGCGGGTGCCCGGTGCCGTGGCGGGGCCGCCCGTCCACTGGTAGTAGGTGAAGACGGGAGCACCAAGGGCGAGGACCAGGTCGTGCCCGGCCAGTGCTTCCGCCACTCCCTCCGCCGACGAGGGCAGTGGTCCGCGGGACGCGATGTGCGCGCAGGGAAAGCCCGCCCGGGACGTGAAGGCGGGGAGCCACACGGGGGCGTGCAACCGCTCGGCGAGGGCCACCGCGGCGTCGTATCCCTCCTGGGTGTCCATCTCCGGTCCCGCGATCAGGGCGGGCGCGCGGGCCTGGCCGAGCTCTGCCGCCAGCGCGTCGAGCGCGGCGGGGTCCGGCACGGCGGCGGCGGTGCGCGGCTTGAGCGGGAATCCGTCGGCCGATGCGTCGACGGGCCGGTCCCAGTCGTCCATGGGGACCGAGACGCACACGGGCCCGCTCGGCGCCTGCCCGGCCCGCAGGATCGCCTGGCCGAGCACCTCCGGGGTGTCCTCGGGCCTCGCGGGCTCCGCGGTGTACTTGACGGCGCCGCTGGCCAGGGACGCCGGGTGGCGGTTGACGAGCAGGGCGGGGGTCGGGAGCGCGGCCCTGACCTGCTGCCCCGCGAGCGCCACCACGGGGCTTCGGGCACCGACGGCGTTGACCAGGGAGCCCATGGCGTTGCCGAGGCCCGCGGCGGTGTGCAGATTGACCAGGGCGGGCCGCCCGGTCGCCTGGGCGTATCCGTCGGCCATCGCCGTGGCGGTGGCCTCGTTGAGGGCGAGGACGTAGGTGAAGTCCTCGGGCAGCTCGGCGAGGAAAGGCAGTTCGGTGCTGCCCGGGTTACCGAAGATGACGCGCATGTCGTGGTGCCGGAGGAGTTCGTGGGTGCTCTGCCTGACGGTGGTCATGGTCACCTGTTTCGCTGGTCGGTCGCGGGCATGCGGGAGGCGTCGTCCGGTGCGGCGGCCGTGCGTGGTCCGGCGGGCTCGTCCGCCGCGTCGGCGACGCGCGGTCCGGCCGACGCGTGCGACGCGGACGCCATGCGCTGCTCGGCCAGTTCGTCCGCCACGGCGCAGGGCGTCGCGCCGGTCGACTCGGCCTTCGTGAGGATCGACAGCGTGGTGTCGTAGATCCCCATGACCTGCTTGCGCGCGTGCACGGCACAGAATTCGCCGGACGTCCCGGCGTGTTCCTGCGCCATGTGGATGACGCCGCCCGCGTTCACGACGTAGTCCGGTGCGTACACGATGTCCCGCCGCCGCAGCCGCTCCTCCGCGCCCCCGTACCCGAGCTGGTTGTTGGCGGCGCCGCAGATGATGTCGGTCCTGAGTCGGTTCACGGCCACCTGGTCGAGCACTCCGCCCAGTGCGCAGGGGGCGAAGATGTCCAGTTCGGCGTGGAGAAGCGCGGGGGGCGTCGTGGTGGAGACCTCGGGATGCCGCGCGCGGGTGCGGGCGAGCGCGCTGGGCCGCGGATCGGCCGCGACGACGATCGCTCCCTCGTACACCAGCAGGTCCACGAGGTGCTGGCCCACTTTCCCGACACCGCTCACGCCCACGCGGCGCCCGCGCAGTACGGGTACGCCCCAGCGGACGGCTGCGCAGGCGCGCATGCCCTGCAGTACTCCGTAGGCGGTGAGCGCGGAAGGGTCGCCGCCGCCCCCGTGCTTGACCGAGCACCCGACGACGTGGCACGTCACTTCGCCGACGATGTCCATGTCCGCCGAGTTCGTGCCCATGTCGCAGGAGGTCACGTACCTGCCGCCCAGGGACTCGACGAAGCGTCCATAGGCCCTGAGGAGCCCGCGCGTCTTCCGTACCGACGGGTCGCCGATGATGACCGCTTTGCCGCCGCCATAAGGAAGTCCCGCGAGGGCGTTCTTGTACGACATTCCGCGGGCGAGGTTCAAGGAGTCGAGTACGGCATCGGCGGCGGTTCCGTAGTGCCGGAAACGTGTGCCGCCGAGAGCGGGGCCCAACGCGGTGGAATGCAGGGACACAATGGCCTTCAGGCCCGTCGCCTCGTCCTGGCAGAGCAGAACCTTTTCATGCGGAACGTCGCGCACTCCGCCGGTGCCTTCGGCGAAGACTCCTCCCACGAGATCGATCGCGTTCAGTTCACCGGGTTCCGCCGCGTCGTCGGGGCGCGCCGACTCCCGTGTGGACAGGAGATGGTCGGATCGGGTCATGGCGGGTCCTTTCCTCGAAGCTGTGGAGGCGTGATTTCGCCCGGACGCAGCGGAATTTCACCTCTGGCGTCACGCTTCGAAAGTTCCCAGGAACTACGCCCCAACCGCCTTGTTCCCCCTGGGACTGTTGAAGCTGTTGAAGGGGAGCGGGGAATCCGGTGCGTACGACGATTCCCCGGACGCATTCCGCATCCCACGCGCGAGCGCCCCGGCATGGGCCGGGGCGCTCACCGTCGTACGACCTCAGGAGTGTGTGAACCCCGGCGGCCGCTTATCGACGAACGCGGCCATGCCCTCCTTCTGGTCCTCGGTCGCGAACACCGCGTGGAAGAGGCGGCGTTCGAAGCGGACGCCCTCCGCGAGGGTCGTCTCAAAGGCCCGGGACACCGCCTCCTTCGCCATCATGGCGACGGGCAGCGACATGCCCGCGACGGTCTCGGCGACGGCGAGCGCCTCGGCGAGGAGTTCGTCGGCGGGCACCACGCGGGAGACGAGACCGGCCCACTCCGCCTCCACCGCGTCGATGGTGCGGCCGGTCAGGCACATCTCCATGGCCTTGGCCTTGCCCACCGCGCGGGTCAGCCGCTGGGAGCCGCCGATGCCGGGGATGACGCCCAGTTTGATCTCGGGCTGTCCGAACACGGCGGTGTCCGCGGCCAGCAGGATGTCGCACAGCATCGCCAACTCGCAGCCGCCGCCCAGCGCGTACCCGGAGACGGCCGCGACCGTCGGCGTCCGCAGGTCGCCGAGCCGGTCCCAGGCCGCGAACCAGTCGCTGAGGTACATGTCCATGTAGCTCCGCGGCCGCATCTCCTTGATGTCGGCCCCGGCCGCGAACGCCCTCGGGGAGCCGGTGATGACGATACAGCCGACGTCCGGGTCCCGGTCGAGCTCCGCCGTCGCGGCGACGACCTCGTTCATCACCTGCAGATTCAGCGCGTTGAGGGCCTCGGGACGGTTCAGGGTGAGCAGTGCGGTGCGGCCCTTGCGCTCGACATGGATCGTCTCGTACGACCCCACGCCCGTTCCCGTGCCCGTCTCCGTACTCGCGTCCGTGCTCATGCGCCGTCTCCGTCCTGTGTCATCCGCTGTCGCAGTGTCGTGACGATCCCCGAGAAGTCCTGGTCCGTGCCGCTCTTCTCCGCGTACGCCGCGTACAACTCGGCGGCTTTCAGGCCGAGTTCCGTGGGGACGCCCCCGGCCCTCGCGGCGCTCGCCGCGAGGCCGAGGTCCTTGGCCATCAGGGGGGCCGCGAAGCCGGGGCGGTAGTCGCGGTTCGCGGGGCTCGCGGGAACGGGGCCCGGCACCGGGCAGTTGACGGTCAGCGCCCAGCACTGGCCCGACGCGGTGGAGGCGACGTCGAACAGGGCCTGGTGGGAGAGGCCCAGGCTCTCGCCGAGGACGAACGCCTCGCTCACCGCGATCATCGAGATGCCGAGGATCATGTTGTTGCAGATCTTCGCGGCCTGCCCCGCGCCGGGTCCGCCGCAGTGCACGGCCTTCTTGCCCATGACCGCGAGGAGCGGGTCCGCCTCCGCGAACTCGGCGCCGCCGCCACCCGCCATGAAGGTGAGCGTCCCGGCCTCCGCGCCGACCACTCCCCCGGAGACCGGGGCGTCCAGGGCCCGCATCCCCGCGGCGGTGGCGGCCTCGTGGGCGGCTCGGGCGTCGGCCACGTCGATGGTCGAGCAGTCGATGAACAGGGTGCCGGGGCGGGCCGCGGCCAGCAGTCCCTCGTCCCGGTAGAGGCCGAGGACGTGCCGTCCCGCGGGCAGCATGGTGATCACCACGTCGGCCGTGGCGGCGGCGTTCGCCGACGATCCGGCGGCTTCCACCCCGTTCTCCACCGCCTGGGCGAGCAACTCGGGCATCAGGTCGTGGCCGAGGACCCGGTGGCCCTCCTTGACGAGGTTGGCGGCCATCGGTCCTCCCATGTGACCGAGGCCGATGAAGCCGATCGTGCGCGTGCCGTTCACCACGCCACCTCCTGTGGGGTCGTCGCCAGGTGAAGCTCGCCACCGGCGGGCGGCGTGCCGAAGTGGCGCGCCACGTCCGCGCCGGTGACCTCGGCCAGGGTGGCCGGTTTCCAGCGGGGGCTGCGGTCCTTGTCGATCACCTGCGCCCGGATCCCCTCGACCAGGTCGTACGAGGAGAGCGCGGCGCAGGAGACCCGGTACTCCTGTTCGAGGACGCGCTCCAGCGGGCCGAGCCCCGGTGCCCCGCGCAGCGCGGTGAGCGTGACCTTCAGGGCGGTGGGCGACTTGGTGGCGAGCGTTTCGGCCGCCGCTTCGGCGGCGCGCGCGCCGTGGCCGCGGAGCCGGGCGACGATCTCCTCCACCGTGTCGGCGGCGTAGCAGGCGTCGATCCAGCGGCGCTGGCCCGCGAGTTCGCCGGGCGGCGGCTGCCGCACGTATTCCTTGAGCGCGTCCCAGACCGGTCGCGCGGCGAGTTCGCCGAGGAACCGGGGCAGGTCGTCGTGCGGTACGAAATGGTCGGCGAGCCCGCACAACAGGGCGTCGGCGGAGCCGACTTGGGCGCCGGTCAACGCCAGATGGGTGCCCAGCTCACCGGGGGCGAGCGCGAGCAGGTAGGTGCCGCCCACGTCGGGTACGAAGCCGATGCCGGTCTCGGGCATGGCGATCCTGGAGCGTTCGGTGACGACGCGTACGTCGCCGTGCGCGGAGACGCCGACGCCGCCGCCCATCACGATGCCGTCCATCACCGCGACGTACGGCTTGGGATAGCGGGCGATCCGGGCGTTGAGCCGGTACTCGTCCCGCCAGAAGTCGGCGGAGGCCGAAGCGCTGGCGGCCGTGGGCTCCTCGCTCCCGGCCCGCGCGTCCTCGTAGATGGCACGGATGTCACCGCCCGCGCACAGCCCCCGCTCCCCCGCGCCCGTGATGACCACGGTCCGCACCGCCGGATCGTGTTCCCAGGCGGTCAGCGCCTCGTCGATGCGCCGCACCATGGCGTGGGTGAGGGCGTTGAGCGCCCGCGGCCGGTTGAGGGTGAGGAACGCGGCGTGGCCCTCGGTCCTGAGCAGCACCTGCTCTGCGGAGTCGGCCGTCTTCTCGGATTCGGTCAGCTCTTCAGAGCCGGTCATCGGAGCGCCTCCGTCAGTCCGCGGGCCACGATGACGCGCATGATCTCGTTGGTTCCTTCCAGGATCTGGTGGACGCGGAGGTCGCGGACGATCTTCTCGATGCCGTACTCGTTCAAGTAGCCGTACCCTCCGTGGAGTTGAAGCGCCCGGTCGGCGACGGCGTAGCCGGTGTCGGTGGCGAACCGCTTGGCCATCGCGCACAGCTGCGGCGCGCCGGGGTCGGCCCGGTCCAGGGCCTGGGCGGCCTGGTGGACCAGGGCGCGGGCGGCGGCGAGTTCGGTCGCCATGTCGGCGAGGCGGAACTGCAGGGCCTGCGCGTCGAGCAGCCGCGCGCCGAACGCCTCCCGGTCGGCGAGGTGGGCCAGGCTGCGGTCCAGGGCGCTGCGGGCGCCGCCGAGGGAGCAGGCGGCGATGCCGAGTCGGCCGCCGTTCAGGCCGTTCATGGCGATCCGGAAGCCGTCGCCCGGGCGGCCGAGCAGCCGGTCGGCGGGGATCCGGACGGCGTCGAGGATCACCTGGCGGGTGGGCTGGGCGTTCCAGCCCATCTTCTTCTCGTTCGGCCCGAACGACAGGCCGGGGTCGTCCCGATCGACGAGGAACGCGGAGATCCCCTGGGCGCCCGCCCCGTCGGTGCGCGCCATGACGACGTACACCTGCGCGGCGCCCGCACCGGAGATGAACTGCTTGACGCCGGTGAGGACGTAGTGGTCGCCGTCGCGGACCGCGCCGGTGCGCAGCGCCCCGGCGTCCGATCCGGCCCCGGGTTCGGTCAGGCAGTAGCTGCCGAGGTCCTCCATGGCGCAGAGCCGGGGCAGCCAGCGGGCCCGCTGGTCCTGGTCGCCGTAGGTGTCGATCATCCAGGCGACCATGTTGTGGATGGAGAGGTAGCCCGCGATGGAGGGGCAGCCGGAGGCGAGGGCCTCGAAGACGAGGACCCCGTCGGCACGGCTGAGACCGCTGCCGCCCGCGTCCTCGCGTACGTAGACCCCGCCGAGTCCGAGCCCCGCGGCCTTGCGCAGCACGTCGAGCGGGAAGTGTTTGTCCTGGTCCCACCGCACGGCGTGCGGGGCCAGGTGGTCCTCGGCGAAGTCGAGGGTGGTCTCGACGAGCGCCTGCTGGTCCTCGGTGAGCGAGGTGGTGGTGGTCATGGCGCTCATCCCATGGTGGGGATGGAGAAGTTCGCGCCTTCCCTGGCTCCGGAGGGCCAGCGCGAGGTGACGGTCTTCGTACGGGTGTAGAAGCGGATCGCGTCCGGGCCGTGCTGGTTGAGGTCGCCGAATCCCGATCGCTTCCAGCCGCCGAAGGTGTGGTACGCCACGGGGACCGGGATGGGGACGTTCACGCCGACCATGCCGGTGTTGACGCGGCGGGTGAAGTCGCGTGCGGTGTCGCCGTCCCTGGTGAAGATCGCGACGCCGTTGCCGTAGGGGTGCTCGCTGGGCAGGCGCAGGGCCTGCTCGTAGTCGGCGGCCCGGACGACGCACAGGACGGGGCCGAAGATCTCCTCGCGGTAGATCCGCATCCGGGGGCTGACCCGGTCGAAGAGGGTGGCTCCCGCGAAGAAGCCGTTCTCGTGTCCCGGCAGGGTGAAGTTCCGCCCGTCGACGACGAGTTCGGCGCCCTCGTTGACGCCGATGTCGACGTACCTGCGGACCCGGTCGAGGGCGTCCTGACTGACCAGCGGGCCGAAGTCGGCCTCCGCGTCGTCGGAGCGGCCGATCCGCAGCGCGCCGATGCGCTCCTTGAGCGCGGCGACGAGCCGGTCGGCCGTCTCCTCGCCGACGGGTACGGCCACCGAGATGGCCATGCAGCGCTCGCCCGCCGAGCCGTATCCGGCGCCGATGAGGGCGTCGACGACCTGGTCGAGGTCGGCGTCCGGCATCACGATCAGGTGGTTCTTGGCGCCGCCGAAGCACTGGGCGCGCTTGCCGTGGGCGGCGGCGGTGGCGTAGATGTGCGCGGCGATCGGCGTGGAGCCGACGAAGCCGAGCGCGCCGACGCGCGAGTCCGCCAGAAGGGTGTCGACCGCTTCCTTGCCGCCGTTGACGACGTTCAGGACGCCGGGCGGCAGCCCCGCCTCCAGGAAGAGTTCGGCCAGGCGCAGGGGTACGGAGGGGTCGCGCTCCGAGGGCTTCAGGATGAACGCGTTGCCGCAGGCGAGGGCAGGCGCGGCCTTCCACAGCGGGATCATGGCGGGGAAGTTGAACGGGGTGATCCCGGCGACCACGCCGATCGGGGAGCGCAGCGAGTGCACGTCGATGCCGGTGCCCGCGTTGTCGGTGAACTCGCCCTTGAGCAGGTGCGGGATCCCGGCGGCGAACTCGACGACCTCCAGGCCGCGTTGGATGTCGCCGTGCGCGTCGGCGACGGTCTTGCCGTGCTCGGCCGAGAGCAGCTGCGCCAGGGATTCGCGTTCCTGGTCGACGAGTTGGAGGAAGCGCAGCAGGACGCGGGCCCTGCGCTGCGGGTTCCACTCGCCCCACGCCCGCTGGGCGGCGGTGGCGTCGGCGATCGCCGCTTCGGTGTCGGCCCGCCCCGCGAGCGGCACGCGGGCCTGCACGGAGCCGGTGTTGGGGTCGTACACGTCGCCGAAGAGGCCGGACGTGCCGACGGTGTGCTTGCCGCCGATGAAATGGGTGAGTTCACGGACCACGATGAGCCTGCTCTCGTCAGGTGGGGATCCGGGGATGGCGCGGCACACCGACGGGCGGCGCCCGGTGGGGCGCGCTCGGATCGGGGCCGCGGGACGCGAGGGCCGAAGAGCCGTCGGTGAGCCGCGAGTTGACGTACGCCGCCGGGGAGCCGGGAGTCGGGCCCACCTCGTGGGCCTACCTCGTGGGCCTACGTCGCCGGTGCGCTAGAAGTCGGCGCATACCGTCGGTCGCTCCGCCGGATCACCTGGGTCGTGGGTACGGACCGGTGCCATGCGTGTCTGCTCCATCCTCGTGGACAACACGGAACACCCCGCGGCCGGTATCCTGACTCCCGGATCAGCGCGCGCTCCCCCGCCTTCCCGACGGACACGACGTCCCTCGGTGGCGCGTTGTGTTGCGAGAACGCACTCCCCGGTCACAGTGGCGGGACCGCGCCGGATTCACACCGGCTTCCCTGACACCGCGGGCCTTGCCGAGGACCATATAGTTGGACGTCCTAGTAAGTCCACCCCGACAGGCTCGCGCAGCCGGGGGACGGGCGATCTCTTTCCGGCCGACGGGCAGCCGTTTCCGGCCGAACACGTCGGCGAGGCGGTCGACACCCGGCCGGGCCCCGACACCGTCCGGATCGGTGTCGGGGCCCGGCCGGGTTGCCGCCTTGGGCCCGAAACGATCGTCCCGCTTCCCCAACAGCCAAGTCAATCCTCGGGTTTCCTCACCAAGACCCAAGCTGCAGCTTGGGGCGATCCGACATGTGATCAGTGCTGCCCAAGACGGCCCGCACCCTCTAAGGTGGCCCGTGCAGCTGGTTCGCCCTGTCCGCCAGGCAGGCGCGTCGCAAGAGGGAACCCGGTGGGAATCCGGGACTGCCCCGCAGCGGTGAGTGGGAACGACCGCCGTCATACGCACTGGATCCGGCGGATCCGGGAAGCGACGGCCAGTAGGAATCCGCCTCGGCGGATGTGCCCACGAGTCCGAAGACCTGCCCGTTGCCCGCACGTGACCGATCACGTGCGGAATCCCGGTGACCTCGTGGGCGGGTCGGCGCGCATACCGTTCGGAGAACCGTGTCATCGACGCGTGTGAGGCCGGACGGTCCGTCATCCCTTCGCGTCCGCGTCCCGTCCCCGGGATGTTCAGGAGTCATCTCGCGAAGGAGATTTCCGTGACAACGAAGTCCGCAGCCGCGGCAGCACGGGCCACCGTGTACGGCTACCCCCGTCAGGGCGCGAACCGTGAACTGAAGAAGGCCGTCGAGGGCTACTGGAAGGGCCGCGTCACCGCGGACGCCCTCCGGGAGACCGCGGCGGAGCTGCGTCGCACCACCTGGCGGCAGTTGGCGGAGGCCGGTGTCCACGAGGTGCCGACCGGCGACTTCTCGTACTACGACCACGTGCTGGACACCAGCGTCATGGTCGGCGCCGTCCCCGCCAGGCACCGCGCGTCCTTCGAATCCGACGCCCTGGACGGGTACTTCGCGATGGCTCGCGGCACCCAGGACGTGGCGCCGCTGGAGATGACCAAGTGGTTCGACACCAACTACCACTACTTGGTGCCGGAGTTGGGCCCGGACACCGTCTTCGCCACCGACTCCGCCAAGCAGGTCGCCGAGCTCAAGGAGGCCCTCGCGCTCGACCTCTCGGCCCGCCCGGTCCTCGTCGGCCCCGTCACCTACCTGCTGCTCGCCAAGCCCGCACCGGGAGTCCCCGCCGACTTCGAGCCACTCACCCTCCTCGACCGGCTGCTTCCGGTGTACGCGGAGGTGCTCGCCGATCTGCGCGCGGCCGGCGCCCAGTGGGTGCAGCTCGACGAGCCCGCCCTGGTGCAGGACCGCACCCCGGCCGAGCTCAACGCCGCCACCCGCGCCTACCGCGAACTCGGCGCCCTCACCGACCGGCCCAAGCTCCTGGTCGCCTCCTACTTCGACCGGCTCGGCGACGCCCTGCCCGTCCTGGCGAAGGCCCCGATCGACGGCCTGGCCCTCGACTTCACCGACGCCGCGGCCGCCAACCTCGACGACCTCGCCGCCGCGGGTGGCCTCCCCGGCAAGCGGCTCGTCGCCGGTGTGGTCAACGGCCGCAACATCTGGATCAACGACCTGGAGAAGTCCCTGTCCACCCTGGGCACCCTCCTCGGGCTCGCCGACCGGGTCGACGTGGCCGCCTCCTGCTCGCTCCTGCACGTCCCGATCGACGCCGCGGCCGAGCGGGACATCGACCCGCAGATCCTGCGGTGGCTCGCCTTCGCCCGGCAGAAGACCACCGAGATCGTCGCCCTGGCCAAGGGCCTGTCCCAGGGCACCGACACCATCGCCGCGGAACTCGCCGCCAACCGCGCCGACTTGGCGTCGCGCGCCGGATCGGCGATCACCCACGACCCGGCCGTACGGGCCCGGGCCGCCGCCGTCACCGACGCCGAAGGACGCCGCTCCCAGCCGTACGCCGAGCGGTCCGCGGCCCAGCGTTCGCACCTCAAGCTGCCGCTGCTTCCCACTACCACGATCGGCTCGTTCCCGCAGACCACCGAATTGCGCACGGCCCGCGCCGACCTGCGCGCGGGACGCCTCGACACGGCGGGCTACGAGGAGCGCATCAGGAACGAGATCCGTGAGGTCGTCTCCTTCCAGGAGAAGACCGGGCTCGACGTCCTGGTGCACGGCGAGCCCGAACGCAACGACATGGTGCAGTACTTCGCCGAACAGCTCACCGGCTACCTCGCCACGCAGCACGGCTGGGTCCAGTCGTACGGCACCCGTTATGTGCGCCCGCCGGTCCTCGCGGGCGACATCTCCCGACCTGAACCGATGACGGTGCGCTGGACGTCCTTCGCCAACTCCCTCACCGACCGCCCCGTCAAGGGCATGCTCACCGGGCCCGTCACCATGCTCGCCTGGTCCTTCGTCCGCGACGACCAGCCGCTCGGCGACACCGCGCGCCAGGTCGCCCTCGCCCTGCGCGACGAGGTCAACGACCTGGAGGCCGCGGGCACTTCGGTCATCCAGGTCGACGAGCCCGCGCTGCGCGAGACCCTGCCGCTGCGCGCCGCCGACCGCCCCGCCTACCTGGACTGGGCCACGGAGTCGTTCCGCCTCACCACCAGCGGCGTCCGCCCCGACACCCAGATCCACACACACATGTGCTACGCCGAGTTCGGTGACATCGTGCGGGCCATCGACGACCTCGACGCGGACGTCATCAGCCTGGAGGCCGCCCGCTCCCACATGCAGGTCGCCCGCGAACTCGCCGAACACGGCTACCCGCGCGAGGCCGGTCCCGGCGTCTACGACATCCACTCGCCCCGTGTCCCCGACGCCGCGGAGGCCGCCGCCCTGCTCCGCAAGGGCCTTGAGGCCATCCCGCCCCAGCGCCTGTGGGTCAACCCCGACTGCGGCCTGAAGACCCGCGGCTGGCCCGAGACCCGCGCCTCCCTGGAGAACCTGGTCACCGCGGCCCGCACGGTGCGCGGGGAACTGCCCGCTTCCTGACCGGATCCCCACAAGCGGGGGCCGGGGCAGCTGCGGGCGCCCCGGCCCCCTCCACCGGTCAGTACCGGGGACGGGGCGCGACGCTCAGTTCCTGATGCCGTCCACTGTTATGTGTCGGGATCCCTTCTTCACCAATGCCATCATCGCGCCCTTTCCCGGTGAAGAGTAACGAGGTCTCGGTACCAAGCCCCGCCGAACGCAATAGCCGAACGCAATAGGTGAGCAGCCCAACGCACCGTGCTGCCAGGATGCACCCCATGGACCTTGAGAACCCCGACGACCTCGCGATCCGCCATGCGGATGCCTCTGACTGGCACGTACTGGTCGGCGCCGACTCCATCGCGGCATCGGGCGACGACGCACGGCGCGCGAGCATCCGACGCTGGTGCGAACAAGGCTCGGTCCTCCTGGCCGAGGACGCATCCGGCCCCTTGGGCTACATCGTGCTGGAGTACACCTTCTTCGAGCAGGGCTTCATCACCATGATGATGGTCGCGCCCAGCGCCCGCCGACGGGGCGTGGGCGCACGTCTCCTCAAGGCCACCGAGGCCGCCTGCACCAGCACGAAGCTCTTCACCTCGACCAACGTCTCCAACCACCCCATGCAACTGCTACTGCGGCGCGTCGGCTGGAGCCCGGTCGGCCTGCTCCACGGCCTGGACGAGGGCGACCCCGAACTCTTCTACCTCTGTCCAGGCGCCCAACCGGCGTAGAAAAGCACGAGTGAGAGCGCGGCATCCGCATCGCGGACCGGTGGAGGACGGCTCGGACCTGATCAGTTAAAAAGGTGGAGGTGGAGGCCCGGCGCCACCCACCGACCGCACACGGCCGCACAACCGTCACACCCCGCCGCACACCCGCCACCGACACGCACAGAGGTCCTCCGCACATGCCTGCCGCCGCAGCCCCCTGGCTGCTCCTCGCCGTCTTCTCCGGCACCTTGATATCCCTCCAGGCCCGTATCACCGGCGAGCTGGCCGCGGGACTCGGCGGGGACGGGTTCGCGGCCGCCGTGATCTCGTTCGGCTCGGGGTTCGTGCTGCTCGCCCTCGGGCTCCTCGTGCTGCGCGGGCCGCGCCGCGGCGTGGGTCTGGTGCTCGCTGACGTACGCGGCGGACGGCTCAAGTGGTGGCAGGTGCTCGGCGGCTTCGGGGGCGCGGCCTTCCTGCTCGCGCAGGGGCTGACCGTCGGGGCGCTCGGCGTCGCGCTGTTCACCGTCGCGATCGTCGCGGGCCAGGTCAGCGGCGGGCTGCTCTTCGACCGGATGGGGCTCGGGCCCGCGGGACCGCAGCGGCCTTCGCGGCGCCGGGTCGTCGGCGCGATGCTCGTACTCGTCGCCGTCGGCCTGTCGATGGCGGACAAGCTGGGCGGCGGATTCCCGTACGCGATGCTGCTGCTCCCGCTGGTGGCGGGCGTCTGCGTGAGCTGGCAGCAGGCGGTCAACGGACATGTGAAGAACGCCGCGGGATCCGCGTACGCGGGCACGTTCTTCAACTTCGTCGCCGGTACCGGCGCGCTGAGCGTGATCTTCCTGGTGCACGCGGCGGCGCAGGGTCTGCCCGACCGCCTGCCGACCGAGCCGTACGTCTATCTCGGCGGTCTGGTCGGCATCTCCTTCATCACCATCGCGGTCGCCGCGGTTCAGAAGCTCGGCGTCCTGCTGCTCGGACTGTGCACGATCACCGGCCAGCTGGTGGGTTCGCTCGCCCTGGATCTGCTGCTGCCGCACGGCGACACCCGAGTCACGGCGGCCACGGTCGCGGGCGTGGCGCTCGCGCTCGCCGCGGTCGCCGTCGCGGCGCTGGCGGGTCCGCGCGCGGGCCGGGTCGTGGCGTCGAGCGACACGGCCCGGTCTGCGGACGCGGACGCGGACGCGGGCCGTGTGAGGCGCTAGGGCCCCGACCTGGCCGGGGACTTGCCAGTCGGGGGCTTGCCTGCCGAGGGCTTGAAGGCCCACTCCATCTTCGGCTCCATCGCGAAGCGGAACACCCGCTGTACCGGTGGGGTGCACAAGGCCGTGACCACCGCTCCGGCAATCAGGGTCACCGTGATCTGCCCGAACGGCGTGTGCGGCCAGTCCGCCTCGTACCAGTCCCCGAAGCGCGAGCCCTTGGCGAGGAAACCGTGCAGCAGGTAGCCGTAGAGCGTGCCCGCGCCGAGCGCGGTGAACCACAGCCTCCGGCCCGGCACCCAGGCGAAGAAGCAGGCCACGAGGACGACGGAGCAGCCGAACATCGCGAGCGTCATGACCGCGCCGCTCCACCCCGGAGCACCCAGTTCCTGGGCGCTGTCCCTGCGGTAGAACCAGGCGGCGCTCATGTGCGGAGCGGCCACGTACGCGAAGGCGAGCGCGGCGGCGAAGACCGGCAGGGCCAGGATCCTGGCCTCCTTGCGGCGCACCATCCGGAAGTGCTCCGGCTTCAGGACCAGGCCGAGCACGAAGAACGGCAGGAACTGCAGCACGCGTTGCAGATCGAGGTCGTCGCCGATGTCCGGGGACGCCGAGGCGAGTGCGGCGATGGCGAGGGCGAGCGGCAGGGGCCAGCGGACGATCTTCCACAGGGGCGTCGTCAGGCGCCAGACGAACAGCGCGATCAGGAACCAGGTCAGGTACCAGGGATCGAGGAGGCTGATCGGATAGGTGGGGTCGTCGCCCGCGGTCCGCTTGAAGAGGGTGTACGCGACTTCGAAGAGGACGTACGGGACGGCGATGCCCGTCACCAGGCGCCTCAGGCGCCCGGGGCTCGCGTCGAAGCTCCGGGAGAAGTAGCCGGAGATGACGATGAACGCGGGCATGTGGAACGCGTACACGGTCATGTAGAGCGCGGCCGCCGTGCGGCTGTCCCCGCGCAACGGCTCCCATGCGTGGCCCATCGCCACCAGGACGATCGCCAGGTACTTCGCGTTGTCGAAGAACGAGTCCCGCGGCTTCGCGGCGTTGGGGGCGCGGGCCCCGTGCGAGGCGGCCCCCGGGGTGCGGGTCGCATGGCCCGCAGGCGGCGGCGCGGTGCGGGGCTGGGGCAGCGGGGCGGGACGGGCCGGGGGCAGCGGGGCCCGATGGCGGCCCCGCGCGGGTGCCGTATCGGTCACGGCACCCCCCACAGGCAACCCACAGCTTCGATCGCGCGTCTTACCTTGTTTGCGGGAACTCGATTGGCGTGAGACATCCCCGGCACCCTAGTCACAGGACCCGACACCCGTACAACCGGGCTGGTGACCCCAATGGCCCCCCGGGTCCCACCCGGCGGCACCGGATGGAAGATGATCGCGGTGTGGCCGATGCGCGCGAGGGTTCCGTGAGGCGGACCGGCGGCGGTGCTCTGCCGCGCTGGGCGCGCGCCGTCGCCTGTGTCGTCGCGGTGCTGAGCGTGCTGGTCCTCGCCCTCGCGGGCGCCGCCCGCAGCACGCTGCTGAGCAGGGCGTTCTACCAGAACGTCCTCGACGAGCAGGACTCCTACGAGCGGCTGTACGACGAGGTCCTCGTCGACCCCGCGTCCGCGCGGGCCATGCGCGACCTGCTCGGCAGGATCCCGGTGCCGGCCGCGCAGGTGACCTCGAACCTGAAGAACGTGCTGCCGCCCGCCACCCTGCGCACGCTGGTCGACGAGCAGATCGGCCACGTCGTGGCGTACATGCGCGGCGAGGAGCCGGTGCTCGGTCTCACCGTCGACATCAAGCCGGTCCTGACCAACATCGGCAGCTTCGCCGAGATCTACCTCGGCGATCTGGTCGCCTCAGTGCAGGGCAAGCCCGCGCCCGACTTCCCCGCGTTCGTGCAGGGCCTCTCCGGGGCCCTGGAGGACATCGCGGCGGGCCGCCGCCCCGACTCGCTGCCCGAGCTGCACCTCGACGAGAGCGCGGCGAAATCCGCGGCCGACACCCTGGTCGACGCCCTGCACGAGTCGGTGCGCCCCTCGCTGCGCCCGCAGGTGGAGGCGGCGCTCGCCACCGGCGACGTCGCGAGCGCGCTGGCCGCGGTCGGTCCGCACCTGCTCGGCGCGGAGTCCGGGCGGAGCAGCGCCGATCTGGCGGCGATCACCGACGGCGGACACTGGAAGATCGTGCCCGACCTGGAGGCGGCGGGCGTCGACCTGGGCACGGTCAAGAACGCCAGGTCCTTCACCCGCCTCGTACTCGGCGTGGTGCAGCCCGTCGCACTGCTGCTCGGCCTCGCCGCGACCGCTCTGCTGGCGTTCACCGGACCCGGCACGAGGACGGCGCGGCTGCGTACGGTCGGCTTCGCGCTCGCGGTGGGCGGGGCGCTGACCGCCGCCGTCTGCCTCCTCGTCCGCGGCGCGGCGGACGACCTCATGGCGGAGCCCGCACCGGGCTGGCCGCCCTCCCTGAACCGTCTCGTCGACGATCTCCAGCACGCCGCGGCCGACAGCCTCGGCGCGGTCGGGCTCGTCACCGCCGCCGTGCCGTTCCTCGCCGGGCTGCTCCTGGTGGGCGGCACGCTGCTGTACGACCGTTTCGCGGCACGGCGCACGGCGGGCTGGTCGGCCCGGCGGCGTACCGGAGTGGCGGCCGCCGCGGGCGGGCTCGCGGTGGTCGTGGCGCTCGCCGGGTCCGTGCTCGCCCCCGCCGTGGCGGGCAAGGAGGCCAAGGACCTGTGCCTGGGCTCGGCGGCCCTGTGCGACAAGCGGTACGACGAGGTCGCCTATCTGGCCACCCACAACTCGATGTCGACCACCCAGGACCGGTTCATCGGTCCGCTCCACGACCCCGACATCGTCGCCCAGCTCAACGCCGGGGCCCGAGCACTGCTGATCGACACCTACACCTGGGAGACGCCCGACGAGATCACCGAACGCCTCCAGGAGTCCGACATCTCCCCGGGGATGAAGGAGCAGATCACCGAGCTGGTCGCCAGGGCCAACCCGCCGCGCCCCGGCCTGTGGCTGTGCCACGCCGTGTGCAGGGCGGGCGCGATCGGCCTGGTGGAGACGTTGCGGCAGATCGGCGACTGGCTCGACGAGCATCCCGGCGACGTCGTCACCCTGGTCGTCCAGGACGCCATCACCGGGGAGCGGACCCGCGACGCCTTCCACGAGGCGGGCCTCGACCGCCTGCTCCTCACCCGGACCCCGACCCCGCGAAGCCGTGGCCGACCCTCGGCGAGCTGGTGCGTTCCGACCGGCGTCTGGTGGTCTTCGCGGAGGAGGCGGACGGACCGGCGCCCTGGTACCGCAACTTCTACCGGTACGGCATGGAGACGCCGTTCGCCTTCAAGAAGCCCGCGGAGATGTCGTGCGTGCCGCACCGCGGCGGCGCGGACAAGCGGCTCTTCCTCCTGAACCACTTCATCACCGACGCGGGCGGCAGCCGTCTTGACGCCGCCGTGGTCAACTCCCGCCGGTTCATCCTCGACCGGGTCCACCGCTGCGAGGCGGAACGCGGGCGCCCGGTGAACTTCGCCGCCGTCGACTTCGCGACGATCGGCGATGCGCTCGGCGCGGTCGACGCGCTCAACGACGAGCGGACGGCGCGCCGCTGATCCCCCTCCCCACCTCGCTCCGTGCCGACTTGGCGAGTCGGCCACCCGGACGCCGGTACGCGTCTGCCGCGCCGGGCTGATCGCAGGCTAGGTTGAGCGGCATGAGCAACCTTGACCGTCAGGCAGTCCCCTCGCTGTGCGGCGGACGCGGGTTCGTCGTCGCCGAGCCCGTGCGCGAACTCCTCAGCCCCCGCCGGGTCCGGCTGGGCGAATCCACCGAAGTACGCCGACTCCTCCCCAACCTGGGCCGCCGCATGATCGGCGCGTGGGCCTTCGTCGACCAGTACGGTCCCGACGACATCGCCGACGAGCCCGGCATGCAGGTGCCGCCGCATCCGCACATGGGCCTGCAGACCGTCAGCTGGCTGCACGAGGGAGAGGTGCTGCACCGCGACTCCACCGGCAGCCTGCAGACCATCCGCCCGCGCGAGCTGGGCCTGATGACGTCGGGCCGGGCGATCTCGCACTCGGAGGAGAGCCCCAAGTCACACGCGCGTTTCCTGCACGGCGCGCAACTGTGGGTGGCCCTGCCGAACGCCCACCGGCACACCGACCCGAAGTTCGAGCACCACGCCGAACTGCCGAAGGTCACGGCCGCGGGCCTCGACGCGACCGTGCTCCTCGGCGCACTGGACGGCACGGAGTCACCCGGCACCACGTACACACCGATCGTCGGCGCCGACATCACGCTCACCGCCGACACCGAGGCACGGCTGCCGCTGAACCCCGACTTCGAGTACGGCGTACTCGCCATGTCCGGCGAGGTACACGTCGACGGCGTCCCGGTACTCCCCGGCTCCATGCTCTACCTCGGCTGCGGCCGCACCGAACTCCCGCTGCGCGCCGCGTCCGACGCCGGAATCATGCTGCTCGGCGGAGAGCCGTTCGACGAGGAACTGATCATGTGGTGGAACTTCGTCGGCCGTACGCAGGCGGAGATCGAGGAGGCGCGGGAGGACTGGATGTCGGGCACGCGGTTCGGCGAGGTGAGGGGGTACGACGGGGGGCCGCTGGCGGCACCTTCCCTGCCCTCCGTGCCGTTGAAGCCGCGAGGACGGGTGCGCTGACCTGCGGCTATGGCAGGGCGGCGACGCGGAACGACGGGCGAGAGCAAGCACGGAAGCACCGGTCTCTCCCTCCACGCAGACCGCCCCCGCTAGCCCGCCGGACACCCCCTGCTCCCCCGGTCGCGATTCCATTCCGCGGGCGGGTGTAACCGCCTTTGGTAGGACTCATGCTGACCTGATGCTGACTTTCCTGACAGCTCGCCAGGTGCCATTTCGAGGCCGTTGCCGCTGGTCACAGAAGCCGGGCGAGCAGACGAGGCCGGGGGCGTCACGACCGATGCTGACTCTGCGGCACGTGGCGTGGGCCCGACAGCGTGAGGCCCGGGAGGTTCCCGCAGGAGCACCAGGTCGTCCAACCCGCCGACGCGACGGAGTGGACCGCCGAATACGCTCGCGCTCCCCCACCGAAATCGACCCATTGGAGGATCGGGGCGAGCACCGCCACCAGCGCACGCCAGGACCGGACACTCTGCCCACGATCAGAGGCCACAGGAGCTTCAGCCCAGGGCTATACGGGAATGCTCGACGGGTTGAGGCATGAGATGACTCCTCTACGCGTGACGACCTGTCACGCGTCCGGCAGACGCACTCTGTTCCAGCTCGGCACCCCCAACGACCGGCGAACGCCTCTGCCGACCACGCGCGATACATGTGGCAAGTGCACATGGCGACCCAGGCACCTTCCAGAAAACGACAGCGGGGCGATGGGTCAGATCCGCGAACTCTCCCCTGCCTTTGGGGCTTGCGGGCCAAGCGACAGCAGTGTCCTCTGCGCCATCCGTCCTGTTGCGAGATGCCCATCGCCCCAGCCAGGAGCACGCTCAGCCTCCGAGAGGCCGTTGGAGTCACGTGCACAGCCTAGCCGTGCTAGTACTCCAGCATGATGTTGCTGTCTGGCCTGGTCTTTTCGCTGGGTGGCGGGGGCAGCGGGACTTCGATCGTGCGGGGGCAGTATTCAAGAACGTTCCCTTAGGCCGCTCGGGCAACTCTCTTCAGTGCCGCTTACCTGGGGCGAAGCTGGTCCAAGCCACGGATCTGAGCGTTCCCCGGGGGACACGGTCCACACAGGGTCCACCGGCACGCACTGCACCGACTCCAGCACCGGCATCACCGCCCTGCGCCATAGGATGTTGAGTGTGCGACATCGAAGGTTGGCGGCCGACGGCGCACATGTATGGGCCTGCATGCGCGCTTCACTGTCCCCGGTGTCGGGACTAGCGTCAAAGGCCAGGAATCCCCATACGCTCCGTTGGAGACACGATGCTCCAGACACGTGAGTTGTTCGACAGCCTTGCCTCCCGGGCAGACCACCTCGACAACCAGATCCTGGCCGCTACTGCCGACGCCCTCTCGCAGTGCGAACAAGCCGTCACCGCCTGCGCGACGGGGATGCTCGCAGAGAAGGAAGCCGATGAACTCCGCGTCGCCATCAACCGCGACCTGGACTGCGCCGACGTGGCGTCTGCCACCCGACGGGTCCTGACGCGGGGGACAGACGCGGATCACAGGCTGCTGACCACACAGCTGGAAGCGTGCACGCTCGCCTGCGAGCGGAGCCATGAGCTGTGCAGTCAGCACGCGAGGCATCACGAACACTGCCGCCTCTGCTCCCAGGCCACAGAGCGCGCCATCACCGCGTGCCACAAGGTTCTTCAGGCGCTACGGCCGTAGCACGCTGTCGCTTGATGGGCCGGTCTCACCATCATCGTCAGCGGAGACAGGGCTGCTTGCGGCGCTCCAGGAAGTGACGAAGTCGGAGCCGGTGAGTGTGGTGCGTGGGCAGGTCGTCAAGCTCTGCCGGGCGCACGAATCGGAGTTCCGTGGACTCATCAGAGAATTCCAGCTGGCCCCCGATGATCCCGGCCATGAAGCAGACGTTGAACTGTCGCCAGACCTCGCCGTCCATGTACGCGATGATGTGCTTATCGTCGGGGTGCGTCCCGACCAAGCCTGTGATCTCCACGTCCAGACCGGTCTCTTCCTTGACCTCGCGGACCGCCGTTCCGGGCAGTGTATCGGTGAGATCCATGCCGCCTCCTGGTCGCCAGAAGCTGCGCCAAAACCCCTGATTGGTGACGCTCTGTGAGTCAGGGTGGCTCCGTTCACTTCGAACAAGTTCTGGCGCGAATTCCGTGAACGGCGATCGCGAAGCTCTGGTGTGTGTCACGGTGAGTGAGAGTCGGGCCGCGGCGACGAGGACGCGTTTCCTCAGGAGCGGGAGTCCGGCCCGGTTGAACATTTACCGCTTCGGCTTTCTCGGAGCGCAGAGTTGGCCGTTTGGGTGCTTGCTTACTGGCGCGGCCGCTGGCACATCCTCTACTCAACGGCCCCGTGGGCGGCACGCCACAGCAGGCTTCCGGTGAGGGAGCCCTGACCGGAAAGCGCTTGTCCTGTGGTTGGCCTGTGGATAGCTTGCGCTGATGCAACATCAACAGTTGGTCACATCAAAAGGGTTGCCGAGGCGTCGTTCCCTCGTGGGGCTGTCGCTGACCCTCGTTACGCTCCTGGGCGGCTTGATAGCTGCGCCCATGGGCGCAGCCGCAGAGCCCGAACCGCGTGCTGCGGTGAAGGCCGAAACGCTCGCTCCTCTTGATCCCGCCATCGTCAAGTCCTTCAAGCTGTCGACGCTCACCGCGCAGTGGGACAAGAGCTTGGAGGGCATCAAGGCGATCGAGGCCAGCGGCGCCGTTACCAAGGTGACGCCCCTGCAGGTCGCCACCTCAGGGCAGCACAAGGGCCGTGCCGGCCTGTGCCACGGCGTCGCACCTCTGGAAACCCGGCTGGTGCCGGACGGGTTCTGCTGGGACCAGAAGGATGAGGACTCCAGCGCCTACACCTTCGACGGTGGGTGGATGCCGCAGGGCCTGACCGCCAGCCACGACTCCACTCCCGAGGGCACCGTCGACGGCAACCACCTGTACCTGGCCGCATGGCAGTTCGGAACGTGCTTCCGGCAGGGCACTGTATGCGACCCGAAGAAGCCGGGGGAGTCGGACAAGGACCAGTTCGCGCGGATCTCCATCGTCAAGAACACCGGCGGCACTGCCCCGACCTACGGGCATGTCCTCCTGGTCAAGCCGAATGCGAGTGGCACCAACTTCGAGGCCGTCACCGAGACCCACGCCGACGGCATGGTCTGGTACGGCAACCGCCTGTTCGTCGCCAATGGCGGAGAACTCCAGGTGTACGACATGCGTCACCTCTGGCGCATGACCAACATCGACGGGAAGGTCGGCACCACCGACGGCAAGACCTCCTCGGCGCGGTGGCACCAGTGGGCCATGCCCATGATCGGCCGGTACTTCATCGACGGCACCCCCGCCGGCCGTACGTGCGCTCCCGGAGGGAGCAAACTCTGTCTCAGCTCGCTCAGCCTGGACCGCAGCAAGTACCCCGACGCCCTGGTCTCCTCCGAGCACGTCACCTACAAGACCTCTAAGGAACAAGGCACCCGCGGCCGGGTGGTGCGCTGGCCCCTCAACGCCGAGGTAGCGCTCCCCAAGGCCGACAACGGAGCCGGTATCGGTGACACCACTGCCTCGGCGGCCTACAAGTCTCCCGTGTGGGCGCAGCAAGGCGCCGCCACTGACGGCACCTACTACTACATGAGCGGCGCCTGCCCGGACAGCTGGCCGGATGAAGACGGGTCCCCGCCCGAGTCGAACAGGGCCTTCTCCTGTATCCACCGCGCCAAGCCCGGAGAAGCGCCAGTCGCGCTCACCAAGACCCCCCGCCTCACCCAGAATCTCTCCTACGCTCCCAACTCAGGCCGGCTATGGGGCCTCAACGAGAGCCTTCAGGGAGACCGCAGCATCTTCTCTCTCAAGGTCCACTGACCAATCATCACCACACCGCACAACGGCGCCTCCGCTCGCCTGAGCGGGGGCGCCTCCTTGCCATCCCGGCTCGTCTCTCGAGCTCTACCCGTCCACGCCACGCGAAGAATCCGGCCTTGGGGTGGCACATAGAGGAGCGGCGGTACCCCCGGTCTCGCCTGCCGACCGCCGTCGTCGCCGCTCGGGCACCACTACAGGCTGCGGGCCGCCGAGGCGAAGGGCAGCAAGGGCGGGCGCCGCCCGGCGATCCCGGCCGACAAAATCGGAGCCGTGTGCATGGCGTTCCTGAACCGCCAGTCCATCGCCAGCCTGGTCTGCGAGCACAACGTCAGCCGCGGCGCGATCCGTACCTCTGTCGCCGCGGCACAAGCCATCAAGCCCATCATGGACCTCGGACTAACGCTGGTCACCGAAGGCGAAGGTCGGTCCATGGCGCTCTTCAAAGAGTGCATCGTCCGCATCGGTGGCGCCACCTACGCGGGGCCGCCGACCGAGAAGAACGAGTCGGACCGCATCGAGTGGGTCCCCCTCTCGGAGGCGCGAGGGATGATCGACCGCAAGGAGATCGTCAGCAGGGTTCGCTCGTCGGGATCCTCTACCTGCTCATGGACGAATCGGTCCGCTGGCCGACGGGCCCCGTCAGCCTCATGAACTGATCGCCCACGTTAGCGATCATGAATTGGCTACGCTGGCGCCTCGCGGTGTTCGAGATAGGCGGCCTGGCCTTCGCTTCGAGCGATCACGGCACGCTTCACTCTGCGGGCCAGCCTGGGGATCAGCAGCTCATCGAAGTCTTCCGCCGGGTGGAACTCGGCGGCCAGCAGCTCGTCAGAGGCTAGCTTGATCAACGCTGCGGCGTCCGCGTTCAGTTCACCGCCGTCGAAGATGTAGAGGACCTTGTCGCCCTCGCCGGGGTTCGGTGCCCAATCAGTCACCAGGAGCGGGCCAATGACCGGTGTGATGCCTAGCTCCTCCTCGACTTCGCGGCGACACGCGGCCAAGGGGGATTCACCCATCTCGATGTACCCGCCGGGGATCTCCCACATCGGCTTGCACGAGGGGCGGACCAGCAACACGCCCCCCCCACCCACGAAAAGGGTGCCTCTCCATGAGAGACACCCTTCTGACCAGCACACACGCTGACCTGCAAGCGGTGGGTGTGGGATTTGAACCCACGGTGACTCGCGCCACGACGGTTTTGTCGGACCGCCCCTCCAACGAGTGGAACCCTCGCCGGTAGCGGCAGTGGCGGTGCTAATCAACTCGGCGTCAAGATCTCCATGTTGTGCCCGTTCGGGTCCTCGAAGTAGGCGGCGCGGCTGCGGCCCCGGGTGCGGATCTCACCCGGCGTTCGGTGGTGCGGATCGGCCCAGTACGGCAGGTTCCCGGCCCGGATGCGGGCGAGAATTGCGTCGAACTCCTCGTCCGTGACCTGGAACGCGTAGTGCTGCGGTGTGATTTCGGGACCTAGTTCAGAGTCATCGAGAGCGCGGTCGTAGTAGTCGAGCGTGACCCCGTTCGCGACGACCACGGGCGTGAATGGGCCGTCCGGCGGGCCTACTTGGAGTCCGAGCAGGTCGGCGAGGAACCGGGCGGACACATATTGGTCGTGAGCGGCGACGATGGTGTGATTGAGTTCGACAGGCATGGCGGCTCCCTCATCGGTGGCGTCAACCGAGGCACGGCGACGGGGTACGGCCACACTAGGGAGCACAGGCGACGGGCCACATCCGGCCGCCGGCGCCCACGAGTTGGACCTTTGGTCCTAGTGCTCCAGCAGGATGTTGCTGTCTGACCTGGTCTGTTCGCGGGTCGAGCAGTTCAGTACAGTGGTCGAGTCGACGTGCCCATGACATGTACGCGAAATGATGCAGGTGGGCACCGGCTTGTTCCAAACTCAACCCGCGTGCCTGTCAGGACCGAGGCCGGTTCGAGAGGGTGGCGGCCCGAATGGTCCTGTGGTTTCTCCAGTTGGACCGGATCCCCACCTGTCATACCCGCATACGGATCTACGCGGACCACGGCCTGCCGTGCCCCACTGTCCTCCCTCACGTGCCTCGCAGTCGTCATCCTCCCGGCGGCAGGCTCCGTGCACGTTCACACCCGCAGCACCTCCGGTCCAAGCACTGCGTAGCGCCGGGCCTCGGTCGGCGACAGCCGGGTGTCGGTGACGATCGCCTCGAAGGAGCGCGCATCGGCGAAGCGGCAGAAGCTCACCGCACCGAACTTGGAGTACACCCCGGAGAAGACCCTCCTGCGCGAGACGCGCATCGCCTGCCGCTTGACCGCGCCGACCGTCGGGTCGGGGGTGGTCAGACCGTGTTCGCGGGAGATGCCGTTGGCGCCCACGTAGGCCAGGTCGATGACGAACTCGGACAGCATCTGCGCCGCCCAGTGGTCGACGGTGGCCATCGTGCGGCCCCGGACCCGGCCGCCGAGGAGCAGCACGGTGGCCCGCGGCCTGGTCGCCAGGGCTTGGGCGGTGGCGAGCGACGCGGTGATCACGGTGAGCGACCGGTCGTCGGGCAGCGCCTCGGCGATCAGCTGCGGGGTGTAGCCCTCATCGATGAAGACCGTCTCGGCATCCCCCAGGAGTTTCGCGGCGGCCGCCGCGATCCGTTCCTTCTCCACGACGTGCATCCCGGTGCGGAACTCCAGCGTGGTCCCAAAACCCCTGTTCTCCACCGGATACGCGCCCCCGTGCGTGCGCCGCACCAGGCCGCGCCGCTCCAGCGCGCTCAGGTCGCGCCGCACCGTCTCCTTGGACACCCCGAGGTCAGCGGCGATCGCGGTGACGTCGACGGACCCCGCTCGCCTGGCGCTGATCACTATGCGGCGGCGCCGGTCCTCGCCCTCCCCGGCGACCGCCCGGCCCATGACTGTATCCCCCATATGTAGCCCTCCCCCGTGTCAACTTCAGCCGACCCCTAGGCACACGTGTGATTCCGCCCGTCGCATCGTCGCGAGCGTAGATGAGGTGGTGTGTCGAAAAGGTGTCGAAAAGGGCTTCGTTGCGGACTCGGCCGCTGCTGTGACCGGGCGGTCACCGCAGGTCCGACTACAGTCTCTGACTATGCGGTTCACAGTGCTCGGACCGGTAAGGGCATGGCGAGGCGACACCGAGCTCGCTCTGGGTCCGCCCAAGCAGCGGGCGCTGCTGGCGCTCCTGTTGGTACGGGCGGGCTCACCGGTGAGCCTGAGCGACATGGTGGACGTACTGTGGCCGCAGGGTCCGCCCAAGAGCGCGACGAACGTCGTGCGCCACCATGTGGGCTCACTGCGGCGCCTGTTGGCCCCGGAGACGCCGACGGGCGAAGACAGGGCGGTCGGAACGGTTGCCCGCTACTCCGGAGGCTATCGCCTCGACCCCCAGACCGGCGGTCTGGACCTGCTGGTCTTCCGCCGCTTGGCGGCGCGGGCCAGGCAGGCGGCGAGCGAAGGCTCACCGAAGACCGCGACCGACCTGTACGACGAAGCGCTGGCGCTGTGGCGCGGGCCGATCGCCGACGGTGTCCCCGCGGACATCCGCGGGCACCCGGTGTTCACGGCCATCGACGACGAGTGTGTCAGCGTCGTACGCGACGCCGCCGTCGACGCCCTGACGGCTGGTACGCCGGATCGCGTCCTCGCCCCGCTACGCCGGGCCACCACCAGCCATCCTCTGGACGAGCCGCTCCAGGCTCGTCTGGTGCTCGTTCTCGCCGCCGCCGGGCGCCGGGCCGAGGCACTCGCGACCTACCGCGCCGTACGAGACCGACTGGCCGAGGAGCTGGGCATCGCTCCCGGGCGCGAGCTGACGGAGGCACATCAGCGCGTGCTCGACCAGGACCCCTCCGACGTATGGCGATCCGGTACGCCCCCGGGGCCGGACAGCGGCGACGCACCAGCGCCCCGTCGCCGCCCGCGAGCCGAAACGCCGTCCGGAGCCCGCACTCCGGCGCCCCATCCCGCGCAACTCCCCGCCGACCTGCCGGTTTTTGCCGGGCGCCGCAGCGAACTCGCCCGCGCCTTAGCCCTGTTGCCCGAGCTCGACCATCCCGCCGCCACTCCCGAGGCCACGGTGATCACCACGATCGAGGGGATGGCGGGCGTCGGCAAGACGTCTTTGGCCGTGCACTGGGCCCACCGCGTCGCCCACCGCTTCCCGGACGGCCAGCTCTACGCGAACCTGCGGGGCTTCGATCCTGCTGGTGCCGCTGTGGAGCCTGGCGATGTCCTGCGCGCCTTCCTCCATGGCTTGAGCGTGCATCCGCACGACATGCCTGCGGGCCCCGACGCCCAAGCCGGCCTCTACCGAAGCCTGTTGACGCATCGTCGCGTGCTGGTCCTGCTCGACAACGCCCGCGACTCCGCACAGGTACGGCCCCTCCTCCCCGGTTCACCCGGCTCGCTCGTCATCGTCACAAGCCGCAGACGACTGCAGGGCCTGATCACCGCCGACGGCGCCCACTCCCTCACCCTGGGTCCGCTCGGTGACGCCGAAGCACGCGAGGTCCTGGCCCAGCGGATCGGCGCACAGCGGATCGCCGCCGAACCGGCCGCCGTCGAGGCCGTCATCGCCCTGTGCGGCCGATTACCCCTGGCCCTCGTCATCGTGGCAGCGCACTCCACCGCGGGCCCCGGCCTCCCACTGGCATCGATCGCCGCCGAACTGCGCGCGGGCCACGGCAGTCTGGACGCCTTCTCCGGTGACGAGGCCGACGTCCGGGCCGTGTTCTCCTGGTCCCACCGGGCACTCACCCCGTGGCCACCCGGCTGTTCCGACTCCTGGCACTCCATCCCGGCCCCGACGTCTCCCGGTCCGCCGCGACGAGCCTGACCGCTCTGAGGCCGGGCGAGGCCCGCGCGGCACTGACCGCCCTGGTCCGCTCCCACCTGTTGATCGAGCACGCGACGGGCCGCTACACCAGCCACGACCTGCTGCGTGCCTATGCGGACGAACTCCTCTACGCGGAGGAGAGCGAGCAAGGGCGCCGAGAGGCACTCGGGCGACTCCTCGACCATGTCCTGCGTACCGCACAAGCCGCGGTCGACCTGCTCTTCCCGCATCGCGTCGAACGCGAGACGCCGCCCCCGTGCCGCGCGGGCAGCGCACCCGAGCCCCTCACGGGACGGGAGTCCGCCGCCGCATGGCTCACCGTCGAACTTCCGGGGCTGCTCGCCCTGATCGAACGCGCCGCTACCTGCGGATTCCCCGTCCATGCCTGGCAGTTGGCGCTGGCGCTTGAGCTCTTCCTGGACCGGCGAGGCCTCAGGGAGGAACAGATCACCGTACAGCGCGTGGCCCTGGCGGCGGCCGAGCGCCACGACGACCGGCTCGGGCGGGCCCACCTCCATCGCACGCTGGGCTTCGCCCTGCACCGCATCGGCGTGGACTCCGAGGCCGCGTCCCACCTCGGCAGCGCGCTGGACCTGTTCACCGCCCTCGGCCACAGCGACGGCCAGGCCCGTACGCTACGAAGCCTCGCCTTCCTGGCCAACAGCCGCGCGTGCCACCAGGAAGCCCTGGAGCACTACGCCCAGGCCCTCGCCCACTACCGCGCGACGGACGACCTCAGCAGGCAGGCCGGCGTGTTCAACGAGATCGGCTGGACCCACATCCTGCGCGGCGAGCACCACGAGGCCCTGGCCCAGTGCACCACGGCCGTCGCCCTGCACCAGAAGACCGGAGACATCAACGGCGAGGCCGCCGCCTGGGACAGCCTCGGATACGCCCATCACCATCTCAGGCAGCACGCACACGCCCTGGACTGCTACCGCCAGGCCCTCGTCCTCTTCCGGGAGATCGGCGACCGCGCCCTTGAGGCAGACACTCTCGGCCACATCGGCGACACCCTGCACGAACAGGGCAATCACACTGCCGCACGGTCCAGTTGGGGGCAGGCCGCAGCGATCCTTGCCGAGTGGGGCCACCCCGACACCTGTCAACTGCTGAAGAAGTTGCGGGACGCGGCAGCGGATCCTCCCTGAGGACGCCCACATGTCCGCTCTCGCCGCCACCGGCGGCGGTCAGCGACGCTCGGCATGCCCCTTTCGCAGCACGTTCTGAACAGATCGCGGCGTGTACGTACCGTCGCGACCGTCCCCAGAACGGTCGGAACGGAACCCAGTGGCTTCAGGTCGAGTAGTCGGCGTTGAGGCGCACATACCCCTCGGTGAGGTCGCAGCCGTAGGCCGTGAACTCAGCGGCGGAGTGCGGGCCGGCGCCGAGGTCGACGCGGAGCCCGACCTCTGCCTGCTTGAGGTGCTCCGCGACGCGCGCCAGCTCTTCGGGGCCGGGGCTCCCCGGGTACACCTCCTGGCCCCCGAAGCCGATCGTGACGCGCTCGGGGGCGATGTCGAGGTCGTCCTGGCACTTCCCCACCGCCATGGCGACGCGCCCCCAGTTCGGATCCGCTCCGTGCACGGCGGTCTTCACCAGCGGTGAGTTGACCACGGCCTTGGCCACGCGCTTGGCCTGTGCGACGTCCCTGGCGCCGGTGACCCGTACTTCGATGAGCTTGGTGGCGCCCTCACCGTCGCGGGCGATGTCCTTGACCAGGTCCAGCGCGATGGCTCCCAGCGTCCTTTCGAACTCCATCAGGTCCACGGGGCCCGCGAGGCCATTGGCGAACACGGCCGCCGTGTCGCTCGTGGACGTGTCGGTGTCGATGCTCAGGGCGTTGAACGTACGGTCCATGACACGGCGGAAGATGTCATCGAGCACGACAGGACCCACCTCGGCGTCGGTGCAGAAGAACGTCAGCAGCGTCGCCATGTCGGGCTCCATCATGCCCACTCCCTTGGCGATGCCGACCAGCGTCGCGCCACCGCAGCGGGCGCGGCGGATCTTGGGCTGGGTGTCGGTCGTCATGATGGCGATCGCCGCCGCGTCGAAGTCGGCGCCGGGGAACGGCCAGCGCAGCGAGGCGACATGGCGGCGCACGAGGGGCATGGGGTAGCGGTGGCCGATCAACCCTGTCGAGGCGATCAGCACGTCGTTCGGGTCGGCCCCGATCGCCTCGGCCACCTGGCGGCGGATCTCCTCGGCGTCCTGGCGGCCCCCCGCCCCGGTGGCCACATTGGCGTTGCCCGACAGGACGACGACGCCCCGTGCGATCCGGTCCGCGACCGCTTCCCGGCTGATCTGGACGCTCGGCCCCGCGAAGCGGGAGCGGGTGAACACCGCGCTCGTGGCGGCGTACACCTCGGAGGCGATCACGGCGAAGTCCGGGCGTGCGTCTTTGATGCCCGCTCGACCGTGGTGGACAAGGAAGCCTTGAGGAGACGAGGAATGCATCGGACCGGATACCCCTTCCCGAGTCGCTGCCGCCGGGCCGTCCCGGCACCTGCCCGGCCACCGTGACACACCCTGGTTGTCGCCCACTGCGCCGTCCGCTGGAACTCTCCCCGGGCGACCTCCTGATCGTGGACAACTTCCGTACGACGCACGCCCGCACGCCGCTCGCGCCGCCCTGGGACGGCGAAGAACGGTGGCTGCACCGCGTCACCCCTCCAGGCCGCGGTACTCCATGGCCATGACGCCCCAGCTGAAGCCCAGGGCGCTCGTCGCGTGCAGGACCAGGTCGCCGCGGTCGAGGCTGTCGCGGGTGATCAGTTCACGCATCGCGATCAAGGTGTCCGCGTTGCCCATGTGGCCCAGCCGGTCGTACAGGAACACGCTCTTGCTCGCGGGAAGTCCCAGGCTCCTCAGCAGGCCTTCGTGGATGTTCCGGTTGCCGTGGGTGACGAGCAGGCGGTCGACGTCGGTGAGGTCCTTGCCCAGCGAGGCGAGAACATCGTCGATGAGCGCGCCGAAGTGCTCCATGTACGCCTCGCCGAGGCCTTCCCGATGACCGTGGCGCCGGACGACCACCTTGTCGCCCTCGCGCACGCCCGTGTAGTAGTCGCACCAGCTCGGGTCGGTGACCATCCGTGAGCCGAGGACCTCGGCGAGCGGGGCGGACGCCGACAGGAGGATCGCACCGGACGCGTCCCCGTTGTTGAACAACTCCCTGGCCGCGGCTTCCCCGTAGTCCAGCATCGTGCTGGCCCGATCTCCGATGAGGACGAGCGCGTACTCGTCAGGACGTGACCCGAGCCCGTCGCAGGCGAACTGCACGGCGGCCGTCATGGCGTTGCAGTGATTGGCCAGCTCGAAGCAGTACGCCCGCTCGATCCCGAGTTCATGGGCCACCTTGGCCGCGGGCGACCACATGGACGTCTCCCATTCACCCGAGCCCGCGTAGATCACCGTGCGGACCTCCGACGGTGGAATCCTGTTCCGCTCCAGCACCGTCCGGGCGGCCCGCAGCGCGAGCTCCCACTCCCGCTCGCCAGCCGCGAGCACCGGGATGCTGTCGCAGGTGGTGATCGCGCGGACGGCTTCCTCCGGCAGGCCGGACTTCCCGGCCATCTGCTGAACGGTGATCCGTGCCGAGGGCAGCACGGTGCAGAAATCGACAACTCCAGCCATGGCGTTCCCTTCTTGGTGACGGTCGGTGGCTGTTGGTCGCTAGGCGAAAAGGCCGAGTCGATGAGCAGACACAGGAAGGAAGCCCTCGGGAGCAGCAGGTACCCAGGAGGGGCGCATCCACGACGAGCGGCTCGATCACAGGGAGTCTCGCAGCCGGGGGTTGCAAGCGACTGGCACGGAGCACGAGCGAAGCACCGAGCGCGCTGCAAGCGCTGCCACGACTGCCGTCTGGAGTGCCCACGTCCGCCATCCCTCGGCCCCGTTGCGGTCTCCTGCGGATGAGTTCCTAGGAGCAGCCCGTACGCACGACGACACGGCGAGGTGTCAGCCGTCGCCGGGGCCGGATGGGGGCGGCCCCGGCGACGGCTCGCGACGCCCCGCGTCCGTGCGGCCGACCACCAGCGTCGGCCGAGGTCCGCGCCGCCCGTTCAGAGCCGGTGCGCGGTTCGCACGGATCCCCATGATCCGCATGGGGTGCCTGTTTTCAGGCCATACCACCCAACTGTCGCCTCGTCACACCTCTCGCGACCCTTACATTGAGAGACGCGTCAAAGCGTGATCTGACACGTGATGGCCCTGCGGAGAGGGAGCGGATGGCTTCGTCGGAGCAAACTGCCGCAGGGCACGACAGCCCGGTTCCACGCCGTCGGGGAGCCGACCCGTTCGAGCCTCAGCCTTACACCGCTCCCCCAGCGAAATGTGGCGGATGGGCCTCTTCACCAGCTGAATCGCCCCTCAACGCTCGGGAGACTTCGATGCCCCACGAACGATCCGCGCACCACACCGTCCCGGCGTCACCCGACACCGGTCGGCTCTCCGACGAGGACGCCCCTGAGACCGTGGTCGGCGACGCCCAGTCCGAGATCGTGGACGGTGCGGCTGTCGACGGCAACATCCACGTCGGCTACTGGGACGACGCCACGGACCACCGCTCCCTCGACCAGGCCACCGACCGGCTCACCGACCTCGTGGCGGGGTGCCTCGCCGCCGCTCCTGGCAGGCGCCTGCTGGACGTCGGCTGCGGAACCGGGCGGCCCGCCCTGCGCATCGCCCGGGCCACCGGCGCCGACGTCTCGGGCATCTCGATCAGCGATGAGGATGTCGAACTCGCGCGAACCCGGGCGGACGCCGCGACGCTCGCCGACCGGGTGGACTTTCGGCACGCGGACGCCTGCGTACTGCCCTTCGAAGCCGCGTCCTTCGACGGCGCCTGGGCGATCGAGTCGATGATGCACATCGGCGACCGGACCACCGCCATCGCCGAGATCGCCCGGACCCTGCGCCCCGGTAGCCCGCTGGTCATCACCGATGTGCTGCTCCGGTCGCCGGTGTCCGGAGACTCCGCGGAGCTGGTGCGTCAGACGTGCCGGGCGTTCGGGTCCCCCTCGCTGCCCGAACCGGCAGAGCTCCGCACGGCTCTCGACCGCGCCGGTCTGGAGTTGGTGGAGTTCAACGACATCGGGGAGCACGTCCGGCCCACCTATCAGGCGTTCGCCGATGCCTTCGACGGCGTTTCGCCCTCCGGCGATGACCGTCACTACGAGTTCTTCAACTCCACGCGCTCCCTTCCCCGGTTCGGCGCGCTCCCCCAGATCGGCTACGTCTTCCTGGTCGCCCGTCGTCCGTGAACGCGTAGCCCGCTCGAGGCAGCCGGCCCGCCCCGCGACGAGCGGAAAATCTGGCCAACATATTCAACCGTGAAACGTTCAACAGTGGCAAGAAAAATGATTCCCCGGGAGAAGGGAGACCACAAAACTTCGTCACCCGCCGACAAGGCAGACCAAGACGATGGCGGCCCGCAGCTCCGAGCGGGCCGCCCGGGCATCCGCATCCGAACGAAGGCACGACACCCACCGGCCCCATAACCCTCACCATATGGCGTGACGTCACGTCAAGAAGAAGTTGAGGCGTCCTAAGCCTTCTGCGAATCCGTGCACCCCACAGGTCTCCAGGTATTGTCCAGGGAGGAAACGTGGGCCAGATTGCTATCACGATCTGCAAGCGATTCAGGCCACTGCGGCTTTCCCTTTTTGGTTGCTCGACTCCATACATTTTTACCCGGCGCACGCGATTCCAGCGTGCAGGTGAAGTGGGGGACCTGCCTGAACGCGGTAAACAGCTGACGTGACGGAGATGGCCGACCCCCGCCCCATGGACGCCACCTCTACCCCGAGTGCTGGACGTCGTCGCTGGAAATCCGCAAGCCTTCCTGACCACCCGCGCAATCCTCAAATGATATTCCGCGAGGGAGAATTTCCGCATGCCCAGCGACAGGTCAGAGAACGTGCGTCCACGACCGCGAGTCCTGGTGGTCGGATTTGCTGGGCATCAAGGAAAGGAGTACCTGCCGATCGTGCGGGAGAGTGCGGACGTCGTCGGCGGCGTCGACCCCGCCCCCGCGGCCTCATCACTCGCCGACGAGTCGGGATTCCCGCACTACGACACCCTCGGTGAGGCACTCGAATCAGCCGACTTCGACGCCGCGGTGGTCACCGTGCCGCACAGCGAGCACTTCCCCGTCAGTACGAAACTCCTGGCACACGGCAGGCACGTCATCAAGGAAAAGCCGTTCGCCATCACCGAACAGGAAGCCCGGCACCTCATCCACCTGTCGCAGAAGGCCGACCGCAGCGTCTTCACGCTGCTGCAACGGAACTTCAGCCCGGTGTTCCGGTTCGCCCAGGAGAACCTCGCACGGGTCGGGGAGCCCTACTGGTTCTCGTACGACTACCACTTCAACCTGGCTCACCCGACCACGGGTTGGCGTGCCTCCAGAGAGCAGGCGATGGGCGGTGTGCTCCTCGACATGGGCTACCACCTAGTCGACGTGCTCACCGGAATGTTCCCCGAACCCTCGCGGGTGCACTCCGCCTTCGTGCACCACTACCAGGAGATGCGGGACCGTCGGCTGGAGGATCTCGTCAGCCTCATGTGCAGCTATCCCTCTACGGGGCTCGCGGGCTCACTACGCGTCTCACGCCACAACTACGAGAAGGTGGAACACCTCTGTGTGCTCGGCACGAAGGGCGCGCTGAACGTCACCCCCGGGGCCGCCGTCCTGCACTCCATCGGAGGGCTGCCGTTGGAGCGCCGCACCTGGAAAGGCCCCAAGACCGACGCCGTGCGATCCATGATCGCCCACCACCTGGGACACCTGAACGACCATCACTACCGCCAGGACCACCTCCGGCGTCAACTCGCCGTCGTGCGCACGATCAACGGGATCTACCGGGATCGACTGCGTGAGCAGGACCGACTCGCCGACCGGTGCGCCTGACGCTCGTGCGATCCGAACCCGGACACCCCTGCCGGTTCCCCTGTCCGGCACCGGGCCCAAGACCACCCGCGGGAGCAGGAAGGACCTATGACGACCGCCGACACGCTCGCCCTCCTCGGAGGCAGCCCCGCCATCGACCGGCCGCTTCCCCACGAGATCTGGCCGCCCCGCGCGGACGAGGCCGAACTGGCCGCGCTCACCGAGCAACGGCAGACCGACATCTCCATCAAGGGCAACAGCGGCCCCATCGGCCAACTCGAAGCCGAGTTCCTGGCCTTCCTGGATCACGGCGTGCGCTACGCCGTCGCGTTCAACTCCGGCACCAGCGCCTTGCTCGCCGCCTACTTCGCCCTCGGCGTCCGCGAGGGCACCGAGGTCGTGGGCCCCGCGCTGACCTATCACGCGGCACTCAGCCCCGTCTTCGTGCTGCGCGGCGACGTGGTCCTGGCCGACATCGACCCCGCCAGCCGCGGCCTGGACCCCAAGGCCCTGGAAGCGGCGATCACCGACAGGACCCGGGTCGTCACCGTGGTCCACCAGTGGGGCCACCCCTGCGACATGGACGCCATCCTTCAGATCGCCGAACGCCACGGGCTGCGCGTCCTAGAGGACTGCTCGCACGCCCACGGCAGTCGCTACAAGGGCAGGCCGGTCGGCACCTTCGGCGACGCCGCGGTCTTCTCCCTCCAGGCCAACAAGGCCGTATACGCGGGCGAGGGCGGCATCCTCGTCACCGACGACGCGCGGATACAGGACCGCGCCACCCTCCTGGGCCACTATCGCGACCGCTCCCGCGACGCGGTCGTCGACGAGGAACTGCGTGCCCACTGGGTCACCGGCTTCGGTCTGAAACTGCGGATGTCGCCGTTCAACGCGGTCGTCGCCCGGCACTCCCTCGCCGCGTTCCCCGCGCGCATGGAAGCCCGCCACCGCTGCCTCAACCACTTCGGCGAACTGCTGCGCGAGGTCGACTACCTGGAGCCCGTGCGGGTCCCCGACCACGTCGACATGGGCGCCTGGTACGGCTACAAGCCGCTCTACCGGCCCCAGGCGCTCGGCGGCGTGCCCCGCTCCGTACTCATCGACGCGCTGCGCGCCGAGGGCATGGAGGTCGGAGCGCCCTCCGGCCCACAGCTGTCCACCCTGCCGCTGTACGCCCGC
Organism: Streptomyces kanamyceticus; assembly: GCF_008704495.1. NCBI lineage: Bacteria > Bacillati > Actinomycetota > Actinomycetes > Kitasatosporales > Streptomycetaceae > Streptomyces > Streptomyces kanamyceticus. Next base: position 410,346 of record NZ_CP023699.1, read on the forward strand.
GCCGAGAATCCGCTCTTCCCTGGCACCTCCAAGCGCGGCAACGCACCCGAGCCCGGCTCGCACGCCGCACATGTCGAGGCGCACGCGCTGTCCCTGCCCACCTTCACCGACTGGCCCCAGGACGTGGCGCTCATCGAGGCGTACGCCGAAGCCTTCCGCAAGATCGGCCGCCACCGGGAAGCACTCGCGCGATACGCGGCCGGGATGGCCCGATGACCCACACCAGCGGAGAGGTAGTAGAGACCATGACAGTCGAGGAGTCCCCCGAGACCGTGGCCCAGGTCCTCCAGCACGCCCTCGTGGGTGAGGACCTGCCGGACTCCTTCACCTTGTTGGGGCAGGAATGGAGCCTGCACCGAGGCGTGTTCCCCAGCACCCTGAGCGCCGCCACCGAGGTGCTGGCCTCGATGGTGCCCTACCCCAAGGGCGGATCCCTCCTGGAGGTCGGCTGCGGTACAGGGGTCATCTCCGTGACCGCCGCGCTCGAGGGCTGTGCCTCCGTCACCGCACTGGACATCAACGAAAAAGCAGTGGCCAACACGGCCGCCAACATCGAGCGGCACGGCGTGGGCGACCGCGTGCGCGTCCTCCACAGCGACATGTACGAGGCCCTTGAGCCCACCGACCGGTTCGACGCGATCTTCTGGAACGTGCCCTGGACGTACGTGGAGGACGGCTTCCCGCTCTCCACGGACCTGCACTCCGCCGTCTTCGACCCCGGCTACCAGGGCCAGTCCCGCTACATCGCCGGCGCCCATGCACATCTGACCGACGGCGGTCGACTACTGATCGGCACCGCCGACCTCGGCGACCGCGCACGGCTCGACTCCATCGCCGAGAAGGCGGGCATGCGGGTCGACATGCTGGACCGCGTGCGCCGGATCGAGGAAGTGCGGGTCATGGAGTACCACCTGCTGGAACTGCACGCGAAGTGATCCGGCAGCCCTCAACACTCCGCCCGAATCACCGAGGACTGAACCCCGGAGCCCACGACGTGTGCAATGAGGCGCCCTATGTCACGACATGACGATCTCGAACTGGCTCTGCGACTCGCCGACATCGCCGACCACATCACCAGCCGCCGCTTCCAAGCCCTTGACCTGCGGATCCAGGAGAAGCCGGATCGTACGCCCGTGACCGACGCCGACACCGCGGTCGAGTCGGCCGTACGCGAGATGCTCAAGTCCACGCTCCCGGACGACGCCTTCGCCGGGGAGGAGACCGGCGGCTCCGTCGCGGCCGGGCGCACCTGGATGATCGACCCCATCGACGGCACCAAGAACTTCCTGCGCGGAGTGCCGGTCTGGGCCACGCTGATCTCCTTGCTGGAGGACGGCAGGCCCACCGTCGGTGTGATCAGTGCCCCTGCCCTGCACAGCCGCTGGTGGGCAGCGGCCGGACGGGGCGCCTGGCTGCGGCGCGGGGCGGTCGACAGCGCTCCCCTGCGCCTGCGGGTCTCCGGCAACACCCGCCTCGACCAGGCTTATCTGTCCACCACCAGCACACGTACCTGGGACACCTTCCACTCACGCGAGGCGTATCTGCGCTTGGCCGAAGCCTGCTGGGAGGATCGTGCGTTCGGAGACTTCCTCCAACACTGCATGGTCGCCGAGGGAACCCTCGACGTCGCGGCCGAACCCGTCGTGAATCCCTGGGACATCACCGCCGTGCAGGTCCTGGTCGAGGAGGCCGGTGGTGTCTGTACCGATCTCCTGGGCGCCTCGCCCCAGGGCGGCACCGGTGCCTTGTCCGCCAATCCGCAGTTGCACCGGCTCTCCCTGAAAATCCTCAGAGAAACGGACCATCATGCTGATTCTCTCCTTGAAGGAAGGCCATGACGGGGCGATCGCAGCCGTCGAGGACGGCAAGCTGCTCTTCTCCCTGGAGGCGGAAAAGGACTCGTTCATCCGCTACAGCGGCCTGACCGCCGAGGTGTTCGCCGTAGCGGCGGACCGGCTGGACAAACAGCCGGACGTCGTCGCGATGAGCGGCTGGATCAAGGGAACCCAGGCCACCGACCAGCCCTCCCGTGCCGGGTACTACGGCGTGGGCGATTCCGCGATATCGGACGAGGCAGGACGATTCTTCGGGAAGAACGTGCGCGTCTTCTCCTCCACGCATGAGCGCTCACACATCATGACGTCCTATGGGATGTCGGCGTTCCGCCGGGACCAGCCCTTCTACAGCCTGGTGTGGGAGGGAAACATCGGCTCGTTCTACCGCATCGACGCGCACGGGAAGGTGACGCACCTCAAGGAAGTGCTCAACTACCCGGGTAACAAATACTCCTACGGCTTCGCGCTCGCCGACCCCAAGTACAGCCCGCACGAGGAGTTCGTCCGTTTCCAGGACGCGGGCAAGCAGATGGCCCTGGCCGGATTCGCGGAGGACCGAGCGACGACCGAGGCGGAGCAGGAGGTCATCGACTTCATACTCGGTCAGAGGAACGTCATCACAGGGAGCCTCAAGGACCGGATGGCCGACTCCCCCTTCCACAACATCGGGGTGGAGTCTGACGCGTACAAGAGCCTCGCCGCTCGCTTGTCGGACGCCATCTTCGACCGGTTCTACACGTACGCCCGAGAGCATTTGACGGAGGGGCTCCCCCTGCTCATCTCGGGAGGCTGCGGACTCAACTGCGAGTGGAATCGCCGCTGGCGCGAGTGCGGGCTCTTTCCCGCGGTCTTCGTCCCACCGTGCCCCAACGACAGCGGCTCCGCGATCGGGACGGCCATCGACGCCCAGCACTTCTACACCGGGACGGCCGACCTGGACTGGGACGTCTACGCGGGCGGCGAGTTCGTCGAGGACGCGGCGTTCGACCCGCAGCGCTACGAGATCCGTCCCCTGGACTACGCCGAGGTCGCCCGCTACCTCCGCGACGGGAACATCATCGGCTGGGCCCGCGGCCGCTGGGAGATCGGCCCCCGGGCGCTCGGGAACCGGTCGATCCTGGCCGCCCCCTTCACCGAGGAGACGACGGACAGGCTCAACAAGATCAAGCAGCGCGAGGGCTACCGGCCCATCGCCCCGATCTGCCTGGAACAGGACGCGGGCCGCTGGTTCGGCGGAGGGGTACCGGATCCCTACATGCTGTACTTCAGCCAGGTCGCGTCCGGCGAACTGCGCGCGGTGACGCACGTCGATGGAACTGCCCGCACCCAGACCGTAGACCCGACGTCGAACCCGCAGATGGCCGAACTACTGACCACCTTCGGTGAACTGACCGGATTCAGCGTCCTCTGCAACACCTCGCTCAACTACTCGGGGCGCGGGTTCATCAACTGCACCAGCGACCTGATCACGTACGGCGAGCTCCACGGCCTGGACGGATACGTCGTGAACGACACGTTCATCACCCTGCGCCAATGATGGCACCGTGACCGGAAGGCGTGTGGTCGTCGACGAACGTGACGGTCTCCTCAAGTGGTGCCCGGCCCGTGCGAGGCCCGGCCGTCGTGACGTCCTCGAAGCCGATCGACATGCCGCAGAAGAGGACGAGCCCGTCCGGGGGCGTCAGCACCTCCGCGACAGTCCGGTGGAATTTGGCCCAGGCCATCTGCGCACAGCTGTGCAGCCCCTCCGCGCGGAGCAGCAACATGACCGTCTGCAGATACATGCCCGCGTCGGACCATTGGGGTAGCCCCATGGCGCGGTCGATGTAGCAGAAGAGCGCGACGGGCGCACCGAAAGCGTCCCAGTTCGCCGAGGCGGCCCTCTGGCGCGCCTCCACGTCTCCCGGCGGAATGCCGAGTGCTCCGTAGCGCTGTGCACCGAAGGCGGCACGGCGCTCGCGGTACGGGGACTTCAGCTCGGGCGGGTACATCTCGTACTCCGCCTTGTCCCAAAGGTCGCCGACGGCCAGACGCTCACCGGCGCGCTTCTTGAGTTCGGCCAGTGGTCCGCCGGTCAGCACGTAGATGTGCCAAGGCTGGAGGTTCGACCCGGACGGTGCCCAGGCCGCGGCGGACAGCACGCGCTCCAGCGTCTCTCTGGGAACCTCGCGGCCGGTGAACCCTCGTACTGCCTTGCGGCTCCTGACCGCTTCGTAGACGTCCACGGTGATCCGCCTCCCGGGCTCAGGTGGTGGGGATGTCGAGGGGCAGGGCGCTGAGGGGTGATTCGAGGGGGCAGGTGTCGTTGTCGAGCCTGCCCAGGGCATGCCCGCTCTTCAGCAGCGCGGCGACGAAGTAGCGGGCCATCAGGCTGTGGACCGCCTGGGTCGGATGGCGCGGGTCGCTGGTGGTGGCACATCGGCGGACCTCGGTCGGGACGGGATCACGGTCCGGTACCGAAGGCATCCGCGCGTCGTAGAAGGGCCGGATCCCCGCTGGCTGGGACTCGCTCGACAGTTGCCAGTTCGTCGGGTCCCGGCCGACGTGCGCCATCCACTTGCTCATGGTCACCAAGTGGACATGGCCCTGCGCGGGTGCGCCGACTCCTCGCGGCCAGTCCGCCACGAGACTCGCGAGGAGCGCGTTGTAGCGGTCGATCACGGGCGCGCCGCCGTACACGTTCGGAAGGTCGACGACCATGAAGTACTGATCGGCCTCCACCCCCGGAGAATCGGACACGATCGATTCGATCAGTGACCGCGTCTCCGCCACGGCCGGAAAGGCGCCCACTCCGTCCTCGGACTCCTCGGGATGGTCTCGGCTCCAGGTCTGCCAGGCCGTGTAGTCGTTCGTGGACGGCAGGTTCCGCGCCTTCGTACGGTCGTGGTCGGGTCGTTCCACGGTGACGAAGTCGTTGAGCCCGGCCCACAGGACGTGCAGGGTGGGTCCGTCGAACTCCGCGCCCAGGAAACTGCGTTGTGCCAGATAGTCCTCCACCTGCCCCCTGAGACAGCTGAGAGATCCGAGCCCGCGGGTGAACGCCCGGTCCCGGCTGACGACGCACCCTCCCATGGCGTAGTTGACGTACCTGATCTGCTGCGGGGTCGGAGTCGGCCGCCTCTCCCATCCGCTGTCGTCACCCGGATGTCCGACGTAGGCGTATGCGTCGAGACTCCGCCACGGCCTCATCTCGGGCGGCTCGTCACCGGGATCGACGTCCAGCACCGAATGGCGCGACAGCGTGCGGTAGTCGGCCGACTTGCGAATCGTCAGGTCGCTGTTTCCCCACATGAGCGCGTCGCCGGTGGACCATTCGACCAGGAAGTCGGTCCAGTTCTTCCCGTCGCTGAACCGGCCGGACTCGTTCACGCACAGGGTTCCGGGCGACCGGCCCGATCGCTCCGTCGGCCAGATCCACCTGTTGCCGATGTCGGAGAGGTTGTCGCCGAAGACGACGACATTCTTCATCTTGGCCACTTCTGCTCACCCACAGCTCGTTGATCACTTGAAGTGCGGCCTTCAGCGCAGTGACCTGAAGGCCGCGCGGATCTCCTGTGCGAACAGCTGGGGCTGCTCCCACGCGGCGAAGTGGCCGCCCTTGTCGACCTCGTTCCAGTGGATGAGGTTGCCGTACGCCCGCTCGCCCCAGCTCCGAGGCGCGGGGTAGATCTCGGCAGGGAACACCGTGACCGCCACGGGGACGTCAGGAATGTCGACGGCGTCGAAAGGACCACCGCCCGCGTGCGCGGATTCCCAGTAGAGCCGGGACGACGACGCCCCGGTGTTGGTCAGCCAGTACAGGGAGATGGCATCGAGCATCTCGTCGTAGGTGAGGACCTTCTCGGGCTCGCCGCCGCTGTCGGTCCATTCCGCGAACTTGTCGTAGTTGAATGCCGCCATTCCGACCGGGGAATCGGCGAGTGAGTAGCCGATGGTCTGCGGGCTCTGGTTCATCATCGCCGCGTATCCGTAGCCGTCGCGGTAGAAGTGCAGCAGCCGGTCGTACGCGGCCTTCTCGCGCTCCGACAGCCGCGCGGGTGCGGGGTCGAAGTTGCGCAGCTGCCGGATGATGGCCGGTGGCACGGTTCCGGGCATGTTGATGTGGATGCCGAGAAGGCCGTGGGGTCGTTGCATCGCGAGCTGGTGCGAGACGGCGGCGCCCCAGTCGCCGCCTTGGGATACGTATCTCCGGTAGCCGAGCCGCCGCATGAGTGCGTGGAATGCCCGCGCCGTCCGAGCGGGGTTCCAGCCGGTGTGTGTCGGCTTGGCCGAGAAGCCGTATCCCGGCAACGTCGGCAGGACGAGGTGGAAGGCGTCCTCGGCACGTCCGCCGTGGGCCGTGGGGTTGGTGAGCGGTCCGATCACCTTCAGCAGCTCGATGATCGACCCGGGCCAGCCGTGCGTCATGAGCATCGGCAGCGCGTCGGCATGCGGGGAGCGTATGTGGGCGAACTGGATGTCCAGGCCGTCCAGTTCGGTGATGAACTGCGGCAGGCCGTTGAGCTTCGCTTCGGCCTTGCGCCAGTCGTAGTCGGCGCCCCAGTACTCGACCAGAGGGCGGAGCTTCGCCAACTGGACGCCCTGGGTGCGGTCGTTGACCGTCTCTCTCTCCGGCCAGCGCGTGTCCCGCAGTCGGCGTCGGAGCGCGGCGATCTCCTTCTGCGGGACCTCGACGCGGAAGGGGCGTACGCCCTCGATGTGCTTCACCGCGGCGGCTGAGTCGGCTGCCTCCGGCGCGGAGACGGCTGTCGGCTCCCCTGCCGTCGCTCCCTGAGCCCTGAGAGGCAAGCCGAGTTGGGCGGCGACGGCGCCGCCTGCCGCGAGTCCGAGTAATCGCCGACGGCCAGCGTTGATCTGACCCGTATTCTCCTGCGCGCTCATCGGAATCTCCTTCTCCGGATGGCGGGTGTCCGAAACAGACCGAAGCGGAAACGACAAACGTCCGTGTCATGTGAAACACGCCTACGTTAGGACCTCAATCGCCGCCCCTTGAATACCCTTTCAGCCCTCCGTCAGGAATCACTCATACGTCTAGCAGGCCGTGCACGCATCGGGGATGCCGGACGGACGCCGCGTCCACGACCGGCCCGCAGGCCACACCTACCAACTTCCGTGCCTTCAGCGGTTCTTCTGCACCGACGGCGTCCGGTCGACCGGTCTACGACCCGACCGGTTGCGGAGTCTCATCTGCCGGTGGTACACGGTTGGGTTGAGCCCCCCACCCCCTGAGTCACGTTCAGGAGGGGATCGAAGATGACACAGGAATTCGTCAGGTTCAGCCCCGACGTCGAGCACTTCGACGACAACTTCGCGAAGAATCTCGAATCCGTCATCGAGGACATGAAGCGACACACCGAGAGGTCCGTCGAGGTCGAAGGGATCCAGCGGGCCGTGCGCAACGCGCACGCCAAGGGCTACGGACTTGCCCGCGGCGAAGTCGAGATCCTGGCCGGACTGCCAAAGCCCTACGCACAGGGCATCTACGGCCACCCGGGACGCCACGAAGCCTTGGTCCGCTTCTCGCAGGGAACCAGCCATACGGGAGCCGACAGGTTCCTGGGGGCCGCCGTCGGGATAGGGCTGAAGATTTTCGGTATCGACGGAGAAACCCTCCTGGACGACGAGCCGGACAGCCGGACCTTCGACTACGCGATGATCAATCTCCCGGTCTTCTTCGTGAACGACATCGAGCATTACGTGTTCATCGCCCCGCTGTTCGAGTCGCTCGGCCTTGTTGCGCCAGCTGACGAGTCGCCGGAAGAGCGGCAAGCCAAGATGTACCTCTTCCTCCACGACTGGGTCACCGGCAAGGGAACGCTCCCTCCGGAGCGGTGGGCGTGGAAGGAGCTGGCCACCTTCTTGCAGTTCACCAAGGTCAAGTACGTCAACCTGCTGCTCTCGACGTACTGGACGATGGGTGCCGTACGGCATGGGGACCACATCGCCAAGGTCCGCGTGGCGCCGGTCCAGGAGTTCGCGGACCGCGTCATGCTGCGGACGCTCGATCCCCTCGCCCAGGAACAGGTCTTCCGCCCCGCGCTGGTGGCGGAGTTGCGCGAGCGCCCCTACGAGTTCGACATCCAGGTCCAGCTCTGCACGGACCTTGACCACATGCCCGTAGAGGATCTGACCGTGCCTTGGTCCGAGACGCTGTCGCCGTTCGTGACGGTCGCGAAGCTGCGACTCCCCCGGCAGGACATCGGCGGGGACGACAATCTGGACCGGATGGATGCCACCTCTATGACGCCCTGGCGCGTCACCCAGGAGCACCGCCCGCTGGGCAACATCATGCGGGCGCGAAAAGAGGTCTATCGCCAATCGTCGATCCTGCGCCATCAGTTGAACCATCAGGTGCGCAAGGAGCCGGGCAGTCTCGCGGAGGTCTTCGAAGGAGATGGCGGACATGGCACAGCGTGAACGGAAAGCCCGCGGATCTGGAAGCGACGAAACCACTGAGCAGCAGGTCAAACAGCTGCGGGAAATCTTCGCCGACGCGCCGCAACTGGCGAAGAGGGCGCTGGAGAACGTGCTTGAGGAACTGAAGTCGCAGATGTCGCAGACGCCATCGGTGGCAGGAAGCGCCGGCCGCGTCGGCAGCCGTCAGGGCACGGTCTCGGAGTTGACCATCGTCGTTCCGTTCGCGCCCGGCGGGGCCGAGCGGTTGCGCGCGCTGCTGAGGTTGGGGCATGGCGACTTCGCGGAGGCCGAGCGGGTCGGCACCGTCCACGACATGCGCTTCGTCTTCCTGGACAACGACACGAAGCTGCTCTTCGCCACCGCGTACGACGGCGAGTGGGACGCCTACATCGATGACTTCGCGACCAAGGTCCCCGACTACCTGGACATGCTCTTCTCCGCCGGAGAGGGCTGGCCGGGGATCAAGAACCCGGCGGTGAAGGACTGGATCGCCGAGCATCAGGTCACGGCCGAGGGCTGGTACGTCGCCAATCCGGACCTGACGGTCGTGGAGACGCGACGGCTCGAACGCGTCGGCGAGGCGCTGGACGAGTTCCTGGACAGGATCAGCGACTGACGGTGCCGCCGGGACGAGGCTGGGATCACCCTCGCCACGAGTGTCTCGTCCCGGTGAGCAGACTTCCGGCTCCCGGCTCCCGGCTCCCGGCTCCCGGCTCCCGGTGAGGACACTGACATGCCACTCAGCGATCGCCTCGGCGGCGACCTTCCGCGCCGCCCTGTCAGCCTCGAACTGGACGACATCCAGGCCACAGTGCTGCGATATCGCCCGGAGCCGTACTACGGGACGCACATCATGCTGCACGTCAGCGATCCGCGCGGCGGGCGTGAGGTGCTGCGGCGGCTCGCACCGCACGTCGGCTCCGCCGCCGACTGGTGGCGGGGGGACGACACCTGGATCGCCGTGGCCATCAGCCATACGGGCATGGTGGCCATCGGCACCCCGGAGCCCTCGCTCCAGAGCTTCCCGGAGGCGTTCCGCCAAGGGATGGCAGCGCGGGCTGATCAGCTACGGGACCATGGCGCAAACGATCCACGTTACTGGGACTCACCCTTCGGCAGCGGCCGAATTCACCTGTGGATCAGCATCTTCAGCGACACCGAGGCGCGCTGGCACGCCGCCATGGAGACGGCGCGGCAGCAGTACCAGGGGCTGTCGGGGGTCAGTGTGCTCGAGATGCACGACTTCGGTGCCCAGCCGGGCGATCTCAACCCCCTCGGCTACAAGGACGGGATCGGTCAGCCCGCCATCGAGGGCGGTGGCATCGCGCCTCTGCCCGGCCAGGGGCGCCCGATCAAGGCGGGCGAGTTCGTCCTCGGCTACCCGGGCGAAGCGGGCGTCCCGCTGCCGATGCCGCACCCCGACGTGCTGGGGCGCAACGGCACCTTCGTGGGCATACGCAAGTACCAGTCGCGAGTGGGAGCGTTCAACCGGTTCCTCCAGGCGAACGCGCGGAGCGAGGAGGAGCGGGAACTCCTCGCGGCGAAGCTGATCGGGCGCTGGCGCAGCGGCTCGCCGTTGACCCTGACGCCTGGGCAGGACGATCCCAAGCTCGGCGCCGATCCACTGCGCAACGACGACTTCACCTACGCCGATGATCCCCGGGGCCTCCGGGTTCCCCTGGGCAGCCACATGCGGCGCATGAACCCGCGCGACACGCGAATGGCGCAACTCGCCGACGTGAACCTGCACCGCATCGTCCGGCGCAGCACCGGCTACGGCGCGCCGTACGACCCGAACGCGACGTCCGATGCCGCCGACGAAGTGCCGCGTGGCATCTACTTCATCTTCCTGAGCGCCAAGGCGATGGCGACCATGGAGTTCCTGCAGCAGGAGTGGATCAACAGCGGCAACTTCATGGACCTGGGGCCCGAGCGCGACCCGAACGTGGGGCTGCAGGAAGAGGGCGCCGTCTTCACCATTCCGAAGGAGCCGGTGAGACATCGCGTCCACGGCATCGAGACCTTCAATGTGCTGAGAGGCGGCGAGTACCTCTTTCTGCCAGGCTTGACGGCGCTGCGGTGGCTCGCGGAGCAACAGGGAGGACACGCCTGACGACGGCGGCTCCGGTTCCGGACGAGACGCACGCGGTCACTGGGAAATGATGCGTTGGACCAGGTCCGGAGTCCATTCCACGTATTCCACTTCCGGCCCTCCGACATGACGTGCGTACAAGTAGCGTCCTGTGGGGGCTGGCGTGGCAGCCTCGGTGATCACGGCTCCGCCGGCGATCAGGGTCTCTGTCAGATCATCCAGGTCGGCGACGACGACCGTCGCGGAGGCGTGCATGTGCTTCGCGCGCTCCTCTGGAGGACCGGCGAACAAGAGGAAGTCACCGATGCCCACCAATTCCACCTCACCGTCCGTGAAACGAAGGTCGGGCTCCGCAGAACCGGTCAGCTGCTGGAGCAAGGGAAGGGCCTGCTCGACGCTGTCCGCGTAGAGGCGGGCGTATGTCTTGAGAATGCTCATTGCGCTCCCTGTAAGGAGGTCCGAACCGGTCATTGCTCTGCGTCGCGGACCACGAGTGCGATCTGCACCCGGTTCTCGACCGCCAGCTTGATGAACAGGTTGGTTGTGTGGGCCTTGACGGTCGCGACGCTGATGCGCAGTCGCTCGGCGATCTCCGGGTTGCCGAGGCCGTCCGCGATGGCCCGGGCGGTGTCGAGTTCTCGTCCGGTCAGCGCGGACAGCTGTTGCCGCGCGGCTTCGCGGGACGAGCGGCGAGCCTCGGAGGACTGCGGCCCGGTGGCCGCGGCGATCACGCGTGCCGTGGCCGCCGGGGACAGCACGGGGTTCCCGTCCGCGACGGTCCGCACCGCGTCGAGGATCCGCGCCGGTGGGGTGTCCTTCAGGACGAACCCGAGGGCTCCGGCGCGGAGCGCGCCGAGCACCAGGTCGTCGGAGTCGAAGGTGGTCAGCATGAGCGCCCCGGGTGGCGCGGGCCGGGTGAGGAGTTCCCGGGTCGTGCTGAGGCCGTCACGGCCGGGCATCCGGATGTCCATCAGCACGACGTCCGGCCGCTGCTCGTCCACCACGGTGATCGCGGCGTCTCCGTCGGCCGCTTCCGCGACGACGGTCAGGTCCGGCTCGCCGTCGATGACGAGTCGTAGTGCAAGGCGCACCAGTTGTTCGTCGTCGACGATGACGACACGCACCGGCTCCCGCTCGCTCTCCACTCAGCTTCTCTTTTCGTGGTCGTGGTTCGGCCAGGGTAGATGCGCGGTGAGGAGGTATCCGCCGTCAGATGTCGGGTGGTTGTTGAGTTTCCCGTCGGCGAGGGTGATGCGTTCGGCGAGGCCGAGCAGGCCGAACCCTGATGCCGGAGGGTGGGCGGTCGCGGTGGTGGCCGGGGAGTTGCGGACGCTTACGTGCAGTCCGTCGCCGACCGCTCCTTCGACGGTGATGTGTACGTGGGCGCCTGGGGCGTGTTTGGCGGCGTTGGTCAGTCCTTCCTGGATGACCCGGTAGCAGGTTCGTCCCACGACGTCGGACGGTTCTCCCGTCACGGTGGTGGTGAGCGTGACGTCCAGTCCGGAGGTACGGGCGTCGGTCACCAGCTCCGGGATGCGGTCGAGTGAGGGCTGTGGCGGTTCCGGGCGGCCCGGGTCGGCGCGGAGCACACCGAGGACGTCCCGTAGCTCTTCCAGCGCTTGGTGGGAACCGTCGGCGATGCCACGGATCAGCGTGCGGTTCTCCTCAGTGGGCAGGTCACCGCGGTGGTCGAGGACTCCCGCCTGCATGGCGACCAGGGAGATCCGGTGCGCGAGCACGTCGTGCATCTCCCGGGCGATTCGGTTCCGTTCCAGGGCCCGTGCCTGCTCCGCCCGTGCGGTCTGTTCCCGTTCGGCGCTCTCCGCCCGCTCCCGCAAGGACCGCACCTCGACGCGCCGTGCGCAGATGGCCACGCCGATAGCCACCGCGATGCCCGCGCTCAGTGCCGGGAGTGCGAGTTGAAGCGGTAGCGAGCCGGGCGGGGTCTTGATCGGGTAGAGCACGAGGGCGAGTTGGGACGCGGCCACGTAGACGAGCGCGACAACTGCGATCTCCACCGGACGGCGACGCGTGGAGATGGAGCACAGGGCCAGCAGGGCGGCACCGATGGCGAGCGTCGACAGGCCCGCGGCGATGGCGACCGCCAGGGCGACGGCGAGCGGGAAACGTCGTCGCCACAGGAGCGCCGTCAGGCAGCCGAGAGCCACCAGCGGATCACCGGTGACCAACCAGGAACACGTGTCGGACGCACACCCCCGCGGCAGCGCTGCACTGGTGGAAACCCAGAAGGGAATGCCCAGTGCCGCGGCCGCCACCAGCCGCCATGTCTGCTGCCACCCTCCGAGCCGTGGCGCGACGTCCGTGTTCATGCCGATCATTGTCGCGAAACCGCGCGGCCGGTGCACCAGACCTGGGGACACTCCCGCCCTCGTCCTGAGTCGGAGCACCCCTTCGACTTTGGTCGAAGGCGGCCCGAGCCGCTGGGTCGATGTGCCGGTGTCGCCGGATGGGCAGACTTGATCTCGTCACGCAACGGCTACGGTGCGTGACCTCGTGCGCCCCTCTCGACCGCGTACGCCCCCTCAGGAGGACACCAGATGCGCAAGACCTTGTCCCTCGCCCTCGCCGCCACCGCGGTCGCGGCGGCCACGATTTCGGGAGCGTCGGCGGCGACTCCGGACACGGTGACGGCCGCGCCGGACTCCCCCGCCCCGGACTCCCTGCAGTGGGGCCCGTGCCCGAAGAAGGCCGCATCGCGGAACGCCGACGCGGCCCGTCTCGAGTGCGCGACGCTCGACGTCCCGCTGGACTACCGCGATCCCGACGGTCGGCAGATCGAGATTGCCGTCTCCCGCCTGGCGAGCAAGGACCCTTCGAAGCGCCGCGGTGTGCTGCTGACCAACCCGGGCGGCCCCGGTGTCTCCGGGCTCGACTACCCGGCCCAGCTAGCCGACGCCGGGCCACCGAAGGACGTCCTCGACTCCTACGACGTGATCGGCTTCGACCCGCGTGGCGCCGGCCGCAGCACGCCGGTCACCTGCGATCTGACACCGCAGCAGCAGGCACGCGGCAACTTCCCGCCGTACGCGCACACCGCGGCCGACGTCACCAAGGAAGCGTCGTACGCGCGGACCATCGCCGAACAGTGCGCCACGTCGCGGACGGCGTGGATGCTGCCGCACACCACCACCGCGAACACCGCGCGCGACATGGACCGGATCCGGGCGGCGCTCGGCGAGCCGAAAGCCTCCTACCTCGGTGCCTCCTACGGCAGCTACCTCGGCGCGGTGTACACGACGATGTTCCCCAAGCGCAGCGACCGGATCGTGCTCGACAGCAACATGGGCCCCGGCGGCTACGACCTGGCGAACTTCCGCCTGCTCGGCCGCGGGATGGAGGACCGGTTCCCGGACTTCGCGGCGTACGCGGCCGCGCACCCCGACTACGGCCTGGGCACCACACCGAAGCAGGTGACCGCCAAGTTCTTCGAACTCGTGAAGCGCCTTGACGCCGAACCGGTCGGCGACGTCGACGGGACCGTGTTGCGCGGACTGACCTTCGAGAGCCTCTACATCGAGGGCCTCCTGCCCCGCCTTGCCAAGGATTGGCAGGCGTTGGACCAGGGCAAACCGCTGACGACTCCGCCGCCGCAGATCTCGGAGAACTTCCTGGCCAGTCACTTCTACGTGACCTGCGGCGACTCGCGTTGGCCCGGCAAGGTCCTCGACTACCAGCGCAATGCCGCGATCGACCGGCTGAAGTACCCGATGCTCGGCGGGAGCACCGGCAACATCAAGCCCTGCGCGTACTGGCCGGACAGCCGGGTCGAGCCGCCGGTAAAGATCGGTGACCGCGGCCCGTCGAACGTACTGATGGTGCAGAACGAACGCGACCCGGGAACTCCCCTGGTCGGCGCCATGAAGACGCGCCGGGCATTCGGAGACCGGGCCACGATGGTGACCGCCGACCAGGGCGGCCACGGCGTCTACCCGTTCGGCCGCAACACGTGCGCGAACAACACGGTGACAGCGTTCCTGACCACGGGACAGCGCCCCGCCGAGGACCTCGCCTGCGCGGCCGAGCCGAACAAGTAAGCCGAACAAGTAACGGGAGCGGACACATGATCAAGGAGTGGCGGCACCGCCGTGCCCTACAGCGGGTCATGCCAGGAGACGGGCGGGAGTTGAAGCGATTCCGCTGGTGGCAGTCGACCTTCCGCGCGCTGTTCCACCTGCGGCTGACGGGCCACGACGGCCGCACAACGGTCTACGCCGTCGACGTCAGGCACTGGCAGAACCAGTCGTCCGGCAACGTCAAGGCCCACCTGTACCTCGACGGCAGGCTGCACGCCGAGTCCAAGCTCCCCGCCGTCTTCCCCGTCCCTGGCGGCACCGTAGACGTGCGGATGAGCGGATTCGGCCTCAAACGCTGCCACTACGTCACCGACGCGGGCGACGAGTTCCAGCTGGTCCCGGACCCCGACTCCGCCGAGGGCCGCCGGGCGCGCCTCGACCGCGCGCACCCCGCGCTGAGCCGCACGATCAGTCTCCTCTCGCTGTGCGTACTCGTCGCCGCCCTCGCCGTCCTCGTCCCACAACTCGCCGAACAGCTCACCAAGCCCGAGGAAATCGCCCAGCGCATCGGGACCTTCACCTCGCCCATCGACGTACCGAAGTGGGGGTACTTCGCGATCGGCGTCGCCACCTTGGCGGCCAGCACAGAACGGGCATTGCGGCTGCGCCACAGCCGCCTCCTTGACGGCGCAGCGGGCTGATCCGCTCCCCCCCCATTACCGTTCTCGTAGTCCCGCAACGGGACTACCGGCCTTCGGAGTTGGCATGACTACCTCCCCTTGTCGAGTGCATGGCCGGGGGGTGGTGTCACCGGCTCCGAAGGCACTGACAGACCGCTGATTAGAGGCATGACCACCGGCCTTTCCCCAGGTCGGGAGGCTCTTCGTAATGTGGATGTGGCGATCAGTGCCGTGGCGAGGCCGGGTGAACAGCACCGAAGGAACCACGACGTGATCGACATCAGCGACATCGACGTCTTCCTCGGCCTGGACGTCGGCAAGGGCGAACACCACGCCACCGCTGTCACATCGGCCGGGAAGAAGGCCCTCGACAAACGCCTGCCCAACAGCGAACCCAAGCTCCGCGAGGTCTTCACGAAACTCCAGGCCAAGCACGGCATCGTGCTTGTGGTCGTCGACCAGCCGGCCTCCATCGGAGCCCTGCCGCTGGCCGTTGCCCGAGCCGTCGGCTGCCAGGTCGCCTATCTGCCCGGACTGACGATGCGGCGGATCGCCGACCTCTATCCGGGCGAAGCCAAGACCGATGCCCGCGACGCGTTCATCATCGCCGACGCCGCCAGGGCGATGCCGCACACGCTTCGCTCCATCGAGCTGGACGACGAGACCGTCGCCGAGCTGGAGATGCTCGTCGGGTTCGACGACGACCTGGTCGCTGAGGCCAACCGGCTCTCCAACCGGCTCCGCGGCCTGTTCACGCAGGTCCACCCGCACCTGGAGCGGGTGCTCGGCCCGCGCATGCAGCACCCGGCCGTCCTGGTCCTGCTGGAGAGGTTGGGCTCGCCCGCCCAGATCCGCCAGACCGGACGCCGCAAGGTCACCCACCTGCTGCGGCCCAAGGCTCCGCGGATGGCGGCCCGTCTGACCGAGGACGTCTTCACCGCGCTCGACGAACAGACCGTCGTCGTCCCGGGCACCGAGGCGGCCGCACTGATCGTTCCCAGCCTCGCCCGGTCCCTGACCGCCGTGCTCGACCAGCGCCGTCTGCTGGAGAAACGACTCGACGAGCTGCTGGAGACACACCCTCTTTCCCAGGTCCTGACGTCGATGCCCGGCGTCGGCGTCAGGACCGCGGCCCGCCTCCTCATCGACGTCGGCGACGGCACCAGGTTCCCCTCAGCCGCCCACCTCGCCGCCTATGCGGGACTCGCGCCGACGACCCGCAGCTCGGGCTCCTCGATCCGCGGCGAACAGCAGTCCAGGAGAGGGAACAAGCAGCTCAAGCGGGCTTTCTTCCTCTCCGCGTTCGCCGCCCTGTCCGATCCCGCCTCCCGCACCTACTACGACAAGAAGATCAAGGAAGGCAAGCATCACACCCAGGCCCTCCTCTGCCTCGCCCGACGCCGAGCCGACGTGCTCTTCGCGATGCTCCGCGACGGGACCTTCTACCAACCACCAACCCCCGTTGCCCCTTGACCGAAGTCATAGAGGCACCCCCCCGAGCCCTGGCACCAGGTGTCAGTCACGCGCCGTGGGGACCGTGAACGACAGGGGCCGCTCGGTCAGCTTCTTCTTCGTGTACAGCTTCAGGTAGGTGTCGAGGTACGGCGCGCGCTTGCCTTCGGTGGCCTGGTCGTCCGAGGGGTCGTCGACGGAGAACTGGAGGCGTGCGTCCCCCACCTTGATGCGGTCGCCGGTCGGGGTGTCGATCCACGCACCGTCGTAGATAGTGCCGACCTCGACAGCCAGGGAGTGCCCGGCCGCAAGGCGCCAGTCGGTCGACTTGAGGTCCACGGCCACGCGTCCAGAGGGACCCGCGAGGGCCACCTGCTGGTCGAACATGACGGCGGAGCCGTCCGGTGCGACGTCGTACAGCTTGACCATGACGTTGTCGCTGCCCTCGGTGTCCATCTCGATCCGGGGCGTGCCGGTGATGCGGACGTCGCGCTCGATGGGGTGGGACCAGGGAGTGGCTCCGCCCATCCGGCAGCTCAGCGTCGCGGAGCCCCCGACAGAGCTGATGGAGCGATACGGCACGGAGAACCTCCCCGACCCCGGCTAGTCGCCTGGAGCTCCTGCCACGATCACCTGACGGGCGAAACGTAGTGCGCCTGTGACTCCCCCGCACACCCGCGTTACGCGTCGGGTTTGCGGACGAACTCCAACTTCTTCGCCGTATTGCCCATGGACAGGATGCCGGAGTCGGAAAGGGCGTACCCGCGGGCGCCGGTGGGAGCCATGCCGCAGGGCTCCACCGACCCGCGCCGGTAGAGCGGCCTGGAGATCAGACCGGTGTCGTCCACGAACACCAGGATCTCCCTCCACGTGCAGCGTTTCTGACGGGAGTTGTCCCAGCCCTTGACGAAGATGCCCCCGGTCTTCGCCTGCTCGATGGTGACCTGGGCCGTCGGGTTCTTCTCCTCACCCTTGGGCACCCACTGCCCCACGTATTTCTGGGGCACGGGCGCGTCGCCGGCCCGGGCCTTGAAGAGGACAGCCTTGTACTGGCCGTTGTCGGTGGCGAAGTTGAGGTTGCCGTCCTTACGGGTCTTCAGGGTGTACGACGGCAGATACTCACACGTGCCGCTGCCGAAGGCGTTCTCGTTACGGGCGTTCCCCAGGGAAACCGAGTCCTTGGAGGCCTTCTTCGGTTCCTTGTTCACCACGCAGAGCGAGGTGCCGGTCAGGAAGAAGGACCTGGCGACCGTTCGGTGCTGCTCGTCCTTCTTGAACTCGACACGTACGCGCGTGTCGCTCAACGGCACGCCCTCCCACGCCCCGAGGAAGTTCTTCGGCACGGCCACTGCCGCCGGGGTGGTCCCTGCGCCGCCACCCGCACCATCGGTCGTACTGCCGTTGCCACCCAGGAGTTCACCGCGAAAGGTACGCCGGCGGCGAGAACCAGCACCACACCGGCAGCGCCGAGGAATCGAGCTCGTTTGAACCGTGACTGCGCGGGCGGGGCACTCGGCTGTGCCGGGCGGCCGTCGGACGTCGGGGCGTCCGCCGAAACAACCACCGGCACGTCCGGCTGTACCTGCTGACACGCATCCACCGGAGTGTCCGGATGCATGTCGGCCGACGCATCCAATGGAGCCTCCACTGGCACGTCCGGCTGCGTATCCACAGGCACGCTCACCGCATGTCCCTGCGAATCCAGGTCCAGCAACCAGGCCGCATGCCTTCCCAGTTGCTCAAGCACCTCTCCCGGCAGCCACGGCCGCACCTGCCCGGCGACGGTGCGGGCCACAAGCTCGGTAGGCGTGGGCCGTTCCTCGGGCGCCTTCTCCAGGCACTGCCGTACGAGCCCGAGAACATCCTCCGGCACGCCCTCCAGGTCCGGCTCCTCCTCGGTCACCCGGAGCAACTGCGCGTGCAGCCCGATCGATTGGCCGCCGAACGGGGCCGCCCTGTCGCCGCGTACGCGATGACGGCACCGAGGCTGAACACGTCGCTCTGCGGGCCGACTTCGAGCCCCCGCGCCTGCTCGGGCGACATGAAGGCGGGCGAGCCGACGACGACGCCGGTGCGGGTACGGAAGCCGTTGCCGGAATTGGCGTGGAAGGCGCGGGCGATGCCGAAGTCGATGACGCGGGGGCCGTCGACGGTGACCAGGACATTGGACGGCTTCAGGTCCCGGTGCACGAGACCGGCGTCGTGGATGGCCTCCAGGGCGAGCGCGAGCCGGTTCGCGAGGGTGCGCAGGGAACGCTCGGGCAGCGGGCCGTAGTCGTCGGCGACGACGGTCTGCAGGTCGGGACCCGGTACGTAGCCGGTGGCGACCCAGGGCGTCGCGGCACTCGTGTCGAAATCCAGGACCGGCGCGGTCCAGTCACCGCCCACGCGCCGCGCGGCGTCGACCTCCCGCGCGAACCGCTGCTGGAAGTCGTCCTGCCCGGCGAACTCGGCCCGCACGACCTTCACAGCGACGGTCCGCCCGCCTTCGGACCGCGCGAGGTACACCCGGCCCATACCCCCTTCTCCGAGCACCCCGAGAAGTCGATAGGGCCCGATCACCCGCGGATCGTCTGGGCTCAGAAGGTTCATGTAAGGACGATACTCAGGGGAAGATGGGCGCGGTGAGCACGGCTTACCTTCGGTACTTGGCATTTGGCTCGTCCCTGACTCAAAACGCACGCTGTTGGCCGAGTTGCGGCGGACGAAGGTATCCACCCGCAGGGACGTACGACCGTGGTTGACCGGACCCGCATCGAGCAGGCGACGGCTGCCTCCGCACTCCTGACCGCGAGGCTTGCCCGCACCGGCACGCGGTCGAGAACCGGATCGCCCTGCTCAAGTAGGCCCACGCGGTCGCGACCCGCATCGACAAACCCACCGCCCGCTACGAAGCTGCCGCCCAACTCCCCCTGATGCACCCACCAGAGGTCCAGCGACACCGAGGTGACATCGTCCTCGCCGCTCACCGTGGCCGGGGACAGTGGCGCATGAAGACCTCGCGTTCCCCTGCAGCCGCGTCACGGAAGGGCAGCCGGTACGCCTCCCGGAGCGACCTGCCGGCCGTGACCAAGGCCCGAGCCGAGCGCCGCACGAACCGCTGCGCCCAGACGAAGCCGCCAGCCGCGTGACCACGGCACTGCGGCAGGACTACTTCAGACTGAACACCATCGACGACCTCATCGAGCCGAGGCCGCTGCCCTACTGCGCGGGCGGGCCGAAGTCGCCCTGTCGCCAGATGGCCTCGAGTGTGACGCTTTGGAACCGCCATCCAAACGAGGTACGGACCGCGACACCTGCCAGCACGCCACCGGCAAGGAACAGGTTGTTGTCGTCCGCTGTGCTGTCGTCCTTCAGGACGGTGTGCGTGACGTGGGTGTTGGCCTGGAACGTGGCCCGGTCGTCATCGGTGTCGACGAGCGTGTTGGTGAAGAGGTGCTGCGTGGGCCCGAAGGGCCTCATTACGTCTTTGTGGAAGTCGTCCATGCCTTCGAGACCGTGATGGCCGCCCGGGGGAAGCTGGATCTCACTGTCCGGCACGAACAGCGTCGGCAACATCGCGGTGAAGGAGCGGTCGTCAAACACCTTCGCATACCTGTCCACAAGTTCACGGATCGCGGCGCGGTCGGTCAGGCTCATCAGTGCCAGTGCTTGATCTTCGGGTGTCATCATGCAGCAGATATTAGCCAACACATAACGATTCATCCGTAAAGGGGCAGTCCGTTCGATATTGCCACGTGACCGACGAACTGAACACGTTGCCCGCCGCCCCGCATGTAAAGGTCGACGACGAGCTTGAGACAGAGCGGTGGATGGGCTGTTCGCCGCAGTCGAGCAACGCGGAGCTGGTCGCCCTCGTGGCCACACAGGCACTGCTGGGCCTCTCCTCCGAGGCCCGCCGCCGGCTTCGGTACGCGCACAGGCATCTGGCGACGATGTTCCCGCACCTGCCGCAGCAGTCCGGCACAACCACAAAGCGGGCGCACCCGCCACGCCCCCTAATCGCCTACGACCACGGAACATCGGACTCACTCGCCTAGGCGCTCTTGCCGCTGATGGTGTCCAGGAACCGGCAGAAATCCCCCTCCGCCCAGTGCTCCACGGACTGCAAACCCTCAACACGGTCGATGGAGATGCCGGTGAGGTGAACCTCCAGGCCGGACGGCGGGATGCCGAGGACCGATCCCGTGTGCACACCACCCATGCGTCACGCGTGTTGGGCTCCTTGCCCGTCAGAAACTCCGCAATCGCTCCTTGTCGACCCCTGGCCGGTCCGACACGTCGGTCTGTCCCTGGCCGAGGGAGGGCGCCGAGCGGCATTGCCAGCGACATGGGAAGTTGCCTCCAGGTGGATTCGGCATTCCCGGTAGCGTGTCCATCTGCCGCATGGGGTGTCCATGTGTCCGGCCGACCCGTGCGGAGGGCATTCGGCGGAGAGCGATGAGGGTGCAATGAGTGAACTGACGAAGCCCGAGGTCGACGTTCCGGAAGGTGACGCTCCTACCGAGTTGACCATCCGAGAGTTGGTCGTCGGGGACGGGGTCGAGGTGAAGCCGGGCATGGTGGTCAGGGTCCACTACGTCGGGGTGGCCTTCGAGTCCGGGAAGGAGTTCGACACCTCCTGGGACCGGGGCCAGCCGTTCAAGTTCGCCCTGGGCAGTGGCAGGGTCATCAAGGGCTGGGACCGGGGGGTGCGGGGGATGAAGGTCGGTGGCCGACGCGAGATCATCATTCCCCCGCGTCTCGGCTACGGCAATCAGTCGCCATCACCGTTGATCCCGGCGGGCTCGACCCTCGTCTTCGTGGTGGACCTGCTTGACTCGTATTCCAGCACAGCCGGGTGGAGCAACGCCTAGCCCCCTGCGTACTTTGGTATCGAAGGCGTCTGACGCTTCGTGGACGGCCTTTTATCTCTCCTTTCGGCAGGCCGTCTCGGCCGCACCGGCACGGAAGAGACCGCCGAATCCTTCTCAGACGCTCCTCCAGAACCCGCTGAGAGTGGCCGCGCCTGACGACACGCTCCCGTCGATGACCACCGCACGGATTCCCTGCGGGTGTTCCCGCATCAGGGTCAGGTCGACGCTGGCGACCGCCGGGGTGCACTGACAGGCCGTGGCGGAGGTTGGCGCGGGTCAGCACCAACTTCGAGGAGAACTCCCCGCGCTGGGGGGGGAGGGTCAGTCGGCCTCGAGGGAACTCTGCCGCCCACACCCTCGGCACCAGGGACGCGCATCGCCCTCGCTGCCCCCCCAAGGGAAGGGGAGCCGGGTCGCTGCCGCAGCAGCGGCCCGCACTGCGCCCCTGGCGCCTTGTCATCAGCCCTTCAAATCCGCCAACCGACCAAAAGATTCACATCTCGGCCGTGCGACCCCAATGAAGCTACTGGCACAGCAGGCAGCCCATGGCGCCGATGACCGTTAGAAGATCACTGAAAATGTTGCGGGTTCCGGCTCCGGAACTTGTGGTCCGGGGCCAGTCTGGTGGGCATGCAGGGCGCATGGGCCGCGGGGAGCCGGGCCTGATGCGCGGGAGACCTCCCGGGAGTTGATCCCGCCGGGTGGCGTCTCTTCCTGGCCGAGCACCGCGAAGTGCTCTTCCCGGCGGTGATGTTCGCCGAGATGTATCCGTCGTCCAACGGGCGGCCGTCCATGCCGCCGCAGGTGCTGGCCGCCGCTGTGGTGCTACAGAGCCTGCACGGCCTGTCGGACTTCGAGACAGTCCGGGAACTGCGCTGCGACCTGCGATGGAAGGCCGCCTGCGGGCTCGGCTTGCTGGATACGGCCTTCGACCCGTCGCTGCCGACGTACTGCCGGCGCCACCTGCAGCGTTCCACGGCATCGGACCGGCTGTTCACCAAGATCAAAGAGACCGTGGCGGCCCCTGGCACGCTCAAGGGGAAACACCGGCGGGCCCTGGACTCGACCGTCTTCGAAGACGCGGTGGCCACCCAGGACACCGCCACCCAGCTGATCGCGGCCATCCGGGCCGTGGCCCGCGAAGTCCCCGGCGCCCGCGAGGCCATCGCCGAGTACTGCACCGTCCACGACTATGCCGTCCCGGGCAAACTGAAGATGGCCTGGAACGACGAGGCGGCCCGTGTCGCCTTGGTCGACGCGCTGGTCAGCGACGCCCACCGGGTACTGGGGCAGCTGCCCCAGCAGAACCTGGGTGAGAAGGCGGCGAACGCGGTCGGCATCCTGGCTCTGGTCGCCGGGCGAGACGTCGAACCGGCTGATGATTCTGGCAGGAGTTGCCAGACGACATCGTTGACCAAGACGTACCGAACACCTGAGAACACCTACGGGGCCCCACCACAGTTCCACGGTAGGACCCCGCAGTCGTCACCTCGAGTCAGCGAGTTCGCGCCACGCCAAGGCTGTCGACCCCGTCACGTCGACAATGCAGCCGGCGCCTCCAAAATGACCTGCACCCTCGACGGGAACTGAGCATCATCCACCATCACCGAACTGTGCATTGAGCCCCGGATTCCTCGAAACTGCATTCGCACGTGTTCATTTGGATCATGGATGACCAACCAGCCGGACGGACAAGGGAGTTCGTCCTCGAAGAGCTTCACAGGCAGCACAGCAGGTGGAGAAGAAGTCCAAACTTCACATTCGACCGGCCCGTCCACACCAGGTCGGACACCGAAAATGATGGAACTGCCTTCTCTATACCAATTACTGGTTGCCGGATCCCAGTCCGCGACGTCATTTTCGCTACTCACGTCCTGCAAGATCAGGCATCCGTGTTCGATTTTCGCCCGGAAGGAAGCGACTGGGCTAGCTACCATGACTTCTTACTCTTCCCTTGCGAGAGCTGCGACACCACGCCACCTTGCCTTCTGACGCGAACCAGACAGTGCGGATATGCCGTCTGAGGAGAACCGGGGGCACAAGACTGGTCGAAGGCTGGTGATCCGGGATCCAATCTCCAGACGATGCATCTGGGGTTTTGGCACTACAAGTGTGACAGCCGCGCGCCGCCACCCTTGTTTGCCAGATCCCGAACCCCGGGCGCTCCGAAATCACCATTGACCCGAGCTACTCCCTCGCGGGCACGCGGCCCAGCCCCCAGAGTCAAATCGCACTTCTGCCCCGGTGTTGCATTGTGGACAGGAATCGGAGTTTCGCCTGCCCGCACATAGTACGTGTGCAGGCCCAAGCGCGAGCATCACGCCCCGGCCGTCCATCGTCCTCGACGGGAGTTCCGATGGTCACGCCGTCCACGGTCCGGACGACCAACTGGTCCGCGGCGCCGCCCTGGAGGACGGGCGCACACCACAAGGGGCGAGCAGACGCAGGGTTCACTTGTCGATGGGCGTGCGTATCGGCGCCCGTGGGGATCGATGTGCCCCTGTCCATACAAGATCAATTGCCGCTGGACGGTTGGAACGTGCCTGGGGGCGTGAGGTTCTGGGCGCCGAAATCAGCAGCCCAGGCACCGAACGAAATCCCGTACCCCGGAACGATGCTGACGAATTGCTGACCGTCCCCACCTCAGAACACAGCTGACCTGCACCGATGTCTGCCCAGCCAGGATTGTGGTGGAACTTCGTCGGCCGTACGCAGGCGGAGATCGAGCAGGCGCGGGAGGACTGGATGACGGGCGCCCGCTTCGGAGAGGTGAAGGGGTACGACGAGGGGCCGCTGGCTGCGCCTTCCCTGCCTTCCGTGCCGTTGAAGCCTCGGGGGCGGGTGCGCTGATCTGGGGTTGCGGCGAGGCGGCGATGCGGGGCGACGGACGAGAACGAGCACGGCGGCACCGCTCTCCCCCCTCCACGCAGACCGCCCCCGCTTGCCCGCCGGACGCCCCCTGCTCCCCCGATCGCGATTCCATTCTGCGGGCGGGTGTGACTGCCTCTGGGCGGACTCATGCTGACCTGATGCCGACTTTCCTGACAGCTCGCCAGGTGCCATTTCGGGGCCGTTGCTGCTGGTCACAGGGCCTGGGAGGTTCCCGCGGGAGCACCAGGTCGATTTGCGGGAGGTAGGACAAGACCGAAGAAGGGTCCTCAGCCACGCCGCCCCAGGCCGGTGCCGACGCCCCGGCCTTCCTACCTCGGGCGAAAAACACGGTGTCGACCTCATCCACCGCATCGGCGACGACGTTTCATGCTGGGCATGCAATGAGCTTTTTCCAGCTCCAAGTTGAGCTGGCCAGATGGAGAGTGAGGACGGCCTGGACGAGTCTCGTGATTCGGGTTGTCGAGCAGCGGGGATTGCGTAGGAGTCGCCAGGACTTGAGGGTGGCGATGGCTTGCTCGACCAGTGCTCGGACTCTCGCGCGGGACCGGTTGACGGCTTGCTGACCGGCGGAGAGGCTGTCCCATCGGCCACGGCAGGGAAGACGGACGCTGTCGCCTGCGCCCTGGTAGCCCTTGTCCGCCCAGCAGTTGATGCCGGCCGGGCGAGGGCGTCGATGACGCCGTGTTCACGTGCGGCCCGGACGTCATGGACAGCGCCGGCCAGGGCCGGTGAAGACCAGAGCGGGCGTCCTTTGGGGGCGGCTATGACCTGCACGTTCACGCCGTGCTTCCTGTGTTTGCCCGAGTAGAAAGGCTGGTCGGCAGCGATGCGGTCGATGGGCAGAAGCGTCCCGTCGGGCGGCCAGGAGCTCGACTGCCTCGGCGATGTACCGGTAGGCGGTGGTGGTGCCGATCCCGAAACCGGCTGCGAGCTGGGCATAGGGCTGGCCGTCGCGGAGGTGGGCGAGGGCGAGGAGGGCCTGTCGGCCTGCGTTCAGGCGCCGCCATCGGGTGCCGATGGTACGACGATGCTTCCTCAGGCGGTCGGCGAGGAAGCGGAGGGCAGAGCTGGACACGTTGCCCCCGGACGGGTACACAAACATGCGAGGCCTCTGGTAGAGACGGTCCTCTTGGCAGTAAACCGACTTACCAGGGGTTTCACCTGTCTGTCACGCCAACCACCGGAGCGGCTCGGCAGGTTGGGGAGAGACCACCTGCCCAGCCGCTCGTTGGCGGCACCGGTTCCTTCGAAGCCGCTTTCCCACCGGGCCCGTCCCTGGGACGACGAACATGCGGTCGCCTGCGGCTACCGCACGCCTCTTGCGGGCCCCGCCCCGTATACCCGTTGGACCCTGGCACACGATCACGGAACCAGTCAGCTCTGGTCCGTTCCCGGGAACGGAGTGGACTGCAGGCGTTGCATCCACAGGGAGCTCAGGTACTGGCCGTTCTTCACGGCGTACTCGTGGAAGGTTCCGATTTCGGTGAAGCCGAACTTGCGGTGCAGGGCCAGCGACACGTCGTTCGGCAGGGCGATGCCGGCGAGGGCGACATGCACCGGTTCGTCGGCCAGAGCGCCGAAGAGCGCACGGTAGAGGGCGGTTCCCAGCCCCCGTGCTCTGCTGTCCTCGCCGAGTCCGATGCTCACCTCGACCGTTTCCCGGAAAGCGTCCTGGTCGCGGTAGCGCTGGCTGCAGGCATGACCGAGAACCTGGTTGCCGCGCCGGGCGACGAGCATCCGGTACGGACCCGTCTCCGCGAACTGAGCGAACCAGTCCCGCCGCTCCTCCAGGCGATGCGGTCTGGTGGCGAACCGGGCGTGCGAGGTGGCGGCCGTGTGATTCTGGATGGCGACGATCCCGGGCAGATCATCCGTAATCGCGGGGACGAGTTCAACAGCGGCCTCGTAGATCTCGTGCACGAGAGGCTCCTCACCTCACGGGGGATGTCATACCGGCACGCTATGGCCGCCGTCGGCCACACAGAACCCCATGATCCGAAGGCACTGGTCATAGGCTGCACCTATGGCCCTGGAACTCGCGGACCTGCGTGTCTTCGTCACTGCCGCATCCGTCGGCTCGCTGTCCGCCGCAGCACGTGAGCTGCGCGTCGCGCAACCGTCCGTCAGCGAGCGGCTGCGCCGACTGGAACGGCTCGTCGGTCAGCCACTACTCGACCGCTCCAGCCGAGGAGTGTCGCTGACGCCCGCGGGGGAACGGCTGCTGCCCCACGCGGAACGGTGTCTGGATCTGGCGGCCCGAGCCCTGGACATTGCACGGGAGGACGACACCCAGGGCACCCTGCACGTGACCACCCACGCCAGCTACGCACCGCTGGCCGTCCCCTTCGTCATCGGTGCCCTGCAGCCGCTCAGATACGCCGTCGTGGTCGACGACCAGCACAGCCAGGACGCACTCCAGCGGGTGGCCTCGGGCGCGACCGACATCGCCATCACACTGCCGATGCCGCACGCTCACGAGGTACGGCTGCACACGTTCCGCAGTGAGCCGGTCATCGCGGTCTGTCACCCGGACCACCCGCTCACGGCGGGCCCCTGCGACACGGCAAGGCTGAGCGGCCACCCCCTCGCCGTGAACCTCTGGGGCAGCGGTGCGCAGCTCTTTCACGAACTGCTCCTGGACGCCCCCACCCGCGCGCATCAGCTCTACCGCATCAGTTCCGCCGAGACGGCAGCCGATCTCGCGCGCTCCGGGCAGGCCGTCGCCGTCCTCACCCGCGCCACGGTCGAACGTGACCTCGCCGCCCGCGCCCTGGTCGAACTCGACGTGAGCGACATGCCCGAATGGCACGTCCACCTCATGGCAGCCCACCACCGCGAACGCGCCGCCGAGCCCGCCATCGCTGCCGTGATCAACGCCCTGGGCCACCCCACGTCCTGACCCACCGCACCCACGGACACCACCACGCGGGAAACGCCCCGTCCCCACGCATCACCAGCCTCGTCCAAGCCGTCCTCACTCTGCACCTGACCAGCTCTGACTGAAGTTGGAAAAGGCTCACTGGCTCGGTTCGGACCCGCCACGACACGAACACGATGCCCACGGGCCACTCGCTACGACAAGACCGCCGCCAAGAGCCCCCGGTGTGATCGTGAGTTGGCCGAGGCGCGACTTGGTCATCGCCCAGACGCAGAGCACGATGCCGGTCAGGAAGGGTTCAGAGGCTCCGTCAGGCCGGTCCCGTCCGACGCGGGGGGCACTCGGTGATGATCGCGGCGGGCTGAGCAGCTCTCCGCGGCGCGGACGCCGCGCAGCCACGGTCATGATTCAGGCACAGAGTCCGGCGTCAAGAACCTTGGCAGCCTTGCCAATGGATCCGGGCGTGAGGTGCCGGGTCCTCCACCTTGCCGTAGACGCCGATGTACGGGAGACGCTCCGCCTTTCGATGCCCCCAGCCGGGCGCGGCTCGCCCGCCCTCCTGAGCAGACTCTTCCGCGACCACCACGACCCGATGATGAGCCCCGCCGCCCCCGCTGGCCGGCGGGGGCGGCGGGACCTGCCCGTGCGGGGTCTGGGGCGGCTGGCCGTACGGGGCTTGGGGCTGGCCGCCCTGCCCGCCGCCGTACGGCCCGGGCTGGTTGGAGCTCATTGCGAGGGTCCCCTTGGAGCAGCTGACGTGTCCCGGGCATCCTGACCGAACCTCGTATACCTCGGGGCGCGGAGCCCAGCCGGAAGGGGATGTAGCTCTCCTGAAGCAACGATGTCCGCGCCCTGCGCTCATCACACCGACTGCCTCATGCCGACCTCATCACCCAGCGGAAACCCCGCCTTTCGGATTGCTACAGGTACGACAGGCGTCGGCAGAGCTCGACGTCGGCTCCCCTGCAACGGCTCGTGAGCAAGTCGATCGGTATGTGTATCGGCGTCAACGACGGTCAGGACTGCTGCGGGTGGAGAGCCGCAGCCACGGCGAAGAGGATCGGCACTGCGGTGCGAGGGTGCACGTGATGACGGCCGCGGTGAGAACGCAGACAGTGCCGCTTGTGAGGAGCCCGATGCGGGGGCCGTGGAGATCGGTGATCCAGCCGATGATCGGGCAGCCCAGTGAGGTTCCGCCGACGAAGCCCGCGAGGTAGATGCTCAGGACCCGACCGCGCACGTGGGGCGGGGTGGAGAGTTGGATGTGAGCGTTCGATCGGGTGCTGAAGACCATGCTGACTGTCCCGACCAGGGTGATCAGCACAGTGAAGCTCCAGGCGGTCGGAGCGACTGCTGCGGCCGCCTCCAGGAGACCCAACACCGCGCCATGGCCGCTGAGTTCCCGCACACGGGTGGAGCCGCCGCGGCTGGTCAGGAGTGCCCCGATCAGCGCGCCCATCGCCATCGCGGTGTTGAACATCCCGTACAGGCCGACGCCGGTGGGAAAGGTATCGGCGGCGAAGGCGGAAAGCCAGACGGGGTACGCGTAGCCGAACGTACCCGTGAGTGTGGACAGGGCGATGACGGCGGTCAGGTCCGGCCGGTCGGCGACACAGCGCATGCCCTCGCGCAGACAGCCCTGGGAACGGACGGGGCTCCGCGACCGCGGTGCGTCATCGGCGCCGAGGCTGGTCAGCGTCCGCATGGGCCCCAAGAACAGCAACGCGCCGCCGAGGAAGCCCCAACTGCTGTCAGTGGTGGTGAGAAGGGCGCTGGCGACGGCGGGGCCCAGCATGCGGGACAGCTGGAAGACGGCGATGTTCAGCGACACGGCGTTGCGTACGTCGCCGCTGTCCACCAGGTCGCTGAGGAACGACTGCCTGGTCGGGTTGTCGACGGCCGAGGCCAGGCCACACAGGAGGGCCGCCGCGTAGATGTGCCAGGCGTTGACCGTGTGGGTGAAGGCCAGTACTGCCAGGACGGCGCCGACCAGGCCGAAGGTTGCTTGAGTTGTCAGGAGCAGGTGCCGTTTGGCACAGCGGTCGGCGAGCACTCCGCCGTACAGGCCAAAGACCAGCAGCGGCATGAACTGCAGCGCGATGGTGGCCCCGACAGCCGTTGACGACCCTGTCAGCTGGAGGACCAGCCAGTCCTGAGCGATACGGATCATCCATGTGCCGGTGTGGGCTGCGAGCTGGCCGCTGAGGTAGACGCGGAAGGCACGGTTGTGCAGCGAGGCGAACGTTTCCTGGGCGGTGACCCGCAAGGGCAGTGACTGCCTCACGACGCGGGCGGCCGCGCGTCGTGTTGCGCCTTGGGACGTTGGACAAGGGCAGGCGAGCGGAGCAGGGAGTGGGCCGCGGCGCTGAACAGAGCGTCGTTGGGGCCGTCCGCGATACACAGGCCGCGAATGTCCCGCAGTCGCTTCTCCATGGGGGTGTACTCCGTGTACCCCTCGCTGCCGTGGAGCTGCAGTGCGAGGTCCACGGCGCGATAGGCGCACTCCGTGGCCAGTGCCTTGGCCGCTGCGCTGCCCGTGCTGCTGTCGACACCGTGATCGAGGTCGTCGAGGAGAGCGAAGCACCAGCTGGTCGCGGAGGCGATTTCGGCCGCTGCCCGGCCCAGCCGGGTGACGACGGCGGGAAGCGAAGCGAGCGTCCCGGCACCGATGTGTCGTTGGCGGGCATGAGCCATGGATTCCTCGATCGCTGCTGCCGCCGCCCCGAGGCAGACAAGAGCCATCAGCAAACGCCACGGCGCGAAGTGCGTGTCGAAGACATGGCGCCCGCGACCGGGCGGGCCCACCAGCCAGTCCCTGCGCACCCGTACATCGGACAGCTCCAGGTGCCCGAAGGACCAACCTCGTATGCCCAGAGCAGGACTGACGTCGTGGTGCAGGCCCGGGACGTCCTGGGGGATCCACACGGCCGACAGCGGCACATCGCGCATCCCGGCCGGGCCCTCGCCTTCGCCCCGCGCGCGGGCGCGTCCCGAGTCCGCAGTCAGGATTTTACAGAAAACGACGAAGCCCACCGCCTCCTGAACTCTGCTGATGAACCCCTTCGTCCCGCTGAGGACCAGATGATCGTCGTGGTCGACCGCGACCGTCCGCAGACCGCGTAGGTCCGATCCCGACTGGGGCTCGCTGACGGCGACTCCGACGAGGCTTCCCTCTTCCACCGCGCGGCGGTGTACGAGGTGGGCCAGGGAGGGCGAGCCGTGCCGCAGAATCATGGCGGCATGCCCGACGCCGAACAGTTCCCGCGCGTCGCAGTCCCGTTGCCCGGCGAGGAACGCGGCCATGCCCTGCGCCACATGACCCGCACTGTGCGGTGAACCGATTCCGATCGTGGTCAGTCCCGCAGCAGCGGCACGGCGACGCAGCGCCGCCCAGTCCGGCTGGGCATCCTGCTCGCAGACAGGCTCGGCCAGATGACGGTCAAGGAACTCGACAAGCCGAGCGTGGAGTTCACGCTGCTCCGGATGCCGTCCCAGGATCCGGCTGGTGATCTCGTCGATCACACGAAGTCCCGGTGTGTCATGAGGGCGGCCTGACCGTAGGCGGGCCCGGCGTACTGATCTGGTCCGGCCGCGGCTCGGGAGTGCACGAGAGCGTTGAGCCTGGCCTTGCCGTGGCGCTCGCCTTCGGGCAGGTGCTTGACGACCAGCAGGCAGGGCAATCCGAACGTGCCGCCGTCGAATTCACGCGATCGCATGGCCGGCACGGCAACCGTCCAAGGGGGCGCGTATCCGCGGCTGAGTTCGCACCCCGTGGCGGCGTCGATCACCGGAATACTGTCGGTGAGCAGCGCCCCCACGCCCAGCACCGCACCTTCACCGACCCGGGCACCGCTATAGATCATGGAGCGGGCTCCGATGAAGGCGTCGTCCTCGATCACCACGGGCGTGACGGCCTCGGGCTCCAACAAGCCGCCTACGCCGCTCCCGCCTCCGACATGGACCCGCTTGCCGATCTGCGCACCCGACCCGACCCCGACCCAGGTGTCCACCAGGCTGTCCTCGTCGACGAACGTTCCGATGCCCAAGTGGCTGGGCATGACGATGACGCCCGGCCCCTGGTAGCTCCCGCGGCGTACGACCGCGCCGGGCGACACCGTGACACCGGGAGCCGACGGGCCTGACTTGAGCGGGAACTTGTCGACGGTGGCGAACGGTCCGAACTTCGCGGACTGCGGCTGGGTATAGAGATACAGCAAGAGCAGAGTCCGCCTCAGCCATTCCTGGACGACGACTTCACCGTCCACCACCCGCGCCAGGCGTTCTTGTCCGGTATCCATCAAGCCCAGCGCGGCGTCCAGCGCTGCTCGTGCACCTGGTGTCGCACGCGGTACGACGTCCCGGCCTTCCCAGATCTCTTCGATGTCGGCACGAATTGCCGCGACTGCGGAGTAACTGATCGCCATCCAGGGGTCCTCCTTCAGGGCACAGCCCGCAGGCGCCGAGTGCACCTCTACGCCCTGAAACGACAAGGCACCGCGGGTCCGTATCTTCCTTTTGCACTATTCCTTCTCTATGTGTTTCTCCGGATGCCACAGAGAAACCGCGGGACTGGGGGCGTGAGAAGGCACAAGAGGGTGAAGAGGGGCAGCATTTGTGTACCCGGGCGTACCCCGGCCTGGCGGAGAACCGACAAGTGAGCTGGCTTGGCCGCGTGATCCTCGTCCGACTGCCGGGTCACGCGCCCGAGCTTCCGCACCGTGGGCACGGCCCCAGGAACGAGTTTCACCGAGCCGGTAGTGGGCTTGAGGAGGGCGGAGACGATCCGCTGTCCGAACGCGAGCGTGCGGACTACTGCCGCTACGGCCCGTTGGTGCTGTTCCGTGGCCCCGGAACCGGCCGGAGATGATGGGGCTTGCGGCACTTCGACACGGGATCCGCGGCCGCCGAGGAGCCCGCCGTTGACCACCGTGGCATGCGGAGCCCCCGAAAGCTCTTCGCACAGCCCACTCCCGGGCCCCAGCCAGCAGAGGGACTACGCGTGGGTGTCGTACGCCCACGGCAGGGCGGGGACCGCGGCAGGTAGCCGATGGGTAGCGCGCTCACCATGCTCCGCGCCGGACGGGTGGGTGAGTTCGCGCCGGTCCCCGCTCTCAGGGTCGATCAGGACGACTCGCCCGTCTCCTCGTCCCAGGCGTACACCAGTCGTCCCGGGCGCACACCAGGCGCCGGAAGGCCACTGCCAGCCACCCCGCTCCGCGTAACCAGCCCTGTCCCCGAACCGGATACAGCCCGCCCGCCGCTGAGCCGTCCATGAGCGTCGAAGGACGGGATCCAAGTGGGCCTTGGACATGCCTTCGTCCGTCGTCCGCCCTCCGCACTGGGCTGAATCCGACGCCTGTGAGCGAGCCGCGGTCAGGCCCCGATACGAGACCTCAGCGTCCCTCGACCGCTGCCACTGCGGCCCGCACGGTGTCGCCGGGATCGGTGAAGCAGGTGAAGTGGTCCCCACGCAGCGGCACCGTACGGGCCGGTGCGGTGGTGACGCTGTGCCAGGCGTCTGCGGCCGCGGGAGGCAGTCCGGGGTCGTCGGCACCGCGCAGCACGGTCAGGGGCAGAGCAAGCCGGGGCCGGTCCGATGGGTCGTATGCTGCGAGGAGGGCAAGATCGCTCTCAAGGGCCTGGGTCGCGAGTTCAACGGACTCGGCTCCGGCCGACTCCTGGGCGTCGAGCCACTGCGGGGGCTTGCCCGCCTCGGCGTGGCAGGCCGCAGCAGCCTGGCCCGGTGAGGGACTGCCGGAGACGACGAGATAGCGGGGAGCAGGCAGGCCGAGACGGGCGAGGCGGTGACAGGTTTCGTAGGCGACGACGGCACCCATGCTGTGCCCGACGAGCGCGTAGGGCCGGTCGGCCGCCCACTGCAGCGCGAAAGCCACATGCCGTGAGAGGGAGCCCAGATCGGGGGGCGCGGGCTCGCTCACCCGGTCTTCGCGCCCGGGGTACTGCACCGCCCAGAGTTCGTAGCCGTCGGGCAGGTGCGGCAGCCAGCGCCGGTAGACACTGGCACTGCCCCCTGCGTGGGGGAAGCAGACGAGCCGTATGCCTGCTGTAGGGGGGTTCAGAGGCCGCAGCCATCGATGTGCGGGGCCTGGGGGCGCCGCTGTCACGAGGCATCCTGGGGGACGGCGTCCGGTGCGTCGTCGATCGCGCGTGCCATGGCGGCCAGGGTGGCGGCGGCCTGCAGACGTCGCAGCGGGACGCGTACCCCGAAGCGGTCCTTCACCGCCAGCGACAGCCGCATCGTAAGCAGACTGTCAGCTCCCAGACCGAAGAAGCTGTCATGCCGCGAGCGCGGGGAACTGCCCAGCAGCCGGGTCCATTCCTGACACAGGGCCTCTTCTGTCCCGGGCAGAGGAGGCTCCTGCGGTACGGCCTCCTGCTGCGGTGCCGCCCACGCGATCAGCTGTTTGCGGTCGATCTTCCCGTTGGCGTTGCGAGGAAGCTCGGGCAGCAGCAGGTAGTCGGCAGGCCGGGCGTAGGCGGGCAACCAGCGGCCGGCGTGGGCACGGACGTCTTCCATGTCCATGCTGTCCTCGCGCGGCAGCAGGAACACCACAATGCGTCGCCGCGGCCCTTCTCCGGCCAGCACGGCGGCGGCCTTGTCGACATCGTGGTGCGTGCCCAACACGTTCTCGATCTCGCCGAGTTCGATGCGGTACCCGTTGAGCTTGATCTGATGGTCGGCGCGGCCGAGGAACTCCAGGGTTCCGTCGGACCGGTAGCGGCCCAGGTCCCCGGTGCGGTACCAGCGCTGTCCGTCGTACTCGACGAACCGTTCGGCGGTGCGCTGCGGGTCGCCTCGGTATCCGAGCGCCACTCCGGTCCCGCCGATCCACAGCTCGCCGGGCACCCAGTCGGGACAGTCGCGGCCGCGGCGGTCGACTGCGCGATAGCTCTGGTTACGCAACGGGGTGCCGTACGGAATGGACGTCCAGGTGGGGTCGGTCTCCTCCACCTCGAAGAAGTTGGAATACACCGCGCCTTCCGTGGCGCCCCCGCAGGCGACGAAGCGGCACTCGGGGGCCAGGCGGCGCAGCCGCCCGGGCAGGTCCGTCCCGATCCAGTCGCCTCCGGTGAGAACGAGCCGGAGGCTGTCGGGCGGGGTGCCCAGTTCGCCGGCCGTGAGCAGCATGTCGAGTAGAACGGGTACGGAGTCCCAGACGGTGACACGGTGGGCGAGGATGAGACGGAGCCATGCCTCGGGATCGCGTCGTTCGTCGGTGTTCGGCATGACCACATGACCGCCGGCCATCAGCAGCCCGAAGATCTCGTAGACGGAGAGGTCGAAATCCAGGGCGGAAACCGACAGACAGCCGTCCATCGGGCCCACGTCCCAACGCCGGTTGAGATCCTCCAGGGTGTTGACGGCAGACCGATGGCTCACCTCCACGCCTTTGGGCGTGCCGGTGGAACCCGACGTGAAGATGATGTAGGCGGGATCGTCCGGTGCGCTGTGTACGGGGTGGGCCAGGGGCTCACGGGAGGTGTCCAGGGCGATGTGCCAGGCCACGGGCGCCGGGCCGTCTCCGCTGCCTGGCACGTCGTCGTCGCAGATCGAGTACCGCGCCCCGGAGACCCGCAGTACTTGCTCCAGCCGCCGCGCGGGTTGCTCCGGACTGACGGGGACGTAGCAGCCGCCCGCGGCCAGAACCGCGAGTACGGAGACGACCTGTGCCTCACCCGAGGTGAGGCACACGCCGACCGGCTCACGCGCACGCAGTCCTCGCCGTTTCAGTTCGCCCGCCAACCTCAGGGCCCGCTCTCGGAGTTCGCCACGGCTGAGGGAGTTGCCGTCGTGGTGGAGGCAGAGGCGTCGGGGTTCGCGGGCCGCCGACTCGAAGAAGTGCTGGTGCAGTAGCGCCCCGCTCGGCGGGGCCCAGGTGTCGTTGGTACGGCGGCGTGCCTCGTGCTGCTTCTCGGGCAGCCGGTCGGTGGGCGGGGCGTCCCAGTCGCGCCCGGCATAGGCGGTCAGGACCTCGCCGCAGTACTCGGTCATGCCGTCCAGCACTCCGGGCCGGAACACGTCGTCGACCGCGTCCCATGCCAGCACCATGCCGCTGTCCGCGGCGTCCGAGGACGGATAGGCAAGACAGTCGAGCCACACCTGAGGGGTGTGGGACACCATCCAGACCGGAGGGCCGATCACAGCCTCGCATCGCGCGGAGGCCCAGCTCCGTTCGAGGGCTGTGTACACGACGCCGAGTGGCGGCGCGGCCTCGCCACGGCGGCGGGCCGCCTCCCGGAGGGCCGCGACGGTGGGTGCGTCGGCCTGCAGCGCGCGGTCGGCCCACAGGGCGAGATCCTTGAGGCTGCACGGCTCCCGCGCCGGAACCGCGACGGCCAGCAGGCGGCTGAAGTCTCCAAGGGTGCAGGTCGCCGGTACACCGGTGTCCTGCGGCCTGTCGAACACCGGCAAGTTCAGCGCGAAGCCCGTGTCCGGTGCGACATCAAAGCGCTTCAGAGTGGCGACGAAGGCGGCGAACAGCACGGACTCGGCCCTTACGCCGGTCATCCGTGCCATCTCCTGGATGCTGCGCCAGGCCGGAGCCGGCAGGGCCACTTCCCTGCGGGTGAAGCGCGGGGGGCCTGCCAGATCCTCGGGCTCCATGGCGTACGGCAGCCGGGGTGCGGCGAGCGGAGGGCAGGGCCCGGTGTCGCCGACGGCCACGGTGTCCTGCAGAGCACTGCGGCAGCGCCCGAAGTCACCGGGCGCAGGCAGCGTTTCTCCCTCGTAGAGCGCGGCCAGTTCGTCGAGGAGAACCCTGATGGCGGGCGGGTCGGCGGCAAGAAGATCGATGTCGACGTGCAGGCGCGAGCCGCCCCCGGGGAGGAGCGTGAGTCGCAGATCCGTCACCTGACCTCGTGCCACGTCCAGACGCTGCGAGGCCACCTGTTCGCGCACCAGGCCGAGTTCGCATGTCACGGCGTCGAGGGTCGCTGAGGCGAGATCGCGTACGGCAAGTTGTCCGGGGACCCGTTCGCAGGGGGTCGCCTGGTCAGGATCCGCGAAGGCTGAGCGTAGGGATACGTGCCGTTCCTGTAGCCGCTGGTAGGCCACGGCCAGCCGGCTTGGGTCGAGTGCCACGGTCTGGTCGAACTCGAACGACATGTGGCACCCGATGCCGCCGAGCGGCAGCCCGTCCTGGCGGCCCAGGAGATAGGCGTGCTGAACATCGGTGAGGGGGAATGAGGCTGGTCCGGCTTGCCGGGTCATGAATTCCTCCAGTGCTGGTCCACCTCGCGTGCAGCCTGAACCAACAGTGCGGCGCCTTGGCGGACTTCGTCATCGGTCACGGTCAGCGGCGGCATGACGCGCACGCAGTGGCCGGTGGTCCCGCCGAGTCCCACCAAGAGGCCGTTCTCCCGGCACTTCTCCTGCACGGCGCGGGCGACCGCGGCCGAGGGGCCGGCGGTGGCCGGATCCTGGAAGGCCACTCCGAGCAGCAGTCCGCGCCCCTGCACCCGGCGTACGCTCGCGAGCCCGTGCAGCCCGCCGGTCAGCAGGGAGCGCAGGGCTCTTCCGGTGTGCAAGGCCCGTGTGGTCAGGTCACGTTCCTCGATCAGGTCCAGCGTGGCGAGGGCCGCGGCCGTGGACAGCGGGTTGCCGCCGAACGTCGAGACGGACGGCATGGGCAGACACGACATGACGTCGCGCCGGCCGACAACCCCTCCCAGAGGGAGGCCGCCGGCGACTCCCTTGGCGAAGACTAAAAGGTCGGGGCGGACGTCTTCGTCCCACTGGTAGCCCCACAGGCGGCCGGTGCGCCCCCAGCCAGTCTGCACCTCGTCACAGATCAGCAGCGCTCCCCGCTCGCGCACCACCCGGGCGTAAGCGGCGAGTTGGCCGTCTGCGAGAGGCGCGGCACCGGCCACTCCCTGCACAGGTTCCGCGATCAGGGCGGCAACCGGGCCAGCGGCGTCGTCGAGCACACGGGTCAGCCGTCGCGTGCACGAGGCGACCCAGTCTTCGCCCGCGTCGGCCCGGACGGGGCCTCCTGGCACGTGATCAACGCTCAAGGGCGTCAGCCCGGCGCCCTGCCACCGCCGGTCACCAGTGACTGCGAGGGCACCGAACGACCGGCCGTGGTAACTGTCGCGCAGTGCGATGACGTGCCGACTGCGCCGGTACTCGGTGGCAAGGAGCAGGGCTGTCTCCACCGCCTCGGTGCCGGAGCAGGTGAAGAACGCCACGGGGTCGTCGATCGCGGAGAGTCGCCCGATGCGTTCGGCCAACTCGATCTGGGAGCGGATGAGATAGAAGGTGGACGTGTGCACGACGCCGGTGCGCAGCTGGCGCTCGATCGCCTCCCGTACCTGCGGGACGTCGTAGCCGAGCATGTTCGCGGCGACGCCGGAGTAGAAGTCGAGGTAGTCGCGTCCGTCACCGCCGCGCACGGTGCGTCCGCGCCCGGAGACGATCTCCAAGGCATCGGTGTAGGACAGCGGCATCCATGGAGGCAGGGCGGCGCGGTGTCGGTCAGTGAGGTGGTGGCTGGTGACGGCCGGCTCCTTTCGCGAGGTGCGGCGGAGTGACCGAGGGCGGCGGAACATCGGACGGCAGTCCGAGCGCGAATCCGCCCACGTGCATCACCTGTCCGTCGGTGTCGTTGAGAAAGGACGCGGTAACAGGAGCGTCGATCGCCCCGATGGGGCATGCCGCCAGACCTGTATCGGTGGCGACCAGGCACAAGGTCTGCAGGAGACACCCGGTGTCGCGGTAGACGAGGCTGAGCGTCATGCCGCCGTACTTCCAGGACGTACGTTCCGTGTACGAGGCCAGATAGAGAGCGACGGGCGGTGTCCGACTCATCCGCCCGGGACGGGTGATCAATCGGTCCATCAGTTCGCTCAACTCCTGGCCCCACGGGGCGAGCCGCTCAAGGGTGTGGTCAAAGGGGTCATAGTGGTGGGCGCCGGGCGCGAGACCTGTTACGTCCCTGGCCAGTACGTAGATCTCAAGGCTGTGCCGTCCGCCGCCGGACGGCGCGGGCCGCTGTGTCTGCTGGAGGTCCAGGGGCGGAAGGAACCCCCGCACCCGCGCCGCCCGGCCGAGCAGAGCGCCGAGCAAAGGCAGGGGAACGGACTGCTCGGCGAAGACACGCCGACTGCGCCGCTCATCAAGGACGGCCGACAGAGGGCGGCTGGGCGGTGCCGGACGGTCCGGCAGCGGTGTCCGTGTCCCGGATGCGGGACGCCGTAGCCGGGCGGCTGGCGGTGGGCGGGGCAGGGATTCGGCATCCGGCGGCACCATGCAGGCCTCGCGGTGAGCGGCCTGCTGGTGCGGGGTGCAGGACGTCGGGAAGGTCTGATCGCACGGCGGGCAGGGCACGATCAGCCCGGCGCTCACCGCGGCGGCCAGTACCTTGCCCGGAATCTCGGCCTGTCCGGAACCCTGGTGTGGAACGCCCTGGAGGGCCAGGGCCCGCAACAAGTCGGGGATGTCGGACGACGGGACGGGCCACGACAGAGCACGGCCCGTGCGAGCGTCGAACAACCCTACTCCCGGACTGTCCTGGTCATCGGGAGCCCAGTCCACGAGCACGTCCGGGTTCCTGCGGTACGTGTGAGATCGGCCCATTCCAAGCGTATTCCCGAAGGATTTACGACAGAACCGGCATGCAACAAATTCAACAAAAGTAGCACGATTCGCTTCATAGACTTGCCGCTTCCGCCAGGCCGATTCCAGGGGATTGACGCACTGGAACGCGAAAGGTGAATCCGCGCACCGACCCAGAGGCAGGAGAGTTGGGCAGAGGGTTCGACAACCTGGAGGACACGTATGGAAATCAAACGCATTTCCGTGGCTGCGGGCATTGGCATCGCGGTGGGACTCGCCGGCGTCAGCGGCGCGTACGCGGACAGCAACGACAACCGGTCCGACGGCCAGATCAACTGTGCGGCCGGCCCTCTGGCCTCCGCCGCCGCACAGTCGTCATGCACGAAGGACAACCACTTCACCCAGCTCATCGACCGTGAGCACGCCACGTCGCACGACCTCATCGACTACGGCACCGTGCTGGCCCCCATCGGCGTCTCCGGCCCCTGACGGGCCCGCAGTCGAATAAGGTCCGGCCAAAGCGAGCAGAGAGAAATCCCATGCACCGCCCAACCAGCTCCGTATTCATCACCGCGGCCCTGAGCGCCGCGTGCGCCGCCTTGTGCACTCCGGCGCACGCCGACGTGAACCGCAACAACGACAACGTGTCCGTCAACTGTGGGGCCAGCGTCATCTCATACGGAATCGGACAGAATTGTCACGAGAATGAGCTCGGCAAACAGACCATCAGGAAGAAGGACACTCACGACAGTGACCTGATCGGGTTCCTCAAGGTATCCGCGCCGCCCTCGGTCAAGGCCGGCTGACGAAGGAGCCTTCCGCATGGGCCACACATTGCCCCGCGCGCCCCGGCTGGTGGGACGCACCGCCTGTCTGCTGGCGCTGACGGGCCTGACGGCAATCACCTCCGCCGCGGGCGCCGCAGCAGATCAGCGATCAGCGCATCCTCAAAGAGGACAGTGTCAGCCACGAACTCGTCGACTACGTAGGCGTAGAGGCCCCCGTGGCCCCCGTGGGTCTGTAGCCGCAACACTGTGCCGCTGTCCTTTCAGGGCAGCGGCACAGTACGCGGACGGGTGGGCCTCATGCCACGGACACCGCATCCGGGACAGCGGACCCATCATCCCATGCGGCACCCTAGACACGAGCGAAAGGCCAAGTCCCAGGAACGATGCTGGCGTTCTGCTGACCATCCTCGATACACAGCACCGCTGACCTGCACCGATGTCACATCGGTCAGACTTGTGGTGGAACTTCGTCGGCCGTACGCAGGCGGAGATCGAACAGGCGCGAGAGGACTGGACGTCGGGCACGCGGTTCGGCGAGGTGCAGGGGTACGACGGGGGCCGCTGGGTGCGCCTTCCCTGCCTACCCCCGCTTGCCCGCAGGACGACCTCTACTCCCCCGATCCCGATTCCACTCTGCGGGCGGGTGCGGCGGGACTTGCTCACCGGAACGGGGACGAAGGGACACCGCGCACCTCGACAACTGCGTCGGTCCTTGAACAGAGCCGAGCATGCCCGTTGATCATGCTGCGCCGCCAGGGATCCTCAAGATCCCCGACAGCGTCAAGCTCAGCCCGTGCAGGCACGCCTCGGTGAACAGCCTCTGCGAGTCGTCCTCGGGGCTCTGAGCCTGCTCGGCCTACCGCAGGCCACGGCTGTGGAACATCCGGTTCCGCGGCACACACAGCAGCTCGTACGGAAGTGCTTCGCCCAGCAGGCCCGCCAGGTGTGTGCGGTCCTCGTTCTACGGGCCCGCCGACCGGCTCTCCTGCTGCGAGACCTGCAAGTAGCACTCAAGCATGTCGGGCGCCATCTTGCCCCGGTCACCGGAACGAAACCGAGCGAGCGCGGAGCGAACTGCCCCAGGTGGCACATGAGGGGGCACGAGCTGACACGTCCGGCGCACGAGGCCCAGCCCGCGGTGTGCGGGCGCATCGTCTACGGCACTTCGTGCCTCACATGGCAGGTGTAAGGCGTCATGCATCTTTCACGACTTGCGTGACCCGTTCGCATCAAGGGCGCTTCTGCACGCCCGTGAGAACTCACGAGAGCGAGGAACGCGCTTTAAGGCGGCGGAAATGTGCTGCTCGCCCCAGCTCGGGGCTGACCGTGACGTGCCGCAGGAGGCTGGCATGACGTTGGATGTGGACCTGTTGCTCGAGGAGACGACACCTGACACCGAGGCGCATGTGCGTGCCAACCGGCTGGTGGCGGCGGTGACTTCGGGCGAAGCCGGCGTGGCCGAAATGGCGCGCGTGGCGGTGGGTGAATTTCACGCCCACACCGCTGAGGTGGCGGCATTCGCCGCGCTGGCCGCTCGTCACCCGCACCAGCCCGTGGCCGGCTACTTCTTGGACCTGGCCCGGCTGGTGCTCGACTGCGAGGCCCCGTTGCTGGCCTGCGCACGCGCCCTCGGGCACGGGGAACAGGAACTGCGCGCTGAGCGGCCGCCGCAGGGGATGCGGGCGTTCGATTCGTTGATGGGATGGCTGGCGATGCGTTCGGGGCCGGCCGAGGCGGCCTGTGCGATGCGCGCCGATCTGCTGCTGTGGTGCGCCGCCTGCGAAGCGTTGGGTGAAGCCCTCGGCAGAGTTGAGCCCGCGCTCCCCTCGCCGGTCCTTGAGTATGTGGCCCTCTTCCGTGCGGCACCGCCACGTTTCGTCGACGGAGCGCGGGAGGTCGTCGCCTACGGGCTGGCCCACGGCGAGAACCCGGCCGTGATCGAGCACGCCGTGTCCCAGGTCGAACCCACTCTGGCCGGCTTCTGGGCCGCGGCCCTGCCGACACCTCCACGTCGCGATGACCCCACCCCCCTCTCACCCCCGGGCGCAGAAGTCGCCCACACCTAGTTACGCAAGGAGCAAGCCTATGGCTACCGCAGCCAATGACCTCCGTCTGAATCCGGCCGAGCACCGCGCCCAGGTGCGCCGGTGGAACGACACCTCGACCAGCTACCCGCGTACGGCGACCGTGCCGGAACGCTTCGCCCATCAGGCCGATGTTCACCCCGATGCGATGGCGATCCGCCAGGGTGAGGATCAAAGGACCTACCGCGAACTGCAGGAGCAGGTGGCCGCGTTGGCCGACCGCCTGGTCGCCGACGGCGTCGAGCCGGGTGATGTGGTCGGGGTGCTGCTGGAACGCTCGGTGGCGTGCGTGACGGCGGTACTCGCGGTGATGCGTGCGGGGGCGGCATACCTGCCCCTGGATCCCCACTACCCTCAGCAGCACCTGCTGCGGCTGCTCCAGGACGCCGACGTCCGCAAGGTGATCACCCGGGCCGCCCACCGGCCGCTGGTGGAGGACCACGTCCAGACGGTGGACATCTCTGACCGGGCGGTACGCACGGGGGCGTCGGACCAGGTGCGTGTCGGCCCTGACGACCCGGCATATGTGATCTTCACGTCCGGCTCCACCGGCGTACCCAAAGGCGCAGTGGTGCCGCACCGCGGTCCGGTGCGGCTGGTCTGCCACGGCGATGAGCGGCTGCGGCTGTCGGCGCAGGACGTGCTGCTGGCCACGACCAACCCGACCTTCGACGTCTCGTGCTTCGAGTGGTTCGCTGCCCTGCTGAACGGGGCCCGCCTGGTGCTGGCCGAGGTGGACACCCTGCTGGCTGCCGACGCCCTGGAAGACGTGCTGCGGGCCGAGGGCGTGAGCGTGATGTGGCTCAGCGCGGGACTGTTCCACCAGATGGCCAAGGTCCGCCCGGAGATGTTCGCCCGGCTGCGGTGCCTGATCGCGGGCGGGGACGCGCTCTCCCCGGAGGCGGTGCGCCGGGTCCTGGCCCACGGCAGGCCCGGGGTGCTGGTCAACGGCTACGGCCCGACCGAGAACTCCTCGCTGTCGACCGTGCACGTGATGACCGAGCTGGCCGACGACGCGGAGACGGTGCCTATCGGCACGCCCGTGGCCAACTCCACGGCCTACGTGGTGCGTGAGGACGGTGCCCTTGCCGCTCCGGGGCAGACCGGCGAGCTGTGGGTCGGTGGCGACGGGGTGGCGCTCGGCTACCTGGAGGACGAGGAGCTCACCACCCGCCGCTTCGTGCCCGACCACCTGGGCCGCGATGACTCCGGGACCCTGTACAAGACGGGGGACCTGGCCCGCTGGCGTCCCGACGGGGTGCTGGAGTTCCTGGGGCGGCGGGACCGGCAGGTCAAGGTGCGTGGCTACCGCATCGAACTGGACGAGATCGAGGTGCATCTCAGCGCCCATGAACAGGTGCGCGAGGCTGCGGTGATCACACCGCAGGGCGGGGAGCGTGACCGGCTGCTGGCCTGGGTGACCCCGCAACCGGGCGCGGACGCGGCCGAACTGGGCTGGCGGCTGCGGGAGTACCTGCGTGACCGGCTGCCGGTGTTCATGGTGCCCCAGCCGATCCTGGTGCGGGAGCGGATGCCGCTGAATCGGTCCGGCAAGATCGACCGCGGCCTGCTGGCCCAGGAGGCCGGCCGACACGACACGGCGGCCCCTACCGGCGAGCAGGAGGCCGTGACTCCGGTGGAGAAGGCGGTCGCCGAGGTGTGGGCCGAGATCCTGGGCATCGATGCGAACATCGGGCGCGAGAGGGACTTCTTCGCCCTGGGCGGCCACTCGCTGCAGGCCACCCGGCTGGCCGCGCGCTGCCGGGCCCGCTTCGACCTGGCCCCGGAACACAGCCGCTACCTGATTCGCACCCTGCTGGACAACCCCACCGTCAAGACCTTCGCCGCCCGCATCGAGGAGCTGGCCACCGCCAC
Organism: Streptomyces kanamyceticus; assembly: GCF_008704495.1. Lineage (NCBI taxonomy): Bacteria > Bacillati > Actinomycetota > Actinomycetes > Kitasatosporales > Streptomycetaceae > Streptomyces > Streptomyces kanamyceticus. The sequence goes on from NZ_CP023699.1 coordinate 453,804, forward strand.
CGCTCAGGACACGCAGGAGCAGACGGTGGACTTCGAGGCCGCCTCCCGCCTCGATCCGGACCTGGTCTTTCCCACCGCCGCCCACCTGCCGCCCACGGGGCGGCGCGTGGTCCTCAGCGGCGCCACCGGTTTCCTGGGCACCTACCTGCTGGACTCCCTGATCCGCGACCACGGGGCCGCACAGGTGTCCTGCCTGGTGCGGGCCCGCAGCGAAGCCGAGGGCAGGCAGCGCCTCGCGGCCCGGATGCGCCGCTACGGGCTCGACCTCCAGGACCTCGGCGAGCATGTCACCGTCGTGCCCGGTGACCTGGGCGCCCCGCGCTTCGGCCTCACCCCGGCTGCGTTCCACGCCCTGGGCGAGGACAGCGACACGCTGCTGCACGCCGGATCCCGCGTGAACTTCGCCTACCCGTACGCCGCGCTGGAAGCCATCAACGTGGGCGGCACCCGCACCATGCTCGACCTCGCCCGCATCGGCCCGGCCAAGGCGTTCCACTACGTCTCCAGCATCGCCGTCATCGCCGGGTTCGGCGTCGCCGGCGTGCGCCGGGTCGATGAGGACACCCCGCTGCGCTTCGCCGAGCGGATCTCGCTGGGCTATCCGGAGACCAAGTGGGTCGCCGAACGTCTCGTCGCCCAGGCCGCACAGCAGGGCCTCGCCGCCGCCGTGCACCGCCCCTACGAGATCACCGGCACCCAGCAGGGCGGCATCTGGAACACCGACACCATGATGTGCGCGCTGTTCCGCAGCATCGCCGAGACCGGTCTGGCGCCCGACATCGAACTCCCCCTGGACTTCGTGCCCGTCGACTACACCGCGCAGGCCATCACCCACATCCTGGCCCGCCGGCCCGCCCGCGGACAGGTGCACCACATCACCAACCCGCACGACGGCCGCCTGTCCCTGCTCACCGAGCGGCTGCGCGCCCGCGGCTACCCGGTGCGCACCGTGCCGTACGAGGAGTGGGTCGCCTTCATGGCCGACCTCACCGCCAGGGAACCCAGCCAGCCGATGGCCCCGTTCATGCCGATGTTCATCGAACCGGCCCATCACTCCGACATCTCCGTCAAGGAGATGTACTTCGCCGGCACCTTCCCCGCCTTCACCCGCACCACCTTCGAGGCCGCCATCGACGGCTCCGGCCTGACCTGCCCGCCAGTCGACTCCGCGATGCTCGACCCCTACCTCGACTACTTCACCGACTCCGGCTTCCTCCAGCCCCCGCCGCGGTGACCACACCCGGATCGGTCCGAGCGAAGCGAAAGGAACGCACCCCCATGCGTATCGCAGTCATCGGGGCAGGCATCGCCGGCCTGACGGCAGCCTGGCTCTTGGACGAAGACCACGACATCACCGTGTACGAAGCCGCCGACCGGCCCGGCGGCAACATCCACACCGTCCCGGTCCCCACACCCGAACACGGAACCGTCCACATCGACGTGGGCGCCCAGTTCCTCTCCCCCACCGCCTATCCCGACCACAGCGCCCTGTGCCGTGCCCTGGGCATCACCGCCGACGGCCGCACCCGCGTCCCGTTGACCACGACCCTGCTGCACACCGGGCAGGACGAACCGCTCCTGGTCACCCCCCACACACCCGGCGACGCCACATCCGGACGCAAGCCGCTCACCGGCCCGGCGTGGGAAGCGCTCGGCGCCTTCCTGGCCCGGGCCGCCCAACTCGAAGCCGACAACGGACCGGACACCGCCACCGTCGCCGATCTCGCCGGCCCCCTCGGCCTGGCCGACGACCTGTACCGGCACGCCGTCCTGGCCTGGTGCGCCTCCTTCGTCGGCTGCACCCTGGAACAGGCCGCCCGGATGCCCGCGCGGGCCGCTGCCGCCTGGGCCACCCGCACCCCACCCGAGCACGCGGACGCGGCCCCGATCTGGCACACCCTCACCTCGGGGCTCGGCGCGGTCACCGACCGGCTCGCCGCCGCACTCAAGAACCCCGTCCGCTGTCGCACCCCGGCCCGGCACATCTCCCTGAACGCCGACGGGCCCACCGTGCACAGCGCGGACGGGCAGGAACTCCCCTACGACAGCGTGATCCTGGCCCTACCCGCCCCCCGGGCGGCCCGGCTCCTACAGCAGTGCCCCCGGCTCGCCGGCACCGCGGCCCACCTCAGCGAGTTCACCTACGTCCCGACCACCGTGGCCCTGCACCGCGATCCCCGGCACATGCCCGCCGACCGCGCCCACTGGTCCAGCGCGAACACCACCAGTGACGGCCACTGGGCCGAGACGACCAGCTGGTTCGGCCCAGACCTCGGCACCGACCTCTTCAAGAGCTGGATCACCCACCGCACCCCGCCTGACGACATCATCGCCACGGCCCACTTCCAGCAACTCCTGCCCACCGTCCCCGGCCTCCGCGCCGCCGTCCAACTCACCGCCCATCAGGGGCACCACGGCATCCACTGCGCCGGAAGCTACCTGCACGACGCCGACAGCCAGCAAGGAGCCGTCCGCTCCGCCCTCGACACCGTCCAAAACCTCGCCCCCCGCAGCCGCCGCCTCCAGTCCCTCACCACTTCGTAACCTCCGACCCGCACCTCTGTCACGCCTGCCCGGCGGCCCGGCGACGGGGAACCCTCCCGCCGGGCAGGCCCCCTCCCCCTGATGGACCTCCAATGATCAAACCCGCTGCCCGCCTGTCCGACCTCTCCTACGGCCTGCGCGGTCCCCTGCCCCAACTCGCCGACACCCTCGAACAACAAGGCCGCCCCATCATCCGCCTGCACCTGGGCGACCCCGCCGCCCACGGCCTGCCCGCACCCCCACACGTCCTGGACGCCGTCAAGCACGCACTGGAACACTCCCGTGCCTACACCGCCGCCCAGGGCCTCACTGCCGCCCGCGAGGCCATCGCCGCCTACTACCACCGCCACGGCCTCGCCCTGCACCCCTCGGACATCCACCTGGGCAACGGCGTCTCCGAACTCGTCCCCCTCGCCCTCCAGGCATTCCTCAACCCCGGCGACGAAGTCCTCCTGCCCTCACCCGGCTACCCCTTGTGGGCCGCCTCCGTCCAGCTCGCCGGTGGGGTCCCCGTGTACTACCGCTGCGACGAGCACAACGGCTGGCAGCCCGACCGCGACCATCTGAGTGACCAGATCACCGCCCGTACCGTGGCACTGGTCACCAATACCCCTCACAACCCCACCGGCGCCGTCTGGAACCCCGCCACGCTCCGCACCCTGGCCGACATCGCCCGCAGCCGTGAACTCCTGCTCATGGCCGACGAGATCTACGCCCACATCACCTACGACGCCCAGCACACCGTCCTGGCGACCCTCGCCCCCGATGTCCCCTGCGTCACCTTCAGCGGACTGTCCAAGATCTGCTGCATCCCCGGGTTCCGGTCGGCATGGATGGCCGTCTCCGGCCCCCGCGCCGCAACCCACGCCTACACCGAAGCCATCACTCAGCTCGCCAGCCTGCGCTTGTGCCCGAACGTGCCCGCCCAACACGCCATCCCGCCCGCTCTCGAGCACATCCACCAAACCCAGGACAGCCTCACCGGCCCGGCCGGCCCACTCCGAGAACGCCTGAACACAGCATGGGAGACGCTCTCCCACATCCCCGCACTCACCTGCACACGTCCCCAAGGCGCCTTCTACCTCTTCCCGCGCATCTCTACCGCCACGGCCTCACCACACGACAGCACACTGGCCGACAGCCTGCTACGCGACCAAGGCGTACTCATCGCCCCTGGAAGCGACTTCCACCTCACGAGCGGCGACCACATCAGACTCTCCGCCCTGGCCGACCCGGCCACGATCAACAAGGCCATGACACGGATCGCCCACCACTTCGACACCGGCACAGCCACACCCCGCTCGCAGACGTAGGTATCTCCGGCACACCACGCGCTCCAGCCGTCGTGGCAGCATGCCGCGATCTGCCCTGTCGTGCCTCCCTGAACAGGGTGAACACTCATCGGCTGCCCTGCCATCTCCTCGGACAGCAACGCCCTGGCTTGCAGGGGTCGAGCTGGGTGCGGCGGGGCTGGTGGCGTCCGGTCAGCAGCTGTTCGGGGCTCTCGGCGCGGGCGGCCCGGCGGACGGCACCCATGTGCAGTTCCCGGGCGATCTCGCGGATGCCGTGTCCCTGGTCAAGGAACGTGTGGACGACTCTGTGGCGTTCGCTGAGACGGGTCTCGATGGGCGACATCTCCTTCGTCGGGTCCTGCTCGTCGGTGAAGGAGATGTGCACGATGCTGTTCTCGTCGGCGTCGGGTGGCTTCAAGCAGACGTTGTGTCGGCGCACGCGGCGTTCCACCGCGGTGGCGAAGTTCTGCCAGAGGTGGAAGGGGTCGGCGACCTGGACGGCCTGGGGTGCCCCGGTGCGGGCGCCGTCGGCGTAGACGCCAGCCCGGTCCCGGCAGATGATCTCAAGGCCGGGGTGCTCGCGCAGCCACGCGGCCAGGGTCTCGGCGTCCCGGCCGGGCAGCAGGTCAAGCGGCTGGCCGGTCTCGTAGTTGATGAGCACCGTGCCGTAGTGCTGGCCGCGGCGGGTCGCGAAGTCGTCCACGCCCAGGACTCGCGGCGCCGTCCAGGGCGGGTCGGGCAGGGCCATCAGCAGCCGCAGGAGCGTCGTGCGGCTGACCATGCTGTGCAGGACCACTGTGAAACGGGCCCCGGCCCGCCCGGCCAGGGCGACCGCCGCCGCCTCCAGTACCCGGCACCAGACGGGGTCCGTCTGCCGTAGCGGACCGTCAGGCCATCGACCTGTTCGACGAAGGTACGACGCCGGCACCGCGGGTTTTCGCAGTACATACGGCGGACTGTGAGCCGGATCAGCACCGGCTGTCGGCGTACTGAGCAAGGTGCTCAGGTAAGTTCCGATAAACGTGCTCAGTTGGATCGCTATTGGAGTGCTCACTCGCGGAGCTCCGTGCGACGATCGCTGGATGGAGAGTCCTGGTCCGTCGTTTCGACGACGTCTGCTGATCGAGTCGCTGACGGTGCTGGCAGCTGATGCTTCTGTCCAGGTGTCCTGGCTGGAGAAACATCGTGTGGTGACGGACGAGATCGCCTTGGACTTCGATCACGCATTCCGGATGGCCGAGAGGCTGGTCGAAGAGGGTCAAGTCAGCCAGGGTGCTCTGCCCGGTCTGCGTGAAATTGATCTGGTCTTCAGCGGGATGAGTGGTGCAGAAAGCGCTGGTCGGTGGGCAAGGACTGCCTTACCCACCGACGCAGGATGGGCCCAGGCCCGTCAGTTGGCCCGCCAAGTCCTCGTCGCGGAGCTTGGTGAATGGAACCTGCCCCTGCCGGAGATCGACGTCATCCGATAACCGGGTATCTGTGGGTCAGGCGACGTTCGTGTCGCGTTCGATGGCGGCGAGTCGGTTCTTCAGACGGTAGCTGGGGCCGTTGATCGAGACGACGTCGCAGTAATGCAGGAGCCGGTCCAGGATTGCGGTGGCCAGGACTTCGTCGCCGAAGACTTGTCCCCATTCGCTGAAGGTCTTGTTCGAGGTCAGGATGATCGACCCCTTTTCGTAACGCTTGGAAATGACTTGGAAGACGAGGTTGGCTTCGGCTCGTTCGAGGGGCTGGTAGCCAACCTCGTCGACGACGAGAACGCTTGGCCGCAGGTAGGACCGTAGCTTGCTGGTCAACCGGCCTGCGTCTTCTGCCGCTTTGAGGTGTCGGACCATGTCGTCGAGGGTGGTGAAGTAGATCGAGAACCCGGCTCGGCAGGCCGCGACCGCCAGGGCGACGGCGATATGCGTCTTGCCCACTCCGGGTGGCCCCAGCAGGGCTGCGTTGGCTGTGGCCTCGACGAACGAGAGGGTGGCCAGGTCTTTGACCTTGCGTGGGTCGAGTTCGGGCTAGAAGGAGAAGTCGTAGTCGTCCAGCGTCTTGTGGTGCGGCAGCTTGGAGAGCCTCAGCCCTTGGCGGAAGCGGCGGTCGTCGCGAACGGCGAGTTCCTCGGCCAGCACCAGTCGAGGAGGTCGAGATAGCCGAGCTTGCCCTCCTCGGCCCGCTCGGCGTACTGATTCAGGCTCTCGGCCAGGTGGGGCAGGCCGAGCTTGGCGGCCGTGCTGCGGATGCGGGCGGTGACCAGCTGACTCAACGGACTTCCTTCGGCGTCGAATGGGTGGTGAAGGGACGGGTGCCGGTCAGCTCGTCATAGACCGACAACGGGCGGGTGCCGACCTTGATGCGGGCGGCGGTAGCCCGGTTGAGCAGGGCCTTGAGCGGCCCGGCCTCCTCGCCGAGCGGCTCCTCGTGGCGAGGCTGGAGCGGGATGTCAGCGGTGGTGACCCGGCGGTTGTCCCCCTTGGGGAGACCGTCCCAGTGCCTTTCGTCCACGATTCGGGCGCCGCGGCCAACAGCCCTTGCGTGGACGGCTAGCAGGGTCTCGCCGTTGGCGTCCGGAACGGTGGAGTGGAGCATGACCTGGGACTTTGTTGCCCGGATCTCGACGAGTTAGCGGGCGCGGACCTTGCGGGCCGGCACCGAGTAGAGGTTCGCTTCGAAAGCGACCAGGCAGTCCTTGCCGACGTGTCGCAGGTGCCGTTGCGTGACCACATAGGGTGCCGGTGGAAGAGGTCGCAGAGCCACGTGATCGCGGACTGCCCGGTTGCCGATGACTTCGCCATGGGTGCGGTGAGTGCGCGACCGGCGGTCGGGAACCCAGGCCATGAACGCGGCGTCCATCTCCTCGAGGGAGGAGAAGGCCCGCCCCGCCAGCACGTGGTCGCGGACGATGTCGACCTGCCGTTCGACCCGGCCCTTTCCCGTCGGCCGATAGGCGGCTAGCACATCGATGTCTACAGGATGCAGGGGAACAGCCGCTCCGAGGGCGACATGCCTGCGGACCACGGTCTTGGTCCGCTCATAGACGATCGCCATCGGAATGCCACCGAAGTCTGCAAATGCCTGGCGGTGGCAGTCGAAGAACGTCGCCAAATCCTGGCTGGTGGTGAAGCAGCAGAACGGATCACGCGAGTAGGACAAGGTCATGGAACGAATAGACCTTCGGGATTCCCATGTGGGCGAGGACCTTTCCCTCATCACCCCAGTCCACCTGGGCCTGGGCCCCTGGGCCCACCTCGAACCGGCGGTTCAGTCCAGCCAGTTCGTCAGGTGCAATGCCGAGCTCGGCCGCGATACGGGGCCTTGCTTCCTGCAGATAGAGCTTCACTCGCTGGTAGTTGCCGGCGAAGCCGTACTCCGTCACCAACCGCTCGTGGATTACCGCTCCCTTGATCAGGATCTCGGCTCGCAACATGGCGTCGATCAGCGGCGCGACCTCATCCACCACGCGCCTGCGAGGCTGCCATTGGGCGCCCGCCGCGGCGGAGCCACCGGAGCCTGTGCCGCCAGGTACTTGCGCAGCGTGCGGCGGTTGAGTCCGGTCTCCTTCGCGATCTCCGACAGGCTCATCGCCCCGGACTCGACCAGACCGCGAAAGCGGCGAAGCTCCAACCATCGATACTGATCCAGGACCACCGTCAGCCGCCCCTCTGACACCCCAAAAACAGACAGCAGCAGATTGCCGACCCACCGGCCTCAGCACATCAACAACTGAGCACATTCATCCGTACCTAGCTGGGCACGTTCACGTGTGCGCCGACAGTGGTCTGGCCCCCGATAGGGCCGTCGGCCAGGCGACGTTCGTAAGTGCTGTGCACCCTGCGGGACTCGGCCGCACAGTCCGGACAGGGCATGCTGTGATCCCGGGTTCTGGCCACGACATGGACCCTCCCGCCTACGAGGGACACCTGCTCCACCCGCACCGGACTGAGGTACGGGAACAGCACACCGACGAGCTCATCACACGACACCACGCTCCCAGATGACGCTACGTCAGGAAGGCGAAACCCCGGTGATCATCCTCACGGAAATCTTGCCTGATCCGACTGCTGGCAGCGCATGTCGCCCAGTTTGGGCAGCAGTTGGCGATCGACATGCTGGAGAATGTTGGTGAGCTTCGACAGCGGATCGCCGCTTCAGAGCCAGACAGTGATGGCGACGGCGGTCGGGATGAGTGTGCTGGCGAAGGACAGGAGCCAGTAGCGGGGTCTTGTGAGTTGTGTTCGGCGGACGAGGGGTCGGTTGGCGATCCACCAGAGGACGGCGCTCGCAGCGATCATGGGGCCGAAGAAGAGGAGTGCCGCAGTTGGGCTGGCGTCTTGTTCGTTGGTCGGAATTCTTGTCGTCAGCCCGATGTCGGCGAGTGGCCAGTTCGACAGCAGAAACCAGAGCATCAGCATGGGCACGATGGCGGGGATGCCGAGGAGCAGGTTGATGCCGAGTGCTGTGTACCAACGTCTGATCATGGTTCTCCCGCCCCTGTGATCGCCTGGTGGTGGCGAGAGTACCGGCCCACCTTTTCTCCCGCCTGCTGGTGAAGGCTGGTGAACCTTCAGGTCGCCATCAGCCCGCGTCTGCCTGAGGGAATGCTGTGATCCGAAAGTCATCCGGTGCTCTCGTTGCGGGCCCGGGTCTGCTGGAGGCGGTAGGAGTCGGTGCCGGTCTCGATGATGTTCCCGCCGAAGGTGAGCCGGTCGACGATGGCCGCGCAAAGTCGAGGATCGGTGAAGGTCTTGGTCCAGCCCCCGAAGCTCTCGTTGGAGGCGATGGCAAGGCTGTTCTTCTCCTCGCGTTCGGTCAGCACCTGGAACAGCAGCTCGGCGCCGTGCCGGTCGAGTTCCATGTATCCGAGCTCGTCGATGCACAAAAGATCGACGCGCCCGTAGCGGGCGATGGTCTTGGTCAGCTGCTTCTCGTCCGCGGCCGCGACCAGCTCGTTGACGAGCTTGGTGGCCAGCACGTACTTCACGCGGAATCCGGCGATGGCGGCCTCGGTACCGAGGGCGATCAGCAGGTGGGACCTGCCGGTGCCGGAGTCACCGATCAGGCAGAGCGGGAGTCCCTTCTTGACCCACTCGCACTTGGTCAGGGTGTGGATGGTGGCGGGGTCGACGTTGGGGTTGGAGTCAAAGTCGAAGTCCCGGATTAATTTCTGCCGGGGGAACGCGGCGGCCTTGACGCGGCGTTCGGACCGGCGTCGGGCCCGGTCGTCGCACTGACCCGTCTTCCAGATCCTCCCCCCGTTACCTTCTTCCTGGCTCCGCAATGGAGCCTCTGGCCTTCGGGTCCGGCATGACTTCCCCCTCCTGTTGTTGATGATCCGGGGGGGTGGTGTCACCGGGTCCGGAGGCGTCGACGGACCGCTGATGAGGGGCTTGAGCGCCGGCTTCATCCGAGCTGGGAGAGCTCTCCGTAACGTGGATGTGGCAGCTCGGTGCCCAGGCAAGGCCGGATGAAGGCGTGATGGAGGGGCCTGCACGTGATCGACACCGGCGACATCGACGTCTTCCTCGGCCTGGACGTCGGCAAGGGCGAACACCACGCCACCGCCGTCACACCGGCCGGGAAGAAGGCATTCGACAAGCGGCTGCCCAGCACCGAGCCCAAGCTCCGCGAGCTGTTCGCCAAGCTGCAGGCCAAGCACGGAACGGTGCTGGTCGTGGTCGATCAGCCGGCCTCGATCGGTGCCCTGCCTCTGGCGGTCGCCCGAGACATGGGCTGCCCGGTCGCCTACCTGCCCGGCCTGACGATGCGGCGGATCGCCGACCTCTACCCCGGCGAGGCGAAGACGGACGCGAAGGACGCGTTCATCATCGCGGACGCGGCCCGCGCGATGCCTCACACTCTGCGGGCGATCGACGGCAAGGACGAGACGATCGTCGGGTTCGACGACGACCTGGCCGACGAAGCGACCAGGGTCGCGAACCGGCTCCACGGCCTGCTGACCCAGATCCATCCGTCGCTGGAGCGGGTGCTGGGGCCGCGGTTGCAGCACCCGGCCGTCCTGACCTTGCTGGAGCGGTTCGGATCCCCGGCCCAGATCCGCAAGGCCGGACGACGACGGCTGGTCACGCTGTTACGGCCGAAGGCCCCCAGGATGGCCGAGCGGCTGGTCGAGGACATCTTCACCGCTCTGGACGAGCAGACCGTCACCGTTCCGGGGACCGACGCGGCAGCGCTCATCGTCCCAAGCCTGGCCGGCTCGCTGACGGCCGTGCTTGACCAGCGCAAACTGCTGGCCACGAGGATCGAGGAACTGCTGGGGGCTCACCCTCTTTCGAAGGTCCTGACGTCCATGCCGGGCATCGGCGTCAGGACCGGAGCCAGGATCCTGATCGAGGTCGGCGACGGCAGCACCTTCCCGACCGCCAGCCACCTCGCCGCCTACGCCGGAATCGCCCCAGCAACCCGAAGTTCAGGGTCGTCGATCCGAGGCGTACAGCCCTCCCGGAGAGGAAACAAGCAGCTCAAACGGGCCTTCTTCCTCTCCGCGTTCGCGGCCCTGGGCGACCCGGCATCGCGGATCTACTACGACAAGAAGATCGCCCAGGGCAAGCACCACACCCAGGCCCTGCTCTGCCTCGCCCGGCGGCGGGCCGACGTCCTGTTCGCGATGCTCCGTGACGGAACCCTCTACGAACCCCAACCCGCGCGATCAGCATGAACAGACACCATGCCGAGAGACTTCACGAACTCGGCTGACCTGCGAACTCTCGGTACTCGTCCACGAGCCGGAAGAAGGCGTCAAGCGGAGGTTCGCCAGGCAAATCCTCCATGACCGCAGCGTCCCACCCGGTCGCCATCGACCATCCACGGGTCCTGCTTAGCCAGGAGGCAAACCCTCCACTTCCACGGTGGAACTCGAACGCCTCATCAACACCGTGGACCTGAAGCGCGAGGTGGTACCCGAACATCATCACCGCCAGTTCCTGCAACGAGCCGCTACGCACCCATGCGTTCGGCCGCTGCCGAACGGCATCCAGCAGGTCATAGACGTTCCGCCACTACTCGACGGCCCGCGCCTTCGGCCCTTCGCCCGACGCCCCCACCACATCCCCTTCCCCAGCTGACATCACCAGCAAGCTAACCCGCCACCTTGACGAACTACATAGGCCCCCCGCAAACCTGTGCCGTACACGGACGACCACTACAACTTCCGTACAGCGCGCGTTGAGTCCCCGACTCCGGCGGTGACGAGGTGACGGATCACCTCGGCCATGCGCGACACACGTCGCCAGCTGTGCCAGTGAAGGGTGGAGCGCGTCACCCATAGCGGATGACGCCCTGCCTACTCCAGGGCGGTTCTGATCGTCGCCATCACTGGTGCGGCGGCTTCTTCCCCACGTCCGGGATGCGGTCGCGCAGCACGATCTCCACCGCGATCAGAGAGTGGATGACCGCCACGGTGGAGAACCCTTAGCAGTAGTACGACTGGCGCAGCAGCTCGCGGGCCGTACACCAGGCAGACCATCCCCGGCTAGCCAAACCGGGGATCCTCCGCACCATTGGGGACTGTGTGAGGTCGTGATCGATATCGGGGCTCCGCTGCCGCCTCGGGGCGGTTCGCGGTAGAACGTCGGCGTGACGCGGCGACAGCTCAGCGATGACTAGTGGAAGCTCATAGAGCCGTACTTACCGGTGGGCGAGTACGGCCCTACTCGGTGCGGCTGCGGGACCAGTTCGAGGGTGTGATCTGGCGTTTTCGGTCCGGTGCCCAATGGCGTGAGACGCCCGCGGAGTTCGGGCCCTGGCCCACCGTCTACGGCCGGTTCCGGCTCTGGCGGGACGCCGGGGTCTTCACCGCGCCGCTGGATGGCCTGATCGCCGAGGCCGCCCGGCAGGGGGAAACGGACCTGCCGCTGGTCAGCGTGGACTCCACGACCGCCCGCGCCCACCACGACGCCGCCGGAATGCATGTCGAACCCAAGATCGTGGGGGCCCTGGAGAAGGCCGTCAGGGAACAGGAGCGGCCCCGGCGAAAGGGGGCACCGGCGAGGGACAGAACGGGCAGAGCGCCGGAGGCGACCCCGCCCGACAAGAGCGGCGACACCTCCGGCGCAGACACGAAGCCCGCCTGAAGCAGGCCCTGTTCGGCCGGTCCAGATGCGGACTGACCTGCAAGGTCCACCTCGCCTCCGACCGCAAGCGCCGTCCGCTGTCGATCATCCTGACCGCCGGGCAGGCTGCCGACAGCCCACAGTTCGTCCCCGTCCTGAGGAAGGTCCGCATCCGGCTGCGCGTCGGCCGGCCCCGCACCCGGCCCGACGCGGTGGCAGGCGACAAGCCGTACTCCATATGACGTCGGGGCAGGTGACGCGGCGCCAGGTCGCCAACGGTCAGCCTGTCCTGCGGCACCAGCCGACGTCTGCTTCTTGTGCGCGGGGACGAATCGCCGGTGCCCTGGTGGGCGCGACACTCGCAGGGTTCCGATGGGAGTCCGACGGAGGTCGTTTCTGGTGGTCGCTGTGGTTGCCGGGCCCGCAACGCCGGGTGTGCTGGCGGGAGTACTGGGAAGCCCCTGGCTGTCGTTCGCCGTACGGCGGCTCGGGCGGTTCGTGGTGTCGCTCTGGGTGGTGGTCACCGCGGCGTTCGTCATGATCCACCTGATGCCCGGGGACCCCGTACGGTCCGCGCTCGGCATGACGGCGCCCGTGGAAACGGTGAACGCGAGGCGGCAGGCGCTGGGCCTCGACGACGGACTGCTGACGCAGTACTGGCACTACCTGCGGTCCCTGTGCGGCGGCGACTTCGGGACGTCCGTGCTCAGCAATCTGCCCGTCTCGCAGCAGATCGGCGACCGGCTGCCCGCGACGGCGCAACTCGCCCTGGCGGCGTTCGTCGTGGCCATGGTGGTGGCGGTTCCGGTGGGCGCGGTGATGGCCGTGCTGACCAGGGGAGGGCGGCGCAGGGGCGGGGAGCTGGCGTTCACCTCGACCAGCGTACTGCTGGCGGCGATCCCCGAGTTCCTGCTCTCCGTCGGGCTCGTCTATGTCTTTTCGGTGCACCTGGGCTGGTTTCCCGTGGCCGGGCGCGGGGGCCTGATCTCGTACGTACTTCCCGTGCTGGCACTGGCTGTTGGCCCCGCGGCCGTCCTCGCGCGGATCGTCCGGGTCGAGATGCTGGCCGTCCTCGGCAACGACTTCATCCGTACGGCGCGCGCCAAGCGGCTGCCCGCCCGGCGGATCTACGCACGGCACGCGCTGCCCAACGCGCTCACCGCGACGCTGACCATGGCCGGTCTGGTGCTGACCGGACTGGTGGCGGGGACCGTCCTCGTCGAGAACGTCTTCGCGTGGCCCGGGCTCGGGTCGACGATCGTGCAATCGATCCAGCAGAAGGACTACCCCGTCGTGCAGGGGATCGTCCTCGTCTACGGGATCGGGGTGCTGACCGTGAATCTGCTGGTCGACGTGTTGCTCGCGGTGCTCGATCCACGCTCGACGATCCGGGAGGCCTGAGCCGTGCAGAACGCCAGGAACGGAAGGAACGGAAGGAATAGCAGAAACGGCAGTGCGGAAGTCTTGGCCGTCCTGCGCACGCCGGTGGGAGCCTGCTCCGCCGCGCTGCTGGCGCTGGTGATCGCGCTGGCCCTGTTCGCACCCGCGCTCTGGGGCGACCAGGCATCGGCCGTGGACGTGGACGCCATCCAACAGGGCCCCACCGCAGCGCACTTGCTCGGCACCGACAGTCTGGGGCGGGACGTCCTCGCCCGCGTCCTCGTGGCGACGCGGCTGTCCATCGAGCTCGCCGTGACGGCCACGCTGATCGGGGTGGCGACCGGAACGGTCCTGGGCTCCGCACCCTCCGTACTCCCCCGCTGGGCGGGCCGCATCGTGACGTCGGCCGTGAACATCGCCGTGGCCTTCCCCGGGCTGCTGCTCGCCCTGTTCTTCGCCATGATCTTCGGGGTCGGGACCAAGGGAGCGGTGCTCGCCATCGGACTCGCCATGGCGCCCGCGTTCGCCCGGCTGACCCAGACGCTCTCCGCAGCCGTCGCCGGGCGCGACTTCGTGGCGGCGGCGCGGGTCGCGGGGGTGGGCCGGGTCCGTCTCCTCGTCCGGCACGTGCTGCCCAACATCGGGGAGCCGCTGGTGGTCAACGCCACCATCAGCGCGGGCATGGCGCTGCTCGCCTTCGCCGGGCTCTCGTTCCTCGGCATCGGGGTGCAGGCCCCGGCCTACGACTGGGGGCGGCTCCTCGGCGAGGGGCTCAACCAGATCTACGTCAATCCAACGGCGGCCCTCGCGCCGGGTGTTGCCGTGGTGGTCGCCGGGCTCGCGTTCAACCTGTTCGGGGAGACCGTGGCGGGTGTGGTGGGAGCGCGCGCGTCGAGGCCGTCCCCACTGAAGGGTTCGGCCCCTGCTGCGGCCGCCGCTCCTGCTGCTTGTGTGGGCGACGACCGGCCCGTGCTGCTCGTCGATGACCTTCACATCGCCTTCCCCGGGCCTGCGGGGCAGCCGGTGACCCCGGTGCGCGGCGTCAGCTTCACCGTCGGCGCCGGGGAGTCCGTGGGCGTGGTCGGCGAGTCCGGCTCGGGGAAGAGCCTGACCGCGCTCGGCGTCTCCCGGCTGATCGAGGCGCCGGGTACGGTGACCGCGGCCCGCCTGGAGTTCCTCGGGACACCGCTTCTGCGGGCGCCCGAGCCCGAGGTGCGCGGGCTGCTCGGTACGTCGCTGGCCCTGGTGTTCCAGGATCCGATGACCTCCTTCAACCCGACGCAGCGCATCGGACGTCAGCTCGCCGAGGTGTCCGAGCAGCACCAGGGTCTTTCGCGCGGCAGGGCCTTGGACCGGGCCGTGGAGCGGCTGCGCGAGGTGCGGGTGCCCGCCGCGGAGCGCCGGGCCCGGCAGTATCCGCACGAGTTCTCCGGCGGCATGCGGCAGCGGGCGATGATCGCGATGGGGCTGATGGGCGAGCCACGCCTGGTCATCGCCGACGAGCCGACCACCGCCCTGGACGTCACCGTGCAGCGGCAGGTGCTGCGGCTGCTCGCCCAGGTGCGCGAGGGCGGGGACGGGAGCGGGCAGGCGGCGCTGTTGCTGATCAGCCATGACATCACCGTCGTGGCGCAGAGCTGCCGACGGGTCCTGGTGATGTACGCCGGGCGGATCGTGGAGGACCTGCCCACCGCCGACCTGCACACTGCCGCGCGCCATCCCTACACCCGGGCGCTCCTCGCCGCGGTACCGGCGCTCGACACCGACCGGGACGCGCCGCTCGCGGTCATCCCGGGGCGACCGCCGGAGCCGGGACAGGTGACCGCGGGCTGCGCGTTCGCCTCCCGCTGCTCGTTCGCCGACGAACGGTGCGGGGCCGATGAGCCGGACCCCGTGAACGTCGGCGCCGTCGGCGCCATGCATCGCGTGGCCTGCTGGCACCCGCAGGACTCCGAGTCCCGTTCCCGTACGAGCGGTGTCGGCATCAAGACCGCCGGAGGCGGCGCATGAGCGAGCTGGTCTTTGAACAGGTGAGTGTGCGGTACGGGACCCGCCGCAGCGGGCTCACCGCCGTCGACGGCGTCAGTCTGACCGTGCCGTCCGGCCAAGTGGTGGGCCTCGTGGGCGAGTCGGGTTCCGGGAAGTCGACGCTCGCCCGCAGCGCGGTCGGCCTCGCGCCGGTCAGTGCGGGGCGGGTGCTGCTCGACGGGACCGACGTGCGGCACCTGGCGGGGCGCCGTCCGCTGCAGATGGTGTTCCAGGATCCGTACTCCTCGCTGGATCCGCGCATGCGCATCGGCGCCTCGATCAGCGAGGCGATGCCGCGCGGCGGCGGGACCACGGGGGCCCGGGCGCGCCGGGCCGAGGTGGCACGCCTCCTTGAGCTGGTCAACCTCGATCCGGACCGCGCCGGGATGCTGCCCGCCCAGCTCTCCGGCGGTCAGCGGCAACGGGTGGCGCTGGCCCGCGCGTTGGCCGGACAGCCGAAGGTGGTGATCGCCGACGAGATCACTTCAGCGCTCGATGTGTCGGTGCAGGGCGCCGTACTCAATCTCGTACGCGATGTGCGGCGGCAGCTGGGCCTGTCCATGCTTTTCATCTCGCACAACCTCGCCGTCGTGCGCTACCTCAGCGACATCATCGCCGTCATGTACCTGGGGCGGATCGTCGAGGCGGGACCGGCCGAACAAGTGCTCTCGGACCCCCAGCACCCCTACACACGTGAGCTGTTGAGCGCCGCCCCGTCGTGGCACACCCCGCTGTTCGAGGAGACGGGTGACCCGGGGGCCGCCGACGCGGAGCCGAGCGACCCGCACCATCCGCCGGCCGGTTGCCGCTATCACCCGCGCTGCGCCCTTGGCCCCCTCGCCAGGGCCGACCGAGACCTCTGCCGCACCACCGATCCCGCCCAGGACGCCGGACGGCGTCCGCACCGGGCGGCCTGTCATTTCGCGGGGGAACCCGCCGAGCCGAACGGAGCCCGAGCATGACCACGGCACCCACCAACGCAGCCGAGCTGCACCGGCGCAGCGTCGTCGTCGAAACGCACAACGACCTGCTCATCGCGGTGGCGGCCAGGCCCGTCGACCGGTGGGCGGCGTTCTTCCGCGAGCAGTGGCTGCCCCAACTGCACGAAGGCGGGGTCAACGTACAAGTGCTGCCCGTCTTCATCGACGACGAGTACCGGCCCGAAGGGGCGCTCCGGCAGACCTTGCGCATGATCGAGGCCGCGCACCGCGTCGCCGAAGGAAACGCCGACGCGGTACGGCTCTGCGGCGACGGCGCCGAGGTGGACACCGCCCTGGACGACGGGAAGATCGCGCTCGTGCTCGCCCTGGAGAGCGCGCCCGGCGTCGGCGATGACGTCGAACTCCTCGAAACCCTCTACCGGTTGGGCGTGCGCATCGCATCGCTCGCGCACTTCGGGCGCACCGCGCTCGCCGACGGCAGCGGCGAGGACGCGGCCGGGAGCAGGCTCACCCGGGCGGGGGTGACCGCCCTCGCCGAGATGGAACGCATCGGCATGATCTTCGACATCAGCCATCTCGGTGCCGCCGGTGTCGACCACGTACTGGAGCTGTCCACCCGCCCGGTGATCGCCACGCACTCGTCGGTGCGTGCGCTGCGCGACCATCACCGCAACCTCACCGACGACCAGCTCAAGGAGACCGCGGCGCGGGGCGGTGTGGTGTGCGTGAACTTCTTCGCCCCGTTCCTGCACGAGCACGACCACACCGTCGACCGGCTGGTCGACCACATCGAGCACCTCGCCGACGTCGCCGGGGTCGAACACGTGGGGCTCGGCCCCGACTTCGTGGCGGAGGTCATGGAGGACACCACCCGGCCGTGCTGCGCGCACCCCGTCATCGAGGGGTTCCGCACCGATCAGTTCCTGCCGGGGCTCGAAGGTCCAGCCGGACTCCCCCTGGTCACCGAGGCGTTGCTGCGGCGCGGCTGGGGCGACGCCGACATCGCCCGGGTGCTCGGCGGCAATGTGCTCCGGCTCTTCCGCGACGGTCTCGGACGGCCCGCCTCCTGACCACCGCCGCACTCCCCACCCGGCCCCACACCGCCGGTCCCCCGACCCCCGATTCACGAGGAGGTGGCGCACCGTGACCCCGCGCCCGCGCATCGACGACCTGTACGGCCTCGCCCTGCCCGAGCAGCCCGCGGTCTCCCCGGACGGCGAAGAGATCGTGTACGTGCTCCGCGCCGCCGACCGCGAGGCCGACCGCGACCTGCGAACGCTCTGGCAGGTCGGCGCCACCGGCAGCGCGGAGCCCCGCCAACTGACGCGTGGCCAGGCGGACATGGCACCCGCCTGGTCTCCCGACGGAACCCGGATCGCCTTCCTGCGCGCACCTCAAGGCGGGCCCGCCCAGGTGTGGCTGCTGCCCGCGACGGGCGGCGAGCCCGAGCAGGTCACGACCCTGCCGCTCGGCGCGGGGGCCCCTGTGTGGAGTCCCGACGGCAGCGCGCTCGCGTTCACCGCGCCGGTCGACCTGGCTGCCGCCGAAGGCGAGAGCGGCACCGCGCGCACCCGGCGCACCAAGGAGCCCGTCGTCGCCCGGCGCCTGGACTACAAGGCCGACGGCCTGGGACTGCTGCGCACCCTGCGTACCCATCTGCACGTGGTACGCCTAGCCGATCGCCAGGTCAGGCAGCTCACCCACGGCGACTGGCACGCGGGCGCCCCCGCCTGGTCGCCCGACGGAACCCGGATCGCGTTCCCCGCCGCACGCGACGCGGACGCCGATCTGACGTTCCGCAGCGCGGCGTACGTCATCGAGGTGAGCCCGCACCACGCGGAGCCGGTACGGGTCGGCGCTGCCAACGGCCAGGCGGCCACCGTGACATGGACGGCGGACGGCGCGGCACTGCTCGTCGTCGGCTCGACCGGCACCGCGGTGGGGCACACCCGGCTGCTGCGCGTACCGGTGGGCGATGACGGGGCCGCCGCCCCCGACGGCGAGGTCGCCGCCCCCGTCGACCTGACCGGCGCACTGGACCGCAACGTCATGCCCGGCGGCGCCGGCTACCCCGGTGCGCTCCCCCAACTCACCGCCGACGGACGCCAGGTGCTCGTCTGTCTGCGCGACCGCGGACTCACCCACCTCTACGTCGCCGAAGCCGACGGCAGCGGCGTCCCCCGCCGCGCGGACGGCGGCGACGCACTCCAGGTCGGCGGGGTGTCGGCGGCGGGCGGCACCGTCGCGGTCGTCCTGTCCACCGCGTCCTCCTACGGTGAGATAGCCACCGTCGATCTCGGCTCGGGCGCGGTCGCCACCCGAACCGCGCACGGCACGCCCGGCGCTGCCGGTCTCCTCGTGCGCGAGGAGCGGGAGTTCACCATCTCCGACGGCACGGTGGTGCACGGCTGGCTCGTGCGCGACCCGAAGCGCCGGGGCCCCGCCCCGCTGCTCCTCGACATCCACGGCGGCCCGCACAACGCCTGGAACGGCGCGGCCGACTCCGTACACCTCTACCATCAGGAGCTCGCCTCGCGCGGCTGGACCGTGCTGCTGCTCAACCCGAGGGGCAGTGACGGCTACGGCGAGAAGTTCTTCACCGCCGCGCTCGGCGCCTGGGGCATCTCCGACGCTGCGGACTTCACCGAGCCCCTCGACCAGCTCGTCGCCGAAGGCATCGCCGACCCGAGGCGGCTCGCCGTCACGGGCTACAGCTACGGCGGGTACATGACCTGCTATCTGACCGGCCGCGACGACCGGTTCGCCGCAGCCGTCGCCGGCGGTGTGGTCAGCGATCTGACCAGCATCGCCGGTACGTCCGACGCCGCGCACCCGCTCAGCGCGGCCGAACTGGGCGGGGCGCCGTGGGCGGCCCGCGACAAGTACGCGGAGCAGTCACCGATGACCCGCGTCGACCACGTGCGCACGCCGACCCTGATCGTGCAGGGCGGCGACGATCAGCGCTGCCCCGTCGGGCAGGCCGAGCAGTGGTTCAGCGCGCTCCGCGCGCAGGGCGTCCCCACCGAACTGGTCCTGTACCCGGGCAGCTCACACCTGTTCCTGCTCGACGGGCCGCCCTCCCACCGGGCGGACTTCAACCAGCGCATCGTGGACTGGGTGGAGCGTTACGCCGGTGAGCCGGGGCGGCCGCACAAGGTGCCCTTCGACACGTCCCATTGGCAGCGGCGCCTCACCGAACTGGCCACGGCACACCGGGTACCCGGCGCGGCCCTGGGCATTTTGCGGCTCGGCCCCCAAGGCGTGGGCGACGACGTCCTCCTGGCCCACCACGGCGTCCTCAGCACCGCCACCGGCGTCGATGTCACCGACGACTCGGTCTTCCAGATCGGGTCGGTCACCAAGGTCTGGACGGCCACCGTCGTCATGCAGCTCGTCGACGAGGGCAAGCTGGACCTGGACGCCCCGATCGTCGACGTACTGCCCGAACTGCGCCTGGCGGACCCCACCGTCACCAAGCAGGTGACGATGCGGCATCTGCTCACCCACACCAGCGGCATCGACGGCGACGTCTTCACCGACACGGGTCGCGGCGACGACTGCCTGGAGCGCTACGTCGACCTGCTGGGCGACACGCGCCAGAGCCACCCCATCGGCGCGACCTTCTCGTACTGCAACTCGGGCTTCAACCTGGCCGGCCGGGTCATCGAGAAACTGACCGGCCTCACCTGGGACCAGGCGCTGCGCGAGCGGCTCTTCACCCCGCTGGGCCTGACCCGCGCCCTGACGCTCCCGGAGGAAGCGCTGCTCCTGCGCGCCGCCGTCGGCCACGTCGCCGATGGCGATGCGGCTCCCGCCCCCGCCCCGGTGTGGGGACTCCCCCGTTCGGTCGGCCCCGCAGGACTCGTCAGCGCCGACACCGCCGATGTGCTCGCCTTCGCGCGGCTGCATCTGACCGGCGGCCTCGGCCCGGACGGCACCCGCGTCCTGAGCGAGGAGAGCGCGGCGCGGATGGCCGCCCACCAGACCGCCCTGCCCGACCAGGACACCCTGGGAGACTCCTGGGGCCTCGGCTGGATCCGCTTCGACTGGGACGGACAGCGGCTGTACGGGCACGACGGCAACACCATCGGCCAGTCCGCGTTCCTGCGCGTCCTGCCCGACCAGGGCCTCGCGGTGACGCTGCTCACCAACGGCGGCAACACGCGCGACCTGTACCACGACCTGTTCCGGGAGATCTTCGCCGAGCTCGCGGGCATCACCATGCCCCGCCCCCTGGCCCCCGCCGACCAGCCACCCACCGTCGACGGCGCCCCGCACACCGGGGTGTACGAGCGAGCCGGTGCGCGCATCGAAGTCCTCGCCACGGACGGCGGGTTGACGCTGCGCCAGACCACGACGGGCCCCCTCGCGGCGCTGGAACCGACACCCACCCAGGAGTTCACGCTCGTCCCGGTCGAGGACAGCCGGTTCGTCTTCCGCCAACCCGGTACGCGGACCTGGGTCCCGGTCACCTTCTACACGCTCCCGACCGGTGAGCCCTACGTCCACTACGGCGCCCGCGCCACCCCGAAGGTTTCCTGACATGACCACTCATCAAGCCCATGTACCCGACCTCGTACGGGACTTCGATGCGGCACTCCCGAAGATCCTCGCCGTCAGGGTGCGCGACATCGCTGGAGGCCCCAACCGGCCACCGCTGCCCGGCGCCGCGTCACGGGACCTGTTCGCCCGCGCCGACCTGCTCGCCCGCGACCTCGGCATGGGACCGCTCACCGCGGACGGCGGCGGCGCGCACGCCGACCACGAACACGTCGAGGTGGCCGAACCGCCCCGGCGTACCGCCCTGCTCACGGCGCTGCCGAGGGAGCTCCTCCAGTGATTGACCTGTCCGGCGAGACGAACCGCACCGCCGACACCGGAAAGGTGGCCGAAGAGGCCGCCGTCGCCGCGGAGTCGGCGGCCCGCGCGTCCCGCACCACCGTCCGTCAACTGACGGAACTGGCCGACCTGAAGGCCGTGGAGCGTCTCTACGAGGAGATCTGGCAACCCGACGGGAGCAACCCGCCGCTGACGAGCGAACTGCTGCGCGCGCTCGCCAAAGCGGGCAGTTACGTCGGCGGGGCCTTCGACAGTGATCAAGGTGACCAAGGTGGCCGACTCGTCGGCGCCTGCGTCGGGTTCTTCGCTCCGCCCGCCGAGCGGGCCCTGCACAGCCACATCGCCGCAGTGGCGGCCGAGACGCACGGCCGCCACGTCGGCTACGCCCTCAAACTGCATCAGCGGGCCTGGGCCCTGCGGCACCAAGTGACCGAGATCTCCTGGACGTTCGACCCGCTCGTGCGCCGCAACGCCTACTTCAACCTCGGCAAACTGGCCACCGCGGCCACCGCGTACCTGCCCAACTTCTACGGGCGGATGAACGACAACATCAACGGCGCCGACGACACCGACCGCCTCCTCGTCACCTGGCGCCTCGACGCCCCCGAGGTCGTCGCGGCCTGTGCCGGACAGCGCCCCGCACCGGCGAGCGTCGCAGCCGGCGCCGTCCCCGGCCTCACCGTCTCCCCGCAGGGCCGCCCCGTCCCCGGCACCACCGAGGGACCGGCCGTCCTGGTGGCCGTACCCGGCGACATCGAGGAGCTGCGCACCACCGACCCCGCCTGCGCCGCCGCCTGGCGCTCCGCCCTGCGCGACGTCCTGGGCGGTCTGCTCGCCGACGGGGCGCGGATCACCGGCTTCGACCGGGCGGGCTGGTACATCGTCGAAAGGAGGAACACCCCATGAAGCTGGGCTGGGGCGAGTGCGTCGCGATGAGCGATCCGCTGTACTCCTCCGAGTACGTGGACGGCTGCGCGGACGTGCTCCGCCGCTTCCTGATTCCGGCGCTCGCGCCCCGCCGCGACCGGCTCGACGCGTCCGCCGTCGCTCCCGCGCTCGGCCCCTTCAAGGGGCACATGATGGCGAAGGCGGCACTCGAAACGTCCGTCCTGGACGCCGAGTTGCGCGAGCGCGGCGTACCGCTCGCCCATGAGCCGGGTGCCGTGCGGGAGCGGGAGCCGTGCGGGGTCTCGGTCGGAATCATGGACTCGGTCCCGGAGCTCCTTGAAGCCGTCGCCGGATACCTCGACGCCGGATACGTACGCATCAAGCTGAAGATCGAGCCGGGCTGGGACATCGCTCCGGTGCGCGCCGTACGCGAACGCTTCGGTGACGACGTGCTGCTCCAGCTCGACGCCAACACCGCGTAGACCCGGGCCGACGCACGCCATCTGGCCCGGCTCGACCCGTTCGACCTGCTCCTCGTCGAACAGCCGCTGCCCGAGGCAGGATCTCCTGGGCCATGCGGAGCTCGCCCGCCGGGTGCGTACGCCGATCTGCCTCGACGAGTCCATCACCTCGGCCCGCGCGGCCGCCGACGCGATCGCCATCGGCGCCACCAGCATCGTCAACATCAAGCCGCGGCGGCATGCTGGACACCGGGCCCGGCATCGATGTGGCCCCGCTCGCGGACGCCCTCGACGCGGTGACCGTCTCCACGGAGTGGATCCCGGTCTGAGGCGGCCCCCCGGCCGCCGCCGAGGACGGCCCTGTCGTACGCGACGAACTCCGCATAGGATTTCGGCGCGTACGACGAACGTGGGGCCGCATCACGCCTCCTACGGTAGGAGGCGTGCTCACCCCGATGACCACCCATCCACGAGCCAGCCTCCGGCGCGTCCTTGAGGATCTCGGCCCCACCCTCCTCGACCTCGTCCGCGGTGATCCCGACGGCGCCGACGACATCGGCGGCGTCGTCATCCACGACCCGCACGACGAACCCGTACCACCGCCCCAGGCGCTCGTGCTCGGCGTCGCCGTGCACGATCCGACGGAGATCGTGCGACTGCTCGACGCCCTCGGCGACCAGGGCGCCGCAGGGCTCGTCGTCCGCGCGCCGGTCGCCACCGACGAGAAGGTCACCGAGGCGGTGCGACGCTCCGGCGTCGCGCTCCTCGGTCTGACCCGCGGCGCCTCGTGGGCGCAGCTCGCCGCGATGCTGCGCTCGCTCATCGCCGAGGGCGACGTCGGGAAGACGGGCCGCGAGACCCTCGGCGGCGTGCCGTCAGGGGACCTGTTCGCCCTGGCCAACGCGATCGGGGCGCTCCTCGACGCCCCCGTCACCATCGAGGACCGCAGCTCGCGGGTGCTCGCCTTCTCCGGGCGGCAGGACGAGGCCGACTCGTCCCGCGTGGAGACCATCCTCGGCCGCCAGGTGCCCGCGCGCTTCACCCGGATCCTGGAGGAACGCGGAGTCTTCCAGGCCCTGTACCGCAGCGACCTGCCCGTGTACGTCGAGCCCCTCGTCCAGAGGGACACCGGCGAGCTCAGCCTGCCGCGCGTCGCGCTGGCCGTCCGGGCCGGGGACGAGATCCTCGGCTCCATCTGGGCCGCGGTGCACGGGCCGCTCAGCCCCGAGCGCGGCCAGGCGCTGCGCGACGCGGCCAAGCTGGTGGCGCTGCATCTGCTGCGGCTGCGCGCGGGCGCCGACGTCGAGCGAAGGCTGCGCGTCGACCTTGTCGGTACGGCCCTGGAGGGCGGGCCCGGCGCGGCCGAGGCCCTCGGCCGCCTGGGTCTCGCGGAACAGCCGGGCGTGGTGCTCGCCCTGGCGGTCGCGGACTGCCCGGACGGCGACCAGTCCGCAGCGCGGCACGCCAGGTACGTGGCCGAACGGCAGCGCCTGGCCGACGCGTTCGCGATGCACCTGACCGCCGTCCACCCCCGCTCGGCCGCCGCGCTCGTCGGCGACGTCGTCTACGGCATCGTCCCGGTCCCCGCCGACGGCCCGGACGCGGAGGAGCGGACGGCCCGGGTCGCGGACGATTTCCTGGAACGCGTCGGCGAACGGCAGGAACTCCTCGTCGGCGTCGGCCCTCTCGCCCGGGAGAGCACCGCTCTCCCCACGTCCCGGGCCGGCGCCGACCGGGCGCTGCGGGTGCTGCGCGCGGGCCGGGGGAACCGGTCGGTGGCCCGGATCGCCGACGTACTCGTCGAGTCGCTCCTCCTCGAACTCACCGACGTGATCGCGGAGCGCGGCGACCCGCCCTCGGGCCCGGTGGCCCGGCTCATCGCGTACGACGCGGCGCACCACACCTGTCTGGTCGACACGCTGCGGGCGTGGCTCGACACGTTCGGCGACGTGATCGCGGCGTCCGCGGCCGTCCATGTGCACCCCAACACCTTCCGCTACCGGCTGCGGCGCCTCGCGGAAGTCGGCGGCCTCGACCTCACGGACGCGGACGCACGCTTCGCCGCGATGCTGCAACTGCGGCTGTGGCCGCACGCCCGGCCGTCCTGAAGGCCGCCCGATGCGGGCGGGACTCGTACGGGGCGATGAATGCGGCTCCCCGCGTCGTGCGCGCGGACGAATCCCCTCGGCGACCTGCGCCCTAGCGTTGCTGCCAGCTCGACCGACCGACCCGTGAGCAAGGGGATACACATGTCGACTGCTCCGCACGCAACAAAACTCGAAGCCCTCCAGATCTGGCTGAACGAGCGCCTGCCGTCCCTGCTCGCCGAGAACCAAGTACCGGGCGCCGCCGTCGCCGTGAGCGTCAGCGACCAGGTGATCGACGCCGCCGCAGGAGTCCTCAGCACGCGCACCCGGGTCGAGGCGACGCCGGACTCCGTGTTCCAGATCGGCTCGATCACCAAGGTATGGACGACGACGCTCGCGATGCAGCTGGTCGACGAGGGAACGCTGGACCTCGACGCGCCCGTACGCACCTATCTGCCGGACTTCAAGCTCGCCGCCGACGAGGCCGCGGCCGCCGTCACCACACGGCAGTTGATGTGCCACGTCGCCGGATTCGAGGGCGACTTCTTCACCGACACCGGTCAGGGCGACGACTGCCTGGAGAAACTGATCGCCACGTTCGGCGATGTGCCCCAACTCTTCGCACCGGGCGAGCGGTTCTCGTACAACAACGCCGCCTACTGCGTGCTCGGCCGGATCGTCGAGGTGCTGCGCGGAAAGTCGTACGACGCATGCCTGCGCGACCATCTGTTCACCCCGCTCGGGCTCACCCACGCGGCCACAGGACCGCACGAAGCGATCCTGCACCGGGCCGCGGTCGGCCACCTGAGGCCCACCCCGGACGCCGCCCCCGAGCCCGCCCCGGTGTGGGCGCTCGTCCGCTCGAACTCGGCGGCGGGGTCGATGCTCGCCATGCGCCCCCGCGACCTGCTGGCCTTCGCCCGCATGCACCTCGCCGACGGTCTCGGCCCCGACGGCACGCGCGTACTCGGCGCCGAGAGCGCGCGTGCCATGCGCCAACCCCAGGTGGAACTACCGCCCTTGGGGCTCCTGGGCGACGCCTGGGGACTCGGCTGGGAGATCTTCGACTTCCCCGGCGGCACCGTCGTCGGCCACGACGGCGGCACCATCGGCCAGTCCGCGTTCCTGCGCGTCGCGCCGGGTCAGGACGTCGCCGTGGCGGTCCTGACCAACGGCGGCGACCCGCTCGTCCTGTACACCGAGATCGTCGGCCGTGTCCTGCGCGAGCTCGCGGGCGTCGAGCTGCCCGCGCTGCCGGTGCCGGACCCGGCAGCACCACACGTCGACGCCTCGCGCTACGTCGGGACGTACACGTCGTCGGCAGCCGACACGGAGGTCAGCCAGGACGCCGAAGGGCGGATCTGGGCCGAGCGGCGCCCGAAGGGGGTCTTCGCCCAACTCGGCGGCAGGCGGGAGAAGACCGAGCTGGTCGGCGCGCACGAGGACACCCTGATCGCCGTCGAGCCCGAGAACGGCATGCACGGGCTGTACGCCTTCGTCGGCGACGACGGCGCGGGCCATGCGCTGTTCCTGCACACCGGCCGGGCCGACCGCAGGGTCGCGCCGTGAACGACGTGAACGACGTGAACGAGCAGATCGCGACGGTCTTCGAAGAGGCGGGCGCCCAGGGCTTTCTGCACGCCCGCGAGGTCGGACCCGGGACAGTGCCCGAGGTGGCGTTCGGCGCGGACGCCCCCGTGGTCCTGGCATCGGTCTTCAAGATTCCCGTCGCGGTGGCGTACGCCCGCGAAGTGGCCGCAGGGCGTCTGGACGAACGGGAACGGACGACGATCCCCGCGCGCTACCGCATCGGGGGGATCGGCACTGCGGGTTGCGCCGACGACGTGGAGATGACCTGGCGCGACGTGGCGCTGTTCATGCTGACGATGAGCGACAACGCCGCCACCGACGTCCTCTGCCACCGGCTCGGGCGCGTGACCGTGGAAAAGGTGCTCGCCGAACTGGGGCTTTCCCGAACCCGGTTGACCGGCTGCTGCGAGGACCTCTTCGCCTCGCTCGCGGCGGACCTCGGTGTGGTGTGGGGAGACATGGCAGGCCCGGGAGGCGAACCCGGGGAACTTGAGCGCGCGCTCGCCGCGGCGACGCCCGAGCAGATCTGGCAGAGCTCGGTGCTCGACCCCGCGCGCACCTCGGCCTCGACGCCGCGCGACATCACGGAGCTCCTCGACGCGATCTGGACCGACCGTGCCGGGGCACCCGAAGCATGCGAGCGCGTACGGAGCATGATGAGGCGTCAGATCTGGCCGCACCGCCTCACGTCCGGCTTCGCGTCCGACGTCACGATCGCCGCGAAGACCGGCACGCTGCCCGCCGTACGCAATGAGGCCGGAGTGGTGGCCTACCCCGACGGGCGCCGGTTCGCCGTGGCCGTCTTCACCCGGGCCGCCACCCTCGACGACCGGCTGCCCGCAGTCGACGCCTCGATCGGGCGGGCCGCCCGCATCGCCGTCGACCACCTGCGGCAACCCGCCGGGAGGCACGGATGAGTTCCGCCACGGGATCTGCGATGAGATCTGCGCGGGTCGCAGCATCGGTCATCGGCGCCGCCGCCCTGGGCCTCACCGGTTGCACCGGCCCCTACGCCGCCACCGCTGGACCGGCATCGGGCGGAACCCTGGCCGACGGCAGGACCTTCACCATGGCGCTGTCGGCCGACCCCGGCACGCTCGACCCGGCCCTGACCGCCATGTCGATCGCCGTCCAGGTCGACCGCTTCCTGTACGACCCGCTGGTCCACGTGGCTCAGGACGGTACCGAGCGCGCGGGCCTGGCCGAGAAGTGGCAGGCGGACGCGACCACCGCCCGCTTCACGCTGCGCCGCGGCGTCACCTGCGCCGACGGTACGCCGCTGACCACGCGGGACGTCGCCGCGAACATCGCGTTCATGGCCGACGTGAAGAACAAGTCGCCCATGACCGGCCTGCTGGTGAACCCGGGCACCACGGTGCGGGCCGACGCCGCCGCCCGGGAGATCACCGTCACGAGCAAGATTCCCGACGCCTTCCTGCTGCGCAACATCGGCATGGTGCCGATCGTCTGCGGCAAGGGCCTGGCGGACCGCGGATCGCTCGCCAGGGGGCACCACGGCACCGGAATGTTCACGATGACCGAGGCCGTGCCGGGCGACCACTACACCCTCACGCGGCGCAAGGACTACACCTGGGGCCCCGGCCCGTGGAAGGCGGACCAGCAGGGGCTGCCCGACAAGGTCCGCCTCCGCGTCATCCCCAATGAGACGACCGCCGCCAACCTGCTGCTGTCCGGCGAACTGAACGCCGCGCGGCTCAGCGGACCTGACCGGCAACGCCTGCTGGGCCGCGGCCAGTTCCACGCCGATGCGACCGACGCGCTGGGCGAGATCTGGTTCAACCACGCTCCGGGGCGGCCCGGCCAGGATCCGGCGCTGCGCCGCGCCCTCGTCCAGGCCGTCAAGCTGACGGACATCGGCAAGGTGCTCAGCAGCGGAACCGGCAAACCCTCTCGGGGTTTCGTCACCAACGAACCGAAGGTCTGCAAGGACAACACGGTCACCGGCAGGCTGCCGCCGCACGACGTGGACGCCGCCAAGTCCCTCCTGGACCGGGCCGGTTGGAAGGAGGACGCCGAAGGAGACCGCAGGAAGGGCGGCAAGCGGCTCGCGCTCACGTTCGTCTACCCCAGCCAGCTCGGACAACCGGCCGCGTCCGCCGCCGAACTGCTCCAGAAGGCCTGGCAGGCGATCGGGGCCAAGGTGACGATCAAGGGCGTCGACACCACGGGCATCACTCAGGTGATCGCGGGCAACGCTTCCTGGGACGCCGCCGTCCTGCCCCTCGGCCTGGCACTCCCGTCCCAGCTCAGGCCCTTCGTCTCGGGGCCGACACCCCCGAACGGCACGAATTTCGCCCACATCAAGAACGCGGCGTACGCGACCCTGGTCGGCAAGGCCTCCCGCATGCCGGGCGCCAAGGGCTGCCCCACCTGGGGCCGCGCCGAATCGGAACTGATCACACAGGTGGACGTGATCCCGTTCGTCGACTCCGTCGTACCGACCTTCGGGGCGGGAGCGCGGTTCGAGGTGAGTTACTCCAGCGTCACACCGTCGTCGATCCGGATGTACGGGGACTGAGCGCCCCCGGGTGGTCGGTTGGTTTCGCTACGGCCGGTGGCGTGGTGGCGGCGGCGCGGAGCCTACGGGGACCCGTCCCGGAGCGCTCCGCCTCCGGCTGTTCCGTCAACGCGGCAATCCGCTCCTCAAGTTCGGCCACCTCGGGACCGATCAGCCGCGCGGCAGTGGCGAGCCGAGCAGCCAGTTGCCGGGTGCCTCGGTGTCGGTGCTGAGGTAGAACTCCTCGATGGCGGTGCGGAACTCGTCGTGGGTGATGGTGCCGCTGCCGTTGCGGTCGAGGCGCTGGAAGGCCGCGCTGGAGGTGGCCGGGTCGATACCGAGGGCCTCGTACATGCGGACGTACTCATCAGCGGTGAGCATGCCGCTCTTGTCGGTGTCCAGGGCGCGCATGAGGGCGTCGATGATGGGCGTCACCAGGCGTTCGACGGTCTTGGCATCGGCGGCGATGTGGGAGCGCATGGCGGTGATGAACTGTTGGCGCCCGATGCGGCCCTGAGCGTCCGGAGCACCGGCCTCGCCCAAGACGTCCCACCAGAGAATGAATGCCTCGCGCAGCGCGCTCTTGTTGCCCTCGTCCGGCGCTACCGCGGCGAACACCTCACCGATCTGCTGGAAGTCATCGCGAGTGAGGTAGCCGTCACCAGTGCGGTCGAACCAAGTGAACAGGAAGGTGAACTTCTGCTCGGTGCTGTTCTGCGCCATGGCGGCCTCCTTGAACGGAGTGGTCGGGCACATGTATCGGATGTAGCCGGCGGATGCTACGGCGAACACACGCCGGACGCTGAAGCTGGTCGGCCCAACCTTGGAACCTGGAGTCGGCACTCCCTGGGGTTCCATCGGAGCCTCAGGTCTCGACGTGCGTAAGGGAGCCAGCCCAATTCCCTTATGTGAGACGGCCGAAGATGTGGTTGGCCGGCGAGCCGGGATCGTCTCCGTAGAAGAACTCGGAGACGGCCTTGTGATATTCGACCCTCGAGAGGGCTCCGGATGCATCAAGGTCGAGTGCGTTGAACACCTCGGCGCACTCGTCGTCGGCGGCCCGTCCAGTGCTTCCGAAGATGTGTGTGAACTCGGTACGGCTGATCGCACCGTCGCTATCGCCGTCGGCGAGGTCAAAGAAGCGGTCGGCGACCGGCGCAAGCTCCTCGGAGTAGCGGGCGCGATCGGTGAAAGTGGCGGCGAACGCCTGTGTGACCTCCGCCGAGGTCACCCTGTCGTCCTTGTCGGCGTCGGCCGGGGCGATCACGGACTCCCAGAATCCGTGCATGGTCTCGTACATCTGCCGCGCCTGAGGGGAGTCGGAGGCGATACCCCTGGCCCTGACGTAGCGCTCGCTCATCGTGACGACGTCCTGCCGCGTTATCGCGCCGTCGCCATCGACGTCTGCGGCGCGGAACCACCGGTCGTACTTGCGTGTGCGCAGCGCATCCATAGGCGCACGGTAAATGCGCCTCAGCGGTGCGACTAGGCCTATTCCCGGCCGCCGACGCGAACAGGAGGTACTGCACTGCTCAGAGCGACAGCGTCGTCGCGGACGATGACGCCACTCGGCACTGCGGTTTCGGCCGGACCACTTGCGACATGTGGCGTGTGAGAACTGGACGGCGCTATGTGACCCGTGGGAAGGGTCTCAGCCCCAAGGTGTCTCAGGGCGGCGCAGTTCCCAGCGACGAGACGTGACGGGCGTCGCGGCCACGTGCCGCGGCGGCCGCTCAGAGGTGGCCGTCCAAGAACTTCCGCACCTCGGTGATGGTCATAGGCCCCGAGCCGTGCGCCACCGCCTCTCCCTCCTTCAGCAGGACGAAGGACGGGGCTCCGGTGATCCCGTATCGCTCGGTTGCGGCCGGACAACGTGTGATGTCGGCGCGGACGGCCGTCAGGCGGCCCGCGTAGTCGTCGGCGATGCCACCCACGACGAGGTCCATCACTCGGCAGGGTTCGATTGCCTTGGGCCATGTCCCGGTGAAGTATGCGAGGACCGGAGCTCCGCTCATCCCGAGGATGAAATCGAACTCCGCGTCCTCACGGGGTCGGTGAACCCGCTTCGCCATGGAAGCTCCTGACCTCAACGTTCCGTCATTGCATCCCCATCATCCCTCGGTCCCCGGCGCGAGCGGCCCGGCCCCCACCCCTGGTGTCCCGGCCTGACCGCCCTGCCGGTCGAGGCGCGATTCCTGGACCGCTCGTGGATGCGCTCGTGAATGCGGTCGTGGATGCGGTCGTGGACGGTCGACGTACTCGTCAGCTGCCCCGAAGACCGACCGCCAGCGTCAGTTCAAGGACCCGGTGTGGCGATGCGAGATCCGGAAACAGCTCCCGCAGCTGCGCCATCCGGTACCGGACTGTCTGAGGATGGACGAACAACGCCGCCGCCACCTCGTCCCGCCTGCCCTGGTGCAGCAGCCACGCCCGCAACGTCTCCTCCAGCCGCCGTGCGGTCGCGACAGGCAAGGTCCGCAACGGTGCGAGGGCTCTGGCACGCAGGTCTGCGAACGCGTCCGCGTCGGCGCTCAGCACCAGCTCGGGCAGGTGGTCCTCCGTGTCGCGAATGTCAGAGGAGAGGGAGCGCGCGCGTGCGGCTCGTGCGTACGAGTCGGACGCACGAGTCCATGGCCGGGCCGGGCCGACCACGGCGGTGCGGTCGGTCAGCTGCCGCAAGAGATGTGATCGGTCGGCATCGGGGACGAGCAGCACACCGGTGACGTCCGGCAGGTCGTCGAGGACGAGGGTGCTCGGGTCGAGCGTGCGGTAGGCAGGCCGGGCCTGATCGGCGGGCAGCAGGACCGCGGTCAGCGAGACCGGAGGCTGCCACCCGGCCCGTTGGACAGAGGCAAGCAGCACGTCCGGGCTCGCGCCGGCGAGGAGGTCGCGGGCCAGGTGTTCCAGGTGACGCTCGTGGGCCCTGCCCCGGGCGGCCAGCTCATCGGCGTGGCCCGCGGCGCTCGCGGCGGAGAGCTCGTCGATGTAGGCGAAGGTCAGCTCGGCGAACTTGGCGACCTCGGCGGCGGGCAGACCAGCGGGTACGGCACCCGCTGCCAGGCATCGCCAGGCCACGCGGGCGCCGACGCGGTACGCGCTGAGCAGGGCGTCCATCGAACGACCGTCGCGCACCTCGCCGCGGCCCAGCTCGTAGGCCGCGTCACCGGCGTCGCCGCCCGTGGCGTTTCCGCTCGCGAGGTCCAGGTAGTGCCCCAGGGCGGTGCGGACGGCTCGGCGGATGGTGGCGCCCATGCGGCCCGAAAGAGCGTTGGCGTAGGGAGGGACCTCGTCGATGATCGCCTGGACGACCTCGTCGGCGGTGGTCTTCAGCGCCGCCCGAAGTGCGGTGACCGTCGTCTCGTCCAGGGCCAGTTCACTGGCCCTTCGGATTGCATGGCTCACGTTTTTGTTCCCTGCGAACAATTCAGCCGACCAGATTTACGTCCTGCGGTCAGGACTTTACGCCCTGAGGCGCAGCAAGCTGAAGCCATGACGAGTACAGCCCTCCGCAGCAGGGCGTGGAAACTGCTGGAGATGGTCACGACGCCGCTGCTGCCGTCGGACTACCTCGACCTGGTCAGCCCGCTGCGCGCGGGCGCCGACCTGCGGGGGCGCATCGAGGCCGTGCGCCCCGAGACGGGTGACGCCGCGACCATCGTGATCAGGCCGGGGCAGGGCTGGCGCGGCCACACGGCCGGTCAGTACGTGCGGATCGGGGTCGACGTCGACGGGGTGCGCCTGTGGCGTGCCTACTCCATCACCTCGCCGACACACCGCCAGGACGGCCGCGTCACGATCACCGTGAAGGCGATCCCGGACGGCAAGGTCAGCAACCACCTGGTCCGCAGGGCCAAACCGGGCACGCTGATCCAGCTCGACCAGCCGACCGGTGACTTCGTGCTGCCCCAGGCCAAGCCCGCCAAGGTGCTCTACCTGACGGCAGGCAGCGGCATCACGCCCGTGATGGGCATGCTGCGCGACACCGAGTTCGACGACGTCGTCATGGTCCACTGCGCGCCACAGCCGCAAGACGTGATCTTCCGCAACGAACTGCACGAACTGGTCGCGGACAAGAAGCTGCGGCTCACCGAGGTGCACACCGACACGGACGGCATGCTCGACATCGCCCGTCTCGACGAACTCGTGCCCGACTGGGCGGAGCGCGAGACCTGGGCCTGCGGGCCCTCGGGCCTGCTCGACGCCGCCGAAGAGCACTGGACCGAGCGCGGCGTCCAAGAGCGCCTGCACACCGAACGCTTCCGCCCCAGCATCGTCGTCGCCGGTGACGGCGGCGGCGAGGTCACGTTCAGCTCCACCGGCAAGACCGTCGACGCGGACGGCGCCACGCCATTGCTGGACATCGGCGAGGAGGCCGGTGTGCTCATGCCCTCCGGGTGCCGCATGGGCATCTGCTTCGGCTGCGTCACGCCGCTCAAGGCGGGCGCCGTCCGCGACCTGCGCACCGGCGAGATCACCGAGGCCGAGCCGGGCGTCCTCATCCAGACCTGCGTGTCCGCTGCGGCGGGCCCCTGCGACATCGAACGCTAGGAGCACCTTGACCGCCATCGACCCCACCGTCCACCTGACCGCGGAGCAGGTCGAGGAGCTCGGCCGCGAGCTGGACGCGATCCGCGACGAGGTGATCGCCGACCGCGGCGAGAAAGACGCCGACTACATCCGCAAGGTCATCTCGGCGCAGCGCAAGCTCGAACTGGTCAGCAGGGGCGTCCTGCTGTTCTCGATCTTCCCGCCCGCGTGGCTGATCGGCACCGCCGGTCTGTCCGTGGCGAAGATCATGGACAACATGGAGATCGGCCACAACATCCTGCACGGCCAGTGGGACTGGATGCGAGACCCTAAGATCCACTCCACCACCTGGGAGTGGGATCACGTCTCGCCGTCCGAGCAGTGGAAGCACTCGCACAACGAGCTGCACCACACGTACACCAACGTGATCGGCAAGGACAACGACCTCGGCTACGGCATCATGCGCGTCGACGAGGACCAGAAGTGGCACCCCTTCCACCTCGGCCAGCCCCTGTGGAACTTCCTCAACGCCTGCTTCTTCGAGTACGGCATCGCGGCGTACGACCTGGAGCTCGGCAAGAACCTGCACAAGCGCCGCCGCAAGAACCCGGAGTTCCGCGCGCGGGCCAAGGCCGTGGGCCGCAAGATCCGCAAGCAGGTGCTCAAGGACTACGTGATCCACCCACTCCTTTCGGGCCCGTCGTTCCTCCCCACGCTCGGCGCCACGTTCACCGCGAACCTGGTCCGCAACATCTGGACCCACTCGGTGATCATGTGCGGGCACTTCCCCGAGGGTGTGCAGGTCTTCGAACGCCGGTCGATCAAGGGCGAGACGCGCGGCCAGTGGTACCTGCGCCAGATGATGGGCTCGGCGAACATCAGCGGCAGCAAGGCCATGCACTTCATGACCGGCAACCTGTCGCACCAGATCGAGCACCACCTGTTCCCGGACCTGCCGAGCAACCGGTACGCCGAGGTCGCGGTGAAGGTGCGCGCGCTGTTCGAAAAGTACGAGCTGGAGTACGTCACCGGGCCGCTGCCCAAGCAGGTGTTCTCCGCGTGGCACAAGGTCTTCCGGCTCTCGCTGCCGAACAAGAAGCCCACGGTCAAGACGCCGAACCGCGAGAAGGAGCTCGTCGCGGCCTGATTCCCGGTATTGATTCAGCCGCTGCGGTTCGCACCTGAGGCTCCTGTCGTCTTGAGTGGAAGGCAGGGGGTACACGCGATGAGCGACGGCCGCGTCCTCCGGATCTTGCCTCTGCCCATCTCCGCCGACCATCGCGGCCACCTGATGGGGTCCGCCAGGCTTCGTCACCGCTACCACCGCCCCGGGCCGGGCCCGGCCGTTGATCGTGCAGCGCCGAATGAACATCGGCGGGTTCTCTAAAACTGACGATCACTGTCGAGGCCGAGCTGCGCCGCAGGGCGACATGGATCTCGTACGCGGCGACGATGCCCCGCAGCAGGTCGGCGCCGGAGCGGCCGGTGTGCTGGGCGACGGCGAGCAACGGCGGGATGTTGTCGCCGGGGTGGGAGTAGTCGGCCGCCAAGTAGGTGTCGTGGAAGTCCAGTTCGCGCACGGCGGTGCCGTTGGCCCAGGCCGCCCACTCGGGCGACACCCGTAGCCCGTGCTCCGCTCCGAAGACCGACGCCCCGGGGAGCGTCGTATGGCCGACGGCCTGGGCGCGGGCCACGGCGACCGGACGTCGACGCAGGGAGGCCATCGCGACCGATGCGTTGTCGATGACCCGGTTGACGGCCATGGCGGCGGCTGCCGGATCCAGATCGCCTACCTCCTGGGTGCCGGTGGCCACGGAGGCCAGTTTCCAGGCGAGCTGATCCTCTCGGGGCAGCTGATCGGCGCTGGGGTGGACACGTATCTGGTGGTCGATCACGGGACTCCTTCGCGATGTACGGCCCAACGACGACCACCGGGATGCGGGGGTCTCGCACCTTCCGCACCGATCATTCCCATGTTCGACAGCGGGAGCCACGGCTCCAACATGCGAAATGCGTACCGCCGAAGGACGCGAAACTGCGAATCTTGCAAAATCTGCGAATGTTAAATTCGCATCTGCGGGACCGGTCGGGCCCCGTGGAAGGAGCGCATCACGCATGGCACGGCCTCCCGCACGAAAGATCTACGCGCATGCCAAGCTCCGCCGACTGCGCACCGAGCGCGGCATGAACCAGGTCGAACTGGCCCGCTCGCTCGGCATCTCGACGAGCTATCTGAACCAGATCGAGCACAGCCAGCGGCCCCTCACCGCACCCGTACTGCTGCGCATCGCCGAAGTCCTGGGCGTCGAACCCGAGTTCTTCTCCGAAGCGTCGGAAGAACGCCTCGCGACGGATCTGCGTGCCGCCCTCGGCGACGAGGCGACCGGGGTGTCGGCATCGGCCGAGGAAGCCATCGAGGTGGCCCGCGACCACCCTGAGGTGGCCCGAGCCCTGGTGGCCCTGCACCACCGCTACCGGGATGCCTCCGAACAGGTCGCCGCGCTGGCTTCGGCCTCCGCCGACGCCCCGGTGACCACCCTGCCCCCGGCGGAGCCGCACGACGAGGTGCGCGACTTCTTCTACGCCCATCACAATCACTTCGAGCCACTCGACACCGAGGCAGAGCGCATGGCGCGGCGATGGGGGTTCGACTCGGCCCGGTCGACGGCGAACATTCTGGAACAGCACCTCGCCGAACGGCATCGCGTCACCGTGGTGAAGGCGGCGCCGGAGCACTCCGCGGACTCCCGGCGCTACGATCCGACGAGCCGTCTGCTGTTCCTCTCACCGTGGCTGACGGAAGGCCAGTTGCCCTTCCAACTCGCCACCCAGATTGCACTCTTGGAGCACGCGTCGCTGCTCGATCAGCTGGTCGGCGAGGCCGGACTGTCCTCCACGCAAGCTGCCGCACTGGCCCGCATCGGGCTCGCCAGCTACTTCGCCGGTGCCCTGCTCATGCCGTACTCGGCGTTCCGGTCCGCCGCCGAAGAACTGCGCTACGACATCGAGTTGCTCCAGGCCCGCTTCGGTGTCGGTTTCGAGAGCGTCTGCCACCGCCTCAGCACCCTCCAGCGGTCCGGGCGACGAGGGGTGCCCTTCTCGTTCCTGCGAGTGGACCGCGCCGGCAACGTGTCCAAGCGGCAGTCAGCCACGGCCTTCCACTTCTCCAGGCTCGGCGGCACGTGCCCGCTGTGGACGGTGTACACCGCATTCTCCTC
This sequence comes from Streptomyces kanamyceticus, assembly GCF_008704495.1. NCBI lineage: Bacteria > Bacillati > Actinomycetota > Actinomycetes > Kitasatosporales > Streptomycetaceae > Streptomyces > Streptomyces kanamyceticus. Next base: position 490,174 of record NZ_CP023699.1, read on the forward strand.
ACCCGGTCGCATTCTCACCCAGGTTGCGGAGATGCCTGACGGGAAGCGCTACTTCTGGGTGGCGCGCACGGTCACCAGGGGCGGAGCAGGACATCGCGCACCACGCGCCGAGTTCGCGGTGGCGCTGGGGTGCGAACTGCGGCACGCGCACCGCCTGGTCTATGCGGAAGGCGTGGCCCTGGACGATCCGAGGGCAGCGACGCCCATCGGGCTTGGCTGCCGCATCTGCGAGCGCCGCGACTGCGCCCAGCGAGCCCGGCCACCGGCCGGTGGAACGCTGGCCGTCGATCCCGACCGGCGTACGTACGTGCCCTACCCCGTGGAGACCTCGGGCTCGTCCTGATCCGCGCACCGGAGCATTGGCAGAGTTGGCAGAGTTGGCAAAACGAGAAAAAAGATCCGCACAAATTAGCAACTTCTCCTACTTGATGGCACCGAGTGCCAGTGCCAAAGTCGAACCACGGCCCACCGAGAACCACCGGACGGTAGGGGGATCGGGGCACGATTCGCTGCCCTGACGTCGGATACATCAGCCCTGCCATCCGACTCGACTTCCCCCTGACAGAACCCCCTGCGGAATCGGTGAGCCGCACCTATGCGCCAATTCGGCACTCAGTGCCAGGCACTCGCGTAGTTCACGACTCTTCGGGAGAAGACCATGGAGCAGACAGGGATGACGACGGAGACGGCCGACGTGCTGGCTCGGCGGTGGGCGACGGACCCCCGCTGGCAGGGCATCGAGCGCACCTACACCGCCGAGGACGTGGTCCGCCTCTCCGGCAGCGTCCGCGAGGAGGCCACCCTCGCCCGGCGGGGTGCCGAGCGGCTGTGGCGGCAGCTGCACGAACTCGACTACATCCACGCGCTCGGCGCGCTGACCGGCGGGCAGGCCGTGCAGCAGGTGAAGGCCGGGCTCCAGGCGATCTACCTGTCCGGCTGGCAGGTGGCCGCCGATGCCAACCAGGCCGGGCACACCTATCCCGACCAGTCGCTGTACCCCGCCAACTCCGTTCCGCAGGTGGTGCGTCGGATCAACAACGCGCTGCTGCGCGCCGACCAGATCGCCACCAGCGAGGGCGACACGTCGACGGACTGGCTCGCCCCGATCGTCGCCGACGCGGAGGCCGGGTTCGGCGGCCCGCTCAACGCCTTCGAGCTGACCAAGGCGATGATCACGGCGGGCGCCGCGGGCATCCACTACGAGGACCAGCTCGCCTCGGAGAAGAAGTGCGGTCACCTCGGCGGCAAGGTCCTCGTGCCCACCGCCCAGCACATCCGCACCCTCAACGCGGCGCGTCTCGCGGCGGACATCGCCGACGTGCCCACCCTGATCGTGGCGCGTACCGACGCGCTCGCCGCGAACCTGCTGACCAGCGACGTCGACGAGCGCGACGCGCGGTTCGTCACGGGCGAGCGCACCGCGGAGGGCTTCTACCGGGTCGAGAACGGCATGGCCCCCGTCATCGCGCGCGGCCTCGCGTACGCCCCGTACGCCGATCTGATCTGGGTGGAGACCAGCACCCCCGACCTCGCCCAGGCACGCGAGTTCGCCGAAGCGGTCCACGCCGAGCACCCGGACCAGCTGCTCGCCTACAACTGCTCGCCGTCCTTCAACTGGAAGGCGGCCCTCGACGACGACCAGATCGCCAAGTTCCAGCGCGAGCTGGCGGCGATGGGCTACCGCTTCCAGTTCATCACCCTGGCCGGTTTCCACTCCCTCAACCACGGCATGTTCGACCTGGCGCGCGGTTACGCCGAGTACGGCATGACGGCCTATGTCGACCTCCAGGAGCGGGAGTTCGCCGCCCAGGAGCACGGGTTCACTGCCGTGCGGCATCAGAGGGAAGTCGGCACCGGGTACTTCGACCTCGTGTCGACCGCGGTCAATCCGGCGTCGTCCACGACCGCGCTCGCGGGGTCCACAGAGGCGGAGCAGTTCCACTAGGCGCTCCGCTGGGGGACGGGATTCGTCCGCGGGCCGGCGGGGGCTGGGCGCGCAGTTCCCCGCGCCCCTTCCAGGGGCCCGCCCCCACTTACGTTCCCGCTCGGCACCTCTCAACCGAGGAGATTCCATGACCACCATGGCCCCGACCCGCACCGTCCGGGTCATCGGCGAAGCGGGCGACCGCCACGACGAGATCCTCACCCCAGAAGCCCTCGACTTCATCGGGCGGCTCGACGCCGCCTTTGAAGAGCGCCGCATCGACCTCCTCAGGGAGCGGGTGCGAGTGACGGCCAGGCTCGCCTCGGGCTCCCCGCTCGACTTCTCCATCGTCACCGCCTCGATTCGCGCGGACGACTCATGGCGCGTCGCGCCCGCGGCCCCTGGCCTGACCGACCGCAGGGTGGAGATCACCGGGCCCCCGGACCGCGCGATGGCGATCAACGCGCTCAACTCCGGAGCGCAGGTGTGGATGGCGGACTTCGAGGACGCCACCGCCCCCACCTGGGACAACATCATCGGCGGACAGCTGAATCTCCTCGACGCCATCGAGCGCCGCATCGACTTCACCACGGCCGAGGGCAAGCAGTACCGGCTCGGCGCGCAGCTCGCGACGATCGTCGTCCGCCCGCGCGGCTGGCACCTGACCGAGGAGCATCTGGAGATCGACGGCCGCCCTGTGGCCGCCTCTCTCGTCGACTTCGGGCTCTACTTCTTCCACTGCGCGCAGCGCCAGATCGACGCCGGTTACGGCCCGTACTTCTATCTGCCCAAACTGGAGGGGCGCAGCGAAGCACGCCTGTGGAACGACGTCTTCGTCCTCGCCCAGGACCTGCTCGGCATCCCGCGTGGCACGGTCCGCGCCACCGTCCTCATCGAGACGATCACGGCCGCCGTGCAGATGGAGGAGATCCTCTACGAGCTCCGTGAGCACAGTGCCGGACTCAACGCGGGGCGCTGGGACTACCTGTTCAGCCTGATCAAAACCTTCGGGCACCGCACGGACTTCCTGCTGCCCGATCGGGCCAATGTCACGATGACGGCCCCCTTCATGCGCGCCTACACCGAACTCCTCGTGCACACCTGCCACAAGCGGGGCGCACACGTCATCGGCGGCATGGCGGCGCAGGTGCCGAGCAAGGACCCGGCCGCCAACGAAGTGGCACTCGGCAAGGTACGACTCGACAAGGAACGCGAGGCCGAGGACGGCTTCGACGGCTCCTGGGTCGCCCACCCCGCGCTCGTTCCTGTCTGCCGCGAGGTCTTCGACGGGGTGCTCGAGTCCCGCCCGCATCAGATCGAACGCACACGCGGTGAAGGCGAGGTGACGGCTCATCAGCTCCTGTCCGTGCGCCGTATCAGCGCACCGCCCACCGCGCATGGGCTACGCACCAACATCGCGGTCGCCGTGCGCTACTTCGCCGCTTGGCTGCGCGGACAGGGCGCTGTTGCCCTCGACGGGCTCATGGAAGACGCCGCCACAGCCGAGATCGCCCGGGTGCAGATCTGGCAGTGGCTGCGCCACCAGGCCATCGGCCGGGACAAGGTCCTGGAAGTGCTGGACGACGAACTCGGCTCCCTCGGCGCCGAATACCCCTGGGCCGCCGTCGACGAGGTGCGAGCGCTCTTCGAGCGAACCGCTCTCTCCAGGGAACTGCCCGCCTTCTTCACGACGGATGCGTACGCCCGCCACCTCGTGCGCCACCCGAAGAGTGCTCGGCTGTAAGCACGGGCGCGGGTTCCCCACATACGACCAGGGCTGAGGGGCCCGGGTCCGCCGCTGGGCTGAGGGGCCTGCGGCTGTTACGAGAGGGGCGCGGAACAGACTGGTGATCTGTTCCGCGCCCTCCGCTTCGCTTGCTGGGCGAGGATCCGCACGTCGGCAGGTTAGCTGCCGTATCGAAGCGCGATCGTGTCACCGGCCCTGACCACAGTGCTGCGGCTCGCCGTGACGACCGTCGCGCCGTCGAAGCTCGACTTCCAGGTCGAACCACCGCTGTTCGGCCTGCTGTTCACTGACGTGATGGTGCCGCCTCCACTGCCGGGCACCACCTCTGTCACGCAGCCAGCAGGAGCTGCCGAGGTCTTCGCCGCGTCAAGTACCGCGCCCAGCGTGGTGGTTGTCGCGGTGGGGGTGAAGGTGACGGAGCAGACCTTGAGCGTGGTGCCGTCGTCGACGGTCAGGGCGAGGCTGGTCCGGGTGCCGGGAGTGAAGTCGGTCGTGGCCGCCCAGCGCGAGGCGCCCGAGGTGGTGGGGGCAGGGGGCGCGGTCGCGAAGCCCCCGCCCACGACCGCGCGCAGGCCGTCGATGGAGGCGTACGCGGACGGCGTGGTGTCGGTGGGCAGGTACTTGAAGCCGCCGCCGGGCTTGAACTGCTGGGCGATCAGGAAGTCCACTGGAGTCTTGCCCGCGCGGGTGAGGAAGTCGCCGGTCTGGGGGTTGATGCCGCAGGCGTTCAGGCCGGAGACCGCCCAGCCGTTGGAGTCCGTGTTGGCGCCGAACATCGCGTCGAACGCACCGGAGTTGTTGATCAGTTTCGACTTGAGGAAGCTCTTCGCCTTGGTGACGGCCGGGTCTGTCGCCGGTACTCCGGAAACGCACAGCGAGGCCATCGCGGCGCCGGTCATGTCGATGTCACCGGGCGCGGCGAGCGCGTCGGGGTCGCCCTCTGCCTTGCTGAAGTTCCAGCCGCCGTCGTTGTGCTGGTTGGCGCGGACGGTGGCGACGGACCGGTCGAGCAGGGCCTGCGGCACACGCGGGGTCCCGGTCTGCGCCTTTGCGCCCGCGAGCGAGAGCAGCGCGAAGACGGTGCCGTTGAAGTTGTCGGGTGAACCCCAGTAGCCGGGCGCGGAGTTCTGCCAGTGCGCGTAGGTGTCGGCGATCAGATTGCGGCTCGCTGACACACGTGCCGGGTCGATTCCGGCCGAGTACGCGTTGATGATGCCGCGTTCGTAGTCCGTGACGACGGGAGAGGTACCGGGCCATCCCGGGGCGGCCAGGTGGTTGCGGTACACGGTGCGGGCGTTCTTCGCGGTGTCGCCGCCCGGTGTGACGTCGACGGCCGCCGTCCCGGCGGTGGCGAGCGCGGAGAAGGCCCACTCGTTGGACAGGCCCGTACCCGCGTAGGAGCCGTCGGGGCCTTGCAGGGATCTGAGGTAGGCCACGCCGTTCGTCTTGGAGGTGGCTATCTGGGCGGGCGAGGCCGTCGCGGCGGCCGGCGAGGCCGTGAGGGCGAGCGCGGTGAGCGCGGCGGGTACGGCCAGCGAGATGCGGCGAGCGGCGACGTGGGCGGAGGTCATGGCGGGGTACTCCCGGGAAGAGGGGGTGCCGGCCGCACGTCCCCCTCCCACTGAGCCCGCGTCCGCAGTACGCGCAGGGGCTCCGGTCGGGCGAGATGTGGCCGTCACCCGAGCGCGAGGTGTGACGTCCTTGATTGCAGGGCCGGTCGGGCATTCGGGCTCGCCCCGGCCCCCCGGCCGGGTCACACCGCTGCGCGTCAGCTCTGGATTCCCACCAGATTCCCCCGCTCGGCAGCACGGGACGTTACTCGAACCTCACAGGTCCCGCACACCCTTGCCACTTCATCCGTCACTGTGCTCTAATTCGCCCGAATCTGAACTCAGTTACCAGGGGAAGCCGGTCGAACTCCGGCGCTGACCCGCAACCGTAGGTTCGCCGAGCACCTCACACGCTCGGCGGGCGAGCCGGATTACCTGGCCTGGGGAACAACGAATGACGCCGTCGCGGACTACGGCGTGGTACGGACGATTCCTCGCCGTGACTTCTCGACGAGGACTCCTCGGCCCAGCGCCGACCTATCACGTGAAGGACCGCCACGGACGAAGCCCAGGGGGGCAGTGGTGGGGCACGGAGACGGAAGAACGGGTCGGGGCATACGCGCGAGATGGGTCTCGCTGCTGTGCGCGGCCGCCGTGGCGGTGGGCGGCGGAGGGCTGCTGATCGGCAACGCCGTTCCCGCGGCCGCCGATCCGCTCGGGAACTGCACGCCGACCAAGGGCGCGGTCGTCGCCGTGGACTTCGGCGACTGGGGAGGCGGCGTCGTCCGGGGCTGCGACGCGAGCCCGACCACCGGCTACGACCTGCTGCACGAGGCCGGTTTCAGTACGGCGGGGACCGAGCACGACGGCCCCGCCTTCATCTGCCGCCTCGGCCACCGCGACTTCAACTCCGGTACGCGGTACCCGACACCGGACAAGGAGCAGTGCAAGCTCACCCCGCCCGCCTCCGCCTACTGGTCGTACTGGATCGCTCCGCGCGGCCAGGACTACTGGACGTACAGCCCGCTCGGCGCCATGAGCCAGAAGCCGAAGAACGGCTCGGTGGAGGCGTGGGTGTTCGGCGCGACCGACCCGGACGGCACCAGCGGCGGGCCGTCGTTCACACCCGCCCAGGTCAGGGCTGGCGGCCAGACCGACCCCGGTGACAACCCGCCCGACGTCGAGCCCGGCGAGGTGGACCTCAAGGTTGCCGATGCCTGGCTCCGGAGCAGGCTCACCGACGGCGACCACATCCGTGACGAGGGCGCCGAAAGCGCCAATCTGTACCAGACGGCGCACACCGCGCTCGCCCTCGTCGCCTCCGGCGGCAGGAGCACCACGCTCACCCGGGTCACGTCCTATCTCGCCGCGCGCACCGCGGAGTTCGCCTACCCGCAGGGCACGGGCAAGGACCCGAACCCGGCGGGCGCGGCCCTGCTCGCGCTCCTCGCCGAGAGCACCGGGGGCGACCCGCACTCCTTCGGCGGCCACAACCTGACGGGCGACCTCGGCAGGAGCGTGTGCACCGACGGCGGAACGGACACCTGCATCGCCAAGGGAGACTTCCCCGACGTGGGCGACGTGGAGACCCAGGCCCTCGCCGTGCTCGCTTTGCACCGCGCGGGCCGCAAGGTGCCCGCCGAAGCGGTCGCCCGGGTCGCCGCCCACCAGTGCAAGGACGGCGGCTTCAGCCCCACGCTGCTGCGTGACGGCCAGAGCTGCAACTACAGCGACCCCGCCACCACTCCGTACGCGGTCATCGCCCTGCAACAGGCGGGCGGGCACTCCGCGGTCGTGGCGAAGGCACGCAAGAGCCTGCGCGATGCCCAGCTGCCCACCGGCGCCTTCGCCGCGTATCCGGGAGTGCCCACCGGCGACGTCAACGCCACCGCCAGGTCGGCGCAGGCCCTGCGCCTGCTCGGCGACACGGTGCGGGCGGACGCCGCGGTCTCGTGGCTGTCCCGGCAGCAGACGAAGAGCGGGGGCTTCGGCTCCGACGAAGGCGCGAGCGACCCGGAGCTCTATCCGACCTGGGGTGCCGCACTCGCCGGGGCCCGCACGGATCTGGCCGCGCTCACCGCGAAGCGGCCGGACCCGCCGCAGCCGCCGACCACCGATCCGACCGACCCCACCGATCCGAAGGACCCGACGGATCCGAAGGACCCGGGTGATCCCAGCGGCCCGAATCCGCCCTGGGCCCCGGGCGAAGGACCCGACCTGAAGAAGGGCACCGCCTACCTCACCGCGGCGACCCGCCTCAAGCAGGGCCACTACTACGAGAACGTCGCCGGGACCGGCTTCGCCGACTACGGCCTGACCATCGACGGCGGGTACGCCCTGGCGGCCACCGGCCATGACAACAACGCGCTGCGCGGCATCGTCGACTTCCTGGACGGCAAGGGCAAGGACGGCGCGACTCCGGGCCGCACCGTCAACGACTGGACGGGGGTGGGAACTTCGCACGCCGCGGGCGGTTCGTTGGGCAAGGTGGCGGTACTGGCCCAGGCCGTCGGCCGGGACCCGCGTGATTTCGCGGGCCAGGACCTCATCGCGGCGCTCGACAAGTCCGTCTGCGCGAAGCCCAGTCGGGCACCGGACCGCAGCTGCCCCGCCAAGGGCGCCTACACGTACGCCCCTTCGGTGTTCTCGCAGTCCCTCGGTGTCATCGCCCAGCTGCGGGCCGGGGAGAAGACGTCGGCAGCAGCCCCGATCGCCTACCTGCGGAGCCTGCAGCACTCCTCCGGCGCCTGGCCCAGCCTCATTCCCTCAAGCGGTGACTCCGAGGTCGACTCGACCGCGATGGCCGCCATGGCCCTGGACCTGGTGAAGGACACCGAATCCGACAAGGCGGTCGACAAGGCCATCGCCTGGATCGCGGCCAAGCAGCTTCCGGACGGCGGCTTCCCCGGCGCATCGGGCAACTCCGTCAACTCGGCGGCCCTCGCGGTGCAGGGTCTTTCTCTGAACGCGGCGAAGTACGGCGACGAGATCAAGAAGGCCCGCAAGTTCCTCGCCGGGCAGCAGAACAGGGACGGCGGTCTCAACGTCGCGGCGGGCGGTCAGCGCGGCTCCGACGTGCGGGCGTCCACGCAGGGGCTCGGCGGGGCGGTCGGCACGTCGTTCGGCACGCTCGTCAGGGACCTGGACGGGACGACGCCGCAGCCGCCCGCCGATCCGTCCGATGGCGGCCCCTCAGGCAACTCCACACCGGACATCGTCACCCCTGGTGAGGACGCCGCCGGAGGACCGTCGGCCGACGGCTCGCTCGCGTCAACCGGCCTGCAGCTGACCGGACTTGCCATCGCGGCGGCCGCGCTGTGCTTCGCAGGGTGGCGCACGGTCGTCATCGCCCGCCGCCGCGCCGCCACAGGGGGCCACCAGTGATCACCCGGACTCTGCGTACGTTCGCGAGCGCGGTCGGCGCCCTGACTCTGACCGTGGCGGCCCTGACCGCCACGGCCGCTCCCGCCACCGCCGCGCCCCGGCCCATGGGCCAGTGCACCACCCGATCGGGAGCCGTGCTCGCGGTCGACTTCAGCGACTGGGGCGGACCCATCCTCCGCTCCTGCGGCACCACGCCGACCACCGGCTACGAGCTGCTCAACCAAGGCGGCTGGCGCACCACGGGCACCGGCCACGACGGCCCGGCGTTCATCTGCCGGATCGGCTACAGCGGCTACAAGGGCGGCAAACAGTTCCCCACAGCCTCCCAGGACGACTGCGTCCTCACACCGCCCGCCTCCGCCTACTGGTCGTACTGGCACGCCGATCCCGGCGAGAACACCTGGGAGTACAGCCAGCTCGGCGCCATGCTCTACAAGCCCAAGCCGGGCAGCGTCGACCTCTGGATCTTCGGCGGCACGAACATCGAGGGCACCAAGGGCCGCCCGACCGTCACCCCTGACCAACTGCGCGCCCGCAACGCCCGCCCCACCGGCGGCGGCAATCCCCGTACTCCGTACGAGAAGCAGACCTCCAGGCCGCTGCCGCCGAACGTCGACACCGGCCCCGCTCCGGAGCGACCCGTCAACGAGAAGGCCGCCCCGCCTGCCCCGAAACGCAGCGAGTCCACGAAGAAGCCGTCCGCTTCCCCCTCACCGCCGCATTCCCCCTCCGCGTCCCCGTCGCCGTCGCCGAGTACGGAAGCGGGCGGGGCCAAGGCTGGAGCAAAGCCGTCCTCCAAGGTCATCGACGCTGCCCCGGCAGCCGATGCGGCGCACGACACGGGCTCGTACGCACCGGCCGCCGTCACCGGCGCGCTGGTCCTGCTCATCGGGGGCGCCGCCGTGTACACGGCCCGGCGCCGCCGACGCGTGGAGTAGTCCGTGCACGACCGCACCCCCGCGCCGTCAGGCCCGACCGAGCGGCGACTGCCCCGCACCCTGCACCCGATGGCCTGGTGGGTCTGGGCCCTGGCCCTGGCCACGGCGGTCAGCAGGACCAACAACCCGCTGCTGCTCTTCCTCGTGCTCGCCGTCCTCGGCTACGTCATCAGCGTGCGCCGCACCGAGGCGCCCTGGGCGCGCGGCTTCAAGTACTACCTCTACCTGGCGCTCACGGTCGTCGCGATCCGCGTGATCTTCCGTGCGGTCTTCGCCACCGGCATCACCCCGCACGACCACTTCCTCTTCTCGCTGCCGCACATCCCCACACCCGACTGGTACGCGGGGATCCAACTGGGCGGCCCCGTCTCCCTGGAGGCACTCCTCTCCGCCGCCGTGGACGGTCTGCGCCTGGCCTGCATGCTCTGCTGCATCGGCGCGGCCAACACCCTGGCCAACCCCAAGCGGGCCCTGCGCGTCCTGCCCGGCGCGCTCTACGAACTGGGAGTCGCCGTCACCGTCTCCATCAGCGTCGCCCCGCAACTGGTCCAGAGCGTGCAGCGGGTGCACCGCGCCCGGCGGCTGCGCGCGGGCCGCACCAAGGGCTTGCGCGCCCTGCGCGGCATCGTGGTGCCCGTGCTGGAGGACGCCCTCGAACGGTCGCTGCGGCTCGCCGCCGCGATGGACTCGCGCGGCTACGGGCGGTCCGGCACGGCGACGCGCCGTTCGCGCCGGGTCACCGGCACGCTCATGCTCCTCGGCATGTGTGGGCTGTGCGCCGGGTCGTACGGCCTGCTCGACGCCACCGCTCCCCGGCTGCTCGGGTTCCCCGCGATGGCGGCGGGCGCGGCACTGTGCGTGGCGGGACTGCGGCTTGGCGGGCGCCGGGTCACCCGGACCGCCTACCGGCCCGACCCCTGGCGGTTCGAGGAGTGGGCCGTGGCGGGCTGCGGCGTCCTGTCGGCCGTGCTGCTCTTCACCAACGTCGGATTCGACGCGGCGGAACTCAACCCGTCCATCTATCCGCTGAGTTGGCCCACGCTCCCGATGGTGCCCGCGGCAGCCGTCCTGCTGGCGGGCGCCGCCGGATTCCTCGCGCCGCCACCACTCCCCATCTCCACCCCGTCACCGGGCAGCACCGCACAGCGAGCCGCGCCCCGCACCCGGCACCCTCAGAAAGCCACCGCCAAGTGATCACCTTCGACCAGGTCACCGTCGCGTACGACGACACGACCGAGCCCGTCCTGCGCGATGTCGACCTCACCGTCGAGGAGGGCGAGCTCTGCCTCGTCGTCGGCCCCACGGGCGTCGGCAAATCCACCCTGCTCGGCACCGTCAACGGCCTGGTACCGCACTTCACCGGCGGCACGCTGTACGGCACGGTCACCGTCGACGGCCGCGACACCGCGGGCCACCCGCCCCGGGAACTCGCCGACGTCGTCGGCGTGGTGGGGCAGGACCCCCTGGACGGCTTCGTCACCGACACCGTCGAGGAGGAACTCGCCTATGCCATGGAGCAGTTGGCCGTACCCGCCGACACCATGCGCAAGCGCGTCGAGGAGACCCTCGACCTGCTCGGCCTCGCCGACCTGCGCCACCGCGCCCTGCACGAACTCTCCGGCGGCCAGCAGCAGCGCGTGGCCATCGGATCGGTCCTCACCGCCCACCCGCGCGTCCTGGTCCTGGACGAGCCGACGTCCGCGCTCGACCCGACCGCCGCCGAGGAGGTACTGGCGGCGATCACTCGCCTCGTCCACGACCTCGGCGTCACCGTACTGCTGGCCGAGCACCGCCTGGAGCGCGTCGTGCAGTACGCCGACCGGGTCCTGCACCTGCCGGGCGACGGACGCGTCGAGTCGGGCCCGCCCGCCGAGATGTTCCGCACCACGCGCGTCGCGCCACCGGTCGTCCAGCTCGGCCGCCGGGCGGGCTGGGACCCGCTGCCCCTCTCGGTCCGTGACGCCCGCCGCGCCGCGGCCCCGCTGCGCGCCCGGCTCAAGGACACCGCCGTACCGCCCGCCCGGCCGCTGCCGCCCGCATCGCCGTACGTCCGGCCGAGGCTCCTCGACGCACGTGGCGTCAGCGTCCTCTACCGGGGCCAGGTCCTGCCCGCCGTGCGGGAGATCGACCTGGAGCTGCGCGGCGGAGAGACCGTCGCGCTGATGGGACGCAACGGATCGGGCAAGTCCTCGCTGCTGTGGGCGCTGCAGGGGTCCGGTCACCGGACGGACGGCACCGTCCGTGTCACGCCGTGGGGCGTGTCCAAGGCCGATCCCTCCGCCCGCGCCCAGGACCCCGGCTCCGTCTCCCCCACCCGCGCCCGCCGCCTGGTCGGCCTGGTCCCGCAGACCCCGACCGACCTCCTGTACCTGGAGAGCGTCAAGCAGGAACTCGACCAGGCCGACGCCGAGTCCGCCACCGAGGGCACCGGGCCGCGCGCCCGCGACATCCTGGACCGCCTGGCCCCCGGCATCCACGGCACCACACATCCGCGTGACCTGTCCGAGGGCCAGAAGCTGGCCCTGGTCCTGGCGATCCAGTTGTCCGCCGCCCCCGGCGTCGTCCTCCTGGACGAGCCGACCCGCGGCCTGGACTACCGGGCCAAGGCGCAGCTCACCGACATCCTCGACGCGCTCGCCGCCGAGGGCAGAGCGGTCGTGGTCTCCACGCACGACGTGGAGTTCGTCGCCAGGACCGCCGACCGGGTGGTGGTGATGGCCGAGGGCGAGACCGTAGCGGACGGCCCCGCCGCCGACGTGGTCGTGTCCTCCCCCGTCTTCGCCCCCCAAGTGGCCAAAGTCCTTTCCCCCTTGCCGTACTTGACGGTGGATCAGGCAGTGGCCGGAATTGCCGCCGGGTCCGAGAAGGGCGGGGACGAGTGAGCACGGCTCCCGGGCAGTCGCGCACCACGGCGATCCGCGTCACGCCCCGTGCCGGAGTGGTCATCTCCCTGGCCGCCTTCGTCGGCCTGGTCGCCTTCTGCTGGCCGTTCGTGGTCGCCCCGGGCAAGTTCGGCTCGGCCTACGCTCCCCCGTTCATCTTCGGTGCCCTGTTGGTCCTCGTCCTCTGTGTGGTCATCTCCGAGATCGCCGAGGGCGGCATCAACTCCAAGGCGCTCGCCATGCTCGGTGTGCTCTCCGCCGTCAACGCGGCCATCCGCCCGCTCGGCGCGGGTACGGCGGGCATCGAGACCGTCTTCTTCATCCTCGTCCTGGCCGGCCGGGTCTACGGCCCCGGCTTCGGCTTCACCTTGGGCTGTACGTCCCTGTTCGCCTCCGCCCTCATCACCGGCGGCGTCGGGCCGTGGATGCCGTACCAGATGTTCGGCTGCGCCTTCGTCGGCATGCTCGCCGGGCTCCTGCCGCGCGCCACGGGCCGCCGTGAGGTGCTCATGCTCGCGGTCTACGGCTCGCTCTCCGGCTACCTCTTCGGCTTCCTGCTCAATCTCTCCTTCTGGCCGTTCTCCCTCGACCCGAACAGTTCCATCGCCTACCTGCCGGGCCTGCCCTTCACCGAGCAGTGGCAGCGCTACATCGCCTTCGACCTGGCGACCTCGCTCGGCTGGGACACCGGCCGAGCGGTCACGAACTTCGTCTGCATCACCCTCGCGGGCCCAGCGGTGCTCACCGTCTTCCGCCGGGCCGCACGCAAGGCCCGCTTCCAGGCGCCGATCAGGTTCGTGCCCCGCCGCACCTCCGCCGGGAGCGAAACCATCACAGATCGATGAGTGTCGGTGCACTGGGGGCACTAGCTCCCCAGGCTGACGACAGACGGCGCGTACCGCACAGGTTTGCGCGGCTGACGCACTCGGTGGACACGCATTCCAAACCAGCGCACGACGCACGCGATGCCGTTCACGCCCTAGCTTTCTGTGTCGACCGCAAGACCCGAAGCGCAGGGGGAAGCATCATGCGCACCATCCACACGGCGGGGCTCGGAGCAGTCGCAGCCCTGGCCGGTCTGGCAGGCGTACTCGCACCCACCGCACATGCCGGTACCGCGCCCACGCCCCAGTCAAAGCCGACCATGCTCGTTGCCGGAACCGCCGACACGGGCTACTCCACAGCGGGTTACTGCCAGAAGCGCATCCTGCGCTGGGGCTATGAGGGATACAGGGCCTGCGGCAGCAACAGGGTCATCGATGTCTCCTGGGACGGGAACAACACTCCCGACGAAACCTTTGTGATCGGACCCAACAACCACATCTACCACGTGTGGAAGCGGGCGGGCGGGTGGAAGGAGATGCCCGGAAACGGCCGGGCAAACACGATTCGGGACGCCTGCATGGGGCCCGGCTACCGAGGGATCATGGTCTGGGCAGGCAACACGACCTACTCAAACGGCTTCTACAGCGGCAAGTGGCACGGCTGGGAAAAGGGAACCTGCTAACACCTGAACCGACAGGCGCCCCCACCCCGGTATGGGTGGGGGCGTTGGCGTGTCAAGCCATCCGGCGTCCGCGAGTATCCGCATCAACGGCAAGATTCGCTACGCCAGCGGCGTCGAGCGAGCTTTCAGCCCCACCCGGAGGTGGGTGAAGCCGGCGATGAAAGTCGAGGCGAAATGCTGCGGAGGCCCTACGGGCTCGGGTGGGAGAACGCCCGCTCATCCCGGTTGGCCCAGCCGAGCCAGGCCGTGACCACCTCACCTCGGCGGATCGGCTGTCCACCAAGCTCGGTGTCGCGGATCGCGTATCAGAGCAGGTGGTTGACGGGTGAAGTCCAGCGCAGCCCCTCCTCGACGCACGACTTGACCAGCCGCGGATTCCGTCCCAGCAGGTCGTACTGCTCGGGGTTCTCGGCGAGGGCGAGCACGGTTCCCGCTGCGGCATATGGCGAGGTCACGTTGGCGCCGACCAGCTGCCCGGCCCGCCGGAGCGGCCCGTGATGGACCGGCCGGAGCTGCTGGCCACCGGCGCCTTGTGGCAACGGCTCGGCGAGGACCGGGACATCCCGGCGGGCGTGGCCCTCGCCCACGTCGTGGTGGCCGCCATGGGCTGTCCGGTAGAGGTGGCGCCTGGCCCGGCCGCCGACCTCCTCGGCCCAACCCTCGCCGCGCTACTGCCTGCAAGGGAAGGCGCGAAGCGGCTGGGCCTGGCGGGACCGGGGCTCACTGGGCCGGCCGCCGAGCTGGTGCTGGTGCCGGTCCATCCGCAGACCGGCGAGATGTGGCTGCCGAGCGGCGGCGTACTGCTCCGCAGCGGCTGGGGCGGCTGGGGCGGCTGGGGCGGCTGGGGCGGCTGGGGCGGCTGGGGCGGCTGGGGCGGCTGGGTGCTCTATCACCCAGCACACGCGCCGGCAGCCGATCCGGACGGCAGGCGGCCATCGAGCCGTGTGCGGCCACCTTCAGCCGGCCAGTTCCTCCCGTACCTGCCCGGCGCTGGGCACGCCCGGCAGTGTCGTGGAAGCGTCGGCCGGTTGGCCGCCCCCGGCCCCGGCCCTGGACGTGGCGGACGGCTTGTCGTTGGTCACCGCAGGCGACGCTGCCTCGCCGGACGACGAGCACCCGGTCACCGTGAGTACTGCCGCAGTCGCCAACCTCAGCCCCCACCGGCCCTGCTCACCCACCACGGCCTGTGCGCACACCCGGAAGCTCGCGGATGAAGCTCCTGCCCGCGCAGGCTATTGGCTCCAGCGCACCGACTGGCATAAGCCAGCACCGCCTCCGCACAGACCGGTTGGGGCGGACTCTTAGGCCGAGCTACACCATGACGGCCGCCATGTGTGTCGTACCAACCATGGAATCATTGCCCTCACCAGCAAGAATGAGTGAAGGAGACAAGACTTCCGCATGTTCGACGCCCTGAAGAACCTCAAGGACAAGGCCGAAGATCTCGCCGAGGCCCATGGAGACAAGATCTCCGACGGGCTCGAGAAAGTCGGCGATTTGATCGACGACAAGACCGGCGGAAAGCACAGCGACAAGATCGACACCGCCGTCGACAAGGCTCAGGACTACGTCGAGAAGCTGGGCAAGAAGTAGGGACTGAGCTGCATCGGCAGCAACCATGGGCCCGGGGCGCCGTGTTCAGGCGCCCCGGGCGACCGTTGGCCTGCTTCCACCCCTTCGGGACTGGGGCGGACACGCATCACTGACATCGACATGCGCCCTTTCCGCGGCCTGGCATCGGCACTCACCGCCAGCTGCGCTCGGCCGGGGTGGGCTGACTGGCTCCGTGATCGCCGGCGAAGCGGGCGAGGGTCTTGCCCTACCGGATCTTGATCCGTTCGTGGAGACGCTCAGGGATACAGACGGCCGCATTCAGGTTGCCGACCCTGGTCTGGTCGTGTCAGAGCAGAGGTCTTGCCCGCCCGTAAGCAGACGGGCGGGCAGGACGAAAGGGCTGCGGGCAGTCGCGCGCGTGCTCACCGACGACTGCCAATAAGCGGGGCTTCTGTTCGAGGGGCGGCAGCTCTTCATCCTCGCCGAGCAGCTCATCGACGGAGCCTTCCGGCGGGATGGCTCCAGCCGATTCCAGCGCCGGACGCAGCAGGTCGGGCTGGGTTCCGGCGGAGTCGTAGCCGAAGCCCATCTCGAAGTGCGGTTGCAGCGCGCCGTCGGCGAGACAGGTGAAGAAGGAGGGCGGATCGTCCAGCCGTGGGTCGAAGATCAGCACCTCGCTGCCGCGGGACGTTGCCGGGTCCAGGGCCCAACCTTCGCTGCCTACGCATTCCACGATGAACGACCAGTCGCCGCATTGTCCGATGCGGCCGGCGCAGTAGATCTGCGTGAGGTCGACCATGGCGTGGGCTTCCTGGATGGTGAGGGCCGGCCCGATTGAGGCTGGTGAGGCCCAACGGGAATCAGTGCTGTGCCCCACCAGTGGTCAGCAGCCTGTCACGGCTTGGGAACCTTGCAGGCCACGCTCACTTTGGACGCATCGCAGTGCACGAATTGGGGAAAATCAACCCAGTACGGGTCTTTGTCCAGCAACCGGTACTTGCCGGAGAAGCCCCTGCTGAACGCTCCCGCCCATCGAGGTGGAGTTGATCCACCCCGACATGGCCGAACAGCCGTACACCGACCGGTGTTGCCCCAGTTCACCGCCGGATGGCCAACGAGCGCCCTAGGCGCCGTGCGTCGCGCGGCGTAGCTTCCCCGACTGGTCCCAGACCCCGGCCAATTGCTGTAAACGCGCGGCCAGAGCGGAGGCGTCGAACTGACCCCGCCTCCCCACAGCCCCATACACCCGCAGGCCACAGCAGGAGCCCGTCATGTCGACCGTTCTCCCACACCCCGCCTTACCCTCGCGCACGCCGGAGGCCGAACGGTCAGCATTGCCCCGCTTGTCGCTGACCGTCGAGGCCGACCGGGCCGAACGCATCCACGACCTGCTGGGCGGGGCCGCCCAGAGCCTGCTCGCCGCGATCGGCGTACCGGCGCCGCTGGCCCAGCACCTGGCAGACGCGGCACGCGTCGCCGGCCACTACCTGGTCGGGCACAGTGAACGGCCCCGCTGCCAGCTGCGGATCACCAGCGACGCGACCGGAGTCACCCTGGACGTCAGCGACTACATCGCACCCGACACCGCCGGGCCACCGGCCTGGCTGCACGTCTCCCGTACCGGCCACCTCCGGCCCGCCCCCGCCCTGGCCCCTGGGCGCGCACGCCAAGAACGCACCAACCAGGGGCTGGACCTGCACCGCACCCCGGACGGCCACATCCGCCTCGCCTACCGCAGCCCCTGGCCCGCCCTTTGACCCTCCTCTCAGGATCCCGGCCGCTCGCCGACCCCGTGCAGCGGTGGCCAGGCCCGCCTGGTTTTCGCTCTCAGAGGGAACACGAGTCGTAAGAGCGGCGGGCTCCGATACGGAGGACCGTCGGCGGCACGGTGGCGGGGCATGCCCGGCCGACGGCGAACACCTGGTCAGGCGCAAGTTGACGCGGGGAAAATCATGGGCGCTGTTTCGTCCCGGGCCGGAGGCGTCACCCGGCAACCGGCAACCGGCAACCGGCAACCGGCAACCGGCAACCGGCAACCGGCAACCGTACATCAGATACCGGACATCGAGCATAAGAACGGTGTAGGCATATGCCTACGGCGAGGCAAAGCGCCGCAATCGGGCTGCAAAAGACTGTGTCTAGTCTCGGTTTCGCCTCCCTCGCCCGGGTGAATCGACGCAGGTAAGCGGGGTGTCGGCGCTCTAGGTTCGGCGTGATCGGCTGATGCCGCCGCCCGCTCTGGAGAGGTCATGTCCCACACCTCCTCGCCCGTTCCCGCCCCTGTCGCCGTCCCCGCCGAGACGGTGTTCCCCCGTGAAGAGGCCGAGCCCCGCGCGGTCTACGACGCCATCCGCGACGAACTCCTCCTCGACGGCCGCAGCCGGCTCAACCTCGCCACCTTCGGCACGACGTGGATGGAGGACGAGGCGCGTTCGCTGATGACCGAGACGGCGGAC
This sequence comes from Streptomyces kanamyceticus, assembly GCF_008704495.1. NCBI lineage: Bacteria > Bacillati > Actinomycetota > Actinomycetes > Kitasatosporales > Streptomycetaceae > Streptomyces > Streptomyces kanamyceticus. Next base: position 508,116 of record NZ_CP023699.1, read on the forward strand.
AAGAACCTCGTCGACACCGAGGAGTACCCACAGGTCGCAGACATGGAGGCGCGGTGTGTGCGGATGCTCGCCGACCTGTGGCACGCGCCGGACCCGTCCCATGCCGTCGGCTGCTCCACCACCGGATCCAGCGAGGCCGCCATGCTCGCGGGCCTCGCGCTCAAGCGGCGCTGGGAGCAACGCAGGCGTACGGCGGGCCGCGACACCGAGCGCCCCAACATCGTCGCGGGCGCCAACGTGCAGGTCTGCTGGAAGAAGTTCTGCTCCTACTTCGACGTGGAGGCGCGGCTCGTCCCGCTCGCGCCCGGCCGCCTGCACCTCACCCCGGAGATGCTCGGCGAGTACTGCGATGACCGCACCATCGGTGTGATCGGCATCCTCGGCTCGACCTTCGACGGTTCCTACGAGCCCATCGGCGACCTGTGCCTCGCCCTGGACGGCATCGAGGCGGCCACCGGAAACGACATCCCCGTCCACGTCGACGGGGCGTCCGGCGCCCTGGTCGCCCCCTTCCTCGATCCGGACCTCCTGTGGGACTTCCAACTCGCGCGCATCGCCTCCATCAACACCTCGGGCCACAAATACGGGCAGGTGTTCCCCGGGCTCGGCTGGGCGCTGTGGCGGGACGCGGCGGCCCTCCCCACCGAACTCATCCACCACGTCAACTACCTGGGCGGAGAGATGAACACCTTCTCACTTACTTTCACCCGCCCCGCCTCTCACATCGCCGCGCAGTACTACACCTTCCACCGCTACGGGTACGAGGGCCTGCGCCGTCTGCATCTCACGTCACGGCGCATCGCGCGCGGGCTCGCGGCCGGGATCGCCGACCTCGACCTCTTCGAACTGCTCACCGGGGGCGACGAGTTGCCCGCCTTCGCCTTCCGTCTCACCGACCGCGCGCACGCCCTCGGGCTGCACGAGCGCGGCATCGCGCTGGCCATGCGGGCCCGGGGATGGCAGGTACCGGCGTATCCGCTGCCGACGGGCCTGGCCGACACCTGGGCGCTGCGGGTCGTCGTCCGCACCGGCTTCACACCGCGCCTGGCCGCACTCTTCCTCGACGACCTGCGCAACGCGGCGCGGACCGTCATGCGCGCGTCGGTGGGGGTGGCGCGGGAGGGCCACGCCGAAGACGTCGGATCCGCCGAGCTGTTCCTACGCCGATCACCAGAGGCGGCGAACACGCACGTCCTCTAGCCTCGACGTGTCCGGCGTACCGGCTGGTGACCGGCGGACACCGCGTCAGCGTGGTGCAGACCGACCGTGTCGCCGGAGGACGACGTGGCCGTCCCGTGGCCGGGTGTTCCCCTCACATAGTGGCGGCGGGCAGGCCGCGGGTAAAGGGACGGCAAGATTACGGTGAGAACTGTTCGGCGTCCGGGCCGGTCACCTTCCGTTCGGGGCGGACGCCCGCAAAGCGGTGCCGTACCCATTGTCGTAGTCGCTCCGCGGGCCTCGGGAGCACGACGAACGCCTCGGCCTGGAGGCAGGCCCAGCCGATGCGGGGGAGGTCGCGGGCTGCCGGGTAGACGACGAAGCGGGGCTGCCAGCGGGGGCGGAACTTGGCGTTGAAGCGGTAGAGCGACTCGATCTGGAACCAGCGGGAGAGGAAGACGAGCAGCGCCCGCCAGCCGCGCAGCACCGGGCCGGCGCCGATGCGCTCGCCGCGGGCGAGCGCGGCGCGGAAGACGGCGAAGTTGAGGGAGACGCGGGTGATGCCGAGGCCGGGGGCGGCGCGCAGTGCGGCGACGATGAGGAGTTCGTTGAGGCCGGGGTCGGCGGTGCGGTCGCGGCGCATGAGGTCGAGGGAGAGGCCGTCCTCGCCCCAGGGGACGAAGTGGAGCAGTGCCCGGACGTGTTGGGTGCCGTCGGCATCTGTCTGGTGGGCGGTGACGACGACGCAGTCGCTGTCGGACGGGTCGCCGAACCGGCCGAGTGCCATGGAGAATCCGCGTTCGGTGGCGCTTCCCCGCCAGGCGGCGGCTGCCTCGCGCAGCTGCTGTTTCTGTTCGTCGCTCAGTTCGCGTACGCGTTGCACTCGGCAGGTGTAGCCACTGCGTTCGATGCGATGGACCATCTGGCGTACGTTGCGCATGGAGCGGCCGGTGAGGGTGAAGTCGGCGCAGTCGACGATGGCCTCGTCCCCCAGCTCCCATGCGTGGAGGCCGCCTTCACGGGTCCAGATCTGTGCGCCCAGTTCGCTGCAGCCCATGACGGCCGGGGTCCAGGCGTGCCGCGCGCATTGGTCGAGGAAGTCCTTGATGGCGCCCGGCCAGGCCTCCGGGTCGCCCAGCGGGTCGCCGCCGGCGAGGGCGACCCCGGAGACGACGCGGTAGGCGACGGCTGCTTTGCCGGTCGCCGAGTACAGGACGGTCTTGTCGCCGCGGAGCGCGAAGTAGCCGAGGGAGTCGCGCCCGCCTTCGCGCGCCAGGAGAACGCGCAGACGGGAGCTGTCGTCGGCGGCGGTGAGCCGGACGGGGCGCAGGGCCAGGTAGACGGTGGTCAAGGCGGTGAGCAAGCCAAGGGCGAGCAGACAGGCGCCCGCGATGTCGCCGACCCGGTCGTCGTCGTACGTCAGCGGCCCCGCCATTCCGACAAGCCCGTAGAGGACCTGCTGGAGGCGGTCGGTGAAGGAGATGCCGTGCCCGGCCTCCTGATCGGCACGGATGCCGACGATGAGCAGTCCGAGGCCGATACTGACCGTGCCGAGGAGCAGCAGGTTGCCCAGGGCACGGATCCTGCTGCGCGGATCGCTCTCGGCCCGGAACTCGGCGCGCAGCACGACGAGTGCGGCGCACAGCAGCGCGGAGACCGTGGCCGCGACGAAGGCGTGGTGGCGTACCCCCTGTATCAGCGCGCTGACGGCGAGCAGGGCGACGGACGCCTCCCACGCACGCCGTTTCCGGCGGCGCAGCCCCCGGGCGAGCAGGACGAGCAGCACGCCCGCGACGAGAGTGGCGGCGCGCGTCACGTCCTCGGTGAGGCCGGGGACGTAGGACGCGACGCGTTCGATGCGGTCGGGGCGCATGCGCGGTGAGACCGCCGTGGCGATGTCCACGAGCCCGATGAACAGGCACGTGTGACCGGCCACGGTGGCGGGGTGGGGTTTCACGGCGGTTCAGCGTAGACGCGCTGGTCACCAGCCAGGTAAGAGCCGGTGAAGGGGACGGTGAGAAGGCCCGGCGGAGCAAACCGGCTGCACCTCCAGAGCCTCTTTTCGTAGGAAAGCTGCCTCTTAACGGCAGTCACCGGTCGCGAGGAGAGGCGGAACAGACATGGGTCTGACGAGTCGGGCGCTGGAGTGCGTGACGGTCGTCGCCGCGCTGGGTTGCCTGGGGTTGACGATGTGGGTGTGGCCACGGCTGGCTCGGCGCGGCCCGATGGCCGTGCTCGGCAGGTTCGGGACCATCGTGACCACGCAACTGACGATTCTGACGGCGTGCGCGGTCATGGTGAACGCGCATTTCGACTTCTACGGCACCTGGGGCGAACTGATCGGTCGTGTCCCCACGGCACCCGTGCAACTCGCACAAGCCGATGGCGAGCGCGGCATGTACGGAACGCGCAGCCACCTCGTGGAGGCGGCGGGACCACAGGGACTCGACCGGGTGACGGGACTGCCCGCCGGGCCGCCGACGCGGGTGGGCCGGGTCGAATCGGTGCGGATCTCCGGGCGCCGCACGGGGGCTGTCGTCCCTGCGTTCGTCTATCTGCCGCCGCAGTACTTCCAGCACCAGTACCACCGCCAGCGGTTCCCGGTGATCGTGGCGATCAGCGGCTATCCCGGCGGCATCGTCAACCTCGCCCAGCACCTGCAAGTCCCGCAGACAGCCGCTCGATTGGAGCGGAGTGGCAAGTTCCAGCCGACAGTGATCGTCATGGTGCGGCCCACGATCGCGCCGCCCCGCGACACCGAATGCGTGGATGTGCCGGGCGGGCCGAAGGCGGAGACGTTCTTCACCAAGGACCTGCCCATGGCGCTGAAGGCGACGTACCGGGTCGGGCACGACCCCAGCGCATGGGGCGCCCTCGGCTACTCCTCGGGCGGTTCCTGCGCGCTGCAACTCGCCCTGCGCAACCCCGGGGTCTACACGGCGGCCGCCGCGCTCTCGGCCGACTACAAGGTCACCGACGATCTGACGACCGGCAGCCTGTTCGGGTCCGGTGCGCAGGCGCGGCGGCGGCAGGAGGAGCACGACCTGGTGTGGCGGCTGCGGCACCTGCCGGTGCCGCGGGTCTCGGTCCTGGTCGCGAGCAGCAGGCACGGCGAGCAGGACTACGGTCCGACGCTCCGCTTCCTCAAAGCCGTGAAGCCACCGATGACCTCGGCGCGGATCATCCTCGACAGCGGCAGCCACAACTTCACGACCTGGCGGCGCGAGATCGGGGCCGCGACCGAGTGGATGGGCAGGCAGCTGACGTTCCCCCAGGACACGACGGCCGCCCCGAAGCCGCACCGCACCGCCCAGGCGGCCTCGCCCGGATCGCGCCCCGTCCTCGGACACTGAACCGCGTTTCGCGCGGCCCGATTTCGTACCCTGCTCCAGCGTCGTCTCTGCCTTGCCCTTACCTCGCGCGACGACGCTGGGCCGGGTCCTGTCGAGCTCTTCCCGCCAGGCCTCGGGAACCCCATGACATACGCAGAACCGGCCGCACCGGGGCACATCAGTGTCGTCGTGATTGTCCGCTACGACGCCGTGTGTGCTTCCCACGCGGTGCGTTCCGCGCTGACCCAGGGGGAATCGGTGGCCGAGGTCGTCGTCGGCGACGCATCGGTCGACGGCACCTCCGACGCACTGCGCGCCCTCGCCGAGGGCGACCGGGTGCGCCTGATCGCCAGAGAGCACAACAGCGGTGGCTGCGGGTGGGCGTGCGCCGGAGGGGCTGTGTCGTGCTTGCGGAGGTACGACACAGCCTCCCCTACTCCGCGTTCACCGGCAGGCCGCGAGAGCCGTGCGGCGGCCTGGTGGCTCACGGGGTTCAGCTCATCAGGGGGAGGTTCCGCAATCCACTGGGCGGTGATCCGAAAATTCTGTGATCGAAGCCGCGACCGCTGGTTGATCACCCAGGGTGCGGCCTGGCCCGGCGGTCACCAGGATCACGGGCGCCGCGGCGCCAGGGGCGCGATCCACTACCTGGCACACATCTCCGGGATGCCGGGGAAGGACCGTCGCCCCGGGTCTGACAGGGTGACACCTTGTGATTATCTCATCGGAGGCGGCCGCCGGAATGGCCCTGGTCGAACTGGGACTGGCTCTGACGCCAGGCCCGAACATGGTGTACCTGGTGTCGCGGAGTGTCAGCCAGGGCCGCGCGGCCGGGCTCGTCTCGTTGATCGGGACCGCGGTGGGGTTCGTCGTGTACATGGCCTCGGCGAACCTGGGGTTGGCGGTGGTCTTCATCGCCGTCCCGTGGCTGTACATCGGTCTGAAAGCGGTCGGCGCGGCCTACCTTGCCTTCCTGGCGTGGCAGACGCTCAGGCCGGGAGGCCGCGGGTTGTTCGAGCCGCGCAGTCTCCAGCGGGACTCGCACTGGAGGCTGTTCCGGATGGGGCTGATCACCAACCTGCTGAATCCGAAGGTCGCCATCCTCTATCTCGCTCTCATCCCGCAGTTCATCGATCCCGCACGCGGCCACACCACGGCCCAGGGGTTCGCTCTGGGCGCCGTGCAGATCGCGGTGGGCCTGACCGTGAACGGGCTGATCGTGCTCGCGGCTGGATCAGTCGCTGCCCTGCTCAAGAGCCGTCCCGCGTGGGCCAAGTGGCAACGCTGGGCCACCGGGAGTCTCCTTGGCGTCGTCGCGATCGCCCTCGCCCGGGAGGTGCCTGCTCGCGCGCGGGTCTGACCTCCTTTCGAACGGGGCAAGTTGGGCGAGCGAGGCGGTCGGATGGTCACGCTGAGCAAAGCGAAGAAGCTGAAGCTGAAGCTGATCACGAGCCCGGCGACGACGACGCAGGGGCCCCGCTCGCTTGCCCGGCGGCCCCCACGGCAGCCTTAGATGCCGCCGTCGTACAGTTCAGGCACTGGTCCCGACCACCACCTGGGGGATGCGTGCTGCGGCAGCTGGAATACCTGGTCGCGCTGGCCCGCGAGCAGCACTTCGGCCGGGCCGCCGCCGCGTGCTTCGTCTCGCAACCCTCCCTGTCGGCAGGCATACGCAAGCTCGAGGGCGAACTCGGCGTCCCCCTCATCCGCCGCGGCATCCGCTACCAGGGGCTGACAGCCGAGGGCGAACACGTCCTGATGTGGGCACACCGCATGCTCGGCGAACACGCCACCCTGCGCCACGAACTGGCCTCCCTCAAAGGCGAGTTGAACGGCACCTTGCGCCTGGGAGCGATCCCCACCGCGCTGACTGTCGCCTCGCTCATCACCACCCCGTTCTGCGCCCGGCACCCGGCGGCGAAGGTCAGCCTGGAGTCGCTGCCCTCGCGCGACATCACCCGGCGTCTGACCGGTCTGGAGATCGACGCCGCCCTGACCTATCTCGACGACAGCACCCTGCGGGACGTACAGCGCTTTCCGCTCTACGAGGAGCGGTACGTGCTGCTGACCCCGGCCGACGGGCCGCTCGCCGAGGACGCCGAGGTGAGCTGGGCCCGGGCCGCGGCACTGCCGCTGTGTCTGCTGGCCCCGCGGATGCGCAACCGCCGCATCCTGGACGAGAACTTCGCCGCCGAGGGCGCGCGAGCCGACCCGGCCATCGAGTCCGACACCGTCGCCGGGCTCTACGCCCACCTCGCCGCGGGCCCTTGGTCCAGCGTCGTCTCGCACGCCTGGCTGCACGTCTTCGGCGTGCCCGAAGGCAAACGCGTCGTCCGCCTGACCGGCCCCGCCCACGGCCCCCGCGTCGGCCTCGCCGTCATCGGCCGGCATCCTCAACCACTGATCGTCAGGGCCTTGTTGACCGTCGCCCGCGGAGCGGGAGTGCGCGAGTCCCTGGACGCCCTGCTCCACCGCCACCTGGGCTCATAGTCAACTCCGCGCATCGATAGAACACTTCGATTTGCCCGCTCCCGCAGCCGGCCGCCACCGTGAAGGACATCCCGCGCATCCCGCCTCACGCGACTGAGGAGTCCAGACATGGCGAAGGTTCTGTGCGTGCTGTACGACGACCCCACCGGCGGCTACCCCACCGTCTACGCCCGCGACGATCTGCCCCGCATCGACCGCTACCCCGACGGCCAGTCGGCGCCCACGCCCCTGGGCGCCGACTTCACCCCTGGCCATCTGCTCGGCAGCGTCTCGGGCGAACTGGGCCTGCGCGCCTTCCTGGAGAGCCGCGGCCACACCCTGGTCGTCACCTCCGACAAGGACGGCGAGGGCTCGGTCTTCGACCGCGAACTGCCCGACGCGGACATCGTCATCTCCCAGCCGTTCTGGCCCGCCTACCTCACCGCCGAACGGCTCGCCGCCGCCAAGAACCTCAAGCTCGCCGTCACCGCGGGCATCGGCTCCGACCACGTGGACCTGGACGCCGCCATCGAGCACGGCGTGGCCGTCGCCGAAGTCACCTACTCCAACAGCATCAGCGTCGCCGAACACGTCGTCATGTCGATCCTGGCACTCGTGCGCAACTACCTTCCCTCGCACCGGATCGCCAACGAGGGCGGCTGGAACATCGCCGACTGCGTGGAGCGTTCGTACGACGTGGAGGGCATGCACGTCGGAACGGTCGCCGCCGGCCGCATCGGCCTCGCCGTGCTGCGCCGCCTGGCGCCCTTCGACGTCAAGCTCCACTACACCGACCGCCACCGCCTGCCCGCCGACGTAGAAGCCGAACTGGGCCTGGTCTTCCACGAGTCGACCGCGCAGATGGTGCCGCACTGCGACGTGGTCACCATCAACGCACCCCTGCACCCCGAAACCCAGGGCCTGTTCAACAGCGACCTGCTGGCCACCATGAAACGCGGCGCCTACCTCATCAACACGGCGCGCGCCCGCATCGTCGACCAGGACGCCGTACGACAGGCCCTGGAAAGCGGCCAGTTGGCCGGATACGCGGGCGACGTCTGGTACCCCCAGCCCGCCCCCGCCGACCACCCCTGGCGCACCATGCCGCACCACGGCATGACCCCACACATCTCCGGCTCGTCCCTGTCTGCGCAGGCCCGCTACGCCGCAGGAACACGGGAGATCCTCGAGGCGTGGTTCGACGGCAAACCCATCCGCGAGGAGTACCTCATCGTCTCCGCCGGCGCCCTCGCCGGAACCGGCGCCCACTCCTACGCCGTGAACGACACTCCGGCAAAGAGCTGAGCGGGCCACACCGAACCCGTCGCCGGCCCCAGCCCACGGGGGTCGGCGACGGTCCACAAAGTGCAGTTCCAGGATCCAGTGGAGGCGAAAGCGCCGCCCGACGGCCGTGCGATCGCGTGGCTGTCGCCGTCGGATTCGACCGCGCTCCCGAGGGCGGGCTCGGCTCACGGTCCGCGCCAGAGGTTGGCGAAGGCGGAGTTCTCGATGGTCCGCCTCTGGCGTACGGCCTCCAGCTCCATCACCGCGTCGTGGACGGCGGCCAGCACGGTCGTCACCGCCTCGTCATCGAGGCCGGGCTCATCGTCGGATCGTTCGTCGTCGATGCCCACGACCGAGGCGAGGGAGGCCAGGACGGGTTCCTTCTCTTTCCAGCGGTCGGCTGCACGGCGGCGCGCGGGCGTATCGACCAGTTCCACGCGCTGCGAGCCGAAGCCCAACCGGCCGCTGCGCTGCGGCCTCAGCTCATCGTTCTCCTCCAGGGCGGCCTGGTACGCGGCCGAGAGGTCTCGGCCCCGGCGCCACAGCCAGTCCTCGATCCGCTCGTACGGTGCCTGCCGAGTGAGCCCTGCCGCGGCCTCGCCCATGAACCGATCGTCCAGCGTCGGCTGTCCACCCGGCACGATGCGGTCGCCGTCCACGACCACCGCCCCGGCACCGATGAGATCGATCAGCTCGGCTCCCGCGAGTGCGAGGGACAGGTCGCCCTGTCCCACGGAATGCTTCAGGTCCATGGCAACGATGAACAAGTCTTGCGCCGTGGTCATGAACGGCTCCCCTCGCAGACATCAACAAAGGTGCATCCCCACCCACCGGACCCGCGTCCGAGGCCGGCCCGGCGGCGGGGCAACTGTCACCACCAGTATCGCCCCGCCCGCGCAGCCGAAGCCTTTCGGCTGCGCTGTCCTGCTCAAAGCTGTACTGCACCTCTACGCCTGGTCCAGCACCGGCTGCCAAAACCGCAGTGCTCAGGCGGGGCAGATGGGGAAAACGGCTGGTGTGGTCCAGGTACGAGGCATCCATAACTGTCGTCTTGCCCGCGCCATTCGCACCGATCGGGACCCGGAAACGCTCACACGGCTCAAGTGGTCAGACCGGCGCTGGTCAGCCAGATGTGTTCGCAGGTCGCGGATGCCCCTTGCAGCGTCTCTCGGGACTCCTGTGAGGCGTGGTAGAAGGTCCGCTCGATCATCCAGCACAGGGCGCGTGCCATCGCTGAGGCTTGTTCCGGTTCGGTGCCGGACTGGATGCCGGCCCGTTCCAGGACGGCGGTGATGGCCGTGATGAACAAGTCCGCCGTATGGCTCCACAACTCGCCGATCTCCGGCACGGTCAACGACAGGTCGATCGCCGTGCGCATGACCAGGCCGTGCTCGTTCCACAGCTCTACCGTGCGCTGCATGGCTTCTGCGATGGCCTGGCGGGGCTCGTCGGTCTGCGCGGTGGTCCGGGACCGTTCCCACAGATGCTCGACGGTACGCGCCACGAGTGCCACCACCACTTCTTGCTTGGAGCCGAAGTAGAAGTACAGGGCGCCGCGTGTGATGCCGGCGCCCTGGGCGATGTCGCCGACGGTCATGGCGTTGTAGCCCTTGTGCGCGAGCAGGGCTTCGCAGGTGTCCAGGATGGCCCGCTCCCGCAGATCGCCCTTGCGTTCGGCGCTGCGTCGGCTCCGCGCGGGGTGCTGGCCGGGCATCAGAGCTGAGCACCCTCGTCGAAGTCGGTTGTGCGGGAGAGCGTCTCCCATGCACGGATGTCCTCGTCCACGGCGGCGCGCGCAGTGGTGACCAGCCGCAGCGCGTCCGAGCCCAGGACGAGGTGGGCCGGCGGCTGGTCGACCGAGGCGATGCGCACGACGGCGTCTCCGGCCTTGGCCGGGTTGCCGAGCTGATTCCCGCTGGCCTTCTGCCGCGCTTGACGGATGGGCTCGAACAACTCGTCGTAGTCGTCGACGGTCCGCGCGGCGCGTGTCATGGACCGTCCGGCCCAGTCGGTGCGGAAGGAGCCGGGCTCGATCGCCGTCACGTGGATCCCGAACTGTGCGACCTCCTTGCCCAGTGCTTCGAGGATGCCTTCCAGGGCGAACTTGCTGCCGCAGTAGGCGGACATGCCGGGCACGGCCATGAGCCCGCCCATGGAGGTGACGGCCATCAGGCGTCCGCGGCGGCGTCGGCGCATGTGGGGCAGCGCTGCCTGCAGGGTGGCCACTGCCCCGAAGACGTTGATCTCGAATTGCCGCCGCACCTCGGCCAGCGGAGTTTCCTCGAAGGTGCCCTCCAAGCCGTAGCCGGCGTTGGCGATGACGACGTCCAAGGGACCGACGCCTCGCTCCACCTCCGTGATCACATCCGAGACGGCGTGGTCGTCCGTCACGTCCAGGATGCGGCCGTGAGCGTCACCGGGCTTGAGCCCCTCGAAGGCTCGCCGGTCCTCCTCGGAGCGGACCGTACCGACAACGGTGTGACCGGCATCCAGGGCAGCCTGGGCGAAGGCACGTCCCAGGCCCGTGCTGACGCCGGTGATGAGCCAGTTCTGCCTCTGCATTGCTCCTCCAGGAAGGTCTCACGGGGAGCAGGGCTGCTCCTCTTCCCAGAAAGTCTACACGGTGTCGATTTTTACCTTCGCAGTGTTGGTTCTGGTTCGCTCAACGGCATCACGCCTGGCCGGGGGCGATCCGGCCGCACCGGGACCGGGGCCCACCGGTGCACGCCCCTGTGCGCCCTGGCAGGTGAGCTGCGGTGCCGTCCCGCGAAGTCATTCCAGCCGTCACCGCCCACATCCGGCAGGTCCTGGCCTGGCATGATCTGGCGTCGCGGAGCATCACCGGGATGTCGAGTCGCGGTGACTGATGGACGCCCCCACGTGTCCGTGGGCTCGACAGCGAGACGCCTGGGAGGTTCCCGCGGGAGCACTACTGACAGTCAATGCGCGGTGTCGTGAAGATCGACAGTCGTGAACTCGCGGTCATGCCGTTGCCTTAGGGCAGGCTGAGCTCTTCGCGGGCGCTCGTTACCGAGCGCAAGACGCCGTCGGACTTGGTCCTCTCGGCCAGGTCTGTTGCTTCGAGGAGCATCGCTGCCGCATCGTCGCGCCGTTCTTGCTGAGCGGCGAGATAGACCAGACCGATCAGGTTTGCCGCGACTCCCGGCAGGAACCCCAGCTCCCGGCGCAGGCGCGTGGACTCCTCCAGGTGCGCGCGGGCCTCTTCGAGGCGCCCAGCGATGTGGTCGGCTATGCCGAGGTGCCGTAGAGCGTAGGACATCGTCAGCTGGTCGCCTGCTTGGGTGGCGAGCTCGAGGGCGCGTTTGAAGGCGGGCAGCGCGGTGTCGTTGTCGTCGCGTACGACCTGGTGGAAGCAGCCGATCCAGAAGACCGCCTCGCCCTGGCCTCGCGCGTCGTCGACTCGGCCGTAGATTGCCGCCGCACGCTCGAACAGCTCCAGCTCCAGTTCCAGCTCCAGTTCCAGCTCCCGTTCGTCTTCGACCCGATCCGCCAGGTAGCGGGCATGGATCACGCGGCCGCGGGCGAGCGCGAGATCCGCCTCGACCGCATCGAGGCCCTGCTCGGCTGTCGTCAGCGCACCGGTGTCGCCGCCGAAGACGGCACGCTCATAGAGGAGATGAGCCTGCGCGATTCGCTCGTCCACAGTCATTGGGCGAGCGTAACGACCCTGGACGAACTGGCACAGATGCCGAGCTTCTTCCGGCCTCCGGTGTTCGCAACGGTAGGCCGGTTCCGGCGGGGCATCCATCGATGATGTCGCTGCGGTACGGATTTCTCGCAGGCCCGGCGACACCTTTGCGAGCATGTCTATGCAGCATGAGTAATCCTCCCGCCGGATCATGCCACTGGGCGCGAATCAGAAGCGCTGAGTGAGGACCTCTGCACCCAGAAGCCCTTTGGGGCACTTGACGACGAGAGTCGAGCTGAGGCGCAGGAACGAAGTCGAGCGGACGCTCAACACCCTCAAGAACTCCCGCTCCGTAGCCACGAGGTTCGACGAGCGCGCCTATGTCTTCCAGGGCACCGTGAACGTCTCAGCGATCCGCCTCTGGCTTCGGGGATAGATCCATTATCCCTGCGCGGGAACGACACGGTGAGCGCACTCAACCCGTACCGCTTAGCGCGCAGTTCATCAGCGGGCCCGTGGCTGGGGTCGGGCCGTTCGCGAACACCGCCCGCCGCCGCGAAGCCGATCGACGCTCAGGCGCGGTTGGCGCGGATCTCGTCGTGGTGGTCGGCGACCCAGCCGATCAGTTGCATGACGATCTCGTGCAGGCCGTGGCCGAGCGGGGCGAGGGCGTACTCCACACGCGGCGGTACCTCGGCGTAGGCGGTGCGCGTGATCAGGCCGTCCTCCTTGAGCTGGCGCAGTGTGTGGGTGAGCATGCGCTGGGAGATGCCGGGGATCTGGCGCTGCAGGTCGGTGTAGCGCAGTGGACCGTCTTCCAGGACGGCGATGATCAGCATGCTCCACTTGTCGCCGACCCGGTCCAAGACCTGGCGGATGAAGGCCATGTGGTCGGCGGGGATGCTCGCGCACGGCCCGATCGCGGCCGCCATCTCCGTACCAACGCTGTCCTGCATGGCGCCCATTCCTCTCCGTCGCGCACACCGGTGTGCCTTTTGTAACGCCTTCCATACTGGCGCATCATGGCGTTACGAACAAATGAGAGGAATTGGAGGTCAGGCCGTGAAGGTAGAAATCTGGGCAGAGGTCACGTGCCCCTGGTGCGGGCTCGGCAGCCACCGTGCGGACCGGGCCGTGGAGCGGTTCGAGCACAGCGATCAAGTGCAGGTGGTCCACCGCTCCTTCCCGCTGGGTGCCGGCTTCCCCGCCGACCGCGCGGTCAGCGTCCGCGAGGCCCTGCTGAGCAAGTGCGGGGCAAGAACCGTGAAGCCTGGGACGCGGTCTTCCGTACGTACTTCGGCAAGGCCGAGCCGGTCTTCGCTCTGGACGATCTGCTCCGGCTCTCCGACGAGCTGGGCCTGGACCGTGATCTGACGCGTCAGGTGCTCACCGAGCGCCGCTACCGTGCCCGGGTCCAGGAAGACGCCCGCCGCGCTCAGCGCCTCGGCGCCACCGGTGCCCCGTTCCTCGTCGTCGACGGCCGCTACGGCGTCCTCGGTGCGCAGGACAGTGACACCCTGCTCGACCTGCTGCGTACCGCCTGGGACGAAACCCACCTGGTCACCCTCGCCCCCGCGGGCGACGCCCCGGGCTGCGGCCTCGGTGGCCGCGCCGTCCCGGCCCGGCCCTGACCCGTCACCCCAACCCCACCACCATCTCTGTGAAAGGCACAACAGCCATGTCGTACCTGCTGCACATCGACTCTTCCTCGCTCGGCGAGGCGTCCGTCTCCCATCAGGTCGCCCAGTCCTTCCGTGACCAGTGGCAGGGCCCGGTCGTCCACCGCGACCTCGCAGCCTCGCCGGTGCCGCACCTGAGCGCCGCGGGCATCACGGCCCGCATCACCGACCCGGCCCAGCACACTCCCGAGCAGGCGAAGGCGGCCGCGCTCCAGGACGAGCTGATCGAGGAGTTCCTGGGCGCCGGCGCGTACCTGTTCACGGTGCCGATGTACAACCTCTCGATGCCGTCGGTGTTCAAGGCATGGCTGGACCAGATCATCGTCACGGACCGCACCCTGATCTTCGACGGCCCCTCCCCGGTCGCGGGCCGTCCGGCCGTGCTGATCTCCGCCCGGGGCGGCGGCTACGGCCCCGGCACCCCCAACGAGGGCCTCGACTACGTGGTGCCCACCCTGGAGGCCGTCCTGGGCCACGACAACCTCCTCGGCCTGGACGTCACCACCGTGATACCCGAGCTGACCATGGCCCCCGTGAATCCGGCCCTGGCCCCGCTCCTTCCCCTGCACGAGGCATCCATGGCCGCCGCCCACGACCAGGCCCGCACGCTCGCCACGACCTTCGGCACGCCGCGTGCCGCCTGACGCGTCTCTCCAGGTGGTTCCTCTGTCCCGGTGAACGGCGGAGGCTTCGAGCGTGAACGTGGTCGTGGGCTGGTTCGCGCGTTCCGCGCGCAAGGTGCGCACGACGCCAGCGCGTTCACCAGGGCCGAGGATCCGGATTTCCTCATCGCCTTCGGTGCGGACCCGTTGACGTCCGGTGTGCCGGTTGGCCCACAAGCTCCCGCAACCGGCTCTTGAGCGCCCCAATCGGATCAAAGGCGCCCACGAGACCCAGAGGCTGGCTCCGCGCTACCGGGCGACCGGCATCGTTGAGCATGAAGAGCATGCCGCGCGGTTCGTATTCCGGAAGTATCAGACCGTTCTTCCGAGACAGGGCGCGAGCTCTCTCCCACTCCGACCGGGAATCGGTCGTCCTGGGCCGCTGCGTACGCGAACCCCGCACCTTTCCGGATCGCCCGGGAAGCACTTCCGGGATTTCCAGGTGTTCCGGCATGACGAACACCGTCCGCCCGAGGCAATCGTGGTCACAGAGCCAGGCCATCTCCCACTGCACCCACTGAGTCGCACCGGGAATCATCACCACGTACCGCGCTGCGGCGGCGAGCTGCGCGAACAGAACCCTCCACTTGTCGTCCGGCTGCTCCTCGATCCGGGCGACTCCGGGGCCGGAGATCGAAGGCCCCAGGGCGACCGTGGGGAGCTCGTCCCCCAAGGCCGCGTACAGCACCGTCTCGAAGTCGAGGTGCGGATTCCAGTGGCTCGTCTTTGGGACGGGGTCGTCCCACGGCAGCAGCATGTCGTCGGGATTCGGATCGAGTTCGAAGCGGTACGCGGGCCGGGCCGGCAGGTGGTCGGTCACCGTGAAGGACCTGAGGTAGAGCACGAAGGGCTCCACCGGGCGATCATGCGCGACGCCTTCCTTGATCGACCGGGCCCGCTGACTGCGCCAGTCATGCGTCCGTTCCAGGTCCTTCGGGTAGCGGAGGCGGAGTCCCAGAGCCGGGATTCGACTCAACGCGGCGATGACACCCACACCGCACAGGACGGCTGCCCCCTGCAGCCAGCCGTCCAGGTCCGTCAGTGTGTTTCCGCTCCACAGGAAAACGTAGAGCAGAAAGAACAAGGGAAGACTGAAGGAGTGGTAACGCACCCAGACCACCGAGCCGTTGTACGGATTCACCCCCCGCAGCCGTACGCCGAAGGGAAAGTAGATCCCGGCCGTCACGAAACAGGCGGCGAAAACGCTCCAGGCATTCCAGTGGAAGGTGACATCGAACCTCCCCACCACGGAATGCCACGCCAGGGCAAGACCTGCGGAATACGGATACCACAGCAACACGGTGAGCCACGTGCCCCATGACACACGCATGCCGAACCTGGCTGCGCCCGCGACCCTCACGAGGGGCACCGTGGGCGGCAGGACGGCGAGGCTGACGACCAGGACGAGTATGCGGGCCCACCCGGGAAGCCACACGGACATGGCGATGGTCACGAGCAAGGGTGTCATCGCACTCCCCCTCCGGTCCGCTTACAACACGCGTTGGGTCATGAGGCCCAGCAGACGGAGTTGCTCCCCCTTCAGCAAGGCGAACGACTCACGGACGTAGGTCACGTATGGGGCGCCCGGATGCCTGATCAGCACCTCGGGGCGGGCATCGCCAGCAGCAGGCTCGGCCAGAGCCACCTCGCATGCGGCGACATGGGAGCAGAACAGCCGGAGCGGCTCCGGCAACTCCGGTTCGACCAGGAGATCCGCGTGCTCGATGATCAGATCCCGCATCTTCCGGTTGGTCGGCATGAATGCGTAGGTGAACCAGCGGTCCCAGGTCGCACGTTCCTCCTGGGACGGATCGACCGTCCGCCGGTGCGCACGGGACGGCAGGACCGATCGCTGCAGCGCCTCCCATATGTGCTCGTTGCTCTCCACGAGGGCGTTGAGCGGGCCGTAGAGCAGGCGCAGTTGTTCGCCGATGCGGGTCACCCGGGTCTGCCGACGCTCGAAGCGCAGCTGGCTCCACTGGTTGAGCATGAAGGCCACGATCGCTACCACGAGTGTCGCGAAGGCCGTGATGACAGCCGCTATCATCCACGGCCCCTTCTACCGAGAGTGACACTCGCATGGCACAGGGGCATGGCTCGTATGGTTCCACGGCCGGCGGCGGCCTGGCGACGTTCGTCGAAACCAGGTGATCCCAGGCCCTGAGTATGGTTCGTGGTTACAGTGGATAGGCGGTCGGCTTACGGATGCTCAGCGATGGCTGGGCCCGCCGGTCAGTCAATGCCGTCGATGCCGTCGATGATGCGGAAGTCGCGCTCGACGCCGTCGGGGAGGGCCACCAGCGCCTTCTGGTACGCCTCGCTCTCGTATGCCGCGACGGCCTGTTCAAAGCTGTCGAACTCGATCAGGACGACGCGTTGCGTGATTCCGGCCTCGTGAGCGACGACTCGACCACCATGAGACGGGAGGCGGGACAGGACGCGCCCGCCCCCGGCCTGGACGGCTGGACCGGCCAGTTGGTCGTAGGCAGTCAGCCCCTCAGGGTCGGAAATGGCGGGGTAGACACTGACCCAGTAGCCCTTGGCCATGGATTCCTCCTGTGTTCGGACGGACACGTCCGACGTCGAATTGACACTCAGATCGATCGATCCCGGCGACCGTTACCGCGGTCAGTGGCATCGCCATATGCGGAGGCTAGGGCTTGATGTGCGGTCGAGGGAAAGACCGGTACGGAATAGACTCAGAACGGATCGTTATCAATCGTCGGGGAGGGTACGTGGCGCCGGATACGGTGAGCCTGCGGTACTTCCTGGTGCTGGCGCAGGAGTTGAACTTCACCCGCGCGGCCGCACGGATCGGTATCGCACAGCCCGCACTCAGCGCCCGGATGCGCCGATTGGAGGCGCAACTCGGTACGGCCCTGCTGGTCCGCGACACGCGTAGCGTCGAATTGACCACGGCCGGTACGGCTTTGGCGGAGTCCGCGCCGCCCGCGCTGGCGGCGCTGGACCGGGCATGGGACACCGCCCGGAGCGCGGCGGCCGGTGAACTGGGCACGCTGCGCATCGGATACAGCCTGAGCGCCGGTGCCGAGACGGTACCTGCCCTGGTGGACAGGCTGATTCGCGACAACAGCGGACTCGAGGTCGGCGCGGTCCCGATGGCGACACCGGAGATCTCCCCCGCGGTCGCCGACGGCCGCATCGATGCCGGGATCACCCGCGGTGAACAGCCGGGCCGCGGCGTGCGCCGGTTCCTGCTGCGGCGTGCGCGCATCGGGGTCCAGCTGGCGCAGCACCATCCGCTGGCCGAACACCCCGAGATCGAGATCGCCGACGCGGCCGCGTATCCGCTGCGACTCCCGGCCCGTGCGGCCAACCCCGTGATCCACGATCAGCTGTCCGCACTGTTCCGAGACACCCGACCACACCCCCGATTCCACACGCCCGCAGTCTCTTTCGACATGTCTCAGCGCGACCTGCGCGACGGGGTCACCCTCGCCCCGGCCGGAGAAGCCGCGGCCACGGCACAACCGGCCGGTCTCACCTGGCGACCGCTGCGAGGCGCCCCCAGCCTGACGATCCACCTGGTCCTCCCACGCGAGCAGTCGCCGCTGCACCGCCGCATCCGTGCCGTCGCCAAAACCCTGGCGCACGAGCTGCACTGGCTACCGGACTGACGCGCAAGAGGCCAAGCGGCTCTTGACGCAGGGTTCGCCGACGGCGGCTCAGGAGGAACGGGCATTCCGGAGGGCGGCGGCGCGCATGCGGGCGTAACTGGCGAGGTCCTTCTGGTACGTCGGCGTCAGGTCCGCCTCGACGGCGCGCTGGACCGTGCGCACCCGCTCGGCGAAACGGATTCGTCGCTGGCACCGCGCGTCCTCAACAGCCAGGGCCTGCTCGTGCGCACCGATGCGGAGCAGGTCCTTCCGGGTGCCGGACGAGGCGTTCAGGCTGTCCTGAATGTCCTTGGCCGGTGCGCGGAGGGAATCGTACGGTCGGCCGGTCGCGCGCATGCAGGCGGACCAGTCGCGTTCGGCGGCCACATAGCGGGAACTGCTCTCGACGCCCGCCAGCACCAGGTTGACGAGCCCTTGCACACGTGCCGAGGTCTGCCGCCAGGTCGCACCGTACAACTGCCGCTGGGCCTCGGCGACACATCCGTCGGTCGGATAGGTCAAGGTCGCGCCGTCCGGCAGCCGCAGCCGACGCCGACCTTCCTTGGTGCCCTCGACCGCTGCGAGCCAGCGTGCGCGCTCGCGTACGGACAGGTCCCGCGTCGCGCGGGCGTAGACGTCGTCGGTAGTCGCTGCCCCGGAAAGAGCGGAGGAGACCATCCCGTACCCGTCCTGCCGGGCCACTTCAGGGGTGAGAAGTCCGTACGGGTTGGCAGGCTCGGTCCCCGGCCCGGTCGGCACCTCGACGTAGCGCATCCCCCGCTGCCGCATACAGGCGCGGACTCGCCGCTCCTCCGCCTCGTGCAGCAGCCGGGACTCCGGCGCGGAGAACTGTGCCACGCCGCGCAGAGGGACGGGCGGGGAGTCAGCGGGCGGCGACTGGCGGACCGGCGCCGAAGCACAGCCAGCCGCCAGCCAGCCCGCCGCCATCAGGAGCAGCAGCCTGGAACGGGTCACACACACCACTGGTTCGAGTACGTGTGGTGCCAGAAGGCCGTGCCGTTCAGGTTCACCTTGTCTCCGCGCAGCATTCGGTAGGACCGTCCGCCGTAGTTCAGTTCGCTGTAGACCGTCACGGCGCACTGGGTGCCGTGGTTGTAGAGGGACTCGGCACCGGCGAACTTCGCGTACTGCTTGAGGTTGGTGTTGTTCCCGGCCACCTCTCCCGGGTCTCCGACACCGTTGAGGTTGAGGTAGGCACACAGCTTGGTGGAGGGGCAGGTCCAGGCCGCTTCGGCGGGCGCGGCCGTCGCCGCCAGCCCCGCAGTGACCAGGGCGGCAGCGGCCGCCGAGGAAGCGATCACTCTCTTGACGCGCATGGCGATCCTCTCTCTGAGGCGAGTGTGCTGGGATCTTCGGCTCCGCGCGGGCGGCACGACAGAACGCAACTGCCGCCGGACCGGACCAGGATGAGTGTGGCGCCGCCGGGAAGGCCTGCCTTCTCCGAAATAAGCCATTCCGCGCAGGTTATGGAGAACCGGGCGCCCGGTCGGCCGCCCAGGAACAGGGCTACATCCGTGAGCATCGCCGTCAGGGATTCGGTCCGCCGTGCGCAGCGGCGTGTCAGCGCCGGTATCTGCTCGGCGAACGTCCGGTGCGAGCATGCGGTGCACGAGCAGGTGAACCGCCTTGCCCGGAGCCGGACTTCCAGGCGGCGCACGCGACGTGAACCGCCCCCCTCGCCACCCTCGGCCTCGCATGGTCACGAACCGGACATCACGCGACTACTCCGAAGCCCTAAGGGACCAGCAACTACACCAAGCGCAAACGACTTTGGACCAGCCCTGATCAGCTCCGGCGCCGTACCGCCCACATCCGGGAACGAACACAGATCGAAACCGCACATGTACGTCTCCTGGTGGAAATAGGAGAATGAGGGTGGCGGCGCCTTTGGATTCTCACTCTCGTAGTAGAGCTGGAAGATGTGCGTCCCCTTGGAGAGACCGACGGTGAACCCCGGCCCCGTACACCCCGGCCAGTCCCCGTATGCCACCGCGAAGGACAGCCCCTCAGCGGAGCCGTACCGCACCGCCGTCTGCGCGGGCGCATCCTTGCGCCGCAGGAAATCCTCCAGCGTCCCGCCCGTGTACTCACCCAACAGACCCGGCTCACCCCGCGCCAGGCGCCGCACCAGCTCATCCGGCTCCAGCCCGCGGGCCAGTGTCACGCAGTACCCCGCCCACGTCACGTCGCTGTTCGCCAGCCACGTCAGTCCGTCACTCACACTCTCTCCCATGCCGAAGGGGCCCTGCGCACGGTACACACCGCTCCCAGAGCCCCCGTTGAGCAATCAAGAAACATCTGAGGTGCTCACGTCGTCGGGCAGTCTCCTCTCGACCGCGAGGGCGACGACGGATCCGGGCTCCGCCTCCATTCCGCGCCGGAAAGCCCGCTCGAAGAGCGCTTCGCCGATGGCCGCACGGGCTGTCCGCCAGCAGGCCTCGCGCACCTCCCGCAGCTCGGGCATGCCCCGTTGGGTGTGCCCCACCGAGCGCCAGCACGATTCACCGGCCCCGGACACCAGCGCGGCCGTCTCTCCACGGCCCTGGGCCGCGGTCGCCGCGGCCAGCAGGTCCAGGCCGAGGGCCACGCCGAAGCTGTCCCCGAGCCGCCGTTTGCCCGCCAGCATGTCGCGGGCGTGCTCGGTGGCTCGGGCCGGTTCGCCCTGGGTGAGGGCGATGAGGGCCAACTGGTAGTCGGTGTAGGCCGTCGTCCAGCACTCCTCGCGCGCCACGCAGTCGGCCCGCAGGGAGATGGCCTTCCGCTCCGCCTCGGCCAGTCGGCCGAGACCGGTCAGGGCGAACACCTCCACGAGGTGACACCGCAGCACCGAGGGCGAGGCATCGGGCGCCGCGGGCGAGGTGTCCGCCGCCGAGGGCATCTGCCGGAAAGCCTCGACGACGGCGGCGTACGCCTCCTCCGCCCGGCCGCAGAGCAGGTGGGTGATGCCCAGTAAGTAGGCGGCCGCCAGCCGTCCTTCGCTGTCGTTCGAGCGTGCCGCGTCGCGCGCGCAGCGGCGCCCGATGCCCGCGGCCACCCCGTGATCTCCCTGCAAGAGGGTGGCCACGCCCAGCGCCCACTGGGCCCTGGCCCGCTCCGGGGTGTGGGACCGCGACAGCGGCAGGACCTGGGTGAGGTAGGCACGTGCTTCGCGGAGGTGACCGCAGCAGCTCCAGAAGAAGCCGACCAGACCCGCCAGTTCGGCCGCCCGCCCGGGTGCGGTGTCGACGAGATGGTCCAGCGCGGCGCACAGGTCGGTGTGGGCCGCGTCGATCGTCTGGTACCAGGTGACCTGGTCGGCTCCGAGCCAGCCGGCGTCGGCGGACCGGGCCAGTGCGAGGAAGTGCTCGGCGTGCCGAGCCTGGACGGCTTCGCGCTGCCGCAGCTCGCCGAGCCACATCCAGCCGTACTCGCGCACGCTCTCCAACAGGTGCAGCCTGCCGTCCGGGCGGCGGCTGAGCACGGACTTGGCCGTCAGCCCCTTGAGCGCGGTGCCGACCGCCGCCGCGGACAGCGGTCCCCCCGAGCAGATGCTGCGGGCGGCGTCCTCGTCGAAAGTTCCCCGGAAGACCGAGAGGCGTGCCCACAGCAGCCTCTCCAGCGGCTCGCACAGTTCGTGGCTCCACCCCATGGCCGTGTGCAGCGAGCGGTGACGCCGGGGCCAGGTGGGCGCGGCGGCCGACAGCGCCGTCCGCTGTGAGCGCAGCCGACGGCGCAACTCTGCGAGGGTGTGGTGCATCAGTTGTGCGGAGGCGAGCTCCAGGGCGAGGGGGACGCCGTCGAGCAGTCGGCAGATCTCCTTGGCGTCCTCGTTCTGCTGTGCGCTGCGCACCCGCAGCGCGGGAGCCACGGCGACGGCACGGTCGACGAAGAGGGCGAAGGCGTCGTCGCCGTGCGGCAGGGGGTCGATCTCGATGACGGCTTCCGCGGGCGTCTCGAGCCGCTGCCTGCTGGTGAGCAGGACCGTGAGGCGGGGACAGCCCGTGAGGAGTTCGGCGAGCAGATCGCGGCAGGCCGGCACCAGGTGCTCGCAGGAGTCGAGGACCAGCAGCACGCGCCGGTCGGACAGCCAGCCGCACAGCGCTTCGACTGGTTTGCCGTGCGTGTGGTCCGCGAACCCGACGGCGTCCGCCACGGTCCCGACCAGCCGCCGGGCGTCCGGCAGGACACCCAGATCGGCCCACCGGACCTCGCCGAGCGCCTCGGCCTCCCGGCCGGACAGGGAGCTCAGGGTGTACGCGGCAAGGCGGCTCTTGCCCACTCCCCCGAGGCCGGTGAGGGTGGTCAACCGGTGCGTGGTGATCGTCGAGAGCAGTCTCTCCCGCTCTCCCGCGCGCCCGACGAAGAGGTCCGTGTACTGCGGAATGGTGCCTAACATCCAGGCATTCTCCACCAGTTACCGCCCGCCGACACGCGCCTTCGCCCGGCGCCCCTCCCGTGCGGCAGGTCAGTGGCACCGCCTTCGGCGCTCTCGGACATCAGCGGCGCGGGTTCAGGTGGTGACGCGGGCCACGGCGGCTACGGCCGCGGGCAGTTCCTCGTTCCTTGAGGACGAAGGGGGACCATTACCGAGGCCCGAGGCCCCCCTAGAGACATGCTCCACGGCGATCTAGGGGGTGTGCATCGGCTCCTTAGGGGGCTGACGGGTCAACGGCCGCCTCTTTATGCTCAGGGCGTTCCCGTATGGGGGAATTCCGCTTGTCATGTCGGTTCCGCGCACGCCCTGAGCGCGGCGGTCGTGCGCGTCTCCTCGTCCTGCGGTAAGGCACCCGCCAGCTGATCGTGCCTGTCTCATCCGACTCAGCATGTCCAGCGACACGTTCCACGGTTCCCCCTGTCCGGCAGGAGAAGTGTCGGCCCGAGCCGGCCGGGTGCGGCCGGCTCGGGCCATCCCGACGAAAGGACGATGACATGACCAGTGGGGTGGCGTTCCTCTTCCCCGGCCAAGGGTCGTACGTGCCGGGTGTCTTCGCCGGTATCGGCGCGGACGCCGACCGGATATCGGCCCGTGTCGCGGAGATCGACGCGGTGACCGCCGAGTTCCAACTCGAGCCGGTGCAGCCTCTGTTGTTCTCGCCTGACGCCCCGGCCCTGGCACAGCTGCTCGAGTCCGATCACGAGCGGCTCGACGTGGCCATCCTTGCGACGTCCATCGCCCTGGCGGAGCTCCTGGAGTCCCGGTACGAGATGCGTCCCGATCATGTCGTCGGGCACAGTCTCGGGGAGTTCGGCGCGCTGGCCGTCGCCGGGGTGTTCACCCCCGGCGAGGCCGCCAGGGCGGTCTGTGAACGGCACGCCACCCTGCGCAAGGCGCCGCCGCCCGAGGGCGGGATGCTGGCGGTGAACGCGGACACGGCCCGTGCCGAGGAGCTGATCGCTTCGGCGAAGGCCGAGGCGTCGGCCGTGTCGGCGCGGAACGCGCCGAGCCAGACGGTGATCAGCGGCACCGAGGCGGACTTGGTCAAGGTACGGCAGCTGGCACGAGAGGCGGAGATCCGCACGTCCCGGCTGCATGTCCCCGGCCCCTTCCACGTGCCGCAGTTGGCCGACGCGAGTGCCCTCTATGCGAGGACGATGCGGAACGTGCGGATGTCCGCGCCCCGCGAGCGCTTCTTCTACTCCCATGGCCTGGGCCGCTTCCTGACCGCGCGGGACGACGTCGTCGATCTGATGGTGGCCGACATGACCCGTCCGGTGCGCTTCCACGACGCCGTGCGCGCGCTGAACGCCGAGGGGGTCACGACCTTCGTGGAGTGCGGCGCGCTGGACGTCCTCACCCGGATCGTGTCCGGGTCACTGCCCCGTGCGGTGACCCTGGCACCGCTCCGCGAGGCCATGGACACGTCCGATCTGTCCGCCCGGCTGCGGACCGCCCAGCCGTCGGCCGCGGCCGGGGAGCCGACGCCGACCGCCGCGGCCGATGCGGAGGTCCTCGAAGGAGTACGCGCGGTGTGCGCCGAGATCCTCGAGTATCCGTTGGACGTGGTCACCGCCGACGCCGACTTCCAGGCCGATCTCGGAGTCGATTCCCTGGCGATGACCGAACTGCAGGAACGCGCGTTGCGACGCTTCGACTTGCAGGACAGGGTCCACGACGCCACCGCGGGAACGTATGCCACGGTCGCCGGTCTGGCCCTGTACATCACCGGCCTGCTGCGCGAGGGCGCCACCACGGGCGCCGAACAGCGGTGAGCGCGTCGTGACCTCCGGCAGCCCGGACGACGCGGGCACACACGCGGACACCGTCGCCGTGGTGGGGATGGGCATCGCGGTCCCGGGAGCCTGCGACACGGACGAGCTGTGGAAGCTGCTGAGCGGGGACCGGCCCGTGTTCGAGGAGCCTGGGGACCGCTTCCCGCTGGACTCCTTCTGGTCCCCCGACCCCGCCGCCGAGGACCGCGCCTACGTACGCACCTCGGGCTTCCTGCACGACTTCCGGCCCCACCCCCGCCTCGCCGAGGAGATCGCGGCGGGCACCTTCTCGGCCGCCGACCAGAACCCGGTCTGGCTGCGGCACTGCCTCCTGCGGGCACGGGACACCGTCACCGCCCGCGACACCGACCGGTACGCCTACTACGTCGGCAGCAGCACCCTCGTCGGGCAGCGCACCGACGAGGCGACCCTGGCCGAGTCCGTCGCCCTGCACACCGCCGAGCGCCTGCACGGGGACGATCCCGTCCGGCGCGCCGAGGCGGCGGAACGGCTGCGCGCCCTGCTGGGGCGCCACCACGGGCACGGCGCCGGGCGGCCGGTGGACACGCTGCCCGACCGTGTCGCGCGGGCCGCGGCCGCCGGACTGCTGCCCGCCGACTGCGAGTTCGCCGTGGTGGACGCCGCCTGCTCATCCTCGCTCTACGCGATCGGCCTCGGCGTCGCGAGTCTGCTGGCCGGTGACTGCGACGTCGCCTACTGCGGCGGGGTGTCGGGCGTGACGCCGCGCTACAACGTCACCTTCTCCAAACTGCGCGGGCTGAGCACCGGCGGGGACGTGCGTGCCTTCGACCGCGGGGCGGACGGAACCCTGTTCTCCGACGGCGCGGGCATCGTCGCGCTCAAGCGCCTGGGGCGGGCCGTCGAGGACGGTGACGCCGTGCTCGGCGTCCTCGTGGGGTTCGGCGGATCCTCGGACGGCAGGGGCACGGCGATCTACGCCCCCAACCCGAAGGGGCAGCGCCGGTGCCTCGACCGCGCCTGGCGGCACGCCGGACTGACCGCCGACGACATCGACTGGGTGATCGCGCACGGCACGGGCACCGCGGTCGGCGACGCCGTGGAACTCAAGACCCTGGCCGAGGCCACCGACCCCGGCGGCCTCTGGTGCGGATCCAACAAGTCGCTGCTCGGCCACACCGGTTGGAGCTCCGGCGTGGTCTCGGTCGTCCAGGCCCTCACGGCACTGCGGGAGGGCGCGATACCGGCGCAGCGCCGCTTCATCGAGCCCGGTCTCACGGCAGAGAACGGCGACGGGGTACGCGTTCCCGTCGACGCGGTCCCGTGGCACGAGGGCGGCCCGCGCCCCCGCGTCGCGGGCGTCTCCGCCTTCGGGTTCGGCGGCACCAACGCCCATCTGCTGGTAGCCGACCGGGCCCCCGTCCCACGCGTCCGGCACGTCCCGCCCCCGGAGACCGACCCGGTGGTCCTCCTCGCCTGGACCGCCCACCTGCCCGGCGACCCGGACCCCGCGGCGGTGGCACGGCTGGTGCGCGACGGCCGTGCCCCGGGACCGCGGACGTTCGGGCCCCGCTATCCGGCACCGCCGTTCCCGGACGTCCGGCTGCCGCCACCCACGGTGCGGTCCACCGACGCGGGCCAGCTCATGGCCCTGCGCGTGGCGTCCCTGTTCAGCGCCGAGCACGGCGAGTTGTGGGACCCCGTGCGCGCCACCACCGGAGTCTTCGCCGCCGCGGGCGGTCCGCCGCCGTCCGCGATGGACCACCTGGTGCGCTGCCACGCCGCCGAGCTGGACGGCCTCCTCGACGGTCCCGACCACGCGGCGTTCACCGACTGGCTCGACGAGCTCAGGTCCACGACCCCGCCGACCACCAAGGACACGTTGCCGGGCATCCTGCCCAACATCATCCCGGCGCGCATCGCCAACCGCCACGACCTCGGCGGCCCCACCATGCTGGTGGACACGGGCGCCACCAGCGGACTCACCGCCGTGCACACCGCGGCCCGGCAACTGGCCCGCGGCGACGTGGACATGGCACTCGTCCTCGGTGTCAGCGCCACGGCACGGCCGGAGTTCGCGCACGTCATGGGCATCGACCCCGAGCACATCGCGGAGGGCGCCTTCCTCCTCGCCCTGAGCCGTGACTCGGTCGCCCGCGCCCACGGCCTGAACCCGCTCGCCCACGTCCGTACGGCGTGGAGCGGCACTCCTCAGCCCTCGACGCGCTTCACCTGCGGAGCGGCCGGGACAGGGCGGACCTTTCTCGGCGCGGACGGCGTCCTCGCCGTGATCCGCGCCCTGCACGCCGACGCGAGCGACGTCGCCGTGGGCCCTGCGGACGGTGCGCCAGGACCGGTCATCACCCTCTCCCCCGTCGCCCACAGCTCGCCCCACCGGCAGACAAGGACCAGCCGATGAGTCACCTCCGCGACGCCGCGGCCACCGACGACCCGGGGGCCATCGCCGCCTGCGACGTCCCCGCCGAATACCGCGCCGCCGTCGTCCTCGCGGCGGACCAGCAGGCTCTCGCGGGAACGCCCGTCGAGAGCCGGGACCCCCGCAAGACGGTCCACGTTCAGGAGGTCGCCACCCTGAGCTGGACCACGGCGAGGTCCTCATCGCCACCATGGCCAGCTCCATCAACTACAACACCGTGTGGTCCGCGCTGTTCGAACCGGTCTCCACCTTCCGGTTCCTGCGCACGCTCGGCCGGACCTCCCCGGAAGCGGCCCGGCACGACCTGCCCTACCACGTGCTCGGCTCCGACCTTTCCGGAGTCGTGCTGCGCACCGGACCCGGCGTACGCGAATGGAAGCCGGGCGACGAGGTCGTCGCGCACTGTCTGCAGCCGGACCTGCAGACGCCGGGCGGGCACGACGACACGCTGCTCGACCCCGGACAGCGGGTCTGGGGGTACGAAACGAACTTCGGCGGCCTCGCCGAGCTCTCCCTGGTCAAGGCGAACCAGCTGATGCCGAAGCCCGCCCATCTCACCTGGGAGGAGGCCGCCTCCCTGGGGGTCGCGCTCTCCACCGCGTACCGTCAGCTGGTCTCCCACCACGGGGCGGACATGAAGCAGGGCGAACGCGTCCTGATCTGGGGTGCCGCGGGCGGTGTCGGCGCGTACGCGACCCAACTGGCCCTCAACGGCGGCGCGATCCCCGTCTGCGTGGTGTCCTCGCAGGCCAAGGCCGACCTGTGCCGCCGGATGGGCGCGGAGCTCGTCATCGACCGCGCCGCGGAGGACTTCACCTTCTGGGACGAGCAGGACAAGCCGCGCCTCAGCGAGTGGAGCCGCTTCCGCAGCGCCGTCCGCAATCTCGCGGGGGACGACCCGAGCATCGTCATCGAACACCCGGGCCGGGACACCTTCGGCGTCAGCGTCATGATCACCGCCCGTGGCGGGAGCGTGGTCACCTGCGCCTCGACCACCGGCTACCAGCACAGCTACGACAACCGGCACCTGTGGATGCACGTCAAGCGCATCATCGGGTCACACATGGCGAACTACCGCGAGGCCTGGGCCGCCAACGACCTCGTCGTACGGGGCAGCATCCACCCGGTGCTCTCGCGGGCCTATCCCCTCGACGCCGTCGGCGACGCCACCCACGCCGTGGCGGGCAACAGCCACCACGGCAAGGTCGGCGTGCTGTGCCTCGCCGACCGTCCCGGCATGGGAGTGCGTGACCCCGACCTCAGGGCCCGCAAGCTCGACCGGATCGACCTTTTCCAGAAAGGACAACAGCGGTGAGTGAGCCCGAACACCTCGACACCGTGCGGAAGTTCGTCGCCCAGGAAGTCCTGGGCAGGGAAACCCACCTGGACTCGCTGGCGGACGCGCCGCTGGCGTTGTACGAGCGGTTCGCGGAGACGGGCCTGATGAACTGGTGGGTTCCCGAGGAGCACGGCGGCCTCGGGCTCGGTCTCGAAGACAGCGTGCGGATCGTCTCCGAACTCGCCTACGGGGACGCCGGAGTGGCGTTCACCCTGTTCCTGCCCATCCTGACCACCAGCATGGTCAGTTGGTACGGCAGTGCGGAGCTGAAGGAGAAGCTCCTCGACCCCCTCGTGGCTCATCGGGGCTTCTGCGCCACGCTGGGCAGCGAGCACGAGGCGGGCAGCGAGCTGGCCAAGATCTCCACCGTGGTGCGCCGCGACGGCGAAGGACTCGTGCTCGACGGCACCAAGGCCTTCTCCACCAGCACCGACTTCGCGCAGTTCCTCGTCGTCATCGCGCGCTCGGCGGAGAACCCGACCCGGTATCTGGCGGTCGCCGTGGAGCGGGACGCGCCGGGACTGCGGATCGACAAGCGCTGGGACGTCATCGGACTGCGCGCCTCGGCGACGTACCAAGTGTCGTTCTCCGACTGCCACGTGCCCGCCGGGAACGCGCTGGACGGCCACGGTCTTCGCCTCCTTGAGATCGGGCTCAACGCCAGCCGGATCCTGATCGCCGCCACCGCGCTCGGCGTCGCGCGCAGGATCCGCGACCTGTGCATGGAGTACGCGAAGACGAAGTCGCTCAAGGGCGCTCCGCTCGTCAACGACGCGGTGTTCGCCGGGCGGCTCGGCCAGTTCGAGATGCAGATCGAGGTGATGGCGAACCAGTGTCTGGCGGCGGCGCGCACCTACGACGCGACGGCGGCCAGGCCGGACGCCGCCAGGACGCTGCTGCGGCAGGGCGCCCAGAAGTCGGCGCTGACCGCGAAGATGTTCTGCGGGCAGACCGCCTGGCAGATCGCCTCCACCGCGTCGGAGATGTTCGGCGGCATCGGATACACGCACGACGTGCCGATCGGCAAGCTGCTGCGGGACGTCCGGCACGCCTCGATCATCGAAGGCGGCGACGACGTCCTGCGCGATCTGGTCTTCCACCGCTTCGTCGTGCCCACCGCGAAACGCACGTAGCTCGCTCGCTGCGACCCGACAGATGGCGATCCGACAGATGGCGATCCGACAGATGGCGACCCACCAGCTGGAGAGCACATGGCGAATCAGGTGACGATGTCCGACGCGCTGCTCGCTTACGTCCGCAAGGTCTCGCTGCGCGACGACGAGGTGCTGAGCCGCTTGCGCGCGGAGACGGCCGGGCTGCCGGGTGGCAGCGTCCTGCCGGTACAGGCCGAGGAGGGTCAACTCCTCGAGTTCCTGGTGCTGTTGACCGGCACGCGGCAGGTGCTCGAGATCGGGACGTACACCGGTTACAGCACGCTCTGCCTGGCCCGTGGATTGCCGCCGGGGGGCCGGGTGGTGACGTGCGACGTGACAGCGAAGTGGCCGGAGGTGGGCAGGCCGCACTGGGAGCGTGCCGGGGTGGCCGACCGGATCGACGTACGGGTCGGCGACGCCCGGGACGTGCTCGCGGGCTGCTCGACGAGGCGGGCGCGGGGCCGGGATCGTTCGACGTCGTCTTCATCGACGCGGACAAGGCGGGCTATCCGGCGTACTACGAGGCGGTGTTGCCGCTGGTGCGCGGTGGCGGCCTGATCGTCGTCGACAACACGCTGTTCCTCGGGCGGGTGGCCGACGACACGGCGCGGGACCCGGACACGCTCGCGGTCCGCGCGCTCAACGCGGCGCTGCGCGACGACGATCGGGTGGATCTGGCGATGCTCACGACGGCCGACGGCATCACCTTGCTGCGGAAGCGGTGAACGGAATGCCGTCGGCGGCGGTCAGCGTCAGCGTCTTCGGCGTGGGGCGCGGCGAGGGCTCCAGATGCAGGCGCTCGACGCGGCCGGCCGCCTCGCCCAGCGCGGACACGCAGGCACAGCTCGTCTCCGCGAAACCGGCGAACCGGTAGGCGACCTCCATCAGGCGGTTGCGTTCCGTACGCCGGAAGTCCGCCACCAGATGCGTCCCGGCCCGGGCGGCCCGGTCCGTGAGCCAGTCGAGGATCGTCGCACCGGCACCGAACGACACGACCCGGCAGGACGTCGCGAGCAGCTTCAGGTGCCACACCCGCGGCGTCTTCTCCAGCAGGACGATGCCGACGGCGCCGTGCGGGCCGAAGCGGTCGCCCATGGTGACGACGAGGACCTCGTGCGCCGGGTCGGCGAGCAGCGCGCGCAGTTCGGCGTCGGAGTAGTGCACGCCGGTCGCGTTCATCTGACTGGTCCGCAGGGTCAACTCCTCGACGCGGGTGAGCTCTTCGTGGCCCGCGGGCGCGATCGTCATGTACAGGTCCAGGGAGCGCAGGAAGTCCTCGTCGGGACCGGAGTACGTCTCCCTGGCCTGGTCGCGCGCGAATCCGGCCTGGTACATCAGGCGACGTCGGCGCGAATCGACCGTGGAAGCGGCCGGGCGGAACTCCGGCAGTGCCGGGAGCGCGGTCACCTGCTCGGCCGGGTAGCACCGCACCTCGGGCAGGTGGAACGCGACCTCGGCACGCTCGGCGGGCTGGTCGTCGACGAACGCGAGGGTGGCGGGGGCGAAGTTCAGGCCTTCGGCGATCTCGCGGACGGACTGCGACTTCGGCCCCCACCCGATGCGCGGCAGCACGAAGTACTCGGCCACGCCGAGCCGTTCCAGGTGCTGCCAGGCGACGTCGTGGTCGTTCTTGCTTGCCACCGCCTGGAGGATGCCCCGGCCGTCGAGCGTGCTGATCACCTCGCGGATCTCGTCCGTGAGCACCACCTCGTCGCCCTCAAGCACGGTGCCCCGCCACAAGGTGTTGTCCAAGTCCCAGACCAGGCACTTGACGATGGTCGTGGTGGTCATGGCCGTCCTCTCACGCCGGGAGCGCCAGCGCGTGGCGCGCCAGCATCATCCGGCACATCTCGCTGCTGCCCTCGATGATTTCCATGAGCTTCGCGTCGCGGTACGCCCGCTCGACGACGTGGCCCTCGGTCGCGCCCGCCGACGCGAGCACCTGC
This sequence comes from Streptomyces kanamyceticus, assembly GCF_008704495.1. Classification (NCBI taxonomy): domain Bacteria; kingdom Bacillati; phylum Actinomycetota; class Actinomycetes; order Kitasatosporales; family Streptomycetaceae; genus Streptomyces; species Streptomyces kanamyceticus. The sequence continues at coordinate 539,031 of NZ_CP023699.1, forward strand.
GCGGCGGTGGCGGCGCCCGCGGCGGCACGTTCCGCCGCGACGTGCTTGGCCAGGACCGTCGCGGTCACCGCGTCGGGCGAGCCCTCGTCCCAGCGGTCGCTCGCGTACTCGCACACGCGCGTCGCGACCTGTTCGGCGGTCCACAGGTCGGCGAGGTGCCCGGCGACGAGTTGATGGTCGGCGAGCGGTCGGCCGAATTGCTCCCGGGTCCGAGCATGGGCCGTCGCGGCGACTCGGCAGGCCCGCAGAATCCCGACGCAGCCCCAGGCGACCGACTTGCGCCCGTACGCGAGCGCCGCCGCGACGAGCATCGGCAGCGACGCCCCGGACCCGGCCAGGACCGCGCCCACCGGCACCCGCACACCGTCGAGGTGCAGGTCGGCGTGGCCCGCGGCACGGCATCCCGACGGATTCGGGACACGCTCGACGCGTACGCCCGCGGTGTCGGCCGGCACGACCACCGCCGCGCCGGAACCGTCCTCCTGGAGGCCGAAGACGACCAGGTGGTCCGCGTACGCGGCCGCGGTGGTCCACACCTTGTGGCCGTCGACGACCGCGGTGTCCCCCTCGATCCGCACCCGCGTGCGCATCGCCGACAGATCGCTGCCCGCCTGGCGCTCGCTGAAGCCGACCGCCGCGAGCTTCCCGCTGGTCAGCTCCTTCAGGTACGTCGACCGCTGGCCGGTGTCGCCGAGCCGCCGCACGGTCCACGCGGCCATCCCCTGCGACGTCATGACGCTGCGCAGCGAACTGCAGAGGCTGCCGACGTGCGCGGTGAACTGGCCGTTCTCGCGGCTGCCGAGGCCCAGACCGCCGTGCTCGACGGCGGCCTCCGCGCAGAGCAGGCCGTCGGCGCCGAGGCGGACGAGCAGGTCGCGGGGCAGCTCGCCCGACGTGTCCCAGCCTGCGGCCCGGTCACCGACGAGGCCGGTCAGCAGCGCGTCGCGCTCAGGCACCCTCGCCCCGCAGCCGGTGGACGAGTTCGACCATGGACACGACGGTCCGGAAGTTCACCAACTGAAGGTCCGGGCCCCCGATCTCCACGCCGAACGTCTTCTCCAGGAACACCACCAACTCCAGCGCGAACAGCGACGACAGGCCGCCCTCCGCGAACAGGTCGCGCTCCACCGACCAGTCCGACCTGGTCTTCGTCTCCAGGAACGCGACCAGCTCACGCGCGACGGGATCGTCCTTGACGGGGACTGTCACCGGAACACCTCTTCGTAGTCGTAGAAGCCACGCCCGGTCTTCCGGCCGTGGTGCCCGTCGCGGACCTTGCCGAGCAGCAGGTCGCAGGGGCGGCTGCGGTCGTCGCCGGTGCGCTTGTGCAACACCCACAGCGCGTCGACGAGGTTGTCGATGCCGATCAGGTCCGCGGTGCGCAGCGGCCCTGTCGGATGGCCGAGGCAGCCCGTCATGAGCGCGTCGACGTCCTCGGTGGAGGCGGTGCCCTCCTGCACGATCCGCGCCGCGTCGTTGATCATCGGATGGAGCAACCGGCTCGTGACGAAGCCGGGCGCGTCCCGGACGACGATCGGCTTGCGGCCGAGCACCGCGAGGAGGTCCGCGACGGCGGCCATGGCCGGTTCGCCGCTGCGGGGCCCGCGGATCACCTCGACCGTGGGGATCACGTACGACGGGTTCATGAAGTGCGTGCCGAGCAGGTTCTCCGGCCGTGCCACGGCGTCGGCCAGCTCGTCGACCGGGATCGACGACGTGTTGGTGATGATCGGGGTGCCGGGCGGCGCCGCCGCCGAGACCGTGGCGAGCACGTCCGCCTTGACCACGGCGTCCTCGACGACGGCTTCGATCACCGCGTCGGCCATGCCGATCGCGGGCAGCACCGACGTCGTCGTCTCAAGGACGCCGGGGTCGGCCTCGGCGGGCCCGGCCACGAGCTGTGCCATCCGCAGCTCGGCGGCTATCCGCGTCCGCGCCGCCACGAGGATCGCGTCGGAGGTGTCGACGAGCGTCACGTGGACGCCGTGGCGCAGCGCGAGCGTGGTGATGCCGGTGCCCATCACTCCCGCGCCGAGCACGAGGATCCGGTGCGCCATGCCCTCTCCTTCCCCTGGCCTCACCACGGCAGCGAGTACGGGTCGAGTACGTCCTCCGGCGCCGCTCCGATCGCGGCCTTTCGGCCGAGACCGAGCTCGTCCGCGAAGCCGAGCAGCACGTCGAACGCGATGTGGTCGGCGAACGCGCTGCCGGTGGAGTCGAGGACGCTCAGGCTGTCGACGTGCGCCGTCGCGCTGCTCGGCGCCGCGCACAAGCTCGCGAGGGACGGGCCAAGGTCACGGTCCGGCAGTTGCTGGAACTCGCCTTCCGCGCGGGCCTGTCCGGGGTGGTCGACGCAGATGAACGCGTCGTCCAGCAGAGGTCTCGGCAACTCGGTCTTGCCCGGCTCGTCGGCGCCCGTCGCGTTCACGTGCAGGTGCGGCAGTCGCGGCCCGGCAGGCAGCACGGGGCCTTCGCCCGCGGGCACCGAGGTGACGGTGCTCAGGACGTCCGCGGCGGCGACCGCCGCCGCGGGACCGGTGACATCAACCGTGAGGCCGAGGAACGCGACGCGGCCCGCGAAGGACTCCGCGTGGTCCGGGTCGGTGTCGCTGACCAGGATCCGCTCGATCGGCAGGACCCTGCTGAGCGCGTGCGCCTGGGTCACCGCCTGCGCGCCCGCGCCGATCAGTGCGAGCGTGGCGCTGTCGGGCCTGGCGAGGAGTCGGCTCGCGATCGCCGAGACCGCGCCGGTCCGCATCGCGGTGATCACGGCCGCGTCGGCGAACGCGATCAGGCTCCCGCTGTCGTCGTCCAGGCGCGACACCGTACCGACGACCGTCGGCAGCCGGAATCGCCGGTAGTTGTGCGGACTGTACGAGATCGTCTTCATGGTCACGGCGACACCGGGCACCCGGTACGGCATGAACTCGATGACGCCGGGCACTTCGCCGCCGCGGGCGAATCCACTGCGTGGTGGCGCCTCGGCGAGCTCTCCACGGCCCAGTGCGGCGAAGCCGTTGTGCAGGTCGTCGATCAGCCGGTCCATGATCGCGTCGCGGCCGACCACGGAGAGAATCTGCTTGATGTCGCGCTGCCGCAGGATCTTGGTCTGCATGTGTCACCTCCCTTTCTTGGTCGGGGCTGTGCGCAGCTCCCGGTCGATGAGGTCGAAGATCTCGTCCGCGGTCGCGTCCTCGGACAACACGTCCGCCGGTACGGCCGGGCGGCCCACCCGCTGCCAGCGCTCGAACAGGGCGCCGATGCGGGGCCCGATCGAGTCGTTCCTGCGATCACCCGGGTCGACGTCCGCGACCAGTTCCTCAAGGCGGTCGAGTTGCGCGAGTACCGCGGCCGCCGGATCGTCCGGGGACAGGAGTTCACCGATGCGGCCTGCGAGCGCGCGCGGCGTCGGATAGTCGAAGACGAGCGTGGCGGAGAGCCGCAGACCGGTCGCTTCGTTGAGGCCATTGCGCAGTTGCACCGCGATGAGCGAGTCGACGCCGAGCTGCCGGAACGCCGCGTCCTCCGGGACGTCCTCCGGTCCCGCGTGCCCCAGCAGGGCTGCCGCCTTCTGCCGTACGAGCGTGAGCAGGTCGGTGTGGCGCGCGACCTCGTTGCGGGCGCCCCGCCGGGCCACCGGTTTGCGGCGACCGCGCAACAGCGGTATGTCCGAAGGAAGTTCACCCGCCACGGCGACGACACTGCCCGTTCCGGCATGAACGGCGGCGTCGTACATGCGCATGCCCTGCTCGGCGGTGAGTGCCCTCGCCCCGCCTTGACGCATGCGGCGCCGGTCGGCGTCGGTCAGCTCGCCGGTCAGACCGCTCGCCTGGTCCCACAGCCCCCACGCGATCGAAAGGCCTGGCAGCCCCTGCGTACGGCGGTGTTCGGCGAGTGCGTCGAGGAACGCGTTCGCCGCCGCGTAGTTGCCCTGACCTGGCGTGCCCAACACACCGGCAGCGGACGAGTAGAGGACGAATGCGGCGAGGTCGGTGGCGTGGGTGTGGGTGTGGTGGTGGAGGTGCCAGGCGGCGTCGGCTTTGGGTTGGAGGACGGTGTCGATGCGTTGGGGTGTGAGGTTGTCGAGGAGGGCGTCGTCGAGGGCGGCGGCGGTGTGGAAGACGCCGGTGAGGGTTCGGGTATCTGGGCGAGGGCGGTGGCGAGTTGGGTGGGGTCGCTGACGTCGCAGGGCAGGTGGGTGCCGGGGGTGGTGTCGGGCGGGGGTGTGCGGGAGAGGAGGTAGGTGTGGGGGTGGTTGAGGTGGCGGGCGAGGATTCCGGCGAGGGTGCCGGAGCCGCCGGTGATGATGACGGCGCCCTCGGGGTCGAGCGGCCGCGGGACCGTCAGCACCAGCTTGCCGACGTGTTCGCCTCGGCTCATGGTCGCCAGCGCGTCGCGGGCCTGACGTATGTCGTGAACCATCACCGGTAGGGGGTGCAGTGTGCCGTTCGCGAACAGGTCGAGGAGTTGGGTGATGATCTGCTGGAGTCGGTCGGGTCCCGCGTCCATGAGGTCGAAGGGCTGCTGGGCGTGGTGGCGGATGTCGGTCTTGCCCATTTCGATGAACCGGCCGCCGGGTGCGAGGAGTGCGGTGGAGGTGTCGAGGAGTTCGCCGGTGAGGGAGTTGAGTACGACGTCGACCGGGGGGAAGGTGTCGGCGAACGCGGTGCTGCGGGAGTCGGCGATGTGGGTGGGTGCCAGGTCCACCAGGTGCTGTTTGGGGGTGCTGGCGGTGGCGTACACGTCCGCGCCCAGGTGGCGGGCGATCTGGACGGCGGCCGCGCCGACTCCGGTGGCCGCAGCGTGGATGAGGACCTGCTCGCCGGGGCGCAGCTTGGCCAGGTCGACCAGGCCGTACCAGGCGGTCGCGAACACCGTCACCACCGACGCCGCCTGCGGGAACGTCCAGTCGTCCGGCATCCGGCCCAGCATGCGGTGGTCGGCGATGACCGTGGGGCCGAAACCGGTCCCCACGAGGCCGAAGACGCGGTCGCCCGCTGTCAGGCCGGAAACGTCTGCGCCGGTCTCCAGGACGACGCCCGCAGCCTCGCCGCCGAGAACGCCCCGGCCGGGATAGGTGCCGAGCGCGATCAGCACGTCACGGAAGTTGAGACCCGCCGCACGTACGCCGATCCGGACCTCGGTCGGCGCCAACGGGCGCCAGGGTTCCGCCGAATCGGCCGCGGTGAGGCCGTCGAGAGTGCCCGTGGGCGCCGGTCGGATCAACCACGTATCGCTCTCCGGCACGATGAGCGGTTCCGGCACACGGGTGAGGCGGGCCGCCTCGAACCGGCCGCGGCGCAGGCGAAGACGTGGCTCGTCCAGTGCGACAGCGATGCGCTGCTGCTCGGGTTCGAGTGTGACTCCGGGCGCGGTCTCGACGTGGACGAACCGGCCGGGTTGCTCGGCCTGGGCGGCGCGCAGGAGCCCGGCGGCCGCGGCGGTGGCGAGGCCCTCGGTGGTGTGCACGAGCAGGGTCTGGTCGGTTCCGGTCAGGGCCGCCAGCAAGTGGGCCGTCAGCGCGCGTGTCTCGGCCGTCGGGTCATCGTCGGCAGCGGCGTGCAGCGTGATGACGTCCACGTCGCCCGTGGGGACGTCCACGGGTACGGCGACCTCGGTCCAGGCCAGGCGCATCAGGCCGGTGTCCGCGGGCGGGGAGAGCGGGCGGGTGCGGATCGTCCGGATCTCGGCGACCAGTTGGCCGGTGGAGTCGGCGGCGCGCAGGCTCAGTTCGTCCCCGTCCCGGGTGATCACGACTCGGAGCGTGGTGGGACCGGCGCTGACGAACCGGGCCCCCGTCCACGCGAACGGCAGGCCGGGGGCACTGTCGTCCGGCACGGTGAAGGCGACGGCTTGCAGGGCCGCGTCGAGCAGGGCGGGGTGCAGGGCATAGCGGGTCGCCTCGGCGGCTTGCTCGTCGGAGAGGGTGACGTCCGCGTAGACGGTGTCGCCATCTTGTCGGGCGGCGCGCAGTCCCTGGAACGCCGGTCCATAGCCGTAACCGGCGTCAGCGAGCTCGTCGTAGAAGGTGGTGACGTCGACAGGTTGTGCGTTGGGCGGGGGCCACTGGAGGAACGTGTCGGTGCTGGAATCGGGATGGGTGGGATCAGGGCCGATGTTGGTGGTGAGTGTGCCGGTGGCGTGGCGGGTCCAGGTGTCGGTTCCTTCGGGGCGTGCGTGGACGCTCACTGGGCGGCGTCCGGTGGTGTCGGGCTGATCGACGGTGACGGTGAGATCGGCAGCACCGGTCACGGGCAGGGTGAGTGGCGTCTCGATGACCAGCTCGTCGATGGTGTCGCAGCCGACCTCGTCACCGGCCCGCACCACGAGTTCGAGCAACGCCGTGCCCGGCAGCAACACCGTGTCCTGCACCGTGTGATCGGCCAGCCAGGGATGGGTACGCAGAGAGATCCGGCCCGTGAGCAGCACGCCGTCGCTGCCCGGCAGCACCGCCGCACTCGACAGGAACGGATGCCCGATCCCCGCGCCGCCGACCGGGGCGGGCTGCAGCCAGTACCGCTTGTGGTCGAAGGGGTAGGTGGGCAGGTCCAACAGGCGGTGCTGGGCGGGCTCGATCAGGGTGGTCCAGTCGACGTCCGCGCCCTGGGTCCAGGCCTGTGCGAGGGCGGTCAGGAACCGGTCCCAGCCGCCGTCATCGGTACGCAGGGAAGCGACCGTGCGCTCCTGGTCCAGGGCGGGCAGCAGCACCGGGTGGGCGCTGCACTCGATGAACAGCGAACCGTCCAGCTCACTGACCGCCGTGTCCATCGCCACCGGCTGACGCAGGTTGCGGTACCAGTAGTCGTCGCCGACCGCTTCGGTCACCCAGCCGCTGTCCACCGTCGACCACCAGGAGATGTCAGGTGCGCTGCTGGTGATCCCCCCTAAGACGTCGGCCAGTTCGTCCTGGATCGCTTCCACGTGCGGGGTATGCGAGGCGTAATCCACCGCGATCCGGCGCACCCGCACACCCGCAGCCTCATACCGGGCCAGCACCCGCTCCACCGCCGCCGGATCGCCCGCGACCACGGTGGATTCCGGACCGTTGCGCGCCGCGATCCACACCCCCTCCATCACCTCAACGGCACTGGCGGGCAAGGCGATTGACGCCATCGCCCCGTGCCCGGCCAGCCGCGCGGCAATGGTCTGGCTGCGCAAGGCCACGACCCGCGCGGCGTCCTCCAGACTCAACGCTCCCGCCACACATGCCGCGGCGATCTCCCCCTGCGAATGCCCCACCACCGCATCCGGGACGACACCATGCGCCTGCCACAGTGCGGCCAGACTCACCGCCACCGCCCACGACGCGGGCTGCAACACCTCCACCCGATCAGCCACCACCGCCTCACCCAACACATCCAGCACATCCCACCCCGTGTACGGCTCCAGCGCCGCCGCACACTCCCGCATCCGCGCCGCGAACACCTCCGAGACGCCCATCAACTCCCGGCCCATCCCCACCCACTGCGAGCCCTGCCCCGGAAACACGAACACCGTCCGCGCCCCCTCCACAGCCACCCCGGCAACCGTGCTCTCCCCCAGCAACACCGCCCGACGGTCGAACACCGCACGCCCACGCACCAGACCATCCGCCACCGCGCCCAGGTCCGCCCCACCCCGCACGTACGCACCCAGCCGCTCCACCTGGACCGCCAGACTCGACTCCGTACGCGCCGACACCGGCAACGGCACCAACCCCCCACCCGAGGAAGCCTCCGCACCCGAAGACGGCTCAGGCGCACCCTCCAGCACCACATGCGCGTTCGTGCCACTGACCCCGAACGACGACACACCCGCGCGCGGCACCCGGCCGGACTCCGGCCACGGCCTCGCCTCGGTGACCACCTCAACAGCTCCGGCCGTCCAGTCCACGTGTGACGACGGCTCATCCACATGCAACGTCCGCGGCACCACCCCACGCCGCATCGCCATCACCATCTTGATGACACCAGCAACACCCGCCGCCGCCTGCGCATGACCGATGTTCGACTTCAACGAACCCAACAACAACGGAACTTCACGACCCTGCCCATACGTCGCCAGAACCGCCTGCGCCTCGATCGGATCCCCCAGAACCGTCCCCGTCCCGTGCGCCTCCACCACATCCACATCCGCCGCGCCGAGCCCCGCGTTCGCCAGGGCCTGCCGGATCACGCGCTGCTGCGACGGGCCGTTCGGCGCGGAGAGGCCGTTGGACGCGCCGTCCTGGTTCACCGCAGAACCACGGACGACCGCGAGAACGGTGTGACCGTTGCGCTCCGCATCGGAAAGCCGTTCCACGACCAGGACACCGGCGCCTTCCGCCCATCCGGTGCCGTTCGCGGCGTCCGCGAACGCGCGGCAGCGGCCGTCGGGAGAGAGCCCGCCCTGCTGTTCGAACTCGACGAATCCGTCCGGGTTCGCCATGACGGTGACACCGCCGACCAGCGCGAGCGAGCACTCACCGTGGCGCAGGGCGTGCCCCGCCTGGTGCAGCGCGACGAGCGATGACGAGCACGCCGTGTCGACGGTGAACGCCGGGCCCTGGAGCCCGTAGAAGTACGAGATCCGGCCGGTGAGGACGCTGGGCTGCACGCCGATCGAGCCGAACCCGCCCAGGTCGGCGCCGACGCCGTACCCGTAGGAGAAGGCCCCCATGAACACGCCGGTGTCGCTTCCGCGCAGCGTGCCCGGCACGATGCCCGCGTTCTCGAACGCCTCCCACGTCGTCTCCAGCAGGATCCGCTGCTGCGGGTCCATGGCCAGCGCCTCGCGCGGACTGATCCCGAAGAACGCGGCGTCGAAGTCGGCGGCGTCGGAGAGGAAACCGCCGCGATCCGCGTCCGGTCCGCCGGTGAGGCCCGAAGGGTCCCAGCCGCGGTCGACCGGGAAGCCGGTGACCGCGTCGCCGCCACTGTCCAGCATCTGCCACAGGTCACCCGGGGAGGCGACGCCGCCGGGCAGGCGGCAGGCCATGCCGACGATCGCGAGGGGCTCGTCGCGGGACGCGGCGGCCGCCGGAACCGCGGCCGGGACTGCGCCGCCGACCAGCGCCTCGTCCAGCCGTGACGCGATGGCCCTCGGTGTCGGATGGTCGAAGGCGAGCGTGGCGGGCAGTCGGACGCCGGTCGCCGCGGCGAGCCGGTTCCGCAGCTCGACGGCGGTCAACGAGTCGACACCAAGGTCCTTGAACGCCGCGTCCGCCGGGACGCCCGCGGCGTCCACGTGGCCCAGCACCGCCGCCGCGCAGTCGCGGACCAGGGTGAGCAGCGCGGCATCCCGGTCGGCGCCGGTCATGGCGCCGAGCCGCTCGGCGAGCGGGACAGTGGTGGCGGCCGCCCCGCGCGGCACGGAGCGGCGCAAGCTCGCGAGGAGGGGGGACGTCTGTTCGCGCAGGTCCATGATGGCCGCCACGGCGAACGCGGCATCGGAACCGGCCGCGGTCTCCAACAGGCGTAGGGCCAGGCCTGCTTGCATGGGGCGGAAACCACCGCGGCGTACGCGGGTCCGGTTCGTGTCGCTCATGCCGCCGGTGAGTCCGCTGTCGTCGGCCCACAGTCCCCAGGCCAGTGACAGCGCGGGCAGCCCCTCGGCACGGCGCTGCGCGGCGAGTCCGTCGAGGAACCCGTTCGCCGCCGCGTAGTTGGCCTGGCCACGGCCGCCGAGGATGCCCGCGACGGACGAGTAGAGGACGAACGCGCGCAGGTCCGCACCGCGAGTCAGCTCGTGCAGATGCCAGGCGCCGTCGGCCTTGGGGCGCAGCGTGGTGGCGAGCCGCTCCGGCGTGAGCGCCGCGACCACACCGTCATCGAGCGCCGCCGCCGTGTGGAAGACCGCCGTGAGCGGCCGATCCACGGCGGCGAGCGCGGCGGCGAGCTGGTCCCTGTCGGAGACGTCACAGCGGACGTGGACGCCGGGTGTGTCCGCCGGCGGCTCGCTGCGCGACAGCAGCAACAGATGGCGGGCGCCGTGCTCGGCGACGAGCCGCCGGGCGAGAAGACCGGCCAGCACGCCCGAGCCGCCGGTGATGACCACCGTGCCGTCCGGGTCGAGCAACGGCTCGTACGGCGGCGTGGCGACCGCCCGGGTGAGCCGGGGCGCCTCGTATCGGCCGTCGGTGACGCGAACGTACGGCTCGGCCAGTGTCGTGGCCGCGGCCATCGCCTCGACGGAGGTGTCGGCGCCGGTCTCCACGAGCACGAATCGGCCCGGATGCTCGGCCTGCGCGGACCGGACGAGTCCTGCGACCGCTCCCCCGGTCGGTCCCGCGTCGACGCGGACGACGATAGTGGTCTCCGCGAGGCTGTCGTCGGCGATCACCCGGTGCAACTCGGCGAGCACGAGCTCGGAGAGCCGGTAGGTCTCGTCGAGCACGTCCGCGCCCGGGTCCGGGACTGCTGAGACGACTTGGACCGCGTCCGCGGGACCGGGGGTGGAGGCGGGAGTGGGCAGTTCGGTCCAGGAGAGGTCGTACAGGGAGTTACGGACGGCGGCGTCGGTGTCGGCGTCGGTGCTGACGTTCACCGGCCGCGCGGTCAACTCGGAGACGGTCACCACAGGGTGGCCTGCCGGGTCCGCCGCGTGCACGGCCACGCCATGGGGGCCCGGGGTGATCGCGACACGCAGCGTGGTGGCGCCGGTCGTGTGGAACCGTACGCCGTTCCACGAGAACGGCAGCTTCACCTCCGACGCCGAGTCCGAATCCTGCCCCGTGAGCGGCGGCAGGCAGGTGACGTGCAGCGCCGCGTCGAGCAGGGCCGGGTGTACGCCGTAGCGGGACGTGTCGTCCGCCTGTTCCGCGGCGATCTCCACCTCGGCGTACAAGGTTTCGCCTGCGCGCCAAGCCGCGCGCAGGCCGCGGAATGCCGGGCCGTAGAGGTAGCCGGTCTCAGCGAGCCGCTCGTAGAAGCCGGTGACGTCGACGGGTTGTGCCCCGGGCGGCGGCCACGCGGACGAGGGGGCCGCCACGGTGTTTCCGGCGCGGCCGAGTGTGCCGGTGGCGTGGCGGGTCCAGGTGTCGGTTCCTTCGGGGCGTGCGTGGACGCTCACCGGGCGGCATCCGGTGTCGTCGGGCTGGTCGACAGTGACGGTGAGATCGACGGCACCGGTGACGGGCAGTACGAGCGGGGTCTCGATGACCAGTTCGTCAATGGTGTCGCAGCCGACCTCGTCACCGGCCCGCACCACAAGTTCGAGGAACGCCGTGCCCGGCAGCAACACCATGTCCTGCACGGCGTGATCGGCCAGCCACGGATGCGTGGCCAGGGACAGCTTGCCCGTGAGTAGTACGCCGTCGCTGCCCGGCAGCACCGCCGCACTCGACAGGAACGGATGCCCGATCCCCGCGCCACCCTCCGGGGCAGGCAACAGCCAGTACCGCTTGTGGTCGAAGGGGTAGGTCGGCAGATCCAACAACCGGTGCGGGGCGGGCTCGACGAGGATGGTCCAGTCGACGTCCGCGCCCTGGGTCCAGGCCTCGGCGAGCGCGGTCAGGAACCGCTCCCAGCCACCGTCATCGGTACGCAGGGAAGCGACCGTACGCTCCTGGTCCAAGGCGGGCAGCAGCACCGGATGGGCACTGCACTCGATGAACAGCGAACCGTCCAGCTCGCCGATCGCCGTGTCCATCGCCACCGGCTGACGCAGGTTGCGGTACCAGTAGTCGTCATCGACCGGTTCGGTCACCCAGTCGCTGTCGACCGTCGACCACCAAGGGATTGTGGGGACTTGGGCCGTCACCCCTTCCAGGACCTCGGCCAACTCGTCCTGGATCGCTTCCACGTGCGGGGTGTGCGAGGCGTAATCCACCGCGATCCGGCGCACCCGCACACCCTCGGCCTCGTAGCGGGCCAGCACCTGCTCCACCGCCGCCGGATCGCCCGCGATCACAGTCGAGGAGGGGCCGTTGCGGGCCGCGACCCACACTCCCTCCATCACCTCAACCTCGGCAGAGGGTATGGCAATTGACGCCATCGCCCCACGACCGGCCAGCCGCGCGGCGATGGTCTGGCTGCGCAAGGCCACGATTCGCGCAGCGTCCTCCAGACTCAAGGCCCCCGCCACACTCGCCGCGGCGATCTCCCCCTGCGAATGCCCGATCACCGCATCCGGAGTGCCCCCGTGGGCCTGCCACAGTGCGGCCAGGCTCACCGCCACCGCCCACGACGCGGGCTGCAACACCTCCACCCGATCAGCCACCACCGCCTCGCCCAGCACATCCAGCAAATCCCAGCCGGTATGCGGCTCCAGCGCCGCCGCACACTCCCGCATCCGCGCCGCGAACACCTCCGAGGCGCCCATCAACTCCCGGCCCATGCCCACCCATTGCGAGCCCTGCCCCGGGAACACGAACACCGTCCGCAGCTCGCCCTCAGCCACCCCGGCAACCGTGCTCTCCCCCAGCAACACCGCCCGATGGCCGAAGACCACCCGCTCACGGACCAGGCCATCCGCCACCGCGCTGAGGTCCGCCCCACTCCGCACGTACGCACCCAGCCGCTCCACCTGGACCGCCAGGCTCGACTCCGTACGCGCCGACACCGGCAACGGCACCAGACCCGACGACCCCCCGCTACGAACCGACGACTCCGCAACCTCCTCCAAAATCACATGCGCATTCGTGCCACTCACCCCGAACGCGGACACACCGGCCCGGCGCGGGCGGTCCGACTCCGGCCACGGCCTCGCCTCCGTGAGCAGCTCAACCGCCCCGGTCGTCCAGTCCACGTGTGACGACGGCTCATCCACATGCAACGTCCGCGGCACCACCCCACGCCGCATCGCCATCACCATCTTGATGACACCGGCAACACCCGCCGCCGCCTGCGCATGACCGATGTTCGACTTCAACGAACCCAACAACAACGGAACTTCACGACCCTGCCCATACGTCGCCAGAACCGCCTGCGCCTCGATCGGATCGCCGAGGACCGTTCCCGTCCCGTGCGCCTCCACCACGTCGACGTCGGCTGGAGCGAGTCCCGCACTTCCGAGTGCCTGACGGATCACCCGTTGCTGGGCCGGGCCGTTCGGTGCGGAGATGCCGTTGGACGCGCCGTCCTGGTTCACCGCCGAGCCGCGTACGACCGCGAGAACGGTGTGACCGTTGCGCTCCGCGTCGGACAGCCGTTCCACGACCAGGACACCGGCGCCCTCGGCGAACCCGGTGCCGTCCGCCGCGTCGGCGAACGCCTTGCACCGCCCGTCCGGGGCCACGCCGCCCTGCCGGGAGAACTCCACGAAGCTCTGCGGCGACGCCATCACCGTGACACCGCCGACGAGCGCGAGGGAGCACTCGCCCGCGCGCAGTGCCTGACCGGCCTGGTGCAGGGCGACCAGGGACGACGAGCACGCCGTGTCGACGGTGACGGCGGGGCCTTCGAGTCCGAAGAAGTATGAGAGGCGGCCCGCAAGGACCGCGGGCTGTGTGCTGTAGGCGCCGAAGCCACCCAGGTCCGCACCGGCGCCGTAGCCGTAGTAGAAGCCGCCGACGAACACTCCTGTGTCGGTGCCGCGCAGCACGTCCGCCTTGATACCCGCGCGTTCGATGGCCTCCCAGGCGATCTCGAGAAGGATCCGCTGCTGCGGGTCGAGCGCGGTGGCCTCCCGCGGGCTGATGCCGAAGAACGCGGCGTCGAAGTCGGCGGCGCCCATGAGCGCACCCGCCCTCGACGTCGCGGACTCGGCGGCGGCGTGTAGTGCGGCCACGTCCCAGCCCCGGTCGGTGGGGAAGTCGCCGACCGCGTCACCGCCGTCCTCGACGAGCTCCCACAGCTCTTCCGGGGACGTGATGCCGCCGGGCAGGCGGCACGCCATCCCGACGACGGCGAGCGGCTCGTTCGCGGCGGCGCGCAGCGCGGTGTTCTCCCTGCGCAGTTTCGCGTTGTCCTTGACCGACGTCCGCAGCGCGTCGATCAGGTCGTTTCCAGCCATCGCCTCATCCCTTCAGCACGTGCGCGATGAGCGCGTCGGCGTCCATGTCGTCGATCAATTCGTCGTCGGGCGATGCGACTTCCGAGTCGGTTGCCGGAGCGCTCGCGGGTATTCGTGCCGGTGGCTCACCGTCGGCCGGGGTCCCGTTGCCGTCCGCCGGGGCCAGCAGCGTCAGCAGGTGTCGGCTGAGCGTTCCGGCCGCCGGATGGTCGAAGACGAGCGTGGCGGGCAGCGGGATGCCGAGGGCCTCGGCGAGGCGGTCGCGCAGGCCGAGCGCGGTGAGCGAGTCGACCCCGAGGTCCTTGAACGCCGCGGTGGCCGTGACCGCCCGCGCGTCGGCGTGGCCGAGCAGCGTGGCCGCGGTGTCACGGACGACGTCGAGCAGAACCTGCTCCTGTTCCTTTCGCGACAGGTCCGGCAGGCGTTCCAGCAGGGAGCCGCCGTCGGCGGCGGACCGCCGGGCGGGACGCCGGACCGGCCGCCACAGCGGCGAAGGGTCGCCGGGCCGGGGCGGGGTGGTTGCCACGACCACGGCTTCCCCGGTGGCGCACGCCGCGTCGAGCAGCTCGGTCTGCCGGTCCTCGGCCGCGGTGAACGCCACGGCGGGCAGCCCCTCCGCCCGACGCAGCTCGGCCAGGGCTTCCCACGGCCCCGCCGCCTCACCGGGCGGAACCACGAGCACGAACGCGGTCAGCGGAAGGTCGCGGGTCAGCCGGTGCAGCTCCCAGGCCGATTCGGCCGCGCCGTGCGCGTGGACGACCGCGGTCACCGGGGTCTGGGGCAGCTTGCCCGGCTCGTGGTGGATCACCTCGGCTCCGTGTTCGCTCAGCCGCCGAGCGAGCCCCTCCGAACCGCCGTCGAGGAGCACGACGTCGCCGTACGGCACCGGAGTCGTGGTTGTCAGGGCCGGGGTGAGGCGTGGCGCTTCGAGGCGTCCCCCGGTCAGTCGCAGGTGTGGCTCGTCGAGTCGGGCGAGGGCGGCGGCACGGCGGGGCGTCACCGTGTCTCCGGTCTGCACGAGCACGAGCCGTCCCGGTTCGACGGCGTCGAGCAGGGCGGCGACGGCACCGGCGACGGGTCCGGCCTCGGCGGACACGACCAGCGTGGCGTCGGCGGTCCTCGGGTCGTCAAGAGCGGCACGGACTTCGGCGGGATCGGATGCCCTCATGAGGACGACGTCGGGCGAGGTGGCGTCGGGCGAGGCCACATCGGGCAAGGTGGCATCGGACCTCGCGCCGTCGCCCAGGTCGGCGTACCGGACGGCTGTGGTGCCGGGTGCCGCGGGAGCCCGTACGCCGGTCCACGTACGCCGGTACAGCCGGACGTCTCCGCCGCGATCCGCCTCGGCGAGGGGCCGGGTGACGAACGACCCGATCTCCGCGACCAGTTGTCCCAGTTCGTCGGCGATGTGGACGCGGGCACCGCCGTCTCCCGGCACGAACGTGACACGTGCCTTCGCGGCGCCGCTCGAGTGGACGCGGACCCCGGTGAACGCGAACGGCAGTCGTACCCCCGCGTTCTCGGAGCCCGCGGAGAGGCTGCCCGCCTGGAGCGCGGTGACGAGCAGTGCCGGGTGCAGCGTATAGCGGGCGGCGTCCCTGGCGAGGGCGCCGTCGATGGCCACCTCGGCGTAGACGGTGTCGCCGTGGCTCCACGCGGCGGACATGCCGCGGAACTCGGGGCCGAACTCGTACCCGCCTGCGTCGAGTCGCCGGTAGAACTCCGCGATGTCGATCCGTTCCGCACGCGCGGGGGGCCAGGGCCCTTCGGCGGTCGCCGACTCGGTCGTGGCGATGGCTGCGTAGCCCGAGGCGTGGCGGGTCCATGTGCTCCCACCGTCCTCCCTGGCGTGGATCCGCACGGCGCGGCGTCCGGCGTCGTCGGCCGCCGCGACGGTCACACGTACCTGGACGGCGCCGGTCGCGGGCAGCGCGAGCGGTGTCTCGATGACCAGTTCGTCGAGCAGGTCGCAGCCCGCTTCGTCGGCGCCGCGCCCGGCCAGCTCCACGAACACGGGCCCGGGCAGCAGCACTTCGCCGTCGACGGTGTGCCCGGCGAGCCACGGGTGGGTGGCGAGCGAGAGCCGCCCGGTGAGCAGCGCCTCGTCGGAGTCGGGCAGCGCCACGGACGCGGCGAGCAGCGGGTGGTCGACGGCGTCGAGCCCGAGGCCGGAAGCGTCCGTGCCGGCGGAGGGCTCGATCCAGTAGCGCTCGTGGTGGAACGCGTACGTGGGCAGGTCGTGTGCCGTCCCCGTCGCGGCGCCGTCCGCCGTCCTCGCGGTGTCGTGTGCCGCCCCCGTCGCGGCGACGACCGTGGGCCAGTCGACGGCCACTCCGACGGTGTGCGCCTTGGCCAGCGAGTCGAGCAGCCGGTCGGCTCCCCCGCCGCGGCGCAGCGTGCCGACGGTCGTGCCGTTGATCGCGGGCAGCAGCACCGGGTGCGCGCTGACCTCGATGAACACGGTGTCGCCCGGCTCACGGGCGGCGGCCACGGCCGCCGCGAAACCGACGGGGTTGCGCATGTTGCGGAACCAGTACTCGTCGTCGAGCGGCGCGTCGATCCAGCGCTCGTCGGCGGTGGAGAACCACGGGATCTCGGGGGCGCGCGAGGTGGTGGCCGCGACGATCCGCTGGAGCTCGTCGTACAGCGGGTCGACGAACGGGGTGTGGGTCGGGCAGTCGACGACGAGCCGCGTCACCCAGACGCCGCGGGTCTCGTAGTCGGCGATCAGCGTCTCGACGGCGTCCGGCCGTCCGGACACGATCGTGGTGGCGGTGCCGTTGCGGCCCGCGACCCACACGCCGTCGATGCGTGCGGCGGCCGCCTCGACGTCGGCGGCCGCGAACGCGATCGAACCCATCGCGCCGCGCCCTGCGAGCTCGCGCACCAGCAGTGCGCTGCGCAGCGCCACGAGGCGGGCGCCGTCCTCCAACGAGATCGCCCCGGCGACGCAGGCCGCGGCGATCTCGCCCTGGGAGTGCCCGATGACGGCGTCCGGACGTACGCCCGCGGCCTCCCACACGGCGGCCAGCGACACCATGACCGCCCAGCACACGGGGTGCACGACGTCGACGCGGCTCTTCACCGCGGGGTCGTCGAGCATGGCGATCAGGTCCCGCCCGGTGTGCTCGGCCAGGGCGTCCGCGCATTGGCGCATCCTGGCCGCGAACACCGGGGACTCCGCCATCAGTTTGCGGCCCATGCCGAGCCACTGCGAGCCCTGTCCGGGGAAGACGAAGACGGTACGCGGCGCGGTGAGCGCCGTGCCCGTGACGACGCCGTCGCCGAGGAGTACGGCGCGGTGCGGGAAGTCCGTACGCGTGGCGAGCAGCGCCGCGGCGACGGCACGCGGGTCGTCGCCGGGGTGGGTGGCGAGGTGCTCGCGGAGCCGTTGGACCTGACCGTCGACGGCCTCGGAGGTCCGCGCCGAGACGGGCAGTGGTGTGAGCTCCGTGGCGAACAGCGATGCGCTGGGCTCCACCACCGGTGAATCCAAGGCCGGTGGCTCTGGAGCCGCGTGGGCTTCGAGGATGACGTGGGCGTTGGTGCCACTGACTCCGAAGGAGGACACGGCGGCGCGGCGAGGGCCTGTGGTGGCGGGCCAGGGCCGGGCGTCCGTGAGGAGTTCAACACCGCCCGCCGTCCAGTCGACGTGTGAGGAGGGTGTGTCCACATACAGGGTGCGCGGCAGCGAACCGTGCCGCATCGCCAGGACCATCTTGATGATGCCCGCGACCCCTGCGGCGGCCTGGGTGTGGCCGATGTTGGACTTCAGCGAACCCAACAGGAGCGGCGTCGCCCGGTCCTGTCCGTACGTCGCGAGGAGCGCGGTCGCCTCGATGGGGTCGCCGAGGCGGGTGCCGGTGCCGTGCGCCTCGACCGCGTCCACATCCGAGGGCCGGAGGCCCGCGTTCGCGAGGGCCTGGCGGATGACACGTTCCTGGGAGGGCCCGTTGGGCGCGGAGAGGCCGTTGGAGGCGCCGTCCTGGTTGACGGCGGAGCCCCGTACGACCGCGAGAATACGGTGGCCGCGGCGCTCGGCGTCGGAGAGCCGCTCCACGACCAGGACCCCGGAACCCTCGGCGAAAGCGGTACCGTCCGCCGCCTCCGCGAACGCCTTGCAGCGCCCGTCCGGCGCGAGTCCGCGCTGCTGGGAGAACTCGACGAACCCACCGGGCGACGCCATCACCGTGACGCCGCCGACCAGCGCGAGCGAGCATTCACCGGTACGCAGCGACTGCCCTGCCTGATGCAGCGCGACCAGCGACGACGAACACGCCGTGTCGACCGTGACCGCCGGGCCCTCCAGACCGTAGAAGTACGAAAGACGGCCCGAGAGCACGCTCGTCTGCGTGCCGGTGGCGCCGAATCCGCCGAGGTCGGTGCCGAGTCCGTATCCGTCGGAGAACGCGCCCATGAACACGCCGGTGTCGCTCCCGCGGAGCGTGCCGGGCACGATGCCCGCCTGTTCGAGCGCCTCCCAGGATGTCTCCAGGACGACACGTTGCTGCGGGTCCATCGCGATGGCCTCACGCGGACTGATGCCGAAGAAACCGGCGTCGAAGTCACCCGCCCCGGACAGGAATCCACCGTGCCGGACCGTCGACGTACCCGGATGCTCCGGATCGGGATCGTAGAGCGCCTCCACATCCCAGCCACGGTCCGCGGGGAACGCCGTGATGCCGTCACCGCCCGACTCCAGCAACCGCCACAGGTCCTCAGGAGATGCCACCCCACCCGGCAACCGGCACGCCATGCCCACGATCGCCAGCGGCTCGTCATGCCCGCCGACCGCGGTCGTGGCGCGGGTCCGCGCCGGTGCCCGGCCGGTCAGCGCGGCGGTCAGCTTCGCCGCGACGGCTTGTGGCGTCGGGAAGTCGAAGACCGCGGTGGCCGGGAGCCGTACGCCCGTCGCCTCGGTGAACGCGTTGCGCAATCGGACCGCCGTGAGGGAGTCGACGCCGAGTTCCTTGAACGTCGCGGTCGCCTCGATCCGCGCGGGTCCTTCGTGGCCGAGCACGGCCGCCGCGCACTCCCGGACGACGGCGAGCGCCGCCTTCTCCGCATCGGCCGCGGTCAGCCCCGCGATCCGGTCGGCGAGAGCGGAGGCACCGGCCGCGCGGCGCCGCGGGCCCCGGTGCGGCGCCCTGAACAGGGCCGAACTGCCGAGGCCCGCCGGGTCTGCGGCGACGAGCGCCGCGTCCGGGGACCGCAGCGCCGCGTCGAGCAGCGCGAGACCGCGTTCGGTGCTCAGCGCCGTGACGCCGTCCCGGCGCATGCGGTCCCCGGCCCCGGCCGTCAGGCCGCTCTCCGGCTCCCAGAGCCCCCAGGCCACGGACAGCGCGGGCAGTCCGGTGGCCCTGCGCTGTTCGGCCAGTTCGTCGAGGAACGCGTTCGCGGCGGCGTAGTTGCCCTGTCCGGGGCTGCCGAGTACTCCGGCGGCCGAGGAGTAGAGCACGAACGCCGCGAGGTCCTGGTCCTTCGTGAGTTCGTGCAGGTGCCAGGCTCCGTCGGCCTTCGGACGCAGCACGGTGTCCAGCCGCTCGGGGGTGAGTGCGGTGAGGACTCCGTCGTCGATGACGGCCGCGGTGTGCACGACGGCCGTGAGGGGGTGCGCGGGGTCGATCCCCGCCAGTGCCGAGGCGAGTTCGTCCCGGTCGGCGACGTCGCAGGCGAGCGCCGTGACCTCGGCGCCGGGGACGTCGCTCGCCGTGCCGCCGCGCGACAACATCAGCAGACGGCGTACTCCGTAGTGGCCGACGAGGTGACGGGCGACGATGCCCGCCAGGGTGCCGGACCCGCCGGTGATGAGGACGGTGCCGTCCGGGTCGAGCGCCGGGGCGTCCCCCGACGGGACCGCCGGGGTCAGGCGGCGGGCGTACGCCCGGCCTTCGCGCAGCACCACGTGCGGCTCACCGAGCCCGGCGGCCGCCGCGAGGAGCGGGGCGGCGGTGTCCGGCTCGGCGTCGACGACGACGATCCGGCCGGGGTGCTCCGCCTGCGCGGTCCTGACCAGACCCGCGGCCGCGGCGGGGGCGAGGCCGGGCCCGGTGTGCACGGCCAGGACCGCGTCGGCGTACCGGTCGTCGGTGAGGAAGCGCCGCAGCGCGGCCAGCACGTCGGCCCCGAGGTCGCGGGTCTCGGCGAGTGGGGCACCGCCGGTGCCGTGCGCGGGGAGTATGACGACGTCCGGGACCGCCGGGTCGTCGAGTCCACCGGTCGTCGCGGTGGTGGGCGGCAGTTCCGGTATCTCGGCAAGGCCGGGCCGCAACAGGCCGGGAACGGCTCCCTCGACGGTCAGGGGACGCCTGCGCACCGCGCCGACGGTGGCGACGGGACTCCCGGTCTCGTCCGCGAGGTGGACACCGGTGGCGGTGACGGCGACCCGCACTGTCGTGGCACCGGTCGCGTGGACACGGACGTCGTCGAACGCGTACGGAAGGTCGGTGCCTTCCCGGGTGAGGGCGAGCGCGGCACCGAGCAGCGCCGGGTGCAGGCCGTATCGCTCGACATCGGCGTGCTGCTCGTCGGCGAGGGTCACTTCGGCGTGGACGGCGTCGTCGTCGGCCCAGGCGGCGCGCGGCCGGGGCAGCGCGGGGCCGTCCGTGTGCCCGGCCCTGGCCAGGCGGTCGGCCAGGTCGCCGACGTCGAACGGCCGGGCGGTGGCAGGCGGCCACGTCGACGGCATCTCCGGCACGGCCGACGCCGCCCGCGCGGCGCGGGCGAGGATCCCGGTCGCGTGCTCGGTCCACTCTCCCGTCCCGTGTCGCGCGTGCACGGTGACCGCGCGGCGGCCGTCTTCCCGGGGCGCCGCCACCGTGACGGAGAGCGCGAGCCCGCCGGACTGCGGCAGCGTGACCGGGGTGTCCACGGTGAACGTCTCCACGGCGTCGCAGCCCGCTTCGCCGCCCGCCGTGATCGCCAGGTCGAGCAGCACCGCGGCGGACAGCACCGGGATGCCGTGCACGGAGTGCGCCAGCGGGTCGGTGGCTTCGACCCGGCCGGTGAGCACCAGGTCGCCCGTGCCGGGAACCATGACCGCCGCGGTCAACACCGGGTGGGCGACCGGCAGTTGCCCGGCCTGGGCCGCGTCGCCCGCGGCCCGGGAGCCGAGCCAGTAGCGGGTCCGCTCGAACGGGTACGTCGGCAGGTTCGGCAGGTGCGTCGGCGCGGCGCCGATGACCTCGGGCCAGTCGACCGCGACGCCGCCGGTGTGCAGCCGGGCGAGCGCGGTCATCGCGGACCGCGCTTCGTCGTCGCCGTGCAGCACGGGGATGCCGTCGACGAGACGGGCCAGGTTCCGGTCCGGGCCGATCTCCAGGAGCGCCGCCCCGTCGTACGCGGCGACCTGCTCCCCGAACCGGACGGTGTCACGGACCTGCCGCACCCAGTACTCCGGCGTCGCGCAGTCCGCGCCCGCGGCCATCGGGAGCTTCGGCTCGTGGTAGGTCAGCCGCTGCGCGACGTCCCGGAACTCGTCGAGCATCGGCTCCATCCGCGCCGAGTGGAACGCGTGGCTGGTCCGCAGCCGGGTGAAGCGGCCGAGCCGGGCCGCGACGTCGAGCACGGCGTCCTCGTCGCCGGAGAGCACGATCGACGCGGGACCGTTGACCGCGGCGATCTCCACGCCTTCGCGCAGCAGCGGCAGCGCGTCCCGCTCCGACGCGATCACCGCGGCCATCGCCCCGCCGGGCGGCAGCGCCTGCATCAGCCGGGCCCGCGCCGACACCAACGCGCACGCGTCGTCGAGCGACCAGACACCGGCGACATACGCCGCGGCCAGCTCACCGATCGAGTGGCCCACGAGCGCGTCCGGGCGTACGCCCCACGCGTCGAGCTGGGCGCTGAGCGCGACCTGGAGCGCGAACACCGCGGGCTGGGCGTAACCGGTGTCGTGGATGTCGAGCCCGGCGGGCACCTGGAGGGCGTCGAGGACGTCACGGCGGGTGCGGGCGAACACGTCGTACGCGGCGGCCAGTTCGTCGCCCATGCCGGGGCGCTGCGAGCCCTGCCCGGAGAAGAGCCACACGAGGCGGCGGTCCGGTACCGCCGTGCCGGTGATCAGGTCCGTGCCGATCAGGGCGGCCCGGTGGGTGAAGGCGGTACGGGTGAGCAGGGCCGAGGCCACCGCGCGCTCGTCCCCGCCCCCGGCGTCGAGGAACGCGCTTACGCGGGTGGTGTGTTCGCTCAGTGCTCGGGGGGTGCGGGCTGAGATGAGCAGGGGTACGGGGTGGGTGCTGGATCCGGTGTCGGGGGCGGGAGTCGGTCGGGGGTGGCTTTCGAGGATGACGTGGGCGTTGGTGCCGCTGACTCCGAAGGAGGACACGGCGGCGCGGTGCGGCCTGCTGGTCTCGGGCCAGGGGCGGGCATCCGTGAGGAGTTCGACGGTGCCTGCCGTCCAGTCGACGTGTGAGGAGGGTGTGTCGACATGGAGGGTGCTCGGCAGGGTGTCGTGGTGCATCGCCAGGACCATCTTGATGATGCCCGCGACCCCTGCGGCGGCTTGGGTGTGGCCGATGTTGGACTTCAGCGAACCCAACAGGAGCGGCGTCGCCCGGTCCTGCCCATACGTCGCGAGGAGCGCGGTCGCCTCGATGGGGTCGCCGAGACGGGTGCCGGTGCCGTGCGCCTCGACCGCGTCCACATCCGAGGGCTGGAGACCCGCGTTGGCCAGGGCCTGGCGGATGACACGTTCCTGGGAGGGCCCGTTGGGCGCGGAGAGCCCGTTGGACGCGCCGTCCTGGTTGACGGCGGAACCCCGTACGACCGCGAGAACACGGTGGCCGTGGCGCTCCGCGTCGGAGAGCCGCTCCACGACCAGGACCCCGGAACCCTCGGCGAAGCCGGTACCGTCCGCCGCCTCCGCGAACGCCTTGCACCGACCGTCCGGCGCGAGGCCCCGCTGCTGGGAGAAGTCCACGAATCCGGACGGCGACGCCATCACCGTCACGCCACCCACCAGCGCGAGCGAGCATTCGCCGGTACGCAGCGACTGCCCTGCCTGATGCAGCGCGACCAGCGACGATGAGCAGGCGGTGTCGACCGTGACCGCCGGGCCCTCCAGACCGTAGAAGTACGAAAGGCGGCCCGAGAGCACACTGGTCTGGGTACTTGTCGCGCCGAAACCGCCGCGGTCGGCGCCGGATCCGTACCCGTAGAAGTAGCCCCCCATGAACACGCCGGTGTCACTGCCCCGCAGCGTGTGCGGGTCGATGCCCGCGTATTCGAGCGCCTCCCACGACGTCTCCATGACGACACGTTGCTGCGGGTCCATCGCGACGGCCTCACGCGGACTGATGCCGAAGAACCCGGCGTCGAAGTCACCCGCCCCGGACAGGAATCCACCGTGCCGGACCGTCGACGTACCCGGATGCTCCGGATCGGGATCGTAGAGCGCCTCCACATCCCAGCCACGGTCCCCGGGGAAGGTCGTGATCCCGTCACCGCCCGACTCCAACAACCGCCACAGGTCCTCAGGAGAGGCCACCCCACCCGGCAACCGGCACGCCATGCCCACGATCGCCAGCGGCTCGTCATGTCGGCGGGCCGGGGCCGGTGCGCGCCGCCGGGTGGCGGTCCTCGCTCCGGCCAGCTCGTCCAGGTGTGCGGCCAGCGCTTGGGCCGTGGGGTGGTCGAAGACGAGCGTGGCGGGCAAGGTCAGGCCCGTCGCGTCGGCCAGCCGGTTGCGCAGTTCGACGCCGGTCAGCGAGTCGAAGCCCACCTCCTTGAACGCGCGCGTCGGCTCGATGGCGTGGGCGTCGCGGTGGCCGAGCACCAAGGCGGCGCTCGTCCGGACGAGTTCGAGCATGTCCCGCGCGGCCGTCGGTGCGGCCGCGCGCCGGGCGGCCGGTACGAGGTCGCGCAGGATCGGCGGGACCTGGTCCGAGGCGGCGACGGCGGCGAGGTCGAGCCGGACCGGCACGAGTGCGGCGCGGTCGCTGTGCAGGGCCGCGTCGAACAGCGCGAGCCCCTGCTCGGCCGTCATCGGGATCATGCCGCCGCGTGCGATACGGGTCAGATCGGTGGCGGTCAGCCGTCCGCCCATGCCGTCCGCCTCGTCCCACAGTCCCCACGCGAGCGAGACCGCGGGCAGCCCTTGGTCCCGCCGGTGGTGGGCGAGCGCGTCGAGGAACGCGTTGCCGGTCGCGTAGTTCGCCTGCCCCGCCCCGCCGAACGTCGCGGAGATGGACGAGTACAGGACGAACGCGGCGAGTTCGAGGCCGCGCGTCAGCTCGTGCAGCTGCCAGGCGACGTCCGCCTTGACCCGCAGCACGGCGTCCCACTGCTGTGGCCGCATGGTCGCCACGACCGCGTCGTCGACGATTCCGGCCATGTGGACGACGGCGCACAGCCGCTCGGCGACACCCTCGACGAGGGCGGCGAGCTCGTCCCGGTCGGTGACGTCGGCGGCCACGTACCGCACGCGGTCGTCCTCAGGTGCTCCGTCGGGTCGGCCGCCGCGAGACGCCACGACGACCTCGGCGGCCTCGTGCGCGGTCAGCAGGTGGTCCACGAGGCGGCGGCCGAGCCCGCCGGTGCCGCCGGTGACGAGCACGGTCCCGCCGGACAGCGGGGATGCTCCCGTGGACGCGGTGACACGGCGCAGCCGGGCCGCGCGGACCGTGCCGTCGGTGACCCGGACGTGGGACTCGTCGCCGACGGCGAGCCCGGCCTCGACGGTGGCGGGCGTGATCTCGTCCGCTTCGATCAGGCCGACGCGGCCCGGGTGTTCGGTCCCGGCCGTCCGGACCAGGCCGCCGAGAGCCTCCTGCGCGGGGTCGCCGGTACGGGTGACCACGACGAGCCGGGACTGCGCCCAGCGCGGCTCGGCGAGCCACGTCCGCACGGTCGCGAGCAGGTCGCGGCCCAGCTCCCGGGCCCGGACACCGGGCGAGGTGCCAGGGTCGCCGGGCTCCACGGGAAGGACCACTACCGGGGGCGGGTCGCTCTCGCCTACACCGCCCTCGACTACGTCGCCTTCGATTAAGTCGCCCTCGGACACGTCGCCCCCGGGCACATCGGCGAGGTACGTCCAGCCGGGGACGGGCGAGGCGGGTACGGGAACCCAGGCGACCTCGAACAGCGCTTCGGTGCCGGGTTCCGCGGCCCGCACGGTCAGGCCGTCCACGTCGAGGACCGGGGCGCCGTGCTCGTCCGTGGCGAGGATGCGGATCGTGTCGCCGTCGGCGCGTTCGAGCAGCACGCGCAGCGTGGTCGCGGCGCGCGCGTGAATCCGTACGCCGGACCAGGAGAAGGCGAGCCTGGGCCGCTCCGGGTCCGCGAAGAGCGTGCCGAGCGCGTGCACGGCCGCGTCGAGCAGCACGGGGTGCAGCCCGTACCGGGCGTCGGTGAGCTGCTCGCCGAGGCGGACCGACGCGTAGGCGCGTCCCTGCCCGGCCCACATCGCCGTCATGGCCCGGAACGCGGGCCCGTACGAGATCGGCAGCGTGTCGTAGAAGCCGGTCAGGTCGACCGGTTCCGCGTCGGCGGGAGGCCACTCCAACGGCTCCGGATCGCTGGTGTCCGCGCTCAGCGCGCCGGTCGCGCCGACCGTCCACGGCCCCGCGCCGGTCCGGCAGTGCAGGCGCACCGGCCGCCGCCCCGACACCTCGGTTCCGACCGTGAGCTGGATCTCCGTGTCGCGCTCTTCGTCGACCACCACCGGCGCGACGATCGTCAGCTCCGCGATCGTCGGCGTGCCGAGCCGCGCCCCCGCTTCGGCGAGCAGTTCCACGAGCGCCGAGCCGGGCACGATGATCCGCCCGTCCACCTCGTGGTCGGCGAGCCACGGCTGTCGACGGACCGAGAACAGCGCGGTGGCGAACGCGCCCTCGCCGTCGGCGCGTTCGACCAGCGAGCCGAGCAGCGGATGCCCGGAGGTGCCTGCCGGTTCCGCGTCGATCCAGTAGCGGTCGCGCCGGAACGGGTACGTGGGCAGCGGCACCCTCCGGGACTCCCCGGACGGCCAGCTGACGGGCACACCCCGGACCCAGAGCTCGGCGAGCGAGCTGGTGAAGCGGCGTGCCCCGCCGTCGCCCCGCCGCAGCGTGCCGGTCACCGCCGTGTTCGGATGCCCGGCGAGCGTGTCCGCAAGCGCGGTGGTGAGTACCGGGTGCGGGCTGGCCTCGACGAACACGCGGTAGCCGAGCTCGGCGAGGCGGGCGGTCGCGGCGCCGAAGCGAACGGGGCGGCGTACGTTGTCGTACCAATAGGCGGCGTCGGCGGGTCGGTCGAGCCACGCCTCGTCGACGGTGGAGAAGAACGGGACCTCCGGCGCACCCGGGGTGAGGTCAGCGAGCGCGTCGAGCAGCGCATCGCGGATGGTCTCGACGTGCGCGGTGTGCGAGGCGTAGTCGACGGCGATCCGGCGGGCGTGGGGCGTGGCGGCGAGCAGTTCCTCGACGGCGTCGGCCGCTCCGGCGACGACGATCGACGCGGGCCCGTTGACCGCGGCGACCTCCAGGCGCCCGGCCCACGCGGCCGCGTCGAAGTCGGCGGGCGGCACCGACACCATGCCGCCGTGCCCGGCCAGTTCGGTGGCGACGAGTCGGCTGCGCAGTGCGACGACCTTCGCGGCGTCGTCCAGTGTGAGCACCCCGGCGACGCAGGCCGCGGCGACCTCGCCCTGGGAGTGGCCGACCACCGCGGCGGGGGCGACCCCGCGCGAGCGCCACAGTTCGGCGAGCGCCACCATCATCGCGAACGACACGGGTTGCACGACGTCGACCCGGTCGAGCGCGGGCGCCCCGGGCCGCCGGGCGATGACGTCGAGCAGATCCCATCCGGTGTACGGGGCGAGCGCCTCGGCACACTCGCCGAGCCGCCGCGCGAACACGGGCTCGGTGGCGAGCAGTTCCGCGCCCATGCCGTCCCACTGGGAACCCTGCCCGGGGAACACGAACACGGCGCGCGCGTCGGTGACGTCGGCGGTTCCCCGCACCACGCCCGGCACTTCCTCGCCGCGGGCGAACGCCTCCGCGTCCCGTGCAGGCACGACCGCCCGGTGCCGCATGGCCGTCCGGGTGGTGGCGAGCGAGTGCCCGATCGCGGCCGCGGGGGCGGTGAGCGCGACCAGTCGTCCCGCGACGTCCCGCACCCCGTCGGGTGTGCGGGCCGACACCGGCCAGACGACGCCCTCCGGCACCGGTTCGGTGGCGGGAAGGGTGGCGGGTGCGGCGGGCGGCCCGGCCTCGATCACGACATGGGCGTTGGCACCGCTGATGCCGAACGACGAGACGCCCGCGCGCCGGACGCGGCCGGTGACCGGCCACGGTTCGTTGCGGCGCAGCAGCCGGACACCACCGCCCCAGTCGACGTGCCGGGACGGTTCGTCCACGTGCAGCGTGCGCGGCAGGACGCCGTGCCGCATCGCGAGGACCATCTTGATCACCCCGGCGACGCCGGCCGCTGCCTGGGTGTGGCCGAGGTTCGACTTGAGCGAGCCGATCAGCAGCGGATGCACGCGGTCCAGCCCGTACGCCGCCTCCAGCGCCTGGGCCTCGATGGGATCGCCGAGACGGGTACCGGTGCCGTGCGCCTCCACGGCGTCGATGTCGCCCGGTACGAGCCCGGCGTCATCGAGCGCGCGCTCGATGACGCGCCGCTGCGCGGGGCCGTTCGGGGCGGAAAGGCCGTTCGACGCGCCGTCGGAGTTGACGGCGGAGCCGCGCACCACCGCGAGCACCGGGTGGCCGAGACGGGTGGCGTCGGAGAGCCGCTCGACGATCAGGACACCGGCGCCCTCGGCGAAACTGGTGCCGTCGGCGGTGTCCGCGAACGCCTTGGCCCGGCCGTCCGGAGCCAGCCCGCGCTGGCGGGAGAACTCGACGAACCCGGTCGTCGTCGCCATCACCGTGACACCGCCGACCAGCGCGAGCGAGCACTCCCCCGAGCGCAGCGAACGCGCGGCCTGGTGCAACGCCACCAGTGACGACGAGCAGGCCGTGTCGACGGTGACGGAAGGGCCTTCGAGCCCGAAGTAGTAGGAGAGCCGCCCGGAGAGCACGCTCGTCGGCGTGCCGGTCGCCCCGAAGCCGCCCAGGTCGACGCCCGCGCCGTACCCCTGCGTGAACGCGCCCATGAACACACCCGCGTCGCTGCCGCGGACGCTCGCGGGCAGGATGCCCGCCCGCTCGAACGCCTCCCACGACACTTCGAGGATCAGCCGCTGCTGCGGGTCCATGGCGAGGGCCTCGCGCGGGCTGATCCCGAAGAACTCGGCGTCGAAGTCGGCCGCCCCGGCGAGGAAGCCGCCGTGCCGCACGGAGACCTTGCCGATCGCGTCGGGGTCCGGATCGTAGAGCGCGGCGAGGTCCCAGCCGCGGTCGGTGGGGAACTCGGTGATCGCGTCACCACCGGATTCGACGAGGCGCCACAGGTCTTCCGGCGTGTCCACGCCACCGGGCATCCGGCAGGCCATGGCCACGATCGCCAGCGGCTCGTCGCCCGCCACCGCCAGTGTCGGTACGGTCCTCTGAGCGGCGGCAGCGGCAGCGGCCCCCGGTGATTCCTCATCGCCCCGCAGTTCCTCCGCGAGACGCGCGGCGAGCGCGTCCGGCGTCGGGTGGTCGAAGACGGCCGTCGCGGAGAGCCTGACGCCGGTCGTCTCGGCGAGGCTGTTGCGCAGCCGGATGCCGCTGAGCGAGTCGATGCCGAGGTCCTTGAACGCGGTCGCGGGCCCGATCTCGGAGGCATCGGCGTGGCCGAGTACGGCGGCGGTGGCCCCGCACACGACGGCCAGCAGGTCGCGGCCGCTGTCCTCACCGGTACGGACGGTACGACGCTCGACCCGCCGACGAGCGGGCTCGGCGGGAATCGCCGCGACCACGAACGGCACGTCGGTGGCGAGGCTCGCATCGAGGAAGTGGTTGCCCTCGGCCTCGGTGAGCGGACGGAAACCGTCCCGCACCCGCTGCCGTTCGGTGTCGCCGAGTTGCCCGGTGAGTGTGGTGGTGGTGTGCCACATGCCCCAGGCGATGGTGGTGGCGGGTTGGTTGTGGGTGTGGCGGTGGGTGGCGAGGGCGTCGAGGAAGGCGTTGGCGGCGGCGTAGTTGGCTTGGCCGGGGCTGCCGAGGGTGGCGGCGGCGCTGGAGTAGAGGACGAAGTGGGTGAGGGGTTGGTTTTGGGTGTGGTGGTGGAGGTGCCAGGCGGCGTCGGCTTTGGGTTGGAGGACGGTGGTGAGGCGTTGGGGGGTGAGGGTGTGCAGGGGGGTGTCGTCGAGGGTGGCGGCGGTGTGGAAGATGCCGGTGAGGGGTTGGGGTATCTGGTTGAGGGCGTGGGTGATTTGGGTGGGGTCGGTGAGGTCGCAGGGGATGTGGGTGCCGGGTGTGGTGGGGGGTGGTGGGGTGCGGGAGAGGAGGTAGGTGTGGGGTGGTTGAGGTGGCGGGCGAGGATTCCGGCGAGGGTGCCGGAGCCGCCGGTGATGAGGATGGCGTGGTGGGGGTTGAGGGGTGGGGTGGGTGTTGTGGGGTGGTGGGGTTGGGGTTGGGGTTGGGGTTGGTGCGGGGGGTGAGTGGGGTGAGGTGGGGGGTGTGGAGGGTGTTGTTGGTGAGGCGTAGGTGGGGTTGGTTGAGGGTGGTGAGTTGGGTGAGGGGGAGTGGGGTGTGGGGGTGGTGGGTTTCTATGAGGTGGATGCGGCCTGGGTGTTCGTTTTGTGCGGTGCGGGTGAGGCCGGTGACGGCGGCGCCTGGGGGGTCGGTGGTGGTGTGGATGATGAGGGTGTGGTTGGTGGTGGTGAGGTGGTGTTGGAGGGCGGCCAGGACGCGTGTGGTTTGTGTGTGGGTGCGTGTGGGTGTGCTGTGGGGGTTGGTGGGGTCGTCTTCGGGGTCGTCGGGGTGTGTGGCGGTGATGAGGGTGTAGCCCTCGGGCAGGCTGTCGGCACCGTCGTAGTGCGCCTCCGCCACCGGCAACCACTCAAGGCCGAG
Organism: Streptomyces kanamyceticus; assembly: GCF_008704495.1. Lineage (NCBI taxonomy): Bacteria > Bacillati > Actinomycetota > Actinomycetes > Kitasatosporales > Streptomycetaceae > Streptomyces > Streptomyces kanamyceticus. The sequence continues at coordinate 568,865 of NZ_CP023699.1, forward strand.
CAGGTTCGGTCCCGACGGCGTGGCGCTGCGCGGCCGCAGCACCAACGCGTCCACGGACACGACAGGGCGGCCGTCCGGATCGGCCACCTGCACGGCGACGCCCGCAGGGCCTCGGGTGAGGGCGACGCGCACGGCGGTGGCGCCGGTGGCGTGCAGGCGTACGCCCGTCCACGAGAACGGCAGCTCCAACTCGTCGCCCGCGTCGAGGCGCCCGGCATGCAGGGCCGCGTCCAGAAGCGCCGGGTGCACTCCGAAACGGTCCACATCGGCGGCACGGTCCTCGGGGAGCGCCACCTCGGCGTAGATCGTGTCACCCGCCCGCCATGCGGCGCGCAGCCCCTGGAACGCCGGGCCGTAGGTGTAGCCCGCGGCCGCGAGCTGCTCGTAGAACTGGTCCAGGCTTGCCGGTTGCGCGCCGGTCGGGGGCCATTGCGGGAAGGAGTTCGGGGCGGGGGTGGTGTCGGTGGCGCTGGTGGTGAGTGTGCCGGTGACGTGGCGGGTCCAGGTGTCGGTTCCTTCGGGGCGTGCGTGGACGCTCACCGGGCGGTGGCCGGTGGTGTCGGGCTGGTCGACGGTGACGGTGAGGTCGACGGCACCGGTGACGGGCAGTACGAGCGGGGTCTCGATGACCAGTTCGTCGATGGTGTCGCAGCCGACCTCGTCACCGGCCCGCACCACGAGTTCGAGGAACGCCGTGCCCGGCAGCAACACCGTGTCCTGCACGGCGTGATCGGCCAGCCACGGGTGCGTGGCCAGCGACAGCTTGCCCGTGAGTAGTACGCCGTCGCTGCCCGGCAGCACCGCCGCACTCGACAGGAACGGATGGCCGATCCCCGCGCCGCCCGCCGGGGCGGGCTGCAACCAGTAGCGCTTGTGGTCGAAGGGGTAGGTCGGCAGGTCCAACACGCGGTGCTGGGCGGGCTCGATCAGGGTGGTCCAGTCAACGTCCGCGCCCTGGGTCCAGGCCTCGGCGAGCGCGGTCAGGAACCGCTCCCAGCCACCGTCATCGGTACGCAGGGAAGCGACCGTGCGCTCCTGGTCGAGGGCGGGCAGCAGCACCGGATGGGCACTGCACTCGATGAACAGCGAACCGTCCAGCTCACCGGTCGCGGTATCCATCGCCACCGGCTGACGCAGGTTGCGGTACCAGTAGTCGTCATCGACCGGTTCGGTCACCCAGCCGCTGTCGACCGTCGACCACCACGGGACGGAAGGTGCGCTGCTGGTGATCCCCCTAAGACGTCGGCCAGTTCGTCCTGGATCGCTTCCACGTGCGGGGTGTGCGAGGCGTAATCCACCGCGATCCGGCGCACCCGCACACCCGCAGCCTCATACCGGGCCAGCACCCGCTCCACCGCCGCCGGATCGCCCGCGACCACCGTGGATTCCGGACCATTGCGGGCCGCGATCCACACCCCCTCCATCACCTCAACGGCACTGGCGGGCAAGGCGATTGACGCCATCGCCCCGTGCCCGGCCAGCCGCGCAGCGATGGTCTGGCTGCGCAAGGCCACGACCCGCGCGGCGTCCTCCAGACTCAACGCTCCCGCCACACACGCCGCGGCGATCTCCCCCTGCGAATGCCCCACCACCGCATCCGGCACCACACCATGGGCCTGCCACAGTGCGGCCAGGCTCACCGCCACCGCCCACGACGCGGGCTGCAACACCTCCACCCGATCAGCCACCACCGCCTCACCCAGCACATCCAGCACATCCCACCCCGTGTGCGGCTCCAGCGCCGCCGCACACTCCCGCATCCGCGCCGCGAACACCTCCGAGACGCCCATCAACTCCCGGCCCATGCCGACCCACTGCGAGCCCTGCCCCGGGAACACGAACACCGTTCGCGCCCCCTCCACAGCGACTCCGGCAACCGTGCTCTCCCCCAGCAACACCGCCCGACGGCCGAACACCGCCCGCCCACGCACCAGACCATCCGCCACCGCGCCCAGGTCCGCCCCACCCCGCACATACTCGCCGAGCCGCTCCACCTGCAACGCCAAGCTCGACTCCGTACGCGCCGACACCGGCAACGGCACCAGACCCGCCGACGACCCCCCGCTACGAACCGACGACTCCGCAACCCCCTCCAAAATCACATGCGCATTCGTGCCGCTCACACCGAACGAGGACACACCCGCACGCCGCGCCCCACCCGACTCCGGCCACGGTCGTGCCTCCGTCACCACCTCGACGGCCCCTGCCGACCAGTCCACATGTGACGACGACTCGTCCACGTGCAACGTCCGCGGCACCACCCCACGCCGCATCGCCATCACCATCTTGATGACACCCGCGACGCCCGCCGCCGCCTGGGTGTGACCGACGTTCGACTTGACCGAACCGAGCAGCAGCGGGACTTCACGTTCTTGCCCGTACGTCGCCAGAACCGCCTGCGCCTCGATCGGATCGCCGAGGACCGTTCCCGTACCGTGCGCCTCGACCGCGTCCACGTCGGTGCCGTTCAGCCCGGCGTTCGCCAGGGCCTGCCTGATCACGCGCTGCTGGGCGACACCGTTGGGCGCGGAGAGGCCGTTGGACGCGCCGTCCTGGTTCACCGCCGAACCACGGACGACCGCGAGAACGGTGTGACCGTTGCGCTCCGCGTCGGACAGCCGTTCCACAACCAGGACACCGACGCCTTCGGCGAACCCGGTGCCGTCCGCCGAATCGGCGAACGCCTTGCACCGCCCGTCCGGGGAGAGCCCGCGCTGCCGGGAGAACTCCACGAAGCTCCCCGGTGTCGCCATCACCGTGACACCACCGGCCAACGCCAGGGAGCACTCCCCCGAACGCAGCGCCTGCGCCGCCTGGTGCAGCGCGACCAGCGACGACGAGCACGCGGTGTCCACCGTCACGGCCGGGCCCTGGAGTCCGTAGAAGTATGAGAGGCGCCCGGACAGGACGCTCGTCTGGGTCGCCGTGACGCCGAGTCCGCCCAGGTCGCGGCCCGCGCCGTACCCCTGGTGGAACGCGCCCATGAACACGCCGGTGTCGCTCTCCCGGAGCGTGTCCGGGACGATCCCCGCGTGCTCGAACGCCTCCCATGAGGTTTCGAGGACCAGACGCTGCTGCGGATCCATGGCCAGCGCCTCGTTCGGGCTGATCCCAAAGAACGCGGCGTCGAACCCGGTTGCCTCGGTGAGGAAGCCACCGTGGCGGGTCGTCGAACGGCCGACCGCGTCCGGATCCGGGTCGAACAGCGCGTCGACGTCCCAGCCGCGGTCGGCGGGGAACTCGGTGATCGCATCCGTGCCGGACGCCACGAGCCGCCACAGGTCCTCGGGGGACGTCACGCCGCCGGGCAGGCGGCAGGCCATCCCGACGATCGCGACAGGTTCACCGGAACCCAGGGCAGCCTTGGCGGCGGGCGCCGCCACAGAGCCCGCGAGGTGCGCGGCGAACGAACGCGGCGTGGGGTGGTCGAACGCCGTGGACGCGGGAACGCGCAGGCCCGTCCGCGCGGTGACGGTGTTCGCGAATTCGACAGTGGTGAGTGAGTCGAGACCGTTCTCGCGGAACGTACGGTCCGGCGCGCAGCGTTCGGCGCCCGGCAGACCGAGGACCGTGGCGACGCTGTCGCGGACCAGGTCGAGCAGTACCTTCTCCCGGTCGGCGTCGGCCGCCGCGAGGAGGCTCGCCCACTCCGGTCCTGCGGCGCCGGGCTCGGCCTGATCTGTCGGCCCGGCCGGTCCCGCCACTCCGGCGAGTCCGGAGAGGATCGGTGGCGTCGCGCCTGCCATCGCCTCGGCCCGCGCCCCTGCGGAACCGACCCGGGTGACGACGTACGAGCCGCCGCCCTCGATGGCCTCTTCGAGCAACTCACCGGTCAGCGGCGCCTGTTCGATGCCGGGCAGCCCGTGGACCGTGACGATCGGGAGCCCTTCCGGGGCCCGGGACCGGGCATACGCGTCGGCACCGGCCGGATCGCCGAGCAGGACGTGCGCGAGCGTGCTCGCGTTCACGCCCTGCTCGGCTTCCTCGGCCCCCTCGGCTTCCGCAGCGCTGCTGGACACGTGTGTGCGGCCCGTCTCGTCGCGCAGCAGCCCGGCGGCGGCGTCGGCCCCCTCCCCGGTGACCAGGACCGGCGAGTCGGGACCGAGCGGATGCGGCACGGTGAGGACCGTCTTGCCGGTGTTCCTGGCCTGGCTCATCCACCCGAACGCGTCCCGCGCACGGCGGATGTCCCACGGCCGCACCGGCAGCGGGCGCAGCTCGCCGCGGTCGAACAACTCCAGGAGCAGTTCGAGGATCTCCCGCAGCCGCGCGGGGTCGACGTCGGACAGGTCGAAGGGCTGTTGGACGTCGTGACGGATGTCGGTCTTGCCCATTTCGACGAACCGGCCGCCCGGTGCGAGCAGGTCGACGGAGGCGTCGAGGAATTCGCCGGTGAGGGAGTTCAGTACGACGTCGACCGGGGGGAACGCGTCGGCGAACGCGGTCGTACGGGAGTTCGCGACGTGGTCGGCGTCGAAGCCGTCGGTGAGCAGCAGGTGCTGTTTGGCGGGGCTCGCGGTGGCGTACACCTCCGCACCCAGGTGCCGCGCGATCTGCCGGGCGGCCGAGCCGACTCCACCGGTGGCCGCGTGGATCAGAACCTTCTGGCCCGGCCGCACCTCTCCCGCGTCGACGAGGCCGTACCACGCCGTTGCGAACACGATGGGCACGGACGCGGCGACCGGGAACGACCAGTCCCGCGGGATCCGCGCGACCAGCCTCCGGTCCGCGACGACGCTGCGCCGGAACGCGTCCTGCACGAGACCGAACACGTGGGCCCCGGGCACCAGGTCGTCGACGCCGGGCCCGACCTCGGTCACGATCCCGGCGGCCTCCCCGCCCATCGCACCGTCGCCCGGGTACGTGCCGAGCGCGATCAGTACGTCGCGGAAGTTCAGCCCCGCGGCGCGGACGTCTATGCGGACCTCACCGGCGGCCAGCGGGCGCGGCGGGGCGTCCGAGGGGACGACGGCGAGGTCGCGGAGCGTGCCGGAGGCGGGCGGGCGCAGCGCCCACGGTGTGGTGGGCAGGGGGGTGGTGTTCGCACGGACGAGGCGCGGCACGTAGGCCACACCGGATCGCAGCGCTACCTGGGGTTCGCCGAGCGCCGCCGCGGCGGCGACGAGCTCGTCGGCCTCGTCACCGTTGTCCGCATCCGTGTCCACCAGTACGAACGACCCCGGCTCCGCAGCCTGGCGCACGAGCGCTTCGTCCCAGAGGAGGGCCTGGTCCGTGTCCGGTACCTCGGCAGGGCCGATCCCGACCGCCCGCCGGGTGACCACTGTCCGAGCCTGCGACACCGTGTCGGGCAGCTCGCGCCGCTCCCAGACCAGCTCGCACAGTGCCGCCTCGCCGCTGCCGGTGCCGACGAGGCGGGCCGGGAGGCCCGCGAGCTCGCCCCGGCGCACCTTGCCCGACGCGGTGCGCGGGACCGTGGCGACGTGCAGGATCTCGTCGGGCACCTTGAAGTAGGCGAGTTGGCGGCGGCACTCCGCGAGGATCGCTTCCACGGGTACGCCGGGTCCTTCGGGCACGACGTAGAGCACGGGTATCTCGCCGAGGACGGGGTGTGGGCGGCCCGCCGCGGCGGCGTCCCTGACGCCCGGCACCTCCTGGGCCACGGACTCGATCTCCCGGGGGTGGATGTTCTCCCCGCCGCGGATGATGAGTTCCTTGACCCGGCCGGTGATCGTCACATGCCCGGTCTCCGCCTGGCGTGCCAGGTCTCCGGTGCGGTACCAGCCGTCCACGAGCACCTGGGCGGTCGCCTCGGTCTGCGCGTGGTAGCCGAGCATGAGGCTCGGTCCGCTCGCCCACAGCTCGCCCTCGTCGCCGCGCGCCACGTCGGCGCCGGTCACCGGGTCGACGAACCGCAGCGAAAGGCCCGGGACGGGCAGCCCGCACGAGCCGGGAACCCTGGCGTCGGTCAGGGTGTTGGCGGTGAGCGATCCGGTGGTCTCGGTGCAGCCGTAGGTGTCGAGCAGCGGCGCGCCGAACGCCGCTTCGAAGCCCGCCGTGAGCGACGCCGGTGCGGTGGAACCCGCGACCAGCGCCACGCGCAGCGCGCGGGTCTCCTGTTCGCCGGAGACGGCACCGAGGAGGTAGCGGTACATCGTCGGCACGCCGACCAGCACGGTGCACGGGTGTTCGGCAAGCGCGTCGAGGACGTCACGCGCGACGAAGCCGCCGAGGATGCGGGCGGACGCGCCGACGGTGAGGACCGCGAGCAGGCAGAGATGGTGCCCGAGGCTGTGGAACAGCGGGGCGGGCCAGAGCAGTTCGTCGTCCTCGGTGAGCTGCCAGGACGGCACGTCGCAGTACATCGCGGACCACAGGCCGCTGCGCTGCGCGGAGACGACGCCCTTGGGGCGCCCCGTGGTTCCGGACGTGTAGAGCATCCAGGCGGGTTCGTCCAGGCCGAGGTCGTCTCGGGGCGGGCGCGGCGGTTCGGTTCCCGCCAAATCCTCGTACGCGATGCAGCCCGGCTCCTGTCGCCCTGCGAGCACCACGGTGGCATCGGTGCCGATCCGGCGTACCTGGTCGAGGTGCAGGTCGTCGGTGACCAGCACGGTCGCGCCGGAGTCCGTCAGGAAGTGGGCGAGCTCGGCGTCGGCGGCGTCCGGGTTGAGCGGCACCGCGACGGCGGCGGCACGCGCGGCGGCGAGGTAGACCTCGATCGTCTCGATCCTGTTGCCGAGCAGCAGCGCGACGCGGTCGCCACGGCCCACGCCGGACGCGGCGAGGTGTCCGGCGATCCTGCCGGTCCTGAGCTGGAGCCGCTCGTACGTCACGGCGCGTCGGGAATCCGTGTAGGCGACCCGGTCGCCGTGCCGCTCGGCATTCACGCGCAGCAATTCATGCAGGGGCCGGATGGATTCCGCACGCGCCATGGGAACACCTTTCTCTCTGCTGTCCGCACGGCAGCACGAAGCCGAGCACCTGCGAATGTCGGCGACGCTAACAGCGATTCCCTGACGATCCCGCTGCCGATCCCCCTGACCATCCCCCTGCCTTGGCCGGACTCCCCTGTTGCCCATCTAGGGGGTTGCACGAATAACGTCACACGTACTTTTCTGCCTCGTGACCGACTACGGAACGGCAGGAAGGGTGAGGTTATGTCTGCGCCCGTCGCGGCACCGTACTGCCGCTTCGAGAAGATCGGGTCGCCGGACCTCGAAGACGACGAGACGGTACTCGGCGTCATCGAACACGGCACCGGCCATACCGGGGCGTCGCTGGTGGACGGCGTCCCGCGAACCGCCTTGCACACCACGACCCGTGACGAGGAGGCGTTCGCCGAGGTCTGGCACGCGGAGCCGCCCGTCGAGTCCGGTACGGACGACGGCATCGCGTGGGCCCGCACCGGCGAGTACCTGTTCGGTGTGGGGCGCGTCCCCGAGAGCCGCAGGTACGCCGATGCCGTCTCGGCGCTCTACACGCGCCTCTTCGGGCTGACCCGGTCGCTGGGATACCCGCTGCTCGCCCGTACGTGGAACTACGTCAGCGGCATCAACTCGGCGAACGCGGACGGCCTCGAGGTGTACCGGGACTTCTGCGTGGGCCGCGCCCAGGCGCTCGACGAGGGCGGCATCGACCCGGCGAGCATGCCCGCGGCCACCGGCATCGGCACGCACGGGGGCGGCATCGCCTGCGCGTTCATCGCGGCCCGCGGCGGGGTCCGGGTCAACATCGAGAACCCCGCCGTCCTCACGGCACACCACTACCCCGCGGCATACGGCCCGCGCTCCCCGGTCTTCGCGCGGGCCACCTGGGTGGGCCCGCCGGACGGTGGCCGGCTGTTCGTTTCCGCGACGGCCGGCATTCTCGGACACGAGACGACGCACCACGGTGACGTGACCGGTCAGTGCGAGGTCGCCCTGGACAACATCGCCCGGGTCGTCGGCGCGGAGAACCTGCGCCGCCACGGGATCCGGCGGGGGCACGTCCTCGCCGACGTCGACCACCTCAAGGTCTACGTCCGCCGCCGCGAGGACCTCGCGGCGGTGCGCCGCGTCTGCGCCGCCCGCCTGTCGAGCACCGCGACCGTCGCGATATTGCACACCGACATCGCCCGCGGCGACCTGCTCGTCGAAATCGAGGGGGTGGTGCGGTGACATCACACGGAAAGAGGCCGGGCACTCTGCGCCTTGGCGGTTCCCCAAAGAAACGGAATTCAACGAATCGGGAAATAGTCGCCGCCGACCGGGCCGAGCCGTTGCTCGCGTCTTTCGCACAGCGGCGCATCTGGTTCCTCCAGCAATTGGATCCGGACAGCAATGCCTACAATCTTCCGCTCGTGCGGCGCCTGCGCGGTCCTCTTGACCCGGCGCTTCTGGAGCGCGCGCTCACGCTCGTCGTGGCGCGGCACGAGGCATTGCGGACGGTGTTCGACGCCGCGGACGGCGAGCCCGTCCAGCGGGTGCTTCCCGTCCCGTCCCGGATCCTGCGGCACACGCGGGCCGACGGCGAGCAGGGCGCCGCCCGGCTCGTCCACGACGAGATCGCCGCGCCGTTCGACCTCTCCACCGGGCCGTTGATCAGGGCTCTGCTGATCCGCGTCGGTGACGACGACCACGTCCTCGCGGTGACCGTGCACCATGTCGCCGCCGACGGCTGGTCGTTCGGGCTTCTCCAGCTCGAACTCGCCGCGCACTGCACGGCACTTCGGGACACGTCCCGTCCCGCCGTGCTGCCGCCGCTGCCGCTGCAGTACGCCGACTTCGCCGCCTGGGAGCGGCGCGAACTCACCGGCGCCGGGCTCGAACAGCGCCTGGCCTACTGGCGCGACCGGCTCAGCGGCGCCCCTGCCGTGCTCAAGCTGCCCACCGACCGCCCCCGCCCGCCCGTGGCCGACGCGGACGCGGGCATGGTCGAGTGGCGGCCACCGGCCGAACTGGCCGCCGCGGTCCACCGACTGGGCCGCGACGCGGGCACGTCCACGTTCATGACGCTCCTCTCGGCGTTCCAGCTCGTCCTCGCCCGGCACTCGGGCACCCGGGACGTGCTGGTCGGCACGCCCGTCGCGAACCGCACGCGGACGGAGTTCGAGGGCCTGATCGGCATGTTCGTCAACACCCTCGCGCTGCGCGGCGACCTCTCCGGCGACCCGTCGTTCCGGGAGCTCCTGGACCGCTGCCGGGCCACGGCCACGGACGCGTTCGCCCACGCCGACCTGCCGTTCGAGAACCTCATCGAGGTCGTCGCACCGGACCGCGACCTGTCGGTCAACCCGGTCGTCCAGGTGCTGCTGCAGGTGTTGCGGCGCGACGCCACGACGGCCGCGCTGCCCGGCGTCACGGCCGAGCCGTTCGGCACCGGCCGCTGGTTCACCCGCTTCGACCTCGAGTTCCACGTGTACGAGGAGGCGGACGGCGCTCTCACCGGTGAACTCCGCTACAGCCGGGCGCTGTTCGACGAGGAACGGATCACGCGGCTGCTCGACGAGTTCACGGCGGTGCTGCGGGCGGCCGCCGCCGCACCCGACACACGGCTGTCCCAGCTGCCAGGTGACGACGCGACGCCGACACCCGCGATCCCCTCGAACGACACGGCGCGGGAACTGCCCGTCGACACACTGCCGGAACTGCTGGCCGGGTACGCCGCACGGACCCCCGACGCCGTGGCCGTCACGGATCCGCGGACCTCACTCACGTACGCGGACCTTGACCGGCGCGCGAACCGCCTCGCGCACCTGCTCCGCGCGCGCGGCACCACCACCGGCGACCTCGTCGGAATCTGCGCCGACCGCGGCGTCGACCTCGTCGTCGGCATCGTAGGGATCCTCAAAGCGGGTGCCGCGTACGTGCCGCTCGATCCCGAACACCCGCCGGAGCGCACGGCGTTCGTCCTTGCCGACGCTCAACTGACCGCGGTGGTGGCACACGAGGCCTACCGCCATCGGTTCTCCGATGTGCCGCACGTGGTGACGCCCGACGACCCGGACCTCGACCGGCAGCCGGACACGGCGCCGCACCTCACGCTCGACCGGGACAGCCTCGCCTACGCGATCTACACGTCCGGTTCGACCGGCAAACCCAAGGCCGTGCTCATGCCCGGCGTCAGCGCCGTCAACCTGCTGCTCTGGCAGGAGCGCACGATGGGCCGCGAACCGGCGAGCCGCACGGTCCAGTTCGTGACCGCCACGTTCGACTACTCGGTCCAGGAGATCTTCTCCGCGCTGCTCGGCGGCACGCTCGTCATCCCGCCGGACGAGGCCAGGTTCGACCCGCCGGGACTCGCCCGGTGGATGGACGAGCAGGCGATCACGCGGATCTACGCGCCGACGGCCGTGCTGCGCGCGCTGGTCGAACACGTCGACCCGCACAGCGATCAGCTCTCCGCGCTCCGGCACCTCTGCCAGGGCGGCGAGGCGCTGACTCTCGACGCGCGGCTGCGCGAACTCTGCCGACACCGGCCCCACCTGCGCGTCCACAACCACTACGGCCCGGCCGAGAGCCAGCTCATCACCGGGTACACGCTGCCCGCCGACCCCGACACGTGGCCCGCCGCCGCACCGATCGGTCCGCCGATCGACAACACCCGCATCCATCTGCTCGACGACGCGCTGCGACCGGTTCCCGACGGCATGCCGGGGCAGCTCTGCGTCGCCGGCGTCGGCCTCGCCCGCGGCTATCTCGCCCGCCCCGAACTGACCGCCGAGCGATGGGTGCCCGGCGGCGCCACCGGCGAGGAACGCATGTACCTCACCGGCGACCTGGCCCGCCGGGCGCCCGGCGGCGACCTCGACTTCCTCGGCCGGATCGATGACCAGGTCAAGATCCGCGGCATCCGCATCGAGCCGGGCGAGATCGAGAACGTCCTCGCCGAGGACGCCCGCGTCGCACACGCCGCCGTGTCCGTACGCGAGGATCCGCGGGGCGAGAAGTTCCTTGCCGCGTACGTCGTGCCGACCGCCGGTCCGCACGGCGACGGCCTCGCCGCGTCGTTGCGCGAAGGTCTTGCCGACCGGCTGCCCGCCTATCTCGTGCCGTCCGCCGTCGTCATCGTGGACGCGCTGCCCCGGACCACGAGCGGCAAGGTGGACCGGCGCGCGCTGCCCGACCCGGCGCCCGACTCGGCGGCGCCCCGGAAGGTCGCGCCCCGCAACCACGCCGAACGGGTGGTGTGCCGGATCTTCCAGGACGTGCTCGGCGTCCCGCGGGTCGGCATCGACGACGAATTCTTCGCGCTCGGCGGGCATTCCCTGCTCGCCACGCGAGTCGTCTCGCGGATCCGCGCCGAGCTGGGTGCGGACGTCGCGCTGCGGACGCTCTTCGACGCACGGACCCCCGCGGCGCTCGCCCGCGCCGTGGACGAGGCAGGACCCGCCGCCCTGCCCCCGATCCTGCCCTCCCCCTGTGCCGGGCCCACCCCCATCACCGCCGCACAGGAGCAGATGCTGCACTCGCACGGATCCCTGCTCGCCGCCCCTTCCTACACGGTCGCCCCGTACGGGTTCCGGCTGCGCGGGCCGCTCGACCGCGACGCGCTGGACGCGGCACTGACCCGGATCACCGCACGGCACGAGCCGTTGCGGACCGGATTCCGGGGCCGGGAGCAGATCGTCGGGCCGCCCGTCGCGGTACGTGCCGAGGTGGTCGATGTGCCGTCCGGTGACGTCGGCGCCGCGGCCCGGGTGGCCCGCGAGGAGCTGGCCCGGCCGTTCGACCTGGTGGCCGGACCGTTGCTGCGCGCCGTGCTCCTGCCGCTGGGCACCGAGGACCACGTACTGCTGCTGATGCTCCATCACCTCGCCGGTGACGGCTGGTCGTTCGACCTCCTGGTCCGGGAACTGTCGGGGGCCTCGCCCGACCTGCCGGTGTCCTATCCTGACGTGGCCCGCTGGGAGCGGATCCCGGCCGTCGTCGCGGCGCGGGAGGACGACCGGGCGTACTGGCGCCGACAGTTCGAAGGTGCCGGCGCGCCCGAGCTGCCCACGGTCCGGCCCCGGGGCACGACCGCGCCGGACGGGCGGGCCTTCCTCTGGACGTTCGACGACGCCACGGTCGCGGCGGCACGCCGGGTCGCCGATGCCAGGAACGCGACGCTGCACGAAACCGTGCTCGGCGCCTTCGCCCTGGTCGTGGCCGAGGCCGCCGACATTGATGACGTGCTCGTCGCGACGCCGTTCGCGGACCGGGGGCACGCCGGGACCGACCACCTCATCGGGTTCTTCGCGAAGGTACTCGCGCTGCGCATCGACGTCGGCAAGGGCAGCGGCGGCGGTGGCACACCGTCGTTCGCCGAGGTCCTGCGCCGGGTGCACACCGCGATGACCGGCGCCCACGCCCATCAGTCGGTGCCCTACTCGGCGATGCGCGCGGCGGACCCCGCACTGCCGCCGACTCCCGTGTCGTTCCAGCTCATCAGCGCGCTCAGCACGGAACTGCGGCTGCCCGGGCTGCGCACCGAGCCGTTTCCCGTCGTCGCCGAGACCGTCGACGAGATCAACGGCGAGCTGTCGGTCAATCTCTTCGACGACGGTCGCACCGTCTCGGGCGCGGTCGTCCACGACGCCGCGCTGCTCGACCGCGCGACCGTCGACGACCTGCTCACTCGGGTGGAGTCGACGTTGCGCGCCGCCGCAGGCGACCTCACCGTACGCGTCACCGGTCAAGTGGGAAGCGAGTAGCCGTGCCCGAACAGGACAAAACGGTCGAGTACCTCCGCTGGGCCACCACGGAACTGCAGAGGACCCGGGCGGAACTCGCCGCGCACAGCGAGCCCTTGGCGATCGTGGGCATGGCCTGCCGCCTGCCGGGCGGGGTGGCGTCGCCGGACGATCTGTGGCGGCTCCTGGAGTCCGGCGGCGACGGCATCGGCGCCTTCCCCGGAGACCGCGGCTGGGAGACCGGCGCCGACGGGCGCGGCGGATTCCTGTCCGGGGCGGCCGGGTTCGATGCCGCGTTCTTCGGCGTCAGTCCGCGTGAGGCGCTGGCGATGGATCCGCAGCAGCGCGTCGTCCTGGAGACGTCGTGGGAGGCGCTCGAACACGCGGGCATCGACCCGCACACACTGAACGGCAGCGACACCGGGGTGTTCCTGGGGGCGTTCTTCCAGGGTACGGAATCGGTGCCGACTTCGACGGGTACGGCACCACGAGCATCCACACCAGCGTGCTTTCGGGCCGCCTTTCGTACTTCTACGGCCTGGAGGGCCCGGCGGTCACGGTCGACACGGCGTGTTCGTCGTCGCTGGTCGCGCTGCACCAGGCAGGGCAGTCCCTGCGTACCGGCGAATGCTCCCTCGCCCTGGTCGGCGGCGTCACGGTCATGGCGTCACCCGCGGGCTTCGCGGACTTCTCCGAGCAGGGTGGCCTGGCGCCGGACGGGCGCTGCAAGGCGTTCGCCGAGGCGGCGGACGGCACCGCCTTCTCCGAGGGCTCCGGGGTCCTGGTCGTGGAACGGCTCTCCGACGCCGAACGCCACGGCCACCGTATTCTCGCGGTCGTACGAGGCTCCGCCGTCAACCAGGACGGCGCCTCCAACGGACTCTCCGCACCCAACGGGCCCTCCCAGGAACGCGTCATCCGCCAGGCCCTCGCGAACGCGGGCCTCCAGCCCTCGGACGTGGACGCGGTCGAGGCGCACGGCACCGGCACCCGCCTCGGCGACCCCATCGAGGCCACCGCACTCCTCGCGACCTACGGACAACACCGTACGACCCCGCTCCTGTTGGGTTCGCTGAAGTCCAACATCGGCCACACCCAAGCCGCCGCGGGCGTCGCGGGCATCATCAAGATGGTCCTGGCGATGCACCACGACACCCTGCCGCCCACCCTCCACGTCGACACACCCTCCTCACACGTCGACTGGACGACAGGAGGTGTCGAGCTCCTCACCGATGCCCGGCCCTGGCCCACCACCACAGGCCCGCGCCGCGCCGGTATCTCCTCCTTCGGAGTCAGCGGCACCAACGCCCACGTCATCCTCGAAAGCCCCACTCCGGTTCCCTCCCCCGGCGCCGAACCCGGCGCCCGCCCCGTACCCCTGCCCATCTCAGCCCGCACTCCCGAAGCACTCGACGAACACACCATCCGCATCCGTGCGTTCCTCGACGACAACCCCGGCGCGGACCACGTCGCTGTCGCACAGACGCTCGCGCGGCGCACCCCTTTCGAGCACCGCGCCGTGCTGCTCGGCGACACGCTCATCACCGCGGACCCGAACGCGGGCTCCGGTCCTGTCGTCTTCGTCTACTCCGGGCAGAGCACGCTCCACCCGCACACCGGTAGGCAACTCGCGGCCACGTACCCCGTGTTCGCCGACGCGTGGGGCGAGGTCCTCGGTCATCTCGACGCCGATCAGGGTCCTGCCACGCACTTCGCCCACCAGATCGCGCTCACCGCGCTCCTGCGGTCCTGGGGCATCGCCCCGCACGCGGTCATCGGTCACTCCCTCGGTGAGATCAGCGCCGCGTGCGCGGCCGGTGTCCTCTCCCTCGGCGACGCGAGCGCGCTCCTCGCCGCCCGCAGCCGTCTCATGGACGAGCTCCCCGCGGGCGGCGCCATGGTCACCGTGCTGACGAGCGAGGAGAACGCGCTCCGGGCGCTGCGGCCCGGGGTGGAGATCGCCGCGGTGAACGGCCCGCACTCCGTCGTGCTCTCCGGCGACGAGGGCCCCGTGCTCGCCGTCGCACAGCAGCTCGGCATCCACCACCGCCTGCCGACCCGCCACGCCGGGCACTCCGCGCGCATGGATCCGCTCGTCGCGCCCCTGCTCGAAGCCGCCAGCGGCCTGACGTACCACCAGCCGCGCATCGCCATCCCTGGAGATCCCACCACCGCCGCATACTGGGCGCGTCAAGTCCGCGACCAGGTGCGCTTCCAGGCACACGCCGAGCGGTACCCGGGCGCCACGTTCCTGGAGATCGGGCCCAACCAGGACCTCTCCCCCGTCGTCGACGGCATTCCCACCCAGACCGGAACGCCCGACGAGGTTCAAGCACTGCACACCGCACTCGCCCGCCTGCACACCCGTGGCGGCGTGGTCGACTGGCCGACCGTGCTCGGCGGTGATCGCGCGCCCGTCGCGCTGCCCACGTATCCGTTCCAGCACAAGGACTACTGGCTGCGGGCCACCGCCCAGGCGGATGTGACCGGCGCGGGACAGGAGCAGGTGGCGCACCCGCTGCTCGGCGCCGCGGTCGCGCTGCCCGGCACCGGCGGAACCGTCCTGACCGGCCGCGTCTCGCTCGCCTCCCACCCGTGGCTCGGCGGGCACGCCGTCAACGGCACCGTGCTCCTGCCCGGCGCGGCGTTCCTCGAACTCGCGGTGCGCGCCGGGGACGAGGCGGGCTGCGACCTGCTCCACGAGCTCGTCGTCGAGACACCGCTGACGCTGCCCGCGACCGGCTCCGTGGCGATCTCCGTCGAGGTCGCCGAGCCCGACGACACGGGACGGCGGGCGGTCACCGTCCACGCGCGGGCCGATGGCGCCGTGCTGTGGACCCGGCACGCCACCGGGTTCCTCGGCAAGGCCGCCGCGACGACTGCCGAGACGGGGGACCCTGCGCCTTGGCCGCCCGCCGGGGCCCGGCCGGTCGATGTCGGCGACGTCTACGAACGGTTCGGGAGTATCGGGTACGCATACGGTTCCGCGTTCCAGGGACTGCGCGCCGCATGGCGCGACGGCGACACCGTGCACGCCGAGGTCGCGCTTCCCGACGAACAGGGCCCGGACGCAGCCCGGTTCACGCTGCACCCCGCGCTGCTCGACGCCGCGTTCCAGGCCGGGGCGCTGTCCGCGCTCGACGCGCCCGGCGAGGCGGCCCTGCTGCCGTTCTCGTTCCAGGACGTCCGGATCCACGCGGCCGGGGCGACGCGGGCGCGGGTCACCGTCAGCCGTGACGGCGATCGCAGCACCGTGCGCATGACCGGCGAGGACGGACAGCCGGTGGCCGAGGTGGGCTCTGTGGTGTCGCGCCCGTACGCGGGCGGCTCCGGCTCCGACGACGAGCTGCTGCGCCCGGTCTGGACCGAGCTGCCGATGCCCGCCCCGTCCGCGGCCGACCCGCGCGTGGAGGTTCTCGGCGCGGACCCCCTCGACGGCGAACCCGCCGCGGCGACACGGGAGTTGACCGCCCGCGTCCTCGACGCGCTTCAGCACCGCCTGTCCGCCACCGATGACGTGACCCTGGTCGTACGGATCGGCACCGGCCTGGCCGCGGCCGCCACCGCGGGTCTGGTCCGCTCCGCGCAGGCCGAGAACCCCGGCCGCATCGTCCTCGTCGAGGCGTCCCCGGACACTCCGGCGGACCTGCTCACCGCGTGCGCCGCCCTGGACGAACCACAGTTGGCCGTCCGGGACGGTGTGCTCTTCGCGCCGCGGCTGGTCCGGATGTCCGACCCCGTGCACGGTCCGCTGCCCCTGCCGGACGGCGACTGGCTGCTCACTCACTCCGCGTCCGGCGTCCTGCACGACGTCACGCTCGCCGTCGACGGCACACCTCGCCGGGCACTGGAAGCCGGTGAGGTCCGCGTCGACGTCCGGGCCGCGGGTCTGAACTTCCGCGACGTGCTGATCGCGCTCGGGACGTACGACGGAGCCACCGCACTGGGCGGCGAGGCCGCGGGCATCGTCGTGGAGACCGGGCCCGGCGTGGCCGATCTGGCCCCCGGTGACCGGGTGTTCGGCCTGACCCGGGGCGGCATCGGCCCGACAGCCGTCACGGACCGGCGCTGGCTGGCCCGGATTCCCGACGGGTGGAGCTTCACCACGGCGGCATCCGTCCCCATCGTGTTCGCGACCGCGTGGTACGGCCTGGTCGACCTCGCGGGGCTGCGCGCGGGCGAGAAGGTCCTCGTGCACGCGGCCACCGGCGGTGTCGGCATGGCCGCCACGCAGCTCGCCCGGCACCTGGGCGCCGAGGTCTATGCCACCGCGGGCACCGGGAAACAGCACGTCCTGCGCGCCGCCGGGCTGCCCGGCACACACATCGCCGACTCGCGGACGACAGCGTTCCGGACCGACTTCCCGCGCATGGACGTCGTCCTCAACTCGCTGACCGGTGAGTTCATCGACGCATCACTCGAACTCCTCGACGCGGAAGGACGGTTCGTCGAGATGGGCCGCGCCGAGCTGCGCGACCCGGACACGATCACGCCCGCCTACCTGCCGTTCGACCTCATGGACGCGGGCACCGACCGCATCGGCGAGATCCTGGGCGAACTCCTCCAGCTGTTCGACGCGGGCGCCCTGACCCCGCTGCCGGTCCGCGCCTGGGACGTCCGGCAGGCGCGTGACGCGCTCGGCGTGATGAGCCGCGCCCGCCACATCGGCAAGAACGTCCTCACGCTTCCCCGGCCGCTCGACCCGGAAGGCGCGATCGTCATCACCGGAGGCTCCGGCACGCTCGCGGGCATCCTCGCGCGCCATGTGAGCGGGCAACACGTCTACCTGCTGTCCCGCACGGCACCGCCCGAGGGAACGCCCGGCATCCACCTGCCCTGCGACGTCGGTGACCGCCAGCAACTGGCCGCGGCCCTGCGCCGGATCGACCGGCCGATCACCGCCGTGGTGCACACCGCGGGCGCACTGGACGACGGCACCCTCCCGTCGCTCACGCCCGAGCGCTTCGACACCGTGCTGCGCCCCAAGGCCGACGGAGCCTGGCACCTGCACGAACTCACGAAGGACCAGGACCTCGCCGCGTTCGTGCTCTACTCCTCGGCCGCCGGAGTACTCGGCAACGCGGGACAGGGCAACTACGTCGCCGCGAACGCGTTCCTCGACGCCCTCGCCGAACAGCGCCAGGCGGCCGGGCTGCCCGCGCTCTCCATCGCCTGGGGGCTCTGGGAGGACACGAGCGGGCTGACCGCCGAGCTCAGCGAGGCGGACAGGCAGCGGATGCGGCGGAGCGGATTCCGCACGATCAGCGCGCGCCAGGGCATGCGGCTGTACGAGGCGGCGAGGCGCACCGGAAGTCCCGTGGTGGTGGCGGCCGCGCTCGACGACGCCCCGGACGTGCCGCTGCTGCGCGGGCTGCGGCGTACGACCGTCCGGCGGGCCACCGTCCGGGAACGCTCCCTCTCCGACGAGCTCGCCGTGCTGCCCGACGACGAGCGCGCCGACGCGCTCCTCGCGTTCGTCAGGAACAGCACCGCCACCGTGCTCGGCCACCTGGGCGCGGAAGACATCCCGGCGACAGCGACGTTCAAGGAACTCGGCATCGACTCGCTCACCGCGGTCCAGCTGCGCAACGCGCTGACCACGGCGACCGGCGTACGCCTCAACGCCACGGCGGTCTTCGACTTTCCGACGCCGCGCGCGCTCGCCGCGAGACTCGGCGACGAGCTGGCCGGTACCCGCGCGCCCGTCGCGGCCCGGACCGCGGCCACCGCGGCCGCGCACGACGAACCACTGGCGATCGTCGGCATGGCCTGCCGCCTGCCGGGCGGGGTCGCGTCGCCGGAAGGGCTGTGGCGTCTCGTCGCGTCCGGCACCGACGCCATCACGGAGTTCCCCGCGGACCGCGGCTGGGACGTGGACGCGCTCTACGACCCCGACCCCGACGCGATCGGCAAGACCTTCGTCCGGCACGGCGGCTTCCTCGACGGCGCGACCGGCTTCGACGCCGGGTTCTTCGGGATCAGCCCGCGCGAGGCCCTGGCCATGGACCCGCAGCAACGGGTGCTCCTGGAGACGTCCTGGGAGGCGTTCGAAAGCGCGGGCATCACCCCGGACTCGGCCCGGGGCAGCGACACCGGCGTGTTCATCGGCGCGTTCTCCTACGGGTACGGCACAGGGGCGGACACCAACGGCTTCGGCGCGACAGGATCGCAGACCAGCGTGCTCTCCGGCCGCCTTTCCTACTTCTACGGCCTGGAGGGGCCGTCGGTCACGGTCGACACCGCCTGCTCGTCGTCGCTGGTCGCCCTGCATCAGGCCGGTCAGTCGCTGCGCTCGGGCGAATGCTCGCTCGCCCTGGTCGGCGGCGTCACAGTGATGGCGTCGCCCGGCGGATTCGTCGAGTTCTCCCGGCAGCGCGGGCTCGCGCCGGACGGGCGGGCGAAGGCGTTCGGCGCGGGCGCGGACGGTACGAGCTTCGCCGAGGGCGCCGGTGCCCTGGTGGTCGAGCGGCTCTCCGACGCGGAGCGCCACGGCCACACCGTCCTCGCCGTCGTGCGCGGCTCCGCGGTCAACTCCGACGGCGCGTCGAACGGTCTGTCGGCGCCGAACGGCCCGTCGCAGGAACGCGTCATCCGCCAGGCACTCGCCAACGCGAAACTCACCCCCGCCGACGTCGACGCGGTCGAGGCGCACGGCACCGGCACCCGCCTCGGCGACCCCATCGAGGCGCAGGCGCTGCTCGCGACGTACGGGCAGGACCGGGCGACGCCCCTGCTGCTCGGCTCGCTGAAGTCGAACATCGGGCACGCCCAGGCCGCGTCAGGGGTCGCCGGGATCATCAAGATGGTGCAGGCCATCCGGCACGGGGAGCTGCCGCCGACGCTGCACGCGGACGAGCCGTCGCCGCACGTCGACTGGACGGCCGGTGCCGTCGAGCTCCTGACGTCGGCCCGGCCGTGGCCGGGGACCGGTCGCCCGCGCCGCGCCGCCGTCTCGTCGTTCGGGGTGAGCGGCACGAACGCCCACATCATCCTTGAGGCGGGCCCGGTCAAGGCAGGTCCGGTCGAGGCAGGCCCGGTCCCCGCGGCGCCGCCGTCAGCACCGGGCGAAGACCTTCCGCTGCTGGTGTCGGCGCGGTCCCCGGAGGCACTCGACGAGCAGATCGGGCGCCTGCGCACCTACCTCGACACCCGCCCTGGCGTCGACCGGGCGGCCGTGGCACAGACATTGGCCCGGCGCACGCACTTCGCCCACCGCGCCGTGCTGCTCGGTGACACCGTCATCACCACTTCCCCCTCGCACCAGGCCGACGAACTCGTCTTCGTCTACTCCGGTCAGGGCACCCAGCATCCCGCGATGGGCGAGCAACTCGCCGCCGCCTTCCCCGTGTTCGCCGAGACCTGGCACGACGCGCTCCGGCGGCTCGACGACCCCGACCCGCACGACCCCACACGGAGCCAGCACACGCTCTTCGCCCACCAGGCGGCGCTCACCGCCCTCCTGAGGTCCTGGGACATCACGCCGCACGCCGTCATCGGCCATTCGCTCGGCGAGATCACCGCCGCGTACGCCGCCGGGATCCTGTCGCTCGACGACGCCTGCACCCTGATCACCACGCGCGCCCGCCTCATGCACACGCTTCCGCCGCCCGGCGCCATGGTCACCGTGCTGACCGGCGAGGAGGAGGCCCGTCAGGCCCTGCGGCCGGGCGTGGAGATCGCCGCAGTCAACGGCGCCCATTCCGTCGTACTTTCGGGCGACGAGGACGCCGTGCTCGATGTCGCACAGCGGCTCGGCATCCACCACCGCCTGCCCGCGCCGCACGCCGGTCACTCCGCGCACATGGAGCCCGTGGCCGCCGAGCTGCTCGCCACCACCCGTCGGCTCCGCTACGACCGGCCCCACACCGCCATTCCGAACGACCCCACCACCGCCGAGTACTGGGCCGAACAGGTCCGCAACCCCGTGCTGTTCCACGCCCACACCCAGCAGTACCCCGACGCCGTGTTCGTCGAGATCGGCCCCGGCCAGGACCTCTCACCGCTCGTCGACGGCATCGCGCTGCAGAACGGCCCGGCGAACGAGGCGCACGCGCTGCGCACCGCGCTCGCCCGCCTCTTCTCGCGCGGCGCCACGCTCGACTGGCCCCTCGTGCTCGGCGGTGCTTCGCGGCACGACCCGGACGTCCCCTCGTACGCGTTCCAGCAGCGGCCCTACTGGATCGAGTCGGCTCCCCCGGCCACGGCCGACGCGGGCCACCCCGTCCTCGGCACCGGAGTCGCCGTCGCCGGGTCACCGGGCCGGGTGTTCACGGGTCCCGTGCCGACCGGTGCGGACCGCGCGGTGTTCATCGCCGAACTGGCCCTCGCCGCCGCCGACGCCACCGACTGCGCGACGGTCGAACAGCTCGACATCACCTCCGTGCCCGGCGGGTCCGCCCGCGGCAGGGCCATCGCGCAGACCTGGGTCGATGAACCCGCGGCCGACGGGCGGCGCCGGTTCACCGTGCACTCCCGGGTCGGCGACGCTCCGTGGACGCTGCACGCCGAGGGGGTTCTCCGCCCCGGCGGCGTGCCCCGGCCCGACGCCGTCGACGCCGCCTGGCCCCCGCCGGGCGCGGTGC
Organism: Streptomyces kanamyceticus; assembly: GCF_008704495.1. Classification (NCBI taxonomy): domain Bacteria; kingdom Bacillati; phylum Actinomycetota; class Actinomycetes; order Kitasatosporales; family Streptomycetaceae; genus Streptomyces; species Streptomyces kanamyceticus. Next base: position 590,057 of record NZ_CP023699.1, read on the forward strand.
CCGCGGACGGTCTTTCCAGGGCGTGGCGACGCGCGGACCAGGTCTTCGTCGAGGCCGAAGTCGACAGCCCCGACGGCTTCGTGGCACACCCCGACCTGCTCGACGCGGTCTTCTCCGCGGTCGGCGACGGGAGCCGCCAGCCGACCGGCTGGCGCGACCTCGCGGTGCACGCGTCGGACGCCACCGTGCTGCGCGCCTGCCTCACCCGCCGCGCCGGTGGTGTCGTGGAACTCGCCGCCTTCGACGGCGCCGGTCTGCCGGTGCTCACCGCGGAGTCGGTGACGCTGGGCGAGGTCGCGTCGGCAGGCGGATCCGACGAGTCGGACGGTCTGCTTCGGCTTGAGTGGTTGCCGGTGGCGGAGGCCCACTACGACGGTGCCGACAGCCTGCCCGAGGGCTACACCCTCATCACCGCCACACACCCCGACGACCCCGAAGACGACCCCACCAACCCCCACAGCACACCCACACGCACCCACACACAAACCACACGCGTCCTGGCCGCCCTCCAACACCACCTCACCACCACCAACCACACCCTCATCATCCACACCACCACCGACCCCCCAGGCGCCGCCGTCACCGGCCTCACCCGCACCGCACAAAACGAACACCCAGGCCGCATCCACCTCATAGAAACCCACCACCCCCACACCCCACTCCCCCTCACCCAACTCACCACCCTCAACCAACCCCACCTACGCCTCACCAACAACACCCTCCACACCCCCCACCTCACCCCACTCACCTCCACCGGCAACCCCAACCCCCACCACCCCACAACACCCACCCCACCCCTCAACCCCGACCACGCCATCCTCATCACCGGCGGATCCGGCACCCTCGCCGGAATCCTCGCCCGCCACCTCAACCACCCCCACACCTACCTCCTCTCCCGCACCCCACCACCCCCCACCACACCCGGCACCCACATCCCCTGCGACCTCACCGACCCCACCCAAATCACCCACGCCCTCAACCAGATACCCCAACCCCTCACCGGCATCTTCCACACCGCCGCCACCCTCGACGACACCCCCCTCCACACCCTCACCCCCAACGCCTCACCACCGTCCTCCAACCCAAAGCCGACGCCGCCTGGCACCTCCACCACCACACCCAAAACCAACCCCTCACCCACTTCGTCCTCTACTCCAGCGCCGCCGCCACCCTCGGCAGCCCCGGCCAAGCCAACTACGCCGCCGCCAACGCCTTCCTCGACGCCCTCGCCACCCACCGCCACACCCACAACCAACCCGCCACCACCATCGCCTGGGGCATGTGGCACACCACCACCACACTCACCGCACACCTCACCGACAGCGACCGCGACCGCATCCGGCGCGGCGGTTTCCTGCCGATCTCGGACGACGAGGGCATGCGCCTCTACGACGCGGCCGTCGGCTCGGGCGAGGACTACGTACTGGCCGCCTCGATGGACCCGGCGCAGCCGATGTCGGGCGACGTACCGCCGATCCTCAGCGGTCTGCGCAGAAGCGCGCGCCGCACCGCCCGGACCGGGCAGACGTTCGCGCAGCGCCTCGCCGAACTGCCCGACGCCGACCGCGACACGGCGTTGAGCACCCTCGTCATGGATGCCACGGCCGCCGTGCTCGGCCACGCCGACGCCTCCGAGATCGGGCCCACGACCACGTTCAAGGACCTCGGCATCGACTCGCTCACCGCGATCGAGCTGCGCAACCGGCTCGCGGAGGCAACCGGGCTCCGGCTGAGCGCCACGATGGTGTTCGACCATCCGACACCGCGGGTACTCGCCGCCAAGCTCCGCACCGACCTGTTCGGCACGGCCGTACCTACGCCCACGCGGACGACCCGGGCCCGTCACGACGAGCCCCTCGCGATCGTCGGCATGGCCTGCCGCCTGCCCGGCGGCGTGACCTCACCCGAGGACCTGTGGCGGCTCGTGGCGTCCGGCACGGATGCGATCACCGAGTTCCCCACCGACCGCGGCTGGGACATCGACCGGATGTTTGACCCGGACCCGGACGCGCCCGGCAAGACCTACGTCCGGCACGGCGGTTTCCTCTCCGAGGCGGCCGGGTTCGACGCCGCGTTCTTCGGCATCAGCCCGCGCGAGGCATGGGCCATGGACCCGCAGCAGCGCGTCATCCTCGAAACCGTATGGGAAGCGTTCGAGAACGCCGGAATCGTGCCGGACACCCTGCGCGGAAGCGACACCGGCGTGTTCATGGGCGCGTTCTCCCACGGGTACGGCGCGGGCGTCGACCTGGGCGGGTTCGGCGCCACGGCCACCCAGAACAGCGTGCTCTCCGGCCGCCTCTCGTACTTCTTCGGCATGGAAGGCCCGGCCGTCACCATCGACACGGCGTGCTCGTCGTCCATGGTCGCGCTGCACCAGGCGGCGCAGTCCCTGCGGGACGGCGAATGCTCGCTGGCACTCGCGGGTGGCGTCACGGTGATGCCCACACCGCTCGGCTACGTCGAGTTCTGCCGCCAGCGCGGGCTCGCCCCCAACGGCCGGGCCAAGGCCTTCGCGGAGGGCGCCGACGGTACGAGCTTCTCCGAAGGCGCCGGTGTTCTCGTCGTCGAGAGGCTCTCCGACGCCGAGCGCAACGGTCACACGGTCCTCGCGCTCGTCCGCTCCTCCGCCGTCAACCAGGACGGTGCCTCCAACGGCATCTCCGCGCCCAACGGCCCGTCGCAGCAGCGCGTGATCCGCCAGGCACTCGACAAGGCCGGACTCACTCCCGCCGACGTGGACGTGGTGGAGGCGCACGGCACCGGCACACCTCTGGGCGACCCGATCGAGGCGCAGGCCATCATCGCGACGTACGGGCAGGACCGCGACACACCGCTCTACCTCGGTTCGGTCAAGTCGAACATCGGCCACACCCAGACCACCGCCGGTCTCGCGGGTGTCATCAAGATGGTGATGGCGATGCGGCACGGGTTGCTCCCGAAGACACTCCATGTGGACGAGCCGTCGTCACATGTGGACTGGTCGGCAGGGGCGGTTGAGCTGCTCACGGAGGCGAGGCCGTGGCCGGACTCGGACCGCCCGCGCCGGGCAGGTGTGTCATCGCTCGGCATCAGCGGCACGAATGCGCATGTGATTTTGGAGGGGGTTGCGGAGTCGTCGGTTCGTAGCGGGGGTCGTCGGGTCTGGTGCCGTTGCCGGTGTCGGCGCGTACGGAGTCGAGCTTGGCGTTGCAGGTGGAGCGGGTCGGCGAGTATGTGCGGGGTGGGGCGGACCTGGGCGCGGTGGCGGATGGTCTGGTGCGTGGGCGTGCGGTGTTCGACCGTCGGGCGGTGTTGCTCGGGAGAGCACGGTCGCCGGAGTCGCTGTGGAGGGGGCGCGGACGGTGTTCGTGTTCCCGGGGCAGGGCTCGCAGTGGGTGGGCATGGGCCGGGAGTTGATGGGCGCCTCGGAGGTGTTCGCGGCGCGGATGCGGGAGTGTGCGGCGGCGTTGGAGCCGCATACCGGTTGGGATGTGCTGGATGTGCTGGGTGAGGCGGTGGTGGCTGATCGGGTGGAGGTGTTGCAGCCCGCGTCGTGGGCGGTGGCGGTGAGCCTGGCCGCACTGTGGCAGGCCCACGGCGTGGTGCCGGATGCGGTGATCGGGCATTCGCAGGGGGAGATCGCCGCGGCATGTGTGGCGGGAGCCTTGAGTCTGGAGGACGCCGCGCGGGTCGTGGCCTTGCGCAGCCAGACCATCGCTGCGCGGCTGGCCGGGCACGGGGCGATGGCATCAATCGCCCTGCCCGCCAGCGCCGTTGAGGTAGCGGAGGGCGTGTGGATCGCCGCGCGCAACGGTCCGGAATCCACCGTGGTCGCGGGCGATCCGGGCGCGGTGGAGCGGGTGCTGGCCCGGTATGAGGCTGCGGGTGTGCGGGTGCGCCGGATCGCGGTGGATTACGCCTCGCACACCCCGCACGTGGAAGCGATCGAGGAGCAACTCGCCGACGTCTTAGGGGGAATCACCAGCAGCGCACCTGACATCTCCTGGTGGTCGACGGTGGACAGCGGCTGGGTGACCGAACCGGTCGGTGACGACTACTGGTACCGCAACCTGCGTCAGCCCGTCGCGATGGACACCGCGATCAGTGAGCTGGACGGCTCGCTGTTCATCGAGTGCAGCGCCCACCCGGTGCTGCTGCCCGCCCTCGACCAGGAACACACCGTCGCCTCCCTGCGCACCGACGACGGCGACTGGGACCGGTTCCTGACCGCCCTCGCACAGGCCTGGACCCAGGGCGCACCCGTCGACTGGACCACCCTGATCGAGCCCGCCCCGCACCGCCTGTTGGACCTGCCCACCTACCCCTTCGACCACAAGCGGTACTGGATAGAGGCGGCCAGCGCAACCGACCTCACCGCCCTCGGTCTCACCGACACCGCACACCCCATGCTGGCGGCGACCGCCGCGCTGCCCACGAACGACGGCACCGTACTCACCGGCCGGATCTCCCTGCGTACCCATCCCTGGCTGGCCGACCACGCCATCCAGGACTCGGTGTTGCTGCCGGGCACAGCGTTCCTCGAACTCGTGGTGCGGGCCGGAGACGAGGTCGGCTGCGACACCATCGACGAACTGGTCATCGAGACCCCGCTCGTACTGCCCGTCACCGGTGCCGTCGACCTCACCGTCACCGTCGACCAGCCCGACACCACCGGCCACCGCCCGGTGAGCGTCCACGCACGCCCCGAAGGAACCGACACCTGGACCCGCCACGCCACCGGCACACTCACCACCAGCGCCACCGACACCACCCCCGCCCCGAGCTCCTTCCCGCAATGGCCGCCAACCAGCGCCTCTGCCATCGACATCACGGAGTTCTACGCCCAACTGGCCGTGCTGGGCTACCGGTTCGGCCCCACGTTCCGCGGACTGCGGGCAGCGTGGCGTGACGGTGACACCGTGTACGCCGAGGTGGCGCTGCCCGAGGACCGTGCCGCCGACGCGGACCGCTTCGGCGTACACCCGGCCCTGCTCGACGCCGCGTTGCAGAGCGGCAGTCTGCTCATGCTGGCATCGGACGGCGAGCAGGGCGTGCAACTGCCGTTCTCCTGGCACGGCGTCCGGTTCCACGCGACCGGGGCGACCTCACTGCGGGTGACGATCGTGCCCGGCCCCGACGGCCTCCGGCTCCGCGCCGCCGACAGCGAGAACCACCCCGTCGCGACCATCGACGCACTGGTCACCCGGCCTCCTGCCGACCTCGCACCCGCCGACCCTGTGCTGCGGGTCGGGTGGACCGCGGTGCCCGTACCTGCCGAGGTCAGCCCGTCCGACGCGGACGTACTGACACTGCACAGCGACGATGCCGATCCGGTCCAGGAAACCCGGGAACTCACCACTCGCGTGCTCGACGCGCTGCTGGAGGTCGAGCGGACCCTGATCGTCCAGGTCACCGGCGGTCTTGCCGCGATGGCGGCCGCGGGCCTGGTCCGCACCGCTCAGAGCGAGCAGCCCGGCCGTTTCTTCCTCGTCGAGACGGACCCCGGAGAGGTCTTGGACAGCGCGCGGTGCGACACGATCGCGGCGCTCGGCGAGCCCCGGCTGCGGCTTCGCGACAACCGGTTCGAGGCAGCCCGGCTGGTGCGCGCCACACCCGCCCTGACGCCTCCGGACACCGGGTCGTGGCAGCTGCGGCAGTCCGCCACCGGCTCGCTCGACGACCTCGCCCTCGTGCCCACCGACGAGCCCGACCGGCCGCTCGCAGCCGGTGAGGTGCGGATCGCGGTACGTGCGGCGGGCCTGAACTTCCGCGACGTCACGGTCGCCCTCGGCGTGGTCGCCGATGACCGCCCGCTCGGCAGCGAAGCCGCCGGTGTCGTCCTGGAGACCGGTCCCGGCGTGCACGACCTGGCGCCGGGCGACCGGGTCCTGGGGATGCTCGCTGGCGCGTTCGGGCCGGTCGCGATCACTGACCGTCGGCTGCTGGGCCGAGTGCCGGAGGGTTGGACGTTTCCGCAGGCGGCGTCGGTGGTGACGGTGTTCGCGACCGCCTGGTACGGCCTGGTCGACCTGGCCGAGCTGCGCACCGGCGAGAAGGTCCTGATCCACGCGGCGGCCACCGGAGTCGGCGCGGCCGCCCTCCAGATCGCCCGCCACCTGGGCGCGGACGTGTACGCCACCGCCAGCACCCCCAAACAGCACCTGGTGGACCTGGCACCCACCCACATCGCCGACTCCCGCAGCACCGCCTTCGCCGACACCTTCCCCCCGGCCGACGTCGTCCTCAACTCCCTCACCGGCGAACTCCTCGACGCCTCCACCGCACTCCTCACACCCGGCGGCCGGTTCATCGAAATGGGCAAGACCGACATCCGCCACCACGCCCAACAGCCCTTCGACCTCATGGACGCAGGACCCGACCGACTCCAGCAGATCATCACCCAACTCCTCGACCTGTTCGCCAACGGCACACTGCACCCCCTACCGGTCCACGCCTGGGACGTACGACAGGCGCGGGAGGCGTTCGGCTGGATGAGCAGCGGTCGGCACACGGGCAAGCTGGTACTCACGGTCCCGCGACCGCTCGACCCCGAGGGCGCCGTCATCATCACCGGCGGCTCCGGCACCCTCGCCGGAATCCTCGCCCGCCACCTCAACCACCCCCACACCTACCTCCTCTCCCGCACACCCCCGCCCGACACCACCCCCGGCACCCACCTGCGCTGCGACGTCAGCGACCCCACCCAACTCGCCACCGCCCTCGCCCAGATACCCCAACCCCTCACCGGCATCTTCCACACCGCCGCCACCCTCGACGACGCCCTCCTCGACAACCTCACACCCCAACGCATCGACACCGTCCTCAAACCCAAAGCCGACGCCGCCTGGCACCTCCACCACCAAACCCGCCACACCGACCTCACCGCATTCGTCCTCTACTCCGCGGTCGCCGGTGTCATGGGCAGTCCCGGCCAGGGCAACTACGTAGCGGCGAACGCGTTCCTCGACGCACTCGCCGAACACCGGCAGGCGAGGGGACTGCCCGCGCAGTCGCTCGCGTGGGGCATGTGGGCGGACGTCAGCGCACTCACCGCGAAACTCACCGATGCCGACCGCGAACGCATCCGGCGCAGCGGATTCCCGCCGTTGAGCGCGGCGGACGGCATGCGGCTTTTCGACTCGGCGGCGCGTACGCCGGAGCCGGTCGTCGTCGCCACGACCGTCGACGTCACCCGGCTCGACGGCCCGGTCGCGCCGCTGCTCCGCGGCCTGGTGGCCCACCGGTCAGGGCCGGTGCGAGCGGTCGCCCGCAACGCCGACGACGAGCCGCTCGCGGCACGTCTCGCCGGGCACACCGCCGCCGAGCAGCGGCGCGTGATGCAGGAGGTCGTGCTCCGTCAGGCGGCCGCGGTGCTCGCGTACGGCCTGGGCGAACAGGTCGCGGCGGACCGGCCGTTCCGCGATCTCGGCTTCGACTCGCTGACCGCGGTCGACCTGCGCAACCGGCTCGCGGCCGAGACGGGGCTTCGGCTGCCGACGACCGTGGTGTTCAGCCACCCGACGGCGGAGGCACTCGCCACGCACCTGCTCGAACTGCTCGACGCTCCTGCCGCCCTGACCGCCGGGGCGTCCCTGCCCGCGGTGACGGCCGCGCCCGGCACGGCCGCGCGGGATCAGGACGAGCCGATCGCGATCGTGGCGATGGCGTGCCGCCTGCCCGGCGGCGTGACGTCACCGGAGGAGCTGTGGCGGCTCGTCGAGTCCGGCACCGACGCGATCACCATGGCGCCCGGCGACCGGGGCTGGGACCTCGACGCGCTGTACGACCCGGACCCGGACGCGGTGGGCAAGGCGTACAACCTGCGGGGCGGATTCCTGGAGGGGGCGGCGGAGTTCGACGCGGCGTTCTTCGACATCAGCCCGCGGGAATCGCTCGGCATGGATCCGCAGCAGCGCCTGCTGCTCGAAACGGCGTGGGAGGCGATCGAGCGCGGCCGGATCAACCCCGCGTCGCTGCACGGCCGGGAGATCGGTGTGTATGTGGGTGCCGCCGCGCAGGGCTACGGTCTCGGCGCCGAGGACACCGAGGGCAACGCGATCACCGGCGGCTCCACGAGCCTGCTGTCCGGGCGGCTCGCGTACGTTCTCGGGCTCGAGGGCCCGTCCGTCACCGTCGACACGGCGTGCTCGTCGTCGCTGGTCGCACTGCACCTCGCATGTCAGGGGCTGCGCCTCGGCGAGTGCGAGCTCGCGCTGGCCGGTGGCGTTTCGGTGCTGAGCTCACCGGCCGCGTTCGTCGAGTTCTCCCGCCAGCGCGGTCTCGCGGCCGACGGGCGCTGCAAGTCGTTCGGTTCGGGCGCGGACGGCACGACGTGGGCCGAGGGCGTGGGTGTCCTCGTCCTCGAACGGCTCTCCGACGCCGAGCGGCTCGGCCACACCGTGCTCGCCGTCGTCCGCGGCAGCGCCGTCACGTCCGACGGCGCCTCGAACGGGCTCACCGCGCCGAACGGGCTCGCGCAGCAGCGGGTCATCCGCAAGGCGCTCGCCGCGGCCGGACTGACCGCCGCCGACGTGGACCTCGTCGAGGGACACGGCACGGGCACCCGGCTCGGCGACCCCGTCGAGGCGGACGCGCTGCTCGCGACGTACGGGCAGAACCGCCAGGAGCCGGTCTGGCTGGGCTCGCTGAAGTCGAACATCGGGCATGCGACGGCCGCGGCCGGTGTCGCGGGCGTCATCAAGACGGTGCAGGCGATCGGCGCGGGCACGATGCCGCGGACGCTGCACGCGGACGAGCCCTCGCCCGCCGTCGACTGGACCGCCGGGCGGGTGTCACTGCTCACCGGCAACCGGCCCTGGCCGGACGACGAGCGTGCCCGGCGAGCAGCAGTCTCCGCGTTCGGGCTCAGCGGGACGAACGCTCACGTCATCCTCGAACAGCACCGGCCGGAGCCCGTGGCGCCGCGACCGCCTCGCGAGGAACCTCGGCCGCTGCCCTGGGTGCTGTCCGCGCGGACCCCTGCCGCGCTGCGGGCGCAGGCCGCCCGGCTGCGCGATCACCTGGCGGCCGTGCCGGACGCGGACCCGTTGGACATCGGATACGCGCTGGCCACCAGCCGCGCCCGGTTCACACACCGGGCCGCGGTAGTGGCCACTTCCTCTGACGAGTTCCGCGCCGGGCTCGACAGCGTCGCGGACGGCGTCGAAGCGCCCGGAGTCGTCGGCGGAACCGCTCGGGAGCGGCGCGTCGCCTTCCTCTTCGACGGGCAGGGCGCCCAGCGCGTCGGCATGGGGCGCGAACTCCACGGGCGTTTCCCTGTCTTCGCCGCCGCGTGGGACGAGGTGTCCGACGCGTTCGGCAAGCACCTGGAGCACTCCCCCACGGACGTCTTCCACGGCGAGCACGGTGATCTCGCCCATGACACCTTGTACGCCCAGGTCGGCCTGTTCACGCTCGAAGTGGCGCTGCTGCGGCTCCTCGAGCACTGGGGTGTGCGTCCTGACGTGCTCGTCGGGCACTCCGTCGGCGAGGTCACCGCGGCGTACGCGGCGGGCGTGCTCACGCTGGCGGACGCGACGGCGTTGATCGTGGCCCGTGGGCGGGCGTTGCGGGCGCTGCCGCCGGGAGCGATGACCGCGGTCGACGGAAGCCCGGCGGAGGTCGGCGCGTTCACCGGTCTGGACATCGCCGCGGTCAACGGCCCGTCCGCCGTGGTGCTCACGGGTTCACCGGACGACGTGACCGCGTTCGAACGGGAGTGGGCGGCGGCCGGGCGGCGCGCGAAACGGCTCGACGTCGGGCACGCGTTCCACTCCCGGCACGTCGACGGCGCGCTCGACGACTTCCGTACGGTCCTCGAATCGCTCTCGTTCGGCGCGGCCCGGCTGCCGGTGGTGTCCACGACGACGGGCCGGGACGCCGCGGGCGACCTCGCGACGCCGGAGCACTGGCTGCGTCATGCGCGCCGTCCCGTGCTGTTCGCGGACGCCGTCCGGGAGCTCGCCGACCTCGGCGTGAACATGTTCGTGGCCGTCGGTCCTTCCGGGGCACTCGCGTCGGCCGCGTCGGAGAACACCGGCGGGAGCGCCGGGACGTACCACGCGGTGCTGCGCGCCCGGACCGGCGAGGAGAACGCGGCGCTGACCGCCGTCGCCGAACTGCACGCCCACGGCGCCCCGGTGGACCTCGCCGCGGTTCTGGCGGGCGGACGCCCGGTGGACCTTCCCGTGTACCCGTTCCAGCACCGCTCCTACTGGCTGGCCCCTGCCGTGGGAGGTGGTTCGCCGACCGCCGTGCCGGACACCGGGCGGCCGGCGGAGCCCGACCCTGACGACCTCACCGTCGCCGAGATCGTCCGGCGGCGTGCCGCGGCACTGCTCGGCATCGCCGACCCCGGCGACGTCGACGCGGACACGACCTTCTTCGCGCTCGGGTTCGACTCCCTCGCCGTCCAGCGGCTGCGCAATCAGCTCACGGCGGCGACCGGCCTCGACCTGCCCACGGCCGTCCTGTTCGACCACGACACCCCGTCCGCCCTCACCGCTTATCTGGAGGAGCAGCTCGGCGACGGCGCGGACGACGACGCACCCACCGTGCTCGCGCTCCTGGCGGAGATGGAGTCGCTCGACGCCGCGGACATCGCGGCGACACCGGCCCCGGAGCGTGCGGCCATCGCCGATCTGCTCGACAAGCTCTCCCGTACCTGGAAGGACCACCGATGAGCCCCGACACGCACGACGAGACGACGGCCACCAGCCGGTGCCCGTTCGCGATCCAGGACGCCCACCGGGCGATCCTGGAGAGCGGCACGGTCGGCTCGTTCGATCTGTTCGGCATCAAGCACTGGCTGGTCGCCGCCGCCGAGGACGTCAAGCTGGTCACCAACGACCCGCGGTTCAGCTCGGCCGCTCCGTCCGAGATGCTGCCCGACCGGCGTCCCGGTTGGTTCTCCGGCATGGACCTGCCGGAGCACAGTCGCTACCGGCAGAAGATCGCCGGGGACTTCACGCTGCGCGCCGCGCGCAAGCAGGAGGACTTCGTCGTCGAGGCCGCGGACTCCTGTCTGGACGACATCGAAGTCGCCGGTCCCGGCACCGACCTGATCCCCGGGTACGCGAAGCGGCTCCCCTCCCTCGTCATCAACGCGTTGTACGGGCTCACCCTTGAGGAGGGCGAGGTACTCGAGGCGCGCATGCGCGGCATCACGGGCTCGGTCGACCTGGACAGCGTCAAGACGCTGACCGACGACTTCTTCGCCCACGCGCTGGAGCTGGTCCGCGCCAAGCGTGACGAGCAGGGCGACGACCTGCTGCACAGGCTCGCCTCGACCTCGGACGGTGAGATCTCGCTGAGCGACGACGAGGCGACGGGCGTGTTCGCGACGCTGCTGTTCGCCGGGCACGACTCGGTGCAGCAGATGGTCGGTTACAGCCTCTACGCGCTGCTCAGCCACCCCGAGCAGCAGGCGGCGCTGCGCGCGCGACCGGAGCTGATCGACAACGCGGTCGAGGAGATGCTGCGCTTCCTTCCGGTCAACCAAATGGGGGTGCCGCGCGTCTGCGTCGGGGACATCGACCTACAGGGTGTGCGGATCAGTGCGGGCGACAACGTGATCCCGCTCTATTCGACGGCGAACCGCGACGCGGCGGTGTTCCCGGACCCCGATGCCTTCGACGTGACGCGTCCGCCGGAGGGGAACTTCGCGTTCGGCCACGGCATCCACAAGTGTCCGGGCCAGCACGTCGCCCGGCTGCTCATCAAGGTCGCCTGCCTGCGGTTGTTCGAGCGGTTCCCGGACATCCGCCTCACCGGTGACGTGCCGATGAACGAGGGCCTCGGGCTCTTCAGCCCGGCCGAGCTGCGGGTCACCTGGGGTACCGAGTGAGCGCGGCGGTGGAGACGTTGCGGCTGCCGAACGGGACGACGGTCGCGCACATCAACGCGGGCGAGGCGCAGTTCCTGTACCGGGAGATCTTCACCGAGCGCTGCTATCTGCGCCACGGCGTGGAACTGCGCCCTGGGGACGTGGTGTTCGACATCGGCGCGAACATCGGCATGTTCACGCTCTTCGCTCATCTCGAGCGTCCCGGCGTGACCGTGCACGCGTTCGAGCCCGCGCCGGTGCCGTTCGCCGCGCTGCGGGCGAACGCGGCACAGTACGGCATCTCGGGCCGGGTGGACCAGTGCGCGGTCTCCGACGAGACCGGCGTGCGCAAGATGACGTTCTACCCCGACGCCACGCTGATGTCCGGCTTCCACCCGGACGCCGCGGCCCGTAAGGAGCTGTTGCGCACTCTTGGTCTCAACGGCGGATACACCGCCGAGGACGTCGACGGCATGCTGGCCCAACTGCCCGATTCGGGCGAGGAGATCGAGACCGCCGTTGTCCGCCTCTCCGACGTCATCGCCGAGCGCCGCATCGCGACGATCGGCCTCCTGAAGGTCGATGTGGAGAGGAGTGAACGGCAGGTCCTCGCCGGTGTCGACGAGGCCGACTGGCCCCGCATCCGCCAGGTCGTCGCGGAGGTCCACGACGTGGAGGGCGCGCTCGACGAGGTCGTCGCACTGCTGCGCGGCCATGGCTTCACCGTCGTCGCCGAGCAGGATCCGCTGTTCGTCGGCACGGACATCCACCAGGTCGCCGCGCGGCGTGGGACCCACTGAGCGGCCGGGGCGGGGCTACCCGCACCGGCGGTCGCGGTCCGCCGGCTCGCCGACGTCGGCCAGTTCCTTCGGAAGCTGCTGGCGGCCCTTCACCGCCAGTTTGCGGAACACGTTCGTGAGGTGCTGTTCCACCGTGCTGGCCGTGACGAACAGCTGCTCGGCGATCTCCCTGTTCGTACGCCCGACCGCGGCGAGCGCGGCCACCCGCCGCTCCGACTCCGTCAGTGACGCGATCCGCTGTCCCAGCGTCGCGTCCCAGGCTCCGCCGATGTCCGAGGGTTCCGCGCCGAGCCGCCGCAGGAGCGGCACGGCGCCGCACTGGGTGGCGAGGTGCCGTGCCCGGCGGAGCAGACCCCGCGCCCTGCTGTGCTGCCGGACCATGCTGGAGGCCTCTGCCAAGTCGCTGAGTACGTTTGCCAGTTCGTACTGGTCGTTGCAGGTGACCAGCAGGTCGGCGGCCTCTTCGAGCAGGTCGATCCGTTGGGGCGGCGGACTGTAGGCCGCCTGTACCCGTAACGTCTGCACGCGCGCGCGAGGGCGCATCGGCCGGGACAGCTGCTCGGAGACGAGCCGCAGTCCTTCGGCACGGTCACGGCCGAGCAGCAGCAGCGATTCGGCGGCGTCGACCCGCCACAGGGCCAGGCCCGGCACGTCGACGGCCCACCGCCGCATCCGCTCGCCGCATTCCCTGAACGCCGTGTACGCCGCCCCGTGCCGCCCGGTCGCGAGGTGGTGCTGCCCGCGGGCCCAGAGCAGGTGCAGCCCGAAGAGGCTCTCCGGCGTCTGCTGCGGCAGCGGCTCGGCGAGCCACCGCTCGGCCCTGTCGAGGTCGCCGAGCCGGATCGCGGCAACCACGGTGCTGCTCAGCGGCAGAGCGGCGGCCATTCCCCAGGTGGGCAGGTGCCGGTGGCCGAGCGCTGCCTCGCCGTACTCGACGGCTCTCATCAAGTCGCCGCGGCGCAGCGCGATCTCGGCGTTGAACCCCGCGTGGACCGCCTCGTCGGCCGGTGTCCTGGTGCCCTCGTCACCGGCCAGTTTGTCGACCCAGAACTGGACAGCATCGGTGTTCTCCGCGTAGAGCAGGGCCAGCAACGCCATGATGGCCGTGGTCCGGTCCGCCGTGGCGTCGGTGTGCTGGAGAACGCTCTCCGCGTTGGCGTCCGCCCGGTCGAGACGTCCACGCAGCGCCGCGATGACGGCTTGGTCGGCGACCGCGCGGTGCCGGGCGGGTCCGGGAAGCGAGCCGAGCCCGCCCGCGGCGAACCGATCGGTCCGGCGCAACGGATCCCACGCGCCGGGGTGGACCAGCGCGAGGGACAACTCGCCGCTGCGCAGGAGTGCGCGGTGCTGCTCGCTGTCGGCCGCGGGACGCTGCGTCGCGAGGACCTCGGCCGCCTCGCCCGGGCGCCCGCCCATCGCCAGCCAGTCGGCGAGCGACACGGCGTGCTCGCTGGAGAGCAGTCCCGCGCGCGACGCGGTGAGCAGCTCGGGCAGATGCCGGCCTGCCCGTACCGGATTGCAGAGGCGCTCGATCGCGGCGGCGCCGACGCGTAGTGCGGCGCGCGTGACGGGGTCGTCGGAGGCACGGTGGGCGAGTTCCAGGTATCCGGCCGCGTCGTCCAGTTCACCGCGCAGGTGGTGCTCCCGTGCGGCCCCGGTGAACAGCTCGACGGCCTCCTCGCCGTGCACCCGGCCGGCGCCGATCTGGTGGCGGGCGAGCACGTTGCCGGCCACGCCGTGGTCCCGCAGCAGCTCCAGCGCCGACTCGTGCAGGTTTCTGCGTTCCAGGGCCGACAGGTCGTCAAGGACGATGGAGCGGGCCGCCGGGTGCGGAAACCGCTCGCCCTGCAGCAGCCGTCCCTCGTTCAGCTGCTCATAGACCTGTTCGACCGCGTCCTTGTTCAGTCCGGTCATCCGCTGGACGAGCACGGCTTCGGCGCTCGCGCCGAGCACGGCGGACGCCCGGGCGACACGCAGCGCGCTCGGGCCGCAGCGGTAGAGCGAGCTGAGGTACGCGAGCCGGTACGCCCGCCCCGCGACGACCCCCGGCCGTCCCGCTGTCCGCGCCTCCCGGATGTCATTGATCAAACCGTGCCCGAGGAGCAGGTTCCCGCCGGTCGCCCGGAACGTATCGGCGGAGACGTCCTCGTGGGTCTCCGCGCCGAGGTGCCGACGTACGAGTTCGCCGGTCTGCGCCTCGGTGAGCGGTCTGAGCGCGATCTCCTGGTAGGAGCGCAGGCTCAGCAGTTCCGCCTGGAAGCGGGAGTCGGCGGGCGTCGGTCTGCGCAGCTCGGTCAGTACGACCGCGATGCGGGCCGGGCCGATGCGGCGGGCGAGGTGGAGCAGACAGCGCAGTGATTCCGCGTCGGCGTGGTGCACGTCGTCGATGCCGATCAGGACGGGCCAGTCCGCGGCGAGCGCCAGCAGGGTGCGGGTGAACTCGGCCCGCAGGCGGTTGTCGGTACCGGCCTGAGGGCTCTCGCACGAAGCCGTGAAGTGGGCAAGGTCCGGCGCCTGGGCGGCCAGTTCGGGATGGTCGAAGAGCTGGCCCAGCATCCCGTACGGCAGAGTGCGCTCTTCCCAGGAGCACACCGCACGGAGTGCGACGAAGCCGGACTTGGCCGCTCCGGCGTCGAGCAGCGCCGTCTTTCCGCTGGCGATGGGCCCGGTGATGGCGACGACGCCGCCCCTTCCGCTCCCCGCCCTGGTGAGTGCCCGTTGGAGGCGGCTCAGCTCGTCATCGCGGGCGATCAGTTCGTCGGGGGCTGCTCGCACTTCAGGAACCACCTCGCGGCCATCTTCTAAATCGGTCGGCGCCATGCAAAATTCTTTAGCATATGCGGCTGTCAATGGTGTTACCGGATGGCATGATCTGCCTCTTCCGTGGCTCCGCCCCGCGGCGCCGCGAGCCGTACGCCTCGCGCCACCGTCTCGGCCACCCGCTCCTGGTGCTCGACGAGGTAGAAGTGCCCGCCCGGGAAGACCTCCACGGCCGTCGGCGCGGTGGTGTGACCGGCCCAGGCACGGGCCTGCTCCACCGTCGTCTTCGGATCGCTGTCGCCGATGCACACCGTGATCGGCGTGTCCAGCGGCGGCGCGGGCTCCCACCGGTACGTCTCCGCCGCGTAGTAGTCCGCGCGCAGCGGCGGCAGGACCAGCGCACGCAGTTCGTCGTCCGCCAGTACGTCGGCGCTCGTGCCGCCGAGTCCGACCACCGCCGCCAGCAACTCGTCGTCCGACGCCAGATGGACGGTGTCGGTGAGCGCACGCGACGGCGCACGCCCGCCCGACACGATCAGGTGCGCCACCGGGACCCGCCGCGCCAGCTCGAACGCGAGCGTCGCACCCATGCTGTGACCGAACAACACCAACGGCCGGTCGAGACCCGGCTCCAGCGCCTGCGCCACGAGCCCGGCAAGGGAACGCAGGTCCCGCAGCGGCTCCTCGTCCCGACGGTCCTGACGGCCGGGATACTGCACGGCATACACGTCCGCCACCGGGGCGAGCGCGCGGGCGAGCGGCAGATAGAAGGTCGCCGACCCTCCGGAGTGGGGCAACAGCACCACCCGTACGGCAGCGTCAGGCGTCGGGAAGAACTGGCGTAACCAGAGATCCTCTTTCATCTCGCACCCCCGGCGGGCACTTGAGGCATCGGACCGTGGGCACCGGACGTCGCGCGCCCCGACTGCTGGAAAACGATGTCGGGCTCCACGACGGCGTGACCGGTACGCCGTACGAAGCCGGTCCTGCCGTACCGGGCCAGGAACGCGAGCGTGGGAAATGGCTGGAAGCTCTCGCTCCACATGGTGCCGCCGTCGACCGAACTCACTTTCCGAACGCCCGGCACCTCTCCGGGCACGGGCTCGGACGGCGGCACGTCGAGCACGTGCGCCACCCTCTCGGACCGCTTGTCCTGACTCCGCTTGCCTACGCACAACTCCATCTCGTCGGCGAGCACCACGGCTCCCTGACAGCTCTCAAAATCGCGCATGCCGACCTCCACTCCCAAGATGGCAAATCGACCCTAACGATGCTGGTGACGGCCGTGACACCCCTGACCGAAACCACCACCCCCCAGCACGGCGGCTGGGGGCACTTGACAGCTCCCGCCGAGCACCACCCAGATGACGCTTCAATCAGATTCCGTCACCCTCCGCTCCTCACCGGCTGAACGGGACTGTCCCCCGCCTGTCGTTGATGAGGTCAGCCGGAATCAGAAGGCGGGCGCTCTCGGCACGCAGGGAGCCGGCGGGGCTGAGGGGTCCAGGGCTCGTTTGACGAGTCCGATCGCACGCGGGCTGTACGACATGCTCAGATGGGCGGAGAGGTCGACGGAGCAGCCCTCCTGCAAGGTGATGTTCCGCACCGTCGCTCCGGGGCCCGCCGTCATGAACGTGCTCTGCCAGGGGGTGGTGATCTCGTCGTACTTCGTGCCGATCACGGTGTAGTCGACCCCGGGAACGGTGTCGCCGTCGGCGTTGAGCTCTTTGATGAAGTCGGACTTCACGTACTGCTGGACGCCCGCCTTCCCGAGGGGCTTCTCCCCGGATTTCAGTATGTGGAGCGCGTCGGCGAGTGTCGTGAAGCCGCTCATGGTGGTGCCGTGGTTGGTCGCGCCGAGTTGGACGATCTTCTTGACCTTGTTCTTCGAGGGGTCGCTCGTGTTCGCGCCTCCGTCGGCCTTGAGGTACCAGCGGGCCAGGGTCCCGCCCTGGGAATGACCGACAAGGTCCACCTGGCCGGAGCCGCTGGCGGCGAGCACCTTGTCCACGAAGGCGGCCAGCTCCTTGGAGGACTCCTTGATGTCTCCGTAGCCCTTGACGGTGGGAGCGAGAGCCACTCCGGCGTCGTCGGTGTCGCCGAAGTCGAGGGCGTAGACGCAGTAGCCCTGGGCCTTCAACTCGGGGGACATCCGGGCCCAGTTGTTGTAGCGGTTCTCGTAGGTGCCGTGTACCAGGACGACCGGCCGCGGGTGGGCGGCGCTGGGACGGCAGGTCCAGTCGTTGGCGCCGGGCGGGTCGATGTCGAGGCGAAGGATGGAATGGACCATGGCAGGAAAGAAGTTGTCCTGCTCAGGGCCGGTCTCCGCGGCCGCGGACGTGGAAGTGACCAAGACCGTCGCTGCGGCGGCGGCACAGACGGCGGTGACGTATCTGGGTATGTGCAAGACGGCTCCTGAGAAGTGTGGAACTCGGGCCCACGCGCGATGTCGGCTCGTCGGCACTCAGCATGGCCGCGACGCTATCGACCCGCCCGCGATCTCCACACCGTTTCTCCGAGATCAGTCCAGATCAGAGGCTAACCGGGGACGTCTGGCACATGGGGAAGCGCTTCATGCATCACCGCACCACCCCGGCGGTCGCCTCCGCGGCGGACTGCGTCGACGTGAAGCAACCCTCAGGAGGGGGCATCTGCCCTCCAGCAAGCGCCGTAGAGTCCGGCCAACTCGGCGGTGGCGCAGGCCAACTCCGTACGGGCCTCGGAAACAGGTGGCGCGGTGAAGTACCCACCGGCGATATGGGTCACCATGTCCAGCCGCTCGCGGCTCAGCCGGACGGTGACCCTGATGCCGACGCTGCGGTCTTCCACCTCGCGGCGCAGATCGTGCCAGACCTGGGCCAGCTCCACGCCGGGGCGGCGGCGCGCCTCGGCCTCGATGACGCTGACCTGCGACAGCCGGTCGGTTCGCAGGAGCAGCGGGGTGCCCTTGTGATCGGCGACCAGCTACCAGGTACCGGCCTTGGCCACGAGGCCGTACGGGTCGACGGTGTAGGGGCGCGGCGCGGCATGCCAGCGGTCGGGTTCGACGAGGATGCGGCGGCTGGTCAGCTCGTCCGCCGGTCGCATCAGTTCGGCTCGTGGCCGTGATCGGGGTCGCGTGGGTGGCGGCGAGCGTCGCCTCCCTCGTCCTCGACTGGTGGGACCCCAACGCCGTCGGCACGGCGTGGACCGTCCTGCAGGCCGTCCCCGTCTCGGTGTTCACCATCCTGCAACTCGCCGCACTGCGCCGCAGAACCTGACCACCGCTACGCGGCCCGCGCCGAGCGCGCCAGGTAGCGCCATCCCTTCTTGTCTTGGAGTTCCCCATGACCACGGACAGCCAGCCGGTAAACGCGCCGCGCAGGACGACCCGCAGACGCGGATCACGTCAAGCCGGGGTCTGTACGACGTCGCCGTCGAGTTCTCCCGCTGGCGATCTCCCGGTTTGGGCTGTGCGTCCCCTTCAAGTTCGAGAACCTGTGGTTGAACTAGTGCGGATTCCCCAGGTAGGGAAAGTCCGTGCGAAGGTCGGTGTGGGGCCGGAGCCCGTCGTGGGGCACGGCACCGTTGCTCAGCTGGGCGATCCCCATGTTGATGACATCGTCGGTGAGGTTGCGGCCGTTGGGGAATCCTTCGGCGCTGGCGTAGTCATACGTCAGGAGATCGGGGAGCAAGCTTTCCGCGAGAGCGTTGGCCCGGTCCTCGGGGTGGCCCGCGTGCTCGAAGACGTGCGCGAACTTGGCGAGGAAGCCTTCGCGATCGTGGGACGGTTCCTGCTGGTTCCAGACGCGTTTGTCATCGTCGTCCTGGTTGAAGTTGGCGTCGATCCCGGGCCGTCCGGCCCGATCGCCCTGGACCAGTCGGCCGTCGTGCGGAACCAGCACCCTGGCCCAGACACCCACCCGTGGGTTCGGGCCGAGCGCCCTGTTCGGGACTTCCAGCACGATGCCGAACACGTTCTTGTCGGCGAAGAAGTCCTCGCCGGTCCACTGGAACTTGTTCTCCGCACCGACGGGGTCGGCGAAGAACGGGTCGCTGCGCAGCCCGGCGAAGAACCTGAATTCACCGGCCGCGGCGATCCGCGGCTCGGAGCCGAAGGTCACCGGTGCGTCGAGAAGGACCGTGTCTCCCGCGTCGAGGTCGGCTGCGGCCTCCCGGCCGGTCGCCAGTTGCAGGCTTGCGGTCTGCTCGTGCCCCTGTACGGGTGAGAAGCGGATGCGGAACGCGATGTCGGTGACCGCGTCGGCGTCGGTGTCCACGCCGAGCTCGTAGACCGACTCGTGGTCGACGGCGTCGTCGGTGATCGGCGAGGTCGGATTGACGTTGATCACCAGGATCGTTCTGCTCGCATCGTCCGGCTTCTGAAATACGTAGAGGTCGGTGATGTGGCTCCTGGGATCCAGGCTGGTGGGGCTGATGCCCAGACCGGAGACGTGGTGTGCCATTTCGCGACTCCCATCAGGTGGCTGTGCAGACCGAAGTGTGCTGCGGCGCGGTGGAGCCTTGATGCTTCGTCGCGGGAAGCGCAGCGCCTCGGCGTTGCCCTCCCACCCGGGACGATCACCCGATCACCCATTGGCGACCTACGCGAAGGTCGCCGCATCGCTCATGACTTGAGGAACTTAGAGAGCAACAATCTGCCTGTCGCCAGCGGCTGTACATCCGTCATCCGACGTATTCGCGGCGGTCGCAACTGCCCCTCCCCTGGCCTGGCTTGGCCTGGCTTGGCTTGGCTTGGCTGTCGACAGCACAGGGTCCAACTCCTACGGGAACCGAGCGCGGGCCCGCCGGCCGACTTCGAATACCGCGCTCGTTGTACAACCGATCGGCTAACCCTTGGGGCGTACACGTTTGTCAACCCGGTGCGGGACGACGCTGGGCAACCCCCGGTCATAGCTTCACGACACACACCGCGTCCTCGCGGCTGTGCCGATGACCGGAAAGGTGAAGTGATCTCATGACCCGTGCTTCGTTCACCCGCACCAGACTGCGCCGTACGGCGGTGGCGGCAGGCGCCTTCATCGCGCTGACGACAGCCGTCGGAGCCACCCAGGCATCCGCCCACTCCGCCGCCCAGAAGCAGAGCGGATCCCGGGTGACCGCCGCACCGTCCGACTGCCCCAAGTACTACTTCTGCGGCTACAAGGACGCCAACTTCAAGCGCCTGGCGTTCAAGTTCAAGGACTGCTACATGCAGGAGATCCCGGACGGCCTGAACAGCGGCGGCTCCTGGTACAACAACCAGTCCGCGGGCACCAAGGCCAAGATGTTCAACGAGCGCAAGCAGCTGATCTTCACCACCCCCGGAGCCCCCTCCAGTGACCCCTCCGGCAACTGGCATCCCGTCTGGTACGTCGACGCCTGCTGACCCTCACCACCAGTGAGGTGCCGGGCTGCCCAGGACATCCTCTTGGGCAGCCCTCCGGCACCCGTCCCGCTTCTCGGCCCGCGGCGACGAAATCCAGTTGAACTCCTTGATCCAGCCTTCCTTGAGGCGCCAGAAGTCGGCCTTCGGAATGGCGAGCTCGGCACCGGTCGGCCGTTCGACGCCGACGGGCGTTTCGAACGGTCCGGTGAAGCCCGCATCGCCAGCTCGACGTGGTGATCTCCCGCAGCGGTGTTCATCCCACTCGCGACCTCGGCGGGCAATGAACAGGTGCACAGCGCACGCCACTTGGCGGACAACGAGGCTGTCGTCGCGCTGATCGACGACGTCTCGTCGGAGCAACGGCAAATCGCCGACGCCCCACTGCTCACCGACCGGCACCAGCGCGAGGCGACGGCGGAGCGCGCCCGGACCCACAGTGCCTCAGCGCAGCCCCGCCGTTGACAGGAATGACCTGCCCTGTGATGAACGCCGCGTCCTGCCCTGCCAAGAAGGTCACGGCCCCCGCGATGTCGGCCCCTTGGCCCAGGCACCGCAGCGAGAGCCTGCCTGGCGCGCTCGTCGTGCAGGGCGCGGAGCATGTCGGTGTCCACGGTTCCGGGTGCTATGGCGTTGACGTCCGCACGGATCTCGGCGCCCGCGACGGACGCGCTGAGGTCGTGCGCCCGTACGGTGACCGCCTCGGTGATCTCGGTCAGTTCGGGGGTCATACGGCCCCCATCCCGAGTACGGAGACGAGGCGGCCGGGGTCACGAGGGCGGTGCGGCCCACTCCTGCCGCGGCCCGGTGTACCGGGGAGAGGTCGGAGCGGAACGCTGCCGCGGCCATGACCCGTTCGAAGAGGTGCCATCCGGCGAAGGCGACCGCGCGCACCGCCAGTCCGTCGTCGGGGGCCGACCGCACGGACCGGTATCCCTCGGCGAAGGCGACGAGCGTGGGCAGGACCTCGTCCAGTCGCCGTCTCGCCGACCACCGCGCCGACGTCCCGGGCCGCGTCGCCCTGCCGGAACTCCTCCCAGTCGGAGAGAAGCAACTTCCAGATACTGACTCATCGACAAGGCGGCGAGGATGCGGTGGTTCGGCATTGGCAATGGCTCGCGAGGCAGCATTTCTGACGACACTCGCAATTTCTGAGGACACTCGCAGCGAATGCAGTTCACCGAGCGCCCGCCCAAGGCTTCGGGCGAGTTCCGGCCCGAATATGCCATCGGCGACCGCGTCAGCTGCCGTACGGCAATCTTTCAGCCAACGCGTGACGTGAATTCCGCGGGTCGCGTCGCTCGCCAGCGGAGTCGGCCATCGCAGGTGCCGCAAGGGCAGCTCCCCGCCCAGTCGTTCGAACCGCTCGGCTCGCCGCAGACCGGCCCTGGCCTGACCGGTGGCACGAATGCGCCTGGCGAAAACGTCGATCCCCGTGGTCGTCGTGCCCGCCACGTTCTGGTTCCGTCCGGAGAAGGTCACCACGGTGTCCGACAGGAACTCCCCGTATCCCGCCGCACGAATGAAGTCTGCTATCTCCGCATCCGGCATGCCTCGACTCTGCGGGTCGGCAAGGTCCTTGATCAAGCATTTCGAAGATGTTCGAAAATGTTTCGCCAGGGGTTACCAGCCGAGGCGTACCATGCGATGAACCATGCGCAACGGGGGCGTGTGGCGCGAAACGGGGGCAAGAAATGAACAGTTATTCAAGGCTGCAGCTCGGCGGGCTTTCCGAGCTGCGCATCCAGGTCGTACCGCATCCCGGGGCGAGCCTGCTCTCGCTCGTCGCGGACGCGTTCGGACAACGGCGGCACGCCGTACCGGGCCCGGCACGCAAGGCAGTTCGCACCGGTGCTCCGGCGCATGCCGAGATAACGCTTCGTCCGCTCTTCACACCCGAGCATCCGGCCATTCCCGACTGTCTGACGCCGACGGGGACCATGTCCCACGAAGGCGCGGCCCATCATCTGGAACAGTTGCGGGACCTGCCGCCCGACACGCTCCTGGCGGACCTCGAGGCGGACTTCGGCGGCGAAGTCCCCACGCAGTGGCGTCATGTGATCGCGCACCCGAAGCGATGGCTCCAGGGGTACGCCCAAGTCATGCAGCGCACATGGGAGACCATGCAGCCGGTATGGGCAGCGGCCGGCGACGCGCTGCGCCGAGAGGCGGAGCGGGTGGGCGCCTCCATGGTGTTCGGCCACCCCGAACTGGCGCTGTCCGCCCTCAGCGTGCGCTACCGCCTCGACGGCACCGTGCTGCAGCTGCCGGACACGCACCCCGAGGACTTCGACCTCCTCGGTCGTCGACTGGCCCTCGTGCCGGTCGCCTCCGGTAGTGAGGCGTCCCTGTTCGCCTTCGACGCGCCGGACATCGCGTGGGTGGGCTACCCGCTCCCCAACCTCGACGCACTCTGGTCCGGTCGGCTCCCGCAGGCCCGGGCGACGCGCCCGGACCCGGCACGACTCATTCTGGGCGACGCGAGGGCCGCCATCCTTCGCGCGACCAGTGCGGCCACCCACATGGGCAACCTGTCGTCGACCCTGGGCTACGCGCCCGGAACGATGTCCCATCACTGCGCGCGGCTGGAGGACGCGGGGCTCATCCGTCGGTGCCGGCGGGGGCAGCATGTGATGGTTCATCGTACGCAGTTGGGCAGCGAGCTCTTCGACTTGCTCACTCACTGACTGAGCCTGGCCGCCCGGCCGGCTTGGACCGCGAGGCCCACAAGCGGCGCGACACCGTCGAACGGCGCATGAACAGGTCAGTCACCCGATCACAGGACGAGCATGAGCTTGCCGCCGGGCCGACGGGACTGGCTGAGCTGGGCCGCCTCCTGGATCTGGTCGAGCGTGTAGGTGCGGGCGACCGATACGACGAGAACGCCTTCGGCGGCCAGCCGGGCGAACTCGCCCATCCGGTCGTAACGCATCTCGATCTGGGTGATTCGGGTGCCCAGCTCGGCCGCGGCGGCGAAGTCCGAGACGGTGAGGACGCGGTCGGGGTCCCCGGTCAGCCCGATCAAGGACGGCAGCGAGCCGCCGCCCGGGCTGGCCTGGTGGGCACGGTCGATCCGGCCGCCGGTCGGGGCCGTGTCCAGGGCGCGGTCGACGCGGCCTCCGGCCAGTGCGGCGACGCGTTCGGCCATACCGTCGCCGTAGCCGGTCACCCGGGCGCCGATCTCTCCCAGGGCCGCGGCCCGCGTCGGCCCGGCGGCGGCAATCACCCGGACACCCCGGTGCAACGCCAAGCGCACCGCCGCCTCACCCACGGTGGAGCCCGCGCCGTGGACGAGCAGCAGCTCACCCGGCTGGACGCCGAGGTCGTCGAGCGCGTGCCATGCCGTCTCGGCCGCCATCGGCAGCGCGGCGGCCTGCTCTGCGGTGACACCCTCGGGAATGTGCGCCCAGACCGCCATCAGCGCGTACTCGGAAGCTCCGGCCGTCGGACCGTCGAAGGTCGCCGGGCCGAACACGCGGTCGCCGATCTCGACGCCGATGATGCCCTCACCGAGCGCGTCGACGACACCCGCGACCTCGACGCCGAGCCCGCGCGGCAGTGGCGGCAACTGGTCGGCGAGCAGGCCGTCGACCACCGCCCAGTCGCCCGGCGTCAGGCCGCACGCCCGCACGGCGATCCGGATCTGGCCGGGTCCCGGCTCCGGCTTCGGGACCTCGCGGAGCACGATCACGTCGGGGGATCCGAACCGGTCGAACTGAAGAGCCTTCATGACGATCTCCTAAGTGATGACAGCATCTGTTGTCATCGATCCTAGCGTCACGACGACAGCCTCTGCTGTCATATGCTGGTGGGCATGCCGAGATGGGAGTCAGACGCACAGGGCCGGCTCAAGCGCGCGGCGCTCGAGCTGTTCGAGACGCAAGGGTTCGAGCGCACCTCGGTCGCACAGATCGCGCGCACCGCAGGCCTGACCGAGCGCTCCTTCTACCGCTATTTCCCCGACAAGCGGGAAGTCCTCTTCGCCGACGACGGGCTCCAGGCCCACCTCGTCGCCCAAGTCGAAGCGGCGGACCCGGGCCTCACGCCGATCGAGGCGCTGCTGGCCGCGCTGGGGACAGCCGACGAGATCTTCCGCCCGCGCGAGTTCCTGCTGCGCCGCGTCAGGGTGATCGCCGCCAGCCCGGCACTGGCCGAGCGCGACCTGATCAAGCTCGCCGACATCGCCGACGCGCTGGCCCGGGCGCTCGAACACCGTGGCGTCGAGCCCGGCAAAGCACGCTTCATCATCGACGTGGCGATTGCGATCTCCCGGCGCGCCACGTCCCGCTGGCTGGCCGACCCGGAGGCGACCCTCTCCGATCTCGTCGCCCAGACCGCCGCCGAACTGCGTGAGGTGGTCGCGCCACCGACCCCGACGGTCGGCTGAGGCTGCCGCAGCGCAGCGACTGCGATACGTCCTGCGCCATGCACCCGAACCGAAACGATGCAAGAGCCAACGCAGGAGGTCACCGGCTCTAAGCGGCTCCGCCGAAATCCGCTGCTGATCCGCACCTACGGTACTGGGGGTGAGCTTGTGGCAAGATCGCGGGATGCTGCGACTCACCGATTTCATTATCGACTGCCCGGACACGATGAAGCTGGCGGCCTTCTACTCCGAGGTGACGGGCCGTCCGATCAAGAAGGGCAGCTCTGAGGACTGGGCTGGCATCCAGTTCGGCGAGATCGAGCTGGCATTCATCCGGGTGGACGACTACCGCGCTCCGCAGTGGCCCGACAGCCAGCACCCCAAGCAGTTCCACCTCGACTTCGAAGTGGACGAGATCGAGCCCGAGCAGCGCCGTGTCCTCGACCTCGGCGCGACGCTGAGGCAGGACTTCATCGGCCCCAACGGCTACGGCTGGCAGGTCTACACCGACCCGATCGGCCACCCCTTCTGCCTGTGCCGCAACAAGGGTGTCACCTGGACCGACCAGGGTCCGATCTGGCCCAAGCACGACTGAGCGGCTTCGCCCACCGGCGGCACCGAGTACGCCGACGGTGAGCACGCAGGCTGCGAGCGTCTTCCTTGAGGTCAGCAGGCAGATCGGCTGGGGCACCGACCATGCCCCAGCCATTTCAGTGGCCTCCCGGTTGTCTCGCAGCCCCCGCTTGCGCTGGTAGGCGCCAGCGCGGTCAACTCCAGATCAGCTCACGCTCACACTCAACCGCCCAAGGCAAGGAACGCCGAGTCGGATGGGTTGAGAGACCAACCTCCCCCGCCAGAGCGGCAGTTCAGCGCCGTGTCGGCTGTGCCCGACGCGTTGGTGCCGGTGTTGAAGTTGGCATTGGGAGTGTTGGGCAGGACGCCCATGTAGTACTGCCCGCTCGACGTCCACACACACTGGTGCAGGTTGAGGTACCGGTTGCCGGCCAGGTCGAACGACTTGACGGCGGAGTTGGCCAGGAGCAGCCGCCAGCCGCCCCCTCCAGGGCCACAGTTCAGCTTCGTGTCGGCCGTGTTGGAGACGTTGGTGCCGGTGTTGAAGTTGACGTTCGGAGTGTTCGGGAGCACAGCCGTGTAGTGCTGCCCGGCAGAGAAGTACACGCACTGGTGCACGTTCAGGTACCGACCGGCGGTGAGGTCGAAGGCCTTCACCGCGGAGTTGGCGGGCGCCGGCCTCCAGCCTCCACCCCCCGGTCCACAGGAGAGCGCGGTGTCGGGCGTGTTGGAGACGTTCGTGCCGGTGTTGAAGGCGGTGTTCGCCGTGTTCGGCAGCACGTTCGTGTAGTGCCCGCCGCTCCCGACGTAGACGCACTGGTGGAGGTTCAGATAGCGCTCAGCCGGCCGCACTCCTGGCTGGTCCGCCACGGCGGTGCTTCCCAGGGTCAGGCCGATGGCTCCCGCAACTGCTGCCGCGACAACGGAAAACCTGCGCATGGCACGCTCCTCCTGAACCGATGACGCCGCCCCATCACGGCATGTACTCACCAAGCTACTGACGCGAGCCCAGAAGAGTGCACGAGCACACATGAGGTAACCCGTATGGCCTAGTCCCCCGGTACGGAAGCCGCCTGGTAATCCTTGAGCCGGAAGGCGTTGAGCTTCGCGAAGACCGCCGCGGACGCGTCGTCCTCGTGCGGGGCGAGCGGCGCGACCTGGTCCGCCGCCGCTTCCTGCTTCGCGCGCATGGCGGCCCGGTTGATCAGTGCGAATTCCTGGTTGAGGGCCACGAAGTCGCGCAACTCCCTTTCGTACGCGGCGAAGGCCGTGCGGTGATCGCCGAGCGCGGCGTCGAGCTCGCCCGCCAGGATGTACGCGGCGGTCATGGCCATCGTCGTGCCCTGGCCTGAGGCGGGCGACGCGCAGTAGCCCGCGTCGCCGAGGAGGGTGATCCGGCCGTGGGACCAGCTGTCCAGGTGGATCTGCGCCAGCGCGTCGAGGTGGAAGTCGGGTGCGTCCCACATCTCCTTGAGCAGCCTCGGCACCTCCCAGCCCGCGCCTTCGTACGCGCCCGCCACCAGGTGCTTCTGCTCGACGGTGTCCCGCGGGAGGAAACGTGCGGGCGGCCGGTCGGATTCGATGCCGATGAAGGCGCGGGCCTCCGAGTTGCCCCGGACGCTCATCACCATCGCACCCCAGACGTCACGCCCCGGCATCTGGTAGATCACCTCCCAGCGGTCCAGGCCGAGGTGGTTGGGTACCGTCCATACGCCGAGGTAAGCACCCAGGTGGCGCAGGTAGTCCTCCTCGGGGCCGAAGACGAGCCCGCGGGTGTGGGAGTGCACGCCGTCGGCGCCGACGACCAGATCGAAGGTGCGTGACGTGCCGCTGTCGAACACGACCCGCACCTCATCGTCGTCCTGTTCGATCGTGGCGATGGAGTCCCCGAAGAGGTACTCGATGTCGCTGCCGCCCGCGTCGTACAGGATCCGGGCGAGGTCGTCGCGCAGGATCTCCACGTCCGGGCTGGCGATCTGCCCGCCGCTCACGGTGTGTTCGGTGCTCCTGAACAGCTCTTCGCCGTCGTCGTCGACGACCGACATCCCGCGCAGGTCGGTACTCCGACGGCGCATCTCATCCAGTACGCCCATGCGTTCGGCCACTTCGAGAGCCGGGCCTCGGACGTCGATCGCCTGCCCGCCCGGCCGCAGGCCCACCCACCGCTCCACCACCGTGACCCGGAACCCGTACTGGTTCAGCCAGTAGGCGAGGGTGGGGCCACCGATGCTGGCGCCTGAGATCAGGACACTGACGTTCTTCGGGCTCTTCGATTCCCTGCGCATGGACACTGCGGGCTCCTCGACAGTCTGCGGAACTTCCGTACGTACGAGACTGCTCGACCGCGCCGACAGGGCACCGACAAGTCGCCTACAACCACCGGCGCGCACCTGGTGGGGCTGCTACGAGGCTGGTTCCTCGTGGCCGTCACCGTCCCATGAAACGTCTGAGACATCCGCGTTCCACTCGACCGGTGCGACCGGTGCGACCGGTGCGCCTGACGTGCCCGCGCGGCACCGGCTGCGCAGGAACAAGGTGCCCGAGGTCACCGTCTACTTCTGGATCATCAAGGTGCTGTGCACGACGGTCGGTGAGACCGCGGCCGACCTGCTGAACGAGAAGGCGGGCCTCGGACTCACCGGTGTGTCCGTGCTGATGAGCGCGCTGCTGGCCGGGGTGCTCGTGGTGCAGTTCCGCACGTGCGCCTACCGGGCGGGCGTGTACTGGCTCGCCGTGGCCCTGATCAGCATCGTCGGCACGCTGATCAGCGACAACCTCACCGACAACATGGGGGTGCCGCTGGACACGAGCACGGCGGTGTTCGCGATCGCCCTCGCGGTGGTGTTCGTCGTCTGGTACCGGCGGGAGCGGACGCTGTCCATCCACAGCATCGACACCACCGGCCGGGAGTCCTTCTACTGGCTCGCGGTGCGCTTCACGTTCGCCCTGGGCACCGCGGCCGGTGACCTGGTCTCCGAGCGCATGGACCTCGGCTACTGGCTCGGCGCTTCGGTCGGCGACTACCTCTCCCAGTCGGCCGGGGACGGCGGCCTCGGCCTGGGCACGGTGGTGACCAGCACGCTCTTCCTGGCCGTCATCCTCGGCCTGGTCGTGTATCTGGCGGTGACGCGCAAGGACGTCACCGAGGCTGAGCGGGAGGCCGGACTCCCGGCCTGACCTCTGGCTTCTGACCCCTGGCTCCTGGCTCCTGCCCTCTGGCGGTGTTGCGCGGCCGCGCCCCGGTCACCCGCCGGGCAGGCTGACCGTGAATCTGGCTCCGGGGGTGTGCCCGGGATCGTGGGGCACCTCGCCGCCGACGGCGCGGCGGCCTGGTTGGAAGAGTTCACCCACGAACGTTTCCGGCACCCCGGGGCCGTCATCGACGACATCGATACGTACGGTTCCGGGGACTTGCCGCGCGGACACAGACACGGTCACGTGGGAGTGGGCGTACCGGGCGGCGTTGGCGAGCAGGGGGCTCAGGATGCGTTCGAGGAGGGCAGGGGCAACTCCCGCCACCAGGGCGGGGGTTGGTGGCTCCAGCAGCACGAGTTTCACCCGGCCCGGTGGGGTGAAGTTCCGGAGCAGGCGGTCGATGATCGGCCCCACGTCGGTGGCGCCGGGGACCGTCGCCGGATCGAGGGCGCTCTCGCGCGCGTCGTCCAGGACGGTATCGCGGATGGTGCGCATGGACCGGGCGGCCTCGGCGACCGCCTCCAGGGTGGCCCGGGTCTCGGCATCCGTACGGGGGCGGGATCCCCACCAGCCGAGCTCCATGACGATCCGGGTGAGCGGCGTACGCAGTTCGTGGGACAGCTCGCCCGTCAGCTGCCGTTCGTGGCGCAGCACGGTGCGAATGCGGTCCAGGAGCGCGTCCAACGAGGCACCGAGGCGGGCGAGTTCGGCCGGGTGACCCGCCGTGCCGAACCGTTCGTCGGAGGCCACCGCGCTCCACTGCGTGGCCTGGTCCGTCATCGCCCGCACCGGGCGCAGCGCCCGCCCGACGGACAGCCGGGTCAGTGCGTACGTGCAGCCGAGCATCACCACGTCCAGGACGAGCGATCCGAGCAGCAGGGTGTCCGCCGAACTGCGGTACGGCGTCAGGTCCAGAGCGGTGACCACGGCGGCAACGGTGGCGTCGGCCCGGCGGTCGGGGAGCGGGTATGCGCACAGCCGAATGGTGTGGACGATCTCGCAGGCGCGCCCGTCCCGCGTCGCCAGCCGGTCGGCGGCCCGGGTGAGCGGGCTGTCGGCCGCGGCGGACGGCGGCCTCTCCAGCAGGCGGCTTCCGGTGTAGATCCACACATTCGCGTCGAGCAGGCGGTCGTTGGCGGTCTCCAGGACGCGTACGCGAGGTCCGCCGGTGTCGACGGTCGTGGCCACCGCCGCCGCCCGGGTGCGCAGTTCGTGATCTGCCTGGCGCTACAGGTGCTCGTCCATCACGGCGTTGAACACCACGGTCAGCACCGTCATCAGCAGGGCGGCGGTGGCCAGCGCGACGAGGGAGAGGCGGCCGCGCAGAGTGCGTGGGGCCAGACGGCGCATGCCGTTCCCGGTGCGGCGCGCGACGTACCCAGTGCGGCGCACGACGTTCCCGGTACGGTTCACGACAGGCGGTGTCCGATCCCGCGCGCCGTGTCGATCGACAAGCCGCTGCCCGCCTCGCGCAGCTTGCGGCGCAACCGGCTCAGGTACTGGTCCAGCGTGTTGTCGCTGACGTGCGCGCCTTCGGGCCAACCGGCCCTGACCAGGTCACGGCGGCGCACGAGATCGCCGTCCGCGGCGACGAGCGGGGCAAGCAGCCGGAACTCCGTGGGGGACAGTGCGATGCGGACGCCGTGCACGGTCGCGTGGTGGCCGACCGCGTCGAGGACCAGGTCACCGGTCGCGGCCGGGGAGCGGGGACTGGCGCGCTTGAGTGCGGCGCGCAACCGGGCGGCGAGTTCAGCGAGGTGGAAGGGCTTGGGCAGGTAGTCGTCCCCGCCTGCGGAGAACCGGCCAGCCGGTCGGTGAGCTGGTGACGGGCGGTCAGGAAGATGACAGGGGCGAGGAAACCGTTGGCGCGCAGTGCCTGGCACACGTCCCGGCCGTCCGCGTCGGGCAACCCGACGTCCAGGACCAGCGCGGCGACGTCGGCGGTGACCAACCGCAGGGCCGTGGCACCGTCGACGGCGGGCACGGGGTCGAAGCCCTCGTCCCGCAGGCCGCGGCGCAGGACGTCACGCAGGACGTCACGCAGGGCGTGATCGTCCTCCACCACCAGGATCTTGGGGCGCATGGTTCTCCTGGTTCTCCGTCGGCTGCGGGGCGTGAGCCGTCGTGTGAGTGAGGAACGGAGCGGGCAACAGGTAGGCGGCCGCGCACAGACACGCCCCCAGCCAGCCGAGGGCGAACAGCCAGCCGCCCAGGACATCGGTGAACCAGTGCACGCCGAGGTAGGCCCGGGTCACTCCGACGAACAAGCCCCAGCAGCCCACGGCGATCCGGAGCGCGGTGCCGCCGTGCGTGCGGCGCAGGGTGAGCGCGGCGATCAGCAGACCGGCCGTCAGAGCGGCCGTGGTGGTGTGCCCGGACGGGAAGGCCCAGCCGCTCGCGTGCGCCGTCCAGTCGCTCTGGGGCGGGCGTACGCGGTGGATGAACTCCATCAGGGCGTACCGCAGTACCTGGCCGAGGCCGAGGCAGGCAAGGCAGAGGACGGCGGCGAGCAGCCGGTGCCACAGGGTGCGCCCCGCCACGACTCCGGCCAGGACGACGAGTACGTACGGGACCACGCCGGTGCCGGAGGCGGTCACGCCCCGCGCCACGGCCACGGCCACCTCCGGGCGGTGGCCGACCGACCAGGCGAGGAAACCGTCGTCCAGCCAGAGGGGTGAACCGGCCCGGCCGACCACGACCAGGGCCAGGACCCCGAACGCCGCCCATGCGCCCAGCGCGACGCTGACGAGCAGATCGGCGGCGTCCCCGCGGTTCACGAGTCGGGTTCGGTTCTCGGGGCCTCCGCGGTTCTTGGGGCCTGCGCGGCTTTTGGGGCCTCCGCGGTTCTTGAGACCGACGCGGCCCTTCAGGCCCACGCGGCTCATGAGACTGACGCGGCTCATGAGACCGATGCCGTTCGTGAAGCCGTGAGCAGCAGGCGCAGCGGAGTCACCGCCGTCATCCGCCGGGCCAGTGCCGGTGACCGGCGCCCCACCACGAGCATCGCGGCGAGGGCGACGAGCGCGCCCACCAGCAGCCCCGCCAGGACGTCGTGCGGATAGTGCACTCCCACCCAGACCCGCGAGGCCGCCATGGCGGCCGCCGCCCCACAGGCCACCGCTCCCAGGCGTCGCGAGACGAACAGCAGCGCCACGGCCGCCGCCGCGGCGATCGCCGCGTGGTTGCTGGGGAAGGACCAGTCACCGGGCGCCGGACACGCCTCCAGGGTCCGGCCGCCCAAGCTCTGGCACGGTCGGTCCTCCCTGACGATCAGCTTCAGGACGTCGTCCAGGACGAACGCCAGGGCCGCCGCCACGGGAACGGCCAGTGCCGTCACGGCGGCCGCGGCTCCCGCGCGCCGGGCCCGCCACCATCCCAGGACCATGAGGAGCGCGAACACCGCGAGGCCGTACGCCGACCACGCCGTCACCGCGGCGTCCAGCCAGCCCGGCGCCCGCTGCGCGAGGTCCGCCACTTCCCGGTAGCCGGAGCCGTCGATCGACGCCCCGTCGAACGCGAGGATCATCCCCGGACCTCTTCAGCCTTGCCGCGCCCACGCCCTCGGTACGACTCGGCAACGAACGCGTTGAGCGGGCCCACCGCGAGCTGCGACGATAGGACGGGCAGGACCACGGGTGTACTCATCGGCATGCGTCCCTTCCCTACGGACCACCGAATGCGTGGCATCCGGCATGCACAACACCTGACCGACTACAAGCATGTAGACGGTCTACGTTACTGTAGACGACGCGGGGGTGAGGATCGTTCCCATGAACAGCGAGAAGGACGACCGGCGGTCGGCGGGCGAGCTGGAGGCCGCGGTGATGGCCGCGCTGTGGGCCGCGGACGCACCGCTGACTCCCGCCCGCGTCCAGGCCGAACTCGCCTCGGACCTGGCCCGCACCACCGTGACGACGATCCTGTCCCGCCTGTACGAGAAGGGGACACTCGAACGGCAGCGGCAGGGCCGTGGCTACGCCTACCACCCCGTACAGGACCCGCAGGGCCTGACCGCCCTGCGCATGCACGGCGAACTCGACCGCGACAGCGACCGCGAGACGGTCCTCGCCCGCTTCGTCGCCCAACTCGACCCGGACGACGAGCAGG
This sequence comes from Streptomyces kanamyceticus, assembly GCF_008704495.1. Taxonomy (NCBI): domain Bacteria; kingdom Bacillati; phylum Actinomycetota; class Actinomycetes; order Kitasatosporales; family Streptomycetaceae; genus Streptomyces; species Streptomyces kanamyceticus. The sequence continues at coordinate 623,029 of NZ_CP023699.1, forward strand.
TCCTGCGCCGCCTCCTCGAAGAGGGCCCATGACGATCGCGGTGCTGCTGATCCCCCTGCTGCTGCCCTGCGCGGCGCCGCTGCTGGCGCGCCGGAGCCTGGGCCACCGCTCCCCCGTGGTCGCCCTGTGGACGCTCACCGCCTCGGCGCTCCTCCTCGCGGCGGGCACCGTCGCGGCGCTCGGCACGCTGGCCCTGACCGGGCTGTTCAAGATCCCGGCCTTCGCCTCCGTGGGCGAGCTGGTGCACCCGCTGCGGACACCGTCCGTGCGGCTGGTCCTTCCGCTGGCCGCGCTCGCCGCCGGACTGCTCGCGCTCGGCGCGCTCGCCCTCGGCCGCTCGGTCGTACGGCAGGCCACGGCCCTGCGTACCGCCCGGTCCGAGGCCGGTCGCAGGCCCCCGGCGGGCGACCTGTGCGTCGTCGAGTCCCCGCGCCCCGACGCGTACGCCCTGCCAGGCCGCCCGCACCGCATCGTCGTCACGACCGCCATGCTGCGCAGCCTCGACGCCCGCGAGCGCGAGGCGCTCTTCGCCCACGAGCGCGCCCACAACGCGGGCGGCCACCACTACTTCCTGTCCGCGGCCGAGCTCGCCGCGCACTGCCACCCCGCTCTGCGCCCGGTCCGCGCGGCCATCCGGCTCGCCGCCGAGCGGGCCGCCGACGAGGCCGCCGCGACCGCCGTCGGCGACCGCCGCCTGACCGCGCGCGCCATCGCCCGCGCCGCCCTGGCCGCACACGCGACGGACACCGCGCGGCCCGTGGTGACGCCCGCGGCCACCACCAGTCCCGTGCCGCAGCGAGTGGCCGCCCTGCTCTCCCCCGCCGCCCGGCCCCGGCGGGCCACGTCCTGGGTCGCCGCCCTGCTGGCCGTCTGCGCGTTCGCGTCCTGCGCCACCGCGGCGACCGTCGCCGTCCGCGTCCACCAGGACATCGAGGTCGCCCAGGGCGAGACCGGCCGCTGAGCAGCCGTCACCGGGACGCTGGTTCGCACCGTCAGTCGAGCGCCGTGTCGCCCTGGGCGGTCACGAGGGTTTCGCCGCGTCTGGTGAGGCGGATCTGCACCGAGCGGCGGTCACTGCTCTCGCGGACACGTTCGACCAGGCCCTTGCCCTTCAGGCGGTCGATGCGGTTGGTGACGGCGCCGGGGCTCCCCAGGGCGGCCTTGGCGAAGGCCCCGGCGGTGAGCGTGTAGGGCGGTCCTGAGCGGCGCAGCGTGAAGATCATGTCGAGTTCGCCGAGGTTCAGGCCGAACGTGTCGGACAGCTTCTTGAAGTGCCGGTCGTAGACGCGCCGCACCCGCTGGATCCGCCCGAAGATCTCCATCGCGCCCAGGGCGTCGGCCAGTTCGGGGCACTCCGCGCGCCGCTGCTCGCCGATCAGGTCCACCGCATCGGTCATTCCCGGTCTCCTCCCGTGCCATATATTTCAACCTTAAGAGACTCGCCATTGAGCGATACGGCATGTTTCTATTTCGATGTCAAAAGATCTGACGTTGAAGCAGTTGACCGGCCTCCGAGACCCTCGCGAAGGGCACCTCGCCCCGCGGCGACGCCTACCGCTACCTCGCCACGCAGGAGTCCACCGGCGGCGACTACGGCCTCTACCAGGTGGACCTGGCGGCACGGGCCGCGGGCGCCAGGACCCACTTCCACAAGGCGATGTCGGAAGCCTTCTACGTCCTCTCCGGTGAACTGGAGCTCTTCAACGGCGACACGTGGGTGACCGGCCGGACCGGCGACTTCCTGTACGTACCGCCCGGCGGCCTGCACGCCTTCAAGAACGTGACCGACGAGCCCACGTCGATGCTCATGCTCTTCGCGACGGGAACCGCGTAACTGACCGCCAGCGGATGACCGTTGCCCGATCCGGATGAGGCAGAGCGCCGAAGCGTCCTACGGTTTCGAAGAAATCGGTGCTCTGGAGGCATATATGGACAGCTGTCGCGGTGCGCGGACGGCCGTGATCGTGGGTGCGGGGGTGGCTGGTCTGACAGCGGCCACCGCCCTGGCACGCGACGGGTGGCAGGTGGAGATCGCCGAGATCGGCCCGCCGGAGGCGCCTGCCGGATGGGGGTTGTGCCTGACCGGGCCTTCGCTGCGTGCGCTGGACGAGCTGGGTCTTGCGGACGCGTGTCTGGCCGAGGGCTACGGCATGAGCACCCTCACGTACATGGACGTGAACGGCGAGCCCAGGGGCGAGCTCCAGCTGCCGCGCCTGATGGGCACGCGACGACCGGCGATGGCCGGTATCGCGCGCCCCGTGCTGCACCGCATCCTGCACGCGGAAGCCGAGAGGCACGGCGTAGTGGTACGCCATGGAGTGACCGTCGTCGCGGTGGATCAGGAGGGGGACCTCGTCCGCGTGCGGTTGTCGGACGGGACGGTCCGCAAGGTCGCGCTGCTGGTCGGCGCGGACGGGGTCCGCTCGTCGGTGCGGGGCCTGTTGGGGCTTGAGACCTCGATCGACTTCCACGGGCAGATGGTCTGGCGCGCTCTGGTCCCCCGCCCGCGGTGGGCCACCGGAATCCATCAGTTCGCCGGGAAGGCCGACACGGCAGGACTCGTCCCCCTCTCGGGCGGTCAGGCATACGTATTCCTTACGGAGAACGGAGTGGAGCAGAGCGTCCTGCCCGATGCCCGACTCGCCCCGCGCCTGAGGCAACTCCTTGAGGCTTTCCCCGGCCGGGTGGAGGAGATCCGCTCCCTGGTGTCCATGTCGACATCGGTGGTGCGCCGCCCGGTCCTCACCGCGTTCCTGGCAGGCGCCTGGAACCGCGGCAGCTGCGTGGTCATCGGGGACGCCGCGCACGCGCCCGCACCTCAGATGGCCAGTGGCGCCGCCCTGGCCATCGAGGACGGTCTCGTACTGGCCCGGGAACTCGGGCGGCACGAGACCGTCGGCGCGGGGCTCCGGGCGTTCGTCAGGCGACGCGCGCAGCGCTGCCGGACGCTCGTGGAGACCTCGGTGACGATCGCCCGCCTGGTGCAGGCGCGGCGCCATCACGAGGCGTATCCGCTGGTCGATTCCTGCCACCGGCTCATGGCCGAGCCCGCGTAACCTTCCGGCGCGAACGGCGTGCCGCCGACCGCCGTGGACGACAGTGGACGACAAGGGACGACAAGGGACAATGGCCTCCTAGGAGGTGAGCCCGCCGTCGTGCCAACGCCGCTGCGCAACCACCCCATCACCAGCTCGCAGAACCCCGCCGATCTGCTGAACGCCGCCACCCGTCTGTTCGGCGGCTCGATCGTCACATCGCCGCTGGGCGAGCTGTGCGGCGGCGATCACGAACTGCGCGGCGTCGCCGCACACGACTTCGCCGTGGGCTACTTCGCCTCGCCGCTCGATGTGCGCGTCGCCTCGGCCAAGAGCCGTCGCCGCGGCTCCTACTTCGTCAACATCGGTGTCTCCGGCGCCATCTCGGCGTCGCGCGGCAACCTGCGGGCGACCCTCGACGAGGCGACGGCAGGAGTCGTCAACCCCGGAGACATCCAGGAACTACGGCCCCTGCGCGGCCCGCAGACGCGGTTCCTCGGCCTGCGGATCGACGCCGCCCTGGTCGACCAGGAGTTCGCGACGCTGACCGGGCATCCGCCGGTGTCCACCGTGCGCTTCGACTTCGCCCTCGACCTGGCCGGGTCCAAGGGCCGGGCGGTGCGGCTGCTCGTCCGCTCCCTCCTCGAACAGCTGGACTCCGGAGACCCCCTGTTCCAGCGCGCGGAGCTGCAGCGCAGCCAGCTGCGCTGCCTCGTCACCGCCCTGCTCCTGGCCCAGCCGCACTCGCACACCGGCGAGCTGCACGACGGTCCGCGCCCCGGCCATCCGCGCTCCTTGCGGGCGGCCCTCGCGTTCATCGAGGCGAACCTCGCCGAGCACATCAGCGTCGACGGCATCGCCGCCGCGGCAGGTTGCAGCCCGCGGACCCTCAGCTCCGCGTTCCGCGGCCGACTCGGCCTCTCCCCCATGGCGTACGTCCGCAACCTGCGCCTCGACCGGATCCGTCAGGACATCCTCGCCTCCAGCGACCCCGTCGGCACGATCGCCTACCGGTGGGGCGTCTCGCACCTCGGCCGCTTCGCCGGTGAGTACCGTGACCGCTTCGCCGAACTGCCCTCTGCCACCGCGTCCCGCAGGTGACCGGGTCTTCTCACCGTCCGGCGGACAAGCCCGCGAGGAGCAGCCAGGTGTCGGCTGCCCCTCGCGGCTTCGGAGTGCCGCTCGCTCAGTGCGCGAAGCCCCAGTCCAGGATCTTGGTGGCGTCCTCGAAGCGGGTCTTGTCGGTCCCGAGGACCGCGCCGACCAGGGTGCGGTTGTCCCGCTTGGCGGCGAAGACGAAGGAGTAGCCCGCCTCCGGTCCACTGCCGGTCTTGATGCCGAGGGCGCCTTCGTACGTGCCGAGGAGCTGGTTGGTGTTCTCCCAGGTGTAGTACCGGGTGCGGCCGTTGGCCGCCGGCGCCTCGGTCTTGAACTGCTGGCGCTTGACGACGTCCGCGAACACCGGCTGCAGCATCGCGCGCTGGCCGAGCTTGGCCATGTCGCGGGCGGTGCTGTGGTTGGCGCCGTTGGAGATGCCGTCCACCGAGTCGAAGCGCGTGTTGGTCAGGCCCAGTTGCTGCGCCTCGGCGTTCATCTGGTTCACGAAGTCGGCGATCCGCGCTTCCTCGGTGTCCCCGGTGCCGAAGTTGTCGGCGAGGGCCCTCGCGGCGTCCGCCCCCGACGGGATCAGCGCGGCGTGGAGCAGCTGCCTGACGGTCAGCTTGTCGCCGGTCTGGAGGTCGGCCGTGCTGGCGCCGACCCTCGCGACGTAGTCCCGGTACTCCTGCTTCACCGTGATCTGCCGGTCGAGCGACTCCGGGTGTCTCAACACCACCAAGGCGGTCATGATCTTGGTGGTGCTGGCCATCGACACGGCCTCGTCCGCCTTGGCCCCGGCCCACAACTCCCGCTCCTGGCTCCCGTCGCGGGTGTCGAGCAGGAAGGCGTGGTCGGCCTTGACCACGGGGTCGGTCAGATCCTTCGCGTCCGGCGCGCCCTGGTTCTGCCCGACGGGAGTGGTGGCCTCGCCGTGCCGCTGCGGGCTCTGCGGGGCGTTGTCGTCAACGGAATGGGGGGCTTGGGCAGTGGCCGCCTGGGCGAGGCCCCCGGCAGTGATCGGCAAGACAGCACCGACCAGAGCGACCGTCGCGAGGCGGGCCCCGGTGCGGTGTATCCGGTTGGGGCGGGCGTGGGAACCCATAGGCACCCCTCTCTCCGGCGCTGGGGAACGCCGGGCTTTACAGTGTGAATTCGTTGCACTCTGAACCTAATTGCGTACTGACAGGTGATGTCAAGATCGCTCTGTCATAGCCGGGTAACAGCACTGACCGCCGCGCAGATGTCGTGCCCGTGAAGGGTGGGACCCGTGAAGCGACTTAGCCGGAAAGGCGGCACAGATCAAGGGCGGGTGGGTCAGGCTTGCGGGCAGCGGCCGAACCAGTGGGAGGCCGCCCGTTCGAACTCGGCTATGGCGAAGTCGTGTCCGTCGGCCCACGCGACCGTGCCGTCCGGGCGGACCAGTACGGCCCCCAGTCCGAGGTCGTCCGCGGGCACCCCGGTCACATGACGCAGGCGGCTGCTCCAGGCCGCCGCCGGGCCGCTCAGGCGGCGCTCCGTACTGAAGTCGAGGACCACGCCCCTGCCGTCGCGCATCAGTTCACCGAGGTACGTTCCGTCACCCAGGCGGAAGTCGGGGGCGTTGCGGCCCGCCAGCGGATGCGCGCCGCCGAGGTCGTAGCGGACCGACGAGCCCGACACCTTCTCGAAGACATACGTCGTCCCGTCCCGGGTGCCGAGCAGGTCGCGGACCACGCCCTGGATCGCCTGGGAGTGCCGGTCCGGCCTCATGATCGACACCTGGGCGCGCGACCAGTCGAGGACCTGGGCACCGATCGGGCCGCGCTCTTGGCCGTAGGTGTCGAGGAGCCCGTCCGGCGCGTTCCCCCGCACGGTCGCCGCGAGTTTCCACCCCAGGTTCACGGCGTCGCCGATACCGGTGTTGAGGCCCTGGCCGCCGAGCGGCGAGTGGATGTGAGCGGCGTCGCCCGCGAGGAGGACGCGGTTCTGTCGGTAGGTCGTCGCCTGCTTGGCCCGGTCGGTGAAGGTGGAGGCGAGCCGGACGTCACTCAGGGTGACGTCGGTACCCGACACGCGGCGCAGCACCGCCTGGAGGTGGTCGCGGGTCGGCCGCCGCGAGCGGTCGAACGCGCCGCCGTCGAAGTCCATCATGGCGATGTGCCCCTCGACGGCCATCCGGACGTACATGCCGGTCGGCGTCAGATTGATCCCGGGGCGCAGCTTCTCCGGATCGTCGAGCGTGCCGAGCACGGTGTATCCGGTGAACTCCGGCTCGGTGCCCGCGAAATCGAACCCGGCCAGACGTCGCACCGCGCTCCGTCCTCCGTCGCAGCCGACGACCCAGCGCCCCTCGAAGCCGACGCCGCCCGCGGACACGACCACGTGGTCCTCGCCCTGCGCGACCGCGTCCACGGTGATGCCGCGCCGGATGTCGACGCCCAGTTTGACCGCGCGCTCGGACAGCAGCGACTCGAGCGCCTGGAGGCTGATCATCATGAAGCCCGGAGCCGGGCTGGACAGCCGGAAGGGCAGGGCGGTCACGTCGACCTTGGCCGGATCCAGCACCATCCCGGCGAAGTGGCCCACCGCACGCGGCCGTGACGGCTCGTCAGCCGCCGTACGCTGTGGTGACGTCTCGTCAGATTCAGTGTGGGCGTCACCTCCGTCGAGGACGAAGGACGCCGCCACCAGCTCGTCCAACAGGCCCCGGCGGTAGAACGCCCCGACCGAGAAGCCGAACAGGCCGCGCGTGCCGAGCGGTGCCGTCCGCCACGGTGATTCCGGCTCCGACTCCTTCTCCAGTACCAGCACCGAGCAGCCCGCGAGGCCGAGCTCGCAGGCGAGGAAAAGACCGACCGGGCCCGCGCCCACGATCACTACGTCGTGCATGAGACATCCCCTTTTCCGAAGTCGCCGCCGGGCGGTCACCCGGCCGGACCTCTCGAAAGGTGTCAGCCCTCACCGACACCGGGCCGATACGGCGCCGACATCCACGACAGATCGCCGACAGCGTGGCGTCCGCCGCTGCTGCCGAGCTCCTGACGCCTGCTTCAGGCGCTGAACACGGCATTGCGGCGCAGCTGTTCCGCACACCACCGGAAGTGCCCGTCGCCGTCGTCCAAGCCGAAGAGGTCGTAGGTCGTGAGGGCGTAGGCCGCCTGATATACCGTCAGGGTCATCCGTGCGTAACCGAGTTCGTGGGCGAAGAGCCGGGAGAGTTCCTCGGCGTGTTCCTCGGCGTGCGGCCCGTACATGTCCCAGACGGCAGCGGTGACGGCAGCCTCGAAGGCCGGGTCGCCCGCGGTCGTGTAGAAGCCGAAGTCGAGAACCGCGACGGGCCGTCCCGCGGCGTCGACGTGGATGTTGGGCGGGACCAGGTCACCGTGGATCACTGTCACCGGGGCGTCGGGGAGCGACCGCAGCGCCTTCCGCGTGCGTTCGACTCCCGCGTCGAAGTCCGGCACGCAAGCCGCGAGGGCGGCACCGTGCCGGGCGGCGGCCCGGGCGACCAGGGCCGCGAGCGCGTCACGGAAGCGGTCGTGATCGCGCCACAGCGGGCGGTCGTCACCCTGCACGGTCAACTGACGCATGGCATCGGTGCCGGGCACGGCGGCCAGGCCGCGCAGAACGGCGAGCAGGGCGTCGCTGTACCGGGTGGGCAACTCACGCTCGTACGCCGCGTGTGCGGAGTCGGCCCGCATCGGGTCTCCGGGCAGCTCACGTTCGTACGTCACCAGGACACCCTCGTGGTCCTCGACGTCGAAGATCTCCGGGGCGGCGAACGGCAGCGGGTGCCGCGCGATGTCCGCGTACACCTGGCGGCCGAGATCGAAGCCGACCGGTGGCCGACCGCTCCACACCTTGGCGATCCGGCCCTCGCCGAGCCGGTAGACGACACCCTCGACACCGGCGCCGATACGGCGGGCACCGGTGTGCCCGCGGTCGGCGAAGTATCCGGGCCACGGGTCGGAGGGTGGGGCTTCCGCGTTCAGGGTGTTCTCCATTCACGTGCTCGGGGTGTTCTCCACGCCCCGCTCCCCCGCCCCTGCCAGCCGCCCTCGTGCTGCGGCCTGGATCTGGGAGGGCCCGAGCCCCCACTGGAGGGTGCGTCCGACGGCCGTCGCCAGGGTCCGGTCCCAGCCGGTGCGGACGAACGCGGGGCGGTGGATGCCGAGTTCGGCGCGGGCCCAGTCGGGTATGAGTCCGACGGAGGCGCTCGTGAGCAAGCCTGCGACCAGCCGCTCCCGCCCTGTGCGTCCGAAGCGGCGGAGGAACCGGACCGAGTCCAACGCAGCCGCAGTGGCGTGGAGTTGAGGCCGCATACGGTCCAGGTAATGTTCGACTTCGAGGAACGTGCGCGGTACGTTCCGCGCCCCCAACGCCTCGGCGACCGGGGCGACTTGGCGGTAGTAGGCGTCACACTCGGCGGGGGTCAGTCGGAGCGGCCGGGGCGCGTAGGTCTGGTGACCGGCGAGGAAACTGCGCACCTCGGCAGTGTGCACCCAGGTGAGCAGGTCGGGATCGTCCGCGCGGTACGGCCTGCCGTCAGGGGCGGTGCCGTGCACCCGGGTGTGGATTCGCCGGACCAGGTCGATCACCTCGGTGGCGGCGGGCGAGGAGCCGAAGGTGGTCGTGGTGATGAACCGCACGGTTCCGTTCAGCCGCCCGACCGGATCGGCGCGGAAGTCGGAGTGCTGGTCGACCCCCGCCATGGCCAGTGGGTGCAGCGACTGGAGCATGAGCGCGGCGAACCCGCCGGTGAGCATCCCGGTGGCATGCCCGTGCACCCGCCACACCGGGTCCCCCGGCGCGATCCCGAAAAGGCCGGGATCGCCGAGCGGACCCGCGTACCGCTCCAGCTTGAGATCGCCGCCGTGCATGGTCGCGGTGAGTTCCGCCGCGATCCGTTCCCGCAGTCCCACTCCCACCAGCACCTCCAGGATCCGTCCCCCTCAGCCGAGGGTACCGACCCGCCCGGCGAGCACGGCCACGAGGATGAGGAGTCCGCACAGCGGATTGGTGCCGAACGCCCGGCCGCAGGCCCCGACGTCCGCAGGGTCGGCACGCCACACCTGCCAGCCCAACTGCCCCGCGACAACGCACAGTCCGGGCCAGTACAGCGGCCCGAGCCCGGCCACGACCCCGAACCAGGCGAGCAGCACCAGGCACCCCGCGTACGCGCCGCCCACCAGCACCCGGCTGTGCCGCCCCAGCAGCACGGCGGCCGACCGCACCCCGGCCCGCACATCGGCCTCCCGGTCCTGGCAGGCGTAGATCACGTCCGTCCCCACGGACCAGCAGATCATCGCCCCGTACAGCACCCCGCCCGCGAGCCCGAGCCCTCCGGTGAGCAGGACGTACACCAGCGGCACCGTCCAGTTGATGGTGAACCCCAGCCACACGTGCGGCCACGGAGTGATCCGCTTCATCAGCGGATACACCGCCGCGAGGGGCGCGCCCGCCGCCGCCCACACCACGGCCTCCACACTCCAGAACGCCATCACCAGCGGAGCGGCGGCCCCCACCACGACGGACAGCACCAGTGCCCGCGTGGCCGTCAGCCGCCCGGAGGCGACGGGCCGCCCCGCCGTACGCGGCACCTGCGCGTCGAACCGCGCGTCAAGCACGTCGTTGAGCCCGCAGGCGGCTCCTCTCGACAACACCCCGTACACCAGGAGCAGCAGCCCGAACAGGCCCCCGTCCCGGGGCCCGGCGAACGCCGCGAGGGCGATCCAGCCGGGCACCACCAGCAGCCAGGACCCCACCGGCCGGTCCAGCCGCAGCACCTCCAGATACGGCCGGGCGCCTGCGGGTGCCAGGCCCACCAACCGGGCGGCACGGCCTCGGGCCGGAGCTTGGGCCGGGACGGCGGGGACGTGGGCCGGGACGTCAGCCGGGGTCCGTAAGTCGACGGTCATACCGATTCATGCCCCTTTCCAGGGGAGTTGCCTGCTGATCGGATCAACCTAGCCCCGGCCGGGCGGTTCGAACACATGGCGAATCATGCTGCCGATACGGCCCTCGCCCGCGCCATGACGCTCCGCCTCTCGAAGAACCCAAGACCCTCCGCGCGCAGGGACCTGGCGACCTCACGCTTCCCGAGGCCCCTACGGAACATGTCCGCCGCTTTGCCCACCAGGACGTCGGTCCTGGCCGGGGAGTCAGTGGTGGCGGGAGTCGTACGCGGACGCTTGGCGGGCACATGGCCGCGCCACAGCATCGCGACGTCGGCGTTCTCGATGATCAGTCGCCCCGAGTCCGGCTCCTGGGGAGCCGCGTCCGCCGGACGCTCCGCCGCGCGCTCCGCCGCGTGCCGGGCGATGAGTTCGCGCAGGGCGGCCTCGGCCGCGGCGGGCCTGAGCACCTGTACGGATTCGGCCGGGAGGGTGTGGGGCGCTGCCACCTCATCGGCGACGATCACCATGCGGGTCGTCCTGGACGGGCGTACTCCCACGGGAGCCCCGTGACGTTCGGCCAGCGCCACGACGGACCGGACGGCCGGGGTGTCGCCCAGGGGGACGACTCTGAACCCCTTCAATTCCGTTCCCACACTGGGAAGTTGGGCGTTGAGGTGCGGTACGTCGAGCAGCAGGGCCGCAGCGGTCAGGGAACGGAGAGCCGGTGCGTCCGGGTGAGCGCCTGCCCGGGCGCGCAGTTCCTTCCAGACGTCGGTGTGGGCGGCGCGCAGGCTCTCCTGGCTGTGGCCCGCCACGGAGGCGAGTGCGGCGAGCTCCTCGGCGTCCCGGCCGATGAGGCGTCCCTGCTCGGCGTGGCGGGCGACCGCGGCGCGGTAGGCCGAGGCGCCGACCTCGTCGAGCGGGGTGCGCGTACGCGTGGGCAGCGCACGTCGGAGATGGGCAAGCCACCCCTCACGCCCCTTGCGCAGGCCGCAGGCCCGGGGGCGGACGCGTGCCGCTTCCGGAGCGGAGGGTGCGGAGGGCGCGGGCGCGTCGTTGCCACTCGGTCCTGCGGAGAGGGTGAGGGCGACGGGAGCGGTGGTGAGCAGCGCGGTGAGGACGCGGGCGGTGTTCCGCGCGTCTTCGAGCGCGGCGTGCTCCGTGCCCGGCCAGGAACCGGAGAGGCTCTTGACGATGCCCGGCAGCCGGTAGCCGATCATTTCGGTGTGTTCGCGGTACGTCTCGAGGGTGCACAGGCCTCCGGCCCGCACCTGTGGCAGCCCCGCGTGCGCGAATTCGGCGGTGAGGAACTTCCCTTCGAACTCCAGGTTGTGCGCCACCACCACGGCGCCGCGCATCAGCCTCAGCAGGGTTCCGGCCAGTTCCGCGAAGGTGGGCGCCGCGGCCGCCTCGGCGTTGCTGATGCCGTGGAACTCCTGGTTCTCCGAGGACATGCGCCGCTGCGGGTTCACCACGCTGGCGAACTCCTCGAGCACGATCCCGTCGGCCCGCATCCGCACGGCGGCGATCTCGCACACGCGGTGCCCCCGTCGGGGATCCAGGCCGGTGGTCTCCACGTCGATGACGGTGTATTCGACCGCGTGCGGGTCGACGCCACGTCGGGCACGGCGCAGGGAGACGGGGGTGAACATGACGGTGGAGCCTCTCGGGACGGGGCGTCGGCGGGCGGGCTCACACAGGTCGCCCGGCACCATCCTGAGGACCGGGCGGCGTCCGCACCAATGCCATACGTCGCTGATGGCCGGGACCTAGGTCCCACGGATCCCCCGGACCGGACGCGGACTCCGGCACCCCCGCATGGCACGGAGCCGTAGTCAGTCCGCCCGGACGAGGAACCGCTGGCCCGCGGCGTCAGAACAGCGTTGCTCGATCGCCTCGGCGCCCACGGCGATGTCGTTGTCGACGATGCCGATGCAGCCGCCGCTGGTGGCCGGGCGCAGCCGGAAGGCCCCGGCCGCCGGTTCCAGGTGGAAAAGGGTGCCCTGCGCGCAGTTCCGGCGCGGTTCGAGCATGCCCTTGATCTGGTCCTTGCCCATGACCACGAGGCATCCCTTTCCCATCTCGGGGTGGTGCCACTGGATGCGGTAGAGCCCTCCTCCCGTCGGTTCGAGGTAGGTGCGCGGAACAGGTGCCTTGGCACAGGGGAGTTGGACGGCCACGGCGCTACGGTAGGAGCCGCTGCGCTCGCGTCCGTCGGTCAGGCAGAGATCGGTGGTGCGGGCGGGGCGGATGGTGACCCAGCCGTGGTCGGGGGACCAGGGCCAGCAGCGAGACCGCGAGCGTCGCACCGGCGAGCGTGGAGACCCGGGGTCGGCGGGGACGGGGGCGGGAACGGGGACGGGCGGCCGCAGGCGATTCGGCCTGTGGCTGAAGCTCGCTTTCCACGTCGCGGTCCGCGACGGGTGGCGCAGTGGCGCGTGCGGCGACGAGCCGGTCCCTGGTGGCCAGCCAGACGTCGACCCTCGCACCGTCCCCGCAGGCGCGGACGAACGCGGCCAGGACCTCGGGGCGCGGCAGGCTCGTCCGGTTCAGTACGTCGGCGAGCGTGCTGCGCGCCAGGACGTCACCACTGCGGGCGGCTCGCTCCTCCAGCTCGCGGTACGTCAGTCCTGACCGCTCCTTGAGCCGCTGCATCGACGCGATGCAGTCGGCGTCGTCACGGACTTCTGACGGGGATTCGTCTCCGGACGGTGGCAGCTCCCCTAACTCACCCAGGTTCCCCATGAGTGCCACCTTTTCGCGCTCATGCCAAATAGGTAATGCCATATTCCGTCACAGCGTCCGCAAGCCTGTTCTCGGCCCAAGCGCTCACATCGCAGTGCTCAGCTCACACAAGTCACACACCCCACACGACCCACTCAAGGGGACCGCTCTCGCACTCTCCACTCATCAGGCGCTCTACCGGCGGACTGCCGAGATCAGTCCGCCGGGCCGCTCCTCGCGCTGCGGAGGGGTACTGATCGGGCGTCCATAGGCGGCGCCGCGCTCGCGCAGGGTGTGGCTGTCGGCCTCCCAACCGTGCCCGACCAGCCACCCCACCGGGTCGTCGGGCATCTCCGAGACCCACATGGACGCCGCCGATCCCGCCGCGGCGTCCGCGCCGAAGCGCTCGAGCACGCCGCGTGAGCCCAAGGTCAGCCCCATCCGACTGCCTGCCGCCGACTGCGCGCTGATCCGGGCCAGCAGCAGCTCCACCGCGTCCTGGGGCAGATAGATCAGCAGTCCTTCGGCGATCCACGCGGTCGGCAGCGCCGGGTCGTGCCCGGCGGCGGCCAGCGCGCCCGGCCAGTCCTCACGCAGATCCACCGCGACGGTCGTCCGCTCGCAGCGCGCGACGGCCCGCTCCTGGCACAGCACCGAAGTCTTGAAGTCCAGTGGCGCGGCGGTGTCGACCTCGAACAGCCGGGTCCCATCGGGCCAGTCCATCCGGAAGGCCCGACTGTCCATACCGGCACCGAGCAGCACGACCTGCCGGACCCCGGACGCGGAGGCCTGCCGCAACAGGTCGTCGAGGAACTTCGTCCTGATGACGATGGAGTACGACACGGCCATGCGACGGCGTCGCGCGGCCTCGTCATCGGGCGGCGGCGAGGAGGGCCACAGGCCGCCGCCGGCGGCGAAGGCCCGTGCCAGCGGGTCGCGGAACAGCGCGTTCTCCCGCTCGGTCTCCAGCGCCCGAACCCTGGCCACCCCCACCGCGGTGGCCCACACTCCCGACGGCCGCACTCGCTGCTCATCAGTCATCGCGCCAGCCTAGATCGTCGATGCCAAGGGGCTCCGCCCCTCAGAACTGCGGAATCCGCTCGGGAACGAGCCCCGCCTGACGAAGGATCCCGTGCAGGTCCGTCTCGCCCCAGAACTCGACGATCCGCCCTGCCTTGAGGCGGTAGGACTTGACGCCCGTCATGGTCAGGTCGCGCCCGGTGCGGTCGTGTTCGTAGGTCAAGGTGAAGGCCACGACAACGCGGTCTTCGGCGGCGAAGAGGTCGTCCACCCGTACGCGGCAGTTGGACAGGCCTGGAGTCAGGACCGCCTCCTCGGGATAGCGCCGACCCTGGACGTTTCGGCCTGCTCCATGGACAAGCACATCTGCGGCGACGAGTTCTGCGAGCTCATCAACGTCCTTTGTCTCGAACACTCGAAGGTAGCGGCGCACCACATCGGCATTGCGCTTGCTGATGGCGTCGGGTGAGTCAGACATGGCGGGAGCGTATCCAGCGATGACCGCTGTGGCACCAGACGGGTAGCTCGGTGGTGGCGCTGACCGTGGGAAGCGCGAGCCGGGCGTGAGCTGGATTCGGTCGAGCTCGCGGCTCAGGGCCGACTCGGACTCCCCCCCCCAGTGTGCTCATCTGTGCTCAGCGAGGAGCGGTACCGCCCGCGGGCTCCGCCCCCAAGAGCGCGAGCAGCCCGGGAAACCTCTTCTCGATGTCCGCGCGTCGCAGTCGGATGCCCTTGCGGTTGCCGTAGTCGATCTCGTCAATGAGACCTGCCTCGCGCAGGACCCGGAAGTGGTGCGTCTGGGTCTGCTTCGAGATCGGAAGATCGAACGAGTTGCAGCCCCGCTCGCTGTCGCTACGGTCGGCGGCCAACTCCGTCATCACCGCACGACGGTGGTCGTCGGTGAGGGCGCGAAACACCGCACCCAGATCGAGCGCATCGGCCTCCGGGCCCATCCGGTTCGTCCCGGCCACGTGGCACCCCCTTCAGGTACGACTCTTCAGGTACGACTTGAATCGTACCTGAAGGATGTGCTCCACTCAGGTACGAAATATTTCGTACCTGGGCTCGATTGCGCCGCCCCGTGCCGCCGCGCCCTGAGACCCGAACCCCGCCCCGACGCTCGCCGGGGACCTGGTCATCGACACTCCGAGAGGTCATCGTCATGAAGAAGCCCGAAGTGCTGATAGTCGGTGCCGGAATCGCAGGGCCCGCACTCGCGTACTGGCTCTCCCGGAATGGCCACCGGCCGACGGTCGTCGAACATGCCCGGCAGCTGCGCTCCGGTGGTAGCGCGATCGTCGTGAAAGGGCCCGCCGTCCCGGTCGCCCAGCGCATGGGCATCCTCCCGCGGCTCCGCGGGCTCGCCACCCGCAATCGATCGCTGACCCTGCTCGACCCCGGCGGCAGGCGCATCCTGCAACTCCCGCTCGCCTCGGACAAGGCGCCGACGGTCGAGGTGACCCGAGCCGACCTGTCCGAGGTGCTCCACCAGTCGGCGCAGACCGAGGCCGAGTTCCTGTTCGACGACACGGTCACCGCTCTCGACCAGGACGGAGGTGGGGTCGACGTCACCTTCCGGCGGTCCGCGCCACGGCGCTTCGACCTGGTCGTCGGTGCCGACGGGATGCACTCCACCGTACGGCGCCTGGTGTTCGGACCCGAGCGACAGTTCGTGAGCGACCTGGGCCTGTACGGCGCGAGCGTGCCACTGGAACCCGACGCCGTCGAGGACCCGAGCGAGATGACGATGCTGACCGTGCCGAACCGGATGCTGGTCGTCCACCCCTCGCGGACCACTCCGCTCGCGATCTTCACCTTCCGGCCCGCACAGCCCGCGCCCCACGACCGCAAGGACATCGCCCTCCACAAGCGGACCCTGGCCGACACCTACGCCGACGTGCGATGGCGGACACCGGAACTCGTGGCGGCGTTCCTCGACCACCCGGCTCCGTTCTTCGATCCCCTGACCACCGTCCGGATGCCCTCGTGGTCCCGCGGAAGGGTCGTACTGCTCGGGGACGCGGCGGCGGCGACAGCCCTGCTGGGTGACGGGTCCAGCATGGCGATGGCGGGCGCGTACGCCCTCGCGGAAGAGCTCGCCGCCCATCCCGGTGATCACGCCCGCGCCTTCGCCGCCTACGAGTCGCGGCTCCGCCGTGAGGTGGGTCCACGGCAGCGACGCGTCGGTCCGCTCTCCAGGCTCATGGTGCCCCGCACCCGGCCGGGCCTCGCGGTGCGCAACGCGGCGGGCCGCGCGGTCGGCCACACGAGCCGGATCGCCTCTCGCGAAGCCGCGAACCGGTAGACCGGGTCCGCACCGACCGCTCACCGGTCGGTGCGCAGCTCCGCGGTAGCTCTCAGCTGGGATGCCGCGTTTCCTCGTCCGGCTCGCGGCCTGCGCCTGCCGGCGGAGGCTTCGTGGAGCCGGGGGCACCCTGCCGTGAAGTTCCGCCTCTCCGGTCGCCGTTTCTACCGGCATCAGCGCCCACAGAGGGCCACCTGACGCCCTATCGACCTCGCATCGGTAGGGGGAGTAATCCGCACCCCTCATCTCGCACCACAGGGCCACCTGGCGGCCTTCTCGCCCTAGTCCGCGATGGCGAGGCCGGTACTCTTGCAGTTGTTCCGGTCCGCCGTGGTGCGGCCGGTTCCGCCCGTGTGGGGCGGCTTTGCCGTGCCCTCGGAGCGATTCCTCCTGTCAGTGATCTGGCGTTTCCGGCTGCCGTGTCGGGGGCGCTGTTCGTCGTGCCCGAAGAAGGAGCATCCGTGACCGAAGCCGGAGTCACCGCCGCTGCGACCGCCCCGTCCGGGACCTGCGTCGAAACGTCGTACGACGCGAACACCATCACCGTCCTTGACGGGCTCGACGCCGTCCGCAAGCGGCCCGGCATGTACATCGGGTCCACCGGCGCGAAGGGTCTGCACCACCTGGTGCAGGAGATCGTCGACAACTCCGTGGACGAGGCCCTCGCCGGGGTCGCGGACCGGATCGACGTGACGGTCCTCGCGGACGGCGGGGTGCGGGTCGTCGACAACGGCCGAGGCATCCCGGTGGGCATGCACCCGGTGGAGCGGAAGCCCGCGGTGGAGCTGGTGCTCACCGTCCTGCACGCGGGAGGCAAGTTCGGCGGCGGCGGGTACGCCGTCTCCGGTGGTCTGCACGGGGTGGGCCTGTCCGTGGTCAACGCCCTGTCCTCACGGCTTTCGGTGGAGATCTGGACGGAAGGCCACCGCTGGACCCAGGAGTACGAGGCGGGCGCCGCGACCGCTCCGCTGTCCCGGCACGAGGCCACCGCGCGGACGGGTACGTCGATCACCTTCTGGGCCGACGGCTCCATCTTCGAGACCACCCAGTACTCGTTCGAGACCCTGGCCCGCCGCTTCCAGGAGATGGCGTTCCTCAACCGAGGGCTGACCCTCACCCTCACCGACGAACGAGCTGAGGCGCGGGCCACCGCGACAGCGGACGAGGCGGGTTCGGACACCGCGGGGCAGCAGCGGGCGAAGACCCTGGCCTACCGCTACGACGGCGGCATCAGCGACTTCGTCAGGCATCTCAACGGCCGCAAGGGCGAGCCCGTCCACCCCACCGTCATCGACTTCACCGCCGAGGACAGCGAGCGGCTGCTGTCTGTGGAGGTGGCCATGCAGTGGAACAGCCAGTTCACCGACAGCGTCTACTCCTACGCCAACGCCATCCACACCCACGACGGCGGCACCCACGAGGAGGGCTTCCGCACCGCGCTGACGACGATCGTCAACCGGTACGCCCGCGAGCGGAAGCTCCTGCGGGACAAGGACGACAACCTCTCCGGCGAGGACATCCGCGAGGGCCTGACCGCGATCATCTCCGTCAAGCTCGGCGAGCCCCAGTTCGAGGGCCAGACCAAGACCAAGCTCGGCAACACCGAGGCGCGCACGTTCGTACAGAAGGTCGTGCACGAACAGTTGTCGGACTGGTTCGACCGGAACCCGTACGAGGCCACGGACGTCGTGCGCAAGGGGATCCAGGCGGCCACCGCGCGGACGGCCGCGCGCAAGGCCCGGGATCTGACCCGCCGCAAGGGCCTCCTGGAGTCAACAGCCCTGCCGGGCAAGCTCTCCGACTGCCAGTCCAACGACCCGAGCAGGTCCGAGATCTTCATCGTCGAAGGCGATTCCGCCGGTGGCTCGGCGAAGTCCGGCCGCGATCCCGCGTTCCAGGCGATCCTGCCGATCCGCGGCAAGATCCTGAACGTCGAGAAGGCGCGCATCGACAAGGTCCTGCACAACCAGGAGATCCAGGCCCTCATCTCGGCCTTCGGCACCGGGGTCCACGAGGACTTCGACCTCGCCAAGCTCCGCTATCACAAGGTCATTTTGATGGCGGACGCCGACGTCGACGGCCAGCACATCAACACGCTGCTCCTGACGTTCCTGTTCCGCTTCATGCGGCCGCTGATCGAGCACGGCCACATCTACCTCTCGCGACCGCCGCTGTACAAGGTCAAGTGGAGCCGGGACCACGCCGAGTACGCCTTCTCCGACCGGGAGCGCGACGCCCTCATCGAACAGGGGCGCCGGCAGGGGCGGCGCGTCAAGGACGACTCCATCCAGCGCTTCAAGGGCCTGGGCGAGATGAACGCCGAGGAGCTGCGCATCACCACCATGGATGCCGACCACCGCGTCCTCGGCCAGGTGAGCCTGGACGATGCCGCGGTCGCCGACGATCTCTTCTCCGTCCTCATGGGCGAGGACGTCGACGCGCGCCGCTCCTTCATCCAGCGCAACGCCAAGGACGTCCGCTTCCTCGACATCTGATCCCCGGCGGCTCGGGGCGTCAAGACCCCTCAGGGGCACGGCGGTTGGTAGCGGATCTTCCCCAGGCGGGCTTGCCACTGGGCCCGGTCGAGGGCGTTTCCCGTCTCGGCGCACACGCGGTCGATGACGCGCTCGACGTCCAGGTCCCAGAGTCGTACTCCGCCGTCGTCGCTGCTCGTGACCAGGGTGCGGCTTGCGGGGCTGAGGTCGGTGGAGTTCACGGCACCGCTGTAGCCGACGAGTTGGTCGCCCGTGGCGGTGGGGTGTGCCGGGTCGGACACGTCCCACAGGCGCAGTGTGCCGTCCTCGGTTCCGGTGACGAGATCGCGTCCGTCGAAGGCGAGGGCGGATACGGGACCGTCGTCGGTGACCGGCGGGCCCAGTGGCGTGGGCCGGACGTCCGCAGGCACGGCCCACAGGCGTAGAGCTCCGCCCGTTGAGGCCACCGCGAGCGTGTGCCCGCGGGGGGCGAAGGCGATGAAGTCGCCGCGCAGGGCGGTGGGGAGAGGCCGCGAGTGCGTGGGGTCGTGGGTGTCCCAGAGGCGGATCTTCCGCGTGGCGTCCGCGAGGGCGAGGGTGCGTCCGTCAGGGCTCAGCGCCAGCGAGGGCGGGTCGGGCTGCTGGGGTGAGGCGCCGGTGCCGAGCGGGCGGGGGTCGCGGGGATCCTTGACGTTCCACATGCGGACCTGGCTGACGCCGCTCGACTCGACGGCGCGGACCGTCGCGCCGACCCCGTCGTCCGCCTGACTGCCCGCGGGGAACGCCACGGGCTCCGCCTCTTCGTAGTCAGCCAGCGTGCGGCCGTTCGCGCTGAAGATCAGGGAGGACACCGTGTAGTCGCGTTGCGCCGATGGCATCCGGCCCAGGCGGCGCGGGCGTTTCGGATCGCCGATGTCCCACAGGCGGCTTCCGCCGCCCGATTCGGCGACCGCGAGGAGGTCGCCGTGTGGCGCGAGCGCGGCGGCCGTCCCGGGAAGAGTTGTCAGGTGTTCGAGGCGGCCGGTGCGGGTCGTGCCCCACAACTGCACGTGAGAGGCATCGCAGATGACGGCCACAGTCCGCCCGTCCGGGCTCGTCCCCGCGACGGTGGCATCGGGGCAGTCCGGCAGCACGGGCGGCAGGCTCCAGACCCGCATGACCCGGGCGTCGGTGACCAGGGTGCGGCTGTCCCGGCCGAACGCGATGGCCATGCCGTCGTAGGCGGGCTGGCCCAGCACTTCGCCCACCCGGGCCGGTGCACCCCGTGCGATGTCCCACAGCTGGACCCCGTTGTCCTCCGCCACGGCGGCGCGCCGGCCGTCAGGGCTGAAGGCCACCGACATCGCTTCGGAGCCGTCCGTGGTGTCGAGCGGTGTGGTGAGCCGTGTGGGGTGTTCGGGGTGGGCGATGTTCCAGAGGCGGACCTGCGCGGCGTCGTCGCGGGCCGTCGCAAGCGTCCGTCCGTCGGGGCTGAACACCACGTCATGTGCGCTGGCAACACCCAGTCGAAGGGTGCTCAGAGCCCGCGGGTGCGTGGGGTGTGCGGTGTTCCAGAGCCGTACGGTGTCGTCGTCGCCCGCCGTGGCCAGCACGTGTCCGTGCGGGCTGAAGGCGGGCAGGTCGCCCGGCAGCGCACGGCCGACGCGTACGGGGCGCCCGGGGTCGCGCAGATCCCACAGGAAGATCCGTTGTCCGCCGGTGGCGAGCAGGCGCCCGTCGGGGCTCAGCGCCACCGTGTTGGCGATGGTGTCGCCGGGCACGTCCACCGTGGCGAGCCGGGCCGGGCGGCGCGGTTCGCCGATGTCCCACAGCCGGATCCTGCCGTTCCGGTCGTCCTCGGCGGCCAGCAGCCCGCCGTCCGCGCTGAGGCCCACCGCAGAGCCGGGCAGCGAAGGTCCCACCCGCCGGAGGTGGGTGGCGTCGCGGATGTCCCACAACCGCACACGGCGATCGGACCCGGCGACCGCCATGACGCGCCGACGTGCGTCGACGGCCATGCGCTCATTGTTGGGGGCGTTGTTCTCGTCATCCGAGCGGCGGCTCTGGTCGGGGACCTCGGTGAACAGCGGCGAGTTCGCCGCGGTGAGCAGACTCGTGTACGTACGGTCGGAGGGGCGCATCCGGTAGGAGGCGATGTCGAGTTGGGCCGCCAGCGAGGCGTTCTGGACCTGCGCGGGGAGACCGGTGCCTCGCAACTGGTCCGCCTCCGCCGCGATCTGCCGGGACACCGCGACCGTGCGCTGTTCCTGGGCGGCGGCGCGCTGTTGGAAGGCGACGGCCGCGGCGGCGCCCGCCAGGAGGAGCAGGGCGGTCAACCCCGCGACCAGCGCGCGCAGTCGGCGGGTGGTGCGCGCGGTGGCCCGCTGTTCACCGGCGCGGGCTTGCAGGCTCGCCGCGAGGAACGCGGACTCCAGGGTGCTCAGGCCCTCCTGTTCGGTGAAGGTCTCCTCGGCGTCGGCCAGGCGCGTGCCGCGGTACAGCATGCCGGGGTCACGCTCCAGCGAGTCCCACGCCTGCGCCGCCTCGGTCAGTCGGCGGTGGGCGCGCAGGCGTCCTCGGTCGGCGTCGATCCAGCCGTGGAACCGCGGCCAGCCGGTGATGAGTGCCTCGTGTGCCAGTTCGATGGTGTCGTGGTCCAGGGTGATCAGCCGCGCGCGGGCCAGGCGCTCCACCACGGCGTCGACGTCGCCGGACTCGTCGGGGCCGAGCTCCGCACGGCTGACGGGGCGCCGCGCGTCGTGCGTGCCCTCCCCCGGGGCGATGAGCCGCAGGAGAACACGCCGGGCAACCTCGCCCTGGCCGGTGGCGAGTTGGCCGTAGAGGGTCTCGGCGGTGCGGGCGAGGGCGCCGTGCAGACCACCGGCGCCTTCGTACGCCTCGGCGGTCAGCGCGCGGCCCTGGCGATGGCGCCAGGTCTCCAGCAGCGCGTGCGACATCAGTGGCAGGGCGCCCGGCTCGCCGTCGACCTCGTCCAGGATGCGGGCCGTCAGGGAGCGTTCCACCATCAGCCCGGCGGCCCTGGCGGGCTGGACCACCGCCGCACGCAGCTCATCGCGGCTCATCGGCCCGGCCAGCACGGTGCCTTCCTGCAGTACCGCGGTCAGGCCGGGGTGCCGCGTGCAGTGTCCGAGGAAGTCGGCACGCACCGCGATGACCACGCGGAGCCCGCTCGCCTCGTCGACGGCGGCCAGGAGCCGCTCGACGAACCGCTCCCTCTCCGCCGCGTCGGTGCACAGCGTGTAGAGCTCTTCGAACTGGTCTACGACCAGCCACGTTTCCCCGTCCGCGTCCCGCGGCACCAGGCGCTGCTCGTGCGTACGTAAAGGGTGCGCGCCAGGTGTCAGGACCCGCACCGCGGCAGGCCGGGGGCCGGTCGCGGCCGGGGCGCGCAGCCGCGGGATGAGACCGGCCCGCAGCAGCGAGGACTTCCCGCTGCCCGACGGGCCGAGCACCGCGATGAAACGGCGGGACCGTGCCAGCGTCAGGAGGCGCTCGACGAGTTGGTCCCGGCCGAAGAACAGATGGCTGTCACCCGGTTCGAAGCGGGCCAGTCCCCGGTAGGGAGACTCGCCCTGATCCTCCCGCTCCCTCGGCTCGGCCGCGGCCTGCCGGGCAGCCTCGCGCCAGCGCGCCTCCCACTCCTCCGCGTCCCCGCCGCACACGCGTGCGTAGGCGAGGACGACCGGCAGGGTCGGCAGCCGTTCACCGGCGGCGGCCTGCGAGAGCGTGCTCGCTCCGAGGCCGGAGGTCCGCGCCATCTCGCGATAGGTCGGACTGCCGTTCTCCGTGCGCAACGTGCGCAGCTCCGCCGCGAACCTCCGCACCGGCCCGCTGCCCGGATCCAACGCTCTCTCCGGACGCCCCGCCATGCCGCTCCCTCCCCACCGCCCCCGCGCGATCCCCCCGGAGGGCACGAAGGCCAACAAGCTACGCCCCGGATGCGCGGCCAACCAGAGGCGCCTTCGCCGGTCAGCGTCCTGACGTCGCTCTTGAGCCACCGCGCACGCCATTGATCAGGACCGCGAAGACCACTGCCCAATCAATGGCACCGCCGCTGAACTCTGTGCTGCACACCGATCTCCACGACCAGACGGGAAGAGACTTCATGATCGCAACGAAACGCCTGGCCCTCGGGGCGGCATCGATCGCGCTCGGCGGCGGCATGGCCCTCACCACGATCCCGGCGGCCACCGCCGCCCCCACCGCACCGGCTCGGACCGCACAGAGCCGCCCCGCCCACGACGACGTGTCCGCCGGCTCACGGTGCTCGAAGTGGATCGACTACCTCGGCCGGGGCCGGGGCCACGCCAACTGCCCGGGATACAAGGTTCACGTCAGGGTGTGGTGCGCCAACCACAAGAGCTACAGCAGCAAGCCGTACTGGAGGAAGAACTACAACAAGGCCGAGTGCCCCAAGAACGTCGGTGCGGTGAGGATGCGCAGCACGCCCTGACAGGGCCCACCGAACTGCCGGGCCCGTTCTCCCACGGGGGTGGAGAACGGGCCCGGCCCCGCCGCTGCGCCTGACTCTCGGATCCGCCCTCAGCTAGGAGTTGATCTCCAGGATCTGCGCGGCCAGTCGCCGGACGTGCTCGCGGGCTTCCGCGGGGCCGGTCACCGTGGCGCTGTCGCCGAACTGCAGGAGCAGGCGTACGTCTTCCACGTCCCGGCCGGTGACCGTGATGCTCACGCGCCCTCCTAGTACGCCTTCGGTGTCCTGAACGGCCAGTCGGCGGCCGAGGACGCGCCTCGCGAGGCCGAGGCGGTCGGCGTCGATCTCCGCATGGATCCGGAAGGCTTCCGGGTTCTCCCAGCGCGCCGTCAGCTCCGCCGCGACACCGTCCAGGGTCGCGTCAGGACGCAACCTGCGGGCTGCCCGCATCGGCTCCCAGCCGACGAGGCGTTCCAGCGCGTGGAGTCGGGGGCGGCCTTCCGCATCCGCCACGAGGTACCACCTCCCGGCCTTGGCCAGCAGGCCATAAGGGTCCACGACCCGCCAGGCGGCCTCGGTCTCCGCCGACCGGCGGTAGGAGATCCGCAGCCGGACACCGCGCCGCAGGTCACCCACCAGCGCCGCCGGTGGCATGCCCGCGGCGTCCCGGAAGAACCACGGCCTGTTGTCGGTGGTGACGACCGCGCTCAGGGGCAGCGCGCCGGTGCTCGACGGGCGCAGCCCCGATCGCACCTTCCGGTCCGCGCGCCGGGTGTCGGCCGTGGCTCCCAGCTGCTCGCGCTGCGCGTCGTCGAGGCCGTGGAGGGCGAGATGGTCCCGTTCGTCCGGCGTGAGCCGTGACGTGTCGAGCACACCACCGGGCAGAAGGGTCACCCCGCCCAGGCGCCCGCGCCTGATCAGCAACGGGAAGCCCGCTTCCTGCAGCCACCGCAGGTCCCGCAGGACGGTACGGACGGAGACCCCGACCTCATCGGCCAGATCGGCGGTCGTCATGGTCTCCCGGGACTGCAGCGCCAGCAGGAGCGAGAAGAAGCGATCCGGAGTCACGGAACCGAGGATCTCAGAAATCATGACGGGATCCGTCATGATTTGCGGGCACGCTCCAGTCGTTCGCAAGACCGACCCAGGTCGAAAGGCCGAGCCAGGTCGAAAGACCGAGCCAAGGAGTGCGCCATGCCCGCCCCGATCGTGTTCATCGTCTATGTCAACGACGCCCCCGCAGCCGCCCGTTTCTACGCGGAACTCCTCGAGAGCGAGCCCAACTTCGAGACCCCCGAGTACATCGGCTTCGATCTCGGCGAGGGCGCGGACCTCGCCGTCTGGAGCGGGGCGTTCGACGGCAGCCTGACCCCGGCGGTGCCCCGCACCAGCGAGGTCTGCCTGACCCTCGACGGCGGGCCCGACGTCATCGATCGCCACTTCGAGAAGTGGGTGGCGAAGGGGGTACGCGTGGTCAGCGAGCCCCACGACACGGTCTTCGGGCGCACGTTCGTCGTCGCGGACCCGGACGGCAACCTGATCCGAGTCGCCCCCGTCGACTGACGTCACCCCGACGGCAAAGTGAGCCGGGCGGCCCGCACCGGGCGGCCCGGCTCACTTTGCACGTCAGGCATACGATGCTGCCCATGACGCAAGAAGACGGGCAGCTGGACAGCCTCGTACGCAAACGGATCCGGGCGTTGCGGGTCGCGCAGGGCTGGTCCCTCGAAGAGCTGGCCACGCGCGCCCACCTCAGCCAGTCCTCGCTGAGCCGCATCGAGACGGGTCAGCGGCGCCTCGCCCTGGACCAGCTCGTCACGCTCGCACGCGCCCTGGACACCACGTTGGACCAGCTCGTGGAGAACGCCGCCGACGATGTCGTCATCAGCCCGACGATCGACGGCGCTCACGGCCTGATGCGCTGGCCGGTCAAGAGCGACCCCGGCATGAGCGTCATGCGTCAGCGGATGACCGAACCGCCGCCCGTCAACCCGGCGCGCATGCGGGCCCACCCCGGCCGCGAATGGCTCGTCGTCCTGTCCGGCACCGCCGTCCTCATGCTGGGGCACCGCCGCTTTCGCATCGAGACCAACCAGGCCGCCGAGTTCCCGACGATGATGCCGCACGCCATCGGCTCCGAGGGCGGGCCGTGCGAGATCATGGGCATCTTCGACCAGGACGCCCGCCGCGGTCACCAGCGGGACATCGTCGACTGCGACGACCAGGGCACCAAGGGCGCCAAGGGCTGCGATCTTGCGTGATGAGCAGCGCACAGAGTCACCTTCTTGCGTTGCGGGCAACTCTTCGTGCCACAGGCGCATGTCCTGCTTAAGGTGTCGGCATGACTCCAGCGCACCAGCACACCCCCCACAGCGACGGCCCGCACCGCCACCATCACGAGCACGGCGCCGACAGCCAGGACAGCGCCCAGGCGGAGCTCCTCGACCTGGACGCGGAGGTGCTCGCCGAGCACATCGCGTCCATCACCGCCTGGCTGCCGCTGAAGACCGCGCCCCGCCAGATCGTGGATCTGGGCTGCGGCACGGGAGCGGGCACCTTCGCCCTCCTCGACCGCTTCCCCGAGGCGCAGATCACCGCGGTCGACACCTCGGCGGGACATCTCAAGGACCTGCGCGAGAAGGCGTGCGCCCGTGGGGTGGGGGAACGCGTGCGCACCGTGCAGGCCGACCTCGACGAGCCCGACTGGCCCGATCTCGGCACCCCCGACCTGGTGTGGGCCTCGGCGTCGATGCACCACATGGCCCGGCCGGAGCGGGCCCTGCGCAGTGTCCACGACATGCTCGCGCCCGGCGGCCTGTTCGCCGTCGTGGAGCTGGACGGCTTCCCCCGCTTCCTGCCCGCGGACGCCCCGGAGGAGCGGCCGGGCCTCGAAGAGCGCTGCCATGCCGCGACCGAGAGTTTCCACGCCGAGCACGTCCCGCACCGCGGCGCCGACTGGGGGCCGATGCTGTCCGCCGCCGGTTTCCTCGTCGAGGACGAGCGCACCGTCTCCGTACACATCGAGGGCGACCGCAGTGAGGCGATCGGCCGCTATGCCCGCGAGAGCCTGCTCCGCATCCGCGGCACAGCCGCGGAGACGCTCGACGGTGCGGATCTCGCCGCGCTCGACGAGCTCCTCGACGCCGAAGGGCCGCGCGGCATCCTGCGCCGCGACGACCTGGTCGTGCGCACCGAACGCACCGTCTGGGCCGCACGCCGCGCCTGACCGGCCGGGACCCGTCGCGGGGCTTCCCCCGCGGATCACTCCCAGGGGCGTGCGATAAGTTGCCCGCCATGGCAGATCTCGGACAAGTCACCTGGCCGCCCGCCCCGTTGAAGACCGAACGCCTCGTTCTCCGCGCGTCCGAGGCCCGGGACCGTGCGGCGTTCGTCGAGCTGTTCGCGTCGCCCGAGGTGAACACGTATCTGGGCGGCCCCCGACCGCGTGACGAGTGTGAGCGCGCGTTGCCCGAGACGCCGGAGAGCCGCCTCGGCCTCTTCGTGATCGAGCTCGACGGCGCGATGATCGGCACCATCGAACTCAACCGGCGCGACGGGGAGCGGCGAAGTCGTGTCCGTCCGGATGCCGGAGAGGCCGAACTCGGCTACTTGCTGCTGCCGACGGCATGGGGACAGGGATACGCAGCCGAGGCGTGCGCGGCGGCGCTCACCTGGTACGCCGACGCACAGCCCGGCGAGCCGGTGGTGCTCTGCACCCAGACCGCCAACCACCGCTCGATGCGTCTCGCGGCGAAGCTGGGATTCACCGAGGTGCAGCGGTACGAGGCGTGGGGCGCCGAGCAGTGGATGGGCCTGTGGTCCCCGGTCGCCCCGAACCCTGGAACGTGACGGCTACGTCGCCCGCGCCTCACTGACCTCGCTGGGCCGGGGTTTCCTCGGAGACGCCCGTCGGCAGCAGCACGCGCGGGGAGAGGCGGGCCAGGGGCAGGACGACGGCGCCGAGTACGAAGCCGTAACAGGCCACCAGACCGTGCCCGTTGTCCTGCGCCAGCCACATCGCGAGTCCGGCGACGGGCACGCCCACCGCCATCAGCCGCGCCTTGGGGGCGGTGCTCGACAGCACGAGACCCGCCGCGAGCGTCGCGGCGAGGAAGTACGTCGCGCCGGAGCTTCCGGCGAAGTTGCGCGGGTCGGTGCTCGGCGCGCTCTCGCCGAAGAGCGCGTCGATCCGCTGCGGCAGCAGGATGCCTCCGGCGAACAGTGCCAGCATCAGCGGCCCGCCCCAGAACCATTGCGCCAGCGCGGCGATCACCGCGAGGGTGGCGATGTTCCAGACGGTCCCGAACACCCCGCCGTTCTGCATGAACACCGAGGTCACCACACGCCACCAGCCGGATTCGTGCGGGTCGCCGTCCAGCGCGTCCATCGCCCCGGACCAGCTCAGCTGGAGCACCACCGCGCCGACAGCGACCACCGCTAGCGCGAGGGCCCCGTAGGGAACGGGCCGCTTGCGGAGGTCACCGTCACCGATCAGGAGCATGCCGCTCTTGAACATCAGCACCATCAACGCAGCGGTCGTCAGATTGAAAGTTATCGCGCCCACGCAACTCATCCCCCGATTGAAAGACCCTGGTCACAGGTCGGCGATCACCATAACCGCTGTTCGGGGGTGTGACCTGATGCCTAGAGGTCCCGGCAGATTCCGCGGGCCTTGTCCAGGTCTTGTTTCGCCGCGGCGTCGAAGTCGAAGACCCTGGCGTGGCGCTCCTGCGAGCGGCGTATCGCCTGGGCGAGCGGCTCGTACCGCTTGTCGCCCGCTGCGGCCGATGCCGAGAAGGCTCCCGCCGCGGTGTACCGGTTGACGGAGATCTCGCCTGCCGAGCCCTTCTCCGTGTACTTCGTCTCGTCGAATCCGTCGAGCGCCTCGCACGCGGCCCGCGCGTCACCGGCCGCGGTCCCGCTCTCCGACGTCGTACCGTCTCCGTCGCCGTTCAGCGCCCACGCCGCTCCGACTCCCCCGCCCCCGATGACGAGGCCAACCATCAGCCACACGGCCGCGGTCGCGGTGCGGCCGCGTGGTCGTGCGGTCGCCGTCGGGGCCGCTGGTGGGGCTGGGGTGGGGTGGTCCTGCTGTGGCTGCATCCGGCCAACATAGTGCGGTCCGCTCTCGGGCTCGGCGGCGGGCCTCAGGATGTGCGCTCGGGGCGTCGGCGGACAGAAAATCCCTTGGCGGGCCGTGGCGGCCACTGCTACTTTCCTGGAGGCCGTGCGAGAGAAGAGGAGGTGGTACCCGTGAACGTATCGACGTGGGTGCTCTCCTCCGGGGTCACGGTCGGACGCTAGACAGGTCGTCCGGGAGCGCCGTCTGTGAGCTCTCCCGAAAGGCACGACCATGCACTTCACTTCCGACACCATGCGGTTCACGTCCGAACAGCGACTCGACGACGGCATCATCGAGCGCGAGTTCACCCTCGGCGAGATCCCCGGCACCTTGTGGACGCCCGGATCCGCCGGATCCGCCACACCGGTTCCGCTGATCCTGATGGCACACAACAACGGCCTGCCCAAGGCGCAGCCCCGGCTTGTGGCGCGGGCCAGGCAGACCGCGGCGTACGGCTACGCGGTGGCCACCATCGACGCCGCAGGGTGCGGCGACCGGCCCCGCTCCGCCGCCGACGAACAGGCCCGCGCCGACCTCCGCCGGGCGATGCGGGCCGGTGAGCCGGTCGATGAGATCTTCGAGTCGTTCATCGGCCCGCTGGTCGAAAAGGCGGTCCCGGATTGGCGGAGCACCCTGGACGCCCTCCTCGCGCTGCCCGAGATCGGCGGCCCGGTCGGGTACTCGGGGTGGACCGCCGTCGGCATCCACCTCGCGGCGGTCGAGCCGCGCATCGCGGCCGCCGGTTTCTTCGCCGGGGGTTACGTGCCTCGCGCCCAGCGTGAGGAGGCCCGGCAGGTCACCGTTCCGCTGCTGTTCCTGCTGCAGTGGGACGACGAAGGGAACCCCCGGCAGCGGGCCCTGGACCTGTTCGACGCCTTCGGCAGCACGGAGAAGACGCTGCACGCGAACCTGGGCGGGCACGTCGGTACCCCGTGGTTCGAGGTGGCGGACGGGGGCCGGTTCTACGACCGGCACCTGAAGTAGGACCGGACGCCGTTGAGGAGGGCGTCGGCTCTGGTCCCGGCCCTCCTCGACGGCGGTGGTCAGGAGGTGAAGAAGGCCATCATTTCCTGGGGCGTGGGGTTGTGGGTGACTGCGGCGGCCGCCACAGCGGCGCGGGGGAACAGCTCTCGCTCGTACGCGGTGAGGGCCCTCTCGATGTCGTCGGGGTGGGCGGCGATGGCCTTGCCGAGTGCGGCACCGTCCTGCATGGCCAGGCCCGCGCCTTCGCCGTTGGGCGTCGAGAGGTGAGCGGCGTCGCCGAGCAGCGTCACGCCCGGCACCCGGTCCCAGCGGTGCCCGACCGGCAGCGCGTAGAGGGGGCGCAGGACCGGCACGCTCTGCCCGGCGGTGATCAGGGCGGTGAGTTCGGGTGCCCAGCCGTCGTACTCCTGCGCGATCCGCGCGGCGGCCGCGACGGAATCGGTGAAGTCGACGGTGGCGAACCAGTCCTGCGGCTTGACCAGGGTGATGTAGGCGTGGACGGCCCCGCCCCTCTCCCGGTGGGCCACGAGCCACGTCCCGTTCCCGTCCGGGTCGAGAGCCACGAGCGTCCCGCCGCCGACCGCTTTCGCGGTGGCCGGGTGACGGGTGTCGGCGTCGTGCAGGTGGGTCTCGACGAAGGACCGGCCGACGTATGCGGGTGTGCCGTCGGAGAGCAGCGGCCGGACGCGTGACCACGCGCCGTCCGCACCGACCAGCAGGCTCGTGACGACGGTACGCCCTTCGGCGAAGGCCACCTCGTGGCGGCCCTCGGTGAGGGTACGGACACCGGTGACCTTGTGCCCCCATCGGACAGTGCCGTCGGGGAGCGCGTCGAGCAGGATCTGGCGCAGTTCGCCGCGCTGGACCTCGGGGCTCGCGCCCGTGCCGTCGTCGCCCTTCTCGAACAGGACCGTTCCGTCGCGGTCCAGGACCCGTATCGCCTGGCGGCCCGCCAGGATGATGCCGCGGAACTCGTCCATCAGATCGGCTGTCTCGAGGGCGAGTTGGCCGTTGCGCTCGTGGATGTCGAGCATCCCGCCCTGCGCACGGGTCGTCACGGAGGCGTCCGCCTCGTAGACCGTGACCGGGATGTCGTGGAGGTGCAGGACGCGGGCCAGGACGAGGCCGCCGAGTCCGGCGCCGATGATGGTGACAGGAGTGTGCATGGGGCTCCTCGTGTCCTTCTGTGGGTCCTTGTGTGTGTCCTTGTGTGTCGCGCCCCTGCCGGTCGGGTCCGGCAGGGGCGCTGAGAGGAAAGCGGCCTGCCACGCCGTACGACCGGGCGGGCGACGGCAGTTCAGACCACGATGACCCGTCGTCCGCGGGTGTGACCTGCCTGGCTGTCGATGTGTGCCGCCGCCGCGTCGGCGAGCGCGTACGACTTCTCGACAGGAATGTGGAGCTTGCCCCGCGCGATGAGGCCGACGGCCTCGGTGAGCGCGTCCGGCACGCTCCCCGCCACACCCGAGAACCGCACACCCAGCTCCGGCGCGCCCAGATCGGCGATGGAGATCACCTTCCGCGGATCCCCGGTGAGTTCGACCAGTTCACGGATCACACCCGAACCGGCCAGATCGAGCGCCGCGTCCACGGTGCCCAGTGCCCGCACCCGCTCCACCCAGCCGTCGCCGTACGTCGTGGCGCGGGCGCCCAAGTCCCGCAGATAGTCCTGGTTCGCGGCACCGGCCAGGCCGATCACCGTGATGCCACGGTCCCCGGCGATCTGCAGGACCGCCGAACCCACTCCCCCGGACGCGCCGCTGACCAGCAACGTCTGCCCCGGCCGCACACCGCTCTCACGGATCACACGCAGCGCGGTCTCCACCACCGAGGGATACCCGGCCGCCTCCTCGAACGTCAGACGCTCCGGCATCCGGGCCCATGCCGAAAGGACGGCGAACTCGGCGTAGGTCTCGGCCCCTTCGCCGAACACCTGGTCACCGACCTCGACCCCGTCGACTCCCTCGCCGACCTCGTCCACCACTCCTGCGGCGTCCAGGCCGATCCCGGCAGGCAGTTCGAGCGGCCGGACCTCATGGAACTGGCCTTCGCGGATTCTCCAGTCGACGGGGTTCACACCCGCCGCCCGTACGGCGATACGTATCTGGCCGGGGCCCGCGTGGGGCTCCTCGGCATCGGTCAAGCGCAGGACATCGGGACCGCCGAACTCGGCGAAGCTCACCTTCTTCATGCCGACGACCGTAGCACTAACCGATAGCCTTTCGAAACGGTTATTGATTTGCAGCTGTTAGCATCAGGCGCCATACGATCAGTGACGTGGCCGACACCGGTGATCCTCTGCCGGGAGGGCAACCTGCGCGCGGAACCCTCCGCAGCGTTCGAGCGCATCCCCTTGGGGACAGGTGAGCAGCTCGCGCAAGTAGCCGCGCGCGGTGTCCAGTTGGGCCATCTGGGCTTCGATGGCGGAGAGGCGAGCGGTGACGGTGTCGCGCCAGTCGGGAGCTTCCGCGCGCCCGGAAAGGACCTCGGCGATCTCGTTGAGGGACATCTGCCCCGTGGTCCGCCACAGCCGGATCAGCGCGATCCGGTAGATCTGATCGGTGTCGTAATAGCGATGACTGAAGCGTCGCTGGGGCGTGATGAGTCCGCGGCGCTCCCAGTAGTGCAGCGTCGAGAGGGGCAGATCGAAGTGGTCGGCGACTCGCCGTATCGAAGCCAGGTCGTCCATCGGACCAGTTGAGCTCAACCCCGGTTGAGCGGGCAAGGTCGACCTCACCGACCGACCACCGAGTCGGCCTCACCGACCACCGAAAGGATCGACATGCCGGTGAATCTTGGCGTCTGCCTTCCGACCTTCGCCCAACGTGGCGACGAGGGCACGGCTGAAGGCATGGGAGAAATCCCCGCGTTGGCCCGGCACATCGAGCAAGTCGGCCTTGACACGGTGTGGGCGGGCGACCATCTGTGTGCGCGTACCCCGTTCCTGGAGAGCGTGGTCGCGCTGAGCGCGGCCGCCGCGGTCACCGAGCGCGTACGGATCGGCTTCGGGGTCATGCTCCTCGCGCTGCGGCAACAGGCTTGGGCAGTCAAGCAGTTGTCGTCGTTGCAGTACCTGTCCGGCAACCGCGTGGTGCTCGGGGTCGGTGCGGGCATACACCCGCAGGACTGGCCGGTCGGCGGGGTTCCGTACGCCGGGCGGGGCCGCAGGACCGAGGTGATGCTGCGGGCGCTGCCCGATCTGTTCGCGGGGCGGCCGACGGCGTTGCTCACCGTGCCGGGCGAGCCGGTCATGACGCTCGAACCCGCCGTTCCCGCACCGCCGCTGTGGGTGGGCGGCATGTCCGACCGCGCCCTGCGGCGCGTCATCGACCACGGCGTCGGGTGGCTCGCCTCACTGCTCGAACCCGCGCAACTGGGCGTACGAGCAGCAAAGTTGGCGGCGATGGCAGCCGAGGCGGGCACGCGGGCGCCCGAGGTGGGCACCACGGTGTTCGCCACGCTGAGCACCGATCCCGGGGAGAGCCGCCGGGGCCACCAGCGCCTGGTGCGCTTCCTGCGCTCGCTCACCGGTGAGCAGGGGCTCTCCGAGCAGCAGGCGACCCGCCTGGTGGTCAGCGGGCCTCCCGAGAAGCTGGCCGAACGACTGGACCAATACCTACGAGCGGGCGCGCACACCTTCGTCATCAACCTGTCGGGCAACGACCTGCGACGGCAATACGACCACCTTGCCCGTACCCGCGAGCTGCTGCTCGGCTGAGCGTCCCGGCGATCGATCGGCCCGCCATATAAATGTGTCGCGTGGTGTCGCGAGCCTCGGAATACTGCGCCGATGACCTACGCCGCCCTGCCTCGACCGCTTCGGCCTCGCGCCCTGGCGCCCGGAGACCTCGTCGTCATCGCGTCGCTGTCCGGCCCGCTCGACATCGAGCGGGTGCCCGACCTCGAGCAGTCCGAGGCCGTGCTCGAGCGGATGGGATTCCGCGTCCGCCGTGCGCCGCTGCTCGAGGCGGGGCGGCAGCATTGGTGGAGCGCGGCCCCGTCGGCGGAGATCGCGGCGGAATTCAACACCCTGCTGCGCGACCCCGAGGTCCGCGCGATCATCGCGCACGACGGCGGCAACACCGTCCTCGGTTACCTCGACCTGATCGATGTCGACGCGATCACCGCCGACCCCAAGCCGATCCTCGGCTACAGCGACATCTCGCTGCTGCATCTCGCGCTCTACGCACGCACGGGCCTGGTCGGATTCCATGCCGACCTGGCCACTCCCGGACTCGGCGGGTACTGGCAGGCCGCCCCCGGGACACGCAGAGCGGAACTCGAAAAGCTCTACGCGACGTTGCTGACCGGCACGGAGCCGATCGGTGAGCTGCCCGCCAGCCCTTCGTGGGAGTGCTGGCGTGCCGGTCGTACCGAAGGCCGACTGATCGGTGGGGTGCTCAATCGCGTCGCGCTGGTGCAGGCGACGCGTTTCGCGCTGCCTCTCGAACGGTTCGACGGTGCGGTGCTGTTCTGGGAGGAGAAGGGCGGCCAGGCGGCACACGTGTGGAGCTATCTCCAGGTACTGCGGCACTCCGGCGTCCTCGACCGGATCTCCGGCATGGTCGTGGGCGTGCCGTGCGAGATCGACGGGCTCGGGGCCCAAGGGACCCCGAGCCTCACCGAGTTGGTCCTCGACGTCCTCGGCGACCGCGACATCCCGGTCCTGGGCAACGTCGAGTTCGGTCATGCCGTCGCGAATCTGCCGATGCCGGTGGGCGTCCAGGTCGACCTGGACGCGAAGCGGCGGACGCTGTCGCTGCTGGAACCGGCGACACAGCCGCTCAGGACGGGGTGACCCCTGGAGGGGCCCCCTTCCGTGGCGCAGGTGCAGGTCGAAGAACGCCAACGGGTACGCCAGAACGCGGCGACATGGGGATCTTCCTGCCGGGTGTACGTGGCGGTCATCATCATGAAGGGGCGGTCCAGGGCGCCGGAGACGACCGGGTCCATCGGAGCGTCGAGGCTCAGCCCCGCACGCACCCGGGGATCAGCGGCCATGACGTGGGCGGTCGCCGTCCCGCCCTTCGACCAGCCGAACATGCCGATGCGCAGCGGGTCGATCGCACCGGCAAGGTGCTCCGGCAGCGGCCGTCCGTCGCTGCCGGGACCGCGCCCCGCTGCGAGATCCTCGACACGGTCCAGGACGACGCGGATGTCCGCGGCGAAGTCCGCCGGTCCCCTCGCGTGTTGCGGATCTCTGGACGGGACCAGGACACGGCCGTCGGGAAACTCGGTGAACGCGTCGTAGGTGTGGTCCACCGTCACCACCGCGTATCCGTGGCTGGCCAGTTCCTGCACGATCACCGTGTGGTCCGCGCGGTGGCTGTGCGCCCCGTGCGAGAACACCACGACGGGCAGCCCCCGCTCGCTCCGCCGTGCCGGGGCTCCCCGGTGACCTGCGGTGGGCGGCGCCGGTGCGACGTCGGGGGCGAACCCCGAGGAGGCGAGCAGCTCCCGCAGCGCACCTGCGGTCATCCACGGCGCCCGCGGGTACCGTTCGACGTCCCTGGCGGGATACCAGACGCTCGCCATCAGTTCCCGGCGACGCCCGGGACCCGCCGCGCCGCGGAGGTGCAGCGCCACGGTGCCCACCGGGTACGGGCGTGGGCCGGGGCAGCGTGAGTCGCGCCGGGCCGGGGCCTTGGCGGGGGCGCCGGTGGCCGACCGCGCCGGACCGGCGAGGCCGAGCGGCACGGCCAGACCGAGCGGCACGGCCGCACCGGCCGCCAGCGCGCCTGCCAGCAGACGACGGCGCTCGAAGCTTCTCCGACTCGCGAACGGTGTGATCGTCACGGTCCCTCCCCGGCTCCTGGACGAAACCGGGCCCGACTGTCCGACCGTCGCAGAGGGGCCCGCGGCCACGTACCGGCGTGTCCTGCCACCGCCCGTACGCATGACCGGAACGCTGTCACCCGCCGCTCGCGTGCCGTATCCGCCCACGGAGGACAATCACCACTCCGCCATCGGCCCTCGGTCGCACACCCTGGCGCCGTCTAGGTCGTCGACGAGCGTGACAGCCGCTCCGTGATCCGATCGAACAGATCCGTCAGCGGCTCGCCCAGGTGCTGGCCGAACTCGGTCAGTCCGTACGTGACTTGGGGCGGCGTCGTCGGCTCGACCTCACGCCACACCAGGCCGTCCTGCACCAGCGCGCGCAGGGTCTGCGCGAGCATCTTCTCGCTGATGCCCTGGATGGTGTCGCGCAGCTCGTAGAACCGAAAGTCGTTGCTCCGCAGGGCGATCAGCACCCAGATGCCCCACTTGCTGGTCACGTGGTCGACCACGTCGCGTGCCGGGCAGTCGGTGTGAAACACCTCATACCCGGTGCCCGCGTCACCCTTCGTCACCTGCGCGCCTTCTCCCATGTCCGGAGCTTACCTCGGGGTATGTCCTTACGGAAAGTAAGCCTGTCTCCTAGCGTCACCTTCCGTAGTGCACAACTTCCTTGGTGCACAACGGACTAGGAGCGGAAAATGATGGTTGTCACCGGGGCTACCGGAAACATCGGGCGGCCTTTGACGCAGGCCCTTGCCGACGCGGGCGAGCAGGTGACAGCGGTGTCGCGGAACGCCGCGTCGGTGCCCGACGGTGTCCGGCACGTGGCAGCCGATCTGGCCGAACCGGCAGGCCTGGCGCCCGCGTTGGACGGGACGAAGGCGCTGTTCCTCCTGCTCTCCGGCGACCTGCACTCCCCCGATGCCAAGCCGACCGACATCATCGACCTGGCCGCGGCCAGCGGGGTCCGCCGCGTCGTCCTGCTGTCCTCGCAAGGTGTGGCGACCAGGCCGCTCGGTCCTTCGCGGGTCGCGCTGCGGGCGGTGGAGGACGCGTTGCGGGAGTCCGGCATGGACTGGGTCCTCCTTCGACCCGGCGGCTTCGCCTCCAACGCGTTCGCCTGGGCGGAGTCCGTCCGCACGCAGGGGACGGCCGCCGGGCCCTTCGGCGACGTCGGGGTGCCGGTCATCGATCCGGCGGACATCGCCGAGGTCGCCGCGGCCTGCCTGCTGGACGACCGGCACAACGGAGGGGTGTACGAGCTGACCGGCCCGGAGGTGATCACACCGCGCCAGCAGGCGGAGGTCATCGCCACGGCGCTCGGCTCGCCCGTACGGTTCCACGAACTCACCCGCGACGAGGCCAAGGCCGGGATGATCCAGTTCGTGCCTGCCGAGCTCGCCGACGACACGCTGGACATCATCGCCGCCCCGAACCCGGCCGAACTGCGGATCAGCCCGGACGTGGAACGAGTCCTCGGCCGTGCCCCGCGCCCCTTCGGCGACTGGGTCACCCGCAACATCGCCGCATTCCGCTGAGGCATTAGCCGAGCCGGAGGTCCGGGCAGCCTCATGCGGTCACGGCCGCATGAGGCTCGATCTCGAACGCTCGGGCAGGGTCAGGTCGGGTCTCGCGGCGGACCTGGTCGGATGTGGCACCCTTCGCCCTCGGACGACACGTTCCCACCCAAGAGACCCACGGCGCCCGTGCCGCCGCCGAGTTCGGAGTTCCGGCAGTGCTTTTCGACATCACCCGCAGCGAGCTCGCCGAGATCTTCGGCGCTGACCGGCTCGTGACCCTGCCCGCCACCGCCTTCCCGCCCGCCGGCGCGGACACCGAGGGCGCCCGCCTCCTGGCGACCGTCGGCGTCCCGACCGGGACGCTCTGGCTGCGCGAGACCGGCGAGGACTCCGGCCGACTGCCCCTCGTCCAGGACGTCGTCGACACCGGGGACTTCGAGGACGTCCCCGAGAACGCGCAGGACTCGGGTGACTGGCCCGTCATCGGCTGGCTGCTCAACGCCCACCTCGCGCTCGACCCCGGTTCCGGCAAGGTGTACGCCTTCGACGCCGACAACGAGACCGTGC
Organism: Streptomyces kanamyceticus; assembly: GCF_008704495.1. Lineage (NCBI taxonomy): Bacteria > Bacillati > Actinomycetota > Actinomycetes > Kitasatosporales > Streptomycetaceae > Streptomyces > Streptomyces kanamyceticus. Next base: position 659,964 of record NZ_CP023699.1, read on the forward strand.
AGGCACTCCACACGGACGTCTCCTCCCTCATCCAGGTCACTCTCCGGTTCCAGCGCCTGCTTGAGGAGTTCACCTTCAGCGGCGACCACGGCGACAGCGGCAGCGACGAGGAAGCCGACTTCGAGCGTCTGGAGCGCGAGGTCGACCGCATCCGCCAGGAGACGGGGAGCGTCGACCCGCTCCCCTTCGGGGACGACGAAACCAGCTGGTCGATCGTCGGCGACGAGATCGCCGCGGGCCAGCGCTTCGAGGGCGAAAGCCCGGGAGCACGCTCGCTCCACGGGTGATCGTCACGCGCCACTAGGGTGGGCCGATGCCATCGATCAAGCAGGTCCAAGTCACCTTCGACTGCGCGGAACCCGAGCGCGTCGCACGCTTCTGGTGCGAGGTCCTCGGGTACGTCATACCGCCGCCGCCGGAGGGGTTCGCCACGTGGGGCGATTTCGATCGCACGCTGAAGCCCGAGCACCGGGGTTCAGCGGCCTGCGTCGATCCCTCAGGTGCGGGTCCGAGGCTGTTCTTCCAGCGCGTTCCCGAAGGCAAGGTCGTCAAGAACCGGGTCCACCTCGACGTGCGGGTCGGCACCGGGCTCGTGGGTGACGAGCGCGTCGCCGCGCTCGAGGCCGAGTGCGCACGACTGGTCGCGCTCGGCGCGGTACGCCTGGAGCTGCTGGTCGCCGACGGGGACTACGAGTCGTGCCTGGTGATGCGGGACGTCGAGGGCAACGAGTTCTGCCTCGACTGAGCGAACGCCCCTGTGCGGACGTGGCGTCCGCACAGGGGCGAGGCAGCTCCGGCGTGCGGAGCCGGGCGTCAGCTGCAGTCGTTGCCGAACGCGGGGTTCAGCAGCCCGATGACGTTGAGGCTGTTTCCGCAGGCGTTGATCGGCACGTCGACCGGGACCTGGACCACGTTGCCGGAGGCCACGCCCGGCGAGTCCTCCGCGAAACCGACTGCGTCGGCGCCGGGACCGTCGTCGGCGACCGCGGCTCCCGCGCCGCCGAGGAGGGCGGCGGTGGCCAGGGACGCGGCGGCAAGAGCGGTACGAATGCGCATGGGAGTCCTTACTTCGAGTGCGTGTGGACATGTACGCCCTCCCCCCACAGCGCGTCAGAGGCACGGGCAGGGTCCAAAAACCACCCAGGAAGCGGAGGGGCGCCCCGCATGTGGGTGAGCGCGCGGGTACGCCGTCCGTGCCGGGCGGCGTCTTGGCGCGCTGACGCCGGAACCGCCGGTCCGACGCCCTCGCTCCGCCCAACTGCCTCCCGAAGGCACTCCTGTTACCCCTTTCGCCCCGTTCGCGGTCGCGGTCCGCCGGAACCGGCCCACCCGGAGATCAACGTAGGTTAGGCTCGCCTAATATTCCTGTGGATGCACGACCTGCCCGTCCGGCTCATCCGCCCGGCGGCAGGGCGTCGTCGTTCCTGCCTGCAACGAAGGACCCGTCATGCCCGCAGTGTTCACCGGCCCCCACCGCCGTACGCTTGGCGCCGCCGCGCTCGCCGCCTCCCTCTGCCTGCTGGTCGCGGGCTGCGGAGGTTCGGACGACGAGGACGAGTCCGCCGGGAAAGCCGCGGGAGACGGGGCGTTTCCCGTGACGATCAAGAGCACGCTCGGTTCGGCGACCATCAAGTCCGAGCCCAAGCGGGTCGTCACGCTCGGGCAGGGCTCGGCGGAGACCGCCATCGCGCTCGGCACCGTCCCCGTCGGCGTCGAGGAGTACGCCTGGGGCAGCGACAAGACCGGCTATCTCCCCTGGGTCCACGACGCGGTGAAGAAGTCGGGCAAGGAACTGCCCAAGCAGTTCAAGGGCGGTGAGGAACTCGACATCGAGGCCATCACCGAGCTCAAGCCGGACGTGATCCTCGCTCCGTGGTCGGGCGTCACGCAGAAGCAGTACGACATCCTCAAGGACATCGCGCCCACCGTCGCCTACCCGGACAAGGCGTGGAGCACCGACTGGGACCAGCAGATAGAGATCGTCGCCAAGGCCCTCGGGCAGCCGGAGAAGGCCAAGGACCTCACCGGAAAGATCGACAAGCAGCTGTCCGAAGCCGCCGCCACCCGGCCGAAGTACAAGGACGTCAGCTTCTCCTACATCTACACCTCGGGCCCGGGCACACTCGGTGTGTTCAAGCCCAAGGAGCAGCGCGTCGAGATGCTCTCGAAGCTCGGTCTGAAGGTCGACCCGGTGGTCAAGACCTTCAAGGAGACCGAGGGCACCGACTCCGCCCTCATCGGCCTGGAGAACGCCGACAAACTGTCCGACAGCGACCTCGTCTTCACCTTCTACGCCGATGACAAGACGCGCAAGGGCATCGAGAAGCAGCCCCTCTACGCGGCCATCCCCGCGGTCAAGAAGGGTGCTCTCGTGCACAGCACGGACCAGTCGTTCGTGACGGCGTCCTCCATGATCAATCCGCTCACCGTGCCGTACAGCATCAAGCGGTACCAGCCGATGATCGACGCCGCCATCGCCAAGGCCGGCAAGTAGTCGCCCAAGTGACCACGAACACCGGCCTGTTGCCGCGCTCCGCTCGCGTACGCCGGCGGGGCGCGGCCCGGCTCTCCCTCGCCCTGGCCCTCTCCCTCGCGCTGCTGGCCTGTGCCCTGCTGGCGAGCGTGATGTTCGGCAGCCACAGCAACTCCCCCGGCGACGTCTTCGACGTCCTGGGCGGCGGTGGTGACACGTATCTGCGCACGGTCGTCGAGAGCCGCTACCCGCGCACCGTCCTCGGCGTCCTTGCGGGGACGTGTCTGGCCGTCGCGGGCACGCTGATGCAGGGCATCACCCGCAATCCGCTGGCCGAGCCGGGCCTGTTGGGCATCAACGCGGGTGCTTCGGCGAGCATCGTCGCCGCCACCGCGTACCTGGGCGCGTCCGGGCAGAGCGACACCATGTGGTGGGCGCTGCCCGGCGCGTTCCTGACCGCCCTTGCCGTCCACGCGCTGGGCACGGCGGGCGGTCTCGGCGGTCCTGCCCGGCTCGTGCTCGCCGGAGCCGTGCTCTCCGCGGTCCTCACCGCGTTCATCCAGGCCGTGACCCTGAGCCATCCCAAGGTGTTCGAGACCTACCGCTACTGGGTCGTCGGAGCCCTGGGCGGCCGCGACTTCGACGTCGTCCGGTCGGTCCTGCCCTTCGCCCTGGCCGGTCTCCTCATCGCCGCGCTGCTCGGCCCGCGCCTCAACGCCATGGCGATGGGCGACGACACCGCCACCTCGCTCGGCGCCAAGCCGCACCAGGTGAAGGCGGCCGGGCTGCTCGCCGCGACCCTGCTGAGCGCCGCCGCCACCGCGGCCGTCGGGCCGATCGCGTTCGTCGGTCTGGCCGTGCCCCATCTCGTACGGGTCCTGGTGGGCACCGACTTCCGCTTCCAGGTGCTCTTCTCGGCCCTCGTCGGCCCGTCCCTCGTCCTGCTCGCCGACGTCGTCGGGCGCGTCCTGCTGCGGCCCCAGGAACTCATGGTCGGGGTCGTCACCGCCTTCCTCGGCGCCCCGGCGCTGCTGATCGCCGTCCGCAAGATGCGGGGAACCTCATGACCACCACGGACTCCAAGCCGACGCGGACCGTCCGCCACAGCACGCTCCGCATCGGCGGGCAGGTCGCGATACCCGTACGTCGCCGGACCGCGGCCGCCGCTCTGCTGACCCTCGTCCTGCTGGCCGCGACCGCCGTCGCCACCCTCCATCTGGGCCGCCTCGGCATCGAACTCGCCGATCTGCCCGCGGCGTTGACCGGCAACGCGTCCGGCGTCGACGCCTTCGTACTCAACCGGCTGCGCGGGCCCCGCCTGGTGGTCGCGATCGGCACCGGCGCCGCGTTCGGCCTGTCGGGCGCCCTGTTCCAGTCCGTCACCCGCAACCCGCTGGGCAGCCCCGACGTCATCGGCCTGGGAGCGGGGGCGGGAGCCGGTGCCGCCACGGTCGCCCTGCTCTTCCCCGACACCGTCCCCGTCCCCCTCGGGGCGCTCCTCGGCGCGCTGGCCGCCATGGGCGTCGTCTACGCCTCCACGGGCAGCGGATTCCGCAGTCCGGGCCGCCTCGTCGTGGCCGGTATCGGCGTCGCGGCGATCGCCACGTCGCTCACCCAGTACGTCGTCTACTCGATCGAACGCGACAAGGCCACCTCGCTCACGGCCTACATCAACGGAAGCCTCACCGCCCGGTCCTGGGACGACGCCACCACCATCTGGCTCGTCCTCGCACTGGCGCTCCCCCTGGCCGCCCTGATCGCCCGGCCGCTCGCCATGGGAGAGATGGGCGACGATCTGGCCACCAGCATCGGAGCCGCACCGGCCCGCACCAAGACGCTCGCCGTCCTGCTGTCCATCGCGCTGTCCGCGGGAGCGGTGAGCGTCGCGGGCCCGATCGCGTTCATCTCCCTCACCGCCCCGCAGATCGCCAAGCGGATCAGCCGCGGCAGCGGACCGCACCTGGTCCTGTCCACGCTCCTGGGCGCGCTGCTCCTGGTCGCGGCCGACCTCACCGCCCAGCAGCTGCCCCTCTTCGACGACCTGCCCGTGGGCATCTACACGCTCGCCCTCGGCGGCGCGTACCTCGGCTACCTCCTGGCCCGGGAGTGGCGCGGCCAACGGTGAGCCCCGAGTCCTGGAATATTCAACTACTGGACGCCGTTGCAGCCCACTGAAGGAGGCAGACAGTGGAGCTGACCATGGAAATGACCTATTACGACCACGGGACCGCGGCGGAGCGCTGGGAGCGGGCGCGGCAGTTCTTCGACGCCAAGGAGTACGCCACGGCGGCGCGCATCCTCGACGCCCTGGCCGACGAGGTGCCCGAGCAGGTCGCTCCGCGTCTCCTCCTGGCGCGCGCCTACTACCACTCGGCGCAGCTGGTGCGCGCCGAGGACGAGCTGCTCAAGGTCATCGCGCTCGACCCGGTCGAGAGCTACGCCCGCCTGATGCTGGGCCGCACCCTGGAGCGCCAGGGGAGGAACGCGGACGCGACCCCGCACCTGCGGATGGCCGCGGCGCTGAGCGGCGACGTGCCGCAGGTCTGAGGGCCGGTCGGGGCCTTCGGCGGCGAGAGGTGCCTCTCGCCGCCGAAGGCCCCTTCGTCACTCCCCGCCGAAGTCCCCCGCGCCGTCCCCCACCTCGAACCCCAGGACCGCTCCCCCGCCCTGCCGCGCCTCGGCGAAGACCGTGCCGCCGTGCCTGGTGGCCACCTCCCGCACGATGGAGAGGCCGAGGCCCGAGCCCGGCAGGCCCCGGGCGCCCGGGGCGCGGTAGAAGCGGTCGAAGACGTGGGCCAGGTCGGCGGCGGCGATGCCCGGACCGCGGTCGAGGACCGTGACGCGGCGCCCCTCGACGACGATCTCGATGGGCTCGGTGCCCCCGCGGTCGAACTTGGCCGCGTTCTCCAGGAGGTTGGTGACGGCGCGCTGCAGCGCGGCGGGCCGCCCCTCGAAGAGCTGCGCACCTTCGGCCCGCAAGGTGATCGTGCGGCCGGTGCGGCGCCCGGCGACGGCCGCCGCCTCGCGCGCCACGTCGACGAGGGTCAGCTCCTCGGTCCGCTCGTCGTCCGGTCGGCCCGCGGCGAGATCGACCAACTCATTGACCAGATCGGTCAGTTCGCGGGACTCCTCGGCCAGGTCGGCGACCAGTTCCGCCCGCGCGCCGGGCGGCAGTTCGTCGATGCGGTGCAGCAGGGAGATGTTCGTACGCAGCGAGGTGAGCGGGGTGCGCAGTTCGTGCCCCGCGTCCTGGACCAGGCGGCGCTGGTCGTCCTCGGCCTTGGCGAGCCGCCCCAGCATGTGGTCGAAGGACCGGCCGAGCCTGCCCACCTCGTCGCGGCCGACGACCGGCACCTGGATGTCGACCCGGCCGGTGGCGGCGACGCCCTCCGCCGCGGACGCCAGGCGTACGAGACGTCCGGTGATGCGGCGGGCGAGCCACCAGCCGAAGAGACCCGCGGAGACCACCACCAGGAGGGCGAAGAGGAGCGTGCGGTCCTGGAGGTCCTTCAGGAGGTCCTCGGTGTCGCTGAACTGCTGCGCCACCTGCACCGCGCCCCTGCCGCCGCCGAGCGCGACCGTCGCCAGACGGTACTCCTCGCCGTTGATCTCGATGTCGCGCCGCGCCACCTTGCCCGGCTCCCGCTCACGCGCGATCGCGCGTTCCGTCGGGTCGACCGGCAGCGCGCGGCTCCCCCGGTCGACGATCCGGCCGCCCGCCCCGAGCACCTGGACGTCGGCGCGGGTGGGCCGGGTCAGGTCGTCGCGCAGCCCGTCGTGGTCGAGGTCCCCGCTGGCGTAGTCCTCGGCGTCCAGGCTCCGGTGGCGCACCTGGGAGCGCAGGTCGCTGACGACCTCGGCGAAGACCGACTGCTGGTCCCTGCGCACGAGTTGGGCCGCCGCGTCGTAACTGAGCAGGCCGACGAGGAGCGTGACCCCGGCGGCGACCGCCGCGAACGAGGCGGCGAAGGTCGTGCGCAGGCTGGCGCGCGAACGGGGCGAGCGGGGCGTGCCGCGCGGACCGCGGCGGAGGGGGAAGGCGCGCATGGCCGGGCTCAAGACTCCCTCAGGACGTAGCCCACGCCCCGCACCGTGTGGATCAGCGGGGCCGCGCCCGCGACGACGTCCAGCTTGCGGCGCAGATAGCCGACGTACACCGCGAGGTTCTTGGAGCTGGGCCCGAAGTCGTAGCCCCAGATCCGGTCGTAGATGGCCGTGTGGTCAAGGACGATGCCGGTGTTGCGGGCGAGCAGCTCCAGGAGGTCGAACTCCGTGCGGGTCAGGTCGAGTTCCACCTCCCCGCGCCAGACGCGGCGGGCTCCCGGGTCGATCCTGAGGTCGGCCGCCGTGATCAGGTCGGCCGCGACCGGGGCGGCCTCGCCCCGCTCGGCCGTCCCCTCCCTGGCCGCCGCCCTGCCGAAGGGCGCTTCGCCGTCGACCCGGCGCAGCAGCGCCCGCAGCCGCGCGAAGACCTCCTCGATCTCGAACGGCTTGGCCACGTAGTCGTCGGCTCCCGCGTCGAGCCCGGCGATCCGGTCGGCGGTCTCCACCCTGGCGGTGAGCATCAGGATCGGCGTGCGGTCACCCTCGGCCCGCAGCACCTGGCAGACCTGGAGGCCGTCGATGCCGGGCATCATCACATCGAGTACGAGGATGTCCGGCGGCTGCCGATGGGCGGTGGCGAGTGCCTGGATGCCGTCGGCGACGGCCGTGACCTCGTACCCCTCAAGGGTCAGCGCGCGCTCGACGGCATGGCGGATGGCGCGGTCGTCCTCGGCGAGCAGCACGGTGTGGGGCATCGGACCAGTCTGCCAAGCCAACCGGGGCCTGCCGCCCCCCCGGGAGCCGAGAGGGCCTCTTCTCACCCGGATCACACCCGCGTTCTTACCCGTCTCTCACCGTCGGCGGTCCTTCGGCTTACCCCGTGCTGCCAGGGTGAGGCCCCGTGCCGACCAGCTCGTCCGCTCCACCAGGGGGAAAGCACCACATGAAGGTCGTCTTTCTGCTGCACAACGCCTATGGCGTCGGCGGCACCATCCGCACCACCCTCAACCTCGCGGCCGCGCTCGCCGACCGTCACGAGGTCCAGGTGGCTTCGCTGTCGCGGCACCGCGAGGCGCCGCGCTTCGCGGTGGATCCGCGCGTCACGCTGGTGCCGCTCGTGGACACCCGGGTGGGCGGCACGGACATGGGGGACCCGCTGTTCGCCGAGCCCGCGCGGGTCTTCCCTGAGGCCGACAAGCGCCATCACCAGTACACCCGCCTCCACGACGTACGCGCGGAGCACTTCCTGCGCGCCTGTGACGCGGACGTCGTCATCGGCACCCGCCCGGGGATCAACGTCTATCTCGCCCGCTTCGGTCCGCGCCGGGCGCTGCGCATCGCCCAGGAACACCTGCGCCACGACGCGCACAGCAAGCGACTGCGGGCCGTCCTGGCACGCCACTACCGGGAGCTCGACGCCGTGGTGACCACCACGGAGGCGGACGCGGCCGTCTACCGGAAGCGGATGCCGCTGCCCGGGGTCCGGGTCCTCGCGGTGCCCAACATCGTGCCCGCGCCCGCGCAGGTGCCCGCCGAGGGTTCGGCCAAGGTGGTCGCGGCCGCGGGGCGCCTGGTGCCCGGCAAGCGGTTCGACCTGCTCGTGGAGGCGTTCTCGGCGGTCGCGGCGCTGCATCCCGACTGGGAGCTGCGGATCTACGGCGGCGGCCCCGCGCGGGCGGGCCTTCAGGAAATGATCGACGGGCTCGGGCTCGGCGCGCACGTCACGCTCATGGGGGTGCGTTCACCGATCGAGCAGGAGTTCAGGAAGGCGTCCCTGGTCGCCTCCGCGTCCGACGCCGAGTCCTTCGGCATGACGCTCGTCGAGGCGATGCGCTGCGGTCTGCCGGTGGTCAGCACCGACTGCCCGCTGGGGCCCGCGGAGATCATCGAGGACGGGCGCGACGGCCGTCTCGTGCCGACCGGCGACGGCCACGCGCTCGCCAAAGCGATCGTGGAGCTCATCGAGGACGCGCCACGACGCCGGGCGATGGGCGAGGCCGCCCTGCGCAGCGCCCACCGGTTCGATCCGGAACCGATCGTCCGGCGGCACGAGGCCCTCTTCGCCGAGCTGCGGGCGACGCGGCACGGGCGCGCGGCTCGGCGCGCCCGTGCCAGGGTGCGGGCCTGGGCAGGAGCCCGCGTCCGTGCGGTGCGCCGCGGGTACAGGTCGGTCCTGACCCGCGGGGCGCCCGCCGCCTGACGCGGGCGCGCCCCGCTCACGCGGCGCGGCGCACGCGTCGACTCAGACGAGTTCGGGCTGCGGTTCCGGCTTCATGGCGGGTACCGCCTTCGGCTCCCACACCCTGTTGAGCCGCATGTAGCCGTATATCACCGAGACCATCGACAGGATGATCAGCGGGCCGAAGAGCCACGGGTAGTCGGCCATCTCCGTCGGCAGGTAGCGGTACGAGACCAGGAGCGCGGTGAAGACCACCGCGCCGTGGGCGACCAGCTGGACGTTCGACCGCTCCCAGCCCCGGTCGTACGCGCGCAGGGCGGACTCGATCGTGAGCGTGAACACCACACCGGCGACGATGTCCGCGCCGTAGTGGTAGCCGAAGCCCAGCGTCGCGCCGAGCGTGGCGATCAGCCAGAACACGCCTCCGTACCGGAGCACGCGCGGGCCTCTGCGGGAGTGGATGAAGATCGCGGTGGCCCATGCGGTGTGCAGGCTCGGCATGCAGTTGCGCGGGGTGATCTCGTTGAACGGCATGTGCTGCGGGAGGTTCAACGGCGGCGCGGTGTCCGGCCACAGATTGGCCACCGCCCACTGTCCGCCGTCGCCGCCGTACGCGAAGATCGGCCCGACCACCGGGAAGATCATGTAGATGCCGGGCCCGAGCAGGCCGATGACCAGGAAGGTCCGCACCAGGTGGTGGCGCGGGAAGCGGCGATCCTTGGCCACGTTGCGCAGCTGGTACACCGCTACGGCGACCGCGGCCACCGCGAGCTGGATGTAGACCCAGTCCAGGACGTGGGCTCCCACCGTGCCCGTGGCGTTGACGATCCGGCCCGCCACCCACGACGGGTTGCCGAGCGCGTGATCGGCGGTCGCCACGTACTGGTCGAGCACCTGGGGGCGGGTCTTCGACGTGATGAGCAGCCAGGTGTCACCGGTCTTGCGGCCCGCCACGAGCAGCAGTCCGAGGCCGACGCCCTTCAGGAGCAGCATGCGTTCGTTGCCGGTGCGGCGGGTGACGGCGATGACCGCGCAGGCCAGGATCACCAGCAGCGCGCCGTTGCCGAACATCATCTTGGCGTCGACCGCCCAGCGCACCAGGAAGAAGACGACGTCTATGCCGACCGCGGCGCCGATGGCGATGAACCGTTCGCGCCAGGTCAGCACGACCATCATCAGACCCATGCTGGCGTACAGCAGCGGCCCGGACTTGGGTGCGAAGATCACCTCGCGCGCCTGGTTGGTGATCGGTCCTGGCATGCCGTAGTGCCGTGCGGCGATCTCCAGCGCGACGATGAACCCCAGGGCCACGACGACTGCCACGGTCCACAGGATCACTCGCGGCCGGCGCAGCGCGGCGAGCATGTTTCTGCTGTCTTTTCGCGAAGGGTTCCGCGGTGCTCTAGATATCAATTCCATGACCGATTTGTTAGTTTTTGGGAAATGGCTCACTTTTTGCGCTAGATAGCATGGATTTCTAGTGCCGTACGGCGATCTGGGCGATCGTTGTGAGTTCGATCATGTTATCGGAGCCATGAGGGTGGAATTCACCGGTTGCGTCAGGTGAGATCCCCCACACATTCGTCTCGTGGAAGCAACCCCCAAGAGATGGCGTGGACGCGAAGATCGTGTTCGGTCGTCGAATCGCACGCACGGATCACCCGGCGAAACCGTCCAGGGGGTTGACCCGCGACCGCGCGACGCCGCGGCCCCGTGGCACCACCACGAGGCTCCCGAGATCCACCTCTCGCCGCGGGGCGCCCGCGTGGCCGCCGAGCTGTCCCGGCGGTATCCGAACGCGCGGGTGTGCGCCGACAACCAGGACGTGGTGGATCGCTCCCGGTTGGTGATCATCGCCGTCCGCCCCCAGGACCGGGCGGCCCTCGCCGGACTCCGGGTCGACGCCGACAAGATCGTGGTCAGTGCCGTGGCCGGGGTCGCCGTCGACGAGCCGCGCAGGACGCTGGGCACCGACGCCCCGGTGGTGCGCACCATCCCGCTGCCCACCGTGCGCGAGCGCCGCTCCGTCACCGTGACCTGCCCCTCCCACCCGGCCGTCGACGCCCTCTTCGACCGCCTCGGTGGAGCGCTGCCCGTCGCGGACGAGGCGGAGTTCAGCGTCTTCTCCACCCTGACGGGCACGCTGACCACCCACTACTGGTACCTGGCCACGCTCACCGACTGGGCGGCGCGGCAGGACGACACCCGCTCGCTCAAGGAGCTCGCGGGCCACGGCCCTCGACGGCTTCGTGGAGGGTCCGGACGGCGATCTCGACTGGCATCTCGTCGACGACGAACTGCACCGTCATTTCAACGACAAGTGCCGGGCGATGGGCGCCTTCATGGACGGCCGGGTCACCTGGGAGCTCATGGCGGGCGTCTGGCCGGACGCCGACGCCGACCCGTCGAACAGCGAGCCCATGCGGGAGTTCGCCGGAATCTGGCGGGACATGCCCAAGTACGTGTTCTCGCGGACCCTGGAGAAGGCGGGGTGGCACACCACGATCCTGCGGGAGGTCGCGCCCGAGGAGATCCGCGCGATCAAGGAGCAGCCGGGCGGCGACCTGGCGCTCGGCGGCGCCGGGCTCGCCGCGTCCTTCCTCCGCCACGGTCTGATCGACGAGATCCACGTCTACGTCCACCCCGTCGTCATCGGCCGCGGCACGGCCATGTTCCAGGCCGCGGACGTCCATGCCGACCTGCGTCTCGCCGGGACACGGACCTTCGGCAACGGCGTCGTCCTGCTCCGCTACGAGCTCACGCGCTGATCGTCCGAGGCCGCGTGCGTCAGAGCCACAGGGCCTCGGCGACGCCCACACCGATGAAGGCCGCGCCGAGGCCCGCGGCGACGCTTCCGGCCGCGTTGGCCACCGCGGAGAACCCCGCACCGTCCTCGGCCAGGCGCAGCGTCTCGTACGAGAAGGTCGAGTACGTCGTGAGGGCGCCGCACAGACCGGTGCCGAGGAAGAGCTGGGTGTGCGGCGATGCGGCGCCCGCCGCCACCGCGCCCGTGACGACGCCGAGGACCAGACAGCCCGCGACGTTCACGGTGAGGGTTCCCCAGGGGAAGGCGGTGCCCTGCCGGGCCTGCACCGCCCGGTCCGTCAGATAGCGCAGCGGGGCGCCGATCATCGCGCCCGCGACGACGAGCAGCCAGTTCATCGCCGCCTCCCCGCAGTGAGGCGGCGCGTCCCCGCGGTGAGGCCGCGCGTCACCCGCACCGCGCACCACACGGCCGCCAGGGCCGCGAGCAGCGTCAGGGCGAGGTAGGCCAGGCCCGTGCGGGCGTAGCCGCCGCTGACCAGGCGCTCGATGTCCACCGCGTACGTCGAGAACGTGGTGAAGCCGCCGAGCACCCCCGTACCGAGGAAGGGCCGCACCAGGCGGTGGGCCGTCCACACCTCGGTGACCAGGACCATCAGGACGCCGATCAGCGCGCAGCCGACGGCGTTCACCGCGAGCGTGGCCCAGGGGAAGCCGCCGGGCGCGACCGGCCAGAGGAGCGATGCGGCGTAGCGGGCGGTGGCGCCGATCGCGCCGCCGACGGAGACCGCCGCGAGGATGCCGCCCTGCCCGCGCGTCAGCTCGCGCCGCTGCGCGGGCACGGACAGGTCGACGTCGGGGTCCGTGGGTTCGTCCACCGCCGCGGGCCGCGGGTCTTGCCTGGGCATGTGCCTCCTACTCGCGTCGCCCGTGTCCGGGCGCACTCGTTCGCAAGTAGGGACCGTCGGCGGCGTGCGTGCCGCGGTTCGGGTACGGCGGGCCCCACCGCCGCGCGGCGCCCGGTGGAGAGCGCCGCTCACTCCAGGCTAGCCGCCCGCGCGGAGGTCCGCGTCGCGGGTGGGCCCGACGGCCTCACACCGCGGGTGGCAGCGCGCCGAGCCGGGTGCGCTGGAGGAGGTCGTCCCTCCTGCGGGCGTCGGACGACGGCGCGCCCGCCGCCTCCAGGTGCCGCTCGGGGCGGCGGTGGGGCGTCGCGGAGCTGAGGATCTCCTGCTGGAGGCGCTGCAGGTCGGGCGAGGGTTCGAGGCCGAGCTCGTCGTTCATGGCGCGGCGCAGCCGGTGGAAGACCTCGAGCGCCTGCGGACGCCGTCCCGAGCGCTGCAGCGCCAGCATGTAGTACGCGTGGAGGTGCTCGTCGAAGGGGTGGCGCAGCACCAGCGACGCCAGTTCGCTCAGCACCTCTTCGTGGCGGCCGATCCGCAGCACCGTCTCGATGCGCAGGCCGCGGGCGGCCTGCCGCGACTGTTCGAGCCCGGACACCTCGGCCTGCAGCGGCAGTCCCCGCTCGACGTCCACGAGGGCGGCGCCCTGCCAGAGGTCGTCGGCCCGCTGTAGCTGACGGACCGCGTCGGCCTGGTCGCCCGCGCGCAGCGCGAGCCGCCCCGCCGCTTCGAGCCGCCGGAACTCCGCGAGGTCGAAGGCGCATGACTCCGTGTGGAATACGTAGCCCATGCTCTTGGTCTGCAACAGCTCGCCGCTCACGACCCGTTGGGGCAATCCGAAATTCACCGCGATACTGCGGCGGATATTGAGGATGTACGTCTGAAGGGCGGTGAGCGCGGTCTTTGGCGGGCTGTCGTGCCAGAGTTCCTCGACGAGCTGGGAGACCGGCACGACGCGCGAGTGACTCATCAGCAGAAGTGCCAGAACTTTACGTTCTTTTGGGGCCGTTGGGGTTGCCTGCCCTTGGTCGGAGTAGAGCGATAACGAACCCAGCACATCGATGTTTATACGGACTCCCATGGACTCCCCCTGTGTCCGCCCCCGGGCGGCCAACCAATGATCGGTCTAGGTCATGGAGAAACAACTGCTAGTTGACTGCAGTCTGCACGGATCGCCGAAACGTTGTCAACTGTCAGTTGATCGGGGAGGATTGGGGTCAACTACCGGACTCGCGGTGCCGTATCCCTGGTGCCCAAGAAGCTGTGGAGGGTGCCGCTGTGGAGAGTGAGGACATGCCGGAGAGCGATGAGGGAGCGCTGCTCGCGGAGCGGCTCAACCACCTGTTTCGCGCCAGTCGCCCCCGCGGCAGAACGTGGACGAACCGCGAAGTGGCCGAGGAGGTGAAACTGGCCAATCCCAAACTGAAGGTGAGCGGTGCCTATCTGTCCGCGCTGCGTACGGGAAAGCGGACGAACCCGTCGGCCGATCTCCTGAGCGCACTGGCGAAATTCTTCGGTGTCTCGCCCGCCTACTTCGTCGATCAGAATCACGCCGCGAGAGTGGACAGCCAATTGGCGGCGCTCAACGAACTGAGCCAGTCTGGTGTGCGTGAAGTGGCCCTGCGAGCGGTCGGGTTGCCGCCGGAGAGTCTGGCGGCCATCAGCGCCGTCATCGACCAGGTCCGTAAATTGCAGGGATTGCCGCCCGTCGAGGAGTAGATCCAAGAAGTGTCCTCCGCATTAAGACCCCGCCGGGCCTGGTCCAGGAGGAAAGCCGGCCGCCTGCGCCGCTCCTGCGAACTGCGGCTCGCCTCCTTGGGCATGCCCGGCGAGGCCGGTATCGCCCAGCTGTGCGCCCATGTCAGCGCGGAGCGCGGACGCCCCGTGGTGACCGCCCCGATGGACCTCGAGGCGCCCTCGCCGTGCGGCATGTGGATCGCCTGGCAGGACATCGACGTCATCGTGTACGCGTCGGACACCAGCCCGGCGCACCAGGACCACATCATCGTCCACGAACTCGCGCACATCCTGTGCGGGCACCGGGCCGTCGACGAACCCCCCGACCAGGGTGCGGTCGGCACGCTCTTCCCCGACCTCGATCCCGCGCTCGTGCGCGACGCCCTGTACCGCACCGCGTACACCGACCCCCAGGAGCGCGAGGCCGAGATGTTCGCCTCGCTCTTCCTCAAGCGGGCCGCGGCGTCGGCTCCCCCGGAGCCGGTCCGGGAGGTCCCGTGTGCGGACGCGGAGATCATCGCTCGCATCGAGGCCACGCTCGGGCCGCACTGAGTGGCCCTTCGGACGGCCACGGGGGGACTGATTGTTCGGCATGCTTCCCAGTCAATTCATCGGGTGGTGCTGCGCCGTGGGGGCGCTGGCCGCCTTCGTCTACACCATTCCGCCCCTCCTCCGCGGCCGCAGGGACCCGGCCGCGCTCGCCCTGTGCGTCCACTTCCTGTGCTCCTCGCTCAGCTTCCTCGAACAGCTCGGCGCGCTGCCGCCGACCGACCAGCGCCATCTGACGCCCCTGCTGACCGAGGTGGCGGTCGTCGGACTCACCGGCTCCCAGACGGTCTTCCTCATGTACTGGTCCCATCCGCCTCGGACCGCCCGGCGCAGGGCCCGCCGACGGGTCGTCCTCTTCGCCGGTCTCGCGCTGGCCCTCGTCACGCTGAACTTCGCGCTGGGCCTGAACGGCCGCAGGGCCGTCGCGGAGCGGCTCACCCTGGCGGACATGCACGATCCCGGGTACGCGGCGTACCTCTACGTCTTCTTCGCGATCTGCGCCCTCGGGCAGCTCGAAACGGTCCGGCTCTCCTGGCGCTACATGGGCATCGCCCCGCGTGCCTGGCTGCGCTGGGGCATGCGGGCCGCCATGCTCGGCGCGCTCCTCTCCGTCGTGCACTGCGCCATCCGGTGCTGGGAGATCACGGGCACGCTGTCGGGGCACGGCATGGGCGTCCTGCACTCCCCCGACTGGCTGACGGGGGACATCGGCGCCGCGCTCAAGGTGTTCGGCTGGACGGTGCCCGCGTGGGGGCCGAGCCTGGGCCGTGCCGCACGGTGGATCGGCAAGTACCGCGCCTACCGGCGGCTGAGGCCCCTGTGGCTCGCGCTCAGCCGGGCCGTGCCCGACATCGTGCTCGACCCTCCGGTGCTCGGCGGGCTCGGTGACATACTGCCCCTGCGCGACCTCGACTACCGGCTCTACCGCCGCGTCATCGAGATCCGCGACGGCCAGCACGCGCTGCGCCCCTATCTGCCCAAGGAGACCCGGTCTTGCGATGCCGAGGCCGAGGCGCGGGACCTGCGGATCGCGCTCGGCGCGCAACGGGCCGCGAGCGGGCCGCTCGGCCCGGCCGCCGACGCGCCGGGGGCAGCGGGCCGCGGCCGGGCCCCGACCGGACTCACGGACGACATCGTCTGGCTCGGCCGGGTCTCGGACGCCTTCGTCCGGGCGCGCTGACGGGGAGGCGTCGCGCCGCGCTCGGATGCCTCAACCGGCCTTGGCGGGGCTGGTGTTGATGGCCTCCATCAGTGAGCGCGGGGTCGCGAGCCCGGTCGCCAGGTCGTCGGGGAGCTCGACGCCGTAGTCCTGCTGGATCCGTGCCGCGGTCTCCAGGAGGGCCAGCGAGTCACAGCCGAGCTCCTCGAAGGTCAGGTCGAGGACGTCTTCGGGAGGCCCCGAGAAATCGAGGTCCCCGGCGCTCTCGGTGAGCAGGCGGACCATGTCCTGTGCGGTGATCCCGGTCATCCGGACCATCTCCTTCAGCTGGGGTCGCGGCGCTCTGCCGCCTCGGAACGACGTACGACGACGGCGGAGTTGAAGCCGCCCTTGCCCCGTGCGAGCACCAGGGCGGAGTCGACGCGGCGGGTGCGGGGCCGGTCGAGGACGAGGTCGATGCCGTACGCGGCGGGCACCTCGGTGGTGTGTGCGGTGGCAGGGACGACGCCTTCGCGGATACAGAGCAGCGCGGCCACCAGGTCGAGCGGCCCGCCGCCCGCGAACAGTCGCCCCGTCAGCGCCTTGGGCGCGGTGACGGGCACGCCGCCGGGCCCGAACACCTCCCGGATCGCCGCCGCCTCCGCACCGTCGTCGGCCGGGATCCCGGCCGCGTCGGCGAAGACGACGTCGATGTCCCCCGGCGTCAGTCCCGCGTCGGCGAGGGCGAGTTCGGCCGCCCTGCGCAGTCCCGGCGGTCGGCCGACGCCGGGTGCCGGGTCGAACGTCGAGGCATGGCCCGCGATCTCGCCGTAGGGCTCGCGGCCGCGGCTGAGGGCCGTGTCGGCGTTCTCGGCGATGAGGATCGCCCCGCCCTCGCCGGGTACGTAGCCGTCCGCGGCGACGTCGAACGGGGTGTAGGCGCGGCGCGGGTCGGGTGTCGTACTGACCCGGCCGCCGGAGATGTGGGCGGCCCAGCCCCAGGGGTCGAAGGCGGAGTCGACGCCGCCGCACACCATGAACGGGGTGCCGAGCCGGATGGCGCGGCGCGCGTTGCCCACCGAGTCGAGACCGCCCGCCTGTTCGCCGACGACGACGCTGCCGGGTCCGCGCATGCCGTGCCGGATGGAGATCTGGCCGGTGTTCACCGCGTAGAACCAGGCGAAGGACTCATAGACGCTGACTGCCGAAGGCCCTTGGGACCAGAGCTTCTTGAACTCCTTGTGGGTGAACTCGAAGCCCCCGGTGGCGTTCGACGTCATGACGCCCATGTCGAACTCGGCGAGTTCCGCGGGGTCGACACGGGCGTCCGCGAGGGCGGCCGCGGCCGCCGCGAGCGCGAGGCGGGTGGAGACGTCCGTCTGCGGCAGGAGCCGTTTGGGGATGTGCTCCAGCGGGTCGAAGTCCCGTATCTGGCCCGCGATTCGGGCGGGAT
The DNA here is from genome assembly GCF_008704495.1 of Streptomyces kanamyceticus. NCBI lineage: Bacteria > Bacillati > Actinomycetota > Actinomycetes > Kitasatosporales > Streptomycetaceae > Streptomyces > Streptomyces kanamyceticus. The sequence continues at coordinate 677,202 of NZ_CP023699.1, forward strand.
AGGCGGAGGCGTCGAAGCGGTCGATCTCACCGATGCCGCTGCGGCCCGCAAGGACGGACGCCCAGAACTCCTCGACGGTGAGCCCGTTGGGCGCCATCACCCCGATGCCGGTGATCACCACCTTGTCGCTCATGCCACCGCTCCTTCCGCACGGCGCAGCACCATCGCGCTCTGGAAGCCGCCGAAGCCGCTGCCGACGCTGAGCACCGTGTCCACGCGCATCTCACGCGCCGTCAGCGGCACGTAGTCCAGGTCGCATTCGGGGTCGGGTTCGTGGAGGTTGGCGGTCGGCGGCACGACGCCCTGGTCGATGGCGAGCGCGCAGGCGGCGATCTCGATGGAACCGATGGCGCCGAGCGAGTGCCCCACCATGGACTTGATGGAGCTGACCGGCACCCGGTAGGCGTGGTCGCCGAGGCTGCGCTTGAAGGCGGCGGTCTCGTGCCGGTCGTTCTGTTTGGTGCCCGAGCCGTGGGCGTTGATGTAGTCGATCGCGTCGGTGTCGGTCCTCGACTCGTCGAGGGCGGCCCTGATCGCCTCGGCCATCTCGCGGCCGTCGGTCTTCAGGCCCGTCATGTGGTACGCGTTGAGCCGGGTCGCGTACCCGCTGATCTCGCCGTAGATGTGCGCTCCGCGGCGCCGCGCGTGCCCGTACTCCTCCAGGACGAACATGGCAGCGCCCTCCGCGAGGACGAAGCCGTTGCGCGTGCGGTCGAAGGGGCGCGAGGCCCGACCGGGATCGTCGTTGCGCGGGGTGGTCGCCTTGATCGCGTCGAAGCAGGCCACGACGATCGGTGTGACGGGGGTGTCGGCGGCCCCCGCGACCATCACGTCCGCGCTGCCCTCCTGGATGAGGCGGCAGGCGTGGCCCAACGCGTCGAGCCCCGAGGTGCAGCCGTCGGAGACCATCGCGGTCGGCCCTTCCGCACCGACCGCCCAGGCGACCTCCGCGGCGGCGGCGCCCGGGGTGAGGTAGTCGAACATGTGCGGGGAGAGATAGTCGGGGTCGACCTGCCACTGCCTGCCACCGTCGGACAGCACCAGGTACTCGCGCTCCAGGCTGGTCGCGGCGGCGACCGCGCTGCCCAGGCTGACGCCCGTGCGGTGCGGGTCCAGTTCCTCGAACTCGATGCCGCTGTCGGCCGCCGCCTCCCGCGCGCAGACCACGGCGAACTGCGCGGAACGGTCCATCCGGCGGATCTGACGTGCCGTCAATCCTTCGTGGACCGGGTCGAAGTCGCACTCTCCCGCGACCTGTGACCGGTAGGGGCTCGGGTCGAAGAAGGAGATCCGGCGGGTCGCGGTGCGGCCCGAACTCAGCAGATCCCAGAACTGCTTCTTCCCCGCGCCGCCCGGCGCCCGTACCCCGAGGCCCGTGATGACCACACGACGTGTCGGACGTGTCATCGGAGAGCCCCCGTTCCCGTTCCTTGTGCGGTCGTGGTCGTGGTGGTCGTGGTCACGATTGCATCGCCTCTTCCGTGGCGTTCATGAAGGACTCGACGGCTCCGTACGCGCGAAAGCGGTCGTATCGCGCGGCGACGAGGTCGGCGACGGGCATCGGGCGCAGTTCGTCGAGCACCGAGGCGAGCGCCGCGTGGACGTAGTCGGCGGCGAGCGCCGGATCGGTGTGGGCGCCGTCCGCCGGTTCGGGGACGACCGCGTCGGCGATGCCGAGGCGCAGCAGCGCGCCCGCGTCGATGCGCAACGCCTCCGCCGTGCCGGGCGCCGTCGCCGCGTCGTCCCACAGGAGCGCCGCGCAGCCCTCGGGGCTGATGACGGAGTACACGCAGTTGGCGCAGACGAGGACCCGGTCGGCGACGGCGAGCGCGAGGGCGCCGCCGCTGCCGCCCTCGCCGGTGACGAGCGTGACCACCGGCACGGGCAGGCCCGTCATCAGCCGGATGCTCTCGGCGATGACGACGGCCTGGCCCTGCCCCTGCTCCCCGGTCTCCAAGCCGGGGAAGGTTCCCGGGGTGTCGACGAGGGTGATCACCGGCAGGCCGAGCTTGCCCGCGAGGCGCAGCAGGCGGGCGGCCTTGCGGTGACCGGCCGGGGTGGTCGTGCCGAAGCCGCGCTCGCGCGGTGCCTCGCCGGGGTGGCCCTTCTGGTGGCCGAGCACCATGACGGGTACGCCGTCCAGGCGGGCGGGGCCGCCGACGATCGAGGGGCAGTCGCTGCCCCCGCGGTCGCCGCGCAGTTCCTCGAAGCCGGTGAAGAGCCGTCCGAAGTAGTCCAGCGTGGTCGGTCTGCCGAGGTGCCTCGCGCGCCGGACGGTCTCCTTCACGGCGGACTCGGGGAGCTCGGCGGGGTCGCGGATGAGCGGGGCGCGGGCGGACGGTGCTCCTGTGCCCTCGGCCCGTACGGCAGGTGACGCAGGTACGGCCGCCGTGGCCAGCAGCCGGGCGAGGGTGTCGCGCAGTTCGGCGCGCGGCCTGAGCACGTCGACGAGCCCGCGCTCCCGGAGGTACTCAGCCGTGCGCGATCCGTCGGGGAGTTCCGAATCCCAATCCGACCCCGATCCCGACTCCGCGACGATCACGTCGAAGAGCCCGGCGATCGAGGCCACGCCCTCGCCGTACGGCGGATCCGAGATGACCGCGAGGGTCAGGATGCCCTCCCTGTCCAGCTCGCCGAGAGCCTGCGCCGCCCTGGCCAACTGCGTCGGGGACACCGTCACCTCCTGCGTCCCGGCGCCCCCGGAAACGGCCACGACGAGCAGCGGGAGCCGCTCCCGCACCGCCCGTTCGGCGGCCGTGGCAATCAATTCACCCAGGAGGCGGAAGTCCGTCACCGCGGCCACCACCCGGTGTCCGTGCACCGCGCCCTCCGCGCACACCAGTGGATCGCCGGTGCGCGGCCGGGCGCCGAGCGGCTTCAGGCTGCCCGCGTCGAAGAGCTGCTCTCCTGCTTTCATCGTGGCCTTCTCTCGTTGAACCGTGGCGCGGCCAAGGGGCTCAGACGGTGCTGACGACGTCGTGGAAGGCGAGCCGGGGCAGCCGGGGGTGCCCCGAACCGGCGGCCGGGCGGCCGATGTTGACGACGGTGACGATCTCCTTGGTGCCGTCGCCGAAGAACGCCTTGTTGATCGCGTCGGCGTCGTATCCCACGATCGGCCCGGCGGCGAGCCCGGCGGCCCGGATGCCGACGATGAAGTACGCGACCTGCAGCGCCGTGTTGAACAGCGCCGAATCGCGTCGCACCGCCGGGTCCGCGAACAGGTCCTTGGCCTCCGGCAGGTGCGGGAAGACCTCGGGCAGCGTCTCGTGGAAGCGCAGGTCGGCCGCGAGCAGCGCGATCAGGGGTGCCGTGGCGGCCTTGGCGCGGTTGCCGTGGGCCAGGTGCGTGCGGAGTTCCCCGCGGGCTTCGGGTGAGCGCAGCAGGACCACGCGCATCGGCTGCTGGTTCATCGAGGTCGGCGCGTACTTCACCAACTCGTAGATGGCGCGCACCTGTTCGTCGCCGACGGGCTCGGACGTGAAGGCCGTGGCCGTGCGGGCCTCGCGGAAGAGGAGGTCCTGCGCGACCGGGTCGAGCGCCAGGTGCCGGGATGTCTCCGTGGGGATCATGCGGCCTCCGTACGGTCAGGGTGCGGCGTCCTCGACGAGCGCGACGACCCGGGTCCAGCCCGCGCCCGCGCCCTCGACGGCGACAGGGAAGCAGCAGATGGTGAAGCCGGTGGCCGCGGGCAGGTCGCCGAGGTGGGCGAGCTTCTCCAGCTGGAGGTACTCGGCGGTCCTGCCGTAGATGTGCGCGGGCCACAGGTGCGCGTTGTCCCCGGTGTGCTGGTAGTCCTCGATCATGCGGTGCATGGGGCGGTCCAGGCCCCACGCGTCGATCCCGATGACACGGATGCCGCGCTCGACGAGGTACGCCGTGCCCTCGCCGGTCAGACCTGGGAACTCGCGCAGATACTCCGCGCCGCCCCACAGCCGGTCGGCCCCGGTCCACAGGAGGGCGATGTCGCCGGGGACGGGCTCGTGCCCGGCCTCCTTGAACGCGGCCTCCAGGTGGTCGGTCGTGATGCCCTCGCCCGGCGGTACGTCGCGCACGTCCAGCCGTACGCCGGGTCCGTGGCACCACTCGAGGGGGACCTGGTCGATGCTCTTGGCCGGGGAGCCGCCGCTGAGCGGGCCGTAGTGCAGCGGGGCGTCCATGTGCGTGCCGGTGTGCGTGGTCAGCGTGACCGTCTCGTTCGAGATGGCCATGCCGTCGGGGAAGTCCTCGGGGGTCAGGCCGAGGACGGTGGCCCCGGTCCTGTGGTCGAGGAGGTCGACCGTGACCGGGGTGGCCTCGCTCGGCGTGGACCGCGTGGTCACGCTCAGGTCGATGAGGCGGGTCATGCCGCGGACGCCCCGGTGGCGCGGCCCTCGGCCTCGGACTTGACCGCGCCGAGGTCGTCGACGCTGTTGCGCTCGACACCGCCGCACAGCAGTTCGTCGGCCTCTTCGTAGGTGAACTTGCCCGCGACCTTGCCGTCGACCGGGTCCTTGGGCTTGAAGTCATGGGTGAGGACGAGCTGCGTACGCGTATCGGTGAGCGGGTACGCGCGCCATTCACCGCCCATGTGGCCGATGATCGGGGCGAGTTCGAGCTGTCGGTAGGCGATGACGTGCCGGTCGTGGTCGATGTCCCTGCGCGACACCCACGACTGCGTCTCGCCGTTCACGTCGACGACGAGCCGGACGATCTGGTGGGTCTCGGAGTCCTCGATGATCTTCGCCTCCTGGGTGGGCGGGAAGATCCGGGCGTAGCCCTCGACATCGACCAGGACGTCCCAGACCGCGGCGACGGGGGCATCGACGGTGACGGTGTGCTCGGTGTGTCGCATGACGCGCCTTCCGGTGAGGGTGAGTTCGCGGTGGTTGGCGTAGGCGGCCTGGTAGGTGATCTTCGAGTGCCAGCTCGCCAGGAAGTCGTGCACGTGCGGGAGTTCGGAGAACGCGCGCAGGGAGTCCAGGTCGCGGGCGGCGTACTGGGCGATCGCCGTGCCGGTCATGCCGCGCGAGTTGTCGTCGATCGGCAGCCAGTGGTGCGGCTCGCAGGCGAAGCCCTCGATGTACTCGGAGGTGAGCAGTAATTCCCGCAGTTCGTCGAAGAACCGGCGCTGATCGGATTCGGTGACCGATTCGTCGAAACGGTAGATCAGGGTGTGCAGAATCATCGATGCCTTCCCGATGCTCGGCAGTGCTCGGCCGGTACCGGGTTCATCCTGGAAAGCGGGCCTCAAGCGGTCCTCAAGCCCGGCTCAGGGAAACCGCCTTGACCGGGGCTTGAGCGGGGCGGCAGATCCTGGCGAACAGTCCAGATCCACGGACATGTCCAGATCCACGGACATCTGGAGCATCGATGAAGAGCTCGTTCGACATCGGAGTCCTGGGGCCGCTGCACCTGCGTTCCGGCGATTCGATACCGACACCGACCGCCCCCAAGGAAAGGGAGCTGCTCGCGCTGCTCCTGATGAATTCCGGTCGGGTCGTGCCCATCAGCACCATGATCGACGAACTGTGGCCGGAGCGGCCGCCGAAGACCGCGATCACCGCGCTGCAGACCTATGTCCTCAACATCCGCAGAAGCCTGTCGATCGCGCTCGGCCTGCACGGCCCCGACGTCAGGACCGAGCTGCTCCTGACGAAGAACAAGGGGTACGTGTTCCACACGGAGACCTGCGACTTCGACCTCACCCAGTACCACGACCTGGTGCTCGCCGGGCGCCGCGCCCTGCGGGACGGCGAGCGGAACCTGGCGGTGGGGCTCCTTCGCCAGGCGGAGGGACTGTGGCGCGGCGCTCCGCTCTCCGACGTCGACCAGGGCTCGCCCCTGCGCGCCGAGATCGCCGGACTCGAGCAGTCCCGGTCGGCCGCGCGCGCCTTGCGCATCCAGGCCGAACTCCACCTGGGGCACCATCAGTTCCTTCTCGCCGAATTGGCCGAACTGACCGCCGAGTATCCCTTCGACGAGAATCTGCACGGCTCTTACATGGAAGCTCTGCGGCGCAGCGGGCGCCGCGACAAAGCCCTTGAGGTGTATCAGCGTCTGCATCGTTCCATGGCCGAGCAGATAGGTCTTGAGCCGTGTCAGGAACTGCAAATTCTGCGGCGGGAAATCGAGCGGAGTCTCGCACCTGCCCCTGAGTACGAAAGGAGTGTGCCATGCGGGTTTCCAGCCTCCTCCATTACGGTCTCCAGGTACCCGACCTGAGCAGGGGAGGAAAGTTCTACGAGGACTTCGGCCTCTCCGTCTCCGCACACGGCTCTGTTCTCGCCGTGCGCTGCGACGCCCAGGATCTGGACCGCACACTGCTGACGGAAGGGCCCGACAAACGCCTCCAGCACATCGCGTTCGGGGTCGCGCCCGGTGACCTGCCCCGGATGCGGCGGCATCTGGAGAAGGAGGGCGTACGCCTGGAGGACGCGCCCGCGCGCGACGTGGCGCAAGGGCTCCCCGACGAGGTGGCGGCCGGTCTGTGGTTCCGTGATCCGCACGGCACCCTCGTCACCGTGCGCGAACAGCCGCCGCTGCCCGCGCCGACGGCCGACGCGCCCGCGATGAACGTGCCCGGCGACTACCGGCGCAAGGACGTCGCGCGCTGGCTGACCGCCGACGCGCCCACCAGGCCCCGGCGCCTGGGACACATGCTGATCTTCTCGCCGGACGTGGCCGCCTCCGAGCGGTTCTACGGCCGGACGCTGGGGCTCGGGCTCTCCGACCGGGTGCCGGGCGTGGTGACGTTCATGAACTGCGGCCCCGGTGACCACCACGTCTTCGGGTTCGTCCAGAGCACCCATCCCGGTCTGCACCACTCCAGCTGGGAAGTGGGCAGCGTCGACGAGATCGTGCTCGGCGCCCGGGGCCTGGCCGACCGGGGCAGTGCTCTCGGCTGGGGCCTGGGCCGTCACACCTTCGGCTCCAACCTCTTCCACTACATCCGTGATCCGTGGGGCAGCTGGGTCGAGTACTTCCTCGACATGGACCAGATCACGGAGAACTGGCAGCCGCGGGACTGGCAGGACGTGCCCTCCACCGTCTGGTGCCCGCTGCGCCCCGCCGAGTTCACCGAGAACACCGAGCCCACCCCGTGACAGCCACGTCGAAACCCACGAAGGAGTACGCCGAAGTGCCCAGTGAACCTTGGTCGTTGGTGACCTACGGGACCCCCGAGCAGCCGCTCCCCCGCACCGGCGTCCGCACCGCGGCGGGCACGGTCCACGCCGCGCCCGGCGCCCTCGCCGACACCCCGCTCCTCGACATCATCGGCGACTGGCGGCGGGTCGGCGACACCCTGCGCGGCTGGCGGCCCGACCCCGCCACCGCCGTGCCCGGCGCGGAGCTCCGCACGCCGCTGAGTTACCCCTCCAAGGTGCTGTGCGCGGGCGCCAACTACTACGGCCATCTGGAGGAAATGGGCGTGGAGAAGCGCGCGGAGCCCGCCGAGGCGTACTTCTTCGGCAAGACGCCGCGGACCACGGTGATCGGTCCCGGCGACGCCGTCCCCTACCCCCGGGGCGAGGGGCGGCAGCTCGACTGGGAGGCGGAACTGGCCGTCGTGGTGGGCCGCGCGGGCAAGGGTTTTAGCCCGGAGGAGGCACCGGATTACATCGCCGGGTACACCATCGCCAATGACCTGTCCGCCCGGGACGCGCTGCGGCGTCCGGAGGCGGTGGGACCGCCGTTCCAGTTCGACTGGCTGCGCACCAAGTCCCTCGACGGCTTCTGCCCCCTGGGTCCCGGCATCGTCCCGAGCTGGTTCGTCGAAGACCCGCAGGACCTGGGCATCACCCTGGCGGTCAACGGGGAACTCAAACAGAACTCCACCACCGGCGACATGATCAGGCCCGTGAAGGAGCTGCTCTCGGTCGCCGCCAAGGACATGACGCTGCTGCCCGGCGACGTGATCCTGACCGGCTCACCGGCCGGTGTCGGGATGGCCATCGGCGAGTTCCTGAACCCCGGCGACGAGGTCGTCATCGAGATCGAACGCCTCGGAAGCCTGCGGCACACGGTGGGGCCCCGCACCGACGGCTGAGAGCGGGCGCCGGATATTGGTTTGCCGCCCGTCAGCCGGTTCGGATAGGAATCTCGCATGCTCAGAGGCAGCGCAGTCGGGCTCAGGGCCCGGCACGAGGCGGACATTCCGGTCCTACAGGCCGAGCTCTACGACGACGTGGTCAACTACTCGCGCTCCGACGACGGACCGTGGCGGCCCATCACGCCCGGCTCGAAGAGGGCGGAGTACGTGGTGGACGACAAGGAGCAGGGCCACGCTTCCTTCTCCGTGGTCGAGCTGGACGGCGGCACACTGGTCGGCACCGCGACGCTGTGGAGCATCGACACCCACAACCGGTCGGCGCACATCGGGCTCGGGCTGCGTCCCGCCGCCCGCGGCAAGGGCTACGGCACCGACGTGGTCGCGGTCCTGAGCCACTACGCCTTCGTCGTACGCGGCCTGCGGCGGCTGCAGATCGAGACGCTGGCGGACAACGCCGCGATGCTGCGCGCCGCCGAGCGCAACGGCTTCGTGCGCGAGGGCGTGCTGCGCTCCGCGGCCTGGGTGATGGGCGAGTTCCTGGACGAGGTCGTGCTCGGACTCCTCGTCCAGGACTGGCAGCCGGACTCCCGCTAGCGCGGGGACCCGGCCCCCTGCTACGCCCAGGTCGGCAGCTCCACGTCCTTCGGGTCCCGCATGACCGTGCCCGGGTCGATGCCGAGGTCCGCCAGGAGGGCCCGCGCGGCATTGCGTCCCGGCCAGCCGCTCACTCCGCCGCCGGTGTGCGTGCAGGCCCCGGTCTGGTAGAGCCCGGGGACCGGCATGCGGTACGAACTCCAGCCCTTGACGGGGCGGTTGACGCCGAGCTGGTCGGGGACCATCGCGCCGCCCATGTAGCCGCCGTCGACGAAGTGCCGGTTCATCGCGGCGAGGTCCACGGGGGTGTGCACCGAGCGGGCGAGTTCGTCCCCCGGCTCGTACCCGGTGACCTTGCGCGCGTACGCGGCCACCAGCTGATCGGCGTACCCCTCCTTCTCCGCGTCCCAGCGCGCGGGATCGCCGTTCAGGCGGTACGGGGCGTAGGTGAAGAGCCGGACCGACGCGCGCCCTTCGGGCACCCTGCCGGGGTCGACCACCGACGGTGCGAGCGCGACCGTCATGCGGTCGTCGCCCGACAGTGTGCCCGCCGCGATGTCGTGCCACTGCGCCGCGAGACCCGCCGCTGTGCCGATGGTCGCGGTGACGGGCCGCAGCGGGCCGCCGGGCGCGGCGAAGAACGGCGCCTCGCGCAGGGCGAGATGGACCTGGAACACCGAGCCGCCGTTGCGCCAGCCGCGCAGCGCGTCGAACTCGGACGGCAGCCGCACGTCCGGGCCAAGGAGTCCGGCGAGCTGCGTCACGTGCGCTCCGGACAGCACCGCCCGGCCCGCCTCGAAGCGTTCGCCGCCGGTGGTGAGCACCGCCGCGGCGCGCCCGTTCTCCACCACGATCCGCTCGACCCGCCGTCCGCACAGGACGCGGCCGCCACCGGCCTCGACGCACGCCGTGAGCGCGCGGGGCAGCGCGGCCGAGCCGCCGATCGGGGTGACGCCGGAGATCCGCGTCAGGAGCAGCGCGAACTCCGCGGGCACGAAACCCGATCCCGGCAGGCTCAGGTCACCGATCGCCGAGGCGAAGCCGAGGAGCAGGGCGCGGGTGCGGTCGTCGGCGAAGGTCTCGTGGACGACGCTGTAGCCGTCCCGGGCGGCGAGCGCGTCCAGCTGCCGCGACGCGTCGTTGTCGGGGAGCGTGCCGGGCGGCACCGCCGAGCGCCGGACGCGTTCGGCGAGCAGCGGCTCGTAGGAGGTGACCAGCTCCCGGAAGGCCCGCGCGTCCGCCGCGCTGTAGCGCCCGATGGCCGCCGCCGTCGCCTCGACGCTCCGCTCCATGACGAGCGGTTCGCCCTCGTCCGCGCAGGAGAGCAGGGCCGGGTCGGGGGCGACGTAGCGCAGTCCGTATTCGGCGACCAGGCCCAGTTCGTCACCGCCCACTGCGGGGTTGAGCTGGGCGTACATGTGGAAGGTCGACGCGAGGTCGTCGTGGAAGCCCGGCAGGGTCACCTCATGGGTGGAGGTGCCGCCGCCCGGTTCGTCCTGTTCCTCGACCACGGTCACCGAGAGGCCGGCGCGGGTCAGATACGCGGCGGCGATCAGCGTGTTGTGACCGGCGCCGATCACCACGATGTCGCTGCGCGTGGTGGTCCCCGTGTGCAGGGGTTCAGTCATGTGTCCATCCCCAGATGTCGCGTACGTACTGTGTGCTGCTTCGGTCCAGGTCGAGGGCGCCGTGCGCGGTCGCGGTGCGTACGTCGCGCCAGGCCCGCTGCAAGGGGTCGGCCTCGGAGAGCATCGCCGAGCCCGAGAGGTCGACCACCCGGTCGACGGCGTCCCTGACGAGCCGCGCCGCCACCGCCGCGTCGCGCAGGACGCGGGCGACGGCCTCCCGGGACATGCCGGGTTCGTCGGCGGCGGCCACGGAGCGGTCCAGGAGCAGCCGGGCGATGTCGAGTTCCGCGCTGCCGCGGGTGAGGGCGAGGCGCGCGGTGGCGTCGCGCTTCGCGCGCCCACCGGCCCACGCGGTCAGTGCCCGCGTCGCGCCGCCGAGCGCGGGCGCCACGAACAGCGGCGGGCCGCTGCCCTGCAAGGGCGCCCGGTAGCAGGCGGCCGCGTCCGGGTCGTCGCTGCCGGACATGAGCGCGCTGTGCCCGAACGACCGGGAGCAGGGCACCCGCACCTGCTCGACGTGCACCGAGTCGCTGGCCGTGGCGCGCATTCCGGTGGGGTGCCAGGTGTGCTCGACGGTCCAGGCCGCGCGCGGCACCGCGAAGTACCGCACCCCGTCGGCCGGTTCGCCCGCGCAGTCGTCCCCGGCGACGCACAGCAGCGCCCAGTCGGCGAAGTCGACGCCGCTGAGGAAGTCCCACCGTCCGGTCACGGTCCACACGTCGCCGGAGAGGGTGGCGCGGCCCGAGGGGCGCAGGGCGCTGGACACCGCGGCGTCGGGCCCTTCGGCCCACAGCTCGGCCTGTCCCGCGTCCGGCAGGAAGGCGGCCATGCGGCCCGCCGTCGCGTAGATGAGACCGACCCAGGCGGCCGACACACAGCCGGTCGCGACGGTGCGCACCGCGCGGGCCAGGTCGGTGAAGGTGCCTTCGGCTCCGCCGTGCCGGGCCGGTACGAAGTGCCGGGCGAATCCGGCGCCGAGCAGTCCGGTCAGCACGTCGGGGGTCAGACGGCGTGCCCGGTCGGCCTCGGGCGCGTGCGCGGCGGCGAGGTCGGTCAGGCCGCTCAGGTCACTCAGGCCCCGCAAGGTGATCGGGCCGGTCGTCGTGGTCACACCCCTTCACCGGCCCGGTTCCACTCCAGCACCCTGCGCAGCTGCCGGTCACCCGCGGGCACGGTGCCGAAGAGGCTCAAGTGGCCGCCTTCCAGGTGGACTTCACGCACCTCGTCCTTGTCCTTCAGCCGAGGTGTGTGCGTGATGCCGACCCGGTGCACCACCCGGTCCCCGTCGATCCGCCAGGTGCCCGCGTACCCCATGAAGTCGAGCGGCACGGGCGTCGAGGGGGGCCGGGTCGACGCGGCGGTCCGCATGAGGCTCACGGACATGTGCCCGTCCGTGCTGTAGATCAGCAGGCCGCGGGGGTCGGGCCCGAGCGGGCCCTCTAGTCGTTCGCCGCCGGAACCGAGGTCGTCGAAGGCGACGAGGCGCCAGACGCCGGAGAGATCACTTCGCTGCATACCCGGCACGGTGCCGGGCCGCGCTCAAGACCATGTCAAGCGCCCGTTGGTTAGCCGGACTTGAGTGTCGCCTGAGGGCGCGTCCGCAGGGTCGAAGGGGTCGGCGGCCACCGGGCCGTGCGGATCAGTGCGGTTCCTGACTGCGGAGGCGTGGATGACGATCATTCGAACCGATCGGGGCGAGCGGGGCGCGGACGGCGGGCAGGGGCCAGTCCCCATGACCGTGCTGCGGGAGCTGTCCCTCGCCTCGGCGGGCACGGCGGCGCTGCGGGCCGCGGTACGGGTCGGCGTACCCGACGAACTGGGCGAAGAGCCCGCCACGACAGCGCAGTTGGCGCGTTCCCTCAAGGTCGACCCGGACGTCCTGGAGCGGCTGCTGCGCACGCTGAGGCAGTACGGCGTCTTCACCGAGACCGCGGCGGGGCACGTCCACACCCCCGCGTCCCGGCTGCTGCGCGAGGACCACCCCGAGAGCCTGAAGTTCTGGGTGCTCTGGGTCACCGAGCCCTGGACCTGGGAGCTGTGGCCGCGCCTGGAGAAGGCGGTCCGCACGGGCAAGGGCCACTTCGAGGAGGAGTACGGCGCGGACTTCTTCACGCATCTGCACCGGGAGTGGCCCGAGTCGACCGAGGTGTTCAACAAGTCTCAGACCGAGCTGAGCCGGTTGGCGTCGGACGCGGTCGCGGAGCGCCTCGACCTGGACGGCGTACGCACCCTGGCGGACATCGGCGGCGGCCGCGGCTTCACGCTCGCCACCCTCCTGGAGCGGAACCCGGCCCTCGAAGGCGTCCTGGTCGACCTGCCCGCCGCCGTGGCCGCGCCGGACCCGCGGCTGCGCCCCGACGGCACGCTGGCCTCGCGGGCGCGGGTCATGGCGGGCGACTGCCTCAAGGAGGTGCCGGTGGAGGCCGACGTCTACCTCTTCAAGAGCATCCTGGAGTGGGGCGACGACCAGACGGTGACGGCGCTGCGCAACGCCGCACGGGCGGGTCGCCCCGACAGCCGCATCGTACTGATCACCAACCTCGTGGACGACAGCCCGGAGATCCGCTACGCGACGGGGATCGACCTGCTGTTCCTGCTCAACACCAACGGCAAGCGCCACACGAAGAAGGGCGTGACCGCGCTGATCGAGCGGGCGGGGCTGCGGGTGGAGGGCGTCGGCCCGATCAACTCGCATCTGCACGCGCTGGAGGCGTCCATCCCGCCGGACTTCCTGTAGCACTCCTTCCTTTAGTACTCCTTGAGTACGGCTGAGGATCATTTGTGACGGCACATGAGAACTGACCACACCCCAGAGGTTCAGAGGCGAAAATGATCATCCACACCTTGGTCTTCTCCTTCTCCGACGCGATGTCGGACGCGGAGCGGAACCAGTTCTTCGTCGAGATGGACGACGTCATCCTCGGCTCCGGCCTGGCCGAGAAGATCGACCACAAGCCGCACCTGCGCCTGCCGGACGACGACTACGCCCCCGTCTTCGTCTCCAGCGCGATCGCCGAGATCAGCTGCAAGGACCTGCCCACGCTGCAGAAGCTCACCGGCTACCCGGAGCTCGGCAAGTTCCGCGACAAGTGGCAGGCGAAGTACCCGTACAAGGTGATCTGGGTGAACCACGAGAAGCTGACGGTCTGAGTCCGCGGCTCCAGCCCCGAATTCACCACTGAGGCGCCTCCGTCTTGTTCGGCCGATGACCGGCACGCGTCATCGACGGCGAGAGGGAGGCGCCTCTCCCGTGCCACCAGCCACACCCACACCACTCGCTCACCGCACCGCATTCCGGAGACATCCCATGACGCAGGACCCCACCGCGCCCATATCCCGCGGCGGACTCGGCCGCCGCTCCTTCCTCAAGGCCACCGGAGTCGCCGCGCTGGCGGTCGGCGCCCAGACGGCAACCACCGCCGCCGCACGGGCCGCCACCACCGCGCGGCCCGACGCCGACGCCACCGTCGTCCACACCCTGGTCTTCTCGTTCCCCGGCACCATGCCCAAGGCCCAACAGGACGCGTTCTACGCCGAGTTGCGCGACGTGGTGATGGGCTCCGGGCTCGCCCTGAGCGTCGACCACAAGCCGCATCTGCCCCTGCCCGACGACGCGAACGCCCCCGTCTTCGTCTCCAGCGGCATCGCCGAACTGCGCTGCAAGGACCTGGCCACCCTTGAGCGCCTGACGGGATATCAGCCGCTCAACGACTTCCGGACCAGGTGGCAGGCGAAGTACCCGTACCAGGTCGTGTGGACCAACCACCAGGCCCTGGCGGTCTGACCGTGCCGCCCCTGGCCGCTCAGCCCCGGTACGTCTCGAGCAGCCGCAGCCACACCTCGCTGATCGTCGGGTAGGCGGGGACCGCGTGCCAGAGCCGGTCGATCGGGACCTCGGCCGCCACCGCGACGGTCGCCGAGTGGATGAGTTCGCCCACGCCGGGGCCGACGAACGTGACCCCGAGGAGGATCTCGCGGTCGAGGTCGACGATCATGCGGGCCTTGCCGCGGTAGCCGTCGGCGTACAGACCCGCGCCCGCGACGCCCGACATGTCGTAGTCGACGGCGCGGACGCGGTGACCCGCCGACTCCGCCTCGGCGAGGGTCAGGCCCGCCGACGCCGCCTCCGGGTCGGTGAAGACGACCTGGGGGACCGCGGCGCGGTCGGCGGTGGCCGCGTGGGCGCCCCAGCGGTCGGTCTCCAGGAGCGGCACCCCCTGGGCGCGGGCGGCGATCGCGGCCCCCGCGACGCGGGCCTGGTACTTGCCCTGGTGGGTCAGGAGCGCACGGTGGTTCGCGTCGCCCACCGCGTACAGCCAGCTGCTGCCCTCCACCCGCAGGCTCTCGTCGACGGACAGCCACGAGCCGGGGGCGAGGCCCACCGTCTCCAGGCCGATGTCGTCGGTGCGCGGCGCGCGTCCCGTGGCGAACAGGATCTCGTCGGCTTCGAGGGTCTCGCCGTCGTCCAGGGTCGCCCGTACGGTGCCGTTATCGCGGCGCACGGCCGTCACGGAGACGCCGTCGCGGATCAGCGCGCCCGCCTCGGTGAGGGCCTCGCGCACCAGCTCACCGGCGAACGGCTCCATGCGGGGCAACAGGCCGCCGCCGCGCACCAGGACCGTCACCTCGGAGCCGAGCGCCTGCCAGGCCGTGGCCATCTCCACGGCGACGACTCCCCCGCCCACCACGAGCAGCCGCCCCGGCACCCGGTCGGCGCTGGTCGCCTCGCGGCTGGTCCAGGGCTTGACGTCGGCGAGCCCCGGCAGATCGGGCAGCGCCGCGCGGGTGCCGGTGCAGACGGCGACCGCGTGGCGGGCCTCCAGGGTCCGCTCGGCGCCGTCCTGGCCGGTGACCGTGACCTTGCGGGTGCCCGCGATGCGGCCGTGCCCGCGGTACAGGTCGACGCCCACGCCCTCCAGCCAGCCGACCTGGCCGTCGTCCTTCCAGTGCGAGGTGTAGTCGTCGCGGTGCGCGAGGACCTCCGCCGTATCGAGGGGGCCCCGCGCGGCCTGGCGCAGGCCGGGGGTGCGGCGGGCGTCGGCGCGGGCGATCACGGGGCGCAGCAGCGCCTTGCTCGGCATGCACGCCCAGTACGAGCACTCCCCGCCCACGAGCTCGCTCTCCACGATCGCGGCGCTGAGCCCGTTGGCCCTGGCCCGGTCCGCGACGTTCTCCCCCACGGGGCCCGCTCCGATGACTACTACGTCGTACGTGATGGCATCCGTCATAAGGACAGTCTCTCCGCAGGTGTGCGCCGTGGCCACACGGGTACGCGCGCGGAACGCCCCGGTATCGCGCGCGGGGGCTCCCGCGCGCGGGACGGTCGGAATACGTCCGTCCCTCCGGCGGTTGTGCACAGCGGCTACGCCCGATATCAGGAAGTAGGGAACACCATGAGCAGCTCGACCGTGGAGCTCACCAAGGAGAACTTCGACCAGACGGTCACGGACAACGGATTCGTCCTGATCGACTTCTGGGCGTCGTGGTGCGGGCCGTGCCGTCAGTTCGCCCCCGTCTACGAGAAGGCCGCTGAGGCCAACCCCGACCTGGTCTTCGCCAAGGTCGACACGGAGGCCCAGCCCGAGCTGGCGTCCGCGTTCAACATCCAGTCCATTCCGACCCTGATGATCATCCGTGATCAGGTCGCGGTGTTCGCCCAGCCCGGCGCGCTCCCCGCGGAGGCCCTGACGGACGTCATCGGCCAGGCACGGAAGCTGGACATGGACGAGGTCCGCCGCCAGGTCGCCGAGGAGCAGGCCAAGCAGCAGGAGCAGTGAGCGGCTAGCTGGACTCGCGGTGCACGACGTCCGCGCCGAGGACGTCGTGCACCTCGGGTTCGGCCCCCGGGTCGCGCACCACGCGGTCGACGAGTTCGGCGAGGCTGCGCCCGGACGGCAGGTCGATGCGGACGGTGCTGAGCCGGGGCCGCAGGAGCCTGCCGAGCATCAGGTCGTCGGAGCCGATGACGGCCGTGTCGCCCGGCACGTCGATGCCTTCGTCCTGCAACGCCCGCATCAGCAGCATCGCGTACTCGTCGTTGTACGCGAAGACGGCGTCGACGCCGAGGTCGCGCCAGCGGGCCGCGAGCCGCGCGGCCGATTCCTCGCTGTAGCCGAGGGAGAGTTCGGTGACGGTGGCGCCGTGGGTCCCGGTGGCCTCGACCGTCTCGCGCAGGCCGGCCACCCGCGGCTGCCAGAACATCTCGAGACCGGCCTCCGTCGGGACGATCGCGCCGATGCGGCGCCGTCCGCGCGCCAGGAAGTGCAGCGCGGCGGCCCTGCCCACCCTGCGTCCGTCCATCAGGAGCGCGTGCGCGCCCTCCACGCGCTGCGGTCCGAGGGTGAAGACGGCCTTGGCACCCGAGCGCTTGAGGACCGTCACGCCCCGGGGTCCGAGCGCTGACGCGTCGGGCGCGAGGACGGCGACCGGGCGCAGCTCGGCCCAGGCACGCGCGGCGTCCTCGCCGGTCATGCCGAGGCTCGCGTACTGCACGACGGTGTAGTCGAGGCGGCTGAGCGCCCACTGCAGCTCGTTGAAGAACGTGCTGAACAGGAGGCCCATCGGGATCTCCGACGTGGGCATGAGCACCATGCGGCTGTGCCCGGCGCGCAGGCTGCGGGCGGCGGCGTGCGGGACGTACCCCAGCTCCCTGGCCGCGTCGTGGACACGGCGGCGGGTGGGCTCGCTGATGCGGACGGCGCTGGTGTTGTTGAGGACGTACGACACGGTGGCGCGGGAGACCCCCGCCAGGCGTGCGACGTCGGCGCTCGTCGGCACGGAGCGCTGCGCTGGCTGCTGGTTCGGTATGTGCACCATGACATGGGCATCTTCGCAGACCGATCAGGGGCGCCCGCAGGCGGGCGGCGGGGCGCGGGCGGGCGGAGCTCGGCGCACAACTTCCCTGTGCGCATTCCCCGTTGCCCTACTCGCCGGTTAACGTGCGGGCACCCGTCGTCGAACGAAGGTGCCCCCCACATGACTGCCGACCGTGCCGACGGCCTGGCGCGCACCGCCCGCGCGCTGGCCGAGGGAGAGGTGTCCTCGCGTGCGCTGACCGAGCGGACGCTGGCCAGGATCGAGGCGGCGCAGCCCGTCCTGAACGCCTTCAAGCTGGTGCGGGCCGAGGCCGCGCTCGCCGAGGCGGACGCCGCCGACCGGGAGTTGGCGGCGGGCGGCCCCTTCCCCGGGCGGCCGCTGCTCGGGGTGCCGCTGGCCGTGAAGGACGACATGGACATCGCGGGCGAGCCGACCGCGTTCGGGTGCAGGGGCGATTTCCCGCCGAAGTCCGAGGACTCCGAGGCGGTGCGCAGGCTGCGGGCGGCCGGGGCGGTGCTCGTCGGCAAGACGAACAGCTGTGAACTGGGGCAGTGGCCGTTCACCGAGGGGCCCGGGTTCGGCGACACCCGCAATCCGTGGAACACCGGGCACACGCCCGGCGGTTCCTCGGGCGGCTCGGCGGCCGCGGTCGCCGCGGGGCTCGTGCCCGCCGCGCTCGGCTCGGACGGCGCGGGCTCGGTGCGCATCCCCGCGGCCTGGACGCATCTGGTGGGGATCAAGCCGCAGCGCGGGCGGATATCGACGTGGCCGTGGGCCGAGGCGTTCCAGGGCATCACCGTCAACGGCCCGCTGGCCAGGACCGTCGCGGACGCCGCCCTGCTCCTCGACGCGGCGAGCGGCAGCCACGCGGGCGATCTGCACCGGCCGCCCGCCGTGCGCGCCGCGGAGGCGGCGACGCGCGATCCGGGGCGGCTGCGCATCGCGCTCTCCCTGCGCATGCCGTTCACGGCGACGCCCAAGCGGCTGCACCCCGTGGTGCGGGACCGGGTGGTGGCGCTCGCGGAGCGGCTCGCCGCGCTCGGGCACGACGTGGCGGCCGCCGATCCGCGCTACGGCCAGATCGGGCTCGCCTTCGTGCCGCGCGCCACGGCGGGCATCGCCGAGTGGACGCGGCACGTCCCCGATCCCTCGCTCCTGGACCCGCGCACCCGCGAAGCGGCCCGCATGGGGCGGCTGTTGGGCGGCGCCCCGCTGCGGCTTGCGCGGCGCGCCGAGGTGGCGCTGCACCGCAGGGTGGGCGCAGTCTTCTCGACGTACGACGTGGTGATCGCGCCGACGACGGCCACTCCCCCGCCGCGCGTCGGCGCCCTGGCCACCATGAACGGCTTGCGCACCGACCGGGCGATGATCGCCGCCTGCCCGTACGCGTGGCCGTGGAACGTCCTCGGCTGGCCGGGCGTCAACGTGCCCGCGGGACACACCCCCGGCGGCCTCCCCGTGGGCGCGCAGCTGCTCGGGCCCGCGGGCAGCGAGCCGCTCCTGATCTCGCTCGCCGCGCAGCTGGAGGCCGACCAGCGCTGGTACGAGCGGTGGCCGACGCCGGTCCCGGACACGGCACCGGCGCCGTGAGGCGGTTCAGCCGCGGGCGAGGACCCGCCAGAGCCCCGGGTCCTCGAAGCCCAGTGCCCACAGGACGGTGTTGGTGACCCGGTATCTGCGCAGCGCGGGCAGGTGCGCCGCCGTGCCCCGCGCGTCCTGATACCAGACCGTCCGGCGTGTCCCGCCCTCCTTGTACGTGAAGTGGGGCGTGCTGGAGGCGGGGTCGATGCGGTAGGGCGCGCCGACCTTGCGGCGCAGCGCCTCCGCCTCGACGGAGGTGACGTGCCTGGCCCGGTCCCGCTTGCCGACGGCCCAGTCCCAGCCGTAGGCGGGCAGCCCCATCTCCAGCTTGCGGCGCGGCACTTCGGCGGTGGCGCGGCGCAGGATCTCCTCGTACCAGGCGGGCGTGGAGAGCGGTCCTGGGCCGCCCTCCGCCCAGTGCAGGTTGTACGCCATGACGCGCAGCCGGTCGGCGGCCGCGCCGAGCCGCCGGTAGTCCCAGACGCGGCCGGTGCCCGCGGTCTTCGGGGAGACCGTGATGACGCACTGTTTGCGCAGGGCGTGCAGCTGGCGGCAGAGGTCGGTGACCATCGTGGCGTAGCCGTCGCGGACCTTCTTGTACACGGCGTCGCCGGTCGGCGCGATGGTCTCGTAGTCGAGGTCGAGGCCGTCGTAGGCGCCGAGGCGCACGGTTTTGAGCAGTTCCTTGATGTGGGTGGCGCGGTGGCCCGGGTCGGTGACGACGGCGGCGAGGGCCCCGGGTGCCATGGTCTCCATGACGGTCGGCACGACCTTGATGCCGGCCCGGTGCAATCCGTCCACGACACGCCGCTCACCCGCGCCGGAGTGCGCGGCGACACGCCCGGCGGACTTGGCCTGGTACCAGAAGGGGCTGACGGTGTGCAGCTGGTCCTTGTGGCGCAGGGCGCTCTTGAAGGCGGCGTCCTGGTTCCAGTACGGCAGCCAGGCGGAGGCGGTGCGGGGCGGCGGTGCGGCGTGCGCGGGCGGCGGGGACGAGCCGGTGGCGGCGGGGACGGCGGCGAGCGCGGAGCCCGCGACGGCGAGGACGACGAGGGCGCGGGCGTGGCGCGGGTGTCGAAGCAGCATGCCCCGAGCCTGCGGGTCATCGGGCGGACCCGCTCAGCGGATTGGGCCGGACAGGTCCTACGGTGACCCGTGTGACTGCTTCCATCGATGATCCGCACATGTCCGCGTCGCCGGGGCGCTCCGGCGCCACCGCGACCACCGAGGTCGCGCCGCACCGGGTGGGCCGGGTGCGCACCGAGTACGCGCCCGAGCACGACGGCGACCCCGATCCCGGTGAGATCGTCTGGACGTTCGTGCCGTTCGAGGAGAACGACGGGCGCGGCAAGGACCGCCCGGTTCTCGTCGTCGCCCGTGAGGCGGCGGGCACGCTGCTGGCCGTGCAGCTGTCGAGCAAGCGCCACGCGGGGGACCGGGAGTGGTTGCCGATCGGCAGCGGTCCGTGGGACCGCGAGGGACGCGAATCGTGGGTGGACATCGACCGGGTGCTCCGGCTGCACGAGCAAGGCATGCGGCGTGAGGCGGCCGCGCTCGACCGGATGCGGTTCGACCTCGTCGTACGCCGTCTGCGGGAGCGCTACGGCTGGCGCTGAGCCGCCGCGGCCTCGTCCGCGAACGCCGTCTGGAAGGCGCCGCGGGTCACCGCGCCGGTCGTGCGGTCGAGCACCCCGAACACGACGTGCGCGAAGTATCCGTGGAACCGGCCGCCCCGGCCGAGCAGCTCCTTGAACGCGCCCGCGACGTGCGCCGGGTCGTTCATGAAGACGCCGCAGCCCCACGCGCCGAGCACCAGGCGGTGGTGGCCGCGGGCGGCGGCCGTCTCCAGGACGCGCTCCGCGCGCGCCGCGACGGCCGCGGGGATCAGTCCGGCGCGCTCGGGCGTCTGACGCCTGATCACTCCGGCGTTCGGCGCGGCGGAGGTGAGGAAGCCGACCGTGTACGGCGTGTCGAGCAGGTCCCCGCGGTCGTCGCGGAAGACGGGGACGCCGGGCGAGTACACGACGCGGTCGCTGTAGAAGGGATCGCGCTCCGCGCGGTGGTGGTCGTAGAACGCGCGGGCCCGCAGCTGGCAGGTGTACAGCGCGGAGGCGCGGCACAGCGCCTCCTCCTGTGCCTGGGCGCCGTTCAGGTACCCGCCGCCGGGATTGCGCGCGGACGCGAAGTTGAGCACGGCGACCGGGGAGTCCGCGGCGCCGACGAGCCTGCGGGCCGCCGCCAGGCTGCTCTCGGCCGTGACCTCGAAGCGGGTGGGCACGGGCGGGCGCGGCGGTAGGTCCACCGGCCCAGGACCGTACATCCGGGTTCCCTCGCGGGCCGCGGCCACGGCGTCGGCGATCGCCACCGTGCGCCCGCTCGCCGCGGTGTACTCCCCCGCCGCGACGATCTGTTCCGTCTCCTGCGCCTGTGCGCGCAGCCGGGCGCTCATGTCCGCGCCCCGTTGTCGTTCATGAACGCATGGTGAGCTCCGCGTGGCGGGTGGCACAACTCAATTCCCGGCGCGAAAACGGTCTTAGGGGCACTCTTGTGCGAAGGCCCGCGAGGGTTTTGGGTATGACGAGCACCATCGACAGGAAGGACCCCCCGGCATGCCAGAGGGAGACTGTAGGCCGCACGACACACCAGCGCGCACCCGGGCCCTGGACACGGTGACCGAGGCCGAAGTGGAGGCGCTGGTCCGTGGCATCTGCTTCAAGACCGGGCCGCCTCGCACCACCGGTGTCGAACTGGAATGGCTCGTCCACGAACCGGGCCTGCCGCACAAGACCGTTCCCACCGCCCGCCTCGAAGCGGCCTACGCCGCACTGCGGGCCCTGCCCCTGCACTCGCTCATCACCGTCGAACCCGGCGGCCAGCTGGAGCTCAGCTCGCTTCCCGCCCCGTCCCTGATGGAGTGCATCTCGGCCATGCGGGCCGATCTCCGCGTCGTCCGCGACGCGTTACATTCCCACCAGCTCACCCTCAGCGGCTTCGGCGCCGACCCGTGGCGGCCACCGGCCAGGATCCTGCACGAGCCGCGCTACGACGCCATGGAGTCCTGCTTCGACCGGGCGGGCCCCTCCGGCCGCCGCATGATGTGCTCGACCGCGTCCGTGCAGATCTGCCTGGACGCCGGGCACGAGGAGCCGGGACCGCTCGGCTACGCGCGGCGCTGGCGCCTCGCGCATCTGCTCGGGCCCGTCCTGGTCGCGGCGTTCGCCAACTCCCCGCTGCAGGACGGCCGCGGCACCGGCTGGCGCTCCACCCGGCAGGCCATCTGGGCGGGCATCGCCCCCGGCAGGTCGGGGGCGCCGCCGCTCGACGGCGAGCCCCGTGAGACCTGGACCCGGCACGCGCTCGACGCCCCCGTCATGTGCGTCAGAGACCTCGACGACAGCGCCGGGCAGACCGCCTGGCCCGTGCCGGACGGCCTCACCTTCCGTGCCTGGACCCGCTCGAAGGCGCCGAGAGCGCCCACCCGCGAGGACCTGGACTACCACCTGACCACGCTGTTCCCGCCGGTGCGCCCGCGCGGCCACCTGGAGCTGCGCATGGTCGACGCGCAGCCGGGCGAGGACGGCTGGATCGTGCCGCTCGCCGTCACCGCCGCGCTGTTCGACGACCCGGAGGCCGCGGAGACCGCCTACCGCGCGGTCAAGCCGCTCGCGGAGCGGGCCGGTCCGCCCGGCTCGCCCGCCGCGCCGCAGAGCCCGCTCTGGCTGGACGCGGCGCGGCACGGCCCGGCCGACGCCGAGCTGCGCGAGGCCGCCGTCGCCTGCTTCGCCGCGGCGGCCGACGCGCTGCCCCGGATGGGCGTGAGCACGGACGTCCGGGACGCCGTCGTCACCTACGGCGCCCAGTACGTGGCGCGCGGGCGCTGCCCCGCGGACGACCTCCTGGACGCGCTGCGCCACGGCGGTGCGCCCGGCCCCCGCCCCCTTGACGACACACCTCACGGCTCACCTCACGACACACGTCACGACACACGTCACGACACACCCGGGAAGGACGCCCGCCGATGACAGGGCCCACCGCCGACCCCGAAGACCTGCGGCAGCGCGCGCACGCCGCGCTGCTCGCCGCCAGGGACCGCACCTCCCTCCTCACCACCTGTGTCGAGGACGCCGAACTCACCGCGCAGCACTCGCCGTTGATGTCGCCACTGGTTTGGGACCTGGCGCACATCGGCAACCAGGAAGAGCAGTGGCTGCTGCGCGCGGTCGCCGGGCGCGACGCCATGCGGCCCGAGATCGATCCGCTGTACGACGCCTTCGAGCACCCCCGCGCCGAGCGTCCCGCCCTGCCGCTGCTCGCACCCGCCGAGGCCCGCCACTACGCGGCCGAGGTGCGCGGGCGCGCGCTCGACGTCCTGGAGAAGACGCCGCTGCACGGCAGCCCGCTCACCGACGCGGGGTTCGCGTTCGGCATGATCGCGCAGCACGAGCAGCAGCACGACGAGACGATGCTGATCACGCACCAGCTGCGCGCGGGCCCGACGGCGCTCACCGCGCCCGACCCCGCACCGCTCGACGCGCCCTTCACCGGGCCCGCCGAAGTCCTGGTGCCCGGCGGCCCGTTCACCATGGGCACCTCGACCGAGCCCTGGGCCCTGGACAACGAACGACCGGCCCACCACCGTCTCGTACCGCCCTTCTTCATCGACACCACACCGGTGACGAACGCCGCCTATCTGCGCTTCATCGAGGACGGCGGCTACGACGAGATGCGCTGGTGGACACCGGCGGGCTGGGCGATGGTCCGTCAGAACCAGCTCACCGCACCGCTGTTCTGGCGCCACGAGGGCGGGCAGTGGCTGCGCAGGCACTTCGGGACGGTGGAGCAGGTGCCGCCCGACGAGCCGGTCCTGCACGTCAGCTGGTACGAGGCAGACGCCTTCGCGCGCTGGGCCGGGCGGCGGCTGCCCAGCGAGGAGGAGTGGGAGAAGGCCGCCAGGTACGACCCGGGCTCCGACCGCTCCATGCGCTACCCGTGGGGCGACGCGGACCCCACGCCCGAGCGGGCCAACCTGGGCCAGCGCCACCTTCGCCCCGCCCCCGCCGGAAGCTATCCGGCGGGCGAATCCCCGCTCGGCGTACGCCAGTTGATCGGTGACGTGTGGGAGTGGACGACCAGCGGCTTCCTGCCCTATCCGGGCTTCGCCGCGTTCCCCTACCGCGAGTACTCGGACGTGTTCTTCGGCGGCGACTACAAGGTGCTGCGCGGCGGCGCCTTCTCCGTCGACGCGGTGGCCTGCCGCGGCACGTTCCGCAACTGGGACCACCCGGTGCGGCGGCAGATCTTCGCCGGGTTCCGCACGGCGCGCGACGCCGCTCCCGCCGGGGCCGCCTGATGTGCCGTCACCTCGCCTTCCTCGGCCCGCCCGAGCCGCTCGGCAGTCTCCTCGTGGAGCCCGCGCACAGCCTGTACCGCCAGTCCTGGGAGCCCCGGCGCCAGCGGCACGGCACCGTCAACGCCGACGGGTTCGGCGTGGGCTGGTACGCCGAGGGAGACCCGGTGCCCGCCCGCTACCGCCGCGCCGGGCCGATCTGGGGCGACCAGTCGTTCGCCGACCTGTCCCGGGTGGTGCGCACCGGGGCACTGCTCGGCGCGGTGCGGGACGCGACCCTCGGGGGCGCGGACGGGGAGGCCGCGGCCGCCCCGTTCGCCTCGGGGCCCTGGCTGTTCAGCCACAACGGGGCGATCGCGGGCTGGCCGCGTTCCCTGGCGTCCCTCGCCGCCCGGCTGCCCGCCGCCGAACTACTCTCGATGGAGGCGCGCTGCGACTCCGCGCTGGTGTGGGCGCTCGTGCTGCACCGGCTGCGGGCCGGTGACGAGGAGGGCCAGGCCCTCGCGGACACCGTCATCGAGGTCGCCGACGCCGCCCCCGGATCGCGCCTCAACCTCCTCCTCACCAACGGCGACACAGTCGCCGCGACCGCCTGGGGCGACACCCTCTGGTACCTCGCGGAGCCCGACCGCCGCACCGTCGTCGCCTCCGAGCCCTACGACGACGATCCGCACTGGCGCGAGGTGCCCGACCGCACCCTGCTCGCCGCAAGCCGCACCGACGTACTGCTGACCCCGCTCAAGGAGCCCACCGCGTGAGCCCGTTCCTGCTGACCCGGACCCTTCCCGAGGACGCCACCGACGCCGCGCTGCGCGCCGACGTGCTGCACGGCCTCAGCCGCACCCCCAAGACGCTGCCGCCCAAGTGGTTCTACGACGCGCGCGGCAGCGCCCTCTTCGAGGAGATCACCACCCTGCCCGAGTACTACCCGACGCGCGCCGAGCGCGAGATCCTGGTCACCCGCGCCGCGGAGATCGCGGAGATCACCGGCGCGCGGACGCTGATCGAACTGGGCTCGGGCTCCTCGGAGAAGACCCGTCACCTCATCGACGCCATGGCCACCCTGGACACCTACGTCCCCGTGGACGTCAGCGAGAGCGCGCTGACCGGCGCCGCGAACGCGCTCCTCGCCCAGCGCCCCTCGCTCTCCGTGCACGCGCTGATCGCCGACTTCACCCGCGGGCTCGCGCTGCCCGGCACGCCCGGGCCGCGCCTGGTCGCCTTCCTCGGCGGCACGATCGGCAACCTGCTGCCCACGGAGCGCGCGGCGTTCCTCGCCTCCGTGCGCGGACTCCTCTCCCCCGGCGACATGCTGCTGCTCGGCACGGACCTGGTGAAGGACGAGTCGGTGCTCGTCTCCGCCTACGACGACGGGGCCGGGGTGACCGCCGCCTTCAACAAGAACGTCCTCACGGTGATGAACCGCGAGCTGGAGGCCGACTTCGACCCCGCGGCCTTCCAGCACGTGGCCGTCTGGGACCGCGAGCACGAGTGGATCGAGATGCGGCTGCGCGCGCGGGCCGACCAGACGGTGAAGATCCCCACGCTCGGCCTCGCGGTCGACTTCACCGCGGGCGAGGAACTCCGCACGGAGATCTCGGCGAAGTTCAGGGAGGACGGCGTACGCTCCGAACTCGCCGCCGCGGAGCTGAAGCTGAGCCACTGGTGGACGGACGAGAGAGGGCGCTTCGCGCTGTCGCTCAGTACGGCCGCGTAGGTCAGGACCCGGCTCAGCTCACGGACCCGCCACGTCCAGGACGTCGGTGATCCGGCCCGACGCCCTGCGCGCCTCGGTCGCCGGGTCGCCGCCGTTCAGGACCTTGGTCATATAGCCCTTGATGGGGTTCTTCGCCTCGACCCCGGCCCAGCGGGGCGAATTGGGGGTCGCGCGGCCGTTCGCCGCACCGACCGCCATCGCGGCGCTGCCCTCGTCGCCCGCGACCGCGGGGGCCAGCTTCGCCTTGTTCGGTACGTAGTTCATGGTCCGGGCCAGATCGGTCTGCCACTTCTTGCCCGCCAGGGCCTCGATGACCTTGACGGCTCCCTTGTGGTCGTCGCCGCGCTCGGGCACGACGAGGTCGGAGCCACCGGTGAAGACCGCGCCCGGCTTGCCCGCCGTCTTGCCGGGGATGGGGAAGTAGCCCAGCTTGCCCTTCAGCTCGGGGTTCTTCTCCTCGATGGCCCGCGCCGCGCCCGGCACGGCGATGATCTGCGCGACGCCGCCCTTCGCGAACACCCCGGACTGCGCCGGATGTTCCTCGTCGGCGTCGCGCGGCCCCTGCCCGAGCGCCTGCAACTGCCGGTAGAACTCCATGCCGCGCAGCGCGGCGGGCGCGTGGAGCGTGCCCTTCCAGGACCCGCGGGTCTCCTTGGCGAGGTCGCCGCCCTCGTCCCAGATGAACCCGGAGAGGGTGTACCAGTCCTGGCCCGCGAGGTAGATGCCCTGGCTGCCGCCGGTGTTGAGCTTCTCGGTGTCCGCGAGCCACTGCGCGCGCGTGCGCGGCGGGCTCTTGATGCCCGCCTCGGCGAACAGGTCCTTGTGGTAGATCACGACGCGGTTCGCGGCGTACCAGGGGATGCCGTACTGCGCGTTGTCGAAGCGTCCCGGCTCGGCGAGGCCCGGCAGCCAGTCGTCCATGCCGAGGTCGCGCGCGGACTCCAGCGTGAGGTCGTACAGGCCGCCCTCGTCGACGTACTGCGCGACCTGGGTGTTGCCGACCTCGATGACATCGGGTCCATCACCGCTGTCGTCCTTGAGCGCCTTCTTCACCTTGGCGCCGATGCCGGTCCATTCCTGGACGCGTACGTCCAGGTCGATGTCGTCGTGCTGCTTCTCGAAATCCTCGGTGAACCGATCGACGAATTCCGGTGACGCGCTGCCCTTCATCAGCCAGAGGGTGACGGTCCTGCGCCCGTCCTTCCCCGGCAGCAGCCCGCATCCGGCGAGCAGGGTCGAGGAGGCGACGACGAGGACGAGCGCGCGGACGTGGACGCGGGGCGTGCTGGGGCGGCGGCGGGGCTTCACGTGGGTCACTTTCTGCCTGCGGACAGGGAAGGGCGGGCCCGACGCGGGGGGTGAGCACGAAACTCGAACGGGTATGGCTGGATTTTGGTCTGTACCAATGAGTCGGTCAAGGGGTGTGTGCCATCTCGCGTGTCCGCGCGGACTGGGGCACGGTGGAGTGGCGGCATTCCTTGGCGTCACTCCGACGTCACTCCGACGTCAACTCACGGCCGGGAGGCATCTCCTCATGTCGGATCACACGTATCGCGTCACCGAGATCGTCGGCACCTCGCAGGAGGGGGTCGACCAGGCCATCCGCAATGGGATCGCGCGGGCCTCGCAGAACCTTCGGTCGCTGGACTGGTTCGAGGTCACGCAGGTGCGGGGGCATATTGAGGACGGGGAGATTCAGCACTATCAGGTGGGGCTGAAGGTTGGGTTCCGCTTGGAGGAATAGGTGGTGCGTGCGGGGGCCGGGGCGGGTGTCGTCGTTCGGCGCGGGTGCGTCGGGGGTTCGCGCAGTTCCCCGCGCCCCTGAAGACGATCGTTCACCGCGGGTGCGTCGTGGTTCTCGCGCAGTTCCCCGCGCCCCCTAAAAGCGTCCCCTCACCGCGGGCGCGTCGTGGTTGCTCGCGCCGTTCTCCGCGCCCCCAAAAGCGTCCCCTCACCGCGGGACCGTCGTGGTTGCTCGCGCAGTTCCCCGCGCCCCCAAAAGCGGCCCTTCGCCGCGCCCCTGAAGGCTGTCCTCAGGTTCTGCCCTCCTGTTCCTGGGCCTTCTTCAGGGTTTCCGATGTGGTTGCCCAGTCGGCTCTTACGACCCTGAAGCCCGCGCGCTCCGCCTCGGCGCAGACCAGTTCGTCGTCGTCCACCAGCATGTGGATCTCTCGCTTGCGGGCGAGGTCGCGGAGGGTTTCCAGTTTGGTGCGGCGGGCCGGGCGGCGGTCGTCGTTGCGGCGCATCCAGATGCGGCCCTTCGGCAGGCCCTGGCGGGTCAGCCACTCCTCGGTGTCGGTGCGGCAGCGTTCGGGGCGGCCCGTCAGGTAGACGACCTCGTACTCCGCCGCGCTCCGCAGGGCGAGCTCGACGCCCCGCGCCAGGGGCGGGTCCTGGGGAGCCGCCGCGAAGAACGCGTTCCAGTCGCGCGGCGTGCGCTCCAGGAAGCGCTGGCGGTGCGCGGTATCCGCGAGCGTTCCGTCGAGGTCGAACACGGCCAGGGGTGCCAGGGGTGCCAGGGGTGCCACGGGTGCCACGGGTGTCGGTCGTCTGTTGTTGTTCTGAGTCACCTCGTCAGCGTAGGCAACGCGGGGTGGGGAATGCGGGCGCCGCCCACGCGTTGACACCAGCGTGAGCTCAGTGATCGCGGGAACCCGCTTCTCCGTCCTCGACCGTTCGCGCACCCGCCAGGGGCACGAAGGGCCATCGGCGCTGCGCGACACCGTGCGGCTCGCCCAGGAGGTCGAGGCGCTCGGATACGACAGGTTCTGGGTCTCGGAGCACCACGGGGTGCCCGGCGTCGCGGGCTCCGCGCCCACCGTCCTCGCGGCGGCCGTCGCGGGGGCCACCAGCACCATCCGGGTGGGCACCGGCGGCGTGATGCTGCCCAATCACCAGTCGCTCGTGGTCGCCGAGCAGTTCGGGGTCCTCGAATCGCTCTTCCCCGGCCGGATCGACATGGGTCTCGGGCGGTCCGTCGGCTTCACGGACGGGGTGCGCAAGGCGCTGGGCAGGGACAAGCACGACGCGGACGACTTCGCGGCGCGGCTGACCGAGCTGCTCGGCTGGTTCCGCGGCACGTCGGAGACCGGGGTGCGGGCCAGGCCCGCCGAGGGGCTCACCGTCCCGCCGTTCGTGCTGGCCATCGGCGAGGGCGCCCGCATCGCCGCGGAGGCGGGGCTTCCGCTGGTCATCGGGGACCTCAGGGGCCGCGAGAAGATGCTGCGCGGCATCGACGAGTACCGCGCGTCCTTCCGGCCCTCGTCGTGGTCCACGGAGCCGTACGTGGTGATCTCGGGGACCGTCGCCGTCGCGGAGACCGAGGAAGCGGCCCGTCGCCTCCTGGTGCCCGAGGCCTGGTCGATGGCGTACTCCCGCACGCACGGTACGTTCCCGCCGCTGCCGCCCGCCGAGCGGGTCGCCGAGCTGGCCATGACGGAGAAGGAGCGCGGCTTCTACGAGTCGGGGCTGCGCGGCCATGTGTACGGCACGGAGGAGCAGGTCGCCGACGAACTCGGGACGGTGATCAAGGAGAGCGGCGCTCAGGAGGTGCTCGTGACGACCAGTACGTACGACCGTGCGGGCCTCCTGGACTCCTTCCGGCGCCTTGCCCGCGTGGCCGGTCTGACGCCCGCCGGGACCCCATGAGGTCCCGTCCGCGCCACCCGCAGGGATCGGCCCTGCCGGTGGCGCGGACGGGCGCGGCGCTCCCCTGGGCTCGGGGGACGGATCCAGCAGGAGCACCGCGGTCTCAGGTGGTGGCGAGCGCCTCGGTCGGGGGCAGCCTGGCCGCCCGTACGGCCGGGTAGAAGCCCGCGAGGCCGCCGATGACCAGGGTGGCCCCGACGCCGCCCGCCATCGCCCAGACCGGCACGACGGACGGCCAGCCCTGGTACGCGGCGTAGCCGCCGGTGACGCCGATGCCGAGGAAGACGCCGCCGAGTCCGCCGAGGGCTGAGAGGAGCAGCGCCTCGGCCAGGAACTGGGTGCGTATCTGGCCCCGGGTGGCGCCGAGCGAGCGGCGCAGGCCGATCTCCGAGCGGCGTTCGAGTACGGAGATCACCATCGTGTTGGCGACGCCGACGCCGCCCACGAGCAGGGCCACTCCGCCGAGCCCGAGCAGCAGTCCGCTGAGGGTGTCGTCGGTGGCCTGCTTGGCGGCCAGCGCGTCCGAGGGCCTGGAGACCTCGACCTCGCTGGGCGTCTCGGGGTTGGCGGTGGCGCCGAGCACGGACTGCACGTCGCCGACGGAGGACTCCTCGGCGCGGGTGTAGATCGTGGTCGGGTAGCCGTCGAAGCCCAGGTCGTTCTCGGCGACGGACCAGCCGACCAGGGCGGTGGAGTCGAGTGCGGGGATCAGCTCGTTGGGGGCGAGCAGTCCGACGACGGTGAACCACTGCCCGTCGAGCCACACCTTGACGTCGGCGCCCGCCCGGTGCACGCCAAGCTGTTCGGCGGCCTTGGGGCCGAGCACCACGGCCGGATAGCGGCTGTTGGCGGCGTTCAGCCAGCGGCCGTCGACGATCGAAGCGCCGACCGACTTGGGCAGGTCGGTGCGGGCGGCGGCCACCGTGAGCCCGCCGGTCTCCTGCTTGGGCGTGTAGTTGTTGCGGTAGACCTTCGCGTCCGTCCTGCCGATGGCGGAGACCGATTCGACGTGGTCGACGTTGCCGATCATCTGCACCGATTCGGCGGGCAGATGGGCGCCGTCGCCGTTGAACGAGGTGCCCGGGGTCACGGTGAGCAGGTTGGTGCCGAGCGACGCGAGCCGTCGGCTGAGGTCCTCCGAGGAGGAGGTGGAGATGCCGACCACGCCGACCATGGCGGCGATGCCGATCGCGATGCCGAGTGCGGAGAGGAACACCCGCATGGGGCGCGAGCGCAGCCCGGAACCGCCGACCCGCAGCACGTCGGCCGGGCTCATCCGGGCGGGCTTCGGCCGCCGGGGCGGTGGCGTCGGATCCGCCGCGGGCTCCAGCTCCTTGGTCGCGTTCACCGTGCTCATCGCAGCGCCCCCTCGGGGACCAGAGCCGTGGAGTGCCCCGCGGCCGCCTCTCCGGAGTCGTGCTCGATCCGGCCGTCCTTGACCCGCACCTCGCGGGGCAGGGTCGCGGCGATGTCCCGGTCGTGGGTGATGACCACCACGGTCGTACCCGCCTCGTGCAGTTCGTGCAGGAGCTCGATGACGACGGCGCCCGACCGCGAGTCGAGCGCGCCCGTCGGTTCGTCGGCGAGCAGCAGCGGCGGGTCGCCGAGGACCGCGCGGGCGATGGCCACCCGCTGCTTCTCGCCGCCGGAGAGCTGGTGCGGCTCGTGGTAGAGCCGGTGTCCGAGGCCCACCCTGCGCAGCGCCCGCTCGGCGAGGCGCCGCCGTTCGCCGCGCGATCGGCCGCTGTAGAGCAGCCCGTCCGCGACGCTGTCCAACGCCGGTACGCCGAACGCCAGATGGAACTGCTGGAAGACGAAGCCGATGGTGCCTGCCCGCAGCGCGGACAGTTCGCGGTCGCTCAGGTCGGCGACGTCGTGCCCGTCGACGCGCACCATGCCCGCCGACGGGCGGTCCAGGGTGCCCATGATGTTGAGCATCGTGGACTTGCCCGACCCCGAAGGGCCGACGATGGCGAGGAGTTCACCGCGCCGGATGACCAGGTCCGCGCCGCGCAGCGCGGCCACGTCGCCGTACGTCTTGGAGACTCCCGCCAGCTCGACGACCGGCCGGTCGGCGGGTGTTCCCGGTGTCTGCGAGGTCACTTGGGAACCCCCACGACGCTGCCTTCCTTGATGCCGGTGCCCGACACCTCGACCTTGCTGTCGGCGAACATGCCGAGCTTGACCGGGACGAGCTTCGTGCCGTCCGCCGTGACGACCTCCACGGCGTAGCCGCCGCCGCGCTTGGCGACCAGGGCGTTGACGGGGACCACGAGGACGTCCTTGTGGGACTCGGCCTTGAGCGTGACGTTGACGGCGGCCGCCTGGTAGCGGCCGAGGCCCTTCTGGTCCTTCACCGTCAGCTCGACGGGCAGGGTGACCTGGTTGTTGTTGCTGTTGCTGCTGTTGTTGTCGCCGCTGCTGCCGGAACTTCCGGAGTCACCGGAGCTGCCCTGCGCGGTGGTGGGCGTTCCGATGTCGGTCACCTCGGCCTCGACGGTGGAGTTGTCCGGCAGCTTCACGGTCGCCTTGGTGCCCTTCTGCACCAGGTCCTCGAACTGCACGTCCAGGTCGACGCTGACGATCCGTGAGGTGCCGGTCCAGGTGAGCAGGTTGCCACTGAGGGCGGCGCCGGTGGAGGTCTTGATGTCGGCGACGCGCCGGGCGCCGTCGGCCACCAGGGCGTCCCCGGGCTTGACCGTGCCGGTCTCCGTGCGGTTCAGGTCGTCCTGCCACTGCTTGACGGCGGCGGCCGTGTCGGAGGTGTAGGTGTCGTCGACCGTGAAGCCGGTGTAGCCGAGGGCGCGGAGGTTCTTCTCCAGCATCTTGACGTCGGCGCCCTTGGTGCCGTCCGCCAGGGTGCGGTAGAGCGGGAACGAGCCGTAGAGCAGTGGGACTTGTTGCTGGTCGACACGGTAGACGGGGTCGCCGCGCCGGATGACCTTGCCCGCCTCCGGCAGCCAGGTGATCGTGCCCGTGCTCGTGCCGGCGCCGGACGCGCCGCCCTGCCCGCTCTGCCCGTTCTGCCCGCTCTGGCCGCTCTGGCCGCTCTGGCCCGCGCCCGTGTCGCCGGACGCCGCGGCGGGGGCCTGCACGGTCGAGGCGTCGCCGAAGCCGAGGTTGCCGTCCACGGTCTCGGAGTCGGTCAGCGTGGTCCGCTGCACCTTGGCCGTGGCGGGCGGCCCGGAGGGCGCGGCGTTCGACGAGCCGCCGCTGTCGCCGCCGAGCGATCCGGTGGCGGCGATACCGGCCGCCGCGGCCACGGCTATCGCGGCCAGCACGATCAGCGAGGTGCGCAGCGGGCGGCGCCTGCGGCCGCCGCCGGACGCCTCTTCGCCGCTTTCCCCGTCGTCTCCGGCACCGCCCGCGGCGAGCTCGGGCACGGCCCCTTCGGAGCGTTCGACGGCGGCGGTCCCGTCCCGGTGTTCGGCGGCGGATCCGTCCCGGCGTTCCGCGACGCTGCCTTCGGAGCGCTTCGCGAGCGCCCCTTCGGGCCGTTCGCCGTTGCCCGACGTGGTGAGCACGCCGGTCCGCCCGCTCGCCAGCTCGCCGGAGCCGTGCCGTTCGACGGCGCCCGCGGAGTCACCGCGGCCCGGCAGGGGCTCGGTCTCGTCCGGATTCGTCACTGGGGGCCTCCTCCGCCACCGAACTGCACCGCGCCGCCGGGGTACTTGCTCTGGCACTTCTGCATGGCCTCGCGGAACTTCGGGTCACCGGGGTCGACGCCCGCGCCCATGATGTCGATGACCATGCTGGAGCCGTTGACCTCCGGGTCCGGGAACTTCGGCACCCCGTTCGAACGGATGCACTTGGCCCAGGCCGCGACCTTGGCCGAGTCGAGGGTGCCACCGCCGCCCCCGCCACCGCCGCCGCCCGGGCCCTGGCCCTGCGGGGCCTTGTCCTGGCAGGCCTTGGCCGCGTCCTTGAACGCCTTGGAGTTCGGGTCGACGCCGTCGTCCGGGCTGAGCCGGAGGCCGCCGCCGTTGGGCTGCGGGTCCGGGAACTTGGGGACTCCGTTGGCCCGCATGCACTCGGAGTACGCCAGTGCGCGGTCGGCCGGAGCCGAGCTCTTGCTGGACGACGCGGCCGATGAATCGCCCGAGCACGCCGTCAGCAGGGATCCTGCGAAAAGAGCCGATACCGCCAGGAGCGACTGTGCGACGGCTCGCTTGTGTGTGAGGAACATGAGCCCAAGTTCTACGCAGCGGGCGGTCACACGGCGGGCACAGAAGCGGGCGTCCACACAGTGCTCTGACGGGGTTGCCTTCCGGCCCGGGGCAGGCCGAACTGCCGCGTGCCGACGGCAGCGCGGCAGTTCCGCTTCCCTGCGGGATCCGGCGCTCCGGCGCCGGATCCCGCCCCCTCAGCGCCCGGCCCGCTCCGGGCTCCCCCGCGCCTTCGTCCCGCGCCACTCGATGAGCCGCAGCTCCTCCTCGCGCGTGCAGTCGATGCGCTTCATGGCGGCCTTCAGGAGCGGCGGGGCCATCACGGAGGTGACCACCGCGACCAGGACGACGATCGTGTACGTCCTGGTGTCGAGGATGCCGAGCCGCAGCCCGACCATGGCCACGATCACCTCGATGACGCCCCTGGCGTTCATCCCCGCGCCGAGCGCGAGCGCCTCCCAGCGGCTCAGCCTGCTCAGCCGCGCGCCGATGTAGGCGCCCGCGAACTTCCCGGCGATCGCGATCGCGAGCACGATCAGGGCGGCCCCGAGCACCACGGGCTCCGCAAGGGCCCGCAGGTCGATCCGCAGCCCCGCCGTGGCGAAGAAGACGGGGGCGAGGACCGCGAGGACGACCATGCGCAGCGACGCCGTACGGGAGCGGTCGAACTCCCCGCTGGAGCCGATGAGCATCCCACAGAGGTACGCGCCGAACACCGCTTCGAGGCCGAGGGCCTGGGTGCCCGCCGCCGCGAGGACGATCATCGCCGCGGCCGCGGAGACCGTCCGCTCCTCCGAGCCCTTGCAGAGCCGCAGGGCGCGCCGCACGAGCGGGCGGCCGAGCAGCACCGCGAGGACCAGGACGAGCAGCAGGGAGCCGATGGCGTGCCCGAACACCCCCGCGCTCAGCCCGCCCACGGTCATCGCCGAGACGACGGAGAGCATGAACCAGCCGAAGGTGTCGTCGATCATGCCCGCGGCGAGGGTCAGCTGGCCGACGTCGCGGTGCATGAGGTTCATGTCCATCAGCGTCTTGGCGATGACCGGAATGGCGCTCACGCACATCGCCACGCCCAGGAAGAGCGCGAACATCTGCCGGTCGGCGGCGTCGATCCCGAGCATCCGGGCCAGCGGGTGACCGAGGCCGATGCCGAGCGCCAGCGGCACCAGGAGCCCGGCGAGGCTGACGCGCGCCGCGGTGGCCCCCCTGCGGCGGATCATCCGCAGGTCCATCTCGATCCCGGTGAGCCCGACGAGGAGCAGCACCGCGAGCTGCCCGACGGCGTCCAGGAGATGGACCTGGGCCGGGTCCGCGGGCAGCAGCCAGGCGGTGACGCCCGGCGCGAGCCAGCCGAAGAGCGAGGGGCCGAGCAGCACCCCGGCGCCCAGCTCGCCGACGATCGCGGGGAGTCCGCAGCGGATGGCCAGTCTGCCCAGGAGGATGGCGAGCAGCAGCAGGAGGCCGACCTGGAGCAGGAAGACAAGGAGCGGGTGCGCCGCGATCGGCGCGACGGGGGCGGCCGCGAACACGTGATCCGTCGTCGCCGTGGCGCCCGTCCACACTCCGGGGATCCCCACCGGCCTCACCCCTCCCGTTCCCTGACCCGGAAGTCACCGGCGGCCGCCGGGACTCCCGGCGACCATTCGCCGTATCTGCGGAAGCCGTAGAGCAGGGCGCTCTCGCGCTCGAAGCGGCCGAAGCGCTCGACGGCGCGCACCCTCCCCACGACGATCACGTGGTCGCCCGAGGGGTGGGTGCGCGCGACGGTGCACTCGGCGACGGCGTGCGCGGCCTCGATCAGCGCGGGGCTGCGGGTGTGCCCGGCGGGCCGCCAGGCGACCTTGTCGAAGCGGTCGGGCGCGCCCGACGCGAACAGCGCGGCGACCCAGTCGGCCTCGCCGTGCAGCAGGTTCACCGCGAACGCCCCGCTGGCGAGCACCGCGCGCAGCGTGGGGCTCTCCGTGCGCAGACACGTCAGGAGCGTCGGCGGGTCCACGCTGAGGCTGCACAGCGACGAGCACGTCATGCCCCAGGGCGCGGAGCCGCCGTCCCTGGCCGTCACCACCGAGACTCCGGTGGGGAACGACGCCATCATCTCGCGGAATTCGGCGTCCATCCCTCTGGTCACACCCCCTCGCGCATCCGGCGGAAGTACTCGTTCTGCGTGGGCAGCGTCCGCACCAAGTGGCGTGCCTTGTCCCGCACCGCCTGGAACTCGGCGAGCGCGTCCTTCTCGTCGATCAGGTCGAGCGCGGGCGAGGGCCTCACGTCGATGCCGCCGGTGCCGAGCAGGACGCAGTTGTACGAGTAGGGCGGCAGGCCGTGGTAGCGCGGGTAGACGGTGCCCGCGTCGGGGACCTTGCTCTCCCACTGCTCCAGGCGTTCGGCCAGCGAGTCCGGCACGGTGCGGATCTTGGTGTCGCGCCAGTACTGGTTGTCGGCGCGCTTGGCTCCCCGGTAGTGCAGGACGAGGAACTCCCGTACGCCGTCCATGACGTTCATCAGCGCGCTGTTGTACTGCTCGCGCAGCGACCGTTCCCAGTCGGCCGCCGGGTAGTACTTGACCAGCTGCTCGATCGCGTAGTGGATGAAGAAGATCCCGGTGGACTCCAGCGGCTCGACGAAGCCGCTGGACAGGCCGATGGCCACGCAGTTGTTGACCCAGGAGCGGCGGCTGCGGCCGATGCGCATCTTGATGTGGTTGGCGGGCACGTCGGCCGCGGCGGGTCCGACGAACTCGCGCAGGGTGCGCTCGGCCTCCTCGGGGTCGATGTAGTCGCCGGAGTAGACGTAGCCGGTGCCGATGCGGCTGATCAGCGGGATGGTCCAGATCCAGCCCGCGTCCTGCGCGGTGGCCGTGGTGCACGGCCGCAGCGGGTCCTTGTCCATGTCCATGGGGACCTGGAGGGCGACCGCGCTGTCGTTGGGCAGGGTGTCCTGGTAGGACACGAAGGGCTCTTCGAGCGCCTTGTTGAGGAGCAGCCCGCGAAATCCCGTGCAGTCGACGAAGAGGTCCCCGGCGAGGCGGCCGTGTTCGGCGGTGTCCACGTGCGACAGCCAGCCGCGCTCGTCGCGGCCGACGTCCACCACGTTGTCGACCACGTGCCGCACGCCGCGGTCCGTGGCGTACTTCGTCAGGTACTTGGCGAGCAGGTGCGCCTCGAAGTGGTAGGCGTAGGGGAATTGGGCCCCCTGGTACTCGGCGATCGTGTTCGGCAGGTCGTCGGATTCGACGAACTCCTGCTCCAGGAGCCGGTTGTCGAGGTAGCGCGGGTTGCGGTTGGCGTCGATCAGCGAGGCCATCACGAAGCAGTCCGTGTCGAACCGCTTGCTGGTGGGGTAGCGCAGCCACCAGTCGGTCAGCGGGAAGCCCTTGACCGACTTCAGCTGTTCGAAGGGGTGGTAGAAGTGGTGGCCCGGCTCGCGCCAGTTCTCGAAGCGGACCGCGAGTTTGTACGTGGCGTTGCAGGCGGGCATCCAGTCCCGTTCGGCGAGGCCGAGGAACTCGAAGAAGTGCCTGATGTCGCTGAACGTGGCCTCGCCGACGCCGATGGTCCCGACGTCGGCCGACTCCACGAGTGTGATCTTGACGCGGTTGCCGAAGGCCGCCGTCAGATACGCGGCGGTCATCCAGCCCGCCGTGCCGCCGCCGACGATGACGACGTCGCGCACGGCGGAGGCCGTCCCGTTCGAAGACGTGCCGTTCGACGCCGGGTCGTATCCCGTTGTGCTGTTGGTCGCCGGTCCGTTCATGATGTCCCCACCCCTGTCTCCCTGTTGAGCACGTGATCTCCTCGGTGGTGCGCGCCCTCTTGTCTCACCAGGCCACCGGCAGGCTTTCCACGCCGTACGCGGTGGACCTGACCCGGAACGCCACGTCCCGCGCGGGTTCCGCGATGCGCAGCGCCGGGAAGCGGCGCAGCAGCGCCGCGAAGGCGATCCGCAGTTCCTGCCTGGCGAGGGCGGCGCCCAGGCAGTGGTGGATGCCGTGGCCGAAGGCGACGTGGGCGACCGGCTCGCGCGTGAGGTCGAGGCGGTCGGGCAGCGCGGTGAGCGCCGGGTCGCGGTTGGCCATCGGGATCGAGCAGACGACGGTGTCCCCCGCCGCGATGTGCCGGCCCGCGACGGTGACGTCCTCCAGGGCGGTACGGGGCGTGGGCGCGTGTGGCACGGACAGATAGCGGAGCAGTTCGTCGACCGCCCGGTCCAGTTCCCCCGGGTCGCGGCGCAGGGCCGCGAGCTGCCCGGGGTTCGTGAGCAGGGCCAGCGTGCCGAGGCCGATCATGCCCGAGATGTTGTCGAGCCCCGCGAGCATCAACAGGACGCAGACGCCGCGCAGTTCCTTGTCGGTGAACTCCTCGCCGTGGTCGCGCACGAGCATGCCGATGAAGCCCTCGTCGGGGTCGGCGCGCTGGTGTGCCACGAGGGCTTCGAGGTAGCGGGTGAACGCGCTGCCCGCGGCCGCCCGCCGCTGCCTGCCCTGTCCCGCGGCGAGGTGCGTGTGGCAGCGGCGCAGGAAGTCGGTGCGGTCGTCGCGGGGCACCCCGATCAGTTCGCACAGGACGGCGCCCGCGATCGGCGAGGCGAACTCCGCCACCAGGTCGGCCGGTGGCCCCGCGCGCTCGATGAGGTCGAGGCGCTCGGCGACCAGGGCCTCGACGCGCGGTTCGAGCCTGCGGATGCGCCGGTGGGTGAACTCCGGGGTGAGCATCTTCCGCAGCCGGGTGTGGTCGGGCGGGTCGTAGTCCATGAGCTGCCCGATGGCCTCGTCGGGCCGGTAGCCGTCGGCGTCCTGGGCCCGCGAGCCGACGCGGCGGCGGGTGGAGAAGCGGACGTGGTCGCCGAGGACCTGGCGCACCTCGTGATAGCCCGTCACCAGCCAGGCGGTGCCGCCTTCGGGTACCTCGCCGAGCATGCTGACGGGCTGGCCTTCGGTGGCTCGGCGCAACTCGTCGGCCGGATCGAGACCCGTGCGGCGGGTGTACAGCGGGATCGTCCCGCGCTCCTGTGCCATGTCGTCCCCTACCAGGCCACGGGCAGTGTCTCGACGCCGTAGATGCCGGTCGGCGCCTTGTAACGGAGTTCCTCCGGGGGCACGGCGAGGCGCAGTGCGGGGAAGCGGTGCAGGAGCGCGGGCAGCGCGATCCGCAGCGTCAGCCTGGCGAGCGGCGCACCGAGGCAGTGGTGGATGCCGTGCCCGTAGGCGACATGACTGGTGTCCTCGCGCGTGAGGTCGAGGTCGTCCGTCGGCGCTCCCGGGCACCGGGCGCGGTTGGCGGCGAACAGCGAACAGATCACGACGTCACCGGCCTTGATCAGTTGTCCGGCGAGGGTCACGTCCTCCAGGGCGGTGCGCGGCGACGCGGCGGTGACCGAGGTGTACCGGGTCAGCTCCTCCACCGCGTTCTCGGTCAGCTCGGGACGCTCCCGGAACCGGGCGAGCTGGTCGGGGTGGCGAAGGAGCGCGAGGATCGAGAGGCCGAGGGTGCCGCCGACGTTCAGGACGGAGGGCGCCAGGAGGGTGGCGACGGTGCCCGCCAGTTCGTCGTCGGTCAGCTCCGTCCCGTACTCCTTGATCAGCGCGCTGATCAGGTCGTCGCCGGGGCGGCGGCGCTTTCGTTTGATGAACTTGCCCATGTACGCCATGTAGGCCTTGCCCGCCGCCATCCGCCGCTCCCGGGAGTGGACGTCCGTGCGGCTGATGTCGAGGTTGCGGGCGAGTTCGGCGTGGTCGTCGCGGGGGATGTCGAAGAGGAGACAGCCGACCAGGCTCGGGATGGGCGCGGCGAAGTGCCGGATGAGGTCGGCGGGCTGCCCAGCCCTTTCCAGGGCGTCCAGGTGGTCCGCAACGATCTCCTCGATCATCGGCTCCAGCCTGCGCATCCGCCGCCCGGTGAACTCCGGCGTCTGCATCTTGCGGAGCCTGGTGTGGTCGGGCGGGTCGTACTGGAGCAGGTTGCCGGGCTGGACGAGCCGCCGGGAGTCGGTGTCGGTGTCGGCGGGCGGCAGGGAGCTGAAGCGGTCCGCGTCGCCGAGGACCGCCCGCACCACGTCGTTGCCGACGGCGAGCCAGGTGCGCTCCGAGGTGCCGGGGACGTCGAACTCGACGAGCGGCGTGTCCCTGCTCATCAGGGCCAGTTCGGGGACGGGGTCCATCCCGTCGCGTTGTTCGTGCAGCGGTATCTGGGACGGCTTGGGCATGGCGGACTCACTTCCCCCTGGTGCGCGCGGCGGCCGCGGCGCGGAGCTTGTCGGCGACGACGCGCCCGATGTGCGCGGCGGCCGCGGGCTGGAACAGGTCGTAGTGGCCCGCGTCGACGTCGTGCGTCTCGATGGCGCCCGCGATGTAGGGCTCCCAGGTGGCGGCGGCCGCCTCGGTCGGGAGTTCGGCGGGCCGGTCCCCGGTGGCGATGAAGAGCAGCAGGTCGCCGCCGTAGCGGGGCGGCGTGTGGTCCGGCGCGAAACCGGCCGCGTTGCGGATCACCCGCTGCATCTTCTTCAGGAGTTCGCCGCCCACGCCCATCCGGACGGCGTCGATGTCTCCCGGCATCGCCCGGTCGGTCTGGTCCTGTCCGCCCGGTGCCGGGCGGCCTTCCGCACCGGCCGCCGGGGGCTCGCCGTCTGCGGACACGACCCTGCCGACGTTGCCGGGGTAGGCGTCGAGCACCGCGAGCAGCGCCACTTCTTCGCCCTGTTCCTCCAGGCGGGCGGCGATGGCCTGGGCGATCAGACCGCCGAGCGAGGAACCGAGCAGGTGGTAGGGGCCGGTGGGCTGGACGGACCTGATCTGCTCCAGGTAGTCCACCACCATGTCCTCGACGCTCGTGGGCATCGGTTCCGGGGCACCGAGCCCGCGGGCCTGGAGTCCGTAGACGGGCTGGTCCTGCGGCAGGTGGCGCAGCAGGTTGCCGTAGCTCCAGCTGAGCCCCATGGCCGGGTGGACGCAGAACAGCGGTGGGCGACTGCCTGCCTTCCGCAGCGGGAGCAGGACCGCGAGGTCGCCGTGGCCACCGCCGGTGCGGCGCGGCGCGCCCGTCGCCAGCCGGTCCCGGTCGGCGGCGGCGTCCCGCAGGGTGAGCAGGCCGGTGGCGGTGCGCCTGGCCCGTTCGCCGGTGCGCAGCATCCGTTCGCCCTCGCTCCCGAAGGGGCAGGCGACGAACCGTTCGCCGGTCGGCGCGGGACTGGCCGCGTAGCCGCGGGCCAGTGCGGTTCCCGCGAGGTAGAGGTCGCCGACCACGCCCGGCGGGACCGGGCGCAGGAAGTCGTCGAGGACGAAGGCGCGCAGGCCCGCGACGGGTGTTCCGGAGGAGGGCGCCGTCGGTGCGGGTTCTCCGGCCGGGGTGCGGTGGTCGAGCCAGGGGCCCACGGTCTCCGCGGGGCCGTGGCCGTTCACCTGCGCGGCGTCGCGCCCGGTGCCGAGCCGGACCGTGCCGCCCGCACAGAGCGCGGCGAGCAGCGGCGTGGTCAGGGCGGCGACGGGGGCGCGGTCGTCCAGGAGCACTTCGCCTCCCGCCGTGGTGGCGGGTGTGCGGTACGCCGTGTGGTGGGCGAGCGCCCGGTGTTCGATCACCGTGGCGCCGCTCCGCGCGGTCGCGGGCAGGACGAGCGCCGCGTGGCCGGGCCGTGGCGCCCTGCCGGAGCCCAGGGGCCCCGCCGTCTGCCCGGTCGGCGCGGGGGCGTCGGCGCGCAGCACCGGGGCGCCCGCGTCGACGGGCAGTCGGGCGGCGGTCTCCGAGGTGCAGATCAGCGCGGCTGCCCTGCCCTTGCGGCCGAGCGCCCCGATGGCGTCCAGGGGCCGTTCGGGGGCGGCGGGCAGGCAGGCGGCGCCGCAGGCGAGCACGCCAAGCAGCGCGGCGGCGAGCCCGCCGGACGGCGGCAGCGCCACGACGACGACGTCCTCGGGCCCCGCGCCGACCGCGGTCAGGCGGCGCTCGAACGCCCCGGCCGCCGTGGCCAGTTCGGCGTAGGTGAGGGCGCCGCTCCGGTCGGTGACGGCCACGGCGTCGGGGGTGCGGGCGGCGCGCTCGGCGACGAGCTCGACCACGGTGTGCTCCGGGATCCGCTCGGCCGTGGCGTTGCCCGCCGTCGCGATGATCTCGCGCAGCTCGTCGTCCCCGAGGAGTACGTCGATGTCGCCGATGCGGGACTCGGGCGCCTCGGCGACCTGTTCGAGGACGCGGACCAGGCGCTGGGCGAGCGCGGTGGCGGTGGCCCGGTCGAAGAGCTCGGTGGCGTAGCGCAGCCGCCCCTCGATGCCGGCCGGGGTGCCGTCGGCCCTGTGGCGTTCGGTGAGGCCGAACGTCAGGTCGAGTTCGGTGGTCTGTGCCCCGGTGTCGATGCGGGTGGTGTGCAGGCCGGGCAGTTCGGAGGGGTCCCACTCCTCGGTGCCGTCGTCGCGCACGTCGAGCACCACCTGGAACACGGGGTGGCGGGCCGCCGACGGGGGCGGCGCCAGGGCGTCCACCAGGTGGGCGAAGGGCACTTCCTCGTGCCGCCTGGCCTCGCGCCCCGCCTCGGTCACCCGGTCGAGCAGCTCCATGAAGGTGGGGTTGCCCGAGGTGTCCGTACGCAGCACCAGCGGACCGGCGAAGGGGCCGATCACGCCCTCCAGGTCGCCTTCGTTGTCGCGGCGCGGCAGCACGGCGGCGAGCAGGATGTCGTGGCCCGCGCCGAGCCGGGTGAGCAGCAGCGCGAGGGCGGCGTGCAGCACCGCGAAGGCGGGTGCCCCCGTGGGTTCGGCGGCCTCGGTCAGCCGTTGGTGGGTGTCGGCGTCCACGCTCAGCTCCACGGAGTCGGCGCGGTGGGACGCGAGCGCGGGACGCTCGCGGTCGACGGGCAGCTCGATCTCGGGTGCCGCGTCGGCCAGGGCGTCCTTCCAGTAGGCGAGTTCCTCGCCGATGAGGCTGTCGGGTTCCCGCGCGCTCTTGAGGAGTTCGCGCTCCCACAGGGCGTAGTCGGTGAACTGCAGCGGCAGCGGCGCCCGTTGTGGTGCGCGGCCGTCGCGGCGTGCGCCGTAGGCCGCGCCCAGGTCGCGTACGAGGATGTCGAGTGACGGGTCGTCCGCGGCGATCCGGTGGACGACGAGCAGCAGCACGTGCTCGCTCGCCGAGAGCGTGAACAGGTGCTGGGTCCACGGGAGTTCACGGGAGAGGTCGAAGGCGCGGACCGAATGGGCGGTGAGCAGGTCGGGCAGCTCCGCCTCGGTGGCAGTCCGCTCGGTCGGCACCGGGCGGGCGGCATCGGTGTCCAGGACGCGCTGGTGCAGGTCGTCGCTGCGGGTGCC
Source organism: Streptomyces kanamyceticus (assembly GCF_008704495.1). NCBI lineage: Bacteria > Bacillati > Actinomycetota > Actinomycetes > Kitasatosporales > Streptomycetaceae > Streptomyces > Streptomyces kanamyceticus. Next base: position 720,011 of record NZ_CP023699.1, read on the forward strand.
GCCGAAGGTGGTGCGCAGGATGTCGTGCCGGGCCGCGACGTCCGCGAGCGCGGCCCGCAGCGCGTCCCGGTCGAGCTCGCCGCGCAGGCGCAGCGCGACGGAGGCCTGGTGGGCGGCGGTGTCGCCGTTGAGCCGGTCGAGGAGCCAGGTGCGCGACTGGCCCGCGGATACCGGCACTTCGTCCGGGCGGTCGTCGACGGGCTCCAGGACGGGGCGTGCCTTGGCGGTCAGCATGCGGGCCACGCCCATCGGCGTCGATTCGCCGAAGAGCCGCCGCATGCTCAGCTCGACGCCGAACTCCTCGCGGACCCGCGCCACGAGGCGCATCGCCAGGCCGGAGTCACCCCCGAGGTCAAAGAAGTTGTCGTCGACGCCGACCCGTTCGAGGCCGAGGATCTCGGCGAACAGCGCGCACAGGGCCGTCTCGGTCTCGCCCTGCGGCGCCCGGTCGGAGACCCGCTCTGCGAAGTCGGGGGCGGGCAGCGCCCGGTGGTCCACCTTGCCGTTGCGGGTGAGGGGCAGCGCGTCGAGGACCGTCACCGCGGACGGCACCATGTACGCGGGCAGGAGCCCCGCGGCGTGCTCGCGGATCTCGCCCAGGTCCGCCTTCTGTCCGTCCCGCTCGTCGGGGACGATGTAGGCGATCAGGCGCTTGTCGCCGGGACGGTCCTCCCTGGCCACGACGGCGGCCTGGGAGACCGCGGGGTGGGCGGTGAGGACGGCCTCGACCTCGCCCGGTTCGATCCGCAGGCCGCGGATCTTGACCTGGGCGTCGGCGCGGCCCGCGAACAGCAGCTCGCCCTCCGGGGTCCAGCGCGCCAGGTCGCCCGAGCGGTACATGCGGGTGCCGTCGGCGAAGGGGCAGGCCACGAAGCGTTCGGCGGTCATGCCGGGCCGCCCGGTGTAGCCGCGGGCGACTCCCGCGCCCGCCACGTACACCTCACCGGTCATGCCCGCGGGCACCGGCCTCAGGAACCCGTCCAGGACGTAGACCGAGGTGTTGCCGAGCGGACGGCCGATCGAAGGAGCCTGCTCCGAGGGGGAGTTGCTCTCGGCGAGCGGGATGGCGGTGGCGATGACGGTGGCCTCGGTGGGGCCGTAGGTGTTGCACACGCGGGCCCGTTCGGTCCAGCGGCCCGCCAGGTCCGCGGTGAGGCGTTCGGCGCCGAGCACCCAGTTGCGTACGCCGGGGACGTCGGCCGGGTCGAGGAGGCCGAGCAGCGAGGGGACGACGCTCGCGGTGGTGACCCCGGCCGTTTCGATCATTCGCGCGAGGGCGGCCTGGTCGGTGCGTTCGTCCTCGGTGGCGATGGCGAGGGTGCCGCCCGCGGCGAGGGTGGTGGCGACGTCGAGGATGGCCGCGTCGAAGCTGAAGGAGGCGAACTGCAGAGCGACGACGCCTTCATCCATGGCGAGGAAGGGCCGCATGGCCTCGGCGAGGTTCACCACGCCGCGGTGCGGGACCGCCACGCCCTTGGGGCGTCCGGTCGACCCCGACGTGTAGATGACGTACGCGAGTTGGTCCGGCTCGGTGAGTACGGTCGGCGGCGTCGCCGGTTCGGCGGCGATGGCCTGCTCGGCCTCGTCGACGGCGACCACGCGTGCCGTGCCTGCCGCCACCGGGGCGAGGGTGCTCTTCGTGCCGAGCACGACGTCGGCGCCGCTGTCGCCGATCAGGTGGCCGATCCGGTCGACAGGGTGGCCCGGGTCGAGCGGGACGAACGCTCCCCCGGCCTTCCACACGGCGAGCAGCGCCACCACCATGCCGGTCCCGCGCGGCAGGCACAGCCCCACGCGGGTCTCGCGGCGCACGCCGAGACCTGTCAGATGGTGGGCCAACTGGTTGGCCCGGCGGTCGAGTTCGCCGTACGAGAGCGTCTCGGATCCGCACCGTACGGCGAGGGCGTCCGGCGCCCACCTGGCCCGCTCGTCGAAGGCGTCCACCCAGGTGCCGGGCGGCACGGCGCGGACGGTGTCGTTCCACTGGTCGACGACGGTGGTCCGCTCGTGCGGCGCCAGGACGTCGATGTCACCGATGCGGGCCGTCGGGTCGGCCACCAGCTGCTCGATGACCCGCACCACCCGGTCGAAGATCGAGCGTGCGGTGTCGCGGTCGAACAGGTCGGGGCGGTAGTCCAGTTTGCAGCGCATCCGCTCGCCGGGAGTGACGACCAGGGTGAGCGGGTAGTGCGAGGCGTCGCGCGACATGCCCGAAGGACGCATCGTCAGCGCGTCGGCGCCGGGGTCGCCGCCCGGCGGGTGCGGGAAGGACTCGTACAGGACCAGCGTGTCGAAGACCGCGCCGGGTCCCGCGAGCTTCTGGATCTCCAGGATTCCTACGTGCTGGTGGCCGATCAGCGCCGTCTGCCGCTCCTGGAGCCGGGTCAGCAGGTCGGCCACGGACTCCGCGCCGTCGAGGCGTACGCGCACCGGGAGCGTGTTGATGAGCAGCCCCACCATGGCTTCCACGCCCGGCAGTTCGGCGGGGCGGCCCGCCGTGGTGCTGCCGAACACCACGTCGGTGCGGCCCGCGAGACGCGCGAGGACGAGCGCCCACGCACCCTGGATCACGGTGTTCGCCGTCAGACCCTTGCTACGGGCCAGCGCCGTCACACCTCGCGAGAGGTCCTCCGGCAGATCGGCGATCACGTGCTCGGGGAACTCGGGGATCCGGGTCGGGTCGGCGGGCACCACGAGCGTCGGCTCGTCGGCGCCTTCCAGCTCCGTGCGCCAGGCGGCGCGCGCCGCCTCCTTGTCCTGCCGGGCCACCCAGGCGACGTAGTCCCCGTACGAGGCGGCCCTCTTCAGCCCGGAGGCGTCGCCGCCCGCCGCGTACACGGCGGAGAGTTCACCGAGCAGGACCGGCATCGACCAGCCGTCGAGGAGGATGTGGTGCAGCGTCATGACCAGGTGGTGCCGGTCGTCGCCGGTCCTGATCAGGAGCAGTCGCAGCAGGGGCGCCACCGCCAGGTCGAAGCGCCGGGCGAGCTCGCCCTCGGCGAGGTGCCGGATCTCCTCCCGCGCCTCGCCCTCCGCGAGACCCGAGACGTCCGCCTCGCTCCACGGCAGTGTCACATCACGCACCACGACCTGCACCATCTGCGCCCCGCTCACCGGGCGGAAGCAGGCCCGCAGCGCCGCGTGCCTGGCCACCAGGGCCTGCCACGACGTACGCAACCTGGCCGCGTCGAGCGGTCCTTCGATGTCGAGCGCGGACTGCACGGTGTAGACGTCGGGCCCCTGGTCGGCGAGGCCCGCGTGGAACAGCAGCCCCTCCTGCAGCGGTGAAAGCGGCCACACGTCCTCGACAAGGGATCGGGTCATCGCTCCTTCTCCTCATTACGGTTGATGCCTATCGGGAACGGTTTCCCTCGGCGAGTGCCGCTTCGAGTTCCTCGATCTGGTTCTGTGCGAGGTCGACCAGGGCGAAGTCGGAGGGGGTGTGCCCGCCCGCGCCGGGGTCGGCGGTGTGGGCGGCGAGTCCGGCGAGGACCGCCAGCCAGGCCCGGCCGAGGCGCTCGGCCACGGCCTCCTCCAGGAGCTGTCCCGGCCAGCTCAGGGTGATGTCGAGCGCGGGCCCCTCCGGGGTGTCCCTGACCACCGCGCCCGCCGCCACGGCGTGGGTCACCGGCATGTCGGGGGCGGCCGAGCCGCCGACCGCCGTCTCGCCGGCCGGCTGCCAGGGCCCGGCGGGGCCCGTGCGCGTGCCGGTGGCGAAACGGCCCAGGTAGTTGAAGCCGATCTGCGGAGCCGGAGTGGCCTCCAGGACCGGGCCCGTGCGGGAGTTGAGGTGGCGCAGCAGTTCGTGGCCGAGCCCGTCGCCGGGCACCGACCGCACCTGCTCCTTCACGGCCTTGACCAACGTACCGGCAGCGCCGCCGCCCGCCATAGCGCTGTCCAGGTCGGCGCCGGTCACGTCCAGCCGGACCGGCCGCACGCTGGTGAACCAGCCCACGGTGCGCGACAGATCGGCCTCTTCGAGCGGCTCGCGGCCGTGCCCCTCGATGTCCACGAGGACCTCGGTGCCGCCGCCGGGCCGCCAGTGCGCGACGGCGCCCGCGAGAGCGGCGAGGAGCACCTCGTGCACCCCGCAGTGGTACGCGGCGGGGGTCCGGCCCACCAGGGTGGCGGCCTGCTCGGGCGGCACCGTCCACGTCTGGTGGAGCAAGGTGTTCGCCACATCCACGGCCGGGTCCAACAGGCGCTTGCCCAGGGGTGGTTCGGGTGCGCCGAGCAGCTTCTTCCAGTCGTCGAGCTCGGCGGTCCGCCGCTCGTCGGCGGCCTGCGCGGTGAGGATCTCCGACCAGCGCCTGAAGGACGTGCCGACCGGGTCGAGGTCGGGTTCGCGCCCCTCGGCGACCGCCTCGCAGGCCGCCTGGAGGTCGGGCGCGAGGACGCGCCAGGACACGCCGTCGACCACCAAGTGGTGTGCCACGAGGACGAGTCGGCCGATCCGGCCCGGCCCCGCGTCGACCCAGACCGCCCGGACCATCACCCCGGATGCCGGGTCGAGCCGCTCGGCGGCGTCGCGGGCCGCTCGCGCGGCGACTTCGTCCACCTCGTCCGCCGTGGCGGCGACCCGCGTCACGAGTCCTGCCGCGTCGACGGATCCGCGCTCGCCGACGATCATCTTGCGCTCACCGGGCACGGTCCTCGCCCGCAACATGTCGTGCGTGTCGAGCACGGCGGCGAGACCGGCCGTGAGCACCTCCACACCGAGCCCGGCGGGGGCGCCGAGCGTCATCCACTGCGCGAAACCGGGGCGCGTTGCCCGCTCTCCGAACGCCCGCATCACGGGTGTCCACGACACCTCGCCGACACCGACGTCGGCGGGCCGGGACTGCTGCCCGGCGAGCTCCACCACGGCCGCGATGCGCTCCGGTGTCTTCTCCTCGAAGACCTGGCGCGAGGTCAGCAGGAGTCCGGCGCGCCGGGCTCGCGACGCCAGCTGCATCGACATGATCGAGTCGCCGCCCAGCTCGAAGAAACTGTCGTCGACGCCGACCCCGTCGACCCCGAGGACCTCGGCGAAGAGGTCGCAGACGAGGGCCTCGCGTTCGGTGCGCGGCGGGCGGCCGCCGGTGCGGCCCGCGAAGTCGGGCGCGGGCAGCGCGGCCCGGTCCACCTTCCCGTGCGGTGTGAGCGGCAGCCTGTCGAGCGGCACCACCGCCGTGGGCACCATGTGCTCGGGGAGCCGCTCGGCCACGAACGCCCTGAGCGCGGCGGGCAGTTCGTCGGGCGGCACCGGGCTCCCGGCACGTCCGGAGGTGTCCGCGACGACGTACGCGACCAGGCGCTTGCCGCCGGAACGGTTCTCGCCAGGGCCGTCCTGGCGTGCGACGACCACGGCCTGCGCGATGTCCGGGTGCGCGGCGAGGACGGCTTCGATCTCGCCGGGCTCGATGCGGTAGCCGCGGACCTTGACCTGGTCGTCCGCGCGCCCGGCGAAGACGAGTTCGCCGCCGTCGGTCCACCGCACCACGTCACCGGTCCGGTACATCCGTTCGTCCGTGCCGAACGGGCAGGCCACGAACCGCTCGGCGGACAGGCCCGCGCGCCCCAGGTAGCCGCGTGCGAGCCCGGCCCCCGCCACATAGAGCTCGCCCGCCACACCTGCGGGAACGGGCAGCAGGAAGTCGTCGAGCACGAAGGCCCGTACGTTCGCCATCGGGCCGCCGATGGGCACCTCGCCCCGGCCCGGGGTCAGGGGCGCGCTCATCGCCGCGCAGACCGTCGTCTCCGTCGGCCCGTACGCGTTCACCATCCGCCGGTCGGCGGACCACCGGTCCACCAGACCCACCGGGCACGCCTCGCCCGCCACCACCAACGTCCGCAGCTCGCGCGGCAGTTCGTCCTCCGCGGCGAGGACGCTCGGCGGCACCGTCACATGGGTGGCCCGCGTCCGGTGGAGGGCCTCGCCGAGGGAGACCCGGGGTGGCAGCGCCTCCGGCGGCGCGAGGACGACGGAGCCGCCGGACAGGAGCGCCATGCACAGCTCGGAGACGGCCGCGTCGAAGCTCGGCGACGCGAACTGGAGCACCCGCGAGTCCGCCCGCACCCCGAACCGTTCGATCTGCGCCTGCGCCAGATTGCCGAGGCCGCCGTGCGTCACCACGACGCCCTTGGGGCGGCCGGTCGAGCCGGAGGTGTAGATCACGTACGCGGCGTGGGCTCCGGTCAGCGGCGACAGGCGCTCCCCGTCCCCGACCGGCCCTTCGGCACATGCGGCGATCCGCCCCGCCGTGACGGGGTCGTCGACCACGACGACGTGGCCCGTGAACCCCTCGGGCACCGCGTCGCGCGTCGCCCGCGCACACACGAGGACCGCCGGATCGGCGTCGGCCAGTACGTACGCGATCCGCTCCGCGGGGTAGGCCGGGTCCACCGGGACGAACACGCCGCCCGCCGTCGACACCGCGAGCAGCGCGACCACCAGCGAGGCGGACCGCTCCATCAGGACCGCGACACGATGCTCGGGACCCACGCCCGCACCGGCCAGATGACGTGCGAGCCGCGCGGCTTCGGCCGACAACTCAGCGTAGGACAGCGCCTGTTCGCCGTCCGTCACGGCCACCGCATGCGGCGTGCGTGCCGCCCGGGCCGCGAAGAGGTCGGGCAGCGGCGTGGCATCGACCGCGGCGCCGGTCCGGTTCCACCCGCGCACGACCAGGTCGCGCGCGTCCTCGCCGACCACGTCGATGCGGCCGACGGGCGCCCCGGGGCCGGCCACGAATCCTTCGAGGATCCGTACCAGCGAGGCGACCATCTCCTCGGCCCTGTCGCGCGCGAAGACGTCGGGGCGGAAGACGAAGTCGCCGCGCATCCGCTCCCCCGGCGACACGACGAGTGTCAGCGGGTAGTGGCCCATGTCGCGCGGGGCGCCGACCGGGCGGACGGACAGGGCGTCGGGGTCGGGCTTCCCCGCGGGCGGGTGCGGATAGTTCTCGTAGACCACGAGCGTGTCGAACACGGCCCCGGGGCCCGCGAGTTGATGAATCTCGGAGAGCCCCACGTGCTGGTGACCGAGGAGCCCGACCTGGCGTTCCTGCAGCGCGGTGAGCAGTTCGCCGACCGGTTGCCCCGCCGCCAGGTCCACCCGCACCGGCAGCGTGTTGATGAACAGACCGATCGCCGTGTCCGCGCCCGCCAAGTCGGTGGGGCGGCCCGCCACGGTGGCGCCGAACACCACGTCCGTACGTCCCACCAGGCGCGCCAGGAGCAGCGCCCACGCACCCTGCACCACCGTGTTCAGCGTCAGCCCGCGGGCCCTGGCGAAGTCGGCGAGCGCGCGCGACAGGTCGGCGGGGAACTCGAACCGCACCCGCTCGGGCACCACCGGCGTACTCGCCGCCTCGGCGGGCACCACCAGCGTCGGCGCGTCGAGCCCGGCCAGTTCGGCGCGCCAGGCGGCCCGCGCGGCCTCGCCGTCCTGGCGGGCCAGCCAGGCCAGGTACTCGCCGTAGGAGGCGGCGGACGGCAGTTCGTGGTCGGCGCCGTGCGCCTCGTACGCCGCCGACAGGTCGCCGATCAGGATCGGCAGGGACCAGCCGTCCATGATGATGTGGTGGCTGGTGAGGACGAGCCGGTGCCGGTGCTCGCCGAGCCTGACGAGCAGCAGCCGCAGCAGCGGCGCGGCCGCCACGTCGATCCGCTCCGCCCGCTCGCTCTCGGCGAGCCGTTCGAGGTCGGCGAGCGCGTCGCTCTCCGTACGCCCGGTCAGATCGGCCTCGCGCCAGGGCAGCGCCACGTCGCGCGCCACGACCTGGACGGCCTCACCGGAGGCGAGCCGGTGGAAGCCCGCACGCAGGATCGGATGCCTGCGCAGCAGCGCCTCGCAGGCGACCCGCAGGCGCGCCGCGTCGAGCGGCCCGTCCAGGGCCAGCATGCGCTGGCTCTCGTAGAGGTCGGGGGCGCCCTCGTCGAACGTGGCGTGGAACAGCATGCCTTCCTGAAGCGGGGACAGCGGCCAGACGTCCTCCAACGCCGGTACGGCGGACTCCAGTTCCTCCACACCCCGCTGCGTGAGTACGCCGAGCAGCGGGAAGTCGGAGGGCGTCCGTCCACCCGCGCCGGGGTCGGCGGTGTGGTCCGCCAGACCGGCGAGCATCTCCAGCCAGGTGTGGCCGAGGCGCTCGGCCTCGGCCTCCTCGATGAGGGCGGCGGGCCAGCTCAGGGTGATCTCAAGGGCGGGGCCCTCCGGGGTGTCCCGCACCATCGCGCCGACGTCCAGGGCGTGCGCGACGGGCGTCTCCGGGTCGACCGAGCCGCCGATGGCGGTGTCGCCGGTCAACTGCCAGGGACCGGGACCGGTGTGTGTCGCGGTGTGCGGTCCGGTGGCGAACCGGCCCAGATAGTTGAAGCCGATCTCCGGGGCGGGCGCGGCGGCGAGGACCGGCGCCGTCTCCGGGTTGAGGTGCCGGAGCAGCTCATGGCCGAGCCCGTCGCCCGGCACGGCCCGCGCCTGCTCCTTGACCGCCTTGACCAGCGCACCGGCGGCCGGGCCTCCGGCCAGGACCTGCTGCAGGTCGACACCCGCCACGTCGAGCCGCACGGGGTGCGCGCCCGTGAACCAGCCGACCGTGCGTGACAGGTCGACGCCACCGAGGGGTTCGCGGCCGTGCCCTTCGACGTCGACGAGCAGCGCCGGGGCGTCGTCGCCCGCGGAGTCCGGGCGCCAGTGGGCGACCGCGCCCGCCAGGGTCGCCAGGAGCACGTCGTCGATGCCGCAGTGGTAGGCGGCCGGGGTCCGGCGCACCAACGCGGCGGCCTGCTCGGGAGGCACCACCCACGACCGGCGGCGCAGCGTCCGCGCCGTGTCGATCGTTTCGTCCAACGCCCGGTTGCCCAGCGGCTGTTGGGTAGCGCCGAGCAGCGTCTTCCAGTCCTCCAGTTCACCGACTCGGCTCTCGGCGGTCGCCTCGGTGGCGAGGAGCTCCGACCAGCGCCGGAAGGACGTGCCCACAGGGGCAAGCTCGGGCTCGCGCCCGTCGGCGACCGCCTCGCAGGCCGCTTGCAGGTCCGGTACGAGGACGCGCCAGGAGACGCCGTCGACCACCAAGTGGTGGACCACGAGGACGATTCGGCCGATCTGACCGGGGCCGGGCCCGGGGTCCACCCAGACCGCCTGGACCATCACGCCGGAGGCCGGGTCGAGCCGCGCGATGGCGTCGTGCGCTGCCCTTTCGGCGATCTCGTCCAGGTCCCCTTCGGTAGCCGCGTCGACGCGGGTCACCAGGTGGGCGGTGTCCACTGAGCCGCGCTCACCGACGATCAGTTTCGACTCACCGGGGATCACCCTCGCCCGCAACATGTCGTGCGTGTCGAGGACAGCGGCAAGCCCAGCACTCAGCACATCGAGGCCAAGACCAGCCGGGGCACCGACCGTCACCCACTGCGCGAACCCCGGTGAGATGGCCCGCTCCCCCGATGCCCGCATGGCCGGGGTCCACGGCACCTCGCCGACACCCACGTCCTCGGGGACGTCCTGGTCATCGGCGCCTGCCTCGTCCACGACGGACGCGAGGCGTTCCGGTGTCTTCTCCTCGAAGACCTGGCGCGGGGTGAGGATCAGCCCGGCGCCGCGTGCCCGCGAGGCGAGCTGCATCGAGCTGATCGAGTCACCGCCCAGCTCGAAGAAACTGTCCTCGACACCGACCCGGTCGAGTCCGAGAACTTCCGCGAACAACGCGCACAGCGTCGCCTCGGTGGGCGTGCGGGGCTCGCGAGAACCGGCCTTCCCCGCGAAGTCGGGGGCGGGCAGCGCGGATCGGTCGAGCTTGCCGTTCACGGTCAGCGGCAGCGCGTCCAGGACCAGGACCGTCGCGGGGACCATGTACTCGGGCAGGCGCGTGGCCGCGTACGCACGAATCGCCTCAACGTCTACATCTGCGTCTTCGGAGGCGTCCGCGACCACATAGCCGATCAGCCGCTTGTCGCCGGGCCGGTCCTCGCGTACGACCACGGCCGCCTGACGCACACCGGGATGCGCGGCCAGCACCGCCTCGACCTCGCCCAGCTCCACCCGGAACCCACGGATCTTCACCTGCTCATCCGCACGCCCCACGAAGAAGAGCTGCCCGTCAGAAGCCCACCGCGCCAGGTCACCGGTCCGATACATCCGGTCACCCATACCACCGAACGGACACGCCACAAAACGCTCCGCCGTCAGATCCGGCCGACCCACATACCCCCGAGCCACCCCCGGACCCGCCACATACAACTCACCCACCACACCCGGCGGAACCGGCTGCAAAAACCCATCCAGCACATACGTCCGTACGTTGCCCAACGGACGCCCAATCGACGGCAAGCCACCCCCCGGCCCGACCCCCGCATCCACCGGCCCAGCCGTAGCCATCACCGTCGCCTCGGTCGGCCCGTACGTGTTCCACACCCGCGCCCGACCAGTCCACCGACTCGCCAGATCCGCAGTCAGCAACTCCGCACCGAGGACCCAGTTCCCGACCCCCGCGACCGCCGCCGGATCCAGCACGCCCAACAGCGACGGCACCACACTCGCCGTACTCACCCCGAGGTCCTCGATCAGCGCGGCCAGCGCGGCGGGCTGTGCGCGCTCTTCCGATGACGCGATGGCCAGCGTGCCGCCGCCCGCCAACGTCACCGCCACATCCAGCACCGCCGCGTCAAAACTGAACGACGCGAACTGCAACGCGACCACGCCCTCCTCCACCCCGAGAACCGGCCGCATCACCTCCGCCAGATTCACCAGACCACCGTGCGCCACCGCCACACCCTTCGGGCGCCCGGTCGACCCGGATGTGTAGATGACATAGGCGAGTTGGTCCGGTCCGGCGTGTGCACTCAGCGGGAGGGAGGAGCGGACGGCAATCGCCTGTGCGGTCGTCTCATCGTCGAGCAGCACGGTCCGCGCCGTCCCCACCGGCACCCCGGCCAGCGCCCCCTCACCCCCCAGCACCACCGAAACACCACTGTCAGCGACCACATAACCCAGCCGCTCCACCGGATACTCCGGATCCAACGGCACAAACGCAGCCCCCGCCTTCCACACCGCGAGCTCCGCCACCACCATGTCCACCCCACGCGGCAGACACAGACCCACCCGCGACTCACACCCCACACCCAAACCAACCAAATACCGCGCCAGACGATTCGCCCCCGCCTCCAACTCGGCGTACGAAAGCACCCGTTCACCCGATACCACCGCCACCGCACCCGGCGACAACCCCACCCGCTCCTCGAACGCCTCCACCACCGAACCCGCCGCCACCGGACGCCCCGTGTCGTTCCAGCGCTCGACTACGACCGCGTGCTCCGCCGGGTCGAGGAAGGCGATGCGTCCGACGGGCGTCAGCGGATCGGCCGCCATCCCTTCGAGGACTCGTACCAGTCGCTCCCCCACCTGCTCGGCCTCGGAGCGGTCGAAGAGGTCGGGGCGGTAGGTCACACGTACTTGGAGGCGGTCGTCGGGTACGACGCTCACGGCCAGCGGGTAGTGGGTGCCCGCCTCCGTGTTCACCTGCGCCATCGCGAGGGCGTCCGCGCCGTTCCGGCCGGTGGGGGCGGCCGCGTCGCGCGGGTAGTTCTCGAACATCAGCATGGTGTCGAAGACCGCGCCGGGACCGGCTGCGGCCTGGATCTCCGCGAGGCCCACGTGCTGGTGGGCCATCAGGTCCGACTGGCTCCGCTGCAACCCCGCGAGCAGGTCGGCGACCGGCTGCGCACCGTTGAGCCGTACCCGTACCGGCACGGTGTTGATGAACAGGCCGACCATCGATTCCACACCCGGCAGTTCGGCGGGCCGACCCGCGACGGTGGCGCCGAACACCACGTCCGTACGACCGGCGAGGCGCGCGAGGACGAGTGCCCACGCGCCCTGCACCAGCGTGTTCATCGTCAGGCCCTGGGCGCGGGACAGCTCGGTCAGGGCGGCGGTCGTCTCTTCGGAGAGGCGCAGCGCCGTCTCATCCGACGCCGTCTGCGCGCGGTCCGCCTGATCGGCCGGTGCTACGAGCGTCGACTCGTCGGTCCCGGCCAGCTCGGCGCGCCACGCGGCCCGTGCCGCCTCCTTGTCCTGCCGGTCGAGCCACGCGAGGTACTCGCCGTACGACGCCGCGCGCCGCAGCACGGAGGCGTCGCCGCCCGCCGCGTACAGCTCGGAGACCTCGTTGAACATCACGGGTGTCGACCAGCCGTCCGCCACGATGTGGTGGCTGGTGACGACGAGGCGGTGCCGTTCCGCGCCCATGCGGACGAGCAGCAGGCGCAGCAGCGGCGCGGCCGTCACGTCCATGCGCGCCGCACGCTCGCTCTCGGCGAGCCGGTCGAGCTCGGCGAGCGCGTCGCTCTCCGTGCGCCCTGACAGGTCGGCCTCGCACCAGGGAAGTGTCGCTTCGCCCGCCACGACCTGGACGGCCTCACCTGAGGCGAGGCGGTGGAAGCTCGCCCGCAACGCCGGGTGCCGCGCGACCAGCGCCTGCCACGACGCGCGCAGCCTTGCGGCGTCGAGCGGCCCGTCGAGGGCGAGCATCCGCTGGCTCCGGTAGACGTCGGGGCCGCTCTCGTCGAACGTGGCGTGGAAGAGCATGCCTTCCTGCAGCGGGGAAAGCGGCCAGATGTCGGCCAATTCCGGTACGGACAGCTCCAGTTGCTCGACGCCCTGTTGCGTCAGTGCGTCGCCGACGAGCGGGAAGTCGGCGGGGGTCCGTCCGCCCGCCGCCGGGTCGGTGGCGTGGGTGGCCAGACCGGCGAGCATCTCCGCCCAGACCTCGCCGAGCCGGGCCGCCTCCTCTTCGTCCAGGACGGCGGCGGGCCAGTTCAGCCTGAGCTCCAGCTCGGGCCCGTCGGGCGTCTCCCTGACGGTGGCGTTGGCCTCCAGGGCGTGCGGCAGGGGCAGGTCAGGGGCGACCGAGCCGCCGATCGCGGTCTCACCGGCCGTCTGCCACGGACCTGTTGGGCTGTCGTGCCTGCCGGTGTGCGCGTCGGCGGGGCTGCCCGTACGCGCGCTCGCGGCCGGGAACCTGCCCATGTAGTTGAAGCCGATCTGCGGGCTCGGCGCGGCCGCGAGAACCGGGCCCGTCTCGGGGTTGAGGTGACGCAGGAGTTCGTGGCCGAGCCCGTCGCCCGGCAGCGACCGCAGTTGTTCCTTGACCGTCTTCAGCAGTGCTCCCGCGGCGGTGTCGCCCGCGAGGGCCCGGGACAGATCGACCCCCGCGACGTCCGCCCTGACCGGCCGTGCCCCGGTGAACCAGCCGACCGTACGGGACAGGTCCACGTCCCCGAGCTGCTCGCGGCCGTGCCCCTCGACGTCGATCAGGACCCCGGTGCCGCCGTCGGCCCGCCAGTGCGCGACGGCACCGGCGAGCGCGGCGAGCAGCACGTCGTCGACGCCGCAGCGGAACGCCGTGGTGGCCCGGTTCAGCAGGGGCTCGGCCTGTGCGGCGGGGACGGTCCAGGTCCGCTGCCGCAAGGTCTGCGCGGTGTCGACGGTCGGGTCCAACTCACGCTGCCCCATTGGGTGTTCGGGCTCACCGAGGACCGTCGTCCAGGCGTCGAGCTCCGCGACGCGGCTCTCGGAGTTCGCCTCGGTGGCGAGGAGTTCCGACCAGCGCCGGAACGACGTTCCCACGGGGGCCAGTTCGGGCTCGCGCCCGTCGGCGACCGCCTCACAGGCCGCTTGCAGGTCCGGTACGAGAACGCGCCAGGAGACGCCGTCGACCACCAAGTGATGGGCCGCGAGGACGATTCGGCCCACACGGCCGGGGCCCGCGTCGACCCAGACCGCCTGGACCATCACTCCGGAGAGCGGGTCGAGGCGCTCGGCCGCGTCCCTGGCCGCGTGCGCGGCGACCTCGTCGACGTCGCCGTCGGCGGCCTCGATCCGGGTCAACACGCGGGTGGCGTCCACCGAGCGGCGCTCGCCGACGATCAGCTTCGGCTCACCGGGCACGGCTCGCGCCCGCAACATGTCGTGCGCGTCGAGGACGGCGGCAAGACCGGCGCTCAGCACGTCGAGGCCGAGACCGGCCGGGGCACCCACCGTCACCCACTGCGCGAACCCCGGTGAGGTGGCCCGCTCCCCCAGCGCCCGCATCACGGGCGTCCACGGCACCTCGCCCACACCCACGTCCTCGACCGCGGCGGCTCGTTCCGCCGCTCCCGCCGCGTCCACGACGGACGCGAGCCGTTCCGGGGTCCGCTCCGTGAAGACCTGGCGCGGGGTGAGGACGAGACCCTCCCTGCGCGCCCGCGAGGCGAGCTGCATCGAGCTGATCGAGTCACCGCCCAGCTCGAAGAAACCGTCCTCGACACCCACTCGGTCGAGCCCGAGAACCTCCGCGAACAGGGCACACAGAGTCGCCTCTGTGGGCGTACCCGGCGCCCGGCCCGAGACCCGGGCCGCGAAGTCGGGGGCGGGCACCGCGGCACGGTCGAGCTTGCCGTTCACGGTCAGCGGCAGCGCGTCCAGGACCAGGACCGCCGCCGGAACCATGAACTCGGGCAGGCGCTCAGCCAGGTAGATACGGAACGCCTCCGCCTCCGTCTTCTCCACTGCCTCCGCGCCGTCGATCACGACGTAGCCGATCAGCCGCGTCTCGCCCGGGCCGTCCTGGCGTGCGACGACCACGGCCTGCGCGACCTCGGGGTGCCCGGCGAGCACCGCCTCGACCTCGCCCGGCTCCACCCGGAACCCGCGGACCTTGACCTGCTCGTCCGCGCGGCCCGCGAACAGCAACTCGCCAGCAGCGGTCCAGCGCGCCAGGTCGCCGGTCCGGTACATCCGGCCGCCGTCGCCGAAGGGGCAGGCCACGAACCGCTCGGCGGTCAGTCCGGGGCGGTGCCGGTAGCCGCGCGCCAGGCCGGTCCCGGCGACGTACACCTCGCCGACGACGCCGGGCGGCACAGGGCGCAGGAAGGCGTCGAGCACGTACACCCGCCGGTTGCCCAGCGGTCGGCCGATCGGCAGCGCGGGCCCGCCCGCCGTGCCCACGGGGAGCACATGCCACGTCGCGCACAGCGTGATCTCGGTCGGCCCGTACAAGTGCCGCACGGAGACCTCGGGGCACGCCTCGCGCACCCGTGCCACTGCCCCGGCAGGCACCACATCACCGCCGGTCAGGATCTCGCGCAGGCCGGTGAAACAGTCCGGGGTCTCCTCGGCGAGCACCCGGAAGAGCCCCGCGGTGACGTGGATCGCCGTGACACCCGACGCGACCGCGTCGCGCACCCGCCCGGCGTCCACCGCGCCGGGTTCCGCGATCACCACGCGCCCGCCCGCGACGAGCGGCACCCACACCTCGAACAGCGACACGTCGAAGGCGTGCGGCGCGTGCATCAGCACGGCGTCCCCCGGGCCGACCGACCAGCCCGGGTCACCGGCCAGACCGGCCACGCTCCCGTGCGGCACCGCCACTCCCTTGGGCACACCCGTCGATCCGGAGGTGTACATCACGTACGCCAGGTCGTCGGCACCCACGGGGGCGGCGGTGTCCCGCGTGCGGCATCCGGCGATCGCAGCGGCCACGGCCGGGGCGTCGAGCACCACCGCGGTGACCGCCATGTCCTTGGGCATGGCATCCTGGGTCGCCCTTGTGCACAGCAGCGTCACCGGTTCGGAGTCCGCGAGCAGGAACGCGACCCGCTCCGCCGGATACTCCGGGTCGACGGGCACGTGGACGGCGCCCGCCTGCCACACCCCGAGGAGCGCCACGATCAGCTCGGCCGACCTGCCCATGGCCACCGCGACCCGGTCGCCCCTGCGCACGCCCGAACCGGTCAGGTGGGCGGCGAGACGCCCGGATTCCGCAGCCAACTCCGCGTAGGTCAGCACCTGTTCGCCGTCGACGACGGCTACCGCGTCCGGTGTCCGCGCCGCCTGCCCGGCGAAGAGTTCGGGGACCGAGGCGCCCGGCACGGGTGCCGCCGTCGCGTTCCACCGCGCGACCACGAGCTCGCGCTCCGGTGCGCCCAGTACGTCGACCCGGCCGACCGGCATGTCCGGGTCCGCCACGACCTGTTCGAGCACTCGCACCAGCCGGTCGACGACGGAGCGGGCCGCCTCGTGGCCGAACATGTCGGTGCGGTAGTCGAGCTTGACGCCCATCCGCTCGCCCTCGGGCGCCACGACCAGTGTCAGCGGGTAGTGCGCGGCCTCTTCGCCGCCGATGAAACGGACGGCGAAGGTGTCCGGAGCGGGGCTCTCCTCCGGGGGGCGAGGGTAGTTCTCGTAGACCACGATCGTGTCGAAGACGGCGCCGGGCCCCGCGAGCCGCTGGATCTCCGGGAGCCCCAGGTGCTGGTGCGCCATGAGGGCGGACTGCCGCTGCTGAAGGTCTGCGAGGAGCGCCGCGACGCTCTGCGCGCCGTCGAGTCGTACCCGCACCGGCAGGGTGTTGATGAACAGGCCGACCATCGACTCCGCGCCGGGCAGGTCCGTGGGCCGACCGGCCGCGGTGGCACCGAACACGACGTCGCTGCGACCGGCGAGGCGGGCGAGGACCAGGGCCCACGCCCCCTGCACCAGCGTGTTGACCGTCAGACCCCGTGCGCGGGCCAACCGGCCGAGTTCCAGGGTCAGTTCCTCGGACATGTGCCGGATCAGGCTCTCGGGCGCGACGGGCATCCGGCCGGGGTCCGCCGGTGCCACGAGCGTCGGCTCTTCGGCACCGGCGAGCTCGGCCCGCCACGCGGCCCGCGCGGCGTCACCGTCCTGCCGGTGCAGCCACGCCAGGTATTCCCGGTAGGACGTCGTACGGGGCAGCACACGTGTGTCGCCGCCCGCCGCGTACACCCGGGAGAACTCGCTGAACACGACCGCCATCGACCAGCCGTCCATGACGAGGTGGTGGCTGGTGACCACGAGGCGGTGCCGTTCGGCGTCCAGGCGGATCAGGAGCAGCCGCAGCAACGGCGGGACGGCCGGATCGAACCGCTCGGCCCGTTCCCGCGCGGCGAGCCGGTCCACCTCGGCGACGGCGTCGTCCTGCGGCAGCCCGGAAAGGTCCTCCACGCGCCACGGCAGCTCGACCTCACGGGCGACGACCTGCACCGCCTCGCCCGACTTACGACCACGGAAGCCCGCCCGCAGCGCGCCGTGCCTGGCCAGCAGCGCCTGCCACGTCGCCCGCAGCCGCTCCGCGTCCAGCGGCCCCACCAGCTCCAGCATCCGCTGCCCCTGGTAGACGTCCGGGCCCCGGTCGTCGAAGGCGGCGTGGAACAGCAGCCCTTCCTGCAAGGGCGACAGGGGCCACACGTCCTCGACAAGCGATCGGTTCATCGTTCGGTCTCCTCAAGCTCCACAAGAGCGGCGACGGGCGTGAGCGGTCAGAAGTGGTCTCCGGCGAAACCGGTCTCGAATTCGTCGACTTCGTCCTGTGCGAGGTCGAGCAGGGGGAAGTCGGAGGGCGTCCGCCCGCCCGCGCCGGGGTCGGTGGTGTGGTCGGCGAGGCCGCCGAGCATCTCCAGCCAGGTACGCCCGAGCAGCTCGGCCCGCGCCTCATCGACGAGGGCGGCGGGCCAGCTCAGGGTGATCTCCAGTTCGGGGCCCGCCGGGGTGTCCCGCACCATCGCACCCGCGTCGAGGAGATGGAGCAGAGGTGTGTCCGGGTCCGCGGAGCCGCCGATCGCGGTGTCGCCGGTCAACTGCCAAGGGCCGGTGTGTGTCGCGGTGTGCGGTCCTGTGGCGAACCGGCCCATGTAGGTGAAGCCGATCTCCGGGGCGGGCGCGGCCGCGAGGACCCGTCCCGTATCGGGGTTGAGGTGCCGCAGGAGCTCGTAGCCGAGCCCGTCGCCGGGTATGGCGCGCACCTGCTCCTTGACCGCCTTGACCAGCGCACCGGCGGCCGGACCACCGGAGAGCACCTCCGGCAGGTCGACGCCGGTCACGTCGAGCCGTACCGGATGCGTGCTGGCGAACCAGCCGACCGTGCGCGACAGATCGACGTCCCCGATCGGCTCGCGCCCGTGCCCCTCCACATCCACGAGAACCCTGTCGGCAACGTCAGGACGCCAGTGCGCCACGGCGCCGCCCAGAGCGGCGAGCAACACGTCGTCCACCCCGCAGTGGAACGCCGCGGTCGTCCGGCCGAGCAGCGTCTCGACCTGTCCCCGCGGGAGCTGCCAGGTTCGGTGGCGCAGGATGCGTACGGTGTCGACGTCCTTGTCGACCTCCCGCCGTCCCAGGCGCGGCCGCGTCTCGCCGAGCAACTGGAGCCAGCCCGCGAGCTCCGCGATCCGCCGTTCCCCTCCCGCCTCGGCGGAGAGGAGCTCGGACCAGCGCCGGAACGACACGCCGACCGGATCGAGTTCGGGCACGCGCCCGTCGGCGACCGCCTCGCAGGCCGCTTGCAGGTCCGGTACGAGGACGCGCCAGGAGACGCCGTCAACTACCAAGTGGTGCGCGGCGATGACCAGTTGACCGGCACGGCCGGGGCCTGCGTCCGCCCAGACCGCCTGCATCATCACGCCGGAGGCCGGGTCGAGCCGCGCGACGGCGTCCTGGGCCGCCCGCGCGGCGGTCGCGCCTACATCCCCTTCGGTAGCCGCGTCGACGCGGGTCACCAGGTGGGCGGCATCCACTGAGCCGCGCTCACCGACGATCAGCTTCGACTCACCGGGGATCACCCTCGCCCGCAACATGTCGTGCGTGTCGAGGACAGCGGCAAGCCCGGCGCTCAGCACGTCGAGGCCGAGACCGGCCGGGGCACCGACCGTCACCCACTGCGCGAACCCCGGACGAGCAGCCCGCTCCCCCAGCACTCGCATCACCGGCGTCCACGGCACCTCACCCACACCCACCACGTCGTCCGCGCGCTGCTGACCCGCGGCCTCCGCAACACCCGCCAGCCGTTCCGGTGTCTTCTCCTCGAAGACCTGACGCGGAGTGAGGACCAACCCCGCCCTACGCGCCCGCGAGGCGAGCTGCATCGAGCTGATCGAGTCACCGCCCAACTCGAAGAAACCGTCCTCGACACCGACCCGGTCGAGCCCGAGAACTTCCGCGAACAACGCGCACAGCGTCGCCTCGGTGGGCGTGCGGGGCTCGCGAGAACCGGCCTTCCCCGCGAAGTCGGGGGCGGGCAGCGCGGATCGGTCGAGCTTGCCGTTCACGGTCAGCGGCAGCGCGTCCAGGACCAGGACCGTCGCCGGGACCATGTACTCGGGCAGGCGCGTGGCCGCGTACGCACGAATCGCCTCAACGTCTACATCTGCCTCTTCGGAGGCGTCCGCGACCACATAGCCGATCAGCCGCTTGTCGCCGGGCCGGTCCTCGCGCACGACCACGGCCGCCTGACGCACACCGGGATGCGCGGCCAGCACCGCCTCCACCTCACCCAGCTCCACCCGGAACCCACGGATCTTCACCTGCTCATCCGCACGCCCCACGAAGAAGAGCTGCCCATCGGAAGCCCACCGCGCCAGGTCACCGGTCCGATACATCCGGTCGCCCACACCACCGAACGGACACGCCACAAAACGCTCCGCCGTCAGATCCGGCCGACCCACATACCCCCGAGCCACCCCCGGACCCGCCACATACAACTCACCCACCACACCCGGCGGAACCGGCTGCAAAAACCCATCCAGCACATACGTCCGTACGTTGCCCAACGGACGCCCAATCGACGGCAAGCCACCCCCCGGCCCGACCCCCGCATCCACCGGCCCCGCCGTAGCCATCACCGTCGCCTCGGTCGGCCCATACGTGTTCCACACCCGCGCCCGACCAGTCCACCGACTCACCAGATCAGCGGTGAGCAGCTCCGCACCGAGCACCCAGTTCCCCACCCCCGCGACCGCCCCCGGATCCAGCACGCCCAACAGCGACGGCACCACACTCGCCGTACTCACCCCGGCCTGACGGATCATGGACGCCAACTCGCCAGGCTCAGAACGCTGTTCGGCGGTGGCGATCGCCAGCGTGCCGCCGCCCGCAAGCGTCACCGCCACATCCAGCACCGCCGCATCGAAGCTGAACGACGCGAACTGCAACGCGACCACGCCCTCCTCCACCCCGAGAACCGGCCGCATCACCTCCGCCAGATTCACCAGACCACCGTGCGCCACCGCCACGCCCTTCGGGCGCCCGGTCGACCCGGAGGTGTAGATGACATAGGCGAGTTGATCGCCACCCGCCCGCGTACCCAACGGGGCGGCGGACTCCCCCGCCACCTCCCGCACGGTCGTCTCGTCGTCGAGCAGCACGGTCTGCGCCGCCCCCACCGGCACCCCGACCAGCGTCCCCTCGACCCCCAGCACCACCGAAACACCACTGTCAGCGATCACATAACCCAGCCGCTCCACCGGATACTCCGGATCCAACGGCACAAACGCAGCCCCCGCCTTCCACACCGCGAGCTCCGCCACCACCATGTCCACCCCACGCGGCAAACACAGACCCACCCGCGACTCACACCCCACACCCAGACCGACCAGATACCGCGCCAGACGATTCGCCGCCGCCTCCAACTCGGCGTACGACAGCACCCGTTCACCCGATACCACCGCCACCGCACCCGGCGACAACCCCACCCGCTCCTCGAACGCCTCCACCACCGAACCAGCCGCCACCGGACGCCCCGTGTCGTTCCAGCGGTCCACCACCCGCAGGCGCTCGGCCTCGGTGAGGACGTCGATGTGGGCGACCGGTGCCATCGGGTCGGCGATGAATTGTTCCAGGACGCGGATGAGGCGCTGCCCCGCTTCGGCGGCCTCGCGGCGGCCGATGAGGTCGGGGCGGGAGGTGACGCGGATCGTGACGCGGTCGGTGACGAGGATGCCGAGGGTCAGCGGGTAGTTGGTGGCCTGGTGGCCCGCCGAGGCGGTGAAGGTGGGGCGGTCGGGTGTGGGCGGTGCCGCGGGCGGCTGGGGGTAGTTCTCGAACACCATGAGCGTGTCGAAGACGGCGCCGGGGCCCGCGAGCCGCTGGATCTCCGCGAGGCCCGTGTGCTGGTGGGCGAAGAGGGCGGACTGGCGTTCCTGTAGCCGCGCGAGCATGTGGGTCACGGGCTGCGCGCCGTCGAGCGGCACCCGCACCGGCAAGGTGTTGATGAGCAGGCCGACCATCGACTCGGCGCCGGGCAGGTCGGTGGGCCGGCCCGCGACGGTGGCGCCGAACACCACGTCCGTACGGCCCGCGAGGCGCGCGAGAACCAGCGCCCACGCGCCCTGCACCAGCGTGTTCACCGTCAGGCCGTGCGCGCGGCCCAGCTCGACCAGGGCGCGGGTGGATTCCTCGGGGAGCCGCACGATGCTCTCGTCGGGCAGGACGGGGGTCGTGCCCCGGTCCGCCGGTGCCACGAGCGTCGATTCGTCGGTCCCGGCCAGCTCGGCACGCCACGCGGCCCGTGCCGCCTCCTTGTCCTGCCGGTCGAGCCACGCGAGGTACTCGCCGTACGACGCCGCGCGCCGCAGCACGGAGGCGTCGCCGCCCGCTTCGTACACGGCCGCGAGTTCGTCGAGGAGCACCGGCATCGACCAGCCGTCCATCAGGAGGTGATGGGACGTCACGACGAGGCGGTGCCGGTGCTCGCCGAGGCGGATGAGCAGCAGGCGCAGCAGCGGCGGGACCGCGAGGTCGAGGCGCTCGGCGCGCTCCTGCGCGGCCAGCTTCTCCGCTTGGTCCCAGACGTCGGGCTCGGCGAGCTCCGACAGATCGACCTCGCGCCAGGGTAGGGTCACGTTCCGCGTGATGAGCTGCACGGCCTCGCCGGTCTTCCTGCGGTGGAAGCTCGCCCGCAACGCCGCGTGCCTGTCGAGCAGTCGCTCCCAGGACGTACGCAACCGGGGTGCGTCCAGGGGGCCTTCCACGGCCAGCATGAACTGGACGGCGTAGACGTCGGGGCCCCGGTCGTCGAAGTCGGAGTGGAACAGCAGTCCTTCCTGCAGCGGCGACAGCGGCCACACTTCGGTCAGGGCCGAGCCGTGGGCGGCGGTTGAGGACTTCACCGGGACAGGCCTCCCTCTAGTTTTGCTGCGATCGCTTGGAATTGGTCGATCTCGTCCTGTTCGAGGTCGAGCAGGTGGAAGTCGGAGGGCGTGTGACCGCCCGCGTCCGGGTCGTCGGTGTGTGCGGCGAGGCCACCGAGCAGACGCACCCAGGTGTGGCCGAGGAGCTCCACGTCGTCCGCCGACAGGAGGCGTTCGGGCCAGCTGAGTGTGACGGTGAGTTCGGGTCCTTCCTGGGTGTCCCGGACGACCGCGATGCCTTCCAGGACGTGCATCGCGGGCATGTCCTGCCCGGCCGAGCCGCCGGTGCCCGCCGCACCGGCCAGCTGCCAGGCGCCGGTCCGTCCCGCTCCCTCGGCGAACCGGCCCAGGTAGTTGAAGCCGATCTGCGCGGCCGGCGCGGCGTCCAGGACGGTGCCGGTCTCGGGGTTGAGGTGGCGCAGGAGTTCGTAGCCGAGCCCGTCGCCGGGCACCGCCCTGGCCTGCTCCTTGACGGCCTTCACCAACGTACCGGCAGCCCTGCCCCCGGCCATAGCGGCGTCCAGGTCGGCGCCGGTCACCTCCAGGCGTACGGGGTGCGCGCTGGTGAACCAGCCGACCGTGCGCGACAGGTCCGTGTCCCCGAGCGGCTGGCGGCCGTGCCCCTCGACGGTGACCAGGAGTCCGGTGCCCGTCCCGGGGCGCCAGTGCGCGACGGCGCCCGCGAGCGCGGCGAGGAGCACGTCGTCCACGCCGCAGTGGAACGCGGCCGGGGTCCGTCCCACCAGGGTGGCCGCCTGGTGTGAGGGCACCACCCAGGAGCGTCGGCGCAACGTGTGCGCCGCGTCCACCGCCCGGTCCAACGGGTGGCGCCCCAGCGGGCGTTGGTGCCGTCCGAGCAGCGTGAGCCAGTCCGTGAGCTCCGCGATGCGACTCTCGGCGGTGGCCTCCGCGGCGAGCAGTTCCGCCCAGCGCCTGAACGGTGTCCCCACCGGGTCGAGGCCGGGCTCGCGCCCCTCCGCCACCGCCTCGCAGGCCGCCCGCAGGTCGGGGACGAGGATCCGCCAGGACACCCCGTCGACCACCAGGTGGTGGACCACCAGCGCGATCCGGCCGGTGCGGCCGGGTCCTGCGTCGACCCACACCGCGCGCACCAGCACGCCGGATTCGGGGTCGAGGCTCCCGGCCGCTTCCCGCGCCGCGCGTCCGGCGATCTCGTCGAGGGCGGCATCGGTGAACGCGGCATCGGCGCCGACCCCGGCTCCCGGGAACCCGGCCTCCGCCGCCGCGTCCACTCGCGACACGAGTCCCGCCGCGTCCACCGACCCCCGCTCGCCGACGATCAGCTTCGGCTCCCCGGGTACGGTCCTGGCGCGCAGCATGTCGTGCGCGTCGAGAACGGCGGCAAGACCTGCACTCAGGACGTCGAGGCCGAGCCCCGCCGGTGCTCGCACCGTCATCCACTGGGTGAATCCGGGGGCGGCGACCCGCTCGCCGAACGCCCGCATGACCGGCGTCCAGGGCACCTCGCCGACGCCTTCGCCGTCCGCGACGGCCGTGTCCTCGGCGACCTCCGCCACCTCGGCGAGCCGTTCCGGGGTCTTCTCCTCGAACACCTGCCGGGGCGTCACGACAAGACCCATCCGCCGCGCCCGCGACACCAGTTGCATGGAGCTGATCGAGTCGCCGCCCAGTTCGAAGAAGCTGTCGTCGGCGCCGACCCGTGCCAGGCCGAGCATCTCGGCGAAGAGGGTGCACAGGACGTCCTCGGCCGCCGTGCGCGGCGCGCGTCCCGCGACCCGTTCGGCGAAGTCGGGCGCGGGCAGGGCGGCCCGGTCCACCTTGCCGTTCGCCGTACGCGGCAGCGTGTCGAGGACGACGACCGCCGCGGGCACCATGTACTCGGGCAGCACCCCGGCCGCGTGGGCGCGCACCGTCCGCCCGTCCACGCTGTCCGCGTCGGCGGCCGCGTAGCCGATGAGACGCCGCTCGCCGGGGCGGTCCTCCCTGACGAGGACCGCCGCCTGGCGCACTCCGGGGCAGCCCGCGAGGGCGGCCTCGACCTCGCCGGGTTCGATCCGGTGGCCATGGATCTTGATCTGTTCGTCGGCCCGTCCGGCGAAGACGAGTTCGCCGCCTCCGGTCCACCGCACCACGTCACCGGTCCGGTACATGCGTTCGCCGGGGCCGAACGGGCAGGCCACGAACCGCTGGGCGGACAGGCCCGCACGCCTCAGGTACCCACGGGCGAGCCCGGCCCCCGCCACGTACAGCTCACCTGCCACACCCACCGGCACCGGCCGCAGGGCCGCGTCCAGGACGTACACCTGGGTGTTGGCGATCGGGCGGCCGATCGAAGGGGCGCTGTCGATGTCGCTGATCACACCCACCGTGGAGATGACCGTCGACTCGGTGACCCCGTACTGGTTGAACATGGTGCGCCCCGTCGACCAGCGCCTGCGCACCTCCACGGGCATGGCCTCGCCGCCGGTGATGAGCACCCGCAGCTCCGGCAGCTCCTCGGCGAGCATCTGCGACAGGAAGGCCGGGGGTATCGCCGCGTGTGTGACACGGCGCTCGCGGATCAGGCCGCCGAGTTCCGCGCCGGTGACGTCCAGGCGTGCGGGCGCCAGTACGAGGCGGCCGCCCGCGCAGAGCGTCGGCCAGATGTCCGCCATGGAGACGTCGAAGCCGGGTGACACGAGTTGCAGGACGCTGCTGTCCGCGCCGACCTCGTACCGCTGGACGTTCTCCGCGACGAGATTGCGCAGGCCGCCGTGCGACACCGTCACACCCTTGGGTGCCCCGGTCGAGCCCGAGGTGTAGATGACGTACGCGGCGTGGTCGGCGCGCAGCGGGGCCAGCCGTTCCGCGTCCCCGACCGGGCCCCCGGCACACCGCGCGAGCGCGTCCGCCACCGCGGGGTCGTCCATGACGACGATCCGCCCGGTGAACCCGGCGGGCACCGCGCCCCGCGTCGCCTCGGTGCACAGCACGACGTCCGGGGCGGCATCGCCCAGCACGTACGCGATCCGCTCCGGCGGGTAGCCCGCGTCCACCGGGACGTACACGCCGCCCGCCATCGACACCGCGAGGAGCGATACGACCAGCGCCACGGACCGCTCGCCGACCACGGCCACCCGGCGTTCGGGGCCGACGCCGACACCGATGAGATGGCGGGCGAGACGTCCTGCGTCGGACGCCAACTCGCCGTATGACAGGGCCTGTTCACCACTCACCAAGGCTTCGTCCGTACCGGACACCAGCGCCACCGCGCCCGGCGCCCGCTCCGCCTGCTCGCCGAACAGCTCGGGCGCGAGGGCGGCCGGTTCCGCGGTCGTCGTGTCGTTCCAGTGGCCCAGGAGCTGCGAGCGCTCGGCCGACGTCAGGACGTCGATCTCGCTGAGCCGCAGTTCGGGGTCGGCGGCGACCTGCTGGAGCACATGGGCGAGACGCTCCGCGAGGGCGCGGGCCGTGCCCTCGTCGAAGAGGTCCGTGGCGTACATGATCTCGCCGTCGAGTCCGGCGGGGGTCCCGCGCTCGTCGCGCCGCTCGACGAAGGACAAGGTCAGGTCGAACCGGGCGGCGAGCTCGGGCGGCAGGGGCTCGGGCCGCACCGAGACGCCGGGCAGCTCCCACTCGACCTCCGGCACGTTCTGCAGCGCCAGCATCACCTGGAACAGCGGATTGCGGGACAGCGAGCGCGACGAGCTCAGCTCGTCGACGAGGCGCTCGAAGGGGATGTCCTGGTGCGCGTACGCCGCCAGGTCCGCGGCCCGCGCCCGCTCCACCAGTTCTACGAAGGTGGGGTCACCGCCCAAGTCGGTGCGCAGGACAAGGGTGTTGACGAAGAACCCGGCCAGCTCCTCAAGGGCCGCGTCCCCGCGCCCGGCCGCGGGCGTGCCCAGCACGATGTCCTCACCCGCACCCAACCGCGACAGGAGCACACACACCGCCGCGTGCACGACCATGAACATCGTCGCCCGGCCTTGCCCCGCCACATCCACAAGGCGCGCATGCGTCTCCGCGTCGGCACCGACCGGCACCATGTGCCCGCGGAACGAGGGCAGGGCAGGGCGCGCCCGGTCGGCCGGGAGGGTCAGCTCCTGGGGTGCGTCCGCCAACGCGTCGCGCCAGTAGTCGAGTTGGCCACTGACGACGCTGTCCGGGTCGTCGGGATCGCCGAGGACCTCTCGCTGCCAGAGCGCGTAGTCGGCGTACTGGACGGACAGGGGAGCCAAGGACGACGTGTGACCGCCCTCGCACCGCGCCGCGTACGCCGCCTCCAGATCCCGCGCGAGGACTCCCATGGACCAGCCGTCGGCGGCCACGTGGTGTGCCACCAGCGACAGCACGGACTCCCCCGGCGCCACCGTCAGGAGCCAGGCGCGCCACGGCAGGTCCCCGCGCAGGTCGAAGCCGTCCGCCAGCTGCTCGGCGAGCATGTCCGCCACCTGGTCATCGGCCGCACGGACCACGGTCAGCGGCGGGCGGCCCGCGTCGCCGTCGAGCACCCGCTGATAGGGCACGCCGTCGACGTCGGGGAAGACCGTGCGCAGGCTCTCGTGCCGGTCGGCGACATCACCGAGCGCCGCCTCCAGAGCCGCCACATCCAGGTCACCCGAAATACGCAGCACCAACGGCAAGTTGTACGCGGCCGCCGCGCCCGGCACCGTCTCCTCAAGCCGGTTCAGGAACCACATCCGCTGCTGCGCGAACGACAACGGCACCACCTCAGGACGCGCATAAGGCCGCAACGCCACCCGCCCCGGACCCGAACCTTCACCGACGAACCGCGCCAGCCCCTCCACCGTCGGCGCGCCGAACAACTCCCCTATGCCGACCTCGACATCGAGCACCGCCCGCACCCGGGAGACGAGGCGCATCCCGAGGAGCGAGTCCCCGCCGAGGTCGAAGAACCCGTCGTCGATCCCGACCCATTCGAGCCCGAGCACCTCGGCGAAGAGCCCGCACAGGATCTCCTCGGTCTGGGTGCGCGGCTCACGGCCACTGACCCGGGCCGCGAAGTCCGGCGTGGGCAGCGCGGCGCGGTCGAGCTTCCCGTTCACCGTGAGGGGCAGCGCGTCCAGGACGATGACTGCCGCAGGGACCATGAACTCCGGTACGTGGGAGGCCACATGGCGACGTACGCCCTCGGGGGTCAGGTCGCCCTCCGCGGCTTCGGGTACGACGTAGCCGATGAGGCGCTTGTCACCGGGACGGTCCTCACGTACGACCACAGCGGCCTGACGCACACCAGGATGCGCGGCCAGAACCGCCTCCACCTCGCCTGGCTCAACCCGGAACCCGCGGATCTTCACCTGCTCATCGGCACGCCCCGCGAACAACAACTCACCGTCCGCCGTCCAGCGCGCCAAATCACCCGTCCGATACATCCGGCCGCCCCCGCCGAAGGGGCAGGCCACGAACCGCTCCGCCGTCAAGCCCGGACGACCCACATACCCACGCGCCACACCAGGACCCGCGACATACAACTCACCGGTCGCGCCCACCGGGACAGGCTTCAGGAATCCGTCGAGGACATAGGTGCGTACGTTGCCGAGGGGGCGTCCGATGGGCGGCGAGGCGTCACCCGGACCCGCCCCGGCGTCCACAGGACCTGCCGTGGCCATCACCGTCGCCTCGGTGGGGCCGTAGGTGTTCCAGACCCGCGCCTGACCCGTCCAGCGACTGGCCAGATCGGCCGTGAGGAGCTCCGCGCCGAGAACCCAGTTCCCCACACCCTCGACCGCCGCCGGATCCAGCACACCCAACAACGACGGCACCACACTCGCCGTACTCACCCCGAGGTCCTCGATCAGCGCGGCCAGCGCGGCGGGCTGTGCGCGCTCTTCCGGTGACGCGATCGCCAGCGTGCCGCCGCCCGCAAGCGTCACCGCCACGTCCAGCACCGCCGCATCAAAACTGAACGACGCGAACTGCAACGCCACCACACCCTCAGCCACACCCAGCACCGGCCGCATCACCTCAGCCAGATTCACCACACCGCCATGCGCCACCGCCACACCCTTCGGGCGCCCCGTCGACCCAGACGTGTAAATGACATAGGCAAGCTGACCCGGAGCGGTATGTGTCACCAGGGGGCCGGACGCGTACGCCCCGTCCGTCTCCTGGTCGAGCAGCATCACCCGCGCCGCCTCGACCGGCACCCCGTCCAGCGACCCGCCCACGCCCAGCACGACCTCCGCCCCACTGTCCGCGACCATGAAAGCCAGCCGATCCGCCGGGTACTCCGGATCCAACGGAACGAACGCACCCCCGCCTTCCACACCGCGAGCTCCGCCACCACCATGTCCACCCCACGCGGCAGACACAGGCCCACTCGCGACTCACACCCCACACCCAGACCGACCAGACGGCGGGCCAAACGATTCGTCGCCGCGTCCAACTCGGCGTACGACAGCGTTCGTTCGCCGGAGACGACGGCCGCCGTGTCCGGCGTGAGCGCCGCACGCCCCCGGAACGCCTCGACCACGGAACCCGACACCACGGTCCGGTCCGTGTCGTTCCACTGCTCCACGACCCGGAGCCGCTCGGCTTCGGTCAGGACGTCCACCTCGCTGAGGCGGATGTCCGGGTCGGCGGCAACCTGTGCGAGGACACGTGTGAGGCGGTCCGCCAGAGTGTGGGCCGTCGTCTCGTCGAAGAGGTCCGTGGCATAGAGGATGTCGCCGTCGAGACCACCGGGGTACCCGTCCGCGTCACGCTGCTCCGTGAGCGTCACCGCCAGGTCGAACCGGGCGGCGGGCGCCGTCATCGACGCCGATGTCACCCGCGCGCCCCGCAGCCGCCATTCCGGCTCGGGCACGTTCTCCAGGGCCAGCATCACCTGGAACAGCGGATTGCGGGACACCGAGCGCGCGGGGTTGACCTCGTCGACGAGGCGTTCGAAGGGGATGTCCTGGTGCGCGTACGCCGCCAGGTCCGCGGCCCGTACCCGCTCAAGGAGCTCCGCGAAGGTGGGGTCACCGCCCAAGTCGGTGCGCAGGACGAGGGTGTTGACGAAGAACCCGGCCAGCTCCTCAAGGGCCGTGTCTCCCCGCCCGGCCGCGGGCGTGCCCAGCACGATGTCCTCACCCGCGCCCAACCGCGACAGGAGCACACCCACCGCCGCGTGCACGACCATGAACATCGTCGCCCGGCCTTGCCCCGCCACATCCACAAGGCGCGCATGCGTCTCCGCGTCCGCCTCCACCGGCACGCGGCTCCCCTGGAAGGACGGCACCGCGGGCCGCGCCCGGTCCACCGGGAGCGCCAGCTCCTGCGGTACGTCCGCCAAGGCTTGGCGCCAGTAGGACAGTTGACCGCTCAGGACGCTGTCCGGGTCGTCCAGATCGCCCAGGAGCTCCCGTTGCCAGAGCGCGTAGTCGGCGTACTGGACGGACAGGGGAGCCAAGGACGACGTGTGACCGCCCTCGCACCGCGCCGCGTACGCCGCCTCCAGATCCCGCGCGATGACCCCCATGGACCAGCCGTCCACGGCCACGTGATGCGCCACGAGCGACAGCGTGAAGTCGTCGGGGCCCAGCACCAACAGAGCTGCTCGCCAGGGGAGTTCGAGGCGGAGGTCGAATCCCATGGCCTGGTGCTCCGCCAGCACGTCTTCGGCCTGCGCCTCGCCGGGCCGCGTGATCGACAGCCTGGGGCGGCCCGCGTCACCGTCGAGCACCTGCTGACGGGGTACGCCTCCGGCGTCGGGGAAGACCGTGCGCAGGCTCTCGTGCCGGTCGGCGACATCACCGAGCGCCGCCTCCAGAGCCGCCACATCCAGGTCACCCGAAATACGCAGCACCAACGGCAAGTTGTACGCGGCCGCCGCGCCCGGCACCGTCTCCTCAAGCCGGTTCAGGAACCACATCCGCTGCTGCGCGAACGACAACGGCACCACCTCAGGACGCGCATAGGGCCGCAACGCCACCCGCCCGGGACCCGAACCTTCACCGACGAACCGCGCCAGCCCCTCCACCGTCGGCGCGCCGAACAACTCCCCTATCCCCAGGTCGGCGTCGAACACCGCCCGCACCCTGGCGACGAGCCGCATCCCCGACAGCGAGTCCCCGCCGAGGTCGAAGAAGGAAACGTCCGCGCCGACCCGGCCAAGGCCGAGCACCTCGCCGAACAGCCCGCACAGCACTTCCTCCACGGCCGTCGCGGGACCTCGGCCGCCGCCCGTACCGGCGAAGTCC
The DNA here is from genome assembly GCF_008704495.1 of Streptomyces kanamyceticus. Taxonomy (NCBI): domain Bacteria; kingdom Bacillati; phylum Actinomycetota; class Actinomycetes; order Kitasatosporales; family Streptomycetaceae; genus Streptomyces; species Streptomyces kanamyceticus. Next base: position 750,121 of record NZ_CP023699.1, read on the forward strand.
GGCGCGGGCAGCGCGGTGCGGTCGAGCTTTCCGTTGGCGGTGAGCGGGAGCGCGTCCAGCTCCAGGACGACGGCGGGCACCATGTACTCCGGCAGGGCATCGGCCAGGTACGTACGCAGCTCTAGTGGGGTCGCGGGCTCTGCGCCTTCGGGCACGACATAGCCGATGAGGCGCTTGTCACCGGGACGGTCCTCGCGTACGACCACAGCGGCCTGACGCACACCAGAATGCGCGGCCAGAATCGCTTCCACCTCGCCGGGCTCGACCCGGAACCCGCGGATCTTCACCTGCTCATCGGCACGACCCGCGAACAACAACTCGCCGTCCGCCGTCCAGCGCGCCAAATCACCCGTCCGATACATCCGGCCGCCCTCACCGAAGGGGCAGGCCACGAACCGCTCCGCCGTCAAGCCCGGACGACCCACATACCCACGCGCCACACCAGGACCCGCGACATACAACTCACCGGTCACGCCCACGGGTACGGGCCGCAGGTGCCCGTCCAAGACGTACGTCTTGACATTTCCGAGTGGGCAGCCGATGGGTGGCGGCGCGTCCTGGGGTCGTATGTCTCCCGCGACAGGACCGGCGGTGGTGATCACCGTCGCCTCGGTGGGGCCGTAGGTGTTCCAGACCCGTGCCTGACCCGTCCAGCGACTGGCCAGATCGGCCGTGAGCAGCTCCGCGCCGAGAACCCAGTTCCCCACACCCTCGACCGCCGCCGGATCCAGCACACCCAACAACGACGGCACCACACTCGCCGTACTCACCCCCGTACGCCTGAGCATCGCCGCCAGCGCCGCAGGCTCCGCCCGCTCCCGCGACGACGCGACAGCCAAAGTGCCACCACCCGCCAACGTCACCGCCACATCCAGCACCGCCGCATCAAAACTGAACGACGCGAACTGCAACGCCACCACACCCTCAGCCACCCCCAGCACCGGCCGCATCACCTCAGCCAGATTCACCACACCGCCATGCGCCACCGCCACACCCTTCGGACGCCCCGTCGACCCAGACGTGTAAATGACATAAGCGAGCTGATCCGCAGCAGTGCGTGTCACCAGCGGGCCGGACGCGTACGCCCCCTCCACCACCCGGTCAAGCAGCACCACCCGCGCCGCCCCCACCGGCACCCCATCCAACGACCCACCCAGACCCAGCACGACCTCCGCCCCACTGTCCGCGACCATGAAAGCCAGCCGATCCGCCGGGTACTCCGGATCCAACGGAACGAACGCACCCCCCGCCTTCCACACCGCGAGCTCCGCCACCACCATCTCCACCCCACGCGGCAGACACAGACCCACCCGCGACTCACACCCCACACCCAAACCGACCAGACGGCGGGCGAGGCGGTTTGCCCGTGCCTCCACCTCGCCGTACGAAAGGGTGTGTTCACCGGCGATCACCGCGGCCGCGGCCGGCGAGCGGTCCGCCCATCCCTCGAACGCTCCGAGCACCGAGTCCGCCGTCACCGGCCGGGCCGTGTCGTTCCAGCCGCGCACCACCCGCAGCCGCTCGGCGCCGTCCACCGTGTCCACGCGGCCCACCGGCAACGTCGGCTCCGCCACGGCGCGTTCGAGGAAGGTGAGGAACGAGCGGTGGGCCGCGTCGAGCCAGTCGCGGTCGTAGCGCGTGGGGTTGGCCTCGAAGGTGACCCGCATTCCCTCGTTCTCCGACCAGCCGCTCACCAGGGCGCCGAAGTCCTCGACGCGGCGGGTCGACACATCGCGTACGACGCCTCGGTGTGCGCCGAAGCGGAGGCTCTCGCCCGCCATCGGCAGCACGTTGACGTACGGGCCGAAGTGCCAGCGGTCGCCGACCGGCCAGTTGAGTTCGCGGCGCAGGTGCTCGCCGCGGAACGCCTGGTGGTCGAGGAGGGCGCCGACCTCGCGGCCCGCTGTCCGCGCCAGGTCGAGCAGGCTTCGGGTGGGGGCCGTGGGCAGGCGCAGCGGCAGGATGTTCGCCATCGTGCAGGGGGTGCGCCGCGCCTCGTGCGTCATGCGTCCGGCGACCGGGAGGCTCAGGACCGTCTCGTCCGATCCGCTCATCCGGCCGGTGAAGGCCGCGAAGGCCGCGACGACGAGCCTCGGCCAGCTGACTCCGGCACGGCCCGCCGCCGCGCGCAGGGCCGTCACGGCGCCGGGCGGCAACTCCCCCGTCTCGCGCAGGACTTCGAGCGCCGCGCCGCCGCCGGGGGTGTCGCCGCCGGGCGCCGGTGTGCCGTGCCCCGGGATCCCGGCCGGGTCGGGACGGTCGGCGAAGCGGTCGAGCCAGTACCCGCGGTCGCGCACGGCCCGCTCCGAGTCCCGGTAGGCGGCCTCCTGCGCCAACAGGGCGTCCAGGGAGGCGTGCCCGGCGGGTGCGGGCGTGTTCCCGTGCAGCAGTTCCGTGTAGAGGTGCGCGACGCGGCGCGCAAGGAGGGAGCAGCCGAAGGCGTCCATCAGGAGGTGGTCGTAGCGCTGGAACCAGACGTAGTGGTCGTGCGCGAGCCGGAAGAGGGTGTATGAGAACGGCCGGTCGGCGTGGGCGCCTTCCTCCGTGCGGAGTTCCGCCCGCATCCATGCTTCGGCGGCTGCCTTCGGCTCGTCCTCGGCGCTGAGATCGACAGTGCCGATGAGGTCGGTGAGTCCGGTGAATTCGGTGAGACCGGCGATGTCCCTGTGGTTTTCGCCGGGGCCTTCGTGGAACAAGTCCCTTTCCGGAAAAGGCCCGACGATCTGCGCCACTTGACCTTGGTCGCCGTATTCCACGCCTCGCACGTGAAGGATTTCCGTCTCTGCGACGACCCACCGCAGCGCCCGCCGGAATGTCTTCGTGTCGACGGGGCCGAGGATTTCGACGTACTGACCGACGCTGTAGAGGCGGCGCGAGCCTGCCACGCGTTGCGCCAGCCAGATTCCTTCCTGGGAGTCGAACAGGGGCAGAGCGCGACCAGCCTTGCCGTTCATATATCCCCCTAGCCGCGCGATCCGCGTCGGCTTTTCCCTCGACTCCACTCGGACGAACACGCATGAGGACGATACTCATTGCCCGCCGTTAAAGCGACGAATGGCCGGGGACCCCGACTTTTCCCCGACCCTGCCAAGCGCGTCCAACCGTGCGATTTCTACACTTGGACACCTGGACGACACCTGGACGGACATGCGCGCATTCCAGGTTAGGCCGAGCGATGTATGACATGCGAGTGTCCGGGACAGCGGCCACCGGAAAGCGCGCCGGTTGCGTCTCTACCGGATTCCTGTCACACCGAATTCACGCGTTCCCGGGCCGTGGTGGTACTTCACGGGCTGGTCCGCCGCGCGCGGCGGGAAGGACACCTCGACGACGAGACCGCCCCCGGGCCTGGCCTCCGCGCGCAGGGTCGCGCCGTGCGCGACGGCGATGGAGCGCACGATCGAGAGGCCGAGGCCGTGGTGGCCGTCTCCGGAGCTGCGGTCGAGGCGCTGGAAGGGTTCGAGGAGTCGGCCTACCCGGTCCGGCGGAATCGTCGGACCCGTGTTGGAGACGCGGACGACGGCGTTGCCGCTCTCGACGCCGACGACGACCTTCACCCACCCGCCGGGCACGTTGTACCCCAGGGCGTTGTCCAGGAGGTTGGCCACCAGGCGCTCCACCAGCGCGCCGTCGCCCCAGATGTCGGCCCGCGCGGTCACCGCGTCCACCCGCAGCCCGCGCCGCTGCGCCTCCGCGCGCCAGCCGAGCACCAGTTGCTCCGCCACTTCGCCGAGGTCGAGGGGCTCCCTGCGGTCCGGGCCGCGTTCGCTGCTGGAGAGGGTGAGGAGGGACTCCAGGAGCCTGGCCTGCTGCTCGCTGAGGACGAGCAGGCGCTCGAAGTTGGACCGGAAGGAGTCCACGGTCGCGTCGCGGTCGATCAGCGACTCCTCCAGGAGCGCGTGCTCCACGGTCAGTGGCGTACGCAGTTCATGTGCCGCGTTGGCCACGAACCGTTTGTGCGAGTCGAGCGCCGTCTCCAAGCGGCCGAGCAGCCCGTCGACGGTGTCCGCGAGGTCCTTGAGTTCGTCGCCGGGGCCCCCGACGGCGAGGCGTTCGTGGACGTTGCGCGCGGAGATCCGCTGGATGCTGGACGTCATGGTGCGCAGCGGCCGCAGCACCCGCCCCGCGATCAGCCAGCCGAGGCCGATCGCGATCACCGACATGATCGCCAGGGCGATGCCCGACTCGATGAGCAGGTCGTGCATCTCGGCCGCGTGCTGGCGTACGGCCTGCTGACGCTGTGCCTCGGCGAAGGCGCCCACCGCGCTGGGCGCCATGCTGTCCGGGTACAGATGGATGCCGCCGTCCGCGGGCATCGAGGCGTTCCCGCCGACGCTGCCGCGGCTGAACAGGAAGAAGCCGTTGGGCCTGTTGGCCAGCAGATAGGTGATGGTGAGCAGGACCGCGCCCGACAGGACGAACATCAGTCCGTAGAGCAGGGTGAGCCGCATCCGGACCCTGCGGGGCAGCAGCCGGGACACGAGCGCGGCGCGCGACCGGGTGACGCGGGGTGAGCTGGGCAGACGTATCGGCATCTCACATCACATCTTCAGATCCGGTACCCGCCGCGCGGCACGGTCTCGACCAGGGGCGGTGCGCCGAGTTTCGACCGCAGGCGGTTGATCGTGGCCTTGACGGTGGTGGTGAACGGATCGGCCGCCTCGTCCCACACCCGCTCCAGGAGTTCCTCGGCCGACACGACGCGCCCCTGGGCCGCGAGCAGGTACTCCAGTACCGCGAACTCCTTGGGCGTGAGCGCGAGTCGATCCCCGGAGCGCGTCGCGATCCGCTGTGCGGGGTCGAGTCTCAGGTCTCCGTGGACCAGGACCGGCGGGACCGCCGTCGCCGAGCGCCGGGCCACCGCCCTGATGCGGGCGACCAGTTCGGCGTAGGCGAAGGGCTTGGGGAGGTAGTCGTCCGCGCCGAGGGTGAGGCCCTCCACCCGGTCGGCGATGGTGCCCGACGCCGTCAGCATCAGCACGCGGGTACGGGCGGGTTCCTCGACCAGGGCGCCGCAGACCTCGTCGCCGTGGATGCCGGGCAGGTCCCGGTCGAGCACGACCACGTCGTAGTCCACCACCGAGGTGCGTTCCAGGGCGCCCTCGCCGTCGTAGACGACGTCGACCGCCATCCCCTCCCTGCGCAGCACCCTGGCCACCGATTCGGCCAGTTCGGCATGGTCCTCGACCACCAGCACCCTCACCGCTCACCCCCCCACCTAAGCGCGCGTTGCGACCGAGCTGAGCGGGCGACGGCACGGATCTTGGCTGACAGGATGCCCGGGCCGAGGTCACGTAGCGGTCACAGCCCGCCGCGGTCGTGTGCGGAACACATACAGCGGCGCACATACAGCAGCAAGGTACCCCGCACGGCGGCGCGGCATCCGTGCCGCCGCGGACGACGGTGCGGATGCCGCGCTTCCGTATGCGTGCGGGTCAGTCCTGCCGCAAGGTCAGTCCTGCCGCGGCGGGGGCGGCCCGCCGATGATCCGCGGTCCTGGCCCGCCCGGTCCTGGACCCGGTCCGCCGCCTCCGTCGGGTCCCGGTCCCTCGCCCAGCGGCAGCAGGAAGAGTCCGGGTCCGCCGGGTCCGCCGGGCATGGGCCCGTCGGGTCCGCCGTGCAGCATGGGTCCGCCGACCGGCTGGGGCACCTGCTCCGGGCGCGGTTCGTCGCCGTTGGCCGAGCTCTGGCGGGCGAACTGCGTGCGGTACAGCTCCGCGTAGAGCCCGTCGAGCGCGAGCAGCTCCTCGTGGGTGCCGCGTTCCTGGACCCGGCCCTCGTCGATGACCAGGATCTGGTCGGCGTCCCTGATGGTGGAGAGCCGGTGGGCGATCACCAGTGAGGTCCGGCCGCGCAGCGCGGTCTTGAGGGCGCGTTGCAGGGCCGCCTCGGACTCCGAGTCGAGGTGGGCGGTGGCCTCGTCGAGGACGACGATCGGCGGCGCCTTCAGGAGCAGCCTGGCCATGGCGATGCGCTGCTTCTCACCGCCGGACAGGCGGTATCCGCGGTCGCCGACGACCGTGTCGAAGCCGTCCGGCAGCGACTCGATGAGGTGCCAGATCTGCGCGGCCCTGCACGCCTCGATCAGTTCCTGTTCGGTCGCGTCGGGCCGTGCGTAGGTGAGGTTGTCGCGGATGGTCGCGTGGAAGAGGTGGGCGTCCTGGGTGACCATGCCGACGGTGTCGTTGAGCGACTTCAGCGTCACGTCGCGGATGTCGTGTCCGCCGATGCGGATGACGCCCTCGACCGGGTCGTAGAGCCGCGGCACCAGGTGGGTCATGGTCGTCTTGCCCGCGCCCGACGGGCCGACGAGGGCGGTCAGTTTCCCCGCGGGCGCCGTGAAGCTCAGGTCGCGCAGCGTCCAGGCGTTCGTGGTGCGCTCCTGCGAGGGCAGCGCGATCGACTCCAGTGAGGCGAGCGAGACGTCGGACGCCTTCGGGTAGCGGAAGGAGACCCCGTCGAACTGGATCTCGGGTGCCGTCCTGCCGCCGTCGGCGGACGAGGGGAGCGGCACCGCGTCGGGCTTCTCCGAGATCAGCGGCTTGAGGTCGAGGACCTCGAAGAGCCGGTCGAAGCTGACCAGCGCGGTGACCAGGCTGGTGTGGGCGCCGGAGAGCTGGTTGATCGGCGCCATGAGCCGGGTGAGGAGCACCGCGAGCGCCACGAGCGTGCCGATCTGGAAGGTGCCCTCGATGACGAGGCTGCCGCCCAGGCCGTACACGAGGGCCGTGGCCAGCGAGCCGACCAGCGTCATCGTCAGGAAGAGCATCCTGCCGTAGACGGAGGTAAGGATCCCCAGGTCGCGTCCCTTGGCCGCGAGGCGGGAGAACAGGCCCGTCTCGGAGGCGGGCCGTCCGTAGAGCTTGGCGAGCAGCGCGCCCGTGACGTTGAAGCGCTCGTTCATGAACGAGCCGACCTCGGCGTTGACCTGCATGTGCTCGCGCATGATGCGCTGGAGCCGCTGGCCGACGATCCGGCCGGGCAGGATGAACAGCGGGATGACCACCAGGGAGATCAGGGTGACCACCCAGGAGAGGTAGAACATCGCGCCGAGGACGAGGATCAGGGTCAGCCCCGCGGAGACCACCGTGGACAGCAGGGTGGTGACGGCCTGTTGGGCGCCGACCACGTCGGTGTTGAGCCTGCTGACGAGGGACCCGGTCTGGGCGCGGGTGAAGAACGCCAGTGGCTGGCGCTGCACATGGTCGAAGATCTTGGTGCGCAGGTCGTAGATGAGTCCCTCGCTGATCCGGCCCGAGTACCAGGCCTCCGCGAATCCCACGGCCGCACTGATCAGTGCGAGTCCCGCGACCGCCACGGAGATCCATACGACGAGGGAGGTGTTTCCCTTGGAAATGCCGTCGTCGATGAGGTACTTGAACAGAATGGGCATGGCCACCACGTTGGCTGCGTTCAGCGCGGTGACGATCACGAGGAGAACTATGTTGACGCGGTACGGTTTTGCGTAGGGGAGGATTCGTTTCGCCGTGCCGGCTTTGATCTTCTGCCTGGTCACCGACTCGTCCGGACCCATCCCCCGTATCACCATCGGCCCCGGGCCGCCGATCATGGCCACGAAAACCTCCTGTTTTCGTTGTCGTTCAGGTCGGGGGTTCGCCTAGCTGGCGGCTTCGTACTTGTCCATTTCCTCGATGAGGCTCTTGGGACGCATGTCCGTCCAGTTCTCCTCGATGTAGTCGAGGCAGGCCTTCCGGGTGTCCTCTCCGAAGACGGCCTTCCAGCCCGCGGGCACCTCGGCGAAGGAGGGCCAGAGCGAGTGCTGGTTCTCGTCGTTGATGAGAACGAGGAAGGTGCCGTTTTCGTCGTCGAACGGGTTCGGCATAACAACTCCGATCAATTTCCGTCGGCAGAGCGTGTTTTCACGCTAGCCGGGGCTTATGAGGAGCGACAAGGCCGTCCAGACGGCCCCCGGCGAAGAAATCGACGATCGCGGAATTCACCGCTGCCGGGTTCTCCAGATATCCGTAGTGGCCGCACCCTGGGATCTCGGCATAGGAACTGCCGGGAATGGACCGCGCGACCTCGCGGGACAGGTGCGGGCGCACCACCAGGTCGTCCTGGAATCCGATGACGAGGCACGGCGTGGTGATGCGCCGGTAGGCGGGGCGGCGGTCCGGGATGAGCTGGAGGCCGAGCTGGCCGCGCGCGCCCGCCGGGTCCACGGCGGACATCTCGAAGACGGCGAGCCAGTCGCGCAGTCGCTCCTCGTTGTTGAGGGTGCGCGGCGAGAGGTTCTGCAGCGCCTTCACGTAGGCGGCGAAGCGGGGCGGCAACTTGCCGTCCCCGTCGTCGAGTTCCAGATCGGCGGCCGTCATCGCGGCGGTCAGCGCGTCAGTACGCCCGCTGGTCGCCATCAGGACGGCCTGGCGTACGAGACCGGGGCGGGCCAGCAGGAGTTCCTGGACGGCGATCGCGCCCAGCGAGTAGCCGACCACCCGGCAGGGGCCGGCGCCCACGTGCTCGATGACCCTGGCCACGTCCGCCGCCATGTCGGCGAGGGTGAAGCCCTCGGGGCAGGGGTCGCTGGGCGGAATCCCCCGGTTGTCCAGGGTGATCACCCGGTGGCCCGCCGCCATCAGGGCTGGCACCTGGTGGGTGCGCCACATCCGTCCCGGCGCGCCGGTGCCCGTCACCATGACGACGGGCTCGCCGGTGCCGTACTCCTCGTAGCCGAGGCTGATCCCGTCGCGTGTGGCGATCGGCATCGACGTCTCCTCTCACCCGCCGCCGGGCACGACTCGCGCGGGCCCGCCCGGCGGCGTGGCGCCGAACCTGCCGACCTTGGCGATCACGTCCTGGCCGTAGATCCGCAGCGCCTGCTGGAGCGCGAACTCCGCCATGTACGCGCGAAACGCGTCGGACGGCTCCTCGGCGAGGTTCAGCATCCGGCGGTTGGCGAGCACCGCTTCGCCGTCCAGGCGCCGCAGGCTCCGCTCGACGGCGGCGTCCATCTCCTCGGGCTCCACGACCTCGTCCACGAGGAGCCGGGCGTCGGGTTCGCTCGCGCGGATCCTGCGACCCTCCAGGATGACCTGGCGGGCCGGGCGCGGGCCGACGTACCGCGTGAACCGAAAGTTGGCGACGCCGGGGATGATGCCCTCCTTCGCCGCGGGCAGGCTCAAGTAGGCGTCGGACGCGGCGAGTACGTGGTCGCAGACCAGGAGCACCTGCGTGCCGCCGCCGATCGCGAAGCCGTCCACGGCGGCGACCCACGGCTTCTCGACGCGGGGCGAGTGCCACTGTCCGGGGTGGTCGGTGAGCACACCGCGGACGATCTTGTGGAGGTAGCCGAGTTCACGGCGGAGCAGGAACCCGACCAGCGGGATGTCGCCGGAGCTGAGGCTCTTGAGGTTGATGCCCGCGCTGAACACGCGCCTGCCCCGGTAGCGCGGATGGCTCATCTCTCCGCCGCGCAGCAGTCCCACGCGTACGGCCGGATCGAGCAGGGCCAGGTCGACGGCGGTCTCCATGTCGTCGACCTGCGCGCTGTCCTCCGCGTTGAGGCAGTCGCCCCGGCACAGGGTGATCCTGGCTACGCCGTCCGCGCGGCGCTCCAGGCGTACGGCGTCCATCTCCACCAGTCCCGTCCTGGTGAATCCGGGCAGCAGCCGCAGCGCCCGTGGGGTGGGCCGGAGCATGGCGTCGAGCAGGTGCGGGCCCGCGGTCGGCGAGCGGAGCACCGCGCGCAGGAAGATGCCCTGGTCGATCTCGTCGCCCTCCTTCGCGGCCTGGGGCCTGCTCCGTTCGGCCGCGAGGCGCGCGGAGTCCGGCACCAGGCCGGGGAGTTCGGCCGCTGCCGCATCGAGGAGTTCGGCGATGCGCAGATCCAGGGTGCGGTCGGCGGTGAGCCGGTCATACACCGCGTCGGCGTACACGTCCATGAAGCGGGTGCGCAGCGCGCGGGCCGCCTCCTTGGCGGCGGCGATCGCGGCCCGTTGCCCGGGTGTGCGCGCGGGCGGGGCCGGCAAGGACGCCATCAGGTCCGCCGCGCGGGCGACCGCGCCGGACGCGGCGGAGAGCCGCGTCCAGGCGTCGACGACGTCCTCGCGGGCGCGCCGCGCGGGCAGCACCGTCGTCATGAGGCCGCCGCCTCCTTCGCCGCGCCCTGCCGCAGGGTGCGGTCGCAGGCGGCCAGGTGCGCGCCGAGGGCGTCCTCGAAGCCGGTCGTCGCGGCGTCGAACAGCAACTGCCGCCGGATCGCGACCTCTTGTCCCGAGAGGCCGTCGGTCAGCTCGGCCGCGGCGGCGAGCGCGTCCTTCGGGTCGTCGGCGATCTCGTCGGCGATGCCGAGCGCGAGGGCCGCCGCCGCCTCGATCGGGCGGCCGAAGAGGACGGCCTTGCGGACCCCTGCCACGCCTGCCAGCTGGACCAGTCGGTAGGCGGCCATGCCGGGCCAGGTGGCGGTGGTGTCGCGCGGTACGAGCAGCCGGGTGTCCGGCGTGGCCACGCGCACGTCGGCGGCGAGGAACGCGTCGAGCGCGGTCCCTCCGCACGCTCCTTCGGCCACCGCGACGGTGGGCGCGGGCAGCCGTTCCAGGCGCCGCAGGGCGCGCTCCCACTTGGTGACCAGCGAGACGTCGAGTCCGTCCGGCCGGTCACCGGCCGGGGCTCCGGTGACGTGGACGACCACGAGGCCGCGGCCCGCCCGGTCCTCGGTCCGGTCGCAGAGCGCCGCGACGGCCTTGACGGCGGCGGGCGACAGCGGCACGGAGCCGTCGATCTCCAGTGTGTACAGGGGTTCCATAACCCGTTCCGTCCTCACCATCGGATCAGCGCGGTCTCGATCGTGGAGCCCGGCCCCATGGTCATGAGCACTCCGTACTCGCCGGGCCGGGCGACGCCCTCTTCGAGGAGGCGTTCGTAGGAGAACAGGAACGAGCCGCTGGACACGTTCCCGTGGTCGCGCAGCACGCCGACGGTGTGCCGCACGTCGTGCCGGGTCAGGCCGAGGTTGACGACGACGGCGTCGATGACCTTCTTGCCGCCGGAGTGCACCAGCCAGTGCCGGATGTCGCTCCTGCGCAGTCCGGTGCCCGTGAGCAGCCGGTCCACGACGAGTTCGGCGTGCGCGCCCACCACATAGGGGATCTGCGGGTCGAGGTAGAAGCTGAACCTGCTCTGCTCGCGGTCCCAGTCGTAGCGCATGGCGTCGACCGCTTCGGGGATGACACAGCTGGCGAACTTCAGGACGGAAGGGGCGGCCACCGTGCGGTCCTGACGTGCCGTCACGTCCGGGTCGGAGCGCAGCGCCACGGCCGCGGCCCCGTCGCCGAAGAGGCTGTTGACGACCGCCGTACGCATGGTGTTGTCCACCGCGTACGCGGCGGAGCACGCCTCCACGCACAGAACGACGGCGAGCTCACCCGGATGCGCCACGGACCAACCGGCGACCACACCGAGGGCGTTCAGCCCCGCGTTGCAGCCCATGCCGACGATGTCGGTCCTGGCGCAGTGCCGGTCGAGGCCCAACTCGCGGATCAGCAGGGCGCTGAGGCCGGGGGTGAGCAGACCGGTGGACGTCACGCAGCACAGGTGCCGCACGTCGGCGAGTTCCGCCCCGATCTCCTTGAGGCAGGAGCGCAGCGCCTCGCCGCCCATCTCCAGGGCCAGCGCCTTGTGCTTGTCGAGCAGGTCGCCCTGTTCCTCGGAGTGCCGTACGCCGTGGGCGTCCGGGGGCGGCAGCGTGAGGTTGCGGCGCTCGATCGCGCTGTTCAGGAAGACGGAGCGGACCTTGGGATCGGTGATCCCGAACGCGTCGAGTACTTCCGGCTGGGAGTAGGAGGTGGCCGTGACGGCCGTGCCCACGCCGAGGAGTGCGGTGTCGGTGGTCATCGGAAGGTCCACCCCCACCTGCGGCGCTGACTGCGCGGTGGCCGGGCGGTGCTGATGCTCGTCACTGTTCTGTCCCTTCGTCTCGTCTCGTCTCACGTCACGTCACGTCCGCGGAAGCGGCCTCAGCCTCGGCCTCGATGAAGCGCACGAGCCTCGCGGTGCCCTCCGCGATCTGGGCGGGCGTCAGATAGCTGGTGGACAGGCGCATGCCGTGCAGGCCGCCGCCACCGGGATGGAAGTACGTCATCGGCGTCCAGATGACGCCGAAGTCCTGAGCCGACCTGGTCAGCGCCGCGTTGTCCGCGCGGAAGGGCACGTGGACGGTCAGGAAGAAGCCGCCGGTGGGTTCGTTCCACCGCACACCCAGCGCGTCCCTGCGCTCGCTCGGCAGGCGGGTGTCCAACTCCCTGAGCGTGGCCCGCATGGCGTCGCCGTAGTACTGGGAGGCCGCCGCGTTCAGCTCCGAGACCCGGCCGCCCGCCGCGAGCAGCGTGCCCGCGACGGCGGCCTGGCTGAGCGAGGACGTGTTGACCGTCACCATGCTCTTGATCTTGGCGAGTTCGTCGGCGAGCAGCCCGGTGCGGCCGCGGTCGTCGACGACGGGCTGGTCGGCGATCACGAAGCCGACCCGGGCGCCCGGGAAGACCGTCTTGGAGAACGAGCCCAGGTGCACGACCGCGTGTGCGCGGTCCATGGACTTCAGGGTCGGCAGCGGCGGCCCCGGGCTGACCAGCCGGTAGGGGCTGTCCTCCAGGATGAGGATGTCGTGCCGGGCGGCGAGGTCGAGCAGTTCGGCACGGGCCGTCTCGCCCATCGTGGTGCCCGAGGGATTGGAGTGGTCGGGTACGACGTAGAAGGCGCGGGGTCGTCGGCCGCGTGCCTTCTCGGCCCTGAGCACCGCCTCCAGATCGGCGCAGGAGACGCCGTCCGCGCGCTCCTCGACCGGGGTGACGGGGATGTCCAGGAGCCGGGCCGCGCCCGCGATCCCCACGTAGCAGGGGCTGGAGACCAGGAGTACGTCGTCGGGCCCGCTGATGAGCGCGCGCAGCACCAGGAGCATCGCCTCCTGGGCGCCGACCGTCACCACGACGGACTCGGCGGGCACGTCGATGTTCTCGTCGACGCGCAGCGAGTCGGCGATGATCTCGCGGATCTGCCCGGCGGTGGGCCCGTACTGGTACATCGCGGTGCGGATGTCCTGCGGTGAACTCCCCTGCTCCGCGAGGTGGTTGAGGTAGCGGCGCAGATGGCTGAAGATCTGCTCGCTGTCGAAGAAGCCGTCGTACGGGCGCCCCGGCGCGAAGGAGATCGCGTCCGGATAGCGGGAGGTGATCTCGTTGAGGAAGGTCATCGTGTCCAGGACGGGATCACGGACGCTGGCGTGCAGTTCGGACTTGCGAAGGGCCACGGTCCTGGTGCCCGCGGACCGCGGCGCGTCCGGCGCCCGGTGCGCGGTCCTGATCAGACCGGGTGCGATGTCGGCTGCCGTGCCGGTCCCCGTGAACGCCATCGCCTCGCCCAACTCCCGTACGAGACCGTCCAGTGCCTCCGTGACGCCCGCGCGCCCACCGGCTCGCAGCCCGTCGAGGACCGGGCGTCCCGCGAACACCGCGTCGGCGCCCGAGGCGAGCGCGGCCAGGACGTCCGCGCCGCGCCGCACGCCGCCGCTCAGCAGGAGGGGACAGCGCCCCGCCACGGTCCGCGCGATCTCGGGCAGCGCCTCCAGGGCGTCGACCACGATCCCGTCGGCGCCGCTCTCCAGGGCGCGCAGCGCGTCGGCGGCGCCGTGGACACCCGCGACGAGCAGCGGCAGGCCGGTGACCGCGCGCAGGCCGGTCACGTCGGACCAGTCGGCGGTGGCGCCGAGCAGGGCGTGCACGTCGGCGACCGGGCCCTGCCAGCCGAGGTTGACGGGGGCCGCCACGCGCCTGAGGCGGATGTCGTCGCGGTCGCCGACGGCGAGGAGGAGCGCGCCGATCCCGGCGTCCTCGGCCTGCCCGGCGAGCCGACGTGCCGTGTCCCGGTCGGCGAAGGCGTAGGTGCGCAGCCACAGCGGGGCGTCGGTGGCCGAGGCCAGCTCGGCGAAGGTGCGTTCGGCGAAGGCGCTGATCACGGCCGGGAGTCCGGCCGTCCCCGCGGCCTGGACGACGGCGAACTCGCCGCCAGGACGCGCCGGTGCGTCCAGCGGGCCGACGACCAGGGGCGCCGCCCACACCCTGTCGAGGATCTTCACGCCGGTATCGGGCGGGCCGGGATTGCGCGGGGTGCACTGGCGCAGGCCGATGCGGTCGAACAACGCACGGTTGGCGACGGAGGCGCGCTCCGGCCCGGTGGCCGGGAGGTGGTCCCCGGTCGGCAGGTGATCGCCGGGGTTGCCCGGGCCCAGACCACCGCTGGAACCGTGCTGGCCGCTCGATCCACGATTCCTCTTGGCCGCCGAATTGCCGGGAGCGGACGCGGGAGCCGATTTCCCGCTCTTACCTTCGTACCCTCGCGCAATCCGCGCGGAGCCGTCGGAGCGCTGTCCCGCCATGTATTTCCCCCCGCCATCCGGCAGTTAGCAAGAATGTTTCATCTGCCGCTCAGACTCACATGAATCACCACAGTCCAACAACGCCGTCCAACCGCCCGAAACGTGCACTTGGACAGCTCTGGACGCACCTGGACACCGCGGGGGAACAGAGGTGTTCACCGCTCCCCCTGTTCCCTCATTCCCGCAGCGAAGGGAGCCGCGCGGCGCCGTGTTCGCGTACGGCCTCCCACCCGTCGGCGCGCAACTCCGCCACCATCCGCTCGGCGACCGGCGGCGGCACGGTGAACCGGGCGGCGAGCCCTGAGCCGCCGTCCGCGCCCGTGTCCACGCCCGCGTCCACGGCGGCGTCCTCCGCCACCACGCCGAGTTCCGTGACGGCGGCAAGGAGCCGGGCCAGCTCCCCGGGGCGATCGGGGACGCCCACCCGTACCCGGTGGCCGCCCGCCGACGCGGCCCGCCCGGTCCCCGGAATCCCGGCGAGCCCCGAGATGCCCCGGTCCAGGAGGTCCACGAGCGTGCGCATCCCGTGGTCGCCGTCCCCGCCGCCGGGCTCGGCGAGCGCGTCGAGCGCGGGGACGAGGCGGGACAGATCGGTGTGCAGGTCCTTGAGGACGCCCGCGACGGCCGGGGCGTTGGACCGCAGGATGTCGCCCCAGAGCCGGGAGTCGCCGCCCGCGATCCGGGTGGCGTCACGCAGTCCCTGACCTGCGACCAGGGAGAGCGCGGGGGGCCCTTCGCGCAGCCGGGCGGCGATCAGGCTGGCCATCAGGTGCGGTACGTGGGAGGTCACGGCGACGGCGGCGTCGTGCTCCTGACTGCGCATCACGACGGGAACGGCACCGCACAGCTCCACCAGTTCGAGCGCCCGGTCGAAGGTCTCGTCCGAGGTCAGCGCGGACGGGGTGAGCACCCAGTTGCGGTCGAGGAACAGCTCGGCGCGGGCCGCGAGCGGGCCCGAGCGCTCCCGGCCCGCCAGGGGGTGCCCGCCGATGTAGCGGTCGGGGGCGGGGGCGCGGCTCAGCGCGGCGCGCTCCGGGGCCGCCTTCACGCTGGCCACGTCCGTGTAGCAGCGGGCGAGACCGCGCTCCTGTGCCTCGATGAGCACGGCGCAGACCTGGCTGGGCGGTACGGCGATGACGGCCAGGTCCACCGGCTGCGCGGGCGTGGCCGCCACTCCGGCGCCGAGGGCCTCGGCCGTCCTCGCGGCAGCCTCGGTGCGGTCGGAGAGGTACACCGTCACGCCCCGCCCGCACGCGGCGAGCGCGACCGACGTGCCGATCAGGCCCGTGCCGATGACGGCCATGGTGCGCATCACAGGACTTCCCCCGTCCGAAAGGCCGTCGGCCATAAAGCGAAAGGCCCCCCGACTTTATGCAGGTGACGCCCCGCCCACCAAGCCGCCGAGCCTTTCCCGGACTCGTCCATATGGTCCGTGGCCAGATGGGAGATCAGAACCGTAGAGTCCCAGGAGCCCATTTCTCTCCGGATTCTGGAGACACACATGCGGGATTTATCGAAATCAGCGGATCCGCTCGCGGATCTCTCCATCGATTACGTCGAGTTGTACGTCGAAGACGTGGACGCGGCGGCGTCCTCCTGGGTCGAGCGGTACGGCTTCGCGGTGGTGGGGACCGGTGGTTCCGCGGACCACCGCGGCATCGCGCTGCGCCACGGGAAGATCGCGCTCGTCGTCACCCAGGCGGTGTCGGAGCAGCACCCCGCATCGGCGTACGTCCTCGAACACGGCGACGGCGTCGCCGACATCGCGCTGCGCACCGCCGACGTCGAGGCGGCCTTCGACGCCGCGGTCGCACGCGGCGCGCTCGCCCACCGCCGCCCCGAACGGCACACGGCAGACGGCGGACCGGGGGTCACCGCCGCGCTCCGCGGCTTCGGGGACCTCGTCCACACGCTCGTGCAGCGGGACCCCGCGGCGCCGTCCGGGCTGCCCGTCGGATTCGAACCGGTGCCAGGCGCGGACGGCGAAGGGGCCCCTGACGTCGGCCTCGTCGACCTCGACCACATCGCGGTCTGCCTCAACGCGGGCGACCTGGACCCGATGGTCGACTACTACTGCGACACCCTCGGCTTCCGGAACGTCTTCGAGGAGCACATCGTCGTCGGCACCCAGGCGATGGAGTCGACGGCCGTGCAGGGCGCCTCGGGCACCGTGACGCTGACGCTCATCGAGCCCGACGTCTCGGCCGCCTCCGGGCAGGTAGACGACTTCCTCAAGAGCCATCAGGGCGCGGGCGTCCAGCACTTGGCGTTCTCCGCGCGCGACGCGGTGGACTCGGTCCGTGCCCTCTCCGACCGCGGCGTCACCTTCCTGCGCACCCCCTCCTCGTACTACGACCGGCTCGGCCGCCGGGTCGATCTGACCTCGGAACGCCTGGACGACCTGCGGGCGACGAACGTGCTCGCCGCCGAGGACCACGACGGCCAGCTCTTCCAGATCTTCACCGCCTCGGCCCACGCGCGGGGCACGCTGTTCTTCGAGATCATCGAACGCCAGGGCTCCGCGACCTTCGGCAGCGCGAACATCAAGGCGCTGTACGAGGCGGTGGAGGTGGAGCGGACGAAGCAGCGTGGCTTCCACCGTCGCTGACCTGCTCTGCCTGGCCGACGTCGAGCGGGCGGCCGCCGCGGTCCTGCCCGCCGACGTCCGGGACTTCGTCGCCGGGGGCAGCGGCACGGAGACGACGCTCGACGCCAACCGGGCCGCCCTGGACCGGGTGTTCCTCGTCCCGAGGGTGCTCCGCGACGTGTCCCGGTGCTCGACGGAAGCGACGCTGCTCGGGCACCGGTACGGGATGCCGGTGGCCCTGGCGCCGGTCGCCTACCAGCGGCTCCTGCACCCCGACGGCGAGCTGGCCGCGGCCCGCGCGGCGAAGGCCGCGGGGGTGCCGTTCACCGCGAGCACGCTGAGCAGCGTGCCCGTGGAACAGCTCACGGCGATCGGCGGGAGCGTCTGGTTCCAGCTGTACTGGCTGCGCGAGCCCGGCCGCTCGCTCGATCTGGTCGCCCGGGCGGCGGACGCGGGCGCGGAGGCGGTGATGCTCACTGTGGACGTGCCGTGGATGGGGCGCAGGCTGCGCGACGTGCGCAACCGCTTCGCGCTGCCCGACCGGGTGCGGGCCGCGCACCTCGACGACCGTCCCTCGGCCGCGCACCGGGCCACGTCCGGCGCGGGTTCCGCGCTCGCCGTCCACACGGGCGCGGCGTTCTCGCCCGCCCTGACGTGGTCGGCCGTCGCGGAGGTGCGTGAGCGCACCAGCCTTCCGCTGATCCTCAAGGGCGTACTGGCCCCCGAGGACGCGGTGCGCGCCGTGGAGTGCGGGGTCGACGCCGTGGTGGTCTCCAACCACGGGGGCCGCCAGCTCGACGGCGCCGTACCGAGCGCGGACGCGCTGCCCGCCGTGGTGGCGGCCGTCGCCGACCACTGCGAGGTCCTGTTGGACAGCGGCGTACGCACCGGCACGGACGTGCTCAGGGCGCTTGCCCTAGGCGCGTCCGGCGTCCTGATCGGCCGCCCGCCGCTCTGGGGCTTGGCCCTGGCGGGCGAACCGGGCGTACGCCACGTGCTTCACCTGCTCGCGGAGGAACTCAAGGACGCCTTGGGCCTGGCGGGATGCGCGACAGTACCGTCAGCATCCCGCATACACACGACGCACGCCCGGTAGCGGGGGGGCGCCCCGTAAGGGGCGCGGGGAACTGCGCGCCCAGCCACGAATCACCGGCGGAGAACAACGAGACACGGCGGCAGGCCCAGGCGGCACGCCGGGCCCCGACTCGCGCCAAGGCCCACGGCCTAGAATCGTGGGGTTTGTCCCCGAGCCACGTACGGAGCCCCCATGCACAGCCGCCCCCACGACCCGTTCGTCCGTGTCCGGGGTGCCCGCGAGCACAACCTCCAGGGCGTCGACGTGGACATTCCGCGCGACGTGCTCGCGGTCTTCACGGGCGTCTCCGGCTCCGGCAAGTCCTCGCTCGCCTTCGGGACGATCTACGCCGAGGCCCAGCGGCGCTACTTCGAATCCGTCGCGCCGTACGCCCGCAGGCTCATCCACCAGGTGGGTGCCCCGAAGGTCGGCGAGATCACCGGGCTGCCGCCCGCGGTCTCGCTCCAGCAGCGCCGCTCCGCGCCGACGTCCCGTTCGTCCGTCGGCACGGTCACCACTCTCTCGAATTCGCTGCGGATGCTGTTCTCACGTGCGGGCACCTACCCCGAGGGCGCCGAGCGGCTCGATTCGGACGCGTTCTCGCCGAACACGGCCGCCGGTGCGTGCCCCGAGTGCCACGGCCTCGGCCGCGTGCACCGCACCACCGAGGAACTGCTCGTCCCCGACCCCTCGCTCTCCATCCGCGAGGGCGCCGTCGCGGCCTGGCCCGGCGCCTGGCAGGGCAAGAACCTCCGCGACGTCCTGGACACGCTCGGCCACGACGTGGACCGTCCCTGGCGCGAGCTGCCGCCCGAGGACCGGGAGTGGATCCTGTTCACGGACGAGCAACCGGTGGTGACCGTGCACCCGGTGCGCGACGCGGGCCGCATCCAACGCCCTTACCAGGGCACGTACATGAGCGCCCGCCGCTATGTGATGAAGACCTTCTCGGACTCCAAGAGCCAGACGCTGCGCGCGAAGGCCGAACGGTTCCTGACGAGCGCGCCGTGTCCGGCGTGCGGCGGGAGCAGGCTGCGCCCCGAGGCGATGGCGGTCACCTTCGCGGGCCGTACGATCGCGGAGCTCGCGGCGCTGCCGCTGTCCGAGCTGGCCGACGCCCTCGCGGGGGCGGCGGATTCGTCGGAGACCGCGCGCGTCCTGACCGGGGACCTGCTGGCCAGGATCGCGACGGTCACCGAGCTCGGCCTCGGCTATCTGAGCCCGGACCGCGCGACGCCCACCCTCTCGGCGGGCGAACTGCAGCGCCTTCGCCTGGCGACGCAGCTCCGCTCGGGCCTGTTCGGCGTGGTGTACGTCCTTGACGAACCGTCAGCCGGACTCCATCCCGCCGACACTGAAGCCCTGTTGACGGTTCTCGACCGCCTGAAGGACGCGGGCAACTCCGTCTTCGTCGTGGAGCACCACCTCGATGTCGTACGCCACGCGGACTGGCTCGTCGACGTGGGGCCGCAGGCGGGCGAGCACGGCGGCAAGGTGCTGCACAGCGGCCCGGTGGCGGAGCTCGCGGGGGTCGACGCGTCGGCGACGGCCCGCTTCCTCTTCAACGACGAGCCGCCCGCGGACCGTCAAGTGCGCACTCCGCAGGGCTGGTTGAAGCTCGGCCCGGTGAGCCGTCACAATCTGCGCGAGGTGACGGCCGAGGTCCCGCTCGGCGCCTTCACCGCGGTGACCGGCGTCTCGGGGTCCGGCAAGTCCACGCTCGTCGGTGAGATCACCGAGGAGCTCGCGGGGGTGGGCCGTCTGGTCTGCGTGGACCAGAAGCCGATCGGCCGCACGCCGCGCTCCAACCTGGCCACGTACACCGGCCTCTTCGACGTCGTACGCAAGGTCTTCGCGGCGACCGGCACGGCGAAGGAGCGCGGCTACGGAGTGGGCCGGTTCTCCTTCAACGTGGCGGGCGGGCGCTGCGAGACCTGCCAGGGCGAGGGCTTCGTCAGCGTCGAACTGCTCTTCCTGCCCAGTACGTACGCGCCCTGCCCGGACTGTGCGGGCGCCCGCTACAACCCCGAGACGCTCGAAGTGACCTACCACGGGCGGAACATCGCGCAGGTGCTCGACCTCACGGTGGAGGCGGCAGCGGACTTCTTCGCGGACACCGACACCCCGGCCGTCGTACGCAGCCTGCGCACGCTGCTCGACGTGGGCCTCGGCTATCTGCGGCTCGGCCAGCCCGCCACCGAACTCTCCGGCGGCGAGGCCCAGCGCATCAAACTGGCCAGCGAGTTGCAGCGGGTGCGCCGCGGTCACACCCTCTACCTCCTGGACGAGCCGACGACGGGCCTGCACCCCGCCGACGTCGAGGTCCTCACCCACCGTCTGCACGAGCTGGTCGACGCGGGGAACTCCGTGGTGGTCGTGGAGCACGACATGGCGGTGGTGGCCGGTGCCGACTGGGTGATCGACCTGGGCCCCGGCGGCGGCGACCGCGGTGGACTGATCGTGGCGGCGGGCACCCCGGCGCAGGTGGCGCGCGCCGAGGGCAGCAGGACCGCCCCGTACCTGGCGAGGGCGCGCGGCGGCACCCGACCGCATCGGGCACAGGATGTCGGGTCCTCCGGGGTGCCCACTGCCTAGCGTGGTGATCACGAACAAGGAAGGAGGCCGGGCGTGCTGGAGCGGCTCAACCAGGTCATGGAGCACATCGAGCGGCAGCTGACGGAGGTGATCGAGGTGGCGGTGCTCGCGCGCACCGCGGCCACCTCGGAGTACCACCTGCGCCGGATGTTCTCCGCGCTCGCGGGGATGCCGCTGTCGGAGTACATCCGGCGCAGGCGGCTCACCGTCGCCGGTGCCGAGGTGCTCGCGGGCCGGGAGTCGCTGTTGGACATCGCCGTGCGCTACGGATACGGCTCGGGCGAGGCGTTCGCCCGCGCGTTCCGTGCCGTGCACGGCGTCGGTCCCGGCGAGGCGAGGCGCGGCGGCGCCGCGCTCGTCTCCCAGCCCCGGCTGTCCTTCCGCCTCACCGTCGAAGGGAGCAGCAGCATGCGCTATCGCGTCGTGGACAAGCCGGACTTCACCGTGGTCGGGCCGAAGGCCCGGGTACCCCTGGTGCACGTGGGTCCGAACCA
Organism: Streptomyces kanamyceticus; assembly: GCF_008704495.1. Lineage (NCBI taxonomy): Bacteria > Bacillati > Actinomycetota > Actinomycetes > Kitasatosporales > Streptomycetaceae > Streptomyces > Streptomyces kanamyceticus. Next base: position 771,258 of record NZ_CP023699.1, read on the forward strand.
GGCGATCATCGATTTCGTGCGCGGGATCGCGCCGGGGACCATGGAGTCCCTGGCGAAGCTGTCGGACCAGGAGCCGCACGGCACCGTCGCGGTCTGCGACGACCTGGACCCCGGCCGCGCCGAGGGCACCGAACTCGACTACTACCAAGGGGTGATCACCGCCGCACCGGGACCCGAGTCCCTCCCCGACGGCAGCACCGCCCTCGCCGTGCCCGCGGGCACCTGGGCGGTCTTCACCACGTCGGGTCCGGCACCGGAGGCCATCCAGTACCTGTGGCGGGACGTGTTCACGGAGTGGTTCCCCGCCAACCCGTACCGCACCCGTCCCGGACCGGAGATCCTGCGCACCCGGATGTCCCCCGACCGGAACGAGGCCGAGGCCGAGCTGTGGCTGCCGGTGGAGCGCGAACAGGGCTGACCGGCTGCGACGCCTACCGGGGCGGGCGCTCACCCGCCCCGGTAGGCGTCGCGAAGGCGGGACTTGGCCAGCTTGCCGGTGGGGGTGCGCGGCAGGCGTTCGGTGAAGTCGACGCTGCGCGGCGCCTTGTAGTGCGCGATGCGTTCGCGCGCGAAGTCGATGAGGGCGCGCTCCAGTTCGGGTCCGGGGACGATCCCGCGCTCGACCTGGACGACCGCCTTGACCGACTCCCCCATCTCGGCGTCGGGCACGCCGACGACGGCCACGTCGGCGACGGCCGGGTGCAGCACGAGCACGTCCTCCGCCTCCTGCGGATAGACGTTCACACCACCCGAGATAATCATGAACGCCTTGCGGTCGGTGAGGAAGAGGTAGCCGTCCTCGTCGACGTGGCCGATGTCTCCGGTGGTGGTCCAGTTGGGGTGTTCGGGGTGCTGCGCCTCGCGGGTGCGGTCGGTGTCGTTGTGGTACCGGAAGGCCACGTCGTCGCGTTCGAAGTAGACGGTCCCCGTCTCCCCCGCGGCCAGCACCCGCCCCGACTCGTCACAGATCCGCAGCACCCCGATGACCCCGTCCCGGCCCACCGAGCCCGGCTTGCGCAACCACTCGTCGGGGGCGATGAAGGTGATGCCGTTGCCCTCCGTCGACGAGTAGTACTCATACAGGACGGGCCCCCACCACTCCATCATCCGGCGCTTGACCTCGACGGGGCAGGGCGCGGCGGCGTGGATGGCGACCTTCATCGACGACACGTCGTACCGCTCGCGCACCTCGGCGGGGAGCTTCAGCATGCGGACGAACATGGTCGGCACCCACTGACTGTGCGTCACCCGGTGGCGCTGGACGGCCGCGAGGGCGCCCTCCGCGTCGAAGGCGTCCATCAGGACGACCGTGCCGCCGGTCGCGGTGACCACGCCGCAGAAACGCAGCGGCGCCGCGTGGTAGACCGGGGCGGGACAGAGGTAGACGCTGTCCTCGTCGAAGCCGTACGCCGCCTGGAAGATGAGGGTGTACGCCGTGGGCTGTTCGCGCACGTCCCCCTCGGGGAGGGCGGGTTCGACCCCTTTGGGCCGCCCGGTCGTACCGGACGAGTAGAGCATGTCGGTGCCGAGCGGCTGGCGGGCGGGCGGCACGGTGGACGCCGCGTCCAGGGCCTTGTCGTACGTACCGTCGTCGAGCCCGAGCACCAGCGGCGGGCCGCCCGCCAACTCGATGACGGCCGCGCCGAGTTCGGCGAGCGAACCGGAGACGACGAGTGCGGCCGCACCGCAGTCGCGCACGATGTAGGCGGCCTCGTCCGCGCTCAAGTGGTGGTTGACCGCGGTGAGATAGAGACCGGACCGCATGACGGCCCAGTAGACCTCAAGAGCGCGCGGGTCGTTGTCGCAGAGCAGGGCGAGGTGGTCGCCCCTACGCAAGCCTGCGGCCCGCAGATGATCCGCGAGCCGCAGGGAACGTTCTTCGAGTTGTCCGTAGGTGAGGGTCCGAGTGCCGTCGGCGCTGACGACGGCCGTTCTGGCGGGGTCGTACGCTCCCGGATACATCCCGTGAAGGTAACGCCCCGTCAGGGGCGCGGGGAACTGCGCGACAAGCCACGAAGCACCCGCGGGCAACCACGCGGTGGCTACCGACTCACCTTCCGGGTGGCCCGCAACCACTCCTTGTTCATCGCGGCGATGGACGGCAGCGGAATGCCCTTCGGGCAGGCGGTGGCGCACTCACCGGTCAACGTGCACCCGCCAAAGCCCTCTTCGTCCATCTGCGCCACCATGTCGAGGACACGGGTCTCCCGCTCGGGCGCACCCTGCGGAAGCACGTTCAGATGGTTGACCTTGGCCGAGGTGAACAGCATCGCCGACCCGTTGGGGCAGGCGGCCACACACGCCCCGCACCCGATGCACTCCGCGTGCTCGAAGGCGGAGTCCGCGTCCGGCTTGGGCACGGGCGCGGCATGCGCCTCGGGCGCGGCCCCGGTCGGTGCGCTGATGTAGCCGCCGGACTGGATGATGCGGTCGAAGGCGGTGCGGTCCACCACGAGGTCCTTGACGACCGGGAAGGCCGCCGCGCGCCACGGTTCGACGTCGATCGTGTCGCCGTCCTGGAAGGACCGCATGTGGAGCTGGCAGGTGGTGGTGCGCTCGGGGCCGTGCGCGTCGCCGTTGATGACGAGCGAGCAGGCGCCGCAGATGCCCTCGCGGCAGTCGTGGTCGAAGGCGACGGGGTCCTCGCCCTTGAGGATGAGCTCCTCGTTGAGGGTGTCCAGCATCTCCAGGAAGGACATGTCCTGGGAGATCCCGTCCACTTCGTAGGTGGACATGGCGCCGGAGGCGTCGGTGTTCTTCTGGCGCCAGACGCGCAGGGTGAGCTTCATGCGTAGCTCCGCTGAGTGGGGTGGACGTACTCGAAGGCGAGGTCTTCCTTGTGCAGCACGGGAGCCTCGCCGGTGGCGGTGAACTCCCAGGCGGCCGCGTAGGAGAACTCCTCGTCGCGGCGGGCGGCCTCGCCGTCCGGGGTCTGGGACTCCTCGCGGAAGTGGCCGCCGCAGGATTCGGCGCGGTGCAGGGCGTCGAGGCACATGAGCTCGGCGAGCTCCAGGTAGTCGACGATGCGGTTGGCCTTCTCCAGGGACTGGTTGAACTCCTCGCCGGTGCCGGGGACCTTGATCCGGCGCCAGAACTCCTCGCGGATCTGCGGGATGCGCTCCAGGGCCTTGCGCAGCCCCGTCTCGGTGCGGGCCATGCCGCAGAACTCCCACATCACTTCGCCCAGTTCGCGGTGGAAGGAGTCGGGGGTGCGGTCGCCGTCGACGGCGAGGAGCAGGTGGAGCCGGTCCTCGGTCTCGGCGAGGACCTCCTGCACGACGGGGTGCTCCTGGCTCACCTCGTCGTGGTGCGGGTTGCGCGCGAGGTAGTCGTTGATGGTGGAGGGGAGCACGAAGTACCCGTCGGCAAGGCCCTGCATGAGGGCGCTGGCGCCGAGCCGGTTCGCGCCGTGGTCGGAGAAGTTGGCCTCGCCGATCGCGAACAGGCCGGGGACGGTGGTCTGGAGGTCGTAGTCGACCCAGAGGCCACCCATCGTGTAGTGCACGGCGGGGTAGATGCGCATCGGCACCTCGTACGGATTCTCCGCGGTGATCCGCTCGTACATGTCGAAGAGGTTGCCGTACTTCTCCTCGACCTTCTTCTTGCCCATGCGCTGGATGGCGTCGGCGAAGTCCAGGTAGACGCCCTGTCCGCCGGGGCCCACTCCCCTGCCCTCGTCGCAGACGTTCTTCGCGGCGCGCGAGGCGATGTCGCGGGGCACGAGGTTGCCGAAGGAGGGGTAGATGCGCTCCAGGTAGTAGTCGCGCTCGTCCTCGGGGATCTTGTTCGCCGGGCGGTCGTCGCCCTTGGCCTTGGGGACCCAGATGCGGCCGTCGTTGCGCAGCGACTCGCTCATCAGGGTGAGCTTGGACTGGTGGTCGCCGGTGCGCGGGATGCAGGTGGGGTGGATCTGGGTGAAGCAGGGGTTGGCGAAGTGGGCGCCGCGCCGGTGGGCCCGCCAGACGGCGGTGGCGTTGGAGTTCATGGCGTTCGTCGACAGGTAGAAGACGTTGCCGTAGCCGCCGGACGCGAGGACCACGGCGTCGGCGAAGTACGTGTCGATCTTCCCGGTGATGAGGTCACGGGCCACGATGCCCCGCGCCCTGCCGTCCACCACGATCACATCGAGCATCTCGGTGCGCGGATGCATCTCCACGTTGCCCGCGGCGATCTGCCGCGACAGGGCCTGGTAGGCACCGAGGAGGAGCTGCTGGCCCGTCTGCCCGCGCGCGTAGAAGGTCCTCGACACCTGGACGCCGCCGAAGGAGCGGGTGTCCAGGAGCCCGCCGTACTCGCGGGCGAACGGCACGCCCTGGGCGACGCACTGGTCGATGATCTCGACGGAGATCTGCGCGAGCCGGTGCACGTTGGACTCACGGGCCCGGAAGTCGCCGCCCTTGACGGTGTCGTAGAAGAGCCGGTGGATGGAGTCGCCGTCGTTGCGGTAGTTCTTCGCGGCGTTGATGCCGCCCTGCGCGGCGATGGAGTGGGCGCGGCGGGGCGAGTCCTGGTAGCAGAACTGCACGACGTGGTAGCCCTGTTCGGCGAGCGTGGCCCCCGCGGCGCCGCCCGCGAGACCCGTACCCACCACGATCACGGTGTGCTTGCGGCGGTTGGCGGGGTTGACCAGCTTGGCCTCGAAGCGGCGGGTGTCCCAGCGCTCGGCGATCGGCCCGGTGGGGGCCTTGGTGTCGACGACCGGTTCGCCGGTCGTGTACTCGGCGTATTCACGGGAGTAGTTCATGGGTCAGCTCACCAGTCCGGTCATGACGGCGACGGGTACGGAGACGAAGCCCACGACGAGGACGAGCGCGAGGCCGTTGGCCAGGGGCTTGAGGACGCGGTCGCGGGCGGCGGTGCCCACGCCCAGGGTCTGTGCGGCGCTCCACAGTCCGTGCCGCACGTGGAGGCCGAGGGCGAGCACGGCGACGATGTAGATGACGTTGCCGTACCAGGTCGAGAAGGTGTCGATGATGTTCTGGTACGGGTGCAGGTGCTGGTAGTCGCCCGGGTGCACGGTGCCGGTCGTCAGGTCGAGGATGTGCCAGACGATGAAGAGGGCGAGGATGATGCCGCCCCAGCGCATGGTGCGGGTCGCGAAGCTCGCCTCGGGCTTCTTGTGCACGTACTTGGTGGGGCGCGCCCTGATGTCGCGGCGGCTCAGCTGGTACGCGGAGGTGGCGTGCGCGACGACCGCGACGACGAGCACCACGCGGACCAGCCAGAGCGTCCACTCGTAGTGCATGAAGGGCTCACCGACGGTGCGCAGCCAGTGGGCGTAGTGGTTGATCTCCTCGGGCCCGAAGAAGATCTTCAGGTTTCCGACCATGTGGGCGACCAGGTAGAGCAGCATGATCAGACCGCTCACCGCCATCACGGTCTTCTTGCCGATGGTGGAGTCCCACAGCGTGCGGGTCATGGACGGCCGTTTGTCCGTCCGCGTTGCCAGAGCCATGCCCGCGACGCTACGGCCGAAAGTCCCGATCAGTCCAAGAGATGGATCAGCTGATCTCCATAGCCACTGCCTATCAACGGACGTATCGTTCGGATATGCAATTCCAGCAGCTGCACTATTTCGTCGCGGTCGCCGAGACCAGGCACTTCACCCGGGCCGCCGAAGAGGTCCACGTCTCGCAGCCCTCGCTCTCCCAGCAGATCCGCGCCCTGGAGAACGAACTCGGCGCGGAGCTGTTCAGCCGGGCCCGCGGCAACATCACGCTGACCGACGCGGGCGAGACGCTGCTGCCGCTCGCCCGCCGGATCCTCGCCGACGCGGACACCGCCCGCATCGAGGTCCAGGAACTGGCGCAGCTGCGCCGCGGCCGCATCCGCCTCGGGGCGACCCCGAGCGTCTGTACGGGTCTGCTGCCCGACGTCCTGCGCGCCTTCCACGACCGCCACCCCGGCATCCAGCTCCTGATCGAGGAGGGCGGCTCCCACGACCTCGTCCGCGAACTGGCGCGCGGCGCCCTCGACCTGGCACTCGTCGTGCTGCCGCTGCCCTCGCCTTCGCCCGCCCTGACCACCGTGGAGCTGCTGCGCGAGGACCTGGTCGTGGTGTCGGCGCCCACGGCCCGCGCCCTCGGCAAGGCCGTGCGCATCGCGGATCTCCAGGGCGAGCGCCTCGTCATGTTCCGGCACGGCTACGACCTGCGCGAACTCACCGTCGCCGCGTGCCGGGCCGAGGGGTTCGAGCCGGAGTTCGCGGTCGAGGGCGGCGAGATGGACGCGGTGCTCGGCTTCGTCCGCGCGGGCCTCGGGGTGGCGGTCGTGCCCCGCATGGTCGCGGAACGCGCCGGTTCCGGCCTGCGGGTGACGCCCCTGGCGAAGCCGAGCCTGCACCGCACGATCGCGCTGGCCCACCGCAGCGACGTGGCGCCGCCGCGGGCTGCACGGGAACTGCAGCGGATGCTGGTGGAGCGCTGAGGCTGCCGGTGGCGCGTGGGCGGCTCTACAGTGGCCCTCCCGGTGGGGGGAGGGGTGCCCGTGCCGACTGCGCGAGGCATGGCCCGAGGAGCGGTGCGGGCCGTCCGGCTGCTGCTGGTGTGCGCGGCCGTCACGGGGTGCGCGGTGTGGGGAGCGGACCGATGGGGCGACGCGGCGCGGCAGCAGCTCTTCACCGAGGAGCGCGAAGAGCTGAGCGCACCGGACCCCGACGAGCTGCCGGAGAGGTCCGCTAAATTCCCGGCAGGGCCGCAGGACACCACTCCGTGGCTCCCTCGAAGGGGCAGCGGCGGGGACATCGCCGTCCGCGTCACCCACCACGGCACGAAGGACTGGCGGGTCACGTCCCGGATGCGGCTGAGCCTGCGGGCCGACGACCCGCTCGTCGAGACGTTGCGGACAGAGCCCGAACGCATGGCCGAGGTCGCGTACGTCCTGCCCGGCGGGTACGCGACCGCGCAGCCCCTCGCGAACATGGAGTCCGGGAACGAGGACCAGCCGAACCTCGAGGGCCTCCCCGGCTGGTGCACCGTCAGTCAGCCCACCAAGGGCGGGCGCGTCACGGTCACCGCCGAGCACACCGTCACCTCCACCGGTCTGACCGGCGACCGGCTGGCCCCCTTCAGCCTCGGGGAGCGGGTGCCGGACGGCGACGAGGGCTTCGTGCCCCGTCTGCCGGGCCGCTGGACCTGGAGCCTGAGCCTCCCCCGGGAATGGGGCATGGAGGTCAAGGGCCGCCCGGACCGGCAGACCGCGCACTCGGTCCGTTTCCGCCTCACCCAGCGCGAGGAGGTCGGAGAGGCGATCTCCGTATCCGCCCGGCTGCTCCCTCCGTACGCGGAGATCCCCGAGGACGAGGAGGAGGAGACCGACGCGGCACCCCGGTACCAGGCCGCGCTCTCACTGCTCGCCCTGCTCCTGGCCCTGGGCGGCACCCTGCTCGGCCTGCGCCGCGCGCCCGGTGGCACAGCGCGGCTCCTGCGCCGCACACGCCAGGCCACGGTGGCCGCTTGTCTCCTCCTGGGCGCGGCCATCGGGGCGGTCCTGGAAGACCTGTACCTGCCACGCTGGAGCATCCTCTACTGGGTGTGGGGCTCCCAGTGGTTCGAGAACACGGACCTGGACACCTACACCCTGCCCGTCCAGGCCCGGGCCCAAGGCACGCTCCTGGGCGTACTGCTCTTCGCCCTCCCCGTGCTCGTCACCTCCTTCGGGTACCGGCTGCGCACCGCGCTGCCACCGCCGCCGCGCACCGTGCTGACCGTCACCGCGCCCGCAGCGGCCCTCGTCCTCCTGTCCTGGGTGATGGGCGGCCTTCAATGGACCTGGCCCGTCGCCCAGTGCCTGCTGTGCGCCACCCTGGCCGCCGCTGCCGTCCTCGGCCTGCTTCTGCTCCCCTCGCGGGGGTGGAATCCGCGTCCTCGGGCCGTGCCGCTGGCCGCCGCCGCGTGGTCCGGTGTCTCCTCGACCATCGTGCTGCAGGCACTGCCCCGCGATCTGTGGCAGTCGTATCCCGGAGAACTCTTCATCCTCACCCGCCTCTCGCTGGTGGCGAGTTGGCTTGCCGTGTCCGTGATGCTCGCCCCGTGGGTGATCGCTCTGCTCACACTGGCGCCACCACGGACATCACCGGGTCCGGCCATCGGCCGCCGCCTCGTACTGGGCGTTCTGGTCATCACGGCCTGCCTGCCCTGGTGGACGGCTCTCCGTGAAGAGGTGTCCGGCTCCATGCCGGTCACCTCCGCCCTGTTGCTCCAGCTGGTGGGGCAGAGCCCGGGCGACCGCATGCTCCTCGGTGTCCGCGTCCTGGCCCCCGCCCTCCAGCTGATCTGGCTGGTGGTCACGGCTCTGCTCCTGTTCCACCTCCACAACACCGGCACCACTCGGGGCCATTGGCATCCCAGCGCCCGCGCGAGCTGCGTCCTGCTGCTCGTGCTCGCCGCGAGCTCCACCGTGCTCGGCGCCCCCGAGAGCTGGCTGCCGTACTGGACGACCGGAGCCGCGCTGGCCACCGCCTGGGGCGGTGGGCTCCTGCTGCTGCCGCGCGGCCGCGCCCGGCAGGCCGCACGGCTGCACGCGCGCACCGGCGCCACCCACACCCGCCTGGTCGCGGCACTGGCCCGCGCCCTGCTCTTCGCCGAGGGACGGCACCGGTTCCTGACCTCGTCACGCGCGACGCTCGCCGACACCTCGCTGCCCGCGAACACCTGGGACGAGAAGTGGCAGAGCCTCAAGGAGCCCACGGCGGCGGACGCGGCGCGAGAGACGGCGCGGCTGCGGGCCGCCGCGCTCGGCAGTTCGGCGGGCCGCCCCGCGTGGGCCAACGGCGTCACTGCCACGGCCGCCACCGCGCTGCTCACGCTGCCCTGGAGCGTGTGGACCGCGTCCCAGGCGCACGGCTACAGCGGCGTTCCCGAAGCGGTCACCGTCGCGGGCGGGCCGACCTGCGTCTGGCTCGCGCACGGCTTCACGTACGGCTATCTCTACTCCTGGCTGCGCGGCAACAGCCCGGTGGCGAAGGCGGGCGGGCTGTGGACCGTGATGACGACGGTGCAGCTCCTGCTCCTCGTCCCCAAGCTGCAGACGCCCGGCGAGGCCACCACCCTGTCCGTCTTCCTGCTCCTGGCCCAGAGCACGGTGATGGCCCTCGGCCTCGGCCTGTACTGGGAGATCCGGCTGGTCCGCAGGGCGGATCTGCTCTGGGGGCACATCCGCAACTTCCGGCGGCTCTCCTCGCTCGCCACCCCGGTCAGCGCCGTCCTGGTGGCGGCGATCGCCGCGGCCGTCACCGTCCTCGCGACCGCCTGGGCGAACGACGTCACGGCTCCCGTCGAGACGCCGAGCCCCTCCCAGTCGTCCTCGCCGTCACCATCACCCGGCGCTTCGCCGTGACGGCACGTCCCCCGTCCACGGTTCGCGCTCCGTCAGGCAGTACGTTCCGCCCGCCGGATCCCGCATCACGAGCCAGGCAGCGCCGCGCGAGACGAACTCCGCGCCGTGGCCCTCGTGCCAGGTCCGCACCGCGTCAACGTCCGAGCAGGCGAGGTCGAGGTGGGCGGCCACGGACGCGCCCGGTGTGCCGAGGCGTTGCAGGAGGATGCGGACCGGCAGGTTCGCCGGTGGCCGCAGTGCGTGGAACTCGGGGTGTCTGCCCGCGGCGGACTCCCAGCCGGTGAGCGCCGTCCAGAAGGCGACTTCCACGTCGAACGCCTCCGGTGCCGTGTCCAGGCACACCTGGTCGAGGCGGGCGGTGGCGCCGTCGGGCCCGGCGACCGGCGCGGGGCGGGTGGACTCGCCGTTCCAGGGCACCAGGCAGAACAGCTGTCCACCGGGTGACCTGAGCACTTCGAGGTCGTCCTCCGCGTGGACCGGGTCGGCCCCGAGCGCGCGGGCCTGGGCCGCGGCGGCCGTGAGGTCGTCCACGGCGAGGTCCAGGTGCGCGCCGCCGGAGCCGCCCACGGCCTGTGCCTTCAGATGCGCGTCGCCCCCGCCTTTCGGCAGCAGCGTGACGAACTCGCCGTCCGGGCCCCGGAACGCGGAGAGGCGTGCTCCCGTGACCGCCGCCCAGAAGGCGTACGCCTCCGGGAAGCGGTCACGCGGCCGGTCGATGAAGGCGTACGCCCAGCGGATCACGGCGGCTCAGCCCGTCGCGTCCGCGAGGGCCAGCTCGTGCAGCCGGTCGGGCGGTCCTGGGCGTGCGTAGTACCAGCCCTGGGCGGTGTCGCAGCCCAGTTCCCGCAGCTGGTCGGCCTGCGCGCCCGTCTCGACGCCCTCGACCGTGACCGCGAGGTCCAGGCTGTGGGCGAGCGAGACGATGCCCTCGACGATCTTCAGGTCGACGGGGTCGGCGGGGAAGTGCTGCATGCCCTGGGTGAACGAGCGGTCGAGCTTGAGCACGCTCACCGGCAGCCTGCGCAGGTTGGCGAGGTTGGAGTAGCCCGTGCCGAAGTCGTCGAGCGCGATGTCCACGCCCATCTCGGCGAGCCTGCGCAACGGCTTGAGCAGGTCGTCGTCGGCTCCTATCAGCGCCGACTCGGTGACCTCCAGGCACAGCGCGCCCGGTTCGAGGCCCTCGCGCTCCAGGATGTCGACCGTGTCGGAGACAAGGCCGGGATGGGTGAGCTGCATCGGCGAGAGGTTGACGTTGACGCGCAGCGGCCCTGCGTCGATGCCCCCGGTGGTCCGTGCCTCCCACCGCCGTGCCTGGCGTACGGACTCCTCCAGGACCCAGCGGCCGAGCGGCACGATCAGACCGGTGTGCTCGGCGAGCGGGATGAACCGGTCGGGGCCGATGACGCCGTGCTGCGGGTGCAGCCAGCGCACCAGCGCCTCGGCGCCGCGCACGCTGCCGTCGCCGAGGTGCACGAGCGGCTGGTACTCGATGAAGAACTCGCCGCGTTCCAGGGCGGCGGGCAGCGCGGTGGTCAGGCCGTGCCGGGTGATGGCGCGGGCGTCGGCCTCGGGGTCGGCGAGCTCGTAGCGGTTGCCGCCCGCGGACTTGGCGCGGTACATCGTGATGTCGGCGCTGCGCAGCACCTCCGCGGCGCCGCGCACCCCGGCGGGGCCCTCCACTATGCCGATGCTGCCGCGCACGGTGAGCTCGCGCCCTTCGACGCGGATCGGCGTGGCGAGCGCGTTCATGATGCGCCCGGCGAGCTCGTCCACCTCGGTCTCGGTGTCGGGCCCCGTGGTGAGCGCCACGAACTCGTCGCCGCCGAGCCGCGCGACCATCTCGCCCGGCGCGGTGGCACAGGACTGGAGCCGGTCGGCGACCTCGACCAGGAGCCGGTCACCTGCCGCGTGCCCGAGACTGTCGTTGACCGTCTTGAAGCCGTCGAGGTCGAGGTAGCAGAGCCCGAACCGGGTGTTGCCGCCGACCGCGAGGGCCTTCTCCAGGCGTTCGAAGAACAGCGTGCGGTTGGGCAGTCCGGTGAGCGCGTCGTGCGTCGCCTCGTAGCGGAGCCGGAGGTTGAGCAGCCGGCGCTCGGTGGTGTCCTCCATCAGCGCCAGCTGGTACTGCGGCACGCCGTCCGCGTCGCGCAGCAGGGAGACGGTGAGGTTGGTCCACAGGACCGTTCCGTCGGGGCGGTAGAACGCCTTCTCGACGCGGTAGTGCTCGCGGTCGCCGCGCACCAGTTCCTCGTAGAGGCGCCAGACGTGGGGCGAGTCGTCGGGGTGGGTCCACTCCCCCACGTTGCGTCCGCGCAGGTGGTGCTCGAGGCCGCCGAACATCCGGACGAGGGCGTCGTTCACCTCGAGGACCGTGCCGTCGAGGTCTGCGATGCCGATGCCGATGGCGGCGCCGTGGAAGACCGCGCGGAAGCGTGCCTCGCTCGCGTGCAGGGCCTCGGCGACGGCGCTGCGCGCGCTCAGGGTCGCCCGCGAGATCGCCTCCTGCTCCGCCAGGGTGCGCTCGCGCAGCGCCTGGGCGAAGCCCGCGGCGACGGAGTGCTGGATGCGCGCGGAGCGGGCCCGCAACTCCTCCTGCGGCCCGTCACCGCCGCAGTACAGGACCAGATAGGCGTCCACGCAGTCGAGCGTGCGGCTGAGCGCCTCGGGGTCGGTGCAGTGCGTGTCGATGAGCGCGGCGCCGACGGCCTGGCCCTCGGTGGCCTCGAAGACCCGCTCCTGGAGAGCGTCGCGCAACCTGCGGGCCAGTGGCACCAGTTGCTGCTCGAACTCGGGACGGGTGAGCGAGGTGGCCGTCACGGGGAAGATCGCCCGGCTCCAGATGGTGGCGAACCTGCGCAGTCTGCCCTCAGGTCCGTCCGGCTCGCCGCTCAACGCTTCCGTCCCACGCCCGCGAATCCCGAGAAGGAATAGGGGTCCTCCTCCTCGGGCGCGGTGTCGGGCCGCCAGTGCGGCATCGGCACCAGGCCGGGTTCCACCATGTCGTATCCCTCGAAGAACCGCGCGATCTCGTCGCGCGAGCGCATGATCAGTGGATTGCGGATGTCCTTGTATACACCGACGGTGTGGCCTGCTTGCTCGGCGGGGACGGGGATCCCTTCGTACGAGGCGTGGGTGACGACGATCAGGCTGCCGGGCGCGAGTGCGTCCCGCAGTTCCGCGACCGCCGCGTATGGATCGTACGCGTCCTCGACGAAGTGCAGTACGGCGACGAGGAGAAGGGCCACCGGGCGGTCCAGGTCGAGGGTCGAGCCGACTTCCGAACTGCCCAGAATGTCCCGGGGCTTGCGCAGGTCCCCGGCGAGGACGGCGGACCCCTCGTCGCCCTCGAGAACGGCTTTGCTGTGTGCGACGGCGACCGGATCGTGATCCACGTAGACGACGCGGGCGTCCGCACTCGCCTGCCGCGCCACCTCGTGGACGTTGCCGAACGTCGGGATGCCGGAGCCGATGTCGAGGAACTGGGTGATCCCCTCGCCCACCGCGTGGCGCACCGCGCGGCGCATCAGCGCCCGGTTCGCCTGCATGATCTTGGGGAGTCCCGGCATGAACTCCATCGCCTTGCGGGCCGCCTCCCTGTCCACCTCGAAGTTGTGCGAGCCGCCCAGGTAGTAGTCGTAGATGCGGGAGACGCTGGGCATCGAGATGTCGATGCTCAACGGGGCCCAGGCAGGACGCTCCATCAAGACTCCAAGGCGTAGGGGGGGTGGCACAGACGATCCGTTGTTCGAGGGTGAGGCTACTGATCGTCTGCCAAGGGAGCGAGTCAAAACGGAAATTGGCCGTCCGTTCTCGGTCACTGCCTTTGGCAAGTGCCGTATCCCACAGCGCTAACCGGCCCGCCCCTTCCCTGTGATAAAGGAAGGGGCGGACCGGCCGGTCGAGCGCCGCGCGAAGGGCGTCAGGCCTACGCGGTCGCACCGATCGCCTTGCCCTCGGGGCTCGCCGCGTACCAAGTTCCGCCCACACCCTGGCCATTCGTGTCGCCCGGCTTCTTGTCACCGGAGAAGGTGTACAGCGGCCAGCAGTTGATCGTCTGCTGTTTGCCGCCGTCCGGCCGGTTGTAGGTCATGTACCCCTTCTTCTTGATCCCCTCGGTGTCGGACTTGGCCACGGGGGCGACGGCGGGCCACTTCCCCGCGCACGCGCCCACGCAGTTCGACTTGATCGGCCAGGCCGAGTCCTTGGTGAAGCGGTAGACGGTCATCCCGTTCTTGTCGACGACGATCTCACCGAGTTTCGGGTCATTGCGGGTGGAAAGTCCCGCCGGGTCGGCGGGCGCCGTACCGGCCGCCGCGGGTGCCGCCTTCTTCCCGTCGGGGGCCGCCGCGTACCAAGTGCCGCCGACGCCCTGCCCCTTGGCGTCGCCCGGCTTGGCGTCCTGTGCGTAGCGGTACATCGGCCAGCCGCCGATGGTGAGCTGCTTGGTGCCGTCGGCGGCGGTGACCTCGCCGAGCAGGGACGCGTCGACGCCGGGCGCCGCCTTGGCGCCGGTGGCGGGGACGGCGGGCCAGGCCTTCAGGCAGGCGGCGTCGCAGCGCGACGTGGGGGGCTGGGCGCTGTCCTTGTCGAAGCGGTAGAGGGTGAATCCCGCGCTGTCCGTGACGACCTTGCCGAGCTTCTTGCCGTCCCACACCGCGAGTTGTCCGGCGGACTTGGTCTTGGCGTCTGCGCCCTTGCCGGCGTCGCCCGTGTCCGCTCCATAGCCGTCGTCGGCGCCGTACCCGTTGTCCTTGGCGGGCGCCCCATTGCCCACGTTCTGCCCGTTGGGCGACTGCTCTCCCTTGTCCTGGCCGCACGCCGCCGTCAGCGCGAGGAGAGCCACGGCTGTCACTGCGAGCGCGGCACTCCGCCGCGCCCGAGGGGTACGCCCTACCATCTGCCGCATCGCTGACTCCCGCTGTCCGCTTGGGTGTTGTGCCGCCGTTCTGCGTCACACATGGCCCTAGGTACGGGCGGGAGCCGCTGTCGCGTTCAACCGGTGCGCAAGATTTTTCCCACGCCCGCTCCACGACGGGCGCAGGGGCGCACGCCGTCAAACCTGCCGCCGTCCCATCTCCTTCCTTCGGGTCAATCGGGGGCGACTCCGACGCAACGGGCGCGCGCGGAGCCTCATCATCTGCGTCGTGCACGGATCTCCACGGGTCATATCGGCCCTAGTCACACGCGTATTGGCACTACTCGCACTCGCTCTGATGCTCGGCGCGTCGGCGGCCGCGGGCGCGGCACCCAGCGACGCGTGCGCGTACTCCTCGGTCACCGAGGGCGGCGCGTCGGCAGGGAACGGCGCGGTCGCCGTCGCCGGGGACGGCGTCGTCTGCCGGGCGGGCCCCACCCACCGGCCGAAACCGCCGCCTCCGCCCGCGCCCGCACCACCAGCGCCGAAGCCGCCGCACCGGGCCGCTCCCCCGCCACCACCGCCCCCACCTGCGCCGAAACCCCGGGCGCCGCAGCCACCACCCGCCCCGCCACCGACGACACCCGCCCCGGCGCCACCCAAGCCCGCGCCGGAGCCAACTGCCAAGCCCAAGCCGTCCGTTCGCCCACGGGTCGCCCCTTCCCCGTCCCCGCCGCCCGTGACCTATCCGGCGTACCACGCCCCGCCACGCAAGCATCCGCCCCGCAACGGCCCGTCCCTCGTCTCGCTCACCCTGCTCATCACGGCGCCCGCGGTGCTCGCCGTCGCCGCGCTGCGCCCGCGCTGATCCGCCGGAGGTCTTCATGTCGGAATGGCTTGTTCTCACCCTCGCGATGGCGGCCGCTTGCGCTGTCGTGCTCGCCGTGACGCAGTTGCGGCACCGCAGGACCGGCGCGGACTACGACGCGTCGGAGACCCCGGACGTCATCGAATACATGACGATGATGATCGGCGTCGTCTACGCCATCGTGCTCGGCCTGGCCATCGCGGGCGTCTGGGAAGCACGTGGTGCCGCCCAGGAGCACGTCCGGGTGGAGGCCCAGGCGCTGCACGAGGTCTCCGAGCGGGCCCGGGTCTATCCCGATGACGTACGGGACCGGATTCGTACTGATGTACGCGCCTATGTCAGCCATGTCGTGACCACCGAATGGGACACGATGTCGGCCAAGGGCGAACTCACCCACCGCGGCACCGAGTTGTTGACCCGCGTACGCCACGATGTCACCGATTACCAGCCGAAATCGGACTTCGAGGCGCAGGCGTACCAGCCGCTCGTCGACCAGGTCGCGGCGGCCGACGACGCGCGCAGCGCGCGTGCCGACAGCGCGGGGGCCACGATGCCGGGCGTCGTCTGGTTCGGGCTGATCGCCGGGGGGCTCATCACCATCGGCATGATCTTCGCGCTGCAGATCCGCCGCACCCGGCGGGAGCTGATCCTCGCCGGGCTCTTCTCGGCCCTGTTCGCCTTCCTGCTCTTCCTCATCTGGGACTTCGACGCCCCCTACAGCCGGGGGATCGCGGCGACAGCCGAACCGTTCCACCTGATGTTCCCGGGGCTCGGAGGCTGAGACGGCGGCGCGGGGAGGCGGTCAAGCCGGTCAGGCCGGCCGGCTCCCCGCGCCGCACCCGGAAGGCCGTAGGACCGGAAGGCCGTAAGACCGGATGGCCGGAACACCGAACGACTGGATGTCCGTGAACCGTGCTGCGCCCGGGCCCCGCACGGCGCACTCTTGTGCCATGGCCTGGCAGACACCGATCGTCGTCCATCCGCCCGCCGCCGACGGCGGACGGCGCGTCACCGTGCGCGGACAGGACGTCGGCGTCGCGCACGGCGACCGTGACCTGGCGGAGTTCCTGCGGCGCGCGGGGCTCGGCGACGCGGACATCGCGCTCGACGACCCGCATCTCGTCGAGTGGCGCGGGGGCCCGCACGCGTGGGCGACCCCGGACGACTGAGCCCACTCGGCCCGCCCACCCGGTGCAACGCTGTCCCGATTTGCCAGATCTACCCCTATTGCTAGGGTTTTCCGTGAGCGGACAGATCTGGACAGATGGTGCGTTCAAGTCGGCCCACCGAGGGAGAACGGACCCGACGGAACGGGGACACGCGTGGAGCGGGTGCGGCTGGCCGCCGGGCCACTGGACTGGTCACTGGTCGACGGTGCGGTTCCGCTCGTCGTCCAGGTCCTCGGCGCCCTGGCGCTCGCCGCCCTCCTCTTCTCCCGCGACCGCCGCTGGTGGACCAGGCTCCTGCCGATCGGCGTGGTCGTGGCGGCGCTCCTGACCCTGCTGGTCAAGCTCACCGTCGACGACTGGTGGCAGCCGTTCCCCGACAAGCTCCCCTCGGACGTCGTGGTGTGGATCGGCGTCGCGATCCTCGGCGTATGCCTGCTGCTCTTCCGGATGCCGACGCTGCGCTGGCGCGGCCGTCTCGGCGCGCTCGTCGCGGGGCTGCTCGTGGTCGTGCTCGGCCTCTCCGAGGTCAACATCCACTACGACAACTACCCGACGGCGCGGACCATGCTCGGCACGCAGGACACCGTGAGCCTCAAGGACGCCACCGGCAAGAAGGCCGCCCTGCTCGGCGTGCCGAAGGGCAAGGCGCTGTCCGAGGTGTGGCAGGCGCCCGCGGGCCTGCCCGCCAAGGGCACCGTTTCGACCGCCTCGATCCCCGGCACGAAGTCGGGCTTCAAGGCCCGTGACGCGTACGTCTACCTGCCGCCCGCCTACCGCGCCTCGCCCCGCCCGCCACTGCCCGTGCTCGTCCTGATGGCGGGTCAGCCCGGTGCCCCGCAGGACTGGATCACCTCGGGTCAGCTGCCGGACATGATGGACGACTTCGCCGCGGACCACGCGGGGCTCGCGCCGATCGTCCTGGTGGTCGACCCGCTGGGCTCCTCCTTCGACAACCCGCTGTGCATGGACTCCAGGCTCGGCAAGGTCCAGACGTATCTCGCCGACGACGTCCCCGCTTGGGCGGCGGCCCACCTGCAGACGGCCGAGGGCCGCACGCACTGGGCGGTCTCCGGGCTCTCCAACGGAGGCACCTGCGCCCTGCAGCTGGCGGTCAACGCACCCCGGCGCTACGGCGTCTTCCTCGACATCTCCGGCCAGGACGAGCCCACGCTCGGCAGCCGCAAGCAGACCGTGGACGCGGCCTTCGGCGGCGACGAGGCCGCGTTCGAGAAGGTCAACCCGATGGACGTGATGGCGCGCGAGAAGTTCCCCGACACCGCGGGCATGTTCGTCGCGGGCACCGACGACTCGACGTACCGGCCACAGGCACACAAGGTGTACGAGGCGGCGAAGAAGGCCGGGATGCGGGCCGGGCTCGTCGAGCTGCCGGGCGGTCACAGCTGGCAGGTCTGGCGCCCGGGCCTGCGGAAGCAGCTCCCGTGGCTGGCCTCCCGCCTCGGCCTGACGCCCTGATCCCCTAAGCGACAGAGCCGCACCGGCCCGGCGCCACGCCGTCACGTTCCCCCGCCCGGCGGACAGGAATGCCCCGTTCGCCCTACACCGATCGCGAGGGGTGACGTCCGTACTTAGCGTTTCCGGCATCGAGGTGCATTTCAGGTGAAAGCGGAAGAAGGTCCGCGACTGCTCCTCGGGGACCCGGAGGATCCATCATGCGCGCGATACGCGTCGCCTCGGCCGCTCTGCTCACCGCCACCGCCCTGACCCTCACGGCCCCGACCGCGACCGCGGCCGTGGCGGGCGACGACACGAACAACAACATCACGTCGTTCGGCTTCCGCGTGACCCCCTCGACGATCGCCGCGGGCGGCCAGGTCACGCTGAGCGTGGACAGTTGCGACGGCGATACCAAGGTCACCTCCGGCATCTTCGAGGACGCCACCATCCCCAAGGGCCAGGCGTCCACCACCGCATCGGTGTTCTGGGACGCCAAGCCGGGCGCGATGTACGAGGTGACCTTCGACTGCAAGGGCGAGACCGGCAAGACGGACCTCACCATCGCCACCGGCCGCCCGGACAACGACACGACCCACAAGGGCGTCAAGGCCGGTATCGGCGGCAGCCTCGGCGGGCTCGACCTCCACGAGATCGCCCTCGGCAGCGCCCTGATCCTGGGTGCGCTCGGCACCGCGTACTACAAGACGCGCCGCCGCACGGGCGAGGACAACTCCTGACCCACCCGCTTCGCCCCCGGGACGTCTCCAGATCCCGGGGGCGAAGCAGTGTCATGGTCGGCACCCGGCGCGGAAGGGGTTCGCGCGGGCCCGCCCCGTGCCTCAGATCCGGTTCTCGGTCCTGCGGCGCATCCAGAACACCCCGCCGCCGATGACGGCCAGGGCCACCAACGCGCCGCCGATCGCCATGTCGGTGCTTGTTGCCCCGTCTGTGGTGCTGCCGCCGACACCGCCGCGCACACCACCGTGGATGACCGTGAAGGCGGACGGGCGGGTGAGTTCCTTGCCGCCGCAGTGTGCGGTGATGTCGTAGGCGCCCGGCTGGGCGTTGGCGTGGATGACGGCGGTCGCGCTGGCCGTGCTGCCGCCCGGGATGGCCTGCAGGTCGGCGTCGGGGAAGGCGAGCGAGGTGATCTTCCCGCCGGACTGACAGGACGTGCCGTCGACCGTGACCGTCAGGTGCCCGCCCTTCGGGATGACGCTGGGCATCGCCACGATGTTGGTCGGGTCGGCCCAGGCGGACGCGGTCGGAGCGGCGAGCCCGACGACCGCGCCTGCCGCGGCGGCGACCGCGAGGGCACGTGTGGTGCGCATACGAGATGTACGCATGGGAATCCTCCGCGGAAGACGCCCCGGGGATACCGTCCCCGGTCGATCGGCGAGAGCGCCTCCCAGACAGACCCTCAGATGCCGTGCGCGGGGCCGCATTTCGGGGATCGGCCGTACCGGTGAGACGACACGCCGGGCGGCATCCTCGCGAGCCGACATCGCCGCAGGTCACGGACCGTCAGAAATTTCCTCCCCGGCGCCGACCCGGATGGCGCACCCGGCCCGTCCGCCACCCGTTCGCGCCCGCCCTTTCGCACACCTCGCGCGCCGCGCTTAGCGTTCTCGTACGCGCTACGGACGCGGCTCGCACGCCGCGTTGAGAGGGGATAGAGAATGCCTTCGTCCCATCCTTCGTCCCATTCGGCCGACGATTCGGAATTCCTGGATTTCCAGGAATTCCAGGAATTCCAGGAGGCCGAGAAGCAGAAGAAGCGCGCCCCTTGGGGTGTCATGGCGCTCGTCCTGCTGACCGGTCTCGCGCTGATCCGCAACGGCTCCGGGGAGTTCGACGTGGGCCCGCCGCAGCCCGCTTCGGCCGCCGCCGCTGACGCGGCTCCCGATGCCGCGGGCCGTGGCGCCCCCGCGCCCCTGACGTTCTCGCCCGCCGAGCGCGTGCGGATCAAGGGCATCCAGGTGGACGCCCCGATCATGCCGGTGGGTCTGGACGCCGACGGCTGGGTGGACGCGCCGCCGCCCGAGGACCCGAACCTGGCGGGCTGGTTCACCGGCGCCGTCTCGCCGGGCGAGAAGGGCACGGCCGTGGTGGTCGGGCACGTCGACAACCAGCAGGGCCCCGCCGTCTTCTACGGACTCGGTTCGCTGAAGAAGGGCAATCACGTCGAGGTGCGGCGCAAGGACAAGAAGACCGCGATTTTCCAGATCTACGGCATCGAGGTGTTCGAGAAGGAGAATTTCCCCGGAAAGCGCGTCTATGGGAACAGCGGAACTCCCGAATTGCGGGTCATCACCTGTGGCGGCGGATTCTCCAAGCAGGCCGGGTACGACGGGAACGTGGTGGTGTTCGCCCGCCTGATCGCCGTGCGCTGACACCGGCCCCGCGCGAGCGCTCCCGGCGGGCGAACACCCGGCTCACAGCGCGTAGCGGCTCGGCAGCGTGATGCGGTAGCCGGAGTCGAGCAGCTCCGGCAGATAGGTGCGCAGCGCCTCGACGCTCCCCGAGCGGTTGCCGCCCGCGTCGTGCGAGAGCACCACGACGCCTGGCCCGGCCCCCGCCCGCACCCGGCGCACGATGGTCGGCGCGCCCGGCTCGGTCCAGTCCAGGGTGTCCACGGTCCAGGCGAGCGGCTCCATGCCCAGGTCGGCGCCGAGCTGGAAGGCGTTGCGGTTCCAGGCTCCGTAGGGGGCGCGGAACCAGGCGGGGGCTTCGCCGGTCGCGTCCTCGATCACGTCGCAGGTGCGTTCCATCTGTTCCCGCATCGCGGCCCTGCCGAGGCGCGGCAGCAGCGGATGGTCCCACGTGTGGTTGCCGATCAGGTGCCCGTCGTCGGCCATCTCGCGCAGCAGGTCCTTGTTGTCGACGGCCATCTCGCCACAGACGAAGAACATCGCGCGTACGTCATGTCTGCGCAGCGTCCGCAGGATGTGCGGCGTGTAGCGGGGGTCGGGCCCGTCGTCGAAGGTCAGCACCATCGAGCGGCCGCCTCCCCGGATGCGCAGGATCGGCTCCTTGCGCACCCGTGGCAGGGCGCGCGCGGCGCGCGCGGGGCCGGGGCCCGCCATGGGCTGCAGGCGGTACGCGGAGGGTTTGAGGGCGCGGGCCGCGGGAGGTCCCGCGGCGGGCGCTCCGCCGGATCCGGTGGGGTGCGGGGTGGCCGGGCGTGCCGCGCCCGCGCAGCCCGCGGTCGCGGCCAGGCCGATGAGCGCGGCGGCGCGGAGCAACGCACGCCGCCCTGAAGTCAGCTGATCGTCTTTCATGACTAATCCGTCGCATGGCCGAAGGCCCGGGCGGCACACCAACACCGGGGCGGCCCCCGAAAGCACCCGAACAGACGCCGTCAGGTGCGGCGTACGAGCGGGAAGGGCAGCGTCTCGCGGATGGTCAGGCCGGTGAGGAACATGACGAGCCGGTCGACGCCGATGCCGAGGCCGCCGGTGGGCGGCATGGCGTATTCGAGGGCGTCGAGGAAGTCCTCGTCCAGCTCCATGGCCTCCGGGTCTCCCCCGGCGGCGAGCAGCGACTGGGCGGTCAGGCGCCGCCGCTGTTCCACGGGGTCGGTCAACTCCGAGTAGGCGGTGCCCAGTTCGGTGCCGAAGGCGACGAGGTCCCAGCGCTCAGCGAGGCGCGGGTCGCCGCGGTGCTGCCGGGTGAGCGGCGAGACGTCGGTCGGGAAGTCCTTGTAGAAGGTGGGCAGTGTCGTCTTCTCCTCGACGAGCCGCTCGTACATCTCCAGGACGACGTCGCCGCGGCCGTTCTCCGCCGTGTACGGCACGTCGGCCCGGTCGCAGAGCCGGTGCAGCGCGGGCAGCGGGGTGTCGGCGTCGACCTCTTCCCCCAGCGCCTCGGAGATCGCGCCGTAGACGGTCTTGACCGGCCAGGGGCCTGAGATGTCGTGCTCGACGAGCTTGCCCTCGGCGTCGGCCTTGTGGGCGACGGGGGTGCCGAACGCGGCGGTCGCCGCGCCCTGGATGAGCTCGCGGGTGAGGTCGAGCATCACGTCGTAGTCGGCGAAGGCCTGGTAGGCCTCCAGCATCGTGAACTCGGGGTTGTGCTTGTAGGAGACGCCTTCGTTGCGGAAGGTGCGGCCCATCTCGAAGACCTTCTCCAGGCCGCCGACGCAGAGCCGCTTGAGGTAGAGCTCGGGGGCGATGCGCAGGTACAGGTCGAGGTCGTAGGCGTTGATGTGGGTGGTGAAGGGCCGGGCGTTGGCGCCGCCGTGGATCTGCTGGAGCATCGGCGTCTCGACCTCCAGGTAGCCGCGGTCGAGCAGGCCCTGGCGCAGGGCCTGGACGGCGGTGGAGCGGGCGCGGACCACGTCGCGGGCGGCCGGGCTCGCGACCAGGTCGAGGTAGCGGCGGCGCACCTTGGCCTCGGGGTCGGTCAGCCCCCGGTGCTTGTCGGGCAGCGGGCGCAGGCACTTGCCGGTGAGCAGCCAGTCGGTGACGAAGACGGTGAGCTCGCCCTTGTCGCTGGTGCCGACCGTGCCGGTGGCCGTGATGTGGTCGCCGATGTCGGTGCCGGTGGTGAAGCGGTCGAGTACGTCGGGGCCCGCGGTGTCCCGGGCGAGGGCGAGCTGGCGGTCGCCCGACCAGTCGCGCAGCACGGCGAAGACGACGCCGCCGAAGTCACGTACGAGCATGACGCGTCCCGCGACCGTGACCTGATCCCCCGTCATCTCTCTGGTGACATCGGCCAGTTCATGGGTGCGCGGGGCGAGGCCCACCGGGTAGGGGTCGATGCCTTCGGTGCGCAGGCGGTCGAGTTTGCGGTGGCGGACGCGGATCTGGTCCGGGAGCTGCGACGTGGGGTCGGCGTCGGCCGCGGCGCCCGCAGCGGCGAGGCCGAGCGCGGCGATCGAGGGGAGGCCCTCGGTGGTGGCGGGCTGGGTGACTCCCCGGGGCTTGTGGTGTCCCTTGCCCCAGAGCTGGCGCAGCGACGGCACGGAGACGAAGCCCTCGGCGATGCCGGAGGCCAGGCTGATGCGGGCCAGCGCGCCGCTGTCGCCGTAGCAGATGAAGCGGGGGTACCACTCGGGGTGGTACTTGGCGTTGGAGCGGTAGAGCGCCTCCAGCTGCCACCACTTGGAGAAGAACAGGAGCAGCTTGCGCCACAGCCGCAGGACGGGGCCCGCGCCGATCCTGCCGCCTTCCTCGAAGACCGAGCGGAACACCGCGAAGTTCAGGGAGATGCGGCGCACCCCTGACTTCGGGGCCGCCGCGCACAGCTCGGCGACCATGAACTCCATGACGCCGTTGGGCGCGGAGCGGTCGCGACGCATCAGGTCCAGCGAGATGCCGTCCCTGCCCCAGGGCACGAGGGAGAGCAGCGCGAGGAGCTTGCCCTCGGCGTCGAGCGCCTCGACCAGGAGGCAGTCGCCGTCCTCGGGGTCGCCGAGCCGGTCGAGCGCCATGGAGAAGCCGCGTTCGGTCTCGGTGTCCCGCCAGGCGTCGGCCTTGTCGATGATCTCCTCCATCTCCTCGTCGGTGAGGGTGGAGTGGCGGCGGATGCGGGTGGTGGCGCCGGTGCGGCGGACGCGGTTCACCGCCTGGCGCGTGACCCGCATGTCGCGGCCGTCCAGGTCGAATCCCGCGACGTGCAGGATCGCCTCGTCGCCGAGTTGCAGCGCGCCGAGTCCGGCGCGGGCGTAGGCGGTGGCGCCGTCCTCGGACGCGCCCATGACGGCGGGCTGCCAGGCGTACCGCCTGGCCACGTCGAGCCAGGCGCCGATCGCGTGCGGCCAGCCCTCGCGGTCGCCGACCGGGTCGCCGCTGGCCAGGCAGACGCCGGCCTCGACGCGGTAGGTGACGGCCGCCTTGCCGCTGGGCGAGAAGACCACGGCCTTGTCGCGCCGGGTCGCGAAGTAGCCGAGCGAGTCCTGTGCGCCGTACGCGCCGAGCAGCGCGCGGATGCGGGGTTCCTCGTCGCCGTGCAGCGCCGCTTCCATGCGCTGGGAGCGGAAGAGCGTCGCGGCGGCGTTCAGGAGCGCGAGCGCGCCGAACAGGCCGAGCCAGAAGTGCAGGCCGCGCGGCGGGGTGCCGTCGAAGTAGTCGTGGCCGTGGATCAGACCGCCGCAGACCCGGTTGGCCGCCCAGAGCAGCCGCTCACCGCGCGGCAGCGTGCCGGGGAAGAGCTCGACCAGGCCCCAGCCGACCAGGATCGCGATGCCGAGGCCCGCGGCGAGGACGGCGATGGCCCGCCAGACGGCGCCGCGCCGCGAGTCCGCGGAGAACTCCGCGCGGGCCAGGATCAGCACCACGAAGGCGACGCCGCAGATGACGAAGGACGGCAGCGACTCGCCCCAGTAGCCGAGGGCGGCGCCGAGCACGTCGAAGGCGAGCAGCAGGCCCAGATAGCTGACGACGAGCCACCAGGCGACCTTCTTGCGGGCGGCCGTGGCGGCGGCGAGCAGGAAGAGGAAGACGGCGTACGCGAGGTTCGCGCTGACCGGGACCGTGATCAGGTCCAGGAAGCGGATCACGGGGAGCAGCAGCCGCCGCAGCGGGGCGATGACCGCGAGGACCGCGCAGAAGATGCCGAGCGTGCCGAAGAAGGCGGCGAAGACTTCGGGAACGCGGCTCAGGAATCCGCCGCGCGGGGATATCCGCCCGCTGACGTCGGGCTCCTCCGTGCTGACAGTCATGGCACGACTCTAGGAAGTCCGGCGCCTCCCCGCCCGTCGACCTGACTCCGTGGCCCGCCTGCCCTCAACAGGAAAGCGCGCCTCCGTTAACCTCTCGGCGTGAGCGAAGACCAGTCCCACCAGTTCGAACGCGGCACCGACGGGCCGAAGGTGATCGTCGTCGGAGTCGACGGCTCCGATTCGTCGCTCCGCGCGGCGGCATATGCCGGGGGCCTAGCCCGGCGCCAGCGGGCGCTGCTCGCCGTGGTGTACATCCAGCCGGTGATGGCGGCCGGGGCCGCGCTCGGCGCCCCGGTCGCGGAGACCACCGACGAGATCGCCGAGGGACTGATCGCGGACATCCGCGAGGCGACCGAGCGGGTGAAGGACATATTCGCCATCCGGTGGGAGTTCCACACCTTCCGCGGCGACCCCTACAGCGGCCTGGTCACCGCGGCCGACGACCTCAAGGCGGACGCCGTGGTCGTGGGCGCCTCGGAGCAGGCAGGGCACCGCATCGTCGGCTCCGTCGCCGTACGTCTGGTGAAGGCGGGCCGCTGGCCGGTCACCGTCGTCCCCTGACCGCGCTGGTGTGGCGTCTTCCTTCGCGGGCACGGCTGGGCCATCATGATCCGCCGTCAGCCGACTGCCGTCAGCGAAAAGGTGAGGCCCATGGCCGGACTCCGGATGGGACACGGCGTACTGCGCCGCAAGCCCATCGACAACATCGAAGAGACCGAGTCGGGCGGCGGCCTGACCCGCACGCTCGGCCTGTGGCAGCTCACCGCGATCGGCGTGGGCGGCATCATCGGCGCCGGGATCTTCAGCCTCGCGGGAGCCGTGGCCAACGGCACCGCGGGGCCCGCGGTCCTCGTCTCCTTCCTGATCGCGGGCGTCGCGAGCGCGGCCGCCGCGTTCTCGTACGCCGAGTTCGCGGGCATGATCCCGAAGGCAGGCTCCGCGTACACGTACGGCTATGTGGTGCTCGGCGAGCTGACCGGCTGGTTCATCGGCTGGGACCTGCTCCTGGAGTACACCGCGATCGTCGCGGTCGTCGCGATCGGCATCTCCGGCTACTTCGGCTTCCTCGTCGAGGAGATGGGCGCCGAACTGCCGAACTGGATGATGGGCGCGCCGGGCACCGGCGACGGACACAAGGTCGATCTGTTCGCCGCGGTCCTGTGTCTGTTCATCGCGTATCTGCTCACCCTCGGCATCAAGAACGCCGCGCGCTTCGAGCTGATCGTGGTGGTGCTCAAGGTGATCGTGGTGCTCGTCGTGATCGCGGTGGGCTTCTTCCACATCGAGACCGGCAACTACAACCCGTTCTTCCCCTACGGGGTCAGCGGCGCGTTCACGGGCGCGGCGACCGTCTTCTTCGCCGTCTTCGGCTATGACGCCATGTCGACCGCCGCCGAGGAGTCCAAGGACGCCCAGCGCCACATGCCGAAGGCGATCCTCTACTCCCTCGCGATCTCCATGGTGCTGTACGTCCTGGCCTGTCTGGTCCTGACCGGCATGCAGAGCTACAAGGACGTCGACCCGGAGAGCGGCTTCTCCACCGCCTTCAAGTCCGTGGGGCTCGGCGGGCTCGCGGACGTCATCGCGGTCGGCGCGATCATCGGCATCCTGACGGTGATGTTCACGTTCATGCTGGGCTGCACACGTGTGTGGTTCTCGATGAGCCGGGACGGCCTGCTGCCCAAGTGGTTCGCCAAGACCCACCCGACCCGGCACGTGCCGACACGTGTGACCTGGATCGTCGGGGTCGCCTCGGCCGCCATCGCCGGGTTCCTGCCGATCGGCGAGGCGGCCGAACTCACCAACATCGGCATCCTGTTGGCGTTCGTCGTGGTGTGTATCGCGGTGATCGTGCTGCGCTACAAGCGACCCGATCTGCCGCGCACCTTCCGCTGCCCCGGCATGCCGGTGGTACCGGCGCTCGGGGTCGTCTTCTCCATCTGGCTGATCACGTTCCTGCAGTGGCAGACCTGGGTGCGGTTCGCCGTGTGGTTCCTGCTCGGCCTCGTCGTGTACTTCGGGTACTCCTACCGGAAGTCGGAGCTGGCGAAGGCAGAGCAGGACACCCGGGCGTGACGCCCGTCAGGCGCTCTTCTCGAACACCCGTCAGGCGCTCTTCTCGATCGACTTCTGGAATTCGCGGGCCATCTGCTCCAGGCCCTTGTTCTTCCACTCGGCCCAGAACGGCTTCCACTCGCCGATCTTCTTGCGGCCGCTGACGATGTCGTTGACCAGGTCGGTCGCCTCGGTGGACATGCGCCCGTAGTGCTGGGTGTACGCGTCCGAGTAGTGGCCGACCACCGGGTTGCGCACGGCGGTCTCGATGAGCTTCTGCTCGGCCGCGTACACGTCCTTGACGTCCTGCGCCCGTTCGTCGCCGGGGAAGCTGGAGGCGATCAGGGCGAAGGGCGAGGTCGTCGCCGTCTGCAGGCCGCTGTAGAGGCCCTCGACCTCCTGCTTGCCCTGCTTGGTACGGGTGGGGAAGCCGTTCTTGTCGTAGGTGAAGTCCTCGCCCTCGGTGCCGTATTCGAGGAACTCGCGCTCCTTGCTGCCGAACGGCGCCGCCAGGTAGTCCAGGACGCGGAGCAGCATGCGCACCCGCTTCTCGTCGCCCTTCTTGATGGCGGTGTAGCCGATGGTGCCCAGGTGGTAGTGGTGGTTCGGCTTGTTGCCGCCCGCGGCGAACGGGATCATGATCTCGGCGGCCAGCTCCGGGTCCTGGACGCGGATCTCGTTGCGCGCGTTGTAGGGGTTGGCGTGCACGGTGGCGCCGATCGCGCCCTGCGCCATCTTGATGTACGCGTCGGCCATCTTGGGGTTGCCCGGGTAGAAGACACCGGCCTGCTTCAGCTTGAGCACGAAGGCGAGGGCCTCGGTGTACTCGTCGGTCTCCTGGAACCAGGTGAGTGAACCGTCCTTGTTCTGCCGCCACTTGTTGGGCGCGCCGAAGGACTGGCACAGGACGTTGACCGCGTTGACGTAGATCGGTTCGAGCGCCCAGGTCTTGCCGCCGGTGACCTCCTTGCACTTGTCGAGGAACTCCTCGGTGCTGGACGACTGAAGGCCGTCCGCCTTCGCCCACACCTTCGGATTGCCCGCGTAGACCTGCCCGAACGCCGGGTAGGGCACGGGCGCGCCCCAGATCTTGCCGTTGACCACGGCCGTCTTCCAGTGGGCGGGGGACATGGCGGCGAGGTTCGGGTACGTCTTCACCGCGTCGCCCGAGACGTACTTGGTGATGTCGGCGCACTTGGCTTCGAGCAGTTCGGCGATGTGCTGGATGCCCTGGTTGGGCGGTATCCAGAGCAGGTCGGGCAGGTCGCCGCCCGCGATGACGGCGGAGAACTTCTGCTCGTAGCCGGGGTCGGTGCCGAGGATCGCGGTCAGGTCGACGCCGAGGTTCTTGTCGACCGCCTTCCAGTAGCCGTTGGAGTCCTTGGGGGTCGGCGGCTGGGTCCAGATCTCCGTGAGCATCGTGATGTTCGAGCCGTCGCCGGGGGTCTTCGCGACGCTGCGCACCAGTTCCTCGGGGTAGGAGAGGAAGCCCGCGGAGAGGCCCTTCGCGTTCGGCGGCAGATCGGGCTTGATCTTGGTGAAGGGGACGTACGACGGCAGCTTCACCTTCGCCGACGCCGCCTCGCCGCTCTTCTTGGCGGCCGAGCCACAACCCGTCAGGGAGGTGGCGGCCGCGCCCGCGGCGACGGCGGTGGACAGGCTCAGGAACGTGCGTCGGGACATGCCGGTCATGGGAATCTCCGCGGATGAGGTCGTGTGGGGAGGGGTCAGCCCTTGATGGCGCCGGTGAGCACGCCCTTGGTGAAGTACTTCTGGAGGAAGGGGAACAGCGCCAGGATCGGCAGCAGCGCGAGCATGACCACGGCCATGGAGAGGGACTGCTGCGGCGGCATGTGGGCGATGCCGAGCTGGTCCGCGGTCATGGACTTGTTCTGTACGACGTAGGTGCGCAGGACCAGTTGGATGGGCCACTTGCCGGAGTCGTTGAGGTAGAGCATCGCGTTGAAGAAGGCGTTCCAGTACGTCACGGCGTAGAAGAGGCCGACGACGGCGACGACGCCCTTGGACAGCGGGAGCACGATGCGCGTGAGGATCCGCCAGTCCCCCGCGCCGTCGATGCGGGCGGCCTGGTAGAGCTCCTCGGGAATGTTCATGAAGAACGCCCTGAGCACCACCAGGTTGAACGCGTTGATCAGCACAGGGAGGATCAACGACCAGTAGGAGTCGAGGAGTCCGAGCTCCTTGACCACCACGTACATCGGGACCATGCCCGGCGCGAAGAGCAGCGTGAACAGGACCATCAGGAGGATCGGCTTGCCGCCGGGGACGCCGCGCTTGCTCAGGGCGTACGCGAGGGCGATCGTCGTCAGGAGGGAGAGCGCCGTGCCGACCACGGTGATCAGGACGCTGACCACCACCGCGCGGGAGACGATGCCGCCGGACAGGACCGTGCGGTAGGCCTCCAGGGTCGGCTCCGAGGGGAACAGGACGAAGCCGCCGGACGCGGTGATCTCCTCGCGCGATGCGAGGCTGGTGGAGAGGACCGTGAGGAAGGGCAGGATCATCACGGCGCAGATGACCGTGATGACGACGGCCTTCGCGGCCGAGCCGATCTTCGACGGCGGCTCCTCCCAGGCGGGCCGCTCCTCGCGTATCCGCTGTCGCTCGCCCTTGCCGCGCAGGGGGAATCCGAAGCTGCTCATTTGCTGTACACCCCGTGCTCTCCGAAGGCGTGGGCGACCTTGTTGGCGCCCCAGATCATCAGGGCGCCGATGACTCCCTTGACCAGGCCAGCCGCCGCGCCGACGCCCCAGTCGCCGTAGACGACGCCGTGGTAGTAGATGTAGGTGTCGAGGACTTCCGAGGCGCGGGCCCCGACCGCGTCGCGCTGGAGCAGGAACTGCTCGAAGCCGACGGAGAGCACGTCACCGAGGCGCAGCACGAGCAGCATGATGGTGACGCCGCGTACGGCGGGCAGCGTGACGTGCCACATGCGGCGCCAGCGGCCCGCGCCGTCGACGGCGGCCGACTCGTACAGGCTCTGGTCGACGTTGGCGAGCGCCGCCAGATAGATGATCATGCCCCAGCCGATGTCCTTCCAGATCACCTGGCCGGTGATCAGGAGCGGGAAGGTACTGGGGTCGCTCATCACGTCGAGTGCGGAAAGGCCGTTGTCCCGAAGGTAGTTGCTGACCAGGCCCGCGCCGCCGAGGACCTGTTGGAAGAGTGCGACGACAAGGACCCACGAGATGAAGTGCGGCAGATAGACGATGCTCTGCACGAACTTCTTGATGCGCGGGCTGATCAGGCTATTGATCAGCAGGGCGAGGGCCAGCGGGGCGGGGAAGAAGAAGATCAGCTGGAGCGCGGCGAAGGCCAGGGTGTTGCGGACCGCCTCCCAGAACGCCGGATCGGCGAACAGCTCCTGGAAGTTGGCGAGGCCGACCAGTGGGCTCTCTTTGAAGCCGATGAATGGCTGGTAGTCCTGGAAGGCGATGACGTTGCCCAGCATCGGCACGTAGAAGAACCCGACGAAGAACAGCACGCCGGGGGCCATCAGGGCCAGCATCACCCAGTTGTCGCGCAGCCGGACCCACAACGGCGGCCGCTTGTGCAGCTGCTGACCCGGTTTCCCGGAGGGGGACTTCGACGTCGACTTCGATACGGACGCGGGGGGCGACGCGGCCTGTGGCCTGCGTCGCGTTGCAGGGGATGTCACTCGCACCTCGGAAGGACGTAATTAAGAAGCCAACTTGCCGAAAGAGAGCCACATCATGGAAGGGCCGCCCGCGCCCGTCAACCACCTGCGAGTCCTAAGGGGTTGGACTTTTCTGCGCGGCGCGGTCGGTGTGCGGCATCTGTTCCAGCTGGTCCAGTGCGAGGCGGGCTGCCCCGATTGCGGTCGATTCCTCGCCGAGCACGGAGGTGCGCACCTCGGGCGCGTACGGGCAGCGTTCGGCCAGGCGCCCGGCGAAGGGCTCGCTGAGCAGGACGCCCGCGCGGGAGATGCCGCCGCCGAGGACGACGGCCCGTGGATCGAGCACCGCGACGTGCCGCGTGAGGCTGTCGGCGAGGCACTCGGCGAAGGCCCGCAGCGTGTAGCGGGCGCCGCCGTCGCCCGCCGCGGCGGCGGTCACCACGGCGCGCGCCGCGTTCTCGCGGGTGGGCTTCTCCGCGCCCTGGTGCCCGGCGAACCAGTCGAGGAGCCGCTGGTAGGACATCTCCCAGCCGTCTCCCGCGACCATCTCACCGGCGGCGGAGTGGTGGCCGCGGTGCAGTTCACCGCCCAGCCACAGGCCGATGCCGAGCCGGTTTCCCACGTACAGGTACACGCAGTCGCGCACGTCGACGCTGACGCCGCCCGTGCACTCGGCGAGGGTGGCCAGCTGGATGTCGTTGCCCACCACCACGGGTCCCGGCGCGGCGTCGGCGAGTTCGCGCGCGAGGTCGAGCCCCGACCACTGGGGCAGCGAGTCGCTCACCGCGACGCGCCCCTCGGTGTCGACCATGCCGCTGGTGCCCACGCCGGTGGCGAGCGGCCGCACGGCGGCCGCCCCGGGTTGGGCGAGGCAGCCGCTGACGGCCGCGCGCACCGCGTCGAGCCGCTCCCGCGCGGGGAGTTCGGGCGTGACGGCGACGCGCTGGGCGGCGACCGTGCGGCCGAGCAGGTCGGCGGCGAGCACCAGGATCTTGTGCGCGCCGATGTCGACGCCGAGCACGTGGCCCGCCTCGGCGCGGAAGCGGAACCTGCGGGCGGGCCTGCCGACGTTCCCGCTGCCCGGCGACAGCTCCACGAGCCGTCCCTCGCGCAGGAGTTGGGCGGTGAGGTCCTGGGCCGTGGGCCGGGACACGCCGATCAGCGAGGCCAGTTCCGGCACGGTGATCTCGGCGCGCTCGCGCAGTACGCGCAGCGCGGCCGCCGTGTTCAGCCGTCGCAGCAGTGACGGATCGCCACTCAACGGGTCACCACTCATGGGTCCCTCCCCCTTGACAGCATGATCGGTTCATCCCCAGGGTGACCCGGAGCGATTGAGAAACTTACCTAATAAACAGCGCCCTTGGGGAGCAACAGATGGGTGAGACAGGACCGCGGCCCGGCCATCCCGAGCTGGAGTGCGGCATCGGCATCTGGGATCAGGACGTCTACGGAAATCATCGCCTGCTGGTGGACGTCACCGCGGCGGCCCCGGCGGTCGCCGCCGAACTGCCGTGGCGGCGCCAGGATTCCACCGCGCGGGACGTGGACGTGATCGTCCTCGCCCCTTCGGGGCTGCGCGTGCACAACACGGTGGCCGTGGAGGTGACCGACGAACGCGGCCGCATCTCCTTCGAGCCGACGGCGGGCCCCGGCGCGTACGCCGTGCACTACCTGCCGTACGCGCACACGGGCAAGCCCTACTACCCGCAGGCCGCCTACCGCCCGCCCACCAGGACGGCCGACCCCGGCTGGGTGCACCGCTGCGGGCTCGACGACCCCGCCGGCTGGGCGGCGCTCCCCCGCGCCGAGGCGTTCCGCTACGAGGCGGCGAGCGCGGTCGACTCGTTCGCGCCGCTGGGCTTCGCGGCGACGGCGGCCGAGCGCGCGGCCCTCCAACAGGCTCACGAGGGCGAGCCGTTCGTGCTCTTCGGCGAGGACAGGGAGTATCCGCTGGGCCGCTACGCACGGCTGCCCGCACGCTGGGCGCTCGCCGAGCCCGGCGCGCCGCTCGCGGGCACGGCCGACCGCGGCGAGTTCTACGCGGTACAGGTCGGCGTGTACGCGCTCACCGATCTCACGGACGTCCGCGCCGAGCTGCGCGGGCTGCCGTTCCCGGCCCGCTGTCTGAGCACCGGCGGCATCGACGCCCGCGGCACCGCGTTCGAACGGCGCGTCGAGGTGGCGGCGGAGGGAGTGGGCGCGCTGTGGCTCGGCGTCGAGGTGCCC
The DNA here is from genome assembly GCF_008704495.1 of Streptomyces kanamyceticus. Lineage (NCBI taxonomy): Bacteria > Bacillati > Actinomycetota > Actinomycetes > Kitasatosporales > Streptomycetaceae > Streptomyces > Streptomyces kanamyceticus. The sequence continues at coordinate 803,544 of NZ_CP023699.1, forward strand.
GAGGAGGCGATGCCAGGGCGGTACGAGGCGGAGATCGCGGTCCGCGCGCAGGGCTCCCCGGAGCGGGTGCTTCCGCTGGTGCTCACCGTCGGCGACGGCGTCGTCGACGATCACGGCGCGGGCGAACCGGCGCGGCTCGCCCGCCTGGGCTGGCTGGACTCGACGCTGGCGCAGGACGACGAAGTGGTCCCGCCCTTCGCTCCCGTGAAGATCGACGGGCATCGACTCACCATCCTCGGCCGCTCCGTCGAGCTGGGCCCCGCAGGGCTCCCGCACCGGATCACCTCCGCGTTCACCCCGGCCGTCACACGTACCGACGGGCCCGAGCGCGACCTGCTCGCCGCCCCGGTGACACTCGGCATCGGCCGACCCCTCGACCACGAGCCGCTCACGGTCGACCAGCCGGGCCCGGCGCGCGCACGCTGGTCGGCGCGGGCCACCGGACAGGACGTACTCCTGTGCACCGAGGGCGAGTTGGAGGCCGACGGCTACCTCGTCGTGCGGGCCACCGTGGAGGCGACCGCCGACACCGAGCTCGACGTGAGTCTTGCCGTCCCGGTGCGCGAGGAGGTCGCGCGGTACGCGATGGGGCTCGGCCTGACCGGCCGCGCCTGCCCGGCCGCGTACGACTGGAGCTGGGACACACCCACCCGCAACCAGGACGCCTTCTGGCTCGGCGACCCCGCCGCGGGCCTCCAGCTCTCGCTGCGCGACGAGCACTACGCGCGCCCCCTGAACACCAACTACTACCGGGAGAAGCCCCTGGTCACACCGCGCTCCTGGGCGGGTGACGGCGAGGGCGGCGTGCGGCTGCGCACGGCGGACGGGGCGCGCGAGCTCACCGCGTTCAGCGGGCCGCTGCGGCTGCGCGCGGGCGAGAGCCGCCGCTTCGAGTTCCGGCTCCTCCTCACCCCGTTCAAGCCGCTCGACCCGGGCGGACAGCTCACCGAGCGCTACTACCACGCGTACGCGTCGCCGGGCGAGGTCGCCCAGTACGGCGCGAACGTCGTCAATCTGCACCACGCCACACCCCCCAATCCCTACATCAACGATCCCCTGCTCGCCGCCGAGGTCCTTCGCGCCTACACGGACGAGGCGCACCGGCTCGGCGTCCGCGTGAAGGTGTACGACACGGTCCGCGAACTCACCCGCCACACACCGGAGTTGCCGGTGCTCGCCGCGTTCGGCGACGAGATCTTCGCCGCGGGGCCCGGCGGCGGGCACGCCTGGCTCAGGGAACACCTGGGCGAGGACCACGTGCCCGGCTGGGTGGCGCCCGACGTCGGTGACGTCGCGGTCGTCACGTCCGGCGACTCGCGCTGGCACAACTCCTACGTGTGCGGCATCGAGCGGCTGCGCCGAGTGGTGGGCGTCGACGGGCTCTACCTGGACGACGTGGCGTACGACAGGACCACCATGAAGCGGGTCCGCAAGGCACTCGCCCGGTCCGGCGAGGCCGCGCCGGTCATCGACCTTCACTCGTGCAACCAGTACCGGGAGGCGGACGGCTTCGCCTCCAGCGTCAATCTCTACGCCGAACTCCTGCCGTACGTCGACCGGCTCTGGCTCGGTGAGCTCTTCGACTACGACGGGGCCGACGGCGCCGACCCGGCGTACTGGCTCGTGGAGATCTCCGGCATCCCGTTCGGTCTCATGGGCGAGATGCTGCAGGACGGCGGCAATCCGTGGCGCGGTCTCGTCTTCGGGATGACGGGGCGGGCGCCGATGACCGATGTGCGGCCGCTGTGGCGGGCGTTCGACCGGCTCCGACTGCCGGAGGCGGAGATGACGGGCTGGTGGGCGGGCGAACCGCCGGTGCGCACCGGGCACGACGGTGTGCTCGCGACGACGTGGGAGGGTCCTGGCGGCATGGCGACCGCGCTCGCGTCCTGGGCGCCCGAGCCGGTGGACGTGGTGCTCACCGCGGCGGACGGGCGGCCGGTGGCGGCGCACGCGCCCGCGATCGAGGGTTTCCAGGAGGAGCGGCGCTTCGCCGCGGGCGAGCCGGTCCCGGTGGCGCCGGGACGCGGCTGGCTCCTGAGCGTCGGACCTACTTCCCCATGACCAGGCCCGCCTTGCCCGCTCCCCTGCTGAGGACGACGCGGCGGATGCGGTCGCGGATGCCGCCCACCTCGGCGCCGCGGTCCAGCGCCCTGTTCAGGTTGACGACGCGGCCCGGGTCCGTGTCGAACCACATCGGGATGAACTCGGCCTTGCGCACCTCCCACCGGGCCCCCGGCCTGGCGGGAGGTGCGAAGGTGAAGCGGCCGATGGAGCCCTGGTTGCCGCGCGGGTCGTGGGCGCCCTCGTGGTTGATCATGTTGCCCGCGATCTGGTCGCCCATGCCGTAGATGATCCAGGTGCCGTTGACCTTCTCGTACGCCTGGGGGACGTGCGCGTGCGTGCCGAGGATGAGGTCGATGTCCGGGCGGGAGCCGGTGCGGGATCCGGTGAGCTGCTTGCCGAGCCGCAGCTGCTGCCGGTCGGGCTCGTCCTGCCACTCGCTGCCCCAGTGCAGGCTGACGACCACGACGTCGGCGCCCGCCCTGCGGGCCGCCCGCGCGTCCGCGACGATCTTGCCGCGGTCGATGAGGTCGACCGACCAGGGCTTGCCCTTGGGCAGCGGGATGTCGTTGGTGCCGTAGGTGTAGGCGAGCTGCGCGACCTTCGCGCCGCCCGCGCGCAGCCACGCGGGCGACTTGTCCTCGGCGGCCGAGCGGGCCGAGCCCGCGTGCTTGACGCCCGCCTTGTCGAGCGCGTCCAGGGTGCGGCGTACGCCCGCGGAACCGGCGTCCAGGGTGTGGTTGGAGGCGGTGGAGCACGAGTCGTACCCGGTGGCCTTGAGGGCGCGGGCTACCTGGGGCGGCGACTTGAAGCTGGGGTAGCCGGAGTAGTCGCCGTTCGCGCCGTACACCGTCTCCATGTGACAGATCGCCAGATCGGCCTTGGCGACGACCGGCTTGGCGCCCGAGAGCATCGGCTCGAAGTCGTAGCCGTCGCCGCCCGCGTCGGCGTTGGCCTGCCGGATGATCGAGGAGTGCGGCAGGACGTCCCCGGAGGCGACGAGGGTGAAGCCGCGCGGGCCCGCCGCACCGCCGCCCGCCGCCGAGGGGGCGGGGGCGGGGCCCGAGGCGGCGCGCGGCGACGCGCCCGGCGCGGCGAGCTTCGCGGCGGGCTTCGCGGCGTCGTCGGGCTGTCCCGCGCAGGCGGCCGTGCCGCCGATGAGGAGCACCGTCGCGACGGCCGTCGCGCGCCGCAGATTCCGTGGTGCCCGTGAGGTTCTCGGGGTGGGGGTGGTCCGTGTGTGGCGTGAATTCCGTGCGTGCTGCGTCATCGGGCGGTCTCCGTGGATCGGGGCACAAGGGGCAAACGAATCCACATACGGACCTGAGGGCATTTCAAGGACCAATGCCGCCAAGGTCCCTGAAACGGAGTCACATCATTTGGCCCTGTGACGCGAACAACACGACACCGCCCACCTGCGATGAAACCGTGAGCCAGGTCAAGGATCGGCAAAACGCCTTGCTCAGCACCCCTGTTGGGTAATCGGCTGTCCTCATCCGTGTTCCGGATTGGGGGGCCAGAGGCCGGTGGACGCGCACGGACCGGAGGAAGGCGGAGCGGATGCAGCACGAGGCAAGAGGAAGCGCGGAGGGCCCCGGCCCGCGGAGCGGAGAACTGGCCATCCCCATGGCGTGGTTGTACGCCGAGTACATCGCCGACGAGTTGCTGCGCACCGGCGATCTGATGCCGCCCACGTCCTTCGAGTACCGCGCGGGACGTGACGCCCTCGCCCTGACGATCTTCCTGTCGGACAGCAGGGGCGAGCTGTCCGGGATCCGGGTGGTCACCCAGCTGGAGACCTGGCTGTCCCTGACGGCGTACGACCAGCCGTGGCAGGACTGGGTCCGCGACCGCATGGCGCTGCGCGCGGAGGACGCCGCCGCCACCGGAGCGGCGATGCCCGACCTCGAACTCGCCGATCTGGCGTGGCGGTGGCTCCAGGAGACCGAACTGCTCGCGCCCGACCTCGACGCGGTGCCCGGTGGCGGGCCCGTGCCGGGCGACGAGGAGGGGCCGAAGGTGTGGACGCCCGCCTGGCGGCTCGGTCTGCCGCTCGGCCATCTGGCGATCCACCTGTTCTGACGTCCGCTTGTTCTGACGTCCGCCGCGCGGCGTGCTGTTCGGGCGCACGGCGCGCCGTGGAGGCGCGCGCCCCCGCGGCTTGAGTGATTCGGCTGTCCGCTGCGTACCGGAGGGAGAGGAGCACCCCCACCGACAAGGAACACCATGAGGCCCCTGGAGCGGCATCGCGACGTCGGCGCCTACGCGCTCGGCGTCCTCGACACGGCGGACGCCTTCCGCTTCGAGGATCACCTCGCGGCCTGCCCCGCCTGTCTGCTCGCACTCGACGAACTCGGCGCCACGACCCGGCAGCTGGAGTGCTACGGCCGCCTGACGCCACCCTCGGTGGACCCGTTCGCCGCGCCGGACCCCGCGCTCCTGGCGCGGCTGCTGCGTGAGAGCCGCCGCCTGCGCGAGCGGCGCGGACGGCGGCTGTACGCGGTGGCCGCCGCGGTCGTCATCTCCGTCGCCGCGCCCGCCGCGGGCATCCTCACGGCGTCGCACGCCGGGCCCGCGCGCGTCAGCGCGCACGGCCCCGACGGCGTGTCCGCGACGCTGACGGCGCGGGAGCGCGTCTGGGGGACCGAGCTCGGGCTCACGATGCGCGAGAAGACGCCGCTCCCTTGGGTCTGCGAGCTGGTGGCCGTCGGCGCGGACGGTTCCGAGCAGGCCGTCACGACGTGGCGGATGGGCGCGCGCACCGTGCGGGTCCGGGGGGTCGCCGCGCTGCACCCGGCGCAGACGGACCGCTACGAGGTGCGCACGGCCGGCGGACAGGTGCTCCTTACGCTGCACCGGCCGTAGGGGCCACTGCTTCGGCTACTTCAGGAGTCGCGACATCCTGCGGTCCGCGAGCGGCTTGCCGCCCGTCTGGCACGTCGGGCAGTACTGCAGCGAGGAGTCGGCGAAGGACACCTCCCGGATCGTGTCGCCGCACACGGGGCACGGCTCGCCGGTGCGGCCGTGCACGCGCAGGCCGCTCTTCTTCTCCGCCTTGAGGCGGCCCGCCGCGACACCGCGCGAGCGGTCCACCGCCTCGGTCAGCGTAGCCAGCAGCGCCACATGCAGCCCATGGACTTCCTCCTTCGTGAGGTTCGACGCGATCTTGAAGGGCGACATGCGCGCCGCGTGCAGGATCTCGTCGCTGTAGGCGTTGCCGATGCCCGCGATCAGGCTCTGGTCGCGCAACGCCCCCTTGATCTGCCGCCGTTCGCCCGCGAGCAGCCCGGCAAGGCGCTCCTCGTCGAAGTCGGCGGCGAGCGGGTCGGGGCCGAGGCGGGCGATGCCCGGGACCGTGAGCGGGTCCTCGGTGACGTACACGGCGAGACGCTTCTGGGTGCCCGCCTCCGTGAGGTCGAAGCCCTCACCGGTCGCCAGGGCCACCCGCAGCGCCAGTGGGCCCTTGCCGGGGCGCGGGACGCCGTCCGGCAGGCGGTCCTTCCACTGGAGCCAGCCCGCGCGGGCCAGGTGCGTGACGAGGTGCGACCCCCCGGCGTCGATGTCGAGGAACTTGCCGTGCCGCGCCACCGCGGTGACCGTGCGGCCCTCCAGGGCGGTGAGCGGCGGGTCGTACGTCTTGAGGACGCTGATCGCGACCGGCAGCACCCGCACGATCTCGCGGCCGACCAGATGGTCCGTCAGGAAGGCGCGCAGGGCTTCGACTTCGGGCATTTCGGGCATGACGCTCCCTCAGCCCCGCGCGTTCTGGGTGTTCTGGGTGTTCTGGGTGTTCTGAGCGTGCCGCGCGTTCCGGGCGTTCCGGGCGGGCACGATGAACTCGCACCACACGCACTTGCCGCCGCCCCGCGCGTCCACGCCCCAGACGTCCGCGAGCCGGTCCACCAGGAGCAGGCCGCGGCCCGAGACCCCCGACTCCCCCGCCTCGCGGCGGCGCGGCAACGCACTTGAGGAGTCCTCGACGTCGACCCGCAGACGCCGGTCGGTGCCCGTCAGGACCCGCAGGGTCACGATGGCGGAGCCGTCGGTGTGCATCAGCGCGTTGGTGATCACCTCGTCGGCGACCAGCTCGATCTCGTCGGCGCGCTCGCCCGCTCCCCAGGCGCGCACCGCCGCCCTGATCATGTGCCGGGCCTCGGCGAGCGCCTCCGGGTCGCTCGGCGCGACGTGCTGCTGGAGGCGGCCGCCGGACTGCGGCGCGTCGATCATGCGGCGGCGCAGCAGCAGGAGCGCCGCGTCGTCGTCCCCGCCCCTGCCGTCGATGATGCCGCACAGCCGGTCGGCGAGTTTCTGCAGGTCGCGGGGGCCCGTGGCGGCGAGTTCGGCGACCGCCCGCATGCCGTCGTCGAGGTCGGCGCCCGGTTCCTCGACGAGGCCGTCGGTGCAGAGCAACAGGGTCTGGCCCGGGTCGAGTTCGAAGGTGGTGACCGGGTAGTCGAGCCGTCCGAACTCGGCGGAGAGGCCGAGCGGCAGGCCGCCGTCCACGGGCACCCGGCGGCATGATCCCTCGGTGAGCTGGACGAGCGGGTCGAGGTGTCCGGCCCGCACGAACTGCACCACGCCGGTCGACAGGTCGGCCTCCGCGTACAGACAGGTCGCGAAGCGCTCGGTGTCCAGTTCGTGCAGGAAGCTGGAGGCGCGGGCCATGACGGTGGCGGGGGTGTGCCCCTCGGCGGCGTACGCGCGCAGCACGATGCGCAGCTGCCCCATGACGGCGGCCGCGTGCGTGTCGTGGCCCTGGACGTCACCGATGACGGCGCCGACCCGGCCGCCGGGCAGCGGGATCACGTCGTACCAGTCGCCGCCGATGTCCCTGCCGAGCGCCGCGGAGCGGTAGCGGACGGCGATCTCGGCGCCGGGCACGCCGGGGATGCTGCGCGGCAGCATGGCCTGCTGGAGGCCCTGTGCGAGGTCCTTCTCCTGCTCGTAGAACATGGCGCGCTGCAGGCTCTGCGCGATGCTGCTGCCGAGCGCGACCAGGACGTTGCGCTCCTCTTCGGGGAAGCCGGTCTTGTCCTGGTAGAGCAGGCCGAGCACGCCGATGGGGCGGGCCTGCGCGATCAGCGGCAGATAGGCCGCCGCGGTGATGCCGAGCTCGTCGATGTGCGGCCACAGCAGCGGGTAGGACGCCGCGAAGTCCTCGGGCGTCTCGATGTAGCGCGGCGCGAGGGTGCGCACGACCTCGCTCATCGGGTACGCCTCGTCGATCCGGGTGAGGCGGGTGCCCTGGACGTAGCTGTCCTTGGGACCCTCGGCGACCAGGCGGATCCGACCGGCCTCGACCAGGCCCATGACCAGGTTCGACGCGCCGAGGTGGGCGAGGCCGTGGGTGTCCTTGAGCACGTCGATGACGTCCCGCACGGTGCGGGCGTGCGCGAGGGCCGCCGTGGTGCCCTGCACGATGCTGGTGGTGCGGCGCCGCTCGGCCTCCTCGTCGACCCGCTCGCACAGCGGACTGTCCGCGAGCTCCCGCGTGGCGTCGGTGACGATGCCGACGATGCGGCGCGGGCGTCCTGTGGCGTCGCGCAGGATGTGACCCTGGGTGTGGGTCCAGCGCAGGGTTCCGTCGCGGCGGCGCACCCGGAAGTACGCGCCATAGGCGCTGCTGCCGTCCTTCAGGGCGTGCGAGACGATCTCGTCGAGACGGTGGGCCTCGACGGGCGGGACGCGGAAGGCGAGGGATTCCGGCCGGTTGTCGTATTCGTCGGCGCGTACGTCGAAGACCTCGTGGGCCGTGGCGTCCATCTCCATGAGGCCGCTGTCGAGGTCCCAGTCGAAACGGCCCATGCGCAGGGCCGCCCCGTACAGCTCCATGAAGCAGCCGTGCGCGCAGCCGTGGTCCTGCGTTCCGCAGTGGCAGTGCCCCGCCGGGGCGTGCCCACCGGTTCCCGCGTCCATGGGCCCACGCTAGGCGGAGCCCCTCGCGCGCGCATGTGGGGGGAGGCGACGCGTGGGGCTCCGGTCCTGCGAAGCGCTGGTCTGTTCTTGGGAGGTACTGGTCTGTTCTTCTTGCGAAGTACTGGTCTCGCGTGTTGGTCGGGGCCGCTTTGCTGTGCCTGCCCGGCAGCGGCCCGCCACGCGGAGTTCTACTGGTCCGTACTGGTCCGTACTAGTTCGTTCTAGTTGTTCGTTCTGGTTCGTTCTTGTTCGTGCCGGTGTTACGCCGTCTCGGCGACCTTGCTCTGGACCCGGACCGCCACCTCCGTCCACATCTCCGCACTCTCGCTCGCCAGGTAGGCGACGACGCCCCGGCAGTGCGGCGGAACCTTGTCGATGATCTGGTCCCACTCCTCCATGCTGATCGTGTGCAGGTTGAGCAGCCTCAGCAGGGTGCGGCCGATCTCGCTGAAGCGCAGCGCGGGATCCGCCTTGAGCCGCTTCACCGCCTCTGCCCGGTCCTGGGCCGCGTCCCTGTCGGGCACGGCCGAGGGGCCGCGGCCCAGGCGCGGGGGCTCGACACGGACCTCGTGGCTCGCCTGCCTTCCACGCCGCGGCACCGGGTCCTCACCGCGCATCATGCGGTTGCGCACGTCGCGGACCGTCTCCGGCGAGATCGAAGCGACGCGGGCCACCTGGCGCAGCGAGAGGCCGGGGTTCTGGGCGATGAGCTCGCTCGCGAGCCTGCGCCCCTCGGCTCCGTTGATCGGCCGGACCCGGCCGTCGTGCCCGATCCGGCTCTCCTCGCCCGTACGGCCGCCCGGTGCGCGCCTGCGGATGTCCGCGACCGTGCCCGGCGCGATGCCGCTGACCGAGGCGATCATGCGGTCCGACCACTGCGGGTGCGAGGCGATGATGCGCCCCGCGGCCCGCTTGCGGTCCGCCGTGGTGAGCGGCAGGCCGTGCGTGACGTTGGACTCGACGGCGAGCACGAAGGCGTCGGCGTCGCCCCCGTCGAAGTACCTGACCGCGATCTTGCGCTGTCCCCTGAGTTCGGCGGCCCGTAATCGGTGCAGGCCGTCGATCACGCGCATGGACGGCCGGTGCACGGTGATGGGCGGCAGCGGGGTCTGGACGACCGCGAGCGCCGCCACGTGCTCCTGGTCGACCCCGGTGGTGCGCGGTGAATCCGCCGTCGACAGCGAGCCGATCTCGACCTCGACGACCATCAGCCGGTCCATCTGATCCATCTGAACTGTCTGCTCTGCCTGCCCTACCTGAACTGCCTGCTCTACCTGAACTGCCTGCTCTACCTGAACTGCCTGCTCTACCTGAACTGTCTGCTCTGCCTTCTCCAACTGATCTATCGGATCTGTCTGTTCATGCTCAGGTGTTGCCAACTCAACTCCCCCTTGAGCTCTGGTTGTCCCCCGTGCGTGCGTCCCGGCACCCCGAACCGCTCAGGTCACACCGCCGCGCCCCTCCGGTGCCACCGGGCGGACCGGCCCGGCACGGCTCTGGAGGAGTGCGTCGACGAGGTGCGCTGGTTCGGCACGAGGCGCGGCGGGTGCGTCGCGCGCAGATATTGACGCCCTCGCCGCGGTCAATCTCCGTGCCGAATCCGAACCGAACATCCCGTCGAATTACTGAAATTCACCCGCACCCGGCACCCCTGTCCCTCCCACGGGAATCCGTGCCAGCACGATCCAGGAAGGAAGATTTCCCTCAAACCGAACACGTTCACCCTAACAACGCGCATTCGGACCTGGTACCCCTCACTAATGCAGAAATCACGCCGCCGGGTACCCCTATTCACCCCTATCGGTGTTCCCTCCACCTACGGGTGCGCGAGCTTGCGGCCCATCAGCGGGGAGAGGATCGCGACCGCCGTGGCGACCTCGGCGGCCTCCACCCGGGTCAGCGCCTGGTTGCCGTCGCAGAGCGCCGTTCCCGGGTCGGGGTGTACGTCGATCATGACGCCGTCCGCGCCGACCGCGAGCGCGGCACGGGTGAGCGGAAGGACCAGGTCGCGGCGGCCGCCCGAATGCGAGGGGTCCACGATCACCGGCAGGTGGGAGAGGCGCTGGACCACCGGCACCGCGCTGATGTCCAGGGTGTTGCGGGTGGCGGTCTCGAAGGTGCGGATGCCGCGCTCGCAGAGCACGATGTCGAGGTTGCCGCGCTGCGCGATGTACTCGGCGGCCATCAGCCACTCCTCGATCGTGGCGCCGAAGCCGCGCTTGAGCAGCACCGGCTTGCCCGCCGCGCCCACCTCCTGGAGCAGCGCGAAGTTGTGCATGTTGCGCGTGCCGATCTGCAGCATGTCGGCGTAGGGGGCGACGAGTTCGACACCCGCCGGGTCGATCACCTCGGTGACCACGGGGAGTCCGGTCTCCGCGCTGACGTCGGCGAGGATGCGCAGGCCACGCTCGCCGAGCCCCTGGTAGGCGTACGGCGAGGTCCGCGGCTTGAACGCGCCGCCGCGCAGCAGTGCGGCCCCGGCCGCCTTGGCTAGGCGCGCGGCCTCCAGCGTCTGGGAGGGGGTCTCCACCGCGCAGGGTCCCGCGATCACGGTCAGGGTGTCGGGGCCGAAGGGCACGCCCGCCACGGTGACGACCGACCTGTCGAGGTGGTGCTCACGGCTGACCAGCTTGTACGGCACGGAGATCCGTACGACGTCGAGGACCCCGCGCAGCTGGGCCAGGTTGAGGGCGTCGAACGCCTCCACGTCCCCCACGAGGCCCACGATGGTGCGCGTCACGCCCCGGCTGACGAATGCGTCACCGCCCGCTGTGCGCACCAGATCGACGACTGCTTCCACATCTTTCTGTGTGGCCTCCGGGGCCATCACCACTACCAAGGGGTTCCTCCCGTGATCGCGAAAGGGAAAGCTCTCGCCGGGATTTCCGCGAGTTCCCGGTATTCCGGGAACTCGCGGGGCGGGGAAACCCACTGGCGGAGCGAAATCCATTGAGCGACCACGGTAGGAGTGCCGGAGCTTTTCCTCAACGAGGTCTACGACATTGTCCAACTGCGCAATATCACTTATGCGGAACGGAGTTGCCGGGTCCGGGGTCCGGGTCCGGGGATCCGGGTCCGAGGGTCCGGGGTCCGGGCCCCGCTCTCCTGGGCTGTGATGATCACAGATCTTCGGACCGCGTTGTGACCGCCCGCCGCGTAGAAACGGAAGGCACGGCGCGGTGACACACGGACGGGAGGGCAGCCGGATGACCGACCTCCTAGACCACGTACAGCCGGTCGCGGTCGTCGTGGCTCGCGGGACCTTCGCGGCCGCCGGGGCCGGTGTGGGGGCTGAGCTTCGCGGCCAGGTCCGCGCGGCGCTGGACGTCGAGCTTTCGGTACGCCCGGGTCAGGTGCTGTTCGACGGTACTGACGGTGATGCAGAGCTTGTCGGCGATCTGCCGGTTGGTGTGGCCACGGACGGCGAGCGTGGCCACACGCAGTTCGGCATTGCTGAGCTCGACCGGGTTGCGGCGGGGACCCGGGGGCCATGGGCGCTCGGCGGCCAGGGTGCCCGCCCCTTCCTTCGGCGCGACGCCGGGCACCGGAATGCCGCACTCACCCGCCAGCTGCTGCGCCTTGCGGGCCAGGGTCCGCGCCTGCCCCAGCTTCCCGAGCTCGCGCTGCGCTCTGGCCAACTCATCGGTCGCGCACGCCAGTTCGAGCCGGTGGCCGCGCTCCCTGAGGATCTCGACGGCCTCACCGAGCAGCCCGACGCGGCGCCCCGCGACCAGCGTGCTCGCGAGCACCCGCAGCGACACGGCCCGCGCCGCGGTGCCGCCCGCCCCGACGAGGGCCAGTTGCTCCTCCGCGAGGGCCCGGGCACGGGCCACGTCCCCGAGCCGGAGGTGGGCCTGCGCCGCGTCGGTGCGCCATGGCACCAGCGCGGGCAGGTCGAACTCCCAGCGGGTCATGAGGTCCCCGCAGGTGAGGAAGTCGTCGAGCGCGGCGTAGGGGCGGCCGGCCGCGAGGTAGTAGTGGCCGCGGGCCCGCAGGTAGAGCAGCCCGTCGGGGGTCTGGAAGGCCGCGTCGGGCACCGGGACGCCGAGTTGGGTCGCTGCCTCGTCGATCCTGCCGAGGGCGGTACTGGTGAACACGGCCGTGGCGATGGGCGAGGCGACAGCCACGCCCCAGCCCTCGGCGGGCACCAGGGCGAGCGCCGAACGCGCCGACGCGTCCGCGGCGAGGAGCGCGCCCGCCCGCAGTTCGACGCGCGCCTTGGCCGACGCCAGGAGCGCCTGCCACATCGGGGCGCGCCGCTCTGCGGCCTCGTTGAACAGCGTCTCGCACCAGAAGGCCGCCGCGTCCAGGCGGTCGGTGAGCACCAGGGAGTGCAGCGCGACCAGGAGCGCGGTCAGCGTGCGGTCGTCGAGGCGGGTGCTCTGCAGGATCTGCTCGGCCCTGACCACCACGTCGTCGTCCGCGCCTTCGATGACCGCCTTCAGCAGGCTCGCCGCCCGCTGGTGCGGGCTGCGCGTCAGGCTCGGCGCGTGCTCGGTCGCCTGGGCGTGTTCCGGTGTCGTACCGAGGCAGGCCCGCGCGGACGCGGGCAGTCCCGGATAGGCGTAGGTCAGCCAGTGGCGCGGGCAGTCGTGGCCGCGCGGCCCGCCCGCACCGGTCTTTCCGCACGCCACCACGCCGTGCCGCTCGGAGGCGCCGAGCACGTCGAGGGCACGGTCGAAACGGCCGAACCACAGGAGGTGGCCGACGAGTTCACCGGTGTCACGGGCGCCGAGCCGGCCTTCGAGGGCGGCCGCGCCGAGCTCGGGCAGGTGCTGGTCGACGGCGGCCGGGTTGACCCGCCAGCCCGCCCTGGTCAGCGCGGCCCGTATCTCCAGGGCCTGGTGCGGGTCGGAGCAGGTGTCGCGGGCGACCCGCAGACAGGTGAGGGCGAGCTCGACCTCGTCGTCGGCGAGGGCCCGCTCGGCGGCCTCGATGAGCGTGCGCAGCGCCCAGGGGGCCTCGACGGTCTCGGCCGCGATCAGATGCTGGACCACCACGGTCGCTGCCGCGCCGTGCTCGTGCAGCACCCGGGCGACCCGGGCCTCCAGGCGGGCGCGGTCGGCGGGCTCCATGCTTCTGAGCACCGCGGCGCGGCCCGCCTCGTGCCGGAACCAGCCGGCGTCGAGGAGCCCCGCCTCGTTCAACGCGCGCAGACTGCGGTGCAGGGACTCCCGGCTGCTGGTGAGCGCCTCCCCCAGTTCGGCGAGCGTCACCTCCGGTCCCGCGACGGCCAGGGCCCAGGCGGTGCGCCGGGTGGCCGGATCGCTGCGGTACAGGCCGGTGGCGACGGCCTGCACGAAGGACTCGCCGGGCACCAGCTCCGCGGAGGTTCCTCCCCCGGCGACGGTGGCGCGGTGGTCCTCGATCAACGCACGCGTCAGCAAGGGGCTGCCGCCTCCGATGCGGTGGACGTCCGAGACGAGCTTGCGCGTCCGCCACCCGGGGCCGCCGAATCCAGAGATCATTTCCGCGACTCCGTGCCGCTGGAGCGGGCCGAGCCTGATATTCCGGCACCCCGGCAGGCGCAGCAAATCGACCCTCAATCGCGGATTACCGGCCAAGAAGCCGTTGTTTTCTCCCAGGACGACCAGAATACGGCTCACGTCCAGCCTGCGGGCCAGGTAGAGGAGGCATTCAAGGGACTCACTGTCGGCATGATGCACATCGTCGATGCTGAGCAGCACGGGCCTTTCCCTTGCCTTTTCGAGGACAATCGAGCAGAGCTCGGGAATCTCGCCCATCGGCACGCCCTCACGTACCCCCCGCGCACGCCCCGAAGGGCCGGGATCCGACATCAGGTCCACGATCCGGGCAGCCCGCCGGGCGTCCGCGCCGAGCGGATCGCCGCCGAGCAACAGCTGTCCCATCACCCCGAGAGGCAGGTCGCTCTCCGCCGCTGAGGCGGTGGCCTGCAGATACAGTGCGCCCGTGGCGGTCGCCCGCTCTCCGAAGGCGCGCAGCAGCGCGGTCTTGCCGCTGGCCACCGCGCCGCTGACCAGAAGGACTCCGCCCTGCCCGGCCGCACTGGAGCCGAGCATTTTTTGCATGATCGAGAATTCTTCACCACGTTCCACCAAGTCCATGAGCCGACTTCTCCCCCGCGCCTGACGGCTGATCCTTGAGTGCTCGATCGAACAGCTGGATCAATTCCTTCGACTTGACCGACCACCCGTCCAAATACTCTGCCATATCTGAAAATCAACTACCAGCGCCATTTGACTCAATGCCATCTTATTACCGTCGCGAATGCGCCACATGGCGGGAAATCGGATTTACCCGCTCCACATACGTCGAAAGCTCATGCGTATTTGCCTGATGAGTGAAATCAACGCTCTTTCAGAAGGCGTCCGAGAAGCGGGGGAAACGACGGCAGGGGCGGCAGGGACACCAGTGACACCAGGGCCGGGTGCACGAATGGCGCGATCGGCATGCCCCCGCTCCGGACCGCATGACTGGTTCCCGCGCGTCGCGCCCGCCCCACTCCGGCCATCGCCCCGGTCTCCGGTCAGCTCGCGAAGGAGCCCGGGTCGCTGTCGTCGAGGGGGTTCTCGGACAGGTACGGGTCGTCGGGCACGAGGCCGTCGTCGGACTGGTCCGGCGCGTCGGGCACGGTCTCCGGGCCGATGTCCTCCGGACTCTCGTCGTGGGGCTGATCCTCCGGCTCCTGCGGCGGCACTTCGCTCGGCGGTGTCGTCGTCGGCGTGGGGCAGCCGGGCGGCGGCGGGGACGGGGGCTCCGTCGGAGTGCCGGTCACCGCGGAGGGCGTGGGGCAGTCGACCGACGAGGAGTCGGGGTCCGTGGGGTCGGTCTGGCCCGGATCTGTGCGGCCCGGATCGGTGCGGCCCGGATCGTTGGGCACGACGTTCTGGTCGGGCGTGCCCTGGTCCTGGTCGCCGCCCGAGTCCTTCGGAGTCGGGGTCGGGGTCTGCGTCGGGCTCACGGGCGGCTTCGCCCTGCGGTCCTCGTCGGCGTCCTCGTCCCCGATCTTCCGTTCGATCCAGGTGTTGTTGACGATGTTGACGATGGTGATGTTGGTGATCGGCCGCGGCGCCGGGGTCACCACGACGACACGGGTGGGCTGGTAACCGCCCCACGGCTGACCGTTGTGGCGCGGCGCGCCCTGGAACGCGACCGGCGGCTTCAGCGGGTTGCCGCACGCACAGCGCACCCGCGGCAGGCCCCGCTCGTCGACGAGGACGGCCGTGCCCGACTGCAGCACGGACTGGAAGCTGGTGGCCGAGCCGCCGCGGAAGCCGTGGTTGGTGACCCGGGTGTCGGCCCGCAGCACGACGGGCGTGAGCCCGCGCAGAAAGCCGGGAATCGCGGCCGCCTCGATGCCGGAGGCCTCGGCGAAGGCGCGGGCCTTGGCCTGGTCGGCGGTGAGGAAACGGATCTGCTGCCCGACGTCGCAGCTGCCGACGGCGTGGGTGCCGCCGTACAGGCCGGGGGTGCCGCCCGAGATCGAGCGGGTGCCCTGCGGGGTGGCGGAGCCGGTGGGCGAAGGCTGCGGCGAACGGGTGACGGGCGGCGGCGTCGCGGTGCTCTTCGCGGTGGAGTCGGTGAACGGGTCGGGGCCCTGAGCGGCGACGGGCTGCATGAACAGTTCACGCTCCCCGTCGGCGGCGTTCTTGTCGCCGTCACCGGCGCAGCCCGCGAGGCCCGCGACGCCTGCGACCGCTAGGGCCGTGGATATCGCGAAGGTCATCGCGTAGGTCCTGGTGGGCACGCGCACCGGGTTCTCCCGCCGTTGCCGGGGCATTTGTCCCTCATTGTCTGCGGGGCATCCGATCGTCCCGCAAGCCGAGCGGCCTCACCCAGCGTCACAATGGAGCCGTGGAGTGGTTCACCGCGGACGTGTACGACCTGAGCAGGCTGGTCTTCCAGCGGGCTCTCGCCGCGGTGTACCTCGTGGCGTTCCTGGGGGCGGCCCTGCAGTTCCGGCCGCTCATCGGGGAGCGCGGGATGCTGCCGGTGCCGCGGTACGTCGCGCGCGTGCCGTTCCGGCAGGCGCCGAGCCTGTTCCAGGTGCACTACTCGGACCGGTTCTTCGCGCTCTGCGCGTGGGCGGGCTGCGCGGTCGCGGCGGCGCTGCTCACGGGCGCGGACGGCCAACTGCCCCTGTGGGGCGCCATGGCGCTCTGGCTGGTCCCCTGGGCGCTCTACCTCTCCGTCGTGAACGTGGGACAGACCTGGTACGGCTTCGGCTGGGAGTCACTGCTCCTCGAGGTGGGCTTCCTCGCGATCTTCCTCGGCAACGACGAGGTCGCGCCGCCCGTCCTCGTCCTCTTCCTGCTGCGCTGGGTGCTCTTCCGCGTGGAGTTCGGCGCCGGGCTGATCAAGATGCGCGGCGACGCCTGCTGGCGCAGGCTCACCTGCCTCTACTTCCACCACGAGACACAGCCGATGCCCGGACCGCTGAGCCGGTTCTTCCACCAGCTCCCCCGGCCCGCGCACCGGATCGAGGTCGCGGCCAACCACGTCACCCAACTCGTCGTGCCCGTCCTGCTGTTCACCCCGCAGCCGGTGGCGACGGGCGCGGCCTGTCTGATGATCGCGACCCAGTTGTGGCTGGTGCTCTCCGGCAACTTCTCCTGGCTGAACTGGCTCACCATCGTCCTGGCCGTCTCCGCCCTCGACCTCTCCGCCTGGCACACGCCGCGCTCGTTCGCGCCCGCTCCGCTCTGGTACGAAGTGGTGGTCGGCTCCGTGACCGTGGCGCTCCTGGCGCTGAGCTACCGCCCGGTGCGCAATCTGCTGTCCCGGCGGCAGGTGATGAACACCTCCTTCGACCCGCTGCACCTGGTCAATTCCTACGGCGCGTTCGGCAGCGTCAGCCGGGTGCGCCAGGAGATCGTCATCGAGGGCACGGCCGATCCGGTGCCGCGCGAGGACTCCGACTGGCGCGCCTACGAGTTCAAGGGCAAGCCGGGCGACGTACGACGGTGGCCGCGCCAGTTCGCCCCCTACCACCTGCGGCTCGACTGGATGATGTGGTTCGCCGCGCTCTCCCCCGCGTACGCCAGGTCGTGGTTCGGCCCGCTGGTGGAACGCCTCCTGGACGGCGACCGGGACACCCTGAGGCTGTTGCACGCCAGCCCGTTCCCGCCCGACGCGCCGCCCGCGTACATCCGCGCACGGCTCTACCGCTACCGCTACACGACCTGGCGCGAGCTGCGCGAGACGGGTGCGCACTGGGAGCGGACGTACGTGCGTGACTATCTGGCGCCGACGCGGCTCTCCACACCTGCGCGGCGGCGCTGAGCGCTCCACGGGAAGACCGGCGCCGAACCCGCGGGCCGCGCGTGGCTGGTCGCGCCCACGCGGCGGAGCCGCATGTCGACACAGCCCCGCGCCCCTTTCGGGGCGCGCAACCGCACCGCACTTCGACACAGCCGCTTTGAACTACCGCCGGTGGATCACCACCGGTAGATGCGGCGGGCCGTGCCACCGAAGACCTCGGCACTCTCGCCCGAGTCGAGCGATCGCGTCAACTGCCGTGCCACATCCAGGACTTCACCGTACGACGCGGCGAGCGTGCTGACGGGCCAGTCGGAGCCGAACATCAGCCGCCGGGGGCCGAAGGCGTCCAGGGCGGTCTCCGCGTAAGGCCGCAGGTCGTCCACCGTCCACGTCTTGTGGTCCGCCTCGGTCACCAGACCGGACAGTTTGCCCACCGTGTTGGGGCGCGCGGCGAGCGTACGAAGCGCCGCGGCCCAGGGTTCGAGGGCTCCCGCAGCGATCGGCGGCTTGCCCAAGTGGTCGAGGACGAAGGTTAGTTCGGGCAGATCCGCTGCCACCCTGGCACAGGCGGGCAGCTGATGGGGCAGGACGACGAGGTCGTAGGCGAGCCCCGCGTCGGCCACGGCCGCGAGGCCCCTGCGGACGTCCGGGCGCAGCAGCCACTCGGGGTCGGGCTCGCCCTGGACCTGGTGGCGGATGCCCACCAGGTGCTGGCCGCCCGGGAGTTCACGGAACGCGGCCAAGGTCTCGGCGACGTCCGGGCGGGTGAGGTCGGTCCAGCCGACGACGCCCGCGACGAGCTCGCTGTCCGCCGCGAGCGCGAGGAACTCGGGCGTCTCCTCGGCGAAGGTGACCGTCTGGACGAGGATCGTGGCGGTGACGCCCGCCGCGCGCGCCTCGGGAGCGAGGTCGGCGAGGGTGAAAGTGCGCCGGATGGCCGCGAGTTCCTCGCCGGTGATCCACTCCTGGTCGCGTACGGAGAGGTCCCACACATGGTGATGGGCGTCCACCAGGCCGGTCACGGCAGCTCCCACACGACGGGAAGTCCGGCTTCGGACCCCTCGGCGGAGTAGTCGTGCACGACGTAGAGGAGCTCGGCCATGCGGGCCTGCCAGGCGATGTTGACCGGCAGCCGCTCCAGCTCGGAGAGCATGCGGCCGTAGTCCTCGCACTCCAAGACGTGGAAGAGGTCACTGCCGCTGCGCCAGATCGTCCAGGAGGTGGCGCCCGCGGCGCGGATCGCGGCGACGAGTTCGGCGGGCACCTCCCGGTGGGCGGCGTCGTACTCCTCGATCCGGTCGGCGCGGACCTTGGTGTGCAGGGCGACTCTCACGGGCGGTCCTCTCCCGGGACGGGCACATCGGCCGCGAGCAGCCCTGCCGCCCGCGCCTCCTGCCAGAAGTCGGCGGGTACGCGGGCCGCGAACTGCGCGGCGGCGTCGGTGACTTGCTCCGGTGCGTGGATGCCGACGAGAACGCTGGCGACGGCCGGATGGCCGAACGGGAACGCGAGGGCGGCCGCCCTCAGGGTGGTGCCGTGCCGCTCGGCGAGGGCCCGCAGGGCGCGGGCGCGCGCCAGGAGTTCGGCCGGTGCCTCGACGTAGTCGAAGCGCGCACCCGGCTTCGGGTCGGCGAGCAGACCGGAGTTGAAGACGCCGCCGATGACGACCGAGGCGCCCCGCTCGCTCGCGGCGGGCAGCAGTTCCGTGAGGGCCTGGTGGTCCAGGAGCGTGTAGCGACCCGCGCACAGCACCGCGTCGACGTCGGTGTCGCGGAGGAAGCGGGTGAGCATCTCGGCCTGGTTCATGCCCGCGCCTATCGCGCCGACGACGCCCTCGGAGCGCAGCTTCTCCAGGGCCGGATAGCCTTCGCGGAACGCCTCTTCGGCGTGGTTGTCGGGGTCGTGGAGGAAGACGACGTCGACGCGGTCGGTGCGCAGGCGGGTGAGGCTGGACTCGATGGAGCGGCGGATGCCGTCCGCGCTGAAGTCCCAGACCCTGCGGTGGGTGCGGGGCACCGCGAAGCCGCCGTCGGCGAGGTCGTCGCCGCTGACCTCGCCGACCGGTTCGAGTAGCCTCCCCACCTTCGTCGAGATCGTGTACGAGGACCGGTCGCGGCCGCTCAGCGCCTCGCCGATGCGGCGTTCGGAGAGGCCGAGTCCGTAGTGCGGGGCGGTGTCGAAGTAGCGGATGCCCGCGTCCCAGGCGTGCTCGACGGCGGTGGCCGCCTGCTCGTCGGTGATCGGCGAGTAGAGGTTGCCGATGCCGGCGGCGCCGAAGGACAGTTCGGTCACCTCGACGCCGCCGGGTCCCAGGGGGCGCCGCGCCAGGCCGCTCACCGGTCCGCCGGACGCAGGCGCAGGCCCTGCATGCCGCCGTCGACGGCGAGCGAGGTGCCGGTGGTGGCGCCGGAGAGCGGGCTCGCCAAGTAGGCGATGGCGCCCGCCACCTCATCGGCGCCGACCAGGCGTCCGGTGGGCTGGCGGGCCCGGAGCGCGGCCCGTTCGGCGGCGGGGTCGGGTGCCGCGTCCAGGAGACGGCCGACCCACGGGGTGTCCACGGTGCCGGGGTTCACGCAGTTGACCCGCACCCCTTCGCGTACGTGGTCGGCGGCCATCGCGAGGGTCAGCGAGAGCACCGCGCCCTTGGACGCCGAGTACAGGGCGCGCTGCGGCAGGCCCGCGGTCGCGGCGATGGAGCAGGTGTTGACGATCGCCGCGTGCGACGAGCCGCGCAGGTGGGGCAGGGCGGCGCGGGTGGTGCGGACGATGCCGAGGACGTTGACGTCGATGACCCGGTGCCACTGGGCGTCGTCGTTGTCCTCGACGGTGCCCTGGGCGCCGATGCCCGCGTTGTTGACCAGGACGTCGAGCCCGCCGAGGTCGGCGGTGGCGGCGGCGACCGCGGCCCGTACGGAGATGTCGTCGGCGACGTCGGCGGTGTATCCGCGCAGCGGCTTGTCGACGCCGCTCGGGTCGAGGTCGAGCACGGCGACCTGGGCGCCGCGCGCGGCGAGGAGCTCGGAGGTGGCCCGGCCGATGCCGGATGCGCCACCGGTTACCAGGGCCTTGAGCCCTTCGAAGTCCGTCATGCGGCTGCTCCCTTGTCCGAAGCGAGGTCGGCGGCCCAGAACGAGCCGCCCGGATAGGTGAATTCGGCGATCGACTCCGGGCGCATGGTGGCCGAGAAGCCCGGCGCGGTCGGGGCCGTGTAGTGGCCCGCGCGCATCACGACGGGGTCGATGAAGTGCTGGTGCAGGTGGTCGACGTACTCGATGACGCGGTTCTCGGTCGTCCCCGAGAGCGCGACGTAGTCGAACATCGACAGGTGCTGGACGAGTTCGCACAGGCCGACGCCGCCCGCGTGCGGGCAGACGGGGACGCCGAACTTCGCCGCGAGCAGCAGGATCGCGAGGTTCTCGTTGACACCGCCGACGCGCGCCGCGTCGATCTGCAGGATGTCGATGGCGCCCGCTTGGAGGAGCTGCTTGAAGACGATGCGGTTCTGCACGTGTTCGCCGGTGGCGACCTTGACCGGGGCCACGCCCGTGCGGATCGCGGCGTGCCCGAGTACGTCGTCGGGGCTGGTCGGCTCCTCGACCCAGTAGGGGTCGAACTCGGCGAGCGCGCGCGTCCATTCGACGGCCTCGCCGACGTTCCAGCGCTGGTTGGCGTCGATCGCCATGCGGATGCCGGGGCCGATGGCGCCGCGTGCGGTGCGGCAGCGCCGGATGTCGTCGGCGAGGTCGGCGCCGACCTTCAGCTTGATCTGGGTGAATCCGTCGGCGACGGCCTGCCGGGCGAGGCGAGTGAGCTTCTCGTCGCTGTAGCCGAGCCAGCCCGGCGAGGTGGTGTAGCCGGGGAAGCCGCGCTCGCGGAGGGTGGCCGCGCGCCCCGCCGCCCCCTCGCGTCCGGCCCGCAGCAGGCCGACGGCCTCCTCGGGGGTGAGCGCGTCGGCGATGTAGCGGAAGTCGACCTGGGAGACGAGCCACTCGGGCGTGGCGTCGGTGAGGAGCTGCCAGAGCGGCTTGCGGGCGCGCTTGGCCGCCAGGTCCCAGACGGCGTTGACGACCGCGCCGATCGCCATGTGCATCACGCCCTTCTCGGGGCCGAGCCAGCGCAGCTGGCTGTCGCCGATCAGGTCGCGGTTGACGGTGCCGGGGTCGGCGCAGAGCTCGTCGACCCGGCGGCCGACGACGTGGTGGCGCAGGGCCTGGATCGCGGCGACCTGGACGTCGTTGCCGCGTCCGATGGTGAAGGTGAAGCCGTGCCCCTCCAGGCCGTCGTCCGCGTCGGTGCGGAGCACCACGTAGGCGGCGGAGTAGTCGGGGTCCGGGTTCATCGCGTCGGACCCGTCGAGCTCCCGTGAGGTCGGGAACCGTATGTCGTAGGTGTCGACCGCGGTGACGCGGGTGGGAGTCGGGGACACAGGAGGCCTTTCCGGAAAGGGGCGGGGGCGCTGGGAACCGGCTCGCGGTCAGTCCTGTGCGCGGCCCGTGGTGACGCGCGCGATCATCAGGGCGACCAGGATGATTCCGCCGTAGATGGCCTGGATCCAGAAGGACGGCACCTGGGCGAGGGTGAGCAGGTTCTGTACGACGCCGAGCAGCAGCACACCGGTCAGGGCGCCGAACATGGTGCCCTTGCCGCCGTCGAGGCTGATGCCGCCGATGACGGCGGCGGCGAACACGGTGAAGATCATGTTCTGGCCCTGGTTGGCGTTGATCGCGCCCACGTAGCCGGTCTGCATGAGTCCGCCGACCGCGGCGAGGGCGCCCGCCACGACGAACACGCCGAGCATGACGCGCTCCACGCGGATGCCCGCGGCGCGGGCCGCGTCCGGGTTGCCGCCGATCGCGTACAGGGCGCGGCCGACGCGGTGGTACTTGAGCACGAAGCCCGCGATGCCGAAGGCGGCCGCCGCGAGCCACACGGAGAGCGGGATGGTCAGGAAGGTGGTCGTGGCGAGGCTGTAGAAGGCGTCGGGCATGCCGAAGAGGGTCTTGCCCTCGGTGGCGCCGACGAGCAGTCCGCGCAGCACGATCAGCATGGCCAGGGTCACGATGAACGCGTTGAGCTTGAGCTTCACCACGAGGATGCCGTTGAAGGCGCCGATGGCCGCGCCGACGAGCAGGATCGCGATGATGCCGACGGCGGCGGGCAGGTCCGTGCCGAAACCCGCCTGGGCCGCGGGCAGGACCAGGAGCGCGCCGACGGCGGGCGCGATGCCGACGACGGACTCCAGGGACAGGTCGAACTTGCCGGTGATCAGGACGAGCGACTCGGCGAGCACGACCATCGCGAGGGCGGCGGATGCGCCGAGGATGGAGATGAGGTTGCGCTCGGTGAGGAACGAGTCGTTCACCAGGGTGCCGAGGAGCATGAGGAGCAACAGGGCTGGTACCAGTGCCAGTTCGCGTGCGCGGCGTAGCAGTACCGTTTTCGCCGTCCCTGAGTCCCGCTCTTGTCGCACGGGGGGCGTGGTCGTTTCGACTGTCGACGGGGCCTTGATGTCAGCCACGGTTGTCTCCTTGTTCTTTGGCTGCGGGCCCGTTGTGGCTTGTCGCGCCGTTCCCCGCGCCCCTTACGGGGCCCACACCCTCGATTGACGCGACGAGGTCGTGGTCCCTGAAACCCGCCTCGTGTTCCGCCACGATCCGGCCGTGGAAGAGGACCAGTACGCGGTCGCAGCGGCGCAGGTCGTCCAGTTCGTCGGAGACGACCAGGACCGCGGTGCCGTCCTGGCGGGCGTTGTCCATGCGGGCCAGCAGGGATTCCTTGGACTTCACGTCGACGCCAGCCGTGGGGTTGATGAGGACGAGCAGGCGGGGTTCGGAGGCGAGCGCGCGGGCCATGACGACCTTCTGCGCGTTGCCGCCGGAGAGGTCCGAGACGGGCTGGTCGGGGCCCTCGGCGTGGATGTCGAGGCGTTCGATCAGCTCGTCGGCGAACCGCCGCTTGCTGTCGGTGGCGACGAAGCCGTACCTGCCGAGGCGGTCCAGGACGCTCATCGTGGCGTTGTCGCCGATGGACATCCCGAAGACGAGGCCCTGGTCGTGCCGGTCGCGCGGCACGCAGCCGACCCCGGCGCGCAGCGCGGCGGTGACGTCGCCGAACGGCAGTTGCTCGCCGCCCAGCCGGGCGGTGCCGCCGGTCGGCCTGTGCAGTCCCGCGAAGCTCTCCGCGAGGTTGATCTTGCCGCTGCCGCTGGATCCGGCGAGGCCGACGACCTCGCCCTTGCGCACGGTCAGGTCGATGTCGGCGTACGACTCGCCGGTCAGGCCCTTGACGTCGAGCATGACCGGGGCGTCGGCGGGCACCTCGGCGCGGGCCACCGCCCGTTCGGCCTCGGCCTGTTCGGTGATGACCTCGCCCGCCATGGCCGCCACCAGGGCGCCGCGCGGCAGTTCGGCCACGGGGGCGCTGGTGATCCAGCGGGCGTCGCGCAGGACGGTGACCGTCTGGCACACCTCGTACACCTCTTGGAGGTGGTGCGAGATGAACAGGAAGGTGACGCCGGACTCCTGGAGGGCGCGCATACGTGTGAAGAGCCGCTCGATCTCGCGGTTGTCGAGCTGGGCGGTCGGCTCGTCGAGGACGATGAACCGCGCGCCGAAGCTCAACGCCCGGGCGATCTCCACCATTTGGCGGTCCTCGACCTTGAGCTCGGCGGTGCGCGCGTCGGGGTCGACGTGCACGTCCCAGGTGTCGAGGAGCTCAGCCGCCTGGGTGCGCAGCCTGCGCCAGCTGATGAAACCTCCCCGGCCTTCCGGCTGCCGGTTGATGAAGAGGTTCTCCGCGACGGTCAGCTCGGGGACGACGGTGGGCTTCTGGTAGACGCAGGCCACCTTGCGGCGCCAGGCGTCGCGGTCGCCGAGCGGCGGCGCGGGCTCGCCGTCGAAGAGGACGGTGCCCGCGTCCGGCGCCTGGAGTCCGGTGAGGATGGTGACGAGGGTGGACTTGCCCGCGCCGTTGCGGCCGACGAGGGCGTGGGACTCGCCGGGCAGGACGGTGAGGTGGCCGTCCTGGAGAGCGACGGTGGGTCCGTACCGTTTGACGATGCCGGACGCCTCGACGAGCGGGGTTGCGGCGGCCGAATCCATGGCGGGCTTGGTCATCGGCTCACTCATTTGACCGCGTTGCCCCACAGCTTGGCGTCGTCGACGTTCTCCTTGGTGACCAGCGGTGCGGGCAGCTGGTCCTCGAGGATGCCGCTGGGCAGCTTGACGATCTCGGAGTCGTGGTCGGTCGGTCCCGGCTTGAACTTCTTCCCGTTCATCGCGGCCTTGATGTAGTACATGCCGTACTTGGCGTAGGCGTCGGCGGGCTGCGAGACGGTGGCGTCGATCTGGCCCTTGCGGATCGCGTCGAACTCCTGCGGGATGCCGTCGTTGGAGACGACGGTGATGTGCCCCTTCTCCCCCGCCTTCTTCAGCATTCCCTTCGACTTGAGGGTCTGCAGGGTGGGCGCGAGGTAGACGCCGCCCGCCTGCATGTAGATGCCCTTGATGTCGGGGTCGGAGTTGAGGAGCGTGTCGAGCTTGGAGGCGGCCGTGTCCGACTCCCACTTGGCGGGGATCTCCAGGGCCTTCAGCTTCGGGTACTTCTTCTTCACGCAGTCGCGGAACGCCTTGGAGCGCTCGCGGCCGTTGACGGACGCCAGGTCACCCATGATCTGCACGACCTTGCCGGTCTTGACCTGCTTGCCGAGGTAGTCACAGGCCTTCTCGCCGTACGCGACGTTGTTCGCGCGTACGACCATGGCGACCTTGCCCTGCTCGGGCGCGACGTCGACGGCGACCACGGGCACGCCCTTGCGCTCGGCCTGGTCGAGTCCGGCGGATATCGCGGCGCTGTCGAGCGGGGCGACGACGAGGCCCTTCACGTCCTGGTTCAGCTGGTTGTTGATGTCCGTGATCTGCTGAGAGGGGTCGCTGTTGGAGTTGACGGTCTTCATCGCGTCGACGTCCTCGGACTTCGCCATCTTCGGCACGTAGTCGTTGTAGGACTGCCAGAACGGCGAGGTCAGCAGGGGCAGGATCACACCGACCTTGCCCTCGCCGCCCCCGCCGCCGGACGACGCGGTGTCCTTCGTACTGCCGCACGCGGTGAGCGCGAGGGACGCGCAGGCGGCCACGGCCGCGGCCCGCACCGCCCGCGAAGTCCCCATCCTGCCGGGCCTGTTGCGCACTTTCCTGCCAGCCATCTGACGGCTCCTCATCGAGGGAGATCGAACGGGATCGGGAGGTGGTCGAGTGGTTTCCAGGACCCGATGACGCGAATATTTATCAGACCACTTGCCCCCCACAACACCCCTCGGCGTCAACTTTTCCCGGTTTCCGGCCGTAGTGGTCGGACCACATCTCTGACTAGACTGCGGCGCACCCGGCTAGTGGAGGAGCGTTACGTGGACCAGCCAGACCAGTCCGCCCCGCAGAAGGGCACCGTGACGCAGCGGGCCATCGAGCAGATCAAGGCGATGATCGGCGAGGGTCGCCTTGAGCCGGGGCAACGCCTGCCCACGGAGCGGGACTTGGCCGTCCAGCTGGGCATCTCGCGCAGCTCGATGCGCGAGGCGATCCGCGCGCTGACGGTGCTCGGCGTCCTGGAGGCGCGGCACGGCTCGGGCATCTACGTGACGCAGTTGGAGGCCGGGGACCTCCTGGAGACCTTCGGGGTGGTGGCGGACCTGTCCAGGGGGCCGCAGCTCGTGGAACTGCTCGAAGTGCGGCGGGTCCTGGAGTCGACGGCCACCGCGCTGGCCGCCGCACGCATCTCGTCGGACCAACTGGCCGATGTCGAGAAGCACTTGGAAGCGATGAGCGCCACCGACGACCCGGAGGAGATCCTCTCCCACGACCTCGCGTTCCACCGCACGATCGCGTTCGCCGCGGGCAACGACACGATGGCCGCGATCCTGGAGGGCCTCTCCTCGCGCACGTTCCGTGCCCGGGTGTGGCGCGGCTACCAGGAGGAGGGCGCCTTCGAACGCACCCGCCGCGAACACGCCCGCATCCACCGGGCCCTGGTCGCCCGCGACCCGGAGGCGGCACGGGCCGCGGCCGCGGCGCACGTCGGCGAGGTGGAGGAGTGGCTGCGGGCGCAGTTGGACGGGTAGGGCCCTACGGGTGGGACCCCACGCGCAAGGCCCCCGGCGCCGTGGCACCGGGGGCCCCATATCCGCCGCGAGAGGCAGGCGTCAGCTCCTGCTGAACCGCAGCGTGACCAGCTCGAACGGGCGGAGTGTCAGCGACACCGCGCCGTCCGCGAGCTCCGGAGCCGCCGCGTCGGCCAGCGGACGCTCCAGGAGGTCGGTCACCGCGACCGAACCTGCCGAGAAGCCCGCCGCCAGCGTGGTCTTCGCTCTGCCGCCGCGCGACTCGTGGAAGCGCACGACCACGTCACCGCTGCCGTCGTCGGCGAGCTTGACCGCGGTGACGACCACGGCGTCGTTGTCGACCGTGACCAGCGGCGCGACGTCCGAGCCGCCGCTCACCCGGCGCTCGGGCAGGTTGATGCGGTAGCCCTCGCGCACCGCGTCGCCGATCGCCGCGCCCGGCACGAGCGCGTGCCGGAAGCGGTGCACGCCCTGGTCGGTCTCGGGGTCGGGGAAGCGCGGGGCGCGAAGGAGGGAGACCCGGACCGTGGTGGTCGTGCCGGAGTCCTCGGCGCGGACCGCGCGGGTCACGTCATGGCCGTACGTCGAGTCGTTGACCAGGGCGACGCCCCAGCCCGGCTCCTCCATGTGCACGAAGCGGTGGTTGCACGCCTCGAACTTGGCGGCCTCCCAGCTCGTGTTGGTGTGGGTGGCCCGGTAGAAGTGTCCGAACTGGGTCTCCGACGCGTACCGCTCCGCGTGGATGTCCAGCGGGAAGGACAGCTTGAGGAACTTCTCGGTCTCGTGCCAGTCCACCTCGGTGTCGATGTCGAGCCGCTGGACGCCGGGCTCCAGGGAGAGGACCTGGGTCAGGCGCGAGGCGCCGAAGGTGCGCACGATGCGGACCGACGCGCCCTCGCCGGGCTCGACCTCGTCGGCATCGGTGAGATCGGTGACGGTGTTGCGGTAGAACTCGTCCACGTCCCAGGCGTCCCACATGTTGGGGAAGTCGGCGTGCAGCTGCGGCAGGTTCGCCGCCCCGCCGGGGGCGACCGTCTCCCGGTCGGCCACCAGGTCGTACGCGGAGACGACCAGGCCGCGCGCGTCGACCTCGACCCGCAGCAGACCGTTGTCCAGGACGAAGCCGCCGTCGGCGCGCGAGGCGATCGCGGACTGTCCGTCGATCGCGGCGGGGCGGGCGCCGCCCGCGGGCACGCCGTCACGGGTGTGCGGAGCGGAGTTGAAGACCAGGGAGCCGCTCCCCTCACCGGCCAGCGCGCGCTGCGCCTTGTCGATGATGCCGGTCAGCTCCTGCGCGAGCGCCGCGTACGTCGCGCGAGCCTCGCGGTGCACCCAGGCGATGGACGAGCCGGGCAGGATGTCGTGGAACTGGTGGAGCAGCACCGTCTTCCAGATGCGGTCCAACTGCTCGTAGGGGTAGGCGAACTCGGCGGAGCGGACGGCGGCCGTCGCGGCCCACAGCTCCGCCTCGCGGAGCAGGTGCTCGCTGCGCCGGTTGCCCTGCTTGGTGCCCGCCTGGCTGGTGAGGGTCGCGCGGTGCAGCTCCAGGTAGAGCTCGCCGACCCAGACCGGCGGGTTGGGGTACTCGGCCTCGGCCTTCTCGAAGAACTCCGCGGGCGTCTCCCACTGGACGGTCGCCGAGCCTTCGAGGTCCTTCAGGCGCCCCGCCTTGGCGATCATCTCGCGGGTGGTGCCGCCGCCTCCGTCGCCCCATCCGGTGGGCGCCAGGGAGTGCCGGGCGACGCCCTTGTCCTTGAAGTTCTTCGCCGCGTGGGCGATCTCGCTGCCCTTCATCGAGCAGTTGTAGGTGTCGACGGGCGGGAAGTGCGTGAAGATACGTGTGCCGTCGATGCCTTCCCAGTTGAAGGTGTGGTGCGGGAAGCGGTTGGTCTGCGACCACGAGATCTTCTGCGTGAGCAGCCACTTGGCGCCCGCCGCCTTGATGATCTGCGGCAGGCCCGCGGCGAAGCCGAAGGTGTCGGGCAGCCACGCCTCGTCGTTCTCCACGCCGAACTCGTCGATGAAGAACCGCTTGCCGTGCACGAACTGACGGGCCATCGCCTCCGAGCCCGGCATGTTCGTGTCCGACTCGACCCACATGCCGCCGGTGGGCACGAACCGCCCGTCGGCGACGGCCTTCTTGACCTTCGCCCACACCTCGGGCCTGTGCTCCTTGATCCACGCCCACTGCTGCGCCTGGGACATGGCGAACACGAAGTCGGGCTCGTCCTCCAGGAGCGCGGTCATGTTGGAGGTCGTCCGCGCCACCTTGCGCACGGTCTCGCGCAGCGGCCACAGCCACGCGGAGTCGATGTGCGCGTGCCCGACGGCGCTGATCCGGTGCGCGGAGGGCTCGGCGGGGGTGGCGAGCACCCCTTCAAGGCGCGCCCGCGCGGCGGCGGCGGAACCGTTCACGTCCTGCAGGTCGACGGCGTCGAGCGCACGGCCGACCGCGCGCACGATGTCGTAACGCCGCCCGGAGTTCTCGGGCAGCTCCCGCATCAGCTCGCCGAGGACTTCGAGGTCGATGACGAGCTGCCACACCGTCTCGTCGAAGACGGCCAGGTCCATGCGCTCCAGGGTGTACTGGGGCTCGCTGCCCGCGGTCTCCTTGTCGCCCAGCTGGGTGGGCAGGAAGGGGTGGTAGTCGAGGATGACGGGGTTGGACGCGCCCTCGATGTGCAGCCGCACCTCCTCGCCGCCCTCGGCGGGGGCGGCGACGCGCACCCACTGGTTGCGCGGGTTGAGGCCCTTCACCGGGGTGCCGTCCGGGCGGTAGACGAGGCCCTCGCACTGGAAGCCGGGCATGTTCTCGTCGAAGCCGAGGTCGAGTATCGCCTCGACGGTCTTCCCCGCCCACTCCTTCGGCACGGTCCCCGTCACCCGGAACCAGCTGGTGCCCCAGGGCGCGCCCCACTTCTCCCCGACGGCGGTCGGCGAGACCTCGGCGGCGAGCCCTTCGGCCACCGGCACGGGTTCGCCCGGCGCGTTCCACACGGCGACGTCGAGCGGCACGGACGCGGGATACACGGCGGGCCTGATGCGCTCGTCCAGAACGCGCTTGAGGCGGGCTTCGACCAGGGTGCGGTCGTCATGCATGGGGTCTCCCAGGTAAGTGTCGTTCCATACGTGTCAGGCTGAGATTCAGCACACGCCGGGCTGAAATTCAGCCCCTCCGGCGTTTGAGGAGCGGGGTCCGGGGCGGAGCCCCGCGCGAGGGGGCGCCTACCCGACGTCCCCCGGCAGCACCACTTCGCCGATGCCCCGCGCAGCGAGCTGCTCCGCGTCAGCGGCCCGGCTCGCCAGGACGGCCGTCGGCCGGACCCCGTCCGCCACAAGGCGGGCGAACGCCTCGAAGACCACCCCTCCGGGGGCACACTCGGAGCGTCGCGACATCGCGTCGTCCACGACCACCGCGGTCGTCCGTGGCGCGGGCTCGTACGACCGCCCCCGCCGCTCCTCGACGACGCGCGCGATCGCCGCCCCCGCGGGCTTCACCGCACCGGCGTTGGTCAACAGACCTAGGCTGTACTCCAGTTCCGGGAAGTCCGCGAGGTCACGCGAGACGTCGTGGGAGCACCACCACGTCACACCCCACACGTCCTGGCAGTCGAGTGCCGCCTCGATCGTCGACTCGGTGAACTCGGCCGCGTGCTCGGCGGGGATCAGCGGCGCGGGCGCCCCGACCTCCTGGAGCCAGACGGGGCGCCGGGGGTCGTCCGCCCACGCCTTGGAGAGCTCGATCATGTACGCGGCGTGGGCGCGGGTGGCCACGCCGGTGCGGCCGTGCCGCTGCGCCGTGCCGTTGAACACCCACGAGTGCACGGCGGTGACCGCGCCGAGCCGCGCGGCCTGCGCCGGGGTGAAGGGCTGGTCGTCCTGGTACCAGGCCGCGTCGTACTCGGCGTGCAGGTGCAGCTTGCCGGGAGCGCCCTGCTCACACGCGGCGAGTACGGTGCGCAGCCAGCTCTCCGCCTGCTCCTCGGTGATGCGGTCGGGGTCGGGGTGCGGGCCCGCCGAGAACTGGTTGATCTCGTTGCCGATGGTCATGCCGATGAAGTTCGGCCGGTCGGCGAGGGCCGCGGCGAGCGTACGCAGGTACTCGGCCTGCCCCGACACCACGTCGGGGTCGCTGAAGATGTTCCGCCGGTGCCAGGTCTGGGTCCACGCGGGCAGGAAGTCGAAGCTGGACAGGTGCCCCTGGAGGCCGTCCACGTTGACGTCGAGGCCGCGTTCGGCGGCGGCGTCGGCGAGGGCGACCAGCTGCTCGACGGCGCGGGGGCGGATCAGGGTGCGGTTGGGCTGGAAGTACGGCCAGATCGGGAAGACCCGGATGTGGTCGAGGCCGAGCGCGGCGATGGCGTCGAGATCGGTCCGTACGGCGTCGATGTCGAAGTCGAGCCAGTGGTGGAACCACCCTTGGCTGGGGGTGTAGTTGGCGCCGAAGCGCGGCGTGCCCGAAGGCGGTGCGGAGGAGAGCAAGGCGGATCCTGGTTCTGGGGAATTGAGGGGGCGCGGTCGGCCGTGGGGGCGGGACTCAGCCCTTGACCGCGCCCTCGCCGACGCCGCGGAAGAAGTACCGCTGGAGGCAGGCGAACAGGACGATCAGCGGGAGCACGGCGATGACCGTGCCCGCGGCGACGAGCCGTTCGTCGTTGGCGAAGGTGCCGTGCAGGTAGTTCAGGCCGATGGTCAGCGTGAAGCGGTCCGGGTCGCTGAGCACGATCAGGGGCCACAGGAAGTCGTCCCAGGCGCCCATGAAGGCGAAGATCGCGACGACCGCGAGGGTGCCCTTGACCGCGGGCAGCGCGATGCGCAGGAACCGCTGCCACACGTTCGCGCCGTCCACGAACGCGGCTTCCTCGATCTCGTAGGGCACGTTGAGGAAGGCGTTGCGCATCAGCAGGACGTTGAGCGCGGAGACGCAGCCGGGCAGCAGCACACCGATGAGGGTGTTGTTGAGGCCGAGCTCACGCATGGTGGTGAACTGGGCGATGATGATGCCCTCGACGGGCACCAGCATGGCCAGGATGAAGACGATCGTGGCCGCCTTGCGGCCGCGGTAGCGGAGCCGCGCCAGGGCGTAGCCCGCCAGGGTGGCGCCCACGCAGTTGGTGACGACGTTGGCGGCGGCCACCTTCAGGGAGTTGAACGCGTAGTCCCACACGGGGATGGTGTCGGCGACCCGCTCGTAGTTGTGGAAGGTCGGGTCGGAGGGCAGGAACTTCGGCGGGGAGCTGAAGATGTTCTCGTGCGGGCCCTTCAGGGACGTGGACAGCTGCCACAGGAAGGGCCCGATCATCAGCGCGAGGACGGCGAGCAGCAGTCCGTAGCGCAGGACGATCTCCCACACCGGCATCCGGCGGCCGTTCTCGTCGGTGACGCGCGGTCGGCGTCGGGGCTTGCTGTCCGCCGTGTTCTCGGTGGTCTCGGTGGCGCTCACGCGTCCTCCTTCCGGTCCGCCCGCAGCACGAGCAGCATCAGTGCGACGGTGACGACGAAGACGACGACCGAGATGGCCGACGCGTAGCCGACCCGTCCGGTCAGGCCGGTGCCGACGCGCTGCACCAGCATCACGAGCGTGGTGTCCTCGCCCGCGGGGCCGCCGGCGGGGCCCGCCATCAGGTAGACCTCGGAGAACACCTTGAAGGCGGCGACCGAGGAGAGCGCGCCGACCAGGACCATGGTGGAGCGCACGGCGGGCACGGTGACGGTGATGAAGCGGCGGAACGCTCCGGCGCCGTCGACCGCGGCCGCCTCGTGGAGCTCGCGCGGCACGTTGGCGAGCGCCGCGAGATAAATGATCATGTAGTAGCCGAGGCCCTTCCAGACCGTGACGGCCATGGCGCTGAACAGGAGCAGCCACTGGTCGCTGAGGAAGCCGACCTTCCCGACGCCCACGGCCTCGAGCACGGCGTTGACCAGGCCGCGTTCGTCGAGCATCCACACCCAGATCAGGCCGACGACCACGATGGAGGCGACCACCGGGGTGTAGAAGGCGGACCGGAAGAAGGTGATGCCGGGGATGTGCTTCTGGACGAGCATCGCGAGCAGCAGGGGCAGCAGTACGAGCGCGGGGACGACCACGAGGACGTACAGCGTGCTGTTGCGCAGGCCGATCCAGAACATGTCGTCGTGCAGCAGCTCCGAGAAGTTGGCGAAGCCCACGTACTCGCCGGGGATCAGCGTCCGCTTGTCGGTGAAGGCGTTGTTCAGCGTGCTGATGAACGGATAGAGGATGAATACGGCGACGATGACGAGCCCGGGGGCGGCGAACAGCCAGGGGCTCGTGGGCAGTTGACGCCGGACCCGAGCACCCCGCGCGCCGCGGCGGGTGCCGTCGGGCAGCTCTTTGAGGGCGGGGCCCGCGGTACTGATGTCGGACGATGTCGCCTTGGCGGCGGTGGGACTCTTCATGGCTGGCGTTCCCTGGTCATTCCCTGGTGGCTCGGCACGGCGCCCGCGGCTCAGCTCTGCTTCAGCAGCCGGTCACAGTTCTTGACAGCGTTGTCGAGCGCTTCCTTGGGGCTCTCCTTGCCCTGCAGCGCGCGGGCGACGGCGTTGCGGAGCTCGACCTTCATCTGCTCGCTGAAGAGCACGGGCGTGTAGTTCACCGCGGTCTTGATGGACTTGGCGGCGGCGACGCGGACCCGCGTGTCCTCCTTGCCGTCCTGCTTGGTGAAGTACGGGTCGTCCAGGGAGCCCTTGGTGCTGGGGAAGATCGCGACCTTCTTGGCGAACTCCATCTGGTGCTGGGCGTCCGTGACGAAGTGCGCGAAGGCGACGGCGGCCGGGGTCTGCTTGGTGCGGGCGTTCACCATCAGGCCCATCACGTACATGTTGTCCTTGCCGGTGCTGCTGATCTGCGGCGTGATGCCGATGTTCTTGTAGAGCGTCGGCGCGTCCTTCTTGAACTTCTCCAGGTCGAGCGCGCTGCCGGGGTTCATGGCGACGGCCTCGGTGAGGAACTTCTTGCCCGTCGACTCGGGCGTCGCGGTCAGCGCCTGCCCGTCGAGCGCCTTGGCGTCGTACAACTTCTTGTACTTGGTGAGGAGTTCGACGCCCTTGGCGTCGTTGAAGGAGAAGCCGGTGCCTTCCTTGTCCATCAGCGGTACGCCGTAGCGGCCGAAGTCCTCGATGGTGGGGGCGTTGGCGAGCGTGGCGACCTTGCCGTCGCTCTTCTTCGAGAGCTCCAGGGCGTCCTCGAAGAGCTGGTCGTACGTCGTCGGGGGCTTGTCCGCGTCCAGGCCCGCGTCCTTGAAGAGGCGCTTGTTGTAGAAGAGCGGCCCGGTGTTCAGGTACCAGGGGAAGGCGTAGGTGCCCTCGGTGCCGGGTATCTGGTGGCTCTTCCAGGCGCCGGGCAGGTACTCCTTCTCGTACTTCCCCGCGGCCTTGTCGAGGTCCATGGCGATGCCCGCCTTGGCGAGCGGGGCGACCAAGTCGGGCGAGACGTTCACGACGTCGGGCAGCGTGCCCCCCGCGGCGTCGGCGCTGATCTTGTCCGCGTAGCCCTCGCCGGGCTGGTCGACCCAGTGGACCTCGGTGCCGGGGTACTTCTTCTCGAACTCGTCGACGAGGCCCTCGAAGTAGGGCTTGAAGTTCGCCTTCAGGTTCCAGGTCTGGAAGGTGATCTTGCCTTCGATCTTGCCCGACGCGTCCGTGGAACCGCCCTCGTCCCCGTCGCCACAGGCGCTCAGGGGCAACAGGACGGCGAGGACGGCGCCTGCGGCGACCGCTCTGCGGGGGATGCGGGAGATACGCACGGTGAAACGGCTCCTTTGCTCGGCCCAGCGTGAGACGGCGGTGACTGCGGCCGTCCGAGCCGGGCAATCCTCGCCGAGGCAGACCTTGCATCCCACGGTGGAGAATTGTCAATGGATTCCGTCGGACGATCGGTGGTCGGATATCCGGGATCCTCCCGAACCACTCGGTAACTGGCCAGGTCAGAAGGGTGTGTTGAGACTCTTGCGGTGAAGCACTAATGCGCTTTAGGGTCGGACCGCTCAAGCGCATTAGTACTCGACCGTCAGGAAAGGGGCAGCGAGTGCAAGGCAAGCGGTCACCGGCGCGCAGGCCGACCATGAAGGACATCGCGCGCCGCGCCGGGGTCTCCGAGAGCGCGGTCTCCTTCGCGCTCAACGACCGTCCTGGCGTCTCCGACCTCACCCGTGACCGGGTGCGCCGGGTCGCCGAACAGCTGGGCTGGCGGCCCAGCACGGCGGCGCGCGCCCTGTCCGGCGAGGGCTCGGCGACGGTGGGCCTGGTGGTGGCGCGCCCCGCGGCGACGCTGGGCGTCGACTCGTTCTTCCTGCAGCTGATCTCGGGCGTCCAGGAGGTGCTCGCGGAGCGGCACTTGGGGCTCCTCTTCCAGGTCGTGGAGGACGTGGCCGCCGAGTGCGCGGTCTACCGGCACTGGTGGGCCGAGCACCGGGTCGACGGGGTGCTCGTGGTGGATCCGCGCACCGACGACCCGCGGCCCGCGCTCCTGGACGAGTTGGGCCTGCCCGCGGTCGTGACGGGTGGCGTGCCCGATCCGGAGGCGGGGCATCCGGGGCTTTCGACGGTGTGGGCGGACGACGCGGGCGCGATGGCGTCTGTCGTCGGCCATCTGCACGCGCTCGGCCACCGCCGCATCGTGCACATCGCGGGTCTCGAAGGCCTCGCGCACACCGAGCGGCGCATCCGCACCCTGCGCGCCGAGGCGGCGGGCCGCGGCCTGTCCGGGGTGCGTTCGGTGACGACGGACTACTCCGACGCGGAGGGCGCCGCGGCGACCCGGCGCGTCCTGGAGGCCGCCGAGCCGCCGACGGCCCTGGTCTACGACAACGACGTGATGGCCGTGGCCGGTGTCGCCGCGGCGACCTCCCTGGGCTTCGCGGTCCCCGACGACCTCTCGGTCGTCGCCTGGGAGGACTCGGCGCTGTGCCGCATGGTGCACCCGTGGCTGACCGCCCTCTCCCGGGACACGGTCGCCTTCGGCAGGTCCGCGGCCAGGGAGCTGCTCGCCCTGCTCGACGACGGGCCCGCGGCGACGGTGCAGGTGCCGCTGCCGCGGCTCATCGAGCGGGAGAGTACGGGGCCGGTGCGGGGCTAAGCGTCGTTCCGCTGCGGCTGCGGCTGCGGCGTGGCTGGTCGCGCAGTTGCCCGCGCCCCTTCGGGGCCCGGCCCTCCCGGAGGCCACGGGAGCGCTGCGAGGATCGGCAGCAGTTCCTCCTCCTCGTAGTCGAGGTGTGTCGTCAACCCATCGGACATGCGCTCCAGTTCGGTACGGAAGCGGTCGGGGTCCGCGCCGTCGATGTCCGCGAGGAGCGCCGCGAGCTCGCCCTGGATACGGGCGACGGTGCGGTGTTCCCCGGCGAGCCGGTCGAAGGTGTCGCGCAGCTCCGGGTGGTACCCCGCCATGGTCGGGAAGAGATGCGCGTCCTCGCTGGTGTGGTGGAACTCCAGCGCGTCGCAGAACGCCAGGCAGTGCTGTCGGATCTGGAGCCCGAGTCCCGGCGCGGGCGGTGCCCCCGGGCCCGTGTGCGCGGCGAGCGCCGCGAAGTGCGCGTCGGTCTCGGCCCGCACGTGCCGCAGCTGACCGCGCAGCCACAGGTGCACCTGCAGCATCTTGTCCGCGAAGTTGTCGGCCTCTTCGGGGATGTCGGCCTCGTGCGCGGGGCGTTCCAGGACGACGACCGGCAGGATCCTGCTGGTCCGCTCCTGGTAGTCGCCGTATCCGGGGTCGGCGGCGACCACCCGCTCGAAGAGCCGGTCGCGGCGTTCCCCCTCGGCGGGGACGGCGATCGCCTGGAACTCCTCGGTGCCGAGCTCCACGCGCACCGTGGGGCGGGCGAGGACGTTGTGGTACCAGTCGGGGTGCCGGGGCGCGCCGAGGTTCGACCCGACGACCAGGAGCAGGCCGCCGTCGCGGATGAACCCGAGCGGTGTGGTGTGTTCCTTGCCCGACCTGGCGCCCGTGGTGGTGAGCAGGAGGAGGTCGCCGCCCTCGAAGGGGCCGCCGACCGTGCCGCCCTGGGCGCGGAACTCGTCGATGACGGACTGGTTGAAGGATGTGGGCATGACGGTGTCAGAACTCCGTACGGGATGTTCGGGCCCGCGCCGACGGCACGCTGGCACGCGTCGACAGCGGTGTGGATGAGGGGAGTCGCGGGCCACGGGTGACGGCGTGCGAAGGCGCACGGGTCAGGCGGTGGCCCGGGGGTGAGAACTCACGACGTGGTCATCGGCGTCGTCCTTGAGTGAAGGTGCTCGCCCGATCGCCGACCTGCCCACTGCTCTGTGGTCGGCGCCACGCGGCACGAGCACCATTACAGACACCCACTCCCCCGCATGTCAACGCGGGCCTTCTCCGGCACCTACCCGTCGAGCACCTCCGACCGGTACAGACCGAACCGCGCGATCCGCACCGCGCGCCGCGACCGCGTCACCCGCAGCCGCCAGCGCCGCGCCGTCACCGGGGTGGTGAGCGTGAGCACCCGGCTCGCGCCCACCGTGTCCACCTCGGCCACCGTCTGCCAGGTGTCGCCCACACGTGCCTCGACCACCGCGTGCTCCAGCTGCTGCCCGTGCCGGATGTCCTCGGCGAGCCTGATCCTGTCGACCTCGCGGGCCCGGCCCAGGTCGACGGTGACGGTGCCCGCCGTGCGGTCGTGCCGGGTGCGCGCGCCGTCCGCGAGGTCGTTGGGCAGCTCCTTGCGGATCCGCTCGCGGAACTCACGCAGCCGGGTCACGTCCGCGTCCGGAAGGAGTCCCCGCTTGTCCGGCGGGATGTTGAGCAGCAGTACGGAGTTTCGTCCGACCGAGCGGAACCAGATGTCCGTCAACTGCTCGACGGTCTTGGGCTGTTCGTCCTCGTGGTAGAACCAGCCGGGCCGGATGGACACATCGCACTCGGCGGGCCACCACTGCACGTACTGGGCGACGGACCGCGACTCGGCGAGCGCCTCGCGGCTGCCCTGGTCGGGGGCGTCGTACTTGAGGGCGTAGTCGATGCTGCCGTTCCCGGAGTCCTTGACGGGGACGACGCTCCACTCGTTCTCACGCGCGAGACCGCCCTCGTTGCCGACCCAGCGCACGTCGGGCCCGCGCACCGCCATCGTGGCGTTCGGGGCGAGCGCGCGGATCAGCGTGTACCAGCTGTCCCAGTCGTACGTCTCCACCTTGTCCGGCGGGATGCGGCCCTGCGCCCCGTCGAACCAGACCTCGTCGACGGGCCCGTACTCGGTGAGCACTTCGTAGAGCTGGTTGAGCATGTGGGCGCCGTAGTCGGTGGCGTCGAGCGTGAAGGTGCGCGGAGCGTCGCCCGCCCGGTCGTCCTCGGGTGTCAGGGTGGGGATGGTGCGCGCCGAGCGCTCGCTGCCGTTGGCGTAGACGCCGTCGAGGTACTGGTTCTCGTCGGCGGGCGAGATGTAGACGCCGACCTTGATGCCGTACCGGCGCAGCGAATCGGCGAACGACTTGAGGACGTCGCCCTTGCCGCCCCGCCAACTGCTGCTCGCCACACCGTGTTTGGTGTAGCGGGTCTGGTAGAGGACGAAGCCGTCGTGGTGCTTGACCGTGAGGATCGCGAGCTTGAAGCCGCCGTCGCGCAGGGCGCGCGCCCACTGGTCGGTGTCCAGGCCCGACGGCTGGAAGACGTTCGGGTCCTCGTCGCCCGTCCCCCATTCGAGCCCGGTGAAGGTGTTGACGCCGAAGTGCAGGAACGCGGTCTGCTCCAGCTTCTGCCAGGCGATCTGCCGTGCGGTGGGCCGGACTCGGGACGCCTTGGCGACGACGGACTCGGGCGAGTCGCCGGGACCGATGGGGATGCGGTAGGGCGGTTCGGCGCCGCCGGGGCGGGTGGCGGCGGCAGCGGCGGCCACGGGGATCGAGGCGCTGGACGCGGCGACGGCGGTACTGACGGCGGCGGCCATGAAGAGACGTCTGCTGACGGTCATGGGGGTGTGGGTCTCCCTCGAATCAGGGGGCAGTCGAGTCAGGGGGCGGTCAAGGTCCATACGGCAGGCGGGAGTTGATCCTTCGGGTACTGATGGAGCCGCCCCCCGTCCGCCACGTGTGCGGCCATGCGCGTGACGGCGTTGGTGAGCCGGTAGCCACCCGCCGCCTTGTCGAGCCGCCAGCGCTGCAGCGTGTTCGCCGGATCGCAGGTCTCTTCGGTGATGGCGGTGCCCGGCTGGAGGGGCACGTTGAGCGTGAGCTTGCCGCTGCGGGTCTCCAGGCACCTGCCGCTCGCGGTGGAGCGCAGCGTGACGTACCCGTCGGCGGTGCGCTTCACCTCGACGTCGACCGGCTCGGCACGCCCCTCGGTGTCGCGCAGGGTGTACGCCCCGTCGGCCACGGACACCTTCGTCAGATCACGCCAACCGGGCGCGTGCCCCACCGACTCGGCACGCTCGGTGAACGCGTCGTACGTCGCGTCGGGGTGCGGATCGCCCCAGGTGACCTGCGCGATGTGGGCGAGGGGCGGCGCCATGGCGGTGGCCACCTCGTTCTCGGTCTCGCCGCGTCCGTTGTCGGGCCAAAGGCTGATCTTCGCGCCGGTCACGCCCTTGCCTGTGGCGAGCCGCTCGCCCTCGAAGACGCGCGGATCCCAGCGCTCGTCGTACAGCTTGCGCGTGTTGGTGTGGAAGCCGCCGCGTACGAGATAGAGGGAGTAGGCGGCGTTCATCACCGGGTGGCCCCGCGCGATGAGGCCGCTGGGCTTGGTGCGGACGTCGAGCCAGTGCTCGACGGTCGTGCCGGGCGCCACGGGGACGGTGTTGTCGCCGGTGAGACCGTCGTTCCAGATGCGCAGCCGCTTGCCCTTGGCTGCCGCGTAGGCGTGCACGCGGTTCACGAAGTCGATGAACGCGTCCTGCGGGGTGGCCCGCGCGCCGTACTTCTTCTTCGCGTACGCCTCGATCTGCGGGTACTTGGCGAAGTCGGAGCCGAGCATGTACTCGTCGGCGCCCATGTGCCAGGAGGTGGCGGGGAAGACCTCGGCGTACTCGTCGATGAGGCTCGTGTAGTAGTCGAAGGCCGCGTCCTTGGTGACGTCGAGACGCGAGGGCTGCGGGGTGCCGTCGGAGTCGGTGAGCTGGAGATCGGGCCGCTTCTCCAGCCAAGGGTCCATGTGTCCGGGCGAGTTGATCTCCGGAACGATCGTGACGTGGTACTTCTCGCCGAGCGCGACGAGGCGACGCATCTCGCTCCTGGTGTAGTAGCCCCAGGAGTTGGCCTCGGGATGCCTGGCGCTCTTCACCTTGAGTTCGAGGAGCAGCTGGTTCTGTTTCCGGTACGCCATGTCGCGCACCAGGTTCTCCAGCCAGGGCAGGGAGATGTTGATGTAGCAGGCGCAGACGCCGACGCCGCGCTCCTTGTAGCGCGGGACGTCGACCGTGCGTCCGGCGGGCACGTCGGCGCTCCGGGAGAGGAGTTGGAGCAGCGTCCGGGTCCCGTAGAAGGCCCCGGCCTCACCGGCCCCGGTGATCTCCAGGCTCCGCCCCGCACGAAGCTCGTACCCCTCGCCACCGAGCGACCGCCGCGCCGGGTCGACATCGATGACGATGTCCCCGGCCCGCACGGTCGCGCGCCCGGTGACGCGCACGGTGTCCTTGCCCGCCGCGTCGAGATCGTCGGCGAGCGTGTCGGCGACGCGCCGCGAGACGGGATCACGCGCGACGATCCTGGCGCCCGAGCCGAAGTGGTAACTGCCCTCGGCGGGCGTCCAGTTCGCCAGGGCGGGCACGGTACGCGGCGCCCGGGGCGGATCCGCGCCGACAGCTCCGGAAGCACCGGCGGCTCCAGCGGCTCCGGCGGCTCCGGCAGCTCCGGCCGCAGGGACCGGCGCCGCGAGCAGCAGCAGGCTGGCGGCTACTCCGACAACACGGGACCATCGGCGTCGCCGATGCCCGGAGAACGAGCGCAGTTCCGTCATGACATCCGATGATTCAAGTACCCCGGAGAGGTGTCAATGCACTGTCTCCGCCCGGGTCTTGGACATTTTCGATGAGCCATCGGATGAATGCGCATCAGGGCCTGAGTGGCGGAGATCCGCCCCGCGCAATGGTCAACTCACCCCGCCTCTTGTAGTTTCCGCGTCGTGGATCACTTGGCGGGCCGAGCGCGTGCCGATGACGCTCGGCCCGCCGCCGTGAGCGGTGCGGACGACTGTGGAGGGGACGGCCGTCCGCACCCGGGGACACCGGGGTGGGGGGCGGCCTGAGACACCCGTGCCCCCGCCCGAGGGGGCGGGGGCACGTGGCGAAGCGGATCGGTCAAGGCTGACCGGGGCTTCTGCCGGATCGGCTGGTCCGGGGTCGGATCAGTCGATGCCGGGCAGGATGTGCGGCTCGGCGAGGTCGTCCTCGTAGCCCGCGAGGCGGATCGGGGCCGCCTTGGCCCATGCCTCGAGGTTGCGGAGCTTGTGGGGCCGACCGGCCCGCTCGCCGCCGCGTTCCGCCGGTCGCTTTTCCTGCTTCGTCAGATCTGGTGTCACCGCGCACTCCTTTGTGTCGCGTAACGGAAGGACAAGGGCAGTTCGGTCGCGGTGGCGCCCGTTCGAGGCGGGACCGCGGCCGTGGTCGCCGGCCTGTCCCGGGGTCGCCGAGGGATGTTCGTGGATCCCTCGTGGCGGCCCGTTCGCCCC
Source organism: Streptomyces kanamyceticus (assembly GCF_008704495.1). Lineage (NCBI taxonomy): Bacteria > Bacillati > Actinomycetota > Actinomycetes > Kitasatosporales > Streptomycetaceae > Streptomyces > Streptomyces kanamyceticus. The sequence continues at coordinate 844,511 of NZ_CP023699.1, forward strand.
AGGTTAACCAAATGAGCGCGGCCACGCTCGATGGGGCCCAAAGGTTGGACAGATTCCGGACAATGGCGCCTCCCCGGACACCTGCGGCCACCGGGTCCCGACGGACGCCAGGGGCCCGCGTCGCGCCCGGGGTCCGATGACCCCCCGGACCCCCGCCCCCGCGGCCGTCGGACAGCCCCAGGGACACCGCCCGTGACGGGCCCGGAGCGCGCAGGCGGAGACCGTCGCATCACGTACGACTGGCGCGAAAAGGGCCGCCCCGGCGAGCGGGGCGGCCCTTCGGCGCGCGTCAGCTGAGGGGTGGCGGCCGCCACCCCGCGCGGTCTACCACTTGCCGGGCGCGTAGTCCTTCATGAAGACGCCGTACAGGTCCTCGCCCGCCTCGCCGCACACCACCGGGTCGTAGACGCGGGCCGCGCCGTCGATCAGGTCGAGGGGGGCGTGGAAGCCTTCCTCGGCCAGGCGCAGCTTGTCGTAGTGCGGGCGCTCGTCGGTGATCCAGCCGGTGTCGACGGAGGTCATCAGGATGCCGTCGGTCTGGAACATCTCCTGGGCGCTGGTCCGCGTGACCATGTTCATCGCGGCCTTCGCGGCGTTCGTGTTCGGGTGGCCCGCGCCCTTGTAGCCGCGGCCGAAGACGCCCTCCATCGCCGAGACGTTGACGACGTAGGCGCGGCCGCTCGACGCCTTCTTCGCGGCGTCGGCCATCGCCTGGCGCAGCGCGCTGATCAGGATGAACGGCGAGGTGTAGTTGCACAGCTGCGTTTCGAGGAGCTCCACGGGGGAGATCTGCTCGATGGTCTGCACCCAGGTGTTGCTGTCGACGACGTCAGGGACCAGGCCGCCCGCGTCGATGGCGGTGCCGTCCAGGTGCCGGGCGACGCTGGCGTTGCCCGCGACGAGCGCGAGGTCGGCGACCTGCTGGGCGTCCAGGCCGCTGGTGCCGACGGGCAGCGCGGCCAGGCCGTCCACCGCGCCGGAGTTGAAGGCGCCGATCACGGAGTGGGCGGGCAGCTCACCTGCGGGCAGCGGCGCGCTCTCGCCGTCGACGAGGGCGGCGTACGCGGAGGGCAGCCTGCGCACGGTCTGCGTGGCGTTGTTGATCAGGATGTCGAGGGGGCCCGCCGCGGCGAGCCGCTCGGCGAGGGCGACGGACTGCGCGGGGTCGCGCAGGTCGATGCCGACGACCTCCAGGCGGTGCAGCCAGTCCGCCGAGTCGTCCATCGCCTTGAAGCGGCGGATGGCGTCCTTGGGGAACCGCGTGGTGATGGTCGTGTGGGCGCCGTCGCGGAGCAGGCGCAGCGCGATGTACATGCCGATCTTGGCGCGGCCGCCGGTGAGCAGGGCGCGCTTGCCGGTGAGGTCGGCGCGGGCCTCGCGCTTGGTCCGGTTCAGGAGGGCGCAGTCCGGACAGAGCTGGTGGTAGAAGTAGTCGACTTCCACGTACCTGGTCTTGCAGGTGTAGCAGGAGCGCGGGCGCTGGAGTATCCCGGCGATCCTGCCCTCCTCGGTCTGCGAGGAGGGCAGCAGGCCCTCGGTCTCGTCGTCGATGCGCTGCGCGGAGCCCGTCGCGGTGGACTCGGTGACCGCCTTGTCGTGGGCGGTCTTGGCGGCGCGGCGCTCCTGGCGGCGGCGCTGCTTCACCGTGCGGTAGATCCCGGCCGTGGCCCGGCGCACGGCGATCGCGTCCGGGTGGTCGATGTCGAGCTTGTCGAGCTCGTCGAGCACGGCGAGGCAGACGGCGAGGCGGTCCGGGTCGATGCCGGGCCCGTACACGACAGGCCCCTCCTGGCTTTCGTCTGTCACCGTCATCGCCGCTCGTCCTCGTGTCATTCCGTGCCGCGGTGCGTCGGGTCGTCCGCGGAAGCTCCAAAAGCGCAACTTTACGTAGCGCGGGGCCCGGTCTCCAAACCCGCGTCCTTCGCGCACAGCGCCACGAGGTCGTCGATCTCCCTGCGCACACTGTCCGCGAGCAGGTCCAGGTCGGGGACGGCGGCGGCGTCGGCGACCAGGCCGTAGTGCACCCGGCCCCGGTAGGTGGACACGGCGACGGCGAGCGACTGGCCCCTGGCGAGCGGCGCGAAGGGGTAGACCTCGGCGAGCGGGCAGCCGCCCAGGCGCAGACCGATGCCGGGCAGCGGAACGCTGGTGACGAGGATGTCGAAGAGCAGCCGGGCGGCCTGGGCCACCACGGGGCCGCCGATCCGGTGTCCGAGCGGGTGCACGTGCTCGGCGAGCAGCGCGACGGCGCCCGCGCCGCGCTCGGGCCCCGCGTCCTTGTTGCGGTCCATGGCGGTGCGCACGCTGCGCAGCCGCACCAGGGGGTCCTCGTCGCTGACCGGGAGGCGCACCAGGTAGCCGGAGAGCCGGTTGCCGGGCGGCTGGGCGGTGCGCGGGCGGCGCCGCGAGACGGGAACCAGGGCGCGCGGTTCGACGCCCTCGCTGCAGTCGCCGCGCTCGTCGAGCCAGCGGCGCAGGGCCCCGGCCACCACCGCGATCAGTACGTCGTTGACGGTGCCGCCCACCGCCTTGCGCACCTGGTGGACGTCGTCCAGGTCGAGGACGACGCCCGCGGTGCGGCGGGTGCCGGTGGCGGCCGACGTGAGGGAAGCCGACGAGCGCACGCCCAGGGTCGCGCGGGCCACCGAGGTGCCGATGCCGAGGGCCTGGCCGACCTCCGTGACGGTGTCGCGCAGGAGCCCGGGCAGCCTGCGCGGGTCCGGCAGGGGCCGCCGCGGGGCGACGGGCGCCGGGCGTCTGGGCCGGGACACGGGCAGGTCGACGGGGTCGAGGAGGGCCGCGCCGAGTGTCAGCGCGCGCAGCCCGTCGGCGAGCGCGTGGTGGAACTTGAAGAGCACCCCGAAGGACGTGCCGTCGGCGCCCGGCAGCACATGTGCCTCCCACGGCGGTTTGTCGCGGTCCAGCGGGCGCTGCATCAGCTCGCCCGCGACGGCGTGGAAGTCGCTCGCGGGGGCGGTGATCCGTACGTGGTCGAACGGGTCGAAGCCGCAGACCGGGGCGCGGGTGGCGCCGCCGAAGGGCAGCCATACGGAACGTATGCGCATGCGAAGGCCGGGCACGCCCTCCGCGCGCGCCGCGAGGAGTCCCGCGGCGCGCTCCGCCGCGTCGGGCGCGTCGGCCTCGAAGACTCCGAGGGCCCCGAGGTGCATGGGATGTTCGGCGGTCTCTATGTTCCAGAAGGCCAGATCGAGAGGTGCGAGCAGGTCAGCGGTCTCAGCAGGCGATGTGGTCAATGGATCGCTCTCGCGTCGGGGGTCGATGCGGGGGATGGCAAGCACGCAGTCAACGCCGCCGGGCAATTACAGTCAAGTACGATCAAGCTACGCTGAGTTAATAACAGATTAAGGCCCGCCCCTCCGAGAGAGGCGGGCCTCGTGTGGCTCATGTGGTGCAAAAGTGAACGGTTACCTCAGGGCCGGGGGCGCGGCGGCCGGTGACGTGCCCCAGTCCGACGGCCGCTCCCCCACCGTGAAGGAGAGCTCGCGGGTGTCGCGGATGTCGTCGGTGGTCAGATAGGTCTTGTCCAGGGCGGCCCCGTCGGTGCGCGCCGACTGGATGTACCGCTGGGTGTCGGACGTGCCCGGCGCCTTCACCGTCAGCGCGCCACGCGGGTAGTAGCGCCGGTCGAGCCGAATGTCCACGCGCTCGAAGACGGGCGTCGAAAGACCCCAGGTGTCGGTGCCCGGCTGGACCGGGAAGACGCCGATCGAGGACAGCACGTTCCACGCGGACATCGTGCCGAGGTCGTCGTTGCCGGTCATGCCGGTCGGGGCGTCCGTGAAGAGGGTGAGCGCGGCGTGCACCACGTCCGTCGTCTTCCAGGGCTGGCCCGTCGAGAGGTAGGTGTAGGGGGCGATCAGGTCGGGCTCGTTCTGCGGGTTGTATTTGTCGGCGTTGTAGTAGTCGTAGGGACCGTTGACCCACACCTCGCGGGCCGTCTTCGCCGGGTCCTTCAGGAGCTGCTCGTAGGCGAAGAAGGAGTCGAGCCGTTCGCCCGCCGCCTTCTTTCCGCCGATCAGGCCGACCATGCCGGGCAGGTCCTGCGGCACCAGCCACTGGTACTGCCAGGACGTGCCCTCGTGGAAGCCCTCGCTCTTGGCCGGGTCGGCGGGCCCGGTGAAGGCCCCCGCGGCATCGCGCGCACGGAAGAATCCCGTCGAACCGTCAAAGATCGCGCGGTAGTTCTGCGCCCGGTCCAGGTACCGCTTCGCGTCACCCGCGTGCCCGAGGTCGCGCGCCATCTCGCCGAGCATCGCGTCGGAGAGGGCGTACTCCAGCGTCGCGGAGGCGCCGTGGTCGTAGTCGGAGTCACCGGGCTTGGCGTGCGGGCGGCCCTTGATGTACGGCGCGAAACCCTCGGCCAGGTACTCCTTGTTGGCCTCGCGCCCGACCGGCGCCGACGCGGCGGGCGGCACGCCGTCGGCGTTCTTCCTCAGCGCCCGGTACGCCTCCTCCTCGTGCCCCTTGAGCAGGCCCTGCTGGTAGGCGTTGGTGAGGAACGGTGTGACCGGGTCACCGGTCATGATGTTCGTCTCGACCGTGCCGTAGCCCCACTTGGGCAGCCAGCCGCTCTCCTCGTCGATCTTCAGGACGGAGAGCGCCATGTCGCGGGACTCGCGCGGCGCGAGCAGGGCGAGCAGCTGTGCCTGGGTGCGGTAGGTGTCCCACAGGGACCAGTTCTGGTAGTACGTGAAGCCCTTGGCGCGATGGGTCTTCTGGTCCCAGCCCGTGTACCTGCCGTCGACGTCGCTGCCGATGTTCGGCGCGAGGAACGAGCGGTACAGGGACGAGTAGAAGGTGCGGCGCACCGTCTCGCTGCCGCCCTTGGCCCGTACGTCGCCGAGCCGGTCCTCCCACGCGTCCCGTGCCGCCTTCGTCACCCTGTCGTACGAACGCCCGCCCTCGGCACGGAGGTTGAGCGCCGCGCCCTTGGCGTCGACGTAGGAGAGCGCGGTCGTCGCCTCGACGGTGCGGTCCTTCGTGGTGTCGAAGCGGACGTAGGCGCCGTTGCGCTCGTCGCCCGCCGACGACTCCTTCGAGCCCTCCGTGACGGTGGAACCCCGCCAGGTTCCGGAGGTCTTGAAGGGCCGGTCGAAGCGGGTGATCGTGTACAGCGTGTACGGCTTGGTGTCCTGGCAGAAGCCGCTGCCGGTGATGGCGGTGCGCACCGTGCGGCTGTCGAGGATCTCGACCTTGGTCTGCACCGTCTTGTGCAGCGACTGGCCCGCGTTCAGCAGGACGTTGGCCTTGTCGGTGGCGGGGAAGGTGTAGCGCTGCACGCCGGTGCGCTTCGTCGCGGTCAGCTCGGCGTCGATGCCGCCCTTGAGGCCGACCTGATACCGCCCCGGGCTCGCGCTCTCGTCGTCGTGGCTGAACTCGGCTGCGTACTTGGCGTAGTCGGTCTCCGTCACGTCGCCGGTCGTGGGCAGCACCGGCAGATCACCGCCGAGCCCGCAGCCCACCCCGGAGAGGTGCACCGTGGAGAAGCCCCGGATGTGGGTGTCGGAGTGGTCGTAGCCGGTGTTGTGCCCGGTGTCGGGCGAGAACTGCACCATGCCGAAGGGCACGGCGGCACCGGGATAGGTGTTGCCCTCGTTCTCGGTGCCGATGAACGGGTTGACCAGGTCGGTGAGGCGGCCGGAGCGCGGGGTGTCCGCCTCGGCCGACGGGATCGCGAGGGCGCCGCCGAGGAGCGCGGCCGTCAGCGCCACCGTTCCCGCGCCGCGCAGTCGTGGGGTCCATCTCATGCGTGGGAACGCCTCCTTGAAGCTACGGAAACCATTAGACAACGTTGTCAGAGCACGCTTCGCGATCATTCTTGGGTCGTCTGCGCGCGCCCGTCAAGGGTCGTGCGCCGTACGGAGGAAAGCCCCCGGTCCGCCGCACGGGCAGACCGGGGACGTCACCCTCAGGAACTCGCGCAGCCCGGCACCGTGGCCTGCGACGCGTCGCGGATCAGCGCTTCGTGCGCCGCTTTCAGCCGCTTCACATCGGGCTTGACGACCCTGCGGTCGTAGGTGAGCAGACCGTTCAACTCGCCTTCCACGTCCGTGATCTGGGTGTAGACCGCGCCGTTGTCGCCCTTGCAGGCGAGCTTGCGCAGCTCGTCGAGCTTGGCGATGTAGCCGTCCGTGTAGGCGGCCGGATCCACGTCGACGTAACTCTGCTGCACCGACCAGGCGTGGCCGGGCACCGCGAGTCCGAGTCCGCCGTACTCGCCGCTCACCAGGGCCCGTTCACCGTCGGGGTGCGGTGGCAGCGCGGGGCTCGGATAGCCGTGCTCGTCCATGATGTCGCCGGTGCCGCCGTCGGCCCCGAGATTGAGCCCCGACATGTTGTTCACCAGGCGCGTCGGGTCCCAGGACTTGGCCTGCGAGGCGATGCGCCCCACGTCGTACTGCCCCCAGCCCTCGTTGAAGGTGACCCACATGATGATCGAGGGATGACTGGCGTGCTCGTCGATCAGCCGCTTCATCTCGTGCTCGTACTGGGCACGGGCCGCCGTGCTCGGATTGCGGTCGGAGCGCATGGACGGCATGTCCTGCCACACCAGCAGGCCCAGCTTGTCCGCCCAGTAGAACCAGCGGTCGGGCTCGACCTTGATGTGTTTGCGCACGGAGTTGAAGCCCATCTCCTTGTGCATCTTCAGGTCGTACGCGAGGGCCTCGTCGCTCGGCGCGGTGTGCAGTCCGTCGGGCCAGAAGCCCTGGTCGAGCGTGGCCATCATGAAGACGGGCTTGCCGTTGAGCAAGGTGCGCGGGGTGCCGTTCACCTTCTCCACGGAGATCGAGCGCATCCCGAAGTAGCTCCGCACGCGGTCGCGGCCGACGCTCACCTTCAGGTCGTAGAGGAACGGGTCGCTCGGTGACCACAGGCGCGGCTTGCTGATCTTCAGGGTGAGCGGGTCGCCGGTCCTGCCGCGCACCTCTGCGACCTTCTTGCCGCCCTCGTACGCGATCGCCGTGACGGGAACGCCGTCCCGAACTCCCCTGGTCTCCAATGCCAGTTGGCCGCGTTCTACGTCCGGCGTGAGCTTCAGCGAGTCGACGTGGTCGGCGGCGACCGGCTCCATCCACACCGTCTGCCAGATGCCGGATGAGGGCGTGTACCAGATGCCACTGGGGTCCAGGCGCTGCTTGCCGACGGGCGGGTTCGCGCCGTCCGCCGAGTCGGTCGGGTCCTGGACGCCGACGATGAGCTCCTGGGTGCGTCCCGGCTTCAGCGCGTCGGTGACGTCGGCGCTGAACTTGTCGTAGCCGCCCCGGTGTTCGGTGACCTTCTCGCCGTTGACGTACACCTCGGACTGCCAGTCGACGGCGCCGAAGTTCAGCCTGAGCCGCTTGCCCTTGCCGATCTGCCAGTCGGCGGGGACGGTGAAGGTACGGCGGTACCACATGCGATCCTCGTGCCGCTGGATCCCGGAGAGCTGCGACTCCACGGGGTACGGAACGAGGATCTTCTCCTTCAACTGCTTGCCCACCGGGGGCTGCTCGCCCTTCTCCGCGCCCGCGAACTGCCAGGTTCCGTTGAGGTTCTGCCAGGTGTCGCGCTTCAACTGCGGGCGGGGGTACTCGCGGTGGGCGTTGCCGGGCGTGACGTCGTCGCCCCACTTCGTGCGCAGTTCGTGCGTCGACCGGTTCGGGCCGCTGCTCCAGAACGCGGCGACGGATTCGCCGTCCTCGCCCGCGAGTCCGCCCTTGCCGTCGTAGCGCAGGTCGGCGGTGCCGCGCGCGGTGCCCTGCTTGTTGCCGACGACGGGTTCCTTGAGCCCGACCAGGAGCGCCCGCGGGTCGTCCGGATCCGCCTTGACCTCGCCGAGCGGCCACTTGGCGCCGCCGATGGCGGCCTCGATGTGCGAGGCGAGTCCGGCCGGGGGCGGGGCGATCCGCTGGGCGAAGTCGAGCTTGAGGGTGCGGCCGTCCTTGCCGACCGTGGCGGCGGTGGCGCCGTCATAGTCATAGCCGTCGGGGAGCCGGAACGCGGACTGCGGCACGGCCTTCTTCGCTCCGCCGGGTTCGGTCCAGCGCAGGTGGAGGTTGGATCCTCCGTAGTGCTCGAAGTACTCGACCTTGATGTCGTAGGCCGTGCCCGCGGTCAACTGGACGGGTGCGGAGGTCTGTTCCTTGTCCCAGTCGTCGACCCAGTGGTCGATGGCGAGCTTCCCGTCGACCCAGAGGCGGAAGCCGTTGTCACCGGTGATCGAAAAGGTGTGGGCGCCGGACTTCTCCGGGACGACCTTGCCGGTCCAGCGGACGGTGGCGTCGTCGGCCTTGCCGGTGGCGAAGGACAGGCGCGGCTCCAGGTTGTCGAAGTCGATGTTCGGGTCGAAGCCGGTGGCCTTGAGCTCGTGGAAGTCGAAGGCCCCGGGGGCGGACTGGGTGTAGTACTCGCCCTTCAGGCCGCGTACGTCGGGGGTTTCGGGGGCCGCGGTCGCCGCGGGCACGGCGGTCAGGCCCGCGAGGGCGAGGGCCAGGGTGAGCAGCAGTGCCAGTCGTGGGCTGATTCTCGGGCGTCTTCTGGGACGTCGTAGGCGCACGGATCCTCCTTGTCGAGGAAGGGTGGCGGCTCGTTTCGGGAAGCGCGGCGGCTCGTACCGGGGAAGGGTGGCGGCTCGCCGTCACAGTCGGTACAACGAATCTGTACAACGTTGGAAGGAACGGCAGTTGGCATGACAGCACGGCTCCGGCGTGCTGTCCAGGGTCACGGCAACCGCCCCGCTCTGCCGGGTGGTTCACGGACGCAGGGAGATCCAGTGCGGGTTAGCCTCAAGGACGTCGCGGAGCGCGCGGGCGTCTCGATCAAGACCGTCTCGAACGTGGTGAACAAGTATCAGCACGTCACCCCGGCGATGCGGGCCCGCGTGCAGGAGGCCATCGACGAGCTCGGCTACCGGCCGAACCTGACGGCGAGGCATCTGCGCAAAGGGCGTACGGGCATCATCGCGCTCGCCGTCCCCGAACTGGGCAACCCCTACTTCGCCGAACTCGCGGGCGCCGTCATCGACGCGGCCGCCGAGCACGAGTTCACCGTACTGCTCGACCACACCCGCGGCGACCGTGAGCAGGAGGTCCTGGTCAGCCAGGGGTTTCGCACCCGGGTCATCGACGGCCTGATCCTGAGCCCGCTGGAGCTGGAGTCGGAGGACCTGCGGGGCCGCGAGGACGACGTGCCGCTCGTGCTGCTCGGCGAGCGCGAGTACGACCAGCCCTACGACCACATCGCGATCGACAACGTCGCGGCGGCCCGCACAGCGGTGCGCCACCTCATCGGCCGCGGCCGCACCAGCATCGCCTTCCTCGGCGCCCGCACGGACTCCGCGAACCGCCCCGCCCACCTGCGCCTCGCGGGCTGGCGCGAGGAGTTGACGGCCGCCGGGATCGCGGCGCCCGAGAGCCTGGTGGGCCCGGTCGGCGGCTGGGACCGGTGGGACGGCGCCAAGGCCATGGCGCGGATGCTGGACGCGGGGGTGCGGCCCGACGCCGTGTTCGCGTACAACGACCTGGTGGCGATCGGCGCGATGCGGGTGCTGCACGAGCGGGGTCTTCGGGTGCCGTGGGACGTCGCGGTGGTGGGCTTCGACGACATCGCCGAGGGGCAGTTCGGGGCGGTCACGCTCACCACGGTCGCGCCGGACAAGCGGGCCATCGCGCGGCTCGCGGTCGAGTCGCTGCTGCGCAGTCTGGCCACCCCCGCCGAACCCGGCGGACGCGAAATCACCGCGGAATTCCGCCTGGTGGAGCGCGAGAGCACGCTCGGACGCCGCTGAGCGCGGACGCCGCGGCCGCTGCGCGGAGGGTTTACAGCCCACTTTCAACGATGTAAAAAGCTCCCCGTACCGCGAGTTGACCGCAAGTGCCGATCCTGCCGTGAGCGCTCTCAGTGCCGGGGCCGTGCCGTTTTTGGGGACTCCATGAAGCCGATCATCCTCCGTACCTCAGCCAGGACCCTGCTCGCCGTCGGCCTCGCCGCGAGCCTCGCCCTCACCGCCGGGTGCGCCAAGTCGGAGGACGACGCATCCGACGACAAGAGCGCCGCGGGCGGTGACGCGGGCCAGGCCGTCTCGGAGCAGGGCGGCAAGACCTGCGCGATAGGCGCCTACGGCGGCAAGAAACTCGATCTCAAGGACGCGACCGTGGGCTTCTCGCAGTCCGAGAAGGAAGCCAACCCGTTCCGCATCGCCGAGACGGCCTCCCTCAAGGCCGAGGCCGACAAGCGCGGCGTCGAACTCCTCACGGCCAACGCCCAGTCACAGTTCTCCAAGCAGATCAGCGACGTCCAGGACCTCATCGCCAAGGGCGCGGACCTGCTGGTCATCGCGCCGCTGAACTCCGACGGCTGGGAGCCCGTGCTGCGTGCGGCGGGCGCCAAGCACATCCCGATCGTCACCATCGACCGCAAGATCAACGCGACCGCCTGCAAGGACTACGTCTCGTTCATCGGCTCCGACTTCGTCGAACAGGGCAAGCGGGCGGCCGACCAGATGATCAGGACCACGGGCGGCAAGGGCAAGATCGCGATCCTCCTCGGCGCGGCGGGCAACAACGTCACCACCGAGCGCACCAAGGGCTTCGAGGACCGCATCAAGGAGAAGGCACCCGACCTGAAGGTCGTCTTCAAGCAGACCGGCGAGTTCGCCCGCGAGAAGGGCCAGCAGGTCACCGAGCAGCTGATCCAGTCGAAGCCTGACATCACCGGAATCTACGCCGAGAACGACGAGATGGGCCTCGGCGCTGTCAACGCCCTCAAGGGCGCGGGCAAGACGGCCGGCGACGTGAAGATCGTGACGATCGACGGCACCAAGGGCGCGGTGCGCGGCATCGTGGACGGCTGGATCGACGGCGTCATCGAGTCCAACCCCCGCTTCGGCCCGCTCGCCTTCCAGACCCTGGACGACTTCACCCAAGGCAAGAAGGTCGGCCAGGACATCGTCATCAAGGACAGCGCGTACACCAAGGACAACGCCAAGTCGGACCTCGCCAAGGCGTACTGACATGCTGTCAGCTAAGGCGGTATCCAAGACGTTCCCCGGCGTACGCGCCCTGGACGAGGTCGACTTCACCGCACGCGCGGGCGAGGTGCACGCCCTCATCGGCGAGAACGGGGCGGGCAAGTCCACCCTGATCAAGGTCCTGACCGGCGTCTACGCCCCCGACACGGGCGAGTTGACGTACAACGGCACTCCCGCCCGCTTCACGACCCCGCTCGACGCCCAGCACGCGGGCATCTCCACCATCTATCAGGAGGTCAACCTCGTCCCCCTGATGAGCGTGGCCCGCAACCTCTTCCTGGGCCGCGAGCCGCGCGGCCGCCTCGGCCTGATCGACTTCAGCCGCATGCACCGCGACGCCGAGGAGGCCCTGCGCGACCTGGGCGTCACCGTCGACGTCCGGCGCCCCCTGCGCGAACTGGGCGTGGGCGCCCAGCAGATGGTGGCCCTGGCCCGCGCCGCCTCGGTCGACGCGCGCGTCGTGGTGATGGACGAGCCCACGTCCTCCCTGGAACCACGCGAGGTGCGCACCCTCTTCGGGGTGATCCGCACGCTGCGCGAACGCGGCATAGCGGTGATCTACGTGAGCCACCGCCTGGACGAGCTGTACGAGATATGCGACACCGTCACCGTGCTGCGGGACGGCAAGGTGGTGCACAACGGCGCCCTGGCCGACCTCGACCGGCTGCGGCTCGTGGCACTGATGCTGGGCAGGGAGATCGAAACCGTACGGAAAGAAGGCCTGACGAACTTCACGGGCACCCACGACACCGAGACCGAACCCGTACTCGTGGCCGAGAACTTGACGGTGAGTCACCATCTGCACGACGTATCGGTCACGATCCGTCCCGGGGAGGTGGTGGGCCTGGGCGGCCTGCTCGGCTCGGGCCGCAGCGAGACGGCGAAGGCGATCGCCGGGGCCCTGCCGACCGATTCCGGCCGTGTCACGATCGCGGGCGAGCGCATCCGCACCGGCAGCACGCCCGCCGCCATCCGGGCGGGCATCAGCCTGCTCCCCGAGGACCGCAAGGCCGAGGGCATCGTCCCCGGCCTCTCCGTCCGCGAGAACATCGCCCTGGCCGCGCTCCCCCGCCTGTCCCGCTTCGGCCTGGTGGACGAGAGGCGCATCGACGAACTGGTCGACACCTTCATCAGACGCCTGCGCATCAAGGCGTCGAGCCCGCACCAGAAGGTCGGCGAACTGTCCGGCGGCAACCAGCAGAAGGTCCTGCTGGCCCGCTGGCTCGCGATGCACCCCAAGGTCCTCCTCCTGGACGAGCCGACCCGGGGCATCGACATCGGCGCGAAGGCCGAAGTCCAGTCACTCATCGACGAGTTGGCCGAGCAGGGCCTCGGCGTCCTGCTGATCTCCTCGGACACCGAGGAGCTGATCGAGGGTTCGGACCGCGTGGTGGTGCTCAAGGACGGCGAGACGGTGGCGGAACTGACCGGCCCCGAGGTCACCGAGCAGAACCTCCTGCGCGCCATAGCGACGACGGAGCCCGCATGACGACCGACCTGGCAGTGCCCCGCACGAAGGCCACGGACCGAGACCGCCTGCGCCGCCAACTCCAGGAATACGGAGTCTACTTGGGCGTCGCCGCCCTCCTCATCGTCAACATCCTCTTCACCCCGCACTTCCTCTCCACCGAGAACTTCCGCACCCAGGCGGTCCAGGTGGCCCCCGTCCTGATCGTCGCCCTCGGCATGGCCCTGGCCATCGGCAGCGAGGGCGTCGACCTCTCCGTCGGCTCCGTCATGGCACTGTCGACCTCCCTCATCTCGCTCTACCTCGGCTACGGCATCTGGATGGCGCTGGCCGCCGCCGTCCTGGGCGGCGCCGCCGTGGGCGTCGCGAACGGCGCACTCATCGCGTTCATCGGCGTGCAGCCCATCGTCGCGACCCTCGCCCTGATGGTCGCGGGACGAGGAATCGCCCTCGTCCTTCTCCCCCAGCTCAAGGACGTCCACGACCCGGGCATGGCCGCCCTCGGCTCGGGCGACCTCCTCGGCATCCCCTACCTCGTACTGATCGCCACGGCCCTGACCCTCCTCGTCGCCTTCGTCGTGCGCCGCACCACCTTCGGCCGCCAGCTCCTGGCGATCGGCGACAGCCGCCCCGCGGCCCGCCTGGCCGGCCTCCCCGTGCGCCGCGTCCTGATCCTCGTGTACGTCGCCTCCGGCGCCCTCGCGGCCATCGCGGGCGTCCTCGCCACCGCACGTCTGACCGCGAGCGACCCGACCTCGCTCGGCACCCTGATGGAACTCTCCGCGATCACCGCGGTCGTCGTCGGCGGCACCCCGCTGAGCGGCGGCCGCGTCCGCATCGGCGGCACCGTCGCGGGCGCGGTCCTCATCCAACTGCTCACCGCCACGCTCATCAAGCACGACCTGCCCCCGTCGTGGACGCAGATCGCCCAGGCCGTGGTGATCATCCTCGCCGTCTACGCGGCCCGCGAAAGGGTCAAGCGATGACCACGCCCACGAACACCCCGACGGACGCCGTGCCTCCCACCGCCACCGCGCCCGCACCGTCCTGGCAGGACGAGGCCACGGGCCCCGCCCGCGCCGAACGCCTGAGCGCCCTGGCCCAGCAGCACGGCGCGCTGGTCACGCTGATCGTCGCGGTGTCCGCCGCGTCACTGAGCTTCGACACGTTCCTGACGACCGACAACCTGGGCAACATGGCGGTGTCGTCCGCGTTCCTCGCGGTCGTCGCGCTCGGCATGACGTTCGTGATCATCACCGGTGGCATCGACCTGTCGGTCGGCTCGCTGTTCGCGCTCGGCGGGGTCCTCGCCGCGTGGGGGTCCCAGTACGGAACGGCCGTGGCGCTCCTGCTCCCGCTCGCCGTATGCGCCCTGATCGGCCTGGTCAACGGCCTGCTCATCGCCCGCTCCCGGCTCGCGCCCTTCATCGTGACGCTGGCGGCGATGCTGGGCGCGCGCGGCATTCTCCTCGCCGTCACGGACGAGGGTTCCCGGACGTACCTGGTGGACAAGGACTCGTTCTTCGCGAAGCTCGGCCAGGGCGAGGCGCTCGGCATCGGCGTACCCGTGTGGATCACCCTCGCCCTGTTCGTCGCGGGCGCGGTGACGCTGCGGCGCAGCCGTTTCGGGCAGTACGTGTACGCGGTGGGCGGCAACGAGGACGCGGCGGCCCTGATGGGCGCGCCGGTGGCCCGTACGAAGATCGCGGTCTACACCCTGTCGGGCCTCTGCGCGGGCCTCGCGGGCGCGCTCAACGCGGCGTGGCTGGTCTCCGGGGTGACGATCCTCGGCTCCGGCATGGAGCTGGAGGCGATCTCCGCGGTCGTCATCGGCGGCACGCTGCTCACCGGCGGATTCGGCTTCATCAGCGGGTCGTTGGTGGGGGTGCTGCTCCTGAAGGTGATCCAGAACGTGATCAACCAGATCGGCTCGCTGGACTCGGCGTACCAGCAGGTGGTCAGCGGCGCGTTCCTGGCGGTGGTGGTGATGGCACAGACGTGGCTGGGCCGCAGGCGGCGGGTGCTCTGATCCTGAGCCGCCCCCCCTGCTCCCGCCCTCGCCCTCGCCGCCGTTCCCGTTCCCGCCTCAGCCGGGCACGATCTGCCCCTTCCCCAGCGCGATCACGCCCCCCTTGGACACGGTGTAGAGCTCCTCGTCCCGCTCCGGATTGACCCCGATCGTCGCCCCCGGCGGTACGTCGACGTTCTTGTCGAGCACGGCGCCCCGCACCACCGCGCCGCGCCCCACCCGCACGCTGTCGTGGAGCACGGAGCCCTGCACGACCGCGCCCTCCTCGACGCTGACGCCGGGCGAGAGGACGGAGCGGGTGACCTGGCCGCGGATGACGCAGCCGGGGCTGACGATCGACTCCCCCGCGATGCCGCCCGCGCAGAACTTGGTGGGCGGCAGGCCGCCCGGGTGGGTGTAGATGGGCCAGCGCCGGTTGTCCAGGTTGAAGACGGGGTGGTCGGAGATCAGGTCCATGTGCGCTTCGTAGTACGAGTCGAGGCTGCCGACGTCACGCCAGTAGCCGTGGTCGCGCGGGGTCTCGCCCGGCACGTGGTTCTCGTCGAAGTCGTACACCTGGGCGAGGCCGCGCTCGGTGAGCAGCGGCAGGATGGAACCGCCCATGTCGTGCACGGAGTCCGGGTCCTCGGCGTCCTGCTGGAGGGCGTCGACGAGGGTCTTGGTGGTGAAGAGGTAGTTGCCCATGGAGGCGTAGACCTGGTTCGGGGATCCCGGCAGGCCCGGCGGGTCGGTCGGCTTCTCCAGGAAGCGCTCGACCTTCGTCCCGTCGCGCGCGGGCGTGATGATGCCGAAGGAGGAGGCGTCGGCGCGCGGCACCCTGATCCCCGCGACAGTCACCGCGGCGCCGTTCTCGATGTGCTGCTTGAGCATCTGCCGCGGGTCCATGCGGTAGACGTGGTCGGCGCCGAACACCGCGATGTAGTCGGGCTGTTCGTCGTGGACGAGGTTGAGGGACTGCAGGATGGCGTCGGCGCTGCCCGAGTACCAGCGTGGTCCCAGGCGCTGCTGGGCGGGCACGGGGGTGACGTAGTTGCCCAGCAGGCTGGACATGCGCCAGGTCGTCGTCACGTGGCGGTCCAGGGAGTGCGACTTGTACTGCGTCAGGACGCAGATGCGCAGGATGTCGCCGTTGACGAGGCTGGACAGGACGAAGTCGACGAGGCGGTACGTCCCGCCGAACGTGACGGCGGGTTTGGCGCGGTCGGCGGTGAGCGGCATCAGCCGCTTGCCCTCCCCGCCCGCGAGCACGATTCCCAGCACCGAAGGTCCACCGCGCATCCCGGCCTCCTACTTGTGGGCTAACTGTCGGCGTGCAGGATCTCCTCGTACACCTCGACCGTGCGCCGGGCGATCGCGTCCCAGCCGAACTCCCTGACCACGTGGTAGCGCCCGGCGCCGCCCATCGCCGCGGCCCGCTCCGGGTCGGTGGCGACCCTGTTCAGGAGGAGCGCCAGGTCGTGTTCGAACCCTTCGGGGTCCTTGTGCTCGTAGGGCACGAGCAGCCCCGTGGTGCCGTCCTGGACCACCTCGGGGATGCCGCCGACCCGCGAGGCGACGACGGCGGTGCCGCAGGCCATCGCCTCCAGGTTGACGATGCCGAGTGGTTCGTACACCGAGGGGCAGGCGAACACCGCGGCGTGGGTGAGGAGTTGGACGATGTCGGGGCGCGGCAGCATCTGCGGGATCCACCGCACGCCCGCGCGGGTGCGGCTGAGCTCCTCGAAGAGCGTGCGGAACTCCGCGTCGATCTCCGGGGTGTCGGGCGCTCCCGCGCACAGCACGAGCTGTACGTCACGGTCCAACTGCCGTGCGGCGCGCAGCAGATGGGGGACGCCCTTCTGCCGGGTGATGCGGCCGACGAAGAGCACGTAGGGGCGGCCGGGGTCGATGCCAAGCCGCGCCAGGACGTCCGTGCCGGGGTCGGGCCGGTACAGGTCGGTGTCGATGCCGTTGTGGACGACGCGCACCTTGGCCGGGTCGATGGCCGGATAGCAGGCCAGGATGTCGTCGCGCATGGCGCCCGACACCGCGACGACCCCGTCCGCGGCCTCGGCCGCCGTGCGCTCGGCCCAGCTCGACAGGGCGTAGCCGCCGCCGAGCTGCTCCGCCTTCCAGGGCCGCAGGGGCTCAAGGGAGTGGCAGGTCAGCACGTGCGGGATGCCGTGCAGGAGCTTGCCGACGTGACCGGCGAGATTGGCGTACCAGGTGTGGGAGTGGACGAGGTCGCACCCGGTGAGGGCCGCGGCCATCGAGAGGTCCACGGAGAAGGTGCGCAGCGCGTCGTTGGCGCCGTCGAGCGCGGGCCAGGACTGGTGCCGCCGGACGCCGTCGGCCTCCCCGCCCTCTCCCCAGCAGTGCACATCGACATCGGCGAGGGAGCGTAACTCCCGCGCGAGGAACTCGACATGGACGCCCGCTCCGCCGTAGACATCGGGCGGGTACTCCCGGGTGAGCAGTCCCACTTTCACGTAGAACCCTCCGTCGTCCGCCTGAGGTCGGCCGCGCTCCCCTCATGGTCACCCAGACGACGCCCCGGGGGAAGACCGCTGCGGCGGCCGTTCGAAGCAACAGTCGCCGCACACACCGCCCGTGGGGCACCGGTAGTAGAGGCAACAACTACGGCGCCGGAAGGCGGTGCCTTCGAGCGTGCCCGTGCCGCGCAGTGCGGGGTGGTCGAAGAGCGCGGCGGCGAGGTCGAGCGCCCGCTCCCCCACGTCGGCGCGGCCGGTGCGCGCCGCCCAGGCGTGCAGTTCGCGCACGGCGCCCGCGAGCGCGGAGCCCGCGTTGCCCCACAGCAGCCCGGCGGAGATCCGGTACCGGGCGCGCAGCGCGGCCGACAGCGGCGCCAGGTGTCCGTGCTGCACGACGTCCCTGATGGTGCCGGGGTCGCCGGGCAGGAGGCGCAGTTCCGTCAGCCACAGGTCGTCGGGCGAGGTGCCGTCGGCGTCCCAGCGCAGCAGCGCCGGGTCGAGGTCGGGCACGGCGCCGTACAGGGCGGCGGAGCCCAGCGTCACGGACCACAGGCGGGCCGCGAGCCCGAGCTGGGCCACGGACACCGCGATGCGCTCCTCGGGCGCTCCGAGCCGCCGCCCGACCTTGTCGACGCGGAAGGCGAGGGGATCGCGGCCGGGGCCCTCGGGGGGCTCGGCGCGGGCCGTTCCTACCGGCGGGTAAGGGGGTGTCGGTGCCGCTGCGTACACCTGCGCGAACGGAGCGGTACCCCTGACGATCGGCAGCCCCTCGCGCAGAGCGAAGAAACCGCCGACGGAGCCGAGTTCTGCCAGGTCGATGTGGGTGGTCACGACAGCAGTACAGCAAGTCCCGGCGGGCCCGCGGTCTCCGGGTCCGCCACTTCCGTCCCTAGGGGGTACCCCCTCCAGGGGAGGACTCAGGCCTGGTCGTACTCCATCGGGAGTAGGACCCATTGCCTGCTCAGGTACGACGACGTGAGCCGCTTCGCGAGGCATCGTTGTATGCATGGAAGCCGATCGTTCGTCCCGCCGGGATCACCGCGCGTACCGCACACCGCGGAGCACCTCATGAGTGCCCTCGCGCTGTCCGTGGCGCTCTCCCTCGTCTCCGCCGTGGCGTACGCGGGCGGTGCGATCCTCCAGGAGCGCGTGGCGACGTCCACCCCGGACCGGCGGTACGCACCGCTGCGCCGCGGCATCTGGTGGACCGCCATCGGTCTCAACGGCCTGGGCGCGCTCCTGCACGTGGTGGCCCTCGCCTACGGCCCGCTCAGCCTGGTACAGCCGCTGGGCGCCCTGACCATCGTCTTCGCCCTGCCGATGGCGGCACTCTTCGTACGCCGCAAGGCCGGGGCCACCGCGTGGCGCGGCGCGATCATGGCGACGGTGGGCCTCGCCGGACTGCTCTCCCTCACCTCGACCTCCGGTTCCGGGACCCTGGACGCGGCCGAGCGCATGATGCTCGCGCTCATCACCGGCGGCGGCGTGCTGGCCCTGATGGTGGCCGCGCACGCGGTGCACCGTCACCCGGTGGTGCGCAGCGTGCTGCTCGCCTGCGCGGCCGGTGCGGCGTTCGGCATCGCCTCGGTGTTCACCAAGAGCGTGGCGGTCGACTGGGACCGGGACGTCGCGCTGGTCGAGCAGCTCCCGAGCCTCGGTGTGATCGCGGTGCTCGCGGCGGCCGGTGTGCTGATCTCGCAGGCGTCCTACCGGGGCGCCGGACTCGCGGCGCCGCTGTCGACGGTGACGGTCGTGAACCCGGTCGTCGCCGCGGCCGTCGGTCTCACACTGTTCGGTGAATCCTTCCGCTACGGCACCGCGGGCACGGTCATCGCGCTCGGCTGCGGTGTCGTCGCCGCGGGCGGCCTGATCCTGCTGACCACGGAGCGGCTCGGGGACACCGTCGCGGTGCGGAGCGTGACGGTGGCCGAGGCCCCGGTGACGGCGCCGGAGACCGCGTCCGCGGCCTCGCGGGACGCCGCGCCGACGGCCACCGCGGACACCGTGCCGATGCGGACCGCCGACGCCGGTGAGGGTGCGTCGCAGGACGCTCCCGGCCGGGCCTCCGCGCCCGTTCCGAGGCCGCCGGTGAACCCGCTGCCCGCGCTCCCCGCGCAGCACGCCATGCTCCGGACGCGCCGCGGCACGCTGACCCGGCATCCGCTGCACAAGGGGCAGCGGATCGGGTCCTGACCGGACCCTGCCGGGCGGCGGGACAGCGTCAGATGCGCACGCCCCGTGCCCGCAGGTACGCCAGCGGGTCGATGTCGGAACCGAAGCCGGGCCCCGTCCGCACCTCGAAGTGCAGATGCGGGCCCGTGCTGTTGCCCGTGGAACCGGAGCGTGCGATGCGCTGCCCGGCGCCCACCTTCTGACCGGCCTTCACGGAGAGCGCGGAGAGGTGGCCGTACTGGCTGTACTTGCCGTCCGCGTGCCGTATGACCACCTGGTAGCCGTAACTGCCGCCCCAGCCCGCCGAGACGACCTGGCCCGCGGCGACCGCCTTCACCGAAGTGCCGGTGGTCACGGGGAAGTCGACGCCCGTGTGATAGCCCTTCGACCAGGAGCCGCCCGCCGCGCGGTAGGGCGTGCTGGGAGAGGCGGCCACGGGTGCGAAGGCGGCGGCCGAAGTGGCGGGCCTGGCCTGCTCCTTGTGGTTTTCCTTGGGCTTCTCCCTGTGACTCTCCTTGGGCTTCTCCCTGGCCTTCTCCCGAGCCGCGTCCTTGGCCCGCTCCTTCGCCCGGTCCTCGGCCCGCTCCTTGGCCTTCTCCCGCTCACGTGCCGTGGCGTCGGACGCGGGCCGCTTGCCCTGGCCGCCGCCGTGCACGGAGAGCCGCTGCCCGGGCGTGATCAGGTCGGGGTCGCCGCCGATGACGCGGCGGTTCGTTTCGTACAGCTGCTGCCAGCCGCCCCTGACCCGACGGTCGGTGGCGATCCCCGAGAGGGTGTCGCCGCGCACCACCTTGTACATCTCGGCGCTGCCCGCTGCGGACTGCGGGGTCACCTCCGGCTTGACGTCCCTGACGTCACGCTTCGGCTTCGTCTGCGCCTTCTTCGGCGTGACGGCCGGGGTCACGTCCGCTGTCACGTCCGGGGTGCCGCCGCCGCGCGTCAGGCCCGCCCTGGCCGAGCAGACCGGCCAGGCGCCGGGGCCCTGCGCACCGAGGACCTTCTCGGCGACGGCGATCTGCTGGGCCTTGGTGGCCCGGTCGGCGCGCGAGGCGTAGGCCGTGCCGCCGTACGCCTCCCACGTGGACTGCGTGAACTGCAGCCCGCCGTAAAAGCCGTTGCCGGTGTTGATGCTCCAGTTGCTGGTGGACTCGCAGGCCGCGACCTTGTTCCAGGTGTCGACGTCGGCCGCGCCCGCGGTGCCCGCGACGGTCAGCGGGAGCGCCATGCCCGCACCGCCCGCCGTGACGGTCAGCGACGCGCGGTTGATGCGGTTCGGCTGATACCGGCGGTGCCGACCACGTACGGCCATGGGAGCCCCCTCAGACACACGTCATCACGGATTGCACACCTCGGACACACGACAAGCCCGCAAGCTAGCGGGTCCGCAAAGGGCTGACAAGACCGCGACACGGGACTGGAGTTGAACGTCTCACTGCCTCACGTGGTCCGACAGCCACCGGAGTTGCACTCCCTGCTGGTAGGGGCCGCCGCCCTCGTGATCGTTGAAGGAGTACACCTCCATCGAACGCTCGCTTCCCGCGTACGCGTTGAAGGCGGCGAACACCGTCGAGGGCGGGCACGTCTGGTCCTGCAGCGCCGCGGAGAACAGCGCGGGCACCCGGCCCCGGGCCGCGAAGTGCACGCCGTCGAAGTACGACAAGGTCTGGAAGACCCGCTCCTCGCCGCCCCTGCGCGCCTTCAGATAGAGCCCGATCTCGCTGTACGGGGGCCGGTCGGTGAGGGTGGCCGCGCGCGGGAAGTCGCAGAGGAACGGCACGTCGGGCGCGATGGCGGTGAGGCCGGGGACGAGTCCGGCGACCGCGAGGGTGATGCCGCCGCCCTGGCTCGCGCCGAGCGCGGCGATCCGTGCGGAGTCCACCAGGGGGTGGGCGCGGACCGCGTCGACCGCCCGCACCGCGTCGACGAAGACGCGTCGGTAGTAGTACTCGTGCGGGTCCTCGATGCCGCGGGTCAGATACCCGGGGTGGGCGGGCCCGCTGCCCACCGGATCGGGGGTGTCGCCCTGCGCCGGTCCCCCGCTGCCCTGCCCCCTGGTGTCCATCACGAAGTGCGCGAACCCGGCGGCGGCCCACAGCAGATGCATGTGCGGGAGGCCGCGCCCGCCTCCGTATCCGATGTACTCGACGACGGCGGGCAAGGGTTCGTCGGCCGTGGCCCCCGCGGGCAGAATCAGCCATCCCTTAATGGGGTGCCCGCCGAACCCCGCATACGTCACATCGAACACACGCACACCCGGCAGGGGCAGCCGCACGGGCTCGAACCGTGCGTCAAGGTCGAACTGACGCGCTTCGAGGAGGCTCTTCTCCCAGAAGGCGTCGAAGTCGTCGGGCGCGGTCAACTCGGGCCGGTAGCGGCGCAGTTCATCGAGAGGCAGGTCGAAATGGGGCACGGGCGGCTCCTCCTCGGTACGCGGGCTCGGGCGAACCACGCTACGCCGGGAGCGCGCCGCGGGGCGGGGGCCTGCCCTACCGGCCTCCGCCCGCGCCTGCCCGGCCGTCCCTTCGACGGCCCGGGCACATCGTCAGGAGAGTGGTCCCGGCTGCGGCTCGGGCGTCGGCTCGGGGCCCGGCGGCTGCGGGATCGGCGACGGCTCGGGCGAGGGCAGCGGCTCGGGCCGCGGCACGGGATCCGGGTCGGGGAAGGGCCGGTCCGGGTCGGGCAGCGGCTTCGGCGGCGCGGGATCGGGATACGGATGGGTCATTGCGGTCCTCCAGCCAGTGGTTCAGTCGGCCTCACCCCCGCGTACCCGAGGCCCTCGCTCCCAAGCGTTCCATCATTGGAGCGGGCCTGCGCGGGGCGGGCCTACGCGGGGCGGGCCTACGCGGGGCGGGCCTACGCGGGGCGGGCCTGCGCGGGGCGGGCGCACCGGACAGCGTCCAGGCCCTCATTCGGCTGGGGCCGCGCGATCGAGCCCGGGCGGGCGCACGCGACCGGTCCCGGGCGGGCGGGCGAGCGCGGTCCTCATTCGACCGGACCCGCGCGGAGGCGACCCCGGGCAGGCGAGCGCACGCGACCGATCCGGCTCAACCGAACACACGCGGGAGGGCGTATGCGGGCGGGCGTATGCGGGCGGGCGCACCGGACAGCGTTCCGGTCTCATTCGACCAGGCCCGCGCGGAGGCGAGCCCGAGCAGGCGAGCGCACGCGACCGATCCGGCTCAACCGAACACACACGGGAGGGCGTATGCGGGCAGGCGTATGCGGGCGGGCGCACCGGACAGCGTTCCGGTCTCATTCGACCAGGCCCGCGCGGAGGCGAGCCCGAGCAGGCGAGCGCACGCGGACGAGCACACGCGGGCAGGCACACGCGGACGAGCGCACCGGACCGCCTCCCGGCCCGCGTCCCTGCCCGCGCCACCGGCCGAACCGTCACACCAACCGCGCCGCCGCCGCGAACCCGGGCCCGGGGCTGGACAGCACGGATGCCCCCGCTCCCCCTGCCCCCCGCGCTCCCCTCGCCTCCCGCACGAGATCCTCCGCCACCGCCATAGACGCCTGCGCGAGCACGATCGCGTCGGCGTCGTCGACCGCCGCGACGGCCTGCGCGATCGAACGCGCGTACCCATCAGCATCGCCCGCCCCGAACAGTTCCCAGGCGCCCTCCACCAGGACGGGGCGCACCTCGGCGGCGCGTCCGGCCCGCCGCGCCTCCTCCTCGACGAGTGCCACCGTGGGGCCCAGCGTGGACTCGACCGTGGCAAGGACGACGATCCGGCGCCCCGCGGCGACCGCTTCCGCGGCCATCGGCCGGTCGACGCGCAGCACGGGAACGCCGCCCGCGCCGACGGCCTCGGCGACGCCACCGATGGTGGAGCAGGTGCACAGCACGGCACCCGCCCCGGCCGCCACGGCCTGTTCGAGCGCGGCCCGCACGTCGGGGGCGACCGCGTCCGGGCCCTCCTGCCGCGCGCGTTCGAGAAGCGACTCGTCCACGTAGTGGCGCAGTTCGAGCCCGGGCCGGTGCTCGTCGCGCAAGGCGTCGAAGACCGGCACATGCACCTGCGACGTGTGCAGAAGACCCAGCGTCACCATGCCGACGGATCCGTCCTGACCTTGTCCAGGGCGGCCCTGAGCAGCGCGTCGGACGCGGCGGGCGCCTGGTCGGGGTGGCGCTCGGCCCACTTCACGACGTACGGGCACAGGGGCGCGACCGCGAGACCCTCCCGCTCGGCGAGGGCGTACAGCTCGGCGGCCAGCGCCCCCGCGATGCCCTTGCCCTCGTGCGCGGACGCCACTTCGGTGTGCACCGGCACGAGCGCGGCCTCGGGCGCGTCCAACATGAAGTAGACGATGTGGCCGACGACTTCACCGCCTTCGCGTGCTTCGAGTACACCCCGGGCCCGGTCGTCCTTGATCTCGGTCATCGAACTCTCCTCACACCCTGGGCACCCGCGCCTCGGCGTCCTCGACCTGGGCGTAGCTGATGATGATCACCTTATCGCCGGGGTGCGCGAGGTGCTCGACGGACGCACGCGGCGGCGCTCCGCGCCCGCGCGCGTGAGCGTGCTGCGGGCACACTCGAAATGGGACAGATTTTCCTTGATCACTCAACTTGCCGTTTGAGATGCTCAGCGCCATGCACCAAGTGATCCTGCGCACCGAGCGGCTCCGGCTGACCCCGCTGACCGACGCGCATCTGGAATATCAGCTCGAGCTCGACGCCGACGCGGAGGTGATGCGTCACCTGGGCGGTGCCCGCCACCGCGAGCAGGTGGAGGCGGCGCTCCGGGGGAACCTCGCCGACGCGGACCGCGCCCCGGGCCTCGGGTACTGGGCCGGGTTCGTCGAGGGGGACTTCGCCGGGTACTGGCTGCTGCGGCCGCCGGGTGGCCACGACGAGGAGCCGGCGCCGGGAGAGGGTGAACTCGGGTTCAAGATACTGCGGCGCCTCTGGCGGCAGGGGCTCGGCAGCGAGGGCTCTCGTGAGCTGCTCCGGCACGGGTTCGACGACCTCGGGCTGACCCGGATCTGCGCCATGTCGGCCGCGGCCAACACCGCGTCGCACGCGACGCTCACCGGTCTCGGACTGCGGCACGTCCGTGAATTCCTCACGGACGCCGACGAGTTGCCGCCGGGGTCCGACCTGCGCACCGTCGAGTACGCGATGACTCTGGAGCAGTGGCAGGAAATCCACGTACCCGGCTGACGCCACCGACCGCGCGGCGGGGGCCGGACGACCACATCGTCCGGCCCCCGCCGCCGCGCTCTACGTGCTCAGCCGACGGCGACGGAGCCGCGCAGCCCCTCGCGCAGCACCTCGATCACCTCCGGAGCGCGGGAGCTGATGAAGAAGTGGCCCCCGTCGAACACCTGGAGGCGGAAGTCGCCCGTCGTGTGGGCCCGCCACGCGTCGGCTTCCTCGACCGTCGACTTCGGGTCCTTGTCGCCGATCAGGGCGGTGATCGCGCTGTCGACGGTGCCGTTCTCGGTGCCGTACGTCTCGATGGCCCGGTAGTCGCTGCGGATGGCGGGCAGCACCATCCGCAGGATCTCCTCGTCGCCGAGGACCTGGGTGTCGGTGCCGCTGAGCGCCTTCACATCGGCCATGAGCCCGTCGTCGTCCCGCTGGTGGACCTTCTCCGCGCGGTGCGTCGACGGGGCGCGCCTGCCGGACACGAAGAGGCTCGCGGGCGTGTGGCCGCTGTCCTGGAGCCGCCGCGCGACCTCGTACGCGACGATCGCGCCCATGCTGTGCCCGAAGAACACGACGGGGCGGTCGAAGAGCGGCGCCATCAAGGGGGCTATCCGGTCGGCCAGTTGACCGATGTCGTCCACGAGCGGTTCGTTCCTGCGGTCCTGGCGGCCGGGGTACTGAAGGATCGACACGTCGCTGTCGTTCTGGAGCGCGGCCGATACGGGGAAGTAGAAGCTCGCGGATCCGCCCGCGTGCGGGAAGCACACGAGACGGGCCGGGGCGTCCGGCGCGGGGTGGTAGCGGCGGAGCCAGAGGTCACTGCTGTCGGCAACTGTCATGTCACATCGTCCGTTCTGCGGTCGTTCGTTCTGCTGTCGTTCGTGCGGTGGTCAATCGGTTTGGTCGCTCAGAAGCGTCAGGAATTGCTGCCCCGGCCCGCCCCCAGCCACTCCCGCACCGCGAGCGCGGTCGACTCGGAGTGGTCCTCCATGATCGAGAAGTGGTCACCGGGGACGTCGGCGTCGTCGTGCGGGTAGGGCCACTCCGGCTGCCAGTCGTCCTCGGTCTCGCGTACGGCCGACTCCCCCGGCGGGAAGGTGGCGTGCACGTAGAGCGTCGGCGCCTCGACCGGGCCGGGCTCCCAGTCCTCGAAGACGCGGACGTAGCCGCCCTGGCCGGTGAGTTGCGCGCCGGTCAGCAGCTCGGACGCCTCGCTGGTGGAACCGCGTTCGCGCAGGGCCGCCTCGAGCCGGTCCTCGAAGGAGTTCGTCGCGGTGTAGGTGTCGACGAGCACCACCGCGGCCGGTCCGGTGCCCTGCCGTTCGAGCTCGGCGGCGACCGCGTTGACCAGCCAGCCGCCCGAGGAGTAGCCGAGCAGCGCGAACGGCCGGTCGCCCGCCTCGCGTCGGACGGCCTCGACCTGGAAGCGGACGATCGCCTCGCGGCTCGCGGGCAGCGGCTCCCCCGGCGCGAAGCCGGGGTGGGGCAGTACGGTCACGTCCCGCTCGCCCGCGAAGGCGGGGGCGAACCGGCTGAAGTAGTGCGGCCCGGACGGCGCCATCGGCGGCGGGAAGCACAGCAGCGGGATGCCAGGTCCTGTCGCCAGCGTGACCGCGGGCAGGGTGGGTGCCTCCTCCTGCGTCTCGAACACCGGCCGCACCAGCGCGGCCGCCATCACCAGCTGCCACCCCTCCTCGTACAGGCCGAGGTCGATCGCCTGCCGGTACAGGCCGTTGAGCGTGTCCTCGACCGCCAGGGTCGCGGGCGCGGCGTCCGTGCCGCCGCCCGCCTCCCCCACGGCGAGACGGCTCCTCAGGTACGCGGCGAGCGCCGGTCCCGTCGGCTGGTCGAACACGACGGTGCTGGGCAGGCGCAGACCGGTCGCGCCCGCGAGCTGGTTGCGCAGTTGCAGCGCGGTCAGGGAGTCGAGGCCGAGCTGGGTCAGGGCGCCGGACACGTCGAGCTCGTCCGGCTCGTAGCCGAGCACGGCCGCCGTCCGGTCCCTGACGAGTACGAGCAGTTCACGCTCCTGCTCCTGCTCGGTCAGACCGGCGAGGCGCCGCGCCAGCGGCTCCGTACCGGTCTCGGCCGCCGCCCTGGTGGCGCGGGCGCGCACCAGGCCCCGCAGCAGCGGGGGCACCTCGTCGGGCCCGCCGCGCAGGGCGCTCAGGCCGAGGCGCATCGGCACCACGACCGCGTCGTCGGTCGCGCAGCCGAGGTCGAACAGGGCGAGGCCCTGCTCCTGGGTGAGGCCCGCGACGCCGGAGCGGGACAGGCGTGCCACGTCGGACTCCGCCATGTCGCCGGTCATCGCGCTCGCCGACTCCCACAGGCCCCACGCCAGTGACGTGGCGGGGAGCCCGGCCGCCCTGCGCCGGTGGGCGAGCGCGTCGAGGAACGCGTTGGCCGCCGCGTAGTTGGCCTGGCCGGGGCCGCCGAGGATGCCCGAGGCGGAGGAGAAGACGACGAACGCGGACAGGTCCGCGTCACGGGTCAGCTCGTGCAGGTTCCAGGCCGCGTCGACCTTCGGCCGGAACACGGTGTCGATCCGCTCCGGCGTCAGCGAGCCGAGTACGCCGTCGTCGAGGACGCCCGCCGAGTGCACCACGCCGGTCAGCGGGTGGTCGGCGGGCACCGCGGCGAGCAGCTCGGCGAGCGCGGCGCGGTCGGTCACGTCGCAGGCGGCGAGCGTGACGTCGGCGCCGAGACCGGTGAGTTCGGCACGGAGCGCGTCGGCTCCGGGCGCGGCGGCGCCGCTGCGGCTGGCGAGGACGAGGTGCCGTACGCCGTACTCGGCCACGAGGTGCCGGGTGACGAGGCCGCCGATCATCCCGGTGGCGCCGGTCACGAGGACCGTGCCGCCGGGCGCGAACGCGAGCGAGGGCTGAGGGGACTCCGGGGACTGAGGTGCGGACGGTGCGGGCCGTGCCAGGCGCGGCACCAGCTGGTCACCGGCGCGCACCGCCGACTGGGGTTCGGCACCGGCCTGGGCGCCGTCGAGGACGGCGGGCAGCGCCGCCCAGGACGCGTCGTGCCCGTCCACGTCGACCAGGGCGAGCCGGTCGGGGTTCTCTGACTGGGCGGACCTGATCAGGCCCCACACCGTCGCGGCGGCGAGGTCGGACACGTCCTCGTCAGGGCCGGTGGCGACGGCCCCGCGGGTCACGAAGACGAGGCGGGAGCCGAGGAACCGGTCGTCTGCCAGCCACTCCTGGGCCAGCGACAGCGCGTGCAGAGCGGTGGCGCGGGCGGCGGCGACCGGCTCCGTGCCGTCGTCTGCGCACGGCACGAGGACCACGTCGGGCACTCCGACCGCTGCGAGCGCCGCGAGGTCGCGGTGCTCGGCGACGGTGACGCCGGACGCGGCGAGTCCCGCGCCCGCCTTCAGGTCGTCAGGACCGACGACCGCCCAACCGCGGGCGGGAGCAGGGGTGGCCGCACGGGTCGGTGCGGCCACCCACTCCAGCCGGAACAGCGCGTCGCGGTGGCGTGCACCCCACTGGTCCGCGGCGATCGGCCGCAGGACGAGGGATGCGACCGTCGCCAGGGGATTCCCCCGCGCGTCGGCCAGTTCGAGGGCGACGGCGTCGGGTCCGGCCTGCGTGAGGCGGACCCGCGCCGTCGTGGCACCGGTGGCGTGCCACCGGATGCCGCTCCAGGAGAACGGCAGCCTGGGCCGTCCCGCGTCCTCGACGAGTCCGCCGAGCATGCAGGCGTGCAGCGCGGCGTCCAGGAGCGCGGGGTGGACGCCGAACGAAGCGGCGTCCTTGTGCTGGTCCTCGCCGAGTGCCAGCTCGGCGTACACGGCGTCGTCGCCGCGCCACGCCGCGCGCAGGCCCTGGAAGGCGGGTCCGTAGACGAACCCGGCCTCCTCCAAGCCGTCGTAGAAGCCGTCGACGTCGATGGGTTCGGCCTCGGCGGGCGGCCACTGGGTCAACGATGCCGGGGCCGCGGGCGCTCCGGTGGTCAGGAAGCCGGTGGCGTGCCGGGTCCAGTCGCCGTCGGCGTCCTGGCCGTCCGGCCGTGAGTCGATGGTCAGCGTCCGGCGGCCGGAACCGTCGTCCCCGCCGACCGTCACCCGCAGGCGTACGCCGCCGTGTTCGGGCAGCAGCAGCGGCGCGGCGAGCGTCAGCTCCTCCACCTCGTCGAGGCCGATCCTGTCGCCCGCGGCGAGCGCGATCTCCGCGAAGGCCGTGCCGGGCAGCAGGACCGTCTGCCCGACGGCGTGCTCCGCGAGCCACGGGTGGGTGTCGGTGCCGAGCCTGCCGGTGCACAACAGGCCCTGCTCGTCGGCGAGTTCCACGGCGGCGCCGAGCAGCGGGTGGCCCGCGGCCGCGAGGCCGAGACCCCCGGCCGCTTCGTCGAAGCTCAGGTCGCGGGGAGCGTCCAGCCAGTAGCGCTTGTGCTGGAAGGGGTACGTCGGCAGGTCGACATGTCGTCCGGCGGGCACCAGGGCGCGCCAGTCGAAGGGCAGACCCTCGACGTACGCCTCGGCGGCGGAGACCAGGAACCGGTCGAGACCGCCGTCGTCCCTGCGCAACGTGCCCACCACGGCCGCGTCGCCGTCATGCGCCTCCAGCGTCTCGCGCACGCCGAACACCAGGACCGGGTGGGGGCTGCATTCGATGAACGTGCTGACGCCGTGCTCAAGGAGGCCACGGGTGGCGTCCTCGAAGCGGACGGTGTGCCGCAGGTTCTGGTACCAGTACTCGGCACCGACCTCGGTCCCGGTCAGCCACTCCCCCGTGACGGTGGAGAGCATCGGCACTGCGGCGGCGCGGGGTTCGATTCCGGCCAGCACACTCGCCAAGGTCTCCTCGATGCGCTCGACATGGGGCGAGTGGGAGGCGTAGTCGACAGGCACCCGACGGGCCCGTACGTCATCGGCGGCACAGGACTCCATCAGCTCATCCAGAGCATCCGCGTCACCGGCCACGACCACCGAACCGGGACCGTTCACCGCCGCGACGGAAATCCGGCCCTCCCAGCGCGCGATCCGCTCACGCGCCACCTCGACCGTCACCGCCAACGACACCATCCCGCCCTGACCCGACAGAGCCAGAATCGCCTGACTGCGCAACGCCACAACCCGCGCCGCATCCTCCAGCGACAGCGCGCCCGCCACATGCGCGGCAGCGATCTCACCCTGACTGTGACCCACCACGGCATCCGGCTCGACACCATACGACCGCCACAACCCGGCCAGCGACACCATCACCGCGAACAACACCGGCTGCACAACATCCACGCGCTCCAACGCCTCAGCATCAGACAGCACATCCCACAACGACCAGTCCACATGCGGAGCCAACGCCTCCGCACAGGCATCCATGGAAGCCCGGAACTCCGGCGACGACTCCGCCAGCGCCACCCCCATCTCCAGCCACTGCGAACCCTGACCCGGGAACACGAACGCGACCTTGCCCGCAGGACGCGCCACACCCACCGCCACACGCGCCGACTCAACACCCTGCGCCACCGCAGCCAACGCATCCACACCACCCGCCACCACCACAGCCCGGTGATCAAACACCGACCGCGACAACAGCGCATCCGCCACACCCACAGACCCGAATTCGCCGACCAGCGGAGCGAGTTGCGCCGCATGCGCACGCAATGCGGCTTCCGTGCGGGCGGACAGCAGCAGCGGAACCGGCCCGGACACCGACGGCTCCTCGGCCGCTACCTCATCGGGTGCCTGCTCAAGGACCACGTGTGCGTTGGTGCCGCTCACGCCGAACGAGGACACACCCGCGCGCGACGGGCGTCCCGTCTTCGGCCACGGGCGGGCCTCCGTCAGGACGTCCACGGCGCCCGCCGACCAGTCCACGTGCGGGGAGCGCTCGGAGACGTGCAGGGTCGACGGCAGCACGCCGTGCCGCATCGCCATCACCATCTTGATCACGCCGCCGACACCGGCCGCGGCCTGGGTGTGGCCGACGTTCGACTTCAGCGAACCGAGCCACAGCGGCTCGCCGGTGCGGTCCTGGCCGTAGGTGGCGAGCAGGGCCTGCGCCTCGATGGGGTCGCCGAGGGTGGTGCCGGTGCCGTGCGCCTCGACCACGTCCACGTCGGACGTGGTCAGCCCCGCGCTCGCCAGGGCCTGGCGGATGACGCGCTGCTGGGAGGGGCCGTTGGGCGCGGTCAGGCCGTTGGACGCGCCGTCCTGGTTGACCGCCGATCCCCGCATGACCGCGAGGACGCGGTGGCCGTTGCGCTGCGCGTCGGAGAGCCGCTCCAGTACGAGCATGCCGACGCCCTCGCCCCAGCCGGTGCCGTCGGCCTCGGCGGAGAAGGCCTTGCAGCGGCCGTCGGGGGCCAGGCCGCGCTGCCTGCTGAACTCCACGAACGTCGCCGGGCTCGACATCACCGTCACACCGCCCGCGAGCGCGAGCGAGCACTCGCCCGTGCGCAGCGCCTGCGCGGCGAGGTGCATCGCCACGAGCGACGAGGAGCACGCGGTGTCCACGGTCATCGCGGGGCCTTCGAGGCCGAACACGTACGAGACGCGGCCGGAGGCGACGCTGCCCGAGCTGCCGAGACCGAGCTGTCCCTCGAAGCCCTCCGGGGAGCGGCTGAGCCGGGAGGCGTAGTCGTTGTACATCACGCCCGCGAACACGCCGGTGGCGCTGCCCCGCAGGGACTTCGGGTCGATGCCCGCCCGCTCGACGGCCTCCCACGACGTTTCGAGGAGGAGGCGCTGCTGCGGGTCGACCGCCAGGGCCTCGCGCGGCGACATGCCGAAGAACACCGGGTCGAAATCGGCGGCGTCGTAGAGGAAGCCACCCTGCCGGACGCTGCTGGTGCCGAGCTTCTCGGGGTCGGGGTTGTAGAGCCCTTCCACGTTCCAGCCCCGGTTGTCCGGGAAGTCGGACACCGCGTCGCGGCCGTCGGCGACCAGGTGCCACAGGTCTTCCGGCGAGTTCACGCCGCCGGGGTAGCGGCAGCCCATGCCGACGATGGCGATCGGCTCGTCGTCGGCGGCGGCCGTGCGGAGGGTCACCGCGCCGGCCTCTTCGCCGCCGAGCAGCGTGGTGTGCAGGTGGTCGGCGAGGACCAGCGGGGTCGGGTAGTCGAAGACCAGCGTCGCGGGCAGTCGCAGCCCTGTGGCCGCGTCGAGCCTGTTGCGCAGTTCGACCGCGGTGAGCGAGTCGAAGCCGAGCTCGCCGAAGGCCCGCTCCGGTTCCACCTCGGCGGCGGAGGCGTGGCCGAGCACGGCGGCGACGGCGGTGCGGACGACGTCGAGCAGGGCGGGCAGGCGCTCGTCCGCGGGCAGCGCCGCGATCCGTGCCGCGAGTCCGCCCTCGGCCTTGGCGGCTTCGGGGCGTGCCGTGCGCACGAGGGCGCGCAGCAGCGGGGGCACGGTCTCGGGGCGCGCCCGCAGCGGCGCCAGGTCGAGCCGCATGGGCACTGCCACGGCGCAGGGGAGCGCGAGGGCGGCGTCGAAGAGGCGCAGGCCCTCCTCGGCCGAGAGTGCGGCGACCCCGGCCCTGGTGAGGCGGCCGCGGTCGGCCTCCGCGAGGTCGCCCGTCATGCCGCTGTCGTCCGCCCACAGGCCCCAGGCGAGCGAGGTCGCGGGCAGGCCCTGGGCGCGGCGGTGCTGGGCGAGCGCGTCGAGGTAGGCGTTGGCGGCCGCGTAGTTGCCCTGGCCGGGGTTGCCGAAGGTGCCCGCGGCCGAGGAGAACACCACGAACGCGGACAGGTCGAGGTCGCGGGTGAGCTCGTGCAGGTTGCGGGCCGCGTCGACCTTCGGGCGGAACACGGTGTCGATCCGCTCGGGGGTCAGCGACTCGATGACGCCGTCGTCCAGGACGCCCGCCGCGTGCACGACGGCCGTGACCGGGTGGGCGGCGAGGAGTTCCGCCACCGCGTCGCGGTCACCGACGTCGCAGGCGACCGCGGTGACCGCCGCGCCCAGTTCGGTCAACTCGTCGTGCAGCGCGCCGACTTGGCCGCGCCTGCTGGCCAGGACCAGGTTGCGCACGCCGTGTCGTACGACGAGGTGTCGCGCGACCAGACCGCCGAGCGTGCCGCTCGCGCCTGTCACCAGTACGGCGCCGTCGCCGAAGCCCGCGCCTTCCGGCTGCTCCGGGCGGGCCCGCACCAGCCGCGGCGCGCGCAATTCACCCGCGCGCAGGGCCAGTTGGGGCTCGCCGGTCTCGACGGCGGCGGGGAGTGCGGTGAACTCGGCCGTCGGCTGGTCGGCGTCGACGAGGACGAACCGGCCGGGGTGTTCGCCCTGCGCGGCGCGGACCAGGCCCCACACGGGCGCGCCGGTCAGGTCGGTGACGTCCTCGTCGGGGCCTGTGGCCACGGCGCCCGCGGTGACGAACACAAGGCGCGCCGAGCCGAACCGCTCGTCGGCGAGCCAGCTCTGCACCAGGGCGAGCGCCCAGTGCGTCGCCTTCGCGGGGTCGGTGTCGGTGGGGACGGGGGCGAGCACGAGGTCCGGGATCCGGTCCTCGGCCGCCAGCGTGGTCAAGTCCGCGTAGGAGCGCACCTGTTCGCCGGCGTCGGGGCTGTCTCCGAGGACCGCCCAGTCGGCCGTGGTGGCCGGGGCGGGCCGTACCCGCGCCCAGTCGACGCGGAACAGCGAGTCGAGACGGTCGCCGCTCAGCGCCTCCGCCGCCAGGGGCCGCAGGGACAGGGTGTCGACGGTGGCGACGGGTGCGCCCGTGCCGTCGCTCAGGGCGAGTGCGACGCCCGAGGTGCCCGCCGGGGAGAGCCGTCCGCGCAGCACGGTCGCGCCGCCGCTGTGCAGGCTCACACCTCGCCAGGAGTACGGCAGGTGCAGCCGCTCCGTGTCGGCGACGAAGTCGCCGAGCCCGATGGCGTGCAGCGCGGAGTCGAGGAGCGCGGGGTGCAGCGCGAAGGAGGGCGCGCCCGCCGTGGTGTCCTGCTCGGGCAGCGCCACCTCGACGAACACCTCGTCGCCGCGGCGCCAGGCCGCGCGCAGGCCGCGGAAGGCGGGTCCGTAGCCGAGTCCGCCCGCGGCGAGTTCGTCGTAGCGGCCCTCGATGTCGACCGGCTCGGCGCCCGCGGGCGGCCACGCCTCCCCCGGGGTGACCGGAGTGACCGGGGCGCCCGGGGTGTTCTCAGCCGTCGCCAGCGTGCCGAAGGCGTGCCGCGTCCACGGCTCGTCGTCGGACGCGTCACCATCGGGTGCGTCGTCGGCGCGCGCGTAGCAGTTCAGCGTCCTGCGGCCCGACTCGTCGGGGGCCCCGACGGACACCTGGAGCCGCACCGCGCCGTCCTCCGGCAGGACCAGCGGCGCCGCGAGGGTCAGCTCCTCGACGTGGTCGAGTCCTACCTGGTCACCCGCCCTGACGGCGAGTTCGAGGAAGGCGGCACCGGGCACGAGGACCACACCGCCGACGGTGTGGTCGGCCAGCCACGGGTGGGTGTCGAGGGCGAGCCGCCCGGTGAGCAGGGCGCCCTCCTCGTCGGCGAGGGTGACCACGGCGCCGAGCAGCGGGTGGTCGGCGGAGCGCAGCCCGGCCGAGGTGACGTCCGTGGCGTACGCGCCCGTGTCCAGCCAGTACCTGCTGCGCTGGAACGGGTACGTGGGCAGGTCGACGCGCCGGGCGCCGCGGCCCGCGAACACGGCGCGCCAGTCGAGGGCGACGCCCCGCGTGTGCAGGGCGGCGACGGCCGAGGTGAGCGCGGTGCCCTCGGGGCGGTTCGCGCGCGCCGCGGCCACCAGGAACGCGGCGTCGTCGACGCAGTCGCGGCCCGCCGCGGTGAGCACGGCGTCGGGGCCGAGCTCCAGGAAGTTCGTGACGCCCTGCTCGCGCAGGCACCGCACGCCGTCCAGGAACCGCACGGCTTCGCGTACGTGACGTACCCAGTGCTCCGGGTCGCGCGCCTGCTCCCGGGAGAGCACGGCGCCGGTCAGCGTGGACACGACGGGGATCTTCGGCGTGCCGTAGGTGAGGGTGCGGGCGACGGCGCGGAAGTCCGCGAGGACGGCGTCCACGTGCGGGGAGTGGAAGGCGTGGCTGACCTTCAGGTAGCGGGTCTTGCCGCCCTGTTCCCGCCAGGCGGCGTCGAGGGCGGCGACCGCGTCGGCGTCGCCCGCGACCACCGTGGACTCGGGGCCGTTGACCGCCGCGACGTCCACCGTGCCGCTGTGCTCGGCGATCAGGCGGCGCACGGTGTCCTCGTCCGCGCGCAGCGACAGCATCGTGCCGCCTTCGGGCAGTGCCCCCATGAGCCTGCCGCGGGCGGCGACGAGCGCGCAGGCGTCGGCGAGGGTGAAGACGCCCGACACGTGGGCGGCGGCCAGTTCGCCGATGGAGTGGCCCGCGAGGAACTGCGGGGTGAGTCCCCACGCCGTGACGAGGCGGTAGAGCGCCACCTCGATCGCGAACAGCGCGGGCTGCGTGTAGGTGGTGAGGTCGAGCAGGGCGGCGGCCTCGGTGTCCGGCTCGGCGAAGAGCACGTCCCGCAGCGGCCGGTCCAGGTGCGGGTCCAGGTGTGCGCAGACCTCGTCCAGGGCCCGCGCGAACTCCGGGAACTCCCCGTACAGTTCGCGCCCCATGCCGACGCGCTGGCTGCCCTGTCCGCTGAACAGGAAGGCGAGCTTGCCGCGGCTGCCCACCGTGCCGCGCACCAGGTTCGGTGCCTCGCCGCCGGTGGCCAGGGCCTTGAGGCCGCTCAGCAGTTCCGCGCGGTCCGCGCCGACGACGGCGGCCCGGTGTTCGAGCGCGGTCCGGGTCAGGGCGAGCGCGTGGCCGATGTCCACGGCCGACGCGTCGCGCGCCGCGGCCTTGCCGCCCTGCCCGTCCACGTGGGACAGGAGGGCGGCGGCGCGCTCGCGCAGTGCGGCGGGGTCGTTGCCGGACAGGACCCACGGCACCGCGTCGGCGAGGACGGGGGCGACGGGCTCGCCGTCGATGACCTCGGTGTCATCGTCGTCGGCCTCGTCCGCCGGGGCCTGTTCGAGGACGACGTGGGCGTTGGTGCCGCTGATGCCGAACGACGACACCGCCGTCCTGCGCGGCCGTCCCGTCTCCGGCCAGGGCCGCGCCTCGTCGAGGAGTTCCACGGCGCCCGCGGCCCAGTCGACGTGCCGGGAGCGCTCGTCGACGTGCAGGGTCGGCGGCAGCACGCCGTGCCGCATCGCCATGACCATCTTGATGACGCCCGCGGCGCCGGCGGCGGCCTGGGTGTGGCCGATGTTGGACTTCACCGAGCCCAGCCACAGCGGCTCGCCGGCGCGGTCCTTGCCGTAGGTGGCGAGCAGGGCCTGCGCCTCGATGGGGTCACCGAGGGTGGTGCCCGTGCCGTGCGCCTCGACCAGGTCGACCTCGTCCGTGGTCAGTCCCGCGCTCTCCAGGGCCTGGCGGATCACGCGCTGCTGCGAGGGGCCGTTGGGCGCGGTCAGGCCGTTGGACGCGCCGTCCTGGTTCACGGCGGAGCCGCGCAGGACCGCGAGGACCTGGTGGCCGTTGCGGCGGGCGTCGGAGAGCCGCTCCAGGAGCAGCATGCCCGCGCCCTCGCCCCAGCCGGTGCCGTCGGCGCTGTCTGCGAAGGACTTGCACCGGCCGTCCGCGGCGAGGCCGCGCTGCTTGCTGAAGCCGATGAACGTGTCCGGGGTCGCCATCACGGTGACGCCGCCCGCGAGGGCGAGCCCGCACTCGCCCGAGCGCAGTGCCTGGGCCGCCAGGTGCAGCGTGACCAGGGACGACGAGCAGGCCGTGTCGACGGTGACGGCGGGTCCCTCGAGGGCGAACGTGTACGACACGCGCCCGGAGGCGACGCTGCCGAAGCTTCCCGTACCGAGGAAGCCCTCGACGCCCTCGGGCACGGACCGCAGCCGTGACGTGTAGTCGTGGTACATGACGCCCGCGAACACGCCCGTCCTGCTGCCGCGCAGGGACGCCGCGTCGATCCCGGCCCGCTCGAACGCCTCCCAGGAGGTCTCCAGGAGGAGGCGCTGCTGCGGGTCCATGGCCAGGGCCTCGCGCGGCGATATCCCGAACAGGCCCGGGTCGAACTCGGCGGCGTCGTGCAGGAAGCCGCCTTCGGTGCGGAAGACCCGGTCGGGGTCCTCCGGGTCGGCCAGGGCGACATCGCCCCAGCCTCGGTCCGTGGGGAACGGCGTGA
The DNA here is from genome assembly GCF_008704495.1 of Streptomyces kanamyceticus. Lineage (NCBI taxonomy): Bacteria > Bacillati > Actinomycetota > Actinomycetes > Kitasatosporales > Streptomycetaceae > Streptomyces > Streptomyces kanamyceticus. The sequence goes on from NZ_CP023699.1 coordinate 880,943, forward strand.
CGCCGTCGCGGCCGCCCGCGACCAGGTCCCACAGCTCCTCGGGGGAGTTGACGCCGCCGGGGTAGCGGCAGCTCATGCCGATGATCGCGACCGGCTCCTGCTCGCCCTCCTCGACCTCGCGCAACCGCTGGCGGGTCTCGCGCAGGTCAGCGGTGACCCGCTTGAGGAAGTACCGCAGCTTGTCTTCGTTTTCCATGCCTTCTCTACTCCAGAGAACGTCGTGCAAGTGGTGTGGCAGGGCGGCGGGTCAGGAGATGCCGAATTCCTTGCCGAGCAGGTCGAACATCTCGTCGTCCGTCGCGGCGTCGAGGTCGTCGGCCGCCTGCGGTTCGGCGACGTCGGCGCGGCTGTCGCGCCAGGCGGTGAGCAGCGCCGTCAGGCGGGCGCCGACCAGGTCGTCCGCGTCGCCGCCGGGCTCGACCGCGGCGAAGCTCGCCTCGATGCGGCCGAGTTCGGCGAGCAGCGGCGCCACGCCGCCGGGCTCGTCCACGACGAGCGTGTCCACGAGGTGGCCGACCAGGTCGAGCGGGGTCGGGTAGTCGAAGACCAGCGTCGCGGGCAGCCGCAGCCCGGTGGCCGCGCCGAGGTGGTTGCGCAGCTCGACCGCCGTGAGCGAGTCGAAGCCGAGCTCGGTGAACGCGCGCCGCTCGTCGACCGCTTCGGATCCCGGCAGCGCGAGGACCGCCGCGACGTGCGTGCAGACCACGTCCACCAGGGCGGAGGGACGTTCGCTCGCGGGCAGCGCCGCGAGCCGGTCCCGCAGCGCGGCCGCGGGGTCGCCCCCGGTCTCCGCCGCCCTGCGGGTGGTCGTCCGCACCAGACCGCTGAGCAGCGGCGGTACGACGGCCGCCGCGCGCAGTGCCCGCAGGTCGAGCCGCATGGGCACGACGACCGGGTCCGCGCCAAGGGCCACCGCGTCGAACAGCTCCAGGCCCTCCTCGGGGGTCAGGCCCGCCGCGCCGGTCTCGGCGAGGCGTGCGCCCATGCCGTCCTCGCCGTCCCACAGGCCCCAGGCCAGCGAGGTCGCGGGCAGGCCCTGGGCGTGGCGGTGCTGGGCGAGCGCGTCGAGGAACGCGTTGGCCGCCGCGTAGTTGCCCTGGCCGGGGTTGCCGAAGACACCGGCGGCCGAGGAGAACACCACGAACGCGGACAGGTCCAGGTCGCGGGTCAGCTCGTGCAGGTTCCAGGCCGCGTCGACCTTCGGGCGGAACACGGTGTCGATCCGCTCCGGCGTCAGCGAGCCGACGACGCCGTCGTCCAGGACGCCCGCCACGTGCACGACGGCCGTCACGGGGTGCTCGGCGAGGAGCGCCGCCACCGCCTCGCGGTCCGCCGCGTCACAGGCGGCCACGGCGACTTCGGCGCCCAGCTCGGTCAACTCGCCGTGCAGCGAGCCGACTTCGCCACGCCTGCTCGCCAGGACCAGGTTCCGCACGCCGTGTCGTACGACGAGGTGTCGCGCGACCAGGCCGCCGAGCTTGCCGCTCGCGCCCGTCACCAGGACGGCGCCGTCGCCGAAGCCCGCGCCTTCCGGCTGCTCCGGGCGGGCCCGCACCAGCCGCGGTGCGAAGGGTTCGCCCGCGCGCACGGCCAGTTCGGGTTCGGGGCTGCCGATGGCCGACTTCCAGCTGTGCTCGTCCTCGACGTCGACCAGGACGAAGCGGTCCGGGTTCTCGGACCGCGCCGACCTGACCAGGCCCCACACGGCGGCGGACGCCAGGTCGGGCACGTCGTCCCCGGACCCGACCGCCACCGCGCCACGGGTCACCAGGACGAGCCGCGACGCCGCGCACCGCTCGTCGGCCAGCCAGCCCTGCACCAGCTCGAGGGCGGTGTGGGCCTGCCGGTGCACCGCGTCCGCGGTCATGTCCGCGGAACGCGCGCAGCGCACCACGGTGTTCTCGGGCAGCGTCTCCCCCGCGTCCAGGGCCGACCGCAGTGCGGCCCAGTCCGCGAACTCCGCGACCGAACCGGCGTTCCGGGCCGCCGCCGAGGCGGGCACCCAGTCGGTACGGAACAGCGCCTCGTGTCCGCGCGTCGCACCGAGCGAGCCCGGGGCCACCGCACGTACCACCAGCGAGTCGATCGTGGCGACCGGAGCGCCCGAGCCGTCCGCGACCGTCATGGCCACGCCGTCCGAACCGGCGGGTGAAAGGCGGACCCGCAGCACCGTCGCACCGACCGCGTGCAGGCGTACGCCCGTCCAGGAGAACGGGAGCTTCCCGGTCCCCTCGGCCGCCTCGCCCATCAGACCGATGCCGTGCAACGCGGCGTCGAGCAGCGCCGGATGCAGACCGAACCGGCCCGCTTCCACGTCGTCGGGCAGCGCGACCTCGGCGTACACCTCATCGCCCTTGCGCCATGCGGCCCGCAGGTTCTGGAACAGCGGCCCGTAGGCGAACCCGCCGTCGGACATGTGGTCGTAGAACCCGTCCAGGTCCACGGGATCGGCTCCCGCGGGCGGCCACGCGCCGAGGTCGGCGGGGCTGCCCGCGTCGTCCGTCAGGGTGCCGCTCGCATGCCGGACCCACGGCAGGTCGCCGTCCTCGTCGCGGGCGTGCACGGTCACCGGGCGACGGCCCGACGCGTCGGGGGCGCCGACCCGCACCTGGACCTGTACGCCGCCCTGTGCGGGCAGCACCAGGGGCGACTCCAGGGTCAGTTCCTCCACGCAGGAGCAGCCGACCTGGTCACCGGCCTGCACCGCGAGCTCGACGAACGCCGTGCCCGGCAGCAGCACCGAGCCCATGATCGCGTGCTCGGCCAGCCACGGGTGCGTACGCAACGACAGCCTGCCCGTGAACAGGGCGCCCTCCTCGTCCGCGAGGGTGACCGCGGCGCCGAGCAGCGGGTGGTCGGCGGAGCCGAGCCCGAGTCCTGACGCGTCGGTGACGGGCCGCATGCTCGTGTCGGGCCAGAACCGCTGGTACTGGAACGCGTACGTCGGCAGCTCGACGGTGTGGCCGGTGCCCGCGTAGTAGGCGGCCCAGTCGACGGGCACGCCGCGCACGTGCAGGGCGGCGAGCGCGGTCATGACCGCGTCGCCCTCAGGACGGTCGCCGCGCAGCGCCGGGACGAAGTCGGCGTCGGGCAGGGATTCCTGGCCGAGCGCGGACAGGACGCCACCGGGGCCGATCTCGACGAGGACGTCCGCGCCCGTGGCGACCACGGCGTCGGCGAACCGCACCGAGTCGCGCACGTGCCGCACCCAGTAGTCGGGCGAGGCGAGTTCCTCGGCGCCCGCACGGGTGCCGGTGAGCGTCGACACGATCGCGATCTCCGGCGTCCTGGCGGTCACACCTGCCAGGACCTGCCGGAACTCGTCGAGCATCGGGTCCATGAGGGGCGAGTGGAAGGCGTGGCTGACGCGGAGCCTGCTGACCTTGCGGCCTGCCTCACGCCAGCGCTCCGCCACCGTCTCCGCATCGGCCGCGACACCGGAAACGACCACCGCCGAGGGGCCGTTGACCGCCGCGATGCCCACGCCGTCCGGGAGGTCCGAGGCGACCTCGGCCTCGGTCGCCTGGATCGCGACCATCGCGCCGCCCTCGGGCAGCGCCTGCATCAGCGCGCCGCGCGCCGACACCACCTTCACCGCGTCCGCGAGCGACCACACACCCGCGACATGTGCCGCCGCGAGCTCACCGATCGAGTGACCGGCAAGCACGTCAGGACGTACGCCCCACGACTCAAGGAGCCGGAAGAGAGCCACCTCGACCGCGAACAGCGCGGGCTGCGTCACACCCGTCTCGTTCAGCGCGTCCGCGTCCTCACCGAAGAGAACCTCGCGCACCTCAGGAGCCAGCAGGTCGAGGATCTCCTCCAGTGCCTCGGCGAACACCGGGTACCGGTCCGCCAACTCACGGCCCATGCCGAGCCGCTGCGAACCCTGACCAGAGAACAGGAAGCCGACCCGGTGCTCTTCGGCGACACCGCTCAGGGCCCCGGCGACCGGACGGCCTTCGACGGTGTCGGTCAGCCCGGCCAGCAGGTCGGGCAGGTCGTGGCCGACGACGGCGAGCCGGTGTTCGAACCCGGCCCGCGAGGTCGCGAGCGCGCGCGCCACGTCCACCGGGTCGAGTCCCGCCCGCTCGGTGAGGTGGTCGCGCAGCCGCGCCGCCTGGTCGCGCAGGGCGCCCTCGGTACGGCCGGAGAGCAGCCACGGTCCGATCGGCGCCTCGGTGCCACGCGGCGCCTCGTCGTCCGACGTGGCCTCGACGATGACGTGCGCGTTGGTGCCGCTGAAGCCGAACGACGACACGCCCGCGCGCCGGGGCCGGTCCGCCTCGGGCCACGGCCGTGCCTCGGTGAGGAGTTCCACGGCGCCCGCGGACCAGTCGACGTTCGTCGAGGGCTCGTCGGCGTGCAGCGTCTTGGGCAGGACGCCGTTGCGCAGCGCCATGACCATCTTGATGACGCCGCCGACGCCCGCGGCGGCCTGGGTGTGGCCGATGTTGGACTTCAGCGAGCCGAGCCACAGGGGGTCGCCCGCGCGGTCCCTGCCGTAGGTGGCGAGCAGGGCCTGCGCCTCGATGGGGTCACCGAGGGTGGTGCCGGTGCCGTGCGCCTCGACGGCGTCGACGTCGGCGGGTACCAGGCCAGCGTTGGCGAGGGCCTGGCGGATCACGCGCTGCTGGGAGGGTCCGTTGGGCGCGGTCAGGCCGTTGGACGCGCCGTCCTGGTTGACCGCCGTGCCGCGGATCACCGCGAGGACCTGGTGGCCGTTGCGGCGGGCGTCCGAGAGCCGCTCAAGGACGAGCATGCCCACGCCCTCGCCCCAGCCGGTGCCGTTGGCGTCGTCCGAGAACGAACGGCAGCGGCCGTCGGGCGAAAGGCCCTGCTGGCGGCTGAAGTCGACGAACGCGCCGGGCGTCGCCATGACGGTCGCGCCGCCCGCGAGCGCCAGCGTGCACTCGCCGGAGCGCAGCGCCCGCACCGCGAGGTGCATGGCGACCAGGGACGACGAGCACGCCGTGTCCACGGTCATCGCGGGGCCTTCGAGGCCGAACGTGTAGGAGAGGCGCCCGGAGGCGACACTGCCCGCGTTGCCCGTACCGAGGTAGCCCTCGACGCTCTTGGGCGCACTGTGCAGCTGCGTGGCGTAGTCGTGGTACATGACACCCGCGAACACACCGGTGGCGCTGCCCCGCACCGACTTGGGGTCGATGCCCGCACGCTCGAAGGCCTCCCAAGAGGTTTCCAGGAGCAGTCGCTGCTGCGGGTCCATGGCGAGCGCCTCGCGCGGCGAGATGCCGAAGAACGCCGGGTCGAACATGTCGGCGTCGTGCAGGAAGCCGCCCTCGCGGGTGTAGGAGCTGCCGCCCCGTTCACCGGACGGGTCGTAGAGCGCCTCCACGTCCCAGCCGCGCTCGGTCGGGAACGGCGTGATGCCGTCCGCGCCGTCGACGACCAGGCGCCACAGGTCCTCCGGCGAGCGGACGCCACCGGGGTAGCGGCAGCTCATGCCGACGATGGCGATCGCCTCGTCGGCCTCGGTCCCGGCTCCGGTCACCGCCACGGCCGGGCGCGCGGGCACCAGGTCGGCGGGCTCGCCCGCCAGTTCGGCGCCGACGAACGCGGCGAGCGAGGTCGGGGTCGGGTAGTCGAAGACCAGCGTGGCGGGCAGGCGCAGGCCCGTGGCCGTGTTGAGCCGGTTGCGCAGGTCGACGGCGGTCAGCGAGTCGAAGCCGAGCTCCGTGAACGCGTGTCCGGAGGCGACCGCCTCCGGTCCCGCGTGGCCGAGGACCATGGCGACCTGGGTGCGGACGAGGTCCAGGAGCACCCGCTCGCGCTCGTCCTCGGTGAGCGGCGCCAGGCGGCCCCGAAGAGCGCCCGCCGGGTCGGCGCCGCTCCCTGCCGTCCTGCGGTGCGTGGTGCGCACCAGGCCGCTGAACACCGGCGGGATCACCGGGAGTTCACGTACGGCCCGCAGGTCGAGCCGCATCGGTACGACGACGGGCTCCGCCCCGGCGACGGCGGCGTCGAACAGCGTGACGCCCTCGTCGGCGGACAGGCCGTTGGCGGCGGAGTCCGCCACCTGGGCGCCCATGCCGTCGGCCCACAGGCCCCACGCCAGCGACGTGGCGGGCAGGCCCTGGGCGCGCCTGCGCCGGACGAGCCCGTCGAGGAACGCGTTGGCGGCCGCGTAGTTGCCCTGACCCGGCGCGCCGAGCGTGCCCGCCACCGAGGAGAACAGGACGAACGCCGTCAGGTCCAGGTCGTGGGTCAGCTCGTGCAGGTGCCGCGCCGCGTCGACCTTGGGCCGGAACACGGTGTCGATCTGGTCCGCGGTCAGCGAGCCGATCGTGCCGTCGTCCAGGACACCGGCGGTGTGGACGACGGCGGTCACGGGGTGTTCGGCGAGCAGCGCGGCCAGCGCGTCGCGGTCGGCGACGTCGCAGGCGACCACGGCGACCTCGGCGCCCCGCGCGACCAGTTCGTCGCGCAGTGCGTCGGCGCCCGGCGCGGCCGTGCCGCGCCTGCTGGCCAGGACGAGCCTGCCGACGCCGTGCCGCTCGACGAGGTGCCGGGCGAACAGACCGCCGAGGGCGCCCGACGCGCCGGTCACCAGGACCGTGCTCTCGGGCCCGAACGCCGGTTCGTCAGAGCCGACTTCGGCCTTGACGCGTGCGAGCCGGGCGACGCGGACGCTTCCGTCCCGCACGGCGACCTGGGGTTCCCCGGTCGCCACGGCGGGCCGCCAACCGTCCGCTTCCGCATCGTCGACGTCGACCAGGACGAGGCGGTCGGGGTTCTCCACCTGCGCGGTCCGCACCAGGCCCCACACGGCGGCGGAGGCCAGGTCGGGCACGTCGTCCCCGGACCCGACCGCCACCGCGCCACGGGTCACGAGAACGAGCCGCGACGCCGCGCACCGCTCGTCGGCGAGCCAACCCTGCACCAGCTCAAGGGCGCTCAGTACGTCTCGGCGTACGTCGTCCGCGTCATGGTCCGCGTCACGGTCCGCGTCATGGGAGACGACGCACCGCACCACGGCATGGTCCGGCAGCGTCTCCCCCGCGTCCAGGGCCGACCGCAGCGCGGCCCAGTCCGCGAACTCCGCGACCGTACCCGCGCTCTGTGCGGCGGCCGGTGCGGACACCCAGTCCAGGTGGAAGAGCGACTCCCAGCCCTGGCGCGACAGCGTCGCCGTCACGGGGCGCAGCACCAGCGAGTCGATCGTGGCGACCGGGGCACCGGCCCCGTCCGCGACCGTCATGGCGACGCCGTCCGATCCGGCGGGCGAGAGCCGCACCCGCAGCGCCGTCGCACTGGAGGCGTGCAGCCGCGCACCGGTCCAGGAGAACGGCAGCTTGCCGGGTCCTTCGGCCTCACTCATCAGGCCGATGCCGTGCAGCGCGGCGTCGAGCAGCGCGGGATGCAGACCGAAACCGCCCGCCTCCACGCCCTCGGGCAGCGCGACCTCGGCGAACACCTCATCGCCCCTGCGCCACGCGGCCCGCAGGCCCTGGAACACCGGACCGTAGCCGAAGCCGCCGTCGGACATGCGGTCGTAGAGACCGTCCAGGTCCAGGGACTGCGCCCCGGCGGGCGGCCACGCGCCGAGACCGGCCGGCGACGCCTCCGCGCCGTCCACGAGCACACCGCTCGCGTGCCGCACCCACACGTCACCGTCGTCGTCACGGGCGTGCACGGTCACCGAGCGACGCCCGGTCCCGTCGGCCGCGCCCACCTGCACCTGCACGCGTACGCCACCGCGCTCGGGCACCACGAGCGGTGCCTCGAGGGTCAGTTCCTCGACCAGGTCGCAGCCGATCTGGTCACCCGCCCGGATCGCCAGCTCCAGGAACGCCGTCCCCGGCAGCAGGATCGAGCCCTGGATCACGTGGTCGGCGAGCCACGGGTGGGTCTCCACGGACAGGCGGCCGGTGAAGAGCTGCTCGTCCGAGTCCGCCGTGTCGACGATCGCGCTGAGCAGCGGGTGCCCGGCAGAGCCGAGTCCCGCGGCGTTCAGGTCGCCCGCGCCCACTCCGGCCTCAAGCCAGTAGCGCTGGTGCTGGAAGGCGTACGTCGGCAGGTCGACGCGGCGCGCGCCACGACCGGCGAAGAACGCCTCCCAGTCCAGGCGTACGCCCCGCGTGCACAACTGCGCCACCGCGGAGACCAGCGCGGACTCCTCCGGCTGATCGGTCGCCTGATCGGTACGGAGTACGGGGACGAAGGCGGCGTCCGGCGCGGACTCCTGGCCGAGGGCCGAGAGCGTGCCGCCGGGGCCGACCTCTACGAAGGTGACAAGACCCTCCGCTGCCAGCGCCTTCACGGCGTCGGCGAACCGGACCGATTCGCGTACGTGGCGCACCCAGTAGTCCGGCGAGGCCAGCTCGTCGGCGGTGGCACGTGCGCCGGTCAGGGTCGAAACGATCGGGATTGCGGGAGCCTCGTACGACACGCTCTCAAGGACCGTACGGAAGTCTTCCAGCATCGGGTCCATCAGCGGCGAGTGGAACGCGTGGCTCACACGGAGCTTGCTGACCTTGCGGCCCGCCTCGCGCCAGCGCTCAGCGACGGCCTCCACGTCGGCCGCGACACCCGAAATGACCACCGACGAGGGCCCGTTGACCGCCGCGATACCCACGGTCTCCGACAGGTCCCCGGCGAGCTCTTCCTCGGTCGCCTGGATCGCGATCATCGCGCCGCCCTCAGGCAGCGCCTGCATCAGACCCGCACGAGCCGACACGACCTTGACGGCGTCGGTCAGGGACCACACACCCGACACATGTGCCGCGGCGAGCTCACCGATCGAGTGACCGGCCAGCACGTCAGGACGTACACCCCACGACTCAAGAAGCCGGAACAGCGCCACCTCGACCGCGAACAGCGCGGGCTGCGTCACACCCGTCTCGTTCAGCGCATCCGCGTCCTCACCGAAGAGGACCTCACGGACCTCGGGAGCCAGGAGATCAAGGACCTCATCGAGGGCGGTGGCGAACACCGGGAAACGAGACGCCAGTTCACGGCCCATGCCGAGCCGCTGCGAACCCTGACCCGAGAACAGGAAGCCCACGCCGCCGGGGGCGACGGAGCCGGTGACCAGGCCGGGGAACGGGCGTCCCTCGGCCAGCGCGGCGAGCCCGTCCACGAGGGCCGCGCGGTCGTCGCCCACGACGACCGCCCGGTGCTCGAAGGCCGACCGGGTCGTCGACAATGCGTACCCGATGTCCTGCGCGCGGCTGCCCGGCTCATCGGCCTCGGCGGGCGCGCCCGTGACGTGCTCCCGCAGCCGTACGGCCTGGTCCCGCAGTGCCTCCGCGGTCCGCGCGGAGAGCACCCACGGCACGACGCCGCCGTCGGCCGGGGCCGGGGCGCTGTCGTCTCCCGGTACGTGCTCGATGATGGTGTGCGCGTTCGTGCCGCTCACGCCGAACGACGAGACACCGGCCCTGCGCACTCGACCGGTCTCCGGCCAGGCCCTGGACTCCGTGAGGAGCTCGACGGCGCCCGCCGACCAGTCCACCTTCGACGAGGGCTCGTCGACGTGCAGGGTCTGCGGGAGCACGCCGTGCCGCAGCGCCATCACCATCTTGATGACACCGGCGACACCGGCGGCGGCCTGCGTGTGGCCGAGGTTCGACTTGATGGAGCCGAGCAGGAGCGGCTGGTCGTCGGCGCGGTCCTGGCCGTAGGTGGCGAGCAGGGCCTGCGCCTCGATCGGGTCACCGAGGGTGGTGCCGGTGCCGTGCGCCTCGACGACGTCCACGTCGGACGGGGCGAGGCCCGCGCTGGCCAGCGCCTGGCGGATCACGCGCTGCTGCGAGGGGCCGTTCGGCGCGGTCAGGCCGTTGGACGCGCCGTCCTGGTTCACCGCGGAGCCGCGTACGACCGCGAGGACCGGGTGGCCGTTGCGGCGGGCGTCCGAGAGGCGCTCGACGAGCAGCATGCCGACGCCCTCGCCCCAGCCGGTGCCGTCGGCGCTGTCGGAGAACGACTTGCACCGGCCGTTCCCAGAGAGGCCGCGCTGGCGGCTGAAGTCGATGAACGTGCTGGGCGTCGACATCACGGCGACACCACCGGCGAGCGCCATCGTGCACTCGCCCTGGCGTAGCGCCTGGATCGCCCAGTGCAGGGCGACCAGCGACGAGGAGCAGGCGGTGTCGACGGTGACGGCAGGGCCTTCGAGGCCGAGCGCGTAGGCGACGCGACCGGAGGCGACGCTGCCGGAGCCGCCGGTGCCGAGGTAGCCCTCGACTTCTTCCGAGACGGAGCGCAACCGCGCCACGTAGTCGTGGTACATGACGCCCGCGAAGACGCCGACTGCCTTGCCCCTGGCCGAGTTGGGGTCGATGCCCGCTCGCTCGAAGGCCTCCCAAGAGGTTTCCAGGAGCAGTCGCTGCTGCGGGTCCATGGCGAGGGCCTCGCGCGGCGAGATGCCGAAGAACGCCGGGTCGAACATGTCGGCGTCGTGCAGGAAGCCGCCCTCACGGGTGTAGGAGCTGCCCGTACGATCGGGGTCCGGGTCGTACAGGGCGTCGGTGTCCCAGCCTCGGTTGACGGGGAACTCGCTGATGGCGTCGGTCCCGTCGAGTACGAGCCGCCACAGGTCCTCCGGCGATTCGACACCGCCGGGGAAGCGGCAGCTCATGCCGACGATCGCGATCGGCTCGTCGGACACCGCGACGGCCGTGTGCGTGGGCGCGGCCACGACGGGCACGCCCGCGATCTCGGTGCTGATGAACGCGGCGAGCGCGGCGGGGTTCGGGTGGTCGAAGACGAGCGTCGCGGGCAGTCGCAGCTCGGTGGCCGCGTTGAGGTGGTTGCGCAGCTCCACGGAGCTGAGCGAGTCGAAGCCCAACTCGCGGAAGGCGCGGTCGGGTTCGACGGCGTGGGCCGAGCTGTGGCCGAGCACAGCGGCGGCGTGCGTACGGACGAGGTCGAGCAGCGCCTTCTCCCGCTCGCCCTCGGTCAGCCCCGCGAGGGACTGCGCGAGCGCGGACCGGTCGGCGGCCTCGGCGGTCCTGCGGGCCGTGTTCCGCACCAGACCGCGCAGCAGGTGGAGTACGGGATGGGTCCGGGCGAACCGACGCAGCACCGCGAAGTCCATCGGCACGGGCGCGAGGAGCGCACGCCCCGTGGAGGTCGCCGCGTCGAACAGGGCGAGGCCCTGGGCAGGACCCAGCGGAATCGCGCCGCCGCTGGTGATGCGGCGTACGTCGGTGTCGTCGAGGCTGCCCGCCATACCACCGCCCGTGGCCCACAGGCCCCAGGCCAGCGACGTCGCGGCCAGACCGGTCGCGCGGCGGTGCTGGGCGAGCGCGTCGAGGAAGCTGTTCGCCGCCGCGTAGTTGCCCTGACCCGGACCGCCGAACACACCGGCGGCGGAAGAGAACATCACGAAGGCGGACAGGTCGAGATCCCGCGTGAGCTCGTGCAGGTGCCAGGCGGCGTCGACCTTCGGACGGAACACGCCGTCGATGCGGTCGGGAGTGAGCGAGCCGATCACTCCGTCGTCCAGGACACCGGCGGTGTGGACGACGGCGGAGATCTCGTGCGCGGACAGGAGGGCCGCGACGGCCTCACGGTCGGACACATCGCACGCCGCGAACGTCACCTCGGCGCCCTGGGCGGTGAGTTCGTCGCGCAGTTCCGCGGCTCCCTCGGCGTCGGCGCCGCGCCTGCTGACCAGCAGCAGGTTGCGGACGTCACGCTCGGCGACCAGGTGCCGGGCGACGAGGCCGCCCAGGGTGCCGGTCGCACCCGTGATCAGGACCGTGCCTTCGCCGAAGCCCGGCTCGTCCACGACGGACCGGGCAGCGCGGGCCAGGCGCGGGGCGCTGGCGGTGCCGGACCGCAGCGCCAACTGGGGCTCGCCCGTGGCCAGTACGGCGGGCAGCGCGTCCAGCGACGACGCTTCGTCGTTCTCGTCGAGGTCGACGAGGACGATCCGGTCGGGGTTCTCGGACTGCGCCGAGCGCACCAGACCCCAGACGGCTCCGTGAGCGAGATTGCGTACGTCCTCGTCTCCGGTGGTGGCGATCGCGCGGCGCGTCACGACGACCAGACGCGCGGCGTCGAACCGCTCCTCACCGAGCCACGCCTGGACCGCGTCGAGCGCCCAGTGCGCGGCCTGGTGCGCGTCGGTGGCCGGGTCGGAGGTGGCATCGACCGGGCACGAAAGGGCGACGTAGTCGGCCAACTCGGTGCCAGCAGCGGCCAGTTCAGTCAGGTTACTGGTCCACTCGACCGTCGGAGTGGCGTCCTCGACCAGCGGCACCGGCGCCCAGTCGACGCCGAAGAGCGCGTCGTCGCGTTCGTCGGTGGCGGCCTGGACCGGGGCGGCCGGGCGCAGGATCAGCGAGTCGATCGTGGCGACCGGGGCACCGGCCCCGTCCGCGATCGCCAGGGACACCCCGTCAGGTCCTGTGGTCGTGAGGCGCACCCGCAGCGCCGTCGCGCTGGAGGCGTGCAGGCGCACACCGGACCAGGAGAAGGGCAGCTTGCCGGTGGTGTCGGCCTGGTTCGTCAGGCCGGTGGCGTGCAGCGCGGCGTCGAGCAGCGCCGGGTGGAGGCCGAAGCCCTCCGCCTTGACGCCGTCGGGCAGCGCGACCTCGGCGAGCACCTCGTCACCGTTGCGCCAGGCGGCCCGCAGGCCCTGGAACACCGGACCGTAGCCGAAGCCGGCCTCGGCCATGGCCTCGTAGAACCCGTCCAGGTTCACGGCCTCGGCCCCGGCGGACGGCCACTCGACCAGCGGCTCCCCGACGGAACGTCCACCGGCGCGCAGCACACCGGTGGCGTGCCGGGTCCACGAACGACCGTCCTCCATGTCACCCGCGCTGGAGTGGAAGGTCACCTCACGCCTGCCGGAACCGTCCTCGGCACCGACCCACACCTGCACCCGCACCGCACCGCTCGCAGGCAGCACGAGCGGGGCTTCCAGCGTCAGCTCCTCGACCAAGTCGCAGCCGACCTGGTCACCCGCACGGACCGCCAGGTCCAAGAACGCCGTACCCGGCAGCAGGACCGAGCCCATGACCGCATGGTCGGCCAGCCACGGGTGGGTCTGCACCGAAAGACGCCCGGTCAGCAGCACACCGTCCGTGCCACCGAGCACGACGGTCGCACCGAGGAGCGGGTGCTCGGCGGGGCCAAGGCCCGCCGCCGCGACGTCGCCGATCAGCGGCTGCACGTCGGGCCAGTAGTCATCGCGCTGGAAGGCGTACGTGGGCAGGTCGACGCGCCGTGTTCCGTGACCGGTGAAGAAGACGCTCCAGTCCACCCGGAGGCCGTGAACGTGCAGTCGTCCGAGGGCAGTTGTGACGGTCAAAGCCTCGGGGCGCTCGCCGCGCAGCACGGGGACGAAGGTCGCGTCGGGCGCGGACTCCTGGCCCAGGGCGGACAGCGTGCCGCCGGGGCCGACCTCGACGAACGTGCCCACACCCTCGGCGGCGAGCGTGCGCACCGCGTCGGCGAAGCGCACCGACTCGCGCACGTGACGCACCCAGTAGTCCGGCGAGGCCAGCTCGTCGGCGGTGGCGCGCACGCCGGTCAGGGTGGACACGATCGGGATCGAGGGAGCCTCGTAGGAAACGCTCGCCAGGACCGTACGGAACTCGTCCAGCATCGGGTCCATCAGCGGCGAGTGGAACGCGTGGCTGACGCGCAGCTTGGTGACCTTACGGCCCGCCTCACGCCACTTCTCGCTCACAGCCTCCACATCGGTGGCGACACCGGAAATCACCACTGCGGAGGGCCCGTTGACCGCCGCGATACCCACGGTGTCGGGGAGGCCCTCAGTGACCTCGTCCTCGGTCGCCTGGATGGCGACCATCGCGCCGCCCTCGGGCAGCGCCTGCATCAGGCTCGCACGCGCCGAGACGACCTTGACGGCATCCGACAGGGACCACACGCCGGACACATGTGCCGCGGCCAGCTCACCGATCGAGTGACCAGCCAACAGGTCAGGGCGAACGCCCCACGACTCCAGGAGACGGAACAGCGCCACCTCCACCGCGAACAGCGCGGGCTGCGTCACACCCGTCTCATTCAGCGCGTCAGCGTCCTCACCGAACAGCACCTCACGGACCTCAGGCGCCAGAAGATCAAGCACCTCATCCAGAGCGGCGGCGAACACCGGGAAACGGTCGGCCAGTTCGCGGCCCATCCCCAGCCGCTGCGAACCCTGACCCGAGAACAGGAAGCCCACCCGGCCCGGCTCATCGGACACACCCGTCACCACGGCGCCGGACACCTGGCCCGCAGCCACCGCGTCCAAGGCCTCCAGCAACTCCGACCGCTCGGCACCGACCACCACCGCACGGTGCTCCAACACCGCACGCGACGACACCAGCGAACGACCCACATCCCGTACGGACAGGTCGCCCGACGCCTCCACAAAGGACTTCAGGCGCGCGGCCTGCTCGCGCAGCGCCTCCGCGCTCCGCGCCGAAAGCACCCACGGCAGCAGACGACCGTCCGCGGACGGCTCCTCGACCTCTACCGGCTCCGACACCGGCGCCTGCTCCACGATCACGTGTGCGTTCGTGCCGCTGAAGCCGAACGACGACACACCTGCCCGCCACGGGCGGTCCGCGGCGGGCCACTCGCGCTCGTCGGAGAGCAGCTCGACCGCGCCCGCGGTCCAGTCGACGTGCGGCGAAGGCTCGTCCGCGTGGAGGGTCTTGGGCAGCACGCCGTGATGCATCGCCATGACCATCTTGATGATGCCCGCCACACCGGCGGCCGCCTGCGTGTGACCGATGTTCGACTTCAACGAGCCGAGCCACAGGGGCCGGTCGGCGTCGCGGTCCTGGCCGTACGTCGCGAGGAGCGCCTGCGCCTCGATCGGGTCGCCCAGCTTCGTGCCCGTGCCGTGCGCCTCGACGGCGTCCACGTCGGAGGCGGCAAGCCCGGCCGTCGCGAGCGCCTGACGGATCACGCGCTGCTGCGAGGGACCGTTCGGCGCCGTCAGGCCGTTGGAAGCGCCGTCCTGGTTCACCGCCGAACCCCGTACGACCGCGAGGACCTTGTGACCGTTGCGCTCGGCGTCCGAAAGACGCTCCACGAACAGCATGCCGACGCCCTCGCCCCAGCCCGTGCCGTCCGCGCCCGCGCCGAACGCCTTGCAGCGGCCGTCCTCGGCCAGGCCGCGCTGACGGCTGAACTCGATGAACGAGCTGGGCGTGGACATCACCGTCACGCCGCCCGCCAGGGCCAGTTCGCACTCGCCCTTCTGGAGTGCCTGCACCGCGAGGTGGAGGGCGACGAGGGACGACGAGCAGGCCGTGTCGACCGTGACCGCCGGGCCTTCGAGGCCGAACGTGTAGGAGAGGCGTCCTGAGGCGACGCTCGCCGCGTTGCCGGTGCCCGCGTAACCGCCCGAGTCCTCGGCGGAGGCGCTCAGGATCCAGCCGTAGTCCTGCATGTTCGAGCCGACGAACACGCCGACGCGCTCACCGCGCAGGGAGGCGGGGTCGATGCCCGCCCGCTCGAAGGCCTCCCAGGAGGTCTCCAGGAGCAGTCGCTGCTGCGGGTCCATGGCGAGCGCCTCGCGCGGCGAGATGCCGAAGAAGCCCGCGTCGAAGCCGCTCACACCCGACAGGAACGCGCCGGACCGGGAGTAGGAGGTGCCGATCGAGTCCGGGTCGGGGTTGTACAACCCCTCGAGGTCCCAGCCACGGTCGGTCGGGAAGTCCGACACGGCGTCGCCGCCCGCCCGGAGCACCTGCCACAGCTCCTCCGGGCTGGTCACACCGCCCGGGAGGCGGCAGGCCATGCCCACGATCGCGATCGGCTCGTCGGAGACGTCGGCCATGGTGGCCGAAGTGGTGGTGGCGGCGACCGCTCCGCACACCTCGTCCCGCAGATAGGCGGCGAGCACGGCCGCGTTCGGGTAGTCGAAGACGAGGGTCGTGGGCAGCGCGACCCCGGTGACCTCGCTGAGCCGACTGCGCAGCTCCACCGCCGTCAGCGAGTCGAAGCCCAGGTCCCGGAAGGCACGCGTCGCCGGGAACGCGTCGCCGGACGCGTGCCCGAGGACCGCCGCGGCCTCGTATCGGACGAGCTCGGTGAGCTGCCGCTCCTGCTCGGCCTCGTCAAGACCGGCGAGCTGCTGCGCCAGAGCCGAGGCGCCCTGCTCGGGCGCCGCGGTCTCGAACGCGGCCCGCACCTGCGGGAGTTCGCTCAGCAGCGGGCTCGGCCGCTGCGCCATGAACGTGCCCGCGAACCGCTCCCAGTCCACGTCGGCGATGGCGACGTTCCCGTCACCGCTCTCCAACGCCGTGGCCAGGCCCACGATGGCCACCGCAGGAGCCATCGAGGGCAGGCCGCGACGCTTCAGCTGTGCCCCGGCGTCCTGCCCGGCGTTGGCGACCATGCCGCCGTCGGCCCACGGGCCCCAGGCGACCGCGGTGGCGGGCAGACCCGCCGCTCTGCGGTGCTCGGCCAGCGCGTCCAGGTAGGCGTTCGCCGCACCGTAGGCGGCCTGACCGCCACTGCCCCAGACACCGGAGATCGACGAGAACACCACGAACGCGTCGAGCGTCCTGTCGGCGAGCAGCTCGTGCAGGTGCCGCGCGCCGACGGCCTTCGCCGCGAGCACATCGGCGAACTCACCCAGGGAGTCCGGGTCGGACGGGTCGATGTCGGCGAGTACGACAGAGCGCTCGATGCCCGCCGTGTGCACGACCGCGGTCAGCTCGGGGACACCCGCGAGGAGCGCCGCGACCGAGTCACGGTCCGTCATGTCACACGCGGCGAACGTCACCCGAGCGCCCAACTCGACCAGTTCGGCTTCGAGTTCGGCGGCGCCCGCCGCCTCGGCGCCACGACGGCTCGCCAGGACCACGTGCTCGGCGCCGTTGCCCGCCAGCCAGCGCGACACGTGCCCGCCGAGCGCGCCGAGTCCACCGGTCACGAGGACCGTGCCGCGCGGCGTCCAGCCGCTCCCGCTCGCCTTGCCCAGCGGGGCGGGGGCAAGGCGACGGCCGAGGATCCCGGTACCGCGTACGGCGACCTGGTCCTCACCCTCCAGCCCGGCGAGGACCGAGGCCAGCAGGTCCCCGGTCGACTCGTCGGCCCGCGCGTCCGGCACGTCGACGAGACCGCCCCAACGATCCGACGACTCCAGCGCGGCCACCCGGCCGAGACCCCACACCATCGACTGCCCGAACCCGGCGACCAGATCGCCCGGGGCCGCCGCCACCGCACCCGACGTCAGGCACCACAACGGCGCCGTCACACCGGCGGCACCCAGCGCCCGCAGCAGGCCGACCGTGGCCCTGACCCCGGTGGGCACCACCGATTCGCCCGCGTCCGCGAGCCCCAGCAGGGAGACGACACCGCTCGGCGCGGGCAGTCCGTTCAACTGCTCGGCCCAGTCGGCCGACTCCGGGTCCACCGTCAGGACATGCGCCTCGGCGCCGTTCCTGACCAGCGCGTCCCGCACCCAGTCGGTCCGGCTCTCGCCCGCCGGGGCGACGACCAACCACGTGCCGTCAAGGCGCCGGGGCGCGACGGCCACCGGCCGCCACTCGACCCCGTACCGCCAGCCCTCCACGGCGGTCCGGCCCTGCTGCTCCTTGCGCCACGCGGAAAGACGGGGCAGCACGGCACTCAGCGGGGCATCGGACGACACGTCCAGCGTGCGCGCGAGATCGGCGATGTCACCGTCCTCGACGACGCCCCAGAACCGCGCGTCCACCGGGGACAGCGACGCGGCATCCGCGTCGACGTCAGCATCGGCGGGTACGGCGTCCAGCCAGTAGCGCTCGCGCTGGAAGGCGTACGTCGGCAGGTCGACGCGGCGCGCCGCGTCACCGGCGAAGAAGGCGTCCCAGTCCACGGTGACACCGCGCACGTGCAGGTGTCCCGCGGCGGTCGTGACGGCCAGCGCCTCGGGGCGATCGCCGCGCAGGGCGGGGACGAAGGCCGCGTCCGGCGCGGACTCACGGCCCAGCGCGGTCAGCGTGCCACCCGGGCCGACCTCTACGAACGTGCCCACACCCTCGGCGGCGAGCGTGCGCACCGCGTCGGCGAAACGCACCGACTCGCGCACGTGACGCACCCAGTAGTCCGGCGAGGCCAGCTCGTCGGCGGTGGCGCGCACGCCGGTCAGGGTGGACACGATCGGGATCGAGGGAGCCTCGTAGGAGACGCTCGCCAGGACCGTACGGAACTCGTCCAGCATCGGGTCCATCAGCGGCGAGTGGAACGCGTGACTGACGCGCAGCTTGCTGACCTTGCGGCCCGCCTCACGCCACTTCTCCCCGACAGCCTCAGCGTCGGCCGCGACACCCGAAATGACCACAGACGACGGCCCATTGACCGCCGCAATGCCGACGGTCTCCGACAGGTCCCCGGCGATCTCTTCCTCGCTCGCCTGGATCGCGACCATCGCGCCGCCCTCGGGCAGCGCCTGCATCAACGCACCGCGCGCCGACACCACCTTCACCGCGTCCGCGAGCGACCACACACCCGCGACATGGGCCGCGGCCAGCTCACCGATCGAGTGACCGGCCAGCAGGTCGGGGCGTACGCCCCACGACTCCAGGAGGCGGAACAGCGCCACCTCCACCGCGAACAGGGCGGGCTGCGTCACACCCGTCTCGTTCAGTGCATCGACGTCCTCACCGAAGAGGACCTCACGGACCTCGGGAGCCAGGAGATCAAGGACCTCGTCCAGGGCGGTGGCGAACACCGGGAAACGAGAAGCCAGTTCACGCCCCATCCCCAGCCGCTGCGAACCCTGACCCGAGAAAAGGAAGCCCACCCGGCCCGGCTCATCGGCCACGCCCGTGACCACGCCACCGGCCGGCCGGCCTTCGGCCACCGCCGTCAGCGCGTCGAGCAGCTCCGACCGGTCGGCACCGGCCACCACCGCGCGGTGCTCCAACACCGCACGCGAGGAAATCAGCGCACGGCCCACGTCCAGTACGGACAGGTCGGCCGACGCCTCCACGAAGGACTTCAGGCGCGCGGCCTGCTCGCGCAGGCCCTCGACGCTGCGGCCCGAAAGGATCCACGGCAGCAGGCCACCGTCGTACGCCGTCGCCTCCGGGGTTTCCGCCTGCTCGGCGACGGGCGCCTGCTCCACGATCACGTGCGCGTTCGTACCGCTCACGCCGAACGACGACACACCGGCGCGCCACGGCTGGCCGGTCTCCGGCCAGGGCTTGGCCTCCGTCAGGAGCTCCACTCCGCCCGCGGACCAGTCCACGTGTGAGGTCGGCTCGTCGACGTGCAGGGTCTGGGGCAGGACGCCGTGGCGCATCGCCATGACCATCTTGATGACGCCCGCCACACCCGCCGCCGCCTGGGTGTGACCGATGTTGGACTTGATGGAGCCGAGCAGGAGCGGCCGGTCGGCGGGGCGGCCCTGGCCGTAGGTCACCAGGAGGGCCTGGGCCTCGATCGGGTCGCCGAGCTTCGTGCCGGTGCCGTGGGCCTCGACGGCGTCCACCTGGGCGGCGGAGAGGCGTGCGCTCGCCAGGGCCTGGCGGATCACGCGCTGCTGCGAGGGGCCGTTGGGCGCGGTCAGGCCGTTGGACGCGCCGTCCTGGTTCACGGCCGAGCCGCGGATCACGCCGAGGACCTCGTGGCCGTTGCGCTGCGCGTCGGAGAGGCGCTCCAGGAGGAGCAGGCCGACGCCCTCTCCCCAGCCGGTGCCGTCGGCGGCGTCGGCGAAGGCCTTGACGCGGCCGTCCTCGGCCAGGCCGCGCTGGCGGCTGAAGTCGATGAAACCGCCCGGCGTCGACATCAGCGTGACGCCGCCCGCGAGGGCGAGCGGGCACTCGCCGTGCCGCAGCGCGTGCACCGCGAGGTGCAGGGCGACCAGGGACGAGGAGCAGGCGGTGTCGATGGTGAGCGCGGGGCCCTCGAAGCCGAACGTGTAGGAGATGCGGCCCGAGATGACGCTCGCCGCGTTGCCGGTGCCGAGGTAGCCCTCGTAGCCTTCCGGCGCTCCGGTGAGCAGGCGGGCCAGGTAGTCCTGGCCGTTGGTGCCGACGAACACGCCGGAGCGGCTGCCCCGCATCGCCTGCGGGTCGATGCCCGCCCGCTCGAAGGCCTCCCAGGAGGTTTCCAGGAGGAGGCGCTGCTGCGGGTCCATGGCCGCGGCCTCGCGCGGCGATATCCCGAAGAAGCCGGGGTCGAAGTCCGCGACGTCGTGGATGAACCCGCCTTCGCGGGTGTAGCAGGTGCCCTGCCGGTCGGGGTCGTCGTCGAAGAGCGCCTCCAGGTCCCAGCCGCGGTCGGTGGGGAAGGCGGAGACCGCGTCCGTGCCGTCCTCGAGGAGGCGCCACAGGTCTTCCGGCGACCGTACGCCGCCGGGGAACCGGCAGCTCATTCCGACGATCGCGATCGGCTCGACCTCGCGCTCCTCGGCCTCGCGCAGCTTGCCGCGCGCCTCTTGCAGGTCCACGGAGGCCCGCCGGAGGTAGTCGAGGTACTTCTCCTCGTTGGACATGTGCTTGGACCCTTCAGGTGTGTTCATGAGCTCAGGACCTACCGAGTTGTTCGTCGAGCAGCGCGAGCGGCTGGTGCTCAGGAGTTGCCGAGTTGTTCGTCGAGCAGCGCGAGCAGCTCGTCCGCCGTCGCCGTACGCGCGTCCGTAGCGGACTCGGCCGGTTCCGTGCGGGTGTGCGCTTCGTCCCACATGGAGAGGAGCGCGCGGAGTCGGGTGCCGACGGCGGTGCTCTGCTCGTCGTCGGGCGTGAGGAGGGAAAGGGCGGATTCGAGGCGGTCCAGTTCCGCGTCGATGGTCGGCGCGCCGCCGCCCGGCAGCGCGTCGAGTACGTACGCGGCGAGCGCGGACGGCGTGGGGTGGTCGAAGACGAGCGTGGCGGGCAGGCTCAGGCCGGTCGCCACGTTGAGGAGGTTGCGGAACTCGACCGAGGTCAGCGAGTCGAAGCCGAGTTCCTGGAACGCCCGGCCCGGCTCGACCAGCTTGGTGCCGTCGTGGCCGAGGACGGCCGCCGCGTACTCGCGCACCATGTCGAGCACGGCGCGTTCGCGTTCGGCTCCTGACAGAGCGGTCAGTTGGGCCGTGAGGTCGCTCGGCGCACTCGCGTCCGCGGTGTCGCGGGCGCCGGGTCCGCCGGAGAGTTCCCACAGGAGCGGGCTGGGCCGTACCGCGGTGAAGGTCGGGGCGAACAGGTCCCAGTCGATGTCCGCGACGAGCGCCATCGGGTCGCCGAGCCGGACCACCCGGTCCAGCGCGGCGATGGCCTGCTCGGGCTCCATCGGGTTCAGGCCGCGGCGGCGCAGGGAGTCGCCGAGCGCCCCTTCGGCCATGCCGCCGCCGCCCCAGGGTCCCCACGCGACCGTGGTGGCGGGCAGGCCCGCCGCCGCGCGTCGTTCCGCGAGGGTTTCCAGGAAGGTGTTGGCGGCCCCGTAGTTCGCCTGGCCCGAACCGCCGAGCGTGCCGGAGAGCGAGGAGAACATCACGAACGCCGACAGCTTGTGGTCCCTGGTCAGTTCGTCCAGGTTGATCGCGGCGTCGACCTTCGGCCGCAGCACGGCGTGCAGTCGCTCCGGGGTGAGCCCGGACAGCACGCCGTCGTCGAGGACGCCCGCCGCGTGCACGACCCCGGTGAGCGGGAACTCGTCGGGCACCGTGGCGAGCAGCCCCGCGAGGGCGTCCCGGTCCGCGGCGTCGCAGGCGGCGATCGTGACGCGGGCGCCCAACGCGGTGAGTTCCGCGTGGAGTTCCGCCGCGCCCTCGGCCGCGGGCCCGCGGCGGCTGGTGAGCAGCAGGTGCTCGGCGCCCTTGGCGATCAGCCAGCGGGCGATGTGCGCGCCGAGCCCGCCGGTGCCGCCGGTGACGAGGACCGTGCCGCTGGGGCTCCAGTCCCCGACGCGGCCCGCGGCCGCCCGGACGAGCCTGCGGACGAACACTCCGCCGCTGCGCACCGCGAGCTGGTCCTCGTCGCCCGCGGCGGACAGGACGCCCGCGAGGCGGGTGCCCGCACGCTCGTCGAGCGTCTCGGGCAGGTCGACCAGGCCGCCCCAGCGGTCCGGCTGTTCGAGCCCGGCGACCCTGCCGAGGCCCCAGACCATCGCCTGGTCGGGGCTTGCGGGGGCGTCGGACCCGCCGGTGCGGGCCGCTCCCCGGGTCGCGCACCACAGGGGCGCGGCGAGGTCGTTGTCGCCGAGGGCCTGGATGAGGGCGAGGGTGGCGGTCAGGCCCGCGGAGGGCAGTTCGGGGTCGAGGGCGAGCAGGGAGAGCACGCCCGCGACGGGCTCGTCGGTGGCCACGCGCGCCGCGAGTGCCGCGCGGTCCGTCGCCTCGCCGGTCCTGACCGGCAGGACGCGTGCGCCGTGCCTGCTCAGCGCGGCGGCGACGGCCTCCTCCCCCGTGCCGTCCCTGCTGACGACGAGCCAGGTGCCCGTGAGCGCCGGGGTGGGGTCGCTCATCGGCTGCCAGGTGACGCGGTAGCGCCAGCTGTCGACGGTGGAGTGCTCGGCCTGTTCGCGCCGCCACGACGAGAGGCGGGGCAGCACCGCGCCGATCGTGTCGTCGGGCGACACGGCGAGCTCGGCGGCGAGTTCACCGAGGTCGCCGTCCGCCACCGCGGCCCAGAACCGGGCGTCGACGGCGCCGGAGACGTCTCCGGCGGGGGCGTCGGCGATGACCGGCCAGTACCTGTCGCGCCGGAAGGCGTAGGTGGGCAGGTCGGTGTGCGTGCCACCGGCGGTCAGTTCGGACCAGTCGACGGGTACGCCGAGCACGTGCAGCCTGCCCGCGGCGGTCGCCAGGGCGAGCGTCTCCGAACGGTCGCCGCGCAGCGCGGGGACGAAGGTCGCGTCGGGCGCGGTCTCCTGGCCGAGCGCGCAGAGCACGCCGCCGGGGCCGATCTCCAGGAACAGGTCGGTGCCCTGGTCCCGCAGCGTGGCGACGGCGTCGGCGAACCGCACCGATTCGCGCACGTGCCGCACCCAGTACTCGGGCGACGTCAGTTCCTCGGTGCTCGCCTGCGTGCCGGTCAGCGTGGACACGATCGGGATCGCGGGAGCCTCGTACGAGACGCTCTCCAGGACCTTGCGGAAGTCGTCGAGCATCGGCTCCATCAGCGGCGAGTGGAACGCGTGGCTGACGCGGAGCCTGGTGACCTTGCGGCCTGCCTCGCGCCAGCGCTCGCCCACGGCCTCCACATCGGCGGCGACACCGGAAACGACCACCGCCGAAGGCCCGTTGACCGCGGCGATGCCCACGGTGTCGGACAGGTCCGGCAGGAGTTCGGCCTCGCTCGCCTGGACGGCGACCATCGCACCGCCGTCGGGCAGCGCCTGCATCAGCCGGCCCCGGGCCGCGACCACCTTGGTGGCGTCCGTGAGGGACCACACACCCGCGACATGTGCCGCCGCGAGCTCACCGATCGAGTGACCGGCAAGCACGTCAGGACGTACACCCCACGACTCAAGGAGCCGGAACAGCGCGACCTCGACCGCGAACAGCGCGGGCTGCGTCGCACCGGTCTCGTTCAGCGCGTCGGCGTCGTCCCCGAACAGCACGTCGAGCAGGGGCTGTTCGGTGTGCGCGGCGAGGTGGGCGCGGACGTCGTCGAGGGCCTTGGCGAACACGGGGAAGGCGTCGTACAGCTCGCGTCCCATGCCCAGGCGCTGCGCGCCCTGGCCGGAGAAGAGGAACGCGGGGCGGTGTCCTCCTGCGACGCCGGAGACCAGTTCGTTCGCGGTCCTTCCCTCGACGAGGGCCGTGAGGTTCGCGAGGAGTTCGTCGCGGTCCAGGCCGACGACGACCGCCCGGTGTTCGAGGGCGGGCCGTTCGGTCGCGAGGGTGGCGGCGGCGTCGAGCGGGTTCAGGTCCGGGTGCGCCACGAGGTGGGCGCGCAGCCGTTCCGCCTGGGTCCGCAGTGCGTCCTCGCCCCGTCCGGAGACCAGCAGCGGCAGCGGGGACGCGGCAGGTCGCGGTGCGGTCCTCGGCGCCGCGGTCGCGGTGACCGGTGCCTGTTCGACGATGGCGTGCGCGTTGGTGCCGCTGAACCCGAACGACGACACCGCGAACCGGCGCGGCCGGCCCGTGTCGGGCCAGGGCCTGGCCTCGGTGAGGAGCTCGATGTCGCCGGCCGACCAGTCGACCTGCGGCGTCGGCTCGGCGACGTGCAGGGTCTTGGGCAGCGTGCCGTGCCGCAGCGCCATGACCATCTTGATGATGCCGCCGACGCCTGCCGCGGCCTGGGTGTGGCCGATGTTGGACTTCAGCGAACCGAGCCACAGGGGCTGGTCCTCGGGGCGGTCCTGGCCGTAGGTGGCGAGCAGGGCCTGCGCCTCGATCGGGTCGCCCAGCTTGGTGCCCGTGCCGTGCGCCTCCATCACGTCCACGTCGGCGGCGGAGAGCCCGGCGCTGGCGAGCGCCTGGCGGATCACCCGCTGCTGCGAGGGACCGTTGGGAGCGGTCAGACCGTTGGACGCGCCGTCCTGGTTCACCGCGGAGCCCCGTACGACGGCGAGGATCTCGTGGCCGTTGCGCTGGGCGTCGGACAGCTTCTCCAGGACGAGCATGCCGACGCCCTCGCCCCAGCCCGTGCCCTCCGCGTCCGAGGAGAACGGCCTGCACCGGCCGTCGACGGAGAGCCCGCGCTGGCGGCTGAAGTCCAGGAACGCGCCCGGCGTCGACATGACGGTCACACCGCCCGCCAGGGCCATGTCGCACTCCCCCGACCGCAGTGCCTGCGCGGCGAGGTGCATGGCGACCAGGGACGACGAGCACGCCGTGTCGACCGTCACGGCCGGGCCTTCGAGCCCGAACGTGTAGGACAGGCGGCCCGCCATGACGCTCGCCGCGTTGCCCGTGCCGACGTATCCCTCGACGCTCTCCTCACTGGACGCGAGGAGCGCGTCGTAGTCCTGGAGGCTGGTACCCGTGAAGACTCCGATGTCCCTGCCCCGCACCCCGGTCGGGTCGACGCCCGCGTGCTCGAAGGCCTCCCAGGAGGTTTCCAGGAGCAGCCGCTGCTGCGGGTCCATGGCGAGGGCCTCGCGCGGCGAGATGCCGAAGAACGCGGGGTCGAAGCGGTCGGCGTCGTGCAGGAAGCCGCCCTCGCGGGCGTAGGTGGTGCCGAAGTGGTCGGGGTCCGGGTCGTACAGGGTCTCCAGGTTCCAGCCCCGGTTGGTCGGGAACTCGCTGATGGCGTCGATGCCCTCGTGCACGAGCCGCCACAGTTCCTCGGGCGAGTTGGCACCGCCGGGGTAACGGCAGCTCATGCCGACGATGGCGATCGGCTCGTCGGACACCGCGAGGGTCCTGCGCGCGGGCGCGGTGTCGACGGGTGCCCCGGCGAGTTCGGCGGCGATGTACGCGACGAGCGCGGCCGGGGTCGGGTAGTCGAAGACGAGCGTCGCGGGCAGCCGCAGCTCGGTGGCCGCGTTGAGCCGGTCGCGGAACTCGACGGCGGTCAGCGAGTCGAACCCGAGCTCCTTGAAGGCACGTTCGGGCGCGACGGAATGCGCCGAGCCGTGTCCGAGGACCACGGCCACGTGCCCGAGCACGAGGTCGAGGAGCGCCTTGTCCCGCTCGGCCCCGGTCAGTCCCGCGAGGGACTGCGCCAGCGCGGACCCGGCGACGTGGGCGGCCGCGGCGGCCCTGCGTGCCGTGCCGCGCACCAGTGCGCGCAGCAGGTGCGGCACCTGCTGGGTGCGCGCCTGCTTGTGGAGCGCGGGCAGGTCGAGCGGTACGGGGACGAGGAGGGTGCGCCCCGTGGAGGCAGCGGCGTCGAACAGGGCGAGGCCATCGGCCGTGCCGAGCGGGTGCACGCCGTCGACGGTCGTCGGCGGCGCGTCGCTGTCCTGCGGTTCGCCGGTCGTCTCCCACGGGCCCCGGGCCAGCGAGGTGGCGGGCAGACCGGCCGCCGCGCGGTGCTGCGCGAGCGCGTCGAGGAACGTGCTCACCGCCGCGTGGAGGCCCTGTCCCGGCGTGCCGAACGTACCGGCCGCCGAGGAGAACAGGACGAACGCGGACAGGTCCAGGTCGCGGGTCAGTTCGTGCAGGTGGTACGCCGCATCGGCGGTGGGCCGGAACACGGTGTCGATCCGGTCCCCGGTCGGCGAGCCGGTCGCGCGGTCGTCGTCCGCGAAAGCGGTGGTGTGGACGACGGCGGAGATCCGGTGCTCGGCCAGCAGCGCGGCCAGCGCATCGCGGTCGGCCACGTCGCAGGCCGCGAACGTCACCTCGGCGCCCTGCGCGGTCAGTTCGTCGCGCAGCTCCTCCGCACCCGCGGCCTCGACGCCACGCCCGCCGACCAGCAGCAGGCTGCGTACGTCGCGCTCCGCGACCAGGTGCCGGGCGACGAGCCCGCCCAGGGTGTCCGCGGCGCCGGTGACGAGCACCGTGCCGGAACCGAACCCGGGGTCGGCCACGACGGACTGCCGGGCCCGCGCAAGACGCGGGGCGCTCGCCGCACCCACGCGGAGCGCCAACTGCGGCTCGCCCGTGGCCAGTACGGCAGACAGCGCCTCGGTCGAAGCCGCCTCCTCGTCGAGGTCGACGAGGACGATCCGGTCGGGGTTCTCCGACTGCGCCGAGCGCACCAGACCCCAGACGGCGGCATGAGCAAGATTGCGTACGTCCTCGTCTCCGGTGGTGGCGACCGCGCGACGCGTCACCACAGCCAGGCGCGACGCCTCGAACCGCTCCTCCGCAAGCCACGTCCGGATCGCGTCGAGCGCCCAGTGCGCGGCGGCGGCCGGGTCCGAACCGGCCTCGACCGGGCAGGGCAGGACCACGAAATCGGGCTGATCCGTGTCCTGTGCCCGGGTCAGTGCTTCCAGGTCGGTCCACCGTGTCGTCGGGGCTTCGCCGTCGGACGGCGGGAGCGACACCCAGTCGACGCCGAACAGCGCCTCCCGCTCCTGTCGCGTCACCGTCGCCGTCATCGGGCGCAGCACCAGGGTGTCCACGCTCGCCACCGGAGCGCCCGCCCCGTCCGCGATCGTCAGCGCCACCGCGTCCGTGCCCGCGGGACCCGCGGGCGTCAGCCGCACGCGCAGCACCGTCGCGCCGGAGGCGTGCAGGCGCACACCGGCCCAGGAGAAGGGCAGCTTGCCGGTGGTGTCGGCCTGGTTCGTCAGGCCGATGGTGTGCAGCGCGGCATCGAGCAGCGCCGGGTGCAGGCCGAAGCCGTCGGGCTTGACGCCGTCGGGCAGCGCGACCTCGGCGAACACCTCGTCGCCGCCGCGCCAGGCGGCACGCAGGCCACGGAAGGCGGGGCCGTAGCCGAAGCCGCCGTCGGCCATGCGGTCGTAGTAGCCGTCCAGGTCCACGGCTTCGGCTCCGGCGGGCGGCCACACGACGAGGGACTCCCCGCCCGCGCCACCGCCCGCCCGGAGCAGGCCGGTGGCGTGCCTGGTCCAGGAACCGGCGTCGTCGACGTCACCCTCACTGGCGTAGAAGGCCAGCTCGCGCCTGCCGGACGCGTCCTCGGCACCGACCGAGACCTGTACCCGCACCGCACCGCTCTCGGGCAGGACGAGCGGCGCCTCAAGCGTCAACTCCTCCACCAGGTCGCAGCCGACCTGGTCACCCGCGCGGATCGCCAGCTCCACGAACGCGGAGCCGGGCAGCAGGGTCGAGCCCCGCACCACGGAATCGGCGAGCCACGGGTGGGTCTGCACGGACAGGCGCCCGGTCAGCAGCACGCCTTCCGTGCCGCCGAGGGTGACGGCGGCGCCGAGCAGCGGGTGCTCGGCCGCACCGAGCCCGGCCGCCGACACGTCGCCGACCGCCGCCAGCACGTCGGGCCAGAAGCGCTCGCGCTGGAACGCGTACGTGGGCAGGTCGACCCGCCGCGTCACGTGACCGGCGAAGAAGACGTCCCAGTCCACGGTCACACCGCGTACGTGCAGGTGTCCCGCGGCCGTCGTGACGGCCAGCGCCTCCGGGCGCTCACCGCGCAGCACCGGCACGAAGGCGGCGTCGGGCGCGGACTCCCGGCCCAGCGCGGACAGCGTGCCACCGGGACCGACCTCGACGAACGTGCCCACACCCTCGGCGACCAGCGTGTTCACCGCGTCGGCGAACCGCACCGACTCGCGCACGTGACGCACCCAGTAGTCCGGCGAGGCCAGCTCGTCGGCGGTGGCGCGCACGCCGGTCAGGGTGGAAATGATCGGGATCGAGGGAGCCTCGTAGGAGACGCTCGCCAGGACCGTACGGAACTCGTCCAGCATCGGGTCCATCAGCGGCGAGTGGAACGCGTGGCTGACGCGCAGCTTGGTGACCTTACGGCCCGCCTCACGCCACTTCTCGCTCACGGCCTCGACATCGGTGGCGACACCGGAGACGACCACGGAGTTCGGGCCGTTGACCGCGGCGATGCCGACGGTGTCCGGCAGGTCCTCGGTGACCTCTTCCTCGGTCGCCTGGATGGCGAACATCGTGCCGCCCTCGGGCAGCGCCTGCATCAACCGGCCTCGCGCGGAGACCACCTTGACGGCGTCCGCGAGGGACCACACGCCAGAGACGTGCGCGGCGGCCAGCTCACCGATCGAGTGACCGGCAAGGGCGTCAGGGCGTATGCCCCACGACTCCAGGAGACGGAACAGCGCGACCTCGACCGCGAACAGCGCGGGCTGCGTCACCCCGGTCTGGTTCAGCGCATCCGTGTCCTCACCCAACAGCACCTCACGGACCTGCGGGTCGAACTCCGCGAGCACCTGGTCCAGCGCCTCGGCGAACACCGGGAAACGGGCGGCCAGTTCGCGGCCCATCCCCAGCCGCTGCGACCCCTGACCCGAGAACAGGAAGCCCACCCGGCCCGGCTCATCGGACACACCCGTCACCACGGCGCCGGACACCTGGCCCTCAGCCACCGCGTCCAAGGCCTCCAGCAACTCCGACCGCTCGGCGCCGACCACCACCGCACGGTGCTCAAGCACCGCACGCGACGACACCAGCGAACGACCCACATCCACCACGGACAGGTCGCCCGACGCCTCCACGAAGGACTTCAGGCGCGCGGCCTGCTCACGCAGCGCATCCGCGCTCCGCGCCGACAACACCCACGGAACGACTGTGTCGACAGTGCCGACGGCCAGCGGTTCGGGGGTTTCCGTCCGCTCGGTCTCGGGGGCCTGCTCGATGATGGTGTGCGCGTTGGTGCCGCTCACGCCGAACGACGACACACCCGCCCTGCGCAGGTGACCGCTCTCCGGCCACGGCTGAGACTCCGTCAGGAGCTCGACGGCGCCGGCCGACCAGTCCACGTGCGTGGACGGCTCGTCGACGTGCAGGGTCTGCGGCAGTACGCCGTGGCGCATCGCCATGACCATCTTGATCACACCCGCGACACCGGCCGCGGCCTGCGTGTGACCGATGTTGGACTTGATCGAGCCGAGCAGGAGCGGCCGGTCGGCGGGCCGGTCCTGGCCGTAGGTGGCCAGGAGCGCCTGCGCCTCGATCGGGTCGCCCAGCTTGGTGCCCGTGCCGTGCGCCTCCATCACGTCCACGTCGGCTGCGACGAGCCCGGCGCTGGCGAGTGCCTGCCGGATCACGCGCTGCTGGGACGGGCCGTTGGGGGCGGTGAGGCCGTTGGACGCGCCGTCCTGGTTCACCGCGGAACCGCGTACGACGGCGAGGATCTCGTGGCCGTTGCGCTGGGCGTCGGAGAGCCGCTCGACGAGGAGCATGCCGACGCCCTCACCCCAGCCGGTGCCGTCCGCGGCATCGGCGAAGGCCTTGACGCGGCCGTCCTCGGCCAGGCCGCGCTGGCGGCTGAACTCGATGAACGCACCCGGCGTCGACATCACGGTCACACCGCCGACGAGCGCCATTTCACACTCGCCCTTCTGCAGCGACTGGCTCGCCCAGTGCAGGGCGACCAGGGACGACGAGCACGCCGTGTCGACCGTCACGGCCGGGCCTTCGAGCCCGAACGTGTAGGACAAACGGCCGGAGATGACACTCGCGGCGTTTCCGGTGCCCACGTAGCCGTCGACGTTCTCTCGTACGGCCATCAACAGGGCCGTGTAGTCCTGGCCGTTGGTGCCGACAAAGACGCCGGAACGGCTGCCGCGCACCGAGTTCGGGTCGATGCCCGCCCGCTCGAAGACCTCCCACGAGGTCTCCAGGAGCAGCCGCTGCTGCGGGTCCATCGCCAGCGCCTCGCGCGGCGAGATCCCGAAGAACTCCGGATCGAAATCGGCCACCTGGTCCAGGAAGGCACCCATGCGGCTGTACGTGGTCAGCGAGTGCCCGGGGTCCGGGTCGAAGAGGGTGTCCAGGTCCCAGCCACGGTCGGCCGGGAACTCCGACACCGCGTCACCGCCCCCGGCCACCAGGCGCCACAGATCCTCCGGCGAACCCACGCCACCCGGGAACCGGCAACTCATGCCCACGATCGCGATCGGCTCATCCACCATGCCAACCGCAGGACCATCGACCACGACGTCGGCGACACCGCCCAGCAGCTCGGCACCGAGGTAGGCGGCGAGCGCCGCCGGGGTCGGATAGTCGAAGACCAGCGTGGCGGGCAGCGCCAGCTCCGTCGCCACGTTCAGCCGGTTGCGCAGCTCGACGGAGCTCAACGAGTCGAACCCCAGCTCCTTGAAAGCGCGTTCGGGTGCGACGGACTGCGCCGAGCTGTGCCCGAGAACCACGGCCACATGCCCCAACACCAGGTCCAGGAGCGTCTTCTCCCGCTCGGCCGCCGACATCCCCACCAGCGACTGCGCCAGCCCGGAACGCGCCACCTGCCCGGCCACCGCCGCCCGGCGCGTCGCGCCGCGCACCAGCGCACGCAGCAGGTGCGGCACCGGCTGAGTGCGCGCCTGCTTACGGAACGCGGGCAGGTCCAGCGGCACGGGCGCGAGCAGCGCACGCCCCGTGGAGGCCGCCGCGTCGAACAGCGCCAGCCCTTCCGCCGAGCGCAGCGGCAGCACACCGCCACGCGCCATCCGCCGCACATCCGCCTCATCGAGGCTGCCCGCCATACCCGACGCGTCCGCCCACAGACCCCAAGCCAGCGACGTCGCGGCAAGACCCCGCGCCCGACGGTGCTGGGCCAGCGCGTCGAGGAAGCTGTTCGCCGCCGCGTAGTTGCCCTGACCCGGACCGCCGAACACACCGGCGGCGGAAGAGAACATCACGAAGGCGGACAGGTCCAGGTCGAGGGTCAACTCGTGCAGGTGGTGCGCCGCGTCGACCTTGGGCCGGAACACGTCGTCGATACGTTCGGGAGTGAGCGAGCCGATCACTCCGTCGTCCAGGACACCAGCGGTGTGGACGACGGCGGAGATCTCGTGCGCGGACAGGAGAGCCGCGACGGCCTCCCGGTCGGACACGTCGCACGCCGCGAACGTCACCTCGGCGCCCTGCGCGGTCAGTTCGTCGCGCAGTTCCTCCGCACCCGCGGCGTCGGCACCGCGCCTGCTGACCAGCAGCAGGCTGCGCACATCACGCTCCGCCACCAAGTGACGGGCGACGAGGCCGCCCAGAGTGCCCGTGGCACCGGTGATCAGGACGGCACCCGAGCCGAAGCCGGGGTCGTCCACCACGGACTGCTGCGCACGCGCCAGGCGGGGGGCCGTGGCGGCACCCGCGCGGAGCGCCAACTGCGGCTCGCCCGTGGCCAGTACGGCAGACAGCGCCTCGGTCGAAGCCGCCTCCTCGTCGAGGTCGACGAGGACGATCCGGTCGGGGTTCTCCGACTGCGCGGAGCGCACCAGACCCCACACCGCGGCATGGGCGAGATTGCGTACGTCCTCGTCTCCGGTGGTGGCGACCGCGCGGCGCGTCACGACGACCAGACGCGACGCCTCGAACCGCTCCTCACCGAGCCACGCCTGGACCGCACCAAGCGCCCAGTGCGCAGCCTCGTGCGCGGCCGCCACCGGGTCAGAACCTGCCTCGACCGGGCACGACAGGGCGACGAAGTCGGTCAACTCGGCGCTCGACGCGGCCAGTTCCGCCAGATCAGTGGCCCACTCGACCGTCGGGGCGGCATCCTCGACCACCGGCACCGACACCCAGTCGACACCGAAGAGCGCGTCACCGCGCTCATCAGCAGCCGCCTGCACCGGGGCGGCCGGAAGCAGCTCCAGCGAGTCGACGGTGGCCACCGGGGCACCGGATCCGTCCGCGACCGTCAGCGACACCCCGTCCGAACCGGCGGGCGCGAGCCGCACCCGCAGCTCGGTCGCCCCGGAAGCGTGCAGACGCACACCCGACCACGAAGACGGCAGCTTGCCCGGTTCGTCGGCCGCACGCGTGACGCCAGTGGCGTGCAGCGCGGCGTCGAGCAGCGCCGGGTGCAGGCCGAAGCCCTCCGTCCGCACACCCTCAGGGAGCGCGACCTCGGCGAAGAGCGTCTCGCCCTCGCGCCAGACGGCGCGCAGGCCCTGGAACACCGGACCGTAGCCGAAGCCGTCCTCCGCCATGTTCTCGTAGAACCCGTCGAGGTCCACGGCCTCGGCCCCTGTCGGCGGCCACTGGGTCAGCGCGTCCCCGCCGGAGCGTCCGCCGGAACGCAGCACACCGGTGGCGTGCCGGGTCCACGAACGACCGTCCTCCAAGTCACCCGCACTGGAGTGGAAGGTCAACTCCCGCCTGCCGGACGCGTCCTCGGCACCGACCGAGACCTGCACCCGCACCGCACCGCTCGCAGGCAGCACGAGCGGCGCCTCAAGCGTCAACTCCTCCACCAGGTCACACCCGACCTGGTCACCCGCACGGACCGCCAGGTCCAAGAACGCCGTACCCGGCAGCAGCACCGAACCCATGACCGCGTGATCCCCCAGCCACGGGTGGGTCTGCACCGAAAGACGACCCGTCAGCAGCACACCGTCCGTGCCACCGAGCACAACGGTCGCACCGAGGAGCGGGTGCTCGGCGGGACCGAGACCGGCCGCCGACACGTCACCGGCGCCCGGCACCACGTCCAGCCAGTAGCGCTCACGCTGGAAGGCGTACGTCGGCAGGTCGACGCGACGGGCCCCGCTGCCCGCGAAGTAGGCGTCCCAATCCACCTGGGCGCCCCGGACGTGCACTTCGGCGAGCGCGGCGGCCAGCGTGGACTCTTCCGAACGGTCGGTGCGCAGCACCGGCACGAAGGCGGCGTCGGGCGCGGACTCCTGACCCAGCGCGGACAGCGTGCCACCGGGACCGACCTCGACGAACGTGCCGACGCCGTCGGCGACCAGCGTGTTCACCGCGTCGGCGAACCGCACCGACTCGCGCACGTGACGCACCCAGTACTCGGGCGACGTCAGTTCATCGGCCGTGGCCGACCGGCCGGTCAGCGTCGAAACGATCGGGATCGAGGGAGCCTCGTACGACACGCTCTCAAGGACCGTACGGAAGTCGTCCAGCATCGGGTCCATCAGCGGCGAGTGGAACGCGTGGCTCACACGGAGCTTGGTGACCTTACGGCCCGCCTCACGCCACTTCTCGCCAACAGCCTCCACATCGGCCGCGACACCGGAAATCACCACCGACGAGGGCCCGTTGACCGCCGCGATACCGACCGTCTCCGACAGGTCCCCGGCGATCTCCTCCTCGGTTGCCTGAATGGCGACCATCGCGCCGCCCTCGGGCAGCGCCTGCATCAGCCCCGCACGAGCCGACACGACCTTGACCGCGTCGGCCAGGGACCACACACCCGCGACATGTGCCGCCGCGAGCTCACCGATCGAGTGACCAGCCAGCAGGTCAGGGCGAACGTCCCACGACTCCAAGAGGCGGAACAGCGCCACCTCCACCGCGAACAACGCGGGCTGCGTCACACCCGTCTCGTTCAGCGCATCCGCGTCCTCACCAAACAGCACCTCACGGACCTCAGGCGCCAGCAGATCAAGCACCTCGTCCAGGGCGGTGGCGAACACCGGGAAACGGTCCGCCAGTTCACGCCCCATGCCGAGCCGCTGCGCACCCTGACCCGAGAACAGGAAACCCAGCAGGCCGGTGACGGCCGCACCCGTCACCACACCCGCCGCCTGCCTGCCCTCCGCCAACGCGGTCAAAGCGGCAAACCGGTCCTCCGCACCCTCAGCGACGACCACCGCACGCTGCTCCAGCACCGCACGCGTAGTCGCCAGCGAGAAGCCCACGTCCACGGGGTTCAAGTCGGTCACTGCCGAGCCGAGCCGCGCCGCCTGCTCCCGCAGCGCCTCCGCGCTCCGCGCCGACAGCACCCACGGCACCACACCACCGTCGTACGCCGTCGGCTCCGCGGCTTCCGCCTGCGCCGTGACGGGAGCCTGCTCCACGATCACGTGCGCGTTGGTGCCGCTCACGCCGAACGACGACACACCCGCACGCCACGGACGGTCCGCGGCAGGCCACGGCTTGGCCTCCGTCAGGAGCTCGACGGCGCCCGCCGACCAGTCCACATGCGTGGACGGCTCGTCGACGTGCAGGGTCTGCGGCAGCACACCATGCCGCATCGCCATGACCATCTTGATCACACCCGCCACACCGGCAGCCGCCTGCGTGTGACCGATGTTCGACTTCACCGAACCCAGCCACAGCGGCCGGTCGGCATCGCGCCCCTGGCCGTAGGTGGCGAGCAGCGCCTGCGCCTCGATCGGGTCACCCAGCTTCGTGCCCGTGCCGTGCGCCTCCATCGCGTCCACGTCGGACGGAGCGAGACCTGCGGTCTCCAGGGCCTGGCGGATCACACGCTGCTGCGACGGGCCGTTCGGCGCCGTCAGACCATTCGACGCGCCGTCCTGGTTCACCGCCGAGCCGCGTACGACGGCGAGGATCTCGTGGCCGTTGCGCTGCGCGTCGGAGAGGCGCTCCACGAGGAGCATGCCGACGCCCTCGCCCCAACCCGTGCCATCAGCGGCATCGGCGAATGCCTTGACCCGGCCGTCCTCGGCCAGACCGCGCTGGCGGCTGAACTCGACGAACGCACCCGGCGTCGACATCACCGTCGCGCCACCGACGAGTGCCATCTCGCACTCGCCCTTCTGCAGGGCCTGCGCGGCGAGGTGGAGGGCGACCAGGGACGAGGAGCACGCCGTGTCGACCGTGACCGCCGGGCCTTCGAGGCCGAACGTGTAGGACAGACGGCCGGAGATGACGCTCGCCGAGATGCCCGTGCCCGCGTATCCCTCGACCATCTCCTGCGCGGCCATCAACAGGGCCATGTAGTCCTGGCCGTTGGTGCCGACGAACACGCCGGAACGGCTGCCGCGTACGGAGTTGGGGTCGATGCCCGCCCGCTCGAAGACCTCCCACGAGGTCTCCAGGAGCAGGCGCTGCTGCGGGTCCATCGCCAGCGCCTCGCGCGGCGAGATCCCGAAGAACTCCGGATCGAAATCCGCCACCTGGTCCAGGAAGGCACCCATGCGGCTGTACGTGGTCAACGAGTGCTCAGGGTCCGGGTCGTAGAGAGTGTCCAGGTCCCAGCCACGGTCGGCCGGGAACTCCGACACCGCGTCGCCACCCCCGGCCACCAGCCGCCACAGATCCTCCGGCGAACCCACACCACCCGGGAACCGGCAACTCATGCCCACAATTACGATCGGTTCATCGGCCACACCCGTCGATACGGGACTGTCGACCACGGCGTCGACGACGCCGCCCAGCAGCTCGGCGCCGAGGTAGGCGGCGAGCGCCGCCGGGGTCGGATAGTCGAAGACCAACGTGGCAGGGAGCGCCAGCTCCGTCGCCACATTCAGCCGGTTGCGCAGCTCCACGGAGCTCAACGAGTCGAACCCCAGCTCCCTGAAGGCGCGTTCGGGTGCGACGGACTGCGCCGAGCTGTGCCCGAGAACCACGGCCACATGCCCCAACACCAGGTCCAGGAGCGTCTTCTCCCGCTCGGCCGCCGACATCCCCACCAGCGACTGCGCCAGCCCGGAACGCGCCACCTGCCCGGCCACCGCCGCCCGGCGCGTCACGCCGCGCACCAGCGCACGCAGCAGGTGCGCCACCGGCTGAGTGCGCGCCTGCCTGCGGAACGCGGCCAAGTCCAGCGGCACGGGCGCGAGCAGCGCACGCCCCGTGCAGCCCGCCGCGTCGAACAGCGCCAGCCCCTCCGCCGAGCGCAGCGGCAGCACACCGCCACGTGCCATCCGCCGCACATCCGCCTCATCGAGGCTGCCCGCCATACCCGACGCATCCGCCCACAGACCCCAGGCCAGCGACGTCGCGGCAAGACCGGTCGCGCGGCGGTGCTGGGCCAGCGCGTCCAGGAACGTATTCGCCGCCGCGTAGTTGCCCTGACCCGGACCGCCCAACACACCAGCCACGGAGGAGAACAGGACAAACGCCGACAGGTCCAGATCCTGCGTCAGCTCGTGCAGATGCCAGGCGGCATCCACCTTGGGCCGGAACACACCGTCGATCCGCTCCGGCGTCAACGAACCGATCGTGCCGTCATCGAGCACACCAGCGGTGTGAACGATGGCCGAGATCTCGTGCGCGGACAGCAGCGCCGCCACCGCATCCCGGTCGGACACGTCGCACGCCGCGAACGTCACCTCGGCGCCCTGCCCGGTCAGTTCGTCGCGCAGTTCCTCCGCACCCGCGGCGTCGGCGCCGCGCCTGCTGACCAGCAGCAGGCTGCGCACATCACGCTCCGCCACCAAGTGACGGGCGACCAGACCACCCAGAGTGCCGGTCGCACCCGTGATCAGAACCGCACCCGAGCCGAAGCCCGGGTCGTCCGTCACGGACTGCTGGGCCCGCGCAAGACGCGGGGCACTTGCCGCGCCCGCACGCACCGCCAACTGCGGTTCACCACAAGCCAGGAGAGAAGGCAGCACATCCGCCGACTCCGGCTCTTCGTCGAGGTCGACGAGAACGATCCGGTCGGGGTTCTCCGACTGCGCCGAGCGCACCAGACCCCACACCGCGGCATGGGCGAGATTCCGTACGTCCTCGCCGTCGGCGGTGGAGACCGCGCGACGCGTCACCACAGCCAGGCGCGACGCCTCGAACCGCTCCTCCGCAAGCCACGTCTGGACCGCACCAAGCGCCCAGTGCGCAGCCTCGTGCGCGGCCGCCACCGGGTCAGAACCGGCCTCGACCGGGCACGACAGGGCGACGAAGTCCGCCAACTCAGCCGAAGAAGCGGCCAGTTCCGCCAGATCAGTGGCCCACGCCACGGACGACACAGCGTCCTCGACCACCGGCACCGACACCCAGTCGACGCCGAACAGCGCCTCCCGCTCCTGCCGGGGCAGCGTCACCGGGCGCAGCTCCAGCGAGTCGACGGTGGCCACCGGGGCACCGGATCCGTCCGCGACCGTCAGCGACACCCCATCCGCACCGATGGACGCGAGCCGCACCCGCAGCTCGGTCGCCCCGGAAGCGTGCAGACGCACACCCGACCACGAAGACGGCAGCCCCTCCGGGACATCCGTCGCGTCCATCAGCCCGATGGCGGGCAGCACCGCTTCAAGCAGCGCCGGGTGCAGAGCGAAGCCGTCGGCCTTCACGCCGTCGGGCAGCGCGACCTCGGCGAACACCTCGTCGCCGCCGCGCCAGGCGGCCCGCAGGCCCTGGAACACCGGACCGTACTCAAGGTCCGACCCCAGCAGTCCGTCATAGAACCCGTCGACGTCCACGGCCTCCGCACCGGCAGGCGGCCACTCGCCCAGAGGGGCCGCGGCGGCGCCTGTGCCGGACCGCAGCGCTCCCGTGGCATGCCGGGTCCACGCACCGGCGTCGTCGGCGTCGCCCTCACTGGCGTAGAAGGTCAGTTCACGCCTGCCCGACTCGTCCGCGCCACCGACCCAGAGCTGCACGCGCACGGAGCCGTTCTCGGGCAGGACGAGGGGGGCGTCCAGCGTCAGCTCCTCGACCAGGTCGCAGCCGACCTGGTCGCCCGCGCGGATCGCCAGCTCAAGGAACGCCGCGCCGGGCAGCAGGATCGAGCCCTGAACCGCGAAGTCGGCGAGCCACGGGTGCGTCCGAACCGACAACCTGCCGGTCAGCAGCGCACCGTCCGTGTCACCCACGGCGACAGCGGCGCCGAGCAGCGGATGCTCGGCCGCACCGAGCCCTGCCGCGGAGACGTCACCGACCGTCGGCAGCGTGTCGGGCCAGAAGCGCTCACGCTGGAAGGCGTACGTGGGCAGGTCGACGCGCCGCGCGCCACGACCGGCGAAGAACGCCTCCCAGTCCAGTCGCACGCCCCGCGTGCACAGCCGCGCCAGCGCCGACACGAGCGCGGCCTCCTCCGCCTGCTCGGTACGGAGTACGGGGACGAATCCGGCGTCGGGCGCGGACTCCTGGCCGAGGGCCGAGAGCGTGCCGCCCGGGCCGACCTCGACGAACGTGCCGACACCCTCGGCGACCAGCGTGCTCACCGCGTCGGCGAAGCGCACCGACTCGCGCACGTGACGCACCCAGTAGTCCGGCGAGGCCAGCTCGTCGGCGGCGGCGCGCACGCCGGTCAGCGTCGAAACGATCGGGATTGCGGGAGCCTCGTACGAGACACCCTCAAGGACCGTACGGAACTCGTCCAGCATCGGGTCCATCAGCGGCGAGTGGAACGCGTGGCTCACCCGCAGCTTGCTGACCTTGCGGCCCGCCTCGCACCAGCGCTCGGCGACGGCCTCCACATCGGCCGCGACACCCGAAATCACCACGGACGACGGCCCGTTGACCGCCGCGATGCCGACGGTCTCCGACAGGTCCCCGGCGATCTCCTCCTCGCTCGCCTGGATCGCGACCATCGCGCCACCCTCGGGCAGCGCCTGCATCAGCGCACCGCGCGCCGACACGACCTTGACCGCGTCCACGAGGGACCACACACCCGCGACATGTGCCGCAGCAAGCTCACCGATCGAATGACCGGCCAGCAGGTCAGGACGTACGCCCCACGACTCAAGAAGCCGGAAGAGAGCCACCTCGACCGCGAACAGCGCGGGCTGCGTCACACCCGTCTCGTTCAGCGCATCCGCGTCCTCACCGAAGAGAACCTCACGCACCTCAGGCGCCAGGAGATCGAGAACCTCGTCCAGGGCGGTGGCGAACACCGGGAAACGAGACGCCAGTTCACGCCCCATACCCAGCCGCTGCGAACCCTGACCCGAGAACAGGAAACCCACCCGGCCCGGCTCATCGGACACACCCGAGACCACGGCACCCGACGCCCGGCCACCGGCCAGCGCCTCCAACGCGGCGCGCAGCTCCGAGCGGTCGGCGCCGACGGCCACCGCACGGTGGCTCAGCGTCGCGCGCGACGTGGCGAGCGAGTAGCCGACGTCCACGGGCGCGTGCTCGTCGACGAGGGACAGGAGTCGCTCCGCCTGGTCGCGCAGCGCACCCTCGTCTCCTGCGGACAGCACCCACGGCACCACCGCACCGTCGTTGCGCACCGTCGTCTCCGGAGCCGCCACCGGCTCTGCGGCAGGGGCCTGCTCGATGATGGCGTGTGCGTTCGTGCCGCTGAAGCCGAACGACGACACACCCGCACGCCACGGCCGGTCTACGTCCGGCCACGCGCGCTCGTCGGTGAGGAGTTCGACCGCGCCGGTCGACCAGTCGACGTGCGTGGACGGCTCGTCGACGTGGAGGGTGCGGGGCAGGACGCCGTGGCGCATCGCCATGACCATCTTGATGACAGCCGCGACACCGGCCGCGGCCTGCGTGTGGCCGATGTTGGACTTCATCGAACCGAGCCACAGCGGCTCACCGGCCCGGTCCTGTCCGTACGTCGCCAGGAGCGCCTGTGCCTCGATCGGGTCACCGAGCTTGGTGCCGGTGCCGTGTGCCTCGACCGCGTCCACGTCGGACGGGGAGAGACCCGCCGTCGCGAGCGCCTGACGGATCACCCGCTGCTGCGACGGACCGTTCGGCGCCGTCAGGCCGTTCGACGCGCCGTCCTGGTTCACGGCGGAACCGCGTACGACGGCGAGGATCTTGTGACCGTTGCGCTGCGCGTCGGAGAGCCGCTCGACGGCCAGCATGCCGACGCCCTCGCCCCAGCCCGTGCCGTCGGCGGCGTCGGCGAACGCCTTGCAGCGGCCGTCCAGAGCCAGGCCGCGCTGGCGGCTGAACTCGATGAACGCACCCGGCGTCGACATCACGGTCACACCGCCCGCGAGCGCCATCTCGCACTCACCGGACCGCAGGGCCTGCGCGGCGAGGTGCAGGGCGACCAGGGACGACGAGCACGCCGTGTCGACCGTGACCGCGGGGCCCTCGAAACCGAAGGTGTAGGAGAGGCGTCCGGAGGCGACGCTCGCCGCGTTGCCCGTCGCCACGTAGCCGCCGACGTCCTCGGCGGACTCCCCGATGACGTGGGTGTAGTCCTGCATGTTCGAGCCGACGAACACGCCGACGCGCCCGCCGCGGATCGCGTTC
Source organism: Streptomyces kanamyceticus (assembly GCF_008704495.1). NCBI lineage: Bacteria > Bacillati > Actinomycetota > Actinomycetes > Kitasatosporales > Streptomycetaceae > Streptomyces > Streptomyces kanamyceticus. The sequence goes on from NZ_CP023699.1 coordinate 921,171, forward strand.
GGGTCGATGCCCGCGCGCTCGATGGCCTCCCACGAGGTTTCGAGGAGGAGGCGCTGCTGCGGGTCCATGGCGAGGGCCTCGCGCGGCGAGATCCCGAAGAAGGCCGCGTCGAAGCCGCTCACGTCCGACAGGAACGCGCCCGAACGCGAGTACGAGGTCCCCACGCCGTCCGGGTCGGGGTCGTACAGCTTCTCCAGGTCCCAGCCGCGGTCGGTCGGGAAGTCCGACACCGCGTCCTCGCCGGACAGCAGCACCTGCCACAGGCCCTCGGGGCTGGCGACGCCGCCCGGGAAACGGCACGCCATGCCCACGATCGCGATCGGCTCGTCCGCCACGCCGGTTGCGACGGCGGGAGCCGCGGGCGCGAAGTCCGCGCCCGCACCGGACAGTTCGGTCCGCAGATGGGCCGCGAGCTCGGCAGCGGTCGGGTAGTCGAAGACCAGGGTCGAGGGCAGAGCCATGCCCGTGACCTCACTCAGCCGGGCCCGCAGCTCCACCGCTGTCAGCGAGTCGAAGCCCAGGTCACGGAAGGCGCGGGTCGCGGAGAACGCGTCGGCCGACACGTGTCCCAGAACCGCCGCGGCCTCGTACCGCACCAGCTCGGTGAGCTGCCGCTCCTGCTCCGCCCCGTCCAGACCCGCGAGGCGCTGCGCGAGCGCCGACGAACCCTGCTCGGCCGCCTCGGCCTCGAACACCGCCCGCACCTGCGGGAGTTCGCTCAGCAGCGGGCTCGGCCGCTGCGCCGTGAACGTGGCCGCGAACCGCTCCCAGTCCACGTCTGCGATGGCGACGTTCCCGTCAGCCCGGTCCAGCGCCGTGGCCAGACCCATGATCGCGGCCGCCGGGGCCATCGCGGGCAGGCCAAGACGCCGCAGCTGCGCCGCGGCGTGCTTCCCCGCGTTGGCGACCATGCCGCCGTCGGCCCACGGGCCCCACGCGACCGCGGTGGCGGGCAGACCCCGGGCACGGCGGTGCTCGGCGAGGGAGTCCAGGTAGGCGTTGGCGGCCGCGTAGGCGCCCTGGCCGCTGCTGCCCCAGACACCGGCGATCGAGGAGAACAGCACGAACGCGTCCAACGGCGCGTCGGCGAGCAGCTCGTGCAGGTTACGCGCGCCGTCGGCCTTGGCGGCGAGCGCGCCGGCGAGGTCGTCGGCTTCGAGGTCGGCGAGGGCCGCCGAACGCTCCACACCCGCCGCGTGCACCACGGCGGTGAGCGGGAACTCCTCGGGCACCGAGGCCAGTACGTCCGCCAGGGCATCCCGGTCGGCGACGTCGCAGGCCGCCACCGTGACACGGGCGCCGAGCGCGGTCAGCTCCGCACGCAGGTCCTCGGCTCCGTCGGCAGCCAGCCCACGACGGCTGGTCAGCAGCAGGTGCTCGGCGCCCTTGGCCACCAGCCACCTGGCGATGTGCCCACCGAGTGCCCCGGTGCCGCCGGTCACGAGGACCGTGCCGCGCGGCGTCCATGCCTCTCCGGACAGCACCTTGCCCACGGGGGCTGGCACGAGACGCCGACCGAGGATCTCGCCACCGCGTACGGCGACCTGGTCCTCACCACTCGCCCCGGCAAGGACCGAAGCCAGCAGGTCACCCGTCGCCTCGTCGTCCGTCTCCGGCAGGTCGACCAGACCACCCCAGCGACCGGACTGCTCCAGCCCGGCCACCCGGCCGAGACCCCACACCATCGACTGCTCGAACCCGGCCACCAGGTCACCCGGCGCCGCCGACACCGCACCCGACGTCAAGCACCACAACGGCGCCGACACACCCGCCACGCCCAACGCCCGCACCACACCCACCGTGTGCGCGGCGCCCTTGTCCGCGAACCCCAGCAGGGAAACGACACCGCTCGGCGCGGACAGCCCGTTCAGCTGCCCGGCCCAGTCGGCCGACTCCGGGTCCACCGTGAGGACATGTGCCTCGGCGCCGTTCCTGACCAGTGCGTCCCGCACCCAGTCGGTCCGGTTCTCGCCCGCCGGGGCGATGACCAGCCACGTGCCGTCCAGCTGCCGGGTCCCGGCGGCCACCGCACGCCACTCGACCCCGTACCGCCAGCCCTCCACGGCAGACCGGTCACGCTGCTCCCTGCGCCACGCGGAAAGCCGGGGCAAGACCGCACTCAGCGGATCCTCCGACGACATGTCCAACGTCCGCGCGAAGTCAGCGACATCGCCCTCCTCCACGGCCTCCCAGAACCGCGCCTCCACCGGAGACATCCGCCCGACGCCCTCACCCACCGGCGCGGCATCCAGCCAGAAACGCTCACGCTGGAACGCATACGTCGGCAGATCCACCCGACGAGCCCCGCTGCCCGCGAAGTAGGCGGCCCAGTCGACGGCCGTCCCCCGCGCGTGCAGTGCGGCGACCGTGGTGACGAGCGCGGTCTCCTCAGGCCTGTCCGCGCGCAGCGCGGGCAGGAACACCGCGTCGGGCACGCTCCCCAGGCCGAGTGCTGCCAGCGTGCCGCCGGGACCGACCTCGACGAACACGGCAACGCCCTGCTCGCGCAGCGTCACGACGGCGTCGGCGAAGCGCACCGACTCGCGGACGTGACGCACCCAGTAATCGGGAGACGTCAGTTCCTCGGCCGTGGCCAGCTGACCCGTCAGCGTCGAGACGATGGGAAGCGTAGGAGCCTCGTACGAAACGCTCTCAAGAACCGCGCGGAACTCGTCCAGCATCGGGTCCATCAACGGCGAGTGGAACGCGTGACTGACGCGCAGCTTGCTGACCTTGCGGCCCGCCTCACGCCACTTCTCCCCGACAGCCTCAGCGTCGGCCGCGACACCCGAAATGACCACCGACGACGGCCCATTGACCGCCGCAAGGCCGACGGTCTCCGACAGGTCCCCGGCGATCTCCTCCTCGCTCGCCTGGATCGCGACCATCGCGCCGCCCTCGGGCAGCGCCTGCATCAGCCCCGCACGCGCCGACACCACCTTCACCGCATCCGCGAGGGACCACACACCCGCGACATGGGCCGCAGCCAGCTCACCGATCGAGTGACCAGCCAGCAGGTCAGGGCGAACGCCCCACGACTCCAAGAGCCGGAACAGCGCCACCTCCACCGCGAACAGCGCGGGCTGCGTCACACCCGTCTCGTTCAGCGCATCCGCGTCCTCACCGAAGAGAACCTCACGCACCTCAGGCGCCAGGAGATCGAGAACCTCGTCCAGGGCGGTGGCGAACACCGGGAAACGAGACGCCAGTTCACGCCCCATCCCCAGCCGCTGCGAACCCTGACCCGAGAAAAGGAAACCCAGCAGGCCGGTGACGGCCGCACCCGTCACCACACCCGCCGCCTGCCTGCCCTCCGCCAACGCGGTCAAAGCGGCAAGCCGGTCCTCCACGCCCTCAGCGACAACCACCGCACGCTGCTCCAGCACCGCACGCGTCGTCGCCAGCGAGAAGCCCACATCCACCGCGTTCAGCCCGGACGTCCCCGAGCCGAGCCGCGCCGCCTGCTCCCGCAGCGCCTCCGCACTCCGCGCCGACAGCACCCACGGCACCACACCACCGTCATACGCCGTCGGCTCAGAAGCCTCCACCGACTCGACGACAGGAGCCTGCTCCACGATCACGTGTGCGTTCGTGCCGCTCACACCGAACGACGAAATGCCCGCGCGCCGCAGGCGACCCGTCTCGGGCCAGGGCTGAGACTCCGTCAGGAGTTCAACAGCCCCCGCGGACCAGTCCACGTGTGAGGACGGCTCGTCGACGTGCAGGGTCTGCGGCAGCACACCATGCCGCATCGCCATGACCATCTTGATGATGCCCGCGACACCGGCCGCGGCCTGGGTGTGACCGATGTTCGACTTCACCGAACCCAGCCACAGCGGCCGGTCGACATCGCGGTCCTGGCCGTACGTCGCGAGGAGGGCCTGCGCCTCGATCGGGTCGCCGAGGGTCGTACCCGTGCCGTGCGCCTCGACCACGTCCACGTCGCCCGGGGCGAGGCCAGCGCCGGTGAGGGCCTGGCGGATCACGCGCTGCTGGGAGGGGCCGTTGGGGGCGGTCAGACCGTTCGACGCGCCGTCCTGGTTGACCGCCGAGCCGCGTACCACCGCGAGGATCTCGTGGCCGTTGCGCTGGGCGTCGGAGAGGCGCTCGACGAGGAGCATGCCGACGCCCTCACCCCAGCCGGTGCCGTCGGCGGCGTCGGCGAACGCCTTGCAGCGGCCGTCGGCGGAGAGGCCGCGCTGGCGGCTGAACTCGATGAACGAGCCCGGCGTCGACATCACCGTCACACCGCCGACGAGGGCCAGTTCACACTCGTCCTTCTGGAGTGCCTGCGCCGCCAGGTGCAGGGCGACCAGGGACGACGAGCAGGCCGTGTCGACCGTGACCGCCGGGCCTTCGAGACCGAACGTGTACGAGACGCGGCCGGAGATGACGCTCGCCGAGATGCCCGTGCCCGCGTACCCCTCGACTGCTTCCTGATTGGCCATCAGCAGTTGCGCGTAGTCCTGGCCGTTGGTGCCGACGAAGACTCCGGCACGGCTGCCGCGTACGGAGTTGGGGTCGATGCCCGCCCGCTCGAAGGCCTCCCAGGAGGTCTCCAGGAGGAGGCGCTGCTGCGGGTCCATCGCGAGGGCCTCGCGCGGCGAGATGCCGAAGAAGTCCGCGTCGAACTCCATCGCCTCGTGCAGGAAGCCACCTTCACGTGTGTAGGTGGTGCCCGAGCGGTCGGGGTCGGCGTCGTAGAGGGACTCCACGTCCCAGCCGCGCTCGGCGGGGAACCCGGAGACCGCGTCCGCACCGGACTCGACAAGCCGCCACAGGCCCTCGGGCGAGTTCGCGCCGCCGGGGAAACGGCAGCTCATGCCGACGATCGCGATCGGCTCGCCGGCCTTCTCCTCGACCTCGCGCAGGCGTTGCTTGGTCTGCCGCAGGTCGGCGGTCAGGCGCTTCAGGTAGTCGAGGACCTTGTCGTCGGTCGACATGTGCGTGCTGCCCCTCTGGGTGTGAGTCCGTGCTCAGGGTGGTGAGAGTGTGTGCGGGTACCAGTGCGTACTGGCTGGTCAGGACTTGCCGAGCTCCTCGTCGATGATGTCGAAGACGTCATCGAGGGTTGCCGAGCTCAGGTCGTCCACCGCGGCTTCCTGCTCCTGCTCCTCCCACGTGGAAAGGAGCGAGCGGAGCCGGAGCCGGATGTCTCCGGCCAGTGCGTCGTCCGGGTCGAGCTTGGACATCGTGATCGTGAGCTTGTTGAGTTCGCTGAGTACGGCCGCCGCGGGCGACGCCTGGTCGGTGACGACCGTCGTCCGCAGATGGGCCGCGAGCGCCCCGGGGGTCGGGTGGTCGAACACCAGGGTGGCGGGCAGCCGCGTGTCGACTTCGGCGTCCAGCCTGTTGCGCAGTTCCACGGCGGTCAGCGAGTCGAATCCGAGCTCCTTGAACGCCCGGTCCGCCTCGACTGCGTCGGGTCCCGCGAAGCCGAGTACGGCGGCGGTGTGCGTGCGCACGAGGTGTACGAGGGCCCGGTCCTGCTCCGCCTCGGTGAGGCCCGCGAGGCGCTGGGCGAGCGGGACCGTTCCCGCGCCGTCGCCGGACCGCGCGGACCGGCGGGCCGGGGTGGGCACCAGGCCGCGCAGCAGCGGCCGCACCCGCTCCGGGTGGGCCCGGAGCGCGGCCAGGTCGAGCGCGGCGGGCACCGCGCTCGCGGCGCCGGTCGCGCGTGCCTCGTCGAACAGGGCCATGCCGTCCGCGGTGGACAGCGGGACCATGCCGCCCCGCGCCATCCGCTGGACGTCGGCGTCGTCGAGGTGCCCGGTGATGCCGGTGGCCTCGGCCCACAGGCCCCAGGCCAGCGACGTCGCGGGCAGTCCCACGGCGCGGCGGTGCTGGGCGAGCGCGTCGAGGTAGGCGTTGGCCGCCGCGTAGTTGCCCTGCCCCGGGCCGCCGAACACACCGGCCGCCGCGGAGAACAGCACGAACGCGGTGAAGCCGGAGTCCCTGGTCAGCTCGTGCAGGTGTCGTGCGGCGTCGGCCTTGGGGCGGAGCACCGCGTCGACCTGTTCGGGTGTGAGGGATCCGATCACGCCGTCGTCCAGGACGCCCGCCGTGTGCACGAGGGCGGTCACGGGGTGCTCCGCGAGGAGCGCGGCGACCGCGTCGCGGTCGCTCACGTCGCAGGCGGCGACCGTGACCCGCGCGCCGAGTGCCTCGAGTTCCGCGCGCAGTTCGTCCGCGCCGGGGGTGGCCGTGCCGCGCCTGCCGGTCAGGACGAGGTCGCGGACGCCGTGGCGGGTGACGAGGTGCCGTGCGGTCACGCCGCCGAGCACGCCGAGTCCACCGGTGATCAGGACCACGCTGTCGGGGGTGAAGGCCACCGTGTCGGGCGCGTCGGCGTGCGCGGCGAGCCGGGCGAGGCGGGGCACCGAGGCGACGCCGTCCCTGATCGCGAGCTGCGGCTCCCCGGTCGCCACGGCGGCGGGCAGCTTGCGGGCCGACCGTGCGTCGTCGTCCGTGTCGACGAGGTCCACGAGCGCGAACCGCGTCGGGTGTTCCGACTGCGCCGAGCGGACCAGGCCCCACACGGGGGCGCGTACCAGGTCGGGTACGTCCTCGTCCGGTCCCGCGGCGACGGCGCCGCTGGTGAGGACCACGAGCCTGGAGTCGGCGAACCGGTCGTCGGCGAGCCAGTCCTGCAGCAGGCCGAGGGCGTGGTGCGTGGCCTCGCGGGGTGTCGCCGCGTCCCCGCCGGGGGTCACGGTGACGTAGCGGGGCGCGGGCGCGCCGCTGTCGACGGCGGCCGAAAGGGCGGCCAGGTCGGCGTGTTCGTCGACCTGCTCACCGGCGGCGGTGAGCGCCTGGACCAGGCGGTCGGTGCCGGTTCCCGCGCCGAGCACCGCCCAGGTGCCGGTGTCGGGGGCGGCGTCCTGCGTCGGGACCCACTTCACCTCGAACAGGGAGTCGCGGTGCGCGGACCGGGCCAGGTTGAGCTGGTCGGCCGACAGGGGCCGCAGGTTCAGCTCGTCGACGGCGGCGACGGGCTCGCCGGTGCCGTCGGCGACGAGTACGGCCACGGCGTCCACGCCGACGGGCGTGAGACGGACCCGCAGCACGGTCGCGCCGGTCGCCAGGAGCCGTACCCCGGCCCACGAGAACGGCAGCCCGTCCGAGCTGACGCCGAGCGAGACGGCGTGCAGCGCGGTGTCGAGGAGTGCGGGGTGCAGGCCGAAGCCGTCGTCCGCGAGTCCTTCGGGCAGCGCCACTTCGGCGAACACCTCGTCGCCCTTGCGCCAGGCCGCGTTGAGGCCCTGGAAGGCGGGGCCGTGGTCGAGCCCGGAGGCGGCGACCGCGGAGTAGTGCGTGTCCAGGTCGACCGGTTCGGCCTCGCTGGGCGGCCAGGCGACGAGGGTGTCGGTGACGGGCTCCGCCCGGTCGGTCAGGGCGCCCGTGGCGTGCCGGGTCCAGTCGCCGCCCTCGTCGCCGCGGGAGTCCACGGTGAACGCCCGTCGCCCGGAGTCGTCGGGTCCGTGCAGGCTGAGCCGTACCTGGACGCCGTCGCGTTCGGGCAGTACGAGGGGTGCTTCGAGGACCAGGTCGTCCAGGGAGGCGCAGCCGACGTGGTCACCGGCGCACAGCGCGAGCTCGACGTAGGCGGCGCCGGGGAGCACCGCGGAGCCGAGGACGCGGTAGTCGGTGAGCCAGGGGTGGGTGCGCAGGGAGAGCCTGCCGCTGAACACGAGGCTCTCGGAGTCCGGGAGTTCGGTGACGGCGGCGAGCACGGGGTGGTCGACGCGGCCGAGTCCCGCCGATGTGACGTCGCCGGTCGCGGTGTGCGTCGTGGTGGGCCAGAAGCGCTTGCGCTGGAAGGGGTAGGTCGGCAGGTCGACGCGGCGTCCGCCGGGTGTCGGCCAGGCCACCTGTCCGCCGCGGACGAACAGGCCGCTCGCCGAGGTCGTCAGGCGGGTCAGGCCGCCGTCGCCGCGGCGCAGCGAGCCGACGACGACGCCGTCGGCGCCGACCAGTTCACCGAGCCCCGCCACCAGGACCGGGTGGGGGCTGACTTCGACGAAGGCCGTGTGGCCCGCCGCCACGAGGTCGGTGACGGAGTCGGCGAACTCGACGGTCTGCCGCAGGCTGCGGTACCAGTACGCGGCGTCGAGCTCGCGGGTGTCGAGCCAGCCGCCGGTCAGCGGCGAGTAGTAGGGCACGTCGCCGGAGCGCGGCGTGACGTCCGCGAGGCCCGCCAGGATGTCGGCTTCGATGCGCTCGACGTGGTGGGAGTGCGGGGCGTAGTCGGCGAGCACGCGGCGCGCCCAGATGCCCTGCTCGGCGCAGGTCTCGACGAGTTCGTCGAGCGCGCCGACGTCACCGGAGACGACGACGGAGGCGGGTCCGTTGACCACGCCGATCGCGAGCTGTCCTGCCCAGATCGCGATCAGTTCCCGTACGCCGTCCACGTCGAGCGCGACCGACACCATGCCGCCGCGTCCCGAAAGGGCGCTCAGCGCCTTGCTCCGGACGACGACCAGGCGTGCCGCGTCCTGGAGGGTCAGGGCGCCCGCGACGCAGGCCGCGGCGATCTCGCCCTGGGAGTGGCCGAGTACGGCGCTGGGCTCGACGCCCCACGACCGCCAGGTGGCGGCCAGCGACACCATGACCGCGAACAGGGCGGGCTGGACGACGTCGAGGCGTTCCATCAGGGCGTCGTCGTGGATCGCGTCGAGCAGCGACCAGTCGACGTGCTCCGCCAGTGCCGCCGCGCACTCCTGCATACGTGTGCGGAACACCGGCGACGACTCCAGGAGGTCGCCCGCCATGCCGAGCCACTGCGTGCCGTGGCCGGGGAACACGAACACCGGTCCGGTGCCGTGGTGTTCCGCGACGCCGGTCACGACGTTGGGTGCCTCGCGGCCCTCGGCGAGGGCGGTGAGCCCGGAGAGGAAGTCCTCCCGGTCGCGGCCCACCACGACGGCCCGACGGTCGAACGTGGAGCGGGTCCGCAGGGAGTGGGCGATGTCGGCGACCGGAGCGGCCGTCTCGTGCGCGCACTCGTCGCGGAGGCGGGCCGCCTGTTCCCGCAGCGCTTCCACGGACCGCGCCGAGAGGACCCACGGCACGACGCCCGTCTCCGCCGGTCCGGCGTCGGCGTCGGCCTCCGCCTCGGCCGATGCCGTCTGGGGGGCCTGCTCGATGACGGTGTGCGCGTTGGTGCCGCTGAAGCCGAACGAGGACACACCCGCCCGCCACGGCCGGTCCACGGCGGGCCAGTCACGCTCGTCGGTGAGCAGCCGCACCGCGCCCGCGGACCAGTCCACGTGTGTCGACGGCTCGTCGACGTGGAGGGTGCGGGGCAGGACGCCGTGGCGCATCGCCATGACCATCTTGATGATGCCCGCCACACCGGCCGCCGCCTGGGTGTGACCGAGGTTCGACTTGATCGAGCCGAGCCACAGCGGCCGGTCGGCGTCGCGCCCCTGGCCGTACGTCGCGAGCAGCGCCTGCGCCTCGATCGGGTCGCCGAGCTTCGTGCCGGTGCCGTGCGCCTCGACCGCGTCCACGTCGGACGCGGCGAGACCCGCGCTGGCGAGCGCCTGGCGGATCACGCGCTGCTGCGAGGGGCCGTTCGGCGCGGTCAGGCCGTTGGAGGCGCCGTCCTGGTTCACCGCGGAACCCCGTACGACGGCGAGCACTTGGTGGCCGTTGCGCTCGGCGTCGGAGAGCCGCTCGACGAGCAGCATGCCGATGCCCTCGCCCCAGCCCGTGCCGTCGGCGGCGTCGGCGAACGCCTTGCAGCGGCCGTCGACCGACAAGCCGCGCTGGCGGCTGAACTCGATGAACGCACCCGGCGTCGACATCACCGTCACACCGCCCGCGAGCGCCATCTCGCACTCGCCCTGGTGGAGGGCCTGCACCGCGAGGTGCAGCGCGACGAGCGACGACGAGCAGGCCGTGTCGACCGTGACGGCGGGGCCTTCGAGGCCGAACGTGTACGAGAGGCGGCCGGACATGACGCTGGCCGCGCTGCCCGTCGCCACGTGCCCGCCCACGTCCTCGGCGGCTCCGTCCAGGACCATGCCGTAGTCCTGCACGTTCGAGCCGACGAACACGCCGACCCGCTCGCCGCGGATCGCGTTCGGGTCCATACCGGCGCGCTCGAAGGTCTCCCAGGAGGTTTCGAGGAGCAGGCGCTGCTGCGGGTCCATGGCGAGCGCCTCGCGCGGCGAGATGCCGAAGAAGCTCGCGTCGAAGTCCGCGACGCGGTCGAGGAAGGCGCCCCTGCGGCTGTAGGTGGTGCCCACCCCTTCGGGGTCGGGGTCGTACAGCGTCTCCATGTCCCAGCCGCGGTCGGCGGGGAACTCCGCCACCGCGTCGCCGCCCTCCCGCAGCACCCGCCACAGGTCCTCCGGGTTGGCGACGCCGCCGGGGTAGCGGCAGGCCATCGCGACGATCGCGATCGGCTCGTCGGTCACACCCGGCGCCGCGGCTGCCGGTGCCACGAGCGACTCGCCGTGCGGTGCGACGACCTCCGTCAGGAGGTGTTCGGCGAGCACCGCGGGGCTCGGGTAGTCGAAGACCACGGTGGCGGGCAGCGTCAGGCCGGAGGCGGCCGTCAGCCGGTTGCGGAGTTCGACGGCGGTCAGCGAGTCGAAGCCCAGTTCGCGGAAGGCCCGGTCGGGGTCGACCGCGGCGGCCGAGGCATGCCCGAGGACGGCGGCGGCCTCGGCGGCCACGAGGCCGCGCACCAGTTCCTTCTGCTTGGCCGCGTCCAGACCGGTGAGGCGGCTGCGCAGCGCGGCGCCCTTCTCGTCCCCGGTGTCGGAGGCGTCGGCCCTGCCTGCTCCGTCGGCCCGGTCCGCGATCGCGTCGCGCGCCTCGGCGAGGTCGGCGAGCAGCGGGCTCGGCCTGCCGATGGTGAACGCGGGCGCGAACCGCGCCCAGTCGACGTTCACGACGACCGTGCTCGGTGTGCCGCCGCCGACCGCGTCGGCGAGGGCGCCCACCGCGAGCTCAGGCGCCAGGGCGAGGAGACCGCGCCGGGACAGCTGCCGCTGCGCCTCGTCGTCGGCCATGCCGCCGCCCGCCCAGGGGCCCCAGGCCACCGTGGTGGCGGGCAGGCCGCGGGCGGCACGGTGTTCGGTGAGCGCGTCGAGGTAGGCGTTCGCGGCGCTGTAGGCGAGCTGGCCGCCACTGCCCCAGATGCCCGCGATCGAGGAGTACGACAGGAACGCGTCGAGCGGCGCGTCGGCCAGGAGTTCGTGCAGGTGCGCGGCGCCCGCCACCTTGGCGGTGACGACGTCGGCGAAGCGCGCGAGGTCCGTGGTGTCGGCGGGGACGCTGTCGTTGAGCCCGGCGGTGTGCACGACGGCACGGACCGGGTCACCGGCCGCGGCCAGGTCGTCGAGCAGGGCGGCGAGCCGTTCCCTGTCGGCGATGTCGACGGCGGCGACCGTGACGCGTGCGCCCAACTCGGCGAGTTCGGCGTCCAGTTCGGCGGCGCCCGCGGCCTCGGGGCCGCGCCTGCTCACCAGGACGACGTGTTCGGCGCCGTGCTCGGCGAGCCACCGTGCGGCCCTGGCACCCAGGGCGCCGAGACCGCCGGTCACGAGGACCGTGCCGCGCGGCGTCCACCCTGAGCTTGCGGTGGCCCTTCCGGCACGCCGCAGGCAGCGCGTGAACACGCCGGTCCCGCGGACGGCGACCTGGTCCTCCGCTCCGCCGATGAGGCCGCACAGCCGTGCGGCCGCGGCCTCGTCCACCGTTTCCGGCAGGTCGACGAGGCCGCCCCAGCGGTCGGGGTGTTCGAGCGCCGCTGCGCGGCCGAGGCCCCACACCATGGACTGCGCGAACCCGCCGACCGCGTCCTCCGCGGTCGCCGACACCGCACCCGACGTCAGGCACCACAGCGGCGCCCGTACGTCGGTGTCGCCCAGCGCCTGGAACAGCGCGATGGTGGCCGCGACGCCATTCGGCACAGCGGGGTGCTCGGGGTGCGGCGACTCGTCGAACGCCAGCAGCGACAGGACGCCGCTGATCTCCGCACCGGGGGCAGCCGCGCGCAACGCATCGGTGGCAGCCGCGCGCAGCGCGTCGGCGAGAGCCTCGCGGTCCGCTCCTTCGGCCTCCACCGCGACGACTGACAGGCCTCGCTCCTTCAGCAACTCGCCCAGCGCGGCCGCACGTTCGTCACCCGCGGGCGCCACGGCCAGCCAGGTGCCCGAGGGAGGCGTGGTCGCCGGGTCGGCCACGGCCGTCCACTCGACGGTGTAACGCCACTTGTCCATGGCGGACTTCTCACGGCTCTGGCGCCGCCACGACGACAGCAGGGGCAGCACCGCGCGGAGGGAGTCGGTCTCCCCGTCGTCGGTGATCCCCAGGGACGACGCGAGCGCGCCCGCCTCCTCGCTGTCCACCGCGGCCCAGAACTCCGCCTCGTCCGCGTCCGCGAGGGCATCGCTCTTGCCCGGTCGCGCGTCGGACCAGTAGCGCTGGTGCTGGAACGCGTACGTCGGCAGGTCGACGCGTCGCGCCCCGCTCCCGGCGAAGTAGGCGCTCCAGTCGACGGCCACGCCCCGCGCGTGGAGCGCGGCGACCGTGGTGACGAGGGCGACGTCCTCGGCCCTGTCCGCGCGCAGCGCGGGCAGGAACACCGCGTCCGGCGCACTGGCGAGCCCGAGGGCGGCCAGCGTGCCGCCGGGGCCGACCTCGACGAACGCGGTCACGCCCTCTGCGACCAGGGCGCTCACGGCGTCGGCGAAACGCACCGATTCGCGGACGTGACGCACCCAGTACTCGGGCGAGGACAGTTCCTCGGAGGTGGCGCGTGCGCCGGTCAGGGTGGACACGATCGGGATCGAGGGAGCCTCGTACGAGACGCTCGCCAGGACCGTACGGAAGTCATCGAGCATCGGGTCCATCAGCGGCGAGTGGAACGCGTGACTGACACGCAGCTTGCTGACCTTGCGGCCCGCCTCACGCCAGCGCTCGGCGACGGCCTCCACGTCGGCCGCGACACCCGAAATGACCACCGATGAGGGCCCGTTGACCGCCGCGATACCGACGGTCTCCGAAAGATATCCGGCGAGTTCCTCTTCGGTCGCCTGGATCGCGACCATCGCGCCACCCTCGGGCAACGCCTGCATCAGACCCGCACGAGCCGACACCACCTTGGCGGCGTCCGCAAGCGACCACACACCCGCGACATGGGCCGCCGCGAGCTCACCGATCGAGTGACCAGCAAGCACGTCAGGACGTACACCCCACGACTCAAGAAGCCGGAAGAGAGCCACCTCAATCGCGAACAGGGCGGGCTGTGTCACACCCGTCTGGTTCAGCGCGTCGACGTCCTCACCGAAGAGGACCCCACGCACCTCAGGAGCCAGAACATCAAGGACCTCGTCCAGAGCGGTGGCGAACACCGGGAAACGGTCCGCCAGTTCACGGCCCATGCCGAGCCGCTGCGAACCCTGACCCGAGAACAGGAAACCCACCCGCTGCGAACCGGATGCCTCGCCCAGCACGACGCCCGGCGCTTCCCGGCCCTCGGCGAGAGCGGAGAGGGCCGACAGGAACTCGGCGGGCTCGGCGGCGACGACCACCGCTCGGCGGTCCAGCGCCGCGCGTGACGTGGCGAGCGAGTAGCCGACCTCAACGGGCGCGTGCTCGTCGACGACGGACAGCAGACGCTCCGCCTGCCCGCGCAGCGCACCCTCGTCACCCGCGGACAGCACCCACGGCAGCACACCACCGTCGTACGTCGTCGGCTCCGAGACCTCGACCGGCTCGACGACAGGGGCCTGCTCGATGATGGCGTGTGCGTTCGTGCCGCTGAAGCCGAACGACGACACACCCGCACGCCACGGCTGGCCGGTCTCCGGCCACGGGCGGTCCTGCGTCAGGAGCTCCACCGCGCCTGCCGACCAATCGACGTGCGGCGACGGCGCGTCGACGTGCAGGGTGCGGGGCAGTACGCCGTGGCGCATCGCCATGACCATCTTGATCACACCTGCCACACCCGCGGCGGCCTGAGTGTGACCGATGTTCGACTTCACCGAACCCAGCCACAGCGGCCGGTCCTCGGGTCGGTCCTGGCCATACGTCGCGAGGAGCGCCTGCGCCTCGATCGGGTCACCCAGCTTGGTACCCGTGCCGTGCGCCTCGACGGCGTCCACGTCGGACGGAGAGAGACCCGCCGTCGCGAGCGCCTGGCGGATCACGCGCTGCTGCGAGGGACCGTTCGGAGCAGTCAGGCCGTTGGAAGCGCCGTCCTGGTTCACCGCCGAACCCCGTACGACAGCCAGCACTTGATGCCCGTTGCGCTCGGCGTCCGACAGGCGCTCCACGAACAGCATGCCGACGCCCTCGCCCCAGCTGGTGCCGTCGGCCGCGGCCGCGAACGCCTTGCAGCGACCGTCCAGCGACAGACCGCGCTGGCGGCTGAACTCGATGAACGCACCCGGCGTCGACATCACGGTCACACCGCCCGCGAGCGCCATCTCGCACTCGCCCGAGCGCAGGGCCTGCACCGCGAGGTGCAGGGCGACCAGGGACGAGGAGCACGCCGTGTCGACCGTGACCGCCGGGCCTTCGAAGCCGAAGGTGTACGAGAGGCGGCCCGAGGCCACACTCGCCGCGTTGCCGGTCGCCATGTAGCCGCCGACGTCCTCGCCGGACTCGCCGAGGACGAGGCCGTAGTCCTGGGCGTTCGAGCCGACGAACACGCCGACGCGCTCACCGCGCAGCGAGGCGGGGTCGATGCCCGCGCGCTCGAGCAGTTCCCAGGAGGTTTCGAGGAGCAGCCGCTGCTGCGGGTCCATGGCGAGCGCCTCGCGCGGCGAGATGCCGAAGAAGCCCGCGTCGAAGCCGCTCACGTCCGACAGGAAGGCGCCCGAGCGCAGGTACGTGGTGCCCACGGAGTCCGGGTCGGGGTCGTACAGCGCCTCGACGTCCCAGCCACGGTCGGCCGGGAAGTCGGTCACGCCGTCGCCGCCGGAGAGCAGCACCTGCCAGAGGTCGTCGGGGCTCGACACGCCACCGGGGAACCGGCAGGACATGGCCACGATCGCGATCGGCTCGTCCGCCGCCGCACCCGAAGCTGCCACGGGAGCGGTGGTCGTGGAGTCCGCGCTCACACCCGACAGTTGGGTGCGCAGATACGCGGCCAGTTCGGCGGCGGTCGGGTAGTCGAAGACCAGGGTCGCGGGCAGGGCGACGCCCGTGGCGTCGCTCAGTCGGGTCCGCAGTTCCACCGCCGTCAGCGAGTCGAAGCCCAGGTCCTTGAAGGCACGCGTGGCGGAGAAGGCGTCGGCCGAGACGTGGCCGAGTACCGTGGCCGCCTCGTACCGGACGAGGTCGGTGAGCTGCCGCTCCTGCTCGGCCTGGTCAAGCCCTGCGAGCCGCTGCGCAAGGGCCGACGAGCCCTGCTCGGGCGCCGATGCCTCGAACGCGGCCTGGACCTGCGGGAGTTCGCTCAGGAGCGGACTGGTCCGCTGCGCCATGAACGTACCCGCGAAGCGCTCCCAGTCGACATCGGCGACGACGACGTTGCCCTCGCCACGCTCAAGAGCCGTCGCCAGGCCCACGATCGCGACGGCCGGAGCCATCGTCGACAGGCCCCAGCGGTGCAGCAGCGCGGCCTGCTCGGTGGTGGCGACCATGCCGCCACCGCCCCACGGGCCCCACGCCACGGCCGTGGCGGGCAGGCCCCGGGCACGGCGGTGCTGGGCGAGCGCGTCGAGGTAGGCGTTGGCGGCCGCGTACGCGCCTTGGCCGCTGCTCCCCCACACGCCTGCGATCGACGAGAAGACGACGAACGCGTCCAACGGCACGTCGGCGAGCAGCTCGTGCAGGTTGCGCGCGCCGTCGACCTTGGCGGCCAGCACGTCCGCGAGCTCGTCCGCGCCGAGGTCGGCGAGAACAGCGGAGCGCTCGATGCCCGCCGTGTGCACGACCGCGGTCAGCTCAGGGACGCTTTCGAGGAGCGCCGCGACGGACTCCCGGTCAGCCACGTCGCAGGCCGCGAACGTCACCCGCGCGCCCAACTCCGCCAGCTCGGCTGCCAGTTCATCGGAGCCGTCGGCATCGGCGCCGCGACGGCTTGCCAGCACCACGTGTTCGGCGCCGTGTGTCGCCAGCCAGCGCGCCACATGCCCGCCAAGGGCGCCGAGGCCACCGGTGACGAGCACCGTGCCGCGCGGCGTCCAGCCGGAACCAGGGGCCTCCGCGCTCAGCGGCGCGGGGACCAGACGTCGGCCGAGGAGTTCACCACCGCGTACGGCGACCTGGTCCTCACCACTCGTCCCGGCGAGGACCGAGGCCAGCAGGTCACCCGTCGCATCGTCGTCGCCGAAGTTCGGGACGTCGACCAGACCACCCCAGCCACCCGGCTGCTCCAACGCGGCCACCCGGCCAAGGCCCCACACCATCGACTGCTCGAACCCGGACACGGCATCATCCGCACCCGCCGCCACCGCACCCGACGTCAGGCACCACAGCGGAGCCGACACACCCGCGTCACCGAGGGAGCGCAGGAGGGCGACCGTGTGCGCGACACCCGCGTCCGCGAGCGCCAGCAGTGACACCACACCGCTCAGTGCGGGCAGTTCGCTCAGCTGCCGCGACCAGTCGGCCGACTCCGGGTCCACCTCCACGACCTGCGCCTCGGCGCCGTTGCGCGTCAGCGCGTCCCGCACCCACGCGGCCCGGTCCTCACCGGCCGGCGCCACGACCAGCCACGTACCGTCCAGCTGCCGGGACCCGGCGGCCACCGGCCGCCACATGACCCCGTACCGCCAGCCATCCGCGACAGAGCGGTCCTGCTGCTCCTTGCGCCACGCGGACAGGCGGGGCAGCACCGCACTCAGCGGGTCGTCCGACGACACGTCCAACGTCCGGGCGAAGTCCGCGACATCACCCTCCTCGACGGCCTCCCAGAACCGCGCCTCCACCGGGGACATCCGGCCGACGCCCTCACCCACCGGCGAGACGTCCAGCCAGAAACGCTCACGCTGGAACGCGTACGTCGGCAGATCCACCCACTGTGAGCCGCGTCCGGCGAGGAACTCCTCCCAGTCCACCGCCACACCGCGTACGTGCAGCTGACCCGCGGCCGTCGTGGCGGCCACCGGCTCGGGGCGATCACCGCGCAGCACGGGCACGAAGGCGGCGTCCGGCGCGGACTCCTGGCCGAGGGCCGACAGCGCGCCGCCCGGGCCGACCTCGACGAACGTGTCGATTCCGTCGGCGACGAGCGTGTTCACGGCGTCGGCGAAGCGCACCGATTCGCGCACGTGGCGCACCCAGTACTCCGGGGAGGCCAGCTCTTCTGCCGTAGCCGACCGGCCGGTCAGCGTCGATACGATCGGGATCTCGGGCTCACCGCATGCGACGCCCTCGACCACCTGGCGGAAGTCGTCCAGCATCGGGTCCATCAGCGGCGAGTGGAACGCGTGACTGACACGCAGCTTGCTGACCTTGCGGCCCGTCTCGCGCCAGCGCTCGGCGACGGCCTCCACGTCGGCGGCGACACCGGAAATGACCACCGAGGACGGGCCGTTGACCGCCGCGATGCCCACACCGTCCGGCAGGTCCGAGGCGACCTCGGCCTCCGCCGCCTGGATCGCGACCATCGCGCCGCCCTCGGGCAGCGCCTGCATCAGACTCGCACGCGCCGACACGACCTTGACGGCATCCGCCAGGGACCACACACCCGACACATGTGCCGCCGCGAGCTCACCGATCGAGTGACCGGCCAGCGCCTCAGGACGTACGCCCCACGACTCAAGAAGCCGGAACAGCGCCACCTCGACCGCGAACAGCGCGGGCTGCGTCACACCCGTCTCGTTCAGCGCGTCGACGTCCTCACCGAAGAGGACCTCGCGCACCTCAGGAGCCAGCAGCTCAAGCACCTCGTCCAGGGCATCCGCGAACACCGGGAAACGAGACGCCAGTTCACGCCCCATGCCCAGCCGCTGCGAACCCTGACCCGAGAACAGGAAACCCACCCGCCGCGCACCGGACGCCTCGCCCGTCACCACACCCGGGCCGCCGCGCCCCTCGGCGACGGCGGTCAGGGCCGACAGGAACTCGGCGGGCTCCGTGGCGACGAGCACCGCGCGGTGCTCAAGGGCCGCACGCGAGAACAGCAGCGCACGGCTCACGTCCGCCACGGACAGGTCCGACGGCGCCTCGTCCACGAAGGACTTCAGCCGTGCGGCCTGCTCGCGCAGCCCCTCGGGGGTGGTGGCCGACAGTGCCCACGGGACGACCGTGCCGACGGGCAGCGGCTCCGGGGCCTGCTCCCGCTCGACGACAGGGGCCTGCTCCACGATCACATGTGCGTTGGTGCCGCTGAAGCCGAATGAGGACACACCTGCCCGCCACGGGCGGTCCGCGGCGGGCCACTCGCGCTCGTCGGCGAGGAGTTCCAGCGCACCGGCGGACCAGTCGACGTGCGGCGAAGGCTCGTCCGCGTGGAGGGTCTTGGGCAGGACGCCGTGGCGCATCGCCATGACCATCTTGATGACACCCGCCACACCGGCCGCCGCCTGGGTGTGACCGATGTTGGACTTGATCGAGCCGAGCAGGAGCGGCTGATCGGCGGGCCGGTCCTGGCCGTACGTCGCGAGGAGCGCCTGCGCCTCGATCGGGTCGCCCAGCTTCGTGCCGGTGCCGTGCGCCTCGACCGCGTCCACCTCGGACGGAGCGAGACCGGCGGCCGCGAGCGCCTGGCGGATCACGCGCTGCTGCGAGGGGCCGTTGGGGGCCGTGAGACCGTTGGACGCGCCGTCCTGGTTCACCGCCGAACCCCGTACGACAGCGAGCACTTGGTGGCCGTTGCGCTCGGCGTCCGACAGGCGCTCGACGACGAGCATGCCGATGCCCTCGCCCCAGCCCGTGCCGTCCGCGTCCGCGCCGAACGCCTTGCAGCGGCCGTCGAAGGACAGGCCCCGCTGCTTGCTGAACTCCACGAACGCGGCGGGGGTGGACATCACCGTCACGCCGCCCGCGAGCGCCATCTCGCACTCACCGGACCGCAGCGCCTGCACCGCCAGGTGCAGGGCGACCAGGGACGACGAGCATGCCGTGTCGACCGTGACGGCCGGGCCCTCCAGGCCGAACGTGTAGGACAACCGGCCCGAGATGACGCTCGCCGCGCTGCCCGTGCCGAAGTAGCCCTCGACGGTGTCCGGAGCGGCCATCATCAGGGTCGTGTAGTCCTGGCCGTTGGTGCCGACGAACACGCCGGAACGGCTGCCTCGCAGGGCGTGCGCGTCGATGCCCGCGCGCTCGACGGCCTCCCAGGAGGTCTCCAGGAGCAGGCGCTGCTGCGGGTCCATCGCCAGGGCCTCGCGCGGCGAGATGCCGAAGAACGCCGGGTCGAACTCCGCCACTTGGTCGAGGAAGGCACCCTTGCGCGTGTACGAGGTTCCGGCGCGCGTGGCGTCCGGGTCGTACAGCGTCTCCAGGTCCCAGCCGCGGTCGGTCGGGAACTCCGACACCGCGTCGCCGCCCGACCGCAGAACCTGCCACAGGTCCTCGGGGCTTGCCACGCCACCGGGGAACCGGCATGCCATGCCCACGATCGCGATCGGTTCGTCCGTCACGCCCGAGGCGGCCACGGGGGTCGCCGAGGTGGAGTCCGCGTTCGCGCCGGACAGTTCGGTCCGCAGATGGGTGGCCAGTTCGGCGGCGGTCGGGTAGTCGAAGACCAGTGTCGAGGGCAGGGCGATGCCCGTGACCTCGCTCAGCCTGGCCCGCAGTTCCACCGCCGTCAGCGAGTCGAAGCCCAGCTCACGGAAGGCACGGGTCGCGGAGAATGCCTCGCCGGACACGTGGCCGAGGACTGCCGCCGCCTCGTACCGGACGAGGTCGGTGAGCTGCCGCTCCTGCTCGGCCTCGTCAAGACCGGCGAGCCGCTGCGCAAGGGCCGATGTGCCCTGCTCGGGCGCCGATGCCTCGAACGCGGCCTGGACCTGCGGGAGTTCGCTCAGGAGCGGGCTCGGGCGCTGCGCCATGAACGTACCGGCGAAACGGTCCCAGTCGACGTCGGCGAGGGTCACCGTCGCGTCGCCGTGGTCGACGGCCGCGCCGAGACCGGCGAGCGCCGCTTCGGGGGTCATCGTGTTCAGGCCCCTGCGCCGGAGGTGCGCGGCCTGCCCGGAGTCGGCGACCATGCCGCCGCCGCCCCACGGGCCCCACGCCACCGCGGTGGCGGGCAGACCCGCGGCCCTGCGGTGCTCGGCCAGCGCGTCCAGGTAGGCGTTCGCCGCGCCGTAGGCGGGCTGGCCGCCACTGCCCCACACACCGGCGATCGACGAGAACAGGACGAACGCGTCCAGCGTCCTGTCGGCGAGCAGCTCGTGCAGATTGCGCGCGCCGTCGGCCTTGGCCGCCAGCACGTCGGCGAATTCGCCCAGGTCGGACGGGTCGAGGTCGGCGAGGGCGACGGCGCGCTCGATGCCCGCCGTGTGCACGACCGCGGTCAGCTCGGGGAGGCTTTCGATGAGCGCCGCGACGGACTCCCGGTCCGCCACGTCACAGGCCGCGAACGTCACCCGGGCGCCCAGCCGGACGAGTTCGGCCGCCAGCTCAGCGGCGCCTTCGGCCGCCTGGCCGCGGCGGCTGGCCAGCACCACGTGCTCGGCCCCGCGCACCGCGAGCCAGCGCGCCACGTGCCCGCCGAGGGCGCCGAGGCCACCGGTGACGAGCACTGTGCCGCGCGGCGTCCAGCCCTCCACCGGGGTGTCGCCCAGGGGCGCGGGCACCAGCCTGCGGCCGAGGATCTCACCGCCGCGTACGGCGATCTGGTCCTCGTCGCGCGCACCGGAGAGGACCGACGCCAGCAGGTCACCGGCCGCCTCGTCGCGCGTCTGCGGGACGTCGACGAGACCGCCCCAGCTGCCGGGCCGCTCCAGGGCGGCCACCCGGCCGAGGCCCCACACCATCGATTGGTCGAGCGCGGTCAGGGCGTCGTCCGCGCCCACCGACACCGCACCGGATGTGAGGCACCACAGCGGAGCCTGGACTTCCGCGTCGTCGAGCGCCCGCAGGAGGCCGATCGTGGAGCTGAGGCCCGCGGGGATGCCGGGTCCTTCGGTGGCGGTGAGCCCCAGGAGCGAGACCACACCGCCCAGTGCGGGCAGCTCGTTCAACTGCTCCGGCCAGTCGGCCGACTCCGGGTCCACCTCCACGAGCCGCGTCTCGGCGCCGTTGCGTGTCAGCGCGTCCCGCACCCATGCGGCCCGCTCTTCGCCGACCGGCGCCACGACCAGCCACGTGCCGTCGAGGCGCTGGTTCCCCGCGGCCAACGGCCGCCATTCGACGGCGTACCGCCAGCCGTCCGCGGTGGAACGTTCCCGCTGCTTCCTGCGCCAGGCGGAGAGGCGGGGCAGTACGGCGCTCAGCGGGTCGTCCGACGACACGCCCAGCGTGCGGGCGAGGTCGCCGAGGTCGCCCTCTTCCACGGTCTCCCAGAACCGGGCCTCCACCGGCGACATCGGCTCGGTGGCCGCGTCGTCGGCGGGGGCGTCCAGCCAGTAGCGCTCGCGCTGGAAGGCGTACGTGGGCAGGTCCACGCGTCGGGCGTCGCCGTCGGCGAAGCAGGCGGCCAGGTTCACCGCGACGCCGCGCACGTGCAGCTGTCCGACGGCCGTGGTCAGCGCGTCGAGTTCGGTCCTGTCGCCGCGCAGGGCGGGGACGAAGGCCGCGTCGGAGGCACTGAGCTGGCCGAGGCCGGACAGGACGCCACCGGGGCCGATCTCCAGGAAGACGTCGACGCCGTGCTCGCGCAGTGCGGTGACCGCGTCGTGGAACCGCACGCCCTCGCGTACATGGCGTACCCAGTACTCGGGCGACGTCAGGTCGTCGGCGCTCGCCAGGCTGCCTATCAGCGTCGACACGATCGGTATCGCGGGAGCTTCGTAGGACACGCTCTCCAGGACCGCGCGGAAGTCGTCGAGCATCGGGTCCATCAGCGGCGAGTGGAAGGCGTGGCTCACCCGCAGTCGGCTCACCTTGCGGCCCGCGTCGCGCCACTGCTCCGCGACGGCCTCCACGTCGGCGGTGGGGCCCGAGATCACCACGGATTCGGGGCCGTTCACCGCGGCGATGCCCACGTTGTCCGGCAGGTCGGGGACGACCTCGGCCTCACTCGCCTGGAGGGCGACCATCGCGCCGCCCGCGGGCAGCGCCTGCATCAGCGCGCCACGCGCGGACACCACCTTGACCGCGTCCGCGAGGGACCACACACCCGACACATGTGCCGCAGCCAGCTCACCGATCGAGTGACCAGCAAGCACGTCAGGACGTACACCCCACGACTCAAGAAGCCGGAACAGCGCCACCTCGACCGCGAACAACGCGGGCTGCGTCACACCCGTCTCGTTCAGCGCGTCGACGTCCTCACCGAAGAGAACCTCGCGCACCTCGGGGGCCAGCAGGCTCAGGACCTCTTCCAGCGCATCCGCGAACACCGGGAAACGGGAGGCCAGTTCACGGCCCATGCCGAGCCGCTGCGAACCCTGACCGGAGAACAGGAAGCCGAGCCGGTGGGTGGCGGCCTCGCCCACGACGACGCCAGGAGCGCCGCGGCCCTCGGCGAGCGCGGCGAGCCGGTCGAGGGTGGCGGCCTTGTCGTCGTTGTCGGCGAGGAGCACGGCGCGGTGCTCGAACACGGCGCGTGTGGTGGCCAGGGAGAAGCCGACGGCGGCCGCGTCGAAGTCATGGGAGCCGTCGCGCTCGTCCGTGCCGTCGGTGTCCCGCAGGGCGGACAGGAGGCGGTCGGCCTGGGCGCGCAGCCCGGCGGGCGTCATGGCGGACAGCGCCCACGGGGTGGCTCCGGCGACGGGCTCGCCAGTGGTCTCGGCGGGTTCCTGGTCGGCGGCGGGGCCCTGTTCCAGGATGACGTGGGCGTTCGTGCCGCTGACGCCGAACGAGGAGACGCCGACGCGGCGCGGTTCACCGGTCTCGGGCCATGCCCGGCCTTCGGTCAGCAGTTCCACCGCGCCCGCCGACCAGTCGACGTGGCTGCTCGGCTCGTCGACGTGGAGGGTCTTGGGCAGCGTGCCGTGCCGCATCGCCATGACCATCTTGATGATGCCGCCGACGCCCGCCGCGGCCTGGGAGTGGCCGATGTTCGACTTCAGCGAACCCAGCCACAGGGGCCGGTCCGCGGGCCGGTCCTGGCCGTACGTGGCGATGAGGGCCTGCGCCTCGATGGGGTCGCCGAGGGTGGTGCCCGTGCCGTGTGCCTCGACGGCGTCCACGTCGGCCGCGGTGAGGCTCGCGCTCGCCAACGCCTGGGTGATCACGGCCTGTTGGGAGGGGCCGTTGGGCGCGGTCAGGCCGTGGGACGCGCCGTCCTGGTTCACGGCGGAGCCGCGCACGATCGCGAGGACCGGGTGGCCGTTGCGGCGGGCGTCGGAGAGCCGCTCCACCAGGAGCATGCCGACGCCCTCGCCCCAGCCGGTGCCGTCGGCGCCGTCGGAGAACGCCTTGCAGCGGCCGTCCACGGACAGCGCGCGCTGCCTGCTGTACTCGACGAACGTGCGGGGCGTGGACATGAACGTGGCGCCGCCCGCGAGCGCGAGGGTGCACTCGTCGCGGCGGAGCGCCACCATCGCCAGGTGCAGGGCCACCAGGGACGAGGAGCAGGCGGTGTCCACCGTCACGGCGGGTCCGACGAGGCCGAGGGTGTAGGCGATGCGGCCGGAGGCGATGCTGCCCGCGCTGCCGTTGGCGAGGTAGCCCTCGAACCCTTCGGGAGCCTGCGGCAGGCGCGTCGCGTAGTCGTTGTACATGACGCCCGCGAACACGCCGGTCCTGGACTCCCTGGCCTGGGCCGGGTCGATGCCCGCGCGTTCGAACGCCTCCCAGGAGGTCTCCAGGAGCAGGCGCTGCTGCGGGTCCATGGCCGCGGCCTCGCGCGGGTTGACGCCGAAGAACGCCGGGTCGAACTCCGTCGCGCCCTGGAGGAATCCGCCGTGCCGGGTGATGGAGGTGCCCGCGTGCTCCGGGTCGGGGTCGTGCAGGGCTTCGGTGTCCCAGCCGCGGTCGGCGGGGAACTCCACCACGGCGTCGCCGCCGTCGGCGACCAGGCGCCAGAGGTCTTCCGGCGAGGTGACGCCACCGGGGTAGCGGCAGCTCATCCCGATGATCGCGATGGGCTCGTGCTCGCGCTCCTCGACCTCGCGCAGGCGGCGGCGGGCGTTGCGCAGGTCGGTGGTCGCCCGCTTGAGGTAGTCGCGGAGCTTGTTCTCGTTCTCCATTTAGCGTGCGCTCCTTAAAGCGGTGCAGACGAGATCGGCGCGGCTCTGCGCGTTCACGAGGTCTCGAGTTCGTTGTCGAGGTAGCCGAAGAGTTCGTCGTCGGTGGCCGACGCGAGGTCGGACTCGGCGTCCTCGTCCGGGTCACCGGCGTGGGTTTCGCTCCACCGGGCGAGCAGGGCGCGCAGGCGCAGGTCCGCCTTGGTGACGGCGCCGTCGTCGGTGAGGGCGAACAGGACGTTCTCCAGCTGGTCGAGCTGGTCGAGCACGTCGGTGTCCGGCTCGGTCCCGTTCTGGGCGAGCAGGGGCAGGACGTGCCGGGCGATGGCCGCGGGCGTCGGGTGGTCGAACACGAGCGTCGAAGGCAGCCGGAGGCCGGTGGCGGTGGTGAGCCGGTTGCGCAGTTCCACCGAGGTCAGCGAGTCGAAGCCGAGGTCCTTCAGGCCGCGGCCCGGCTCGACCTCGGTGCCCGCGGTGTGGCCGAGCACCGCCGCGACCTGGGCGCACACCAGGTTCAGGACCGTCTCTTCGCGTTCCTGCGCGGTCTGGCCCACGAGGGTGTCGGCGAACGGGACGGTGTCGGCGGGGGGTGCCGTCGCTGCACGGCGGACCGGGGCACGGACCAGGCCGCGCAGCAGGGGCGGCAGGGTGCCGTCCGCGAGCTGTGCGCGCAGCGCGGTGGTGTCGAGGCGGAGCGGTGCGAGGACGGCGCGGTCGTCGTCGGCCGCGGCGTCGAGGAGCGCGAGCGCGTCCTCGGTGGGCAGTTCGAGGACTCCGGAGCGGCCGAGCCTGGCCCGGTCGCCCTCGTCGAGCCCCGCCGTCATGCCGCTCGCGGCCGCCCACATGCCCCACGCCAGGGAGACGCCCGGCAGGCCGAGGGCCCGGCGGCGGAGTACGAGGGCGTCGAGCGCGGCGTTGGCGGCCGCGTAGCTCGCCTGGCCCGCGCTGCCGAGGAGTCCGGCGGCGGAGGAGAACACGATGAACGCGGACAGGTCGGCATCCCTGGTCAGTTCGTCCAGGTGCAGCACGCCGTCGATCTTCGGGGCGAACACGCGGTCGACCCGGTCGGGCGTCAGGGACTCCAGTACGCCGTCGTCGACGACGCCCGCCGTGTGCACGACCGCGCCGAGGGGCGCGTCGAGCGAGTCGAGCATCGCCGCCACGGACGCGCGGTCGGCGACGTCGCAGGCGGCCACGGTCACCCGGGCGCCGAGGGCCGCGAGTTCGTCGCGCAGTTCCGCCGCGCCTTCGGTGGCCAGGCCCTTGCGTCCGGCCAGGACGAGGTCGCGTACGCCCCGTTCGGTGACCAGGTGGCGGGCGACCAGTGTACCCAGGGTGCCGAGGCCGCCGGTGACCAGGACCGGGCGGTCCGGGTCGGGGCGCCAGGTGTCTTCGGGCCGCGGGGCGTCAGTGCGGGCGCGGGTGAGCCGCGGGACCGTGATCTTCCCTTCCCGCAGGGCGAGTTGAGGCTCGTCGGTGCCGAGCGCGGCGGGTACGGCGCGGGCGGACTCCTCGGTGCCGTCGAGGTCGACCAGGGCGAACCTGCCGGGGTTCTCGGTCTGTGCCGAGCGCACCAGGCCCCACACGGCGGCCTGGGCGGGGTCGGGCGCTTCGGGGTCGGCCGCGCCGCGGGTGACGAACACCAGGCGGGTGCCTGTGGTCCGCTCGTCGGCGAGCCATTCCTGGGCGAGTGTCAGCGCCCACACCGTCGCCTCGCGGGTGGCCTCGGCTTCGTCGCCGGACGGCGGCGGGCAGGGGGCGAGCAGGTCGTGTACGCCGTCGAGCGCGCCGAAGTCGGGGACGGTGGGGGCGTCGACGCCGAGACCGTCGTGATCGCCGTCGCCGAGCACGGCGACGAGGCCCTGCGTGTTCTCCCCGGTCGCCTCGGCGGGCGTCCACTCCAGGGCGAGCAGCGATTCGGCGGTCCGCGATGCGAGTCCGCGCAGCTCCACCGGTCGCATGACCAGGGATTCGACGCTCGCCACGGGCCGTCCCGCCGGGTCCGCGATGGTCAGTGACATGTCGTCCTGGCCCCTGGGCGACCAGCGCACCCGCAGCGTCGAAGCGCCGACGGCGTGCAGCCGCACCCCGGTGAAGCTGAACGGCAGCCGGGGGCCGCCGCCGCTCTCCTCGAAGGCGCGCAACCCGGGTGCGTGCAGGGCGGCGTCGAGCAGCGCGGGGTGCACGCTGAAGCCGTCGCCACCAGTGCCTTCCGGCAGGGCCACCTCGACGTACGCGTCGGCGTCGAGGCGCCAGGCGGCGCGGAGCCCGCGGAACACGGGCCCGTAGCCGTAGCCGAGTTCGGTCAGACGGTCGTAGACGTCGTCGACGTCCATCGGTGTCGCGCCCTTGGGCGGCCAGACGGTGAGCTCGGCCGGCGGGGTGTCACCCGTGGTGAGCGTGCCGGTGGCGTGCTCGGTCCACGGCTCGTCCCGCTCGGCGTCCTCGGCCCGCGAGTGGACCCGGATGCCGCGCCGCTCTTCGGTCTCGGCGCCGACGGTGACGCGCAGGGCGAGGCCGCCGCGTTCGGGCAGCACCATGGGGGCGTGCAGGGTCAGTTCCTCGACGGTGTCGAGGCCGCAGTGGCCCGCGGCGTGCAGGGCGAGGTCGAGGAATCCGGTGCCGGGGAACAGCACCCGGCCGCCGACGCCGTGGTCGGCGAGCCAGAGCTGGGCCCGCGTGGAGAGCCTGCCGGTGAGGACGACGCCGTCGGAGTCGGGCAGCGCGACGGCGGCGCGGAGCAGCGGGTGCTCGCCCGCGGCGACGCCGAGCGCGGTGGTCGCGCCGTCGCCCGCGGGGGCGACGGCGGCGGTCAGCCAGTACCGGTCGTGCTGGAAGGCGTAGGTGGGCAGGTCGACGCTGCTACCGCGGCCGCCGAGGACGGCCGTCAGGTCGATCCCCGCGCCCCGGACGTGCAGGTGTGCGGCGGCGCGGGTCAGCGCGTCCGGCTCGGGAGCCTCGGAGCGCAGCGACGGGACGAACACGGCGTCGGGGGCGCTGTCCTGGCCCATCGCGGAGAGCGCGCCGCCGGGTCCGACCTCGACCATGGTGGTCACGCCCTGCGCGACGAGCGCGGTCACGCCGTCGGCGAACCGCACGGCTTGGCGCACATGCCGTACCCAGTGGTCGGGCGAGGCCAGTTCGCTGGCGCCGACCGGCGCGCCGGTGAGCGTGGACACGATCGGCAGCGTGGGCGGGTGGGCGGTGGTGCCCTCGACGACGCGGCGGAACTCGGCGAGCATCGGCTCCATCAGCGGCGAGTGGAAGGCGTGGCTGACGCGCAGCCTGGTGACCTTGCGGCCCTGTGCCTGAAGCCGGTCGGCGAGGCCGAGGACCTGCTCCGCGCTGCCGGACAGGACGAGGGAGTCCGGACCGTTGATGGCGGCGATGCCGACGTGCTCGGAGCACTCGGGCGCGATCTCGTCCTCGGTGGCCCGCACGGCGACCATGACGCCGCCCGCGGGCAGTGCCTGCATGAGCGCGCCGCGGGCGGCGACGATCGCGCAGGCGTCGGGGAGCGAGAAGACGCCCGCGACGTGCGCGGCGGCCAGTTCGCCGATCGAGTGGCCCGCGAGCGCGTCGGGCGTCAGGCCCCACGACTCCCACAGGCGGTACAGGGCGACCTCGACGGCGAACAGCGCGGGCTGCGCGTACTCGGTGCGGTCGAGGGCTTCCTGGTCCTCGCCGAAGACGACGTCGCGCAGCGGGCTCGCGAGGAGCGGGTCGAGGTGGGCGAACACCTCGTCGAGCGCGTCGGCGAACACGGGCTGCGTCGCGTACAGGCCGCGGCCCATGCCGATGCGCTGGGAGCCCTGCCCGGCGAAGAGCACGGCGAGCCTGCCGCCGTCGGGGGCGCCGCGCACCACGGTGGGGGCGTCGATGCCTTCGGCCAGCGCGTCGAGTCCGGCGCGCAGTTCGGGCGCGCTCGTGCCGAGGACGACCGCGCGGTGGTCCAGCGCGGCCCGTCCTGCCGCGAGCGTCGCGGCGACGTCGACCGGCGAGAGCTCGGGCCGCTCGTCCACGGTGGCGGCCAGGCGGGCGGCCTGGGCGCGCAGCGCGGTGGTGTCGCGGGCGGACAGCGCCCAGCCGAGGGGCCCATCGGGCTCGGCGGGGGCTACGGGTTCGGTCTCTTGGACCTCTTGGACCTCTTGGACCTCTTGGACCTCTTCGGCCTGTTCGAGGATGACGTGGCCGTTGGTGCCGCTGACGCCGAACGCGGAGACGGCGGCCCGCCGGGGCCTGCCGACCTCCGGCCACGGCCGCTGCTCGGCGAGCAGTTCCACGGCGCCGGTCGTCCAGTCGACGTGCTGGGAGGGCTGGTCGACGTGGAGGGTGCGCGGCAGTACGCCGTGTCGCATCGCCTGCACCATCTTGATGACGCCCGCGATGCCCGACGCGGCCTGGGTGTGGCCGATGTTCGACTTCAACGCGCCCAGGAGCAGCGGCCGTTCGGCGGGGCGGTCCTGGCCGTAGGTGGCGAGCAGTGCCTGTGCCTCGATGGGGTCGCCGAGCCGGGTGCCCGTGCCGTGGCCCTCGACGGCGTCGACGTCCGGCGCGGTCAGGCCCGCGTTGGTGAGTGCCGCGCGGATGACGCGCTGCTGCGCGGGGCCGCTGGGCGCGGACAGGCCGTTCGACGCGCCGTCCTGGTTGATCGCGGAGCCGCGGACGACGGCGAGGACCTCGTGGCCGTTGGCGCGGGCGTCGGAGAGGCGCTCCAGGAGGATCAGGCCCGCGCCCTCGCCCCAGCCGACACCGTCGGCGGCGTCGGCGTAGGGCTTGCTCCGGCCGTCGGGGGCCAGGCCGCCCTGGAGGCTGAACTCGGCGAACGGCGTCGGCGTCACCATGATCGCCGCGCCGCCCGCGAGGGCCATCGTGCACTCCCCCGACCGCAGCGCCTGCACCGCGAGGTGCAGGGCGACCAGCGAGGACGAGCAGGCGGTGTCGATGGTGACGGCGGGGCCGCGCAGGCCGAGGGTGTAGGCGATGCGGCCGGACACGACGCTCATCGCGTCGCCGGTAAGGCGGTAGCCGTCCATCTCGGGCGTGGCCTGCGCCAGGCTGCCCGCGTAGCTCTGCGGGGACGCGCCGACGAACACGCCGGTGAGGCTCTCGCGCACCGACGTCGGGTCGACGCCCGCCCGTTCGAATGCCTCCCAGGCCAGTTCGAGGATCTGCCGCTGCTGGGGGTCCATCGCGAGGGCCTCGCGCGGGGCGATGCCGAAGAAGTTCGCGTCGAACCCGCCCGCGTCGTCGAGGAAGGCGCCTTCCAGCGTGCGGCTGCGGCCCTGGGCCGCCGCGTCGGCCGGGTAGAGGCGGTCGGTGTCCCAGCCCCGGTCGTCGGGGAAGGGGCCGACGGCGTCGCGTCCTTCGGCGACGAGCGACCACAGGTCCTCGGGTCCGCGCACGCCGCCGGGGAAGCGGCAGCTCATGGCGACGACGGCGATCGGCTCGTCGGTGTCGCGGGCCGCGGTCCCGGCCTGTGCGGCGGTGGCTCGCTCGCCGAGGACCACGGTGTGCAGGTGGCGGGCGAGCGCCTCCGGCGTCGGGTGGTCGAACACGACGGTCGTGGGCAGCCGCGTGCCGGTGGCGGTGTTGAGCCGCTTGCGGACCTCGATCGCGGTGAGGGAGTCGAAGCCGAGGTCGCGGAACGCCCGGTCGGGCGTGACGGACTCGGATCCCTCGTGGCCGAGGACCGCGGCCGCGTGGCCGCGCACCAGGTCGAGCAGGTGTCGGTGCTGGTCGGCCTCGTTGAGCCCGCTCAGGCGTTCGGCCAGGGCGCCGCCCGTGGCGGGCTGCTCCGCCTCGTCCTGCTCGGCCAGCGCCACGACCTCGGGTATCTCGCCGATCAGCGGGCGGGAGCGGGCCGCGGTGAAACCGGGGGCGAAGCGGGGCCAGTCGACGTCGGCGACCGTCAGGGTCGTCTCGTCCGCCGCGAGGGCGGTGGCGAGCGCGTCGACGGCGAGCGCGGGCCGCATGGGGCGCAGGCCCCTGCGGCGCAGCTGGCCGTCCAGGTCGTCGGTGACCATGCCCTTGCCCTCGCCGGCCCACATGCCCCAGGACACCGAGGTGGCGGGCAGTCCCGCGGCGCGGCGGCGTTGCGCGAGGGCGTCGAGGTAGGCGTTGGCGGCGCCGTACGCGCCGAGTTCGCCGCTGCCCCAGACCGCGGATCCGGAGGAGAACAGGACGAACGCGTCGAGGTCGCGCCCCGCGCACAGCTCGTCGAGGTGGGCGGCGCCGACGGCCTTGGCCGCGAGGGCGTGGGCGAGGTCCGCGGTGTCCGTGTCGGCCAGCGTCTTGGACACGACGACGCCCGCGGCGTGGAACACCGAGCGGACAGGGGTGCCTTCGGCGTCGAGCCGCGCGAACAGGTCGGCGAGCGCGGCACGGTCGGCGGCGTCGCAGGCGGCGACGGTGGTCCGTACGCCGAGTGCGGTCAGTTCGTCGGCCAGCTCGCGCGCGCCGGGCGCCCCGGCTCCGCTGCGGCTGGTCAGGACGATGTGCTCGGCGCCGTTGGCCGCGAGCCAGCGAGCGACGTGTCCGCCGATGGCGCCGGTGCCGCCGGTGATGAGTGCCGTGCCGGTGGTGCGCCAGGTGGGCGCGGCCACCGGCGCGGGGGCCGGGGTCAGCCGTCGTACGGAGACACCGGAGGCCCGGACCGCCAGTTGATCCTCGTCGCCGCTGCTGGTGAGCACGGCGGCGAGGCGCGTTGTCGACCTGCCCTCGGGGGTGGTGGGCAGGTCGACGATGCCGCCCCAGCGGTCCGGGTGTTCGAGGCCGACGCTGAGTCCGAGGCCCCAGACCTGGCTCTGCGTCGGGTGGGTGAGCGGGTCGGAGCGTCCGACGGACACCGCGCCCGTCGTGGCCAGCCACAGCGGCGCGGCGATCCCGGCGTCGCCGAGGGCCCGCACGAGCGCCAGCGTGCCGGAGAGACCGCTCGGGACGTCGGGCGCCGCGGGGTCGGGCCGTTCGTCCAGGGCCAGCAGGGACAGTACGCCGCTGGGTACGACATCAAGGGCGCGCAGCGACTCGACGGATCCGTCGACTTCGAGGACGTCGGCGCCGTGGGCGCGCAGGGCGTCGACGGCGGCCGTGTGCCACGGGTGTGCCGCCTCGGCGGGCGCGCCGACCACGAGCCAGGTGCCGGTCAGGACCGGTGTGCCGGTGGCGGCGAGCGGACGCCAGGTGACCTTCAGACGCCATGCGTCGACGGCGGACCGCTCCTGCCTGCGCCGACGCCAGTCGGCCAGGCTCGGAAGCACATCGGTGAGCGGCGCGTCGGCGGGAACGTCGAGCGTCGCGGCGAGGTCGCCGCGCTCCACGGAAGCCCAGAACTCCTCAAGTGCCGGGTCGGCGGCCGCCGTCGGGCGGGCCGTGTCGTCGAGCCAGTAGCGCTTGCGCTGGAAGGGGTACGTCGGCAGGTCGACATGTCGTCCTGCGGGCACCAGGGCGCGCCAGTCGAAGGGCAGGCCCTCGACGTACGCCTCGGCGGCCGACAGCAGGAACCGGTCGAGCTCGCCGTCGGTCCTGCGCAGCGTGCCGACGACGATGGCGTCACGGCCCGTCGCGTCCAGCGTCTCGCGCACCCCGAAGGTGAGGACGGGGTGGGGGCTGCATTCGATGAACGTGCCGATCCCGTGCTCAAGGAGGCCACGGGTGGCGTCCTCGAAGCGGACGGTGTGCCGCAGGTTCTGGTACCAGTACTCGGCGCCGACCTCGGTCCCGGTCAGCCACTCCCCCGTCACGGTGGAGAGCATCGGCACCTGCGCGGGTCTGGCCTCGACTCCGGCGAGGAGGGTCGCCAACTCCGCCTGGATGCGCTCGACATGGGGCGAGTGGGAGGCGTAGTCGACAGGAACCCGACGAGCCCGTACGTCATCGGCGGCACAGGACTCCATCAGCTCATCCAGAGCATCCGCGTCACCCGCCACGACCACCGAACCGGGACCGTTCACCGCCGCGACGGAAATCCGGCCCTCCCAGCGCGCGATCCGCTCACGCGCCACCTCGACCGTCACCGCCAACGACACCATCCCGCCCTGACCCGACAGAGCCAGAATCGCCTGACTGCGCAACGCCACAACCCGCGCCGCATCCTCCAGCGACAGCGCGCCCGCCACATGCGCGGCAGCGATCTCACCCTGACTGTGACCCACCACGGCATCCGGCTCGACACCGTACGAACGCCACAACCCGGCCAGCGACACCATCACCGCGAACAACACCGGCTGCACGACATCCACGCGCTCCAACGCCTCAGCATCGGACAGCACATCCCACAACGACCAGTCCACATACGGCGCCAACGCCTCCGCGCACGCATCCATGGAAGCCCGGAACTCCGGCGACGACTCCGCCAGCGCCACCCCCATCTCCAGCCACTGCGAACCCTGACCCGGGAACACGAACGCGACCTTGCCCGCGGGACGCGCCACACCCACCGCCACACGCGCCGACTCAACACCCTGCGCCACCGCAGCCAACGCATCCACACCACCCGCCACCACCACAGCCCGGTGATCAAACACCGACCGCGACAACAGCGCATCCGCCACACCCGCGGATCCCAACTGACCGGCAACGGAGGTGAGTTGACCCGCATGCGCACGCAGCGCGTCTTCCGTGCGGGCGGAGAGCACCAACGGAGTCGGTCCGGACGCCGAAGGCTCCTCGGCCGCTACCTCATCGGGTGCCTGCTCAAGGATCACGTGAGCGTTGGTGCCGCTGATGCCGAACGAGGAAACGGCGGCCCGTCGGGGGCGCGTGACCTGCGGCCACGGCGTGGTCTCGGTGACCAGTGACACCGCGCCGGACGTCCAGTCGACGTGCGGTGTGGGCTCGGTGATGTGCAGGCTCTTGGGCAGTACGCCGTGCCGCAGCGCGAGGACCATCTTGATCAGGCCCGCGACGCCCGAAGCCGCCTGCGTGTGACCGATGTTGGACTTCACGGAGCCGAGCAGCAGCGGCTGGTCCGCGGGGTGCTCCTGGCCGTAGGTGGCGAGGAGCGCGTCCGCCTCGATCGGGTCGCCCAGGCGCGTGCCGGTGCCGTGCGCCTCGACGGCGTCGACCTCGGCGGCCGATACGCCCGCGTTGGCGAGTGCCTGCCGGATGACCTTGCGCTGCGCGGGGCCGCTGGGGGCGGTGAGGCCGTTGGACGCGCCGTCCTGGTTGATCGCGGTGCCCTTGATCAGGGCGAGTACGGGGTGTCCGTTGCGCCGCGCGTCGGACAGGCGCTCCAGGACCACCATCGTGGCGCCCTCGGCGAGGCCGAAGCCGTCCGCGCTGCCGGAGAACGCCTTGCACCGTCCGTCGGGGGCGAGCGCGCGCTGCTTGCTGAACTCGACGAACATGCCTGGTGACGGCATGACCGTGACACCGCCCGCGAGCGCGAGCGGGCACTCGCCGCGCCGCAGCGACTGCACGGCCACGTGCAGGGCGGCGAGCGAGGAGGAGCACGCGGTGTCGATGGTCAGCGCGGGGCCCCCGAATCCGAACGTGTAGGAGAGCCTGCCGGACGCGACGCTCGCGGTGTTGCCGGTGAGGAGGTAGCCCGCCAGGTCCTCGGACGCCTCGTGAAGGCGGGGGCCGTAGTCCATCGTCATGGCGCCGACGAACACGCCGGTGCGGCTGCCGCGCAGCTGTGCCGGGTCGATGCCCGCGCGCTCGACCGACTCCCATGCGACCTCGAGGAGCAGCCGCTGCTGCGGGTCCATCGCCTGCGCCTCGCGCGGCGATATCCCGAAGAACTCCGGGTCGAACTGGTCGGCGTCGTGCAGGAATCCGGCCTCGCGCTGGTAGTAGCCGCCGGGCCGCTCGGCGTCCTCGTCGTAGCGCCCTTCCATGTCCCAGCCACGGTCGGTGGGGAACGGCGTGATGCCCTCGCCGCCCTCGGAAAGGAGCGCCCACAGGTCATCGGGGCCGCGTACGCCGCCGGGCAGGCGGCAGCCCATGGCGACGACGGCGATCGGCTCGTCGTCACCGGCGGCCGCGAAGGCGGCCGTCTCGTCGTCGTCGGCCGGTGCGCCGGTCAGCATCCGGTCGATGTGCTCGGCGAGGCCCCGGCACGTCGGGTTGTCGAACACGGCGGACACCGAGATGGTCAGCCCGGTGGCCGCGTTCAGCAGGTTCCGCAGGGTCACCGCGCCCGCCGAGTCGATGCCGAGGGCCAGGAGCAGCGTGTCCGCGTCGGCGTCGGCATCGGCATCGGACGTCTCGGCCTCGGACACCGCGGTCCCGCCGACGACGGCGGTGACCTGCGCGCGGACCAGGTCGATCAGGAAGGCGTGGCGGTCGGGTGCGGCCGCGAGCCGGTCGGCGAGCGACGGGACGGTGGCGGCCGCGGGGGCCGCGTGCAGGGGGTAGGCGGGCAGCGGCACGGCGCGCGCTTCCCGGCCGTCGAACACGGCTTCCCAGTCGGGGAGTACGCCGTGCGCGTGCAGCTCGCCGAGCGCCGCGGTCAGGCTGTCGACGCCGCCGCGGTCCCTGTGCAGCGCGCCGACGACGGTCGCCTCGACGCCCGCGTCCTCCGCGGTCTCCTGCACGGCCCTGGTGAGGACGGGGTGCGGGCTGGGCTCCAGGAGCAGGTGGTGTCCGTCGGCGAGGACGGCGCGGGTGGCGCTCTCGAAGTTCGCGGTGTGGCGGAGGTTGTGGCACCAGTGGTCCGCGGTGAGCGTGCGCGGGTCGACCCTCGCACCCGTGGTGGCCGTGTAGACCGGCACGTCCGACGGGCGTGCGGTGATCCCGGCGAGGTCGGCGCGCATGCCGTCGAGCACGGAGTCGACCTGTCGGCTGTGTGCCGCGATGCGGATGGCGATGCTTCTGGCTCTGACGCCGTCGGCGGCCAGTTCGGCGAGGAGTTCGGTGGCCTCGTCCTCGGCGCCGGAGACCAGTACCGAGCCGGGGGCGTGCACGGCGGCCAGGTCGAGTCCGTCGTAGCGGGTGAGCCGCTCGCGCACCTCGTCGGCGGAGGCGAGGACGGAGACCATCACACCGCGTTCGAGCAGCCGCACCTGTGCCTTGACGAAGTGGGCCACGACGCGGGCACCGTCCTCGACGGACAGCGCGCCCGCGACGGTCGCGGCCGTGATCTCACCGAAGCTGGAGCCGATCACGGCGCCGGGCCGCACGCCCCAGGAGCGCCACACCTCGGAAAGGGCCACCATCATGGCCCAGAGCGCGGGCTGTCCCACGTCGGGACGGTCGAGGGACGCCGGGTCCGCGGTGCCGCGCAGCGCGTCGAGGACGGGCTGGTCCAGGTGCGGCGCGAGGGCGTCCACGCAGGCGTGCAGATGCTCGGCGAACAGCGGTGACACGGCGAGGAGTTCCTCGGCCATGCCCAGCCACTGCGGGCCGTGCCCGGGGAAGACGAAGGCGGGGTCGACCGCGGCGGCGCGGGAGAGATGTCCGGTCGCGAGTCCCGGCAGGGCCAGGCCGCCCTCGCTGAAGGCGAGCAGATCGGCGGCGAGGCGCTCGCGGTCTCCGCCCGCGAACACGGCGCGGCGGCCGAGTGCGGGCCGGGTGGTGGCGAGGGAGTAGGCGACGTCGACGAGCGGCAGTCCGGGCTCGGCGTGCAGCAGTGTGTGCAGGTCGGCGGCGTGTGCGCGCAGTGCGTCCTGGCTGTGCGCGGACAGCGGGACCGGGACTGCGGGTCCGTCCTGCGCGGTGCGGCCGGGCCCGGGGCGTCCCGCGAGCTGTGCGGCCTCGACCAGGGCGGGGACCCCGGCGCGCTGGGCGTGGTCGGTGTCGTGGTGAGAGGCGATGCGGTAGGCGAAGGTCTCGGTGCGCCGGGCGTCCGCTCGGGTCAGGACGGCGAAGGCGCCGTCCGCCCCGACCAGGGCGAGGGTCCGCTCACCGGACCGCAGGGCGGCGACGGCTTCGGCGACGGGGTCGTGCGTGGTCAGGCAACGGCCTAAGAGGCCGAGCGCGCCCGCCAGTTCGGCTGCGCCGTCGCTCGCCGCTGCCGCACCGTCCTCGGCGGTGTCGACCTCAGCGGTGTCGACCTCGGCGGTGTCGGCAGCCAGATAGACATCGATGTCTGCCCGGTCGTCGGCGCCGATGCCCGCGTCCTCACAGGCCCGCCACGCCGACTCCAGTTCGGCCGTACGACCCGCGGGCAGCGGCACGCCGGTCAGCTCGGCCAGTGCCCCCGCGTCCGCTTCCGCCCGTACCGGCGCCGCGGGTGCGACTCCGATGACGGCGACAGTGTCTGTGTCCACTCGCGCCAATTCGCACATGACAGTTCTGCCCTCGTCAGTCGTCTCACTAGAACCGAACGCATGCATGAACCCATGCATGACACATACATGACTGGCCTGAATTGACTTCGCGCATTTCTCAGCCAATCCGCCGCGACAACAATCGCAAGTCAAGACCAGTGCTCCAGAAAATGTCAACCAAGGACTTTTCCGTCCGAGTGCGGCCTGCCGCGTTGACTCGACACTCTCGGGCGGGCAATGCACACCCCAGGACGAACGCGCACCAACAACGACACACATGCGCGCGGAACTACCATACAAACTTCCAGCTCACAGCGGTGTCAGGGCCGCGTTAAGGCCGATGCCCTTTCGAACAACGGTCATGCCCTAACGGTCACGAGTCCCTTCCTGTACGACCCATGGGGTCAGGCGCACGCCGAGCGGCCAGAAAGTTAACAGCAAGCGCATTCACCGAAACCTGCCCGTCATGAGACCGTTAGAAATACGCCAAGCAGGCCCCAGGAATGCGCCACCCTTCCCCCCCTCCAATTGGCGAGAACCCATTGCCTGGCAGGCCGAAAACGACTCACAGGGGGACGTGTCGCAGTTCACACGGTGTTCACGCCACGGCAGCACGGTGCCGACATGAAGCGGCCATGACATTTAGAAGGCCAATGGAGTCATAGACGTGTGGGGTACGGGGAAACACCGCCTCGCGAGCCACCGAGCCTTAGTCCGCCCTTTACGTGGACTCCATGGACCCAGGGGCCTTGCGCGGGCGCCGGACTCGATACAGAGATGAAGGGAAGATGCTCAAAAAGCCCGACTGGTTGCACGGGCGGGCCACGGAAAACGAGTTGATAGCGCGACCCGTGCCCTGCGGCTGACCCAACGGTATCGGGGCGGGCAGGGCCCGTTCCACCCAATCCGCCGGTGGTTATCAAAAGCGGAATGCCACTTCTCATTTAGCGGTCGCAGCGGCCGCCGTACACAACGGACGAGCCGTCAGGTATGCCGGTGCGAATCACCCGCTCCGCCGCGATCAGGCATTACCCCGCGTAAGCTTCGCGTCCGCGATACCGGGAAAGAGGGCATGCGGTCAACGCGTACCCACTCTCAGAAGGCGGGCACTTCCGGACTCGCCGCGCCCGCTCCGCCGCTCCCGGGATCCGTATACCGCCCGCTTCGGGCGGCCGCGTCGACCAGTGCCCGCACCGGGGGCAGCCAAGGCCGTTCGCGAGGACCGGTCAGGACGAGCCGTCTGCTGTGGTGCGGGACGACCCGCACCAGCACGAGGTCATCGGGGACCAGCGGCCGTGAGACCTCCGGCAGGATCGAGACGCCGAGACCCGCCTGGACCATGCTGATGAGCGTGCCGAGGTCGCGTACGCGGTGGGCGAGGGAGTACGCCACGCCCGCGAGCCGGTGGATGACACGGATGTGCCGTTCGCAGCCGTTGGGCGAGAGGATCAGCGGGTCGTCGGCGAGGTCCCCCACACGCACGCACGGCTCGCCCGCCAAGGGGTGGTCGAGCGGCAGCAGGGCGAAGAAGGCGTCGACTCGCAGGAGAGTGCCCAACTCCCCCTCACCATCGGCGACTTGTGGTGGGTCGACCACGACCGCGGCATCGGCGGCACCGCCCGCGAGCCACACGTCGATCTCCTCGCCGCTGCCCTCGAACACCCGGACCCGGACGCCGGGCAGCCGCTCGGACCACTGGCTCAGCAGCGCGGGAAGGAGCCCCTGGCGGACCGTGGGCGTGGCCGCCAGGCGCACCGTGCCGCCCGTCGCCGCGTCGTGCCGGGCGGCCGCGTCACCGATCGCGTCGGTGGCCGCGAGCGCGGCGCGGGCGTGCGGCAGGACGGTGTCGCCAAGTGCCGTGGTGCGTACGGGCGTCGAGCGGATGACGAGCGGCGCGCCGAGGGCACGTTCCAGCGCGGCGAGGGCGTGCGAGACGGCGGACTGGCTCAGCCCGAGATCCGTCGCCGCCGCCCCGAAGCCGCCCGCGTCGACGACCGCGACGAAGGCGCGCAGCTGCGGCAGGTTCAGCGCCACGTGTTCCTCTCCTCTTCACCGTCCGACGTCATGGAGCTCCCGTATGAGGCCTCCGCACGGCCCATGCCGTGAGCCCGTGTCATGAGCCCCTCTCATGCCCCCATGAATGATCTTTGTTGGACCCATCTTCGCCGACCAGGAAGGGTGAAGGTCATCCACTCCCCCACCCCACACACACGGAAGGACCTCACCCATGCCGTACATCCGCGTCACCCTCTCCGACCCCGGCCTGCCCGCCGCGCGGCGCACCGCGCTCGCAAAGGGCCTCACGGAGCTGGCCGTCTCCGCGCTCGGCAAGGACGCCGCCCGCACCACGGTGCAGCTGCACGCGGTCCCCGGCGGGCAGTACTTCGTCGCGGGCCTGCCGGTCGGCGACGCCACCGGTGCGCACGTGGAGGTGAGCATCACCGCGGGCACCAACAGCGCGGAGGAGAAGGCCCGGTTCATCGCCGGGGCCTACGCCCTGCTCCACGAGACACTGGAGCTCCTGCCTCCGCTCACCGGGGTCGCCCTCCACGAACTCCACCCGGAGAGCTACGGCTACAACGGCATCACCCAACTCGACCACTACCGCCGCGCGTCGCGGACCGCGGAGGCAAGGAGCAGCTGACCGTGGGATACACCTCGCAGGAAGAGTGGGACGCGCACTACCGGGACGGTTCGTCGTTCCGCCCGCTCGGCGACAGCGAGCGCGAGCTGCTCGCCGCGCACGTCCCCGCCCCGGACG
This sequence comes from Streptomyces kanamyceticus, assembly GCF_008704495.1. Classification (NCBI taxonomy): domain Bacteria; kingdom Bacillati; phylum Actinomycetota; class Actinomycetes; order Kitasatosporales; family Streptomycetaceae; genus Streptomyces; species Streptomyces kanamyceticus. The sequence continues at coordinate 960,359 of NZ_CP023699.1, forward strand.
GCGGTCTCGCCCTCGACGTCGGCTGCGGCCTCGGGGAGCTCGCCCGCCACCTCGCCTCGGTCGGCTACCGCACCGACGCGGTCGACTACGCCCCCGCCGCCGTCGCCGCCGCGAGCGCGGCCGACGGCGTCGGTGAACTCCCGGTGGAATTCCTGCGGTTCGACGTCGAGCGCGACGACCTCGCCGCTCTGCCGCACCCGGCGTACGACCTGATCACGTTCCGGCTCTCGCTCGCGTTCGTCGCCGACCGGACGCGGGTCCTGAACCGGCTGCGCGGGCAGCTCGGGCCCGGCGGCGCCCTGTGTGTGATCACGCCGGTCGCGGACGCCGTGCCGGAGGGCAGGCGGGACATCGCTCTCGACGAGGACGAGATCGACGTGCTGTGCGCGGGCTGGGGCAAGGTCCAGCGGTACGACGCGGAGGGGCTCGCCTTCCTGGTGCTGCGCGACCCCGCCCCCGCCCGGGTCGCCTTCCGCGGCAAGGGACGGCCGCGGCCGCACGCGCTCACGGGCGCCGGAGTCGTGGTCACCGACGCGGCGGGGCGGGTGCTGCTCGGCCTGTCCGTCGACGGTGCGTGGGAGCTGCCCGGCGGCAAGAACGAGCCCGGGGAGGCGTTCACCGCGGCGGCGGTGCGGGAGCTCGCGGAGGAGACGGGACTGCGGGCCGGGGCCGACGACGCACGGCTGCTCGCCGTCCTCATGGACGCCGTGGACGACATGCCCCGGGTGACCGCCGCCGTCCGCGTCACCGCGCACACCGGCGAACCGCGGGTGACGGAGCCGGAGCTGATCCGGCGCTGGGAGTGGCACGAGGTGCGCGATCTCCCCGCGCTCGCCCAGGCCCTGTTCACCCCGAGCGCCCATGTCATCGACACGGTCTGGCCGGGGCTGCTGCCCGGCCTCCCGCCCGTCCACCGGCACCTCGTGGTCGAGCACACGGACCGACGGACGGACGGGGAGCGGCACACGTGTGCCGTCAGGAATCGACCTTGACCGCCTCGACGACACACATCGGACCCGCCGTCTCCACGATCCCGGTGAGCCGGAATCCGGCGCCCGCGAGCAGGGCCCGCCAGTCCTCCTGGGTGCGTTCCCTGCCGTCGAGCATGCCCATCATGGTCAGGTCCAGCATCGTCGCGATCTCGGGCGCTGGGCCCTTGCCGAGGACGGTCTCGACGAGGTGGAGCCGCGCACCGGGGGCGGCGGCCTCGTGGACGCGTTCCAGGATGCGGGTGCTCTGCTTGTCGTTCCAGTCGTGGAGGATGAAGCAGGCGAGATACGCGTCGGCCCCCTGCGGAACGGCCTGGAAGAAGTCGCCGCCGCTGGTGTCGATCCGGTCGGCGAGGCCCTGCGCCGCAAGGGTCGCGGGCGCGGCCGTCACGACGTGCGGCAGGTCGAAGACGGTGCCCCGCAGCCGGGGGTGACGCCGCGCGAGGGAGGCGATGGCCGTGCCGTCGGCGCCCCCGATGTCGACGAGGTGCTCGACGTCGCCCAGGTCGATGGCGTCGAGGGCGTCCTGCCTGATGGCGCGCATCATGTTGCCCATCGCGGAGGTGAATCCCGCGACGCGGTCCGCGTCCTCGCCGAGCCAGTCGAAGAAGGGCTTGCCCAGCTCCCGTTCGGCGGCCGGGACCCCGTCGTGCAGCGTGGACCACAGCTGGGCGAAGGGCCGGTAGTGGGTCTCCATCCACATGAGGGCGATGTCGCGCACGGATTCGTCGGTGTCACCGCACAGCGTGTGGCCGAGCGGGCCGAGGGCCACCGTGTCCTGGTCCTCGTCGTAGGTGAAGACCTGTTCGACGGAGAGGGTGCGCAGGAGCCTGCGCAGCAGGTCGGGCCGCATGCCGGTGGCCTCGGCCACCTCGGGGACCTGGCGTGCTCCGTCGCGCAGCTCGTCGGCGATGCCCGCGCGGGCGGCGACGTAGAGGGCCTGGGAGATCTGGAACCCGCCGAGCAGGCGGAGTATGGCGACGGCCGGGGTGCGGGTGGTGGTGGCGGGGCCGGGTGCGCTGGTCGCAGTCATGATCGCATCCGTACCCCGCAAAGCGGTTCAAACCCCACTCGCGGAATTCCAGCCTCCGCCCGCGCCCTCCTTTGGCGTGAACCATCCGGAGTCCTCGCGAAGGTCCTCGCCCAGTCGCGTGAACCGCCCGGAGAACCGCCCGGAGAGGGGACGCGACGCGAACCCCTCTCCGGAAAGGCCGGGCCTGACCCGCGCGGCCGTCAGACGCGCGCGCCCGCCACCGGCGTCGCGGTGCGCGTGCGGTGCGCGAGGCTCGCCTTCCGCGTCGCGACGTCGACCGTGTACGCCTCCACGGTCATCGCCCGGTCCGACACCTTGAGCAGCATGAAGCCGTGGTCGGAGAAGTTCTGCCAGGTCGAGGGGTGATTGAAGTGGGCCTTGCCGTCGCCGGACTTGGCCGCGGCGCCGCAGACGATCTGCCGGGTGCCGCCGGTGCGCGCGGTGGGCTCCAGGAGCTGCAGCGTGTGGTCGTGCCCGGACAGGATCGCGTCGGCGCGCCCGCACACCACCTCCTCGTACAGCTCCTTGAGGTGGATGCCGCTGGTGTAGTTGCCGATCACGAAACCGTCGTACGAACCGGCGCTGCCGTGCTTGCCGTTGTTCAGGTACGGGTGGTGGCCCAGGACGATCTTCCAGCGGGCCCGCGACGCCTTGAGCGCGCCGTCGAGCCAGGCGCGCTGGTCGCGCATGTACGGACCGTTCCAGTAGTAGTGCGGGTCGGTCTGCATGACGTACGAGGTGACGGGATTGGTGTCGAGCGCGAAGAACTCCACCAGCGGGTCGCTCTGCGCTCCGTCGGCGGCGGGCAGCGCCACGTTGTAGTAGCGGCTCGGCATGTACCAGCGCCGCGAGCTCCTGGCGTACGAGACCTCGCGGTCGCCGCGCGAGGGGTCGCCGCCGCTGCCGGGGATGAGGCCCGAGCAGTCGTGGTTGCCGAGGACCATCAGCCAGGGCATGTCCAGGCCGGAGTTGGGGTCCTCGAACTTGCTGCGGAACTCCGAGTCGTGGTCGGACTCGGGACCGTTCTCGTAGATGTTGTCGCCGAGACCCACGGCGAGGCTGACGCCCTGCGCTTCGCACACCTCGCGCGCGGCGGCGGCGACCGCGTGCTGGGACTCCTCGCCGGTCCCGGCGTCGCCGGTGAGCAGGACCGCGTACTCCCCCGCACGGTTCGGTCCTGTCGGCAGTGGGAACTTCCCCGGCTCCTGCGCGCGGGCGGCCGCGGCCGCCCGCGTCTGTCCCGGCAGCACCGCGAGGGCCGCCGCCCCCGCCACCACACCGCCGAGCACGGAGCGCCGGCGCAGCGCCCGCATCTCCCTGACCCGCTGCCCCACGGAACCTTCCCCCAGGGAGGGGTCCCGCCGCAGCCACTCGTCCTCGGTCATGTCCGCGCTCGGCGGTATCAACTCGTCATCGCACATGGGAGGTTTCTCTCACGGGAGAGTGTGCCGTTGGTGGGGAACCAATGAACTCCTGGTGGACGTCCGGGGGCTTCGCGATCTTGTGAAACGGCCCGCACCGGGGGCGGGGTTACCGCCGGTACCGGTACGGGCCGTTTTCTCCTCGCGTTTCCCCCTCAGGCCGCCTCGACGACCTCCGTGCCCTTGGCGAACTGCGTCCGGTACAGCTCCGCGTAGCGCCCGCCGAGGTCGAGGAGTTCCTCGTGCGTGCCGCGTTCCACGATGCGTCCGGCCTCGACGACCAGGATCTGGTCGGCGGACCTGATCGTGGAGAGGCGGTGGGCGATCACCACGGCGGTGCGGCCCGCGAGGGCCTCGCCGAGGGCTTCCTGGACGGCGGCCTCCGAGGTGTTGTCCAGGTGGGCGGTCGCCTCGTCGAGGATGACGACCCGCTGGCGGGCGAGGAGGAGGCGGGCGATGGTCATGCGCTGGCGTTCGCCGCCGGAGAGCCGGTAGCCGCGCTCGCCGACCACCGTGTCGAGGCCGTCGGGCAGGGAGCTCACCAGGTCTTCGAGCCGGGCCCTGCGCAGCACGTCCCACAGGTCGTCCTCGGTGGCTTCGGGCCTGGCGAGAAGCAGGTTGGCGCGGACGGACTCGTGGAAGAGGTGGCCGTCCTGGGTGACCATCCCGAGCGTGGCCCGCATCGATTCGGCCGACAGGTCGCGGACGTCGACGCCGCCGATGCGTACGACTCCGGAGTCCGCGTCGTACAGCCGGGGAAGCAGTTGCGCGATGGTCGACTTTCCCGCCCCCGACGAGCCGACGAGCGCGACGGTCTGTCCCGGCTCGGCGCGGAACGACAGGCCGTGGAGCACTTCCTCGCCGCCGCGGGTGTCGAGCGAGGCGACCTCTTCGAGGGAGGCGAGGGAGACCTTGTCGGCGGACGGGTAGCCGAAGCTGACGTTCTCGAACTCGACGGCGGCCGGGCCTTCGGGCACCGGTACGGCGTCGGCCTTCTCCTCGATGAGCGGCTTCAGGTCGAGCACCTCGAAGACCCGCTCGAAGCTGACGAGGGCGCTCATGACCTCGACCCGTGCGCCCGCCAGGGAGGTCAGCGGCGCGTAGAGACGGGTGAGCAGCAGCGCGAGGGAGACCACGGCGCCCGCTTCCAGCGTGCCCTCCAGGGCGAAGTAGCCGCCCAGGCCGTAGACGAGGGCGAGCGCCAGGGCGGAGACGAGGGTGAGCGCGGTGATGAACGTGGACTGTGCCATGGCGGTGCGGACGCCGATGTCGCGCACCCGGTGGGCCCGCGCGGCGAACTCCGCGGACTCGTCGCCCGGCCTGCCGAAGAGCTTGATGAGGGTGGCGCCCGGCGCGGAGAACCGCTCGGTCATCCGGGTGCCCATCGCGGCGTTGTGGGCCGCGGCCTCACGCTGCAGCCGGGCCATCCGGGAGCCCATGCGGCGCGCGGGCACGATGAAGACGGGCAGGAGCAGCAGCGCGAGCAGCGTGATCTGCCACGACAGGGTGAGCATGACGGCCAGCGTGAGGACGAGCGTCACGATGTTGCCCACCACTCCGGAGAGCGTGTTGCTGAAGGCCCGCTGCGCGCCGATCACGTCGTTGTTGAGGCGACTGACGAGCGCGCCGGTGCGGGTGCGGGTGAAGAAGGCGACGGGCATGCGCTGCACGTGGTCGAAGACGGCGGTCCGCAGATCGAGGATGAGGGCCTCGCCGAGGTTCGACGACAGCCAGCGGGCGAGCAGCCCGATCCCCGCCTCGGCGAGCGCGATGACGGCGATGAGCAGGGCGTAGCGCACCACGGTCCCGGACTCGGCGCCGGTGACGATGGCGTTGACGACGTTCCCCGCGAGTACGGGGGTCGCCACGGCGAGCAGCGCGGTGACGACGCTCAGCAGCACGAACTGCCAGATGCGCCGCCGGTGGGGCCGCGCGAAGGCGCCGATGCGGCGCAGCGTGGCACGGGCGAAGGGGCGGCGGTCGTCCGGCTGGGCGTTCATGACGCTGTGCAGCTGGGTCCAGGCGGTGGTTTCCATGCTCATGCGGGGAACGTTAGGACCTCAATCAAACTTGAGGTCAACACCTTTCCCGAACGGGGGACGGGGCGGCTGCCGCCGGATCCCGACGGTCCGCCCCTCCGAGCCCCTCGGTCAACCGAGTTCGAGCGTGGTGACGCCGAAGACCCGATCCTCGGCGAAGTCCCTGACCGGGCCCGTATACATGCGGGCCGTGTCGAACGTCGGCTTCATGCCGCGCGCCTCGGCGAGGGCGACGGCCGCCGGGTTGCTCTCGGGCACGTCCATCGCGACGGGCGCGCCGTCCGCCTCCGCCACCAGCGCGTCCAGGAGCGCCTCGGCGTCCTCGCGGGTGTCCGCGAACAGCGGCCCGACGCGCCGTGCGTCGCGGCCCGGGCGGAGCACGCCGTACCCGGTCAGGCGCCCGTCGACGATGCGGGCGAGCGCGCGGTGCCCCGGCGCGGCGAGCCAGGACTCCAGGAAGCGCGGCCGGTCGGCGGGCAGGCAGGCGCTGTCGTACGCCATGAGGGCCCGCAGCCCCGCGGCCTCGACGGGTCGTACGTGCCGGTCGGGCACGTCGACGGCGGGCAGCGGGCCGACGTAGCGCAGGGTGCCGTGCCGCCGCTCGAAGCCGGAGCGGCGGTAGGTGTCCTGCTGGTCCGGTACGCCGTCCAGGCCCACGGTCCGCCCGCCCGCGTGCGCGATCCCGGCCTGCCAGGTGGCCAGGCCGTGGCCACGGCCGCGCAGGTCGGGCCTGACGAGGTAGAAGCCCAGAAAGGCGTACCGCTCCCCGTAGTTGACCACCGAGACCGCGGAGACCGGCGCACCGTCGACGCGCCCCACGAAGAACCCCTCGGGGTCCTGCGCGAAGAACGAAGGGGCGTCGGCAAGACCCGGGTTCCAGCCCTCGTCCGCCGCCCATCCCGTCACCACACGCCAGTCGTCGAGCGTCGCCCGTGAGACCACGAGCCGCCCGTGGGCCGAATCCGTCATCGCTGCACCCTTCTGATCCGACACGGTGCGCCGTGAAGAACCGCACCGGGTGCATCCTGCCCGAGCCGAGGTCAGCCGATGCCCGCCACATGACGGTCGCGTGCCGCGCCCAGACCGGCCACGACCTGCGGCACGAGCAGGACGCACAGCAGCACGAGCGGCACCGTCCAGCTGTGCGAGGCGTCGTGGACCGCGCCCAGGACGGTGGGCCCGGTCGCCGCCAGGATGTAGCCGAAGCACTGGGACATGCTGGACAGCTGTGCCGCGTGCCGCGCGTCGGGCGCGCGTTGCACGATGAACAGGAGCGCCAGGCTGATGGCCGCGCCCTGGCCGAGGCCGAGCAGGATCATCCAGAGGTAGGCGCCGCCGACCGGCGCGGCGAGCAGCCCCGCGAAGCCGAGCGCGCAGAGCACCGCACCGAGTACGGCGAGGGTGCCCGAGCGCAGCCGCCGGCCGACGACGACCGGGGCGAGGAAGGACCCCACGATGCCGAGCAGCGACGAGAAGGAGAGCATCCAGCCCGCGTCGCCCGCGCTCATCCCCGCGTCCTGGAACACGGTCGGCAACCAGGCGGCCGCCGCGTAGTAGTTGAGGGACTGGAGTCCCATGTACGCGGTGACCTGCCAGGCCAGCGGGGAGCGCCACAGACCGCGTACGGGATGTGCCGCCTGTCGCGCCGCCGCCGCGCTCACCCGCGTGCGCGAGCGGATCTGCGGCAGCCAGACGAGCAGCGCGATCGCCGCGAGCGCGCCCCAACAGGCGAGCGTGGTGCGCCAGTTCATGCCGCTCGCCTGCTGCACGGGCAGCGTGACACCGGCCGCGAGCGCGGCGCCGCCGAACAGCGACATGGAGTACAGGCCCGTCATCAGACCCGCCTTCGCGGGGAAGTCGCGCTTGATCAGGCCCGGCAGCAGAACGTTGGCGACGGCGATGCCCGCGCCGATGACGACCGTGCCCGCGAAGAGCGCGAATACCGAGTCCAGCAGGCGCAGGGCCGTGCCCGCGCAGATCAGCGCCATGGTGCCGAGCAGCGAACGCTCCATGCCGAAGCGGCGGCCGAGGCGCGGCGCGACGGGCGCGAGCAGCCCGAAGCAGAGCAGCGGCAGTGCGGTGAGCAGGCTGGTGGCGGCGGCCGACATGCCGCTGTCGTCGCGGATGGTGTCGGCGAGCGGCGAGACGGCGACGAGGGCGGGGCGCAGGTTGAGCGCGAGCAGGACGACGCCGACGGCGAGGTAGAGGGCGCGGCGCCCGGTCGGCAGGGTCCGGGTGGAGCCGGAGCCGTCGGCGGCCACCGCCGTGTCGGCGGGTACGTCCGTGTCGGGCCGTGCCCGCACGACGGCGTGGGTGTCCTCAGACATGAGCCGCTCCCCCGGTGTGCGTGCCAGCACCCGTGCCGTCGTCGGTGCCGTCCTGCGGCTGGTCTCGCAGCGCGGCCATGCCTTCGGCGAGGTGGGCGAGCACGGCCGCCTCCGCCGCCTCGGGGTCCCGCGCCTCGATGGCGTCGACGATCGCCTCGTGGGCGTCGAGCTGGTGGCGGACCGAGTCGGGCACGGGCGCGGCGACGACGGATTGGAGCGTCTCGCGCAGCGCGTCGCTGAGGTGCCCGTAGAGATCGGCGAGGACGCTGTTGTGCGCCGCGTCGGCGACCGTGCGGTGGAAGGCGACGTCCGCGTCGATGAACGCGGCGATGTCGCCGCTCCGCCAGGCGCGGTCGCGCTCGACGAGGGCGGCCCGCAGGGTGGCGAGGTCGTCCTCCGTGCGGCGCGCGGCCGCATGGCGCGCGGCGTCCCGCTCCAGGCTGGCCCGCACCTCGTACGCCTCCAGGGCGCCCGCGCGGCGGAGCCTGCGCTGCACGGCGGCGCCGAAGTCGCTGCTGGCCCGCACATAGGTGCCGTCACCCTGGCGGGGCTCCAGCATGCCGGTGTGCACGAGCGCGCGGACGGCCTCGCGCACGGTGTTGCGGCCCACGGCGAGCTGCTCCACGAGCAGCGGTTCGGCCGGGATCTTCTCGCCGACCTGCCACTCGCCGTCGGAGATGAGGCTCTCCATCTGCGCGATGACCAGGTCGACGAGGTTGGTCCGTGCGGCACTGCGCAGCGGCATGGGTCGGCACCTTCTCTCTCTTGAGCTAAGGGAAACATGGGAACATCCCATGTTTGTGGGTGTCAAACAGGGCCGCCGCCCGCCCGGGCCGACCCACCCACTGTCCGCATAGTGGACACCCGCCAAGCTTTACCTTCCACGCCGAGCCGCACCCGGCCCGCCCATCCGTCGAACTCCCAGGGAAATCGACCCAGTTGAGGGCCTGATTTGCCCGGCGAATTCACAGTGAAGACGCTTCTCGGCCACCGAAGCGCCTGATTCCGCCCCTGGTCTAGACCTTGACAGGTCCAGACCACCTTCGCTTGAGTCACCGGCAACCCCCTGGCGGCACCGGGCCCTCCCCCTGCCCGCCCTTAAGGAGAGTTGGCATGATCAAACGAATCACCGGCTTCGCGGCCGCGCTGGCCGCCCTCGGCACGATGATCGTCCTGGGTCCGGCCGCCACTACGGCGTCCGCCGCCGATTGCGCCGCACCGTGGAACTCCTCGTCCGTCTACACGGGCGGCAAGTCCGCCTCGTACAACGGACACAACTGGACCGCCAAGTGGTGGACCCAGAACGAGACGCCGGGCCGCGCCGACGTCTGGACGGACTCGGGCGCCTGCGGCGGCGGCACGGACCCGGGCAACCCCGACCCGTCCGGATTCCTCGTCACCGAGGCGCAGTTCAACCAGATGTTCCCGAACCGGAACCCGTTCTACACGTACAAGGGCCTGACCGACGCGATCAGCGCCTACCCCGGCTTCGCGAACACCGGCAGCGACACCGTCAAGCGCCAGGAGGCGGCGGCGTTCCTCGCCAACGTCAACCACGAGACGGGCGGCCTGAAGTACGTCGTCGAGCAGAACCAGAGCAACTACCCGCACTACTGCGACAAGACCCAGCCCTACGGCTGTCCGGCCGGACAGGCCGCCTACTACGGGCGCGGCCCGATCCAGCTCAGCTGGAACTTCAACTACAAGGCCGCGGGCGACGCGCTCGGCATCGACCTGCTCAACAACCCGTACCTGGTCGAGCAGAACCCGGCCATCGCCTGGAAGACCGGCCTTTGGTACTGGAACACCCAGAGCGGTCCGGGCACGATGACCCCGCACAACGCCATGGTCAACGGCGCCGGTTTCGGTGAGACCATCCGCGCCATCAACGGCACCCTGGAGTGCAACGGCGGCAACCCCGCCCAGGTCCAGAGCCGCATCGACAAGTACAAGGCGTTCACCCAGATCCTGGGCACCACGCCGGGCGCGAACCTGAGCTGCTGACACCGCTAAGCGGCTCAGCCCCCTGAGCCGCCGGGACCACGGCCGCGCGCCCTTCCACGCGCGGCCCGCCACCGCCGGGCGGACCCGCTCCCACGGGTCCGCCCGGCCTCCCGGTCTCCGGGAACCTCACCTCAAGCGAGCGGCTCGAGACGGAACACCGGATGCCCCGCCGACTCGGCGGCGAACGCCTCGTCCGTCGACTCCTGGGTCACGTCGAAGTAGGCCCGCGTCACGGGCACTTCGCGCACGTACTGCCGGAGCACCGGCACGCTCTCCTCGGGCCCGAGCTCGACCACCCGCACACTCTCCGACCTGCCGCCGCGGCTGAGGCCGATCTCCCCGGCCGCGCGCGCGTTGCGCACCCAGTCGCCCACTCCGTAGGCGGCGACGACCCAGCGCTCACCCCCGGCCGACATCACGTCGACCGGAGTGGCGTACAGGCGCCCGGACTTCCTGCCGCGCACGGTCAGGATGTGCCGGTACCCCTTGCCGATCCCGAACCGGGTCATCGCATGGAACACCCGGTTGATCATGCGCGTGCCGGATGTCACGCGGTACGTCTTCGCCATCGCCCCTCCTCGTGTCGAACGCTCGGAGCTTACGTCGCGGACAGCAACTGGACCGCGCCGAGGCGGGCTTGACGGGCCGCTTCCGGCGATCCGGTGATCGCGGCGGTCGTCATGGCGCCCTCGGCGAGCAGCACCAACGGGCCGACGGCTCGCGCGGGCCCGCCCGCGGCCGCCACCAGAGCGGCCAGATACTCCCGGAACGCGGCCTTGTGCGCCCGTACGGTGTCGGCCACCGCCGGGTCCACGGCGCCCAGTTCACCGAAGGAGTTGATGAAGGCGCAGCCCCGGAAGTCCGGCTCGGCGAACCACGCGTACAGCCAGTCGTAGACCGCGAGCACGCGCCCCTCGGCGTCCTCCGTGCCGTCCACGTACGCGGCGAGGTGCTCGCGCCAGCGCCGGTCGCGGCGCTCCAGGCAGGCGCGCACCAGCTCCGACTTCGAGGGGAAGACCTGGTAGAGCCGCTTGAGGGAGACGCCGGAGGCGGTGCGCACCTGATCCATGCCGACCGCCTGGATGCCGCGCTCGTAGAAGAGCCGCTCGGCGGCGTCGAGGAGCCTGGTCTCCGCTTCGGCGTGCTGCATGGAGCCTTCCTCCTCGGCTGACCGGTCGAGTCCTCGATCGAGAACGTACGTTCTCTCAGGCTACTACGCGTTCGGTCACACCCGCACCGTTGCGCGAGAACGACCGTTCTCCTATCGTGGCAGGCCCCGAGGGAGAACGACCGTTCTCCCTCTCACCAAGGAGACCCCCATGCCCACCCCCGCCCGGCCCCCCGTCCCGCCCTTCACCCGCGAGACCGCGATCCAGAAGGTCCGCCTCGCCGAGGACGGCTGGAACAGCCGTACCCCCGAGAAGGTGGCGCTCGCCTACAGCGAGGACTCCCGCTGGCGCAACCGCGCGGAGTTCGTCACCGGGCGCGATGCCATCGTCGGCCTCCTCTCCCGCAAGTGGGCCCGCGAGCTCGACTACCGGCTCGTCAAGGAGCTGTGGGCGCACGACGGCCACCGCATCGCGGTGCGCTTCGCCTACGAGTGGCACGACGACTCGGGCCAGTGGTACCGCTCGTACGGCAACGAGAACTGGGAGTTCGACGACGACGGCCTGATGCGCGCCCGGCACGCCTGCATCAACGACTTGCCGATCGCGGAGTCCGACCGCCTCTACCACTGGCCGCTGGGCCGCCGCCCCGACGATCACCCGGGGCTGACCGACCTCGGCCTGTGAGGGGCGTCCGCCGTCTTGCGCGGGTGCCGGTGCCGGTTCAGGGTCGGAGGGGAGGGAACCCGATCCTGGGCCGCACCACGCACCCCGAGGAGGAACGGCATGCCCATCGCCACGGTCAACCCCGCCACCGGTGAGACGCTCAGGACGTTCGAGCCGCTGACGGCCACCGGGATCGAACGGCGCGTCGGGGCCGCCGATGCCGCGTTCGCCGTCCACCGCGCCACGTCCTTCGCCGAGCGCGCCGGACTGCTCCACCGGGCCGCCGACCTGCTTGAGGAGGACACCGCCGACATCGCCCGCACGATGACGACGGAGATGGGCAAGCCCGTCAAGGCGGCCAGGGCCGAGGCGGCCAAGTGCGTCAAGGCCATGCGCTGGTACGCCGAGCACGCCGAGGCGCTCCTCGCGGACGAGCACCCGGCACCGGGCGACGTCACGGACTCCGGCGCGGCACGGGCCGTCGTCCGCTACCGCCCGCTCGGCGCCGTCCTCGCCGTGATGCCGTGGAACTTCCCGCTCTGGCAGGTCGTGCGCTTCGCCGCGCCCGCGCTCATGGCGGGCAACGTCGCCCTGCTCAAGCACGCGTCGAACGTGCCCCAGACCGCCCTCTATCTGGAGGACCTGTTCCGCCGCGCGGGATTCGCCGAGGGCTGCTTCCAGACGCTGCTCGTCGGCTCCGACGCCGTCGAGGCCGTCCTGCGGGACGGGCGGGTGGCGGCCGCGACCCTCACCGGCAGCGAACCCGCGGGCCGCGCCGTGGCCTCGGCCGCGGGCGACGAGATCAAGAAGACCGTCCTCGAACTGGGCGGCAGCGACCCCTATCTCGTCCTGCCGAGCGCCGACGTCGCGCGCGCCGCCGAGACCGCGGTGACCGCGCGCGTGCAGAACAACGGACAGTCCTGCATCGCCGCCAAGCGCTTCATCGTGCACGCCGAGGTCTACGACGCCTTCCGCGACCGGTTCGTCGCCGGGATGCGGGAGTTGACGGTCGGCGACCCGATGGACGAGGACACCGACGTCGGCCCGCTGTCCAGCCGCGCTGGCCGCGACGACCTGGAGGAGCTCGTCGACGACGCCCTTGCCCAGGGCGCCACGGCCCTGTGCGGCGGGCAGCGCCCCAAGGAGCAGGAGCGGGGCTGGTTCTACTCCCCCACCGTCCTCGCCGACATCACTCCGGGGATGCGCATCCACCGGGAGGAGACGTTCGGTCCGGTGGCCACGCTCTACCGCGTTGCGGACCTGGACGAGGCCCTCGCCCTCGCCAACGACACGCCGTTCGGGCTGAGTTCCAACGTATGGACACGTGACGACGCCGAGGCCGAACGCTGCGTACGGGACCTCCAGGCGGGCGGGATCTTCTTCAACGGCATGACCGCCTCCCACCCCGGCCTGCCCTTCGGCGGCGTCAAACGGTCCGGCTACGGGCGGGAGCTCGCGGGCCACGGCATCCGCGAGTTCTGCAACGCCACGACGGTCTGGTACGGCCCCGATGGCGTCCGTGGCCGACCCGCCGGACGCGACGCCGTGGGGCCGTGACGAGACGCCGGAGGAGCGCGCCGACCGGCGCCCTGATCGGCCCCGTCTCCTTCCACCGCATCGTGTCGGGCCGCAGGATCAAGCCGCAGGCCGTGGTCTGGGCCTCGCGGCTGACCCTGGCCGGGCTCGTCCTCCTGCTCGGCACGCTGACCTCGGCGCTGCTGCTCGTCCTGCGGGTCGCCACCGGCAACGCCGTCGTGCCCTGGCTGGTGGCGGGCGTGGTCGCCTGGTACCTGCTGTGCTGGTTCGTGCTGCCCGCCTGGGCACGGCACCGGTACACGACGCCCGGCTGACCGCCGAACTCCGTTCTCCCCTACGTCAGTTGTCGACCTCGTTGCCGATGTAGAGGTCGGCGAACGCGGTCGCGGCGCTCTGCGAGCCGAAGAGCCTGCGCAGCCGGGCGGCCGCGGTGCCCGCCTTGAAGGGGTCGCCCGACGACGTCCCGTGCAGCACCTCGGAGAACCACTCCGAGAACTCCTCGTACTGCCACACCCGGCGCAGCGCGGCATCGGAGTATCCGCGCAGCCCGCTCCCGTCGCCCCGGGCGCAGTGGGCGACCAGCGCGTCACCGAGCAGCAGCGCGTCGTGCAGCGCGAGGTTCATGCCCTTGGCGGCGATCGGCGCGGCGAGGTGCGCGGCATCGCCCGCGAGGTGCAGCCTCCCGTACGACATGGGCTCCACGACGTAGTTGTGCATGTCCAGGACGCGCTTCTCGATGAGCCGCCCCTCGGTGAGCGGCCGCGCCCCGGCCGCGTCGAGCCTGGTGCGCAGCTCGGACCAGACCCGGTCGTACGACCAGTTGTCCGGGTCGTCGCCGGGCGTGCACTCCAGGTAGTAGCGGGTCATCCGCGGGCCGCGCGCCATGTGGGCGGCGAAGCCGCGGGGGTGCAGGCCGAAGACGACACAGTCGCTGGACGGCGGCGCCTCGGCGAGCAGCGCGAGCCAGCCGATGCCGTAGTCGTGCCGGGCGACACTGACGCGCTCGGCGGGCAGGCTCGCCCGGGTGACGCCGCGCGCACCGTCGCAGCCCGCGACGGCCGCGCAGTCGATGCGCAGGCGCTGTCCGGTCTCCGGGTCCGTGTACGAGACCGCAGGGCGGTCCGTGTCCATGCCGTGCAGCGCCACCTCGCGTACGCCGAACCGGATGTCGCCGCCCGCGCGGTCCGCGTAGGCGCGCACGAGGTCGGTGACCAACAGGGGCTGGGGATAGACGAAGTGGCGGCGCCCGGACAGTTCGCCGTAGCGGAACGTGTGCCGCTCCCCCGCCCACCGGAACTCGCACTCGTGGTGTGCCTGCGCGCGAGCCATGATCCCCTCGGCGAACCCCCGCTCCTCCAGGGCCCGCACCGCCCACTCCTCGACGAAGCCCGCGCGAGGCCGTTGCTCGATGAACTCCCTGCTCTCCGTCTCCAGCACCACGCAGTCGACGGACGCGGCACGCAGGATGTTGGCGACGGTCAGACCGGCGGGGCCCGCGCCGATGACGACGACGAGTGAACGGCGTTCGGGGGCACCGGGCACGGCGGGTACGGCAGATATGGCGGAGCTGGGGAGCGAGGCATTGGTCACCCGGAGAGTATGACGGGCGTCGTACGACCCCGCGCACCCAACTGCCCGGTGTGGGACGGGAGTCCGGAGGGTGGGTGGCGGAGGGCCTCTGGCGGCGGACACCCGGCCGTGTTCCTATGTGGCTGCTCGTCCATCCGGCCACTCCAGTCTCACACGGGATGTGAACGCATGTTACGAACCCTGCGCGCCCTTGGTCTCGCCGTTGTCCTGGCGGCGGGCATGACCGTCGCCACCGCCCCGTCCGCCGGTGCGGACAGCCTCACACCCGTCGGCGGCGGCAGCGGGATCATCTTCCGGCTGAGCCCGACTCCGGAGGCGCCCCAGAGCTACTACATCTGTACGCTCACCGCCGTCGGCCGTGACGCCACCGGCAACCTCGTCGGCCTGACCAACGCCCACTGCTTCATCGACGACAAGGGCAACAAGCTGGTCGGCGAGAAGGTCTACCTGGACAGCTCGCCCGCCGGGACCGCCGCCGCCCCGGCCCCGATCCCCGACAGCCGTCCCGACCTCAAGACGGGCAGCATCGGCACGGTGACGCATGTCAGCACACCGAACAACCTGCTCAACACCGGTCCCAAGGGCCTGGATTACGCGGTGATCGACCTGGACGAGAGCAGGGTCGCGCCCACCACCACCGTCGGTTCGGTGACCATCACCTCGGTCGGCGCCCCGCCCGCCAACGGCACGCGCATGTGCGAGCAGGACCACCGCACCGGCCTCACCTGCGGCATCAAGCTGGGCACCAACGGCATCTGGTTCAACCACCTCATCTCGACCGACGGCGGCGACTCCGGCGCACCCGTCGTCAACGGCCAGACCCTGGTGGGCAACGCCTTCGGCGCCCAGCACAGTTCGCCGATCCTGAGCATCATCGACGAGATGAACGCCAACGGCGGCGTCGGCGCGGGCTTCCACCTCGCGTCCTGACACACCCGCTACCGGGACCCGGCCGCCCGGTGGACACCTCCCGGGCGGTCACGGGACGTCGAGCAGAACCTTCCCGACGAGGCCCTGTTCGAGAGCGGTGTGGGCGTCGGCGACGCGGTCGAGCGTGAAGCGGTGCAACGGCAGTCCGGCCTCCGCTCCCACCCGCAGCGCGCCTGCCTCCACGGCCGCCGCGACGTCGGCGACGGCGTGCTGCTTCGCCACCGGCGGCACGGTGTAGACGAAGACGCTCTGCCAGCGCAGGTTCGCCGACAGCGAGGAGAGCACCGGGACGGTCAACTGCTCGCCCTCGCCACCCGAGTAGTAGGCCACCACGGCGCCCGGTGCGGCCACCGCGATGCCGAGGGCGGCGTTGGCGCCCGGTGCGACCTCCACGACGATGTCGACGCCCTCGGGGGCGAACGCCAGGATCTCCGCCGCCGCGTCCTGCGTACGGTAGTCGACCACCTCGTGGGCACCGGCCGCGCGCGCGAGCGCGGCCTTGGCGGGGTTGCTGACGGTGGTGACCACACGTGCCCCGGCCCATCGGGCGAGCTGGATCGCCGCGTTGCCGACGGCACCGGCACCACCCGCCACCAGGACGGTCACACCCCGCAGGCTTTCGGGTGCGATGCGCCCCGGTCCGCCGTCGTGAACGGTCAGCGCGCGGTGCGCGGTCAGGGCCGGGATGCCCAAGGACGCGCCGAGTTCGAACGGGGCGTGGTCGGACAGGGCGACGGCGTGCCGGTCGGGGACCAGCGTGTACTGCTGAGCCGTGCCCCAGGGCCGCTCCCACGCGGCCTCCCAGAGCCACACCCGCTGCCCGACCCGCGCCGGGTCGACCTGCGGGCCGACGGCGTCGATCACCCCGGCACCGTCCTGGTGGGGCACCTGCTCGCGCATGCCCTGCGGAAGGGCGCGCCTGCGGCTGCGCCAGTCGGTCGGGTTGACGCCGGAGACGTGCACCCGGACACGTACCTCGCCGGGTCCTGGCTCGGGGACCGGACGCTCGACGAGTCGGAGAACCTCCGGGCCACCGGCCGTCGTCCGGATGACGGACTTCATCGCTTCACCTGTCTCTCACTCACCCTGCGGATCACACCTCCTGTGAACTCCCACCTCGGGGCCGAGTATTCCAAGATCGAACGGGCGCGCTGGAAGGCGTTCGCCATCGGGACGTTTCCCAGGTCCGTGGCGGCGCGGATGCGGGGGACGTCCTGCTCGGCGAGGATGCGGGTGCCCTCGGCGAGGAGGTCGTCGGCGTAGCCGTTGCCGCGGTGCGCGGGCAGCACCGCGAGGTGACCTGACGGCGGCACACGGCTGGCACCGGATCAATCACACCCCGCTGCCCGTGATCTGCGTGGTTGACCCCGCGGCCGACGCCCTGAGCGGCGAGGACAGTTGGGCCTGGCACTCCGCCGTCGCCACCAAGGTGGTGGAGAGCGGAGAAGCGTGGATCAGCCCGGTACGGCTTGCCGGGCGCGCCGCACTGCGCATGTGCCTCACCAGTCATCTCACCGGGGCCGACGACCTGACCACACTGGTCGACGAGCTGGACGCGGCGCGCCACGCGGTCGGAACTCCTGGCTGACGCCCGACGGTGGCGGTGGCCGCCTCCGCCGTCGGGCTCCGCGATCAGGCTTCGCCGAAGGTCCGCCGGTAGGCGCCGGGCGTGGTGCCGAGATGGGTACGGAAATGGCGGCGCAGGTTGACCGCGGAGGCGAGGCCGACCCGGGTGGCGACGGTTTCGACCGGCAGGTCGGTCTGCTCCAGGAGGACCCGTGCCGCCTCGATGCGCCGACCGAGCAGCCACTGCCCGGGGCTGGTGCCGAGCTGTTCGGCGAACCGGCGGGCGAGGGTCCGGCTGGACAGTCCGGCCCGTTCGGCGAGGCGGTCGAGGGTCAGCCGGGTGTCGAGCCGGTCGGCGGCCCACTCCAGCAGGGGCGCCAACGACTCGTCCGCCCGTGCTGGTGCGGGCTGTGCGGCGTACTGGAGTTGGCTGCCCTCCCGGTGCGGCGGCAGGACCATGTTCCGGGCGATCCGCGCGGCGTACGCCGCGCCGTGGTCGCCGCGCACGAGGTGCAGGCACAGGTCGATGCCCGCGCCGGTTCCTGCGCTGGTCGCCACGTCGCCGTGGTCCACGAAGAGCACGTCCTGGTCCACCGCCACCTCGGGGTGGGCGGCGGCGAGTTGGGCGCTGCTGCGCCAGTGGGTGGTGGCGCGGCGGCCGTCGAGCAGTCCGGCCTGCGCGAGGACGAACGCCCCCGTGCAGATGGCGACGATCCGCGCCCCGCGCCGGTGGGCGGACCGCAGCGCGTCGGTGACGGCGGACGGCACCGGGGCGCCGGGCGGCTGCCAGCCGGGGACGACCACGGTGTCCGCCTCCGCCAGGGCCGCCAGACCCGCGTCGACGAGCATCGCGAAACCTGCGGTGGTCCGCAGGGGTCCTGGGCGCTCGGCGCAGGTCAGGAAGGTGTAGCGGGCGGGCTCGTCCGGCAGGGCCGCGCCGAAGACCTCGGCGGCGCAGGCGAGTTCGAAGGGCGACTGGGGCGGGTTGAGCAGCGCCACCACCCGATGCGGATCCATGGCAGGAATATACCCATGGGTGTCTTTCTGGACTCTCGGCCGGGAGCCCGGCTCCGGTCACAGTGGTCCCATGAGTGAAACCACCGAAACGACAGTGCTGAGGACCGCGGTTCAGGTGGACGGCGAAGCGGCCAGCTACCTGACCGTGGAGCGGGACGGCCCGGTCGTACTGCTGCTGCACGGCACGTACTGGAGCCGGGTCTGGCTCCCGGTCATCGGCCGCCTCGCCGAAGCGGGGCTGCGGCCCTTCGCGGTCGACCTCCCCGGCCTCGGACGCTCGGGAGGCGAGCTCACCCCGGCAACGGCCACGGTCCCCGCCCTCGCGGACTGGGTGGCGCGGTTCGCGTCCGCGCTGCGGCTCCCCGGGCCGATCGCCGTGGCGGGCCATGACATCGGCGGCGCCATCGCCCAGCACCTCCTCGTCCACGGCCAACTGGACGTACGCCGCCTCGCCTTGGTCAACTCCGTCCTCTACGACTCCTGGCCCGCTCCTCATGTGGCCCGGTTCCGGGGCTCGGGGGCCGATGCGGGGACCACCGTCGACGACGTTCTCGCCGCCCGCCGCGAGGCGGTGACGTCAGCGCTGGCCGGTGTCGCCGGCGAGCAGCTGATCGCGGACTACGTGGAGCCGTGGACCGATGCGCGGGTGCGCCGTTCCTGGATGACCATGGCGGGCGCGGCCGACAGCCGCTACACCTTGGAACTCGTGCCCGCGCTGCGGCGGTCCACCACACCCAAGTTGCTGATCTGGGGCGAGGACGACCGGCACGAGCGGGTGGAGTACGCCGAGCGGTTCACCGCGGAGATCCCGCACACCACCCTCATACGTATCCCGGCCGCGGATCACATCCCCACGGAGAACGCACCCGACGCGATCGCCCACGCGCTCGTCGATTTCTTCACCCCGCAGAGCTCGTAGAGCCCGTGGAACCCGTGGAGCCCGCAGAACCCTTAGAGACCGAGCAGAGGTCAGGCCCCGACCCAAGCAACCGTGGTCAGCGCTCCCAGGGTCGCGCCCGCCACGGTCTGCCACACGGTGTGATACCTGAGGGCCACTCGGGACCAGCACACCACCACGGTCGCGGCGTACCCCACCAGCCACCACGGGCTGTGTACGACAGAGAGCAGTGCGACCACGGCCGAGGCGACCGCGGAGTCGACGGAGATCTTCCAGACCGTGTTGACGCTCAGCAGCGCGACGGTCATCACCCACAGCGCGACCATGGCTCTGATGACGTCCGACGGGGCGTGCCCCCATGTCATCAGGAGTGCGCCGGTCCCGACGGAGGCCAGGATGACGAGGAAGATGGGGGCGCGCTTCGTCCGGTCCACCACGTGGCGGTCGCCCCAAGTCCCCCGTTTCCGTTCGAACTCGATGTAGGCGGCGGGCACCAGTCCGGCGCAGAGCGCGCCGAGAAGTCCCCATGCCAGACCGGCGAGGCCACCCGCGACGGCGCCGATCCCGAGCATGCCGGACACGAGCACGTTGCGGGGCTGCAGGGCATTGGTGACGGCGCGGGCGACGCCGCTCCCTGACGTCCTGGCGCCGAGCCTGGCTAGGGGCGAATTCATTTTCGTCCTTCATTCATCGAGCAACCCCAGAAACAGCGAGAAGGCCGTATCGAATTACTCCGATACGGCCTCCGACCTGCATAGACGCCGGTCGGGACGACAGGGTTCGAACCTGCCGACCCCACCCTACCGTCAGGCAGACCGCATCGACTTGGCTGCCTGTGAAGGTGAAGTCCCCGCTCTGAGGTGAGGGTCAGCTGTTGACCGACAGCTACGCGGACCTGATGGCCACCGCGCTGCTGCCGTACTCCGGCCTCGCACCCCAAGCCCTCCGGCTGCGGTGCGTCGGCGTACTGGGCGCGGCCGAGGCGATCGCCGCGGAGCTGAACCGGGAGCGGGCAACCGACGACGAAGTGGTCACCGCGTTGACCGACCTGATCGTGGGCGGCCTCGATGCCAGGGCCGCCCGTTGGGCCCTGAACGGAAAGGCATCCAGATCGGGGGCTTCGTAATGCCTTCGTCGTCCTGGGTCTGTGCCGGACAGCCGAACTGGCGCAGTTCCTCTCGGAGGAGGACTGCCCCGGGGATCGACGGGGCGTGCGTGAGACGGCGACTTGCTTCTGCGGTGACGGAGTGGAGGACGATCGCCACGGGGATCATCGAGGGTGCAGCCCGGCACCTGATCGCCGACCGTCTCGACATCACCGGAGCCCGCTGGGGTGGCTGACATCTCCGATGAACTGATCAAGCTGGAACGTCCCGTCGAAGAGGCGCGCAATCGAGTAGTCGGGTACAAGAAGGCCCTCGACGAGAGTCGGGGGCTTCGCTGTGTCAGCCGCGGGAACAGCCGAAGGGGGCACCTCCGGCCGGACTGGGCTACTCCGTGAAGTTCTTCAGCTCTATACCTGTGCCACCGTGCCCCTCGATGCGCAACTGGTACCTGTTGTTGTTGATGTCGTGTTCGAACTTGCCGCAGCCTGCGGCGCCCCCGTCGCTGACCTCGTCCAGCTTGCGCCACTTGTTGACCGGGTAGACCAACCACATGTAGAGGCTGCCGGTCACTCCGTGACCGTTGGCGTAGGTGTCGCAGACCTTGAAGCTGTCGGGTTCCTCATCCTCGTGCTTCATGTATCCCATCTTGTGCCCGCCGTGGTTGAGGGTCACGGTGGTGTCGTCCGCGTAAGCAAGGCCGCTGAACCCGACGACAAGTGCGCTGGCGGTGCCCAGGGACAGGCCGATTCTGCCTGCTCTGGAGAGCGATTTTCCGCGCTTCACTATCTGCTCCTTCGCCTGTGTCGCATGCCGGAGGTCGTCTCCGTAGCTACGACGAGGCAGCGCGGCTGTTTGTGAGGTGAAACCCAAAGGGCGTTCAGGCCAAGGTGGGCACGGTCGAGTGGCGGCTGTATGTCGCTTCCGCACCCTGCGGACGTGGCACGCCCTGTAGGTCGACCGGCTTGACGAGGCCATCGCCGCCGAGCGCCGTGAGGCCGAACGAACCCACGGCGAGCAGGCCCGCCCTCCCGGTCCGAACTGACGCGTCGAGCGAAGCATCGGCCAAGGCGCCCCGCCCGTCGAAGTGCGCTCGGCCTGCTGGACTAGTCGGGGGCCCGTCTACGGCGGCGTATCCGGTACGTCACCCAGATCCCCAGACCGATGAGAGGGAAGAGGACGATGCCGACTCGCGCGATGGCGGTAGCCCCTGCTATCAGGAACACAAGGAGCAGTTCCCATATCGACGGATCCGGATCCACGTCTCGCTCCCCTGAAGGCCACAGCATGCCGGTGCCAGTCCAGACGCTGGAATGCCGACGCCGGTTCCTCGGCATGCTGGAGTGACCCGCCCGCCGGATCTGGTGGTCGACGGGTGACGGTGCGCGGGCAGACTCGCGGCCTGGCGCACGACGACGCCGACCGAGGCTCATCGGCGCAGCATCTGCCGACCCGCCCCGGCGGAGGTATCTACGCTACGCCAATGAGCATGGACTGGGAGAAGTGGGCGGCCGTCGTCGGCGCTGGTACGGGAATCGTCGGCATGGTCACCGGTGGGCTCGGGTTGAGGGCGGCGGGGAAGAGCAACGGCATTGCTCAGAAAGGGAACACCATCGCTCGGGACGCGAACGACATCGCCCTTGACGCGAACCGCAAGAGCGATGTGGCGAATCAGATCTCCCACGAAGCTCTGGCCCTTTCCCAGCATCAAGATCAGCGTGAGACCGAAGCGCACGACGTTCGGTGGGAGGGTGATTGGATCGCGCCCGGCCAGTATGCGTTGACGACCCATGGGGTGCACTCTGCTCACGATGTGGCTGCCCAGGTGACGGTCGATGAGGAGTCTGTGCGGGTGGAGCGCGCCGTCGTGGCGCCCGGTGAGCAGATCATCTTCGATTTCCCCGAGGCTCGCCGGGTGTACGGGGAGGAGTTGCGGGAGCACCGGCGGCTCAGCCAGCAGCAGCGGGCGTTCCGTGTTTACGAGCCTCTACAGTTCCGTTCCCACTTCATCGAAGAGTGGGCGCAGTGGAAGACGGCTCTTGGCGCGGTGAAGAGCCACGAGAGCAGGAGTGGGCTGAGAACCCTCGGGGACTTCGACTAGGGCTGATCCTGTCGGTCTGGCTGGCTGACTCGCTGACTCGCTGAGTAAAACCAGGTGCGGCCGGTCGCCACCGTGGTGTGAGATGCGGACATGACGATCGTTCTGAACGAGCCCGGAATCGACGAGTTGACCGGGGCAGTGGATGCCCTCCGCGTATGGCAGGACGACCGTACGCCGCTGCAACTCCATCCGGGAGACCTCGGCTGGGCCTGGGCGCTGGGTGCGGAGAGGCTGGCCGCGGACGTCCGCACCTGGAGCGTGGACGGACGGATCGTTGCCGTCGGGTACCTGGACGGCCCTGATGTGCTGCGCCTGACGACCGCGCCGGACCTGCGACAGGACGGTGATCTGGCGCGCCGGTTGCTGGCGGACCTCAATGATCCGGCGCGCGGGGTCCTGCCTCCCGGGCAGGTCGGCCTCGAAATCCCCGACGGCGCCCTGCTGCGCGAGGTCCTCTTGGAGGCGGGCTGGAATCTTGACGAGCCGTGGACGCCGCTGCGCCGCGACCTCGCCGAGCCGGTGAAGGACTCCGGCCTGCGGATCGAGGTGGCCGGTCCGGAGACGGCGGGGGTGCGGACGGCGGTGCACCGCTCGGCGTTCGGCAGCTCGAAGTTCACCGAGGAGGTCTGGCACGTCCTCGCGGCCGGGCCGGTCTATGCCGACGCCCGCTGCCTGATCGGCTACGACGACCAGGACAACGCGGTGGCCGCGGCGACGGTCTGGTCGGCCGGGCCCGGCAGGCCCGGCCTGCTGGAGCCGGTGGGCGTGCACGCCGACCATCGCGGTCGCGGCTACGGGACGGCGATCAGCGTCGCCGCCGCGGCGACGCTGCGTGAAATGGGTGCGTCGAGCGCCATCGTCAGCACCCCGAGCTCGAACGCCGCCGCCGTCGCCACCTACACGGCGGCTGGATACGAGCCGTCGTCCGAACGGCTGGACGTCAGCCGACCTGCCTGAAAATGATCAGTCGGCGGCATCGGACAGGCCGCGTCGCTGACCCTGGCGGATTCAGACCGCCACGCCTCCGGTCTCATCGCCACACGGCTACGGTGAAGGGCAGACCTGCGACGCCCTTGTCCGACGGCACCCGGCGGAGGCAGAACATGGGTGGAGATGGGCACAGCACATCGCGGCAGCTGCCGCGGTTGCGGCTGGACGAACTGCTCGAAGAGCTTCAGGTGCGGATCGACGCGGTCCGCGGCACCCGGGACCGACTGCACGGACTGCTGGAGGCGGTGCTGTCCGTCGGGCGGGAGCTGGATCTTCCCCAAGTACTCCGGCGTATCGTCGCGACCGCCGTCACCCTGGTCGACGCGGAGTACGGGGCGCTGGGCGTCATCGGCGCGGGGAGCAAGCTGGACGAGTTCCTGCCGGTGGGGATCACGGAGGAACTGCAGGCCCAGATCGGCGACTTGCCCTCGGGGCACGGCCTGCTCGGGGAGTTGATCCGGCACCCCGAGCCGTTGCGGCTGCGGGAGTTGTCGGAGCATCCGGCCTCGTCCGGGTTTCCGCCCCATCATCCGCCGATGCACTCCTTCCTCGGTGTGCCCATCCGGGTGCGCGAGGAAGTGTTCGGGAATCTCTACCTCACCGAGAAGCGCGGCGGCATCGGGTTCGACGCCGAGGACGAGGCAGTGCTGTCGACGCTGGCGGTGGCGGCGGGCGTGGCCATCGAGAACGCCCGGCTCTACGAGGAGGCGCGCCTGCGCGAGCGCTGGCTGACGGCCGGTGCCGAGTTCACCAACGCCGTACTGTCCGGGACGTCGGAGGCCCGGGTGCTTGAGCTGATGGTCGATCGCGCCCTGGAGATCACCTCCGCTGACATCGGCGTGGTGGATCTGCTGGTGGCGGAGGGGACGGAACTCCAGGGCTCCCTCGCCCACGGTGAAGGCGCCGAAGTGCACCAAGGCCGGCGCATTCCCCGTCAAGGGACCCTGGCCGGGACGGCGTTGAGGGAGGGCGGTCTTGTCACCACCGCGGACGTGACCTGTGATCCCCGAGTCACCTTCGCCCCGGAGCGGTGGCAGGGGTTGGGGCCGGCGGTCGCGGTTCCCATGGGTACGGCCGACGGGGTGCGCGGCGCCCTGGTCCTGGCCCGGCGGACCGGACGTCCCGCGTTCAGTGGCGCCGAGATCGCTTCGCTGCCCGGTTTCGCCGGACAGGCCGCGTTGGCGCTGGAGCTGGCGGACCGGCGGCAGGACGCCGAGCAGATGAGTCTGCTCGAGGACCGGGACCGGATCGCCCGGGACCTTCACGACCTGGCCATTCAACGTCTCTTCGCGACCGGCATGACGCTCCAGAGCGCCCAGCGGTTCGTCTCCCACCCCGAGGCGGCCGAGCGCCTGATGCGCGCCGTGGACGATCTCGACACCACCATCAAGATCATCCGTTCGACCATCTTCGGACTCCGCGCTCATGACACGAGCACCATGGGCGGCTCCGGGCTGCGCGTGCGGATCGCGCGGACGGTGGAGGAGGCGGTCGCCGCCCTCGGCTTCACGCCCGCGCTGCGCATGGAGGGACTGATCGACATCGACGTCCCCGCCGACGTCGCCGACGACGTGGTGGCCGTGCTGAGCGAAGCGCTCGCCAACATCACACGGCACGCACAGGCATCGGCCACGGACATCTCCATCGTCGTACGCAAGGGCCGACTGGCTCTCACCGTGGCGGACGACGGCGTCGGCGTCGGCAGCGGCGAGCGCGAGTCCTCCAGCGGTCTGCGCAACATCGCCGAGCGGGCCGAGAAGCTGGGAGGCAGGTTGGCTCTGGGCAGCGGACCGGACGGGGGCACCCGCCTGGAGTGGCTGGTTCCGCTGCCGGGCCGGTGACCGGGGAGAGACGGGCCGGTGACCGAGGAAAGATCAGCGTGACTGCTCCGAGTCGAAGTGGGCGGCGATCACGGCGGCTTGGATGCGTCGCTCCACTCCCAGCTTCGACAGAAGCCGGGAGATGTGGTTCTTGACGGTCTTCTCGGAGAGGTAGAGCCGTTTCCCAATCTGGCGGTTGGTGAGGCCGTCACCGATCAGGGCGAGGATGTCCCGCTCACGGTCCGAGAGGCGGGCCAGCTTGTCGTCCTGCGGCGCCACCGCTTCGTCCGGCCCCCGCAACGTACTCATCAGGCGGGCCGTGGTCGCCGGGTCGAGCAGGGACTGGCCGGAGGCGACCGTACGTACCGCGTCGATCAGATCGGTGCCTTTGATCTGCTTCAGGACGTAACCCGCGGCACCCGCCATGATCGCGTCCAGGAGCGCGTCGTCGTCATCGAAGGAGGTCAGCATGAGGCAGACCACCTCGGGCATCTTCGAGCGCAGTTCGCGGCAGACGGTGACGCCGTCGCCGTCGGGCAGGCGAATGTCGAGGATCGCCACGTCCGGGCGCAGAGCCGGGCCACGGACCAGGGCTCGTTCGCTCGTGCCCGCCTCGCCCACGACGGAGATGTCGGGTTCGGCGTCGAGCAGGTCACGGACCCCCCTCCGTACGACCTCGTGGTCGTCGAGGAGGAAGACCCGGATCGGGTGCTCCGGCGAGAAGCCAGGTGCGTTCATGCCTACCCCCTGAGCGTCGGTGGTCCCGTCTCGATGGTGTCGGTCGGACCGTGCGACGCACCAGGGCCGGATGGGCCCCACTGGCGCGTGGCCAGACCTGAACAAAGGCGTACGTGGCCGCGCGACGTCAACCCTCAGCAGATCCGCGGAAGTTGCTCACCCAGCGGCATGTCCACGACCCGTCGCGCACCGATCAGCGTGCGCAGCTCGACGCGCCCGGCGGGAGCCGCTGCGCAGTGTCCGATGCGGACGGCCTCAGCACCTTCGGGGTGCGCGCGCAGTGCGGTGAGCGCCTCGTCTGCCGTGTCGGCCGTGACGAAGGCGACCAGACAGCCCTCGTTGGCGACGACCAGCGGGTCGAGGCCGAGCAGATCGCAGGCGGCGGCGACGGCCGCGGGCACCGGCACGGCCCGCTCCTCGATCCGCACGCCGACTCCCGAGTCGCGCGCGATCTCGTTCAGCGCGGCGGCCAGACCTCCCCGGGTCGGATCGCGCAGGCTGTGGATGCCGCCGCCGAGAGGGGCGAGGGCCTGGACGAGGCGGTGCAGGGGACGAGTGTCGGAGGCGATGTCCGTTTCGAAGCCGAGCCCTTCGCGGGTGGAGAGGACAGCGGTGCCGTGCAGGCCGATCGGGCCGGAGAGGAGCACCGCGTCGCCCGGTCGGGCCTTTGCGGCGGAGGGGGTCAGACCGGTGATGCGGCGGCCGATGCCGGTCGTGTTCAGGAAGAGGCGGTCGGCGGCACCGCGTCCGACGACTTTGGTGTCCCCGGTGACGAACGGGACACCCGTCTCGTACGCGGCCTTCCCCGCGGAGTCCAGGACGGCACGGAGTTCCGCCAGCGGGAGGCCTTCTTCCGCGATCACGGCGAGGGTCAGGGCGAGGGGCAGGGCTCCGCGCATGGCCAGGTCGTTGACCGTGCCGTGGACGGCTAGGGAGCCGATGTCCCCGCCGGGGAAGCTCAGCGGGCTGACCACGAACGAGTCCGTGGAGACGACGAGTTCGTCCGCCCCCGGGAGCAGAGCCGCGTCTTCGAGCGGACCGTCGGGTTGTCCGCCGAGGGCGGGCAGGACGAGCGAGTCGAGCAGTTCGGCGGTGAGCCTGCCGCCCGCGCCGTGGCCCAGCTGGATGAGCTCGTGCTCGCCGTACGGGAGTGGGCAGTCGAGTGTCATGCCGGGGCGCTCCTGGTTCGTCCGGCGGCGTGGAAGGCGGCGCAGGTGCCCTCGCTGGACACCATGGGAGCGCCGAGTGGGGTGCGGGGTGTGCAACGGGCCCCGTAGGCAACGCAGTCGGTGGGCAGCCGGGCGCCGGTGAGGATGTCCCCCGCGATGCACTCGGGGTCCTCGGTGGAGTGCGGGCCGCTCACGTCGAATCGCCGGGAGGCGTCGAACGACGCGTATTCTGGGGCGAGTTCGAGGCCGCTTGCGGGGAGCGTGCCGATCCCCCGCCAGGCCCGGTCGGTGCTGCGGAAGACGAGGCCCAGGACGTCCTGGGCCTCGGAGTTGCCCGTGCGGTGCACGGCGCGCGCGTACTGGTTCTCGACGTCGTGCCTGCCCTCTTCCAGTTGGGTGACCGCCATGAGGATGCCTTCCAGCAGGTCGAGCGGTTCGAAGCCGGTGACCACGACGGGCACTTGGTAGCGCGCGGCGATCGGCTCGTACTCCGTCCAGCCCATGACCGCGCACACGTGCCCGGCGGCGAGGAACGCCTCCACTTCGCACTCCGGGTCGTCAAGGAGGGCGGTCATGGCGGGCGGTACGAGGACGTGGCTGACCAGGAGCGAGAAGTTGGTGAGGCCGAGGCGGTCGGCGTGCAGCACGGTCATCGCGTTGGCCGGTGCCGTGGTCTCGAACCCGACGGCGAGGAAGACCACTTCACGGCCGGGGTTCTCCTCGGCGGTGCGCACCGCGTCCATCGGCGAGTAGATCACCCGCACGTCCGCGCCTCGGGCCCGCAGGGCGAGCAGGTCGGTGGTACTGCCGGGGACGCGGAGCATGTCACCGAAGCTGGTGAGGATCACACCGGGGCGTTCCGCGATGGCCATGGCGCGGTCGAGCGTCTCCAGCGGGGTGACGCAGACCGGGCAGCCGGGGCCGTGGATCATGCGGATGCCCGCGGGGAGCAGTTCGTCGATGCCCTGGCGGACCAGGGTGTGGGTCTGGCCGCCGCACACCTCCATGATGCGCCAGGGGTGCGTCGCGGTGCGCCGCAGCTCGGCGAGCAACTGCCGGGCCAGCGCGGGGTCGCGGTACTCGTCGAGGTACTTCATCGGGGCGGCGCCTGATCCGGCCCGGTGAGGTCCATGCGGATGTCCACGACTCCTTCGACGGCCCGGGTGAGCCGGGCGGCGACCGGAACGAGGCTCCTGTCGCGGATGGTTCCGCCGAGGGTGACCACGCCGCTCTCGACCGCCACGGTGACGGCCCCGTCCGGGAAGAGGAGGGCGGTCACGGTGCGGGTCACCTCCTCGGCCAGCTCCCCGTCGGTGCGCAGGAACACCTTCAGCAGATCGCTGCGGCTCACCACGCCCTGCAGCAGACCGTGGGCGTCGACCACGGGGAGCCGCTTGACGTGCCGCAGGGCCATGATGCGCGCGGCCTGCGGAAGCGTGGTGTCCGGGTGGACGGTGACGGCGGGGGCACTCATCACCTCGCCCGCGCTCAATCCGCCCGCCTTCGCCAGGTCGGAGAGGCGGCGCAGCTGATCGAAGTGAGAAGGGTCGCTGTCGCGGAACTCCTCCTTGGGCAGCAGATCCGCCTCGGAGACCACGCCGATCACCCGGCCCTCGCCTGCCAGGACGGGCAGGGCGCTGACCTTCCACTGCCCCATCAGCGCGACGATCTCCTTGAAGGGGGCCTCGCGGCCCACGGCGATGACGGTGTGGGTCATCACGTCGCTCACGGTGCGCGGAGAGTGGAGCACGGCGTCCTCCCATGGGGTCAGGTGCGGTCGACGGTCAGGTCGAGGAAGTGTGTGGAGCAGGAGATGCACGGGTCGTGGTTGCGGATGGCGCGCTCGCACAGCCGCGTCAACTCCTCGTCCTCGATGTCGCTTTGGGTGATCGCGCGCTGGGCGGTGCGGCGCAGGTCGTCCTCGATGGCGCCCTGGTTCTGCGCGGTGGGCGGTACGAGGCGGGCGTCGGTGACGGTGCCTTCCGCGTCCAGCACGTAGCGGTGGTAGAGGAGTCCGCGCGGGGCCTCCGTCGCGCCGTGGCCGGTGCCCGCGGTGGCCGGGACTTCCGTGTACGGGCGCCGCGGCCGCTCGTACGCCCTGATGATCCGCAGCGCTTCGTCGACGGCGTACACGACCTCGACGGCCCGGACCAGGATCGACCGGTACGGATTGCGGGAGAACACTCCCGCGCGCGGATCGCCGAGCCCGGCGGCGCGGGCGGCCCGCACCGCCGTACGGGACAGCCATCGGCCGCTGATGGCGAAGCGGGCCAGCGATCCGGTGAGGTGGCGGCGCCCGTCGAGGGTGGCGTGCAGGGCCGTGGAGTGCGGGAGGTGTTCCTCGCGCACTCGGTCCAGGAAGGTGTGGAGCGGGAAGAGGTTCGGTGTGTCGCTGTCGGCCCGCAGGACGGCGGGGGTACCGGTCTCGATGGCGTACGTCTCCGGTTCCGCGAGCGCGAACAGGTCAGCGTCCACCTCGGCATCGGGGAACTCGAAGCCGGACACCCACTCGACGGTCTGCCAGGCATCGTCCAGGGCTCGCTCCAACTGGCCTGCCAGCGGCCTGAGTTCCGCCACTGTCGGGACGCGGTGGAAGCCGCCGATACGGACGTTGACCGGATGGATGGCGCGGCCGCCCAGGAGTTCGAGGATCGCGTTGCCCGCCTGCTTCAGGCGCAGGCCCCGTTCGACGTGCCCGCGGGCGGTCCGCGCCAGCTCGATGGCGCTGTCGCAGCCGAGGAAGTCGGGGGCGTGCAGGAGGTAGATGTGCAGGGTCTGGCTCTCGATCCACTCGCCGCAGTACAACAGCCGCCGCAGCACGCGCAGGGCCGGGTCGACCGTGATCCCGCAGGCGTTCTCGATCGCGGCGCACGCGCTCAACTGATAGGCGACCGGGCAGATTCCGCACACCCGGGCGGTGATGTCCGGCGGTTCGGCGTACGACCTGCCCCGCAGGAACGCCTCGAAGAATCGTGGTGGCTCGTAGATCCGCAGCTGCGCCCGGGTGACCGTCCCGTCGTGGACGCTCAGGTGCAGCGCGCCTTCGCCCTCGACCCGGGAGAGCGAGCCGACGTGCAGGACGCGGGAGCCGCGGTGCGTCATCGGCGCGACTCCTCTTCGAACGCCGCGGTGTTGAAGGTGTGCAGGAAGCGCTCGGTGTCGCGGTCGTCCATGCCGTCGCGGTGCAGCACCGGGATCAGCGCGGGCAGGTTCACCGACCCGGAGGGACCGAAGCAGCCGTAGCAGCCGCGTCCGTAGGCCGGGCAGATCGCTCCGCATCCGGCGTGGGTGACCGGGCCGAGGCAGGGGGTGCCGTGGGCGACGGTCACGCAGACCGTGCCGCGCCGCTTGCACTCGAAGCACACGCTGTTGTCGGGGATGTCCGGCCTGCGGCCCGCCAGGTACGCGGTGATGACCTCCAGGAGTTGGCGGCGGTCGACGGGGCAGCCGCGCAGCTCGAAGTCGACGTCCACATGCGCGGAGACCGGGGTGGAGGTGGCGAGTGTGTCGATGTAGTCGGGGCGCGCGTAGACGGTGCGGGTGAACTCCTCGACGTCGGCGAAGTTTCGCAGCGCCTGGATGCCGCCGGCCGTCGCACAGGCCCCGATCGTCACCAGGTGGCGGGAGGCTGCGCGGATCTCGCGGATCCGCTCGGCGTCGGCGGGCGTGGTGACGGAGCCCTCGACCAGCGTCAGGTCGTAGGGGCCCGGGCGCACGGCGCTGGAGGCCTCCAAGAAGTGCGTGATCTCCATCTGCCCGGCGAGGCCCAGGAGTTCGTCCTCGCAGTCGAGCAGGGTGAGCTGACAGCCGTCGCAGGAGGCGAGCTTGAACACGGCGAGCGTCGGAGCGCCCATCTCATAACTCCCGCACGTAGAGGAGGGGTTCGGCACGGTCCCAGCCGACCACGGGGCCGTCTCGGCACAGCAGCAGCGGGCCCAGCTGGCAGTGACCGCAGTGTCCGGTCGCGCACCGCATGTTGCGCTCCAGGGAGACCCGGATCCGGTCTGCGGGCACGCCCCGCTGGAGCAGGTCCCGGGCGGTCGCCCTGATCATCGGCTCGGGTCCGCAGACGAACGCGGTGGTTGCGCTCGGCGTGAACCGCGCCCGGTCGAGGAGGTTCGTGACGACGCCGATCGCGCCCGCCCAGTGGCTGTCGGGCCGGTCGACGGTCACTCCCGTGTACGCGGTCCTCCACAGCCGGGTCTCGGTCTTGGCCATCAGGTCGGCGGGGGTGCGTGCGCCCACCAGGAGGTTCAGGCGGCCGTACGGTTTCGGGTCGGCCTGCGCGTCCCGGACGAGAGGGCGCAGCGGAGCGAGCCCGATGCCGCCCGCCACGACCACGAGGTCCTGCCCGATGGCCTTCTCCAGGTTCCAGCCGGTGCCGTAGGGGCCGCGCAGTCCGAGTACGTCGCCGACTTCGGCGGCGTACAGCCCTTCGGAGACGGCGCCCACGCTGCGGACCGTGTGCGCGAGGCCTCCCGTGGTGGGGATGGCGCTGACCGAGAGCGGGATCTCGCCCCGGCCGAACGCCCAGACCATCGCGAACTGCCCCGGCACGAAGGCGGGCAGCGGTTCCCCGACCGGCTCCAGGCGCAGGGTGGCCGTGTCCGGTGTCTCCGCCCAGCGGGCGACGACCCGGTAGGGAACCGGCACGGCGGTCATCCCCGCGCGCCGCTTCCGCTGCCGTAGGGGGCGTACAGATCGAGGAGGCGGGTCCTCGCGGCCTGCAGGCGGTGGGCGAGCACGCGGCCCACCCACTGGCCGACGACCGCGCCGAGCTCCGGGTCGTCGTCGCACATCAGCCGGACCGCGAGTGCGTCGTACTCGTCGGCCCGCACGGGGCTCTGCGCCACGGCGCCGAGCTGCCACACGTAGGGCGGGAACAGCCAGGACCAGCCGACCAGTTCGCCGTGGCCGAGGGTCTCGATCGCCGGCGAGCGGCGGCCGGGCACGTGCATGTCCAGGATGACCGAGCCGGTGCGGATGATCCAGAACCGGTCGGCGTGCCCGCCCTCCTCGAACATCCGCGTCCCGGCGGGGAAGGCCACGTCCCGCGCGATGCGCATCAGCCGCTTGCGGTGCTCGGTGGGTATGGCGCTCATCATGGTGGTGGTGTTGCTCATCGCTCCGACTCCTCCTTCAGGGCCTCGACCTCTTCGGTGATGTCGATGCCGACGGGGCACCAGACGATGCAGCGGCCGCAGCCCACACAGCCGGAGCTGTCGAACTGGTCGTGCCAGGTGCCGAGTTTGTGGGTGAGCCACTGCCGGTAGCGGCTGCGGCCGGAGGAACGCACAGGACCCCCGTGGACGTAGGAGAAGTCCAGGTCGAAGCAGGAGTCCCAGCGCTGCCAGCGCTCCTCGTGGTCACCGGTGAGGTCGGTGACCTCCTCGGTGGTGGCGCAGAAGCACGTGGGGCAGACCATCGTGCAGTTGCCGCAGGTCAGACAGCGCGAAGCCACGTCGTCCCAGCGTTCGGCCGCAAGGCTCGATCCCATCAGCTGCCGCAGGCTCACCGGCGGCATGGCCCGGCCCATCTTGTCGACGGCCCCGGAGACCGCGGCGAGGGCCGCATCCTGTGTCGTCGCGTCGGCCGCACGGTGCGGGACCCTGGCGAGCAGTTCCGCGCCCGCCGCACTGCCCACGCGTACGAAGAAGCGGTGGCCGCCGTCGTCGACGACCTCGGTGAGTGCGAGATCGAATCCGGTGTCGGCGCCGGGACCGCTGCCCATGGAGACGCAGAAGCAGGTCGCGCCGGGCTCGGTGCACTCAGCGGCTATCAGGAAGGCTCCCCTCCGGCGCTCCTGATAGCCGCCGTCCTGATACCGGCCGCCCGTCAGCACCCGGTCCTGGATCGCGATGGCCCGCAGATCACAGGGCCGCACTCCGAGGAAGGCGTACGACGGCCGGTCGGCGGCCTCGGCACTGATGGCCACCGTTCCGTCGGGGGCGCGGTCCGCGCTCCACAGCCGCTCGCGCTGCGGATGCAGGAAGTTCTTCCAGGACTGCGGTCCCGCGGAGTGCGCGAAGGCGGCCCCGTCCTCGCGGCGCCGCAGTCGGTAGTGCCCGGCCTCCAGTTCCACGCCCCAGCCGTACGGGAGTTGTTCGGCCGAA
The DNA here is from genome assembly GCF_008704495.1 of Streptomyces kanamyceticus. Lineage (NCBI taxonomy): Bacteria > Bacillati > Actinomycetota > Actinomycetes > Kitasatosporales > Streptomycetaceae > Streptomyces > Streptomyces kanamyceticus. The sequence goes on from NZ_CP023699.1 coordinate 993,515, forward strand.
TCGAGTTCGGCGAGGACGATCGCACCGTCGCGGACGGTGGGTCCGACGACGGTACGGCCCTCGGCCGTCAGCTCCGTGACGAGGGCGGTCAGCCCGCTCCGGTCGAGGACTGCCGTGGCTCCGGTGGTCGTCATGTCCGTCCTCCCGCGCATCGGGGTGGTTCCCCGCTCACCAGACTCGGCGAGGAGCCGTGAGCGGGGCAGGGGCCGAGCGGCCCCGGTCCTGGCCCGTACGGGCCCGGTTCAGGGCTGGCTGCCCGTCCAGCGCGGTTCCGTCCGCGCCCAGGCCCGCTCCCACTCGGCCATCCGGCGCCGGTGGGCCACGCCGCGTACGGCGATCCGGACTCCCCCGGTGAACACCCAGACGACGAGGGTCGCGGCGCCGCCCACGCCGATCGCGGTACCCCACTGGACGTCTTCGGCCATCGGGGCGGCGGTGACCCTGCCGTGGGCGTCGAGCCAGACGTCGGTCCGGCTGCCCGCCTCGGCGCCTGCCGTGACCCTGGCCGTGGCCTTGTGCGCCGTGCCGCCGCGATCGGTCCAGCGCACCGTGACCGGGTAGCGCGTCCGGGAGTCGACGCCGCTCACCGCCGGAGCGTCCTCGGCGAGCGTGGCCGACACGACGTGGTTTTCGGCCCGTTGTCGTTGGGCCTCGGCGTGCGTGGTGTCGTACGTGGAAAGACCCGCGAACGCCCCGGTCAGGGGAGCGACGCACAGCGCCACGACCCCCAGCGACAGCCGCGTCCACGCCTCGACGACGTCGCTGCGGCGACGCAGCGGGTTCCTCCGCCATCGCCATGCCACGGGCCGGAAACGAGGCTGTGTCGAGGCGCTCATGACGTCAGCGCTCCTCCCGCCGCGGTGCGGCCCCACCCCGCAGCGTGACGCCGACGTGCTGCGCCCAGGCGGAGATCTGTTTGACGTCCCGGAAGTCCCCGCCGTGGCCGGCCTTGACGATCATCCGGGCCGCCCAGCTCCGCGCGTCCTCGGTGAGGCAGCCGCCGAACGTGGCGTGCTCCTTGGCGTGGATCTCGATGAGGAGACGGCGCACGGACGGGACGGGAGGAATGTTCCTCTCGCTCGCCGAGGCGTCGAGGGGGCCGCTGCTGAACAGCCATACCGGCCGCTGGGCGAGTTCCTCCCGTCGGCGCTTGGCGAACCGACGGGCGTCCTTGTGCCACTGTCCCTTGTAGAGGGGACTGCCGAGGACGACGGCGTCGTACTCCTGAAGTTCGCCGACGTCAGCTACCGGCCGCAGCTCGGCTTCGAGGCCCTCCTCGCGCAGGACCTCCGTGATGGTGCGGGCGATCTCGGCCGTGGACCCGTTCTTCGTCGCGTAGGCGACGAGCACCTTGACGGTCATGGCGATCTGTCGCTCCTCAGAGTTTGCGCAGCCAGTCGTCGGCGACGCCCCACAGCGCCTGATCGGTCGGCTGCAGGTGGGAGTCGTCCACGTGGAACGTGAGCTTGTCGACCACCGCGACGACCCCGTCGATCTCACGCGTCATGTGCAGCACGATGGGGATCTCGCTGCGGCGCTCCAGCTTCCCTTCGAACGTCACCACACCGTCCCGCACCTCGATCGTGATGGTCTGCGGTGCCAGCCACAGGGTGCGCACCAGGACCTGTTCGATCACCTCGTGGCGGATCTCGTCATCGGCACGCAGGAACACCTGGAGCAGGTCACGCCGGGTGACGATACCGACGAGGCGGTCCTCTTCGTCGATGACGGGCAGCCGCTCCACCTTGTGCCGGGCCATGCACCGGGCGCCTTCGGCGATGGTGTTCTCGGCGCGGACACAGACGGGTGGCGTGGACATGAGCTGCCCCGCCGTCCGTGCCGTCGCCTTGGTCCTGTCCCCTCGTGCGGCACGGCTCATCCGGAGCGGCCGGAAGCGGCGCCGCGGCCGGTGCGGGTCAGGAGCCTCGGCCTCGCGCACCAGCAGGTCCGTCTCGGAGATCACCCCGACCACCTTGTCGTCGGCGTCGATCACGGGCAGCCCACTGACGCGATGGTCCGACAGGCGCCTGGCGACCTCCTTGAACGGTGTGCCGTACTGGGCGCTGACGACCTCGCTGGTCATCACGGAACCGATCTTGCTGTGTTTCATCTCTGTCTCCTCCTCAGCGCAGTCGGCGCAGATAAGGGTCATGAGCGGTCCGGGGCAGGAGCCGTACGCGTACGTCCAGTGCCGTGACGCCCCCCGGCCACGCCAGGACGGGATTGAGATCGGCCTCGGCGAGCTGCGGCAGGTCGCGGGCCAGCCGGGACAGCCGGTGCAGCAGCTGCTCCAGGCCTTCGAGGTCGACGGGACCGCTGCCGCCGTGCCCGAAGAGCAGCGGGGCGCAGCGCGGCGCGGTGATCAGGTCATGGACGTCGGCGTCGGTGAGCGGGGCGAGGCGGGCCGCGTGGTCCGCGAGCAGTTCGGTGGCCGTGCCGCCGAGCCCGAACAGGACCAGAGGTCCGAACACCTCGTCCTGGACCACTCCCGCGAACAGTTCGGTGCCGCGCTCGGCGAGCGGCTGCACCACCACTCCGGTGAGCAGACCGGCGAAACGGGTCTCGAAGTCCCGGAAGGCGGCGCGCACTTGGGCGTCCCCCTGCAGATCGAGGTGGATGGCGCGTTGTTCGCTCTTGTGCAGCAGGCCCGGCCAGTGCGCCTTCATCACGATCCTGCCGTCGGGGCCGCGCAGGCGTTCGGCGGCCGCGACCGCCGCCTCCTCGGTCTCCGCCCAGGCCCAGGGCAGTTGCGGGATGCCGTAGCAGCCGAGCAGCTCGGCACAGGCGCGTGGGTCGAGCCAGCCGCCTTCGGGCTGCCCGGCCAGCCAGGTCTCGGCCACCGCCTGGGCGCGGGACGTCTCCACCCCGGCGAGGTCCGGGACGCTGCCCGGCGGCCGGGACAGCCACCGGGCGCGGCGGACGGCGTGCGCCAGAGCGCGTGCGGCGGCCTGCGGGTCCCCGAAGGAGGGCACGGAACCTCCTGCGGTGACCGGCAGGAGCCGCACGGGCAGCGCCTGGTCGAGACGGACCGCGGCGACCGTTCGGGAGCGACGGCCGGGGGCATGGGTAAGGGCCCGGACCAGATCGTCGCCGGTCGCCGCGGCGACCGCGGTGGGGACAAGCACCAGCAGCACGGCGTCGACGCCACTGTGCCCTGCGAGCCGGTCCACACAATTCCTGAGCTGCGCTTCCGTGACGGCGGCTGTGGCGTCCACCGGGTTGGCGGCCGATGCGCCCTCGGGCAACACCGTGACCAGCGCGTCGACGAGGTCGACCGGAAGCGATGGCAGCGCGAGCCCGGCCTCCGCGCACGCGTCCGCCGCGAGTACACCCGCGCCGCCCGCGTTCGTGACGATGACGACACGGTTCCCGGCGGGCGCGGGCTGGGAGTGCAACAAGGCCGCGGCTTCGAGGAGTTCGCCGACCGTGCGGGTGGCGGTGACGCCCGCCTGGGTGAACAGGGCCTGCCGGGTCATGGTCCGGGTGGCGGCCGCGGCGGAGTGCGAGGCCGCGGCCCGCCGACCGGCCGCGGTACGGCCCGCGTCGACGGTGAGCACCGGCATGCGCCGGGTCACGCGACGCGCGGTGCGCGAGAAGGCCCGCGGGTTGCCGAAGGACTCCAGGTGCAACAGGGCCAGGTCCGTGACGCCGTCGCGCTCCCACCACTGCAGCAGGTCGTTGCCGCTGACGTCGTACTTGTCGCCGAGCGAGGCGAAGCTGGAGATGCCGAGGCCGAGGTGGCTCAGGCCGTCGAGCAGGGCGATCCCCACTCCCCCGGACTGCACGGCGACACCTGTCGTACCCGCGTGCGGATGCCGGGCGGCGAAGGTCGCGTCCAGGGACAGCGCCTCGTCCGTGTTGGCGATGCCGAGGCAGTTGGGTCCCACCAGGCGCATTCCGTACGTCCGGCAGGTGGCCAGGAGCGCGCGGGCCTGAGCCCCGTCCAGGCCCGCCGTGACGGACACCAGGGCGCGTACGCCCGCTTTTCCGCACTCCTCGGCCGTGGCGGCCAGGGCCGGTGCGGGCACCGCGAGGACCGCGAGGTCGGGGACCTGGGGCAGCGCGGCCACCGAGGGGTAGGAGGGCACGCTCATCAGCGACGACACGTGCGGGTTGACGGCGAAGAGCTGCCGGGTGAAGCCGCCCGTGCGCAGATTGCGCAGGACGGCGCGGCCGACCGATCCTGCCTTGCGGCCCGCTCCGACCACGGCGATCACGTCCGGCCGCAGCAGCGGCCGAAGGCTGGCCACATCGGCTGTGCCGCCCCGTTCCTCGACCGCCGTCAGGTACGTCTCGTCCTCTTCCAGCTGGATCGTGCAGCGCAGTTCGGGGCCCGTGAAGCGGCGGGCGGTGCGCAGTCCGAGGTCGGCGAAGACCTTCAGCATCTCGTGGTTCTCGGCGAGCGCGTCGGCCGTGAAGGCGGTGATGCCGTCCGCCCGGGCCGCTGAGACCAGGTGTTCCAGGAGCAGGGTGCCGATCCCCCGGTGGTGGAGGCCCTCGGCGACGGCGAGGGAGATCTCCGCCGTGCCGGGCTCGTCCGTCCTCTCGTACTCGGCGAGTCCGATGACCTGGCCCGTGGTCTCGGCGAGCAGCGCGCGGTATCCGGGACGGGGGGCGGCGCAGGCCCGGTCCGCCGCCTGCGCGGCCGACCGGCGGCTCGCGGCGAAGAACCTCAGGCGCAGGTTCTCGGCCGACATCCCCTCGTAGAGCCTCAGCAGGGCGGCACGATCGTCGGTCCTGACGGTCCGTACGCAGGTGGTCGTCCCGTCGGCGAGCAGGGCGTGGACCGGTGCTCGGCTTCGCTCGTCGTGCGTCATCTCGGGCCTCCTGGGGCAGATCCGACCCTTCGAGAATCGCGCGGGCGAAGAGCGGCCCGCAGGGGCTGGCCGGGCAGGGACGGGGGCCGACCGGCCCTATGTGGCCGGTCCTGGCAGCGGCTCGCCGAGTTCGGCCTCCACGGCACCCGCCATCGCCCGCAGGACGTTCAGGGTCCGTTCGGCCTCGGTTTCGTCGACCTCGGTGATGGCGAACCCGACGTGCACGATGACGTAGGTGCCGATCGCCGCCGTCGGCGTGTAGGCGAGGCAGACATCGCGGCGTACGCCTCCGAAGTCGACGGTGGCCATGCGGAGTCCGGCGTCGTCCCTGACCTCTAGGACACGGCCGGGGATGCCCAAGCACATCGCGCTCACTCCTTCGCGAGCCGGGCCGCGGCCACCGCCGCCTGCCCGTAGCTGATGCCGCCGTCACCCACCGGGACGGCTCCGGCCACCAGCACCCGCAGCCCCTGCGCGCGCAGTCGGCGCCTGACCTCGGTGAGCAGACGACGGTTGAGGAAACAGCCTCCGGCGAGGCAGACGGTGCGCGGGGCGCCGTCGGCCACCGCGTGCGCGACCAGTTCGGCGGTCACGAGGGCGAGGGTCAGATGGAAGGCCGCGGCGAGCGCGGGAACGCCCTCCCCGCTGTGCTGCCTGTCCAGCAGGTCGATCAAGGTGGGGCCCGGGTCGTACACCCACAGGCCGTCCACCCGCACGAGGCGGTGGTCCAGGGGCAGCGCGCGCACACTGCCCGCGGCCGCCTCAAGGGCCCCGGCGGCCTCGCCCTCGTAGCTGACGGAGTCGGCGAGGCCCAGCAGGCTCGCCACGGCGTCGAAGAGCCGTCCGGCGCTGGAAGCCCGCGGGGAGTTGATGCCCCGGGCCACCATGGACCGCACGACGGCGGCTTCGGTCGGATCGAGCCGCTCGTTGAAGCGCCTGGTCAGCCAGGGGTAGGGGCGTGGGCCGCCGAGCAGTTCCGTTCCGTGCAGGTAGCCGAGGGCCATGCGGTACGGGTGTTGGACCGCGGCCTCACCACCGGGCAGCGGCGCGGTCGCGAAGCGGCCCGCCCGCCGGTATCCCGTCAGGTCCGCGACGAGGATCTCCCCGCCCCACAGCGTCCCGTCGTCACCGAGTCCCAGGCCGTCGTAGGCGACCCCGACGAACGGCGTACGCAGGTCGTGCTCGGCCGCGCACGCGGCCACGTGGGCGTGGTGGTGCTGGACCGGTATGCGGCGCAGTGACCGGGTACGCGCCCACTGGGTGGAGAGGTACCCGGGATGCAGATCGTGCGCGACGGCTTGCGGGGTGATGCCCGTGAGCCGGACGAGGTCCTCGTACCCCTGTGTGAAGGCGTCGAGCGTGGTCGCGTCGGCCAAGTCCCCGCCGTGCGAGGAGAGATGGGCTCCGTGGCCGTCCGCCAGGGCGAACGTGTGCTTGAGCTGGGCGCCGACCGCCACCAAGGGGCTGGTGGCGGGCACCGGCAGGGGCAGTGGCGCCGGTGCCAGGCCCCGCGCCCTGCGGACCGTGAGCACGGAGCGGCCGACGGCCTGGACGACCGAGTCGTCGTAGCGGGCGCGGATCGGCCGGTCGTGGGTGAGGAACCCGTCGGCGACTTCCGCCAGCGCGTGCCGGGCCTCTGCGTCGTCGGTGGCGATCGGCTCGTCGGCGATGTTGCCGCTGGTGACGACGAGCGGGCGGGCGAGTTCGCGGAGCAGGAGGTGGTGCAGCCCCGTGGTCGGCAGGAACAGACCGACGTCACGGGTTCGCGGACGCACCGCGGGGGCCAGGCCGGGGCCCTGTGCGGCGAGCAGCACCACGGGCCGCGCCGCCGACTCCAGTACGGTCCGCTCGGCACCCGACAACCGGGCCAACTCCCGTACGGCGCACAGGTCCTGCACCATGACGGCGAACGGCTTGGCCGGTCGGCGCTTGCGCTCCCGCAGGGCCAGAACCGCCACCTGGTCGGTGGCGTCACACACCAGCTGATAGCCGCCGAGGCCCTTCAACGCGACGATGCCGCGGCCCTCCACGGTCTTGACCGCGGCACGCAGCGCGGCCTCCCCGCTCAGCGCGTCCCAGGAGAGCCTCGGCCCACAGGAGGCGCAGGCGAGGGGTTCGGCGTGGAAGCGCCGGTCGGTCGGGTCGTCGTACTCCGCCGCGCAGGCCGCACAGAGCGGGAAGCGCCGCATCGTGGTGCGGATCCGGTCGTAGGGAAGGTCTTCGATGACGGTGGCGCGCGGCCCGCAGTCGGCGCAGTTGATGAAGGGGTAGCGGAACCGGCGGGCGGCCGGGTCCAGGAGTTCGTTCAGGCAGGCGGCGCAGATGGCGGCGTCGGGCGGAACCTCCCGCGCGCCGACGGGCAGGGCGCGGGCGATATCGCTGTGCCGGATGGTGAAGCCGGACGTGGCGAGCGGGAGTCGGCCCCGTACGGCGGTCACGCGCACCTGCCGCACTTGGGCGAGAGCGGGTGCGCCGGTGCGCAGCCGCCCGATGAACTCCCACACCGCGTCAGGGGGTCCGGCGACCGTCCCTTCCACGTGGCCCGCGGTGTTGGCGGCCCAGCCCGCCAGGCCGAGGCCGGTCGCCAGCCGATGCACGAAAGGACGGAAGCCCACCCCCTGCACGGTGCCGAACACTTCGAAGCGGAGTGCGCTGCGCTCCGGCATGGATCACTCCTCTCCGGCCCGCGCGACGGCGGAGCGGTGCCGCACGATCTCTTCCTCGACGCTTTCGGCGAGCGGTTCCACCACGGCCTCGACGCTCGGTGACAGGCCGGTGCCCCAGGCACTGTCGGCGCCCTCCACCGCGTACACGACCAGACACCGTGGCAACCGGCCGAGGACGCGGGCGAGTTCGACGGCCTCGCCGAGCCCGAGACCGTGCGAGCTGGTCGTCCGTGGCCGGTCCAGGGCGTCGGCGTCCAGGGCCAGCCGGTGCACGCGTCCGGGACGGACGGGGTGCGCGTGCGCCGCGTCCACCACCACCGCGAGATCCGCCCCCTCCCATGATCCGATCAGGCGGGCCGGGTCTCCGTCGCAGGTGGCGAGGACCGTGCCGGTCGGCAAGGGCCGGTCCGCGGCGCGCTCGCGGAGCCGGGCGAGCACCGCCAGGGCCACGCCGTCGTCACGACGGAACTCGTTGCCGACGCCGATCACCGCGATGCGTGTCCGGGTGGGCATCGCGCCTCCTTCCGCCAGGCCATGCCGCCACTGTGCGAAGGCCGTCCTGGCCTCGCCAGGGGCCGAACGTCCCCTACTGGGGCCGGATCGCCCCTCCCCGACCGGCCCCCTCGGTGGAACCGTCCGAAGCACGGCCCCTGCCGGGGCGTGCCCGAAGGCGGTGACACCGTGGACAAGCCCCTGATCGTCGGCGTCGACGGCTCGGATCCGAGCCTGCGCGCGCTGGACTGGGCGGTGGACGAGGCCGCGGCACACGGTGTGCCGCTGCGTGTCGTCCACGCCTCCAGGTGGGAGTGGTACGAGGGACACGAACCGTCCTTCGGCATCAACCGGCCGTCCGTGGAAGTCCTTTCGGACCACATCGCGGCCTCGGCGGTCGAGCGCGCGCTGCGCCGCACCACCGCCGTGAAGGTGACGAGCGAGATCCTCCCCGAGGATCCGGCCCTCGCGCTCGTGCGGCTCAGCCCGGAGGCCGGGGCGATCGTGGTCGGCAGCCGGGGGCGCGGCGAGCTCGCCGAGCTGCTGCTCGGCTCCGTCAGCCTGTCCGTCGCCGCGCACGCCGCGTCGCCGGTGATCGTCGTACGCGGTCGCGAGGAGAACGTGACGGGTGGCTTCCACACCGTCGTCCTGGGCATCGACGAGCCCGAAGAGGCCGCGCCCTCAACGGAGTTCGCCTTCCACGAAGCGCAGACGCTGAACGCTGCCGTCACGGCCGTCCACGCCTGGCGCTGCCCCGCCCGGGAGGTCCCCGACTTCCCCACGACGGTCCACGAGGACCATCAGCGCCGCGCCGCGGCTCAGGTGGACGAAGCCGTACGGGACGCGACGGCCGCCCGCCCCGAGATCACGGTCCACCGCGAGATCGCCGAGGGCCATGCGCGCGCCGTACTCCTGGACGCCTCCCGCACCGCCGACCTCCTGGTGGTCGGAGCCCGCCGCAGGAAGGGGCACGTGGGCATGCAGCTCGGCCCCGTCAACCACGCGGTGCTGCACCACGCGGCGTGCCCGGTGGCCGTCGTCCCGCACACCTGACAGCGCCCCGCCCTCAGCGGCGTACTCCCGATGAGGCGTACCCCCGATGAGGCGTACCCCCGAACCCCAAGACGCAGGAGGCACCGTGGCACACGCCCGACCGGCAGCCCTGGACGCCCATTGGCGAGCCGCCAACTACCTGGCCGTCGGCCAGATCTACCTGATGAGCAACCCGCTGCTCACCGAGCCGCTGCGCCCCGAGCACATCAAGCCGCGGCTGCTCGGGCACTGGGGCACCTCACCCGGGCTCAACCTCGTCCACACCCACCTCAACCGCGTCATCATCGAGCGCGGCCTGGACGCACTGTGCGTGTGGGGCCCCGGCCACGGCGGCCCCGCGGTCCTCGCCAACTCCTGGCTGGAGGGCAGCTATACGCAGACGTATCCGGACGTCACCCGGGACGCGCAGGGCATGGCGAAGCTGTTCCGCCAGTTCTCCTTCCCCGGCGGCGTGCCCAGCCACGTGGCGCCCGAGACCCCCGGTTCGATCCACGAGGGCGGCGAACTCGGCTACTCCCTGGCGCACGCCTACGGGGCCGCCTTCGACAACCCGGACCTCCTGGTCGCCTGCGTGATCGGCGACGGCGAGGCGGAGACCGGGCCGCTCGCCGCCTCCTGGCACTCCACCAAGTTCCTCGACCCCGTGCACGACGGCGCGGTCCTGCCGATCCTCCACCTCAACGGCTACAAGATCGCCAACCCGACCGTCCTGGCCCGCATCCCCGAAGCCGAACTCGACGCGCTCCTGAAGGGATACGGCCACGAGCCGCTGCACGTCACGGGCGACGACCCGCGCAAGATCCACCACACGATGGCCAAGGCCATGGACCAGGCGCTCGACCGCATCGCCGCCATTCAGCAGACCGCCAGGACCGGCGGAGCACGCGGACGTGCGCGCTGGCCGGTGATCGTGCTGCGTACGCCCAAGGGCTGGACGGGACCCGCGACGGTGGACGGCATGCCGGTCGAGGGCACCTGGCGCTCGCACCAGGTGCCCCTTGCCGGAGTGCGCGAGAACCCCGAACACCTGGCCCAGTTGGAAGGCTGGCTGCGCTCCTACCGTCCCCAGGAGCTCTTCGACGCACACGGCCGTCCTTCCCCCGAGGTCCTCGATTGCGTCCCCGAAGGCCACCGACGCCTGGGAGCGAACCCGCACACGAACGGCGGTCTGCTCACCCGTCAGTTGCCCGCGGTGCCGCTGGAACGCTTCGCCGTGCCCGTCGACAAGCCGGGCACGACCCTGCACGAGCCGACCCGGGTGCTCGGCGCCCTGCTCGCCCGGATCATGGCCGACACCGCCGGGCGGCGCGACTTCCGGGTGGTGGGTCCCGACGAGACCGCCTCCAACCGCCTCGGCGCGCTCTTCGAGGTCACCGGCAAGGCCTGGCAGGCGGGCATCGTCGGCACCGACGAGCACCTCGCCGGGGACGGACGCGTCATGGAGGTGCTGTCCGAACACCTCTGCCAGGGCTGGCTGGAGGGCTACACCCTCACCGGCAGGCACGGCCTGTTCTCCTCCTACGAGGCGTTCGTGCACATCGTCGACTCGATGGTCAACCAGCACATCAAGTGGCTCAAGACCGCGCGCTCACTGCCCTGGCGCGCGCCCGTGCCCTCCCTCAACTACCTGCTGACCTCACACGTCTGGCGCCAGGACAACAACGGCTTCTCGCACCAGGACCCCGGCTTCGTCGACCACGTCCTCAACAAGAGCCCCGACGTCGTACGCGTCTACCTGCCGCCGGACGCCAACACCCTGCTCTCGGTGGCCGAACACGTCCTGCACAGCCGCGACTACGTCAACGTCGTCGTCGCGGGCAAGCAGCCCTGCTTCGACTGGCTCTCCCTGGACGAGGCCCGCGTGCACTGCGCGCGCGGCGCGGGCGTCTGGGAGTGGGCGGGCACGGACGACGGCACACACGACCCGGACGTGGTCCTGGCCTGCGCGGGAGACGTGCCCACGCAGGAAGTCCTCGCGGCGGCGGGACTGCTGCGCCATCACCTGCCCGAACTCGCCGTCCGCGTCGTGAACGTGGTGGACATGACCCGGCTGCTCCCCCACCAGGAACACCCGCACGGCATGGCCGACTTCGAGTACGACGCGCTCTTCACGCCCGACCGCCCGGTGATCTTCGCCTACCACGGCTACCCGTGGCTGGTGCACCGTCTCGCCTACCGCCGCACCGGCCATCCCCATCTCCACGTACGCGGCTACAAGGAAGCGGGCACCACGACCACGCCGTTCGACATGGTGGTCCGCAACGACCTGGACCGCTACCGGCTCGTCATGGACGTCGTCGACCGCGTCCCCGGCCTCGCCGTCCGTGCCGCACAGGTCCGCCAGACCATGGCCGACGCCCGCGCCCGCCACCACTCCTGGATCCGCGCCCACGGCACCGACCTCCCCGAGATCGCCGACTGGACCTGGACCGGCTGAACCTCCGACCGCACCGTGGAGGTGCGCCCCATGACCCCACAGCAGACCATCACCGCGGGCATCGACGGCTCGCTCGAGAGCCTGGAAGCCGCCGACTGGGCGGCCCGCGAAGCCCTGCGCCGCGACCTTCCCCTCCACCTCGTCCACGCCTACGACCAGCCCTCGGACCGGAGCCGCCTGCCCGAGATCGAGGTGCCTTTCCACCGCGAGAGTGGCGCACTCGACCGCGCCGTGCTGCGGCTCGCCGCCGCGCATCCCGCACTCGGGATCCTGGACGAGCAGGTCACCGGGCCACCGGTGGAGTCACTGCTCGCGACAGCCGGATCCGCCGCCCTGCTGGTGCTCGGTTCACGCGGCTTCGGTGCGCTCACCGGCGCCCTGGTCGGCTCCGTCGCGCTGTCCGTCGCGGCCCGGGCCGTCTGCCCTGTCGTCCTGGTACGGGCGGGAGAACATCCTGATGACGGGCGCGAGGACCAGGCAGCGGGCACGCACCGTCCGGTCGTACTCGGCCTCGACCTGGACCACCCGTGCGACGAGCTGCTGGAGTTCGCCTTCACCACCGCGGCCGTCCGACACGCACCGCTCCAGGTGGTGCACGCCTATACGGTTCCCCTGCTCCCCGCCACCGACGCCACCAACCCCGAGGTCGCGAAGTCACACCTTCTCGGGGCGGCGCTCACTCCCTGGCGGCACAAGTTCCCGGCGACGCAGGTCACCGAGCGGCTCGTGCGGGGCCTTGCCGGGCACCATCTCGTCAAGGAAACCGCTGGTGCGGGCCTGCTCGTCATCGGCCGCCGAATCCCTGCCGGGGAACACCTCGGACCGACGGCGCACTCGGTGATCCACCACGCCAAGGACCCGGTCGCGATCGTTCCGCACAACTGACGGATCCCTTCCGCACCAAACCAAGGGGATCGTACGGGCACACGAAGCGCCCGCGCGGCCGAGCGGGGGGCGGTCGCGCGGGCGAGTGCGGCACGAGCGCGTCGCACATCGCGCTCAGGTGTGCCGCACCGGGATGGTCCTGGTGGCCGAACTGCCTTCCGGCACCGGGACCGTGATGGTCAGAACGCCGTCCGTGTAATCCGCGGTCGCCTCTTCGCCGCGTGCGTCGACGGGCAGCCGGACGACTCGGGCGAAGCTGCCGTAGCGGAACTCCGAGTGGCTCTTGTCCACGGTTTCGGCACTGCGCTCGGCGCACAGCGTCAGGACGCCGCCCGTCACCGTGATGTCGATGTCCTTGGCGGGGTCGATGCCGGGGAGTTCGGCACGGAGGGAGTACGTCCCCTCCGTGCGGGACTCCTCGATGCGGATCCCGTGCGCACCGGGGGCCGTATACAGCCCTGGAATCCCGGCCTCCATCCAGCCGAACAGATCCGGCAGCGTCCGGGGCCAGTGCGGAAGCCTGTCGGCCATGCCACTCATCTCGCCCTCCCTCACAGCGGGTTCCGGTCTTCTCACCTCCAGCTTCGCGCCGCCGCTCGGCACCGGCCAGGGCCGAGCGGGCCCCTGTCGAGCCCGGTCGGCCCTGGTCGTCGCCGAAGCCTGCGACTGCGACCTCGGCCGCATGCGATGCCGGAGCAATTGACGTATGGAGCGGGACGGGCCGCGCTCCGCCACACACGACGTGCCGCGTGGCACGCTGGCCCCCGTGGGTCCGCGATCGTCGAGGAGGTTTGCCACGTGGCGCAGCAGATGCCGGCGGATACTGCCGGTGACCCGGACGTCCGCGCCGAGGAGAACCGGCTGCGCAAGGACCTCGGGTTCTGGGGGCTCACCGCGATCGGCTTCTCCAACATCCTCGGCTCGGGCTGGCTGTTCGCCGCCATGTACGCCGCCCAGACCGCGGGTCCCGCCGCGCTGCTCTCCTGGGTCGCGGCCGGGCTGCTCTGCGCACTGGTCGCCCTGGTCATGGTCGAACTCGGCGCCACCAGGCCGGAAGGCGGCGGCACGGTCCGCTGGCCGCTGTACGCGAACGGCCGTCTTGTCGGCACGGTCGTCGGCTGGTCCGTCATGCTCTCCGTGGGCGGCACCGCGGCCGAGATCAGCGCGATCATGCAGTACGCCGCCCACTACGTGCCCGGGCTCTACCGCGGCGGCAGCCTCACGGCGTCGGGCCTCGGCGTCGCCGCCGCGCTGAGCGTTCTGCTCACCGCGCTGAACTGGTTCGCGGTGAAGATGTTCGCCCGGGTGAACAATCTGGTGTCGGTGTTCAAGGTCGTCGTGCCCGTGCTCACGGTGGTCGCCCTGTTCCTCTCCGGCACCCACTCGGGCCGCCTCACGGACCACGGCGGATTCGCCCCGTACGGATACGCGGCCTGCCTCACCGCACTCGCCGGCGGCGGCATCGTGTACTCCGTGAACGGGTTCCAGGCCCCTCTGGACTTCTCCGGAGAAGCCCGCAATCCGCGCCGCAACGTACCCGCCGCCGTCCTCACCGGCATCGGCCTCGCGGTCCTCGTCTACCTCGGGCTCCAACTCGCCTTCCTCTACACGGTGCCCGACTCACTCCTCGCGCACGGCTGGCAGGGGGTCAACTTCGAGTCGCCGTTCGGTCAGCTCGCCCTCGTCCTCAACCTGCACTGGCTCGCCACACTTCTCTACGCCGACGCGGTGGTCTCCCCGGGCGGATCCGCCTACGTGGGCGTCGCGATCGACGCCCGCCACACCTACGCCCTCTCGAAGAACGGCCTGCTGCCCCGCTTCTTCATGCGCATCGATCCCCGCTCCGGCATCGCGCGCCGCGCCCTGGTCCTCAACCTCGCGGTCATCGTCCTCTTCATGCTGCCGTTCGGCGGCTGGCAGGACATCGTGAGCGTGATGGGCGACATGTACCTGATCATCTACGCCGCATCGGCGGTGGCCGTGGCGTCCTTCCGGGCACATGACCGGGCGCGTGGCGTGCCCCTGGCGGACGGCCACATGCCGGGGGTGCGCTGGATCGCACCGGTCAGTTTCGCCGTGGCGACCGAGTTCATCTACTGGTCGGGCTGGGACGACCTGCGGCTCGCCCTTCCTCTCGTCCTCGCCGGTGTCCCGCTGTTCCTGCTGCAACGACGCAGGACAGCGGGCAGTGCCCCGGCCGAGGAACTGCGCCAGGGCGCCTGGCTCGTGTTCCACCTGACGGCGCTCGCCCTGTTGTCGTGGCTCGGCACTTTCGGCGGCTCCGGACATCTGCCGGCGCCGTACGACTCGGTCGTGGTGGGCGCCGTCGCCTTCGCCGTCTTCGGGTGGGCGGTGCGTTCGGGCGCCGCCCACCTCCGCACGAACCCCGCTCACTGAGCGTTCGTGAACGGGGGATCAGGACGGCCAAAAGGAGAAACGCCACACCCTTTTGCGTCAGCCACAGTGGTGCTCCCGCCGTGGTCAGGCTTTCCCTGAAGGCTCGCATGACCGATCTGGCATTTCGCTCCGCAGGCCAACTCGCTGCCGCGGTCGCGGCGAAGGAGGTGTCGAGCGTCGAGCTTCTCGACCACTACCTCGCCCGGGTGGAGCGGCTCGACCCGAAGGTGAACGCCGTCGTCGCCCGGGACGAGGAGGGTGCGAGAGCCCGCCAAGGTGGTCGCCACGTTGCTCTCCCTCGACCCAGAGATGGGCGCACTCATCGGCGCCCTCGCCCTCGCCGAGGGCCTCTCCGCACCGGTGCTCGTCGGCATGGGACTGATCGTGTCGGCCGGTGCCATAGCGACGTGGCGCGCTGAAACCCTCCCAGCTCCACCGATGCCGACCAGCACCGACCGCCCGTGCACGCCCGCCGCGGACGGACCACTGCACGCCTATGGCTGTCCTACTGACGCGTCAGTACGGTGCTGCCCAACCCCCCTTGCCCACAGGAGAGTTGGGAGAGCCGCATGATGTCAGCATTACGCAGACGACCAGTGGCCGCCAGTGCCGTCCTCGCGGTGGCAGTGCTCGGGCTGCCCGGATCGGCCGCCGCGCAGAGCGCGGACGCGTCGGTCGGCACTCCGGACGCGCGCCCCTCGGCCCGGTCCGCACCGCAGACCGCCGAGAAGGCCCCCGGCGCCGGGAAGCACGAGAAGGACAAGCACCGCGTGCCGGACCGGAAGAAGCCGGGGAAGAAACCGGGGAAGAAGCCCACCCCCGGCAAGATCCTCAGCTCGCAGCCGTCCTCGTTCCAGTACACCCCAGGCCAGCCCACCCCCACCAAGGCCTGGAAGATCACCTATCGGTCGACCTCGGCGAACGGGCGGCCCAACGCCGTCTCCGGAACCGTGATCGTCCCCGACGACGGCAAGACCACGCCGCGCCCGCTGATCACCTACGCCGTCGGCACGGTCGGCCTCGGCGACAAGTGCGCGCCGTCCGCCGGTTTCCCGGGCGGTACGACCACCGAGGCACCGCTCGTCAATGCCGCACTCGTACGCGGCTACGCGGTCGTCGTCACGGACTACGAGGGGCTCGGCACGCCCGGCGACCACACCTACATGGTCGCCAAAGCGCAGGGCACCGCGGTACTCGACGCGGCGCGCGCGGCCCAGCGGCACCCCGAAGCCGCGAAGTACGGAGTCTCGGCCAAGGCACCCGTCGGCATCATGGGCTATTCACAGGGCGGCGGAGCCAGCGCGAAGGCCGCCGAGATGGCCGCGACGTACGCCCCCGAACTGAAGGTCAAGGGCACGGCGAGCGGCGGCGTGCCCGCCGATCTCGCCAAGGTCGCCGACTCGCTCGAGGGCGGGGACAGCGCCGGCTATCTGCTGATGTCCGCCGTCGGACAGAACGCCGCCTACCCGGCCCTCCACCTCGGCAAGTACCTCAACGCCGAGGGCCGCAAGCTCGCCGCCGTGGTCCGCAACGAGTGCGTCGGGACGGTCCTGGAAGCCGGGCGCGGCAAGAAGATCGAGGACGTGACCACGTCCAACCCGCTGGAGCGGCCGGACTGGCAACGGGCCATCGCCCGACAGCTGATCGGGACCGTGCGGCCGTCGGCGCCGACGTTCCTCTACCACGGGGACGCCGACGAGACGATCCCCTACGCGGTCGGGCAGAAGCTACGGGCCGACTGGTGCGCGAAGGGCAACGCCGTGCAGTGGACGACCTTCACCGGGCAGTCCCATGTCGGGACGGCGATCCAGGGCAACGGCCCGGCACTGGAGTGGCTCGGCCAACGCTTCGCGGGCCGGCCCACCTCCGGCAACTGCGGCACCTGAGCCACAGACCACCGGCAAGAACGGCCGAAGGGCCGTATCAGATTTCTCTGATACGGCCCTTCGATCCGCGACTCTTACGAGTCGGGACGACAGGATTTGAACCTGCGACCCCTTGACCCCCAGGAGTAAGAGGCAGGGTGATTTTCGCGATATATCAGACTTAAATTGGGTGCAAGTTGTGCGTGCAGGGACCCGTCGTGCGCCATCACGCACACCGTGTGGTCCCCAACTGGTCCCCAAGGAGCGGGCCATTCCCTGCCGTTAGGCAGCCCGCATCGACTTGGCTCGCCCCCCATCACCACCAGTCGGGCGAATCTCGATCATCCCAGGTAGGCACCCGTTCCGAGCAGGGGCGAGGCGTGCCCGTGAAAGTGAAGCCTTCGGGGATCATGCCGCACAGCCGGACTGTCGACACGACGCCCTCCCCCCATGATCATCTTCCCGACCTCAGCCCACGAAGGACCGCAACCTTAGACATCGAGGTCCCCCAAGCTCTCGGGTCGGCTCGAACAGGTGAGACTCCATCCGCGGTCCGGGTGAGCCAATCCGCCCGCGCCCAAACGCCTCGTGGCCTCCCGCTCCAGGCAGGTTGCCACTACGGCGCCACACGACCGGCCCCTGGAGCAGCTCAGCTATCAGGCCAGAGAGACCGCCATGTAGCCGGTCCAGAAAGGTCGATGCAATACACATTGGTCCCCAACTCTGGTCCCCAGATCAAGGGTCTCCCCCGGCACAAGCGCCTCAGCGATGAGGACCGCGCACCCGTGGTTGATCTTCGGGCAGGGCATGGTGTTGTGCCCCCTCGAAGGGTCGATAAGGACGCCTCCTCACTAAGCACTAGGTGGTGCAGACCCAAGCAACCGAATCGGCGGGGCAGGTCCAGGCCCGTGCCCGGCAATCTGCCGCCAGGGTCCGCCGCGGCAGCCGCCTGGCAGTGGCCGCGCTCGACCGTGCTCTGATACCGATGTGGTTCGTGACCGTGCTCGGGCCGGTACCGCCCGCCCGCCAGACGCAGGGGTGGACGGGGCCCGCGGCCCAGGTCATGGCCTACCGGCTCACCTCCCAGATCACCGACGACGTGGTGGCACTGGGTCCAGCGCCTGTCGACAACGGCTCACCGGTGCGTGCCGAGTGGCACTACCTCGTGGCACCCGGCGTCCGGCAGGCTATGGCCGTGCAAGAGGTGGGTGAGAGGCACGCCCAGTGATCGGCGATGCTCCACGACCCCGTCAGCCAGGCGCTCCGCGCGCAGGAGATCCGCGCTGATGCGACCGGCATGTGCCTGCTCCCACTGGTCACCCGCTACGCGTATCCTGCCGATTTCGACCTGATGGCACAGCTGGCCGGGCTGCAGCTGCGCGCCCGGCACGGCAACTCAACTGGTAGGGAGTGGACCAGTCGATGCGGACCTCCGCATCTGCGTCAGCCTGTGCAGGGCAGGAAGAACTGCCTGCTGACCGGAGCCAGGGCGGACCAGCCGCCATCGTCAACTGCGATGGCTACCCGGATACCTTCCTGATCGAGTTCGGTATTCTCGAAGGCTTCAATGACGACCTGGTACGTGCGACCTCCCTCTTGTGAGACCTCGAACCGTTCGTCCTCCTCAAGGAGCTTGGACAGTTCGCGGAAGGGCCGCTGTCGCACCTCACGCTCGATCCGGCCGGCAAGCTGCCGAATTTCCTGCTTCTCTTCTTTCTGCTTGCTTCTCGCTGGCCAGAGAGTCATCCATGCCACCGCCTCCGCAGGTGGAACCGCAGATCCCAGGATCCTCTGTGCGTCCTAGATCTTGCTGATTATGCAGGACTCCGCTGTTGGCTCAAGGGCCGAGCTTGCTGAAGAAGTCGATGGTGGCACCAATAGCAACATCGATTGCGCTGCGGATTTTGCGGAGCATGCGTCGGAACATGGGGGCTCCTACTTCGGCCGGGTGTGTTCATTGAGCCTGCATGCGTTCTTCCGGATTCGGAGTCCGGCGATCACACGTTGGTCGTGTCTCCGGCCCAGGTCTGCTGCAGGGTCCGGACGTTCCCCTGCAGATAGCCTTCGAAGGCCTGCAAGTCCGTCTCGTCGACGTCATGAAGCGCGTCTCGGACCGCCTCGGCGCGCTCCAGGAGTACGAGCGCCTGAGCCGCCTCCCGCCGCACAGCGCGCTTGGGGTCTTTGAGCAGAGCGATCAATTGGCTCTCTGCCGGGTGCGCATGCAGGGCAGCGGCTGCCCCGGCGTGGCGCAATCGGCGGACGGCGGCGGCACCGGCGCTGCGCACGGCCGGGTTCGCGTCGTCAAGTGCGTCGGCGAGTGGGCTGAGTGCAGCCACGTCCGCGGTGTCTCCGAGGGCGTTGGCCGCATTCACTCGGATGATGCTGCCGGGAACAGCCAAACGTTGGGTGAAGCGCTCGACCGGCGGCGGATCGAGACGACGCAGACGCGTGTAACCCCAGCCGGAGTTCGCGGGTGCGGTGTCGGGGTAGTCCCATGTGGCGGTCGAGCGGCGCAGGATGGCGCGGATTAGCCGATTTGACGGCGGCTGCATGTCGAGGAAGTCCATGAACGGGCCGGGATCGCGGTCCGGATCGAATTCGGCCGCGACCCTGATCGCGGTGCCATGGATCACCGCGTTGTACGCCTTGCCCCGGGCCGTGGACATCCGGCGAATGAAGTCCATGACCACTGCATCGGCCTCAGGTCCACCGACTCCGTAGAGGTACAGCAGAGCATCCATGTCTGTACTGGTGCGGGCCTCGGCTTGCAGGGTCTCTCGCGCAGCCTGCATGTCATTGATCATGTATGGGCTCCACTCTGTTGTTCCCGATTCTGCATGACGAACCGTCAGCGACGCCGCCGCCACCATGTGAACGCACCACCAACCACAGCGCTTGTGGCTTTCATCCACCAGTTTCCCGTTCCCGGTCCATAGGAGGAGATACCGCCTCTACCTCCGGTGACCCAAGGGCTGGGGGGCCTGAGTCCACGGCGCCTCACGTACGCCCCCATGCCACGGATGGCCAAGTTGCCGCCCCGATTCCAGGCCCGGGTGCGTACGCCCCATCCCCAGCGGATGGCCCGCCCGCCGATGCTGTTGCGGAAGCGGTTGCGGGCTCCTCCCCAGTTGACCCTGACCTTGGGCCAGCGGGGGCGCCAGCGGATGCGGCGGAAGCGACCGTCCAGGTCGGTGGCGCTGAGAGGTGCGTGTCGCACGTAGTCGTAGTTGTTGGCGCTGCCGCCGGGGACAGGGTCTGTCTGGAGAAATCGGCCGGTGACGGGATGGTAGAGGCGGGCCCCCATGAGGAGCTGGCCGCTGGGGGTGTTGTTGGAGCGTTGTTTGGCGCCGAGGTAGCCGTACGGAGTGGCCGGGGTGGCTGGGCTGTTGGTGGGGATGCCGAAGGGGTCGTACGCGTGGACGCGGGCTTCGGTGTCGTGGTTCAGGGTGGTCGTGACATCGTCGTGGAGATCGGCGAACTGCCAGTCGGTCTTGTCACCGGTGCTGATCGCGATGAGGTCGCCTGCGATGTCGTCGATGTAGCGGGTGCGAGTGCCGCTGGCGGTTTCGCTCCACGCGGGGTTGTCGCCGCTGTCGCCGAAGTGGTCCTTCTGGGTGCCGGTGGTGGGCCAGTCGTTTCCGGCGCGGGTAGCGGTGGTGGCGGTGTCGCGGCGACCCGCCGGGTCCAGGGTCCAGGTGGTGCGTCGGTCACCGCTCGTCTGCTGATGGACCAGGTCATTGGTGAAGTAGAGGGTGTCGGAGCCGGTGTAGGTGTCGTTGCCGGGGCTGTCGGTTCGGTCGATGGTGCGGGTGGTGCGGCCGAAGGCGTCGTACAGGTGACCGGGGTCCTGGAGGCGGTCGGCGCTGTCGTAGGTGTGCGACAGCTCGCTCTTCTGGCCGCGGCCGCAGGACTCGGCGGTGGTTCCGTCAGTGGTGTCTGTGGTGTCGGGCTGTTGGATCGTTTTGGCAGTGCGGTTGGTGTTGCGGTCCAGGGCGTACTGGGTGCGGGTGCACGCGCCGGTGCGGTCGGTGTCGTCGTGGCCGGTCAGCCGTCCGGTGTTGTCGTGGGCGTAGGTGTGGTGGTCGGCTTGGGTAGTGCGGGCGGCCCACTGGCCGTGGGTGTTGCTGGACTGCCAGTCGGACAGCAGCGTGGTGGTGCTTTCGCCCTGGCCGCGCGTGACGGTGCGGGCAGTGGTGTCGCCGGTGGTGTCCTGGGTGTCGGTGAGCGTGACGTCACCGGGCAGGCGCTGCTCGGTGAGGTTGCCGTCGAGGTCGTAGCGGCCGGTGAGGGTGCCTGCCATGGAGTCGGTGACCGAGGTGAGCAGGCCGCGGGGTTCCTTGCTGTGGTCGTAGGCGAGGGTGCGGGTGCCGCTGGGGTCACTGATCTCGGTTGGGCGGTCCAGGGTGTCGTGGCGTGTGGTGGTGAGGGTGTCGTGGCCGTCGGTGTAGCCGATGATCCGGCCGAGGCTGTCGTAGGTGGTGCGGACGCTCTTGCGGTCGTCATAACGCTGGGTGGTGGCGCGGCCGGTGGCGGGGTCGTATTCGGTGGTGACGTCGCGCACCGGGGCGCCGACCACGAAGGGGATGCTCGTGCGTGTCAGACGGCCTGCCGCGTCGTAGGTCCGGACGGTGGTGCGGGTGGCGCCATTGGCGGTCTCGGTCGTCTTGGCGCTCTGGCCGTCGCGGGTGTACTCGGTGACCGTGACCGGGAGTTCACGGTTGCGGCCCTGGTCGGCGGGGGCGGCGGCATGCACCTTGCAGGTGAGGTCGGCCCATTCGGGACGGCCTGCGCACCCTCCGCTGCCGGTGGCGGTCCAGTACTCGGTGAGGGTGGTGCCCGCGTCGTTGCCGTTGGAGGCGGGGTGGGTGGTCTTGGTGACGCGTCCCTGCGCGTCGTAGGCGGTGGTCTCGGTCAGGGCGAGGCCGTCGGGGTCGGTGACGGTGGTGACGGGCAGGCCCTTGGTCCAGTCGTAGGCCGTGGCCGTGGTGCGCGGCTCGACCGGCTGGCCGGAGGTTCCGGGCTGTTCTGCGGCGGTGCGCTCGCGGGTGACCAGGTCCTTGGCCTTGGCGGTGCCGTCGGTGGGACGGCCTTGGTCGAAGTCGCGGTGCACCCACGTGCGGGCCGGCACATCGCTGCCGTTCTTGAGGGCCGTCAGCCGGAGCGGTTCTCGGGTGTCGGTCTCGCGCAGGCCGTCGTCGCTGTACGTGGAGGAGGTGCCCAGCAGTTCGGCGCGCTCGTCGTTTGAGGCGTCGGTGAGCTGCAGGTCGCTCAGGCGGCTGTCGGCGTCCTCGCCCTGGCCGAGGGTGAGGGCGCGGTTGGCGGCGCTCAGCTGCCAGGTGGTGTTGCCGTGTTCGTCGTACTGGGTGCTGGTGATGCCGCCGCCCGGCTCTGCGGTGTTGACCTGGCGGCCGGAAGCGTTGATGTAGGCGAGGGTGGCGCGGCGGTAAGAGCCGGAGGTCAGGTCCTCTCCGTTGCTGGAATCAGGGATCTGGTCAGGCGGGAAGACCGCGGTGGCGTCCGTGGGGGCATCGCTTTGGCCCCAGGTGTTGACGTCGGCGTGGCCCATGGCGTGCGGTGCCTGGCCGCCGGTGAGCGGGACGCCGTAGACCAGGGTGGTTTGCGCGGTGCCGGTGACCTCGGCGCGGGTGCCGGGCTTGAGGGTGGGGCGCCGGACCTCCTTGAGGGTGCCCTCGCCCGCGTACTCGGGCTTGCCCGCCTTCCCGTACACCATGGTCCAGGGCTGGTCGGAGCCGTTCTGGTGGGTCAGGACGTGGCCCGAACCGTCGTAGCTGTAGCGGGTCTTGACGGCGGGGCTGATGCGCGGGTCCCACTGCTCGCGCAGCCGTCCGGTGGCGTCGTAGGCGTAGGAGGCGACGGGCTGGGCAGTGGCCGCGGCCGCCCCGGGGTCGGCGGCCCACAGGCGCACTTCCTTGACCTGCCCGGATACGTCACCGAGCCGGTCCTGAGCGGCGGTGGTGGCGGGTGCGTAGACGTACTCCAGCATCCGGCATCCCGCGGTGGCGGGCTTGGTCTCACAGGTGGCCTGGGAGACGGCGCTGGTCGGGGCGATCACATAGCGGGGGCGGGCCAGGCTCTTGCCGCCGACGGTGGTCTTCTCCCAGGTCTGACGGACGGTGGACTGGGATTCGGGCAGGTAGCTGGAGGCCACCTGCCAGGTGTCCGTGCCCGCGGTCCGCAAGAAGGTGGTGGCCATGCCGTCGGTGTCGGTCAGGGTGAAGTTGCCGGTGAGCGACCCGGTCAGGGTCAGGTCCTCGGCACCCGGCTCGGGCTTCCACTTGCCGCCCGGGGCCGCGGTGAAGCCGATCCCGGCCACCCCGTCCTCATCCGCGAAATCGACTTCGACCGAGGTGGCCGAGGTCTTCCGGAGGGCGGTGTAGTCCGACTCGCTGATCTCGGAGACGGTGCTGGCCAGCCAGCCCGGGCCGAAGACCGGTGCCACACCTTGTCGCTGAGCCGCAGTCTCCGAGCGGCGCGAGGCGAGGGTACGGGCGATGCTCATGTCCCACACCGAGGCATCCGTCTCGGAGAGGGTGAAGTTGCCGGTGAGCAGGTTCACGGTGCCCGGCCCCACCTCCTGGGTGGGTGACTGCCCGGCGTCCTTGTCCAGGGTGAGCTCATTGGCCGGGGAGACCCGGGTGCTCTCGCCCGCGGTGAAGACCGCGCGGACTTCGACGGTGCCGTTCTCGCCCAGGGTGTCGGCCACATTCCAGGTCAGCCCGGCCGGTTTGCCGCCCGGCGCGTCGATGGGCCATGCCGTGACGGGTTTGCCGTCCTTGGCCCAGCGCACATCACCGACCGGGACGTCCTTCCACTGGTCGGTCGCGCCGCGCCGCCACTGGTAGCGCACCTTGGTGTCCTGCGCCGAGCCCAGTGAGTCCAGCGCGGTACGCCGGGCCGAACGAGTGCCCTGTGACGGGGACTTGAGGGCCGCACCGTCCCCGGCCAGGAACTTGTAGGAGGCGGGCGCGGATTCGAGTCCGGCCCGGTTACGCGTCTTGGCCTGCACGGTGTGGGCGCCCGCGGGCACGGTCACCTTGACCCGGGAGGCCGAGGTGGTGACGATCTCCTTCCACGGCTGGTTGTCCCAGCGCCACAACAGCGACTCCCGGTGCAGCCCCGACGGAGTGAGGGTGAGTTCGCCGGTGTAGCCGCCCTTGCCATCGGGTGCCCCGCCCCAGGTGTTCGGCGGGAAGTCGGTGGAGGTGATCTTCGGGACCGGGGGCTTGGCGGTCAGGACCCGGAAGGAGAGCCACGGGCTCCATCCCGACCAGGCATGCCCGTCCCACACCCGGGCCTTGAAGGCGTAGGCGCCGTCCTCCTCCAGCTTGCCCGCGGGCACCCTCCAGCTCTGCTTTGTGCCCGAGGCGCCCTTGGTCGTGCCTTCCAGGTACTTGACCCCGCCGGGCTTGTTCAGCTGCCAGCCCACCGTCAGCTGCCCGCCATCCGCATCGACCGGGGTGACGGTGGCCGTCGGGGTCGTGCTGGTGGTCCACCACCAGCCCGTCTTGTCGGCGCGTTGAGGCACCATGACCGGCCTGGCCGGGGTGTTGGGCACAGTGTTGTACGTGACCGCAAGCACCGGCGGGTTCGAGCCCTCCGCCGAGGAGACCCGCTTCCAGAAGTACGGGTCTTTCTCGTTCGAGGCTTGCACCCCGGCATAGAGCGGGGTGTTCTGCTTGGCGGCGGCGAAGTCCCTCACCAACGCGCTGGCATCCGCCGTAATCCATCCCGGATTACAGGGCTTGGGCCCCTTGGTCTGAGTAGAGGTGGCATACTTCTTCACCCACGCGGGCTGCTTGGCCCACCGCGCACTGGCATCCGACTTCCCCGTCGACCACACATCCCAGCCGCGCGCCTGGCACGACCAGGAGTGGTGGTTGAAGAACTTCAGCTCCCCCTTGAGGATCTGCTTGCCCTTCACCTTCGCCGCGTTGAAGGCGAGCAGCGAGCGGGCGACCTGGCCCGAGCCGTTGTTGCCCCACTTCAGCTCCGTGGCCCGCGACTGGTCGGAGGTATAGCCCTGCTGCACGAAGGTGTCGAAGGACGGGCCGAAGTTGACCGCCGGGTCCACGGTCACCGGAAAACGGGTGTCCTTGTCGGCAAGGAAGGTGTCGTCGAGGTCCAGGCGCATCACCGCCCCGTCGGTCACCGGCTTGAAGCGGGTGTTGACCGGCTCGATGTCTTCGGGCTCCTTGGAGCGCGCATCGATCTCGTCGTCCCAGGCGATGGCGGCGCCGATCTCGCCCAGTTCCCGTCCCTGCCCGTCGACCAGGTCTTGGCCACCGTCCGGGGCGGGCTTGAGCGAGAGCTTCTGGCCGCGCAGCGTAAGTGCGAGGGATTCCAACTCCCGCGCGGCATCCCGGTCACGGACGGTGAACGACTCCTGCACCCCGGTCCGGGTGACCTCCACATTTACATCCAGGCCCGGCCGCACGTCCTTGTAGAGTGCCCGGCCGCCCTCCAGTACCGGCTGTGGCAGGACACCCGGCCAGCCCTGCCCCACTCGGTGGCCGCCGCTGCCGAGCGAGAACAGCTGCCCGTCAGCACCACCGTCCGACAACCGCACGCCCAGCGGGTGCGCCTTGGGCGCCACCGTCCCGTCCGCACCCGCCGCCAACGCGGTGTCGATCTCGCGCCAGGCACCTTTCTCCTTGAAGCGCAGCGGCCCGGCCGACTGCTGCAACTCCAACGTGCCATCCGGCTGGGCCCACATCGTTGCGAATTCCGTGCGCTCGGACAGGACCTCGACCGGACGATCCTGCAAGCGGGCTGTCAGCAGCGCGGACGCCTCATCCGGGGCCTGCGCCCGCCCCCGCTGCCGCAGTTCCTCGGCTGTCGCGGAGCGTGTCGGGCGTAGTTGTACCGCACCGGCGTCAGTCGCAAGGGCGCATTCCCCCGCCAGCATCGCGGCCAGGGCCAGCGCGGTCCGCGCCGTCCAGCGCAACCAGCGCGCAGAGCGCACCGGTCGGCGTTCATCAGCTACGGACCACTCCACGGCAACCTCACCAAGCGTGACGAATTCCATATTTTCGTCACAACAAGTCACCATTTGTGATCTTGTCGAATCCTCATGGCATCGCATTCACCCGGACGGCAGTGAAGGACCCGCACGGCCCACCCGGGCAGCGCGGTAGACATCAGCGCGTCTATGCGGCTGGGCTGTGCAGTAGCCCTACGGAGAGCACGCGAGGAAACTCCGCCGCCCACACTCTCGGCGCCAGGGCCGTCGCTGGATGCACGGACGCGTGCATCGCCTGGATGACCAACGAGGAGCGCGCCGACCGCGAGGAGACAGAACGCGAGCACGCCAAGGGTGACCGAGAGGAGGCGCTACGTCGAAGCTGCCACTCATGCCACAGAACGCATCGGAAGCCCGAGCCGCATCGCCAAGAGACAAGCAGGCCGCCAGAGCGTCAGTCTCCACGACACGGCCAAGATCGTGTTTCGAGCTCTAAGCTTGTCCTTTAACCTCTGACCTCGAACGTCACGTCGTACGCGCTCACTCGTCCGGGGTTCGCAGGGCAGGCGGACGGCCTTCGCATGAGCATGCGTTCCGCCACGGAATCACGTTCATACGAAGGCCGCAGAGGTGAGTGTGCTGGACCACGATGCCCGGCGGGACGCGTTCGACTTCACGTCACGCTTCCGGGAAGACCTATTCGACTGCCTGACCGCGCGCGGGGACGAGTTGTTCGACCTCACCGATGCGTTGCTGTGTGCGGACGGGCCGGTGACGGCGCCGGTGGACCTGACGCTGGTGGCCGAGCACCCGCGCGGGCACGGCGCCATGTATGACGCGCTGAACAGCGGGAACGTGGACGTTCCGAGGCTTCGGCAGGTGCTGGCGGGCCTGCCGAAGCCACGGGCCGCCGACGGGCGCCTGGTCCTCGCGGTCGACGTCAGCAACTGGCTCCGCCCGGACTCCCCGACCAGCGCGGACCGTCTGTTCTGTCACGTCTACGGCCGCAGCGGACGAACCTCGGACCAGTTCATTCCCGGCTGGCCGTACTCGTTCGTCGCGGCCCTGGAGTCGGGCCGAACGTCCTGGTGCCAACTCCTGGACGCCGTGCGGCTCGGGCCGGACGACGACGTCGCCGAGGTCACCGCGGCCCAGGTTCGCCGGGTGGTCACCGACCTCATCGAGATGGGCCGCTGGCACTTCGGCGACCGCGACATCCTCATCGTCTTCGACGCCGGCTACGACGCTCCGCGCATGGCCCACCTCCTCGACGGCCTCCCGGTCGAGGTGCTGGGACGGATGCGCGCCGACCGCGTCATGCGACGGCCGACGCCCTCGCTCAAGGAGTACGCTCTGGCCTACCCCCTGGGCGGGCGACCGCCGAGGCACGGCAAGGAGTTCCGCTTCGCCAAACCAGAGACCTGGGGCGAGCCGGATGCGGCAACGGTCCAGGTCACCGACCGGTACGGCTCCGCCCGCGCGATGGCCTGGGACCGTATCCATCCACGGTTGACCACCCGCTCTGCCTGGATCGACCACCGCGGCGAACTCCACATCATCGAGGGCACCTTAATCCGGCTCCAGGTCGACCGCCTGCCCGGCGGCAACGACCCGCTGCCCCTCTGGCTGTGGTCGTCGGCCACCGGCCTGAGCGGTGAGGACATCGACGTGCGCTGGCAGGCGTTCCTGCGCAGGTTCGACCTGGAGCACACCTTCCGCATGATCAAGCAGACGCTCGGCTGGACCCGGCCGAAGCTCCGCACTCCAGAGGCCGGTGACCGCTGGACGTGGCTCGTGATCGCCGCCCACACCCAACTCCGGCTCACCCGTGAAGCCGCGGCGGACCTTCGCCGCCCCTGGGAAAGGCCAGCCGAGCCCGCACGGCTCACCCCCGCCCGGGTCCGCCGGGGGTTTCGGAACCTCCGCCCTCACCTGCACTGCCCGGCCCGTGCGCCGAAACCCTCAACTCCCGGTCCTGGACGTCCGCTTGGTTCGAAGAACCGTCGCCCCACGACCCACTACGACGTCGGGAAATCGACCAGGCGCCCCGAGAGCATCATCGAACGCGACAGCCTCAGAGGTTAAAAGACAAGCTTAGCTGAGGCCAGCACCGCGCGTTACCGCTTCCGCCACGAACGCCAGTGCCTGTGGATCCCCACCACAAAGCCGCGTGATCAACCGCACCTGCGAACCTTCGCGGTCAACGCACTAGCGCGAGCTGTGGGGACCTTTACTCACCAGGTCTTCCACCGTGCAGTCACGGCCGATCTGTTCGAGCAAGAGCGTCAATAGCTCGCGTGCGGTGATGCGTAGGTTGCCCCAGTAGAGGGCACGGGCATTCGTCACGCCAGTCGATATCAGCCACGCCTCGCGAGCGTCCTCAAGAGTATCGTATTCGGGATCTGCCTTGAGTGGAGCAAACAGCTCGGACTCCGACCGATTCTTTAATGCATCCAGAATGCCTGACAAGGGGAGCCTGGGAATATCGGAAGGATCGGAATCGACAGTTAAGGAGTAGCTGGCCACGAAGACCAACGCCGCGACTCTCCTCCCGAAGGCTCGCGGTTCGACCTCCCATACCGTGCAGCGGTGGATCAGGTGGAATGAGAGCTTCTCATCCTCTTCAATGAGCGACATGAAGGCCTTGCCGATCTCTCGGCAAGACCTTATGCGGAAGCTTGTCACGGACACTCTCTCCCCAAGCCAGGCGAGGACCCCTAGAGGCACTTCACGAACAGCGCATCACTGTCCACTTTCGCCGTTTTATTCTCGTGGTGAATGAAGGCGCCAATTACCCTTGTGCGGTAGGCGTCTGATTGAGGTTTGCAGTCCTTGATGGGAGTAGCGCTTTTGGCGGAGGGCAATCGAAGTGCCGCTTCCCCTCGCGGATGGTGACCCATGTTCCGGGGCCTGGGCCGTACTGATCGTAGCGCTGAAGTTCGGTTTGATGGGCGCAGGCATCGGGTGGGGTCGGCTTGCACTTCTTGATCCCGCCAGTCCCTGTGACGGTGTCGCCGCTGTAGTTCGGTTTGAACGCGGATAGGTAACATTCGACTTTGTGTGCGGGGTCTTCCCCGATAGTGACCGGCAGTTCGCGTTCCTGCGGATCGTCTGTGTCCGCGACGGCCGATAACGGAGCGAGCGCCACTGAGGCCACAGCGGCGATGACGAGTGATAGAAATCTTAAGTATCTTCGATGGTCAAGGTTCCTGGTGTACGGCATCTAGGCGTCGACCTTCCCCTGAGCGTAGCGATTGGTGACCTTCTTACGAAACGTGCAGTGTCGCATCTTTCACGGTAGTAGCGATGCGGTGCCTCTCTCGCTACTGGCGCACCAGTCCACCTTAATTAATGGGGCATTTCAACGCCGACTTGCACACCAGTGGAGATTGGCCGGAAAGGAACGCCCCCCCCTGGCGGCGGAATGTGATCTTCATCGGCGAGAGGTGCTGGCAGGAATAGCCCACAGTGGAACTACGTCAAGGATATTTAGACTCAACTTCATATGGCGGTGAAGGCGAGGAAGTTTTCGGGCTTGCTCGGGGCGAGTCTGACACCGGCCATGGTGGTTCCTACCCACGGTGATGGAGGCGGTCCGCGTGCCGTTCACGGGCGAAGCGGCTGCCGCTACCAGACTTCTGCTCGCGCTGCGGACAGGGGCGTTCACGCTCACCGAGGATCGTGACGGGTCCAAGGGCGCCACCGGTCTGCTCCGCGAGGCATATTCAGCTCGTTGGCGGGCCAGCGTTACCCCAGAGCTCCAACACCTCGATTATGAGTCGACGAACAGGACGCCTACGTGTACCGCTTACGCCCGGTGGCCAACGGCACCAGTACGGACCACCCCGTGCCGGGTCTGCCGTTCATCAATGACGGCCGCCTGCCCCTGGACAACCCCGACGCGATCGAACGCACCGGCCGAAACCAGGGCCAGGGGCTCTGGGGCCGTACCGACCCCACCGAGAACGGTGGCTGGGTCGCCTTCACCACCGAGCCCAAGAACCCTTCGTTCTGTTGGGCGGTGTTCCACCACCCGCCGTACGGCCGCACCGTCCTCCTCATCCGTGACAGCGACCAGAGCGATCTGCACTATCAGTGGAAGTACGGTGGCGCGGGGTTCCTCCACCGGCATGGCGGCTACTGGTGGAACGGAGAGCGCTGGCACCGTCCCGCCCAGGTGCGTGATGCCGCCTTCGAGAGCTACGACCCCCGCCCGGTCGAGGGCCCCACCACCATCACCGCGGCCAGTGTTCTGAACTCCGCCCCGAGCGTGCCTCAGAACGCCAGCATCCTGACGATCGCCAGCTTCAGCGCGCCGGGCCTAGTGCCCAACTGGACGGATCACCTGGCCCTGTGGGCGCAGCGTCGCGCCTCGCAACCTGGCGAGCTGCCGCTCGATGCCTGTGTCGTCGACCTCCACGCGCCCGAGCTCGAGGTGGAGAAGCTCGTGGGGAGGGTGGACCTGGCGAGGATCGCGTCCATCAGCACGGACGACCTGCCTCACCCGAAGTACGGGCGTAACGATCTGCCGGAACCACAGGAGGAGACCGACGGCATCATGCGGTGGTCGGTGCCGGTCGCACGGGACTGGGCCGAGGACTACCTCCGGTACAACGGCCCCGAAGCCCTGCTGTCGGACACCACGGTGTACGGCACCACCCAGCCCGTCGGGCTGGTCGCCGACCATAACCGGCTGCGCCGGATCTTCCACGAGACCCTGACCGAGCCAAGCCACAGCGGCGGAAAGAAGCAACCCCCATATATGAAGGGCGACTTGGCGCAGAGTACCGCCGACGACCTGGCGTGGGACGCGGCAATCGCCCTCATGTACGGCTCCGACTACGGCCTCATTCCCCATGGCCCGCTGCGCGAGGTCCTGGTCGAGTCCATCATGGGGCGCCTGGCCGAGGACGTCGAAGAACGCGGCGGTGAGGGCAAGAGCCGGGAGACGATGATGCTTTCGGACATGCCCACGGGCGCGGTGAAGCTCCTCACCTGGTACCTCCAGCGTCGGCCCGGTGAGACCGCCAGCATCCTCGGGGACGTCTGCCTCAGGGCCCGCGTCAGCTTGGATCTGCATCCCGCGAAGGTGGGCGCGCTGTTCCGCCGGTCTTTGAGTCTGGACAGCGACCTCGACAGCGCGACCATCGACGCTCTGCTCGACATGGCCCTGCCGCCCTCCGCGCGCGACTACCGCAAGCGAATGTAGGCAACGAGCTGCGGGCGGGCGATGCGCGCAGCCGCCTTCTCGGACAGGAGCGGCGGTGTCCCCGACCGCAGCGCCTCGTTGCTCCGTGCGTGACCGACGACTACGTGCTCGCCCGCATCCCCGCCCCGCTCCCCGCCCCGGCGAAAGAGCTGCTTCCCGGCGAGGAGATGGCGTTGGCGAGGGTGGCGGCAGCGGGGCGCCGGGCGGCCAACTGGCTGCGGGCTCTGCCCGGCCCGGACGGGAACTGGGTCGCGGGAGATCTCGCTGACGCCGTCCAGGAAGCGACGAGCAACCTCGACCCGGGCGACCTCGACGACGTCGACCGGTGGGGAAGCGGCGGCGTGCCCGAGCTGCTGCGGGAGCGACTCAATGTCACGTTCAGCCTGCCCCACCTCAACTGGCTCTCCCCCGGAGACAGGATGCGGGTCCTCGCGGTCACCGGCTGCGTGCTCGGCATGCCCAAACTCCTCGCCAATGACCCGGTCGCCGCCCTCGATGACGACCTGCCGGTGATGTGCGCGATCCTCGACCACACCGTCGAAGACGGCGCCGCGTCGCGCATGTGACTCCCCCAAGGACCCCGCGCGCAGCTCGTCGGTGAGCTTCCGCGGGGTGGAAGAGACCGCGATCCATGCCTATGGCGCTCGGGCGGCGGCTAGTAGGACTTTGTTAGGTGGCTGGTCACGGCTCAGTTTTGGTAGTTCGCTTGGGGTATGACTCCGGAGGAGCTTGCCGGGTGCCGTGACCGGCTGGTGGAGTTCGCGGCGGAGGTGTTTGCGCCGCTGGTGCGGTCGGATCAGCGGACGAAGGGCGGGCTGTATCTGCGGGGCCTGCTGCTGGACGGGCGACGGAAGTCGATGCAGCCGATGGCCCGGCGTCTCGGCGTGGATCACCAAGGGCTGCAGCAGTTCGTGACGTCGTCGACCTGGCCGGTCGCCGCGGTGCAGCAGCGGCTGGCCCGGCGGGCGGTGGCCGCGGTCCGGCCGGAGGTGTGGGTGGTGGATGACACCGGCTTCCCCAAGGATGGTGATCACTCGCCCGCGGTGGCCGCGCAGTACTGTCCACCGCTGGGCAAGACCGCCAACTGCCAGGTGGCGGTGAGCGTGCACGCCGCTACCGACACCGCGTCCTGTCCGCTGGCCTGGCGCCTGTTCGTGCCCGCGTGCTGGGACGGGCCCGCAGCCGCCGAGCGGCGACGTCACTGCCGCATCCCTTCTGGCGTGCACCACCAGCCGAAGTGGCAGCTGGCGTTGGACATGCTCGATGAGATGGCCGGGCTCGGACTGCGGCCCGCAGTGCTGGCCGCCGACGCCGGATACGGCAACAACGCGTCCTTCCGCGCCGGGCTGGACACCCGGCATCTGGCCTATGTGCTGCAGGTCGAGGGCAAGTTGACGGCATACCCAGCAGACGCGGAACCGGTGACTTTGGCCTATGGCGGGCTGGGTCCGCGCCCGCTGCCCCGCTACCGCACCCGGCCGGTCAGCCTGCGTGACCATGTGCTGGACGCGGGCCGCGGACAGGCTGGCACCATCACCTGGCGGCGGGGCTCAAGAGGCCGGATGCGCTCCCGGTTCGCGTTCCTGCGCGTCCGCCCATCGGGGCGCCGCCCCAAACCCGCCGCCGACGGCACCATCGCCCTGCGCTGGCTGATCGCCCAGTGGCCGGGGGACGCCGACGAACCGGTCAAGTACTGGCTCTCCAACCTGCCCGCCGACCTCCCGCCCCGTGTCCTGATCCGGCTCGCCAAGACCCGCTGGTGCATCGAGCACGACTACCGCGAGCTGAAGACCGCTCTTGGACTCGACCACTTCGAGGGCCGTTCCTGGGAGGGCTGGCACCGCCACGTCACCCTCGTGACAGCTGCCCACCTGTTCCTGACCGAACGACGCACCGACCCAAAAGCCCCTGCCAGGGCCTGACCCTCTACCAGGCCCTCACTCAACTCCAGCAACTGCTGGCCACCTGGTCAGGACGCTGCCCAGCCTGCCGACAGCCCGCACCCTGGCAGCCCTACGACACCACCTAACAAAGTCCTACTAGGGGGTGTCCGGCGGATCACGCCCTGGATCGGGAGATCGGCGTGCGGCTAGGGTCCGCTGATGCCTTCGATAGTCCCGTCACTCCCGCCCGGCTACCGTTCACGGCCTGCGAACGCCCACGACATACCAACGATCCACGCATTGGTCGCAGCCTGCGAACGGGAGGTGCACGGGCGAGTGAAAAGTGACGCTGGTGCCATCGCCGCCGATCTTTCGCGGCCGGGTCTGGTTCCGGAATCGGACTCCGTGCTCGTCCTCGACCGGGCCGGACGGCTGGCCGCCTGGGCCTGGGTGGACCGGCGCTCCGAGGTCGACGTGCACCCCGAGCACCGAGGCCAGGGCCTGGGCGCGGTGCTCCTCGACTGGGCGCAGGCGCGGGCGCGGCAGGCCGGCCGCGACGGCATCGTGCAGACTGTGCCTGACGCGGATACCGCTGCCGTCGTACTGCTGCGCTCACAGGGATACAAACCGCTGGTGACGGCCTGGCAGTTGGAGTTCGCCATGCCGGTCGAGCCCACGGTGCCCAAGCCGCTGACGGGCGTGACGGTTCGGCCGTTCCGCGTCGGCGACGGGCCCGCCGCGCATGCCCTCGTGCAGGACGCGTTCGACGAGTGGCAGGAGCGGCGCCAGGCGTACGAGGAGTGGGCCACACACACCATCGACCGGCCTGCGTTCGCCCCTACGCAGTCGACCCTGGCCTTTTCTGGTAGTCAACTGGTGGGTGCTGTCTTGGCTTTGGATGTGCCCGGATCCGGCGAGGGCTACCTCGAGCAGGTTGCCGTACGCCACGACCACCGCGGCCGTGGCATCGCCCGCCTGCTGCTGCGCCACACGTTTCACGCCTTCCACCGGGCGGGCCGCAGCTTCTGCACCCTGGGGACACACTCGGACACCGGCGCGCTCGATTTGTATCTACGAGTGGGCATGACCGTCCGGCACAGCTCCACGGTCTTCCGTAAAGATCTTCGCGTCTAAGCTCTCTGGCGGATCATGCTCGGAGCCAGAGTCGGACGGCTGCGACGGTGATGGCGCCTTGGAAGATGTAGGCCCTCTTGTCGTATCTGGTCGCGACGGCCCGAGAGTTTTTGAGGGCGTTGATCGTCCGCTCGACTTCGTTCCTCCGTTTATAGATCGCCTTGTCGAAGCCAGCGGGTCGTCCGCCCTTGTTCCCTCGGCGTTGGCGGTTGGCCTGCTGGTTCTGCGGCTCTGGGATCGTGTGCCTGATCTGGCGTCTGCGCAGGTATCGGCGAATGCGGCGGGAGGAGTACGCCTTGTCGCCGCCGAGATGGTCGGGCCGGGTCCGTGGGTGACCGCCACCGAGGCGGCCCACTCGGATGCGTTCCATGACCGGGATTAGCTGCGGGGCGTCGCCCCACCGGCCCGGAGTGATGAGCAGGGCAAGCGGGCGGCATCCGCCTTCGCCGGCAAGGTGGATCGTGCAGGTCAGGCCGCCCCGGGAGCGACCGAGTCCCTCGTCGGGGCGGTGCTGCCGGGGCGTGTATCTTTTCCCGGCACTCGCGGCGCCCTCCTGAGGGCTCCGGCGGCGTGCTGGTGGGCCCGGCAGGAGGTCGAGTCGACGCTCACCATGGACCAGTCGATGCGGCCTTCCGCGTCGGCGTCGGCCAGCACGGCCGTGAAGACCTCGTCCCACGTGCCGTCCGCCGACCAGCGTCTATGACGTTCGTACACGGTCTTCCACGGACCGAAACGCACCGGCAGATCCCGCCACGGCACCCCGGTACGCAACCGATACAGAATGCCGTTGATGACCCTGCGATGACTGGCCCAACGACCACCCCGCTGCCCGGACTTCGGCAAATGCGACGTCAGCCGGTCCCACTCCGCGCCCGATAAATCTCCCCGCCCCATGCTCAAGCCAACGACCCGAAGCCTCGACGGTCACAAGATCCGCCGGACAGGGCCTAGCGTGGGGACCGCAGTCCTCCCCGCCAGCGTGGGGGTGTTCCGAACACGCCGCACGTCTTGATCGAGCACCCTAAGTCTTTCCCACCAGCGTGGGGGTGTTCCGGGCGTGCAGTCCGGGCCCGAGCTCGGGCCCGGGTCCTCCCCACCAGCGTGGAGGTGTTCCGATCACCACGTCGGCCAAGTCCAGTGTTGGTCGGGCTGAATCCGCCGCCGCCATCACGTAGCTCAGCGCGCCTAGGGCGGTGAAGCATCCATCATCACCGCCACCCACGACAACGACGTTCCCTGGGGAAATCTGGGGAGAATCCGAGCTGCTGGGGAGCGCGTGGGGAGAATCGACTCCCACGACATCTACAGAGCAGCGACCGGCCGCTTCCCGCAGAGCGTCAACCTACCGTCGGCGCCCATCGAAACTCTCACTACCTGGCAGGACCTGACCTGCCCACACGCCACCTGACACCCCATCAGGACGAGCGTCAAATGAGCGTCACGAGCGTCATTTCAGCGTCAAGATATCGCCCGTAACGCCCACACCGCACATAATGCGCACGGGCAAAACTGCAGGTCAGGAGCCCTTCGCGGCCGGTTCAAGGATCGCGACGCATTCCACGTGGTGGGTCATGGGGAAGGCATGAACCGGCGCGGCACCTAATTTGCCAAGCATGTACGCGATCGTCGACGCACCCGACGAATCTCGTCGCCCCCTAGGATCCGCACTCCGGCAATCTCGTCGTGAGCGAGGGGAACATAGCCGCACATCGACGGTTGGCCAAACCGGCGTTTCTGCAGATGATTGTTGTCCAACGTCCGCCCCGAGCACCACAGCGGATCGATCCATCAGCAAGAACTTACCGCCGCCGCGGAGCCGGAATCCCGCTGTTCTCCGCTTGCGAGTCGTGTCGTCTGTCGCCGACGGTCTTCTCCCGTATCCCTTTGGTGCTCCATACCGCCCGGAGATCCACCGCACTTGCCTCCCGAACCGATAACAGATTCCACAAATCGTCAGCCGCGCAAGCAGAAGGAGGGCGCGGCGCACGCCATAGCCAGCCAGGCTGTCTCCGTCCGAGACGACAGCCGTTCGTCCCTCCTGGCCAACGCCTGGTATTCGACGAGTGACCTCGCCGCTTGCCTGCACGTGGACGCCTCGACTCTGCGTCGCTGGCGCACCGCTCGGCCACCGCAGGGACCGCCGTTCGTCTCCTTTTCGGAGCGCGTTCTCATGTACAGCGCGCTCGACGTTGAGGAATGGCTCCACAGCCACCGGACCGTCCCGGGCCGAGAAGCCTGATGGCCAAGAAGGCCATTGTTCCGGTCGGTGTGCGGCTCTCCACCGACATCGAATATCGACCCGATCGCCCCAATCCGTATCGAGCGCGTGTCCGCTGGTTCGATCCAGCTACGAAGCGGCGTCTGTCCCTGTCGGAGGGAAAGGCGGACGAGGACGAGGCGCAGGAGTGGCTCCAGGACATCATCGAGGCCGCGCAGGCCGGCC
Source organism: Streptomyces kanamyceticus (assembly GCF_008704495.1). Classification (NCBI taxonomy): domain Bacteria; kingdom Bacillati; phylum Actinomycetota; class Actinomycetes; order Kitasatosporales; family Streptomycetaceae; genus Streptomyces; species Streptomyces kanamyceticus. The sequence goes on from NZ_CP023699.1 coordinate 1,029,776, forward strand.
TGTCCCCGTCGCTGGCCACTATGAAGCTCGCGGAATACGGCGACGCAAACATGGATCTCGCTCTGCGCGGGCTGGAGTTGAAGACCCTCGACCCATATCTCGCGGGATGGCGGGTGCGCGTGATCCCCGCCCTGGGCCACCTCGCCGTACGGATGATCACCAACGGCGTCGTCGACCGAACCATGCAGAACTGGATCGTCGACGAGCACAGCCGCTCAACGGTCAAGAACACCATCGCCGTTCTGGTCCGCGTCATGGAGCAGGCGGTCCGCGACGGCATCATCAAAGTCAACCCGGCCCGAGTCAGCGGCTGGCAGAAGCTCCACAAGCAGGCCGAGGACGAACTCCGCGACCCACGGCCCCTCGCCCTGCCCGACTGGGACACGCTCGTCCAATTGGCCGAGGCACTTGTGGCCGCCTCCTCCAACCAGTACCGCGGCTGGGGCGACGTCGTTCTCTTCGCCGCGAGCACCGCCGCTCGGATCGGAGAAGTCTCCGGGTGCCGCGTCGGAGACATCGACACCAGTCAGTGGATCTGGACGGTACAGCGCCAGACCACGCCCGCGCCCGGCGGACTGACCGACAAGGGCACCAAGGGCAAGCGCGCCCGGAAGGTTCCCATCATCGAAGAGATCCGCCCGCTCGTGGCCCAGCGCATCCTCTTCGCCGGCCCCGCCCCTGACGCGCGACTGTTCACCGGCCCACGCGGGGGACACATCTCCACCGCGGTCCTACGCGACGCGACACACTGGGACGAGGTCGTCACCCGGCTCGGCTACGAGCACCTGCGCCGCCACGATCTCCGCTACACCGGACTGACCTGGCTCGCGGACGCCGGAGTCCCCATCCACGTACTACGCAGGATCGCCGGCCACGGTTCACTGACGACCACTCAGCGCTACCTGCACCCGGACGTCCACAAGATCACGGCCGCCGGTACGGCACTCTCGGCGCACCTCAGCGTGCTGCGCGCCCCTCGTTCCCTTCCCGGCCCAACCGCCCTCACCCGCTGACACCGGTCAAGGAACGATGGTCCCCAACTGGTCCCCAGAAATGATCAAAGGGCGGCTTCGGAATTCTCCGAAGCCGCCCCTGACCTGCGACTCTTACGAGTCGGGACGACAGGATTTGAACCTGCGACCCCTTGACCCCCAGTCAAGTGCGCTACCAAGCTGCGCCACGTCCCGGTGTGTTCTTCGCGGTGCTCCGCGTGATCACAAGAAGAACTCTACCCCACGCCCGAGGGTGCTCCGATCCCCGGTGACCGCCGTCAGGTACGCGCGACAATCGCCGTATGAGCACCGCACCTGGACCCCAAGACCGTGGCCGCGAGCGGGACCGTGACGAGGAGGGCAGGGCCCGCAACCAGCGGCCGCGCGACGGACTCGGGCGCCCGTTGCCGTACGGCAGGGACGGCGTCGCCCGGCAACCGGAGGGCGTCGTGCGCACGCCCGACGAGTCCGTCGCGGAGGCACAGGCCCTGTTGGACGCGGGGCGGCCCTTCCACGCGCACGAGGTCTTCGAGGACGCGTGGAAGACGGGCCCCGAGACGGAGCGCGGCCTGTGGAAGGGCCTGGCCCAGCTCGCCGTGGGGCTGACGCACTCGGCGCGCGGCAACACGAAGGGCGGCGCCAGGCTGCTGCTCCGGGGCGCGACGGCCGTCTCCGACTGGAGCGCGACGAGTGGCCTGCCTCGGCCGTACGGCATCGACGTCCCCGAACTCGCCGCGTGGGCACGGGCGTTGTCCGCCCACGTCACCGAGAACAGCGAGAGCACCGAGGATGCCGCCCCGATCGACGCGGCGTCCCACGCACCGCGCCTGCGAGGGGGCAACCCGGAGTAGCGCCGCTCCGTCCTCGCGGAGGACCCCGACGGCTACCGGGGCGGAGCCACTCCTGGTGAGTGGTGACGGTCCGGACGGCTCAAGGCCCCCGGCCCGCCCCGTCACCGAACCGGCCTCACCCCGCATGCACAGGTCACGTCCCGGTGTGAGGGTGGCCGTGTGACCACCACCGATCAGTCGGCCGCCGGTTCCGCTCCCGCCGCGGCGCAGCCGCAGGCGCCGCCCGTCCTGGACCGGCGCCGCCGCAACGTCGTCTTCGTGACGATCATGCTGGGCATGCTGCTCGCCGCCCTCGACCAGACCATCGTCGGCACCGCGCTGCCCACCATCGTGTCGGACCTTGGCGGGGCCGAGCACATGTCGTGGGTCGTCACCTCGTATCTGCTCGCGGAGACCGTCGCGACGGTCCTGGTCGGCAAGTTCGGTGACCTGTTCGGGCGAAAGGTCGTCTTCCAGCTCTCGGCGATCATCTTCATCACCGGGTCCTTCCTGTGCGGCCTGTCGACGAACATGACGCTGCTCATCGCCTGGCGGGCGATGCAGGGCATCGGCGCGGGCGGCCTGATGGTGACGTCCATGGCGCTGATCGCGGACGTCATCCCGCTGCGCGAGCGCGGCAAGTACCAGGGTGCGATCGGCGCCGTGTTCGGGGTGTCCACGGTGATCGGGCCGCTGCTCGGCGGGCTCTTCACGGACCATCTGAGCTGGCGCTGGGCGTTCTACGTCAACGTGCCCATCGCGATCGTCGTGGTCATCGCGGCCGCCAGGACCATCCCCGTCGTGAAGTCGGCGGTGCGGCCCGTCATCGACTACCTGGGCATCGCGCTCGTCGCGGTGGGCGCGAGCGCGCTGATCCTGGCGACGAGCTGGGGCGGCAATCAGTACGCGTGGGGGTCGCCGACCATCATCGCTCTCTTCGTCGGCGGCGTGCTCGCGCTCGCGCTGTTCTGCGTCGTCGAGACGCGGGCCGCCGAACCGATGCTGCCGATGCGGCTCTTCGCCAATCCCGTCTTCACGGTCTGCTCGATCCTCAGCTTCATCGTGGGCTTCGCCATGCTCGGCGCGATGACGTTCCTGCCGACCTATCTCCAGTACGTGGACGGGGACTCGGCCACCATCTCGGGCGTACGCACGCTGCCCATGGTGATCGGTCTGCTCATCGCGTCCATCTTCAGCGGCAACGTGGTCAGCAAGACCGGCACGTACCGCATCTTCCCGATCGTCGGCGCGCTGGTGATGGCGCTCGGGCTCTATCTGCTCTCGCTGATGGGCAGCGCCACGAGCACCTGGCTGGAGTCCCTGTACATGTTCGTGCTCGGCACCGGCATCGGCCTGTGCATGCAGGTGCTGACGATCGCCGTGCAGAACACCGTCCCGTACACCGATCTGGGCACCGCCACGTCCGGCGTCACCTTCTTCCGTACGCTGGGCAGTTCCTTCGGCACGGCCGTGTTCGGCACGATCTACGCCAATACGCTCGCGCCGAACCTGAAGGACGGGGTCGGCGCGGCCGTCCGGGCCGGGGGCGGTGATCCGGCCGCGGTCGGGAAGGCGGCCCAGAGTCCGGAGGGGCTGCACGAGCTGCCCGCGGCGGCGGCCGCGCCCATCGTCAAGGCGTACGCGGACACCCTGCACACGGTCTTCCTGTGGACCGTTCCCGTCGCGCTCATCGGGTTCGTCGTGGCCCTCTTCCTCAAACAGGTCGAGCTGCGCGACAGCGCCCGGATGGGCGCCCCCGACATGGGCGAGGGCTTCGCGCAGCCGACCAGCGGAGACTCGGGGCACCTCCTTGAGCGGGGCGTCGCGAACATCATCCGCAACGTCGGCATGGACACCGCGCGCGGCATCATCAGGAGCTCCGACACCCGCCTGGACATCGCGGGCGCCTGGGCGGTGATGCAGGTGTCGCTCTTCACCCGGATGGTCGGACACGCCAGTCTCGGTCTCATCGGGGCCCGGCGCAGGATTCCGCCCGAGGTTCTCGTGCCGGTCTTCGACCGCATGGTCGACGAGGGCTATCTGACCCGCACCGGCACGTACTTCTCGCTCACGTCCGCAGGCGAGCGCGAGGCGGAGGTCATCTCGGGGGCCTGGTCGGGGTGGCTCGGCCAGGAGATCGAGAAGGACCTCGGCAGGCCGCCGGACAAGGAGCTCACCGTGGCCCTCGACTCGATCGCCAAGCGGCTGCTCGCCGAGGACCTGGAGCACGGGCTCTCCCCGGAGACGGCCGGGGCCTCGGTCGGCTCGCGCTGAGCGGGCGCCCGCGCCTCAGCGCAGCAGGAGCTGCAGTCCGCCAAGGACGGTCGCGCCGATCACCAGCTGTTCGAAGAGGCGCTGGTTGATGCGGTGCACGGCGTACCTCCCGAGGACCGCGCCCGGCACCACGAAGAGCACCAGGGCCGCGTCCAGGAGCAGCGAGTGGGCGTCGATCAGGCCGAGGCCCACGCTGAACGGCACCTTGGACGTGTTGACGATCAGGAAGAACCACGCGGACGTGCCCAGGAATCCCAGCTTCCGGAAGCCCGCCGACAGGAGATACATCGACATCACAGGGCCGCCCGCGTTGGCGACCATGGTGGTGAAGCCGCCGAGTACGCCGTAGGAGGGGGCCTTGAGGCGGCTTCCCCCTGAGCCGTCGTCCGACGGTTCCGCGCGGGCCGCGGCTCTGCGGCGCGCGATCGTGACGCCCGCCATGAGCAGCAGGATCGCCCCGATCGACGTACGCATCACGGAATCGTCGGCCCACACGAGGAAGACGGTGCCCACGACCACCCCCGCGGCGACCGCGGGGAACAGCCGCCACAGGGTGGGCCAGTGGGCGTGCCTTCGGTAGGTGAGCACGGCGAGGACGTCGCCCGCGATCAGGATGGGGAGCAGGACCCCGGTCGACGCGCGGGCGGGCAGGACGGCCGCGAAGACCGCGAGGCTGATGGTGTTGGCCCCGCTGACGGCCGTCTTCGAGAAGCCGACGAGCATCGCCGCCGCGGCGAGCGCGGCGAACTGTCCCGGCGTGATGTCCCACAGTGATATGTCCATGCCGGAAACACATGCTAGGCCCAACTATCCCCGTGGCGCCGCCTATCGGCGTGACGTCGCCCGTGACGCCGGGCGGTCAGAGTGCTTCGTGGTTCGCCCAGACGACCTTGTAGGGGTAGCGGGCCTGCCAGCGCTTGCTGATCTCCATGATCCCGGGCATGTCGAAGACGGCGTTCAGCGCGTCGAGGTCGGCGAGATCGAGCTGGACGATCACGGTGGCCACGAAGAGCGGGCTGTGGTCGTCACCGGGCACCCGGATGTGCTGGCGGGCCGAGAACGACTCGACACGGCCGGAGCCCATCATCAGGCTTTCGATGTCCTTGAGGTATTGATGCAGTTCCGTTTCCGGGACGTCGGAGTCGAACGAGACGATCATCGTGTGCTGGATCATGCCTCCATTGAAGCCCCGGGACGGCGCCGGGGTCCAAGACCCGTTCGCTCATCGGCGATGAACCACAGGCATCGATCGCCGTTACCCTTGTGCCATGGCTGAACTGGAGACACGGGAGCTCGAGTACTTCATCGCGGTCGCCGAGGAGCTGCACTTCGGCCGGGCCGCCGAGCGCCTGGCCATCGCGCAGCCCGCGCTGTCCAAGGCGATCCGGCGCATCGAGTCCCGCCTCGGCGTTCCCCTCCTCGTCCGTACGAGCCGTCACGTCTCGCTCACCCCGGCGGGCGAGGCGCTGCTGCGGCACGGTCGGCACGCGCTCAACGCGGTCGGTGCCGCGGCCCGCAGCGCGCGCCGGGCCGGGGACGCGCAGGCGCGGCTCCGCCTGGTGATCAAGCCGGGCGGCGACGCGAACCTGCTGTCGGGGATCCTCGCCGAGTACGCCAGGACGCCCGATGCGCGCCGGGTCGACATCCTCTTCGGCGGGGCCACCGACCGGGCCGACCACGTGCGCGACGGCCGGGCCGATGTGGCGCTCCTGTACGCGCCGTTCGACGATCTCACCGGCCTCGACCACCGGACGCTCGCGGTGGAGGGGCGCGTCGCGATCCTGCCGGTCGGGCACCGGCTCGCCGCCCGCGACGAGCTGCGCCTGGCCGATCTCGACGGCGAGACGCTGCCGCGCTGGAAGGGCGTGCCCCGCGCGGGGGTGGTCGACGAGGGGAGCGGGCCCGAGGTGTCGGACGTGCCGCAGCTGATTCAGCTGATCATGGTGGGGCGCACGGTCGCCGTGCTGCCCCGCTCGCTCACCGAGCCCGCACACCCCGGCCTGGTGTACCGGCCGGTGGTCGACGCGCCGCCCAACCAGATGGTCATCGCGTGGTCACGGCTCGACCAGCGCCCGCTCGTCGCCTCCTTCGTCGAGGCCGCGGTCGCCGCGGGCGGCTTCCGGGACGCTCAGGAAGCGGCGTAGGCGGCGCGCAGCTCCCTCTTGAGGACCTTCATGCTGGGGCCGAGCGGCAGCGCGTCGGTGACCTCCACGCGGCGCGGGTACTTGTGCTTGCCCAGGTGCTCCTTGGACCAGGCGACGATCCCCGCCGGGTCAGGTGAGGCGCCGGGTGCCGCGACGACGACCGCGCAGACCTCCTCGCCGTGCACCGGGTCGGGCAGGCCGATCACGGCGACCTGGGCGACGTCCGGGTGGCGGACGAGGACCTCCTCGACCTCGCGCGGGTAGACGTTGAAGCCGCCGCGGATGATGACGTCCTTCTTGCGGTCGACGATGGCCAGGAAGCCGTCGTCGTCCTTGGTGCCCAGATCGCCGGTGCGGAACCAGCCGTCGACCAGCGCCTGCGCGCTCGCCTCCGGCCTGCCCAGATAACCGGAGAAGACGTTGTGGCCACGGACGACGACCTCGCCGAGCTCACCGATGGGCAGGAGTTCGACCCGGTCGTCGACCTCGGCGCGGGCGATCTCCACGTCGACGCCCCACAGCGGGTGGCCGATGCTGCCCGCCTTGGTGCCGAAGTCGGGCTGGTTGACGGATGCCGTCGGGGAGGTCTCGGAGAGCCCGTACCCCTCGTACACGGGCGTGCCGAAGGCCTTCTCGAAGCTTTCGAGCACGGCGACGGGCAGCGAGGCGCCGCCGGAGATGCAGATCCGCAGCCGGGGCAGCTCGGCGGCTGCCGCGGCGGCGGCCACCAGGCCGACGAACATGGTGGGCACGCCGTGGAAGGTGTTGACGCCCTCCGCCACCATCAGCTCGATGGCGCGCGCCGCGTCGAAGCGCGGCAGCAGGACGAGCGTGGCGCCCGCCCGCCAGGTCGAGTTCATGGAGACGGTCTGGCCGAAGGCGTGGAAGAGCGGCAGCGCGCCCAGCGCGATGTCGTCGGGGCGGATGTCGTTGGCGTCGAAGGCGTTGACCGTCGCGTTCATCACCAGGTTGAAGTGGCTGAGCACGGCGCCCTTGGGGACGCCTGTGGTGCCGCTGGTGTAGAAGACGACGGCCGGGTCGTCCGCCTCCCTGGTGACGTACGACGCGAGCGGCTCGCTCTCGCGCGCGAGCGCCGCCAACTCACCCCGCGCGCCCAGGTCCAGCATGCGCACCCCGGTGGCCTCGGCGGCCGCGCCGCCCGTCGCCGCCTGCGCGGGATGGCACAGGAGCAGGGTCGCGCCGCTGTCCCGCAGCACGTGCTCGACCTCCTCCGCGGAGAGCAACAGGTGTACGGGGACGACGACTCCGCCCGCGGCGAGGATCGCGTAGTAGGCCGTCGGGAACTCGGTGGTGTTGGGCGCCAGCAGGGCCACGCGGTCCCCCGGCCGCACCCCGAGCCCCACGAGGGCCGCTGCCTGACCGCGCGCCGCGCGCCACATCTCCTTGAAAGAGAGGCGGAGTTCGCCTTCGACGAGAGCGGTGCGGTCCGGGTTGCGGCGTGCGGGCTCGGCGAGGATCGCGGCGAGGGACAGCGTTGCCATGGGGGGTGCTCCGTTTCCGTGCGGGCTGCGGCCTGCGGTGGATCGTTCTGCGGCTCGGCGGTGGTGCCCGCCCGGCGGAGGCGGGCACCACAGGGCCGACGGGGTCGACGGGTCAGTCGCGCTCGACGAGCAGCGCGCTGCCCTGGCCGACGCCGACGCACATGGTGGCCAGGCCCCGGGTGGCGCCCGTGCGGCGCATCCGGTGGAGCAGCGTGGTGAGGATGCGGGCACCGGAGCAGCCGAGCGGGTGGCCGAGCGCGATGGCGCCGCCCGAGGGGTTCACCAGCTCGGGATCGATGCCGATGGCGTCCACGCAGGCCAGCGCCTGGGCGGCGAACGCCTCGTTGAACTCGGCCTCCTGGAGGTCCCCGACGCTCCAGCCGACGCGGTCGAGCGCCTTGCGCGTGGCGGGCACGGGGCCGATGCCCATGACGTCGGGGTGCACACCCGCCGATGCCCCGGCCGCGTACCGGCCGAGGGACTCCAGGCCCAGTTCGTCGAGGGCCTCCTCGCTGACGAGCAGCAGACCCGCCGCGCCGTCGTTCATCGGCGACGCGTTGCCCGCCGTGACCGTGCCGCCCTCGCGGAACACGGGCCGCAGGCCGCTCAGCTTCTCGTACGAGGTGTCCTCGCGCACGCACTCGTCGGTGTCCACGACGATGCCGTCCGGGCGGGTGACGGGCAGCAGTTCGTCGTCGAAGTGGCCGTCCTTGCGGGCGGCGGCCGCGCGCTGGTGGCTGCGCAGGGCGAAGGCGTCCTGGCGCTCGCGCGGCACTCCGTAGCGCTCGGCGACCTCCTCCGCGGTCTCCCCCATGGCGAGGACGCCGTGCAGCTCCCGCATCTTGGCGTTCGTCAGACGCCAGCCGAGGCGGGTGTCGGCGGTCTCCATGCGGTGCGGCAGCGCCTCGTCGGGCCGGGGCAGCACGAAGGGCGCGCGGCTCATCGACTCGGAGCCGCCCGCGATGACGACCTCGGCCTCCCCTGCCGCGATGGTGCGCGCGGCGGTGGTGACGGCTTCGAGGCCGGAGGCGCATAGACGGTTGACGGTCGCGCCCGGCACGGACTCCGGGAGACCGGCGAGGAGCGCGGCCATCCGGGCCACGTTCCGGTTGTCCTCGCCCGCCTGGTTGGCGGCGCCCCAGTAGACGTCGTCGATCCGGGCGGGATCCAACTGCGGGATGTCGGCGATGAGGCCGCGCACGACGCCCGCGGCGAGGTCGTCGGGGCGAACGGTGGAGAGGGCGCCGCGGAGCTTGCCGATGGGGGTGCGGCGGGCGGCGGCGAAGTGGACGGTGCGCACGATACGGCTCCGGATCGTTCTGCGGTGGTCCCGCTGCTTAAATTAGCGGTGCTAGTTTTGGAGTCTATGCGGGGGACGGGGGTGTGGGAAGGGGCTCCTGTCGGTAACTCGGCGCACGCGTCGGGCGAGGGGGCCTCGCTGGCTCGCGCCGCGCAAGCGCGGAGGCCAGGGACGCACCCTGGCGAGTCCGATCAGCTGACGGACAGCGTCCTTTCACGTCCGACTCGGCCGAAGCCATCAGCAAGCGCGATGCGGGCTTAGCGCGGTACGCCGAGGCCGTCCAGGACGATGCCCACGGCCCGGTCGAGCGCTTCACCTTCGCTGACGTCCGTGGCGTACGCGAGGGCACGAAGGAGGAGGGAGACGTCGTCTCCGGTGACCTCGGGCCGTGCGGCACCAGCAGCCTGGGCGCGGTGGAGCGCGCCGTCGAGAGCCGCGCGGAAGGCGTCGGCCGCCTCGGTGACCGGCCGGGACAGGACCTCCCCCTCGCCGTCGTGGGGCGGCAGCAGGTCCATCAGGGTCATTTTCACCGGCCCGGCCGCCGCGAGGGTCCGCATCAGGGAGTCGTACTCCTCCTCGTGGTCGGCATGGGTCACGAAGACGTAGGCCATCTTCCCGTGGCCGGCCGCTCCGAGGACCGGGCCCAACTCGATCTGGCCGACGAACCGCATCGGCCGGTCCCATGCCGCGCTGATCGGCCACTGCGGGTCTGTCAGCCACACGGGCTGGCCGCCGAACTTGGTGGTCGGGGTGGAAACCGGCCGACCGGTCTCGGAGAAGCCCTCGATGCGCCGTGTTCTCACCATGACCGGCATCATGCCAAGTGATGGCGACATCACGGCTCCCTCACCCCGGAGCACCCTCGAAGAGATCCACCCGCACCGGACCCCCGTCAGCCCGTACCCGCGCCGCCCACTCCCCGCCGATGTGGAACGGCCGGTTCGGGACCGGTGGGCGTGGCAGGCGGGCGTGGTGGAGAGTCCGGCCGTCCTGGGTGATCACCAGCGGCGCGCGGCCGACGAACTCCGCCGTGCGCAGGGCGAACCGCCCGCCGTACGGCAGCGGCTCGTCCGGGGTCACGAGGTTCGGCGCGACCCAGACGAGCGGGGCGGCGACCCGCAGCGGCACGGACGCGGACGGCCAGTCGCCGTCGGCGAGGTAGCGCCGCACGGCGGTCCCGGCAGCCGCGCCCTCGCGGGCCACCGCGCGGGCCGGTTCGACGGCGTGCAGCAGATTGCCGACCGCGAAGACTCCGCGCCTGGCGGTGCGGAAGGCGCCGTCGATCGCGGGGCCCCTGGTGCCGGGGTCGAGCAACAGGCCTCCGCGCCTGGCCAGTTCGTGTTCGGGTACGAAGTCGCCGGTGAAGACGACCGTGTCGCAGGGGACGTGCGCCGTCCTGCCGTCCCGGTGCGCGAGCCTGACCCCGGACACACGGCCGCGGCCGAGGAGTTCGGTCACGGTGGCCCCGGTGAGCAGGGGCACGCCGCGCCGCAGCCTGGCGTCGAGGGCGCGGACGGGTGAGGTCTGGTGGCGCGGGTGCTCGGTGACCAGGGCGGCGACATCGACGCCCGCGAGCCGCAGGGCGTCCAGGGCCGCGAAGCTCACGGACTCGGCGCCGACCACGACGGCCCGGGTGCCGACGCGCTGCCGGTGGACGTGCACGGCGCGAAGGAACTCGCCCGTGGTCAGGACACCGGCGGGCCTGGCACCCGGTACCAGGCGCGCCGCGCGGGGCCGTTCGCGCGCGCCCGTGGCGAGGACGACGGCGCGGGCGGTGATCCGCTCAAGGCCTCGCGGGCTCGTGGTGTCCAGGGTGAGCGGCCCGGCCCAGTTCGTGACGGTGACGCCGGTGCGCAGCACCGCGCCGCTCCGTTCGGCGGCCCGCACCCACCGCTCGGCGAAGCCGGGTCCTTCGAGCCCCAGAGGGCCGAACCCGCCGTGATGGCAGTGGCGCGGCATGCCGCCCGCCCGCGGCTCGCGGTCGAGCACCTCGATCTCGCCCGCTCCCAGCGAGGCGAGCACCGCCGCCGCTGCCAGGCCCGCGGGGCCCGCGCCTACGACCAGGACGTCGACGATCCGTTCGCGCCTCATCAGTCCCTCAACTCCGCCCCGCGCTCGAAGAGTTCTCGCACGTCGGCCCCGCAGTGGAAGCCCTGGCACCGCCCGCCGCGCGCCCGCGTCCTGCGCCGAAGGCCCTCCAGCGAGCCCGGCGGCACGGTGGCGGAGAGCGCGTCCCTGATCTCACCGCGCGTCACCCGCTCGCAGTGGCAGACGACGGTGCCGTACGCGGGGTCTGCGGCGATGAGGTCCGCGCGCTGGTAGGGGCGTGGGAACGCCTCGCCGAGGTTGGGCATGCGGACGGGCGGCAGGGCACCGGCGGCGGGCAGGTCCGCGCCCGCGTCGTCGAGGAGTTCGGCGGCGTACGCGGCGATGGCCAGGGAGGCGGTGAGGCCCGTCGAGCGGATGCCGCCGACCGTGAGGGCCCGCCGCCCGGGATCGGCGCGGATGCGGTAGTCGTCGTGCTCGGTGGCGGCGCGCAGGCCCGCGTACACGGCGGTGACCTCCTCGTCGAGCAGCTCGGGCAGGATCCTGCGGCCCTTCTCGCGCAGGGTGGCGATGCCTTCGGCGGTCGACCCGGTGGCCGACTTGTCGTCGAGGTCCTCGGCGGTGGGCCCCAGCAGGACGTTCCCGTACACGGTCGGGGCGACCAGGACGCCCTTGCCGAGTGCGGTGGGGACGGGCAGCAGGATGTGGCGCACCAGGTCGCGGGCGAGCTTGTCGTAGACGATGAGCTGGCCCCTGCGCGGGGTGACGGTGAAGTCGTGGTGGCCGAGCAGGCGGTCGACGGTGTCCGCGTGCAGTCCCGCGGCGTTCACGAGCCAGCGGGTGCGCAGGGCTCCTCGTTCCGTACCGAGCACGTGCAGGTCGTCATCGGATGGATCGACCGTGTTCACCCGGCAGTTGAGGTGCAGGTCCACACCCGCGCGTACCGCCTGTGTCGCATAGGCGAGGACGGTCGTCCAGGGGCAGATGACGCTCTCGCCGGGTACGTCGAGCGCGCCGAGGGCGCCGGGGCCGAGGTGCGGTTCCCGGGTCCTGACCTCTTCGGGGCCGATGATCCGCGCGGCGTCGTAGCCGTTGCGCTCCGCCTTCGCCAACAGCGCGGGCAACGCGTCGAGTTGTTCCTGGTCCCAGGCGACGAGCAGGGCGCCGACCGGTTCGACGGGGATGCCGGACCCGGCGGCGTACGCGGCGAGCAGTCGGCTGCCCTCGCGGACGAGGCGGGCCTCCAGGGAGCCGGGCACGGCGTCGAAGCCGGTGTGCAGGATGGCCGTGTTCGCCTTCGACGTGCCGTCGCCGACGTCGTTCGACGCGTCGACCAGCGCGACCCGCAGGCCGGGGCGCGCGGCGAGTTCGCGCGCGATGGCGCAGCCGACCACTCCGGCGCCGACGACGGTCACGTCGTACGTCACGTCGGGCAGCGCGCCGCCCCTGGTCACGGTCGTGCCGCCGCCCGGCGGGAAGGGAGGAATCGACGTCATGACGGCGGCCGTTCGACGAGCGTCGCCACCGCCGCGCGGAAGCCGTCGAGCCGTTCGGCGGCCGACGCCGCGCTGATGCGCGGCTCGTACACGGCGGCGGGCCGCCACGCGGGGATCGCGTCGCCGAGCGGCAGCGCGGGGTCGAGGCCCATCCTGGCGACGGCGGCAGCGCCGAGCGCGGTGACGTCCGGCAACGCGGAGACCTCGACGGGCAGTTGGAGCAGGTCCGCCTGGGTCTGCATGAGCAGTGACGAGCGCGTCAGGCCGCCGTCGACGCGCAGGCTCTTCAGGGGCTCACCCAGGTCGGCGGCGACCGCGTCGGCGAGCTCGGCGACCTGGGCCGCGATGCCCTCGCACAGGGCGCGGACCAGGTGCCCCGGGGTGGTGTCGAGGCCGAGGCCGGTGAGCGAGCCGCGCAGGTCGCCGCGCCACCAGGGTGCCGCGAGCCCGGCGAGCGCGGGCACGAAGGTGACGCCTCCCGCGTCCGGCACGGTGGAGCCGACCGGGTCGAGGTCCGCGGCACCCGTGAGCACACCGAGGTCGGTGAGCCAGCGGACGGCGGACGCGGCGGTGTAGACCTGTCCGTCGAGGCAGTAGCTGCTCTCCCCAGCGAGCCGCCAGGCGACACAGCTGACCAGGCCCGATGTGCCGCGCAGGGGCCGCGCGCCGGTCTGGGCGAGCAGGAAAGCGCCGGTGCCGTAGGTGCACTTGGCGCTGCCGGGATCGGTCACGTCCTGGGCGAGGAGTGCGGCCTGCTGGTCCACCAGGAGCCCGGTGAGCGGGAGTTCGGGCCCGAACGCGGTGGTCGTGCCGACCGGGCCCGCGGCGTCGACGACGCGGGGCAGCCGTTCGTCGGCGAGTCCATAGAGGTCGAGGGCGCGCGGCGACCAGCTGACGGTGTCGAGATCGAGGAGCTGGGTGCGGCCCGCCGTCGCGGCGTCGGTGACGTACGCGCCGGTGAGCCGGTGGACCAGCCAGGCGTCGCTGGTGGTGACCACGCCGCGCCGGGTGAGGTGGCGGCGTATCCACGCCATCTTGGGGGCGGCGAAGTACGGGTCGAGCGGCAGGCCCGTGAGCTCCCGCAACTCGTCAGCGTGCGGGGCCAGTTCCGCGCAGACCGACTCCGCGCGGCGGTCCTGCCACACGAGGGCGTCGGTGAGCGGTTCGCCGGTCTCCGGGTCCCAGGCGAGCACCGTCTCGCCCTGGTTGGCGAGGCCGACGGCCGCGACCGGTTCACCGGCGTCGGCCAGCGCGCGGCGTCCGGCGTCGACGACGGAGGAGTGGAGTTCGGCGGGGTCGACCTCGACCAGGCCGCCCGGCAGGTGGCGGGGGCGTACCGGCGCCTCGCCCGAGCCGATCACACCGCGCTCCGGGCAGACGACGAGGGCCTTGGTGCCCGATGTGCCCTGGTCGACGGCGAGCACGGGCCCGTCGCGCCCGGCGGTCCGCTCGTAGGTGATCACCGCGGAAGACTGCTACAGGGCGCCCGAGGGCGTCAAGGCTTACCCATGAACGGGCCAAGAAGGGTTAAGTACAGCTCAAAGCCCACGTATCGACACTGACTGTTCGTCAAATGCCGTTTCGGCGCGCCGGTTTGACAGTTCTGAACGGAAAACATCCACGCACGGTCCTGGAAACCGGAACTGTCAGCTCTACACTGTGCGCCGAACAACATCATCAACGCACCCCGACAACAGGACGGTTCACTCCCCCGCCTCCTCTTCCCCCTTTCCCCCTTTCTCCCCGACCGAGGACTCATGCCCATGCCGTTAGGCCGCCCGGTGTACCACCCGGCGGGCCACGACGAAGCCCTGCGTGCCGTACTCCAGGACCTCAGGGCCGGCCGCTGGGTGTCCACGCGCAACCTGCTCACCGAAACACCCGACTGGGGACTGTGGACCCAGCGCACCCAGATCCTCGCGGCGGCCGTCGCGGGATCCGACGTGGTGCGCGCCTGGCGCGCCGAGGAGCCGCACAGCGCGTCCGCGGCCGTCCTGTACGCCCGGGTCGCGGTCGAACGCGCCCTGCGCGCCCACCGCGCCGGGCACCGGCAGACCAACGACCTGTGGCGCGAGGCGGTTTCGGCCTGCGGAACCGCGTCGTCGATGTCGCCCGAGGACCCGGTCCCCTGGGTCTGTCTGCTCGCGCTCGCCCGGCTCGACGAGGGCCAGCGGTGGGACGAGCACCGCGTGGCGCCGCCGGAGCCGATGCTCTTCCCCGGGCCCTGGCACCTGCTCGGCGAGGCCGACAAGCGCGATCCCGGCAATCGCGAGGCCTACCACCGGATGCTCCAGTTCGTGTACGGGCGCAGGCCCGACGGGCCGCTCACGGAGGCGTACAACTTCGTGCAGTGGGCGTCGGCGGGCGCCCCCGCGGGTTCCTCGCTGCACCTGCTCCCGCTCTATGTGCGCGTCGAGCGCTACCGCAGGGAGGGCGGCGGCGAGCGCGCGCTCGACCTGCACTGGATCTCCGAGGACTCCACGCGCGGCGCGCTGCGCGCCCTGCAGCTGTGGTTCGACTACGTGCCGCCCGCCGCGACCTCGCTCCTCGACCTCAACCACCTCGCGCACGCGCTGTGGGGAGCGCACCAATTCCAGGACGCGTTACGGGTGTTCGAGGCCATGGACCCGTTCTTCACCGTCGTGCCCTGGACCTACCGCACCCGCTCGCCCGGCGACGCGGACGCGGCCGCCGAGGTCTTCGTCCAGGCCCGCGCCCGCTGCTCCAACGCCTCCCGCGCCCCGGGCTAGCCCCAGGCCCGGCCACCGGTCCCCCGCTCCCCAACTTCATCTCCACCGGAGGTAGTTCCGTGTCCCGCACCACCTGGTCGAGTTCCATTCCCGTGCCACGCCAGGACGAGGAGGAACGGCTCAGAGAGCTCGGCTACCAACCCGTACTCGCCCGCCGCATGGGCGGTTTCGGCAACTTCGCCATCAGCTTCTCGGTGATCTCCATCCTGTCCGGCTGCATGACGCTGTACGGCTTCGGCCTGGGCACCGGCGGCCCGGCCGTGATGCTCTGGGGCTGGGCGGGCGTCGGCCTCTTCGTCCTCTGCGTGGGCCTCGCGCTGGCCGAGGTGACCAGTGCGTACCCGACGTCGGGGGCGCTCTACTACATGGCCGACCGGCTCGGCGGGCGCCGCTGGGGCTGGTACACGGGCTGGCTGAACCTGCTCGGCCTGCTCGGCGCGATAGCGGGCATCGACTACGGCGCGGCCCTGTTCACCGGCGCGTTCCTGAATCTGAAGTTCGGCTTCACGCCGACGGCCGAGAAGACCTTCCTGATCTTCCTCTGCATCCTGTTCCTGCACGCCGTCCTGAACCTCTTCAACGTACGCCTGGTCAGTCTGCTCAACTCGATCAGCGTGTGGTGGCACGTGGCCGGTGTCACCATCATCGTCGGCGTCCTCGCGATCGTGCCCGACCACCATCAGTCGCCGTCGTTCGTCTTCGGCGAGTTCTACAACGGCACCGGCTGGGAGAACCCGCTCTACGTCACCGCGATCGGCCTGCTCCTCGCCCAGTACACGTTCTCCGGGTACGACGCCTCCGCGCACCTCTCGGAGGAGACCTCCAACGCGTCGGTGTCCGCGGCGCGCGGCATCGTGCGGGCCATCTGGGCCTCCTGGATCGCCGGTTTCGTGCTGCTGGCCGGGCTCACCTTCGCCATTCAGGACTACACGGGCACGATGAAGACCGACACCGGCGTGCCGCCCGCGCAGATCATGATCGACGCGATCGGCGAGTCCGGCGCGACGGCGCTGCTGCTCATCGTGATCGTGGCGCAGCTGTTCTGCGGCAACGCCGAGACGGCCGCGGCGAGCCGCATGGTGTTCGCCTTCTCCCGCGACAACGCGCTGCCAGGATCCGCGATCTGGCGCAAGGTCAGCTCCCGCACCCAGGTCCCGGTGCCCGCGGTGTGGCTCTCGGTGGGCCTGGCCGCGGTGATCGCCCTGCCGTCCCTCTACTCGACGACCGCGTACACGGCCGTGACCGCCATCAACGTCATCGGCATCACGCCCGCCTACGCCATCCCGATCTTCCTGCGCCTGCGCGCGGGCGACCGCTTCCAGCAGGGCCCGTGGAACCTGGGCCGCTGGAGCAAGCCGATCGGCTGGATCGCGGTGGTCTGGGTGGCGTTCGTGACGGTCCTGTTCTGCCTGCCGCAGGCCTCGCCCGTCACCGTCCAGTCGATGAACTACGCCTCGATCGCGCTCGCCGTGGTGCTGATCCTGGCCACCGTGTGGTGGTTCGTGGCGCGTCGCTCTTACAGCACTCCGCAGGCGTACGGCTCGGACCGCGAGCAGGCCGAGGTCGCCGAGGGCATCGTCTGAGCGCCCTCGCCGATCGCCTTACGCGGGGCGGTCGTTGAGGATCAGCTGGAAGAGGCGGTGGTCGCGCCAGGCGCCCTGGATGTACAGGAAGCCCGGCGCGACGCCGTACTCCTCGAAGCCGCACTTGGTGAGCACGCGCTGCGACGCGGTGTTGTGCAGGAGCGTGCCCGCCTCGACGCGGTGCAGGGCCAGTTGGCTCTCGGCGGCCTCGCAGACGACGTTCGCCGCGGCGGACGCCAGGCCCCTGCCCACGTGCCCGGCGTCGATCCAGTAGCCGAGGTTCCCGCTGCGGACCGGGCCGAGCACGATGTTCGACAGGGCGGCGTGCCCGAGGATCTCACCGCCACCGACGAGCACCCAGTGCGCCGACCGGCCCGCGCGGCCCTCCTCCAACTGCACCCGGAGCCGGTCGCTCTGGCCCTGTGCGGTGAAGAAGGCGGCGGGCCGGTCCGGGTCCCAGGGTTCGAGGTGGGCGCGGTTGCGCCGGTAGGCGCGGGCGAGCGCGTCCGCGTCGTCGAGCGTGACCGGCCGTATGAGGACGTCTGACGTGAGGGAGACCTCTCCACTGATCATGCGTCCAGATTACGAGGGGTCGCCCCTGGCCACCCGGCCCCGGGCCACCCGGCCGCCGCGGTCAGCGGCCGCCCGCGACCCGCAGGACCGTGCCCGTCGCATAGGAGGCGTCGGCGGAGAGCAGCCAGGAGACGGCCGCCGCGATCTCCTCCGGATGGCCCGAGCGCCCCATCGGAATGCCGTCGGCGAGCTTCGCGGGGCGCTCCGGGTCCGCGTGGAACTCGGTCCAGATGACGCCCGGGGCAACGGCGTTGACGCGGATGCCGTCCGCCGCGACCTCCTTGGCCAGGCCGACGGTCAGCGTGTCGACGGCGCCCTTGGCCGCCGCGTAGTGCACGTACTCGCCGGGGGCGCCGAGGGTGGCGGCCGCGGACGAGATGTTCACGATCACGCCGCCGCCGTTCGCCTTCAGGTCCCGCACCGCGCGCCGGGCGCAGAGCAGGTAGCCGAGGACGTTCACGTCGAGCGCGCGGCGCATGCCCTCGGCGTCGGCGTCGGCGAGCGGCCCGACGGGGCCGCTCACACCCGCGTTGTTCACCAGGCCCGTGACCGGGCCGAGCTCGGCGGCCGCGGTGTCGAAGAGCCGGTCGACGGCGGCCTCGTCGGCGGTGTCGACCTGGACGGTGACGCAGCGGCGGCCCGCGGCGCGGACGGTCTCGGCCGCCTTCGCCGCCGCGGCCTCGTCGGAGCGGTAGCCGATGACGACGTCGTGCCCTTCCCGGGCGAGACGGGCGCTGACAGCCGCGCCGATGCCGCGGCTGCCGCCGGTGACGACGGTGACGGATGGGTGCTGCACGGGGGACCTCCGGCTCTGGGTGGCTGACTGTCGCGCCGCCCGGACGCGGGGATCGCCCTCGTCCGGCACGGCGTCATCCTACGGAGCGGTGATCTTCGTCAGCGGCCCGGGGCGGCGGGCTCCGCGTCGGGTGCCACGCAGACCAGCGTGGTGGCGACGGTGTCGCGCCGCAGCCGGAGCAGGTTCCAGCGGGGCTGCCACTGGGCGAGGCCCCGGTGCTCGCGCAGCAGGCCGCGCAGCCGCCCCGGGTCGTGCGTCCACAGCGTGGCGGGCACGCCCCGGGTCGGGCCGAGCACGTGGAGGGCGATGCGGCCGTCGTCCCGTACGTCGTGCGAGGAGAGCAGCACGTCGACCAGGGGTCCCGGGTCCTTGGCGCTGTTACGGGCCTGGATCCAGTGGACCTGGTGTCCTGGCGTGCGGGTGTCGCAGGTGTCGTGGTCGCAGATGCCGCGCGGGTGCGTCATGGAGCGCCTCCGGAGTCGTGGACCCCGGGAACTGCCTGCCCCGGTGATCCGCCGTTCCCCGCGCGCCTCGCGCGGGGCGGGTCGTCACCCGGGGCACCCGCGACGGAGCGGGGTGCCGTCCAGCTAGCCGGGGCTTGACGCTGGAACTCGTGACCCGCCCCGACCGTAACACGGTGCCTACTGGGGCGTCGCCGGAGTAACGGCGTCCTCCGGAGCGGCCGCCTCCGCGGGCAGACTGTCCATGAAGGAGCTCACCGAGAACACCGCGTTGCCGGGTCCCGCGGGGCCGTAACCGGGCGGCGAGGAGAGCCCGTTGGCCTCCATCGTGGCGCGGTAGGCCTCAAGGAGGCGCACGTGGTACTCCAGCGGCGCGCCCTGCGGATTGGCCTTGCCGAGCGGCGTGGTGGGCTCGGGGCACCACGTGGTGAAGCGGGGCGTGATGCCGCGCGACATGAAGTACTGCAGGCCCTCGACGGTGGAGTCGATGGCCTCGCCGACCGTCTTGAACCCGAAGGGCTCCGCCATCTCCACGCCCGCCACGAAGTTCGGGATGACGTTGCGCGGCCCGAAGACCTCGGCGGAGTCCAGGATGCGGCGGTGCCACTCGTCACGGCCGACGTAGCGCTCCTTGCCGGGGCAGTAGCGCTCGAACAGGTACGGGTCCCACACCTCGTAGTTGGGGTGGTAGATCCGCACTCCGTAGTCGTGGAAGCGCTGCACGTCCTCCTTGGGCAGGGCCTGGGCGACGACCTTGCCGATCCAGCGGCCGGGGAAGCGCTCCTCGATGGCCTTCGCGTACTGCCCGTAGAAGTCGGCCTCGTCCTTGCCCTGGAGCTGCGTGGTGATGGCGCCGCCGGTGAGCGTGTACGCGGTGGAGGACTTCGTGGTGTCGTACTTGTCGATGATGGCGAGGGCCTCGAGGACCTCGTCCATCGGCTTCACGCCGGTGTAGGGGCGGCCCGCCGCCTTCTGCTGGCGCCAGTTGTGGTTGATGTCGCAGTACTGGCACTCCTCCTTGGCGCCGAAGTACTGGCAGACCCGGAAGACCGTCAGATAGATCAGGTAGCCCCACTGGATGGTGGGCGCCACCTCCATCACGGACTTGCCGTTCTCCAGGGTGTGCCGGTAGTAGTCCGGCATCGGCGGCAGGCCGACGTCGGAGATCCGCGCGCCGTCCAGGTAGAGGCCGAGCACTCCGTCGTCGTCGGCCGCGACCCGGTAGGGCGACGCCGGGTTCACGCGGACCGAGACGACGGTGCGCCGCAGCTCGTAGGGGCCGCCGGTGAGGACGATCTCCTCGGGCGGGCGGCGCAGGGCGGCGGCGCCCAGTTCGGGCAGGGTGCCGTGGTCGAAGGAGAAGATGAAGTACGACTTCGGCTTGACCTCGCCGCCCTCGTTGTCGCTGAGCGCCGACTCGTCGAAGGCGATCCCGCCGCGCAGCAGGTCCTCCTTGATCACGGCTTCCCGCGGCACGTTCGGGAACCGCTCCATGAGTGACTCGATGAGCTCGGTACGGTTCTCGCTGCGGCTTGGCATGGGCCGGGCACCTCGGATCCTTGTCGTCAATCTGTCCCGACCACGCTAATACCCGCCCGATCCGGTCCGGATCCGACTCCGGTCTCAGGGCCCGTACGCCGCAGGTCTAGGCTCCGGGTGGGGCGGCTCCTTCGATGACGGTCCCGGACTTCGGCACGTCGAGATCTGTGAGGTACCGCAGGACCGTGTCCCGCTCGGCGCCGCCGTTGAAGATCTTCACGGCGTGGCCCCAGCCCTTCACCTCGACGAGCGCCGCCCGGTCCCCCAGCCGCCGTTGCGCGGAGCGCGCCCAGTCCAGCGGCGTCGCGTTGTCGTACCGGGCGCCGATCAGGAGCAGTGGCGTGTCCGTCGAGACCGGCTCCGTCGCCGCGGCTCCGGGGGCGGGAACGCCCTGGCAGAGGTTCGCGTACGACACGGTGTTCGGGGAGTAGCCGAAGCGGGGCGCGGCCTCGCGGGCCGCGCGCTGGTCGGCGAGGTGGGCCGCGGCGTCCGGGGCGCGCAGGTTCAGATCGGCGCAGACGGACAGGTCGGCGCCGGGCAGCAGCTTCTCGTCGGGCGGGACGTCGCCCTCGTCCGTCTCCCACGGCTTCCCGGTGTCCAGGGCGTCCAGGTACTGGGCGACGGCGGGCCAGGACGGGGTGAGCAGCATCGCGTCGATCGTTCCGTTGAGCTCCGCGAGCGGCACGTCCTTGCCGCCGTTGCGCAGCTTGCCCTCGGCGGCCCGCGCGGCGAGGCCCTCGTACACCGGCCCGGCGTCCCGCTCCCCCAGCTCGCAGTCGCGCGAGCGCTCGCACCACCGGGCGAACTCGCCGAAGGCGCCCTCCAGCGCCTTCGCCCCGGTGACGCCGAAGGCGCGGCGGCCGATCGCGGGGTCCATGACGCCGTCGAGAACGGCGGCACGCACCCGGTCGCCGTACATCGCGGCATAGCGCTGGCCGTAGACCGTGCCGTACGAGTGTCCGTAGAGGGAGATCCGGTCCGCGCCGAGCGCGGCGCGGATGACGTCCATGTCGCGGCTGACGCTGCCCGCGTCGGTGTGCCGGGCCACTGCCCCGGACGTACGGGCGCAGCCCGCGGCCAGGGCGGTGGCGCGCTTCTTCATCCGCCCGAAGTCGCCGGGCGTCGTGACGGGCCGCTTGTCCGTGATCATCTCGGCCAGCGGTCGCGCCGGGCACTGGACGGGACCGCTGAGGCCGGTGCCGCGCGGGTCGAAGCTGACGATGTCGAAGCGGCGTTCGGCGCCGCCCCACTCCTTGGTCTGGGCGACGTTCTGGACACCGGAGTTGCCGGGTCCGCCGGGCAGGAACATCAGGGTGCCGATGCGCTGGTCCTGGCGGGTAGCCTTCCTGCGCACCACCGCGACGTCGAGCTTCTCGCCGCCCGGCGCGGTCCAGTCCACGGGTACGCGGACGGTGCCGCACTCGGCGCCCTTGGGTGCGCCCTCCGTCGCGTCGGCCGGGCAGGACTTCCAGTCGATCCGTTGCTGCCGCTCGGCGCCGCGCTTCTCGGTGCCGGTGCCGCCCTGTTTTCCGGTCGAGCAGGCCCCGAGCGAGAGCAGGGCGGCGCCCGCCGTCACGGCCGCCAGCGTCGCTCGCGCGCTCGTCCCCATCAGCCGCGGGCCTTCATCGCGACGTCCTTGTCCTGCCACGCGTAGAACGCGCCGTCGATCCGGGCGCCGGACCAGGTGCCGCAGTTCGTGTCGGCCTTCGCCGCGACGTCCGAGGGGAACCAGTCGGCCTTCAGGCGGGGCTTGCCCTGCGGCTCACCCTTGACGCACTGCTTCGGGAACTTCCCGTCAGGCGTCGTGAGCTTGATGATCCGGTCGTCGCCGGTGGTCGACATGACGTACTTGATGTCGGTCGCGTCGTCGGGCAGCCAGCGCGGCACGGACTTCCGGTCGCTCTTCGCCGCGGCGCCGTCGTCGTAGGACGACTTCTCCTGGTGGTCGTCGAAGGGGTTGTTCGAACCGCTCCCGCAGGCTGTCAGGGACACGGCGAGGGCGGCGGCGCCGAACGCGCAGAGCGTCGTGCGGGCCGCGCGGATGCGGAGGGGGTGCGGGCGGTGCGGGGTGCGAGGCATGGTGGTCGCGCTCTCCTGGAAGTCGGGGCCGTGTCGGCGGAGCCGGTGCGTCTGAGCCGGTGCGTCTGAGCCGGAATGGCTGCCTCCACGTTCGCCGCCCCGGCCGCCCGCGCGCCTCGGCCCTTCGGCGGATCGCGGGCTCCCCGATCAGGCTTTCGGCTGACCCGCGGAGTGCGACCTGATGCGTACATTTCGGTACGTGGACGATCACCCCGACACCCGCACCCGCCTCGGCGCCGTCAAGGCGCTGCTCTTCGCCGTCCCCGCGGTGTTCCTGTGGCTCCTCGACCTGGTGTCCAGCGACCCCGACGGGTCCTGGCTGCCGCTGGTCTCCGGGCCGCTGGCCGTCTCCGTGCTGCTCGTGCGGGGCGGTCCCGGCATCGAGGCGCGGGCCGCCGCCGCGGCGCTGGCCTCCGGCGGGCTCACGCTCGCTCTGGCGCTCGGCGATGTCCAGGTGGGCAGCTGGGGGCTCCTGGAGTCCTTCGCGCTGCTCGCCCTCCTCACGGTCGCCGCGCGTACGGCGCGGCTGCCCGCCGGGTACGTCCTGTGCGCGCTGCTCGCACTCGCCGTCGCTGCCGCGCCCGTGCGGACCGGCTTCCAGTCCGATGCCGAGACCTTCGCGTTCGTGCTCACGGTCGCGGCGGGCGGCGCGCTCGCGCTCGGCGGCTATCTGCGGTCCCTCGACGGCAGGCGGGCCCTCGCGGTGACCTCGACGCAGGAGGAGGAGCGCCGTCGCATCGCCCGCGACCTGCACGACTTCGTCGCCCACCACGTGACAGGGATCGTCGTCCAGGCGCAGGCCGCGCGCGCCATCCGCGAGACCTCTCCCGAGCAGCTCGAACCGCTGCTCGCCGGGATCGAGAAGGCGGGCACCGAGACGCTGGAGTCGATGCGGCGCCTGGTGCACGTCCTGCGCGCGGAGCCCGGCGCCACCACCCGGCCCGCCGATCTGCTGACCGAGCTGGCCGCGCTGGTGGCGGCCCACGGCGACGCCGCGACCCTGGAGGTCACGGCGCGGGTCCGCGCCGCCGCGCTCGCGCCCGAGGTGGAGACGTCCGTGCACCGCGTCGTCCAGGAGGCGCTCACCAACGTCACCCGGCACGCACCCGGCGCCGATGACGTCCGGGTGCGTGTGTCGACGGACGCGGGACGGCTGGTCGTCGAGGTGTCCAACGGACCGTCTGCGCAGGGCCGTGCCAGGGACCGGACGCCGCCGGGCGGCCGTGGCGGCCTCGGTCTGATCGGCCTGCGTGAGCGGGTGGCGGCGCTCGGCGGCGACCTGGACACGGGGCCGCTGCCGGACGGCGGCTGGCGCCTGCGCGCCACGCTGCCCGCTAGTTGAACATCACGCTGTGCGGCACGGGCGCCCCGAAGTCCCTCGCGGTATGGGGCGCGAGCGGGGGCCCGAGGGGGTCCTCACAGCCGTGGTCGGCGAAGACGGTGGCCGTCGTGTCCGTGCCGTTGTCCACGTGTACGGCGCCCGAGACCAGCAGGAAGCACTCGCCGTTCACCGGGTTGTCGGTGCTGAAGTCGTCGCCGTTGACGTTGACGTAGTGCAGCGTGCCGTTGGCCGCGCTGGCGGAGGTCGGCAGGGCCGTGACGAGGGCGAGGGCGCCGAGGACGGCGACGACGGTGCGGTGCGGGCGCATGAAGGTCTCCCTTGGGCTCGGAGGGCGCCCGGCCGCCGGGCGGTCACCCGGCGCACGGTCGCCCGCCAGGGAGCATGCCACCTGCTCAGCGACCCGTGCCGGAGCCGTCCGAGGCGCTCGGTGGTGATCACGGGGGCGTGTGGAAGTGCCTCGGCAGGGGCCGTGCGCGCATGCACGCCCCGGGCCGTCCTAGTCTTCTCCTCGTGGAAGAAATGCCGCAGAACCACCGCCCCGCAAGCTCGGTGCGCGTCCTCATCGCCGACGACCAGGAAATGGTGCGGACCGGGTTCCGGTTGATCCTTTCCACACAGCCGGGCATCGACGTGGTCGGCGAGGCGGCCGACGGCGCCGAGTGTGTGGAGCTCGCCCGGCGGCTGCGGCCCGACGTGTGTCTCGTCGATGTGCGCATGCCGAAGCTGAACGGCCTCCAGGTGACCCGGCTGCTCGCCGGGCCCGGGGTCGCGGAACCCATGCATGTCGTGGTCGTCACCACCTTCGACCAGGACGACTACCTCGACGAGGCGCTGCGCGGCGGCGCCGTCGGGTTCTTGCTGAAGGACGCGGGTCCCGGGCTGCTCGTGGAGGCGGTGCGCGCCGCCGCGAAGGGCGACGCGCTGGTGTCCCCCGCCGTGACGCTGCGACTCCTTGAGCGCCTGTCGGACCGGCACGGCCCGCACTGCGGCGCGGCTGCCGTCGGGCCCGCGCCCGAGGTGCTCTCGGAGCGCGAACTCGACGTGGCCCGGCGCGTCGCGCGGGGCAGGACCAATCAGGAGATCGCCGAGGAGCTGTTCATCTCCGTGGCGACCGTCAAGACGCATCTGGCCAACATCCAGGCGAAGTTGGCGGTGCGCAATCGCGTGGAGATCGCCGCGTGGGCCTGGGAGGCGGGTCAGGTCGGGCGGCGCTGACGGCTCAGCCGACCGGCACCGGCACCGGCACGCCGCCGCGTGCCGACGCGTACCCGGCGGCGACGACGCGCAGGGTCCGCAGTCCGCCCTCGCCGTCGGCGACGTCCATGCCGTCCTCGCCGGGGCCGTGGAGGAAGGCGCCCAGCATCCGCTCGTCCAGGTCGACGCCGAACGGCAACTCCGTGCCGCTCCCCCGGCGTTCACTGAACCCGTGCACCTTCTGGTCGAAGGCGTCCATCTCCAGGGTGGCCCGTTCGCCGACGACCGTGAGCTCCAGGCCGCCCCAGGAGTGGTGGGAGCGCGGGTGGGACCAGCTGCAGTCGATGGTGGCGACGGCCCCGTTGGAGTAGGTGACGCTGACCAGGCCGCTGGTCTCGACGTCGACCTCATCGGCGTACAGGAGGTTGTTGGTCTGCGCGTAGACCTCGACGGGGCGCGCGTCGGCGAAGAGGTCGTCGAGCAGGTCGGCGATGTGCACGGTGTGGTCCATCAGGGCGCCCCCGCCGGAGAGTCCGGGCTCGGCGAACCAGCGGCGCGAACGCGTGGGCATGGAGCCGTTGTTGGCCCCGGCCACCGTGAGGACCTGCCCGGCCTCGCCCGACGCGACCGCCGCTTTGACGGCGGCGTACGCCGGGCTGAAGCGGACCGGGAAGGCGACCGCGAGCCGCACCCCCGCGGCCCGGCAGGCGGCGACCATCGCCTCGCCGTCCTCGACCGACGCGGCGAGCGGCTTCTCGCACAGGACGTCCACGCCGTGCGCGGCGGCCAGTTCGACCAGCGGGCGGTGCCGGGCGTTCTCGGAGCAGACGATCACCGCGTCCGGGTGCCAGGCGAAGACCTCGTCGTACGTGGCGGCGTACGCGACGCCCAGTTCGTCGGCGAGCGGGCGGCCCCGCACCTCGCCGGGCGCCGCGAGGTCCGTGTCCGGGTCGCTGCCGAGCACCTCGATCCCGGGCATGCGCGCGAGCAGCCGCAGATACGCGGCCGCGTGGACGTGGGCGAACGACAGGACGGCGACCTTCATCGCGCTGCCTCCTCGGTCTGCGGTGTCACATCGGTCGGCTGTGTCGCATCGGTCGGTTCCAGTTCCACGGCACGGCCGGTGCGGCTGGACTCCACGGCGGCCTCGGCGATCCGTACCGCCTCGACGCCGTCGTGCGCGCTCACCCGTGGCTCGGGCCCGCCGGGCCCCCAGGACCCGGCGAATTCACGGAGTTCGGCGAGGTAGGGGCTCTCGGTCATGGGGCTGGACGGGATGCCTTCGTTGGCTGTCCGTACGCCTTGTGCGGTGATCCGGAAGCCGGGCACGGCGGTGGAGTCGTGGTGCAGCAGGCCGTCCGCGCCCGCGACCCGGAACGTCGTGCGGAACTGCTGGTCGGGCAGCCCCCACAGGCCGCTGACCTGGCTGACGGCGCCGGACGCGTGGGTGAGGACGGCGGTCGCGGTGACGACGTCGGACGGCGTGCCGGTGGCGTGCTCGGCGCCGCGGGTGCGGGCGTGCACGCGGACCACGTCGCCCGCGATCCAGCGGGCGATGTCGATGTCGTGCACCATCAGGTCCATGATCACGCCGCCGGACTGGGCGGGGTCACCGAACCAGGGCGCCCACCGCGGCCGCGCGCCGCCGCGCGTGAAGCGGAGCACGGCGAGTTCGCCGAGGTCGCCGCGGACGACGGCCTCGCGCAGCGCCGCGTACGCGGGGAAGTAGCGCACCACGTGGGCCGGGTGCAGCCGGACGCCCGCCGCTTCGGCGGCGGCCGCGATCTCCCTGGCGTCGGGTGCGGTGAGCGCGAGCGGCTTCTCGCACACGACGTGCCTGCCCGCGGCGACGGCGGCGAGGGCGAGTTCCTTGTGGGTGGGGGTGGGGGTGCAGATGTCGACGGCCGCGACGGTGTCGAGGACGTCGTCGAGGCGGGCCGCGGTGCGGACGTCGTGCCCGCGCCCGGCGTACTCGGCGGTGAGCTTCTCCGCCGAGCCGTCGACGGTGTACACGCTGAGCCGGGCGCCGAGCGCCAGCCAGCCGGGCAGATGGGCGCGGGCGATGCCGCCTGCGCCGAGCAGACCGATGTGAAGGGGTGCCATAGGGGCGGGCTGCCTTTCCTTTGGGAGAAAGTGCGGGATCAGCTCTTGGATCCGGAGAGCGCGACGCTCTGGACGAAATGCCGCTGGAGGAAGAGGTAGACGAGCAGCATGGGCAGGCTCGCGACGAGCGAACCGGCCATCATCACGGGGTAGTTGGTCTCGAACTGTCCCTTCAGGGAGGTCAGTCCCGCGCTGATCGGCATCTTCTCCGGGTCGGTGTTGACGACCAGCGGCCACAGCAGGTCGTTCCAGGACCACATGGCGGTGATGACGGCGAGCGCGGCGAGCGCGGGCCGGATCAGCGGCAGCATGATGGACCAGAAGATCCGGAAGGGGCCCGCGCCGTCGATGCGGGCGGCCTCCTCCAGCTCCTTGGGGAGCGTGAGGAAGAACTGGCGCAGCATGAAGGTGCCGAACGCGCTGAACATGCCGGGCAGGAACAGCGCGGGTGCGGAGTTGAGCAGGCCGAACCGCTGGATGATGTCGTACTGGGGCAGGACGAGCAGCGAGCTCGGCACCATCAGGACGGAGAGGAAGAGCGCGAACAGGACGTTGCGGCCCCTGAATTGCATGCGTGCGAACGCGTAGGCGGCGAGGGAGCAGAACACCAGTTGACCCAGGGTGCGGCCGACCGTGTTGATGACGCTGTTGGTGAGCATTTCCTGGAAGGGCAGCCCGGTGAAGACGTCGTCGAAACTCTTCCCGTTCCAGTCGTCGGGCAGGAACGTGGGCGGCACCCGCGAGGTCTCGGCGAGGGTCTTGAACGCGGTGAGCAGCTGCCACAGGAGGGGGAAGACCATCACGAGCGCGCCGAGCGAGAGCACGGCGTGGGTGGCGACGGACCCCGCGGTGATCCGCTTTCTGTTCCTGGGCTGTACCTGGCGTATGTGCTCTTGGGTGTCAGGCATAGTGCACCCACCTCTTCTGGAGCCGGAACTGGAGATAGGTGAGGGCGGCTATGACCACCATGAGCAGGAACGCGAGCGCGGCGGCCGCGCCCTGCGCGTTCTCGATGAACGCCCATTTGTAGAAGAGACCGACGACCGACTGCGTATCGCCGATCGCGGGGTTCTTCTCGCCCATCATGATGTAGATCAGGTCGAAGGTCTGCAGTGAATTGATCATGCAGATGACGGAGGCGAAGAAGATGGTCGGGCTGAGCAGCGGCAGCGTGATCGTGAAGAATCTGCGCAACGCCCCCGCCCCGTCGAGTTCCGCGGCCTCGTAGTAGTCCTGCGGGATCCCCTTGATGCCCGCCATGAAGATGATCAAGTAGTAGCCGGTGGTCGACCAGACCATCACCGTCCCGATCGCGTACACGGCGGTGGACGGGTCGGACACCCAGTAGTGGCGGTCGACGCCGAACCATCCGAGGATTTCGTTGAGGAGTCCGAAGTCGCCGTTGTAGAGCCAGTTCCAGACAAGGCCGACGGCGACGGGAAGCGTCACGAACGGCACGAAGTACAGGGCGCGGTAGACGGAGACGCCGCGCAGTCCGCGGCGGTTCAGGAGGGACGCGATGACGATCGCGATCGGCAGCGCGGTGAGTCCGATGACGCTGTAGATCAGCGTATTGACCAGCGCCTGCCAGACGGTGACGTCCTGGATCACCCGGGCGTAGTTGTCGGTGCCGATGAACGTATGGCCGCCGAACGCGCCGAATTCCGTGAAGCTGAAGTAGAAGGTCTGCAACAGCGGCCAGAAGTAGAAGAGGGCGAATCCGATGCCGAGCGGCGCGATGAACCAGTAGGCGGCGCGCTGATTGCGGGAGCCCGGGCGCGGTGCGGCTTCGGACGCGCGCCGCTCCTTCGCCTTCGCGGCGGCCGTGGCGGGAAAGACACTCATACGGCGCGCTCCTCCTTCAGGGCCCGGTCCATCTGCCCGCCGAGCTTGCGGCAGGCGCTCTCGATGCCGCCCTTTCCGCTGAACGCGGCGCCGAGGATCGGGTATTGGAGGTTCTCCCAGACGGTGGTGTTCTTGGAGCTCGGATACGGGACGGCGTACTTCTGCATCTCGATGAAGTGCTTCAGGTCGAATTCGGGCATCGACTTGAGCCAGGCGTCCTGCGTTCCCTCGTACGAGGAGATGGTGACGCCCTCCCGCGCCTGGATCTCGGCGGCCTCCCTGCCCGCCATGAAGTGGACGAACTGCCAGGCTGCGGCCTTCTTGCGGCTCTTGGCCGAGATGACGTTGGCCAGGCCGTGGATGATGGTGGCCCTGCGGCGCCCCTTGGGCAGGACGGCGACGCCGCCGTGGTCCTTGAGCGCGGGTACGGCGTACATCTGTCCCGCCATCGCGGAGAGGTCGTAGTTCATGGCGACCTTCTCGGACCAGTAGCGCACGCGTCCGACGGACTCGACCATCGCGCTCTGCGGCGGGGACCAGCCCCGGTCGACCATGTCGGTCAGGAAGCGCAGGCCCTCGATGGAGCGTTCGTCGCCGAATCCGGAGCGGCCGTCCTTGAGGACGTAGCCGTCGGCGCCGCAGACGGCCGGGTAGATCTTCATCTGCCGGTCCATCTCGGCGGCGAAGCCGTGCACGCGCTGACGCGGATCGGTGAGTTCGGCCGCCGCGTCGCGCACGTCGTCCCAGGTCCAGGTCTCGTCGGGGTAGGTGATGCCCGCCTTGTCGAAGAGCGCCTTGTTGTACCAGAGGCCGATGGTGTCGAAGTCCTTGGGCAGCCCGTACTGCGTGCCCTCGTAGGCGTAGAGCTTCACCAGCGCTTCGGGATGCCTGTCGACGGGCGTCCGGTCGCTCCTGATGTGCCCGGAGAGCGGTTCGAGGACGCCGTTGGCCGCGTACAGCTGGAAGTTGACGGCGTTCATCCAGAACACGTCGGGCGCGGTGCCGCCCCTCATCGACGTCTTCAGGGTGGTCCAGTACGTCGCCCAGGGCGTGAGCTCGATCCGCACGGATATCCGCGGCTGTTCCTTGCGGAACGCGGCGATGATCTTCTTCATGCCCGGCACCTGCGCCGGGTCCCACATTCCGTACGTGAGGGTGGTGCCGCCCCCGCCGTCCGTGTCGTCGTCCCCGCCGGAACAGGCGGTGAGCAAGGGGGCCGCCAACGCCCCGCCGAGCAGAGTCCTTCTGCGCATGCGCGCCTTCGCCTCCTGTGCAGTCGTCGGGCGTCACCGCGGAGCACCCCCGCTCGGGGGCGGCGCTACGACGCCATGTCTCCGAGCAGCTCCTCCTCCACCTGGTCGAGCGCCTTGCGTACGGCGCCGATGGCCACGCCGCGGTCGCCCAGCGGACTCAGGGCGATGCGCGGGACGTGCAGGGTCATGGGGCGCAGCCGGTCCTCGAGCAGCGGCACCAGATGGCCGCCGACCGGGGTGGCCCCGCCGGTCAGCACGATCAGTTCCGGGTCGACGGCCAGCGAGATCGCCGCGATGCCCGGGGCGATGCGGTCCGCGAAGTCCGCGACGGCGGCCAGGGCGCGCGGGTCCGCGGCGTCCGCGGCGCGGGCCAGCGCCGCCACTTCGGACTCGCCGGTGGCCCGCGCACCCGGCCAGCGCAGGGCGTCCTGGGCGCCGCTCATGCCGAGCAGCGGCAGCATGCCGAGCTCGCCCGCGCCGCCGCGCCTGCCGCGGTGCAGCCGCCCGTCGATGGTGAGGCCGCAGGAGACGCGGTGTCCTGTGAGCACGCAGACGACGTCGCCGACCAGGGTGGCGGCGCCCTGCCAGCGTTCGGCGAGCACCGCGAGGTTGACGTCGTTCTCGATCAGGGTGCGGCCCGCGCCGCCGTCGGGGAGCAGCCGCCCGAGGTCGACACCGGACCACTCGGGGATCACGACGGAGGTGATGACCCCGGCCCCGTCCACCATGCCGGGCACGCCCACGCAGCGGGCGAGGACCCCGTCGCGGGGCGCGTGGGCGTCGAGGAAGGACTCCATGGAGTCGCGCAGCAGGTTCAGTCGGGCGCTTCCTCCCAACTCGGGGTCTATGGCGTGCCGTTGGGCGGCTCTGACGGTGCCGCCGAGGTCGGCGACGAGCAGTACCATCTTGTGCAGCCCGATGTCGACGCCGAGCACGTGACCGGCCTCGGCACGGAAGCGGAAGCGGCGCGCGGGGCGTCCCGGCGGCCGCTCGCCGGACTCCTCGGCGGCCTCCCCGACGAGTCCCCGTTCGGCCAGTTCCTCGACGGCCGCCTCCACCGTCGGTCTGGACAGGCCGGTGTCGGCGGCGAGTTCGGCGAGGGTGCGGGGGCTGCGGTGATGCAGGGCGCGCAGCACGACGGTGGTGTTGAGCCGCCGCAGCGCGAGCAGGTCGTGGCCGCGTGCCCGGTTCCGCATCAGTGCTGCACCTCCGATTCGCCGCCGAGGCGGCTTGGTTGACCCGGTGGACGGGGGCCCTGGCCTGCCGCGCACCGAAATTGTTGAGGACACTTGCATAACTCTTCCGGCCGGGGAACCCCTTGCGCAGCGCCGGTGTGAGCGCCCGGCGCACCTTCTGAAACGCACCCTTATTCATTCTTTCGGGCGACAAATCACCCTGCTTGGCGTAGTGGTGCATGCCCTGGGCATTTTCCGGCCGAGTGCGGATCCCCGCACTCACACCGGAAGTGACCGGAAGCGAAGGGGAGGTTCTCCATGCAGCATGAGGAGATCTACGAACCACCGGCGATGGTGGAGGTCGGCGACTTCGCCGAGCTGACGCGCGGTGAGCCGCTGGGGGCGTTCTACGAAGGCGGGTTCCCGCCCTACGAGTGGTACCTCGGCCCCAGCTGATCCAAGCCCGGTCGACGGCTGTCCGCGGACGGCCCTCGATCGAAGCCTCATCAACAACAATTCTCTGACGGGTGACATGCCATGAGTGGTGACGTGTGGTTCGCCGTCCTTCCCGACGGCGCAGCCGGCGTGGCCGCGGCACGGCTCCTGCGCCCCTGGACCACCGACACCGTCACGCACGACTCAGGTCGGCCCTGGCTGCTGGGCAGTTGGCCGGACGGTCACGTGACGGTGGGAGTGGCCGGGGCGCGGCGAGTCGCGGTGATCGGACGCTGTCCCGTGACCGCCGACACCCTCTCCGCGCGCATCGGGCGGCTGCGCGGCGTCGGGGACGTGGAGCGTGTCGCCCAAGGGCTGCACGGCAGCTTCCACCTCGTCGCATCGGCCGAAGGATCCGTCCTTGCCAGGGGCAGCGCGTCCGGGGTGCGGCGGCTCTTCCACACGCGCGTGGCCGGTGTGACGGTGGCCGCCGACCGATCGGACCGGCTCGCCGCCCTGACGGGCGCGGACCCGGACGAACGGCTCCTGGCCGCCCATCTGTTGGCCTCCCCCCTCCCCTATCCACTGGACGACCGCTGCGTCTGGCGGGGCGTGCACGCCCTGCGGTCCTACGACTCCCTGCTGCTCGACGCGGAAGGCCGGGCCACCACCCGCCGCTGGTGGACCCCTCCCGACCCTGAGCTCGGGTGGCGGCAAGGAGTGCCCGCGGTGCACGACGCGCTGACCGCAGCGGTGGGCAGTTGCACGGCGGGCGGCGGCACGGTGAGCGCGGACCTGTCGGGCGGCATGGACTCCACCAGCCTGTGCTTCCTCGCGGCGCGGGAGCAGAGCGGGATCCGGTCCGCCTTCGCCGGGGCGCGCCTGGTCACCATGCGCTGGCGGAGCCTCGACCCGGACAACGACGACGAGATCTGGGCAGCGCGCGCCACCAGCCGTCTGCCGGACGCCGAGCACGTCACGCCGCCACGCGATCAATGGCCGCTCTGGTACAGCGGTCTGGCGTCCCTCACCGACGCCACCGCCCCCGCCATCCCCACCGACGAGCCGGGACCCTGGGTGCGCGACAGCGCCAGGATGGCGGCCCTCGCCGACCTGATGACCGGCCGCGGATCGCGCCTGCACCTGATGGGCGGCGGCGCGGACGAGCTGTTCACCACGCTCCCGCCGCATCTGCACGACCACGTGAGACGGAACCCGTGGGCCGCCTTCGCCCGCATCCGCACCCAACGCGCCGCACAGCACTGGCCCCTCGGGCAGCTCCTTCGCCAGCTCGCCGACCGCAGGACGTTCGCCCAGTGGCTCACCGGCTGGGCCGACGGCCTCACCGACCCCGCACCCACCTCGGCCGCGGTGGTCCGCAGCGCCCCCTCGACAGCGTGGGGCGTGGACCTGCGCATGCCCCCATGGGCGACCCCCGACGCGGTCCGTGCCGTACAGAGCCTGCTCCATGAGGCCGCGGAGAGCGCCGGCACCGCGGCGCCCCTCGCGGCCGAGCGAGGACAGCACGCGGCGCTCTCCTGCGTACGCTCCGGAGGGCGCGGTCTGCGCCAGCTCGACCAGGTGACCTCCGCGCGCGGCCTTCCGCACGCGGCGCCCTACCTCGACGACACCGTGATCGAGGCGGCCCTGGCCATCCGCGTCCCCGAGCGCAGCACCCCCGGCACGTACAAACCGGTGCTCGCGGCGGCGATGCGCGACATCGTGCCCGCCGACGTACTGCGCAGGCAGACCAAGGGCGAGTACAGCACGGACTTCCACACCGGCCTGCGCCACAACCGCTCCGCGCTGGTCGGCCTCTTCGAGGGATCGCAGCTCGCCCGCGCCGGTCTGATCGACGCCGCCGCGATCCGCGCGGCCCTGCTCGGGGTGCATCCGACCCCGGAGGCGCTGCGCTCCTTCAGCTCCACCCTGGGCAGCGAGATCTGGCTCCGCTCCTGCCGGGGAAGCACCCGCCCACCGAACACCGCGATCACCGAAGGAGCCCCGTGAGTCTCACCCTGCGCCCCGACGTCTGCGCGACGGACACCCCGGACGGCATGGTCCTCCTCGACGAAGTCACCGGCAGATACTGGCAGCTCAACGGCTCGGCGGCGCTCGTCCTGCGCACCCTGCTCACCGGCGCCGAGCCGCCCGACGCGGCCCGCGCGCTGCGCGCGGCCCACCCCCGGCTCACCGCCGAGCGCGCGGACGACGACACGGCGGCGATCACCGGCGCGCTCCTCGCGGCCCGTCTCGTGGTGCCCGCATGAGCCAGCCGATGGTGTCCGCCACCCGCGACAGGCTGCCGCTGCGCCGACGCCCGCCCGTGCTCGTCGCCACGGCCGCCGCCCGGCTCATCGTCCTGCTGAAGCCGCACCGCGTCCGCCGCGTGCTGATCGCGGTCCGGCGCGGGGCCGCCCCCGCCACCACCGAGCAGGCGCTCGCCGCGCGTCGGGCCGTGGTCGCGGTGAGCGCGCGCTGCGCCGGGGAGGGCTGTCTGCAGCGTTCCGTGGCCACCGCCCTGCTGTGCCGGATGCGCGGGGTCTGGCCCGACTGGTGCACCGGAGTGCGCACCGCGCCGTTCCGCGCCCACGCGTGGGTGGAGGTCGACGGCCTCCCGGTGGGTGAACCGCACCAGTCCGCGGCCTACCACCGCATGATGGTGGTGCCGGTCCCGCCGACGAAGCGAGCCTGAGCCCGTCGACGGGTCACGGACGACCGGTCACCGGTCCTGCGCCAGCCGGTAGAGCTCCGCGAAGAGCCCGTCGCGGGCCAGGAGCGTCCGGAAGTCGCCCTCCTCGCGGACGCGCCCCCGGTCGAGTACGACGATGCGGTCCGCGATCCGGGCGTTCTCCAGGCCCTGGGTGACGAAGACGGCCGTCCTGCCCGCGGCGAGCTCCTTGAAGCGACGGATCACCAGGTACTCGGCGCGGGGATCCATCGCCGATGTGGGTTCGTCGAGCATCAGCATGGCGGCGTCGCGGTAGAAGGCCCGCGCGACCGCGATCCGCTGCCACTGCCCGCCCGACAGATCGGTGCCGCCCCAGAGGGTGCCCGCGACCAGCGTGTCCAGGCCGTGCGGGACGCGCTCGATGACGCTGTCCGCGCCCGCCGCCCGCGCGGCGGCCAGGAGCAGCGCGTCGTTCTCGGAGCGGGGCTGGCCGAGATGGATGTTGGCGCGCAGGTCCATCGGCCAGCGGGTGTAGTCCTGGGGCACCAGGCCGACCTTCGCCCACACGCTGTGCGGATCGGCCTCCGCCAGATCGACGCCGTCCCAGCACACCGTGCCCGTGGAGGCGATGCGGAGCCCGGTGAGCAGGGCGGACAGCGTCGTCTTCCCCGAGCCGTTCTCACCGACCAGGGCGATGAGTTCACCGCGGCGCAGGGTGAGGCTGACGCCGTCGAGCGCCGGGGCCGCGGCGCCGGGATAGGTGTAGCTGACGTGCTCCGCGCGGATCTCGGCGGGGCCGCCGTCCGGCACCTCCCTGGAGCCGCGGACCGCGCGCAGGGTCTGCGCGCGCCGCAGGAAGTCCTGCCAGTCCTCCAGATACAGGCTCGTACGGAACAGCCTGGCGGTGGCGAGCACCAGTGAGGTCAGCGCGCCCGTGGAGGTGCGCACGGCGATGACGGCGGTGGCGGCGAGCGCGAGGTCCATCCGGCCGCTGGCGGCGAGCCAGCCGAGGGCGGCCCAGGTCAGGGCGAGCATCAGCCCGCTGACGCAGGCGCCGAGCAGGGTGACGCCGAGGATGCGCGGGGCGGCGCGGCGGTGGGTGCTCATGATCCGGCCGCTGATCTCCGCGTACCAACCGGCCAGGAACGCCGCCATGGTGGTGGCGCGGACCTCGGCGGCCGTGCGCTGGTGGGTGGCGTAGTGGCGCAGCAGATAGCGCAGATGGCTGTCCGCGATGTTCTGGTGGTCGGCCCGGTGCCGGATGCGGGCGGTGGTGACGGCCGCGGCGCCCTTGGGCAGTACGGCGAGCACGAGCAGCGGCAGCAGTACGGGATGGAGCAGGGACAACACCGAGGCGGCAGCGACGATTTGACCGAGCGCCGAGACCAGCGCCTGGGCGTCGGCGACGAGGTTCTCGGTCGCCTCCGCGCCCCGCCCCGCGGCCTGCAGCCGGTCGGCGAAGCCCGGCCTGTCGTACTCCTCCAACTCCACCTGCGGGGCGGCCGCGAGGATCTGCAGATCGGCCGCGGAGGCGACCTCGGGACCGAGCCGCGCGGCGGCCCAGACCCCGACCGCGTCGGCACCTGCCCGTACCCCCGCGGCAACGGCGACCACGATGAGGCCGGGCGCGGCCGCCGCGATCCGATCGGCCACCTGACCACCCTGGAAGAGCTGGGCCAGTACGCCGGGCAGCGCGGCGAGCGCCACGGCCGACGCGGCGACGACGGCCAGTTGGCAGACCGCGAGCCAGCACATCGCGGGACGGTCGGCCGCCCAGCCGAGGCGGGTGGCGGCGCCGAGGGTACGGGGCAGCCGCGCGGCCATCCGCCACCAGGAGGCGTGCGCGATGTCCTCGAAGCGCGGATCGCCGCGGTAGCCGACCTGTTGGCGGGCGTCGGCGGCCGACGAGCCGGAGGAGGGGACGGACGACGAACCGGAAGCAGGGCCGGGGGAAGCGGGCGGCGAGGCTGAGGAGGACTGCGTCACTCTCCTCATCCTGGTGACCCAACTGGTGCGCGCGGGGGCGAAGTTGGAGAATTCGCCCACACGTGGCGAGGCGGTTGACATACGTGACGGGTCTGTGAAGATCCAGGTGGGGGTACGCGCGACGGCCGCCGACGCATGGGGCAGGATGACGTCCGCGCCGGACCGGGTCCCGTTCCCGCGTGACCGCACTCCCGGAATCGAGCAGGTATCACCAGGTGACGACACATCACATAGGCCGCGTTCAGCCGCATTCGCCGCGTACGACGGAACCCCGGGCCGCCGCCGCGCCCTCCTCCCGTACGACGGGAGCGCACCGATGACCCGCGCGCTCACCCTGCACGACTGGATCGTGGCCGCCATCGCCGTGTTCGCCGGAGTCGCGGCGGGCCTGCTGCTCCGCACCACGCTGCGGTGGCTCGGCGAGCGGGCCAGCAGGACCCGTTGGAGCGGCGACGACGTCATCGTCGACGCGCTGCGCACGCTCGTGCCCTGTGCGGCCATCACCGCGGGCCTCGCCGCGGCGGCGGAGGCCCTGCCCCTCACGCATCGCACCGGGCGCAACGTCACGATGACGCTGACCGCGCTGCTCATCCTGGCGGCGACGCTCACGGCGGCCCGGATCGTCACCGGCTTGGTGAGGGCCGTGGCGCAGTCCCGCTCCGGGGTCGCGGGGTCGGCCACCATCTTCGTGAACATCACGCGCGTCGTGGTGCTCGCGATGGGCTTCCTCGTCGTCCTGCAGACCCTCGGCATCTCCATCGCGCCGCTGCTCACCGCGCTCGGCGTGGGCGGTCTCGCCGTCGCCCTCGCGCTCCAGGACACCCTGGCCAACCTCTTCGCCGGTGTGCACATCCTCGCCGCGAAGACGGTGCAGCCCGGCGACTACATCCGGCTCAGCAGCGGTGAGGAGGGCTACGTCGTCGACATCAACTGGCGCAACACCACGGTGCGTCAGCTCTCCAACAACCTCGTGATCATCCCCAACGCCAAGCTCGCGGGCACCAACATGACCAACTTCAGCCGCCCCGAGCAGGAGCTGTCGATCATGGTGCAGGTCGGGGTCAGCTACGACAGCGACCTGGAGCACGTCGAGCGGGTCACCACCGAGGTCGTGGACGAGGTGATGACCGACATCACGGGCGCCGTGCCCGACCACGAGGCGGCCGTCCGCTTCCACACCTTCGGCGACTCGCGGATCAGCTTCACGGTGATCCTGGGCGTCGGCGAGTTCAGCGACCAGTACCGGATCAAGCACGAGTTCATCAAGCGCCTGCACCAGCGTTACCGGGCCGAGGGCATCCGGGTGCCCGCCCCCGCGCGCACCGTCACCGTCCAGCAGGGCGAGCTGCCCCCGCCGCTCGGCATCCCGCACCAGCGCGACGCCTCCTCGGAGCCCCGGGTGCACTGAGCCGACCGGCCGTACGCCCGGGGTGCGCGTGCGGTGGCGGGCCCCGCACCGGCATGATCCACTCGCGGGCATGGGGCACGACCACGGCCCGTCCGCGGCGACGGCGGGCGGCACGCTCAGCGGGACCTACCGCAACCGGCTGCTCTGGACGATCGGGATCAGCGCCACGATCACCGTCATCCAGGTGATCGGCGCGCTCCTGTCCGGCAGCCTCGCGCTGCTCGCCGACGCCGCGCACAGCCTGACCGACGCTGTCGGCGTCTCCCTCGCGCTCGGCGCCATCACCCTCGCCCAGCGTGCGCCGACGCCCCGGCGCACGTTCGGCTTCTTCCGGGTGGAGATCTTCTCCGCCGTACTGAACGCGCTGCTGCTCGTCGGCATCTTCGTCTGGGTCCTGTGGTCGGCCATCGGCCGCTTCAGCGAACCGGTGGAGGTCAAGGGCGGCCTGATGTTCGTGGTCGCGGTGGGCGGACTGCTCGCCAATCTGGTGGGCCTGTGGCTGCTGCGGGACGCCAAGGAGAAGAGCCTCAATCTGCGCGGCGCCTATCTGGAGGTCCTCGGGGACGCGCTCGGCTCGGTCGCGGTGATCGTGGGCGGCCTGATCATCCTGCTCACCGGCTGGCAGGCCGCCGACCCGATCGCCTCGATCGTCATCGGCCTGCTGATCGTGCCGCGCGCGTACGGGCTGCTCAGGGACTCCTTGCACGTACTCATGGAGGCGACCCCGCAGGACGTGGACCTCGGCGAGGTGCGCAGTCACCTGCTCGAGGAGCCGGGCGTCGTCGCCGTACACGATCTGCACGGCTGGACCGTCACCTCGGGGATGCCGGTGCTCACCGCGCACGTCGTGGTCACCGACGCGGCCCTCACGGGCGGATACGGCGAGCTGCTCGGGCGGCTGCAACGGTGCGTCGGCGACCACTTCGACGTCGCGCACTCCACGATCCAGCTGGAGCCCGAGGGGCACGGGGAGGACGGCGGGGCGCTCCATACGTAGGCGTTCTCTACGTAGACGTTCCCTACGGAAGCGTCCCCTACGTAGGAGCTCCCTACGCAGCCCCGAAGGCCCGCGCCACCGCGTCCCGCACCGCCGCTTCGCCGGGCGCCGCGACGCCCCGCTCGGCGGCCAGTTCCGCGAGCGACGTCATCGCCACGTCGGGCAGTCCGCACGCCGTGAAGCGGGTGAACTCGTCCAGGTCGGACGCCACGTTGAGCGCGAAGCCGTGGCTGGTGACGCCGCCGCGGATGCGCATCCCGATCGACACGAGCTTGTCGTGGCGCGGCGTCCACACGCCGACGAGGCTCTGCGCGCCGGACGGGGTGTCCCTGCGCAGGGACTCGAAGCCCAGCGATCCGACCGCGTCGACCAGGGCGTTCTCGACCCACCGCACGATGTCGCCCGGGCCGCGTTCGCGCAGGTTGAGGACGAGATAGCCGACCAGCTGTCCCGGCCCGTGATAGGTGGCCTGGCCGCCGCGGTCGACCTCCACGAGCGGGATCGGGGAATCGGCGTGCGGCAGTTCGTTCGCCGGGGTCCGGGTGCCGTACGTGATGACCGGCGGATGCGTGAGGAGTACGAGGCGGTCGCCGATGGCCCCCGCGCGGCGCTGCTCGACCCAGCCGCGCATGGCCTCCATGGCGTCGAGGTAGGGGACCTCACCCAGATCGATCCGCTCCAGGTTCCGTTCCAGGTACGGAACCTCACCCGGACCGACCCGCTCCAGCTCCCGCGCACCCATCCCGCGCCCTCCTCCGCGCATCGGCCCCCGGCCTGACCGGCGAGCCTCCGAGGGTGCCAACCGGGGTCCCGGCGACGGAATTCCCCGCGCCCGAAGCTCCCTTGACGGCCGCCGGGGCCCGGCCGGGAAGTTTCTTCCGGCGATCTGTCACATTCCCGTCCGCCCGCGGGTCAGGGGAAGTGAGGGAGCGAGACTCCCCCGCCGGAGCGGCCCCCGCACCGGCGTCCACCCGATGAGGAGCCACTCTGATGTCCACCGCCTACGTCGTCGTCACGCTCGTCGCCGCCGCCATGACCGCCTTCTCCGCCGCCTCCGCGTTCCTGCGCGCCGCCTGGGTCGTCAAGCCCATCCACGACTACGGCATCCCGGACTCGTGGCTGCCCTGGCTCGGCGCGGCCAAGGCGGCCGGGGCCGCCGGTCTGCTCGTCGGGTTCCTCGTGCCCGCCATCGGCATCGCCGCGGGCATCGGGCTCGTGCTGTACTTCACCGGCGCGGTGATCACCGTGGTCCGCTCCCGCTGGTACACCCACATCCCGTTCCCCCTGGTCTACGCCGCCCCGATCGTGGGCGCGCTGGCTCTGGGCCTTGCCGCCTGACCGTCGGCGGCGGACGAAATGCCCTGCTCACGATTGCGGCATATCGTTCTTTGGGTCACCGAAGCCACCTCGGCTTCGGCTCGTCGAAGCCACTTCAGGCCGTGCAGGACACCCCCGTCCCGGAAGGGCCCTCATGCACCGCTCACTGACCCCCGCCACGCTGGCCGAGCTGCGGCAGCCCCGTACCTATCCCGCCGTCACGGTCGTCCTGCCGACACATCGCAGAGAACCGGACAACGCACAGGACCCGGTACGCCTGCGCAACCTCCTGGCCGAGGCCAAGGAGCGGCTGCGCGCCGACCCGGCCGTCACCGCGGAGCGCGCGGCCGACGTCGCGGGGCAGCTGGACAAGGCACTGGACGAGGTGGACCTGGTGCACGCCGAGGACGGCCTCGTCGTCCTCGCGGCGCCCGGGGAGCACCAGGTGTGGTCCCTGGCCAGGTCCGTGCCCGCGCGCGTCGTGCTCGCGGACACGTTCCTGACCCGCAACCTCGTGGCGGCCCAGGCCGCCGAGCGCCCGTACTGGGTCCTCGCCGTCTCCGCGGACCGCGTCACCCTCTGGAGCGGCACGCCCGAGCGCGTCACCGAGCACCGGGCCGACGGCTTTCCGCTGACGCGGGACCTGGAGGACCCCGACGCCCAGCGCAAGGAGCGGATCGGCGACCTGCCGAGCACGTTCCAGGACGAGCAGACCCGCACGTTCCTGCGCGAGGCCGACCGTGCGCTCGCGGCCGTGCTCGGCGCCGCGCCGCGGCCGCTGTTCGTGGCGGGCGAGGCCGCGGCCCTCTCCCTGCTCGACGCCGTCGGCTCGGCGGCCGACGGGGCGACGCCGATCCGGCACGGCGGCCTGGCGCAGGGGCCCGCGGCCGCGGTCCACGAGGCGGTCCTGCCCGCGCTCGCGGACCGCGCCAAGGCCGAACAGGACGCCGCGCTCAAGGAGTTGGACGGCGCCCAGGGCCGCAAGCAGTACGCGGCCGGACTCGACGAGGTCCGGCAGAACGCGATGACCGGCCGGGTCGGCCTCCTCGCCGTGGAGGACAGCTACCGGGCGACCGTACGCGACCACGGAGGCCACCTCGTCCCCGCGGAGAGCGGCGACCTCGACGCACGCGACGACATCGTGGACGAGATCGTCGAGCGCGCCCTGGACGCCGGAGCCCAGGTCCGCTTCCTGACCGAGGGAACGCTCGCCGACCGGGGCCGGATCGCGGCGGTCCTGCGGTACTGACCGCCTGGTTCGGCCCATCGAAAGCGGGCCGTCGGAATGTCAGGCCTGGCTGCCAGTGGGCGTGGCCAAGAGCTGCATCTCCCAGGCGAAGGCCACACCACTGGCACCACCGTGCTCCGCCTGGACCTCGGCGACGCCCGGCACGGTCTTCTCACGGGCCCAGTCGCGCTGCCACTCGCCCAGCACGGCCATCCAGGTGATCGGTACGACGCCCGCCTGGACCATGCGCCGCACGGCCATGTCGTGGGCTTCCTTCGAGGCACCGCCCGAGGCGTCGGTGACGGCGAAGACCTCGAAGCCCTCCCCCGCCGCCTGTATCGCGGGCATCGCGACACACATCTCCGTCCAGAGGCCGGCGATGATCAGCTTCTTGCGTCCTGTCGCCTTGACGGCATCGACGACGCGTTCGTCCTCCCAGGTGTTGATGAAGGTCCTGTTGATCGGCTTCTGCTCCGGGAACACGTCCTGCAGCCCCTTGATGAGGTAGCCGCCGCGCTCCTCCACCACGGTCGTCAGGATGGTCGGCACGTCGAACACCTTGGCGGCCTTGGCGAGGCCGACAACGTTGTTCACGATCATCGTGGGTTCATGGCTGTTCAAGTTGGCGAACTGGAACGGCTGATGGTCGATCAGCACGACGACACTGTCCTCCGGCGTCAACAGTGCTTGCAGTCCGGATTTCGCTGCATTGCTCATGAGATCCCTCTCCGGGTGCTTCGTGTGTGCGGGGATATTTCACGTGTGCGGGGATGAACGGGAGAGCTCCGGGAGAGGCCCCCCTCGACCCGACTGGATGACGTGGCGCCGACATTAATGTCAGCCGGTTGACACGTCAACCACCTTTAGACATTCCGGACATCGCGCGGAATCGACCACGTCAACGGGATAGATGAGGTGTCAACGTTCTCGCTACACTCCATCGATGAACGCAACACCTCGCTGGCTGAACCCGGAGCAGAAGGCCGCCTGGGACAGTTTCATCCGCATGCAGGAGACGCTCATCGGGCGACTCTCCCGCCGGGTCCAGGCCGACTCCCACATGTCCGCCGCCGACTACCTCGTACTGGTGAGCCTCACCGAACGGGGCGGCGGACGCATGCGCTTCCTGGACCTGGCCAATTCGGTGGAGTGGGAGAAGAGCCGCATGTCCCACCAGGTCAGGCGGATGACGAACCGCGGACTGGTGAGCAAGGAAGAATGCCCCGACGACGGACGCGGAGCGTTCATCGTGGCCACCCCGGCCGGTTACAAGGCGATCGAAGAAGCCGCCCCCACGCACGTCG
The DNA here is from genome assembly GCF_008704495.1 of Streptomyces kanamyceticus. NCBI lineage: Bacteria > Bacillati > Actinomycetota > Actinomycetes > Kitasatosporales > Streptomycetaceae > Streptomyces > Streptomyces kanamyceticus. The sequence continues at coordinate 1,072,399 of NZ_CP023699.1, forward strand.
CACACGTCCGCCGACTGTTCATCGACGCCCTCACCCAGGAAGAGCTGGATACGCTCGCCCGGATCTCGAACCGCGTCCTCGAACACATGAAGAAGCAGCCCGACTAGCCGATCCGAATTCCGGCCAGCCCTCAGCCGAGCAAATTCGATCCCATGCCCGCACGAGAAGAGTGCAGATGTGGTTGACGTGTCAACGGTGACCGTAATCCAAGATCGCCAACCCGTCAACCATCACGTCGACACCCTCGCGAGCACCTCCACAAACTCCGGTTGACGTATCAACTACGCAGATGGTTCTCTTGCCGCGGAAGCCGTCTCCTCGCGCGGAGGAACGGCGCCGCAAACTCGCCGGTTTTACCGAGTACCACCGGTACGGGACCGAGATCGTCTTCATTCATACGGAGATCGATCCGCGGTTCGAAGGCAGGGGCCTCGGCGGCGTACTCGCCCGCGCGGCCCTCGACGCGGCCAGAGAGCAAGGGCTCGCGGTGCTTCCCTTCTGCCGACCTGGTGCCGCAGGAGCAACGGGCGCGGTTCGGGCTGTGACGCGGGCCGTGCCGGAGACGGAACAGACCGAAGGGACGCGACCGTCATGAGTGACCTCGACCTCCAGCCCGGCCTCCGTCAGTGCGGCGGCCGGGCCGATGTGTCCGCGGAACCCGTCAGAGAGCTGCTGAACCCGCGCGAGGCGAGCCTGGGCAGTACGGCCGTGCGCAGGCTGCTGCCGAACTTGGGGCGACGGATGGTGGGCGCCTGGTGCTTCGTCGACCACTACGGCCCCGACGACATCGCCGACGAGCCCGGCATCCAGATGCCGCCCCACCCGCACATGGGCCTACAGACGGTGAGTTGGCTGCACGAAGGCGAGGTTCTGCACCGCGACAGCGTCGGCTGCGTGCAGAACCTGCGCCCTCGCCAGCTCGGCCTGATGACGTCGGGCCGACCGCCACCGGCACACCGCGCCCCGTTTCGAGCACCACGTCGACCTGCCGGTCGTCACGGCCCCGAGGCTGACGGCCACCGTCGTCCTGGGCGGACTGGACGGCGCGGTTTCGCCGGGCAGCACGTATACGCCGCTGGTCGGCGCGGACCTCACGCTCGCCGAAGGCGCGGACGTACGGCTGCCGGTGGAGCCGGACTTCGAATACGCCGTACTGACGATGTCCGGGGCCACCGAAGTCGACGGGGTAGGTCTCGAACCCGGCTCCATGCTCTATTTGGGCTCCGGCCGCTCCGAGCCGCCGCTGCGCGCGCTCAGCGACGCCGGGCTGCTGCTTCTCGGAGGGGAACCGTTCGAAGAGAAGATCGTCATGTGGTGGAACCTCATCGGACGAACCCAGGAGGAGATTGCCGAGGGGCGCGCGGCCTGGACGGCAGGTGACCGTTTCGGGACGGTCCACGGCTACGACGGCCCGCCGTTGCCCGCCCCCGCCCTGCCGGTGACCCCGCTCAAGCCCCGCGGCCGTACTCGCTGACCGTGCCGCGCTCGCGACAGAAGGACCTGCCTCATGAAGACTCCCGTGCCCGACTACCTGGACGAAGTGCTCGACAGCCTGCGTGCCGACACCGGCGGCGCCAACGCCGACTACATCCCCGAGCTCGCCGAGGCCGATCCGGAACGTTTCGGCATGGCGCTGACCACGACGCTCGGTCGCACGTACGCCGCGGGCGACGCCGACACGGAGTTCTCCATCCAGTCGATCTCCAAGCCGTTCGCCTACGCGGCCGCCGTCATCGACCGTGGCCTCGACCGCGTCCTGGATGCCGTCGGGGTCGAGCCGTCCGGCGAGGCCTTCAACGAGCTCTCCCTCGAAGGCGGCACCCACCGGCCGATGAATCCCATGATCAACGCCGGAGCCATCACCACGCACGCGCTCCTGGTCGGCCCGGATGCAGGCCAGGACGATCGCGTCGACCGTGCCGTGGCGTTCTTCTCCCGCCTCGCGGGCCGGGATCTACAGATCGACGAGCGTGTGTGCGCCTCAGAACTCGCCTCCGCGCACCGCAACCTCGCCATCGCCCACATGCTGCGCACCTACGGCATCCTCGACAGGGACGTGCCCTCCGTCGTCGAGGGATACACGCGCCAGTGCTCGATCCTGGTCAGCGTCCGCGACCTCTCGGTGATGGCCGCGACGCTCGCCACCGGAGGCATCCAACCCGTCACCGGCGAACGGGTGATGGCCCCCGACATCGCTCAGCACGTCATGGCCGTGATGGCCGCGGCCGGGATGTACGACGCGGCAGGCGACTGGCTCACCCGAGTGGGCATCCCCGCCAAGAGCGGCGTCGCAGGGGGCATCGTCGGCGTCCTGCCCGACCTCGTGGGCATCGGCACGTTCTCCCCGCGCCTGGACTCCCACGGCAACAGCCGGCGAGGACGCCTCGTCTTCGAACGGCTCTCCCGGGACATGGGAATGCACCTGTTCTCCTCCGCCCGTGGCCGACTCGACGCCGTCGACGTGAGCGAGTCACGGGGCACGGTCACCTTCACCCTGCGGGGCAACGTCCAACTCACCGCCGCTTCGGAACTCTTGGACCTGATGGCCGAATCGGACGGCACGACCGACGTGGTTCTGGACGTCACCAGGGTGCATTCGTTCTCCGACGTCGGACGCCGCATGTCGCTCGAAGGCCTGCGCCGACTGCGACTGGACGGCCGCAGGGTCGCCCTCCGCGACCCCGCGGGCGTACTGCCGGACCCTGACCTGGGAGACGGCACGTACCCGGACGCCTCCTGATGTGAACCCGCACCCCGCTCGTGCGGAACGCTTTTGCTCAGCAGGGGCTCTCACTACCTGTACGGCTGTACCCCTCCGAGGAGTTGCTCTGCATAATGCGTCGCTTTCGTGTACTGCTACTGACTGTCCTCCTGCTGGTCACGGGCTCGGTGATGTCGTCGGCCCCGGCCTTCGCCGTCATCGGCGGATCAAAGAGCACCTACGGCCCGTGGGCGGTACGCATGCTCGTTGACGGCAAACCGGCGTGCACCGGGACAGCGGTCGCTCGCCAGTGGATCCTCACCGCCTCACACTGCTTCTACGAGCAGGCGCTGCCGGTCGCCGACAAGCGGATCTCCTTCCGAGTCGGCAATCTCGACATGCGGAGGGGCACCACGGTCCGCCCCGTCCCCCACAAGCGCGTGGGCAGCGCGCACGCCGACATGATGCTCGTGAAGGTCCCGCCGATGAACATCCCCACGGCACGCCTGGCCACGGTCGGCGTCCACCGCGGCCAGGCCGTGCGGCAGTACGGGTGGGGCGCCACCTGCACCACGGACGAGAGCGCCTGCCAGTCCCCCGTACTCAAGCAGTCGGACTTGAAGGTCGTACGGCCCAACGACCCCCTGTGCGCGGGTCACACCGCACCGGGCGGCCCCGACTTCTGCATGAAGAAGGTGCGCGGAATTCCCGCCGGGGGCGACTCCGGAGGCCCGGTGATGACCGTTGGCCCGCGAGGCACCGAAACCCTCATCGGCGTCTTCAACGGCTCCGACCGGGAGAAGAGCGCCGAGGCCGGGGAAGTGTCCCAGCAACTCTCCTGGATTCGCTCGGTCATCCGGCGATAGCACCGGCACGGCACCGGCCGGGTTCCTCACGCACAGCCACACCAGCGATCAGCTGCCTGCGGCGAGGTCCCCGTCAAGGAGCCGTACCGTGAGTTCCATGCACCGCGTCCGGGCCGCGGAGAAGCCGTAGGGCATCTTGGTCACCGCTTCGAAGGCACTCATCTGGGTGTCCTCCGCGCCGCTCGCCTCGGCGTCGTCGATCTCGAAGAGCTTCTCCTCGGCCACGTCGAGGCCGGCCGCTTCAATGGCCTGGAGCAGGGCCTTGTGGTGGGCGGCGTGCCGCACGGCGAGTTCCTCGACCCGCGGGTCGTGGGGGTCGACGGTGTCATCGAGGGCGGCGTCGGCCGCGTCGAGGCGGTCCGCCTCGGCCCGTAGGCCCGGATGGGTCGCCAGGACGATGAACACGCTGGCCTGAATCGCGGCTCCCAGCGGCCCGAAGATCCGTTCCGTGACCAGCAGGGCGTCCAGGTCGGAGGGGCGCAGCGCACCGGAAGGCAGGTGGCTGAGCCGGTCCGTGACCAACGGGGAGAGCAAACCCAGCGGGCTGCCCACGGCCCGCAGGCGCTGGACTGCCGCGCGCTGACGCTTGATGTCGGCCTCCTGGGCGGCCAGGGTCTCCTCCAGCCGGCCCAGGACGTCCTCGACGTCCCGGGCTTCGTCGAAGGCCGCCCGCATGTCGTCCAGGCTGATGCCGGCCTCGGACATCTTGCGGATCCACAGCAGGCGGATCATGTCGTCGTAGCCGTAGCGGCGGCGTCCGTCTCCACCTCGCTCGGGCTCCGGCAGCAGACCGATCTGGTGGTAGTGACGGATGGCGCGCGGGGTGGTTCCGGCGAAGGCGGCGGCATCGCCGATCTTGACGTCGCGGGGCGGCATGGCGGAGGGGTACATCGCAGACAGGGCCTTTCGTGCTGTGGTGCCCTCGACGACACCACATGCCGCTACGGCATGTGCAACTACACACCACGCGGCCCTGACGGGCTATCGGGCGGTCACGGTGGCGCGAGGGCGCGAGGGCGCATACTCGAAGAAGGTGACGGCGTCAGGCTGGTCGAGATGAGGTGGTCGACAACGTCGGTGAGACTGGCGCGGCGTTGATAGGCGGCGCGTTAGCGGTCCGCTCCGCTGCCGTCTGCCCGTAGGCGTGTCCAGAGCGTGCGGACGAGCTCGATGTCGCCGTGATCGCGCAGCGCGGGCGTCAGCCGGACCAACAGCCGGTCGACCTGATCGGTGAAGGGCGTGAGGCGGCCGGTGGGCAGGTCGATGCCGTCACCGCCGAGGCCGTCTCGGGCAGCACGCCAGCAGGCGGCCCGCAGCATCTCCGCCCCAGGACGAGGCGCCCGCTCCCCGGCGTCGACGGCGCGCAGGGCGGTGGCGACCATCGCCCTGGCGAGACCGGCAAGCAGTACCGTCTCGCCCGCCGTGGTGCTCGCGTCGGCTGCGCGGAACTCCAGCGTGGGGACGTGGTGTGAGGGCCTGATGTCCCAGTACAGGCCGCCGCGATCCATGACCGCGCCCGTGGTGAGAAGACCACTGACCAGGCCCTCGAAATGGTCAGGGGACTCGAAGTACGGCGGAGGCCCGGCAACCGGCCACCGTCCCCAGATCGTCGTGCGCCAGCTCGCGTACCCGGTGTCGCGCCCCGCCCAGTACGGCGAATTGGCCGTCAGGGCGATGAGGACGGGAATCCAGGGACGCAGGTGGTTGCTGATCTCCAGGGCCGTGGCCAGGTTGGGCACACCGACGTGGATGTGGCAGGCACAGGCACTCTGCTCGTCGTCCAGGGCCCCGAACATCGCGGCACTCCTGGCATAGCGGGGCCCGGCGGTCAGGGGCGCCGGGGTGACCTGACCGAGCACGGGGGTTCCGCTGGAGACGATGCGCAGGCCCTGCCGCGCGGCGGCCCGTGCGGCGGCCGCCCGGGTGGATCGGAGCTGCGCCGCGAACTCGGTGAGACTGGTGTGCGGGTCGGTGCGCACCTCGACCTGGTAACGGGTTATCTCCGTACCGACCCTCGGACCGAGTACGGACGCGGCTTGCGCCACCACCTCCCGCGCCGCCGGTCTCACGTGGCGTGTCACCGGATCAACGAGCAGGTACTCCTCCTCCGCCCCCACCGTCAGAACGGCTTCTTCTCCTGTGCCGGTCCGGCGTTGGCCATGGCCAGCCACCACCTCTTGTGCGCCGACGGGCGTCTGCCCTGTACTCGCCATGGTGAACATGCTGTCACGTGCGGTGCTGACGGACTCGCTGCTGGACGCGTCGGTGCGACGGCGCCTCGTGCCGACCCGGCCGTCAGGATCGGCACCTACCTCTCCGGCGGACCGCACCGCCGGTGCTGGGCCGCCTGCCCGGAAGGTGTCAGAGCTGGCGGAAGTAGACCGTGCGTGGGAGGGGCGTGCAGCCGAGCGCCTCGTAGAGGGCTCGGGCCGGTGCGTGGAACCGGTCTCCCCCGGTGTCGATCTCGACGACCTCGGCACCGAGGGCCAAGGGACGGAAGGAGTCCTCGTAGAACGGCCGGAACGTGTCGATGGTCAGTTCGGTGAGTTGTGCCAGGTCGTGCTGGGTGAACGCGCGGATTTTCATGGAGGTGTCGCCTCTCGGGCTGAGGGCTTGATACCCGGTCGGAACACGGGCCGCAGTCGGCCCGCTCCCGGTCCGCCGACGCCGAGGTGGTCGACGCGAAAGCGTGAGCTGCCACCTGAGGAACCCACCGCGAGGTGAGTCGCGGCAGGCGGAACTGAGCTGGTTTCAGGCTCTGTTGGGCTGCCTCATGCCGTCGGACCTGCCCTGGTGTCTGCCCTCAAGGCTCTTCGCGGTGCACCCCGTCCGCGCTAAGGATGCACAGCAGTGCGCTCACCCCTTCCAAGGAGAGTGAAGATGGAGGCACGACAGAGATCCGGCGACGAGCCGAGGGCGGAAAGGCCGGCTCGCTCGACGCAGGCGACACCTCCGGCAGGTCTGCTCGCCCTGCAACGAAGCGCCGGCAACGCCGCGGTGACCGCCTTCCTGCGGCATTCCGGGACGGCGGAGCCACCTCGGTCGGGATCGGACCAGGAGGAGCACGAGCGCGCGGAAACAGGGGCGTTGGGCGCGGCAGAGGTCACGGCGTTGCAGCGCGACATCGGCAACGCCGTGGTCGGTGAAATCGTCAGCCGCGCCGTCGGCTCGACTGCCCAGGCGGACCAAGGCGCAGAGGAGCCCGAGCGGTCTGACGAGCCCCAGGTCCAGCGCATGGCCGTGCACGACGTGCTCCGTGCGCCGGGTCGGCCGATGGATCCCGCTCTGCGCGAAGAGATGGAGCAACGCTTCGACGGCTCCACCTTCGACTCCGTGCGTATTCACACCGGAACGGAGGCCGCCAAGTCGGCGGCCGAGCTGGGTGCGCAGGCGTACACAGCGGGTACCCATATCGTTTTCAACGAGGGCGTCGAGCGCGACAAGCACGTGGTCGCGCATGAACTCGCGCACGCCGAAGAGAACATGAGGGGTTCTTCGTTCAAGGCCGTCCCCTATGGCGATGGGGTGAACGTCTCCGAAGTGGATGGCGCCTCAGAGATCGCGGCAGAGGCGACCGCACGGCGTGTCATGGGCCCTTCGCTTCCGTCTGCCCCCGCGCATGGCTCTGATGGGTCCGATTCACCTCCGCACGGCACCGGCGCGAGCGCCGCCCGTTCGGCGACGCCGAGCGTGCAGCGAGCCCTTTCGGTCGGAGACACGGACCTCACGGCCGTCTACAAGCGCGACACCGAGAATCTCTCGGACAAGCACAAGCAGCAGGTTCTCCGTTCGATGGTGAACCAGGTGAACGTGGGGTTCAACCAGGCCCGCGCACGCAAGGAGTTCACGCCGAAAGAGGTTCAGGAATTCGCCGGTGAACGCGAGAGGATCCAGTACCAGCTGGCCAGGGCCATCGTCTCGCCTGTCGGAGAGATAGGCATGCACCCGGTCCTCAACAAGTGGGTGGGAAGCAACAAGGACTTCGGTGCGAAGAATCACGACATCCGGGTCAACGACTACGCCGAACTCGCCCGCAACCTGATGGGGTGGGTGTACGCCAAGGAGAACAGGCACAAGGAAAAGGTCAATGCCAAGGCCATGCACGGGGATGAAAACCTGAACGTGCACCTCAACGTGCTTCTGCTGCGCCTGTACGACTTCATGAAGGATGTCGTCCCGCAGAACAAGATGATGGATGAGCGCAACGTCGAGTTGATGGAGAAGGAACTGGTACGGGGGGTCGCCCATATCAAGTCACAGCCGTACATGAAAAACGGCCACCATGACCCCGAAAAGGCGGGGAAGCCCGTCGGATCCTACCTCGCACATTTCGATGGAAAGTTCCGAAAAGACGTACGCGGAACACGCCTGGACGCTCGCATCATCGAACGCGGTGGTCTGCTCGAAGTCATGAAGCAGCCTCAGAAGTACGGGCTCAGGGAGAAGATGATCTCCCTGCATGACCTGTCCGAGTACTTCGGCCCGTCCCAGCACACGCCTCCAACCCAGGGCAAGAATTCATTCGAAGACATCAGGGGACAGGAGAAGATGAGCACCGTCGGCTGGGACCGGCGAGGCAATCGACTCACTGCCGACGATCGCGGCCAGAATCCTCAGTTCCATGACGACGGCAGCCGCAAGCGGGACAAGAACAACAAGCCGGTGACGCACCCGTCGACACGGAACGAAGGTTCCGAGACGACCAAGCTTGCGCGTGAGAAGCGGGCCCCGGTCTGGGCAGGGCAGTCGTACACGGCCGGCAGGATGTTCAAGATGGCCAAGGAGAGTGGCGCATCCTCCGAGGAGATCGCGGCGGTCGCGTGGGGAATATTCGCGTTCTGGCGTACGGACTTCGATCACACCACAGAATTTGCCTACCACACGCTGCATGAAGTGATGGACATCGCGCAGAACTTCGGCGTCCACTACGACATGAACGACTCGTACGGTTCCTACCGCACGCTGGACATCGAGAGAGTCGCCGCCGGGATGTCGACACTGGCCGGGCAAATAGACAGCCTGTACCACGAAGCCGCCGACCGTGCCGAATGGATGAAGGCACAGATCAATGCGCGGGGCATGGCCACGGATCGGGACGAGGAGATCCTCGCGAACTTCAGGTACGTCCGCAAGAACTCCGGGGCCCTCGGGAACAAGCTCAAGGTGATCGCCGACTCGCTGAGAATATGGAGTTCCCTCAACTCCAAGGACCAGGCCAGGACTCTTCGTACCTGCATTGATGACGGTCCGGGTTGGCAGCGTGAGGTCGCGAACCTGCACTCTCTCCTCGCGAGGGCGAGCCGCCACTGACCTCCCGCCAGGCGGCCGCCTCCACGGATCCGCCCCGATGCGTATCGCCTCCGCCCAGCACCCCTTCCGTCCGCGCGACGCGCGGACGGAAGTCGCCTTACCCTGCACTCCACTTGAGACCGTTGTGTCTGACCTGAAGCACGAGCGCACAGCACTATTGAGGAACGCGGACGGCAGGAGGAGGATCACGGAAGGCGATCCTTGGGGGGCTTATGGACGGCGGATCGGCAGCCGCTGCGAGCATTGCCTTAGTGGGTGGCAGTACTGCCACGTGGGGAAACGTCCTCATCCTCAGGGACCGATTCGCGCTTCGGCGTCACGGCATTCTGGTCCACGGTGTGATCGACGGGATGCTCCGGACCGGCAAAGCACAGGGGGACCAGATGTACGCGGCGCTGGTCCGCTTCACCACCCGCGACGGCGTCGAAGTCGTGGGACAGAGCCTCGAACACTACTCAGGTACACACGAGACCGGCCACCCGGTCGTCGTACGCTATATGGCCGACGATCCGAGCAAGGTCATGGTGGGAGAGCAGGTCCCCATCGCGGGCTGGCTGCTCTTCTCGTTGTTCTTCGCGAGCATAGGAATCGCTGGACTGATCGGCTGGGTCTGGCTGCTCGCCGGATTGTGAGCTGGCACCGCCGACCACGCCCGGCTCTTCAACTCGCCCGTTCCCACCACCGGCCCGGTCGTAGTCGTCTGGAACGGTGGCGTCTCCCGCCATGACCCCGGTCTCCGTACACCCACGCCGTGCAGCCAACGCGAAGACGGGGACAACGATCAAAGGCCCGCCCATCGACTCCACCCATATCGGGGAGGTGCGGGACGCATGGGCTTCGGGAGATGAAGAAACGCTCATGGCGTCAGTGTGCCCGCGCCCCTTCGTTGCGTATGGCGCGGCTGGGGGGGGGGAGAGACGCGCACGAGGCGGGAGCCCTCCGGGAGGCCGAGGCCGGCCTCCCGGAGACGCGCGATAAGGCGCTCGGCGATGGTCATTTCGCGTGCACCGTATCCCAGAGGGCGCGGCCAACGGTGCCGGGCATCGCCCCCCCCAAAAAAAAGGCCGAGGCGCGGCGGATCTGCCTCGTCGGCGACGAACCCGGCCTTCCCCGCACAGCAGGCTTCCCCGTTACCAGATCCGCAGCACCCCAAGGCCAAAACCCCGCACCACCAGCGACTCAAACAGCCTCAACTGCCCCGTCAGCAGAGTTCAGATCAGATACGGGTCCTCAGGGCGGCGCACACCCGCCCGGCTACGCCGCCGGGTGACTGAGCAGTCCTCGGACAATGACCTGGACGACCTCCCAGAGCTTTTCCTCCAGATCGAAGGCGGTGCGCGCCAGGGTCCAGCGCAGTGTGAGACCGTCGACTGCCGACGCCAGGGCGAGGGCCGCCGCGTCGGCGCGTCGGGCGGCTTCGGCATGCGCGTCCGGCTCCGCCTCGCACACCTCGAGGAGAAGGGTGCGCATGCATTCCGTGTACTGCTCGTGGTGCACGCTGTAACAGGCCCTGATATCAGGGATGTTCTGGGCCAGCGCGAGGAGTTCCAGCGCCAGCGGGGCCTTGTCGGGGTCTTTCGTGAGTTCCCGGGCGAACCCGCGGACCAGTTCTTCCAGGCGCTCAGCGGCCGGCCTGGGCGCGGCCATCAGTTCATCCATGCCGTGCTTCTCGGCGGACAGCATCTGGTGGACGAGCCCGGTCGCCAGCTCTTCCTTGGTCTTGAAGTACCAGTACAGAGCGCCTTTGCTCAGCCCTGATTCCTTGACGATGTCGTCCATGCGGGCACCGTGGTAGCCCTGCCGCGCGAAGACCACGGCCGCCGCCTGGAAGATCTGGCGCCTTCGCGCCGCACTGCGCTGCTCGTCCGCCATTCCGTCCTCTTTTCCCCGTCGTTCCGCGCCCGCCGCTTTTGCAATCGAGCACTGTTTTCATCACCAACAAGATAGCGCTAGACCGGCCAGTCGGTCTAGCGCTATGGTGAGCCTCGACCGACTGGTCAGTCGAGTTTTTTGAAGGAGTCGCGGTGAACCCCCAGAAGACCCCGGGCCAGGCACGTCCGGCCCCGCCCCTGCTACACCGGCTCGGCGTCTGGAGTGCCGCGCACGCCTGGCGGGTCGTGGCCGTCTGGCTGGTCGTGCTGGTGGGAGCCGGCCTGTTGGTCCCCCGGTTCACCGACAGCCTCACCGGCTCCTCGCTGAGCATCACCGGCTCCGAGTCCGCTCGCGCCGAGAAGCTCATGAAGGAGGAGTTCGACAGCGCGATCACCGAGGACGTCGTCGTGGTCTTCGACTCGGCGACCCGCTCGGTGAAGGACCCGGCGTTCCGCGACGCCGTCGAACGCGGCATCGACCGGCTCAAGGACCAGGACGGCGTGGCCAGCGTCGAAGACCCGTACGCTCCGGGCGGGGAAGCCCAGTTCTCCGGTGACGGCCGGACCGCGCTCGTACTGGCAGGCCTCACCGGCGACGAACGTGACCGTCAAGCGGTCGCGCCCAAGCTGCAGGAGGCCCTCGATGACACCGCGCGCGATGACATCAAGGTGATGCTGACCGGGTCGAGTGCGCTGAACGCGGCGGTGGTCGAGCAGGAGGACAAGGACCTCGCGCGAGCGGAATCGATCGGCCTGCCGATCGCACTGCTCGTCCTGCTCGTCGCATTCGGCACGCTCGTCGCCGCGGGCCTGCCGCTGATGCTCGGCGTGTTCGCGCTCATGACGTCCTTCGGCGTCCTGGGGGCTCTCAGCTACATCACCACGTTCGACACGTTCGTCCAGGCCGTTGTCACCATGCTCGGTCTCGCCCTCGGTATCGACTACTGCCTGTTCATGGTCACCCGGCAGCGGGAAGAGCTCGGCAGCCGCGGCGACCGTTCGATCCCCGAGGTCGTCGGCGCCACCATGGCGACCGCGGGCAAGGCCGTCCTGTTCTCGGGTTTCACCGTCCTGGTGTCGGTGGCCGGGCTCCTTCTCGTACGCGCACCCGTCTTCCGGTCGATGGCGTTGGGCGTCATGGTGGCGGTGGCCGTCATGATCGCGGTGGCGATGACGCTCCTGCCCGCCGTACTCGCCCTCCTGGGCACCAGGATCAACCGCCTGGCCGTTCCCGGTCTGCGCCGTGCCGTTCAGCACCCGGACCCCGAGCATTCAGTCTGGGCACGCTGGACGCGCGTGGTGCTGCGCCGTCCTGTGCTCATCGGCGGCACGGCCACGCTGGTGCTGCTCCTCGCGGCCGCTCCCGTGTTCGGACTCAAGCTCGGCTTCGACGTGGGAGCGAGCGCCGTCGCCGATGCCCCGGCCGGCGCGGGCTACAACCTCGTCGCGAAGAAGTTCGCCCCGGGGACGGCCACCCCGGTGCAGGTCGTCGTGACCAGTTCCGACGGCGCTCTGGACAACGCGGGGCTGAAGTCCCTGGACCGGCTCAGCACACTGGTCAAGGACAACAAGCAGGTCGACGGCGTCCTTTCGCTCACTGACGCGCTCAAGGAACAGACCGGCGCCGCGGACCAGGACGCCCTGCGCACCGCGCTCGCCGACGACAAGGGAGAGCTTGACCGCATCGTCAACTCGTCGGGCCGGGCCACGATCCTGACGGTGTTCTCCAAGAGTGCTCCGGACTCCGACGAGACCATCGATCTCGTCCACTGGATCCGCGACACCGCAGCTCCCCAGGCGGCGGGACCGGAAAGCGGCCTCGTGGTCGACACCGGAGGCCTGACCGCGCAGACCATCGATGTCGGCGCGGAGATCAACCGGGGAACACCGTGGGTCCTGACGGCCATCCTGGGGATGTCCTTCCTGCTGCTCCTGCTCGCTTTCCGCAGCCTGGTCCTGGCGCTCAGCGCGATCGTGATGAACCTTCTCTCCGTGGGAGCCGCGTTCGGCCTGCTCACCTGGGTGTTCCAGGACGGCACGGGCGAGGCGCTGCTGGACTTCACCAGCCGCGGCTTCATCCAGGCCTATCTGCCGATCCTGACCTTCGTCGTCCTCTTCGGTCTGTCCATGGACTACGAGGTGTTCCTCATCTCGCGGATGAAGGAGGAGTGGGACCGCACCAAGGACAACACGCGCGCCGTTACCGTCGGGGTCGTCCACACCGCCAAGGTCATCACGGCGGCAGCCGCCATCATGGTGGTGGTCTTCGCTTCCTTCATGATCACTAGCGTGGTCGAGGTGAAGCAGATGGGATTCGCCCTGGCCGTCGCGGTCCTCGTCGACGCGACTCTGATCCGCGTCGTGGTCGTACCGGCGGTGATGCGCCTGCTCGGAGCGGCCAACTGGTGGCTTCCCAAGTGGCTCGACCGGGCACTTCCCCGCGTGCAGCTCACCGAGGGGCCGAGCCCCGCGGCGGACGGCGCCGACAGCGGCGAGGCCGGCCCGGAGCGGGCCGCAGCGGGGACGACGGCCTCCGCGCCCTCATCCGACTGAGCCCGTGCTGTAACCGCCGCGCACGCAGGGAGCACCAGTGTCTGGCACTCACGAGGCAGTTCGCCGCTGGCTCGGTCTACTCTCGCTGGCCCTCGGCCTCCTGGTCATCGGGCTCGATACCACCGTCCTGACCGTCGCTCTGCCGACCCTGGCCACGTCGCTGGAGGCGACGACCTCCCAACTGCAGTGGTTCACCGCCGCCTACACGCTGGCGTTCGCCGCCCTGATCCTGCCGCTGGGGGTGCTGGGCGGCAGGTTCGGCCGCAGACGCGTCCTGGCGGCGGGCCTGTGGCTCTTCACAGCGGGGCTGGTCGTCGCCGTGCTCACCGACACCTCCGGTGCCCTGCTCCTGGCCCGCGTCATCATGGGGGCGGGGGCAGCCGCAATCGCCCCGCAAGCACTGGCACTTGTCCCTTTGCTCTTCCCGCCGGGCCAGCGTGCCCGGGCGGCAGCTCTCGCGACATCCGCGTTCGCGCTGGGGCTGCCGCTCGGCCCCCTGATCGGCGGCGGCCTGTTGAACTCGTTCTGGTGGGGATCGGTCTTCCTGATCAACATCCCCGTGCTGGCCCTCGCGCTGCTCGGCGTGCTGCGGTACGTGCCCGAAGCCAGAGGTCCGCAGGCCCCTGTCGACGTCGTCGGGTCCGTGCTGGCCCTGACGGGCGTCTCCGCCCTGCTCTACGGCGTCGTCGAGGCGCCGAACCGGGGCTGGGGCGATCGGCTGGCGCTGCTCGCGATGTTCACGGGTGCGGCTCTCCTCTGTGCACTGCTTCTCCGGCTGCGGCAGGCCGCCCGTCCCCCGGCCGGCCTCTCCCCCTTCCGCAACGCCCACTTCGCGTGGGGCACGGCCACCGCCTGCGTGGTCATGTTCCTTCTCCTGGGCGTCCTGTTCGTCATCCCGCAGTTCCTCCAGCAGGTCCAGGGCCACGATGCCATGGCCACCGGGATCCGGCTGATGCCGATGTTCGCCGGCCTGCTGTTCGCGACGGCGGCGGCCGAGAAGCTCGTCACCAGCTTCGGCATCAAGTGGGTGATCGCGGTGGGCATGCTGCTCTGGTCGCTCGCGCTGATGCTCCTGGGGCGGCTCTGCGCAGACAGCGCATACGCTGCGACGGCTGTGGCGCTGACGATCGCCGGCGTGGCGCTCGCCCTGACGCTGCCCGTGACGTTCGACGCCGTGCTCAGCTCCCTCCCGCCGGATGTCGCCGGTACGGGCTCGGCGCTGGCCAACGCCTGCCGCCAGATCGGCGCCGCCGCGGGCGTCGCCGTACTGGGCAGCGCCCTGAACACCGTCTACCGCGCCGAAGTCGACCAGCGGACGGTGTCTCAACTCGCCGGCGGTTCCATGGATGCCGTGCGGGCCAATCTTGCCGGAGCCGAGGCGGCGGCGGCCTCGCTGCCCGCCGGCCAGGGGCAGAGTGTGCTCGCCGCTGCCCAGGGCGCATTCGTCTCCGGCATGTCGGCGGCCTTCCTGGTCGGCGCCGCGGTCGCTGCCGCGATGTCGGTCCTGGTCGTGGCCGTGCTGCCGGCACGAAGCAGCGAGGCCCGGGGCGCCGCTGTCGATGCGGAAACGGACCGCCGCGGGCTTCCCGGAGTCCGGCCTCGGTGAGGACGTGATGCGGCGGCCCGACGGAGATCCGTCGGGCCGCCGCATCACGTCCTCACCGAGGGCTGACCCAGGCCCTGACTCCAGGGCTGGGCCGCAGGTTCACCAGCAGTTCGGGCCGCACCTCGGAGCCCTGCGGGAGCAGCTCGATGTCGATGCGCTGGTTGAGCAGCACCGTCAGCAAGTGGCCTTCCATCATGGCCAGATGGCTGCCGGGGCACACATTGCTGCCCGTGCCGAAGGGCAGATAGGCGCCCTTGGGCTGGGCCTTCTCCGCCTCCCGGGTGAAGCGGTCGGGGTCGAAGCGTTCGGGATCGGGGAAGACCTCCCGGCGCCGGTGCAGGCTGAAGGCGTTGATGAACACCATCGTTCCCGTGGGTACCGCGTAACCGCCGATCACGGTGTCCCGGATCGCCTGGCGCGGTATCACCGCGGCGGGCGGGTAGAGCCTCATCGCCTCCTTGAACACCTGTAGGCAGTAGGGAAGTTGCGGCAGGTCCTCGTAGCGCACGGACCGTGTGCCGAGCACGCGGTCCACCTCGGCACGGACTCGCTCGAGGATCTCCGGATGGCGGGCCAGCAGATACAGCGTCCACGCCTGGGCATCCGCCGACGTCTCCTGTGCGGCGCCCCACGCGGTGAGCACCTCATCGAGGAGCAGCTCGTCGGTCATGGTGCCGCCGTCCTCGTACTGCGCGCCCATCAGGTCGGACAGGAAGTCCGCGGGCAGTGCGCCCGGGCTGTCCGCCGATGTGGCCGACTGACGTTGCCGGATGAAGCCCGCGATCCAGCCCCGGAAGATGCCGATGTTCCGCCTGGCCCGTATGTTGCGCGGCGTGGGTACCCAGATCGGGAGCGCGACCGCGCTGGTGATGGCGTGCATCTCCCACTCGAACGCCTCCGTGATGGCCCGGGCGATCGACTGGTTCTCCCGGGTGGAGGCGCTGAACAGCAGCTTGGTGACGATGTCCATCGTGAGTGTGTTCATTTCGGCGACAAGGTCGACGTCGGCGCCGTGTCCCCAGCGCTTCACCGTGCCCTCGGCGACCTCGACGATGGCATCCGCGTGCTTGGGTATCCGGCGCGGCGAGAAGTGCGGCACCACCAACCGGCGCTGCCTGTTGTGCAGTTCGCCCTCACTGGTCAGCAGTCCCTTGCCCATCAGCGGTGTGAGCGCACGGGTCTGGCGCTGGCCGCGGCCGAAGTCGGCCGCACGGTCGATCAGGACTTCTCTGGCTGTCGCCGCCGAGGAGACGACGACGGCCGGGCTCCGCCCGATCCGGAAACCCATGACGCCGTCGGAGTCCTCCGCGATCGCGTGCAGGGCGGCGAGGGTGTCCTCCTGGAGTTCGCGTGCGTGGCCCAGCAGCCCTCCGCCTCGGGCCTCCGGCAGGGGCGCCGCCGCGGCGGCTGCCCCCTGCGGCTCGCGGTATGCGGTGGTACTCACGCTCGTGCCCCTTCCGGGCTGGTGCGATCGAGGAGTGTGCCGGCCCGCTGGTGTGCGCGGCACGCGCTCCACAGCCGCCGCAGGGAGGGGAACAGGCCCGGGCTCTCGGTGAGACGGTAGGCGGAATCCTCGGGCAGGCCGGCCATCAGCCGGGCGTGCGCAACGGGGTAGTTGTGATACGGGAGCCCGGGCATCAGGTGATGCAACGCATGCAGTCTGAGTCCGACCGGCGCCCACAGCTCGCCGAGCACCCTGGCCCGCGGATGGTTCACCGTGTCCATCATCTGCTCGACGATGCTCATCTCGTCCTCGTCACCGATGTACCGGTGGGCGGCCAGCAGGCGCAGTGAGTTGACGAACGCGACCGCGACGAACAGGGCGTACCACTGGACGAGGCGAGCGATGGGCACCGTCCCGGTGGACAGCAGTACGGCCGCGGCGGCGATCCACGCCAGGCAGAGGAACTCCTGCAGCCGCCAGCTCCACTTCTCCTCCGCGGTGGGCTGGCGTCCGCGGTAGTCGAAGTCGATCTTCAGTGCGGACAGGTTCCGGTAGAGGTACTCGCGCACCTTGGGCACGCACCAGGACAGCGGCGTCACGATCCCGAAGCGGTAGGGGCCGAAGAAGGGCAGAACGAGCGGGGTGATCAGCAGTCCCACGACGTTCGACGGCGCCATCCGGGCAAGCGGCAGGTACTCGGCGTCCTGCGGCGTGCCGTACAGCTTCCGGTTGTGGTGCTCTCCGTGGCACTCGTACATGAAGATCGGGATCATCATCGGGATGCCGAACAGTACGTTCCACCCCAGGCGGAAGGGGCCGAAGGCCTGCTTCTTGCGGAAGTGCGCGATCTCGTGGATGAACGCGAAGCAGCGGAACACGGCGAACACCGAGACCAGGAAGGCGAGCACGCCCAGCACGCTGAACCCACCGAGAGGATCCACCGCCCAGAAGGCGACGGCGCCGACCGTCACGGACAGGAGGAAGTCCGTCCAGTAGATCCGCATCCGGGGGCGGAACAGGCCGTGCAGGAGGTCATGCGCCTCCTTCACCGAGAAGCGGCTCATCGCGCGCTCGAGTTCCGGCTCCCAGGGGATGGCGCGCCGTTCGGCTCCGTCGGCGACGGTCATGACGTCCTCCTGCCGCGGAGCCGGCGCAGGGCCATCCGCGCCTTGCGTACCTTCGTGTCGGCGATGTCCAGGACGGTGCCCAGCGTGGTCATCGTGACGAGCATCGGACCGGAGCCCGCCATCAGCACCGGCCGGTGCTCGTTGCCCGTCACCTTCATGAACTCCGGCTCCTTGATGGCCGGCAGGGTCAGGTCCGCGCGGGAGAGCTTGTGTACGTACGGCAGCCGCCAGATGCCGGGAAGGGCCGCGTGGGCACGCAGGCCGGCCTTGGTCGGCGGGAGCTTGACGTCGTTCTCCAGGCGCCACAGGGCCCGGCTTTCCAGGCTCCGGTGCCATTTTTCGACCAGGCCCGCCACGCGGTGCGGGTCGAGGTGGTGCCAGGGGGCGGACTGGGACAGGAACAGCCGGCGCTCCAGTCCGGCCCGCAGCTGGGCGTGCTCGACCGTCTCCTCGTCGGTGCGGCCGCCTGTCTCGGTCAGCCACCGCGAGACCCGGAAGCGGCCCAGGAGGGCGGCGCCGAAGATCATGTAGTCCAGGAGGTGGTCGAGGATGAAGAAGCGGCTGTCGGCGATGGCCGGCCCGTACTTCGACTGGACCATCGAGCGCATGATCCGCCAGTCCGCGGTGACGGCACGGTTCACGTGGTCCAGGTAGTCGAGGTCGAGGTGGTTTTGGCGGACGTCACGCTGGGCGATGTTGGCGATGTGCCAGGAGGTGGACATCGACAGGCTGATGCCCTGGCTGTAGAAGGCGTCGATGATCGAGGAGGCGTCGCCGGCCATGGCGTAGCGCTTGGGCGAGATGAAGGTGTCGGTCATGCGCTGGACGTCGCGGTAGGCGCTGAACTCCAGGACGTTGTCCTCGGTCAGCCAGTCCAGCAGGGGGTAGCGGCGCAGGATCTTCCAGAAGACGTCCCGGGCGTTGCCTTCCTCGGGCGGGCGGCCCTGGCTGTAGGTCACGCCGACGCTGATGCGGTCGCCGTTGAGACGGATCAGCCAGATCCAGTAGCCGTCCCCCCAGAGGTGGAGGGTGTTGCGGTCCCGGTGCGCCTCTCCCCCGTCGGGGAAGGAGAAGTTCCAGCGCTCGTCGAAGGTCTCGTCCGAGCAGTGGGAGAACTGCGCCCAGGCGGCGGTGGTGGCGAAGCCGTCGTCGAGGCGCAGTTCGTGGTCGAACCGTTTGGCGAGCACCCGGGTGCGGCCGGTGCAGTCGACCATCCAGCGGGCGGATATCTCCCCGCTCTCTTTCTTGTTGCGTGAACTCCAGCGCAGGGTGTGGTCGTTGTCGCCATCGCCCAGGTCGATGTCGCGGACCAGGCCGCTGTCGAGGAAGGTCAGCCCTTCGAAGTCCTTGGCCCGTTCCCGGAGCACGGCTTCGATCTCCGGGCGGACGATCTGCGAGTCCTTGAACATGGTGCGGTGGAAGAGCGGGTTCTCGATCTTCTCGATCCAGTGCGGAGGAAGATCGCTTTCGAATCCCCATTCGGAGACCGAATCGTCGAAGCTGGTGCGGCCTTCGAGGCCGTGGGCCATCCAGAAGCCCTCTTTCCCGAAGGACTGCTCCAGCGGCTCATCGAGTTCGCCGATGGCGCGCAGGAAGGCGTTGGAGTACACGAGCAGGGACTCACCGACCTTGTAGCTGGCGAGTTGCTTCTCGGTCGGCTGGTCAATGATGACAACGCTCAGGCCCCGTTTGGCCAGCGCGATGGCGTTGATCAGGCCGACCACGCCGAAGCCCATGACGCAGACGTCGGCGCGTATCCGGTTCGGGCTCGTGGCCGCACCGTCGTCCGGGGCCGGGGGCCCGGTCTTCTCGGCCTTGGCCGCTGCCGCTGTCGATTTCGGTTCAGGCACCGGTTCTCCTTAGTCGGCGGGGCGGGGGGCGAGGCGGGCGAAGCGCCGGGCGACCCGGCGGTGGCGGTGCGCGAAGAGCTGCTCGACCGTCCGGCGGTACAGGGGGGTGATCGGACGCAGATGGGGCTTGAGGAGGTAGGTGAGCTGGTCGGTGAGTACGGCTCCGCCCGGCCGGTCGTCGACGGTTCGTTCGTGGATCCAGGCGTGGGCGGAGGACATCCTGGACACCTCCAGGAACCGGTGTCCCTCCTCCCGTTCGGCGATGGTCACGTCGTCGTAGTCGTAGGGGAGAATCCGGCCGAGCAGGATCCAGGAGCGCCCCAGCGGTTCAGCCAGCGGCACATCGGCGAGGGAGGGGCGGTCGCCGCGCATGGCGCGGGGGACGGTCATCCGCATCACGGGGGCCAGTTCGGCGTTGATTCCGTCCAGGCGGGTGGCGGCCTCCCACACCTGGAGCCGATCGGCTCCCGGGAGGAAGGTTGATCGGCGGACCCGTTGCCAGAGCTTGGCGTGCTTGCCTTCGAGGTCAGGGAAGTGGGCGAGGACCGAGGGCGGGGGCCGGTGGCCGCTCTGGGCCGGGGTTGTTTCGCTGCTGATCGTGTCACTCATGGCCAAGGTCTCCCGTCGGCTGGTCGGCGTGCTCATCCGGCAGGTGGAGCCGGTATCCCAGGCGCTGGGCCTCGTCACGCAGCAGGCGTACGAGCTCGACGGAGAGCTTCTCGCCGTGACTGACGACCGGGTCGTGCAGCCGGTGCGCGAGGATCATGGTCTCCGCGGTGCAGGCGTAGGTGACGCCGCTGGGCACGCCGAAGTCCACGCCGAGGTCCTGGCGGCCGGGCATCTCCACGAGTCCGCCTGCGACGACGTTGAGATCGGGGCGGGCCTCTTTCAGCTGCGGGCCCACGTTGGGCGGCTGCGACACATCGCAGACGGCGGCGCCCCGCCGGACGAGTTCGGGCTTGATGAGCTGGTCGGGTGTGGAGGTCGCGGCGAGGATGAGGTCACCGCCGGGCAGCACCGCCTCGGACTCCAGCGACCAGGTGAGCAGGCCCTCCTCGGCCAGTTCGGCGGCGATGCGGGCGTGGTCCGCGCCCTGGGCCGCCCGGTTGCCGACAGCCCGCGCCAGAGAGCCGGCGGCGGGGGTTGCGCCGACCTCGGCCAGGTGTGTGACGACCGCCTCCGCGGCAGCGGTCAGGCGCTCCTGGCTGCGGCGCCGGTTGGCCGGATTGCCCACCAGGACCAGGCTGCCGACCTTCTCGGCCAGCAGCAGGCTGGAGGCCAGGCCGATCGCGCCGGCTCCGCCCAGAACCACGCAGCAGGCCGCGTCGAGGCGGATGCCCTGCTGGAGGGCGGCTTGCTCCAGTCCGTCCACCGCTGCGGCGACGGTGTACGCGTTGCCGGTGGTCACGGGGACCTTGACGTCTTGGAGAGCCGTGGCGTTGGCGGTGACGACGGAGGTGTAGGCGCCGAGCCCGACGAGTTGGGCGCCGCGCGCCACGGCGTCGTCCACGGCCTCCTGGACCAGCGCTGTGGCCTTGGCCGTGGGCATGTCCAGCAGGCGCTGCGCTCCGTAGGGCAGGGCGTAGATCTCGCCGTAGGAGCTCTCGCCGGTGTCGGTCCGCACGCGGCACCTGCCCACCAGCATGGCCGCGGCCGTGTCGACGTTGCGGCACTGGTTCATCCGGTCGAACAGGACGCGTACCTGTTCTCCGGGCAGGCCGAGGCGGCTGTCGTAGCTCTCGTAGCTGGCCATGTCGGTGGGGTGGGCGATGAACGCCCAGCGCGGTTCCCCCGTGCGGGGCCGCAGTGGTTGGTCAGGCGCCGCGGGACGCGCTGGCAGTTGGGCAACCGCCTGCTCCCGCGCTTCGTCCGCGTCCCGCGGGCCTGTCTTGGGGAGCAGGTGGGCGAAGAAGCGCCGGCTGTCACCCTGCTCGATGACGCCGAGCCCTCGGTCGAGGGCGGCCAACAGCGTGTCGCATTCCTCCTCGGTGACGGTCAGCGGCGGCTCCACGCGCAGCACGCTGTTGGCGAAATAGGCGGGGGCCAGGCGGATCCCTTCGTTGCGCAGCAGGTAGCCGCAGAGGAATCCGGCCAGGCCTTCCTGGTCGGCGAGGGAGCGGAAGAGGCCCTGGCTGGTGTGGATGTCGGGGTCGTCGGACAGTTGCACGCCCAGAAGGAGGCCTTGGCCGCGCACGTCGGCGACGAGGTCGGGATGCTTGGCCGCGAGCTGCCGGAGGCCGTCCAACAGGTAGGTGCCGCGCCCGGCGACCTGGCGTACGAGAGCCTGGTCGTCAGCGGTCAGCAGCTCCACGGCGCGTACGCCGACGCGGGAGCAGAAGGCGTTGCCCCCGAAGGTCGAGGTGTGGCGCAGGCCGAAGTCCTCGGTGAGTGAGTCCTCGCCGAACAGCACGGCGCCGATGGGGACCATCCCGCCCCCCAGGGCCTTCGCCAGGGGCATGATGTCGGGCACCACGCCGGAGTGTTCGCAGGCGAACAGGCGTCCCGTGCGGCCAAGGCCCGTCTGGACTTCGTCGATGATGAGTTTGGCGCCGAAGCGGGTGCACAGCTCCCGTGCTGTGGCGAGGTATCCGTCCGGCGCGGGGACGATGCCGCCCTCGCCCTGCAGGGCCTCGACGATGAACGCCGCTGTCTGCTCGCCGTGTTCGTCAAAGGCCTGTTTCAAGGCGTCGGCGTCGCCGAAGGGGAGGTGCATGAATCCGGGAGAGGGAGCACCGAACGGCGTCTGGTAGCGCGGACGGCCTGTGGCGGACAGCGCGCCCAGTGTCTTGCCGTGGAAGGAGTTGCGTGTGGAGATCACCAGGGTGCGGCCGGTGGCCGCCCTGGCAAGCTTCAGCGAGGCTTCGACCGCCTCGGCCCCGCTGTTGCACTGCCAGACCTGGTTGAGGTGGCCCGGGGCGGCCTGGGCCAGACGCTCGGCGAGCAGGGCTGAGGCATCGAGGAGGGAGGGCAGCGTCAGGCTCGGCTCGGCCGACTGCTGGAGGTCGCTGATGGCCTCCCAGATCTCGGGGGGGTTGTGGCCGAAAGGCAGGGCACCGTAGGCACCGGCGAAGTCGAGGTAGGAGTTGCCGTCGGCGTCGTAGAGCCGCGTGCCGGCACCGCGCACGTAGTGGATGTCCATGCCCAGCCCGTCGAGCATGCGGGCGACGTAGGGGTTGGAGTGCCTGCGATAGCGTTCCGCGGTCTCGCCGCGGTCGGCGACGCCACTCAGTCGGGCGCGAAGCGCGGCCCTCTTCTCTTCGGCCGTGCTGGTCAAAGGCGTGGAAGCCACGTTGGGGTCACCGTCCGTCTTCGGAGTCGAGTGCCGCGAGGAGTCGATCGAGTTCTTCCTCGGACAGGTCATCGAGGTTTTCGAGGGCACGGCGGGCTTCCTCTGAGGTCGGCCCGCGCTGGTTTCCGGCTGCTGTGAGGGTGCGGGCGATGTCCCGCAGCGTCGCGCCCTCCATGAGCACGGTGATCGGGATGGGCGTCCCGAGGTCGTTCTCCAACCGGTTCTTCAGCTCGACGATGGACACGGAGTCGATGTCCAGGTCTCTGGCCGAACGGTCCGGGTCCAGGGCTTCGGCGTCGGCCTGCATGAAGTCGGCCAAGTGCGTGATGAGCCGCCCGAGCACGGCGCTCTCGTCCAGGCCGGGCCCCGCCGGAGCGGCTGCGGCGCCGGTCGGGGCGGCTGTCGTGTCGGTGGCGGGGTCCGCGTGCGTGACCCAGTGCTTCTTGCGCTGCCAGGGGTAGGTCGGCAGCGTGACCATGCGGGCCGGCCCCGGGTGCAGCGCGGCCCAGTCCACCGCACACCCGGCGGACCACAGCTGGCCGACGGCTGCCCGCAACCCGAGCCGTTCGTCCTCGTTCTTGCGCAGCGTGGCTACGGCGGCGCCCTTCACCCCGCTCTGGTCGAGGGCCCTTTGCAGATGGGGCAGCAGCGCCGGGTGCGGTCCCAGCTCGACGAAGGCGCTGACCCCGTCCGCGAGCATGGCGTCCACGGCGTTGCCGAACAGGACCGGGCGGGCGGCGTTGTCCGCCCAGTGCCCGGCCCGCAGATGTTCCCCGGGCAGGAGCGAACCGGTGACCGAGGAGTACACAGGGGTGCGCGAGGCTGCCGGTTGCAGATCCTTCAGATCTGTCAGGAGTTGTTCCGCGACGGGGCCGAGCCCGGGGCTGTGGAAGGCGTAGTCGGTGGCCAGGCGGGTGACGCGCCAATGGGAGAGGTGCTCGCGCAGTGCCTCCATCTCCTTGGCCGGGCCGGAGATAACCGTTCCCTGGGGGCTGTTGACGGCGGCGATGCCGACGCCCGTTCCCGGCGCGGACGGCGAGGACTGCGCCTTGGCCAGCGCCGCGGCGACCTCGGCAGCGGGTGCTCGGACGGCCAACATCGCGCCTCCGGCGGCGTGCTGGTGCAGGGCCTCGCCCCGGGCGAGCAGCACCTGCACGGCCTGCTCGCGGGAGAGGGCTCCGGCGGCGACGGCTGCGGAGACCTCGCCGACGCTGTGTCCGCACACGGCGACCGGGATCAGGCCCCAGTCGCGCAGGCGCTCGGTGAGGGCCGCCTGGAGTGCGGCGATGGCGAGTTGCGCGAATCGGGTATCGGCCAGGGCCCGTTCGGATTCCGGGCCGGCCAGCGTCGCAAGGAGCGGGGGCCCGCCGGCCTGCCGGACGGCCTCGTCCCACGCGGTCAGCTCCTCGCGGATGAGGGAGTCGTGTCCGGCGAGGGAGATGCCCATGCGTGGCCATTGCGCCGACTGCCCGGAGTAGACGAATGCCAGATTCTGCCGCGCGGCGGGGGAAGCGGCGAGGACGGCCGGGCTGTTCGCCGCACGCCTCAACGCGTCGGGAAGCAGCTCGGGGCGGGCCGCGCAGACAGCCGCGCGCCGTGGATGGGGCCCCCGGCGCCGGGCCGCCGCTGTGGCGGCCTGCTGGATCTGCGGGGCGTCCATGCCCTCCAGATGCGCGGCGAATTGCTCCAGCTGTGCCGCGAGGGCGGGTCCGGTTCGCGCGGAGAGGGGGATCAGAGCGGGGGCGTCCGGGCCCGGGTCCTGAGACCTTTCCGGGCGGTTGGCGTACTCGCGCACCGCGGGCACGGCGTCGGGGTGGCCGATGATCAGATGCGCGTTGGTGCCGCCGAAGCCGAAGGAACTGACGGCCGCGTAACGGGCTTCCGTGGAGGTCCACGGTTCCAGACGCCGCGGGACCGCGAAACGCTCGCCCTCCAGATCGATGAACGGGCTGATCTCGCCCAGGTTGATCTGCTGCGGTATGCGACCGTGGCGGAGCGCGCCGACGGCCTTGATCAGTGAGGCGACCCCGGCCGCGGACTCCAGGTGACCGAGGTTGGCCTTGACCGAACCCAGCCAGCAAGTAGGTGCCTGATCGCCGCCCGTTCCGTACACGGCGCGGATCGCCTCGTACTCGATCGGGTCCCCCAGGGGCGTTCCGGTGCCGTGCATCTCGACGAACGTGATGTCCTGAGCGCTTTTCCCGGAAGCGTGCAGGGTGCGGCGCATCAGCGCCTCCTGGGCCAGCGCGGAGGGCGCGGTCAGGCCGTTGGTCCTGCCGTCCTGGTTGGTTGCGTCCGCGAGGATGACGGCTTCGATCGGATCTCCGTCGGCGAGCGCGTCCGAGAGGCGCTTGAGTGCCACGAGTCCGGCGCCCTCACCGCGGACCATGCCGTCCGCGTCGGCGGCCAGCGCCTTGGTGCGGCCGTCCGGGGCCAGCGGCAGCGCACGACCGGTCATGGTGGTGGACAGCGGGGACAGGATGAGGTTGACGCCTCCGGCCAGGGCCCGGTCGCAGTCGCCCGCCCGCAGGCTCTGGCAGGCGAGATGGACGGCGACCAGCGAGGAGGAGCAGGCCGTGTCGACCGTCATGCTGGGGCCCTGGAACCCGTACTGGAAACTCAGGCGGTTGGCGAGCAGGCTCCGTGCGCCGCTGCCCGTGGAGAGCCGACTGCTGACATCGGGCCGGGCCGCGAGCGAGGCGAGCATGTAGTCCTGGTGGCCGGCGCCGATGAACACCCCCGTCGGCGTCCGTTCGAGTTCGTCGGGTGTCCAGCCTGCTCGTTCGGTGGCTTCCCAGGCGATCTCCAGCAGGATGCGCTGCTGTGGGTCCATCAGGTCGGCTTCGGTGTCGCTGATGGCGAAGAACTCGCCGTCGAAGCCGTCGACTTCGTCGATCTGCCCGGCGTGCTGGGCGAGCCGGGCGAAGGCGGGATCGTCCAGTGCGCCGAAGTCGATGCCGCGCCAGCGGTCGCCGGTGAGCGGACGCACCGCGTCACGGCCCGAGGCCACCAACTCCCAGTACGCTTCGGGGCTGTTGGCCCCGCCGGGCAGGCGGCAGGTGGCGGCGACGATGGCGATGGGCTCGGCCGCGCGGCCCTGCTGTTCTTGCAGTTCGGTGATGCGCCCTCGCAAGGAGCGGATGGTTTCGGCGGCGCGGAGCAGTGTCTGGTCGGTCGGATCGCTGGTCATGGCTCCCCTTCAGGACGTGCTGTCGAGCTCGGCCAGCAGCTGGTTGAGCGCATCGGAGGCGTTGTCCGCGGACGGCTGGGGCTGCGCGCCGCGCGTCGGCCGGCCGCTGCCGGACGCTGTTGAAGGGGCATCGCGGCGTTCGAGCACGTCGGCGAGTTCTGCCGAGAGTTGGCTGATCGTGGGGTGGGACCACACGAGTGCGACGGACAGGCGCACTCCCAGTTCCCTTTCGAGCCGGTTGCGCAGTTCTACGCCCATCAGGGATTCGAGTCCCAGCTCCGCGAAGAGCAACTGGTCGGGGTCGGCAGCAGGCAATCCGCCGGGCAGGATGCTGCCGAGCGCGGCGCGCAGCCATGCGGTGAGTCGGGTGCGGCGCTCTTCTGTGCTGGTGGCCTGGTCCAACAGGTCCCGCAGGGGGGACGGGGCGGACGAGGCGCTCTCCCCGGACGTCTGGGCCTGGCTCGGTGCGCTGCCCGACGGGCCGGGGAGTTCTGACAGGTGTTGCAGCGCTACGCCTTGTATCTGGGCCAGCAGCTCTCCGGCGCTGTCCACCAGGGCCAGGTCGATGCTGATCTGGTCGTCTGCCTCATGGAGCCAGCCGTAGGCGGTGCCGCGGTCCGCGGACCACAGGCGCGGGGTGAGGTAGGCGGAGCCGATACGGGCAACGGTGAACTCGTCAAGCCGGGGAAGGTTGTCGTAAGCGTCGAACAATGCATCGGCCAGGCCGGGCAGCGCGGGGTCCAGGAGGCTGGGGCCTTGCGCGGGGCGGCCGGTGAGCAGCTGTGCGGGCACGGTCACCTCGACTTGGGCCATCGCTGATCGGATGGGGAAGGGCTCGGGTGCCGTGCCGACCCCGACGGTGCAGGTGGCGCCAGCGGTCCACCGGCCGGATTCCCGGAAGAGGAACGACACCAGCGCGGAGGACGGGTGGGCGTGGCCGCCGCCGCGCAGCAGGGCGAGTTGGAGGGGGACCGCGGCGTCGGCCGGGAGCCGTCGGCGCAGGTCCACGTCGCGTATCCGGCACCCTTCGCCGAGACCTGCCTGGTCCGCTGCCCAGGAGGCCAGTGCGACCAGCTCCGCGGCCGAGAGGGCGGGCCGACCGGCTACATGGTGTTCCTCGCGGGCGGCGGGCAGGGTCAGTTCGGCGATGAAGGTCCCCGGCTGCAGCGCCACCTCGGTCAGGTCTCCGGGGACGGTCCTGGCGGCGGGCACACTCTGAGGGGGCTTGTGGGCCTGGTGCCGCTGAAAGGGATGTCCCGGCAACCGGGGTGCCCAGTGGCGGGTGATGTCGTCGGCCACCGCATCGGGGCGCCGGCCGTGTTCGTACAACGCGGCGGCCACGTCGTGCAGGCCGTGGGGCACGGGCCGGTCCCGGTAGGCCGTGGCGAGTGCGGTGACGGGCCGGCTGCGGCCCTCGACGCTTTCGCCCAGCGCGGCGAGCAGGACCGGGTGCGGGCTGATTTCCAGGAGGTGGGTCATGCCGTGGTCGGCCATGGCGTTGATGGCTTCCCGTGCCCGGACCGGGCTGGTCAGGTTCTCTTTCCAGTAGGCGGTGTCCAAAGGGCCGTCGAAGCGTCCGCCCTGGACGGACGAGTAGAAGTCGATTGCTTCGGCGCGATTCTGTGCGGGTTGCTCGACGTGTCCCAGTGCGTCGACGAGTCGTTGTGCGGGCCCGCGCATCAGGGGGCCGTGCGAGGGATAGTCGACCTTGACCAGCCGGGCGTCGCGGCCCCGGCGCTCGAACTCCGTCATGGCGTCGGCCAGGTCGGCGGCTGCTCCCGAGAGCACGCAGGTGCGGGGGCTGTTGTCGGCGGCGACGGTGACCGGGCTGCCTGCGTCCCGCAGGATGGTCCTGGCCTCGTCGGCGCCCGCCTCGACCACTGCCATGCCGCCGCGGCCCCGTGCGGCCTCCACCGCGTCGTTGCGGGCCCGCAGGACCCGGCAGGCCGTGGTCAGGTCGAGCCTTTGGCCGGCGACGGCCGCGCTCACCTCACCCATGCTGTGGCCGACCACCGCGTCGGGTCGGATTCCCAGCTCGGCGAGGCCGGCGGTGAGTGCCAGCTGAACGGTCATGATCAGTGGCTGGGCAACGGAGATGTCGTCGAGGTCGGCGTTCCGCTCGCCCCGCAGTGCCCGCAGCGGGCTCCATCCCAGCAGGGGCGCGAACACCGTGTCGATCTCCTCGACGCGTCGTGCGAACGCCGCGCTGGTGCGCAGGAGTTCCCTGCCCATGCCGTTCCACTGCGAGCCGTGCCCCGAGTACACGAAGCCCAGGCGTGCGACGGGAACCGGAGCGGTCGGTGAGATCGGCCGGCTCCGCGTCGCCACTTTGTCCAGTTGCCCGAGGAGTTCTTCTCGGTCGGCTGCGACCAGCCCGGCGCGCCACGCGAAGTGGGTCCGGTGCACTGCCGCGGCACGGGCGGCGTCTTGGATCTCAGCCCAGGTGTCGGCTGTCCGTACGTGTTCGGCCCACGAGCCCGCCAGGGCGGCCAGCGCGTCTTCATTGCGCGCCGACAGCGGCAACAGGGCGGGCCCGAAGGCCGCCCGCACACCTCGCCGTACGGGGGAACGGTTTGGCGTGCGGGCGATGATGGCGGAGGCGTTGGTGCCTCCGAAGCCGAACGAGCTCACGGCCGCGCAGTGAGCCTGGTCCGGCCAGGGAAGGTCCGTTGAGGGGACTCGCAGGCGGAAGGCGTCGAGGTCGATGCGGGGGTTGACATGGGTGAAGTGCGGATTGCGCGGGATGACTCCCCGGCTGAGGACGAGTGCGGCTTTGATCAGACCGAGGATCCCTGCGGCCGCCTCCAGGTGCCCGATGTTCGCCTTGATCGAGCCGACGGCCAGCGGTGGCCGGTCCTCGCCGAGCGTGTCGGCCAGGGCTGTGGCCAGGGCGCGCGCCTCGATGGGGTCCCCCAGCGGGGTTCCCGTTCCGTGCAGTTCCACGAATCCGAGCTGTTCGGCGCCGGTGATGCCCGCGCGCCGCAGGGCACCGGCGATCAGCTCGGTCTGGGCGCGTCCGCTCGGGGCGGTCAGGCCGTTGGTGCGGCCGTCCTGGTTGACGGCGGTCGCACGGAGGACGGCGTGGATGTGGTCTCCGTCTGCGAGCGCGTCGTCCAAGCGTCGCAGGACGACGGCCCCGGCGCCCTCGGATCGTACGTATCCCTTGCCTGCCGCGTCGAAGGTGCGGCAGCGGCCGTCGGGCGCAAGGGCGGTCAGAGCGGCCGCGCCCAGTTGCGGCACCGGCGACAGCAGTGCGTTCACTCCCCCGGCCAGCGCCAGGTCGCACTCGCCGGTCAGCAGGCTCTGGGCGGCCAGGTGCACGGCGACGAGCGAGGAGGAACAAGCGGTGTCCACGGCCAGCGAGGGGCCTCGCAGGTCCCACAGGTAGGACAGGCGGTTCGCAGTGATCGAGTGGGCGAGGCCGGGGTTCGTGAACGGTCCGGCTGCGGCTGCCTGCGGCTGGGCGCCCAGGAGCATGGCGTGATCGTGTGTGGCCTGCCCGAAGAAGACTCCGGTGCGGCTTCCCGCCAGCTCGTCGGGGACCACGCCCGCGTTCTCCAGGGCGCGCCAGGAGACTTCGAGGGCGAGTGCCTGCTGCGGGTCCATCGCGGCCGCCTCGGCCGGGGAGATCCCGAAGAACGCCGGGTCCCATCGGCCGATGTCCTCGAGGAATCCGCCCCACTGGGCGCCGGCGCCGTGCTCGCCGACCGCCCGCAGGGCGGCGGTGAACTGTGTGCGGTCCTCGGGCACCCGGATGATCTCGTCGCGTCCCTCGAGCAGTAACTGCCAGAGGGCCGTCGGGCTGTCCGCGCCGGGAACCCGGCAGCCGAGCCCGACGACGGCGATGTGGGCGGCTTCGGGCGCCGTGTCAGACACGGTCCTCCTCCGGCGAGGTCTTGCGGGCGAGGAACTGCGCGAGGCCGTGGATGGTGGGGTGGTCGAAGAGCCACTCGGGCGGCACCTCGAGTCCCAGCCGCTGGCCGGCCGCACCCGAAACGGCCACGACCGCGGCCGAGTCGAGTCCGAGTTCGACGAACGAGGTGTGCCAGTCGAGGCGTTGGCCCGGGGCGAGTTCGAGGTCTGTCGCTATCGCGTCCTGCAGCATGGCCGCGATGGCGAGCTCGTTCCCGTGCACGGCGGATTCGGTGTTCATCGCTGTCCTCCCTCAGATATGAGCCCCCGGCGCCACAGGGCGACGGGCCTCAGCTCGTCCGCGCTCCACCGCCGGACGGCCTCCTGGCGCCGGACCTTTCCGCTGGTGGTCCGGGGTACGGCTCCGGCGCGCAGCAAGCCGACGGCGGCCACCGGGATGCCGTGTTCTTCCAGCACCGAGTTGCGCGCTGCGGCGATGACGGCGTCGTAGTCGACGTGATCGCCGTAGTCGGTCAGTTCGCAGACCAGCACGACCTGTTCGGTCTGCCCCCTCTCGCCGCCGTCGGCCTGCGGCACGCTCAGCGCCGCCGCGCGCACGGCCAGCGGGTGACTCTCTTCGACGGTGCCCTCGATGTCGTGGGGGTAGTGGTTGGTGCCCCGGTGGACGATGACGTCCTTGATGCGGCCCACCACGCAGACCTGGTCCTCGTGCCACACACCGAGATCTCCCGTGCGCAGGTAGGTCCGCTCGCTGTCCTGGTGGACGGCGTGCGCCAACCGGGCGCGGAAGGTGCTGTCCGACTCCGTCGGGCGGCCCCAGTAGCCGCCCGCCACGCTGGGCCCGTGCACCCATATCTCGCCGACCTCGCCCGGCTGCTTGCGGAGCCGGGTGACCGGGTCGACCATCACGATCTCGGTGTCCTCGGCGAGGGCGCGGCCGCATCCGACCAGGACGGTGTTGCGCGTTCCTTCGACGGCTGCCGCCCGCTGCTGGGCGCCCAGTGCGTCAGCGGAGACCTCGGACAGGGCCGGGGCGGCTTTCCGGCCCAGGCAGCTCACCACCAGGGTGGCCTCGGCGAGACCGTAGGCGGGCATCATGGCGTGCGGGTCGAAGCCGTGGGGGGCGTAGGCCTTGGCGAACTGTTCGATGGTTCGCGGGCGCACCGGTTCGGCTCCGTTGAGTGCGTGGCGCAGCGCTGAGAGGTCCAGGCCCTCGCGCTGTTCTTCGGTGATCTTCTGTACGGCCGTGGCGTATCCGAAGTCGGGTGCGATCGTGAAGGTGGCCCGGATGCGGCTGAGGGTCTGCAGCCATCGCAGCGGGTTGCGCAGGAAGCCTGCGGGAGTCGCCATGTGCAGGCTCATGCCGGCCCACAGCGGGTGGCAGACCATGCCGATGAGTCCCATGTCGTGAAAGAGGGGCAGCCACCCTGCCGCCGTTTGTCCGGGCCCGGTTCCCAGGTTGGCGCTCATGCGGGTCACGTTGTGCACGAGGTTGGCGTGCGAGACCATCACGCCCTTCGGGTTCGACGTCGAGCCCGAGGTGTACTGCAGCAGTGCGAGGTGCTCCGGCCTCGGCTGGGGGCCGCGGAAGCCTGTCAGCCCGCTTGGGGGGTTGTCGGCTGCCTGCGGGTCCAGAACCAGGGGGTCCAGGCCCGCTGCCCGGCTCACCTCGCGGAGCCTTGGGTGCAGGTCCGGTTGCGCGATGATCGCCGAGGGTTCGCAGTCCCGGAGGATCTGTTCGAGCCGGTGGTCGTAGGCCCGGCCGGCCCGTGCCGTCGACAGCGTCGGCGGGTGGAAGGTGACAGCCACGGCATCGGCGAACGCGCAGGCGAAGAAGGAGGCCACGTAGTCCAGGCCGTTGGGCAGGGCGATCAGGACGAAGGGCCGGTGGTGTGTCCGCGACGGGAGGCCGTTCAGCACCGCCCCCAGAGCGGCGG
Source organism: Streptomyces kanamyceticus (assembly GCF_008704495.1). Taxonomy (NCBI): domain Bacteria; kingdom Bacillati; phylum Actinomycetota; class Actinomycetes; order Kitasatosporales; family Streptomycetaceae; genus Streptomyces; species Streptomyces kanamyceticus. Next base: position 1,104,016 of record NZ_CP023699.1, read on the forward strand.
CGCGTCCGCACAACTGCCCGTATGTCAGAGCCTGTTCGCCGTGTCGCGGTGTCGTGTAGGAAATGGCCGCAGTGTCGCCGCGCGTCTCGGCGTGCGCCGCCAGGGCATGGGCCAGGGTCTGGCGGTCAGACACGGGCGGCCGGTGTGTGGCGGGTGGCATCGGGCCTCCCCTCGTCCCCGAGGGCGTCGATCATTCCGTCCACAGCCATCTCCGTGAGCCAGCGGTCGACCGCTGCGATGGAGTCGTCCAGGGGCGTGGGACGGAAGCCGAGTTCACGCTGCGCTCGGCTCGTGTCGTAGAAGAGCTGGTTGACGGTGAGTTGTGCGTTCTCGGGGACGAGGAAGGGGGATTTGAGGGGATCCTTACGGAAGGCGGCGACCATCGCGCCGAGCCGGCCGGCCACCGTGACGGCGAAGTCGGGGATCGCGCGCTTGGGCGGCGGGCATCCGATGACGCGGGCCACCTGCGTGAACAGTTCGCGATAGGTGAGGTTGACCGAGGAGATGATGTAGCGGCGTCCGGGCTGTCCCCGCAGCATGGCTGCCCGCAGGCCCTGGTTCATGTCCTTGACGGAGGTGAACGCGGCCCCTCCCAGCGGGTAGGCCGTCAGTTTCCCCTGGCGTGCGGCCTCCACCAGCATCGCCCAGCCGTAGCGCCGGTCGCTGTAGGGAGCGATGCACGCGCTGAGGTTGACGATCACCACTTCGGGGCCGCCGGCCCGCCAGCCGCGGAGCAGTTCGCGCTCCCCGGCCCGTTTCGTGATCATGTAGCTGTTGGTGCAGGCGGAACGGGAGATGTCGAAGTCCTCGTCGGCGAGTTCACCGATGGCCGGGTAGCCGATCGCGGAGATGGAGGAGGCGTGCACGATGCGGCGCACCCCGGTTGCGCGTGCCGCGTTGATGAGGTTGGCGCAGCCCCGCACGTTGACCTGTTCCATGAGGGGGTGCAGCTTGTTGAGGGTCACGGCGATGCCGGCGAAGTGGTACACCTCGTCGATGCCTTGCAGCGCTTCCTCGAGTGACGCGGGGTCGGTGACGTCGCCGCGCCGGACCTGGCAACGGTGCAGGTGGTGTTCCAAGCCGCCGGGGCCGTCGCCCGGCTTGAGGAGAACGACGACGTCTGCTCCATCGTCGATGAGGTGGCGCGCGAAGGCGGAGCCAAGGCTCCCGGACGCGCCAGTGATCATCACTCGGGTCACAGGACCAGGTCCTTTCCGTAGACGGCATAGGTGCGGACGGGGTCGTTACCGGTCTGCGCCATGTAGGAGCGGCTCTGCCAGTTGTGTTCGTGGATCCAGGTGGTGTGCACGTCGCGGTAGGAGCCGATCTGCCCCAGGGCGACCTTGGCGATCTCGCCGACCAGGACGCGCCCGATTCCGAGGCCCTCGTGTTCGGGCCGTACGCCGATCATCAGTACGACGGTTCCCCGGATGTTGGCCTTGAGCTCCGGGTAGCGCTCCATGAAGGCGTCGGTGGCTTCACCGTTGGCGACTTTCAGCAGCTCGTTGCCGTCGGCGGCCAGCATGCTGAAGGCGATGGTCTGCCCCTGGTACTCCACGAAGCGGGTGAGCCGGGGGTCAAGGAGCTCGCGCAGCTCGCCGAGTTGGAAGCGCAGCACCGGCTTGCTGATGGCGACCATGTCGTGGTTGTCGGCGAACGAGGCGGCCAGCAACTCCTGGACGAGGTCGATCTCGCTCTCCCAGTGTTCGGGGTCCAGATCGCGGATGCTGAGACCGAGCCGCTCGGACACCTTCTCTCCGCGACGCGCGAGTCTCGCCATGGCATCAGCGTCGTGGTCGGCCCGCCAGCTGAAGGTGTCGGTGCGGAAGTCGCGCTGGTAGCCGGCCTGGGAGAGGAGTTCGGCATAGTGCGGGGGGTTGTGCGGCTGGAACACCGTCGGCTGGTTGTCGAACCCGCCCACGAGAAGACCGAACTCCTGCGTGGCGCAGTAGGAGTAGGGGCCTGCGACGCGCTCCATGCCGCGGCTGCCCAGCCACTCTTCAGCGGCGGTCAGCAGCGCTGAGGCGACCTGGGGGTCATCGACGGTCTCGAACCAGCCGAAGAAGCCGGTCTTGCCGAAGCGTTCCACGTAGGCGGGGTCGATCGTCGTGGAGATGCGCCCCACGGCCCGGCCGCTCGAGTCGAGGGCCAGGAAGTGCTCGATCTCCGCCTCGGAGAAGTACGGGTTGGCCTCAGGGTCCATGAATCGTCGCACGTCGGAAGAGAGCGGCGGGATCCATCTGTCATCTTCCTCGTAAAGGTCCGCCGCGAAGGAAATGAAGCGGTCCACCATCTGGCGACCGCGCACAGGAATTACTGACAGCACAAGATCTCCCTCCCCCTCTACGGCCGGAAGGCCGACATAAGCGAAAGTCGGCTTGAGGAGTTGGCTGAACTTTTTCCATCTCTCACCGGCCGATCGATGTCGGATTCAACCTTCCGCGCCAGTGGAAATCAACCATCTTTCTCGGCAGACCCCGCTTTCACCCCCACAGAGGCAGCCTGACCTGCATGTTTAGATTTGAGATACAGGATTCATTTTCATCTGGCGAACGGCATGAAAACCGTTTCCAATCAATTGGCGGATGCCTGAGTTCCCCTTTGAAATAGCAGATGTGGCGTGTTAGGTTCCATCACTCGAACCGGGACTTGAGGGAATGAGGTAGTCCACTTCTGCCGTCGGATTGGAAATCCGGAAAGGAAGGGATCGTGAAGAAGTCCGCCATACTCTGCGGAATAGGCGCATGGTTGCCCCCGAAGGTGGTGACCAATGACGACCTGTCCGAGCAGCTGGAAACAAGCGACGAGTGGATCCGCACCAGAACAGGAATCCGGCAGCGCCACATCGTCGATCCGGGCATGTCAACGGGAGACCTCGCAGTCGAGGCCGGCAGGCGCGCCCTGAAGTCGGCGGGCGGTGAGCCGGTGGATCTGGTGATCCTCGCAACGGCCACGCCCGACCATCCCTGTCCTGCCACAGCACCCGCCGTGGCGCACAGGCTGGGCCTCATCGATGTCGCAGCCTGGGACCTGTCGGCCGTCTGCAGCGGATTCCTCTACGGGCTGGCCGCTGCCAGGGGATTCATCGCGGCCGGTACGGCCAACCGCGTTCTGCTCATCGGCGCCGACACCTTCTCGACCATCCTGGCTCCCGGCGACCGCACCACCCGCCCGATCTTCGGCGACGGCGCCGGAGCCGTCGTGTTGCGTGCTGGAGAGCCCGACGAGCTCGGCGCGCTGGGGCCCTCCTCCCTGGGCAGTGACGGCTCCCTGCGTGAACTGATCACCGTCCCGGCAGGTGGTTCGCGTTTCCCGGTCAACCCCCAGAAGCACTCGCACCCAGACCCTGGGCGCTACTTCACCATGCAGGGCAAGACCGTATTTCGACATGCGGTGGCCCGGATGGCAGGAGCCGCGACGGAGGTACGTCGTCAGGCCGGCTGGTCCGCATCTGACGTGGACTGCTTCGTCGCGCATCAGGCCAACTACCGCATCCTGCAGGCCGTGGTGGAAAAGCTCGGCATCCCCATGGAACGGTGCGCCGTCAACCTCGCGCACGTCGGCAACACCGCTGCCGCTTCCATTCCGCTGGCGCTCGCCGACGCCGCAGCGAGCGGACTGCTCAGACCAGGACACCGTGCGCTGCTGGCCGCTTTCGGCGGCGGCGCCACCTGGGGTGCTGCCGCCTTGACATGGCCGGATCTCACCCCGGAACGAACCTGAGCGGGCAGCCGCGCTCTCACCCCCTCGCCCCGCGCGGATCACATCGTGCGCCGCGGCCCCGCTCAGCACCCGGCCACCGCCTACCCGACGTAAGGACCAGCCATGACCTCCCTGCACCCTTCCGCCCGCTCTCTTGAGGAGCAGATCAGCTCGCTGCTCGAGACCCGGTTCGGTGTCGACGCTGCCACCGCGGCCCCCGACGTCACCTTCAGCGCCATCGAACTGGACTCACTCGCTCTCGTGGAACTCTCCGACGTCCTGCAGGAGCTCTTCGACGTACCCATCGCCGATGACGACCTCGGCGCCGAGCAGACCATCGGCGAAGCCGCCGCCCTCATCCGGGCCAAGCTCAACGAACCGGAGCGCATAGGGAAGAAGGCATGATGCGCATCCCTTTTCATGCGGCCATCACCGGGATCGGCATGGTCACCCCCGCCGGACTGACGACGGATGAGACCTGGGACTCCGTTCTGGCCGGACGCCCCACAGCGGCAGCGGACCCGGCCCTGGCGGGGCTGCCCGTCGAACTCTCCTGCCGCGCGGCCGAGTTCGACGGCGACACAGTGCTGGGGCGCCGCACAGCATGGCGGCTGGATCGTTGCACCCAGCTGGCTCTGGCAGCCGGATGGGCCGCCGTAGCGGATGCCGGCCTGGATCCGGGCGACTGGGACGGCACCCGTGTCGGCACCATCCTGGGAACGGCGTTCGGTGGCATCGGTACCTGGGAACGTGAGCACCGCAAGCTCCTCGAGCTCGGCGCGGAGCGCATCTCGTCGCTGACCGTCCCCATGTCACTGACCAACATGATGGCGGGACGACTCGCCACCGACGTCAAGGCCGGCGGCCCCAGCTTCGTGACGAGCTCGGCGTGCGCCTCAGGTGCCACGGCCATCGGCACGGCGCGCGAGTTGCTCCGGTCCGGGGCCTGCGACATCGTTCTCGCGGGGGGCGCGGAGTCCAGCCTCGTACATTCGGTCGTGGCAGCCTTTGACAGAGCGGGCGCCCTCTCGCACTACAAGGACGGCCCTTCAAAAGCCTCCCGCCCCTTCGACACCGGACGCGACGGCTTCGTTATCGCCGAGGCCTCCGCTGTCCTCGTCCTGGAGCGCCCTGAACATGCACAAGCACGCGGGGCGCGGGCATACGCGTACGTCAGTGGATACGGCGCGTCCGCCGATGCCGGACATGAGACCCGTCCCGACCCGGAAGGACTGGGCGCCGAAAGGGCGGTCTGCGCCGCTCTGCAAGACGCGGATTCCTCCCCCGCCGACGTCACTCACGTCAACGCCCACGGGACATCCACGCCGCTCAACGACGTGGCCGAAGGCCGCATGATCCGCAGAGTGCTCGGGAGCCATCCCGTCACCTCCTCGGTCAAGGGAGTGACCGGGCACTCGCTCGGCGCTGCCGGTGCGGTCGAGGCCGCCATCACCGCGCTGTCGCTCAAGCACCAAACCGTCCCGATGACCGCTGGACTCACACATCAGGACCCTGCCGTCGACCTCGACATCGTGGCGGGTACGTCCCGTCCCGTGACCATGGAAACGGCGCTGAGCAATTCCTTCGGATTCGGCGGCCAGAACGCCGTACTCGTTCTCACCCGGCCGTAGGAGATGACGATGACGACGAGCACCATCGCCGCCGCTCAAGATCCAAACGTGCAGCTGGTCATCGAGGTTCTTCCCGCACTCCTGGTCATCCTGATCGTGTCCGCCCTCTGTGGGAAGGTTGCCGTCGCCTGGGGCCAACCCCGCGTGGTGGGAGAGATGATCGCCGGCATCGCCCTGGGACCCACCCTCTTCGGCCGGATCTTCCCCGACGCCCAGCAGTCCTTGTTCACCCCCTCGGTCAAACCGGTGCTGTACGTACTGAGCACGATCGGTCTCACGCTGTTCATGTTCCTCGTCGGCCTGGGGCTCGATCACGAGAAGGCACCACGCGGGTATCAACGCACCGCGATGACGCTGGCCGTCTCGAGCATCGTGCCGGCCCTCCTCCTTGGCTGCGGCGTAGGACTGCTCTTCCATCAGGAGCTGTCCCGGGGCGACGTCAGCCCGGGCATGTTCGCCCTGTTCGTGGGTGGCGCCTTGGCTGTCACCGCGTTTCCGATGCTCGCACGCATGCTCTATGACCAAGGGCTCGAACGTTCCCCGCTCGGAGTTCTCGCTCTTCTCGCAGCAGCCGTGGACGATGCCGTGGCCTGGTGTTTCCTGGCTTTCATCGTCGCCTTTCACAGCAACGGCGGGCTGTCCGAGAGCGTTCGCGTCGTCGTCCTGTCCGCAGCCTTCGCCGTGCTGATGCTGACCCTTGGACGCAGACTTCTGCGCAAGCTGGGCGAGAAGGCGCGCTCGCGGGGCGACTTGACCACCGGTCAGTTCCATCTCGTACTCATGGTGGTTCTGGCCGCAGGGTGGTTCACCGAGGAGATAGGTGTCTACGCGGTCTTCGGCGGCTTCGTCGTCGGGCTGGCCATGCCCCGCGAGAAGGCCTTTCAACAAGCGGTCCGGCAGCGGCTCCTGGACACCGTGCAGGTGCTGCTCGTTCCGGTCTTCTTCGCCTTCTCCGGCCTCAACACGGAAATGGGCGGCATCACCGACGCGGGGACGCTCCTGCCTCTTGCGGCCCTGCTGACAGCGGCGGTCGCCGGCAAGTTCAGCGGCAGCCTGGCGGCGATGCGCGCGAACGGCTTCAGCTGGCGCGAGGGAGCGGCCATGGGAGCGTTGATGAACGCCCGCGGCCTCATGATCCTCATCTTCGTCAATGTCGGATTGGCCGAAGGCATCATCAACCAGAAGACGTTCTCGCTCCTCGTCCTGGTCGCCCTCATCACCTCCGCCAGCGCCATGCCCTTGTGCAAGCTCGCGCTCGGCCGCCGCCCCATGAGTCTGCTGACAACGCCGCACGAGCCGACTGATCCGCCTACAGTGTCGAACGAGTACACGAACAAGGGTGGTTGACCGCACCTACACAGCACCATGATCCAGACGCTTGTATATCGACGGGGGAAGGTCGGTACATGGCACGCGTATGCATGCGGTTACTGAAGGTGCTAGTCAAGGGACTGTTGCCCTGCCTCCTGTTGGGCCACGCCCTGTTCGGGCAAGTCGCCCCGCTCCCCACCGCGGACTCACCAGTCGCGCCCGCGGCCACATCGGCAGCGGACTTGAACCAGGCCGACATCGACGGCTCGGACAACGACCTGCCGGGCGAGACCATCTGCTGCGAGGTGACGTCCGGTACGGCTGCCCACAGCCGGGGCCCGTACACGTCGGCTACCGCCGACCCGCCTTCGCTGTCGCCATCTCCCATCGCGGAGTCTGCGGCAATGGCCAGGCCGGCCTCACTCAGGGCCCCTGACACACTCACGCGGCCCACGAAGCCAGCAGTCCCGGCTCCACTTCGTCCGACGCTGCAGAGCTGGCTGATCTGACATGACCGAGTCCCGATGCGCACAGCACATCGACTCGAGCTTCGTCATGTCAGAAAGGCAGCACCATGCGTTCTGCGAACGGTCTGATACCGCGCCCATCACCTGAACGCCCGTATCGGCTCGAGGGAACCCGCCCCGGCGAGAGTCCGCACCAGACTCTGTTCATCTCCTGCACCGAAACCCAGATCGCTCCCACGCGGTTCGTCTCACGCCCTGAGCAGTTGTTCGAACTGCGAAACATCGGCAACATCGTGCCGCCGTACAACCCCAAGGTCGTCTCCGGCGCGATCGCCACCATCGACTACGCCCTCTCACTCACCAATCTGCGGGACGTGGTGATAGCGGGGCATTCCGGCTGCGGTGCTGTGGCAGCACTGCTCAACCAGACCTCGAACCGCGTTTCGCCCTCGCTGCGCCGGTGGCTGGTCGTCGGCAGCTCACGAGTGGCCTGCGAAGACGCCGTCGGCACGCGCGCATCAGGCGCCATAGGCAAAGAAGCCCTGGACCGCGCCGCCCAGGCACATCTCCTCACCCAACTCGCGCACTTGGCCCAGTACCCCGAGCTCGAATCCGGCCAGAACAGCGGCCGCCTTCGCCTCCGAGCCCTGTTTCACAGGGCCGAATCCTCGACAACGGAGGTCTACTCGCCACGCGACGACTCGTTCAAACCTTTGGCCCGTGAAGGCAGCGGAAGGCGCCGCTGACCGATACGGGTCGGCGGAGCCACTGCCTATCGGCAAGGGGACGGACAGTGCGACCCCTCGCCCCGTACACCAGACCGGGCAGCGGAGATGTTCCTTGAGAGCACAGGGAGCGGTTCCCCGCCCCCAAACACGACGTAGGGGCCATCCGAAGATGGCCCCTACCTGCGACGTTTCCGTCGGGACAACAGGATTTGAACCTGCGACCCCTTGACCCCCAGGAGTAAGGGGCAGGGTGATTTTTGCGATATATCAGACTTAAATCGGGTGCAAGTTGTGCGTGTAGGGACCCGTCGTGCGCCATCACGCACACCGTGTGGTCCCCAACTGGTCCCCAAAGAGCGGGCCATTCCCTGCCGTTAGGCAGCCCGCATCGACTTGGCTCACCCCCCACCAGTCGGGCTAGTCTCGATCATCCCGGGCAGTCCCCCGATCCGATCAGGGGTGACGCTTGCCCATGAAGGTGGAGCCTCCGGGGATCATGCCGCACAGCCCGACTGTCACGACGCTCGCTCCCATGATCACCTTCTCGACCTCAACCCACGGAAGACCGCAACCTTAGACGTCGAGGCTCCCCAAGCTCTGGGATCGGCTCGAACAGGTGAGACTCCATCTTCCAGGGGGCTGCGGCACCCGGTTCACCGACGAGCGGTGGAGGGCCATCGAGCCCGCCGGGTGGAGCGCCCCGCGCGGCCCTTTCGCGCGTGGCCGTGGCGAAGGGGGCGGTGTCGGAGATGGGGATCGCGGGGGGGGACTCGTGGGGGCCGCGTCCGGCGGCCGTGCGCCCAAGAAGGCGTGTCGCTTGCGTACTTGAGAGCACGCGGTCTTGCTCCTGGCAGTGGGTTGCCCCAAAAATGCGCATGACAAAACCGAAGGACCTTCGGTCACACAGTCATCAGAGGGGAACCCCACATGAGCAAGCCTCTCGTTGGTGCCGTCTTCACCGCGCTGCTCCTCGGTGCGACGGCGATACCCGCGTCCGCCGTGAGCAACGAGGCGCCGGTTTCCGGCAAAGGCACGGCCGCGGCGCGACCCGCCGCGGTGACCCAGGCGAAGGTGAAGGCGAAGGCTGTGACCTTCGCGGGTACCGTGGCGCTGAGCAACTGCTCGGGCTCCGTGGTGCGCGTGCCCAGCTCGCAGCCCACGGACAAGGCGCTCGTGCTCTCCAACGGCCACTGCCTGGAGACAGGCTTCCCCAGTGCCGGGCAGGTCATCGTCAACCGGGCCTCGAGCCGTAGCTTCACGCTTCTGAACGCCAGCGGCGGCAGCCTCGGCACCGTTCGCGCCAGCAAGATCGCGTACGGCACGATGACCGACACCGACGTCTCCGTGTACGAACTGACCAGCACCTACAGCGAAATCGAGAGCCGCTACGGCATCAAGGCCCTCGACCTGGACGCCGCGCACCCGCAGACGGGCCGGGCCATCACGGTCGCCTCCGGCTACTGGAAGCGGATGTACCGGTGCAGCACGGACGGCTTCGCGTACCGCCTGAAGGAAGGCCAGTGGACCTGGAAGGACTCGCTCCGCTACACCCAGCCCTGCCAGGTCATCGGCGGCACCTCGGGATCGCCGGTGATCGACGACGCCACCGGCAAGGTCGTCGCCGTCAACAACACCATCAATGAGAGCGGCCAGCGCTGCACGGACAACAACCCGTGCGAGGTCGACGAGAACGGCAAGGTCACCGTCCGGCCCAGCATCGGCTACGCCCAGCAGACCTACATCATCGTTGCCTGCGTCGGCGCCGGCAACAAGATCGACCTGAACCGCCCCGGCTGCACCCTGCCCAAGCCCGCCATGGCGCAGAAGCACCGCTCGCCCGCCGGCGCGAAGTAGCAGGTCCGCTCGCCAAGGCCGCCCTGGCGACCGCACATGAGTGAGGGCTCCCGGAACCCGAACGGTCCGGGAGCCCTCTTCCGTGCTGCCCGGGGCCCGAACTCCGTGGGGGAGACAGACTTTGACGGGCCGTCATGCGGCCGGCCCCGAGAGGCACATGCTAGTTAGGCTAGCCTAACCTAGCGTGAGGGAAAGGTTCGTACGGCACGACCGAGGAGTGCACATGGGAAACCTCAGCGGCAAGGTCGCCCTGGTCACCGGCGCCAGCCGGGGCATCGGGCGGGGCATCGCCGAACGCCTGGCCCACGACGGCGCGCTGGTCGCCGTGCACTACGGCAGGAACGAGAAGGCCGCCAAGGAGACCGCCGCGGCCATCGCCGAGGCCGGCGGCCGCGCCTTCGTCGTGCGCGCCGAACTGGGCGTACCCGGGGACGTGGACACGCTCGCGGACGGCCTGGACGCCGCCCTGCGCGCGTACGGCGAGTCGGCGATCGACATCCTCGTCCACAACGCGGGGCTCAACATCATGGGGCGGCCGATCGAGATCCTCACCCCCGAGGAGTTCGACCGGATGGTCGCGGTCAACGTGAAGGCGCCGTTCTTCCTCACCCAGCGGCTCTTGCCGCGGCTGCGCGACGGCGGCCGGATCATCAACATCTCGTCCGTCTCCACCCGCGCCGCATCGGCCCACGGCATCGGGTATCCGCTCACCAAGGGCGCGCTCGACGTGTTCAGCCACACGCTGGCCAAACACCTCGGACCGCGCGGCATCACCGTCAACTCCGTCGCGGTCGGCTACACCCACACCGACATGACCGCCTCGGCGCTGGCCGACCCGGCGCACCTGGAGCACACCATCAACCTGACCGCCCTCGGCCGGGTCGGTGAGGTCCCGGACATCGCCGACGCGGTCGCCTTCCTCGCGTCGGACGACGCGCGCTGGATCACCGGCGCCAAGGTCGACGTCACGGGCGGCGCCAACCTGTGACCGCCCGCGCCAAACGGTTGCCAGCGGGGCCCGCGTTCACCACACGCAGGAGGTGCTTGCGAGGACTGGCACGGGCAGCGGCATTCCACCATGGGCCGCGCCGGTGCAGATCGTCGGTGGCGAGCGCGGCTGCGGTGACGATGACGATGACGCCCATCATCAGGTCCATCGCATCCCGATGGCGGACAGCTGCTCCATCCGTTCCGGGGTGAGTGTCGTGGCCCGGCTGCGCTGATTTCCGATCCAGGCGTCCAGCTTGTGTTCCCGCTCTTCCTGGCCCTCGCCGACGATCCGTTCGATGTGTTTCCGCGGGACCTGAAGGTGCCCCTCGCGCTCGTAGAACTGGCGGGCGGCCTGGTAGTTGAGTGCCCATTTGTTGGCCTGTGTACGTGGCGGGGGCGGCTTCTCGTCCTCGACCGCGGGCTGGATGCCGAGGACCTGCTCGCATATCCATTGCTGCACAGTGGTGAGCTGTTCAAAGCCGAGCCGGACCGACTGCACCCACCGTCCGAGGTCTTCGCCTTGGCGCAGGATGTCGCCCGCCTGGGTGGGCAGCGCCTCACCGGCGTCCAGGTGCATGCGGACCAGGTGGAAGCAGCGCTGCCACGTCACCGGCCATGCCGGGCACCAGGAAGCGTCGATGTCCTCCAGCCGCTCGCACCGTGTCTCCGACAGGGCTCCGGCCGAGGACTCCACCGGCAGCCCTTTCGCGCGCCGCTGCTCGTTCTCGGCGGCCTTGCGGGCGGCGGCCCGCGCGTTCTTCAGGAAGATGCCCACCTTCGCGCCCTGGAAGGTGGCGTCCAGCGGGGTCAAGAGATGCCCGTGTTCGGCGGCCCACCCGCGCGCGGCGGACAGGCCCTCCTCCCACGCGACGTCGAAGCGCGACCAGACCATGCCGAGCTTCTCCAACTGCGCGACGCGGTCCTCGTCCATGTCGCCGCGGGAGTAGAACCGGCGCGCATCGGAGGTCCACTGCCCCAGCGAGAACCCGGCGCGCGAGGCCGGCCACCCCGCGCCTTCCGCCTCCTGGCCGTCGACGGCGGGCACGCGGAACGTGAACGGCACGCGGAGGTCGCCGTGCTCACGGGCGTAGATGACAGCGGCCTCCACGCCGCGCCGCCAGTGCTCGTGCTCCGGGTTGAGGACCCGCAAGTTGATGAACGCCGCGAGCGCGGCCGGGTCGCGCGGCGCGGAGAACTTCAGCAGCGCCTTGGCGGGCGCGCTCCCACCTACGGAGCCCTCGCCGCTCCCGCCGGTGCTCTTCCCGTCGTCCTTCCTGACAGGCTTGTAGCGGCTCGGGGCCTGCTGCTTGTCGGCCGCTCGACGGCACCACGGCGATCCCGGCCCAGCGCAAAGCCCGCCGCGAGTACGAGAACCGCATCAACGCCCTTGCGTCTGGTTAGCCCCCGGGCTCGGGCCGTCGGGCGTGCTCGCTGCGCCAAGGCCACCCCATCCTGGATCTGCTGGTCGGTGAGTCCGGTCTCACGATGCAGCTGCCACCAGTGGGTTACTTGCTCCCCGGTGTCTGGGCTAGGACTTCGGGGCTGTTTCCGGTAGCGGTAGGTCAGGCAACAGCCGAAGGCCCGTGGCCGGCTAGGTAAGGTCGTGGCAAACCGAGCCGGAGAGGTAGTTGGATGGCCACCGAGATTGTGATTGCGCAGACGACCATCGACGACGAGGGCCAGGCGGAGGCGCTGGCGCGGGGCGCAGTTGAGGGGCAGCTGGCGGCGTGTGCCCACATCGATGCACCGTTCACGGCCGTCTATCGATGGAAGGACGCCATCGAAACCGCTCAAGAATGGCGGATCTCGTACAAGACGACCACGGATCGGCTCCCGGAGCTTGCCGCGTGGGTGGCTCAGCAGCACTCGTACGACGTTCCGGAATGGATCACTCTTCCCGTGACCGGCGGATCCCAGGCGTACCTGTCCTGGGTTGTTGAGGAGACGGCCGCGTCCTGAAACGGCGACAGCACGTCGGCGCCCCTGTCTTGAGCCTGCGCTCAGTCGACGACCGGAGCAGGATCAGGACGCGAACTGCCGTAGACAGCGAGCGAGTTCTTGTTCACTGTCGGGGAGCCAGCTGGCCACCGTCCGGGCCCTCTCCTTGCCCATCGTGTTGGGCTTGGCATGTGTCGCGGATGCGAACTGACGTGCCACGTAGACACCTTGGTCGACGTCACCTCCGCGCAACAGCGCCGATGCCAGGTCGCCGAGGACGACAACGCCACCATCGGGTAGGCCAGTTCCGAGGCGCTTGACCGCGGTATCTGCCATGATGGTCAGCTCTTGCCGCCGCAACTGTCCGTACACGGACAGGGCGAGCGAATCCATTCGGTACGGGGTCACGAATCGAACCCACGCCTGCTCGCTGGTGTGGTCGGCGAAGTCATATGCGAACCGCGCCCGATCCAGTGCGCGCAGTGCGCCGGTGGCGTCGCCGAACTGCGCGGTCTCCTCCGCATGCCTGCCGTGCACCCAGGCGGCAGCAGTGGCGTTGCCGTGCCCACGCACATCCCCGGCAGCCCGGGAAAGTAGCTCCAACCTCTCCTGCGGAGTGGGGGAACCGTAGCTGGCGTAGGTCAGGGCCAGGGCCCGTAGCGGCGGGTGTCCTGCGGTTTCTGCACACCCCGATGCGGCCTTGTAATAGGCGTCAGCCTTGTCGCGCACCCCCAGGTCCCACGCCACCCATCCGGCCAGGGCGGCGGTCTCCCCGGCGGCGATGGTGAGGGTCCGCTCATGTTCGCCGGAACGAGGCAGAGCGGCGGTGATCGCATCGAGGTGCGACTCGACTGCGAAAGGCGGACGAGGACGAGGCGCAGGAGTGGCTCCAGGACATCATCGAGGCCGCGCAGGCCGGCCTGTCCCCGTCGCTGGCCACTATGAAGCTCGCGGAATACGGCGACGCAAACATGGATCTCGCTCTGCGCGGGCTGGAGTTGAAGACCCTCGACCCATATCTCGCGGGATGGCGGGTGCGCGTGATCCCCGCCCTGGGCCACCTCGCCGTACGGATGATCACCAACGGCGTCGTCGACCGAACCGTGCAGAGTCAGCGGCTGGCAGAAGCTCTACAAGCAGGCCGAGGACGAACTCCGCGACCCACGGCCCCTCGCCCTGCCCGACTGGGACACGCTCGTCCAATTGGCCGAGGCACTTGTGGCCGCCTCCTCCAACCAGTACCCCGGCTGGGGCGACGTCGTTCTCTTCGCCGCGAGCACCGCCGCTCGGATCGGAGAAGTCTCCGGGTGCCGCGTCGGAGACATCGACACCAGTCAGTGGATCTGGACGGTACAGCGCCAGACCACGCCCGCGCCCGGCGGACTGACCGACAAGGGCACCAAGGGCAAGCGCGCCCGGAAGGTTCCCATCATCGAAGAGATCCGCCCGCTCGTGGCCCAGCGCATCCTCTCCGCCGGCCCCGCCCCTGACGCGCGACTGTTCACCGGCCCACGCGGGGGACACATCTCCACCGCGGTCCTACGCGACGCGACACACTGGGACGAGGTCGTCACCCGGCTCGGCTACGAGCACCTGCGCCGCCACGATCTCCGCTACACCGGACTGACCTGGCTCGCGGACGCCGGAGTCCCCATCCACGTACTACGCAGGATCGCCGGCCACGGTTCACTGACGACCACTCAGCGCTACCTGCACCCGGACGTCCACAAGATCACGGCCGCCGGTACGGCGCTCTCGGCGCACCTCAGCGTGCTGCGCGCCCCTCGTTCCCTTCCCGGCCCAACCGTCCTCACCCGCTGACACCGGTCAAGGAACGATGGTCCCCAACTGGTCCCCAGAAATGATCAAAGGGCGGCTTCGGAATTCTCCGAAGCCGCCCCTGACCTGCGACTCTTACGAGTCGGGACGACAGGATTTGAACCTGCGACCCCTTGACCCCCAGTCAAGTGCGCTACCAAGCTGCGCCACGTCCCGATGCCCGTGTGACCTGGGGTTTCCCCTGGCCGAACGCGCACCGAAACAATACCGCACTCCGGACCGTGATCGCTCACGCCTTTCCCGGGTCGGGCACCTGTTGACCTCAAGTGCGGTTTAAGTTGCACGCTTCTCGGCATGACGACGACCACGGAACCCGCATACGACTACGCAGATCTGCCCCGCCTCATGGGACGGATGACCGGGGCGGAGAAGCACGGCCCCGCGGCCACCTCCACGCTCGACGCGCTCTGGGTGCTCTACGACCGCGTGCTCGACGTCACACCCGAGCGCATGGACGATCCGGGGCGCGACCGGTTCCTGCTCTCCAAGGGGCACGGGCCGATGGCGTACTACGCGGTGCTCGCGGCCAAGGGATTCCTGCCCGTGGAGTGGCTGGAGGGATTTGGGGCCTATGACTCGCCGCTCGGGCACCATCCGGACCGGGTGCTCGTGCCCGGTGTCGAGATCGGCAGCGGGTCGCTGGGGCACGGGCTGCCGCTCGCCGTGGGGACGGCGCTCGGGCTCAAGGCACGGGGGCAGACGGAGGCCCGCGTGTGGGTGCTCGTCGGGGACGCCGAGATGGACGAGGGCAGCAACCACGAGGCCGTGGCCTACGCCGGGCCCGCCGGTCTCGAGCGACTGCACGTCCTCGTGATCGACAACGCCTCGGCCAGCTACGCGCGGCCCGGCGGGATCGCCGCCAGGTTCGAGGCGGCGGGCTGGTCGGCCGAGACCGTCGACGGGCGGGACCACGAGGCGCTGTACGCCGCCTTCACCGCGCCGCACCCCGGGCGGCCGCGCGTGGTGGTCGCGCGGGTCGAGCCCAAGGAGTACGCGGGCGAGCCCAAGTCCGCGTGATCCGAATTCCGCGTGACCCGAGGTCCGCGTGACCCGAGATCACCCCTCCACCACCACCGTGCGTACGCACTTTCCGGAAGGACCGTTCTGTCATGGACACCATGCGTGACCGCCTCGCCCCCGTCCTCACGCGGCTGCTCGACGAGGACCCGCGCGTCGCCGTCGTTCTGGCCGAGATCGGCAAGGACGGCTTCGCCGACGCCATGCGCGACCACCCGGACCGGGTGATCAACGTGGGCATCAGGGAGCAGCTGCTCGTGGGCACGGGCGCCGGGCTCGCGCTCGCCGGGCTGCGGCCCGTCGTGCACACCTTCGCCAGCTTCCTGGTCGAGCGTCCCTTCGAACAGATCAAGCTCGACTTCGGGCACCAGGGCGTGGGCGGCGTCCTGGTCAGCGCCGCGGCGTCGTTCGACTGGCCCGCGGGCGGCTTCACCCACATGTCGCCGGGCGACGTGGCCCTGCTCGACACCCTCGACGACTGGACCGTGCACGTGCCCGGCCACCCCGACGAGGCCGAGACGCTGCTGCGGCACGCCGTCGCGGCGGGCGACGACAAGGTGTACGTACGTCTGTCGGTGCAGTCCAATGATCAGGCCCTCGCGGTCGACGGCACGCGCTTCCTGACCGTGCGCGAGGGGCGCTCCGGCGTGGTCGTCGCGGTCGGGCCGATGCTCGACCAGGTCCTCGCCGCGACCGAGGGGCTCGATGTGAGCGTGCTCTACGCGACGACCGTGCGCCCCTTCGACGGGGAGGCGCTGCGCCGCGCCGTGGGGGCGGGTCCTGCCGCCGATGTCGTGATCGTCGAGCCGTACCTCGCGGGGACCTCGACGAGCGCCGCGAACGACGCGCTCGCGCATCTGCCGCACCGGGTGCTCGGCCTCGGCGTCGGCCGCCGCGAGCTGCGCCGCTACGGGGACGTGGACGAGCACGTGGCCGCGCACGGGCTCGACGCGGGATCGCTGCGCGGGCGGATCACCGGCTTCCTCGGCGAGCGGACGTCGGCCGGGGCCGGGGCCGGGGTGTCGTAGCGGCCGGGCCGCCCGTCGCTCCCGCCGATCCTGTCGAGGGTCCCGTGACTCCCGTCGACGGTCCTCCATGGGCGGGCTCGACGCGCACCAGGCCGCGGATCGCGGGCACGGAGAGCAGCGCGAGGCACACCACGCCCGCCATCACGCCGCCCGTGATCAGCACCCGCTCGGCACCGAAGGCACTCGCGGCGGGACCCGCGAGTGCCTGGCCGACCGGGAGCATGGCGAGCGAGCCCGCCACGTCGTAGGCGTGGATGCGGTTGAGGACGTCCGGCGGGACCTGGGTCTGCACGCTCGTCGCCCACATCACGCCCCAGAAGGAGATCCCGGCGCCCGCGACGGCCGCGCCGAGCGCCATCAGCGGGACGCCGAGCTGGGCGCCGACCGCCGTCGGGAACGCGCAGTAGCCGAAGAGGGCGAGGGACCCGGCGCGCAGCATGCGGCGGGGGCGCAGGCGCAGGGCGATCAGGCCGCCGACGACGGTGCCCGCGCCGAGGGCGGAGTTGACCAGGCCGTACGCGCCCGAACCGTGTTCCTGGACGACGAGGGTGGCCACCAGCGGCACGGTCGGCCCGCTGGTCGTGATCATCAGTACGCCGAAGATGGCGATCACGCCCCAGAGCCAGGTGCGGGCCCTGAACTCCCGCCAGCCCTGCACCAGATCGGCCCGGAAGCCCTCGCTCTGCGGGAGCGAGCCCGGCAGTGCGGGCGGCAGCCGGAGCAGGACGAGGCAGAGCGCGCTCAGCGCGTACGTCCCCGCGTGCGCGGCGAAGACCGCGCCCGGCGAGGCGAGGCCCACCAGGACACCGGCGGCGGCGGGGCCCGCGAGGGACGCCGTCGACTCGGCCACGCGTATCGCGCCGTTGGCCTTCTGGACGTCGGCGGCCAGCCGCGGGACCGTGCTCGCGACGCCCGGCTGGAAGAGCGCCGCGGCCGCGCCGTTGACCGCGCCGATCACGCAGATCTGCCACAGGACGACGTGTCCGGTGAAGAAGAAGACCGCCGCGAGCGCCTGGGTGACGAGCCGGACGGCATCGGCGCCGATCATCAGCAGGCGGGTGCTGAACCGGTCGGCGAAGACCCCGCCGAAGATCACGAGACCCGCGAAGCAGACGGTCGTCGCCGCCATCGCGAGGCCCACGGCCCCGGCGCCGTGACCGTGCTCGAGGAGGCCCGCGGCGAGGGCGACGGGCAGCATCGTGTCGCCCAGCTTGGCCACGGCACGAGCGGCGAAGAACAGTCCGAAGTCCCGCGACCAGATGCTGTGGCGCGGCGTACCGCTCCGCTTCCCCGGCCCCATCCCGATCCCCTCCCGACGGCACTGGGGGGATCATGCCACGGCGGACAGACAGCGCTCTCTTCCGTTCAGCCCGTGGTCGGCACCCCCAACTCCGGGTGCGCTTCGAGGAGTCGGGGCGGGGCAGCCTGGCGCCAGGAGTCCTGGAGGATGTCGGTCAGCTCCTCCTCGTCGAGCGCCGCGAGGCGCACCCGCACCCATGCGGAGCCCGCCTCGTGGTCGGCGACCCAGAACTTGTCGGGCTCGGCGAGGACCAGCTCGTCCCGCTCCACTTTCGGACAGCGCACGGCGAAGGACGTCTCGTCGTCGGGCACGGTCACGAACATCTTTCCGGCCACACGGAACGTGGGCATGCTCCACGCGATCTTCTCCGCCGTGTCCGGCAGGGCGAGGGCGATGCGGCGCACGTCGTCGGAGGTGACGCGGGCACGGGATCTGGACTTCGACATGGCATGAACCGTAGCCAACGCCACTGACACTCACCCGCCGACGGCCGCGCCCGCCCCGGCCTGGCCCGTTCCGGACGGGCCTCACAGCACCCGTTCGTCCAGCCAGGCCGTCAGGTCGTCCTGGACCTCGTCCCTGTTGGTCTCGTTGAGGATCTCGTGGCGGGCGTCCGGGTAGCCCTTCCAGGTGAGGTCCTCGACGCCCACGTACCGGAAGTCCTCCAGGAGCTCGTGGACCAGTGTCATGCCCTGGTTGCAGGGGTCCTGCTCGCCGACCGCGAGGTGGATGGGCAGATCGGCGGGCACGCGCGCGAGGTTGCGCGGATCGTTGATCTTGCGTACGCCCCGCACCCAGTCCAGCGAGAGCCCCGCGGCGAACGGGAATCCGCAGCGCTCGTCGGCGACGTACGCGTCGACCTCGGCCTCGTCGCGCGAGAGCCACTCGAAGCCCGTGCGGTGCGGGTACGGGTCGTTGAAGGAGGCGAAGAGGTCGGGGACGAACGAGGAGCGCGCCGCGCGGCCGCCCTCGGCGATCTCCCGTTCGAGGCGGGCGATGGACTCCTGCGTCTCGGCGCCGGGCAGCGACCGGAACGTGCCCGAGAGGAGCAGGCCCGCGAGCCCGTCGGCGTACTCCTGCGCGTAGTCCCGCGCGAGCATCGAGCCGAGGCTGTGGCCCAGGAGGAAGAAGGGGAGCCCGGGGTGCAGGGTGCGCACTTGGTCGCCGATGGCCTTGAGGTCGTCGACGATCGCCCGCCAGCTGTCGGCGTCGTCCGCGCCGCGCGCATCGTCCGCCCCGGAGGTCACGCCGAAGCCGCCCGTGGCCTGCGCGGTGGCGCCGTGGCCGCGGTGGTCGGAGGCGACCACTCCGTAGCCGCGTGCGGCCAGGTGGCGGGCGAACCGGTCGTAGCGCAGGGCGTGTTCGGCGGCGCCGTGCGCGATCTGCACATAGGCGCGGGGCCTGCCGTCGGCCGGCAGCCAGGTGTACGTGGCGACGGGCACGCCGTCCGCCGCGTTGAGCAGCCCGGCGGTGAAGGTCGCGGTGGGCGTGGTCGTCGGGCCGTGGGCGTCGTCGCGGTCGGGCATCGGGGCGGGCTCCCTGGGATGGCGGCTGGATTCCTCCGGCTCAGCCTCCCCCACGCGCGCGACCTCATGCGGACCGCACGCGCGCGACCTCATGCGGGCCGCACGCGCGCGTGTCCCCGGCGCACGCGCCACCCACCCCCCAACTCCCGCCCCGCGCCCACCCCTTCCGACCCATTGACCCTCCCCAGAACCGGAACCTACGCTGAGTCCCGCGCTCTGAAAGCGCTTTCTAGCGTGCTTGCCCAGAGCCGCACTCCCGCTCAAGCGCAGACGCAACTCACCGCACACCCGGCGACCGGCAGCCGTCCATCAGCCAAGCCCAGGGAGCGCCATGAGTTCCACGGCACCGAAGCGTGCGCCAAGACCCCTGCTCGTCCTCATCGCCCTGCTCGCCCTCGTCGTGGGCCTCGGCATCGGCGCCCCGCCCCGCGCCGAGGCCGCACCGGCCTTCCGTGTCCTGGTCTTCTCCAAGGTCACGAACTACGCCCACGACTCGATCCCCGCGGGCATCGAAGCGATCAAGAAGCTCGGCAGCGAGAACGGGTTCGAGGTCGAGGCCACCGACGACGCGTCGGCGTTCACCGACGCCAACCTCGCCCGCTTCCAGGCGATCGTGTTCAACAACACCAACTCCACTCCGGAGAAGGGCGATCTGCTCGACGCCGCCCAGCGCGCCGCCTTCCAGAAGTACGTCAGGGCGGGCGGCGGCTGGGTCGGCCTGCACGCGGCGTCGGCGAGCGAGCGCGACTGGCAGTGGTACGAGGGCCTGGTCGGCGCGATCTTCGACAAGCACCCCGCCGTACAGACGGGACGGGTGAAGGTGCTCGACCACGCGCACCCGTCCACCCAGGGGCTGCCCGAGCTCTGGGAGCGTACGGAGGAGTGGTACAACTGGCGCACCAACCCCACGGGGAAGGTGCACACCCTCGCTCAGGTCAAGGTGCGCGACGGTGTCACGGGCCTCGACGAGGGCGTCGACCAGCCCTGGTCCTGGTGCCAGAACTACGACGGCGGCCGCTCCTGGTACACGGCGGGCGGGCACGCCAAGTCGGCCTTCCAGGAGAAGGGTTTCCTGCGGCACGTCCTCGGCGGCATCCAGTGGGCGGCGGGCGACAAGCCGGGCGACTGCACCGCTACGAAGACGGGTGGTTTCCAGCGCACGCCCCTCGCCACCGAGGATCTCGCCGACCCGTTCGAGCTGGCCGTGGCACCCGATCGCCGGGTCTTCTTCATCCAGCGCACCGGGAAGCTCAAGATCATCGACCAGGAGACGCTGAAGGTCTCCACGGCGCTCGACCTCGCGTACACCCCGGAGATGACGAGCCAGTCGGACGGGCTGCTCGGACTCGCGCTCGATCCGAAGTTCAAGGACAACCACTGGCTGTATCTGCTGCACTCCGACAAGACCGAGAAACGCATCAACCTGTCGCGCTTCACCGAGGCGGGCGGAAAGATCGATCCGGCCTCGGAGAAGCGCCTGTTGACGATTCCTACGTGGCGTGGCGAGGGCCGGGCGAATTCGCACATGGCGGGCTCGATCGCCTTCGACAAGAAGGGCGACCTCTACGTAGCGACGGGTGACAACACCGACCCGTTCGCCTCCGACGGCTTCACCCCGATCGACGAGCGCGAAGGGCGCCGCGCCTGGGACGCGCAGGGCACGGCGGGCAATACGAACGACCTGCGTGGAAAGGTCCTGCGGATCACGCCCAAGGACGACGGAACGTATGCCGTCCCTGCGGGGAACCTCTTTCCCGCGGGCACGGAGAAGACGCGCTCCGAGGTCTACGCGATGGGGCTGCGCAATCCCTTCCGGATCACCACGGATCCGCTCAGCGGCGCGCTCCTGGTCGCCGACTACGGGCCCGACGCCAGGAAGGCCGTCGCGGACCGGGGACCCGAGGGGACGGTCGAGTTCGACCGGATCACCGAGGCGGGCAACTACGGCTGGCCGTACTGCGTCGGGAACAACACCCCCTTCAACGACTACGACTTCGCGACCAAGACGCCGAAGGGGAAATTCGACTGCGCGAAGGTCGCCAACGACTCGCCGAACAACACGGGGCTGCGGGACCTGCCGCCCGCGAAGGCCGCGAACGTCTGGTACGCGTACTCCGATTCACCGGAGTTCCCCGAACTCGGCACGGGCGGCGGCGGACCGATGAGCGGTCCCGTCTACGACTACGACGTCGACAACGCGTACAAGACAAAGTTCCCCGAGTACTTCGAGGGGAAGTGGTTCAACTACGAGCTGACCCGGCAGTGGTTCAAGACCTTCTCGATCCAGGAGAAGGACCAGACGTTCACCGATCCGCGCTTCGAACCGGCGAAGAAGGGCGATCTGCAGTCCATCAATTCCGTCTTCTCCGACATGAAGTGGAATCAGCCTTTCGACGCCGATTTCGGTCCTGACGGCGCTCTGTACGTCATCGACTTCGGGCTCGGCAGCGGCACGGGCCGCGGCGGCAGCAACGAGGGCGCGGGCATCTACCGCATCGACTACGTGGCGGACGGACGGCTGCCCGACGCCCGGATCACGGCGACGCCGGACAACGGAAAGGCACCCCTGACCGCGAAGTTCTCCAGCGAGGGATCCGGACTGCCCGGCGGCAAGCCCGTCACCTACGCGTGGGACTTCGACGGCGACGGCACAACCGACTCGACCGAGGCGAACCCCACCCACACGTACACGAAGAAGGGCCAGTTCAGCGCCCGCCTCAAGGTCACGGGACCCGGTGACCTCAGTGCGCTCGCCGTACGCGACATCACGGTCGGCAACACGCGCCCCGTGGTGACCATCCAACAGCCGCCGAACGGCGGGACGTTCAGCTTCGGCGACACCATCCCGTTCAAGGTCAAGGTGACGGACAGGGAGGACGGGCCGATCGACTGCGGCAAGGTCGTCGTCCAGTCCCAGCTGGGGCACGACAGCCATCTGCATCCACTGGACAACTACACCGGCTGCGCGGGTGAGATCGTGACGGACGCCGGGGACAGCCACGGTCCGGGACAGAACCTGTACTACGGCATCACCGCCCAGTACGAGGACAAGGGCGCGGGTGCCGTGCCCGCGCTGACGGGGTCGGCCTCGCTGACGCTGCGGACGTCGTTCCGTGAGGCCGAGCACCGCACCGCCACCGGCGGCGCGCACGGCGGGGCCGAGATCGGTGACCGGGCGGACGCGTCGGGCGGCAAGCGGCTCATCGAGATCGAGGACGGCGACTGGGTCTCCTTCGACCCCGTGCACCTCAAGGGCGTCGACTCCGTGACCGTCGGGGCGGCGTCGGGCGGGCTCGGCGGCGACGTCGAGTTCCGTGCCGGATCGCCCACGGGCAAGCTGCTCGGCAAGGTGACCGTGCCGAGCACCGGAGGGTGGGGCGACTTCATCTCGCCGACCACCGAACTCGCCGACCACGACGGCACGACGAACCTGTACGCGGTCTTCACCAATCCGCGCTGGACGGCCGAGGGGCCCGACCTGCTCACGGTCGACTGGCTGCGCTTCAACGGCCCGGGCGTCGAGAAGTCCGCGGGCGCGAAGGTCTCGGTGACCGCCGCTCCCGACAGCGGCGCGCCGCCCCTCGCGGTGAAGCTCACGGGCAAGGTGCAGCTGCCCGCGGGCCGCACCGCCGCCTCCTACCACTGGGACTTCGGCGACAACACGAAGCCGTCCGGCGGCACGGAGGGCCCGACCGCCGACCACGCGTACGCGCGCGCGGGGGCGTACACCGCGCATCTGACGGTGACCGACGACAAGGGCGACACGACCACCGGCGCCGTCCGGGTCACGGCGAAGTGAGGGCGGCCATGAACGGATCAGCGAACGCGTCACGCCCGGGTGGCACGAGACGCGCCTTTCTCCGTACGGCCATCGGTACGTCGGCCGGTACGTCCCTGGGGCTCGCGGCAGCCGTCGGCGGGGCGTCGCCCGCGCGGGCGGCGGAGCACGGGCACCGGCGGCGCATCCCGCGCGGCGGCATCGGAATGCACCTCTACACGATGCGCGACGTCCTCGCCGAGGACTTCGCGGGCACCCTGGAGCGGCTCGCCAAGATCGGGTACGCGACCGTGGGCGTCAGCGGCCGGCACGGGTACGGCGCGGGGGACATCCGCGGGATGCTCGACGCGACGGGCCTGCGGGCGGTCCTCGAACACGTCGCGTACACCACGCTCACCGGCAGCGGACTGGCCGGGGCGCTGGACGATCTGCACACCCTGGGCGCCCGGTGGCCCGTGGTGCCCAGCCTGCCGGGGGCATTGCACACGCCGGACGGATTCCGCGAGGCGGCAAGGCAGTTCAACCGGATCGGGCTCGCCTCGCGCGAGGCGGGCCTCGGCCCGGTGCTGTTCCACAACCACGGCACGGACCACGTGGTGGTCGACGGCGTGAACCTGTACGACGTCCTTCTCGCCGAGACCGATCCCGCTCTTGTCGCCTTCGAACTGGACGTCTACTGGGCGGTGAAGGGCGGCGCCGATCCGGCGACGTACTTCCGCCGCCATCGGCACCGCTTCCCCGCCCTCCATGTGAAGGACATGGCGCCGGACGGCGGCTTCGCCGACGTCGGCTCGGGGACGCTCGACTTCGCCGCGATGTTCGCCCACGCGCGCGTGGGCGGCGTACGGCAGTGGCTCGTCGAGCACGACACCCCGGCGGATCCGTTCGCCACGGCGCGGAACAGCTACGCGTATCTGGCCGCGCTGCGCTACTGAGCCCTACCGGCTACGCGACGCGCTTGTAGACGCGCTTGTAGAAGAGCGTCGTCGCGTGGAGCCCGCCGGCCGGGTCCGTCGCGTAGTCCGGGATGGTCCCGGCCCGGGTCCAACCCGCCTTCCCGTAAAGGGTTTCGGCGGGGCTGTCCGTCTCGGTGTCGAGGACGAGCAGGGTCACGCCCGCCTCCGCCGCCGCCTCTTCGGCGGCGGACAGGAGCGCGCGGGCCAGGCCCTGCCCGCGCGCGTCCGGGTGCACCATCAGCTTGGTGATCTCGGCGCGGTGGCGGCCGTTGGGCTTGTCCACGAAGGCGACGCCGACGGTGCCGGTGACGCGTTCGGCGTCGCGGGCCGCCCACACGGCGAGCCGTCCCTCGACGACCGCGGGGGCGAGCCCGCGCCACCAGGCGGCCGCGGCGGGCCCTTCGAGGCCCGCGAGGAAGCCGAGCGAGGCGCCGCCGCGCACCGTCTCGACCAGCAGCTCGGCCAAGTCGTCCGCACAGGCCAGGAGTTGACCGGAGGTGAGCCGGGTGACGGTGGACGGTCCGGTCACGGCGTCACCACCACCAGCGCGTACCGTACGGCCGTCTCTCCCTGGCAGCGGAACCGCGACGCGCCCCACAGGCGGAAGCGCAGGCAGTCCCCGGTGCGCAGCGTGTGCGCCTCCCCGTGGACCGTGACCTCCAGGGCCCCTTCGAGCACCCAGATGTGCTGTTCCAGACCCGGCACGGCCGGACGGTCGTACGCGATGTCGGCGCCCGGCTGCAGTCGGCCCTCGACCAGTTCGCCGCGCATACCGGTGCTCGGCGGCGAGACCGACCAGCGCATGAAGCCCGCTTCGTCGTCCGTCCAGACGGCCTGGTCGACGGCGCGCACCAGCTGCGCGGGCTCGGCCTCGACCTCGCTCAGGAGCTGCGACATCGTCCGCTCGTAGACCGCGCAGAGCCGGTTCAGGAGGGCCGCGGTGGGGCTGATCTCCGCGCGCTCGGCGCGGGACAGGGTCGAGCGGCTGATCCCGCTCTGTTCCGCCAACTCGCCCAGGGACCAGCCGCGTTCGGCACGCAGCTCGGCCAGCCGGGCGGCGAGGCGCGCGTCGACTCCATCGTGTTCCATATTCGGCACGTTATCCCGGATCTGGGAATTCCGGCAACCGGGGGGCCGCTCCTGGCAGGCCGGGATGCTCCGTCAGTCGTGCGCGGACACCGCCCCGAGCAGTTCCCTGATCCGTCCGGTCGCCGTGCGGAATTCGGGAGACACGAGCGTGGCCGCGTACTCCCGTTCCGGCGGAAGGCCGACCTCGATCACCTCCGTGACCGTGCCGGGGCGCGGGCTCATCACGACGACGCGGTCCGCCAGGTAGACCGCTTCCGGGATGGAGTGCGTCACCAGGAGGACCGTGGTGCCGGTCTCGCGCCAGATCCGGTTCAGCTCCACGTTCATCTGCTCGCGCGTCAGCGCGTCCAGCGCCCCGAACGGCTCGTCCATGAGCAGCACGGGCGGCTCGTGCAGCAGGGCGCGGCAGAGCGCGACCCGCTGCTGCATGCCGCCCGACAGCTCGTGCGGATAGGCGTCCTCGAAGCCGTCGAGCCCGGTCATCCGGATCAAGTCGTCGGCACGCGCGCGTGCCCGCGCGGCGGGCATCTTCCGCATCTCCGCCTGGAGCAGGATGTTGCGCCGCGCGGAGCGCCAGTCGAGGAGGGCGGCGCGCTGGAAGACGTAGCCGATGTCGCGCCGCGGCCCGCGCACGTGCTCGTCGCCGATGAGCACCTCCCCCGAGGACGGCGTGAGCAGCCCCGCGACCAGTTTGAGCAGCGTGGACTTGCCGCATCCCGAAGGGCCGACGATCGCCACGAACTCGCCTGCGCCGATGTCGAGCGAGACGTCCCGCAGCGCGGTGACGTCCTTCCTCTTCGTACGGAAGCGGACGGCGACGTCGCCGAGCCGCACGGCGGGCCGGGCAGCCATGTCCTCCCCTGTCATGACGTGCGATGCGGTGACGTCCTGTGCCGTCGCGAGCGTGGCGTCCTTGGGCATGCTCATCCCTTGATCCCCTTGGCCGAGTCCCAGTAATCCGTCACGGACTTGGGCTCCTCGACCAGGCCCGCCTCGGCGAAGACCTCGATGGTCTGCTTCCAGTCGGCCGCCGTGTTGGCGCCCGGCGCCTTGCCCTCGGTGGCGTCGGTGTGCAGCAGGGTCAGCGTCGTCTCGAACTGCTCCGACAGCACCTTCTTCGGAGGGAGTTGCTCGGAAGCGCCCTCCATGGCGGCGACCGCGGGCCCCGGGCTCCGCTGCGCCGACGCCCACGCCTCGCTCACCGCCGCCGTCATCCGCTTCGCCAGATCGCCCCTGCCCTGCAGGGTCTTGGGGCCCGCGATGAGGCCGTTGGAGTAGAAGTTCAGGCCGTGTTCGGAGAAGCGCAGATAGGAGACGTCCTTCGCCGCCTTGTTCTGCATGGTCGGGCCCTGGTCGCTCGCGTAGCCGAGCAGCGCGTCCGTCTTGCCGGAGATCACCGCGGCGATCTTCCCCGCCGGGTCGGTGTTCTGGATCTTCACGTCCGACAGTTCCATGCCGTTCTTCGCCAGGAAGATCGGGAAGGTCTTGGTGAGCGCGTCGCCCGCCGTCCCCGCGATCGTCTTCCCCTTGAGCCCCGCGGGCGACGTGATGCCCTCCGCGTCGAAGAACTGCACGGAGGCGGGCGTCGTCTGCAGGAACACGCCGAGGCTCTTCACCTTGACGCCCTGATCGACACCGGCGAGCACGGCGGGGGTGTCGGCCCAGCCGAAGTCGGTCTGTCCCGCGCCGGTGGCCTGCACGGTCTTCTGCGAACCCTGGCCCGCCCTGATCTCCAGGTCGATGCCGTGCTTCTCGAAGATCTTCTGCTTCTTGCCGAAGTAGAACGGCGCGTGCTCGCCGTACGGATACCAGTTGAGCGTCAGCGTCACCCTGTCGAGCTTCTTGCCGGAGTCGCTGGTGCTCGTCCTGGCGTCGTCGCCGCCACAGGCCGTCGCGGTCACCGCGACGAGCGCCAGGGGGATGAGGCCGGTGAGCAGTCTGCGCGCGTGCATGAGCGGCCCTTCTCGCGTACGGGAGTCGGTGCGTGGCGATGGAGGTGCGTGCCGATGGAGGTGCGGGTGGGTCAGTACGTGGTGGCGGCCGCGTCCCTGCGGCTGGCGTGCCACGGGAGCAGGAGCTTCTCGGCGATCTCGACGAGGACGAAGAGGACCACCCCGATCAGCGACATCACGAGCAGCCCCGCGAAGAGCATCGGGGTGTCGAGGTTGCCGTTGGCCTGGAGGATCACATAGCCGAGCCCTTCGTTCGCGCCGACGAACTCGCCCACGACGGCGCCGGTCACGGCGAGCGTGACGGCCACCTTGAGTCCGGAGAAGAGGTGCGGCAGCGAGGCCGGGAAGCGGATCTTGAGGAAGGTCTGCCAGGGGCGTGCGCCCATCGTCGCGGAGAGCTGCAGCATCTCGGGGTCCACGGCCTTGAGTCCGGTGACCATCGAGATGACGACGGGGAAGAAGGCGATGAGGACGGCGATGAGGATCTTGGGCGCGATGCCGAAGCCCAGCCAGACGACGAACAGCGGGGCGATGGCGATCTTCGGTACGACCTGGGCGAAGAGCAGGATCGGATACAGGGTCTTCTCGACGGTGGTCGACGCGACCATCAGGACGGCGGAGACGATCCCCACACCGACCGCGATGGCGAAGCCGATCAAGGTCTCGTACGTGGTGACCCAGCTGTGCTGCCAGAGGTAGTCGGGCTTGTCGATGATGACGTCGAGGGTCGCGCCCGGCGAGGGGACCAGATAGGGCTCGACCATGGCGGTGGCGGCGATCAGCCACCAGGCGCCGAAGCAGACGAGCAGCAGCGCGAGCGGGCGCCAGCCGCGCTCGGCCGCTTCGGCGGCGCGCTGCCGGATGCCGGGGCGCTCCCGCTCGACAACACCCGCCGCCTTGCTGGGCGCTCGGGACAGTACGCGCTGGCTCACGAGGAACTCCCCTGACATTCGACGGACTTCGACGGGCTTCGGCGAACTTCGGCGGCAGGTGCGCAAGTGCGGAGGAAGCTGCGGAGGGGCAGCGGGGAAGCGCGTCCAGAAAGCGCTTTCTGGCAGGCTGTCGGCCACGCTAATGACTGGCTCGCGGCAGGGTCAATAGGTCGGACCTGAGTTTCCGGGCCGGGGCCGCCGAGCCCGATTTCGTCTGCCCGTTGTCAGTGGTGACTGCCAGCATGGGTTGTCGGGCGGGGACAGCGGCTGAATGGGGGGCGGCATGCCGGGGAACAGGACGTGCGGACGGGACCGGTCATGACGCGGCGGCCGCCCGCGAGGCGGCGTACGCGGCAGCCGCGACGCGCACGGCGCTCGCGGCGCGGCAGGGACGCGGAGGTCCTCGTGCTGTGCGTGGCCGCCGTGGCGGCGACAGGCCTGGTCGTGGTGGCGGTGAACTGGCTGCTCGCGCACTGGTGGTTGCTGCTCGTCGCGGGCGTGGCGGCCGCCGGGGCAGGTGGCGGGTGGCTGTACCGGAGGTCCGAGCGGGCCAGGTGGGACCGGGTCCGCGCGCAGGGCCTGCGGTTCGCGATAGGGCAGCTGGACGCCCTGCACCACCGGGAATTCGAGTACGCCGTCCGCGACTTGATGCGGCGGGACGGCTGCCGGGACGCGGCGCAGGTCGGCGGGGCGAACGACAACGGCGCGGATGTGAAGGCCACCGACCCCTCGGGGCGTCGCTGGGTCATCCAGTGCAAGCACCGCAGGCGCGGCGCGGCCGGCTCGGCGGTCGGCACACCGGACCTGCACGTCCTGAACGGGACGGCCCGCCAGCTGCACGGCGCGGACGTGGTGGTCCTGGTGACGAACGGCAGGTTCTCGGCGAAGTGCGCGCCCCTCGCCCGCTCCCAGCGGCTCCATCTGGTGGACCGCGGGACCCTGACCGCGTGGGCCGCGGGCTCGCGCCCCTTGTGGGAGCTGCTTCCCCGAATACCGCCGCCGGGCCGACCGCTCCCCTGACGTCCGCGCGGGCGGCCCGGAGCCTGCCGCTTCCCGCCCTACCCCGCCGCTTCCCCCAGCGCCTCGAGCACCGGGCGGATCAGCGGATGCTCCTCCGCGCCGCAGCGCACCGCGGCGAACACCCTGCGCGTGGGAGCCGCGCCCTCGACGGGGCGTACGACCACGCCGGGCACCTCCATGCCCCGCAGCGCCGAGCGGGGCACGAGGGCGACGCCCGCGCCCGCCGACGCGAGCGCCACCACCGCGCGGAAGTCGTCCGACCAATGCTCAAGGAGCGGCTGGAACCCGGCCTGCTCGCAGGCGAGGACCACCACGTCGTGGCAGGGGTTGCCCGCGAAGGGGCCGATCCACGCGTCCTTGGCCAGTTCGGCGAGCGCGACGCGTTCGGCGGCCGCGAGCCGGTGGCCGACCGGGAGCACCGCGTCGAAGGGCTCGGCGTAGAGCGGGACGCGGGTCAGGCGCGGGTCGTCGGCGCCGGGCGCTCCCCGATACTCCACGGCGACGGCCACGTCGACCTGCCGGTCGAGCACCATCGGCAGGCTCGCGTCACCCTCCGCGTCCTGGACCCTGACCCTGATCCCGGGCGCGGAGACCGCGAGGCGGGCGAGCGCGGGGCCGACGACCAGGCCGATGCCGGTGGCGAAGGACGCCACGGTCACGGTCCCCGCCTCGCCCGAGCTGTACGCGGCGAGCTCCGCCTCGGCGCGCTCCAGCTGGGCGAGGACCGCGTTGGTGTGCGTCAGCAGGATCTCCCCCGCCGCGGTCAGGCGCACGCCGCGCGCCGAGCGCTCCACCAGGCGGTGTCCCGTCTCCTGCTCCAGGGCGGTGAGCTGCTGGGACACCGCGGACGGCGTGAGGTAGAGGGCCGCGGCAGCGGCCGTGACCGTGCGGTGGTCAGCCACCGCACGGAGGATGTGCAGCCGCCGTGCCTCGATCATGCGGACGATTCTCCCTCACCGGACGGCACATCCGTACCGGTGAGCCCACGAGAGCCCCGAAGGGGCGCGGGGAACCGCGCGCCAAGCCCCCACCGCCCCGCGGACGGGCAACCGGGCGGGCCGAGGGGAGCCCGGTGCGGCCCCTACACGTCCAGCTCGGCCCGCGCGGCGACGAACGCGTCGACCGCCCGGTTGACGTCCTCCGTCGAGTGCGCGGCCGACAGCTGCACGCGGATCCGCGCCGCCCCCTGCGGCACCACCGGGTACGAGAAGCCGATCACGTACACGCCGCGCTCCAGGAGGAGCTCGGCCATGCGGCCCGCGACCGACGCGTCGCCGATCATGACGGGGGCGATGGCGTGGTCGCCGGGCAGGATGTCGAAGCCCTCCTCGGTCATCCGCGAGCGGAACAGGGCCGTATTGGCGGCGAGCTGTTCGCGCAGGTCACCGGCCGACTCGAGGAGGTCGATGACCTTGAGCGAGGCCGCCGCGATCACTGGGGCGAGCGTGTTCGAGAAGAGGTAGGGACGCGAGCGCTGGCGCAGCAGTGCGACGATCTCCGCGCGGGCCGCGACGTAGCCGCCGGACGCGCCGCCGAGCGCCTTGCCCAGGGTGCCCGTGATGATGTCGACGCGGTCCATGACGCCGTGCAGCTCGGGGGTGCCGCGCCCGCCGGGGCCCACGAAGCCGACGGCGTGCGAGTCGTCGACCATGACCATCGCGTCGTAGCGCTCGGCGAGGTCGCAGATGTCGGCGAGCGGGGCGACGTAGCCGTCCATGGAGAAGACGCCGTCGGTGACGATCAGCTTGCGCCGGGCGCCGCCCTCGGTGGCCTCCTTGAGCTGCTTCTCCAGCTCGGCCATGTCGCGGTTGGCGTAGCGGAAGCGGCGGGCCTTGGACAGGCGGATGCCGTCGATGATCGACGCGTGGTTGAGCGCGTCGGAGATCACCGCGTCCTCGGCGCCGAGCAGCGTCTCGAAGACGCCGCCGTTGGCGTCGAAGCAGGAGGAGTAGAGGATCGTGTCCTCCTGGCCGAGGAACGCGGACAGGCGCGCCTCCAGCTCCTTGTGCACCTCCTGCGTACCGCAGATGAAGCGGACGGACGCCATGCCGTAGCCCCAGCGGTCGAGCGCCTCGTGGGCCGCGGCGACGACCTCGGGGTGGTCGGCGAGACCGAGGTAGTTGTTCGCGCAGAAGTTGAGGACCTCACCGGGGCGGCCGCCCGCGGTCACCGCGACGGTGGCGGACTGCGGGGTGCCGATGACGCGCTCGGGCTTGTGCAGTCCGGCGGCGACGATCTCGTCGAGGGTGGCCTGGAGGTCTGCGCGTACGGAGTCGAACATGCGTAATTCCTTAAGGGAGTTCAGCGGGCGGCGAGGGCGTCAGGAGGTCCAGTCGAGGATGACCTTGCCGCCGCGGCCGCTGGCCGCGTCGTCGAAGGCGGCCTCGAAGTCACGGTGGCCGTACCGGCCGGTGATCACGGGGGCCAGGTCGAGTCCCCCTTCGAGCAGCACGGACATCGCGTACCAGGTCTCGAACATCTCGCGGCCGTAGATGCCCTTGATCGTGATCATCGAGGTGACGATCCGGGACCAGTCGACCGCGAACTCCTCGGCGGGCAGTCCGAGCATGGCGATCCTGCCGCCGTGGGTCATGTTGGCGACCATGTCGCGCATCGCGCGCGGGTTGCCGGACATCTCCAGGCCGATGTCGAAGCCCTCACGGAGCCCGAGGGTGCGCTGCCCCTCGGCGATCGGGGTCTCGGCGACGTTGAGCGCGAGCGTGACACCGGTCTTGCGGGCCAGTTCGAGGCGCTCCTCGCTGACGTCGGTGATCATGATGTTGCGGGCGCCCGCGTGCCGGGCGACGGCCGCCGCCATCAGGCCGATCGGCCCGGCCCCGGTGATCAGCACGTCCTCGCCGACCAGCGGGAAGGAGAGCGCGGTGTGCACGGCGTTGCCGAACGGGTCGAAGATCGCGGCCACGTCCAGGTCCACCGGGACGCGGTGCACCCAGACGTTGGTCGCGGGCAGCGCGACGTACTCCGCGAAGGCGCCGTCCCTTCCGACGCCGAGTCCGACGGTGGCGCGGCACAGGTGCCGCCGCCCGGCCAGGCAGTTGCGGCACTTGCCGCAGACCAGGTGGCCCTCGCCGCTGACCAGGTCGCCGGCCTTGATGTCCGCGACGTCACGGCCGGTCTCGACGACCTCGCCGACGAACTCGTGCCCGACGACCAGCGGCGCGGCGATCGTCTGCTGTGCCCAGCCGTCCCAGGCCCGGATGTGCAGATCGGTGCCGCAGATCCCGGTGCGGAGCACCTTGATCAGGACGTCTCCGTGGCCGATCTCCGGCTCCGGTACGTCCATCAGCCGGAGTCCCGGCTCCGCCTTCTCCTTGACCAGCGCCTTCAACGCCACGGCTCCTGTCGTCGTACGTCGCTTCTTCCTCCGACGACACAGGAATCTTCCCTACGGCGGCGCCCCGGTCCATCGAGGATTTCTTAAGCGCCGCCGCAGCTTTCCTTCAGGCCCCCGCGTCAGAACGGCGCGTCAGCGGATCTGACCGCGTTCGAAGTAGGCGATCAGCTCCGGGTCGAGCGCGGGCACCTCGCGCGGCGTCCCGCCGTCCCGCAGCGACTGGGTCGCCCCCGCCCCCGCCGCCACGGCCATCCGCGCCGCGACGGGCGAGGTGTCGGTGCGCCCGCCCGCGCGGACGAAGCGGACGAACTCGTCGACGAGCAGCGGGTCGGCGCCACCGTGCCCGCCGTCGTCCTGCGCGTCCGGCACCGGGTACTCGGCGTCCGCCTCTCCCCGGTAGGAGGACCGGCGGGAGTTCCACACCTTGACCACTCCCCCGGGCCCGTCGCCGAAGTTCTCCAGGCGCCCCGCATCGCCGATGACGGTGTAGTTGCGCCAGTAGTCGGGCGTGAAGTGGCACTGCTGGTAGGCCGCCAACACCCCGTTGTCCAGGCGCATGTTGACCAGCGACACGTCCTCGACGTCGATGACGGGGTTCAGGTCGCGCTGGGTGTGCGGCGGCCAGTGTCCTTCCTTGGTGTACCAGTCGTCCGTCTTGGGCTCGCCCGGCGCGCGGCGGTGCGGATTGTCGCCGTAGACCATGAGGTCCCCGAGTGCCTGCACCCGGCGCGTGTAGCCGTTCGCGAGCCAGTGCAGGACGTCGATGTCGTGGGCGCCCTTCTGCAGCAACAGGCCGGTGGTGTGCTGCCGTTCGGCGTGCCAGTCCTTGAAGTACCAGTCGCCGCCGTAGCCGACGAAGTGCCGCACCCAGACGGTCTTGACCGCGCCGATCTCACCACGCTCGATGATGTCGCGCATCAGCCGGACCACGGGCATGTGTCGCATGTTGTGCCCGACGTACAGGCGCGTGCCGGTCTCGTACGCGGTGCGCAGGATCTCGTCGCACGCCTCGACGCTCGTCTCCAGCGGCTTCTCGACGAAGACGGGCTTGCCTTCGCGCAGCGCCTCGCAGGCGAGGGCCGCGTGGGTGTGGTCGGGCGTGAGGACGACGATCGCGTCGACGTCCGGGTCCTCGACGACCTTGCGGTGGTCGCTGGATATCAGCGCGCCGGGGAAGGCCACGGCGGCCCCGGCCCGTGCGGTGGCGTCGTGGTCGGCCAGGGCGGTGACGCGCGAGCCCTCTCCCGGCCGGTGGGCGGTACGGGCGAGCGAGCCGCGCAGCCCGTAGCCGAGAACGCCGAGACGGAGGTCGGTCATGGAACTTCCTTCGCTTGTGCCGGTGTTGCGGGTGCCGGTGCGGGTGCTGGGCTCGATGCCGGTGGGTGGCCGAGCTTGATCCTTATCTATCCGGCCCCGGCCGCCCGTGTCGAGAGGCCGGGCAGCCGGACGGCACCCCGATCTCTACGGGTGGACGAGCACGTGCGCGAGGCCCACCCGCCCGGTGCCGGTGAGCCTGATCCGTACGAACCTGGCCGTATCGCCCCCGGTGAATTCCAGCAGCGTGGGACGCAGCGCCTTCCCCCGCACCTGCCGGGTGGTGGCGTCGGCGAAGTCCGCGGTCCGCGACAGCTGGACGTCGAAGTCCGCCGTGGTCATCGCCGCGGCGTTCCACACCTCGACCTGGCGCACCCGCCGGACGGCGCCGAGGTCGACCTGCCACCAGGCACCCGGCTCGGCGAGCGTGCGGGTGTCGGTCGAGGTGTCCCCGTCGAGGGCGTACGAGGCTCCGGCGGCGCCGTCCGTGGAGGACTGCGACGCGGTGCCCGCGCGGGCGAGGTCGGGGCGCAGCTGTTCGACGGGACCCGGGTGGGCGCCCGCGCGCCGGGCCACGGCGAGCGCTTCGGCGGGCAGCCGGTCGAGCTTCGTGCGGTTGTCCTTCATGGTGGACCCGGTGCCGGTCAGGGCAGGTGCGTCGGTGTCGGTCCAGTTGCCCGTGGCGTGGTTCCGGATGCCGTAGTCCGCCCAGTTGGAGACCCACTTGTAGCCGAGCCTGGTCAGCACGTTGCCCTCGACGCGGATGTGTGACGACTGCTCGTCCAGGTAGATGCCGTTGCCGTCGCGCTCGGTGTTGCCGTACGCCGAGCGGTTGATGTAGTTCCCCGCGACGAGCGTGCCCGGCTGCGCGCCCTGGGTGTAGACGGCGCCGCCGTCGTGCTGGTCGTGCTCGACGCGCATCACGTCGGTGATCCGGTTGGCGGTGACGCGGTTGTCGCGCAGGACGGACTCTCTCGCCTCGGGCTGGTTCCAGCCCCAGCCGACCGAGATCCCCGAGTAGGGCAGCTCTTCTAGGGTGTTGTGGTCGACGCTCAGCTCCGCCTCGTACCCCGCCCAGATGCCCACGGAGTCCGTGTACTCGACTCCGGTGCGCCGGATGGTGTTGTACGCGACGGTGTTGCGCTCCCCCGCGAGCGCGGGCTCCGGGTCCGGCTCGGTGTCGCCGATGTAGGCGGCGCCCGACGACAGGTCCGTGAAGCGGGAGCGGGTGACGGACGAGTCCTTGGTGCCCTCCTCCAGGATGACGCCCGCGCCCGCGAGATGGGTGAACTCGGCTCGGGTGACGCTCACTTGGCGCCCTCCGCGCACGGTGAGGGCCGCGGCCGGTTTGGTGTAGTAGCGGCCCGCGTGGTCGACGGGCCCGGTGGTCCCGGTGAGGCTGAGGCCCGCCTGGGTGCCCGCGTAGCCCTCGTCGGTGCCGGGCTGACGGTAGGCGGCGTACGCGAAGTCGATGCCGTCGACGCGCACGTCGTGGGCGCCGTCGATGACCATGAGCCGCTCGGTGACCGGGGTGACCATGCGCGCGCGGCGCGGGTTCTCGCCCGCGCGCGGCAGGTAGGTGACGGTCCTGTCCTCGGCGTCCCACACGAACTCGCCCGGTTCGTCGAGGAGTTCGCGGGCGTTCTCGAAGAAGGCGACGCCGTGGTAGCGGGCGGAGTCGACGGTGGTGGAGTCCCAGGCGGGGCCCGTGCGGTCGGTGCCGCTCGCGGAATTGGCCCAACACGGCTGGGCGAAGGTGAGGTTGTCCCCTCGGACGCCGGTGACGCGGCAGTGGTAGTCGCGCCAGCGGACCTTGATGACCGCCTCCGCGCCGGTGGGCCGCTGCCAGGCGGCGACGCCCGAGGCGATCGCGCCCGTCATCCCGGTCTTCGTCGCGTCGCAGGTGGCGGCGGGACAGGCCGCGCCCCGTGCGCGCTGCGCCCGGCGGCCGTCCACGAACAGCTGGCGCGGGGCGACGCCTTCGGGGGCGGTGGCGGTCCAGGTCCCGTCCTGGTTCCTGGTCCACCCCTTGATCTCCCGGCCACCGGACAGGACGGGGTCGGCGCCGGGGGCAGCGGTCCAGGTGACGGCGCGACCGGCACGCCCCGAGTCGGCCTCGCCCAGCGTCAGGGGCTCGGTCAACGCGTAGGTGCCGTCGGCCAGTTCGACGCGTACGTCCCGGTCCGCGATGTCCCGTGCGGCGTCCCGCGCGGCGGTCGGCGAGCAGGGGCGTGCCATGGAGCACGCGTCGCCGCTGCCGCGCGGTGCCACGTGCAGGACGTGCGGCGCGGGCGCGGCCGCGGCCGCCGGGGTGAGCAGAGCGCCGAGCGCCACGGTGACGAGGGCCGCCGCGAGGGCGGCGGGGCGGCGCCTCACGGGGTGACGCCCCAGTCCGGGTGGCCCGGCATGGGCGGGTTGTCGAGGTCGAACAGCCAGTGGTTCAGGAAGGTGCGGACGGACGCGTCCCCCGTCACCTTGACCGCGTTGTCGACGAAGTCCTTGGTGGAGGCGTTGCCGTGCCGGTACTTGGTCAGCCACGCCTTCATGACGGCGTCGAACTCGTCCTGCCCGAGCCGCTGTTGGAGGGCGTAGAGAGAGACGGCGGCTCCGTCGTAGATGTTGAAGCCGCCGAGCCCGGTGGGCTTGCCGGGCGGTCCTTCGCTCTTGCGGACCGCGTCGAGCTTCTCGTACGCGGCCTTCATCTTCTCCTCGATGGCCTTGAACCCCCTCTGGTCCGCCCACACGGCCGCGTAGTAGACGGCGGGCCCCTCGTTCAGCCAGGCGTCCTGCCAGGTCGCGGGGGTGACGGAGTCGCCGAACCACTGGTGGGTCAGCTCGTGGACCATGGTGGTGGAGTAGGTGGGGCGCTCGAACCAGCCGGGGCCGAAGAGGGAGAGGGTCTGGTTCTCCAGGGCGTCGCCGTAGCCGTCGCGCACGATCTGCACGCCGTAGGTGTCGAAGGGGTAGCGCACGCCGAGGGTCTTCTCCAGCCAGGCGAGCTGCCCGCCGGTCTCCTCGACGATCGGGCGGTACTTCGCCAACTGGTCCTCGGGCACGAGGTGGCGCAGCTTCACGCCGTGCGGGCCGCGCCCGTAGACGTAGCTCTGCTTGTTGACGGAGATCCCCAACAGCTCAGGGGCCATCGGGGACTTGAGGGCGAAGTCCCAGGTCTCCTTGGCGCCGGGCGCGCCGCGCCGCCCGGTGAGGTCGCCGTTGGCCGCGGGCGTCCAGCCCTTGGGTGCGGTGAGGTGGAAGGTCCACGTCGCCTTGTCGGACGGATGGTCGTTGACCGGCGCGAAGGTGTCGGCGCGCGACGCCTGGGCGGCCGAGGCGAAGCCGCCGTCGGACATGTACCGCCAGCCGGGCTGGCCGATCGGCTTCGTCTTGCCGTTGCCGTGGTACGTCACCTCGACGTCGAAGGAGCGGCGCTCGCGCAGCGCCCGGGCGGGGGTGACGGTGAGCTCCTGGCCGGTCTGGCCGGGGCCGGTCGCCCAGGTGGCGGGCGCGCCGTTCACGGTGACCCGGTCGACGGCGAGGGAGTCGACGTCGAGGTTGAAGGACGACAGGTCCTGGGTGGCTCTCGCCCGGATCTTCATGGTGGCGGCGAAGTCGTAGGTGACGGGCGTGAAGTCGAAGGAGAGGTCGTAGTGGCGGACGTCGTAGCCGCCGTTGCCGAGCGTCGGGAACAGCGGGTCGCCCACGCCGTCCGAGCCGGGGGTCGGCGTGAAGGGCGTGGAGGTGAAGGGGGTGGCCTGGGCGGGGGCGGCGAGCGCGAGGGTGGCGGCCGCGGCCGCCGTAGCGATGGCGGCACGCACGGTTCGGGTCCTTTTCTCAGCCATGGGGCGGCAACGTAGTAATCGCTTACTGTCGCCGTCAACACCCAGAGCTCCCAGGTATCTTGGATTTTCCTCACCGACTCTCTGGTATCAGAGTCATTCTCAGTACACGCTTACCGTCAACATCGGGGAGGTCCGGGCCCCGTCAGGGCGCGGGGCTGCGACATTTGCGGCTCCGCCGCGTGGGCGCGACAAGCCACGACGAACCCGCACCGGAAAGAGACGGAACATGGCAGACGCAACAACGGAGGGCACGGAACCGACACGTCGCCGACGGGCAACGATCACCGACGTCGCGGCGCGAGCCAACGTCTCGTCAGCCACCGTCTCGCGGGTGCTCAACGGCAACTACCCCGTGGCAGGCCCCACCCGGGCTCGCGTCCACGCGGCAGTGACCGAACTCGGCTACGTGGTCAACGCGCACGCCCGCGCCCTCGCGGGCACCTCCAACCGCACGGTCGGCATCATCGTGCACGACGTCGTCGACCCGTTCTTCGCCCACATCGCCCGCGGCGTGGAACGGGCGGCCTCCGAGGCGGGGCGGCTCTGCATGGTCTGCTGCTCCCACGGCGACCCGCGGCGCGAACTCGCCTTCGTCGACCTCCTTCACGAGCAGCGCGCGGACGCGGTCGTCCTGGTCGGCGGCGCGCACCAGGACCGTGCGTACGCCCGTGAAGTCGCCCGCAGGGCACGGAGCCTGCACGCGGGCGGGGCCAGGCTCGTCCTGTGCGGCAGGCCGTCGGTGGGGCGCGACGTGCCGACGCTGTCGGTGGAGTACGACAACGAGGGCGGCGCGTTCGCCCTCACCGACCACCTGCTCACGCAGGGGCACGAGCGCGTCCTCTACCTGGGCGGCCCGCCGAACCTCTCCACCACCCACGACCGGCTCGCCGGGCACCGCAGGGCGCTGGCGCTGCGCGGCCTGCCCGCGGCCCCCGAACTGGTGCACACCGGGGCGTTCAGCCCGGCCTTCGGCCATCGCAGACTGGCCGAACTCCTCGCCTCGGGGCTGGAGTTCAGCGCGGTCTTCGCGGCGAACGACATGGTGGCGATCGGGGCGCTGGGGGCCATCGAGGAGGCCGGGCTGCGCGTGCC
Organism: Streptomyces kanamyceticus; assembly: GCF_008704495.1. Classification (NCBI taxonomy): domain Bacteria; kingdom Bacillati; phylum Actinomycetota; class Actinomycetes; order Kitasatosporales; family Streptomycetaceae; genus Streptomyces; species Streptomyces kanamyceticus. The sequence goes on from NZ_CP023699.1 coordinate 1,142,674, forward strand.
CGACGACATCTCGCTGGTCGGGTACGACGACGTGCCCGCGGCGGCGACCCTGCGGCCCCGGCTCACCACCGTGCACGTACCGCTGGAGGAGATGGGCCGGCAGGCGGTGCGCAGCGCGGTGCCCGACGCGGAGTCCGACGCGTGGCGGCCGCCGGTCGACGGCGGGGTGCGGCTCGGCACGCACATCGTCGTACGCGACTCGGTGGCGGCACGTTCGCCCTCGTGAGATCGCCTTCGATAGAAAGCGGTTTATGCAAGGCCAGGCGCGCGCACTCCCCTGGCAGGACAGAAAGAACGTAGAAAGATCCCGGACCCTCTTGCGCGTCATAGCAACCGCTTACATGCTGTCGCGGGATCGCCTCGTGTGCCTCCGACACCTCTGGGAGTTCGCATGCCCACTCCTGTCTCCGACTCCACCGGGCAGGGGCCAAGACGCCGCACGCTCCTCGTGGCGGGCGCGGCCGCCGTCGCCGTGTCGTCGGCCACGGGCGGTACGGCGTGGGGCGGCGCGCCCCGCGACGACGCGTATGACGCCTCCTACGACACGTTGCTGGCCCGCGCCGCCGAACAGCTCACCGGCGGTGCCTTCGACGCGGCCGACCCTGACTTCGCCGCGGCCCTCACGGCCCTCGACACCCAGGCGTCGGACTGGTGGCGGCAGTTGGACCGCAGTACGGGCAGGACCGCGCTGTGGGCCGACCTCTCCCCCGCCACGGAGCCCGGCAACTTCGGCCAGAGCTACACCCGGCTGCGCACCCTCGCCACCGCCTGGGCCACGCCGGGCACCTCGCTCAGCGACAGCGCGGAGACCGCCGACGCCCTCCTCGACGCGCTGCGCTTCCTGCACTCCACCGCCTACCACCCCGGCCGCCCCGAGTCCGGCAACTGGTGGTTCTGGGAGATCGGCGCGCCCCGCGCCCTCATGGACACCTGTGTCCTGCTCCGGGCACGGCTGCCCGCCGACGAATTGGCCGCCTACACCGCGGCCGTCGCGCGGTTCTGTCCGGATCCTGATCGCCGCACCAACTCCCCCTCCCTCGCCGAGACCGGCGCCAACCGTGCCGACAAAGCCGTCATCGTGGCCCTGCGCGGACTGCTCGCCCGTGACGCGGCCACGGTGGCGCTCGCCCGCGACGGCCTCTCCGACATCAGGGACGGCGGCCGCAACAGCCTTTTCCAGTACGTCACTTCGGGCGACGGCTTCTACGAGGACGGTTCGTTCGTGCAGCACGGCTCCGTCGCGTACACGGGGACGTACGGCAGTGTCCTGCTCGGCGGCGTCGGCCAGCTCATCGCGCTGCTCGCGGACTCCGCCTGGGCGGTCACCGACCCCAAGACGTCCGTCCTGTACGAGGCGGTGGAGCGGACGTTCTCGCCCGTGGTCTTCGACGGGCTGATGATGGACGCCGTGCGCGGCCGGGCGATATCCAGGGAGCGCGCCCGCGACCACGACGACGGGGCGGCGACGCTCTCCCACATCCTGAAGCTGGCCTCCGGCGCCCCCGCCCCGTACGCCGAACGCTGGCGCGCGCTCGCCAAGGGCTGGATCCGGCGCAACAAGGTCACCCCCTACCCCGGCCTGGTCGGCATCCCCGCGATCGCCCGAGCCAAGGCCGTCCTCGACGACCCCGCCGTCCCAGCCGCGGACCGCATCACCGGGCACCACGCGTTCACCAGCATGGACCGGGTGGTGCACCGGCGGCCCGGCTGGGCGCTCGCCCTCTCGCTCTCCTCGAAGCGGATCGCCGCCTACGAGGCGGGCAACGGCGAGAACCTGCACGGCTGGTACACGGGCGACGGCATGAGCTATCTGTACGACGGCGACGACCTCGGACAGTTCGGCGACGCCTTCTGGGCGACCGTCGATCCCTACCGCCTCCCGGGCACGACCGTGGACACCCGCGCGCGGGACGACATCGGCACCGGCGGCGGCACCGGGACGTACCGGCCCAAGAACGCCGTGGCGGGCGGCGCGGTCCTCGAAGGCCGGTACGGCGCGTCCGCCATGGAACTGCTCGCCGAGGGCAGCACCCTGCGGGCCCGCAAGGCGTGGTTCTGCCTCGACAACGCGGTCGTCGCACTCGGCGCGGGCATCGGAGCGAGCGAAGGACGCACGGTCGAGACGGTCGTCGAGAACCGCAATCTGCACCTCGGCGGGCCCGCGCGGCGGCTGACCGTGGACGGACGCGGGCAGCCGGGCCGTGACGGCTGGTCGGCGCGGTTCGAAAGGGCCCGGTGGGCCCATCTCGACGGCACCGGCGGATACGTCTTCCCCGACTTTCCCGGCCGGGCCGACGATCACGGCCTGCGCGCCCTGCGTGAGGAGCGCACGGGTGCCTGGCGCGACATCAACACTGGCGCGGACACGGGCGGCAGCGCCTCTCCGGTGACACGCCGCTATCTGACGCTCTGGTTCGACCACGGTGTCTCTCCGGTCGACGCCTCGTACGCGTACGTCCTGCTGCCCGGCGCGAGCGCTGCGGCGACGGCGGCGTGGGCGCGCACCCGGCCCGTGCGGGTCGTCGCCAACGACGTCGTTCAGGCCGTCGAGGCGCGGCGCGACGGGGTGCTGGCCGCGCACTTCTGGGGGCCCGGCCGCGTCGGAGGGCTCTCCGTCTCCGGGCCCGGAACGGTTCTTGTGCGGCGCTCGCACCGGGGGGTGTCCCTGGCCGTCGCCGACCCGGGGCGTACGGAGACTTCTCTCGCCGTCGAACTGCCGTTTCCGGTGCGGAAGGTGGTCCGTGCGGACGACACGGTGGCCGTGCGGCCGGGGCGGCGTCCTGTGGTCACCGTCCAGGTCGGCGGCTCCCGGGGTCGTACGCATGCCGCGGAGCTGGTCTGAATACCACCGCCCGGCGCCGTCGACGCGAGCACCTACCGCGCATAGGGTCACCCGACCCGCATCACCCCGCAAGGAGTTACGGACCCCATGCCCGCACCGCACCTGCACCTGCCGCCCACCGACCGCGTCCTGTCCCCGCTCACCGGCTGGACCAGGGCGCACTGGGAGGCGCTCGCCGACCGGCAGTTGGCCGCACTCGTCCCCTACGCGACACCGGGCTTCGCGCAGTACCGCCTGCCGGGACGCAACAGCTGGTCGGGGGTCGTGTCGGACGGCCTCGAAGGGTACGCACGGTCATTCCTCCTCGTCTCGTTCCGGATCGCCGGAGCGGGCGGCGAGGTGGATCCCCGCCTCGTAGAACGCTACGCGCGGGGTCTGACAACGGGCACGGACCGCGATAGCGGCGAGGCGTGGCCCGAACTCACCGACTGCTCCCAGCAGATGGTGGAGGCCGCCTCGATCGCCATCGGGCTGCACGAGACCCGCCCCTGGATCTGGGACAAGCTCGATACGCGGGTCCAGGAGCGGGTGGTCGACTGGTTCTCCGGGTTCGTCGGCGGCAAGACCTGGGACAACAACTGGCGGCTCTTCCAGGTGGTCTCGGAGCAGTTCCTCGCCTCGGTCGGCGCCCCGTACAGCCAGTCGGACATCGACGGCGGCCTGGACCGCATCGAGGACTGGTACCGCGGCGACGGCTGGTACAGCGACGGCGACGGACGCAACTTCGACTACTACATCGGCTGGGCGATGCACCTGTACCCGCTGCTGTGGGCGCGCATGGCCGGTACGGACGACGGCGGCCGCGGCGAGGTCTACCGCGAGCGTCTCACCCAGTTCCTCACCACCTACCCGCACTTCTTCGGCGGCGACGGCGCCCCCGTCCACCAGGGCCGGTCCCTGACGTACCGGTTCGCCGCCGCGGCGCCCGTGTGGATGGGCGCCCTCGCGGAGTGCACCCCGCTCGCGCCGGGACTGACCCGGCGGCTCGCCTCCGGCACGGCACGGCACTTCGTGGAGCGCGGCGTCCCCGACGAGCGGGGTCTGCTGCCGCTCGGCTGGTACGGCACGTTCCTCTCCACCACCCAGGCGTACTCGGGCCCGGCATCGCCGTACTGGGCGAGCAAGGGCTTCCTCGGCCTGCTGCTCCCCGCCGACCACCCGGTGTGGACCGCGCGCGAAGTGCCGCTGCCCGTCGAGGAGTCCGACCGTTACACGGCGCTCCCCCAGCCGGGCTGGCTCCTTCACGGCACGCGGCACGACGGCATCGTCCGCCTGGTCAACCACGGCAGCGACCACAATCCCCTCGAAGGCCCCGCCCAGGACGACCCGCACTACGCCAAGTTCGCCTACTCCACGGCGACCGCCCCGGAGACGGCCACGCGCGCGTGGGAGCGCGCCGTGGACGGCCACTTCGCCCTCGTCGCACCGGACGGCACCGCCTCGCGCCGCCGCCGCATCCACCCGCTGACCTGCGAGGGCCGCATCGCGTCTTCCCGGCACGACGCACAACTTCCGCACCAGGACGGCGAGTTTCCCATCCGGACGACCAGCGCGCTGCACGGTCCGTGGGAGATCCGCGTACACCGCGTGCGGGCCCCCGCGGAGCTCGCCGTCCGCGAGGGCGGGCACCCGGTGGCCGACGCGACGCGGCCGCACGCCGAACTCGGCCCCGGCTGGGCCCTGACGCGTACGGAGTCGGGGCTGACCAGCGCCGTGGTCGCGCTGCACGGCTGGGACGAACAGGCCGGGATCGCCCGCGAGGTGGCGGCCAACGCGTACGGACCGCACTCGGCGACCCCGTTCCTGTCGTGCGCCGCCCGCCCCGGCGCCGACAGCGTGCACGTCACGCTCGTCGCGCTGTCCGGTGACACGGTCGAGCCGCAGGCGCTGCGCGACTCCGTCAGCTGCGCCGTCGACGACGACGGCGACGTCCGTGTCCGCTTCCCCGACGGGGCCGAACTGCGCCTGTGAGCACGGTCAGATCCCGCCGTCCTCACGGCGGTGGATCTGTCCGACGAGATCGGCGGCCATCGTCTTGATCGTGTCGAGTCCGGCCCGCCCCCAGGGCCGCGGCTCGACGTCGACGACACAGACCGTGCCGAGCACCACGCCCGTACGGTCGATGAGCGGTGCCCCCAGATAGGAGCGGATGCCGACCTCGTCCACCACGGGATTGCCCGCGAACCGCGGATAGTCGCGGACGTCCTCCAGGACGAGGGCCTTGCGGCGCGCCACCACGTGCGGGCAGTAGCCGTGGTCGCGGGCCATGAACCGGCAGTCGTCCCCGACCGGGCCCTGGGGGGTGTGCAGGCCCGCGAAGAACTGCCGGTCCTCGCCGAGGAAGTTGACCATGGAGTAGGGCGCCCCGGTCAGCTCGGCGAGCCGGTCGGCGAACCGGTCGAGGGCCGGGTCCGGACGCTGTCCGAGCCCGAGACCGCGCAACCGCCGCACCCGCGCGGGTGCCTCCTTGTCGACGGGGGTGAGTAACAGGTGCGCGGTCGGGTCGTACATCACGTGTGTGCTCCATAGCTCGGCGCGGGGGCATGGTTGAGCAGGTGCTTGACGAGGGTCAGGAGCGTCTGGATCCCGGAGCTGGAGATCCGCGCGTCGCAGCGCACCACGGGCACGTGGGGGTCGAGGTCGATGGCGGAGCGGACCTCGTCGGGCTCGTAGCGGTGGGCGCCGTCGAACTCGTTGATCGCCACGATGAAGCCCATGCCGCGCTGTTCGAAGAAGTCCACGGCGGCGAAGCAGTCCTCGAGGCGCCGTGTGTCGGCGAGCACCACCGCGCCGAGCGCGCCTTCGGAGAGCTCGTCCCACATGAACCAGAAGCGCTCCTGGCCGGGCGTGCCGAAGAGGTACAGCACGTGCTGCGGGTCGAGCGTGATCCGTCCAAAGTCCATGGCGACGGTCGTCGTGGTCTTGTTCTCCACGCCCGAAAGGTCGTCGGTGGCCTCGCTGACCGTGGTGAGCAACTCCTCCGTGCTCAGCGGCGCGATCTCGCTGACCGCGCCCACGAAGGTCGTCTTGCCGACCCCGAAGCCACCGGCGACCAAGATTTTCAGTGCGGTGGGGAAGGGGTCAGAGCTGTCGTCGTAATCCATCGAGCACTGCCTCCAACAAGGACCGGTCAGTGGGGTTGTGGTAGAAGTCCGGAGCCTTCGTGGTGAGGGCCCCGCAGTCGATGAGATCCGAGAGGATCACTTTGGTGACGACCGCGGGCAGTTTCAGCTGCGCCGCGATCTCGGCGACCGATCTGGGCGCCTCGCACAGACCTATGGCCGTGGTGTGTTCGGGTCCGAGGTAGCCGATGGGGGCCGCCCCGGTGGCCATCACCTGGGAGAGCAGGTCGAGTTGGCTGGTCGGCCTGGTCCGCCCGTTGCTGACCGTGTAGGGGCGGACGAGCCGCCCCGCGGCGTCGTCGAGCCAGGGCCCGTCGTGCGGGGCCGCCATGCTCAGTTCCTCATCGGAGCGGGTTCCCCGGCGGGCTGCCGGGGCGCGGTGATCAGGTACGGGCGCACGCTCTTGACCAGCATCGCCATCTCGTACCCGAGGACGGCCGCGTCCGCGTCCCGGCCCGCGAGCACGGCGAGACAGGTACCCGAGCCCGCGGTGGAGACGAACAGGAGGGTGGAGTCCAGCTCCACGACGACCTGGCGGACGTCCCCGCCGTCCCCGAAGCGGATGCCCGCGCTGCGTCCCAGCGAGTAGAGCCCCGAGGCGAGGGCCGCCATGTGGTCGGCGCTGTCCTGGTCGAGGCCGTGCACCGACTTCACGAGTCCGTCGGAGGAGAGCAGAACGGCGCTGTGGGTGTGCGGCACGCGCTGGACGAGGCCGCTCATCAGCCAGTCGAGATCGGATACATGGCCGGTCGGCACATCGCTCGCCATGGTGGATCGACTCCTTGGGGGTACGAACGTACGTAGGTCTGCGTCGGCGCTCCGCCTCGGCAGCAGTGGTGGGGGGTGATCGGGCGTGGTGGTGCGCGGGTCAGCCGCCGTGTTCGCTCCCGTCGTGCGGGACGCCGGACCCGCGCCCCCCGGGAGTGGGATCGCGGACGTCCTGTGCCTGGGCGAGGCCGATGCCGCGCTGGAACGCGGCCATCAGGCCCGGGTCGTGGCCGACGGGGTGCTCCGCGTCGGGGCGCGGCGCGGGGGCGTCGCGCAGCTGGGGCGCGAGGTGCTCCTGGGCGCGCCGCTTGGGGAGTTGGGGCTTGCCGACCCGGCCGCGCACGGCGCCGCCGTTGCGGGGGGTCGGGAGCGCGCCCGCGTGCTCGTCGGCGGCGGGCCGGTCCGTGGGCCGGATGCCGGGCACGGCGTCGGCGGGCGTCGGCCGCGCGCCGCGTGCTCCGCGTACGGGCAGCGGGGCGGGTCCCGCACCGTCGCCGCCGCGCCCGGGCAGGTCCTGGTGCGGCGGTACGGCGGTCGCTACCGGCTGGGCCGGTGGGGCGGGGGCCGGAGCGGGGGCGGCATGCGCGGCGTGTGTGACAGGAGCGACGGGAGTGGCGGCAGCGGCGGGCGCGGCCCGGGCGTCGTGCCGCGGAGGTGCGCCGTCGGGCGCCCCGCCCGGCGACGGCATGGGCGCGTCCCGTCGTACGTCCCCGGGGGCGGCTGCCCCCCGCGCCGCCGCCTCGGCCGCCGGGCGCCGCCGCTCGGCGGGCTCCATCTGCTGCTCGGCGCCGAGCAGTTCCTGCGGGACGATCAGTACGGCCTGCACACCGCCGTAGATGTTGGTCTGCAGCCGGACCGCGACGCCGTGTCTGCGGGCGAGCGCGGAGACCACGAAGAGGCCGATCCGCCCGTCCTGCAGCAGCCTTGCGACATTGACCTGGTCGGGGTCGGCGAGCAGCCGGTTCATCCTGCTCTGCTCGGCGAGGGGCATGCCCAGGCCCCGGTCCTCCACCTCGACGGCGAGTCCCGCGGTCACGAGGTTGGCGCGGAGCAGCACTTGGGTGTGCGGCGCGGAGAACACGGTGGCGTTCTCGACGAGTTCGGCGAGCAGGTGGATGACGTCGGCCACCGCGTGCCCGCGCAGCGTGCCGTCGATCGGCGGCACCAGCTTGACCCGTGAGTACTGCTCGACCTCGGCGATCGCGGAGCGCATCACCTCCGTCATGGAGACCGGATTGCTCCACTGGCGGCGCGAGACGGCGCCGCCGAGCACGGCGAGGTTCTCGGCGTGCCTGCGGATGCGGGTCGCCAGGTGGTCGACGTGGAAGAGGCCCTTGAGCAGCTCGGGGTCCTCGACCTCGCTCTCCATCTCGTCGAGCAGGGAGATCTCGCGGTGCACCAGCGACTGCAGGCGCCGGGCGAGGTTGACGAAGACCTCGACCTTCTGTTCGCTGCCCGCCTGGCTGGAGAGCTGGGCCGCCTGTACGACGGCGTCGACGGCGGAGTCGTGAGCGCGGTTCAACTCGTCGGAGAGCAGGTCGAATTCGTCGCCGCCCGGGCGGGTGCGGCGGGCCGGTCTGGGGGCGGGCGGCTGGTCGCCGCGGCGCAGCTTCTCCACGACGCCGCGCAGGTCGGCCTGGCCGCGCGCGGTGGCGCGGCGCAGCGTGCCGACCCGGTCGCGCAGGGCCCGCGCGGCGCGGTCGGCGGCCACCGCGGCGATCACGATGCCGGAGAGCCCGACCACGGTGGCGGCGGCGAGCACGGCCAGCAGGGCGGGGCCCGGCCGCGTGCCGGTCGAGCGGAGCGTGAACAGGACGGCCGCGCAGGCGCTCAGCCCCACCGCGACGGCGGGCAGCACCGCGATGCGCAGCAGCTGGGGCCGTATGTGGGTCTCGGGCAGCGTGGCGGCACGGCTGCCCGGCCTGCCGTGCCGCCCGCCCTCACGGCGGTCTGCGCGTGCGGCGGGTGCGCGTAGGTGAGACATCTGCGTCCTCGGTACGTTGCGACGGGGGTCCAGGGGTCGGCCCGACTGCTGATTGCGGCATCGCCGTGCCGGTCGGCAGGTCCGCGATGTGATCCCTGCGTCGCCCGACGGCCACTCACGGTAGTCGGCAACGCATCATGTGCGGTGGGCAGTTGACAAAGTCAGCCGGGCCGAGTCCCGCTCTGGTATGACGCCTCGCACGGGGGTCCGATTAGCCTCGTACGCAGGTCCGATTCCCGCCTCGTTCGGGGGCCGACGGCGCGCCGCCTGGCGGCGGGAGGGCTCAGACGGCTACTGCCGTGCGTACGCCGGGTATTCGCTCCGGACGAGCGCCCTCGCGCCGCCCCCGTACGTCGACCCGTCGGCCGTCACGACCCGGGCGGGGCACGGCGTCAACGCGCGGCTCTCGAAGAACCCTCCACCGCGTACGGCGAGTTGACCCGGGGCCGTCAGCGGTCGGCCATCGCGGGGGCAAGCACGGCGGGCGGCCCACCGTCCGGGCCGACCCACGTGCGGGTATGGCGCGCCGTGCCTCCTCCGTCGCGGGAGGCACAGGGCGCCGGGGGTTATCCGACCGGCGCCGCCTCGGGCTCCCCGCTCGCCGCGGCCGCCTCGGCGCCGGTGGCCCAGCCGCCGTCCGGCACTACCGCGACGCCCCGCCACCACGGCACACCGGGCACCGCGTCCGACCCGGGCTCGAACGGCTCGCCGGGGCAGGGCAGCGCGATCCTGGCCCCTTCGTCGCGCGCGGCGGCGAGGCTGCCCTCGCCGGGCTCCGACCACGGGTGCGGGGCGAGGTTGAAGGTGCCCCAGTGGATCGGCAGCATGACGCCCTGCGGCCGCCCGCCCTGGAGATCCAGATGGGCCCGCATGCCCTCCTGCGGAGTCATGTGGATGTCGGGCCAGAAATCGCTGTAGGCGCCGATCTGGATCATGGTGACGTCAAAGGGCCCGTGAGCCGCACCGATGCTGCTGAAGCTGGCCGCGCTCTGTGGTGTATCAGGCATATAGCCGGTGTCCCCGCTGTGGTACACCCGGTGCTCGGGCCCCGCGACCACCCAGGACGCCCACAGCGTGTGCTGCTGATTGCGCAGGCCACGGCCGCAGAAGTGCCGCGCGGGCGTGGCCGTCAGGGTCAGGTCCGCCACCTTCGCCGACTCGTGCCAGTCCAGCTCGTGCAGCCGCTCGGCGGGCACGCCCCAGCGCTCCAGGTGGGCGCCGACGCCCAGCGGCACCGCGAACACCGTGTCCGTACCGGCCAGGGCCTTGATCGTCGGCATGTCCAGGTGGTCGTAGTGATCGTGCGAGATCACCACGGCGTCGACCGGGCCGAGCGCGTCGAGGGGCACCGGCACCGGGTGCAGCCGCTTGGGCCCCGCGAAGGCGAACGGCGAGCAGCGCTCGCCCCAGACCGGGTCGATGAGCACCCGGCGCCCGTCGATCTCGACGAGAACGCTGGAGTGCCCCATCCAGGTGACCCGCAGCCCGTCGGCCGGTGGCCTCGCCAGGTCGGCGAGGGTCGTGGCGTGCACCGGGACCGTGCCGGTGGGGCCGCGCCGCACGCGCTCCTCCTTGCGGAAGTAGATCTTCGCGAACTCCGCGGTCGACCCGGTCGGCCTGGTCCGCGCCCCGACGGGGTTCTGGAACGTGCCCTCCGCGACGGAGAAGTTCGGGGACCTGCGGATCCGCGCCATCCGCGCACCCGTCGGATCCGCTCCGAAGGCGGCGGGCCGCAGGGAGCGCAGCCCGGGAATCAGGGACCGGGACACGGGACCTCCTGAAGGGGGGTGGATAGGCCACACCATTATGTCCAAGGCCTCCGACAGCGGCCGCTCCGAGGGGGCCGTTACGGCTGCTTCCAGGGGGTGCCTGCCCGGATGTCACATTCCGAGCCCCGCCATCCGTCGCATCAGTACCCGGTGAACGGCACCGGAGCACGACACCACGTACGACGTACGACGTACGACGTACGACCTCGGAGGTGGCCCCCATGGCCCGCATCTCGCTCACCCCGCGCCGCACGCTCCTCTTCCGGATCATGGAGTGGTACTCCAAGCGCGTCTACGGAAAGGTCCTCGACCCGGGCAAGGCCCTGGCCCACAACCCGCGCGCCCTCTGGTCCTACCTCCGCTTCGAGCAGAGCCTGGCGAAGTGGAACAAGCTGGACGCCGGCCTCAAGCAGCTGGCCGTGATGGCGTCCGCCGCCTCGATCGGCTGCTCCTGGTGCATGGACTTCGGATTCTGGGAGGGGCACAAGCACGGCATGGACGTGCGCAAGCTGCACGACGTGCCCGCCTGGCGCGACAGCGACGCGTACACCCCGCTGGAGCGGGACGTCATGGAGTACGCGGAGGCGATGACCGCGAACCCGCCGACCGTCGACGACGACCTCGCCGAACGGCTACGCATCCGCCTCGGCGAGCCCGCCTTCGTCGAGCTGACCGCGATGATCGCCATGGAGAACTACCGCTCGCGCTTCAACTCCGCGCTCGGCCTCACCAGCCAGGGCTTCAAGGACTCCTGCGACCTGCGGGACGCACGGGGTGCACAGGGCCGGGTCACCGGGTGAGCGAACGCCGATTCGGGTGGCGCACGCGCGCGTGGGTAGGGTGCACGGCGTGACTGGGGTGCGGCTGAGCGTGGCGGAGCGTCGGGCGGAACTCCTCGCCGCCACCGTCGAACAGATCGAGGCGCGGGGAGTCGCCGCCGTGCGCATCGCCGATGTCGCCGCGTCGCTCGGGGTGAGCAACGCGCTGGTCCTGTACCACTTCTCGACCAAGGAGCGGCTCGTCGCCGCGGCCTTCGAGCACGCGGCGCGGGCCGACCTGGCGCGGCTGCGCGGGATCCTCACCCGCCGCACCTCCGCGCTGCGCAGGCTGCGCGCGGCCGTGCGCTGGTACGCGCCGACCGGGCAGGCCAAGGGCTGGCGCCTGTTGATAGAGGGCTGGTCGGCCGCGCTGCGGGCGGTCACGCGCGACCTCGACCAGCAGTGGAAGGCCGCGCTCGCCGAGGTCATCGAGGAGGGCACGGCCACGGGCGAGTTCCGCTGCGCGGATCCGAAGGGCGCGGCCCTGCGGCTCACCGCGCTGCTCGACGGGCTCGCCGTGCAGATGACGGCGTACGACGGCGCGGTGTCCCGCGCCAGGACGCGGGCCTGGGCCGACGCCGCCCTGGCCCGTGAACTGGGCCTGTCGGAGAACGACTTGCGGGCGGCGTAGCCCCCGGGGCCCGCGGCGGCTAGCGCAGTTCGAACACCGCCGTCACGGAGACCTCGTCCTGGATCTGTCCCGGCGCCACCGGCACGTCCTCCTTCGCGAACGCGGCCACCGGCATCGGCACCGGCCGCGGGCGCCCGCCGTCACTCTCGTCGAGCGAGACCAGTCGGCCAAGGCGACGCCCGGACAGCTTGGCGTACTGCGCGGCCTTGGCGCGGGCGTCCTTGTACGCGGCGTCGCGCGCCCGGGCCCGCAGCGCGCCCGCGTCCGCGACGTCGAACGCCACCGAGTGGACGCGCCCCGCGTCACCGGTCGCGGCCACGACCGCCTGGACCACCACGCCCGTCCTGTCGATCGCGCGGATCTTGATCGAGAACGCCTGCGACGCCTGGTAGCCGGTGAGCTTCGAGGACCCGTTCTCGTCCTGGTGGACGGCGGCGAGCGACAGGCTCTCCGTCGTGACGTCCTTGTCGGCCACGCCCGCCTTGCGGACGGCTGCCAGCAGCGCGTTCGCCGCCGAGTTCTGCGCGGCCAGCGCCTTGTCCGCGGTCTTCTCGGTGACCTCGACGCCCGCACTGAGCACGGCCAGGTCGGGCGCGGCGGACGCGCTGCCCGCGCCGGTCACGGTGACCGTGGTGACGGGAGCGGGGGCGGTCGCCGGTGCGGCGGGGGCGGGCGCGGCGACGGCGGGCGCGGCGGGCAGTCCGAGTGCGGCGAGCGCCACGACGACGGCACTGACGGAACGTACTGCGTGCATACGGGGGTTCCTTCCGGCTCTCCGCCCCTCCAGGGACGGTTCGCGGTCATCCCAGCACCGGCGCCCGCGGCCGCGCCCGCGCCACTCCCGCCCTGTCACCTCACCGGTCCAGTACCGGCCGCCAGGTGCGCGCCCCGCCTCAGTACAGACCCGTGGTGTCCTCCCGGTAGGTGTTGTCGAGGATGTCGTCGAGGAAGGTCCCGAACCCCGCCTCCAGGCGCAGGCCGCCGCCCGGCTCGTAGGCGAACAGGCCGGGACAGACGCGGTCGTCGAGCGTGCTGTCCACGAACAGGGCGTACGAGAAGCGGTCGGGCTTGGCCCCGCCGCTCGGCGGCTGGCGCACCACGCGGTGGGCCACCGCGGCCACCGGCGTCGCGGTGTGCCGGGTCAGGATCTCCATCGCACAGCCGAAGTTGACGATGAAGGTGCCGGGAATCGGGTCGATGGGACGCCAGCCGCCGTCCCTGTCCACCTCGAGACCGCGCTCGGTGGACCGCAGGACCGTCACCCAGCCCGAGTCCTTGTGGATGTTCAGGCCGCGCGCGGCGACCTCGGGACGGAAGTGGTTGAAGGTCAGGGTGTGCGTGCCGTGCGGGGTCAGGCTGTGCCCGGTGGCCTCGTCCCACAGCGCGCGCGGCAGGTCGAGGCGGGCGAGCACCGCACGCTGGACGGCGAGCGCGAAGTCACGCATGTGCTCGGCCTGCCGGGCGAGCGCGGCCGGATAGACCCGGTCCCACCAGGTCTTCTCCAGGAAGAACTGTTCGGTCTGGTCGGCGTCGCGGCAGAAGTAGCCCTGGTGTCGGCCGAGTTGCTCCGAGGTCCAGCGGTGGAAGCCGCGGTAGGAGTCTTGCGGCCCGTCCCCGGCTCCTCCTCCCCGCAGGTAGAAGGAGCGCGCGAAGCGGTCCCCCGCCGACAGTTCGGTCCCGGCGGGCTGCTTCACGTAGAAGAAGCCGTCCTTCAGCGCGCGCCGCAGTCCGTCGGTGGCGGTGAAGTGCAGCTGTCCGCCGCGCAGTTCGGCCAGCTGCCAGCCCCGCAGGGCGGCGGCGGGGATCGGGTGTCCCGCTGCCGTGCTCATACGCGGGAGTGGAATGCGTAGCCGAGCTTGCCCGCCTTCTCCACCGAGAAGTCGCGGAAGCTCTGGTACTCGCGCAGTCTCCCCCCGGTGTCGTACTGGTAGAGCGACATGTCGTAGCGGGGGCCCATGTAGACCGTGAAGGAGGAGCGGTCCGGGGTGCCCGCGTCCGGGCGCAGCTCCGGCACGCGGTGGTAGACGGCGGTCACGGGCCTCGGCAGCTTCCTGGTCAGGACCCGGAAGGCGTCGCCGAGATTGACGGTGAAGTGTCCTGGGCGCTCGCGCACCGGCAGCCAGCGGCCCTCGTGGAGGATCTCGTAGCCGGGCTTGTCGGTGCAGATCGTGGTGATGAACCCGCTGTCGGAGTGCTCGACGATCCCGGCACGGTCGCTCAGGCCCGCGCGGTAGTGGTTGACCGTCGTGTAGCACAGGCCGGTGTCCTGGCGGGCGCCGCCGGTGATGAGGTCGCGGTCGCCCTCGGGCACGCCCGCCGTATCGAACACTCCGTAGAGGACGTCCAGGGTCAGCTGCCGCATCCACCGCAGCACCGCGGTGACGTCGTCCGGCAGGTACTCCTGCCACAGGAAGCTTTCGAGCTGGAGCTGTTCGACCTGGTCGGGCCGGTCCTCGTAGCCCAGTTTGGAGGCCGCGTGGCCGTGTTCGCGGTGGCCTCGGTGGCGTTCGCCGGGGTGTCCGGTCGCGGGTTCGTAGAAGCTGCGGCAGAAGGCGAGGCCCGCGCTCACGTCGAGGCCGTCGGGGACCGCCACGTTGAACGCGCCGAGAGTGAGCGACTGTTCGGCGTCGGCCTGGGAGGCGAACCGCAGGGTGCCCGCCTCGTCGACCTCGGCCGCGGGGAGGGTGAGGGTGTCCGTCGTCATGGTGCGACGCTCCTGTCTCGGTCGGTTCCCAGAGATCCCGAAGGCTCCAGAGATCCCGAAGGTGCTGAAGGTCCCGAAGGTGCTGTGCCGGTGCCTGCCGTGGTGCCCGCGTCGCCGCTACAGCGCGCCGTCGTCGTCATAGGTCCGTCTCACCTCCTGGGCGGCGAAGTCCGCGACCGACTGCACGGGGTGCGCCGTACCCTCGTCGAGCCGGTAGACGGTGCCGTCGAGTGCGGAGTCGAGGAACGTCACGTACGAGATGCGGTCGGGCCTGCCCGCGGGGCGCTCGGTGGAGACCACGCCGTGCACGTTCGCGCGCACCGGCCGGGACAGGGCGGAGGTGAGCACCTCGATCGAGCTGCCGAAGTTCACGATGAAGCAGCCGGGTTCGGGGTTCACGGCCCCCAGCTCCCCGTCGATGAGCGCGAGCAGGCCCGGCTCGGTGGAGCGCAGTACGGTCACCCACCCCGAGTCACGGTGGAACTTGCAGCCGCGGGTCGCCTTGCGCGAGCGGAAGTGGTTGAAGGCGAGCATCTGGTGTCCGCCGTGCTCGGAGAGGCCGCCGGACACCTCGTTCCACAGGTGCGGCGGGACGTCCACGTGCCGCAGGACCGCGCGGAGGACGCCGACGCCGAGGCCGGTCATCCGCTGTCCGAGGGCCGCGACCTCGGACGGCAGCAGCGGCCAGTTGCCCTTCTCTACGTAGAAGTTCTCCCACTGGTCGTGCTCGCGGTCGAAGTAGCCCTGGTAGTCGCCGGGTACGTCGGTGTCGCGGAAGCCCCGGTAGCGGTCGAGGGCATCGCCCGCCGGGTCCTCGTGGAAGTGCGCGGCGAACCGGTCCCCGGCGTCGGTGTCGAGCCCTTCGGGGATGCGCAGCAGGAAGAACCCCATGGCCAGGGCGCGGTCGAAGCCTCCTTCGCGTTCGAAGAGCAGCTCGTCGCCGTCGATCCTGGAGCGTTCGAGGTCGACCGCGGGGTAGGCGGTCCTCGCCTGCCGCTCGCCCGGCATCGGCGGCAGGCTGACCGGGGGCCTGACGGTGTCGGGGTGGCCGAGGTCCCGTGCCGTACGGGAGTTGGAGGTGGTCATGGGGTCGGCTCCCTCCGGGTCGCGGGATCGCGGGCCACGTCCGCGTCGGGCCGGATCGTGATGGTTCCGGGGCTTGCGGGGCGCGGCATGGAGGCGTGGCGCTTCAGGCGGAGGTCGACGCCCCGCGTGGCGACCGTGTAGTGGCCGTACAGCTCCGCGAGGACCACGGACTGCATCCGCACCGAGAAGAGGCGGCCGGGGCATTTGCGGGGGTTCCGGTCGGCGTTGACCATGCTGAACGAGTTGATCTCGTAGCGCCCGCGGGAGAGCAGCGAGGAGACCGTCTCCCGGTCGGTGCGGACGATGGCCTCGATGTTGGCGGGGGCGAAGCGGCACGGCTCGGGGAAGACGGCGGGGTCGCGGTTGGCCTGCCGCCGGTCCAGCCACATCATGGTGCCCGCGGGGACGATCACCGCCGCGCCCTCGTGGTGCAGGGTGAAGGGTTGGGTCGTACGGCGCCACAGGGCGCTGGGATTGCTGCCGCCCAGGCGTACGGCCTCGAGGACCGCGAGGTCGATCACGGACGGCGAAGCGGCCGCGCGCGGGCACCCCGCCCCGCCGCCCCGTCCGGCCTCCGCCACAACGGCCGCCTTGACCTCGGGCGTCGCCTCCACGTAGCCGATCGCCCAGGTCAGGCTGAGCGCCGTCGTGTCGTACGTGGCGACGATGACGGTGCCGAGTTCCTTGATCCGCGCGGTGTCGAGGGCGGCGACGGAGGCGCGGGTGAACGGCAGGCCCCACAGGACGAAGTGACGCCGGATCATGTTGGACGCGGGCGCGGCGGCCAGGGCGTCGAAGTTGGCCGTCAGGAGGTCGCGTACGAAGGGCACGATGACATCGAACTCGCGCATCGCCGCCGGGTTGTCGTTGCTGATGACGTCGGACGCGAGGTCGAAGAAGCCGCGCACCACACGGCCGTACTCGGCGGAGTCCAGGTAGTCGGGCAGCGGTCGCTGGGTGAGGTCGAGGACACCGGGGATCATGCTGTCCACGTACGCCGTCAGGGACAGCGCGAAGTCGTCGAGCGGGACGGCGCGACCCGCCGCGCGGCCGAGGTGGTCGGCCGCGTGCCGCCGGACGGCGGGCTCGAGGCGCTCGACGAACTTGGCATTGCCCAGGGACCGTTCGACCGCGGCCCGCTTCGCGGGGCGATCCGGATGGTCGTGCGGCATGGAGCCCATGAAGTCGCCGAACAGTTCGCGGTTGGCGTCGGTGGAGGGCGCCAGGACGTCGTCGCCGACGAGGGCCTCGTTGGTGATCTGGTAGAGGGCGAGCTTCTCCCCCATCCAGAACGTGCACAGGCCGCCGTTCTCCTCGGCGCGGGCGCTGATGCCACTGGCGCGGAAGTAGTGCGACGCGGGCTCGCCGCGCACCACGGTCGACTCGTGGAACGCCGGGGCGTGGCCGTGCCGCCGGCTCGGACCTTCGTGGTGGGCGACGACGCCGGGGAAGGGGGCGCCGGGGCCTTGCGGCAGGGCAATGGTCCCGGCGGCCCGGCGCAGGGTGCGGGGACGGTCTGCGGAGACGCTCATGACGTACCGCCGATGCCGAAGTCGGCGTGCCGGTCGGACCAGGTCCGCTCGTTGAACTCGCGCAGGAAGTCCTCGGAGCTGCGCACCGCGGCGGCCGTGCCGTCCTCGCGCACCTGGTAGAGGTCGCCCGTGGCGGGCGGGTTGGCGAAGGCGGCGAAGGAGAAGCGGTCCGCGGCGCCAGGGGCCGGGGTGCACTGCCGTACGTGGTGCAGGATCGCCCGCACCGGGCGGTCGAGCGCGGCGGTGAGCAGTTCGAAGGCGCCGCCGAAGTTCACCACGAAGTGGCCCGGCACCGGGTCGACGGGCACCCAGGCGCCGTCGACGGACGCTTCGAGACCGGGCTCCTCGTTGTAGAGCACGGTCACGAATCCGGTGTCCTTGTGCGGGGCACAGCCCGGCTGGACCCGCTCAGGACGGTAGTGGTTCGCCGCGAACCAGTGGGTGCCGAGGCCGTCGACGGCGCCGCCGGTGATCTCGCTCCACAGCGAGGGGGCGATGCCGAGTTCGGTCATCGCAGCGCGCAGTACGAGCAGCGTCAGGGCGCTCATCCGCTCGGTCATGACGAGGAGTTCGCGCGGGAAGTGCCGGTCGCGCCCGGGGCCGTCGATGAGCAGGTGCTCGGTCTGGAAGTGTTCCCGGTCGAAGTAGACGCCCGTCAGGTCCTTGAAGCCGCGGTACGCCCGGGTCGCCGCCGTCCCGTCGTCGGGCGCACGGTGGAACTCGCGGCACAGGGTGATGCCGGGGGCCGGATCGAACCCGGCGGGGATGGCGAGCAGGAAGCAACCGTCGCGCAGCGCGCGGGACAGGCCGTCGGCCGCGTCGAAGCACAGGCCGGTGGCCGTGACGCCGGCGCGCTGGAGGGTCATGGTCGCGGCGCTCATCGGCGTGCGCCCTTCGCGCCGACCGGCGCGTCCGTGCCCGCGTAGATCTCGTAGTCGTTCTCGTCGATGAGTTCGCGCGAGCCGCAGACGCGTTCCAGGCCCCTGCCGCGTACGTAGCGGTGGATGCCCTCGTCCTCGCCGGGCAGGCAGCCGCTCGAGCTGAAGTGCCCGAAGCTGGACCGGTCCTCCTGTTGGCGGGCGACCCTGTGCATGATGGCGGCGACGGGCATGCGGCTTCCGGCGGTCAGGATCTCCATGGACAGGCCGAAGTTGACGATGAGGCAGTCCGGATGGGCGGGGACGGTCTCCCAGTGGTCCTCGCGGCTGACCTCCAGGCCCGGGGCGGTCGTCCGCAGGATGGTGAGGAACCCGTCGTCCTTGTGGGAGCTGAGCCCGATGTCCTCGTGCGCGGGCCGGTAGTGATTGAACGTCAGGTGGTACGAGCCCGCGCACTGCGAGCAGCCGCCGGTCGCCCGCCGCCAGTCCTCCTCGGGAATGCCCACCTCGGCCAGGACGGAACGCAGCACCTGCCGCGAGAGCCGGGTGAGCGCCTCGCCGAGCGCGGCGATCTCCGGCGGATAGTCGGCGGCCCAGAACCGGCGCTCCAGGAGGAACTGCTCGATCTGGTTGATCCGTTGGTGGAAGCCGAGCAGCGGATCACCGAAGCGGTCGCTGCCGATGTCGCGGAACCGGCCGTACGGCGTCGCGGCGGGCCCTTCGTAGAACTGCCGCGCGAACGCGTCACCCGCCGACACATCGAGTTCGGGCGGGATCTCCAGGAGGAAGACGCCGTCCCGGAAAGCCCGGTTGCGCACCCCGGAATCTCCGAAGTCAAGGGCTCCGTCGGCTATGCGGGCCCTTTCGAGGTGGGCGTCACCGAGGGCGGGATTGTCGGGAGACCGCTTCGCGTACACGTCTCGGTATATCTTTCCCCGTCGGATCTCGGGGATCGGATCACGGGCTTCGGCTGTCATCTCACCGGCCTTTCAGGTGGAGGGACACCACGACGAGGTCACGCAGCTCTTCAGGGGCTCCGGGATGCTGACCCTTGGCTATCTCGGACAGAGTGCTGAACGATCCGGGATAGACCATGACGGGCAGCCCCTGCTCCTTGAGGCAGGCGAAGACGGCGAACTCTTCCAGAAAGTAGTCGCTGGACATTCGGATGCGCTTTTCCAGGTCGTCCGCACTGACCCCTTCGGCCCGCTTCCGGTGATAGGCGCGGCCGAAGGATTCCACCGAGGAGCGGAACTCTTCGTTCTCGTCGAAGAAGGCGAGGAGTTTGTTGTGGAACTGGGCGTACTCCTCCCGTTTCTGCACGTCATTGCAGTTCAGGAAGGTGAAGTCGGTGCTCTCCCGGTACTCGTCGAAGACCTGTCCCGCGTCCTCCACAAATCTCCGGCCGAGCGCGAGAGCCCTTTCACGGGCACACTCGGGCGCCATTCCCTGAGTCGACTGCAGGGTGAGCCTGTGAATGCTGTCGCCGACGAGCACGGTGCACCTGTCGAACCTCCGGGAGATCCACTTGACCATGCTCGTGAGTTTGGCAGTGGTGAAGTTGCTGTTCTCGAGGCTGACGCCGAGAAAACACGTATCGCGCCGTTCGAAGGTGTTCCTGCTCGATTCCGGGGAAACTGACGCGATCTCCGCCTTGTAGCGCGTCCTGCGGGTGGGCGCTATCCGTGGTATCGGAGCAGCGATCTCCTGCGCATCTAACGACATCACATCCGCCTGGGTCCATGGGGGGAGGTACAGGAATGACATTCGTCTGCCGCATGAAATTACTAACAGGAAGTTGAAGCAGCGGCCAATACCCCGGGTTGGATTCAGGCCGCACCGTCAAGGAGCCGCACCCTCCGGGCGTTTCACGGCAACTGACCAGGGATCCAGTCCGTGTAGGCACCATGAACCCGACCGTTCGGTACGGAAGGTCACCGTGCGGTCGCACCGCGTGCGGAGCCCTTCCAGGCGCCGTTCGGCACATGGATCCGGATATCGCTCAACGCTCCTCGCTGAGCAGGGAGTTGCCGACGTGAAGGCAGGTGCGCGCGGCGCCACCCGCACAGGCTGGGAGCACCGCGATACGACCGAAGGGCGGACTGGTATCCGCCCCCGCCCGTGATGGCTCAATGCTTTCTCCGTGCCCGACAAGCCGCCTTTCGGGGACGTGTTGGCAAGCACCTCCACGTCCGTTACGGTGATCTCGTCTCCACCGCTCATCGAGCGACAGACCTGTCGTCGAACGAGGGACCTGCGAGAGCGACCTTCGCAACCGGCCCCGCCGACATGGCATTTCGAGACCTCTCCAGTTCTCCCAACTTCTCCAGCAGCGGCGCTCCGTACCCGGAAGCGCTCTTCGGCTGCACCCTCTCCCCCGCCACCGGCACCATCTCGACCGCCGCACGCCCGTGCGACGGCGACCAGGCCCGTCCCGCAGGGGCGGCCGTGAGGAGAAGTGGGCCATCGTGAGCGAGGGCACGACCGTGAGGAAGGGCACCGGCGGCGCGACACCGTCGCCCTTCGCCGCCCGGCGATGGGCGCTGATCGCCATGTCCGTGGGCGTGTTCTGCATCCAGCTCGACTCGTTCGGCCTGAACCTCGCGCTGCCGCGGATCGGCCGCGACCTGGACGCGGGCGGCGCCGGACTCCAGTGGGTGATCAGCGCCTACCTGCTCTCGACCGGCACGCTGATGCTGGGAACGGGCAGACTCGGCGACCTGTTCGGCCGTCGGCGGCTCCTCGTCGCGGGGCTCTCCGTGTTCGGCGCGGCCTCGCTGGTCTGCGCGCTCGCGCCGACCCTGCCCGTCCTCGTGGGCGCCCGCGTCGCCCAGGGCGCGGGTGCCGCCATGATCATGCCGGTGGGCCTCTCCCTGCTGACCAACGTCTACCCGGCCGAGCTGCGCGGCCGCGCCACGGGCTGGGCCCTCGGCATCGGCGGCATCGCCACCGCCTGCGGCCCTTTCGTCGGCGGCGCCCTGACCGAGACGGTGTCCTGGCGGGCGATCTTCTGGCTCAACGTCCCCCTCGCCGCGCTCGGCGCGCTCTGCGCCGCGCGCACCGCCGAGAGCTTCGACACCAGCGCGCCCCGCACCGTCGACTGGAGCGGACTGCTCAGCGCCACGGCCGCGCTCGCGGCGCTCAGCGTCGTCATCGACCGCGGACCCCGCTGGCCGTGGCCCGCCACCCTGGCGGGCGCGGCCGTCACGGCGAGCCTGCTGGCCCTCTTCGTACGACGTGAACGGTCCGCCGCCAACCCGCTGGTGCAGCTCACGCTCTTCCGCAACGGGCCGTACATGGCGCTCACGCTCGCCGGTGCCGCCGCCAACACCACGACGGTGATGTTCCTGTTCGTCGTGCCCCTGACACTCCAGGGCCAGTGGAACCTGTCAGTCGTCGTCGCGGGCACCGCGTTCCTCGCCCCCGCCCTCGCCATGGCCCTTGCCGGGCCGCTCGCCGGGCGGGTGCCACCGCGTGCCGCGGTCCGGCTGATGACGGCCTGCCTGTGCGCGGGAGCGCTGGTTCTCGGCTGCCTCGCCCTGACCTCGTCCCTCACGCTGTACGTCGCCGTCGCCACGGTGGGCGGTGCGGTCCTCGGAGTGGCCAACTCCCTGACGCTCATCGCCACTCAGGGGGTCATCCGGCCGGAGCGGGCCGGTGAGGCGTCCGGAGTCACCAAGACGGTCATCACCGTGGCCGCGGGGCTCGGCGTCGGCCTGGCCGGAGCCGTCACCGACCAGGGCCACGGCGTGGGGGCGGAGGCGGCCGCCGACACGGCCCTGCTGATCACCGCGTCGGGCTGTCTGGCCGCGTGCCTGGTCCTGGTCGTATGGATCAGGACGCGGGAGGGCCGGTGACTCCACCACGGTCACGACAAAGGCGGTCACCACAAAGGCGCCCTTCCAGGGAAGGACGCCTTCGGTGTCGGCAGAGTCGCCCTCCTGTCCTCAGGAGGAGTCAAGAGGACTCAGGAGGCCGCCTCGATCTGCATCTTGATGGTGTGCGGGTTGCGGAAGCCCTTCGCCTCCACGTGGTCCCCGGAGCTCTCGCCCCGGATGCGCCGCCCGATCCACGGCACCAGGTACTCGCGGGCCCAGTGGATGTCGTCGCGCCGCACCTCCAGCGTGCCGCGCGGCGGCAGCGGCGGCCAGGCCTGGTCCGGGTCGGCGGGCACCTGCATGCCGAGCACCTGTCCGGCGCGCAGCGCCACGCGCGTGTGCCCCTCGGCGGAGAGGTGCAGACGGTCGCCGTCCCAGGCCCGGCGGTCCTGGACGGTCTTGAGGGACCAGAGGTCGAGCACGGGGCAGCCGTACCGGTCGGCGATCGCGCGCACGTGCATGTTGTAGGTGGCGATCTTGCCGCGCAGGTGCTTCAGGAGGGCCACGCCCCGGGTGTCGAAGCCGGTGGTCACCATGACCGTGCCGACCGCCGACGAGAGGTCGGCGACGGCCCGCTCGAAGCGCTCGGCGACCTCGTCGGGGTCGGTGCCGGGACGGATGATGTCGTTGCCCCCGGCGCAGAAGGTCACCAGGTCGGGAGCGAGCTCCTTGGCACGCGGCAGCTGGTCCTCGACGATCTGGTCGAGGAGCTTCCCGCGTACGGCGAGGTTGGCGTATCGGAAGGTGTGCTCGGGCACCCGGTCGTCCAGCAGGACGGCGAGACGGTCGGCCCACCCGACGAACGTACCGTCGGGACCGGGGTCGCCCACCCCTTCCGTGAAGCTGTCGCCGACCGCTGCGTAGGAGTTGAATACACCGTTGTTGATGGGGTGATTGATGAAGGATGTCGACTCTGCGCTCACAAAGTCACATCTTTCACCTCCCTAAGTGACCTACGCCACCGTAGGGAGGGGTTGACGGAGCGTGAGATAAGCCACCGGTCAAGATTCAACCAAGCCGGAATAACGACAGGGCCTTACGCCGTCAGATCCGTCGCAGCCGAAACACCCCGGCGTCCAGGTCGCCCCGGAGGCCGGTCCGCAGCCCGCGCCGCAGCAGCACTCCGCCCCGGTAGGTCTCCCCGGTGTCCCGGCACTCGTAGAGCGCCCCCGGATCGAGCGCGCGCAGCCGCAGCGGCGCCTGCTCCTGCCCGTACGACTGTTTCGGCAGCCAGGCGAGGACCACGGCATGGTCCCCGAGCACGTACTGCACGGCGCTCAGGCCGCCGTCCCGAGGACGCAGCCGGTACAGGTCGCCGAGTTGTACCAGGGGTCTGATCTCCTTGTACAGATCCACCCATTCGCGCGCTTCGGCGAGTTCGCCCTCGTCCCACCGGGTGAGGTCGCCGCCGATCCCGAGCACCCCGGCCATCGCGCTGACGAAACGGAAGCGCAGCGAGCTGACCCGGTCGTTGAGCTGGACGTTGGGGCTGTCGGTGACCCAGGCGGCCATCACGCGCGCGGGGTGCAACTGGCTGAAGCCGTGCTGGATGGCGAGCCGGTCGAGCGGGTCGGTGTTGTCGGAGGTCCACACCTGGTCGGTCCTGGCGAGGATGCCGAGGTCGATGCGTCCGCCGCCGCCCGAGCAGGACTCGAAGGACACCGTGGGGTGCGCGGCCCTGAGCTGGTCGAGGAGGTCGTAGAGGTGCTGCGGGTGGGCCCACCACAGCTCCGGCAGATCGGCGTCGCCAGGGCGTCCCGCATCGGTGAAGCTCCGGTTGAAGTCCCACTTCACGTAGTCGATGGGCGCGCTGGAGAGCAGCCCGTCGAGCTGTCCCCACAGGTACGCGCGCACGTCCGCGCGCGAGAGGTCGAGCACCAGCTGGTTGCGGAACTCCGTGCGGGTGCGGCCTGGCTGGTGCTGCACCCAGTCGGGGTGTGCGCGGTAGAGGTCGCTGTCGGGGTTGACCATCTCCGGCTCCACCCAGATCCCGAACCGCATGCCGAGCCCGTGCACCTCGTCGGCGAGGGGCCCGAGACCGTCGGGGAAGCGGTCGGGGTTGGGTGTCCAGTCGCCGAGTCCCGCCCGGTCGCTGACGCGGCCGCCGAACCACGCGTCGTCGACGACGAACAGCTCGACGCCGAGGTCCGCGGCCCGGTGCGCGAGCGCCCGCTGCTGCTCCTCGGAGATGTCGAAGCCGGTGGCCTCCCAGGAGTTGTAGAGCACCGGACGGACCGTCCGCGCGTCCGGGATGACGTGCGCGCGCTGGTAGGCGTGCCAGGCCCGGCTCGCGCCGCCGAAGCCCGCGCCGCTCCACAACCCGGCGAAGACCGGCGTGACGATCGCCGTGCCGGGCCGCAGGACGGTGACCCCGGCGTCGTCGTGGCCCACGCCACCACTGATCTGCACGGCGCCGTCGGGCAGCTGGTGCACGGTGATCCGCCAGGACCCCGACCAGGCGAGGGCGCAGCTGTAGACCTCGCCGCTCTCCTCGCTCGCGCCCTCCGCGTCGAGCGCGACCCAGGGCAGATGGGCGTGACCGGTGTGCCCGCGCCTGCTGCCGATGGTCTGCTCGCCGTACGTGAGGTCGCTCCGTGCCAGGCGTGACTCGGCGCCCCACCGGCCGTGCAACTGCGAGAGCCGCCAGCGTTCGCGGCGCGGCAGTGTCCAGGTCGCGGAATCCGCGCGCAGTATTTCCAAGGGCCGCGTGCGGTGGTCTCCCTCGTGGATGAGGATCACGAACCGCTCGACGACATCGCCGCGCAGCCGGTGGACGAGGTTGATCACGAGGTGGTGCAGGGGGTCCTCGAAGTGCAGCTGGAGTTCGTCGTCGTGCGCGGCCGAGCCGTTGTGCCGCCACTCGGTGCCGCGGACCCGTTCGTCGCGGACGGACAACGCGGGCCGTACGAAGCGGCGGCCGCCCTCCACCGGATACTCCTCGCGCCCGTCGAGCCACGACTCGAAGCCGCGCTCCGGGGGCGGCGGCTCGGCGGCCAGGGCCTCGGCGTCGGCGAGGGCGATCCGTGCGCCCCAGTAGAGGTGCAGCAGCTCGTCGCGGTCCGTGAGCCGCAGGGCGTAGCTGCTGGTGGGGCCCGAGAGCAGCCAGGTGCGGCCGTCCTTACCGATCTCGATCATCAAGCCCCCACCGGCCCGGTTCCACGGTCCGCGCCGCCACGCGCGCGTGGGCACATCCTGGTGGGCGTTTCGCCGCTGGGGCAACGCCCGCGCAGGGGTGATTGCCTCAGGAACCCATGTCGTATCGTCGAAGGCGCGTCCACCGGCGAGCCGCGCCGGCAGCAGAGTCCGAGGAGAGCCCGTGACCCAGCAGGTCCCGTCGACAGAGCCCGAGCTTGCCGGAGTGCGCAACTTCCGTGACGTGGGCGGGCTGCCGACCGTGGACGGCCGCCGCGTCCGCCCTGGCAGGCTCTTCCGCAGCGGCCACCTGGCGCACGCCACCGAGGCCGACGCCGTCTTCCTCGGCTCGCTGGGGCTGCACACGATCTTCGACTTCCGCAACGCCGCCGACCAGCGCCTGGAGGGCCCCGACGTCACGCTGCCCGGCGTGCGCAACGTGAACCTGCCGCTGACCGACCCGGCCGACGGCGCCGAGTTCTGGAAGATGGTCCGCGACGGCGAGCTCGACCAGCTGCGCTCGGTCCTCGCCGACGGCAAGGCCGCCGACCGCATGTCGACCTCGTACCGCTCGATCATCAAGCAGCGCACGTCCGAGCACAGCCAGGTGCTGCACGCGCTCGCCGAGGACAGCGTGCCCGCCCTGATGCACTGCGCGGCGGGCAAGGACCGCGCGGGGCTCTCCATAGCCGTGACGCTGCTTGCCGTCGGCGTGGAGCGGGACGCCATCGAGGCGGACTACCTGGCGTCGAACGCGGCGCACCGGCGCTACCGCGTGCACCGCACCGACGACTCCCCCAACGCGATGTCCCCCGAGGTCATGGAGCTGCTCAGCCCGCTCTTCGACGCCCGCGCCGAGTATCTGGCGGCGGCGTTCGAGACGATCGACGCCACCTGGGGCGACGTGGACACCTATCTCGCCGACGGCCTCAAGGTGACCCCGGCGACCCGCGAGCGGCTCCGCGAGCGTCTGCTCGACTGACGCGGCTACTGGTTCTGCGCCCCCAGCTCGAACAGCAGGTAGATGAAGGCCGCGAAGATGTGACCCACCGCCACGTAGATGATCAGCCGGACCCATAGGGCCCGGGGGAACTTCTCCTCAAGGCGCATCACCTTCTTGGCGGGCTGCTCGGGCTGTTCGGGCTGTTCGAACTGCTCGGCCCTGACAGGTCCCTGCGGGTCGGATTCCGTCATGTCGACTCTCCCTGAGTGGGGCCCCCGAGGCACAGCGCGGTGGCGGGGCTCTGCAGCAACGTGTGGACGAAGAGGAGATCGGCGCCGTCCTGGTCGGCGGCGGCGATCCGGTGGGGGGTCAGCGAGTCGAAGTGCGCGCTGTCCCCTGGCCCGAGCAGGTGTGCGGTGTCCCCGAGGCGCAGCCGCAGCCGCCCGGTGAGGACGTACAGCCACTCCTCACCGGGGTGGACGCGCACGATGTCGCCCTGCGCCCCGTACGGGACGTGCACGCGCAGCGCCTGCATGCCGCGGCCGGGGGCGCCCGCCTGCCAGTAGGTCCAGCCGCCCGCGCGGGTCGGCTCCATGGCGGCCGCGCGCACGATCGAGTCCCGGTCGGCGACCGTCTCGCCGAGCAGCTCGGAGACCGTCGTACCGTAGATGCGTGCGAGCGCGAGCAGCATGGGCAGCGAGGGCTGTCGTTGCCCGGTCTCCAGGCGGGACAGATGGGCGGGCGAGAGTCCGGCGGTGCGGGCCGCGGCCTCCAGGGTGAGCGACGCGCGGCGGCGCAGCTCACGCAGCTGGGGGGCGACGGCGGGCAGCGCCTCGTCCGCGGGGGACGGCTCGGCGGGCTCCGAGGGCTCGGCTTGACTCATGCTCCGATTGAGCCAGAGGCTTGCCTCTGGGGCAACTTTCTTGCCCCAGAGGCAAAATCCTCAGAGGTGAGCCGTCACGTCATCGGTTCGCGACCGCCTGCTTCACCAGCGTCTTGCCGAAGTCCCACATCAGACCGCCCCCGCTGTGCGCGTCGTCCATCACGGCGGTGAACGCCTCGACGAAGCGGTCCACCTCCGCCTCCCCCACCGTCAGCGGCGGGATCAGCTTGATCACCTCCAGGTGATCGCCGGACACCTGGGTGAGGATGCGGTGCTTCTGGAGCAGCGGTACGACCACCATCTGCGCGAAGAGCCCCTTGCGCGCGGCCTGGAGCATCGTCCAACGCCCGCGCAGCTTCAGCGACTTGGGCCTGCCGAACTCGATGCCGACCATGAGTCCGCGGCCGCGCACCTCGCTCAGCAGCTCATAGCGCTCCACCAGGGCCGCGAGCCGCGTCTTGAGCAGCTCCCCGGTCACCCGGGCGTTCTCGACGACCTTCTCGTCCGCCATCACGGACAGGACGGCGAGTCCGGCCGCCATGGCCTGCGCGTTGGATCCGAAGCTCGCCGAGTGCACCAGCACCCGGTCCATCGAGGAGTAGACCTTCTTGAAGATCCAGTCCTTGCCGAGGGTCGCGCCGACCGGCACGTAGCCGCCCGACAGCGCCTTGGCGACACAGACCAGATCGGGCTCGACGCCCTCCTCGTGCTGGTAGGCGTAGAAGTCGCCGGTCCTGCCGAGGCCCGTCTGCACCTCGTCGACGATCAGCAGCGCCTTGTGCTGGTGGAGCAGCTCCTGGGCGGCGCGCAGATAGCCGGGCGGCGTCTCGTGCACCCCCTTGCCCTGGATGGGCTCGACGATCAGACCGGCGACGTCGCCCTTCTTCAGCTCCTTGCGCAGCGCGTCCAGATCTCCGAGCGGTACGGCGGTGTCGGGGAGCAGCGGCGCGAAGCCGTCACGGAAGCCGTCCTCGCCGTTGACGGAGAGGGCTCCGGTGGTCAGCCCGTGGAAGGCGTGCGCGCAGTAGAGCACCCGTGGCCTGCCGGTGACGTACCGGGCGAACTTCAGCGCCGTCTCGACCGCTTCGGTCCCGCTGTTGCCGAAGAACACCCGGTCCAGGTGCGGGCTGTGCGTGAGCAGCCGCTCGGCCAGCAGCCCCGGCAGCGGCTGGCAGTCGAAGCGGGTCAGGTCGGCGAGCGAGGCGTCCAGGACGTCGTGCAGCGCCTTGCGTACGACGGGGTGGTGCCTGCCGAGGCCCATCACGCCGAAGCCCGCGAGCATGTCGAGGTAGTCGTTGCCGTCCGCGTCCCAGAAGTACGCGCCCTCGGCCCGCTCGTAGACCTTGTCGAAGCCGATGGTGTGCAGCATGCGCGGCAGTTGGTGATTGAGGTGGCGCGCGTGCAGTTCGTACCGCTCGGCGCCCCGCTCGGCGAGGAGTCTGCCGAGGTCGAACTCCTTGGCGCCCTGGGTGTCGAACTCCTTGGTCATGCGCTGTGCTCCTTGCCTGGACCCTGCTCCCCCGAGCTCTCCTTGGCCGCCAGTGTGGCGCTGATCCGCCCCGCGATCTCGACCGGCGTGAGCCCGAGGTCCGCGAGCACCTCGCCGCGCTTGGCGTGCGCGAGGAACTGCTCGGGGATCCCGAACCGCCTTACCGGTACGTCCACTTCGGCCTCGCCGAGCGCCAGCGCGACCGCGGCGCCGACACCGGCGGTGCGGCTGTTGTCCTCGACGACCGCCACGACGCGGTGGCGCCCGGCGAGCCCCGGCAGCTCCGCGTCGACCGGCTTGACCCAGCGCGGGTCGACGACGGTGCAGCGCAGACCGCGCGCCTGGAGCAGCTCGGCGGCCTGCAGACAGACCGGCGCCATCACACCGACGGCGACGAGCAGCACATCGGCGGCGTCGTCCTGGAGCAGGACGTCCATCCCGCCGAGCCGGTCGACGGCCGGGATCGCGGGCCCCACCGACTCCTTGGGGAAGCGGAGCAGGGTCGGCGCGTCGTCCACCGTGACCGCCTCGCGCAGCTGCAGCCGCAGCTGGTCGGCGTCGCGCGGCGCCGCGATCC
The DNA here is from genome assembly GCF_008704495.1 of Streptomyces kanamyceticus. Classification (NCBI taxonomy): domain Bacteria; kingdom Bacillati; phylum Actinomycetota; class Actinomycetes; order Kitasatosporales; family Streptomycetaceae; genus Streptomyces; species Streptomyces kanamyceticus. The sequence continues at coordinate 1,171,710 of NZ_CP023699.1, forward strand.
GCAGGCCAGGGACGACCTGGAGGATCGACATGTCCCACATGCCGTTGTGCGAGGCCCCGTCGACGCCGGTCACACCGGCCCGGTCCAGGACGAAGGTCACCCCGCACTTGTGCAGCGCCACGTCCATCAGGAGCTGGTCGAAGGCCCGGTTGAGGAAGGTCGCGTAGAGCGCGACCACGGGATGCAGCCCGCCCGTCGCGAGCCCGGCGGCCGACACCGCGGCGTGCTGCTCGGCGATGCCGACGTCCCACACGCGGTCCGGGTACGCCTCGGCGAACTTGGTCAGGCCGACGGGCCCCAGCATCGCCGCGGTGATGGCGACCACGTCGTCGCGCTCGGCGCCGATGCGGACGATCTCGTCCCCGAACACCGAGGTCCAGGAAGGTCCGTTGGACGGCGCGAGCGGCTCGCAGGTGAGCGGGTCCATCACGCCGACGGTGTGGAAACGGTCGGCCTCGTCGGCGAGCGCGGGCTCGTAGCCGCGCCCCTTCTCGGTCAGGCAGTGGATCAGGACGGGCCCGTGGAAGCGTTTCGCGCGCCGCAGCGCCGACTCGACGGCCCCGATGTCGTGCCCGTCGATGGGACCGACGTACTTGAGCCCCAGGTCCTCGAACATTCCCTGCGGCGCGAAGGCGTCCTTGAAGCCCTTCTTGGCGCCGTGCAGCGATTCGTAGAGCGTGCGCCCGACCACGGGGGTGCGCTGGAGTATGTCCTTGCCCCAGGCGAGCACCTGCTCGTAGCTGTCCGTCGTGCGGAGCGTGGCGAGGTGGTTGGCGAGGCCGCCGATGGTCGGGGCGTAGGAGCGCTCGTTGTCGTTGACGACGATGATCAGCGGCCGGTCCTTGGCGGCGGCGATGTTGTTCAGCGCCTCCCAGGCCATGCCGCCGGTCAGCGCGCCGTCGCCGATGACGGCGACGACGTGGCCGTGCTCGCCGAGCACCTGGCGCGCCTTGGCGAGGCCGTCGGCCCAGCCGAGCGCGGTGGAGGCGTGGCTGTTCTCGACGATGTCGTGCTCGGACTCCTCGCGCGAGGGGTAGCCCGAGAGACCGCCCTTGCCGCGCAGTTTGGAGAAGTCCTGCCGACCCGTCAGGAGCTTGTGCACATAGCTCTGGTGGCCGGTGTCCCACACGATCCGGTCGACGGGCGACTCGAAGACCCGGTGCAGGGCGATGGAGAGCTCCACCACCCCCAGGTTGGGCCCGAGGTGACCGCCGGTCCTGGCCACCGCGTGCACCAGGAACTCCCGGATCTCCTCTGCCAGTTCGTCGAGCTCCGCCTCGGTCAGCGCCTTCAGATCGCGCGGCCCCCGAATGGTGTCCAGAATGGTCATGCTCGGGCCCCCTCTCCGGTTGTTCTCAGCTCACGGTGACGTCGGGCACCCCTGACGGGATGCCGTCGCCCTCCATCTGTGCGGCGATCTTCATCGCCTCTTCGATGAGCGTCTCGACGATCTTCGACTCGGGAACGGTCTTGATGACCTCGCCCTTCACGAAGATCTGCCCCTTGCCGTTGCCGGACGCGACCCCGAGGTCCGCCTCACGGGCCTCACCGGGACCGTTCACGACACACCCCATGACAGCGACCCGAAGCGGCACCTCCATGCCGTCGAGCCCCGCGGTCACCTCGTCGGCCAGCTTGTAGACGTCGACCTGGGCGCGCCCGCAGGACGGGCACGACACGATCTCCAGGCGCCGTTGGCGCAGGTTCAGGGACTCCAGGATCTGGATGCCGACCTTGACCTCCTCGGCGGGCGGCGCCGACAAGGACACCCGGATCGTGTCGCCGATGCCCTCACTCAGCAGCGCCCCGAAGGCCACAGCCGACTTGATCGTGCCCTGGAACGCGGGCCCGGCTTCCGTCACACCCAGGTGCAGCGGATAGTCACAGGCCGCCGCCAACTGCCGGTAGGCATTCACCATCACCACCGGGTCGTTGTGCTTCACCGAGATCTTGATGTCCCGGAACCCGTGCTCCTCGAACAGCGACGCCTCCCACAGCGCCGACTCCACCAGCGCCTCCGGCGTCGCCTTCCCGTACTTCTTCAGCAACCGCGCGTCCAACGACCCCGCGTTGACCCCGATCCGGATCGGCGTCCCGGCCGCCGAAGCCGCCTTCGCGATCTCCTTGACCTTGTCGTCGAACTGCTTGATGTTCCCGGGATTCACCCGGACCGCCGCACACCCCGCATCGATCGCCGCGAACACGTACTTCGGCTGGAAGTGAATGTCCGCGATCACCGGGATCTGCGACTTCCGCGCGATCGTCGCCAGCGCGTCCGCGTCGTCCTGCGTCGGACACGCCACCCGCACGATCTGGCAGCCCGACGCCGTCAGCTCCGCGATCTGCTGCAACGTCGCACCGATGTCAGACGTACGCGTCGTCGTCATCGACTGCACCGAGACCGGCGCACCGCCTCCCACAGCCACCGGCCCGACCTCGATGCGCCGCGAGACGCGGCGCTCCGAGATCGGCCGGACCGGCAGCTCGGGGAGGCCCAAAGAGACGGGCTCTCCAGAGGTCACGACGTCACCCGCGGTTTCCGGAGACCGTCTCGCGGGCCGCGCGGATGGATTCCTTGAGGGAGCCCATGGTGGCGAGGACGGCGGTCGGCTCGTAGCCGCAGTGGGCCATGCAGTTGGCGCAGCGCGGGTCCTTGCCGCGGCCGTACTTGCTCCAGTCGGTCTCCTCGATGAGCTGCCGGTACGTGGGGACGTACCCGTCGCTCATCAGGTAGCAGGGTCGCTGCCAGCCGAAGAGCGAGTAGTTCGGGATCGCCCACGCCGTGCACGGGAAGTCCGCCTTGCCCTCCAGGAAGTCGAGGAACAGCGGCGAGTGGTTCAGCCGCCAGCGCCGCCTGTTGCCGCCCGCGAAGGCCTTCTTGAAGAGTTCGCGGGTCTGCTCGACGCCCAGGAAGTGCTCCTGGTCGGGCGCCTTCTCATAGGCGTACGCGGGCGACAGCATCATCTCGTCGACTTCCAGCTCGTCATTGAGGTAGTTGAGGACCTCGATGATGTTCTGCGGGGTGTCGTTGCTGAAGAAGGTCGAGTTGGTGGTGACGCGGAAACCACGCCTCTTGGCCTCCTTGATGGCCGCCACCGCCTCGTCGAACACTCCCTCCTTGGCGACGGATTCGTCGTGCCGCTCCCGCATTCCGTCGATGTGCACGGCGAACGCGAAGTACGGCGAAGGCGTGAATTTCTCCAGCTTCTTGCGCAGCAGCATCGCGTTGGTGCACAGGAAGACGTATTTCTTCTTGGCCACCAACTGCCGCACGATCTCGTCGATCTGAGGGTGCATCAGCGGCTCGCCACCGGCGATGGACACCATCGGCGCACCGGATTCGAGCACGGCGCCCACGGCCTGCGCCACCGGCATGCGCTGCTTGAGCACACCGGCCGGGTGCTGGATCTTCCCGCAGCCCTCGCACGCGAGGTTGCATGCGAAGAGCGGCTCCAACTCCACGATCAGCGGGAACTTCTCCCGCTTGCGCAGCTTCTGTTCAAAGAGATACGTCGCGACCTTGATGGTCTGGCGCAGCGGCATGGCCATCTGGCTCACCTCCGAGGGAGCAAAGAAGAACGGTGCCATTCGAAAAATGCAGGAAGAACGGCACGGAGAACGCGGAAAGCCGATATTCCACCGCGCACCGTGCCGATGCGGACGAGTTCGTGCTGTGGAGCGTCCACGACCACCCGGACGGCGGCAACGGGACGCCGTCCGGCGCGCATCGCGCTGTGCAGTGTCGCCGCGGACTCCATGTCCACCGCGATCGCGCCCGTGGCCAGCAGGTCCTCCCGCTCGTGGCCACGGACGACGTGATCGGAGCCGGTCAGCGGGCCGGTGTGCACCGTGCGCCCGGGCACGGCCTTCACCAGCTCCTGGACCAGCAGACCTGTACCCTCGCACCGGATGCTGCCGCGCGCGTCCCTGGTCTCCTCGGCGACGACCAGGTCACCGGGGTGCATGCCGGGGGCGAGCCCGGCGCAGAAGCCGGTCGCCAGGACGGCCGCGTCGCGCAGCGCCTCCTTGCCGAGCGCCTTGGTGACAGCGCTGTCGGCGTTCTTGGGACCCATGCCCGTACGCAGCACGGTCGTGGCGCCCGGCGCGCCGCCACGGTCACCCGTGCGCAGGGCGAGGTGCTCGATGCCGAGCGCGCAGGCGATCAGCAGCGGCGGGTGGCCCGGCGGGCGGGCCGGGACCTCGGCCATCAGCTCCCCTTGCCGGAGCCGCCCGTGAACGGCTCGCCGTTGACGTACCTGCCGAGCGCGGTCAGCGGGAACACCTGCCGGTAGAGGTGGTAGTTGATGGAGAAGTCCCAGGGGAAGCCGGTACCGGTGAAGTACGGCTCGTCCCAGGAGCCGTCCTCGCGCTGCGTCTCGGCGAGCCAGGCGATGCCCCGCTCCACGGACTTGGCCTCGCGTTCACCGGCCGAGAGGAGCGCGAGCAGCGCCCACGCGGTCTGCGAGGCGCTCGACGTGCCGTGCCCAGCCCAGCCGCGCTCGCGGTAGGAGCGCAGGTCCTCGCCCCAGCCGCCGTCGTCGTTCTGCACCGACTCGACCCAGCTGACGGCGCGGCGGATCGCCCGGTGCGAGGCGGGCAGCCCCGCGGCGACGAGCGCGGGCACCACGGACCCGGTGCCGTAGACGTAGTTGACGCCCCAGCGGCCGAACCAGGCGCCGCTCTCCTCCTGTTCGGCGAGCAGCCACTCGATGCCGCGCCGGGTGCGCGGGTCGTGCGACTTGCCCTCGACGGCGAGCATCTCCACCACGTGCCCGGTGACGTCGGCGGACGGCGGGTCGATGACCTCGCCGAAGTCGCAGAACGGAAGGCGGTTGGGGAAGGCGCTGGTGTTGTCGACGTCGAAGGCGCCCCAGGCACCGTTCTTCGACTGCATGCCGAGGTTCCAGCGCACCCCGCGCTCGATGGCGTTCTCCATGCGCGCCTTGTCCGGGTGCTTGACCCGGCGCAGCGCGAGGGCGACTTCCGCGGTGTCGTCGATGTCGGGGTAGTTGTCGTTGTGGAACTCGAACGCCCAGCCCCCGGGGGTCAGTCCCGGTCTGCGCACCGACCAGTCCCCGGGGCGGACGATCTGCTCGCCCAGCATCCAGTCCGCGGCCTTGACCAACTGCGGGTGGTCGGCGGGCACTCCGGCGTCCGCGAGCGCGATGGTCGCCAGGCAGGTGTCCCACACCGGCGACTGACACGCCTCGATCATCCGGGCGCCGTCGTCGCGCCACACAGCGAACCGGTCGAGCGAGTCGAGCCCGGCCTTCAGGACCGGGTGGTCCAGGTCGTAGCCGAGCAGGTGCAGGGCGATCACGGAGTAGACGGCGGGCGGCTGGATCCCGCCCCAGCAGCCGTCGTTCTCCTGCCGCTCGATGATCCAGCGCGCCGCGCTGTTCATCGCGGCCTTGCGCACCCGGCGCGGCGCGACCTTGCGGTAGACATGCAGCGCCTTGTCGAGCCGCTGGAAGACCCCGTCCCAACTCGCCACCGGCGCAAGGGGTTTGACGGGGTTCGGGCGGCGCGCGTCGGCGTGCAGCTCGTCCAGGGCGAACGGCGCGGGGCGCACGGGCCGCTTGGCGGAGACGATCGTGAGCGGCACGATGGTCTGCCGCGCCCAGCAGCCGAAGTCATAGATGTTGAGCGGGAACCACTTGGGGAAGTAGATGAGCTCCGGCGGGAGTTCGGGCAGGTCGTCCCATTTCCACCAGCCGAAGAGGGCCAGCCAGATGCGGGTGAAGACCCGGCTCGCGGCGATGCCGCCCTGCTCCCTGACCCACGCGGAAGCCTTCACCATGTGCGGCTCGTCGGGCCGGTCGCCCGCCAGGCGCAGCGCGACGTACGCCTCGATGGTGGCGGAGAGTTCGCCGGGCCCGCCGAAGAAGGTGGCCCAGGTGCCGTCGTCGCGCTGCTCGCCGCGGATGAAGAGCGCGGCGGCGCGCGTGGTCGGCTCGTCCCTGATCCCGAGGAACTGCCGCAGGAGGAGGTCCTCGGCGTCCATCGTCACGTTGGTCTCGAGGTCGCCCTTCCACCAGCCCTGGGCGTCCTGTCGGGAGAGCAGGAAATCCGTGGAGCGTTGCATGGCGCGCGCGGCGGCGTCACGTGTGCCTGCCGTCGCGGCGGTCGTGTCGAGTGGCTGGCTGGCCGAGGCTGCGCGGGGCGGGGCCGCTCCGGTGCTTCCGTCGGTCGTCGCTGTCATGGCTTCCCCTTCGTGCAGTGCGGTGGCTACGTCTGCTGTGGGTCCGCCGTCGGCCGACGCGAAGCGCCGGCCGGCGACTGCGAGTCATATGCGGCCGATAGTGATCATCTCTTTCGTACGACGACGAAGTCCGCGAGCGCGACGAGCTGCGCCCGTACCCGGTCCGGCATCTGGACGGTGTCCAGTGCCTCGATGGCGATGGCGTGCTGGCGCCGGGCCTCCTCGGCGGTCCACTCGCGCCCGCCCGCCTCTTCGATCAGGGCGGCGCGCGCGGCGAACTCCTGCTCGGAGAAGTTCTCGAAGTCACTGCTCTTGGCGTCGGCGGCGAGCAGTTCGCCGAGCCGCTCGGAGGCGGGTCCGCCCGCGGCGAGCGCGGCGACGACCGGCAGGGACTTCTTGCGCTGACGCAGATCGCTCCACGTCTGCTTGCCGGTGGCCTCGGGGTCGCCCCAGATGCCGAGCAGGTCGTCCACGGCCTGGAAGGCGAGGCCGAGGTGGTAGCCGTACTTCTCCAGGATGTCGGCGGTGCGGTCGTCCGCGCCGCCGAGCACGGCACCGATGGAGACCGCGCAGGCGAGCAGGGCGCCGGTCTTGTTGCCCTCCATCTCCAGGCACTCCTCGACGGTGACCCGCTCGCGGTGCTCGTAGGAGATGTCCTGTGCCTGGCCGTCGATCAGCGCGCGCGTCGCGGTGGTGAGGCGGCGCGTGGCGCGGCCCGCCTCGACCGTGCCGATCTCCAGGAGGATCTCGTTGGCGAGCGCGAAGAGGGCGTCGCCGACGAGGATGGCCTGCGCGGGGCCGTGCACCTTCCACACGGTGTCGCGGTGGCGGCGCTGTTCGTCGCCGTCCATCAGGTCGTCGTGCAGGAGCGAGAAGTTGTGCACGAGCTCGACGGCGACCGCGCCGGGCACGCCGACCTCGGGGGCCGCGCCCGCCGCCTCGGCGGAGAGCAGGGCGAGCGCGGGGCGCACCGCCTTGCCGCCGTCGCCGTCGGACGGGTTGCCCGCGGCGTCGATCCACCCGAAGTGGTAGGCGGCCACGGTGTCCATGGGCGGCGCGAGGCGGTCCACCGCGGCCCGCAGCACCGGGGTGGCCAGCGTCCTTCCGCGCTCGAGCAGTGAGGTCACGTCCACCGTGTCGGCAGCCGTTTCGGCCGAGGGCACAGTCGGCACAGTTTCTCCTCTTGGTCCGGTGCTGGTGTTCTGGGGACCTGACCCCAGAAGGTCGAGCTTCACGCCGCCGCCTCCTCGAATGCGAAGAGGTGATCACGGGGGCGGTCGAGGGTGGCCAGGGCGGCCTCGGCCGCGCTGATGCCGCTGCGTACCGCGCTCTCCATGGTCGCGGGCCAGCCGGTGGCGGTCCACGCGCCCGCGAGGTACAGGCCGGGGGCCTTCGTACGGGCCCCGGGCCTGAGCCTGCCGACGCCGGGCGTCGGCGCGAAGGTGGCGGTGCGCTCGCGGGTCACGAAGAAGTCCCGCACTTCGGCGCCGTGCGCGGCGGGCAGCAGCCGCTCGAGCTCCGGAAGATAGCGCTCTCGCAGCGCGGCGACGGGGGCGTCGATCTCGTCCTGGGCGGCCGACTGGGAGAGCGCCAGGTACTGCCCCGAGGTGAGGCCCGAGGCGTCGGTCCGGTCGAAGACCCACTGGATCGGCGAGCCGAGCGCGGCGAAGAACGGCCGCTTGAGCACCTTGCGGTCGTACACGACGTGGATGTTGAGGATCGGCGCGTCGTCGATGTCGAGCAGCCGGTCGGGCTCGTCGAGCGCGCCGTCCGGGAGCAGGTCGTGCGTCTCGTGCTGCGGCACGGCGAGCACGACGGTGTCGGCCTCGATGCGCTCGCCGGGAACCTCTACGCTCCAACCGCCGTTCTCCGTACGGGAGATGGAGGTGACTCGTGTCTTCAGTTCGGTACGGACTCCCGCGGCGTCGAGCGCCTTGCGGGCCAGTCCGTCGTGCAGATCACCGAGGGGCACCCTGGCCCAGCCGATGTCGGCGGCGCCGGGGTCGGAGAGCAGCCCGGTCTTGAAGACCATCGCGGCGAGCCCGAGCGAGGCATCGCCCGCGACGGCGTTGAGCGTCGCGACGCCCACCAGGTCCCAGAGGGCCTCGATGGCGCGCGCGGACTGGCCGTGCGCGGCCAGCCAGCTGCCGAAGTCCTGGCCGTCGAGCACGGGGTCGGCCGGATCCAGCCCCTTGAGGGCGAGCGCCGCGCGCCCCACCTTGGCGCGCTCGGCGACCGACAGGTGCGGATAGGTGGCGAGGCTCGCCGCCAGGTGCAGCGGCACGGGCAGCGCGGTGCGCCTGAGACGCCCGAGGCGATTGCGGTCGGCGTCGAGCACGGGCACGTCGAGACGTTCCTGCACGGGTGCCAGGTGCGCGCCTTCGACGCGGTCGAGGAACCATCGGTAGGCGGTGCAGCAGCGCAGATACACGTGCTGGCCGTTGTCGACGGTCAGGTCGCCGCGCTGGAAGGAGAAGGCGAGTCCGCCGAGCCGCGGGCGGCCTTCGAGCAGGGTGACGCGCAGTCCGGCGTCGGCGAGCGAGAGGGCTGCCGTGATTCCGGCGAGCCCGCCGCCGACCACTACGGCGGCCGCCCCTCCAGGGCGGCCTTCGGCGTCCGCGAGCAGCCCATCGGGCTGCATGTTCTCGCTGTTCACGCACCCTCCTTTTCGGCCGTTGCAGTCTGGGACGCGACCATAGAGCGGAGGGTTGCCCGCCGCTTGACGGCGCTCGCCCCAACTTCCCCACGATCACTCAGGGCGCACATCACGCACGCCTCCTGACGGTCCCTCGTGAGACGTTGCGCGCGTCGAGCCCGGACAGGCCGCGCACGGCGACGTACGCCTTCTCGCGGCCCGGCAGCGAGACGCGGCCGCGCAGGACCGCCTCCGGTTCGCGCTCGATGCGGTCGAGCAGGCGCCGGTAGATCCCCGCCATGGCCGCCACACAGGCACCACTGCGCCGGTCCAGCATCGGGAGCAGTCGGTAGCCCTCGGCGAAGAGGGCCCGCGCGCGCCTGACCTCGAAGTGCACGAGCCCCGCGAAGTCGGATCCGGCGGGCGGCTCGGAGCCCGAGAACCCGGCGGAGCAGCCGAACTTGGCGAGGTCCTCGGCGGGCAGATAGGTCCGCCCGTCCTCGGCGTCCTCGCGAACGTCCCGCAGAATGTTGGTCAGTTGGAGCGCGAGGCCGAGCGTGTCTGCATACTCCGGCGCGCGCTCGGCGTGGAGCGCCCCCCGTTCCGTGCCGAACACGCCGAGCGAGAGCCGCCCGATGGCACCGGCCACACAGCGGCAGTAGACCTTCAGGTCGTCCCACGTCTCGTACGTCTCACCGCGTACGTCCATCAGGACGCCGTCGATGAGCTCGTCCAGGCCGCCCAGCGGAATGGAGAAGTGGGTCGCGGCGTGCGCGAGGGCGACCGCCACCGGGTCGGTGTCGTCCTCCTCGACCTCGCCCTCGCGGATCCGGGCGAGCAGCGCCCGGGTGTCACCGAGCCGGGCCGCCTTGACGTCCGGCGCGAGCGCGCCGTCGCCGATGTCGTCCACGCGCCGCGAGAGCGCGTAGAGCGCGGACATGGCGCGCCGCTTGGGCGTCGGCAGCAGCCTGATGCCGTACGCGAAATTCCGGGCCTGCTGTCCGGTCACGGCCTCGCAGTAGCTGTACGCGGCGAGTACCGGTGCGGACACGTGCGCATCTGACTCCACGGTCCGGCTCACCCCTCTCCTCGCAGAACCGCCCCGGCCGCACGCAGCAATCGGGGCTTGGTGGGCTTGGGTGGTCCTGGAAGTACGTCGTAGCCGGCGGCGGCGATCGACTGGACCGCCGCCCTCCCCCCTGCCACGAACCCCGCCAGCAGCAGCTTCAGCCTGCCGTGGACGCTACCCACCAGGGGGGTGCCTTCATTCAGGAGGCAGCGGGCGCGTTCCGCTTCGAATGCGACCAGGGCGCGCACCGACGCGCCTGCGCTCGGTGCGGCCAGATCGCGCTCCTGGACATGGAAGCGCTTCATGTCCTCGGCCGGCAGATAGACACGGTCACGCCTGAGGTCCTCACTGACGTCCTGGAGGTGCTCGACGATCTGCAGCGCGGTGCAGACGGCGTCGGAGCGACGGATGCGTTCGGGGGTGGCCGTGCCGGTGATGGCGAGGACGAGGCGCCCGACGGGGTTGGCGGAGAGCTCGCAGTACGCCAGGAGGTCGTCGTACGTCTCGTAGCGCCTGACGAGCTGGTCCTGGCGGTTGGCCTCGATCAGGCCGAGGAACGGCTCGGGGGTGAGGCCGCGGCGGCGCACCGTGGGCTGGAGCGCGCGCAGCAGCGGATGGTGCGGGGTGCCGTCGAAGACCCGGTGCAGATCGGTCTCGAAGGCGTCGAGGAAGGCGATCCTGTCCTCGGTCGCCGCCGGGTCGACGCCGAGGTAGCGGGCGTCCGCGCCGCCGGGGGCCAGGTCGCCGTCGCCGATGTCGTCGACGAGGCGGGCGTAGCCGTACACGGCCATGAGGTCTTCGCGCCAGGCCCTGGGCAGGAAGAAGGGCGCCACGGGGAAGTTCTCGTCCGCGGCCTTGTCGAGGACGGCTGATGCATCGCGGAGCTGGAGATCATCCGTACCCATTGCCGTCACATCTCCCGTTCTACACTGCCGACCCAATACATCCTATTTCGGACACGCCGCCCATCCCTCCCCAAGGCGGAACATGCCGGGAACCGGGGCGCCGCGCCATTTCGCCCCACTTGCCGCGAATCAGCACCGGTACAGCTTACGTTGTACAACCCAGCACGCATCGTCGGGGTGTTCCGCACGTCACAACAACACACCGATTGGCGTCAATCTTCCCTGAACGCAAGTGAGTTGAGGGATTTCTGGGACTCCAGCCGACCGGGCACGCGGCGGGGCCCCACCGGACTGCTCCCGGTGGGGCCCCGCCGCCGAACGAGTGGGCGCCGCGTGGCGCGATCGGGCTACTTGCCCGTGAACTTCTCGTACTCCTTGATGACCTCGTCGGTCGGCCCGTCCATGCGCAGCTCGCCGCGTTCCAGCCAGAGCACGCGGTCGCAGGTGTCGCGGATGGACTTGTTGTTGTGGCTGACCAGGAAGACCGTTCCCGCTTCCTTGCGGAGCTCGCGGATGCGGGCCTCGGAGCGCTTTTGGAACTTGCGGTCGCCGGTGGCCAGGGCCTCGTCGATCATGAGGACGTCGTGGTCCTTGGCCGCCGCGATGGAGAAGCGCAGGCGCGCCGCCATGCCGGAGGAGTAGGTGCGCATCGGCAGGGTGATGAAGTCGCCCTTCTCATTGATGCCCGAGAAGTCGACGATCTCCTGGTAGCGCGCCTTGATCTGCTCGCGGGACATGCCCATCGCGAGCCCGCCGAGGATGACGTTGCGCTCGCCGGTCAGGTCGTTCATCAGGGCCGCGTTCACACCGAGCAGCGAGGGCTGGCCATCGGTGTAGACCTTGCCCTTCTCGGCGGGCAGCAGGCCCGCGATGGCGCGCAGCAGCGTGGACTTGCCGGAGCCGTTCGAGCCGATCAGGCCGATGGCCTCGCCTCGGTAGGAGGTGAAGCTGACGCCTCGCACCGCGTGCACCTTGCGGACACCGCGCTCCTCGCCCCGCTTGAGGATGCGGCTGAGGGCGGAGGTGGCACTGCCCTTGCCCGTCTTCGCGCCGTTGACGCGGTAGACGATGTGCAGCTCGTCGGCGATGACGGTGGGGATGTGCGTCTTGTCGACGCCGATGTCGTCAGCCACGGCCGTAACGCTCCTCAGCCTTCCAGAAGTACACGAAACCGAGCGCACCGATCACGACGGCCCAGCCCGCGGCGAAGGCCCACACGTGCGGCGGCAGGTACGAGGACCCGTAGTCGTCGATCATGGCGAAGCGGATCAGGTCCATGTAGATGGAGGCGGGGTTCCACTGGAGCACGTCCCCGACCCACTCGGGCACGCCCTTCTTGTCCGCGAGCATCGCGGGGATGCTGAACATGACGCCCGACGCGTACATCCAGGTCCGCATCACGAACGGCATCAGCTGCGCGAGGTCGGGCGTCTTGCTGCCCATCCTGGCGAAGATCAGCGCGAGGCCCGTGTTGAAGACGAACTGGAGGGCGAGCGCGGGCAGCACGAGGAGCCAGGACCAGGTCGGGAAGATGCCGAACCCGACCATGATCAGCACGAGCACGAGCATCGAGAAGAGCAGCTGCTGGAGCTGCTGGAGCGCGAAGGAGATCGGCAGCGAGGCGCGCGGGAAGTGCAGCGCCCGCACCAGGCCGAGGTTGCCCGAGATCGCCCGCACGCCCGCCATGACCGAGCTCTGGGTGAACGTGAAGACGAACACGCCCGTCACCAGGAACGGCACGTAGATCTCGTGCGGGATGCCCTTCCTGGCACCGAGCAGGAGTCCGAAGATGAAGAAGTAGACCGCCGCGTTCAGCAGGGGCGTCGCCACCTGCCACAACTGGCCGAGCTTGGCCTGGCTGTACTGGGCGGTCAGCTTCGCCTGCGAGAAGGCGAGGATGAAGTGACGCCGTCCCCAGAGCTGGCGGACGTACTCGAAAAGTCCGGGCCGTGCGCCGCTGACGGTCAGACCGTACTTGGCGGCGAGTTCGGCCCGGGAGAGCCCGTCATCGGGCGACGGAGTCGACGGTGACGCAGTCACCGCGACCCCGCCGTCATGCGTTGTCTCACTCACGAGTGGAAACTTTCGTCTTCAGAAGCGCAGCCGGTCGGGCGTAGGCGTGGGCCAGGGACCGGGGTATGGCCCAGATGCTCTCAGACCCGAGCTTGTCAGATGACGGGAGGGCGGCCCAGTCGGGTCAGCCGCCACACCGTACGCCACTTCATGGGACGCCGAGGTCCGCAGGGCGTGGTCCAGCCCTCCTTGAAACCGCCGAACCAGGCCTTGAGCGCGGGCCGCGAGGGGCGCCGGGCCAGGGTCAGGAGCAGCCAGACCCCGAGGTAGACGGGGACCAGCGGGGCGGGGAGGTTGCGACGGGCCAGCCAGACGCGGTTGCGGGCGACCATCCGGTGGTAGACCGCGTGCCGCGAGGGGGCGGTCGTCGGGTGGAAGAGCACCATGTCGGCGCGGTAGTCGATCATCCAGCCCGCGTCGAGGGCACGCCAGGCGAGGTCGGTCTCCTCGTGGGCGTAGAAGAACTCGTCGGGCAGCCCGCCGACCTCCTCGGTGACCTTGGTGCGGACGGCGTTGGCGCCGCCGAGGAAGGTCGTCACGCGCGAGGAGCGCATCGGGTCGGCGGCGCGCAGGCGCGGCACGTGGCGGCGCTGCGTCTCCCCCGTCTCCGGGTCCGCGATGCGGAAGCTGATGATGCCGAGCTCCGGGTCGGCGGCGAAGGCCTCGCGGCACAGCTGGGCCGTGTCCATGTTCGCGAGCAGGCCGTCGTCGTCCAGGAAGAGCAGGATGTCGACGTCGGTGCCGCCGGGGCCGAAGGCCTCGATGCCGACGTTGCGACCGCCGGGGATGCCGAGGTTCTCGGGCAGCTCGACGGTGCGTACGCCCGCGGGGACGTCCGGCACGGGGGCGCCGTTGCCGACCACGACCACCTCGACCGGGTCGCCGTCCTGCTTGGCGACCGAGTCGAGGAGGGCGCGCAGCTCCTGGGGCCGGTTGCCCATCGTGATGATGACGGCGCCGACCTTCATCGTCCGCTCCCCTGTCGTACTCACTTGAGCCTGCTCGAAGCCAGGATGGACACGAGGTGCAGCAGGGTCTGCAGGACCGCGATCCCGGCCAGCACGGCGACGCCGAGCCGCGTGAAGAACAGGTCGCCCCGGACCTGGTCCACGATCGCCAGGACCAGGATGAGGAGGGACGCCTCGATGCCCAGGATCAGCCGGTGGAACTTCAGCGCGGCGGCGGCCTTGCGGGCCAGGGCCATGCCGGAGCCGCGCATCTCGGACGCGGTCTCCTTCACCTGCTCCTTGCCGTTCTGCGCACGGGCCACGGCGACCAGGTCCGTCTCGGCCTTGATCATGATGGCGCCGAGCGCGGCGAGCGTACCGAGGAACGCCCACAGCCAGTCGATCCGGCCCGAGCCCAACAGGTCGGCGGCGCGCAGGCCGAAGCCCACGAGGACGGCCGCGTCGGTGAGGTAGGCGCCGACGCGGTCCATCCAGACACCGGCCAGCGAGTACTGCTTGCGCCACCGGGCGATCTCGCCGTCGACGCAGTCGAGCAACAGATACAGCTGGACCGCGACGACACCGAGGACCGCGCCCCAGATGCCCGGCACGAGCAGGGCCGGGGCCGCGAGGACGCCGCAGACGGTCATCAGGTAGGTCAGCTGGTTGGGCGTGACCTTGGTGTTCACCAGGTGACGGTCGATGCGCAGCGAGATCTCGCGCATGTAGAGCCGTCCGCCCCAGTGCTCGCCGCTCCGTCGGTCCTTCACCCCCGGGGGGTGAACAACCGGGCGGAGCTCAGCTACCGATGGCTTTTGCATAGTCGGCGTATGCGTCCCTGATCTGGTCGGTGGACAGGTCGAGGTGTTCGAGGATCGTGTAGCGGCCCGGCCTGGTCTGCGGAGCGAACTCCACGACCTGCACGAACTCGTCCACGGTGAAACCGATCTCCTCCGGCAGCACGGGCAGGCCGTGGCGGCGCAGCACCGAGGCCATGTACCCGGACTCCTCGCGGGCACCGCGCAGGTGCATCGCGAAGGCCGCGCCGAGGCCGCACTGCTCGCCGTGGCTCGCGGCGCGCTTGGGGAAGAGGAGGTCGAAGGCGTGGTTGATCTCGTGACAGGCGCCGGACGCCGGGCGGGAGTCACCCGAGACCGACATCGCGATGCCCGTGAGGACGAGACCCTCGGCGAGGACCTGGAGGAAGGCGTCGTCGCCGACGCCGCCGGGGTGGCGGAGCACGGCCTCGCCGGCCTGGCGGGCCATCGCGGCCGCGAGGCCGTCGATGTCCTCGCCGCGCTCGCGGGCGGCGAGCTCCCAGTCCGCGATCGCGGAGATGTTGGACAGGGCGTCACCGATGCCGGAGCGAACGAAGCGGACCGGCGCCTCACGGATGACGTCGAGGTCGATGACGACCGCTATGGGGTTCGGTACGCCGTAGGAACCGCGGCCCGCGTCGTTGTCGAGGGTCGCGACGGGCGAGCAGAGGCCGTCGTGCGACAGGTTCGTCGCGACGGCGACCAGCGGCAGGCCGACGCGCGCCGCGGCGAACTTGGCACAGTCGATGATCTTGCCGCCGCCGAGGCCGACGACCGCGTCGTAGCGGCCCTTCTTCATGGCGTCGGCGAGCTTGATGGCGTCGTCGAGGGTGCCGCCGCCCACCTCGAACCACTCGGCGCCGGGCAGCGACGACATCAGGCGGTCCCGCAGGACCGCGCCGGAGCCACCGCTGATGGCGATGGCGAGCTTGCCGGTCGACGAGCAGATCCGCTGGTCGGCGAGGACCCCGGCCAGGTCGTTGAGCGCCCCCGGCCGGATGTCGACGACGACCGGCGAGGGGATGAGCCTCGTCAGTACTGGCACGCGATCTCCCGGCCCTTGGCGAGGTCCTCGTGGTTGTCGATCTCGACCCACTTGACGTCACCGATCGGCGCCACGTCGATCTTGAAGCCGCGGTTCACGAGCTCCTGGTAGCCGTCCTCGTAGTAGAGGTCGGGGTCGCGCTCGAAGGTGGTCTTCAGCGCGTCGGCGAGCTCGTCGGCCGCCTCGCCCTCGATGAGGGTGACGCCGATGTACTCACCGGTGGCCGTCGCCGGGTCCATGAGCTTGGTGATCTTCTGGACGCCCTTGGCGGGGTCCACGATGACCTTCATCTCCTCGTCGGCGAGGTTCTTCACCGTGTCGAGGGCGAGGATGATCTTCTTGCCGTCGCCGCGGGCGGCGAGCAGCGTCTTCTCGACGGAGACCGGGTGCACGGTGTCGCCGTTGGCGAGGATCACCGAGTGCTTGATCGAGTCACGGCCGCACCACAGGGAGTAGGCGTTGTTCCACTCCTCGGCCTTGTCGTTGTCGATCAGGGTCAGCTTGAGGTTGTACTTGGCCTCGAGCGCCGCCTTGCGCTCGTAGACCGCCTCCTTGCGGTACCCGACGATGATCGCGACCTCGGTCAGGCCGATCTCGGCGAAGTTGCCGAGGGTGAGGTCCAGGACGGTGAGGCTGTCCTCGTTGCCCTCCGGACCCACCGGCACCAGGGCCTTGGGCAGGGTGTCGGTGTAGGGGCGAAGACGCCGTCCGGCGCCGGCCGCCAGCACGAGGCCGATCATGCGGGTTCTCCTTCATCGTGTACGGCGGGTGCTCCGGAGGAGACCCAGAAGCGGATGCTCTCGACGAGCACCACGAGTGCCACGGCCACGGCGAGTGCCGTGAGCGCGACGGTGAAATCTGTGGTGGGCAGCAGGGCGGCGGCGAGCACGACCACGAGGGTCCTGCCTTCTTGGCCGCCGATGGCCCGCACCAGCCAGCGCGGGGGCGCGCCGGTGCCGCCCTTGATGCGGTACACCGTGTCGTAGTGATGGTAGGCGACCGCGGCCACCAGCCCGAAAGCCGCGGGCAGCGCTCCGTTCACATCGGCTTTGGCCGCCAGTACCAGGACCGTGCCGTACTCGGCCGCCCGGAAGAACGGCGGCACCAGCCAGTCGAGGGGGGCCTTGAGGGAGCGCGAGAGCGCGAGGCCCGAGGTGATGACGTAGGCCACGGCGGCGACGACCACCCACGGGCTGCCGTAGGAGGTGAAGGCGGCCACCGCGACCACCGCGGCGCCGCCGACGAAGGCGATGACGGGCGCGGGCACCGGCAGGCCCGTCCGCTTGAGCGCGGCGAACGCCGAGGCCAGCGGGCCGTTGTCGGCGAGCTCGCCGAGGGCGAGCGCGGCGCGGTCGGTGCGGGTCGCCTTGCGGGTCAGCGAGCGAAGGACGCGTCCTGCCGTGGTGTAGCAGGCGGCGAGCGCGCAGCCGATGATCAGGACGACGAGGGTGACGCGCGGGGTGGTGACCGCGGTGAGCACGGCGATCATCGCCCAGCGCTCGCCGATCGGCAGCACTATCATCCGGCGCACCCAGACCGTCCACCCGACGCTGTCGAGCTTGTCCGAGAGGGCGGCGGTGGGGCTGGTGTTGGCGGTGGCGTCGTGGTTCGCCTCGTTGAAGGAGAAGTCCACGACGTGCCGACAGGTCTGCAGGACCATCGCGCCGAGCGCCAGTGCCCATACGTCGTCGCCGCCGCGGGCCGCGCCGAGCGCGAGGCCCGCGTAGTAGGCGTACTCCTTGGCGCGGTCGAACGTCGCGTCCAGCCAGGCGCCGAGCGTCGAGTACTGCAGGGAGTAGCGGGCGAGCTGCCCGTCCGTGCAGTCCAGGACGAAGGAGAAGAGGAGGAGGAGGCCCGCCGCGACGAAGCCGCCGCGGGTGCCGGTCGCCGCGCAGCCCGCCGCGATCAGCGCGGTGAGCAGCGAGGCCGTGGTGACCTGGTTCGGGGTCAGGCCCCGGCGGGCGCACCAGCGGGCGAGGTAGCGGGAGTACGGGGAGATGCAGTACGTCGTGAAGAAGCCGTCCCGCGACTTGACCGCGGTGCGCAGGCGTACGGCCTCGTCGTCGACGGCGGCGACGGCCTGCCGTGCCTCGTTGCGGGCCTGCGGGTCGCTGGGCACGGTGGCGACGAGGGTGCCGAGCTCGGGGCGGTGCACGGCGGCGTCGGCCGACTCCAGCGCCGAGGCGATCGAGTCGGGGAGCGCGTCGAGCGTCACGACGCCGCCCGCGGTTCCCGCCGTGGCGCGCAGGGCGCTCGTCAGTTCCCTGCGGGCCTCGGGCTTGGCCGTGACGGCGCCGGGCACCGCCGCGGTGGCGAAGCGGGGGTCGGTGAGACCGAGGCGCAGGGCGTGGACGTGGCCGACGAAGCGCGCGTCGACGACCGCGACCCGCTGGTCGACGGGCACCGCCGCGAGCAGCGTCTCCGCGTCCGCCGCGTCCGAGGCGACCCGCACGTCGAAGCCGAGGGACCGCAGATCACCTTCGAGCGGCGACCCGGGGACCGGCTGTCCGGTGAGGATGGCGGTCGACAGACGAACTCACTCCTTGAATCCCGGCGCGGCTCGCGCCGGGCGCATGCGTGAAGGGGAACGCCCCTGGCCATGACTGGCCCGGCGGCATGTCGGCAGAGGCTATCGGATGCTGGGGAGCGGGAATTCACCACCCGTTCACGGCCCGATCAACGCGACCTGCCAGGGCCTCGGCGTTCGCGATCATCATGGTCGATGGGGGGCCGCCCCCACAAACCGCGTCCGTCTTGCCCGCATACCGTTCGCTTAGGGTGGGCGCCCATGACATGGCTGATCACAGGCGGAGCAGGATATATCGGGGCACATGTGGCGCGGGTGATGGCCGCTGCCGGGGAGGACGTCGTCGTACTCGACGACATTTCCTCGGGGGTGCCGCGGCGGCTGCCGGGGGACGTCCCGCTCATCAAGGGCTCATCGCTCGACGCGGAGCTGCTGCGCCGGGTCTTCGCCGAACACGACGTGACGGGCATCGTGCACCTGGCCGCCCGCAAGCAGGTCGGGGAGTCCGTGGAGCAGCCGCTGCGCTACTACCGGGAGAACCTGGGCGGCCTGACGACGCTGCTCGAAGCGGCGGCCGAGGCCGGTGTGCGGCGGTTCGTGTTCTCCTCGTCGGCCGCGGTGTACGGCAACCCGCCGGACGTGGACCTGGTCTCCGAGGACACCCCGTGCGTTCCGGTGAGCCCGTACGGCGAGACGAAGCTCGCCGGTGAGTGGCTGGTGCGGGCGGCCGGGCGGGCGCACGGCATGGCGACCGTGTGCCTGCGCTACTTCAACGTGGCGGGCTCGGCGAGCCCCGAGCTCGCGGACACCGGTGTCTACAACGTGATCCCGATGGTCTTCGACCGGCTGACCCGCGACGAGGCGCCGCGGATCTTCGGCGACACCCATCCGACCCCGGACGGCACCTGCGTGCGGGACTACATCCACGTGTCCGACCTCGCGGAGGCCCATCTGGCGGCGGCCCGTCGGCTCGCGAGCGCCGACGGGGGCGATCTGACGGTGAACATCGGCAGGGGCGAGGGTGTTTCCGTACGCGAACTGGTCACCCTCATCGGCGAGGTGAGCGGCGACCGCCGCCCCGCCGTGGTGGAGCCGATGCGCGCCGGGGACGCCCCGCGCGCCGTCGCCGACGCCTCGCTCGCCGCGCGCGAACTGGGCTGGGCCGCCCGGCGCGGGGTGCGCGAGATGGTCGATTCGGCGTGGGCGGGATGGTGTCTGCACCACCCGGGAGCCCCTCGCGTGTGATCGTCGCGGAGCCCTGACCTGCACCCCTTCCACTACCGGCAATCATTGCCATTTTCGCAGGTCAGGGCAGATGACAACGGTGTTCAGTGCCGCGTTGCGCGATACCCCCCACCCGTAGTTCACTGCTCTCGCGCGACCAGCGAAGAGCAGACCGATGACCGACTGCGGGAGGGCGGCTCCATGGGGGCTGGGCACGATCACGGACACACACACGGGGCACCGACCACGGGCACGGCGGCCAACGCCTACAAGGGGCGGCTGCGCATAGCACTCACCATCACGATCATCGTGATGTTCGCCCAGATCATCGGCGGCATCATGGCCGACTCGCTCGCGCTCATCGCGGACTCGGCGCACATGGCGACGGACGCGCTCGGGCTCGGCATGGCCCTGCTCGCGATTCACTTCGCGAACAGACCGCCCACCGCGAACCGCACCTTCGGCTACGCGCGCGCCGAGATCCTCGCCGCGCTCGCCAACTGTCTGCTGCTGCTCGGCGTCGGCGGCTACGTGCTCTACGAGGCGGTCGAGCGGTTCATCACGCCCGCGCAGACGGAGGGCGGACTCGCCGTCTTCTTCGGCGTCTTCGGGCTCGTGGCGAACATGATCTCGCTGTCGCTGCTCATGCGCGGCCAGAAGGACAGCCTCAATGTGCGCGGCGCCTTCCTGGAGGTCCTCGCGGACACCCTGGGCTCGCTGACGGTGATCATCGCGGCGAGCGTCATCATGCTCACCGGCTGGCAGGCCGCCGACCCGATCGCCTCGCTCGTCATCGGCGTCATGATCGTCCCGCGCACGGTGAAGCTGCTCAAGGAGACCCTGAACGTCCTGCTCGAATCGGCGCCCAAGGACGTCGACATGGGTGAGGTGCGGGCCCACATGCTCGACCTGCCCGGCGTCGAGGACGTCCACGACCTGCACGCCTGGACGATCACCTCGGGCATGCCCGTGCTCTCCGCGCACGTGGTCGTCAGCTCCGACGCGCTCGACGCGATCGGCCACGAGAAGATGCTGCACGAACTGCAGGGCTGCCTCGGCGACCACTTCGACCTGGAGCACTGCACCTTCCAGCTGGAGCCGAGCGGCCACGCGGAGCACGAGGCGAAGCTCTGCCACTGACGGACTCCGTCGTCGGACCCCTGCCGCTGAGGGGCCCCGTCGACGCACCTCCGTGCGCCCCCTGACAGTCCGGAATTCCCTTCACGCCCCTGTGCTCTTGTGGGACAGTCGACGGAGAGTTCACAAACGCACTTGCTCCGGGGGAAAGCAGTGTCACATCCACAACCTCCTGCCCCGCCCGGTCCGCCGCGGCCTGCGCACGATCCCGATTTCGTAGGCCGCCCGCGGCCGTTCTGGCAGATGGCCGCCGCCGTCATCGGCGCTCTCGGGGCGGTGGCAGCGGCCGTCATCGGCGTCAAGCTCTCCGACAGCGGCGGCGATCCCGGCCCGACCACCGCACCGCCGACGACATCGCCCGAGCACCGGGCCGCCAAGCCCGCACAGCCCTGGAAGTCCGGCACCGAGTTCTTCCTCAACGTGCCCGCCCAGCCCTACGACCTGGACAGCCCGTGGGCGCACGCCGACGCACGGGTCTCGGGCTCGGACGTGCAGGTCGCCGGGAGCGACCGGGACACCCTCGCGGCGATGAACGGCGCGACGATGGCCGTCATCACCACGCACGGCAAACCGACGGTGGAGGAGTGCCGCAAGCGCGTCTCCGACACGGAGATGACGTCGGCCACCATCGAGATCGGCCAGTCCTACTGCTTCAGGACGACCGAGGAGAACACGGTGGTGATGCAGATCAAGCGCCTGCAGAACGACGCGAACGGGGTGCGGCAGGTCGTGGCGGAGAACAGCTTCGCCGACGGATAGCCGCGCGGCTCCGTCACGGACGGTGTTACAGTGGCCAGAGTTCTTGAGTTCCTAGGAGGTGGGTTGATGACTGTCGTGGCTTGCGCTGCTCTGCGCGGCGACACGTGCATCCCCACCTTCCGGGCGCACGTCTGACCTTCGTACGCCAGTCGTACGTCGGGTCGGCGCGTCCTTCACTCAAGGATTTCCCGTTGTCTGACAACACTTCCAGCATCCACGACGCCTTCTTCGCCCTGCACCACGGTCTGCCGCGGCAGGGCCCGGGCTCCGACGCCACAACCCGGCAGCTGCTCTCCCTCGTGGGGGCACTGCCCGAGCGTCCGCGCGTGCTCGACCTGGGCTGCGGCCCGGGCCGCGCCGCGCTCCTGCTCGCCGCCGAGACCGGCGCCGAGGTGACCGCCGTCGATCTGCACGAGCCGTTCCTCGACGAGCTCCGCGCGTCCGCCAAGGCGCGCGGGCTCGCCGGATCGATCACCGCCGTCAACGCCGACATGACCGAACTCCCCCATCCGGACGGTTCGTTCGACCTCATCTGGGCGGAGAGCTCGGTCTACAACATCGGCTTCGACACCGCCCTGCGCGCCTGGCGCCGACTGCTCGCCCCCGGTGGGGCACTCGTCGTCACCGAGTGCGAGTGGACGACCGCCGGTCCTTCCGCCGCCGCGCGCGCGTTCTGGGACCAGCACTACCCGCTGCGTACGGGCGAGGAGAACCTCCGGGCCGCCACCGGCGCCGGTTACTCCGTGCTCGGCGTGCACGCGCAGCCCGAGTCCGACTGGGACGAGTACTACGGGCCGCTGGCCGCCCGCGCGGACGCCGCGGAACCGGCGGCTCCGGGCATGGCCGAGGCGCTCGCCGCCACGCGCGAGGAGATCGCGATGCGGCGCGAGCACGGAACGGAGTTCGGCTACGCGGGCTACGTCCTGCGTCCCGTGGACGCGTGGCCCTGTCGGCCCGAGACCGGCTCCGACGTCGCCGCCGTGCACGCCGTGAACGCCGCCGCCTTCGACACCGAGGACGAGGCCGACCTGGTCGACGCGCTGCGCGGGGACGCCGATGCCTGGCTGCCCGGCCTGTCGTACGTCGCGCAGGCGCCGGACGGCGAGGTCGCGGCACACGCGCTGATCACCCGCTGCCGGGTGGACGGGGCACCCGCCCTCGCCCTCGCCCCCTGCGCCGTCCTGCCGAAGTACCAGCGGACGGGGGCCGGTTCGGCCGTCATCCGCGCGGTGCTCGACGCGGCACGCGCGCGTGGGGAGCGTCTCGTCCTCGTGCTCGGGCATCCCGAGTACTACCCGAGGTTCGGTTTCAGCCCCGCTTCCGGGTACGGAATCCGGCCAGGGTTCGAGGTGCCCGACGAGGCCATGATGGCGCTCGTCCTGAACGGTCCGGACGATTCCTCGTGCGTACCGCGGGGCACCATCAGTTATCCGGCCGCTTTCGGCGTCTGACACGCCCCGGGCGCAGGCGTTCCTGACGCCCTCCGCATGTCCGCCGTGCCCTCGCACGGCGGACATGCGGGCCCCGGGAGTGCCGGGAGTGTCCGAAACGTACGGCAGACTTGAGGCTCGAAGACCGAAGCGAAGGATGGGTATGCCGATCACACCTGCCACCGCGACGAACAGCTCGTCGAACGGCACCGGAGAAGCGATCTTGCTCGAACTCGTCGACGAGGACGGCAGGACGATCGGCACAGCGGAGAAACTCTCCGCGCATCAGGCGCCCGGGCAGCTGCACCGGGCGTTCTCCGTTTTCCTCTTCGACGAACAGGGGCGGCTGCTCCTGCAGCAGCGCGCGCTCGGCAAGTACCACTCCCCCGGCGTCTGGTCGAACACCTGCTGCGGGCACCCGTACCCCGGCGAGGCGCCGTTCGCCGCGGCCGCCCGGCGTACGTACGAGGAGCTGGGGGTCTCGCCCTCGCTGCTCGCCGAGGCGGGCACGGTGCGCTACAACCACCCGGACCCGGACTCGGGCCTGGTGGAGCAGGAGTTCAACCACCTCTTCGTCGGCATGGTCCAGTCGCCGCTGCGCCCCGACCCCTCCGAGGTCGGCGAGACCGCGTTCGTGACCGCGGAGGAGCTCGCGGCCCGGCACGCGCAGGGCCCGTTCTCCGCCTGGTTCATGACCGTCCTCGACGCCGCGCGCCCCGCGATCAAGGAGCTGACCGGCCCCTCAGCGGGCTGGTAGCCACCATCCCGCGCTAATCCTCGTCGGGCTTCAGGGGCAGGGCCGCCCAGATGACCTTGCCCCCGCTCGCCGTGTGCTCGACGTCGCAGGCGCCGCCCGCCTCCGCCGTGATCTCGCGGACGAGCAGCAGCCCCCGCCCGCCCGTCTGGCCGTGGTCCGCCACCAGGGCCGTCGGGCGGTAGGGGTGGTTGTCCTCCACGGAGACCCGCACCCATTCGGCGCCGACCGCCACTTCCACGGCGAGCATCGGCGAGAGCAGAGCCGCATGCCGCACCGCGTTGGTGACCAGTTCGGAGACGATGACCAGCAGGCCATGAATGAGGTCGTCGGACGCGGGTACTCCCTGCCTGGCGAGCAGATCCCGCACGGCGTGCCGCGCCTGGGGCACGGAGGCGTCGACTGCGGGGGCGGTGAAGCGCCAGACACCCTCGTACGGGACCGTTCCCTCCCCCCTGGGAGGTAGGCAGGACCCCCTCCCGTCGTTCTCCATCGTCCGGTCGCCGCCCTTGCGCTCGATTGTCACCACACATCGAGTGTTGGGAATGCTCAGGTCCGGACCCCGCTACTGACCAGAAGTCAGCGACTATCGACGCGATTTGACCGTCGGCGCTTGACCCCGTCAGCTGTGCGACTGATCCTGTCCTTCCTCTTCCGGCTTCAAGCTTTCTTCAGGTTGTACGAGGCTGACGATGCGGCGCCCGCCGACGCCCGTGGCGATCAGGCCGAGGCCGTCGAAGAGCAGCGAGAGGGAGAAGAAGCAGCCGATCACGTACTGGCTGTCGCTGGGCCACCCGCCGAGCACCAGGATGCCGAGCAGCAGGCCGAAGGCGCCCTGCACCAGCGTCCAGCCGAACTGCGGGCCGCGCACCACCAGGCTGCCGACGAGGCGGAACACTCCGCCGGTGAGGAAGAGCAGCGCCGCGAACATGGTCAGCGCCTCCGCGGCCACCTCGGGCCTGCGGATGACGACGACGCCCGCCGCGAGGTTCAGCGCCGCGACGACGACGCCCAGCCAGAAGAAGTTGCTGCCGCGCGACTGAACGGCGTGCAGCAGGCCGACGAAGCCGCCGATCAGCAGCAGCCAGCCGAACAGGAGCATCGAGGTGAGCGTGGCGAGGCCGGTGTAGACGAGGCCGACGAGTCCGGCCACCGCCAGGATCGCGCCGAGCAGCGCCAGCCAGCCGAAGCTGCGGCTGAGCCGGGCGCCCTTGGCCGCGGGCGAGCCGGTCTCCTGCCGGGGGGCACCGGCGTCCTTGGATCGGGCCATCAGCGTCTCCGTCCCGTACGGTCTTGCGGACCGCCCCCTTCTTGATCGTACGTTCGAGGGGTGCGGATAGCATCCGGCGCATGGAGCCGCAGCTGAGGCACACCGTCACGGACGGCGTCGCCACCGTCGTCATCGATCACCCGGCCAAGCGCAATGCCATGACCACGCGGATGTGGGGCCAGGTGCCGCCGCTCTTCGCGGGGCTCGCCGCCGACCCCGCCGTACGCGCGGTCGTGCTCACCGGGGCGGGCGACACCTTCTGCGCGGGCGCCGACATCTCCTCGCTCCGGGAGTCGGCCGGGTCCGCCCAGGACCTCGCGGTGCGGGCCGAGGAGGCCCTGGCGGCCTTCCCCAAGCCGACGCTCGCCGTGGTGCGGGGCTACTGCGTGGGCGGCGGCTGCCAGCTGGCCGCGGCGTGCGACCTGAGGTTCGCGGCCGATGACGCCTCCTTCGGGGTCACCCCGGCGAAGCTCGGCATCGTGTACCCGGCGTCGACCACCCGGCGCCTGGTGTCGCTCGTGGGGCCCGCCACCGCCAAGTACCTGCTCTTCTCGGGCGAGTTGATCGACACCGAGCGGGCCCTGCGCACCGGCCTGGTGGACGAGGTGCTGCCCGCGGACGAACTCGACAAGCGGGTCGCGGAGTTCACCCGGGTCCTCGCCGCGCGCTCCCAGCTCACCCAGGCGGCGGCGAAGGAGTTCGCGGCGGGCCGCGCGGACCGGGACGCGTACTGGGCGGAGCAGGCGCGCGGCAGCGACGACACCGCCGAGGGTGTCGCCGCCTTCCTGGAGCGCAGGCGGCCGCGCTTCACGTGGAGCCCGGCCGCCGACTGAACTCCCCCCTGCTCCGGCCCTTACTGGTCGAAGCGGCTTCCGTCGCGGAACTTGGCCACGATGTGCGCGGGCGCCTTCTCCGGAGACCCGGCGTCGTAGGGCGGCTGCGGGTCGTACTCGGTGAGCAGCTGCACGGTCTGCGCGTGCTCGTCGCCCGCGATCTTCCCCGCCAGGGTGAGCCCCATGTCGATGCCCGCCGAGACACCGGCCCCGGTGACGTACTTGCCGTCGAAGACCACCCGCTCCCCCGTCGACTCGACGCCGAGCCGCTCCAGCTCGGTCAGGGCCAGCCAGTGCGAGGTGGCGCGGCGGCCCTTGAGCAGTCCGGCCGCGGCGAGCGCCAGGGAGCCCGTGCACACCGACGTCGTCCAGGTCGTGGTGGGGTCCACGGCGCGCAGCCAGTCCAGGAGCGGCGCGTTCTCCATCTGGTCGCTCTGCCCGGGTCCGCCGGGCACGACCACGATGTCGGGCCGCCTGACCTCGTCGAACGACTTGTCGGCGACGAGCGCGAGGTTGCCGCTGTCGTCGCGCACCGGGCCCGCCTGCGCGGCCACGAAGACGGTCTCGGCGCCGGGCAGGCTGCTGAGGGTCTGGTAAGGACCGATCGCGTCCAGGACGGTGAAGCGCTCGTACAGGGCGATGGCGATCTGCATGGTGTCCCTATCGGTGAGTGGTGGATGTGACGTGCGGTGTGCGGTGGAAACGGCGCCGGTACTCGGCGGGCGAGGCACCGAGCGTCTTGACGAAGGAGCGGCGCATCGCCTCCGGAGTGCCGTATCCACAGGCGCGCGAGACCTCCTCCACCCCGTCGGCGGTGTCTTCCAGGAGGCGGCGCGCGTGCTCGATGCGGACCCGCTCGACGTACTTGCCGGGTGTCATGCCGGTCTCCGCCTGGAAGGCACGGGCGAAGTGGCGGGGCGAGAGGCGGGCGCGGACGGCGAGCGCGTCGACCGAGAGGTCGTCGTCCGGGTGCTCGGTGATCCACTGCTGGACCTCGCGCAGCGGTTCGCGCCGTGCGGTCTGCGCGGCGAGCTGGGCGCTGAACTGCGCCTGGTTTCCCGGTCGGCGCAGGAAGACGACCAGATAGCGGGCGATGGTGAGCGCCGCCTGTCTGCCCAGGTCCTCCTCGACCAGGGCCAGGGCGAGATCGATGCCCGCGGTGACCCCCGCGGACGTCGCCACGTGGCCATCGCGTACGTAGATGGGGTCCGGGTCGACCTCGATGCCGGGGAAGTCCTTGGCGAGCTGGTCGCAGTACGCCCAGTGCGTGGTCACCCTGCGCCCTTCCAGGAGGCCCGCCTCGGCGAGCCTGATGGCGCCGGTGCAGACCGACACCAGGCGCTCGGCGCGCGGGCCGTGCTCGCGCAGCCAGTCGATCAGCCCGCGGTCCTCGGGGCGGGTGCCCTGGCCGCCCGGCACGAGCAGCGTGTGCGGGGCGGGGGCGTCCGCGAGCGAGGAGTCAGGCAGCAGCGTGAGCCCGCCGGAGGTGCGCACCGGGCCGCCGTCCAGCGAGGCGGTGTGGAGGCGGTACGCGCCGTCGGGGTCGCCGATGGCGTGGGCCGCACCCGCGAAGACCTCCACGGGGCCGGTGACATCAAGACTCTGGACGCCTTCGAAGAGGACGACCAGGACGGTTCGCTGCTCCATGACCCCGATTCTTGACGGGGGCACGGATGGCCGCAATGACGAGTTCCCCACTTTTCCTGCCATCGACGGCAGCACCCTGACCGACATACCAACCAGTAGGTACCGTGCTCCCATGACCTCTTCGACGACCTCCCCCACGCACGCCGCGCTGCCCCCGCGCGCCGGACGCCGCTGTCACAACGTGCTGAACGGGCTCCACTCGACGCACTACTTCTCCCCCGACGTGTCGCGGGAGCTCGCCGGGCTCGGCATCACCCACCCCAGCGCGGTCAACTTCGCCGTGCGGGCGGCCGCGCTTGGCCCCGTCGGCGCCGGAGTGGTGACCGCAGCCTTCTACAACTACAAGCACGCGCTCGTCGCCGAGCACCTGCCCGCGGTGTGGCGCACGGCCTCGCCCGAGGACGTCCTCGCGGCACGCGCGCGTGGCGTCGACACGACACTGCGCAGGCTCCTCGGCGACGAGGTCGTCTCCTCGCCCGAGATGGCCGAGGCCGCCGGGCTCGCGCTGCGCGCCACCGAGGCCTGCTCGCGCTCCGCGCGCCCGCTCTACTCCGCCCACGCCGACCTGCCGGTGCCCGACGCGCCGCACCTGGCGTACTGGCACGCGGCGACGCTGCTGCGCGAGCACCG
Organism: Streptomyces kanamyceticus; assembly: GCF_008704495.1. Classification (NCBI taxonomy): domain Bacteria; kingdom Bacillati; phylum Actinomycetota; class Actinomycetes; order Kitasatosporales; family Streptomycetaceae; genus Streptomyces; species Streptomyces kanamyceticus. The sequence continues at coordinate 1,199,615 of NZ_CP023699.1, forward strand.
CGGCGACGGGCACGTCAGCGCGCTGCTCGGCGCCGAACTCGACGGCATCGAGGCGCTGGTGAGTCACACCGCGACCGGCAAGGGCATGACGCCGAAGTGGAACTTCGCGACGCGCGGCTGGAACCAGGAGGAGTGGGAAGCGGCGACCGAGAGGCTCCGTGACCGCGGACTCATCGACGGCGAGGGCGAGTTGACCGAGTCGGGCGTGGAGTTGCGTCGGCACATCGAGGCGGAGACGGACCGCCTGGACCGGGCGCCCTACGAGCACCTGGGCGAGGCGGGCGTGGAGCGCCTCACCGAGCTCGGCACGGCGTTCATCGGGACGGCGCTGCAGGCCGGGGCGTTCCCCGCGGACATGCTCGGCAAGGCCTGAGCGCCGAAGCGCACCGGCGGGGCATGGCCGTCGCCCACCGAGGTACCCGCCCGTCACCCGGCCGCGCCACCCCGGCCGGACCGGGAGACGAAAGGGGAACACACATGTTCCGTGCCATCGCGGATGTTCTGCGCCAGATCGCGGGCGCCATCGCCACGGTCGTCACCCTGCCCTTCCGGGCGCTGGCCCGGCTGTTCGGCGGAGCCTCCGGTTCCGCGGGACGTGGCGGCCGAGGAGGGCGGGCGCGCCGGGCCTGATCAGCCGGGTCTGATCATGCGTTGTCGGCGCCACCTGCCACAATTGCCCGGCAACCTCTGTGAGAAGGCGGTACCGGAACGTGGCAGCTTTGACGACGTCCACTCCAGCGTCCATCGAAAGCAGGATCGCCGAAGAACTCGGCGTACGGGAGCGGCAGGTGAAGGCCGCCGTCGACCTGCTCGACGGCGGCTCCACGGTGCCCTTCATCGCGCGCTACCGCAAGGAAGCGACCGAGATGCTCGACGACGCGCAGCTGCGCACGCTCGAGGAGCGGCTGCGGTATCTGCGCGAGCTGGAGGAGCGGCGCGCCGCGATCCTCGACTCGGTCCGTGAGCAGGGCAAGCTCACCGACGAACTGGAGGCGCGGATCCGCGAGGCGGACACCAAGGCGCGCCTGGAGGACATCTACCTGCCGTTCAAGCCGAAGCGGCGCACCAAGGCACAGATCGCCCGCGAGGCGGGACTCGAGCCGCTGGCCGACGGGCTGCTCGGCGACCCGGGCGTGGAGCCGGTGGCCGCGGCCGCCGCGTTCGTGGACGCCGACAAGGGCGTCGCGGACGCGCAGGCCGCCCTGGACGGCGCCCGCGCGATCCTCGCCGAGCGGTTCTCCGAGGACGCCGACCTCATCGGCGAGCTGCGCGAACGGATGTGGGTGCGCGGCCGCCTCGCCGCGAAGGTCCGCGAAGGCAAGGAGGAGGCGGGCGCCAAGTTCGCCGACTACTTCGACTTCGCCGAGCCCTTCACCGAGCTTCCCTCGCACCGCGTCCTCGCGATGCTGCGCGGCGAGAAGGAGGAGGTCCTCGACCTGGTCCTGGAGCCCGAGGAGGCCGCCGAGCCCGGTACCCCTTCGTCGTACGAGGGGATCGTGGCCCACCGCTTCGGCGTGGCCGACCGCGGCCGCCCCGGCGACAAGTGGCTCAAGGACACGGTGCGCTGGTCGTGGCGGACCCGGATCCTCGTGCACCTCGGCATCGACCTGCGCCTTCGGCTGCGGACGGGCGCCGAGGACGAGGCGGTGCGGGTCTTCGCGTCGAACCTGCGCGACCTGCTGCTCGCGGCGCCCGCGGGCACGCGCGCGACGCTGGGGCTCGACCCCGGTTTCCGTACCGGCGTGAAGGTCGCCGTCGTGGACGCCACCGGCAAGGTCGTCGCGACGGACGTGATCCACCCGCACGTGCCCGCGAACAAGTGGGACGAGGCGATCGCCAAGCTCGCGCGGCTCGCCGCCGAGCATGCGGTCGACCTGATCGCCATCGGCAACGGCACCGCGTCGCGCGAGACGGACAAGCTCGCCGGTGAACTGATCACCAAGCACCCGGAGTTGAAGCTCACGAAGGTGATGGTGTCCGAGGCGGGCGCCTCGGTGTACTCGGCCTCCGCGTTCGCCTCGCAGGAGCTGCCGGACATGGACGTGTCGCTGCGCGGCGCGGTCTCCATCGCGCGCCGCCTCCAGGACCCGCTCGCCGAGCTGGTGAAGATCGACCCGAAGTCGATCGGCGTCGGGCAGTACCAGCACGACCTCTCCGAGGTGAAGCTGTCGCGCTCCCTCGACGCGGTCGTCGAGGACTGTGTGAACGGCGTCGGCGTGGACGTGAACACGGCGTCCGCCCCGCTGCTCGCCCGGGTCTCCGGCATCGGCGCGGGCCTCTCGGAGAACATCGTGGCGCACCGCGACGCCAACGGCCCGTTCACGAGCCGCAAGGGCCTCAAGGACGTGGCGCGGCTCGGCCCCAAGGCGTACGAGCAGTGCGCGGGCTTCCTCCGCATCCGCGGCGGCGACGACCCGCTCGACGCCTCCAGCGTGCACCCTGAGGCGTATCCCGTGGTGCGCAAGATGGTGAAGTCGTCGGGCGGCGAGGTCGCCTCGCTGATCGGTGACGCGGCGGCGCTGCGCTCGCTGCGGCCCGACGACTTCGTGGACGACGTCTTCGGTCTGCCGACGGTGACGGACATCCTCAAGGAGCTGGAGAAGCCCGGCCGCGACCCGCGACCCGCCTTCAAGACGGCGACCTTCAAGGACGGCGTCGAGAAGATCTCGGACCTGGCCGCGGGGATGGTGCTCGAAGGGGTCGTCACGAACGTGGCCGCCTTCGGTGCCTTCGTGGACGTGGGCGTGCACCAGGACGGTCTCGTACACGTCTCGGCGATGTCCAAGACGTTCGTCAAGGACCCGCGCGACGTCGTCAAGCCCGGCGACATCGTCAAGGTCAAGGTGATGGACATCGACATTCCGCGCAAGCGGATCTCGCTGACGCTGCGCCTGGACGACGAGGCGGCCCCCGAGGGCGACGCACGCCCCAAGCGGGGCGGCCGTCCGCCGCAGCAGCGCCAGCAGGGACAGCAGGGTCAGGGCCAAGGACAGGGCCAGGGCCAGGGCCAGCGCGGCGGCGGACAGCGTGGTGGCGGTCAGCGCGGCGGGGGCCAGCGCGGCGGTCAGAAGCCGCAGCGCCAGGGCCCGCCGCCGGCGAACGACGCGATGGCCGAGGCGCTGCGCAAGGCAGGGCTCGTCGATCCCAAGCGCCGCTGAGGCACCGGGAGTCCGGACGAGGGCGAGGGGGCAGCGCGGTCACGTCACAGTGACAGCTCCGTCACCTTGCCCTCCGCGACCTCGACGCGCCGCGTCACCCGCACCGCGTCGAGCATCCTGCGGTCGTGCGTGACCAGGAGCAGCGTGCCCTCGTAGGAGTCGAGGGCCGCCTCCAGCTGTTCGATGGCGGGCAGGTCGAGATGGTTCGTCGGCTCGTCGAGGACGAGCAGGTTGACGCCCCTGCCCTGGAGCAGCGCGAGCGCCGCGCGGGTGCGCTCGCCCGGTGAGAGCGTGGCGGCGGAGCGCAGCACGTGCTCCGCCTTCAGGCCGAACTTGGCGAGCAGCGTGCGGACCTCGGCGGGCTCGGTGTCGGGCACGGCCGCGCAGAACGCGTCGAGCAGCGACTCCTCGCCGTGGAAGAGCGCGCGGGCCTGGTCGACCTCGCCGACCAGGACGCCCGAGCCGAGCGCCGCGTGGCCCGCGTCCAGCGGGACCCGGCCGAGCAGGGCGCCGAGCAGCGTCGACTTGCCCGAGCCGTTGGCGCCGGTGATCGCGACCCGGTCCGCCCAGTCGATCTGCAGGGTGACGGGGCCGAGCGTGAAGGCACCGCGGCGCACCTCCGCCTCGCGCAGGGACGCGACGACCGATCCTGAGCGCGGTGCCGCCGCGATCTCCATGCGCAGCTCCCACTCCTTGCGGGGCTCCTCGACCACGTCGAGGCGCTCGATCATGCGCTGGGTCTGGCGGGCCTTGGCGGCCTGCTTCTCGCTGGTGTCGCTGCGGAAGTTCCGGCCGATCTTGTCGTTGTCGCCGCCCTTGGCGGCCTTGCGGCGGGCGTTCTTGACGCCCTTGTCCGCCCAGGAACGCTGCATCTGGGCGCGGCCCTGGAGCGCCGACTTCTTGCCCTCGTACTCCTCGTAGTCGTCGCGGGCGTGGCGGCGGGCCACTTCCCGCTCCTCCAGGTAGGCGTCGTAGCCGCCGCCGTAGAGGTTGATCTGCTGCTGGGCCAGGTCGAGTTCGAGGACCTTGGTGACTGTGCGGGTGAGGAACTCGCGGTCGTGGCTGACCACGACGGTGCCCGCGCGCAGGCCGCGCACGAAGCTCTCCAGGCGTTCCAGACCCGCGAGGTCCAGGTCGTTGGTCGGCTCGTCCAGGAGGAACACGTCGTAGCGGGACAGGAGCAGCGAGGCGAGTCCCGCGCGGGCGGCCTGGCCTCCGGAGAGCGAGGTCATCGGCTGGTCGAGGCCGACGGCGAGGCCGAGCGAATCCGTGACCTCGTCGGCCCGCTCGTCCAGGTCGGCGCCGCCGAGTGCGAGCCAGCGCTCCAGGCTCTCGGCGTAGGCGTCGTCGGCACCGGGGGCGCCGTCGACCAGGGCCTGGGTGGCCTCGTCCATGACGCGCTGCGCCTCGGCGACGCCGGTGCGGCGGGCCAGGAACGCCCGGATGCTCTCGCCGGGGCGGCGGTCGGGTTCCTGCGGCAGATGGCCCACCGCGGCGGTCGGCGGCGAGAGCCGCAGCTCGCCGCCCTCCGGGGTGTCCAGGCCCGCGAGCAGCCGCAGGAGGGTGGACTTCCCCGCTCCGTTGGCGCCCACCAGGCCGATGACGTCGCCGGGGGCGACGACCAGTTCAAGGCCGGCGAACAGGGTGCGGTCGCCGTGGCCGGCGGCGAGGTCTTTGGCGACGAGGGTTGCGGTCATCAGGGACGTGATTCTAGGCGAGCCCGGAGGTCACGCGGAGGTCAGGCCGATGTGGGGGCGACCAGGACGCTGCCGGTGGTGCGGGCCACCACGTACGACTCGCCCTTGGTGGCCTTCGCGGAGAGCGGGACCCGGTGCTCGCCCGGTTCGAGGACGGCGTCGAGGAGTTCCTGGGTGTGGGTGCGGTAGAGGCGGTCGAGGCGGTACGCGATGAGCTGGACCCGGCACGTCGACGTGACCTCGACCGATGCCGTGCCGGGAGTGGCCGCGAGCCGGGTGAGGCGGCGCAGGTCCCCGGGGCTGCGGTCCAGGGCGTGCTCTATCTGGGCCACCAGGAGCGGAATGATGGGCGCGAGCCCGTCCACGTAGGCGACGCCGACGCCCGCCGAGTCGAACGCGGCGCGCACGGCGTCGCGGTCGGCGGAGGGCACGGCGCGGCCGAAGGCGACGGCCCCGTAGGTGCGCAGCTCGTCCGGCGGGACCCCGGCCGCGTCCGCCGCGATCTCCGCGCCGATGCCGATGGTGCGCAGGGCGGCGGCCAGCTTGGCGAGTACGGCGACCCGGGCCCCGATCAGCAGGACCCTGCGGCGGGCGGGGGGTTCGTCGGCGGCGAGCAACTGGCCCAGCGCCGTGCGGTATTCGGCGCCGCGGAAGCGGAAGGGCCCTATGCCGTGGTAGCCGTTGAGCTCCAGATCGGCGGGTTCGGCCGTCTGCCAGGCGAAGTCGCGCCAGACGAAGTCGTCGGCCCCGTCGGCGGCGCGCTCGATGACGGCGGTGACGGCCCCGCAGTCCAGGCCCTCGCACTCGGGGCAGCCGTAGATGACGTACCGGCCGTCGCGCAGTGGTGCCTCCGCTTCCAGGAGGAGTCTGCGCACGTGCGCGGTGAAGATCGCGGGTGGGATGTCGGAGGCCAGCGGGGACACGGCGTCGAGGTCGGAGAGCTGGAAGAGGAGGGGCCGCCCGTCGACGATGAAGTCGACGAAATCGCGGTGCACTTGATAGTCACCGTTGGCGAGAACTCCACCGGCGCGCATGGCCGGTGCCAGACCGAAGGTCGCGTACTCGGCAGACATGCTTGGAGTATCCCCACCTGATGTGTGATGTGAGCACGGCATCGCACATTCCGCCGCGTTCCTGGGATGAGTGGTGACGATGCGACCCAGGAGGCGGCGCGTCCGGCGACCGCCGCCTCCTCAAGCTGCCTGGCCGACCCGGATCAGCGGGTCTCGACGGTGGCGTTGTCGGCCTCGGGACCCTCCTCGTCCTGGGCGGGGCCGATCCGGATCTCGAATTCGCCGTCGTACTGCTCGTGGCCCGCGATCACGGCCTTCTCGACGGCTTCGGTGCCGTGCTCGCCGCGCACGATCAGCGGGTCGTGGCGCAGGTCGCGCATGAGGGACACGCACATCCCGATCATCACGATGGTGAACGGCGCCGCGACCAGGATGGTGAGGTTGCGCAGACCTGTCAGCGCGTCGTCGGAGCCGTCGCCGATGAGCAGCATGATCGCGCCGACGGCGCCGGTGACGATGCCCCAGAAGACCACGACGAACCGGCCGGGTTCGAGTGCGCCCTTCTGCGAGAGCGTGCCCATCACGATGGACGCCGCGTCCGCGCCGGAGACGAAGAAGATGCCGACGAGGATCATCACGAGCAGGCTGGTGGCCGTGGCGATGGGGTACTCGTGCAGCAGGCCGAAGAGCTGCGCCTCCGGTGTCGTGTCACCCTTGAGCCCGCCCCGGTCGGCGACCGTCATGGCGCTGCCGCCGAAGACGCAGAACCAGATCAGGCTGACCGTGCTGGGCACCAGGATGACGCCGCCGACGAACTGACGGATCGTACGGCCGCGGCTGATGCGCGCGATGAACATGCCGACGAAGGGCGTCCAGGAGATCCACCAGGCCCAGTAGAAGACCGTCCAGGCGCTGAGCCAGTCGGCGACGCCCTTGCCGCTGGCCGCCTCGGTGCGGCCGATCAGCTGCGGGAGGTCGTCGAGATAGGCGCCCAGCGAGGTCGGCAGCATGTCGAGCATGATGACGGTCGGGCCCGCGATGAAGACGAAGAGCACGAGCACCCCGGCGAGCACCATGTTGATGTTCGAGAGCCACTGCACGCCCTTCTCCACACCGGAGATGGCGGACGCCACGAAGGCCAGGGTCAGTACGGCGATGATGACGACGAGCAGCCCGGTGCTCGCTTCGTCCATCCAGTCGAGCACCTCGATGCCGCTGCCGATCTGCAGGGCGCCGAGGCCGAGCGACGCGGCCGAGCCGAAGAGCGTGGCGAAGATGGCGAGGATGTCGATGATCCTGCCCCAGGTGCCGTGGGCGTGCTTCTCGCCGATGAGCGGCTCGAAGACGGCACTGATGGTCTGCCTGCGCTGACGGCGGAAGGTGCTGTACGCGATGGCGAGGCCCACGACCGCGTAGATCGCCCACGGGTGGAGCGTCCAGTGGAAGAGGGTGGTGGCCATGGCCGTTTCCATCTTCGCCGCGGAGTCCGCCGGGTCGGTGCCCGGCGGTGGCGTCATGAAGTGGGAGAGCGGCTCGCTCACGCCGTAGAACATCAGACCGATGCCCATACCGGCGCTGAACATCATCGCGACCCAGGAGACGGTCTTGAACTCCGGCTCCTCGCCCTCCTGGCCCAGCGTGATCTTCCCGTACCGGCTGACGGCCAGCCAGAGCGCGAAGACCACGAAGCCCGTGGCGGTCAGCATGAAGAACCAACCGCCGTTGTGCATCAGGCCGTTGAGCATGTCCGTGGAGACGTTCTGGAGCGAGTCCGTCGCCACCCCGCCCCAGACCACGAACGCCAGGGTGAGCACGGCGGTGACACCGAACACCACCTTGTCCGTCTGTGGGTGCCGGTCGACGGGGGCGGTCGCCGCGATGTCCGGCGATCCTCCCCCGTCGTCCGCTTTCTGATGATCCTGCGTCACAAGTGACACCTTTCGAGGGGTTGATTACGTCGGGACTTTGTCCTCCGTTACCCCCTACCACATGTGACGCACATCTCACCTCATCAACAGCTCATGTCGGGCCGCCCTTTGGCGAGGTGGTACGGCGCGCGCTCGTCCAGAAGCAGCGGCACCAGGGCCCTCGCGGACTGCCGCAGCGGGACGTAGGCGCCGCTCTTCTGGCGCTTCACCGTGACGCCGTGCAGGGCCAGTTCGTCCTTGATGTCGGCGTACTGGGCGGCGTCGAGGCGGTAGCCGCACGGCGGGTCCTGGATGATCTCGGACGGCTCTGCGGGGTCGTTGTCGGCGCCGCCGAGGTAGACCGGGCCGCGGTCGCGGTAGCCCTCGGCGCGGGCCGCGTCCGTGGCCCGCTCCAGGCGCGCGCGCCGTTCGTCGGTGTAGTCGAAGAGGCCGCCGAGCGCCGCCTGCTGGGACGTCACCCGGCGGCGGTTGTTGAGCGCCTCGTCGTTCTTCTCGGCGTCGGTCAGGGGGTCGACGCGGCTCTCGATGAGCAGGCCCGCAGCGTGCTTGATCCCGGAGACGTTGCGCAGGATGCGCTCCTGGCCGTCGCCCGCGGTCTGCTTGATGGGCTCGCCGGTGACCGGGTCGGTCCAGATGCCGTACGTGCCGGTGGTGTGTCCGGCGTGCTCGGCGGCCGGTCGCACATAGCTCTTCGACAGGGTCTGCGCCTCGCCGTGCACGGCCTCGTCGGTGTTGAGGTTGCGCGGCCAGAGGTCGAAGAGGTCCTTGTCGTAGTACTTGGGGGTGGCGCCGTACTCGTGCAGGTCGTAGATGACGTCGGGCCGCCGGTCGCGGATCACGGCGGCCGTGGCGCGGGCCTCCGCGGTCTTGAGGGCGATGTGGTCGCGGTTGATGTCGACGCCGTCGGAGTTGCCGCGGGTGTCGGCGGCGCGGCCGTCCGGGTTGGCGGTGGGGACCACGAGCAGCGTGGTGCGGTTCAGGAACCGCTCGGTCTTCTTGTCCTTCGCGTACGCCAGGTCGCGGATCGTGGACAGACAGGCGTCGCGGCCCGAGGGTTCGTCGCCGTGCTGGCTGCAGATCAGCAACACGGTGTTCTTCGTGGAGCGTTCCCCGATGCGCACCAGCTGGACGGGGCGGTCCTGCTTGGTGGTGCCGATGCGCGAGACGGAGACCCGGTCGCTCGCCTTGTCGACGGCGGCCAGGAGCTTCTGCTCCTCGGGCTGCGTCGTCCAGCGGGCGCCGTTCGTCTCCTCGAATCCGGTACGGGGCGGCTCCGGTGTCGCCTGTGCGGGCGCGGTCAGGAGCGGCGCGGCAAGCGCGACGGTGGCGCAGGCGAGCGCCAGGGTGCGGATGCGGGGTGTCATGAAGTACGGCCTCCCGGTACGGGGTTGAGCGGACGCGGCGGGGCCACGCCGTCGAGACGGGATTCGCGGGGGGTGACGGTTTCGGGGGCGGTGGCGGAGGTGGTGAACGCCTTCGCGCCGCCGACCAGCGGGACCTTCGCGTACGTACGGGACAGGTCGATGCCGAGCGTCGGGGTGTCGGCGGGAGGGTCGATGAGGTTCTTGTCCGTACCGCCGATGATCAGTGCGAGGCGGTGGCCCTTCGGTACGACGTGGTCGCTCGCGGCGAGGTCGAGGGTGATGGTGTACGGCTTGCCCGGGGTGAGCGGGCGGCCCTTCTCCTCGTCGGCCCAGTTGCCGAGGTCGGCCCAGCCGCGGCTGAAGATCGTGTAGTCGACGGCGGCGGTCTTCGCGCGGGTCTCCTTGAAGCAGGCGCTGTCACCCGTGGTGCTCGCGCCCCAGCAGCTGCGCTCGGGCAGCGTGCTGATGCCCTCGCCGGACCCGGCGTAGTCACGGATGGTGTCGGGGCCGAGGTCGACGAGGACCGCGGAGAGGTGGGCGGTGCGGGTCGTCGGGGTCGCGGTCACGGTGACCTTGGAGGAGCCGGACAGGCGCAGGTCGCGGGCGAGCGGCTTGCTGAGGAATCCGGCCTTCTCAGGGGTCGACGTGCCGATCCGCGCGGCCCAGTCCGTCTCGCCCAGCTTCGGGTCGTCGGTGAAGGTCTCGGTGCCCGATCCCGGGCGCGGGCCGAAGGTCCCGACGCCGGGCGACGTGCCCTTGGCGGGGCGGAGCTTGACGGTGTCGGTGGCGCGCGGGGGCCAGACGCGGTCGGTGGTCCAGCGGTCCGGGGCGCGCTCGATGTCGGCCATCGGCTCGCGGTCGACGCCGTTGTCGTAGCCCATGAGCTCGTGGTCGAACCACCGGTGCAGGGTGCGCACCCAGTCCGCGCGACGGAAGTCGAAGGGGTCGACGTGGCCGGTCTGGCTGAGCCAGATCTTGCGGTCGACGCCGTTCTCGGCGAGGGCGTCCCACCACTGGCCGAAGTGCTTGGTGCGGACGTTCAGGTCCTGCATGCCGTGCACGACGAAGACGCTGGCCTTCACCTTGTCGGCGTCGGGGACGTAGTCGCGCTCGCTCCACAGCCGGGTCCAGTCGCCGGTGCGCGGCGCCTCGTCGACCAGGCGCTGCTGCACCGCGCCGCAGCGGGCGCGGGCCTCGGGGCTCTCCACGTAGTCCGACAGCCACTCGGGGCCGCTGTCGTAGAGCGGGGCGCCCTTGGCGAAGTAGTAGTCGTACCAGGAGGAGATGGCGCCGATCGGCACAATGGTCTTGAGACCCTTGACGCCGGTGGCGGCGACACCATTAGCGATGGTGCCGTCGTAGCTCTTGCCGATCATTCCGGTCTTGCCGTTGGACCAGGCGGCCTTCGCGGGTTCACCGCCGGTGCGGCTGGTGTAGCCGCGGGCGCGGCCGTTGAGCCAGTCGACGACGGCCTTGGCCGACTGGATGTCGGAGCGGCCGCCGACGTCGACGCAGCCGTCCGAGCGGTTGGTGCCCGCGAGGTCCACGGCGACGTAGCCGTAGCCGCGGGGCACGAAGTAGTTGTCGTAGTAGAGCGGGAGCTGGACCGGCTTCCCGTTCGAGTCGTACGTCTTCTTCTGACTCTCGTTGCCGCGCCCGCAGCAGGAGTAGTACGGGCTGGCGTCCATGATCACGGGTATCTCGCGGCCCGCGCGGTCCAGTTCGCGGGGCCTGACTATGTCGACGGCGACGCGGTCGGTCCTCCCGTCCGCGTCGCCGTCGATCCTGGTGTCGACCCATACGGATTCGCGTATCGCGTCCTCGTACGAGTACACGGGTCTGCTCTCGCCCGGCGGGCGGAGCGAGTCTCCCGGCGCGGCCGGGGCCTGCGCGGCTCCCAGCGCCGCGCCCGGGGACATGAGAGTGGCAAGGAGGGCGGTCAGGGCCGCCGCGATGAACGCTCTCCAGAGGAGGCGGGTGCGTCGCGCACGAATCGGCATGGCGCGGAAGGTACACCGGTGAACTCTCGCGCGACAGAGGGCGTGAGCATGCGCGACAGGTCCGTGGGTGGTAAAGACACATGTCGGCCGAATGGCGATCGTGTGACGTCCGGGGCCATGGACATGGCGCGTTCGGGGAGTGCTGAATAGGGTCGACGATCAACGGATCCTGTGCGGAGCGGTCTTGCAGGACCCCTTGTGGCAATTTGTGGCAACCGTTCTTGTGCCCCTACGACTTGGAGCTTTCGTGCACCGCAGACTCATCGCCCCGGGCGCGCTCGCGGCCTCCCTTCTGCTGGCGATCCCGGCGTCGGCCGCCGACTTCTCCCCCGGGGCCCCGGGCATCGGCGACCCCTATTACCCGGCGAGCGGCAACGGCGGATACGACGTCTCGCACTACGACCTGCGGCTGAAGTACCAGCCCAAGACCGACCTTCTCGAAGGCACGGCGACCATCAACGCCCGCACCACGCAGGACCTTTCGCGGTTCAACCTCGACTTCGGCCTCAAGGTCTCCGAGGTGCGGGTCAACGGCAAGAAGGCGAAGTTCGCGAAGACCGGCGACCAGGAGCTGGAGATCACTCCGCCGTCCGGGCTCGTCAAGGGCACGGCGATCACGGTCGTCGTGCGGTACGCGGGCAAGCCGTCCGAGCTGAAGATCAACGGCTACAACGCCTGGCACCGCACGCCCGACGGCGGCGTCGCGGCGCAGGAGCCCGAGGCGGCCGTGTGGTGGTTCCCGTCCAACGACCACCCGCTGGACAAGGCCACCTACGACGTGTCGGTCTCGGTGCCCGACGGCACCCAGGCGATCTCCAACGGCGTGCTCCAGTCGCAGAGTTCGAAGCTGGGCTGGACCCGCTACAACTGGCGCTCCAACAAGCCGCAGGCCAGCTATCTCACGACGCTCGCGGTGGGCAAGTTCGACATCACCACGGACAAGACGGAGTCCGGCCTTCCGGTCCTCAACGCCTACAGCAAGGACCTCGGCGACAACGCGGGGTCGGCGCGGGCCAGCATCGAGCGGACCACCGAGGTCGCCGAGTGGCTGGAGACGCTCTACGGCAAGTACCCCTTCAACGCGCTCGGCGGCTACGTCCCGAACGTGAAGAGCAGCTACGCCCTGGAGACCCAGACGCGGCCCTTCTACAGCCCGGCCGCCTTCGCGAACGGCTCCAACGCGTCGATCGTCGTCCATGAGCTCGCCCACCAGTGGTACGGCGACAGCGTCTCCGTGGACGGCTGGAAGGACATCTGGGTCAACGAGGGCTTCGCCCGCTACAGCCAGTGGCTGTGGTCGGAGAAGGAGGGCGAGGGCTCGGCGCAGGAGCTGGCGGACTACGTGTACGCGCAGCACCCGGCCGACGACGCGTTCTGGACGGTCAAGCCGGGCGACCCGGGTCCGGACAACCAGTTCGACATCGCGGTCTACGACCGGGGCGCGCTCGCCCTGCAGGCGCTGCGCAACGAGGTCGGCGACGACACGTTCTTCGCGATCCTCAAGGGCTGGCCGCAGAAGCACGCCTACGGCAACGCGAAGGTCAACGACTTCGTGAAGTACGCCGAGAAGGTCTCGGGCAAGCCGCTCGCCGAGCTCTTCGACACCTGGCTGTACCAGCCGTCGCGCCCGGACGCGCCCGCCGCGAAGCAGGCCCGCGTCGCCCGGTCGGCGGCCGCGTCCGCTCCGGCCGCGCCCAAGTCGTGGAAGGAGATCGCCGCCACGAACGGCGTGCACGAGCACGGGGGCAAGGACCGGCACGGGCACTGACCCGCGCTGACCCGCACTGACCCGCACGGTCGCGGCCGGACGCCTTCCCGCGTCCGGCCGCGTCACTCCGCCGAGGGGGCTGTGACGCGACCGCGCCTGGTCCTCGCGCGGTGCGCCGCCCGCGCCCGCCGCGCCGCGGGCAGATAGCGGAGCCGTTCCGGCAGCAGCGGCACCACCGTGCGCACCACCGCGCCGAACCGGCGCAGCCTGCGCTCCTGGACGGGAGTCCAGGGGAGGCCGATCGCCGCGCGGGCGTCCGGGGGCAGCAGCCCGATCGTGACGAAGCTGCGGAAGCGGGCCAGCGGGGGAAGCAGCACGGGCCACAGGGCGCGGGCCACCAGGCGTACGGGGAGCGGGCCGCGGTCGGGCGGGGGCAGCGAGAGGTCCACCGCGGTCAGCTCTCGGGCGACCGCCGTCAGTTCGAGGTCTTGGGCCAGGACCTTGCGGTAGTACGGCCAGAACTCCTCGACGCTCCCCGGCATGTCCCGGTCGTGGAGGCCGAGGACCCGGCCGACCTGGCGCCACTCCGCGTACAGCCGTCGCTCCTGCTCCTCGGTGAAGGGCGTGGCCAGGTACCGCTGGGCCTGCCGGTACACGGGGAAGCCGGTGGCGTGCACCCAGGCGTAGGTGGCGGGCATCAGCGCGTGGTAGCGCCTGCCGTGCGCGTCCGTGCCCCGGACCGTCCTGTGCAGCTCGCGCAGCCTGCGGCCCTCCTCGGCCGCCGCCGCTCCCCCGTACACCCACAGGAGCACCGACCGCAGCGACCGCTCGCCGCGCCCCCACGGGTCGGTGCGGAACACCGAGTGGTCGTCGACGCCCGCGCCGACGGCCGGGTGCGCGACCTGGAGGGCGAGGGCGGGCGGCAGGGACAGGAGGACGCGGATGTCGCCCGCGATGCTCCAGAGGATGCCGTCGGGCGGGGGCGGCTCGGGGGTGGTTCTCATGCGACGTGCTCTTTCGCGGGGCTACCTATTTTGCCCCGATATGCCCCGCCTGGTCGCATTCCGGTGGGCACCGCGCGTGTTCCCGCGCCGCGAAGAGGACGCGGAGGAGCCGCGTGCGGCGGCGCGGTCAGCGCGCGGCGCGGTCAGCGCGCGGCGCGGTCAGCGCGCGGCGCGGTCAGCGCGCGGCGCGGTCAGCGCGCGGCGCGGTCAGCGCGCGGCGCGGTCAGCGCGCGGCGCGGTCAGCGCGCGGCGCGGTCAGCGCGCGGCGCGGTCAGCGCGCGGCGCGGTCAGCGCGCGGCGCGGTCAGCGCGCGGCGCGGTCAGCGCGCGGCGCGGTCAGCGCGCGGCGCGGTCAGCGCGCGGCGCGGTCAGCGCGCGGCGCGGTCAGCGCGCGGCGCGGTCAGCGCGCGGCGCGGTCAGCGCGCGGCGCGGTCAGCGCGCGGCGCGGTCAGCGCGCGGCGCGGTCAGCGCGCGGCGCGGTCAGCGCGCGGCGCGGTCAGCGCGCGGCGGCGTACGCGTTCAGGATGATCTCCGTCACGGCATCCGGCTCCCGCACCGTCGGGAAGTGGTCGCTGTGCCTGAGGCGCGCGAGGTGGCAGCCGGGGATGCGCTCCGCCATCGTCTCGTTCACCCGGATCACGCCGGGCTGGTCGTGCTCGGCGAGGACGACGACGCACGGTACGTCGAGTTCGCCGAGCCGGTCGTAGACGGGCGGGTCGGGGACCTGGTGGGGGTGGACCGCGAGCCACGCGGGGACCACCGCCCGCAGGTACTCCGTCACTTCGGGATCGTCCCCGGTGCCGAGCGCGGCGGACGCCCGCCGCATCATGGTCACGATGCCCTCCACGTCGCCCGCCACGGCGAGGGCGCCGACCTCGGCCATGAACTCCGGCGTGAGGGGTTCTTCGGCGCCCGTGACGGTGGGGACCACCAGGGCGAGGCTCGCCACCCGCGCGGGGTCGCGCAGCGCGAGACTGACGGCCGTCGCGCCGCCCATGCTCGACCCCACGAACACCGCGCGGGCCACCCCGAAGTGATCGAGCACCGCGATCAGGTCCTCGACCAGCGAGAAGGGCGCGGTCGGCGCCGGTGACCTGCCGTACGCCCGTGCGTCATAGCGGATCACGCGGTGCCGCTCGGTGAGACGCGGCAGGATGCGGTCCCAGACGCGGGAGTCGGCGACGCCCGGGTGCAGCAGGACCAGGGGCAGGGCGTCGTCACCCGTGCCGCTCCGGGAGCCCGCGCCGCTCCGGGAGCCCGCGCCGCTCGGGGCGCCAGAGTCGTGCGCCCACACCTCGCCGTCCTTCACCGACACCATGACGTCCATGCCCCGAGTCTCCGGGGGCGCGGGCGTCCGCGCCAGGGGACCCGCCCGACGAGGGCGCGAATGCGTACCGCTAGCGACCGGAACCCGATGCCCCGCCGTCCCCGCCGCCCCGAGGCCCGCTCCCCGCGTCGCCGCCGGATCCTTCGAAAAGGCCCGCGTTCACGGCGGGCACGGGGATCGGCTCGCCCACGATTCTGCTCGCCAGCTCCGATGCCACCTCCGAGACGCACCCCCGCAGTTCGGCCTCGGCCTCGGCACGCTCGGCCTCCACCCTGGCCTGCCCCGTGGCGACGATCTCGGCGCGCTCGCGCAGGCCCTCGTCGCGGGAATCGGCGATCAGCGCGGCGCCCTCCTCACGGGCGGCCTGGCGCACGTGCGCGGCCTCCCGGCGGGCTTCGGAGAGCAGCACTCCCCGCTCGTCGCGGACGCGTTCGGCCGCGCGCCAGAGGTCGGCGGTCGGCCCTCCGGTGGCGCCTTCGAGAAGCATCGCGCGTTCCTCGAGCACCCGGTTGACGCGGGGCAGGAAGCGTCCGACGACGAGGTAGACGGCGGCGAACAGCACCACCGCTACGGCCAGTTGCTCAACCTCAGGGTTGAGCGGTCCGAGATTCATGGGAATGAGCTGCATGCCCAAGCCCTACCCGCTCATCCGTGCACAACAACGCACACCTGCATGGCAGTTGGCATTCGCCGCTCACGTCCGCGCCCCACCGGACCCGCCCCGCAGGGCGAACCGCACCGGCACCACGCTCGCCACCAGGGCGAGCGTCAGGCAGCCGCCGATCGCGCCGAGCGCGGGCACCCAGGGGACGATCAACTCGACCGGCACGCCGAGGGTCCCGCTCAGACCGGCCCTGATGCCGAGCAGCGAGGGCAGCGCCACCAGGCCGCCGAGCACCGTACCGAGACCCACCACGAACACGGTCTCGCCCGCCACCACCCACAGCACCTGGCGCGCGGTGGCGCCGGAGAGCCGCAGGATCCGCAGGTCGGGGAGCCGGTCGGCGGTGGCCATCAGGAGCGTGTTGCCGACGGCCAGGCCCGTGTATCCGGCCGAGAGCCCGACGAGCAGCAGCGTGAAGACCTCCACGAGCCGGTCCTCTTCGGCCTGGTCGCTGCCCGCGTGGGCGGCCACGGAGATCTCCCGGGTGCCGGGCACCGGGTGCGGGGCGCCGGTGCGCTGGACGGCATCGGCGAGCGCCGACGGATCGTGCGCGCGCACCGTCCCGCGACTCAACAGGGCCTCGTACGGCGCCGATTGGTCGCTGACGACGGCGACGACACGCAGCCGCGCGCTCCTGCCGTCCTCGAAGGTGACGGGGACCGTGCCGCCCTGCCGGGCGTCGAGGGCACGCAGCGCGGACTCGGAGACGGCGAGGCCGTCCGGGTCGCTCAGCCGGTCGAGGGAGCCCGCGACCGTCTTCAGTCCGCTCTGTACGTCCTGGAAGGCGGCGGGCTCGATTCCCGCGGCCTGGAGGGGAGATCGTCCGTAGAGAACGGTCGGCAGCGGCGCCGAGCCCTTGACGCGGGCGGCGTCCGCGTCGGTGATCCCCGGCGTCCCGTCCGGCACGACGACGCCGGAGGCCCGTACGGACACGGTGTCCTGCGTCCGGTAGGAGTGGGCGGACGTCTGGGTGTTGCCGGTGATCAGGACGACGAAGCCGACGGTGGCGAGGACCGGGGCGACCGTCGAAGCGGTCCGCCGCACGGCCGTCAGCATGCCCTCCCGCACCAGGAGCCCGGTGGCGCCCGCACGCCGCGCGAGCGGCCAGGACAGGGCGCGGACCAGGGGCGGGACCAGGGCGGGCACGAGCAGCGTGACGCCGGTGATCAGGCCGGCCGCGGTGACGAGCGCGAAGGTGATCATGTCGGCGGGGTCCGCGGTGCCGGTGGCGACGGCGGCCCCGAGGCCGACGGCGGTGAACGCGATCCCCGTCCAGCGCCTGCCCCCGGTCATCGGCCGGTCGTCCACCGCGGCCTCGCGCAGGGCGTCGAGCGGGCCGATGCGGGCGGCCCGCCGGGACGCCGACCACACACCGGCGAACGCCACGGCGACTCCGGCCCCGAACGTGGCGGCGAGCACCGGGACGCTCAGCCGCACCGTGAAGCCCTCCGGCTGGAATCCGGCGTCGACCAGGACGCCACCGAGTGCGGGGGCGAAGACGGCGCCCAACAGCACCCCCGCTCCCGCGGCGGCCGCCCCGACGGCGACGGCCTCTCCGTACAGCATGCGGCGCAGCTGCCGCGGTGTGGCGCCGACCGTGCGCAACAGGCCGAACTCGCGGCGGCGTCGGGCGACGGCGAAGGCGAACGTGGAGGCGACGACGAAGACCGTCACGAACGCGGCGAGCGCGGCCATGGCGCCGACCACCTGCCCGCCGATCCAGCGGGTCTTCGCGTCCCGCGCGGGGGCGAGCTCGGCGCGGTCCGCTCCGCTGAGCACCTCGGCGCCGGGGCCGACGTCCGGCCGGACGTCCGCCGCGCCCTTCTCCATGAGCAGCCCGATCACCCTGACGCCGCCCGCCAGTTGGGCCGCGCGTTCGTCACTCACGTAATAGCCGGGTCCAGCGACGGTGCCGGAGACGGTGTACGGGGCGGATCCGGTCGCCGTGCGGAGGCGGACGCGGTCGCCGGGGCGCAGGCCGAGCGAGCCGTCGACGGCCACTTCGTCGTCCCGCCGTGGCGGGTGCCCGTCGCTCAGCCCGTACGGGGCGAGGGCGGCGCTCGACCAGCCGTGGCCCTGCCGCTCGCCCCGCTCCTGGTCGCCGACGACCTTCCCGGCCACGACGGCCTGCGCCGCGAAAGCCCGGTCGGGCACCGCATCCCGTACGCCCGGCAGCTGTGCGAGCTGCCGGGTCAGCTCGGCCGTGCGCCGCGGCGAGAAGGGCGCGGCCTCCAGGAACCTGCCGTTCGCGCGCGCCTCCGCCGCGTCCTGGGTGCTGCGGACGAGGACCGGGGCACCCTGGTAGCGCTCGGGGACGCCGCCGCCCGGCGAGAGCAGGGTCAGCGCGCCGACGGTGAGGATGGCGACGCCGAGGCAGAGCGCGAGGAAGGACCCGACGAACGCGGCGCGGCGCTCGCGCGCCATGGCGAGACCGAGGCTGAACGTGTTGCCGGGGGCGCGCAACGACTCCCCCAGGCCCCGCCGCAACTTGCCGAAGGCCCGCCGGGGCGCCATGTGGGGGCTTCTCACGTCGCCACCTCCAGTGCGGCCATCTGGCGTGCGACGGTCTCCGCGTCGGTGCGCTCGGGGAGTTCGGCGGCGACGCGGCCGTCCGCCAGGAAGACCACGCGGTCGGCGAAGGACGCGGCCGCCGGGTCGTGCGTCACCATGATCACCGTCTGCCGGTGGTCGTCGACCAGGCGGCGCAGCAGGGCGAGCACCGCCCGCGACGTCCTGGTGTCGAGCGCGCCGGTCGGCTCGTCGGCGAAGAGCACCGCGGGGTGCGTGATCAGCGCGCGGGCGATGGCCACCCGCTGCTGCTGCCCGCCGGAGAGCGCGCTCGGCCGGTGCCCCGCGCGGTCGGCGAGCCCCACCTCGGCGAGCGCGGCCGCGATGCGCGCCGGGTCGGGCCTGTGTCCGGCGAGGCGGAGCGGCAGGCCGACGTTCTGCTCGGCGGTGAGCGCGGAGACGAGGTTGAACGCCTGGAAGACGAAGCCGACCCGGTCCCTGCGCAGCAGCGTCAGCGCGGTCTCGTCGAGTCCCCCGGTCTCGGTGCCGTCGATGACGACACGCCCCGACGAGGGCCGGTCGATCCCGGCGGCGCAGTGCAGGAGCGTGGACTTGCCGGACCCGGAGGGTCCCATGACGGCGGTCATCGTCCCCTCGGCGAAAGAGACGCTGACGTCGTCGAGCGCGACGACGGTCCGCTCACCGGTGCCGTGGCGCCGGGTGAGGGAGTGGAGTTCGACGGGGTGCGCCGTCGTCGTGACGGCGGACGGTGTGATCGGCATGGGCCCAGTGCACCGCCGCGACGGGGGTCCGCGCAGGAGCGGCCGGACTAGTCCTCGTACTACACCTGGCACTACTGCCCCCGCCCCGCCCCGCCGGTTACGGTCACGCGGTGACCCCTCGTACCGCCCTGGAGGCGCTGACCGCGCGCCCGTTGGGGTTCCTCGGATCGGCCTGGCCCTGGCGCGCGCTCGGCTACCTGCTGTCCGGCGGGCCGCTCGGCGTCGGCGCCTGGGTGGCGGTCGCCGGGCTCGTCGCGTCGCGCGGGCGGATCGGCGGGTGGGCCGCCGCCGTCTGCGCGGTCCTCGTGCTCGCCTTCGTGACGGCGCTCGCGGGCCCTCTGGAGCGCGCGAGGCTGCCGCTGATCGCCCCGGATGTCAGGATCGCCGGGAGCGGTGGGTCCGGTGGGACCGCCAGAACGGCGGGGCCCGGCGCGGACGGCTCCCGTGCCGTCGTCTACGGCGCCGTGTCCGTGCTCGCTGCGGGCTGGATCGACCTCGGCGTGGTCTTCGTGTCCCTCGGCGTGCCGGGCGTGCTCCTGTCCGCGCCGCTCCAGCCCGACGCCCCGGTGTGGGCCGCGTTCGGCGGTCCGGTGGCGGGTGCGCTGCTGCTGCCCGTGGCCGCCTACCCGATCACCGCGTGGGCGGGCGCGCGGGGCTCCGTGGCGCGCGCCGTCCTGGCGTCCGGCGACGCCGAGCTGAGTGAGGTGCGGCAGTCCCGGGCCCGGCTCGTGGACGCGTACGAGGCGGAGCGGCGCCGCATCGAACGGGACCTGCACGACGGCGCCCAGCAGCGCCTGGTCGCCCTCACCATGAAGCTGGGCCTCGCGGGCCTCGACCTGCCGCCGGGCTCCCGGGCCGCGCGGGAGGTCGCCGACGCCCACCGCATGGCCAAGGACGCCCTGACCGAACTGCGCGAACTGATCCGCGGCGTGCACCCGCAGGTCCTGACCGAGCGCGGCCTGCCCGCGGCGGTGCGCGACGTGGCGGGCCGCTCGGCGATCCCGGTGGACATCGCGCTCGACCTGCCGCACCGCCCGCCCCCGTCCGTGGAGGTGGCCGCCTACTTCGCGGTCTGCGAGGCCCTGGCGAACGCGGCGAAGCACAGCGGGGCGCTGCGCTGCCGGGTCGAGGGGCGGCTGCGGGACGGGGTGGTGGAGATCGAGGTGTCCGACGACGGGCGCGGCGGCGCGGACGCGACGGCCGGTACGGGGCTGACCGGCACGGCCGACCGGATCGCGGCGGTGGGGGGCAGAATGCTGCTGTCCAGCCCGGTCGGCGGGCCGACCCGACTGCGGATGGAGATCCCGTGCGGCGACTGAACGGCGATCCCGTTCCCGTGAGAACCCTCAAGGTGGTGCTCGCGGAGGACGCCGTGCTGCTCCGCGAGGGCCTGGTGGGGCTGCTCGAACGCTTCGGGCACGCCGTGCCCGCGGCCGTCGGCGACGGGCCCTCGCTCGTGGCCGCCGCGCTGGCGCACGAGCCGGACGTGGTGATCGTCGATGTCCGCATGCCGCCCGGCTACACCGACGAGGGCCTGCGCGCGGTCCGTGAACTCCAGGCGCTGCGGCCCTCCCTCGCCGTGCTCGTGCTCAGTCAGTACGTCGAGCAGACCTTCGCGGACGAGCTGCTGGGCGGCCGACACGGCGCGGGCACCGGCTATCTGCTCAAGGACCGGGTGGGCGACGTCGAGGAGTTCATGGCGGCGGTGGTGCGCGTCGCGGACGGCGGCATGGTCGTCGACCCGGAGGTGGTGCGCCAGCTCCTCGCGCGCCGACGCGACCCGCTGGAGCGCCTCACACCGCGCGAGCGCGAGGTGCTCGGCCTGATGGCGGAGGGCCGTTCGAACTCGGCGATCGCCCGGGCGCTCGTCGTCACGGACGCGGCCGTCGCCAAGCACATCGCGAGCATCCTGCTGAAGCTGGATCTACCGCCCTCGGCCCCGGACGACCATCGCAGGGTCCTCGCGGTCCTGGCGTATCTGCGGGGCTGATGAAGGCTGACGCGGACTGGGCGAGGGATGACGAAGGCTGGCGGCGGGCTGACGCGGACTGGCGAGGGCTCGCGGCGGACTGACGAGGGCTGATGAGGGCTGGCCCAGACCAGCGCGGGTTGGCTGCGGGCTGACGCGGACCAGGGAGGGTCAGCGGCGGGCTGGCGAGGGGTGACCCAGACCAGCGAGGGTTGGCAGAGGGCTGACGCGAACTAGCGACGGCTCGCGGCGGGCTGGCGAGGGCTGATGAGGGTTGGCAGAGGGCTGACGCGAACTAGCGAGGGCTCGCGGCGGACTGACGAGCGCTGGCGAGGGGTGACCCAGACCAGCGAGGGCTCGCGGCGGGCTGACGCGGACCAGGGAAGGCTAGCGGCGGGCTGACGCGAACTAGCGACGGCTCGCGGCGGGCTGGCGAGGGCTGATGAGGGCTGGCCCAGACCAGCGCGGGTTGGCTGCGGGCTGACGCGGACCAGGGAGGGCTCGCGGCGGGCTGACGCGGACCAGGGAAGGCTGGCAAGGGCTCGCGGCGGGCCTCAGTCCCCGAAGTCGTACACCGTCACGGCTATCCCCCGCGCCACCAGCCGCTCGGCTATCAGCGGCTCGATCCGGGACCACTTGCCGCCCGCGAGACCGCAGCCGATGCGCGGCATGTGCACGGCGGCGCCGAGCTCGGTGGCCTTGTCGGCGAGGGCGGTCAGGGCGGTGTCGATCGCCTCGTACCGGACGGGGGCGCCCTTGCTGCCCGTCCGCATGCCCCGCTGGCCGATCATGTTGGCCACGCACAGGCCGCGGCCCACGTCCACGAACTGGACGGCGCCCAGGCCGAAGTCGTTCTTCGCGCGCTCGCGGTGCCAGCCGCGGTACGCCTTCTCCGGCTCCGGCCAGCGGCGCGACACCGCGAGCACGAAGCCCTTCCCCCAGCCCCCGAGGTCGTTGCAGACGTGGGCGATCAGCTTGACGCCCTTGCCGAACGGCGCGGTGGCGTCACCTCGGACATATGTGATCTCCGACATGACGCCACCGTAGGGGCTGCCACTGACAACGGCCGTCGAGCGGCCGTCCTGGCCTACTCCTTGCGCTGCTCGGGCACCGTGAGGGCCTGTGCCTCGCGCCCCACCCGGCGCCTGGCACCGAACCAGCCCACGACCAGGGCCACACCCACGATCGGGATGAGGAACAGCGTCTTGCGGCCGATCTCGGCGTCCTTCCACATCAGGCAGAGGACGGCGAGCAGGAACGCGATCGTCACGTACTCCGTGATCCCGCTGCCGGGGAGGCGGAACTTCGGCCGGGTGATCTCGCCCCGCTTCGCGCTGCGCACGAAGGCCAGGTGACAGACCATGATCATGATCCAGGTGCCGATGATGCCGAGCGAGGCCACGTTCAGGACGATCTCGAAGGCCTGTTCCGGGACGATGCTGTTCAGGCCGACGCCGAGCACGCCGATCGACGCGGTGAGCAGGATGCCGCCGTAGGGCACCTGGCTGCGGTTCATCCGGGCCGTGAACTTCGGGGCCGAGCCCGACATCGCCATGGAGCGCAGGATGCGTCCGGTGGAGTACAGGCCGGAGTTGAGCGAGGACATGGCCGCGGTGAGCACCACGAAGTTCATCACGTCACCGGCCGCCGGGACGCCGATCTTGGACAGGACCGTCACGAACGGGCTCTGGTCGGCCGAGTACATCGAGCCGGGCAGCAGCAGGGCGAGCAGCACCACGGAGCCGACGTAGAACAGGCCCACGCGCCACATGATCGAGTTCACCGCGCGCGGGACGACCTTCTGCGGGTCCTTGGTCTCGCCCGCGGCGACGCCGACCAGCTCCAGGGACGCGTACGCGAAGACGACGCCCTGCATCACGATCACGACCGGCATGATGCCGTTCGGCAGGAAGCCGCCGTGGTCGGTGATCATGTTCAGACCCGGCGCCTCGCCGCCCACCTTGTGCTGGCTGGCCAGCAGGAAGATGCCGATGATCATGAAGGCGGTCAGCGCGGCCACCTTGATGATCGCGAACCAGAACTCCATCTCGCCGAAGTACTTCACCGAGATGAGGTTCACGGAGAGCACCACCGCGAGGGCGATCAGCGCGAGCACCCACTGCGGTATGTCGGTGAAGAAGCTCCAGTAGTGGGTGTAGAGGGCGATCGCCGTGATGTCGGCGATGCACGTGGTCGACCAGTTGAGGAAGTACATCCAACCGGCGAAGAACGCGCCCTTCTCGCCGAGGAACTCACGCGCGTACGAGACGAAGGAACCCGACGAAGGACGGTAGAGGACCATCTCGCCGAGGGCTCTGACGACGAAGAACGCGAAGATGCCGCACACGAGGTACGCGACGGCGAGTGCGGGGCCCGCCGAGTTGAGGCGACCGCCCGCCCCGAGGAAAAGCCCTGTGCCGATCGCGCCACCGATCGCGATCATGTTGACGTGGCGGGCCTTGAGGTCCTTGCTGTATCCGGCGTCTCCCGCGTCCGCGGGGGCCTGGTGCGCATCTGTGCGGGATGCGTCCAGGGCGGCCGAATCTACGGCTTCCTTGCTCACGTGGTGGATCTACTCTCTGGTGCCCGGAAGAGACCCGGGGTCCGGATATGCTCCGGCCCGCGACACCCCTGACGCGCGCGGACCGACGGGACACCTTCCCCCAGAGATCACCCCGTACGCGGTGGCGCACGTCACATAGCGGAACTTCTCACATGGTGGTCAAGGGGTGTACAGGGCATCGATGACCTGCTCGTACTTGGCGCGGATGACGCGTCGGCGCAGCTTCAGGGACGGGGTCAGCTCGCCGGTCTCCGGGCCCCATTCCTCGCCGATGAGGCGGTAACGCTTGATCTGCTCGGTGCGGTTGAGGCGCGCGTTGGCCGCCGCCACGGCGCGGGCCACCTCTTCCCGTACGGCCGCGCTGTCCATCAGGTCACCGGTGATCCCCCGCGCGGCGGCCCAGGCGGGTGCCAGTTCGGGGTCGAGGACGAGCAGCGCCACCAGATAGGAGCGGCCGTCGCCGTGCACCAGGGCCTGGCCGATCAGGGGGTGTTCCTTGAGCGTGTTCTCGACGAGGGCGGGCGAGACGTTCTTGCCCGTCGAGGTCACGATCATCTCCTTCTTACGGTCGGTCAGCCAGAGGAAGCCGTCCTCGTCGAGCCGCCCGATGTCACCGGTGGCGAACCAGCCGTCCGCGTCGCAGGCGTCCTCGACACCGCCGTCGGGCCGCAGATAGCCGTCGAAGACGGTGGCACCGCGCACGAGGATCTCGCCGTCGTCGGCGGTGCGCACCTCCAGGCCTTCGAGGGGGCGGCCCACCGAGCCGAGGCGGAACGCGTCGGGGCCGTTCGACGTGACGACACCGGTGGTCTCGGTGAGGCCCCACGCGTCCATGATCACCAGGCCGAAGCCCGCCCAGAAGCGGGCCACGTCGAGGGGCATCGGCGCCGCCGCGCTCGCGGTCCACACCAGGCAGTCGAAACCGGCGAGCGCGAGCAACGGGTCGAGCACACGCTCCTTGGCCTCCTGGTACGCCGCCGCGAGAGCGGCGGACGGTTCCTCGCCGCGCTCCCGGCAGTCGACATGCGCGCGTGCCGTCTCGTTCGCCGCTTCGAGAGCCCGCCGCCGCTCCTCGGGCAGATCCGCGAGCGCGGACTTCACGGACGCGGTGAGCTTCTCCCACACGCGCGGGACCCCGAAGAACTGGAAGGGGTGCAGTTCGCGCACGGTGGCGGCCACTTGGGCCGGGTCCTGGCACAGGTAGGCGTGCGCGGCGCGCAGGACCGGCAGGTAGATGCCGAGCATGCGCTCCGCGATGTGCGCGAAGGGCAGGTAGCAGATGTGCCCGGCGTGCTCGGGGAAATCGGTGACGGCGTCCAGGGCTACGCCGTTGAGGACGACGTTGCGATGGGTGAGGCGGACGCCCTTGGGGTCGCCGGTGGTGCCCGAGGTGTAGACGACGGTCAGTGCATCGGTGGCCCGGCCCTCTCGCCACGCCTTCTCGAAGGCGTCGGGGTCGAAGAGGCGGCCGCCGCTGGCGTACAGGGAGCCGTACGTACGGTGGCCGCCCGCGTCGGCGGCCTCCACCACGACGAGCCGCTCCAGCGGGCCCGCGACGTCGGTCAACAGGGGCTCCCAGCGCGGCAGTTCGCGGGCGCCCTCGACGATCGCGAAGCGGGCGCGGCTGTGCCGGACGATGTGCGCGACCTGTTCGGGCGCCGCGGTGCCGTAGACGGACACCGGGACGGCGCCCAGGTGGGTCAGGGCGAGGTCGCTCAGCCAGTGCTCGGGGCGGTTGCCCATCATCATCAGGACGTGCTCGCCGCGTTCGACGCCCAGTGCCTGGTATCCGGCGGCGAGGACGGCGACCTTGCGCCGCACCTCGCGCCAGCTGAGCGTCGTCCACTCCTCCGCGGACCGCCAGGAAAGGGCGGGAAGATCTCCGTGCTCCTCGGCATTGCGGAGCAGCAGGGCGGGGAGCGTGCTGTCGGCGAGGTCCCCGGGGAGTCGCGGAATCGTGGTCATGACCGCCTCCTGGCGCCATCGGCTGAGCGTGAGCGGATGCGTGAGCGGATGCCTGCGTGAGGAGCAAGTGACTGGCCCGGAGGGTTTCACAACACTGGTGTGCCAGCAATACTGTTGAACCGGATTGATGCACAGGAGGGCGCCGCCATGACGACGGACACCGAGGAGCCGACGCTCACCGTCGACGAACTGGCCGCCCGCGCGGGCGTCACGGTCCGCACCATCCGCTTCTACAGCACCAAGGGGCTGCTGCCGCCCCCGGTGATCGGCCCGCGCCGGGTCGGCCACTACGGCCCCGGGCACCTGTCCCGCCTCGCCCTCATCGAGGAGCTCCAGCTCCAGGGCATGACGCTGGCCGCGATCGAACGCTACCTGGAGCAGCTGCCCGCGGACCTGAGCGCGCACGACCTGGCCATCCACCGCGCACTGGTGGCGAGTTGGGCGCCGGACGCGGCCGAGGACGTGTCACGCGCCGAGCTGGAGCGCAGGGCGGGCAGGCCCCTCGCCGAGGCGGACCTGGACCGCCTCACGGCGATGGGGGTGACCGCGCGGACCCAGACCCCGGAGACCTACCGCGTGGATCCGGGCCTGCTGCGCCTGGGCGTGCAGCTGCTCGACGTGCCCATCGCGCACGAGACGATCCTGGCGGCGCGCACGGTCCTGATGGAGCACACCCGTTCGGCCGCGCACGAGTTGTCGCGGCTGTTCCGCGACGAGGTGTGGAGCCCCTACCGCGAGCGCGAGTCGGACCCCGAGCACGTCGCGGCGATGCGGTCGCTCTCGGCCCACATGCAGCCGATGGTGGTGCAGGCCCTGGTGACGGCGTTCCAACGCTCGCTCAAGGAGGAACTGCGCGGCTGGCTCAAGGAGGACTAGCCCCGTCAGGGGCGCGGGGAACTGCGCGCGCAACCAGAGAACAGCCGCAGTCGCGTCTGCCGAGCAACCCGGCAGACGCGACTGCGGCTCTTCGCGCGCTGAGCGCGCCCCGGCGGAGCCGCACATGTCACAGCCCCGCGCCCCTTACGGGGCACATGTCACTCGTCGGTGAACTTGAGCCCCTTTTCCGCCTTCTCCACGAGCAGTGCGGGCGGCAGGAACCGATCCCCGTAACGCTCAGAGAGCTCCCGCGCGCGTGCCACGAAGCCGGTGAGGCCGCCCTCGTAGCCGTTGATGTACTGCAGGACGCCGCCGGTCCAGCCGGGGAAGCCGATGCCGAAGATGGAGCCGATGTTGGCGTCGGCCACCGACGTGAGGACGCCCTCCTCCACCAGGCGCACGGTGTCGAGCGCCTCGGAGAAGAGCATCCGCTCCTGCATGTCCTCGAACGGGATCTCGTACCCGGGCTTGGTGAAGTGCTCGCGCAGGCCCGGCCAGAGCTTGCCGCGCCTGCCGTCCTCGTAGTCGTAGAAGCCCGCTCCCCCGCTCCTGCCGGGCCGCTCGAACTCGTCGACCATGCGGTCGATGACGGTGTCCGAGGGGTGGCCCGCCCAGCTGCCGCCCGCCTCCTCGACCGCGCGCCTGGTCTCGTTGCGGATCTTGCGGGGCAGCGTGAGCGTCAGCTCGTCCATGAGGGAGAGGACCTTCGCCGGGTAGCCCGCCTGGGCCGCGGCCTGCTCGACGGAGGCGGGCTCGATGCCCTCGCCGACCATCGCGACGCCCTCGTTGATGAAGTGCCCGATGACGCGCGAGGTGAAGAAGCCGCGCGAGTCGTTGACGACGATCGGCGTCTTGTTGATCTGGCGCACCAGGTCGAAGGCGCGGGCAAGGGCCTCGTCGCCGGTCCGCTCGCCCTTGATGATCTCGACGAGCGGCATCTTGTCGACGGGCGAGAAGAAGTGCAGGCCGATGAAGTCGACAGGCCGCTCGACGCCTTCGGCGAGCTGGGTGATCGGCAGCGTCGAGGTGTTGGAGCACAGGAGCGCGTCCGGCTCGACGACGTGCTGGATCTCCTGGAACACCTTGTGCTTGAGCGAGGTGTCCTCGAAGACCGCCTCGATCACGGCGTCGCAGCCCGCGAGCGCCTGGGGGTCCGCGGTCGGCGTGATGCGGGCGAGCAGCGCGTCCGCCTTGTCCTGGCTCGTACGCCCCTTGGCGACCGCCTTGGCGCAGAGCTTCTCGGAGTAGGCCTTGCCCTTGGCCGCGGCCTCGGCGGAGACGTCCTTGAGGACCACGTCGATGCCCGCGCGTGCGCACGAGTAGGCGATGCCCGCGCCCATCATGCCCGCGCCGAGCACGGCGACCTTGCGTACGGTCTTCGGCTCGATGCCCTTGGGGCGGTTGGCGCCGGAGTTGACGGCCTGGAGGTCGAAGAAGAACGCCTGGATCATGTTCTTGGCGATCTGCCCGGTGACCAGCTCGGTGAAGTACCTGGCCTCGATGGTCAACGCGGTCTCGAAGTCGACCTGGGAGCCCTCGACGGCCGCCGCCATGATGTTGCGCGGGGCCGGGTAGGGAGCGCCCGCCGTCTGCTTCTTGAGATTGGCGGGGAACGCGGGCAGGTTCGCCGCGAACTTCGGGTGGGCCGGGGTGCCGCCGGGGATGCGGTAGCCGGGCTTGTCCCACGGCTGCTGCGACTCGGGGTTGGCGTCGATGAAGGCGCGGGCCTTCTCGATCATCTCCTCGGGCGTGGCGGCCAGTTCGTGGACGAGGCCGTTCTCCAGGGCGCGCTTCGGGTTGTACTGGGTGCCCTGGAGCAGCACCTTCAGGAGCGCGTCGGTGATGCCCATGAGGCGTACGGTGCGGGTGACGCCGCCGCCCGCGGGCAGCAGGCCCAGGGTGACCTCGGGCAGGCCGATCTTGGAGCCGGGTGCGTCGAGGGCGACGCGGTGGTGCGATGCGAGGGCGATCTCGTAACCGCCGCCGAGCGCCGCGCCGTTGATGGCGGCGACCACGGGCCTGCCGAGGGTCTCGATGCGGCGCAGCGAGTTCTTGATCGCGGTGCCCGTGTCGAACGCCTGCTGTGCGTTCTCCGGGCCGACCTTGATCATGTCCTTGAGGTCGCCGCCCGCGAAGAAGGTCTTCTTGGCGGAGGTGTAGATGAAGCCGCGGATCGCGTCCTTGTCGGCCTGGACGGCGGCCTCGGCGCGGTCGGCGATCGCCGCGATGGAGTCCTTGAACGCCTGGTTCATGGTGTTCGCGGACTGGTTGGGGTCGTCGAGGACGAGGGTGACGATGCCGGTTTCGTCCTGTTCCCAGCGGATGGTTGAACTCTGCGTCATGGTGCGGTCTCCGTGAAGTCTGTTGTGGGCGGGGTGCGGCTACTGGGGTGGGCGGTGCCGTTTCGTGGCCGACTGCGGGTGGGTGGGGGCTGGTCGCGCAGTTCCCCGCGCCCCTGAGGCTCGCGGCTGCGCCGCGCCTCATGAGGCGCACGGAGTGCGCCTTCAGGGGCGCGGGGAACTGCGCGCGCAACCACGAAGCACCCGCGGTCGGCGGCGCGCCCCAGCCCCTACGGCGCGATGCCCTACAGCCGTTCCACGATCGTGGCGATACCCATGCCCCCGCCCACGCACAACGTGGCCAACCCGTACCGAAGGTCCCTCCGCTCCAGTTCGTCCACGAGCGTGCCCAGAATCATCGCCCCGGTCGCGCCGAGCGGATGTCCCAGCGCGATCGCGCCACCGTTGACGTTCACCTTGTCCAGGGACAAGCCCATGTCCTTGACGAAGCGCAGCACGACCGCCGCGAACGCCTCGTTGATCTCGACGAGATCGATGTCGTCGATGGTGAGCCCCGCCTTGGCGAGCGCCTTGCGCGTGGCGGGCGCGGGCCCGGTCAGCATGATCAGCGGCTCGGAGCCGGAGACGGCGGCGGAGACGATCCGGGCGCGCGGGGTCAGCCCGTAGCGCTCGCCGACCTCCTTCGTGCCGACGGCGACCAGCGAGGCACCGTCGACGATGCCGGAGGAGTTGCCCGCGTGGTGGACGTGGTCGATCTGCTCGACCCAGTGGTACTTCTGCAGCGCCACCGCGTCGAAGCCGCCCAGGTCGCCGATGTCCTTGAAGGACGGCTTGAGCCTGGCGAGGGAGTCGGCGGTGGTGCCGGGGCGCAGGTGCTCGTCGTGGTCGAGGACGACGAGGCCGTTGCGGTCCTCGACCGGCACGACGGACCTGGCGAAGCGGCCGTCCTTCCAGGCGGCGGCCGCGCGCTCCTGGGAGAGCGCCGCGTACTCGTCGACGTCGCGCCGCGAGAAGCCCTCGACGGTGGCGATCAGGTCGGCGCCGATGCCCTGCGGCGCGAAGTTGGTGTCCCAGTTGGTCATCGGGTCGTTGAACCAGGCGCCGCCGTCGGAGGCCATCGGCACCCGCGACATGGACTCGACGCCGCCCGCGAGGACCAGGTCCTCCCAGCCCGAACGGATCTTCATCGCGGCCAGGTTGACGGCTTCGAGGCCCGAGGCGCAGAAGCGGTTCTCCTGGACGCCCGCGACCGTGTCGGGCAGTCCCGCGGCGATCGCCGCGATGCGCGCGATGTCGGAGCCCTGGTCGCCGACGGGACCGACCACACCGAGCACGATGTCGTCGATGGCGGCCGGGTCGAGGCCCGGGAAGCGGGCCTGGATCTCGTGGATCAGGCCGACGACGAGATCGATCGGCTTGGTGCCGTGCAGGGCGCCGTTGGCCTTGCCGCGTCCGCGCGGGGTGCGGATCGCGTCGTATACGTACGCTTCGGTGGTCACACGCGTGCCTTTCGAGGGTTTCTGGTAGCGGGAGTTCTGGAGACGAACGGTCCTGGAGCCGAACGGTCCTGGAGACGAGCGGTTCCGGAGAGTCAGCCGAGGAGGGAACGACCGATGATCTCCTTCATGATCTCGGTCGTGCCCCCGTAGATGGTCTGGATGCGCCCGTCGGTGAAGGCCCTGGCGACGCGGTACTCACTCATGTAGCCGTAGCCGCCGTGCAGTTGCAGGCACCGGTCGGCGACCCGCTTCTGCAGCTCCGTGGCCCACCACTTCGCCATCGACGCGTGCGTCGCGTCGAGTTCCCCGTTCGAGTGATCGACGATGCACCGGTCGAGGAACGTACGGGTGACGGCGCACTCGGTGGCCATCTCCGCGATCTCGAAGCGGACGTGCTGCAGTTTGGCGAGCGGCCGCCCGAAGGCCTCGCGCTCCTTGACGTACGTCGTGGTGATCTCCAGGAGGTGCTCGGCGGCGGCGATCCCCGCGACGGCGATGCCCATGCGCTCCTGCGCGAGGTTCGTCATCAGGTGGATGAAGGCGCCGTTGAGCTCGCCGAGGAGGTTCTCCTTGGGGACGCGTACGTCGTTGAAGAACAGCTCGGCGGTGTCCTGGGACTTCTGGCCGATCTTGTCGAGGTTGCGGCCGCGCTCGAAGCCTTCCGCGCCGCGTTCGACGACGAGCAGGGACAGGCCGTGCGCGCCGCCCTCGGGTGACGTCTTGGCGACGACGATGACGAGGTCGGCGAGGATGCCGTTCGAGATGAACGTCTTGGAGCCGTTCAGCAGCCAGTGATCGCCCCGGTCCTCGGCGCTGGTGCGGATGCCCTGGAGGTCGGAGCCCGCCCCCGGCTCGGTCATCGCGATGGCGGTGATGGTCTCGCCGGAGCAGAAGCCGGGCAGCCAGCGCCGCTTCTGCTCGTCGGTGGCCAGCGAGGTCAGATAGGGGCCGATGATGTCGTTGTGCAGCCCGACGGCGAGCCCGGCGGCGCCCGCGCGCGTGAACTCCTCGGCGAGTACGGCGGAGTAGCGGAAGTCGTCGTTGCCGCCGCCTCCGTACTCTTCCGGGACGGCGAGCCCGAGCAGTCCCTGCTTCCCGGCCGCGAGCCAGGCCTCGCGGGAGACGATGCCGTCCTTCTCCCACTGCTCGTAGTGCGGGAGCACCTCCTTGGCGAGGAAGGTGCGCACCGTCTCGCGGAACGCGTCGTGCTCGGCGGAGAAGATCTGCCGTTTCATCTGTTCGTGGCCTCCTGGGGCCTAGAGCCAGCCCTTGACGGTTGCGATCGACTTGGCGGGTTCGGGGCCGACCGGGATGACGTTGAGCATGGTGACGCCCGCCGCGCGGAACGCCTCGACGCGCTCGCGCACGTAACTCTCGGGCCCGCACAGCGACATGAGCTCGCAGAACTCGTCCGGGACGGCGGCCTCGGCCTCCTTCTTCTTCCCGGAGAGGTAGAGCTCCTGGATGCGCGCGGCCTCCTTCTCGTAGCCGTACGCGACCGCGACGTCGTTGTAGAAGTTCTTCCCCTTGGCTCCCATGCCGCCTACGTAGAGGGCGATCGTGGGGCGCGCGAGGTCGCGTGCGGCCGCCGCGTCGGGGCCGATGGCGAGCAGTCCCCCGGCGACGGTCTCCAGCGGGCCGAGCGCCGGATCACGCTTCTCCTTGCCCTCGGCGAGCGCGGCGCCCCACACCTGGTGGGCCTTTTCCGGGATGAAGAGGGTGGGCAGCCAGCCGTCGGCGACCTCTGCCGTCATGCGGACGTTCGCGGGTCCAAGGGATGCCACGTACAGCGGGACTTCGGGGCGCACCGGCCTGGTGAGGATCTTCAGGGGCTTGCCGAGTCTGCCGCCCTTCTCCGGAGACAGCGGCATGTCCGTGATGCCGTGGTGGTCGATCACCTCGCGGCGCAGGATGCGGCGGGTCAGCTCGATGGTCTCGCGGGTGCGGCCGATCGGCCTGTCGTACGCCCTGCCGTGCCAGCCCTCGACGACCTGCGGGCCCGACGCGCCGAGGCCGATGATCGCGCGGCCCCCGGAGATCGCGTCGAGCCCCGCGGCGGTCTGGGCGATCAGGGCGGGGGTGCGCGAGTACACGTTGAGGATGGCGGCGCCGATCCTCATGCGTTCGGTGCGGGCCGCCAGGTAGCCCATGATCGTGGGCGAGTCGAAGCCGTACGCCTCGGCGACCCACACCGCGTCGAGGCCCGCCGCCTCCAGCGCCGCGACGCCGTCGGCGGCTTCGCGCGGGTCGCCCGCGTAGGCGAGCGGTACCGAGATCTCCATCAGTGGTGTTCCTCCTCGTTCAGCGCCGGTACGTCCCAGTCGTGGGCCACCTCCGCGGTGTCCGCGCCGGGCCGGGCCGGGCCGCTGCGCACCTCGGTGGGCGTCGCGGAGAAGCGCGGCGCGGGGGCGGGCTGGGTGATGCCGCCGTGGTCGGTGAAGGTGCCGCGCGCGGCGAGGTGCGGGTGGTTCGGCGCCTCGCGCAGCGAGAGCACGGGCGCCACGCACGCGTCGGAACCCTCGAAGACGGCCGTCCACTCCTCGCGCGTACGTTCCTTGAAGCGCGCGGCGACGGCCGTGCGCAGCTCGTCCCAGCGGGCCAGGTCCTTGCGGGCGGGGGCGGTCTCCGTGAGG
Organism: Streptomyces kanamyceticus; assembly: GCF_008704495.1. NCBI lineage: Bacteria > Bacillati > Actinomycetota > Actinomycetes > Kitasatosporales > Streptomycetaceae > Streptomyces > Streptomyces kanamyceticus. The sequence continues at coordinate 1,232,572 of NZ_CP023699.1, forward strand.
CCGAGCAGCGCGATGAACTCGTCGTAGAACTGCTGCTCCAGGGAGCCCACGGCCATGTAACCGCCGTCGGCGGTCTCGTAGTTGCCGTAGAAGGGGCAGCCCCCGTCCAGGAGGTTGGCGCCGCGCCGGTCCTGCCAGCCGCCGGCCGCGAGCATGCCGTGGATCATCGCGGACAGGTGGGCCGCACCGTCGACGATCGCGGCGTCCACGACCTGCCCCTCGCCGTGCACGCGCGCGTGGTGCAGCGCGGCGAGGATTCCCACGACCAGATAGAGCGAGCCGCCCGCGTAGTCGCCCACGAGGTTCGCGGGGATCGCGGGCGGCTCGTCCGGGTTGCCGATCATGCCGAGGGTGCCGGTGATCGCGATGTACGCGATGTCGTGCCCGGCGCGCTGCGCGAGCGGCCCCTCCTGGCCCCAGCCGGTCATCCGGCCGTAGACGAGCCGGGGGTTGCGGGCGTGGCAGGCGGCGGGGCCGACGCCGAGGCGCTCGGCGACGCCGGGGCGGTAGCCCTCGATGAGGACGTCGGCGCGCGCGACGAGATCGAGGACCCGGTCGGCGCCGTCGGCGGCCTTGAGGTCAATGATCACGGAGCGTTTGTTGCGGTTGGTGACGTCGTACTCGGGATTGATCGCGAGGCCGCCGCCACCGGGGCGGTCCACGCGTACGACATCGGCGCCGAGGTCGGCGAGGAGCATGGCGGCGAACGGCCCTGGCCCGATGCCCGCGAGCTCCACCACACGCACCCCGGCGAGCGGTCCGTGAACGCCCTTGCCCGGTACTGCCATTGAGCCCCCAGCGTTATGACACAACTGATGTAACACCAGTGATGCTAAGAACGTGTTCCACTGTGCACAAGCCCCTGAAGAGCAAGCGCTTAGCCAATTTCGGCGGCGCTTACCCTTCAGGCATGGATTCCGTACTGGTCAGCGCGTGTCTGCGCGGCGTGCCGTGCCGCTTCGACGGCCGCGACAAGGCGTCGTCCGAGGTCGACGCCGCGGTGGCGGGCCGCGACGTCGTGTCGTTCTGCCCGGAGGCCGCGGGCGGCCTGCCGACGCCGCGCCGCCCGGCCGAGCTCGTGGGCGGCGACGGGCACGACGTCCTGGACGGCAGGGCGCGGGTCGTCGAGGACACCGGGCGCGATGTGACGGCCGAGTTCGTAGCAGGCGCCCACCGCGCGCTCGCCGCGGCGCGGGCGGGCGGGTGCACGGAGGCGCTGCTGATGCCGCGCAGCCCCTCGTGCGGGCGCGGAGCGGTCTACGACGGGTCGTTCGGCGGGGAGCTGGTGGCGGGCGACGGCGTCACGGCGGCCCTGTTCGCACGCAACGGGATCACGGTGCGGTCGGCGCCGGAGGAATCCAGCCCCTCCGGCGCTTGAGGAGCGGGGTCCGGGGCAGCGCCCCGAGGGGTGGGATCGGGGGGCAGGCCCAGGCACGCTAGCCTCTGCCACCGACAACTGCGCGGGCCCCCACGGTGGAGAGGTGCCATGACCAGCCAGACCAGCCAGAAGAGCAAGAAAAGCGATCGCCCGTACGACATCGTGCTCTTCGGAGCGACCGGCTTCGTGGGGGTGCTGACCGCGGAGTACCTGGCCGCGCACGCACCCGAAGGACTGCGCTGGGCCGTCGCGGGGCGCGACCCGAAGAAACTGGAGCGGCTCAGGGAGCGGCTCGCCGAGCGGCACCCGCGGTGCGCCGAACTCCCGCTGGTCCAGGCCGACGTCGCCGACCCCGAGAGCCTGCGGGAGCTGGCTGGGGACGCGCGCGTGGTCGCCACGACCGTCGGTCCCTACCTGACGTACGGCAAGGAGCTGGTCGCCGCGTGCGCGGAGGCGGGCACGGACTACGTCGACCTGACGGGTGAGCCCGAGTTCGTCGACCTCATGTACGTGCGGCACGACACCCGCGCGCGGGAGACCGGCGCGCGCCTGGTGCACGCCTGTGGCTTCGACTCGGTCCCGCACGACCTGGGCGCGTACTTCACGGTCAAGCAGCTGCCCGAGGGGGTTCCGCTGCGCGTGGACGGTTTCGTCCGGGCGGGCGCGCAGTTCTCCGGCGGCACCTTCGCCTCCGCCCTCAACCAGTTCGGGCGCGGCCCGCAGATGCTGGCCGCCGCGAAGGACCGGCGGCGCCACGAGCCGCGCCTGGTGGGGCGCAAGGCGTACGCCCCGCCGAGCGCACCCCGCTACGCGGCCGAGGTCGGCGCGTGGGCCCTGCCGCTGCCGACCATCGACCCCCAGGTGGTGCAGCGCTCGGCGCGGGCACTCGAACGGTACGGGCCCGACTTCCGCTACCGGCACTACGCGGCGGTGAAGACGCTGCCGGTCGCGATCGGCGGCACCGCGGCGCTTGCCGGTGTGCTCGCCGCGGCTCAACTGCCGCCCGCGCGGCGCTGGTTGTCCGACCGCCTCAAGCCCGGCGACGGGCCGAGCGAGGAGCGCCGCGCCAAGTCGTGGTTCTCGGTGCGGTTCGTCGGCGAGGGCGGTGGCACGCGGGTCTACACCGAGGTCTCGGGCGGCGACCCGGGGTACGACGAGACGGCGAAGATCCTCGCCGAGTCGGCGCTCTGCCTGGCGCTCGACGAACTGCCCCCGACGGCCGGGCAGGTCACCACGGCGGTGGCCATGGGCGACGCGCTGCTCGCCCGGCTCGACGCCGCGGGCATCGGCTTCCGGGTCGCGGCGGTTCGCTAGGGCCGCGGGGCCCCGGCCGCGTCAGGCCCCGACCGCCTGGCGCAGCGCCGCCCGGCACAGCGCGTCCGCGCGCCGCGTCGACTCCGGCAGCCGGTAGCGCGGGGTCAGGCCCAACGTCTGGGCGCAGGCGTTGGCCAGGCTCACGCGGTGGCCCACCGAGACGAACACCGGCTTGACGTCCTCGCGGGTGCGCAGCGCCCTGCCGACCTCCTCCGCGCCCGCGAGCAGCGGCGACGCGCTTCCCCTGGGCGCCGCCGGAGGCTCGTACGAGAAGGTGAAGGGGTTCTTGGCGACGCCCATGGTGGGCAGTCCGGTCAGCACGCCGAGGTGGCTCGCGAGGCCGAAGCGGCGCGGGTGCGCGATGCCGTAGCCGTCGCAGACGACGAGTCCGGGGTCGGAGTTCAGTTCGGAGAGGGCCGCGAGGACCGTCGGGATCTCGCGGAAGGCGAGCAGGCCCGGCACGTACGGGAAGGCCACCGTGCCGACGGCGGTGGCCTGCTCCACGACGTCGAGCGTGGCGCCGTCGAGGACGACGACGGCGGCCGCGACGATGTCCCGCTCGTCGTCGTAGGCGACGTCCACGCCGGTGACGTGCCCCCGGCCCGGCGCGGGGCCCGGCTCGTCGAGGACGACGCGGGTACGCAGTTCGTCCTGGACGGCGCGGGCCGTCCGCTCGTCGGTGGGCCAGTCGGAGGGCGGCGTATGGCTGGTCATGGTGCGGATCAGCCTAGTTGGCGCGCCCGGCCGTGGCCGACCGGCATCAAGAACGCGTAAAGATTGCCGGGATCCGGCAATGAACGCACCCTTCTCGACGTGTCAGGATCACTCCGTACCGAGGTGGACGGCATGAACGGGGGACGTGATCCGATGACGGTCTTTCTAGTTCTCGGCATCACGGGAATCGTGCTGCTGGTGCTCTCGCTCGTCCTCGACGGAGTGCTCGAAGGGCTCTTCGACGGAGCGGGAGTGCTCGACGGGCTCTTCGACGGGCTCCTGTCCCTTCCGGTCATCGCCGGGTTCGTCTCGATGCTCGGCTTCGGCGGAGCGATCGCGCTCGGCACCACCGGGATCGGCGCGGCGCCCGCCACCGTCGTGGGCGTCGCCGCCGGTACCGGTGCGGCATGGCTGACCTGGAAGGTCACCCGCGCCCTGATGCGCGACCAGACCGCGCGCACGCCCAACGGCGACGACCTCGTGGGCAGCGCGGGCGCGGTGGTCACCGCCATTCCCGCCGACGGCTACGGCGAGGTGCTCCTTCGTCTCGCGGGCCAGCCGGTGAAGTTCTCGGCCCGCAGCTCCGTCGCCGTGGCGCGGGGCACCGAGATCTGGGTCGACCAGGCGCTGTCACCGACCTCGGTGGCCGTACGGCCCGTGGAGCGCTGACCTCCGCGTCCGCCGCGCCGCAACCAAAAGATGTAGATGTACGCAACCGATCTGCCGTCCCCCGGGAGGCAGGGGGGAATTCGCATGAGTCCAGTCCTGATCGCCGTCATCGGAGTCGTCGTACTCCTCGTCCTGTTGGCGCTCGTCGTCATCACCCGCTACAAGGTCGCGGGGCCCAGCGAGGCCTTCATCGTGACCGGGCGGCGCGGCAAGCGGTCCACCGACCCCGACACCGGCCGCGTGATGACCGACAACAGCGGTCAGAAGGTCGTGGTCGGCGGCGGTGTCTTCGTCGTGCCGTTCGTGCAGCAGAAGTTCACGCTCGACCTCTCCTCGCGGCACATCCCGATCGCGGTGCGCGGCGCGGTGACGCTGCGCGGCGTGAAGGCCAACCTCGAAGGCGTCGCCATCGTCAAGGTCGGCGGCACCGAGGACTCGATCAGGGCCGCGGCCCAGCGCTTCCTGGTGCAGCAGGACGGCATCGTCGGCTTCACCCAGGAGGTGCTCTCCGGCGCGCTGCGCTCCATCGTGGGGCGCATGTCGGTGGAGGACATCATCCGTGACCGCGCCGCGTTCGCCGGGCAGGTCGCCGAGGAGGCGGAGGCCAGCCTCTCCGGGCAGGGCCTGGTCCTGGACGCCTTCCAGATCCAGGACATCACCACGGAGGGCTCCTACCTGGAGGACCTCGGGCGCCCCGAGGCGGCCCGTGCCAAGCAGGAGGCCGACATCGCGGAGGCCGTGGCGCGCAGGGCCGCGGAGCAGGCGCGGCTGAAGGCCGAGGAGGAGATCGCGGTCGCCCAGCGGACCTTCTACCTCAAGCAGGCCGAGATCAAGGCCGAGACGGACGAGGCGTCGGCGCGGGCCGGGGCCGCGGGTCCGCTCGCCGAGGCGGCGCGCCAGCAGGAGGTCCTCACCGAGCAGGAGAAGGTCGCCAAGCGCCAGGCGGCGCTGACCGACAGCGAGTTGGACACCCAGGTCCGCAAGCCCGCCGACGCCGCGCGCTACCAGGCCGAGCAGGAGGCCGAGGCCCGCAGGATCGGCCTGGTCAAGCAGGCCGAGGCGGACGCGGAGCGGGCCAGGCTCACCGGTGAGGGCGAGAAGGCGCAGCGTGCCGCGCTCGCCGACGCCGTACGCCTGGAGGGTGAGGCCGAGGCCGCCGCGATCGGCGCGAAGGGCGCCGCGGAGGCCGAGGCGATGCTCAAGAAGGCGGACGCGTTCACGCAGTACGGCGACGCCGCGGTCCTGCAGATGCTCGTCGAGGTCCTGCCGAGCGTGGTGGCCAAGGCGTCCGAGCCGCTCAGCGCGATCGACAAGATGACGGTGATCTCCACGGACGGCGCGAGCCAGCTCTCCCGTACGGTCGCCGACAACGTCGCCCAGGGCGTCGAACTCCTCAACTCCACCACGGGAGTCGACCTCGCGCAGCTCCTCAAGGGCATCACCGGAGGAGCGCGCGGCGCCTCGGCGGAGTCGGCGAAGCCCGCCGCCGACGGTGCCCCCGAGGCGGCGAACGGCAAGATCGAGATCACCAACTAGGCGCCGCGTCTCGTCAGCGCTTGAAGGCCAGGCCGCCGTGCTCCCCGATGGGCTCGGCGGCCTCGGCGTCGGCGTCGGGCCGCCAGCACGGCACCGAGACGACGCCGGGTTCGAGGAGTTCGAGGCCGTCGAAGAAGGCGGCGATCTGGTCGACGGGGCGCAGGAAGTAGGGCACCGCGCCGGACGCGTTGTAGCCGTCCTGGGCCGCTTCGTAGGCGGCGTCGATGCCCCGCGAACCGTCGTTGATGACCAGGTAGCTGCCGGAAGGCAGCGCGTCCACCAGGCGCCGGACGATGTCCCGCGCCTGGTCGTAGTCGGCCATGTGGCCGAGGATGTTGCTGAGGATCAGGGCGGTGGGGCGGGTGAGGTCCAGCGTCTCGGCGGCGGACGCCAGGATGCGGTCCGGATCCGACAGGCTGGCGTCGACGTAGGCGGTCGCGCCCTCGGGGGTGGACGTCAGCAGGGCGCGGGCGTGCGCAAGGACCATCGGGTCGTGGTCGACGTAGACGATCCGGGCCTCGGGCGCGAGCCGCTGGGCGACCTCGTGGGTGTTGTCGACGGTCGGCAGGCCGGTGCCGATGTCCAGGAACTGCCGGATGCCCGCCTCGGTGACCAGGTGCGTGATGGTGCGGCGCAGGAAGGCGCGGCTGCTCCTGGCGACGGTGACGATGCCGGGGAAGAGGGCGCTGTAGGCGTCGCCCGCCGCCTCGTCGACGGGGTAGTTGTCCTTCCCGCCCAGCCAGTAGTTCCAGATCCGGGCGGAGTGCGGCACCGAGGTGTCGATGCTCTGATGTGCCGCCGCGGGTCCGGGCGTTGTCGCGTGGTCGGTCATGGTTCCCGTCCGTCTCTCCACCGTGGCCTGAATCGTTCCTCGCACAACCTACGTGCCAACAGTGGCGTGACACACACCAGTTCGCGCAATGGGGGATCCGGGATGTCAGAGCGAGTCGATTCATCATGATTCGGCACGTCTCACCTACGTTTCGGCACGTCTTGCCTATGTTGAGGCGGCATACGATCCGCGTCTAGGCCTGGACGGCACGTTGACCATGAACCACAAGAAGTACGCCTCCCTCTCCGCCCTCTCCGCCATCGCGGCCACGGCCGTACTCCTCGGCGCCCTGGCCGGACCGGCGGCGGCGACGCCCCGCCCCGTCACGGACCCGCCCCCGCAACCGGCCGCGGCCACGGGCACGGGCACGGCGGCGGCTCCCCGTCCGACGCTCACCGCCCAGGCCACCCGGAGCACCGTGCGGGCCTCGGAGGAGTTCCGCGTCTTCGGCACGGCCGGGCACCTGCCGCCCGGCACCTCCGTCACCCTCCAGCAGAAGCAGGGCGAGCGGTGGGTGGACCTGCCGGCGACGGTGCGCACGACCTCGCGCGGGACGTACGCGATGCGGGTCGTGCTCGACTACAAGGGACGCAACGCGCTGCGCATGACGGGTGGCGGCGCCGTCTCACCCGTCGTGTACGTCACCGTGGACGACTGTCCCGTTCAGGGCTGCGAGCCCAGCGCCGCGAGGTAGCCGTCGAGCAGCTCCGTCTGGCGTTCCGGCGGGAACTGGTCGGGGTTGAACAGGGCCTGCACCACCAGGCCGAGCACGAAGGACTGGGCACCGGCGGCGAGGTCCGCCGGGGACCCGGCGGACAGTTCACCCCTGTCCTGGGCCGCCGCCATCAGGTCACGCAGCTTGTCCCTGCTCTGCCCGTACCTGCGGCCGTGCGCGGCGCTCAGCTCGGGATCGGCGAGCGCCACGTCCCAGGAAGAAACCCAGATCCGGTTGCTCGCGACGGCCTCTTCGGTCAGCGGCAGGATGTCGAGCAGGGCGGCGCGGACGGCGGCGATCCCCGCGCCCGCCGCCCGCCGGGGCCGCGCGGCGCTGCGGGTGGCGAGCAGGTCGAGCGCGTAGGCGACCAGGTCGCGCTTGGCCGGGAAGTAGTGCGTGAGCAGGCCGGTGGTCGCGCCGAGCTCGGCGGCGACGGCGCGCATGGTCAGCCCGCCGAATCCGTGCGTGGCGAGGACCCGCCAGACCGCTTCGGACACATCGCGACGGCGGGCCTCGTGATCTCCCTTGGTGCGTGGCATGCTGCTACCGTACATATTCATAACGTGTGTTGTGTGAATGCGAGGTCACCCATGTTCTCCGTGCCACTGCGGGACGACGCCCAGCTCAGGCCGCTTGAGCCGTGGCACGCCGAGGAGTTCGCCGCCCACCTCGACCGCGCCCGCGAGCACATCCGGCCGTGGGTCGGCCCCGCCTTCGTCACGGACGACGTGGAGGGGGCACGGGCCACCCTGCGCCGCTACGCGGAGCGCCAGGCCGCCGACGGGGCCCGCCTCTTCGGCATCTGGCACGAGGGCACGCTGATCGGCGGGGTGATGTTCGTGGCCTTCGACGCCGCGTCGGGCACCTGTGAGATCGGCTGCTGGCTGGAGCCCGCGGGCGAGGGCCACGGCCTGATCACCGAGGCCTGCCGCACCCTGCTCGACTGGGCGTTCACCACCCGGGGTCTTTTCCGCGCCGAGTGGCACTGCCGGGCCGACAACGACCGCAGCTCCGCGGTGGCCAAGCGCCTGGGCATGACGCTGGAGGGCGTACGCCGGAGCGCCTGGCCCTACGACGGCGCACGCCATGACAAGCAGCTGTGGGCGGTCCTGGCCCCCGAACACCGGACGGAACGCGCCTGACCCGGGCTTCCCCGTACCCGGCGCACTGCCCCCCTGTGCCCCTCTGGATACTTGGATCATGGGATGGGCACTGCGCTCCGCCGGGACCGCGGACATGGAGACGATCGTCGAGCTGCGGGCCGTGGTGATGCGGCCCGACCTGGAGCGGCTCGGCAGGTTCGATCCGCACCGCGTGCGCCAGCGCTTCCGGGACGCCTTCCGCGCCGAGCAGACCTCGGTGATCGAGTCGGACGGCGCGTTTGTCGGCTGCGTCGCCCTGCGCCCCACCGATTCCGCGCACTGGCTCGAACACTTCTTCCTGGACCCGCGGGTCCAGGGGCGGGGCATCGGCTCGGCCGTCCTCGGCACGCTCCTGCGGCGCACCGACGCCGAGGGCACGACCGTGCGCCTCAACGTCCTTCAGGGCAGCGCCGCCCGCAGGCTCTACGAGCGGCACGGCTTCACGGTGGAGAGCGAGGACCCGGTCGACGTCTTCATGGTCCGCGCGCCGGGAGCCCGCGCCGCCTGACGCCCCGGCGGCCCGACGCCCCGGCCGGGTGCCGTGAGCAGCCCGGTAGCCTCACGATCATGTTCATTCTCGAATTGACCTACACCGCGCCCGTCTCCGCCGTCGACGAGCAGCTGCAGGCCCACGTGGCATGGCTCGACGAGCTGTACGCGGCCGGTGTCTTCATCGCGTCCGGGCGCAAGAACCCGCGCGACGGCGGCGTGATCATCGCCGTCGCGGACGACCGCGCGCGGATCGAGGAGATCGCCGCAACGGACCCGTTCACGGTCGCCGGGGTCTGCGAGTACCGCATCACCGAGTTCATCGCGACGAAGACGGCGCCTGGACTCGGCGCGTACCGTGAGCAGTTGCCTGCGTAGTCCGCTGGAGGTGCGGCCCTTGACCTGCGGGCCGGTGGGGGCTGGTCGCGCCCCGCGGCGGAGCCGCGGATTGATACAGCCCCGCGCCCCTTACGGGGCGCTCAGCGCCTCTCCAGGCGCGCGATCCGCCCCTTCTCGCCCGCGGCCCAGCAGCCCCGGCTCCCGGCGCAGTCGACCGTGTCGTACGACCCGGTGTCGACCGTCCGCCAGGTGCGCCCGCCGTCCTTCGTGACGTCGGTGCCGGTCGGGCCGACCGCGAGCGCCGTGGAGCGGCTGTGCGGCAACCAGACGACGCCCGAGCGGTAGGCGGGCGGCGGCCGGTCCGACGGGTCCCAGTCACGGCCGCCGTTCCCCGTCACCGCCGCCGCCTTCGGGGACGGCTGGTCGGCCCGGTAGTCGCCGCCGACCGCGATCCCGTGCGTACGGTCGCGGAACGCGAGCCCGAAGACGCCGCGGGCCGGGTCGCCCGCCGGGATCGGCGCGTCGGTCGCCGTCCACGTCAGGCCCCGGTCCGCGGAATGCAGCACACGCGCGCGTGCCGCTCCTCCGGTGGCCAGCCACACGTCGCGCGGCCCCGAGCTCACCAGGCACTGGCCGCTCGCCGCGAAGGCGGACTCGCCCTCCTGCGCGGCAGGCATGCCGGTGTTCGGAAGCACCTTCCAGGAACGGCCGCCGTCGGCGGTGGACAGCACGCGGTACTTGCCGTCGACCGGGTCGCTCATGGCAAGGCCGTGGCGGCGGTCGAAGAAGGTCATGCAGTCGTAGAACGCCTTGGCGTCGGTGTTGCGGAAGGACTCCGTCCAGGTCGCTCCGCCGTCCTCGGTGCGCAGCACCCGCGAGGCCTCGCCCTCGCCGATGGCGAGCACCACGGCGCGGCGGCCGTCGAAGGCCTCCACGTCCCGGAATTCGAGCGCGGAGGCGCCCGGCGGGGAGACATCGCGCCAGGTCTCACCGCCGTCGGACGTACGCAGGACGGTGCCCTTGGTACCGGCCACCCAGGCCGAGCGCGGGCTCACGGCGGCCAGGCCGCGGAACCGCGCGTCGCTCCCGCTCTCCTTGAGTTGCCAGCTCAGCGCCCGTTTCGGGGCCGGTCCCCCGGCCCCGCCCCCGTCCGCGAGAGCGGCGGCGGGCGGCGCGAGCGCGGCCCCCGCCAGTGCGGCGCCGCACAGTCCCACGAGCACCGTGCGCCTCAATGACTTCGACTTCCCCATGCCCCTCATGGCGGGCGAAGCTAGCCGACTCGCCGGGCCTCGTCCAGATGGCCGGAAGGCATCCCCCCGTCGATGATCGCAGGGAACCGTGGGCGGCTCCACGGTGTCGCGGTGACAGAGGTCACTCGGTCTCACCCGCTCTCCGTGTGCACGGATCTCGTCATTCCGTCGTCTATTCAAGTGCCCGACCCCAGTCGTCAAGCAGTCAGTGAGGGAGCAGGCGTTGTCCACCGTCATCGAGCAAGCCGTAGAGGCCCGCCTCGTCGCCGCCGCGCCGCGGATGCCGACCATTCCCGCGACACTCCACTACGACCAGCGGGACCCCTTCGCCGTACGCATGAGTTTTCCCGCGCCCGCGACCCTGGAGGGCGTGGAGGTCTACTGGACCTTCGCCCGTGAACTGCTGACCCACGGGGTGGAGCGGGCGGTCGGCGACGGCGACGTCCGCGTGCGCCCCTACGGCTTCGACCGCACGGTCGTGGAGTTCCACGCGCCCGAGGGCACCGCGATCGTCCACGTGCGCACCGGCGAGCTCCGCCACTTCCTGCACCGCACCATGGACCTGGTCCCCGTCGGCCAGGAGCACCTGTACGTCGACCTGGACCAGGACCTCGCCGAGCTGATGCGCGACGCGTGCTGACCACCACCGCCACGGGCCCGCGCCCCCGGGCCTGACGCAGCCACCCCTGTCGCGCGCCCTCCCCGCTCCCGCGTCCGGCCTCAGCCTCCCCCGCCCGACGCACGGGCCGCCTCGGCCGACGACACGGCCGACGCGAGTGCCTTGCGGAGGTTCTCCATCAGCGTCCGCAGCTCCGACGACGCGCCACCGGCCCGCTCCGTCAGCTCGTCGAGCCTGTCCCGGTAGCGCCTGCGGTCCTTGCCCGTGACGACCGTGCGCAGTTTGCCGGTGGCCGCGCACACGACCAGGGCCGCGTCGGACTCGGACACCTCGGCGACCGGCTGCTTGCCGTGCAGCACCGCGAGTGCCTCCGCTTGCAGCACTTCGACGTGCCCCACCCGCTCCAGGACGTAGCGCCGGGCGGGAAAGAGACCGAGGACCCGGCCGCGCTCCGCCCGCAGATAGCCGTGCGCGATCAGCTGGTCGCGGACCGCGCTCAGGGTGCCGCGCGAGCGGTGCGTCATCCAGCCCCGCCAGGTGCGCGGCCGGGACTGCTCGACGAGTTCGGCGAGGGCGTCGAGCGCCGTGTCGCCGATGCGGGCGCCGACGACCGGGGTGACGATGCGGTCCCGCTCGAAGAGCAGGCCGCGCTGGGCGAGTTCGGCGAGCGCGCCCGCCCTGACCGCCAGGTGCAGATCGGGCGCACCGGTGATCTTGCCCCGGTGCGTGTTCCAGGCCAGCAGGAAGAGCCTGGCGGGCAGTGACTGCGTTCCGTGGTGCACAGCGCCTCCTCGTGCCGATCGCCAAGGCGGGCGGGGCGTGGGCGGGGCGGGGCGGGGCGGGGCGGGGCCCACGATAAGACGTTGACACGCCCGCGGGCCCTTCCCTACGGTGTACAACGGTTCTGTTGCCGTCGATAGGAGAAGGACGTTGCTCGTCTGAGGTCATGAGACACCGCGTCACACAGCTTTCACCGCTGTGTACGTCGTTGTGCGACCTCGGCATCCGAGCCGTCCCGTCCCCCGGCACAGGCCTTTCCTCTTTCCGGCCTCACCCCGCCGCGGTGTCTCGAACGCGTTGCCCCTGACCGCGCTCCACACCACGCAACCGCGAGGCCCGTATGTCAACATCCCCCCTCTCCCTCACCTGTACGTCGCTCACCTTCGGCTGGCCGGACGGCACCGGTGTCTTCGACGGACTCCAGGTGGCCTTCGGCACCGGCAGGACCGGTCTCATCGGCGCCAACGGGTCGGGAAAGTCCACCCTGTTGAAGCTGATCGCCGGTGAGCTGAAGCCCTCCGAAGGGGCCGTCAAGGTCACCGGCGAGGTCGGCTACCTGCCGCAGAACGTCACCCTGGACACCGGTCTGCGCGTCGACGAGGTGCTCGGCATCGCCGAGCGGCGCGCCGCCCTGCACGCCATCGAGGCGGGCGACGCCGCCGAGGAGCACTTCACCGCGGTCGGCGACGACTGGGACGTCGAGGAGCGCGCCCGCGCCACCCTCGACCAGCTGGGGCTCGGCCACATCGGCCTCGACCGCACGTCGGGCGAGGTGTCCGGCGGCGAGTCGGTGCTGCTGCGCCTGGCCGCGCTGCTGCTGCGCAGGCCCGACGTACTGCTGCTCGACGAACCCACCAACAACCTTGACCTGTACGCCCGTCGGCGCCTGTACGCGGCCGTCGAGGCGTGGTCCGGGGTCCTGGTCGTGGTCAGTCACGACCGTGAGCTCCTCGACCTCGTCGACCAGATCGCCGATCTGCGCGAGGGCGAGGTCACCTGGTACGGCGGCAACTTCTCCGCCTACGAGGAGGCCCTCGCCGTCGAACAGGAGGCGGCGGAGCGCATGGTGCGCGTCGCCGAGTCCGATCTGCGCAAGCAGAAGCGCGATCTGGCCGACGCCCAGGTCAAGTTGGCCCGCCGCAAGCGGTACGGCCAGAAGATCCAGGACAGCGGGAGTCTGCCGAAGATCGTCGCGGGCACGCGCAAGCGGGCCGCGCAGGAGTCGGCGGGCAAGCACCGCATCATGCACCAGGAGAAGCTCGCCGAGGCCAAGGAGCGCCTCGACGACGCCGTCGACGCGGTGCGGGACGACGACGAGATCCGCGTCGACCTGCCGCACACCCTGGTCCACCCGGGGCGCACCGTGCTCACCCTCAGCGACCTCGAACTGTGCTACGGCGCCCGGGTGAAGGGCGGGTTCGAGCTGCGCGGCCCCGAGCGGATCGCGCTGATCGGGCGCAACGGCGCGGGCAAGACCACGCTGCTCCGTACGATCGCCGGGGAGCTCGCGGCGGTCTCAGGCGAGGCCCTCACCCATGTGCCGATGCGGTTCCTGCCGCAGCGCCTCGACGTGCTCGACGACGAGCTGACCGTCGTCGAGAACGTACGGGCGTACGCTCCCGACGCGACCAACAACCGCGTCAGGGCGCGGCTCGCCCGGTTCCTGTTCAAGGGGGCCAAGGCCGATCAGCGGGCGGCGACCCTGTCGGGCGGCGAGCGGTTCCGCGCGGCGCTCGCGGCGCTGCTGCTCGCGGAGCCCGCGCCGCAGCTCCTGATGCTCGACGAGCCGACGAACAACCTCGACATGGCGAGCGTGAAACAGCTCTCCACGGCCCTGGAGTCCTACCGGGGCGCGCTGATCGTGGCCAGCCACGACCTGCCGTTCCTGGAGTCCATCGGCATCACGCGGTGGCTGCGCCTGGACGGAGAACTGACCGAGATCACCCAGGAAAAGAAGACAGAAGCTGTCGGGTATTCGGGCTAGCTTCGGCGGCATGGACCAGCTCAGCCACCAGTTCATCACCATCGCAGGGGCCCGCGAGAACAACCTCAAGGAGGTGAGCCTGCGCATCCCGAAGGGCCGTCTGACGGTCTTCACCGGGGTCTCCGGGTCCGGCAAGTCGTCGGTCGTGTTCGACACGATCGCGGTCGAGTCGCAGCGCCAGCTGAACGAGACCTTCACCTGGTTCGTCCGCAACCGGCTGCCCAAGTACGAGCGGCCGCACGCGGACACCATCGAGGACCTCTCGCCCGCGATCGTCGTCGACCAGAAGCCGATCGGCGGTCACTCCCGCTCGACGGTGGGCACGATGACCGACATCTACTCGGTGATCCGGGTGCTGTTCTCCCGGCACGGCACACCCAGCGCGGGAGGGGCGACCGCGTACTCGTTCAACGACCCGTCGGGCATGTGTCCCGAGTGCGACGGCCTCGGGCGCACGGTGCGGCCCGACTACGGCCGCATCCTCGACCCCGCCAAGTCCCTGGCGGACGGCGCGGTCCTCTTCCCGCCGTTCGCCGCGGGGACCTGGCAGGGCCAGACGTACACGAACACCACCGACCTGGACACCCACAAGCCGGTCGGTGAATTCACCGCCGCCGAGCGGGAGTTCCTGCTGCGCGGCGGCGGCAGCAAGAAGGTCAACGTCAACAACACCGGCGGCGCGCGGGACATCGACTACGAGGGCCTCGCCGACCGCTTCGAGCGGCTCTACCTCAACCGTGACCTGTCGACGCTCGCCCAGAAGACCCGCGACATGGTGCAGGAGTTCCTCCAGGAGGGCCGCTGCCCCACCTGTCACGGCGCCCGGCTCAACGCGGCGGCACTGGCCACCCGCATCGGCGGCCTGAGCATCACCGACTGCACCCGCATGGAGGTCACCGACCTCATCGTCGCGCTCGGCCGGATCCACGACCCGGTGGCGGGCCCGATCGCCGGGGCGGCGGTGGCGGCCCTGGAGCGGATCGAGGCGATCGGCCTCGGCTACCTCAGCCTGGACCGCGAGACGTCCAGCCTGTCGGGCGGCGAGGGGCAGCGCCTGAAGATGGTGCGCCACCTCGGCTCCAGCCTGACCGGCATGACGTACATCTTCGACGAGCCCAGCGTCGGACTGCACCCGCGCGACGTGGGGCGCCTGAACGATCTGCTGCTGCGGCTGCGCGACAAGGGCAACACGGTGCTCGTGGTCGAGCACGACCCGGACGTGATCGCGGTCGCCGACCACGTCGTCGACATGGGCCCGAGGGCCGGGACGGGCGGCGGCCTCGTCGTCTTCGAGGGCACCCCGGACGAGCTGCGCGGCGCGGACACGCTCACCGGACGCCAGCTGCGCCGCACCAGGGGCGTCAAGGAGCGCCCGCGCGAGGCGACCGGCGGGCACTGGATCGAGGACGCCGATCTGCACAACCTCAAGAACGTGAGCGTGCGGGTGCCGACCGGGGTGCTCACGGCGGTGACCGGCGTCGCGGGTTCGGGCAAGAGCACGCTGGTGTCCGGGGCCTACGTCGGGTCGCGCCCCGACGCCGTGGTCGTCGACCAGTCGGCGATCGGCATCTCGGGCCGCTCGACCCCGGCCACGTACCTCGGGATCATGGACACCCTGCGCAAGCTCTTCGCGCGCGAGACCGGCGAGCGGGCGAGCCTGTTCAGCTTCAACTCGCAGGGCGCGTGCGAGCGTTGCCAGGGGCGCGGGATCATCTACAGCGACCTCGCGTTCATGGATCCGGTGACCACGACCTGCGAGGCGTGCGAGGGGCGCCGCTTCAAGGAGGAGGTGCTGCGGCTCACCGTCGGCGGCCACTCGATCGTCGACGTCCTGGAGATGACCGCCGAGCGGGCCCTGGACTTCTTCGACCGGCTCGGCGACGGCTTCGACGACAAGGGCGTACGCCGCCGTCTGGGCGCCCTGCGGGACGTGGGCCTGACCTATCTCACGCTCGGCCAGCCGCTGAGCACGCTCTCCGGCGGCGAGCGCCAACGCATCAAGCTGGCCACCCAGTTGCACCGCACGGGCACGACGTACGTCCTGGACGAGCCGACCACCGGGCTGCACATGGCCGACGTCGACGGGCTGCTCGCGCTGCTCGACCGGCTGGTCGACGCGGGCAACACCGTGGTGGTCGTCGAGCACAACCTCGACGTGGTCAAGCACGCGGACTGGGTGATCGACCTGGGACCCGACGGCGGCAAGCACGGCGGGCGGATCGTCTTCGAGGGCACGCCCGCACAACTCCTGGACGCCACCGGGTCGTTCACGGCGGATCATCTTCGCGGCGCTCTGGGCCGGGAGCGGGCGCACGCTGCATGATGTGCGGCACTGCCCCGCCGCCGTAGGGAGTCGCCGCTGTGCCCAGCAAGAAGGCCCTGATCCGCCGCCCGGGACCGCGCATAGCCGAGGGCCTGGTCACCGGAGTGCGCCCGCCGGTCGATCCGGGCCTCGCGCTGCGGCAGTGGGCCGCGTACGTGGAGACGCTCGCGGCCCACGGCTGGCAGACCCTGGAGGTGGAGCCCGCCGACCACTGCCCGGACGCGGTGTTCGTCGAGGACACGGTGGCCGTCTTCCGCAACGTTGCGCTGATCGCCCGCCCCGGCGCCCCGTCCCGCCTCGACGAGACGCCGGGCGTGGAGGAGGCGGTGGCCAGGCTCGGCGCCTCGGTGGCCTGGGTGTGGGAGCCGGGCACGCTGGACGGCGGTGACGTCCTGAAGGTCGGCGACACGGTCTATGTGGGGCGCGGCGGCAGGACCAACGCGGACGGGGTGCGGCAGCTGCGGGCCGCCTTCGCACCGCTGGGGGCGCGCGTCGTCGCCGTGCCCGTGACCAGGGTCCTGCATCTGAAGTCCGCGGTGACGGCGCTGCCCGACGGGACGGTCATCGGATACGAGCCGCTCGTCGACCACCCCTCGCTCTTCCCGCGCTTCCTGCCCGTGCCGGAGGAGGCGGGCGCGCACGTGGTGCTCCTCGGCGGCGGGAAACTGCTGATGTCGGCGAGCGCGCCGCAGAGCGCGGCACTCCTCGCCGACGTCGGATTCGACCCCGTTCTGGTGGACATCAGCGAGTTCGAGAAGCTCGAAGGCTGTGTGACGTGCCTCTCAGTCCGGCTCCGTGACCTGTACGTCTGACCAGCATTGAGGCGGTAGTTGCGGCAGGGGCGGGTGGGGCCGTGGCCCGGAGACCCTTTACGGCGGGTTTAACCTACGGCAACGTAACCTACGACACCGTAGGTAGTGCACCGCTCGCACTTCCCCGCTCGTAAGAACTCCCGTCCCCCTTCTGGAGCCCCCGTGACGATCACCTCTCCCCACCTCGGCAGCAGCGCGGACAGCTGGACCGACGCCCGGCTGCTCTACGCGCTGGAGGAAGTGGTCGAGCAGGAACTCAATCGCCACCTGAAGGTGGCCAAGGACTGGATGCCCCACGAGTACGTCCCGTTCTCCGACGCCCGCAACTTCCCCGGGATCTTCGAGGACGGCGAGGCGTGGGAGAAGGGCCAGTCCCCGGTCACCGACATCGGGCGCATCGCCCTGGTGGTCAACCTGCTCACCGAGGACAACCTCCCCAGTTACCACCACGAGATCGCCTCGCTCTTCGGCCGCGACGGCGCCTGGGGCACCTGGGTGCACCGCTGGACGGCCGAGGAGGGCCGCCACGGCATCGTGATGCGCGACTACCTCCTCGCCTCGCGCGCGGTCGACCCGGACCAGCTGGAGCAGTTCCGGATGGCGCACATGAGCGAGGGCTTCGAGTCGGACAACCGGCACTCGATGCTGCACTCGGTCGCGTACGTCGCCTTCCAGGAGCTGGCCACCCGCATCTCGCACCGCAACACCGGACACCAGTCGGGCGACCCGGTCTGCGACCGCATGCTGTCGCGCATCGCGACCGACGAGAACCTCCACATGGTCTTCTACCGGAACCTGCTCAAGGCCGCCTTCGAGCTCGCCCCCGACCTCACGATGCAGGCCGTGCGCGACGTGGTCGTCAACTTCCGCATGCCGGGGCACGGCATGCCGGGCTTCGAGCGGGCCGCCGCGCAGATGGCCATCGGCGAGGTCTACAACATGCGCATCCACCACGACGACGTGCTGCAGCCCGTCCTGCGCTTCCTGAAGGTCCTGGAGATCGACGGGCTCGGCCCCGAGGGCCTCAAGGCGCAGGAGGAGCTGGGCTTCTTCATGGGCGGGCTCGACGCGGAGGCGTCGAAGTTCGACGAGAAGCTGGCCGCGCGCAAGGCGCGGATGGCGGCGCGGGGCGCCTGACCCGCATCAGCCCGTGCCCGGGGTGCCGGTGCCCGGGGTGCCGGTGCCCGGCAGGGGCCGCACGGTGAGCATCTGCTGGGCCTGGCCGACCGGTCCCGCGATGTCGTGGAGCACGGTGCTCGTGGTGCCCTGCCCGGTGGGTCCGAAGGTGACGGTGGTGTCGAGTCCGACCCAGCGTCCTTCGGGCTGCCGGTGGAGGTGGACCGTCAGGTCCACGTTGGGGAACATCCAGGCCGTGGGCGGCTGGCGGACGGCGATGCCGTTGGCGGTGTCGACCAGCGCGACGTAGGCGGCGAGCGGGCTGACGTCCCGGCCCGCGACGAGGTCGAGGCCGGTGGAGATCCACGCCGTCGTACGGCCGGGACGCGGGGGCGCGACGGCGCGGGCGTCGAGCGACGCGATGTACCCGCCGGGCCACAGGTCGGCCAGCGGCCAGGGTTCGAGCGTGTCAGGGTGCGGGAGCGCGTCGGCGCCGCCACCTGCCACGGCGGTCGTGTCACCGGACCCGAGCAGCCAGGCCCTCGCCCGCACCACGGGCCGGTCGGCGACGAACGCGACCGCTTCGAGCAGTTCGATGGTGCGGCCCGGGCGGACGCTCTCCACCCGTATCTCGCACTCGTCGAGCGCGAGCCGCCCCAGGATGTCGAAGCTGATCCGGGACAGCACGAGGCCGCTCTCCGGCCGTGCGGCCAGATACCGGTCGATCGCGTGGACGATGAGGCCGCCCAGCGGGCTGAAGTGCAGCTCCGCCGGGTCCCACGCGCCGCTGGCATGAGCGGTGGGCTTGTAGCGGTGCTCGTCGATGGGCTCGTAGTAACTGCCGGTGTTCAACGGTGCGTACCTTTCCGGATGCGGCCGCGGGGCCTCACGTGGCGAAGACCGTGCTGGCCAGGATCACATGGACGGCCGTGCCGCCGACAATGCTCAACAGCGCGTTGCGGCGCCACAGATGGAGCCCGACGGTGACGGCGAGGGCCACCACCGGGGCCAGGGCGCGCGGTTGCGTGAGGGGGATGTCGCGCAGGCAGTAGACGACGAGGATCAGCATGACGCCCGCGGGCATGCGGGTGCTGAGGTACTGGACGGTGCCGCTCGCGCGCAGCGGGGCGAGGGCGGCGAAGGGCAGGGCGCGCAGCGTCCAGGTGACGGCGGCGGTGATGACGACCGCGGCGACGGCATAGCGGGCGTCAGGCACGGCCGGGCCTCCTGCCGGTGGCGAGGTGGCGGACCAGGAGCCCGAGGGTGAACAGGGCGAAGGCGGCGAGGAGCAGCTCGCCGGGGAAGAGCAGCCGGGCGAACAGGGCGCTGAGCAGGGCGAGCAGCGGCGTGGGCAGATCGCCGCGCAGGTCCCGGACGGCGTCGACGGCGAGGACGGTGAACAGGGCGGTCAGCGCGAAGTCCAGGCCCGTGACGCCCTCGGGGATCAGCGAGCCGAGCAGGGCTCCCGCGGTCGCGCCGCCCACCCAGTACAGGTGCAGCAGGAGCTGCAGCCCGATGATGCGCGGGCCCGGCCAGGAGCGGGCCTTCTCCCCCGAGGTCAGGGCGTACGCCTCGTCGCTGAGCGCGAAGGTGCCGTACGCCTTGCCGAGCCGCCCCTGGACGCGGTGCAGCGGGTAGGACAGGGCGTAGAAGACGTGCCGGACGTTCACCATGAAGGCGGTCGCGGCGATCGAGGCCAGCGGGACGGCGGCGGCGACCATGCCGATGAGCAGGAACTCGAACGAGCCCGCGTAGATGAGCGCGGCGGACAGGCTCGCCCACCACCAGTCGATGCCGGACTGGGTGACGAGCGCCCCGAAGGCGAGGCCGATGGGCACGAACGCGAGACCTACGGAAGCGGTGTCCCCCAGTGCGACGCGCAGCCCCGAGAGGGGCCGGGAGGGTGGGGCGGAGGTGGGGACAGGGGTGGGCGCGGGGGTGTCGCCGACAACGGGTGGAGCTATTCGCATGCCGACATTTTATAAAGATCCACGCCTAATATGGTTGCGGATAGTGGCTCTATGATGGCCCCGTGAGCAATGAAATTCGCCTTGACGCCCTGGACCACGAAATTTTGTTTCACCTGCGGCAGGACGGCCGTCTGACCAACGTCGAACTGGCCAAACGCGTCGGCCTGACCGCGCCGCCCTGTCTGCGCAGGGTCAAGCGCCTGGAGGAATCCGGCGTCATCGCCGGCTACCACGCGGTCCTCAACACCGAAGCCCTCGGCCGCGGCCTCGAAGTCCTCATCGATGTCGAGGTCAGCGCCAACGACCGCAAGACGTACCTGGAGTTCGAGGAGGTCGTGGCCTCCTACGAGGAGGTCATAGAGGTCCGGCGGATGTTCGGCCGCCCCGACTACTTCATCCGCGTCGCGGTCGCCGACCACGCCGCCTACGAGGCCTTCCTCACCGGCAAGCTCACCGGCCTCCCCTGTGTCCTGCGCGTCGACTCCCACCTGACCATGAAGACGGTGAAGCCGGGACCCTGACCGCAGCCGATTTACGAACGCCCCTCGCGGTGCAACGGTGGGCGAGGGGGTGAACCCATGGCGCAGACCCATGAGTGGATGTTCTACGAGGTCATGTGGCGCAGCTGGGCGGGCAGGGCGCAGGTGCCCTATCCCGTCCCGTGGTGGACGCAGCAGGCCTTCCGGCGCTGGAGCGACGACTTCGACTCCGGGACGTACGAATCCAAGGAGGCGGCGCTCGCCTCCAACGCCCTGTACCGCTACTGGCACATGGTGGGAGTGAAGGACCACCGCCAGGAGTCCCTGATCGGGCAGGCGGGCGAGATCGAGCCGGTCTACGACAAGTACTGCCTGTCCTTCTTCCTCTACGACCCGGCGACCGGTGCCCTGCACCTGCCGCAGCTCACCGACGGCGGCACGGTCTGCCAGCGCATGGAGGCGCCGCATCTGCCGGTGGTCCTCACCGAGTTCCGCACGCCGGACGGCGTCGAGTTCGTGCAGCGGACGTTCGCCACGGCGATCGGCGCCCGGCAGCGCGACCTCGTGGTGACCCGGCTCACCGTGGGCACCGCGACCGGCCAGCCGCGCGAGGGCTGGCTCTGCGCGGCGGTCATGCCCGCGGGCCCGAGCGGCTTCCAGCGGCACGACCGCAACGGACGGCGGATCACCGACCGGAGGCTGACGTTCCTGCGCCATCTGCCCGAGGAGAACCGGGTGGAGACGAACAGCGGCTGGGGCCCGGTATTCGACACGGCTCCCGAGCAGTACGGCGTCTACGGCAACCCGGAGTTCTCCTTCGACCCGGACTCCTACCTCGCCCACAGCCCCTTCCACGACCTGGTCATGGGCGGCAAGCTGAACGGCGCGCGGCAGGCCCAGGACCAGGTCGCCGGGCTCTGCAGCGCGGCGTTCGCCTGGCCCTTCCGGGTCGTCGACGACGAGATGTTCGAACTGGACGTACGGCTGCCGGTCGATCTGTACAGCGGGGCGGCCGACCTCGCGGAGATCAGGGCCACCCCGGCCGCCGAACTGGAGGAGGGCAACCGCGCGTTCTGGACGGCCAAGCTGCTCGGCCAGGGCGTCCAGCCCCAACTGCCACGCCCTGTCGGACACTTGACGGATCTGTTCCGCGAGGCGCGCTCGCAGCTGCTCATCCTCTCCGACCACGGCGAGATCCATCCGGGCCCGACCGTCTACGACTCGTTCTGGATCCGCGACTCGTCGGTGGAGGCCACCGCCTGCTCGCTCGTGGGTGACGCGGCGCTCGCCGAACGCCAGCTGGGCACGCACTATCCGCTGAAGTTCAACCGGGGCACGGGCCGGATCGGGCCGTGCGCCGAGTACGGCTTCTACGGCGGGCCGCACGAGCGCGACGACCGCGAGTGGGACAGCAACGGCCAGGCGCTCTGGGCGATCGGCCGCCTCGACCGCACGCTGGGCAGGGGCGCCGCGTTCGGCACCAAGCTGTACACGCCGTACGTCGTCGACGGCGCGCGCTGGCTGCGGGACAACCGCGACCAGTACGGCCTGCTGCACAGCGGCTGGAGCGCCGAACACCTGGGCGAGCGCGACAAGCCGCACTACTGGGACGACCTGTGGGCCCTCGCGGGTCTCTACGAGGCGGCGCGGCTCGCCGAGCGCATCGGCTCGCCCGACGTGCCCGAACTCTGGGCGGCCTTCGACGACGTGAAGCGCGCCACGGCCGCCTCCGTACGCTGGGTCCTCGACGAGCAGCGGAGGCGCGGGGCCTGGGAGACCTACATCCCCACCGGGCCCGCGGACGCCGGGCGGCTCGACTCGACGATGATCGGCACGGCCGCGTTCTTCCATCCGCTGCGGCTGCACATGGGCAGCAAGCTCGGGCCCGACATCGACCGGGCCGCGCGCTTCACGCTCGACACCATGTACACCCACTTCGTGGCGGGCGGCTACCGGCACGAGGCCGCGTGGAACGCCTACGGGCCCTATCTGACCACGCAGTTGGCGCACGCCTACCTGCTGGCGGGCGATCCGGTGCGGATGGACGCGCTGCTCGGCTGGATCGTCGGCGCGGCCTTCCCGCGCACCCAGGAACGGGCGGTGGCGCTCGGCGCGTGGAACGAGCAGCACGCCTTCACGATCGCCTCGGACTTCCACGAAGTGCCGTCGCGACACTGGTACATGGGGGACATCCCGCACGGCTGGGCGGCGGCCGAGTACCTGCTGCTGCTCCGCGACATCCTGCTCTTCGAGGCGGACGAGGACCGCGATCCGCATCTGTACATCGCGCCGGGGGTGCGCCCGCACTGGGTGCCGGACGGTGACACGGTGGAGGTGGAGTCCGCGCCGACGCTGTTCGGCGAGCCCTTCGGCTACCGGCTCACCCACGACGCGGGCGACCGGACCGTGGCGGTGGAGCTCACCCGGGCGCCGGAACGGGTGCGGTACGTCTATCCGTGCCGATTCGGACGGGTGCGGGCCGCTTCGGCGGACGGCAGGCAGCTGACGGTGTCCGGGGACGACGTGCACATCCCCGCGGGGACGCGGCACTTCACGGTGACGTACGCCTGAAGGGCCCCTCGCCGGCGGCGAAGGGCCCCGTGCGCAGCGCGGGCACTAGCTGCCCGACTGGTGTCTGAGGGCGTACCGCTCCTTCTCGGAGAGGCCGCCCCAGACACCGAACCGCTCGTCATTGGCGAGGGCGTACTCGAGGCAGGCGGGGCGCATCTCGCACATCCGGCAGATGTACTTCGCTTCGCGCACCGAGCTGCCGGGCTCGGGGAAGAAGAAGTCCGCTCCGGTCTGGGCGCACAGCGCCTGTTCCTGCCAGGCCAGTTCGGGCTCGGCCGTCATCTCGATCAACATGCCGCCGATGCTGCCGTGCCGCGCGAAACGTTCGATCAACGAACGATCAACGACAGGGCCGACGGTGTTTCGCCGCCGGACATCAGCACGAGGCTCCCGACGAGGGCTGCCCTGAAAGCAGCCCTCCGAAACCGCGGGGACCGAAGACTACGCCCCCATCTGCTCGCCGGGAGGCGAGGGCTGCAGCACGGCGAACCGGGCTCCCGCGGGGTCGGCCAGCTTGGCGAAGCGGCCCACGCCCTCCATGGAGACCGGCTCCATCCGCACCTCGCCACCGGCCCCTCGCGCCGTGGCTACCGCGGCGTCGCAGTCGGTCACCTGGAAGTACGGCAGCCAGTACGCCGCCGTCTCGGCGGGGTCGGAGTCCAGCGACACCAGGCCGCCGAACATGTCGTCAGGGGTGCCGTCGGCCGGGTGGACCATCGTGTACGAACCCCCGGGGAAGGACGCCTCGGTGGTCCCCCAGCCGAACACGGAGCCGTAGAACGCGGTGGCCGCCGCGACGTCCGGGGTGTACAGCTCGGCCCAGATCAGGCCGCCCGGTTCGTTCAGGACATCGAGGCCCTTGAGCTGTCCCTGCTGCCACACGGAGAACGGCACGCCCGCGGAGTCGGCGAGGCCCGCCATGCGGCCGAGGTCGGTGATGTCCACGGCCTCGAAGAGCGCCCGGCCGCCCGCCTGCTCGACCGACTTCACGGTGGCGTCGGCCTCCGGTGTGCGGAAGTAGAGCGTCCAGGACGGTGGGGCCTCGTCCGCCGAGACGGCCATCGCGCCCGCCGCGGTCCTGCCCGCGATCCGGAACTGGCCGTAGCCGCCGACTTCCGGGCCGCCCTGCTGGAGCTCCCAGCCGAACAGCTCGCGGTAGAAGGAGCTGACGGTGCCGAGATCCGGGGCACACATATCCACCCAGACAGGTGCTCCGGTGACGAAACGGTTATTGAGCATGATCGACTCCTTTGTCGCATCTCACTGCCGTTCCCTTGAGTCTGGCACCCGCCACTGACAATCCGCCTGCCGTCCTGCCGATTGGCGGTTCCGGCACCGCCTGGACCCCTCTCACGTCGTCATTTCCTGAAGGCAGAAGATTTCTGAGAGCGCTCTCAGTCACATCTCTTGACGCCCCATTCCCCCGCCGCGACAGTGGTGCACCACCCCCACACACCCCCCACCGCAGGAGACCCTCCGTGATATCGCGCCGAACGTTCCTGACCGCCACAGCGGGCGCCGCGGGTGCCCTCACCTATCCCGTCTGGGGCAGCGCCCTCAGCCCCGGCGCCCAGGCCGGGAGCACGGCCGCGCCCGCCACCTGCGAGCTCGCCCTGCGGAACAAATCGCTGCCCGGGCAGGTGCGCGCCTACGTCACCGGGCACGAGCAGGGCACGGACCGCTGGGTGCTGCTCAAGCCCGACGGCGGCGTCTACCGGCCCGACTCGCCCTCCGCGCCGCAGACCCCGCTGCCCGTCGACTGCGCCATCCCGCTCGGCGCCGCCGGTTCGGCGCCGAAGGTGTTGACGCTGCCTCAGATGTACGGCGCCCGCGTCTACTTCGTCCGCGACGACAAGCTCGACTTCTTCCTCAACCCCGGTCCCTCCCTGGTCGAGCCCGCCTTCGCCACCCGCGAGGACCCCAACTACGGGCGCACGTGGTCGTTCTGCGAGTTCACCTTCAACCCGCAGCAGCTGTACGCCAACATCAGCTACGTCGACCTGGTGACCGCGCTGCCCATCGGCCTGACCCTGGAGGGCGACGGCACCCACACCGTCGCCCCGCTCCCCGACGGCGCCGTCGACAAGATCGCCGCGGATCTGGCGGCGCAGACAGGCAAGGACGGGCAGCCGTGGGACAAGCTGGTCATCCGCGGTGACGGCGGCGGCGTCCTGCGCGTCATCTCGCCGCAGAACCTGATGGCCCCCTATTTCGACCGGCCCGACCAGATGCCGTTCCGCGACCTGTGGAACGGCTACATCGACCAGGTGTGGGACAAGTACCGCTCCACCGACCTGAAGATCGACCTCCAGGGCGGCAGGGGCGTGTTCACCGGGCGCGTCAGCGGCGACGTGCTGACGTTCAACGGCGGCCACTCCTTCGCCAAGCCCACGTCGAAGGACATCTTCACCTGCAACCACGGGCCCTTCGCCAACAACCCCGGCGACCCCGACGACAAGAAGGGCCTCCTCGCCAGGCTCGCCGCCGGGTTCAACAGGAGCATCATGCTCACCCACCCCGAGCAGCCGAACGGCACGACCTCCAGCGACTACTACCGGGACGCGGTGACCAACCACTGGTCCCGGGTGGTGCACGCCAACTCCCCGATCGGGTACGCGTTCCCGTACGACGACGTACGGCCCGACGGACAGCCGGACGTGTCGGGCGCGGCGCACGACGGGAACCCGCGGCGGTTCACGGTGAGCGTGGGTTCCTGACCCGGCCCCTGCGCCCGCTCCACCCCCTCCGCTACGCCGAGGCCCTGCGGACCAGCGACGTCGGAAGCACCACACCGGTCGGGCTTGCGGCAGGGCCCTCGCCCCTCCCCCGGAGCAGCATCCGCGCCATCAACCGCCCCATCCCCTCGATGTCCTGACGCACCGTCGTCAGCGGCGGGTCCACCTGCTCGGCCACCGGCAGCATGTCGTCGAAGCCGATCACGGCCACGTCGTCCGGCACCCTCCTGCCGCGCTCGCGCAGCACCCGCAGGGCGCCGGACGCCGACAGGTCGTTGGCCGCGAAGACCGCGTCCACGTCCGGGCAGACGTCCAGGAGTCGGCGCATCGCGCGCTCGCCGCCCGCGGGGGTGAAGTCGCCCTCGACGATCAGCCTCGGGTCGGCGTCGGCCAGGACGTCGCGGAAGCCGTCGAGCCGGTCGACCGCCGACGTCTGGTCCAGGGGCCCGGTGATGTGCGCGACGCGGCCGCGCCCGAGGCGGACCAGATGCCGCACGGCCTCGCGCGCGCCGCCCCGGTTGTCGCAGTCGACGTACGGGGCGCCGGGCCCGCCGGACACGGGGTCCGACCAGCCGGGGCGCCCGCCGAACACGGTGGGCACCCCGGCGCGGCGGATGATGCCGGGCAGCGGGTCGTCCAGGTGCAGCGAGAAGACGAGCGCGCCGTCGACGTGCCCGCCCGCGAGGTACCTGCCGACCCGCTCGTGATCGTCCCGCCCCTCGGTGAGCAGGAGCACCAGCTGTACGTCCTGGGCGGTCAATTCCTTGCTGATGCCGCGCAGTTGCAGCGCGAAGAACGGGTCGGCGAAGACCCTCGTCTCCGGCTCGGCGATCACCACGGCGACCGCGTCGTGGCGCCGGGTGACCAGGCTGCGAGCGGCCCGGTTCGGCACGTAACCGAGCTCGTC
This sequence comes from Streptomyces kanamyceticus, assembly GCF_008704495.1. NCBI lineage: Bacteria > Bacillati > Actinomycetota > Actinomycetes > Kitasatosporales > Streptomycetaceae > Streptomyces > Streptomyces kanamyceticus. Next base: position 1,259,246 of record NZ_CP023699.1, read on the forward strand.
GACCGCACGTCTGACCTTCACGGCAAGCACCTCGCGCACCCCCGCGTCGCCGTTGACGACGCGCGAGACGGTGGCCCTGGAGACCCCCGCCCGTGCGGCCACGGCCTCCAGCGTGGGACGCGGCGCGGCGCTCGACTCGTCGGTCACCTGTGGTCTCTCCTTCCGGGCGGACGCGGGACGACGCCGTCGGCGGTCGCCGTCGGGCATCATCTTCCCGCATCGGCTCCGGGACCTGCCCCGCGAGGGCGCCACCATGCCCCGAGAACTGCCCCCAACGCCCTAGCGCAGTGCGGGAAGCACGGTCTCGGCGACCCGGTAGGCCTCCTCCAAGAGCGGGTTGCCGGAGAGGATGAACGTGTCGACTCCCAGCGCCTCGTACTCCTTCAGGCGCTCCACGACCTGGGCGGCCGAGCCGACGACGGCCGTGCCCGGGCCCGGCCGGAACAGGCTCATGCCGGGCCACAGGTTCGGATGGGTCTCCAGCTCCCTGGCGCGCGCAGGGACCTTCCCGCCGTGCTCGCGGAACTGCCGCTGCCAGCCCACCCCGTCCTCGCCCGCGCGGTCGCCGAGCTGACGGGCGTACGTCGCCTTGCTCGTGACGTCCAGGAGCCGGTCGGCGGCGGCCCATGCCGCGTCCTCGGTGTCCCGCACGATCAGGTGCAGGCGCAGTCCGATCCGCAGCGTCCGCCCGTGCGCGGCGGCCCGCGCACGGACCAGGTCCAGCTTCTCCTTGAGCAGGTGCGGGGGCTCGCCCCAGGTCAGATAGACATCGACGTGCTCCGCCGCCATCTCGATGCCCGGCGCCGACGAACCGCCGAACCAGAGGGGGACGTGCGGCTCCTGGACGGGACGCAGTTCGCGGAAGGAGGCGCCCGCGTCCTTCAGATCGTAGAAGCGGCCCTTGTGGTCGAAGACCTCACCGGCCGTCAGGCGCTTGACGATCGACCAGTACTCGGCGCTCAGCTCGTAGCGTTCGTCGTGCTCCACGTGAAGTCCGTACTCCTGAAGGGACTTGGTGGAGCCGTTGACGACGTTGAAGCGGAGCCGCCCGCCGAAGAGGGTGTCGAAGCTGAGCGCCATCTTGGCGAGCAGGGTCGGCGAGATCAGGCCCGGATGGACGGCCAGGAGCGGCTTGAAGGCGGTGGACGTCGAGGCGGCGAGGGCGCTGCCGAGTGGCCACACGTCGTACAGATCGGTGGCGAGCAGGGCGCCGGAGAAGCCGAGGCCCTCCACGGTGCCCGCGAGTCGCCGGAGGTAGCCGAGGTCGACGGGCCTGCGCCCTTCGGGCTCCCAGGGGTAGGCGCCTTCGCGCGGAATGATGTACCAGAGGACTTCCGATGCCATGCGCTACGCCGCCTTCCGGGGCAGGGCGTGGGCGACGGTCACCGGGCGGTCGATGAATCCGGTGCGCACGAAGATGTCGGCGGCCTGCTGCTGTTCGGCGACGAAGGCGTCGCCGACCTCCTCGATGCGCCAGGGCAGGGCGCGCAGCGCGCTCTCCCAGTCCTCGACGGTGCCGCCCTGATGGGCGGCGGCGATCTCGGCGGCCTCGCGCGGGTGGGCGGCCGCCCAGTCGTCGGCGCGCTGGAGCGCCCGGGTGAGCGCGGCGACGATCTCGGGCCGCTCCTCGGCCAGTTCGCGGCGGGTGAAGAAGACGGACCGGTCGGTGATGACGTCCCCGGTGCGGACCACCACGCGCACTCCCCCGGCGCGCAGGGCCGCGACGAGCTGCGCGCCCTGGGCGACCCAGGCGGCGATCCCGCCCGCGCGCAGCAGGCTCTCGCTGTCCTCGCCACCGCGTACGGGGGTGATGTCGGTGGCGTACGAAAGGCCCGCGTCGTCGAGGGCCTTGGCGATCAGGTGGGTCTGCCAGGAGCCGATGGCCAGGTGGACGGTGCCGCCCTTCAGGTCCGCGACGGTACGCACCGGGCTGTCCTCGGCGACCAAGAGCGCGCCGTGGTCGGGGCGGGGAGCGGAGACGGCGGTGTACACGATGTCGTGTCCCGCCGCCTGCGCGGTCACCGGAGGCGTCGAACCCGTGCCTCCGAAGTCGATGACGCCTTCGGTGAGGAGCTGTCCGGTGCGTACGCCGTTGACGTAGGTGTGGAAGGCGGCGCTCTCGCCGACGGCGGCCAGTTCCTCCTGGGCGTAGTCGAGCCGGGAGAGGTAGTAGAGGGTCGGATTGCTGTTGTGGACACCGATGGTGATGGTCATTCAGCTCACTCCAGTGGGGTCGGGGGTGTGGACTCCGAGGTCGTTCAGAAGACGTCGGCGCAGGGCGGCGAAGGCGGGGTCCCCGGGGTCGCGCGGACGCTCGGCGGCGACGGTCTCGTCGGTGACGAGGCGCCCTTCGCGGAGCACGCAGACCCGGTCGGCGAGGCGTACGGCCTCCTCCACGTCGTGGGTGACGAGCAGCACGGCGGGGCGGTGGACCCGGCACAGCTCGCCGACCAGGTCCTGCATCCGGAGCCTGGTGAGCGCGTCGAGGGCGGCGAACGGCTCGTCCAGGAGCAGCAGTTCGGGCTCGCGCACCAGGGCCCTCGCGAGGGCGACGCGCTGCGCCTCGCCACCGGAGAGAGTGGCGGGCCAGGCGTCGGCGTGCCGTTCGAGACCGACCTCGGCGAGCGCGGTGCGGCCCTGTTCGGCGCGGCCGCGGGGCAGGGCGACGGTCACGTTGGCGAGGACCCGCTTGGACGGTACGAGACGCGGCTCCTGGAAGACGACGGTGCGCGACTCGGGTACGAGGACGTCACCGCCGTCGGCGCGGTCGAGGGCGCCGAGGATGCGGAGCAGCGTGGTCTTGCCACTGCCGCTCGCGCCGAGCAGGGCCACGAACTCGCCCCGCTCGATGGTGAGATCGAGCCCGTCGAGGACGGCCCGCTGCCCGAAGGCACGGCGCAGTCCGGCGACGTGGACGGCGGTGCTCATCGCGCCACCACCCCCTGACCGGCGCGGCGCCACGGCATCAGCACCCGCTCCAGGAGACGTACGAGGCCGTCGGCGAGCAGGCCGAGCACTCCGTACACGAGGATGCAGACGGCGAGGATGTCGGTCCTGGCGAAACTCTGCGCCTGCGACATCAAGTAGCCGATGCCCGCGGTGGCGTTGATCTCCTCGGCGGCGATCAGCGCGATCACGCTGAGCGTCATGGAGAGCCGAAGGCCCGCGAGCAGCGAGGGCAGCGCCCCGGGCAGGACGACCTCCCTGACGATGCCGATCCTGCCCATGCCGAAGCTGCGCATCGCCTCGACCAGTTTGCGGTCGGTGGCGCGGACTCCGCTGGAGGTCGACACGTACATCGGGAAGGTCGTGGCGACCGCGATGAGCAGCACCTTCGCGGTCTCGTTGATGCCGAACCAGACCATGAAGAGGGGCACGAGAGACAGGAAGGGGATGGTGCGCAGCGTCTGCATCGAGGAGTCGAGCAGCTCGTCACCGAGCCGGGTGAACCCGGTGACGATGCCGAGGGTCAGCCCGACGGCGAGCCCGATGAGCAGTCCGAGCCCGGACCGGGTGAGCGAGGTGACGAGCGCGTCGGACAACTGTCCGTTCCCCCACAACTCCCCTACAGCACGCAGCACTTCGGCGGGCGACGCGAGCACGTCCGGGGTGAGCAGCCCGCTCGCGGACGCGGCCCACCAGAGGGCGAGGAGGAGGAAGGGCCCGAGGGTGCGGACGGTCAGGGAGTAGGCGCGGGGGCGGGGGCGAGAGGTGGGTGGGCGGGGGTGACGAGGCCGGGTGGCGGGGTCGGGCGCGGGCGTGGTCCTTCGGTGGATTCGGTGGGGGTGGCGGGTGCGGGTGCCGTGGGCGCCGTATTGGTTACGCCCTTCGCCTCGGGCACACCGGACTCGGCAGACGCGGCGGGCTCGGCGGACCGGCCGGGCGCGGCAGGCGCGGCAGGCACGGCAGGCACGGCAGGCACCGAACCCTTCACAGCGTGTGCGGGCACGGCGCCCGCGGCCGGCGCGGCAGGCGCCGAGTCCCTCCGCGCGGGCGCGGGCACAGGCGCCCCGCCCCCTCGCCCCGCCCTCACAGCCGCTCCACATCGAGCACGTGCGACGCGATGTCGACCGTCTTCTTGGTGACCTTCTGCTCGGCGTAGAACCGGGCCACGGCCTCGAAGCGCTTGATGTCGGCGGGGGTGATCGGCTCGACCGTGCCGCCCCGCGCGGTGAAGTCGGTCTGGATGCGCTTGGCGTCGCCGCTCAGCGCCTGCGGGCCCGCGTCCGTGGTGACGTTGAGGTAGCGGGCCGGGTCCTTCTTCTCCTTGGCGCTGTTCTCGTGGAGGTAGTCGTAGAGCGCCTTCACCACCTTCGGGTGCTGCTCGGCGAAGGCAGTGCGGACGGCGGTGAGGCTGTAGTTGTCGGATCCGATCTCCTTGCCGTCGGCGACGAACTCCGCCTTCCCGCTGCCGAGTTCGGACACGGCGTACGCCGCCCAGACCGCCCAGGCGTCGACCTTGCCGGTGTTGAAGACCGCGGCGGTCTGGTCGGGCCGCAGATAGACCCGCTCCACCTCGCTCGCCGGGATGTCGTGCTCGGCGAGCGCCTTCAGGAGCAGATACTCGCCCGTGCCGCCCTGGTTGACGGCGACCTTCTTGCCGACCAGGTCCTCGACACCGTCGATGCCGGAGCCCTTCTTCGCGAGGATGCCCTCGCCGACCGGGTCGGGCGCGGTGGCGGTGAAGAACCGGAAGCCGGGGGTCTGCGCGAGCGAGGTGATGCCGGAGGTGATCGAGCCCGTCGCGATGTCGAGCTGATCGGCGTTCATGGCCTGCGCGGCCGGTGCGAAGGGACCGGCGCTGCCCGTCCACTCGACCTTCGCGTCGGCCTTCGCCAGTGCCTCGGCGAGGCTGCCGTCCTTCTTGCCGAGGGCGAGGACACCGGCGTTCCCCGGGTCGGGGATGCGGACGGTGACCTGTCCGCCGCCCTCCCCGCCGGAATCGGCCTCTGAGGTGCCGCAGCCCGCGAGCGCGGCGAGGGCCGCGAGGGCCACCAGGAGTTTCGGAATGCGCATGACGGGGTCCTTAGTGTGAGGCCGTACGGGGCGACGGGGGCGGCGGCGCGGTAGCGGTGGGGGTCGTACGGGACGGCCCGGGCCCGGCGGTGAACTCCGGCTCCGCACACACCAGTTCGGCGGCACGCCGCAGCGGCTCGTGATCCGTCCACGCGCGTACGTCGACGGGTTCGGGCAGGAAGCCGTGCGCGCGCAGCCCCTCCTCCTGCCGCGCCAGCAGCCCGATGCGCTCCTCGGACAGGTCGGGGTGGAGGGTGCGGTGCGTGCCGGGACGGTAGGCGCCCGCGACGCCCGCCGCGCCCGCACCCGTCTCCGCGCCGAGGATCCGGGCGACGTCGGCGGGGTGGTCCGCCGCCCAGTCGGCGGCGCGAAGGAGCACGGAGAGGAAGCGCGCCACGAGGTCCGGGTGGTCGTCGAGCAGGTCCTGGTGGACCGTGATGGGGCGGGGCGTGCCGTTGTTCACGCGGTGTGCCCGGTCGGGGAGTTCGTCCAGCTCGACGGCGACCTCGGCCCCCGCGCGCCGGGCCGCCTCGACCGCGAGCGCACCCTTCACATAGACGGCGTCGACGTCCCCGCGCCGCAGCGCCGCAAGCTCCGCGGCCCACTGCCCCTCGTACCCCCGTGCCGGTACGTCGACCAGCGCGGCGTCACCGAGACCGAGCCCGGCCGACGCGAGCGCGCCGTCGAAACCGCGCAGCGCCATGGCCCGCCAGAAGTCGATGGCCACGGCATGCCGGGGCACCGCGAGGCGAAGGCCGCGCAGCGCGGCGGCACCGCGGGTCCCCGATCCCGGCGCGACGAGCACGGCCTGACGCTCCTCGATCCAGGTGAGGCCGACGAGCCGCGTCCGCTCGCCGCGCGAACGGGCCCACAGCGCGGGCACGTTGCCGCCCTCGCGGAAGAGTCCCGGCAGCGCGTGCGTGTAGTGGGCCTGTCGGTCCACGGCGGGGTCGGCGGCGTCCGGATCCAGATCCTGAAGGGACCGTACGGCGATGCCGTCCCGCGCGAACTCGGCGTTCAGCCACCGCTGATCGGCCGCTATGCCGGTCGCGGTGGGCACCGGACAGCGGGTGAACCAGAGCGTTTCCGGCACAGGGGGCACGAGGGCATGGGTCATGGACTCTTCCCGGGGGAGGTGTGGCGGCGCCGCCGAGGGACCGCAAAGCAGCGGGCAGCGGCGAAAGGACCGGCGGAGACGAAGGGTCAGCGACAGGCGGCGCTGGACACGCGGGCCAGATCGATGTGGCGGCGCAGCGTGAAGGCGACCGGAACCGGGCGGGCGGCAGGCGCTGCGGTACGACGACGACCGCGCATGGCGCTGCTCCCCTCTCCCGTTCTACGGGCGCTCGTGGTGGTGACGACCGCAGACTGGCACGGACCGTGCCCCCTCATCAAGCCGCTTCCCACGATGTGGGAGCGAGCGTGAACAGGGTGTTTCACCAGGCTGTTTGGGCCCGATTCCGCTGCCGTAATGTGGGAAGCGGCACAGAGAATTGGAGCGGAGAGCAAGAGGCTCCACACACAGAACAAGCACGCACACCAGGAGAGGCACACCCCATGAGCGAGGCCACCGCACCGCGCCGCCCCACCGGCGCCCAGGCGGTGCGGCGCGCCCTCGACGTCCTGCACTGCTTCCACGACAACGGCCCCGACCTCAGTGCGTCCGACCTCGCCCGCCGCCTGGCGCTGCCCGTCTCGACGGCGCACCGCCTGGCCCGCACCCTGCTCGACGCCGGTTTCCTGGAGCAGGACTTCCGCACGGCGCGCTACCGCCTGGGTCCGGCCGTGACCGAGCTGGGGCGCCTCTCGTACCACCAGCGCGGCCTCCACCTGGCCGCACCCGAACTCACCGACTTGGCCGAACGCACGGGCGTCACCGCCGACTTGGCGCTGCGCAGCGGACCACACGCGGTGATCGTGGCGGGCGGCTCGGTCACCCCGAAGGTCGGCCTGCGCCGCCCACTGCACTCGACGGCACTCGGAAAGGTCCTGCTCGCCTGGGCGCGCCCCGGCGAGGGCGGCCCTTCGTCACTCCCGCCCCTGTTCGCGTTCACCGAGCGGACGATCGTCGAACCGGCGGCGCTGGAAGCCGAGTTGACCCGCGTGAGAACCGCTGGACACGCCCGCAACGACGGCGAGTCGGCACACGGCGTACGCACCCTGGCCGTACCGGTACTCGACCGCACGGGCCACGCCCGCTTCGCCCTCGCCCTGCGCGCGACCCCGGAACTGATCACGGACGACAGAACCGACTGGTTCCTCTCCAGGGCACGGGGCTGCGCCCGCGCCCTGGAGATCCTGCTGCTGCCACCGGGCGACCGGAGTCATTCATGAGGTGAGGCAATTGACAGCTGTGATCTCGCTGATCATCTCAGCCGCAGCACTGTTGAGTGTCGTGATATCCCTCGTCTATCAGTCGCAACAGACGAGACTCTTCAGAGAGGAGAACGTGCGGGCCTATCACCGGGAGTTGATAGGCATGGCCATCCACGACTCGGACCTGCGCATGTGCTGGGGCGGCGGGCTCGCGGCGCTTCCCCAGGAGGAGGCCCGGCAGGTCATGTTCGCCGGACTGATCGTCACCTGGTGGCACTCCTGTTACATCGTCAAGGACCTCAACGACGAACAACTCTCCATGACGCTCGACGTCTTCTTCAGCGGAGAGGTCGGCAAGCGGTACTGGCGCGAGAACCGCTCGTTCTGGACGGCTCTCATGGCCGCTGCGAGCTCCGGCAGAAGCGGCCGCTTCGTGACCCTCGTGGACGCGCGGTATCAGCACGCGGTGACGCGCAACGCATAGCGGCACTTCCGAACTCCCCTGCTCCGCCGGTACCTTGAGCACATCTCTTCCCATCAGGGGGAAAGGGCGCCCCACCTCACAGGTGGCACGCCCTTACCGACAAAGGAGGAGATATGGCCGACAAGCCGTCGTCCAAGCGGGCAGGGATCAAACGGGAAATAGCGATACGAGTAGCGGCAGGTCTGGGCGTTCGCGCCCTATGGGCCGTGATCATTGAGCTGTTCCGCCACGATCTCTGAGGAGTGCGCGAGCGGTCCGGAGGGCAGCGGATACGCCGCCGGCGGGGGGACCCCCATACGTCGTCGGCGGCGGGCTGCCCTCTCCCGTCGGCCCACGCCTATCCGTGGTGGTGCTCGTGCTCCGCCGCTCCCGAGGATTCCTTCGCCTCGGAGGAGCTCTTGGAGGCCCCCGAGGACCCCTTCGACGCCGCCCCCGCATGATGCGGCTCATAGTCCGGAATCGTCCCGTCCGCCTTCTTCACCAGGAACAGCCCCGCCATCCCCATGTCCGAGTGGCTCTGCACATGGCAGTGGTACATCCAGGCACCCGCGCCCACGCCCTCCCCCGCGATGACCTGGAAGCCGAACGAGTCGCCCGGTCCCGTGATCTTGTCGTCGAGGACCTGGCTGGGGTCGTCGGGCCCGGTGAGCAGGCCCGTCCTGTTGTCCGCCCAGCGATGACCGTGCACGTGGAACGTGTGGTAGTACTCGCCGTGCGTGATCGACACGAATTCGACCCGATCGCCCACGGTGGCCTCGAAGTTGGGGCTGTCGTGGCCGGACTTGTTGTTGATCGTCATGTCGTTGAAGACGATCGTGAACGTCTTGTCCGGCAGGATGTCGCCCTTGCGGCGCACGATCAGCGGGCCGTAGAGCCCCTTGCGGACGCCGCCGGTGCCGTGATCCGTGCCGACCACGTGGTCGTGGTAGTGCCAGTAGCCCGCGGTACCCGGCCGCCAGGTGCCGTCCTTGCGGCGGCCCGGCGCGTGCGTGCGCCAGGTGTAGGTGCGCTTGCCGCCCGGCTCGACATGGCTCTTGGTGTGCCGGGTGCCGTCGCTGGAGATCTCGTAGTCCATGCCGTGGACGTGCAAGCTGGCGTCGGCGTCCGTCGTGTTCTCGAACTCGATGTGCAGCGTGTCGCCCTCGTTCAGCTCGATCAGCGGTCCCGGGATGGACGCCTTGCCCTTCTCCAGGCCGTAGCCCAGCTGTCCGTCGGGGAGCTTCTCCGCGTACATCTTGACGCGTTTGACCTCACCGCCCGCGGGCGCGGTCCTCGGCGGCGCCTCGGCCGTGCTCGCCTCGGGCGCACCCGCGACCGACAACGATGTCACCCCGGCCGCCGCTGCCGCGCCGCCCACGAGCATCCGCCGGTTGAAGCTCCGCCGGTCGAACCCGCGCCGGTCCGAACCTCGCCGGTCCTGACTCCGTCTGTCCATGCCGAACTCCCCACTGCGGTACGGAGGGTGACGGGGCGCAGGAGGCCCCGGGGACGGCCACACGGTATCCGCGTACTCTTCGTTTATCCACACTCAGGACAAAGTTTGTGCTATCGCGGTCATACCTATTGGCGGCTGGCGAAAAGAGGTCTAGCTTCATCGGCGCCGTTGCTGTGACCGAGCTGTGACCGACGAGGGGTGGGTGTACTCATGCGGCTCACACCGCATCAAGAACCCTTGGATGTAAGAGGGTTGAGCGCTGCACGAGGGTTGAGCAGAGCACGACGCAGACCGAACCGCTCGCGGCGGGCCTGGGCAGCCGCCCTGCTGTCCGGCGCCCTGGTCACCGGGGCGCTCTCGGCGCAGGCCGCGTCCGCGCGACCGTACCCGGAACCGCCGTTGACAACGATGTCCCTGCCCTCGCCGCCCGGCGGGGCCAAGGTCAAGGTCCTGGTCTTCCACGGCTCGGCCGCGGGCGGCGACGAGTCCCCCGTCGTCAACGCCGGGATCGAGGCCATCGAGAAGATCGGCAGGTCGGGACCCGCCGCGCAGCGCTTCACGATCGAGGCGACGGACGACCCGGCCGTCTTCACGAACGAGGCCAAGCTCGGCAAGTTCAACGCCGTCACGTTCCTGACCGGCGGCGGCGACGTCCTCGACCCCGAGCAGGAGGCGGGGCTCGAAGCGTTCATGGAGGCGGGCGGCGGTTTCCTCGGCATCCATGACGCGGCCCGCGCGGAGCCGTACTCGAACTGGTTCACCGGTCTGATCGGCGCCCGGCCCGCCGATTCCAGTCCGACGAACGTCCAGCGCGCCACCGTCGAGGTCGGCGACCGCGAGAACCCGGCGACCAAGGGCCTCCCCCTCCAGTGGAAGCGCCCCGACCGGTGGCTGAACTGGACCAAGAACCCGTCGGGCGACGTGCACACGGTCGCCCGCGTGCGGGAGTCGACCTACCAGCCCGGCGACTCCAAGAACGGCTGGGACCACCCGGTGTCCTGGTGCCGCGACTACGACGGCGGACGCTCCTTCTACACCGGCATGGGCGGCACCGCTTCCTCGTACGACGAGGCGGACTTCCGCGGTCACCTGCGCGGCGCCCTGCTCTGGACCACGCGCATCGCGCGCGCCGACTGCAAGTCGACGATCAACGCCAACTACCAGGCGCAGCGCCTGACCCAGGCCAACCAGCCGGGCCAGAACGACCAGATCGGCGAGCCGCACGGCCTGGTCACCGCGCCCGACGGGCGGGTGCTCTACATCGGCCGCGGCGGCGCCGACTCCTCCCAGCCGGTCGTCACCGACTGGAACGACCCGGACATCGGCAAGGGCAAGGGCGAGATCCACGTCTACGACCCGAAGACCAAGAAGGTGACGCTCGCGGGCGCGCTCTCCGTCTTCGGCAACAAGGGCGGCGGCGACGAGCTCATCAAGGTCGAAGAGGGTCTGCTCGGCATCGAGTTGGACCCGAAGTTCGAGCAGAACGGGTGGGTGTACCTGCACTACACACCCCACTCGAAGATCAACCGCGATACGCACATGGGCGAGCGCTACGTATCCCGGTTCACGCTCGACCAGGCCACCAACAAGCTGGACATGGCCAGCGAGAAGGTGCTCCTGAAGTGGCCGGTGCAGATCCACAGCTGCTGCCACGCGGGCGGCGGGATGGCCTGGGACTCCAAGGGCAACCTCTACATCGCGACCGGTGACAACAACTCCTCGCGGTTCAGCGACGGTTACTCGGGCAACAACCCGCAGCCGAACTTCAAGGGCGTCTCCTTCGCCGACGCGCGCCGCACGGCGGGCAACACCAACAACCTCAACGGCAAGATCCTGCGCATCCACCCCGAGCCGGACGGGACGTACACGCTTCCCGAAGGGAACCTCTTCACCGGCAAGGAGCCGGACGAGGGCGGCGGCAAGACGCGCGGCGAGATCTACGTGATGGGCGTCAGGAACCCGGCGCGCATCTCGATCGACAAGAAGACCGACACCTTGTACGCGGGGTGGGTCGGTCCCGACGCCGGTGAGCCTTCGACGACCTGGGGCCCCGCGAAGTACGACACGTTCGCCGCGATCACGCACGCCTCCAACCGCGGCTGGCCGTACTGCATGGGCAACAACCAGCCCTACCGCGACCGCAATCTGCCGGACCCGACGAAGCCGCTCGGCTGGTACGACTGCAAGAACCTCAAGAACGAGTCGCCCAACAACGACGGCCTGGTGAACATCCCGCCCGCCGAGCCCAACAACATCTGGTACTCGCCGCAGGGCGGCGGCGTGGACTACCCGCGCGACGCCAACGGCGTACCGAGCTACAAGACGTCGGAGCAGAAGCAGCTGCTTCCGTGGCTCAAGGGCGGCGGCCAGGCCACCATGAACGGCCCGGTCTACCGCTACGACGCGGCGAGCACGAGCGCCGACAAGTGGCCCTCCTACTGGGACGGCAAGTGGTTCGTCGGCGACTTCTACGACGGCGACCAGCCGCGGCACGCGGTGCTCACCGACCCCAAGACGGTCGGCAGCGGCGGCCTTCCTGTGCACGCCGAGTCGCTGCGGAAGATCATTCCGATCGGCAACGACGGCATCAAGAACCTCATGGACTGGAAGTTCGCCCCCGACGGCTCGCTGTACGTCCTCGACTACGGCCGCGGCTTCTTCACCTCGGACGCGAAGTCGGCGCTGTGGCGCGTGACGTACAAGGGCGGGGCGGCGACCCCGGCCGCCGACGACCTGGCAAGGAAGGCGGGATGATGCGCTCCCCCACGAAGCGAAGACTGTGGACGGCTCTGTTCGCCGCGCTCCTCATGGTGCTCGGCCTGACCTCGACCACGGCGACGGCACGCCCCGACAACACCGGGATCGCCGCCGACCAGACGCTGAACTGGACCGCCGACAACGACATCACCAAGTACAAGTCGGCGCCCACGACGGCGGTGGCGGGCAAGACGACGATCGTCTTCGAGAACAGCGAGGCGACCGGCAACACCACCGGCATGCCGCACACGCTGACGTTCGACGTCTCCGACCCGGAGTACAACAACGACGTCCAGCTGAACATCCTGGCCAACCCCTATGACGCCCAGGGCGGCAAGCAGACCGCCGAGGTCACCCTCACCCCGGGCCGCTACCGCTACCACTGCACGATCCCCGGGCACGAGACGATGCAGGGCATCCTCGTGGTGACCGAGGGCGGCGGCCAGGACACCACCGCGCCGGAGGCCTCGGCGAAGGTGGAGGGCACCACCAACTCCGATGGCGCGTACGTCGGTTCGGCCACGGTCGCGGTGACGGCGACGGACGCCGGATCGGGCGTCGACAAGATCGAGTACGCGGTCGGGGCCGAAGGGGCCTGGCAGCCGTACACCGCGCCCGTGGTCGTCGACCAGGTCGGCACCCACAAGATCCGTTATCGGGCGTCCGACAAGGCGGGCAACGTCGCGGCGGAGAAGGCCGCGGACTTCACGGTGGTCGCGCCGCCGACGGACGACAAGACGCCCCCCGAGACCTCGGCCACGGTGTCCGGCGAGAAGAACGACCAGGGGCAGTACCTGGGCATGGCGACCGTCACGGTGACGGCGTCCGACACGGGTTCCGGCGTCAACAAGATCGAGTACGCGATCGGGGACGGCGCCTGGACGACGTACGCCGCGCCGGTCATGGTCCACGAGACGGGCACCCACAAGGTCCGCTACCGGGCGTCCGACAAGGCGGGCAACCAGGCGGCCGAGAAGTCCGTCGAGTTCACGGTGGTCACGCCGCCGGTCGAGGACAAGACGCCGCCGGAGACCTCGGCGAAGGTCGAGGGCGACAAGGACTCCGACGGCGCCTACCTCGGCAAGGCGAAGGTCACGGTCACCGCGACCGACGCCGGTTCGGGTGTCGCCAAGGTCGAGTACTCCCTGGACGGCGGGCCCTACCTCGCCTACGAGGCACCGGTCGTCGTCGACCGCGTGGGGCGGCACTCCGTGGCGTACCGGGCGAGCGACAAGGCGGGCAACACGGCCGCGGCGAAGACCGTCTCCTTCACGGTCTCCGAGGGCGGTGGCGTGCCCGCGCCCAACTGCCCGGAATTCGACGAGCGGTTGACGGTGATCGTCGGCACGGTCGACACGGGCATCCCGAACCGCGTCACGAACAACCGCTGCCGCATCAACGAGCTGATCGAGGACGAGAAGGAGTGGACGTCCCACGCGCTCTTCCTCAAGCACGTCAAGGGCGTCAGCGACAAGCTCCTGAAGACGGGCGAGATCGACCAGCGCGAGTACAACAAGATCAACCGTGCCGCCAAGCAGTCGGGCATCGGCAAGCCGGGCCAGACGGACGGCTACCGCAAGCTCTTCGACGGCACCCAGGAGTCCCTGAACAAGTGGGAGCAGGTGGGCGGCGGCAAGTTCGGCCTGAACGCCGACGGCACGATCACCAGCAGCACCACGGTCCAGGGCATGGGCATGCTGTGGTTCCCCGAGCGGAAGTACGGCGACTTCTCCCTGAAGCTCCAGTGGCGCGACGACGCACCGGGCAACGGCAACACCAACTCCGGTGTCTTCGTGCGCTTCCCACAGGTCCACGACCACCCGGAGGAGTCACGTCCGGAGTGGGTCGCCATCAAGTACGGGCATGAGATCCAGGTCCACGACCGGCCCGACGGCGACATGTACAAGACGGCGTCGGTCTACGGCTTCGACCGGGTCGGTCTGGCCGGCGCCGGAGTCACCCCGAAGGGCACGTGGAACGACTACGAGATCCGCGTGGTCGACCAGCACTACTCGATCTACCGCAACGGCGTGCTGCTCAACGAGTTCGACAACACCGGCGGGCAGGAGTTCGTGCCCGCGCGCGGCGACGACCCCGGCACGGACGGACGGCGCTTCGCGTCCGGCTACGTCGGGCTCCAGGTGCACGGCGTGACGGACGTGGTGTCCTACCGGGACATCAGGATCAAGGAGCTGTAAGCACCAGCGCACCCGGTGCCCTCGTCCCTCAGGGGACGGGGGCACTGTCGCGTCATCCGGCCGGGGCCACCTCGACCGTCACCGCGTCCGGACCGCCGTGCGTGAGCACCGGGTTGCTCCGCACCGAGACGAAGTCCTCGGGAGCCACGGCCCCCGACCCGTCGATGTCCGCGTGGACGCGGACCGTGTAGCGGGCCGCGGGGTCGGGACGCGGCACCTCCAGCGTGAGGCGCGCGCCCGCGCCGAGGTCCACTCCGCGCTCGGCCGTACGGGACACCACGCGGGCCCGCGCGTCCGCGGCGGTGATCTCCTCCACCTGCGCGCGCAGCGTCACGGTGCCGCGCGGCGGTGTCGCGCCCGGCGCGAGACGGACAGCGATTTCTACGTTGCGCATACGCTCGCCCAGCCCTTGTTGGTCGGCAGGTGCCCCCACTACTTTCCGCAAAATAGCGCCCTTTGTGGCCGGGCGTGAAGTCGAACCCGAGGGGAGAAGAGGGATGCCTGCTTCCGAGTCGCGAGTTTCTGGTGAGGGACACGGGGAGTTTCGCTCCTCGCGGGACGTGAAGACCGGGCTGATCGACGGCACCAGTTTCCAGATCAAGCCGGTGCAGTACGTGGACATCGACGGGCTCGCGGTCTTCGAGGGCGACATCGTGCTCGGTACGGTCGCGCAAATCGAGCGCCGCACCTCGGAATTGCGTGCGGATTCGGAAGGTAAAGTCCCGGAGTCGGCGGTCGTCATCACCGGGCAGCAGTTCCGCTGGCCCAATGCCCTGGTGCCCTTCGAGATCGACGGAAACCTGCCGAATCAGCAGCGGGTGACCGACGCGATCGCGCACTGGCAGTCCCGCACCCGGATGCGCTTCGTGCAGCGCACGCCCGCCAATCAGGCGCAGTTCCCCGACTTCGTGCGTTTCGTGCCGGGCGGCGGCTGTTCCTCTTTCGTCGGCCGCCAGGGCGGATCGCAGAGCGTCACGCTCGGCACCGGCTGTACGACGGGCAACTGCATTCACGAGATCGGGCACGCGGTCGGCCTGTGGCACGAACAGAGCCGTGAGGACAGGGACCAGTTCGTGACGATCGTCTGGGCCAACATCACCCAGGGCTTCGAGCACAACTTCGACCAGCACATCACCGACGGCGACGACGTGGGTCCGTACGACTACGGCTCGATCATGCACTATCCCCGGGACGCCTTCTCCAGCAACGGGCAGGACACCATCATCCCGACCGTGCAGGGCGTCACCATCGGCCAGCGCACCGGTCTGAGCACGGACGACATCGCCGCCGTGCACGCGATGTACGGCCCCTCTTCCGCTTCGGGGCCCGTGGTGTCGTGGGAGTCCGACCGCCTCGACGTCTTCACGACGGGCACCGACTCGGCGCTCTACCACAAGTGGTGGGACGGCGAGGCCTGGGGCCCGAACGTCAAGGGCTGGGAATCCCTCGGCGGAATCTGCACCAGTCCCCCGACGTCCGTCGCGTGGGCGCACGACCGGCTCGACGTGTTCGCCATCGGGACGGACTCGGCGCTTTACCACAAGTGGTGGGACGGCAGCGCGTGGGGACCGGGCGTCAAGGACTGGGAATCCCTCGGCGGAATCTGCACCAGCCCGCCCGAGGCCGTTTCCTGGGGTCCTGACAGGCTCGATCTCTTCGTCACCGGTACCGACGCGGCGACGTACCACAAGTGGTGGGACGGGAACGCGTGGGGACCGAGCGTCAAGGGCTGGGAATCCCTCGGCGGAACCTGCCTGACCAAGCCGAAAGTCGTGTCCTGGGGCGCCAATCGACTCGATGTCTTTGTGATCGGGACGGATTCCGCGCTCTACCACAAGTGGTGGGACGGAAACGCGTGGGGACCGGGCATCAAGGGCTGGGAATCCCTCGGCGGAACCTGCCTGAGCGAACCCGTGGCCGTTTCCTGGGGGCAGAACAGGCTGGACCTGTTCGTCATCGGAACCGATTCGGCGCTCTACCACAAATGGTGGGACGGAAACGCGTGGGGACCGAGCGTCAAGGGCTGGGAATCCCTCGGCGGAATCTGCGAGGGCACGCCCACAGCCGTCGCGTGGGGCAACGACCGCCTCGACCTGTTCGTCATCGGGACGGATTCCGCGCTTTACCACAAGTGGTGGGACGGCAGCGCGTGGGGGCCGAGCATCAAGGGCTGGGAATCCCTCGGCGGAATCTGCACGAGTTCCCCGGCGGCGGTCTCCTGGGAGCCGAACCGGCTCGACCTGTTCGTCAGGGGCACCGACTCCGCGCTGTTCCACAAGTGGTGGGACGGCAAGGCGTGGGGTCCGAGCGTCAAGGGCTGGGAATCCCTCGGGGGCATCCTGACCCACTTCACGGACTGAGGGTCCGCCGACCCCGGCCGGGCCGTTCTTCGCGTCCGGCTCGGCCGGGGTCAGTCCTCGTGTCTGGCCCGGCTCGGCTGCACCCGCTTCGGTTCGCCCGGCATCTTCGGGTACTCCGGCGGATACGGCAGATCACCGAGCCCCCGGTCCCGCTCGTCCCGGTCGGCGAGTTCGAGGAGGGCGTCGAGGGCATGGGCCCGGTCCGCCATGTCCGCGTGGACGTCGCCGAGTTCGGCGAAGCGCGCGGGCATGGTGGCGATGTCGAAGTCCTCGGGGACCGCGTCGTCGACCTCGTCCCAGCGCAGCGGCGCGGAGACCGGGGCATGGGGACGGGCCCGTACCGAATAGGCTGAGGCGATGGTCCGGTCCCGGGCCGTCTGGTTGTAGTCCACGAAGATCCGTGACCCGCGCTCCTCCTTCCACCACGCCGTCGTCACCGCGTCAGGCAGCCGCCGCTCCAGCTCCCGCCCACAGGCGATCGCGGCCCGCCGCACCTGCGTGAAGGTCCAGCGCGGCGCGATCGGCACGAAGACGTGCAGGCCCCGCCCGCCGGAGGTCTTGGGCCACCCCACAAGACCCCCGAATTCCTCAAGGACCGCGCGGAGTTCGTGCGCGGCCCGCACCGCGTCGGCGTAGTCCGTGCCCGGCTGCGGATCGAGGTCGATGCGGAGTTCGTCCGGGTGGTCGGTGTCGTCGCGCCGCACCGGCCAGGGATGGAAGGTGAGCGTCCCGTACTGCGCGGCCCAGATCACGGCCGCCACCTCGGTCGGGCAGATCTCGTCGGCGGTGCGCCCGCTGGGGAAGGCGATGGTCCCCGTCGGGATCCAGTCGGGCAGGTTCTTCGGGGCGCGCTTCTGGTAGAAGGACTCGCCGGTCACGCCCTCCGGGTAGCGCTCCAGGGTCGTGGGGCGGTTCCTGAGCGCGCGGAGAATGCCGGGGCCGACGGCCACGAAGTACTCGGCGACGTCGAGCTTGGTGAACCCCCGCTCGGGAAAGACGACCCGGTCGGGACTGGAGAGCCGCACGGTCCGCTCGCCCGTGTCGATCTCCACGGTCTCGCTCTTGCCCTTGGCTGCACCCATGCGAGCCACGCTAAGCGGGACGCACACACCTTGCATATCGGGCGATACGTGGCAATGCGCCGCAGAATCGGATCATGGATCTGCCGGTCATGCCTCCCGTGAAGCCCATGCTCGCCAAGCCCGTGGCGAAGATCCCGCCGGGCATGCAGTACGAGGCCAAGTGGGACGGGTTCCGCGCGATCGTCTTCCGGGACGGGGACGAGATCGAGATCGGCAGCCGTACGGGCAAGCCGCTGACCCGCTACTTCCCGGAGCTGGTGGCCGCCCTCGGGGAGCGGCTTCCGGAGCGGTGTGTGCTGGACGGCGAGGTCGTGATCGCCAGGGACGGGCGCCTCGACTTCGACGCGCTCACGGAGCGCATCCATCCCGCGCAGTCACGCGTCGCCCTGCTCGCCGAGCGGACCCCGGCCTCCTTCGTCGCCTTCGACCTGCTCGCCCTCGGTGACGAGGCGCTGCTCGACACACCGATGGCCGAGCGCCGCGCCCAACTGGAGAAGGCCCTGTCCGGCGTCACGGCCCCCGTCCACATCGCCCCGGCGACCAGGGACCCCGAGGTGGCGCGGCAGTGGTTCGAGCAGTTCGAGGGCGCGGGCCTGGACGGCGTGATCGCCAAGCCGCTCGACCTGCTCTACCGGCAGAACGAACGCCTCATGTTCAAGATCAAGCATGCGCGGACGGCGGACTGCGTGGTCGCGGGGTACCGCTTCCACAAGAGCGGGCCCGTCGTCGGTTCGCTTCTGCTCGGGCTTTACGACGACGGGGGCGCCCTCCAGCACGTCGGCGTGTGCGCGGCGTTCCCCATGAAGCGGCGGGCCGAGCTCGTCGAGGAGCTCGAGCCGCTGCGGATGGAGTCGGCGCAGGGGCACCCGTGGGCGGCCTGGACCGACGAGGCGGCCCACGAGACGGCCCGCATGCCCGGTGCCCCGAGCCGCTGGTCGGGCAAGAAGGACCTCTCCTGGGTGGCGCTTCGCCCGGAACGGGTCTGCGAAGTGGCGTACGACCACATGGAGGGCGGCCGACGCTTCCGCCACACGGCCCGCTTCCGCACCTGGCGCCCCGACCGCACCCCGGAGAGCTGCACCTTCGCCCAGCTGGAGGAACCGGTCCGGTATGACCTCACGGATGTGCTGGGCCAGCCGGGCTGACCAGCACCCCCGCAACACAATCGCGCCAATGTGCGAAGCGGCTCCCGCGCACCTTCCACCTCCCTGATCACGCCCGTATGCTCCTGCGCCTGACACGTCAGTTACCGACGGTAAGGGGGACGGGGCATGGGGCACAGTGGTGCCGAGGGAAGCACGGGAAGTACGCGACGGGGGTTCGTCGCGGGGGCCGCGGCGGTCGGCGGCGCGGCCGTGCTCGGCGTGGGGGCGGCGGCACTGCCCGCCGCGGCGGCCTCTTCCGGGGCGCCGCGGGCGAAGCAGTCCGTGGCCGTGCTCGGCGGCGGCGTGGCGGGCCTGACCGCCGCGCACGAACTGGCCGAACGCGGCTTCGCCGTCACGGTCTACGAGCGCAGGGCCCTTGGCGGCAAGGCTCGCAGCATGGACGTACCGAACAGCGCGAAGGGCACCCGCAAGCCGCTGCCCGGCGAGCACGGCTTCCGCTTCATCCCGGGGATCTACCACAACCTCCCCGACACGATGCGCCGCATCCCCTTCCCCGGGAACGCGAACGGCGTGTGGGACAACCTGGCGGCGCCCCGCGAGATGTCGTTCGCGCGCACCGGGCGCGAGGACATCCGGATGCCGATCCCGTGGCCCGGCAGCGAGCCGGAGAAGCTCACGCTCGACGACATCGCGCGGGCGCTCACCGCGCTGCTCGACACCGCCTTCAACCTGCCGGGCCACGAGGTCGCGTACTTCGTGAACCGCGCCCTGGTCTTCCTGACCAGCTGCGACGAACGCCGCGACGACGACTGGGAGTCGACGCCCTGGTGGGAGTTCGTGCGCGCCGAGCGGATGTCGAAGGACTACCAGCGGATCCTCGCGATCGGCGTGACCCGCAACATCGTGGCGACCAAGGCCGAGGTGGCCAGCACCCGTACGGTCGGCACGCTCGGCGAGGCCTTCGTCCTCAACGCGCTCGGCCAGGGCGCGGACGGCCCGCCCGACCGGATCCTGAACGCGCCGACGAACGAGGCGTGGATCGATCCGTGGGTGACTCATCTCAAGTCCCTCGGCGTGGAGTTCAAGATCGGCTGGACCGTGCGCGAGCTGGCGTTCGGCGGTGGGCGCATCACCAAGACCGTGATCGAGGACCCCGACGGCGCACGGCGTGACATCACCGCCGACCACTACGTCCAGGCGATGCCCGTGGAGCACGCGCGCAAGACGTGGGGCCCCGAACTCAAGGCCGCCGACCCGCAGTTGGCGCGCTGCGACAAGCTGGAGACGGATTGGATGACGGGCATCCAGTTCTATCTGACGGAGCGTCCGCCCGTGGTGAAGGGCCACTTCAACTGCATCGACTCGCCCTGGTCGCTGACCGGCATCGCACAGGCGGGCCACTGGCCCGAGCGCGACTTCCCCGCCGACTACGGCGACGGCGTCGCGGTCGAGTGCCTTTCGGTGGACATCTCCGAGTGGGACAAGCCGGGCATGCTGTACGGCAAGACGGCCAAGCAGTGCACCAGGGACGAGGTCGCCAAGGAGGTGTGGGCGCAGCTGAAGGCCGCGCTCAACGACACCGGCAAGACGGTGCTGAGCGACAGCAAGCTGCACTCGTGGTTCCTGGACCCCGGCGTCGACGGCCTCGGCACCCCGAACCCGACCAACCAGGACCAGCTCCTCATCCACCCCGTGGGCACCCTGCACAACCGCCCGTCGGCCGCCACGAAGATCCCCAACCTCTTCCTCTCCGGTGACTACGTCTCCGTCGACATCGACCTGGCGACGATGGAGGGCGCCAACGCGTCGGCCCGCCAGGCGGTCAACGCCCTGCTCCAGCGGGCCGGTTCGGACCAGAAGCCGTGCACGGTGACACCGCTGCACCGGGTCCCCGCGATCGAGCTGCTCAAGCGCCACGACCGCACCCGCTACCGGCTCGGTCTGCGCAACGCCCTGGATCTGGGCTGACGGGCTGCGAACGGACGCGTACGGGGTAGGACCTCCGCATGAGACGGCGGACGCACACGCGGGTACGGGCCGGGGCGGCGGTGGCGATCGCGCTCGCCGCCCTGGTGTCCGGCTGCACGATCGAGCCGCACGGCGGGGCGGACGGCAAGCCGCCGGGCGGGGGCGACGGCGGAACCGTGCTCGCCGTGAAGATCGACAACGTGGGTCCCGCGCGTCCGCAGACCGGCATCGACACCGCGGACGTCATCTACGTCGAGCAGGTGGAGGCGGGCCTCAGCCGCCTGATGGCGGTCTTCGCCTCGCACGTGCCGGACGTGATCGGTCCGGTGCGCAGCGCACGCGAGACGGATCTCGAACTGCTGCGGCAGTTCGACGATCCGGTGCTCGCGTTCTCCGGGGCACAGTCGAAGCTGCTTCCGCTGATCGCCGACGCGCCGCTGCGGGCGCGGCCGCCGGGCAAGGCGCCCGGCGCCGCCTACTACCGGGGCGGCGGCAAGGCCGCACCGCACAACCTGTTCCTGCGTCCCGCCGAACTGAAGGCCGCGCCGAGCGCGGGCGGCCTGGCCGGCACCGGGTTCCGGTTCGGCCCGCGCCCGGCGGGCGGCACGCCGGAGACCCGGCGCACGGTCCGCTTCCCCGCGGCCCGCTTCACCTTCGACTGGGTGGAGTACGAGGGGCGTTGGCGCATCGCGATGGACGGCGAGCGGGCCCGTACGTCCGCGGGCAAGGAACTCAGCGCGTCCACCGTCGTCGTGCAGTACGTGAAGGTCCGCGAGTCCCGCTTCCACGACCGCTCGGGCAACGTCTCCCCGTTCACCGAGACGGTGGGCTCGGGCAAGGCGCGGGTACTGCGGGACGGCCGGGCCTACGACGCGCGCTGGAAGCGGCCGACGGCCGAGGACGGCACGGAGTTCACGACGGCGGACGGCGCTCCGCTGCCGTTCGCCAAGGGGCAGGTGTGGGTGGTGTACGCGAAGGCCTGAGCGCGGGGTCGCTGTCGGCGCGCCGAGGGCCGGTCAGCCCCGCGCGGCCGCCGCCGGTTCGCCCGGGTTGCGCAGCCCCTCCGCCGCGTCCGCGACCCGCTGGATCAGATCGAAGAACACGCCCTGCTCGTCCGCCGAGAGCGGCGCGAGGAAGACCTGGTTCATCCGCGCCGTCCGCAGGGTCAGC
This sequence comes from Streptomyces kanamyceticus, assembly GCF_008704495.1. Lineage (NCBI taxonomy): Bacteria > Bacillati > Actinomycetota > Actinomycetes > Kitasatosporales > Streptomycetaceae > Streptomyces > Streptomyces kanamyceticus. The sequence goes on from NZ_CP023699.1 coordinate 1,281,138, forward strand.
TTGCGGTGCGTGCGCACGCCGTCGTCGGTGAGGCGCAGCAGATAGCGCCGTCCGTCGCGCGCGTCGCGGACCTTGTCGAGCAGTCCGCGCCGGATCAGCCTGCTGATGACCTCGGCGACCGTCGAGCGGTCGAGCCCCACCCGCTCCCCCACGGTCCGCTGGTCGAGGCCGGGTTCGGCGACCAGGGCGTTGAGCACGGCGAACTGGGGCGAGGTGATCTCCTCGGAGACCATCGTGTTCCACAGGAGGTAGTGCGCCTGCTGCAGCCGCCGGGCCAGATGCCCGGGGTGGGTGGCAAGGTCCACCGCGGCCATGAGGGCCTCCTTCGTACTTTCGTCGGTGCACTGAACGATACTCGGCCCCGGCCGTCTCCGTTACCTGCCCTTGCCATGCAGTTCGCCAGCTCCTAGTCTCACCCGAATAGTCAGTGCCCTGAGTAATTGATGACGGGGGCACGAGGAGAGGGGCCGCACGGATGGACAAGGTGGTGGCCACGGCCGCCGACGCGGTGGCCGACGCCGGGGACGGCGCGTCGTTCGCGGTCGGCGGCTTCGGCCTGAGCGGGGTGCCGAACGAGTTGATACGGGCGCTGCACGCGGCGGGCGTCACGGATCTGCACGTGGTGTCCAACAACTGCGGGGCGATGGACTCCGGACTCGCGGTACTGCTCTCGGCGGGCCGGATCGCCCGCGTGACCGGCTCCTACATCGGCGCCAACAAAGAATTCGCCCGCCAGTACCTGGGCGGCGAGCTGGAGGTCGAGATGATCCCCCAGGGCACCCTCGCCGAGCGGCTGCGGGCGGGCGGCACGGGCATCCCCGCCTTCTACACCCCGGCCGGGGTCGGCACCCAGGTCGCCGACGGCGGACTGCCCTGGCGCTACGACGGCGCGGGCGGGGTCCAGGTGGCTTCGCCGCCCAAGGAGGTACGCGAGTTCGACGGCACGGAGTACGTCCTGGAGCACGGCATCCGCACCGACTTCGCCCTCGTCCGGGCGGCTAAGGGCGACCGGCACGGCAACCTCGTCTTCGCCAGGTCCGCACGGAACTTCAACCCCCTGGCCGCGATGGCGGGCCGGGTGACGATCGCCGAGGTCGAGGAGCTCGTGGAGCCGGGCGCGATCGACCCCGACGAAGTGCAGCTGCCCGGGATCTTCGTGCAGCGGGTCCTCGCGCTCACCCCCGAGCAGGCCGCCGACAAGGGCATCGAGAAGCGGACGGTGAGCAGCTGATGGCCTGGACCCGTGAGGAGATGGCCGCGCGGGCGGCCCGCGAGCTGCGCGACGGCCAGTACGTGAACCTCGGCATCGGCCTGCCGACGCTGATCCCCAACCATCTGCCGCCGGGCGTCGAAGTGGTCCTCGAATCCGAGAACGGCATCCTCGGCGTGGGCCCCTACCCCACCGAGGACGAGGTCGACCCCGATCTGATCAACGCGGGCAAGGAGACCGTGACCGTCCTGCCCGGCGCCTCCTACTTCGACTCCGCGCTCTCCTTCGGGATGATCCGCGGCGGCCACATCGACGTCGCCGTCCTGGGCGCGATGCAGGTCTCCGCGCGCGGGGACCTCGCCAACTGGGCGGTTCCCGGCAAGATGATCACGGGGATCGGCGGGGCGATGGACCTCGTGCACGGCGCCCGTACGGTCATCGTCGTCATGGCGCACACCACCAAGGACGGCGCCCCGAAGATCCTCGACGAGTGTGCGCTGCCGCTCACCGGCAAGGCGTGTGTCGACCGGATCATCACCGACCTCGGCGTACTCGACGTCACCGGACACGGCCTCGAACTGGTCGAGACGGCGCCCGGTGTCCCCGTCGAGGAGATCACGGAAAGGACCGCCGCGAAGGTCCACGTCCCCGAAGGTCCCGCACTCCCCGCCACACGGAGCCGCACGCGATGACGACGACCACACAGTCCCAGTCCCAGTCCCCGCCCCCTTCGCAGCCCTTGCCCGACGGGCTCGACCAGCGCGCGATCGACGCCGAGGTCGCCGCCGCCCAGTCGGCCGCGGCCCCCGGCAGCCACCCGCCGCGCGACTACCCGCCCTACCGCAGCAGCCACTTCCGTCACCCCAAGCAGCCCCTGATACCGGTCCGCGACCCCGAGGCGGTGGAGCTGACAGGACCGGCCTTCGGCGTCACCGACGTCACGGCCCTGGACCGCGACCTCACCCGCCAGCACCAGGGCGAGCCGCTCGGTGAGCGGATCACCGTGAGCGGCCGGGTCCTGGACCGCGAAGGGCGGCCCGTGCGCGGCCAGTTGGTCGAGCTGTGGCAGGCCAACGCCTCCGGCCGCTACGCCCACCAGTTGGACCAGCACCCGGCGCCCCTCGACCCGAACTTCACGGGCTTCGGCCGCTGTCTGACCGACGACACCGGGGCGTACTCCTTCACGACGATCAAGCCGGGCGCCTACCCGTGGCGCAATCACGTCAACGCCTGGCGCCCCGCCCACCTCCACTTCTCGCTCTTCGGCGCCGCGTTCACCCAGCGCCTGGTCACCCAGATGTACTTCCCCGGGGACCCGCTCTTCCCGTACGACCCCGTGCTGCGGTCGGTGACGGACGACTCCGCGCGGCAGCGGCTCGTCAGCGCCTACGACCACGACCTGTCCGTGCCCGAGTGGTCGCTCGGCTACCGCTGGGACATCGTCCTCGACGGCCCGTCCGCGACGCTCTTCGAGGAAGGCGAGCACCACTGATGCCGCACGCCCACGCCCCCACGCCCTCGCAGACCGTCGGGCCCTTCTACGGCTACGCGCTGCCCTTCCCGGGCGGCGGCGAGGTCGCGCCCGCCGGGCACGCCGACACGATCACCCTGCACGGCTATGTGTTCGACGGAGCCGGGCAGCCCGTCCCCGACGCCCTGATCGAGACCTGGCAGCCCGCCCCTGACTGCTCGCGCACGGGCGCGCCCGGGTCGCTGCGGCACGATCCCGTCACCGGACGGGTGATCGGCAGGGACGGCGTCGCGTTCACCGGGTTCGGCCGGGTGCCGACCGACGCGGACGGCCACTGGGCCGTGCGGACGATGCCGCCCGGCGGCGTCTCGTACGTCTCGGTCGCCGTCTTCGCGCGCGGGCTGCTCCATCACCTGTACACGCGCGCGTACTTGGTGGACGAGCCCGGTGACGCGCTACTCGGCTCGCTCGACGCGGAGCGGCGATCGACACTGATCGCGCGGAGCGAGACGGCACGCACCTACCGCTTCGACATCCGCCTCCAGGGGGCGGACGAGACCGTGTTCCTGGAGTTCGGGTGAGCGGGCTCCTCTCCCCCGCCACCGCGGGTTCGGCCGCCGAGGCGGCGACGTCCGACGCGGCTTTCCTCCAGGCGCTCCTGGACGCCGAGGCCGCGCTGGCCCTCGCCCAGGCGGCGGTGGGCGTCGCACCCGCGGAGGCCGCCGCGGCCATCACGGACGCGGCCCGCGACGCGGCCCGCTTCGACCTCCGTGACATCGCGCTGCGCGCGCGGGACGGCGGCAATCCGGTGATCCCGCTGGTCGCGGACCTGACGGCGGCGGTGCCCGAATCGGCGGCGCCCTACGTCCACCGGGGCGCGACCAGCCAGGACATCCTGGACACGGCGGCCATGCTGGTCGCCGCGCGGACCCTGGACCTGATCCTCGCGGACCTGGCCCGCACGGCCCATGCGACGGCGTGCCTCGCCTCGACCCACCGGGACACCCCGATGCCGGGCCGCACCCTGACCCAGCACGCGGTCCCGACGACCTTCGGCCTCAAGGCGGCGGGCTGGCGCTCACTGACGCTCGACGCGCGGGACCGGCTGCGGGCGGTACGCGATTCACTGCCCGTTCAACTGGGCGGCGCGGCAGGGACGTTGGCCGCGATCGGCGTCTACGGAGAGGGCGGTGACGGCAGCGACCCGGCACTGCGAGTACTCACCGCGTACGCCGCTCAGCTGGCGCTCCGCGAACCCGCCCTGCCCTGGCACACCCTCCGGACGCCCGTCGCCGATCTCGCGGCCGCGCTCGCCTTCGCCGCCGGTGCGCTCGGCAAGGCCGGGGCCGACGTGCTCACCCTGTCCCGTACCGAGATCGGCGAGGTGTCCGAGGGCGCGGGCGGCGGGTCGTCGGCCATGCCCCACAAGGCCAATCCCGTCCGCGCCACGCTCGTCGTCGCGGCCGCGCGGCGCGCGCCGGGGCTCGCGGGGACGCTCCTTGGGTCGCTGGTCGCGCAGGACGAGCGGCCCGCGGGGGCCTGGCACGCCGAGTGGGAGCCGCTTCGGGAGCTGTTGTGCCTGGTCGGCGGCGCGGCACGCGCCGCCGCGGAGCTCACGGAGGGGCTGCGCGTGCACCCGGAGGCGATGCGCGAGAATCTGGGCCTGACCGGTGGCCTCATCGTCTCCGAGCGCCTCGCGGCCGAGCTGACTCCGCTGCTCGGCAGGGCCCGCGCGAAGGCGGTGCTGACCGAGGCGGCACGGCGTACCCGCGCCGAAGGCCGTCCGCTCGCCGAGGTACTGGCCGACGAACCGGCGCTGCGCGGCCTCGGCCCCGATGCCACCCTCGACTTCGACGAACTCACCGACCCCGCCCGCTACACCGGCTCCGCGGGAGCCCTCACCGACCGTGCCCTGGAGCGACGTTGAGCAGTGCACCCCACCGCAGGATTCCGCACCACACGATCGAGGGCCCGGGCACCGCGCCACCGTTGATCCTCGGCCCTTCTCTCGGCACCTCCACCGCCCTGTGGGACGCCGTGGCGCCCGAACTCGCCACCTCCCACCGGGTGGTGCGCTGGGACCTGCCGGGACACGGCGGCTCACCGGCGGATCTGATCGGTCCCGGCGCGACGGTCGCCGACCTCGCGGAGCTCGTTCTCGCCCTCGCCGACGCGCTGGGCATCGACCGCTTCGCGTACGCGGGCGTCTCCCTCGGCGGCGCCGTCGGACTGCACCTCGCGGTCCGGCATCCACGGCGCGTGGCGAGCCTCGCGGTGATCTGCTCGTCGGCGCACTTCGGCGGCGAACGGCCCTGGCGGGACCGGGCCGAACTGGTGCGCCGCGACGGCCTGGCCGCGCTGGCTGAGTCCGCGCCCGAGCGGTGGTTCACTACCGGGTTCACCGTGCCCGCCCTGGTCGCCGACCACCGCGCGGCCGACCCGGCGGGCTACGCCGCGTGCTGCGACGCCCTCGCCGCGTTCGACGTCCGGGAGCGGCTGCCCGCGATCACCGCGCCCACGCTGGTCGTCGCGGGACGCGAGGATCCCGCGACGCCGCCCGCCCACGCGCGGGAGATCGCCGACGGGGTGCCGGGGGCCTCGCTCATCGAGTTCGCGGGTGCCTCGCACCTGGCACCCGCGGAGCGCCCCGACGCCGTGACCGCCGCGCTGCGCACGCACTTCGCGGGTCCCGCGGCGCGGGGAACGGCCGTGCGGCGCGAGGTGCTCGGCGACGCCCATGTGGACCGTGCGCAGGCCGACACCACGCCCCTGACCGCCCGCTTCCAGGACTTCATCTCCCGCTACGCGTGGGGCGAGATCTGGACCGATCCGACGCTCACGCGCCGCGAGCGCAGCATGGTCACCATGACCGCGCTGGTCGCGCACGGACACCTGGACGAGCTGGCCCTGCACGTCCGCGCGGCCCGCCGCAACGGGCTCACGCCCGAGGAGATCGGCGCGGTGCTGCTGCAGACGGGCGTGTACTGCGGGGTACCCGCGGCCAACGCGGCGTTCGCGGTGGCGCGTCGGGTCTTCGACGAGGACGGCACCGACGGGGGTCAGACCGCGTAGTACCCGAGGAACATGTCGACACCGGCGACGATCAGACGCTCCGTCAGATCGTCGCTGACGTCCGTCCCGTACGAGCCGAAGACCAGATGCGGGAAGACCAGCAGCGAGTAGAGCTGGATGACGGCGGCCTCGGTGTCGGGGACGGCCAGGCGCCCCTGCTCGGCGAGTTCGCGCAACGCCCCCGCCACCGCCGGGTGGTGGCTCTCGGGGCCGTGGTGTTCCCACGCCTTGCCGAGCGAGGGGAATCGGTGGATCTCGCGGGCCACGAGCTGCCGCAGGGCGTTCATGTCCTGGTCGGTGCGGACGGCGTCGACCCAGGCGCGGGCGGCGGCGAGGAAGGCCTCGCGCAGGTCGTCGGCGCGCGTGAGCCCTTCGAGCGCGGCCGCCGATGACGAGGCGGCGAGGGGCTCATCGAGCGCGCCCGCGATCACCGCTGTGAACAGCGCTTCCTTGCTGCCGAAGTGGTTGTAGACCGTCACCTTGGAGACGCCCGCCTCGGCGGCGATGGCGTCCATCCCGACGCCGAAGCCGTCGCGCAGGAACAGCGTCCGCGCGGCCGCGACGATGGCTTCCCGCTTGCGCTCGGCGCGGGCCCCGGTGGGCAGGGCCCGGGCGGTCCGCTCGGCGCCGTCCGACTTCGCACTCATGGACCGCACTTTAGCAGCGACCTGAACTGAACAGTTGAGTTCACATGAACTGCACCGTACAGTTCACGAGCGTGAGGCGGCCGGACAACCGGTCCGCCCGGACAGCCGACCGACCCTGGGGGAACCCGCCATGACGCACCCGCACCCGCACCCACAGCCACACGCACGCCCACACGCGACTGACGAAGACCCCGGCACGGCCCGCGGCAACCGCACGTGGCCGCTCCTCGTGCTGCTCTGCCTCGCCCAGTTCATGCTCGTGCTCGACGTGACCGTCGTGAACGTGGCGCTGCCGAGCATGGCCGCCGACCTGGGCCTCGGCCGCACCGCGCTGACCTGGGTGGTGACGTCGTACGCGCTCTGCTTCGGCGGTCTGATGCTGCTCGGCGGCCGCCTCGCCGATGTGTTCGGGGCGCGCCGCACGCTGCTCGCGGGGCTCGCGCTGTTCACGGCCGCCTCACTGTTCACCGGGCTCGCGCCGAACGCCGCCGTGCTCATCGCGGGCCGCACCGCGCAGGGCGCGGGCGCCGCCCTCCTGTCGCCCGCCGCCCTCGCGATCCTCACGACGACCTTCGAGGGGCCCGCACGGCACCGCGCGCTCGGCGTCTGGGCGGCGATCGGCGGCGCGGGCTCCGCGATCGGGGTGCTGCTCGGCGGGCTGCTGACCGACGGCCCCGGCTGGGAGTGGATCTTCTACGTCAACGTCCCGGTCGGCGTCGCCCTGCTGGTGACCCTGCCCCTGCTCGTCGCCGCACGGCCGCCGCGCCCCGCGCGCCTGGACGTGCCCGGCGCGCTGCTCGCCACCGCGGGCACGGGCGCGCTCATCTACGGCCTGGTGGAGGCGGGTGACAGCGGCTGGAACGACGTACGGACGCTGCTGCCGATCGCGGCCGCGATCCTCGCGTACGGGGTGTTCGCCGCGGTCGAGCGCGCGCACCGCAGCCCGCTGATCGACCTGCGGATCCTGCGCCGCAGGCCGGTCGTGGCGGGCGCGTATCTGATGCTGGTGGCGACCGCGCTGCTGATCTCGCTGTTCTTCCTGGGGTCGGTGTATCTCCAGGAGGTACGCGGGTTCAGCGCGCTGCGCACCGGGGTGCTGTTCCTGCCGGTGGCCGTCGCCACGGGGCTCGGCGCGCACCTCGGCGGGCACTTCGTGGGCCGGGCGGGGGCGCGTCCGACCGGGTTCGTGGGGCTCGCGCTCGCGGGGCTCGGCACGGGGGCGCTCACCGGGATCGGCTCGGAAGGGAACGCGTGGGTGACCGTCGCGCCCGGTCTGTCCGTCGCCGCGCTCGGCCTCGGCGCGGTGTTCGTCGCGGCCACCACGACCGCGCTGGGGTTCATCGCCCACGAGGAGGCGGGCATCGCCTCGGGCCTGGTCAACACCTTCCACGAGGTGGGCGGTTCGGTGGGGGTCGCGGTGGTCTCCACGGTCGCGGCGGCAGGGATCGCGGGCGGTTCGAGCGGCGCCTTCGAGGACGCCTTCACGGTGTGCGCGGCCGCCGCCGCGGTCAGCGCGGCCGCCGTGTTCGCGATCGTGCCGCGCGGGACGGCCCGCGTCACGGGCGGGCCGCACGCGCACTGAGCGGACCAGGAGTGGACCCGGTCGGCTCCTGGTCCTCAGCGCGCCCCGTACACCGGCTGCGGCGTCCGCGCGTCGGCGAGCAGCTTCAGCGCCGCCTCGCCCGCGTCGGCCGGTGTCCACCGGGCGCCCTTGTCGGCGGTCGGCCCCGGCCGCCAGCCCTCCATGACGGTGATGCGGCCCGCCTCGGCCTCGAAGACGCGGCCCGTGACCCCGGCGGACGCCGCGGAGCCCAGCCAGACGACGAGCGGCGAGACGTTCTCGGGGGCCATCGCGTCGAAGCCGCCGTCCTCGGGAGCGGCCATCGTGTCGGCGAAGGTCTGCTCGGTCATCCGGGTGCGCGCGGCGGGCGCGATGGCGTTCACGCGCACTCCGTAGGAGGCCAGTTCGGCGGAGGCGACCATGGTGAGGCCGAGGATGCCCGCCTTGGCCGCGCTGTAGTTCCCCTGCCCGACGCTGCCCAGAAGGCCCGCCCCGGAGCTGGTGTTGACCACGCACGCGTGCACGGCGCGCCCCGCCTTCGCCTCGGCCCGCCAGTACGCGCCCGCGTGCTTCAGCGGCAGGAAGTGTCCCTTGAGGTGGACCCGCATCACCGCGTCCCAGGCGTCCTCGTCGAGGTTGAGCAGCATCCGGTCCCGCAGGAAGCCCGCGTTGTTGACGAGGGTGTCGAGGCGGCCGTAGGTGTCCAGGGCGGTCCGCACGAGGGATGCGGCGCCCTCGGACGTCGCGATGTCGCCGCCGTGCGCGACGGCCTCGCCGCCCGCCGCGCGGATCTCCTCGACGACGTCGTGCGCGGGTCCGCCGGACCCGCCGGAGCCGTCGGGCCCCACGCCGAGGTCGTTGACGACGACCTTGGCGCCTTCGGCGGCGTACGCGTGCGCGTGGGCGCGGCCGAGGCCGCGCCCCGCCCCTGTGACGATCACGACGCGGCCCTCGCAGAGCCCGGACTTGGCAGGTGACGTCGACGTCATGGCAGAACTCCTCGGATACGTTCAGTGGTTGACGGACGCCGCGTCCAGGAAGGCGGGGCGCTCGCCGCCGCCGTGCAGCCGGAGTGCGGCGCCGCTGATGTACCGGGCCCGGTCGGAGGCGAGGAAGACGCAGGCGTCGCCGACGTCGGAGGGATCGGCGAGACGGCCCAGCGGAACGGTGCGCGCCACGCGTTCGACGCCGTCCTCGTCGCCGTAGTGCAGGTGGGCGCTCTCGGTGCGGGCGAGGCCGAGCACGACCGTGTTCACGCGCACGGCGGGAGCCCATTCGACGGCCATGGTGCCCGCCAGGTTCTCCAGGCCCGCCTTCGCGGCTCCGTAGGCGCCGCTGCCCGGCGAGGGCCTGGTCCCGCTGACGCTGCCGATCATCGTGATGCTGCCGCCCGCCTCCTGACCTCGCATCACCTCGTACGCGGCGAGCGAGGCGTAGAGCGGGGCGAGCAGGTTCAGTTCGACGATCTTGGCCTGGCGGGCCGGGGCGGACTCCGCGAGCAGACCGAAGGGCGTGCCGCCCGCGTTGTTCACGAGCGCGTCCACGCGGCCGTGGTCGGCGGCGACTTCGGCGAAGAAGCCGTGGGCCGCCGCGGCGTCGCGCAGGTCGAGCGGCCGGAACTCGGCGCTCTCGCCCGCCACTTCGACGGGCTCCTCCGGTGGCCTGCGGGCGCAGACGACGACCCGGGCGCCCGCGGCGAGGAAACTCCGGGCGATTCCGGCACCGACGCCCCGGGTGCCGCCGGTCACGACGACCACCTGTCGTGTGTCAGTCATCGCTGCTACCTTTCCAACTAACAAATGTTTGGTTGAAGGCGTGTGATTGAAAGGTAGCGGATCCTCTGATGCCTGTCTCCACCTCCGTCCCCGACAAGGGCGTGGCCGTCGTCACCGTCGACTACCCACCCGTCAACGCCCTTCCCGTACAGGGCTGGTACGACCTGGCGGACGCCCTGCTCACCGCCGGACGCGACCCCGAGACGCGCTGCGTCGTACTGACCGCGGAGGGCCGCGGCTTCAACGCGGGCGTGGACATCAAGGAGATGCAGCGCGACACCGGTCACGCCGCGCTGATCGGCGCCAACCGCGGTTGCTACACGGCCTTTTCGGCGGTGTACGAGTGCGAGGTGCCGGTCGTCGCGGCCGTCGGCGGGTTCTGCCTGGGCGGCGGCATCGGCCTGGTGGGCAACGCGGACGCGATCGTGGCGAGCGAGGACGCCACGTTCGGCCTGCCCGAGCTGGACCGGGGCGCGCTCGGCGCCGCCACCCACCTGGCCCGTCTGGTGCCGCAGCACCTGATGCGCGCCCTGTACTACACCTCGCGCACCGCGACCGCCGCCGAGCTGCACGCGCACGGCTCCGTGTGGCGGGTCGTCCCCCGCGCCGAACTGCACGAGGCAGCGCTGGAGTTGGCGCGGGAGATCGCCCGCAAGGACGGCACGCTGCTGCGCTTCGCGAAGGCCGCGATCAACGGCATCGACCCCGTGGACGTGCACCGCAGCTACCGCTTCGAGCAGGGCTTCACCTTCGAGGCGAACCTCAGCGGCCTGGCCGACCGCATCCGCGACGACTTCGGCACGCAAGGAACGCAAGGAACGCAGGAGACACCAAGGGAGGGCAGGGCATGACCGGCGCGCTCGACAAGAGGATGACGCCCGACGAGATCGTGGGGCGGCTGCGCAGCGGGATGACGCTCGGCATCGGCGGCTGGGGCTCGCGGCGCAAGCCGATGGCACTGGTGCGCGCGCTGCTGCGGTCGGACGTCACCGACCTGACCCTCGTCTCGTACGGCGGGCCCGACGTCGGCCTGCTCGCCCAGGCAGGCCGGATCCGCAAGCTGATCACCGCCTTCACCACGCTCGACTCGATCCCCCTGGAGCCGCACTTCCGCGCGGCACGCGAGCGTGGCGCCTTCGAACTGGTCGAGCTGGACGAGGCGATGTTCATGCAGGGCCTCACCGCGGGCGCCCAGCGACTGCCGTTCCTGCCGATCCGCGCGGGCCTCGGCTCGGACGTCCTGCGGGTCAACCCCCAGCTGCGCACGGTCACTTCGCCGTACGAGGACGGGGAAGAGCTCGTCGCCGTGCCCGCGCTGCGGATGGACGCGGCGCTGGTCCACATGAACCGCGCCGACCGCTCGGGCAACGGCCAGTACCTGGGCCCCGACCCGTACTTCGACGACCTCTTCTGCGAGGCGGCCGACACGGCGTACGTCTCGTGCGAGCGCGTCGTGGAGTCCGCGGCCCTCACCGAGCACGCGGCGCCGCAGACCATGCTGATCTCCCGGCACTCCGTGACGGGCGTCGCCGAGACGCCCAAGGGTGCGCACTTCACCTCCTGCGTGCCCGACTACGGCCGCGACGAGCCCTTCCAGAAGGCGTACGCCACCGCGGCGGCGGACCCGGACGCCTGGGACGCCTTCCGCACCCGGTTCCTCGCCGGGGACGAGCGCGCGTACCACCTGGCCGTCCAGACCTGGCACAAGGAGCAGCGATGACGTCGACCACCGAACGGACCGCCACCCGCGCCGAGTACTGCGTGATCGCCTGCGCCGAGGCCTGGCGCGACGCGGGCGAGATCCTCGCCTCCCCCATGGGCACGGTCCCGGCGGTCGCGGCCCGCCTCGCCAAGCTGACCTTCTCCCCCGACCTGTTGCTCACCGACGGCGAGGCGCTGCTGATCGGTGACGTGCCCGCCGTGGGCGCCGCGTCGGCGGTCACGGAGGGCTGGCTGCCCTACCGCAGGCATCTCACGATGGTGATGGGCGGCAGGCGGCACGTGATGATGGGCGCGAGCCAGATCGACCGCTTCGGCAACCAGAACATCTCCTGCATCGGCGACTGGGAGCGCCCCAAGAGGCAGCTGCTCGGGGTGCGCGGCGCCCCGGTCAACACGCTCAACAATCCGGTGAGTTACTGGATCCCGCGCCATTCGACCCGGGTGTTCGTGGCGAAGGTCGACATGATCAGCGGCGTCGGCCACGACAGCGCGGCCGCGGCGGGACCCGCCGCGACCCGCTTCCACGACCTGCGCCGCGTCGTCTCCGACCTCGGCGTCTTCGACTTCGCGACACCCGACCGCGCGATGCGCCTGGTCTCCCTGCACCCGGGCGTCACCGTCGACCAGGTGCGCGAGGCCACCGGATTCGAGCTGGTGCTGCCGGACGACGTCCCCGCCACCCGCGAGCCCACCCGCGAGGAACTGCGCCTGATCCGCGACGTGGTGGACCCGAGCGGCCTGCGCGACCGCGAGGTGCGCGCATGACGCGGGAGCCCGCCACTCCCCCACGACCACCCTCCCTGGACACCGCACTGACCAGGCTGGTCGGCGTCCGGCATCCGATCGTGCAGACGGGCATGGGCTGGGTGGCGGGCCCGCGCCTGGTCTCCGCGACGGCCGACGCCGGGGCCCTCGGCATCCTGGCCTCGGCGACCATGACGGTCGAGCAGCTCCGCTCGGCCGTCCGCGAGGTCACGTCCCGTACGGACGCGCCCTTCGGCGTCAACCTGCGGGCCGACGCGGGCGACGCGCGCGACCGCGTCCGCGTCATCATCGACGAAGGAGTACGGGTCGCCTCCTTCGCGCTCGCCCCCTCCAAGGAGCTGATCGCCGAGCTCAAGGACGCGGGCGTGATCGTCATCCCGTCGATCGGCGCGCGGCGCCACGCCGAGAAGGTCGCCGCGTGGGGCGCCGACGCGGTCGTCGTCCAGGGCGGCGAGGGCGGCGGCCACACCGGCGAGGTCGCCACGTCCGTCCTGCTCCCCCAGGTCGTCGACGCCGTGGACATCCCGGTGATCGCCGCGGGCGGTTTCTACGACGGCCGGGGCCTGGTCGCCGCGCTCGCCTACGGAGCGGCGGGCATCGCCATGGGCACCCGCTTCCTGCTCACCTCGGACTCGACGGTCCCCGACCCGGTCAAGGCCCGTTACCTCGCGGCCTCCGTCAAGGACATCACGGTCACCACGCGCGTGGACGGCCTGCCCCACCGCATGCTCCGCACGGACCTGGTGGCATCCCTGGAGAAGTCCGGCCGCCTCGCCTCCCTCACCCGCGCGATACGCCACGCGGCGGCGTTCCGGAAGCTCTCCGGCCTCAGCTGGCCCCGCATGGCCCGCGACGGCCTGGCGATGAGACACGGCAAGGACCTGACCTGGAGCCAGATCCTCCTGGCGGCGAACACCCCGATGATGCTCAAGTCGGCGATGGTGGACGGCCACCCCGACGCGGGAGTGATGGCCTCCGGCCAGGTAGCGGGCCTGATAGACGACCTCCCGACGTGCGCGGAGCTGGTGGAGAGGATCATGACGGAGGCAGCGGAGACGGTGACCAGGATCAGCCCGTCCGGCGATTGAGGACCGGGGTCCGGGGCAGAGCCCCGAGGCAGGCCCCCGGACCACAGCGACTCACCGCCGAACAAGCCCCAAACGATCCAGCGCCCGGTCGGCAAGACCATCCGCTCCGCAGGTCCGCGCCAACGTGAGCCCCCGCTCGAGCTCCACCGCCGACTCCGCGGCGATCCCGTACTCCACACGCGCCACCGCGTGCTCGTACGCACAGGGAGACGCCTCCAGATACGTCACCGCCTGCCGGTAGAGCGCGACCGACCGCGCCCCCGTCTCCAGCGACGCCGCACACCTCAGCGCCTCGCCGATCGCCGTGTCCGTGCCGAAGCGCTCGGCCTGCATGCGGGCGTCCGCGACGAGGTGCGCCGCGCGCTTGGGGTCCTCGTGGGCCAGCGCGCGGGCGAGGTCGTAGGCCCACGGCGCGAGGACGGTGTTGTACTGGCCGCGCGCGGTCAACGCCTTCGCCGTCGCCTCCAGTTCGTTGAGCCCCTCCTTGGTGCGCCCGAGCGCGAGCAGCAGTCTGCCGCGGACGGACGGCGCGTCGGGCACGTAGATCGTGGAGGCCGACGGCGGCGCGAAGCCGTACCGGTCGGCGACGGCGCCCGCCTCGTCCACGTGGCCACGGGCGAGCAGCGTGTCGATGAGCATGCTGGCCGCCTCCCAGTGCATGGGCAGGCCCTGACCGACCCGGTCGGCCAGGCGCAGGCTCTCGCGCAGCGATTTCTCGGCGTCGTGCAGCCGTCCGCGCCTGCGGTACACATAGCCGAGGAAGGCGTGCGACAGGGCGAGGTGTCCGCCGCTCCAGCCCGCCGTCTCGTACGCCCGTACTGCCTCGGTGAACAGGCTCTCCGCGCGGTCGAGCCGGTCCGAGAAGGCGTACGAACCGCCGAGCATCAGGCGGAGTTCGAAGCCCCACTCGGTGTCGGTCCAGCCGAGTCCCGGTGCGAGCCGCCCGTTGACGAGGGCGCGGTCGCAGAGCTCGACGACCAGTTCGGCGTTCTCGCCGCGGGTCATCGCGTCGAAGGCGCGCAGGATCAGCAGGGCGCGCTCGGGGTTGTCGCGGCCCGAGAGCGGTCCGGCGAGCGCGGCGAGCCGCCGGGAACGTCCAGGGGAGTCCTCCTCGCCCGCGTGGATGCCCTCCCACATGTAGTGGACGGCTTGCAGACGCAGCCGCGCGGGCCCCGGTTCGAGCCGGGCGGCCTCCTCGGCGATGGCCCGCAGACCCTCTTCCAGCTGGTCGTTGTGGACGAGGGCCTGGGAGAGGCGGCAGACCGCGTCGACGCGCAGCGCCTGGTCGAGGCCGCGCACGGAGAGCGCCTCGCGCAGGTGGGAGATGGTCGTGGCGGGCGAGGTGAGCAGGGTGGCGCAGCCCAGTTCGTAGAGCACGCGCGCGTGGATCTCCGGCAGCGGCGGCTCGCGCAGGGCCCTCTCCAGACAGCGGCGGGCCGCGTCGGGCGCGCCGACCGCGAGGTGTTCGGAGGCGGCCTGGCGCAGCTGCTCGACCAGTTCGGGGTCGTCGTCCGGGTGGACTTCCAGGAGGTGCCGGGAGGCGGCAGCGGCACCGCGTCCCGAGTGGGTGACGACGGAGGCGGCCTGGCCGTGCATCGCGGTGCGGGTGGCGGCGGGGATGGAGCGGTAGACCGTACTGGCGATCAGCGGGTGGACGAACTCCAGGCCCTCGGCGCCGGGGAGCAGGATGCGCGCGGCGCACAGGCGTTCGGCGCAGCGCTCGGCGGCGTCGCGGGACAGTCCGGCGAGTCTGGCCGCCAGGTCGAGGGAGATCTCGGTGCCGAGGATGGCGGCGGCCCAGGCGAACCGGGTGACGTCGGTGCCCAGTCCTTCGAGGCGGTTGACGAGACCGCGGCCGCGGGCGCTGCGGTTGAGGGCGCGCAGCCCGTCGGCGGAGCTCTCCACCGGTTCCAGCTCGCTGTCCTGCACCTTGGCGAGCAGTTCGACGGATTCGTAGGGGTTGCCGCCGGTGACCGCCCAGACCTCGCGGCAGAACGGGGCGTCGGCGTGCTCGCCGAGTGTGGCGCGGGTGAGTCCCGCCGCCGCGTCCGGGGTGAGGGCGCGCAGCGTGGTGAAGGAGCGGGCCACGGCGGCGACGGACGCGAGGTGGCGGGCGCTCTCGCCGGTGGCCTCGCCCGGCCGGTGGGCGACCACGACGAGCACGGGCAGTTCGTCGAGGCGCTGGGCGAACGCGGCGAGCCAGTGCAGGGTCTCCTGGTCGGCCCAGTGCGCGTCGTCGATGACGAGGATCAGCGGCCAGTGCAGCCTGGCGAAGCGCGAGACCGCTTCGACGAGGCCGTCGCAGACGCCTTGCGGGTCGGCCTGGCGCCCGCCGGGCTCGGCTATGCCCAGGGCAGGGCCCGCGATCTCGTACCAGTCGCCGAGATATTCGCGGGCCTCCTCCGGTGTGAGGGAGACGAGCGCGGGCTGCAGCAACTGCCGTACGACATTGAAGGGTACGGAGGTGACCGTCTCCCCGCCGCGCGCGGACCACACCGTGGCCCTGCCCTCCGCGATGCGGCGCACTTCGGAGAGCAGGGCGGTCTTGCCGATGCCCGCCTCCCCGCTGAAGGTGAGCAGACCGCCGGCCGTCGTGACATCCGCGCAGAGCTCCTCGACGGCCCGCGCCGCCGCGGCGAGTTCGTCTTCGCGCTCCCACAGCGGGGCCCAGGCGGCTCCTCCGGGCCGTCCCTGCGTCATCGCGCTACATCCCGGGGTCGCTCAATCGACGTACAGAAGTCGAGACTAGCCGGGTCGGGGCCGCCGCGGAGCACGGTCCGGGCAGGTACTCCCGCAAGGAGTGAGAGTCGTCGGTTCCGCGTGCCGGCGGAGCGGAGATCAGAGACGCTCGATGATCGTCACGTTCGCCTGGCCGCCGCCCTCGCACATCGTCTGGAGCCCGAACCGGCCGCCGGTGCGCTCCAGTTCGTGCAGGAGCGTCGTCATCAGCTTCACGCCGGTCGCCCCGAGCGGATGGCCGAGGGCGATCGCACCGCCGTTGACGTTGACCTTCTCCGGGTCGGCGCCGGTCTCCTTCAGCCAGGCGAGGACCACGGGGGCGAACGCCTCGTTGATCTCGACGAGGTCGATGTCGTCGAGGGTCATGCCGCTCTTCTTGAGGGCGTACGCGGTGGCGGGGATCGGCGCGGAGAGCATCCGGATGGGGTCCTCGCCCCGCACGGAGAGGTGGTGGATGCGGGCGCGGGGCGTCAACCCGTGTTCCCGCACGGCCCGTTCGCTCGCGATGAGCAGCGCGGCGGCGCCGTCGGAGACCTGTGAGGAGCAGGCCGCGGTGATCGTGCCGCCCTCCAGGACGGGCCCCAGGCCCGCCATCTTCTCCAGGGTGGTGTCGCGGCGCGGGCCCTCGTCGACGGTGACCTCGCCGTGGGCGACGAGTTCGCGCTCGAAGCGGCCCTCGTCGATGGCGCGGATCGCCCGCCGGTGCGAGCGGAGTGCGAACTCCTCCATGTCCGTACGGGATATGCCCCACTTCTCGGCGATGAGCTGGGCGCCGTGGAACTGGTTCACGGGCCGGTCCCCATAGCGTGCGCGCCAGCCCTCGCTGCCCGCGTAGGGGCCTTCGGTGAGGCCGAGGGGCTCGGCGGCCTGCCGGGACGCGAAGGCGATGGGGATCATCGACATGTTCTGTGTGCCGCCCGCGACGACCAGGTCCTGGGTGCCGGACAGGACGCCCTGCGCCGCGAAGTGCACGGCCTGCTGGGAGGATCCGCACTGCCGGTCGATGGTCACGCCGGGCACCTCCTCGGGGAGCCCGGCCGCCAGCCAGCTGGTGCGGGCGATGTCCCCGGCCTGCGGCCCGACGGTGTCCAGGCAGCCGAAGACGACGTCCTCGACGGCGGCGGGGTCGACGCCGGAGCGCTCGACGAGCGCCGTCAGGACGTGCGCGCCCAGGTCGGCGGGGTGGACCTGGCTGAGTCCCCCCTTGCGCCTGCCGACGGGCGTGCGGACCGCTTCGACGATGTAGGCCTCGGCCATGACTGCGTACTCCTCGGTCGTGGCGCGCCGTGCGACGGCGCGCCGCTTACGTGCGTACGGAGATGCCGTCCAGGACCATCGACAGGTACTGCCGGGCGATCTCCTCGGGGCTGTGGCCTCCGCCGGGGCGGTACCAGGACGCGGCGACCCAGACGGTGTCGCGCACGAAGCGGTAGGCGAGCCGGATGTCCAGGTCGCCGCGGAAGACTCCTTCCGCGACGCCCCGTTCCAGCGTGGTGAGCCAGGCCTTCTCGAAGCGCTGCTGCGAGTCGGACAGGTACTGGAAGCGCTGCTGCGCGACCAGGTGCTTGGACTCCTTCTGGTAGATCGCGACGGCGGCGCGGTGCCGGTCGATCTCCCGGAAGGACTCGGTGACGAGGGCTTCGAGCGTTTCGCGCGGGTCGAGGTGGGCCCGGAGCACGTTGTCGTACCCGTCCCACAGCTCGGTGAGGAAGGTGCGGAGGATCTCTTCGAGCATCGACTCCTTGGAGTCGAAGTGGTAGTAGAGGCTGCCCGCGAGCATGCCCGCGGCGTCGGCGATCTTGCGGACCGTCGTCGCGTTGTACCCCTGCTCGGCGAAGACGTCGGCTGCGATGCCGAGGAGTTCGCGGCGGCGCTCGGGCGACGGGGTCACCGGGGGCTTCTTCTTGCTGGTGCCTTGCTTGTCACTGGTGCTCTGTTTCGGATTCGACACACGGTCATTCTCCGCCCAAGCGCTTCGCTGGATTCGCCGTCGGACGCTGCGGGCCGCTTGTGGCTGGTCGCGCAGTTCCCCGCGCCCCTTCGGGGCCCGACCCTTAGGCGTGCTGGCTGCTGACCGAGACCGTCTCCCCCGTCATGTACGAGGAGTAGCCGCTGGCCAGGAAGACGATGACGTTGGCTATCTCCCACGGCTCCGCGTACCGCCCGAACGCCTCGCGTGCGGTGAGCTCTTCGAGGAGCTCGGGCGAGGTGACCTTGGCGAGATGGGGGTGCATGGCGAGGCTCGGCGACACCGCGTTGACCCGGATGCCGTGCGGGGCCGCCTCGACGGCGGCGCAGCGGGTGAGGGCCATGACCCCGGCCTTGGCCGCCGCGTAGTGCGCCTGGCCCGCCTGGGCGCGCCAGCCGAGCACCGATGCGTTGTTCACGAGCACGCCGCCCCGGTCGGCCGCCCGCATGCGGCGCAGTGCGGCGCGGGTGGAGCGGAACGTGCCGTTCAGCGTGACGTCGATGACCTTGTCCCACTGCTCGTCGGTCATCTCGGTGAGCTCCGCGGTGCCCCCGAGGCCCGCGTTGTTCACCACGATGTCCAGGTGCCCGTGTCGGTGCTCCGCCAGGTCGAACAGCGTCTCGATCTGCGCCGCGTCGGTGACGTCGCAGGGCGCCCCGTCGATCCGGTCGGCGCCGAACTCGTCGGCGAGCGCGGCCACCGACTCCTTGGTGCGCCGGGCGTGGGCGTCGCCGATGACGACGCGCGCGCCCTCCTCCAGGAAGCGGCGCGCGGTGGCACCGCCGATGCCCGCCCCCGCGGCCGCCGTGATCACGGCGGTGCGGCCCGCGAGCAGGTCGTGCGCGGGCACGTAGCCGGGTGCTTCCATGGGCGGCCCCCCGATTCGGTCTCGGACTCTCGACTGCGGTACACCCTTCAGGCTAATCTACCAAACACTTGTTAGGGAAGGGTTGGTGGGCCACGGATGGACCTCGAATTCACCGCAGGGGAAGCCGAGTTCAGGCGGCGGGCACGCGACTGGCTCGCCGCGCACGTGCCGCCCGGGCCGCTGCCGTCGCTGGAGACGGCCGAGGGCTTCGCGGCCCACCGCGCGTGGGAGCGGGAGCTCGCGGCCGACCGCTGGTCGGTGGTGTCCTGGCCCGAGGAGTACGGCGGACAGGGCGTCGACATCGTCAAGTGGCTGGTGTTCGAGGAGGAGTACTACGCGGCGGGAGCGCCGGGCCGCGTCTCGCAGAACGGCATCAACCTCCTCGCGCCCACCCTCTTCGACTACGGCACCGCGGAGCAGCGCGCGCGGGTGCTCCCGTCCATGGCGAGCGGCGAGGTGATCTGGGCGCAGGCCTGGTCCGAGCCCGAGTCGGGTTCCGACCTGGCGTCCCTGCGCTCCACCGCACGGCGCACGGACGGCGGTTGGCTGCTCAGCGGGCAGAAGACCTGGTCGTCGCGGGCCGCGTTCGCCGACCGCGCGTTCGGCCTGTTCCGCAGCGAGCCGTACGAGAAGCACCGGGACAAGCCGCACCGGGGGCTGACGTATCTGATGTTCCCGCTGGACGCGGAAGGGGTGACGGTGCGTCCCGTGGGGCGCCTGGACGGCAAGCCCGCCTTCGCCGAACTCTTCCTGGACGACGTCTTCGTACCGGACGACGACGTGCTCGGCGAGCCCGGCCAGGGCTGGCGGATCGCCATGTCCACCACGGGCAACGAACGCGGACTGATGCTGCGCTCCCCCGGCCGCTTCCTCGCCTCCGCGGACCGTCTCGTACGGAACTGGCGGGCGGTCGGCGACCCGGCGGACACGGCGCTGCGCGACCGCGTCGCCGACGCCGTCATCGGGGCGCGCGCCTACGAGTTGTTCACCTGGGCCAGCGCGTCGCGCTTCGCCGCGGGGGAGACGATCGGCGCCGAGTCCAGCCTGAACAAGGTCTTCTGGTCGGAGTACGACATCGCGCTGCACGAGACGGCGCTCGATCTGCTCGGCCCCGAAGGCGAGTTGACCGAAGAGGGCCTAACCGACGGCGAGGCGGCGCAGGACCACTGCTGGTCCGAGGGGTACGTCTTCGCGCTCGCGGGCCCCATCTACGCGGGCACCAACGAGATCCAGCGCGACATCATCGCCGAGCGGCTGCTCGGACTGCCGAAGGGACGCCGCTGATGAGGTTCCTCCTCGACGACGAGCAGGGCGAGTTCGCGCGCTCGCTCGACGCGATGCTGACCGGCGCGGACACCGTCGCGGCCGCGCGCGCCTGGGGCGCGGGGGACCACGCGCCGGGGCGGGCCGTGTGGGCGCGGCTCGCGGACGCGGGGGTCTTCGCGCTTCCGGTGCCCGAGGAGTACGAGGGCGTGGGGCCGCTGTCCGTCGAAACGGCCGTCTCCTTCGTGGAGTTGGGGCGGCACGCGGTGCCGGGTCCCGCCGTCGAGACCGTGGCGTCCTGCGCGCTCCTGACCCGCCTCGCCGAGCTGGGTGACACCGCGCCCGCCAAGCGGTTCCTGCCCTCGCTCGCGGCGGGCGGGCGCGGCGCGACGCTGACGCTGCCCGACGGCGGGCCCTACGCCCTCGACGCGGACGCGGCGGACCTGCTGTTCGCCGTGGCGGACGACGGGCTGCGGCTCGCCCCCGGGCACGCGCGCGTGCGCCGTTCCCTGGACCCGGCCAGGCGACTCGCCGCGCCGCTGCCCGGTGGGGAGCTGCTCGCGTCGGGACCCGCCGTGGCCGCCGCCGCGCGGCACGCGAGGGACTGGGCCGCGCTCGCCACCGCCGCCCAGTCCCTCGGCGTGGGCCTCGCGCTGCTCGACAGGACCGTCGCGTACGTCAAGCAGCGCACCCAGTTCGGCACGCCGATCGGCACGTTCCAGGCCGTCAAGCACCGGCTCGCCGATGTCCTGGTGCGCCTGGAGTTCGCCAGGCCGCTGGTGTTCGGCGCCGCGTTGACGAGGGCGCCGGGTGATGTCGCCGCCGCGAAGGTGACGGCGGCGGAGGCGGCGTACGGGGCGGCGCGCGCCGCGCTCCAGCTGCACGGCGCGATCGGGTACACGGCGGAGTTCGACCTCTCCTTGTGGCTCACCAAAGCCCGTGCGCTGCGCGGGGCTTGGGGAGATCCCGGGGTGTGGCGCGGCCGGGTGCTCGCCGCGCGCGGGGAGGAGTGACGCGGCCCGCGGGACCCTCGCCGTGCGGCGGCGCGAGGGATGTTTCCGTGGCTCGTGGGCAGCTGCACCCCGTGCCTGTTTCGGGCAAGACGCGTTGACCCCCGCCCGTCAGGTGCGATGATCAAAGACTCCGCTGAGCCGACCCGGAAGGAGGCCCCACGTGCGCGTGATCGGGCTCATGTCAGGGACCTCGTACGACGCGATCGACGCGGCAGCGGCCGATCTGACGCTCGACGGGGACAGGCTGACGCTCACTCCGCTCGGGCTGATCAGCCGGGGGTACGACGCGGGTCTGCGCGCGGGGCTCGCCGCCGCGCTGCCGCCCGCGGACACCACGCTCGCCGAGGTCTGCCGCCTGGACACCCTCATCGGGCGGGCCTTCGCCGCCGCGGCGGTCGAGGCCGACCGTGAACTGTGCGACGGGCAGGCCGAGCTGGTCGCCTCGCACGGCCAGACCGTCTACCACTGGGTGGCGGACGGGCAGGTGCACGGCACCCTGCAGATCGGGCAGCCCGCGTGGATCGCCGAGGCGACGGGGCTGCCCGTGGTCGCCGACTTCCGGCCCCGTGACATCGCGGCGGGCGGTCAGGGCGCGCCCCTGGTCAGCATGGTGGACCGGATGTGGCTGCGCGGCCGCCCCGGCGCCCCCGCCGCCCTGAACCTCGGCGGCATCGCCAACATCACCGCCCCCGACGGCACCGCGTTCGACACGGGCCCCGCCAACGCCCTCATCGACGCCGCGGTGCACGAGGCGACGGGCGGGCGTCTGGAGTACGACCTGGACGGCGAGCTGGCCGCACGGGGCACGGTCGACGACGGCTTGCTCGGTCAGCTCCTCGCCGAGCCGTACTACGGACTGCCCGCGCCGAAGACGACCGGCAAGGAACTCTTCCACCTGCCGTATCTGCGTACGGCGTTGAAGGAGTACGAGGCACTGCCCACCGAGGACGTGGTCGCCACCCTCACCCGGCTCACCGCCCGCACGGTCGCCGACGCGGTCCGCTCGGTGGCCGCCTCCGAGGTCGTCGCCTCCGGCGGCGGCACCCGCAACCCGGCGCTGATGGCCGCGCTGCGGGCGGAGTTGGGCACGGTGCCGGTGCGGACCTCCGACGAGCTCGGGCTGCCGTCGGCGGCCAAGGAGGCGTACGCCTTCGCGGTGCTCGGGTTCCTGACCCTGCACGGGCTGCCCGGCACCGACCCGGCGAGCACGGGGGCCCGGCATCCGAGCGTGCTCGGTTCGATCACGCCGGGGCGGCGCGCCGCCTGGCCGCCCGCGGTGGCCCTGGACGCGGCCCCCTCCCGCCTCGTCATCAACGGCCAGGGACACTGACCCCAGGGGCCCCGGGAAAGCGCGTGGCCAGGGCCAGGAACCGGGCTGACGCGGCCGATTCGGGCCCCCTCTCATCCTGCTTTCACGCGGGGCTCATACGCTGGCGCCCATGACCCAGATGACTCCCCCAGGCTGGTATCCCGATCCCGGCCAGACGGCCGGCGGACCTCCCACCGAGCGCTGGTGGGACGGGAGCGTGTGGACGGATCAGGTGCGCGCCGCGGACGGTGGCGCGTACCCGACCCAGCCGGTGTATCCGGCCCATCCCGGACAGGCGCCCGCCCCGCGGCGCCGACTGCGCGTCGTGATCGCGGCGGGCGTGGCGGCCGTCGTGCTCGCGGGCATCGGCGGCGGCGTGTACGTCCTGACCTCCGACGACGACGGGGACGGCGGCGGCGACGCCGTGGCGGACAAGCCGTCGCCGCAGGCCCCGCGGAATCCGGGGGCGCCCGAATCCCCGGGACCGCAGGCGCCTTCGCCCGAGGGCGAGAAGGGGTTCGCGACCGACCCGGTCAACGGCATCAAGATCCCCATACCCGACGGCTGGGCGGGCGGGACCACGAAGCTGGGTGCCGGCGTGCAGACCGAACCGATCCCCTGCCCCGGGAACACCTCGGAGCAGTGCACGCGCGGCAGCGCGTACTCCCAGTCGGCCGAGGACCTCAAGCTCGACGACTCCTCGCCCGAGGCGGCCGCGAAGGCGGACATCGCGAAGAACGCCAAGCAGGGGTACGGCGGCAAGACCTACGGCAAGATCACCTCGCACCAGGTGCTCGCCTCCAAGAAGGTCACCGTGGCGGGCCAGGAGGGCTACCTCGTGCGCTGGAAGGCCGTGACGCAGAAGAGCGACGACGGCTACGTCCAGTCGCTCGCCTTCCCCTCCCCCGCCGACAAGTCGAAGCTCGTCGTCGTCCGCATGGGCATCGACGTGAACAAGGACGCCCCGTCGCTCTCGGCGATGGACACGATCACCAAGGGGATCAAGAAGGGCAGCGTCGGCGGCGGGGGTGCCGGCCAGGACGTGTAGCCGACTCGCCCGTCGGCGGTCGGGACGCCGGTGCGGGACCGGCTCCCGATCGGCCGGGCGGGGTTCCTCACCGCTCTGGAGGAACCCCGTCCGGCCTGGTGGTGCGCGCCGCCCCCGTCCCCACGGTGCGGCGCGGGCAGACCCGGATCCCGTCATCCGGCGGAACCGGGCCCACGATCATGTGACGCCCCTGGTCGGCGTCAGGTCAGTCCGAGGCCGGGCAGCACACAGGCCTCGACGAAGCGGATCAGATAGTCCTCGTCCGCGTACACACCTTCGATGATGGGCCGCGCCCTCAACACCCCGAACAGCTGCAGCGTGACGAATTCCACTGCCGGGTGTCCCTCGGCGATCTCCCCGCGTTCCACGCCGCGCCGGATGATCACCTCCATCGCCTGGAGCTCCGGCTCGATCAGCGTCTCGCGCAGCGCCCGCTGGAGCTCCGCGTCCTGGAGGACCGCGTGGCTGAGCGCCTGGACCAGCATGGTGTCGCGCCCGGACCGCTCGCCCGCGGCACGCGCCGCCTCGCGCAGGTCCCCCGCGAGATCACCGGTGTCGATCTCCGCGAACCGCACACAGCGGCTGGCGCGCAGCGCCGCGGCCACGAACTGGGGCTTCGTCTTCCACTGCCGGTAGAGCGTGGACTTGCTGCAGCGCGTGCGGGCGGCCACGCCCTCCATCGTCAGCGCCTCGTACCCGCACTCGCGGAGCTGGTCGAGGACGGCCGCGTAGAACTCCTGCTCACGCTCCGGCGTGATCTTCGAGCGGCTCGACGTCGACGTCATGACTCTTCCCCTCGGTGCGACTGGCCCGATCGGCCTCATCGATACGCCAGTGTACCGGTACGCTTCCGTATCGGTACACTGGCGTATCGATGAGTGGGGAGATCCCTCACTCGGCACCGCACCACCTGTCATCACGTAAAGGGGCCGGGGGATGGATTCCCGAACCGAGCCTGCCGAACGGGAGCCGGACATATCCGTCCGGGAGCCGGACGCGACCACCGTCCGGAAGCCGGACACAGCTGCCCGACCGCCCCTCGTCCGCGAGCTCCTTCTCGTCATAGGACTCTTCCTCGTCTACAAGTTCGGGCGGCAGCTCGCCAACGGACATACGGGCGAGGCCTTCCACAACGCGCACCGCGTGTGGGACGCCGAGCGGGCGCTCCACCTGCCCGGCGAGGGCGCCGTGCAGAACGCGCTCATGAGCAGCGACACCCTGATCCACGTCGCGAACACCTACTACGCGACGGTGCACTTCCCCGCGACCCTGCTGTTCCTGGTCTGGCTGTACCTGCGCCGCCCCCGGCACTACGTCTGGACGCGGCGGGTGCTCGCCGCGCTCACCGCCGTCGCACTGGTGCTGCACCTCGGCTTCCCGCTCGCGCCGCCGCGACTCCTGGACGCCGCGCACCTCGTCGACACCGCGCAGGTGTACGGGCCCTCGGTCTACGCCTCCGAACCCGCGACCGACACCATGGCCAACCAGTTCGCGGCCATGCCGTCGCTGCACTTCGGCTGGGCCCTGATGCTCGCCGTCGGCATGATCGTGGCGACCTCGTCGCGGTGGCGCTGGCTCTGGCTGCTGCACCCCCTGCTCACGCTGCTCGTGATCGTCGGGACCGCCAACCACTACTGGCTCGACGCGATCGTGGTGAGCGCGCTGCTCGGCATCGCGCTCGCGGTGATCCGGCTGCCGCAGCCAGGACGCTCGCTGATCGTGCGCCGCTCCGCGGCCGCGCGCGAGCTGGCCGCCTCGGGGGCGGGCCGGTGAACGCCACCCTGCTCGCCGTCGCGCTCTCCCTCGTCTCTGCCGCCGCGTACGCCGCGGCCGCGGTGGCCCAGGAGCGGCTCGCCTCGCGCGTCTCCGAGGGCGAGAGCGGAGTGCTGCGGATGCTCGGCAGCGGCGCGTGGTGGTCCTCGGTCGGGCTCAACGCGTCCGCGGCGCTGCTGCACGTGGCGGCCCTCAAGTACGGGCCGCTCACGCTCGTCCAGCCGCTGGGCGCGCTCACCCTCGTCGCCGCCGTGCCGCTCGGCGCGCGGCTCGCGGGACGTCGGGTGACCCGCCTGGAGTGGCGCGGCACCGGGCTCACCCTCATCGGCCTCGGCGCGCTGCTCCTGACCGCTTCGGGCCCCGCGCCCGACGACAGCCTGACCGTGCCGGAGGCCCTGACCGTCGCCGCCGCGACCATGGCGGTCATCGGGGTCCTCTCCCGCCCCGGCACCCGCCCCGGACTGCGGCACGCGACCGCGTCCGGCTTCGCCTCGGGCGTCGCCTCCGCGCTCACGCAGACCGTGACGGTCGCCGTGACGGACCGGTCGGGACCGCTGCTCAGCCCGCAGGTGATCGTCGTGGCCCTGCTTGTGGCGGCGTTCGCCGCCGGTGGTCTGCTGCTCTCGCAGACCGCCTACCGCGGCGGCCTCGGCGCACCGCTCGCCGTGGTGACGCTCGCCAACCCCCTCGCGGCCTCGATGATCGGCGTGACACTGCTCGGCGAGCGGCTCCAGGGCGGGTTCGTCGGCATCGCGCTGGCGGTGGCGGGGGCGGGAGTCGCGGCGTACGGGGTGGTCGTCCTCACGCGCTCGCCCCGGACCGCGGCGGGCGGGCCAGTGCCGGACTATCTGCCGTCGATCCCAGGGCAGCCGACAGAAACGGCGGCGCTGCGGCTTTCGCGCCCCTGAGGCGGTGGCGCCCGAAGGGGCGCGGGGAACTGCGCGGCCAGCCACATCCGACCCGCAGAGCGCGTGAGAGGGAGAGACGAAACGGCGCCGGTCGCCCCCTGCGGAAGGGAGCGACCGGCGCCGTACAAGAAGGGCAAGGTCACCCGAAGCCGCGAGCGTCCTGCTTCAGCGCCGTGTCCACGGTGAGCGCGGTCGCCACGACCAGGCTCAGGAGCGGCTCGGGCAGCTGGTAGTGGATCTGCAGGACGTAGTTGTCCGCGGTGGTGAACATGGTCTTGGCGAGACCTTCCCAGGTCTTCGTGATCCGGGCGACCTCGTTGTCGGCGTGGTCGACGATCGAGAAGTTCCAGGCGCGCCAGTTCTCCGCCTTGATCGCGCCGACCTGCTGGCCGTTCACCATCATCGCGAAGTTGATCTTGCCGATCATGTTCTGCTGGACGATCTCGCCGATCGGCTGACCGTCCGCGCGCTCGACGATCACCCGCGACTTCATGAACTTGCGGGGCCGGGTCAGCATCATCTGCGGCTGGCCGTACGCGTCACGGATCTCGAGCCTGTGCGTCATGAACTGGTCGAGGCTGGAGACGAAGCGCGCGACCTTCTTCAGCACGCTCTGGCCGACCTGGACGACCGAGCCGAGCACGTTGCCCGACTGGTCCATGACGCTGTACTCGTTGGTGAGCTCGATGAGCTTGGCCTTCTGGTTCACCACTAGGACCGGCTCCGTGAACAGCGTGCCGCCGCCCTGCGCGGCCGGTGCGACACCGGCCTGGTGCTGCACCTGGCGCTGCACCTTGGCCGGATCGGCCATCGGGGGGACCTGTGCCTGTGGCTGGCCGAACTGGCCCTGGAACTGGGCCTGCTGCGGGACCTGCTGGGCCTGCGGGACCTGCTGGGCCTGCTGCTGGACCGGGGTCGTGTGGTCCGTCCATTGGGCGCCGTCCCACCAGCGCAGGAGTTGGGCTACGCCGTGCGGGTCCGGGTGCCAGCCAGCAGGAGTGTTCGAATGCGTCGTCACTCGGGGCACCCTACCCGTCGAATATCGGCCATCCGCCAGTCCCTTGCGGGGTTGTGATGTCTGACTCACTCGCTGTTTCGCACAGCCTGCGGGTGCTCCGTGGCCGTTCGCGCAGTTCCCCGCGCCCCTTACGGGGCACCCCCAGGTCCCCTAGAACGCCACCTCGACCCGTAGGCCGCCCTCCGCCTCCCGCAGTTCCACCGATCCGATCCGGCCAGCCGCCCGGACGTCCTCCCGCGCCGCCGCGAAGCGGTCGAGCGTCGCGCTCGGTGCCGTGATCGTCGCCTTGGCGACCTCCGCGCGCATCGACACCCGCGCCTGCGACTTGGCCCTGCGGACCGCCGCGATGACCTCGGACGCCGTGGTCAGGACCGCCGCGTCGCCCGCGTGGTCCCGCAGCGCGGACGCGTCAGGCCAGGCGGCTCGGTGCACCGAGCCCTCGCGCCACCACGACCAGACCTCCTCCGTGACGAACGGCAGGACGGGCGCGAACAGGCGCAGCAGGACGTCGAGCGCCGTGCGCAGGGCCGCCCGTGCCGAGCCGGTGGCGGCCGCGTCGCCGTGGTCGCCGTACGCGCGGGCCTTGACCAGTTCGACGTAGTCGTCGCAGAAGCGCCAGAAGAGCTGTTCCGTACGTTCCAGCGCGCGGGCGTAGTCGAAGGCGTCGAAGGCCGCGGTGGCCTCCTCGACGGTCGAGGCGAGCGCGGCGAGCAGCGCGCGGTCGAGCGGCTCGGTGGCGGCCGCGCCCTCGGGGACGTCGCCGATGCTCAGGACGAACCTGCCGACGTTGAGCAGCTTCATGGCGAGGCGGCGGCCGATCTTCATCTGGCCGGTGTCGAAGGCCGTGTCCGTGCCGGGGCGGCCGCTCGCCGCCCAGTAGCGGACCGCGTCCGAGCCGTGCTCCTGGAGGAGGTGGCCCGGGGTGACCACATTGCCCCGGGACTTCGACATCTTCTTGCGGTCGGGGTCCAGGATCCAGCCGGAGATCGACGCGTGCCGCCAGGGCAGCGCCTCGTGCCCGGTGTGGGCGCGCAGGACCGTGGCGAACAGCCAGGTGCGGATGATCTCGTGGGACTGGGGGCGCAGGTCCATCGGGAAGACCCGGGCGAACAGGTCGGGGTCGGTGAGCCACTTCCCGGCGATCTGCGGCGTGAGCGACGACGTCGCCCAGGTGTCCATGACGTCCGGGTCGCCGCTGAAGCCGTGCGGCTCGCCGCGCTGGGCCGCCTCGTACCCGGGCGGCGTCTCCGCGCTCGGGTCGACGGGGAGCGCCGAGAGGTCGGGGACGATCGGGTGGTCGTGGTCGGGCTCCGCGTCGCCGTCCAGCGGGTACCAGACGGGGATGGGGACGCCGAAGAAGCGCTGACGGCTGATCAGCCAGTCGCCGTTGAGCCCGCCGACCCAGTTCTCGTAGCGGACCCGCATGTGCGGCGGATGCCAGGTCAACTCTGCTCCCCGGTCGAGGAGTTGATCGCGCAGGGCGCTGTCCCTGCCGCCGTTGCGGACGTACCACTGGCGGGTGGTGACGATCTCCAGGGGCTTGTCGCCCTTCTCGAAGAACTTCACCGCGTGGGTGACGGCGCGCGGCTCGCCCCGGAGGTCGCCGCTCGCGCGGAGCATCTCGACGACGCGCTCCCGGGCGGTGTGCGCGGTGGCGCCCGCCAGCTTCGCGTACGCCGCGACGGCCTCCGGTGCCTCGACGCCGCTCGGCGGCTCGGCGCGGAAGCGGCCGTCCCAGCCGATCACCGGGCGCGTGGCGAGCCGCAGTTCGCGCCACCACGTGACATCGGTGGTGTCGCCGAACGTGCAGATCATCGCGGCGCCGGTGCCCTTGTCCCGCGCGGCGAGGGGGTGGGCGACCACGGGGACCTCGACGTCGAAGAGCGGGGTGCGGACCGTCGTGCCGAACAGGTCCTGGTAGCGCTCGTCGTCCGGGTGCGCGACCAGCGCGACGCAGGCGGGCAGGAGCTCGGGGCGGGTGGTGTCGATCAGGACCGTACGGCCTTCCGTGCTGCGGAAGGCGATCCTGTGGAACGCGCCGGGCCGCTCCCTGTCCTCCAGCTCCGCCTGGGCGACCGCCGTGCGGAACGTGACGTCCCACAGCGTCGGGGCCTCGGCGACGTAGGCCTCACCGCGCGCGAGGTTCTCCAGGAACGCGAGCTGCGAGGTGGCACGGGCGTCCGCGTCGATTGTCTGGTAGCTGTGCGACCAGTCGACGGACAGGCCGAGCGCACGCCACAGCTCCTCGAAGACCTGCTCGTCCTGGACGGTGAGCCGCTCGCACAGCTCGATGAAGTTCCGCCGGGAGACGGGCAGCTGCCGCTTGCCCGGCCGCTCGGGCGGGGCGAAGTCCGGGTCGTACGGCAGGGCGGGGTCGCAGCGGACGCCGAAGTGGTTCTGGACACGGCGCTCGGTCGGCAGTCCGTTGTCGTCCCACCCCATGGGATAGAAGACTTCCCTGCCGCGCATGCGCTGGTAGCGGGCGATGGTGTCGGTGTGCGTGTACGAGAAGACGTGGCCGACGTGCAGCGAACCGCTGACGGTGGGCGGCGGGGTGTCGATGGAGAAGATCTCGTCCCGGTGCCTCGACCGGTCGAAGGCGAATACGCCCGACTCGTCCCAGCGCCTCGACCATTTCGCTTCGAGCCCGTCGAGGACGGGCTTGTCGGGGGCCCCGGAAGGACGGGGAGCGGCATTCGTCATGCGTCCGGATGCTATCCGGGGCGGTGCGCGACCGCCGCTCCATTTCCTCGCGGGTTCTCTTCCTCGCCGGAGCCCCCGGCGGAGCGTCAGCCCGTGGCGATCGCCGGGTCGCTGACGCCCGCGCTGCCGGTCTCCACGTGGCCCGCGAGCCGCCGCAGGAAGCCCGCGTCCGCGTCGGACTTCACGGTGACGTCGTACCAGCGCTTGCTCGCCCGCAGGTCGACGGTGTGGTCCACGGAGGCCCCCGCCTTGACCTTGAACGTCTGGCCCGTGCCGCCGTAGGCGTTGGTCACGGTGAGGTTCACGTCGGCGGTGCCCGCGTTCTTCAGGGTGAGCTTGAGGTTGCCGGACTTCTTGTCGTGCCGGGCGATGACCTCGGGGCCCGCCTTCTTGCCGGGTCCCTTGAAGGTGCGCAGGAAGCCGTTCGGGCCGAAGACGGAGAGGTCGTACGCGTCCTTGGAGTACGCCGAGTTCCAGGTGTCGGCGATGGTCTTGCCCGCCTCCGTGGTGTACGTCCAGGGCCCGTCGGTCCGGTTGGCCGAGCGGACGTGGAAGCAGACGCCCGCCTTGTCGCCACCGCTGAAGGTGAGCGTGAACTTGCCCGCTGCCGCGTCCGCGGCGCCGTCCACGAGCGGGGCGTAGGGCAGCGGGCGGGCGGGCCGGGAGCCGCGCTCCTGCTTGGGCAGCGCCGGGTTGGCGGGCGGCTTGGGGAAGTAGTCGGGGTGGCGCGCGTGGTCCGGCGGCTCGTAGGCCGCGGTGTCCGGGAGGTCCGCCGGGTCGGTGTCCTTGCCGCTGAAGTCGAAGGCGGAGGTGAGGTCGCCGCAGATCGCGCGGCGCCACGGCGAGATGTTGGGCTCCTTGACGCCGAAGCGGTTCTCCATGAACCGGATGATCGACGTGTGGTCGAAGACCTCGGAGTTCACGTAGCCGCCGGTGCTCCACGGCGAGACGACGACCATCGGGACGCGCTGGCCGAGGCCGTAGTGCCCGGCGCCGTAGGAGATGTTGCCCGGGAAGTAGTCCAGGGTGGTGTCGACCGTGGACTTGCCCTGGTTGGCGTCCTTCGGGACGTACGGCGGGACGACGTGGTCGAAGTAGCCGTCGTTCTCGTCGTAGGTGATGAACAGCGCTGTCTTGGCCCACACCTCGGGGTTGGAGGTGAGCGCGTCGAGGACCTGGGAGATGTACCAGGCGCCGTAGTTCACCGGCCAGTTGGGGTGCTCGCAGAACGCCTCGGGGGCGGCGATGTAGGAGACCTGCGGGAGCTTGTCGGCCTTGACGTCGGCCTTGAGGAGGTCGAAGTAGCCGTCGCCCGCCTTGGCGTTGGTGCCGGTGCGGGCCTTCTCGAAGAGCGGGTCGCCGGGCTTGGCGTTGCGGTACTTGTTGAAGTAGAGCAGGGAGTTGTCGCCGTAGTTGCCGCGGTAGGCGTCGTCGATCCAGCCCCACTTGCCCGCCGCGTCCAGGCCGTCGCCGATGTCCTGGTAGACCTTCCAGGAGACGCCCGCCTGCTCCAGGCGCTCGGCGTACGTCGTCCAGTCGTAGCCCGCCTCCTGGTTGCCGAGGACGGGACCGCCGCCCTTGCCGTCGTTGCCGACGTGGCCGCTGAGCATGTAGTAGCGGTTGGGGTCGGTGGCCCCCATGAACGAGCAGTGGTAGTCGTCGCAGACGGTGAACGCGTCGGCGAGCGCGTAGTGGAAGGGGATGTCGTCCCGCTTCAGGTACGCCATGGTCCGCTCGGACTTGGCATTGATCCAGTTGTCGTACGCGCCGCCGGCGAAGGCGCTGTGGCCGCCCGCCCAGTCGTGGTCGAGGCCCGCGATGAACTGCATGCCCAGGTCCTCGGCGTCCGGGTGGAAGGGCAGCACCTCCTTGCCGCCGCCGCTCTGGTTCCAGACCGGCTTGCCGCTGGGCAGGGTCACCGGGCGCGGGTCGCCGAAGCCGCGTACGCCCTTCATCGTGCCGAAGTAGTGGTCGAAGGACCTGTTCTCCTGCATGAGCACCACGACGTGCTCGACGTCCTTGATGGTGCCGGTGGCGCGCCGGGCGGGCAGGGACGCGGCGCGGGCGATCCTCTGGTTGAGCATGGCGAACGTCGCGGTACCGCCGGCCAGCTGCATGAAGCGGCGCCGATTGAGTTCAGGCATGAGTATGTGGACCTCGTTGTGTGGGGGACGCGAGCGGGGTGAAGTGTGCCAAGGGGAGCAAGCAATAAGGAAGGGTCTGTGACGGGCGTGTGAAGAGAAGTCCAACCTCTGACGGGCGGGACACAAGTCCCGGCCATTTGGGACCTAAGGCCCACATTTGACATATGGGAATACACATGTCTCACTTGGCCGTGCGCCACTCCGAGGCGTGTTCTTCATCCGTCCCGCGATCGCAAGGAGGTGTTCGGGATGAGTCCCGAAGGAAGTCCTTGCGTCAGCGGTGACCTTCTCTGAGACGGCTTTCCGCCTCTCCTGAAGCCGCTTTTCGTCTCTCCTGAAGCCGCCCCGCGCCGCTTCCGAGGCCGAATTACGCCGCTGTTTCCCTTTTCTGTCGCGCCGCCGTCGCGCTGTCGTCGCGGCGATGCCCCCTGCCCTGCCGTCGCCTTTCGCCGCCGGTACGACCAGGGATTTCTTCACGTCCCATTCACACATCCACGTCCTCGTGCACGGGCCTGCTTCGTCATGCCCCCGCACGGAGGGAGGTCTGCCATGAACAAGCTGATTCCCCAGGTACGCCTGGCACCGCCGGGCGAGAACCCCAACCCCCGCACCCCCGGCGGCCGCCGGGAGCGCAAGGCCGCCGAGCTGGAGACCCGCACCCGCGAAGTCGGCGCGCGGCTCGCCGACTTCAGCGCAAGGCCCGCCCGCGACGTGCTGCGCGAGCTCGGCGCGAGCACCCGCGGACTGCGCCAGGACCAGGTCCTGGCGCGCCTGGAGCGGCACGGCGCCAACGCCGTCGCCCACGAGAAGGCGCCGCACTGGACGTGGCAGCTCGCCAAGTCCTTCTGGAACCCCTTCATCGGCGTCCTCGCCGTCCTGGCCGCCGTCATGTTCTGGCAGGACCCCGCGGACCCCGGCGTCCTCATCCTCTCCGCGATGGTGCTGATCAGCGCCCTGCTGCGGTTCTCGCAGGAGTTCCGCTCCACCAGGTCGGCCCAGGCGCTCAAGGAACTGGTCACCACGACGTGCGCGGTGCGGCGCCGCTGGAGCGAGCAGGGGGGCACCGAAGAGGTGCCCATGGAGGACGTCGTCCCCGGCGACATCGTCCTGCTCGCGGCCGGTGACCTGGTCCCCGCCGATCTGCGGCTGATCACCGCCAAGGACCTGATGGTCAGCCAGGCCGCGCTGTCCGGCGAGTCGCTGCCCGCCGCGAAGGCCGACACGCGGGGCCACGACTACGGCCAGCGGGCGACCGCCGACCCCGTCGAGGCCGACAACCTCTGCCTGATGGGCACCTCGGTCACCTCGGGCACGGCCACCGGCGTGGTCGTCGCCACCGGCACCGACACCTACTTCGGCTCGATGGCGGGCGCCCTGGTCGGCGACCGTCCGCAGACCAGCTTCGACCTGGGCGTGAAGCGCGTCAGCTTCCTGCTCATCCGCTTCATGCTGGTGATGGTCCCGGTCGTGCTCGCCATCAACGGCTTCACCAAGGGCGACTGGAACGAGGCGCTGCTCTTCGCGATCTCCGTGGCGGTCGGCCTGACCCCCGAGATGCTGCCCATGGTGGTCTCCGCCAACCTGGCGCGCGGCGCCGTCGCGATGTCCCGGCACAAGGTGGTCGTCAAGCAGCTCAACGCCATCCAGAACCTGGGCGCGATGGACGTCCTGTGCACGGACAAGACCGGCACGCTCACCGAGGACCGCATCGTCCTCGACCGCTACCTCGACGTGCACGGCCACGAGGACGCCGAGGTCCTGGAGTACGCCTACCTCAACTCGCACTTCCAGACCGGCCTTCGCAACCTCATGGACCAGGCGGTCATCGACCGCGTCGACGAGGCCGAGGAGGTTGTCGTCGACACGCGCTACACGATGGTCGACGAGATCCCCTTCGACTTCGCGCGGCGGCGGATGTCCGTCGTCCTGAACCGCAACGGCCTCCTCGGTGACGTGGGCCGCCCCGAGCACGTCATGGTCACCAAGGGCGCGGTCGAGGAAGTCCTCGGCCTGTGCGGCCACATGATGGAGCGCGGCGAGCGGGTCGAGCTGACCGACCAGCTGCGGGCCCACGTGACCTTCGTGAGCGAGCGGCACAACCGCGAGGGGCTGCGGGTGCTCGCCGTGGCGACCCGCACCATGTCCACTCCTCGCGACACCTACTCGGTGGCGGACGAGTCGGAGCTGACGCTCGTCGGCTTCCTCGCCTTCCTCGACCCGCCGAAGAAGGACGCGGCGGACGCCCTGCGCGCGCTCGCCGAGAACGGCGTCGCCGTCAAGGTCGTCACC
Organism: Streptomyces kanamyceticus; assembly: GCF_008704495.1. Taxonomy (NCBI): domain Bacteria; kingdom Bacillati; phylum Actinomycetota; class Actinomycetes; order Kitasatosporales; family Streptomycetaceae; genus Streptomyces; species Streptomyces kanamyceticus. The sequence continues at coordinate 1,315,493 of NZ_CP023699.1, forward strand.
GGCGACAACGAACTGGTGGCCGCGCGGGTCTGCGCGGACGTCGGTCTGGAGGCCGGGGAGCTGATCACCGGTGCCACCGTCGACCTGGTCGACGACGTCGAGCTGATCCGGCTCGCCCGTACGACCACGGTGTTCGCCAAGGTCAACCCGGTCCAGAAGGCGCGGATCGTCCGCGCCCTGAAGGCCGACGGACACACCGTCGGGTTCCTCGGGGACGGCATCAACGACGCGGCGGCGCTGCGCGAGGCCGATGTGGGCGTCTCGGTGGACACGGCCGTGGACATCGCCAAGGAGTCCGCGGACATCATCCTCCTGGAGAAGGACCTGATGGTCCTGGAGCAGGGCATGTTGATGGGTCGTCAGACGTTCGGCAACACCATCAAGTACATCAAGATGACCGCGTCGTCGAACTTCGGCAACGTCTTCTCGGTCCTGGTCGCCTCGGCCTTCCTGCCCTTCCAGCCGATGCTCGCCATCCAGCTGCTCGTACAGAACCTCTGCTACGACATCAGCCAACTCTCCATCCCCTGGGACCGGATGGACAAGGAGTACCTGCGCAAGCCGCGGAAGTGGGACGCGAAGGACATCGGCCGGTTCATGATCCGGATCGGTCCGATCAGCTCGATCTTCGACATCACGACGTTCCTGCTGATGTGGTACGTCTTCTCGGCCAACACGGTCGGCGAGCAGACCCTGTTCCACTCCGGCTGGTTCGTCGAGGGCCTCCTCTCACAGACGCTGATCGTGCACATGATCCGTACGCAGAAGATCCCGTTCGTCCAGTCGCGGGCCTCCCTGCCGGTCCTGGTGATGACGGGCTCGATCATGCTGCTCGGCCTGTGGCTGCCGTTCTCCCCGCTGGCGTCCGCACTCTCGCTCCAGCCGCTGCCGATGAGCTACTTCCCGTGGCTGATCGGGACGCTCCTGGCGTACTGCGCGCTGACGCAGGGCGTGAAGACGTGGTACATCCGGCGCTATCACAGCTGGCTGTGACGGGGTGACGCGGCTGACACGGGACTAGGTGCTGGGGGCAACCACGCGGGACAATGGCTGCCCCTGGCACCTCCCAGCGCCCCCGAGACCGCCCTGAGGAGAACCATGACCCTGCGCGTCCATGGCACCTGCGCCCCCGAGTTCGCCGAGGTGCGGGAGGAATTCGAGCGGAACTTCGCCGAGCGGGACGACCTCGGGGCGTCGGTCGCCGCCGTCGTCGACGGCGAGTTCGCCGTCGATCTGTGGGCCGGTGACGCGGACCTGACGGGCACCCGCCCGTGGCAGCGCGACACGCTCGTCAACGTCTACTCCGTCACCAAGGGGATGACGGCGCTCTGCGCCCACCTCCTCGTGGACCGGGGCGAGTTGGACCTGGACGCGCCGGTCGCGCGGTACTGGCCCGAGTTCGCGCGCGAGGGCAAGAGCGACATCCCGGTGCGCTGGCTGCTCAGCCACCGCGCCGGGATCATCGCGCCGGGCGAGCCGCTGCCGCCCGGCGCCCTGTACGACTGGGAGCGGGTGACCGACGCGCTCGCGGCGACGGCGCCGTGGTGGAAGCCGGGCAGCAGGCAGGGCTACCACGCGGTGACGTTCGGGTTCCTGGTCGGCGAGGTGGTGCGGCGGATCACGGGCGTCTCGGTCGGCACGTTCCTGCGCGCCGAAGTGACGGGGCCGCTCGGCGCCGACGTCCACATCGGTACGCCGGAGAGCGAGCACGGGCGGTGCGCGGACCTGGCACCCGCGCTGAGCCCTCCCGCGCCCGCGAAGGAACAGGCCCTGGCGGACCAGCCGTTCGGCGCCCCCGAGCCGCCGGTGCGCGGGATCGACGACCACCCGATGGCGGCCGTCACGATGGCCATGCGCTACCTGCCGATCAGCGACGTGAACGGCCCGGCCTACCGCGCGGCGGAGATCCCCTCGGTCAACGCCCACGCCACCGCGCGCGGACTGGCCACGGTCTACGCCGAGTTGGCCGCCGGACGGCTGCTCCGCGCCGACACGCTGGAGCGGCTGCGCACCCTGCAGAGCGAGCCCGACGAGCCGGACCTGGTACTGCGGGGCCTCACCCCGTTCGGCGAGAACTGGCCCTGGGCGCTCGGCTACATGCTCAACCAGTACGGCCAGGCGGGCTCCAACCCACGGGCGTTCGGGCACGGCGGCATGGGCGGTTCGTACACCTTCGCCGACCCGGAGAACGGGGTGGCGTACGCGTACGTCATGAACCGGATGGGCGGCGGCACCTCCGGCGAGGACCTGCGCAGCATCCATCTGGTCGGCGCGCTCTACCGGGGCCTGCACGCACGCGGCTGAGGTCCCGGGCGAAGATGGTGGCATGAGCGCTTCCCAGAGACGTATCACCTTCTTCACCGACAACGCGTCGGACACCCGCTACAAGGGACCGAGCACCGGGGACGAACGCACTCTGCTCACCGACCAGTTGGCCATCCAGCGGGCCACGCTCGAGCTGAAGTGCGCGGGCCTCACCAAGGAGCTGGGCGAGCGGTCCGCCGCGCCGTCCACCCTCTCGCTGCTCGGCCTGGTGCGGCACGTGACCGACATGGAACGCCGCTGGTTCCGGCTCTGTCTGGCCGGGCTCGACGAGCAGCCGCTCTATGCGACGCCGGACAACGCCGACAACGACATCGACGGGGCGGCGGCCGACCCCGCCCCCGAGACCGTCGCGGCGGCCTGGGAGGCCTGGCGCGCCGAGGTCGAGTTCGCCGAACGCTTCGTGGCCGAGGCGCCCCACTTCGACGTCGAGGGCCACAACCCCTGGCGCGGGACGGTGTCGCTGCGCTGGGTGCTGATCCACGTGATCCAGGAGTACGCCCGCCACAACGGCCACGCCGATCTGCTCCGTGAGCGGATCGACGGGGCGGTGGGCCTGTGACCCCAGCGGTGGGGCGGCGGTACGCCGCCGCGGAGCCGCGCAGGGCCGCCATCGTGGAGGCGGCCCTCGGCCGCTTCGCGCAGGCGGGCTATCTGAACGCCTCGCTCGCCAGGATCGCCGCCGACGCGGGCACGTCCGCGCCGGTGATCGCGCACCACTTCGGCTCCAAGGACCGCCTGCTGATGGCGGTCCTCGAAGCCCGCGAGGAGCGCACGGTCCGCACGTTCGGGCCGCTCCAGGACGCCGTGCGGGGCGAGGACGTGCGGGAGCTGTTCCGCGCGATCCTCGCCCTCGCGGCGTACAACCTCACCCAGCCGGGCCTGATCCAGCTCTACACCCGCCTCTCCGCGGAGGCAGGTGACCCCGGCCATCCGGCGCACGGCTACTTCACCGAGCGGTACGAACGGGTGGCCGGTGTCATCGCCGACGCGCTGCGCCGCTCCCTGGCCGCGGGCCAGTTGCGGGCGGACACCGATCCCGTCCTGGTGGCCCGCGAGATCCTCGCGGTCTCGGACGGCCTCCAGATCCAGTGGTCGTTCACCGAGGGCCGCCTGGACTTCATGGAGCTGTACCGGGCACATCTGGACCGCCTTGCCCGCGCCATCACGGTGGACGGTACGGGTCTCGCGGAGTCGCCCCGAGGCTAGTGCGCGCCGCCGGTCAGCCGAATGTCCCGCGACGAAGCCCCGACGTACACCGCGCGCCTGCCCTCGGGCCGCACCCAGCCACCACGCCCGGTGTCCCAGTACGACAGCTGCCGCTCGCCCACGCGCAGCGTGACCCGCCGGGAGCGGCCGGGCCCCAGCTCGACGCGCTCGAAGGCGGCGAGGGTCCTCAAGGGCAGCTCCACGTCCGCGTGCCGGGGCGGCCCGACGTACACCTGCGGCACTTCCGCACCGCCGCGGTGCCCGCGGTTGGTCACCGTGAAGGACACCTCGTACCCCGTGCCCGCGCGCCGCACGGAGAGCCCCGAGTAGCCGAACTCCGTGTAGGACAGGCCGTGTCCGAACGGGTAGAGCGGTGCGGTGCCCGCCTTGTCGAAGCCCCGGTAGCCGGTGAAGACGCCTTCGCTGTACGTGACGGTCCCCTCGACGCCGTAGTAGCGCTCGGGGTGGGCCGGGTCGAGCGTCGGGTGGTCGCTCTCCTTCTTCGGCCAGGTGACGACGGACTTGCCGCCGGGGTTGGCGCGGCCGAGCAGCAGGTCGGCGGTGGACCAGCCGCCCTCCTGGCCGACGTACCCGGCGTGCAGGACCGCGCGGACGGCCCTGCGCCACGGCATCGTGACGGGCCCGCCGGTGTTGAGCACGACGACGGTGCGCCGGTTGGCTGCCGCGACGGCCGCGATCAGCTCGTCCTGGTGGGCGGGCAGGGCGAGCGTGGTGAGGTCGCCGCTGCCGCCGAGCGCGCCGCCCTCGCCGTTGTACGCGAAGACGACGGGCGTGTGCACGCGCCGGGCGATCCCGGCCGCGGCCGCGATGCGCGCGGCCCGCCGCTCCGGTGTGACCCAGGCGAACCGGACCTGGACGGGGACACGTTCGACGACGGTCTCGTCCCATCCGGTGGCCTTGACGACGAGGGCGTAGGAGCGGCCCGCGGTGAGCTTCATCGGAGCCGCCCTGCCGTTGTCGAGGCCGTCCGTCGTGGGCACGATCGAGGACCACTTGCGTGTGAAGGCGTCCCGCACGCCGGACGCGGTCGCGAGCTCCGCGCCGTCCAGGCTCAGCGAGACGGCGGCGCCCCAGCCCTGGATGTTCAGCGCGTACTCCCCCGTGGTGGGCGGCACGAAGGTGCCGGTCCATTCGACGGCCGCGCCGATGGGCAGGGCCTTGTCGCCGGTGAAGTCGATGGTCCTGTCGGTGCCGCCGCCCTCGCGGACCAGGCCCTCGGGGAAGGCGGACGCGGGCACGGCCGTCCCCGTGAGGTCGACGCCCACCTCGTACGCGATCTTCCGGCCCGTCGTGCGGCGCAGCGCGTCCAGGGGGCTGACCATGCGGTCCTCGAAGCCGTACGCGCGCTCGCCGGAGACCGAGACGGCGACCTGGCCCGCGGTGGGGCCGATGAGGGCGAGGTCGCGCAGGGCCGCGCGGGAGAGCGGGAGTCCGCCGTCGTTGGCGAGCAGCACGGCGCCCTGGACGGCGACCTCGCGGGCGACGCGGGCGCCCGCCTCGACGTCGATCGTCCTGCGGGCGGGCACGCGGCTGCCGTCGAGCATGCCGAACGCGTCGTACTGGCCGAGGATGCGGGAGACCGCCGTGTCCAGGGCCGCCTCGGGGACGGAGCCGTCCTCGACGGCCTTCCTCAGGGGCGCGCCGAAGTGGGAGCCGTCCCACATCTGCATGTCGAGCCCGGCCTGGAGGGCGGCCGTGGAGTGGGTGGCGCCCCAGTCGGAGGTGACGAACCCCTCGAAGCCGAGCTCGCCGCGCAGGATGTCGGTGAGAACGGTGTGGTTCTCGCTGTTCCAGGGGCCGTTGAGGTGGTTGTAGGCGGACATCACCGAGGCGCAGCCCGCGCGGACGACGGCTTCGAAGGCGGGCAGGTACAGCTCGTGCAGGGTGCGCTCGTCGACCACGAAGTCGTAGGAATTCTCCGGCTGTTCGCGGTCGAACTCGTGCAGGCGCTGGTTGTTGGCGAGGAAGTGCTTGGCCTGGGCGAGCATGCCCTGCGCCTGGATGCCCTCGACCTGCGCGGCGCCGATGAGCGCGTTCAGGTACGGGTCCTCGCCCGACTGGTCCTTGTTGCGGCTGAAGAACGGGGTGCGGGAGAGCTCGATCTGCGGGGCGAGCAGCACGTCCTGGCCGAGGGTGCGGCCCTCGCGGCCCATCACCGCGCCGTACGCGCGGGCGAGTTCGGGGTTGAAGGCGGCGCCGAGCGTGGAGACGGGCGGGAGCCCGGTCGCGGACTTCGCGACGTTGACGCCCGCGGGGCCGTCGGTCAGGCGCAGCTCGGGGATGCCGAGGCGGGAGACGCCGGGGAGGTAACCGGCCTGGCCCAGTCTGCGCGGGTCGACGGCGCCGTGCACCAGGCTGATCTTCTCGTCGAGGGTGAGGCGGGCGAGCAGCTTGCGGACGCGGGGGGTGGCCTGCGCGGGGGCCGCGGCGGCGGGTGCGGCCGTGGCGAGCGGGCCCGCGGCGGCGACGAAGGCGAAGGCGGCCGCGGTGCCGCCCAGTTGCTTCAGAAGTTCACGGCGAGTGGTGGCGGGCATGACGAATCGACCTCCGGAACGCGGCTCTTGGGCATGCCGGACTGGTCGGCGACGCCAAGATCTGAATGCGTCCTCCGCGCCAGTGCGGGTCTACGGGGCCTGAGTGTTGATTGGTTGAACGCTCAAGGTCAAGAGTCGGTTCGGGAAAACTTTTGGACCCGTTCAGTTTTTGCTCGTTACGGCCTCGTGAACGCTCCCCCGCCCCGGGAATAGTCGGGCGATCTTGGCGGTCGTCCCCTACGGAAGCCGATCGAGGCGCGATCGAGGCGCGATCGACGCTCGACGATCGACATGAGAGCGAAGTAAGGGGAGTCCAGATGCCCAAGGCGTACGTATTCACCGAGCACGGCGGCCCCGAGGTGGAGACCTTCCTCGACCTGCCGCAGCCGGAGCCGGGACCCGGCCAGCTGCTCGTCGCGGTGCGCGCGGCGGGCGTCAACCCGGTCGACTGGAAGCTGCGCGCGGGCAAGCGGCGGCCCGGCCAGGGCCCGCTGACCGGCCCCGAGGTCCTGGGCAGCGAGGTCGCGGGCGTCGTGGAGCGGGTCGGTCCCGGCGTCGAGGGGTTCGCGGTCGGCGATCCGGTGTTCGGCAACCCGGTCACCGGCGGCTACGCCCAGTACACGCTGGTCCCCGCCGCCATCGCCGCCCACAAGCCCGACACCCTCTCGTTCACGGACGCGGCCACGCTGCCGGTCGCGGCGGCCACCGCGTACGACGGTCTTCGCCAGCTCGACCTGCCCGCGGGGTCGACGCTCCTGATCACCGGCGCCGGGGGCGGTGTCGGGGTGGCCGCGACACAGATCGCCGTGCACTTCGGGCTGCGCGTGGTGGGCACGGCGAGCGCGGGCAAGAAGGAGTTCGTCGAGTCGCTCGGCGCGGTCCATGTGGCGCGTGGGCCCCAACTGGCCGAACGCATACGGGAGTCGGCGCCCCACCACCGCGTAGACGCGATCCTCGACCTGGTCGGCGGACCGGACCTGGCACAGGTCGCGGGGCTGCTCGCCGACCGCGGGAAGCTGATCACCGCGGCCGCCAAGGAGACCGTCGCCGAGCTCGGCGGCGCCCCGGTCGCCCGGGCCCGCACCGCCGAGGTCCTCGACCAGGTCGCGCTCCTCGCCGTGGCGGGCGTGCTGCGCCCGCACGTCACGGCGACGTACCCCCTCGACCGCGCGGACGAGGCACTGCGCGCCGTCGAGGACGGCCACGCGCAGGGCAAGATCGTGATCGAGGTGGCCGCGTGAGCCGGGTCCTCGGTGAGCCGGGGGCCGCGGCTCAGCTGCGGGACCGCGCCCCGCACCCCCTCGACAACCCCGCCTACGCCTCCCTCACCGGGCCGCACGCGCACCTGGCCGAGCGGCGCGGACGGATCGTGCGCTATCCGCTCGACGTGTCGCCGTGGCTCGGGTTCCCCGATGACGCGGGGGACGCGGACTGGGCGGACCTGGCCGCGCTCGCGGGGCCCGGCACCGAGGTGCCGCTGCCGGGGACGACGATGGATCCGCCCGACGGGTGGGAGCTGACCTTCGTCCTTGACGGCGTGCAGCTCGTGGACGACGGGATCGCCGCGGCGCCGGACCCGGAGGCCGTGCGGCTCGGGCCCGCCGACGTGCCCGAGATGCTCGACCTGGTCGAACGCACCCAGCCGGGCCCCTTCCTGCCCCGCACCGTCGAGCTCGGCACCTACCTGGGCATACGACGTGGGGGCGCGCTCGTCGCGATGGCCGGGGAACGCCTGCACCCACCGGGCTGGACCGAGATCAGCGCGGTCTGCACCGACCCGGCGTACCGCGGGCACGGCCTGGCGACGCGCCTTGTCCTCGCCGTCGCGCACGGCATCAGGGAGCGCGGCGAGACCCCGTTCCTGCACACCGCCGCGCGGAACACCGTAGCCATCCGGCTCTATGAGTCGCTCGGCTTCCGGCTGCGGCGGACCACGCAGTTCCGTGCGGCGCGTACGCCAGGGCCTGCGGCCGCCGGGAAAAGTGAGGGCTGAGCGGTCGGCTTGACATCCGCGGGCCGTCCGAGGCTGGTCGCGCAGTTCCCCGCGCCCCTAACGGGGCTCAAACCTTGCGCGGATCCACCAGTTGGAGTTCCAGCGCCGGCGACATCTTCGCGATGCCCGGGCCGCCCGCCTGTGCCCACGCCACTATCCCGTCCACCGACTCGTCGTCCGTGACGAAGCCGATCCAGGCCGGGCGGCCGCCTCGTCTGCGGCCCTCGTGGGAGGGCTGCACGACGACGATGTTGGCCTGACCGCACGGGCCGAGGCAGTCGGTCGTGCGCAGTGCGAAGCGGCCGCGTGAGGCCGCCGCCGCCGAGCGCAGCCGCTCCAGCTGCCAGACGTGGTCGATGCCGGGATTCTTGCGGGCGTCGCCGCAGCAGCAGCCCCTGCACACGACGAGCGTGCAGGGGCGGCGTGCCGCGGCACCGATGGAGACGACGGGACTCATGTCGTGATCATCTCAGGTACGCGAGACCGGGATGCACACCCCGGTAGCCCTCCGCGAGACGGCGCGCGACCGTCACCGAGTCGACGAGCGGATGGAGCGCGAACGCCTTGACCGCGGTGGCCAGCGAGCCGCTCTCCGCCGCCGCGAGCACCTCGCGCTCGACGGCCTTGACCGCGCAGACCAGGCCGGTGGCGTGGCCGGGCAGCGGGCTCACCGACAGCGGGTGTGCGCCGTTGGCGTCCACCGAGCACGGCACCTCGATGACGGCGTCCGCGTCCAGGGCGGAGAGCGTCGTGCCGTTGCGGACGTTGAGGATCAGCGTGGCCCGCTCGTCGCGCGCGATGGCCCGCATCAGGGCGAGGGCGACCTTCTCGTACCCGCCCGATTCGAGGTCCTGTTCGGCGCGCTCACCGGCCCCCGACGCCTCCCGGTTCTCCGCCATATAGGTCGCCTCGCGCTCGGCCCTCGTGTCGTCCCAGGTCTTGAGCGCGGGGGCGGCGGCGCGGGCCATCTCGGCGTAGAAACCGCCTTGTTGGTCGCGGAGGAAGGCGCCGCGGGTCTGCTCCGCCTCCTGGTAGGCGCGGACGGTCTCGCGGTTGAAGTAGTAGTAGTGCAGGTATTCGTTGGGGATCGCGCCCAGCGACCTGAGCCAGTCGGTGCCGAAGAGCCTGCCCTCCTCGAAGGAGCCGAGGAGTTCCGGGTCGGCGAGCAGGCGCGGGAGTTCGTCGCGGCCCACGATGCGCAGACCGCGCAGCCAGCCGAGGTGGTTGAGGCCCACGTAGTCGATGAACGCCTCGTCGGGGTTGCCGCCGAGCACCCGCGCCACCCGACGGCCGAGGCCCACGGGCGAGTCGCAGATGCCGATGACGCGATCGCCGATGTGCCGGGACATGGCCTCGGTGACCAGGCCCGCGGGGTTGGTGAAGTTGATGACCCAGGCGTCGGGGGCGAGTTCCCGCACCCGGCGCGCGATGTCGACGGCGACGGGCACGGTCCGCAGGCCGTAGGCGATGCCGCCCGCGCCGACCGTCTCCTGGCCGAGGACGTCCTCGGCGAGCGCGACGCGTTCGTCGGCGGCCCGGCCCTCCAGGCCGCCCACGCGGATCGCGGAGAACACGAAGTCGGCGCCGCGCAGCGCCTCGTCGAGATCGGTGGTGGCGGTGACGGACGGCGCGTCGGGCACGCCGTCGGCCTGTTCGGCCAGGACGCGGGCGATCGCGCCGAGCCGCGCCGCGTCCAGGTCGTGCAGGACGACTTCGGTGACGCGGCCCTCCGCGTGGTCGCCGAGCAGCGCCCCGTACACGAGCGGGACGCGGAATCCACCGCCGCCGAGAATGACCAGCTTCACGCCTCAACCACCTTCTGTCGGACCATGTATCGGCTCCTGCCACGTTACGTACGATTGCGCCGCAGCGACCCGAACCCCCACGGAGGTACGCACCCCGATGAGCCCGAAAAGATCACTCAAGACGTCCGCCGCCCTGCTCGGCGCCGTCACCCTGGCCCTGACGACGGCCTCCGCCGCCTCGGCCGCGCCCCGCTCGCCCGGCGGCTGGCAGGAGTCAGGCACCTCGTACGTCAACTCGCTCACCGGCAGCCAGGGCCTGGCGAGCAAGGCGGACGGCAGCCTCCTGTACCGGGGGCTCGGCTCCATACCCCTCGATCTGCGCATCAAGGGCTGGGGACACATAGGCGACCCGGACATCGCGCGGGGCCACACCTTCGACGCCTACCAGGGCGGCGACGACGCGAAGTCGAAGATGTACGCGGTCACCACGCCCGGCGGGCAGCGCTACCTCTACGAACACCCGCTGGACCCGGGCGAGAAGCTCAACAACTCCTTCGCGGCCGTCTCGCCCGACGCGCAGTGGCTGGTCTCGGGCGAGTGGGGCGACCAGAACCGCCTCCAGGTCTTCCCCGCCCCGCTGCTCAACTCCTCGACCCCGCCCACCGGGGGCACCCTCGCGCAGGCCGGGCAGATCTCGCTCGACAAGCCGGTGCGTGACATCCAGGGCTGCGACTTCGCCTCGGACACCCGTCTGGTGTGCGCCTCCAACGACGCGTCCAAGGAGCTCTTCCCCGAGGACCGCCCTGTCCTCCAGGTCGACCTGGAGCGCCCGCTCGACGGCAAGCCGGTGACCGGCCGCGTCTCCAGCCTCTTCGCGTCGCCGCAGCGCAGCATCTGCTCCGGCAGCTTCGAGACGGAGGGCGTGGACTACGACTCCGAGCGCCGGACGCTGCGCGTGGAGGTGGTGCCGCCGTCGGTGTGCCTGGTGACGACGGCGGTGTACGCGTACAAGCCGACGACGGGCTGACGGCGGTGCCGGTGTCCGGCTGACGGACGGTACGTGTGGGGCGCCGCCGTATCGGGGAAGGTCGTGATCATGACACAGCACGACGAGCAGGTGACCACCACCGTCCCCGCCCCCGCCCACGAGCGGCGCCCCGTACGGCAGTTGCTCGCCGCGTCGGTGGGCAACGCGGTGGAGTGGTACGACTGGTACGCGTACACGTTCCTCGCGACGTACATCGCGGGCCAGGTCTTCCCCAAGGGATCCGGCAACTCCCTGGTCCCGCTGCTCTCCACGTTCGCCGTGTTCGCGGTGGGCTTCTTCATGCGGCCCGTCGGCGGCCTGCTCATGGGCGCGGTCGCCGACCGGCGGGGCAGGCGGGCGGCGCTCACCGTCACCATCCTGCTGATGGGCGGCAGCAGCCTGCTGGTCGGCCTGACCCCGACGTACGCGTCCGTGGGCGTGCTCGCCCCTGTGGTGCTCGTCGCCGCGCGGCTGCTCCAAGGGCTCTCGGTGGGCGGCGAGTTCGCGGCCTCCACGACGTTCCTGGTGGAGTCGGCGGGGCCCGGGCGGCGCGGGCTCTTCTCCAGCTTCCAGTACGTCTCCACGAGCGCGGGCCAGCTCGCCGCGTCCGGCATCGCGGCGCTCCTCGTCGCCACGCTCACCGAAGGGCAGATGGACGGCTGGGGCTGGCGGCTGCCGTTCCTGATCGGCGCGGTGCTCAGCCTGGTGGGCTTCTGGATCAGGCAGGGCGCGCACGAGACGCACGAGGCGCCCGCGGGACAGGGCGACCGACCCGGCCTGTTCGACGCGCTGCGGCACCATCCGCGCCAGTCGCTGCTGATCTGCGGCATCACGGCGGGCGGCACGCTGGCCTACTACACGTGGACGTCGTACCTGCCGACGTACGCCGAGCTGAACACCGACATCGACAAGAGTCAGGCGCTGCTCGCGGGCACCATCTCGCTCGCCTTCTTCGCGCTGCTCCAGCCGCTCGGCGGCCTCCTCTCCGACCGCTTCGGCCGCAGGCCGCCACTCCTCTTCTTCGGCATCGGCTTCACCGTCCTGAGCGTGCCACTGCTCAAGTCCCTGACCGGTTCGTTCACTTCCCTGCTGCTCGTGCAGTGCGCGGGGATGGTGCTGCTCACCGGCTTCACGTCGATCTCGGCGGCGGTGAACGCGGAGGTGTTCCCGGCGCGGGTCCGGGCGGCCGGGATCGGTTTCCCCTACTCGCTGACCGTCGCACTCTTCGGGGGCACGGCCCCCTACATGGGAACCCTGTTCAAGGAGATCGGTTCCCCGGGATTGTTCCCCGTGTACGTGGCCGTGCTGTGTGTCGTCTCTTCGTTCGTGTACCTGCGGCTGCCGGAGACGGCGCATCGGCCGCTGGAGAGGTAGGGCACCCAAGGCGTGGCACGAGGCGGCGTTCTCACGCCGCGCCGTACACCGTGTCCAGGAGGCCCTTGACGAACCCGTCGAGGTCGTCGAGTCCGGCCGCGGCCAGCGTGGCCGGACCCCGGGCCACCAGGTGGGGAAGCGCGGCGTGCAGGGCCAGCGTGACGGCGGCGGCCCGCTGCGGGGTCACGGGCAGGCCCGCGCTGCGTTGGGCCTGCTCGAAGTGGGCGAAGTCGGCGGCCGCGAAGGCATCCAGCGGCTCCGTCAGCCACGGAGTCCGCGTCGCCTCGCGCTGCAGCTCCAGGAGCGCGAGCACCCGGACGCGGCCGGGTCCTTCGACGTGTTCCAGAAGCGTGCGCAACAGGGCGGTCAGCCCTGCCCGGTCGACGGGCGCGGGTCTGGGGATCGCCGCGTACAGCTCGATGACGCGTTCCGCGCTCGCCCGCAACAGCGCGTCCCTGGTGGGGAAGTAGTTCTTGGTGGTGCCCGGCGGAACATCCGCTGCGGCATCGACGGCCCGGTGCGTCAGGCCCTTGCTGCCGGATTCCGCCAGTACGTCGATGGCCGCGTCGCCCAGGCGATCCCGTCTTTCTCGATTCACGTATCCAAACTACCTCATCCGTGGTACCACAGTTGTGGTGGTTCTGATCGTGGGTCGCGGATCGAAGGTCGAACGGGAGTGGTTCTGGTGGCTGTGGGCTATCTGATGACCGTGGTGTTGGCCGCGCTGATCGCGGTGTTCTGCCTGGTTCGCATCCGCGGGCCGAAGCCGCTCTTCTACGTCAGCTACCGGCTCGGCCTGGTCTTCAACGAGATGCCGTTCCTGGTCGTCTACGCACTGGCGGCATCGACGGCGCTGGCCTTCGCGGAAGGCGACATCGAAACGGCCGCCGACCGGGTGGCCGTCGGTGCGGCCGCGGCCTCGGCCGTCGCACTCGCCGTGGTGGCCCGGCGCGGGATGCGGACCGCACGCGCGGTCAGGCTCGCCCTGGACGAGGCGCTCGGCGCCGGTACGGCCACGCGCCGCAGGCCGCCGCTGGCACGCATTCTGCTGAGGCCCGTCTTCCGGCGCCGCCGTGACGTCAGACGGGTGGGCAACCTCCGTTACGGGGACGGGGGCCGCCGCAACCTCCTGGACCTCTACCACCACCGGGCGCGCCCCGAGGGCGGCCCCGTACTGATCCACTTCCACGGCGGCCACTACGACCAAGGGCGGAAGAACACCCAGTCGCTCCCCCTGCTCTACCGGCTCGCCGGCCAGGGCTGGGTCTGCATCAGCGCCAACTACCGCCTGCGGCCCGCCTTCTCGCACCCCGACCATCTGATCGACGCGAAGAAGGTGATCGCCTGGGCGCGCGAACACGCCGAGGAGTACGGCGCGCACCCCGAGGCGGCCGTGTTCGTGTCGGGGAGTTCCGCGGGCGCGCACATGGCGGCGCTCGCCGCCCTGACCCCCAACGAACCGCGCTACCAGCCCGGGTTCGAGGAGGCGGACACTTCCGTGACGGCCGCCATCGCGCTGAACGGCTACCTCGGGACGTACTTCGACGGGGATCCGGCGACGTCGCCGGCGCATCTCGCCCGCGCGGACGCGCCACCGTTCCTCATCGCGCACGGCGACCTGGACGAGCTGGTGGAGACCGAGAACCCCAAGGCCCTCGCCACCGCCCTGCGCTCGGTGTCCACCTCGCCGGTCGTGTACGTCGAACTCCGGGGCGGGCACCACGCCTTCGACCTCTTCCATTCCTTCCGCTTCGAGGCGCTGATCGACGGCATCGAGGATTTCGCCGCGTGGGTGAGGGCGGAGAAGAGGGTGGTCTAGCCCTCCGCGGGAACCGTCACGATCGAACGGCCCGCCCACTCCGGGGCCGGTTCGGTCAGGGCCGTGAGGTGTTCGCGGATCTCGTCGGGGAACGGGGTCGTACGGCCCTGGTTCTGGTCCACGTGGAGGGCGAGGAGCTCCGTGGTGGCCACGGGGCTCGCGTCCTCGGCCGGGTCGGCGTCCGCGTCGTCGACCACGTACATCTCGTGCGTGAAGCGTGCCTTCTTGGCGTCGGCGCCCAGCATGCGGGTGCGGACGGCCAGTTGGGCGCCCTCGGGGACATCGTTCAGGTACCGGATGTGGGACTCGACCGTGTAGAGGGAGCAGCCGGTGGACTCGCGGTAGCCCGCGTGCAGGCCCGTCTCGATCATCATGGCGTCGGTGGCGTAGCCGAAGACCAGGACGTAGAAGGCCTCGCTCATATGGCCGTTGTAGTCGATCCACTCGGGGCGGACCTGCCGGTGGAGCAGGGGCAGCGGCTCGCGCGCGGTCACTTCTTGCCTCCGTTCAGGCGCCCGGTGGCGCGCAGGACGTCGATGACTCCCTGGTCGCGCTCGGCGACGAGATCGGCGATGGTGCGCCCGTTCGCCTCCTCGTCGCAGCCCGCGACCACCGCGTCGTACAGCTTCTTGTCGAGTTCGGGGGCCTCCAGGCGCGTCCACGGCGACTTCAGGGAGGGGCCGAAGTGGTCGAGCATGTGGGCCATGCCGCCCTCGCCGCCCGCGAGCGCGAAGGTGAGCATCGGGCCCATGAACGCCCAGCGCAGGCCGGGGCCCTCGGTGATGGAGTCGTCGATCTCCTGGACGGTGGCCTCGCCGTTGGCGACCATGTGCAGGGCCTCGCGCCACAGGGCTTCCTGAAGGCGGTTGGCGATGAAGCCGGGAACCTCGCTCCGCATGGTGATCACGGACTTGCCCGCGACGTCGTAGAACCGGGAGGCCCAGGCCACCGCTTCGGCGTCGGTGCGCTCGCCGCCGACGACCTCGACGAGGGGGATGAGGTAGGGCGGATTGAAGGGGTGGCCGACGACGAGGCGCCCGGGGGTGGCGGCCGTGGTCTGCATGTCGGTCATCGGGTAGCCGGAGGTGGAGGAGGCGATGACGACTCCGGCGGGCGTGGCGGCGTCGAGATCGGCCAGCAGGTCGCGCTTGAGCTCCAGCTTCTCCGGGGCGCTCTCCTGCACGAACTGCGCGTCGGCGACGGCCTCTTCGAGGGTCGCGGCGACGGTGAGCCGGTCCCGCGAAGCGCCGTCGGCGAGCCCGAGCTCGATGAGCGCGGGCCAGGCGGCGTCGACGAGGCGGCGCAGCTTCACCTCGGCGTCGGGCGCCGGGTCCCACGCGGTCACGTCGTACCCACGGGCCAGGAAGTGGGCGACCCATCCGCCGCCGATGACGCCCGCGCCTATACAGGCGACGCGGCGGACTTCTTCAGGGGTGGTGGTAGTCATGGGGGACTCCTATTCGTTGCTGCGGGGGGGGCGCCCCTTAAGGGGCGCGGGGAACTGCGCGACAAGCCACGACGGACCCGCGGCCGAGCGGCTGACGGACAGGGGGGTGCCCCTTGAGGGGCGCGGGGAACTGCGCGACAAGCCACGACGGCCCGCGGTCAAACAACTGCACCCGCGGCCGCAGGCACGGCTCCGCCGCGTGGGCGCGACAAGCCACGACGGCCCGCGGTCAAAGAACTACGACCGCGGCCGCAGGCCCAGCTTCTGGCGGGCCTCGTCCGGCGTGGCGACCCGCGAGCCGAGGTTCTCGGTGATCTGCACCGCACGCTCGACGAGCTGCGCGTTGCTCACCTTGTTCCCCTTGCCGAGGTAGAGGTTGTCCTCAAGACCCACCCGCACCTGCCCACCGAGCAGGATCGACTGGGCGACCCACGGCATCTGCATGCGGCCGAGCGCGAAGCTGGCCCACTGGGCGCCTTCGGGCAGCATGTTGACCATGGACTGCAGGACGCCCGGGTCGGCGGGCGCGCCCCACGGGATGCCCATGCAGAGCTGGAAGACGGTGGGGTTGTCGAGCAGTCCTTCGGCGAGCAGCTGCTTGGCGAACCAGAGCTGGCCGGTGTCGAAGATCTCCAGCTCAGGCCGTACGCCGAGCTCCTGGATGCGCCTGGCGCCCTGGCGGAGCATGTCGGGGGTGGAGATGTAGAGGTTGTCGCCGAAGTTGAGCGAGCCGCAGTCCAGGGTGCAGATGTCGGGCAGCAGCTCCTCGACGTGCGGGAGCCGGTCGAGACCGCCGACGAGGTCCGTGCCGGGCAGCTCGCCGAGCTCCTTGAGCGGCTCGGCAGGGTCGATGACGAGGTCGCCGCCCATGCCCGCCGTCAGGTTGATGACGACGTCGGTGCCGGTCTCCTTGATGCGCTCGACGACCTCGCGGTACAGGCGCGGGTCGCGCGAGGGGTCGCCGGTCTCGGGGTCGCGGACGTGGATGTGCACGACGGCGGCGCCCGCCCCGGCGGCCTCCACCGCGGAGGTGGCTATCTGCTCGGGCGTCACGGGCACGTGCGGGCTCTTGCGGACGGTGTCGCCCGCGCCGGTCAGGGCGGCGGTGATGATGACGTTGTCGTTCACGGGCATGCGGAACTCTCCCTCGGGGGTGGGGTGTTGGGTACGGAGAACGGCCGTACGACGCGTACGTTGCGTACGTTGCGTACGGGAAGTCAGTGCGCGGTCAGCGTGGCGTCGACGT
The DNA here is from genome assembly GCF_008704495.1 of Streptomyces kanamyceticus. Taxonomy (NCBI): domain Bacteria; kingdom Bacillati; phylum Actinomycetota; class Actinomycetes; order Kitasatosporales; family Streptomycetaceae; genus Streptomyces; species Streptomyces kanamyceticus. The sequence goes on from NZ_CP023699.1 coordinate 1,332,230, forward strand.
ACGCGGTGAGGGCCTCGTGCATGTCGTCGGGGCCCGCCCCGGGGCTGTCCGGGGCGGCCGCGAGGACCTGAGTGGCGAGGCCGTCGATCAGCGCGGTGAGGCGCAGCGCGGCGGCCGCCGGGTCGGCGAGCCGGAAGACGCCCTCGGCGATGCCGCGGCGGATGACGTCGGCGACGGTGGTGCGCCACTGCCGGTAGTAGTCGGCGTGCAGTCGGCCCACGGCGGTGGAGCGGGCGGCCTCCGCCCACAGGTCGAGCCAGACGCTCCACTGCCAGCGCTGCTGCGGGGTGCGCGGGATCTGCAGCTCGATGAGCTGACGCAGCTCGTCGGCGGCGTCAGCGGCGTCGGCGACGCGCGCGGCGCGACGTGCGGTGTCCTCGTCCATGCACCAGCGCACGGCCGCTTCGAGGAGGTCGCCGCGGCCGGGGAAGTGGTAGTGGATGGCGGCGGTGCTGGTGTCACAGGCCGCGGCGATGTCCTGGACGCGGACGGCGTGGAAGCCGTGCTCGGCGATGAGGCGGACGGTCTCGCGGATGATCTGCAGGGGGCGGCCGCCCTCCAGGGAGGCGCCCGCCGTGCCCGCCGGGCCCGCCGTGCGCGGGCGCCGCGCGGGCGCCGCGGTGGGCGCGGTGCCGAGGAGCCAGCCCGCGTCGACGCCGCCGGTGGCGGCGATGCGGGCCAGCTCGGCCGCGGTGAACCTGCGCGTGCCGCCCAGGGAGCGGGACAGCTTCGAGGGGTCCATCACGATCCGGCGCGCGAATTCGCGCTGGGTCACGCCCGCGTCGGTGATGACTTTCCGTACGCGCTCGGCGACGTCGTCCCGCTGCTCTGACTGCATGGTGAGCAACCGTACCCATGCGTTGCGATCAGCACAACATGGGTACGTCCATTGCGCAGCAAGAAGCCGAATTGAGCTTCTGACTGTCGCATCAGTCAGGCAGTCGGTCGGTCAGTCAGTCACGGGTGTGCGCGCGGTACAGATCGAGCTCGCCGTCGAGTTCGAGGACGAGCACGGTGCAGAGCGGGTCGAGGTCGTCGTCGGTCAGGTGGAGGTACTCCCAGCCGGGCACGTCGCCGAGTCCTCCGACGCGTTCGTGGCGCACGGGGGTACCGGTGCCGAGCACGCGGGCCGAGGTCACGGCGTTGCGGACGCCGCGAAGGACCACGTACTCGTTGGGCCGGTCGAAGAGGAAGAGGTGGAGGGTGCGGCGGTCGGCGGAGAGGGTGGAGGGGCCGTAGAAGTGGCCGTGCGGCAGGCCGCGGACCGTGCCGTGGACGGCGTCGGCGTGCCGCCCCTTCCACTCCCCCAGCGCCGCGAGCCGCTCGGCCTGCTCGGGCGGGAGCGTGCCGTCCTCCTTGGGGCCGACGTCGAGCAGGAGGTTGCCGCCGCCCCCGATGGTCTCGACGAAGACGCGGACCAACTGGCGGGGCGTCTTGTGGTGGGTGTCCTGCGGCTGGTAGCCCCAGGAGTCGTTGACGGTGAGGCACAACTCCCAGTCGCCCGTGGGCGGTTCGATGGGTACGCCCTGTTCGGGGGTGGCGTAGTCGCCGTGGCCCGTGAGGCGGCCGTTGACGACGGTGTGCGGGCTCAGCTCCGCTATCTCCGCGGCGAGTTCGGCCATCCGCCACTGGGCCGGACCGCGCTCCCACTCCCCGTCGAACCACAGCAGGTCGGGCTCGAAGCGTTCCAGTAGCTCCCGCACCTGGGCGCGGTGGAAGGCGAGGAACTCCACCCAGCGCGCGGGGTCCTCGTCGCCCGCGGCGGGCATGGAGTAGGGGTTGCCGCGCTCGGCCGGGTCCTGGCCCGCCGGGCGCACGGTGGCGTAGTCGGGGTGCGACCAGTCCAGGTGGGAGTAGTACAGGCCGACCCTGATGCCGCGGGCGCGCAGCGCGGCGACGTACGGGGCGACGAGGTCGCGGCCCGCGGGGGTCCTTTTGACCACGGACAGGTCGTTCGCGGCGGTGTCCCACAGGGCGACGCCGTCGTGGTGCTTGGCCGTCAGGACGGCGTAGCGGGCACCCGAGCGGACGAACAGGTCCGCCCAGTCGTCGGGCGCGTACCGAGCGGCCGTGAACCGGTCGAGCTGCGCCATGTACCGGTCGTAGGGCACGACACCGTCGAAGAACGACCAGGACTCGGCGACTCCGTCCACGCTGTAGACACCCCAGTGCAGAAAGATCCCAAGCTTGGCATCGCCGAACCAGGGCTGGATCATCGGCGTCTCTCCTCGTCGTAGCGACCGCGACAGGTCCGTGGCAGGCCCGTGGCATGCCCAGCGACCCCCGGCCGCAGTGTGCAGGAGTGGCGTGGCCATGGGAATGGTGAGATCCGGATTGCTTCGGGGGCGCTGGCGGGGAGGGCCGCTCGGCCGAGCTCGGCGCGGTGGGTGCGGGCTGGTGGCGGCGGGCGGGGCGAGGTGAGAGGGGGGCGCTCGGCGGGCTGCCCGGCGTGCGCCGTGCGGGAATCGGAGCCTGCCTATGGCCGCGGGCGCGGCGAGGTGGGAGGGGTGTTCAGCGTGGCCCGCCGTACGGCGAGCGGGGCCTTGAACCCGGTCCAGTGGCAGCGCGCACGGCCAAGCGGAACAAGCACTCAGCGGAACCCGCCGTACGGTGAGCTGGACATCAGACCCGGCCCAATGACGGCGCGCACGGCCAAGTGGAAGGGCCCGCCGTGCGGCGAGCGGGACGTCAGCCCCTGCCTATCAGCCCCGACCTAGCGGAAGGGCACTCAGCGGAGCCCGCCCTCCGCCGCACGGGGCGTCGGCCCCGGCCTGGTCGCCGCAGGCACGGCCAAGTGGAACGGGCACTCCGTGCTGCGCGGCGGTGAGGCGACGCGCAGCACCTCGTCGAGGCGGGCGCGCAGGAGCCCGGCCTGGGCGGGGTCGCCCGGCGCGTCGTGCCGCACCTCGACCGATCCGTGCGCCTCGGCCCCCTCCCCCGCCCCGACCAACCCACTCACCTCACCAACCCCGACCAACCCGCTCGCCTCACCCACCCCCAACCCCACAAGCCCCCGCAGCGGCAAGATCTCCGCGTGAGCGCGGCCCGAGAGTTTCGCTGCGCGTAAGGCGTGGTCCCAGCGGATTCGGGCGAGGAGCATGTCGCCGCGGTCGGCGGCGAGGTGGCCCAGCATGGCCAGTTCGTGGGCGGCGCACTCGGGCCTGCGGCCCTCCTGGTAGCCGGAGACCGCCGTCAGGTGCAGACGTTCCGCGGTGTCCGTGTCGCCGCGTGCGCCCGCGACCAGGGCCCGCAGGGTCGCCGTCTTCGCCTGGAGGTAGGGCTCGCCGGTCTCCTTGGCGTACGCGTCCATGCCCTGCGCGAAGGACTCGGCGCGGGCGGGGTCGCCGTCGCCCGCCGCCACGTAGCCGAGCAGCGCCTTGACCCAGGCGGCCTCGTGTTCGGAGCCGATGAGGAGGAGTTCCTGGTGGGCGGCCTGCCAGGAGCGCAGGGCCGCGGTGCGGTCGCCGATGCGCTCCTGTGCCATGCCGGTCATGATCAGCGCGGTGGCCGCGGAGTGCGGGTCGATGCCCGAGAGGAGTTCGCGCGCGGTGACGGCGGCCGTCAGCGCCTGCCGGGTGCGGTCCTCGGCGACGAGCAGTTCGCTGTGGAAGAGCTGCCAGACGCCGGTCTCCCAGCCGTGCCGGTAGGCGTCGAGGGCGCCTTCTGTGCGGGCGGCCGCATCGCGGGCCTCCGCGAGGCGTTCCTGGCGCACGTGCACGGTCAGCGCGAGGGCGCCGACGAAGGCCACGACGGCGTCGTCGCCCGCCGCCTGAGCCGCGGGCAGGGCGCGCCTGAGGAGTTCCTCGTCGCCGTGGTCCTCGCGGATGTTGACGCCGAGCCAGCCGCACCACGCGAGCGCCTCGGCGTACCAGGGAGCGGCGGGCGTGGTGACCTCCAGGGCGCGGGCGAGGCGTTCGCGGCCCTCGGCCTGGCGGCCCGCCGCGGCCCAGTGGAGGGCGAGGCGGGTGGCGATGCGGGAGGCGAGCAGCGCGTCGGCCTCGTCCGTGCCGTCGCCGCCCTGCAGCCAGTCAAGGCAGGCGGTCACCTCGGGGGCCGCCGCGCTCATCTCGGCGTACGCCGCACGGAATCCGCCGGTGCGCATGCGCCGCGCGGTGCGTTCGGCGAGGGTGGCGACCCAGTGGGCGTGGCGGCGCAGGACGGTGGGCTCCTCGCCGTGCTCGGCGAGGGAGGCGCGGGCGTACTGGCGCACCGAGACCAGCATCCGGTAGGTGGGGCGGTCCGCCGAGGGGACGAAGACGAGGAGGGACTTGGCGGCGAGGCGGGCCAGGGTCGCGGGCGCGGCCGCTCCCGCGACCGCTTCCGCCGCCTCGGGGGTGAAGCCGCCGGTGAAGACGGATACCGCCCGGAGGACCGCCCGCTCGTCGGGGGCGAGGAGCTGGTAGCTCCAGTCGACGGCGGCGCGCAGCGTGCCGTGCCGGGCGTCGGCCGACCAGAGGCGCGTGTCCAGGATGCCGCGCCGGGCGCGGAGTTGGCCGACGATGCCGTCGAGCGGCGCGGTCGCCGCCTTGGCCGCGACCAGTTCGATGCCGAGCGGCATCCGGTCGACGGCCGCGCAGACCGCGCCGATCTCGTGGTCGAGCGCGGCCTCGGCGGCCCCCGGGGAGAGGCGGCGCAGGCGGGTGCGGAAGAGCCTCGCCGCGTCGTCGCCGGTCATGGGCCGCAGTGCGTAGGGGGTCTCGCCCGCGACGCCGAGACACTCCCTGCTGGTCGCGAGGATGCGCAAGTCGGGGCAGCCCGCGAGGAGTTCGGCGGCCACCTCGCCCGCGTCGCCGAGGACGTGCTCGCAGTTGTCGAGGACGATCAGCGGGTGGGCGCTGCGGTCGGCCACGGCGCGGATCCGCTGGCGTACGGCCCGCGGTCCGAGCCCGCCCGTCGCGACCTCCATGGCGTCGGCGACGGCGGCCGTGACCCCGCCCGGCGCGCAGGGCACCAGGTCGACGCGCCACACCTCGGCGCCGGGACGCTCCTCGCGGGCTGCGACGGCGAGTGCGAGCCGGGTCTTGCCGAGTCCCGCGGCGCCGACGACGGTCACCAGGCCGGGGCTTCGCACGTGCCGTCGCAGCTCGCGGAGTTCCTCGCCGCGTCCGATGAAGTGCGGGTCGGCGGGCGGCTCGTGCGAGTGGGGGCGGTCGGCCGCGGGAGCCACCGTGCGGGCGGGCGTGGGAGCCACCGTGCGGTCGGCCGCGGGAGCCACCGTGCGGGCGGGCGTGGCGACGAGCACCGCCCGCTGGGCGGCGCGCAGTTCGGGCCCCGGTTCGATGCCGAGGCGCTCACGCAGGTCGGCGCGTGCGACGCGGTAGACCTCCAGGGCCTCCGCCTGGCGTCCGCACGCGTGCAGGGCCTGGATCAGCAGCGCGCGCAGCCGTTCCCGGTCGGGGTCCTCGTGCACGGCGGCCCGCAACTCCTCGACGAGCGCGGGCGGATCGGCCGCCGTCTCGCCGTCGCGCTCCACCACGCCCGCGTGGGCGACCACGTCGAGTTCCGCCTCGGCCCGGTGCTCCAGGGCGGTGAGCCGCAGCGCTTCGAGGCGGTCCCGCTCCTGCTGCACGAACGGCAGCGCGGGCAGCCCGCCCAGGGGCGGCCCGGGGTTCCTGTGCAGCAGGTCGCGCAGGGCGGCGGCCCGCCGGTCAGGACCGCCGCGCCCGCGCATGGCGGCGAGTTCGGCCTCGAAGCGGCGTACGTCGAAGGAGTGCCCGGTCAGATCGAGGCGGTACCCGGCGGGTCCGGTGCGGATGAGGCCGGGGGCGTGCGGGTGCAGGGCGCGGCGCAGCTTGGCGACGGCGGTGTGCAGGGCCGCGGTGGGGTCCTTGGCGCGGGCGCCCGTCCACAGTTCGCTGAGGATCCTGCCGCCGCTGACCGCCGACGGCGCGTGCAGCAACAGGAAGGCGAGCAGCGCCCGTTGGAGCGCGCCGGGGATCGGCACGAGGCGCCCGGCGTCGTCGCGCACCACGAGTTCACCCAGTAATTCGAACTCCATGGCCGCCATCGGATCACGCGGCGGGGCGGGCTGCCACCTGTTCGCCGGACAGGGTCGATGCCCGCCGCGCCCCGGGGACATCGCGTGGACAGGTTTTGGACAGGGCGCCACGTGATCCTTGGGGTCGTGATGAGGAGGCCTTCGTGCTGAGGCTGGCGTTTCAGACACTGCGCACGCGACGTGCGCTGTTCGCGGGTTCCCTCGCCGCGGTCACGCTCGCGCTGATGCTGCTCACCGCGTCGGGGGTGCTCCTCGACTCCGCGCTGCGCGGGGAGGGCGAGGCGAACCGCTTCGACGCCGCGTCGCTCGTCGTGACCGGCGACCGGGACGAGGGCCTCGACGGCAAGGACCACTCCCCCGGTTTCGGTGACGTGGAGGCGCCGCTGGTGCCGCGCCCGCCGGTCGACGGCGATCTCGTGGAACGCGTCGAGAAGGTGGACGGCGTCCGGGACGTCATCCCCGACCTGGCGTTCTCCGCGCAGGTGGTGGCGGACGACGGGCGTCCGGTCACTCCCGAGCTCGGTGAGCGTTCGCTCGGGCACGCGTGGCAGAGCGCGCGCGTGACGCCCTATCAGTTGCGCGACGGATCGCCGCCGAAGGGCTCGCGCGACGTGGTGGTGGACGCCGCGGCGGCGGCGCGTGGCCGGATCCATGTCGGCGACCGGGTCAAGGTGTTCACGGCGGTGGAGGGGCACGGCACGTACCGCGTGAGCGGCATCGCGGGGCCGCCGGGCACCGGTCTGACCAAGGATCAGGTGGCGCTGTTCTTCACCGCCGCCACCGCGGCGCAGCTCGCTCCGCCCGGCGGTGACGTGCATGCCGTCGCCGTGACCACCGCCCCCGGGGAGGACTTGGAGGCGGTGGCTTCGCGTGTCAGGGACGCCGTCGGCCACGGTCCCGGGGTGCGGGTCCTCACCGACACGGCGCGGGCGGAGATCTCCGCGAGCGACGTGCTGTTCCTGGACACTCTGGTGTTCGTGGTGAGCATGGGCTCCCTGGCGGTGTTCGTGGCGCTGTTCGTGATGGCGAGCGGGTTCGCCTTCGCCGTGCTCCAGCGGCACCGGGAGATCGCGCTGCTGCGGGTGATCGGGGCGACGCCGCGCCAGGTGAAGCGGATGCTGGGCTGGGAGACGCTGTGCGTCGCGGTGCTCGGGGCGGCCGTCGCCGTACCGGTCGGCGCGGCCCTCGCGAGGCCGTTGGCCCGCGGTCTCGTCGGCCTCGGCATCGCGCCCGACGAGCTGACGGTGCGGATCACCTGGCTGCCGCTGGCGGGGGCCGCGGCGGTCGGCATCCTCATCACCCGCCTCGCGGTGGTCTCCGCGGCGCGCCGCGCGGCCAGGGTGCGTCCGGACGAGGCGTTGCGCGAGGCCGAACTCGCCGATCGCGGGCTGCCGTTGTCGCGGCTCCTGACGGGGCTCGCGTTCCTGCTCTTCACCGGGTGCTTCCTGTTCTTCGGCATCGCGATGGGCGGGGTGCAGGGGGCCGGGCTCGCCTTCGGCGGTGTGCTCACGCTGCTGATCGCGTCGGCCGTCCTCGGGCCCGCCCTGGTGCGCCCCCTCGTGCCGCTCGCGGGCGCGCTGCTGCGCGTCGTGTTCCGGCGTACGGGGCACCTCGCCCTCGCCAACAGCGCGACGGCGCCGCGCCGGGTGGCGGCCGCCGCGGTGCCGCTGATCCTGATGATCGGCTTTCCGGTGTCCGCGCTGTTCATGCAGACGTCGCAGCAGTCGACGGCCAAGGAGTGGGCGGCCGACCGGCTGGTCGCCGACCACGTCCTGGTGCCCCGGGACGCGACGGGGCTGCCGCCCGCCGTGGCGCGGGACGCCGCCCGGCTGCCGGGTGTCGCGTCGGTGTCGGCGACCAGCAGTGCCTGGGTGCGGGTCTCGGTGCGCACGGACGAGGCGGAGAGCGTCAACGCCCGTGCGCTCGCGGCCGATCCGAAGCTGCCCGAAGCGCTGCGGCTGCACGTGCGCGAGGGCGGGCTCACGGGCCTGGTGTCCGGGAGTGCCGTCGCGGTGAGCCAGGAACAGGCCAAGGAGTACGGCTGGCGGGTGGGCGACCGGGTGCGGCTCCGGCTGCCCGACGGCACGCGGACGACACTGCGGGTCGGCGCCCGCTACGACCGCTCGCTCGGCTTCGCCGACCTGATCGTGCCCAGCCGGGTGCTGCGCGCCCATACACCGGACCCCCTGCTGGACGCGGTGTACGTGAAGCGCGCACCCGGCACCCGACAGGCGGCGCTGGACGAGGAGTTGGCCGGGCTCACCCGTACCTGGCCGATGGCGGGCACCGCCGACCGCGACCAGGTGCGGGACGCGGGCACCGAGGACGCGGCGTCGCAGACGTGGCCCGCGTATGTGTTCAGCGCGCTGATCGCCGCGTTCACGGCGCTCGCGCTGGCGAACACCCTGGTGATGGCGACGCTGGTGCGCGCCGGTGAGTTCGCGGTGCTGCGCCTTGCGGGCGCGACGCGCAGGGACGTGCTCGCGCTCGTCGCCGGGGAGAGTTCGGTGGTGGCGGCCTGCGGGCTGCTGCTCGGCGGCGGTGTCGCGGCCGTCGTGCTCGCCGCGACGAGTGTGGCGCTGAGCGGCGGCGTGGACCTCGCGGGACCCCCGTTGTTCCTGGTGGGCGCCGGGGCGGGAGCCGTCCTCCTGACCCTGCTCGCCGCGCTGATACCGGCCTCGCGGCTGCTTCGTGACCGTACCCCGTGACCGTACCGACACCGGAGGAAAACCCCATGACCCTGCCCGATCAGGAGGCACGCCGGTCCGCGCCGCTGACGCGCTCCGCCCTGCGCCTGAACAACGTGACGCGGACCTACGGCCACGGCGACGGCGCGGTGCACGCGCTGCGCGCGGTGTCCGTGGCGCTCCCGGCCGGGTCCTTCACCTCGGTGATGGGCCCTTCCGGCTCCGGCAAGAGCACGCTTCTGCGGTGCGCGGCCGGGCTCGACAGGCCGAGCTCCGGCGAGGTGTTCCTCGGGGAGACCGACATCAGCAAGATGCGGGAGCGGAAGCTGACGATCCTGCGCAGGGAGCGGATCGGGTTCGTCTTCCAGTCCTTCAACCTGGTGCCCTCGCTGACCGCCAGGGAGAACATCCTGCTGCCGTTCCGGCTCGCCGGGCGGCGGCCCGACCGCGACTGGATGCGGGACGTGATCACGCGCACCGGACTCACCGACCGGTTGCGGCACCGGCCCGCCGAGCTCTCCGGCGGCCAGCAGCAGCGCGTCGCGGTGGCCCGCGCCCTGGTCACCAGGCCCGAGGTGATCTTCGCCGACGAGCCGACGGGGGCGCTCGACCTGAGCTCGGGACAGGACGTGCTGCGCCTGCTGCGCGAGGTCGTCGACACGACGGGGCAGACCCTGGTGATGGTCACGCACGACCCGGGGGCCGCGTCCTACGCCGACCAGGTGCTCTTCCTCGCCGACGGCGTGGTCGTCGACGCGATGGAGCGGCCCAGCGCGCAGCGGGTCTCCGAGCGCATGTCGCGGCTGGGGTCCTGAGGTGCTCAGGCTCGCGGTGACGGGCATCCGCCAGCACCGGTACGGGTTCGTCGGCGCGCTCTGCGCCGCCGCGATGGCCGCGATGCTCGTCGCCGCCTGCGGGATCCTCGTCGAGTCGGGGCTGCGGGCGGTGCCGACGGCGGACCGGTTCGGCGCCACCACCGCGGTGGTGCGGCTCGACCCGGACGTGGTGATCCGCACGGGCTCGGGGCAGAACGTCGACAACGAGAGCTATCCGCTCGACCAGCCGCCCCGGCTGACCGCCGCGCAGGTCGACAAGGTGCGCCAAGTCCCCGGTGTGGCACGGGTGGTGACGGACACTCCGTTCTACGCGCAGGCCATCGCGGCGGACGGCACCGCGCAGGCGGCCCCCGACGACGGCGTCACCGAGGGGCACGCGTGGCAGGCGGCCGCCCTGACCCCGTTCACGCTGGCGTCGGGCAAGGCGCCGGGCGCGGCCGACGAGGTGGTGCTCGACGCGGGCACGGCGGCGCGCGGGCACCACGAGGTCGGCGGGCAGGTGCGGGTGGTCACCGCCCAGGGCGCGGCCACGTACCGCGTCTCGGGCATCGCCAGGCCGAGCGGCCGGGACGAACTCCCCGACCAGTCATCGCTGTTCTTCGCCTCGGCCACCGCCGAGCGGCTCGCCGGGGCCAAGGGCGCGGCCGCCTTCGCCGGTGTGTTCGGCAAGGGCGACAGCGCCGACGCGGTGGGGCAGCGGGTGCGCGAGGCACTCGACGTACCGCGCCTCGACGTGCTGAGCGGCGACGAGCGCGCCAAGGCCGGAGCCCCCGGCACCACCGAGCAACTCGCCTCGACGACGCTGCTGTTCGGCCCGATGGCGGGCATCGGCGGCTTCCTCGCGGTGTTCGTGCTCGGCGGCACCATCGCGCTCGGGGTGCTTCAGCGCACCCAGGAGATCGCCCTGCTCCGGGCGGTCGGCGCGACCTCCTGGCAGGTCAGGCGGATGGTCGCGGCCGAGACGCTGCTCGCGTCCGCCGCCGGTCTGCTGCCCGGCTTCCTGCTCTCCGTGCCGCTGTCCGGGCTGATCCTCGACCGGCTGCGCGACCGGGGCACGGCACCGGACGCCTACCAACTGATCGTGGGGCCCCTGCCGTTCCTGCTCGCCGGTGGCGCGACCCTGCTGCTCGCCCTGCTCGCCGCGCTCGCGGCGGCGGGCCGGATCTCCCGGATCAGGCCCGCCGACGCGCTCCAGGAAGCGGTGTCGCCGCGCCGTCCCGTGACCGTCACCCGGGTGCTGCTCGCGCTGCTCCCGCTGGGCGGCGGCATCGCGCTGTTCTTCGCCACGCAGCACATCGGCGGCGAGGTCGGGGTGGCCTTCCAGTACCTGATCGTGCTGCTCCTGATGGGGGCGGCCGCGCTCCTGGGTCCGCTGCTCGCCCGGATCCTGGAGCCGCCGCTCGGCGCGCTGGTCTCGGCGGTCGGCGGCGTCACGGGCTGGCTGGCGCACGCCAACTCCCGCTTCTCGGTGCGCCGGGTGGCGTCGATGGCGTCGGCCCTGATGCTGACCGTGGCGATGGCCTGCACGGTGCTGCTCGTCACCGGTTCGCTCAACCGCATCACCGCGGAGCAGACCGACCGGCGCACCCAGGCCGACCTGGTCCTGCTCCCGCAGGACTCGCCGGGGCTGCCCGCCGACGTCGCCGATGCGGCGCGCGGTCTCGACGGAGCCGCGGCCGTCGCCGCGACCCGGTCCACCACGGTCATCTCGGACGTCCTCGGTACGCCGGACGTGCTCGGCGCGCAGGCGCTCGACCCGGCGGCGGCGGGCAAGGTGATGGATCTCGGGCTTCGCGAGGGCTCGTTGAAGAGCCTGGCGCGCGACGGCACCGCGGCCGTCAGCCGTACGTACGCCAAGCAGCGCGGCTTCGACGTCGGCGACAGGTTCGAGGCCTGGCTCGGCGACGGCACCCGGGTGAAGCTGACCGTGGGCGCCGTCTTCGACCGGCCGCTCGGCCTCGGCGACATCCTGCTGTCCGAGCGCTATCTGGGCCCGCACCTGCACGAGAACCTCAACGACTCGGTGCTCGTGCGCGCCGCGCCCGGCCAGGGCGAGAAGCTGCGGGCGGCCGCGGCCGCGCTGGTGAAGGACCATCCGACGGTCGAGGTGACGGACGTCGACGAGTACGCGCACGGCCTGCGCACCTCGCTGGCGAAGAACACCACGGGCACCTATCTCGTGCTCTCCGTCCTGGTGCTCTTCACCGCGGTCTCGATGATCAACGGTCTCCTGATGGGCACGGCCGAACGCGCCAAGGAGGTGTCGCTGCTGCGGCTGCTCGGCGCGGGCCGCAGGCACATCACGGGGATGCTCTATCTGGAGACGCTCATCGCGGTACTGATCGGGGCCGCGACGGGCACGGCCATCGCCGTCACGGGGCTCGCGGGGGCGAACGGCGCGCTGACGGGTTCCACCGATTTCAGCATTCCGCCGCTGGGCTACTCGCTCATCATCGCGGGAGTTGCCGCATTGGCGCTGATATCGACCGCTCTGCCTGCCGCACTCGCGCTGCGCAATCGTCCCGACGGGGTGCTTCCTTCCGTCTGAATACCGTGGTTGAGAACCGGTAGAACCGGTTCTCAACCAACTTCAAAGACGAACGTAAGTACGGGACTTCATACTCGAACCAGTTCGACACAGAAGCCGCAGAACATGTCTGTCTACGGAGGGGGATTCCGGTGCACCTCATGGAGATCTTGCGATATCGCCCGGTGCCCGCGGCGGCGGTGTTCTTCGGGATCACCCGCAGGTGCCCTCTCCACTGCAAGCACTGCTCGACCAGTTCCCTGCTTGACAGCGAGGAGTATCCCGAGCAGCTCTTCCGGGGATTCGCCGAGACCTTCACCGCGGAGAACCGGCCTGAATTCGTCCTCATGTCGGGCGGCGAGGCGCTGCTGCGGCCGCGTCTGGTCCAGGACATCGCGGAACTCTCGCGCGACGTCGGCGCCCGCACCCACGTGCTCTCGGGGCTCTACTTCGCGCAGCACGGCGGGCGCATTCCGCCGGCCGTCAAGCGGGCCATCGACGCCGTGGACCACTTCTCCGCGAGCCTGGACGTCTTCCACGAGGAGGAGGTCCCGCGGGCGGCCGTCTTCCGTGTCCTGAAAGAACTCATGGCCGAGGGCAAGAACGTCAGTCTCCAGCTGACGGGCACGGGCCCCGGCGACCCCTATCTGGCCGATCTGACCTCCGAGGTCCGCAGGGTCTTCGACGACCAGGTCCCCATGCTGGTGGCGCCGGTCAGCCCGCACGGCCGCGCGGACGCCTGGCTCAAGCAGGCACCGCTGCCGCGGGGCGAGATCGCACCGGCGCCCTGTGCCGTCTCCGCCTGGCCGGTCATCGGCTTCAACGGCCAGGTGACGGCGTGCGGCAACCAGGACGTGATGGACGGCAAGGTGCCGCTGCCCGCCCATCTCTACCTCGGCCACATCGCCAAGGACGACTGGCCCACCATCAGGGAGCGCGTGATCGGCAGCCCGATGGTGCGCGCCATCCGCGCCACCGGCCCCGAGTACCTCATGCGGCGGCACGGCTCGGACGGCGGCTGCGGCACCGAGGGCTACTGCCAGACCTGCTGGGTGCTCTCCAAGGACCCGGCCCTGCCCGCGAACGTACGCCGCCTCTCCGTCGAGCCCACCACGCGCCTGGTGGAGGAGCACACCGAGGAACTGCTCGTCGAGGCGGGCGCGGTCTCCTTCGCGCAGCAGTACGGGATCACCGAGTACGCCGAGCTGATCACGCTCGGGCTCGGCGGGACCGAACCCGCGGGCGTCGGCAGCCAGTGGACCGCGGGCAGCGGTGCGGGAAGCGGTGCGGGGAGCACCGCGGGGACCACCGCGGGGAGCACCGCAGGGAGCACGCCATGACCGCGGCCACGCACCGGGAGATCCTCGCCATCCGCCGCGCACGCGGCTCCTCCGTCCTGCTGTTCCTCACCGACCGCTGCCCCGTCGGCTGCGCGCACTGCTCGGTGGACTCGCGCCCCGACAGCCCGCGCATCACCGACTTCGCCCTCCTGGAGTCCCTGGTCGACCGGCTCGCCGCGATGCCGGAGCTCACCATGGTGGGCATCTCCGGGGGCGAGCCGTTCGTCGAACGGCGCGGACTGACGCTCGCCGTACGGCGCCTGGCCGCCGCGGGCAAGCAGGTGGTCATCTACACCAGCGGCTTCTGGGCGGCCTCGCCGCGCGCGCCCGAGTGGATCGACCGGCTGCTGCCGCTGACCACCGCGATCTATCTGAGCACCGATGCGCATCACGTCGACGGGCAGGGCCCGGAACGGTTCGTGAACGCGGCACGGGTCGTCGCGGGGCACTCCGTACCGATCGTCGTGCAGTGCGTCGACGAGGGCGACAGCCTGGCCGCCACCCGCGCCTCGCTCACCGAGGCGCTCGGACCCGACTGGCCCCGGCGGGCCGAGCTGATCCCCACCCACGGCCTGCCGCACGGCAGGGGCGCCGCGCTCTACGCCTGGCAACAGCGCACCCCCGGGAGTGGCTTCGGCCCCTGCGACGTCGTGGACGCCACCGTCGTACGCTACGACGGCCGGGTCACCGCCTGCTGCAACGAGTCCGTGATCATGGGCGCGGGCCCCGCGGCGCTGCGCCGCGACGCCGCCGACGGTGAGCAGGTCGAGGCGGCCGTACGGGAATTCCACGACGACGACTTCTTCCGCGCGCTCGGCGCGGTCGGTCCCGGCGCCCTGACGGGGCTCCCGCAGTACCGCGATCTGGCAGACCGCGAGTTCTCGTCCATCTGCGGCCTGTGCTGGACGATGACGAAGCGGCGTGCCCGAGCCGAGCAGCTCTCCGGCGGGGGCGAAGCGGGCAAGCACGACGCGCTGCTCGCCGCCTTGGCCAGTCTCACCGACTGAGCGCCCATCCCGCGCCCCGGAATCGTGCCCGGGACACGCCGTCCGGGATGTTCCGTCCGGACTCCGCGCACCGCGAGACAGGAGATCCCTCATGACCACCCGGCACAGCCGTGTGCTTCTCGCCAAAATCGATTTGTTGCTGCCACGCCTTGCCGAAACGTCGCAGGAACTGTGGAATTCACCGCGGCTCCGCGAGCTCTATCCCGAGTACCTCTGCATGCTGCACACCGCGATCCGCTCGACGGTGCCCCTCATGGAATGCGCGTTGGAGGAGGCGGAGAACCGCGCGGCGGACGATCCGGCGGCCGAGGTTCTCGTCACCTATCTCACCCGGCACATTCGCGAGGAACAGGGCCACGACGAATGGCTCAGGCAGGACCTCGAAGCCCTTGGACACGATCCGCAGGAACCGCTGCGCCGGGTTCCCGCGGCATCCGTTGCCAATCTCGTCGGAGCCCAGTACTACTGGATCCGGCATTACCACCCGGCCTGTCTGCTCGGGCACATCGCGGTCCTCGAAGGAAATCCGCCGTCACCTCACCTCGTCGACGAACTGATGCGCCGCACCGGATTTCCGCGCGGCGGATTCCGCACCCTTGAACGCCATGCCGCGCTCGACGTGAAACACCGTGACGAAATCCTGCGCACCATCGACGGAATGCCGCTGACCCACGACCTGGCGACCGCCGTCGGGCTCAGCGCGCTGCACTCCGTCGATGCCGCCGACGCCGCCCTGCGCGCGGTGCTGGCCTCCCGCCGGGCCCCGGCCCTGGCGACCACCCAAGCGTGAGGGGGCGCCCATCCCCCTCGCACCGGTGATCCGCCGACCGACGGACCACCAGCCAACCAAGGAGAGAAACCATGTCGTACGACGCGCTCAAGGAACTCGCCGCCGCCGGTCACAACTTCAAGGGCGCCAACCCGCAGCAGCTCGACGCCATCTCCTCCCTCAGCCAGGAAGAGGTCGCGCTCCTCAACTCCATCAAGTCGCGCCTCGACGCGGCCGAGGACGTCGTCTCGCACAGCAACAGCCCGCTCAGCGGCGCGTTCGTCTGGTAGTGACGCGCACCCCGCACCATCGGCCGCACGCCGGCTGAGCACCACGAGGGCCCAGGTGATGTCCCGCCTGGGCCCTGCGGCGCGACCACGAGAGGCACCCACGGGGAAGGATTCGACGGTGTTGCAGTTCAACGTGCTCGGGCCGCTCGCAGCGGTCACGGAGTCCGATCAGCTCGCCCTGGGACCGTTCAAACAGCAGGTGCTCCTCGCGGTCCTGCTGTGCAGGCCGGACTCGGTGGTCCCGGTGGACCGCCTGGTCGACGCGCTGTGGAGCGAGGACCCGCCGCGCAGCGCGGGCAAGAACCTCCAGGTGTACGTCCACCACCTGCGCCGCGCCCTGGCGCACGAGGAGGGCGGTGCGGGCGCGCAGGTCCTGCACCAGCGGCCCGGCTACCGGCTCGCCGTCAATCCGCTGGCGATCGACATGGTCCGCTTCGAGCAGGGCATCGACCTGGCGAGGCGGGCCGCCGCGCAGAGCGACGCGCCCCGCGTGGACCGGGTGATCCGCGAGGCCATGGCGCTCTGGCGCGGCAGGCCGTTCGTCGGCCTCGAAGGCGTGGCGCCGCTGGACGCGGAGGCGGCGCGCCTGGAGGAGCGGCGGCTCTCGGGCCTCGAGGCGTGGTTCACCGCACGGCTCCAGCTCGGCCAGCACCACGAGGTGCTCGACGAGGTGGAGCCGCTGGTCGTCGAGCACCCCTTCCGCGAGGTGTTCCGGGCCCAGCACATGCGGGCGCTGTGCGGCGTCGGCCGGCAGAACGACGCGCTGATCGCCTATGACGAGACGCGCCGCCAGTTCTCCCAGGAGCTGGGGCTCGAACCGGGCGCCGTGCTGCGGCAGTTGCAGCAGGAGATCCTGGCGGGCGGCCCCGCGGCCGGGCCCCCCGCCCCGGCGCCGAGCACGTGCGAGAAGTCCGCGCGGATCACCGACGCGACACCGGCACGCGATCCCGAACCGGTCACCGGGACCGTACAACTGCCGCCGGGGCTCACCGACTTCACCGGCCGCGAGCAGGAGATGGCCGCACTGTTCCCCGAGGTGGCGGCGCACGGCGATGCCGCGCCGCGGTGGCGGGTCACGGTGGTCACGGGGCCGCCGGGAGTGGGCAAGTCCTCCTTGGCCGTCACGGCGGCGCACGCGGCGGCCGAGGACCATCCGGGCGGGGTCTTCCACGTCGACCTCAGCGACGCGCGGGGGCTGCCGAGGCCGCCCGCCCGCGCCCTGGCCGAACTCCTGCAACAGCTCGGCGAGTTGCCCGAGACGCTGCCCGAGGACCTGCCGGGCCTCGTCATGCGCTACCGGGCCCGGTTCACGCCGCGGGTGCCCACGCTCCTGATCCTGGACAACGCCGCCCACGAGTCACAGGTGCGGCCGTTGCTGCCCAGCGCTCCGCCGGTCACCACGGTGGTCACCAGCTGCTCGCGCCTGGCGGGCCTCGACGGCTCGGACGCGCTCGAACTGCGGCCGCTCGACGACGAGGCGGCGCTGCGGCTGCTGCGCCGCATCACCGGGTCGGAGGCCATCGACGCCGAGCCCGACGCGGCGCGCCGCATCGCGCGGTGCTGCGGCGGGCTGCCGCTCGCGCTGCGCATCGCGGGGGCCAGGATCGCGCCGCGCAGGATCTGGCCGCTGGCCAAGTTCGCCGATCACGTGGAGTCGACCGCGGGCCTCGACTGGTTCACGGTCGGCGACGTCGACCTGCGCGGGAGCCTGCGGCGCGGCTACCGGGTGCTCACCGACGCGGACTGGCGGCAGATCCAGCTCCTGGACTTCGGCGCCGACTTCACGTTCATGGACGCCTGGCTGCGCCTGGGCGGCGAGCCCATGGACACCGCGCAGATCCTCAACCGGCTGTGCGACACGCACGCGCTGACCGATGTGCCGCTGGCCGATCCGGACGGCCCAGGACTGTTCCGGCTCGGGGCCTTCGTGCACGACCTGGCACGGGAACACGCGCCCAGGCGGCTCTCCGTACGGCCCGCGCACGGCGGGGGCGACTGCGCGGTCAGTCCCGCCTGCGCAGCACCTCGGCCAGGTCGCTGACGATACGTCGCGCGGCGGCCCCTCGGCCGTCGTCCAGCGCGCCGATCTCCTCGGCGAGCGCGCGGACGGCGGCCGCGTCCGCGTCCTCCACCACCGGTTCCCCGGTGAGCCGCGCGAGTCTGCCGCGCTGCACCAGGGCCAGGGCCACCGACGCCTGGTCGGCGAAGAGCGCGAGCAGCTCCATCGCGGCGAGCGGGGCCCGTAACTCCTGGCTGCGGTCCAGGACTTCCAGGACGCCGAGCGGCTCGTCCCCGGCGAAGAGGGGCGCCGCCATCAGGGCCTTGGGCACGTAGTCGGTGGACTCCGCGATGTCCCGCGCGAAGTGCGCGTCGCGGTCGACGTCCTGGACCTCGACGGGCTGGCGGGACTGCAGGACCCAGCCCGCGATGCCGCGTTCGGCGGGGAAGCGGCGGCCCACCAGGGCGTCCTCGCCCTTGCCCGCCACCGCCTCGAAGACCAGCTCCCCGTCGGCCTGGTCGAGCAGCGCGATGGAGCTGGCCCGCGCGTCGAAGATCGCCACGGCGGTGCGCACCACGGAACGCAGCAGCCTGCGGTGGTCGTCCTCCGCCGCCCCGCCGTGTCCCGTGTCCGGCCCGGTGTCCTTCATCTAGTGGCTCCTCACGTTCAGTGGCTGCTCACGTTGGCCGAGGCGAGAAACAGCGCCTGCTTGACCTGGAACGCCGTCATGCCGCGGTGCTTGCCCACGATCCGCGCGCACAGGCCCGCCACGTGCGGCGTCGCGAAGCTGTTGCCCGTGCACCGCCGGGTCGCTCCGCCGGGCCAGGCGGCGGGCACCCGCACCCCGCGCGCGAAGAACTCCACCGGCGGGCTCGGGTTGTACAGGAGCAGCCCCGGGTCGTCCTCGTCGTGGCTGCCCACCGAGATCACCGAGGAGAACCGCCAGGGGTAGCTCTCCACCGGCATGTTGTGCGCGGAGGCGACCAGCAGGGTGCGTCCGAAGTACGCCTGGTCGGCCAGGTCGTGCAGGACGGGGGCGAACTGTCTGCGGGTGGTGGACAGGCTCATGTTGATGACGTCGTAGCCCCGCTCGACCGCCCAGCGTATGCCCGCGATCAGCGCGTCGCCCGAGCCGCGGAAGCCGGAGCCGAGCACCTGCACGCTGTCCACGTCGCACTGCGGTGCGAGGCCCCTGATGATCGAGGCGCAGGCGGTCCCGTGCCCCGACGAGTCGCCCCCGGAGACCCGCACGACCTCCCACTCCACTGTTCCGCCGCTCCCGCCGCTCCCACCGCCCCCGTCGTCCTCCCCTGCCGCTTCCCTGACGAGGTACGAGGCGTTGACCGGTCCCACCAGCGGGTGCTCGGTGTCCACGCCGCTGTCGATCACGCAGACCCGGACGCCGCGTCCCGTCGCGCCGCCCCACGCCCAGTCGGCGCCGTCCGGGGCGCCGTCTCCCGAACCCGCGCCCGCGCCCGCCCAGTCGGTGCGGACCTCGATGGCGGCGCGGTCGCGGCCCAGGAGGTGCCAGGTGAGTCCTTCCGGGGCGGCGGTCATCGCCCACCGTCCCGTACCGCCGCTGCCCTGCGCACGCCCACGAGGTGTCCCTTCGCCCGGAAGAGCCGCTCGGCCTCCGCCGCCGCGGCCGCCGCCTCCGTGGTGCGGCCGAGGGCGCGGGCGACGTGTGCGCGGTCGAGTTCGGCCCCGGCGCGGCAGGACGGCGAGTCCGTCGCCGCGGCCGCGCGCAGGGCGGTGACGATGTGTTCGGCGGCGGCCGCGTGGTCGCCGTCGGCGGCGGCGATGCGGGCCCGCATGCCGTGCACCTCGCAGGCCGCGGCGGGCATCGCGGCCACGCCGTCGCCGATGAGCCGGTCGAGCAGGGCGCGCACCTCGTCCCGGGGGTCGCCGCGGGAGAGCAGGACACGGGCGAGATCGCGTACGGCGGTGGAGTGCAGCTGGCCGTCGCCGAGGCGTTCCGTCGCGGCCGCGGCGTCGCGCAGCAGGCGTTCGGCCTCGTCCCAGTGGTCCGCGAGCTGTGCCACGGTCGCCGTGAACAGGTGCACGGCGGGCACCGCGAAGTGGTGGCCGAGGTCGGTCAGGGTGCGCAGCGCGTCGTCGAGGAGGCCGCGGGCCTCGTCGAACTCGCCGCGCATGGCGAGCAGGACGGCCATCGGACAGGCGACGGTGGCCCGCCCCACCAGGCGCCCCGCCAGGTGGTCGCCGCGGAACCCGCGGCAGCTGCGCAGCGCGGAGCCGACCGGTTCGGGGCCGAGCCACAGCGAGACGGCGAGCGCGCCGAGGATGCCCGCGCGCTCCAGTTCGGCACCGGCCCGCACCGATTCGCGCAGGGCGCGCTCCAGATGGGCGGCGGCCTCCCGGTGGCGGCTGCGGCTCTGGCTCTCCTGGCCCATGGCGAGGAAGGCGCGGGCGAGGCCGAGCGCGTCGTCTGCCTCGGTGAACACCGGGACGGCCGCGCGCGCGGCGTCGCGGAGCGTCCCGAAGCCGTCGTCTCCCGGTTCCAGGTAGCCCAGTTGGAGCCGGACCCTGGCCGCCGTCCGCGCGTCACCGGCCTCGGCCGCGTCGCCGAGCAGTCTGCGCATCTCGGCGACGGCCTCCTCCGCGTCGCCCGCGGCGAGCCTGGCCTCGGCGAGCGCGGTGCGCAGCGCGAGGGCGTCCGGCGAGCGGTCCCCGGTCAGCGCGAGGGCGCGGCGCAGGAGGCCGACCGCCCAGTTGATGTCGCCGTGCGCCAGCGCGTCGGTGCCCGCCCTGCCGAGGTGGGTGGCGGCCGCACGGGCGGTGCGACGCACCTCGGGGTCGCCGGGGTCGAGTTCGGCGCGAAGGCGCGAGGCCTGTTCGAGGTGGGTGCCGATGGTGTGGTGGTCGTCGGGGCCCGTGCGGCGCGCGTGCTCGGCGTAGCTCTCGTGGCCGCGGGCGCGCAGGAGTTTGGACATGCCGGTGTAGACCTCGTCGCGGATGAGCTGGCTGACCAGGCGCCAGCGGGGTTCGCCTGCCGTGCCGGGGTCCGCGGCCTCCAGGAAGCGCCGCCGCGCCAGGTCGCGTACGACGGGGTCGGCCGCGGGCTCGTCGGGTTCGGCGAGCGCCGCGAGGTCGGCCGCGGCGAATTCGGCGCCGATGACGGACGCCCTTTCCAGGACGGCCCGTTCGTCAGGGGCGAGCCGGTCGAGACGGGCCGCGACGATGGCGCGCACCGACAGGGGTACGTCGTCGGGGTCGGCGCCCTCGGCGACCATCTCCATGATCTGCTCGACGAAGAGGGGATTGCCCTCGGAGCGGCTGATGAGCCGTCCCACGGCGCGGTCGGGCAGCGGCGATGGCGCGAAGTGCGCGACCACGTCCTGCTGTTCGGCCGTCGTGGGTGCGGCGCTTCCACCGCTGAGCCGCATGACCAGTTCCCGGCAGTCCTCCCCGCCGAGCGGCGGCACCACGAGCGCGGTCGCGTTGAGCTTGCCGCTGCCCCAACTGCCGTGCTGTTCCAGGAGTTCGGGCCTGGCGAGACAGAGGACGAGCAGGGGCGCGCCCTGCACCCAGTCGGCGATGTGGTCGAGCGCGCCGAGCAGGTCCTCGTGCGCCCACTGGAGGTCGTCGATGACCAGGACCAGCGGGCGCTCGGCCGCGAGCGCGGTGCACAGCCGCTGCAGCGCCCAGCACGTTTCGTCGAAGGAGGTCCCTGAGCGGCCCGAGCCCGCCAGGCGCGCCAGGGCGGTGGCGGCAGCGGCGGCGGGGCCCGCGGTGCCGAGGAGTTCGGCGAGGCGCTCGCGCGGCCCGTCGCCGAGCAGGCGCTTCAGGAGCTGGGCGAGCGGCGCGAGGGAGCCCTCGCTGCCGTAGGGCGGGCAGGCGGCGCAGGCCACGGTCGCGCCCGCCGCGGCGGCCACCGCGGCGAAGGTCCTCGCCAGCCTGCTCTTGCCGACGCCGGGGTCGCCGTAGAGCGTCACGAGATGACAGGTGCGGTCCCTGCCGACGCGGCCGAACGCCAGATCCAGCTGGGCGAGTTCGTCCTGTCGGTCGACGAGTGCGACGCCCCTGCCACGGGCGGCGCCGTGCCCCGGTGAGCCGACCGACACGAGCCGCCAGGCGGGCACCGGATCCCGTTTGCCCTTGACGGTCAGCGGCGGCACGGGGACCGTCTCGGCGGCCGAGGCGATGAGCCGTTGGGTGTCGGCGCCGACGAGGATCTGCCCCGTGGGCGCGTGCTGTTCCAGGCGCGCCGCCACGTTGACGACCTCGCCGGACACGAGGGCGTGCCCGGCGTCCGCGTCGCCCGACGTGACCACCTCGCCGGTGTGGATGCCGATGCGTACGGCCACCGGCACGCCGTGCGCGCCGAGCGCGTCCTTCGCGAACGTCCGCACGGCGGCGAGGATGTCGAGGGCCGCGCGGGCGGCGCGCAGCGCGTCGTCCTCGCGGATCGCGGGGATCCCGAACACGGCCATCACCGCGTCGCCGATGTACTTCTCCACGGTCCCGCCGTGCCGTTCCAGACAGTCGCTGAGTACGGCGTAGTAGCGCAGCATGACGTGGCGCAGCGCCTCGGCGTCCAGGCGTTCGCTGAGCGCGGTCGACCCGACCATGTCGCAGAAGACGATGGTGACGGTCTTGCGGCTCTGGGCGGAACGGTCGCGCGTCATGCGGCACCCCCTCGGACGGTCTCAGGACTCTTCGGCACCCCCTGTCCCCCGCTCCTCAGAACAGCACGCCGCCGATGATCGGCTCCATGCTGTGCGCCTCCACCTCGGGGGCGCGCGCCTGGATCCGGGACTGCACGTCGATCAGGGTCGCCACCTCCTCGTCGCTGAGCCCGGACAGCGCCGCGCGCTGCCCGTCGGGCAGTTGGTCGACGGGGAAGCCCGCGCCGCGCAGCAGCTCCAGGTTCTGTCCGCCGCGGTCGGTCTCCGTTCCCCGGTCCTGCCCCGGCTCCCCGGTGCTCCCGGCGTCGCCGCGCGCCCCGTCGAGGTCCTTGCTCCCGTCACCGGCCACCTTCTCGCCCCTCCCGTAGATCCACACCACCACGCCGACGGCGCAGAGCACCGCGCCCGCCGTCCGGAAGACGAAGCCGACGCTGAACCACCCCGCGAGCAGCGCGCCGAGCGGCGGCGCCGCGAGCTGCAGCAGCACGGGGAAGGCGTTCGCGGTCGACGTCACGCGCCCGATGAGCTCCTGCGGAGTCTCCCTGTGCAGCACGTACGGGAAGACGACCATGATCCCGGCCGCGGCGAAGCCCACGCCGAACGCGACGGCCATCCAGAGCAGGGCGTGCCCGCCCGCCCCCACCGCGAGGCCGATCCCGATGACCCCGACGAGCGCGCCGACCAGGAGCTGCGCCGCCCCGAGCAGGACGAAGGGCCGCACCCGCGTGCCCCACTGGCTGATGGCCAGCGTGCCGAGCACGGCGCCGAGCCCGACGGCCGCCACCACGTACCCCAGGTCCTGTTCGCCCACGTCGAGTTCGCGCATGGCGAGCGGCGACAGCGTGTCGAAGGCGAGCACCAGGAAGAGCGTGGCCGCCATGCTGCCGATCACGGCGATCAGCGCGGGCGTGCGCGCGATGAAGGCGACGCCCTCGACGGTCTCGGCCCACAGCTTGCCCCTGGCGTCGGGGGGCGCAGCGCGCCCGGCAGCCGGCTCGCCGTCCGCCGTCTCCTGGCGCGCGGAGCGCTTGGGCAGGCGTACGGCGCAGAGCAGCAGCCCGGAGACCACGAAGGTCGCCGCGTCGGCCACGAAGGCGGCGCGCACGCCCCACAGGGCGACGACGAGTCCGCTGAGCGCGGGGCCCGCGACCTTCGCCGCCTGGTTGGCGAAGACGGTCAGGGACATCGCGGAGAGCATGTCCCGCTCGGGCACCACCGAGCGCAGTGTGCTCTGGTACGCCGGGTTGAACAGGGCCGAGAAGGAGACCTTGAGCACGACGAGGGTGAGCAGCACGGGCAGCCCCGGCGCGGCGAGGAAGCCGAGCACGAGGGCGGCGCGCGCCACGTCGCAGCCGATCAGGACGGCCTTGCGGTCCCGGGTCCGGTCGGCGACCGCGCCCGCCACCGGGGCGAGCAGCACCAGCGGCACCGCGGTGGCCACGCTGACCGCGGCGAGCGCGCCCGCGCCCTGGTCCCAGACGTAGGTGACGAGCACGATCAGCGCGAGGTAGTCCAGCCAGTCCCCGACGCTGGAGACCACCTGGCTGGCGAAGAGCACGCGGAAGCGGCGGTGCCGCAGCGCCGCGGCCATCGCGGGCGGCCCGGCCATCACGAGGCGCCTTCGCTGCGGGGGTTCATCACCGGGCTCCTTCGCTGCCGAGGTGCGTCGCGGGGGCGTACGGCTGGACGAGCTCCTCGAAGACCCGCACCACCGAGCGCACCGTGTGCAGCGCGGAGCGGACCACGGCCGCCGAAAGGCGTTCTTCCAGGGGGAGTTCGTCGAGGAGGCCGAGGAGTTCGGCGCCGTGGCCGACGTCGGCCGCCGCGTGCCGGGCCAGGGTGCGGAAGGCCGCGCGCGGATGGCCGGTGCGGGCGCCGAGCACCTCGGCGACGTCGGGCCGTGGCGGGCTGCCCTCCAGGACCGCCTGGTAGCCGAGGAGGCAGACGGGGTGCTGCCCTCCGATCCAGAGGTAGGGGACCCCGCAGAGCCTGGCCACCGCGCCGGACGGGATCCGCCGCCAGACCCGGCCCGGGTCGTGTCCGAGGGCGGCGAGGTCCTCGCACACCCAGGTGTCGTGGCCCCTCTCCTCGGCGATGTGGTGCTCCCAGTACGGGATCAGGGCCTCGGCCACCGGGTCGGCGCCGTGCCGGGCGAGCTCGGCGCAGCGGGTCCGCGCGACGGTCATCAGCGGGACGGACGCACGGATGATGTGGTGGGTCGTGACGAGGAACTCCGGGTAGATCCGGTCGGGTTCGGGCACCTCCCAGACCCGGTCGACGGCGGCGTGCAGGCCGGGCATGAGCAGCCCCAGCGCGGCGTCGACCCGGGCGCCCGCGCCGCTCACGCGGGACCTGCCGGGGCACCGAGAGCGGCGAGGTCCCGGTAGGCGGCGACCGTGTGCCGGGCGAGGAAGCCGTCGGCGCCGCGTTCCTCGACGAGCCGGTTGATCTCCCGCTCCAGTACGCGGGTGCCCGCGCGCGCCATGAAGGCGTCGGCGGCGGCCGCGGCACCCGGCGCGGCCAGGACCGACACGCACGTACCGCAGTAACCGGCGCACTCCCGGCCGGAGTCGGCGTCCGGCGCCAGCGCCCTGGCGAGGTACTGCGGGCCGAACGCCCTGATGCCGCGCAGCAGCGGGCGCTCGACAAGTGCTCGGCGCACGGCGGGCCAGCCGTCGTCGGCGACGTGGCCGAGACGGAGGTGGCCGGGGAACTCTCCGGCGGGGCCCGCGAGGCGTCCGCCCCGGCCGTCCACGACGTTCTGGTTGCAGCAGGCGACCACGGTCCCGTCGAAGGCGACGACGGGCCAGGCGGCCATCGCGCACGGCGCGGCGCCTTGGGGCACGTCGGCGGCGGGGACGGCGGGGGCGGGGGCGGAAGGGGCGGCGGACAGCCACTGCGCGGCCCGGCCCGCCGCCCGCACCTCGGCCGCCAGGACCGGCACGCGGTCGCCGAAGGTGCGGCGGATGTCGTCGGTGACATCGGCCAGATACGGGTCGTCCGGGCCCAGCCCGGTGACTTGCACGCTCACGTCCTTGCCCGCGTCGAGCAGGCCGCGCAGCACGCCGAAGACGCGGGCGCGGGGCACCTCCGCCTCGTGGAAGGCGTCGAGGCTGGCGGCCACGTGGTCGACGGCTGCGAGGGCCGCCGCGACGGGGGCCGGGGTACGGGTGGCGCGGGCGAAGAACATGCCGGTGAGGAGCTGGGTGCGGGTGCCCGCCGCGCGGGCCCGGTGCGCGAGGTCCTCGACCAGGCGCGGCCTGAGCAGCGGCTCGCCGCCGGTCAGGAGCAGGAAGTCCGGCCGGTCCTCGGGGGTGAAGGTCGCGACGAAGGTGGTCAGGGGCGCCGCGTCGAGTTGTTCGGAGTCCGTCGTGGACGCGGTGGAGCAGTGCGCGCAGGAGAGCGGGCACCGCCTGGTGAGCGTCATCAGGAGGGCGGCCGCGGGCCTCGACCGCGCCGCGAGCAGTTCGACCAGATGCATGGGACCGCCTCCTCCCGGCGCCGGGTCCTTCCGCCGCGCGAACCGGCCGGACCTGACCTCCTGTGTTCCCGAGCTTCGCCGAGGCGGCTTGTCCACCGGTATGTACGTGGTTGCGGAACCCTTGCTCCGGGGCGTCCCAGAGCGTCCCATCGGCATCGATACGGGGACCAATTCGGGCATGAGTACGACGCGTTGACGGGTGATCACCCGTGCGCCGAGGGGAACCGCGCGGCGCGTTGAGGCACTCTTCTCCGTGTGTCGTACGCATCATCGCTTCCCCCACAGCGCCCGCCGTCCCCCGCCACCGGTCACATGGTCGTGTGCGGCGGCGACAACGCCCTCGCCCACCGGCTCGCCGCCGAACTGCGCGGTGTCTACGGCGAGCAGGTGACGCTCGTCGTGCCGCCCGCGGGACGGGGCGAGCGGGCCCAGGCGACGGGGCGGGCCACCGCGCTGCTCGGGCGCATCACCGCGGCCGTCTCCCGCACCACGGGGAACGCGGGCGGCAACGGCCAGGGGAACGGCGAAGGCGACGGCGGTGTGCCGCGGACCATCGAAGCGGTCGAACTCACCGACGACGTCCTGGTGGACGCGGGCGTCCCGCAGGCCGCCGCGCTCGCGCTCATGCATGACGACGACGAGACCAACATCCGCACCGCGCTCGCCGCGCGACGGCTCAACCCCTGTCTGCGCCTGGTGATCCGGCTCTACAACCGCAAGCTCGGCCAGTACCTGGAGGACCTGCTCGACCAGGCGGCGGCCGTCGCGGGCCTGGCCGCGGCCGCCTCCAGCGTCACCGTCCTGTCCGACGCCGACACCGCGGCCCCCGCGCTCGCGGCCACCGCCGTCGCCGGGACCAGCAAGGTCGTGCACGCCGACGGGCTGCTGCTGCGCGCCGTGGAACGTACGCCGCCCGCGACGGGCACGGTGGCGCCGCGCGGCCTCGCGACCCTCGCTCTGCTCTCCTCGACCGCCAACGACCCCGCGGGCTCCGAGGGTTCGGACCGCGCGGGCGGCGAAGCGGGGCCGCTGCTGCTTCCCGACGACGCCGCCGTGGCCGCGGCGCCGGGCCGTGGCGCGCTGGTCCTCGAAGCCGTGTCGTACTCCGGTGCCACGCCGCCGCCCGGGTTCCTCGCGGGGCGCGGCGTACCGCTGCGCCAGCTGTTCTCACGGCGTCTTCGCTGGTCGGTCGCCGGATTCGCCGCCGCGGTGCTCGGCATGGCGATCGCCTCGATCGTCACGACCGCGGACACCAGTCCGCTGCACGCGACGTACCTGACCCTCCTCGACCTCTTCTCGATCAACGACCCGGCGACCGAGGGCCCGGCCAGCCGACAGATCCTCCAGCTCCTGGCCGGTCTCGTCGGGCTGCTGCTCCTGCCGATCCTGTTCGCCGCCGTCCTGGAGGCCCTCGGCACCTTCCGCACCGCCTCCTCGCTGCGCCGTCCGCCGCGCGGTCTCTCGGGGCACGTCGTGCTGCTCGGGCTCGGCAAGATCGGTACCCGGGTCCTCGCGCGGCTGCGCGAGCTGGACATCCCGGTGGTGTGCGTGGAGGCCGACCCCGAGGCGCGCGGCGTCTCGCTCGCGCGGCGGCTGCGCGTGCCCACGGTGATCGGCGACGTGACGGAGGAGGGCGTCCTGGAGGCGGCCAAGATCCATCGCGCGCACGCCCTGCTCGCGCTCACCAGCGCGGACACCATCAACCTCGAAGCGGCCCTGTACGCACGGGCGGTCAAGCCCGATCTGCGGGTGGCGCTGCGTCTGTACGACGACGAGTTCGCCACCGCCGTCTACCGCACGCTGCGGGCCGCGCACCCGGGCGCCCTCACGCGCAGCCGCAGCGTGTCCGCGCTCGCCGCGCCCGCGTTCGCCGGGGCGATGATGGGCCGCCAGATCCTCGGCGCGCTGCCCGTGGAGCGCTCGGTGCTGCTCTTCGCGGTGCTCGACGTCGAGCGGCAGCCACAGCTCGCGGGCCGGACCGTCGCGGGGGTGTTCCGTCCCGGGGCGTGGCGGGTGGTCGCCCTGGAGCGCTCCTCGGGCCTGGAGTGGGAGCTCGACCCGGAGTACGAGCTGCGGCCCAGCGACCGCGTCGTACTGGCCGCCACCCGGCAGGGCCTGGCCGAACTCCTCGCCCGCAGGCCGCTGCCCGCCTCTTCGTGACCTACTCCGCGGGCGCGGGCAGGATCTGCCGCAGGTGCGGGTCGGGGTGGAAGTCCCTGCGCCACTCGCGCGGATAGCCGACGGACGCCTCGACGTGCCGCACGCCGTCGTGCCAGGTGGTGCGCGGGATGTGCAGATGGCCGTAGACGACGGCCTCGGCGTCGTACTTCAGGTGCCAGTCGGCGGTCAGTTCGGTGCCGCACCACAGGGCGAACTCGGGGTAGCGCAGGATCCGGGTGGGTTCGCGGAGCAGCGGCCAGTGGTTGATGAGGATGGTGGGCAGACCGGGGGTGCGTGCGTCGAGCCGCTTCGCGGTGAGTTCGACGCGGGCCCTCGACCAGTCGTCCCGGGTCTCGAACGGGTCGGGGTGCAGGAAGTACTCGTCGGTGCAGACGACGCCCGCCTCGTGGGCGGCCTTGAGCGCCTGTTCCTTGGTGTACGTACCCTCGGGCCGGAAGCTGTAGTCGTAGAGCAGGAACAGCGGCGCCACCGTGACCGGTCCGCCCGCGCCGCGCCACACGGGATACGGATCCTCGGGGGTGAGTGCCCCCAACGACCGGCAGAGCTGGACGAGATGCTGGTAGCGCGCCTCGCCGCGCAGCTGGACCGGGTCGTCCTTGGGAGTCCACAGCTCGTGGTTGCCCGGCGACCACACCACCTTGGCGAACCGTTCGGTGAGCGTGCGCAGCGCCCACTCGATGTCGGCCATGCGCTCGGCCACGTCACCGGCGACTATCAGCCAGTCCTCGTCGGTTTCGGGCCGCAGGGACTCGACGTAGTCCCTGTTGTCCTGATAGGCCACGTGCAGGTCACTGATCGCGAGCAGCTTCGGAGTCTTGTCGGATGCCATCACTCCGTGAGGCTAACCGAGTTGATCCCGAAAACGGCGGCCGGTCCCCCGCCACGCACCGGCCGCCGCCCGCCCCGGCCCGCCCGCCGCTGCTCAGTGGTGCTCGCCCTCACCTCGTTGGATCGCCAGGTACTCCTCCACAGTCGCCTTCGGCACCTGGGCCTTGGGCCCGTACATGGCGCGGGCAAGCCGGGCCCGCAGCCGGTCGGAGCGGCCGACCTTGCGGGCGACGCCGTTGGCGTCGACCAGGGGTCCTATCTCGTAGGGCCGGGGCTGCTCATGGGCTGTCAGGGTGTACAACTCGGCCTGCGAGAGCGACTCGTGGACCTCGATGTACTCGCCGTGCGGCAGCCGCTTGATGGTGCCTGTCTCGCGGCCGTGCAGCACCTTGTCGCGGTCGCGGCGCTGAAGTCCCATACAGATCCGGTGCGTCACGAAGAACGCGGCGGCGGGCACGGCGAAGCAGCCGATCCGCACGAACCAGGTGATGACGTTGATGGAGAGGCCGAAGCGGGTGGCCCACAGGTCGTTGCCGCCGCCGACCATCAGCACGGCGAACAGCGCGAGCCAGGCCACGCCGAGCCCGGTCCGCACGGGCGCATTGCGCGGCCGGTCCGCGATGTGGTGCTCGCGCTTGTCGCCCTTGACCCATGCCTCGATGAACGGATAGACGCCGATGGCGAGCAGCACCAGCGGGAAGAGCATGAAGGGGATGAAGACGCCCAGGTTGAGCGTGTGCCCCCAGGCGTTGATCTCCCAGCTGGGCATCACCCGGATCAGCCCCTCGGAGAACCCGAGGTACCAGTCGGGTTGAGCGCCGGTGGAGACCAGGTCGGGCCGGTAGGGGCCGATCAGCCAGACCGGGTTGATGGTGGCGACCGCGCCCATGATCGCGAGCACCCCGAAGACGAGGAAGAAGAAGCCGCCCGCCTTGGCGATGTAGATGGGCAGGAACGGCGCCCCGACCACGTTCTTCTCGGTTCTGCCGGGCCCGGCGAACTGGGTGTGCTTGTGGTAGAAGACCAGGATCAGATGCGCGACGACGAGCCCCAGCATGATGCCGGGCAGCAGCAGGATGTGGATCGGATAGAACCGCGCGATGATGTCCTCCCCCGGGAACTCCCCTCCGAACAGGAAGAAGGAGATGTACGTCCCGATGACGGGGATGGAGAGGATGGCGCCCTGCGCGAAGCGGATGCCGGTGCCGGAGAGCATGTCGTCGGGCAGCGAGTAGCCGGTGAGGCCCGTGATGATGCCGAGGAACAACAGCGTCCAACCGAACATCCAGTTGACCTCGCGCGGCTTGCGGAAGGCCCCGGTGAAGAACACCCGCATCATGTGCGCGAGCATCGCGGCGACGAAGACGAGCGCCGCCCAGTGGTGGATCTGCCGGATGAGCAGTCCGCCGCGCACCTCCATGCTGATGTCCACCGTGGACTCGTAGGCCCGGGACACGAGCAGGCCCTTGAGCGGCACATAGGTACCGTCGTACGTCACTTCGGCCATGCTCGGCTCGAAGAAGAGGGTCAGATAGGTCCCGGTGAGGATGAGGATCAGGAAGCTGTAGAGGCAGATCTCCCCGAACATGAACGACCAGTGGTCGGGGAAGATCTTCCGCATCTGGCTCTTGGCGAGGGTGTTGATGCCGAGCCGCCCGTCAGCCCAGTCGGCGACCCGCTCGCCTCTGCCGGGCTTCCCCGGCCGTGCGGGTAGTCCACGTGCCCCGGTGCGCTCGATGCGTCCGCTCATGCGACTCCCTTTCAGGCGGCTACCAGCGTAGGTCGCATGTATGACGTATCCAACAGGCCCGGATGTGACAACTGGCCCGGCGAGGACGCGAGTTCGGTTCAGGTCATCGAGACCTTGCGGCCGTACGCGAGGAGCAGCAGGTCCTGCGCGCGGCCGCGCAGGGGCGTGCCGGTGCCGTAGGACCAGTCGAGGTCGTCGGCGTGCAGGGCGACGCCCGTGACGTCGGCGCCGAAGAACCTGAGGGTCTTGGGCGTGACGTGGTCCAGGAGGACGCGTACACGGTCGAGGGGGACCCGCCGGTCCAGGCCGAGCGCGACGGTGACGTCGAGGCCGTGCACCACGTCGTGGCCGAGCGCGTTCACGTAGCCGCCGACCGGGGGCGTCCAGGGGTGGTGCGCGTTGTCCCTGAGCAGGGCGGCGAGTTCGGCGGTCGTGAACGCGGCGGCGTCCGCGCGGGCGCGGCGGTCGGTCATGCGGTGCAGGCTGCCGCGCGCCTTGACGAGTTCGGCGAGGACGCCGGGCAGGGAGTAACGGAAGCCCAGGGACATGTGGGCCACGACCTCGCGCACCCGCCAGCCCGCGCAGAGCGAGGGCATGTCCCACTGCTCGGCGCTCAGCCCGTCGAAGAGGTCGGCGAGTTCCCTGCGTTCGGCGGCGATCGCGGCCCTGACTTCGGTGTCGTCGTTACCCATGGTTCCAGGCTGATCAAGGTCCGGCGATAAGTCCAAGAGTCATCTGTGCTCACTACTAGCATCATCAGTTATGGAACTTCGGCAGTTGCGGTACTTCGTCGCCGTGGTGGAGGAGGCCAACTTCACCCGTGCCGCCGCCCGGCTGCATCTGGCTCAGCCCGGAGTGAGCGCGCAGATACGGCAGTTGGAGCGGGAGCTGGGTCACCGGCTCCTCGACCGCTCGGGCCGGAAGGTGACGCCCACGGAGGTGGGCAGGGCGCTGCTGCCGTACGCGCGGGCCGCGCTCGCCGCCGAAGAGGGGGCGCGGCGGACGGCCGACGAGTTCACCGGGCTGCTGCGCGGCCAGGTCACGCTCGGTCTCGTGTCGGGCGCCGCCGTCCACGAGTTCGACGTGGTGTCGGTGCTCGCCGACTTCCACGACGCGCATCCCCAGGTCGAGATCTCCCTCACCGAGGACTCCTCGGAGCGGATGCTCGCCGCGCTGCGCGGGGGCGAGCTGGACATGGCGCTCCTCGGCGTCGACGCGGCGGAGCCGCCGCCCGGCATCTGCCTGCACATCGTGATCGACGAGCCGCTGGTCGCCGTCATGGCGCCCGGCGACCCGCTCCTCGCGCCCGCCGACCGTACGGAGGTGCCCCTTGCCGAACTCGCGGAACGCCCGCTGATCAGCCTGCCGCGCGGCACGGGTGTGCGCGGCGTCCTCGACCGGGCTTGCGCGCAGGCCGGGTTCACGCCCCGGATCACCTTCGAGGCGGCGGCCCCCGAGGTCCTCGCGCGGCTCGCGGTGCGCGGTCTCGGCGTGGCCGTGCTGCCCGGGCTCTGCGACGAGGAGGCCGCGGCGTTCGGACTGCGGTCGTTGGAGATCACGGAGCCGCGCTCGCGCGGCAGGATCGCGCTGGCCCGGCGGACGGACGGGCCCGCGAGCCCCGCGGCCCGCGCCCTGCTCGACAGGCTGCGCGAGAAGCTCACCCCGGTGGCGTCAACCGGTGCAGTCTGAGGGCGAGTTGGATCTCCAGGGTGCGGGCGGGCGTGTTCCAGTCGTCGCCGAGGAGCCGCGCGACGCGTTCCAGGCGCTGCACCACCGTGTTCACATGGACGTGCAGCGCGGTCTTGGCCTTGGTGAGGCTGCGGTCCTTGCCGAAGTACGCCTCCAGGGTGCGTACGAGATCGGTGCCGCGTTCGGCGTCGTAGTCGATGAGGGGGCCGAGGGTCGCCCTGACGTAGCCGCCCAGATCGGCCTGTTCGCCGATGAGCAGGCCGACGAAGCCGAGGTCGGTGAGGGCGGCGCCGCGCCCGGTGTGGCCGAGGGCACGCAGCGCGGAGAGGCAGCGCAGGGCCTCGGCGTGCGCGGCGGGCAGCCCTCCGGGGCCCGTGACAGGGCCCGCGGCGCCGACGGTGACCGGGGCGCCGACGGCCTGGCCCAGTTCGGCGGCGAGCGGGTGGACGGCCGCTCCCGGGCTCCGGGCGGGCGTCACGAGCACCACGTCGTCGTGGTGCGCCCCGGCGAGGCCGCTGTGCGCGCGGGCCGTGCGGTGCGCGGCGGCGAGCAGCCGTCGCCGGGGCACGCTCTCGCTGTGCGCGACGAACACCGCGAGCGGCCCCTCAAGGCTTATGCCGAGGCGGCGGGCCCGGCCCGCGAAGCCCGAGGGGTCGCCGGTGGTGGACAGCAGATCGCCGAGGAGCTCGCCGCGCACCCGGTCCTCGGTCTCGGCCACGGACCGGCGCAGCAGGAGCAGCAGCGCGGTGACGACGCTCGCGCGCTCGAAGAGCCGCCGGTCGGACTCGGCGAGTTCGGCCCGGCCCGTCAGGGCGATGCTGCCGAGGAGTTCGGGCCCCGCGAGGACCGCGCACACCCAGGTGCCGTCCTGCGGGACCGCGCGGCCGCTGGCCCGTGACGCGGCGACGGCCTGGGCGGGCGGGGCGAGCGGATCGGTCGCGGTGCGGGCCAGTTCCACGCCGTCCGCGTCGTGGATGAGGGCGCCGCCGTCGAGCAGGGCGGCGATGCCGTCGGCCACGTCGCCCGCGTCGCCGCCGCGCAGCACGAGGTCGGTGAGCTGGTCGTGGGCCTGTTCGGCGCGGCGCATGGCGCTGCTGTGCGCGCGGATCGTCTCGTTGGCGGCGTTGAGGTCGACGAGCGCGGCGCGGGTCTCCTCCAGGAGCCGGGCCCCGTCGATGGCGATGGCGGCGTGGTCGGCGAGCGAGGAGAGCAGCACGATCTCCTCCGTCGCGAACTCGCGGGCCGCGCGGTCGGCGGCGTACAGGACCCCGATGACGCGCGCGCCGAGCCGCAGCGGCACGCCGAGGATCGCCCGCAGCCCCTCCTGGAGGACGGCGCCGTCGATGGCGTCGGTGTGGTGGAAGCGGGGGTCCTGCTGGTAGTCGCCGGTGACGTAGGGCCGTGCGGTCTGCGCGACGAGTCCGCCGAGCCCCTCCCCCATGCCGAGCCGCAGCTGCTGGAATGCGGCGGCGACACTGCCGTCGGTCACCCGCATGTAGGTGTCGCCCGCGCTCTCGTCGTTGAGCGAGAGGTACGTGACGTCGGTGCCGAGCAGCAGTTTCGCACGGCGCACGATGGCGCGGAGCACGGCGTCCGGGTCGCGCAGCGCCGCCAGGTCGCTCGCGGTGTCGAAGAGCGCGGTGAGTTCGGCCTCGCGGCGGCGGTGCGCGCCCAGGGTGCGGTGGACGCGCAGCGCCACCTCGGTGGCCTCGCCGAGCGCGGCGAGCTCGGCGGCGGTGGCACCGGCCTCGCGGGCGCGGGCCGCGGGGCGCGCGAACTCCTCGGCGGGCGCGCCCCGGTCGAGCAGGTCGAGCAGAGCGCGCGGGCCGCCCGGGGGGTCCGCGTGGTCCTTGCCTCGGGTGGTGGGGAGCATGGGGCGATCGTCTCCCGACGGGGTGGCCGCGGTCGATGGGGCGGTGGCGGTCAGCCGCCGAGGGGCACGGAGCCCTGCGGTTGCGCCGCGGGGCGCGCGTGAGCCGCGTCCACGACCTCGTCCCTGGACAGGTCACGACCCTTGGTCTCCCTGGCGAACCGTACGGTCACGGCGGTGACGAGGGCCGCGCAGGACATGTAGAGGGCGACGGGCAGCGCCGACTCGTAGTCCTTGAGCAGTTCCACGGCGATGATCGGCGCGAGGGCGCCGCCGATGATGGACGCGAGCTGGGAGCCCATCGAGGCGCCGGAGTAGCGCACCTTGGTGTCGAAGAGCTCGGAGATGAACGCGGCCTGCGGCCCGTACATCGCGCCGTGGAAGAGCAGTCCGACGGTGACCGCGAGCGTGATGACCGGGAAGGAACGGGAGTCGAGCAGCGCGAAGAAGGCGAAGGCCCAGCCCGCCATGCCGAGCGCGCCGATCAGCGTCACCGGACGGCGCCCGACGCGGTCGGAGAGGGCGCCCCACAGCGGGATGGTGACGAAGTGGAACGCGGAGCCGATGAGCACCGCGTTCAGGGCGTCGCTCTTGGGGAGTTCGAGGTGCACGGTGACGTAGACCAGGACGAAGGCCGTGAGGATGTAGTAGGAGATGTTCTCGCCGAAGCGGGTGCCGATCGCGATGAGCACCTCGCGCCAGCTCTTGCGGAACACCTCGACCACGGGCGGCTTCTCCCCGGCCCCCGCGGCGGCGGCCGCCTCCGCCTTCCGCTGCGCGGCGAGGAAGACCGGTGACTCGGTGACCGAGATGCGGATCCACAGGCCGATCATCACGAGCACCCCGGACAGCAGGAACGGCACGCGCCACCCCCAGGCGAGGAACGCCTCGTCCGACTGGACGGCGGCGAGCAGCGCGAGCACACCGGTGGCCAGCAGGTTCCCGCCCGGCGCGCCCGCCTGCGGCCAGGAGGCCCAGAACCCGCGGCTCTTGGCACCGCCGTGCTCGGAGACGAGCAGCACGGCGCCGCCCCACTCCCCGCCGAGCGCGAAGCCCTGCACCAGCCGCAACACGGTGAGCAGGACGGGTGCGCCGACGCCGATGCTCGCGTGGGTGGGGAGCAGCCCCATCGCGAACGTGGCGCCGCCCATCATCAGCAGGCTGATGACGAGCAGCCGCTTGCGCCCCACCCGGTCGCCGAAGTGTCCGAAGACGACTCCGCCGAGCGGCCGGGCCGCGAAGCCCACGGCGTAGGTGAGGAAGGACAGGAGGGTGCCGACGAGGGGGTCGCTCGACGGGAAGAACAGCGTGTTGAAGACGAGCGCGGCGGCCGAGCCGTAGAGGAAGAAGTCGTACCACTCGATGGTGGTGCCGACGAGGCTCGCGGCGACGATCCTGACGAGGGCGCGCGGCGGTTCAGCGGTGGTGGGCATGTGCACCACTTCCGGATGGTGGTGGGCGGGGACGTTCCGATGTCGCCAAACGGTAGGAAGCCGCAGGTCAACGTCACATGTGCGGGTGCACCACAGTTGCCGCCCCCGGCATGGTGGCCGCGGCCATGCCGGTGGTCCCGGCGCGGGGGCGTGAGCGTTCAACTCTTTGTCCAAGTACGCGTGGTGGTGTTCCTCTGGCGCAACTTGTGACACGGCGTTATCACTTGATCCACATTCGTCTGACATCTTCATGATCAAGAGGGCCGCACGACCTGCGGCCCTGCCGTAGAGGGGAACGTGAACAAGTCACCCATGAGGACAACACCCAAGAGACCCAAGGGACTTCGCAAGGCGGGCATACCCGGCGCGGCCGGTGGTGTCGCCCTGCTCGGCGTCTCCGCGCTGCTCGCCATGGCCGTGCCCGTCGCCCACGCCGCCGACCCCGGCCCTGACCCCGTGCCCGAGCTGATACCCGGCCAGCGCACCGCGACGCCCGCCCTGGTGGACGGGATCGAGGAGCCCGCACAGGACTCGGGCAGCGCGGCCGCCGCCGCGAAGAAGCACCTCGAAGAGAAGAAGAGCCGCTACCGCATAGCCGACCCCCGGCGGGATCTGACCGCGGGGAAGACGGTGCGCGGGCGGACCGGCGAGGCCGTGCGCTTCCAGCAGAAGCACCGGGGCATACCGGTGCTCGGCGGCCAGTACCTGGTGCGCCTGGCGGAGAAGGACGGCGACCGGGTCGTCACCGGCACCTCCGGCAAGTACTTCACGGGGCTCACGGTGGGGGCCAAGGCCGACGTGTCGGAGGGGACCGCCGTCGAGCGGGCCACCGCGGCCGCCCTCTCGGGCCTCTCCCAGGGCGGGGCGGGCCAGTGGACCAAGCTGCGCGGTCCCGCGTCGAAGGACCGCGCGGAGGGCACCAAGAAGCAGCGGGGCAAGAAGAGTTCACTGCGCGGCACGTCCCACGGCCTCGTCGTCCTTCCCGAGGGCAAGGGCGTCCTGACGTACCACGTCACCGTGACCGGCGAGGACCCCGCGACCGGGGCGCCGGTCAAGCAGGAGATCTACGTCGACGCGAACGCCGGATTCCCGGTGCTCAGTTACTCCGGCATCCAGGCCTTCGACGACGCCCCGGCCGGTCACCCCGGCGCCCAGGGCTCCGGCGTGAAGCTCGACGGGAGCAAGGTCGACCTCGACGTCACCAAGGACGCGAAGACCGGGGCGTACGGTCTGATCGACCAGCGCCGCCAGTGGGGCGGCAGCAAGAACCCCATCACCACGTACGACGCGCGTGACGTGGACGCCAACGACGCCTCGGGCAAGTGGCCTTCGGGCCTCAAGGACGTCACGTCGCCGACGCCCGAGTTCGGCAAGGACGCCACCGAGGCGGGCGCGGTCGACGCGCACTGGGCGGCCGGGCAGGTCTACGACTACTACAAGGCCAAGCACGGCAGGGACAGCCTGGACGACAAGGGCATGGCCATCAACTCCCTGGTGGGCGTGACGGATCAGGGCCTGCCCTTCGTCAACGCCTTCTGGGACGGCCAGAAGATGGTCTACGGGGGCGGCGACGAGGAGAACAAGGTCTTCTCCGCCGACCTGGACGTGGTCGGCCACGAGATGACCCACGGCGTCGTCGAGCACACCGCGGGCCTCGTCTACACCGGCCAGTCCGGCGCCCTGAACGAGGCCGTCGCCGACTACTTCGGCAACGCCATCGACGTCGACGCCACCGGCAACGAGGGCGCCCCCGAGGCCTCCCTGATCGGCGAGGACCTGTGCCGTACGCAGGGGCCGAAGGACTGCGCGATGCGCGACCTCAACGACGGCCGCACCACCGCCAAGGACTTCCTCGGCGTCACCTACGCCACCGACAGCGGCGGCGTGCATCTCAACTCCACCATCTTCTCGGGTGCGTTGTGGGACATCCGTGAGGACCTCGGCGGCAAGCGCGCCGACCGCATCGTCTACAAGGCGCTCACCGAGTACCTCACCCCGCTCGACGGCTTCACCGAGGCCCGCAACGCGGTGCTCGCCGCCGCCAAGGACCTCGGCGTCAAGGGCGCGGACCTGCGCTCGGTCACCCGGGCCTTCGACGCGCACGGCATCGTGAAGGGCTGGGAGAAGGCCATCGGCGCCGACTCCGACAAGCTCCTCGGCGACCTCAACACCAAGCGGACCGGCGCGGGCGCGGGCGGCGGCTGGTGGGCCACGTCCAAGTCCGACGAGGAGGGCGGCGAGCCGTACTCCGTCTACGCGGGCCGCACCGACGGCAAGGGCGCGCCGAAGCTGCTCAGCCCCAACGACGGTCGCTTCCACGTCTATCCGGACACCGACGGCAAGACAGTGGCCTGGGCCGCGTACGGCGCGGACAGCGTGGAGGTCCTGACGCGGCCGCTCAAGGGCGGCCCGGTCAAGAAGCTCTGGTCGGCGGGGACGACGGTCGGCAACGTCAAGGTCTCCGGTGACACCGTCGCCTGGCAGGAGTCCAGCCCCTTCGGGCAGCAGCGCGTCGCGTACATCAAGCCCGGTGAGCGCGAGCCGCACTTCGTGGACGGCGGCCGCTACGACGTGGCCACCGCGCTGCCCACGCTGAGCGGCGCCAAGCTCGGGTACGCCAAGGTCTACACCGACAAGGACGGCATCCAGCAGGTCTCGACCGAGATCACGGACGTGCGCACCGGCAAGCAGACGCTGGTCCCCGCCAAGGAGAGCCGCCTCGGCATCTCCACGCCGACGATCAACGGAAAGTACCTGTACTGGCTGGTCGACGACATCGCCGACGACAACCGGCAGGGCCTGCGCCGCGCGAAGCTGGACGGCACCGGCCTGACCGACGTCATCCCCGAGGACAGCGAGAACTCCTACTTCTGGGGCGTGGACGCCTCCGACAGCGCGCTGACGCTGACCCAGTGGAAGCCCGAACAGGGCTGGAGCAATAGCAACCTCACCAAGCTCGTCCAGACCGACCTGGACGGCAAGGGCCTGGCGCGGGTGTCCTGCAACCGCGGTGAGCAGAGCTACGGCGCCGCCGACACCGGCAAGCGCGTGGTGTGGATCGACGGCACGACGGGCCACACCGACCTGGTGACCCGGGCCCGCCCGGCGGGCAACTGCTGATCACACGTATGAGCGTCAGGGCCTGGGCAGCACGCACACGCTGTCCAGGCCCAACACGTGGTTGAGCCTGCCGAACGCCAGCCACGAGCCGACACACATGCTCAGCTCCACGATCTCGCTCTGGCTGTAGTGCGCGGTCATCCGCCGCCAGAACTCCTCGTCGAGGCCGTGGTGGTCCAGGGTGTACCGCTCCGCGTACTCCGCGGCGAGCCGGGTGCGTTCGTCGAAGGCGTCGGTGGTGCGCCACCCGGTCACCGCGTCCGCGAACTCCTCCTCGACCTTCTCGCCGTCGCGCTCGGTGCGCCAGTCCAGGCAGAAGGCGCAGCCGTTGAGCTGCGCGACCCGCAGCCGCGCCGCCTCGAACTCGCGCAGGCCGAGCGTGCTGTGCTCGTACACCGCGAGCGAGAAGTTGGACGCGGCGATGCCGATGCCCGGGACCATCTCGCCCCACACGTATCCGATGGGTTCCTTGCCGTCGGGGATGTCGATGCGCATGGCCGCGTTCATGGCTGCTTCCTTCCGAGTCGGCCCGCCGCGGGGCGCAGCGGGACGTCGAGCGCGTCGTAGAGGCCCGGTTCGGCGTCCACGAGCCAGTCGATGGCGTTCACGAGCCGTCCCGCCGCGGTGGCGTTGCCGCCCGCCGCGCGGTTCTCGCCCTCGTCGGTGGCCTCGACGGTGACCTCGATGCGCGGGCGGCCCTCGACGATCACGCGGTGCGCGCCGTCGCCGCCGTCGGGCGGGGCGGGCCAGTCGGGGGCGCAGGACGGGTGGATGCGGGTGATGTGCTCGATGACGATGCGGGGTTCGCCGCCGACGACGCCCTGCACCTCGAACCGCACCGCGCCCTGCGTACCCGCCGCGAACTCCCCCATGGTCCTGGTCGCCACGGTGACGTCCAGCGCACGGCGCTCCAACGTCTCGCGGATCTCGTCGAGTTCGGCGCCGAGCGCCCTGGCCATCAGCCGGATCTGTCCGCCCCACACCATGGTCGGGACGCCCTCGGCGAGCATCAGCGGCTCGTACTCCATGGGGTGGCCCATGCCGATCAGCTGGCGGACCGAGTCCTCCTGGTCGTACGTGGAGTAGTCGAAGATCTCCTGGCAGCGGACGGCGTCGACGGTGGAGCCGAGTCCGCTGACCAGGAGCGGCAGCACGTCGTTGCCCCAGCCGGGGTCCACGCCCGAGACGAACAGCGAGCCGCCGCCCGACGCGACAGCGGCGAGCACCGGATCCCTGAACTCGGCCGGGGCGCCCCGCTGTTCGTAGAGCGCGTACAGCGCGGGCGTCACCACCACCGCCCCCGCCCCGACGGCCTTGACCACGTCGGCGAGCGCGTCGTCGGGGCGGATGTCACCGGACGCCGCGTACACCACGGCACGCGGCCCAGCCGCGAGGACCGCGTCGATGTCATCGGTCGCCAGGACACCCAACCGCCGGTCGAGGCTCGCGAGTTCACCGGCGTCACGGCCGACCTTGCCCGCGCTGTGCACAAGCACCGCCGTGAGTTCCAGCGCCGGATGCGCCTCGACGGCACGGATGGCCGCACGGCCCACATTGCCCGTTCCCCACACCACCGTGGAAATCATGCGCGGAGGGTAGCGGGGGGATCTTGGGGTTGACAGAGCCGGGACCCGAGCAGATCGACGGAGTCCGCGCGTTGCCGCGAGCGTGCCAACTCATGGCCAGATACGTACCGTTCGACCGCCCTCCGAAGTCCGGCCCCGCCGGTACGCTGAAGCCATGCTCCTGGGGCGCTCCGCGGAATGCGCACGTCTTCTTGCCCTCATCGACAAGGCACGCGGGGGCGAGAGCGGCGCGCTGGTCATCCGCGGTGAGGCCGGCATCGGCAAGACGAGCCTCGTCTCGTACGTCGCGGACGCCGCCGACGACCTGCTGCGGATCGGCACCCGCGGCGTCGAGGTCGAATCGGACCTGCCCTATGTGGGCCTCGCCGATCTGCTCCGGCCCGTCCTGCACTTCCTCGACCGCATCCCGGAGCGTCAGGTCGCCGCGCTCACCGGCGCCCTCGCGCTCGGGCCCGCCGAGGCGCAGGACCGGTTCGCGGTGGCCGCGGGCACCCTCAGCCTGCTCGGCGCCCTCGCCGACGAGGGGCCCGTGCTCGTCACCGTCGACGACGCGCACTGGCTCGACCCGTACTCACTGGACGCGCTCGCCTTCGCCACCCGCAGGCTCGGCCGCGAGGGCGTCGTCGTCCTGTTCACCACCCGCGACGCACCGGAGGAATCGGCCTCGCGGCTCGCCTCCATCGACACGCTGACGCTCGGCGGCCTCGACCCCGATTCGGCGCACCGGCTCATCGCCGAGGAGGGCACCGCCGAACTGACCGAGCGGGAGACGGCCCGGCTGCTCGCCGAGGCACGGGGCAACCCCCTGGCACTCATCGAGCTGCCCGCGCTGCTCGCGGGCAGCGACTCCGGGGGCGACGAGGAGGAATCCGGGGCGCCGCTGGCCATCGGGGAGCTCCTCGCCCACACCTTCGGCAGCGCGGTCGACCGGCTGCCGTCCGAGGCGCAGGACGCGATGCTGCTGCTCGCGGTCCTGGGCACCCGGCCGCTCGCGGGCACCGAGGCGGCGCTGCGGGCGCACGGGCTCAGCTACGAATCGCTGGAGGCGGCGGAGGCGGCGGGCCTGGTCGTCGAGGAGCGGGACGGGTACGCCTTCCGGCACCCGCTGGTCCGCTCCGCCGTCTACCACGGGGCGACGCCGGTGCGCAGGCGGCGGGCCCACCACGCGGTCGCCCGCTCCCTGCAAGGCGCGACCGCGCCCGCCCTGGAGCAGTACGCCTGGCACCTGGCCGCATCGGGCGCCGAGCCGGACGAACACGTCGCCTCGCTCCTGGAGAACGCGGCGTCCGGCGCCCCGGAGACCCTCACGTACCCCCTCGCTTCCCGGCTGTACGAGCGGGCGGCGCGGTTCACCCCGGCAGGCCAGCGCAAGGCGGAGCGGCTCCTCGACGCCGCGCGGGCCTCGCAGGCCGCGGGGTCCCTGAACGAGGCGGCGGCGATCCTGGACCGCGCCCTGGAACACGCCGAGCAGCTCGGCACCCGGCTCGACATCCGACAGCTCCGCTGCTACCTGGACGTCCAGCGCGGTCAGCCGACCCGTTCGCGCGAGCTGCTCAGGTCGGCGGTCGACGAGGCCGAGAAGGTCGACCCCGCGCTCGCCGCGGTGATGCTCGGCGGCATCGCCCTCACCGAACTCGCGGTCGGCGACCTCACGGCGGCCCGGCACTCGTCGGCGGCGGCGATGCACATGGCGGGCTCCGCCCAGGAGGCGATGCTGCCGGTGCGCCTCCTGCACACCCTGGTGCTGCTGCTCGGCGGCGACGCGGACGCGGGCAGGGAACTCCTGCGCGAGCTGGCCGAGCCGCTCGCCTCGCCCGATCCCGCGTTCCCCTATCCGCTCTCCGGAGTGGGCGGCCTGTGCCATCTGGCGGCCGAGCAACTCGACGAGGCCTACGGCCTCCTCGACCGCGCCGCGTACACGGCGCGCGGTTCGAGCGCGGTGGGGCTGCTCTCCCACCTGCTGTGCACCCTGGCCGTGGTGGAGTTCTGGCGGGGCCGCTGGACGCCGTCGCTCGCCCACGCCGACGAGGCGGTCCGGCTCGCCGAGGCCACCGGGCGCCTCATCGAGGTGCCGCGCGGGCTCGCCGCGCTCGCCAGGACCGAGGCGGCGCTCAACCGCGAGGAGGACTGCAGGCGGCATGCCGCGCAGGCCCAGGAGTGGGCGCTCTCCACCGAGCTGCCGATGGACGCGGCCCGGGCGCGCGGCGCCCTCGGCCTGCTCGAACTGGGCCTCGGCCGCTTCGAGGAGGCGGTGCACTGCCTGGAGGACGTGCGCGCCTTCTCGCGGGAGCACGGGCGCGGCGACGGCCTGTATCTGACCTGGGCGGCCGATCTGGCCGACGCGTACGTCCATCTGCACATGACCGCCGAGGCCCGCGAGGTCCTCGACGTCCTGGAGTACGAGGCGGGCCGCGGCCACCGTCCGGTGACCGCGGGCGCCGCGGCGCGCTGTCGGGGGCTGCTCGAACCGGGAGACCCGGAAGCCGCCTCGCGGCACATGGAGCGCTCCCTCGCGCTGCTCGCCGAGCGTCCGGTGCCCTTCGAGCGGGGCAGGACCGAGTTCGCGTGGGGCGAGCAGCTGCGCAGGCAGGGCAGGCGCAGCGAGGCGCGGCGCCTGCTCGAACGGGCGCTCGTCACCTTCGAGCGGCTCGGCGCGACCGGGTGGGCGGCGCGGGTGGCCGCCGAACTGCACGCGGCGGGCGGCACCGAAGTGCGCCCGGAGCGGGCTCCGTTGGAGCGGTTGACCCCGCAGGAGCTGCAGGTGGCGCTCGTGGTCGGCCGGGGCCTCACCAATCACGAGGTCGCGGAGCGGCTCTTCCTCAGCGTGAAGACGGTCGAGTTCCACCTGAGCAACATCTACCGCAAGCTCGACGGGGTGAGCCGCAGGGCACAGCTCGTCCGGCTGCTCGCTCAGGCCGCCGAGGCGCCGGTGTAGGTTCCCGGCCGCCGCTGCGGCCCAAGTGCCCACTCCAGTACGGCCATCGCGCTGCTGAGCTTCATCGATGCCTGGGTCCAGGCCACCGAGCGCGGCCCGTCGAGCACCGCTCCGGTGACCTCGTCACCGCGGTGCGCGGGCAGGTCGTGCAGGAGGAGGGCACCGGGACGCCGTGTCATGAACTCCTCGTCGACGTGGAACGCGCGGAACCGCTCGCGCCAGGCCGCGTCGGGCTTGCTGGTGCCGGTGGTCTGCCAGCGGGTGGTGTAGACGACGTCGACGCCGCTCGGCAGGTCGGCCGCGGAGTCCCGCCGGTCGATGACCGCTCCGTTGCGGGCCGCGCGCTTGCCCGCGGCGGACACGAGGTCGTCGGGGAGGCCGTAGCCGGGCGGGCAGGCGAAGGTGGCCTCACAGCCGGGGATCCCGGCGAGCGCGAGGGCGAGCGCGGCGGCGGTGTTGTTGCCCTCCCCCACGTAGAGGAGGCGCAGTCCGCGCAGGTCGTCGCCCAGGCAGAGCCGGAGCGTCGCCAGGTCGCACAGGCCCTGCGACGGGTGCTCCTCGGTGGCCATGGCGTTGACCACCGGGAGGTGTCCTGAGCGGGAGAGCCGCCGCAGCTCCGCCAAGGGCCCCGCCGTGCGGGCGACGAGGCCGTCGAGCATGCCGCCGAAGACCCTTCCGGTGTCCTCGATCGCCTCACCGGTGGAGAGCTGGAGGTCACCGGGGCCG
Source organism: Streptomyces kanamyceticus (assembly GCF_008704495.1). Lineage (NCBI taxonomy): Bacteria > Bacillati > Actinomycetota > Actinomycetes > Kitasatosporales > Streptomycetaceae > Streptomyces > Streptomyces kanamyceticus. The sequence goes on from NZ_CP023699.1 coordinate 1,375,928, forward strand.
TAGGTGACGGGAACCGCGCCCAGGCGCACGGCGGCCACCGTGAAGGCGGTCCTGGTGCGCGTGGACGGCTTGGTGAACAGCACGCCGACGGTGGCACCGGCCAGCGGACGGTCGTGCGCGGCGCGGTCCCTGTGCAGCTCCACGGACCGCTCCGCGAGGCGTGTGACGGTCTCCACGGAGAGGTCGGCCAGTGAGAAGAGACCGGTCTCCGGGGCCTCGGGCGGGGCGCCCCTGGGGACGGCGGCGTGCTGAGCGGCGTCAGTGTTCATCGGGATCCTCCCTGGGGATCTCTGCTGAGTCGGGCACGTCGACGAGCAGGCCCGCGGTGGCGAACGCCTCGGCGGCGCCCGGTAGTTCGAGTGCTCCGGCGTCCCGGAACAGGCGGACGGAGTGGCGTGCGGTGGTCCGTAGCGCACCCTTGCTCGCCGGGGTGCCGTAGCTGTCGGCGATGACGTCGCGCACCGCGTCGGGCCCGAGTCCCGCGACGGTCAAGGCGGCGCCCACGGGCCGCAGGTCGGGCGTGAGGCTGGAGACGATCAGCTCGGGCAGGCAGCGGGCGGCGCGCCGCTTGAGCGAGGTCGGCAGGTCGCTCCAGAGCCGCTCGAAGAACCGGGAGAAGTACACGTGGTGGTGGCCCTCGTCCCTGGCGTGGTCGCGGACGACCTCCCGCACCACGGGCAGCACTTCCTGGTCCTTGGGCACCTCGTTGAGCACGGAGGTCACGAGCGTCTCGAAGACGACGACCTGGAGCAGCTGGGCGAGGACCGGTTCCCCGGCGAGGAGTTCGGCGCCGATGCCGTCGAGCTGGCGCAAGAACGGGTCGAAGGCGTACGGCAGCGGCGGGATGCCGGTGGCCGCGGCGATCTGCTCGACGACGTCGAGGCTGAACAGCGCGTGATAGCCCTCGTCGCAGTAGATGCGGTAGGCGTCGAGCCGGACCCGCGCGGGCAGGTCGAGGCCGGTGCGGCCGTCGGCGATGCGCTCGGTGGCGCGGTTGACCACGCGGGTCTCGAAGTGGGCGGTGAAGTTCAGGTAGTGGTAGAGGTGGCGGGCCAGGAGCTCCTGACGGCGACGCTCGGGCAGGGCGCGGACCAGGGGATGGTCCCAGTAGGGCACCAGGTGGTGCGGGAAGAACCGGGTCGCGGGGTCGAGGGGGCCGCTGACGGTCCGGTGCGGGCCGCTGCGCACCCCCGACCGCTCGTACCAGTCGTGGTTGTCGTCGAACTCGTGGTGGGTCATCTCGGTCTCTGCTCAAGTGGATCGCTGGGCAAGGGCGGTTGGCGGTGGGGGTGGCGGTCACCGGCTCCCGGCGTGCGGCGCGGCCTCGCGCAGCGCGTCCGGCTGGCGCACCCCGGAGCGGGCGGCCGCCGCGGCGAGCAGCCCGACGGCCGCGAACACCGGCCAGACGGCGCCGCCCACCGCCTGGAAGAGGAGCGCGCCGAGCGCGGGCCCGGCGGCGTAGCCGACGCTCTGTCCCGCGGAGAGCGCCGCGATGTAGCGGCCGCGCGCGCCGTCGGGCGCCGTGAGCGCCGGGTAGGCGAGCGTGGAGGGCGCGGCGACCATCTCGCCGAGGGTCCATACGACGGTGGCGGCCACCAGGAGCGCGGCGCCCGCGTGGATGCCGTACAGGCCGATGCCGCAGCCGATGAGCGCGATGCCGCCCGCGATGGAGACGCGCATGGGCCAGGTCTGCACGTAGCGGGTCAGGGGCAGTTCGCCCACGATGACGAGGAGGCCGTTGAGTGCGACGAGCGCGGTGTACACGGCGGTCGGCACGCCCCGTTCGCGCAGGTCGAGCGGGAGCGCGGTCAGGTACTGCGACTCGACGAGCGCGATGAGGAACAGCGCGAGGACGACGAGCGTGAAGGCGCGGTCGCGCAGGACGTCGGCATAACGCGCCCCCGTAGATCCGCGCGCCGCCTTCGGTGCGCCCCCGCCGCCCGGCAGGACGACGAGCGCCACGAGTCCGAAGAGGACCGAGACGACCGCGTTGACCTCGAACATCAGCGTGTACGAGCCGGTCAGGAGCGCCGCACCGGCGAGCGGGCCGAGCGCCGCGCCGACGTTCAGCGCGAGCCGGAACGCGGCGGAGGCGACCACCAGGCGGTGCGCGGGCAGGAGTTCGGCCAGGAGCGCGGCGGCGGCCGGGCGGTAGACCTGGGACGCGGCGCCGATGGCGGCGACGGTCAGCAGCAGCGCCCAGTAGCCCGGGGCGGCGGGCAGGGCCGCGGTGAGCAGCCCCGTGGCGATCACCGATCCGGCGATGGTGCGCCGGTTGCCGAGGCGTTCGGCGAGCGTCCCGCCGAGCAGCGTGCCGAGCACCGAGCCCGCCCCGTATCCGGTCAGGACGAGACCGGCCTGACCGGCCGTGTGGCCCAGGTGCGTGACGTACAGGACCACGAAGACCTGGACGTAGGAGCCCATGCGGTTCAGGGCGACCCCGGCGAGGAGCAGCCGTGCGGGGGTGGGCAGTTCGCGCAGGGCGGCGCGGATGCCGGGGTCGGGCTCCCGCGCCGCCTCGCTGGTCTCCTGGGCGGCCGGATCGGGTACGGTCACGACGCCCTCCGCGCGTCGGTGACGTGTTCCAACGGCCTTGCGTGGAGAGCGACTTGGGCCTCCGCTTCGTCCAGGCGTCCGACGCACCCCTCGGGGGTGTCGGCGGCACACAGGACGTACGCGTACCGCTGGAGGTAGTCGAGCGGCGGCAGTCGGAGTTCGTCGCCGGGGGCCGCGAGTGCGGTGGCCCTCAGGAGTCCTGACGCCTCGTCGGGCGCGGGCACCGTGACGCGGTCGACGCGGCAGTGCTCGGGCGGGTAGAGGAAGCGGATGCCCGCCGCGCGCGCGTGGGTGGGGGTGAGGTCGGGCGGGGTGCGCAGGGCGACGTCGAGGGCGACCAGGCCCGGGTCGATGCCGGTGGCGAGCTTTCCCAGGTAGGGGATGAGGTCGCCGCCTAGCCTGCCGTTCACCTCGATGACCACGAACCCCCGTGATGTCAGGCGCAGTTCGGTGTGGGTGACCGCGTGGTCGACCCGGAGCGCGCGGTGGGTCCTGGCGAGTATCCAGCGCAGGGCGGGGTCGTTCAGGAGCGGGTCCCCCGCGTCGACCAGGTGGCCGGTCTCCTCGAAGTACGGGGAGAGGCCGACCTCCTTGCGGGCGAGGAACATCGTCGCGTACTCGCCGTCGTGGACGGCGCCGTCGACGCTGATCTCGGGACCTTCGAGGTACTCCTCGACGAGGATGCCCGCCCGGTACGTCGGGACGCCCGGGTAGTGGGCCGAGCGCGCGTCGGCGAAGAGCCCCGCGAGATCGGCCGCCGAGCGGACGAGGGCCACACCTCGGCTCGCGCCGAGACCACGGGGCTTGACCACCACCGGGTAGCCGATCCACTCTGCCGCGGCCGCCGCCTCCGCGAGATCGGCGACCAGGGCGAACTTCGGCTGCGGCAGCCCCGCGTCGCGCAGCAGCGCGCGGGTGCGGTGCTTGTCGCGGCAGTTGCGCACCGCGGTCACGGTCGGGCCCGGCAGACCGAGGGCCTCGGCGACCTGGGCGGCGGGCAGGATCAGCGCCTCGTCGTAGCAGAAGACGCCCCGCACCGCCCGGCGCTCGGCGACCGAACGAGCCGCCGCCACCAGGGCGTTGACGTCACTGGGCACCACTTGTGTGGAGCCCGCGAGATGGGGCGACTGCCAGGTGGGGGCGGTCTCGTCGAGCAGCCACAGGTCGGCCTTCAACGCGGCCGAGCGCAGCAGGTACTCGCGGTACTCCTGGGTGCCACTGCCGACCACCAGAACCGTTTCTCCGCCAGTGTTCACCGGTCCTCCTCGGGGTCGCTCTCGCGGCGGGGCAGCGCCACGCACTCCGGCGCGGGCACGAACCCCTGCTTGCGGTAGAAGTCCCCGGAGTGGTTGCCGGGGTGCACGACGAACTTGACCCCGGGGTGCGGCTCGGTGGCCCGGCGCAGGAGTTCGCCGCCGATGCCGCGGCGCTGCAGGTCGGGGTGGACGGCCAGGTCGGCGACGAAGGCGTTGAACGACAGGTCCGTCAACACCCGGATGAGACCGACGAGGCGACCCGCCACGCGGGCGGTCATGAGGTGCTGCGAGGTCTCCAGCATCCGCCGCATGCGCGCGGGCTCGTCGATCGGCCCGTTGAGCTCGGCGGCGCGGAACAGGTCGGACACCTCGGCGGCTGCCGGGAGTTCGTCGGCGTACACGACGGGTGCGGATCCGGTGAGCTCGGCCCGCTGCCGCTCCCCCTCCCCGGCGACGAGGCTCGCCTCCAGGCCGTCCAGGATCCGGTAGGTGTCGGCCTTGAGGGTGGCGGGGTCGTCGGCGGTGAGGTAGGCGATGCCGCCGATGCTCAGCGCCGCGGCGGCCGCGTCGTAGCGCGGCATCACGGTTCCGTCGGGCACCGTGCTGCCCCGGGCGATCTCCACCGTGGTGCCGGGCGAGACCAGCGAACCCCAGTCGTGCGTACGCCAGTTGAGGCGCGGCAGCGTGGCCCAGGGCGTGCCGCGCGAGTCGGTGGCGATCAGCGCGAGCGATGCGGCGGCCCGGCCCTCGCCGGTGACCAGCATGCGGTCCGGGTACTTCTGCGGCTCGCTGAGCGCCTCGCGCGCCTGAAGGGTGATCAGGTCGACGCCGTACACCTCGGCGACCTCGCGGGTGACCATCGCCCCGCCGACCCGGGCGGCCGTCTCCAGGAGGCTCAGCCGGTTGCCCGCCATCAGCTTGAGCTCGGTGTGCGTGGCGCAGGTGTCGAGGCCGAGCGAGTCGACCGCGCGCCGCGCGTGCTCCTCGACGATGCGCTGCAGCCGCTCGGGCAGCACGCAGGGCGCCTGGTTGCTCAGTTCGGTGAAGGGCGCGACGGTGGGCAGCCTGCCGGTGACGCACACCGGGTGGTAGGTACCGGCGGCGACGATGCCCTCGACGCTCAGGTAGTCGCCGTAGCCCCGCGTGTCGTCGCGGCTCTCGTCGTACCAGGACTCGGTGGTGGACTCGATGAGTTCCTCGGCGACGAAGGACGGCACGTCCGTGCCCGCCGTGTAGTCGCCGAACCCGTCCCCGCGAGCCGCGCGGTCGACCTCCAGGGCGCGGTGCCACACCTCGGCGATGTCGGTGTCCTCGCCGATCACGACGTGCCCGATCGACCCGGCCCCGTCGGCGCGCTTGAGCAGGAACGGCAGCGCGATCCTGTCCCTGGCCCGCTGGAGGTCACCGAGGCTGGTGACGTGCCGGAAGCGCGGCACGGGCACACCGGCCCGCTGCCAGCGCAGCCGCATCAGCCACTTGTCGCGCGCCCTCGCCGCGTTGACGCCGGGTCCTGGCAGGCCGAGCCGCACACAGGCCTCGGCCACCGGACGCACCGCGTACTCGGAGAACGTGAGCAGGCCGTCGGCGCCGATCCGGCGGGCGTGTTCGGTGAGCGCGGTGACGGGGTCGGCGGCCGAGCTCCGGTCGGTGACGTCGGCACAGTGCCTGCCGAGCTCGCCGAGGGCGAAGTCGTCGACCGGGGAGAGCAGCACCGCGTGCACGGACGCGGTGGCGGCGAGCCGGGGCAGGGCGTAGTCCAGGGACGGGCCGCTGCGGCCCGCGACGAACAGGAGTCGTTTCACAGGTCTTCTCCGTGACGTACGAGAGGTATGAGAGGGCCGCCGGTCAGCGGGGCAGCGCGGTGCCCAGGCCCCGGTGGCGCGCGACGCGGAAGACCCGGTGGGCCAGCGCGATGTCCTCGACGGCGAGGCCGAAGGGGTTGACGACGATCAGCTCGTCGTCGCCGGTGCGCCCGGGACGCGCCCCGGTGAGCACCTCGCCGAGGGTCGCGGCGTCTTCCTGCCGGACGCGGCCTTCGCGCAGCAACGTGCCGAGCAGGCGGTACGGGTCGTCGCGGATCAGGTCCCAGTCGTCCACGTACAGCCGGTCCGCGCCGGTCAGCACGGATTCGGTCAGGTCGTCGAGCGAGACGTTCACCGCGAGCGCGCCGGAGGCGAGCCAGGAGCGCTCGACGTAGCCGCGCCGGGTGTTGGTGCAGGCGATCACCACGTCGGCGCCCCGCGCGGCCGTCCGCGCGTCGACGGCCGCGGTGACCTTGACCTCGTGCGCGCCGAGGGCGTCGCCCATGTCCCGCTCGAACTGCGCGACGCGGCCCGGCACCTCGTCGTACACCCTGATCTCCTCGATGCCGGGCAGCCTGCCGGCCAGCATCAGCGCATGCTCGCGGGCGATGACGCCCGCGCCGTAGAGGGCCGCGGTGCGGGCGCCGGGGCGGACCAGGTGGCGGGCGGCGAGCACGGAGACGGCGGCGGTGCGCAGCGCGCTGATGTGGGCGCCCTCCATGACGCACAGCGGGCGTGCGGTCCTCGGGTCGAAGAGCACGGTCAGTCCGCTGGCGCGCGGCAGGCCCTGGGCCACGTTGGCCGGGTTGGCGTTGATGACCTTCGTGCCCACGGCCGTGAGACCGCCCTCCACCAGGCCCGGCATGTTGATGCTGCGGGCCTCGCCGCCGTCCGGCGGCGTCCAGCCGAGGTAGGCCTCGGGCGGCAGCACGGTCCGTCCCCCGGCATGCGCGACGAGTGTCTCGTGCATGCAGGCCAGCGGGTCGATCTCGGCGCAGGCCTCGCGCACTTCGGCGCCGGAGAGGTAGGTCAGGGTGTCGGATTCGGGCAGGTGAGCGGTGCGGTTGTCGTGAGCGGACATGGTGTTCGGATCCCCCGTTGTGGTGCGCGCCGCGCGAGTGCGGCGCCATGACGTGACATACGTGTGACTAGTGATGTGCACAGTGGTGTGAGGAGCGGTGTGAGGAGCGGTGTGAGGAGCGGTGTGCCGGGCTGCGCCGGGCGCCCCGGGCGGTCGGCGGCCTCGTCCGTCAGACGATTTCCGCGGCGTCGAAGGCGAGTCCCGCCACCTCGGCCCGGGCGGCCGCCGCCGTGCCTGTCGTACCGGTGGTGAAGCCGTGTTCGCGGAGCCAGGCCCCGCTGTACAAGGTGTCCTCGTAGCGGTCGGCGCCGTCCGCACAGAGACAGACGACCCGTTCCGCTTCCGGACGCTCGGTCAGGTAGCGGGCCGCCGCGGCGAGCACGGCGCCCGACGATCCGCCGACACCCACGCCGGTCTGTGCGCGCAGCACCTGACAGGCGGCCACGGCCTCGGCGTCCGGCACGTGCCTGACCTGGTCGCAGTCGCCGGGCCGTGCGAAGTCGGAAGGGCGGCCCGCGCCGATCCCGGTCAGCCTGCGCCGCCCCGGCGGGCCGCCGAGCGCCACGGAGCCGCGGACGTCCACGGCGACGACATGACACTCGGGGGCGACCATGCGCAGGTACTGGGCGACGCCCGCCAGGGTGCCGCCGGTGGAGACGGCCACGAAGACGGCGTCGGGGCAGCCGCTGCCGCTGCCGCCTCCGCTTCCACTGCCGCTTTCGCTTCCGTGCCGCAGGATCTCGGGTCCGGTCTGTTCGCGGTGGACGCGCGGGTTGGCCGGATTGCGGTACTGGTCGGGCCAGACGCAGGTGGGATCGGACGCGAGCAGGTCACGGACCCGGCGGAGCCTGGCCCGCAGATATCCGCCGTGCGCGTCGGGCAGGTCGACCCGTTCCACGGCCGCGGCCAGGGCGGCCATCTCGTCGAGGTTGCGCCGACTCGTCTTCGGGTCGACGACGGCGACGAAAGGGTAGCCGCGGCTCCGGCACACGTAGGCGAGCGCGGCGCCGAGGTTCCCCGAGGTGGATTCGACCACCGTACGTCCCGGGCCGAGCAGTCCGCGGTCCTCCATGTCCTCCACGAGCGCGTAGGCGGTCCGGTCCTTGACCGAGCCGCCGGGGTTGAACTGTTCGAGTTTCAGGCCCACTTCACGCCATCGTCCGGCCACCTTGAGCCGTACGGGCACCAGTGGAGTGCGCCCGATCCTGGAGACGTCCCGCGCCCGAGCGGGGGTGCCTCCGGGCACCCCCGTCCCCCGCCCCAGCGACGGTCGTTCCCCCGTTACCGGGCGACCCGTCCGTGCGTACACCCCCGTAGTACGTCCGGTCACCGGTATTCTTCTCCCCCGTATCGGTGTTTCCAGGTCCGCCGCGACTCCGCGACCGTGGCTCCACCTTGGCCCCGCGCGGGGGCAGGGGCGACCGTGAAAACCCTGGGGTATCGGTCCGGGGCCCCGCAGGGGCGCCGGGGTGGCGACGCCTCGTGTGGCGTGCGGGACGCGGCGGCACGCACGGGGGCTCGCAGAGCCGGTAGTTCCGCCCTTCAACCACCGGGCCCCGGTGATCAACCCAGGGTTTTCCTCAGGCGGTCGGCCCGCCCGGGCCGGGGGATCAGCCCGCCTCCTCCGGGAGGATCAGCCCGCCGTCCAGCCGCCGTCGACCGGCAGTGACGCTCCGGTGAGGTAGCCGGTGTGCGGACCGCAGAGCCAGACGGCGACGGCGGCGACCTCGTCGGGTTCGATGAGCCGCTTGACCGCCGAACGGTCGAGGAGCACATCGGCGACGACGTCGGCCGGGTCGATGCCGTGCACGGCGGCCTGGGCGGCGATCTGGCCCTCGACCAACGGCGTACGCACATAACCGGGGTTGACGCAGTTGCAGGTCACACCGTGCGGGGCGGCTTCGAGTGCGGCGACCTTGCTGAGCCCTTCCAGACCGTGCTTGGCGGCGACGTACGCGGACTTGAAGGGGCTGGCCCGCAGTCCGTGGACGCTGGAGATGTTCACCACCCGGCCCCAGCCCTGCCGGTACATGTGCGGCAGACAGTGCCGCAGCAGCAGGAAGGGTGCGGTCACCATCAGGCGCTGCAGCTGCTCGAAGCGGGCGGCGGGGAAGTCCTCGATGGGCGCGACGTGCTGGGTGCCCGCGCTGTTGACCAGGATGTCGACGTCGGCGGGGAGTCCGGGGACCGCGTCGGTGTCGGTGAGGTCCACGACGTGCGGCACGCCGCCGACGGAGGCGGCCACCGCCTTCGCCGACTCGGCGTCGACGTCGGCCACATGGACCAGCGCGCCCGCGGCGGCGAACGCCTCGGCGCAGGCCCGCCCGATGCCACTGCCGCCGCCGGTCACCAGCGCGGTGCGTCCGCCGAGGTCCACGCCGTCGGCACGTGCTCCGGGGGGTTCGCCCGGTCCGGGGGATTCGCTCGTCATGGGCGAAACGCTAGAGAGGCGGCGCCGGGTCCTCCCATGGTCGCGGGCACCACAGTGCGGGGCGTACATGTGTGGGCGGAACCCGGGGGGTCGACTCCGGGCCCGGCTCCGGGGTTCGACTGCGGGCTCGGCTCCGGGGTTCGACTGCGGGCTCGGCTCCGGGGTTCGACTGCGGGCTCGGCTCCGGGCTCGGCTCTGGGCCCGGCTCATCTCCGGGCTCGGCACGGTGGCCCGGCTCGGCTCAGCTCAGCTCAGCTCGGCCCAGCCCGACTCAGCCCAGCCCGGCTTGGCCCAGCCCGGCTTGGCCCAGCCCAGCCTGGCTTGGCCCGGCTCAGCCCGGCCCGGCCCGGCCTGGCTTGGCCCGGCTCAGCCCGGCCCGGCCCGGCCTGGCTTGGCCCGGCTCAGCCCGGCCCGGCCCGGCTTGGCCCGGCTTGGCCCGGCCCGGCTACGTGCTCAACTCCGAGGCCCCGCCGCGGAATTCGCCCCCACCTTCACTGTCAACCCAAGGTTGACACCCTCCCAACTGTCAACCTACGGTTGTCACATGACGGACTCCGAACGCACGACTCCGCAGCCTCCGATGCGCCTCGACGACCTCATCGACGCCATCAAGAAGGTCCACACCGACGCCCTCGACCAGCTCTCCGACGCGGTCATCGCCGCCGACCACCTCGGCGACGTGGCCGACCACCTCATCGGCCACTTCGTCGACCAGGCGCGCCGCTCCGGCGCCTCCTGGACCGACATCGGCAAGAGCATGGGCGTCACCCGGCAGGCCGCCCAGAAGCGCTTCGTCCCCAAGAACCCGGGCGAGGCCGCCGACCTCGACCCCAGCCAGGGCTTCGGCCGCTTCACCCCGCGGGCCAAGAACGTCGTGATGGCCGCGCACAACGAGGCCAAGGCCGCTCACCACGACGAGATCCACACCGCGCACCTGATCCTGGGGCTCCTCGGCGACCCGGAGAGCCTCGCCGCCAAGGCGATCGTCACGCAGGGCGTCTCCCTCGACGACGTCCGCGACGCGGCCCTCGACGCGCTGCCCGCCACGGCCGACGGCGAGGTGCCCGAGCTCGTTCCGTACGACGCGGGGGCGCGCAAGGTCCTGGAGCTGACGTTCCGCGAAGCCCTGCGCCTGGGCCACAACTACATCGGCACCGAGCATCTCCTGCTCGCCCTCGTCGAGTTCGAGGACGGCTCGGGCCCGCTCACCGGCCTCGGCCTCACGAAGGACGGCCTCACGGCCTGGGTCGCCGAGACCCTCAGCGTGCTGACATCGGGCGGCAACCCGTAACCCCCAACCCGCACTCAATCCGCCACCCGGCCCCAAGGCCGGGTGGCACCGACATGAGCCGTACTCGGCGGATTTCCGCCTCTTGACGGGCACCGGTATGGCGGCGCTCCGGGCGTTCACCTCTTACCGCCCACACCGTCCCACCGGCCCGGCGCCCGCCGCGCCCGACCGCCACGACGAGCGGCCGCCGGGGCCGACTACCACGTCGGATGCCCATTCGGGCAGAGCGGCGGTTCTCATTCCGCCATCAACCATCGTATTGTCTAGACCCATTGACAGCCCTCTTGGGCCTCCCTAATGTCGCCAACAAGCTCGAACAACATATACGCACATCGATCTTGTGTGGGGGGTTCGTGAACAGCACACCCAGTTCCGGCGACATCCAAATGGCCTTCCCTCAAAATCGCGACGGCCTCCCCATCGTGAGTCTCGATCAGGCTCACTCGCCACAGAAGGTTCTCGCCCACGGCGATTTGCTGCGGCGCTTCGTGGCAGGGGAAGAGATCAAGCCCGTCCATATGCGGATCGGCATCATGGGCGCCTGCAATATGCGCTGCAATTTCTGCAACTTCCACTCCCCCAACGAAGAGCAGTTCTACGACCTGTTCTCGTTCAAGGACTCGATCGCCACCGACAAGGCGGTCACGCTGCTGCGAGAGTTCGCCGAGAACGACGGGCGGGCCGTGACCTTCTGCGGCAGCGGCGAGTGCACCATCCACCCCGGCTACACCGACATCTGCCGCGCCGGGCACGCCGCCGGGCTGCGGATCGGCCTGATCACCAACGGCTCCCGGCTCGGCCGCCCCAAGGTCGCCTCCTGCGTCGCCGAGACCCACACCTGGGTCCGCATCGGCCTCAACGCGGGCACCGAGGCCACCTTCGACGACATCACCCGGGACCGCGAACAGACGTTCTCGAAGTTCATCGGCTCGGTCGGCAAGCTCCGCGAGAGCGCCGTCGACCCGGACTTCCGCATCGGCTTCAACTACGTGATCACCCTGCAGAATTACCGGGAGATCATGGACGCGGCCCGTATCGCCCACGAATCCGGGGCGCATTATGTGCGCTTCGAACCGGAGTTCTACAGCGCGATGGGCCACGAGACCATCGAATCCGTGATGTCGGAGATCTCGGAATCCCTCACGCAGGCCGCCGAACTCTCCACGGAAGCCTTCGAAGTATCGGTGCCGAAGCTGGACCGAGGACCGATGGACCAGGTCGAAGAGGTCGAGGGCGACTTCGAACACTGCCACTACAGCCGCTTCGTGACCGCGGTCGGCGCCGACGGCAATCTCTATCCGTGCCCGCAGGTGCATCTCAACAGCCGCTATCTGATCGGCAATGTCGTCGAGCAGAGTTACTCCGAGGTACTCGACGGCGGCCCGCGAGCCGAGTGGGAAGCCTCCAACCCGCGCAGGACCGACCTGTGCAAATCATGTTTCTACCGGCCGCAGAACGAACTGCTCGAACTCCTCAAGCGCGGCCAGATCAAACTGGACGAGGCGCTGGACGCCTACGCGCTGGAAGTGCCGAGCACCCTGCACGGCGACTTCGTCTGAGCCGCGGATGCAGCTACGTCACGTCCGTCGGCTGCTCGCCGCCGAGCCCGCCCTGCGGTTCGCCGCAGGGCCCTCGGCGGCACCGCCGGCCCACCGCGCCTGGTCCCGTCAACTCCGTTCAGTCATCACCCGGTTGGCCCGCGTCGAGCACGCCACGCTGACCGTCGCGCAGCGCACCGTCTCGGACGAGGGAGAGCTGCACCGCGAGCACCTCGTCCTCGACTCCCCGCTGCGCGGCACCTTCCACGGCACGCTGCTCGCGCCGCGGGACATCGCGCAGGGGCCCGCCGTCCTCGTACTCGGCGGCAAGAACGCCCGGCTCGACCAGCTCACCGGCGACGTACCCCCTGACCACCCCGACCGCAACGTCGCCGAGCAGCTGGCGCGGGCGGGCTTCGTGACCCTCTCCCTCGACCACGGCATCGGCGGTGGCCTCGACGCGGAGCGCAGGGCGGGAAGGGACGAAGGCACCCTGCTCGCCCACGCGTTCGCGCTGACCGGCAGATCGCTGCTCGGCGCGCTCGTCGGCGACGCCCTGGGCGCGCTCGACGTCCTGAGCGCCCATCCGCTCGTCGACCCCGACCGTGTCGGCCTGTTCGGCCACAGCCTCGGCGCCGCGGTCGCCCTGCACACCTCGCTGCTGACCGACGACCGTCGGCTGCCGCTCTGCGCGGCCAGCCACCTCGGCAGCTACCCGGCGCTCTACGAAAGGCTGTTGACCGGCCACGAGGGCGCGGTCCTGCCCGGCATCCTGGAGTACGCCGACCTGCCCGACCTCTACGCCGCGCACGCCCCCGCCGCGCTGCAACTCCAGTACGGCACGGCCGACTCCTTCCTGGAACCCGCCGACGCGCGCGCCGCCGCACGGCGGGTCGAAGAGGCGTACGCGGTCGCCGACGCGGACGTGGAAGTGCACGAGATCGCCATGGGCCACGGCACCCACGTCGGCCACGCCGCGGACTTCTTCACCCGCACCCTGGCCAAGCCGCATGACGCGGGACCGCCCGCCCACCAGGCCGAAGTCCCCGCCCAGCGCATCCACTTCGAGGTGTCGCAGCGGCGCGCCGTGCTCGACCGCGTGGACGCCGCGCTCGCCTCCGGCATGCTCACCCAGGGCCCACAGGTGGCCCGCTTCGAGGAGCTCTCGCGTGCCTGGACCGGCACGGACACCGCCGCCGTGGCGTCCGGCTCGGCCGCCCTGGAGATCGCCCTGCGCATCATCGGCGTGAGCGGCCGCACCGTGCTCGTGCCGGTCAACACGTTCTTCGCGACGGCGGCCGCGGCGGTGCGCGCGGGCGCGGCAGTGCGCTTCGTCGACATCGAGCCGGACGGGCTCGGCCTTGACCCCGACGCGCTGCGCACGGCCCTTGACCTGCACCCCGACACCGCGGCCGTCCTCCCGGTGCACATCGGCGGCATCGTCTCACCCGCCATCGACGCGGTCCTGCCGCTCTGCGCGGAACGCGGCATCCCGGTGGTCGAGGACGCCGCGCACGCCTTCGGCTCCACCCTGCGAGGACGCCCGGCCGGGAGTCTCGGCAGGTTCGGCGCCTTCTCCTTCTACCCGACGAAGGTCGCGATCAGCGGCGAGGGCGGACTACTCAGCGCGGCCAGCGCCGAGGACCTGGAGCAGGTGCGACGCTGGCGCGACCACGGCAAGTGCGCCCAGGGCTCCACGCTGCACGACCGTCCCGGCAGCAACTGGCGGCTGAGCGAACTGCACGCCGCCGTCGGCACGGTCGACCTGGAGCGCTTCGCCGTCACGCTGACGGCACGGCGTGAACTCGCCGCGCGCTACGACGCGTTGCTCGCCGACGTGCCCGGCATCCGCCCGCACCCCGTGCCCGACGCCGCGGGCAGCAACTACTACAAGTACCTCGCCTATCCCGACCCCGAAGGCCCCCTGGACCGCGCGCTCCTGAAGAAGCGCCTGCGGGAGCGGCACGGTGTGGCGCTTGCCGGGGAGGTCTACGACCATCTGCTGTGCGACCACCCCTACTTCGTGACCGAGGGGCGGTCCTCCGAGCCGGGTCCTTTCACACGGGCCCGCTGGTTCGCCCGCCACCACGTAGCGCTTCCGCTGTACCCGTCGCTCACGGAGGCCGAGCAGATCCGGGTGGTCGCCGCGCTCCGCAGCGAGCTGTCGTGACGGGCGATCAGGTCCTGGCGTTCCGCAGGGGCGAGTGGCGGACGTCGCTGGACACCGTGGAACTGCCCGGCTCGACCGGCACCCGGCTCGCGCTGGTCCCGGAGATCGTCGCCCACGCGGACCGACGGTGGTGGGACAGCGCACGCCCCACCCTGCCCACGCTCACCGGACGCCGCGAACTCCTGCTCACCGCACTGGAGTTGTTCGACCGGGCGACCCTCACCGTGGGCGGCGTCGGCGAGCAGAGCGCCCAGGACTTCCGCGCGGCGCTCCAGGACAGTGCGGGGCTGCCGGGCCCACTGGTCGACCGGTGGTGCGAGATGCTCCACACGGACGTCCTGAAGAGGGGGCAAGCCCCCGTGCCCGACGAGCGGTTGACCCTGGTCGCGCTGCCGGGCAACACGTTCACCTGCCTGGTGTCCGTGTGCGACCAGGCCGAGCGCTCGGCCGGGGTGTGGGTGCGCCCGAGCCGACGTGAGCCGCTGTCCGCCGCCCGGCTCGTCGCCGCCCTGCTCGCGGCGGGCTGGCCCGCGTCCCGCATCGGCCTGTACCCGGCCGAACAACGCGCCCTGCACGGGCTGTTGCGGCTCACCGACCGGCACGTCGTCTACGGCGGCGCCGGGCTCGCCGCCGCGCTCCGCGACTCCCCCTCGCTCACCCTGCACGGACCGGGCAGGGGCTGCGCCCTCGTACCGTCCGACCTGTCGACCGCCGACGCCGTGGAGTGGCTGCTGCCGCTGGTCGCGGCGGACTCGGGGCGGTTCTGCAGCAACGTACGCACTGTCGTCTGCGCACACCCCGAAGCGGCACGGTCCCTGGCGATCGCGCTGGCCGCCGCCCTCGACGCGCTCCGCCCGGACGGGACATGGCCGCTGGCCGCCTTCCGGGAGCCGGGCGCCGCCCGGAGCGCCGCACGTTCCGTGAGCGACCGGCTGCGCCCCGCGGACCGCCTCCTCACCCGGCGCGCCGCGACCGATTCCCTGGCACCGCCCCAACTCGTCCTGCTCGACGGCCACTTCGCCACGCCCGATCCGCACCCGCTGATCGGCCACGAGGTGCCCTTCCCCTTCGCCGCCGTCCTCAGCGCGGAACCCGCCGCGACAGCGGCCATCACCGCCGATTCCCTTTTCGTGTACCGACCCGCGAAGCGAGGTCCCGCATGACGACGACGTTCGGCACTCTGCACGACACACTGCGCCAACGGGTGCCCGAGCTCGCCGTGGACCTCGACGCGTGGACGCGCCGCATGATGCGCTGGCACTTCGACCCGGCCACCGGCAGCCCCTTCTGGGTGGCGCGCAGGGCGAAGCTCCGCTTCGACCCCGTCGAGGACGTCAACGGCTTCGCCGCGCTCGACCTGTTCGGCCTCTTCGACAAGGCGGAGCTGCGCACGGCGAGCGCCCGCGACCTGCGCCCGCGCGGCTACCAGGACCGCCCCTTCCGGGTCTTCGAGACCGGCGGCACCACCGGGACGCCCTGCCGGATCGTCAACGTCACCCGCCTCGCGTACGACGTGGAGATCTACCGCACGGTCCTGGAGGCGCGCGGCGTGGCGGGCGGCGACGTGCTCGCGATGACGCCGAGCGGCCCGCACGCGTACGGGCACTTCGTGGAGGGGCTCGCCGACAGCTGGCGCGGCGCCGTGCACGCCATCGACTTCGACCCGCGCTGGGTGAAGGCCGCGCTGCGCGCGGGCGGCGAGGCCGACGCGTACACCGCGCACCTGATCGACCAGACCCTCGCGCTGCTCGCCGCCGAGCGGCCCTCGCTGCTCTTCACGACCTCGCGCCTGCTCCTGGAACTCGCCATGCGACTGCCACGCCCCCTGCACACGTACGGCATCCGTGCCGTGTGCACCGGCGGCACCTCGTGCTCCGCCGCGGAGGCGGAGTTCCTGCGCGAGGAGCACCTGGTGGGCGTGGAGTGGATCGACACGTACGGCAACACGCTGGTCGGCCATGCCCTGCAGGCCGACGCGGTGCCCGGCGCGCCCGAACTGCCGGGCGGCACCGGACACTCCTATCACTTGCCGCCGCCCTTCGCGGTCCTCAAGGTGGTCGACCCCGTGGACCCGTGGCGCGAAGTGGCCGTCGGGGAGCGGGGCCGTGTACGGGCCACCACGCTGCTCGAAGACCTCTTCCTGCCCAATCTCCTCGAGCGGGACAGCGCGATCAGGACGGGCCCGCATCCGTGGTTCCCCTGGGACGGAGTGGCCGCGGTGCGGCCCTTCCAGGAGGACGCGGCGGGCGCGCAGGAGGCGGTGGAAGGCGTCTATTGACGCGCCGGGTTCCCCAGCTTCGAAGGATTCATCGTGGACTTGTCGTCGAACGGCGTACCCATACCCTTCACTCCGGAGCTCTTCGGGCCGCTGCGTTCCAGTGCGGACCTGCTGCCCCCGAGGGACCCGCTCGCGCTGCGCGAGCGGCTGCACGCCGACGGGTATCTGTTTCTGCCCGGGCTCTTGGACCGCGCGGAGGTGCTCGCGCTGCGCGGCCGGTACTTCTCCCTCTTCCCACCGGGCTTCCTGGCGCCGGGCACGGCCCCCGAGGAAGGGGTGTATTCCGGCCGTACCCCGAAGGACGTCCCGGAGTACGGGGTGGCGGGCCATCCCGCGTACGAATTCGTGCGCTCGGCGCCCTTCGACCGGTTCGTCGGCAACCCCGTGCTCGGCGAACTCGCCGCCCACCTGCTGGACTTCAAGGCCGAGATGCTGCCGCGGCGCATCCTGCGCCACTTCCACCGCGGCACCCGGCGCGCATCGCGCGCCCATGTCGACCTCGACTACATGGACGAGGGCTCGCCCAGGGTCGTCACGATGTGGACCCCGGTCGGCGACTGCCCGCCGCCCACCGGGGGCCTCGTCTACCTGGAGGGCTCCCACCGGCTCCCGCCCGAGGAGTACGAGCCGCTGCGCGACACCACGGACCGCCCGGCCGACCGCCGCCAGATCTGTCACGACCTGGAGCTGACCGCGCGCACGCTCGGCCGCCGCTGGCTGTACGCCGACTTCGCGGCGGGCGATGTGATGGTGCACCTGCCGCGCGTCATCCACGCGTCCCTGGACACCACGACGGACGCGATGCGGCTCTCCGTCGACACCCGGTTCGTACGCTCCGACGACACTCCCGACCCGCGCTGGCTCAAGCCGTGGTCGGCGGACGACGGAGCCTGAACACGGCTTATTTCGCAGGCAGTTCAGTCATTCCATGGCCGTACGGGACGCCCGTCGGCGGCGGCCGAGCGCCCGGCGGCCACGATCACGTCGTCGACCAGGCGCGCCTCGGCCACCGGGCACACCGGCGCCCCGCCCGACGCGGCGGCCCGCACGAAGTCGGCGAGCAGCGGCTGGTGCGGGTTGGCCGCGGGCGGCAGCACCAGGGACGCCGCGCCAAGCCCTTCGACACGCCCCGAGTCGAGCGGGTCGAGCGTCACGGTGCGGCCCGCGCCGCTGAGTTGGAAGCGGTCCACCGGTGGTTCGTCGGACCACTCCGCCAGGAGGTGCGCGACCAGGCCCGAGCGCCAGCGGAGGCCGAGCTCGGCCCGCCGCTCCGCGCCGTCGGGGAAGCGGCGCCCGAGTGCCGCCGCCACCTCGCAGGGCCGCCCGAAGAGGTGGAGCAGCAGATCGATCCGGTGGCTTCCCGCGTCCGCGAGGACTCCACCGCCTGAGACGGCCGGGTCGGTGCGCCAGCGCATCGGGT
Source organism: Streptomyces kanamyceticus (assembly GCF_008704495.1). Lineage (NCBI taxonomy): Bacteria > Bacillati > Actinomycetota > Actinomycetes > Kitasatosporales > Streptomycetaceae > Streptomyces > Streptomyces kanamyceticus. Next base: position 1,393,751 of record NZ_CP023699.1, read on the forward strand.
CGTCGGGCCCCGGCGCGAACGCGCACCGGAAGCGGACCTCCACCCGCTCGGGCGTCCAGTCGCGCAGTTCCTCGCGCAGCCGTCGCACGGCGGGCGCGAGCCTGCGGTAGTACGCGACTCCGGCGCAGCGCCCTGCCGCGTCCAGCGCGGCACCCGCGTCGAGCGCCCCGGCGAGCGGCTTCTCCACGAGGACGGGGAGACAGGCGGCCAACGCGGCGCGGGCGAGCGGGACATGGCGTACGACGGGGGTGGCCACGTACACGGCGTCCACGCCGCGCAGCAGGACCTCCTGGCCGCTGCCGGAGGCCCCGACGGCGTACCGCTCGGCGACCTGTGCCGCGCGCCGCGCGTCGCGGCCCCACAGCGCCACGGGTTCCTCGCCCAGAGCGCGCAACGCGGGCAGGACGCGGCGGGTCACGATGTCGCCGTATCCGGCGATGCCCCATCTCACGCGGGCGGCGTGCTCACGGGACGATCGCCACCTTCAGCGTCTCGGGCGGCGGTCCCTGGTACGGCGCCGGCTCGGCGTCGGGGTACAGCGCGCGGCTCGCGGAGAGCTGTTCCATGGCCTTCGGCAGGTCGTCCAGGGGGTAGGTGTGGGTGAGCAGGTCGGGCAGGCGCAGGATCCCGGGGCGGCGGTGGGCGATCCGCTCGGCGACCGCGAGCGCCTCGGCGCGCGCGGCGTCCAGGGGCTCCGCGGAGCTGTGCACCCGCAGCCCCTTGCGCTCCCAGGTGACCAGATCGAGGGTGACGTGGGTGTCGACGTGGTGCGTGCCGAGGAGGACGACGAGGCCGTTCTGGCGGACCAGGCCGACGCAGGCGTTGAGCGTGGTCGGGGTGCCCACGGCGTCCACGGCGACGTCGAACCTGCCGCCCACTTCGGCGAGTTGCCCGGCGCTGCCGTCCACGCGGTGCACGGCGTCGGCGCCCGCCTCCGTGGAGCGCGCCAGGCGCCAGTCGTCGAGGTCGACGGCGACGACCTCGGCGGCGCCGCGCAGCACCGCGATCCGCAGGGCCATCTGCCCGACGGGCCCCTGCCCGACGATCACGACGCGGTCGCCGAGCCGGATGCCGCGCGTGGCGTGCACGGCCAGCGGCAGGAGCTGCAGGATGGCGCCCTGCTCGAAGGGCACGGAGTCGGGCAGGGCGCCCACGGATATCTCGCGGGCCAGGGCGTATTCGGCGTATCCGGTGGTGAGCGGTGTGCGCACGAAGACACGCTGCCCGGGGGCCACCCGGCGGACGCCTTCGCCGATCGCCTCGACCTCTCCGGCGATCTCGTGGCCGAAACACCCCGTGGCGGCGTGCTCGCGCAGTCCGTAGTAGTGGAAGTAGGCCAGATCGCTGCGGTTGCAGACGGTGCAGGCCCGCACCCTGACGAGCACTTCGAGCGGTCCCGGTGTCGGCACGGGGGCGTCGGCGACCGGTCTGATGTCACGCCGCCCGACCAGTTCGTACCTGCGCATGACCCTCTCCCCTCGGTGGCGGTGGATCCGTATGTCAGTGGCGGTGGATCCGTATGCGTCCCAAGGATTCCCCAAGTCTCCCCAGATGATGTTGAATTCGCCCGTCTCGACCGGTTCGGGCTTCTTGACAGCCGTGTTTGGCGCGAGTCAATATCCACTATCTGATTGGCCTGGACCAATCAGCAGGCGTCACAGGAACCACGCGGCAACACGCAACAAGAAGACGAAACCACGCACCACCACCCGCATCCTCGGAGGTCGCGCCATGGCATCGAGCAGTGACCCGACTCTGGAGCGGCTCGCCAACTCCGTGCTGCAGCCCGGGTTCGAGGGCACCACGGCCCCCGACTGGCTGCGCCGCAAGATCGCCGAGGGCCTCGGCTCCGTTGTCCTGTTCGCGCGCAACATCGAAACGCCCGAGCAGGTCGCGGCGCTCACCGCGTCGCTGCGCGCCGAGAACCCCGACCTGATCGTCGGCATCGACGAGGAGGCGGGCGACGTGACCCGCCTGGAGGCGTGGACAGGATCGTCGCGGCCCGGCAACCTCGCCCTCGGCGCCGTCGACGACATCGACCTCACCGAGCGGGTCGCCCACGACATCGGCCGCGATCTGCACGCCGCGGGCGTCTCCCTCAACTTCGCGCCCAGCGCCGACGTCAACTCCAACCCGCTCAACCCCGTGATCGGCGTGCGGTCCTTCGGCGCCCGCACCGACCTCGTATCGCGCCACACCGCCGCCTGGATCCGCGGACTGCAGGAGGCGGGCGTCGCCGCCTGCGCCAAGCACTTCCCCGGCCACGGCGACACGGTCGTCGACTCGCACTACGGGCTGCCCCAGGTCACCGGATCCGCCGAGGAGATCGCACTCACCGCCCTGCCGCCGTTCATCGCGGCGATGGAGGCGGGCGTCCGCGCGGTGATGACCGCGCACCTGGTCGCCCCCGCCTACGACCCCGACCTGCCCGCGACGCTCAGCCACCGCATCCTGGTGGAACTCCTGCGCGGCGAGCTGGACTTCGACGGCCTCCTGGTCACGGACGGCATCGAGATGGGCGCCGTCACCGACCGCTACGGCATCGACGGGGCGACGGTCAAGGCGGTGGCCGGTGGCGTGGACGCGGTGTGCGTGGGCGGCGAGAGCGCCGAGGAAGCCACGGTCGACCTGCTCACCACCGCCCTGGTCAAGGCCGTCCTGGACGGCACGCTCCCCGAGGAGCGCCTGGTCGAGGCCAGCAGGCGCGTCACGGAGTTCGCGCGCTGGTCCGGCGAGCGCTCACGGGCGGTGGCGCGCGCCCTGGAGCGCTCCGACATCGGCCTGGTCGCGGCCCGCCGCGCGGTCCTCGTCCGGCACCGCCCGGGCACGACCCCGGTCACCCTGCCCCTCACCGGCGCCCCGCACGTCGTGGAGCTCTCCCCCACGATGAACCTCGCCGTGGACGGCCACACCCCGTGGGGCGTCGCCGACCCGCTGCGCGACCTGCGCCCCGGCACCACGTCCGTACGCCTGACGGAGCCCGAACTCACCCACACCACCGATGTCCTGACCGAAGCGGCCCTGACCCCCGCGACCGGCCGCGACCTGGTGGTCGTGGTCAGGGACGCGGCCCGCCACCGCTGGATGACCGACACCCTCACCCGCCTCCTGCGCAGCCGCCCCGACGCCCTCGTCGTCGAGATGGGCGTCCCCGCGGGCGACGCGCTCGGCGCCGCCCACCTGATCACGCACGGCGCGACACGGGTGTCGGGGATCGCGGCGGCGGAACTGCTGGCGGGCGCGGGCGCCTGACCCATGCCGCTGCCACTGCCGCCCCGCTGCCGCTGAACCGTCCCTCAGCCCGGCGGCAGCAGCAGCTCCCGCAGCATCTCCTCGAACTCCCCCGCCGTGGGCGGCTCGTCCGCGAGCAGCCCCTGCAGCAGTAGACCGTCGTACGCCCGCGCGAAGAGCTTGACGCGCACGGGGTCGTCGGTGAGTTGCCGGGCGAACGCGGCCAGGGCCTCCTGCCAGCGGCGCGTCGCCGCGCGCTGCTCCGGGCGGCGCGCGGCGAGCAGGTACATCTCGAACTCGGCGAGCAGGTGCCCGGGTGCGGTGAGCAGCTCCGCCATCAGCCCGGCCAGGGTGCGCAGCCGTTCCGCCGCGTCGCCGGGCTCCTCGGCGAGCCGCTCGATGCGCGCGGAGTCCTCCTCCATGCAGCTGGTCAGCGCCGCGGTCAGCAGGGCGTCGATGCTGTCGAAGTAGTACGTCGTGGCGGTGGTGGGGAGCCCCGCCTCCTTGGCGACGGTGCGGTGCGTGACGCCGCCCGCCCCGTCGCGCGCGATCACGCGCACGGTGGCCTCGATCAGCGCGCGGCGGCGGAGCTCTCCCTTGGCCCTGCGCCCGTCGGTGCTCGGGGCGGTTCCGTCGGCGCTCGCGGCGCTCGCGGCGGTGCTCTTCAGTGTCCTTCTCCCGGTCAGTGTCCTACTCCCGGCCTGCGTGATTCCGCGTTCCTTTGACCTGCCCACCGACCGTACCCCGGCGGCCGCGCCCACCCGCGTGATAGAAAGTGGAACTTCCGTCCCACTTGTTTTCCACGCCAGCGCGAAAGGCCCCGCCATGCCCAGCCCCTACCGCGAGATCTTCTCCGCCCCCGGCGCCAAGGCGTTCAGCGGCGCCGGTCTCCTGGCCCGCCTCCCGCTGCCCCTCACGCACATGGGCATCCTCACGATGCTCTCCGAGACGACCGGCGAGTACGCCCTGTCCGGCCTGGTCGCGGGCACCTTCACCTTCTCCATGGCGCTCCTGGGACCGCAGGTCTCGCGCGCCGTCGACCGGCACGGGCAGAGCCGCGTCCTGCCGATCGCCACCGGCCTGAGCGCGCTCGGGCTCGCCGCGCTGCTGCTCTGCGCCACGACCGACGCACCGACCTGGACGCTGTTCCTCTGCGCCCTGCTCGCGGGCCTGATGCCCAGCATGGGCGCCATGGTCAGGGCCCGCTGGACCGAGCTCTACCGAGGCACGCCCCGGCTGAACACCGCGTACTCCATGGAGTCCGTGGTCGACGAGCTCACCTATGTCATCAGCCCGGCGCTCGCCGTGATCCTGTCCACCGCGCTGTTCCCGCAGGCCGCGCCGCTCGCCGCGGGCATCCTGCTCGTCGTCGGCGTCGCGCTGTTCGTCCCGCAGAAGCGCACCGAACCGCGGGTCGTGCCCCGCGCCGAGCAGCCCTCCGGCGGCTCCTCCTCGGTCATCTGGTCCCCGCCCGTGCTGCTGCTCGCGCTGACCCTGCTCTTCGGCGGGGCGATCCCGGGGATGGTCGACACGATGGGCCTCGCCTTCGCCGAACGGCAGGGCGACAAGGCGCTGTCGGGTCTCGTCTTCGCGGCGTACGCGCTCGGCTCGGGGATCTCGGGGCTGCTCTTCGGCGCCCGCTCGCTGACCGTGCCGCTGCCCCGCCTCCTGCTCATCGGCGTCACCGGCACCGCCCTGACGACGCTGCCCTTCCTGTGGGTGGACAGCGTCGCGGGGATGGCGGCCGTGGTGTTCGCGGCCGGTGTCTTCTTCGCCCCGACCATGGTGGTGACCATGGGGATCGTGGAGCGTACGACTCCGGAGCACCGCCTCACCGAGGCGATGACCTGGATGATCGCGGGCCTGCAGAGCGGCGTCGCGATCGGCGCGGCGGTCTCGGGTGTCGTGTACGACGCGTTCGGCTCGACGGCCGGGTTCTCCATGGGCATCGGCGCCGGGGCGCTCGCGCTCCTGCTCGCGCTCTGCGCGCTGCCGATGCTGCGCCGCCGGATGGACACGGCCTCGGTCTCCGTAGACATGACACCCCCGGAGACCGAGGCTGAGCGGGCTCAGCCCCTCAGCGGGCCCTCGCAGCTGTAGTTCGCGGTGCCAGCGCGTCCGTTGGACCAGATGTCCACCTTGCCGAACGAGCAGTTCATGTCGGCCAGATTGTTGTCACCGGTCGCGGCCCGCTCCAGCAGGAAGTAGTCCACCGTCTCGGACATGTCCTTGAAGACGGCGTCGGGGTCGCCCGCGGATCCGAGGTTCGCGGTGATCCGTCCGGTGCAGGTGTAACGCGGCCGCTCCGGCGCCCCGTTGGACGCGCAGTCGGGTGTGCTGCTGGTCGTCGCGGTGAAGGAGGCGCGCACCTGGTCGGCCGTGGTGTCGCGCAGCTCGGTCACCGGCACGTACCTCGTGTCGGGTACGAAGAGGTCGTCGACCCGCGCGATCTGCCGGTCGAGGAAGGCGTCGTACGCGCGCTGCAGCCCCGCGTCCCTGCCGAGCCGGTCGCGCCAGGCGTCGAATCCTGACGGGTTGTCGGCGCGCAGGTACCCGTACATCTCCTTGAGCAGCGTGGGGTGTTCGCTCCACAGGAACTCGAAGAACGTGCCCGCGTAGTTGTAGAAGCGGAAGCCGTCCCCCGCGTAGGTGGCGTGCAGGAGCTGGTTCACGGTCATCCGGGGCCCGCCGTTCGCGGTGTCGGCGATGATGCCCTTGACCAGCGACTTGCGGACCTTGATGCCGTCGTCACGGGTGGCGCCGTCGAAGAACTCGGCGGTGCCCTCGTCCATCGCGGTGGTCCTGTCACCCTGGTACCAGGGCCCCTCGCCGAAGGACCCCGGCACCGCCCAGCGGCCGTTGAGGTAATGCGTGTACTCGTGCCGGAAGAGCTCTTCGAGGGTGAGCGAGGAGTCCTGCGGCACGCGGCGCTGGTAGGTGTAGAAGGTCGCGCCGCGCTCGATGTAGACGCCGCCGTTGTTGGTGTCCATCCCGGTCAGGAGCGGGTGGTAGTTCTCGTAGTCGGCGCGCGAGGCGTAGAGCACGGTGGTCAGGGTGGTGTTGGGGTCCCCCGCGAGCGGCTCTTCGGTACCGACCACGCGGTGGAACTGCGCCTTGACCTGCTTGCTCGCGTAGTAGAGCTGGTCGACCGTCGCGCGGTCGAGCGCCGTGCGGACCTTCATCCCGCCCTTGTCGTACGTATAGGTCTGCGGGAAGAGGAGCCGCTCGATGTCGGCCCTGCACACCTTGTACGGCGCGCAGGCGTCGTACTCGTTCAGCCAGGTGACGACCTTCGCCCAAGGAGCGCTGCCCGTACCGAAGTTGCGGACGGTGACGTCCACGAGGCCGCCGAGTCCCGCGGTGATCTCCGCGGTGAGCCCGTCGATCTGGCCGAACCTGCCGTACTCCAGGAGCGCGTCGCGCACCACCCAGGCATTGGCGGTGTCCTTGAGGTGGGTGTACTGGGCGAACCCCTTGAAGGCGGCGCGGTAGGCGGGGTCGGCCTTCACGGCGGCGTGGAACGCGGCGTCCCTGTTGCCCGGGTACACGCCGAGGTAGCTCAGGGAGAGCCCGGCGAGCGCGGCACCGGCCCAAGAGGCGTCCTTCGCCGTGCCGGGGTGGGCGGCGTCCATGGTCGCGAGCACCCGCTTGATCAGCGGGAGTTGGTGCTGCCGGAGGCCGGGCGCGCTGGCCGCGTACAGCGCCTCGCGCAGCGATTCGGCGTTGGTCCTGGTCGCGTCGAAGGTGCGCGGCGCCGAGCCGAAGGCGTCGACGGCGCGGCGCATCGCGTCCACGGTCGGCGCGTCGGTGACGTCGATCTCGTCGTGCGAGAAGTCCTGGTAGGCGACGGCGTGGAGATAGGTGAACATCTCCAGGAGGTGGCTGCCGTTCTTGCCGTCGTGAGCGGCGGCGAGGCGGGTGATGCGCCCGGACACTGCCTGGACGTGGGCGTCCGACATGACGGGGGCGAGGCGAGGGTCCCAGTTCCACACCAGGGTGCGCAGACAGCCGTCGGCGGTGACGGCCGGATCGGCGAGGAAGTCGGCGAAGCGCTCGGGGGCGAGACCGGTCACGGCGTCGAGGGTGCAGGGGACGGCGGCGGCCTGCGTCTTCGCGGCGGGCTTCGTCGCCTTGGGCGTGCGCGCGCTGGGTATGCGTGCGTCCTTGAGCCCGCCGGGTGCCAGGAGCGCCTGGTTGGCGGGCTTGGGGGCCTTGGCCCGGTGCTCGACGACGTCGAGGGGGTTCGGCTCGGCGGGCGCGGCGGCACGGGCGCGGGCCGGGGCGGGCTCGGCCGCGTGGCCGAACTGGGCGGCCGAGACGCAGAGGGTCGCCGCGAGCGCGCCGGCGAGCACGGATCTTCGCAGGGTACGTAACTGGGACACAGGTGGCTCCTCAAAGGGAGGTGGGGGTGACACGTCGGTCAACTCACTTGCGCACGACAGCAGTTGCGGAGACGCCGCCGCGCCATGTGATGCGTAACGTAGTAATGTGAAATTGCACTGACAACCCCCGTGCACCCACCGGACTCCCCCGCTACACCTCCGGCTCGCGCAGTGTGCGCAGGAGCAGCCAGCCCAGCGCGGGCAGAGCGATCAGCGGCGCGAGGGCCGTCCGCAGGTCCGTCGCGTCGGCGAGGGTGCCGATCAGCGGGCTGGCGAGCCCGCCGACACTGACGGTGAGGCCGAGGGTGACGCCGCTCGCTGTGCCCATCCGGCGCGGCAAGTAGTCCTGGCCCAGGGTGATGTGCAGGGAGAAGGGCACGTACAGACCGGCCGACGCGAGCGCCACACATACGTAGAGCAGTGGGCCGGGGACGAACACGACTCCGGCGACGGCCAGGACGGTCAGGGCGTACGACCACTGGACGACGAGCACCCTGCCGAACCGCGTGGCGAGCCTGCCGCCCGCGACGGTGCCGACGGCGCCGCCGAGGTAGAGCACGAACAGCGCGGCCGTGCCCGCCACGTCGCCGCCGCCGGTGCGTTCGCGCACGTACAGCGAGATGAACGTACTGAGCCCGATGAAGACGATCGAGCGGCAGACGATGGCGCCGGACAACTTGGCGAAGGAGGCCCAGTCGTCACGCCCTTCAGGTTGCGTACGGAGGGAACTGCCTGCTGTCGTCGGGCTCTTGAGCCCTTGCAGCGCGGCCACGCAGAGGGCCGCACCGGCGAGGGCGGGCACCACCAGGAGCGGCGATGCGCGCAGGCCGCCCGTGGCGATGACGGCGGAGACGAGCAGGGGCGCGGCCGCGAAGCCGAGGTTGCCGCCGAGGGAGAACCAGCTCATGCCGGTGTGACTCCCGCCGCTCGCACCGCGTGCCACGCGGGCGGCCTCCGGGTGGTAGGCGGCGACACCGACCCCGGAGAGCGCGACGACCACGAGGGTGACGACGTAGTCGTCACTCACCCCGGCGAACGCGACGCCCACCCCACCGATCAACGTGCTGACCGGCAGCAGCCAGGGCATCCGCCACTTGTCGGTGAGCGCACCGAACAGCGGCTGCACCACGGAGGACAGCAGCGACGCGGCGAGCACGATGCCGGATGCGGCGGCATAGGTATAGGCACGCTCGGCCACAAAGAAGGGCACGAGCGCGGCGACGGCTCCTTGGTAGATGTCTACGCAGGCGTGGCCCAGGGAGAGGAGGGTGAGGGGACGCGGGCGCGGGCGTGCGGGGTGCGGAGGGGCGGGTGAGGGGGTGGTCGGGGCGGGGGGCGCGGCGCTGCCCGGGGGCACGTCGATGCCCGGCGACCCGACCCGGTCCGGTGGCGCGGCGCTGCCCGGCGGCACGGCACTGCCCGGCGGCGCAGCTCCGCCCGGCAGCGCGACCCAGTCCGATGGCGAGGCGTTGCCCGATGACACGCCGCTGCCCGGCGGCCCGACCCAGTCCGACGCCGCGGCACTGACCGAGGGCACGACCCAGTCTGGCGGCCCGCCGCCGCCCGACAGCACATCGCCGCCCGACAGCACGCCCCCGTCCGGCGACGCGGCACCGCCCGAGGGCACGACCCGGTCCGAGGGCACGACCCGGCCTGGCGGCACGCCACCGCCCGACAGCCCGCCCCCGTCCGACGACGCGGCACCATCCGAGGACGCGACCCGGCCCGAGGGCACGACCCGGTCTAACGGCACGCCACCGCCCGACAGCACGTCGCCGCCCGACAGCACGCCCCCGTCCGGCGACGCGACCCGGCCCGAGGGCACGCCACCGCCCGACAGCCCGCCCCCGTCCGGCGACGCGGCACCGCCCGATGGCGCAGCGCCGCCCGACGGCCCGACCCAGCCCGCTGATGAAGTCCGATTCTCTGGCACCGCCTCATCGTCGCCACGCCGCCCCCTGGCGCGCTTCCGATAAAGTGCCAACCCATGCCGGATATCCGCCACACCCCCGAAGCACCCACCCGTACCCAGGCGCTGGCGCCCGGGGAGCGGATCGATGCGCATCGGCACGACGATCACCAGATCGTCTACGCGGGCTCCGGTGTCCTTGCCGTCACCACCGACGCGGGCACCTGGTTCGCGCCGGGCAACCGGGCCATCTGGGTTCCCGCGGGCTGCGTCCACGCGCACCGTGCCCACGGTCACCTCGCCCTGCACCTGCTCGGGCTGCCCGCCGACACCAACCCGCTCGGGCTCGACGCCCCCACCGTCCTCGCCGTCGGTCCGCTCCTGCGCGAGCTGATCCTCGCCTGCACCCGAGGCCCGCACGACGACACCCCGGAGGGCCTGCGCCTGCGCGCGGTCCTCCTCGACCAGCTGCGCGCCTCGCCGCAGCAGCCGATCCAGCTGCCCACCCCGACCGACCCCCGCCTCGCGGCCGTCTGCGAACGGCTGCACCGCGACCCCGCCGAACCACGCGGCCTCGCCGCCCTCGCCGCCGAGGCGGGGGCTGGCGAGCGCACCCTCAGCCGACTCTTCCGCCGCGAACTGGGTATGACCTTCCCGCAGTGGCGCACCCAACTGCGCCTGTACCACGCCCTGCGCATGCTGGCCGACGGCATGCCGGTCACCACGGTCGCGCACCGCTGCGGCTGGTCGTCCACCAGCGCGTTCATCGACGTCTTCCGGCGCTCCCTCGGCTACACCCCGGGCACGCATCAGCGCCGCGACTGATCGACCCGCGCGAACTTCCTTCTCTGCACAGGTACTTGGCAGCCCCTGTGCCATGTGAAATATTACTGCCGTGCTCACGAGAACCCCCTCGGAACGCCCAGATCTGATCGTTGTCGGCGCGGGCGTGGTCGGCGCCGCTTGCGCCTACTACGCCACCCGCTCCGGCCTGAACGTCACCGTGATCGACCGCGGCCCCGTCGCGGGCGGCACCACCGGTGCGGGCGAGGGCAACCTCCTCGTATCCGACAAGGAACCGGGACCGGAACTCGAACTCGCCCTGATTTCCTCCCAGTTGTGGTGCGATCTGGCGAAGGAACTACCGCCCGCCATCGAGTACGAGACGAAGGGCGGCGTCGTCGTCGCGTCGACCGAGGCGGACCTGTCGGCACTGCGCGACTTCGCCGCGGGCCAGACACGGGCAGGTGTCGAGACGTACGAGGTGCCGCACGACCGCCTCGCCGACCTCGAACCGCACCTCGCCCCCGACCTCGCGGGCGGCTTCCACTACCCGCAGGACGCCCAGGTACAGCCCGCCCTCGCCGCCGCGCACCTCCTGCGGGCAGCGGCAACGCACAAGTTGACGCTGCGGCTCGGTGAAGAGGTCACCGGCTTCCTCAAGGGCCCCCGCGGCCAGATACGCGGCGTGCGCACACCCACGGGCGACCTCCTCGCGCCCCACGTGGTGAACGCGGCGGGCACCTGGGGCGGACACGTCGCCCGCCTGGCGGGAGTCGACCTACCGGTCCTGCCCCGGCGCGGATTCGTCCTGGTCACCGAGCCACTGCCCCGCGTCGTACGGCACAAGGTGTACTCCGCCGACTACGTCGCCGACGTGGCGAGCGGCTCCGCGGCCCTGCAGACCTCCGCCGTGGTGGAGGGCACCCCCGCCGGTCCCGTACTCATCGGGGCGAGCCGTGAACGCGTGGGCTTCGACCGGGCGTTGTCGGTGGAGGTGCTGCGGCGCCTCGCGGCCCAGGCGACCCGGCTGTTCCCGGTCCTCGCGGAGGTGCGGGCGATCAGGACGTACGCGGGGTTCCGCCCCTACCTCCCCGATCACCTCCCGGCGATCGGCCCCGACCCGCGCGTCCCCGGCCTCTTCCACGCCTGCGGACACGAAGGCGCGGGCATCGGCCTCGCCCCGGCGACGGGTCTGCTCATCGCGGCGCAATTGATGGGTCATCAACTTCCGCTGGATCCAGCACCATTCGCGCCCGAACGCTTCACCGAGGAGTCGGCCACGGCATGAGCATCCAACCCGAGCGGACCCCCGCCGACCTCGTGGGCGCCGCGACCGGCACCGCCTTCGAGTTCACCTTCGACGGACGCACGCTCACCGCCCTGCCGGGCCAGTCCATCGCCGCCGCGCTCTGGTCCGCCGGGATCCTCGCGTGGCGCACCACCCGCGTCGGCGGCCGCCCGCGTGGCGCGTTCTGCGGCATCGGGCAGTGCTACGACTGCCTGGCCACCGTCAACGGCCGCCCCAACAGGAGGGCCTGCCTGGTCACCGCACGCCCCGGCGACGCGGTCACCACCCAGGAAGGACACGGCCATGCCGGGCTCGACACCTGATACCCCTACGACCTCTGAGATACGTGAACCGTACGACCTGGTGGTCATCGGCGCGGGACCCGCAGGCCTCGCGGGCGCCGTCACCGCCGCCGAACTGGGCCTGCGCGTAGCACTGTTGGACGCGGCGCCCGGACCGGGCGGCCAGTTCTACCGACAGCCGCATCCCGCCACGGGCGCGGCCCGCCCCGAGGCCCTGCACCACGACTGGCCCGCCTTCGCGGCACTGCGCGACCGCCTCACATCCTGCGGGGTGGACCGCTTCTTCCACCACCACGTCTGGACAGTGACGCGCGAGTCCGAGACCGACTGGACGGCACACGCCCTCACCGGAGAGGACGGCGCGGACGGCGACGACCGGCTCCCGGTGACCGTACGCGGCCGCGCCGTCCTCCTCGCGACCGGCGCGTACGAACGTCAACTCCCCTTTCCCGGCTGGACCTTGCCGGGCGTGGTCGGCGCGGGCGGCGCCCAGGCGATGCTCAAGTCCGGCCTCGCGCTGCCCGGTCGGCGCATCGTCGTCGCGGGCAGCGGTCCGCTCCTGCTCGCCGCGGCCTCCTCGCTCACCGCCGCGGGCGCGCGCGTCCCCGAGGTGATCGAGGCGTCGGGCTATCTCGGATACGCCAGGAACCCCGGCGTACTCGCCGCGAATCCAGGGAAGTTGGCGGAGGCGGCGCTCCACGGGACGGCCCTGCTACGCCACCGGGTCCGGTTCCGCACCCGCAGTGCGGTGATCGAGGCGCACGGCACGGACCGGGTGGAGGCGGTGACGGTCGCGCGGCTCGACCGCGACTGGCGTCCGGTACCGGGCACGGCCCGCCGCGTCCCTTGTGACGCCCTGGCCGTAGGGCACGGCCTGATCCCGCGGATCGAAACGGCGACCGCCCTGGGCTGCGCCACGCGCCGCACCGCCGACGGCACGCACGCCCTCGCCCTGAGCCCTCTGCAGGAGACCTCGTTGCGGGGCATGTGGGCCGCGGGCGAGACAGGCGGCGTCGGCGGCGTCCAACTGGCTTTCACAGAAGGGGCCTTGGCGGCTCTCGCGATCTCCGCGCGCCTGACCGGCCGCCGTCCCGCGTCGCGCGGCGGCGACCACACCGCCCGCCCCCTGCCCGGCATCGGCGCCCTCCGCGCCCTGCGCCGCCGCCGCGACCGCATGCGCGCCTTCGCCGAGGCGATGGCGCTCGCGCACGCGCCGGGCCCGGGCTGGACGCAGTGGCTCAGGGACGACACGGACGTGTGCCGCTGCGAGGAGGTGCCCGCGGGCCGCGTACGCGAGGCGGTCACCGAGTACGGCGCGCGCGACGCCCGCACCGTCAAGCTCCTCACCAGGGCGGGCATGGGCTGGTGCCAGGGCCGCATGTGCGACCCGGCCGTGACCTGCCTGGCCGCCACCGCCACCACTCCCCCGCCACCACCGCCCCGACTCCCCCTGTCCACCCCGATCCCGCTCGGCACACTCGCTTCCCTCCCCGCACCGGACGTCACAGCTCCGGACGTCACCGCTCCGGGCACCACCGCTCCGGACGCCACAGAAGGGCACGCCTCATGACCTCTGCCACCTGGACCACGGACCGACCCTGGCGCGGCATCATGGTCGCCACCGCGCTGCCCCTGCGCGACGACCTCTCCGTCGACCACGACGCGTACGCCGAGCACGTCCGCCACCTCATCGCGAACGGCTGCGACGGGGTCGTCCCCAACGGCTCCCTCGGCGAGTACCAGACCCTCACCCCCGACGAGCGCGCCCACGTGGTCCGTACCGCCGTCGAGGCGGCAGGCGACGGCGCCCGCGTGATGCCGGGCGTCTCCGCCTACGGCAGCGCGGAGTCCCGCCGCTGGGCCGAACAGGCCGCGGAGGCGGGCTGCGGCTCCGTGCTCCTGCTGCCGCCGAACGCCTACCGCGCCGATGACGACGCCGTGCGTGCCCACTACGCCGAGGTCTCCCGCGCCGGGCTGCCCGTGGTCGCGTACAACAACCCGCTCGACACGAAGGTCGACCTGGTCCCCTCCCTGCTCGCCCAGCTCCACGCCGAAGGATCCGTGGTCGCGGTGAAGGAGTTCAGCGGCGATGTGCGCAGGGCGTACGAGATCGCCGAACTCGCCCCCGATCTCGACCTGTTGATCGGCGCGGACGACGTCCTGCTGGAACTGGCCGTCGCGGGCGCGGTCGGCTGGATCGCGGGCTACCCGAACGCCTTCCCCGCCACCTGCGCCGAGCTCTACCACGCGGCCTGCGCCGGGGACCTGACCACGGCACTCCCCCTGTACCGCGCACTGCACCCGCTCCTGCGCCAGGACTCCAAGACGGAGTTCGTGCAGGCCATCAAGTTGTCGATGGACATCGTGGGCCTGCGCGGCGGCCCGACGCGCCCGCCGCGCACCCCGCTGACGGGCCAGGTGGAGGCCGCGGTCCGCGCGGCCACCGAGAAGGCGCGGGCGGCGGGCCACCACTGACCGACGCCCGTGCCAACCACCCACCCTCCGAAGGGAGTTCCATGCGCACCCGGCACGTCTTCCACGCCGTCGACTCACACACCGAGGGCATGCCCACGCGGGTGATCACCGGCGGCGTCGGGGTCATCCCCGGCGCCACGATGGCCGAACGCAGGCTGCACTTCATCGAGCACCTGGACCACCTGCGGACGCTCCTGATGTACGAGCCCCGCGGCCACTCCGCGATGAGCGGCGCGATCCTCCAGCCCCCGACCCGCCCCGACGCCGACTACGGCGTCCTCTACATCGAGGTGTCGGGCCTGCTGCCGATGTGCGGCCACGGCACGATCGGCGTGGCCACCGTCCTGGTCGAGACCGGCATGGTCCAGGTCACCGAGCCGGTCACCACGGTCCGCCTGGACACGCCCGCGGGTCTGGTCTCCGTCGACGTGGACGTACGGGACGGCGCGGCGAAGTCCGTCACCCTCACCAACGTCCCCGCCTTCAGCGTCGCCCTGGACCGCAAGGTCGAGGTGCCGGGACACGGCACGGTGACGTACGACCTGGCGTTCGGCGGGAACTTCTACGCGTTCGTGCACCTCGAAGCGCTGGGGCTGCCGTTCGACCGCGAGCGGGGGGACGACCTGCTCGCTGCGGGCCTCGCCGTCATGGCGGCGATCAACGACTCGCCGGAGCGCCCCGTCCACCCCGAACAACCGGAGATAGCGGGGGTGAAACACGTGTACCTGGCCGCCCCCGGATCGGACGCGCACCGCTCCCGCCACGCCATGGCCATCCACCCGGGCTGGTTCGACCGCTCCCCGTGCGGCACGGGCACCTCGGCTCGGATGGCACAGCTGCACGCCCGTGGCGAACTCCCCCTGGACCGCGACTTCGTCAACGAGTCCTTCATCGGGACGGAGTTCACGGGCCGACTGACCGAGGAGACGACGGTGGCCGGACTCCCCGCGGTCGTCCCGCAGATCACCGGCAGGGCGTGGATCACCGGCACGGCCCAGTACTTCTTGGACCCGGACGACCCGTTCCCCGCGGGCTTCCGCCTCTGACCGGCGCTTACCACTTCCTGCCCGAGGGGCCCAACTGACAACGTGACATTGTACTTTGGTGATCCGCAACGACTCCGCGACGAGCCCGGGGCCGGTGGGCGAGCACGGCGGGAACACCGGAGGGGACACCATGGGGCACCTGAAGCAGAAGAACCTCATCACCACCAGGGAGCGGCTGCGCGACCAGGTCGCCCACGCCCTGCGCGCCGCCCTGATCTCCGGAGAGCTGCGTCCCGGCGAGATCTACTCGGCGCCCGGCCTCGCCGAGGACTTCGGCATCTCGGCGACCCCGGTGCGCGAGGCGATGCTCGACCTGGCCCGCGAGGGCCTGGTCGAGCCCGTCCGCAACAAGGGCTTCCGGGTCACGGAGGTCAATGAACGCGACCTCGACCAGTTCACCGAGATCCGCGGCCTGATCGAGGTCCCCATGATCGGCCGGATCACCCGCACCGCGGCCCGCGAGGACCTGGAGGTGCTGCGCCCGGTCGCCGAGGAGATCGTCCGCGCCGCCCGCGACCACGACCTCATCGGCTACCTGGAGGCCGACCGCCGCTTCCACCTCTCACTCCTGGCCCTCTCCGGCAACGACCGCCTGGTCGAAACGGTCGGCGACCTCCGCAAGCGCTCCCGCCTCTACGGCCTCACGGCCCTGGACGAACGCGACCAGCTGACCCCGTCGGCCGAGGAGCACATCGAGCTCCTCGACCTGATGCTGGCGGGCGACGCGGCGGGCGCGGAGCGGTGCATGGCCCGGCATCTGGGGCACGTGCGGTCACTGTGGGCGCGGGACGGCACCGCCTGAGACGTCGGTGTCCGGTGTGGTTGCAGGGCCTCCCTGCCCCCTGATTTACTGACCGCGTCGCGCACATACCCCCCCGGAGTACCGAGGAGCATCATGGACGCCACCATCACGGCCGACCCGCGGGCCTTTCTCGAGAAGCTCTACAACAACTTCCAGCACGAGCTCTTCAGCGAAGAGGACGCGGGCGAGGTCATCGACCGCTACTACGCGCCCGGCTTCCTTCAGGTGAGCGACGGAATCAAGATCGACCGGGACCGCCTCATCAAGCACATCCGCCCGGTGAAGAAGAGCGTCGTGAGCGGCAGTTACGAAGTACTCCAAGCCGTCATGGACGGCAACCGCCTCGCGGCCCGCTTCGTGATCCGCGCCGTCACCAAGCGGGGCGAGGAGACGGAGAACGACGTCCACATGTTCTGCGAGATGACGGACGACGGCAGGTTCGTCCACATCGACCAGATCACGCGCAGCGTCAAGGGCTGACCCCGAGAGGCTGTCGCACCCCTCGACGAACTCGCACCGGGAGCCGTCCGGGCCGGCAACCGACCCGGATCAAAACGCGGCCCCTCAGGCGCGGCCCGCCAATTCATACCCGATGTCGTCGAGGGCCTGGTTGACCGCCCCCTCCTCGAGCTCACGCTCGGAGCCGACGGACACACGACCGCCCTGGACATCGATGTTCACGTCGCGCACCCCATCAAGGCCGGTGAGCACCTCGGTCACGGCAGCGGCACAGTGCCCGCAGACCATGCCCTCGACCAGGTAGGTCACAGTGACGCCCCCTGTCGCGGAAGCTTCACCATGGGGAGTTGCAGGGGAGGCCATGAGCTACTCCTGTCGTCGATACCTCGGTGCACTACACGGACCTGGATACCCTCAACACCACTGGTTCACAAGGAAGTTCGGGTATATACCTAGGGAGGGTATCCGGCCGACAGGAACGAAAGGAACGGCATGCCCGTCGATCTCGGCACCACCCCCGAGGAATTCGCCAGCAACTTCTTCACCTCGTACGCGAAGGAGGTCATCTTCGGGGGCGGGGATCCCGCGCGGAACATCGACCGCTTCTACACCCCGGACTTCGTCCAGGTCACCGACGGCACGGAGACGGACCGAGCGGCACTGGCCGCGCACGCCCCCGCCGCGAGCCAGACCTTCGAGAGCGTCCAGTACACGGTCCACGAGGCCCTGCGGAGCGGCGACACCCTGGCCGTCCGCCTCACCTTCGAGGGATCGCTCAAGGCCGGCGGCACGATCCAGATGGAGTACTACACGTTCGCCGAGCTCGCCGCCGACCGCCGCTTCCAACGGGTCAGCCAAATCACGCGGACACTGAAGAACGACATGACGCCCGCCACCTGAGGCCCACAACCCCGGTCGACGGTCGACGGCGGCCGCGAAACGCAAACGAGTGCTGGCCGAAGATCGGCCAGCACTCGTGCTGTACTGCATGGTGTCCGAGGGGGGACTTGAACCCCCACGCCCGATAAAGGGCACTAGCACCTCAAGCTAGCGCGTCTGCCATTCCGCCACCCGGACCAGGTGTCTGCCGCCCTGGGGTGTTCCCCGTGGCGACATGGACAACAATACCAAGGTTTCGGAGTGCCTTTCACCTGCGTATCCGCCCTTGACCGTGGGCTACGCGGTGGGCCGCGTCACCCCGCCTAGAGTCTCACCATGAGTGACGGGTTGATTACCGGAATGGCCGGGGCGCTGGACGGTGTGAAGGTGCGGCGGCCCCGCGTCCTGTCCCCGCTGCGCGAGCATCTGCGGGACACCATGTGGTTCGCGCCGACGGCGGGGCTCGTGGGGATCATGATCCTCTGGCTGCTCGCGGCGCAGCTGGACACGCAGCTCGTGGACGCGCTGCGGACCGACGAGGACTACGACACGATCAAGGACCTGATCGGCATCGCGGACGACGCGAAGGCTGTGATCAGCACCATCGGCAGCGCGATGATGACCTTCATCGGTGTCGTCTTCAGCATCTCGCTGGTGGCCGTGCAGATGGCCAGCGGCCAGTTCAGCCCCCGGGTGGTGCGGCTCTACGTCCGGTCGCGGATCACCAAGGCCACCCTGACGGTCTTCATGGCGACGTTCCTGTTCTCCCTGCTGACGCTGACGTCGTTCGACAGCGAGCAGGATCCACGGCTCGTGACGACCGTGCCGCTGATCGAGTCGGTCCTCGCGATGGTCATGGTGCTCCTGAGCCTGCTGCTGTTCGTGGCCTATGTGAACGGGACGGTCCGGATGATGCGGATCGGCTTCGTCATCGACCGGATCGCCCGGGAGTCGTTCCGGGTGGCGGTGAAACAGCCGACCGACCTCCCCGTGGACACCGAACAGCTGGGTCCCGAGACGGCGCGGATCACCCACCACGGCAGGGCGGGCGTGCTGCGCGACGTGAACATCGCGCGGACCGTGCGCGCCGCCCGGCGCCAGGGCGTCGTCCTGCGGCTGATCCCCCGGATCGGCGACTTCGTGGTGCCGGGGACGCCGGTCTTCACGGTGCACGGCGGGGCGGCACCAACGCGGCGCGCCCTGAGCTACACGGTCTCCGTCGGGGTGGAGCGGACCTTCCACCAGGACCTCGCCTTCGGTCTGCGGCAGCTGTCCGACATCGCGCTGCGTGCCCTGTCACCCGCGGTGAACGATCCGACCACCGCCGTACAGGCCCTGGACCGCATCGTGCAGTTCCTCGCGTCGATCGCCCCCTATCCGCTGGGCGCACTCGGCCACCGCGACCGGCGCGGGGAGATGCGCCTCGTGCAGTCGGTGCCGGACTGGACCGCCCTCGTCGATCTCGGGTTCGCCGAGATCCGAGGGTGCGCGGTCGGCAATCCGCAGGTGACGCGGCGCATGGTGGCGGGGCTCGACGACCTGCTGCTGCTCGCCCCCGCCGAGCGCCGCGAGCCACTGCTACGCCACCGGGAGCTCCTCGCGCAGGCCGTGGAACGCTCGGTCCCGGAAGCCGCGGACCGCACGTTCGCGCTCCTGCCGGACCGCCAGGGCATCGGCTGAGCCCTGACGGACCAGGCAGGAGGGACCGGGGCCCCTTACGTCACGACGTCACGCCATGAGGTGGTAGCTCGGGAAGTTCCCGGGCGCCCGCTCCCCCGCCGAGCCCTGCGTGACGGCGCGCACCAGGAGCTCGCCGCCGACGAAGGCACCGCGCCAGGACGCGCCGAAGCCGCCGAAGAGCTCATCGCGGTCACCGCGCGAGCGCGGCTTTCCCCTGCCCGTCTTGAACGCCCGGATCTGGGGCGCGAGGCGTTCGTACGTCGCCGGGTCGTCGGTGGAGAGCGTGGCGACGAGCGCGCCGTTCGACGCGTTCATGGCGGCGAGCAGCTCGGCCTCCGTGTCGACCAGGACGATCGTGTCGACCGGGCCGAACGGCTCCGCGTGGTGCAGCGGGGAGGACGGTGGCGGGTTGAGGAGAGTGACGGGATGGACGTACGCGCCGGTGTCCTGGCCGGGCAGGAAGCGGCCCTTCGCCGTTTCGCCCCGGTGGAGCGGGACGGCGCCCCGGTCGACGGCCTGGGTGACCTGGTCGGTGAGCTCCTTGGCCTTGGCCGCGTTGATGAGCGGGCCGAAGTCGAGTTCGGGGAAGGTGTCGTCGGGCTGGGCGACGGCGAGCGGATGCCCCACGCGTACGGTACGGACCGCCGGGAGGTACGCCCCGAGGAACTCGTCGAACAGCGCGCGCTGCACGACGAAGCGCGGGTACGCGGTGCAGCGCTGCTTGCCGTAGTCGAAGAGCTTGGGGACGACGGCGCCGAGCGCGTCCCAGTCGCTGTAGTTCCAGATGCCCCAGGTGTTGAGTCCTTCCTGTTCGAGGATGTGCCGCTTGCCGAGGTCGGCGACGGCCGTGGCCACCGCCGCGCCCGTGTCACGGCCGCCGACGAAGGAGACGCAGCCGATCTCGGGCGCGCGCACGAGTGCTTCGGACAGCTCGCCGCCGCTGCCGCTGACGAGGGTGAGGGGCACTCCTTCGCGGGCGGCGAGGGCGCACGCGAGGGTGAGGCAGGCGACGCCGCCGTCGGTCGGGGTCTTGGCGATGACCGCGTTTCCTGCCAATGCCTGTACCAGCATGGTGTGAACGAGCACGCTCATCGGATAGTTCCAGCTCGCGATGTTCGAGACGGGACCTTCGAGCGGTGCCCTGCCCTCGACCATGGCATCGATGCCGTCGACGTACCAGCGCACGCCGTCGATGGCCCGGTCGACGTCGGCCTGCGCGAGGCGCCACGTCTTGCCGATCTCCCAGACGAGGAGGAGTGCGAGCAACTCCCGGTGCTGGGTGAGGGAGTCGAGGGTCGCCGCGACGCGGGCACGCCGTTCGGGCAGGGCGAGGTGGCGCCAGGCGCGGTGCTGGTCCAGTGCGGCGCGTACGGCTTGGCGGGCGGTGCCCGCGTCGAGCCGCGGCGGGCCCGCGATGGGGGTGCCGTCGACGGGGTTGGTGGCGGGCAAGGGCCTGCCGTCGGCCTGCCAGGTGCCGTTCCAGAGGTTCAGGACGCGGTCGTCGCGGAAGGCCTCGGGCGCCGTCGTGAGACAGCGCTGCCAGGCGTCGGTCCAGGCGGTGCCTGCCTTGAGGACGAGTGCGTCGCCCGCGGCTTCGCGGGAGGTGCTGAGGGATGTCATCTGGTGGTCTCCGCTCACGGTGCACGGTCGGGGCGGGAAGGAATCACAGGAGGCCGAGCACCAACCGCGCCGTCTCGGTCGGGGTGTTGCCCACGCGTACGCCGACGGCCTCCAGAGCGGCCTTCTTGGCCTGCGCGGTGCCGGAGGAGCCGGAGACGATCGCGCCCGCGTGGCCCATCGTCTTGCCCTCGGGCGCGGTGAACCCGGCGATGTAGGCGACGACGGGCTTGGTGACGGATTCCTTGATGTACGCGGCGGCGCGTTCCTCGGCGTCGCCGCCGATCTCACCGATGAGGACGATCAGTTCGGTGTCGGGGTCGTCCTCGAAGGCGGCGAGGCAGTCGATGTGCGTGGTGCCGATGACGGGGTCGCCGCCGATGCCGACGCAGGTGGAGAAGCCGATGTCGCGCAGCTCGTACATGAGTTGGTAGGTGAGCGTGCCGGACTTGGAGACGAGGCCGACGCGGCCCGGCTTGGTGATGTCGGCAGGGATGATGCCCGCGTTGGACTGGCCGGGCGTGATCAAACCGGGACAGTTGGGCCCGATGACGCGGGTGCCGCGCTCCTTCGCGTACGAGAGGAAGGCGACGGAGTCGTGGACGGGGACGCCCTCGGTGATGACGACGGCGAGCCCGATGCCCGCGTCGGCGGCCTCGACGACGGCCGCCTTGGTGAAGGCGGGCGGCACGAAGACGACCGTGACGTCTGCTCCCGTGGCGTCGATGCCCTCGCGCACGGAGCCGAAGACGGGGACGGCACGGTCGTCGAAGTCGACGCTGCGGCCCGCCTTGCGGGGGTTGACGCCGCCGACGACGTCGGTGCCCGCGGCGAGCATGCGGCGGGTGTGCTTCATGCCCTCGGCGCCGGTCATGCCCTGGACGAGGACCTTGCTCTCCTTGGTGAGGTGGATCGCCATGACGGTCCTTCCCTAGTGGGCGAGTTCGGCGGCGCGCCGTGCGGCGCCGTCCATGGTGGTGGCCTGCTGGACGAGGGGGTGGGCGCGGGCGTCGAGGATGGCGCGGCCGCGCACCGCGTTGTTGCCGTCGAGGCGGACGACAAGGGGTTTGGTCAGCCGTACCGATTCCAGGGCCTGGACGATGCCGTCGGCGACGGCGTCGCAGGCGGTGATGCCACCGAAGACGTTCACGAAGACGGCGGTGACCGAGGGGTCGGAGAGGATCACGGAGAGGCCGTCGGCCATGATCTGGGCCGAGGCGCCTCCTCCTATGTCGAGGAAGTTGGCGGGGCGGGCGCCGCAGCCCGCGACGACGTCGAGGGTCGACATGACGAGCCCCGCGCCGTTGCCGATGATGCCGACGTCGCCGTCGAGCTTCACGTAGTTGAGTCCCTTGGCCGCGGCCGTGGCTTCCAGCTCCTCGTCGTACGTCTCGCGCTCCGCGCCCCAGCGTTCCTGTCGGAAGCGCGCGTTGTCGTCGAGCGTGATCTTGCCGTCGAGGGCGAGGATCTCCCCCTGGGTGGTCCGCACGAGCGGGTTGACCTCCACCAGGAGGGCGTCTTCACGGATCAGAACGCGCCAGAGTTTGACCAGAGTGTCCGCTGCGTCGGCAGGGAGTCCGGCGGCGGCCGCGATCTCGGCGGCCCTCGTCGGCGTCACTCCTTCCACCGGGTCGATCGCCAGGCGCGCCACGGCCTCGGGGCGCTCGGCCGCCACCTCCTCTATCTCCATGCCTCCCTCGGCCGAGGCGATCGCGAGGAAACACCCCGCGGCGCGGTCCAGCACGTAGGAGACGTAGAACTCGGCTTCGATGTCGACGGGTTGGGCCACCATCACCGAGCGCACGGTGTGGCCCTTGATGTCCATGCCGAGGATCTGCCGTGCCGTGATGTGGGCGGCCGCGGGATCCGCGGCGAGCTTCACGCCGCCTGCCTTGCCGCGTCCACCGGTCTTGACCTGGGCCTTTACGACGACTCGGCCTCCGAGGCGAGCCGCGGCCACGCGGGCCTCCTCGGCCGTGTCGACGACCTCGGCGCGCGGCACCAAGATGCCGTGCTCTTCGAAGAGTTGCCTTGCCTGGTGTTCGAACAGGTCCATTTCGGCTCCTGACTAAAAGTGCCGCACGCCCCCTGGACACCACTCAACGGATGCGGGATAACAAGCTTCATACAGTATTCGTCGACTGTATGCAATCTACCGCGAGAGCACTCCGCGAACGTGCGAGCGCACTCCAACTCCCCTACGAAGGGACAGGACTTCGCCATGCCCGACGACAACAGCCAGAACCACATCTCCGGTGGGCACCTGGTCGCCAAAGCACTCAAAGCGGAGGGCGTGGAGGTCATCTACACCCTCTGCGGCGGCCACATCATCGACATCTACGACGGCTGCGTCGACGAGGGCATCGACGTCGTCGACGTACGCCATGAACAGGTCGCGGCCCACGCGGCCGACGGCTACGCGCGCATCACGGGCAAGCCGGGCTGTGCGGTGGTGACGGCGGGACCCGGCACGACCGACGCCGTCACCGGTGTCGCCAACGCCTTCCGCGCCGAGTCCCCCATGCTGCTGATCGGCGGCCAAGGGGCCCACACCCAGCACAAGATGGGCTCCCTCCAGGACCTGCCGCACGTCGACATGATGACGCCGATCACCAAGTTCGCGGCGACCGTGCCGGACACGGCCCGCGCGGCGGACATGGTGTCGATGGCGTTCCGCGAGTGCTACCACGGCGCTCCGGGCCCTTCCTTCCTGGAGATACCCCGCGACGTCCTCGACGCCAAGGTGCCGGTCGACAAGGCCCGTGTCCCCCAGGCCGGGCAGTACCGCGCGTCGACCCGCTCGGCGGGCGACCCCGAGGCCGTCGAGAAGCTCGCCGACCTCCTCGTGCACGCGGAGAAGCCGGCGATCCTGCTCGGCAGCCAGGTGTGGACGACCCGCGGCACCGAAGCCGCCGTCGACCTCGTACGCACCCTCAACGTGCCCGCCTACATGAACGGCGCCGGGCGCGGCACCCTGCCGCCAGGGGACCCGCACCACTTCCAGCTCTCGCGGCGCTACGCCTTCTCCAACGCCGACCTCATCGTCATCGTGGGCACCCCCTTCGACTTCCGCATGGGATACGGAAAACGGCTCTCTCCGGACGCCACCGTCGTCCAGATCGACCTCGACTACCGCACCGTCGGCAAGAACAGGGACATCGATCTGGGCATCGTCGGAGACGCCGGGCTCATCCTCAAGTCGGTGACCGAGGCCGCGTCCGGACGTCTCAACGGAGGGGCGTCCCAGCGCAAGGAGTGGCTCGACGAGCTGCGCGCCGCCGAACAGATCGCCATCGAGAAGCGGCTCCCGAGCCTGCGCTCCGACGCCTCACCCATCCACCCGTACCGCCTGGTCAGCGAAATCAACGACTTCCTTACCGAAGACTCCATCTACATCGGCGACGGCGGCGACATCGTCACCTTCTCCGGACAGGTCGTCCAGCCCAAGTCGCCGGGACACTGGATGGACCCGGGACCGCTCGGCACGCTCGGCGTCGGCATCCCCTTCGTGCTCGCCGCGAAGCAGGCACGGCCCGACAAGGAAGTGGTGGCCCTCTTCGGAGACGGCGCCTTCAGCCTCACCGGCTGGGACTTCGAGACCCTGGTGCGCTACGACCTGCCCTTCGTCGGGATCGTCGGCAACAACTCCTCGATGAACCAGATCCGTTACGGCCAGAAGGCCAAGTACGGCGAGCAACGCGAGCGGGTCGGCAACACCCTCGGCGACGTCCACTACGACAAGTTCGCCCAGATGCTCGGCGGCCACGGCGAAGAGGTCCGCGACCCCGCCGACATCGGCCCCGCGCTGCGCCGCGCACGCGAGTCCGGCAAGCCCTCGCTCATCAACGTCTGGGTCGACCCGGACGCGTACGCCCCCGGAACCATGAACCAGACCATGTACAAGTGAGGAGCCCTGACGGCCATGACCAAGGCTCTTGAAGGCATCCGCGTCCTCGACATGACGCACGTCCAGTCCGGCCCCTCGGCCACCCAGCTGCTCGCCTGGCTCGGCGCGGATGTGGTGAAGCTGGAGGCGCCGTCCGGGGACATCACGCGCAAACAGCTGCGCGACCTCCCCGACGTCGACTCGCTGTACTTCACGATGCTCAACTGCAACAAGCGGAGCATCACCCTCAACACCAAGACCGAGCGCGGCAAGGAGCTCCTCACCGAGCTGATCCGGCGCTCCGACGTGATGGTCGAGAACTTCGGCCCGGGCGCCGTGGACCGGATGGGCTTCACCTGGGACCGCATCCAGGAGATCAACCCGCGCATCGTCTACGCCTCGATCAAGGGCTTCGGAGACGGCCCCTACACGAATTTCAAGGCCTACGAAGTGGTCGCCCAGGCCATGGGCGGCTCCATGTCGACCACGGGCTTCGAGGACGGTCCACCGCTCGCCACCGGTGCCCAGATCGGTGACTCCGGAACGGGCATCCACGCCGTGGCCGGCATCCTCGCCGCCCTCTTCCAGCGCGAGAACACCGGCCGCGGACAGCGCGTGAACGTGGCCATGCAGCACGCCGTGCTCAACCTGTGCCGGGTCAAGCTGCGCGACCAGCAGCGGCTCGCGCACGGACCGCTCGCCGAGTACCCGAACGAGGACTTCGGTGACGAGGTCCCCCGCTCCGGCAACGCCTCCGGCGGCGGGCAGCCCGGATGGGCCGTCAAGTGCGCTCCCGGCGGCCCCAACGACTACGTGTACGTCATCGTGCAGCCCGTGGGCTGGCAGCCGATCACCGAGCTCATCGGGCGCCCGGAACTGTCGGACGACCCCGACTGGGCGACTCCGGAGGCGCGCCTTCCCAAGCTCGGCAAGATGTTCCAGCTGATCGAGGAGTGGTCCTCGACGCTGCCCAAGTGGGACGTCCTGGAGCGGCTCAACGCCCACAACATCCCGTGCGGTCCGATCCTCTCCACCAAGGAGATCATCGAGGACGCCTCGCTGGTCGCCAACGAGATGGTTGTCGAGGTCCCCCACCCCGAACGCGGCACGTTCACCACCGTCGGCTCCCCGCTGAAGCTCTCCGACTCCCCCGTGGACGTGATCAGTTCGCCGCTGCTCGGCGAGCACAACGCGGAGGTGTTCATCGGGGAGCTCGGCCTCGGCGACGAGGAACTGCGCCTGCTCAAGTCGAACGGAGTGATCTGATTGATGGCCGAAGACCGCGTGCTGCGGGTGCGTACGCTCCTCGACTCGGTGCGCGCCGAGGGACGCACGTCCCTGACGGCCCCCGAGGGCAAGGTGATCGCGGACGCCTACGGAATCGCCGTACCGGGCGAGGAGCTGGCGGCCGATGTCGAGGAGGCCGTGGCGCACGCCGCCCGCTTCGACGGTCCTGTCGTCATGAAGATCGTCTCCCCCGACATCCTGCACAAGACCGACGCGGGCGGCGTGGTGGTCGGCGTGGAGGGCCCGGCCGACGTGCGGGCGGCCTTCTGTCGGATCGTCGAGAACGCCCGCGCATACGCCCCACAGGCCCGCATCGAGGGCGTACAGGTGCAGGAGCTCCTGCCGAGCGGTCCCTCGACTCAGGAGGTCATCGTCGGGGCGGTGACGGACCCCACCTTCGGGAAGGTCGTCGCCTTCGGACTCGGCGGCGTCCTCGTGGAGGTCCTCAAGGACGTCACGTTCCGTCTCGCGCCCGTCGACGCCGACGAGGCCCTCTCGATGCTCGACTCGATCCGGGCCGCGGAGATCCTTCGGGGGGTGCGCGGTGCGGCGCCGGTGGACCGGTGGGCGATCGCCGAACAGATCCGCCGGGTCTCCCAACTGGTCACCGATTTCCCCGAGATCGCCGAGGTGGACCTCAACCCGGTGATCGCCACTCCGCAGAGCGCGATCGCGGCGGACATCCGGATCATCCTCTCCGAAAGCGCCCCGAAACCCCGGCGCACCTACACGCGCGCGCAGATGCTCGCCTCGATGCGCCGCCTGATGCAGCCCCGCTCCGTCGCCGTCATCGGCGCCTCCAACGAGCAGGGCAAGATCGGCAATTCGGTGATGCGCAACCTCATCGACGGCGGCTTCTCCGGAGAGATCCATCCGGTGAACCCCAGGGCCGATGACATCTTGGGCCGCAAGGCGTACAAGAGTGTCACGGACGTTCCCGGTGAGGTGGATGTGGCGGTCTTCGCGATCCCCGCCAAGTTCGTGGCCTCAGCCCTGGAAGAAGTGGGCCGCAAGGGCATACCCAACGCGGTACTGATCCCCTCGGGCTTCGCGGAGACGGGCGAACACGCCCTCCAGGAAGAGATCGTGGCGATCGGCGAGCGGCACGGAGTGCGGCTGCTCGGCCCGAACATCTACGGCTACTACTCGACGTGGCATGACCTGTGCGCCACGTTCTGCACGCCCTACGACGTGAAGGGCGGGGTCGCCCTCACCAGCCAGTCGGGCGGCATCGGGATGGCCATCCTCGGTTTCGCGCGCACTACGAAGACGGGTGTTTCCGCGATCGTCGGGCTCGGCAACAAGTCGGACCTGGACGAGGACGACCTGCTCACCTGGTTCGGCGAGGACCCCAACACCCAGTGCATCGCCATGCACCTGGAGGACCTCAAGGACGGCCGCGCCTTCGTGGAGGCCGCCCGGGCGACCGTTCCGAAGAAGCCGGTCGTGGTCCTCAAGGCGGGGCGCACGGCGGCGGGCGCGAAGGCCGCGGGATCACACACGGGCGCCCTGGCGGGCGACGACGCCGTGTACGACGACATCCTGAAGCAGGCAGGTGTGATCCGCGCGCCCGGGCTCAACGAAATGCTGGAGTACGCGCGCGCGTTGCCGGTCCTGCCCACTCCCCAGGGCGACGACATCGTCATCATCACGGGCGCGGGCGGCTCGGGCGTGCTGCTCTCCGACGCGGTGACCGACAACGGTCTGCGGCTGATGGACATCCCCGAGGACCTGGACGCGGCCTTCAAGGCGTTCATCCCTCCGTTCGGGGCCGCGGGCAATCCCGTGGACATCACCGGGGGCGAGCCTCCCTCGACGTACGAGGCGACGATCAGGCTCGGCCTGGAGGATCCGCGCATCCACGCCCTGGTCCTCGGCTACTGGCACACGATCGTCACCCCTCCCATGGTCTTCGCCGAGCTCACGGCCCGCGTGATCGCGGAGTTCCGCGAGCGCGGCATCGAGAAGCCCGTGGTGGCGTCCCTCGCGGGCGACGTCGAGGTGGAGGAGGCCTGCCAGTACCTCTTCGAGCGGGGCGTCGTGGCGTACCCGTACACGACGGAGAAGCCGGTCGCCGCGCTCGGCGCGAAGTACCGGTGGGCCAGGGCCGCGGGGCTGTTGGGGGGCGATCGATGAGGTGACCGATGCGGGGTCGGCCGACGGTGCGCGTCGGCCGACCCGGAACCCGCGCGCGCATGAAGGAACGGACAGGGGGCGCTGGCCGGCTCATTCGACGCAAGGGGTGCGACAACACATGACAACCACCGACCTCACGGCTCCCGTCCACTTCAGAGAGGTGACGGACCGCAACGGCCGTCTGTACCGGATCGGCGAGACCGACCGGGACATCATGGGGCGACCACGATGGACCATGGTGCTCTTCCCATGGATGGGCATGATGGGCATCAGCTCGTCGGAGTACGCGTTCACCTCCGCCGAGGACACCCTGCACGACGCGCACCTTTGGAACAGCGGGCACATCTTCTGGCTGATGGGCGTCTGGATCTTCTTCCAGGCCGCTGTCGCCTTCCCCGCGGGGCAGCTGCGGGAGAGCGGGCGGCTGCCCGCACGGTACGCGATGCTCCTCGGAGCGCTCGGCACGGTCCTCGGCTATGTCTCGCTCGCTTATGCGCCGCATGTGACGTTCGCCTATATCGGATTCGGCATGTTCAGCGGCATCGGCGCCGGTCTCGTCTACGCGACCTGCGTGAACATGGTCGGCAAGTGGTACCCCGAGCGCAAGGGCGGCAAGACCGGCATGGTCAACGGCGGCTTCGCCTATGGCTCCGTGCCCTTCGTCTTCCTCTTCACCTCGTACATGGATCTGAGCAACTACCAAGGCGTGCTGGTCTCCGTCGGCGTCCTGTGCGCGCTGGTCGTGGCCGTCGCGGGCTGGTTCTTCAAGGACCCGCCCAAGGGATGGTGGCCCTCACACGTCGACCCGCTGAAGGTGTCGCAGGACCCTCGCATCCGGCGGGCCCTCGAGAAGAACCCACCCGCCGTCAAGCAGTACACCCCCAAGGAGGCCGCCCACACCCCTGTGCTCTGGATGATGTGGTTCTGTCTGCTCTGCACGGCGGGGATCAATATCTTCGGGATCGCCTTTCAAGTGCCCTTCGGCAAGGACATGGGGTTCGCGGGCGGAATCGTGGCCACGGCGATGTCCCTGAAGGCGATCGTCAATGGCACGGGGCGCGGCGTGATCGGCTGGATCTCCGACCGCTACGGCCGCCGCAACACCCTCGTCATCGTCTGCGTCGTCCTGGGCTCCGCCCAGTTCGGCGTGCTGATCTCCGGGTCCATGGGGAGCATGCCGTTCTTCCTCTTCTGCTCCATGGTCTCCGGCTTCGGCGGCGGCGCGATCTTCCCCCTGTTCGCGGCCATGACGGCCGACTACTTCGGTGAGAACAACAACGCCACCAACTACGGAATGGTCTACAGCTCGAAGTTGATCTCGGGCCTGGTCGGCTCCGGCGTAGGAGGCGTGGTGGTCAACGCCTGGGACTACGAAGGCGCGTTCGTGATCGCCGGTTCCATCGGTCTCGCCTCGGCCGTACTCGCACTCTTCCTGAAGTCTCCGGGCAGGCCACGGGCCCGGCACATCGCACCCAACCCGCACCCGATCGGTGAGGAGATGGCTTGACATGACGGCGGAGCCCATCGCCGCACGACACGCGTCGGCAGACCCCGACGCGACGTACCGAGAAGTCACGGACGCGCGCGGTCGCGTCTACCGCATCGGCGAGAGCGACCGGGAGATCCTCGGCCGCCCACGCTGGACCATGGTGGCGCTGCCCTGGGCCGCCATGCTCGCCATCAGCGTCTTCGAGTACGCCTTCGGAGCGGCCGAGAACACCCTGTCGGCGGCCCACCACTGGACGTCGTCGAACACCTTCTGGGTGCTCAGCGTCTGGATCTTCTTCCAGGCCGCGGTCTCCTTCCCCGCGGGAAAGCTGCGCGAGAAGGGCATCCTGACCAGCAGAGCGGCGATGCTGACGGGCTCGGTCCTCTCGCTGCTCGGCTTCGTCAGCCTCAGCCACGCGCCGAACGTGGCGGCGGCGATGGCGGGCTTCGGCCTGCTGGGCGGCGTCGGATCCGGACTGATCTATTCGACCTGCGTGAACATGGTCGGCAAGTGGTATCCGGAGCGGCGCGGCGGCAAGACGGGCTTCGTCAACGGAGCCTTCGCCTACGGAGCGGTGCCCTTCATCTTCCTGTTCTCGTACGGCTTCGACACGTCCAACTACCGGACCGTGCTCGATCTCGTCGGCTTCTACGTGCTCGCCGTGACCCTGGTGGCGGGCCTCTTCTTCAAGGATCCGCCGAAGAACTGGTGGCCCTCCGAAGTCGACCCGTTGCGGCTCGACGGTGACCCGCGCACAGCCGTGGCACTGGCCAAGAACCCGCCCGCCGCACGGCAGTTCACTCCGGGAGAGGCTCTGCGCACCGGAGTGGTCCCTTTGATGTGGGTGTGCATGCTGTGCTGCGCGGGCGTCTCGATCTTCGGGATCTCCTTCCAGGTGCCGTTCGCGAAGGAGATGGGCTTCGGCCCGCTCATCGCGGCGTCGTCGATGGGCGTGATGTCGGTGATCAACGGCACGGGGCGCGGTGTGGTCGGCTGGCTCTCGGACCGGCTCGGCAGACAGCGGACCCTGACCTACGTCTGCCTGGTGCTCGCGGTGGCACAGTTCGGCGTGCTGTGGGCGGGCGAGATCGGCAACCAGCCGCTGTTCCTGTTCTTCGCCTTCCTCTCCGGCTTCTCGGGGGGCGCGTTCTACCCGCTGTTCACGGCGCTCGTACCGGACTACTTCGGAGAGAACAACAACGCCTCCAACTACGGCATGGTCTACAGCGCGAAGCTGGTCTCCGGCCTGTTCGGCGGCGGCATGGGCGCCATGGTCGTGGACTCCTGGGGGTACATCGGCGCCTATACGACGGCCGGTGTGGTGTCGCTGGTCGCGGCGGGCCTCTCCTTGCTGCTGCGGCAACCGGGCGCGCCACGCGCGCGTGGCGCGCTGGCCTAGCGTCCGCGCTCCCCGGTACTCCCCGATACGGGATGGGGCCCTTCCACCGAGCGGTGGAAGGGCCCCATCCCTGTGCGGTCAGTCGCCGCAGCGACCGGTGCGCAGCGAGTGCAGGTGCTCGCTCGACTTGCGGGCGAAGGCGTAGGACTCGACCGGGTTGTCGTGCTCGGTCTGCCAGTGGTGGTAGCGCCTGCCGTGGTGGGTGCGGGCGGTCACCTTCGACAGGAACTTCTTGTAGTCGATGTCGCCGTCCCCGACGTCCGACATGCGGTAGCCGTCGCGAGTGCTTTCGTCGCGGACACCGTCCTTGACGTGGAACAGCGGATAGCGGTGCGGCTGCTTGAGCACGTAGTCGAGCGGTTCGAAGGGGGCCGGGGTGCCGTCGGGCCGCTTGCCGAAGCGGAACTGGGCGCAGAAGGCCCAGTAGATGTCCATCTCCAGGTACACGGCATCGGGGTCGGTCTCGGCGAGCAGCACGTCGTAGAGGCGGACGTTCGGCTTGTCGGTGGCGAAGGAGAACTCCTCGGCGTGGTTGTGCTGGTAGAACTTCATGCCCCGCTTGCGTGCCGCTTCGCCATAGGTGTTGAAGTCCTCGGCCGCGCGCTTCCATCCGTCGACGGTCGAGCCGTAGCGGAAGGGGCCCGACGCGGTGCCGATGTGCTTGAGGCCGAGGGCTTCGGCGTCGTCGAGGACCTTGGTCAGGTTCTGCGCGAAGGTGTACGCGTTGGGGTTGTTGTCGTCGTAATAGCCGACGTGCGAGCCGATGGGGTGCAGTCCGTGGTCGCGGGCCAGCCTCTTGAGCTGGGCGAGGGTGATGGCGCCCGCGGAGCCCTGGGTGTATCCGGCGAACTCGATCTCGTCGTATCCGTACGCCTCCAACTCGGCGAAGACCGGGCCGAATCCGGCGGTGGAGACCTTGTCGCGGAGGCTGTAGAGCTGGATGCCGAGGCGGCCGGGCGGCAGGACGGGGCCACCGCGGCCCTTGCCCGCGGCGGCGGCCGGTGTGGTCGCGCCGATGAGCGCCGCGGCGGTGGCTCCCGCGGCCACGCCGAGCATGCCGCGTCGGCTGAGTCTGGACGCGAGTTCGGGGTCGGCGGGGGTGTGCTTGCGGCTCATGCGTTCTCCCAGGGTCACATCAGGGATGGGTTCGAGTAACGGATCAGGGATCACTCGGGGTCGGGCCCTGATGTCAGGGCCCGAGCGGGATGGTTCAGTGGAGATCAAGCAGATTCAGCGGCGCGGGCCATCGAGATCAGTGCAGACCCGCGAGCTGGAGCAACAGCGATTTCACTTCGGTGGCCGCGACACGGCCGCTTACGGCGCGGGGGGTGGAGCACAAGATGAGCGGACTGTCGTCCTCGCTCGTGGGGAGGCGGCCATGGCTGCCGCGAATAGGTGACGGATCCAGCGGCACGACCGCCATGCGGTAGCGCATGCCGAGCTTCTTGCGGGCCAGCGCGCTCGCGGCCTTCACCCGGACGTAGGGGTCCTGGGGGTCCATGAAGAGCTCGACGGGGTCGTAGCCGGGTTTGCGGTGGATCTCGACGAGCTGTGCGAAGTCGGGCGCGCGGGCGTCGTCGAGCCAGTAGTAGTACGTGAACCAGGCGTCCGGCTCCGCGATCGCGACGAGTTCACCGGCGCGCGGATGGTCCAGGTGGTGTGCCTTCTTGCCTTCGTCGTCGAGGAGTTGCTCGATGCCGGGGATGCCTTCGAGGGCGGCGCGGGTGGCGTCGAGGTCCTCGGGGCGCCGCACATAGACATGGGCGATCTGGTGGTCGGCGACGGCGAAGGCACGGGACGCCATCGGGTCGAGGTACTCCATGCCGTCTTGGGTGTGCACCTCGAGCAGGCCCGCGCGACGCAGTGCGCGGTTGATGTCGACGGGCTTGTTCACCCGGGTGATGCCGTACTCGGACAGGGCGACGACGGTGCGGCCCTCGGCCTCGGCGTCATCGAGCAGCGGGGCGAGGGCCGCGTCCAGGTCGGCCGCGGCCTGCGAGGAGCGCGGGTCGTCCGGGCCGAAACGCTGCAGGTCGTAGTCGAGATGAGGGAGGTAGCACAGGGCCAGGTCGGGGTGGCGCGTGGCGAGGATGTGGCGGGTGGCATCGATGATCCAGCGGCTGGACACGAGGTCGGCGCCGGGTCCCCAGAAGTGGAAGAGGGGAAAGGTGCCGAGCTTGTCGGTGAGTTCGTCGTGCAGGGCCGGGGGCCGGGTGTAGCAGTCGGGTTCCTTGCGGCCGTCGGCGTAGTAGACGGGGCGGGGGGTGACGGTGAAGTCGGTGTCGGCGCCCATGGCGTACCACCAGCAGATGTTGGCGACGGTGTAGCCGGGGTGCGCGCGGCGGGCGGCGTCCCACAGCTTGTCGCCGGCGACCAGGCCGTTGTGCTGACGCCACAGGAGGACGTCGCCGAGCTCGCGGAAGTACCAGCCGTTGCCGACGATGCCGTGTTCGGCGGGGGTGGTGCCGGTGAGGAACGTGGACTGGGCGGCGCAGGTGACGGCGGGCAGGACGGTGTCGAGCCGTGCTCTGGCGCCGGACCGGCCAAGGGCCTTGAGGTGCGGCATGTGGTCGAGGAGGCGCGGGGTGAGGCCGACGACGTCCAGGACCAGCAAGGGAGTCGGGGTCATGGCAGTTCCTTCAGGCCGAGGTCCGTGAGCAGGTCACGGGCGAGGGTCAGTTCCGCGGCGATGCCCTCGGCGAGCTGCGGGCGGCCACGCGGGCGCAGTGCGGGCGGCAGCGCCTGCCAGGTGTAGGTCTCGACCTCGAGATGACGGGTCAGCGGACGCGGGCCGCCGACGAGGCGGTTCAGGGTGTCCTGGAGCACGGGGAGCGTGGAGGTGAGCGGTGCGGCGGGGGCCGCGTGCAGGGGGACGTGGAAGTGTGCGCGCCACGGACCGGTGTCGGGCAGTGCGTGGTCGGTGAGTGCTTCTCCGAGGTCGTCGGTGCCGCGCAGCCCGGTGCCGTTGACGGTGCGGGTCTGGTGCAGGAAGCGGGGTTCGTCGAAGGCGGCGAGGGCCTCGCGCACGGCGGGGAGATGGGGGTGTTCGGCGTGCAGGGCGGCGGAGAGCTGCGATTTGACGACGGGGATGCCCGCGGCGGTCAGGGCGTCGAGAGCGGTTCGCGGGTCCTCGAAGGAGGTGGCGAGGTGGCAGGTGTCCACACAGATGCCGATGCGGTCGTGGCCGACCGCGGTGAGGGGGGCGATCGCGTCGGCGGTCGTCTCGACGGTACAGCCGGGCTCCGGTTCGAGACCGATCCGGATGGAGCGTCCGGTCAGCTCGGCGAGTGCGTCCAGGCGTTGGGCGAGCGCGGTGAGAGCGGTGCGGGCCGCCTCGGCCCTGACGGTGTCGAAGGGGGTGCGCCAGGCGAGCGGGAGCGTGGAGATGGTGCCCTCGGTGACGTCGTCGGGGAGCAGGGTCGCGAGCAGCCGCGCCAGGTCGGTGGTGTGGGACAGGCGCTCCGGGTCGGTCCAGTCCGGTTTGTACACGCGGTACTTGACCTCTTCGGCGCCGAAGCCCTCATAGGGAAAGCCGTTGAGCGTGACGACTTCGAGGCCGCGCCGGTCGAGTTCGGTGCGCAGTCCGCGCAGCGCCGCGGGGTCGGTGACCAGGGCGTGTGCGGCGTCCTTGGCGAGCCACAGGCCGATGCCGATGCGGTCCCTGCCGAGGCGTCTGCGCACCGGCTCGCAGTGGTCGCGGAGCTGGGCGATGACTCCGTCGAGGGTCTCCGCGGGGTGCACGTTCGTGCAGTACGCGAGGTGGACGGTGGAGCCGTCGGGGTGCCGGAAGCGCATGGCTCACGCCCCGCCGCGCAGGATGGAGTTTCCCTCGTGGGTCGCTTCCGTACCGGCGACGTCGAGGACGAGGCGGCCGCTGAGCCCGTAGAAGGCGACGGGGTTGCGCCAGAGCACGAGATCGACGTCGTCCTCGTCATACCCGGCGGCCAGCATCGCGTCGGCGACCTTGCGGGTCTTGAGGGGGTCGCTCTTGCCCCAGTCGGCGGCCGAGTTGACCAGGACCTTCTCCGGGCCGACGGCGCGCAGGATCGCGATCATCCGTTCTTCGTCCATCTTGGTGTCGGGATAGACGGAGAAGCCGAGCCAACAGCCGCTGTCCTTGGCCTCCTTGACCGTGGTCTCGTTGAGGTGGTCGATCAGGACGCGTTCCAACGGCAGGGGGGACTCGCGCACGACGTCGATCGTGCGGCGCAGCCCCGCGAGCTTGTCGCGGTGCGGGGTGTGCACGAGCGCGGGCAGCTCGTGGTCGGCGGCCAGTTGCAACTGGGCGGCGAGCGCGGTGTCCTCGGCGGGCGTCATGGAGTCGTAGCCGATCTCGCCCACGGCGACGACGTTGTCCTTGACGAGATAGCGGGGCAGCGCGGCGAGGACAGGGGTGCAGCGGGGGTCGTTCGCCTCCTTGGGGTTGAGCGCGATCGTGCAGTGGTGGGCGATTCCGTACTGGGCGGCGCGGAAGGGTTCCCAGCCGAGGAGGGAGTCGAAGTAGTCGAAGAAGGACGCGGGCGACGTGCGGGGCTGGCCGAGCCAGAAGGCGGGCTCCACGACCGCGCGGACACCCGAGGCGTACATCGCCTGATAGTCGTCGGTGGTGCGGGAGGTCATGTGGATGTGGGGATCGAAGATGCGCATCGGGACTCCTACTCCTCGCCGGTCGTGCGGGCCGTGGGGGCGGTCAGGGCCAGGACGCGGTGCAGGTCGCCCGGGACGGGACGGCCCGCTGCGGTGCGTTCGTTCGCGTAGTCGCCGAGCATCCGGGCGAGTTCGGCGTCGCCGTGGGCGCGCCGTGCGAGATCGGTGACGGCCTCCACGGGTACGCCGGTGAACAGGCACTTGAGGACGGCGTGCCGCCAGTCGTGCGGGGCGAGGTGCTCGGCGGCGTAAGGGCCGACGGCCGCGGCGACCAGGCGGGTGTCGTTGGCGCGCAGGGCGTCCTCGACCAGAGGAAGGGCTTCGGGGCCCGGCACCAGATGGGGCAGGGAGTGCAGGACGGCACGGCGTTCGGCGGCGGTGCCCTGGGCGTAGACGCGGGTCAGGGTCTCCGGGTCGGCGGCGGCCATGTGCAGGAGGAGGATGCGGGCGGCGTCGGCGTGGTCAGGCCCGCAGCGGCGTCCGGCTTCGGCGAACCTCAGCTCCCAGGTGGGTACGTCCCCTTGCGCCGAAGGACCCTGCCCTGGCGCCTGGAAGGCGGCGGCCTCGGCGGTGGCCTGGTCGAGCCAGGCGCGGGCGGCCCCGCCGAGATGGGATTCGAGGCGGGTGCGGAGGGCGGCGATTCCGGGGGTGTCGGTCACGGGGTTCCTCCTTCGACGGCGCGGCGCAGGAACTCGATGGAGTGGGCCGCGAGTTGAGGTCCCGCGTGAGAGTGGCGGGGCAGTTCGACGACGGTCAGCCCCTGGTAGCCGGTTGCTGCCAGCGCCTCGAGGACGGGCGGGAAGTCGATCTCGCCGTCACCGAAGGGCAGGTGTTCGTGGACGCCGCGGCGCATGTCCTCGATCTGGACGTGTCGCAGCCAGGGCGCGGCGGCCTTGACGCAGTCGGCGGGAGGGAGCGGTTCGAGGCACTGGCAGTGGCCGATGTCGAGAGTGAGGCCGAGGAGTTCGGGGTCGCCGAGGGCGTGGCGGAGGTGATGGAAGTCGGCGAGTGAGGAAAGGAGATGACCAGGCTCGGGCTCGATCGCGAGCGGAACACCGGCACCGGACGCGGTGTCGAGAACCGCACCGAGGGCGTCGGCGAGGCGTTTCCAGGCGGTTTCGTCGTCCGTGCCCTCGGGGGTGATGCCGCTGAAGCAGTGC
The DNA here is from genome assembly GCF_008704495.1 of Streptomyces kanamyceticus. NCBI lineage: Bacteria > Bacillati > Actinomycetota > Actinomycetes > Kitasatosporales > Streptomycetaceae > Streptomyces > Streptomyces kanamyceticus. The sequence goes on from NZ_CP023699.1 coordinate 1,430,608, forward strand.
ACGGCGTGGGCGCCCAGGTCGGCGGCGACCCGGACGGCCCGGATGAGCAGCCTGACCCGGTCGGCGCGCCGTTCCGGATCGGGATCGAGAAGGGAGGGACCGTGTTTGTGGCGCGGGTCGAGGACATAGCGGGCGCCGGTCTCGACGGTGGCGGTGAGACCGAGCCGGTCGAGTCTGCGGGCGACGTGCCGGGTGCGGGCGGCGAGATCGGGGGCGAGGGGGTCGAGGTGCATGTGGTCGAGGGTCAGTCCGACCCCCGCGTAGCCGAGGTCGGCGAGCAGACCGAGGGCATCGTCGAGACGGAGGTCGGTGAGCCCGTTGGTCCCGTACCCGAAACGGAGTTCGCCGGGCGGCGTGCCGTTGCCGTGCGGTGTGCGTTCACGGGGCGTGGTGCTGTCGGCGGGCGTCGCGCGACCGACGGGGATCGCGACATCGCCACGCGACATGCCATCACCGGGCGGCATGCCCTCACGGGACATGGCGCGGTCGGCAGACCTCGCGCGACCGAACGGGATCGCGACATCGCCACGCGACATGCCATCACCGGGCGGCATGCCCTCACCGGGCATGGCGCGGTCGGCAGACCTCGCGCGACCGAACGGGATCGCGACATCGCCACGCGACATGCCATCACCGGGCGGCATGCCCTCACGGGACATGGCGCGGTCGGCAGACCTCGCGCGACCGAACGGGATCGCGACATCGCCACGCGACATGCCATCACCGGGCGGCATGCCCTCACGGGACATGGCGCGGTCGGCAGGCAGCACTCGCTCACCAGGCGTCGCGCCACCGGCGGGCAGCACTCGTTCACCAGGCGTCGTGCGACCGGCGGGCATCGCGACATCGCCGGGCGCGGCACCTACGCCAGGCGCAACACCTACGCCAGGCGCAGCACCTACGCCGGGCGCGGCGCCTTCGCCAAACTCGGCCCTTTCGCCGGGCGCGGCATCGGGCCGTCGGGAGTCGGGCTCGCTCATGTCACGCTCACCTTCCGTGCGAACTTCCTGGCCGCGGGGGCGAGTGCGGCGGTCAGGAGGGCGGTTCCCGCGGCGCCCGCGCGGGCGGCCAGTGCGGCTTGCAGCGGGATCATGGCGCGGATCCCACCGCCGACGGCTCGTTGGGTGAGAGGCGGTGACGGATTGAGGACGGCGTGGAACAGGGGCTTGGCGACGGTGCCGACGTAGGCGGCTGCGAGCGCGCCGCGCAGGGCGCGCACAGCGGTGCCTCGCTCGTCGCTTCGGGCGGTGACCGCTGCCGAGGAAACGGCGCTCGGCAGGCTGCCAAGACCGCTCGGCCCGCTCCACGCGCCTGGCAGGCCCGGCAGGTCGAAGGTGGCTGCAGACCGTCGGCCTACCGGGAATGGGAGGAGGCGTCGGCTCGAGGGCAGGCCGGGGGTCGGGCCCCGTCCCACCCACTGGGCCAGCACCGTGGTCACCGCGAGTGCCGCAAGGGGCGCTGCCGTGGAGCCACCCTGGGCCTCGCGGCGGGAGACCGCGGTGACCGCCAGGGTATGGGCGGCAAGCACCCCGGCGGACGACAGCGCGGCAGACGGCACCGCGCCCTCGCCCCCACGGCGACCGGCACCAGCACCAGCACCAGCACCAGCACCAGCACCCAAGCCCACACCCGCACCCGCACCCGCACCCGCACCCGCACCCGCACCACAGCGGCCCACGCCACCGCCACCACCACGCCCCACACCGCCACCACCCCTCGTAGCCACCGCCCCCAACACCAGATCAAGGCCTCGTGCCGCCGCCATGGCCACCGGACCCGCGGGGGTGTGCTTGAGGCCCAGGTCGTAGGCCCAGACCGTGCCGGCCAGGGCGGTGGCCGTGGCGAGGGCGGGGCGGCCCGCGCGGGAGGCCAGGGTCAGGCCCGTCGCCGTGAGGGCCGTCGCCGCGGCGAGGGCGGCGGGTGGGGTGATGCGGCCGGAGGGCAGGGGGCGTTCGGGGCGTTCGACGGCGTCGTCCGCCCGGTCCGCCCAGTCGTTGAGGGCCATGCCCGCTTCGTACAGACAGAGGGAGGAGGTGATGGCGAGGAGGGTGCGGTGGTTGGGGCGCAGACCGGTGGCCGCCGCCCCGGCGAGGGCGTCGCCGGGGACGGTGAACAGGGCAGGGAGGCGCAGCAGTTCCGCCCAGTCGCGCGGGGTACTCATCGGGTCTCCCGCAGGCGCCGCGCGAGGTCGAGCAGCTGGGCGTACTGCTCGCCGAGTGCGGCGGGAGGGCCGTCGTCGGGGTCCTTGAAGTAGAAGGCGAGGGAGGGGAGGGGGCCGCGCAGGCCGCGTTCGTGGGCGCGGGAGGTGAGGCGGGCAAGGTCCAGGATCAGGGGGGCCGCGAGGGCCGAGTCGCAGCCCTGCCAGGTGGTCTGCAGGACCATGCGGGTGCCGAGGAACCCGTCGAAGGCGATGTGGTCCCAGGCCGTCTTCCAGTCGCCGAGCGAAGGCACGTCGTCGATGTGGACCTCGCCCTCGGGGGTGGTGCCGAGGGTGTCGGCGAGGACGCGTTCCTTGCCCGCGTTCTTCGCGGCGGCGGCGGCCGGGTCGGCGAGGGCCGCGCCGTCTCCGCCGCCGAGGAGGTTGGTGCCGGACCAGGCCCGTACGGCGAGCGCGCGCTGGGCGAACATCGGGCCGAGTACCGAGCGGAGGAGGGTCTGTCCTGTCTTGCCGTCGCGTCCGGCAAAGGGCAGTGCGGAAGCTTGTGCGGCATCGGCGAGAGAGGGGTGGTGCAGCCCCGTCGAGGGGGTGAAGTTCACGTAGGGGCAGCCGGCCCGGAGCGCGGCCGCGGCGTAGAGGGAACTGGCGGGCAGTCGCGCGTCGCCGTCCGCGGGGAGCGGCTCCGTGGAGGCGACGTTGACCACGACCGCGCGGGCAAGGCCCCGGCGGTGGATGAAGTCTCGCAGGTCCGCGGCGAAGGCGTCGATCAGCTCCTCGTCGGTGCGGGTGTCGCCGGGCAGGGGCCCGCCGGGGCGTATCTCGGCGTCGGCGGCGGCCAGTTCGGCCTGGACCGCGGAGGGAAGGCCGTGGGGCAGGACGCCGCCCGCGGCCAGTTCCTCGGCGCGTTTGGGCAGGGGGCAGCTCGTGGTGTCGTGGCCGCCGAAGACGAGCGAGGACAACGTTGGCAGGCCGCAATCCGTGAAGGGAGGTGTTTCGGTGACCATGCCGGTCGGCGCGTGCAGTCCCGCCGCCAGGGCCGCGCACCCGGTGACGGTCGTGGTCGCGACCGAACCGCGCGCCCCGATCAGCCAGACCCCGACGAGTGGCGTCGCGACGGAAGAAGTAGAGAGCGCGGATGTGGACACGGCTGCCTCCTGCCAGATCTCAAAGAACAGAGGAACAGATGAACAGAGAAACAAAGGGAGAGAGGAACAGAGGGAGGAAACGAGGGACGTGCATGCGGTGGTGTGAGACGGCGGGCGGAGGTCCGGCGTCCGCCGCCCGCCGTCGTCTAGCGACCCGCGCCCGAGGTGGTCGGGGCGGGTGGACCGGAGTGGCGCGCGGGCAGGTCCTTCAGCCGGATGTCGCGGAAGGAGACCTCGTCGGCGTCACCGTGGTTCTGGATGCCGATGTGCCCTTGGCGCAGGCTGCGCGCCGGATCGGAGTTGGTGAAATCGTTGATCTTCACGCCGTTGAGGTAGACGCGAAGGCGCTCGCCCTCGACACGGATCTCGTAGGTGTTCCACTTCCCCGGCGGGTTGAGGGCCTTGTCCCGCTTCTTCAGGTCGGCGGACTGGAAGCCGTAGACGGAGCCCGTGGTCTTCTCGGGGACGTCGGTGGCGTCGATCTGGATCTCGTAGCCGTTGTTGACGGCGGACCAGGGGTCGTCGGAGGGCGGGAAGCCCACGAAGATGCCGGAGTTGTCGTCGCCGGTCATCTTCCAGTCGAGCTTGAGCGAGTACGAGCCGAGCTCGCGCCGGTCGTACCAGAGCATGCCCATCCCGCCGGTGGTCGTCAGCGTCCCGTCTTCCTCCTTCAGCGCGAAGGAGCCGGGGCCCGCCTGTTTCCAGCCCTCCAGGGAGGCCGACGTGCCGTCGAAGATCGGCGTGTAGCCCTTCTCCGGGCGGCAGTCGGCCTGGGCCGCGCCGACCGCCCAGCGGATTCCGCCGAGCAGGTGCTGACGGAAGGCCGGTTCGGCGTAGGACTCCTTGGTGTGGCCGCCGCCGGTGTAGAAGGAGCGGCCGCCCTGGTAGTCGCTCTGGCACCAGGCGATGGGATGGTCGCCCGACATCGTGCCGCCGGTGTACGACGACTCGTCGAGCGAGGCGAGGACGCGGGCCTTGTCCCGGGGGTTGGCGCGGTAGTTGTACCACTCGTCGGTGCGGTCCCAGGTGCCCGCGCCCAGGTGGGCCGTGGCCGGGTGCGCGTGGTCCTCCACCTGGACCTTCGCGGGCTGGATCGCGGGGTGCGACTGGAAGTACGCGCCCGCGAGCCCCCCGTAGAAGGGCCAGTCGTACTCGGTGTCGGCGGCCGCGTGCACGCCGACGTAGGCGCCGCCGCCCCGGATGTACGTCTCGAACGCCGTCTGCTGCGCGGCGTTCAGCACGTCACCGGTGGTGGAGAGCCAGACCACGGCGTCGTACCGCGCGAGGTTCTTGGCCGTGAAGGCGGTCGCGTCCTCGGTCGCGTCGACGGCGAAGCCGTTCGCGGCACCGAGTTCCTTGACGGTCGCGACGCCGGTGGGAATCGAGTCGTGCCTGAATCCCGCGGTCTTGGAGAAGACCAGGACCCGCTCCCCCTCCTTGCTCCGGTCCGGTCCCGGTCGTGAGGCCGCGGGGCCCGAGGCGCACCCGATGAGAAGTGCGGCCGCCGCGGTCGCGGTCATGAGCCGTGCGCGTCTGCGCATGGTTCTCGCCCCTTCCTCAGCTGGTGGTGAAGGTGAAGTCGTCCACGTCGTAGAGCGCACCGCTGCCCGCGCCCTTGAAGACCAGGAACAGGGTCGTGGTCGTCTTGGGCGGCTTGGAGATGGCGGTGCTGACGTCCGCGTACGTCTCCCACGAGCCGGTCGGCGTGACCTTCGCGGTGCCGAGCAGCCTGCCGGTCGCCGAGCCGCTGCGCACCTCCAGGGTGCCGCCGGAGCCCGCGGACGCGACGCGCGCGGTCAGCTTGGTGGCGTTGCCGAGGACGTACGGCTTGAACGAGACCCAGTCGCCGTTGTGGATGTCGCCGACGGTCTTGCCGCCGTGCGCCGGGGTGTGGTTCACGACCGAGACGCCCTTGGAGTCGCCGTAGTGCTCGGCCTGCCGGTGCCGGGGCTGGACGACGTTCTGGTCGTGGGTGGTCAGCGCGGGCTGGCCGTTCGCGCCCTTGTCGGTGTACTCGGCGTCGAAGACCCCGAAGATGTTGGCGTTCGGGTCGTGCTCACCGTCGGCCGAAGTCTGGATGGTGCCCGAGCAGCCGTTCGCGGAGGTCACCGGGTGGCCGTGGCTGTCGTGGCCGAGGATGTGGGTGACCTTGACCTTGGCGCAGTCGATCGCGCCGTCCTCCGGGTCGCTCACCTTCACCTTGAAGGGCACCTTGTCGCCGAAGGTGAACAGCTGGCCGTCGGCGGGGAGTTCGAGGGTCACCTTGGGTGCGGTGTTGCCGACGGTGAGGTGTGCGCTCGCCGAACCGGTGCGCCCGGTGGAGTCCTTGACGGTCACGGTCGCCGTGTAGACGCCGTTCTTCTTGTACGTGTACGTGGGGTTCTGCTGGGTCGACTTGCCGCCGTCTCCGAAGTCCCAGGCGTAGGTGAGCGTGCCGCCCTCGGCGTCCGTGGCCTTGGCGGTGAAATTGGTCCGCAGCGGCGCCTGCCCACTCGTCTTGGAGGTGCTCGCCTCGACGACCGGGGAGTGGCCCTCGGTGGCGTTCTCGATGCGGTAGAGGCCGGAGTTCTCGTCGCCGCCGAACCAGGCGGTGCCGTAGTCCAGGACGTAGAGCGCGCCGTCGGGGCCGAACTCCATGTCCATGACCTGGGTGCCGGTCCACGGGAACGGGTTGATCTTCGAGACGGTGCCGTCCGCGCCCTGCTCGATGCGCTTGATCCAGCGTCGGCCGAACTCGCCCGCGAAGAAGTCGCCGTCGTAGGCCTCGGGGAACTTCACCGGCGAGGTGTTCGCGGCGTCGTAGCGGTAGACGGGTCCGCCCATCGGGGACTCGGAGCCGCTGCCGAACTCGGGGAGGGAGCCGCCGTCGTACGGAATCCAGGCCTCCTGCGCGGGCGGCAGGTCGGTCAGGCCCGTGTTGTGCCGCGATTCGTTCTTCGGCGCCGCGCAGTCGAAGGCGGCGCCGGAGGTCTTCGTCGCGAAGTCGTAGTCGACGTAGGCGTCGTTCTTGCCGGTGCAGAACGGCCAGCCGAAGTTGCCCGCCTTGGTCACCCGGGCGAACTCGACCTGGCCCGCGGGGCCGCGCTTGGGGTCGGCCGCGCCCGCGTCGGGCCCGTAGTCACCGACGTAGACGATGCCCGTCGGCTTGTCGACGCTCATCCGGAAGGGGTTGCGGAAGCCCATCGCGTAGATCTCGGGGCGGGTCTTCTCGGTGCCCTTGGCGAAGAGGTTGCCGTCCGGGACGGTGTAGGAGCCGTCGTCGGCGACCTTGACGCGCAGGATCTTGCCGCGCAGGTCGTTGGTGTTGCCCGCGCTGCGCCGCGCGTCGAAGGCGGGGTTGCGGTCGGCGCGCTCGTCGATGGGGGTGAAGCCGTCGGAGGCGAAGGGGTTGGAGTCGTCGCCGGTCGAGAGGTAGAGGTTGCCGTCCTTGTCGAAGTCGATGTCGCCGCCGACGTGGCAGCAGGTGCCGCGGCTCGCGGGGACGTCGAGGACCTTCTTCTCGCTGGCGTTGTCGAGGGTGCCGTCGGCCTTCAGGACGAAGCGGGAGAGGCGGTTGACGCCGTCGAACTTCTTGAAGTCCTCGGCGGTGCCGTTCTCGGGGGCGTCGCCCGCCGGGGTGTCGAGCGGCGGCGCGTAGTAGAGGTAGATCGCGCGGTTCTCGCTGAACTTCGGGTCGAGGCCGACGCCTTGGAGGCCCTCTTCGTCGTGCGAGTAGACCGGTATCTTGCCCGCGACCTTGGTGTTGCCCGCGGCGTCGGTGAGGCGCAGCGTGCCGTCGCGCGAGGTGTGCAGGACCGAGCGGTCGGGGAGCACGGTGAGCGTCATGGGCTCGCCCGTCTCCGGCGCGCCCTTGGCGAGGGTGACCTGCTGGAAGTCCTCGGCGACGGGGGCGGCCTTCGCGGGCGGTTCCGCGGGGGCGGCGCCCGCCTGGGGTACGGCGATGGCCAGTGAGGCGCCGGTGAGCAGCGCGCCGGTGGCCAGGGCCAGGGCTTTGTGGAGTCTCAGGCGTTTCCTGTGCACGGGTTCCTCCGGATGGGGGCGGGTGTCGTGCGGTGCTCCGTGCGCCGGGGTGCGCCGTCACCCCGGAGTCCTATGTCCTGTACATCTCAAGGACGGTAGCGAGCTTTGTCTTGGGCCGAAAGTGTTTGCACAGCAGTGGAGTTGAGCTTCTTCCTGGAGCAGGACAAAGTGGCGGCGAGCTAGCTGCTGAACGCCGCGTCGAACGACGCGGTCGGCGGCTCGAAGTCGAACGCCTTCAGACGCCTGAGCGCCTCGGGCGCGCCCTGGAGGCGGTCCATGCCCGCGTCCTCCCACTCCACCGAGACCGGGCCCGCGTAGTCGATCGACCGCAGCATGCGGAAGACGTCCTCCCACGGCACGTCGCCGTGCCCCGCCGACACGAAGTCCCAGCCGCGGCGCGGATCGCCCCACGGCAGGTGGGAGCCGAGCCTGCCGTTGCGGCCGTCCAGGCGGCGCCGGGCCTCCTTGCAGTCCACGTGGTAGATCCGGTCGCGGAAGTCGTAGAGGAAGCCGACCGGGTCGAGGTCCTGCCACACGAAGTGCGAGGGGTCGAAGTTCAGGCCGAAGGCCGTGCGGTGGCCAACTGCCTCCAGGGCCTTGTGCGTGGTCCAGTAGTCGTACGCGATCTCGGACGGATGCACCTCGTGGGCGAAGCGGACGCCCTCGGCGTCGAAGACGTCCAGGATCGGGTTCCAGCGCTCGGCGAAGTCCTCGTAGCCGCGCTCGATCATGGCATCGGGAGCGGGCGGGAACATCGCGACCAGGTGCCAGATCGCCGAACCCGTGAAGCCGACGACGGTGTCGACGCCGAAGGCGGCCGCGGCCCGCGCGGTGTCCGCGATCTCGGCGGCGGCCCGCTGCCGCACGCCCTCCGCTTCGCCGTCGCCCCAGATGCGGTCGGGCAGGATCGCCCGGTGGCGCTCGTCGATGATCGCGTCGCAGACGGCCTGGCCCACCAGGTGGTTGGAGATCGCCCAGCACTTGAGGCCGTACTTGTCGAGCAGGGCGTGCCTGCCCGCGAGGTAGCCGGGGTCCGCAAGGGCCTTGTCGACCTCGAAGTGGTCGCCCCAGCAGGCGAGTTCGAGACCGTCGTAGCCGAAGTCGCTGGCGAGCGAGCAGACCTCTTCGAGCGGCAGATCGGCCCACTGGCCGGTGAAGAGCGTGAACCTACGGGGCATGACGGGGCCTCCTCGGGCGGGGATCAGCTGACTGCTCAGGCGGGGATCTGCGTGTACACGGAGTTCTTCGCGGCGCTCTCCTCCACCGCCGCGAGCACGCGCTGCACGGAGAGCCCGTCGGCGAAGGAGGGCTTGACCTCCGCGCCGGTGGCGATGGCGTGCAGCAGGTCGCGGGCCTGGTGCACGAAGGTGTGCTCGTAGCCGAGTCCGTGGCCCGGCGGCCACCATGCCTCCAGGTAGGGGTGGTCGGGCTCGGTCACCAGGATCCGGCGGAAGCCCGCCGACGCGGCGGGCTCGGTGTGGTCGTGGAAGGAGAGCTCGTTGAGCCGCTCCAGGTCGAACGCCAACGACCCGTCGGCGCCGTTGAGTTCGAGCCGCAGCGCGTTCTTGCGGCCGGTGGCGAAGCGGGTCGCCTCGAAGCTGGCGAGCGCGCCGGAGGGGAAGCGGCCGGTGAAGACGGCCGCGTCGTCCACGGTGACGGCGCCGAACCGGGTGCCGCCCGCGATGCCGCCCGCAGAGCCTCCCTCGACACCTACCCCAGCGCCTCCCTCGGCACCTCCCGCAGCGCCGCCCGCAGCAGCGAGCCCACCCGACGCGACCGCCGCCTCGTCGACGAGCGGCCGTTCGCGTACGAAGGTCTCGGTGAGCGCGGAGACCCCGGCCACCCGCTCCCCCGCCAGGTACTGCGCGAGGTCCACGATGTGCGCCCCCAGGTCACCGAGCGCCCCGGAGCCCGCGCGCTCCTTGAGGAGCCGCCAGGTGAGGGGGAACTCCGGGTCCACCAACCAGTCCTGAAGGTACGTCAGACGTACGTGGCGCAGCGCGCCGAGGCGGCCTTCGGCGACCATCCGGCGGGCCAGCGCGAGGGCGGGCACCCGTCGGTAGTTGAAGCCGACCATGGCCACCTGCCCCCGGGCGCGGGCCCGTCCGGCGGCCTCGGCCATGGCCTCGGCCTCCTCGACGTTGTTCGCCAGGGGCTTCTCGCACAGCACGTGCTTGCCCGCTTCGAGGGCGGCGACGGCGATTTCCGCATGGCTGTCGCCGGGCGTGCAGATGTCGACGATGTCGACGTCGTCCCGGGCGATCAGGGCGCGCCAGTCGGTCTCGGCCGCGGCCCAGCCGAGCCGGTCGGCGGCGGCGCGCACCGCGCCGCCGTCGCGGCCGCAGACGGCCGAGAGCACCGGTTCGACCGGCAGGTCGAAGACGCGCCCGACGGTGCGCCAGCCCTGGGAGTGGGCGGCGCCCATGAACGCGTAGCCGACCATGCCCACCCCCAACGGCCGCTTCCCCGCCTCGGGTTCCGTCTCACGCATGCGGTACTCCTCCTCGTCGACGCTCGGTGCGGGTGGCTACGCGCCCCGCTGGATGTGCCGCGATGTGCCGTCGACCGGCCGCGACGCCGTCGTGGCCGGTCGCGCAGTTCCCCGCGCCCCTTCGGGACACCCCGCTTAACGGGCTCATCACTTGAAGCCGGTGGGCATGTACTGCTCGACGTTGTCCTTGTCGACCACGGCCGAGTAGCAGGTGACGAAGGACGGGATCTCGAACTCCGCCATGCCGCTCACGCCCTTGCCCTGCCCGAGTGCGCGCGCCAGGTCGATCGCCGATGCGGCCATCGTGGGCGGGTAGAGCACGGTGGCCTTCAGGACGCCGTCGTCGGCCTTGATGGCCTGGAAGGCGGAGAGCGCGCCCGCGCCCCCGACCATCAGGAAGTCGTCGCGACCCGCCTGCTTGATGGCGCGCAGGGCGCCCACGCCCTGGTCGTCGTCGTGGTTCCACAGCGCGTCGAAGTTCTTCTGCGCCTGGAGGAGCTGGGACATCTTCTGCTGGCCCGACTCGACGGTGAAGTCGGCGGCCTGCCTGGCGACCTTCTTGATGTTGGGGTAGTTCTTCAGCGCGTCGTCGAATCCCTTGCTGCGCTGCTTGGTCAGCTCCAGGTTGTCCAGGCCCGCCAGCTCCACGACGCGGGCGTTCTTCTTGTCCTTCAGCTTCTCGCCGATGTACTGCCCGGCGCTGAGGCCCATGCCGTAGTTGTCGCCGCCGATCCAGCAGCGGTAGGCCTGCGGGGAGGCGAAGACGCGGTCGAGGTTGACGACGGGGATGCCCGCCTTCATGGCCTTCAGGCCGACCTGGGTGAGGGCCTTGCCGTCGGCGGGCAGGATCACCAGGACGTCGACCTTCTTGTTGATCAGCGTCTCCACCTGGCCGATCTGGGCCGCGGTGTCGTTCGAGCCCTCGGTGGACTCCAGGGTGACGTCCGCGTACTTCTTCGCCCGCTCCTTGGCGTTGTCGTTGATGGCGTTGAGCCAGCCGTGGTCGGCCTGCGGGCCCGCGAAGCCGATGGTGACCTTCTTGCCGGGCTTGTCGTCGGCGACCTGCTGCTCGTTGCCCCCGGTGTCCTCGTCCTTGGACTCGTTGCTGGTGCAGCCCGCGAGGAGCGCTCCGCCCGACAGGGCGGCGGCTCCGAAGAGGAGCCCTCTGCGGCTCGTGTTGGTTGGCATGGGTGAACCCCTCAGCTCAGGAAGTGTGGGCCGTACGACGTTGGACGAGCACCGCGGCGACGATGATCGCGCCCTTGGCGATCTGCTGGGTCGCGGTCTCCAGGTTGTTGAGCGCGAAGATGTTCTGGATCGTGGTGAAGATCAGCACGCCGAGCACGGATCCGGTGATGGTCCCGCGGCCGCCGCTGAGCAGCGTGCCGCCGATGATCGCCGCGGCGATGGCGTCGAGTTCGTAGAGGTTGCCGTTGGTGTTCTGTCCCGAGCCGGACAGGACGATCAGCAGGAAGGCCGCGATGCCGCAGCACAAACCGGAGAGCAGGTAGAGGTAGAGCCGCTGCCTGCGTACGTCGATGCCCGCGAGGCGCGCCGCTTCCGCGTTGCCGCCGACCGCGACGGTGCGCCGCCCGAAGGTGGTGCGGTTCAGGAGCAGCCAGCCGACGACCGTGACGCCCGCGAAGACGAGGACGAGCGGCGGGATGCCGAGGATGTACGACTCGCGCAGGCCGAGGTCCAACACCGAGTCGACGGTGACCATTTGGGTCTTGCCGTCGGTGATCTGCAGGGCGAGGCCGCGGCCCGCGGCCAGCATGGCGAGGGTGGCGATGAACGGCACCATCCCGCCGTACGCGATCAGCAGGCCGTTGACCAGGCCACACCCCATGCCCACGATCACGGCCGTGAACAGGATGCCCGCGAAGCCGTACTCCTGGGTGGCCACCGTCGTCGCCCACACCGAGGCCAGCGCGACGATCGCGCCGACCGACAGGTCGATGCCGCCGGAGATGATCACGAACGTCATGCCGACGGTGACGACGCCGATGACGGAGGTCTGGGTGAGGACCAGTTGGACGTTGTCCGTGTCGAGGAACGAGTCGGGCTGGGTGATCCCGCCGATCACGACCAGCGCGGCGAGCACACCGAGCAGCGAGAGCGTCCGCACGTCGAAGCGGACCAGCTTGGTGCGCCACGGACTGCCGCCGTCGGCGGGGGTGCTCTTGCGGGTGGCGGCCTCGGCCGCCGGGGCTGGCTGGGTCATGCCGCCGGGCTCCCTTCGAGTACGAGGTCGAGTACGCGGTGTTCGTCGAGGTCACGGGCGGGTGCGGTATGCACGACGCGGCCCTCGCGGAGCACCAGGACGCGGTCGGCGAGGCCGAGCACCTCGGGCACCTCGCTGGAGACCATGAGTACGGCGAGGCCCTCGTCGGCGAGGCGGCGGATCACCGCGTAGAGCTCGGCGCGGGCCCCGACGTCGACGCCGCGGGTCGGCTCGTCGAGCAGCAGGACGCGGCAGCCGCGCAGCAGCCAGCGGGCCAGGACGGCCTTTTGCTGGTTGCCGCCGGACAGGGTGCGCACGGGGACGGCGGGATCGTCGGGACGCAGGGACAACTCCTGTGTCGCGGTGTGCGCCGCCTCGCGCTCGGCGCCCCGGTCGAGCCAACCACCGCGCGAGAAGCGGGACATGGAGGAGACCGACACGTTGCGGGTGACGGACTCCAGCATCAGGAGGGCCTGCGCCTTGCGTTCCTCGGGGGCGAGGCCGAGTCCCGCGCGGACGGCGGCGCGGACGCTTCCGGGGCGCAACACCCGTCCCTCGACCGCCACTTGTCCGGCACTCGGCTTGCGTGCGCCGTAGATCGTCTCCAGGATCTCGGAGCGTCCCGAGCCGACGAGCCCGGCGAGGCCGACGATCTCGCCGGGGCGCAGGTCGAGGTCGAGGGGTTCGAACTCGTCGCGGCGCGCCAGGCCACGCACGGTCAACACCGGTTCCGCCAGCGGCTGTTCGGTGGGCCGGTCGGGGAAGACGTACTCGACGTTGCGTCCCGTCATCAGCGCCACGACCTCGCGGGTCGGCGTGGACTTCGCGGGGAGTCCGCCCGCAACGGCGCGGCCGTCCTTGAGGACGGTGACGCGGTCGCCGATGCGGCGGATCTCCTCCAGGCGGTGGGAGATGTAGACGACGGCGACGCCGTCCGCCGTGAGGCCCGCGACGATGCGGAAGAGGTTGTCGACCTCGTCGGGGTCGAGGGCGGCGGACGGCTCGTCCATGACGATGAGGCGCACCTCGTGGGAGAGGGCGCGAGCCATCGAGACGATCTGCTGATGGGCGGCGGACAGCTCACCCACGAGCCGCCCCGGGTCGATCTCGCCATGTCCAAGTCGCTTGAGCAGCGCGGCAGTTGCTGTCTTAGCGGTGCGGCCACGCACCACGAATCCGGCGGCGGTCGGCTCGTGCCCGAGGTACACGTTCTCGGCGACGGAAAGACCCTCCACCAGGTCGAGCTCCTGGTAGATGGTGGCGATGCCGAGCCGCATGGCCGCGATCGGCGAGCGGAGCGTGGTGCGCTCCCCGCGCCAGGTGATCTCGCCGTCGTCGGGCTGGTGGGCGCCCGCGAGGACCTTGATGAGGGTGGACTTCCCGGCGCCGTTCTGGCCGAGGAGGCAGTGCACTTCGCCCGCCTGGACCTGGAGGTCGACGCCGTCGAGCGCGCGGACTCCGGGGAACGACTTGGTGATGCCGGACATGGTGAGCAGCGGTGGTTCTGGTGCCATGACGGTTCCCCTAGGCGGGTGCGTGCGTGCCGGTTTCAGGGCAGGGCGGAGCAGAGCGCTGTGCTGGGTGGGGTGATGGTGGGCGCGGCGCTGCCGCGCGTACCGGTGCTGGCGTGGTGGTGCCGTGTGCGCGAGGTGCGTACGTCCCGGTCAGGCCGGTGGGAGACCGGTCAGGCCGGGGAGAACAGGTGGTCGCTGATGAGCCGGGCGCCGCCGATGACTCCGGCGGTCGGCCCCAACTCGCCGAGGACGATGGGGAGGTTGCCGGTCGCCAGGGGCAGCGACTGGCGGTAGACCTGGGTACGGATCGCGGCGAGCAGTGTGTGGCCGAGTCCTGTCACACCGCCGCCGATCACCACGAGACCGGGGTTGAAGAAGCTGACGAGTCCCGCGATGACCTGTCCGGTGCGGTTGCCGCCCGCCCGGATGAGGTCGAGCGCGGTGGCATCGCCCGCGGCGGCGGCCGCCGCGACGTCGACGGCGCTGAGCCGCCCCGCCTCGCCGAGCCGCGTGGCGAGCTCCGCCGAACGCCCCTCCCTGGCCGCCTCCTCGGCGTCGCGGGCGAGTGCCGCGCCGCTGAAGTAGGCCTCCAGACAGCCCTTGTTGCCGCAGGCGCAGGGGCGTCCGTCCGGTTCCGCCTGGATGTGGCCGATGTCGCCGGCGCTGCCCGTCGTACCGCGGTAGACCTCGCCGCCGACGACGATGCCGCAGCCGATGCCCGTGCCGATCTTGACGCAGAGGAAGTCGCCCACGGAGCGTGCGACGCCCGCGTGCTGCTCCCCCATCGCCATGAGGTTCACGTCGTTGTCGACCATGACGGGGCAGCCCAGGTCCTGGCTGAGGGCCTCCCGTACGGGGAAGCCGTCCCAGCCCGGCATGATCGGCGGGGCGACCGGGACGCCCTCGGGGAAGCGGACGGGGCCCGGGACGCCGATCCCGGCGCCGTCGAATCCCTCCGCGAGCCCGGTGGCCTTCAGTTTGGCCGCCATGACGAGGACCTGTTCGAAGACCGCGACCGGGCCCTCGCGCACGTCCATGGGCTGGTTGATGTGCCCGAGCACCTCCAGCTCGGCGTTGGTGACCGCGACGTCGATCGAGGTCGCGCCGATGTCCACGCCGAGGAAGCGGAGGGCGGGGGCCAGGCGGATGTTGTGGGAGCGGCGGCCGCCGCGCGAGGCGGCGAGTCCGTCGGCGACCACGAGTCCGGTCTCCAGGAGCCGGTCGACCTCGACGGCCAGTTTGGACCGCGAGAGATCGACCTGATCGCCCAGCTGCGCACGGGAGTTGGGACCTCCGTCACGCAGCAGCCGCAACAACCGCGCCTGGTGCGCGTTGGCGGGTCGAGCCGTCATACGTCTCACGCGCCCCTCCCGCCTCTTCGGGCTGCCAGTTCCGCGCCCTCGGACAACGCCGTTGTCTTCGGGCCTCCTTCAAGCTTTCGAGGGGAACGTAGCAGTGCCTGCCGGGGGTGGGAAGAAGTTGCGCGGGAATTACCCATGACTTTCTCCAGTCACAGGACAAAGCTGTACGGGCCCAGGGCCTGTCCGGCGGGACTACACCGGCTCGCGGAGCATGCACCACGTGCGCGGGCCGTTGTCGGGCAGGTCGATCTCCGCGGTGACGGCGAAGCCGAGCCGCTGGTAGAACGCCACGTTGCGTTCGGTCGACGTCTCCAGGAAAGCGGGGTACCCCGCCCGGTCGGCCGCCTCGATGCCGGGTCTGATCACCGCGCGGCCGAGGCCCTGCCCCTGCGCGTCGGGGTCCACGCCCACCGTGGCGAGGAACCACGCGGGGCGCAGCGGACGGAACGGCTGCAGCGCCCGGTCGGCCGCGTCGAACCACGCCTTGCGGGCCCCCGCGAGCTCACCGATCAGCGGGCCGACGGCGGCGAATCCGGGGCCCGGGTCGCGGTCCGGAGTGGTCCACACGGCGACGGCCCGGCCCGCGCCCGCGACCCAGACGCGTCCGTAGACCATCCCGACGCGGGTGAGGAAGAGCTCCTGGAAGCGGCGGACGCGCTCCTCGTGGTCGTCGGCGTCGACCACGTGCCGGGTGAAGGGATAGTCGGCGAAGGCACGGCCGAGCGTCCTGACGGCCGTCGGCACGTCCTCGCTGATCGCCGGTCGTATCCGGTTGTTCGTACCGCTCACGTCGCGTCTCCCGCCCCTGGCGTCGGCACTCTCCACACGGCCGCTCCCGGCCCTCAGGGGGAACGGCCGGGGCGGCGACCGTGTTCCCCGCCCCGGGCCGTCGAGGGCTCAGCCCCGGTCGCGCTGGTGGTACGTCTTGCGGGTGTGCTCCGTGTGGGCGCGCATGATGTCGGTGGCCCGCTGCTCGTCGCGCTCGGCGATCGCCGCGATCAGTTCGCGGTGCTCGATCCAGGACTGGCTGCCGCGCTGCCGGGCGACCGGCGTGTAGTACCAGCGCACCCTGCGGTCCACCTGCCCGGCGAGTTCGGCGAGGACGACGTTGCCCGCGAGCTCCATCACCTTGGCGTGGAAGGCCGCGTTGAGGGTCACCACCTGGTCCACGTCGCCGTCGGCGACGGCCTGTTCGCCCTGGGTGCAGAGTTCGTCGAGCGCGGTGATGCCCGCGGTGCCGGTGTTCGCGGCGGCGAGCCGGGCGGCCTCGGCCTCCAGCAGGGTGCGGACCGTCAGGAGCTGGTCCGCCTCCTCCTCGGTCGGCTCGTGCACGAAGGCGCCCTGGGCCGGGCGCAGATCGACCCAGCCCTCGGTGTTGAGGCGTTGCAGCGCCTCGCGCACCGGCTGCCGGGAGACGCCGAGGTGTCCGGCGAGTTCGCTCTCGACGAGGTGCTGCCCCGGCTGCAGCGAGCGGGTCGTGATGAGTTCGAGCAGCGCCTCGTAGACACGCTCTCTGAGCGGCCCGGGGCGTTCGAGCCTGGGCACCGCCCCCTGCGGCAGTCCTGTGGACAACATCGCGGTCCCCTCCTCGACGATTGCCTTTTGTCTACAGTCTACGAGCCACAAGGGCCAGCACCAGGGGGAGTTGAGCCCATCACACGGACACCTCTCAGGGACAGCGCACGACCTGCCCCGCGTACGACAGGTTGCCGCCGAAGCCGAAGAGCAGCACCGGGTCGCCCGAGCGGATCTCGCCGCGCTCCACCAGCTTGGACAGGGCCATGGGGACGCTCGCCGCCGAGGTGTTGCCGGAGTCGACGACATCGCGCGCGACAACGGCGTTCACCGCGCCGATGCGCTCCGCGAGCGGTTCGATGATGCGCAGGTTCGCCTGGTGCAGGACCACGCCCGCGAGGTCGGCGGGGGTGAGTCCGGCGCGCTCGCAGGTCGCGCGGGCGAGCGGCGGCAGCTGCGTCGTGGCCCAGCGGTAGACGCTCTGGCCCTCCTGGGCGAAGCGCGGCGGGGTGCCCTCGATCCGGACGGCGTTGCCCATCTCGGGCACCGAGCCCCACAGGACGGGGCCGATCCCCGCCTCCTCGCCGGGGCCGCACGCCTCGACCACGGCGGCGCCCGCCCCGTCGCCGGTCAGGACGCAGGTGGTGCGGTCCGTCCAGTCGGTGACCTGGGTCATCTTGTCCGCGCCGATGACCAGGGCGCGGGTCGCCGCCCCGGCCCGCACCGTGTGGTCGGCGGTGGCCAGGGCGTGCGTGAAGCCCGCGCAGACCACGTTGAGGTCCATGGCGGAGGGCGAGGGGATGCCGAGCCGCGCGGAGACCCTGGCCGCCATGTTCGGTGACCTGTCGATGGCCGTGGAGGTGGCGACCAGGACCAGGTCGATGGCGTCGGGCGTCAGGCCCGCGGCGGCCAGGGCCTTGCCGCCCGCGTGCGCGGCCAGTTCGTCGACCGGCTCCTCGGGGCCCGCGACATGACGGGTGCGGATGCCCACCCGGGACCGGATCCACTCGTCGCTGGTGTCGACCACCCCCGCCAGCTCCGCGTTGGTGAGCACCTTGGCGGGCTGATAGTGGCCGACGGCGACGATGCGCGAGCCGTGCATGTACGGGTCCCCTTATGTGTTGCCGGAGCTGCGGGATCCTCCAGTCTGCTCAGCGACTCGCGAGTAACGGGGTACGTAATGTGACAGGAAAGGCGCGCCCGCTTTGGATGCTTCTCATCATCGTGTCACCCGGTGAACAGCTGGGTGGCCTTGTGTACGAGTTCGTAGAGGCCGTAGGCGAGGGGAATACCCACCCAAAGCCAGGCGAAAAGGATGAGTGCGCGGCGGCTACGGGGCGGTGCGCTCGGCGGCGTGGTCATCGTCGGTGTCCTCCTTCGGGGCGGGCACGTGGTGGCGGGGGTGGACGGGCCTGACGAGTTCGTTGGCGACGAAGCCCACGACGAGCAGACCGATCATGATCGTGAAGGAGAGGCCGTAGAGCGCGGAGCCGTGTTTGCCCGCCTCTTCCTGGTGGTCGGCCACGCGGTTCACGATCAGCGGCCCGAGCACCCCCGCCGTGGACCAGGCGGTGAGCAGCCTGCCGTGGATGGCGCCGACCTGGTAGGTCCCGAAGAGGTCCTTCAGGTAGGCGGGGACGGTCGCGAAGCCGCCTCCGTAGAACGAGAGGATCACCAGCGCGCAGACGACGAACAGCGGCTTCGAGTCGTCTCCGAACTGCGCGATCAGGAGGTACATGAGCGCGCCGACGCCCAGATAGAGGCGGTAGATGTTCTTGCGGCCGATCAGGTCGGACGCCGATGACCAGCCGATGCGTCCCGCCATGTTGGCCGCGGAGAGCAGGGCGACGAAGCCTGCCGCGGCGGAGACGGACACGGGCGTCGAGGTGTCCGCGAAGAAGTCCGTGATCATCGGGGCGGCCTTCTCCAGGATGCCGATGCCCGCGGTCACGTTCATGCACAGGACCACCCACAGGCACCAGAACTGCGGGGTGCGCACGGCGGAGCGGGCGGAGACCTGCGGCCCGTCGAGCGCGCCGGGCCCGCCGGGCTTGTGCGCACCTTCCGTACGCGGCACGCGCACCAGGAACACGCCGAGAGACATGAAGACGGCGTACGTCAGGCCGTGCACCAGGAACGCGAGCGCGATGCCGTGTCCGTCCGTGCCGAAGGAGTCCAGCATCCACGCCGACCAGGGCGAGGCGATGAGCGCGCCGCCGCCGAAGCCCATGATCGCGATGCCGGTGGCCATGCCGGGGCGATCGGGGAACCACTTGATCAGGGTGGAGACCGGGGAAATGTAGCCGATGCCGAGGCCGATCCCGCCGACGAAGCCGTAGCCGAACACGATCAGCCAGTACTGGCCTGTCGCGGCGCCGAGGGCGGCGATCAGGAAGCCGGAGGAGAAGCAGACGAGCGCGACGGTCATGGCCCAGCGCGGTCCGTTGCGCTCGACGAGCGTGCCGCCGAAGGCGGCGGACAGGCCGAGCATGACGATGCCGAGCTGGAAGGGCAGCGCGCTCTGGGTGCCGCTGAGGTCGAGGGCGGATTCGAGGGGCGGCTTGAAGACGCTCCAGGCGTAGGCCTGGCCGATGGAGAGATGTACGGAAAGGGCGGCGGGCGGCACGAGCCAGCGACTCCAGCCGGGGGGTGCGACGGGGGGCCTCATGATCCCGAACGGTAGAAACCGACGGCGGAGTTGGGAAGAGGGCGCACAGCACGGGTCGACGGTATGCAATCTCTCGCGCCACCCCTTGCTGACCCAACTTCCATACTGTAGACAATATTCCGTCGACGTCTTCTCCATACGTTTGCTCTCCGCCTTCTGCTCTACACGTTCCGCTCCCCACGTTCCTCGGATCCCTCAACCGAATGGAGCGCCCCACCGTGAAAGTCGCAGTCCTCGGTGCCGGTGCGATCGGCGCCTACGTCGGAGCCGCGCTGCACCGCGCGGGTGCCGACGTCCATCTCGTAGCCCGTGGACCCCACTTGGCGGCCATGAGGCAGCACGGAGTAAGGGTCCTCAGCCCTCGCGGCGACTTCACCGCGCGGACCCACGCCACCGACGATCCGGCCGACATCGGGCCCGTCGACTTCGTCTTCCTCGGCCTGAAGGCCAACTCGTACGCGGCGTGCGGGCCGCTGATCGAGCCCCTGCTCCATGAATCGACCGCGGTGATCGCCGCGCAGAACGGCATCCCCTGGTGGTACTTCCACCGGCACGGCGGACCGCACGAAGGACACCGCATCGAGAGCGTCGACCCGGGCGGTGCGGTCAGCGCGGTGCTCGCGCCCGAACGGGCCGTCGGCTGCGTGGTCTACGCGGCCACCGAGCTCGAAGGCCCGGGCGTCGTACGCCACTTGGAGGGCACTCGGTTCTCCATCGGCGAGCCGGACCGCTCCCGCTCCGCGCGCTGCGCCGCCTTCAGCGAGGCCATGGTGGCGGGCGGCCTCAAGTGCCCGGTCGAGCCCGAACTCCGCGGCGACATCTGGATCAAGCTGCTCGGCAACATCTCCTTCAACCCGATCAGCGCGCTCGCCCGCGCCACGATGCGCGAGATGTGTCTGCACGGCGGCACCCGGCGGGTCATCGAGATCATGATGAACGAGACGCTCGCGGTGGCCGCGGCCCTCGGCTGCGAGCCCGACATCTCCGTGGAGCGCCGCCTCGCGGGCGCCGAACGCGTCGGCGACCACCGCACCTCCACCCTCCAGGACCTGGAGCGCGGCAAACCGCTGGAACTCGACGTGCTGCTCGCGGCCGTCGTGGAGCTGGCGGACATCACCGGTGTCCCGGTGCCGACGCTGCGCACCGTGCACGCCATCTCGGACCTGCTCGCATTGAGGACCGCCGCATGAGCAAGAAACGTGACCGCACCCCCAAGACGTACACCCGGCTCACCCACCCGCTGATCCGCGACTCCCGTGACGCGCCGTTGCGCCGGGCCACCTGGGACGAGGCCCTTGCCCGCGCGGCGGAGGGCCTCGGCGCGGCGCGCGGCGCCTTCGGGATGTTCTCCTGCGCCCGCGCGACCAACGAGATGAACTACGTGGCGCAGAAGTTCGCCCGCGTCGTCATGGGCACCAACAACGTCGACTCCTGCAACCGCACCTGCCACGCGCCGAGCGTCGCGGGCCTCTCCGCGGCCTTCGGTTCGGGCGGAGGGACCTCGTCGTACGAAGAGGTCGAGCACACGGACCTCGTCGTGATGTGGGGCTCCAACGCCCGCTTCGCGCACCCGATCTTCTTCCAGCACGTGCTGCGCGGCATCAGGAACGGCGCGCGGATGTACGCGGTCGACCCGCGCCGCACCAAGACCGCCGAATGGGCCGAGAGCTGGCTCGGTCTGAACGTCGGCACGGACATCCCGATGGCGCACGCGATCGGCCGCGAGATCATCCACGCGGGCCTCGCCAACCATGCGTTCATCGAGCGGGCGACGACGGGATTCGAGGCGTACGCGGCTCTGGTCGAGCCGTGGACCCTTTCGCTCGCCGAGAAGGTGACGGGCGTACCGGCAGCGGCGATAAGGGAGTTGGCGCACGCCTACGCGCGGGCCGAGCGCGCCCAGCTGTGCTGGACGCTCGGCATCACCGAGCACCACAACGGCACGGACAACGTGCGCGCCCTGATCAACCTGTCGCTGCTGACCGGACACGTGGGCCGCTTCGGCTCGGGCCTGCAGCCGCTGCGCGGCCAGAACAACGTGCAGGGCGGCGGCGACATGGGCGCCATCCCCAACCGCCTGCCCGGCTTCCAGGACATCCTCGACCCGGACGCCCGGCTGAAGTTCGAGTCGGCCTGGGACACCGTCATCCAGCCCCGCTACGGCCTCACCCTCACGGAGATGTTCGAGGCGATGGAGGAGGGCACGCTCAAGGCCGTCTACTGCATCGGTGAGAATCCCGCGCAGTCGGAGGCCGACAGCGAGCAGGCGGTGCGCCGGATGCGAGCCCTGGACTTCCTGGTCGTGCAGGACATCTTCCTGACGAAGACCGCCGAATTGGCGGACGTCGTGCTGCCCGCGACCGCCGGATGGGCGGAGACCGACGGTACGACGACCAACAGCGAGCGACGGGTGCAGCGGGTGCGCAAGGCGGTGCGGCCGCCCGGCGAGGCGCGCGAGGACATCGACATCATCTGCGACCTCGCCAGGCGCCTCGGCCACGAGTGGAAGTACGCGGACGCGCGGGCCGTCTGGGACGAGCTGCGGTCCGTCTCGCCCGACCACTACGGCATGACGTACGACCGTCTCGCGGAGCTGCAGGGCATCCAGTGGCCCTGCCCCGACGTGAACGGGATCGAACCGACGTACCTGCACGGCAGGTTGTGGGAGGCCGATCCCGCGCGGCGCGGCACCCCCGCCCCGTTCGGGCTCGTCGAGCACGACCCGCCGGTCGACCTCACCGACGAGGCGTACCCCATCAGGCTGACCACCGGGCGGCGCCTCGACTCGTACAACACCGGTGTGCAGAGCGGGAGTTTCGCCTCTCCGCTGCGGCGCGGGGAGTACGTCGAGCTGTGCCCGGAGGACGCCGAGCGGTACGGCGTCGTGGTGGGCGAGGAGGTCGAGGTCTCCTCGCGGCGCGGCACGGTGACGGCGCCCGTGTGGGTCGATCCGGGCCTGCGCCCCGGACTCGCCTTCATGACCATGCACTTTCCCGACGAGGTCGACACCAACCAGCTGACGATCGAGGCGAACTGCCCCATCGCGGGGACGGCGGAGTTCAAGGCCTCGGCGATCCGGATCGACAAGCTGACCGCGTCGGTCGAGGTGAGGTGAGGTATGGATCTGCGCTTCGGTGACAGCAAGCCGACGGACGAGGAGCGGGCGGCCGTCGACGCGGTGCTCGGGCCCCCCGAGTCCGCGTGGGAAGGCGCCGACGACCGCAGCGACGCGGATCTGCGGTGGGCGCGGGGTGGCCGGGTGGCGCGGGAGCGGCGGGATCTGCTGTTGCCGGGGCTGCACGCCCTGAACGACCGGGTGGGGTGGATCAGCGAGGGCGGCCTCGACTACTTGTGCAGGCGGCTGACGGTTCCTCCCGCTGAGGGCTATGGGGTGGCCACGTTCTACTCCATGTTCTCGGTGCGGGCGCGTGCGCGCACGGTGGTG
The DNA here is from genome assembly GCF_008704495.1 of Streptomyces kanamyceticus. Lineage (NCBI taxonomy): Bacteria > Bacillati > Actinomycetota > Actinomycetes > Kitasatosporales > Streptomycetaceae > Streptomyces > Streptomyces kanamyceticus. The sequence goes on from NZ_CP023699.1 coordinate 1,453,149, forward strand.
CGGGTGTGCACGGACCTTGCTTGTGGGGGCGCTGACCTGTGCGGCGAGGTGGAAGAGCGGCTCGGCTCCGTGCCGAAGGTCACGGTCGAGGCCAGTCCTTGCCTTGGGCTGTGTGAGCGGGCTCCGGCTGCGTTGGTGGTGCGGGCCGGGCCTCCGGCGGTTTCTTTCCCCGATCCCGCCCCTTCCCGAAACCGGGGCTCCGCCCCGGACCCCGGCACGGGGCTTGCCCCATCACCAGCTCCGCCGAGTTCGTCCTCAAACGCCGGACGGGCTGGATATAACGCCGGACCGGCTGGATATTCGGCCCCTGCCGGACCGAATTCAGCCCGTCCGGCGATTGAGGACGAGCGCGGAGCGCGATCAGCCCCTCCGGCGTTTGAGGAGCGGGGTCCGGGGCGGAGCCCCAGGGACAGCGACCCCGTGGCGGCTCAAGCGGTCGTCGCCCCCGCCACCCCCGACACCCTCACCCGAGCCGCCCTCACCCCCGACACCGCCCCCACCGAACCCCCCGCCTCCCTCGCCGTCCCCCAGGCGGGCCAGGACGGCCTGATCCTGCTCAAGCGCATCGGGACCGTGGACCCGGAGTCCCTGGACGACTACCGCTCCCACGGCGGCTACACCGCGCTGCGCCGTGCCTTCGCCATCGGGCCCGCCGAGGTCATCAGGGAGGTCACGGAGTCCGGACTCGTCGGGCGGGGCGGTGCCGCCTTCCCCACGGGCCGGAAGTGGGGGGCCACCGCCGCGCAGCCCGATCACCCGCACTACCTCGTCTGCAACGCCGACGAGTCCGAGCCCGGCACCTTCAAGGACCGGGTGATCATGGAGGGCGATCCGTACGCGCTGATCGAGGCGATGACCGTCGCGGGGTACGCGGTCGGCGCCCACCTCGGCTACCTCTACCTGCGCGGCGAGTACCCGCTCGCCCTGCGCCGCCTGGAGCACGCCATCGCACAGGCACGCGCGCGTGGACTGCTCGGCGACGACGTCCTGGGCCAGGGGTACGCCTTCGACATCGAGATCAGGCGGGGCGCCGGTGCCTACATCTGCGGCGAGGAGACCGCGCTGTTCAACTCCATCGAGGGGTACCGGGGAGAGCCGCGCGCCAAGCCGCCCTTCCCCGTGGAGAAGGGTCTCTTCGGCAAGCCCACCGCCGAGAACAACGTGGAGACCCTCGTCAACGTCCTGCCGATCCTCACGATGGGAGCCGGGGCGTACGCCGCGATCGGCACGGAGAAGTCCACCGGGCCCAAGCTCTTCTGCGTATCGGGGAGCGTCGAGCGGCCCGGCGTCTACGAACTGCCCTTCGGCGCCACTCTCGGCGAGCTGCTCGCCCTCGCGGGCATGCCCGGCAACCTCAGGGCGATCCTGCTCGGCGGCGCGGCAGGCGGGTTCGTACGGCCCGACGAGCTGGACATCCCCCTCACCTTCGAGGGGACGAGGGACGCCGGGGCCACGCTCGGCTCCGGCGTCGTGCTCGCCCTCGACGACACCGTGCCGCTCCCCCGCGTCCTGCTGCGCATCGCGGAGTTCTTCCGCGACGAGTCGTGCGGCCAGTGCGTGCCGTGCCGGGTCGGCACCGTCCGCCAGGAGGAGGCCCTGCACCGCATCGCCGGGCGCACCGGCGCGGCCGCCGCCGACGACATCGCGCTGCTCCGCGAGGTGGGGCGGGCCATGCGCGACGCCTCGATCTGCGGTCTCGGCCAGACCGCGTGGAACGCCGTGGAATCCGCCATCGACCGCTTGGGGGCGTACGAATGACCGCGATCCCGCTTCAACCGCCGCGCCGCCTCGTGGAGTTCACCCTGGACGGCCAGGCGGCCAGGGTCCCGGAGGGGGCCACGATCCTCGACGCCTGCCGCGCCGCGGGCAAGGACGTACCGACCCTCTGCGAGGGCGACACCCTCACCCCTAAGAACGCCTGCCGGGTCTGCGTCGTGGAGGTCGAAGGCGCCCGCACCCTCGCCCCGGCCTGTTCCCGCAGGGCGGAGCCCGGCATGAGCGTGCGCACGGACACCGAGCGCACCCGGCACAGCCGCAAGGTCGTCCTCGAACTCCTCGCGTCGTCCGTCGACCTGTCGACGACGCCGAAGGTCGCGGGCTGGCTCAAGGAGTATGCGGCGAAGCCCGAGCGGTTCGGCGCCGACGCGGCCCGGCTGAACGAGGAGCCCAAGGTCGACAACGACCTCTACGTACGGGACTACGACAAGTGCATCCTCTGCTACAAGTGCGTCGACGCCTGCGGTGAGCAGTGGCAGAACACCTTCGCGATCGCGGTGGCGGGCCGCGGCTTCGACGCCCGGATCGCCGTCGAGCACGACGCGCCGCTGACCGACTCGGCGTGCGTGTACTGCGGCAACTGCATCGAGGTCTGCCCCACGGGCGCCCTCAGCTTCAAGTCGGAGTTCGACATGCGGGCCGCGGGCACCTGGGACGAGTCCGCGCAGACCGAGACGACCACGGTCTGCGCCTACTGCGGAGTCGGCTGCAACCTGACGCTGCACGTGCAGGACAATGACATCGTGAAGGTCACCTCGCCGCACGACAATCCGGTGACCCACGGCAACCTCTGCATCAAGGGCCGCTTCGGCTACCAGCACGTACAGAACCGGGACTGATCAAGACATGGGACGAGTCACGGCGCGACGCAAGGTGATCCGGATCCGGGACGGGCACGTCTCTGAGCGCCCCGACACCCTGGTCGCCGAGGAACCCCTGGAGATCCGGCTGAACGGCAAGCCGCTCGCCATCACCATGCGCACCCCGGGTGACGACTTCGCGCTCGCGGCGGGCTTCCTGGTCAGCGAGGGCGTGCTGGGGGCCGCGGACGAGCTGCAGTCCATCGTGTACTGCGCGGGGGCGACCGAGGACGGCTCGAACACCTACAACGTGGTGGACGTGCGGACGGCACCCGGTGTCGTCCTCCCCGACATCACCCTCGAACGCAACGTGTACACCACCTCGTCCTGCGGCCTGTGCGGCAAGGCGAGCCTGGACGCGGTGCGCACCACGGCGCGCTTCCCGATCTCCGACGCTCCCCCGGTCCGGCTCGACGTCGAGCTGCTCGCGAGCCTCCCCGACCGGCTGCGCGCGTCCCAGCGCGTCTTCGACAGGACCGGGGGTCTGCACGCCGCGGCGCTCTTCTCCGAAGAGGGCGAGCTGCTCGACATACGGGAGGACGTGGGGCGGCACAACGCCGTCGACAAGCTGGTCGGCCGCGCGCTGCGGGAGGGGCGGCTCCCGCTGTCCCGGGCGGTCCTGCTGGTCTCCGGGCGCGCCTCCTTCGAGCTCGCGCAGAAGGCGGTGATGGCGGGCATCCCGGTGCTCGCCGCGGTCTCCGCGCCGTCCTCGCTCGCCGTCGACCTGGCCGCCGAGACCGGTCTCACGCTGGTCGGCTTCCTGCGCGGCTCCTCCATGAACGTGTACGCGGGCGAGCACCGCGTCGCCCTGCGGGCCGCGGCCGCCCAGGGCTGACCCGGGCTCCCCGCCGCGCGGCGGCGGGGTCCCGGCCGGCGGGGAGCGCCCCCTGCGCCGGTCGGGCCCACTGCCCTAAGCCTCTTGACCGTCCTCGACTCCCGAGATCCTGGTCAGCATCTCCAGGAACCGCGCGCGCTCGGCCGCCGAGAGCGGTGCGAGGAGTGCGTCGTTGGCGTCGGCGGCCACCTGCGCGCAGCGCGTCACGAGCCGCTTGCCCTTGTCCGTGATCGTGATCGCGTTCTTGCGGCGGTCCGTGGGATCGGGGGCGCGGTCGACGAGCCCTTGGGCCTGGAGGTCGTTGATGACGCCGACCATGTCCTTGGGGTCGAGCGAGACGCTGCGGCCCAGCTCGGCCTGGGCGACGGGGCCCAGGTCCGCGACGGCACTGAGCACCACGTGGTGCCACATCTTGAGCCCTTCACGGGCGAGCGCCTCGGCGACCAGGCCGCGGCCGCGGGCCGCCGCGCGGCCGAGCAGCCAACTGGGCAGGGTGCGGATGGTGCTGGGCGCGGGCGGTGTCGTGGGCATGGGGAAAGCCTAGCGAAGAATCATTGGACATCCCAACGACAGGTGCCTTATGGTCATGCATCGTTGGAGCTCCCAACGATCCCTGCCCTATGGAGGTGGTGCCGATGCGTCGCGTCCGGTACGAGCACAGCGGCGGTCCCGAGGTCCTGTTCACGGAAGAGGCCCCCGTCCCCGAACCAGGTCCCGGCGAGCTCCTCGTGCGCGTCGAGGCGGTCGGCGTGACCCTGCCCGTCGTACGCAAGGTCCGCGAGCCCCGCGATCCGATCGCGCTCGGCGGGGAGGTCGCCGGTGCGGTGGTCGCGCTCGGCGAAGGCGTCACCGGGTACGCGCCGGGCGACCGCGTCACGGGCCTCGTCTTCGGGCACGGGTACGCCGATTTCGCCCTGCTGCACACCGCGATGGCCTCCCCCGTCCCCGCGGGCGCGAGCGCCGTCGACGCGGTCGCCCTGGTCCGGTCGGGCCTCGTCGCGTACGGGGCGCTCGAAGCGGCCCGCCCCGGGCCCGGCGAGTCCGCGCTCGTCACGGCGGCCGCGAGCGGAGTCGGCCACCTCGCCGTGCAGCTGGCCAAGTTGAGGGGCGCCTCGCGCGTCGTGGCCGCCGTGTCGGGCCCCGGCAAGGCGGACTTCGTGCGCGGGCTCGGCGCCGACGAGGTCGTCACGTACCGGGAAGAGGCGTGGGGCGAGCCCGTCGACTACGTCCTGGACGCGGCCGGCGGCGACCTGCTCGCACCCGCCGTCAGGTCCCTCGCCCCGCACGGCCGCCTCGTCGCCTACAGCTCGGGCGGCGGCACCGTGGCGGCGTACGACCTGCTCGTCGGCGCCAAGTCGGTCATCGGCTTCCAGATGGCGCTCATCGCGCGCGGGAAGCCCCAGCTGTACGAGAGGTGGCGCCGCGAACTGTGGCGGCTGTTCGAGACCGGCGAGCTGCGGCCCGCCGTACACGCGGAGTTCGCCCTGGCGGACGCGGCGCGGGCGCACGAGGTCATCGAGGCGCGGAGCAATCGGGGCAAGGTCGTACTGATCCCCTGACGCACGCTTCTTGTGGGGTGCCGAAGCCCCCAAGTAGCGTCTGTGGCACGCACGTTGGACGTGGGATGTCAGGATGTCAGGTCACCCGCCGTCCGGCGCCACCGTCATGAGTTGACACCGTCATGAGTCGACATCGCCACGAAGGGCGGGCCGCACCATGCCATCGAGTCTCCGTGTACGCCTCAGATCGCTCCGTACCGCCGTCGCTGCCGTGACCGCGGTGGCCGTCGGCGCCCTGCTGCCCGCGCCCTCGGCGCAGGCCGCGCAGACGCCGCCGTTCGAGCAGCAGGTGCTTTTCAAGGCCTCCCAGGATCCCGGGTACGCCTGCTTCCGCATCCCCGCCGTGGTGAAGACGACCAAGGGCACGCTCCTGGCCTTCGCCGAAGGGCGGGTCAACGACTGCAGCGACGCGGGCGACATAGACCTCGTGCTCAAGCGGTCCTACGACGGCGGCAGGACCTGGGGCCCGCTCCAGGTGATCAACGAGGGCGCGGGCGACACGCACGGCAATCCGGCGCCTGTCGTGGACCGCGAGACCGGCCGCGTACTGCTCGCCGAGACGTACAACACCGGTCGCACGGACGGCAAGAACTGTGATGTGCCGTGCGACCGCACACCCCACCTCCAGTACAGCGACGACGACGGGCGCAGCTGGTCCGCGCCGCGCGACCTGAGCGACGAGATCCTGCCCGACGACTGGAACTCCTGGTACGCGACCGGGCCCGTGCACGGCGTCCAGCTGACCCGCGGCAAGCACGCGGGGCGGCTCGCCTTCGCCGTCAACGCCGAGACGTGGAACGGCAGTCGGGTCACCGCCAACCACGCCGCGCTGATCATCAGCGACGACGGCGGGGACCACTGGCGGATCGGCGCGAAGGACTCGTACCCGATCGCCGACGACGGCACGTTCCGCCAGAAGCCGTCCGAGATGACCCTCACCGAGCGGCCCGACGGCGCGGTCTACGTCAGCGGCCGCGAGCAGGACGGCACGGATCTCGGCCACCGCACGCACGCGATCAGCTACGACGGCGGCACCTCGTTCGCCGCACCCTTCCGGGCCCTCCCCGACCTCTACACGCCCCAAGTGCAGGGCTCCACACTGTGGTTCGGCGGGCGCATGCTGCTGGCCTGCCCCGGCGACCCGGACCGGCGCCGCACCATGCAGATCCGTTCCTCGTACGACGGCGGGCGCACCTGGGACAGCGTGGACCGGGGCACGACGGTGACCACGGACTGGTCCGGCTACTCGGACCTGGTGCGGGCCGACGACGCGCACGTGGGCCTGCTGTACGAGGGCGGCGCGGTCGACGCGCGCGACGAGATCCGCTTCGCGCGGTTCACCGAGGACTGGCTGACGCCGCGCAGGGGTCCGGATCCGACGACCCGCGACCTCGCCCGGGGAGCACGCCCCGCCGCGGTGCTCGGCGGAGCGGCCGAGACCGAGGGCCGGTTCGGCGGTGCGCTCTCCTTCGACGGCAAGGACGACGCCGTACGCCTCCCCTTCCGGCACCAACTCCCGCTGGGCACGAAGGACTTCACCGCCTCCCTGTGGTTCCGCTACTCCGCGACCGGCGGCGAACAGCCGCTGCTGTGGATGGGCGGCATAGGAACCAACCAGCCGCAGGTGTGGCTGCGCGGCGAGCCCGCGAGCAACCGCGTCACCGGCCTGATCACCACCCGGGACGGCGCCGCGCCCCCGAAGTCCGCGTCCGTGCGCACCACCGGCGCGTACAACGACGGCCAGTGGCACCACATCGCGCTGCGCAGGGGCGCCGGACAGCTGACGCTCTTCCTGGACGGCACGGCGATCAGCACCGCCGACGTGCCGGGCTCGGTCAGCCGCAACTCGCCCTTCGGCGTGCACGTCGGACAACGCATGGACAGCCGCGCCCACTTCACCGGCGCGATCGACGACGTTCGCGTCTACGACCGGGCGTTGAGCGATGGCGAGGTGGACACTCTGCGCACCACTGATGCTCCTGTGACACGGGACACCGTGATCCGACTCCCCATGGACCGCGTGCGCGACAGCAACTAACGTCCCGGGCGTGTCCGCCCGAGAACGCACCGCCGCGGGGCCTCGCAGGATCTGGCTGGTCCTGCCGCTCGCCCTGGCCTGCGCGGCCGTACTGCTCATCGCCCTCCCGGACGAGGACCGGGAGGGCGGTGCGGCCTGCCGTCCGCGCACCGTGGCGTCCTGGTCGGCCGACGAGAAGGTCACCGGGGAGTTCGCGCGCTACGGTGACGACACGACGCGCACCGACGACTGGACCGGCGGCGACGGCACCCACTCGGTGCGCCTGCCCGACGGCCGGGTCCTGTGGCTGTTCTCCGACACCTTCCTCGGGCAGGTGCACGCGCCGCCCAACCCGGCGGGCCAGCCGCACACCTGGCGCGACACGAACACCCCGATGGTCCGCAACTCGGCGGTCCTGATGTCCCGTTCGGGCACCCTGGAGGGCACCCTCGCCTCGCCCCTGTTCCCCGACCCGGCGCCCCAGCAGTGGCGCTGGCCGGTGGCGGCACGGGTGGAGCCGCGCTCCCCCGGCTCGGCCGAACAGGTCGTCCGCGTCCTGCTGTGGACCCGGATGGCGAGCCAGGGCCCCTGGATCTACGGCGTGCCCCTCGCCACGGAGGTCGCCACGCTCTCGCTGCCCGACCTGCGCGTCGAGAACATCGTGAAGGTCTCCGACCAGCAGTCGGTGGCCGATCCGGCGAAGCGGGTCCTGTACGGCACGACGACGGTCGACGACGACGGCTGGACGTACGTGTTCGGCGGCACCGACGCCCAGGCCACCGCGCGCCCCACCTCGCACGCCTATCTGGCGCGCGTGCCGCACGGCAGGCTCGCCGACGCCGGGGCGTGGGAGTACTGGGACGGGGACGGCTGGGGCGGGCAGGACAAGCACAGGCCGGTGCTCGGGGACGGCAAGCGCAAGGGTGTGGGCAGCGCGTTCACGGTGGTGCGCGACGACGGGACGTACGTCCTGTTCACGATGGCCGCGGGCACCGAGGGCCTGACCGGCGTCGCGACGTACTGGGCCTGCTCCCCCACCGGGCCCTGGCACGGTCCCGCCAAGGGCTTCCAGGCGCCGCTGCCGCAGGACGGCGCGGCACGCCAGGACTCGGCCGCCTACAACCCGCAGGCCCACGCGGCGCTCGGCGGGGACGGCCGCGTCACGCTCAGCTACGACGTCAACTGGCTGGACCCGACGCCCGCGAGCGCGCAGGCGAACATCAGCCGGAACGTGTCCCTGTACCGGCCGCGGTTCGTGACGCTGCGGCTGGCGGCGGCCCGCTGACGGACCCCTCCGGGTCGCGCTCCTCCGGGTCGCGCTCCTCCACGTCCCGCGAGCGGCGCTTGGCGATCACCGCGCAGACCATCAGCTGCATCTGGTGGAAGAGCATCAGCGGCAGGACGGCGAGCGAGGCCTCCGCCCCGAACAGGACGCTCGCCATGGGCAGTCCCGCGGAGAGCGACTTCTTCGACCCGGCGAACTGGATCGCGATGCGGTCGCCCCGGGGGAAGCCGAGCCGCTTCGCCCCGTACCAGCTCAGCGCCAGCATCGCGGCGAGCAGCACCGACTCGACGCCGAGCAGCGCGAGCAGCCGCAGCGGGGTCACCTGGTGCCAGACGCCCTCCACCATGCCCTGGCTGAACGCGGTGTAGACGACGAGCAGGATCGAGCCCCGGTCGACGTAGCCGAGGAGCTTCTTGTGCCGGGTCAGGAAGCCGCCGACCCAGCGGCGCAGCACCTGCCCCGCGACGAACGGCACCAGGAGCTGCAGCACGATCTTGCCGAGCGAGTCCGCCGAGAAGCCGCCGCCGCTGTTGCCGAGCAGCGCCGCGGCGAGCAGCGGGGTCAGCAGGATGCCCGCGAGCGAGGAGAAGGAGCCCGCGCAGATCGCGGCGGGCACGTTGCCGCGCGCGATGGAGGTGAAAGCGATGGACGACTGGATCGTCGAGGGCACCAGGGTGAGGAAGAGGAAGCCGCTGTAGAGCGCGGGCGTCAGGACGTAGGGGACGAGCCCCTTCGCCGCGAGCCCGAGCAGCGGGAAGGCGACGAACGTACAGACGAGGACCGTGACGTGCAGCCGCCAGTGCTTGAGGCCGTCCATCGCCTCACGGGTGGACAGGCGCGCGCCGTAGAGGAAGAAGAGCAGCGCGACGGCGCCGGTCGACGCGCCGGACGCGACGTCGGCGGCGCCACCGCGGGCCGGGAGCAGTGCCGCGAGCCCCACGGTGCCGAGCAACGCCACGATGTACGGGTCGACCGGCATCCACGACGGCCACTTCAGGCGTTTCACGGTGCTCCATGCTTTCGGTACGGGGAGGTGCCCTCCTCATGATCCTCTCGATCGGCATGATCGGGAATCCCGTATACCGCTCTGACTGTCATCACGGATAGCGATAGCCACCGCTAGGCTGTTCCCCGTGTACGACCCTTCGCAGCTCCGGACGTTCCTCGCGGTCGCCCAGACGCTCAGCTTCACCCAGGCCGCCCGCCGCCTCGGCCTGCGCCAGTCCACGGTGAGCCAGCACGTGCGCCGCCTGGAGGACGCCACGGGGCGCCAGCTCTTCACCCGCGACACCCACGCCGTGGAGCTCACCGAGGACGGCGAGGCGATGCTCGGCTTCGCCCGCCGCATCCTCGCCGCGCACGAGCAGGCGGCGGCGTTCTTCACCGGGACGCGGCTCGGCGGACGGCTCCGTTTCGGGGCGTCGGAGGACTTCGTCCTCACCCACCTCACCGACATCCTGGAGTCCTTCCGGCATGACCACCCCGAAGTCGACCTGGAACTGACCGTCGAACTCTCCGGCACGCTGCACGAGCACCTCGACGCGGGCAGGCTCGACCTGGTGCTCGCCAAGCGACGCCCCGAGGACCCGCGCGGCGAACTGGTCTGGCAGGACGACCTCGTCTGGATCGGCGGCGAGCGGCTGCGCCTCGACCCCGAGCGTCCGGTCCCGCTGATCGTCTACCCGCCCCCCGGCATCACCCGCGCCCTCGCCTTCGAGGCGCTGGAACGCAGCGGCCGCTCCTGGCGCGTGGCCTGCACCAGCGGCAGCCTCAACGGCCTGGTGGCGGCGGCGCGCGCGGGCCTCGGCGTGATGGCGCACTCGCGCGGCCTGATCCCGCCGAGCCTGGTCCGCGTCCCTGACCGGGCGGGCCTGCCCGAACTCGGCCGCGTCGACTTCGTGCTCCTGCACGGCGAGCGGCGCGCTTCGGCGCAGGGGGCGGCCGACGCGCTGGCGGCGGCGATCCTCGCAGGCGGCGATCGCCTGCACCGGGGCAGCCGCTGACGGGGCCGGGCCCCACAGAGGTCAGGGCCGCCGCGCCAGGAAGATCACGCGTGCGGTCCCGGCCTCGGGGCGTGCCTCGCCCACCCGGTGCGCGCCCCGCAGCCGCAACCCGCTCCCGGCGACGGCCGCCCCGATCTCGGCCGGCGTGTAGGCGCGCTGCACATGGGTCTCGTACGAGGTCCCCGGCGGCCCGCGCCGCAGGACGCGCACCCGCCGCACGCACTCCCTGTCCGCCCGCCGCCCGCCGCCCTCCCCGGTCCGGGTGACCATGTCGAAGACCACATGACCGCCCGGCTCGACGGCGCGCGCGAACGCGGCGAGGGCGGTGCGCAGCTCGGACGGCGCGAGCAGGTAGTTCAGGGTGTCGAACTGGCAGGTGAGCAGGGCGACTTGGTGCGGCAGGCGCAGCTCTCGCAGGTCCTGGAGGAGGAAGCGGGCGCCGTTGCCGCGGTTCTTGGCGAGCGCCTCGGCCAGCATGTGCGGCGAGCGGTCCACGCCCCACACGGGGTGGGCGCCGCGGGCCCGCAGATAGGCGACGAAGGTGCCGGTGCCGCAGCCCACGTCGGCGACGGAGCGGAGCACGAGGCCGTAGCGGCACTCGATCCGCTCGAAGGCCCGCCGCAGCCGGGCGAAGGCGCGGTCGCCGAGGAGGGCGTCGTAGACGGGGGCGAGGGTCTCGTACGGGGCGGCGGGGCCCGCGGCACTCGTGTCCGTCACGGCAGCGGCAGGACGAAGTCGATGTTGGCCGGGGTCACGAGCGTGACCGCGGTGCCGATGGGGAGCTCCTGGCCCGCGCGGTACGGACCCCGGTCGCTGACGATCACACCGCCGTTCCGTGCGAGGCGCGGGTACTCGAAGGGCTGGTTCCTGCGGAGTCCGCCGCCCGACTTGGCCTCGAAGAGCCGCAGCCCACGGTCGGCCAGGAAGGAACCGACGCAGTCGATGATGACCCGGTTCCCCATGCTGCGGCGGGGCCCCGGCTGCGAGGGGAACAGATAGGGGCGCACATGGACCTCGCGGGCCGAGAACGGGAAGTTCCGCCGGACGCGGTCGCACACCGAGTCCGCGAACGGCGCGCCGGGCGGACTGTCGCCGGGCTGACGCTTCTGCCAGCGCCCCTGGGGGTCGCGGGCCTGTTCGCGTACGACGTCCGCAAGGCGGGCCAACTCCCGCAGCCGCTCCTCCAGTTGACCCCACTCCGGGCGCGCGAGGGCCGCCGCCCGCGCCCGGAGCACCAGATAGTGGGGGTCCGTGCCCGGCGGGAACGGCGCCAGGGACAGCTTGCCCTTCAACGCGTCGAAGAGCAGGGCGGTGCCGACCCCGGACCCGCCGATCAGCCCCGCGAGCTTGCCCGCCTCGGCGAGCGCCGTCCCGAGTGCGACGACCGCCGCGCCGGTCACGCCCGCGGCGACGGCGAGATCAAGGACCTGGCGCGCACGGTGGAGCAGGTCCTTCACCGAGATTCCGGGGCCCGTGTCGCGCGGGAATTCGAAGATCTCCCGGGGCGGCGGCACACGCTGCCCCGGCGGGAACGGGGGCGGGACCGGCGGCCGGAAGGGCCAGACCGGCGGGACCGGCGCGGGCACCCCCGGTATCCAGGGCTCCGGCCCCGGCTGCATCGGGACGGGCGGCGGCACGGCGGCGGGCGCCGGAGGCCGGACGAGACGGGACCGCAGCTCCGACCGCAGGGGCGTCGACAGTTCGCAGTCGAAGAACTGCCCCAGGGGGTCGGCCCGGTCGTTGAGCCGCCCGGCCAGGCGCCGGGCCGTCGGACCGTCAAGTCCGCCGAAAAGGCGGCGCAGTTCGTCGGCCCGTCGCGCCTGCTGGGCGGTCTGCTCGGCGGTGATCGGCAGCCGCAGCTGCCGGAGCAGCTCCGCCGACGCGGTGTCGTGCGCGGCACTGGCCCGGTCGGCCGCCGCGCAGACGCGGGAGCGCCCGGCCGGTGGCTGCCCGAGTGCGCTGTACGGCGCGGGAGTTCGTACGTACACCATGGCGTCCTGCTCCCCTCGTATGCGTCATGAGCCGCACGGCTCACAGCAGGCCCGGAGCGCCCCCGAACCGGGTGTCATACCAGTGCCGCCCGAGGATCCGGCCGCCCACCTCGGTCAGCGTGTCCGCGCGCGACGCCCCCGTGTTGCGGACGGTGAACTCCAGGGCGGCGCCCTCGGAGATGCGGATGTCGACCGGAAACCCGGACAGGCCCCAGGGGTTGATGATGTGACCGAAGCTCAGGTACGGGTCGAGCGGCTGCACGTCGCTGCGGATCTGCCACTGGTAGCCGGGCGTCGCCACCCGCCCCGGGTCACGCGCGAAGAGGTCGGTGAACTGCGCGAAGTACTGCAGGAGTCCACAGTGCGTCGACGGCAGTTCGAACCGCGCGAGTACGACCTCCTCCCCAGGGCCCGGGGCGGCCACGACGTTCGAGCTGTCGAAGACCCGCGCGTCCAGCGGACTTCCGCAGACATGGCACTGCCCCGCTCCGGGGCAGCCGCAGACCGTGCAGGCCGCCTGGTCGTAGCGGCCCGCCGGGGCGGCATACTGGCTGGTCATGGCAGATAGCCGAGCATCTTGTAGCCGTGCAGCACGAAGAACAGCTGCGCGTCCTGGAAGAGGGGACCCTCCGACACCTCGTCGACGACGATGCGGATGGTGGACCGGGGCAGGAACAGCATCGGCTTGGCCATGGGCCTGAACGGCCGCACCCCGTCGGCGCTGCCGAGCCCCGCGATGTTGTGGATCGCCCGGTTCTGCAGCTCACGTCCGCTGCCGCTGTCGACGATGCTGTACGTGAAGTCGATGCCGCAGAAGTGCGCGAACAGACAACGGGCCGCATCTGCCGGGTCGTTGAACACGGCGCCCACCAACGCGTCCCACGGCGGCGGCAGTTGGACCGCCTGGCCGTTGATGACGCCGCCCGTGGGCCGCGCGGGGATGAAGCTGTAGCCGATCGAGGTGGCGACGAACGCGCCGTCGACACTGATGTTGATGGTCTCCTCGACCCGGTTGCCCGTCCGGCCGCGCAGCCTGAGGACCGCCACGTGGTCGAAGGGGATCTCCTTCGTGGAAGGCTGCGCCCACGGCCCCCGCCCGTTGCCCGGGTCGGGATAGTTGCCCCGGTCGGGGTAGCGGGCCGGAACCTGCCCGTACTGCTGGTCGTCCTGCATCGTGACCTCCAGGTCACCAGAGCGGCCGCCAGAGTTCCGGCGCCTGCGTGGGGCGGCGGAACGCCCTCGTCCTGGCCCGCCGTTCGCGGACGTAGCCCTCGATGCCACCGTCGATGTCACCGGGGCCGTCCAGATCCTCGTCGGCGGCGAGCGACAGGTCCTCCTCGTCGGCTCCGTAGGCGCTCAGTTCATCGCCTTCGTCGGCCGAGGCCTGAGGTGCGGGCGGCATGGGCATCACCTGCGGCGCCGCCGGGCGCGGCCTGCCCTGGAACGCCCGCACCACCTGCGGCAGATACTTGGCGGCCAGCGGGAGCACCGCACTGGCGATGGCGGGCAGCAGCGACCAGAAGCCCACGGGGGAACCGAGTCCGTCGTGCCCCTCCACCCACGCGTAGAGCTGGCCGTCGCGGCCCCGGCGCACCTCGCCCGGCACGCATGTCGCGGTGCGGGGAGCGTTCGGCAGGAAGACGTGGCCGAGGTCCTCGTACTGGCCCATGTCCTCGTACTGGCCCAGCTCGTCGCCCTGGCCTCGGTTCCCGTCGCCGTATCCGCACATCGGGCAGCCGTACCCGGCGTATGCGCCGTACCCCTCGTACCCTCCGTATCCGTCGTGCCCGTCGAGGCCCTGCACGGTCATCAACTCCTCATCGCCGAGGCCGTATTCGTCGCCGGATCCGTCATGGAACATGCGCTGTGCCTCCCTACTGGACGTCGCGCTCCAGGTAGCCGTCGAGGACCACCCAGATGGTCCGGGGGCCCGTCTCGTCCGCGACGGCGGTGGGCAGCCCGCGCGGGAAGAGCATTTCGACACGGAAGTTCTGCTGCGGCTCGATGAACACCGGCTCCGCGAAGCGGAAGGTGGCCATCGGGTCGGGCACCCCGTGGTTGAGCGGTGACGAGCCGCAGCCCGAGGTCACACCGGCGCCGGAGGGGAACATGTAGGTCGGCGCGGTGATCGCCTCCTTCTCACCGACGAGCAGCGTCACCACGGAGCTGTAGATCAGGTCCGCGATGAAGGGGCTCGGATGGTCGGGCATCGGCGTCGTGTCGCTGATCACCACGCGCATCGCCCGCGCCTCGAAGGTGTTCAGGCTGGGCAGCACACCGGCCGCCTGCATGTTCGTCTCCAGGCGGGTCTTTTCCTGTACGTCGACGAAGAACCGGATGACGCGGGGGTCGGTCATCCTGTCCTCGAAGCGGTCGTGGTCGTCGCGGAGGAAGAAGGCGTCGTAAAGAGGACTGTGCAACTTCTCCTTGACGCCGGTCACCCGTGCCATCGCCTCGTTCTCCTTTCACGGGTATCGCGGGTATCGCAGGGATCGTGGGGTCGCGCCGCGGAACGCGCCGGTCCGTGACGTTCAGCGCATACGTGGCGCGCTGTAGCGCGGGTACGGGCGGTACGGGGCCGGGGCCGGGGCCGGGCGGTACGGGGCCGAGGCCGGGGCCGGGCGGTACGGGGCCGAGGCCGGGGCCGGCGACCGATAGGGAGTGGGCGACCAATAGGGCGTGGGCGACCGGTACCCGTACGGGGGTCGGTACCCGTACCCGGGCCAGTAGCGGCGCCGACGGACCGGCGTGGCGTAGAAGGGGGCCGCCGGGTAGTACCCGGGCACCACGGAGGTGCCCCAGGGGCCGGGGTAGCCCGGTGCGGAGCCCGCGGAAAGACCCAGGCTCTGGAGCGCGGCCTCCAGGCGGGCCGCCGTGCGCGGCCGCGGCCGCGGCGGGAGGCCGGACTGCCACACCCTGCGCAGCACTTGACGCACCCACGGGTCACTGCCGAGCAGGCCCTGGGCGCGCAACTGGTCCCAGACGGCCCGCACCCGCTGATCGCGTGCGGGCAGTCCCGATTGGCGCACGGCCTCGACCAGGTCCGCGGCCGGTCCCGTCGGCAGCTGGCCGAGGGGCTCCTCCATCTCCGCTGCGTTCATGGCATTTCCCCTTCGTGTCGAGATGCGCGTCCGGAGCGGAACGACCTTCTTCACCGGGCTGTCGGGCGCCCAGCCCATGGGATGCGGCATCGTGGCGTCCAGGGCGATCCAGCGGCCCCGGTACTCGGCCTCGGGATACACGTGGGTGAACAGGCCGGGGCGGCCCGCGTCGGGTCCCGCGAGGACGATGCGGACCTGATGCCCGACGGACTGGAGCAACGCGCCGAGCAGGATCGTCATGTCGTCGCAGTCACCCGCGCGCAGCTGGATCATCCGCCGCGCGGAGTGCAGCAGTTCCACCCGGTACGGGTCGCGGGTGTAGCGGACGGACCGCCGCACCCACTCGAACAGGGCCCTGATCTCCCCGAGGTAGTCCTTGGGGCGCACTCCTCGTGCCTTGAGGAGGCGCACCGCCCGGCGGCGTACGTACATGTCCTTGCCGCCCTGGAGGATCAGCGACCTCATGTGCCACGCGGTCCGCGCGGTTCCCGCGGGGCCCGACGGCACTCGGTACGTGGTGATCCGCATGCTCATCCCCGCACACTGTCGATGAGGGCCCGTGCGCTCAGCGGCCGCGTGAAGCAGCCGCCCGACGCCGGGTAGACCCGCATGTCGGTACGGTGCGCGGAGCAGATCACCACGGTGGTGCCCGGGGCGCCGACCGCCATCGGTGTCGCGAGGGCGCTGCCGCCCTCCGGTCCTGCCTCCAGGACCAGCACGTCGGGGCGGGTCTCGGCCACCACCGCGGTCACGGTGTCCGTCCCGCACTCCTCGACCAGGATTCCCGGGTGCCGCAGGATGGCTCTGATCCCACGCCCCGCGATGTCGCCGAAGCCGACCACCAGTACGCGCAGCACATGTCGCCTCCCCGAGGAGCGCCGTTCACCGCTCTGATGGCCTTCGACGCTAGGCCGACGGCGGGTCGACGACGAGAGCCCCGCGGGCAGCCCAAGAGGCAGGCGGAGGGGCAGGCGGTCGGGCAGACGGAAGGCCAGGCGGAGGGGCAGCCGATCGGGCAGACGCGCTCTCTCGCCAGCGGCCTCCCTACAAGGCGCCCTGCCGCACCACGATCGCCACCGCGTGGGCCCGCGTGCGGCAGTTCAGCTTGGCCAGGGTGTCGTGCACGATGTTCTTCACGGTCCGCTCCGAATAGCACAGCGTGCCCGCGATCTCCCGGGTGCTGCTGCCCTCCGCGAGCAGCCGCAGGACATCGAGCTCTCGGCGGGCGAGGAGCTCCGCTGCGGCGCGCAGCCTCAGGGCGTCACCGCCGACGCCGGAGAGCAGTCCCGCGAGGGCGGCGGGCGGCAGCGAGCCGCTGCCCGCCGCGACGGCGTCGACGGCGGCGACCAGGGAGTCGGGGGTCGTCTCGGCCCGCACGAGCAGCCCGGCGAAGCCGTGTTCCAGTGCGGACCGCACGAGTTCGGGGCGGGGCGCGTCGAGCACGCCGAGCAGCGGAACCGGCCGCTCGGCGACGAGGCGGGCGACCGCGTCGAGCCCCGCCCCGTCCGCCTCGGCCACCAGGAGTGCGGCCGTGCCGAGGTCGGGCAACGGCCGCAGGCCCGCGCTCTCCCCGACGATCGTGAAGCCCGCCACGGTGAGGCAGTCGGCCAGGCCCCGGCGGAAGATGACGTTGGACTCGTCCAGCCACAGCGGAACTTCTGTGCGCTCCATCCCGCAAGCAGAGCAGTGCGCGGTGCCCGGGAAAAGCGGCTACAAGGGCGGACCTCGGGGTGCTCCTGGGCCGGGCGCTGCCCCAAAGGGCTGCCCGACTTCCCCTGGGGCGGCGGGAGTTCGGGAACCGGGGGAATTCCTGGACATCGGGGGAGGTCCGGGGCGGCGGGAGAGATCCGGGGCACCGAGAGTAGTCCGGGGCAGCGCGGGACTCCCGGGGCACCGGGAGTTCAGATGATTCCGCGCCGTATCCCCTCCGCCACCGCCTGCGCCCGGCTGCGCGCGCCGAGGCGGCGCTGTGCCTGCTGCACCACGCTCTTGACGGTGCGTTCCGAGAATCCGATCCGCTCGGCGACCTCCCGCGTCCCGTAGCCGTCGGCGAGGAGGCGGAGCACGTCCTTCATGCGTTCCGGCAGGACGCCGTCGCGCCCCGCGTCCGCGTCCTGTGCCGTCCCCTGCCGTGTCGGACCCGGCCCCACGAAGAGGCCGCACGCGGTGGCACGGACGGCGGCGAGCACTTGTTCCTCGGTGAGGCCGGTGCGGGAGAGCACCGTGTCGGCCGGGCCGTCCGGCAGTCGCCCGTCGGTACGGCCGGGCTCGCCGCAGATCAGCTTGGGCGGCCCGGGGCCCGCGAGGCCCGTGGCGGCGAGGGCCGATGCGAGCACGACATCGACCGGTTCCGGTACGGGTCCGGCCCGCGCCTCGTGCGCGACGAGGAAGGCCTCGTCGGTCTCCAGACAGGCCACGAGGCCCCGGCGGAAGATGTCGTTCTCGTCCAGGACCGCGACCCGGATCACCTTGCGGTGTCCGCCCGTTGGCACTTGCCCTTCCCCGGCGTCTCCCTGCGTCGCCACCACCCCCCGAGGGCGGCTGAGCCGCCGGCTTCGATTATTCGCGCATCCGCGCGGGCGGCACCAGCCCCGGACAGGCCCTAGCGCAGCGGCCGCGGATAGGTGAGCTGCTTGAAACGCCGCAGGTAGGGCGCCGACTCGACGTGCCGTACCCCCTCCAGCGCCCCTAGTTCCCCGCTCAAATAGGCGTAGAGCTCGGCCGTATCGCGGGTCAGGACACTGGCCATGAGGTTGGAGGGCCCGGTGGTCGCGGAGACGTGCGCGATCTCCGGGTGTCCGGCCATCGCGCGGCCCACCCGGTCGAGCGCGCCGGGATCGACGGTGACCCAGAGCATCGCGGCGGTGCCGAAGCCGAAGCTCTCGGTGTTGTACTCCGTGTCGATGTACACCGCGCCGGTGTCCAGGAGTTGGGTGAGGCGGCGCTTGACGGCGGACTCGGAACGCCCGGTGACCCGCTGGAGTTCGGGGTAGGTGACGCGGCCGTCGGCCTTGAGGGCGGCGACCAGGGGTTCGTCCTCGGGGGCGATGTGGACGGAACCCTGTTGCCCGACTTCCGGGGTGGGGCCGGGGCGGAGTGCGGCCACCTGCTCGGAGGTGAGCATCCCGTGCTTGCCGATCCAGCCGGTCCTGCCGCCGTAGAAGCGGTGCAACAGCTGGTAGGCGGTGATCTCGATGACCTGCCGGGTGCGCAGGAGCTTGCCGAACAGCAGGTCTTCGTACTCGCCCGAGGTGCGGGGCAGCGTCATGCAGACCACTTCGGTGCCCGCGGACGTGAGGTGGATCCAGCGGGTGTCGGGGCGGCGGGCCAGGGCCGCCGCGATGGCCTCGGCGCCGTCCGGCGCGCAGCGCAGCCGCAGCATCCACTGGTCCCTGCCGAGCCGGTGGGTGTCCCGGACGCCGACGATGCGCAGACCGGCCCCGGCGCACATGCGGCGGAAGCGGCGGGCGACGGTCTGGTCGGAGACGCCGAGGACCGCGGCGACCCGGCTGAAGGGGGCCCGGCCATCGACCTCGAACGCGTGCAGCAGCTGGAGATCGAGCTCGTCGAACGCCTCGGATTCCGTCACTGAACCATGCCCCCATGTCGAATTACGGCGCCTGGGCACCTGGCAGCACCGGGATCGTCCGCCACGACCCCATCGTACGAGAGCACGGAGATCCACCGGGATCCATCCGGCGACACGGGGAAGAGGAGAAGGACGATGCGTACATGGGGGCCGCTGACCGCGGTGTCTCTGGGGACGTTCATGCTGCTGCTGGACGTGACGATCGTGGTCGTGGCGCTGCCCGACATGGCACGGGCGCTCGGCGCCTCGCTCGGCGATCTGCAGTGGGTCATCGACGGGTACGCGCTCGCGCTCGCCGCGCTGCTCCTGGGCGTCGGCGCGGCGGCCGACGTGCTCGGCAGACGGCGGCTCAACATCATCGGCACCGGCATCTTCGCCCTCGCCTCGCTCGGCTGCGGACTCGCGTCCGACGCCGGTCTGCTGGTGGCGGCGCGCGCCGCGCAGGGGCTCGGGGCCGCCGCGATGTTCGCGACGACGCTGCCGCTGCTCGGCGCCGCCTACCAGGGCCGCGACCGCTCGGTCGCGCTCGGCGTGTGGGGCGCGGTGAGCGGAGCCGCGGCGGCGCTCGGCCCGATCGTGGGCGGGCTGCTCACCGAGGGACCCGGCTGGCGCTGGATCTTCTTCGTGAACCTGCCGGTGAGCGTGGCGTCGATCTGGCTGACGCTGCGCCTGGTGCCCGAGTCGAAGGGGCCCGCGGGGCGCCGGATCGACTGGGCGGGCACGGCGTCGTTCGCGGTCTTCGCGGGGGCGGGGACGTACGGCGTGCTGCGCGGCGGCACGCACGGCTGGACGTCGACGGCGACCGTCGCGGCCTTCGCGGCATCGGTGCTCGCACTGCTCTGCTTCGTCCTGGTCGAACGGCGCGCGGCCCAGCCGCTGCTCGATCTGCGGCTGCTGCGCAAGCCCGCCTTCACCGGGGTGCTCGTCGGCGCGATCGGCTACAACGCGGCGGCGTACGGCGTGATCCCCTACCTGTCCATCTGGCTGCAGACCGTGCTCGGCATGAGCCCGGTGCGCGGCAGTCTGGTGCTGCTTCCGCTCGCCGGGATGTCGTTCCTGGTGGCCGCGGTCGGCGGGCGGCTGCTGCACGGGGTCGCGCCGCGCCTGGTCATCGGCGTCGGGCTGCTCCTGATCGGTACGGGCGCGCTCTGCATGGCCGTGCTCGACGCCGAATCGTCCTGGACGTCACTGGTGGCGGGCCTCACCGTGACGGGCGTGGGCGCGGGCCTGGTCGCACCGGCACTCGCCGGGGCCGCCCTCGCCTCGGTGCCGCCCGCGAACGCCGGGATGGCGGGCGGCGCGGTCAACACCTTCCGCCAGCTCGGCTACGCGGTCGGGGTCGCCCTCTTCGGCACGGTCCTCACCTCCCGGATGCAGGACTCGCTCGGCCGCGAAGCGGCCCACACGGCGGCGGGCGGCGGCGCGTCGGCGCTGCACGGCACGGTCTCCTCGGACGCGGTCCGCTCGGCGTTCGCCACGGGTCTGAACGGTGCGTCGCTGGCGGCGGGCGTGGCGGGTCTGGTCGCCGGTGTCCTGGTGCTCGTGCTGGTGCGCACGCCGAAGGGGGAGCCTGGTCCGGTTCCGGTTCCGGTCGCCGCGGCGGGAACTCCGAAGCGGGCGCCGCGCGTTGAGGAACACGTGCGGTGATCCCGGGCGGTCGGCTCCGGAGGGCGGCACCGGGGCCGATCGCGTACCGCGGCCACTCGCTTGCCGGGCTGTGACCGCCGGGCTCGGCGTGGTGCGGATCACCGGGCTCTGCGTGGTGCGGATCAGGTGACGACCTGGTCCCCGTCGGGCACGTCCTCGACCGAGACGAGACCGGGTGACGTCCCGAGCCCTTCCGACACCGCACGGGCGATCCCGTCCGGGTCCTGGCCGGTCGGGACCGGAACCTGCTCCCCCTCGCCGTAACTCTCGATCGCCTTCACGAAGTAGCTCGGATGCCAGGCACCGACGGCTCCTCTGACCTCGATCGCGGCCACGGGGCGCTTGCCGACGACCTCCTTGAGCGCGGCCAGGATCCGATCGGATCGCAGCTCACCCGGCACCTGGAACAGGCTGGCGTGCGCACCGACGAGACCGCCGTCCCGCAGCCGCACGCTCACCGTGAGGCAACTCGTGACGCTCGGATAGGTGATCACACCCCCGGGCGCGACCTCCTTGACCTGCCCTTCCGAGATCGTCGCCTTGTCGGGTGCTATCGCACCGCTCCCCGCACGCGGTCCCGCGCCGACGGCCTCGTGGGCCTGGACCGCGGGGCCGAGGCCGAGTTGCAGAGCCAGCAGCGCCGCCGGCAAGGCCACGGCGCACACGCCGGTGACCCTCCGTCCTCTCGTCGCGGCGGCTCGACGGGCAGGGCGGAGCGGGTGGTGCGCTGGCATGTGTTCTCCTGAACAAGCAACTGGGTCGAGAGGGGCGCGCGCGTCTGCACGCTGCGTACAGATTCGGTGGAGATTACGGAACCGAAACTTACTCCAGGGTAAGCATTCTGTCCGACCCTTCCCCTTGTGGCCGTATTTCACCGGCTGACCAGTGCTGATGGTCCGTACCGACGCCGTTTCGACCCTCTCCCGAAGGCCGTCGGGGTGGGGTACCGTCACGGCGCTGTGCGGAGCGCCACAAGGAGCATCATTGCGCGAGTTCACGAATCCTCCGATGGCGTCGGCGCCGCTGGTGGGCGGCCTTGCCGACGCCGTGTTCGACCATGCCTCCGAGGACCCGACGCGCATCGCCCTCGGCCGCAAGACGGACGGGCGATGGCGCGATGTCACCTCGGGCGAGTTCCGCGACGAGGTGCTGGCCCTGGCCAAGGGACTCATCGCGCAGGGCGTCCGGTTCGGGGACCGCGTCGCGATCATGTCCCGCACCCGCTACGAGTGGACGCTGTTCGACTTCGCCCTGTGGGCCATCGGCGCCCAGGTCGTGCCGGTCTATCCGACGTCGTCGGCCGAGCAGGTCTTCTGGATGCTGCACGACGCGCAGGTGTCCGCCGCGATGGTCGAGCACGAGGACCACGCGATGACGATCGGCTCGGTCATCGACCGGCTTCCGCAACTGCGCAGGCTCTGGCAGCTGGACGCGGACGCCGTCGGTGAACTGAACGGCGCGGGCCGGGACATCGACGACGACGTGGTGCACCGCCACCGGCGCGCGATCACGCCCGACTCGATCGCGACGATCATCTACACCTCGGGCACCACGGGCCGCCCCAAGGGCTGTCTGATCTCCCACGCGAACTTCATGTTCGAGGCCGATGTGATGGTCGCGCGCTGGGAGCCGGTCTTCCACTCCAAGCGCGGCGACGAGGCCACGACGCTGCTCTTCCTGCCGCTCGCGCACGTCTTCGGGCGCATGGTGCAGGTCGCGGCGGTGCGCGGCCGGGTCAAGATGGGGCACCAGCCGAACCTCAACGCGGCGGCGCTGCTGCCCGATCTGGCCGCGTTCCGGCCCTCGTTCATCCTGGCCGTGCCGTACATCTTCGAGAAGGTGTTCAACGCGGCGCGGCGCAAGGCGGAGGCGGCGGGCAAGGCGGGCGCGTTCGACAAGGCCGTGGAGTGCGCGGTGCGCTACGCGGAGGCCATGGAGGCCAAGGCGTTCGGCACGGGCGCCGGTCCTTCGGCGTCCCTGCGCATGCAGCACCAGCTCTTCGACAAGCTCGTCTACTCCAAGGTGCGCGAGGCGATGGGCGGCCGGGTGCGGCACGCGATGTCGGGCGGCTCCGGCATGGACCGCAGGCTCGGCCTGTTCTTCGCGGGCGCGGGCGTGACGATCTACGAGGGGTACGGCCTGACCGAGTCGACGGCCGCCGCGACCGCCAACCCGCCCGAGCGCACCCGCTACGGCACGGTCGGCCTCGCCATCCCCGGCACCACGGTGCACATCGCCGACGACGGCGAGGTCTGGCTGCACGGCGGCAACGTCTTCCAGGGCTACCTGGGCGACCGCAAGGCCACCGCGGCGACCCTGCACGACGGCTGGCTCGCCACCGGTGACCTCGGCTCCCTCGACGAGGACGGCTATCTGACGATCACCGGACGCAAGAAGGAGATCCTGGTGACCTCCGGCGGCAAGAGCGTGTCGCCCGCCCAGCTGGAGGAGCGGGTGCGCGATCACCCGCTGGTCGCGCAGTGCATCGTCGTCGGCAACGACCGCCCCTACATCGCGGCGCTCGTCACGCTGGACGCGGAGGCCGTCGAGCACTGGCTCACCATGCGCCGCAAGCCGCTGCTCTCCCCCGGCGAGCTGGTGCGCGACCCGGATCTGGAGACCGAGGTGCGGCGGGCCGTGGTCGCCGCCAACACCCTGGTCTCGCAGGCCGAGTCGATCCGTACGTTCCGGATACTGGCGCACCAGTTCTCCGAGGAGCACGGACTCCTCACCCCGTCCCTGAAGCTGAAGCGGAAGGCGATCGAGCAGGCGTATCTGACGGAGGTCGAGGCGCTGTACAAGAGCTAGGCGCCGCACGGGCCCGGTTTCTGACGGTTCATCAATTACCGACGCGCCAGTTATTGACGGTTCATCAGGTCGCACACAGAATCACCCTCACTTCGACGACGGAGGGGGCTCGACCGTGTCGCGATCGATCCGCACCATCACCGCCACCGTGGCGGCCCTGCTGCTCGCCACCGCCTGCAACTCCGCCTCCAACAGCGGCGGTTCCGACAGCGCGGGCGGCGGCAAGGACGGTGGCTCCGTACGCGGGGTGACCGACGACTCCATCAAGGTCGGCGGCATCGTCTCCATGACGACCGCCAGCGGCTACAGCAAGAAGGACACCGACCTCGGCGCGAAGGCCCGCTTCGACCGCGCCAACGCGGCGGGCGGCGTACACGGGCGGAAGATCGACTACCTGGGCGCGGAGGACGACGGCCAGGACCCCGGGAAGAACCTCGCCGCGGCCCGCAAACTCGTCCAGCGCGACAAGGTGTTCGCGATCTCCCCGATGAGCTCGGTGACCTTCTCCGGCGCGGACTTCCTGCAGAAGCAGCGGGTGCCCACCTTCGGCTGGGGCACCATCCCGCCGTTCTGCG
The DNA here is from genome assembly GCF_008704495.1 of Streptomyces kanamyceticus. Taxonomy (NCBI): domain Bacteria; kingdom Bacillati; phylum Actinomycetota; class Actinomycetes; order Kitasatosporales; family Streptomycetaceae; genus Streptomyces; species Streptomyces kanamyceticus. Next base: position 1,477,195 of record NZ_CP023699.1, read on the forward strand.
GGCCCAGTTACCTGTACGGCTTCGGCGGCTGCATGGTCCCGATGCCCGGCGGCACGATCACCCAGAGCTGGCCCGAGGGCCTGAAGAAGGTCATGGGCGGCGCCAAGGGCAAGAGCGTCGCGATCCTCGCCAACGACAACGACGCGGGCACGTTCGCCATCCGCACCTACAAGCAGAGCTTCGCCGCGGCCGGGTACGAGGTGACGTACGCCAAGTCGACGGTGCCCGCCACCTCGGTGCCCAGCGACTGGTCGGCGTACACCAAGGAGATCCTGCGCTCGGACGGCGGGAAGGCGCCCGACGCGGTCGTCTCGGTCATGCAGACGCCGTACAACATCGGCCTGTTCACCGCCGTCAAGCGCACCGGCTTCAAGGGCGTCCTCACCGACCCCACCGACTACGACCCCGGTCTGCTCGCCAAGAGCGCGACGAAGAAGGCCCTGGACGGCGTGCACGTGCTCCTCGCCTTCCAGCCCTTCGAACAGAACAGCGCGGCCATGCGGCAGTTCAAGAAGGACATCGCGAAGGCCGCGGGCAAGCAGGTGCCGCTCAACATGCACATGATGACCGGCTACATGTCCGCCGACCTCTTCCTCGCCATCGCCGACAAGGCGGGCAAGGACCTCGACGTGGAGTCCTTCCAGCAGGCGGCCGACGGCTTCTCCGACACCGGCACCATGGTCGGCGACCGCCAACTGCCCAAGGGGCACAAGGAGTCGTTCGGCTGCGGCGCGCTCGTCCAGCTCAAGGGCGGCGCCTACACGGTCTCCTCACCGTTCACGTGCTACGACCCCATCCCCTTCAAGTGAGCGTCCCCGTCCGGCTCCGCACGTCCGGCTCCGCACGCAAGGGGGTGCGTCACCCATGTCCGACCTGCTGGGATTCGTTCTGAGCGGCCTCGTCTCCGGCGCCCTGTACGCCCTGCTCGCGACGGGACTCGTCCTGTCCTACTCCGCCTCCGGGCTCTTCAACTTCGCGCACGGCGCCACCGCCTACCTCTGCGCGCTCGCCTTCTACGAACTGCACTCCGGCTTCGGCTGGCCCGCCGTGCCCACCGCGCTGCTGCTCGTCCTCGTGGTGGCCCCCGGGCTCGGCTGGGGCCTGGACCGGCTGATGTTCCGCAAGCTGGCGCGGGTCGGCGAGACCGCGCAGATCGTGGCGACGATCGGGCTGCTCGTCGCGCTGCCCGCGCTCGGCCTGTGGGTAGTGGAGCTCCTCGCGGACGCGGGGGCCTCCGTCAAACCGGCCGAGAACCAGTTCGGCCTGCCGGGCGTAGGGCCGAGCCCGGCCAAGAGCTGGCAGCTGACGGACGGCGTCGGCATCGACTCCGACCAGCTGATCACCTGGGTCGCCACGGCGCTGGTCGCCCTCGCCCTCTGGGTGCTGATGCGGCACACCCCGCTCGGCCTCCGGCTGCGGGCCGCCGTCGACAACCGCTCCCTGGTGGAGCTGCGCGGGATGAGCGCGGACCGGCTCTCCTCGGTGGCGTGGATGCTGTCGTCGGGGCTCGCAGGGCTCGCGGGCGTGCTCGCGACGCCGCTGCTCGGGCTCTCCTCGCACGACTTCACGCTGTTCCTCTTCGTCTCGGCGACCGCCGCCGTCCTCGGCCGCTTCGTGTCGATCCCGCTGGCCTTCGCCGGTGGGCTCGGTCTCGGGGTGCTGCAGAACCTCGTCGCGGGCTACGCCGACTTCGCGGAGCGGATCACCGGTTTCCGTACGGCCGTCCCCTTCCTGATCCTCTTCGCCGGACTGCTGCTCATGACGCGGCGCAGCCGAACGGCGGGCACGGCGGCGGTGGACGCGCCGCCGATCGACTACCTCGCCGGGCGCTCGTGGGCCCGCAGATGGGGTCCGTGGGCGGTGGCCGCGGCCCTGCTCGCGCTCTCCTTCTACACGGTCACGACCCCTTTCTGGAGCGGCATCCTCGTCCAGGGCCTCGCGATCTCGCTCGTCTTCGTCTCCTTCACCGTGGTGACCGGGCTCGGCGCGATGGTCTCGCTCGCGCAGGCCACGTTCGTGACGGGTGCGGCCCTTGTGGCGGGGCTCCTGATGAGCCACGGGTGGCCGTTCGCCGGTGCGGCGCTCGTCGGCACGTGCGCGGCGGCGCTGCTCGGCGCGCTCGTGGCGCTGCCCGCGCTGCGGCTCGGCGGGCGCTCCCTCACCCTGGCCACCCTGGCACTCGCCTTCCTCGCCGACCAAGTCCTCTTCCAGATGGGCTGGTTGCGGAACGGCGACACGGGCTGGGAGATCCCCAGGCCCGTCGCGGGGCCCGTCGACCTCTCGGACGACCGCGCGATGGGCGTGGCGATGGTCGTCCTCGTCACGGCCGCGGTCGCCGCGCTCGCCGCGCTGCGGAACTCGCCGTCGGGGCGGGCCATGCTGGCGGTCCGCTCCGCGCCCGCGGCGGCGATGGCGTCGGGCGTCTCCGTCGTACGGACGAAGCTGCTCCTGTTCACCCTGTCCGCGGGCCTCGCGGGGTTCGGCGGCGTGATGTACGCGTCGTTCAACACCCGCATCACCGCGACGGACTTCACCGCGATGACGGGACTGATCTGGCTGGCGGTGGCGGTCGCGGCGGGTGTGCGGAGGCCGCAGTTCGCGGTGGTGGCGGGGCTGGTCTTCGCGATCGTGCCGCAGGTGATGGCGGACTACGTGACGGAGTCGGTGCACTTGCCGGTGATCTTGTTCGGCCTCGCGGGGCTCGCGCTGGCGAATGATCCGGATGGGTATTGTGCGGCGGTCTCGGTGCGGATGCATCGGCGTCGCGCCTGGGGCTCCGCCCCAGACCCCGCTCCTCAAACGCCGGAGGGGCTGAAACCATCCGGCCCGGGCCTGGACGTTTCAGCCCGTCCGGCGTTTGAGGACGAACTCGGCGAAGCCGGTGATTTCCACCAGCCCCGTGACCTCCCCGCCCTCGCCCTGCGCCAAATCCACGCCGGATACGACGGCGCCCCCGTCCTCCACGGAGTGGACCTCACCGTCCGCCCCGGGGAGATCGTCGCCCTGCTCGGGCCGAACGGCGCGGGCAAGTCCACCACGTGCCGCGTCGCCGCGGGCCTGATCCGACCCGCCGAGGGACGGGTATACGTGGCGGGGCGGGACGCCACCCGCGAGGGGGCCGTCCGGCGCTCACGCGCGGGCGTCGTCCTCGCCCCCGAGGGCCGCGGCATCTTCCCCACGCTCACCATCGAGGAGAACCTCGCCCTGCACCTCAAGGAGCGGGACGAACGCGACGCCGTGTACGAACGGTTCGCGGGCCTCGCCGCCCGGCGCGGCGTCCCCGCGGGCTCGCTGTCCGGCGGAGAGCAGCAGATGCTGGCGCTCGCGCCGCTGCTCCAGCGCCCGCCGGAGGTGCTCATCGCGGACGAGCCCTCGCTCGGTCTGGCGCCACGCGTGGTCGACGACGTCTTCCGGCTGCTCGTCGAACTCCGGGACCAGGGCACGGCGTTGCTGCTCGTGGAGGAGAAGGCGGCCGAGATCCTCGGCGTCGCGGACACCGTGGCCTATCTGGCACAGGGCCGCGTCTCCTGGTGCGGACCGCGCTCCGAGGTACGGGCGGACCAGCTCACCGAGGCGTACCTGGGCATGGCGGCGGGCGAGGGACAGCGGACGACGAAGGGCGTGGCGCGGTCATGAGGGAGCGGGAGAAGCGGCAGCGGTACGTCCTCGAAGCCTCGGGTGTCGGCGTCCGGTTCGGCGGGATCCACGCCCTCCAGGGCGTCGACCTGGCCGTGCGCCCCGGCGAGGTGTGCGGGCTCATCGGGCCCAACGGCGCGGGAAAGACCACCCTGTTCGACGTGCTCTCCGGGATCCGCCGCCCCGACGAAGGGGGCGTCCTGCTCGACGGCGCCGACGTGACACGCCGCTCCCCCGTGTGGCGCGCCCGGCACGGGATGCGCCGCACCTTCCAGCGGCAGCAGCTCTTCGGTCAGCTCACCGTCGCCGACAATCTCGTCGTGGCGCAGGAGTGGCGGGGCGGCGGTGGCGGGTTCGCCGCGGATCTGGTGGCCGCGCCCACCCGTCGTACGTACGAGAGGATGCGGCGCGAGCGGTCCCGCGCCGTGCTGCGCGAGTGCGGGCTCGACGCGCTCGCCGGGGAGTACGCGGGCGCCCTGCCGGTCGGGCAGGCCCGCATGGTGGAGCTGGCGCGCGCGGTCGCGGACCCGCCCAGGGTGCTGCTCCTCGACGAGCCCGCGTCCGGCATGACGGCCGAGGAGCGGGGCCAACTGGCGGCCGTGGTACGCCATCTCGCCGACGAGGAGGGCTGCGCGGTGCTGCTCGTCGAGCACAACGTCGCCTTCGTGATGGAGCTGTGCGCCCGGGTCGTCGTGCTCGACCTGGGGCGGGTCCTCGCGCACGGCACGGCGGCCGAGGTGCGCGCCGACCCGAAGGTGCGCGACGCCTACCTCGGGACCGCCGCCCCGTGACGGAGTCGAGGGCCTATCCGATCGGCACGCGGAAGATCGTGTCCGATCCGTCGGGCTGTCCGCCGTTGTTGTCGGCGTTGGTGGTGGACAGCCACAGTTCCTTGGCTCCCGGCACGGTGGTGACCGAGCGCAGGCGGCCGTACTCGCCGACGTAGTACGCCTTCGGGGTGCCGACGTTCTCGTTGTCGGCGTTGATCGGGATGCGCCACAGGCGCTTGCCCTTGAGCGCCGCCATGTAGAGCGCGCCGTCGACGACGGCGACGCCGCTCGGCGAGGCCTCGGCGACGCCCCAGGTCCGCTTGGGGTTGGTCATGCCCGCGACGTCGCAGGTGCCCTCGCAGGTGGGCCAGCCGTAGTTCTTCCCGGCCTTGATGAGGTTGAGCTCGTCCTTCTTGGCGTCCCCCAACTCCGCTTCCCACAGGCGGCCTTGGTCGTCGAAGGTGATGCCCTGCGGGTTGCGGTGGCCGAGGCTGTACGCGTAGTTGCCGAAGGGGTTGCCGGGTGCGGGCTTCCCGTCCTTGGCCAGCCGCAGGATCTTGCCGTTGAGGGAGTTCTTGTCCTGGGCGAGCGGCTTGTCCTGGGCGTCGCCCGTGGTGGCGTACAGATAGCCGTCGGGGCCGAAGGCGAGGCGGCCGCCGTTGTGGTACTTGTTCTTCTTGATGCCCTTGAGCAGCACCTTGTAGTCGCTGACGGTCGTCCCGTCGTACGTCATGCGCGCGATCCGGTTGCCCTCGGACGAGGTGTGCATGACGTACACGTAGTGGTTCGTCGCCCAGTCCGGGTCGACGGCGAGACCCATCAACCCGCCCTCGCCGCCGGTGGTCTGCGACTCGGGTACCGTGCCCACCCGCTTCTTGTCCTTGCCGTCCTCGGATATCCGCCAGACCCCGAAGTCGTCGCGCTCGGTGACCAGGGCGCCCGATCCGTCGGGGAGCCAGGAGGTGCCCCAGGGGATGGTCCAGCCGGTGGAGAGGGTGACGGGCGTGCCGGGTTCACCCGCTGCCGCGGTGGTGGACGCGCCCGCCGTCGCGGTGGTCACCGCACCGGCCACCAGGACGACGGCGGTCGCGATCAGGACGGCTCGCTGCTTGCCGAGTTTCATCTCAACCTCCGTACTGGGCGACGATTTTGGTGAAGTCGTACGGCGACTGCGCGACGCCGCTGCAGGCGTCGGCGTCACCGCCCGAACCGCACGCGCGGTCGCGGTTGACGGACCAGAAGGAGTAGCGCGCGATGTGGTGCTGCTTGGCGTACGCGAGGATCGTCTTGAAGTCGGCCGTGGTGACCGTCTCGCCCGCCACGTCGGTCTTGCCGTTCATGGAGGACACGCCGATGTGTTTGTAGGCGTCGGCGTCGCTGTAGCCGTAGGCGCTCTTGACCGCGTTCTTCAGTCCCTCCATGGCGCTGACGGAGGCCTGGCCCATGGTGCCGCTGTGGCCGCCGAAGTCGAACGGCATGATCACCCAGGCGTCGTTGGCGAGCCCGGCCGCCGCGCCGCGCTTGATGAGGTCCTTGCCGGTGGCGTCGGGGCCGCTCGGCGTGGTGCCCATGGTCACGTAGGTGACGATGCCGGGGTTCTTCTGCTTGACGATCTTCAGGGCGTCCACGACGCGCTGGCGCACGGTGGCGTTGGAGAACTCGGTGTCCTCGATGTCGATGTCGAAGGCCTTCAACTTGTAGGCGTCGATGACCTTTTGGTACGCCCCGGCGAGCGCGGCGGCACTGGAACACTTCTCGCCGAGCTTGGCGCCGCTCCAGCCGCCGACGGACACGACGATGTCGCCGCCCGCGCCCCTGATGGACTTGACGGCCGATTCGTCGGAGCCGCCCTTCAGCGGTCGGCTGCCGTCCCAGGCCGGGTTGCAGCCGCCGTCGGACAGGATGAAGGCGAGCGTGAACCACTTGACGCCGGTCGCGGCCATCACGTCGGTGGGCTTCTGCGGGCTTCCCCAGCCGAGGTATTCGTAGGGGGCGGCGTGGATGGTGCCGGACGCCCGCGCGGCGGGCGCGGGGGACGCCTGGGCGGACGGCTCGCCCGCCAGGGTCAGGGCGGCCGCGCCGGACAGCGCGGTGACCGCGGCCAGCGCGGCGGTCGTCGTGCGCGGGCGGACCCTGGTACGGGAGCGGACCCGGGTACGGGAGCGGGGGGTGTGGAGTCTCACGTGGGGCTTACCTCTCTGCGGCAATGTCAGGAAACTTTCCTGACAATCGGGGGACATCAGGGGACCCAAGGCCCTTGCGGACATGGGGAGTTACGTGAGCGCCGGTCCGGCGGTGTGCGTGCGGTAGACGTAGTCGGGCGGCGCGGCGGCGGCCGCGGCGCGCCCCGCCCCGTCGACCAGGGCGCGGACCATGGCGTGGTCGGGCGAGCGGTGGCAGGCGGGGTCCGTGCGGGCGGCATCGCCGGTCAGGGCGTACGCCTGGCAGCGGCAGCCGCCGAAGTCGACGGTGCGCAGCTCGCAGCCGCGGCAGGTGTCGCTCATCCACGCCTCGCCGCGATAGCGCGTGAACGCCTCTGACTCCCGCCAGATCCAGGACAATTGACGGTCTTTGACGTTGGGCGCCACGGCGCCGAGGAGATCAGCGGCCGCCGGGCAGGGCAGTGCCCTGCCGTCCGGGGCGACGGTCAGCGAGAGCGCGCCCCAGCCGCCCATGCAGGGTTTCGCGACGCCGTCGACGTAGTCGGGCGCCACCCACACGATCTCCATGCGTCCAGCCAGCCGCTGCCGCCACCGCTCGACGCGCTCGCGGGCCCGGGCCACCTGTGCCCGGCCGGGGAGCAGCGCGTCGCGGTTGCGCAGCGCCCAGCCGTAGAACTGCGTGTTGGCCAGCTCCAGCCGGTCGGCGCCCCAGGCGAGGCCGAGTTCCACGAGGGCGTCGAGCGCGTCGAGGTTGGCGCGGTGCAGCACGGCGTTGAGGCCGAGCGGCAGACCGGCCGCCCGGATCAGCCCGGCGGCCCGCTCCTTCGCCGCGAACGCCCGTGCGCCCGCGATACGCAGGGCGACGGCCGGGTCCGCGTGCTGCACGGAGAGCTGGACGCTGTGCAGCCCCGCACCGACCAGCGCGTCGAGTCGGGCCCGGTGCAGGCCGACGCCGCTGGTCACGAGCTGGGTGTGGATCTCCGCGGCGGTGGCGGCGACGACGATCTCGGTGAGGTCGCGGCGCAGCAGGGGCTCCCCGCCCGACAGATGGCTCTGCACGACACCGAGCGCGGCGGCCTGACGGAAGACGTCACTCCACTCCGAGGCCGTCAACTCGGCTTCTCTGGCTGCCAGTTCGACGGGATTGGAACAGTACGAGCAGCGCAGCGGGCAGGCGTGGGTGAGCTCGGCGAGAAGCGCCCAGGGCGGGTCGGGTTCGGTCACCGCAGCCACCCCTCGGCGCGCAACTGCTCCAGGAACACCGGGACTTCGGCGGCGACCGGCGCGTCGGGGTGGCGTCGCGCCAGTTCCGCGACGATGGCGACGACATCGCGGTCGCCGTCGCACAGGGCCACGATGCTCCCGGCGGCGCCGCGCAGGACGACGACCCGCTCGGGCAGGACCAGGAGGTCCACGTCGCGCACCCGGTCGTGCCGGAGCAGTACGGAGCGCGAGAGCTCGGGGCGCCAGTCGCCGCGTACGACGTCATGAGTAGTCATGTGACGGCGCCCCTCGGTCGACGGCGTCGAGCAGGGACCACAGCACGTCGCACTTGAACGCGAGGGCGGCGACGGCCCGTTCCTGTTCCTCGGGGGTACGGGCCCACTTCAGGACGAGGGCGAGCGCCTCCTGTCCGTCGCGGCTGCCCTGACCGACGCGCGTACGGAAGTAGGCGAGCCCGTCCGCGTCGATCCACGGGTAGTGCCGTTCGAAGGCGGCGATCCTGGTGCGCATCAGATCGGGCGCGGAGAGTTCCGTGAGGGAGGCGGCCACGGCGTCCAGGGCGGGCCTGAGCCTGCAGAAGTTGACGTACCCGTCGACCGCGAGCCGCACCCCGGGCAACACCCGGGAGGCGTCGGTGAGTTGCTCCCGCTTCAGCCCGGCCGCCTCGCCGAGCCGGAGCCACCGCTCGATGCCGCCCTCGCCCTCGCGCTCCCCGTCGTGGTCCCTGATCCTGCGCAGCCAGCCGCGGCGCGGCGCGGGGTCGTCGAACTTCGCGAGGATCAGGGCGTCCTTGACGGGGATGTGCCGCTGGTAGTGGAACCGGTTGGCGATCCAGCGGCGCAGTTCCTCGCGCGTCAGGTCGCCCGCGTGCATGCGTACGTTGAAGGGGTGCCGGTCGTGGTAGCGCTCGGCGGAGACGGCGCGCAGCCGTTCCGTCAGCTCGTCCCCGGGACGCGTCACGGCTCGATCACCATCCCCTCCGAGGCCACTTCGATCCCCCACTCGGCGAGGAGCTTGTGCTGCTCGGCGTGCGGGTCCCCGAGGGGGTTGGTGTTGTTGAGGTGGGTGTAGAGGCAGCGCGCCGGGAGCCGGGCGAGGCGGTGGGCCGTGCCGGTGGGTCCCGCGATCGGGCGGTGCCCCATGGCGGTGGCGGTGCGGGCGGAGAAGCCGGAGCGTACGGGCTCGTCGTCGTCCCAGAAGGTGCCGTCGACGATCACGCAGTCGGCGGCCCGCGCCGCCCGCTCGAACGTGGCGCTCCACACCGCGAGGGCGGGGGCGTAGAGCACGGTCCTGCCGGTCGCGGACTCGTGGATGCGCAGGGCGATGGACCAGGTGCCCACGTCGGCGCCGGTGCCCGCGGCGTACCGCGGACGCTTGGCCGAGACCGGTACGGCGCGCAGCTGGATCCCCGCGCTGCCGGGCAGCGCCAGGGTCGCCTCGCTGGTCAGCTCCCGCCAGCGCACGCGCGTGTAGGGCTCGAGGAGGGCGTCGAGCCGCAGCCCGTCGCGCACGGCGCCGCGCACGGGTGCCGTGGCGATGACCTCGATGCCGTCGCGGGCCTCGCGCAGCCGGGCGAGGCCCAGGGTGTGGTCGAGCTCGGCGTCGGTGAGGACGACCCCGGCGACGGGGGTGTGCCGCGCGTCCTGTCCCGTGCCGGGGTGCAGGGCGGGGACCGACTCGATCTGATCGGCGATGTCGGGGGTGGCGTTGACGAGGTACCAGCGCCCCTCTCCCGCGTGGACGGCGAGTGCGGCATGGCGACGGCGGCGCTCCGGGTGGGCGCGCGCCCCGGTGCACCCGGGGCACGCGCAGTTCCACTGGGGCAGCCCGCCGCCCGCCGCGGTGCCGAGCACCTGCAGCAGCATGGCGGCGGGTCTACCGGTCGGCGAGGCGGTAGGCGGTGATTTCGAGGGCGGTGTCGACGATCGCGTACTCGGGGCTCTGCCAGCCCGGGGCGCCGGTATCGGACCGGTGCGCGGGCTCCTGGACGGACTTCTCCTGATCGGTGCTGTGCATGTCGCTGCCTTTCCTGAAGAGGTGGGGTTTCAGGGAGGTGAGGTTTCAGGGAGGTGGGGCAGGGATCGCAGGGCTCCCAGGGACAGCAGCCCTGGCGGCGTTCACATGGGTGTCCGGTGTTCAGTGACGTGCAACAGGGTCCCGGCCTGACGGAACACCGTCAATGGTCCGGACCGACATGACGGCCCTGCGATCCTCATCCAGCCAATTCACGATCAGATCGCGCCGTAATCAGGAATGCGGCACCGGCCGTGTTCGTTGACCATGGAAGTAACAACCGACGACTTAAGGATCGAAAGCTCGTGAGCAAGGTCCCCCCGATCATCCTGAACAACGGCGTCGAGATGCCCCAGCTCGGGTTCGGCGTCTGGCAGGTGCCGGACGACGAGGCCGAGAAGGCTGTCGCGACGGCGCTGGAGGCCGGGTACCGCAGCATCGACACCGCGGCCATCTACGGCAACGAAGAGGGCACCGGCAGGGCCATCGCCGCCTCCGGCATCGCCCGCGACGAGCTCTTCGTCACGACGAAGCTCTGGAACGGCGAGCAGGGATACGACTCGACGCTCCGCGCGTTCGACGCTTCGCTGGACAAGCTGGGGCTCGACCAGGTGGACCTGTATCTCATCCACTGGCCGCTGCCTTCCAAGGATCTCTACGTCGACACGTACAAGGCGTTCGAGAAGATCCACGCCGATGGACGCGCCAAGGCCATCGGCGTCTCGAACTTCCTGCCCGAGCACCTGGAGCGGCTGATCGGCGAGACGTCGATCATTCCGGCCGTCAACCAGATCGAGCTGCACCCGCACCTCCAGCAGCGCGCCTCCCGCGAGTACCACGCGGAGCAGGGCATCACCACCGAGGCGTGGTCGCCGCTCGGCCAGGGCAAGGGCCTCCTCGAGGTCCCCGCGATCGTCGCGATCGCACAGAAGCACGGGCGCACGCCCGCCCAGGTCGTGCTCCGCTGGCACATCCAGCTGGGCAACGTGGTGATCCCGAAGTCCGTGACCCCGTCGCGGATCAAGGAGAACATCGACGTCTTCAGCTTCGAGCTCGACCCCGAGGACATGGGGGCGATCTCGGCGCTGAACGAGGACCGGCGGCTCGGCCCGGACCCGGCGGCGTTCGACGTGGTCTGACCGGCACCTGTCTGTCGTACGTACTGGCCCGCTCGTGGTGGCCCTTCGGGTCAGCGCGGGCGGGCCAGGCGCGTTTCCAGGTCCGCCACTTGCGGGTGGGTGGAGCCGAGGGTGGCCTTGACGTGGGCGAGGACATGCCGCATCACATGGGCCGCCGCCTCCCCTCCGTCGCGCCTGGTGGTGCTCGCGCGGGCCTGGACCTCCTCGCACACCTGAACGGCTCGCCCGACGCGCTCCGGCCCCGCGCCCAGGCAGGACTTCACGAATCTGCCGAGCGCGCGAAGAGTGTCGGGGTGGGTGGGCCCTTGCGTGTCCTCGTGCAGCGTCAGCGCGGCACGGAGATCGTCGAAGCCCTTCGACACCGTCTCCGTATCTCCGGTCCGGATCCGTGCGAGCGCAAGCCCTTCAAGCGCGTACAAGGTATCGGGGTGGTCCTCGCCCAACACCCGCACCCGCCCGGCATGGGCCCGCTCCCGCAGTTCCACGGACCGGCCCCTGCCCGCCACCTCCGGTTCGCGCCGGTCCGCCAACACCCCTTCGTACAGGGCGGTTTGCCTACCCACGGAGCCGATGCCCCCGAAAGCGGAAGCGAGGCAGTCCGCAGCCCGGAGCGTGTCCGGGTGGTCCTCTCCGAGGACCCTTCGCCGCCCTTGCCACACCACCTCGAACAGGTCGGCGGCCGGTCCCGCACGCCCGTCGGTGAGGTACGTCTCGGCCAGCCGCTCCCGAACATCCAGAGTCCGCGGATGATCCACCCCCAGCTCCGCGAAGCTTTCCGCGTGCGCCTTCTCATACGTCTTGACGGCCTGCCGCACCCTGCCCGCGGCCCGGTAGAGGTCGGCCAGGTCCAACCGCGCGGACACCGCCTGCGGGCACCCGGCACCGAACACCCGGGACAGGTCCGCCACCACCCGCTCCAGTTCGGTCACCGCCCGTTCCACGGCTCCCGCCGCCTCGCACGCGAGGGCCAGGTCCCTGCGCACCTCGATCGTCTCCAGGGCATCGCCGCCCCACACCCTGCGGCAGCCGGTCAGCGTTTCCTCGTACGTCTCCACGGCCTCGCCCGGGCGCCCCGCCACCGCGTACGCGCCCGCGAGACGAGACCGCAGCCGCAAGGTGTCGGGGTGCTCGACGCCCAGGGAAACGGCCGCCGTCGTGTGGACGTCCTTCAGTTCCCGTACGGCCGACCGCGTATCGCCCGACGCGGCATAGGCGTCGGCGAGCCGGGCGCGCAGCTCGAGTGACGCGGGGTCCAGGTGCCTCCCCCTGGTGGCCACACCGTCCAGCGCCTCCTTGAAGAGATCGATCGCGTTCCCGGCTCGCCCCGCCGCCAGGTGAGCCGCCGCCAGGACCTTCAGGGCTTCCACCGCCTCCGGCGACCGGTGGCCCGAAAGCCGTCGCCTGCACGACAGCGCCCTTTCCAGTAGGTCGATGGCCCACCCCACCCTCCCCTGACTGATGAGGAACTGCCCTGCCCGCGTGAAGAGTTGCGCCAGCACCTCGGTGCCGTCCTCGGTCCTGACCCGTTTGCACAACCCCTCGACGAGCGGGAAGAGTTGACGGCATCGGGGCCAGTTCGCCGGGTCGTCGACAGACTTCGGAAACGCGGCGGCGAGACAGCCGACGGCCATGTTGCGGGCGACGGCAACAGCTCTGGCCTCGCGCGGCAGCAGGGACTCGTTCGGGGTGAGAGCAATGGCTCCGACCCTCGCCGGGAGCGTCACCGTGTCCGTCGCCCGGTCGCGATCGACCAGGCCCCGCTCCGCCAGGGCAACCAGCGAGCGTGTCACGTCGTACGCCGGGGACAGAGCTGCCAGCAGCTCGTAAGGAACGGGACCTTCGCCCAACCAGGCGAGGATTCGCAGTAGTTGGGCGGCCTCCTCGTCGGCGAGGCCGCGCAGCGACTCCCTGATCGCGTCGCCGATCGCGTCCGTCTGCACCGGACCCTCCGCCGGTTCCGGGCCCGGTGCCTCCGGATCGATCGGTCCGGCCGCCTCCTGTGCGGAGAGGGCAAGGTATTCGTCCACCGTCACGCCCGTCTCCGCGACGGCCCCCGCCGCCCGCACCACCGCGCTCGGCAGGCGCCCCAGCTCCTCGCACAGGCGCACGGCGCCCGCGACATCGCGGCCCACGTGGGCCTTGAACATCTGGACCGCCTCCGACAGCGCGGGCACGTCGAGTCCGAGCCGGAAGACATCGTCCGGCCAGCCCTCCGCCTCCCGGCTGGTGACCAGAACGGCACCGCCGCGGCCGAGCCGGGACAGCAGGACGCGTACGTGGGCGGGCTTCCTGACGCCGTCGAGGACGAGTGCCCAGCTGGTGTGGGAACTCAGCCACTCAAGAGCCCATTCCCAGCTCTCCCGCAGCACGCGAGGATCCGTCACCGACGGCTGCAGGGCACCGGCAAGGCCGGAGAGCCCCGCGACCACCGCCGCGAACGAGTCCGCCGTGACCCACCACACCAGGCGCTCCTGGTCACGGCCGCTCCAGCGGCGCGCCCACGCCATCGCCAGCGTGGTCTTGCCGACGCCCGCCGCGCCGTGCAGGACGACCCGCTCGGCCCCGTGGAGGTCGGAGAACGTCCTGTCCAGACCGTCGAGTTCATGTGCCCGGCCGATGAACGGGTCCGGGACGGTGACGTTGGAGAAGCCAGCCGGGGCCGTCACAGAGCCGGGCGGATCGAACCGCGCCACCTCCGGAGGGACGGGCTCTTCCTCCACGGCGAGTTTCCACGTATCCGTATCCGGGATGCTCACCGATGGCCGCTCCACGACCCGTATGGCCCGCCCCCGCAACACCCCCAACGCCTCCTCGCTCACCAGCGCGAACGGCTGCCCCGCCGCCCCGAGGCCCCGGCTGCCCGACCCCTCCGCCACCGGCACGACCGCCCGGAACGCCCGGGTCGCCGAACCCGCCCTCGCCTCGATCTCCGCACCGAGGCGGCCGAGCAGCTCGGCGACCGCCAGGGACTCGGGGCGGGGCAAGGTCTCCAGGAGCGCGGCCCTGGCTCCCGGCACGAATGCGTACAGGCCGCGCTCCGGGTCGACCGGCTCCAGGAGGCCGCTCAGGAGGACCTCGGCGAGGTCGCTGGGGCGCGAGCCGCGCGTCACTCGCTGCTGGATGAGCCGCATCACCGGCAGCGCGGGGACGGAGAGCGCGACGTGCGCGGCCAGGTCCGCCGCCGTGGGCGAGGCCGCCGCCTGGAAGCGGAGGAGCCGCTCAGTGATCGGCAAGTCCCCTTCGCTGGCGAGGGGTTGGTCGTGCGGTGGCCGCGTCGCGCTCACGTACGTCATGGCCGTGTCCCTGCGCCGGTCGCCGGACGCCGTCACCAGGCCCGCCCAGTCGGCGAGCCACTCGGGGGCCAGTTCGAGGACCGGCACGGGGATCGCGTCGGGCGCGGGCAGGCCCGCGCGGCCGTCGTGCGGGGTGAACCGCAGTGCCGTGTTGGGCGCGCCCGCGCGCGAGGCGATGGCCCGGCCGGGGACGGCGGGTGCGGCGGTCCTGCGCCAGAGGCGTTCGGGCAGCGGCTGGAGGATCGCGGTGGGGCCGCGCCCTGCCCACAGGCGCAGTGCGGGATCCGCGCGACCGCCCCACCAGTGCGGGCCCGAGCAGTCGCTGAGCACCAGGACGATCTGGCGCCCCGTCGGGTCGACGAGGGCCGCCGGGTCGAGTGCGGGTCCCGCGGCCGAACTGCGGACGCCGACGCGCGATCCGAGGTCGGCCAGGTGCCAGACGCGTACGTCGCGGAAGGCGGCGGTGCGCTGGGTGGCCTCGCGCAGTTCGCGGGCGAGCGGACGCCACACCGTCATCGCCGGGCCCGTGTCGACGACCAGGGCCAGGCTCAGGAGCCGGTCGGTGACGGGGACCATGACGGGGGTCCAGGGGTGCGGGCCCGAGTGGCGCGCGGCGCGCGCCGCGGTGGCTTCCTCGTCCAGGACGCGGCGGCGCCGGTCGGGGACGTGCCGCTTGAGCGGGCGCAGGGAGCGCTGGATCGCGAGTTCTTGGCGCAGGGCCTGTGGGGCGGGGACGAGGACGTCGTCGGCGTCGGTGCCGGGGCTCGCGGCGCCGTGCGGCACGTGCAGGGGCCTGCGCCCGGCGTCGGGGGGTGGACCGGCGTCGCCCTCCGCCTCCGCCGGGTCGACGCGCTCCGCGTCCGCGTCGCCCTCCTCGCTCCCGTCGGGGTGGTCAAGGCGGACCGTCACCGGACCGTGGAACGTACCCCCTTGGAAGTCCACGTGGTCACCGCCGTACCGGCCCGACGCCGAAGCCCCGGCGTCACCGCCCTCCCCCACGGGCAACCGCTCCGCCAGCCACAGCATCTCCGCCAGTTCCAGCGGGGTGACCGGTGGACCGAGTGCCTCCAGCGCGTCCCTGAGCCGGTCAAGCGTCATCGTGCCGGGTCGCCTCGCCGCTCAGGTACGGCATCACCTGGTCCGCCAACTTCCGTACGTTCTCCGGCTCTTCGCTGAACGACGCGTGATGGCACATGTAAATGGCGTTGAGGAGCTGGTCGTTGGCGAGCAGGCCGCCACCACGCCGCTCGAAGAAACGGTCGATGATCTGCTGGGCGCCCGGCGGGAGTTCACCGCCCGCACCCCCGATCACCGGGGCGAGATGTTCGCGGACGATCGCGGTCAGCTCGGCCACGCTGGCGGGCTGCTTCAGGTCCACGGTCACACAGCGCCGCAGGAACGCGGGCGGGAACTCGCGCTCGCCGTTGCTGGTCATGATGACGAGCGGGAAGGCGCGGCAGGTGACGGTGCCGTCGCGGATCTCCACTCGGTCGGTGGTGCTGTCGGCGGTCATCACCCTGGCGGTGGGCGCGGCGCGCCTGGCCAGTTCGACGAGTTCGTAGGAGCCCTTCTCGAAGATGGTGAGGAGGTCGTTGGGCAGGTCGATGTCGCTCTTGTCGATCTCGTCGACGAGCAGCACGCGGGGCCGCTCGTACGGGAGCAGCGCGGTGCCGAGGGGGCCGAGGCGCAGATAGTCGCCGATGTCGTCGCCGACGCCCGCGTCTCCGTCGCCGCGGGCGCGTTCGGCGGCGTACAGGCGGGTCAGCGGGTCGTACTCGTAGAGTCCTTCGCGCAGGGCGACCCGGCTGGTGATCGGCCAGTGCAGGACCTTGCCGAGGCCGAGTTCGTGCGCCACCGCGTACGCGAGGGAGGACTTGCCGGTGCCGGGGGCGCCGGTCACCAGGAGCGGTCTGCGAAGGTACAGCGCGGCGTTGACCTGGCGGACCGCGTCCTCGCCTGGGCGGTAGCTGACGGCCGCGTGCGGGTTGCCGGAGTCGCCGGGCGGGATGGGCAGGGCGGGTCCTCCGGTGAAGGTGCGCCAGGGGGGTGGGGCCGGGAGCCGTTCGATGCCGTCGTGCGGGATCCGACTGCCGTTGTAGATAAGCCAGTTGGACATCTCGGCCGTCTCGGACGCCTCAGACACGCTCCACGCTCCCTGTGATCCGTACGCTTCCCGCACTCGATGCGCTGCTCCCGCTCACGGCGCTCACGGCGCTCCCCTCGCTCCCATCGCCAGCGGCGGATCCGGTTTGCGCTCCGGGTCGTCCCAGAACAGGGTCAGCCGGTGCCCGCAGTGTTCGGCGTCCCCCTTGTCCGGGGAGCGGGCCTCCTTGCGCAGCCGCATCACCTCGAACGGCAGCCGGTCGGGGTCGAGTGCGGCGACCGCGTCCGTGAGCCGGTCGAGGAACTTGTCGGGCGCGCAGTGGGCGTGGCCCTCGTCGCCGCAGTCGTGGCGCCGCCACAGCATGATCGGCACACCGGTGTCGAGTGCGGCGGCGAGCCAGTCGCCGACGGGTGTCGCGGCGTACGCGAGGGCGCACACGTCGTCGTCGGCGTCCAGCCAGTCGTGGAACTCCTCGTAGCCGTACGGCAGTCCGCACTCCACGCGCCGGGGCCTGGTCTCGCCGCGGGCCCGCACCGTCTCCCAGCGCCTGCGGGTGAGCCGCGAGACGGTGAGCGGTTTGAGGCGGTCCATGTGCCGGACCACGACGGGCACCGTGCGCAGCGGCCGGGGCCGGGCGGCGCCCGGCTCGTGGATCTGCCACTCCTCGTACGGCTCGCTCATCAGCCGTTCGGGCACCACGAACTCCACCATCCAGTCGAACTCGTGGACGCGGCCGATCTGTTCGGCGAGCAGTGCCTCCACCTTCGGACGCAGCTGGCGGGGCCGGATCCGGACGGGACCGGCCCTGGCGACGGGCACGCCGTCGACCACGGTGCAGACCGAGAGGTCGAGTCCGGCGCCCCGGGTCATCGACTCGGCGCGGAACATGACGGACCCTGTGGGTGCGGCGCCCCCTGCCGCGCCGGTCGCCCGGCCCTCGACGTACTGCTCGGGCATCCAGCGCCGCAGCCACGCGCCGATGTCCACGCCGGGCGGCCCTGCCGCACGCAGCGAGTCGAGCAGCCGCACGAGCCGGTCCTCGCCGGTCAGCTCCTCGGCGACGTGGCGGACCGCGTGCCAGACGGACCGGAAGGCGGGCAGCGGACGGCGGAAGGTGGGGAAGGCCCGCCGGACGATCAGCTCCAGGTTCGCCGCGTCGATGCGTACGTCGCTGAACAGCGCGCGCAGTTCGCGGCGCGGCGCGCTGGGCAGCCAGTCGAGCGGCAGGAGGTCGTCCAGCTCCTCCCAGTGGCGGCGGATGGTGTCGAGGGGCAGCATCCGTCCGAGGTGTCCCGCGGGGGCGCCGTCGAGCACGGCGTCGGTGAGGATGCCGACGACGAGACGGCTCGCCTGGTCGTAGACGGCGGCGCCGCTGAACCCCTCGTCGAGGCGCTGCAGATGAGCCCGGTCCACGTCGATCTCCAGCCACTCCTGGCCGAGCAGCCGGTCCGCGCTGGTGCGCAGCGTGACGTGCGTCCCCACCTCGTCGTGGCCGAACGGGAAG
The DNA here is from genome assembly GCF_008704495.1 of Streptomyces kanamyceticus. Lineage (NCBI taxonomy): Bacteria > Bacillati > Actinomycetota > Actinomycetes > Kitasatosporales > Streptomycetaceae > Streptomyces > Streptomyces kanamyceticus. The sequence continues at coordinate 1,495,040 of NZ_CP023699.1, forward strand.
CCGAGCGCGCGCAGTTCGGGGGCGGCGCGCCCCGGGCGCGGCCGCAGGACGTCGAGCGGGGCGAACGCGCACGGCGCCGCGTCGGGCACCCGGTCGAGCGCGACCACGGCCACGTCGCCGCGGTCCCCCACGCGCCGCCAGTCCCCGACCCACGCCACGGTCCCGCGCAGCGTCTCGTCGAGTCCCGGCAGCGTCACGGAGACCTCGTCGAGGCCCTCGACGACGTGGGCGCAGGTGATCAGTCGCGCACCGTCGACCAGTACGCCCGCCCCTCTGGGGGCGCCGTCGACCGTGCCGATCCGGGCACGCCAGTGCATGCCCGCCATTATTCGCCTTGCACGGCCTGTCCGGTGCCGTCCTGTCCGGTGCCGTCCTGCCCCGTGCCGTCGCCCGTCGCCTGCGGCCTGGACCAGGTGAGCTTGACGGTGAGATGCCCTTCGGCGGCCGTCTTGGCGATGACGGCACCCGCTACGGCGCTGAGCTTGACCCCGAACTCCAGCTCGATGGCGTCGGGGTCGAGCGCCCGGTCCCGGAAGGTCCGCAGCGCGGACATCGCGGCCCCGCGCACATTGCTCAGCGCCGACTCGAAGCGGCCCTCGACCTCGTAGATCTCGCCGTCCCCGCCGCGCCGCGACACGGACCTGAACCCGGGGTCGCGGGAGTCCATCTCGACCACGACGGGCCCGTCGTCGGACTCCCATCGCATCAGCTCGTTCACGCGGCCGCACCCCTTCCCGCCCTGCCGGATTCCGCCCCGACGTTACGTCAACAGGCGGTTCCATACCCGTGGTTGGGCGAATGCGCGCCTGGCGGGAAGCGCGTCCGGCTAGCCCTGCTCCCCGTCCTTGACCGCCACGTGCACCGTCTGCGCGAGCAGCAGGAACGCGTCCGGCCTGAGGAGGAGGCCGCCCGGATCCGACGGGTCCAGGAGGCGGTCGATGGTGGCCAGCTCGTCGGCGCCGAGGAGCTCGTCGTACATGTCGCGGCGGCGGGCCAGCTCGTCCACCAGGTGCGTACGGGCCTCGCGCGGGAGCGGGGCGGGGAGGTCGAGGAGGAAGGTGCGGGTGGCCACGTGCCGCAGGCCGGCGGCGCCGAGGAGGGCGGGCCAGTCCTCCACGACGTCCTTCGCGCCCGGCAGGCTCGCGCGCATCCCGGCGAACCACTCCTCGTCCACCGCCTCCAGGCGGGACTGGAGTCCTGGCTTGCCGAAGCCGATGTCGCGGGGCAGGCTGCGGGCGCCGAGACCACCCTCCAGGAGGGCGATCGCGCCGCCCGGGGCGATCCGCTGCGCGAGGGCGGCGAGCGCGGCGCCCTGGTCGCCCACGTGGTGCAGGGACTTGCCCAGCCACATCAGGTCCGCGGGCGGCAACTGGCCGACGTCGTCCGGGAGTTCCACCCGGACCGCGCTGAGCCGGTCGGCGAGGCCCTCGCGGGCGGCGCGCTCACCGGCGCGCTCCAGGAGCGGCCCCTCGGGGTCCGCCGCGACGACCCGCGCCCCGGGGAACGCGTCGGCCAGCAGGAAGGCCACGGCACCGGGACCCGCGCCGACGTCGGCCACGAGCCCCGGCTCCGGCACCCACCGGCGCAGCCACGCGACCACCTCTCCGTACATCGGCGCGGCGATCTTCGCGTACCGCTCCAGCTTGTCGCCCATGTCGGCCCAGTCGATGTCGGCCGTGTCGTGGGAGTGCCCGTGGGCGTGCTTGTGGGCGTGCCCGTGGGAGTGTCCGTGCGCCATCGTTCCCCGCCACCTTCCTGTGGTGTCTCTGCTGATGTCGCCCTCGTGAGGGGGTGGTGCCAGCCTGCGCCCCTTTCCCTGTTTCTGACCACCCGCCTTGCCGTTCCAGCAAGTGACTGAATCCGCGCCCGCCTTAAGCCTTATTCGACTTGCCTAAAAGCTTTAGGCAAGTGCACTATTGCTATAGGCAGATGGATCGCACCTAAGGGAAGACCGAAGAGAAGGCGGAGGCAAGCTCATGGCCGCACGCGTAGGACTGACCACGGATCGCCTGGTCAGAGCGGGAGCCGAGCTGGCCGACGAGGTCGGCTTCGCGGAGGTGACCGTCTCCGCGCTCGCCCGGCAGTTCGACGTCAAGGTCGCGAGCCTGTACTCGCACGTGAAGAACTCCCACGACCTGAAGACCCGCATCGCCCTGCTCGCCCTGGAGGAACTCGCCGACCGGGGCTCCGCCGCCCTCGCCGGGCGCGCGGGAAAGGACGCGCTCACCGCTTTCGCGAACGTCTACCGCGACTACGCCCGCGAGCACCCCGGCCGGTACGCCTCGACCCAGTTCCGGCTCGACCCGGAGGCGGCCGCGGCGAGCGCGGGCGGCAGGCACGCGCGGATGACCCGGGCGATCCTGCGCGGCTACGACCTGGACGAGCCGGACCAGACACACGCGGTGCGGCTCCTGGGCAGCGTCTTCCACGGGTACGTCAGCCTGGAGCTGGCCGGCGGCTTCAGCCACAGCGCCCCGGACTCACAGGAGTCCTGGTCCTGGACCCTGGACCGGCTCGACGACCTGCTCAGGACCTGGTCCGCGCCCTGACCCCCCGCTCTCGCGCACCCTCCCCCACCACTTGATCAACAGGCTGAGGCAATGAACAACACCGCCCCCATCACCACCCCCATCACCCCCGACCTCCTCCGCGGCCACCTCGACCTGGAGCACACCGCGCACGGCGTCCTGCCGCACCGGCTGCCCGCCCGCGCCCGTGCCCAGTGCGCCGACGGACAGCTCGCCATGGTCGAGTCGCAGCCCTCCGGCGTACGCCTGGTCTTCCGGACCCGCGCCACCGCCATCGAGCTCGACACGCTGGCGACCAAGCGCGTCTACCCGGGCGCCCCGCCCCGCCCCGACGGGCTCTACGACCTGCTCGTCGACGGGCGTCCGGCCGGTCAGGGCAGCGTCGACGGCGGCAACACCCTCACCATCGACCTGAGCACCGGCACCGCCGAGCACCGGCCGGGCCCCGTCGGCACCGTCCGCTTCGGCGGGCTCGCCGCGGGCGAGAAGGACGTCGAGATCTGGCTGCCGCACAACGAGACCACCGAGCTCGTGGCGCTGCGCACCGACGCGCCCGTCGAGCCCGCGCCTGACCGGGGCCGCAAGGTGTGGCTGCACCACGGCAGTTCGATCAGCCACGGCTCCGACGCCGCGAGCCCCAGCACCACGTGGCCCGCGCTCGCCGCGTCCCTCGGCGGCGTGGAGCTGATCAACATGGGCCTGGGCGGCAGCGCGCTGCTCGACCCGTTCACCGCCCGCGCGATACGGGACACCCCGGCCGACCTGATCAGCATCAAGCTCGGCATCAACGTGGTGAACGCCGACCTGATGCGGCTGCGCGCCTTCGGCCCCGCCGTGCACGGCTTCCTCGACACCGTGCGCGAAGGCCACCCGACCGCGCCGCTGCTCGTCGTCTCGGCCATCCTGTGCCCCATCCACGAGGACACCCCCGGCCCCTGCGCCCTTGACGTCGCCGCGTTCACCGAGGGGCAGTTGCGCTTCCGGGCGACGGGCGATCCGGCGGAGGTCGCGGGCGGGAAGCTGACCCTCGGCGTCATCAGGGACGAGCTGGCCCGGATCGTACGGGAACGTGCCACCGACGACCCGAACCTGTCCTACCTCGACGGCCGCGAGCTGTACGGCGAGGCCGACTTCGCCGAGCTGCCGCTGCCCGACGCCCTGCACCCGGACGCCGCCGCGCACCGCCGCATCGGGGAACGCTTCGCCGAGCGGGCGTTCGGCGGCACGGGGGCCTTCAGCGACCCTTCCTGAACGCGCGCAGCGTGAACCACGGGTCGGGGCGGGGCACTTCCTGGTCGGGCAGTTCCGCGAGCCCCGCGGCGAACCGCTCGGCGAGCGGTCCGTCCGGGGCGATCTGGGTGAACCAGCCGCGGCGCAGGTCGTCCACCGCGGAGCGGGGCGAGCGGCCCTGCCCGTGGCCCCGGAACCGGGACTGCCCCGCGGGCGCGAGCCCGTGCGCGGCCGCGCACGCCTCGATGTCTTCGGCGCGGTCCACCGCGGGCCGGATCGGACGGGGCGCGAGCACGGCGTCGATGTCGCTGCCCACGTCGTGCGACGTGGCCTTGTCGACGGTGGTGACGAGGGTCCCGCCGGGCCGCAGCACCCGCGCGCACTCGGCGACGACCGACGACGTCTCCTCGGCACCGGACAGCAGGTGCAACAGCCACACCATGCTCACGGCGTCGAACGCGCCGTCGGGAAAGGGGAGTCGGCGGCTGTCGCCGAGCACCACGGAGCCCGGCACCCGGCCCGCCGCCATCCGGGCCATCCGGTACGCCGCGTCGACCCCGGTCACCCGCAGCCCCGGCCGCGCGGCGAGGCGCCGCGTGACGAGTCCTGTGCCGCAGGCGACGTCGAGGAGGGTGGCGGTGTCCGGGGGCAGCAGGCCGATGACCGCGTCCGCCGCGGCCGCCGCGCGGGGCTCGCCGCCGCGCGACGCGTCGTAGCGGTCGGCCTCTTTGCTGTAGTCGAGCATCGGCGTCATTCCGCGCCGTGGCCGGGCGCCAACGCCTCTACCCTGCGGGCGAGTTCGAAGTCGAGATCGGTGAGCGCGCCGCCCGCGCTGTGCGTGTGCACGGACAGCGCGACCGTGTTGTACCCGAGCGTCAGGTCGGAGTGGTGGCCGAGCTCTTCCTGGGTCTGCGCGATGTGCACGACCAGAGCGGCCGCCGCGAAGTGCGAGCCGAGCCGGTACGAGCGGCCGATCCGGCCGCCGTCGAGCGACCATCCTGGCAGCTCGGCGAGCCGGTCCTCGATCTCCTTCTGCGAAAGCGGTTCGGGGGTCATGAGCCACGCTTCCTTCCTGGTCGTCCGGGCCTACGGCACGACGTACGTCTGCGGCTCACCTTGCCACACCCGCCTTCGACTACCGTCTAGGTATGACAACCGCCGCGTCCATCAAGGGGAATGCCCGGGGAAGCACTCAGGGGAACGCCGCTGGAGTGGGTCCCCTGCTGCGCGCCTGGCGCGAGCGCCGCCGCGTCAGCCAGCTGGAACTGGCCCTGCGCGCCGATTCCTCGGCGCGGCACATCAGCTTCGTGGAGACCGGCAGGTCGCGGCCGAGCGAGGAGTTCCTGCTCCGTCTCGCCGACCACCTCGACGTACCGATGCGCGACCGCAACTCCCTGCTCCTGGCCGCCGGTTACGCGCCGCGCTTCCGTGAGACCCCGCTCGACGACCCGTCGATGGGCGCGCTGCGCGAGAGCCTGGACCGGCTCCTGACCGGCTACGAGCCGTATCCGGCGCTGGTCGTCGACGCGACGTACGACGTGATCGCGGCGAACCACAGCCTCGCGACGCTGCTCGGGGGCCTGCCCGAGCACCTGCTCGCGTCCCAGCCGCTGAACGCGATGCGGCTCACCCTCCACCCGGAGGGCCTCGCCCCGCGCATCCGCAATCTGCGCGAGTGGCGCGGGCACCTGCTGCACCAGATGGAGCGGCAGATCGCGCTGCAGCGCTCCGACGCGCTGCGCGCCGTGTACGACGAGGTGGCCGCCTACCCGGTGGCGGATCCGGGGGTCGACGCCTTCGACGCCGACACCGACGTGCCGTACTTCGCGCTGCCCCTGCGCGTCGAGCACGAGGGGCAGATCCTCTCCTTCATCTCGTCCATCTCGACGTTCAACACCCCCATGGACGTGACGGTCGCCGAGCTGGCCATCGAGACGCTGCTCCCGGCCGACCCGGCGACATCGAAGTACCTCCAGTCGATGATGTCCTAGCGCGCGCCCCCGATGGCGCGCAGCGCCGCGTACTGGAGCGCCGCGAAACCGCCCACCGCCACGGCCTGCAGCGGGATCCACACGGCGCCCGCCGCGCCGGGCGAGAGCCACAGGGCGAGGGCGACGAAGCTGAGCACCGCCCAGGCCGCGTTCACCTCGATCACCGCCCGGACGGGCAGTACCGGCGGACTCTTGCGCGCGGCGAGGAAGCCGACACCCGCGGCGTACAGGGTCAGGAAGACTCCGAGGGTGAGCAGCAGTCCCGAGTCGACGCCGAGGAAGCGCCCGAGAGGGCCTGACGCGGCGGCGTAGGCGAGCCCGTTTCCCGCGGTCACGACCGCGTCGAGCGCGAGGAAGCGGCGTAGCATCGTCTGCGGGTCAGTGGTGCGGGCCAGGGCGGTGAGCTGGAACGCGGACATGAGGGATCGGCCTCCATACAGGGGAACGGGCGGTTCAGGGACCCGGCTCCGGTCCGGAGTGCGCCGGACCGGATCCGGTGGAACCACTCTCCCGGGCTCGCGGGGGCTGGTCGATTACGTCCCGGGTAATCGCCCGGGCGGCTCGGCGGTCCGCAGCCCGGCAACCCGGCAACCCGTACGGACGCTGCCGACAGGTACTCCGTACCACCCGCACCTAGGTTCGGTTGAGAGGCAGACCTAGGGAGCACCACGGTGACAGAGACGACCGAGCCCGCCGCCGCCCTGTTGCGGGCGGGCAAGTTCTTCCGGCGCGGCACCACCGCCCCCGACCTGCACAGCATCGGGCTCACCGGTGGCCGGGACGCGGACGCGTTCTACCGCGACCGCTGGAGCCACGACAAGGTCGTGAACTCCACGCACGGCGTGAACTGCACCGGCTCCTGCCGCTGGAAGGTGTACGTCAAGGACGGCATCATCACCTGGGAGACCCAGCAGACGGACTATCCGAGCGTGGGCCCCGACCGCCCCGAGTACGAGCCGCGCGGCTGCCCCAGGGGCGCCGCGTTCTCCTGGTACACGTACTCCCCCACCCGCGTCCGCTACCCGTACCTGCGCGGCGTGCTCCTGGAGATGTACCGCGAGGCGAAGTCCCGCCTGAAGGACCCGGTGCTCGCCTGGGCGGACATCCAGGGGGATCCGGAGCGCAGGAAGACCTACCAGCAGGCGCGCGGCAAGGGCGGTCTGGTGCGGGCGACGTGGGACGAGGCCGTCGAGATCATCGCGGCCGCGCACGTCCACACCATCAAGACGTACGGCCCCGACCGCGTCGCGGGCTTCTCCCCCATCCCCGCGATGTCGATGGTGTCGCACGCGGCGGGCGCCCGCTTCATGGGGCTCATCGGCGCGCCCATGCTGTCCTTCTACGACTGGTACGCGGATCTTCCGGTGGCTTCGCCGCAGGTGTTCGGTGACCAGACCGACGTGCCGGAGTCGGGCGACTGGTGGGACGCCGCGTATCTGATGATGTGGGGCTCGAACGTCCCGGTGACGCGGACGCCCGACGCGCACTGGATGGCGGAGGCGCGCTACCGCGGCCAGAAGGTCGTGGTCGTCGCGCCCGACTACGCCGACAACGCCAAGTTCGCCGACGAGTGGCTGCACCCGCACCCGGGCACCGACGGGGCGCTCGCCATCGCGATGGGGCACGTGATCCTCAAGGAGTTCTTCGTCGACCGGCAGACGGACTTCTTCACGGACTACGTACGCAAGTTCACCGATCTGCCCTTCTTGGTGACGCTGACCGAGCGCGACGGCGCGTACGTCCCTTCGAAGTTCCTGCGCGCCACCGACCTCGGCGAGGACGGGGAGGGCGGCGAGTGGAAGACGGCCGTGCTCGACGGGAACACCGGGCGGCCCGCCGTCCCCAACGGCTCGCTCGGCTTCCGCTGGACCGAGTCCGGCAAGGGCAAGTGGAATCTTGAGCTGGGCGACATCGAACCGGTGCTCACCCTGCACGGCTCCGACGTCGCGGCGGGCACCGAGGTGCTCCTTCCGCGCTTCGACACCGAGGGCGGCACGCACGGTCAGGGCCGCGGCGAGGTGGTGCGCCGCGGCGTTCCCGCCACACGGCTCGGCGGGCAGGACGGGCCGCTCGTCACGACGGTCTTCGACCTGCTGCTCGCGCAGTACGGCGTGGCGCGCGAGGGGCTGCCCGGCCAGTGGCCCGCGTCGTACGAGGACGCCGACTCGCCCGGCACGCCCGCCTGGCAGGAGGCGCACACGTCCGTGCCCGCCGCCAAGTGCGTGAAGATCGCCAGGGAGTTCGCGCGGACGGCGGAGAAGTCGCAGGGTCGGTGCATGATCCTGATGGGCGCCGGGACCAACCACTGGTTCCACTCCGAGACCATCTACCGCGCCTTCCTCGCGCTGCTCCAGCTCACCGGCTGCCAGGGCCGCAACGGCGGCGGCTGGGCGCACTACGTGGGGCAGGAGAAGTGCCGTCCGTCCACCGGCTGGGCGACGCTCGCGAGCGCGAACGACTGGAGTAGGCCGCCGCGCCAGATGATCGGCGCCGCGTACTGGTTCCTCAACACCGACCAGTGGCGCTACGACAAGTTCGCGGCGGACGTCCTCGCCTCACCGCTGGGCGAGGGCCGGTTCACGGGCATGACCGGCGCCGACTGCCTGGCCCTCTCGGCACGCTCCGGCTGGATGCCGTCGTACCCGACGTTCGACCGCAACTCCCTCGAACTCGGCGACACCACCAGCGACCCGGTCGCCAATGTGGTGGACGAACTCAAGGCGGGCACCCTCAAGTTCGCCTGCGAGGACCCCGACGCGCCGGAGAACTGGCCGCGCGTCCTCACCCTGTGGCGCGCCAACCTGCTGGGCTCCTCCGCCAAGGGCGCCGAGTACTTCACCAAGCACCTGCTCGGCACGCACTCCTCGCTGCGCGCCGAGGAGGCGGCCCCGAACGAGCGCCCCTCGACGGTGACTTGGCGCGAGGAGGCCCCCGAGGGCAAGCTCGACCTGCTCGTCTCGCTCGACTTCCGCCAGACGTCGTCGACGCTGCTCTCCGACGTGGTGCTCCCCGCGGCCACCTGGTACGAGAAGCACGACCTGTCGACCACGGACATGCACCCCTACGTGCACTCCTTCACCCCGGCCGTCGACCCGCCCTGGCAGGCCCGCACCGACTTCGACACCTTCCGCGTGATCGCGGACCGGCTGAGCGAGCTTTCGGTCGACCACCTCGGCGTACGCAAGGACGTCGTCGCCACCGCGCTCCAGCACGACACCCCCGGGGAGACCGCGCAGCCCGGCGGGGTCGTCCTCGACTGGCGCAAGGGCGAGTGCGAGGCGATCCCCGGCAAGACCATGCCGAACCTGGCGGTCGTGGAGCGCGACTACACCGCGATCGGCGCGAAGTTCGCCTCGCTCGGGCCGCTCGTGGAGAAGCTCGGACTGCCGGTCAAGGGCATCTCCTTCAACCCCGACCAAGAGGTCGAGGAACTCAAGGAGCGCAACGGCGTCGTGCGTGGCGGGCCCGCCGACGGACGGCCCGCCCTGGACACCGCGGTGAAGGCCGCCAACACCATCCTCGCCCTGTCCGGCACGACCAACGGGCGCCTCGCCACCCAGGGCTTCCACACCCTTGAGGCGCGCACGGGCCAGGAGATGGCACACCTCGCCGCCGAACACGAGGGCAAACGCATCACCTACGCCGACACACAGGCCGCCCCCGTCCCCGTGATCACCTCACCGGAATGGAGCGGCAGCGAATCCGGCGGGCGCCGCTACACCGCCTTCACGCTCAACACCGAACACCTCAAACCCTGGCACACCCTCACCGGACGGCAGCACTTCTTCATCGACCACGACTGGATGCACGAACTGGGCGAGGCGATGCCCGTCTACCGGCCGCCCCTGGACATGAACCGGCTCTTCGGCGAGCCACGCCTCGGCCCTGACGGCGAGAAGGAAGTGACGGTCCGTTACCTCACGCCGCACAACAAGTGGTCGATCCACTCCGAGTACCAGGACAACCTGTTCATGCTCTCCCTGTCGCGCGGCGGCCAGTGCATCTGGATGGCGCCGCAGGACGCGGAGTCGATCGGCGTCAAGGACAACGACTGGATCGAGGCGGTCAACAGGAACGGCGTGGTGGTGGCGCGCGCCATCGTCTCGCACCGGATGCCCGCGGGCACGGTCTACATGCACCACGCGCAGGAACGCACGGTGAACGTCCCCAAGACGGAGACCACCGGCAAACGCGGCGGCATCCACAACTCGCTGACCCGGCTCATCCTCAAGCCGTCCCATCTCATCGGCGGATACGCGCAGTTGTCATGGGCGTTCAACTACCTGGGCCCGACGGGCAACCAGCGCGACGAGGTGACGGTCATCCGCCGCCGCAGCCAGGAGGTGCAGTACTGATGCCGCGTGGCGAAGCCACTCAACGACGTGTGATGGCACAGATCGCGATGGTGATGAACCTCGACAAGTGCATCGGGTGTCACACCTGCTCGGTCACCTGCAAGCAGGCGTGGACCAACCGCGACGGCATGGAATACGTCTGGTTCAACAACGTCGAGACCCGCCCGGGACAGGGCTATCCGCGCCGCTACGAGGACCAGGAGAAGTGGCGCGGCGGCTGGGAGCTGAACAAGCGCGGCGCCCTCAAGCTGAAGAACGGCGGCCGCGTCAAGTCCCTCCTCGAAATCTTCTCCAACCCCAAACTGCCGGAGATCAAGGACTACTACGAGCCCTGGACGTACGAGTACAAGAACCTCACCGACGCCCCGCTCGGCGACGACTACCCGGTGGCCGAGCCGCGCTCGCTGATCTCCGGCAAGCCGATGAAGATCGAGTGGTCGTCGAACTGGGACGACAACCTCGGCGGCGCCACCGAGCACGGCGACCTCGACCCGATGGTCGCCAAGACCCGCCAACAGGCTGCCGACAAGGTGAAGTTCGCCTTCGAGCAGACCTTCATGTTCTATCTGCCGCGGATCTGCGAGCACTGCCTGAACCCGGCGTGCGTGGCGTCCTGCCCGTCGGGCGCGATGTACAAGCGCGAGGAGGACGGCATCGTCCTGGTCGACCAGGACCACTGCCGCGGCTGGCGCAAGTGCGTGACGGGCTGCCCGTACAAGAAGGTCTACTTCAACCACCGCACCGGCAAGGCCGAGAAGTGCACGATGTGCTACCCACGCGTCGAGGTGGGCCTGCCCACCGTCTGCTCCGAGACCTGCGTGGGGCGCCTGCGCTACCTCGGGGTGATCCTCTACGACCCCGACAAGGTGACGGAGGCGGCCTCCGAGCCCGACGAACACAAGCTGTACGAGGCGCAGTTGGGCGTCTTCCTCGACCCCGACGACCCGGAGGTGCGCCGCGACGCCGAACGCTGCGGGATCTCGTACGACTGGCTGGAGGCGGCCCGCCGCTCCCCCGTGCACGCGCTGATCAGCAAGTACAAGGTGGCGCTCCCTCTCCATCCGGAGTACCGCACGATGCCGATGGTCTGGTACATCCCGCCGCTCTCCCCCGTGGTGGACGCGCTGAGCGAGACCGGCCACGACGGCGAGGACCTGGACAACCTCTTCGGCGCGATCGACACCCTGCGCATCCCCCTCGAATACCTCGCGGAGATCTTCACGGCCGGTGACGTCGGCCCGGTGCGGTCCTCGCTGGAGAAGCTCGCGGCGATGCGGGCGCACATGCGGTCCATCAACCTCGGTGACCTGCCGGACAGTTCGGTCGCGCGGTCGGTGGGCATGTCGGCGCAGGAGATCGAGAAGATGTACCGGCTGCTCGCCATCGCCAAGTACGAGGACCGGTACGTCATCCCCACCGCCGCGGTCGGCGACGCCCGGCGCCTGGAGGAGTCGGCGCTGCCCGACTCGTGCAGCCTCGACTACGAGGACGGGCCAGGGATGGGCGGCGAGGGCCCCTTCGGTCAGGACTCGGGACGCAAGCAGCTGCCGCTGGTCACCATCGAGAACTTCCACGCGCTGCGGGCCAGGCAGACCGCCGACGAACAGCCGAGCGCGACCGAGGAGGCCCACGCGGCCAGGGAGGACGACAAGTGACGCGCCACGCGGTCCTTTACCAGGCGGCGGCGCTCTGCCTGGCCTACCCCGACGACGAGTTCCGCGCGCGCCTGCCGCTGCTGAGGGCGGCGGCCCCCGCGGAACTGACCGGCTTCCTGGACCACGCGGAGGCGACCGGGCAGCGCGAACTGGCCGCGCACTACGTCCAGGTCTTCGACTTCAAGAACCGGCACAGCCTCTATCTGAGCTGGTGGCGGGACGGCGACACCCGGCGGCGCGGCATGGCCCTGGTGCGCTTCAAGGAGGTGTACCGCGAGCACGGCCTGGAGTTCAGCGGCGAGGAGCTGCCGGACTTCCTGCCCGCGGTCCTGGAGTTCTCCGCGCACGCGGGCCCGGTGCTCCTCACGGAGAACCGCAGCGGCATCGAACTGCTCCGCCTGGCCCTGACCGACTTCGGTACGCCGTACGCCGCCGTCCTCGACGCCGTCTGCGCCTCGCTGCCCGGGCCCTCGCCCAAGGACCGCGCCGAGGCGCTTGCCCTGGCCCGCTCGGGGCCGCCGCGCGAGGACGTCGGACTCGAACCGTTCGGCGGCATGGAACCCTTCGCACTCATCGGGGAGCGACCCGCATGAAGACCCTGCTCTGGGGCGCACTCCCCTACGTCGCCTTCGTCCTGCTCGTCGCGGGCGTCGTCTGGCGCTACCGCTACGACAAGTTCGGCTGGACAACCCGCTCCTCGCAGGTCTACGAGTCCAAGCTCCTCAACATCGCCTCGCCGATGTTCCACTACGGCATCCTCTTCGTGCTCGTGGGCCACCTCATGGGCCTGTTCGTGCCGGAGTCGTGGACGGACAAGGTCGGCCTGACCGAGAGCACGTACCACAAGCTGTCGCTGTGGGGCGGCACGGCGGCGGGCGCGCTCGCCGTGCTCGGCATCCTGATGCTGCTCTACCGGCGCCGCACCAAGGCGCCGGTCTTCCGCGCGACCACCGCGAACGACAAGGTGATGTACGTCGTGCTGCTCGCGGCGATCGTCATGGGCATGTGGGCCAAGCTCACCAACTCCGGCCTCGACGAGGGCTACAACTACCGTGAGACGATCGCGCCTTGGGCCCGCAGCCTCTTCACTCTGCAGCCGGACGTGGACCTGATGGTGGGCGTCCCGCTCACCTTCCAGATCCACGCGGTGATCGGGCTCCTGCTGTTCGCGCTGCTGCCCTTCACTCGGCTGATCCACATGTTCAGCGCGCCGGTGCAGTATCTCTTTCGGCCGTATGTGGTGTATCGGAGCCGGGACCCCAAGCGGGTGGGGGCTCGTCCGGACCGGCGGGGGTGGGAGCGGACCGGTTCATGACGCGTCGCCTGCGGGTGCTTCGTGGCTGAGCGCGCCCACGCGGCGGAGCCGCACATGTCACGGCCCCGCGCCCCTTACGGGGCGCCCCCCTACGCCCCGCCCTTCTCGTTCTTGTCGTCCTCGTCCACGATCTCCGCGTCCACCACGCCCTCCTCGGCCGCGGGCTCCGAGGCTGTCCGTTCTTGCGAGGCGCCCCCGCCAGAGTTCGCGTACATCGCCTGGCCCATCTTCTGGCTGACCGAGGCGAGCTTCTCGGCGCCCGTGCGCAGGGCCGCGGTGTCCTCCGCCCGGTTCTTCAGGAGGTCCTTCAACTCCGCCGCGGCCGCCTCCACTTCGGTCTTCGTGTCGGCGGGGATCCGCTCTTCGTTGTCGCGCAGGAAGCGTTCGGTCTGGTAGACGAGCTGCTCCGCCTGGTTGCGGGTCTCCGCGGCCTCGCGGCGCCTGCGGTCCTCCTCCGCGTGTTCCTCGGCCTCGCGGACCATGCGGTTGATGTCGTCCTTGGGCAGCGCGGAACCGCCGGTCACCGTCATGCGCTGCTCGCGCCCGGTGGCCTCGTCCTTCGCGGACACGTGCATGATTCCGTTGGCGTCGATGTCGAAGGTGACCTCGATCTTGGGGACGCCGCGCGGGGCGGGCGGCAGTCCGGTGAGGTCGAAGACGCCGAGCTTCTTGTTGTACGCGGCGATCTCCCGCTCGCCCTGGAAGACCTGGATGCCCACCGACGGCTGGTTGTCCTCGGCGGTCGAGAAGGTCTCCGAACGCTTGGTGGGGATCGTGGTGTTGCGCTCGATGAGCTTGGTCATGATGCCGCCCTTGGTCTCGATGCCCAGGGACAGCGGGGTCACGTCGAGCAGCAGCACGTCCTTCACGTCGCCGCGGATCACCCCGGCCTGCAAGGCCGCGCCGAGTGCCACCACCTCGTCGGGGTTGACGCCCTTGTGCGGGTCCTTGCCGGTGAGCTCCCTGACCAGCTCGCTCACCGCGGGCATCCGCGTGGAGCCGCCCACCAGGATCACGTGGTCGACCGCGGACAGCTTGACGCCCGCGTCCTTGACCGCCTGGTGGAAGGGCTGCTTGCAGCGGTCGAGCAAGTCCGAGGTGAGCTCCTGGAACTGAGCGCGCGTCAGTTTTTCGGCCAGGTGCAGCGGTCCGTCCGCGGATGCGGTGATGTAGGGCAGGTTGATGTCCGTCTCGCTCGACGAGGACAGCTCGATCTTCGCCTTCTCCGCGCCCTCGCGCAGGCGTTGGAGCGCCATCTTGTCCTTGGCGAGGTCCACGCCGTGGCCGTTCTTGAACTGCCGCACCAGGTGCTCGACGATCCGCTGGTCCCAGTCGTCGCCGCCGAGCTGGGTGTCGCCGTTGGTGGCCTTGACCTCGATGACGCCGTCGCCCATCTCCAGGAGGGAGACGTCGAAGGTGCCGCCGCCGAGGTCGAAGACGAGCACGGTCTGGTCGTCGCCCTTGTCCAGGCCGTACGCGAGGGCCGCGGCCGTCGGCTCGTTGATGATGCGCAGGACCTTCAGGCCCGCGATCTCACCGGCCTCCTTGGTGGCCTGGCGTTGGGTGTCGTCGAAGTACGCGGGCACGGTGACCACCGCGTCGGTGACGTCTTCCCCCAGGTAGGACTCGGCGTCGCGCTTGAGCTTCTGCAGGACGCGCGCGGACAGCTCCTGCGCGGTGTAGCGGGTGCCGTCCACGGAGCCGCTCTCCGGGAAGCGCCAACCGCCGTCGCCCATGTGGCGTTTGACGGAGCGCGCGGTCCGCTCCACGTTCGTGACCGCCTGCCGCTTGGCGACCTCGCCCACCAGAACGTCGCCGCTCTTCGCGAACGCCACGACCGACGGCGTGGTGCGCGCGCCCTCCGCGTTGACGACGACGGTGGGCTCACCGCCCTCCAGCACGGCCACCACTGAGTTCGTCGTCCCGAGATCGATCCCGACCGCACGTGCCATGGTCCAGTCCCTTCCGCCGCGAGCCCAAGTCCCCCGAATCCAGGTCTACTCCGTCCTCCATCACAAAACTTGAGCGGGCTCTTGTCAACCCCCGGACATGGCGATGCCGCCGCCCCGATCGGGACGGCGGCATCGCCGACAGGCGTCGCGTCAGGCCAACTTGGCCGAAAGCGTGATGGTCGTACCCGTGAGCGCCTGGCTCACCGGGCAGTTGGCCTTGGCGTCCTCGGCTGCCGAGGTGAAGGCGGCCTCGTCGAGACCCGGCACGGTGCCCTCGACGGTGAGGTGGATGCCGGTGATGCCGGTGCCCGGCTGGAAGGTCACGTCGGCGGAGGTGGTGAGCCGGGTGGGCGGGGTGCCCGCACCGGTCAGGCCGTGCGACAGGGCCATGGAGAAGCAGCTGGAGTGCGCGGCCGCGATCAGCTCCTCCGGGCTGGTCTTGCCGTTCGCCTCCTCGGCGCGCGACGGCCAGGACACCGCCTGCTCCCCGATGCCCGAGGAGTCGAAGGTGACGGTGCCCGAACCCTCCGTCAGCGAGCCTTCCCAGACCGTGTGCGCGGAGCGCGTGGTTGCCACGATGCAGTTCCCTTCAGTGCGGTTCCGTGATCGGAACTTGCGTGGCCACCATCCGATCACACTCCGGATGAAAACGGGCCGCGCGGGGCGGAGCGGGCGCCCGGAGGTGTTCGAGCGGGGCGCGCAGGTACGCGTCGGCCGATACGAACAAGTTGTGTCGACCCAAGCGCCAAAGGTGCCTCCGAGGTGCGGGAACACACCTGTGGCAGGCGCCCTATGGCTGGAATGACAACTGGGCAAGGCGCGTCGAAGGTGACACTTTTTTGGCCCCCTCGCGCACGGAACGAGGAGATCCTCTCAGGGGGTATGGCCATGCGCATGAACTATTCGGACCGCGGTCCTTCTCCGCTCGAACCGGAGAAGCCCGGTGCGGCGGGCGACCGCGACTCGACCTTCGGCTGGTGGGGTGCCTTCAGCATCCAGAAGTTCGTCAACCAGGCGACGCTCTACCACACGCACGAGGATGCCACCGGCTGGCTGGCGTACCTCCAGCAGTTCTACGACCGCAACTTCTGGTTCGCCGACGGCGGCGCGCAGGTGTGGGCGTACGAAGAGACGTACGACAACTGGCAGGACCGCTACGGCATGGACGCGGTGTGCGCCGTGTACCACTCGGGGCACGGCGGCATGGACGGCAACGGCGTCTTCTTCGCGCCACTCGGCGCCGTCTGGGACGGCCGCAGCGACGCGATCTCCAACCGGATGGCCCTCGGCAACGAGAAGGTCAACTACGTCTTCTGGTCGACCTGTGACTCGCTCAAGGTCACCGGCGGCCACTCCCCGATCCGCACCTGGGCCGGTCCCAACATCGGCTTCCGGATGATCTTCGGGTTCGAGACCACCAGCATCGACAGCGGCGACTACGGCAAGAAGTTCTGGGAGAAGTGGCGGGCCGGGCAGACGTACTGCGACGCCTGGCTGAACGCCAGCTGGGACATCTACCACGGGCAGGCACCCTCGGTCGCCGCTGTCGGCACCACCCAGGCCGAGGCCGTCAACCGGCTCAACACCGAACGCAACTTCTACCGCGACCACGTGCCGGACACCTGGTACGCATGGCGCTGGTACTACGCGCGCGAAGGCGTCAGGGAACCGCTCACCCAGCTCCCCGGGCCCCAGCAGATCGTCCAGCTCGCGCCCCGCGACCCGAGCGCGGAACTCACCGCACTCGGCCGGCAGGCCGGGTTCCCGACGGCCGCGCTGCAGGAGGTGCAGGTCGAACGGCAGGGCGTCATCAGCGCGACCTCCGGCGACCGCGTCATCTCCACCGCCCCCGGTGCCAGCCGCTGGGTCAAGCTCGCCGAGCCCAACCACCGCAACACCCAGCAGCTGCCCACCGACCGGGCGATCCAGGCGGCGCGCACCTTCGCCGAGCAGTACGCCGAGGGCGCCGAGCTCGTCGTCGACAGCGTGCACGACCTGATGCAGAACTCCGGCACCAAGGACGGCTCCGAGGTCGGGCGCCCGGTGTCCCTGCAGACGCACGTGACGTTCCGGCAGGTCTTCGACGGCGTGCCCGTCATCACCCCCGGGCGCGGCCTGATCCGGGTCGGCCTGGACAACGACGGCACCGTCGTCCAGTCGCAGATCGCCACGCGCCAGGCCACCGGCGTCACGCGCGAGCCGAGCACGGAGGTCTCGCCGCCACCGCCCAAGGGCGGCAAGGCGACGGCCGCGCCGCTGGAGCGCGACCCGCGCAAGGCGCTCGACGCGGCGCAGCGCAAGCTGCTCGCCGAGCTCGCGGCGGTCACCGCGGGCGAGAGCGGACAGGGCGCGGCGCAGCAGCGTCAGCCCGAGGTCAAGGACGTGCCCGGCACGTTCGAGGTCGGCTACGAGGTCGAGGGCAACGAGGCGTACCCCGCGGCCCGCAAGCTCATCGAGATCGGCCAGCGGGACAGCATGTTCCGCACGCAGCGCTGGGTCGTCGCGCCGCTGGCGAGGTAGGCGCGACCACCGGCACCAGAGGTCAGTCGTTCACCGGAGGTCAGTCGTTCGAGGTGGCGGCCCGCTGCTTGCGGGCCGCCATCCACGCGTAGACGAGCACGCCCACGAAGAGGAACAGCACGCCCTGGTAGACGGCCGCGTAACCCGACCCCGCGACGAGCCACATCGCGAAGGCGAACGCGGCACCGGCGAGCACCGCGTCCCGCACCAGACGCCCGCGGTTGACGCGCTCGCGCTGCCCGGAGACGAGGAAGTAGATCTGCGCGACGGTGGCGAGCAGGTACGGCACGGTCGCCGTGAATGTGGTGATCAGGACGAGCGACTCGAAGACGCCCGACGAGCCCGCCGTGTAGTTGTAGACGGTGAGCAGCGAGGCGAGGACGACGGTGACCAGGACGCCGACGGTCGGCACGCCGCGCTTCTTCCTGCCGAACGCGGCGGGGAAGAGCCCGTCCTTGGCGGCCGCGTACGGCGTCTGGGCGCTGAGCAGCGTCCAGCCGTTGAGGGCGCCCACCATGGAGATCAGCGCGGCGAAGGCGACCGCGGTGCCGCCCCAGGAGCCGCCGAACATGACGTCGACGGCGTCCGAGAAGGGCGCGGTGGACGTGATCAGCTTGTCGTGGGCGACCGTCCCGAACACGGCGAGGGTGCCGAGCAGATAGACGACGGCGGCGCCGAGGGTGCCCAGGATGGTGGCGCGCCCGACGTTGCGGCGCGGATCGCGGACCTCGCCCGCGCTGACGGCCGCCGACTCGACGCCCAGGTAGGAGAAGAGCAGGATCGCGGCGGCCGCCGAAACGGCCCCCATCGGGCTGTCGTCGCTCGCCTGGAAGGGCCCGAGGTTGGCGCTGTCGAAGAAGAAGAGCCCGCCGACCGCGACGAGCAGCAGCGGCAGGAACTTCAGTACGGTCGCCACCAGCTGGACCGCGCCGACGTAGCGGGTGCCCGCGAAGTTGGCGAGCGCGGGCAGGAGTTGCAGCACGAGCGCGGCCAGGCAGGCGGACCACTTGTGGTCGTTGACGGGGATCAGGACGTTCAGGTACCCGACGGCCGCGACGGCGAGCGCCGCGTTCGACACCCAGGTGGTGATCCAGTACGACCAGGCGGCCAGGAAGCCCGCGAAGTCGCCAAAGGCCGCCCGTGCGTACACATAGGGTCCGCCGGTGCGCGGGTCGCGTTCCGCGAGGCGCCCGAAGACCAGGGCCAGCGCGATGGCGCCCGCCGTCAGGACGGCGAAGGCGACCAGGCTGATGGTGCCGAACGGGGCGACGGAGGCCGGGAGCAGGAAGATGCCGCCGCCGATGATGTTGCCCATGACGAGGCAGGTGGCGATCGGAAGCCCGAAGCGCCGGGCGTGCCTGCTCTGCGCTTCCTGGCCTTCTGACTGGTCAGGGGCCGGAGCCGACGGTGCTGCGGTTCCGGTGTCGTGCATGGGGTGGTGCGCCTCTCGTCGTGCCCGGTGCCCGGGATCGCCGAGCGGAAGCCATGGTCGGGCACGGCGGACGCTCCACCAAATCAGTGTGTTTTGTCCTGCCCGGCGGCGTCGGCGGCCGCAAATGCTGTGCCGCCAGCGGCATTCGGCCGGGAATCATCCACCGGAACCGCAGCCTCCGCGACGGCTTCCCGCGCCGTGACCTGCGGGTTCTCCGCGCGTACCGCACCCGCGTCGCCCACCGGAACCTCCGGCCCCAGCTCCTCGCCGAGCCAGCACCGCAGTACGTGGTGGACCTGCTCGGCACCGACCAGCTCCTGCCCCGGCGCCACCGGTTCGGACAGCGCGAGCGGCGACAGCAGGAACGGCCTGGCCTGCGCCCCGCCGAGCCCGCCGTGCGAGCCGATCTGCTCCTCGAAGGCGAGCACCTCGCCCTCCGCCGGGTCGTACCAGGAGTTGACCATGATGTCGGCGGTGTGCGGAAAGCCGTCGGTACGCCGTACGGCCTCCATGGCGCCGGGCCCGAAATCGGCGAGCGGCCCGAGCTCCGCGGGCTCCTCGGCCAGATACACCTCGACGCCGCGCGCCCCGAGCACCACGGGACCGCGCTCCGCACTGCGTACGAGCAGGAAGCCGATGCCCGGATGGTTGGCGAGCGTGGGCAGCAGCGCGGGATGCCGCCGGTCGATCTCCTCGCGGGTCATGCGGTGCGGCACGTCGGGGAAGGAGACCAGGCCGAGATTGCCCGATGCCAGCACGATCGGCTCGGCCCGGCGCGCGGGACGCCGCTCGTCGGCGCCCTCCTCCACCGGGCGGCGCAGCGCGGCCCGCACCGACGCCCTGGCCTCGGCGCCGCTGTGCGTGCGCTGCGCCCTGCGCGGCACGGGCAGCCCGCAGCCCGCCCGCACCAGGTCGCCGAGGGTCAGCCCGTACCGCGCGCGGAACGTCTCGCCCGGGCTCTGCCCGTGATCGGAGAGCAGCACGATCCGGTACGCGCGGGGGGCGTGCTCGGCGACCTGCGCGAGCAGCGCGAGCGACCGGTCCAGGCGCGCGAGCACCTTCTCCACGTCGGGTCCCGTGGGCCCGGAGTGGTGCGCCACCTCGTCGTAGGCGACCAGGTCGGCGTAGACCGCGCTGCGCCCTGCGAGCATGTCCCCTATGACGGCGGCGACCACGACGTCCCGCTCGACGACGGTCGCGAAGGCGCGGATGAACGGATAGAGCCCGCCGCGGCCGATGCGCGGCCGCCGCCGTTTCACGCGGGCCCGCGTCGACTCCCCGATCTCCCTGAAGACCTCGGCGACGAAGGAGAGCGCGGTGCGTACGGCGTTGGCGGGGTCGGAGAAGTACGCGAAGTACCCGGCCCGCGACCGGTTCTCCTTGCCGCGCCTGGCCGCCATGGACAGCACGAGCGCAAGTTGCTCGGCGCCCCCGCTGAAGAGGTTGCCGCGGCTCGCGCCGTCCACGGTGAGGAGTCCGCCGTCACCGGTGCGTTCGATGGCGCGGCGCTGCAGCTCCACGGCGGAGGCGGGCCGGTTGCTGACCATGACCTCGCCGGTGTCCTTCTCGTACCACCGGAAGGCGGGCACGTCGTGGTTGGAACCGTGCAGGATGCCGAGCTGGCTGGCGCCGGTCTGGCTTGACCAGTCGGTACGCCAGGGAGTGAGCCGGTGCGTGGCGCCGCGCTTCCCCTCGCCCAGCCAGTCCGCGACGGTCGGCATGAGGCCCTTGTCGACCGCGTCGCGCAGGACGTCGTGGCCGACGCCGTCGAGCTGGATGAACACGGTGCCGGGCGTGACGGGCCCGCCGCCGTCCTGGTCGTCACGGCCGCTGTTCCGCCTGCGCCGCCGGTCGGAGAGCCGGTAGAGGCGGCGCCGGTAGGCGTCGTCGTCCCGGACGGCGAGCGCGCCGCCGGTGGCGGACGCGACGGCGGACATCACGGCGGCCACGACGACGGCGGTCTCCGCACCGACCTCGCCCCGTCCCTCGGGGATCAGCCGCAGGGCGATGAGCAGCAGGGACCCGTTGAGGAAGAAGGCGAGCAGCCCGAGCACGAGGGCGGGTACGAGGAGCAGGGCACGCACGAGGAGCGGCCACACGACGGCCGAGAGCACACCGAAGGCGCCGGCGCCGAGGGCCGCGGTGACGGCGATGCGGGTGGCGCTGTCGCCGTCGTCCGACTGGAGCTTGAAGTCCGGCAGGATGCCGGCGAGTACGAGCATCGTCAGCGTGCTGACGGCCCATACGGCCACCACGCGCCAGAGCGTGCTGCCGATTCTGCGCCATCGCCCTTGCGTCACGCCGTGCCACCTCACGTTTCCACCCGAACCGGACACCACCCTCCCACACCCTCCCAGCCCCCTCCCTCTGCCCTCGCCCCGGATCCCTCCGCCCTCCGGCCCCCGGCCCCCGGCCCCCGGCCCCCGGCCCCCGGTCCCCTGAACAAACCACCGCTCCGCGGCGGATCTTCCCCACCCGCCCACCCAACACTCCGCACCGGAGGGGCATGGCGGGGCGAGTGGGTGGGGGAAAGCGCCGCGGAGCGGCGGGATTGTGGGAGAGGCCCGGCTGCGGGCAGCAGCCACGGGGGGGGGCCGGTCGCCGCGGAGCGGTGCAGAGGGAGGCAGCGGTGCCGAGGGGCATGACCGGGCGGGTGGGTGGGGAAAGGCGTCGCGGAGCGGCGGGGGTTTGCGGTCGGGCCGTCGCTGTGGAGCGGGGCGGGGCAGGGCAGTCGCGGGCAGCAGGCACGGGGGGGGCGGTCGCCGCGGTCGAGGGGCATGACCGGGCGGGCGGCGATGAGGGACCGGCCCCACGAACCGCAGCCACCTCGCAGAGGGAAAACCCACCCCGCGGAGAGCTATCGCCCGTCGTACCCCGCCGTAGGCATGGAAAGCCGCCGATGCACATGCGCCTTCATCTCCGAGTCGTACGCGGGCTCCGCGAGCCCCGCCGTCTCCACCCGCACCCCCCGCCGCGCACACTCCGCGGTGAACTCGTCGGCAGAGCGCAGCGCCCGTTCCAGGACGCGTCGGCTCGGTACGACGAAGAGGTCCACGAGTCCCGCCTCGACGTCCCCCCACAGCACGACGTGGTCGGCGCGCAGTCCTCGTACGACGAGTTCGCGCGTGACCACGTAGCCCCGTTCGGCGGCCCACCGCGCGCACATCGCGTGCTGGCTGCGGGAGTCGACGAGGAAGGGGTCGGCCTCGAGCTCCTCCAGGGGCGTCAGGCTGGCGATCGCCGCGACCCGCACCACGGCGACGCCGGTGCCGGAACCGGTTCCGGCGCCCGTGCCGATGCCGATGCCCGCGGCGTCTTCCATGGTGTCCCCCTCACCTCTGCTCACCTCTGCGTCAGCCACGGACACTACTCCTGGCCGTAGGCTCGGAGACAGTCGCACGAAGGAGGAACCGGGTGCCCGTCGAGGTCACATGGTGGGGCCACGCCACCTGCACGGTCGAGGACTCGGGCGTCCGCGTACTGACCGACCCCCTGTTCGCGCGCCGCCTGGCACATCTGCGGCGCCGCAGGGGCGCACCGCCACCGCCGGGCGCCGCCGTCGCCGACGTCGTGCTCCTTTCGCATCTGCACGCCGATCATCTGCACGTACCGTCGCTCGCCCGGCTCACGCCCGGCACGCGTGCGCTGGTCCCGCGCGGGACCGCGCGCTCGGTGCCAGGACTGGCCCGCAGACTGCCCCAGCTGCGCTTCACCGAGGTCGTGCCGGGCGACGAGGTCCGGATCGGCGACCTCGTCGTACGCGTGGTCTCCGCGCTGCACGACGGACGGCGGCTGCCGGTGGGACCGCACCTCTCCCCCGCCCTTGGTTTCGTGGTGAGCGGTGAGGCCCGCACCTACTTCGCGGGCGACACCGGCCTCTTCGACGGCATGGCGGCGGAGGTCGGCGAGGTGGACGTGGCGCTGCTGCCGGTCGGCGGCTGGGGCCCCTACCTCGGCCACGGCCATCTGAACCCCTCCCGCGCCGCCGAAGCACTCGCCCGGCTCGCGCCGCGCAGCGCGGTCCCGGTGCACTACGGCACGGAGAATCACCAGAGAGCTGTCACCTGCGCGAACATGCAGGATGGCCACGCCCGAGGCTACTTTGACGGCCGCGTAACCATCTGACGTTCACCCGTGTCTACGTAGCCGCGGCTTAACCTTCCGGCGCAGCACCCACGAGCGTCTGATCCCGTCAGACTCCCAGCGAACCTCGGCGAGGGCTGCTACGCCGTGCAGATCTGGCCGACGGCAGCGACCCCACCAGTCCGACCCGAGGGCGTCCAACGTGTGGACAACGGCTGTGACTTGCTTCACGTGGGCATATGCGTCGGTGACACATGAAGGCATTTCCGGGTGCGTCGTCGCCCGAATTCAGAGCCCCAGGCTGAGCCGGGTCGGAATATCTCCACGGACAGGCTGCCGCTTGATGCCAGAATCACGCCGCTCGGGCACCGCCGGATTCATTCCGACCTGGAACCTGATCGACGCCAGCAGCTCCCTCCTGGAGCCCGCCCGACGGCGGGCAGATCGTCCCACCCCGCGACCTTGCAGTCCGCCTCGAATTGCAGGGACCACTTTCCGCAAACAGCGCTCGGACAGAAATGCCGGTCTACCGGCTGGACCACTCTCCCTGGAGAAAATCTCACCGAAGGATCGATCGAACCGGCACCGACGCCCAGGTGGTTTGCCCGCCTCGTCACCGCGGTACAGCACGCCGTCCGCGTGCTGTGCGGTCATGGAACCTCCGGTTCACCTCCGCTCGCGCGGAGAGCACGCACAGCGGTGCGCCAAGTCCATCCTCGGCCGCGGTTCACCTCCGCTCACGCGGAGAGCACCCGTCGATCTGCCGGATGACGGACGCGTACTTCGGTTCACCTCCGCTCGCGCGGAGAGCACGCGGCGCGCAGCAGCACGTGGTGGGCGTGGACCGGTTCACCTCCTCTCGCGCGGAGAGCACCACACCGGGCGTCTGCTGCCGCCGGACAAGATCGGTTCACCTCCGCTCGCGCGGAGAGCACGCGGCGCGCAGCAGCACGTGGTGGGCGTGGACCGGTTCACCTCCGCTCGCGCGGAGAGCACTGTGCCGTTCACCTCGTGCTCGTCCTGCGCGGCGGTTCACCTCCGCTCGCGCGGAGAGCACCTTGCTCATGCCTGCGTCGCCCCCGTCCGGGACGGTTCACCTCCGCTCGCGCGGAGAGCACCCCAACTTCTGCATCGCCCGGTACTGGAGCGTCGGTTCACCTCCGCTCACGCGGAGAGCACCTGACTCATGCTGATGATCTCGGTAACGCCGTCGGTTCACCTCCGCTCGCGCGGAGAG
Source organism: Streptomyces kanamyceticus (assembly GCF_008704495.1). NCBI lineage: Bacteria > Bacillati > Actinomycetota > Actinomycetes > Kitasatosporales > Streptomycetaceae > Streptomyces > Streptomyces kanamyceticus. Next base: position 1,519,338 of record NZ_CP023699.1, read on the forward strand.
CACGGCTGCGCTGGGACGAGGTCCCCTCCCTGCCCCGGTTCACCTCCGCTCGCGCGGAGAGCACTGTACGGTCCCCATACAACGGTCGGGGGTTCGCGGTTCACCTCCGCTCGCGCGGAGAGCACCTCAGCGGCATGAGCATCGGCGAGTACCTCGCCGGTTCACCTCCGCTCGCGCGGAGAGCACTGCTTGGGCGTCAGCTTCCGGCCCTCGTCGTTCGGTTCACCTCCGCTCGCGCGGAGAGCACCGTAAAGCCCGGGTCAGGAGCGTGTGATGCTGCGGTTCACCTCCGCTCGCGCGGAGAGCACGCCCTGGCCGCACTCCTCTGGCTGATCAGCGACGGTTCACCTCCGCTCGCGCGGAGAGCACGCTTCCATGGTCGGCGACACGCTCGGCCTGATCGGTTCACCTCCGCTCGCGCGGAGAGCACGAGTACTGATCCGCCTGATCTACCAGGTCGCGCGGTTCACCTCCGCTCGCGCGGAGAGCACGCCCGCCCTGCGGGAGACCCGCACCTTTGGGACGGTTCACCTCCGCTCGCGCGGAGAGCACAACCCCCCTGCCCTACGGGGGGGGTTGGGGCTCCGGTTCACCTCCGCTCGCGCGGAGAGCACAACGTGTTCATGCAGGCCCTGCTGGAGAACGGCGGTTCACCTCCGCTCGCGCGGAGAGCACGCCACCAGGTTCACGCACGCCCACACCGCCAGCGGTTCACCTCCGCTCGCGCGGAGAGCACAGCAACCCGCGTCGTGCCAGGCCCCTGAGGGCCGGTTCACCTCCGCTCGCGCGGAGAGCACTTCCTCGACGAGTTCAGCACCAACGCACCGGACGGTTCACCTCCGCTCGCGCGGAGAGCACGCCGCCATGCACTACGGCGTCCCGTACCGAGCCGGTTCACCTCCGCTCGCGCGGAGAGCACTAGGGCTAGACGTGAGGGCTAACTAGGGCTAGCGGTTCACCTCCGCTCGCGCGGAGAGCACCGTAAGGGCCGCCACGGGCGGTCTGGGAGACGCGGTTCACCTCCGCTCGCGCGGAGAGCACTGCCGCACCCGCCCGAAGCTGATGTCCATCTCCGGTTCACCTCCGCTCGCGCGGAGAGCACCGGGCGGGAAGAAGCGCGGGCTCCTGGACCGCCGGTTCACCTCCGCTCGCGCGGAGAGCACTAGGGCTAGACGTGAGGGCTAACTAGGGCTAGCGGTTCACCTCCGCTCGCGCGGAGAGCACCGTAAGGGCCGCCACGGGCGGTCTGGGAGACGCGGTTCACCTCCGCTCGCGCGGAGAGCACTGCCGCACCCGCCCGAAGCTGATGTCCATCTCCGGTTCACCTCCGCTCGCGCGGAGAGCACCGGGCGGGAAGAAGCGCGGGCTCCTGGACCGCCGGTTCACCTCCGCTCGCGCGGAGAGCACTAGGGCTAGACGTGAGGGCTAACTAGGGCTAGCGGTTCACCTCCGCTCGCGCGGAGAGCACCGTAAGGGCCGCCACGGGCGGTCTGGGAGACGCGGTTCACCTCCGCTCGCGCGGAGAGCACTGCCGCACCCGCCCGAAGCTGATGTCCATCTCCGGTTCACCTCCGCTCGCGCGGAGAGCACCGGGCGGGAAGAAGCGCGGGCTCCTGGACCGCCGGTTCACCTCCGCTCGCGCGGAGAGCACTCGATCACCCCGGGGTCCAATGTAGGGACGGACGGTTCACCTCCGCTCGCGCGGAGAGCACCCTTTCTGGCGAATCTGGGGTGTCGGGGGCGCCGGTTCACCTCCGCTCGCGCGGAGAGCACGGCCTCGGGTACGTCGACCCCGGCGGCCGCGACGGTTCACCTCCGCTCGCGCGGAGAGCACGGCCTCGGGTACGTCGACCCCGGCGGCCGCGACGGTTCACCTCCGCTCGCGCGGAGAGCACGGACGGGGACGCAGGCCGGAGCCGTACCAGCGCGGTTCACCTCCGCTCGCGCGGAGAGCACGACCGGGCACGCGCCCCGCTGGCTCTGGGACCGGGTTCACCTCCGCTCGCGCGGAGAGCACCCGACGGAGGTCGTGGAGGAGGGCGGACGGCTCGGTTCACCTCCGCTCGCGCGGAGAGCACGGGTCGGGGAGTTAGCCCGCACCGCCGAGCGCCGGTTCACCTCCGCTCGCGCGGAGAGCACCCGGCGAACTGGCCGGAGCGGTGGGAAGAGAGCGGTTCACCTCCGCTCGCGCGGAGAGCACACGGCGATGGGGCGGGCGCCCACCCCGATGCCCGGTTCACCTCCGCTCGCGCGGAGAGCACGGCACGGAATACCACTGCGTGCCCGTCGACGACGGTTCACCTCCGCTCGCGCGGAGAGCACTGCGCACAGCTGGCCAACGCGGCGGCCTCGGCCGGTTCACCTCCGCTCGCGCGGAGAGCACCGATACGGGTCGGGGGGTTCATGGCGGGGTTCCGGTTCACCTCCGCTCGCGCGGAGAGCACCCGTTGTCCCGGTCCCACCGCCAGGGGTTGAACGGTTCACCTCCGCTCGCGCGGAGAGCACGCCCAGTCCGGCCACGCCGAGAACAGCCCAGCCGGTTCACCTCCGCTCGCGCGGAGAGCACGTGCTGCACCATGACGCGGAGCCCGGCGAGTTCGGTTCACCTCCGCTCGCGCGGAGAGCACTCCCGCAGGCTTTGAGCGCTTTGCCGACGAAACGGTTCACCTCCGCTCGCGCGGAGAGCACGCATCGTGAGCCGGTGGCCCATACACCGACCGCGGTTCACCTCCGCTCGCGCGGAGAGCACCTCCACGGCCGCTGACTCCAGCGAGGTCAGCCCGGTTCACCTCCGCTCGCGCGGAGAGCACCCAGACCAGCCATCTGTGCCAGTCCTCGACGCCGGTTCACCTCCGCTCGCGCGGAGAGCACGGCGAGTACCGCGATGCGGTCGCGGCTGACCGCGGTTCACCTCCGCTCGCGCGGAGAGCACTTGGCCTAGGAAACCGGGGGCGCGAGTAGGGGCGGTTCACCTCCGCTCGCGCGGAGAGCACTCCACGGACGCGAAGCGCAGAGCGACGACGTACGGTTCACCTCCGCTCGCGCGGAGAGCACCACACCTGGCAGTACGCCCGGGGCCTGAGCCACGGTTCACCTCCGCTCGCGCGGAGAGCACCCTTCCCGACCTGGACCGTTAGACGAGGTTTGCATCTTCTTTACTCTCTCGGCGGAAGGCGATCAAGGTCAGCCCGTCGAAGTCCGCCGGGCGGCGGCGCTGCGTCCCCGCGGTGCGGAGTTCGAAGCCCTGTTCGTTGTCGCTCGGGTAGGCCAGGACAGCCGTGCCGTCGTCTGCGCACGCCGTCACGGAGGCCCAGAGTTCCTCGCGTACGCGGGCCGAGACCGTACCGATGTACAGCTCGGGGGTGACTTCCAGAAGCCAGCGGGAGAGGGCTCCGCGAAGGTGGTCGGGGACGGCTGTGGCGGAGAGCACGATCATGGATGCCATGGGCTGTGTCCCTCCGGCCGGGCGGTCATGGGCCCTCTCCGTGGTTGATGCCGCCGGGGATCGCTCCTGCGATGGGGTCCCAGAGGTCGACGAGTTGCTCTTCGGGGTCTGGGATATCCAGTTGGGCTTCGGGGTCCAGGAGTATCTGCACGTCAGTGACGATGCGGGGCAGCAGTTTGAACAGGCGCAGGCCGTCTCGGAAGGAACGACGTGCTTCGGCTTCGGGGTTGGTCGAGGCGTGCAGGGAGAAGGCCAGGGGGATGGTCAGGTCTGCCTTGTAGAGGTCGGCGATGTCGTAGACGAAGGCCTGCTGGTTGCCGTTGTGGACAAAGCCGAGGGCCGGGGAGCAGCCGAGGGCCAGGATGGCGGCGTGGACGATGCCGTAGAGGCAGGTGTTCGCGGAGGACAGGGCAAGGTTGACCGGGTCCTGGGTGTCCCAGGAGTCGGGGTCGTAGGCGCGGCGGAAGCGGCCGATCTTGTATTGCTGGGCGAGCAGCCGGTAGTGGGCTTTGACGCGTTGGCCTTCCAGGCCGCGGAGTTGGGCCAGGGTGCTGCCCGCTGGCGCTGTGCCGGTTCCGAAGCGTTTCTCATACATCGCGCCGGCGACGGCAAGGCGTCTGGTGTCGTCGGCCCAGGCGCGGGTCTGGCGTTCGAGCCAGGTGGTGGTGAGGGAGTCGGGCAGGGTGGCGGCGTAGCAGCGGACGCCGCCGGAGCCGGTGACCAGGACGGTGGTGCCGTGCCGGGCGAAGGTGGCCAGGGCGCGGGCGGTGATGGATGTGCCGGGGCCGAGGAGGACGCAACTGAGGGCAGCGGTGGGCAGGTAGACGGTTTCGGTGCCGTGGCGTTCGCTGGTTACTTCCGCGCAGACGCCGGTGTCGTCCTGGTGGATGCGGACGATGTCGAGGTAGAGGAAGGACAGGGAGTCGGCGATGCGGGGCAGCATGGCGACGGTGGGCGCGGCGAGTTTCCGTCGGGCATTGGCGCGCGGCGGGCCGGTGGGGTGGGTGGTTGGGTCGGTCATCACAGGGCCTTGGCGGGGGCGATGCTGAGGAGGCCGCAGCCGTATGCCTTGCCGCGGCCGATGCCTTCGGTGATCTTCTGGCGGAGGAGGTCGGGGTCGTTGATGATCGCGGAGCCGTCGAAGCGGGTGCGGGCGTGGCGGACGCGTTGTTCCTTGCCCGGGGTGTGCGGGCCGCGTGTCCCTTGGGCTGGGTCCAGGGGCTGGGCGTGGTGGGTGAGGGATTTGAGTCCGGCGGTGTCGGCCTGGCGCAGCCACCATTCGTCGGCGGCGGCGCCGCTGAGCGGGACGACGGCGGGCAGGTTGTAGACCTCGCGGGTGGTGGCTCCGGGTTTGCGGACGGGGCTGGCTACGCAGCGGTAGCGCACCGTCAGGCCGGGTTCCAGGGCGTCCAGGAGGGGGTCCAGGGGTCGGCTGAGGGAGGTGCCGTAGCCGTCGGGCAGGCGGGTGAGGTCGGGTTCGTGGGTGCTCTGCAGGAGGACGTGCGGTCCGGTGGTGGTGTCCTCGATGCGGAACAGGACGCCGAATTGGGCGCGCGGGTCGGGCCCGGCGTCCTGGGGGAACAGGGCCATCAGGCGGCGGTGCAGGCCGACGGCTGTCGCGGTGCCGGTGAGGTCGCGGCGGGCGTCGCGTGAGCGCAGGTCGGGGACGATGCGGGTCAGCCAGATGCTCAACGGTGGCTCCCTTCCGGCTGGTTCAGGTGCTGGCGCAGGTAGGCGCCCAGTGCCTGGACGTGCTCGGTGCCCAGTCCGGCGTACTGCTCTGTGGGGAGGCGCAGGCTGCGCCGGTACAGGGGCCGGGCACGGTAGGAGCGGCGGCGTGGGTCGAAGGAGAGCGGCTGGTCGTTGACCTCGCCGGAAGGGTGTGTGCCGTCCGCGCCGACCGGGGTGGCCGTCCCGTACGGAAGACGGTTCAGGGGGCGGTCCGCGAGGAATTCGGTGTCCTGCTGCCCGCGGCCGGGATGGGCGGCGAGCGGCAGGTGCACCAGGTGGTGCAGGGCGTCTTCGGAGGCGCCCAGCAGGAGGGGGCCTTCGGGCGGGCACGAGCGGCGGCCGAGGAAAAGGGGCCAGCACGGGGTGTTCAGGGCCTGGGCCGCCTGATCGAGCAGGGGCCTGTCGTCGGGGGTGCTGGTGAGGGCGATGGTGAAGGCCGCGTCGGCGAGGTAGGTGCGGTGAGTGAGCAGGGTGCCGGTGGTCCCGGGGCGCTTCTTGCCCTCGGCGGTGGTGACGGTGGCTTTGGCGGGCAGGCCGCCGCCGACGGTGTGCAGGTCACGCAGGAGGATGCCGGGCCGGTCGGTGCGCACGGTCAGCGAGAGCCGGGCGAGGTCGTCGACCGGTTCACCGCGGCGTCGCCCCAGCGCGGCGGCGAGCATCCCGATGATGCCGGAACGGGTCGGGAAGCGGGCGGTGTCGCGTTCGTTGAAGTGACTGCGTTCGCCCCAGGACTGCAGAGGCCCGCTCAGTCGCAGCAGCAGTCCGGGCTCGGGGGCAGGCCGGGCAGGTGTGTGGGTCACGCCGCCGCCCCGTCGTGGGCCGGGTGCAGGGCGGCGTCCAGGGCGGCGGTGATGAGGTCGTCGAAGGACTCATGGCGGGTGCCCAGGCCGGTCAGGTCCTTGGTCTCCAGGCTGGCCCAGCCGGAGGTCACGATGCGTCCGGTGCCGAGCAGGGTGTTCGCGGCCTGCGCGTACGTGGCGAGTTCGGCGCGGGACACCTCTCCGAAGCCGCCCGGAGCGCCCGCGCGGACGGGCTTTTCGAACGCGGCCGCATAGGACAGCGGGCGGTCGGAGCGCACCGAGATGTGGACGAGGTCGGGGATGGTGTGCGGGGCGGTGGAGTTCTTCTTCGCCTGCGGCAGCGACTCGATGTAGGAGGCCAGGAACGCTGCGATTAGTTCGCGTGCGGCCCGCACCTCGCCGCCGATGTTCGTGGCGAGATCACGCAGGTCGACGGTGGCGTACCGGTAGAAGGTGCCCGCGCTGAACTCGGTGTGCCCCATGTGGCCGCTGCCGGTGGAGTCCTTCCAGGCGGCGGTGATGTCGTCGACGGCGCTGAAGTAGTCCAGTTCGACGTCCGTCTCGTGGGTGGTCATGGCGTGGGCGACCTGGACGGCGCCGTCGACACCCGCGTCGTCGACCTCGGCGAGCATCCGGCCGAAGAGGTTGATGACGCCGTTGCGCGAGCGCAGCACGGCCTCGACCGCGTCCTTGGGCAGCACGCTCTTGTCGGCGGGCTTCTTGATGTCCTTGGCGCTCTCCAGCTCCTGGCGGTGCTGCTCGGCGAGATCGGCCAGTTCGGCGACCGCCGCCTCCGGCACGTACACCATCGCGTTGGTCAGCACCGTGTTGGGCAGGAACTGCTTGTTGTCGGCCGGGTCCTTGGCCAGCTCGAACTTGATGCTGCTGGCGGCCGCCGCGTGGCCCCCGGCGCGCTGCGCGAGCGCCGGGGGCCAGCCGCGCCCTTCCAGTTCCTGGGTGACGCGCTCGCCGATGCGCCGGGTGCGCAGGGCCGCCTGGCCGATCCGCTCCTGAAAGACCTCGCGGGTGGCGCGCTTCCAGGACTGGCTGCTGACGCGGGTACGCAGGGTGTTGCCGTACTGCACGGTCTTCACGGAGTTCGTGTCGTCCCTGTTGAGGTTGGCGAACGGGACGGACTGCACGATGTGGACGTCGATGAACCGGGCGGGAGCGGGCATGGGCTTCTCCTGTGAATGCGGGCGGCGAGGATGCGGATATCAGAGGGCGGTGCGAAGTCGCGTGCCCGTCAGTTACGCGCCGGGGGCGGCCGCTTCGGCTGCTTCGGCTTCTTGTCGGTCGGCCAGGTCGGCGTGCTCGCGCAGGGCCCGGCTGCTCAGGCGGTAGTAGTCCTGCAGCCAGCGCCGTGCGATCCGCCCGGAGTACTCGGGCCAGGCGATCAGGTCGTCCAGCAGCTGTGCCCAGTCGAGCGGAACGCCCAGGGAGCGCAAGTAGCGGACGGAGGCGGGAAGGTGACGGTGCAGGCCGGTGATGCTCTGCCGTGTCAGCAGGTTGAGGCGGGACTCGGCTGTGGACTCCCGCATCTTCCGGTCCCGGCCGGGGCCTTGGGTGACGGCGAGGGCGAAAGCGGTGCCCAGACTGGTTCCGTACCGTGCGGAGGCGGTCGTGGCCGTGCCCGGCGCAGCGGAGCGCCCGGGTTCGGGGCCCGCGGCGGGCTCGGTCCCGGTGTCGGGCTCGGTGTCGGCTCCCGTCTCGGCGGGGTCTTCAGGCCCGGCGGGGCTCTGGCGGGGTTGCGCCGCGATCATCGCGGCCACCGCGTAGTAGGCCCGCTGTTCGGCCTCGCCGACCCGGTCCCCGGGCAGCCGGGGGGCGATGAAGCGGTGCATGCGCCGTACGTCGTCCATGCCGCGGCCCAGCCCGCTGCGCAGCGCCGTGCGCGCCCCGGCGTCCTGGCACAGCTTCTCGACGTGCGCTGTGAACCCCTGCCGGTGCCTACGTCGGGCCGCGGCCTTGTCTTCGGTGATGCTCTGCGCTGTCATCCGTGATCTGCCTTCGCGTCGTTGCCGTGAGCTGGGACGGGACGCGGCGCGCTCCCTGCGTGCTCTTGCTTCTTCTTGCGGGGGCCGCCGTACAACTCGATCCGCGCATCGGATGCCGCTCTGGCGCCGCGTTGAGTACGGGTGACGGAGTCGGTCACGCTGTCGTACGCCGCCATGGCCAGGCGCAGGAACGCCGTGCGGGCCGCGGCCGCGTCGAAACCGGCGCCGAGGTCTGCGCCGGTGCGATCCAGCTGAGCGAAGCGGTGCCAGAACTCGGCCTCGGCACCCGGCCAGTAGCGGGCCCCGGCCTGGGCCGCCCAGGTTCCGGCGTCCGCTTTGGCATCGTCGACGTACTGGGCCCAGGCCCGTTTCACCGCCCGGTCCAGGCGACGTCCATACGTCTCACCGAGCTGCCGCAGAGTCGCCACCGGCAGTGCCGTCCGTGCCGTCTCCCGCTCGACGAACTCCACTACCGGCGGGGTGCTGGCATCGACGAACTGGGTGTCCTTGGCCTGGCCCTCCTGCTCGAATCCGAGCGCGCGGACCCGCAGGTAGTCCGAGACCTCGCAGGCGTACTCGAAGACCCTCGGCCGCCGGGGCTGCGCGGCCCCTGCGGACTCCTTGAGCAGCAGGGCGTCCAGGTCCCGCCACAGGGCGCGGCCGGAGTCGGCCGGGCGCGGATAGCGGTTGCCCTGCTGACTGACCTGCCAGATCAGGAAGCTGTCGTCGCGCGGGATGCGGCCGTCGCGATACGCCCAGGTGATGAAGGCATCCCGGACCCACTGCCCGTCCGGCTCCTGCGGAACGAGCAGCAGCGCGTGCTGCGAACAGGCCGTGAGCCGCGCGCACGGTCCGGCCGGGGCAACAGGGACGGCATCCGGGTCCGGCAGGTCATGCCACTCCCAAGGACATTGATCCTGCGCGGACTTCACCGTCGACTTGGGCGGAACCAGACCCGCCAGCAGCGTCTCGAAGAGCGTCTCGCCCTCCGGATGGTAGGAGAGCGCGGTGCGCAGCGGGCCCGCCTTCGCGCTGGCGCTCTTCGCACCGTTCACCTCACGGGACGAACAGCGTCCGGAAGGGCCGTAGTAGTGCCACACCAGGAGGTTCAGCACGGCCTCCGAGGCGGTCGGCAGACCGGGCGCAGCGTCGCTGGTGTGTTCGAACCAGGAGTGATTGTTACCGGAAGGGCGCGTGACGATCAGCTTGTTCACCCCGGCCGTGTTGTCCGGGTCGCACTCGTGAGCCAAGCGCGCATCCTGCATCCAGGGGCGGCCGCCATCGGGGTCGTAGAGGAAGAAGCGGTGGCGGTAGGTGGCAAGGTAGTCGCTGATGCCCTGCGGCGGCAGTTCACCCGCATCCCGCACATCGGCGCGACGCACGCCCCAGTCACCGGGGCCTGCCTCGTCCAGGCCGGTCACCCGGGCGGTGAGCGCGTACAGGATCCGCAACAGCGCGGAGTGCGCGGGCGGTTCGGCGATGGCGAGCCCCGCTATCTCCGGGCTGCGGGCCAGCAGCTCGCGGAGTCCGATTCGGTCAGGCCGACCAGCAACCGCGGAGGATAACTCGGTCGGGGTCCATCGGACCGGGATCCACGGTTCGTCGAGGAGATTGAACGTACTGGTGGTCATGGGCCTCCTATCAGCGGGCCACAATGGGGGCGGGCTCTCCGCGCGAGCGGAGGTGAGTCACTGGCTGCCAACGGCCGAGTGCGTCCGCCCCCCACTGCCCGCGCAAGCGGGCGGGCACCGCCCCAGCAGCGCCTGCGGAGGAGTCAGGGCCACTGCTGGGGCGGCACATTGAAGCTAGCGGAAGCTGGCTGCCAACGGCCAGGCTCCCGTTGCGGTGAACTGACGTGCGGTACGTCCTCCAAGCCGATGTCCGAGATCCGGATGGACCGGTTGCCGTGGCGGCCAGTCCACGTCGTGCCCTCGGCGTCGTCGGGACGCACCGTCAGCAAGACGAGATCGCGGAGGGGCACCTGTTCGCTCCATCCCCGAGGGGCGGGGTGCCCCTCGGCTCCGCGCAGCCAGCTGCCCGGCACCGGGGCAACATGCGCCATGATCTGCACCAGCTCCTGCCGGGAGGGGCCCCGCTTGCCCCCTTGGGGCAGCGGCAGCGCTCCGGCGTCGTCCAGCGTCAAGGCACCGTCCTGCTGCTCATACAGACACAGGACACGGCCGCTGTCCGCGCCCAGGCGGGTCGTCAGGAGTTCCTCGGTGACCCCTGCCTCCTGGCGGCTGAGCTTATGGAGATCACCGGCCACATCGGCCGGAGCGCAGATGCCGACCATGCCGGCGAGGTGCTCCTCGGCTATCTCTCCGGCGGCGCGCTCGGAGTCCATGCGGCGCAGCTCCAGTCGTGCGGCGGCATCCAGGCCGTCGACGAAGTCCTCGGCGTACACCGCGTCGACCAAGCTCTGGACACCATCGGGGATGGCGATGCCGGTGCGTGTCTGCTCGGCGAGTAGGAGAGCGGTGCGCCGGAGCAGACCGGCGTCGTACACCGCCCCCCAGGTTCGGGGCACTGCGGTCTTGCCGTCACCGTCGACCGGCTCCAACACGACCAGGAGCGGCCGGTCCTCGAGGTGGGCCCACGGTGGGCGCCCCGCCTTCCCGCGTGCATGGCGGCGTCCGCGTCCGGCACGCTGGAGGAGCTGGGCCACGGGTGCGAGATCACTGACGACCACGTCAAAGTCGAAATCGAGGGACTGCTCAACGACCTGGGTGGCTACCAGGATTGATGCCGGGCGGGGCGGGGCTGCCTCAAGGTCGCCGCGCAGCTTGCCGTAGGCCTCCTCGCAGTCGGCGGTGATGCGCTGCCGGGCAAAGGCCGGATACCGGGAGTGCAGCAGCCGCAACCCACCCTCTCTCAGGGCCAGTTCCGGGAAGGCTGTGCACAGATCGCGGAAGGTCTGCTGGGCCTCGGCGACGGTGGTGCAGCACACCAGCGCCGTACCGCCCTCCTCGGCCACCGGGCGGAGCACCTCTCGCAGGGCTGCGCGGCGACCCTCTGTCCGGGGTGTAGCGGCGGGCCCTTCCATCGCATCCCACGCCACCGGCCGCAGGTCGATGTCGAGGGTGCGGGCACGCTGGCTGGTGACGGTGCGGGGCCTGGATATCTTGCCGGTCCTGGAGTCGGTGAAGAGCCAGCCCGGATAGGCGGGTTCGACCGCTGAAGGCTCCAGGAACCCGGCGCCCCGCCGGTAGGCGTCGACCAGGGAGGCGGCCGTGCGGCCGGTCAGCGTCGCCGAGAGCAGAACCACGGGCGCGCGAAAGGCGCCGAGCCACTCCAGCAGGCGCGAGAGGAGCTGGTGCATCCACGGGCCGTAGGCGTGCGCCTCATCGACGACGAAGACCTTGTCGGACAGGCCGAACAGCCGCAGTGCGTTGTACCGCAGGGGCAGAACCGCAGCGAGCGTCTGGTCGATCGTGCCCACACCGAGCGGTGCGAGCAGCCCCCTCTTGGAGCCGCGCAGCCATGTCCCCGCTTCGGTCGCCGTGGCCGGGTCGGCGCTGACGGCTCCGTCCGAGACTTCGGGGGCTTGCTCGTCCTGGGCATAGGCGGGGCTGAGCCAGGCCATGGAGTGCAACAGCGTCAGAGCACGCTCCCCCTCCAGGGCTTCGGCGGCAAAGTCCCTGACCCGCGGGAACATCGCATCGGCCGTGGCCATCGTGGGCAGGGCGAAGTACAGGCCGCGCGCGTTGGCGGCCCGCCCCAGAACCGAGGCCGCGTACAGCGCCGCCTCCGTCTTGCCGTCCCCGGTCGGCGCGGTGACCAGCAACAGTCCCGGCCCCCTCTCCCCCACGAGCCGCGGAAGGCGTTCAGCAAGGTCACCTTGCAGGGCGTTGGGTGAGAACGGGAACATCTCCTCGAACCGCTCGGCGTCAAACCGGGCCCGCCCCAGACGCGCCTTCGCCACCAGCCCGACCGCCGCCGCCTGCGTGCGGCTCCAATGCGCATCCAGCTCCTCTGGCCTGCCCTGCCAGCCCACCGGCGGCATCAGCGGCACGATCGCGCCCCGTTGGCTGGCCAGCCAGTCCGCGACGACTACCAACCCGGTGACGCTCACGGCCAGTTCGGCAGGCAGCCCCTGCGTCGGCACCGCGTCGGCTCCAGTAACGCGCCGCAACTCCGCGAAGTGCGCCCGCCGCTGTGCGGCCCAGCCCTCCTCCCCAAGGCCGGGCCGATACTCACTCGCCCGAGACAGCTCCTTGGACAGGAGGACCGCGCCGAAACTCCCGTGGTGCCCGCCGAGCAGCTGAGCGACCTGATGACTCACCGCCCGCCGCATCAACCGGCCGTCCGCCGGATACCCGGCCTCGCCCAGCAGTTGGGTCAGGGACCAGTGCGTCGCCATCTCATGACGGAACGCCCGCTCCTTCTCCGCCCCCGGAGCGAACCGGTACGCGGCATCCGCCCGCAGCCCGGCGAAACTCTCTGGCACCTGCGCCTGGAACGGCGGAGTGATCTTCCCCAAGTCGTGCAGTCCCGCCCAAAACGACAGCACGGACCGTGCCTGCTCCACCCGCAGTCCGAGAGCCTCGGACACACGCTCGTGCACCTCGGCACCGAGCAGGACATCCCACAGGACCCCGAAAACAGCGGCAGTGTCCAGCAGATGACACACGACCGGATAGGGATGCGGGAGCTCCCGCTCCTTGCCCCAGAACCGGGCATCGAGCGGAACGCATCCGGGCGTTGCCTCTCCGTGATTCGTCATGAGGCAAGGAATAGCAGTCGCCACTGACAATGCGCTCCACTTACCGAAACATGCCAACACGGCGGTGAGGTAGTCGAGTTGGGATAGGACACGGGCCAGCGAATCACCTGTGAGGCGGCTCGACGGACAGCCGGAGTCTGCGGCGAAGCACAGCAGCACGAGATCCAGCGAACTGGCGCCGGACGCGTAGAGTCTCTCCACGTGACCCAGATACTCCTCCCCGTTCACCAGCAGCGGCGTCTGCTCAACCCAGATGACAAAGAAGCGGCAAAGGGTCTCTAGAGTCCCAGGTCGGGAAGGGTGCTCTCCGCGCGAGCGGAGGTGGGTCGGCGAAGGGGCTGCTCCTGACGCTGCTCTCCTAGTGCTCTCCGCGCGAGCGGAGGTGGGTCGGGGCCACCGTCGTACCTGCCGGGGTCGGCGACGTGCTCTCCGCGCGAGCGGAGGTGGGTCACTTGGACAGGCACAGCACCTGGCCTGGGTGGAGTGCTCTCCGCGCGAGCGGAGGTGGGTCGGCGGTGACACGGGCCAGAGCACGCACGAACACGTGCTCTCCGCGCGAGCGGAGGTGGGTCGCCACCTCACCCGGGTGCGCCCCACCAGATCGCGTGCTCTCCGCGCGAGCGGAGGTGGGTCGGCAGTCATGGATGCCGGATACGAAGAGGTCAAGTGCTCTCCGCGCGAGCGGAGGTGGGTCGTGCTCGCCGGGCGGGTGTCCGGCGCCGCACTGGTGCTCTCCGCGCGAGCGGAGGTGGGTCGGCCGCCAACCGGTTCGACCTCGCCGACCCCGAGTGCTCTCCGCGCGAGCGGAGGTGGGTCGGCCGCCGGATACCTCGCCAAGACCGTGCCCGAGTGCTCTCCGCGCGAGCGGAGGTGGGTCGGCACAGGGCTGATCGACTCCTCGTACGTACGGGTGCTCTCCGCGCGAGCGGAGGTGGGTCTGCCTCGCGGCCGCCCAGGCCATCCCTGGCGGAGTGCTCTCCGCGCGAGCGGAGGTGGGTCGGCAGATCGTCATCGGTGTGCGGTCAGCTGGATGTGCTCTCCGCGCGAGCGGAGGTGGGTCGTAGCGCACCACCACGGCCCACCGGGGGTACACGTGCTCTCCGCGCGAGCGGAGGTGGGTCGGTGGTCTCGATCTGGGGGCGGCCGTCCTCGTCGTGCTCTCCGCGCGAGCGGAGGTGGGTCGCAACTCGTGGTTCAGCGCCGCCTTGATGCGCTGTGCTCTCCGCGCGAGCGGAGGTGGGTCGATGCTCCACGCCCGAAGTACCGAAACGCACGGGTGCTCTCCGCGCGAGCGGAGGTGGGTCGTTCACCGCCGAGGAGTTCGCCGACCGGCTGGAGTGCTCTCCGCGCGAGCGGAGGTGGGTCGGCCACCGCCCCGGTTCGGGTGGTGGCCTCTCAGTGCTCTCCGCGCGAGCGGAGGTGGGTCGTCGTCCAGGTCCACGACGACGACCAGCACGTCGTGCTCTCCGCGCGAGCGGAGGTGGGTCGGCTGCTCGCCGCCGCTTCCCCCGACCGTCAGGGTGCTCTCCGCGCGAGCGGAGGTGGGTCGCCGCCCGCCGTCGCCACGGCGTACATGACGGCGTGCTCTCCGCGCGAGCGGAGGTGGGTCGCGCAGGACCGTGTTCTGCGGGAGGAGTTCGCCGTGCTCTCCGCGCGAGCGGAGGTGGGTCGTGGCCTTCGCCAGCGGGCCCAGCTTCTTCAGAGTGCTCTCCGCGCGAGCGGAGGTGGGTCGCCGGGCGTGGAGATAGCGCCCCCGGCCACGTTGTGCTCTCCGCGCGAGCGGAGGTGGGTCGTACGGGCGCGTCCGGGCGGGCTGGTGCTCCTCGTGCTCTCCGCGCGAGCGGAGGTGGGTCGCACCTTGGCCCGGATCGTCGACCAGTTGGAGGGTGCTCTCCGCGCGAGCGGAGGTGGGTCGGTCATCGTGTTCCGTGTCTGATCCTGTGACACGTGCTCTCCGCGCGAGCGGAGGTGGGTCGCCGTGTAGGACATGCGCCGCCCAGTCTTGGGGGTGCTCTCCGCGCGAGCGGAGGTGGGTCGCAAGGTTGATTCGGCACTGCTCAAGGCGATGCGTGCTCTCCGCGCGAGCGGAGGTGGGTCGGTGGAGGAGGGCCGGGGGATGAGGGAGCGGCTGTGCTCTCGGCGCGAGCGGAGGTGGGTCGACGCGTGCCGCTTCGCCGCCGACCTTGCCCGTGTGCTCTCCGCGCGAGCGGAGGTGGGTCGCGGCGCGCACGACGCCGAGTTGCAGGCGTACAGTGCTCTCCGCGCGAGCGGAGGTGGGTCGCTCTACGAGCTGAGCCCGACCAGCTACGGCGCGTGCTCTCCGCGCGAGCGGAGGTGGGTCGGGGCCGACGGTTCACCCCGCGAGGGGTGACGGGTGCTCTCCGCGCGAGCGGAGGTGGGTCGTACCGGGGTCCGGCGGCGCACGGTCGTGCCGCGTGCTCTCCGCGCGAGCGGAGGTGAGTCGTTCCTTCTGGGGCTCGCCGTTGCTGGCGCGGCGTGCTCTCCGCGCGGGCGGAGGTGAGTCGCGCGCTGGCCGTGCATGAGGATGCCCGTGCGGGTGCTCTCCGGGCGAGCGGAGGTGAGTCGTCGAGGATGCTGTCCAGTGCGTCGGTGGCGTCGTACTCTCCGCGCGAACGGAGGCAAGCCGGGGTGAGCCATCGCTCTGACCACCTACAACGCCGCATGAAGAAGCTCCACAAGCCGCATCTCGCACAGCCCCTGCTGACCTGCTTCGTGCACAACGCGAACTCCCGCAGCCACTTACGTCACGAACTCAGCACACTGAATGCGCCCCCCGCCACGATGGCACCAACGCCCCCTCCAGCGACGGTCTGAGCCAGCGTATGAGCGCTCAGGAACACGCGGGACCATGCGATCACCCCCACCAGCGGCACGGCCAGCCAGACCATGGGCCCGTACGCACACGCGAGGATCGCGAGCGAACCGGCCGCGACACTGGTGTGCACCGAGATCTTCCAGAACGCGGTGATCGGCAGAAGCACAGCGAGTGTGGTGAGCATCGCGACGACCAGGGCGAGCATCTGGCGTGGGGCACCGAGCCAGAGCATGGTGCCGATGCCGATGCTGACGGACGCCATGATGACGGGGATCAGGAGAAGGCGTCGTTGGCGGTTGCCGACGTGCCGGTCGCTCCACTTCCCGGACTTGATCCCGTACTTGATGTAGGCGACGGGTATCACCGCGGCGAAGACGATCGCCTCGACGCCCCAGGCGAGACCCATCAGTGGGCGGTCCTGGGCAAGGCCGGTCAAGAGGCTGACGGCGATGATGACGTTCTTCGGGTCGAGTCCGTCGGTGATGCGCCGCGCTACCCGTGCCCGCCTGCTGCTGATGGCGGTGGGGGTGACAGCCAAGTCAGGCGCATCGTGCAGGGTGGTCACGCTGTTCCTACCATTTCGTTCTCGTTCGCCAGCGCCTTCTCGACGGAGTCCAGGCGCGTGGAGGTGTAGACGGCTGCGACACGGGTCAGCCAGCGGGCATTGGCCTCTTGGTCGTCGCGCAGCGCCAACAGCGGCTCGACGGTCGCGGGAAAGGCCTGGGGTTCGCCGTCTACCGCGCGGCGGCGGGCGATGCGCAGGCACACGGCCTCGGCGGCGGCTTCCGCGTCGTCGCCGGTGAAGCCTTCGACGCGTGCTGCGGCCAGCGCGCGAGCGGGCAGGTCCTCGTCGATCCACGGGAGCAGTTCGTAGGCGGCGTCCCAGATCTCGACGACGCGTTGGTCGAGCCGGTCGTAGGTGTCGCGCACGCTCCACCAGTCGCGGAATGAGGAAGTGCCCTGGTCCAGGTGCTTGCGGACAGTGTCCGGGGAGAGGACGCACACGAGGTCGATCCACAGCGGGCGCAGGTCGATGAGGGCGCGGCGGTTGCGCAGGCCGCGGGCGACGAGGTCGATGGCGCGGACGCTGGAGCCCGCGATGACGGGGAGGATCGTCGAGACCTGGAGGAGGTTTCCTCCCATGTCGAACTGGTCCTCGGTCAACGGGAAATCGGAACCGACGAGACCGTAGCCGAGGTAGGTGAGCCGGTAGATGGGGTAGCTGACGCCGAGCCCGCAACCGATGGCCATGAGCTGCATGCAGCGGCGGAAAGCGCCCGCCGGGCTACGGTTGGCGGCCGCCGTGCACAAGGCGGCGGACAGCGCCAGCGCGACGCCGATGAGCATGAGGTAGACGAAGAGGTAGGCGGTGCCACACCCGTCGCCGAACTGGCCGTTGATGAAGTCCGTGTCCCCGTTGGGGGCCAGCCGAGCGGGAGCGGCGCCGGGGAAAGTCGCGACGGCCGCGGTGACGGCGACAGCGCCGAGGACAAGTCGCGGCTTGAACGCAGCGAGGCGGCGCCAGCGCGGTTCGGGACTGCGTGGTGGTACGGCGGAGTCGACCCAGCCCACCAGGAGAAGACACGCCACCACGAGGGAGAGGTGCTTCGGCAACACGGCGGAGTCGCGTATCCCGGTGAGTGAGGCCAGGGCGTGTTCGAGCGGCGATAGTCGCAGCGTGGTGCCGATGGCGAGGGCTACGAACGTCCAGAACAGTGCGTCCTTACCCGCGTTGGGTTCGGTGCGCTTGCGCCGGGCGTTGGCGCGGACGACGACGACCGCCCACAGCGGGATGATCGTCAGGAGAGCTATGTGGTCATCGGAGGTCAAAACAGGAGCTGTTTCTGAGTAGGCGGCGGCAGGAGCGGTTAGAGCGCCTTGTAGAGGCGGTCAAGGAGCGGATCGCCGCTGTGCTGGTTCTCGCGGGCGCGATCGAGCGCCTTCCGGCGTAGGGCGAACGCGAACCTTTCCGCCTGGTCCTCGACCTTGACGTGCTCAGGGTCCTGAGGGCCGTCTTGGGATCGAGTACGGCCCATCAAGCAACCGGCCAGGAAGTCGGCTGACAAGAATTGGTACGGCTCGGGTTCTGGCTCCGCGGGCAGCACAACGGGCTTGTGACTCAGCGCGATGTGCCCGACTTCGTGGGCAAGGGTGTGCACGGCGGCGGCTCCGGTGAGCTCCGGCGCGACCCAGATGGCATCGCTCTCCGCCTCGGGACGAGTCAGCCACAGGCCATTGGCCCGGAGACCGGCGAGGGGCGGGTCCTCTCGCCACAGTTCCAGTGGCCGCGGGTATCGATCCTGAATGACGGCGAACAGCGAGTCGATGGTCAGTGGTTCAGGAACCGGGAAACTCGCGAGAGCTCGGCATATTTGGCTGTCGGCGTAGTGGATCACCGGAGTCGTGCACCTTGCGTGGGGGATAGTCGGTCAGTCGTGGTCGGGCCGCTTCGCCTCTCCTGCCCCGGCCTCGTGCTCCATCTGCTCGACTTCCCCTAGCCGGTCGGCGTACTGGACAACACGTGCCTGGCCCTGAGGGGACAACCGGCTGGCAGATCGAGCGAGAACGGCAAGGGTCTCGTTCCCCTCCGGCTCCTGGCGCTGGCGTCGCTCGTCGAGGAAGCGCTCGAGCTCGGCGATGACACCGCCCGCGGTCGTGTTCGCCGCAGTACTGGTCAGATTGAAGACGTCGAGCGGGACCCCGAAGAAGTCGGCAAGCACCGACATGTACGGCGCGGTGGGCTGAGGTCCACCTTCTCTGCGCAAGCGGCGGATGTACTCAGCCGTGATGGTGCCGTCACCATGGCGCCGACAGATCTCCTGCGCGACCTGCTGATTCGTGTACTCGACGTACCGACCAGGGCGCTCTGGATCTTCGGGGGCGGAAGCTTCGAACAAAAGGTTGAGCCGGGCGGCGAAGGTCGGCTGCCCAGGGTTGGAGACTGGGGTCACGGGTAGCGGTCTTTCTCGACAAGTGGTGAGGAAGCAACCATAACTGACGGTCCAACGATCCTTTGATTGCAGATTCAACTGCAAACAATCGTTTGACTAGTGATCATTTACGGACTTTCATGGATGCGTGCAGGGCGCAGCGATCCAATCGCAGCAGCCCGCCCACCTCGTATGCCCTCAGCCGATCTGAACCGACCCACCAGACAGCGAGTTCAACGTGACCTTCCTTGCCGTCGATTCAACGCCTCCACCCGCGACAAGTACGTGGGTACTCAACAACGAGGCCCCGCTTACACCCCCGCCCCCATTCCAGATCGGACAGTGAAGCCGCTGCCAGCATTAAGACATCACCGGAAGTAGAGCCAAGTACCGATAGCGCGCCAGGGATTGACTCACTGGCGCTTGGCATCTAGGTTCGCGCGCCAGCGCCCCTCCACGACTTCCACGGCCGCGGCCAGCCGCTCCGGCGGAACGTCGTAAAGGGCAGACAGCGGCTCGACCCACTCAACCCTCATGCGCCCAACCCCCTGTTCCAATTCCGAAACGTCCGACGCCTGGACGGCCAGACGTTCAGCGACATCTTCCTGACGGAGGCCGGCGCGCGTTCGCAGCACGGCGAGGTCGGCGTCAGCGGAGAGGGGTAGCAGCAGCTGCGACCGAGGGACCTTGAGCTCCTCGACCAGTGCAGCGAACTTGCGGGAGCTGGGCGCCCCCTTGCCCGTGACCCATCGGCCGACAGTGCCGACCGTCACGCCAACGACCTTCGCTACGTCAGCCTGGGTCATGCCCCGCTCTTCATAGGCGGCGCGAAACCCAGCCGGGCTGAAGTCCTGGACGCTCTTCACGCTGGCCAGTATCCCAGCCGACCCAGCCGAAGATCACCACAGGGAGTCAAGAGAAGAAAATGACGGGAAGGAAATGATGGTATAGTGATCATGATGTCAGGATGGGAACCCGTCCTGGAATCGTGATTCGAGCCGCCGTCGAGCGGCTCCAAGAAGCAAGTTCGGCCCACTGGCGGGAGCGGGAACTCCACACCAATGAGCCGAACTTGGGAGGCTCAGCCTCCCGAAGAAGCAGTGCAGACCGCACGGGCCTGGTAAACCTCGCGGTCGCACTTCGGTAGTGGCAACGGGGCGATGCTCCGCTGTCACCGGATGCAGGCAGGGCCATGCCCTGCCTGCTCAAGGAGTGATTGTGTCATGGGACACCCCGCAGGGACACCTGCCGTCGGCGGCACCCTTAACCTGCAAGGACTCACTGCGGTGCTGCGACTCATCGCAGACAGCGGCGACGTCGATGCCCTACTGCGTCAGCTGGACACGCTCCACGTCGATTACACAGAGGCCGCCAGGCGACTGAACATCCCGGAGAAGTGGCTCCGCGGACGCATAGGGTCACTCCCCCACCGGAAGATGGGCAAGTTCGTCGGCTTCACCGATGATGACCTCAGGGCCATTTCCGAGATGTACGCCGTGCGGCCTGATCTCGACGCGATCCCCATCGGTAACGGCCAGAGCGAGAGGGTCACAAACCTCACGCCGTCGCGACGTTCACGCGTTTCTTCACACGCCTGATTCCCGCACCTCGGCTCAGCGCGTGCCAACGCGCTTCTCAGTGATCCTCCAGGAGTAATTTCCAGTGGTTAGCCACATCGTCTTTGAAGATCTCCCCTCCCCCACTCGCAGATCAGCGACCTCCAGCGTCCGACACTCAGACGCTGCGAGGAAGCTTCAAGCAAATCCCAATTGCTGGGCGCGCATTCAGGAGCGCGCAAAACGAGGTGACGCCGCCACGGCCGCCTATCAGATACGAAGAGGCATCCTCGCCGCTTTCCGTCCGGCTGGATCTTTCGAAGCCAAGTCAATGACCGTGAATGAAAACTTCTTCGTTTATGCGCGCTACGTGGGCTCTGCCTCAGCATGCACTTCCGAATCCAGTTCGGATGATGCATGATGGCGTCGAGCATAGGTGTTGCCGTGCAAGCTGCCCGTGAAGGGAATTGGACCCCTCTAGTTGAAGCAGCGGCGGACGCGCCAGGAAAGAACTGGGCAGAGAAAGCTCAATGTTCCGGAAGAATGGCCGATACCTTCTTCCCGACCGCAGAGCATCCCTGGAGCGACCCCGATCAAGTACGGCACGCTCAGGGGATCGCGCTCAACGCCCCACTGAAGCTGTGCGCCACCTGCCCGCTGGCGGTGGCCGCACGATGCCTTGTCGAGTCCCTGCGTAGCGACGACGAGTACGGCATCCGGGCCGGACTTCTGGCATCGGAACGGTCCGAACTCCGGAGGTCCTGGAAGCAGCGCCTCGACAGCACCGCGATCTCAGCAGCGCTGCGTGGCGTCACCACCCTGCTCAGCGCTCACGAGCGTCAGGAAGTCGTGGCCCGATTCGCCGCCGACCCCATGATCGGTGCCGACCGGGTAGCCCGCGGGCTCGGCGTCCCGAGCAAGTACCTGTGGCAGCTCGCCCGAGAGCACAAGCAGCGGTACGCACCGGCCACCTCCCCGGCTCCTACTTCACCTGCGTCGAAGGCTGCCTGAGCGCCCCTCGACGGGTAAATCCGTTCTTCCGCAAGGGTTCCCTTGCGTTCCACGGGAGATCTCCCATGCCCGAAAACACCTCTTCGCCTGCACCCCACACGGGGCTCTACGGGCAAATTAGAGTCTTGGACCATTCGATCGTTGTGGTCCGCGTCTGCCCAATAAGCCAGGACGCTGCCCATTTGTACGCAGGGACCTTCTCTCGCCTCCTAGTTGGTCACGAGATAGAGCAACATGCAGCGAGGCTGGTCCGTAATCACTTTTCCCGTACCGACTGGCGGCGGTCTCACGAATTCCACATTCCTACAGGGTTTCTCTATCGAACTCCGGAACCGGACCAGTTGGGGTTCATCCCAGATGATGACAACTCTTTCGGCATCACCCCTTCTCGGCTCATCGCAACGGCCGAGGGCGGCCACCGTGAGTGACATCATGACCGATCTCGTATGGAATTCATCGCGGTCAAAGCGGGGATCCTTTACCGTCCTGCTCGCCCTTGCGCGTGAGGCCGATGAGCTGGGGCAAGCGACGTTGGCCCTGAAGGACATATCCAAGCTCACTCGGCTTTCTCCACGGTCTATCACCACGTGCCTTAGGGAACTGTCCGGCCTCGGTGAGCTGACCTACAGCTCTGGAGGCGGCAGGGGGCACCAGAACCAATACTCCATACGTCTCGGCCACCCTGCCGAACTGGCTCCATGCGGCGACGCCGTTTCGCAAGACGCAGGAAGCAATTACTCGGAAGCTACTTCTGGAAACAGGAAGCTTGACGCAGAAGGCAGGAAGTTCTTGCCACAGAACGAGGAAGTTTCTTCCTCGGGCGTACACGGTGTTATTACTCCCTACGGGAGTAATAACACCTCTCAAAAGCAAGCTAGCTCGCCCTCCTCCAAGTCGAGCCAGCAGGGATTGGAAGCCGCCGATATCCCGACTGGCGCCCAGGAAGTCGTTGCGGCACTGACCCACGCGGGGATGCTCGTGGGCTGGCGACTCTCGGACGACGAATGGAACCGGGTAACAGTCTTGTCGGCCCGCTGGGGCGCTGAACGGCTCGTGGAGCTCATCGCGCGGCGGTGGGATCCGGGTCGGCCACCTCAGTCAGCCCGCTACCTGCTCCGCATCTGGGACGACCTGCCATCCCATGTCCCCGCTGAGGCTCCGCAAGGCAACGTCGTCCCGCTTCGGCGTGAGCCCGGCGGCTGGAAGCCCTTCCGTAACTCGGCCAAGCCCAGCGCCTACCAGAACGGATTCTGAGCATGGCTGAGCCCCAACGCGCAGGTCAGGCGCGGTCGATGGGTGCCATCGACCGCATCCTCGCGGCGAAGGGACTACCTCTCTTGTCCAGCTCCGGCACTACGCCGATTCCCGACGAAGGGGGCCCCGGCGATCCCGGTTGGCATCACGGTGCTCGTGTCGAGTACGCGCTGACGCGCTGGGAGACTGCTACCCCGCCCCGATTCCGCACAGCTGAGGCGACGTTCCCTGATGTCAGGGCCTGGGCCGAGCGAGCTCTCGATGACCCTTCGAAGGCGGGGACGATGCTTCTTACCGGCCTGACCGGTACGGGCAAGACGCATCAGGCGTACGGGGCCCTGCGCCACATCGCGGCGGGCGGCCCCGACCGGTTCGAGCTGCTCGCGGTGAACAGCGCGGACATGTACGGGCATCTGCGGCCAACGCATGTGGTCGGGTCCTCGGAGCGGGAACTGAGGCGGTTGTCCACCGTGCAGTACCTGTTCCTCGACGACTTCGGGACGTCCAAGACGTCCGAGTGGACCGAGGAGATCACGTACCGGCTGATCAACTATCGCTACAACCACTGCCTCCCGACGATCATCACGTCCAACCTCCCCGCCCGCGACGCAGACGGCCCGGACCTGACCGACTTCGTGGGTGACCGCGTGGCCAGCCGCCTGGCCGAGATGGTCACGGCACTGGTCCCGATGATCGGGGACGACCGACGCCGGAGTCGGGGGGCCGCATGATGCCGGTCCGCCTCCAAGGCTCCGCTCGTACCGCCGGGAGGTCGCCCGCCTCCTGCATCTACGTCGGCGGGGGCACCCGCTACGCCAACCCCTTCCGCGCCGGTCACCCAAGTCCCTTCGTGCGCCGGAGAGCGATGACTGCGCACGAAGCCGTGCACCTCTTCGACGCCATGCTCCGCGGGCCTGTGGGGCGCTACTACGCCGAGCGGTTCGCCCGCTCCCTCTACGGCCTCGACCTCATGTGCACCTGCCCCCTCGATGCCCCCTGCCATGCCGACGTCCTGCTCCGCCTGGCCAACCGCACCGAACCGCGCCTCGCCACCTGCTCTCTGGAAGGACCTGCTCGATGACACACCCGCTCATGTATGTGGCGGCCAAACGGCACACCACGGTGCGAGAGCAGGCCCTCCGCTCCTGGGCACCACGCTCGATCACAGCGGCCTCGCAATACGCCCGCCGTGTACTCGGAGACGACGCCGCGACCCTCACGTGGGAGGCGCTCGGCGTGCTCCGACTGGACGAGCACCTCCAGGCGTTCTCGTCGCTTGACACGGCATCCGGTCAGCACCTGGTGCTCCACTACAGCGGAGATGGCCAGGGGGATGAGCGGCTCGTGCTGCGGCGCACCTGCGACTCGTGCACAAGTCAGCAGGCGGACGAAGTGACCTCGCTCGAACAACTCGGTCTGCTGCTCACGCGCACGGCCGCCTGGCCCGACATCAACGCCCGGAACAACGGTGCCGAGGCATGAACGTGGAGCGCACTGCGGTGGCCCAGGCAACGTTGGCGAGGGGCTCGCACGAGCTGCGCAGGATGTGTGTCTGGGACCGCGCAGCGATCATCCTGCTCGGTGCGGCTGGCTTCGCCTTCTCCTACGACGCACTGCGACAGGTGGCCATCGCGATACACGCACGTCCGTCGCTCTCCTACCTGTTCCCGGTCTTCATCGACGGGTTCATTGCGTACGGCGTGCGGGCGCTCGTGCTGCTTCGTCACAGTGGTTTTGGTGCGCGCATGTACGCCTGGTTCCTCTTCCTGGCAGCCACGGGATCGAGCCTGTGGGCCAACGCGTTGCACGCGATCACGCTCAACCGCGGTCCGCAGTCCGGCTCGTCCGCGCTGCACTTGGAGGACCGTGTCGTCGGTGTCCTTTCCACGCTCGCGCCGCTGGCACTCGCGGGTTCGGTCCACCTCTACATCATCATGGCGCGGACGGCCGAGTCGTCCGTCCCGGACCGTTTCAAGACCCGTCCGGAGCCTGTCCGCGAGGCCGTCCGGACAGAGCGGACAAGCGCCACGGAAGATCAGTTCGAGCGTGGCTGGTCCGGCGCTGCACCAGCTTCTGAGTCGGTCGCAGTCCCCGGTTCGTCTGCAGCGGACGGTCGTGATCCGGGTTCAACGGATGGGCAACGAGCCAGTCTGGACAAGGGGAACCCGCCCGCCTCAGTCCACCCTAGGGACGCGGAGGGTTGGCCCTCCGCAAGCCGGGAGCATGTGGAGAGCGTCCCGGACGGACGACCCCGACCCGCCGGTCCCGAAGGTACTTCCGTCCCGGACGGTTCACCGGTCCCCGCTGACCGAACGGAAGATCAATCACCGGACCACGGGACGGCCAACCCCCTCGCGGACGAAGACATGGTTCCCGTCCCGGACGGTGGTGAAGCTTCAGAGGACCGTGAGATCGCGGACGACTGGAAGGAGCGGCTGCTTCCCGTCGCCCGAGAGGCTGCCCAGCAGGCCGGAAAGATCACGCGTGACGCGATCAAGTACGCCGTCCGCGCTCGCGAGCAGGTCGGCAATGACCGGATGGGCGAGCTACTCGCGGCACTACACGAAGAGGCGGAAGCAGCGCAGAATCGCGCTCCCGTCACTGTCTCCAGCGTCCTGTGACGATCTCGTCTCGTGAGTGCCCCTCTCCTCGGTTGCCGCAATTGGGAAAGACCCGTTGCGGCAACCGCGAGGAGCCAGCATGTTTACGAAGGAAGTAGCCGTGCGGCGACGCCAACACCGCCCAGCAAACGCAGCCATCCGGTATACGGCGGAGCAAGCCAAATCCCATCTCAACTTCCTTCAAGTTGGTGGGAGTCTGGGCCAGGCCTCCGCTCCTGGATTGGATCTCCAAGCTCGGCCCCCGGCGCAGGGACCTCCGGGAGCTCCCGGTCGACGGTGAAGTTCGCCCAGGAGTCGGCGACCAGCCGCCCGGCCTGACCCGCGTTGCCCTTCACGTACATACGGAGTTGGCCCGTCTACCCGCGCAGTCCTGCAGGGACGGCGTTTCGACCCGGCAGTCGGGCTTGACCCTCACGTGGGTGGCTCAGGACGGGCCGGCGACCGGCCACTCCTGCTGCGGACTGCGGGCGAAGCCGGTGGCCTCGCTGCTCCAGCGACCTCGCTCTCTGCGGTGATCGATGCTGTCGGGGTGTCGGCGGTCTACCGGCAGGTGCGAGCTGTTCAGGCGAAGAACGCGCAGCAGGCGGCTCGGCTTGGCTCCTCCGGGATTCTGAAGGGTCTCGTGGTCATCTGCCTGCCCATCGGACCCTCGCGGCAGTAGGCTTCTGGCCCACGTGTAGCCGGGCGGACTGGGGTTGTCATGCGCCGAAGGACCGTGCTCATCAGTGTGTTTGCAGGGGCCGGGCTTGTGTGTGCTCCTGCCCTCCCATCGGCTGAGAGTGGCGAAAGCGGAGGACACGGCGGAATGTTCACCGTGACAGACCCCGACGGGAAGCCACTTTCTACACCACACGCTCCTCGCTCTTTGCAAGAGCGCAAAGAGCGAGTGCAGAAGGAGACGCCCGAGCAATCCCAAAGGCGCGCCGACTACCTAGAAAAACTCAGGCGACAGAACCCATCGGGCGGCCCAAATACCCCCTAGCGGGCTGCGGCGAATTTTGGCCAGTTCTCGCCGATTGAGTTGGCCACGAGTCTCTCCATTGCCGCCGTGTAAGCCAGCGAAGCGAGGATCTGATCATTCCGCTTGAACACGCCGAGATTTAATTAAGTCTCGTTGCGTATGGCATGACCATGTGAACATCTCCCAGGGCCATAGGCATCTGCCCTTGGCCTGCATCGCCATGCCTACGTGCAGCGAGGAGGCTTCACTTGCGGACGTGCAGAAAACCCAAGAGACGAAGACCAGTTTGGCTGGGGGTGCTCATCGCCGCCCTTCTGTCATCCCTGATCGCGCCAGCAGCGCAGGCTCAGGGCAGCGGCGAGCGAGCCGGCCGGTTCGTCGTCACGAGCCCCGACGGGACCCCGCTCAAGAACCCCGGCAAGCCCCCGCAGACCCTCGATGAACGCCGGAAGCGCATACAAAAGGAGACCCCGGAACAGGTTCGCACCAGAAGCAACCACCTCAACAAGATCAAGAAGAACGAGAAGGTTGGGCCTCGGCTGGCGGGAGATTTCCCTCCCGCAGCCATGACGGAGTGCTACGACGCCGACTACAACGGCGCAAACACGGTGACGCTCAGCCACTGGAAGTGGTGCAAGAAGGCCCTCGGGAGCTACTCCTCCTACGAGAACTGCAAGGGCCCGCCTCCAGGAAATGGCTGCGTAGAAATCGGCAGCGTCCAGTTCCGTATCGGGATCATGGGGCAGGGATACCAGGACAAGAACGATCGCAGCGCCCGCAAGGCTCGGTACTGGATGATGCTCGACCAGCCCCAGACCTTCGGCGCCCCACGCATCACCGACCAGCTCGGCTTCACGGGGGTATGCACTTCGTTCAACTCGGGAGCTGCATGCGATGCCGCCGCAGGAAACGGTCGAATCGACTCGATCGCGGGGTGGATGCAAGCCGGCTATGTGGATTGGAAATACTCGTCCCCTGAGGGTTCGCTGTCCGGCGACAAGATAGCTTACATGGATTTCACCCTGAACTCAATGGTGTTCCAGGAGTATCCAGTACCGGGAATCATGATCCCGCCCGGTGAGGCGGGATTCCGTTGCGACTCGGCCACCTACATGAAATGGCCTGTCGGTGTGCCATCGTACGGATGCGTATTCGACGGGGTCACATCCATCTGGAACTTCAAGGCGGAGCCTGGTGTTGCACAGACCGCCAAGCATGTATGGACCGCGCAATTCAAGCCGAACTCGACTCGACCGCCAACGGTCGGCGACAAGGACATCCCAGGTTCGATTCAGAGTGGTGAATCACTGGAACGGTTGGCAGGTGCGGCCGGGAGTGAAAACGACGTACTGCACAAGAAGAACAGGGATAAGTCGACTGCGGCTTGCGTAACGAACTTCGGTAAATCCTACTCCAGGGGTGCGACACTCGACTGTGACGAATACCCCATGGCATCGACACGGGAAGGCGCTTCGACAGGAGGCGTCGAGGACGACTCGACGGGGCATTTCTCCGTCAGACCTCTGAACGGAGGCGACAACCAGGCGGCTGGCCGTCTCCTTAATACGTTCTATCTCGATGAACGGATCATCAACACAGACACCTTCTTCGTCAATGTGCTCGCAGCAGACGGCGGGAAATACCCTGGGGTGGATGAACCGGACGGCGTCTCCTCACCAGTCTCCAACCGGTCGTGTGATCTTCGCCAGCCAGAGGTACACGACGTGAAAACCAGCGCCGCTCCCGAAAAGACCTTCCTGAACTACGCGAAGAACACACCCGACGGATGGACCGGAGGTGACTCAACCTTCTCCGCCAAGCTCCCGGACGGCCGCATTCTCTGGCTCTTCTCCGACACCTTCCTGGGACCTCTCAACAGCAACGGCACCAGGCCTACGAGCGCACAGCTCGTCAACAGCACCTTCGTGGTCCAGGACGGCGACAAAATGACCACGCTCCGGGGCGGGACCAAGACCAAACCCGAGGGCCTCATGAAACCGGCCGCGGACAAACACTGGTACTGGCTGGGAGACGGGCAACTGCACAAGGAGGGGAACACCACCTACCTGCAGGTCATCTTCCAGGAGTACTACAAGTTCGGTCCAGGGAACTGGGACTTCAAGCACAAGGCCAACTTCGTCGCCACGTTCTCCCTCGACGACTTGGGCACGGCACACGGACACGAGCCCCTGTACATCGAGCCCGTGCCCTCAACGCCTGGCGTCGGGTGGGGATCAGCTCTGCTTCCCGCCGGCCTCAGCGGCGACCGCTACACCTACATCTATGGAGTGGACGATGCTCCGCTGAACAAGAAGATGCGCATCGCACGCGTGGAGGGCACCGATCTCACCGGAAAATGGGAGTACTACAACCCCGGTGCCGGCGGCTGGATGCGCAGCGAGAAGCAGGCAGCGAACGTTCACACCGGGATCGCCAACGAGTACAGCGTGACGCCATGGAATGGTGGCTTCATGGCAGTCAGCCAAACAAGCAAGGAAGGCTTCAGCGGGCAGATCAAAGCATCAGTTTCCTGCTCCCCGCATGGCCCCTTCCAGCTTGAGACAGACGTCTACCGCATGCCCGAACCCGGCCCCTGGGGCAGCTACGCAAACCCGAACGTGATCAGCTACAACGCTCACGTCCACAGAACGAAGCTGCCAGACGGGCTCGGCCCCTACACCCTCTCCTACAACGTGAACAGCATGGACAACCGCGTGAATCCGAACGCCGATCACTACAGTGACCCCAGTATCTACAAGCCACGCTTCATCACGTTCCAGATGTCGCCACGCGGCGGGACCGTCAGACCTCCTGGCCGCTAGCCCCAGCTGGTCGGCCAACAGCCGCGGTGAAGTTCATCAGGCAGGCCACAATTGAATAACCCAGAACTCCAGTGGGTCCTCATGAGGGCCCACTGGAGGGAAGGGGTCAAGGGCCAGGGATGCCTCATAGTGATCCCGCCCCCGGCACAGCACACGGATGTGGTGCTTTCTTGGCTCGACTGTGATCTCACCCTGCGTTCTGCCGTTTAGGTCGATGACGACGAAGTTATCCGTCAGGGGGGCGCAGAAGGATCGCTCGTACTCCCAGGCCTCATCCGGCTTCGCTGGGGTGCCGTCCCATACTTCCAGCCGTACCAGAGGGAAGAAGTCATTGTCGCTGGAAGTCAGCGTCAGACCGTCACCGGGGATCTGGATGATTTCGTCTTCTGCCGGCGCCTCTTCGAAGAGGATGGGGCCGACTTGGATGGTCCGGTATGAGACACACGGGCGGACGTCAACAGCACTGACCAGACTGGGCACTTGCCCTCCTTTGAGTATGGAGCAGACCGAGACGTGTCGGCGCACCCGAGACCCGGATGCCTGCGGCCCCGCGCTGACGTAGCGCCTCACGCTATCTTGGCGGCCTTTCGCCAGGTGTGGCATCCGGCAGTACTGCCCCCGACCTTCAGACGAGCTCATGCCTAGTTGGTGGTGGAGTACCAAAGGGCGGCTACGCGCTCTCGGCGACAGCCTCCTGCCTGGAGGGTGCCCCTGCGACGGTTTGAATGATGTCGCTTCATAACTCACAGCGGCCTTGGCACCGAGACGGCCGATGCCGTGCTCGACGTGGGAGCGTCACGCAGGGGGCCGCGCGTGCGCCGTCTTCGAACCATGCGCCCCACGCGTGAGGCTGCGCACCGCTCCCCAGGGGACAAGGGACCACCGTCACGCCCGCTTTCATGGCTCACTCCCACCGTGATTGATCCCCTCGGGTCAGAGTGCCAACCGCTACTGCAGCAGACTCTCCCTCTCCATCGAATCGAGGAAGGTCCTCAGCTCTTCCAAGACATCGGGGTGTTGGGCCCTCAGGCGTCGCAAGTGGTGTTCGACCAGAACGATCAACGTGTTGCCCACTGTCGCCTTTTCCTGCGTACTGAAACGCGTCAGCGGGACGGTAGCGGGCACTCCCAGAGCCGACCGGATGTCTTCCTCCTCGTATGTCGGAGCACCCGCAACGTGGGGAACTGCCACAACGTGTTGAATCCCTCGGGTCTCCACGTACCTCAGCGCTGCGAAGCAATCCTCCAAGTGCTGAGTGTTGGCGACGATCACTGCCCCCACGCTCCCCTCAGCCCAGCGATCCCATTCCTCTGTAGGCCATGTGTCACCGGGCGCGAACAACTTGAGGCTGCCAGCGTCGGTAGACAAGATCCCGAACGACTCGCTCCGCTGACCCCAGAGCTGGAGTGTCACGGACTGAACGAATGCCCCCGCTCCGGCCCGGTATCCGCCGAGGACCATGCCATGGAGGCCATACTGTTCGGCCGATGCCGCATAGGTGCTGTCCTCCGCAACGGGACCGACATGGCCGTCCATCCAGGCCATCAGCCGGTTCAGCCCGTCGGCGGTTCCTGTGTGTCCTTCGCCCACCTGTTCCAGGTGGGCCAGTACATCGTTCACGCGCGGCGCGGCGGAGCCTGATGCGCCATGTATGGAGAGCTCGTTGCTGTGGCTCACCGGGATACCTCCCACTCCACGTCTTCCACAGCTGCGTCCCACCACTCAGATGGAAAAATCATTTCGCTGCCGAGTTCCTCCCACAGCTCTTGCCGTGCTCGGCCCAGATGGACCCGGACGGTGCTGGTGCAGATACCAAGATGTTCAGCAATCTCGCGGCTGGTCCACTCCCCGCGCCACCGGAGCAACGCCACCTTCCGCTGGACAGGCGGCATCTGATCCATCACGTGCCAGCACCGTAGGAGCAGCATGTGGGATAACGCTTGGCGCGGAGGGTCGCTGAGCCCTTGCGGAGCGGGCACCTCGGGCAGCGGAAGCTCTCGCGCTGCCCGCGTCCCCCAGTGGTCGAACACCTTGTTCTTGAGGACCCGGAAGAGCCAGGCCCGCTGGGCGCCGCGGTCGAGTGCACGCAGTCGCTGCCACTGGTGTGCTGCGGCTTGGAAGGCGTCCTGGACGAAGTCGGGCGCGAGCACTCGGTCGTACAGCATGAGATGCGAGGCAAAGGCTTCCAGTTCACCAGCTGCCTCGCAGTAGAGATCTGCGATCTCAACCTTGTAGTGGGGAGGTATCCGGTAGTCGGGAGGCGTCCGATTCACCGGCTCTCCTGGTGAGGGGAGGTATCTGGTGCGAGTACGGGGGTGCCCACCCGCAGCCACAGGGCAGGCCCACCGGCCCCACGAGCCTGGACCAGGTAGGTACCGGCTGGTGCCCGTGCCGTCACAGCCACCAGCGTCTTACGCCGTGATCGCTCGGCCAGGAGCCTCAGCGCACCTGAGCCGAGGAACAACAACCCCACTAGAGGGCACCCCAGTTCTGGCAGCAGTTCCCCACACCACGACATCACTGTCCTCCACCCACGCACGGTGCCACATGCTTCGTCATGCCTATACATCTGCTGAGCCGCACAAAGTGCTTACTGAACTGTTCGGCCTGTTTCGTTCTCGTAGACAGTTCGGTCCAGATCCGCCTCACTGGACGCGGCACAACCCTCGCCTTCGGGGCGCTCGCCACCCACCTGCGTGACTACGAGGAGATTCGATCGCCCCTCGCCCCGCAGGCACGCAAGCGCTCTCCTCCAGCCTGCGCAAGACCCTGCCCCCCCCCATTACCGTTCTCGTAGTCCCGCAACGGGACTACCGGCCTTCGGAGTTGGCATGACTACCTCCCCTTGTCGAGTGCATGGCCCGGGGGGTGGTGTCACCGGCTCCGAAGGCACTGACAGACCGCTGATTAGAGGCATGACCACCGGCCTTTCCCCAGGTCGGGAGGCTCTTCGTAATGTGGATGTGGCGATCAGTGCCGTGGCGAGGCCGGGTGAACAGCACCGAAGGAACCACGACGTGATCGACATCAGCGACATCGACGTCTTCCTCGGCCTGGACGTCGGCAAGGGCGAACACCACGCCACCGCTGTCACATCGGCCGGGAAGAAGGCCCTCGACAAACGCCTGCCCAACAGCGAACCCAAGCTCCGCGAGGTCTTCACGAAACTCCAGGCCAAGCACGGCATCGTGCTTGT
Source organism: Streptomyces kanamyceticus (assembly GCF_008704495.1). Taxonomy (NCBI): domain Bacteria; kingdom Bacillati; phylum Actinomycetota; class Actinomycetes; order Kitasatosporales; family Streptomycetaceae; genus Streptomyces; species Streptomyces kanamyceticus. Next base: position 1,551,221 of record NZ_CP023699.1, read on the forward strand.
GGTCGTCGACCAGCCGGCCTCCATCGGAGCCCTGCCGCTGGCCGTTGCCCGAGCCGTCGGCTGCCAGGTCGCCTATCTGCCCGGACTGACGATGCGGCGGATCGCCGACCTCTATCCGGGCGAAGCCAAGACCGATGCCCGCGACGCGTTCATCATCGCCGACGCCGCCAGGGCGATGCCGCACACGCTTCGCTCCATCGAGCTGGACGACGAGACCGTCGCCGAGCTGGAGATGCTCGTCGGGTTCGACGACGACCTGGTCGCTGAGGCCAACCGGCTCTCCAACCGGCTCCGCGGCCTGTTCACGCAGGTCCACCCGCACCTGGAGCGGGTGCTCGGCCCGCGCATGCAGCACCCGGCCGTCCTGGTCCTGCTGGAGAGGTTGGGCTCGCCCGCCCAGATCCGCCAGACCGGACGCCGCAAGGTCACCCACCTGCTGCGGCCCAAGGCTCCGCGGATGGCGGCCCGTCTGACCGAGGACGTCTTCACCGCGCTCGACGAACAGACCGTCGTCGTCCCGGGCACCGAGGCGGCCGCACTGATCGTTCCCAGCCTCGCCCGGTCCCTGACCGCCGTGCTCGACCAGCGCCGTCTGCTGGAGAAACGACTCGACGAGCTGCTGGAGACACACCCTCTTTCCCAGGTCCTGACGTCGATGCCCGGCGTCGGCGTCAGGACCGCGGCCCGCCTCCTCATCGACGTCGGCGACGGCACCAGGTTCCCCTCAGCCGCCCACCTCGCCGCCTATGCGGGACTCGCGCCGACGACCCGCAGCTCGGGCTCCTCGATCCGCGGCGAACAGCAGTCCAGGAGAGGGAACAAGCAGCTCAAGCGGGCTTTCTTCCTCTCCGCGTTCGCCGCCCTGTCCGATCCCGCCTCCCGCACCTACTACGACAAGAAGATCAAGGAAGGCAAGCATCACACCCAGGCCCTCCTCTGCCTCGCCCGACGCCGAGCCGACGTGCTCTTCGCGATGCTCCGCGACGGGACCTTCTACCAACCACCAACCCCCGTTGCCCCTTGACCGAAGTCATAGAGGCACCCCCCCAGGCCGACACTGCACTCAGCTGACGATGAGTAACTCGCTCTATTCCTGAGGCCGCGTCATGCATGGTGAGGCGATCTCCCACAGGTCGCCCGGCCCGATCCAACTTCACTCTCCCTGAACGGTGAAAGATGGCTCCCTCTCACCACACAGGACACGTTCCAGATATGAGAAGTTGATTCTCGGAATTAACTTCCCCCTTTGATTTCATGTGAGTTCTTCCCGCACCCCTGTCAGAATTTCCGCACGGCCCAGCGCTCTAGGCGTTTCGCAGGTCGTGCAATTTTCGGAATCCCGGAAACTGCCGTGCTCTGGGAAGGGTCGATTCACCTTGATATGACGCAAGGCGGCCGATGTGAACTCATCAGGATTCGATCCCAGGGCCGCAACGTGACGTCGCTTCGGGACAACAACTGCTCCGACGGTGCGCGGGCTCGTACTGCGGGCCCTTCTCAGCAAGGGGAGCCGGTCCCGAACCGGGAGGCTGACACCGGTTCCCGCCTCCGAAGCCCCCAACATGTGGGCGGCTTCCGTAAGCAGGAGCACCACTTCATGCGTTCACGCATACCAACCCCGTCCCGGCTCGCCGCCGTCGCTGTGGCCGCTGGGGTGATGGGCACCCTGGCCTGGGCCCCGTCCGCTACCGCAGCGGACAAGTACGGGCCAGGCTTCAAGGTCCCAGATTCTGAGGGGCACGCGGCGGCCAGCCATATCGGCGCGTACGGTCCGCCTGGTCTTCAGGTCTGGGGCGACTACGAGACGTATTGCGCGGACCCTTCGCGCCGTGGACCCGACGCGGCTGGCGGGTACTTGGGGCCTCGGCCAGTCTCGCGGTGGGCCTCATCGGAAACCGGGCGGCAGGTCCCGGCCGCGAACTTGGCGTACGCCTCGTACATCATTGGCAAGTACGGACAGACCCGTTCGGATTCTCAGGCAGCCGCTGTTGATGCGGCCACGTACGACCTGCTCGCCGGTGGCGCGTACGGGATCCATGAGGTGCGCGGAAAGGCCCGCCTGAACTATCCGAATGTCTCAGCTAACTCCCGATCTCTCGCGCTTGGTTACCTTGCCGAGGCCAAGAAGCGAGCGGGCCCGTACGAGCTGCATGTCCGGCCGAGATCGAAGGAGGCCACGGAGGGCACGAAGGTCACGGTGGATGTGGACGTCACGTCCAAGCTGTCCGGCGAGCGGGTGCCAGGAGTCAAGGTGGCTCTCAACTCCAGCTCGGCGCAAGGAAGCGTCACCACTGGCAAGGACGGCCGTACGAGCTGGACGTTCACCGCGTCGAAGGCGGGCGCCACCGCGGTCAGGGGCACCGCAGCCGGTCTGCCGGGCTCGCAGCTCAAGGCCCTGGATCCGCACGACAAGCGCGCTCAGCGCATGCTGCTGGCCGGGGACAAGACGACCGCGTGGGATTCCGCGGCCGTCACCGTCAAGCCCGCTACCGGCGGCGTGGAGATCCGCAAGAAGGACCCGGAGGGCTCCCGCCTGGCCGGTGTCACCTTCCACCTTCTGGACTCCTCCGGGAAGGTCGTGAAAGAGGGCAAGACCAACAAGGGAGGTGTCCTGGCCTTCGAGGGGCTGGTGGCAGGTAAGTACCGGCTGCACGAGATCTCGACAGGTGATGAGCTGCACGAACTGGCGGCCGACCAAGACGTGTTGATCGTGGCCGGGCAGTCCGGCTCGGCCAAGCCCATCACAGTGATCGACCCCTTCAAGGACGCTGAACTCGTCCTCGAGAAGGTGGACACGGCCACGGGCAAGCCGCTGGCCAACGCGGTCATCGAGATCGACGCGGACGATGTGGACGCCTCCGGGAAGCACAAGCCGGGCAAGAAGGTCGCCGACTTGACCACCGGCAAGGACGGCCTGGCGAAGGTCAAGCTCGGCGTGGACGTGAAGGCGGGAAACGCGTACTGGGCCAAGGAGATCAAGGCCCCGGCGCACTACCAGCTGAACGGCACTCCGAAGCGGTTCACGGCCAAGCCCGGCGCAGTGGTGAACCTGACCCTGACCAACGACCCGATCCCGGCAACCATGCGCGTCCTCAAGACCGACAAGGACACCGGAAAGGTCCTCGGCGGCATGGGCTTCGACGTCTCGACGGTCAAGGTGGACCCGTCCGGCAAAAAGGTCCCGGGCACGAAGGTGGCCTCCGGTGTGACCAGTGCGGACGGCAACTCGGCGCCGATCAAGCTCGATGCCACGGTGGAATCCGGTATCGAGTACCTGCTCAGCGAGACGAAGGCACCGCAGGGATACGACAAGCTCGCCAAGCCGGTCTCCTTCACCGCACGGGCCGACAGCGAGGTCATCGTCCGGGCGCAGGACAGCAAGACGCCTGTGCCGCCCACGCCGACCCCGACCCCGTCGAAGCCGGGCTCGACACCTCCGACGAAGACCGCGGGCGGCGGTACTCCGCCGGAGACGCCCTCATCGGGCTCCCTGGCCAAGACGGGTGCCGAGATGGCGCCCTGGGCTCTGAGCGGGGCCGCCGCTCTGCTCGTCGCTGGTGGCGGAACGGTGTGGTTCACCCGCCGTCGCCAGCAGGCTCCGGCGAACGCCGGTAACAGCCCGCAGGAGTAGCACCTCCGCTTGCCCTGCGAAGGGGTGTTGCGGCCCTTCAAGCCTCTGGGCCGCAACACCCGCTCCCTCACTTGAACTTCCTGCCCCAAGGTCGTGTTTCCGCATGCCTCGATCCACTCGCTTTCTGCCGATATCTGCCGCATTGTGTGCTGCGACTTCTCTGCCCGTCCTGGTGTCCGGCTGTGCCAGCTCGACCGGCGACGACGCCGGATCGACCGAATCTCGCCCGAACTCTGTCTCTGCGGGCATCACTGCCACGGCCGCGCCATCGGCGAGCGCCTCACGTGCCGCTCCGAGCACGACTGTTCCTGCGGACGTGCGCAAGAGCGCGCGGGCCTTCGCGACCGCCTACGCGCAGCATGACGCCACCAACGACGGTGACCGCTCGTACGCCGATGCGGGCGCCCGTGCGGCGAAGTTCTCCACCGGGGAGCTGAGGAAGGTTCTGGCCCAGAAGCGCGCCGGCCAGGACGCTCCTTGGGCAGCGCTGCGGTCCGAACAGGCCAGGCAGACAGTCAAGATCACCTCTGTTGTCGTGCCAGACGGCGCGCCCGCCGTCACTGCCTCGTCCGCGCTCGTGCGGGTCGGCTACACCCTCACGACGACCCCGAAGTCCGGTCCGGCGCGGCACAGCGGCGAGCAGCTCGCGCTCCGCCTGGAACACACCGCGCACGGCTGGGCTGTCGCAGCGCTGCCGTGGGCGTGACCGGGCCAGGATGAAGAAGGCCCTACGCATCACCCTCGGCCTGGCCCTCGCCATGGTCCTTTCCGGCCTCCTGCTGCTGACGGTCTTCGGTGGAGCCGGTGGCGCTTCCGCGGACGAGAGCGGGCCCGGTGGAGGAATCACCTCCGATTCCCCGGTGCCGGGCTGGGTCCGCCCGCTCATCGACAAGCACGCCGGGAAGTGCCCACAGGTCACAGCCTCACTACTCGCCGCCCAGCTCTACACCGAGTCGGGCTTCAACCCGAAGGCGAAGAGCCCCGTGGGCGCGCTGGGAATCGCCCAGTTCATGCCTGGCACCTGGGCCCAGTACGGGATGGACGGCGATGGCGACCACGACAAGGACGTCTTCAACCCTGAGGACGCCATTGCCGCGCAGGCCAACTACGACTGCGTTCTGGCGAAGGAAGTCAAGAACGTCGCCGGCGACTCCACGGACAACATGCTCGCCGCGTACAACGCAGGCGGCGGCGCTGTCATGAAGTACGGCGGCGTCCCGCCCTATCCCGAGACGCGTAACTACGTAAAGAACATCCGGGAGTTGGCCGACAAGTGGACCGATGCGGTCGGCCCGACCTTGCCCGCCGGAAAGGGCGCCGGGAGAGCCATCGCCGCTGCGAAGACCGCGGTGGGGTCCTGGTACCAGTGGGGCGGTGACTGCGTGTCGCCCTTCAAGGGACAGCAGGGCTGCGACTGCTCCTCGCTCACCAAGATGGCGTGGGCCGCAGCCGGGGTGAATCTGCCTCGGGTCACGTACGAGCAGGTCCACGCGGGCAAGCCGGTCAAGAGCGTCTCTCAACTCAAGCCTGGTGACCTCCTGTTCAGCGGGCCCGGCCATTCCGGCCCGGAACACGTGGGGATGTACCTCGGCAATTCCACGGTCATCGACGCTCCGCACAGCGGAGCCACCGTGCGGATCCAGGGGCTCGACGAATGGAAGCCCCGGATCATCGCCATGCGGCATATCGGCTAATTGCCAAACATCATCATTTATCAACTCATCACGCTCATAAGGAAGTTCCATGCACAACTTGCTTGCCAGTGCCGCTGACCCGTCCCTTCACACCACCCTCGCGGCGGGCGCCGACGTGGTGACCGGTGTCAAGCCGGACTGGGGCCCGTTCAGCAAGTTCGGCGGCACCTCGAAGGTCCTGCTGAGTGTCCTTGCTGCCCTCGCCATGGTCATCGGGGCGGCATGCTTCTTGATCGGGCTCGGCAAGAGCAAGGGCTGGGTCGGTGACGGCCACTCGACCATGGACTCCTCGCGCGGCAAGGGCATGATGGTGGGCGGCCTGGTGGTCGTCTTCCTGGTCGCTTCTTTCGGCACGATCTTCGCCGTCACCTACGCCATGGGCGTGTGACCCGTGGCCGTACAGACCCGACGAGGAAACGATCCCTCTCCACGAGGTACGTCCAAGGCGAAGTTCTGGGGCATCGCCGTCGGCGCGGTCGCGGCGCTGACCACCACCGCAATGATCGTGACGCTGGCCACCGGAGACGACTCGGCGCCTACTCACGTCGCTTCGCCGCAGGCCACACCCGAGCCGAAGCCGGGCAAGGCTCGCGGGCAGGTCACCAGTGGCGTGCCCGTCGGCTACCCCCGGACCGAAGCCGGAGCCAAGGCCGCCGCGGCGAACTACACCGTGATCAGCGGCAGCTCGGCATTCCTCACCAGCAAGGACGCACGCCACCGTGCCGTATCGGTCATGTCCGCTGGCAACAGGACGTCAACGGCCATGAAGGAGGCCGACCACGAGGCCAGACGGGCGAGGGCTGAGCTGAAGGGGGACAAGTCCAAGCTCGCCCCGCGCCACGTCATCGCCCGGACCGGCATCCTCTCCGCCCATACGCTCGGTGCCGATATCCACAAGGCCACGGTGCGCCTGTGGACAACGACGGCGCGAGGCAGCGCCACGGGGCATGCGACGCCGAAGGCGGCGTTCCGTTCGGTGACGGTCAGCCTCGTCTGGGAGCGCAACGACTGGAAGATGTCCGGGAGTTCGTCCAGCAGCGGCCTGGTAGCACCGGTCGATACCCGGCAGGCGACCAACGTCACGAGCGACTTCGCCGATTATGTACCGGCCCGCGCCTCCGATCCCGTCCTGAGCGGCGCCGAGACGAAGGACGGTCTTCCGGGAGCGTACGAACGTACCGAGCGGGGGGCCCACGCCGCCGCGACGAGTGCGGTGATGCTGCGCGGTGACCCGCGGTTCTTCTCGGACGCGGAGTGGCGGAACAAGATGCTGACCGCCACGACGGCGTCCAGCGTCCTGGGCACGGCCAAAGCGGACGCCGACTCGATGACTCAGCTCGTCGTGGAGAACCGGTCGCTCGGCGACGACGGCAAGACTGCGGATGGCGGGCTGCTGGTCACGCGGACTGCCGTCCTCGGCTCCCGAGCCGTGGCGTACTCCGGCCAGACCGCGAGCATGGAGCTGTGGACCGCCTCCGTCGGCGGGGTCGCGGGGAAGAACGAGAGCGAGCGCCCGCAGATCGGCTTCATCCGGATGACCGTCGACCTCATCTGGGCTGACGGCACGTGGAAGACGACGGCTGTCACGCCGTCGGAGCCGCTGGTGCCCTCCCCGCCCGCGGCGGAAGAAGCCGCTCCGGCCAGCAGCTTCGCAGATGTCGGAGGTGTCAGCGATGCGCCTTCGCTTGCGTGAGGACGCCCCGGGGCTGCTGGCCGTCGAGCGGAGCGGGCCGGGCCGTGGATGGGGGCGGCGTCTTCAGACGGTCGCCTGGGTCAACGTGGTCATCGCCTTCGTCTTCGTTCCGTCCGCGGTGGCCAACCCGTTCTGCTACATCCCGATGGTCTGCGAGGCCAAGGCGGCCATCGACTTCATCTCGGACCCGCTCGGCTTCCTGCTGCAGAAGCTCACCGAGGCCAACATCTGGTTCCTGCGGAAGATGCTGGAGCTGATCCAGAACACGACCAAGGTCGACCTGACAAGCCCCGGCTTCTTGAAGCAGTACGCGATCATCTTCGCTGCTTCCTCGCTGATCACGGCGGCGCTGTGGCTCGTCGCCGTCGCGAAGCGGGCGGTCCGCGGAGTTGCGCTCACCACGGCAGTCAGCGAGGCGATCGGCTTCCTCGTGCTCCAGTTCTTCGTCAATGCGCTGACCCCCGGTGCCATCGCGCTGTTGATGAAGGCGATCGACGAGGTCACGGCCGTGTTCGAGCCGTATGCCGTCAACAACTTCAAACCGTTCCTGGAGAACATCCTCAAGATCATGGCGGCGAGCCCCTCCGATGGAGTGGGTCAGCTGATCGTCGTCAACCTGATCATGATGGCTGGCGCGTTGTTGATGTGGGTCGAGATGCTCATCCGCGGTGCGGCCATCTACGTGGCCGTGGCCCTGGGCCCGGTGGTCAACGCCGGTCTCGTGGACCGGGACTTGTGGGGCAAGAGCAAGAAGTGGTTCGGCGCGCTCTTCGCCATCGGCCTGTCGAAACCGGTCCTGTTCGCCCTGCTCGGGCTGGGTGGAGCGATCCTCAGTGACTCGACCGGCAGCATGTCGGATGCCGTGTCCAAGACGCTGGTCGGCGCGCTGATCCTTCTCCTCGCCGTGTTCGCCTCGGCCACGCTCTACAAGTGGGTGCCCGCTTTCGGCGACGAGATGGCGCAGCTGCACCACGACCGGAAGGCCGCGCAGTCCTCCGGCCCCGCGTCGGTGGTGGACGGCCCCGCCCAGCACGCCAATCGCGCTCTGAACACGCATATCCAGGACTCGCTGGTCGGCGGCGGGAAGCCCGCAAGTAAGGCCTCGGCTCCGGCGGCCGGCGGAAAGGGCGCCCCCTCGCCGAAGGTCGGTGGTCAGGCCGGGACGGCGAGCGCCAAGGCCGCTTCCGGTTCAGGTGTTGCGGCCAGCGCGGCTGGACCGCTCGGTGCCGCCGGTGCTGCGGTCAAGGCCGGTGGCGACGCTGCGAAGAACAGGGCGATGGGATCCCCCGGAGCGCAAGGAGCCGATGCCTCGAGCGACAGCGGCGAGCAGTCCCCGGGCGCCAGTGCCTCTGGCACTCCGGTCGCGGCTCGTTCACGCGCGGCAGGTCCGGGCTCGGTCATCGGATCCGACACCCAGCCCCCGGGCGCCGGAAGCACTCCCGCCTCCAGCGGTGCTCCCGCTGCGGCACCCGGCCAGGGCGCCCCTTCGGGTCCGGTCGTCGCCCCGAAGGGCACCGCGTCCGCCCCGCCGCCCGCGACCGCGCGCCCCGCATCGTCTCCGTACTCGCCACCTGGGCCCCCGTCCGGCGCCGGAACGCCCGTCAAGCCCCCCACCAGCAAGGACCAGTGATCCATGTCTACGCGTACGTATCAGTTCGGAAAGCACCGGCCGACCGGCCTGGTGGGCCGCCGCGATCTCGGCGAACAGGTCGTGCTGGGCTGCGGAGCCGGTAGCGGCATCCTGCTGGGCTTCCTCTCCAGCAGTGCCCCGGTGCTGGCCGTGATCGGCATGGTCGTGCCCATCGCGTTGGCCGTGGTCGTGGTGTACGCGCCGTACCGGCCCAAGGGCACCTCGCAGCGGCGCACGATCTACCGCTGGTGGCGGATCAAGCAGTACCACCGCCGGGCCTTGGCCCGCACCGGCGGTGTCTGGGTCTCCCCAGCGGTCGAGGCCGGTGTACGCCGGGACGGCACTCCACCGGACGCGGCGCTGTCCGAGCCCGAGGGCGTCGCCGGGATGACGTGGGTGCCGGTGACCGTGCGCGGTCAGCAGGCCGTCGTGGTCCTTCAGCCCGCAGCGGGCTGCGTCACCGCGGCCCTGGAGGTCGCCTCGCCCGGTCTGGGCGGCAAGGAGGTCGGGGAGCAGGTCGTGGCCCTGGAGCGGTGGGGCGAACTGCTCGACGCGTTCGGCAATACCGAGGAGCACCCGGTCAAACGGATTCAGGTGCTCGCCCGGCAGATGAAAAGCGACCCGCACGCACACCAGCGGTTCGTCGCCCACCGCGACGAATCGGCGGCGACCGCCGGGGCGCCCCAGTGGCTCAGGGACTCCTACGACACGTTGGCGAAGGCCGTGTCCACCTCGGCGGAGGAGCACCGGTACTACATCACCGCGCACGCGAAGTTCACCCGCGACCTGGCAGCGGACGGAGCGGCCCGGGGCACCGGGGACGAGGGGGTGGCCGCCGCGATGGCCGCGTACGTGGAGGAGCTGTGGGCCCGCTGCGAAGACGCCGACCTCTCGGTGATCGCTCCCCTCGATGAGGGCCGGATGACCGCTCTCATCCGCAACAGCTACGACCCCGATCACGCGATCTGGGACACCGACCTGCCGCGCGCGCACGCCTTCCCCCGCAACGTCGACGTCCGCGACGGCGCGTTCGTCGCCACCCGGGCCGCGGGGACGACGGACAGCTGGTTCCACGCGACGGCGGCCGTCGTCTCCTGGCCCACCACACCTGTGGGCCCCGACTTCCTCTCGCCCCTACTCATCGGCATGCCGGACGTGATCCGGACCATCAGCATCACCCAGAACCTGGAGCCGAACGACAAGGCCGTGGAGCGGATGCTCGACGAGGACACCAACAACCAGGCCGAGATGCACCGTGACCGGCAGCGCGGCAAGAACGTGGACCCCCGCGACATGATCGCCGCCACCGCCACCGGCTCGCGCGGCATGGCCCTGGCCACTTCCGGCGCGGCCGGGTCCGCGGTCGTCGGATACATCACCATCTCCACGCGCAGCGCCGCCGCACTGGAGAAGACCAAGCGCACGACCGCCTCCCGGGCGCGCAATGCCCATCTGCGGATCGAATGGCTCGACCTTGAGCACGCCCGTGCCTTCGCCACGACGCTCCCCTTCGCCGGGGGCATCAAGTGACCGGCCTCCTCGACCTCAATCCGATGGCCCCGATGGACGAGACCGCGCGGCGCCCGCTGTACACCGAGACCACAACCAGCCAGGCCCTGTACCTGCCCATCGCGCCGCCCACGTTGGGCACGGCGGGCGCCGTCATCGGCCGTGAGCTGTACTCGGGCAAGGCGTTCATCTACTGCCCCTTCAGCGCCTTCGGCGATGGCCTGCCCGGCGGCAACATGATCGCGATGGGCGACACCGGCCGCGGCAAGAGCTCGCTCGTCAAGACCTATACCGCCCGGCAGATCCGTCTGGGCCGCAAGGTCGTCGTGCTCGACACGAAGGAGCAGAAGGAGCGGGAGGAGGGCGAGTGGGCCGCCCTGGGCCGCTCCCTCACCGGTAGGGCCCCGGTGAAGTTCACCCCGGGCGGCGGGGCGAAAGCCTCCTGCATCAATCCGATGGACCCCGCGATCGCGGGCAAGCGGCAGATCGAGCTGGTCCGCACGATCGTGGAACTCGGTTTGGGCAGGCCACTGGGTGAGTTCGCCGGGTCCGCCCTGCGCCTGGCGATCCGCCGGGCCCACCAGCGCGCGACCGCCGATAGCCGCTCTCCGGTGCTGGCCGATGTCGCGGCCGCGCTGCGGTCCCCGGACGCGACGGACGCCGTGGCCAAGAAGCGTTCGGAGGAGGAACTCCTCAACGACGGCCTCGAAGCCTCCTATGTCCTGGACCGGCTGTGCGGGACCGAGCAGGACGCGAGCGGCGATCTGCTCGGCATGCTCGACGGACCGACCAGTCTCAGCGTCGACCTCGACGCCGACATGGTCGTCTTCGACCTGACCAAGGTCCCCTCGGGCGGCGTCGCCATGACGATCCTCGTCGCGGTGATCTCCGTGTTCCTCGAAGAGGTCTGGCTGCGTCCGCTGTGCGAGTGCGGCGCGGAACCCAGCCAGCACGAGCGCAGGGTCGTGGACACAAGCTCGGGGGCCTGGGAACTCGGCGCGAACCCTGACTCCGGCTGCCACCGCTACACCCAGCGCAAGCGCATCCTGGTGTGCGAGGAGGCATGGCACATCCTGGGCACTCCCCAACTCGCCGCGCTGTTGGAGAAGTTCCTCAAGTTCGCCCGTGGCTACGGCCTGAGCTGCATCTTCATCGTGCACCACCTGAGCGACATCGACGACAGTCCCGAGACGCAGGCCGCGTTGAAGATGGCGGACACCGTCGTCGTGTACTCGATGAAGAAGTCCGAAGCCGAGGACACCGTCAGGCGGCTCGGACTCCCCGCCTGGACGGCGGAGCACATCATGCGCCTGCGCCGCGGTGTCGCCCTGTGGAAGGTCGGCGAAGTCATCTACCCCGGCGTCCAGCACCTGCTGACCGAAGCAGAGCAGCACCTGTGCTTCTCCAGCGGCTCCATGACGGACCTGACCACCAGCTCCCCGGATCTCGAATGAGTACGTCCGCGCAGCCCAGCCCCGACGCCACCGGCCCCGAGACGGAACACACCCCTGCCATGACGACCCTCGCCCTCGACCCCGCCGTGCTGCCGACGTATGGCCGCTCCTTCCGGGACGACATCGACCAACTGCACGCCGACTACCTCGACCTCGCCCAGCGCACCGCCCGGCTCGCCGCCCTGCTCGACCACGGCGACTACTGCGCCGCGGGCGGTCGCGCACGAGCAGCGGTCGGCGCCGCCTGGCGCGGTGCGGAGGAACTCCACGCCGCCTTCCACACCGCTCCGCCGCGCTGCTCCGGGCCGGACGCCTCGCTCGCCCGGCTGTGCGGCCGGCGGATGCGCTACCTCGCTGCCCGCATCGCGCGGAGGGCCGAGTAATGGCCTTCGCCTCGGACGCCCTGTCCCTCGCCCTGTATGCCATCGTCGCGGTCTGCGGGCTCGCACTGCTGGCGTTGCGGCACACATCGAACCGCAGTCGACGCAACGCCGGATTCGCCTCGAAAGCCCAGCTCAAGCGCCAGTTGTCGGCCAAGTCGGCCCTGCGGGCATCCGAGATCCGGCCGTCCCTGGCCGACCGTGACACCCGGTCCCGCCCGACCGCGGATCTCTCCCATCTCTCCAAACGCCCGCGCTCCCACGCGTCCTGACCTCCTCCCCCTCGTTCCGGAGCACCACATGCACCACACGCTCGACCCGCTCGACTTCGGCTACTCGCTGGGCGTCTCCCAGCGCCCCAAGGGCATCCCCCTGTACTCGCGGGCGGACAAGGCAACCCGCGTCATCGGCCCCATGGGCAGCGGCAAGACGCTGCGGTTCTTCGCCCCGCTCATCCGACGATGGCAAGGCCCGGTCCTGGCCACCTCGACCAAGCCGGACCTGGTCGAACTCACCCTGGACGCACGACGTCGTGCCGACCGCCCGGTCCTGGTCTTCGACCCGCAGAACATCGCACCCTCGCTGCCCCGCTTCCGCTGGCTCCCGATCACGGGCTCGCAGGACACGGAGGTCGCGATGATGCGGGCCAAGGCACTCGTGGCCGGGTCGCGCACCCCCGGCTCTGCAGCCCAGTCCTCCGAGGGCAGCGCCTTCTACAAGGGACAGGCCGCCAAGGTGCTCGCCGCGCTCCTGCACGCAGCGGCGCTCGATGGCGCCAGCCTCGACCAATTCCTGAAGTGGGCCCGGAAGTTCGCTGATCCGGCGCCGCTCGGCATCCTCACCGCGCACCCCGGCGCCGGTCCGGGCTGGGCGGACATGCTCCGCACCTCCACCACAGGTGACAGCCGTACCGTCGGCAACACCGCGGTCACCTTGGACGCGGCCCTGGAACCCTTCATGCACCAAGCCGTGATCGAGTCACTCCAGGGCAAGAGGGGCGAGGCGCCCACGGACTTCCGCGAGTTCCTCGACGCGGGCGGCACCATCTACCTCCTGGGCAAGGACTCCGAGGTCAACTCGGTCGCCCCGCTGACCACGGCGGTCACGGAAGACCTGCTGGACATCGCGGAAGCTCACGCCATCACCTCTCCTGCCGGGCGCCTGGACCCGCCACTCCTGGCGGCTCTCGACGAGGCGCCGAACATCGCGCCGATCCCCTCGCTCCGCCAGCGCGTAGCCGACGGCCGGGGACGCGGCATCACGGTCGTCTACGGCCTCCAGGGCTGGGCGAGCGCCCGGGCCCGCTTCGGCGAGGACACCGCCAACGAACTGGCGAGCTTCACCAACAACGTCGTCGTGTTCGGCGGGGCCAAGGACCCCGACTTCCTCAAGGAGATGTCCGAACTCTGCGGGCAAGTCGAACGGCTGCGTACGACGCGGACCACCACCAGCGGTGACCGTGGCGGCGAGTCGACCGCGACGCACGCAGTGCTGGAATCCGTCCTGCGCAGTGACGAGATCAAGGGCCTCGACGAAGGGTGCGCGCTCGTCCTCGCGGACAACCTGCCGCCGGTCATCACCCGCCTCGACGGCATGTGGACCTGGGACTCATGGACTGAGATCGAGGGCCACACACGGGACCTGCGCCAGGCGAACGAGACGGAGCGGCTACGACAGCAAGAAGCGAGGAGCCGACAGGCTGAGGCGCATGCGGCTGCCTGGGCGGACCGTCAGGACGTGTCGGCATGACCAACCCCTTGCCCCGCTTCGCGCCCTTCCCCGAGGCGCCCGCGCTGATCGCGGACTACCTCGCCGAAAGGAGCGCGGAGGAGTCGGTCGCGGTCGGCCCGGCGCCGTGGGACATCGGCGCTCTGACGGCCGAACTGCTCGCACCGCTGCCGGGCTGGCTCGATGAGGTGTGCCGCTGGCTGAACCAGACGTACGCATGGCAGCCGCAGCACGTCATCCCGCCCTGCTGGATGGATCACGAGCAACTGGCTTACGAGATTGCGGCGTTCGCCTTCGCCCGCATCGATGCCTACGACGATGCCGGGTCGGTGGTTCTCTGGCACGAGCAGTACGACCGCTTCCTCACCCGGATGAACAACGCGCTCGGCAAGGCCGGTGATGACTGCCGCGTGGGTAAGCACGACCCTCGTCCCGCACGGTTCGCGCTCGCAGCCTGGCCCTCTCGGGCCGAGGCCGTCACGGCCCCGGATGCACCCGCACACGCCGAGGAAACAGCCTGATGCAACCCGAGCCACATGTGACCTTCGCGCCGGATGCCCGCCACGGCCTGGTGGCAAGGAGCGGGTGGGAGCAGTCGGAGGTCCGGACAGTTCTGCGGGACCTCGGTTGGGAGTGGGAGGAGCACCTTCATGCACTGGCACCACCAGACGATGTTGCTCCCGCCGATGCCGGTGTTCAAGCAGCCCTCGAACTCCACCGGCATGGGCACCGAACGGGCTACCTTCAAGGCCCTTACGGCTCGATGCGCCTTCGACTGGGAGAGGCAAGCCAGGTCTTCACCAGGATGACCACCGCCCAATCGTCATCATCCACGACTGTGCACTCGCCTGCTTCCGAAGTGGTCACTCCGACCAAAGAAGCGACAGGCGCGCCATACACCGAGCGATACGGCGATCACGTTGGGCACAGCGGTAGGACTCCCGACACAAGGCTGGGGCCAACCCTCTAAGTGGAACGACGGCATGGAGAACGTCCAAGACATCAGACGCGCGACCCGTCTCTCCCGAACCACTGTCTACGAAGTCCTCCGCGCCGCTGATATTGATCCCGCCACGCGCGATTCCGAGCAGTGAGCGCCTAGCTGGATCGCAGCCCGTGGGCCGGCGGTCAGAAGTCCTGCTCGCCAGGGGGCTGGCCTACGACCCACCACTCGTCGGTTTCGGACTCTTCGAGGTCCCGGAGCAGGCTGTCAATCATGCTGGCTACTCTTGCTTCCGGGCTGTCGGCCGCCAGGCCGACCCGCTCGGCGCGGGTGACCTCCCAGTACTCCCGGACGAATGGGTTTTGTAGGAAGGCCCGCACGTGCACGAACAGGTTCTCCCACAGCACGGCGCCTGTGGCCCACGCGAGGACCATGTTTTCGTACATCGCCCGCACGTAGAGAAACTGGCGCTGCTTCTCTGGTGGCACGACGGCATCGCCAATGAACATGGTCGCTGCGAAGTAGGGGTCGTCCATGGCCCTGGACAGCAGCTCCATGCTGCGCTGGCCAGCCGCGATCAAGGCCTCTTGCCGGCGGGCCTCCCGCCGTTCGCGCTCCTCCCTCAGCAGCTCGCCCTGCCGCACATCCCGCTCCGCGCTCCGCCAGAACGGCGACCATGGGCGCCGCCCGGAGTCGGGTCGGCGCTGGCGGGTGCGCCCGGAGCGGGGCGTGGCGGTAGGCGGCTGCTCGACGGGCAGGAGCCGGTCCTGGAAGCGGGCCGCAAAGGCGCGCGCATCGGCTTCCGTTGGCTCACGGCGTAGTGCGACATCAGCTGTGGCGCGAGCGGCGTCCTGGATCACGCTGTAGGAGGCCTCCGGGAATGAGGTGCCGAGCATCCGCTCGACGACCCGGTCGGCCGACTCCTTGGGCGCCATGAGACCACCGTAGCGGTCGGGACTACGCCCGGTGGTTCTGATCGCAGACGAAGCACCGGTCCATCTGGGCTGCGTTGAACGCGGCTGCACGCGCGAGTCGTTCCGCCTCAACTGCGGCTTCCACGGGCGTGAGTCCTTCAAGTCGCGCCCAGTTGTCCGCGACGAACTGAACGGTGGCGCTCCAGTGCTCCTCAGCTACCTCGCGGTTCCTGGTGTGCGGGCCGGCGACGTACTTCTCGACAAAGCGGCGCCCTTCCCCGCCCTCGGCCTCCAGCTCGGCGAGCGACCGGATGCGGAGCCCCCGGTCGCGGTCGGGTTCCGGCGTCGCCGGTGGCTCCGGGTTGGCGACCCGCTCGCGGACCTGCTCTTCTGATAGCGGGCGACGGGCATCAATCTGGCGGCCCAGGAAGTAGCCCGCGGCGCCACCGATGATCGCGGGCACGAGCAGCCAGCCGGACAGGCTCAACACATAGGCGAAGGCCGAATGCTGGGTCTGGCCCGGGGCCGTCAGCCCGACGAGAACCTCGTACGCCGCGCGCCAGCCGAGGAATGCACCCCCTGCCGTATACAGCAGCACGAAGGCCAGCAGCCACCAGGGAGCTCCGGTGAGGAGCCAGTGCGCTGCCCGGTCAAAGAAGGATCGCGCGCCCATCCGGTTCCGCAGCCGCTGTCGGCGGCTGACGCCCGATGGGGTGGGCGGGTCCGGGGGCGTCGGCATGCCGTCAAGTTATCGGAGCTGGCGGGGCCTTGGGCTTCGAAGCCCGTGGGCCGGTTGCAATCCGGCTGTGGCCGATCCGCACCGAGTCATCGATCGTGCGCCGGAGCCCGTGCTGCAAGCACAGGGATGGACGCGATCTTGTCCGCGTCCAGATGCGCCCACACCAGTCCGGACGGTCGGTGGGGCGCAGGACAGGAGATGACTTCGTCGGGGGTGACGATCAGGTCTACACCGAAGTCGTGCTCAGTGGCTGGCAACTCCTCGTCGAGTACTTGGAGGGAGTGGACCGTCGACACGACGACAGTCCGGTCGCTGATGAGACCTGCTTCCATCAGGAAGGCGAACTCCAGATCCGAATAGCCCGCGCCCTTTCCGATGCGTACGCCCTGACGATTCACCGCAACGCTTCCGACAACAACCATGTCCACGGGGCCCAGTGCCGAGACACCCACTCGCGGCGCCACACTGGCAGCCACCTTGCTCGATGCTGCCTCGTTCGGCGATACGGACAGCTTCGCCGGATCGAGAAGGTAGAACGGCCGTGCGTCGGCGAGCTTCGGAACGGCCATGAACACCGTCTTGCCCTCGGCAAGAGCACGCGCCCGTGCGGGCAACTGCGCCTTGTCGGGCACTGCCTTGATGACTCGCGCGTCTCGCCAGGCCGAAAGTTCAGCGAGACGGTCCGCTGCGGCCTGCGAGCCGATGAAGTTCGGGATCCGGCCGTGCGTGGTGTCGTCGAGGGCGGCACCCCTCGCATCGAGCGTCTGCCAGACACGCTCGCGAACTCGTTGCTTCTCGGCATCCACCTGTGTGCGCACGTCGGGCTCCTTCATGCGGTGGTCACGTCGCTTCCATCAACGCCATGAGCTGATCCTGGGCTTCCTGAACCGTCAGCTCGTTGCGCCACGGACGCAGCTCTCGGGCGGCACGGAAGACAACGTTCATCCCACCACCTCCACGTGTGCTGTGCAGTTCGTTTACGGCAGTACTGAATGCGACGAGCGCCGCGTCGAGTTCGCCCTGCCGGATCCTGGCCAGGGCCAGATTGCCTAGGACGATAGCCCGCGACTTCCGCCGGTCGTGCAGCTCGTCCGCGGTCTGGGCCAGCAGCCGTTCGGCTCGGCGGAAGTCGCCCAGTGACAGGTAGCAAGATCCGG
Source organism: Streptomyces kanamyceticus (assembly GCF_008704495.1). Taxonomy (NCBI): domain Bacteria; kingdom Bacillati; phylum Actinomycetota; class Actinomycetes; order Kitasatosporales; family Streptomycetaceae; genus Streptomyces; species Streptomyces kanamyceticus. The sequence goes on from NZ_CP023699.1 coordinate 1,568,693, forward strand.
CGAGGCGGCTGATGTGCGTGGGCGAGAACAACTCGTGTGCGGCATCGGTGTCGTGACTCCGCTCCAAGTGCTTCTCGGCATCCACAAGGGCATGCTCGCAATCCCGCGCCTCGCCCAAGTACGCGTGCGCTTCTGCCGCGTGCAAGAGCGATAGTCCGGTGATGACGTGACTCGTACGTCGAGACGTGCGTGCGGCTTGGCGCGCTAGGCCGAGACCCTCCCGGTAGTTCGCCGCTCCGTAGAGGGCGACATAGGAGATGCGCAAGAGCGCGTGCCCCTCTGCGTTGGGGTCCCGCAGATGGCGCGCGACCTCCGCGCCCTCCAAGTAGTACGTCTTAGCTGTCTCGTGGTCATGTCGCTGGGAGGCGTCCCAGACGAGCTGCCCCATGAAGGTCGCGGCGTCCGCTTGGAGGCTTCGCATCTCTCTCTGGACTCGGCCCGCAGGTGCGTCTCCGGCAATGAACCCGACGGCGCTGGCGTGCTCAGCCGCGCTGGCCAGAAGCACGGCTGACGGCTCACGGTCATAGCGCTCACCAAGCTTTTGCATGTCATCTCGCAGCTCGGCGACAGTGGCGAGGTCGACGCTCGACGGATGCCGCATGGCGTACTGAGTTCGCTCGCCGACCGGTTGATCGTCGTCTGACGTGATGGCGAGAAGGTCGTCCAGTTCCTCAACGGTCACTTGGAGCAACTGCGCGAGGCGCGGCCTCATATAGGGGCGGGGCGCAGATTTTCCGGCAGCCCATCGCACGACAGTGGACCGCTCCACATGCAGTTCGTCCGCCAGAGCTTCGTGGGTGAAACCCACTGCTTTACGTCGGCGCTCCAGGCGGTGTCGTTTCAACGCCATGGGCTGGATCTCCCCGCCTTGTTCCTCAAGATGTCCGCTGTCACAGCATCACAGGTCATGCCCCAAGACGCCCCAGAGATGCCACATCCTCGCGCCATCTCTGCTCTGGCACCGAGATCCGCTTGGCGGTTCCGTGGACCCTCACACGGAGACAAGACCCCACGCGCACCAAGCGCGGACGGAGAACGTCATGTCAGCAACTCCACCTGAACTGCCTCAATTTGCCCCACAGCAAAGAACGTTCAGCCCCCATTCCGCATCTGTGGGTATGGCGCGGACGTTTGTCCTGAAGACGCTTACGGAATGGGGCGTGGAAGGTCGGTCCGAGGATGTGCAGTACTGCGTCTCGGAGCTTGCGACGAACGCCTTGATTCACGGATCCAGCGCAGCAGGGTTCTCGGTTCAGCTGAACATCGGTGACGACCTGATCCGGATAGAAGTAGGCGATCTCAGCGCGGAGATGCCGCAGACCGCCACCCCGGACTGCGAGAGCGACGGCGGTCGAGGACTACTCCTCGTCGCCTCCTTCGCTGACATGTGGGGGGTGGAACCGGACCCACGGGGCGGCAAGACCGTTTGGACCGAGTTCAAGGTTGCCGGTCTTCAACGTGTGCCGAGTGGAGCGGCTCTGTGACGTCTTGGAGGCAGACACGAGCGCCGGGCGCTGCGGCCCCGCCGACTGCTGGCCTTCCCGCTTCGATGGCCACGTGGTTCTGGGTCGAGCCCGCGCAGGACGGCAACGTCGCATTCTTGCTATTCGCGTACCGGCTAGAGCGACAGGCAGACGGGGCAGCGACCTGGCGCGTCCTCGCGGTCCCCGCAAGGCGGTCACGATGACTCTCTCCACACAGGCCTGCACCGAGCTGATGATCCGGCCGTACACCGTTGAGGACACCGTGGCGGGCCGACTGCTTGTGGGGCTACGACGCTCCAAGGCCAGGGACGGTGTGGACGCCGACGCGCTGTACGACGATCTGAACACCGTGCTCGATGAGCAACATCGGCCCACCTCGGCGGAGATCAGTCGCCTGGCCGACCGGTTCCGTCAGGTGACGCTCGTGCTGATCGAGCTCGTGCCGCTCACGGTCACGCCGTACCCGGTGGACGCGATGCAGCTCCTGATCGAACTGCGCGCGAACCAGCCGTGCCCCCAGCGCTCGCACCGACACATCCTGCGCTTCGCCCTGGCCATCGTCGATGTCCTCAACCTGATGGGAGATGACGCGCCATGAGACACGCCTCACTCCTCAGGCGTGCCTGTCGCCTCGGCTACATGGTCCACGACCTGCTGGCAGAACCGATCACGGCCTTACGGAACGGCGAATGATGCATGACCTCGGGACCAAAGATCACCCGCCTGCGAACGCTGTCGTGATGGCTCCGCGGGAGGCGTACGACTTCGACTACTACGCGCAGCGGATCGCGGACCCGGAACTGCTGGTGAAGAGCGTGGCGGTGCGCATGGTTCGCATGCCGCTGCTTGCGGTCCCGGTCGGTGGGACACGCCGTGGGGGGTACTTCCCGGTGCCATGTTTCTGCCTGGGGCTGGCGGTGCGTGACGTGCTCCAAGGCCAGCCGGGCTTTTGGGACTTGCGGTTGGGTTCGGCGTTGTACCCGGAGGGCGAAGCCGTCGAGTGGGGTGAGCGCCCGCCGGAGTTCCCTCCGTGCCCTGACGCCGATGCGGATTCCGCCTTGGGGCGCTTCTACGGCTACAGCGACGCTGCCATCCAGCAGTACACCGCGGCCCGGCGCGCTCGGGCGCTAATCACTCCCGCCTCCTGCTCAGTGTTCTCGTTCTCGCCCGAGCAGCCCCCTGTCTGAGCACGTCCGAGAGGAAGCACGGATGTCTGTGTACAAGATCCCCAGGGCTGGCCTTGTTGCGGCCGACCGCGACGTCGGCTCGGAGCGTCCCTGGGGGCTGAGCCAGCGGCTGCGCACCGTTGTGCGACGGCGAGCTCGGCGGCCGTCTCTACGTCCCACTCCCCGGCTTGAGGCCGGTGGCCCCGCACCGGTTAGCCCCCAGGGCAGGAGTCGCGTCGGAGGCGCGACGCGGAGGCTGATCCCCTACATCACGGCCCGCGAGGGCGAGGTGGACGAGTCCCTCGTCGACTTACGCGCTTCCTTCACCAGTGCCGGGGGAAGCCGCCTCAGCTACGCGGACGAGCGGCCCGAGGACCGTGACGTCCAGGGCGCTTTGTGGGCGCGGGTCTCCCAGTCCCTCGACGAGCACGGGGTGCCGACTGGCGCGCCGCTCTGGCGGATGGTCAACCCGATCCGGCAGCGCGAGACGATGCTGCGGCTGCGGTGCCAGTTCTGCCGCGAGCCCGCCAGGACCCAGGACGGGATCCTGTTCGTCCTGAGCGCCGAGGAGTGCGTACCCGAGGCCACCACCACGGTCCGCACCGCCCAGCCGCCGTTCTGCCTCAAGCACGCACGCATGGCCCCTCGGCGGTGTTCCCACCTCGCCGAGCACGGACACGTCGCGCTGCTGGCGCAGAGCGCGCCCCTGTATGGCGTCATCGGCACGCCACACCGATATGCCGCCGCCGATCGCAGCATCCACGTCCTGGCGAGCGACGGCGTCCCGGTGCCCTACGGGGGCGCCGCCCTGGACTGGATGATCGCCGCCCAACTGGTGCGCACACTGCGGGCGTTCAAGGTCATCAACCTGGACGACCTGTAGCGGCGCACGCCCCAGACGGCCGCTCGGTGAGCCGGAGGTACACACCCGGCGCATCGAGCGGCACACCACCCCCAACACCAAGAGAGAGGACAGAGGTGACCGCCAACACCACGATCTCGTTCACCACCCGCGAGAGAGAGGTCGTCCAAGGACTCGCCGAGGGCAGGTACGTCTACGAGATCGCGCATCTCCTTCGCCTCAAGGAGAACACGGTCAAGCACTACATCACCGTCGCCTCGCGGACGCTGGGCGTGAGGGGGCGGACGGTTGTCGTCGACCGCGCCTACGAGCTGGGACTCATTCGGCAGCCTGACCGCGAGCAGGGCACGCTCGACCTGATGCCCCGGCATCTGGAGGTGCTGCCTCTGCTCGCGCAGAGCCTGACCAGGGTCCAAATCGGCCTGTTGACAGGCCGATCGAAGGAGCAGGTCACCAGGGACATCAACGGCCTGATGGCGGAATTGGGGGCTCGGACCCGGCCCCACGTGGTGACCCTAGCCCGGATGTACGGCCTGCCGACGGCGGCGCACGCCCCAAGCGCCGCCCGCACCTAGCTTCCCCCGACTGGGCTTCCTCCAGGCCTAGTGGATCGCCATGCCCCCCGCTGGCGGACCCGAGGCCACGTCGAGTGGAGGAAGCGGCGCTCCCGCACCGCGGCCCCGCGGGAGCGCCCCGGCCGCCGTCGTTCCGTGGGGGGAACGCGGCGGCCGGCCACCCGCCCCCTCTCCACCAGCGTGCTGGATCTCCCTCCAACCGCTGGTGGGGAGGGCACCCCACACCCCTTCTGCGCAATCACCGGAAAACCCCCAATACCCCAGATAGGCCACTAGCGATGTGCCATCACATGCCGCCGTGCCCGACGGCGGACGCCTCCGACCGGGAAGCCGCGCTCCTCATAGCGAGCCACCCGGAACAGGGCTGGAGCCTGCTCTGCAACGGCATCCTGCTCTTCGAGGACACCGGCGAGATCTTGCCCAACGGCGCGATCATCGCCCCCCACCGGCCCCCCGCCGACGCGAGCGTGGCCGCGTGACGAACCCGCTCGCCCCCAGCAGGCCGCCCGTCCTGCTGCACGGCGCGGCAGCACGCCGGGCCCTGCGTCACGCCATCGCACTGCTGCTGCTCGCGTCCATCGTCCCTGTGGCCAACGCGGCAATCTCGCTCGGCTATCTGTACGGGGTGCCCTGGCCTCCGCGCACAGGTCACTACCTCGGCGTGATGCGTGTCTGCGTGGCCATCGTCGTGTTCTTCTGGCTGCCCTGGGTGGTGATAGGCCGCACCACCCTGGACCGGGTCACCCCGCGACGGCGCCTGGCCCAGCGCGGCGCGGCAGTCGCCTGCGGCTCAGCGGCCATCTTCGCGGCCGATCCCTCGGTGGCTTTCACCCCCCTGGCGATGATCATTTTCTGGGGCACGTTCGCGTGGCTCACGCTGGAGGTGTGCCGGTCCCACGGCATCGTCCTGGAACGCCCCCGCGGTGAGACGGATCCGCGGCGCAGGCGGGCACACACATGGGAGCTCTCGCAGCGCGCCTTCAACTTCTGCGTGGCAGGCGGGTTTCTGGCCTTCCTGAGCGCGCAGGCCCTGCTCTTCCTGGACGTGGATGTGCTGCCCGTCATGGACGATCAGCTCGCCGCACTCGGCATCGAGGGCGACCTCGGCCGCACTCTCGCCGCGGTGACATCGACCGTGGTCCTGGAGGACGTCGTCATCGTGGCGGCCGTCGCAGCCCTGATGACGGCCGCGCGACGGCCCGTCTGGCAGATCTACACCACGATCTGCGTGGTCGAAGTCGCGGTTCACGCCTACTTCGGGCTTCCCGCCCTCGCCATGGCCATCTTCGCCGCAGGCCGTCTCCAGATCTTCCTGCACTACGGCCGCGTCGTACCGCTGATGATCGCCCACGGCATCTTCGACCTGGCGGGCACCCTCCTCAAGCCGGTCCCGCTCCCCTACCGCATCGCGGCGGGTTGTGTGCTCGCTATCGCGCTCCCGATGATCGAGAAGCGTGCGACAGGGGCGGCTGATGCAGAGGAGCAGGCCGATCCGGACCCAGCGGCCCACCCGGACGAGCCGCCTGCCCGGGACCGCGCCAACGCGGTCAGTTCTCCTGCGAAGGACTCGTGATCGTGATGACGATGCATCTCGTTCGCAAGATTGTCGCCTTTGAGACGGTGGCGTTGGAGGGCTGATGCCTGACGTCTAGGCGACCGCCTGGCAGCCCGGATGCGCCGGGCCGAACTGCCGGGCGGTTAACCACCTCGGCGCGGGGCTGTCGCCTCGTCCCTGACGCGCGACCGGCCCGACGGAGGAAGGACAGCAGTTCGGTGACACCTCCCCGAATCGCTGGGTACCGGAAGACGCCGGAAGCCCGTCGCTACGGATGGCGGCGGGCTTCTGGTTTAGAAACTAGGCATGACGAGCACCGTGGGGTCACTCCTCTGGCCGGGGTTTGCGGTGCCGCCCTCGTCCCGCCTGGAGCGGCTGAGGCTGGGGTGCCGACACAGTCGGATGCTCCTCGTCACGCGGGTGCAAGAGCCGCTGGGCCTCAGCGAGGTTCGCCGCGAACCCGTGCGGCTCCCAGGCGTACCCGTTCCACCGCTGGATGGCACGCGGCGCGTCGGGGTTGAGATGTGAGCCCTTCGGGCCGTCGCCGGACACCAGCGGGACGGCTCGAAGGCGTCCGATCTTCGCGTCCCGGCGATCCACCCAGTCCGACAGCGGCTCGTCGTCCATCGTGCTTCCCTCTGCTCCGGCAGCTCCTGACCCGGCAGAGTAGTGCGCTGCGCCGGTGATCGCGTTCGGTCGGTCAGATGAGGTCGTGCTGCCAGCGGAGCGCGGGGTGGCCATCGATCCAGTAGGTGTGGGCCTTCTTCGTGACGCGGAGCCGTACCTCGGTGATGTCGGGGCGGTCCGCGTCCTGCCAGGCGGTGAGGGCCTGCTCGATCGTGTCCCACAGCGCCGTGGGGCCGCCCTGGCGGACGGTCCAGGTGCCGTCGTTCTCCGTGAAGGAGGCGAAGGACTCGCGGTCCGGGTCGAAGAGGTGCAGCAGCCGGTTTCCCTCCAGCGATGTGGCGCGGGTGAAGCGCGCCCCCGGGGCAGCGAGCTGGGCCAGGAACGCTGGCATCCAGTCCTCCAGCAGCAGCGGGGACACCTTGGTTTCGTGCTCGCTGTCGGCGTAGGCGGTGCGGGCCGACAGGTCGCCGCCGATGGGTACTTCCGCCTGGGACCGGGCCTGCATGAAGGAGCTGCGGCCGATGATCTGGCCCTCGGCGGTGCCGTCGTCGGCGACGGTGACCTTCGCCAGGCCGGTGCCGTAGTGCCAGGAACCGCCGACCGTGGTGAGGACGATGCCGCCCGGCTTGGTCTGCCTGATCCAGGTGTAGGGGATGCGGCGTACGGCGCAGGTGGCGATGACCCGGTCGTACGGCGCGCGGCGGGGGTGGCCGAGGAGTCCATCTCCGGTGAGGGTCCAGGTGGAGTATCCGGCGGTCTCCAAGGCAGCGTCGGCGCGGGCCGAGACGTCCGGGTCCACCTCGATGGTGGTGACGTTGTCCTCGCCGAGGCGGAAGCACATCAGGGCGGAGGAGTAGCCGGTTCCCGTGCCGATCTCCAGGACCTGGTGGCCGTCCTCCACTTCCAGCTTCTCCAGCATGTCCACGACGGTGACCGGCGTGGTGGAGGAGGAGGTCGGGGAGCCGGTCACGGGGCCGCTGGCCTGGTCGGCGGTGAGGTGTCCATCAAGCTGGGTGGTTAGGGACTCGTCGCGGTACGCGATCTTTACCCACTGGGCCGGGTCGGTGCCGACCGCGGTCACCGGCTGCCACCGGCCCCCCTCCGCGGGCAGGAACACTCCGGGGTTCAGGAACAGCTCGCGGGGAACGGCCTCCACCGCCGCCCGCCAGCGAGGGCTGGAGAGGATGCCCGCCTTCGTCAGGCGGTCGGCGAGGGCGCGCCGCTCATAGGCGGTGTCGGTCATGGCGCAACTCCTTGCGTCAGCAGGTCAGCGAATGCGGCGGACATCGGGAGGTCGGTGGATTCTTCCAGCCACCCCCACTGTCCGTTCGGGTTCAGCTCCAGCCACCAGAGATCACCGGCCTTGTCCACGGCGAGGTCGAAGCTCCCCGACACCAGCCCGAAGTGCTCCAGGTAGGCGAGGAGCGCCTTCTCCACCCGGCCGGGCAGATCCACCACGCGGTAGGACAGGGCCGAGTAGTCCTTGCGCCAGTCCAGCATCTCGGACTCGATCCGTACGGCGAACACCTCGCGGCCGACGACCAGCACGCGCAGATCTGCTGCCTTGTCGACCACGGCCTGGAACAGGTGCGGCACTACGGCGACGCTCTCGTTGATCTCGGTCGCGGTGACCGGGTCGGCCCACCCGGTAACGGGAACGCCGTCGCGCTGGTAGGGCGTCCACCGGAGCGTCTTGAAGATCACCTGATCGTGGCTGCCGACGAAGGCCCGCGCCTCGTGCGGGTCGTTGGTGACGAGCGTCGGCGGCACGGTCAGCCCAAGGCGCTGGGCGATGGCGAGCTGGGCGGGCTTGTAGTCGGCGGCGGCGTTGTGCAGTGGGTGGTTGACCCACAGCGGCCCGTCGAGGGCGTACAGGGTGCCGCCGAGCCCGTAGCGGGTCTGGGCCGCCGCGAACCGCGCGTCGTCCGGGCCGAGGTGGCCGAAGGCGGGCCACACCGGGCGGCGCCAGTACACCGACCGGACCTGGGCCAGGTCCACGGTCCGCGACGGGGTGCGGAGTTGCCCGGCCACGGGGGCCGGGCAGCTTCCGAACTGAGCGGAGACCGTCAGGGCCGCCCCGATGTCGGCGGGGTTGAACCTGGTCACCGGCACGCCTCGCCGGTTCAGCTCGTTGATCACCATGTCGGCGGTGAGGTCATCCGCCTCGGTGGCCACGAGCACCGGCCTCTCGTCGGTCATCGGTCAGTCCTGCTCGTCGTCCTGGTCGCTCCCCTGATCGGGCGCGGAGTCCGAGTTCGTGGTCGTGCTCGTCTCGGTGCCCTTACTGGTGCCGTGCTTGCCCATCTCGATCACCGTGCCGACGTGGTCGGTGAAGACGCCGAGCTGGGAGTCGGGGTCGAGCGTGACCGTGGTGTGCGGGCGGTGCGTGACGGTCGGGTACGGGGCGAGCCGATCGGCTCCCCAGGGACGCACGCGGGGCTCAACTGCGGTGGACATCCTGGCCTCCTTGATGGCGATGGCTGCTGCCGAATCAGAAGCTACGGTCACCGTGGATGCAGTAGGACTGACTGTGGGTACGGGTTAGACGGACCGAGGGCACAGGGGGCGGCATGGCCGCGAAGGAAGTGACCCGCGGACGCGCGACCGCGGGCACGATCGCCGGGTTCGTCCTGCGCGTCGCCCGGGAGAGTACGAGCATCCGCACACAGGTCGGCATGGCCGAAGCGATCGGCGTCGATCTCGCCACCTGGCAGGGCTGGGAGACCGGACGACGACCGCTCGCCAACGTGAAGGCCGGGGCCCTCCTCAACATCCGGCGCCGGTTACTCGCGCTCGGCGCGGACCCCCATGTCCTTCACCTTCTCGACCCGGCGATGGACGCGGACCGCGTCATCACCTCCACGATCCATCCGGAGATCAACGACCTTCACCCTCTCGCGAGTTGGGTGCACACCCGCGATACGGCCCACATGATCGCCTGGGCGCTGAACGGGACCGCTCCACGCGCTCTCGTTCGCAGCGCGACGACGGGACGTCGCGGCCCCGTCGCCAAGGCCCCGCTCTTACCCACGTCCGACCGCGACGTGTTCTTCGCGCACCTCCGGGAGACCGCCGAATCCGCGTTGCGCGCCGGAGACGGCGGTTTGCTGCTGCACCGCCAGACCCTCTACCTCTGCTCCTACGACCGAGGCTCCGAGGCGACGTCGTGGATGGTGCACGCGCTACACGGCCGCCGCGACCTGATTTCCGCACGCGGCTGGACCCCGCACTGGGCCACCGCAAGGTCAACCGCCGCCGCGCTGGTACGGCTCGGTGACCGTCAACCGCTGCTCGACTTCATCGAGCGAGGCTTGGCGGACGACGACTCCGCAGAGATCGCGAACCTCAACTACTGGGCCTACTGGCTCGGTTCGATCCGCGAGCCGCAGCCAGACGATGGCTTCATGCGGCGCGGCCCAACCAACTGGGAGCCCGTACGGCTCCTTCGGGGCCTCGCCGCCGGTCTTCAGCAGGCTCCGGCGTACATGGACCTCTACGTCCACTCACTCTGGGCCCTCCTCACTACCAACCGGTGGCTACCCCTGGCAGATCCCGTCCTCGCTGACAAGCTCGCCGCGCACACCGCCCGACTCCTCGATCACGACGGGATCTCCCCGCGAGCCAGGCGGGAACTCAGTTCGGTGCATTACGTTCTACGCGAGAACCGCACATGACACATCGGAGGACGCATCTCATGGCGGACACAGAGCAGGAGCAGGCAAAGGGCACCACGGGCTTCCTGCTGGAGATGGGGATGCTCAAGCGTGCCAAGCGGTCGGGCTGGTGGATCGCCGGGGTCAAGGACCCCGAGACCATCGCCGAGCACAGCTTCAGGGTCGCGCTCATCGGCTCCGTGCTCGCCATGATGGAGGGCGCCGACCCGGCGAAGACCGCCCTCCTCGGCCTGTGGCACGACACCCAGGAGACCCGCGTCAGCGACATCCCCCACATCGGCCGCCGCTACCTCGAAGCCGCCAGCAACGAGAAGGTCACCGCCGACCAAGTATCGGCCGCACACCCGGCGGTGAAGGCCGGGGCCCAACGGATCGTGGAGGAGTACGAGAACGGCGACTCCCTCGAAGTCATCTGCGCGCACGACGCCGACAAACTCGAATGCCTCCTCCAAGCTGTCGAGTACCGCGAACAGGGCTGCTCGAACGTCCAGCCCTGGATCGACAGCAGCGTCGCCAAGCTCAAGACCACCTCCGCGCAGTCCCTCGCCGACGCCGCGCTCACCATGACCTCGATCGAGTGGCAGCAGACGTATCTCCGCTGAAGGGAGATTGGCCCGGTGCACCGTTCCTCCCCAGGGCGAGCAGCGGGCTCGACCTCATCACGACGTCGCTACACGGGCGGTGCGTCGTGAGCGCTGTCCGGCGGTGCGGCCTGTGTGTGGCCCATCGCGGTTCGGTTGGCGTACGAGGAGTCGGGTTTCGGAGATGAGGGCGCCGCGGCCTCTTCGGCGTCGACGTGCTGACGCCCGTGCTCAGCTCGCAGACTCGCCTCCTTCTGGAGGCCGGACATGCGGTGGTCTGCGCCGTGAGCAGTGCTGCGAGCCTTGATGGCCTCGGCCCGGAGCTGCTTGGCTGCCTCGTTGTCCTTGGCCTTGGCCCGCCGAAGCAGCGCGGCCTTCTCCTGCTGCGGCATGTCCGCTTCCCTCAGCACTGCTTCGTACTCGTTGACGGGTCCGGCCTGCCGGGTAACGTCCTGGAGCCGCGTGTCCATCTGCTCCAGCTCCTGGACGGTCTCCTCACGGGTACGAAGGAGTGCTTCCCGGTCTGCCTCGACCGCAGCACGCTCGTCACCACGGAGTGCCGCCCGGCCGAAACGGCCCGTCGCGGCCAGCTGCTGTTCAAGACCTCCGATACGGGCTTCTGTGCCGTTCAGTCGAGCGGTGCGTTCCGCGATCGTGCCGTCCAGCAACAGGACTTCGCGGATGGCCACGGCCCGTTCGGCAACGTCCTGATGACGGCGTTGGAGCGCGAGCGACTTGGGGCCTGCTCCGGCAGCAGCCTCCTGTTCGGCACGATCGGCGGCGCCTTCCGCCTTGTCCGCCGCCGCCGTCGTGGCGCGGGCGGCGATGGCAGCCTTGCGCACGGCGTCACGCAGTGCCGAGTTACCGAGGTGAGCGTATGGACGGTCAGCCGTCGGCGCGGGTTCCGAACGTGTGGCCGACTCCGTGGTCGGCTCGGCGTTCGCCAGTATGGGGCGGTCCTCGTGGTCCGGAGTCTCCTCGGGAGTGTCGGCGTCGTGGTGCTCGTCGGCGCCGGGGGCTCGCGGGATCGGGAGGTCCGCTACGGCCTGACGGACGTGGGCGGGGACCGCGTTCTTGGGGAGTTCGGTGAGGATCATGCGTTCCTCGGTGCCGTTCTCGATCTCGCGGATGAGGCCCGAGACGGCGCGGTCAAGCTGCTCCTGGTCGGTGAGTGCGTCGCCGTGGCGGGCGCGGTCGGCGTCGGTCTCGTAGACGGAGAGCGGCAGGAAGAGGTGGGACTCGGCCTTGTCCCTCGACATCATGGTGTAGAGGGCGTTCGCCTGAGCGCCGGGTCCGTAGACCAGGGCCTCTTGGACGGTGAGGCCCTGCGACTTGTGGCCGGTGATCGCGTATCCGAGGCTGAGTCCGCCCTGTGCGATGTAGTCGGCGTCGATCCATTCGGCAACGTCGCGGTGGCCGTCCTCGGTCTTCTCTCGCCACTCGACCAGCACCCGGCGTTCCTCGTCCACGGCTCGCACGATTCCGCGGTAGCCGTTCAGGACGTCTTCGCTCGCGCCTCGGCTCTTCTTGCCTCGGTAGTCGTTGACCCGTAGGAGGACCTGGTCGCCGACGGACAGGGTCAGCTCGCCGCCACCGGGCAGCGCGTATGCGTGCTCGGGGCCGGTGAGGTCGCCGTTCTCCTTCCGCAGTGCGCGGGCGCCGGTGTTCAGCTCTTCCACGATCTCGTTGGTGGCGGCGAGCATGAGGAGCTGCTGCACGGCGGTGTGGTCGTCGGTGTGCGCGGCCCGCTTGTCGGCCCAGACGGTGAGCATCGCGGCGAGGGTGGCGTCCTTGTCCGCGAGAGCGTGCACGCGCCCGGTCCCGGCGAAGATGCGGAGCGATTCCACGCGGTTGTCGTCGCGCCAGAGCTCCAGTGCCCGGCGCTCGACCATGTCCTTCTGGCGGAAATTCTGGCTGAGGGTGAGTCCGCCGACGATGTGGTGCACGGCAGCGAAGGAACCGCCGATGCCGGGCGAGTGGAGCTGCTTGGGGTCACCGATACCGACGATCTTCGTGTCGGTTTCCGCGGCGTGGGTGAGGAGTTCGGCGATGTCGCGGTCATCGCACATCGCGGCCTCGTCCACGACCAACACGTCCACGCCGGTGAGGCCGGAGCCTCCGTTGCGGATGCCGGTCAACCAGGACGCGAGGGTGCGGGACTCGATGCCCGCCTCGGCCTTCAGGTTCGCGGCGGCGACGGCGGCCGTGCTCGCGCCGGCGATGACGAGACCGTGCGCCTCCCACGCCTGCCGCGCGGTGTCCATGATCGTGGTCTTGCCCGCTCCGGCGATGCCCACGACGGCGTCGATTCCGTGCCCGGCCGTGAGCAGCCGTTCGAGGACGGCACGCTGTTCGTCGGAGAACGTGAAGCTGCCACCGTGCTGGGCCTCGACGGTGGACAGCGTCATGTCGACCGTGTCGCTGCTGACGACGGCGGCCTGAGTCCCGAGCCGGTTCGTGGCTTCGGAGACGATCAGCGCTTCGGCCGCCACGACATCCGCCGTGGTGTACCGCTCGGCGTGCGCGAAGTGCTGGGCGCCCTTCGGGCTGAGCTGGACCGCGTACCCGGCTTGCCGCAGTACGGAGTTGGTGAGCTGTTCGGCCTCGGCGGCGTCCGCGACGCCGTACGGGAGGGCGTCCAGCACGGCGGCGATGGCGGCGGCGTGGGTGAACTCCTTGGAGTGGCTGGTCAAACCGGTCTTCGGGTCGAAGACCTGGGCGCACAGCTCGTCCAGGGTGGGGTTCTGGTCTGCTCGGTCCTGTTCCATCGCGCTGGCTGCGATGGCGTCGGGGTCGTCTCCGGCCGCCCGGCCCTCGGCCTGCCAGTAGGCGCGGAGAACATCGTCCCCGACCCCGGCGGCCTCGCCGTTCTTCGCGGCCTTGGACGCGGTGGAGGCGGCGGTACGCTCGCGGGTCGTGGCGCTGTCGTAGTCGATGCCGAGTTTCGTCAGCAGGTCCCGGACCTGGCTGTCGCGCTTGCTGAACAGCCGGATCGTGGCCTCGGGAATCGCTGCGATCTCCCAGGCTCCGGTCCGCTCCTCACGACGGAAGCTGATGCCGAACGTGTCGGTCAGCTCGCGGCGGATGCGGGCGTTCATGAGGGACTGGGTCGCGCGGGTGTGCCGGTGGAGATCGCGGCCCCCACTGGCCATCGTGGACCACTTGCCGTCGGCGCCCTTGACCATGTTGGCGAGGGTGAAGTGCAGGTGGAAGTGGGGGTCCCCGTACGGGGCTCCGTCGACGGGGCGGGCGGCGCGGTGGACCATCATCCAGCCGGAGAACCCGCTCGTCTTCACGATCTCCGCTTCTTCGCCGTCGCCGTGGTGGCCGCGCATGGCGTACGCGGTCCACCGCTCCAGGGCGCCGATGGACTCGCGGCCGGCGGTCGTGTAGATGCCCTCGACCTGGGCGGCGATCTCCTCGGGCGCGTACGCGAGGAACGCGGACTTCGACTTCGCCAGGTCCAAGGTGACGTCGGCACCGCGGTTGCCGACCTGCACGCGACCTTCGAGGAGGGCGGCCTTGATCTCCTCGGCGTCCCACACGTCCTCGGGCGTGAGCCCTGCCGCCTTGGCCATCGCGACGGCTTCGCGGACATCCATCGGCAGGTCCCGGAGACGACGGCCACCTTCGCCTTCGGTCTGGGCGTATCGGCGCTTCATGGACGCCGCGTCGAACAGGTCGGCGGGCTGCTGTCCGGTCTCGGCGGCGCGGGCCTCGACCGCGCGCAGGAGGGCACGGGCGTCCAGGTGACCGCCCGCCTCGGCGGCGACGGCCTTCTCCACCGTGTCCTCGCCGTAGAGGTCGACGGCGTTGATGCCGACGGCATCGGCGAGCTTCAGCACCGTCGAGACGGGGACGCGGTGCGTCTCGCCGAATCGCTTGAGCTGGCTCTCCATCCGGCGGAATGCGTCCTGCTTGCGCTTGGAATCGAGCAGGGAGGTCGGGTTCACGCTGCGTTCGGCGGCGGCGCGACGGATGGCGCGGGCCAGTGGGGCGGCGGGGAGTTTGGCGGCCGAGGCGATGGCCAGCTTGGGTTCCACGCGGGTCTGCCCGGTCCGGGGGTCTTCCCCGAGCATGAGGCGCCGGGCGGCCGCGAACTGCTCGGGGACGAGGGTGCTGCCGGGCGTGATGTCGAACTCGGTGAGCCCGCCGCCGATCCAGACCAGGGGCCTTTCGCTGGCGTCCAGGTGGTAGTCCACCTGTCCGTCGGAGGCTCTCGGGGGAAGGGCCTGTTCGCCGTAGAGGTCGCGGGCGTCGAGCCCGGCTGCGGCGGCGACTTCAACGGCGTCGAACCCGGTGAACCGCGCAGCGCCCTTGCTGCGGAGGAGTCCGCGGGCACGGAAGAAGGCGCGCTTGGCCTCGCGGTTGGCGAGCAGGGAGGCGACGGGGGCACCGGCGGCTTCGGCCTTCGCCTCGATGGCGGCAATGAGGGGCGCGGCGTCGACCGCGACGGACTTCCCGCATCCGTGGCCGCCGGTAAGGCGGTACTCAACCTGCCCGTCGGAGGGGCCGATCATGGTCACCCATCCCATCGGCCCGCTCAACCCCCGCTCTCATTCGGTCAGTTTCAGTCGTCTTGGCTGATTGTATCGTCACGAAGTGACGATACCTTGGTCCTCTCAAATCAAGATCATGATCACCGGGGGAACCTCGGACACTCGGACCGGCTTGGTCACTCCTGCGGATCAGGCTCCTGAAGCCTGATGTCCTGTTGGACTGTTACCTCTGTGCGAGGTGCGTGGGCTCAGGTGCCGTACGTGGCTGAGGCGGTGTGACGATCCGATGTCGGTGCGGTACCTGCGCGGGGCCGGGTCGTTGGTCGGCGTATGGAGCACACCCCGTATCCGGCGGCTTCCCGCCGGTTCGCCGAGTTGTCGGGCCCGTACTGGATGTCCTCGGACTCCCCGGCGTACGGGGACGACACCGAGGGCCGGTTCGGACCGGGACGTCAGACTCCGCCCTCGTACCCGGGCGATCCGCCGGAGGGCGGAGCGGGCTCTCGCTCAGTGGGGGCTCGTAGCCGCTGATCCGTCGCCTGCTGTCGGGTCGTGTGGTCGTGGTTGGGCCCTGCTCGATCCGCAGCGCCTAGTGACATGACGAAGGTCCCCGCTCCGGAACGGAGCGGGGACCTTCGTCATGCTGGCCGTGTGGTTCGGCCGACGGCTACGTGTTCAGAGGCCACTCACCGAACGGCACCGGCGCCTGACCGTGGGCCTCGCGTACGGCTTCGTCCGTACCGCACGTGGTGCAGATGAAGACCTCGCGGTCAGCGGTCAGCCGGGAGCGTGCGGGTCGTTCACCGAGCGGGCCGCCGCAGCGCGGACAGCGGGTGTCGGTCACGGGTTACTCCTCGGGGTGTTCGCGGGCGGTCTTGAGGATCAGGTTCCAGACCGTACGGGAGTACTCCTTCTCCATCTGAGCTTGAAGTCCCGCGATCAGGTCGGCGTTCTTGGCCCCCGGGTTGGCGTTGAGGGCCTGCCGGGCGAGCGTGAGCCGTTCGTCTCCCTGGTAGGGGTAGGCCAGTCCGCGGCGGCCCTTGGGTCGCCCGCCGGCATGGCCGCGGCCCTTCCGGTCGGCGAGGTACTGCCACAGCCTCCAGCGCTTCCACTTCGGGCGCCGCCGGGTGGGGAGTTCGTCCCAGTCGTCGGGCTCGGGCCATCCTTCCGGCGGGTTCTTGACGTAGTGGGAGACGGTGGTGGAGTTGGCGAACCCGCAGACCTTCGCGGCTTCGGCGGGGCCGACCATCTCTTCGGGGTCGCCGTCGAGCTTGGGCGGGTTCGTGGTGTTCGCGGCGGCTCGCTTGCGCTGGAGCTCGTGGTGCCACTTCGCCCAGGCGTCGGCGTCCCAGTGCATGACGCCGTCGATCATCTCTGCGATGGGCGGGTGGTCGTTGTTCTCGCGGTCGGTCCAGAGGTTCTGAAGGGTGGGCTCGCTGATGCCGTGGGCCTTGCGGAGGTCCGCGCGTGAGTAGAGCGTGCGGCCGGTCTTGCGGGGCACGGTCGTCTCCTGTTCTTGGTCGGGCTCGTGACCGCTTGGCTCGGTCACTGGATGTCGTCCGGGTCCGGGGCGGGCGCCCACGTACGGCTGCCCGCTGGTTCGAGCCGGGTGAGGGTTGCTATGTCGGCCAGGGGGACGGCGGCGGCCCAGTCGGCGCGGCCGGGGTGGTCGGCGGGCAGGTTGAGCACGAGGTGTCGGCCGGTCGGGGGGAAGTCCTCGACGATGACGAAGCAGTCGGTGGGATCGGCGTCGATGCTGTTACCCGTCGTGAGCTGGGCAATGTCCCCGGGCTGGGGACAGTCGGCATGTCGGTCGCATAGCATGGTGGGGTTCTTTCTGGTGAGAGAACACTGACGGCCAGCGCCTTGTTGCCCTTGTGCGCTGGCCGTCGTCTGTTGTCTGAGGGTGCGTGGCGCCCGCGGGACGCACGGTCGGTCGGAGGTTGCCCGCTCCGCTGACGGCGGGGTAATTAAACCACCTTTGGGTTGAGCGGGGTGGGGCCCTGATCCGGACGACGGCGGTCATCAGAAGAGGGCGCCCTGATCTGCGGGGCGTCGGTCCCGGTCGATGGGTGGCCGGGCGACGCGGAGTTCGTAGCGGGGGCGTCCCGCGTGCGGAGGAGCGTGAGCTTCGCGGCGGTACCGCCTCCACGCCACGACGGGGGCGCCTTGGTCGATCCAGTCGGCCGGGTAGCGGGCGGTGTGCTGAGCCCAGCGGCTCCCGCTCCGCGGGACGGCCCATCGGTCCTCGAAGGTGGTGAGCGTCGGCAGCGTCCTCCAGCCGGGGAACGCATGGTCGTGTGCCTGCTCCACCGCCTCGTTGTCGCCGTCCCCGAACCCGTCGCCGCAGTGGACGGGGCCCTCCCACGGGCACGCGAGACACCCCCCACGGAACTCCTGCTTCTCCCCCCGGCGGCCGGTCGGCCGGGTGCGGGAGAGCAGGGTCGGGGTGTGGTGTGCGGGCGGGTCCAGTTCGTGGCCGAGATCGCTGTACGCGCCGCCGGGGTGTCCGGGCTGGATGTGCCACGCCTGGGCCGCGCTCACGGGTCGGTGGCGTGTCCGCGCGTTGCGCACTCGCCAGTAGTACGTCTGCCGTGCCCGTGCTCCGGTCGGCTCGGCGACGGTGGCGGTCACGACGTCCTGCTTCCGGCGGCGAGCACTTCGCGGAGCGGGTCCGCGAGCACGGACTGTTCGTCGGGGGCGTCGAGGAACCGGGGCCCATACGCCCGGCGCACGGCGCGGCGGGCGTCCTGGTGGCGGTCGAGCTCCGGGTAGTACGGCGAGCGGTCGAGCACGTCGTAGCCGTGCTGGGTGAGCACGTCGGCGATGAGCGATCGGACCTGCACCGGGTCGAGGGCGGTGAGGTCGGTTTCCCCGGGGGCCGCGAGGAGTACGCGGATCAGCTCGGTCGCGCTGAGCCGGGGGCGGAGGGGAACGCTGAGTCGGTGGACGCCGTCCCGGCTGGGAGTGGCGGCTCCTCGGCGGCTCGGCGTCCTGGTGGTGCTGCGGTCTTCTGTCGTCTCATCCATCGTGCTGGCCTTCGATGACTCGGGATGCTGGTGGGCGCCGTGGCCTGAGTGACCCAAATTTGGGTCACTCAGACCGCGGTGGAGGTCAGAACAGGGCATGTTCGGCGCGGGCGGCGGCAGTGCGGAACGCGCGGGCGGCGTCGGCGGCGGTACGTCCGGGCTCGGCGCTCCACCGGTCGATGACCTCGCGGTGCAGGGTCCTGGCGGCGGTGGGCACGTCGGCGTCGACGGGGTGCCCGGCGAGGGTTTCCGCGAGGATGGCGAACGCCTGGTCGCGGGCGTGGTTGATGCGGTCCCAGTCGTACGTCCGGCCAGCGGCTCCCCGGCCGTGGCCGGCGGCGACGTCGAGGGCGCCGCGCGGCCAGCACGGCAGTGTGGCCGTACGGCCGGGACCAGCGAACAGACGCGGGCCCTGGTGGATGCCGACGTGTTCGATGTGGCGGGCGGCCCATTCCAGGATCGCGGCTGGGGTGTCCGCGATGACGATGCTCTCGGGGATGTGGCGGGTCGGCACGGTGCTGTCCTTCGGGAAAGGCAAGGGCGGCGGCGGGCTGCCGCCGCCCCCGGGGTCGGGCTGCTAGTGGTAGGCGGGGATCAGTCGGCGGACCTTGTCCTCTCCGATGCACCCGCCCTTGTGGCGGCGCGCGCTCGGCGGCTCTCCGTTGCGCCCGCGCAGGTGTGACCAGAACTTCGGGCCCTCCCACGGGCACAGTTCACAGCTGAGGAACCAGTGGTTGTCGCTGCCGGGGAAGCCGGTGAGGACTGCCCGCCAGTGGTGGGCCGCGAGTCCGGCGAACGCGATCTGCGCGCCTTCGATGTTGCGATCGTTGACCGGCATCCGCGGGTGCAGGAGGGGTACCGGCCCGCACAACGGCGTCGGGGCCTCGGCGATCACCTGGTCCAGGGGCACGGTGCCGATCCGACCGGCGGCGTACTCCTCGGCGAGATGGGCGGCGGCCATGTCGGTGCCGGGGGTTCCCTTGGGCGGGCGGCGGAGGTTGCGTTCGCCCGCGGTGGTGAGGACGAGCCAATCCCGGTGCCACCGGTAGGCGCGGCCGATGACCTGGTCTTCGCCAACGATCACGGAGTATCGGCACTGAATGTCGGGGGTGCCAACGCGGTACGTCGAGACGGTGGTGCTGCCCCCCGTCGCGGGGACGATGAGCCTGCCCACTTCGGTGTCGGGGACGGTGATGGTCGCGGGTCGTTCGAGGAGTTGCGTGGTCATGGTGGTGCCCTGTTCTGGTGAGAGAGGGGCCCGCCCCGGCGCGTTCGGCCGCCGGGGCGGGCAGGGCGTGGTTACGCGGCCTCGGCCGGGGCCTGCGGGACAGTGGCCCACTCGCGGCGCGGGGTGATGCCCAGCTCGTCCAGGACCGGGGCGTGGCTGCCGTTGTCCGGGACCCACTCCCAGTCGGCGCCCTCGGTGCCGGGCTGTTCGGTCCAGGTGAGCATGTAGGAGCGGCCGGAGGTGCGGGGGTCGCCGCACACTGCCTGTGCCTCGCGGCGGGTCATCGCCCACAAGGCTCGCTTGCGACGGCGCGGGGAGTTCTTCGAGGCGATCAGCACCAGCGCCATGCCGTCCAGCCAGCTCGCGCCCGGGGCGGGGGCCGCTGCGGCGGTCGGCTCCTCGACTCGTACCGGTTCCTCGACCGCCGGGGACTGCTCGGCTGGCGACTGCGGTTCAGTGGCCGGATCCTGGGGCGGCTGCTGCATCTCGTCGGCGCTCTTACGTCCGGATACTCCGTCGTAGGGGGCGGTCCATGTCCAGTTGTCGTGCTGGTTGCCGGTGGCGCGGACGATGCGCTTGCCGGTGCCGTTGTGGATGTGCGGGATGGTCACGGACTTCGGGTTGGCCCGGAGGACCTCGTACCAGGTGCCTCGGTAGAGAACGAAGTCACCGCGCTTGAAGTCGGCCCGCGACCACACCTTGAAGCCCTCGGCTTCGGCGTCCTTGATGACCTTCTCCCAGTGGGCGATCTCCTCGGTCAGCTCCTGGTGCTCGATCTCCAGCTCCGGGTCTGCCGGGTTCCGGGAGAATCCCTTGGCGGACTGGCCGCGCTGCCACTTCTCGACCGCGCGGAGGTCGGCCCGCAGCTTGTCGAGACGGCGGAGCGTGCGGCCGGGGTCCTTCTTGAACTGCTGGTAATTCGCGGCGGCTTGTGCCCGGCCGGTCCAGTGGGCGGCGCGGTCGCGCTCGCCGATGCTCTTGCGCATCGCGTCGTCCATCCGCGCATGATCGCGGCGGGCGCGGCCCTCGGAGTGGTGACCGATGAGGATCGGTTGCCCCCCAGCGAACCGCTCGGATATGTCGTGGCTCTTCTTCCACGCGGTCTCGGAGTTCCGGGCGGCGGCATCGGCGTATCCAGCGAACCGCTCGGCGCGGCCCTCGGCCCGCTCGACGCGGTCTTGCTCGGCCTCGGCGAAGCTGCGGCGGTCGGTGTCGTCGATGGTGACGGTGACCTCGAACCCCTCTGCGCGGAGCCGTTCGGCTAGGGCTTCCAGCATCGGCGGGGAGGTGCGCTTGTCGCGGCTGTAGGGGAGGTACCAGCACCCGAGGTTGCGCGACCACTTGGCGAGCGTGGTGTATCCGGATGCGTAGTGGCGGGTCCGGAGGACTTCCTTCGATCCGTCGTTGCGGCTCGTGCCCTCGATGAGGGTGCCTTCGCGGCGGGTGTGGGTGATCTCGATAGTCACTGAACTGGTCTTTTCTGGTGAGAGTTTGTGGTCCGGCCGCAGGGCGGACCGTGCGTTGGCAGCGGCGCTGCACCACCGGCGCGGGCCGTGAGGGACGATCGGCTCGCGGGTCGTCGCGCCTGCGCGACGACAGGGGCAGTCGCGCCCCCGCGGGGCGCGTCCGCTGCGGTCCGGTGCCCGTCGTCGGTCGGCGGAGCCGCCTGCGGCGGAGCCGGCCGACGACGGTGAACGCACCGGACTTGTCCTGCCGCCCCGAAGGGGTGTCCGCTGGGGTGCTGGGGGCCTGCCGGTCCGGAGGGTTGCCCTCCCCCGGACCGGCAAGGCTGGGTGTCAGCTGCGGTGGAGCGTGTGGCGGGCGGTCGGGTCGGCGTCGGCAAGGCCGGTCCGCTCGCGCCATGCCTGGCGGACGGCGGCGCGGAGCGCGTCTCCGTCGTCGTAGGCGAACCGGCCCCGGCGCAGGCTGCGGACGATGTCGCGGAACGTGTCCTGGTGCATCGTGGTGAGCGTGTCATCCAGCGGGGTCAGCTCGTGCGGGAACATCGCCTGGACCGAGTCGCCCGGCTGCGGCGCACCGAGGGTGAAGTACCAGACCACGGACATGGTGGCCTCGTCCGCGAACTCCGAACCGCCGAACGGGCCGACGACGGCGGGGCGGGTGTCGAGCTGGTGGCCACGGAACCAGGGTCCGGCGATCACGAGCGTCGCGGTGGGGAAGTCCTGGACGGTGGGCTTCTGGTCGGTGGCGAGCATGTCGTATCCCTGTCTGGTGAGAGGTTCCGCCGGGGCCGGTCGGCCCCGGCGGGGGTGTCGGTCGGGGGGTTGCCCTCCCCCTTCCGATACCATTAATTAAACCATGTTATTGGGTTCGGGTCAACCGGTCACGGCAAGTTCGCGGCGGCGCTCGGCGGCGGCCCGGACGGTGCTTGCGATGGCGCGTCCGGTCTCGATGGCCCGTACGGCGGACTCGTGAACCGGGGGCTTCTTGCCGTCGGTGATGATGCCCGCGAGCGGCGGCATGACGGCGGGGCCCGGAGTGATTCCGAGGATGAGCGCGGCGACGTGGGCGGCGGACGCAACTTCCGCTTCGCGCTGCCCGTACACGGGGGCGTCAAGTTCGCTGATGCGCTGAAGCGCCGCGTTGTAGAGGTGGAGGCGTACGGCGTAGTCGCACTCCCCGTCGGCGTCGGGTATGCCGTCGGCCCCGGAGATGGCGGCCCAGACTTCTTCGACGGTGAACCGCGCGGGCGTGGGCGGCTCATAGGCGTCGCCGTCGGTCTGGCTGATGTCGAAAACCGGCCCGGCCTTGAAGCCGGACACCTTGCGCGCCTCACCCCCGGCGGCCTCCTCGGCGGCCTCTCGCTGCCCGCCGTCGGCGACTGCGGTCGTGGCCTCCTGGCCCCCCTCGGGCCGCCGCTTGATCGGCGTCCAGATACGGAGCGAGGTGGAGCCCTTGGCGGGGAAGCGTCCGACCTTCCGCCAGTCGCCGGAGCTGAGTATGTGGGTGGCGTTGGGGTGCTGGGCGGCGACGGCAATGCAGTTGGTGGGGCTGCGGTCGTCACGGTCCGTGTGGGTGAGGTTCGCGGCCGTGCGCATGACGGCGGTCCAGAAGTCTTCGCTGCTGACCATCGCGCCGTACGCACGATCCATGACGGCTTCGAGTTCACCGCGCATCTTGGCGGAGTAGGCCCGGCGCTCTTCGTCGGTCATCTTCGGCTTACGGGGCATGTCGCGGTCCTCCTGGTGAGAGATGAGCATCCGGGGTCGACTGACCCTCGGGGTGCCGGTCGGGGGGTTGCCCTCCCCCTTCCGGCGCCATTAATTAAACCATGTTATTAGGTGATCGGCAACCTTCTAAATCCAGTACAGCCCTGCTTCGTTGCTCGCGGCGCGGTATGCGGCTATAACCTCGTCCTCTATTCGCGTCCAGCGTTCGAGGATATCGGGGGCGGTCTTCTTGTCGCTGGCCGCACGCGTGGCCCTGCGCCACTCAATGGCGATTTTGAGTGTGCGGAGTTGGGAGCGGGTGAGTTCCCATCGGCCGGAATCCGGGAGTTCATTACCGTAGGCCATCCCAACGGCGTTGTTGATGTGCTCGGTACCGGACCACACGTTATATGCGGACTGGAGCGCAAGGGCGCGTTTGAGGGTGCACCGTAGGTGCGGGGCCTGCACGATCCATTGCGGTTCGATCGTGAATACGTCGGCGCTCATCCTGGGCCTTTCTGGGGAGGGCGGCGCGCCGGGCAGCGCGCCGCCACAACGCGCAGGGAATTAGAGGGTGTATCCGTCGACGTACTCGCCGCGCTCCCCCTCGGGGGTCTGGACGTGGGGCAGGAATCGACTCACCGCGAATACGACGGCGTCCGCGATGATCCGGGGCGCGTCATTGAGTACGAGACTCACAGTGTCGCCGTCGAGTCCGATACGGACTTCGCCCGGCTCAAGATCCATGTAGACAAAAGCGGTTGTGCCGTCGATTCGGGTTCGCGCTCCGGGGAGTCGGGCGGAGAGATCGCATGCGGCTTCCTCAACGTCCCGGCGCATTTCGGCCTGTGCGCGGTTGTGGTCCTTCACGCGCTCGTGAACGTCACGGTGCGCGGGGATGAGATCGGCGGCGATCCGGGCCGCGATGTCCGCCGGGTCCTCGCTCATGGCGACTCGGACCGTGTCGCGCTCGCCCCTGCGGAACGGGTAGTCGGTGGTGGGGAATGCGCCCCGGATGTGCAGGTGTCCGGGGTCGTCGAACCGCTCGGACAGGTGGAGCTGTCGGCCGTCCAGGTGCGTGAACGTGGCGGCGTGGTCCAGTTCCTGGATGCCGTGGCGCGCGGGCTGCGGTCGCCAGTTCCCGCCGAGTTCGAGGGCGATCGGGTGGGACAGCTTCGCGACGGTGAGAGGCGTGTTCATCGTCCGTCTCCTGGTGAGAGTGGGTGTCGGCGGCCGGTCGGCCCGCCGTTCGCCGGTTGGGGGTTGCCCTCCCCTTCCGACATTACTAATTAAACCGCGTTATAGGGGGTGGCGCAACCCGGATGCGGGCTCTGACCTGCTCTTTTCTACCCCCGTCGACCCGCACCTGTTCGGCCGGGCCCGGCCACAACGGGCCTGGGCGGGGTTCCCTCCTCGGTCGGACAGCTCCGCCGTATCAGGGTTCCGGGCGCGGTGTCCTGGCTCGCGTAGCGACCGCGTAGCGGCTCGGCCTGGACGCCGTGTCCGGGTTCCTGGTACGCCCCTTGGGGTGTCCGGCCGAGGAGGGAACCCCGCCTTCACCCGCACCACAACGTTCCTGCACCCGACCGACCAGCCCTCTCCCCCTCCGAGGAGGACCCGCCGGAGGCAACCTGATCGCTCTCGCCGACACCCAACGGAGCTGTTCGCCGGATCGTGGTTGGTCGGGTCGCGCCTCGGATGCGTCGCCGTCACCACAGGGCAGGTTGAACGGCGGTGTGCCGGTGCAGGGGCAGGATGATCCGGACGGGCGGGCTCGCGACGGATTCCACCGCGGGGCGCGGAGTGTGGGCGCCGGGGCAGTGGCCGCCCTCGTCCTCCCATCGGACGGCGGCGTCGCGCTCGGCGCGGGCCCGCTGTTCGGTGAGGGTTACCGGCTTCCGGTACAGGTTTCGGGCACTGGAATCCAGCGGCGGAAGCACACGGGCGGCGGCCTTCTGGTCGTCGCGGCGCTTGTGGCGTCGCCGGACCCGGGTGAACCGCGCCTCGTAAGCGGCCTGGTCGTTGTCGTGGAGTCCGGCGGGGTGGAGCCGGGCCAGTTCAAGGGCGGTCTGCCCCATCGGGCTGGGGGCCAGTACGCGGGTGCTGTCGTCCTGGCGGACGGCGAGGAGGAACCGTGCGGCGAAGAGTGCCTCGGTCCGGTCGCGGCTGATCCGTCGGCCACCGTTCCACACGCCGCGCCGTGCTGCTTGCCGGGCCTGCCCACCTCGCCAGTACAGGCGCCCGGACTCGGCGGCCTCCAGCACACGGACGTGCCCGGCCGTCCAACCGAGTGCGGCAACGTGTCCTTCGGCGAGATACCGGTTCCTCGCCGCCCGGTCCCGGTTGTCCGCGTCCATGCCGGTGGCAGCGCGCTCCTCGACCTCCCGCTCGGCCTCTTCCCGTCGGCGTTCGGTCTCCCGCTCGGCGTACTCGGCCGCCGTCAGCTTGCGCTCCAGCTCGGCCCGCAGGTCTTCGGCCGTCGTCTCGACTCCGGCGGCCGACTGCGCCCGAACAGCGTGGTCGACGGCCGCACGGGCGCAGTACAAGGGGGCGCTGCTCGGCATGGTGGGGTCGTCGGCGTACTGCTCGGCGCGGTCCGCGTGCCGCTCGGCTTCGACGGCTTCCTTGTGGGCCGCGTGCATGGCCGCCTCCGGACGGGCGGCGGCACTGGACCGGCTGTGACACACGGCGGTCATGGCGTCGTCGGCTGCGGTGACGGCGAGGATCGCGGCCTGCCGGGCGACCTGGATGCAGGTCTGCGGAGACGGGTCTCCTGCGGGGACAACCTGATGATGGACGGCGGATGCGTTCTTGGGCATGGGTGTTCCTCGGGGTCTCGGTGGTGCGGTCGGCGACGTGCCGTACCGCCGTCGGGGAGATGCCGCCCGTCATCGTGCGGAGCGCGATGGACAGTGCCGTCGTGCCCGCAGGGCACGTCCGTTGGCCCGGCGTCCGGACGGGGCGGGAAGGCCGCCTGCGGCCTGGACGTCCCGGCCGGCTGCGAGCCGGGCCATGCTGAGCCATCCCCGCGGGACGTCCTTTTGCATTCCGGTGCGACGGCCGCCGCTGACTCCGGGGGCTTGTTCGGCGGTGGGCGCGCGGGGTGCGGGCGGCTCGATGCCGCCCGCACCCCAGTCCCGGCGGCCAGGGTCCGGCCGGGCGGTGGCGGTCCGCCCGGCCGGTGGTCTTACGCTGCGGCTAGCTCGCGCTCGGCGACGCGGCACCGGGTCAGTACGGTCTGCGTGACCTCGCCGTAGGTGCTGTGGTCCTTGACCGTGCCGGTGAGCTGGACCTCGTCGTCCTTGTCGGGCACGTTGGCGGCGCTGCTGAACCAGACGTACACGTTGCCTTCCGGGTCCTGGAACTTGACCAGTCGGCGGCGCTGGGCGTGGTAGCCGTAGTGGCGCTCTTCCAGCTCGATCACGGTCGTCACGGTGGCGGTGACGGTGAGCCGTTCTCCTTTGGTGCCCTGCGGCTTCGAGTTGCGGGCGGCGCGCTCGGCGGCGGCCTGCTCCTGGTCGCGGTGCCATCCCGCGATCGCGGAGACAAGGGTGGGGAGGTGGCGCGGGTCGACGGTTTCCGCCTTGGCCAGCTGGCCGACCTTGTGGCGGTAGTCGTTCAGGCTGCCGTATCCCTGGACGGCCCATTCCCTGACGGCGGCGGCCGTGGCGGTCGCGTCGGGCTCGGCGTCGATGTCCGCGCGCCACTCCATCGGGGCCTTGCGGCTGAAGAAGTACGCCTCGACTCCGTCTGCGGTCGGGGACTTCGCCCACTGCTCGGAACGGCTGTAGAAGCGGCCTTCCTGGGCCACGATCGCGGCGGTCACCCGGAGCACCTCGACCACGGGGACGCGAAGATCGTCGGGGAATCCACCCTCGCTGTCGTCCCAATCGGAGTCCTTCAGCTTGCCGAACCGCCACAGCGCCTCAAGGCCCTTGATCGGAAGTCCGGTGTACGGCTCCACGCAAGTGGTGCCCAACTGCCGATACTCGCCGCTGTCGTGGCGGGCAAGGTAGGTCGCGGTTCGGTGCCGCGCGATGTTGCAGCCGTGGCAGACGTTCGCGGTCATCCGCTGTGCGCTCGCCTCGGCGGCGAGCTGCTCGGGCAGTCCGGGGAACAGGCTGAGGAGCGTCTCGCCCTCCTCGTCGTGGTCCAGCCGGGCCACGACCGTCCAGCCGCTGTGATGCGGGATCTCCCCGAAGATCGTCACGGTGACCGTGGGCCGCTGGCCGACGATGCGGCCGTCGTACGGATCCTTGTAGTCCGCGAGGAACGGCGCGGAAAAGTCGAGCTGGTAGCCGGTGAGTCCGTGGACGGCGGCGCGGGTGTTGGTGGTCTCGACGAGCTGACGGACGCGGCGGGCAGACGTGGCCGGGACGTCGAAACGCATGGCTGCGCTGTTCATCGTGGGTACTCCTGCTGGTGAGAGGTGATGAGCGCCCGGCCGGGCGGGTTGCCCTCCGCGTTCGGCCGGACCTGGTGGGCCGCATGCGGCCCGGTGGTCGGAGGGGGTGTTGCCCTCCCCCTCCAACATCATTAATTAACCCATGTTTTGAGGTGTGGGGCAAACATCGCGACCGGGGATGTCCAGTGCAGCGCGGTCTCTCAGGAACGCGGCGAACAGGGCGGCGGTGCAGCTGTCGGCAGTGCCGTAGGTGCGCCGACATTCCAGGGCTCCGATGCGCTCGCCTCGGTGCTGAACGGGGAACGGCTGACCGGGTGCGGGGATAGCGAGTGCGTACAGTCCGCGCGGGGTGTCCACCCACAGCACGACGGCGGCGGCCTCGTGGTCGTAGGCGGCGGACCAGCGGGCGGGCCCGATGCCGAACTCCGCGAGTCCGCCCGCGATGGCGCGGGCCTGCATGATGTCGGCCGTGGTGCCGGGGCCGGGCTCGGCGGGGGCGGGGACACATCCGCAACCGTGGTCGTCGGCGTGGGTCTCGAACAGAGCTGTACGGGTCACTGCGTGGCTCCTGGGGCGGCCGGGGCAGGTGCGTTTCCCGCCCCGGCGTAGTACGGCTGAGGGTCTTAGGCGGCGGCCGCATCGGCGGCGGGCTGTTCGCCGTCGGCGGGCATCTGGTCGGCCTGCTCGGGTGCAGCGCTGGCCGTGATCGCGGCGCGCTTCTTCTTGTACGGGTCGTACGGCTCGTCGTCCTTGACGGCCTGCTCGATGGGGGTGAGCTGGTATCCGAGCGCTTCGAGGATCTCGAACCACCTTCCGGTGGGGTTCCGTGCCCACGGGGCCCGTTGGGCATCGGTCCGCCATGCGGAGCGGGTCGCGTGCTTTTCCCGCACTGCCGCGAGGGCGGCCCACTGGAGTTGCACGGCGCGGCGGGGGTCCTTGGCGACGTGGTCGGGGAAGTTCGTGCGGTACTTCGCCTTGTCGCCGGTGATACCGAGCAGGGTTGCCAGGATCTCGGTCGTGGGCTCCTTGTTCAGGTCGTCGCAGATGCCCCAAGTACCCGCGAGCAGAGCCGCGTTGATGTGCGCGGTCAAGGTGTTGGTGGTGTCCTTGGGGAGGTTGCGCCGCTTGACCATGTCGGCGAGCCACTGGCGGCGCCTGCCCTCAGCCGCGTCCCATTCCAGGTTCCCCTTCTTGACGGCTGCGCGGGCGGCCTTCTCCGCCTCCTTCTCGGCGGCGTTCTTCGTCCCGTTGCCGCCCAGGGAGCTGCCGGGTTCGGCGTGGCCGTACAGGACGGGAGAGGTGCAGTACGGCTTCAGCTTCTCGTCGTCATCCTCCTCCAGCACCCATACCTGACCTTGGCACTCGGCGTGATCCTCGGTGGTGATGCGCTCCCCGTCGGGGGTCCTGAGCCTCCATACCGGGGTGGCCCGTTCGGACAGCTCCGTCATGTCCCGGACCTTCTGCCCGGCCTTCTCCAGCTCGGCGCGGTGAGCCTCGGCCTTCGCCTGCTTCTCGCGCTTGGTCCGCTCGATCTGGATGGTCCAGTCGATCTCGTCGGCGGCGTCTTCGTCTTCTGCGGCCTTGGTGATCGCGGTGAGCGCCTCGGCGTCGTCGGCGAACTCGCTGAGGGCGGCCAATTGGTCGAAGGTCCATGCGTAGGCGGAGTTCGCGACGGCGCCGCTCAGGGCCTTGTCGTTCTTGACCTTGACGACGGTCTTGACGTCCTTCTGCCGCACCCCTGCGGCCTTGGCGATACGACCCACTTGGGCGCCCGCTTCGGCGGCACTGAACATCGCGGCGGTCATCTCGCCCTGTGTCAGGGGCTTGCGGTGCTGGGCGGTCGTGATCATGTCGAGGAACTGCCCGGCGGCGTCGCGGTCGTCATCCTCCCACTCGTAGGGGAGGTGGGTGAGCCCGGCGTCCTGGCCCCCGAAGTAGCGACGGTTTCCGTCGTTGACCTGGAGGACTCCGCCGTCAAGTCGCTGGATCTTGACGGGAATGCGGCACCCCTCGCAGCGGAGAGAGTCCACGAACGGCGCGTTGATGTCGAGATCTTCGCGGGCGTTCTCCGGGTGCGGAGTGAGCGCGTCAATCCGAATGACCGGGCGAGGCGTGACCGGCACGGCCTCAAGTCCTGCGGCGAGTGCGGCGGCGAGACGCTGGAAACCGTCGATGATCTGCGGCACGTCGCCATGCGTCCGCACGACGTACAGCGGCTCGACGACGCCGTTGCCCTTCACGTCGGCGAGCAGATCGGCCGGGGCCTCGATGTCGCGGAAGTTGCCGGGGTGCGCGGCGAGCTCGGCGGCCGCAAGGGTCGGCCACGGGGCAGGGGCAGTCTGGACGCTGGCCTGGGTCTTGACGTTGGTCATCGGACTTTCGCTTTCTGGTGAGAGTTCGTCGGGCCATTCGGCCCGGTGAAGGTGCCGGTCGGGGGGTTGCCCTCCCCCTTCCGACGTCATTAATTAAACCATGTTCTTGGAGGTGGGGCAACTGCGGCTGCCGTGTTCGCCGATACCCAGGGACAGGGCTGCGGCGGCGCGGATCATCTCGGCCGCCTCGGCGGCGGTCCGCTCGGGTTCGTCACCCCAGCACCACAGCATGGTGCGCCGGTAGGTGTCCTCGCTGAGCTTCAGCTTTCGCCACCGCACGCCGGACACAGGACGGCCGTTGATGTGGTTGGTGAGCACCACAAGGGAGTCGGCAAGGGCTCGGTGGAAGTTGTCCCACGGTTCACCGCGCACGGACCACCGGGGCCGGGTGGAGCGTACGCCGCGCTCCCATGCGTGCAGCACGGGGCGGTGTCGGCCATCCGGCCGGGCTGCCAGAGGTGGTCGCCCTGGTAGAGGCCGACGCGTTCGATGTGGTCGGCTGCGGCAGCGAGGATGCGGGCGGGGGTGGCCGGTGGCTTTCGAGACGGCACGATCATGCCTCCTAGGGGTAGGTCGCGGGTTCGGTGACCGGGGGCGGCGGACGACCGCCCCCGGGCCTCGACGGGGCTTACGCGGATATGGATCCGGCCGTGGATCGGCCGATCCGCTTGCCGCCGATGTCTGCGCGGCTTCCCGCGACCCAACCGGCTCCGTAGCCGTTGCCGGTCACGGTGGTCGTGCCGCCCTTGCGTGAACGCGGGTAAGCCTGCTGGTAGTTGCGGGAGACAACGGTCTTGCGGTCGGCGAGCACCAGGGCCGCACTGCGGCCGGTGGCGGCGGTCTCTGCCCTGGCCTCGTCGCGCGCTCCGCGCTCGGCCTGCTCGATGCGGTCGCCAATGCGGTTGATGAAGCCGAGGAGCCAGGAGCGGCGCCATGCGCGCGCACCCTGCCCGCCCGGGACCGACTGCGCGGCCAGACCGCCGTTCATCTGGAGGAGAAGGGAGGTGTAGAGCAGTTCGACCCGCTCAAGGTCGCTCGCGTACCCGAAGATGTGGACCCGGCGACCCGGGCCGCCGCCGTCCCGGCCGAGGTGGATGAGCTTGCAGCCGAGAGCGAGCGCGATGCGGTTGACGAGGCGGACCCGCTCCATCGCCCACGGGTTGTCCAGAACGATCTGACGGTCCGTCGGGGCGTCGCTGCCAGGCTTGGCGTCGTTGAGCATTGCCTGCTCGACGCCGTACTTCGCCATCATCTCGAACGCCCGCTTCCGGGCCAGCTCCGCTTCCGACTCCGGCGTACGGGGGTCTTCCGCCTTGGCGAGCAGGGCGCGGATGGTTTCGAGCTTCGCGGGGACCTTGGTCTCGTTCATGTGCGTTCTCCTGGTGAGAGAGGTTGTCGGCGGCCGGTCGGCCCGCCGGTGCCGGTCGGGGGTTGCCCTCCCCTTCCGACATAATTAATTAAACCATATTCTAAGGGTTGGGTCAACCCGGATACCGCCTCTGACCTGCCCTTTTCATACACCGTCGCCCCCGTACTCACGTGGCCGGACCCGGCCACAACGGACCTGGGCGGGGTTCCCTCCTCGGTCGGACGGCACTGCCCGGCGCGCCGTGGTGCAGGGCCGCATGGTGGAGCGCCCGGAAGCGCCAACTTCCGGAGGCACGGAGGAAGTTGGCGATCCGGACGTACGACCGTGCGGCCCTGCGGCGCGGTGCGCGAAGCTGGGACGGCCGATCGAGGAGGGAACCCCGCCCTTCACCTCGACCACGACGGCGCCGCAGCCAAACGACTCGCCCCTCCCCCTCCGAGGGAGGACCCGCCGGAGGCATGGAGGTCGTGAGGTCGGCGCCGATGACGCTTTCATGGGACTTCTTCCCGGCCCCGTGCTTACCGTGCGCGCCATGAGCAGGCATTCCGAGCAGTATCGCGTCGAGATCGAGGAAGCCGTCCAGACCCTGATCGGAGAGATGGAGGACGTCGTGCACCACCAGGTCGCCGACAGCCGCTGGCATCCGGCCTTCAAAGAGGTGGAGGACCTGACGGACGACGAATTGCGTGAAGCGGCCGATCAGTTGGCACGGCAGCTGATGAGGTCGGGCCTCAAGGTGCTCGCCGCGACTGCGCACGATCACGACTTCAACGGGGAGGGCCGATGACCACCGCATCGTCAGCAGGGGTGAGTGCGGCCGAACTCCGGCGCCGGGTACGGGCGATTGAGGCGCTCCAGGCAAAGACTCGTGAGCTGGCGGCAGCGAACGTCCTGACGGCGAGAAAGGCCGCGGCGGAGGCGGCAGCGACGAAGGAGTCGGCTGATGTGTCGGCCCGCGAAGCGGCAGCGGCGGCTCTACGGCTCTTCGACAACGACGCCAGGCTTGTCTCCGGGCTCCTCGGCGTACCGGCCGAGGAACTGGAGCGCGAGGCGAAGCCTGTTACCGCGGCCCGGGCCAAGGAGATCATCGAGTCACTGCGCGCTCGTGCGGAACGCCCGCGGACCCGCCGCTCACGCTCTTCCCGGTCGACGGCATCGCAGTCCTCAACGTCGGCTCCGGCTGTTGCGGCGGCGGCCCCGGTTTCGGCCGACGGCGACGCTGATGCCGCGTGAGGACGGTCCCGGGTCCGGCCTGTTCCCGCTGTCCACGGTGGATCGAGCCGGGCTCGGTCCGGCAGAGGATCGGCCCGAGCAGCTCGCGCTGATCGGGGAACCGTCACCGGTACGCATTCCGGCGGCCGAGTGGGCCCTCTGGCTCGCCGACGAGTCGGTCCTAGCCCGGTACTGGGCGAAGGTCCACCGCACGGCGGGGGCGGAGTGCTGGTTCTGGTGCGCGGGGATCTCCAGCACGGGCCACGCGAGCTTCCGTGCGGCGTCGCTTCCGGGCCGGACTCGGCGGGGCACCGTGCCGGGGCACCTTTACGGGTACCAGCTCGCGCACGGCGTGATCCCCCGGCTCGGGTGGGGCAACGACAGCCCCACCGTCTGCCACACCTGCGATAACCACTCGTGCCAGCAGCCGAAGCACCTGAGGCTCGGCACCCCGGCGGAGAACCGGGCCGAGTGGCTGGCGCGGCGCCGCAATCCCGGCAGTCCTCTCGCTGACCTCCGCGGGCCCGCTGGCCGATCGCGGGCCATCGGCTCGGCGATACGGGACGGCTTGGCTCTCGGCGAATCCGATGCGCAGATCACTCATCGCGTCCGCGCCGTGGCAGCGGCTGGCAGACCCCTGAGCCTGTGGTGACCCTGACGCCGGAGCCGGTCTCGCGCTCCGACTGCTTCCCCTAATGCCGCCTCGGCCAGACCAGAGGAAGATGCCGACGATGCGGAGACCGGCCAGATAGATCGTCGCGGTCTTCTCGTAGCTGGTAACACTCACTTAAGTGACGGTGCTGTGGCCCTGGTGCCAGGCGCAGAGTCCGAGCGAAGCACCGCGTAGCGGGCGATGCCCGCGTGCAGCTCCGCCTGCTCATGCTCGGGCAGAGCGGCGCCCTGGGCGAACGTCAGGATGTGCTCGGCAACGTCGCGCAGCTTGACGTTGGTGCGCTGGGACACGTCACGTAGAACCCGCCACGCGCCCTCCGGCGGCATGCCGCCCAGGGTGACGACGACGCCGATCGCTTGGTCGACGGTGGCGTGCGAGGTCACGGCGGTCTTCAACTGGTCGACCTGTACAAGCAGGCGAGCGTGCTCGTCGGCGAGTTCAGCGGCGGAGAGCAGCACCAACGGCTTGGTGGGGTGCACGGCGAAGAAGGCCATCAACTCGAGGGGCCCTTCCGCGTCGGGAAGCCCGGCCCGCGTAGGAACTCCAGGAGACGATGGTTGCGGCCCAGCCAGTCGGCCCACCGAGGACTGAGAGTAACGGCCGCCTGGCCCCAGTCACCGCGCCTGGGCAGGCACTCTTCGAGCTTTTCATACCAATGGCGCCACCGTGGAAGATTCGCAAATTACGGCATGTTCAAGCGGAATGATCTGGTTCGAATTCCACTGAAGGCTAGAGAGTTTCTCTCTTCCGGGTATTTTCAGCGCTGTTCGCGCTCCTGGGCAGCGCAAGGAGTTTGTAGCAGGTCCCCGTTTAGGTCCGCACAGGCGAACTGACCGCCTCCCCCTTCACCTCCATGGCTCTGAGCTGCGAATAGGACGGAAGTACGCAGAAGTCAGCCCCTTGCAAGCATGTGCCGAGCGCAGCCATTCGGCGCATGACTACCTCCGCCTGCCTGACTATGCGTCAGCACACACTACGCTCTAGCGCGCCGCCCCTTCTCGATTCGCGAGGCCACGGTATACCGCCCGCAAGTGAGGCAAAACGCCCATCCATAGGCGCCCCAATGACGGCCTGAACTTGCCTAGAGACTATGCCGGAAGCTCAGTAACGTACATGTACCGCTTCCCCATCGACCCCATCAGCCCTTAACCGCACCCGTGTTAGCAGTCTGCACTGAGCGGTATTTAAGAAGGCCTGACTTCGATAGCGCTCTCAAGGGCGTATGGACGGGTACAGACTGTCCGTCCGTACGGCCAGTAAAGGAGGCAGCACTGCGAGCGGCTTGAGCGCAGATCACCCAAGGCCCAACAGATCCATCACAATACCCAAATCCGGAATACCCCGTTGGAGGCGCCTGGAAATAACAAAAGAAGCCACGGCACGTTCGAGCAAAACCAATTGGAGGGACCACCCATGCTCACACTCTTCCGAAATCTTCGCACGCCAGTAGAGGGAAGGCCGCACCGCAGCTTCGCGCTAACCAGCCTGCTGGTTAGCTTTGCGCTCGGAGCAGCCGCCACACTCGCCCCCAGCGCGGGGGAAGCCACCGCAAGTGAAAAGTTAGCCGACGCCAGATGTAATCTCCCTCAGGGTGTACTGTCCCCCAGCGACCTCCCTTCCGGATCATCTGTCGTTGAGTGCCAGGCCGTTGGGCGCATGGTGCGCTCCGAGGGGGTTGAGCTCACAATTCCGGAGCCGGGAATGGGGGTGTCGTTCGAGGGAGTTTCGGCACTAGGTACGGACCCGCAGCATTTCCAACTCGAAGTATCGACCGATGGGGTCATCAGGTACCCCGAACCTAGAGCGCCCGAAGGAGGCGTAGAATCCAATAATCCCGCACCTGCAGCAGATCCCGACGCTTGCGATGACGGGGCGAATGCATGGCTGGACTGGTCGGCGTACCCCACCTACAAGTGGTACATCGGCGATGGCGGAATGCCTGGCGCGCTCTCTCGGTCAGCAGCGCAGAAGGCATTCGCAGATGCCATCAATAACATAACTGCGAGCTACAACGACTGCGGACTTTCTGACGAGGTGTCAGTGGGTCACGACTACGCGGGGACGACGACCTACGAGAGCGACATGACCGCTACCGGCTGCGCCGAGCGCGACAAAGTCGGCACCTGGGATGCGGGAGATCTCGCGGTTGGAACTCTGGCAGCGACATGTGCCTGGTATTTCACAGGCGGCGGATCGTTCGGCCAACTCGAAGAGGCTGACGTGCGCTACAACACCAAGGACTACGACTTCACGAACGACCCGGTCGCCGGACCCTGCACCAACAAGTACGACATACGATCCGTCGGCACGCATGAAGCTGGCCATGTATACGGGATGGCCCACGTCGGCAACGGGCATTCGAACCTGACCATGTACACCAACTCCTTCCTCTGCAACACAAAGGCCAGGACCCTGGGCAAGGGTGATGTCCTTGGCCTCCGGAAGCACTACTGACCAACACCAGCTCATTCATTCGGCCACAACCGTCGACGGCTGTCTTGCGCTCCAAGTCGGCCTGCTGAGACCGACCTCCGCCGGATGATCCCGCCGCGCCATCATCGTGCGGGCCGGGTGGCGGCGTCCATACTGCAACGGATCACTCCGGAACGTAGACCGTTGTGGCTCAGCGCCACCCGGCTCGCGCGGGAGCACCCCAGGCTGCCTGCAGAAAACTGTCGCGGGACATCTCCACCGTGACCAGCCTGGCGGCTTGATGAAACCTGCTGAGAGCCTCATACGTCACACCCTCAGGGCGGCATGCCGCTGCCCGTCACCTGTCTCGGACAGGTCCCGGAGATGCACGTGGACGGAGGTAGTTCATGGCAAGTCCTGTGCAGTCACGAAGAATACCTACCTGGGCCAGCGTTGTTACTGTGGGCGCCATTCTCACTGCTGGGTGCGCGCCGCAGTCGGATGAGGGCGTCAGTACACCGCGTCGACATCAGGAAGAAGGCGCACCAGCACAGAAGCAGGGCGGGGGAGCAGCTGCATCCTGCGCAAAAGGAGTGACCTTCAAAGGGAGCTCCTATTGGGATCTTGGACGCATGGAGTTCACCGTCGGCGACAAGCTGGGCACTGCTCGCTCCATTCCCTGTGACGATGTGGATGGCGTCGACGTAGGAGAGAACCACGGTCGCGACCGTCATAAATCGGCTGATCCACAGTCAGCTTCCTACAATGTCTACAGGGTCAAAGGGATTGACACGAGCATCGCCATCGCGATCGGTCAATCACCGGCGGAATCCACTCTCTTCTCTGTTCACAAGGAGAACGAAGGGTTGCCGCCGGAGGTTCAGCGACTCGTCAACTCTGCCTGACGACCTCGTGCATGGTCGACCGTGGGGCGTGATGGTGGCACTTGTCGATGGGGTTCATCCTGCAGTTCCCGGCGGAAGTTGGCGGCCTCTCCGGCAGCGGCCAGGTCCGGCGACAGCCGGAACGATCTCGTCGAGGCGTCCGCGGCGGCCGTGGTGACGAGCTAAGGCCCACCAGTTCCTTAGATGGGCGATGCGAACTGCATCCAAATACCGGCGATCTCGTACCGTGAACTCTTTCCAACCTGTCGCCCGATGTCAGCGACCGAGGTACGTGTCGACCTGGCCACGATGGTAGCCGCGACGCCTCAGGTTGAAGGCCGGGATTGGTCCCCGTTCGTCGGCAGGCAGCGAGAGGTAAGCGTCAACCTCTTCCCGGTCGTAGCCACGCCGAACCAACTCAAACCCCACCGGGCGTCGTGAATCGGCGTCCCCCTCTTCCTTGGTGCCGGGATCGGCCGTGGTGACGCGGACACGGCCGAGGTACTCGTCGACCTGGTCACAGTCATAGCCGTGGCGAACCAGATTGAAGCTCGGGATTGGTCCCCGTTCGTCGGCAGGCAGCGAGAGGTAGACGTCAACCTCTTCCCGGTCGTAGCCACGCCGAACCAGCTCAAACCCCACCCTCGGGAGTGCTGAGGGAATCGCAGCTGGCTTCCGACCCTGCTCAGGTTCGGAGCCCGCCGCGCCAAGCCTGGCGGTAGCGCCGAGACTGGCGCGCGTTGCGGTTGGGGCGCCCATAGCACCCGGCCCCGGTCGACGGCCGCTTTCCAGCCTGCGGAGGGCATCGGAGACGTCGGCGGCGGTTGCGTAGCGCTGTTCGGGTTCCTTGCGTAGCAGGGTCAGCACGAGTTCGTCCCAGTCGGACGGGATGTGCGCAGCAACCGAGCTGGGAGCTGGCGGGGGCTGGGTGAGATGGGCAGTGAGGTACCCCACGGCGTCGGGAGCTTGGAACGGCAGGCGCCCGGTGATCAACTCGAAGAGGAGGCAGCCGAGCGCATACAGATCGCTGCGTGATTCTGGGAAGCCGCGCGCTTGTTCGGGGGCCATATACGGGGGCGTGCCCACAATGAAGCCGGTCTGAGTGAGCCGGTTCGCCGTCGCGTAGGGGTCGGCGGCTCGCGCGATACCGAAGTCAAGGACCTTCACACGGCCAGTCGCCGTGATGAGTACGTTCGAGGGTTTGATGTCGCGGTGCAGCACTCCGGCCTCGTGGGCGTCGGCCAGGGCGTCACAGATCTGCGCGCCCCACCGGGCCGCGTCCGGCAGCGAGACAGGTCCGCGGCGTACCAACGCGTCGAGTGCCTCACCCCGCAGGAGCTCCATCACCAGAAAAGGTGCTGTGCCGTTCTCACCGTTCGCTTGCCCGAGGTCGTGGACGGTCACGACGTTCGGGTGATGCAGCGCGGCGGTGATTCGTGCCTCGCGCAGGAACCTGGCTCGCGCTTCATCGCCTTTGTTGTTGCCCCCGGCCAGCATGGCGATCAACTTGACTGCGACCAGGCGCCCCAACGTCTCGTCCCGAGCTTCCCAGACCTGGCCCATGCCGCCCTCGCCGAGCTGCCGCAAGAGCCGGTAGCGGTCCCCGAGGAGTTGGTCTGCCACCGTTGTGCCTCCACTGGCTTGAGCGTGATGCCTGTCGGCATGGAGCGGCAGGCTCGGTACGGGTCTGCTGTGTGACCATGTCACGCCCGCGTGTTCAACGTGCCAATCGTGAGGGGGCGTGGCCAAGATCTCCACTAGGATCCGGACCATTTTGTGACGCCCAGAAGATGCCTTTCCGAGCAGCGAGGCGGAGCCGGACTGCGATCCCCCTTGCTCCCTATTTGCAGTTGCGCGAATGTCCGTGGCTACCGTGGCAGGAACGGCCCGATCTTCGCGGCGGGTAAAACGAAGTTGCCGTTGTGACTCTTGCGGGGGCCGTAGCCTGATCGGGAGAGGCCGATGAGTTGGGGTGGGACTACAGCGTGCCACTGAGCCTCTCCAAGCTAGCGGCGCTGACCGAGAGTTGAACAAACCTACGCGATGGCGAAGCTCCTGGTAGACGGGTTCTCGACCAAGATCACCCGTGTCCGCCAAGAGCTTCGCGTGCTTGTCTATCCGTCCTCGATTGATCTGTCCAGCCGCACCCTGCGGTTTCTGACCGGACAACTGACAGCCAGGCGCCAGGACATCGGGACGCGGTGGCGGCGGCTTCCCGCAGCACGACAGGCCCTGCTCGCCCTGGCCCACCTGCGGTGCGGTGACACCTACACCCAACTCGCGGCCGCGTTCGGTATCGGGATTGCGACTGTCTACCGCTACATACGCGAGGCCATCGCATCCCTGTCTGCCCTCGCCCCGTCCCTGACCGATGCGATGAAGACGATCCAGAAGAAGGCGTTCGTCATCCTCGATGGCACCCTGCTGCCCATCGATCGCATCGCCGCCGATACCCCGTACTACTCCGGGAAACACAAACGCCACGGCATGAACGTCCAGGTCCTCACCGATCCGTTCGGACGGCTGCTCTGGGCATCGCCAGCTTTGCCCGGCTCGACTCACGACCTGACCGCCGCGCGACAGCACGGGATCATCGACGACCTCACCGATGCGGGCCTCAAATGCTGGGCGGACAAGGCGTATCAAGGAGCCGGCGGACCCGTCCGGGTACCGTTCCGAGGCCGCCGCCTGAAGAGGTGGAAGCGCCACCACAACACCACCCACGCCAAGATCCGCTGTCTCGGCGAGCAGGCCATGGCGGCCCTCAAGGGCTGGCGGCTCCTGCGGGAGCTCCGCTGCAGCACCAACCGCATCACCAACATCGTGAAGGCCATCCTCGCCCTCCACCACCACGCGTCAGCGTGAGGTTGGAAAGAGCTCCGTGCCGCCCGTGATCGTGCGCGAGGACAGGGCGGGCCTGTACTCACACCAGGAGCGCATCCGCAGCAAGGGCTCGGGGCAGGACAGCGCGTGGGTGGAGGAGGTGCGGGCCGGCTACCGCATGCTGCTGTCTCTCGATGTGCCCGAGGTGTGGGAGAACGACACCGTTCTGGTGGTCGAGGCGCGCGACGAGCAGGCTGCAGAGCCTACATATCGGTGACCGCTCAGGGCGCCGTGTCGTCGCTTCCTGTGCTGCGAACGGTTTGTCATGGGTCGGCCGCATAGCGTTGGGGCCCCGCGCGTACAGCGAGCACGAACTGGACGGAGGCGGCCAGCGCCCTACTGGGCCCCCGCCTACGGGGAGCACTTGCCGGTCTGGCCCAGAACGCGGACGCCGTCGGGACCACCCCCGCGCGTGCGGGGAGCAGATGGCGCAGTGGGAGGCGGGCGGCTACCGGGAGGGGCCATCCCCGCGGGCGCGGGGAGCAGGCGTGCGTGGACTTCTTCGCCCCGCCCTTGTTGGGTCCATCCCCGCGGGCGCGGGGAGCAGGGGCGGGGGTGCTCATTGCGGCGTCCTCTTCTGGGTCCATCCCCGCGGGCGCGGGGAGCAGTCGGGGGACGTCTTGCCTTCGGCCAGGGCTTTGGGTCCATCCCCGCGGGCGCGGGGAGCAGCCTGCGGCCGACGGGATCCGTGTGCGGTACGCGGGTCCATCCCCGCGGGCGCGGGGAGCAGAGCAGGTCGTCGATGAACAGGGCGTCCGCGTCGGGTCCATCCCCGCGGGCGCGGGGAGCAGTGCCCGCAGTGCGGCACACGCGGTGCCGAGGAGGGTCCATCCCCGCGGGCGCGGGGAGCAGCGTTCGGCGGCCGCGCGCCTGCCCAGGACGTCGGGTCCATCCCCGCGGGCGCGGGGAGCAGACTGATTGACCTGCAGAGATGCCCGGTCCCCTTCGTCGTTTTCGGCACATTCATCAATTTGGACATGTAACACGAAGCGGCACGAGAGGCATTCGTCTGGCCAGACGAGACTTCACCACTAGAGGCTCCCTTCGAGAGCATCGTCGCAACCGGGACAGCGGAAGATGAAGAATCCGCCCATCGGCGTCGGGGATTGCACTTGGATGTCGTTGTGGATGAGCGGCGGAGCCGGATGACGCACGGCATCAACGAAGGTCTTTCAGATCCTGCCCGCAAGGTGTGGGCGAAGTACGACGCAGGGACGGATGGCTGGCTGCCGTTGTGGCGACACATGGCCGACAGCGCTGCGGTGGCCGGTCTGCTGTGGGATCGATGGTTGCCCGAAGCGGTGCGGCGACTTGTTGCCGAGGTGCTGCCAGAGGGCCTGGCGGATGCGCGTCGACTGGTGGTGTGGCTGGCAGGGGTGCATGACATCGGGAAGGCAACGCCGGCCTTCGCCTGTCAGGTGGAGGGTCTGGCGGAGCCGATGCGCCGGGCGGGTCTGGCGATGCGCTCAGAGCGGGAGTTGAGGCCGGAGCGGAGACTGGCGCCCCACGCGCTGGCCGGGCAGGCGTTGTTACAGGAGTGGCTGGAGCAGGAGCACGGGTGGCCGGGCCGGGCCACCGCGCAGTTCGCCGTCGTGTTGGGTGGGCATCACGGGGCTCCGCCGGAGGATGCTCAAATCTATGACCTGGCCTGTCATCCCGGGCTGCTGCGGACTCCCGGTGGGAGTGCGGCCCTGTGGCGGCGAGTGCAGGTCGAATTACTCGACATGTGTGCCCAAGAGTTCGGCGTACGGCATCGTCTGGCCGACTGGCGGGCGGTCAAACTGCCCCAGCCCGTGCAGGTGCTGTTGTCGGCACTGGTTATCGTCGCGGACTGGATCGCGAGTAACCGAGATCTTTTCCCGTACTTTCCCGAGGCGGCCGGGCAGGGACAGGACGAGCGTGTTGCGGCGGCCTGGCGCGGGCTGGCGCTGCCCGAGCCGTGGCGGCCGGTGGCGCCGGACGGCTCGGCCGCCGAGCTGTTTGCCGCTCGCTTCGATCTGCCCGATGGGGCCGCGCCCCGTCCCGTGCAGGAGGCGGCGGTTCAGGTGGCGCGGGAGATGGCGACGCCCGGTCTGCTGGTCATCGAGGCGCCGATGGGGGAGGGCAAGACCGAGGCGGCGCTGGCGGCGGCCGAGATATTGGCGGCCAGGGCCGGGGCGGGCGGGGTGTTCTTCGCGCTGCCGACGATGGCCACCGGGAATGCGATGTTCCCGCGCCTGCTGAACTGGCTGGACCAGCTGCCCACCCTGGAGGGGAAGCGGCTGTCGGTTCAACTGGTGCACTCCAAAGCCGCGTTGAACAAGGACTTCGAGGTGCTGATGCGCGCCTCGCGGCAGCACATAGCCGCGATCGACGCCGAGGCCGGACAGGAGTTGCCCCGCCCCGGTGCATCGCGGCGTCTGGCGCCCGCGGAGCTGGTGGCGCACGAGTGGCTGCGGGGACGCAAGAAGGCGATGCTGGCGTCGTTCACCGTGGGGACGGTGGATCAGCTGCTGTTCGCCGGGCTGAAGAGCCGCCACCTGGCGCTGCGTCATCTCGCGCTGGCGGGCAAGGTCGTCGTCATCGATGAGGCGCACGCCTACGACACGTACATGAACTCCTACCTGGACCGGGTGCTGTCGTGGCTGGGCGCCTATCGGGTGCCGGTGGTGGTGCTGTCGGCGACGCTGCCCGCCGGGCGGCGCCGAGCCCTGGCGGAGGCCTACGCGGGTGTCGCGGCGGGTGCCTATGAGGTGGTGGAGAAGGCGCAGGAGTATCCGCTGGTGACTGCGGTCGCTCCCGGCCAGGAGCCGCTGCTGGTGCGCCCGGAGGCCTCCGGGCGCACCAGCACGGTGTGCGTCGAGCCGTTGGTGGATCGTCTGGAGGTGCTTGCGGACCGGTTGGAGGATGAACTCGTCGATGGCGGGTGCGTGTTGGTGGTGCGGAACACGGTGAACCGGGTGCTGGAGACGGCGCGGGTGCTGCGGGAGCGGTTCGGCGAGGACGCGGTGACGGTGGCGCACGCCCGGTTCGTGGATGTGGATCGGGCGGCGAAGGACCAGGATCTGTTGGACCGGTTCGGCCCGGACCCCACCCTGCGGCCCCGGCGGCACATTGTGGTGGCCAGTCAGGTCGCCGAGCAGTCGCTGGATGTCGACTTCGACCTGCTGGTCACCGATCTGGCGCCGGTCGACCTGGTGCTGCAGCGGATGGGGCGCCTGCACCGGCATCGGCGTGGGTCACGGCCCGAGCGGCTGCGTACGCCGCGCTGTTTGGTGACCGGTGTCGACTGGAGCACGGGCCCGCCCGATCCGGTGCGCGGCTCGCAGTTGGTCTATGGGCGGCACGCGCTGCTGCGTTCCCTGGCCGTTCTTCAGCCGCATCTTGAGGGTGAGGTGGGCCCGGTGCGGCTGCCGCAGGACATCAGCCCGCTGGTGCAGGACGCCTACGGCGACGGGCCGGTGGGGCCGCGGGGCTGGGGCGAGGTGATGGAGGAGGCGCGGACGCAGCACGAGCGGCAGCAGGACTTGAAGGAACAGCGTGCCGGCGCGTTCCGGCTCGGGGCGCAGGCGAAGGCCGGGCGGGCGCTGACGGGCTGGGTCGCGGGCGGGGCCGGGGATGCGGACGACACCCGGGCCGGGCGGGCGCAAGTCCGCGACAGTCAGGAGAGCCTGGAGGTTCTCCTGGTCCAGCAGCATGCGGACGGCTCGCTGACGACGCCGGAGTGGATTGGCGAGGGCCGGGGCGCTCTGCCGCTGCCCCTGGACGCGGTGCCGTCGGCGCGGGCGGCGAAGGCCGCGGCGGCGTGCGGACTGCGGCTGCCGCTGCAGCTCTCCCATCCCAAGGTCGTCGATCAAGTGATCGCCGAGCTGGAGGAGTTCTGCGTACCGGCATGGCAGACCAAGCAGAGTCCGTGGCTGGCAGGGGAGCTTATTTTGCCTGTTCACAGCGATTGTCAGACCTGCCTGGCAGGGTTCGTCCTCAGCTACTCCCCCAACGACGGGCTTGAGGTGCGACGTGACGCATGACCAGAGGGCCGAGACGGCGCAGGGTCCGCTGTCGTTCGACCTGACCGACCGGCCGTGGCTGCCGGTGCAGCTGTTCGATGGCAGCCAGACGGTGCTGTCGTTACGGGAGATCTTCGCCCGGGCTGGCAGCGTCCGGCGGCTGGCCGGTGATGTTCCCACCCAGGACTTCGCTCTGGTGCGGCTGCTGGTCGCCATCCTCCATGACGCGCTGGATGGACCCCAGGACCTGGACGATTGGGCGGAGTTGTGGGAGTCGGACGAGCCGTTCGCGCCGGTGCCCGGCTATCTGGACTCCCATCGACAGCGGTTCGACCTGCTGCACCCGGTCTCCCCGTTCTTCCAGACGCCGGGTCTGCGGACAGCCAAGGGGGAGGTCTTCCCGCTCGACCGGATCGTGGCGGACGTGCCCAACGGCACGCTGTTCTTCACGATGCGACCCCAGGGCGCCAAGAGGATCTCCTTTGCGGAGGCGGCCTGTTGGGTGGTGCACGCGCAGGCGTACGACACCTCCGGGATCAAGACCGGGGTGGTCGGTGACGAGAGGGCCAAGGCTGGCAAGGCCTACCCGCAGGGTGTGGCCTGGGCAGGCAGCATCGGCGGGGTGCTGGCCGAAGGGCCCACCCTCCGCGAGACGCTGCTGCTGAACCTCATCGCCGCCGACGGCCCCATCACGGCGGTGGGCGGCAAGGACCGACCCGCCTGGCGCGGCGGGCCCGCCCGGCCGGGAGCCGCAGCCGACCTCGCGCTACGGCCGTATGGGGTGCGCGACCTGTACACCTGGCAGTCGCGCCGCCTGCTGCTGCACGCGGACGCCGACGGAGTGCACGGCGTCGTACTCACCTACGGTGATCCCCTCCCCCCGCAGAACCGGCAGGGGCTCGAGCCGATGTCCGGCTGGCGGCGCAGCCAGGCCCAGGAGAAGAAGCACCAGCAGGCTTTGGTGTACATGCCGCAGGAGCACGACCCGGCCCGCGCTGCCTGGCGGGGCCTGGCCGCGCTCATCGCCCCGCGCGATCACAACACCGCGCCGCGCGGTGAGCCGCCCTCCCGGCTGCGGCCCGGCCTGGTCGACTGGATCGCCCGTCTGATCAATGAACGGGTGCTGCCTGACCGGATGTTGATCCGGATACGCACCTACGGCGTGGTGTACGGCACTCAGCAGTCCGTTGTCGACGAGATCACGGAGGACGCCGTCACGCTGTCCGTGGTCCTGCTCAGCGAGGCCGACCGCGGTCTGGGGCAGTGCGCGGTGGATGCCGTGGCTGATGCGGAGACGGCCGTCACCGCGCTCGGCGCGCTGGCCGCCGCCCTCGCGCAGGCGTCCGGCAGCGAGGTGGAGGCTCCCAAGGACACCGCCCGCGACCTGGGGTTCGGCGCCCTCGATGGCCCCTACCGGGCTTGGCTGGCCGCCCTCCACCCTGGCGATGATCCCCAGCAGGCCCGCGCCCAGTGGCAACAGACGGCGCGCCGGACGCTCGCCCGCATTGGCGCCCAACTCGTCGCGCAGGCGGGCGAGGCCGCCCGGCAGGGGCGGGTCATCGAGCTGGCTAAGGGCGGCCAGCTGTGGCTCAACTCAGCCTCGGCCGACCTGCGTTTCCGCACCAGGCTCAACGCATGTCTGCCGCTCGCCTCACCCCCCGCCCCCGGGTCCGAGGAGTCGCCGGGCGGCCGTCCCCGGAAGGTGTCCGCATGACCACCCAGACCTCATCCCGCGCCGCGCTCGGCAGCGTCGGCACTCTGGTGGACGGCCAGATCCGCCGTCTCCAGCAGGGCCACCTCGCCGACCGCTCCGACGCGGTCGCCACCCTGGCCCGGCTGCGCCGCGGTGCGGGCCGGGCTCCGATGGCCGTCCCCGACCTCTGGGCCCTGATCGACCTGACGGAGCTGTCCGCCGACCCCCAGTTCAGCGGCGAGGCCGCGCAGACCCGTGCCCAGAACGCCACGTACGCCGCGTTGACCCTGTGGGCCCTGCATCAGCAGTCCCGCCAACGGCCCATGCACCGTCGGGACGGCCTTGGCCTGGGCGGGGCCGTGCGCCGCCTCATGCCCGGCAACGAGATTGACGACCCCGTCCGCAAACGCTTCGTACGGGTCGGCGCGGCACCCACCTGGGACGCCCTGGCCGTCCGGCTGCGGGAGGTGGTGACCCTGCTGCGGCGCGAGGAGATCAGCCTCGACTACGCCCTGCTGGCCGACCAGCTCCACACCTGGCAGTACCCCCACCGCCGCGCGGCCGTCCGGGATGCCT
The DNA here is from genome assembly GCF_008704495.1 of Streptomyces kanamyceticus. NCBI lineage: Bacteria > Bacillati > Actinomycetota > Actinomycetes > Kitasatosporales > Streptomycetaceae > Streptomyces > Streptomyces kanamyceticus. Next base: position 1,613,608 of record NZ_CP023699.1, read on the forward strand.
GGGGGCGCTCCTTCCACGCCTACCGCCCCCAGACAAGCACTCCCACCGACGGTGCCGACAACAGTGCCGTTGACGAGACCGACCCGAAGGACACGCCGTGACCAGCCGCATCATCCTCGACGTGCACGCGCTGCAGAACGTCCCGCCGAGCAACCTCAACCGCGACGACACCGGGGCCCCGAAGTCCGCCGTCTATGGCGGGGTCACCCGCGCCCGGGTCTCCAGTCAGGCCTGGAAACGCGCCACCCGCCGCTACTTCGCCGCCCTCCTGGACCCGGCCGAACTGGGCGTGCGCACCAAGCGTGTCGCCGAGCTGCTCGCCGAGCACATCACCGCCCTGGATGAATCCATCGACCCCGCCCAGGCCCTGAAGATCGCCGCAGAGACGCTCCAGACCGCGACCGGCTCCAAGATCGAACCGCCCAAACGGCAGGCGGAGGCGGCGAAGAAGAACGGCACCGCCGAGCCCGCGCCCGCCTCCTCGTACCTGATGTTCCTCAGCGCCCGCCAGATCGGCGGGCTGGCCGAGCTGGCCGTCGAAGGCGCAGGCGACATCAAGGAGTTCTTCAAGAACAAGGAGCACAAGGCCCGCGCAAAGCAGATCGCCGACACCCAGCACTCCGTCGACATCGCCCTGTTCGGCCGCATGGTCGCCGACTCCACCGACATCAACGTCGACGCCGCGGCCCAGGTCGCCCATGCCCTCAGCGTCCACCGCGCCGAAGTGGAATCGGACTACTTCACCGCGGTCGATGACCGCAACACGGGCGCCGAGCCGGGCGCCGGAATGATCGGCACCGTCGACTTCAACTCCGCCACCCTCTACCGCTACGCCGCCGTCGACGTCGACCTGCTGGAACGCAATCTCGGCAAGGGCCTGGCCGCCGACAAGTCCCCGGCCACCCCCGTGCGCCGGGCCGTTGAGGCGTTCGTGGACGGCTTCGTCGCTTCCCTGCCCACCGGGAAGATCAACACGTTCGGCAACCACACGCTGCCCGACGCCGTCATCATCAAGCTCCGCGCGGCCCGCCCCATCAGCTTCGTCTCCGCCTTCGAAAAGCCCGTGCCCGCCGACGAGTCGGGCGGCCACATGGAGGGCGCCTGCACGCGCCTGGCCGACTACATCCCCGAGCTCGAACGCGCCTACGGCGACGAGAGCGCCGCCACCTGGGTGCTGCGCATCGGCTCGGCCACTGCGAAGATCTCCGGCCTGGGCACCGAAGTCCCCAGCCTGAACAAGCTCGTGGAGAGCGTCGGTGCGGCCGTCGCCGAACGCCTGGAGCAGCGGGGATGAGTGTCCTGGCCCTGCAACTGGCCGGTCCCCTGCAGGCGTGGGGGGCCTCGGCCCGCTTCGCCCGGCGCACCACGGAGAACGCCCCCACCAAGAGCGGCGTGATCGGCCTGCTCGCCGCCGCCCAGGGCCTGGAGCGCACCGCCGACCTCACCGCGCTCACCGCCCTACGCTTCGGGGTGCGCATCGACCAACCGGGCACGCGGATAAGGGACTTCCAGACCGCCCACCACCCCGACACCGGCCAGGCGATGCCTATCTCCGACCGCTACTACCTGGCCGACGCGGTCTTCGTCGCCGCCCTGGAAGGCACAGCCGACCTCATCGCGGAGCTGGACGCGGCACTGCGCTGCCCGCACTACCTGCCCTTCCTCGGCCGCCGCTCCTGCCCGCCCTCCCGCCCCCTCAACCTGGGCGTCCACTCCACCGGCGCCCTGGAGGACGTCTTGGCCGCGGAACCGTGGCACGCAGCCGAATGGCACCAAAGGCGGCACCGGCAGGAGACCACGGTGGCCCTGCCCGTCCTCACCGAGACCCGCGGCGGCGACACGGCCGACTCCCTCACCGCAGACACACTGCGCGACCAGCCCCTCAGCTTCGACCCCCGCCACCGCCGCTACGCCCTGCGCACCGTGCAGAACCGCACCGTCACCGTCACCAATCCCCATGCCCAGCCGGCCACCGCCCGCCGCGGCGTTCCGCCGCACGATCCGACCAGCCTCCTGGAAGACGTCTGATGTTCCTGACCCGATTCCGCGTCAACACCGCGCGCCCGGCCAGCAGGCAACTGCTCTCCTCACCGCAGGCCCTGCACGCGGGCGTGATGAGCTCCTTCCCGCAGATCCTGCCCAGTGCCCCCGATGCCCCGCGGATCCTGTGGCGCATCGACCGCAACGCGGCCGCCGAGGTCATGCTCTACGTCGTAGGCCCCCAGCGCCCCGACCTCACCCACCTCGTCGAGCAGGCGGGCTGGCCCGCCGCGGCCGCCGCCGGCACACCGGGCTGGCAGACCTACCACTACGCGCCCTTCCTCGACCGCCTCGAAAACAAGAGCGTGTGGAACTTCCGTCTCACCGCCAACCCCGTACACAGCATCCGCAACCGCGACGGCGTACCCACCAAACGCACCGCGCACCTGACCCCCAAACACCAACTGGGCTGGCTGCTGCAGCGCCAGGAAGCCTCCGGATTCCGCGTGATCACCAAACCCGCCGACCACCGGCACACCGAACACGGCGACGAACACCAGATCACCGTCAGCGACCAGCGCAGCCTCGACTTCGGCAAACGCAGCACCGACCAAAAGCGCCCCAACCGGGTCACCCTCACCACCGTCACCTACAACGGCCGCCTGGAAGTCACCGACCCCCCTGCGCTGCGCCGCATCCTCACCCAAGGCCTGGGCAAGGCCAAGGCGTATGGCTGTGGCCTGATGACGCTCGCCCCGGCGGAGTAGCCCGGTGAACACCCCCGGCCAGCGCCCGGCCAGCGGTCCGCGCGACCTCACCCGCATCGCCGACCGAGCTTCCTTCGTCTACCTGGAACGCTGCACCATCCACCGCGACGCCAACGCCATCACCGCCAAGGACGCGGACGGCACCACCCACATCCCCTCCGCGACCATCGGCACACTCCTCCTCGGCCCCGGCACCCGCATCACCCACCAGGCAATGAGCGTGCTCGGCGAGAGCGGCGCGGGCGTGGTGTGGGTCGGTGAACAGGGCGTGCGCTACTACGCCTCCGGGCGGGCCCTGACCAGCTCCTCCCACCTCACCGAGGCTCAAGCGGCACGCTGGGCCAACCGCCGCAGCCGCCTGGACGTGGCCCGCGCCATGCACCGACTGCGCTTCCCCGACGACTAACGGAGTCCCATTTTGGGTGACTACGCCTGTTTCGGTGAAAGCGTTGAGCCTTCAGACTCCGCTACGACAAACATGCAGGCCACCGAGCCTGCTCCCCGCACCCGCGGGGTTGGTCCCGGTCACCAGGTGTCCTCGTTGAGGGTGGCGTGCTGCTCCCCGCGCCCGCGGGGTTGGTCCCCGAACTGGAGTGTGACCATGCCCGACCCGCGCCTGCTCCCCGCGCCCGCGGGGTTGGTCCCTCGCCAAGAGCGTTGCGAACGCGGCCGCCTCCCTGCTCCCCGCGCCCGCGGGGTTGGTCCCCAACTGCAGCACCTGTTCCGTGTGCACGACCCTTGCTCCCTGCGCCCGCGGGGTTGGTCCCGGCGCGCACTACGCGGAGATCGTGCGGGCCAACTGCTCCCCGCGCCCGCGGGGATGGACCCGCCCTCTCCGTCTGGCACGACAAGACCGGCGGCTGCTCCCCGCGCCCGCGGGGTTGGTCCCGCATCACCCTCAACGAGGCCGCCGCGAACAAGCTGCTCCCCGCGCGCGCGGGGCTGGTCCCAGCGGGGACAGCCTCAGCGCCGCCCTGCCCGCCTGCTCCCCGCGCCCGCAGGGTTGGTCCCCAGTCCGTGCGCGGCCTGCGGGACAACGCCCGCTGCTCCCCGCACCCGCGGGATTGGTCCCACGGCGGGCGGCACCGTCGGGTCCCAGATGCGCTGCTCCCCGCGTCCGCGGGGTTGGTCCCGGTCGAGGAAGAGCCGAACTCAACCTCGATGTCTGCTCCCCGCGCCCGCGGGGTTGCTCCCGCCCTTACCCTCCAGGCAACCCGCTGGTGGGTCTGCTCCCCGCGCCTGCGGGGTTGGTCCCGGCGGGGTGGTGTATGTCCACGCGTGGGTACGCTGCTCCCCGCGCCCGCGGGGATGGCCCCCATTCCCACCAGGTGGTGCCGGGGGTGAGGAGCTGCTCCCCGCGCCCGCGGGGTTGGTCCCACGGCGCTGATGACGGCGACGATGGCCGCTGCCTGCTCCCCGCGCCCGCGGGGTTGGTCCCACCACCGGCCGCCGCTGCTCCGGCACCAGCCCCTGCTCCCCGCGCCTGCGGGGTTGGTCCCCAGAACTGCTCGGTCTCGCCGTCCTCGTAGATCTGCTCCCCGCGCCCGCGGGGGTGTCCCCAAGACCTCCGCGTCCGGCCCCGGAGGGTTCGGCTGTTCCCCGCACCCGCGGGGATGGACCCGAATGCCGCCGGTGCGGAGCCGAGGCGGAGGAGCTGCTCCCCGCGCCCGCAGGGTTGGTCCCTGATCGAGGGCGGCGTGCCACTCGGCGAGCTACTGCTCCCCGCGCCTGCGGGGTTGGTCCCTTGCAGGTGGGATCGTGGATATCACTCAGAGTCTGCTCCCTGCGTCCGCGGGGTTGGTCCCAAGCCCCTCGCGCAGGGCCTGCTGACGGGCAACTGCTCCCCGCGCCCGCAGGGATGGACCCACGGTGCGCACGCGCGGCGGAGACCTCGTCGACTGCTCCCCGCGCCCGCGGGGATGGACCCTTCGGCATCTGGATCTGTCCCGCCTCGATCTGCTGCTCCCCGCGCCCGCGGGGTTGGTCCCCGCCACAGGTCCTCGTCTTCGATCCCGGTGTCCTGCTCCCCGCGCCCGCGAGGTTGGTCCCCCGCCCTCCGAGGGCGGCCGCGGATTCCGGCTCTGCTCCCCGCGCCCGCGGGGATGGACCCTGTCGTGACGAGTGAGACGCTGGGGAACCACCCTGCTCCCCGCGCCCGCGGGGATGGACCCGAGGAAGAGCGCCGGTCCTTCTCAGAGATCGACTGCTCCCCGCGCCTGCGGGGATGGACCCTGCTGGATCCGCACGCGCGTGGTGCCCGGGGTCTGCTCCCCGCGCCCGCGGGGTTGGTCCCGCCTCCAAGTCGAGGCGTTCCTCCAGGGATTCCTGCTCCCCGCGCCCGCAGGGTTGGTCCCGCGAGCGCCAACTCGTCCTCCGCGTACGGCCCCTGCTCCCCGCGCCCGCGGGGATGGACCCTTACGCGGCGGTGACGTACTGCTGGGGCCGCTCTGCTCCCCCGCGCCCGCGAGGATGGACCCTTCGGCATCTGAATCTGTCCCGCCTCGATCTGCTGCTCCCCGCGCCCGCGGGGTTGGTCCCGCCTCCAAGTCGAGGCGTTCCTCCAGGGATTCCTGCTCCCCGCGCCCGCAGGGTTGGTCCCGCGAGCGCCAACTCGTCCTCCGCGTACGGCCCCTGCTCCCCGCGCCCGCGGGATGGACCCTTACGCGGCGGTGACGTACTGCTGGGGCCGCTCTGCTCCCCCGCGCCCGCGAGGATGGACCCTTCGGCATCTGAATCTGTCCCGCCTCGATCTGCTGCTCCCCGCGCCCGCGGGGTTGGTCCCTCGTCCCAGCCCACCGCCGCGTTGCGGCGCGCCTGCTCCCTGCGCCCGAAGGGTTGGTCCCCGTCGGCGCTGGCTTCGGACGGGGTGGGCTGCTCTCCGCGCCCGCAGGGCTGGTCCCCAGACCTGGCCTGCGCGATCCTCGTAGGAGGACTGCTCCCGCACCCGTGGGGTTGGCCCCCGGCCGAGCACGGTGCCCGTGCCGCGTGCGGTCTGTTCCCCGCGCCCGCGGGGATGTTCCCAAGACCTCCGCGTCCGGCCCCGGAGGGTTCGGCTGTTCCCCGCACCCGCGGGGATGTTCCCAGCGGGCCGATGCCGCCCGCGCCGGTGTCCTCCTGCTCCCCGCGCCCGCGGGGTTGGTCCCCGCCCTTCACTGTGCACCCCGCAGGGCCGGGGCTGCTCCCCGCGCCCGCGGGGTCGGTCCCCCGGTTGAGGGAGCCGGTCTCACGACCGGCTTACTGCTCCCCGCGCCCGCAGGGATGGCCCCGGGATGAGCTTGACGCGTCGCCACAGGCCATCCTGCTCCCCGCGCAGCGGGCATGAACCCACGATCGCGTGGATGTGCGGTTGCCAGCCTGACTGCTCTCCGTATTCGCGGGGATGGTCTACCTGGCCTGACGGATCAGCGGTGGCCCCGTTTAGGAGCGGGTTTTGGCCCCACTTGGGCGTCGGAAAGGCGTTGATCACCAGTGAGTTTTGGCCCCACCTGGCGGTAGCTGTGAGGTGCCTGGAAGCGGATCTGACTGGCATGGCGGGAGTGTGACAGTGCATCGTGCGGTGGTGAATGAATCTGCCTTCGCCGAGCATGAGGACCGTTGGATCTTGGGCCTTCGGGGCCTGGAGGTCACCAAGATCAGCGTCGACTATCAGCTGTCGCTTCAGCTGGGGTCGGATGCCTGGGTTGTTCTGGAAGGCCCGTGCCAGCTGTCTCAGGGCTCTGCTGGCGGGGGCAGTCCGCAACAAATGATGGATCCGGGGCAGCAGGATGCGGCGGCGGCGCTGGCCTTGTTCGGAGCCAAGATCTTGTCGGCTGTGGCTTTCAAGACAGGAACCTTGCGGCTGGTCTTCGACAACGGGCTGCATCTGGTCTGCGTGGCCGATCCGGCGTTTGAAGCTTGGCAGGTGACCGGCCCAGGAGACTGGCGGTTCGTGTCGTTGCCGGGTGGGGAGCTTGCAGTGTGGTCCGACGTCGAGGCGGCCAGGGGGAATGAAACTGGTTAGCCGTCGGCTTGTTGGGCTCGAGTCTGGGCGAGGCGGTAGGAGTCGGTTCCGGTCTCGATGATGTTGCTGCCGAAGGTGAGGCGGTCGACGATGGCGCCGCAGAGTCGTGGGTCGGTGAAGGTCTTGGTCCAGCCGGAGAAGGATTCGTTGGAGGCGATAGCGACGCTGTTCTTCTCCTCGCGTTCGGTTAGGACCTGAAAGAGGAGTTCGGCGCCTCGCCGGTCGAGTTCCATGTGTTGGGTCGGGGACGAGACGCCGTGCACCGTTTCCGGTGTCGGTTTTCCCATCCCCGCCCGCCGAACCGGACGTGCCCGTTGGCCGAGCATCCAGCTCTCCACGTGATCCGCTGGATCAGGCGAGGTATTCGCTGACCTGGCCGACGAAGGCCACATCGTCGTGGGTCGTCCGCCGGAAACGTGCTCCGTCGGGATCGACCTCGTCGATCGCGTCCGTCCCGGTGCCCGGCGGTGGCTGGCGGAGCCGCCTGCGGCGGAGTCGGCCAGCGGCGGTGAACGCACCGGGGCTTGTTGCTGTCGCCCCCGAAGGGGGTGTCCGCTTCCCTTTCGGGGCCTCGCCGGTCTGGAGGTGTTGCCCTCCTCCAGACCGGCCACCCGGGGCTACTTGGGATTCAGGGGACGCGGTTTCCGTGTCTCGACGGTGGTCACGTGGTCAACGCGGTTGTTCAGGAATCCTCGGGGGTCGGTGCATCGGACGTTGGTCAGCCTTCGTGGCTTGCCGTTGTTCCGGAACAGGTGCTCTTCGATGACGCCGGTCCAGTGGTCTTCGGGCCGGTGGCCGTCGCCGGGATGGACGGCGACAGCGGCACCTATAGGGAACTTGCGGGGCCTGCTGGTCCCTGCGGCGCGGTGCGCGAAGCTGGGACGGCCGATCGAGGAGGGAACCCCGCCCTTCACTTCGACCACGACGGCGCCGCAGCCGAACGACTCGCCCCTCCCCCTCCGAGGGAGGACCCGCCGGAGGCATGGAGGTCGTGAGGTCGGCGCCGATGACGCTTTCATGGGACTTCTTCCCGGCCCCGTGCTTACCGTGCGCGCCATGAGCAGGCATTCCGAGCAGTATCGCGTCGAGATCGAGGAAGCCGTCCAGGCCCTGATCGGAGAGATGGAGGACGTCGTGCACCACCAGGTCGCCGACGGCCGCTGGCATCCGGCCTTCAAAGAGGTGGAGGACCTGACGGACGACGAATTGCGTGAAGCGGCCGATCAGTTGGCACGGCAGCTGATGAGGTCGGGCCTCAAGGTGCTCGCCGCGACTGCGCACGATCACGACTTCAACGGGGAGGGCCGATGACCACCGCATCGTCAGCAGGGGTGAGTGCGGCCGAACTCCGGCGCCGGGTACGGGCGATTGAGGCGCTCCAGGCAAAGACTCGTGAGCTGGCGGCAGCGAACGTCCTGACGGCGAGAAAGGCCGCGGCGGAGGCGGCAGCGACGAAGGAGTCGGCTGATGTGTCGGCCCGCGAAGCGGCAGCGGCGGCTCTACGGCTCTTCGACAACGACGCCAGGCTTGTCTCCGGGCTCCTCGGCGTACCGGCCGAGGAACTGGAGCGCGAGGCGAAGCCTGTTACCGCGGCCCGGGCCAAGGAGATCATCGAGTCACTGCGCGCTCGCGCAAAACGCCCGCGGACCCGCCGCTCACGCACTGTTCGTTCCGCGGTGACAGCGGTGTCGGCTCCGGCAGCGGCCGCCGGGGAGGTCCAGGGTTCGGACGGCCGCCGGACCGATGCTGCCTGAAGACGGCGTCGGGCCCGGCCTGTTCCCGCCGTCGGCGGTGGACGAGTCCGGGCCCGCGCCAGAGGAGGAGCGGCCGGAGCAGCGCGCGCTGATCGGTGAGCCGCCCTCGCTACTCATCCCTGCTGTGGAGTGGGAGTCTTGGCTCACTGATGAGTCGGTGCAAACCCGGTACTGGGCGAAGGTCCACCGCACTCGTCCGTGTCGGGTTGTTGGTCCTGGATCGCCGGGCTCCAACACGGGGCACGCGAGATTCCACGCGGCGTCTTTGCCGGACGGGGCACGGTGCCGGGGCACCTGTACGGGTTCCGGCTCGTGTACGGCGTGATTCCCCGCCCGGGCCCTGCCAGCAACCGAAGCACCCACAGCTCGGCACCCTGGCGGAGAACCGGGCTGGATGGCTGGCGCGGCGGCACAATCCCGACAGCCCTCTCGCCGACCTCCGCGGGCCCGCCGACCGGTCGCGGGCCTTCGGCTCAGCGATATGTGCTGGACTCGCGCTCGGCGAATTCGAGGTTGACAGTGCCAGGCGACAAGCCCGCCGGGCTTCCCTGGGGGCGTCTAACAGATTCCGCTGACCCACGTACCTACCAGTGCCGGGCTGAATCCAACCGGCTCCATCCGGCCGGATCGGCGCGCCGGGGACAGCTACGGATATGCAAGGAAGACTATGCCTCGCGGTGGTTCAAATTCATTGTTGAGCTTCGAAACGATTGCCGAGCGGATGGAAGTAACAAAGCGCACCGTCCTCGATAACTACAGGAATTGGGACATCCCCGTCGTGCGCATCAGCGACCGCATTCTCCGCGTGCGGGAGCGAGATTTCGAGGCATGGATCGACACGCGCACGGAGTGAATTCACCACGCCGACAAGGGAGTTAGAACCGGAGGGGAAGGAGCACCATCGACCCCTCCGCCCCCTCCCGACGGGCTTGACCAGCCATGGCTGCACCTACGTAGAGTCCAACTCCCCTGGCCAGGGAGCCACCCGAGAATCGATCAAGATCACGAAAGGCGCCCCGTGGCACGCAAGCCCACTGCCTATAGACGGTGCGACTGTCCCGACCAGAACAGACCCAAAAGGGGCGGCTGCGGTCACAGCTGGTCCTACAACCTCACGAACGATGAGGGCAAGCGCACCCGCGCCACGATTCCCGAGTCCGTCGGCCTAACTCAGGCTCAGGCTCAGGCAGTCCTGGACGGAATGGCTCCTGGCGTGGCCCTGGAACCCGTCGAAGCAAACCTCACCTTCCGACAGTGGGCGGCTGACTGGCTCAGCAGACGTCGGGCAAAGGGGACCACCCGTGAGAACTACGAAATAGCCATCCGCCTCCATCTCAATCCGCGCTGGGGCAACCAGCGCCTACGAGCTATCAAGAGGGCTCAGGTCGAAGCCTGGGTCCACGAGATGGAGGCCAACGAGCGCATCGCCAACTCCACTGCGGAGGGGCATTGGAAGGTCTTCCAGATGGTCATCAAGGATGCCCTGCAGAACGGGAAGATCACTACCAACCCCACCTACGAGATCGACGGCCCCTACGTAGGCGAATCGACGTCATACGTCTTCAGCCCGGACGAGTGCTGGGCAATCTACGACGCCTTTCCCGAGCGCTACCGCATCATCCCCATGCTCGGCTTCGCCTGTGGCACCCGGCAGGCAGAGGCGTTCGGTGTGTGTGACGACGTAATCGACTCCGGCCGAAGCCTGCTTACCCTGCGTCGACAGGTGCTCAGGAACAAGGAGACCAGCCACAAGCGCCTCCTCGTGGACCGCCTCAAGACCAGCCCGCGCCTCAGCTCGAAAGACGTACCGATGCCTCCGTACCTCCTGGAAGCCCTGCAGGAGTACATGGAGCGCTACCCGCCACGAGCCACGGAGACCGTTCTGTGGGCACACAAGAAGAAGATCGACGACTGCAAGCGTGGCTCGGCCCGCGCACTCTTCTGGACGCCGCGCAACTACCTTCTGGGCCGCACCTCCCTCAATGACGGCTTATGGAAGCCCACACTGCTGAAGCTGGGCATCAAGGACGAGGAGGGCAACCTTCCGACCTTCCACGACCTCCGACACACCTTCATCTCCACATGCCTCCAGGGCGGAATCCCCGAGCACACCGTGGCCGCTTGGGTGGGCGACTCCGTTGTGGAGCTACGGCGTACGTACAGCCACCTTCTGAAGGACCACGCCGAGACGCATGGTGCAGTGGCCGCTAGCCTGACAGCGCGGCCGAAGCCGCCCCTCGTCTACAACGCGGCGTAACGACCGCACCCCCTCCGCACTCCCCCGCGGCTTCCCTCATAGGCACAGAGGCAAAGGGAGAATCTCCCCAGGGCTGAGGCTGGTCATCAGCCTCAGCCCCGCTGCCGCGTTCCGCAGCCCTCTGGCCTTGCCGCCGCAGAACGCGCCACAGCCGTCGGCCGCACCTCTCACCAGCGGATCTCATTGATTGCCGCCACGCCGTTGACAGAGGCCGCATGCAATCGACTCAGCCGCGCCGACCCCCGTCTCAGGCCTCACCTTTCATGGCTACTCTCATGGCTACATACGTAGCCGCGCGGTCCGGTTTGTACCGGTGCGGAAAGGGGCGGCCGCGACCCGCCGTAGGCTCGGAGACAGTCGCACGAAGGAGGAACCGGGTGCCCGTCGAGGTCACATGGTGGGGCCACGCCACCTGCACGGTCGAGGACTCGGGCGTCCGCGTACTGACCGACCCCCTGTTCGCGCGCCGCCTGGCGCATCTGCGGCGCCGCAGGGGCGCACCGCCACCGCCGGGCGCCGCCGTCGCCGACGTCGTGCTCCTTTCGCATCTGCACGCCGATCATCTGCACGTACCGTCGCTCGCGCGGCTCACGCCGGGCACGCGTGCGCTGGTCCCGCGCGGGGCCGCGCGCTCGGTGCCGGGGCTCGCCCGCAGGCTGCCCCAGCTGCGCTTCACCGAGGTCGTGCCGGGCGACGAGGTACGGATCGCCGACGTCGTCGTACGCGTGGTCTCCGCGCTGCACGACGGACGGCGGCTGCCCGTGGGCCCGCACCACTCCCCCGCGCTGGGTTTCGTGGTGAGCGGTGAGGCCCGCACCTACTTCGCGGGCGACACCGGGCTCTTCGACGGGATGGCGGCGGAGGTCGGCGAGGTGGACGTGGCGCTGCTGCCGGTCGGCGGCTGGGGCCCCTACCTCGGCCACGGCCATCTGAACCCCTCCCGTGCCGCCGAGGCGCTCGCCCGGATCGCGCCGCGCAGCGCGGTCCCGGTGCACTACGGCACGTACTGGCCGATCGGGATGGACGCCGTGCGCCCCCATGAGTTCCACGCGCCGGGCCAGGAGTTCGTGCGCCAGGCGGCGCGTCTCGCGCCGGAGGTGAGCGTGCACCGGCTGGCGCACGGCGAGCGGGTCCGGCCGGAGGTCGCCAAGTGATGTGGGCGGCGGCGTCCCAGGTGACGCCGGAGAGCACGCAGCAGGCGGTGGGCTATCCCTCGCTGTTCCTGTTGGTGGTCATCGGCGCGCTGGTGCCCGTGGTGCCGACGGGCGCGCTGGTGAGTTCGGCGGCGGTGGTCGCCTTCCATCAGACGGCGCCGTTCGCGCTGCTGATCGTCTTCGGTGTGGCGGCGCTCGCGGCGTTCATCGGCGACATGGGCCTGTACTGGCTCGGGCAGCGCGGCATGCGTTCGAAGAACGGCTCGCGCTGGCTCGCGGCGATCCGCGACCGGGCGCCGGAGGAGCGTCTGCGGCAGGCGCAGGAGAAGCTCGACGACCACGGCGTGCTCGTCCTCGTGCTGTCCCGGCTCGTCCCCGCGGGCCGGATCCCGGTGATGCTGGCGTGCCTGATGGCGAAGCTGCCGCTGCGCAGGTTCGCGCGCGGCAACGCGCCCGCGTGTCTGGCCTGGGCGGCGACGTACCAGCTGATCGGCATCCTGGGCGGCTCCCTGTTCGAGGAGCCGTGGCAGGGCGTCGCGGTGGCGATCGGCCTGACGGTCCTGATCAGCGTGGCGCCCTCGGTGTGGCGCAGGCTCCGGAGGCACACGGCCTAGCGCCGGGCCCGGAGACCCCCGGGCCCCCGGGCCCGGAGACCTCAAGCGGCAAGCACCCGCGACGCCCCCACCGGCAGGTCCCACAGGTCCTCGCGGTCCAGGCCCGCCTTCTCCCATGCCGTACGCACCCTGGTGAGCGGTTCGAGCACCGGCTCGGCGGAGAGCAGGAACGTACCCCAGTGCATGGGCGCCATCCGCCGCGCTCCGAGGTCGATGGCGGCGCGGACCGCCTCCTCCGGGTCGCAGTGCACGTCGCTGAGCCACCACCGCGGGTCGTACGCGCCGATCGGAAGGAGCGCGAGGTCGATGCCGGGGTAGCGGGCGCCGATCCGCTCGAACCAGTGGCCGTATCCGGTGTCGCCCGCGAAGTAGACCCGCTGCCCTCGCGCGTCGGTGAGCAGCCAGCCGCCCCACAGCGTGCGGCAGGTGTCCAGGAGGCTCCGCTTGGACCAGTGGTGCGCGGGCACGAAGTCGAAGCGCACTCCGCCCAGTTCGGCCCCCTCCCACCAGTCGAGTTCGGTGACCCTGCTGAAGCGGCGGCGGGTGAACCAGCGGCCGAGTCCCGCGGGTACGAAGACGGGGGTGTCCCTGGGGAGTCTGCGCAGGGTCGGGGCGTCCAGGTGGTCGTAGTGGTTGTGGCTGATGACGACCGCGTCGACGCGCGGCAGGGCGCTCCAGGCGACGCCGACCGGGGTGACCCGGGCCGGGGTGCCGAGGATCTTGCGGGACCAGACGGGGTCGGTGAGGACGGTGAGCCCGCCGACGCGCAGCACCCAACTGGCGTGGCCCGCCCAGGTGACGGCGACGGTGCCCGCGTCGACGCGCGGCAGCGGGCCGGGGTCGTAGGGCAGTCGCTGGATGTCGGCGAGCCCGTCGGGGCGGGGCCGCAGGGCGCCCTCACGGGCGAAGCGCGCGAAGGCGCGAAGGCCGGGCAGGGGGGCGGTGAGCCGGTCGGCGAACGACTTCGGCCACCGGCGGATCCCGCCGGGGGCGTGCGGCGGGGCGGGCGCGTGCGGGGAGACCGGCCGCACGGCCGTCTGCAGCTGCGCCTCTTGCACCTGCTGTGCCTCTTGCGCCCCCTGTGTCTGCCACGTCTGCTGCATCTGCTGCATCTGCTGCGCCTGCTGTGTCTCCTGCACTCGCTGTGCCTCTTGCGCCTGCTGCGCTTGTTGCGCCTGCTGCATCTGCTGCGTCCGTTGCGCCTGCTGAGTCACCGAGGAGGCTCCATTCGCTGGGCTTCTGCGCGGAGATCGTCGAAGGCCGATCCGAACCTGCTCAACGCCCGTTCCACATGCGGCAATTCCAGTGGGTCGGGTGCGGCGAGGGACGCCATGCGTTCGTCGGGTGTCGAGCCGAGCAGCGGCCCCGTGACCAGGCGTACGCGCAGGGCGTCGATCTCGTCGCCGAAGCGGTGGCCGCCCGGTGCGGGCATGCCGAGCCGTTCGCCGAGGAAGTCCTCCAGGTCCTGCGCGTCGCCGACGCCGCGTGCGGCGAGCGCGGGGCGCAGCGGGCCGAGGTCGGCGTAGAGGTGACGGCCCGCCTGCGGGGGCCGGGCCAGGCCCCCCGCGGCGAGCACGGCGCGCTGCGCGGCGGCGGCCACGCGCGCGTGCAGGCGGACGGCCGAGGTGAGGCGTTCGCCGATCTCGTCCGGTTCCCCGAGCGCGTACGTCGCGGCCGCGGCGGCCGGGCCCCCGGGCACGGCGCCGAGCGCGGCGAGGACGTCCAGGGTGCGGGCCCGAAGGGCGCTGCCCGCCGCGGTGTCGGGGAAGCGCGCCACGGCCGCGGGCAGTGCCGGGGGCAGGAAGGCGCCGGAGAGGTCGGAGAGGACGGTCACGCGCGCGTGGTCCATCTCCGCCGGGCCGATCAGGACGGTGTCGCGCGGCCGGTGCAGGGTGTCGCGCCAGGTCTCGTCGCTGATCACGTGCAGGCCCTCGTCGGCGGCCGCTTCGACGGCCTCGTGCAGGACGTCGGGGGGCGGCACGGTGGCGGTCGGGTCGTCGGCGACGGAGAGCACGAGGAGCCGGGGTCTGCCGCCTTCGGCGCGGACGCGGCGGACGGTCTCCAGGAGTGCGTACGGGTCGGGGACGCCGCCGCACTCCGCGGGGGTCGGCACGTGGTAGACCGCGCGGCCGAGCAGCCGTGCCTGGGGCGCCCACCAGGCCGGGCAGGGGCGGGGCAGCAGGACGTCGCCGCCGATGGCCGCGGTCAGGGCGAGCAGCAGGGTGGGGGCGCCGGGGGCCGCGACGACGTGGTCGCGCTCGGCGGGCAGGCCGCGCCTGGCCCAGTAGCCGCAGGCGGCGTCGAGGAGTACGGGGCTCCCGCCCGGTGGTTCGCCGTGGGACCTGCCCGCGGCCGCGGCGGCGGCCGCCGCCAGCTCGGGCAGGACCGGAAGGCCCGGCTCCGGTGGGGGCGGCCCGTACCGGACGGGCCCGTGCCCTTCGGGGTCCGTCCGCCGCATGCGTACCTCCGTGCGCTCACGTGACGTTCTGCCCCTTCGCCGCTGTGCGTACCCAGGACCTGGCCGTATGAGCCCATCAGAGCGCGCCCGGGGCCCTCCCGCGCGCGCTTGCCCCCCGCCCGGGTGAGGGTCGGGGTCCTCCTTAAGGCCTGCGGCGGGCCGCCGGGCACTCGACGAAAGTCAGGGGTAAGTCGTGCCGATCGTGCGCAGCGGGGGGCCGGTCCCGATTCCTACGCTGGTGGTCATGAACGACGCGATCATCCATGCAGTCGAAGGCTTCGTCACCTCTCCGTGGGTGTACGCGGTGCTCTTCGGCATCGCCGCACTGGACGGCTTCTTCCCGGTGGTCCCCAGCGAGACGCTGGTGATCACCCTGGGAGTGTTCGCCGCCTCGACCGGTGATCCCCAGCTCGTGCTCGTGATCGTCGTGGCCGCGCTCGGTGCCTTCACCGGTGACCACATCTCCTACTGGATCGGGCGCAAGTCCGGACAGAAGATCTTCGCCAAACTCAAGCCCGAGAGCCGCAGCCGCAAGGCGTACGACCGGGTGGGCAAGATGCTGGAGGAGCGCGGCGGCCTCGTCCTCGTCGTCGCCCGCTACATCCCCGGCGGCCGCACCGCGGCGACGCTGACCACCGGCGCCACCGGCTTCCCGCGCCGTTCCTTCACCTTCTTCGACGCGATCGCCGCGTCGTCCTGGGCGATCTACTCGGCCTGCCTCGGCTACGTCGGCGGCGCCGCCTTCGAGGACACGCCCCTGCTCGGTGTCGCGCTCGGCCTCGGCATCGCCTTCTCGATCACGCTGCTGCACGAGGGCGTCCGCTGGCTCCGGCACCGCCGCGCGCCCCAGCCCGAGGCACAGGAGACGCCCGCCGCGCAGGAGACGCGGAGCGCCGCCTGACGCGCCAACCGGCTTGACGGCGGCCCCCGTTGGGAACGGGGGCCGCCGCGCGTCGTGCGGCAGGACCTCGCGCGTTACGCGGCGTCCCGCATGACCTGGTCGCGCAGCCGGTCGCAGCAGCGGCTGATCAGCCGCGAGACGTGCATCTGCGAGATGCCCATCTCATCGGCGATGCGGCTCTGGGTCATGTCGCCGAAGAACCGCATGTAGAGGATGGTGCGTTCGCGCTCTGGCAGCTGCGCGATGCGCGGTTTGACGGACTCGCGGTCGATGACGACGTCGAGCGCGGGGTCGGGTCCGCCGAGGGCGTCGCTCAGTGAGTAGCCGTCCTCGCTGCCCGGGAGTTCCGCGTCAAGGGAGAGGGCGGTGAAGCTGTCGAGCGCCTCCAGGCCCGCCTTCGCGTCCTCCTCGCTCATCTGCGCGCGTTCGGCGATCTCGGCGGTGGTCGGGGCGCGCCCCGACACCGTCTGGGCGAGGTCCTGGCGGGCGAAGCGCACGCGGTTGCGCAGGTCCTGGACGCGCCGCGGTACGTGCAGGGTCCACATGTGGTCGCGGAAGTGACGCTTGATCTCACCGGTGACGGTGGGTACGGCGTAGCTCTCGAACGCGGTGCCGCGGCGCGGGTCGTAGCGGTCCACGGCCTTGACGAGCCCGAGGGCCGCGACCTGGCGCAGGTCGTCGAGGGACTCGCCGCGGTTGCGGAAGCGCCCCGCGAGACGCTCGGACATGGGCAGCCAGACCTCGACGACTTCCTGACGCAGGGTGTCCCGCTCGGGACCCTCCTCCATCTCGACGAGCCGCTCGAAGGCGGCCGCCGTGTCCGGGGCGTCGTCGTGCGGATGTCGCTTGGTCCTGGCAGGGGCGGCGGCCGCGGTCCTGGTCGCCTGGACAGTGGTCGTGTGGGATCGCATGGTGCGTCGCAACTCCCTCAATAGGTGAGTGCCTTGACTGGGCGGTCACCGTGGGAGCGCGTGCACGTGTCGAAAGACCACGAGACACACCCGGGGCCGACGAAACCGCCACTCCCACGGACGTGCCTCCTGTCCGAAGCACTCCTCTTCGCTTGCCCCGCACTTGTGAGGACAAACACCGCGAGGTTTCCGCCGGGCCGTGCCGGACACCCGGACATCAGGACTCAACGTATGCAGGAACGTACGCAGGAAGGGCCGAAGCCATGGCTGATTACGTAAGGGACGTCATGACGACCGGCGTCGTGGTGGTGCGTCCCGATGCCTCACTCGTCGAAGCCGCCCAGCTCATGCGCGCACAGGACATCGGCGATGTGCTCGTCGCCGTCGGGGGCCGGATCCTCGGTGTGCTCACCGACCGGGACATCACGCTGCGCGCCGTGGCCGACGGCGCCGACCCGCTGACGGTCAGCGCACAGGCGATCTGCACGCCCAATCCGGTGGTGGTGACGCCCGACGACGCGGTGTCCGCCGCCGTCGATCTGATGCGCGACCACGCCGTCCGCAGGCTGCCCGTCGTCGAGGACGGCCGCCCGGTGGGCATGGTCAGCCTCGGCGACCTGGCGCTCGCCCGGGATCCGTCCTCCGCGCTCGCCGACATCAGCGGCGCGGATCCGGACACCTGGCCGGACATCGCGCGACCCTGAGAGCGGGTCCGTCGGCGCGATGACCGAACGCGATGACCGAACGCGATGACCGAAGGCGTCACGCTCGGCGGCCGAGGAGTCCCAGCAGCCTCGTCTGCGCGTCGGCCTCCGGGGGCGGTTCGACCGCGGGGGCGAAGAGGCCGCTCTTCGCCAACTCGGCCGCGTACGGCTCGACTTCGCGTACGGAGAAGTCGACGAGCGCGGCGGGCAGCGCCTCGTCGGAGCCGATCGCCCGGGAGAGGTCCCAGGCGTGCACCACGAGGTCGGTCGTCATCTGCCCGCAGTAGAACGCGGCGGAGGTGTCGCCGAAGGAGAGGTGCACGGTGCGGTCCAGGGCGCCCGGTTCGCGGAACGCCGCGCGGGACGCGGCGGCCGCGGTGTCCCAGGAGGCGACGGGGTCGGGGCCGAGCACATCGCCGTCGAAGGCGTCCCCGACCGAGGCGGTGGTGGCGCCGTCGCGGACGAGCGAGGGCACCCACAGCTGTTCGCCGGTGAGGTGGGCGACGAGGTCCCGCACGGTCCAGTCCGTGCAGGGCGTCGGCGCGTCCCACAGGTCGGCGCGGACGGCGTGCACCCGGTCGGTGAAGAGGTCGAGGGCCGCCGCGTGCCGGTCGAGCAGCGCCGGATCGGCCGCCCCGCCCGTGTCGCTCGCCTCACCCGTGCCGCTCGCGCTGCTCGTGTCGTGCCGCTCGTCCGTCATGAGTCGCCGTTTCCCCTCTCCCGCTCCCGCGCGCCCGCGCGCGTCCGCCCCGCCGCGACCGACCTGCGCGGGTGGCGGCGCAGGTACTCGCCCTCGAGCACCGCCATGCGTTCGTTGTGCGCCCGCAGGGCGTCGTTCGAGCCGTGCAGCAGCGTGGTGTGGCGGGTGCGGTGGATCGTCTCCAGCTCCTTGATGAGCTCCTTGTCGTCCAGCCGTACCGGGTCGACTCCGTTCATCGATCGCTCCGATCGCTCCGGTCGTTCCGGTCGTTGCGTCACGTCGCTCCCCGCGCCCCGGGTACCCGATCGGGCCGTCCTACCCAGGATGCACCGCGTACGGCCCCGGCGCTCCCGGGCTACCGCTTGCGCTCGACCCGTCGCTCGTCCCACACCGGCTCGGGGGTCTCCCTGACCTTGCCGTCGCTGCCGAAGACCAGGTACCGGTCGAAGGAGCGGGCGAACCAGCGGTCGTGGGTGACGGCGAGGACCGTGCCCTGGAACGCCTCGAGGCCGTCCTGCAGCGCCTCGGCCGACTCCAGGTCGAGGTTGTCGGTCGGCTCGTCGAGGAGCAGGGCCGTACAGCCCTCCAGTTCCAGGAGCAGGATCTGGAAGCGGGCCTGCTGGCCGCCGGAGAGCCGCTCGAAGTTCTGCTCGGCCTGGGCCGTCAGCTCGTACCTCCGCAGGCGCGACATGGCGGCCCCGCGGTCCTGTGCGTGCTCGCGCCACAGGATGTCGAGCAGCGGGCGGCCGAGCAGCTCGGGGTGGGCGTGGGTCTGCGCGAAGTGGCCCGCCACGACGCGCGCGCCGAGCTTCCAGGCGCCGGTGTGCGCCACCTCGCCGCCCGCGAGCAGCCGCAGGAAGTGCGACTTGCCCGAGCCGTTCGAGCCGAGGACGGCGACCCGCTCGCCGTAGAAGACCTCCAGGTCGAAGGGTTTCATCAGCCCGGTGAGCTCCAGGCCCTGGCAGGTCACGGCGCGCACGCCGGTGCGGCCGCCCTGGAGGCGCATGGTGATGTCCTGCTCGCGCGGCGGCTCGGGCGGCGGTCCCGCCTCCTCGAACTTGCGCAGCCGGGTCTGGGCCGCCTGGTACCGCGATGCGAGCTCGTGGCTGATCTCGGCGGCCTGGCGCAGGTTGCGGACCAGCTTCTTCAGTTGCTCGTGCTTCTCGTCCCAGCGCCTGCGCAGCTCCTCGAAGCGCGCGAAGCGCTCCTTGCGGGCCTCGTGGTACGTCGCGAAGCCGCCGCCGTGCACCCACGCGTCGGCGCCGCCGGGGCTCTGCTCGACGCTGACGATCTTCTCGGCGGCTCGGGCGAGCAGTTCCCGGTCGTGGGAGACGAAGAGGACGGTCTTGCGGGTCTCCTTGAGCCGCTCCTCCAGCCAGCGCTTGCCGGGTACGTCGAGGTAGTTGTCCGGCTCGTCCAGGAGCAGGACCTCGTCGGAGCCGCGCAGCAGGGACTCCAGGACGAGCCGCTTCTGCTCACCGCCGGAGAGCGTGCGGACCTCGCGGAACTGCGCCTTGTCGTAGGGGACGCCGAGCGCGGCCGTGGTGCAGATGTCCCACAGCGTCTCGGCCTCGTACCCCTGGACCTCCGCCCAGTCCGAGAGCGCCTGGGCGTACTGGAGCTGGGCGGCCTCGTCGTCGACCGTCATGATCTTGTGCTCGGCGGCGTCCACGGCCTTCGCGGCCTCGCGGATGCGCGGCGTGGAGACGGAGACGAGCAGGTCGCGCACGGTGGTCTCGTCGCGCACGGAGCCGACGAACTGCGGCATCACGCCGAGCCCGCCGCTGACGTTGACGCTGCCGCCGTGCGGCTGGAGCTCACCGGAGATCAGCCGGAGCAGCGTGGTCTTGCCCGCGCCGTTCGCCCCGACCAGGGCGACGACCGCGCCCTCGCCGACCCGGAAGGAGACATCACCGAGCAGCGCCCGCCCGTCCGGCAAGTAGTACTCGAGGTGCGCGGCTTCCAGATGTCCCATGGCGGTGATTCTCCGTGTCCGGACGCCGCTCGGGCAAACCGTTTCCCTGCGGGGACGCACGGGGTCCCCCTCCGCTCCTCCTTCCCTCTCCCTCCGCTCCCACCTGCGGTTGCGCGGTCCCGTGGCCTGAATCGCGGCGCCCTGGGTACGCGAGCGTCCATGCGCCCTGACTCCTCGGACGTCTCCGACCTCGATCTGTCCCTGTCCCTGCCCCCGTCCTCAGCCGGGCACCGCCCGGTCAAGTCCCGCCTGGTCGGGCTCGACCGCCGCCTGTTCGAAGCGGTCGCCGCCCGGCACTGGCCCGGCGGCGACCGCGTGCTGCCCGGGCTCAGCCGGAGCGCCAACCACGGCGTGCTGTGGTTCGCCGCGGCGGCGGGCATCGCCGCGACCCGCACCCCGCGGGCCCGGCGTGCCGCGCTGCGCGGTGTGGCCTCGCTGGCCCTCGCCTCCGCTGCCATCAACACCCTGGGCAAGCGTTCGGTGCGCCGCCCCCGGCCGCTGCTCGACGCGGTACCGCTGATCAGGCAGCTCAAGCGCCAACCGATCACCACGTCCTTCCCCTCGGGCCACTCGGCGTCCGCCGTCGCCTTCGCGACCGGTGTGGCGCTGGAGTCGCGGGCCTGGGGCGCGGCCGTCGCGCCGCTCGCGGCCGCCGTCGCGGCGTCCCGCGTCTACACCGGGGCGCACTTTCCGAGCGACGTCCTGGTGGGCGGGGCGCTCGGCGCGGGCGCGGCGTTCGCGGTGCGCGGTCTGGTGCCGACGCGGTCCCAGCTCGCGCCGCCGGGACGACCCCGCGTCGCGGCTCCCGCCCTGCCGGGCGGCGCGGGCCTCGTCCTGGTCGCCAATGCCGGGGCGGGCACCGCGGACCGCGTCAAGTCGCTCCACGCCGCGCTGCCGGACGCGGAGGTCGTCCTCGCCGAACCGGACGAGCTGGTCGCCGAGTTGGGCAAGGCGGCGGCCCGCGCGCGGGTCCTCGGCGTGTGCGGCGGCGACGGCACGGTCAACGCCGCGGCGACGGTCGCCCTGCAGCACGGGATACCGCTCGCGGTGCTGCCCGGCGGCACGCTCAACCACTTCGCGTACGACCTCGGGGTCGAGGACGCCCGCGATCTGTCGAGCGCGGTGGAGGGCGGGGAGGCGGTCGCCGTCGACGTGGGCCGCTTCAGGAGCGATGGCCCGGAGGGGGCCACCGCGACGGAGGACGCCGTGGAGGGGTACTTCCTCAACACGTTCAGCCTGGGCGTGTACCCGGAGCTGGTGCGGCTGCGCGAGCACTGGTCGCCGCGCATCGGCGGCAAGCCCGCGTCCGTACTCGCGGCGCTGAAGGTGCTGCGCTCCGACGAACGGCCGATGGTCGCCCAGTTCCGGGGCAAGGACCGGGCGTTGTGGCTGCTCTTCGCGGGCAACTGCACCTATCACAGGCCCGGCTTCACCCCGGGCCGCAGGCTCGACCTGGCGGACGGGCTGCTCGACGTGCGGATCGTGCACGGCGGGCGCAGGCCCGGCACGCGGCTCCTCGCCGCCGCCCTGACGGGACCCGAGGTGCGCTCCCCCGCGCAGGCGGCCTCGCGGCTGCCCCGGCTGCGGGTGGACGGCCTCGGCCCGGGCACGGCGGTCGCGTACGACGGTGAGGTGCGGCACGTCCACGGCTCGCTGCTCCTCGACAAGCTGCCGGAGGCGCTGACCGTCTACCGGCCGCTGACGGCCACCCGCTGACCACATATTGATACGCGGGTCTCATTATTCGGCATGGCGGCGTACGGTTCCTGACACACGCACACCGAAGGAGCTGCCGCCATGCCGAAGGAGACCGCCGTCTACACGCACGGGCACCACGAGTCCGTGCTGCGTTCGCACACCTGGCGCACGGCCGCCAACTCAGCCGCGTACCTGGTCGGTTCGCTCAAGCCGCACATGCGGGTCCTCGACATCGGCTGCGGCCCCGGCACCATCACCGCCGACCTGGCGGCGCTCGTCCCGGAGGGGCACGTCACGGGCGTGGACCACGCGCCGGGGATTTTGGACCAGGCGCGCGCGACCGCCGCCGAACGCGGCCTGGACAACGTGGAGTTCGCCGTCGCCGACGTGCACGACCTGGACTACCCCGACGACAGCTTCTGCGTGGTCCACGCGCACCAGGTGCTCCAGCACGTGGGCGATCCGGTGCGGGCGCTGCGCGAGATGCGGCGGGTCTGCAAGCCGGGCGGCATCGTGGCCGTGCGCGACTCGGACTACGCGGCGATGACCTGGTACCCCAACACCCCGGCCATGGACGACTGGCTGGACCTCTACCGGCGCGTGGCCCGCGCGAACGGCGGCGAGCCCGACGCGGGGCGCCGCCTCAAGTCCTGGGCCCTGGAGGCCGGTTTCACGGACATCACCGCCACGGCGGCCACCTGGTGCTATGCCTCGGAGGAGGAGCGCGCCTGGTGGAGCGGCCTGTGGGCGGACCGCACCCTCGCCTCCGCCTACGCCGAGCGCGCGGTCGAGGGCGGCCACGCGGACGGGGAACTCCTGCGGACCGTCTCCGACGCCTGGCGGGAGTGGGGGAAGCAGGACGACGCCTGGTTCGCGGTGCTGCACGGCGAGATCCTCTGCCGGAAGTAGCGGGCGGCACCGCCCCTCGAACCGAAAGGCGGTTCGGCTCGACGGGGCGCGTAGAACTGCCGTTTGGGGACACCCGGTCGGCAGGAGGTAGACACTATGGTTCCTATTCTGCTGGTCCTTCTGCTGGCGCTGCTCCTCTTCGGAGCGGGATTCGCCGTGAAGGTTCTCTGGTGGATCGCCATCGCCGTGCTCGTCATCTGGCTGCTCGGCTTCGTGATGCGCAGTTCGACCGCCACGGGGTCGAGGTCCCGCTGGTACAGGTGGTAGTCAGTTCCCCCCGTCAGCCCCTGGGAAGCAGGGGGCCCAGCGGCCCGAGGACCAGATTCAGGTCCTCGGGCCGCAGCCCGTACCGGTCCCTGAGCTCGGCCATCCGGTCCTCCGGTATTCACCCTGGTGGGGAGGGTGGCTGGCACCACCAGGAAGTGGGGGGACGGCGGGCGTGTGCCGGGGCGCGGCGGCCGGAAGGATCTGCGATGTCGGACAACCGTCCGACATCAGTGACCCGCAGGACCGGCGCCCAGGGCGGCGCCCCTGCGGACCGGACCCACCCATGAGGCCCGCCATGAACCAGAACGCCGATCTGCACCACGCGCCCCGCCCCCGGCCGCTCCCGCACACCAAGGAGTCGCGGCTACTGCCCCGCATGCTCCTCGGTCCTGACGAGCCACCGGCCCCCACCGCCGTCAGGGCGGCCTTCGCGCTCTGGCTCACGGCGGTCGCCGCGGGCGTCTTCGAGACGGTGCTCGCCGTCGCCGGGGCGGTGGCCGAAGGGGACGCGTCCGGCGGCGGCATCGCGGGCGGTCTGGTGCTGCGCATGGCCGTGTTCTCGGCGGCCGTCCTGGTCGCGGTGCGGATGCGCCGCGGCGCGAACTGGGCGCGCCTGACGCTGGCCGGTGGACTCGGCGTACTCGGCACGCTGTCCCTGGTGATCGGCCCCGTCGAGTGGCTGGCCGACGGGCACTCACCGGGCGACGTCTTCCGTGACCTGAACGTCCTCGACGTGCTGTTCGGCGCGAGCCGCGTGCTGCATCTGGCGGCGGTCCTCACGGCGGTGGCGCTGATGTTCCGCCCCGCGGCGAACGCCTGGTTCAGGGCGGCTCGGCACGCCTGAGCCCGCTCACCGCACCACCCCCTGCTCCACGAGGAGCCGCGCCGCCGCCGCGATCGAGTCGGCGTCGATGCCCGCCGCGCGCAACTGTTCGGCGGGCGAGGCCGAGCCCGGCATCCTCCGCACCGCGAGCCGTACCAGGCGCGGCACCGGCCTGCCGTCGGTGAACGCGTCGAGCACCGCGTCACCGATGCCGCCCTCGGGCCTGTGGTCCTCGACGGTGAGCAGACAGCCGGTGCGCTCGGCCGCCTCGCGCAGGGTCGTCCTGTCGACGGGCTTGACCGAGTACAGGTCGATGACGCGGACCTGGATGCCCGCGCCGTCGAGCGTCTCCGCGGCGGCCAGCGCCTCGTGGACGGTCACCCCGGCGGCGACGACGGTGAGGCGGTCCGCGTCGCTGGCGCGCAGGACCTTGGAGCCGCCGACGGGGAACTCCTCGCCGGGACCGTAGATGACGGGTGTGTCGCCGCGCGACGTACGCAGATAGCGCACCCCTTCGAGCCCCGCCATCTCCGCCACCAGGCGCCCCGTCTGGTGGGCGTCGCACGGGTAGAGGACGGTGGAGCCGTGCACGGCGCGGAAGACCGCCAGGTCCTCCAGGCCCATCTGGGAGGGGCCGTCCTGGCCGATGGCCACGCCCGCGTGCGAGCCGACCAGGTTGATTCCCGCGCCGCTGATCGCCGCCATGCGGACGAAATCGTGGGCGCGGGTGAGGAACGCGGCGAACGTCGACGCGTACGGCACCCAGCCGCGCGCCGCCAACCCGACGGCGGCCGCGACGAGTTGCTGCTCGGCGATGTAGCACTCGAAGAAGCGGTCGGGGTGCTCCTTGGCGAAGTACTCGGCCCGGGTCGAGTCGCCGACCTCGCCGTCCAGGGCGACGACGTCGCCGCGCGCGGTGCCGAGCGCGGCGAGCGCCTGGCCGTAGGCGGTGCGGGTGGCCACGGCGTCGCCCACCTCGTGGCGCGGCAGTTCCAGGTGTCCGCTGCGCACGGCGTGCATCGCGCGCGCGGCGGCGGGTTCGCGCACCTCGACGCGGACGTCGCGCACCCCGCCCAGTTCCTGGATCGCCGCTTCGGGGTCCCGCAGCGGCTTGCCGTGCAGGCCCTCGCGGTCCTCGACGGCGGCGACACCCTTGCCCTTGAGGGTGCGCGCGAGGATCACGGTGGGCTGGCCCGCGGTGGACGCGGCCTCGTCGTAGGCGCGGCCGATGTCGTCGATGTCGTGCCCGTCGATCTCGACGACGTGCCAGCCGGAGGCGGCGAAGCGGTCGGCGTAGGCGGCCAGGCGCCACTCGTGGCGGGTCGGGCCGCGCTGGCCGAGGCGGTTGACGTCGACGATCGCGGTGAGGTTGTCGAGGTGTTCGTACCCGGCGTGCTCGGCCGCCTCCCAGACCGAACCCTCGGCCAGTTCGCTGTCGCCGCACAGCACCCAGACGCGGTAGGGGATCCGGTCGAGCCGCTTGCCGGAGAGCGCCATGCCGACGCCGACGGGCAGCCCCTGCCCGAGCGACCCGGTGGCGACCTCGACCCAGGGCAGGGCCCGCGGCGTCGGATGCCCTTCGAGCCTGCTGCCCTCCTTGCGGAAGGTGAGGAGTTCCTCGTCGGTGAGGGCGCCCGCCGCCTTGTACGCGGCGTAGAGCAGCGGCGAGGCGTGCCCCTTGGAGAGGATGAACCGGTCGTTGCCGGGGTGGGCGGGCCGCTCGAAGTCGTAGCGGAAGTGGCCGCCGATGAGCACCGCCATCAGATCGGCCGCGGACATCGACGAGGTGGGGTGCCCGGAGCCCGCGGCGGCCGCGGCCCGGATCGAGTCGACGCGCAACTGACGCGCGACGTCTGCGAGTTCACTGATGCTGGTCATGCGGGTCCTCCTTGGTGCGCGGGGTCTCGTGACGGCTCGCGACGGACCGGGGCGTCAGCTTGACGGTGAGGCCCAGGTCACGGTGGCTGCAGGGGGCGGGGGTGCGCCTCCGGCGGTGGTCGGGTGCGGTGCGGTGGCAGGCGGTGCGGTGCGGTCGGGGCTTCCCGCGTGCCCCTGCGCGGCGGCCGCCAAACTCCGGGGCGGCGGACACCGGAGCCGTTTGCCCCCGCGCGTCGGGGTTACCCGGAGCCGTATCCGCATCGGCACACGCAGCCGCGTTCGTGGCACGCCGTGAGCAGGACCACGACCCGACGCCACGCCCCGCGGCAGACCGACCGGCCCGCCGCGTACGCACCGCGCACCGCACACCACGACCGGGGAAAGATCCGATGAAGGACGCAGTCTCCATCGAACGGCCCGCCGTCTCCGCCTACACCGTGCCCGCCGACGCGCCGGAGGCCGACGGCACCTTCGCCTGGGACACCACGACCATCGTCGTCGCCGAGATCACCGCGGGCGACGCGACGGGCACGGGCTGGACCTACGCGCCCGCCGCCGCGGCCGCGCTCGTGGCCGAGCAACTCGGCCCCGCCGTCATGGGACTCGACGCCCTCGACATCCCCGCCGCGCACGACGCGATGACGAAGGCGGTCCGCGACACCGGCCGTCCGGCCGCCGCCTGCGCGATCTCGGCGGTGGACATCGCCCTGTGGGACCTCAAGGCCCGCCTTCTCGAACTCCCCCTCGTACGCCTGCTCGGCGCGGCCCGCGACGAGGTCCCGGTCTACGGGAGCGGCGGCTTCACGACGTACCACGACACCCATCTCGCCGCGCAGCTGAACGGCTGGGTGCACGGCCAGCACATCCCGCGCGTGAAGATAAGGATCGGTGAGAGCCGGGGCCGCGCGGCGGCCCGCGACGTGTTCCGGGTGCGCACCGCGCGCGAAGTCATCGGCCCGCAGGCCGAGTTGTACGTCGATGCCGGTGGCGGCTACACGCGCAAGCAGGCGGTACGGGTGGGCAGGGTGCTCGCCGAGCACGGTGTCGGCTGGTTCGAGGAGCCGGTGCCGTCGGACGACCTGCGCGGGCTCGCGCTGATCAGGGACGCGCTGGTGTGCGACGTGGCGGCGGGCGGGTACGGCTACGACCTGCCCTGCTTCGCGCGCACGATCCCCTCGGTGGACTGCCTGCAGGCCGACGCGACGCGCTGCGGCGGGCTCACCGAATGGCTGCGCGTCGCGGCCCTCGCCCAGGCCCACGGCCTGGAGGTCTCGGCGCACCGCGCGCCGCACGCGCACGCCGCAGTGGCCGCGTGCGTGCCGAACCTGCGGCACGTCGAGTGGTTCCACGACCACGTGCGGATCGAGTCGATGTTCTTCGCGGGGGCGCTCGACCCGACCGGCGGCTCCGTCCGTCCGGACGGCGGCATCGGGCACGGCCTCGCCCTGCGCACGGACGACGTGGAGGAATTCCGGGTCGCGTGAGCGCCCTCGCGCCTGGCACGCTCCGCGCATGGAGAACCCGCACATGGAGAACCCGCGCGTGGAGAACGCAGAAGTACTGCTCATCGGGGGCCGGTCCGGGGTCGGCAAGACGTCCGTCGGCCTGGAAGTCGCGGCACGGCTCCGGGCCGCGGACATCGGCCACGCGCTGATCGAGGGCGACCTGCTCGACCTGGTCCACCCGGCGCCGAGGGACGATCCGGACCGCTCGCGGATCACCGAGCGGAACCTGGCGGCGCTCTGGGCCAACTACACGGAGCTCGGCTGCCGTCGGCTCGTGTACACGAACACGGCGAGCGTGCTCGGCAGCGAGGAGCGGCTGTTCACACGTGCCCTCGATGGACCGCGCATCATCCGCGTCCTGCTCACGGCCACGGACGCGACGGTGGAACAGCGTCTGACGGCCCGCGAGCAGGGCTCGGAACTCGAACAGCAGCTGCGCCGCAGCGAGTTCATGGCCCGCCACCTGAGCGCGCACACTCCACCGGACGCCCACCGCATCGCCACGGACGGCCGCGACGTACGCGACATCGCGGCGCGGGTGGTGGCGGCGACGGGCTGGGCAACGGGAAGCACCCCACGGGGAACATGTGACGAAGGCCACACCATGGGCGGGTTTCCTCCGGGGTAGGCGGCGCGTGATCGCTCGGGTTCGCACCCGGGAAGCACCATCGGAAACACGGAGGTATCCATGTCCTCGAAGCGACGCCGCAAGAAGAAGGCCCGCCGCAAGAACGGCGCGAACCACGGCAGCCGTCCCCAGTCGTAGGGCGGGCGTGACCGTCGGGGGCGGCACCGGACGGTGCCGCCCCCGACGGGCTTGCGGGGCCCGGGAGTTGACCGGAGGAGTCGGCGGAACGCGGTCGCCGATGGCGGTGGCGGGAGCACGGGCAATCATGAAATCGTTGCGGGGCCGGTGGGGCTGGTCGAAGAGGTGAGGGCGTTCCAATCATGGAGATCCTGGGAACCACGCTGCGGATCTGCGTCGAGGACCTGGAGTCCTCGGTCGTGTTCTACGAGCGGCTCGCGGGCGGCAAGGCCATGCGCTTCGAACGCGGCGGCGTGTCCGTGGCCGCGGTCGGCTGCTTCCTGCTGATGAGCGGGCCCGAGGCGGAGCTCGAAGTGCTCCGCAAGGTCTCGGCGACCATCGCGGTGCGGGACGTGGACGAGGCGTACGCCGTCCTGAACGCCTCCGGCGCGCGCGTCATCGCGGGCCCGGTCCCGACCCCGGTCGGCCGCAACCTGATCGCGATGCACCCGGACGGCGCCGTCTTCGAGTACGTGGACCGCCGCGGCGGCACGGACTGACCCGTATCCTCCACGGCGGGGCAGGCTGCCCCGGACCGAACGGAGGACGGTGCGCGTGGCGAGCGGTACGGCGGGCGGTACGTCAGGCGGTGCGGAACGGACGTCGCTCAGCGCCCAGGCGCGCGAGGCCGTCCGGCAGCGCATCGTCGACCGCCGCTACGCGCTTGGCGCGCGCCTGGTCGAGCGTGAGGTCGCCGAGGAGCTGCGGATGTCCCGCGTCCCGGTCCGGGAGGCGCTGCGGGCGCTGGTCGCCGAGGGCCTCCTCGAACTCCTGCCGCACAGCGGCGTACGGGTGCGGCGCCTCGAACCCGCCGACGTGCAGCATCTGTACGAGGTGTGGGAGCCGCTGGCCGTCCAGGCGTCCCGGCTCGCGGCCCGCCAGGTGGCGGAGAGCTCCCCGGCCGAGCCGCCGGGGCTCGCCGCGCTGCGGGCCACCCTCGACCACGCGGAGGCGGCGTCGCGGGCCGACGACGGCCCGCGCGAGACCGCCGCGCACACGGCGTTCCACGAGGGCATCGTGGCACTCACCGGCAACCCCCTGCTCGCGCGCACCATGGAACAGCTGAGCTGGCAGCTCCAACTACTCTTCGGCATGCACGCGGAACCGGACCACATGCGCTCCCAGCACCGCCTCGTCTACCGGCACATCGCCGCGGGCGACGAGGAAACATCGGCGGCGAGCACGCTGCTACACGTCCGGGACAGCAGGGCGGTGGCGCTGCGGGCGCTGGGCCTGGGCGGGGGCCTGGGCGGCGGGCCTGAGCGGGCGGGCTCCAGCGGCCGGGCCTGAACGGGAGGTCCCAGCCGCGCGGGGGCGCGGGGGCCTGAGCGGCAGGCTTGAGCGGGCAAGCCCCAGCAGCCGGGCCTCAGCAACCCGCCCTTAGCAGCAGGCCGCAGCCGGGCGGTAGCGCTGCAGGCGCCTTTCTAGGAAAACGGGAGCCTGAGCAGCACGCCTCAGCAGCCCCACCCGCGCAGCCACAGCCCATCAGCCGGGCCCCAGCGGGCAGGCCCCAGCCGCGCGGCGGCACTGCGGGCGCCCTTCGAGGACAGCGGGGGCCCGAGCGGGCAGGCCTGAACAGCCGCACCCGAGCGACACGCCTCAGCGGGCGAGCCTCAGCAGCCCCACCCGCGCCGCCACGCCCCATCAGGCGGACCCGCGCAGCCCGGCCTCAGCGGGCAGGCCCCAGCCGGGCGGGGCGCAGCGGGCGCTCTTTGAGGGGACCCGCAGGCCTGAGCGGGCGAGCCCTAGCAATCCCCCCCCCGCAGCCCAGCCCCAGCCTCCACGCCTCGGCACCAGCCGCCCAGCTCTCCCCTCAAGGGAGGAGCAACCTCTTGCGGTATACCAGCGACAACTTCCCCACCTCACCCCTGCCCGGAATTACCTCCCAATACCTCGCAAGCCCCTCCCCCACCCTTGCAGGCACCCCACCATTGGTATACAAACTGGCGGACGCGTCCACTCCGCTCGCCCTCCCCAGGAGTCACCAGATGTGCGTTGAGAACACCCCGCCACCCGCCTCCCGCCTCACCCGGCGCGGCATCCTCGCGGGTGCCGCGGCGCTGGCGGGCACCACGGCGGCGCTCTCGGCGGCGGCGCCGGCCGCATCGGCGAGTCCGCAGCGGGCCGAGCGTCGCGGAGTCGGCGGCGATCTCGTCATCGACGGCGGCACCCTGCTCGACCCCGCGACCGGCGACGTCACCGAGGACGCGGTGGTCGTCATCGTCGGCGGCGTGGTCCGCTCGGCGGGCGCGCGCGGCAGGGCACGGGTGCCCGAGGGCATCGACGTGCTCGACGCGCACGGCACGTGGGTCCTGCCGGGGCTCGTCGAGGCGCACATCCACCTGAACACCGCGGCCGAGGCGCGGGACGCCGTGCTCAAGGGCGCGACCACCGCCCGCAGCGGTTCGACCAACTTCTACCAGGACATCGCCGTACGGGAACTGGCCCGCCAGGCGCCCGAGCTCGCGCCCCGGCTGCGCGCCGCGGGCATCTTCGTCACGCCCGACCTCGGCGACACGATCCTCGCCGACCCGGACCTGACCCCGCTCGCCAGGCTCCGGGACGGCGTGCGCTCACCCGAGGCGCTGCGCCGCGTCGTCGAGGTCAATCTCGCCCGGGGCGCCGACGTCATCAAGACCCGCGTGAACGAGCGCGCCGGGCTGCCCGAGCAGGACCCGCTCGCCCAGGTGTACGACCGCGAGCAGCTGTCCACCGTCGTCGCGGCAGCCCGCCGCGGCGGCAAGGGCGTGCTCTGCCACAGCTACAGCGAGAAGGGCTGTCACGACGCGGTCAGGGCGGGCATCCGCTCGCTGGAGCACGGCGTGTTCGTCGGCGAGCGCACCCTGCGCGAGATGCGGCGCAGGGGTACGTACTTCACGCCGACGCTCACCGCCATCGCCGGTCTCGCCGACTCCGACGACCCCGTGCTCGCCGAGCGCGGCCGCACCTACCTGCCGGTGCTCAAGCGCGCGGTGCGCGCCGCCCACGAGCTCGGGGTGCCGCTCGCCGCGGGCACGGACTCGTCCGGCGGCACCGTGGACCCGATCGGCGGCGAGGTGGAACTGATGCGCGCGGCGGGCCTGCCCGCGCTCGACGCGATCCGCACGGCCACCACGGGCGCCGCGCGCCTCCTGGGTCTGCAGGGCACCTCGGGCCGCATCGCGCGCGGCTTCGCCGGTGACGCGATCCTCCTCGACGGCGACCCCCTGACAGACGTGTCGGTCCTCAAGAAGCCCGTCCGCGTGATCCGCGCGGGCATCCCGGTCTGACCGCACCCACACACCCCGAAGGAGTCCCCATGACGCCACTGTCCCGCCGCGGCATGCTCGCCGGAGCCGCCGCCCTGGCCGGCACGGGAGCCGCCGCCTCGTCCGCCTCGCCCGCCGCGGCCGCGTCCGGCGCGCGCGACGACAGGCGCCGCAAGGCCGTGGTCTTCCGCGACGTACGCCCCCTCGGCGCGCGGAAGGCCGTGGACCTGACGGTGGTCGACGGCAGGATCACCGGCGGCCGCGCGCCGCACGGCGCCGAGGTGGTCGACTGCGACGGACGCATCGCACTGCCCTCGCTCGTGGACGCCCACATCCACCCGGACAAGACCACCTGGGGCGGGGACTGGGTGACGCGGAAGCCCGCGAGCGGCATCGCCGACTACTGCGCGCAGGACGTGGAGCTGTTCAAGAGCCAGTCCCGTCCGGTCGGCGAGCGCGCGTACGGCCTGATGGCGCACGCCGTGACCCGTGGCACCCGCGCGATGCGCGCCCACGTGGACGTGGCGCCCGCCTACGACCTGGCCGGTGTGGAGGGCGTCAACACGGCCCGTGAACGCCTGCGGCACGCGCTCGACGTACAGATCGTGGCGTTCCCCCAGCACGGCGTCGTACGGACCCCGGGCACGGCCGAGCTCCTAGAGGAGGCGGCCCGCTCGGGGCAGGTCGACCTGGTCGGCGGCATCGACCCGATCAGCTTCGACCACGCCATGGACGAGCAGCTCGACCTGGTCTTCGGCCTCGCGGACCGGCACGGCGTGGGCGTGGACATCCACCTGCACGACCGGGACGAGAAGGGCACGAAGGTCCTGCGGGCCATCATCGACCGCACCCGCGCGCTGTCCCTGCGCGGCAAGGTCACGGTCAGTCACGTCTTCTGCCTGCCGAACCTGTCCGACCGCGAACTGGACGTCATGGCCGCCGACTTGGGCGACCTGGACATCTCCCTGACCACCGTGGCGCCCAACGAGTCACTGGTCCTGCCCATCGCGAAACTGCGCGAGCACGGGGTGCGGGTCGGGCTCGGTTCGGACGGGGTGCGCGACTCGTGGAGCCCGTTCGGCAACGCGGACATGCTGCACCGCACGCACATCCTCGGCTGGGTCACCGACGTGCGCCTGGACGAGGAACTCGCGGACTGCTACCGCGTGGGCGCGCACGGCGGCTCGGACGTCATGGGCCTGGACCGCGCCGACCTGGAGCCGGGCGCCCCGGCCGACTTCGTCCTGGTCCGCGCCGAGTGCCTGCCGCAGGTCGTGGTGGACATGCCGCAGCGGGACATGGTGGTGCACGGCGGCCGCGTCGTGGCCAGGAACGGGAAGCTGGTGTAACTCCGCGAGTTCCGGCAGCGGTTCCGGGGCCCCACCGCCAGGTGGGGCCCCGCCCGCCTCACTCCCCCGGCGGCCGCATCCGGAAGTCGTACCGCGCCGCTATCTCCTCGCCGGTCGCCGCGGCCCACAGTTCGCCCACGGTCTCCGCGCCCTCCCGCAGGTCGGCCGCCTCGAAGCCCTCGTCGAAGACCGCCCGCACGCCGTCCATGTCGCCCTCGGCGAAGAGCAGTTGGGCCTCGGCGAGGCGGAACCTTCCTTCGGTCCGCGTCCGCGCGTGGAGCCGCTCCCACACCGCGCGGGCCGCCTCGGTCCGGCCCACCGCGAGCAGCGCGGCCATCGCCTCCCTGCCGAGCGCCGCGGTGGCCGCCGTCCAGAGTTCGCCGTCGTCCCTGCGCTCCTCGCAGAGGTCGTCGAAGGCGGCCGCGTAACTGTCCGCGGCCCGTTCCGCGTGCCCCTCGGTCTGGTCGGCGACGGCGAGACAGCGCAGCAACGGCCAGCGGGACGGGGCCAGTTCGAGGCCGCGCTCCCAGCTGCGGACGGCCTGCGCCCGGTCGCCCGCGTGCCACTGCGCGATCCCGAGGTGGTACTCGGCCTGCGGACGCGCGGGCGCGGTCTCCAGCATGTCGCGCCAGTGCGGCGACACCAGGGTCGGTCCCGGCGGGGCGACACGGCGCGGCTCGGGCACGGCCCCGGTGTGCAGCAGTTCGAGCCACGGCGCCTGCTCGGGGCCCAGCGTCGACTCGGCGAAGGGCGTGCCCGACAGCTTGTACTCGGCGCGCAGCACTTCGAGGGCGCCCCAGCCCGAGCCGGTGGCGAGCGACTCGCCCGGCTCGGTGTCGGCGCAGGTCAGCCACGCCTCGTAGGCGGCGTCGACGGCCTCGCGGGGCAGCGCTTCGGCGAGCCGCGCCGCGGCTTCGCCCCGCGCGCCGTCCCAGTCGTCGCCGTGCACCAGGTCGGGCCGCGCGGACAGCGGCCCGTACGACTCCAGCCAGCTGAACTCGCTCTCGGCGTCGAGGCGTACGTGTTCGAGCTGGGTGCGCGCGAGGCCCGCCTGGATCTCGGCGTAGCCCGGGGTGCCCGGCTCGGTGAGCCACTCCTGCCAGCGTCCGCCGCCGGTGCCGGTGCCCCAGACGAAGAGCTTGCGGCCGCGCAGCCGGTCCGTCGAGGTCTGCGCGAGCCCGTGCCCCTCGGCGTCGAGCGCGGCGATCCAGCGCCGGGTGTCGTCCGGCACGTCGTAGAAGTAGTCGGCGGGGTACTCGCTGCGCGTCGGGTACGTCCGGTCGACCCCGTCGCACTCCGGCACCGGCACCCGGTCGAGGCCGCCCGCGTACGCGAACCGCCACGCCTCGTCGGCGGGCGCGAGCACCCTGCGCTCCTGGGGCACGGCGATGTTCGACCACCAGTAGACGGGCACGGCCCTCTCGTGCGGATTGCGGATCCGCACGCCGACGTGCAGGAAGTCGGAGCCTTCCGGCAGCCACAGGTCCACCTGGAAGGGCACGTCGCGCAGCCGCTCCCACTCCCACAGGCGCAGCATCTCGCCGCCGTCGGGCGCGGTCACACGCGCGGCGTGCAGCGGCGCGCAGGACAGCGTGGTGTGCCCCGTGGCGCCGATGTTCCACTCGATGCCACCGGAGAACCAGGCGCCGTTGAGCGCGAAGGCGGCGGGCTGCAACACCGGGTTGCGGTAGAGGAGTTCGCGCCCTGTGGGTTTGTGGAAGAGGGAGTGGACGCGGCCGCCGTAGCCGGGCAGGACGGTGGCGCGCAGCCGGTCGTTCTCGATGACGATCGTGTCGATCGGCGTCTCGGTGCGGTCCCGGCCGTACCCGTCGACGAGCCGCACGGGCAGGATGCCGCGCAGCGGCTCGTAGCCGAGCTGGCGCGCCATGTCGCGCGGCAGCCCTTCCTTGGCACGCTCGTCCAGTGTGTGCACTTCGTCGAGCGGCCGCAGCGCGGGCAGGGGGTTCTCCGGACCCAACGGGGCGGCGGGCAGGGTCAGTACGTCACGGCGCACGGTGGTCTTCACGATCACCATGGAACACGTTCGACCGGGCGGCGACCAGGGGTTCTCCCGGTCAGGATTCCGCAAAGGCCGCCACGAGCAGATCCGCGAGGAGGTCACCGGCCGTGCCCTGCGGGTCGAGGTCGGGGTCGTAGATGGTGAGGTTGAGGCCGACGCAGCGCGGCGAGTTCACCAACGGCCGCAGCAGCGCGAGGAGTTCGTCGGGCAGGAGGCCGCCCGCGTCGGGGCTGTCGACGGCGGGCATCACGGTCGGGTCGAGTACGTCGGCGTCCAGGTGCACCCAGAAGCCGTCCAGGACGTCCACTTCGAGGGTCTCCACGACGGCGCGGGCGATGACCTCGGGGCCCCACTGCCTGATCTCGCCGACGGTGGCGTTGGAGATCTTCAGGTCCCTGAACTCGGCGCGGTCCTCGTCGTCGTCCCGCATCCCGAAGAGGCGTACGTCCTCGTCGCGCAGGTAGGGCCGCAGCCCCTCGATGTCGGTGAGGTCGTCCTGGCCGCGCCCGGTGGCGATGGCCAGCTCCTCACCGCCCGCGGCGCCGACCCCGCCGGAGTTCCCGGTGTGCCGGAAGTCCGCGGAGCCGTCGACAGCCGCGATGCCGTACCGCCCGACGCGGCGCAGCGCGAGTGCCGCGCCGAGCTGGATGGAACAGTCACCGCCGAGCACGACGAGGAAGTCCCCCGCGCGCACGTGGTGTTCGACGCGGTCGGCGAGCCGCACCGTGTAGGAGGCGATGGCGGCCGCGTTGAAGACGCCGTCGCCCTCTTGCCAGTCCCCGCGGTCGTAGCGCGGCGGCACCACGACCCCGCCCTCGAAGGCGCCGAGCCTGCGCAGGATCCCCCGCTCGCGCATGGCCCCCGCCAGCTTGTAGCAGCCGGGCACGGTGCCGGGGGCGGGCGGGCGCAGGCCCAGGTTCGAGGGGGCGTCGACGACCACGATGTTTCGCATGCGGCTCATCCTCGGCGACGCGGGCCGCTGTCTTCAAGACCTTTCGGGACCGGCGGTGACGGCCCAGCGTTCGTGGTCGCGCCAGGCCCCGTCGATGAAGAGGAAGTCCGGCGAGAAGCCCTCGAGCCGGAAGCCGCCGCGTCGGACGAGCGCGATGGAGGCGGCGTTCCCCGGCTGGATGTTGGCCTCCAGGCGGTGCAGGTCGAGGGCTCCGAAGGCGTACGCCGTGACGAGGTCGAGCCCCTCGGACATCAGACCGCGCCCCGCGGCGTGCGCGAACGCGCCGTATCCCAGGGCGCCGCAGCGGAACGCGCTCCGGACGATGTTGTTGATGTTGATGAAGCCGCCGATGGCGCCGCTGTCGCGCTCGCAGACCAGGAACCCGGCCTTCGTCGGGTCCTCGATGAGCACCCGGGCGTACGCGCGGTAGGCGTCGTCGCCCGACGGCGGAAAGAGCCAGGGCCTGTGCAGGTCCTGGCTCTCTCGCGTACGGGCGGTGAACTCGGCGGAGTCCGCGTGGGTGAAGTGACGTATGCCCACGCGGGGGCCTTCGGCGAGATAACTTGCGTGGTCGGACATCCGGCCACGCTATCCACTGCCCGCCGGGGTCACACGGCGGCGGTCACTCCGGGGGCATCTTCCAGAACTGCCAGGCCACGTTCGCGCAGTCCCGCACGTTGATTCCCGCGTGCTCGCTCGGGTCGCCGTTCTCCTGGATGCTCAGACACTGGCGGTTCACTCCGGAGCGCAGCCACGAACCCTCCAGCTTCCACTGCTGGTTGGCCAGGCCGTGGCAGTCGCCGACCGCCTGGGCCGGGGCGTCGATCTCTCCGTTGCGTACGTCCAGGCAGTGCAGCTCCGCGCGATTGCGCAGCTTTCCGCCCTCCCAGAACCAGAGCTGATTGCCGGTGCCCCGGCAGGTCTGCACTTCTACGTTGTCGCCGTTGGTGGCCAGGCACTTGTCGTGCAGGGCGCTGCGGATGTCGAAGTCGGCCCGTGGCCCGGCCGCGGACGCGTGTTCCGGCGCGTGATCGGCCGCGTAGCCGGACTGTGAGGTGGCGAGGAGGGGCAGGGCGGCGAAGGCGAGCGCGGCGGTGCCGCGCATCAGGTTCTTTGTCACGGAGCAGGGTGTATCGGGCAAAGGGCGGGTTCTGGAATGCCCAGGAACCGGAACCCACCCGTCCGAGTGAAGGATTTCACCGCCGAAACGACCCTGCGCACAGCCGCCGAAACGACCCTGCACGACCGCTCCGACCAGCTACTTCTTCGGGCACCTCTCGCCGTTCTTCACGACGCCGATGGCGACGGGACCTCGGTCGAACTGCTGACCGGCGGCCGGGGACTGCGTGCACACCTTCCAGCTCAGCGGCCACAGGACGTGCCGGTGGGCGCCGCTGACGTCCCGCACGTCGACGCGCGTGCGGTAGTCGAGGGTCGAGAAGACGTGCATCAGGCCCCGCCCCCGGAGCTCCGGCATCGGCGGCCCCGCCGCGGCCGCCGTGGTCACCGCCAGCAGGGTCGCCGCGGCCGCGCCGCCCACCACCACGCCCGCGCGCCGCAGCCGCGGCTTCACTGACACCCTCACTTGCGCCTCCTGACGAAGTAGGCCCCGCACAGAGCACCGATCAGGGCCGTGCCGAGCAGCGCCATCCACAGCGGCAGAGTCACTTCGGGGATCAGCAGTCGGATCTTGGTGCTGCGGGTGTTCTCGAAGATGAAGACCAGGGTGAGGACGGCGATCGCGGCGACGGCCACCCTGCCGGGTGTCATCAGCCCGCCGCCCTGGCCGCTGCTCTTGGAGCCGCCCGTGGAGGTGTTGGGGCTCATGGTGTGGACCCTTCCGTCGGAGGTACGTCCGGCCTCCCCCGGCACCAGCATGGGCAGCTGGGCCGGGTTCGCGCGCGGTGGGTGTGTCTCCGGGGTGGGCCGGTGGGCCAAGCGGGTGACGTCAGTGGTTGACGACGGGCAGGTCGAGGACGCCGGTGCCCTCGGGCGCGCCGGTCACCGTGACCGGCTTGACTCCCTTGTTCCCGCCGTACGCCCCGTCGCGCCCGCCGGTGCGGGCGTGGCGACGGGACAAGGGGACCTCCACGCGGCAGCTACTGACCGGTCAGTACCGGCCGAAGTCATGCTCCGTGAAGGGACCGGACCTCGGTAGGGGTCACACGAGCGCGGGCACGTCCAGCGTCAACGTCCCCGCGTCCGCGTCCAGTTCGCCCGGCACCCCGAACGGCACCGTCAGCGCCCCGTCGCAGTGCCCGAACCCGAACTCCGAAAGCACCGGCACGCCGAGGCCGCCGAGCCGGTCGGCGAGGAGCGCCCGCACCTCGTCGTGGGGCTCGCACTCCTTCCAGGAGCCGAGCACGATGCCCGCGACGCCCTCCAGCCAGCGGGCGCGCAGGAGTTGGGTGAGGATTCGGTCCAGGCTGTACGCCTCTTCCCCGATGTCCTCGATGCAGAGCAGGCCGCCGCGCGCGGACGCCCGCGCGTGCGGGGTGGCGAGTTCGGCGGCGAGCAGCGACACGCAGCCGCCGAGCGTGACGCCCCTGGCCCGGCCGCCGACCAGCGCGCGGGCGTCCGGGGACGCGGCGCGGATCACCTGGGCGTCCCGCGGCGCGAACAGCGTGGTGCGCAGGTGCTCCTGGGTCCGCGCGTTCTTGAGGAAGTCGAGCACGCCCGTCATGGGCCCGTGCAGCGTGGCGACACCGAGCCGGTTGGCGAAGGCCTCGTGCAGCGGGGTGATGTCGCTGTAGCCGAGGAACACCTTCGGCCCGCCGCTCCGCGTCGCCTCCCGCATCGCGGACCAGTCGACGAGGTCCACCATCCGCTGCGATCCGTACCCGCCCTTGGCGCAGAACACGGCGGACACCGACGGGTCGCACCACGCCCGCGTCAGGTCCTCGGCGCGGGCGGCGTCCGCGCCAGCGAGATAGTCGAACTCCGGGTGCCGGTCCAGGACATGGGGCATGACGAGCGGGTCGAGGTCCCAGCCGCGCAGGATGTCCAGGCCCGCCTGGAGCGCGTCCTCGGGCACCGGACCGCTGGGCGCCACGACGGCCACCCGCGCGCCGGGAACGAGGCGCGCGGGCCGGTCGAGCGGTCTCACTTGGCGAGCTCCAGGGTCGGCACGCGTCCGGCGAGGTCGATCCTGAACACCTGGGCGTACAGGGACAGTTCGGCCTCCAGGGCGCGGATCATGGTGTCGGCGCGGCGGAAACCGTGCCCCTCCCCCTCGAAGGCGATGTAGGCGTGCGGGACGCCGCGCCCCTCGATCCTGGCGAGGAACCGCTCGGCCTGCGCGGGCGGGCAGATCACGTCGTCGAGCCCCTGGAGGAGCAGGAACGGCGTGGTGATCCGGTCGGCCCTGGTCACCGGCGAGCGCTCCGCGTACCGCCCCGGCACCTCGTCGAGCGGGCCCACGATGGAGTGCAGGTACCGCGACTCGAAGTCGTGGGTCTCCCCGGACGCGAACGCGGTGAGGTCGAGGACCGGGTAGATGATGGTGCCGCAGGCGTAGACGTCGGTGCTGGTCAGCGAGGCCGCCGTGGTCCAGCCGCCCGCGCTGCCGCCGCGGATCGCGAGGCGGCTGCGGTCGGCGGTCCCCTCGTCGGCGAGGGCGAGGGCGACGGCCGCGCAGTCGTCGACGTCGACGCTGCCCCACTGCTCGCGCAGCCGGTTGCGGTAGGCACGCCCGTACCCGGTGGAGCCGCCGTAGTTGACCTCGGCGACGCCGATGCCGCGCGAGGTGAAGTAGGCGATGGCCAGGTCGAGCACGAGCGGCGAGCGGCTGGTGGGCCCGCCGTGCGCCCACACCACGTAGGGCGGCAGTTCGTCGTCGGGGGCGACGTGGCCCGGGTGGTGCGGCGGGTAGACGTGGGCGTGGATCTCGCGTCCCGCGGGGCCCGCGAAGGTGCGGATCCGCGGTTCCGGGTAGTACGTGGCGTCCACCGGGTCGTCGTGGGCGGCGCCGATCACGCGGGCGCGTCCTGTGCCGGTGTCCAGTTCCACCACTTCGTACGCGCTGCGCGGGCTCGCCGCGATGCCGACGACGCGGGACCCGTGCGCGGCGACGGTGGCCGCCCACTCCGTCCAGGGGCCCGCCGCGTCGACGACCTCGCCGGTCTCGGGGTCGAGTATGCCGAGCGCGGTGGCGCCCTTGCCGTGCACGACGGCGATCAGACCGCTCTCCAGCGGCGCGAACCAGCTCAGGCCGATCATCCAGAGCGGCCCCGCGAACTCCTCCTGGCGCGGACAGAGCGCGTGGGCGCGGGCGCTGTCGTCGGGTGCCGCGCGGTACAGGTTCCACCAGCCGGTGCGGTCGCTGGCGAAGAGCAGCCGCCCGTCCGGCGCCCACTCCACCTGGGCGACGGACTCCTCGGGGCCGCCCGCGAACACGCGCGCCGCACCGAAGGTGCCGTCGGGCCGCAGCTCGGCGAGCATCAGCTCGGTGCCGTCCCACGGCATCCGCGGATGGTCCCAGGCGAGCCAGGCCGCGTGGGTGCCGTCGGGCGAGATCCGCGGTCCGGTGACGAACCGGTGCCGGTCGTCGGAGAGTTCGCGCACCGCGCCCCGGTCGTCGGCCGCCGAGCCGTCGAGCGGCACCGCGGCGATGACGCGGCGCACGTCGGTGGGCGCGGGACCGGTGAACTCCTCCAGGACGCACCACACTTCGCCACGCTCCGCGCGCAGCACCGGATCGGCCCAGCGCAGCCCGCCGCCCACGGCGGAGAGCGGGGTCAGGGGGCGCGGTCCCGCACCGCGGCCGCCACCTGGGGCATCGGGTTCGTACGCGTACAGGCGCTGGTCGGCGAAGTTCACGAAGACCACGAGCGGGCCTTCGGGCCCCTCGGCGCCCGCCCAGGGGCGGCCGCCGTACTCGATGACCCTGCTGCGCACGTTCCACGGGGCCGGCAGCACGGACTGCTCCGTTCCGTCGGGCAGCCGCCGCACCAGCGCGCGCCGTCCGGCCTCGACGGGCCGTGGCTCGGTCCACCACGCCTCGGCGCCGACGAATCCCGCGAACCCCGGCGCGCCGTCGTGGGCGGCGGCGAGCTCGGCGTCGATGGGTGACGGCCATGATCCGTACGCCCGGGTCTGCATCATGTCCTTTACTTCCCCCATTTTTCCTAGGCCGTACGCAGATAGCGGTCGAGGACACGGACGCCGAAGTGCAGTGCGTCGACGGGGACGCATTCGTCGACCCCGTGGAAGAGCGCCTGGTAGTCGAAGTCCTCCGGTGTCCTCAGCGGCGAGAAGCCGTAGCCGGTGATGCCGAGCCGAGAGAACTGCTTGGCGTCCGTGCCGCCCGACATGCAGTACGGCACGACGTGCCCCTCTGGCGCGAACTCCTCGACGGCCGCACGCATCTTCGCGTACGTCGGCGAGTCGACCGGCGCCTGCAGTGCCACCTCGCGGTGGTGGAACTCCCAGTCGACGTCAGGGCCCGTGAGCCGGTCAAGCGTGCGGCGGAACTCTTCCTCGCCGCCGGGCAGAAAGCGGCCGTCGACATAGGCCACGGCTTCCCCGGGGACCACATTGACCTTGTAGCCCGACTGCAGCATCGTCGGGTTGGCGCTGTTGCGGACGGTCGGCTCGACGAGGTCGGCGGTCGTTCCGAGCTTCTCGAGCAGCGCGTCGACGTCGAATCCGGGCGCCTCCGGGTCGGTCTCCAGGCCGTAGAGCGTGGCGAGTTCGACCAGCGAGGCCCGCACGGTCGGGGTGAGCCGCACCGGCCAGCGGTACTCCCCGATGCGGGTGACGGCGGCGGCGAGCCTGCTCACGGCGTTGGCGCGGTTGACCTTCGAGCCGTGGCCCGCGGTGCCGCGCGCGGTGAGTTTGAGCCAGCCGGTGCCGCGCTCGCCCGCCGCGATGGGGTAGATCTGGTTGCCACGCCCGTCGTGGAAGGTGAAGGCCCCCGACTCGCTGATGCCTTCCGTACAGCCTTCGAAGAGC
Organism: Streptomyces kanamyceticus; assembly: GCF_008704495.1. NCBI lineage: Bacteria > Bacillati > Actinomycetota > Actinomycetes > Kitasatosporales > Streptomycetaceae > Streptomyces > Streptomyces kanamyceticus. Next base: position 1,655,189 of record NZ_CP023699.1, read on the forward strand.
GAGGCGTGCTGGTCGGCGAGGAATCCCGAGCCGTCCTCGGCGCTGGCCTCCTCGTCGGCGGTGAAGGCGATCACGATGTCCCGCCTGGGCCGCACTCCGGCGCGTGCCCAGCCCCGTACGACGGAGAGGATCATCGCGTCCATGTTCTTCATGTCGATCGCGCCGCGGCCCCAGACGACGCCGTCGCGGATCTCCCCGGAGAAGGGGTCCACGCTCCAGTCGGCGGCCTGCGCGGGCACCACGTCCAGGTGGCCGTGGACGAGCAGCGCGTCGGCCGACGGGTCGGTGCCCTCGATGCGGGCGACGACGTTGGTGCGTCCCGGGGTGCGCTCCAGGAGGACGGGGGCCAGGCCCGCGTCGGCGAGCCGCTCGGCGCAGTACTCGGCGGCGGGCCGCTCGCGGCAGTCGCCGCTGCCGCGGTTGGTGGTGTCGATGCGGATGAGCTCGGAGGTGAACGCCACGACCTCGTCGAGGGCGCGGGCGTCCACCGAGGGGTCGTGGTCCGACTCCTGAGCCTGCTCCTGATCCTGCTGCTGGTCAGCCATACTGCTCCTCCACGGCGGCAGAGGCGATCGTGGTAACCGCCTTGAAGGTACGGATCCCCTCGTACATCGTCTCGCTGACATAGGCGACCTTGCGCTCCCCCGTACGGCGCACACCGGGCACCACGGTCGCCGCCATCGACAGGTGTTCCGCGTCGAACTCGACCTCCACGGTGAACGGCCCGTCGGCCGCCGGTTCCCCGCGTACCGCGAGTCCCGCCGCCTCCTTCGCCGCCGACCTGATGTCGGCGGCGGTGCGGGCCGGGGTGCGGCAGACCGCCGCGTACCGCGAGACGTGGTCCTTCACGGCGACCTTCAGCGCGCCCGGCGCGTAGCCGAGCGCGTCCTCGCAGGCGAGGTCGTCGCCGGTGACGAGCACGACGGGGACGCCGTACTCGGCGACGACGCGCGCGTTCAGGAGCCCCTCGCTGGCGCGCACGCCGTTGAGCCACACGCCGGTGATCTGGTTGGCCAGGTAGGTGTGCGCGAGGACGCCCTCCATGCCGGCGCCCGCGTGGTAGCCGATGAACGCGATGCCGTCCACGTCACCGTGCTGCACGCCCTCCACCATGGACAGCGACTTGTGCCGCCCGGTGAGCATCTCGGCCCGCTCGTCCAGCTCTTCGAGGAGCAGGTTGCGCATGGTCCAGTGCGCCTCGTTGATGAGCACCTCGTCGGCGCCGCCGTCGAAGAAGCCGAGCACGGCGGCGTTGACGTCCGAGGTGAACATCGCCCTGCACCGCTCCCATTGAGCGGTGCCCGGCAGCACGTCGGCCGGCCAGGTCACTCCCGTGGCGCCCTCCATGTCGGCGCTGATGAGGATCTTCATGGCGCCCCACCGTACCCGCCGCCGGATGCCCGGGCCATGGGCGGCGTGGACACCCCCGTCAGCGGTTCACCTCCCCGTGATCCGCTGACGAGGGATCATGCTCAGCGCATCCACTCCGAATAGAAGTTGGGCAGGCCGGGCTGGGGGTCGCTGACGCAGGTGGCCTCGTGGTACTTGGGGTTCTGTGCCAGGTCGCTCTGCATCTGGTCGTAGCAGGCCTGCCAGGAGTCGAACGACTCTCCCCCGACGGGCTGCCAGCCGTCACCGGGCGGCGGGCCCGCGGCGAAGGCGGTGGAGCTGGTCAGCGGAATGGCGATCGCCGCTGCTCCGACAGCGAGACCGATACCGACACGAGTACGCCAGGACTTCATGGTTGACTCCTTGCTCATCGGCCCGTTCCGAGCTGGTCATGCTCAGAAATGGGGCGAACCGACCGTTCCATCGTGTCGCATCGGGCTCGCGCCCCTCCAGGGACTCAGGGGCACCCTGGGGGAACGAACGGGCACAAAAAGACTGACCTGGCGTACGCCCGTCCAACTGTCCGGGTCACGGCGCGGGCTGCTGCTGGGTGACGCAGTGGATTCCGCCGCCGCCCGCGCCGAGCCTGTCGATGTCGATCTGTTCGACGGTCCGCCCCGGGTACAGCCGGGCGAGCGCCGCCTTCGCCGCCGCGTCCGCCGTGGAATCGCCGAAGTGCGCGCAGATCACCGCGTCGTTGCAGAGGTAGTAGTTGGCGTACGAGGCGAGGAACTTCGGGTCCCTGGAACGGATCTTGTCGTAGTCGGGGCCCTGCAGCTTGGTCGCCGCGATCGGCTGTCCTTCGGCGTTCGTGGCGGCGGACAGGACCCGGAACTGTGCGCGGGCGTCCTTGGCGTACGCGTCGTCGTCCGCGTCCAGGGGCCACTGCACGAGCGCCCTGCCGGAGGCGAGGAAGCGCGAGGTGGCGTCGACGTGGTCGTCGGTGATGTCCTGGCCGCGCACGCCGTCGAACCAGATGACCTGGTCGGCGCCGTACGCCTCGCACATCGCGTCGGTAAGGTGCGCCTCGGACATCCCGGGGTTGCGGTTGCCGTTGAGGAGGCTGCTGCGCGTGGCCATCAGGGTGCCCGCGCCGTCCTGCTCGATCGCGCCGCCCTCGCCCACCAGGCCCGCGCCGGTGAACCTCACCCCGGCCAGGGCGGCGATCCGCTCGGCGACGCGCGCGTCCTTGGCGTGCTGCTGCTTGCCGCCCCAGCCGTTGAAGTGCAGCCCGACCGCGTCGAGGCCGCCCGCGCCGTCGGTGCGGAACACCGGTCCCGAGTCGCGCATCCAGCAGTCGTCGACCGGCACGGAGGTGATGATCTCGACCGAACTCCCGCATAGGGAGCGGGCCTTGGCGGCGCTCGCCGGGTTGGCGCACAGGGTGACGGGCTCGTGCTTGGCGACCGTCCGCGCGATGAGGGCTATGTCGGCCTGGACCCCGCCGAGTTGGCGCCCCCAGATCGCGCTGCTGTCCGGCCAGGCCATCCACGTCTTGGTGTGCCTGACGTCCTCGGCGGGGACGGCGAAGGAGCCCGCCCGGGCCGCCCCGCGCGGCCCCGGCGTGGATCCGGCCCAGGCCTCGGCGCCCACCAGGGCCGCGCCCGCGGTGGCCGCCGCGGCCGCCGTCAGGAACGTGCGCCTGCTCGGGGACGGCCTCTTGTGGCGAGGTGTTGTGGGATGGTCGTTCACTGGTGCCTCCTTGGTTGGACGGGGTTGGACGGGGTTGGACGGTGTTGGACGGGGTTGGACGGAGTGTGCGGGTCAGAGGGTGAGGGCCCGGCGGGCCGCCGCGATGCGCTCCGGGTCCCAGCCCGGGTGCGGGACGGAGTCCAGGAGCAGCCGGGTGTACGGGTGCGCGGGCGCGGCGAGGACGTCGGCGGTGGCGCCCGCCTCGACCACGGCGCCGTGGCGCATCACGATGACGTCGTCCGTGACGCAGCGGACCACGCCGAGGTCGTGGGTGATGAAGAGGTAGCCGATCGGGGTGCGTTCGCGGATGTCGGCGAGCAGGTTGAGGATCTGTGCCTGCACCGACACGTCGAGCGCGGCGACCGCCTCGTCCAGGACGAGCACCGCGGGCTCCACGGCCAGGGCCCGCGCGATGGCGACGCGCTGGCGCTGCCCGCCGGAGAGCTGGCGGGGCAGCGCGTCGGCGGCGCGGGTGCCGAGGCCGACCTGGTCGAGGAGTTCGCGCACCCGCCGGGCGTGGTCGATGCGGGGGAAGTGCAGGCGCAGCGTTTCGCGCAGCACCGACTCGACGCTCGTGCGCGGGTCGAGGGAGAGGTAGGGGTCCTGGAAGACCATCTGCACCTCGCGGGCCCTGGCCAGACGCTGCGCGCGGCCGCGGACGCGTGCGGTGCGGGGCCTGCCGCGCACCTGGATCTCCCCCGCGTCGGCCCGCTCCAGGCCGACGATGATCCGGGCCGTGGTGGTCTTGCCGGAGCCGGACTCCCCGACGACGCCGAGGGACCCGCCATCGGGCACCGCGAAGGACACGTCGTCCACGGCCGCGACCTCGCCGAAGCTGCGCCGCAGTCCGCGCACCTCAAGCACGTGCGCGTCGGCGGGCCGAGAGGTCTCGGTGGGCTCAGGCATCGGCGGCGCTCCCTTCGAGCCGGTCGCTGTGGTGGCAGGCGGCGAGGTGCTCCGGGCGTCCCGGGGCGGTCCTGGGCCGTGGCGCCCGCTCGTCGCACACCTCGGTGGCGATCGCGCAGCGGGCGGCGAAGGCGCAGCCGGTCAGGGCCGTGCGCAGATCGGGTGGCTGGCCCTCGATGGCGCTGAGCCGTCCCTTCGCCGTCTCCAGACGCGGCGTGGCGGCCAGCAGGGCCGCGGTGTAGGGGTGCCTGGGGTGGGCGAACAGCTCGTCGGCGGGGCCCTGTTCGGCGATCCGGCCCGCGTACATGACGTAGACGCGGTCGCTGATGGCCGCGGCCAGGTCGAGGTCGTGGGTGACGAAGAGCAGTCCGGTGCCGAACCGTTCGCGCAGCCGGGCGAGGAGGGCGACGACCTCGGCCTGGGTGGTGACGTCCAGGGCGGTGGTGGGTTCGTCGGCGAGCAGCAGGGCGGGGTCGCCCATGAGGGCCGCGGCGATCATGACGCGCTGCAGCATGCCGCCGGACACCTGGCCGGGGTACTTGTGCAGGACACTCGCGTCCAGGCCGACGGCGTGGAGGAGTTCGGTGGCACGGGCGGTGGCGTCGGCGCGGCGCGTCGTGCGGACGCTCTCGGTCCGGACGCTCTCGGTGAGGAAGTCGCCGATGCGGCGCAGCGGGTTGAGGGCGGCGCGCGGGTCCTGGAAGACCATGGCGGCGGTGCCGGTGCGCAGGGCCCGCAGCCGTCCTTCGTCCATCGTGAGGACGTCGTCGCCGTTGACGCGGACGGCGCCCTCGGTGACGGCGCCGGGCGGCAGCAGGCGCAGCGCGCTGCGCGAGGTGAGGGTCTTTCCCGAGCCCGACTCGCCCACGAGGGAGACGGTCTCGCCCGCGGCGACGGTGAGGTCGACGCCGTCCAGGACGGGGCGGGCCGTGCCGGGCAGGGTGATGCGAAGGCCTTGGATGTCGAGCACGTGCTCCGGGATGGGCGCGGTGGTCATCGGTCCCTCCTGGCGACCTGGTCGGCCCAGCGTTCGCCGACGACGTTGAAGGCGACCACGGTCAGCACGATGAACACGCAGGGCAGCACGGCGGAGAGCGGGTAGCCGTGCTGGATCGCGGTCTGGCCGTCGAAGACCATGCGGCCCCAGTCGGGGGTGAGCGGGGGCACGCCGAGTCCGAGGAAGGACAGGCCCGCGAGGTCCATCAGGGCGTAGCCGAAGTTGATGGTGGCCTGGGCGAGGACGACGGGTGCGATGTTGGGCAGGACGTGGCGCAGGCAGATCTGGAGCGCCGAGTGGCCCTGGACCTGGTGGGCGCTGACGTAGGGGCGGGCCCGTTCGGCGAGCACCAGGGCGCGGGTGAGGCGGCTGACGTAGGGCAGGTAGGCGATGGCGAGGGCGAGGACCGGGGCGAGCAGGCCCTCTCCGTAGACGGAGATGATGAGGATCGCGAGGAGCAGTCCGGGGAAGGCGAAGACCAGTTCGGTGCTGCGGGAGAGCACGGAGTCGAGCCAGCCGCCCCGCCAGGCGGCGGCCGTGCCGATGGCGACCCCGGCGATGGTGGAGAAGGCCACCACTCCGAGGGGGCCGAGCAGTGAGGTGCGGGCGCCGAGGAGCAGCCGCGAGAGGGTGTCGCGCCCGGCGGCGTCCACGCCGAGCGGATGCTCGGCGGAGGGTCCGGCGAGTGCTCCGCCGAGGTCGACGGCGTTGGGGTCGTGCGGCACCACCCAGGGGGCGAGCAGCGCGGCGGCGACGATGAGGGCGACGAGGGCCAGGCAGAGTACGTGGAGGGGTGAGCCACCGGCGCGGATCCTGGCCAGGCCGGGGCGGCGGGTGAGGACGGCGGTCATGCGGCGGACCCCCTGGTGCCGAGTGTGAGCCGCGGGTCGACCAGCGGAAGGAGCAGGTCGACGATCAGGTTCACGGCCATGAACAGGGCGACGATGATCAGTGCGATGGCCTGGACGGTCGGGAAGTCCTTGGTGGTGGTGGAGAGTTCGAGGAGCTGGCCGATGCCGCCGACGCTGAAGGCGGTCTCGACGAGGATCGTGCAGACCAGGAGCGTGGAGACGACGAGCCCTGTGGTGGTCAGGACGGTGCCGAGCGAGTTGCGGAACACGTGGCGGCGGATCACCTGGCGTTCCGGCACGCCCCTGCTGCGGGCGACGGTGACGTGCTCACCGGCGAGCGCCTCGACCATCGCCGAGCGGGTGACCCGGGCCAGCATCCCGATCAGATAGAGGGCGAGGGCGAGCGCGGGCAGCGTCAGGTGCCAGATCATGTCGCCGATGCCGTCGCCCGCGCCGCCGCTGGGGAACCAGCCGAGGCGTACGGCGAACAGGCCCTGGAGCAGCACGGCCGCGACGAAGGAGGGCGTGCCGACGGCGAACGTCGTGGCGAGAAGGATCGCGGAGTCGACGCGTCCGCCGCGCACGGCGGCGATCCTGCCGAGCAGCAGCCCGCCCGCCACGACCACGGCGAGCGCCATGGCGATGAGCAGCAGGGTGGTGGGCAGCCGGTCGGCGAGGAGGCGCGACACGTCGGTGCGGTAGGTGATGGACCGGCCGAAGTCGCCGCGCAGGACGCCACCGAGCCAGTCGAAGTACCGCACGGCGAACGGATCGTCCAGGTGGTACTGGGAGTTGATCGCCGCCACCGCTTCCGGCGACGCCGACCGGCCCGAGAGCAGGAAGCTCGCGGGGCTGCCCGGCGCCAGGTACATCGCGCCGAAGACCACGAACGACGCGGCGAGCAGGGTGGCGGCCATCTCGGCGACGCGCCGCGCCGCGAATCTGAGGAAGGTCATCGCGCGGCCCCCACATCGGCGGCCCACGGGTAGTACATGTACGCGATGGAGGTGGGCGCGCCCGTGATCCGCTTGTTGAGGAAGACGGCGGTGGGCCACTCCGCGACGGGGATCCAGGGCAGTTGCCCGTTGGCGCGCCGGTGGATCCTCGCCTCGATCGCGAGGCGCCGCTCGGGATCGTCGACGGCGGTGGCGCGCTCGACCAGTTCGTCGTACGCCTTGTCGCCGCGGCCCGCGAAGTTCAGATAGGCGCCGGTCTTGAAGTTCGTCAGGAAGTCGAGCGGATCGGTGATCGAGTCGTAGTACGTGAGCGGGAACATGTCGATGCCCTCGCGCGCGCCGGGGTCGGTGAACAGCGCGGTGAACGCGTTGGGGGCGATGGACTTGAGCCGGATGTCCAGGCCGATGCGGGTGCCCGCGTCCTGCACGGCGGTGGCGAGGAGCGAGACGTCCTGGCCGACCGAACTGGTCGCGATCGTCAGGGACTTGCCGGTGGCGCCCGCCTTCTTGATCAGCGCCTTGGCCCGGGCGAGGTCCGGGGCACCGGGCCTGGCCCCGTCGAAGGCCCGCTTCCTGGTCCGCTCGGGCGCACCCGCCCAGGCCGCGCGGGTGGTGAGCGCTCCGGTGGGGGTGCCCGCGCCGCCGAGACCGACCTGGACGAACCCGGCGCGGTCCAGGGCAAGGGAGAGGGCGCGCCGTACGCGGAGGTCGCCGAGCGCGCCCTTCATGTTGGTGATGGCGACGTTGACCGTGCTCAGGCCCTCGCCGAAGTACAGCTTGCCGACGCCGCTGCCGCGCAGCCTGGCGTAGCTCTCGGTCGGGATCAGATAGCCGCCGTCGGCGTCGCCGCTCAGCAGGGCGTTGGTGCGGGCCGACGCGTCGGGCAGGAAGCTGAAGACGACCTTGCCCGCCTTGGCGCGCCTGCCCCAGTAGCCGTCGAAGCGGTCGAGTTCGATGGACTGGCCCTTGTTCCAGGTGCCGAGTGCGAACGGGCCCGTGCAGGCCAGGCCGCCCGAGGTGCCGTAGTCCTTGCCCGCCGCCTCGACCCCGGCTTTGGACGCCACCACTCCGGCGGCGCTCGCCATGTACTGGGGGAACTGCGAGTCGGGCTTCTTGAGCCTGACGGTGACCTGGAGCGGTCCCGTCTTCCTGACCGAGGAGACGTTCTGGAAGACCTGCGCCCACGCGGCCGCGTTGTCCGGGTCCCGCTGCCGGTCGAGGCTGAACACCACGTCGTCGGCGGTCATCGTCCGGCCGTCGTGAAAACGCACGCCGCTTCGCAGGTCGTAGACCCAGGTGGTGCGGTCGGGGTGCGACGCCCGGCGGGCCAGGCCCGGCTCGGTGGTGAGCTCCGGCGTCCAGCGCAGGAGGCTCTCGCACACGTTGGAGAGCACCATGTTCTGCGGGTAGTCGAACGCCACCGTGTAGTCGAGCGTGGGCGGTTCGGCGTACAGGGCCCAGGTGAAGGAGTCGATGTCGCCCTTGGCCCGGGGCGTCGAAGCCGACAGGGCGAAGTCGATTCCGGAGGCGTTCCTCGGCGGGCCAGCGCACGCCGCGAGCGCGACGAGCGAGGCCAGGGCAGCGGCCGCGGCGGCCAGCCGCCGGATCCGGATCCTGCCGCGTCTCGCGGCGCGGCAGGAGAGTGTTTTTCCCCTTGGTGGAGTGGTCATGGGGGCGCTCACCCGGTCGTCACGCGCTGGGGCGGGCGGCGGGGATCTGCTGGGTGATGCAGTGGACTCCCCCGCCGCCGTAGGCGACGGCGGCCGCCCGCACGCCGACGACCTTGCGGCCGGGGTACGCGGCGGCGATCACCGCGAGCGCGTCCTCGTCGGCGGGCAGCCCGGCGACCGGCACGACGACACCGCCGTTGGCGACGTAGTAGTTGAGGTACGACACCTCGACCTCGCCACCGGTCACCTCGGTGAACACGGTCTGCGGCACGTCGACGATCTCCAGGGGGCGGCCCTTGGCGTCGGTGCTGGCCGCCAGGACGGCGCGGTTGGCGCGCATCCGGGCGTGGTCGGCGTGTGCCGGGTCCGCGGGCAGGGAGACGACGACCTTGCCGGGGGCGGCGAACGCGCAGACCCCGTCGACGTGCCCGTCCGTCTCGGTGTCGAGCAGCCCGCCGTACGGAAGCCAGATCACCTTCTCGACCCCGAGCAGGGACTTCAGTTCGGCCTCGATCTCCGCGCGGCTCAGGTCCGGGTTGCGGTTGGGGTGGAGCAGGCACTGCTCGGTGGTGATCAGCGTGCCCTCGCCGTCGACGGTGATCGCGCCGCCCTCCAGGATCATGTCGGAGGGCAGGCGCTCGACGCCGAGGTGGTCGAGCAGCAGCGCGCTGATCCGGTCGTCGGAGTCGTACGGGTGGTGCTTGCGGCCCCACGCGTTGAAGCGGAAGTCGACCCCGGCGCGGTGGCCGTCCCCGTCGAGGACGAACAGCGGCGCCGAGTCGCGGAACCACGAGTCGTCCAGGGGCAGTTCGAGCACGTCGACACCGTCACCGCACCGGGCACGGGCAGCGTCCCCGTACCCCGGCGGGGCGACCATGGTGACCGGCTCGAACTCGGCTATGGCGCGGGCGACTTGGGCGTACTCGCCCTGCACCTGGTCGAGCACGCCGTCCCACAGGTCGACGCGGGTGGGCCAGGCCATCAGACAGCCCTCGTGCTCGGACCATTCGGCGGGCATGCGGTACGCGGTCATCGGGTGTCTCTTTTCTTCGCAGAGGTTCAGCGGGACGGGAAGTACGGAGAGGTCAGAGGAAGTAGAGGCGGCTCAGGGAGACCTCCTGCGCGGGCTCGGAGCGCACGGGGGCGCCGTCGAGGGTGACCAGGCCGGTCCGCGCGTCGACGTCGACCTGCCCGATCCGGTTGTTGCCGACCATGTCCGCGGGCCCGATGCCACGGGTGCCGCGCACGGCGACGCGGCGGCGCCGGGTGGCCATCGCGTCGTGCGACCGCCCGAAGGAGCCCGATTCTGCGGCGGCCCGCGCGACGAAGGCCACGGAGATGTCGGCGGGCACGGCGCCGTGCGCGCCGAACAGCGGTCCGAGTACGAGCGGTTCGCAGCTGTCGGTGGCGGCGTTGGGGTCACCGGTCACGCCATAGGCGGGCACGCCGGACTTGAGGACCATCTGCGGCTTGGCGCCGAAGAACGGCGGGCGCCAGAGCACGACGTCGGCCATCTTGCCGACTTCGAGGGAGCCGACCTCGTGGGCAAGGCCGTGGGCCAGGGCGGGGTTGATGGTCAGCTTGGCGATGTAGCGCAGCACGCGCGCGTTGTCGTCCCGCTCGCCGTCGCCCTCCATCGGGCCCAGCTCGGCCTTCATCTTCCCGGCCATCGCGAAGGTCCGGCGCACGGTCTCGCCCGCCCGCCCCATGCCCTGCGCGTCCGAGGAGGTGATCCCGATGGCCCCCAGATCGTGCAGCACGTCCTCCGCGCCCATCGTCCCGGCCCGGATCCGGTCCCGGGCCATCGCCGCGTCACCGGGCAGATCCGTCTTCAGGTCATGGACCGAGACGATCATCCCGTAGTGCTCGGCGACCGCGTCACGGCCGAACGGCAGCGTCGGATTGGTCGAGGAACCGATCACGTTCGGCACACCCGCCATCTTCAGCACGTTCGGCACGTGCCCGCCGCCGCAGCCCTCGATGTGGAAGGCGTGGATGGTACGCCCGTCGAGCACGCTGAGCGTGTCCTCCACCGACAGGCACTCGTTCAACCCGTCACTGTGCAGCGCGACTTGGACGTCATGCTCCTCCGCCACCCGCAACGCCGTATCGAGCGCCCTGGTGTGCGCGCCGAGGTCCTCGTGCACCTTGAACCCGCAGGCACCGCCCTCGGCGAGCGCCTCCACGAGCGGTGCGGCGTCCGAGGACGAACCTCGCGCCAGGAAGCCGATGTTGACAGGCCAGGCGTCGAAGGCGTTGAACGCGTGACGCAGCGCCCAGGGCGAGTTGACACCCACGCCCCACATCGGGCCGAACTCCTGCCCGATGATCGTGGTCACACCGGACGCCAGCGACGCCTCCATGATCCGCGGCGACAGCAGGTGCACGTGGGTGTCGATCGCACCCGCGGTGGCGATGAGGCCCTCGCCGGAGATGATCGTGGTCCCGGTGCCGACGACGACGTCGACGCCGTCGAGGGTGTCGGGATTCCCCGCCCGCCCGATGGAAGCGATCCGCCCTTCCCGGATCCCGATCGACACCTTGCGAATGCCCTGCACGGCATCGATCACGACGACATTGCTGATCACGACGTCACACGTCTCACGCACCGCGGCGGCCTTCAGATGCAGCCCGTCACGCGCCGTCTTGCCGAAACCGGCGAGGAATTCGTCGCCGTGCTTCTGCGCGTCGGACTCGACCCGGATCACCAGACCCGAGTCGCCGAGCCGGACCCGGTCGCCCGCGCGCGGGCCGTGGACGGTGGCGTATTCGTACGGATCGATGTGCCGACTGCCCGGCGCGCAGTGATCGGCATGCCTGGTGGGCCTGCTCATGCGCGTACTCCTGCCGGGCTTTCGGTACTGCTCGCACCCAGGTAGCCGCAGGCCACCGCCTTGCGCAGGGCGTCTTTCTTCGCGCCCGGCGCATCCAGCGGGCCGTCCACCAGACCCGCGAAACCGATCGCGATCCGCTCGCCGCCGATGGGCAACAGCCCCACCTCAACACTCTCGCCGGGACCGAAACGCACCGAGGAGCCCGCGGGCACCGCAAGCCGCATCCCGTACGCCGCCGCACGGTCGAAGTCGAGCCGCGGATTGGCCTCGAAGAAGTGGAAGTGCGACGTCACGGAGACGGGCACGGTCGCGGTGTTGCGCACGCCCAGCGTCACGACCGGCTCGGGCGCAGCGACCTCCGTCGCCGGGAGTACGGCACCGGGGGCGTCGTCGCGCCGGGGCCACGCACCGAACGGTTCGCTGATGACCGCCAGCCGCGTGCCGTCGTCGAAGACGGCCTCGACCTGGATCTCGGTGACCACGTCGGCGACGCCGGGCAGGACGTCGTCGGGGCGGAGGACGGCACGGCCGCGCTCGACGGCCTCGGCGAGGCGGAGCCCGTCCCGCGCGGCCTCGCAGACGGTGTCGGCGATCAGCGCGGTGGCCTCGGGGACGTTGAGCCCGAGGCCGCGGGCGTGCCGGGACCGCGCGAGTTCGGCGGCCGTGAACAGCAGGAGCCGGTCACGTTCGGTGGGGGTCAGCGGCATGGGTGCATCACTCGCTCCGGGAAGTTCGGCATGGCCTCGGCCGCTCATCGGCGGGCCAGCGGCATCACTGTGACACTGACTGAATTTTCAGTCAATGACTTGGAGACAACGAAACCCACTGGTGACACCAGTGGGGAACGAGGCGGCGGGCTACTTCCCGCGCAGCAGCGCCAGCTCGGCGTCGATGGCGCCGCGCACCAGGTCGCGCGCGTGATCGAGCTGGAGTCCACCGCTGAGCCAGCGCATGCTGAGCCCCTCCAGGAGCGCGGTGAGCCGCTCGCCCGCCGCGGCGAGAGCGGGCGCCGGGGTCATCGGCCGCACCTGCCCGAGCAGGGCGGCGACCTCCTGCACCCACACCAGCGTCGCCCTGGCGAGGTCCTCGCGAAGCACCTCGTCGAAGACGGCGCTGGCCCGCAGCTCGCCCCAGGCGGAGCTGTTCTCCCTGACCTCCGGGGTGTCCTGCAGTTCGAGCAGGAGGATCTCCTCCAACTCCTCGCGGGGGGCCAGGGGTTCGGCCTCGGGGTCGCGCCCCGTGGTGTAGCGCTCGGCGCGGTCGTTGATGAACTCCAGGGTGTGGCGCAGGATCCCCGTGCGGTCCTTGAAGTGGTAGTAGATCAACCCGGTCGAGACGCCCGCTTCGGCCGCGAGTTCTTCGACGCGCAGGCCGCGGACACCGCGACGGGCGATCAGCCGTGCGGCCGCTTCGAGGATCTGAGTAGTGCGAGGCGCCATGGATCCGAACCCTACCGGGCAGGGCCCGGCCCCGTGATCTCGGCCTTTCGGCGGGCGCAGGGGGCCGGGGCGCCGGCGTGGCCGGGCGTCAGCCGCCCTGGTTGTGGCGGCTCATGACCACCGTGACGGGCCCTTCGCCGGGCACGGCCTCGACGAGGCGCGCGATGACGACGCTCTTCCCGTCCGGGCTGCGGACGCAGAAGGGACGTTCGTCGGCGAGGTCGTCGAAGGGGAGCTCGGTCACCGGTTCCGTCTCGATCCCGCGTACGCAGTCGGCGGGACTCAGCACGTATCCGGCGGCCACGAAGGCGTCGCTGTCGTCGGACAGGACGAACTCGGTGTCGGTCCGCTCCAGGTACCAGTCCGCGGTCTCGGCGGGAACGACCTTGCCCGCCGAGAGGTCGAACTCGTAGTCGGGGTCGGGGGCGGTGAGTTCGGCGTCCGTGTAGTCCGGCACGTACGCGCCCTCGGACGAGGGGGCGGGCGACGACGGCTTCGACGAGGGCCGGGGGGACGGCGTGTGGGGTTGGTGGGAGGTGTCGGAGGAATCGGCGGAATCCGAGGAACCGGAGGGGTCTCGTGCCGGGTCTCCGCGACGGTCGAGGAAGTAGTACGCCGCGCCGCCGACCGAGACGAGGAGCACCGCCGCGACCACCAGGGCCGCCCCGGCCCCGCGCCGTCGGCCGCCGCGGCCACGGCGGGTCCGGCGCGGTTCGGGGCCGGTGGCGGGTTCGGCAGAGGCGGCAGAGGCGGCGGAGGCAGCGGCGAGTGTCGGCTGGGCGTGCGTCGGCGCGTGACCGCCGGGCCCAGGACCGGGACCGGACCCAGGACCCGGACCGGGCCCAGAGCCGGGACCAGGCCCCGGTGCCGGTTCCGGCGCCCCGTCGCGCCCGGCGAGTTCGCTGCTGACCCCCCGCGGCAGCCACCCCTCCGTGAATTCGGGACGTGCTCCCATGACGGGATGCGCCCGCGCCGCCGTGATCAGTTCGGCCGGGTCAGGGCGGTCCTCCGGGCGCTTGGCCAGGCAGCGTCCCAGCAGCTCGTGCAGGTCGTGGGGCACCCTGGACAGGTCGGGCGCCTCGTGGACCACCCGGTACAGCGCTGCCGATTCGGGCCCGTCCCCGAAGGCGAGCACTCCCCCGGCCACGTACGCGGCGAGCGCGCCGAGCGCGAAGACGTCGGTCGCCGGGGTCACGGCCAAGCCCCGCGCCTGCTCGGGCGCCATGTACGCGGCGGTGCCGATCCGCAGTCCGGTGCCGGTCAGGCCCGTGGCATCGGCCGCGCGTGCGATGCCGAAGTCGATGACGCGGGGGCCGTCCTCGGCGATCAGCACGTTGGCCGGTTTGAGGTCCCGGTGGACGACCCCGGCCCAGTGGATGGCCTGGAGCGCCTCCGCGATGCCCGCGACGAGCAGGAGCACCGTCCGTACGGGCAGCGGGCCGTGTCGTCGTACCACCTCCTGGAGGGAGAGTCCGGGTACGTACGCGGTGGCGAGCCACGGTGTGGGGGCGTCCACTCCGGAGTCGACCACCTGCGCGGTGAACAGCCCGTGGATGCTCCGTGCGCTGGCCACTTCGTGGGCGAAGCGCCTGCGGAACTCGGGGTCGGCGGCGAACTCGTCCCGCACCGCTTTCAGGGCGATGGGCCGCCCGCCCGGCGTGTGGGCGAGGTACACGACCCCCATGCCACCGGCGCCGAGCCTGGCGTGCAGGCGGTAGCCGCCGATCTCGCGGGGGTCGTCGGCCGACAGGGGCGCGTGGGCGGTCGGCGCGCCGGGCGGGCCGGGCACGCCGGGAGGCTGAGGGGACATGCGGTGGCTCTTTCGGCGAGAGGGCAGGGCCGAGGCACGAGACGAGACGAGACGAGTCGAGTCGGTGGCGCGGCGGCCGCGGGCCGCCACGAGGGATGATCGTGCCGCTAACTAAAGTTTCAGTCAATGTGAGACGATGCGTGCCGTCGATCAGCAGGCACAGCAGGCACACCGGGAAGGCATGGACGTGGGGGCGGACCGCAGGACGGTCATCCTGAGAGGGGCGGCCCGGGTCATCGCCCGGCACGGCGTACGGGGCCTGCGGGTGTCGGAGGTCGCCGCCGAAGCGGGCGTCTCCACGGCGCTCGTCTACTACCACTTCAAGGACCGCGCGGGCATCCTGCACCGGACCCTGGAGTTCATCAGCGACCGGGCCGAGCGCTACACCGCGGGACATCCGCGGCGGGAGCGCGACAGCGACCCGCGCCGCGACCTCGAAAGCTCCCTGCTCCTTGAGTTCCAGGACCGGCCCGAGGTGCGCGAGAACAGCACCGCCTGGGGCGAGTTGCAGGCCACCTCGGTCTTCGACCCCGAGCTCCGCGACGCGCTCGCGGAGGCCCGGCTGATCTGGATCGGCGAGCTGACCCACACCCTCGGCCGCATCCAGCCGACCGCTCCCGCGCCCGCGCTCACCGAGTCCGCCGAGCGGCTCACCGCCACCTTGGAGGGGCTCAGCACGCGCTGGCTCAGCGAGCTGCTGCCCTTGGGGCACGCGCGTGAGCTGATGCGGGACGCCATGGCGGTGGAGCTCGCCCAGTTGGCCAGGCGCGCCAGTCCCACACTTTTTGACTGAATTTTCAGTCCGTGCCACAGTGGACGGAAGAACACCGGCCGAGCCGGTGCCGCACCGCACCGTTCCCGGTGCCGCATCCCCCCACCGGCTCGCGGACATCACGCCCGCGGCCTCCCCGCCACCCGCGCCGCGCTCACCGAGCGGCCTCGCGCACCGGCGGCTAGCTTGTCCCCATCACGATGATCGGAGTTCACCGTGTCCCACCTCCTCCCCTCCCGCCGTTCCGCCCTCCGCGCGATCGCCGGAATCGGCGCCGTCGTCCTGGGCGCTTCGGCCTGCGGACCCGGCGACTCCGTGGCCGGGGCGAGCACCGCGGGCGACGAGGACGCGGTGACCGAGGGACGCCGGATGGGCGCCGAGTGGGAGAGCCACGCGCGCACCTTCATGTCGTGGCCCGCCCTGGAGTCGGTGTGGGAGGACGACCTGCGCTACGTGCGCGAGGACATCGCCCGCATCGCCCGCTCCATCGCGGAGTACGAGTACGTCGTGATGATGGCGAGGCCCGACCAGCTGAAGGCCGCCCAGAAGGCGTGCGGGCGCGACGTCGAGGTCATCCCGCTCGCCGTGGACGACCTGTGGGCCCGCGACACGGTGCCGGTGTTCGTGGAGGACGACGGCAAGGTCACCGGCATCGACTTCAACTTCAACGGGTGGGGCAACAAGCAGGAGCACGACAACGACGGCCAGGTGGGCCGCAAGCTCCTGGCCGAGTACGACATCCCCCGCAAGAAGGCCCCGCTGGTCGCCGAGGGCGGCTCGTTCGAGACCGACGGCGAGGGCACGCTCCTGATCACCGAGAGCTCGATCGTCAACGACAACCGCAACCGCGGCAAGAGCCGGGACCAGATCGAGGACGAGCTCAAGCGGACGCTCGGGATCAAGAAGGTCATCTGGCTGGCCGGTGTGCGCGGGCAGGACATCACCGACGCGCACGTGGACAGCCTCGTACGGTTCACCGCGCCGGGCGTGGTGCTCCTGGACCGGGCGCACCCCGACACGCCCGCCGACTCCTGGTCGCGCGCGGCTGACCAAGCGAAGTCCGTGCTGAGCGAGGCGACCGACGCCAGAGGCAAGCCCTTCGAGATCATCGACCTGCCGCAGCCCGACCTGTACGAGATCACCGGCGAGGGCGACGACTTCGTGTCGACGTACGCCAACTTCTACGTCGCCAACGACTCGGTGTTCATCCCCAAGTTCGGCGACCGCAAGGCCGACAAGCGGGCGAAGAGCATCCTCCAGGAGCACTTCCCCAAGCGTGACGTGGTGCAGATCAACATCGACACCATCGCCTCCGGTGGCGGCGGCATCCACTGCTCCACGCACGACGAGCCGGGCAAGCCGGTCGACTGACCGAGTCCCCCACACATGGAGCGGCCGTGGCCATGATGCGACGCCCCACCCGGTCCCGCGGCAGACTGCTGATCGCGGGCCTGGTGCTCTGCGCCGTGGCGGCGGCCGTCACCGTCGGGGTCTGGCTCCAGTTCGGCGAACGCCATGACCTGGACACCCGCTACCGCGCGGGCGGCGATGCCCCCGACCGGGTGGACATCACCGCGTCGGTCCAGCGGGTCGACGCGGCGGGCCGGGAGCTGACCCTGCGCCTCCTGGTCACCCCGCGCGGAGACCTGGCGGAGGCGGGCGGCGTCGCCCCCGCCGAGTCCCTGACCCTGCAGACGTCGGCCGACGTGCGGGGAGATCTCACCTTCCCCGCGCACAGCCGGATCTCGACGGTGGACGTGCCGGTCACCCTGACGGCGGGCTCGATCACCGACTATCCGTTCGACGCGTACGACACGGATCTCGAATTCGGCGCCGTACAGGGTGGCGAGGCCGTGCCCGTCCGCATGACGCTGACCAACAACGACGCGCTGTTCGCGGCCACGGTCGAGGCCTCCGAGGCGAACGGCGCCGCCGTCTTCTACGTCGGGATCGGCCGCTCCACCAGCGTCCTGATCTTCGCCGTCTTCATGATGGCCGCGATGTGGGCGCTGGCCATCGCCGTACTCATCGGCGCGTGGTTCCTGCTCTCCCGGCGCAAGGGCCTGACCTGGCCCGCGCTCGGCTGGATGGCCGCCACGCTCTTCGCGCTCGCCGCCTTCCGCAACACCGCGCCCGGCGCACCGCCCATCGGCTCCCTCCTCGACTACATCGCCTTCCTGTGGGCGGAGACGGTCATCGCGTTCTGCGTCATCACGGTGGTCGTCATGGGGATGCGGGCGGAGTCCCACCCGTCGCCGGATCCGCCCGCGTCCCCCTGACGGCCGATGACGGAGCGTCAGCCGATGCGGGCGCCGTACACGTGGTCGACGGTCATCACCATGAGCACCCTGCGGTCGGCCACCATGACCGACCGGTACTCGTCCCAGTCCGGGTGCTCACCCGCGGCGAGGCGGTAGTAGTCCACCAGCGCCTCGACCTCGGGCCCTCGCGGATCCTCCGAGGGTCCTGTCAGGGTCGCGACGCCCTCGGCGGTGGCCCACTCCCGGCCGTCGGGCCCCGTCACCTCCAGGGTGGCCCGGGGGTCCCTGCGCAGGTTCGCGGTCTTGGCCCGCCCCTCGGTCATCGAGACGTAGAGGAGGCCCGCCTTCTCGTCGTAGAAGGGCAGGACGGGCGAGAGCTGGGGGCGGCCGTCGGACTTGATCGTGGCGAGCACGCCGAGCCTGCTCTCGGCGAGCAGGGTGCGCGGGCTGAAGGGTGTCGAGGTCATGATCACTTCCCTGAGTGCGTGCGGAACTGTTCGATCAGCGCCGGGTAGCCGCTGCCGCCGTGCCCGTCGGCCACGGCCCGGTCGGCGAGGGCCTTGATGAACCTGGGGAGTTCGGCGTTCACTCCGAGGAACTCGCTCTCGTGGATGAGGTGTTCCATGGTGGCCAGATGGGTGTCGATGGCGGCGTCGTCGGCGGGGTACGCGCCGTCGTCGATCTGTCGCGCGTAGCCGGGCAACCAGTCGGCGACGGTTCCTATTCCCTGGGTGATGAACGGGGCGAACGTCGTGGCGTCCACACCGGCCGTGCCGAGCAGCGCGGCGCCTTGCAGGAAGCCGTTCAGGATGCTCCACATCATGACGAGGCCCGCCGCGTCGTACAGCGACGCGAGACCGTGGTCGGCGCCGAGGTACGTCGTTCCCGCGCCGAGGCCGCCGAGGGCAGACGCGTGCGGGTCGAAGGCCGACCGGGGCCCGCTGAGGAGGACGACGGCGTCCGCCGTGCCGATCGCGGCGGGTCCCGCCAGGATCGCGCCGTCGAGGTAGTCGGCGCCGCGGCCGTCCGCCCACGCGGCGCGCTCGCGGGCCTGGGCCGAGGTGCCGGAGGTCAGGTTCACCAGGGTGCGCCCCTGGAGGGCCGTGCCGTCGAGCGGGTCGAGGAGCGCGTGCACGGCGTCGTAGTCCGAGACGCAGACGACCACCAGCGGGCTCGCGGCGACCGCTTCGGCGACCGATCCCGCGCTCTTCGCGCCCCGGGCGACGAGCGGTTCGGCCTTCGCCGCCGTCCGGTTCCACACGGTCGTGGGGTGTCCCGCGCCCAGGAACGCCCCGGCGAGGGCCTGGCCCATGAGGCCGAGGCCGATGACCGTCACAGGGGTGTGCTCTGCCTGCTGGTTCCGCATCATGCGCCCTTTCGTAGAGGGGTTGTCGGGCATGGCAGAATCGTCAACCTTCACACCGGTATGAAGGTCAAGGGGGAAGTGGCGTGCTGATCGGAGAACTGAGCGGACGGACCGGCGTGCACACGCACCAACTGCGGTACTACGAGGCCCAGGGCCTGCTCACACCCGACCGCGGCAGCAACGGCTACCGCGACTACGGCGAGGACGCCGTGCTGACCGTGCGGCAGATCAGGAGCCTGCTCGAAGCCGGTCTCTCGACGCAGGAGATCGCGTACATGCTGCCCTGCGCCGTGGGCACAGGACCCGACTTCTACTTCTGCCCCGATCTCCTGGACGTGCTGCGGGGGCGCCTGCGCGGCCTCGACGACAACATCGACACGCTCACGCGCTCGCGCGACGTGCTCCACGACTTCATCGACGCGACCGAGCGGCGGGCGGCGTAGCCCCGTACGGCCGAGATCGCGCCCGCGCGGGCGTGGCCAGATCCTTGCGGACCATGTCCATCTGGCCGGTCGTCGCCGTGCGGGCGCCCCGCGCAGGATCGGGGCATGAAGATTCTCTGGATATCCGCCCACCCCGAACAGCGCTCCCTGAACGGCCGCCTGATGACCGAGGGACTGCGCGTGCTGACCGAGCTCGGGCACGAGCGCCGCGTCAGCGATCTGTACGCCATGGACTGGAAGCCGATCGTGGACGCCGGTGACTTCGGGGGCGCGTCGCGCGAGCGGCTCTTCATCGGGCGCGAGCAGGAACGCGCGTACGGCAGCGGGGAGTTGAGCGAGGACATCCGCGCCGAGCAGGAGAAGCTCGCCTGGGCGGACGTGGTCGTCTTCCAGTTCCCGCTCTGGTGGCTCGGACCGCCCGCGATCCTCAAGGGCTGGTTCGACCGCGTCCTGGTCCAGGGCTTCGGATTCGGCATCAAGGATCCCGAAGGGCAGGCGCTGCGGTACGGCGACGGGGGCCTGGCAGGGAAGCGCGCCCTGGTCGTCACGTCCATCGGTGCCCGGGAGTCCAGCTTCGGCCCGCGCGGCATCCACGGACCCCTTGAGGAGGTCCTGTTCCCGCTGCTGCACGGCACGTTCTGGTACACCGGCATGGCCGCGCTCCCGCCGTTCGCGGTGTACGGCGCCGACCGGCTCACGGCGGCGGGCTTCTCGCGCGCCACGGCGGACCTGCGCGAACGCCTGCGCACCCTGGACACCACGGAGCCCCTGCCCTTCCGGCACGAGAACGGCGGGGAGTACGACGAGGATCTGACACTGCGGCCGGACGTCGCGGCGGGGCTCACGGGCGTCGGAGTGCACCGCGCGCAGGACGGCCGCGCACACCGCTGAGTCACGAACCCGGACCGCCCCCGGTGCGAAAGCTCAGGGTCCGGTAGACCTGCACGCCCCCGCCGCCGCACCCACCGCCCGTCAGTTCCTCGCACGCCTGGGCCGCCGCCGTGACGCGTCGCGTGTACGAGGGGTCCGTGGCGTCGAGCAGTACGCCCAGTGTCGTACCGCTGTGTCCGACCGCTACGCCCAGGCCGCCGACCTCGCGGCAGATCGCCCGCATCGGCTCCAACGAGCGCTTGTGCCTGAGGCGTTGGTTCAGCAGGGCGCTGCGGGTCGCGATCCTGCCGACCTCCGCGAGGTCGTGCGTGCGCACCGCGTCGGTGAGCCGTGCGAGCAGCTCCGCGTAGGCGCGCCGGTCGGCGGGCGTGAACGGCTTGGGGATGCGGTTGAAGTCCACCGTGTCGACCGACCCGCCCTCGTCGATGCCGACCACGGCCATGGCGGGCAGCGCGCCGAGGACCGCGCGAAGGCGGACGGCGCGGTGGTGGAAGGCGACGATCGCGGGGTAGAGCACGCCGTCGGTGGGTTCTATCCGGGACAGCAGGCGCTCGATCCTGGCGGGCGGCATGGGCACGTCGAGGGCGCGGCCGACCGCCCGCGCGGTGGCGACGAGGTCGGCGGAGGAGCTGGCGAGCCCCTTGCCCTCAGGGATCACGCTGCTCACCGTGAGCACGCCGCCCCGTGCGGTCCGCGCCCCCGCCGGTGCCGCTTCGGCGATCATCCGGGCGAGGCGCAGCGCCTTGGCCTTGTGGCGCGGGCGGACCTCGATGTCGCCGGACGCGGAGCCCGGCCGGAAGGTCGCCATGGTCCAGCGGGCGACGGGCAGGGTCACGAGGAAGTCCCCGTCCTCCTCGGGCAGTTGGCCCTGGAGCAGTTCGCCGAAGGTGCCGAACGCGGTGCCCACGCCCGTTCGCCCGGGCCCTCGGCCCGACGGGCGGGGCCCGGCCGGGGCCTCCTGGTACAGCTTCACGCGATTCCTCCCTCGTACAGCGGCGACGCGCAGATCTCGTACAGCGTTGCGCCGACCTTACACGGTCTTGACAATCATTTTCATCTAGTGTGATGCTCTCGGCGTCCCGGGGAGCGGCACACGGAGCCACGCCCTCCCCCAGGCACCTCCTGCCCTCACCACGTCCCTCTGGGGGATCTCCGTCATGCACGCGCACATCGCCGAAGCGGTGAAGAAACCCGACCTCATATCCCTCGCGCCGGACCTGGCCTGCCTCCGGTTCGAGACCATGAAGATCTACTCGGCCCTCGGCGCCGTCCGGCAGCTGCTCGCATCGGGCGCCGTCGAACCGGGCGACACCCTCATCGACAGCTCCAGCGGCATCTACGCGCAGGCCCTGGCCCTGGCCTGCCACCGCTACGGAATGAAGTGCCACATCGTGGGCTCCACGACCGTGGACCGCTCCACGCGGGTCCAGCTGGAGATACTCGGCGCCACCCTCGAACAGGTCCCGCCGTCCCGGAACCTCCGCCTGGACCAGGAACTGAGGGTGCGCAGGATCGCCGAGATCCTGGCCGCCAACCCCTCGTACCACTGGATGCGCCAGTACCACGACGACATCCACTACAGCGGCTACCGCGAGGTCGCCGAGGCCATCGGCAAGGACCTGCCCACAGGACCGCTCGCGCTGGTCGGCGGCGTGGGGTCGGGGGCGTCGACCGGCGCCATCGCCTCGTATCTGCGCGCGGCGGGCCGCGACGTCTCACTCGTCGGCGTGCAGCCCTTCGGCAGCGTCACCTTCGGCTCCGAGCACGTCGCCGACCCCGACATGATCATCGCCGGGATCGGCAGCGCCATCGAGTTCGAGAACGTCCGGCACGAGCTGTACGACCGGGTGCACTGGGTCAACTTCGAGTGCGCCGTGTCCGGCGCGGTCGCGCTCCTGCGCACCAGCGGCATCTTCGCCGGGCTCTCGGCGGGCGCCGCCTACCTCGGCGCGCTGTGGGAGCGGCGCAGGGACGACTCGCGCACCTACGTCTTCATCGCGGCCGACACCGGTCACCGCTACGTCGAGAGCGCCTACGCCCGGCACGAACAGGCCCTGGACATCGAGACGTTGAAGCCGCACGAGATCACCTCGCTCGACCAGCTGCGCCACCCCTGGTCCACCGCGCCGTGGCCCGCCACCACCTCCTGACCCGCCGAACCGCCCGCCCCTCGAGAGAGCACCCACATGTCACACCCCACACCCCGGACCGTCGCCGAACTCACCGACGCCGTCCTCGCGGGCGCCCACGGACCCGACCCCAGGGACCTGACGGTCACCAGCGCCTTCTGGCTGTACAACACGACCCGCCTGGCAGGCGGCGACGTCACGTACCACAACCACTACTTGCTGCTCCGCGTCGGCGACGCGTTCGGCGCCTGCTCCTTCGAAGCCGGTGAACTCTCCCCGGAGTTCTGCGAGAACGCCTCAGGGCACTCCCTGGACAAGCTCCTGCGTCACGAGTGCGCGCCCGTGCGGACCGCCGCGCTCGACGCCTATCTGGCCCGGGCCCGGCCGCACCGCGACACCGACGACGCCGAGCGCGTGCTCCTGCCCGCCGGTACGCCCGAGGTCAGGGCCGAGGCCCGCGACGCCGCGATCGCCGGTCTGCTCGACATCGCGCCCGGCGCGCGGGTCGCCCTGATCGGCGTCGTCAACCCGCTGGTGGCCGCGATACGGGAGCGGGGCGGCGTCTGCCTGCCCTGCGACCTGAACCTGCGCACCACCGCGTGGGGCGAGCCCGTCAGCGACGACATGACCGAGGTGCTCGCGAGCGCCGACGCGGTGGTCGCCACCGGCATGACGCTCAGCAACGGCACCTTCGACCTGATCCTCGCGCACTGCGTCGAGCACGCGGTGCCGCTGGTCGTCTACGCCCAGAGCGGCAGCGCCGTGGCCCGCGCCTTCCTCGGCGCGGGGGTCACCGGACTCAACGCGGAGCCGTTCACGTTCTCCCAGTTCAGCGCCGACCCCACACCCATGTACCGGTACCGCGCCGGCCTCGCGTCGAACGGAGCGGGTGCGTGAGCGTCGACGCCGTCAAGAACTCCGCGGCAAACGAAGCCGAGGAGCCGATACCCGGCGATCTGCGCATGGCACGGACACTGTGGCCCGTGCTCCTCGCCTCCGCCGTGGGCCTGCTGCCGTTCACCGTCTTCAGTACGTATCTGGTGCCCATCGCCGACGAGGCGGGCAGCAGCGTCGCCGCGATGGGCGGACTGCGCGGACTCGGCGGTCTGGCCGCCCTGTTGGTGGGCACCGCGCTCGCGCCGCTCATCGACCGGGTGCCGAGGCGGTGGGCGGCGGCGGGCGGGCTCGCCGCGCTCGGGCTCTCCGCGGCGCTCGGCGCGAGCGGCGACTTCGTGCTGCTCGCCGTGTTCTGTCTGCTCGTCGGCGCCAGTACGTCCGTGCTGAACCCGGCGCTCACCGCCGCGGCCGCCGACCGCTTCGGCACCGGCAGGGCGGCGGGCCGTGCGGCGACCCTGGTGACCGCCACCCAGTCGATGACGGCGATGCTCGCGGCGCCGGTGATCGCGCTGCCCGCGCTGTTCTGGGGCTGGCGGGGCGACCTGTTCGCGGTGACCGCGCTCTCGCTGCTGCTCGCGGTGGTGTTCGTGGTGCGCCGCGAGGACACCGAGGACGCGGGTGATGCCGCCTCTGGCGGTCAACGCCTGGGCTACGTCGCCTCGTTCAAGGCCCTGGGCGCCGTGCGCGGCGTCGTGCCGCTGCTGCTCATCGCGCTCCTGCGCACCGCCGTGTTCATGGGATACCTGTCGTACCTGGCGGCGTTCTACGAGGAGCGGTTCGACCTGGACGCCGGACTCTTCGCGTTCGTCTGGACGCTGAGCGGCGCGTCGTTCTTCGTCAGCAACCTCCTCACCGGGCGGCTCACCAACGCGGCCGAGCCGCGCATCCGCACCGAACGGCTGTTGTTCATCGGCCTGTTGGCGGCGCTCGTCTCCGTCATGGGCTTCTACTTCACACACTGGCTGCCGCTCGCGCTCGCGCTGACCTCGCTGCACGCGGCGAGCCACGCCGTCGTCGCGGCCTGCGCGGTCAGCCTCATCGTGCGGCGCTGCGGGCCAGGACTGCGCGGTGCGGCGCTCGGGATCAACGCCGCCGGGATGAGCCTCGGCGTCTTCGTCGGCGCCGCGCTCGGTGGCGCGGGGCTCGGCATCGCCGGATATCCGGGCGTGGCCGTCGTGTTCGGCGTGCTCGTCGTCGTCGCCGTCGGCGCCGCGGTGCTCGTCCTGCGCGCACGGCCCGTGCGGGAGGGGGCGGACTCCGTATGACCGCGACCGCCGAAGCGCCAACGCGCCCCGCCGAAGGGGCGGCGCCCGCTGGTGTGAGGGGCCGCCTCACCTCCCCCAGGGCGCTGGTCCTGACCTGCGCCGCCCTCTTCCTGGTCCTGCTCGCCTCCGTCGTGGTGGCGATCGGGCTCGGTGCCGCGGTGGTCACGCCGGGCGACACCGCCCGCTATCTGTGGGCCGCGCTCACCGGCGGCCGCATCGGCGCCGACGAGACGACGACGTACCAGATCATCTGGCAGATCCGGACGCCGCGCGTGCTCCTCGCCGCCCTTGTCGGGGCCGGTCTGAGCGCGGTCGGCGTGGCCATCCAGGCGATGGTCCGCAACGCGCTCGCCGACCCCTTCGTGCTCGGTGTCTCCTCGGGGGCTTCGGTGGGCGCCGTCGGGGTCACCGTCACCGGGGGTCTCGCCGCGCTCGGCGTCTACGCGGTGTCGGCGGGCGCGTTCATCGGCGCGCTCGTCGCCTCCTTCCTGGTGTATGCCGCCTCGTCGAGCAGGGGCGCACTCTCCCCGCTGCGTCTGGTGCTCACGGGTGTGGCGATGTCGCTGGGCTTCCAGGCCCTGATGAGCGTGATCATCTACTTCGCGCCGGACAGCGAGGCGACCGGCATGGTCCTGTACTGGACGATGGGCGGCTTCGGCGCGGCCAGTTGGGGCGCGCTGCCCGTCGTGTCCGCGGTGGTCCTGCTCGGGCTCGCCGTGCTGTACCGGCACGCCCGCTCCCTGGACGTCCTCTCGCTCGGCGACGAGACCGCCGCGAGCCTCGGTGTCAGCCCCGACCGGCAGCGTACGTCGCTGCTCGTCCTGGTGTCGCTGATCACCGGCGTGATGGTCGCCGTCAGCGGCGCCATCAGCTTCGTGGGGCTCGTCATGCCGCACCTGGTGCGGATGGTGGTCGGCGCCACGCACGCGCGGGTCCTCGCCGTCGCCCCGCTGGTCGGCGCGGTCTTCATGGTCTGGGTCGATCTGCTTTCCCGGACGGTGGTCGCGCCGCGCGAACTGCCGCTGGGCGTCATCACCGCACTCGTCGGGGTGCCGGTGTTCATCACGCTCATGCGCCGCAAGGGCCATGTCTTCGGGGGGCGTTGAGATGGAACTGCGCATCGAAGGGCTCGGCGTCGACATCGACGGCAGGAGCCTGGTGCACGACCTGTCGCTCGACGTGCGCGGCGGCGAGGTGGTGGGCCTCGTAGGACCGAACGGCAGCGGCAAGTCCACCGCGCTGCGCTGCGTGTACCGCGCGCTGCGCCAGGACCGCGGCACCGTCCGGGTCGGCGCCGACGACATCGGCCGTCTGCCGATGCGCCGCAGCGCGCAGCTCGTCGCCGCCATGACGCAGGACGGCGCCGTCGACCTGGACTTCACCGTCGAGGAGGTCGTCGCGCTCGGCCGTGCGCCGCACCAGCGGGGCAACCAGGCGCTCGGCGAGCGTGAACGGGCCCTGTGCGCACGGGCGATGGAGCGGCTCGGCATCCACCACCTGGCGGGGCGCGGCGTCCTCACCCTGTCCGGCGGGGAGCGCCAGCGCGTGCTGCTCGCCCGCGCCCTCGTCCAGGAGCCGGAGATCCTGGTGCTCGACGAGCCGACCAACCACCTCGACGTACGCCACCAGGTCGAGGTCCTCTCCCACCTGCGCGGCGCGGGACCCACCGTCCTGGTCGTGCTGCACGACCTGAACCTCGCGGCGGCCGCCTGCGACCGGCTCTGCGTGCTGTCCCAGGGCCGTCTGGTCGCGTCGGGGACGCCCTCGGAGGTCCTCACCGAGGAGCTGGTGGCCGAGGTGTTCGGCGTCCGCGCCACCGTCGTCCCGCACCCGCTGACGGGCGACCCGCAGCTTCTGTACTCACTGCACCACACCCCCTGAAAGGCACCAACTCCCATGTCCCACACCCGATCCATCGCCCTGGGATCCGCGCTCGCGGCCGCCTTGGTCCTGAGCGGCTGCGGCGCCGACGTCGCGTCCGACGCCGACGCCAAGGGCGCGAAGAAGACCACCGTGAAGCGCTGCGGCGAGGACGTCACTTACAAGGTCCCTCGGCGCGCGGTGGCGTACGAGGGCGGCAGCGCCGACAAACTGTTCAGCCTGGGCCTGACCAAGCACGTGCACGGGTACGTGATGCCGCCCGCCAACCCGCCCGTGAGCGAGTCCCCTTGGGCGTCCGAGTACGCCAAGGTGAAGATGCTCGGCGACGACCTCCTCAACAAGGAACTCGTCGTCCAGGCCAAGTCCGACTTCGTCGTCGCGGGCTGGAACTCCGGCTTCAGCGACCAGCGCGGCATCACCCCGAAGATCCTCGACAAGCTCGGCATCCAGAGCTTCATGCACACGGAGAGCTGCTTCAACTACCCGGGGTTTCCGCAGAAGGTCACCCCGTTCAACGCGCTCTACAGCGACCTGGAGCGGCTCGGGAAGATCTTCCAGGTCGAGAAGAAGGCGGACCGGGTCGTCGGCGATCTCAAGAAGCGCGTGGCCGCGGTGGCGGCGAAGGCGCCCAAGGGCGGCAGCCCCGTGCCGGTCTTCCTCTACGACTCCGGCACGGACAAGCCGTTCACGGCGGGCAGCCAGGTGCCGCCCAACGACATCATCAAGACGGCTGGCGGCAGGAACATCTTCGACGGACTCGACGAGCGCTGGACGCAGGTGAGTTGGGAGTCCGTGACCAAGGCCGAGCCCGAGGTCGTCATCATCTTCGACTACGGCGACAAGCCCGCGAAGGAGAAGATCGACTTCCTGAAGAACTCCCCGCACACCAAGGAGCTGCCCGCCGTCAAGAAGAACAACTTCTTCGTACTCGACTACAACGAAGGCATCAGCGGGCCGCGGAACGTCGACGGTCTGGAGAAGTTCGGGAAGTACCTCGCAGGGCTCAAGGGCTGAGCTAGCCCGCGAAGGCGACGCCCGGCAGGCCACGGCCCGCGTCCGGCACGACCAGGACCGAGCCCGACAAGGGGTGCGGGCGGACGAGCCCGGTGCGGGCCGTGGTGACGTAGAGGTCCCGCAGGTCAGGGCCGCCGAAGGCGCAGGCGGTGGGGCGGCGCACCGGGAGTTCGACGGTCCGGTCGAGCCGCCCGTCGGGCGTGTAGCGGCGGATCGCCGCGCCGTCCCAGAGCGCCACCCAGACGCATCCCTCGGCGTCGACGGTGAGCCCGTCGGGGAATCCCGCGCCCGCCTCGATGTGCGCGAACGGCCTTCGGTTCAGGGCATGTTGACCCTCGTAGTCGAAGACGTCGATGCGGCGCGTGGGGCTGTCCACGTAGTACATGAGCCGTCCGTCCGGGCTCCAGCCCGTGCCGTTGCTGACGGACACCTCGCCGGACTGTTCGGTGACGGTGCCGTCGGGGGCGACGCGGGCGAGGCTGCCGCCGCCCGGAGCCTCGTCGTAGCGCATCGTGCCCGCCCAGAGCGCGCCGTCGGGGGCGACGGCCGCGTCGTTGCCGCGCCTGCCGGGCACCGGGTCGCGCACCAGCCAGCCGAAGGACGACCCTCCGGGGCCGTACAGGCCGACGCCGTCCCTGAGGTTGACCACGAGGCCGCCGCCCGCGCGCGGCTTGGCGGCGCCGACGTGCTGCTCCGTGGCCATGACCGTGCGCCGGCCGCTCGCGGGGGCATACGTGTGGATCCGGGAGGCGAGGATGTCGACCCAGATGAGGTGTTCGGCGGCGGGGTCCCAGGTGGGGCCTTCGCCGAGTGCGGCCTGCTCGCGCACCGCCACCTCGTACGCGCGGCCCATCACGCGCCCCGGTGGCCGAGGCGGACGGACAGATCAGCGGCGCCCTTGGCGGCGAGCCCGGCCAGTTCGCCCTCGCGCTCCTCGCTCCAGCGGATCATCGGTACGGAGATGGAGAGCGCCGCGACGACCCGGCCCGAGCGGTCCCGCACCGGCGCGGCCACACAGCTGACGTCCGGGTTGGACTCCTGGTGCTCGACCGCCACACCGCGCTCCCTGATCCCGGCGAGCGCGGCGAGCAGCTCCGTCGGATCGGTGATGCTGGCCGGGGTCATCGCGGTGAACTCCCGACCCCGGAGGCGGGATTCGAGCTGGTCCTCGGGCAGCGAGGCGAGCAGCATCTTGCCGACGGACGTGCAGTGCGCGGGCAGCCTGCGGCCCGCCGCGGAGACCATGCGCACGGCGTGCGTGGAGTCGACCTTGGCGATGTAGATGACGTCGGTGTCCTCCAGGATGGCGACGTGGACGGTCTCGTCGCAGGTCTCTGCGACCTCGCGGGCCACCTGCTGCCCCTCGGCCGCGAGGTCGAGCTGCTCCGCGTACCTGCTGCCGAGCTGGTAGGTGCGCACGCCCAGGCGGTAGCGGCCCGGCTGGTCGGGGAGCTGGACGAGATACGAGCGGGCGGCCAGGGTGGTGAGCAACTCGTGCACCGTGGTGCGCGGCAGCTGGAGCTTGCGGGTGACCTCGGGTGCGGAGAGCGTGCCCTCGCCCTCAAGGAACAGTTCGAGTATGTCCAGCGACCTGGTCACCGCGGGCACCAGTCGTCCCATGAGTTCGGCCTCTCCCACCCTGCGCGTCCGACATGTCGGCCACTGATCGGTATGACGAACACAGGGTAGGCACGCGGCAGTTCACGGCGCAATGGCCGCCGACGGTCATCGATGGCTCCTTCTGGACGTTCCGCGCGACCCATTGACACCTTCCGGCCGCCGTGAATACCGTCACGCCACCATTTCGAACGTGTGACGAAATACCGAACAAGTCAAGGGGCAACTGCCTTGCGCATTACGGGAATCAGCACGCACGTGGTCGGCACGCCCTGGCGCAATCTCACCTACGTCCAGGTGCACACCGACGAGGGCCTGACCGGCATCGGCGAGACCCGCATGCTCGGCCGCACCGACGCGCTCATCGGGTATCTCCGCGAGGCGGAGGCCAACCACATCGCCGGGTCCGATCCGTTCGCGATCGAGGACCTGGTGCGCAGGATGAAGTACGGCGACTACGGCAGGGCGGGCGAGATCGTCATGTCGGGCATCGCCGTCGTCGAGATGGCCTGCTGGGACATCAAGGGCAAGGCGCTCGGCGTGCCCGTCTGGCAGCTGCTCGGCGGCAAGGTCACCGACCGCGTGAAGGCGTACGCGAACGGCTGGTACACCACGGAGCGCACCCCGGAGGCGTACCACGAGGCCGCCCGCGGGGTCATGGAGCGCGGCTACCGGGCGCTGAAGATCGACCCCTTCGGGACGGGCCACTTCGAGCTCGACCACGAACAGACCCGGTACGCCGTGTCGTTGATCGAGGCGGTGCGCGACGCGATCGGGCCCGACGCCGAGCTGATGCTGGAGATGCACGGCAGGTTCTCGCCCGCCACGGCGATCCGGCTCGCCCGCGACCTCGCGCCGTTCCGGCCCGCGTGGCTGGAGGAACCGGTGCCGCCGGAGAACCTCAAGGCCCTGGCGAAGGTCGCGGCGCGGGTGGACATGCCGGTGGCGACGGGCGAGCGGATCCACGACCGGATCGAGTTCCGCGAGCTGTTCGAGAGCCAGGCGGCCGACGTCCTGCAGCCCGACGTGGGCCACATCGGCGGCATCTGGGAGACCCGGAAGCTCGCGGCCACCGCCGAGACGCACTACATGCTGGTCGCCCCGCACAACGTCGGCGGCCCGGTGCTCACCGCCGCATCGCTCCAAGTCGGCTTCACCACGCCGAACTTCAAGATCCTGGAGCACTTCAACGACTTCGCGGACGCCGACATCAAGAAGGTCGTCAAGGGCGCCCCGCGGGTCGACCCGGCGACGGGCTGCTTCGAGCTGTCGCACGCGCCCGGCCTCGGCGTCGAGCTCGACGTCGACGCGGCGGCGGAGTTCCCGCAGCAGCAGGCGCGGTTCGACCTGTGGGCCGAGGGCTGGGAGAAGCGTTCACCAAGCGCGGCGGCGGGCGGGGCGGCGGGCGGCGCCCCGGGCCCGGGGAGTGCGGAGTGAGCAGCCGCGCGATCGTCGTCGAGCGGCCCGGCGCACACCGCCTGGTCACCCGGGGCACCCCCACCCCCGGCCCCGGCGAGGTCCTCGTCCGCGTGGCCGCCGCGGGCATCTGCGGGAGCGACCGCGAGGTGTACGACGGACACCGCGACGCCGCGTACGTGCGCTACCCCGTGATCCCCGGCCACGAGTGGTCGGGGACCGTCGCTGCGGTCGGCGAGGGCGTCGACCCCGGGCTGCTCGGGCGCAGGACCGTCGCCGAGGGGTTCCGGGCGTGCGGTGTCTGCGAGCGGTGCCGGTGCGCGGAGACGAACCTGTGCACCGGCGGGTACGCGGAGACCGGGTTCACCGAGCCCGGCGCCTTCGCCGACCATCTGACCGTGCCCGCACGGCTGTTGCACCTCCTGCGCGACGACGCCGACCTGCGGGCCGCGGCGCTCCTGGAACCGGCCGCGGTGGTCGCGGCGGCGGTGCGGGCGGGCGGCCTCCGGCCGGGTGAGCGCGTCGCGGTGGTCGGGGCGGGGACGCTCGGGCTGCTCGCGGTGCAGTTGCTCGCGGCTTCCGGCCCCGGTGAGCTGGTGGTGGTCGATCCGCGCGGGGCGCGGGGTGCGCGGGCCCGGGAGTGCGGGGCGACCTCGGCGCTCTCCCCCGTCGCGGCCGAATCCGTACGCGGTTCGTTCGACCTCGTCGTGGAGACCGCGGGGGCGCCGACCACCGCCGCCTCGTCGTGTCTGCTCGCCCGGCGCGGCGGGCGGGTCGTGCTCACCGGGATGTTCACGGAGGGGGCCGTGGGGATCGACCCCGTGCATCTCTCCCTCAGTCAGCTGGAGGTGCGGTCCGTCTTCGGGGCGTCGTCCGCGGCGTGGGGCGATGCGGTGCGGGCGTTCGGGCTCGGGCTGATCGACCCCGCGGCGCTGATCACGCACGAGTTTCCTCTGGAGCGGTTCGGAGAGGCGGTTTCTCTCGTCGGTGGGGGTGACCCCAAGACCGGGAAGGTGCTTTTGCGTCCTTGAGCTTTGGCTGCGGGCCGGTTGTGGCTGAGCGCGCAGTTCCCCGCGCCCCTTACGGGGCGCCACCCCATGCCCTGTAAGTCGAACCTCGTTCGGCATTTCGGACACGAAGGACCGTCTGTGATCGACACTTCTTCCGTACGTCCCCGTCGCCCCGGCGAACCCGCCCTCGCCCTCGTCGGGCTCGGCGCGCCCCGCCCCGACCCCGGCGACGCCTCGCCCCACGCCTTCCCCGACGGTGGCACCTGGCGCACCGAGATCCCCTCGGTGGAGGGGCCCGAGGCGCTCGCCGTCGTGCTCAAGGAGAGTGCGCGCCTCGACGTGCCCGTGCACCGGGTCAGCCAGGGCAGCGGCGTCTGGATGCTCACCGACGCCGAGATCACCGAGATGACGGAGTCCTGCGCCGAGCGGGACATCGAGCTCTGTCTGTTCACCGGGCCGCGCGGCACCTGGGACATCGGGGGCTCCACGCGCACCGAATCCGGCGGTGCCGGGCTCCGCGCCCGGGGCCACGACGCGCTCGCGGGGTGCGTCGAAGACGCTCTGCGCGCGGCCGAGTTGGGCGTGCGGTGCCTGCTCGTCGCCGATGAGGGCGTGCTGTGGACCCTGCACCGGCTGCGCGCCGTGGGCGCGCTGCCCGCCGACACCACGTTCAAGCTGTCCGCCCTGTCGGGGCCGGTCAATCCCGCCTCGTACGCGGTGTACGAGCGGCTCGGCGCCGACTCCCTGAACGTGCCGTCCGACCTGACGGCGGACCACCTCACCGAGATCCGCCGGGTCAGCCGAGCCCCCATGGACCTGTACGTCGAGGCGCCCGACGACCTCGGCGGCTACATCCGGATGTACGAGGTCGCCGAGCTGATCAGGCGCGGCGCCCCGCTGTACGTGAAGTTCGGCCTCAGCAAGTCGCCCGGCATCTATCCCTACGGTGCCCAGCTGCGCGAGCACACCCTCGCCACCGCCCGCGAGCGCGTGCGCCGCGGCCGCCTCGTCCTCGATCTGCTCGCCCGGCACGGCGCGGACGGCGGCATGTCGCCGCTCGGCTCGCGGCTCCCCGGCGAGCTGCGCCGATTCCCCACCCCGGAAGGGGACTGAACCCATGCGCATCCGCACGCTCGCCCTCGCCACGACCGCCGCGGCACTCGCCCTGTCGCTCAGCGCCTGCGGCCAGGAGGCCAAGGGCGGCAGCCGCTACCGCCCTGACGACGGCAAGGGCGGCACCATCGGTCTCGCGATGCCCACCAAGGCGTCCGAGCGGTGGATAGCCGACGGCAGGAACATGGCTTCGCAGTTCAAGAAGGCCGGTTACGACACCGATCTCCAGTACGGCGACGACAAGGTGGAGAACCAGGTCGCCCAGCTCGAGAACATGATCACCAAGGGGCACCGGCTCCTGGTGGTCGCCGCGATCGACGGCTCCGCGCTCACCGACGTACTGGCTCGGGCGCACGACGCGGGCATCCCCGTGATCTCGTACGACCGTCTCATCCTGGGCACCGAGAACGTCGACTACTACGCGTCGTTCGACAACGAACGCGTGGGCAGGCTGCAGGGGCGGTACCTCGTCGACAAGCTGGGGCTCGGCAAGCCGGACAGGGACTCCGGGGACACCTACTCCGTCGAGCTGTTCGCGGGCTCCCCCGACGACAACAACACCAAGTACTTCTGGAACGGCGCCATGAAGGTGCTGAAGCCGTACCTGGACAGCGGGCAGCTCGTCGTACGCAGCAAGCAGACGCGGATGAACCAGGCGACCACGCTGCGCTGGGACGGCGGCACCGCGCAGAAGCGCATGGACGACCTGATCAGCAAGAGCTACGGCGAGCGGCGCGTGGACGCCGTCCTCTCGCCGTACGACGGGATCTCCATCGGCGTCATCTCGGCGCTCAAGAGCGCCGGTTACGGGACGAGGAGCGAGCCGCTGCCGGTCATCACCGGACAGGACGCCGAGCTGGCGTCGGTGAAGTCGATCATCCGGGGCGAGCAGACGCAGACCGTCTTCAAGGACACCCGCAAGCTCGCCGCGCAGACGGTGAGGATGGGCGACGCGGTCCTGACCGGCAAGAAGGTCGAGGTCAACAACACCACGGACTACGACAACGGCGAGAAGACCGTGCCGTCCTTCCTCCTGAAACCGGTCAGCGTCGACAAGACGAACACCCAACTCCTGGTCGACGAGGGCTACTTCAGCGCGGGGCAGCTCTCGTGAGCGCACCGATCCTGGAGATGCGCGCCATCACCAAGACGTTCCCCGGCGTCACGGCGCTCTCCGACGTGAACCTGACGGTGCGCCCCGGGGAGATCCACGCGATCTGCGGGGAGAACGGCGCGGGCAAGTCGACGCTGATGAAGGTCCTCAGCGGCGTCCATCCGCACGGGAGTTACGACGGGGAGATCCTCTTCGAGGGCGAGCCGATGGCCTTCAAGGACATCCGGGCCAGCGAGCGCCGGGGCATCGTGATCATCCATCAGGAGCTGGCACTCGTCCCCCACTTGTCGATCGCGGAGAACATCTTCCTCGGCAACGAGCAGGCGCGCGGCGGCTTCGTCGACTGGAACGGCACCCTGCGCAGGGCGGGCGCACTCCTGAAGCGGGTCGGTCTGCGCGAGAAGCCGCAGACGCCGGTCGCCGACATCGGCGTGGGCAAACAGCAGCTCGTGGAGATCGCCAAGGCCCTGTCGAAGGAGGTGCGGCTGCTCATCCTGGACGAGCCGACAGCCGCGCTCAACGACGACGACAGCGCGAAGCTGCTCGGCCTCATCGGGGAACTGCGCGAGCAGGGCATCGCCTGCATCATCATCTCGCACAAGCTGAACGAGATCCGGGCCGTCACCGACGCGGTGACCATCCTGCGCGACGGGCGCACCGTCGAAACCCTGACGGTCCGTGAGACTCCGGACGCCGAGGCCGAGTTGTCGGAGGACCGCATCATCCGCGGCATGGTCGGCCGCGACCTCGACCACCGCTTCCCCGACCGTACGCCCTATGCGGGCGAGGACGCGGGCACGCTCGCGCTGTCCGTCGCGGGATGGACCGTGCGGCACCCGGTCGACCAGCAGCGCACGGTCGTCGACGACGTGTCGCTGACCGTGCGGCGCGGCGAGATCGTCGGCATCGCGGGCCTGATGGGCGCGGGCCGCACCGAACTCGCGATGTCCGTCTTCGGGCGCTCGTACGGCGTCTACGTCGCCGGGGACGTGGCGGTGAACGGCCGCCCGGTGGTGACGCGGACCGTCCCCGCCGCGGTCGACGCGGGCATCGCGTACGTCACTGAGGACCGCAAGCGGTACGGCCTCAACCTCATCGACGACATCAACCGCAACGTCTCCCTGGCCTCGCTGCCCGGCATGCGGCGCCGGGGCGTCGTGGACGAGCACCACGAGCGCTCGGTCGCCGAGCGCTACCGCAAGGCCATGAACATCAAGGCGCCCACCGTCTTCGAGGAGGTGGGCAGGCTCTCCGGCGGCAATCAGCAGAAAGTCGTCCTGAGCAAGTGGATCCACGCCGACCCCGAGGTGCTGATCCTCGACGAGCCGACGCGCGGCATCGACGTGGGCGCCAAGTACGAGATCTACACGGTCATCGACGAGCTCGCCGCGCAGGGCAAGGCCGTCCTGTTCATCTCCTCCGAACTCCCCGAGCTGCTCGGGATGTGCGACCGGATCTACACGATGGCCGAGGGCCGCCTGACCGGTGAGGTCACGCGCGCGGAGGCCACCCAGGAAGTCCTGATGCGCCACATGACCCAGACCAGAAGCCCCAAGAGCTGAGGCCCGCCATGACGACCACGACCACTCCCCCGGGCTCCTCCCGGGACGCGTCCGACGCCCCGCCACCCGCGCGGTGGCCGGCGGGCGCGCTGCTGCTGCGAAGCGTGCGCTCCAACACGCGCCAGTACGGCATGCTCATCGCCCTGGCGTTCCTCGTCGTGCTGTTCCAGATCTGGACCGACGGGACGCTGCTGCTCCCGAACAACGTCTCCAACCTGATCCAGCAGAACGGCTACATCCTCATCCTGGCCATCGGCATGATGATCGTCATCATCGCGGGCCACATCGACCTCTCCGTGGGCTCGTTGGTCGCCTTCGTCGGCGCCATGTCGGCGGTCATGATGGTCAAGCACGACATGCCCTGGGTGCTCGCCCTGGTCCTCTCGCTCCTGATCGGCGCGGTCGCGGGGGCCTGGCAGGGCTTCTTCATCGCGTACGTCGGCATCCCCTCGTTCATCGTGACGCTGGCCGGGATGCTGCTCTTCCGCGGACTCACCCAGATCGTCCTTGAGGGCCAGTCGCTCGCGCCGTTCCCCGACGGGTTCCAGAACATCGCCAAGGGCTTCATCCCGGAGATGGGCCCCTACACCCAGTACCACAACCCGACGCTCGTCCTCGGCCTGCTCGCCGTCGCGTTGCTGCTCCTGCGTGAACGGCGCGCTCGCAAGCGCCAGTTGGCGTACGAGCTCGATGTCCTGCCGACCGGTCTGTGGGCGGCCAAGTGCGTGGCGATGACCGCGGCCGTGGTGGCGTTCACCCTCACCCTCGCCAGCTTCCACGGCGTGCCCGTCGTCATGCTCATCATGTGCGGCCTGCTCATCGCGCTGGGCTATGTCATGCGCAACGCCGTCATCGGCCGCCATGTGTACGCCCTCGGCGGCAACAAGGCCGCGGCGAAGCTGTCGGGCGTCAAGGACAAGCGGGTCACCCTCCTGGTCTTCGTGAACATGGGCGTCCTCGCGGCGCTCGCGGGCTGCGTGTACGCGGCGCGCCTGAACGCGGGCACCCCGCAGGCCGGGCTCAACTTCGAACTGGAGGCGATCGCCGCCTCGTTCATCGGCGGCGCGTCGATGAGCGGCGGCGTCGGCACGGTCCTTGGCGCGGTCATCGGCGGCCTCGTCCTCGGCGTCCTGAACAACGGCATGTCCCTGGTCGGCATCGGCACGGACTACCAGCAGGTCATCAAGGGGCTCGTACTGCTCGCCGCGGTCGGCTTCGACGTCTGGAACAAGCGCAAGGCGGGCCGCTAGGGCCCTTCTGGCGGATCTCCGTGGGAGAAGGAGCGGCGTTCGGTGCGTGCCCTCGGCGTGCGGTGTGAAGGGTCATGTGGCGGAGCCACCTGTCCCTTCGCGCCGTGCGGCGAGGGTGCGTGCCGGGCGTCGCGACGCCGCGGAGATCCGCCAGAAGGGCCCTAGGGCCCGGCGCAGGTGGTGGCGGCACGCCGTCACCACCTGCGCCCCGCCCTCCCGTCAGGCGGCCGCCACCTCGATCATCGAGAGCGGGTTCGGCGCCCCCATCGGCGTCACGGACACGATGGAGAGCCCGGCCCTGCCGCAGAGCTCGTCGAAATCGGCCCGGGTGCGTTCCCTGCCGCCCAGGTTCACGAGCATGTTCAGATCGCTCAGATACGCGAACCCCGGGGCCGCCGGGTCGACGGCCTCGGGCAGGACGTGCTCCAGGATCAGCACCCGGCCCTCGGGCGGCAGCACCGCGCGACAGTGGCTCAGGATGGTCACCGCCCGCTCGTCCGGCCAGTCGTGCAGGATGCTCTTCAGGAGGTAGAGGTCGGCGCCCTTGGGGGCCGACTGGAAGAAGTCACCGGCCACCGACGAGCACCGCTCGGTGAGCCCGTGCCGCTCCAGCGTCGCGGGTGCCTGGGCCAGGCCCTCCGCCGTGTCGTAGATGATGCCCGTGAGGCCCGTGTGCTCCTTCAGTACGGCGGAGAGCAGCGTGCCGTCGCCGCCGCCGACGTCGGCGACGGTGGCGAACCTGGTGAAGTCGAAGGCGCGGGGCAGCGTGGCGGCCGCCGCCCCGGTGCTCTGACTCATCGCCTCGTTGAACCGGGCGGACTCCTCGGGATGCTCCCTGAGGTGGCCGAAGAAGTCCGTGCCGAACACCGTGTCGAAGGCGGGCTCACCCGTCCGTACGACCTCGTCGAGGTGTTCCCAGCCGCGCAGCATCGTCGGGTCGGACATCATGAGCACCAGGGACGCGACGTTGCCGGGTCGTCGCGAGTCGAGCAGGGCGCCCGTGGGCGTCACCGCGAAGACGCCCGGCGTCCGCTCCGCCACCACGCCGATGCCCGCGAGCGCGCGCAGCAGCCGGATCATGCCCTCGGGGCGGGCCCCGGCCTCTGCGGCGACCTCGGCGGCGGTCCGCTCCTTGTCGCCGATCAGCTCGACCACCCGCATCCGGGCGGCCGCGCGCAGCGTCTGCGCCGCCATGCTCCCGAAGACGAGCTGGACCAGTTGCCTGGGGTCCGCCCCGTCCCCCGCCCCCGTTACGCCCCCGGCATCCGCCGCTCCGGTTCCACCGTTCGCCACAGTCGTTCCCCTTCCGCTCCGGACGGTGCCCGGCGGCCGACACGGACCGCCGTGCGAGGTAGGGAAGCCTAGCTCTCCCCGCGGTCCTCGCGGGGTCGCAATCGGCCCTGATCCGCCCGGCCGGGGAGCCGCTCCCGCGGGCCGCATAGAGTCGTGGTGCGAGACCCGCCGCCCCTTCACCGGCGGGCCCCGCGTTCACCACCACGACCGACCACGAGGAGCAGCCGTGACCGACCCGGCGTCCACCGCACTGCAGCAGGAGATCGCCCGGGATCTCCAGGTGTCCGCGAGCTTCGACCCGGCGCGCGAGATCGAGCGCCGCGTCGCCTTCCTCACCGAGCGGCTGACCTCGACGGGGCTGCGCTCGCTGGTGCTCGGCATCAGCGGAGGGGTGGACTCCACGACCGCGGGACGGCTGTGCCAGCTCGCCGTCGAGCGGGCCCGCACCGCCGGGCACGAGGCGACCTTCTACGCCATGCGCCTGCCCTACGGCGTCCAGGCCGACGAGAAGGACGCGCAGCTCGCACTGGGCTTCATCGCCGCCGACCAGGTCCTGACCGTGGACGTGAAGGCCGCGAGCGACGCCGCGCTGGAGGCCGCGCTCACCGGCGGGGTCGTCTTCAGGGACGAGCGCCACCAGGACTTCGTGCAGGGCAACATCAAGGCCCGGCAGCGGATGATCGCCCAGTACGCGGTCGCGGGCGCGCGGGACGGTCTGGTGGTCGGCACCGACCACGCGGCCGAGGCGGTCTCCGGGTTCTTCACCAAGTTCGGCGACGGCGCGGCCGACGTCGTGCCGCTGACCGGTCTGACCAAGCGCCGGGTGCGGGCGGTCGCCGACGCGCTCGGCGCCCCTGCCGAGCTGGTGTGGAAGGTCCCGACGGCGGACCTGGAGACGCTCGACCCCGGCAAGCCGGACGAGGACGCGCTCGGCGTGACGTACGACGAGATCGACGACTTCCTGGAGGGGAAGCCGGTGTCCGACGCGTCGTTCCGGTCGATCGTCGGCCGCTACCGCCTCACGGACCACAAGCGCAGGCTGCCGATCGCGCCGACGGCCTGAGCGTCGGCCCTCGCGAGGGCGGGTGGGCGGCGCCACCCCCGTGGGGGCCGCCCCCGCCCACCGCCTCACGCCTGGGGCGGCATCCAGGCCTGCAGCGTCGCCGGGTCGATCGGCAGCGAGATGTGCTCGTGCGTGATCAGCCACGTGCCGCTCACCCGCCGACAGCACACGGTCGACCGCACCAGCATCGCGCTCTGCATCCCGTTCGTACGGGTTCCGGAATCCAGGTGCAGCATGTGGGCGAACGCGACGTCGTCCCCGACCGCGACGGTGAGCTCCCGCGTCTCCAGCGTGATGGGCCCCTCATAGCCCTCGAACCACCGCACGAAGTTCTTGCGCACTTCGCCGTGCCCCGCGAACCGCATCGGCGGCACGACGTCGAAGTAGACGACGTCCGGCGCGAAAAGCGGCATGAGCCGGTCGATGTCCTTCGCCTGCGCGGCGTCGGCACGGCTCTCCAACAACGCCCTGACCTCGATCTCGTCTCTGGTCATAGCGGCCTCCATTCCTGAGTTCCGGCCGCCGCGACCTCATCTGGCGGCAGCCCCTGTGGTGGGTCCCAGTGATCCGACGAGACAGGAGGCCGGAATGTCAGGCCCGCTCAGTCCAGGCCGAGGACCTGCCACCACGACGGCAGTTCGATCCGCGTGCCATCGGGCCTGAACTCGGTGGTGGTCAGCGGGAGTTCCCCCTCGGCAAGGACCGCGAGGCCCGCGGCCGCGACGTACTCCCGCACCGCCTCGTCGACGACCTCGGCCGGTGCGAGGCCGTGCGCGAAGACCGGCGCCAGCTTCGGCGGCGGGCCCGTGGGGCTCTGCGCCAGGCCGAGCAGGACGGGCTTGGCGGCCTCGGACAGTTCGACGACGAAGGCTCTGCCGCGCTCCCCCACCAGGCGCGCGATGTTGTCGAGCAGCGGCTGCCTGTCGTCGGGATCGCACTGGTGGAGCACGCCGCGCATGTAGACGTTCACATCGCCGAGTTCCGCGTGCAGCTGCTCGGCGACGCTCCACTCGGCGATGTCGAGCTGCCGGAAGTCGGCCTGTCCCGCCGGGTCCGCCCGCCGGGCGTGATCGAGCGCGGCGGCGGAGATGTCGACGCCGAGGACGCGCGGATAGCGGTCGGCGAGGAACCGCGTCTGGGTGCCGTTGCCACAGCCCAGATCGATGATGGGCAGCCCCGCGGCGGCCAGGTGCGGCTCGAAGAGGGCGAGGTGGAGTCCCGCGGTCAGAGCGGGTTCGGCGTCCCAGAACACGGCGCCCTGTTCGTCGGGCGCGTCGCTCCAGAACGACTCCCAGGCGGCCCGGTACTTACTCGTGACGCTCATGACCAGCTCCCCAGGGTGTGACAAGGGCCGCCGAACCCGACGGCGAGATCGGTGTACCGCGCCCCGGGGCGCGCGGACAAGTCACCCGCGCGATCCTTCACGGCTCGTTCGACAGACGCCGCCGGACACGCGCCGGTCGTGCCGGGCGCACGCCGCTCCCGGCCGGGGACGCTCCGCGCGCCCGGCCCCGCGCGCTACCGCCGGGGCAGCGCCAGTTCGAACCAGACGGTCTTCCCCGCGTTCGTACGGCTCGTGCCCCACTCCTTGGCGAGCGCGCTCACGACCCGCAGGCCACGCCCGAACTCGTCGTCGCCGCCCGCGCTCCGGAGCGTCGGCAGCGTGTGGTCGTCGTCCTCGACCTCGCACATCAGCACGGCGGAACGGACCAGGCGCAGTTCGAGCCGCTCGCTGCGGGAGTGGCGTACGACATTGGTGACGAGCTCGCTGACGAGCAGCTCCGCGGTGTCGGCGAGCGCGCCGAGGGACCACTCCCGCAGCTGCGCGCGGACCAGCTCGCGGGCCCTGCTCACCTCGCCTGGCCCGGTCTCGAACCGCCAGTGCGCGACGTCGTCGGCGGCGATGCCGTTGAGCCTGGCCATCAGGAGCGCCACGTCGTCCTTGCGGCCGCCGCGGGTGTTGAGCGCCCGGATGATCGTGTCGCAGGCGTCGTCCATGGAGGCGGCGGGGTGCGCGGCGGACTCGGTGAGCGTGGCGAGGCCGACGCCGATGTCCTCGCCACGGACCTCGACGAGACCGTCGGTGCACATCAGCAGCCGGTCGCCGGGCGCGACCCTGATGCGTACGGATTCGAAGGGCACGCCGCCGACACCGATGGGCGCACCCGTCGGCAGGTCGAGGAGTTCGCTGCGGCCGTCCGCCGCGCGCACCAGGACGGGCGGGATGTGCCCGGCGTTGGCGAGGCTCAGCTCGCTCGCGATGGGGTCGTAGACCGCGTAGAGACACGTCGCCAGATAGTGCTCGCCGAGGCGCTGTGCGAGGTCGTCGAGGTTGCGCAGGAGCTGCTCGGGCGGCAGGTCGAGGGCGGCCATCGTCTGCACCGCGGTGCGCAACTGGCCCATCATCGCCGCCGAGTTCAGGCCGTGGCCCATCACGTCGCCGACGACGAGCGCGGTCCGCGACCCCGGGAGCTTCACGGAGTCGAACCAGTCGCCGCCGACCCGGCCGAGCAGTGTGCCCGGCAGATAGCGGGTGGCGATGTCGCCGCCGGGCATGCGGGGGTCGATGTGCGGCAGCATGCTGTCCTGGAGGGTGTCGGCGACGCTCTCCTGGTAGGTGTACATGCGGGCGTTGTCGAGCACGAGGCCCGCGCGGGCGGCCAGTTCGGAGCCGGTGACGCGGTCCATGTCGTTGAAGACGGGGCGCTCGCGGTGGCGGAGCAGGATCATGAAGCCGAGCACCACATTGCGCGCCTTGAGCGGTACGACGAGCATCGAGCGGTGGTTGATCAGCGGGCGGATGTCGCGCTTCTCGAACTGGGAGGCGATGGCGTTGCCCATCTCCTCGGTGATGCGCGGCACGAGCACCGGGTCTCCGGAGGTCATGCACTGGAAGAACGGGGTGTGCACCGGGAACGGCATGGACTCGCCGACCGGCACCACGTCGTCCCAGCGGCCCGGTTCGTCCGTGTGTTCAAGGGCGACCCGGTGCCACATCGTGGTCTCGTCCGGCACCCCCTCGGGGAACCCCTCGCCCGCGACGACCTGTTCCCGCAGGTAGGTGCCCGCGACGTCCGTGAAGCGCGGCACGACCGCCTTGCTGACCTCCACGATCGTCTGCGCCAGATCGAGCGAGGAACCGATGCGCCCGCTGACCTCGTTCAGGAATTCGAGGTGCTCGCGCACGGCTGCGTACTCGAGGTCGTCGCCCTCGTCGTCGGCCGTGACCGCGGCGGGCAGGCCGTGCGCGGCGGCCCGCGCGGCGCGCTGCCTGCGTTCCTTGCGCTCGGCGCGCCGGGCCACGCCCCAGTCGGGGGTGACGGGCACCCGGTCGTGCTGGCTGAACTCGAGTACCGGATAGCCCAGTTCGAGCACCTGCGCGACGATGCGGGAGCTCTCGCCGACGCTCATGCTGGGCAGGATCTCGGGCAGTCCGTCCGCGAGCCGGTCCGCACCGGGGAAGTCCGTGTGCAGGGCGAACCCGGGGGCGATGCTGCCCCAGTGCCTGAACGACGTGGCCCCCTGAGCCCGGTCGTCCCGCTCTCCCAGCTCCGCTTGCTCACCCTGCTCGTCCCGGTCCTCCGCGCGGCCGGCGTCGGTCAGCGCGGCGGCGTCGGCGGCGAGCACGAGCAGCCGCTCGGGTCCTGGGCCGACCAGCGGATACGCCCACCACAGCACGTCGAGACGGCGGGCGGGGTCGCTGCCCGGCTCGTCGAGGCGGGCGCGCCCTGCCGCCGGGTAGGAGATGCGGCCGTCGAGGGAGGTCTCCAGGTCGGGGCCGAGTCCGTCGTACTCCCCGTAGGGCCCGGCGGCGTCGGGTATCGCGCCGTGCACCGGGAGCAGGTCGCCCACGGGGCGCCCCACGGCGTCCTCCTTGGCGTACCCGAAGAGGCGTCGCGCGCCGGTGCTCCAGTGGGAGACGAGACCGCTGCCGTCGACGACGACCACGGCCAACGGGATGCGTCCGGCCATGGCACGCTGCGCCACAGGCCCGCTGCCCGGAGTGCCTTGTTCCATGGCCCTTGCCCCTTCCCGCGGCAGCGCAAGATCTGAGCCGCCACCAACCACCGTACGACCGGG
The DNA here is from genome assembly GCF_008704495.1 of Streptomyces kanamyceticus. Classification (NCBI taxonomy): domain Bacteria; kingdom Bacillati; phylum Actinomycetota; class Actinomycetes; order Kitasatosporales; family Streptomycetaceae; genus Streptomyces; species Streptomyces kanamyceticus. The sequence continues at coordinate 1,698,170 of NZ_CP023699.1, forward strand.
GCAGGTTGCCGTGCGGCGCAATACGGGAATTGGCCGCGGGCCGGACCTCCGGCGCACGCCCGCGCGTCCTGTCCGCTCTCAGTCCTCGTGCCCCAGCTGGAGGTCACGCTCGGTGCGGCCGCCGCCCGCGACCTGCAACACCGTGGCGACCGGCGGGTAGCCCGCCGCGATGACGGTGTACTCGCCGGACGACAGGTCGATGAAGCGGAACGTGCCGTCCGCTCCCGTGGTCAGGGTGTCGACGACGTTGCCCGCGGCGTCGAGCAGCGTCACGCGCGCGTCCTCCACGGGCCGCCCGCCGCTGGCCCGCACGGTACCCCGCAGCACGGCGCCGCCCGCGAGTTCCACGTCCTGCCGGGTCTCCCTGGAGGCCTGCACGGAGACGGGCAGCGCGGCGGGCCGGAAGGCGGGGGCGCTGGCCGCGAGCGTGTACTCGCCCGCCACCAACTCCGTGATCACGTAGCTGCCCTCGCGGCCGCTGCGGGTGGTGGCGACGACCTCGCCGCGGACGTCGGTGAGGGTGACCGCGGCGTCCCTGACGGGCGTCCCGTCGGCGGTGACGACGGTCCCCGCGAGGCGGCCCGCGCCGCCCAGGACCACGTCGAGGTCGACGGGGCGCTCGCCGACGGTGACGGTGACGGCCTGCGGCTGGTGACCGCCCGCGGCCGCGATGAGCACGAACGAGCCCGATCCCGGCGTGGACAGGGCGTACCGGCCGTCCTCGCCGCTGGCGCCGCGGCCGATCTGCTGCCCGGCGACGTCGATGAGGGTCAGGGCCGCGCGGGGCACCACGGTGCCGTCGGGGTGCTGCACGGTGCCGCACACCGGGACCCCCGCGGTGTACGTCGACGTACGGGCCTGGGGGACGGGCGCGGGCTCGGCGGCGGGTGCGTTCTGGGAAGCTGCGCTGGACAACAGGGGGGTCTCCTTGAGGAAGAAGGCGATCAGCATGCCGAGGACGAGCACCGGCACCAGGTAGAGGAAGATCCGCGGCATCGCGTCGGCGTAGGCCTCGATGTAGCCGTCGCGCAGCGCCGGGGGCAGCGCGTGGACGAGCTGCGGGGTGATGGACTCGGCGTCGGGCAGGGCCGCCCCCGCGTCCGCCGGGATGCGGTCGGCCAGCGCGTCGGCGAGCCGGTTGGCGAAGAGCGTGCCGAAGATGGCGGCCCCGACGCTGCCGCCGATCTGCCGGAAGTAGTTGTTGGCGCTGGTGGCGGTGCCGAGGTCCGCGGGCCGCACCGCGTTCTGCACGGCGAGGACCAGGACCGGCATGACCATGCCGATACCGGCGCCGAGCACGGCCATCCAGATGCTGTACTGCAGCCGGGGCGTGTCGACTTCGAGGCGCGAGAGCAGCCACATGCCCACTACGGAGAGGGCGCCGCCGAGCACCGGATAGATCTTGTAGCGGCCGGTGTGGCTGATCAGTTGGCCGGAGATGACCGAGGCGCCGACGATGCCGCCCATCATCGGCAGCATCAGGAGGCCGGACTCGGTGGCGCTGGCGCCGTCGACCATCTGCAGGAAGGTCGGCAGATAACTGGCCGCTCCGAAGAGGGCGATTCCGACGACCATGCCCACAAGACCGGTGATGTTGAAGACCGGATCACGGAACAGGCGCAGCGGGATGATCGGTTCTGCCGCGAAGTGCTCGGCGACGAGGAAGAGCAGCGCCGATGCGACGGCTCCCGCGCCGAGCCCCAGGATGACGCGGTCGCCCCAGGCGTACTCGGTCCCGCCCCAGCTGGTGAGCAGCACCAGGCAGGTGGAGGCGGCGGCGAGCAGCAGCGCGCCGAGGACGTCGAGTCTGCCCCGCGACGCGGGCTTGGGCAGCTTCAGGACCAGGCTGACGACGAGGAGCGTGACCAGGCCGAAGGGCACGTTGAAGTAGAAGCACCAGCGCCAGGAGGCGTGGTCGGTGAAGAAGCCGCCGAGCAGCGGTCCCGCCACCGAGGCGAGGCCGAAGGAGGCGCCGATCAGGCCCATGTAGCGGCCGCGCTGCCGGGGCGGCACGATGTCGGCGATGATCGCCTGTACGCCGATCATGAGACCGCCCGCACCGACGCCCTGGATGGCGCGGAACGCGATGAGCTCGTCCATGGTCCGCGACCAGCCGGCCAGGGCCGAGCCGATGACGAAGATGACGATCGCGAACTGGAAGACGCCCTTGCGGCCGAAGAGGTCGCCGAGCTTGCCGTAGATGGGCAGTCCGACCGTCGAGGTCAGCAGATAGGCCGTGATCGCCCAGGACATCTTGTCCAGGCCGTGCAGCTCACCGACGATCTTCGGGAGCGCGGTGGCGACGATCATCTGCTCCAGGGCGGCGAGCAGCAGGGCGAGCATCAGCCCGACGAAGACCATCCGGACCCGGCGGGGGCTGAGCCCGTGCGCCGTGGCCCCCGGAGCGGGGGGCGGCGGGGCCTGTGCCGCGCCCCGCTCGGGGGGTGCGTCGGCCGCCTCGACGGCCTCCGTGCCGTCCCGCTCGACGGCCTTCACCAGCGTCGTCCCGCCCACGTACTGCTCCCCTCGTCGCGCCTGCGCCGCCCATTTCTCGCATTACGCGACAACTGTGAGCAAGCGCGACGAGTCGCCCTCTAACCGGGCCGCACGGGCGTTAGTGCCGGTCGGAGCCCTACGGCGTACAACGGAGCCGGGACGAAAACCACTCGAAACGGTGAGCGTGAGAACAACCCTGATGGGTTACGCGGGAGTTGGGGCTACTTCTCGACCTCGGCGGCGAGCTTGCCGAGCACGGCGTCGTAGATCCGCCCGAGGCCCTTCGGCGCGAACGTCTTCTCGAAGAAGCCGCCGATGCCGCCCGCGCCGTTCCACACGGTGGAGACGACTACGCGGGACTTGCCCTCGCCCGCCGGGGTCACGGTCCAGGTGGTGACCATCGAGGAGTTGCGGTCCTTCTCGACCAGTTCGCCGTCGTTCGGCTCGCCGACCTCGAGCAGGCAGTCCCTGATGCGCTTGCTGGTGGCCTGCAGCTTCCAGTGGACGAGGGTGCCCTCGCCGTCGCCGCCCTCGCGCACCTCGTACTCGCTGAAGTGGTCGGAAAGGATCTTCTCGCGCGTGCCGTTGTAGTCGGCCAGTGCGTCGAAGACATCGTCAGGCTGTGCCGCGATGATCCGCTCCGTGGTCGCCTCGACCTGCGCCATTGCACTTCCTCCAGCACTTGGTTTTTCGGGGAGTTCACGGAGAGCCAACCACCCTGCGTACCGGCCTCCCAAATCGGGTCCGTGATCAGGTGCGTGATCAGGCCCGTGAGCCAAGCCGTGCTCACACCGGCAGCAGCCGCAGGGACACCCAGAGCGCGAGGGTCGACAGGACGAGGGCCGCGGGCGTGGTGAGGAGACCGAGGCGGGTGAACTCCCTGAGGTCGACGTCGTGTTCGTGCTGATGTGCGATGCGCCGCCACAGGAGCGTGGCGAGGGAGCCCGCGTAGGTGAGGTTGGGTCCGATGTTCACGCCGATCAGCACGGCGAGGACGGCGCCTGGCCCGGACGGCGCGGCCAGCGGGACCAGGGCGAGGACCGCGGGCAGGTTGTTGATCAGGTTGGCGAGCAGCCCGGCGACGGCCGCGGTGCCGAGCAGCGCGGGCAGCGAGGCGCCGTCCGGCAGGACGTGGCCGAGCGCGTCGCCGAGTCCGTTGTCGACGACGGCCCTGACGACGACGCCGAGCGCCAGGACGAAGGCCAGGAACGGCAGGGAGGCCGAGCGCAGGATCGCCACCGGGGTCGTACGACCGCGCAGCAGGGCCCGTACGCCGAGGACGAGCGCCCCGGCCGCCGCGGCCCAGGCCGGATCGATGCCGACGGCCGAGGCGACGGCGAACCCGGCGAGCGTGGCGACGACGGTCACCAGGGCGAACAGCGGCATCTCGGGCGGCTCCGCCGTATCGCCGCCGTCGACGGGTGCGTCGAGTTCGGCGGCGAAGAACCGCTGGAACACGGCGTATTCGACGGCGATGGCGACCAGCCAGGGGAGCGTCATGAGCAGCGCGAAGCGCGTGAAGCTCAGCCCCGTCGCGGTGAACGCGAGCAGGTTCGTCAGGTTCGACACGGGCAGCAGGAGCGAGGCGGTGTTGGACAGATGGGCACTCGCATAGACGTGTGGTTTGGGCGGGGCGCCCATGCGCGCCGCCGTGGCGAAGACCACCGGGGTCAGCAGGACCACGGTGGCGTCCAGGCTCAGCGCCGCGGTGATCACGGAGGCGAGCCCGAAGACGGCGGTCAGGAGCCGTCGCGGGCGTCGCGCGGCCCAGCGTGCCATCCAGGTCCCGCAGGCGTGGAAGAGCCCCTCGTCGGCGCAGAGTTTCGCCAGTACGAGGACGCCCGCGAGGAAGCCGATCACCGGGCCGAGCCGCGCGGCCTCCTCGCGCACGTCGTCGAGCGGGATCGCGCCGCTCAGGACCACGACCCCGGCGGCCGGTACGGCGAAGGCCGCCTCCGGCCAGCGGAACGGCCGGACGACGGCGCAGACCAGGACCACGACAAGGGCGGCGACGGACAGGAACTCTACGAGCATGATCCGATCATGCATCGCGTGGTGTCTTCGCCGCCGCCCCCGGTGGCCGTACTAGAGGCCGCGCGTCACGACTGGGGCGGCTGGTCCTGGCCCTGGTCTCCGCCCAGTTGTTCCTTGAGCTTGTCCTGGGCCGTGTCGACCTGAGAGCTGTATTTGCCCTGGGTCTTGTCGTCGACGAAGTCGCCTGCCTTGTCGATACCCTTCCCCGCCTGGTCCTCATGCCCCTTGAGCATCTGCTTGAGCTTGTCCATCACGGACATCGTCGGCCTCCTTGGTTCGAGCCGTCACCTTCAGCATGCGGGCACATCGGAGCTGCTGCATCCGCAGGCGCGGGCTCGGGCACAATGCAGGAGTGGAACTGAACGGTGAGAAAGTGCTGCTGCGGCCCGTGCTCGACAGCGATGTGAAGAAGCTCGACAAGATCGTCAGAGAACCCGAGGTGGCCGCTTGGTGGTCGACCCCCGATGACTACGAGGAGATGCTCGCCATCACCCTCGACGGCGAGGTCATCGGGGCAGTGCAGTACGAGGAGGAGGAAGACCCCGAGTTCCGCCACGCGGGCATCGACATCTTCCTCACGGCGAGTCGGCACGGCCTCGGCCTCGGCACGGACACCGTCCGCACCGTGGCACGTTGGCTGATCGACGAGCGGGGACACCACCGGATCACCATCGACCCGGCGGTGGCGAACGCGGGCGCGATCCGCAGCTACAGCAAGGTGGGCTTCAAGCCGGTCGGCGTCATGCGGTCATACGCCCGTGACCACACGAGCGGCGTGTGGCAGGACGCCCTGCTGATGGACCTGCTGGCCGAAGAGCTGGTCTGACGGGTCGGCCCGTCCGACCCCGGCCGCCTGTGCGCCCCTGCCGCCCGCCGGGCGCGCAGGGGCCCTCACCCGTCGCCGACCTCGGTGAGGCCGCCCGTCCGGCCGCCGAGCTGACCGGCGAGCGAGCGGGCGACCGGCGTGCGGAAGGCGCGTGCGAGTTCCAGAAGAAACGATTCTTCACCAGAGATGTTCACGCTGTCCCAGCCGTGGGAGAGGGAGGCGTCGAAGTCCTTGGCCGCCCCCGTCCGCCTGGCCCGCAGGGCCACGTGCAGGAGACAGGCCAGCGTCATCGCGTCGGCGGAGCGCCCGTGCAGACCCAGCTGTTCCACCCGGCTCTTCACGGCTCCCGGCAGCGCGGGATGGACGTAGCCGTGCAGGGAGAGGATCGCGTCCCGTATCTCGATCATCCTGCGGTAGACGGCCAGTCGGCGCGGCGCGCGCGGCCACACCACCTCGACGATCCGGGAGCGCCGCCGGTGGAGCGCCACGTGCGGCACCGCCTGCACCAGGGTTCGCCACAGGGGCCACAGCACCCACAGGGTCCTGATCTGTGACGGCTGGGAGCGCATCGAGCCCCACAGGGGCACCAGCAGGGCGGCCGCCCGCAGGAAGCCGTGCAGGCTCATCAGCAGGGACAGGTTCCGCAGGGGCGGCTCACCGATGATCAGCCGTCCAAGGGCCACGCACCAATAGATCCCGACCAGAGCCGTGCCCGCCCCGAAGATCCACAGGCTGAGGCGGAGAGAAGGGGCCGAGGCCCGGCAGCCCTGCCACAGACACACGTGGACGCAGACCGTGTTGGCCACGATGTGACTGCCCATCAGGATGGCCCAGTACGCGCTGAGCGACGAAGGACCGCCCGGGTTGTCGTGCTGTTCCCGCACCTGGTCGAGCAGGACCAGGGCGAGGACGACCAGCGCCACCGACGTGACGAGTCCCCAGCGCCACCAGCGGTGCTGGGCCGCCGCCGTGACGAAGTACAGCACGCACCCCGCCGACAACACCCCGAAGAGGTTCCTGGCCAGACCCACCTCGTGCACGCTGCCCGTGAGGTCGAGGGCGGCCCTGATGACGACCGGCAGTTGCAGCGCCATGGCGACCGCGGCCGTCGCGACGGCCAGCCACAGGCCGCGCTGGGCCGGACTCCGGGCGGCGGCGGGGGCGCGCAACAGGACCACCGCCCCCATGGCGGCGGCACTGACGTACTGGGCCACGGTCGCCGTATGGGCCAAGTCAGCCCCCACGGGTCGCTCCCACGCCGAGTGCCTCGCCGAGGTAGTGAAGCACGTCGTCCGCGTGCCGTTCACCGGCGGGCTGTTCGCCCCTGGTGCGGATCAGGCTGGCCAGCATCTCGGCCTCCTGCTCCCGCCGGGTGGTGTAGTCGGTGCGGGCGAGCAGCCGTTGGATCAGCTGCGGGCTGAGGTCCCCGAAGAGCTGGGGCGCATCGCCCCAGCCCTCGCCCAGTTCGAGCGATTGATGACCGAAGAGCATGTGGCCGATCTCGTGCAGGATGATGTGGTCCTGATGCACGCGGGCCGTGCGCTGCTCGAAGAAGATGTGGTCGTCGATGTCCGTGGCCAGCCACAATCCGCACGCGCCCGCCTGGGCCGCCTGCCGCGGCAAGGCGTGCAGATGAAGGGGCCGCTGACGCTGGGCCGCGAGGCGCGTACAGAAGGATTCGACGGTGAAGGGGTGCGGCAGGCTGAGTCCGTCCACGATCGCCTGGCAACGCTGTCGGAGTTTCACATATATATAAGACATATGCTCTTTCCGTAGGCCTTGAGCGGGGCATCGGTAGTAGGCGGTCCTGCGGACATGCATTGACCCTCCCGATCGCGAGGACAGGGTGCTGCGGGGTGCCCGTGGGATGCGCTCGATTCACTCCGTGTGCTGGGGACCGCGCCCGTCTTCGTCAGCCGGTGGGGACAGGTTCTGGATCTTCCGGGCCTCGTTCACCATGACCAGCAACGCGTCCAAGGTGGAGGGCGAAAGGCCTTCCGCCCGAAGCGCGAGATTGCGAATCCGGTTGTCCCTGAGGGCCGTTGCCAGTGCGAGTTGAGCGTTTACCCGTTCGGACACCTCGTCATTGAGGAAGTACTCAGGCGGTACCCCGAAATAGTCTGCCAGGACACCGAGTTGTTCCAGCGTGACGTTTCGTTTCTTGCCGGTGGCCAATTCCCATAGGTACGTTCCCGAGATGGTCCCGCCGGTGGTTTCTCTTATGTCCTGCGCGAGCCGCGCATAACCGGGCCGGGTGCCCTTGTCCGGATAGATGGCGCAAATGAGATCTTTGATGCGCTGGTCGAGTTTATCCAGCAGCAGCCTGCCGCTTTCGGAACGCTCCGCCGCGCCGTCCCTCATGCGCCACCCTCTCCCTGCCCGGAACGAAGGATGAGACCCTCGCCGTAGTGGACGGCTGTCACCGTACGCCGTCGCCCAGCACGTGACCATGGCGCCCGTGATATTCCGGCCACGCTGTGACCAGCACTGTCCAACTGTTCGCTATAGCGGACACGTTGACGGTCTTTCATCAGCTGGCTACTGTCGTCACCGGTTGAACGCCCGGGTCCGCCCGGCGCGGCGCACGGCGGGTACCGCCGTGATGGCCCGCGTGACGCGTTCGGCCGTTAGCAGCGCGCCAGACGAGAACCTGATCCCCCGCCGTGCCGACCGGCCCGGACCAGCAGGCTCCGTCCTCCCCCGCTCCCTATCGCTTCGGCGTCACTTCACCGTCCATTCGTGCCGCCTTCGGCTGCGCCGATAAGGCCGCCCGCAGCGCACCGCCACAATGGATTTTCGGCTCCTCACAGAGAAGGGCCCAGCCTTGGCACAGCAGGTTCACGGTAGCGCGCCCGCCACGGTGCGCGAGAGTGATATCCAGGCCGCCTCGCTTCCCCCGGAAAGCAAGTCCGAGCTATTCCAGCGGAGTTCGGTGCGCGTTCCGCTCGACCTGCTCCTGCCCGCGGTGTCCCCCCGCATCGCAGGCGTGGACGAACGGCACGTCCGGTCGCTCGCCGGGATCGAGGCCCCGCTGCCGCCCATCGTGGTGCACCGCGCCACGCTGCGGGTGATCGACGGGACGCACCGGCTGCTCGCCGCCCGCGCCCGGGGGGAGACGGACGTGGAGGTGCAGTTCTTCGACGGCGGTGAGGCCGATGCCTTCGTCCTCGCCGTCGCCCTCAACAACGCCCAGGGGCTGGCGCTCTCCCCGGCCGATCGCAGTACGGCGGCGGCGCGCATCATCGCCTCCCATCCGCACTGGTCGGACCGCCGCATCGCCCGCGTCACCGGCCTGGCCGCCAGCACAGTGGGCGGTGTCCGCAGGCGTTCGACCGCTCGAACCGCACAGCCGAACGCGCGCCTCGGCATGGACGGCCGCATCCGCCCGCAGGACATCGCCCAACGGCGCAGGCTGGCCGGGCAGTTCCTCGCCGAGCAGCCGGGGGCCTCCCTGCGGACCGTGGCGAAGGCCGCCGGGATCTCCTTGAGCACGGCCCACGACGTACGGACGCGACTGCGGGCGGGCGACGATCCGCTGCCCCCCGCGCTGTCCAGGCCGACGCGGCCGCCCGCCGCGCCGGACAGCGCGGCCGACGCCGCGGACCGGCCCGCCAAGCCGTCCTCCGCACGCTCCCCGCGAAGCCCCGGGCGCGCCCCCGTCGCCGCCGATCTCCTGGACCGGCTGCGCAAGGACCCCTCGCTGAGGTTCACGGAGGACGGCCGGATCCTTCTTCACTGGCTCGGCGCCGCCGTGCTCCGCGAACACGGCGCCGCACGGTTCGCCCGCTGCGTACCGCCGCACAGGACCGCCGCCATGGCGGCCCTCGCCCGCAGCTGTGCGGAGGGCTGGCTCCGTCTCGCCGAATCCCTCGACCAGCGCGGCAGGTCCGACGCGTGACCCGGCGGGAGCAGGCCGGGTCCTTCCCCCGATCACCCCTCGTGCTCCGCCCACTCCGGAGCACCCGTGCACAGCGTTCAAAGGAGCAGACACCGTGAAGGCACTCGTGTTCCACAGCCCCGAGAAGGCGACCTTCGAACAGCGCGACGTCCCCACTCCCCGGCCGGGCGAAGCCCTCGTCCACATCGCGTACAACTCCATCTGCGGCAGCGACCTCTCGCTCTACCGCGGTGTCTGGCACGGCTTCGGCTACCCCGTCGTGCCCGGACACGAGTGGAGCGGCACCGTGGTCGAGATCAACGGCGCCAACGGACACGACCAGTCGCTGGTCGGCAAGAACGTGGTGGGCGATCTGACCTGCGCGTGCGGGAACTGCGCGGCCTGCGGGCGCGGGACCCCGGTGCTCTGCGAGAACCTCCAGGAACTCGGCTTCACCAAGGACGGCGCCTGCGCCGAGTACATGACCATCCCGGTCGACAACCTCCGCCCGCTGCCGGACGCGCTGTCGCTGCGTAGCGCCTGCCAGGTCGAACCGCTCGCGGTGGCGCTCAACGCGGTCAGCATCGCGGGCGTCGCTCCCGGTGACCGGGTCGCCGTCATGGGGGCCGGGGGCATCGGCCTCATGCTGATGCAGGTCGCGAGGCATCTCGGCGGTGAGGTGACGGTCGTGTCCGAACCGGTCGCCGAACGGCGCGCGGTCGCCGGGCAGTTGGGCGCCACCGAGCTGTGCTCCGCCGAGCCGGGGCAGCTGGCCGAACTCGTCGCCCGGCGCCCCGAGCTCACGCCCGACGTGGTCCTGGAGGCATCCGGCTATCCGGCTGCGCTCCAGGAGGCCATCGAGGTGGTCAGGCCGGGCGGCCGCATCGGCCTGATCGGCTACCGGGTGGAGGAGACGGGACCGATGTCCCCGCAGCACATCGCGGTCAAGGCGCTGACCCTGCGCGGCTCGCTGGGCCCCGGCGGCCGCTTCGACGACGCCGTCGAACTGCTCGCGAAGGGCGACGACATCGCGGTCGAGCCGCTGCTCAGCCACGAGTTCGGCCTCGCCGACTACGCCACCGCGCTCGACCTGGCGCTGTCCCGCACGAACGGCAACGTGCGCTCCTTCTTCAACCTGCGCGACTAGGGCCTGTCCGGCACCACGACGCACCACAACGCACCGCGCCACACCGCACGCACCGCTCCGCCTTCACCGTCGTCGCACCGTTCGTGAGGAGACCAGGGATGAGCGTGTCACGGGGCCAACGTGCCAACGCGACGGCCATACGTCTGTGGACGTTCATGGGGTTGATGGAGCTCGTTCCGCTCTTCCCGCTCTATCCCCTGCTCTTCTCCGACCACGGATTGTCGGGATCGGCGATCTCCTCGCTGCTCGTCCTGTGGTCGATGACCACGTTCGTCCTGGAGATCCCCTCGGGCGCGCTCGGCGACCTGCTGTCCCGCAGGCTGCTGCTCGCGTTCAGCGTGCTGCTGCGGGCGGGCGGGTTCAGCCTCTGGTTCATCGCACCCGGCTACTGGTCCTTCGCCGTCGGATTCCTGTGCTGGGGAGTCTGTGACGCCCTGACCTCCGGCACCCTGGAGTCCCTCGTCTACGACGAACTCCAGGACCGCGGCGAAGGACATGCCTACGGCCCCGTCATGGGCACCGGGCGGGCCATCTCGCTGCTCGCCACGCTCACCGCACTGCTCCTGGCCGGGCCGCTCTTCGTCCTCGGCGGGTACGGTCTGGTCGGCGCGGTCAGCGTCGGTGCGGGCGTGGCGGCCACCATCACCGCACTGACCTTCCCCAATCCACCGCGCCACGAGATCGAATCCGAACGCGGCGGCTTCCACCGCTATCTCGCCACCTTCAAAGCCGGGTTCGGGGAGGTCCGCAGGGAACGGGCCGTCATGCGGCTGGTGTTGATCGCCGCGATCCTGCAGAGCATGACGGCCATCGACGAGTACTTTCCGCTGCTCGCCCACGAGAACGGCGCGGCCAAGAGCCTCATCCCGGTCCTGGTGGCGATCCCCGTGCTGTGCGCCTCGGTGGGCAGCTGGATCGCGGGCCGCTCCACCGGCGTCTCGCGCAGGACCGCGTTCCTCACCGTGGCGGCGACCGGGCCGCTGCTGCTCCTCGGCGCCCAGAGCCACCACCAGTGGGGGATGCTCTCGATCGCCGTGGCCTTCGGCATCATCCAGTGGGGCATCGTGGTGTCCGGGCTCTGGCTCCAGGACGCCATCGTCGGATCGGCCCGCGCGACCATCACCTCCGTCGCGGGATTCGGCGCCGAGGTCTCCTCGGTCGGCTGGTACCTGGCCGCGGCCACCGCCCTCACGGTCACCGACGTCTCCGGCCTCACGTCGTGGTTCAGCCTCCCCTGCCTCCTGATCGCGGGCCTCACCTGGTTCTGGTTCCCGGAGCGACCGGCATCCGAGCCGACCGAACCGACCGAACCGCAGCCCACCACCTACTCGAAGAGGTAATCACTGTGTCCACGCACCCCGTCCTGGACTGGAGCCGATCCGCCGAACACCTGCGCCGCTCCCACGGCGTCACCACCGACCCCCGCCCCGACGAGGACGGCCACTACCCCTGCGTACTGACCCGGGGCAGCGGCACTCGCGTGTACGACCTGGACGGCAACGCCTACCTCGATCTCACCGGATCCTTCGGCTCGGTGCTCATCGGGCACGCGGAACCGGCCGTCGTACGGGCGGTGACCGACGTCCTGAGCGAAGGCAATCTCTTCTACACCGGCGCGAGCCCGCGCCGACTGGCCCTCGCGGAGCGGCTCCTTGACTGGTTCCCCTGGTCCGAGCAGGCCATCTTCTACCGCACGGGGTCCTGCGCGGTGTCCGCGGCGGCCCGGCTCGCCCAGCACGCGACCGGCCGCAACCGGGTGCTGAGTTCCGGCTACCACGGCTGGCACGACTGGCACCTGGAGGCGGTGCCCGAGGCCAAGCCCAAGACCTTCGAGTCGTACGCCACCGAGTTCCACAACGACCTGGCGCTCTACCGCTCCTGGCTCGACCGGCACGGCGAGGAGATCGCGGCGGTCGTGGTGACGCCCGAGCCGCACCGCTTCGACCACGCCTACTACCAGGAGCTGCGCGAGGTGGCCAAGGAGCACGGCTGCCTGTTCGTCGTGGACGAGGTCAAGACCGGCTTCCGGGCCGGGGCGGGCGGGTTCAGCGCCCTGGCCGGGATCGAGCCGGACGCCGTGACCGTCTCCAAGGGCATGGCCAACGGACACAGCATCTCCGCCGTGGTGGGCCAGCGACAGCTCACCCAGGAGCTGAGCGAGGCGCACGTCTGGTCCACCTACCAGAACGAACAGGTGGGGTTCGCCGCCGCGTTGGCGTCCCTGGACTTCCTGGAGCGGCACGACGTGGCGGCCGTGACGCGCCGCACGGGTGAGGCGGTCCGGCAGGGCGTGCTCCAGCTCTTCGCCGAACACGGCCTGCCCGTCGGGGCGCCGGGCTGGGGACCGATGTTCGAGCTGGACTTCGACGCCGCCGACGAGGGTCTCGCCGAGCGGCTCGAAGCGGCGCTGCTGCGCCACGGGATCTTCTGCGACACGGGCGACGACTTCAACATGATGTTCCATACCGCGGAGCACACCGACGAGCTCCTCGAGCGGTTCGCCGCCGCGCTCGGCGACCTCTGAGGCCGCGGTGCGCATCATCTCCGTACAGGAGGCGGCCACCCGCACCTTCGACGTCTGCGTGGTGGGCAGCGGCGCCTCCGGTGCCATCACCGCCGCGGTGCTCGCCGAACGGGGCCTGTCCGTGCTCATCCTCGAACAGGGCACCGCGATCCCGCCGGGCACCGACCACGACGACGTCGAGGACCCCGACACCTGGGCGTACGCACGCGACGGGGAAGGCTGGAGCAAGGAGGGCTATCCCTGGAGCGCCATGGCGTTCGGCGGCGGCACGGTGTTCTACGGCGGCATCTCCTTCCGCTACGAACAGCGCGACCTCGACCCGCCGCCCGCGCTCCTCGGCGACGCCGACTACGCGCACTGGCGGCTGCGGCTCGACGAACTGGAGCCGCACTACGACTGGGTGGAGGACCGGCTCGGCGTGAGCGGCCCGTCCCACGGCCGGGTGGGCGACTACGCCTTCCCCCACTACGCGCGGGGCTCGCTGCCGCACACCCCGATGGGCGGCGCGCTGGCCCGGGGCGCCGACGCCCTGGGGCTGACCCCGCTGTCCACCCCGATGGCGATCAGCGGGGCCAGGGACCGGCACGGCCCCGGCTGCGCCGAGCTGACGCCGTGCACCGGCTTCACCTGCCCGGTCAACGCCAAGGCCGATGTGATCAGCCGCATCCTGGCGCGCGCCGAGGGGGACGTGTCCGTCGCCCTGGACACCAGAGCGGTGCGGTTCGTGGCCTCGGCACCGGGGCGGGCGAAACGTCTCGAAGTGCTCGGCGGCAGTCCCCGCAGCCGCCGCTCGGTCCATGCCGACCGCTTCGTCCTCGCGGCCAACGCCATCCAGTCCGCCGCGCTCCTGCTGCGTTCGGCGGACCGGCGCGAGCCGGACGGCATGGGGAACTCCAGCGGTCAGGTGGGCCGCCACCTGGCCATGAAGAACAGCGTCTACGTCCGCGGCAGGACCCAGGAGCGGATCGTCGCCCACCAGCCGCTGCGCCATCGCTACTCCAGCGTCTGCGTCCTGGACCACCTGCGCGGTGCGGAGTTCCCCGGGCAGCTGGGCGGGATCATCTACGAGGCCAACCCGTGGGAGGACCCCGAGGCCGACCGTCCTGGCGCCGGTTCGCTGCTCCAGCTGGAGTGCCTCCTCGGCGACCGCCCGCAGGCCCGCAACATGGTGCGGCTCGCCAGGAGCCGGGACCGGGACGGGCTCCAGCGCATCGTCATGGACTACCGCCAGCACCCCTTGGACGGCGAACGCCTGGACGTGCTCCAGGGGAAGGCGAAGGATGTACTGCACGCGGCCGGGGCCGAGCGCACCGAGTCCGTCGACAGCGATTTCGCGACCGGCAGCACGCATCTGCACGGCACGCTGCGCGCCGGTGACGACCCCGCGACCTCGGTGACCGACCGGACGGGCCGGCTGCACGACTACGACAACGTGTGGTCGGCGGACGGCGCGACGTTCCCCTTCGCCGGGAACTTCAATCCCACCCTCACCATCCAGGCCAATGCCCGGCGGATCGCGGTCGGCATCTCCTGACGGCCGCCCCCTCTCCCCTCCCCCGTACGCCCTGCCGCCCTTCCCCGTGGCGAGCCACCCCCTTCGTGAATCCCCCTTCGTGACGCGCGAACTGTCTTCGACCTTGGAGGTATGTGTCATGCCCCTGCAAAGTTCACGGCTTGCGGTCGACAACGGAACCCCCGTCCGCGGCAAGCCCTGGCCGGTGTGGCCGCAGCCCACCGACGGCACCCTCGACGCCCTCTCCCGCGTCCTGCGTTCCGGCCGCTGGGCCATCAGCGGCCCCTACCGGGGCGTGGAGTCGGCCGAACGCCGCTTCGCCCGCCGGTTCGCCGACTACCACCGCATCGCCCACTGCGTGCCCGCCTCCAGCGGTACGGCGAGCCTGATGCTGGCCCTGGAGGCCTGTGGCGTCGGCGCGGGAGACGAGGTCATCCTGCCCGGCGTCACCTGGGTCGCCTCCGCCTCCACGGTGGTGGGCGTCAACGCGGTGCCGGTGTTCGCCGACATCGACCCGGACACCCTCTGCCTCGACCCGGACGCCGTCGAGGCGGCCATCACCCCGGCCACCAAGGCGATCGTCGTCGTCCACCTCTACGCGGCCGTCGCCGACCTCACCCGCCTCAAGGAGGTGGCCGACCGGCACGGCATCGTGCTCATCGAGGACTGCGCGCAGGCCCACGGCGCCGAGTTCGAAGGCCACAAGGTCGGCACCTTCGGCGCGGTCGGCACCTTCAGCATGCAGCAGAGCAAGGTCCTGACCAGCGGCGAGGGCGGCGCCGCCATCACCGCCGACCCGGTGCTCGCCCGCCGGATGGAACACCTGCGCGCGGACGGCCGCTGCTACCGCGATCAGGCGCCGCCCTCCGGCCACATGGAGCTCGTCGAGACGGGCGAGCTGATGGGCAGCAACCGCTGCATCTCCGAGTTCCAGGCAGCGGTCCTGACCGAGCAGCTGGGCGAACTCGACCGGTTCAACGCCCTGCGACGGCACAACGCGGAACTCCTCGACGCGCTGCTGACCGACGTCGGATACCGCCCGCAGCGCAGCACGCCCGGCACCACCGCCCGCACGTACTACACCTACGTCGCCGAGCTGCCCGACGCGGAACTGCCCGGCGCGGACATCACCAAGGTCACCGAGGCGCTGACCGCCGAACTCGGCTTC
Organism: Streptomyces kanamyceticus; assembly: GCF_008704495.1. Classification (NCBI taxonomy): domain Bacteria; kingdom Bacillati; phylum Actinomycetota; class Actinomycetes; order Kitasatosporales; family Streptomycetaceae; genus Streptomyces; species Streptomyces kanamyceticus. The sequence goes on from NZ_CP023699.1 coordinate 1,713,755, forward strand.
CCGGTGGCACCGGCCTACTCGCCGCTCAACGCCAACCCCCTGTACGACCCGGCCAGTCGCAGCCGGTTCGCCCTCGGACCGCAGCACGAGAAGCTCATCGACCCCGCCCGATTCGTGCTCCCGGTGAGCGGCCGCCTGACGCGTCGGCTCGTCACCTTCCACCACGCCGCCCTGCTCGGCGACGAGTCGGACATGAGGGACATCGCGGAAGCGTTCACCAAGGTGCTCCAGCACCGGGCCGTCCTGGCCGCTTGAGCCGAAGCCGTCACACACGCCTTCAGGATTGGGGACAGACCATGCAGGTCACCACCATCACGATGGATGACGTCCAGTATCCCTACCGATTAGGCACGGACTGCCTCGACGGCATCGTCACGCGCCTCGGCGAACTCGGCGCCAGCCGCTACCTGATCGTCAGCGACCCCAGGGTCGCCGAGCTGTACGGGCAGGGGCTGCGCGAACGGCTCGCGGAGCAGGCGGGACCCGCCGAGCTGATCACCCATGCCTCGGGAGAACAGAACAAGGGCCTGCCCGCACTGCACGACCTGGCCGAGGAGGCGCTGCGGCGCGGCGCCGACCGGCAGAGCATCGTCGTAGCACTCGGCGGCGGTGTCACCGGGAACATCGCGGGGCTGCTGGCCGCGCTGCTCTTCCGCGGCATCCGTCTGGTGCACGTGCCCACCACCGTGGTGGCCATGCTGGATTCGGTGCTCTCGCTCAAGCAGGCCGTGAACGCGGGAGTCGGCAAGAACCTGGTCGGCACCTTCTACCAGCCCGTCGAAGTGCTCGCCGACACCGCGATGCTGCGCACCCTGCCGGTCCGCGAGGTCAGGTCGGGGATGTGCGAGGTGGTGAAGAACTCGCTCGCCATCCGCCCCAGCATGATCGACCAGCTGTCGGCCGGGCTGCGCCCCGACGGCCGCTATCCCGACGACACGATGCACTGGATCATCTACGAGAGCCTGGCCGCCAAGGCCCAGGTCACGGCGTACGACAAGTACGAGCGCGGCGAGGGACTCATCCTGGAGTACGGGCACACCGTCGGGCACGCCGTGGAGCACTCCTCGCAGGGAGCCGTGCCGCACGGCGCCGCCGTCGCGCTCGGCATGATCGCCGCCGCCCAGGTCTCCCACCGGGCGGGCTGGGCCTCGGCCGAACTCGTCGACCTGCACCGGGAGCTCGTCGCCAAGACCGGGGTCGCGCGGCGCATCCCGTCCGACATACCGCTCTCCGCCGTCAGGCACCGCCTCTCCTTCGACAACAAGCGGGGCTACCTCCCGGCCTCCGCCGACACCTATCCGATGGTGCTGCTCGAATCCCCCGGCAAGGTGCTGCGCAGCGAGGGCACCGTCCTGACGGCGGCGCCACGGGACCTGGTCGACGCGGTGGTCGACGAACTCGCGGAACCCCCACGGCCCGCGGCCGCGAGGACCGACGACGCCGCCACCGTCCTCGGCGGTGCCGGGTGAGCGCCCCCGTGCGCGTCGGCGTCGTCGGTGCGGGGTTCATGGGCGGGGTGCACGCCGAGGTGGTGGCGGCTCATCCCGGCGCCCGGCTCGAAGCGGTGCACGACCTCGACCCCGCCGCCGCCAGGGACCTGGCCGAGCGGTTCCGCGCCGAGCGGGCCGAGCCCTCCTGGGCGGACCTGCTCGCCGACCCCGCGATCGACCTGCTCATCATCACCACGCCCAACGGGCTGCACCACCGGCAGGCGGCCGAGGCGCTGCGGGCGGGCAAGCACGTACTGGTGGAGAAGCCGCTCGGTGTCACGCCGGAGCAGGTGGCCGAGCTCGTCGAACTCGCCGGACGGCACGACCGGGTCCTTGCCCACGGAAGCAACTTCGTGCACAGCCCGAAGTTCGTCCGGGCCCGTCAACTGGTCGCGGACACCGAGGCGTTCGGACGGCCGCACCTGGTCCGGGTCGTCTTCCGCAACTCGGGCCCCGAGGCCGCCTGGGCCGCGTCCAAGGACCTCGCGGGCGGCGGAGCCCTCCTGGACCTGGGCTGTCACGCGGTGGAGCTGTGCCGGTGGCTGCTCGACGGCGCCGACGTCGAGTCGGTCAGCGCCCGACTGCAGCGGGTGCGGCCGCCCCACGACGCCGAAGCGGACCGCGCGTCCGGCACCGCGGGAACCGCGCGGGTCGCGCTGGAGGACCAGGCGCTGCTGGTCATGGAGTTCGCCGACGGCGCGGTCGGGCAGTGCGACGTCTCCTGGGTCACCCAGGGCGGTGAGCAGGTCACCGCGGAGATCATCGGCACCAAGGGCAGGGTCGAGGTCGACCTGTGGACCGGCATGGGGCTGCGCGCCTACTCGGACAAGGGCTATCAGGACGTCTGGGATCCCGAGCAGGGCTGGGTGCATCCGGAATGGGAGTGGATCCGGGCGAGCGGCTACTACCACCAGGACGGCACCGTGATCGAGGCGGTGGGCCAGGGCATCCCCCTCACCCACGGCCCCGCGGAAGCGCTCGCCTCGGCCCGTGTCCTGGCCACCGGTTACCGCAGTCACGCGGAGGGGCGGGTACTGCGGCTGTCCGGCGCGCCGGTCGGCCCTGGCGCGTCGACGACGGCGGCGGGCTCGGAATGACCGCCACCGAGCTCGGGGCGACCGCCGACACCGCCGGGCTCCGGAAGACCGCCGACGCCACCGGGCTCGGGATGACCGCCCGGGGCCGCGGCCGACCCGCCGCGGTGCCTCGTCCGTACCTCGTCCGCACCTCACCGATGGAGGGACCATGACCGAGCCTGCCAAGGGTGTGCTCGCGCTGACTCCGTTCTTTCTGTACTCGGAGTACCAGGACCACTGGGATCCCAAGTTCGACCCCATGGGCGGCATGCACCTGCTGGTGCGGGCCCTGGTCGAGGAGATGGCGGGCCGCGGCGTCCCGCACCGGGTCCTGACGATGTCACCGCCCAAGGTGCCCAAGGACATCAGGATCGGGCAGCGGATCAAGGTGCACGCCCGGCGGCTGCCCGTGCTGCCCATCCCCTCCGACCTGGAGGGGTACTTCGGACTCGTCGGCGCCTGGGCCAAGGGCAGCCTGTTGTGGGTGCTGCGCAACCGCAAGCGGCTGCGCCGGGAGATCGGCGCGGTGCACGCGCACTGCGACGGCTCGGGCGCCGCGGCCTTCTACCCGTATCTGATGTCCCGGATCCTCGGCGTGCCGCTGGTGGTCCAGATCCACTCCAGCCGCTATCTGAGCCAGCACCCCACCACGCTCTTCGAGCGGGTGACCGACCCGATCGCCAAGTGGGCGGAGCGGCACGCCGTCCGCAAGGCCGCCGCGGTCCTGATGCTCACCGACCGGGCCCGCGACGAGATGCGGCGCAAGGCCCAGCTGCCCGCGGAGCGCGTGCACCGGCTCGCGTACCTGGCCAGCGACCAGTTCAAGGACGCCGACACCGAGGCGAGGCGGGCGGAACTGCGGGAGCGCTACGGCCTCGACGACCGCCCGATCGTGCTCTACGTGGGGCGGATCGCCGCCGAGAAGGGCGTGGAGTACTACATCGAGGCCGCGGCCGAACTGACCCGCAGGGGCCGGGACTGCCAGTTCGTCATCGCCGGGGACGGTCCCGCCCGGCCGGACCTCGAAAAGCTGATCGGCGCCCGCGGGCTGCGCGACCGGGTGACCATCACGGGCTTCATGTCCCACGAGTTCATCCCATCCATGATCTCCCTGGGCGAACTCGTGGTGCTGCCGTCCCGGTACGAGGAGCTGGGCATCGTCATCCTGGAGTGCATGACCATGCGCAGGCCGCTGGTCGCGCACGACGTGAACGGCGTCAACAAGCTCATCGAGGACGGCACCACCGGAATCGTCGTACCCCCGTTCAGGACCCCGGAGATGGCCGACGCCGTCGAGCGGCTCCTCGACGATCCGGAGCTGCGCGAGCGGATGGCGGAGAACGCCGCCCCGCTGCCCGCCGCCAAGTACTCGCTCTCCGCGGCGGGCGACCAACTGGCGGGCATCTACCGGGAGATCGGGCTGTGAGGGTCCTCCTCGTCTCCCCCCACCCCGACGACATCGCGCTGTCCTTCGGCGGCTGGGTCGCGGCCCACGCCCGCGGGCTCGCGGCCAAGGGCTGGCGGTTCGACCTGCTGACCGTCTTCGGCACGACCCTGTACGCGCCCCACAGCCCGCGCGCCGTCACCAAGGAGGCCATCAGCACGCTCCGGGAGCGCGAGGACCGCGACTACGCGCGCCGTCACGGGCTGCGGCTGACCTCTCTCCGGCAGGAGGACTGCTCCTGCCTGGGCATGGACGACGAGGAGGAGCTCATCGCCCCCGAGGCGACCGATCCTCGCCGGGCCGCCGTGCGGCAGCTGATCGCGGCGGCGCTCGCCGGGGCCGACCTGGTCGTCGCGCCGCTGGCTGTCGGCGGCCACGTGGATCACCGCATCGTCCGCACCGCGGTGCGGCAGTCGCTCGGCGCCACCCCCTGCCTCTGGTACGAGGACCTGCCGTACGCGTTGGAGAGCCCCGTCGAGGTGCCCTCCGACCACCGGCCCTGGCTGGTCGACATCAGGGGGCACGAGGCGGCCAAGCGCGCCGATCTCGCGCTGTACCGCTCGCAGATGACCGCCGCCGACACCTCCGAGGTCCTCTCGTACCGGCCGGACGGCGCGTCCGTCCCGTGCGAGCGGCTCTGGAGTTCGGCGGGCTTCCCCCAGGACCTGGCCGAGCGGATGGCACTGGCCACGCTGGCCGCCGTGACACCCGACAAGGAGTCGCTATGAGCAAGAAGCTGGCGCTGTTCGGCGGAACTCCCGTACGGAACGAGGAGTTCTACGACGGCCCGCACATCGGGCCGCACGATCTCGACCGCCTCAAATCCGTCCTCGACTCGGGGAACTTCGGCGGCATCCCCTTCCCCAACACCCACCACACCGCCTTCGCCGACCTGTTCACCGGCAAGCTCGGCGCCCCGTACGGCCTGATGGTCTCCAACGGCACCATCAGTCTCTCCATCGCGCTGCGCGCCCTGGGCGTGCGTGCCGGGGACGAGGTGATCACCACCGGCTACACCTGGATGGGCACGGCCGCGGCGATCGTGCACATCAACGCCGTCCCCGTCCTGGTGGACATCGACCCCACGACCTGGTGCATCGACCCGGCGGCGGTGGAGGCGGCGATCACCCCGCGCACCAAGGTGATCGTCCCGGTCCATCTGGGCAATCAGATCGCCGACCTCGACGCGCTGCGGGCGATCGCCGACAAGCACGGACTCGCGATCCTGGAGGACACCGCGCACGGGCACTTCGCCGAGTGGCGGGGGCAGTGCGTGGGCACCCACGGGGACGCGGGCAGCTTCAGCTTCGAGAGCAGCAAGATCATGACTGCCGGTGAGGGCGGCTTCCTGGTGGCCAGGGACGAGGACGTGTACCAGCGGATGATGTCGCTGGCCAACTGCGGCCGCAAGGAGCCGGGTTACGACGGTTTCGCGGGCCGCACCCTGGGCTGGAACGCCCGCGCGAGCGAACTGCAGGCCGCCTTCATGATCGGGCAGGTCGAGCAGCACGACGCGCTGCACGCCAAGCGGGCGGCGAGCGCGGCGAAGCTCACCGCGGGGCTCGCCGAGATCGGCGGCTTCACTCCCGTGGGGAACGACGACCCGAGGATCACCCGGCGCCAGTACTACGAGGTCATCTACCGCTTCGACCCCGCCGCCTGGGAGGGGCTGCACCGGGACGAGGTCCTCTCGGCGATCCTTGCCGAGGGCATCGAGCTGGAGGGCGACGCCTTCTACCCGCCCGTACACAAGAGCGAACTGTTCGCGGTGGACGCCGTCCACTGGCCCATGATCGCCGAGAGGTACGGCGATCGGATCGGCCCGGACAGCGTCGACCTGCCCGTCGCCGACCGCGCCGCCGCCGACGAGTCCGTGTGGGTGCACCACGCGCTGCTCACCGGCGACGACAAGGACCTCGGCGACATCCTCGAAGCCGTCGCCAAGGTCCGCGACAACCTGCGAGAACTGCACGACGCGAGCTGACCTGACGGACCCCGCAGGGGCGGCGGTGTGCCGCGCCGCGCCCCCGGGTGTGCCCCGTCCCGCCCACCCCGGGCGTGCCCCGTCGCGCCCACCCCGCCCCCGGCGTCTCGTCACCCCCTCCCCCCCCCTCATCAGCCCCTGAGAAGGGAAGACCAGCCATGGCCCTTGCCGCTCCGCCCGGCGAACTGACCCTCGCCCTCACACCGGACGACAAGACCCTCGATCCCGCCTCGCTCGACCGCGCGCTCGCCATACTCGCCGAGCACGGCATCCTGGTGCTGACCGGGATGCTCAGGACCCGGCTCACCGATCAGCTGCGCACGGCGATGCTCGACGACCTGCCCGAGGTGCTGCGGCAGCAGGACGTGCCCACGAACTTCGTGCCAGGACACGTCCAACAGGACCCGCCGGTACGGGAGTCGTTGCTCTTCCCCGACGTGCTGCTCAACCCGGTGGTCTACCAGATCACCCATGCCGTGCTCGGCGCGGACGCCCGCAACGCCGTCTACAGCGGCAACATGAACCTGCCGGGCAGCCACGAGCAGCCGGTCCACCTGGACGAGCCGCACCTGTGGCCGGGCATCAGCCACCCCCCGTACTGCCTCTGCGTCGACGTCCCCCTGATCGACTTCACGCTGGAGAACGGCAGCACCGAGTACTGGCCCGGCTCCCACGTCCTCAACCCCGACGAGTGCTACGACGAGCGGGGCTGTGTGCTGCCCGCCGAGCTGGAGCGGCGCCGGGCCGTCGCGCCGCCGGTCCGCTTCCCCATCCCCGTCGGCTCGGTCGTCATCCGCGACGGCAGGCTGTGGCACCGCGGCGTACCCAATCTGAGCGCGGCCCCCCGGCCCCTGCTGGCGATGACCCACTACACAGAGTGGTTCGACATGCCGCCGATCCAGCTGCCCGACACCGTCAAGTCCTGGGTCGACGGCTCCGATCGGCACACCCACGCGCACTTCGTGGCGGGCGACGTGGATCACCTGACGGGTGATCATCCCTTCGCCGTCCGCTGACGACGACGGCGGCCGACGGCGCGCCGTGAGCAGTCAACTCGCTCTGCGGGGGCCCGAGTTATCGGCCAATCTTTGCAAACCTGAGGAGGACACTTTGCGGGTTCTTGTCACCGGAGGCTCCGGCAACGTCGGTGTGGGTGTCGTCAGGGCACTCAACGCCGCCCGCCATCACGTCGTGGTGGCCAGCCGCGGCTACAGCCCCGCGCTCCTGCCCGAAGGCGTACGCGCCGTACGCCTGGAGCGCACCGAGCCCGACGCCTACACCAGGCTGGTCGCCGCCGAAAAGCCCGACGCCGTGATCGATCTGACCTGCCACGACGCCGCGGACGCGGCGGTCACCCTGCGGGCCTGCGCCGGGGTCGACCGCGTCGTGGTCGTCTCCTCGGTGACGGCCGCCGGGCCCGCCACCACCACTCCGGTCACCGAGGCGACAGCGGCACCGCCGCTCTCCGAGTACGGCATCGACAAGCTGGCCGTCGAGGAGACGGTGCGCGCCGCCTGGGCGGACGGCACCTCCCAGGCCCTGCTCGTGCGCCTGGGCGCGGTCTACCGGCTCGGCGCGGATCTGGACGGCCAACTCGCCGAGGACGGCTGCTGGCTGGCGCACGCGGCGGCCGGAGCGCCTGCCGTGCTCGCCGACGACGGCGCGGCGCGGTGGAACCTGCTGCACGCCGACGACGCGGGCGCCGCACTCGCCGAACTGCTGGCCAACGACCGCGCTCGCGGCGTCCTGGTCCACCTGGCCTCCCGGCATCCGCTGCCCTGGCGCGAGCTGTACGAGCGGGTCCACCACGCGCTCGGACGCCCCTTCAACCCGGTTTCCGTACCCGCGGAGTGGGCCGCCGAGCAGCTGGAGGACGCCGAGTTCCTCGCCGAGACCTCCCGCTGGGACCAGGTCTTCGACCTCGGCCTGCTCGACCGGCTCGCGCCGTCCTACCAGGAGCGCGGCGGACCGTCGCGCGTCACCGAGGTCGCCCTGTGGCTGATCCGCCAGGGGCGCGTCGGGGACGCGGAACTCGGCGCGGAGATACAGGAGTTGCCCGCGCGCCTCGCGGCCGTGCGCACCGCGCCAGGGCTGGTGTGATTTCGGCCGATGTGATCGTTCCGCATGATCCCGGCTTCCGAAGATCAGTTACGTTCCTCGTCACGGGAGGGGCGGGCTCACCGTCCGCCCCGACCGGCGCGTTCACCCCATGGAGAGGATGGCCCATGTCGCAGTCCGCGTCCGACGAGGACCCCAAGTTAACGCGAGTCGTGGAGGCGGTCCGGGGCGGCAGGCGGTATCGGAGCGTGACCGACCAGGCCGTTCGCCGACTGGCCAGAGCGGCACTCGCTGTGGAGGGCGGCGACGTCACCAGGGCCACCAAGCGGACCAAGCGCGGACTCCACGAGGTCTTCGGCGCCTTCATGCCGATGACGCCCAAGTACGAGGCGCTGCTGCGCGATGTGCGGGAGGCCGTCGAGCTCGATGACCCGGAGGCGATCCGCACCGCCCTGAAACCCGCCCTCGGCGCCCACTCCTCCACCAGGGAGCGGCTCCCCATCCTCACGGAAATGTACGCCGAGGTCTTCGACCGCCTCGACACCGCCCCCGCCACCGTGCGCGACCTGGCCTGCGGGATGAACCCGCTGACCGTCCCCTGGATGCCGCTGCCCGCCGGGACGACCTACCTCGCCTCCGACATCGACCACCGTCTGATGGACTTCGCGGGAACGGTGCTCACCGCTCTCGGAGTCCCCAACCGGGTAGAGGTGCGGGACCTGTTGACGGACCCGGATCCCGAACCGGCCGACGTCACCTTCCTGTTCAAGGCCGTCCCCTGCCTTGAGGCACAGGGCAAGGGCCTCGGCTGGAAGCTGCTCGACCAGATCAATTCCCCCGTCCTGGTGGTGAGTTTCCCCACCAAGACCCTGGGCCGCCGCTCCAGGGGCATGTACCAGACCCATTCCGCGGAATTCGCCCGGCGCGTCGCCGAACGGCCCTGGAAGTGCGACGAGATCGAGTTCGGCGACGAACTCGTCTACGTGGTCACGAAGGGCTGACGACGGGCAGGAGCCGTTCCCACGAGGCGAGGGCGCCGGACCAGAACCCATTGGGCTGAACTAGGCAAGATGGAGGTACAGCGTGCGCGTACTCCGGCTCACCCCGTTCTACCACCACGACTGTGTGGACAGCTGGCCCGCCGAGTTCGACGCGGTGGGCGGCATGCAGGTACAGATCCTGCGGATGTCCCGCGCCCTGGCCGAGTTGGGGGTGCGCCAGCAGGTGCTCACCGTCGGCTTCCCCGGTCTGCCCAGAGTGCGGCGCGACTCCGAGAACCTGGTGGTGCGGATCACCAGGGCCCCGCTGCCCAGGCTGCGCTCCAGGATCACCGGCCTGGTCGGCCTCAACCAGGCGTGGCTGGCCGCCGCGCTCACCGAATGCGTGAAACTGCGGCGCCGCTGGCCCGCCGACCTGATCCAGGTCCATCTGGACGGCCAGCTCTGGGCGTTGCTCGCGGGACCGGTCGCCGCCCGCCTGGTGGGCGTGCCGTACACGGTCACCGTGCACTGCTCGCGGCTGGCGGTGTATCAGCCCATGTCCACCGTCGACCGCATCCAGCACCCCTTGGTGACCGCCGTCGAGCGCTGGGCGCTGCGCCGTGCGGCCGGGATCACCACGCTGACCGAGCGGACCGCCACGGTGCTCGCCGCCGAACTGGGCGCGGCCCAGAGGGTGATCGACGTGGTGCCCGACGCGGTCGACCCCGATCGGGCCGAGGCCGCGCCCGCCGAGGTCGAGCGGCTGAAGAAGCGTTTCGGCCTGCCGCAGGAGGGCGGTCCCGTCATCGGATTCGTCGGCCGGATCGCCCACGAGAAGGGCTGGCGCCACGCCGTCCAGGCGGTGGCCGAACTCGCGGACGCGGGCCGGGACTTCACCTTCCTCGTCGTCGGAGACGGACCGCAGCGGGCCGACATGGAGGCGGCGGTGGCCGAGGCCGGTCTCACCGACCGGTTCGTCTTCACCGGGTTCCTGCCCAACGACGAGATCCCCGCCGTGATGACCGCCCTGGACGTCCTCCTGATGCCGTCCGTGCACGAGGAGTTGGGCGGCAGCGCCGTCGAGGCCATGCTCGCGGGAACGCCGGTGGCCGCCTACGGGGTCGGCGGCCTGTGCGACACCGTGGGCAAGGTGACCCCGTCCTTGCTGGCCGCGCCCGGCCAGGTGGCCGAACTCGCGCGGACGGTCAAGCGGGTACTCGACGATCCCGCGCCGGTCCTGGCCGAATTGCGTGCCGGACGGGAGTGGCTCGCGGACGAGTTCGGTGTCCACCACGCGGCCGGTCTCGCGTTGGCCCACTATGAGCGGGTACTCGGCAAAGAACGGTAGCCGTACGACACCCGACGTCCTGTTCGACTTGTTCTACGACAGCTGATCTGGAGTATGCGTGAGGCAGGACTGGCAGCACTTGGACGAGTCCGACGTACGGGTCCGACCGGGACGGCGTAGTTCCCGCCCGCGCAGCAAGAACCGCCCCGAGCACGCCGACGCCCGGTCCGCCATGGTGGTCGGGGTCGATCGCGGCCGGTGGACCTGCGTCCTGGACTCCGACCCCGAGAGCCGGATCACCGCGATGCGCGCCCGCGAACTGGGCCGCAAGTCGGCGGTGATAGGCGACCGCGTCGACGTGATCGGCGACCTGTCCGGCAAGCCGGGCACCCTGGCCCGCATGGTCCGGGTCGCCCGGCGCGACAGCGTCCTGCGGCGCACCGCCGACGACACGGACCCCTACGAGCGGGTGGTGGTCGCCAACGCGGAACAGCTGGTGATCGTCTGCGCGTTGGCGGCGCCGCAGCCGCGCGCCGGTTTCATCGACCGTGCCCTGGTGGCGGCCTACGCGGGCGGTCTGCGGCCGGTGCTCTGCCTGACCAAGGCGGACCTGAAGGGCCCCGAGGACGTGGTGAGCACCTACGCCCATCTGGATCTGCCGATCGTGGTCACGCGCTCCGACCGCGCCCCGGACGCCCTGCGCGAGCAGCTGGCCGGGCGCGTCTCGGCCCTGGTCGGACACTCCGGAGTCGGCAAGTCCACGCTGATCAACATCCTGATCCCGCAGGCCCGGCGGGTCACCGGTGAAGTGAGCGCGATCGGGAAGGGCCGCCACACGTCCACCTCGGCCGTCGCCCTGCCGCTGCCGGACGGCGGCTGGGCCGTGGACACCCCCGGCATCCGCTCCTTCGGGCTTGCCCACGTCACGTCCGACGACGTCCTCGACGCCTTCCCCGACCTGAGCGACGGCGCGGAGGACTGCCCGTCCGGCTGCCGTCATCTGGGCGCCCCGCACGACTCGGGATGCGGCCTGGAGCGCCTGAGCGAAGCCGATCCGGCCAGGGCGCGGCGGCTGGAGTCGCTGCGCCGCCTGCTGCGCTCGCACGCGGGCATCGAAGAGGAGTGACCACCGTGACCACCTCGTGGTCCACCATGGGGACATGAGCCGACTGACCCACATCAGCGCCCCCGAGGGCGTCGCCCCCGCCACCGCCTACACCCACGTCGTGATGGGCACGGGCCGATTCGTCGCGATATCCGGCCAGTTGGCCCTGGACGAGGACGGCAAGCTGGTCGGCGAGGGCGACGCGGCGGCGCAGGCCCACCAGGTCTTCGAGAACCTGCGGCGCTGCCTGACCGCGGCGGGCGCGACGTTCGACGACGTCGTGAAGCTGACGTACTTCGTGACGGACATGGCGCACATGCGGGCGATCCGCGGCGCGCGGGACGCCTTCCTTGACCCCGAGCGGCTGCCCGCTTCCTCGGCGGTGCAGGTGGGCGCGCTGGTCGCGCCCGAGTATCTGATGGAGATCGAGGCGTTCGCGGTGGTGGCCGAGTAGGCGCGCGCCGACCGCCCCCGACCTCACTCCGGCAGCCGCGCCAGGGCCGCCGAGGCCGCCGCCGCGAGGCGGGGATGGGCCCGCGCCGCGGTCAGCACCGGTCTCGCCCGGGGGTCCCCGAGCGCGCCCAGGCCCTCCACACAGGCGAGCGCGATCTTGCCGAACGGGTCGTGCGGGGCGAGGCGCCGCCGCAGCGTCGTGATCAGCGCGGGCGCCGACTCCGGGGCGCGCAGCTCCGTCAGGAGGCGCACCGGGTGCAGGGCGTAGGCGACGCGGAGTTCGTTCGTCGCCAGGGCGGCCGCCGCGCGCGCGGTGCGGGGGTCGCCGAGCCTGGCCAGGGCGTACGCCGCCGCCGCGCAGCGCGGCGCGTCCCGGTGGTTGAGGAGCAGGACGAGCGATTCGAAGGCCCGGCGGTCCCCGGCGACGCCGAGCAGGACCGCCGCCAACTCCCTTGTCCACAAGGGCTGTCCCGGCGAGACGAGCACCTCGGCGAGCTCCTCGAGGTCACCGGTCGCGACCAGCCGCTCGTACTCCTTCGAGCCCCCCGCCTCGGCGCGTAAACGTTCCGTCACCGTCCGCAACTCCTCATCCATGGCCGCGAGCCTAACCGCCGATCCCTCCCGGCGACGTAGATCACAAACACTGAGGGCTGGCGCGCTCGTTACTCGCCGGTTAATCTCATGTGAGCGGGGCACACTCCCCGTAGCACCTCCCTTTCCCGCGGTGGCCTGGTGACGCAGCCACTGTGGGCAGCTTGTCGGTTCGGTACTTCAGGTACCGCTGCACCACCTCGTACGACGTGGCTCCGGGACAGAGCCCGTCGGCTTCTCACCGGGCGTGCCCTTCGCGCCGCCCGGACACGACACGCACCACTTTCCGCACGCCGTACGGCAGTTGCCGCCTGCGCGTGCGCCCCTCAGTCGTCACTCTCTTCCTGGAGTCCACGCATGGACGCTCCCTTGAACACCGTCGCCGTCATCGGTCTGGGCACGATGGGCACCGGCATCGCCGAGGTCCTGGCCCGCGCGGGCCGCGAGGTCATCGGCATCGACATCAGCCAGGCGGCGGCCACCCGGGCGGTGACGGCCCTGGAGACCTCCACGGCCCGCGCGGTGCGGCGCGAGCGCCTCACCGATGAGGAGCGGCGCGGCATCCTGGCCCGCTTCCGCACCTTCACCGATCTGCAGGCCGCGGCCGACGTCGACCTGGTGATCGAGGTCGTCCCCGAGTCGTACGAGATCAAGCAGCGGATCGTGCGTGAACTCGACGCCGTGGTCCGCCCCGAGACGATCATCGCGACCGGCACCAACGCGCTGTCCGTCACCCGGCTCGCCGCCGAGTCGGCGCGCCCCGAGCGCGTGCTCGGCCTGCACTTCTTCAACCCCGCGCCCGCGATGAAGCTCGTCGAGATCGTCTCGTCCGTGCTCACCGCGCCCGCCGCCGTCGCCGCGGTCACCGAGCTCGCGTACGCCCTGGGCAAGGAGCCCGTCGCGGTCGGCGACCGGCCCGGCTTCGTCGCCGACGGGCTGCTCTTCGGCTACCTCAACCAGGCCGCCGCGATGTACGAGGCGAAGTACGCCTCCCGCGAGGACATCGACGCCGCGATGAAGCTGGGCTGCGGCCTGCCGATGGGCCCGCTCGCGCTGCTCGACCTGATCGGCGTGGACACCGCCCGCACGGTCCTCGACGCCATGTACGCCGAGTCCCACGACCGCCTGCACGCCCCCGCGCCGGTCCTCAAGCAGCTCAGCGAGGCGGGCCTGACCGGGCGCAAGTCGGGGCGCGGCTTCTACACGTACGCCGAGCCGGGCAGCACGGAGGTGGTGCGCGACGCGCTGACCCCGCCGGAGGGCGAGCGGAGCGTCCCGAGCCGTGCCGTGCGCGCGGTCGGTGTGGCGGGCTCCGGCACGATGGCGTCCGGCATCGCCGAGGTCTTCGCCAAGGCGGGCTACGACGTGGTGCTCGCCGCACGCAGCGAGGAGAAGGCGCAGCTCGCCAGGGCCCGTATCGGCAAGTCCCTCGCGCGCTCGGTGGAGAAGGGGCGGATCACCGCCGAGTCGGCGGCGGAGACCCTGGAGCGGATCACCCCGGCCGGTTCGTACGAGGCGTTCGCCGATGTCGATCTGGCCCTGGAGGCCATCGCGGAGGACCTGGACGTCAAGCAGCAGCTGTTCGCGACGCTCGACAAGGTCTGCAAGCCCGGCGCGATCCTGGCGACCACGACGTCCTCGCTGCCGGTCGTCGCCTGCGCCCGCGCCACCTCGCGCCCGCGTGACGTGATCGGCATGCACTTCTTCAACCCGGCCCCGGCGATGAAGCTGGTCGAGGTGGTGCGCACCGTGCTGACCTCGGACGAGGTGCACGCCACCGTCCGTGAGGTCTGCGCGGCGATCCGCAAGCACCCGGTGGACTGCGGCGACCGCGCGGGCTTCATCGTGAACGCGCTGCTCTTCCCGTACCTGAACAACGCGATCAAGATGGTCCAGGAGCACTACGCCACGCTGGACGACATCGACGCCGCGATGAAGCTGGGCGGCGGCTACCCCATGGGGCCCTTCGAGCTCCTCGACGTGGTCGGCCTCGATGTCTCGCTCGCCATCGAGAAGGTCCTGCACCGCGAGTTCCGCGACCCGGGCCTGGCCCCGGCGCCGCTGCTCGAACACCTGGTGGCCGCGGGCTGCCTCGGCCGCAAGACGGGGCGTGGCTTCCGCGAATATGCCCGGCGCTGAGCCGGCCGAGGACCGCCTGGACTCCGCGACGGACTGGGGCGGGCTGCTCGAACCCTCGGGCGGCCCTCTCCCACACGAGCACCGTGCTGCGCATATGCAGTACGTTCGTGGCATGTCCAAGGCCGCCAAGTCCTCACGCAACGCCAGCCCCGACGCTCCGGAGAGCGCCGCGGGCAGCCGTGCCGCCGCCCAACGCCTCAAGATGCGCAGGGAGCTGGCTGCGGCGGCCATGGAGCTCTTCGCGACCAAGGGGTACGAGGCGACGACGGTCGACGAGATCGCCGCCGCCGCGGGCGTCGCCCGCCGGACCTTCTTCCGGCACTTCCGCTCCAAGGAAGAGGCGATCTTCCCCGACCACGACGACACCCTGGTCCGCGCGGAGGAGGTGCTGAACGCCGCACCGGCGCACGAGCACCCGCTCGACACGGTGTGCCGCGGCATCAAGGAAGTCATGAAGATGTACGCGGCCTCGCCCGCGGTCTCCGTGGAGCGCTACCGGCTGACCCGTGAGGTGCCCACGCTGCGCGAGCGCGAGATCGCCTCCGTGGCCCGCTACGAACGGCTGTTCACGCGGTATCTGCTCGGCCACTTCGATGAGCAGGCGCACCACGACGGCAACGACGACCCGCTGCTCGCCGAGGTCGCCGCCTCCGCGGTGGTCACCGCCCACAACCACGTCCTGCGCCGCTGGCTGCGGGCGGGCGGCCAGGGCGACCTGGAGGCCCACCTGAACCACGCGTTCGGCATCGTCCGGCTCACCTTCGGCACCGGGATCGGCGCGGGCCGCTCCTCGGCACCGGCCACCGCCCCCGCCACGGTCTCCGCGCAGGGCGAGGTCCTGGTCACCGTGGCCCGTACGGACGCGCCGCTCGACGAGGTCATGCGGACGATCGAGAAAGCCCTCCGCGAGCGGGCCTCATAGTCCGCTTTTCGACCGATTCGTCCTTGGCTTTTCAGGGGGCGCTACCCGCCGGTAGCGCCCCCTTCGGCATGCCGCTACCCCCTCTGACCTGCACTGATCGATCATCGGTCAAAAACTCATGGCACTCAGTGCCTTGCCCCTTGGCACCTGGTGTCATACGTTGATGTTGTCCGGGCGGCCGGCGTGCAGAGATCATCCGTACGTCGGCTGTCCCCTCAAGCCACGGCTTGTACGCCCGGACGCCTGCGTCACAGGCACCTCTCGCGCCCCACCACGGCGCCGCCGAGCACCACCCTTCGCCGAACCGACGGCACACCTCCACCCAGCACCACAAGCACCCCGACGTATCCCTCAAGACAGCGCTCCCGCAGGGCGCTTCTTCGCCGGAGGCATCACCGTGAAGGAAATCCTGGACGCGATTCAGTCGCAGGACGCACAGTCCGCCGACTTCGCCGCTCTCCCCCTGCCCGACTCGTACCGCGCGATCACCGTGCACAAGGACGAGACGGAGATGTTCGCGGGCCTGGACACCCGCGACAAGGACCCCCGCAAGTCCCTCCACCTGGACGACGTGCCGGTGCCCGAACTCGGCCCCGGTGAAGCCCTGGTGGCCGTGATGGCCTCCTCGGTGAACTACAACTCCGTGTGGACCTCGATCTTCGAGCCGCTGTCGACCTTCGGCTTCCTGGAGCGCTACGGCAAGGTCAGCGAGCTCACCAAGCGCCACGACCTGCCGTACCACGTCATCGGCTCCGACCTGGCGGGCGTCGTGCTGCGCACCGGGCCCGGCGTGAACTCCTGGAAGCCGGGCGACGAGGTCGTCGCGCACTGCCTGAGCGTCGAGTTGGAGTCGAGCGACGGCCACAACGACACGATGCTCGACCCCGAGCAGCGCATCTGGGGCTTCGAGACGAACTTCGGCGGCCTCGCCGAGATCGCGCTCGTCAAGTCCAACCAGCTCATGCCCAAGCCGGGCCACCTGAGTTGGGAGGAGGCCGCCGCTCCCGGGCTCGTGAACTCCACCGCGTACCGCCAGCTCGTCTCGCGCAACGGCGCCGACATGAAGCAGGGCGACAACGTGCTGATCTGGGGCGCGAGCGGCGGACTCGGCTCCTACGCCACGCAGTTCGCGCTCGCCGGCGGCGCCAACCCGATCTGTGTGGTCTCCAGCGAGCAGAAGGCCGACATCTGCCGCTCCATGGGCGCCGAGGCGA
Source organism: Streptomyces kanamyceticus (assembly GCF_008704495.1). Classification (NCBI taxonomy): domain Bacteria; kingdom Bacillati; phylum Actinomycetota; class Actinomycetes; order Kitasatosporales; family Streptomycetaceae; genus Streptomyces; species Streptomyces kanamyceticus. The sequence continues at coordinate 1,730,499 of NZ_CP023699.1, forward strand.
TCATCGACCGCAGCGCCGAGGGCTACCGGTTCTGGAAGGACGAGCGCACCCAGGACCCCAAGGAGTGGAAGCGCTTCGGCAAGCGCATCCGCGAGTTCACCGGCGGCGAGGACATCGACATCGTCTTCGAGCACCCCGGCCGCGAGACCTTCGGCGCCAGCGTCTACGTCACCCGCAAGGGCGGCACCATCACCACCTGCGCCTCCACCTCGGGCTACATGCACGAGTACGACAACCGCTACCTGTGGATGTCCCTCAAGCGCATCATCGGCTCCCACTTCGCCAACTACCGCGAGGCCTGGGAGGCCAACCGCCTGATCGCCAAGGGCAAGATCCACCCCACCCTCTCCAAGGTCTACTCCCTCGAAGAGACAGGCCAGGCGGCCCACGACGTCCACCGCAACGCCCACCAGGGCAAGGTCGGCGTGCTCGCCCTCGCGCCCAAGGAGGGCCTGGGCGTGCGCGACCCGGAGCTGCGGGCCCAGCACATCGACGCCATCAACCGTTTCCGCAACGTCTGAACCGAGCTAGGAGCAGCGGAGCATGACAGAGCGTCAGAAGGACCGGCCGTGGCTCATGCGGACGTACGCCGGTCACTCCACGGCGGAGGCGTCCAACGAGCTGTACCGGCGCAACCTCGCCAAGGGGCAGACGGGCCTCTCGGTCGCGTTCGACCTGCCCACGCAGACCGGCTACGACCCCGACCACATCCTCGCCCGCGGCGAGGTCGGCCGGGTCGGCGTCCCGGTCTCGCACCTGGGTGACATGCGGCGGCTGTTCCAGGACATCCCCCTGGACCGGATGAACACCTCGATGACGATCAACGCCACCGCCATGTGGCTTCTGGCGCTCTATCAGGTGGTCGCGGAGGAGCAGGGCGCGGACATCACCCAGCTCCAGGGGACGACGCAGAACGACATCGTCAAGGAGTACCTCTCGCGCGGGACGCACGTCTTCCCGCCGGGCCCCTCCCTGCGGCTGACCACCGACATGATCACGTACACGGTGGCCCACATCCCCAAGTGGAACCCGATCAACATCTGCAGCTACCACCTCCAGGAGGCGGGGGCCACACCGGTCCAGGAGATCGCGTACGCGATGTCCACCGCCATCGCGGTCCTCGATGCCGTACGCGACTCCGGGCAGGTCCCCGAGGAGAAGTTCGGGGACGTCGTGGCCCGCATCTCCTTCTTCGTGAACGCGGGCGTCCGCTTCATCGAGGAGATGTGCAAGATGCGGGCGTTCGGGCGGATCTGGGACCAGATCACGCGCGAGCGGTACGGCATCGAGAACCCGAAGCAGCGCCGGTTCCGCTACGGCGTGCAGGTCAACTCCCTGGGCCTGACCGAGGCCCAGCCGGAGAACAACGTCCAGCGGATCGTGCTCGAAATGCTGGCCGTCACCCTCTCCAAGGACGCACGCGCGCGTGCCGTGCAACTCCCGGCCTGGAACGAGGCGTTGGGACTGCCCCGCCCCTGGGACCAGCAGTGGTCCCTGCGCATCCAGCAGGTCCTCGCGCACGAGAGCGACCTCCTGGAGTACGAGGACATCTTCGCGGGCTCGCACGTCATCGAGAAGAAGGTCGACGAGCTGGTCACCGACTCGCTCACCGAGATGGACCGGATCCAGGAGATGGGCGGCGCGATGGCCGCCGTCGAGTCCGGCTACCTCAAGTCCCAGCTCGTCTCCTCGCACGCCGAGCGCAGGGCCAGGATCGAGGCGGGCCACGAGAAGATCGTCGGCGTGAACGTGTACGAGTCGACCGAGACCAACCCTCTCACCGCCGACCTGGACGCCGCGATCATGACGGTGGACCACGCCGTCGAGGCGAAGGTCGTGCGGGCCATCGGCGACTGGCGCACCACGCGTCAGGAGTCCTCGGACCGCCAGGGCATGGGCGACCCGTTCCACTACCCGACCACGGGGCAGGCCCTGGAGCGCCTCAAGGAGGCGGCCGCGGGTACGGAGAACCTCATGGAGGCCACCCTGGAGTGCGCCCGCGCCGGGGTCACGACCGGCGAGTGGTCAGGGGCCCTGCGCGAGGTGTTCGGCGAGTTCCGGGCCCCCACCGGAGTCTCGTCGGCGCCGGTCGCGGTGGCCGCGGAGGAGGGCTCGCCGATGGCCGAGGTCCGCCGCAAGGTCGCCCTGACCGGCGAGGAACTCGGCGGCAAGCTCCGCCTCCTTGTCGGCAAGCCGGGCCTGGACGGCCACTCCAACGGCGCCGAGCAGATCGCCGTGCGCGCCCGCGACGCCGGGTTCGAGGTGGTCTACCAGGGCATCCGGCTCACCCCGGAACAGATCGTGTCCGCCGCGCTCGCCGAGGACGTGCACTGCGTCGGCCTGTCGATCCTCTCCGGGTCACACGCCGAGCTGGTGCCCGACGTCCTCGTCCGGATGCGCGAGGCGGGCGCCACCGACGTCCCCGTGATCGTCGGTGGCATCATCCCCAACGCCGACGCCGAGGACTTGAAGCGTGCGGGTGTGGCCGCCGTGTTCACGCCCAAGGACTTCGGCATCACGGAGATCATCGGCCGTATCGTCGACGAGATCCGGAAAGCGAACAAGCTCGACCCTCTGGAGGTCCCCGCATGACCGCGCCCATCAACCGTCTCCGTCCCCGCCGCTCGTGTCTGGCGGTCCCGGGTTCGAACCCGCGCTTCCTGGAGAAGGCCCAGGGTCTGCCCGCGGACCAGGTCTTCCTGGACCTGGAGGACGCCTGCGCGCCGCTCGCCAAGCCGGAGGCCCGGCACACCATCGTGAAGTTCCTCAACGAGGGCGACTGGACGGGCAAGACGCGGGTGGTGCGCGTCAACGACTGGACCACCGAGTGGACGTACCGCGACGTCGTCACGGTCGTCGAGGGCGCGGGCCAGAACCTCGACTGCATCATGCTGCCGAAGGTGCAGACGGCCGACCAGGTCGTCGCGCTCGACCTGCTCCTGACCCAGATCGAGAAGACCATGGGCTTCGAGGTCGGCAAGATCGGCATCGAGGCGCAGATCGAGAACGCCCAGGGCCTCAACAACGTCAACGCGATCGCCGAGGCGTCCCAGCGCGTCGAGACGATCATCTTCGGCCCGGCCGACTTCATGGCGTCGATCAACATGAAGTCCCTGGTCGTCGGCGAGCAGCCGCCCGGGTACCCGGCCGACGCCTACCACTTCATCCTGATGAAGATCCTGATGGCCGCCCGTGCCAACAACCTCCAGGCGATCGACGGCCCCTACCTCCAGATCAAGAACGTCGACGGCTACCGCGAGGTCGCGAACCGCGCCGCGGCGCTCGGCTTCGACGGCAAGTGGGTCCTGCACCCCGGCCAGGTCGAGGCGGCCAACGAGGTCTTCTCGCCCTCGCAGGAGGACTTCGACCACGCCGAGCTGATCCTGGACGCGTACGAGTACTACACGTCCGAGGCGGGCGGAAAGAAGGGCTCGGCGATGCTCGGCGACGAGATGATCGACGAGGCGAGCCGGAAGATGGCGCTCGTCATCTCCGGGAAGGGCCGTGCGGCGGGTATGCAGCGCACGTCCACGTTCGAGGCCCCGGAGGCGTAAGACCATGCAGTTCGGCCGCACCTACGAAGAGTTCGAAGTCGGCGCCGTGTACAAGCACTGGCCCGGAAAAACGGTCACCGAGTACGACGACCACCTCTTCTGTCTCCTGACCATGAACCACCACCCCCTCCACATGGACAACAACTATGCGGAGAAGACGACGGACTTCGGGAAGAACGTCGTCGTGGGCAATTACATCTACTCGCTGCTGCTCGGCATGTCGGTCCCCGACGTCTCCGGCAAGGCCATCGCCAACCTGGAGGTCGAATCGCTCAAGCACGTGGCGCCGACCTTCCACGGCGACACGATCTACGGCGAGACGACGGTCCTCGACAAGACGCCTTCGAAGTCCAAGAGCGACCGCGGGATCGTCTACGTGGAGACCAAGGGCTACAAGCAGGACGGCACGCTGGTCTGCGTGTTCCGCCGCAAGGTGATGGTGCCCACCGAGACGTACATCAAGGAGCGCGGCGGCGAGCAGCCCGGCCGCCCGGAGCTCAAGAGCCAGGAGAAGTAGCCATGAGCCGACTCGCCCAGACCGCGGGGTTGACGGACATCCAGCAGGAGATCCTGTCCACCGTCCGTGACTTCGTCGACAAGGAGATCATTCCGGTCGCGACGGAACTCGAGCACCGTGACGAGTACCCGCAGCAGATCGTGGACGGCCTCAAGGAGTTGGGCCTGTTCGGGCTCATGATCCCTGAGGAGTACGGCGGCCTCGGCGAGTCGCTGCTCACCTACGCGCTGTGCGTCGAGGAGATAGCGCGCGGCTGGATGTCGGTGTCCGGCATCATCAACACCCACTTCATCGTGGCCTACATGCTCAAGCAGCACGGCACGCAGGAGCAGAAGGAGACGTTCCTGCCTCGCATGGCGGCGGGCGAGGTGCGCGGCGCGTTCTCCATGTCGGAGCCGGGACTCGGCTCAGATGTGTCGGCCATCACGTCGAAGGGCGTCAAGGACGGGGACGACTACGTCCTCAACGGCCAGAAGATGTGGTTGACGAACGGCGGCACGTCCACTTTGGTGGCCGTCCTGTGCCGAAGTGACGAAGGACACCCCGAGGGCACGGCGCCCCACAAGTCGATGACCACGTTCCTTGTCGAGAAGGAGCCCGGTTTCGGAGAGGTCCGGCCGGGCCTCACCATCCCCGGCAAGATCGACAAGATGGGTTACAAGGGCGTCGACACCACCGAACTCATCATGGACGGGCTACGCATTCCGGCCAATCGTGTGCTCGGCGGGGCCACCGGCCGAGGGTTTTACCAAATGATGGACGGCGTCGAAGTCGGCCGCGTCAATGTGGCGGCGCGTGGTTGCGGCGTCGCACAGCGTGCATTTGAGCTCGGTGTCTCTTATGCCCAGCAACGCCACACTTTCGGCAAGCCGATCGCCCAGCATCAGGCGATTCAGTTCAAGCTGGCGGAGATGGCTACCAAGGTCGAGGCCGCCCATGCGATGATGGTCAATGCCGCACGCAAAAAGGACTCCGGGGAGCGAAACGACCTCGAAGCAGGGATGGCGAAGTACCTCGCCTCCGAGTACTGCAAGGAAGTCGTGGAGGACGCGTTCAGGATTCACGGCGGTTACGGCTTCTCGAAGGAGTACGAGATCGAGCGCCTCTACAGGGAGGCTCCGATGCTGTTGATCGGTGAAGGTACCGCCGAGATCCAGAAAATGATCATTGGTCGTCGACTGCTCGAAGAGTATCGATTCCAGGGCTAGATGCCCGGTTTGGGGCGTTTTCTTCGCGAAGAAGATCACACCCTGTCAACACTCTTCGGCCGTCGACTCGGCTTCCTGGCTTGCCCAGTTGTGGCTCGCAACCGATAGCATCCGGAGAAAGCCGCCGTCCCCCATTCACTGCGCGGCATCATCCGCTACGAAGGTCATCCATGCCCCACAGCCAAACCTCTGCACCACGCGACGGCATTCTTCAGGGACGCCTTGCTCGCGGAGCATCGCCGTGGCTCCTGCCGACCGTCGCCACCGCGGCACTCAGCCTCGCCCGCGCGCGCCGCTCCAAGGGCGCCGCGGCCGTCGCCGTGCCCGCCACCGCGCTGGCGGCGGGCATGCTGTGGTTCTTCCGCGACCCCGAGCGCGAGATCGCCCAGGGCCGGGTCATCTCTCCCGCCGACGGCGTGGTGCAGAGCATCATGCCGTGGAAGGACGGGCGCACCCGCGTCGCCATCTTCATGAGCCCGCTGAACGTCCACGTCAACCGCGCGCCCCTCGCGGGCACGGTGACGTCCGTGGAGCACATCCCCGGCGGGTTCGTCCCGGCGTTCAACAAGGAGAGCGAGAACAACGAGCGCGTTGTCTGGCACTTCGACACCGAGCTCGGCGACATCGAGATGATCCAGATCGCGGGCGCGGTCGCGCGACGCATCGTGCCCTACGTGCCGCAGGGATCGAAGGTGGAGCAGGGCGAGCGGATCGGCCTGATCCGCTTCGGCTCCCGCGTCGACATCTACCTCCCCGAGGGTGTCGAGGTGGACGTCGAGGTCGGTCAGAAGACCGTGGCTGGGGTGACTCGCATTGACCGTGGTTGATCCTGAGACACAAGCGGGCTGGGTGCCCGAGGCCGCGGAGGACGAGGCCGACGAGGAGATGCCTCTCTCGCTGCGCCTCTCAATAGCGGACACCCTCACGCTCGGTAACGCGACGTGCGGGTTCATGGCGGTGTACTTCACCACCACGGGCATCCTCATCCCGCACCTGCAAGGCAGCAACGAGAGCGGCATGGCGCGGCACTCCGCCGCGACCGCCGTGATCCTGATGCTCTGCGCGGCCGTCTTCGACCTGTTCGACGGGCTCGTGGCGCGCAAGCTGCGGTCCTCGCCGATGGGCGCCGAGCTCGACAACCTGTCGGACCTGATCAGCTTCGGTCTGGCACCGGCGTACTTCGTCCTCGTCTACGGCATGGTCGCCGACGACGCGCACCAGCGGGTGGCGGCGGTCGGCGCGATCGTCGTGCTGTTGGCGGTGGTGCTGCGGCTTGCGCGGTTCTCGTGCGTGACCGTGAAGGACGGCACCTTCCAAGGCATGCCATCGCCCTTCGGCGCGCTCACGGTGGTCTCGATCGTGCTCCTGGAGCTGCCCTTCGTGGCGACGCTCCTGGCGATCATCGGCACGGCCTGGCTCATGGTCAGCCGCGTCGAGTACCCGAAGCCGCGCGGTCCCCTCGCGGTGGCCATGCTCTCGTGGATCGTCGCGGCCATGGGGCTGCTCGCGGCCTGGGCGTTCGACGCTCCCGGCGGGCAGCTGCTCCTGCAGACGGGCTGCGCGCTCCAGGTCGTCCTCGGCGCGGTGATCCCCCTCTTCGCCACGGCTCGACGGTTGAACAACTTCCGCGACAATCGGCGCGAGGCGCGTGCGGCGCAGTTGCCTTAGCGGCGCTTGAGCAGTGTTTGTGGGGCCCGGACCGATTGGTCCGGGCCCCCTTTGCTTGCGTCTGTCGCCCTTCGGGCTCGTCCTCAAACTCCCCCAAGCTCTTAAGGAGCAGGGAGGGGCCCCCTCGACGGGCTATTAATCACCAGTACCTTCACGTGGTCGTCCGGGTGGGTCAGGGTCTCCATCGCCGCGCCGACCTCCCCGAAGCCCACCTCCGCCGTGATCAGCTCCGCCGCGTCCACCCTGCCGTCCGCGATCCGCTCCAGCGTGCGGGCGAATTCCTCCGGCGGGTACTCCATGCACATGGTCACCGTGATGTCCTTGCAGATGCCGACCACGGGGCGGAAGACGTCCTCCGTCATGCAGGCGCCGATCAGCAGGATCCGGGTGGAGCGCGGGGCGCGGTGCAGGATGGTGTTCAGCATGCCCGGTTTGCCAGAGCACTCGTACACGGTCAGTGACTGGCCGGATTCGCGCGCCGCGCGCCACACGTCGAAGGGGTCGCGCACCGCCGGGTCCACCACCGTGTGCGCCCCGAAGCGGGCCGCAAGGGCCCTGCGGCGCGGGGAGGGCTCCGATACGACGAGGGGGGCGATGCCCCGCTCGGCGAGGGCCGCCGTGGCGCCGAGGCCGATGGGGCCCGCTCCGATGACCAGGGCGCCCGTGCCGGGGGCCTGGGCCGCGCGGGCGACGTTGCCGAAGCCGACGGCGAGCGGCTCGGTGAGGGCCGCGACGCGCGGCGGCACGTGGTCGGGGACGGGGACGAGGGCGGCCTCCTGGAGCGTCACGCGCTCGCCGAAGCCGCCGGGGAAGTGCGTCGAGTAGCCGATGGTGCGCAAGGTGCCCGAGGGGTCGAGGGCCCAGGGCAGGCCGACCACGACCTTGCCCTGCCACTCCCCCGGGCTCAGCACCCGCGCGCACAGCTCGTGGCCCATCACGAGGTCCTGCTCGGGGTCGAAGAGGAACGCCTTCGTGCCCGAGTCCCGCCAGGCCGCGAGGAAGTCATCGGTGTGCCGGACCGCCGAGAGGTCCGAGCCGCAGATGCCGGTGGCCAGCGTCTCGGCGACGACCTGTCCTGGGCCGGGGGCGGGCGGTTCGGGGACCTCGGCCTCGACGAAGCGTCCCGCGCGCAGCACCGCCGCCCTCATCGCGCCTCCCCGACGGCGGCGTCGACGGCCGCGCGCATCGCGCCCAGGAAGCGCTCGCTGTTGGCGCGGGCCCAGGCCATGGACTCCTCGCGGGCCCGGTTGGCGCCGGTGAAGTGCGGCACCACGTACTCGGCGAAGAGCTCGTAGCTGCGCCGCTTGGCCTCCGGTGTGCCGGTCGGCAGGTCGAGCAGGAGCAGGGTGCCGAAGCCGCCGGAGGCCTCGGCCAGCGCCTCGATCCGGGCGATGGCGTCCGCCGGGGTGCCGATGGTCGCGACGCCGAAGACCGGGATGCCCTCGCCGGTCCAGCGGTCGAGCGCGTCCCGCTCGGTGCGGCCCCACGGCAGCGTCGTGTCCGACAGGCCCTCGATGTAGCGGACCAGGTCGAGGACGCCGTACGCGGCCTGGGCGCGGGCCTCGGCGGCGGTCTCGGCGAGGTGCATCGGCACCACGAGCCGCCAGGCGGCGCGGTCCGCGGTGTGGCCGTGCTCGGCGCAGGACTTCTCGTACGCGGCCCAGTTCCCGGTCAGCGCGGCGAGCCCCGCGGGGTCGGCGGCCGCCAGCGAGAGCAGCCCGATGCCGTGCCGTCCGGCCTGCACCGCGCCCGAGGGCGAGACCGCGGAGGCGACCGCGAGCCCGACGCCCTCAGGGCGGTGGGAGCGCAGCTGGAGGCGCGCCTCGGCCAGTTCGAACCAGTCCGTGCGCATCGTGACGGTCTCGCCGCGCAGCAGCCGTACGACGGCCTCCAGGGCCTCGGCCATCATGGCGCGCTGCCGCAGCGGGTCGATGCCCATCATGAAGGCGTCGGAGGCCAGCTGTCCGGGGCCCGCGCCCAGCATCACGCGCCCCATGGTCTGGTGGTCGAGCTGGCGGATGCGGTCCGCGAGGATCAGCGGGTGGTGGTAGGGCAGGGAGTTCACGCCGGTGCCGAGCCTGATCCGGCGCGTGTGCTCGGCCGCCGCCGCGATGAACACCTCGGGCGACGCGATCGTCTCGTACCCGGCGGAGTGGTGCTCGCCGATCCACGCCTCGTCGAAGCCGAGGCCGTCGAGGTGGCGCACCAGGTCGAGGTCGCGGCGGAGCAGGAGTGCGGGGCTGGAGCCGAGCCCGTGGTAGGGCGCCAGGAAGGTGCCGAAACGGGTGGGCGGGAGCGGGACGGGGCCCTGGTGATCCATGCGTACGCCTTCCGTGGGCGATGACACTGGACGTAACATCGAGCACTCGAATTCTTACGTCCTATACCGGGGCGCCGAAGAGGTCAACAGGCAAGCAGGGGAGGGACGTTGGAGAGGCCACGCACCCGTCGCCGCGCGGACGGCTCCCCCAGCGCGCGGACGCTGCTGCTCACGGTGCTCGGCGAGTACGTGCGCTACGCGGGCGACGCGCGCGTCTGGTCCCGTGCCGTCGTGGACGCGCTCGGCGCCTGCGGGACGGGCGAGACGGCGACCCGGCGGGCGATCACCCGACTCGTCCAGGAGGGCTGGCTGCGCACGGAGTCGACGGGGCGGTGGACCGCGCTCGTGTTCGAGCCCCGCCTGGTCGCGCTCCTCACGGCCTGGACGCACCGCCTTGAGCGCGCGGTCCAGGAGACGCCGTGGCACGGCGAGTGGCAGCAGCTGCTGCTGCGCGGTCCCGCGCACGACCGGGCGCTGGTGGCGGAGCAGCTGGCCTTCGAGGGGTTCGGGCGGCTGGCACCCGGTGGCTGGATCGCGGCGGACGCGGGGGGTGTGGGCGCCCTCAAGGAGCTGCTGCGGGAACAGGGCCTCGCCCCGCACGCGACGTGGCTGGTCTCGCGCGCCGACGACGACGGCGAACTGGTCGCCCGCGCCTGGGACCTGGCGGCGGTGCGGGCCGCGCACGAGGAGTTCGTCGGCCGTTTCGACGGGCCGCGTGCGGCGTCGGACGAGGAGGCGTTCGTGCTGCGCACCCGGCTCGTGCACGCGTGGCGCGGCACGTTCGAGCGGGACCCCCGGCTGCCCGGGGTACTCCTGCCGTCCGGGTGGCCGGGCCTGGTGTCGACGAAGCTGTTCATCGACACGTGGCGCGCGCTGCGGGCCCCGGCCGACCGCTACTGGCGGGAGCTGGCGCGGGACCCGCGGGGGTGCGGGAAACGGCCGCCGGACAGGCCCTAGGGCTGTCCGGCGGATCAGGGCGCGCTCGGGTGGCGACCACCCGTCCGGTGCGGGCGAGCGGAGTCCGGTGCGTGCAGCCGCAAGGCGGAGGAGGGCGGCAACGCAGTGGGGCCTCCCCTGCTCAAGCGGAGCCGAGAGCTTGGGGGAGCGCGTGCCAGACCCCGCGACAGCGCCATGCTCCGCCGGACACGCCCTAGACGGTGAGCAGGTCCTGGAAGGCGCCCGTCGATTCCGTCACGGATCTGCCGAAGGGCGCGTCGAAGCTCCAGACGAGGAAGAGCAGGAAGGCGATCAGGGCGCTGAAGGTCCCGGCGAGCAGCAGCTCCCTCGACGAGCGCCTGATCTGCAGCATGAAGATCAGGCCTACGGTGACGATCGCCCCGGCGACGAGGCCGAACCAGACCACCCCGGGCAGTGTCGCCTCCGCGTTGTCGGCGCGGGCCCTGCGCGCCTCGTCGGCGGCGGCCACCTGGTCGAGCAGCGGCTGGTAGGTCTGCGCCTCCAGATCGTTGGCGGGCTCGCGCTCGGCGATGTCCTGGCGCAGGGTGTCCAGCAGCTCTGTGCCCCGGTCGGTCAGTTCGTGGCGTTCGATCATGTGCGGCCACTCCACGGCCGTCACGTGCCGCGTGTAGCGCCGCACGTCCTGCTGGATGCGGTCCTCGGTGGCGGCCGGGTAGATCTTGGCGCGGCTGCTGATCTCGTGCAGCGCCTGGGCCTCCTGGCGGGTGCCGTCCTCGGCGGCGCCGCGGGCCTCCCAGACGCCCGCGATGGCGAGTCCGAGGACGATCGCGTAGACGACGCCGACCATCATCACCATGTACTCGATGACGTCCGGTGTCTGACTCGGGTCATCGTCCTCGGGCACGCGGCGTTGCCTGAGAACGGTGACGGTCAGAACGACCGCGCAGGCCAGCGCCATGGCGACGGCGAGTACGAGCCATTCCGTCACGAAGATCCTCCGGAGTGGGAGTGGGAACGGGAAGCGGCGCCCGAGCGGGAGCCCGAGCGCGGCCGCAGCATCGCCGCGGCGAGGACCGCCGGGGTGGTGACGACCATCGTGGTGGTGACCACGGACCGCCCCACCGGGGGTTCGGGGCCTTCGGCGGGGCGGTAGTGCGGCGCGGGGAAGGAGGGGTCCGACGGCGGCCCGGGCACGGGCGGTCTGCGGGGCCGCGCGGGCTCCAGGCGTACGGGGATGACGAGTTCCCGCACGCGGGGCGCGGCGGGGGCCGGGGCCGGTGCGGCGGGGTGGGCGCGGGGCGGCGGCGCGGGCGGCGCGGGGGCCGGTGGCGGATGCCGGTGCGGCGGGGAACCGGGGTGCGGCGCGGCGGCGGGTCCTGGCGCGGGCCCGACGGCGACGGTGACCTCGGCGTCCGGCGGATCCGGCAGGTCCGGCAGCTCCGGCAGGTCCGGGCGGCAGATCCCCACGTCGCCGGTCAGGGCCACGCCGAGCGCCTCGACGTGCGCGGCGACGGACGCGCCGGCCACCGGGCACAGGGTCGCGGCGATGCCCAGGCCCCCGACGCCGAGACCCGCCCACCCCGTCAAGATCGACTCCTCTTCACGTCCTGAAGAAACGATCAAGTCGAGGGTCGGATACGGGGACTTCAGGACAGCCGTCGCGCAACGACGGCGAGGCCCCGCCAGGGTGTGGCGGGGCCTCGCTGAACGTACGAAAGAAGTGGCGTCTCGTCAGGACAGTCAGGACAGGAAGTCCCTGGCGATTCCCTCCGCCACCGTCTCCAGGATGGGGCCCGCCTCCGCGATGCAGCGCGCCACGTCGGGCTCGACGTCGGTGAGGGCGTACGCGCGGCGGATGCCCGCCTTGCCGAGGACCTCGGGGGCGAGGGCCAGGCGGCCGCAGACCGCGACGACCTCGATGCCCGCGGCCCTGGCCGCGGCGGCCACCCCCGCGGGTGCCTTGCCGTGCAGGGTCTGCTCGTCGAGCGAGCCCTCGCCGGTGATGACGAGGGTGGCCCGCGCCAGGGCGGGCGCGAAGCCGAGCACGTCGAGCATGACCTCGATGCCGGGCCGGAAGCCCGCCCCGAGCCCGACGAGCGCGCCGTACCCGATGCCGCCCGCGGCGCCGGCGCCCGGCGACTGCGCGTACTCGGCGGCCTTGGGTCCCATCGCCTTCTCCAGGACCGTGGCGAAGTGCGCGAGGGCCGCGTCGAGGGCCTCGACGTCGGCCGGGGACGCGCCCTTCTGCGGGCCGTAGACGGCGGGCGCGCCCTTCGGTCCGGTCAGCGGGTTGTCGACGTCGCTGGCGAGGACGATCTCGACGTCCTTCAGGCGCGGGTCGAGCCCCGCCAGATCGGCGCTCGCGAGGTCCTTCAGCGGGCCTCCGCCGGGCGCGACGGGCTCGCCGTCCGCGGCCAGGAAGCGCGCGCCGAGCGCGGCCAGCATGCCCGCGCCGCCGTCGGTCGTGGCGCTGCCGCCGACGCCGAAGACGATCGTGCGGGCGCCCGCGTCGAGGGCCGCGCGCAGCAGCTCTCCGGAGCCGTACGTCGTGGACGTGAGCGGCGCGAAGACGCCGTCGGGGAGCAGCTGCAGGCCGGAGGCCTCGGCCATCTCCACCACGGCGGTGCCGTCCTTGAACGCGTACGCGGCGGTCACCGTGTCACCGAGCGGCCCGGTCACCCGTGCCTCGCGGCGCTCGAAGCCGCCCGCGACGGCCGCGGCGACCGTGCCGTCGCCGCCGTCGGCGACGGGCAGCGCCTCGACCGGCACGCCGGGGGCGACCCGGTGGAGCCCGGCCTTCACCCGCTCGGCGACCTGGACGGCCGTGAGCGAACCCTTGAACTTGTCCGCGGCGATGAGTACACGCTGCGCGTTCCCGCGCCGTGCGTCGTTGCGCTCAGCCTGAGCCTGCCGCTCGCTTCCCGCCGTCCCTGCAGCGTCCGCCACCTTGGATTCCCCTTGCTTTCCGGGCCTTGCTCGCGTCAAGGCAGTCGCGCCGCTGCGACCATAACCGCAGGAGGGGCTCCCTGCCCATGGCCGCCCTTCGCCCGGGACGGCGTGCCCCGGTGAAAAATGACCCTTAATCGCCCCATAGTGGTGCGTCATGAGCACGGAAATGATCGATCAGCCCCTCCCCGACGAGGGCCCGCCGGGCCCGCCGTCCACCGGCCGGGACCCCGATGGCGGCTCGCCGTCGGACGGCACACCGGACTACGCCGTCATCGGCATCGGCGTGGTCGCCGTTCTCGCGGTGGTCGCCTGGGCGGCGATCGGCAAGAAGTCCTTCGAGAGCGCGTCGAGCACGGCCCTTGCCTGGGTCCTGGAGAACTTCGCCTGGCTGTTCGTGATCGCCGCGGACATCTTCCTGGTCCTGTGCGTGGTCATCGCGGTCTCCAGGTTCGGCCGGATCAGGCTCGGCAAGGACGACGCGCGGCCCGAGTTCACCAATCTCGCGTGGATCGCAATGATGTTCAGCGCGGGCATGGGCATCGGCCTGATGTTCTACGGCGTCGGTGAGCCCCTCACCCACTATCTGAACCCGCCGCCGTCCAGTGCCGCCGAGCCGCGCACGGGCGGCGCCGCGCGGACCGCCCTGGAGTACTCCTTCTTCCACTGGACGCTCACCCCCTGGGCGATCTACGGCATCGCGGGCCTCGCGCTCGCCTACGCGGGCTTCCGCAAGGGCCGCGGCAACCGTCTCAGCGCGGTCTTCGTGCCCCTGATCGGCGCCCGGCGCGCGGCGGGCTGGCCGGGCCGTCTCATCGATCTGCTCGCGCTCTTCGCCACCGTCTTCGGCACCGCGACCAGCCTCGGCGTGGGTGCGCTCCAGGTCGCCACCGGGCTCAACCTCACGACGGGCGCGGAGAATTCGACCGCGCTCCAGCTGATCATCATCGTCTCGCTCGGCGCGGCCTTCGTGATCTCCGCGTTCTCCGGGGTGCACAAGGGCGTGAAGTGGCTCAGCACCCTCAACCTCGCGCTCGCCGCCTGTCTGATGCTGTTCGTCTTCGTGCTCGGTCCTACCGTCTACATCCTGGACGCGATCCCGGCCAGCCTCGGCGGCTACCTCCACCAGCTCCTGCCGATGGCCTCGCGCACCGGCGCCTTCACCGACAGCGGCTGGCTCGGCGCGTGGACGATCTTCTACTGGGCGTGGTGGCTGTCGTGGGCGCCGTTCGTCGGCACGTTCATCGCGCGGATCTCCCACGGCCGTACGATCCGTGAGTTCCTGATCGGCGTGCTGCTCGTGCCGAGCGGCGCCACCGTCTTCTGGTTCTGCGTGATGGGCGGCACCGGCATCCGCCTGGACTCCACCGGCAAGGTCGACATGGCCGAGAAGGTCAAGGAGGGCCCGGAGTCCTCGCTCTTCGCGATGCTGGACGCGCTGCCGCTCGGCACGGTCACCTCGTGGGTCGCGATGATCCTCGTCATGACGTACTTCGTCACGAGCGCCGACTCGGCCTCCCTGGTGATGGGCTCCCTCAGCAGCCGCGGCTCGCTGCACCCGCCGACCTGGCTGGTCGTCACCTGGGGCGTCCTGATGGCCGCGGTGGCCGCGGTACTCCTGGTCGCGGGCGGCCTCAACTCGCTCCAGAGCGCCACGATCCTGGTGGCGCTGCCGTTCGTCGTGGTGATGCTGGCACTGTGCTGGGCACTGCTCAAGGAACTGCGCCAGGACCCCGGCGCGGGCCCCGCACGCGGCCACGCGCTGCACGGCCTGCGGGACGCGGTCCGCACGATGGTCGGCGACGCGATCACGGAACAGACGCCGGAGCGTCATCCCCGGCTGCGGCGGATCGTTCGGTCGCGCAGTCAGGAGGAGGACTGAGGCGGGGGCCTCGGCGAGGTCCGGATCAGCGAACTCGTGACGCGCGTCGTGGATTTGGCCGCACAATGATCCCATGCCTGAGTACCTGGAACTCGACCTGGCCGGGGCCGCGCTGCGCGTCGAGCTCGCCGATGTGGGGCAGGCGCCCGGATCCGGCGCCCTGCCGCCGGAGTTCGGCGCGCCCGAGCCCGTCTCCACCGGCGGCGGCCGGGGCGCGGCGCTCGCCGCGGGGGCGCTGCGGGCGACGTTGAGCCCGCTCGGTCCGCTCCTGGACGAGGTGCACGCCTCGGTGTCCCGGGCCGAGCGGCCACCGGAGGAGTTCACGGTCGAGTTCGGCATCGAGGTGGGCAAGGACCTCAAGCTCGGCATCGTCGGGCTCAAGGGGTCGGCCACCATGACGGTGTCGGCGACGTGGCGGCGTACGGAAGGTCCTGGCGGCGGAGCCGAAGACCCGCACAGCGGCGCCGACGGGGCGTAGCCGTGGGCTGGTTCAAGGAGGCGCGGAAGCCGCCACCGGTGGTCGCGGTCCTCGGGCGGCACGGTGACGCGGCCGTCGGCGCGGCCGCACTGCTCTCCCCCGGCCGCGCCCTGACCTGCGCGCACGTGGTCAACGAGGCGCTCGGCAGGCCCCCGTTGAGCGGGTCGGCGCCCGCGGGCGAGGCGCTCCAGGTGGGGTTCGCCCGGCGCACGGTCCGGATCGAGGCGCGGATCGAGGTGTGGCTGCCGCCCCGGCGCGGCGGCGCCGGGGCCTGGCAGGGCGACCTGTGCGTACTGCGGCTCGCCGAACCCGCGCCCGCGGGCGCCGCCCCCGTCGTCTGGACGGAGATGACGGAGGGTCAGTCGCTGCGGGCCTGGCACGGCTGCGGGGAGCCGATCACCTTCGCGGACACGGTCCTCAAGTTGCTTGACGACCAACTTGGATATCTGGACGGCGAGTTGTCCGGTGCCGCGATCGGGCCGGGCTTCAGCGGCGGGCCCCTGTGGACCGATTCGGGGGACAGCGTGGCCGGGCTCGTGGTCGGACAGCTCGGGCAGCGGGACGCCGCCGCGCACCCCGCCCACACCCTGCGGCGCACCTGGGCGCTGCCCTGGCAGGCGGTGCGCGATCAGCTGTACGCGGCGGGCGCGGGCGCCGTCGTGGCCGACTGCCGCACCCTGCGCGCCGCTCCGCAGGACGACCCGCTCGGCGCCGAACTCACCGAGCTGCTGCGCTCGTTGCTGCCGGATCCCGCCGTGCGCGCCGAGCACGCGCGGCGGCTCGCCGCCGAACTGGGCCTCCCCGTGCCGCAGGACGGCTCGGCGCCCCGCGTCGAGGAACTGACCGCCGTCCTGCTCACCCGGCACCGCGCCCTGCCCACCCTCAGCGAGTCCCTGCTCACCGCGGGACCCTACGGCGCGCGCCCCGACAGGCTCACGGCCCTGCTCGGCACCGGCCGTGCGGTCGAGGCGGCCGGACTGCTCTCCCTCGGCGAGTACGCCTTCCTCGAGAAGCAGCTGCGGTGCGTCGTCCTCGCCGACGCGACGCTGCCCGCCCGTGCGGCCCAGGAGGCGCTGCGCTACACCCCGCTCCCCTCCGCCCTGTGCACCGCGCGCCTGGCGCCCGAGGCGCTGGGGCAGGTCATCGCGGACCTGGAGGAGTACCAGGACGGCGGCAGCGTACCGGCGGGGACGCCGCGGGTGCCCGCGCTCGTGCACCTGGTCGAGTTCATCGCCGCGGCCTCGGGCGGCCCCCTCGGCGCCGGACTGAGCCGCTGGAGCGAGCGGGTCTGCGACCGGCTCGGCGTGCACCCCGCGGCGCGCGACCAGCGCAGGGCCGACGCCGCGCACTGGGCGGGCGCGCGGGCGCCCCAGGTGACGCGGCTGCTCGCCCGGCTCACCAGGACCGAGCCGGAGGGCGAAGTCGCGGGAACGGGCGCAGGTGCGGGCATCGGCGCGGGCGCGGGCGCCGAGCGGGTCGAGCGCTACCGCTGTCGGCTGTGGCAGCAGCACGCGGACGGCTCCGTGCGCCGCCTGGACACCGCGGCGGGAGACGCGCCGCTCACCCCCGAGCAGGTCGGCGCCCTGATCCGCGAGGGCGCCGAGCGGTCGGGGGACGCGCTGCCCGCCGTGGACATCGAGGTCGACCGCGACGGGCTGCACCTGCCCGTCGACGAGTGGGACGCGGGCAGCCCCAACGAGTTCGTGCCGAGCCTTCCGCTCGGCGCCTCCTTCCCGCTCACGCTGCGCTGCCCGGAGATGAGCCGCCGGGTGCCCCGGCGCGACGTCGAGCACCGCCGCCGCTGGGGCGACGGGCACGGCAGACCGCTGGTCATCGACCCGAGCTGCGCGGACGGACGGCAGGTCGCCGCGCTGCTCAACTCCACCCACCGGGACGCCAACCACGTCGTCCTGCACGGTCCGCCCGCGCTCCGCGCCCAGCTGCTCGACCTCTGTCTGGCCCTCGGCGTGCCCGTGGTGCTCTGGGACCGCGAGGCCGAGGGGCACGACCAGGCCGACCGCCTCGAACCCCTCGCGCCGACCGGGCGGCTGCACGAACTCCCCTTCCGCGTGCACCGGTTCAGGGCGGCCTCGCTGCCGGACCCGACGGGGCTCCGGGCCCGCCCCTCCCTCGTGTGGGAGGACCTCGCCTGGCAGGACCGCGTGGGGTCCGAGCACGAGCCGAGACTGACCGACCCCGACGCGGCGCGCCCGCTTTCCGACGAAGGAGTACGCCGTTCATGACCGCACCCCAGGGACCCCGGGCGCCCCGGACGCCTGCGCCGCCACCTCAGCCACCCCGCGAGGACGACTGGCGGCTCTTCCGCGGTGACGGCGACGCCCGCCGCGCCGACTTCCCCGAAGCCCCGCCGTGGCGCCGCTTCGCCCCCGCGGACGACGCGCCGAGGCCCCGCCCCTATCTGATCGGCCCCGACGAGTCGGAGGTGGTCAACGCCGCGCTGCTGCTGCGCCGCCCGCTCCTGGTCACCGGCCATCCCGGCACCGGCAAGTCCTCCCTCGCGCACGCCGTCGCGCACGAGCTGACGCTCGGCCGCGTGCTGACCTGGCCGGTCAACAGCCGCTCCACGCTGCGCGACGCCCTCTACGACTACGACGCCATCGGCCGCCTCCGGGAGTCCAACCTGCGCCGCGACGACGGCTCCGACGACGCGCCGGACGAGGGTCCCGACATCGGCTCGTACGTCCGTCTCGGCCCGCTCGGCACCGCCTTCGTCCCTGGCGAGCGGCCGCGCGTCCTGCTCGTCGACGAGCTCGACAAGGGAGACGTCGACCTGCCGAACGACCTCCTGACGGTGTTCGAGGAGGGCGAGTTCGAGATCCCCGAGCTGGCCAGGCTGCCCGACGACCAGTCGCACGTCGACGTCCTCACCGCGGATCCGCGCGTGCGGGCGCCGGTGACGCGGGGCAGGGTGCGCTGTTCCGAGTTCCCCGTGGTGGTCATCACCAGCAACGGCGAACGCGAGTTCCCGCCCGCGTTCCTGCGCCGCTGCGTACGGCTCGATCTCGCGGAGCCGGACGAGCAGCGCCTTCGCGACATCGTGGAGGCGCACCTCGGCGACGCGGCACTGGACGGCGTCGACGATCTGCTTCGCGCCTTCCTGGGCCGCCGCGCCCCCGGCGAACTGGCCACCGACCAGCTCCTGAACGCCGTGTTCCTGCGCAAGGGCGGTCTCGACCTGCCGCCGGGCGCGCTGCTCGACGCGGTGCTCCACCGGCTCGGCGGGGCGGTCTAGGAGTGCCGGACGAGCGCCCGGATGTCGCCGCCCTGATCAACCGGATCGTCAGGGCGACCACCGTCGGCACCCGGCCCGAGCGGCTGCGCCAGGCGCTCTGGGCCCTCACGGACAGCGGTGTGGAGCTCGCCCAGGAGGAACTGCTCGACGCGCTGTGGCTGGCGGGACGACTGCCCGACGGCGCGTCGACGGCGCTGGCGCGGGCGGCGCGGGCGAGCGCACCGGCGGAGCAGGCGCCCGGGCACGAGTGGACGTCCTGGGAGGTCGAGCCGGAGGCGGCCCCGCCGCTGCCCAGCGGGGCCGTGGCCTGGCGGCCCCGCACCGAGGAACCGCCTGCGCAGCGGCGGCCCGACGCCGCCGAGCCGCCCTCGGACGCCGCCGCACGGTCCGGCTCGCGGGCCGACCCGAGTGCCGAGGCCCTGTCCGACGCCCTCCCCCGCCTCGCCCCGCTGCGCCACGACCCCGCCAGGCGCTCCGCCCTCTACGGCGCCGCCGCCCCCGACCGCACCCCGCACGACCGCACCCTCCCCGTCCGCCCCGTCCGCGCGCCCGGCACCCGCGCCCTCGCCTCCCGGCAGCTGCAACTGGGCCGCGCGCTACGCCCGTTGAAGCAGACCGTCGCCGACCGAAGACGCTGGGAGCTCGACGAGACGGCCACCGCCGACTCGACCGCCCACAGCGGCCTCACCGACGCCGTCCTTCGCCCCGCCCGCGCGCGCTGGCTCGATCTGACGCTGCTCGTGGACGACGGCGCCTCCATGCTCCTGTGGCAGCGGCTCGCCACCGAGACACGGCTGCTCCTGGAGCGCAGCGGCGCCTTCCGCGACGTACGCGTACACGGCCTGGACACCCGCACCCCCGGCGCCCCGCTGCTCGGCCGCCGCCCCTTCACTCCGGGTACCGCCGTGCTGCCGCCCGCCACCGTGACCGATCCCGGCGGCAACACGCTGATCCTCGTCCTGAGCGACGGCGTCGGCGCGGCCTGGCGGGACGGCCGGATGCGCGAACTCCTCGGCCAGTGGGGGAGGTTCGGCCCGACCGCCGTGCTGCACGCGCTGCCGCCACACCTGTGGGACGGCTCGGGCATCCGCGCCGAACGCTGGCAGGTGACCACCCGGCGGCGCGGCGCGCCCAACCTCACCTGGGACGTGGCGGATCCGGTCCTGCCGCCCGGGCTCACCGCGTTCGGCGGCGTACCCGTCCCGGTGCTCGCGCCCGAGCCGGACGCGGTCGGCGCCTGGGCGGGCCTGGTCGCGTCGCCAGGGGCGAGCGCGGTCCTGCCGCTCCTGACGGCGCCCTTCGAGCCGACCGGGGCGCTACCCGCCGAACTGGACGCGGGCCGAAGGGTGCTGCGATTCAGGGAGACGGCGTCCCCGGAGGCGTACCGCCTCGCCGCCCATCTCGCCGCCGTCGCCCCGCTGTCCGTACCGGTGATGCGCCTGGTGCAGGACGCCCTCGGCCCCGACGTGACGACCGGACACTTGGCGGAGGTGTTCCTGAGCGGCCTGATGGGGCGCTGCGACGACACCGCGGACCTCGCCCCTCGGCACCGGAGTTACGACGTCACGTCCGAGGCCCGCGACATCCTCCTGGGCACCGCGCCGGTACGTGAACTCCTGCGCACCAGCCGTTCGGTGACGGACCGTCTGGGCGAACTCGCGGGCCGGTCCGCCGACTTCCCCGCCTGGCTCGCCCATCCGGACGGCGCGGGCCGGGCCGGGGACGGCACGCGGCCGTTCGGCTGGGTGGACGAACGGCTGCTGCGCAGGCTGGGCGTGGGCGTTCCCCCGGGCCCCCGGGCGCCCGAGCCGCCCGCCGAGCCCGAGCTGCCCGGGTACGTCGACGCGCCGGGCTCCCCGTGGCTCTCGCTGCGTCCCGCGAACCCCCGGTGGGCGGGCCCCTGGCGGCTGTTCGCCCGGCACGTCGGCGCGCGGTCCACCAGCGGGATGTTCCTCGGCCGACGCGAGGAGGGCGACATCGCGATGCTCCGGCTCACCCGCCCGGGATCCGTGCGCCGCGCCTCGCTGCCCCGGCAGGCCGAAGCGCTGCGCCTGCTCAGCTGCGCGGCGGTGCCCCGCATCGTGGGCATGGACCCGGCGGCGCAGCCGTCCTGGCTGGCCACGGAGATCTGCCTGGTGGACGGGGCGCCCGCCACGCACCTCGAAGCCCGCACTCTGGCAGGCGAACGGTACGAGGACCCGGTGCGGTTCGCCCTGCTCGGCCAGCGGATCGCCGGGATCCTCGCGGACGCCCACGTACGGGGAATCCTCCACGGCGACCTGGTGCAGCGCAGGGTGCTGCTCACACCGGGGGGCGTGTGCGTCACCGGCTGGTGCGTGCAGGAGCACGCCGACGGCGCCGCCCATGACATCTCCAAGCTCGGTCTCGTCCTCCTGAAGGCCGCGGGCCACGGCCTGCCGGGCTCCTTGACCGACATCCTGCAGCGCTGCTCGTCGCCGCTGCTCGACACGCGGCCCACCGCGGCCGAAGTGGCCGCGCACTTCCGCTCGTTCCTCGACGCCCAGGCACTGCTGCCCCGTGCGGGTGACGACGCCGACGGCGCACTCGCCGTGGTCATCGGACGCGACGAGCAGGGCTCCGACGTCGTCCTGGACTTCCGCTCCATGGGCCCGCACGGCGTCATCCAGGGCACGAGGGCCCAATGGTCCACCGTCCTCGACGAGCTCGTCCGCGGCGTGGCCGAGCGGTACTCACCGTCAGCGGTGCAGTTCCACATGCTCGACTCGACCGAGCGGTACCTGCGTTCGACGACGAGCGGCACGGTGCCGCACGTCGTGACGGCCGCCGACCCGCGCTCCCTCGAACACGCCCTCGACATCGAGCGCGGCCACCGGAGGGAGCTGCTCGCCGAGGCACAGGAGCTGGGCCTCGCCCACCCGGCCCAGACCAGCCTGATCGTGGTCCGCACGGCGCAGGAACTGCCGAGCGACGAGAGCTGGCTCGAAGACCTCGGCATCCACCTCCTGGTGCTCGACGGTCCCGGAAGGGGACCGCTCGAACTCGACTTCCGCATCGACCTCACCGGCCGCGCGCCCGTGCTCCACCACGCGCGGATGCCGTCGGGCATCGTCTTCCGGCTGCCGCTCCCCCGGCGCGTCCCGCTGGAGGCGATGCTCACCGACGAGTTCAAGGCCGCCGTGACGCAGGGCCGCGAGGGGCACCACGAGGCGTCCCTGATCTGGCTGGAGAGACTCGCCGACCGGCAGCTCGAACACCTCGGCCGCGACCATCCGCACCTGCTGTCCACCCAGTACGAGATCGGCCACCTCCAGCTCGCGCTCGACCGCATGGAGGACGCCCTGCACGCGTTCTCCGCCTGCGCGTCGCGCCGCGCCGAGGTGCTCGGCAGGGACCACGCCGACACGCTGACCGCGCACCAGCAGTGCGCCTACGTGCTCTCCCGCATGGGACGCCACGAGGAGGCACACACGATCTACCGCACCGTCCTGCGGCTCTGGGAGAGCGCCCGGGGCCGCACCCACCCCGACACCCTCCTGTGCCGCCACAACCTGGCCGTCACCCTCACCGCCCTGCGCCGCCACGAGGAGGCCGCCCTCGAAGCCCTCGCCACGCACAGCGGGCGTGAGGTCACCCTCGGAGCCGAGCACCCCGCCACCCTCGCGAGCGGCCACGAACTGGCCATCGCGCTCAGGGACTCGGGCCGCACGCGAAGGGGCCGCGGTATCGCCCGGGCCGTCCTGGCCGCGCGCGAGCGCGTCCTCGGCCCCGACCACCCGGACACCGCCGCGACCCGGCTCGTCCTGGACTCCCCCTGGCCTCCCGAGGACTGACCGGACCGCCGCAGGCCGGGCGGCCCGCCCCGGCTACCCTTCCCCCGTGACCATCCAGGACTACGCCACGTACATCGCAGGACTCCCGCGCGTGCTCGTCGCGGCCGCCGCGCTCTTCAGGGACGTCGAGGGGCGGGTCCTGCTCGTCGAGCCCAACTACCGCGAGGGCTGGGCGCTGCCGGGCGGCACCGTCGAGTCCGATGCCGGGGAGACGCCCCGGCAGGGTGCCCGCAGGGAGACCGCGGAGGAGATCGGACTCGACGTCACGCTCGGTCCGCTGCTCGCGGTGGACTGGGTACCGGCGGGCGCCGAGCGGGTGCGGCCGCCGCTGGTCGCCTATCTGTACGACGGCGGGGTGCTCGACACGGAGCGGCTGAAGTCGATCCGGCTCCAGGAGGAGGAGCTGCTCTCCTGGCGCCTGGCGGACCGCTCGGACCTCGCGGAGCTGCTGCTCGGCGCGACGGCGCGCAGGGTCGCGACCGCGCTCGACGTCCTGGCGGACGGCGGCGGCACGGCGGAGCTGGAGAACGGCTACCGGGTCGGCTGAGCTCAGAACAAGGCGTCGGCCCCGCCCTCCGTACCGCCCTCGAAGGCGAGCAGCCGCTTCTTGCGGTCGAGCCCGCCGCCGTACCCCGTAAGGCTCCCGTCGGCGCCGACGACACGGTGGCAGGGCACGATCACGCCGATCGGGTTCTTGCCGTTGGCGAGGCCGACGGCCCGGGAGGCGTTGGGCTTGCCGAGGGCGTCGGCGAGCTGGCCGTACGACCGGGTCTCGCCGTACGGGATCCGCTGGAGCTCCTGCCACACCGTCCGCTGGAACGGCGTGCCGTCCAGGCGCAGCGGCAGGTCGAACTCGGTGAGCTCACCGGCGAAGTAGGCCGCGAGCTGACCGATCGTCTCGCCGAACGGTGCCGGGTCGCGGTCGCCGAAGGTCTCCTCCGGCGGGCGGTGGCGCTGCTCGGTCATGTAGAGGCCGCTGAGGACGCCGTCGGTGGCGACGAGCGTGAGCGGGCCGTAGGGGCTGTCGATGACGGTGTGCAGGCGTTCCATGAGTACGTCCCTCGGGCAATGTCTTACGGGGGTGGCTTACGCGGGGATGAAGTTGATCGGGTGGTCGTCGATGGCCCACAGGTACTGGACCGCGTACGCCCGCCAGGGCCGCCAGGCCGCCGCGCGCGCGGTGAGCGCGGCCGGGGTGTGCGGCAGGCCCAACTCCTGTGCGGCGCGCCGGATCCCGAGGTCGGAGGGGAGGAAGGCGTCCGGGTCGCCGAGGGCCCGCAGCGCGATCACCTCGACCGTCCAGGGGCCGAACCCGGGCAGCTCGGCGAGGCGGGCCCTGGACTCTTCCCAGTCGCTCTCGGCGCCGAGCTTGAGGCGTCCGTCGGCGAGGTGACTCACCAGCGTGGTCAGGGTGGTGCGGCGGCTGCGCGGCAGGGCGAGCGATTCGGGGTCGAGCGCGGCGAGCTGCCCCGGGGTGGGGAAGAGGTGGGTCAGGCCGCCCTCCGCGTCCGCCACGGGCGTGCCGTGCGCGGTGACGAGGCGGGCCGCGTGGGTACGGGCCGCGGCCGTGGAGACCTGCTGGCCGAGCACGGCGCGCACCGCGAACTCCGCCTCGTCGACGGTGCCGGGCACCCGCCGCCCCGGCGCCTTGTCGACGAGCGGCGCGAGCAGCGGATCGCTCCTCAACTGGCCGTCCACGGCGTCCGGGTCGGCGTCCAGGTCGAGCATGCGGCGGCAGCGGCTGATGGCGATGGTGAGGTCGCGCGGGTCGGTGAGGCTGAGGCGGCAGCCGATGTGGTCGGGGTGCGGGGTGAGCGCGACGATGCCGTGTCCGAAGGGCAGGTCGAGGGTGCGCCGGTAGGCCCCGTCGCGCCACTCCTCGACGCCGGGCACACCGGTCGCGATGAGGTGCCCGAAGAGGTTGTCGGGGTTGAGCGGCTTGCGGAACGGCAGCCGCAGCGAGAGGACGCCGGGGGCGCGGGACGACGCGGCCGGTGCCGTGCCCGCCGGGGACGCGGTGCGCTTGGGCGCCCGGGCGCGCAGTTCGCCGGGGGCGAGCGCGAAGACCTCGCGCACGGTGTCGTTGAACGTACGGATCGAGGAGAACCCGGCGGCGAAGGCGATCTCCGCCATGGGGAGCGCGGTCGTCTCGATGAGCAGCCGCGCGGTCTGCGCGCGCTGGGCACGGGCGAGCGCGAGCGGTCCCGCACCGAGCTCGGCGCGCAGCTGGCGCTCGACCTGGCGGGCGCTGTAGCCGAGCCGGGAGGCGAGACCGGGGACGCCGTCGCGGTCGACGACGCCGTCGCCGATGAGCCGCATGGCGCGGGCCACCAGGTCGGCCCGCTGGTTCCACTCGGGCGAGCCGGGGCTGCTGTCGGGGCGG
Organism: Streptomyces kanamyceticus; assembly: GCF_008704495.1. Lineage (NCBI taxonomy): Bacteria > Bacillati > Actinomycetota > Actinomycetes > Kitasatosporales > Streptomycetaceae > Streptomyces > Streptomyces kanamyceticus. The sequence goes on from NZ_CP023699.1 coordinate 1,755,438, forward strand.
CACCGCTTGCAGGCCCGGAACCCGGCCTGCTGGCAGGCGGCGGCGCTCGGGTAGAAGGTCATGTTCTCGGCCTTGGGCGGCACGACCGGGCAGCTGGGGCGGCAGTAGATCCGCGTGGTGGTGACGGCGGTGAAGAACCATCCGTCGAAGCGGGCGTCCTTCGACTGAACAGCGCGCACGCAGCGTTCGGTGTCGGTGTGCATGCCGTCAAGGATGGTCGATCCCCGTCGCTCGGGCTGGCGGGAATCCGACATCAACCTCGCGCGACCTGTACCCCGGGCTCGGGCTCACGCGCTCCTGAGCCGCCGCCACACCGCCTTGGCCGCGTTGTGCCCGGACATCCCGTGCACCCCGGGGCCCGGCGGGGTCGCCGACGAGCAGATGAAGACGGCGGGGTGCGGGGTGCCGTACGGGAACAGGGAGAGCTTGGGGCGCAGCAGCAGCTGGAGTCCGCTGGCGGCTCCGCAGGCGATGTCGCCGCCCACGTAGTTCGCGTTGCGCGCGGCCAGCTCGGGCGGGCCCGCCGTGGCGCGGGCGAGGACGCGGTCGCGGAAGCCCGGCGCGAAGCGTTCCAGCTGCCGCTCGATCGCGTCGGTCAGGTCACCGTCCCAGCCGCCCGGGACGTGGCCGTACGCCCAGAAGACGTGCTTGCCCGCCGGGGCGCGGGAGGGGTCGACGACGCTGGGCTGCACCGTGATCAGGAACGGGGCGTCCGGGGCGCGCCCCTCGCGCGACGCGGCGCGCAGCGCGGCACCGATCTCCTTGCTGCTCGCGCCGACCTGGACGGTCCCGGCGGTGCGCGGTTCCTGCGCGGTCCAGGGCACGGGCCCGTCCAGGGCGTAGTCGATCTTGAAGACGCTGGATCCGTACCGGTACCCCGCATAGGCGCGGCCGAGACCGGCGATCTTGGCGAGCGCGGTGGGCGAGGTGTCGAAGACGTACGCGCGGGCGGGCGGCAGGTCGTCGAGGCGCTTGACCTCGTAGTCCGTGTGGACGGTGCCGCCGAGGTCCAGCAGATACGCGGTGAGCGCGTCGGAGATGGACTGCGAGCCGCCGCGCGCGACGGGCCAGCCGCGGGCGTGCGCGGCAAGGGCGAAGACCATGCCGACGCCGCCGGTGATGATGCCGTCGAGCGGCGCGATGACGTGGGCGACCAGACCGGCGAAGAGTGCTCGGGCACGGTCGTCGCGGAAGCGCCGCATCAGCCAGGTCGAGGGCGGCAGGCCCGAGAGCCCGAACCGGGCGAGCGTGACGGGGTCCCGCGGCAGGGAGCTCAGCGGCAGCGACATGAAGTCCCGCAGCAGGACGTCCCACTTCCCGAGGAAGGGCTCCACCAGGCGTCGGTACGCTCCCGCGTCGCGCGGCCCGAACGAGGCGGCGGTCTCGGCGACGGAGCGGGACAGCACGGCGGCGGTGCCGTCGAGGAAGGGGTGCGCCATCGGCAGCGGGGGCTGCAGCCACTCCAGGCCGTACCGGTCAAGGGGCATGGCGCGGAACGCCGGGGAGTTGATGCCGAGGGGGTGGGCGGCGGAGCAGGGGTCGTGGCGGAAGCCGGGCAGCGTCAGCTCCTCGGTGCGCGCCCCGCCCCCCACCGTGTCCCTGGCCTCGAAGACGGCCACGGAGAAGCCGCGGCGGGCCAGCTCGACGGCAGCGGTGAGCCCGTTCGGTCCCGCCCCCACGACGACGGCATCAAGCATCGACGGCACCTTCGGACTCCTTTGTCAGCCGATGGCCACTGCCGCCCAGGATAGGCCGGGACCCTTGCGCCACCGTCGGCGCGGTGGCCCTCATCGGCACCCGGGCCACGGGACGGGAGACCTCAGGCCGTGCCCGCGAGGAGGTCCATCACGCGCCGGGCCGTGGCGGCGTCGCGCGCGGCGGTGAACGGCAGCGCGTTGCCCCCGGCTATGCGGAACGGCTCGCCCGTCAAGGTCAGGTCGGCGCCCCCGGCCTCGGCGACGAGCAGCAGCCCCGCCGCGTGGTCCCAGGCCAGCTCCCAGGAGAAGGCGACGGCGTCCAACTCGCCCTTGGCGATGGCGAGGTACTCAAGGCCCGCGGAGCCGCACGGCCTCGGCCGCACGCCCTCGGCGCGAAGGCCGCTCAGCGCCCGCTTCTGGTCGTCGGTGGTGAAGTCCGGGTGCGAGGTGGCCACTTCGATGTCCGTGCCCGGCTCGGGCACGCCCGCGACCAGCGGCTTCCCGTCGAGCAGGGCGCCCTTGCCGCGGATGGCCACGGCGAACTCGTCGAGTGCGGGTGCGTACGTCCAGGAGGCCTGGACCTCGCCGTCGACCGCGAGGGCGACGAGCATGCAGAAGCCGGGGTCGCCGTTCACGAACTGCCGCGTGCCGTCGACCGGGTCGACGATCCACACCGGAGCGGCGCCGCGTATCGCCTCGTACCTCGACGGGTCCGCGTGCACCGCTTCCTCGCCGACCACGACCGATCCCGGCAGGAGGGCCAGGAGGTCGGCGGTGAGCTGCTCCTCGGCGCGGCGGTCCGCGACGGTCACCACGTCGTGCGGCCCGGACTTCTCGACCACGTCGCCCTCGGCGAGCTGCCGGAACCGGGGCATGACCTCGGTCGCGGCAGCCTTGCGGAGGGCCTCTTCAACGCCGTGCACGCCGTGCACCAGAAACTTTTCGATCATGTGTCCATGAGAGCACGCCCCACTGACATCCCGTACGCCCCACCTGAACGCCCCCTTACCTCACGGTGAACCTCCCGTGCCGCGCCCCGCCGCCCGCCCACTCTCTCACCGCCCCACGGCGTACCCCTGCATCCCGCGGGGATTGGCCCCGGCGGACAGGACACCGGTGCGCGGATCGCGTGCCACCGCGCACAGCCGCCCCTCCGACCACGGCCCTCCCACCGTCACGTCGTGCCCCCGCCGCCGCAGCTCCGCGACCACCTCGGGGTCCATGCGCGATTCGACCGTGACGCTGCCCGCGCGCATCTCGCGCGGGTGGAAGGAGCCGGGGAAGGCGTCGGTGTGCCAGTTGGGGGCGTCGATCGCGCCTTGCAGGTCCAGGCCGCCCCGCACGGCGTCCCGCAGCGCCACGCCGAGGAAGAAGTGCACCTGCCACTGGTCCTGCTGGTCGCCGCCCGGCGTGCCGAAGGCCAGCACGGGCACCCCGTCCTTGAGCGCCAGGGACGGGGTGAGCGTGGTCCGCGGCCGCCGCCCCGGCGTGAGCGAATTGGGCAGCCCCTCCTCCAGCCACGCCATCTGCAGCCGGGTGCCCAGCGGGAAGCCGAGCTCGGGGACGACGGGGTTGGACTGCAGCCAGCCGCCGCTGGGCGTGGCCGAGAGCATGTTGCCCCAGCGGTCGACGATGTCGAGGTGGCAGGTGTCGCCACGGGTCCCGCCGTCGCCCGCCACGGTCGGCTCGCCCGCCCCGGCCGCCGCGACGCCCCCCGCCGCGTCGGCGTGCGGCCGCTCCCCCGCGGCCACCGCGCGGGCGTGCGCCGACAGCCTGGGCTCGCGCCCGCCGGGGCTGCCGGGGCGCAGCTCGTAGGACGCCTTCTCGCCGATGAGCCGCCGCCGCCGGGCGTTGTACTCGGCCGAGAGCAGCTCGGCGACGGGCACCTCCCCGGCGCCGCCCGCGGCGTCCCCGTACCAGGCCTCCCGGTCGGCCATGGCCAACTTGCAGCCCTCGACCAGGAGATGGACGTATTCGGCGGATCCGTACGCGGGCAGCTCGGCGACCGCGCGGGGCAGCAGGGCGAACTGCTGGAGGAGGGCGGGCCCCTGGCTCCACGCGCCCGCCTTGCACAGGGTCCAGCCGTTCCAGTCGTAGGTGACGGGGTCCTCGTACCGCGCGGACCAGTCGCGCAGGTCGTGGTCCTTCAGCGTGCCCGTGTGCCGCTGGCCGCTGGTGTCCATGGTGGGCCGCCCCGCCTGCCGCACCAGCGCCTCGGCGATGAAGCCCGTGCGCCACACCTCGCGCGCGGCGTCGATCTCCGCGGTGCGGCCGCCCCCGTCGGCCGCCGCCTTCTCCCCCGCCTCGGCTATGAGCCGTCGCCAGGTGGCCGCGAGCGCCGGGTTGCGCAGCAGCTCGCCGGTGCGCGGGGGTTCGCCGTCCGGCAGGTAGACGTCGGCGGAGGTGGGCCACTCCCGCTCGAAGAGTTCCCGCACCGTCTCCACGGTCTCCACGACGCGCTCCACGGGCGCGTGCCCGTCCGCCGCGTACCCGATGGCGTACTTGAGCACCTCGGCGAGCGACTTCGTGCCGTGGTCGCGCAGGAGCAGCAGCCACGCGTCGAAGGCGCCTGGCACCGCGGCGGCGAGGGGTCCGGTGCCCGGCACCAGGTCGAGTCCCAGGGCGCGGTAATGGGCCACGGTGGCTCCGGCGGGCGCGGGTCCCTGGCCGCAGAGCACGCGCACCTCGCCGTCGGCGGGCGCGAGGATGATCGGCACCTCGCCCGCGGGACCGTTGAGGTGCGGCTCGACCACGTGCAGCACGAAGCCCGCGGCGACCGCGGCGTCGAAGGCGTTGCCGCCGTCCTCCAGGACGGCCATCGCGGACTGGGAGGCGAGCCAGTGGGTGGACGACACCATGCCGAAGGTGCCCTGAAGTGTGGGACGCGTCGTGAACATGATCCGCAGGCTAGCGCCGGTGGTGGCGCGCCCGCCCCGCGATCACCGGCCCCGAAATCGGACACACTTGACGTAAGGAAGAATTCGGTACGGCCACGTCAGGCCGACCGACCCCTGGGCATGGAGGAAGCACGGTGCACGGTGAGTACAAGGTCCCCGGCGGCAAGCTCGTCGTAGTGGATCTGGACGTCGAGGGCGGCGAGTTGCGGCACACGCGCGTGGCCGGTGATTTCTTCCTCGAACCCGACGAGGCGCTCGACGCGATCAACGCGGCACTCGACGGCGCCCCCGCCGACACGGACACCGCGGGCCTCACCGCCCGCATCGACGCCGCGCTGCCCGAGGGCACCGTGATGTACGGCCTGACGTCGGACGGCATCGGCATCGCGGTGCGCCGCGCCCTCGCGCACGCGACGGACTGGACCGACTACGACTGGCAGCTCGTGCACGAGGGCCCGCAGGCGCCCGCCCTGCACATGGCCCTGGACGAGGTGCTCACCCAGGAGGTCGCGGCGGGCCGGCGCCCGCCGACGCTGCGCGTGTGGGAGTGGGGCGCCCCTTCGGTGATCATCGGCAGCTTCCAGTCGCTCGCCAACGAGGTCGACCCGGAGGGCGCGGCCCGGCACGGCATCGACGTCGTCCGCAGGATCTCGGGCGGCGGCGCGATGTTCGTGGAGCCGGGGAACACCATCACGTACTCCCTTTCGGTGCCCGACGCCCTCGTCCAGGGACTCTCGTTCCAGGACAGCTACGCCTACCTCGACGACTGGGTGCTCGGCGCCCTCGCCGACATGGGCATCAAGGCGTGGTACCAGCCGCTGAACGACATCGCGACGGACGCGGGGAAGATCGCGGGGGCCGCGCAGAAGCGCATGGTGGCGCCCGGCGGCGGCCCTGGCGCGGTCCTTCACCACGTGACCATGTCGTACGACATCGACGCGGACAAGATGCTGGAGGTCCTGCGCATCGGCAAGGAGAAGCTGTCCGACAAGGGGACGAAGAGCGCCAAGAAGCGCGTGGACCCGCTGCGCCGCCAGACCGGGCTGCCCCGCGAATCGGTCATCGAGCGGATGATCGAATCCTTCCGCGGGCGGTACGGCCTAACGGACGGCGAGGTCACCGAGGACGAGCTCGCGCGGGCGCGGGAGCTGGCCCGGACGAAGTTCAGCTCGCCGGAGTGGACGGCGCGGGTGCCGTAGGCCTCGCGTCCGGGCGCCGGGGCCCTTCGTCGGCCGGGCTGCGCTGCCAGGCGGTCGTGCCGAGCATGCCCGTCTCACCGATGTCGAGGCCGCCGTCCGGCTCGATGGTCTGCCGGGCGGCGCCCTTGCCGGTGCCGATCTCCACATAGACGCCGCTGCCCTCCCGGGTGGCGGCGTCGACGGCCGAGTACCGCCAGACCAGCGAGGTGTACGCGGATTCGCCCGGCTTCAGCGTGACGCGGCGCGGTCCTGGGTCGTCCATGGTGGTGACCGGCTCGGTGCCCTTGAGCACGTTCACGCGGAACAGCTGCTTGTCCAGGCCGCGGACGCGGATGTCCGGGTAGCCGTTGACCTGCCGCACGCCCTTGCCGCAGTTCGTCACGGTCACCGACATCGCGCGCAGGCCCATCGCGGCGGTCACCATGCCCGGGGACATCGTCACGCCGGACTTCGGGCAGCGCGGGGTGGCGGGGGCCGGGGACGCGGTGGCGGAAGGCCCGTCGGGGCTGGGCGGGAGGTCGCCGGGCGCGCCCGGCGCGGACCGGGTCGGCTCGGGCCGCGTCGCCTCCGTCCTCGGCTCGCGCTCCGGGTTCGCCTCGCGGTCCAGCTCCGCGGAGAGCCCGCAACCGGCCACGAGCAGCGCGGTCGCCGACAGCGCCAGGGCTTGTCTGAACGGTCTCGGTATGACGGTCACGCGGAGATCATGCCACGCCTCCCCCTCCTGTCCACATATGAGGCGAAACGGCCCAACTATGGGGCGACACGGCCTAGAGATCGGCATTCCGGGCCGCCACCAGTCCCGACTCGTAGGCGAACACGACCAGTTGGGCCCGGTCGCGCGCGCCGAGCTTGGTCATCGCACGGCTCACGTGCGTCTTCGCCGTGAACGGGCTGATGACCATGTGTGCGGCGATCTCCTCGTTCGTCAGACCGCGGGCGACCAGCGCGGTCACCTCGCGCTCGCGGCGCGTGAGGGTCTCCAGGCCCGGCGCGCTGGTCCGGTCGGGGGGCCGGGAGACGAACTCGCCGATCAGGCTGCGCGTCACCGACGGCGAGAGCAACGCCTCGCCGCGCGCGACGACTTCGATGCCCTGCAGCAGCGCGGCGGGCTCGGTGTCCTTGAGCAGGAACCCGCTGGCCCCGGCGCGCAGCGCCTCGAAGACGTACTCGTCGTGGCCGTAGTTGGTGAGGATCACCACGCGTACGGCGGCCAGGCGCGGTTCCGCGACGATCCTGCGGGTCGCCTCGATGCCGGTCATCACGGGCATCTGCACGTCGACGAGCGCGACGTCGGGCACCGTGTCCCGTACGACGGCGACGCCTTCCGCGCCGTCGGCGCCCTCCCCCACCACCTCGATCCCGTCCTCGGCGTCGAGCAGCGCCCTGAACCCCGCACGCATCAGCGCCTGGTCGTCGACGAGCACGACACGGATCACGGCGCCGCCCCCTTGAGCCGCCGCCCTTCGAGCAGCCCTACGTTTCCTACGTCCCTGTCCCCGTCCCTGCCGGGCGATCCTTCGAGCCGCCCGTCGAGCGGCAGTTCGGCCCGCACCGCGAACCCGCCCTCCTCGCGCGGCCCCGCCCACAGCACGCCACCCAGGGCCGTGACCCGCTCGCGCATCCCGGTCAGCCCTGTGCCCTCCACCGGCGGACGCGCCGGGTCACCTGACCCGTCGTCCGCCACGCGGATGCCCAACTCCCGCTCCCCGTAGCCGAGTCGCACCCGCACCAGCGCGGAGCCGCCCGCGTGGCGCGCCGCGTTGGTCAGGCACTCCTGCACGATGCGGTACGCGGCCCGGTCGAGCTCGGGCGAGAGGGGCCGCTCGCGCCCGGTCACCGTCAGCTCGACCGCGAGCCCCGCCGAGCGGGCCCGCTCCACGAGCAGCGCGGGGCTGCCGGTGGGCTCGTCGGTGCGCAACACCTCCAGCGTGGAGCGCAGTTCCCGCATCGCCTCGCCGCTCGCCTCCTCGATGGCGAGCAGCGCGGGCGGCACCTCCTCGCCGCGCTTGCGCGCCAGATGCACGGCGACGCCCGCCTGCAGCTTGACGATCGAGATGCTGTGCGTGAGCGAGTCGTGCAGCTCGCGCGCGATCCGCAGCCGCTCCTCGCCCGCCCTGCGCAGCGCCGCCTCCTCGCGGGTCCGCTCGGCCTCCAGGGCGCGCTCCTCGGTCTGGCGCAGATACGCCTGCCAGGTCTTGCCCGCGATGCCCGTGGCCAGCGCGCACACGAACCACCCGGCGAGCAGCAGCGTCCGCTCGACGATGCCGGGGTCCCCCGGGTCGGCCACGAAGAACCCCGTGAGGAACACCGCGCTCGCGCCGAGGCCCACCACGCGATGCCCCCGGTGGGCGGCGGCGTGCACCGCGGCGAGCACCGGGAAGGCGGCCGTCGTACTGGGCTCGGCGTGCAGCACCAGGCCGGTCAGGCAGGCCGTGGTGACGGCGAGCACCACGCGCGGCAGGGCCCGGTGCACGACGAGCGCGAGGGAGCCGACCGCCATCAGGGCGTAGTCGACCGCGTCGGCCCCGCCCTCGTACGCCGAGGCGAGCATCACGATCGCGGCCACGACGACGGCGAACGCCGCGTCGGCGGACCGCTTCTGCCACGCGGGCATGCCGTGGGCGCTCCGCGCCTCGTGGGCGTCCCGCGCCCCGACCCCCCTCATGCCTCGCACCCTAGCCGCCACCACCGACAGCGGCGTCCCCCGCGCGGACCGCTCGTCCGCTACTCCCAGGGGAGTAGTTCCCTCGCCGCGGGACCCCGGCGAGGTAGGTCCAACTCCCTTCCCCCGTACGACGACCGGAGGCATCCGGCGCGGCCAGCATCGGTACCCGGACGACCGAGGGAGACGCCATGAAGCCCAGCACCACCACCGTCGCCAGCACCGCCAACGCCCGTCAGGAGGAGATCTGGAACGGCCCGCTCGGCCACCACTGGGCCGAACAGCAGGACCGCTACGACGCAATGAGCGCCGCCCTCAACGACCGCCTCTTCGAAGCCGCGGCCATCCGCAACGGCGACCGCGTCCTGGACATCGGCTGCGGGGCGGGCACGGTCACGCGCACGGCCGCACGGCTCGCCGGTCTCGGCCACGCGGTCGGCGTCGACATCTCGGCGCCGCTCCTTGACCGCGCAAGGGCCCGGGCCAGGGACGAACGCGTCAGGAACGTCGCGTTCGAACGGGCCGACGCCCAGACGCACCCCTTCCCCGTGGCCGGGTACGACGTGGCGATCAGCCGCGGCGGCGTGATGTTCTTCGCCGATCACGCCGCCGCCTTCGACAACATCGCCCGCGCCCTGATCCCCGGCGGCCGACTCGTCTTCGCCTGCCCGCAGCCCGCGGGTTCCGGCGGCGAGGAGGCCCAGGCGCTCGGCCTCCTCTCGAAGCTGCTCGGCGAAGGCGAAGGCGAAGGCGAAACCGACGGCGAAGGCCGCGGCGACAACGGCACCTCCGACGCCCGCGCCGCCATGGCCTCCCTCTCCGACCCCGACCACATCCGCAGGTCCCTGGCCGCCTACGACGACGTGACCGTGACCCCGCTGCCCATCGAGACCCACTGGGGCCAAACCCCGGCGGACGCGGTCGACTTCCTCCTCTCCCGCACCCCGGACCGCACCGTCTCCCCTGCCGTACGCACCGGCCTGGAGGACGCGCTGCGCCCCTACGCGACCGCGGCGGGCGTGCGGATGCGGGCCGCGGTGTGGCTGGTGACGGCGGTACGTCCGCGCACCTGACCGGTATCGGTGCCGGTCAGGCGAACGCGGGGACGACGTGGGTGCCGTACGCGTCGATGACGTCCTCGCGCGCGTCGTGCATGGCGTACAGCGCGAACTGGTCGACGCCGAGGTCCCGCAGTTCCCGCAGCCGTTCGATGTGCGCGTCGACGGGTCCGACGAGGCAGAACCGGTCGACGATCTCGTCGGGCACGAAGGCGGTGTCGGGGTTGCCCGCCCGCCCGTGGTGGCTGTAGTCGTAGCCCTCGCGGGCCTTGATGTACTCGGTGAGGGCCTCGGGCACCATCGAGGAGTGCTCGCCGTACTTGGCGACGAGGTCGGCGACGTGGTTGCCGACCATGCCGCCGAACCAGCGGCACTGCTCGCGGGCGTGCGCGAGGTCGTCGCCCACGTAGGCGGGCGCGGCGACACAGATCTTCACGTCGGCCGGATCGCGCCCCGCGTCGGCCGCCGCGTCCCGTACGGCCTTGACCATCCACTCGGTGAGGTAGGGGTCGGCGAGCTGCAGGATGAACCCGTCGGCCTTCTGCCCGGCGAGCGCGAGCGCCTTGGGTCCGTACGCCGCCATCCACACCGGCAGGTGCCCCTCGCGCACCCACGGCAGCCGCAGCGTCTGGCCTCCGACGTCCGCCGAGCGCCCCTCGGCGAGGTCGCGGATGACGTCGATGGCCTCGCCGAGCCGGGCCAGGGTGTTGGGCTTGCGCCCCGCCACGCGCATCGCGGAGTCGCCGCGTCCGATGCCGCAGACGGTGCGGTTGCCGTACATGTCGTTGAGGGTGGCGAAGGTGGACGCGGTGACTTCCCAGGTCCTGGTCCCCGGGTTGGTGACCATGGGCCCCACGATCAGCCGCTCGGTGTGTTCGAGGATGCGGCTGTAGACGACGAACGGCTCCTGCCAGAGCACCGCGGAGTCGAACGTCCAGCCGTAGCGGAAGCCGTTGCGTTCCGCGCGTCGCATGAGATCGACGACCGCCGACGCGGGCGGGTCGGTCTGCAGCACAAGTCCGAAATCCACGGCAGGACCTCCTGGTTCAGGTACTGGGCTCGCGCACTCCCGTGCGGTGCGACGCCTCGGCGACCGCCCGCGGGAGGGACGATCCTGGACCTGTTCCCTGGCCGTGGCAAGAGGGCCTCTACGCGCGCCCACCTCCCGTGGAGGGATCGCGCGGCCACTGCGAGCGCCCGGAGAGGAAGGAGCGGACCGCCGTCTGTGTCGCCTCCGCGTCGAAGCGCGCGGTCTCCCACAGGGCCGAGCGCATCGTGCCCCGGTCACGGTACGAGCGCATGATGCGCACGTGGTCGTGGCGCGCCACGAAGCCCTTCAGGTCCTTCTCCTCGCGCCACACGGAGACCGACCCCGACCGGGGACGGCGGACGTCGGGGTCCACCCACAGCCAGAGCCCGACGGCACCGGTGACATCGCGCCAGGACTTGCGCAGGGCGACCCCGGCGATGTTGACGCCGAGGGCGGTCCAGGGGCGGTGCGGGGTGAACTCGGTGACGCTGACGACGGCCGCGCCCGTCAGGTCGTTCTCGTGCGCGGTCTCCGCCGCCGGTCCCGACGTCCATGGCGCGAACCAGATGGTGGACGGCATGGCGTTCCCCTCGATTCAGCGAGCGCTCGGGTCCGCGGACGCGGACGCGGTGGCGGGCTCTCGGATACGGCAACATCTAAAAGCACGGACGATCGTGCTAATATACCACGCTCCTGCTACCGCCGACCGAGGAGTACTGGACATGGACCCCACCGAGGCAGTTGTGAGTACGACCCTCAACACCGTCTCCCGCGTCTCGGGGCGGCTCGCGGGCACCGGCGCGTACGCCCTGTTCCACATGCCGCTGGCCCGCAGCAAGATGCGCTCGTCCGAGCGTGAGCTGTTCGACGCCGCGCACCGCGGGCGCGTCCGCGTCAACGGCAAGTCCGCGGTGACCTACCGCTGGGGCACCGGGGAGCGCCCCGTCCTGCTGGTGCACGGCTGGCAGTCGCGCGGCTCGCGCTTCAGCGACTTCATCTCCGGCCTGCTCGACCGGGGCTACAGCGTCGTCACCTTCGACGCGCCGGGACACGGCGACGGCACGGGCCGCAGCACCACCATCATCGAGTACCAGAAGATCCTCACCGAACTGCACGACCAGTACGGCGCGTTCGAGGCACTGGTCGCGCACTCCCTCGGCGCGCTCGGCTCGTTCCACGCGCTCACCAAGGGCGTGAAGGCGGAGCGGATCGTCGCCATCAGCGGGGTCTGCGACTTCGAGTACCTGGTCGACGAGTTCGTCTCCGGGCTCAAGCTCCGCCCGTCCCTGAAGGGCGAGTTGCTCGTCCGGATCGGCAAGGACCTCTTCCCCGGCGTCCCTGCCGACCGGATGCCGTTCTCCGTCCGGCACGCCACCGAGGTCATCACGGCACCGGTCCTCGTGGTGCACGACGAGGACGACACCCGGATCGGGGTCGGCCAGGGGCGCGCGATCGCCGCGGCCTTCGGTGACCGGGCGCGGCTGATCACCACCCAGGGGCTCGGGCACCGCAAGATCCTCGGCGATCCCGACGTGGTGCGCTCCGTACTGGACTTCGTCGAGCACGGGTGACGCCCGGGACCCCGGCGGCCGCGGCGGCGGGGTTCCCGCGCGCCCTCACACCCGTTCGCCCGCCCGCTGTGACGAGGATCATCAGTTGACACAAAAGGCGGATAGTCGGCACCAGTTGAAGCGTGCCCTTCCAGGGAAAGCGGATCTTGGGCCGTCGCTGTGCCTGCCCACCGCACCACTCAGGAGACGTCGGGTGGACCTCGCGCTCCCTCTGCGCGGCGCGAGGCCCACCGCCCCCCTCACAGCGGGATCCCCCGCTCCCGCTCATGGAGCCAGTGCTCAGCGGTGCCAGCCGCTCCAGCCGCCGCTCGGAGTTCCACCTCGGTTGTTGTAATACCAGTTGCCGTCGGTGCCGCGCACTTGGAGCGTGATGGCCCAGCCCCTTCCTCCGGCGTACACCGTGCTGCGGCCCTGACCGCCCATAGAGGTCCAGGAGCTGAGCGTGCCATTGGTGCGGGACCAACGCGTCCAGATCGCTCCGTCTGTGCCGACCCCGAAGACCTGCTGCTCCCCGTTGGGCAGGCCGTACTCCGTGCAGCCGTACTGGTTCTGGATGTTGCCGCCCCAGTTGCGGGTCGAGGTCACGCACGACGCCAGCGCCGCGTCGGCCCCGGTCGGCGCGGCCACCGCGCTGCCGGTCCCCGCCAGGGTCCCGACAAGGGTCAGGCCCGCCAGGGCCGACGCTGCTGTCCATGTGAACTTGTGCTTCACGGGAATTCCCCTCTTCTTGGCCGTTCCGGTCGGTCGTACCTTCGCCAAAGGACCGTGAGGATGTCTTGGAACTTACTTGAACACCTGCGCTGAACTGCCGAAACTGGGCGCCGCAAAGGCGATGGGGGGACGCAGTGCCGGTGGAGATCCACGTCCTGAACGCCGTGCGGGCATGGTCGGACGGGCAGGAGGTGAACCTCGGGCACGCCCGGCAGCGTCATGTACTGGCGGCCCTGCTCTTCGAGCTCAACCGCCCCGTGTCCATAGACCAGTTGATCGACCGAGTGTGGGGCGAACGCGCACCCCGACGCGTGACGACAACCCTGCACAGCTATGTGTCACGGCTTCGCCCGATCATCGGGGGCCTCGGGCTGACGATCGTGCGCCGCGCAGGCGGCTATGTGTGCGAGGCCGACCCGGAGATCGTGGACGTGCACCGCTTCCGTCGCCTCGTGGAAGACGCTCGCGCGGCCAACGGCCCGCAGCGCACGGCTGACCTCCTGCTGGAGGCGCTGGCGACGTGGCAGGGGGACGCGCTCGACGGGGCGGACACCACGTGGTTCAACCAACTGCGGGAAATTCTCGGCAGAGAGCTCCTCAGTGCCGAACTGGCCTTGAGCGAAGTGATGCTGGAGCTCGGGCGGGAGGCAGAAATCCTCGCCATGCTCCGCTCGCTGACGCAGGCGCAGCCCTTCGACGAGCGCGTCGCCGGAAGGCTGATGCTCACGCTGCACCGGCAGGGGCGAACCGTGGAGGCGCTCGACCACTACCAGGACATCAGGAGTCGGCTGGACGGCGAACTGGGTCTGGAACCGGGTGCCCCGTTGCAGCGGCTGCACCAGCAGATACTCTCGGACGACTCGGCACTCGCCAATGCAGAACCGGAGGCCGCCGCCCGCACCAGGGCGCCGACGACGCCGACGGTCGTTCCCCGCCAGCTTCCCGCCCAGCCACGTGGGTTCACCGGCCGGAACGAGCAACTGGCCCTGCTCTCCGAAGTGCTGGGTTCCCCGGATGAGCCCGGCGGAACGGCGGTGGTCTGCGCGATCGGCGGCATCGGCGGCATCGGCAAGACCTGGCTCGCCCTGCGCTGGGCTCATGAACACCACAACGCCTTCCCCGACGGACAGCTCTACGTAAATCTCCGAGGCTTCGACCCTGGTGGCGAACCTGTCCCTGCGCATACGGCGGTGCGCGGCTTTCTGGAAGCGCTCGGCACCGATGTGATGGCCGTCCCGGCTGAACCGGACGCCCAGGCCGCGCTCTACCGCAGCCTGACCGCCGACAAACGTCTGCTGATCGTCCTGGACAACGCCCGCGACACCGCCCAGGTCGCACCGTTGCTGCCCGGCAGCCCAACGTGCACCGTCGTCGTCACGAGCCGCAGCCGGCTCGCCGGCTTGACCACCGCACACGGCGCCCGTCCCGTGGCCCTGGACGTACTCACCGACATCGAGGCGCGCCACCTGCTCACCAGCCATCTCGGCGCCGACCGCACGGCCGCTGAGCCCGAGGCCGTGGCGACATTGCTGGAACACTGCGCGGGCCTCCCACTGGCCCTGAGCATCCTGGCCGCACGCGCCACCCTGAGCCCGGACGTCCCCCTCGCCGAACTGGCCGGAGAGCTCCACGAGACGCACACCCGGCTCGACGCCCTGGACAGCGGCGACCTCACCGCCGATCTCCGGACGGTGTTCGCCTCGTCGTACCACGTTCTCGAACCGGACGCCGCGCAGTTGTTTCGACTCCTCGGTCGTGCACCCGGCCCCGACATCAGCCTGCCCGCAGCAGCCGGCCTCACGGCCCTGCCCGTGCCGCGAGTGCGCGTGTTGCTCCGCCGGCTCCAAGCCGCTCACCTGGTCCAGGAGCACGCCCCCGGCCGCTACCGCATGCACGACCTCACGCGTCTCTACGCTGCCGAACGGGCCCGCGCGGAGCCGGCCATCGACAGCGGCGACGCACTGCTGAGGCTGGTCGACTTCTACCTGCACACGGCCCACGCCGCCGCGTCCCACCTCGACCCGCACCGGGACCGCATCCCCATGGCCCCCGCCAGGCCCGGGGCCATGCCCGAGGAACCAGCGGATCTCGGCGCGGCCCTGGCCTGGTTCACCGTCGAGCACCCTGTGCTTCTCGACGCCGTCGACACGGCAGTCGGGGCCGACCACGATCGGCGGGCGTGGCTGCTGGCCCACGCCTTGGAGACCTACTTCGACTATCGCGGTCACTGTCATGACTGGGCGGCCAGTCAGCACACCGCGCTTGACGCGGCCCGGCGGCTCGCCGACCGGTCTTGGCAGGCGGGCGCCCATCGCAGCCTCGGTAGCGTCTACACGCAGATGGGCCGACTCGACGTCGGCCACATCCACTTCCGCCACGCCCTGGACCTCTACATCCGCCTCGGCGACCAGGTGAACCAGGCCCACACCCACCGCGGCCTGGGCTGGGTGTGCGACCGGCAAGGGAGCCGACGCGACGCGCTCGCCCACAACGAACAGGCACTCGCCCTGTACCGGCAGGCCGGTCACCGTGCGGGACAGGCCAAGGCACTCAACAACACCGGCTGGCTGCACATCATGCTCGGCGACTATCGACCGGCACTTGACCACTGCGCCCAGGCGGTGGACGTCAACCAGCAGATCGGCGATCGGCACGCCGAGGCCGGAGCGTGGGACAGCCTTGGTTACGCGCACCATCACCTCGCGAACTACAGCGATGCCATCACCTGCTACGAACGGGCCCTCGCCCTGGACCGGGGATTCGGCGACCAGTACGGGGAGACGGAGATCTTGAGGCATCTCGGCGACACTCGGTTGGCCGCCGGCGACACCGAGGCCGCCGGAATCGCTTGGCGGAACGCCTTGGAGATCGCCGAAGAGATCGACCATCCGGCCATTGAGGAGCTCCACAGCAAGCTCGACAGTCTCACTCGGCCCTCGCCCGGTCCCAGGGAGGAACGCAGGGGAACATGACGACCGACAGCGGCTATCCGAGCGACCTGTCCGGAGGTGGCTCAGACCGGTGGATTCGTTGGTGCCGGGGAGGGATTCGGTGCATGTGGCATCTCCGCAGGTCGTAAACCTTGCCTGGTGTCAACTAGCGGTCCTGGTCCCACCCGCTCGCCGCGGAACTCCAGGACGCACGCGAACCCGTTCTCACTGCCGGAGCCCAGCACCACGCCGTGGGCCGTCGCCGCACGGAAGGGGACACCAGTCACCACACCCTCACACACTGACCGCACGATCGTCCACTTAATCGGTACACTGGTCGTCTATCGGGCACCGCGAGCACCTGGCCCAGGAGATAGGTAGGCACCACCATGGCAGCGACACACATCGACGGACGGGTCGCCCGCGGGAACCAGACCCGTCAGCTGGTCCTCAAGCGCGCCATGCAGGTCGCATCGGTCGAAGGCCTGGAGGGCCTCTCCCTCGGCCGCCTCGCGGGCGAGCTCAAGCTCAGCAAGAGCGGCGTGTTCGCCCTGTTCGGCTCCAAGGAGGACCTCCAGCTCGCCACGGTGCGCGCCGCGATCAAGGTCTATCTGGAGCACGTGGTCCAGCCCGCCCGTGAACTCCCGCCGGGCATCAACCGGTTGTGGCGCGTGTGCACCAGCTGGCTCACCTATTCGCGCGAGCGCGTCTTCCCCGGCGGCTGCTTCTTCTACTCGACGTCGGCGGAGTACGACGCCCGCACCGGCCAGGTGCACGACACCCTCGCCGCGGCCCGCACCAACTGGACCACCCATCTGGAGCAGACCGTCTGGGAGGCGCAGCAGACGGAGGAGATCGTGGCGGACGTCGACATCCCCCAACTCGTCTTCGAGCTGATCGCGTTCCTGGAGATGGCGAACGCCGAGTCCGTCCTGCACAACGAGTTCACCAGCTACGACAAGGCGGCCACGGCCATCTTGAACCGGCTGCGCGACGTGGCCACCGACCCCTCGCTGCTGCCCGCGTCCATCGAGGGACCGGCGGGCGCGTAGGCGCCGTGCGAGGGCCCGCCCGGGGGTGACGGGCCCTCGCACGGCGCGTCCATGGGCGGGGCCGCGGCCCCGCGACGCGGGGTCAGGCCCCGATGGCGTGCACACCGCCGTCGACGTGCACGATCTCGCCCGTCGTGCGCGGGAACCAGTCCGAGAGCAGCGCGATGACCGCACGGGCCGCGGGCTCGGGGTCGGACAGGTCCCAGCCGATGGGGGCGCGGGTGCGCCACACCTCGCGGAACGTCTCGAAGCCGGGGATGGACTTGGCGGCCATCGTCTTGATCGGGCCCGCCGCGACGAGGTTGCAGCGGATGCCGCGCGGCCCCAGGTCCCGCGCGACGTAGCGCGAGGTGGACTCCAGGGCGGCCTTGGCCACGCCCATCCAGTCGTACGCGGGCCAGGCGGTGCTCGCGTCGAAGTCCAGGCCCACCACGGCGCCGCCCCGCTCCTCCATGAGCGGCAGACAGGCCATGGCCAGGGACTTCAGGGAGTACGCGGAGACCTCGATCGCGGTCGCCACCGAATCCCAGCCGGTCTCCAGGAAGTTGCCGCCGAGCGCGTCCTGCGGGGCGAAGGCGATGGAGTGCACGACGCCGTCCAGGCGCGCGTCGCCGCCGACGCTCTCCCTGACGCGGTCCGCGAGGCTGTCCAGCTGCCCCTTGTCCCGCACGTCCAGCTCGATCAGGGGCGCGGGGCGCGGCAGCCGCTTGGCGATGCGTTCGACCAGGCTGAGCCTGCCGTATCCGGTGAGGACCACCTCGGCGCCCTGCTCCTGGGCGAGCTTCGCCGCGTGGAAGGCGATCGAGGACTCCATGAGCACCCCGGTCACCAGTACGCGCTTGCCCGCGAGTATGCCGCTCATCCCGCCACCACCTCGGTCTTCCTGCCGGGCCCCGTGGCGCCGGCCGTGACGAACTCCGTTATTTCCGCGACGACTTGGGGTGCGCCCAGAATGCGCAGGTGCCCGAATCGCCGCGTGGTGACCAGGCGCGCCCCGAAGAACTCGGCGACGCGCACCCCCTGGCCGGGGTCGACCGAACCGTCGTTCTCGTCGTGGATGACGAGCAGGGGTACGTGCGCTCCCGCGCCGCCGTGGAAGACGGAGAAGCGCGTCCACATGTCCGCCTCACCCGGGTACACCTCACGCTCGATGCGCCCGCGCAGCTCCTCGTTGACCTGCGCGGGGAGCCGCGCGGCCGTGCAGAAGCTGTCGACCAGGTAGGCGAAGTCGGGGACCGGGCTGATCGCCACGATGCGGCCGGTGCGCACCCCGTGCTGCAGGGCGAAGTAGGTCGCGGTCGCCCCGAAGGAGTGCCCCACGATCGCCTCGAAGTCCCCGTGTGCGCGGTGGAGTTCGACGATGATGTCGCGGTACTCGATCATGGTCGTGCTGTCGCCGGTGGCCTCGCCGTGTCCCGGTGCGTCGAACGCGACCGGGCTGTAGCCGAGGTCGGTGAGCCGGGCGATGGTCTTGGCGTAGCGCGAGGCACGCGATTCCCAGCCGTGCACCAGGAGCACCGGCCGTTCGCCGTCGCCCCAGCGGTAGACGACGGCCGACTTGCCGTTGACCGTCAGCTCCGAGGTCCGTGCGCCGTCGATGACCGCCCGCTCGTCGGGCCTGGCCCTGCTGCGGCCCTGAGGGCGGCGGAAGAGGTCGAACATCTCCTCGCCCTGGTCGCTCGGGGCAGCGTGTGCGGCTGCTGTAGCGGGATTCATCCCACGCCCTCCATCCAGATGATCAGGAATGCCGAGATGTTAGCACGACCGTTCGCTCATATTGATTCCCCCCGAACACCTTTGAAGCAGAAAAGTGAACGTACGGTCGTGCTAACGTTCGCGACGTCAGCTCTCCCCTGCTTGGAGGACGCCATGACGCTCCCGCACTCCGCCGAGGCCGACGCAACGGCAGACCGGTACCCGGGCCCCAACCAGTCGTTCAAGGACGACCTGGACGGCCTGATCGACGCCACTCTCCTGTCCGGCTGCGCCGAGCAGTTCGCCGACACCACCGACCAGCCAGGGAAGGGACGCAATGACTGACGCAGGCGCCACGGAGCGCATAGGCATCGCCGTCGCGTCGGGGATGCTCAAAGGGGTCTACGGTCACGGCGTCCTGTCCGCGTTCGAGGAACGCGGGCTGCGCGCCGACGTCTACGGCACCGCCTCGTCCTCCGTCCTGTCCGGCGGCCTCGCCGCGGTCGGCAGGGCCCGGCGCACCGGCGTGGACTACTGGCTGAAGGCCACCGCGGCCGCCGCGGAGAAGGGCATGAGCGCCGTCGTCCTCGACAGCATCGAGGAGTACGGACCCGTCCTGCGCGAGGGGCTCTTCACGGCGCGGGCGCCGGAGTTCCTGCTCGCCACGGGGAAGGTCACCAATGCGGCCGCCGCCGAGATCACCCAGGGCTCCGGCGCGAAGGCGCTGGGCAGGGACCTGCTGCGCAACGTCTTCGCGGGCGACCGGAGTTGGGTCGAGGAGAACCTCGCCACCGTCGTGTTCTCCTCCCGCGCCGAGCCCGGCAGCGCCGAGCCGCGACTGACCCCGGAGAACTACGACGCCGTCTCCTACGCCTCGACACGCATGCTGCACGCCTGGGCCGTCCCCGCGGAGATCGACGGCGAGGCGTACGTCGACGCCTCGTACACCTGCTCCTGTCCGGCCCGCGAGGTCGCCGCCAAGGGGGTGGACGTGCTGATCGCGATCGGCTCCGACCCCTTCCCGCTCTTCCGCGACCTCTACGCGTCCGAGGAGATCGTGGACGGCTCCGTCGTCGGGCAGGCACGCGTCCTGGTGATCAAGCCGGACGACGACCTCAAGAACCTCGGCGTCGACTACGCGTCGGCGACGGCGGACGGGCTCGTCAAGGCGTACGAGCTCGGCCTTGAGGCGGGCCACCGGTTCGTGGACGCGCACGGCGAGCTGCTCGCGGCCGACTCGGCAACAGGCTCTGCGGGGACCGGAGTTCAGGGGGAGAGCGCGTGACACACGTCGTCACCGAGCAGTGCGTCCACTGCAAGTTCGCGGAGTGCATCACCTACTGCCCCGTCGCCTGCTTCCGGGAGGCCGGTACGTTCCTGGTGATCGACCCCGAGGAGTGCATCGACTGCGGCAACTGCGTAGAGGCGTGCCCGGCCGACGCGATCTACCCCGAGGACGAGCTGCCGCCCGAACTCGCGCCCGCGCTCGAATGGAACGCCCGGCTCTCCACCGAACTCCCCCTGGCCACCACGCGCGTCGAGCCGCTGCCCGACGGCGAGCAGTGGCAGGGCAGGCCCGGCAAGTGGGACACCCTCCCCGTCGAACAGGCACCCCGTGTCAGCTGTCCGTGACCCCGACGGCTTCGCGGGCTTCGCGCGGCTGCTGTACGAGCGGGCCCGCCACGCTCCCGACGTCGTCGCCCACCGGTTCGTCCACGAGGACGAGTCCGCCGAGGAACTCACCCACGCCGCGCTCGACGCCCGCGCACGCGCCGTCGCGGCGGGGGTCCTCGCGGCCACCGACGGGCGCCCCGAACCGGTGCTGCTCCTGTTCGCGCCGGGGCCCGACTACCTCGCCGCCCTGTTCGGCTGCTTCTACGCGGGCGTACCCGCGGTGCCCGCGTTCCCGCCGGACCCCACCCGGCTCGCGCGCACCCTGCCCCGGCTCGCCGCCATCATCGAGGACGCCGGGTCGAGCACCGTCCTGACCACCTCGGACATCGCGCCGCTCATGGCGGACTGGCTCACCGAGACCTTCGGCGGCCGGGCCCCGCGCCTGATCGCCACCGACACGCTCGACGCGGCGGGCGCGGGCACCGGCACGGAGCCGCCGCCCGCGCCCAGGACCGGTGTGCCCGCGCTGCTGCAGTACACCTCGGGTTCGACGGCGCTGCCGCGCGGCGTGCTGCTCGACCAGGACAGGCTGCGGGCCAACTGCGCGGAGATCGCGCGCGGCTTCGGGATCCACCCCGGCAGTTCGGGCGGCCTGTGGCTGCCGCCGTACCACGACATGGGCCTGGTCGGCGGCATCCTCACGCCGCTCGCCACCGGCATCCCGGTGACCCTCATGTCACCGGTGACGTTCCTGCGCCGCCCGCTGTCCTGGCTCCGCATGGTCTCCCGGTACCGCGCGACGATCATCGGCGCCCCGAACTTCGCGTACGACCTCTGTGTGCGCCGCGCGACGGACGCCGAGGTCGAGGCGCTCGACCTGTCCGGGGTCGAACTCGCCTTCACCGGCGCGGAGCCCGTGCGGGCCGAGACGATGGAGCGGTTCGCCGCGCGCTTCGGGCCCGCCGGGTTCCGTGCCGCCTCCTTCCTGCCCTGCTACGGACTCGCCGAGGCGACGCTGTACGTGACGGGCGGCAAGCCGCTTGGCGGCTGGCAGACGGTCTCCGTGGACCGGGAGGCCCTCGAAGCGCGCGGCACGGCGCGGCCCGCACGGCAGGGGCAGCCGTCGAGGTCGCTGGTGAGCTGCGGCAGGCCGGGGCCCGGCACCCGTCTCCTGATCGCCGATCCGGCCACCCGCGAGCCCCTCGCGGACGGCGCCGTCGGCGAGATCTGGGTCGACTCGCCGAGCGTCACCGACGGGTACTGGCGGCGCCCCGAGGAGACCGCGCAGACGTTCGGCGCGCGGACCGCGACCGGCGACGGCCCCTACCTGCGCACCGGCGACCTCGGGTTCCTCCTGGACGACGAGCTCTTCGTCGCCGGCAGGCTCAAGGACCTGATCGTCATCAACGGCCGCAACCTCCACCCGGTCGACGTCGAGCGGGTCTGCGAGGCCGCGGTCCCCGGCATCCGGCGCAACTGCGGCGCCGTGTTCGCGATCGAGGGCGCGGCGGGCGGCACCGAGCGGCTCGTCGTGGTGTACGAGGCGGACATCGCCGACGAGGAGCGGTACGCCGAAGCCCTCGACGGCATCCGCAGGGCCGTGTCGAGGGAGCTGAACGTCCGGCCGGGCGCCGTCGTCCTGGTGCGGCCCAGGACCATCCCCAAGACCTCCAGCGGAAAGGTCCAGCGCTGGCTGGCCCGTCGGCACTACCTCGCCGGCGAGCTGGAAGCACTCGCAAGCACCGACGAAAGGGCCGGGCGATGATCGTCAAGGTCAGGGGCGTCCTGCTCCGCTTCACCGACTACGAGAACGAGATCGAGATCGGCGGCGGCACCGTGCGCGCCGGTCTCACCGGCCTGACCGAGCGCTACCCGCGGCTGCGCGAGGTGCTGCTCGACCGGGACGGCACCGTGCGCCCGACCCACCTCATCGCCCTCAACGGCGAGCGGCTCACCCAGGGAGAGCTGGACCGCGAGGCCACCGAGGACGACCGGGTCGACATCGTCACCGCGATCTCCGGGGGCTAGCCGATGCCCCGCACCTCGGCCTACGAGACCGTGCTCGACGCGGGCCAGTTCACCCCGACGCAGCTGGGGACCACGGCCGTCGGCAGGCTCGCCTTCCAGGCGGGGGCCCGCTGGCTGCGCGACCACGTGGCCAGCCACCGAACCCTCGTGAGTCAGCATCAGGTCGGATTCGTGCTCTGGTCATGGCAGTTGGAGTACGAGTCGCCGCTCGGCTTCCTCGACGCCGACGCCGCGCTTGTGGACGTACGGGCCCGGCTGCGCGGCCCCGCCGCCTCGCAGCTGGAGGTGGAGATGACGCTCTCCGGTCCCGCAGGTGTCGCGGTGCGCACCCGGGGGGCGTCGGTGCCGCTGCGGCTCGGCGGCGACCAGGCGCTCTCCGGGGCGCCCGCGCCGCTGCCCGACGCGCTGGTGGCCGCCTTCAAGGACGACGAGGTCGAGCGCTCGCCGCACCGCTCCGCCGTGCGGGCGCTGCGCGGCCGGTTCGAGCGGGACGGGGAGCGGCTCGCCGATGGCACCACGTCCTATCGCGTGCACCGCCATCACTGCGAGGTCGCCGACCAGTGGTACTGGGCGGAGACCCTGGGGTTCGCCGCGGGCGCCCGGGAGGAACTCGTGCTGCGGCACGGCCGTTCGGCGCCCGAGCTGCGACGCGCGCTCGCCGACGGCATCCGGGCGGTCGACGTGACCTGGCTGCGCTCGGGCCAGCTGTGGGACCTCCTTGAGGTCCACAGCACGGCGTACCGGCACGGCGACGAGCTCGCCTTCGTCCATGAGATCAGGCTCGCCGACGACGACGGCGGGCCCTGCGCCCTGGTGGTGGAGCGGATATGACCGCGATCGAGGCGGAGCGGGAAGCCGACAGCTCGGCGGGTGCCGGGGTCACGCCGCCCGCCTTCGAGGGTGCGGCGCGTCTTGAGCGCACGCTCGGCTGCCCGTTCGACCCCGGTACCGGCATGTCGCTGGCCGGGGGCGTGCGCGCGGACGAGAGCGAGAGCGAACCCACCGCCGCCTACGAGGCGGCCTGGGCGGCCGGCCTTCACCGGCATCTGGTGCCCGTGTCCGAGGGCGGCGGCCTCGCCTCGTTCGAGTCGTTCGCGGCCGTGGCGCGCGCCGTGTCGCGCCGTGATCTCGCGGTCTCGGTGGGGCTCGGCTCGACGTTGCTCGCCGCGACGCCCGTATGGATCTGGGGCGACGACGAACAGCGGGCCCGCGTCGCGGAGTTGGTGCTCGGCCGGGCCTGGGGCACGGCGGGCATCAGCGAGGAGGAGGCAGGCAGCGATCTGCTCGCCACCGCCACCCGCGCGGTCCCCGACGGCGAAGGCCACGTACTCAACGGCAGGAAGTGGCTGGTCGGCAACGGCGGCAGGTCCGCCTTCGCCACCGTGCTCGCCGCGTCGGAGCCGTCGTACGGCCTGTTCCTGCTCGACTTCGAGGCCATCGGCGGCGCCGGGGTGCGGCGGCTGCCCAAGGTCCCCACGCACGGTCTGCGCGGGCACGACCTGAGCGGCTTCGTCCTGGACGACTGCCGGGTCGGCGCCGACGCCGTGCTCGGGCGTCCGGGGCGCGGCATCGAGATGGTCTCCGGCATGCTCCAGTTCACCCGGACCCTGGTCGGCGCGAGCAGCCTCGGCGCGGCCGATACGGCGCTGCGCATCGCCCTGCGGCACGCCCGCGAGCGCGTCCTGTACGGCGCGCCCGCGCTCGCCCTGCCCCCGGTGCGGTCGCTGCTCGCCAGGGGCTTCGCCGACCTGCTGGTCGCCGAGTGCACCCAACTGGCCGCCGCGCGCGGCCTGGACGTGGCGCGGCAGCGGATGGCGCTGTGGTCAGCCGTGGCGAAGTACGCGGTGCCGGGGCTGTGCGTGGACACCGTGGGAGCCTGCGGCGAAGTGCTCAGCGCGCGGGCCCATCTGCGCGAGGGCGCCGCGGGCGGCGCGTTCCAGAAGCTGCTGCGCGACGTGTCCATCACGCCCGTCTTCGAAGGCACCGAGCTGGTCCAACTGGACACGGTGCGAGCCCAGTTGGCGGCGGCTGCCCGGCGCCCCCGGAAGCCCGCGCAGGTGCCGCTGCCGGTGCTCTTCGGGTTCGGCGAACCGGCGCCGTCACCGGCCCCGCGCGAGCTGCGGCCCGCGCTGACCTTCGGCGGCGCCGACGAGATCGTCGACCTCCTCGACGAGGCGGCACAGGCACTGGCCGACGACGCCGAACTAGCCCCTCTCGTACGCACGTTGGTGGCCATCCGCGACGAGAACCGGGCGGCGTTCCGCGCGCTCGGCACGCGGCGCACGGCCGACGCGTACGAGGCGGCCCGCACCCACTGCCTGCTGCACACGGCCGCCTGCGTCCTGCACACCTGGCAGTGGCGCGGCACGGCCATCGGCGGGCTCGCGGCCGGGCGGCACTGGGTCTCTCTCGCGCTGCGCCGCGTCCTTGCCAGGCTCGGCCGTCCCGCCGCGCCGGACCCCGACGCCGAGGACCTGCTCGTACGCGATCTCGTCCGGCTCGACGACGAGGACCGGGCGTTCTCGCTCGTGCCGCTGCGGATCGCGCCGCGGCACCGCGGCTGATCCGAACGATCTCAGGGAGTACGCCATCACCACCACCGACCACGCGCACGGCACCGCCGAGTCCGCGGGAGCCTGGCTCTCGCGGCTGATCGGCGAGCTGCTCGGCATCGACGAGGAGCTCCCCGCCGACCGGCCGCTCGGCGAACTCGGCATCGACTCGCTCACCGCGGCCCAGCTCTCCGTGGAGGTCGAGGAGCGCACCGGCGCCACCATCGCCCTCGACCGGTTCCTCGGCGACGAGACCCTCGACGACCTGGTGCGCGCCCTGCGCGCAGAGGCGGATCCCGCCGCTCCCGGGGCCGCGGCATGACGCCCCGGGCGCACGCGGCCGACGTCATGAACCGCGGGGACCTGGCCCACGCCACGCTCGACGACGAGGTGGAGCGGGTCAGGCTTGAGGCGCGGCACCGGTTCGGGGGCTTCGTCCTCGACCACGTCAATCCGGGCTCGTACTTCCTGAACCACGAGCGCAGGGCGCTGGACAAGCGTCTCTTCGAGCAGGCGGGCGACCTCGGTCTGCTGCGCTTCTCGCTGCCCGTCGACGCGGGCGGCGACGGCAGGGACAAGCTCGCCTGGGGCGTGGTGGTCGAGGAGATCGCCCGGCTCTCGCGCGATCCGGGATTCGCCGTGCTGCTCGACATCACCGTCGAGATCACCGAGCTGATCCTCTCCAGCGGGAGCCCCGAACTCATCGACGCCTACGTCCCCGACCTGCTGTCCGGGCGGCGCTTCGGGGTGCAGGGCGCCTATGAGAACCGGGATCCGTACGACTACCGGTCCACCGCGCGCCTGGAGGGCGACACCTGGGTGCTCAACGGCGCCAAGCGGTTCCTCGCCGGGGCCCGGTTCGCCGACCTGTTCATCCTGTTCCTGCGCGACGAGGCGTCCAACGACATGCTCGCCTTCGCCGTGCAGAAGGACGATCCGGGCGTGAGCGCCGTGCACATGGACACCATGGGCCTGCACACCATGGGGCTCGGCCAGGTCGTCCTGCACGACGTGCGGCTGCCCGCGTGGCGCCTGGTGTGGCGTGCCGACGCGCTCAGCGAACTCAACACCTACGCCCGGATCCGCCGCACCATGAGCGCCTGCGGGGTGCTCGGCGCCCTCGACGGGGTCGTCGACGCCTGCGTGGAGTCGCTCACGCCGCGCAGGCGCGGTGGCCGTCCCGTGCTCGACTACACCAACGTGGAGCGCACGGTCGGCGAGATGCGCATGCTGCTGCAGAGCGCACGCGCGGGCATCCACCGGGCCCTCGACGGCACCCGGTCCCCCGGCCGCGACCCGCACTTCGACGAGTTCGCGACCGTCGCCAAGCACCAGGCGGCGGAGTGCGCGCTGCGCGTGGGCAGGCTCGTGATGGGGTTGCAGGGCGGCGAGGCGTACATGTCCGCGTTCCCCTGGGAGCGGTTCATGCGCGACATCCTCGGCCTCGTCTCCGGGCAGGGCTCCCAGGAGACGCTCCTCATCCAGCTCGGGCAACGCGCGATCGTCGGCCTGGAGGGCAGGCGGGTCCGCGAGGACGCCGCCGAGCGGTCCGTCGCCCGGTGCGCGGACGCCTGGTGGGCACTGCACGCCGTCGAGCGGCGGCACACAGCCCCCGGCGGACTCGCCGACGCGGTGGGCGAGATGACCACCGCCGCGGGCCTGGACGGCGACATCGCCCCCGAACAGCTCGCAGCGGTGACGGGACTGCTCGACCGCGCCCACGCGCTGCTCGCCGCCGTGCGGTCGGGGCAGGCGCCGACGGTGCTGCCGCCGGGGCCCGCGGGCCTGTTCGAGGGGCGCCTCGCGGAAGTGGCGGAAGGGGCGTGGACGCTCGTGGCGTGCGCGGTCGCGCACGAGAGCGGGCTCCTGAACCGACTCGTACGGCCCGCGACAGCGAAGGAGGCGGCCGACGGCCTCTCCGAGGACCTGACGGAAGGGCTCCTGCGGATCCTGGCCGACGCCTCGCTCGTGCGCGGGGACGAGGCCGGGCGCCATGCCGTCGAACCCGGCCTGGAACGCGTCCTCATCGGCGGTCCGCGCGCCGCGGCGTTCGCGGCGCGGCTGCGGCGCACCGTGATCGCGGGCGCCCGACTGCGCGCCGGGACACGGGGGTTGGGGCGCACGATGGTGCCGGGCTGCGGCGGCGAAGCCGCGGTGCTCGCCGACGCGCTCGTCGACGGGCTGCTCGGGCGACTCGAAGGACTGCCCTGGACGTTGGACGCGCCCGGCGCGCGGGTGGGCTGCGCGGCCGCCGACGGCGGCCGCACCGCCGCCCAACTCGCCCGGCACATCCCGTCCGTGCCGGTGCTCGCGCTGGAACCGGAACAGGTGGTGGTGCCCCCGGTGGGGCGCGGCGGCGGCCGGGCGCCGGAGCGGACGGCCACGGACCGGATCCAGGTGCGGGCCGGGGACCGTGCGGGCTTCGCGGCGGACGACCGGCTCGCGCTCGCCTGGCTGCCCGCCGGTGGCCGTACGGCCGAAGGGCTGCGGCAGGCCGTGACCGACGCGGTGGGCGCGCTCCTGCCGGGCGGCTGGCTCGTCGTCCCGTGCCCGCTGCCGCCCAAGCGTCCGCTGGGCGCCGCGGCCGTCCGGCTCGAACTCGCCGTCGCGGGCGGCGCGGTGCCGTCCGAAGCCGATGTCGAGGAATCGCTGCGGGACGCCGGGCTCGGTCAGGTCCGCGTGGCCTGGGAGGACGCGGCGCTCGGCCTGCGCCTGTTCGTGGGGCGACGCCCGTAGCAGACACACTGACGTGCGGCGGGCCTGCCCCGGGGCCCGCCGCACGGCAGTGGCCCGTGTCCCCACCCGGCGGCCGAGTCGCCGTCATGAGCTGCGCGGCGCCGTGTGACCGGCCTGCACACGTCTCGCCGCTTCAACCGCTTCAACCGCTTCAACCGGATACGACCGACATCACATCCACGGTTGATCGCCGCCCAATACACCCCTCGGCACACACGTCCAGTTCATGCCGAAGCGCAGCGCGAACCTTGCTCGCGGCATCACTGGCCTCGGGGACCCTTCGAGCGTGACCCGAATCAGTGTCGGCGCGAGCTGGTGCAAGGCTTCCTGCGGAGCGACCTGCCTCCGCGCAACAGTTTCTGTCACAAGCCGATTGGGGCAGTAGACGCGTACCTCCGGGCAGCCGCGCGCGCGGTCGGCGTCGCGCAAGGGCGCACCACGGTCGTAGGGGCGAGCGGTGCGCGTCAGCGGCCGCCCGTGTTCCTGCCCTTGCGCAGCAGGCACGTCAGCCGGGCGGAGCAGACCAGCTGATCCCGGTCGTTCGTGATCGTCACCTGGTACGTGCCGATCTGTGCGCCCTCGTGCAGCGGTTCGCAGACTCCGGTGACCAGGCCGTCGCGGGCGGCGCGGTGGTGCGTGCAGTTCAGTTCGAGGCCGACCAGCATGCCGTCCGGCGCCACGTAGGCCGCGGCGGCGAGGGAGCCGAGGGTCTCGGCGAGTGCCGCGCTCGCGCCGCCGTGCAGCAGGCCGAACGGCTGGCGGTTGCCCGCCACCGGCATGGTCCCGACCACCCGCTCGCGGGACCACTCGGTGATCTTGATGCCCAGGCGGTTCACCAGCTGTTCCGCCGCGAGCTCCGGGGGCAGGTCGGCCATGATCCGGTCCATCGGCTGCTTCATCGGGTCGCTCCCAGTGCGTTCTGTGCGCGATCGGCCTGCGTGACGAGGGCGGCCAGGTGGCCCAAGTCGCCCTGCGGGTACAGAGGTTCGGCGAGTTCGGTGCCGGTCCCGCCGGCCTCCGCCTCGCGCAGGAGCAGCGCCACCGCCAGGTCTCCCCCGGGCGGCAGCCCCGTGCCGCCCGACGCCGCCAAGTGGGCGAAGGCCGCGCCCGTGCGCGGATTCGCCGCGAGTTCCGCCGCGATCAGCAGGACCTGGTCGATGTCGTCGTCCAGGAGCAGCAGTTCGGCCGCGTCCAGCGCCTCCGCGCCGACGCCGCTGTCGGCGGCCAGGCAGGAGACGGGACCGGTGAGGCCGTACTCGATGGTGAGGTGGCCCAGGATCGAGGTGGTGACCGACTGGAGGAAGAGGAGCGGGTTGTGCACCCGGCCGCTCACCAGCCTCTGGCTCGCCAGGTCGGACGTCGTGGCGTCCCCGGCGACGGTGGCGAGCACGACGGCCGTCGTGTCGGGGTGCGGACCGACGAGCGGATTGTCCGCGCCCGGCTCGCCGAGGCAGCGCCGGACGGTCTCCCTGACCAGCGGGTTGAAGGCGGAGGCGATGAAGCCGGGTACGGCGGGGAGTTCGGCGCCGGTGGCCCCGGGCCCGACGCGCGCCGCGGCGGCCACGGCCAGCGTCGGCCGTCCGGTCGGAGAGGGAGTCGGAGAGGGAGTCAAAGAGGGAAGGGTCACGGCTGCTCCAGGATGATCGCGGTGTTCATGCCCCCGAAGGCCGCGTTCAGCGAGAGCACCCGGCGCAGGTCGGCCCGGCGCGGCTCGTTCGGCACCCAGTCGAGGTCGCACCGGGGGTCGGGCGCGTCGAAGCCCGCGGTGGGCGGCACCGTGCCGGACTCCAACGCCATGACGGCGACGACGAGTTCGACCGCGCCCGTGGCCTCAAGCAGGTGGCCCGTCGTGCCCTTGGTCGAGCTGACCATGAGCCGCCCCGCGTGGCTGCCGAACGCGGCGTGCAGCGCGGCGGTCTCGGCCAGGTCGTTGAGTTCGGTGCCGGTGCCGTGAGCGTTGACGTACTGGATCCCGGTGGGTCCCAGGCGCGCCCTGCCGAGCGCGCGGACGACGGCCCGTGCCATGCCGAGCCCTTCGGGGTGGGGCTTGACGACGTGGTGGGCGTCGGCCGCGGCACCGAAGCCGCCGATCCTGGCCAGCGGGCGACCGCCGCGCCGGAGCAGGTGCGCGCCGGACTCCAGGACGAGTGCGGCCACGCCGTCGCCGAGCAGCATGCCGCTGCGGCCGCTGGCGAAGGGGCGTACCTGCCCGTCCCTGGCGAAGGTGCGCCCCGAGTCGAACTTGGCGAACTGCTCCTCCTCCACCAGATAGCCGCCGCCGACCACGGCGACGTCCACCCGTCCCGCCTCGATGAGCCGGCAGGCGTGCGCGACCGCGCTGGGCGAGGCCACGCACGCGTTGATGAAGGCGAGCCGGGGCCCGGTGAACCCGAGGTCGTCGGCGACCGCCGCGGGCACCCCGCCCGCGAAGCTGCGGTGCGCGTCGGCCGGGTCAGGGGTCCGGCCCGCCGCGGTTTCCTGCCAGAAGCGGTGGATGCCGGTGAAGTCGCCCTGGGTGCCCAGGAGTACGGCGGCGCGGTGCGCGTCGACCGTCGCGGGATCGAGCTTCGCCGCGCCCAAGGCCCCGCGCGCGCAGTCGATGGCGGTCTCGGTCAGAGCGGGTGCGGGCGCGGGTCCCGTGCCGTGGGCGGCGGCGTACCGGTTGCGGAAGGGCTCGGTGTCGAAGCGCTCGACCGGGGCGAAGGCGGGCCGCCCGGCGAACACGTGCTCGCGCAGCGCGTCGGCACCGTGGCCGAAGGCGGTGAACGTGTCGTATCCGGTGATCCAGACGTCCGTGCCGCCCGGTGCGGGCGCCGCACTCCTCTCAGCGGGCATCGGTGCCCGCCTGGACGGCCGAGAGGAAGGTGTGGATCCCGCGTACCGAGGTGAAGAGGTCGAGGTCGGCGCCGTAGGGGTCGACGCTGAGCCCGTGCTCCTCGTCCATGGCGTGCTGGAACCAGACCAGGGCCAGCGAGTCGAGGGTGAGCGGGGTGTCCTCGCCGAGTTCCTCCAGGGCGAGCGGGACGATGGAGTACTGGGTGAGCAGCCTGCGGATCTCGTACGTCGTGATCACGTGGCCGCCTCGTGCTCGTGCCGCACGGCGGTTCTCCTGCCTCTGTCGGGCGCCGTCGGCGCCACGTGGATCGGGTCCCCGAGGTCGCGGACCGGGTCCGTCGGGGCCGCGTAGTCGACGCCGGGCAGGCCGAAGCCGTTGAGGGCCAGGCACTGCGCGCGGTAGCCGTCGGGGTCGCCGAGCCGCCCGATGTTCTCGGTGTCGACCAGCGCGAGCCTGCGGTCGACCTCGGCCTGTACGTCGGGGCGCAGTTCCCGGTCGTCGAGGCGCAGCCGCCCGTGCTCGTCCGCGCCGGGAAACGCGGCCGCCGTCCGTGACCTGCTCGCCGAGCAGCCCGGATAGAGGTGCTCGGCGAGCAGCCGGTGGGCCTGGGCGACGGGGCCCTCCTCCAGGCCCCGTTCGCGCATCACCCGCGTGAGGATCAGGGTGTAGAGCGTCTGGGCGGGGATGACCCGGCTCGCCTGGGTGACCATCGCCCGCATCACGGCGGTGACGGCGCGGCCGCCGGTGGGGCCGAGCCGGGCGTGCAGCGCGTGTGCCGTGGCCTCCAGGTGTTCCTTGGCCCTGCCGAGGGTGCCCGCCCGGTAGGTGGGGGCGAGCGCGGTGTTGCCCTGGTAGCTGAAGGCGAGCGTGGTGACGTCGGGCGCGAGCACACCGGCGTCGCCGAGCACGTCGATCCAGCGCCGCCAGTCGTCGCCCCCCATGACGGCGACCGTGTCCCCGATCTCCTCGTCGGACGCGGGTTCCAAGGTCGCGCTGCCGACCTCACCGGTGGCGCTGTCGTAGGTCTTCGCCGTGAACGGGGCGCCGAGCGGCTTGATCGCGGAGCGGTGCGTGCGGCCGGTCTCCGGGTGGGTGCGGCGCGGCGCGGCCAGGCTGTGGACGACCAGGTCCACCTGCCCGAGGTCGTCGCGGACGGCCCGCGCCGTGCGGTGTTTCACCTCGTCGCTGAACGCGTCCCCGACGACCGTACGGCCGTAGCGCCCGATGCGCGCCAACTCCCCTTCGAGTGCGGCCGTGTTGTACCAACCGGGGGTGCCGGTGCGCCCTGGCAGTCCTGGGCTCTCCCGGCACACGTTCAGCGTGGCGGCGCCCAGGCCGACGGCGGCGACGAGCCGGGTGGCGAGGCCGAGGCCCGCGGAGCCCCCGATGACGAGGACCGCGCGGGGCCGCGCGGCGCCGGGTGGCAGCGGCCGCTCCCGTACGTACGCGATGTCGTCGCGCACCCGCTGGGCGCAGCCCTCCGGATGGGCGTTGACGCAGAGGGAGCCGTGCGTCATCGGCTCGATGATCATGCCGTGGCCCCGCTCGGGACGGCGGCGCCCATGCGCGCGAGGAGCGCGTCGCGGTCGCGCAGCAGCTTTCCGTTGCTCGTGCGCGGGATCGCGGGGGCGACCTCGAACCGGCGCGGGACCTTGTAGAGGCTGAGCCGCTCACGGCACCAGTCCTGGAGGTCGCGGGCCGTCGTGCCGTCCTTCACGCCCACGAACGCCTCGATGGCGTTCTCGAAGAGCACCACCACCTCGCTGACGTCGGGGTGCGCCGTCAGGGTCAGTTCGACCTCCCTGAGATCGACCTTGAGTCCCCCGACCACCACCAGGGCGTCGGTCCTGCCGTGCAGGGACAGCACTCCGTTCGCGTCGATGCGGCAGCGGTCGTGCGTGCGCAGCCAGCCGTCCGCGTACCGCTCCGGCGCGCCGCCCTGTTCGTAGGCGTACGGGGAGGCGTCCGTGCGGATGTAGAGCTCGCCCGCCCGGACTTCGAGTGCCATGCCCGGGGCCGGTAGCCCCACCACCGGGGGCCGGTGCGTGCCCGCCAGGTCGACGGCGGCGATGCCGGTCTCGGTCATGCCGTACGCCTGGCCGATCCGGATTCCGTACCGATCGGCGAACCGCTCGTACACCTCGACGCGCAGCGCCTCGCCGCCGGATACGGCGAGGCGCAGCTCGGGCAGCGCGACCGGGTCGGACACGCGGGTGAGCAGCTCGAAGTGGAAGGGCACGCCGAAGACCACGTGCGCCCGCTGTTCCGCGAGGGTGGTCAGGAAGGTCCGGGGCCTGGCGTCCGGCGCGAACAGCAGCGTGGCGCCCGCGCGGAGCGCGTGCAGCACACCGCCGAGCAGGCCGAAGGAGTGCGTCAACGAGTTGCCGAGCAGCACCCGTTCACCGGCCTGCGGCATCTCGGGCAGGGCGGCGAACCGGTCGAGTTCGGCGAGCAGGGACGCCGCCGTGCGGCCGATCGCCTTCGGGTGTCCCGTGGAGCCCGAGGTGAACTGGATCAGCGCGTGCGCGGTGCTCGCCGCGCGGCCCTCGGGGCGGGCCTCGATCCGGGACTCGCAGGTGTCCCGGAATTCGACGCGGACGGCCCCCGCGTCCCCCGAGTGGATCAGGTGGCCCGGCGCGCACAGGGCGAGCATCCTGTCCACCTCGGCCCGGGTCGAGCGCGGGTCGATCAGGATGACCTGTGCGCCGCGCGTCCAGAGCGCGATGACGGTCCACAGATAGCTGAAGCCGGGTGTCATCCGGACGGCGACGGCCGATCCGGGGCCGATGCCGCGTGCCGCGAAGTCCCGTGCCAGCGCAGCGACTTCAGTGCGCAGCCGGTGCCAGGTGGCCTCGGTCCCGGCGCGCGCCCAGACGGCGTCGGCGGGCTGCGCGGCCAGCGCCCGCGCGAGCTCGTCGGCAAGGGGTTCGATGTCGGGTTCGTTGCCGGGTTCGTTGTCCACGGGACCCGCTCACTTCTCGATGCAGAACTCGGCGACCGGCCAGCCGACGTGCCGTTTGTCGGTCGGCGTGTAGCCCAACAGCTGATCGCCCGCCTTGAGTTCGGTGACGTTCAGGACGGCGGCGCCGGGGCCGAGGACCCGCACGTGCCAGTCGTCCTGCACGGTCAGGCTGACCTCGACGCCCTCGGGGGACGTCGCCTTGATGGTCAGGAGCGGGCGGGACTCCAGCTTGACGCGGCCCACCGCGATGCGCCGCGTACGGCCGTCGGCGCCCACGCCGAGCACGGTCGCCCCCGCCTGGAGTTCGCTCAGGTAGTTGGTGCGGTTGTCGGCGCCGAAGGTGTAGGAGTGCAGGGCACCGGCGTTGACGCGGAACGGCCGGGTCGGCATGTACGGCAGCGGGTGCGTCTCGCTGACGCAGAGGACGAAGCCATGGGCGTACGAGCCCACCAGGATGCCCTCGTCCTTCTCGAAGTGCGTGCAGGTGTCGACGCAGACGCGGTCGCCCATGCCCGAGTGCTCGATCGACTCGACGGTCAGCGAGGTGAGGTCGAGGGGTTCGGTCTTGGTGGCGAGGAGTTCGGCGAGCTTGAAGACGTCGTCGACACCGGACGGCGCCATCAGCAGCCCCTCGGAGCCCTTCTCCAGGACGCCGACGACGATCTCGGCCTCTTCGACGGAGCCGACCTCGCAGATCAGCCGTCCTTCCGAGCGGTCGGCGGCCGCGATGACGATCTCCAGCGGGATCTTGGTCGGGTCGCGGAAGCGCACGACGGTGTACGGCAGGTCGGCGGCCGCGCCGCAGGCCAGGTCGAGGGTGCGCTGGTCGGTCACCTCTACGTACGCGGTCGCGGACTTGTCGCCCGCGAGGAAGCGCAGGCGCAGCGCGTTGAGTTCCTGCTCGTCGGTGACGGTCACGGCGACGAGGTCGGGGCCCTCGCCCTCCGTCGCGTCCTCGGGCGCGGCGCCCTTCGGCAGGAGCACCTTGCGCACCGTCGGCGGCAGGGTGGAGAGCACCTCGGCGTGGGAGTCCACGATGCCGTCGAGCCGGGCGTGCACGGCCGCGTCGACGACGGCGGCGACCTGCTCGGGCGCGACGGAACGGATGTCGATCCAGGCGAATTTCACGTGAGTTCCTCGGGATGGAAGAGGCATGGGTGAAGAGGCATGGGTGAAGAGGCGTGGGTGAAGAGGCATGAGTGAGGTGCGTGCGTCAGACCGTGGCGACCGTGTCGTACAGCTCGGGGACGGGCCGCGGCAGGCCCGCGAGGTCGCGCGGCGCGTGGACGGTCTCGGCGAGTTCGCGTACCAGCCGCTCGGGGTCCGCGCTGGTGAACACCCGCCGCCCGACGGCGAGTCCGGCGCATCCGGCGTCGAGCACGGCCCGCGCGTAGCCGCTCAGGTCCGCGCCGTTCTCGGGTCCGCCCGCCACCAGGACGGGGACCGGGCAGCTCGCCACGACCTCCGCCATCCGGTGCAGCGGCGCGGCGGCCGAGGTCTTGACCAGGTCGGCGCCCAGGTCGACGGCGATGTTCACCACGTGGGAGAGCAGGGCGGGGTCGCACGCGTCGGCGATCCTGGGACCCCTGGGGTAGATCATCGCGAGCAGCGGCAGGTTCCAGTGCTGGCACTCGGTGGCGATGCGGCCGAGGTCGGCGAGCTGCGCCGCCTCGGTCTCCGAGCCCACGTTGACGTGCACGCTGACCGCGTCGGCGCCGAGCCGCACGGCGTCCTCCACGCCACCGACGAGCACCTTGGCATGCTCGTCGGCGGCGTGCACCGTGCCCGCGCTGAGGTGCACGATCAGCGCGCAGGAGCGCAGGTGGCGCGGGTCGATGCTGGGCGCGCGGCCCTTGTGCACGATCACGGCGTCCGCGCCGCCCGCCACGATCCGGCCCAGGAGCCGGTCGAACTCGACGGCGTCGGCGACGGGGCCGTCGGAGACGGAGTGGTCCAGCGGAATGAACAGATAGCGTTCGTCGGCTCTTCGCGAGAGCCTGCTCATACGGAGCTCTTTCCCGCCGAAGCGGGTCCGGGCGGCGGTCACCCGTCAGCCCTGGCCGAAGAGCGTACGGGCGAAGTACTGGGTGTCGAAGTACTCCCGCATGCTGCGGATCTGCCCGTCCTCGACGGTGAACTGGGCACTGATGTCCAGCTCGTAGGGAGCGCCGTCGCGGGTCGTGGCCCGGGTGACGCACTCGACCGACACCTCGGCGCCCTCGGCGATGACGTGCAGGACGTCGACCGCGTAGTCGGCCGTCGGGTCGAAGCGCTCCCCCATGGGCAGCAGGAAATTCTCGGCGATCTCCGCGAGTCCCTTCCAGGTGCCCGCCACCGGGTGGTCGCCCGGTATGCGGTAGACGGCGTCGGCGGCGATGAGCTGCGGGATGGCCGCGGCGTCGCGTTCGCGCAGGGCCTTGAGGTAGCGGTGCACGACGCTTTTGGCCTCGGCGCCGGTATCGGGGTGGTTCATGGCTGCTCCCGTAGGTCGAAGAGGTCGAGGGGTCATTCGTCGAGCAGTTGCGGCGTCAGGGCCCGCTGGAACGGCTTGAAGAGCACGGACTGGGGGGCGTGGCGCAGGTATACGTCGCGTACGGCGCGCAGCACGGGGTTCTCCAGCTGCTCGAAGCCGCCGAACTTGCGGGAGACCTCCACCATTTCCCTGGTGCGCTCGCGCCGCAGCTTCTCGTAGGCGCGCAGGGCCGCCACCGGGTCCTTGCGCGACGCCAGGCACTGCGCGAGCACCACGGCGTCCTCGATGGCGGTGCTGCCGCCCTGGCCGAGGCTGGGCAGCATGGGGTGGGCGGCGTCGCCGAGGAGCGTCACGGGCCCTTCGCCCCAGTTCTCCAGGAACGGCCTGTCCTGGGCCGGTACGGCGACGATGTCCTCGACCGGCGTGGTCCTGATCGCCTCGCGCACCTCGTCCGCCCAGCCCGCGTAGGCGCGCACGATCCGGTCCTTGTCACCGTCCCAGTCGCGGGCGGCGTCGGCGGGCATGTTCACGGTGCCCCACCAGTAGGCGCGGCCCTTTCCCACGTCGTGCAGGCCGAACCGGCTGCCGAGGCCCCAGTAGTGGGCGTTGAACCCCTTGGTGATCTTCGGGTGGGTGAAGGGGGTGACGGAGAGCCAGCACAGGAAGCCCCCGTAGCGCGGGCCCCTCTTGTCACCGGTGACGGCCCGCCGGATCGCGGAGTTGATGCCGTCGGCGCCGATCAGGATGTCGCCGGTGGCCTCCCTGCCGTCCTCGAACGTGACGCGTACGCCGTCGCCCGTGGTGTCGTAGCCGGTGGCGACCGCGCCCAGCGAGACGGGCAGTCCGCCGAGCGCGTCGAGCAGCGCCGCCTGGAGGTCGCCGCGGTACATCGCGACGCTGGGGGCGCCGAGCCGGTCGCCCGCCGTCTCCAGGGGCAGCGAGCGGAGCGTGCGGCCCTTGTCGGTCATGATCTCGGTGTGCAGGATCGTCTGGCCGCGCTTCTCCAGGCCGAGGTCGATGTCCAGGGCGCGCAGCGCGGCCACCGCGTTGCTCATCACGGAGATGCCGAAGCCCGCGGGGCGCAGTTCGGGCGCCCGCTCGTAGATCTCCACCTCCACGCCCACGCGGCGCAGGGCCACGGCGGTCGCCAGACCTCCGATGCCCGCTCCGATCACGATCGCCCGGGGGTTGGTGCGCTCAGACACGTCGCTTTCCCTTCTCTGCGGTGCCGGACTCGGCCAGTTCGGCGACCGCGGCCGCCACGTCGGCCACGTGCGGCTCCTCCATGATCGAGAGATGGTCGCCGGGTACGTGGACGACCTTCACGTGGCCGGTGGTCATGGTGTGCCACCCGTTGGCCGGGTCGGTGTGCTGGGTGCCGCCCGCGCCGTGCATCGCCCGCAGGACCCGCGGGAGCGGCTCGGAGGCACGGATCAGGGTGATGTCATCGGCGCCGGGTTCGGGCTGATAGTGCTGTGTGGCACGCCAGTTGGCCTCGTACACCCGGAACAGCCGCCCGACGAGGGAGCCGTCGCTGTCCGCGGGCAGAATGCCCTCGTCGGTCGCGGTCCTCGCGATGAAGCCGAACTTCTCATCCAGCGTGGTGAGTTCGGCGGGAATCGCCTCGATCGGCGAGTCGCCGCCGCGGCCGAGCAACAGCAGCTCCCAGAAGAACCAGCCGAGCAGCGCCTCGTCGGTGTATCCCTGGCGTTCCTCCGCGGGGCCCAGGGCGACCGTGTCCAGGAGGATCACCTCGGCCACCTCGTCGCCAGCGGCCCGCAGTTGGCGTGCCATCTCGAAGGCCACGAAGCCGCCGAAGGACCAGCCGCCGACGACGTACGGGCCCTGGGGGCGCACCCTGCGCATCGCCTCGATGTAGCTCGCGGCGATGTCGGGGACGGAGCGCAGCGGCTCGGTGCCCAGGTCCCCGCCGGACGCCTGGAAGGCGAACAGCGGCTGCCCTTCGGGGAGATGGCGGGCCAGCGGCACATAGCAGAGCACGTTGCCGCCCATCGGGTGGGCGAGGAACAGCGGCGTGCGCTCGCCCTCGGCGCGGATCGGCACCAGCGGGTCGAAGGAGAGCGTGGCGCCGCCGGACCGCAGGAGTTCCGCGAGCGCGGCGACCGTCGGCGCCGCGATGAACCCGGAGATGGGGATGGTGACGCCGTACCGCTGCTCGATGAGGACGACGAGCCGCATGGTGGTGAGCGAGGTGGCACCGAGCGCGAAGATGTCGTCGTGGACGCCGACGCTCCCGACGCCGAGCAGGCCGCCGAGCAGCTCCGCGAGCGTCCGCTCGTACGCGTCCCTGGGCGCCTGCCCGTCCGACGCCTCGGGCCGATCGAGCCGCAGGGTCCGCAGCGCCCCGTCGTCCCGCTTACCGCTCGGTGTCAGCGGCAGCTCGGGCAGCCACGCGAAGTGGTCCGGCACCATGAACTCCGGCAGGAGCGTGCGCAGTTCACCGCGGAGCGCCACCAGATCGGTGGATTCGGGGTCGCCGACCAGGAAGGCGACGAGTCCGGTGGATCCGTCCGCCGCCGCGCGGGCGACCACGGCCGCCTCCTTGATGCCACCGCCCGCGGGGCCCGCGGCGAGGCGCACGAGGGCGACCTCGGCCTCGGCGGGTTCGACGCGGTAGCCGCGGATCTTCACCTGGGTGTCGGCCCGGCCCGCGTACGCGAGGGAGCCGTCGGGCAGGACGAGACCCAGATCCCCCGTCCGGTAAGCGGTGACGGCCCCGCCGGGCAGCGTGACGGGGACGAAGCGCTCCTCGGTCAGCGCCGGGTCGCCGAGGTAGCCGTCGGCGAGCGCGGCGCCGGTGAGGAACAGTTCGCCCTGCACGCCGGTGGGCACGGGGCGGCCCTTCGGGTCGAGGACCAGCACGTCCGCGCCGCTGATGGGGGCGCCGATCGGGACGATGGCGGGGAAAGCCGCCGGGTCCCCGGCCAGGGTGTGGGTGGACACCACGTGGGACTCGGTCGGCCCGTACTGGTTCTCCAGGACGGCTCCGGGCAGCGCGGCGAGCAACGTCCGGATCTCGTCGGTGACCCGCAGTTGCTCCCCCGAGGAGCAGATCACCCGCAGCCCGCGAGGCACGACACCGAGCGCGGCCGACGCCTCCGCGAGCTGCTGCAGGGCGACGTAGGGCAGGAAGATCCGTGCCACGCCCTCGCGGTCGAGCATCCTCAGGAGCGCGGGCATGTCCCGCCGTTCGGCCTCGGCGACCAGGCGCAGGGTGCCGCCCGAGCAGAGCGTGGAGTAGATCTCCTGGAAGGAGACGTCGAAGCTGAGCGGCGCGTACTGCGCGGTGGTCCCGCCCGCGGCCGCGCTCGTGGCGCGGATCTGCCAGCCGATCAGGTTGGCGAGCGAGCGGTGCGGCATCACGACGCCCTTGGGGCGTCCGGTGGATCCTGAGGTGAAGAGGATGTAGGCGGTGCTGGCCGGGTCGAGCGGACCTTCGGAAACGCGCGGGTGCGGCTGGGACTGGGGCTCGTGCTGGGACTGGGGCTGCCGCTGGGGCTGCCGCTGGGGCTGCGACTGTGGCTGCTGCGACTGCGACTGCGACTGCGGCTGCGGCTGCGGCTGCGTCGCCTCGTCGTCGAACAGCGACTCCGCCGTCAGCAGCGGCGCCCCCTCCCCGAACGAACCGGCGTCCGCCGCGCGGGCGATGATCCGGAAGGGCTCCGCATCGGCCACCATCGCGGCGATCCTGGCCGCCGGATAGCCGGTGTCCAGCGGCACGCACGCGGCCCCGGCCATGGCGGTGCCGAGGATCGCGGCGATCGTCTCCGGCGAGCGGTCCATGGCGATGCCGACGCGGGCGCCGGGGCGAGCACCGAGGGCGACGAGCCGCCGCGCCACGCGCTCGGAGTGCTCCGCCAACTCCCGGTAGGAACAGGCGCGTTCACCGGTGGACACGGCGGGCGCGTCGGGGGTGCGGTCGGCCTGGCGCCGGAAGAGGCACACCACGTCCTCGTCGAAGGGCGCGACCATCTCCGTACGCGCCGCGCCCTCGGCCAAGAACGCGAAGTCCGGTGCCTCGTCGGGCTCGTCGACGATGCGGCGCAGCACTTCGGTGTAGGTGTCCCCGAAGAGCTCGGCCTGTGCGGGCGTGATGCCGCGGCCCTCGCCGTCGATGCGCAGCGTCACCGAGCCGTCGACCGGGTGCGTGAACGCGTTGACCAGGAGCTGGAAGTCGGTCTCCTCCCAGGCCGTGAACTCCTCAAGACGTACGTCGGGCAGGCGCAGCACATCGGAGAGCACGTGGAAGTGCACGTAGTTGAAGGCGGTGTGCAGCACCGGGGCGCCGTGGTCCTCCTGGATCGCGCTCAGCGGGTAGCGCTGGTGGGGGCGGCCCGCGCGCTCCTGCCGGAACAGTTCCCGTACGACGTCGAGCCAGCTGCCGTCGGCCTCGGTCTCGGTCTTGGTGACGCGCACGGGCACGGTGTTGAGGAAGAGCCCCACCATCCGCTCCGCGCCCTCGCGCTCGGGTCTGCCGTGGGTGATGAGCCCGGTGGTGAAGTCGTCGGCCCCGGAGAGCAGTCGCAGTGTCAGGGCGTACGCGGCGAACAGCAGGGACTTGACCGGCAGCGCCTGCTCCCGGGCCAGCGCGCGGGCGCCGCGCACGACGTCGTCGGGCAGTTCGACGAGCCGGACGACCAGGTCGTCGCCGCGCGGCGGTTCGGCGGCCGCGAAGCCGTCGAGCCGCAGCGCGTCGGCCCCGTCCGTCACCGTCTTCCAGTGCTCGCGCGCCGCCGGGTCGGCCAGCGCCGCGCGCTCGCCCCCCAGGTGATGGGCGGCGGCGGGCGGCGCCTCGTCCGTGACGGGCCCGATGTCCGCGCCCAGGGCGTGCAGATAGTCCTGGAGGAGTTCGGTGAGGAGGTTGGCGACGCTGCCGCCGTCGAGCAGCGCGTGGTGGAAGCCGAGCACCAGGTCGACGCCGTCGTCGCGGACGTGGGCCCGGAACAGGTACAGCGGCGCGTGCTCGAACCGGTAGCGGTGGTAGCGGCGTTGCTCGATGTGGGCGTGGATCTCGTCCTCGGCGTCCGGCGCCGGGCGGCCGCGCAGGTCGACCACGTCGAGGCCGCCCGGCGCGTCCGCGTGCACGAGCTGCAGCGGCTCGGTGAAGCCGCCGAGGTCGAAGGAGGAGCGCAGCGCGGGGTGCCGGGCGGCGATCCTGGCGAAGGCGGCCCGGAAGTGCGTCTCGTCCCAGGCCATGGCGAGCCGGTAGCGGAACACGTCGTGGTAGACGGCGGAGTGCTCGCTCTGCAGGCTGTGGTAGACGAGGCCGAGTTGGAGGCGGGTCAGCGGGAAGGCGTCGACGGCGTCCGTGATGCGGGCCCGGTCCACCCGGGAGACGAGGCCGAAGGGCGGCAGCTCGGCGGCGGGGCCCGCTGCCCCGGTGGCGGCGTGCGCGGCGAGGGCCGCGACCGTCGGGTGCCACACGAGGTCGTTCAGCGAGAAGTGGATGCCCTGCCGCTCGGCGAGGGCGCGCAGGCGCAGCATCAGGAGTGAGTCGCCGCCGAGCGCGTAGTAGTCGTCGTGGATGCCGACCCGCTCCGCGCCGAGCACCTCGGCCCAGATGCCGACGAGTACCCGTTCGGTCTCGGTGCGGGGCGGGGCGCCCGGCTCGCCGCGACTCGTTTCCGGGTCCGGCAGTGCGCGCCGGTCCAGCTTGCCGTTGGGGGTCAGGGGTATCGCGTCGATGCGCGGCAGATGGGCGGGGATCATGAACTCGGGCAGTTCGGCCGCGAGTTGCTCGCGCAGCCACCTCGGGTCGAGGTCGTCCTCGCCCGTCCAGTAGCCGACGAGGTAGGTGCCGCGCCCCGGGGACGTGCGGTCCACGACGGCGGCGTCCCGTACGCCGTGTATGCGGACCAGGGCGTCCCGGACCTCGCCCGGTTCGACGCGGTTGCCGCGGATCTTCACCTGGCCGTCGATGCGGCCGAGGTACTCCAGGGTGCCGTCGGCGAGCCAGCGGGCGAGGTCGCCGGTGCGGTAGAGCCTGCCGCCGTCGACGAACGGCGCGGGCACGAACTTCTCCCGGGTCAGCTCGGGTCTTTCCAGGTAGCCGCGGGCGAGCGCGACACCGCCGATGCACAGCTCGCCCGGTACGCCGACGGGCTGGGGCGTGCCGTCGGGGCCCACGACGTACAACTCCGTGTTGTCGATGGGGCGTCCGATGGGGACCCGGGTGACGGGCCGTCCCGGGTCGGCAGGGCAGGTGTGGGCGCAGACGTCCACGGTCGCCTCGGTCGGCCCGTACAGATTGGTCAGCGCCGGTGCCCCCGCGACACCGGCGTAGACGCGGTTGAACTGGTCGACGCGCCCCGGGGGCAGCGCCTCACCGCTGCACACC
This sequence comes from Streptomyces kanamyceticus, assembly GCF_008704495.1. Taxonomy (NCBI): domain Bacteria; kingdom Bacillati; phylum Actinomycetota; class Actinomycetes; order Kitasatosporales; family Streptomycetaceae; genus Streptomyces; species Streptomyces kanamyceticus. Next base: position 1,797,499 of record NZ_CP023699.1, read on the forward strand.
ACGTGGCGCAGCGAGTCCGCCCGCGCACGGTGGCGCGGCGATTCCTCCAGGAGGTCCAGGAAGGGACCGAGCATGGAGGGCACGAAGTGTACGACGCTGACGCGGTGTTGGGCGATGGCGTCGAGGAGTTGGCGCGGGTCCTTCTCGCCGCCGGGCGGCAGCAGCGCCACGGACGCGCCCTCGATCGCCCACCAGAACAGCTCCCACACGGAGACGTCGAAGGAGATGGGGGTCTTCTGCAGGAGTACGTCGTCCTCGCCGATCGGCAGGGCGCGCTGCATCCAGGCGAGGCGGTTGACCACCGAACGGTGCTCGACCATCGCGCCCTTGGGGCGGCCCGTGGACCCCGAGGTGTAGATGACGTAGGCCAGGTCGCGGGGGCCCGCCACGGGTTCGAGGGCGGCCGCGGAGCCCTGCATCAGGTCGTCGACGGGGCACACCGGCGTCCCGGCGGGTACGGGCAGGTCCGGGGCCTCCGCGTCGGTGACGACGACCTTGGCGCCGCTGTCCTGGAGGATGTGGCCGATGCGCGCCGCCGGGTAGCCGGGGTCGACGGGGACGTACGCGCCACCGGATTTGAGGACGCCGAGGACGGCGGCGAGCATCCGCGGGCCGCGTTCCATCAGCACGGCGACACGGTCGTCACGGCCCACCCGGCGCGCGCGCAGCGACCGGGCCACTTGGTTGGCGAGGGCGTCGAGTTCGGCGTAGCGGATGGTCTCCTGCTCGTCGTCGCCGAGCACCGCGGTCCGGTCGGGGAAGCGGGCCGCCCGTTCCTCGAACAGGGCGTGCAGGGTCGTGTCGTCGGCGAACGGGACGCGGGGGCCGCGGGCGAAGCGCTGGAGGGTCTCCTGCTCGCGCGCGGAGAGCATGTACAGCTCGCCCGCGGGCAGTTCGGGCTTGTCGAGCCCGTGCGCGATCAGCGACGTCAGATGTTCCACGAGCGAGGTGACGGTCAGGTCGTCGTCGAACACGTCGGTGGCGTAGCGCACTTCGATCCGCAGGTCCGAGCTGCCCCTGGCGCCGACGACGGCGACCGCGAGCGCCTCCTGCTCGTGCGGCGGCGCCGTGAACGACACGCCGCCGCGCACCACGCCGTCCAGGGGCAGCGGGTTGCGCAGCGTCAGATAGGAGAGGGTGACGTCGAAGAGCCTGCGCTCCCTGGACCCGTCGGCGGGCAGCTCCCGCAGCAGGTCCCCGATCGGCAGCCGTTGGTGCTGCTGGAGGTCGCCCACCGATTCCTGGAGGTCGGTGGCGATGCCCGCGAGCGGCTTCCCCTCGGGCACCTCGATGCGCAGCGGCAGGGTGTTGGCGTACTGCGCGACGGCTGTCAGCTCGGCCCGGGTGCGCCGGTTGAGCAGGGGTACGCCGATCACGGCCTGGGTGGTCCGGTGCACGCGGGCGAGCCAGGTGCCGAGCGCGGCGGCGACGTACGCGAAGGGGGTGCTGCCGCTCTCCTTGATGCTCTCGACGACGGCGCCGGGCAGCGTGAAGGTGTGCAGCCCGAAGGAGGAGCCGGTGTCCTGGACGCGCCGGGGGAAGAAGTTCGGCTCCATCAGGGCCAGTTCACCGCGGTGGTAGGCGCGGTCGTCCGCGTACTCCTGGGCGGCGAAGTAGGCGTCGCGGCCGGTGACGGCGGCCAGCACGGACGGCGCGGGGCCGCGGTCGCGCGGCTCCTGTCCCCGGGCGCGGCGCGCGTAGTCCTCCATCAGCTCGGTGTGCAGGACCTCCGCGCCGCGCCCGTCGAGCAGCAGGTGGTGGCCCTTCAGGAAGAGCTGGACCGCGTCGTCGCCCTCGCGCAGCAGCGTCGCCCGGAAGAGCCGCCGGTCACGCAGGTCGAAGGGGGTGGCCATGGTCCTCTCGCGCCAGGCCCGGCAGGCCGCCTCCGGATCGGGTTCCGCGGAGAGGTCGACGAGGTCGACGACGGGTTCGCCGTCGTCCCTGAGGGTGTCGGCGAGCCACTGGCACGGCACCCCTTCGGCGTCGTCGAAGCGGAGCCGGAAGGTGTCGTGGCGCTCCAAGACGCGCGTGAAGCACGCGCGCAGGAGCTCCCCGTCGACGGCACCGGTGAACCGCTCGTAGACGGCACCGTTGAACTGCGGGCTGCCGGGTGCCCGGGATTCCGCGAACCAGATGTCTCGCTGGTACGGCGACAGCTGAACTTTGTCGGTACTGATGAGCTTGTCCTGTTCTTGAGTAGGGCCGTTACGGAGCGGGTGGGGGATCGGGGATGGGGATGCAGGGTCGGGGATCAGGAGGCCATGGCGGCCGCCCGCTTGGCTCGGGACGCCCGGACGCCCTCACGCCGGTCGGTGAAGGAGGTGGCCTGGGTGTCCAGCTTCGACAGGAATCCCGCGAGCTCCTCGCGGGCCGCCTCGCCCGCGGGGCCGAGCCCGTCGCGCTCGAAGACGCGCAGCTTGCGCAGGATCGGCATGACCACGTTGTCGTGGTGCAGCCGCAGGTCGTAGATGCCCGCGAGGGCGATCTCCGCGGACTTGCGCCCGAAGTCCTTGATCGTCGAACCGGGCATCTCGAACCCGATCACGACGTCCCTGACCACCTCCATGGCGGTGTCGGGGGACAGCTCGAAGGCGGCCTCGACGAGGTTGCGGTAGAAGACCATGTGGAGGTTCTCGTCGGCCGCGATCCGCGCGAGCAGGGCGTCACAGACCGGGTCGGTACTGACCAGACCGGTGTTGCGGTGCGAGATGCGGGTGGCGAGCTCCTGGAAGGCGGCGTACGCGATCGCGTGCACGGCGCTGAAGTTGTCGGGGCGGTCGTAGCCCCCCTCCATGTGCGCCATCCTGGCCCGCTCCAGGGCGCGCGGGTCGACGGCCCGGGTGACCAGGAGGTAGTCGCGCAGCGCGGTGCCGTGCCTGGCCTCCTCCGCCGTCCAGCGGTTGACCCAGGTGCCCCAGGCCCCGTCCTTGCCGAACTCGGCCACCGCGAAGTGGTAGCCGGGCAGGTTGTCCTCGGTCAGCAGGTTCACCACGAGCGAGGTGCGGGCGACCTCGGGGAGCGTCGCCTCGGTGGGCTCCCAGGCCGCGCCGCCGAGCGGGCCCTCGAAGTCGCGGCCCTCGCTCCAGGGGACGTACTCGTGCGGGAACCACTCCTTGGCGACCCCGTGATGACGGTGGAGGTTCTCCTCCACCACCGGCTGCAGCTCGGCCAGGAGGGAGTGCTCCGCGCGCGCGGCGCCTCGGTCGGACCGGTCGATGGGTGGCATTTCGCTCTCTCTTCGCGTGGTGGTCGAGGTGCGGGGCGGGGTGACCGGTCCGGCCGGACCGGTCACCCGTACCTGCGGTGCTACCGCGTACGTGAGCGGATCCAGGGAGTCGCCGCCGCGGCCGCGACGGAGCCGATGGCGCAGGCGAGGAACACCTGCAAGTACCCGGTGTCGTCGAGGACGTTGTGGCGTTCGAGGATCGCGGCGAGCGCCGCGATGCCGAGCGCGCCGCCGATCTGACGTGTCGTCATCAGCAGCCCGGTGCCGGACGCGAAGCGCTGGGGCTCGAGCGCGGCGGTGGCGGCGTTGGAGATGGCGGTCAGCGCGGCGCCGATGCCGAGGCCGCCCAGGATGCCGATGGGCAACCAGACGGCGACGTACTGCCGTTCGGTGCCCAGCAGCAGGTACATCGCGGCGCAGGTGGCGCCGAAGAGCACGGATCCCCCGGCCACCGCGGCCCACTGCTTGCTCGGGCCGACCCTGCGGCCCACCACGATCGCGCCGAGCGCGGCGCTGAAGGCACCCGGCGTGACCGCGAGGCCCGCCTTCAGCTCGGAGTAGCCCCAGATGGCGTTGAGGAAGAGGAGCGAGCTGAGCAGGTAGGAGTACATGGCCGCGCCGAAGAGCAGCGAGGAGACGTTGGTGGCGGCGAAGGTGCGGTTGCGCCACAGGTCGAGCTCGATGGCGGGCGCGCTCTGCCGCTTGGAGAGCAGCAGCGCGGCGAGGACGAGCACGAAGCCGCCGACGATCAGCGCGAGGACCGAGCCGCTGCCCCAGCCCCACTCCGTGCCCTGCGTCACGCCGAACACGACGCCGCCGATGCCCAGGGCGAGGGCCAGGGTGCCGACCGGGTCGGGCAGCTTGCGGCCGCTCGGCGTGTCACCGACGAGGCGCGCGGAGATCGCCACGATGGCGAGGCCGATCGGCAGGTTGATCAGGAAGACGCTGCGCCAGCCCCACACGTCGACGAGGAGCCCGCCGAGGCTCGGCCCGACGGCCGCGGCCATGGAGCCGACCGCGCCCCAGACGCCGACGGCGACCTGACGGCGGGCGGGCGGGGTGTGCTGGAGGACGAGGCCGAGCGCGGAGGGGATCATGCCCGCCGCGCCGACGCCCTGCAGCGCACGGGCCCCGACGAGCATCGGCACTCCGGTGGCGAAACCGCTCAGCACCGAGGCGACGGTGAACAGGACCGTCGACCAGAGGAACAGCTGCTTGCGCCCGATCACGTCGGCGACGCGGCCCGCGACCGCGAGCAGCGCGGCGAACACGACGGTGTACGCCGTGACGACCCAGGTCAGCTGGGACAGCGAGGCGTCGGTGAAGTCGCCGCGCAGGTCGGAGAAGGCGATGTTGACGACCGTGGTGTCGAGCACGGCGAGGAAGGTGGCCCCGGACGCGACGAACAGCGCGAGCTTGGCAGCCGTCGACGAGCCCGCCGGGCTCTGGTGCGCCTGCTCTTCGCCCACACCTGCGACGTCCCTCGGACCCGCTCCTGGCGAGGGAGGTGAACTGGTGGTCATGGGTGGTGTTCCCTTCGTGGTCGGTACCGCAGCCGGCATCGGATGCCAGATAAAACTAAACGACCGGTCGTTCTTTTAAAAGGGAGGACCGGCTCGGGCCGCGGTCGACCGGACTAACGAGCGATGAACTCCATGGCCGATTCGACGATCTCCGGCTCGCCGAGGATCTTGCGGTGTCCGAGCCCCGCGGTGATCACCAGCTCCGCCCGTTCCCCGTACGCCTCCTTCAGCGCGTGCGCCTGTGCCACCGGCACCATGTCGTCGTCCGTGTCATGGATGATCCGCATCGGTACGTCGATCTCCTCCGGTCCGCGCGTGGCGTCGAACAGCGCCCAGGGGTCGGTGACTTCGGCGAAGAGCCGGTGCTCGATGCGGTCGCGCAGGTCCTCGCGCAGGCCCCGCCGCAGCCCCAGGATCCGGGCGAACTCGTCGGGGAAGTGCCCGAAGTCCTTCACCGCCGCCACGGTGACCAGGCGCCCGGCCCGCACGTCGCCGCGGAGCGCGAGGAGGATGCTGGTGGCACCGAGGGAGTGCGCGACGACCGAGTGGAACGCGCCGTAGCGCCGCTGGAGCCCGCCGATGATCTCGCGGTACTCAAGGATCGTCGTGGACTTGCCGCCCGAACTCCCGTGTCCCGGGGCGTCGAAGGAGATCGGCGTCAGACCGAGCGCCTCCAGGTGCGGCACGAAGGCGGCGTACCGCGAGGCCCTGGACTGCCAGCCGTGCAGCATCAGGACGGGGCGCTCGCCGGTTCCCCAGCGGTACACCCGCACCTGCTTGCCGTTGACGGACAGCTCCTCGGTGACGGCGCGCTCGTGGGCGGCGCGCTCGGCGGGCAGCACCTTGCCGCGCCGCACCGGACGACAGAAGAGACCGAAGGCGAGCCGCCCCGCGAGGGCGGGGGCGGGCCGCGCCACCGCGTTCAACAGCCCACCGACGAACAACTCCACGCGGCTCATGCGCCCCGCTCCCCCTGCACGAAACCAGCAGCCCGCACCGGATGCCGCCGCAGGGCCTCGTGCGTCAGCTCGGCCGCCGCGCCCGTGTATCCGGCCGGGTCCAGGAGCTCCGCGAGGGCTCGCGGGTCGAAGCGGTCGGTGATCCGCGGATCCCCGGCAAGCACCGTCGCCAGCGGGCGGCCCGAGGTCGCGGACTCCCGTGCGGCCCGGCTCATGACCTCCTTCGCCGCGGCCTTTCCGAGAGCGGGCGCGAGTACCGCCGCGAGCCGCTCCGAGACGATCAGGCCGCCGGTGAGGCCCAGGTTCTCCCGCATCCGCGCGGGCCGCACCTCCAGGCCCGCCACCAGCTCGCGCGCGGTGTGCGCGGCGCCTCCCGCCAGGCGCAGGCACTCGCGCAACGGCTGCCACTCGGCGTGCCAGGCACCGGCCGAGCGCTCGTCCTCCGACAGCAAGGTCTGCGTCAACACACTGGCGTAGGCGGGCACTTGGAGAGCCGCCGAGCGGATCAGTGTGGCCAGTGCGGGGTTCCGCTTCTGCGGCATCGCCGACGAGACGCCCCGGCCTGCCGCGGCGGGCTCGGCCACCTCGGCGACCTCCGTACGGGCCAGGGACTGCACGTCCACCGCGATCTTCCCCAGCACCCCGGTGGTCAGGGCGAGTTCGGCGGCGAGGGCGGCGATCGGCAGCCGGTTGCTGTGCCAGGGCAGCGCCGGGGCGCTCAGGCCCGTCTCCGCGGCGAACCGGTCGGTCAGCCGCCGCGCGTAGCCGTCCGTGGGCGCCCCGCCGCTGTGCAGCTTCTCGTACTCGACGTAGCCCGCCAACGTTCCTGCCGCGCCGCCCAGTTGGACGACCAGGCCATCCTCCCGCAGCACCCGCAGCCGGTCCGCCGCCGCGCCCACCGCGGTCAGCCAGCCCGCCGCCTTGAGGCCGAACGTCGTCGGCACCGCGTGCAGCGCGAGCGTGCGCCCCGCCATCAGCGCGTCCGCGTGCTCCTCGGCAAGCGCCCGCAGCGAGCCCGTGATGTGCTCCAGGTCCGCCGCCAGGATCGCGAGGGTGCGCCCGGCGACCAGCATCAGCGCGGTGTCGAAGATGTCCTGGCTGGTGGAGCCGCGGTGCACGTAGTCGGCGGCCGCCGGGTCCTTGTCGGCCACCAGGCGCGTGAACGCCTGCACCAGGGCGACCACCGGGTTGGCCGCGCCCCTGCTGAGCACGGCGAGTTCGCGCAGGTCCAGGAGTTCGGCGCGGGCCAGCGCGGTGATGCTCTCGGCCGCCTGCGCGGGCACGTTGCCGAGGGCGGCCTGGGCCCGGACGAGGGCCGCCTCGGCGTCGAGCATCGCCTGCAGCCAGGCGCCGTCGGACGTCGCGGCCTCGGCGGGCGTACCCGCGCGGACCGGGCTGAGCAGCCCGGCGTCGAGGGAGGGAAGGGTGCTGGTCACCTTGTCAGCTCTCCGATCATCTCGCTGTCCTGGCGGGCGCCCCCGCCCAGGCCGAGTACGGCGAGGGCGATGGCGTCGGAGTCCTGCAGCGTCACCGAGTTCACGCCGGGCCTGATGCCCGCCGCGGTCGCCCAGTGCACGGACTCGGTGGGCACGCCGAAGGCGAAGCGCCGCGGATGCGCCCGGCCCGCCGCGTCGATCAGGTGGAACGGCGCGTCGGTGACGGCGAGTCCGCCCGTCTCGTACACGGAGCCGTCGGGGTCGGTCACCTCGTACGAGCGGCACTGCCGTTCCTGGAGGAGCCGCAGCAGCAGGGGATCGGCGGTGACCCGCAGGTCGATCTCCGGGAGGCGGGCCTCGATCAGGGTGGTCGCCCAGGTCAGCGAGTCCGGCACGGCGGCGGACTCGATGGTGAACGCCCGCGCGGAGTCGTCCGTCGCCGCCCGCACGTCGGGGCCGAGCACCCGCAGCACACCGGCCTCGATCAGGGCGATGGCCTCCTCGATGCGCCGGGCGGGCGGGCCGATGGAGAGGAACGCGTTCAGCGGCGTGTACCAGGCGTCCAGGTCCGCGCGGTGCGAACCGCCGGTCAGGCCGCCGTGGTCGATGACCAGCCGGAGTTCGTTGCGCAGATCGCGCAGGACGTCGAGCGCCGACTTGAGCGGCCCCGCCACGTTGCCCGCGCGGGCCGCCCTGAGGTCGTCGCGCAGGTGGTCCACGAGCCAGTCCGTGAACTCCTTCGGCGCGCCGAACTCCCGCCCCGCGTAAGGGCGGGCGACGCGGTCCCAGTCCCAGCGGTCCGCCGCGTCGATGCCGTACGCGTCCAGGATCTCCCGCTCCCGCGCACTGCCGGGAGCGGCCGCCAGGTAGCGGGTGCGCAGCAGTTCGGCGTCCAGGGGGCGGCCCTCGCCGGTGAGCAGGGCGGTGTAGTAGACCGTCTCGACCTCCTTGGAGACCAGCGGCCACAGCGTGCCGCGGAAGTCGATGCCGCCGTGCCGCCGGGACCGCTCGCACAGGTCCTTGATCACGTCGGGGGTCAGGACGGCGGGCTCGTGGCGGCCGTGCGCGCCCTTCTGGTTCTCGCCGCGCGAGTGGAAGGGAAGGCCCCGCCGGGATCCGGCGACCAGGCGCGGTTCGCGGCCCGAAGCGCGGTAGACGAGGCCGCCCCTGCCCCCTTCGCCGCGCGGTTCGAACCTGCCGCCCCTACCGAGCGTCAGGAGCGCCATGTAGTCGAAGAAGTTCAGGCCGAGCCCGAGCAGGGCGACCGTCTCGCCCGGCTGTACGGGCGAGAGGTCCACGTCGGCGGGGTTGGCGGGCACCACGTAGCCGAGGCCGTGCGCGTGCGCGAAGCCGCCGAGTTCGCGCTGGCGCGGTGAGCGGCGCACCGGCAGGTGGCCCTGGGCGAGGACGACGGCGTCGAGCCCCTCGATCAGCGTGCCGTCGTCGAGCAGGACGCTCTGGGCGCCGCCCTCGGCTCCGTCGGCGCCGTCGGCCGTGCCGGGCTCGTCGTCCAGGGCCACCGCACGGGCCTTGTGGACGACGGTGGTCAGCCGGTTCGGCGCCGTCTTCACGACCCGCTGGAAGACCCACTCCAGGTAGTGGCCGTAGAAGGCGCGCGAGGGGTAGGAGTCGGGGCCGAGCGCGCGGGCCTCGGCGAGGACGTGCTCGTCGTAGTGCCGGTCGTCCATCGGGCCGATGAGGATGAGGAAGCGTGCCCATTCGTACAGGCTCGGGCCCGGCGCGAGCTCTCCTTGGACCTCCACGCTTTCGTCGGTGAACATCGTGACCTGGGAGGCCACCGTGTTCATGAGGAGGTGTGCGGACTGGTCGCTACGCCACACCTGTCCGGCACCGGGCGGAAACGGGTCGACCACGTGCACGGTGATCACCGTCTCCGCCGGGGCCGACACGGCGTTCGCACACAGCCGTTCAAGGACCGAGAGCCCGCGGGGCCCGGCACCGATGAGGCAGACGTCGAGCCGTCGGCTGGTCATAGTCAGTCTCTCCACTGAATCGAAAGTCGTTGTGGCCATGCGGCGCGGTCCTGCGCAGGGACCCTCAGTTCCCGGCCGCCGCACCCGTCAGGCTCAGTCCGCCGGGGGCGAGCCCCGGTATCCGGCCGCGCCCCCGCACCCCGCGCACCAGGGCGGAGGCGAGGTGCGCCCTGCTGCTGCCGTACCGCTCGGGCGGCACGGCGGGCGAGGCCGCGCCCATGTCCCGCAGCGCGTCCACGAGCGTGCCGAGCTCGGTGGCGACCTCGGCGAGGACCTCCGCGACCGCCGTGGCGTTCGAGCCGAGGATGTCGGTCCACAGCTCCGCGTCGCCCCCGGCGATCCGCGTCACATCGCGCAACCCCTGCCCGGCGAGCTGGAGTTGGGAGTCGTCCCCGTCCATGAGCCGGGCGGCCACCAGGCTCGCCACCACGTGCGGGGCGTGCGAGGTGAGGGCCACCGCCCTGTCGTGCGCGGCGTGGGCCATCACCAGCGGCCGCGCCCCGCAGAGCCCGGCCAGTTCCCGCACCCGCCGCACGGTCGCCGCACCGGTCTGCGCCGCCGGGGTGAGCACCCACGGCCTGCCGCGGAACAGATCGCCCCGCGCCGCGAGCGGCCCCGACTGCTCCCGGCCCGCCATGGGGTGGCCGCCCAGGTAGCGGGTCAGATCGCAGCCGAGCTCCGCCGCCTCCTCCTGCGGCCGCACCTTGACGCTGGCCACGTCGGTGAAGTCCTCGGCCAGTTCCCGCAGTTGATACTCGTGCAGCGTCGCGGCGACGTGCTGCGGGGGTACGGCGATGACGGCGAGGTCCACCGGCGTGCGCGGGAACCCGACCACACCGGCCCCGAGATCGGCCGCGGTCCGCGCCACCTCGGGGTCGCGGTCGATGAGGTGGACGGGCACGCCCCGACCCCGCAGGGCCAGGGCGATGGAGGTACCGATCAGGCCGGTCCCGACCACCGCGGCACTGCGCATCAGCGGCTGCTCCACAGCAGGGGCAGGTACTCGGGGTCGCTGTAGTCCGGGGTGCCCGCCGCGGTCCTGCGCACCAGCAGGTCGTGGTTGTAGGCGACCTGGGTGCCGTCCGAGCGGCGGAAGTCGCGGTAGCGGTTCTCGCCGTCCTGCAGGTGGAAGGAGATGGCGCGGCGCGGGCGGTCGCTGACGTTCGCGCCGCTGCCGTGGTAGGTGCGGCAGTGGTGGAAGTTGACGTGGCCCTTGGGGATGTGGACGGGGATCTTGACGACCTCGACGCCGTTGTAGCTCGCGTTCTCCTCGAGCATCTCGTCGAGTTCGCTGCGGTCGCGCTCGGCGAAGTGCAGCGACGTCGTGTCGTTCTCCGCCATCTCCTTCCACAGGTGGCTGCCGTCCACCATGGTGATCGTGCCCATCTCCTCGCCGCAGTCGTGGAAGGGGATGAACGCGGTCAGCATCCGCTCGGAGGTGGACGTGGCCCAGTAGTGCCGGTCGAAGTGCCAGGGCACGATGTTCGACTGCTCCTCGGCCACCGGCGGCTTGAAGATCAGGGTGGACTGGAACACCCGTATCCGCTCGGCCTCGGCGATCCGCGCGGCCACCGCGCCGAGCAGCGGCTTGCGCAGGATGCGGCCGATCGTGTCGTCCTCGTAGTGGATGTAGTCGTTGTGGCGCTGCACCGGGCCGTGCTCCGGCTCCCAGTAGGCCAGCTTGGGCGGGCGGACGGGCAGGGTGCGGTCGCGGTGCCCGGCGTAGAAGTTCTCGCTCGCCGACTCCAGGAGGTCGATCTCCTCGTCGGTGAAGAGCTTCTTGGACAGGTACCAGCCGTGCTGGGCGTAGAAGAGGACGTCCTCGTCGGTGGGGAGGAGTTCGCGCTCTTCCTCCGTCAATTCGAACAGCGTGGCATCGTGAACGGTCACGGGTCTTCCTTCGGTGCGAGTGCTGCGATGCGGATGCTGCGGCGCAGGTCGTACTGAGGGTGGTGAGGGTGCTGCGCCGCAGTGCTGCGGGTACTGCGGAATGCGGGCAACGGGAAGGCGCGCGCTACGGGCCCGGGCCCGTCAGGCGGTCGCCTTCTCGCGGGCCACGGCCTCGTAGAGGGCCTTGATGTTGCCGCTGCCGAACGTCCGGGCGCCGTGGCGGTCGATGACCTCCCAGAAGAAGGTGTTCCTGACGTGCAGGGACTGGGTGAAGATCTGGAAGACCTGACCCCAGTGGTCCTGGTCGACCAGGACGTTGGTGCGCCGCAGGTCCTCGATCTTCAGGTCCGGACGGCCCAGGCGCTCCTCCAGCTCGTCGTAGTACGCGTCGGGCGTCTCCAGGAACCGCACGCCGCGCGACTCCAGGGCGGGCACCGCGGTGACGATGTCGTCGGCCAGGAGCGCCAGGTGCTGCACGCCCGCGCCGCCGTGCCGTGCGAGGAAGCCGTCGATCTGGCCCGGCTTGCGGTCGGTGACCGGCTCGATGAGGGTGAACGTCACCTTGCCCGAGGGGCTCTGCACCACCTTGGAGTCCATGGCCTGCTCGCCGACCTCGATGAACTCCTCGAAGATCTGGGTGAACCCGAAGACCTTCTCGTAGAAGGCGACCGTGGGGCGCAGCTGGCCCGCGGGCAGGCAGATCGCCGCGTGGTCCACGGTGTTCAGCAGGTGCGGGCCCTCGTCCGGGTCCTCGGCGAAGATGTCCATCACGCCGGGCAGGAACTCGGCCCGGTCGCCGGTGCGCTGCACGAAGCGGTGGGCGACGTCGCCGAAGCCGAGCACGGAGGCGGTGACGACCTCGGTGCCCTCCTTGGTGTGCGTCCGGGGCTGCTCGACGGCGAGGGCGCCGCGCTCGACGGCGAGGGCGAACGCCTTGGCGGCGTCGGTGACCTCGAAGGCGATGTTGGCGACGCCGTCGCCGTGCCGGGCCACGTAGGCGGCCGCGGGGTGCTCGGGGGTCAGCGCGGAGGTGAGCACGACCTCGATGCCGCCCTGGCGCAGGAGCAGCGAGCGCCGGTCGGCCTGACCGGTCTCGGGGCCCGCCTGACCGCACACGCGGAACCCGAACGCCGTGCACAGGAAGAACGCCGACTGCTGGGCGTCCCCGACGTAGAACTCGATGTGGTCTACAGCTCCGATGTTCACGATTCCCTTTCCTCTAGCGCTTCTTGCGGCTGCTGGCCGTGCCGAGCAGCAGGCTGACGTTGTGGCCGCCGAAGGCGAACGAGTTGGAGATCGCGGCCTCCACTCGCTGCTGCCGCGCCTCGCCCCGCACGTGGTCGAGGTCGCAGTTGGGGTCCACCTCGTCGAGGTTGTGGGTCGGCGGCAGGACGCCCCGGGAGATCGCCAGGGCGCTGAAGGCCGCCTCCACCGCGCCGGATCCGCCCAGGAGGTGTCCCGTCATCGACTTGGTGCTGCTGATGGCGGGGGCGTTCTCGCCGAACACGGCCCGGACGGCCTTCGTCTCCGCGACGTCGCCGAGCTTGGTGGCCGTGCCGTGCGCGTTGATGTAGCCGACGTCCTCGGGCGCGAGCCCGGCGGTGGCGAGCGCGCCGCGCATGGCGTGCGCGGCTCCGTCGCCGTCGGGGCGCGGCGCGGTGGGCCGGTGGGCGTCGGTGGTGGCGCCCCAGCCGAGCAGGTCGGCGTAGCCCGCGGCGCCCCTGGCGTCGGCGTGGTCGACGCGCTCGACGACGAGGACGCCCGAGCCCTCGGCGAGCACGAAGCCGTTGCGGCGCCGGTCGAAGGGGCGGCTGGCCGCCTCGGGGTCCTCGCCCCAGCCGTGGGCCAGGGCCCTGGCGTGCGCGAACGCGAGGGCGGACGTCGGGTTGAGCGGGGCCTCCGCGCCGCCGCAGACCACCACGTCGGCCTCGCCGTAGCGGATCAGCCTGGCGGCCTCGACGACGGCGTGAGCACCGGCGGCGCAGGCGGTGGCGATCGCCGAACTCCAGCCGCGTATCCCGTACTTGATGGCGATGCGGGCGGCCGCCATGTTCGGCAGCATGCCGGGCAGCAGATAGGGACTGACCGCGGTCGGGCCGCGCTCGGCCCTGGCCTGCGCCTGTGCCTCGTACGTCGAGAGGCCGCCCGCGCCGCTGGAGACGATCACGGCGACCCGGTGCGGGTCGACGTCACGGCCCACGACCAGGCCCGCGTCGGCGAGCGCGTCGTCGGCGGCGGCGAGCGCCATCAGGGCGTAGCGGTCGACGAGGCGGCCCTCGCTGGGCGGCAGGACCTCGCGCGCCTCGATCGCGGGGGCGATGCCCGCGACGTCGACGCTGCCCGCCAGGAGGTGGTCCTCGGGCGGCCTGCGCAGGCCCGACTTGCCGTGGCACAGGGCGTCGAAGTTGGCCGCGGCGCCGCGGCCGAGCGGGGTGAAGGCGCCGAGTCCGGTGACGACGGCGCCGGATCCGGCGGTGGAGTGCGTCATGCCGCCACCCCCGCGGTGCCCTTGGCGGAGAGCAGTTCGCCGTCGAGGAAGCGCTGGCGCAGCAGGATCTTGCGGACCTTGCCGGTCGCGCCGAGCGGGATGCGGTCCGGGCTGACGACGACCACGCGGTCGACGGTGGCGGCCACGTGGGGTTCCAGGGCGGCGAGCACCTCGGCGGTGCGGTCGGCGTCCTGGTCGGCCTTGGGGTCCAGGAAGAGCAGGACGGAGGTGACGACCTGGTCGTCCTTCTTCACGGCGACGACGGTGCACTCCAGGACGTCGGCGCAGTCCGCGAGCACCTGCTCCTCGCACAGCATGGTGAAGAGCCGCTTGCCGTCGGCGAGTTCGACGGAGTCGACCATGCGGTCGACGTGGTAGTAGTACCCGGCCTCGTCACGGAAGACGAGGTCGCCGGTGAGGAAGTAGCCGTCCCTGCGCGTGCGGTAGGTGGTCACCGAGTCGTTCCAGTAACCGAGCGACAGGGTGGGCGCGCTGATGGCGAGCTGCCCGACCTGCCCGCTGTCGAGCTTCTCGCCGTCGTCGTCGACGACCGCCACGTCGGAGAAGGCGTGCGGCTTGCCGATGCAGCGGCCGTAGCGGCTGGTCTCGGGCGTGTGGGTGATGTGGAACTGGGAGTGCCCCATCTCCGACGAGCCGAGGCCGTCGACGAAGAACGAGCCCTTCGTACGGACCCGGCCCTCGCTGGTGACGGACTCCCGCATGCCGACGGCGATGAGCTTGCGGATGTGCGCCTCGTGCGCGCAGTCCCCGGTGTTCCACCAGGTGCGCACGGAGTCCAGGTCGCGCGCGCCGAGGTCCTGGCCCGCGAGCTCCGACCAGGTGGTGGCGAAGCCGAGCACGGCGTGCGGCCGCCAGGACTCGATGGCGTCGAGCACCGGACCGCCGGACTGCTGGGAGAGCACGACGAGTTGCGTACGGTTGGTCAGCGCGAGGTTGACCGCGATGACGGTGGCCGCGTGGGCCGAGGGCAGCGCGCCCAGCATCCGCTCGATGCCCTGGCCCTTGGGCAGCGAGAGCCGGTGACGGATGGCCGCGAAGAGGCTGTGGTGCGAGTGGATCACGGCCTTGGGCAGGCCCGTGGTGCCCGAGGAGTGGGTGATGACCGCGGGCTCGTTGCCGTGGTGGCGGTAGGGCTTGGGGGCGGCGGCCGGGTCGCCCTTGCCGAGTTCCGCCGGGTCCGCCAGGAGCGGCGTGGCGATGTCCCGGTCCTTGAGGGAGTCCCAGTGCGCGGTGTCGGCGATGACGCCGACGGCTCGCAGCCGCTTGATGTACTCGCCCGCCTGCTCGGCCGGGACGCGGCCGTTGACCAGGGCGGGGATCGCGCCGACGCGCGTCAGTGCGAGGTAGCTGAGCACCTGGTCGGCGCCCGCGGTCACGAAGACGGCGACCACGTCACGGGGCCGGACGCCGAGGGCGTGCAGCGCCGCGGCCCGCGCCGTGACCCGCTCCCCCAGCTCGGCCAGCGTGTGGGCCTGCCAGGCGGGGTGCCCGTCGACCTCGGTGTCGAAGGTGATGCTCGGCGCGTCGAGGCCGGTGCCCCGCTCGAGCAGCGTGGTCAGCACGTTGCCGACGCCGAGACCTTGGTCGCCGGCGAGCTCTGCGCGCTCGTTCTTGGGATTCATTCCCCGGTGTCTCCACTCATCTGGATCGTGCTCTTGGCGTACGGACGCTGGGTGAGCGAGGGGTGCGGCGGGCGAGGTGCGGCGCGTCGGCCCGCCTCGCTCACCGACCGCGGGACACTCCCTCCCGCCCGCTGCCGTGGGCACCGGGGCGGGGAGGGTTCGCCCGGCGTGCCAGGACGGTTCGTGGGCTCACCCGGCCGTCGCGGCGGCGGACGCGCGCTCGACGATCTCCTTGACCAGGCCGGAGACGGTCAGGAGCGCGACGGTCTCCATCTCGTCCTCCTCGAACTTCACGCCGTAGGTGTCCTCGACCTGGATGGCTATCTCCGCGACGGAGAGGGACTCGAGGTCGAGGCCCGCCGGGCCGAGCGGGGTCTCGCCGGTTACGTCGGAAACGTCGTAGTTCATGTTCTGAAGGGCCTCGATGATGAACTTCTCAACCTCAGCGGACATTTGATTGACTCCCTCTTCATGGACAGGCACCCGGGCGGTTCCCCGGACACGGTGACGGTGCTGTGGTGCACCACGGACGGCGACGAGCGGCGCAAGGCGCACACCTTGGTGGTGCGGGCCGCGGCCGGTCTGCTGGGTGTCGCGCCGTCCGAGATCTGGTTGGAGCACGAGGCCGGTGGCCGCCCGGTCCTGGGCGGCGCAGGCAAGTCGCTGCACGTCAGCGTCGCTCACGCTCGCGGGGCGCTGGCCGTCGCGGTGACCGGCCTTGCCCCCGTGGGTGTGGATGTGGAAGTGGTGCGGCGACTGCGCGCCGCGGCGATGTCCCGGGCGTGGCTGGACCCCGCCGAGGCGGCGTGGGTCACGGCTCTGCCCGAGGACGATCAGTCAGTGGCGTTCTTGTGGCTGTGGACGCAGAAGGAGTCGGTCGGCAAGGCGCTCGGCCAGGGCCTGCGGCAGGGCGGCATGAGCCGCCGGGTGCCGCTGCCCGGACAGTGGCCGGCGGGGAACGACGCTCCGTCGGTGCCGCGGCGGCTGCCCGGTGATCCGGGTGTCGTGTCCGCGGCTGTCGTGGTGGGCGGCGGGCTGCACGTCATCGGTGTCGCGCTGCACGGGGGCACCGGGAGTGCCTCGTGCGCCGACGGCGTGCGTCTCGATGTCCGCGAGGTGTGCCCGACGGAGCTGGGCTGAACTCGGCTGAACCGGTCACACACCGGCGGCCGACCGCGCGGCCGCGCGGAGGACGTCGGCGTTGCGCACGGGCTTGCCGGTCGCGGTGCGGGGGAGTTCGGGCAGCACGTGCAGGGTGCGCGGCCGCTTGTAGGGGGCGAGGCGGGCGGCCAGACAGTCGGCGAGGCCGTCGAAGACGGCACGTTCCTCGACCATCACGAAGGCTTCGATGCCGGTGCCCTGGACGACCACGGCCCCCGTGATGCCGGGCAGGGCGCTGATGGACGCCTCGACTTCCGAGAGGTCCACCTTGAGCCCGCCGACGGAGACCTGCGAGTCGAGCCTGCCGAGCACCGTGAGGAGTCCGGTGGCGTCGTCGAAGCTGCCCGCGTCCTTGGTGCGCAGCCAGCCGTCGACGAACCGGGTGGGGTCGGAGGGGCCGACGTACGGGGATTCGGGCAGTCCGAGCAGGATCTGGCCCTCCTCGACCCGTACCCGCATGCCGGGTGCGGGGGTCAGGCCGGGGCGGGTGGACCCGGTGAGGTCCGCGGCGATGACACCGGCCTCGGTCATGCCGTACATGACGCCGAGCTCGGCGTCGTAGCCGTGGGTGAACCGCTCCCAGACGTCAGCCCTGACGAGCTCGCCGCCGGTGATCATGCGGCGCAGCTGGGGCAGCCTGGGCGGGTTCTGCGCGGCGGCGAGGACCGCCGCCTGCGAGGGGACGCCGAGGACGGTCGTCGGCTCGTCGCCCGCGGCGACGGCCTTGAGGATGCCGTCGACCGTCTGGCGCGCGGGCAGGACCACCTGGGTCCCGCTGGCCAGGCCGTACAGGAGTCCGCCGACCAGGCCGAGCACATGGACGATCGAGGCGAGCACGACGGTGCGTTCGCCCCGGTGGGGGAAGCCGTCGAGCTGGCCGTACCGGTCGATCTCCGCGAGGAGGCTGCCCACGGTCCTGCCGATGACCTTGGAGGGGCCCGTGGAGCCGGAGCTGAGCTGGAGCAGGATGTGCTGCGAGGCGGCCGGGCGGCCGGTGCGCAGGGGGGTGACGCGGGTGGTGACGTCGAAGAAGCCGCGGAGCGTTCCGCTGACGTCGGTGACCGGCTCGACGACCAGCTGCGGTGTCAGTCGCGCGACGGCTTTGCCCACTTCGTGGGTGGTCAACCGGTAGTCGAGCAGCGCCACTTGGGCGCCCGCACGCCAGCCGGCGAGCATCGCGACGATACAGCTGAGCGAGGGCGGCAGTCGCACCGCGACCACGCCTCCCGCGACGAGTCCCGCCGCTTGGTAGCGGGCCTGTTCGGCGGCGACGAGCTCGCGGAGTTGCGCGCGGCTCACGGCTTCGCCCAAGTGCAGGGCGACATCCCCCCCATCACCCTGGAGCAATATGTCATCGACCCAGGCGCCCTCGGTGCACCTTTTAGGTGCCGTTTCCCCCATTGGAATCCCACCCATCTAAATCCCCAACGAACAACCCGAACGTCTTGGTGACAGCACTGTCCATAGGACATGTCGGGTAGGTAGTCGCCCCAGCCCCTCGGTGTCAGATCCACCGTTATTCCCTCGGCGACGCCTCCATCGTTACTTACTACCATCGAGTAATCAAGGGATGATTTCTATTAAATTACTACTTGCAAGTAGGACTCCAGAAACCGCTTGCATTTCTATTTTTGGGCATACCGAGACCCCCATCCACCTCGGTGAATCCGGTGAATGGGAATCGATTGAATCGTTCAAACCATCAGTTCAATTATGAACAATTCCTGAATTCCCGAAGTCCCCCACTCGTGCCGCCCCCATGAGCGCCATCACTTCTTCGAACTCATCGAGCAGCACCCGGAGCACGCCGGCTACGCCCGCGCTTCCGGAGTGCGCCAGTCCCCATAGCGCGGGGCGCCCCACGAATACCGCGTCGGCGCCGAGACAGAGCGCCTTCGCGATATCCGCGCCGTGCCGGATCGACCCGTCGAGGATCAGCCGACAGCGTCCGTCCACCGCCTCGACGATCCCCGGAAGGGCATCGGCCGCCGGGATCGCGAAATCGAGCTGGCGACCCCCGTGATTCGAGACGACAAGCGCGTCGACACCGTATTTCACGGCCAGCTCGGCATCCTCGGGCGCGAGGACGCCCTTCAATACGAGCGGCAGAGAAGTGCGCTCACGCAGCCAGGCAAGATCCCTCCAGGTAATGGAGGGGTCAAATTGCTCCTTCGAATGCCGCGCAATGGCGGACTCGCCCGCCGCTCCCCCATGGGAAGCGGACATGACGGCCGGGTCGACATTCACCGCGCGGATACCCGCGGGAACGGCGAACCCATTGCGCGCGTCCCGCGGCCGGTGTGCCACGCGCGGCGCGTCGACGGTCAGGACCAGCGCCTGATAACCGGCGTCCTCCGCCCGCCGCACCAGCTCGACGAGCGTCTCCCGCCGTCTGAGCCAGTACAGCTGAAGCCAAAGGGGCCCGCTCGCCGCCGCGGCGATGTCCTCGAGGGTACGGCTCGCGAACATGCTGACCGTGAGCAGCGCACCCGCCGCACCGGCCGCCCGCGCGGTCGCCAACTCACCCTCGGGGTGCGCCAGTTGGTGGTACGCCATGGGCGCGATGCCCAGCGGTGCGGCGAGCCGCGAGCCGAGCAGGGTCACGCCGGGGTCGCATCCGGAGACGTCGACGAGGCATCGCGGGCGGAGCCTGATCCGGTCGAGCGCGGCCCGCCCCGCCGAGAGCATCGACTCGGTGCCGCTGCCCCCTTCGAGGAAGTCCCACACGGGAGCGGGAAGCCGCCCCTCGGCCTCGGCCCGGTACTCGCGCAACGTCAGCGCCGCCACTCTTCGTCTCCCCCGTACTCACTCAACCCGTGCACCAAACTAAACGCACGGCCGTACAGTAACTGTACTCTTGCACAATGTCCGCACGGTCGTCCACTTAGTAGGGTGTGCATCTCGGCCGCTGGGACACCGACCCCCCGCGCAGGGAGAATGAGGAGGTGGTGCGTGACCACGACCCGCACCGATGGGCGGATCGCACGCGGAAACCAGACCCGACAGTTGATTCTGCGGCGCGCCGTGGAGATCGCATCGGTGGAAGGCCTCGAAGGGCTGTCACTGGGGCGTCTGGCAGGTGAACTCCGGCTCAGCAAGAGCGGGGTCTTCGCCCTCTTCGGCTCGAAGGAAGAGCTGCAACTGGCGACCGTACGCGCCGCCATCAAGATCTATATCGAATACGTCGTGCAGCCCAACCGCGAACTGTCCTCGGGAATACGCCGGTTGTGGAGCCTGTGCACCAGCTGGCTCACCTACTCCGAGCAGCGGGTCTTCCCCGGCGGCTGCTTCTTCTACTCGGTCTCCGCCGAGTACGACGCACGCGAGGGCAAGGTCCACGACACGGTCGCCGGCGCACACGGCAGCTGGTTCAAATACCTTGAGCAGACGATCGAGGAGGCGAGGAAGGCGGGCGAGGTACGCGACGACACCGACATCCCCCAACTCGCCTTCGAGCTGGTCGCCCTCCTTGAGATGGCCAACTCCGAATCCGTACTGCACTCCAACTTCACCTGCTACGCCAGAGCGGCCGAGGGCATCCTGAACCGTCTCCGCGACGTCTCGACGGAACCGTCCCTGCTGCCCGACACACCTTGAAACCCACCGCGGTCCGCCGGACCGCGGCCCTGGTCCGGAGGCACCATGGCATTCGATCCACAACTCCAGGCGCTGTACGACCAGCGCGCGGAGCAGGGGGTCCGCCCCCTGTACACGATGACCCTGGAGGAGGCGCGGGCAGCCGATCTCGCCGCCATCCAGGCCGAATCGGGCACTCCCGAGCCGGTGGCGGAGGTGACCGACGAGTCGATACCGGGACCGGCGGGACCGCTGCCCGTGCGCGTCTACCGGCCCGCGGGCGAGGGCCCGCTGCCGGTGCTCGTCTACTTCTTCGGCGGCGGCTGGACGCTGGGCTCGATCGCGACCAGTGACGCGATCTGCCGCAGCCTCGCCAATGCCGCGGGATGCCTCACCGTCGCTGTCGGCTACCGCCTCGCACCCGAGCACAAGTTCCCCGCCGCGCCGCGGGACTGCCTCGCGGGCGTGCGCTGGGCGGTCGAGCACGCGGGCCGGTTCGGCGGCGACCCCGCGCGGGTGGCCGTCGGCGGCGACAGCGCGGGCGGCAACCTCGCCGCGGTGGTCTCGCTCATGGCGCGCGACGCCCAGGGCCCGGACATCCTGGCTCAACTGCTCGTCTACCCCAACACGGACTACCTCGCCGACACCGCGTCGCGCCGCGAGAACACCGATCCGCTGCTCTTCAACGACAAGTCCGTGCAGTGGTACTGGGACAACTACCTGGCCTCGCCCGACGACGGGCCCGACCCCCTCGTCTCGCCGCTGCGGGCACCCGACCACTCGGGCCTGCCCCAGGCCCTGGTGATCACCGCCGAGTACGACCCGCTGCGCGACGAGGGCGAGCAGTACGCCGAGCGCCTGCGGGCGAGCGGCGTGCGCGTCGATGCGACCCGCTACCCGGGCGTGGCACACGGCTTCTTCGCCATGGCGGGGACCCTGGACGCGGGCCGCCGAGCCATCGAAGAGGCCGCCACCTACCTGCGTACCGCCTTCGCAGGCGCCACCACGGAA
Source organism: Streptomyces kanamyceticus (assembly GCF_008704495.1). Taxonomy (NCBI): domain Bacteria; kingdom Bacillati; phylum Actinomycetota; class Actinomycetes; order Kitasatosporales; family Streptomycetaceae; genus Streptomyces; species Streptomyces kanamyceticus. The sequence goes on from NZ_CP023699.1 coordinate 1,818,406, forward strand.
GATTGATCCCATGGCAGACACCACGACTCCCGCGAACACCACGTCAGGCGCGCTCGACCTCGGCGAGCTGCACGGCTCCCTGACCGACCCGGTCCTCGACGCGATGAACTTCCTCAACGAGGTCGTCGCCCGCTTCCCCGACGCCATCTCCTTCGCCCCCGGCCGACCGTCCGAGGGCACGTTCGAGCCCGAGGACCTCGCGCGCCACCTGCGGTCCTACAGCGACCACTTGGAGCAGGAGCGCGGCTGGTCCCGCGACCAGGTGCGCACCCAGCTCTTCCAGTACGGCCGCACCAACGGCGTCATCCACGACCTCATCGCCCGCACCCTCGCCAACGACGAGGACATCCACGTGAGCCCGGAGTCGGTGGTCGTGACGACCGGCTGCCAGGAGGCGATGCTGCTCACCCTGCGCGCGCTGTTCGCGCGGCCCGAGGACACCCTGCTCGTCAGCTCGCCCTGCTACGTCGGGGTGACCGGCGCCGCGCGGCTGCTCGACATCGCGGTGCGCCCGGTCGCGGAGGGCGCCGCGGGCCCGGACCCCGACGCGATACTCGCCGCCGTGCGCGAGCTCAGGGCGCAGGGCCGACGGCCGCGCGCCCTGTACGTGGTGCCGGACTTCGCCAACCCGTCCGGCGCGAGCATGACCGTCGCCGCCCGCGAACGGCTCCTGGAGATCGCCGTCCAGGAGGACCTGCTGGTCCTTGAGGACGATCCGTACGGGTTCTTCGTGCGCGAGGGATCCGCGCGGCCCACCCTCAAGGCCCTGGACCGCGAGCGCCGCGTCCTGCACCTGGGGTCGTTCTCCAAGACCGCGCTGCCCGGCGCGCGCGTCGGCTATGTGGTGGCCGACCAGGAGGTGGTGGGCCCGACGGGCGAGCGGACGCTGCTCGCCGACCAGCTCTCCAAGATCAAGAGCATGACGACGGTGAACACGTCGGCGATCAGCCAGGCCGTCATCGGCGGACTCCTCGTCGAGTCGGGCTACCGGCTCCGCGAGGCCAACGCGGCGGCGATCGACTACTACCGCGGCAACCTCAACGCCCTTCTCGCGGAGCTGGAACGGCACTTCCCCGCCGAGCGCAGGCAGCAGCTCGGGGTCGAGTGGAACCGTCCCGACGGCGGCTTCTTCCTCGTCGTACGCGTCCCGTTCGTGGCCGACACCAAGGCCCTGGAGCGCTCCGCCCGCAACTACGGCGTGCTCTGGACGCCGATGGGCGACTTCTATCTGGACGGCGGCGGCGACCACCAACTCCGGCTCTCCTGCTCCGCGTTGAGCATGGCGGAGATCACCGAGGGCATCGGCAGGCTGGCCGCGTTCATCACCGAGCAGGCCGCGGAGGCGGCTGCCGGGTAGCGGGCGCACGCGCACGAGGCCGAGGGGCCCGGTCCTGACCGACCGGGCCCCTCGGCCTTTCTTTTCACCACTAACTAAACGTACGGTCGTGCTATTGTTTTTCTGCCCGCGCTCCCCACGAGAGCGACCGCGGGACAACCACTCGCCGAAAGGATCCGCATGGATATCCGGAAGCTCGACCGGACGGCAGTGCTGGAGAGCGCACGCATCCTGGACCAGGCGACTCCCGCGGACTGGGCGGCGCCGACCCCGTGCGCGGACTGGAACCTGCGCGAACTGGTCGCGCACATGACAGGACAGCACCGCGGCTTCGCGGCCGCCGCGGCGGGCCGCGGCTCCGACCTCTCCGCCTGGCGGCCCGCCGAGCTCGGCGACGACCCGGTGAAGGCCTACCGCGCCGCCGCCGACGAAGTCCTCGACGCCTTCGCCCGACCCGGCGTGCTCACCAGCGAGTTCGCCATCCCGGAGATCAGCACGGCGACCACCTTCCCGGCCTCGGTCGCGATCGGGTTCCACTTCCTCGACTACGTCGTGCACGGCTGGGACGTGGCACGGGCCCTCGGCATCGACCCGCGCCTCGGCGACGACGTCGCCGAGGCCGCGCTCGTCTTCGCCCTGCGGGTCCCCGACGACGACCGCAGGCTCGGCCCCGCGGCGCAGTTCGACCCCTCCCTGACCCCGGTCAGGGAGGCGGGAACGCTCGACCTCGTCCTCGCGGCGCTCGGGCGCACGCCCGGCTGGACCGCTCCCGCGACGCCCGCGACCGCACCGCAGCACTGACCCATCGATCGACCCACAGGGAGACACCCATGCTCGCCGAACTCAGGACCCACGTCGCACGCCGCCTCGGTCTGCCGCAGGAGGAGGTCTTCGACGGACGGCCGCTCTCCGCCGTCCTGGTCGCGTCGCCGGACGCCATCAACTCCATCGACCTGCTCGACGCGTTCGCCGGCGCACTCGCCGACGTCGGCGTCGACGACGACGTGGAGCTGCCGACGATGACCCTCGACCACACCGCGGAGGACGTCGTGTCGGCGCTCGGCAAGCAGCTCGCCACGGCCTCCTCCTGACTCCTCCTGAACGGAAAGGCGTCCCGACCCATGCTGATCATGACCGACATCGTCAAGGAGCTCCGCGCCGGAGCCACCGTCAGCGATGTGCTGCGCGTCCAGCAGAGCTACCACGAGCAGCGCCGCTGGGGCACCGACCACCTCTTCGACGGCCGCAAGCTGAACCGGCCCGCCGAGGGCGACAAGGCCGCGCTCTGGCACGCCTCGCGCGCCGAACTCACCACCCAGCCCGCCGGCATCCGGCTCGCCGTGGACGGCGTCAAGCTCGCCAACGAGATCCGCGAGTCCAACCCGCTCGGCGCCAACGTCCTGCACATCGCCGCGGCCTGGTCGGCGCGGTACTGGCTGGAGGAGGAGGCGCACCACGAGGTCGCCTTCGGCCGCCTGATGGAGATGGCCGGGGTCGACCCGATCGACGAGGACGAGGTGATCGAGCACCGGGGCGCCTTCCCCACCGACAACTACGCCCGGGTGTGCATCCTCCAGGCCTGCGTCGAGATCGAGGCCTGCGTCTCGTACGGCTGGCAGTCCCGCACCACCGAGGACGGCCTGGTGCGCGACGTCTTCCACACGATCATGAAGGACGAGGTGCAGCACCGGCAGTACTTCGCCTCCTTCGCCAAGGCCCTCGTCGAGTCCGGGGTCTACCCCATCAAGGACGTCCTCTCGATGGCGTACACCTGGGTGCGGCCCGACGGCGGCGAGACGTTCGGCTCGGCCCGCGACGCGCAGACCGAGCGCGAGGGCTTCGTCAACTGGTGGGAGCGGACCCGCACGGCCGAGGAGGAGTTCGGCCTCGGCGACGACGCGCTGCACGAGGGCTCGGTCCACATGAAGAAGCTGACCAGCGTGTTCGCCCTGGTCCGCGAGGTGACCGGCATCCACACCCAGTCGTACGAGGACCTCAAGCGTGCCTACTTCGCCAGCCTTCGGACGAACGATGTCGACCGGATTCGATCTGCAGTCCGTGACGGAGCTGCGCGAGAAGCGGCACTTGCTCGCTAGTGGCGCCCTGTTCACCGAGCGCGAGCGCGCGCACTGCCGCGCCCGCCCCGTGCCGGACGCCTCCCTGGCCGGTCTCTTCGCGGCCAAAGAGGCGTTCGTGAAGGCGCTCAGCTCCCTGGGCGGCGGGCCCGCGCACACCTTTCCCGAGGTCGAAGTGGTGCACGGGCCCGCGGGCCAGCCCCGGTTCCGGCTGCACGGAGAGCTCGCCGCGTGGTGCGGGGAACGCCGGATCGACGTCGAACTCTCGATCAGCCACACCGGGGACCTGGCGGGCGCGGTGGTGGTGCTCCTCGCCGGGACCGCGAGCGACGGACCCGCCGGGCCCGCCGGCGACGGACTCGCGAGCGACCGAAGGGACACCCCATGACCACCGCCGCACTGCCGCGCCTCGCGCACGCCTGCGAGGTCGCCCTGCGCCCCAACGACTTCGACTGGGCCGGGCACCTCAACAACAGCGTGTACGTCCAGCTGTTGGAGACGGGCCGCTGGGAGTGGGGCCGGGCCTTCGGCGGCGACCTGAGCGAGGGGACGCCGGTCGCCGTGGTCCTCCAGCTCCAGCTGGACTACCTCAAGGCGGTCGACTGGGACCCGGTCGGCAGGCTCGTGGTCCGCACCTGTCTCGCGGAACGCTCCGCGTACAGCTTCACGCTCACCCAGGACGTCGAGCGGACCGACGGCACCGTCGTGGCCAGGGGCCGGGTCAGGCTCGGGCTCGTGGACCGCGACACCAAGCGGATCCGGCGGGCCGACCTCGCCGCACTGCTCGACCTCCCGGAGGGGGACCGATGATCGCGACCACCTTGCAGGAGGCCATCGCGGGGCAGGCCCACCGGGCGCAGGCCACCGTCACCTTCGGCACCTCCGCCCGGCGCGAACGCCTGACGTACCCCGAGTTCGCCGCGCAGATCGCCGCGGCGGCCGGTGGCTTCGCCGAACAGGGCGTACGCCGCGGGGACCGGGTGATGCTGCGCATCGCCAGCTCCAGGGAGGGAGTGCTCGCCCTGCTCGGCCTGATCCACCTGGGCGCGGTCCCGGTCTCCGTCAAACCGCACGTCCCCGGGGCGATCCTCACGCAGTACTTCGCCACGGTGATGCGGCAGCAGGACGCACGCCACGGCTTCCGCGTCTCCGGTCACGGCCTCACCGAACTCCAGCTCGTGCTGCGCCCGCAGGACGCGCCGGGGCCCGCCCCCGGCGGCCCGGAGGACCTCGCCTTCATCCAGTACACGAGCGGCTCCACCGGCATGCCGCGGCCCATCCCGCTCAGCCACCGGGCCGTCCTCGGCAACATCGCGGCGATCCGCGACGTCGCGGGCATGAAGCCGGGCCACGCCGGTCTCATCGCCCTGCCGCTCCATCACGACATGGGGCTCATCGGGGTGCTCACCTCGCTGGTCCAGGGCATCGACCTGGTCGTCGAGGAGCCCGGCACGTTCCTGCGCAGGCCGCTCGCCGCCCTGCGCCTGGTCCGTGACGCGGAGTCGGTGCACAGCGCCTTCCCCGACTTCATGCTGCGCTATCTGGCGGCGCGGATCGGCGAGGCCGCCGGGCAGGACGCGCTCGACCCGAGCCTCTTCGGCGCCTGGCGCACGGTCTTCTGCGGGGCCGAACCCATCCGCAAGCCGTCCGTCGACACCTTCGTGGGCGCGACCCGCCGCTGGGGCTTCGACCCGACGGCACTGGTGTTCTGCTACGGCCTGGCCGAGGCCGCGTTGATGGCCACCTCGCACCGCTACACGGACCCGGGGACGAGCTTTCGCACCGAAGGGCCCGTCACCACCGCGTGCCTGGGCACCACCATGCCCGAGCTCGACCTGCGGATCGTCGACGAGTCGGGCAGGGAGTGCCCGCAGGAGCGGGTCGGCGCCGTACAGCTGCGCGGCGCCACGCTGTTCAACGGGTACGACGGGACCACCGACCACCGCACCACGTGGTTCGACACGGGCGACGTGGGCTGCCTGCGCGCCGGCAGGCTCTATCTGAGCGGCCGCAGGAGCGACCGCATCAGCGTCAGCGGCGTGAACGTCTTCGCCGCCGACGTCGAGCAGGTGGCGACACAGGTGCCGGGCGTCGCCGAGTGCGTGGCCCTGCCGTACGACGAGTCGTTCGCCCTCGTCGTCGTGGCCGAGCGGTCCCGGCAGATCGACACCACCGAGATCGCCAACCGGGTGGCGGCCGACTTCGGACTCGCCCCGCGATCCGTCGTCGAGGTGCCGCGCAGCGCGATCGCCAGGACCGCGAGCGGGAAGCCCGCCCGCAATCACATGGCGGCGCGGCTGGAGCAGGGGCTGCTGGTCTGACTCCGGGCCCCGCAAGGGGCGCGGGGAACCGCGCGACCAGCCACGAAATACCCGCGGCTTACGAACAAGCGCCTAGCCGAGGTACTGAGTCATACCGCGAGAGACGTACGCCCCGTGCCCGGCCCGCCCGGTGAACTCCCGCTGATCGATGACCAGTTCGCCCCGCGAGAGGACCGTCTCGACCCGCCCGGTGACCCGCCTCCCCTCGTACGCCGAGTAGTCCACGTTCATGTGGTGCGTCGCGGCGGACATCACCTGCTCGGCCGCCGGGTCGTAGATGACCACGTCCGCGTCCGCGCCCGGTGCGATCGTGCCCTTCTTGCCGTACATGCCGAACATCCTGGCCGGGGCCGCGCAGGCGATCTCGATCCAGCGGCGGCGCGTGATGTGGCCGTCCACCACGGCCTGGTGGAGCAGGTCCATGCGGTTCTCGACGCCCGGCATGCCGTTCGGGATCTTCGAGAAGTCGCCACGGCCCAGCTCCTTCTGGCCCGTGAAGCAGAACGGGCAGTGGTCCGTGGAGACCACCTGGAGGTCGTTGGTGCGCAGCCCGCGCCAGAGCGCCGCCTGGTGCTCCCGGGGGCGCAGCGGGGTCGAGCAGACGTACTTGGCGCCCTCGAAGTCCGGCTCCGCGAGGTTGTCCGTGGACAGGAACAGGTACTGCGGACAGGTCTCGCCGAAGACCGGAAGTCCCTTGTCCCGCGCGGCCACCAGCTCCGCGAGCGCCTCTTCGGCCGAGACGTGCACGACGTAGAGCGGCGCCTCGGCGACCCGGGCGAGCTGGATCACCCGGTGTGTCGCCTCCGCCTCCAGGAGGGCCCTGCGCACCTCGCCGTGGTGGCGCGGATCCGTCTCGCCGCGCGCGAGCGCCTGCCGCACCAGGACGTCGATGGCGATGCCGTTCTCCGCGTGCATCATGATCAGGGCGCCGTTGGTGGCGCCCTTCTGCATCGCGCGCAGGATCTGCCCGTCGTCGCTGTAGAAGACCCCGGGGTACGCGGTGAAGAGCTTGAACGAGGTCACGCCCTCCCCCACGAGTCCGTCCATCTCCTTGAGCGACGACTCGTCGACGTCCGAGACGATCATGTGGAAGCCGTAGTCGATCGCGCACTTGCCCGCCGCCTTCGCGTAATAGGCGTCGAGCCCCTCGCGCAGGGAGTGCCCCACCGACTGCACCGCGAAGTCGATGATCGTGGTGGTGCCGCCCCAGGCCGCCGCCCGGGTGCCGGTCTCGAAGGTGTCCGACGAGAACGTGCCGCCGAACGGGAATTCCATGTGCGTGTGGGCGTCGACGCCGCCCGGGATCACGTACTTCCCCGTGGCGTCCAGGACCCGGTCCGCGCTCCACTCCTGGGTGCCCGCCGAGGCGAGCGCCGCGATGCGGCCGTCCTCGATCAGGACGTCGGCGTGGACCTCCTCGGCGGCCGTGATGACGAGACCGCCGGTGATCAGCGTGCGGGTGCTCATGCGGGCACTCCCTCTCCTCTGTGTGAACCAGGCGCTACTGGGTGAACTAGGCGCTGCGCAGGGCCTGTTCAAGAATGGATGCGCCTTCCTCCGCCTCCGCGACGGTCAGCGAGAGCGGCGGCGCCACGCGCAGCACGCTGGTGTTGTGCCCGCCTCCCTTGCCGATGAGCAGTCCGCCATCGCGGGCCGCTTCGAGGACGGCGGCGGCCGCCGCCTGGTCCGGCTCGTCCGTCCCTGGCCGCACCAGCTCGATGCCGATCATCAGGCCGCGCCCGCGCACCTCGCGCACGCCGGGCAGCTGGGCGCAGATCGCCCGCAGCCGCTCGATGAGCAGTCCGCCGACGCGGCGCGCGTTGCCCTGGAGGTCGTGTTCCAGGAGGTGCGTGAGGTTGGCGAGGCCCGCCGCCATGGTGACCGGCGAACCGCCGAACGTCGAGATGGAGTTGGCGTCGAGGCAGTTCATGAGCTCGGCGCGGGCCACGACGCCGCCGATCGACATGCCGTTGCCGATGCCCTTGGCGAAGGTGAGGATGTCCGGCGGGCCGTTCTGTGCGTGTGCCTGCCAGCCCCAGAAGTGGTCGCCGGTGCGGCCGAGTCCGGTCTGCACCTCGTCGGAGATCCACAGGATGCCCTGCTCGTCGAGGACTTCGCGGAACGCGGCGTACAGACCGTCGGGCGGCGAGGTGAAGCCGCCGACGCCCTGGATGGGCTCGGCGATCAGGGCCGCGACTCCCCCGCGCGCCTGCCCGAGCACGTCCCGCAGATCGGCGACGCACGCCTCGGTGAACTCGGCGTCGCTCAGGGCGGCGTACGGGCCCCGGCCGCGCACGCCGCCGTGCACGTACAGCGTCTGGAGCGGCGAGAGGCTGGTCGGTGACCAGGCGCGGTTTCCGGTGATGCCGACGGCCGTGAAGGAGCGGCCGTGGTAGCTGTTGCGCATCGCCAGGATCTGGTTGGAGCCCCGGTACGCGGTGGCGAGCATCAGGGCGGTGTCGTTGGCCTCCGTACCCGAGGTGGTGAAGAAGACCCGGGCGTCGGGGATCCCCGACAGGGCGGCGATCCGTTCGGCCAGGTCCACCATCGGGCGGTTGAGGTACAGCGTCGAGGTGTGGATGATCCGCCCCGCCTGGTCCGCGACGGCCTTGGTGACCTCGGGCAGGGCGTGCGCGGTGATGGTGGAGAGGATGCCGCCGAAGAAGTCGAGGTACTTGTTGCCCTCGGCGTCCCACACGTGGCGGCCCTCGCCGTGGGTGAGTTCGAGCGGACGGCCGTAGTACAGCGCGAGCCAGTCGGGCAGCACCGCCCGGTGGCGGTCGTACAGATCGGTCACGGCTCCACCAGCCCCTGGTAGGCGTCGGGTCGGCGGTCCCGGTAGAACGCCCACTGCTGTCGTACTTCCTCGATGAGGCCGAAGTCGAGGTCCCTGACGAGGAGTTCCTCGGCCTTGTCTCCGGCGGGCTCGCCGACGAACTGGCCGCGCGGGTCGACGAAGTACGACGTTCCGTAGAAGTCGTTGTCGCCGTACTCCTCCTGGCCGACGCGGTTGATCGCGGCGATGAAGTACTCGTTGGCGACAGCCGCCGCGGGCTGTTCCAGCTGCCAGAGGTAGGCGGAGAGGCCGCGCGAGGTGGCGGAGGGGTTGTAGACGATCTGGGCGCCGTTCAGGCCCAACTGCCGCCAGCCTTCCGGGAAGTGGCGGTCGTAGCAGATGTAGACGCCGACCTTGCCGACCGCCGTGTCGAAGACCGGCCAGCCCGCGTTCCCCGGCTTGAAGTAGTACTTCTCCCAGAAGCCCTTGACCTGCGGGATGTGGTGCTTGCGGTACTTGCCGAGATAGGAGCCGTCGGCGTCGATCACGGCCGCGGTGTTGTAGTAGAAGCCGGACTGCTCGACCTCGAAGACGGGGACGACGATCACCATGCCGGTCTCGCGGGCGAGTTCCCGCATCCTGGTCACGGTGGGCCCGTCCGGCACGGGCTCGGCCCAGCGGTAGTGCTCGGGTTCCTGGACCTGGCAGAAGTAGGGGGCGTTGAAGACTTCCTGGAAGCCGATGATCCGCGCACCCTGACGGGCCGCCTCGCGGGCGTGCTCCTCGTGCTTGGCGATCATCGATTCCGTGTCGCCCGTCCAGGTCGCCTGGACCAGTGCGGCGCGTACGACGTTGACCATGAGCTGCTCCTTCACATGCCCTTGAGAGGACGTCAGAGAGCTTCTACGCACGTAGACTTGATGCGTAGATAGGAGAACGTAAGCCTCCGCCGACGGGCTGAGCAAGACCATCGTCGTGAACCGGCTGAGTCGATCACGTTTCGCACCCGAGCGGGCGAGAAGCGGACCGCGGCCGCGGGGAAACGGACCGGGTCAGGCGCTGAACCCCGCGACGCGCAGTGCGTGCACCAGGTCCCAGTGGTGTTCGTCGGAGACCGCCTTCGCCGTCTCCAGGAGCAGGGGTATGAGGCGGTTCGGATCGGTGTGCGCGCAGCGCGCAGCGTCCTCGGGCGTCCGCACGCGCAGGTACGAGTCCAGGAGCGCGCGGGCCTCCCGTTCGCGGCCCGCGTCGATCAGCCCGAGCATCGCCTCCGCCATCTCGGGCGCGGGGCGCGCGACGCCCTGCCGCAGCAGCTTCCTGCAGTCGTCGGCGCGGCCCGCCCCGGCCAGCGCGTCGGCCACGGCGACCAGGCGGTCCGGCGGCAGCGACGCGACCTCCCAGAGCAGGGTGGCCCAGTCGGCGCCGAGCCCCGCGCGGTGCAGCTCACCGGCGAGCTCGGGCAGCCGCGCCGCGGGCCAGCCCGCGGCCTCGACGAGCACGCCGTGCGCCTCGCCGCTGCGGCCCTCGCCGCGCAGCCGCACGAGCTCCCGCACGGTGGTGACCGTGATCCGCTCGTCCTCGTCCGCGAAGCCGCCGTCGGGCTCGTCGTGGCCACCGCGCCCGTCGTGCCCGGGGTCGAACACGCCCTCGTGGTCCGGCGCCGGGATGGGCCCCGTGTGCGCGAACCGGGCACCACGGGGAGCCGCGGGCGGCCCCGCCGCACCCCCCTCGGGGCCGGGTTCGGGGTCAGCGTCCGCGCCGCCGCCGAACCCCGCGAACCGGGCACCCCCCTTGGCGCGCCTGCGGGAGCGCCCCTCGGGCACCGGCGCGGCCGCCTGCTCGGGCACCCGGGGCTCCGCGTCACCGGCCTCCTCGACGTCCGCGTGGGCGACGGCCGGGGCGAACGGGCTCCCGAAGTCGTCCTCGGCATCGGCCCCGCCGAAAGCGCCGGACGGATCTCCGAAACCGACCCCGTCCGTCCTGCTCAGGTCCACCCACGACGGCCGCCGCGCCGCGTCCAGGCGGTCCAGGCGCTCCTGGAGCTCCACGCAGCGCGCGGTGGCCCGTTCGTGGTCGTCGCGGACCCATGCCAGGTCGAGGTTGACGCGGTCCGCCTCGTCGGGTCCCGTCGCCTCGGTGAGCTGCCGGGTGAGCTCGGCCTGGCGTTCGGTCGCGTAGCGCTGCTCCCTGAGCATCATGTCGAGCCGCTCGCCGAGCAGCTCGCGACCGCCGGGCCGTGCGTCGTAGGCGGTGAGGGACGCGCGGTGCAGGACGCGGGCATGCCCGGTCTCGCGCTCGGCCTCGGGCACGCCCCGGTCCGCCGCGAGGTCGTGGAGCAGCGCCTGCACCACGTCCCAGGGAGGCACCTCGGCGCCGTCCAGACAGGCGCGCATGCCGTCCGGGTCCCGTTGCCAGAACACGCCGCACCAGCCCGCGCCCTGATCGAGCCGCGCCAGCAGCTCTCTCAGGTATTTCGCGAACTCCCTGACCTGATCCGGGAGTTGTCCCACTGCCATTCGACCAGCACCGCCCCGTGGAGCCTGGAGTCTTCCGGTCCGGAAGATAACACCAGTCGTGTTACGGGACGACTACACGCAGTTTTCCGGGGTCCGCACAAGAGTCACACGGGCACGAGCTCGCACCGCACGACGATCTCGTCGAGCGAGAGTCCGAGCACGGCCGCGAGCGCGGCCACGGTGAAGAGCGCGGGCGTGGGCGCGCGGCCCGTCTCGATCTTGCGGAGGGTCTCGGCGGAGACACCGGCCTCCGTCGCCACCGACACCATGCTCCGCGCCCCCCGGGCGTCCCGCAGCAGCAGCCCGAGCCGCTCACCGCGCTCGTGCTCCTCAGGGGTCAAGGGATTTCGCACCATGGACCCATCGTAGCGGACCCCCATTCAAATACCGGTATAGTAATTGGCATGGTGGAACTCAAGACAGCACAATCGATCGACGCGATGCGTGAAGCGGGCCGCATCGTGGCGCAAGGACTGACCGCGGCGCGCGAGGCGGCCGCCGTCGGCGTCTCCCTGCTCGACCTGGACGAGGCCGCGCACGCCGTGCTCCGCAAGGCCGGCGCGTCCTCCCCCTTCCTCGGCTACCGGCCGCACTTCGCCCCGACGCCCTTCCCCGCCGTCCTGTGCGTCTCGGTGAACGACGCGATCGTGCACGGCATCCCGACCGACTACCGGCTGCGCGACGGCGACCTGGTCTCCATCGACTTCGGCGCGAAGCTGGACGGCTGGGTCGGCGACTCCGCGATGAGCTTCATCGTGGGCACCCCCCGCCCCGAGGACGTCCGCCTGGTCGAGACGGCGGAGCAGTCCCTGGCGGCGGGCATCGAGGCGGCCGTCGTCGGCAACCGCATCGGCGACATCTCGCACGCCATCGGCACCGTCTGCCGCAAGGGCGGCTTCGGCATCATGGAGGACTACGGGGGCCACGGCGTCGGCCGCAGCATGCACGAGGACCCCGCCGTGCCGAACGAGGGCCGCCCGGGCCGCGGCATGCCGCTGCGCCCCGGCATGGTGTTCGCCATCGAGCCGATGCTGATCGCGGGCGGCGGCGACGGGTACCACTCCGCGCCGGACGGCTGGACCCTGTGCACGAACGACGGCAGCCGCGCCGCCCACGCCGAGCACACGGTGGCGATCACCGAGGAAGGTCCCAGGATCCTCACGGCACTTTGAATGCTCCCCTCCCTGACGGGAGGGGATTCCTGGCTCAGGCCGCCGTCCGGAACTGAGTTCCGGACGGACTTATGCCCTCGGCACCAGCAGGGTCCAGACGCGCCCTGACGAGCATCACGCGCGCGGAGTTCTTATCCCTGGGAAAGGCAGCTCCGCACGCGGTGCAGGTGTAGACGCGTTCACCCAGCGGCAGGGCGTGCTTGGCTCTCGCTCCGCACTGTCCGCAGTCCATCGTGGTGTACGCGGGATGAACCAGACGCACGATCCGCCCGTGCTTGCGGGCCATGTGAACCAGGGCCTGCTTGGTGGCGCCGATGGCGGCGTCCACGGCCTTGCGGGCCATGCTCGACCTGGCCAAGAACTTCGGCTTGAAGTCCTCCACCGCGACCGCGTCATGGTCCCTGACGACCTTCTTGGCCCACTTGCGGGCGGTGTCCTGACGCTGCCGGGCAACCTGCTTATAGGCCCTGGCCCGCAGCCGCTTGGCCTCCCGGTACCCCTTCGAGGCAGCCTGGTCCTTGGCGGGTTTACGGCGGGCCATCATTCGGTCGTAGCGCGAAACCTTCGCCTGGACCTTGCACCCGTGCCCGGGGTGGGGCAGGTCATGATCATCGGAGGTGGTGGTCGCGGTCTCACGCACCCCCCAGTCAATGCCGAGCACCCGCCCGGTTTCAGGCAGCGGTTCGCTCTGCGCGGGCACGACGAACGACGCGTACCAGTGGCCTAGACCGTCCCGGTAGATCCGCACCGAAGACGGCACGGCGGGCAGCTCCCGCGACCAGACCACCGTCAGCACGATGCCACCCGCCAGATGCAGACGGCTGTCCTGGAGCCGAAAGCCACGCCGCGTGTAATTGAGTGTCGGCTCGCCATGGCGCTTCGTCCTGAAGGCAGGCATCCCGGCTCGCTGTCGCACCGGGAGACGTTCCTCAGTGTCCTTCAGCGCCTTCGCGCGGGATCTACCGAAGTCCCGGATGGTCTGCTGCTGCGCCACCGAAGAACCGGATGCCGGCCACGGCGTGCGCGCCCGCGCCTCCGTCAGCATCCGGTCCAACTGCGCCGGGCCACACGTCAACACGGCTTCGGGATGGGCCCGGTTGTGTGCGTTGGCAGCCATCGACCTGGCCACGCACTCGTTCCACACCCATCGACAACGGCCCCACTCCGCCTCCAGGGCTGCCCGCGCGGTGGACGACAGGCGCAGCCGGTAGGTGTACCGGGTATACCCGGCATCACCTGTAAGCAGCTGCTGTGTCGCCATATAGGCACGGTAGCGGGATAGTTGGGCCCTATGGGGCAGTTCGGTGGATCTCCCACGTCCTGGCTGGGGCGACGGATTGTCCGCGTCTGACACCTGGGCTCGGACACATTGGCCGACCTGACGCCACCTTGCGCGTCACCGAGGCGGACGGCACATCGGTGTGCTCCGCTTTGACCTCGCCGGGCTCTGGCCGTACCGCAAGCCCCAACTGCGCCTGGACGGCGTCGACTGGGGCTCCCTGTGGACCGCCCGCGGGCCAGGACACCAGATCCCCGAGCTGATCGGCAAGGTCACGTCCGACGACAAGAAGACCGCCATGGACGCGGTCCACGACCTGTACCGGCTGCTCGTCTCCAAGGACGCGGCGTCGACCGCCGCGGTCCCCGCGATCCCCTTCCTCGTCGAGCTGATGACGGACCCGGACAACATGTCCCGCAGCACGCTCCTGCTGCTCATCGCGGACCTCGCCGACGTCCGCCAGGCGCGCGGCGGCCGCGGCGACGCCCAGCTCGCCGCGGTCCGCGAGGCACTGCCCGCGCTGCGGTACCTGCACGACGACCCGGAGTCCTCGATCCGCTGGGCCGCGAACGAACTGGAGCAGAACTGCGCGACGTCACCCGCCTCCTAGGGCCTGTCCGGGGTCACTTGGCAGGGTGCACCACCATCGCGGAGCCGCCGCCCCTGCGGACCTTCTCCGCGGCCGCGAGCCACTGGCCGTTCGGCAGCCGCTGCACGCCGGTGGCGGCGCCGATCTCCGGGTTCTGCTTGAAGGAGTGCCCGAGGGATTCGAGCGAACCCCTGAGCGGGCTGTTCCACAGGCCCGGTTCGAGCTCGGTCTGTGCGGCGTTGCGCTGGCTGGCGCGCGGCGCGGCGATCGCGTCGACCAGCGGCAGGCCCCGGTCGACCAAGCCCGTGAGGGTCTGCAGGACGGTGGTGATGATGGTCGCGCCGCCCGGCGAGCCGAGCGCCACCACCGGCTTGCCGTGCTTGAGGACGATCGTCGGGGCGATCGAGGAGCGCGGCCGCTTGCCGGGACCCGGCAGGTTCGGGTCGTGCACCGCCGGGTCCGCGGGCGCGAAGGAGAAGTCCGTCAGCTCGTTGTTGAGCAGGAATCCACGGCCGGGCACGGTGATGCCGCTGCCGCCCGTCGACTCGATGGTGAGGGTGTACGAGACGACGTTGCCCCACTTGTCTGCGGCCGTCAGATGGGTGGTGTTCTCGCCCTCGTACGTCGTGGGGGCCGCCTTGTCGCCCGCGGCGCACGGCTTGGGGTGGCGCGGGTCGCCGGGCGCGAGCGGGCTCTTGAGCACCGCGTCGTCCTTGATCAGGCACTCCCGCGAGTCCGCGAACCGCTGCGAGAGGAGCTGCTTGGTCGGTACGTCCTCGAAGGCGGGGTCGCCCACCCAGCGCCCGCGGTCGGCGAACGCGATCCGGCTGGCCTCGATGTAGCGGTGCAGGTACGCGGCCTCGGACGCCTTCGAGAGGTCGGTCCGCTCCAGGATGTTGAGCGCCTCGCCGACGGTCGTGCCGCCGGAGGACGAGGGCGCCATGGAGTAGACGTCGAGGCCCCGGTAGGAGGCCTTCGTGGGCTTCTGGCGCTTCACCGCGTACGCCGCGAGGTCCTTGGCGGAGAGGTCGCCGGGACGGGCCACGCGCCCTGACGCCGGGTCGACCGGGGGCTTGTTCACCGTGCGGACGACGTCCTTGCCGATGCCGCCCCGGTACAGCGCGCCGACGCCCTTGCGGCCCAGCTCCTCGTACGTACGCGCGAGATCGGGGTTCTTGAACGTCGAGCCGACCACCGGGAGCTGCCCGCCCGGCAGGAACAGCTCGGCCGTGTCGGGGAAGTCCTTGAAACGTTTCTGGTTCGACTCGGTCTGCGAGCGGAAGGTCGGATCGACCGTGAAGCCGTCGCGGGCCAGGCGCTCGGCGGGCTTCAGGAGCGTGCCGAGCCGTTTGCTGCCCCACTTGTCGAGCGCCGACTGCCAGGTGGCGGGCGTGCCGGGAGTGCCGACGCCGAGGCCGCTGGTGACCGCGGACTCGAACGGGATGGGCTTGCCGTTCTCCAGGAAGAGCCCGGAGTCGGCGGTGCGCGGGGCGGTCTCGCGCCCGTCGATGGTGCTGACCTTGTGGGTCTTGGCGTCGTAGTGGACGAAGTAGCCGCCGCCTCCGACACCCGCCGAGTAGGGCTCGGTCACCCCGAGCGCGGCGGCGGTGGCGACGGCCGCGTCCACGGCGTTGCCACCCTTCCTCAGGACCTCGATGCCCGCCGCGGAGGCGTCCGCGTCGACGCTGGCGACAGCGCCTCCGTGGCCGACCGCGACCGGCACCTTCTCCGGTGCCGATGCCGGTCCCGACGCGAGAGCCGGTTCCGCTGAGCGCGTAGGCGAAGGGGGCGCGGCCGCACCGACCGACACCAATACCCCTCCGACCGCCAATAGCGTCAGATTCCGTACGACAGCGCGACGCATCCGTACCTCCAGTCAACAGCCGTCTGCGCAGCGTAACTTCGAGTCCCCCGCCGCGTCAGGACCTCCTCGAACACCGGTCCGGGAGCCCGCTAGCATGCGCCCCCATGACTGAAGACGTGCGCAATATCGTCCTCGGCCTGATCGCGGTCGGCATCAGTGCCGTCCTTGGCTGGCTAGCCCGCTCCTACCTGTGGAAGCGCAAGCTCCGCCGCAAGCAGGCCTTCTTCGGGCTGCCCGAGAACTCCGAGTCGCTGCTCGTGGTCAACCGCGACGCGGGCGGGCCCGAGCTCACCGTGGTGCGCCACGACGTGTTCGCGCTCATCGAGCTGGCCGGGGTCATCAGGGAGTGCGGGTCGCACGCGCAGATCGTCGCCCACGACGCGGCGCAGCAGGGCTTCGGCGAGCGCACCGAGTTCTGCGTGGGCAGCCCGGTGGCGAATCGCCGGATGGCCGCGCACATGCATTCGCTCCTGCCCGGCGTCCGCGTGAACACCGAGCCGGAGCCGATACCGGACCGCGGCGCCTTCCAGATCGGCAGCGAGCGCTACCGCCTGGAGTCGGGCCTTTCCGAGTACGTCATCCTCGCCAGGCTCACCGCCGACCAGGGCCAGGAGGCGAGACCGGTCTTCCTCTTCTGCGGCCAGCGCGCGGTCACCAGCCAGGCGGCAACCCGCTATCTGGCCCGCCACCACGAGAAGCTCGCCCGCAAGCACGGCAACAACCCCTTCGTGCTGCTCCTGAAGGTCGTCAACTCCCAGGCGTACGGTCCCGACGTCGTCGAGCTCGTGGCGGACGTGACGCGCGCGGCGCAGACCCCGCTGCCCGCCCCCTCTGCGCGCACGTCCCATCGCGCCAAGTGACGCCGCGCTCACCGTGCGCCGACACCATCCGGCGCCTTCTGTGATCTAGCAGGCAATTTCCGGACATCGTGCAACCTGAAGGCGGCTTCAGGACTCTTTCCGTGCAGTCCACATTCGCACGGAGGTACGTTTCCTTGACCCCCCAGAGCTCTTCGAGCCGCCGACGCCCCCTTCGCACCCGCCACGTGGCGACCGCGGGAGTCGCTGTCCTTGCCGCCGCCCTGAGCGCCTGCTCGGGCGGCAGCGGCTCCTCCGGCGCCGACAAGGCCGCCGAGAAACCGAAGATCTCGGTGAACCTCTCGGGACAGCAGGCGAAGGCGGGCGGCCCGGTCGAGGTGAAGCTGGCCGACGGCAAGCTGAAGAACGTCACGGTCGCCGACGCCAAGGGCGCGAAGCTGCCCGGCAAGCTCTCGGCGAACGGCACCAGCTGGACCTCGGAGCGCAAGGCCGCACCCGGCACCGCGTACCAGGTCGAGGCGACCACCGACCAGGGCGGCAGCGCGAAGCACTCCTTCAGGACGGCCAAGCCCGACAAGGTCAACAAGGTGACGCTCGCCCCGGGCAAGAACACCACCGTCGGCATCGCCCAGCCGCTGTCCATCACCTTCGACAACCCGGTGCGCAACAAGGCCGAGGTCGAGAAGCACCTGAAGGTGACGACCTCGAACGACACCGAGGGGTCCTGGGGCTGGATCAAGAACTACGACGGCAAGGACCGCGTCGACTGGCGCCCCAAGGAGTACTGGAAGTCCGGTACGAAGGTGAAGCTGGACGCCGACCTCAACGGCATCGACTCGGGCGGGAACGACTGGTTCGTCCGCGACTACGCGACGAACTTCACCATCGGCAAGAGCCAGGTCGTCAAGGTGAACCTGGACAGCAAGACGGCGACCCTCACCCGCGACGGCAAGACCCTGAAGTCGCTGCCGATGTCGGCGGGCACCCCGGGCGGCGACAAGGCGTCCTGGGGCGGCACCTCGGTCCTGATGTCGAAGGAGGGCACGATCAACATGCGCTCCGAGACCGTGGGCCTCGGCGACGCCTACGACAAGATGGTCGACTACTCGATGCGCCTGACCTGGTCGGGCATGTACGCGCACGCGGCCCCGTGGAACGCCTCGTACTTCGGCAACACCAACCACAGCTCCGGCTGCGTGGGCATGAGCGACGGCGACGCGGGCTGGCTCTACCGCCAGGCCCAGATAGGCGACCCCTTCGAGGTCACCGGGAGCGGCTCGAAGGGCGTCCCCGACCCGGGCAACGGCTACGGCGAGTGGAACATCTCCTGGTCGGACTGGCAGGCGAAGAGCGCGCTGAAGTAGGCACACCCACCTCAAAGATCGTTACCGGGGCGTAACTTACCGACGGGTTACCCCTGGTAAAGATTCGCGGTTACCGTCGGGTCACTTTGCACTTTCAACGAGTGAGGAAGTGACCCGTGAGCCACCCGCACCCGCACCGCGTCCTGCGCACGACCACCGTGGGCGCCGTCTCGGCCACCCTCGTCGCCGGGGCCGCCTTCGGCCTGGCCCCGGCGGCGCAGGCGGCACCGGCCGCCGGGCCGCGGGCCGCGAGCGCCGCCGACGCGCGTTCGGCCGACGTACGCTTCGTCGACATCCCCGGCGACGGCGGCACGGTCCTCAAGGCCAACGTCTTCACCCCGAAGGGCGCGAAGCCCGGCACGACGTTCCCCTCGATCGTGCTGCCCACCAGTTGGGCCATGCCCCAGATCGAATACGTCGCCCAGGCCCAGAAGCTCGCCGACTCCGGCTACGTCGTGGTCAGTTACAACTCCCGCGGCTTCTGGCAGTCCGGCGGCGAGATCGAGACCGCGGGCCCCAAGGACATCGCCGACGCCTCCAAGGTCATCGACTGGACCCTGAAGAACACCCCCGCCGACCCGTCGAAGGTCGGCATGGCGGGCGTCTCGTACGGCGCGGGCATCAGCCTGCTGACCGCGGGCCACGACAAGCGGGTCAAGGCCGTCGCCGCGATGAGCGGCTGGGGCGACCTGATCGACTCCATCTACAGCGGCCGCACCCAGCACTTCCAGGCCGCGGCCCTGCTCGGCGGCGCGGGCGCGCTCACCGGACGTCCAGGACCCGAACTCCAGCGGACCCTCAAGGACTTCCTCGGGTCCAACCTGGACAAGGAGGACGAGATGATCGCGTGGGGCAAGAAGCGCTCCCCCGCGACCTATCTCGACCAGATCAACAAGAACGGCGCGGCCATCATGCTCGGCAACGCCTGGGGCGACACGCTCTTCCCGCCCAACCAGTACGCGAAGTTCTACGAGCGCCTCACCGGACCCAAGCGCCTGGAGTTCCGCCCGGGCGACCACGCGACGGCCGAGGCGACAGGCCTGCTCGGCCTGCCCAACGACACCTGGACCTCGACCCAGCGGTGGTTCGACCACTACCTCAAGGGCGCGGACAACGGCATCGACAAGGAGCAGCCGGTCCAGCTCAAGTCCCGGTCCACCGGCGGCTACGAGGGCTACCCGGACTGGAAGTCGGTCGGACCGACCCACAAGAAGATCGAGATGGCGGGCGACACCACGATCCGCGCGAACGTCGACTCGGGCGCCAACGGCGGCATCGCCATCCTCTCCAACGCCCTCGACCAGTTCTTCAAGATCCCGCCGATGGCCTCGGTGCCGCTGCTCCCGCGCCGCTACGCGGGCGTCTGGCAGTCCGAGAGGTACGCGTCGGCCCAGCGGGTCCGCGGGACGGCGAAGCTGCACACCACGCTCTCCAGCACCAAGGAGAGCGGCACCCTCGTCGCGTACCTCTACGACGTGGGCCCGCTCGGCCTCGGCAAGCTGGTCAGCAACGCGCCGTACACCTTCCACGGCAAGACACCCGGCAAGCCGTTCGGCGTGGACCTGGAGTTGTTCTCCACGGCCTACGACGTACCGGCTGGGCACAAGCTCGCCCTGGTCGTCGACACGGTCGACCCGCTCTACATCGAGCACAACCCGTCCGGCGCGCAGCTGACCTTCTCCTCGCCCGAGGCGGACCCGTCGTACCTGTCCGTCCCGCTGCGCGAGCAGTGATCACCGGCTGCTGCCGGGTGGGCCTGGCCCTGCTGGCTACTGCGTACCCGGCAGCAGCGTCCCTGGTTCGGCCGGGGCGACGTCCGCGGCCTCGGTCTTGGGATTGCGCTGCTGACGCCTGGACACCCACTGGGCGAACCACGACAGCAACATGCACATCCCGATGTAGATCGGCGAGATCACCATTACTACGGGGATGAACGGCAAATCGTAGTCGAGATTCGACGCGATGAGCTTCCCGGCATGGAGGAACTCCTCATAGGTGATCAGATAACCGAGCGACGTGTCCTTCAGGGCCACCACCAACTGGCTGATGATGGCGGGCAACATCGCGCGCACGGCCTGCGGCACCAGGACGTACGACATGACCTGGGTCTTGCGCATGCCGAGGGCGTACGCCGCCTCCCGCTGCCCCCTCTCCACGGAGTTGACGCCGGATCGGAAGACCTCGGCGAGCACCGAACCGTTGTAGAGCGTGAGTCCGGCGACAAGGGCGGGCAGCGGCTGGACCTTCAGCGCCACGAAGACGAAGAAGATCATCACGAGGACCGGCATCGCCCGGAAGAACTCCACGAGCAGCGTGGCCACCCAGCGCACCGGACGGTGGTCGGAGAGCCGTCCCATGGCGAGCAGTCCGCCGAGGGCGAGCGCGAGGACCGCGGAGATCGCGAAGGCCTTGAGCGTGTTGCCGAGGCCGCGCAGGAGCAGTTCCTGGATGCCCTTGTACTCGAAGGGCGTCCACTTCGTCGCCGTGAACTGGTCGGTGTCGAAGAGCAGGTACAGGATCCAGGCGACGAGCCCGAGGACGACCACGGTGGAGAGCAGCCCGTACAGCTTGTGCCGCCGTACGGTCTTGGGCCCCGGGACGTCGTAGAGGGCGGTCGAATCGTGGGAGATGGCTTTCATCGGGCGACTCCCCAGCGCTTTTCGAGGATGTTGAAGACCGCGCTGATGGCGAGGGTGATGATGAGGTACCCGAGGGCGATCCAGACGAAGGTCCAGACGATGTTGTAGCCCAGCTCGCTGAGCGTCTTGTACGTGCCGAGCAGCTCGGTGACGCTGAACGCGCCCGCGATCGCCGAGTTCTTGGCGAGCGCGATGAGGTTGGAGCCGACCGGCGCGATGACCGAGCGGAACGCCTGCGGCAGCACGACCACGGACAGCGTCTGCCCGAAGGACATGCCCAGACTGCGGGCCGCCTCGCCCTGTCCCTTGGGCACGGTGTTGATGCCCGAGCGGATCGCCTCGCAGATGAAGGCGGAGGTGTAGCAGCCGAGCGCGAGCACCGCGAACACCTTGAAGGGCAGCACGAGTCCGAAGCGCGGGAGTCCAAGGAGCACGGCGAAGAAGAGCAGCGTGAGCGGGGTGTTGCGCAGGACCGTCACCCACACCGTGCCGAACACCCGGAAGGATCCGACGGGCGCGACCCGGAACGACGCCATGAGGAAGCCGAGCACGAGCGCGAGGACCGAGGCGTAGACGGTGAGTTCGACGGTGCCGATGAAGCCTTCGCCGAACGTGGAGAAATTGTCTGTCAGTACGTCCACGACGCCTCCTCAGCTCGCCGGGTAGCGGTCGATGGCGGGCGGCTTCGGCGCCGGGACTCCGGAGAGGCCGAGCGTGGCGTCGTACGCCTTCTTCCAGTCGCCGTCCTTCTCGCGGGCCGCGAGCGCGTCGTCGACGGCGAACCGCAGGGCGGTGTCGCCCTTGGGGACACCGATGCCGTAGGGCTCCTGGGAGAACGGCTTGCCGACCAGCTTGAGTTCGTCGGGCACCTTGGCCGCGTAGCCGATCAGGATCGCGTCGTCGGTGGTGACGGCGTCGACCTGGTAGGTCAGCAGGTTGTCGACGCAGACCGAGTAGGTGTCGTACGCGACGAGGGTGGCCTTCGGGTAGTCCTGCTTGATCCGCTGGTAGGGGGTGGATCCGGCGGCCGAGCAGACGCGTTTGCCCGCCAGGTCGTCGGGTCCCTTGATGTCCTCCTCGTCGTGCCGCACGAGCAGGCCCTGGCCCGCCATGTAGTACGGGCCGCCGAAGCCGACGAGCTTCTTGCGGTTGTCGTTGATCGTGTAGGTGCCTACGTAGTAGTCGATCTGCCCGTTCTGCAGGGCGGTCTCGCGGTTCGCCGACGCGATGGTCTTGAACTCGATCTTCTTGGGGTCCAGGCCGAGCGAGGCCGAGACCATCTTGGCGATCTCGATGTCGAAGCCGGAGTACCTGCCGGTCGCCGGGTCCTTCTCGCCGAGGTAGGGCTGGTCCTCCTTGGCCCCGACGACGAAGCGGCCGCGGCTCTCGGCCTTCTTCCACGTCCCGGACCCGGGCAGCTGGAACCCGTTCGCCACCCGGTACTTGGGGAGCTCCTCCGCGGCGGGGCCCTTGGTCGGCGGGCTGCCCTCCTTGCCGCAGGCCGCGGCGGCGAGGGCGATGAGCGCGATGAGGACGAGCGCCGCGGCCGGACGTGTCGTACGCGTGATGCTGCTGTGTCGCTTCAAGAGCACGTCACCCCCGTCAGTGCTTGAGGATCTTGGAGAGGAAGTCCTTGGCCCGTTCGCTCTCCGGGTTCAGGAAGAAGTCCTCGGGGGACCGGTCCTCGACGATCCGCCCTTCGGCCATGAAGACGACCCGGTTGGCGGCGGAGCGGGCGAAGCCCATCTCGTGGGTGACGACGACCATCGTCATGCCGTCGCGGGCGAGCTGCTGCATGACCTCCAGGACCTCGGTGATCATCTCGGGGTCGAGGGCCGACGTAGGCTCGTCGAAGAGCAGCGCCTTGGGGTCCATGGCGAGCGCGCGGGCGATGGCCACGCGCTGCTGCTGGCCGCCGGAGAGCTGTGCCGGGTACTTGTCCGCGTGCGCGGAGAGGCCGACGCGCTCCAGGAGTTCGCGGGAGCGTTTGTCCGCCTCCTCCTTCTTGCGGCCGCGCACCTTCGTCTGCGCCAGGGAGACGTTCTGCAGAACAGTCTTGTGCGCGAAGAGGTTGAAGGACTGGAAGACCATGCCCACTTCGGCGCGGAGCCTGGCGAGTCCCTTCCCCTCGTCGGGCAGCGGCTGCCCGTCGAGCCTGATCTCTCCGGACTGGATGGTCTCGAGCCTGTTGATCGTCCGGCAGAGCGTCGACTTGCCCGACCCCGAAGGGCCGATGACCACCACCACCTCCCCCTTGCCGACGGTGAGATCGATGTCCTGGAGGACATGGAGCTCTCCGTAGTACTTGTTCACATCACGCAGCTCGATCAACGGATCGACGGCCATGGCAAGACCTGCCCACTCTCAGCTGTGTACGTCCGCGCAAACTATCCACGCTTAAACGGGACTTACGGGACGACACGCACGTATGGGCATTAACCGTATTTGAGGCAATTACGGTTACGTCTCGGAAGCCTCGGCGTAGACCTGGGACAGCTCGGGGGCGCCCTGCACCGCCCAGTCGAGACCCGCCTCGACCACCGGGACCTCCCGGCCCGACGCGAGGCGTACGACGGGGCTGCCGCCCGGCCACACGTACCAGGAGGCGCCGGGCACCGTGCGCACGACGACGGATCCCAGGTACAGGCCCGCGTCGTTGCCGAGCCACGGCAGCAGTTCCGGGTCGTCGCGCCAGAGCGGCAGGAGCTGGTCGAGCGCGGCCAACGAGGCCGGGGAGTCGTCGAGTTCGAGCCCGGCGGCACCGGCCTGGGAGCGCAGCAGCTCGCACTCGGAGAGTAGCTCGGCGACGCCGTCGGGGTCCTGGTCGAACGCGGCCGCGAGCCCCTCGGCCCGCTCCGTCTCGGAGTGCCGCTTGCGCCACTTGTCGAGGAACGGAATGTTCATGATCGGCCTCTCCATCGGGTGGCACAGCAGGCTGCGCTGGCGGGCGCGCATGTCCGTATTTCCACGAATGTATCTTGCATCAGTTGCTCACGGAATCGGGCGAATCACGCCGTCCGCGCCAGGTCTTGAGCGGCCCCCGGCGGGTACTCGTGGTGCCTCGGTGAGGTGGTCCTCGACCGGATCACCGGCTCACCGGATCTCGAACGGGAGGCGGGCGATGGTGTGGTGGGTCTGGCTCGTCGCGGTGGTCGCCGTGGCGGGCGTGCTGGTGGGCGGTGTGCTCGGGGCGCAGGCGCGGCGGCGCGGCGGCGGAGTGATCGTGGTGCGGCGCGGACGGCGGCCGCGAGGCGGGAGGGCGCGATGAACCCGGGAGCGCTGAATCCCCTTGAGCTCGCGGCGGGGATCACCAAGCGTCCGGTGGTCACGCTCGGCGGTGAGGCGGTCGCCCAGGTCAAGGACGTCGTGCTTGACGCGGCCAACGGCAGGATCGCCGGATTCACGCTGGCCGGGCGGGGGTTGCTGGCCGGGCCGCTGCGCAAGAGCCTGCCGTGGGCGGGAGTGCGCTCCCTGGGGGCCGACGCGGTGATGATCGCCTCGGCCGACGCGCTGGAGGACAGGGCCGCGGTCGCCTCGTGGGACGAGACGGCGGCCGGTCCTGTGCGCGGGGCAGGGGTGCTCACGGACCGGGGGCTGCGGGTGGGCACCGTGCTCGACGTGGTGGTCGAGAGGGGCCCGGAGGGCCGGGCGGTGGCCATCGAGGTGGACTCCGCGGAGGCGCTCGGCAGGCACCAGCGGAAGGTCTTCCTGCCGCTCGGCGCCAGGCCGGCGATGACCGGCGACACCTTGCTGGTCCCCGCGGCCGACATCGAATACGTGGTCGACGACATCGTCGAGCTGCCCGCCGCGGTGGGGCGCAAACGGCTCATGGAGAAGGGCGGCCAGCACGCCGCCGGAACGGAGGGAACCCCGTGATGCTGTTCAGTCAGACGCTCGGGTGCCCGGTCCTGAGCGCCCTCGACGCCTCGCGCGTCGGCACCGTGGCCGGGCTCGTCGTGGACCCGGAGCACGCGGGCATCACCGCGCTACGGCTCACCGACGTCTCGTCGGGCGGCGACGTCATCCCCTGGACGGACGTCCACGCGGTCGGCCCCGACGCGGTCGTCGTCGAGGCGGCCGCCCCGGCCCGCTTCACCTCGGCGTCGTCCCCGGAGGTCCACAACCCGCTCGGCAAGCGCCTGTTGACGGAGCTCGGCGACCAGATCGGGACGGTCGGCGACATCGCCTTCGACCCGGAGTCCGGCGGCATCGGCACGCTGCACACCTCGCGCGGCGAACAGGTGCCCGGCGAACGGCTGCTCGGGATCGGCTCGTACGCCGTGGTGATCCAGGTGGCGCCGGGAGCTCCTGGCAGCGCGGCGCACGGGATCACGGGGTGAAGGTGTCGGGGTCCGCGCCGTCCCAGGCGCGGTGCCACTCGGTGGGCAGGGACTTCGCGGTCAGGAGCTGGCCCGGCTCCAGCCAGGTGAAGAGGTCCGCGTACGAGCGGACCGCGTCGTGCGACACGCGTCGCCGCAGCATCCAGGGGCGCAGCAGCGCCGGATCGCGCACCCCGAGGGACGCCATGATCTCCATCGCGCTGCGCACGGTCGCCCGCTGGAACCTGGCCACCCGCAGGTACTTGTCCTCGACGTCGAGCGCCCGCGCGCGCCGCGCGTCCTGGGTGGCCACGCCCACCGGGCAGCGGTTGGTGTGGCAGCGCTGCGACTGGATGCAGCCGACCGCGAACATCATGGCGCGGGCCGCGTTGGTGTAGTCCGCCCCCTGGATCATCCGCTTGACGATGTCGGCGCCGGTGGCCACCTTGCCGCTCGCGCCGATCCGGACGCGGTCGCGCAGGCCGCTGCCGACCAGCGCGTTGTGCAGGGTGGCGAGGCCCTCGGTGAGCGGCGTGCCGACGTGGTCCACGAACTCCATGGGCGCCGCGCCCGTGCCGCCCTCGGCGCCGTCGACGACGATGAAGTCGGGGGTGACGTCCTCCTCGATCATGGCCTTGCACAGGGCGAGGACGTCCCTGCGGCTGCCGACGCAGAGCTTGAAGCCGGTCGGCTTGCCACCGGCGAGCTGCCGCATCCCGGCGATGAACCGGACCAGTTCACGGGGCGTGGAGAACACCCTGTGGTAGCTCGGCGAGATCACAGTGCGGCCCTCGGGCACCTCGCGCACCCGGGCGATCTCCGCGTTGACCTTGGCTCCCGGCAGCACCCCGCCCATCCCCGGCTTCGCGCCCTGGGACAGCTTCAGGGAGACGCAGCGCACGGTGTCGCCCGCCGCCTTGCGGGCGAACTCCTCCGGATCGAAGCCGCCGTCGGACGTACGGCAGCCGAAGTATCCGGTGCCGATCTCCCAGACCAGGTCGCCGCCGTACCGCAGGTGGTAATCGGAGATGCCGCCCTCCCCCGTGTCATGGGCGAAGCCGCCCTCGGCGGCGCCCCGGTTGAGGGCGAGGATCGCCTGGGCGGAGAGCGAGCCGAAACTCATCGCGGAGACGTTCAAGAGCGCCATGTCGTACGGCTTCGCGCAGCCGGGGCCGCCGACCCGCACGGTCGGCGGGTGCTCGGACACCGGGCTCGGCGCCATCGAGTGGGTGAAGAACTCGTACCCCGGCTCGTAGACGGAGAGTTCGGTGCCGAAGGGGTCCTGGTCGGCGACGCCCTTGGCCCGCTCGTAGACCGTGGACCTGGTGTCCTTGTCGTAGGGACGGCCGTCGTAGTCCCGCTCGATGAAGTACTGCTGGAGCTCCGGGCGCACGGCCTCCATGAGGTAGCGCAGATGCCCGATGACGGGGTAGTTGCGCAGCACGGAGTGGCGGCGCTGCGTCACGTCGTACGTCCCCACGGCGCCCGCCACGAGCAGCGGTCCCGCCGCGGCCCACCACCACGGGGCGGCCGTCACGGCGAGCACCGCCGCCGCGATTCCCACGATCACCAGTACGGCCACCAGGCCCCTGCGCACCACGCGCTCTCCTCACTCCCTGCCGCCCGGCGGCGGCCATGGACTCCCTGCCCCTTCTTCGGCTCCGCGTGCCACCCGCATGAGCCGCGCCGCTCACAGGTCGCGGCGGTCCCCGGCGATGACGGCGACGGCGGCCGCCAGGGGTGGCCAGAGCGCGAGGACGAGCCAGGCCCCGCCCGTGGTCCACGGGTAGGGGGACGGCGGCGCGCCGGTCTCGACCAGGCGCAGCCACGCCCGGTAGGGCAGCGTGTGACCGGCCACGGCGGACCAGTGGCGTTCGTCGCTGAGCACGCCGGGCAGTACGACCAGGAGGACGAAGGCGGCGACGACCGCGCTGCCCGCGTGTCGCAGGAGCGCGCCGAGCGCCAGTCCTGCCAGCGCGGCCACGGGTGCGAGCAGCGCGGACGCGACGACGACGCGCCAGGCCCCCGGGTGGCTGATCGGCACCCCGGCGTCCCTGCCCGACAGGATCGCCTGGGTGAGCCAGAAGGAGGCGCCCGCGACGAGCACGCCGAGCGCGGCCGTGACCGCCGCGACGACCAGCGCCTTGGCCGCCATCAGCGAACGGCGGGCGGGCACGGCCGTGAAGGTCGTGCGGATCAGACCGCTGCGGTACTCCCCCACGATCGCGAGCGCCCCGAAGGCACCCGCGGCGAGCATGAGCACCATGGTGGCGTTGGGCGTGAACGCCTCCTGGAGCGGGATGCCGTCGCGGATGAACCGGGCCCGGTGGCCCGCCTCGTCCGCCTCCTCCGCCGACCAGTAGCGGTAGGTGTCGTACGCCTCGCCGACGTTGAAGGCGACGACGGCGAGCGCGGTGATCAGGAGCGCCCAGGGGGTCGAGCGCAGCGAGCGGAGCTTGATCCACTCGGCGGCGACGAGATCCACGAAGCGGGCGCGCGGCTCGGTGGCCCCGGTCATTGGAGGCGACAACGTGGTGGTGGTCATCGGGGCTCTCCCGCGAGGTATTCGACGCTGTCGGCGGTCAGTTCCATGAACGCCTCCTCCAGGGACGCGGTGTGCGGGGTCAGTTCGTGCAGCAGGACCCGGTGGCGCAGGGCGAGTTCGGCGATGCGGGGCGCCGCGAGGCCGTGCGCGACGAGCCGCCCGGTGCCGTCCGGGGCGATCGTCGCGCCCTCGGCGGCGAGCAGCCCGGTCAGCGTG
Organism: Streptomyces kanamyceticus; assembly: GCF_008704495.1. Lineage (NCBI taxonomy): Bacteria > Bacillati > Actinomycetota > Actinomycetes > Kitasatosporales > Streptomycetaceae > Streptomyces > Streptomyces kanamyceticus. The sequence continues at coordinate 1,846,235 of NZ_CP023699.1, forward strand.
GCCTCGTCGGGCGTCCGCACGGTCACGGCCGTGCGCGACGAGCGGGCCGCGAACGCGGACAGGCTCTCCGCGGCGATGAGCCGGCCGCGGCCGATGACGACGAGGTCGTCGGCGGTGTGTTCCATCTCGGACATGAGGTGGCTGGAGACGAACACCGTGCGGCCCTCGGCGGCCAGGCGCCTGAAGAGGCCGCGGACCCACTGCACGCCCTCCGGGTCGAGGCCGTTGAGCGGTTCGTCGAAGAGGAGTACGGGCGGTTCGCCGAGCAGCGCCGTGGCGATGCCCAGGCGCTGGCGCATGCCGAGCGAGAAGCCGCCCACCCGGCGCCCCGCCACCTCCGCGAGTCCCACCTCGGCGAGGACCTCGCCGACCCTGGCCCGCGGAATCCGGTTGGTGCGGGCGAGCGCGGCCAGGTGGGCCCGTGCGCCGCGCCCGCCGTGCACGTCGCCCGCGTCGAGGAGGGCGCCCACGTGCCGCAGTCCGCGCGGCCGTGTCCTGAAGGGGACGCCGTCGACCTCCGCCGTGCCCGAGGTGGGACCGACGAGTCCGAGGAGCATGCGCAGCGTGGTCGTCTTGCCCGCGCCGTTCGGCCCGAGGAAGCCGGTCACCCGCCCCGGGCGCACCGTGAAACTCAATCCGTCGACGGCCGTTGCCGTCCCGTACCGCTTCGTCAGTTCGTTGACTTCGATCACGCTCACCACGGTGTCGCGAGGGCACCTGCCGCGTCGTCGGGCCAGGACTGACATTCCCGCGGCCCGGGTGTCGACCCTGGTTGTACGGCCCAGGTCCGATGCCCGCGGCCCTGACCCGCGGCTACCCTCGGCGCATGCCTGCCCTTTCGCCGCTCTCCCTGCTCAAACGCCCGTCCGTGGGCGCGTGGGCCGCCGTTGCCTGGTGCGTGGGACTGGCCAACGCCCTGCGTTCGCAGTTCGGCATTCCGGGGATGCCGACCGGCGACGCGCCGCTCGGCGCGGGCGACTGGGTCCTCGTCGCCGCGAGCGTCGGCCTCGTGTGCGGCGCCGCCCGGCTGTTGGGCCCGAGGCCGCTGACGGCACTCGGCCTCTTCGTCGCCGCGACGTTCACCGCGACGCTGGCGAGCGGCGAGACCGGCATCACCTTCCTGCACTACCTGGCGATCGACGTCGCCATGGCCCGCATCGTGGCGGGCGGATCGCGCCGCGCCCGCTGGACCGCCCTCGGCGTCTCGCTCTGCGTGCTGCCCGGCTACGCGCTCACCCGGCAGTGGTCGGGGCTGCCCGTCCAGCTCCCGCACACCATCGACACCAGCTGGACGGGGTGGCAGACGTACTCGCTGCTCGCCGCCGTCGGCTGGCTGGTCGGCAAGTCGGTGCGGCAGTCCCGCGAGTACGCGCGGCGGATGAGCGCACAGGCGGCGGCACAGGCCGTGACCGCCGAACGGCTGCGCATCGCCCGCGAGATGCACGACACGGTCGCGCACAGCATCGGCATCATCGCCCTCCAGGCGGGCGCGGCCGCCCGCGTCGTGGAGACCCAGCCCGCCAGGGCGCGCGAGGCGATGGTGGCCGTGGAGACGGCGGGCCGGGAGACTCTCTCGGGGCTGCGGCGGATGCTAGGCGCGCTCCGGCAGGCCGATACGGCATCGGACGCGGCATCAGACCCGGCATCGGGCCCTGCACCGGTCCCTGCGGCGAACCCCGCGGCGGGCCTCGCCGATCTCGACAGGATCGCCGCGGCCACCACCGCCGCAGGGGTGCGCGTGGAGGTCGTACGGCGGGGCGAACAGCGGCCGTTGCCGTCCGATGTCGACCTTTCCGCGTTCCGTATCATCCAGGAGTCGATCACCAACGTGGTACGTCATTCCGGCGCCCGATCCTGCCGGGTGAGCGTCGACCACCGTGCCGGGGAGCTCATCATCGAAGTAGCCGACAGCGGCCGCGGCCACGTCACGAACCCCGCTTCCGGCGGCTTCGGCCTGGCCGGGATGCGCGAGCGCGCCGCCCTGCTGCACGGGGAGTTCAGCGCGGGACCGCGCCCCGGCGGCGGCTTCCTGGTGACGGCGAGGCTGCCGGTGCCCGCGCCCGCGCGAGCGGCGGTGGCGGGATGACCGTCCGCGTCCTGCTCGTCGACGACCAGCCCCTGATCCGTACGGCGCTCAGCATGGTCATCACGGATATCCCCGACATCGAGGTGGTGGGCGAGGCCGACAACGGCGCGGACGCCGTGCGCAAGGCGGCCGAACTCCGCCCGGACGTCGTGGTGATGGACATCCGCATGCCCGGCATGGACGGCATCGAGGCGACCGGTCTGATCACCTCGGGCGCGGAGCCGACCCGGGTCATCGTGCTCACCACGTTCGACGACGACGAGTACGTCTATGCCGCGCTGCGCGCCGGTGCCTCCGGGTTCCTCGTCAAGGACATGGCCCTGGACGACATCCTCGCCGCCGTCCGCGTGGTCGCCGCGGGGGACGCCCTGATCGCGCCGAGCGTCACCCGGCGCCTCATCAAGGAGTTCGCCGACCGGCCCACGACCGCCCCACCGGGCCGCGACGTGGCCGTCGAGGGCATCACCGAACGGGAGCGCGAGGTGCTCACCCTGGTCGGCGGCGGACTGTCCAACACCGAGATCGCCGAGCGGCTCTGCATCAGCGTGGCCACGGCCAAGACGTATCTGACCCGGCTGCTCGCCAAGCTCGGCGCCCGCGACCGGGTGCAGCTCGTGATCATCGCCTACCGCTCGGGCCTGGTGTCGGCGGACCGCTGACGCCGTCCGCGCCGCGGTCGCCGGTGCCCGCGGCGCGGACGTCGCCGCGCTTGTTCACTCCTGGGTGAAGGGGGCGGCTTCGACGAGGTGGAGCCGGGGCGCGGCGACGGTGCCGACGTGCTGCGCGCCGGTGAGGGCGAACCGTGCGTCGCCGAGCAGCGACGCGTACTCGGCGAGGGTGCGTTCCCGGCCGCCGATGAGCATCATCACCAGGTCCGAGTAGTCGTCCGTCGCGGCCGCGGGGCCTTCCGGGACGACGTCCTCCAGGAGCAGCAGGCGGGCGTCGGGCGCCACCGCGCAGCGCACCGTGCGCAGCAGCGTTCGGACCGTGTCGTCGTCCCAGTTGTGCAGGCAGCGGGCGACGCAGTAGACGTCGCCGCCCGTGGGCACCTCGGCGAAGAAGCTGCCGCCGACCAGGTCGCACCGGTCGGTGAGGCCCGCCGCGCGCATCCGCTCGCGTGCGGCGCCGAGTATCCGGGGACGGTCGAGGAGCGTTGCGGTGAGCCGCGGGTGTTTGCGCAGCGCCAGTTCGACGAGGGTGCCGTCGCCGCCGCCGAGGTCGACCAGGTGCTCCGCGCCGTCCAGGGCCATCCGGTCCAGCGCGGTGTCGAAGAAGGCGGCGGCGCTGCGGCCGAGGGACCTGGTGAACTCGCGGTCGTCGTCGGGATGGCTGTCGAGGTACGCGAAGTACGGCATTCCGTAGATCTTCTCGGCGGCGGGCTTACCCGTCCGAAGGGTGTGCTCCAGCTCCCGGAACAGCGGCAGCACGCGCTCCACCCCGATCGAGAGGAAGGCCCGCAGCGGTCCCGGCGCGTCGGTGCGCAGCAGCCGCGCCGCCTCGTTCAGCGCGAAGTGCCCGCGCGGTCCCTCGGTGAAGAAGTCGAGGCCCGCGAGGGCGCCCAGGGTCCTGCCGAGCGCGTCGGCGTCGGCGCCGAGTTTGGCCGCGAACTCCTCGACGGGGCGCGGCTCGTCGTCCAGGACGTCGGGGACGCCGAGCCGTGCCACGGCGTTGAGCGCGTGGATCAGCCAGCTGCCGGTGGAGACCCGCAGCAGGAGTGCGCTCTGCTCCTGCGGCGTCACCGGCCCCGCTCCACGGTCAGCGGCGGCGCGGGGACGCGGTCGCGCAGCTCCTCCTCGATCTCCCACCGGTCCTCGGGCGGGCTGTCGAAGAAGTCGCCGCCGTCGGCGAGGCCGGACACCAGGGTCACGAAGTCGACTCCGGCGGGCAGTTCTTCGCCCCGGTCGAGGATGCTCTTGGCGTCCTCGTAGTACTCGCCGCGGTTCTTGCGCTGGTCGTAGAAGGCGCGGACGAAATCGAGGATGCCGGTGAGGAAGCGCCGGTAGCCCTCCTCGTAGCGCCGTCCCGTCTCGTGCGCGGTGGCGGGGGTGTCGAGCATCGTCCCCGCCGCGGTGGCCGCGGTGGTGCCGCCGCGCAGGGCGAGGGTGACGCCGGTGGAGAGCAGCGGGTCGACGAAGCAGGCGGCGTCGCCGACGGCGAGCCAGCCGGGTCCGTGGAAGCGCTCCAGGTGGTACGACCAGTCCTTGATGGTGCGGAAGCCGCTGACGCGCGTCGCGGGCTCCATCATCTTGGCGACCTCGCGGGACTCGGCGGTCTGCTCGGCCCAGAGCTTCTCCGCGGTCAGGCCCGACTCCGCGAGCGTGGCGGTCGGGGTGACGTAGCCGATGCTGGTGGTGCCGTCGCCGAGCGGGATGAACCAGAGCCAGCCGCCCGGCCGGTACTCGATCAGGACGTTGCCGCTCTCCTGCCCCTCGTACCTCCGGCAGCCCTGGTAGTACGCCCAGACGGCGATGTTGCGCAGGTCCTCGTGCCACCGGATGAGGTCGAAGTGGCGTCCGAGCCAACGCTGTTGGCCCGACGCGTCGATCACTAAATCGGCGTGCGCCTCGACCGGGTCGCCGCCGCGCGGCTGGTAGCGCACGCCGGTCACGCGCTCGCCGTCGACGAGCGGTTCCTTGACGGTGGCGTCCTCCACGACGTGGGCGCCGAGCTCCCTGGCGCGGGTGAGCAGGAGCGCGTCGAAGTCGGCGCGGCGCACCTGGTAGGCGTACGGGTAGGGGCCGCCCTCGGCGAAGGCGAAGGTCCACTTCGGCAGGTCGCGGCCCCACACCAGGGTGGCGCCGTACTTCCTCACGAGCCCCATGTTCTCCAGGCGTTCGCGCAGACCGAGCCGGTCCAGGGTGGGCCACACGCCGGGGATGAGGGACTCGCCGATGTGGTAGCGGGGGAACTTCTCGCGTTCCAGGACGAGGACGCCGCGGCCCTCGGTGGCGAGCAGTGCGGCGGTGGAGGCACCGGCCGGGCCGCCGCCGACCACCACCACGTCGTAGCGACGCTGGGGGTCACTCATCACCTGTTCCTTCCTTCGCTCCCTCGGCCTCTTCGGTGACGTGCGTGTAGACGACGTCGTACGCGCCCTGCTTGCCCTGGGTCAGTTCGCCGATCGGCATGAAGTGCGGGGCGGACGCGGGGTCCCGCACCATCGCCTCGAAGTCCTCGCGTCGGCGCCACTGCGTGTAGTCGACGACCTGGTAGCCGTCGACGCTGCGGTGCACGTTGCCGGAGACGTAGCCGGGCCGGTGCCGGATCAGCTCCTCGTGCGCCTTGACGATCAGGTCGACCAGCTTCTGCTGGTCCCGCGGCTTGGTCGGGAACAGGTTGATGAACGTGGCGAATTCGTTGTCAGCGGAGATCTCGGCCATGTGGAGCTGCCCTCACTCTCTCGGTTGCCTCTTGCGCGGTTGCCTCTTGCGCGGCTTGAGTCATTATGTAGAGTCGTTGATTGAGTAAGTCAATGGATTGGTCCCTGAATTGCTTCACCGGAGGAGCACCTCACCATGACGTCAACTCCCTTACGCCCCACGCCCGAAGCCGCAACGAAGCTGCGCGAGCTGGGCATGAGCCTCGGCTTCGCGGGCGCCCTGCGGGCCGCCGTCGAGCTCGGCGTCCCGGACGCCCTCGACGAGGAACCGCGCACCGCGGCCGAGATCGCCCCCCAAGTCGGCGCGCACGCACCGACGTTGGAGCGCCTGCTGCGCGCGCTCGGTCCGCACGGCGTCTTCGATGAGCGGGCCGGGCGCCGCTTCGCGCACACCGACCTCTCCCGGCTCCTGCGCGAAGACGCCCCGGGCGGCATGCGGTTCATCGTGCTGTGGGCCACCGCGCCCTGGACCTGGCAGGCCTGGCCGCTGCTCGCCGACGCGGTGCGCACCGGCGAGCGGGTCTTCGACACCCTCTTCGGCAAGCAGTTCTTCGCGCACCTCGCCGAGGACGACCCGGCGGCCGCCGAGACCTTCGACCGGGCGATGACCCAGTCGAGCCGCATCACGTCGGCGCCGGTCGCCGACGCCCTCGACCTCACGGGGGTGGACTCCGTCGTGGACATCGGCGGCGGCCAGGGCCACCTCGTACACACCCTCCTGGAGCGCCACGAGGGCCTGCGCGGCACGCTGTTCGACCTGCCGGGCGTGGTCGCGGGCGCGCTGCCCGGGTTGCGCGAGGGCCCGCTGGCCGAGCGCTGCGAGATCGTCGGCGGCGACTGCCGCGAGTCCGTGCCCAAGGGCAGGGACCTCTACCTGTGCAAGAACGTCCTGGAGTGGGACGACGAGAGCTCGCTCGCCGCGCTGCGCGCCATGGCGGCGGCGGGGCGGCCCGGATCGCGCGTCGCACTGGTGCAGAACCTCGTCGAGGACAGCACGGAGCTCAAGGTCACCACCGCCATGGACCTCTTCCTGCTGCTCAACGTCGGCGGCAAGAAGCACACCGCGGCGGGCCTCGCCGACCTCTTCGCCGAGGCGGGTCTCACCTATCACGGCTACCGCCCGGTGCCGGGCACCAGCCTGCACGTGGTGGAGGGCACCGTATGAGCGAGGAGGAGCCGCGCCTTCGCGTGCTCTTCCTCGTCCGCGTGGAGAGCGGCGGCGCCGACCGGTTCGTCACGGCGTACGAGCGGATACGCCATCAAGTCGCCCAGGCGGAAGGGCACTTGGGAGACGAGCTCTGTCAGTCCCTCGCCGACCCCGACGAATGGCTCATCACCAGCGAGTGGGCCTCGGCCGCGCACTACCGCGCCTGGGCCGAGAGCCCCGGCCAGCCGGACCTCGCCGCTCCCATCACGGCGGCATCGGCCGGTTACGTCCACAAACCCTTCGCGGTGCGGCTGCGCACGGCAGCACCGCTCTGATCCGACCCAACGGGGACAAGGAGAACCATGACCACGCACACCGTGCGCGTCGTCGACGCACGCGATGCCGTGCCCAATACCCGGCGCGGCGGCGAACTGCGCACCCTGCTCACGCCGCCGACGGTGGGGGCCACGTCCGGCTTCATGGGCGTCGCCCGCATCACGCCGGGCGACTGGATCGCCGAGCACTACCACCCGTATTCCGAGGAGTTCCTCTACGTCGTGCAGGGCGATGTCATCGTCGAACTCGACGACGTGCCGCACCGGTTGGGACCCGACCAGGCCCTGATGGTGCCCATCGGCATGCGCCACCGGGTCCGCAACGCGGGCAACGTCGACGTACGCATCGTCTTCCACCTCGGCCCGCTCGCGCCCCGGCCCGACCTCGGGCACGTGGACACCGAACAGCGGGACGGGACATGACCCGGCAGGTCGCCGTCACGGGGGTGGGCGTCGTGGCGCCCGGCGCGATCGGCTCGGACGCCTTCGTCGAACTCCTCGGCTCCGGGCGCACCGCCACCCGCGCCATCACGCTCTTCGATCCGACGGGCTTCCGCTCGCGAATGGCGGCCGAGTGCGACTTCGACCCGGCCGAGCACGGCCTGAGCGCGCACGAGGCCCAACGCATGGACCGCTACGTACAGTTCGCCGCGGTCGCGGCGCGCGAGGCGCTCGACGCGGCCGGTCTCGACATGGCCGCCGAGGATCCCTGGCGCACCGGCGTCTCGCTGGGCAGCGCGGTCGGCGGCACCACCCTCCTGGAGTCGGACTACATCCGCGCCTCCGCCCGCGGCAGCAGCTGGGAGGTCGACCACGAACGCACCTCGCCCGCCCTGCACCGCGTCTTCTCGCCCGCCCCGCTGGCCGGTGAGATCGCCGAACTCAGCGGCGCCCAGGGCGTGGTGCACACCGTCTCCACGGGCTGCACATCGGGGCTCGACGCGGTCGGCTACGCCTTCCAGGCCATCGCGGAGGGCCGCGCCGACGTCATGATCACCGGCGCTTCGGAGTCACCCGTCTCCCCCATCACCGTCTCCTGCTTCGACGCGATCAGGGCCACCTCCGAGCGCAACGACGCGCCGGAAAGCGCCTCGCGCCCCTTCGACAGGGACCGGGACGGCTTCGTGCTCGGCGAGGGCGCCGCCGTCCTCGTCCTGGAGGAGCTGGAGCACGCGCGGCGGCGCGGCGCCGAAGTCCACTGCCTGGTCGGCGGCTTCGCGACCCGCAGCAACGCGTACCACATGACGGGTCTGACCAGGGAGGGCATCGAGCTGGCCGAATCCATCGAGCGCGCGATGCGGCAGGCGGACCGGGGGCCCGACGCGATCGACTACATCAACGCGCACGGCTCGGGCACCAAGCAGAACGACCGGCACGAGACGGCCTCCTTCAAGCTCGCCCTCGGCGGGCGCGCCCGCGAGGTGCCGATCAGCTCCATCAAGTCGATGGTCGGGCACTCGCTCGGCGCGATCGGCGCGATCGAACTGGCCGCCTGCGTCCTGGCGATGGACGAATCCCTCGTCCCGCCGACCGCGAACCTGGAGAACGCCGACCCCGAATGCGACCTGGACTACGTGCCGGTGACGGCACGTCAGGCACGCCTGGACACCGTGCTGTCCGTCGGCAGCGGGTTCGGCGGCTTCCAGTCGGCCGTCGTCCTGGACCGGAGGGGGCTGAGGTGACACGCCGCACGGTCATCACGGGGGTCGGCGCCATCGCGCCCACCGGGATCGGCATCGACCTGGTGTGGAAGGCGGCGCGGGAAGGGCTGTGCGCCATCGCCCCGCTCACCCGCTACGACCCGCGGGGCACGCCGCTCGCGCTCGCGGGAGAGATCAGGGGGTTCGAGCCCCTGGAACACCTGGAGGGCCGGATCGTCGCGCAGACCGACCGGTTCACCCATCTCGCGCTCGCCGCATCCGACATGGCGCTGCGCGACGCGTGTCTGTCGCCCGCGGAACTCCCGCCGTACTCCTTCGGGGTGGTCACGGCGAGCTGCGCCGGTGGCGTCGAGTTCGGCCAGCAGGAGATCCAGCGACTCTGGAGCAAGGGGCCCCGGCACGTGGGCCCCTACCAGTCCATCGCCTGGTTCTACGCCGCGAGCACCGGCCAGATCTCGCTGCGGCACGGCCTCAAGGGGCCGAGCGGCGTCCTGGTCACCGACGAGGCGGGCGGCCTCGACGCGGTGGCGTACGCCCGCAGGGAGATCGACAGAGGGGCCGCGGCGATGCTCGCGGGCGGCGCGGAGGCGCCGCTGTCCCCGTTCTCCATGGCCTGCCAGTTCGGCCACGGACTGCTCAGCGCGGAGCGCCGTGCCGGGCGCGGCTATCTGCCGTTCACCGAGCGGGCCCGGGGGTTCGTGCCCGCCGAGGGCGGCGCGATGGTCGTCGTGGAGGAGGCGCGGGCGGCGGCTGCGCGCGGCGCGGAGCCGCAGGCCGAGGTCCTCGGGCACGGCACGACGTTCACCGGGGCGCGCCGCTTCGACCGGTCGGCCGAAGGGCTCGCGGCCGCGGCCCGGATCGCGCTGGCCGAGGCGGACGTCGCCCCGCACGAGGTCGACGTGGTCTTCGCCGACGCGCTCGGCGTGCCCGAGGCGGACGCCGCCGAAGTGGCGGCGCTGCGGGCCGTGTTCGGCGCGCGGCTGCGCTCGGTGCCGGTGACGGCGCCCAAGTCCGGTACGGGACGCGCCTATTCGGGTGCCGCGGCGCTCGATGTGGCGCTCGCCGTGCGCGGCCTGCGGCACGGCGTGATCCCGCCGACGCCCCGGGTCGGCGCCACCGACCCGGCCCTGCACGACCTGAACCTCGTCACCGGGCGGGCGCGCACCGTGCCGGTGCGCACCGCGCTGCTCCTCGCGCGCGGCCTCACGGGCAACAACTCCGCGCTGGTACTGCGCCGTTCACCTTCCGAAGGAGAGACCTCATGACCACAGGAACACCCCTCACGTACGAGACGCTCGCCATGCTGGTCGAGGAGTGCGCCGGAGTGGCGCTGCGCCCGGCCGACCTCGCGGAACCCGGCGCCGTGTTCAAGGACCTCGGCGTCGACTCGCTCGGCACCCTGGGCATCGTCTCCGAGCTGGAGAACCGCCTCGGCGTACAGCTCGGCAAGGAAGCGGAGGAGGCGGCGGCCCCCGGCGAGCTGCTCGCCGTCGTCAACCGCCGCCTCACCGAGGAAGCGGGCGCACCGACCGGCACGCCGAAGGGAGCCTGACCGTGCCCGAGCTCACCGAGAACGAGATCGTCATCCACGCGCCGCTCGACGTCGTGTGGCAGCGCACCAACGAACTGGAGCGCTGGACCGACCTCTTCAGCGAGTACAAGGAGGTCGAGGTCCTCGAACGCGAGGGCGACCGCGTCCTGTTCCGCCTCACGCTGCACCCCGACGACGACGGCAAGGAGTGGAGCTGGGTCTCCGAACGCGTCATGGACCGCGCCCGCGGCACCGTGCGGGCGCACCGCGTGGAGACGGGGCCCTTCGCGTTCATGCGCATCCACTGGACGTACGAGGAGGTGGCGGACGGCACCCTGATGCGCTGGCGGCAGGAGTTCGCCATGAAGCCCGAGGCCCCGGTCGGCGACGCCTGGATGCGGGACAACATCAACCGCAACAGCAAGGTGCAGATGGCCCTCATCCGGGACCGCATCGAGGCCGACACCCCGCGCGCGACCGCATGAGCGACACCAGCGCCGACACCGACGCCGAGGCCGGCACGGGCCAGGACCTGGACGAGCTGTGCCGCGGTGCCGAGCGCCTGGTCAGGCTCGCGGGGCCGGGGCTCAGCCGCCTCCAGGTCACCTCGGGCGGCACCGCGGTGGTCGTGGAGTGGAACGGACCGCCGACGGCGGGACGGCCGCCCGCGGCCGCGGGGGGCGGCGGCGCGGACGAGGGCGAGCCGCACGAGGAGGAGGACACCCGCACCCGGGTGCTCTCCCCCTGCGTCGGCACCTTCTACCACCGCCCGCAGCCGGACGCCCCGCCCTTCGTTACGCCGGGGGACGCCGTCACCCCCGGCCAGCAGATCGGCGTCGTCGAGGCGATGAAACTGATGACACCGGTGGCGGCCCCGACGGCGGGCCTGGTCGCCGAACTCCTCGTACCGGACGGGGAACCGGTCGAGTTCGGGCAGCCGCTGATCGCCATCGAACCCGCCTGAGGCCTCAGCCGCGGTCACCGCCCTGACCGGTGATCAGCGACGCCGCGATCGCCTTGTTCACGGCGTCGATCCGCGAGGTGGCGCCCAACTTGGCGAAGATGTTGCGCAGATGGTGCTTCACGGTGCCCTCGGCCACCGCGAGCTGGCGTGCCGTCTGGCCGTTGGTCATGCCCTGGGCGACCAGGGTCATGACCTCGCGCTCGCGGGCGGAGAGCAGCCCCGGCTCGGAGGGAGCCGGGGCGTGCACCTGCGTCATGCTCGCCCGGGAGACCGACAGGACGACCCGTTCGTCGTCGGCGACCACGGCCCGTACCGCCGCGACGAGGTCCTGCCGCGAAACGGTCTTGAGCAGATAGCCGCGCGCCCCGCCCCTGAGCAGTTCCTGCACGATGCGCGGCTCGTCGTACACGCTCACCATGATCACTCGCACCGCGGGGACCACGTCGAGGATGCGCCGCAGCGTCCCCGCGGCGTCGCGGTCCGGCAGCCCGACGTCGAGCAGCACCACGTCGGGGGACTTGGCCGCGATCACCTCGACCGCCCTGGCGCCGTCCCCCGCCTCGCCGACGACCAGGAACTCCGGTTCCGCGTTGAGCATTTCGCTCAGTCCGTCGCGCACCAGGGTGTGGTCGTCGACGATCACGATGCGGGTCACCACGGTCTGCATCCGCGCCTCATCCGCTCTTCGTGGGAAGCAGGAACTCGACGAAGACGCCCCTGCCCGTATGACTGGAGATGGCGACCGAGCCGCCGAGGCGCTCGATGCGCTCGCGCATCGAGGCGAGCCCCACGCCGCCGGGGCGCCTGGCCACCTCGAAGCCGACCCCGTCGTCCTCGACCACCGCCCGCGTCTCGTGCGGCGCGATGTCGACGCGCACGGTGACCGTGCTCGCCATGGAGTGCGCGAAGGCGTTGCGCAGGGCCTCGCGCAGCGCCTGGAAGAGCTCGTCCATGGTGTCGTCGGAGAGCCAGCACTCGTGCCCGGTGACGACGATGTCGAAGGCGGCGCCCGGCGCGCACAGCGCCTGCGCGCAGTGCCGCAGCGCGTTCTCCAGGCCCTCGATGCGGGCGTGCACCCGCAGCTCGGACGCGAGCTGCCTGACCTCTTCGAGCGCGGTGCGCAGCGAGTTCTCCGCCTCCACCAGTTTGGCGTCCGCCGAGGGGGCGTCCAACGCCTGGTACAGGCGCACCAGTTCGACGTTCTGCTTGGCCACGCTCACCGCGTACCCGACCCGGTCGTGCAGGTCACGGGAGATGCGGCGGCGGTTCTCCAGGAAGCTCTGGGCCGTCTCGTGGAGCATCTGCCTGGTCTTGGTCTCCAGGGCGGCCTGGAACCGCCACATGATGCTGTGGTGCAGACTGACGGCCGCGTCCACGGTGCACCGCGAGGTGTCCGGGTGGTGCGTCATGGACGCCGCGACCGCCTCCACGACCACGTCGAAGAGCAGCATCACGGCGGTGCGCGGATCCTCCAGGCGCCAGTCGGCCTGGTAGGGGAAGGAGACGGTGCCGTCGCCCGTGCCGCGTTCGGCGTCGACCGAGCGCATCCGCTCCAGGGGACGGCGGCTGCCGAGCGCCTGCAGCGAGTCCTCGATCACGGCCCGGGCCTGAAGGGTGCAGAAGTTCAGCACGCGCGGGTCGTCGACCCCCACGCCCGAGGCGAGCAGGCGCTGTTCGTAGTGGTGGAGCACGGACTCGAGACGGGCCCCCAGGGCCTCGGCGATCTCGGGTCCGCGGCTTAAATGATCAGTGGCAGCCTCGTTCACGGCAGCCTCCCCCGTTTCGGTCGCGCGGTCTCGCGGGAGGGCCGGGCGTGCGGTGCGCGCGCCGCGGTCTCCCGCCGGCCGGGCGGAGTCGGGCCCGCGGGCAGGCCACGGCGTGCACCGGTCACGGTCCCCCGTACTGGTCAAGTGCACGATCATGGTCGGTCAGCACTGCCCCTCCGCCTTCGGCCCGCGGCAGGCAGGTAAGTGTCACCCGAGGGTCCCGCCACGCTACGAGTGACGGTACTCCGGTCATCCCGCAGGCCGTCAATGTCGCAATATGCCGATTCGGACAGCCGACTGGTCCACTGGGACAGGCGGTGTCCCCCGTCCGACCCGCGTCGGCTCTGCCGAAGGAGGGATGTCCCCTCCCCCGGGTGCCATAGGCCGCCCTGCCACCCCCAGCCGTACGGATCTGTCCTTGGGCCGGATGCGTTGAGCGGCCCCACCTGCCGCGATTAGGGTCGGTGGGGCCGACCCATCACGCAGGCTTCGTGCACAGGGGGTACACGATGACCGTGAGCAGCGCCCGACCACACCATGCCGCCGCATCCGACCCGGCCGTGGAGGACACCGACTCCGACTGGGCCGTGTGCGACGCCTGCCGCGGGGTGGTCTACCGCACGCGGCTGCGGCGCGCCCTTCGGGTCTGCCCGGACTGCGGCCACCACCACAGGCTGAGCGCTCCCGAGCGGCTGAGCACGCTCCTGGACCCGGGCTCCGTACGGCAGTTGGACTTCCCCGTCGCCGCGCGGGACCCGCTGGACTTCACCGACACCCAGCCGTACGCCGAGCGCCTCGCCCGCGCCCGCGCCGCCACCGGTCTCGACGAGGCGGTGCTCTGCGCGCGGGGCAGCCTGGCCGGGCGGCCCGTGGTCGTGGCGGTCATGGACTTCCGGTTCCTCGGCGGCAGTCTCGGCAGCGCGGTCGGCGAACTCGTCACGCGCGCGGCCGAGGAGGCGCTGCGCACCCGCACGCCGTTCCTCGTCGTCACCGCGTCGGGCGGGGCCCGGATGCAGGAGGGCGCCCACTCGCTCATGCAGATGGCCAAGACCGGCTCCGCGTTCGCGCGGCTGCGGGCGGCCGGGGTGTTCACCGTCTCGCTGATCACCGACCCGACGTACGGCGGTGTCGCCGCGTCCTTCGCCACGCTCGCCGACGTGATCGTCGCCGAGTCCGGCACCCGGCTCGGCTTCGCGGGGCCGCGCGTGATCGAGCAGACGATCCGCCAGCGGCTGCCCGACGGCTTCCAGACCGCCGAGTTCCTGCTCCAGCACGGCCTGGTGGACGGAGTGTACCGGCGCGGCGCGCTGCGCCCCGCGCTCGCGCGGCTGCTCGCGGCCGCCGACCGCCCGGCCGGGCGGGGGCCCGCGCGCGAGCCCCTCTCCGACCCCGCGCGCGAACCAGCGCCCGACCCCGCGCCGAACGAGCCGCCCGAGTACGTCGTGAACGAGCCGCCCGAGTACGTCGTGACCGATCCCGCGCTCCTCCCCGACCGCGCCCCGTGGCCGGTGGTCAAGGGCTCGCGCGCGCTGGAGCGCCCCACCGTCCTGGACTACGCGGGCCGCGTCCTCGACGGCTTCGAGGAGCTGCGCGGGGACCGCGCCTCCGGCGACTGCGCCGCCATGGTCGGCGGCATCGGCACCCTGGACGGCGTGCCCGTGATGCTCATCGGCCACCAGAAGGGGCACACCCACGCCGAACTGGCCGCCCGCAACTACGCGATGGCGTCCCCGGCCGGTTACCGCAAGGCGGGGCGCCTGATGTGTCTCGCCGCCCGCCTCGGCCTGCCCGTGGTGACCCTCATCGACACGCCGGGCGCCCACCCGGGCATCGAGGCGGAGGAGAAGGGACAGGCCTTCGCGATCGCCGAGAGCCTCTGCCTGATGAGCACCCTGCCCGTCCCGGTGGTCGCCGTCGTCATCGGCGAGGGCGGCAGCGGCGGCGCGCTCGGGCTCGCCGTCGCCGACCACGTGCTGATCTGCGAGAACGCCACGTACTCGGTGATCAGTCCGGAGGGCTGCGCCGCGATCCTGTGGCAGGACCCCGCGGCCGCGCCCCGGGCCGCCGACGAACTCGGCCTGGTGCCCGAGCGGTTGCTGCGGCACGGCATCGTGGACGGCGTGCTGCGCGAGCCGGACGGCGGCGCGCACACCGACCCGGGCCTGGCCGCCGAGCGGCTGCGCGGCGCGCTCCGGTGGGCCCTGCGGGACTGCCTCGCGCTCTCCCCCGCCGAGCTCGTCGCCCGGCGCACCCGGCGCTACCGGGACATGGACGGCTCGGTGCGGCACGGGGAGGCGCTGTGTTCCGCAAGGTACTGATCGCCAACCGGGGCGAGATCGCGCTGCGCGTCGCGCGCACCTGCCGGGAGCTGGGCATCGCGGTGGTCGCCGTGCACTCCACGGAGGACACCGGGAGCGCCGTCGTACGCATGGCCGACGAGTCCGTGTGCATCGGCCCGGCGCCCGCCAGGCACAGCTACCTGCGGATGAACAACATCGTCGAGGCCGCGCTGCGCACCGGCGCCGACGCGGTCCACCCCGGCTACGGACTCCTCTCCGAGGACCGGGACTTCGCGGAGGTCTGCGCGAAGAACGGCCTCGCCTTCGTGGGCCCGCCCGCGGCCGTCATCGAGCGGCTCGGCGACAAGCCCGCGGGCCGCGCCCTGATGGGCCGCGTCGGCGTGCCGCTGCCGCCCGGCAGCGAGCGGCCCCCGCACGACGAGGCGGACGCTCTCGCGCTCGCCACCGCCGTCGGCTACCCCGTGCTCGTCAAGGCCGCGGCGGGCGGCGGCGGGCGCGGCATCCGTACGGCGCAGGACGCCGCGGGACTGCGCGACGCGTTCCGCGAGGCCCGCGCCGAGGCCCAGCAGCTCTTCGGCGACGGCCGGGTCTATCTGGAGCGCCTGGTGCGCCCCGCCCGCCACGTCGAGGTGCAGGTGCTCTGCGACCGGCACGGCGGCGCCGTCCACCTCGGCGTCCGGGACTGCACCGTGCAACGCCGCCGCCAGAAGCTGATCGAGGAGTCGCCCGCGCCGACGCTGGCGCCGGACGTCGCCCGGGAGATGGCGGAGGCCGCCGTGCGCGGCGCCCGGGAGGCGGGATACGAGGGCGCGGGCACCTTCGAGTTCGTCGTGGACGACCAGGACCGCTTCCACTTCATCGAGGTCAACTGCCGCATCCAGGTGGAACATCCGGTCACCGAGATGGTCACCGGCATCGATCTGGTCGCCGAGCAGCTGCGGGTGGCGGCCGGGCTGCCCCTTTCCGTACGTCAGGAGGACGTGCTGCCGCGCGGTGTGGCAGTGGAGTGCCGGGTCAACGCCGAGGACCCCGACCGGGGGTTCGCGCCCACGCCGGGCGTCCTCGACGTGTACGAGCCGCCGGGCGGCCCCTTCGTCCGGGTCGACGGCTACGGCTTCGCGGGCGCGCGCGTCTCGGGCGCGTACGACCCGCTGCTCGCCAAGGTGATCACGTGGGGCCCCGACCGGGAGGCCGCCCTGGCCCGCATGGAGCGGGCGCTGGGCGAATTCCGGATCGAGGGCCGCGGGATGCGTACGACGCGTCCGTTCCTGCTCCGGGTCCTGGCGGATCCGTGCTTCAGGTCGGGGAGCCACCGCGCTACGTACGCGGACGAGCTCGTGGCGGAGGCGGACCATGCCTAGGCCGCGCCGGGAACGACCGCGTCAGCGCCCCGCGGGCACCTGCGCCGACACCTTCTCCAGGAGCGCGCCGAGCCGCGTCTTCTCCTCTTCCGTGAGCGCTTCGAGGGCGGGCGCCGTGTCCATCGTGCGCGCCACCTTCGTGTGCATGCGACGGCCCGCCGCGGTCAGGGTGAGCATCTTGACCCTGCGGTCGTCCGGATCCACCTGCCGCTTCATGAGCTTGCGCTCTTCGAGGCGGTCCACGAGACCCGTGACATAGGAGGCATCGCAACGCAGCTTCACAGCGAGTTTCCGCACGGTGGGCGCCGTGACGACGTGGTAGAGCGCCCTCGCCTGGGGCACGGTGATGCCCAAGTCGGAGGCGGTGCGCACCAGTTGGTCCTGGTGGGCCTGCGCGAAGTCCAACAGGCTGCCGAGCAGCGCGCTCTCCGCCGCCTTGCCGGCCGCGGGCGGCGCCGTGATCGTGGTCATGTTCGCTCACCTCTGCTGTGACGTGCTTCGAGACCGCCGGTGGGGAAAACGGCGGACTTGGTCAATCATTGCAGAAGTCACTGGTGGATGGATAGAAGTGCCGCGTCCGCCGTCCGCCGGTCGAGCACGTCCAGGAGCGGCGCGGTCATCACCGTCGCGGCGAGCGCGACGAGCACGAGCACGGTGAACAGCGAAGGCGTGAGCACGCCGAGCTCACGGCCGATGGTGAGGATGACCAGTTCGGTCAGGCCGCGGCAGTTCATCAGCGTGCCCACGCGCAGCGCGTCCGCGCGCTCCACGCCCATCAGCGCGGCCGCGGCGGCGCAGCCCACGACCTTGCCCGCCACCGCGACGACCAGGGTCGCCCCCGCCCACAGCCAGAGACCGGCGTCGTCGGCGAGCAGCCCGAGGTCCGTCTTGAGACCGACGTACGCGAAGAACGGCGGGAGCAGCACCGACGTCGTGAACTCCCGCATCCGGTCCCGCACGGCGTCCAGCGCGGGCACGCCCGCCGGACAGACCGCCCCGAACAAGAAGGCGCCGAAGATCAGATGCACCCCGATCCGTTCGGTCGCCACGGCCGAGAGCAGCACGCCGATCAGCACCAGCGCGAGCAGCCCGCCGTCGGGCAGCCACCGCTCGGGACGGACAAGTGCCTTGCGCAGCAAGGGTCGTACGAGGAGCAGCATGCCCGCGAGGAACAGCGCGGTCAGCGCGAGCGTGCGCACCACGCCCAGCGGCGACGAACTGCGCAGCAGGGTCACCACGAGGGCGAGCAGCAGCCAGCAGACCAGGTCGGCGACGGCCGCGCCGAGCACCGCGAGCGATCCGGCGCGCGACTGCAGGAGACCGCGCTCCATCAGGAGACGGGCGAGTACGGGGAAGGCGGTCACGCTCATGGCGACGCCGATGAAGAGGGCGAAGGGCACGAACTCCACGCCGTGCGGGGCGAGCGTCCGGTACATCGCGCAGCCGAGCCCGATGCCGAGGGCGCACGGCAGCGCGACCCCCACGACGCCGACGGCGAGGCCGGTGCGCCCCTGCCCATCGCGCCGGGCCGCGCCGAACTCCAGGCCCACCAGGAACATGAAGAGCGCGAGGCCGAGTTGGGAGACCGCCTCGATGTGCGGAAGGAGTGCCCCGGGGAACAGCGCGCGGTAGAGGCCGGGAGCGAGCAGGCCGAGGACCGAGGGGCCGAGCACGATGCCCGCCACCATCTCGCCGACCACTCCGGGCTGGCCGAGGAACCGGCTGAAGAGGGCGCCCACGGCCCGCGCGGCGGCGATGATCACCGCGAGGGCGAGCAGCAGGCGCCAGCCGGTCGTGCCGTCACCGGAGCCTCCCGAGCCGCCCTCGCGGACGCCACCGCCCGTGCCGGACGCGGGCCCTGACCCCACCCCCTGCCACAGCAGCAGTGCCGCGGCGGCCAGCGGCAGGACCGCGAGCGCGCAGATCAGGGCGAGCCCGCGCCCGCTCGCGCCCTCCGTCCGCGTACGGCATCCCTTGTGGTCCGCCATGGCGGGACGACTACTCGACAGGGACGACGCCGCGACCCCGCTCCCACTGGTAGAACTGCGTGGCCGACGCGGCGTGGATGGAGCCCCAACTGCCTTGGTAGGGCTGGATGTACTCGTCGAGCGCCTTGCTGATCTGCTGGAAGAGCGGGTTCTTGCGGTGGCTCTCGATGCTCGGTCCCGCCGCGACCTCGGACTCGACCTGGTGGATGTACACGTCGTGGAAGGTGAAGAGCTTGCGGGTGCGGACGCCGATCTGCTCGGGCAGTCCGCTGGCATCCGACTCGGCGAAGAGGCGGGCGATCTCGGCCTCGCTCCCGGGCAGGTGCCGCGCGACGATCAGTGTGGTGTGCATGGACGAACTCCCTTTCGCGTTACGGAACTCGGGCGATCGCGTACTCGCAGGTGTTGTGCTGCACGACGGTGCCGTCAGCGCGTACGGAGCCCCTGAAGTGCCGGTCGAACACGGCGCGGACGGCGCGCTCGCCCACCGCCGAACTCGCGTGCTGCAGCAGCCCCGTGGCGCCGAGGGCCGACCACGCCGTCGCCAGGTCCGGGTAGTCGAAGGGGCAGGAGAGCTCCTTGGTGAAGACGATCGGCAGCCCGGCCTCGCGCACCGCGCGCCGCACCTCCGTGGGCGTGTTGGCCGCGTCGGCCCCGGATCCCGCCGGGGGCTCGGGCAGCAGCGCGAGCACGTCGAAGAGCATCGCGGTGGTCTCGCACTTGGCCGGTTCGCCCCAGCCGCCGACGACGACCGCTCCGCCGGACCGCACGACCCGGCCGAAGCCGCGCACCGCGGCGACCGGATCGCGCGCGTAGCGCAGCGCGTTGAACGAGAGGAGCACGTCGAACTCCCCGTCTCCGTAGGGTAGTTCCTGAAGATCACCGACGCGCAGGTCGGATCCTTCGGGCAGTCGCTCGCAGGCGATGCCGAGCAGTCCCGGCGAGGCGTCGAGCCCCGCCGTCGCGGCACCGCGCGCGGCGGCGAGCCGCAGCAGCAGCCCCGATCCGCAGCCCACGTCGAGCACCTTGCCGCCGGGTCCGACCCCTGCCTGGCCCAGCGCGTCCTCGAAGGACGACTGGAACTGGGCCTCTTGGTACTCGGCCCAGTTCTGGATCCCTCGGTCCCATAACCGGCCCTCCGCCTCGACCTCGCCCACACCGGCTCCCATCGGTTGCTGTGCTCATTGATTGAGTAACTGCCTGAGTAATTACTTGAGTTACTCTACTAAATACTTGGATCCGCGCAAGGTCCCGGGCGTGCGGCCCGCCCGCTCCCCGTCGCCGCGCCGAGTTCGCGCCGAGTTCACGTGCGGCTCATTGACGCGCCTCCGCCACCTCCTTAGCTTCATGGCGCATCCGTCATCACGCGGGAGGGGCCTGTCGTGCGCCGAAGGATCTTGCGTCGAGCGATCTCGCGCCGAAGAATCTGGGGAGCCGCCGCCACGCTCGCCCTGCTCACCGGAATCGCCCCGGTGGCGTCCGCCGAGGCCACCACCGGGGCCACCACCGGGGCCGCCACCGGACACGGACCCCGGCCGCTCCCCCTGGACCGGCTCTTCGACAACCGGGCGGTCAGCGACGACGCCCGCCCCGCCGACGCCGACTTCGACGGCTCCGGGAGCTCACTCTCCGCACGTGACCTGACCGCCGCGGGCTGGACTCCCGGCCGCACCCTGGCCGTTGACGGCAGCCGCCTCACCTGGCCCCGCACCGGTCCCGGCGACGACGACAACGTGCGCGCCGACGGCCAGTCGGTCCGGGTCCGCGGCCGCGGCGACGCCCTCGCCTTCCTGGTCGCGGGCACCGGCGGCGAAGCGACGGGCACCGGGACCGTGCGCTACCAGGACGGCTCGCGCGGCACCTACCGGCTCGCCGCGCCCGACTGGCGCTCGGGCCCGCCCGCCACCAAGTCCGTAGCCCTGCCGCACATCAACACGCCCGGCGGCCAACTCGCCGAGCAGGCAAGGCTGTACGTCGTGACGGTGCCACTGGTCCGGGGGCGCGAGGCCGCGTCGGTGGACCTGCCGCGCGATCCCGGCGCCGCGGACCTGCACGTGTTCGCCCTCTCGGTGCGGGCCCAGACCAAGGGCTGGACGGGCACCTGGTCGGCGTCGACCGCCGGATACACCACGGTGGGCCCCTGGACCGACCGCACCGTACGTCTCGTCGTCCACACCAGCACCGGCGGTCCCCGGGTGCGGATCAGGCTCGACAACACCTTCGCGGCCGCTCCGGTGCGGATCGGCGGTGCGACCGTGGCCGTGCAGGGCGCGGGGGCGGGTGCCGCGGCCGAGCCGCGGCGGCTCTCCTTCCGCGGCTCCGCGGGCACCGAGGTCCCGGCGGGCGCCCAGGCGTTCAGCGATCCGCTCGACTTCGACGTGCCCGCCGACGCGAACCTGCTGGTCAGCTTCCACCTGCCGGGACCCGTGACGACGGCGCCCGTGCACAGCCAGGCCATCCAGCGTTCGTACGTGAGCACGCCGGGCGACCACGCCGCGGAGAGCTCCGGCACGGCGTACACCTCGACGATCACGAGCTGGCCGCTGCTCACCGGAGTCGACGTGGGCGGCGGCCCCGGATCCGTGGTGCTGCTCGGCGACTCCATCACCGACGGCGTGAAATCGACGCAGGACGCCAACCACCGCTGGCCCAACGTCCTCGCGACCCGCCTCCTGAACCAGTCGGACGTACCGCGCTACGGCGTCCTCAACCAGGGCATCTCGGCGAACCGCGTCATCGCCGACCGCTACCCGGGCGACGGCGTCTCCACCGACACCGGCGGCGTGAGCGCGCTGCACCGCCTGGACCGCGACGTCCTCGCGCAGACGTCGGCGCGCACCGTGGTGGTCTTCGAAGGGGTCAACGACGTGCGCTGGGGCGCGTCGGCCGACCAGGTCGTCGCGGGCCTGCGGGAGATCGCGGACCGCGCCCACGCGCGCGGGCTCCGGGCCGTCGCCGCGACGATCACGCCCTGCGAGGGCGAGTCGCTCTGCACGGCGGCGGCCGAGGCGCAGCGTCAGGCGGTCAACGCGTACATCCGTGGCACCGATGACTACGACGCGGTGCTCGACTTCGACGCGGTCCTTCGGGACCCCGCGCATCCGGCGCGGATGCTCCCCGCCTACGACAGCGGGGACCATCTGCATCCGGGCGACGCGGGGCTCGCCGCCCTCGCGGAGTCGGTTGATCTGCGCCTTCTGGCGCGGTAGATCACCGGCTCCGCCGAGTTCGTCCTCAAACGCCGGACGGGCTCAAGCCCCTACACGTCCAGGTCGAAGACGACGGGCGCGTGGTCGGACGCGCCCTTGCCCTTGCGCTCCTCACGGTCCACGTACGCGTCGGTGACCGCCTTGACGAAGGGCTCGTTCCCGTAGGCGAGGTCGATGCGCATGCCCTTGTTCTTGGGGAAGCCGAGCTCCCGGTAGTCCCAGAACGTGAACGGGTGGGCGTACTTGAGGGGGCGCGGCACGACATCGCTCAGGCCCGTCTCGCGCAGGGCCGCGAGGGCGGCGCGCTCGGCCGGTGTGACGTGCGTGGCGCCCTCGAAGAGCTTCGGGTCCCAGACGTCGTCGTCGGTCGGCGCGACGTTGAAGTCACCGAGGACCGCGAAGGGCCGCGCCCCCGCCGCGTCCCCGGCGACCGCCGCCTTCAGGGCCTCGAACCACTGGAGCTTGTACGCGTAGTGCGCGTGCTCCACCTCTCGGCCGTTCGGCACGTACACCGACCAGACGCGGACCGGGCCGCAGGTCGCGGAGATGGCGCGGGGTTCCTCCGCGCCTTCGTAGTCGGGGCCGCCCGGCAGGCCCTTGACGACGTCGTCGAGCCCCGCCTTGGAGACGAGCGCGACGCCGTTCCACCGCCCGGTCGCGTTCACCGCCGACTCGTAGCCGAGCTCGCGGAGCTCGTCGGCGGGGAACGCCTCGGCCGTCGTCTTGGTCTCCTGGATGCACAGCACGTCCGTGCCGGTGTTCTCCAGCCAGGCCAGGAGCCTCGGCAGCCGAGCGGTGATCGAGTTCACGTTCCAGGTCGCAATGCGCATGCCTCACAACCTACCGGGCGCCACTGACAGTCACAGGTCGGCCGACTCCCCGGGGGTCAGACGCAGGTGCTCCGCGCCGCCCAGGGAGCCGATCTGGCTGTCGTAGATCGGCCGGGCGAGGTCGGTGAGCAGCGCGTCGTGGATGTCGTACGCGCGTTGGGGCTTGACCTCGCGTACGTACTCGATGACTTCGGAGATCTTGTTCCAGGGGGCCATCACGGGGAGCATCAGCGTCTCGACGGGCTGGTCGGGGACGGTCAGCGCGTCGCCGGGGTGGAAGACCGAACCGTCCACCAGATAGCCGACGTTGGTGATCCGCGGGATGTCCGGGTGGATCACGGCGTGCAGCTCGCCGTGCACCTGGACGTCGAAACCGGCGGCCGTGAACGCGTCGCCGTTCCCGACGGTGTGCACCCGCCCGGGAAAGGCCGCGGAGAGCTGGTCGGCGACGGACTTGAGGGTCCAGATCTCGGCGGCCGGGTTGGCCGTCAGACCCGCCCGCAGCCGCTCCGCGTCGAAGTGGTCGGGGTGCTCGTGGGTGACGAGGATCGCGTCGGCGCCCAGGGCCGCGTCGTCCTCGCTGAAGACGCCCGGGTCGATGACGAGCGTGCGTCCGTCCTTTTCGAGACGCACGCACGCGTGGGACTTCTTCGTGAACGTGATCCGCTTCGTGGAGGTCGTCATGCCTCCATCCTGCTACTCCTGGGGGGTGGTTTCCTCGCGGATCACGCCCTGCGCGACCTTGAAGGCGGCGTTCGCCGCGGGGACGCCGCAGTAGACGGCGGCCTGAAGCAGCACTTCCTTGATCTCGGCGGGCGTCAGTCCGTTGCGCAGCGCGGCCCTGGTGTGGAAGGCCAGCTCGTCCAGGTGCCCGCCCGCGACCAGCGCGGTGAGGGTGACGCAGCTGCGGGAGCGGCGGTCGAGGCCTGGGCGGTTCCAGACCTCGCCCCACGCGTAGCGCGTGATGAGCTCCTGGAAGTCGCCCGAGAAGTCGTCGGCGGCGGCGAGCGCCTGGTCGACGTGGGCGTCGCCGAGCACCTCGCGGCGGACCTTGATCCCCGCCTCGTACGGATCGGGCCTGACGGCCCCCTCCACGGCCTCGGGCTGCTCCATGGGCGCGATCTCCGCCATGGGCGGCGCCAGCGGCGGGGCGAGCACGGGCTTGACCGGCGGCGCGGTGATCGCGGCCTGCGGGTCCTGCCAGGCCGAGGAGAAGTGCCGTACGAGCAGGTCGGTCACCGCGGCGGGCTGCTCGACGGGCGCGAGGTGCGAGGCCCCCGGCACCACGGCGAGCCGCGCGTCCGGCACCCCCGCGACGAGCGTGCGCGCCTCCCCCTGCCCCGTGACCTGGTCCTCCGACCCGACGAGCACCAGCGTGGGCACCCCGATCCTGCCCAGCTCGGCCCGTACGTCGAAGGCGGCGAGCGCCTCGCAGGCGGCGATGTAGCACCCCGGGTCGGTGGTGCGCACCATCTGCACGGCCCAGTCGGTGATCGCGGGCTGCGCGGCGGCGAACCCCGGCGTGAACCAGCGGTCGGGCGCGGACCGCGCGATCGGGTCGAGCCCGTTGCTGCGCACGATGACACCGCGCTGCCGGAACTCGTCGGCGGTGCCGAACCGCGGCGACGCGGCGATCAGCGCCAGCGACGCGACGCGCTGCGGATGCCGCAGGGCCAGCTCGACGCCGATGGCCCCGCCGAAGGCACAGCCCGCGTACCCGAAGCGCTGCACCCCGAGCTCGTCGAGCGTCGCGAGCAGCCGCGCGGCGAGCTCCCCCACGGACCCACAGGGATGAGCGGGCGCCCCGCCGTGCCCGGGCATGTCGAAGCGGAACACCCGCCAGTGCCGGGTCAGCTCGGGTATCTGCCTGTCCCACATGTGCCATGTGGTACCCAGTGAGGCACCCAAGATCAGGACTGGGGCGTCTTCTGGCCCGTCAAAGCGGTATTGCAGGGTGTTCATCGGTGTCTCACTCACCCGCCCGACCCTCTCATCAGTCACGGACGCCCCTATAACGGGGGTCGGTAGAGACCGTCCTGACCAGGTTGAAGACCTCGCGGGCGGCATATCGCTTGAGGCATCGGATGATCTCACGCCGAGTCTTGCCCTCCTGGGTACGGCGTTCGTAGTACGCCTGGGTGCGGTCGTGGCGCAGGCGGGTGAACACGATACGGTGCAGAGCGGCGTTCGCCTGCCGGTCGCCGCCGTGGTTGAGCCGGCGCGAGCGCCGGCCGCCCGAGGAGTACTCGATGGGGCTGACTCCGCACAGGGCGGCGAAAGATGCTTCGGTGCTCAGCCGCTCGGGATTGTCGCCCATGGTGATCAGGAGCGTTGCAGCGGAGTCCGGGCCGATACCCACTGGCGCGAGCAGCTGTGGAGCATGGAGTTCAACGAACCCGGTCAGTCGCTGATTCAGCTCGTCGATCTGCCCGGTGAGCTGCTCGATGCGCTGAGCCAGCATACTCAGCGTCATGAGAGTGGCCTCGGCTACAGGGTCCTCATCGCTCCCGTCGGCCTCGCCCTCGCACGGGCTGAGGCGTGCGCAGGTGCGGAACAGTTCGCGGTTGCCCAGGCCGGATAGTCGCTCCCGCAGGGGCGGGTCGGCTACGACCAGGACGGCCTTGAGCTGGTTGATCGCCTGGGTGCGGGCCTTGACCGCGGAATCCTTGGCAATCTTGAACATCCGGGCGCTCTGCACCGGACCGTCGCCGGTCTTGGCGCGGGCCCTGGCGCGACCGCTGAGCACGGCCCGCGCGGCGGCCTGTGCGTCGAGCGGGTCCGACTTCCCGAGCAGTCGACGAGCCGAGCGGTCGGGCCGGTTCACCTCGAACACCACGACCTGCTGCGCCAGGAGGTAGCGGGACAAGCCCGCGCCGAAGGTACCGGTGCCTTCCACTCCGGCGCGGCGCACCGTGCCTAACTTGCGAACCCAGGCGAGGAGCCGACGGTAGCCGGCCGCCGCGGCCGGAAAGGACTTGATGCCCAGGGTCTGGCCCAGTGAGCAGACCACTGCGGCGACATGGACCTCGCCGTGCGTGTCCACGCCCAGGACGACCTCGCCCCGGGCAGGCGGGCCTGTGCTGGTGGAAAAGGTGCTGCGCTGTCTGATCGTCATGGTGGTCCGCCTCCCGCGTGGTGATGTGCTGGGTGGCTGGCACCTGCCGGTCGGGCGGTCTGAACCGTGATGGCGCCTGAAGGACGGCAAGGCCCCTATTGGGACACGCCCTGTGGCTCGGTGACAGCAGGCACCATCCACAACGGCAGTCGACATGCCCGTGACAAGACACTTCGGTCAAAAAAGTCAAGAGTCAGACCCCCGTCCAGAACGGTGCTATGCAACCGTCCCACTGCCCTCAGCGCCACCGCATGCCCCGACCGCTCCCGGGAGACTTCGTCCGAACCGGCACCGAACCTGATCTGGACAGGACGACGATGAGTTGACTACGTGCACCTGGACGCCAGGATGCGCACCTGGATCGCCGAGCGGGACTGGCTGATCGTCCATCAACTGCCTTCATACGCGCCGGATCTCAATCCGGTCGAGGGCATCTGGTCCCTGCTGCGGCGAAGCTGGCTCAGCAACGTCGCTTTCACCAGTCCCGAGCACCTGGTCCAGACCGTCAGGCACGGCTTGCGCACCATCCAGTACCGCAGCGACCTCATCGACGGCTGCATCGCTGGAACCGGCCTATCCCTCACCCCGACGACTTCGCGAGTTCAACCTCAGTAACGCCTGAAACTCCCTTCCGGTACGTGCGAACAGATGACGGCAGGGGCCTACCGGCCGTCCATCACTCTCGAGCGCGCTGGCTTGGCCCTGTCCCGCTGGACGTAGCCCCAGTTGGCGCTACTCGCGGGGCAGGGGCAGAGCCCGCCACCCCGGCACGCCGAGGCCTCTGGGTCACCACCGGCCCCAAACAGCCCTCAGGTGGAGAGCTCACCCACCCAGCACACCGCCAACCGCGCTCTTGCCCAAGCTTGGGCCCTCGTCGAACGCGGTAAGCCGGTGCGTCACCGCGAACCCTGCCCGCTCGTAGAAGGCGACGGCCTCTTCGAAGTCGTCGACCGGAAAGAGCACGTTGCCGAAACCAGGCACTCCTGGCATGCCGTCAGAGTGCGGCGTGATAACCACGTGACTGCGGCGAGATGGGATCGTTTCCGCTGTTCATGCAACTATGTAGGGCTATGGGATTCGTCACCATCCCTTAAGTGTATTCACTCTTCTTTGTCCGCATTAGTCGGCTTGCCTACCTCCTCACCCCGACAGTTAGGTTCTGCCGGTTACTTTCAGGAATTTCTCATTTTTGGGGTGGGGTGTGGTGATGGGGACGCATGCGCGCAGGCGTGGCGTCGGAGGAGTCGCCGGTGGCGTCGTCGGCGGGGCTTCCGCGCTCGCGCTGAGCGGAGCGCTGACGTTCGGGCTGCCGCCCGGGGCGGCGGCCGCGTCGGCGGCCGGGCAGGACTCGGCCACGGCCGGAAAGCAGGCGCGGACCGACGCGGATTCGTCGTCTGCGCCGCTGTCTGAGGACGAGGCGCGGGCCGAGGCCAGGCGGACCGGCGAGAGTGTGGAGATCGCGGCGCTCCGTGGAGAGAGCAGCGACGTCTTCGCCACGCCCGAGGGGGACTTGGAGGCCCGCGAGTATCTGCGCCCGGTGCGGGCGCGGGTCGGCGGCGCGTGGAAGCCGATCGATACCGATCTGGCAGACTCCACCGACGGCATGGTCGCGCCGAAGGTGACGACTGTGGGGCTCGCGTTCTCCGGTGGCGGGGATGACCGTCCCCTGGTACGGATGACGAAGGCGGGGCGTGAGCTGGCCCTGTCCTGGCCGGGGAAGCTGCCCGAGCCGCGGCTCAACGGCGCCACCGCCACGTATACGAACGTGCTGCCGGATGTGGATCTGCGCATGGGGGCGCAGGAGGACGGCTTTACTCAGCTCCTCGTGGTCAAGTCGGCCAAGGCCGCCGCCAGTTCGGAGCTCACCGAACTCAAGCTGAATCTCAGTGCCGTGGGTCTGGACACGCGCGAGACGGCGGCTGGCGGTCTGGAGGCCGCCGACAAGGGCGCCAAGGGCGTCGTCTTCGAGGCGCCGAAACCGATGATGTGGGACTCGAGCTCCGGCGACTCAGACAAGTCTGGCACTTCCGATGCCGCGGGTGGCACCGACGGCCCTGAGGAGGCTGCTGCGCCGACGGCACGGACCGCTGCCTTGTCCGCGGAACTCGGTCACAGCAAGCCCGAACCCGGCGCAGCCGAGTCCGGCAAGCTCGCCACCGTCGACGTGGACCTCCCCGCCAAGGGCGACGCGCTGGTCCTGAAGCCGGACCAAGACGTCCTGGCGGGCAAGGACACCACGTATCCGGTGTTCATCGACCCCCAGTGGTACTCACCGCGCGCGTCGACCTGGACAATGGCCTCCAAGTACTGGGCCGGTTCTCCGCAGTGGAAGTTCAACGGTAAGCACGATGCGGGCCTCGGCTACTGCGGCTGGAGCTACTGCGCGCCGCACGACACGAAGCGGCTCTTTTACCAGATCCCGACCGCCAAATTCGCGGGCAAGTCGATCCTGTCCGCGGAGTTCGTGGTGCGCAATGTGCACTCGGCGTCGTGCTCGAAGCGCGAGGTGCAGCTGTGGCGCACCAAGGGGATCAACAACAAGACCACCTGGAACTCGCAGAGCACGTCCGGCTTCTGGGAGAAGAAGCTGGCCACGGAGTCGTTCGCCCACGGCGCCTCCGGTTGCGGGTCCAGGGACGCGGAATTCAACATCAAGTCCGCGGTGCAGGAGGCCGCCGACAAGAAGTGGTCCAACATCACCTTCGGCATGAAGGCCGCGTCGGAGAGCGACAAGTACGGCTGGAAGCGGTTCTCCGACAAGGCTTACCTGCGGGTGAAGTACAACCGCCCGCCGTCACAGATCAAGATGTCGCAGCTGACGATGGAGTACGGCGGCGTCTGCAAGAAGCCCGGGAGCGCGCCACGGGTGCGCACCCTCGGCAAGATCTACGCCAACAACATCACCGACCCCGACAAGGACAGCGTGTCGGTGCAGTTCGAGGCGAAGTGGGACGCGGGTGACGGTAAGGGCCTGATCGCGCGTTGGAAGCCCGCGCGTACGTCGGCGAAGAAGTCCGGCTCCAACTTCTCCGTCAGCCTGCCGAAGTCGATCCCGGCCAACAAGCAGGTCCACTGGTACGTGCGCTCCTACGACGGGGCGCAGTACTCGCCGTGGTCGTGGGCGGGCGATCCGACCGGCTGCTACTTCGTGTATGACACCGGTGTGCCCAAGGCGCCCGCGGTTTCCTCGGGCGAGTACCCGGCCTCGGATCCGGGGAACCCCGATGACCCGTGGTTCGACGGGGTGGGCCAGTACGGCAGCTTCTCCCTGAAGTCGTCGTCCACGGACGTGACCCGCTACCGGTACGGCATCAACGCCGACCCGAGTGCCAAACACGAGCTGTCCACCTCCGGCGGCGCGGCCAAGACCGCGAAGATCCTGCCCGGCAGGCCGGGCCTGAACTTCGTGACCGCGCAGGCTTTCGACAAGGCAGGCAACGCCTCGGAGGTCCGCACATACCAGTACCGCGTGAAGGCCGGACAGCCCGAGCGTGCCACCTGGCAGATGGACGAGGGCACAGGCGCCACCGAGTCCAAGGGGTCGACTCCCGCACGCACAGCCAGTCTTCACGGCGGAGCGAAGGCCGGTGTCGCCGGCAAGAAGGGCGCCGCGCTGCACTTCGACGGCAACAGCGGATACGCGAAAACTGACATCCCGGTGGTGAACACCGACAGCGGCTTCTCCGTCTCGACCTGGGTGAAGCTTGACAAGAAGCCGGACCAATCGGCAATCGCCCTGACCCAGCCGGGCAACCACAGCCCGGGCTTCGAGTTGTACTACTCCAAGGATCTCGACCGCTGGGTGTTCAACCAGTACGCGGAGGACAAGGCGGGCGCAGGCATCATCCGCGCGATGGCGGACAAGCCCGGAGGCGTGAAGGCTGACGAGTGGCAACACCTGGTCGGCGCTTACGACAGCATGGGCAAGCGTCTGCAGCTTTATGTGGACGGCAAGTTGACGGGTGAGGCGGATCTGCCGAAGCCCTGGAACGCCCGGCGCGGCCTGCAGCTCGGCGCAGGATCGTACAGTGGCAAGCCCGGCGCGTTCTTCCCGGGCGCGGTCGACGACGTGCAGATCTTCGACAAGAAGGTCTCCGCGAACGAGGTGGCCAAGCTGCACGACCTGAAGCAGATCGGGGATCCGGGCCGCCCGGCGGTCGCAGTCTTCCCACTGGACGAGCCGGAGTCGGCAACCGTCGTCGAGGGCCACGGCGACGTGCTGCCCGCGAAGTTCCACGGCGGGGTCATCGCCGGCCGCAAGGGCGTAGCGGGCAACGCGGTCACATTCAACGGCACGGACGGCTACGCCCGCATCGGCCAGAGCCGCGGCCCGCACGTGAACACCTCGCGCAGCTTCACCATCTCCACCTGGGCCAAACTCGACAGGAAGCCGAGCGGCCCGGCGATCATCACCGCGCAGGCGGGTGAGCACAGCCCCGGCTTCGAGTTGTACTACTCCAAGGAACTCGACCGCTGGGCCTTCAACCAGTACGCGGAGGACAAGGCGGGCGCAGGCATCATCCGCGCGATGGCGGACAAGCCCGGACGCGTGAAGGCCGACGAGTGGGTCCAGCTGACCGGCGTGCACGACACCGTCGCCGACACCTTGACCCTGTACATCAACGGCCAGGTGGCCGGTTCGACCAAACTTGGCGGGGCCTTCCGCGCCGACGGGTCGATGTTCATCGGCGCGGGCAACTACGACGGCAAGCCCGGCGCGTTCTTCCCTGGCGAGATCGACGACGTACGCCTCTACGACCGCCCCGTGTCGGCCGACGAGGCCCGGCAGCTGTTCCAACAACGGCCGCTGGTCAAGGGTCGCTGGAAGTTCGACGCAACGGAGTCCGCAGGCACCCCTGACGACTCCGAATGGGGCCACAAGATGACCCTCGGCGGCAGCGCCGCGGTGGACGCCGAGGGCGCCTACATGGGCGACAGCGGCCTGGTCCTCAACGGCTCCTCCGGCTATGCCGCCACCTCCTCGGTGCCCGTCGACACCGGCACCAGCTTCACAGCGACTGCCTGGGCGCGGGCCGCCTCGATACCGAAGGGCGGGGTGTCCGTAGTGAGCGCGGCGGGCTCAAGGCAGAGTGCCTTCTCGGTGCGCTTCGTGCCCGACCCCAAGAACCCCGACGCACAGGGACGTTGGGAGTTGGCCATGCCCGACAAGGACGGTGCGTCGGCGGCGTACGAGCGCGTGACGAACAGCGAGTTCTACGACGTGCGCGAGTGGAACCACCTTGCGGTGGTCTACGACGGCTTTGCCAAGCAAGCTCGCCTGTATATCAACGGCATGCTGCAGGAAGTCGCCTGCTCGGACGGTGACACAGGCTCCTGCGAGGATCGTGCGTCCACCGGCGACGACGTCCTCAGCTTCAAGGCGGTCGGCTCGCTGCAGGTCGGCCGGGCGAAGAACGACGGTGCCTGGAGTGAGTACTTCGGCGGCAACGTCGACGACGTCTGGGTCTTCCAGGGGGCTCTGAACGACAGCCAGATCGAGGAGCTGGCAGGGTCTTGGTTCGACGTGCCGACGGAGGTCCCCGCGGGGGCCGGCTCCTGAGTCCATGACCGGCTGCTGGGCCTTCAGGTAGCCCCCGAGCCTGCCCCTTCCCGAAACCGGGGCTCTGCCGCGGATCGCCGCTTTGCGACTCGTCCTCAACCGCCGGACGGCCTTCTTCCAGCCCGTCCGGCGTTTGAGGAGCGGAGCCCCGGTTCGGGGGAGGCCGCAGGCGCACACCTCACCCCATTCCCCCCACACCACACCACACCGGCGTGGTGCCTCTCAGCGATGGACGGAAACACCCATGCATCACATGCCCGCGCCGCCACGCGGCGCAGGCGCGGCACGCAGACGCGTCGCGCTGACTCTGTCGGCCCTCATGATCGGCGGCCTGATCCAGGGCACAGGAGCCCTCCCGGCCGCTGCGGCCGCGGGCGACGGCCGCCCGGGCCTGCCGAAGACCGACGAGCCCATACCCGGCCAAGACGGCATCAGGGTCCAGCCTCGCAAGGTCAGTTCTGGCCCGCGTATGCCCGCCAAGGCGCCCAAGGCCGACTGGCCCGAGCCCGAGACAGCGACGGTCGATCTGTCGTCCAAGTCCGTGCGGGCCGACGGTGATCTGCCCGTCGAACTCACCCCCGCCGCCGAGGGGAAGGACGCACTCGACGGCACCGTCGAGGCCAAGGTCCTGGACCACAGCCACTCCGAACGAGCCGGTGTGGACGGCCTGTTGTTCACGCTCGCACCGAAGAGCGGCAAGGAAGGCAAAAACGGGGACGAGCCCGCCACGCGCAGCGCCCTCAAGGCCGCCGACAAGGCCGAGGCTGATGCCAAGTCTGCACCCCCCAGCGGCGACGTCTCCATAACCGTCGACTATGCCGACTTCGGCGGTGCCTTCGGCGGCACCTACGCCTCCCGCCTCAAGCTCATCAAGCTCCCGGCCTGCGTTCTCACCAACCCGGGCAAGACCGAGTGCCGCACTGGTACCCCGGTCGCCTCGAAGAACGACACCGGCAAGCAGACCCTGACCGCGGACAGGGTCTCCCTGCGCGCGGGCCGTGCCACCGTATTCGCCGCCGCAGCCGACACCAAGGGCGAGAAGGGCGACTACAAGGCCACTTCCCTCTCCCCGTCAGCCAGTTGGGACACGAACCTCAACACCGGTGACTTCACCTGGGCCTACGACATGCCCGTGCCCGAGGTCCCCAGCGGCCTCTCCCCAGACGTGGGCCTGAGCTACAACTCCGGCACGATCGACGGGCGCACCGGCGAGACCAACAATCAGGCGTCCTGGGTCGGCGACGGCTTCGACTTGTCCCCCGGGTTCATCGAACGCCGCTACAAGTCGTGTGCCGAGGACGGCGAGAAGGGCTCGGACGGCAACAAGCCGGGCGACCTGTGCTGGAAGTACGACAACGCCTTCGTGTCGTTCAACGGCAAGGGCGGCGAGCTCGTGCCCACGGGCCACAACGACGAGTGGAAGCTGCAGCAGGACGACGGCACCAAGATCAAGCGCCTGAAGTCCACCAACCGTGGCAACGGCGACAACGACGGTGAGTACTGGCGTGTGACTGACCCGGGTGGCACGCGCTACTACTTCGGCTACCACCGCTTGCCGGGCTGGAAGGACGGCAAGGAGACCACGGACTCCACCTGGACCGTACCGGTCTTCGGCAACAACTCCGGTGAGCCCTGCCATGCCGACTCCTACGCCAAGTCCTGGTGCCAGCAGGCCTGGCGCTGGAACCTCGACTACGTCGTCGACACCCACGGCAACGCGATCTCTTACCACTACGGCAAGGAGACCAACCACTACGGCCGCAACCTCAAGGCCGAGGACGCCACCCCGTACACCCGCGGCGGTTACCTCAAGCGCATCGACTACGGTCTGAAGTCCTCGTCGATGTACGGCACCAAGCCCGAGGCGCGCGTCGTCTTCGGCAACTCCGAGCGATGTCTGCCGAAGGACGGCGTCACGTGTACGCCGGACACGATCGACGAGAAGTCGTTCTACTGGTACGACACGCCCTGGGACCTCAACTGCAAGGCGGGCAAGAAGTGCGAGGGCGCACACTTCGCACCCTCCTTCTGGACCCGCAAGCGCCTGACCGACGTCAGCACGGAGGTCCTGAAGGCCGACGGCGCCTACGGCAAGGTCGACTCCTGGAAGCTCGGCCACCGCTGGGGCATGGCCGACACGGACTACCAGCTGCTGCTCGACAGCGTGCAGCACACGGGCCACACCGCGAGCCCGGCGATCACGCTGCCGAAGACCACGTTTGCGTACACACAGCTCGCCAACCGCATGGACAAGACGGGTGACGGCTTCGCGCCGTTCATCAAGTCTCGTCTTTCCACGGTCGCCGACGAGTCCGGCGCCCAGATCGATGCCACATACTCGGCGCCCGCCTGCGACGCGGCCAAGCTGCCGACGCCGCAGTCGAACACCACACGCTGCTTCCCCCAGTACATCGGCGGTGACGCCCAGAACGATCCGGTGCGGCAGTGGTTCAACAAGTACGTCGTCACCTCCGTGGTGGCGACGGACCGCACGGGTGGCGCCCCGGACCAGGTGACGACGTACGACTTCCTCGACGGCGCGGCCTGGCACTACAACGATGACGACGGCCTGACCAAGGAGAAGCACAGGACCTGGTCGCAGTGGCGCGGCTACGGCCATGTCCGGGTCAAGACCGGCGGCCAGGGCGGCGCTTCGGCCATGAAGTCGCAGGCGGACACGTACTTTCTGCGCGGCATGAACGGCGACCGCAAGGGCCCATCCGGCGGGACCAAGTCCGTGAGCGTGTCCCTCGGCGGCGGCGAGGGTTCCGCGATCACCGATGACGCGGCGCTGGCGGGCTTCACATACAAGACCGTGCAGTTCGACAAGCCCGGCGGCAAGGTCATCGGTAAGACCGTCCACCGCCCCTGGCACCATGAGACTGCCAAGAAGACACGCGACTGGGGCACCGTCACCGCGGGCTTCAGCGGCATCTCGACGACCCAGGCGTGGACGTCCCTCGACGACGGTGCGGGCAAGAAGTGGCGCACTGCGTCCACCTCCACGACGTACGACAAGGTAGCCGGGCGCGTCACGGCGGTCGACGACCACGGTGACCCGGCGAACGGTGCGGACGCCCAGTGCACCCGCACCGAGTACGCCACCAACAGCGACAAGAACATCCTCAACCTGCCTGCGCGCGTGGAGACAGTCGCCACGTCCTGTGACAGCGGGGTAAACCGCAAGAAGGACGTCGTCAGCGACGTCCGCACGGCCTACGACGGTGGCGCCTACGGTGCGGCGCCGACGAAGGGCAACGCCACCGCGACGGCGACGCTCAAGAGCCACGACGGCACCAAGGCCACGTACTTGGAGGCCGGGGCGACCTTCGACGACTACGGACGCGAGCTGACGACGACTGACCTCACCGCCGACGTCACGGTCACCGGTAGCGGCACCCCGGTGCGCGCCAAGCGCTCCGACGGCCGCACCACGAACACGATTTACACCCCGTCCACGGGCATGCCCACGCAGACCAGGACGGTGTCGCCGCCCGCCACGCGCCTCGACGCAAAGAGCGCGCAGACGACGACGGCGCAGCTCGACCCGCTGCGCGGGCACATGCTCAAGGAGACGGACACCAACGGCAAGGAGACGGAGTTCGCGTACGACGCGCTCGGCCGCTCCACCAAGGTGTGGCTCGCCGACCGCAAGACGTCGTCCACGCCGACGTACGAGTTCTCCTACTCCGTCACCGAGGGCAAGCCGGTGGCCGTCGCCACCAAGCTACTCGACAACAACGGTGGCCAGGTCTCCTCGTACAAGCTCTACGACGGCTTCCTCAGGGAGCGACAGTCCCAGGCTCCGGGCCCGGACGGCGGCCGTCTGATCTCCGACGTCTTCTACGATGAACGCGGCCTTGTCACCAAGACGTTCGCGGACTACTACGTGGACGGCAAGCCCGTTACCGAGCTGTTCAAGCCCGCCGACGCGCTGTCCGTGGAGTCGCAGACCCGCACCACCCACGACGGCATCGGCCGCCCGGTGCAGGTGCAGATGATCGCCGGGAACGGCGACGGCGGCAAGGTCCTGAACACCACGACGACCAGCTACCACGGCGACCGCACCACGGTCGTTCCGCCGGCCGGCGAGACCGCCACGACGACCCTCACGGACGTCCGCGGCCGCACGGTCGAGCTGCGCCAGCACCATGAGCGGAGGGCCGACGCCCCCTACGACAGCACCAAGTACACGTACACACCCTCCGGTCAGCCCTCGACGGTGACCGACCCCGCGGGCAACAAATGGACGTCCGCGTACGACCAGCTGGGCCGCGTGGTGAAGTCCAGCGACCCGGACAAGGGCACCACGACCAGCGCGTACGACGACCACAACCAACTGGCCTCCAGCACCGACGCCCGCGGCCTCACTCTCGTCAACGTCTACGACAACAGCGGCCGCAAGACCGAGGTCCGCGAGGGCTCGAACACCGGCAAGCTGCGCCTGAGCTGGACCTACGACACCATCCCCGGCGCCAAGGGCCAGCTCGCCGAGTCCACGCGCTACGTGGGCGACGCGAAGTACACGACCAAGGTCACCGGCTACGACCGCCTCTACCGCCCCGCGCGGACCGCGGTCGTGATCCCGGAGTCCGAGGGCGAGCTCGCCGGGACCTACCAGACCGGCACCGCGTACAAGCCGTCGGGCAAGGTCGCTTCGATCAGCTACTCGGCGGCGGGCTCGCTGCCCGGTGGCTCGGTCAGCTACGGCTACGAGGCGGACACGCTGCGTCCGACGTCCGTGTTCGGGCAGGGTATGACGGCCTCGACCAAGTTCAGCCACACCGGCAAGCCGCTGCAGCACGAACTGGGCCTGACGGACGGCAAAAAGACCTGGGTCACCAACACCTATGAGTGGGGCACCCAGCGCCTGGCCACGACTCGCGTGGACCGCGAGGACCAGAAGGGCGTCGACCAGCAGGCGAGCTACACCTACGACGAGGCGGGCAACGTCCTGTCGCTCAAGGACGTCTCACGCACGGGCACGGACAACCAGTGCTTCCGCTACGACTACCTGCGGCGCCTGACCGAGGCATGGACGCAGGGCGACCGGACGTGCGGCGAGTCCCCGTCCGCCGACGCCCTCGGCGGCCCGGCCCCGTACTGGCACTCGTACACCTACGACAAGACCGGCAACCGCCTCTCGGAGACCCGCCACAACCCGACCGGCGACACCAAGAAGGACGTCAAGCGCGCCTACGCCTACCCCAAGCCGGGCACCGCGCAGGCCCACGCGCTGACCTCGGTCACCACCGAGGGCCCGGACGGCACGCGGAAGATGGACTACGCCTACGACAAGACCGGCAACACCACCGGCCGTGGCGACCAGAAGCTCACCTGGGACGCGGAGGGCAACCTCACCAAGGTGACCGAGCCGGTCGCAGGCAAGCCCGACAAGGTCACGGAGTACCTGTACGACACTGAGGGCCAGCGTCTGCTCTCCCGTACGGGAGAGCGGACTACGCTGTACCTCGGTCACACCGAGGTCACGCTCGGCAAGGGCGCGGCCAAGGCGAAGGCCACCCGGTACCTCGACCTGGGCAACGGCCACCAGGCCGTGCGCGCGGACGACGGCTCCTTCTCCTTCACGATCGGCGACCACAACGGCACTGGCCTCCTGGCCGTCGGGGCACGCGACTTGTCCCTCAACCAGCGCCGTGTGACGCCCTTCGGCGGCACACGCGGTGAGGCACCGAGGTCATGGCCCGGCACGAAGGGCTTCGTCGGCGGCACCGACGAGTCGAAGGGAACGGGCCTCACCCATCTCGGCGCCCGTGAGTACGACCCGGACACGGGCCGGTTCATCTCCGTCGACTCGGTGATGGACACGTCGGACGCCCAGCAGATGCACGGCTACACCTACGGGAACAACAACCCGCTGGTGTACGCGGACCCGAGCGGGAAGTTCTTCCGCTCGTTCTTCAACAACATCTGGTCGAGCATCGTGGACTCGGCCAAGAACGCGGTCGGGATCAAGAACAAGAACCCTGGCGCCTCGCGGCCGAAGGCGACCGCACCGACGGTCAGCAACAAGAAATTGCGCGGCAGTCTGGCGAATCTCTATACCAAGGACACGGGTGGAAGGGTCTGGGGCGACGGCAAGACGTCGACCGCGATTATCCACGAGCTCAACACGGGGAAGCGGCTGCCCGACCACAACTCGAAGAATCCGAACGCGACGAAGAAGCAGTGGCACATCGACAAGGGGTGGGCCGCGATGAAGGGTCTCTCGGACATCCTGGAG
The DNA here is from genome assembly GCF_008704495.1 of Streptomyces kanamyceticus. NCBI lineage: Bacteria > Bacillati > Actinomycetota > Actinomycetes > Kitasatosporales > Streptomycetaceae > Streptomyces > Streptomyces kanamyceticus. The sequence goes on from NZ_CP023699.1 coordinate 1,883,711, forward strand.
AAGGACCGAAAGGCCAGGGAGACGGGTAAGGGCGCGGAGAGCCTTCTCAACGACCACGACCTGGCAGTCGCCAAGTCAGAGGCGAAGGAACTCTGGAACGCGCTCAACTCCCGCGACGTCACCGGAAACATCAAGAAGCTGGCTCACAGTGACGCGAACATGAAGAGCGCCATCAAGAAGAGCATGGCGGGCACCATGCAGAACTCGGCCGTCAAGGACCTCACAGGTCAGAAGTTCGAGCCGACCAAGCACAAAGGCCCCCAGCCGGTCGGCGATCCCACACGCCTGCGTGGCTTTGCCAAGTCGTTCGGCATCGCGGGTGGCGTGACATCGGCGGCTCAGGCGCCTGGCTATGTCAGGGAGTACGGCTGGAAGCGCGGCACATGGGAGATGATCAAGGGCATGTCCGACCCGTTCGGTTTTTCCAAGGGGCAGGACCCCTACTACCCTGAGGACAATGGCGGCGGATCCATTTGTGATCCCTCCTCTGGCAACTGCGCCTGATGGGACATCTGATGAGTGAGATCCGAGGGGAAGACTTCCCCGCACTGTTGTTGGGCATGGTGCCGGAGACAGCGGAGCATATCGCTGCTCTGTACGAGATGCCCGCGGAGCAGGCAGTCGTCAGTGAGGCCCGATTCGACACGTACGCCCTCCTGCAGGAGGCGTTCATGGAGCCGGTCGTACTTCCGGAGCTCGGTAAGAACGTACCGGATGCCGAACTCCTGGGCAGGTGCTTCGACCTTGTGGACCTTCTGGTGCAGAGCTCGAGCCAGCACTTCACGGACGCTGTGTACTTCCAGGTCCTGGAGGAGTTCTTCGACCGGGACCGTCTCGAGAAGGCCATCCCTTTCATGCAGAAGAGGACCCGGGAGCGTACGGCAGACATGCTGAGCGGGCACGAACTCCCCGTTCCTGAAGGATTGCTCGGGTAGGCGACCTACACACGATTGGGGCCCCACGCCTAAAGGAGTGGGGCCCCAATTGGCTTGAGCCTGTCGGGGATCTCGGAGTTGCCGAGGTCAGCTGCTCGGGATCCGCCAGGACTGCGGCCGGGGTATCTCGCGATGGTCGAGGTAGTTTTGAAAAGCGTTCGGTCGGCGGGGCGTGGAGGTTTCCTGGGCCAGTGCCAGTCCGCTGAGGTGTTCGATGTTGACGGCGATAGCCGTCAGGATGTGCTGGACGTGGGCCTCTCGCTCTCCTGGGCAGCGGCGGCGGGAGTCCTGACCTCACAGCGCGGGGGCAGGAGCAAGCAGCGGCTCCACGCTCCTGAGGGTCTTCGGGTACGGCAGTCCGATCGCATCGGTGGCGGGCACGGCATGCGCGTCATAGCGGGTGAGTCGCCGGCCACGCAGATCAGCTGCGGTGCGCTCCACAGGATCTGGGACGCGGCCGAGGCCCCGAGCCGGGCGCGGACCAGGTTCCGGAAGGCGTCCTTGTGGTTCGTCAGCCAGGCCATGTAGTACAGGCCCTGGTTGATCACACCAGCGTCGGTGCAGCGCTTGTACTCCACGATCACGGGTGCCCCGTTCTCGTCGAGACCCAGCGAGTCGATACGTCCGCCGTCGGCACAGTCGATGACGTACTCACCCGCCAGGAACCTGACGTCCAACATCGTCTCCATGTGCGCCTCGACGAGGTTCTGAACCTCCGCCTCAACCCCAGCCAGACGCAGCATGACCTCACTCACGCCGCCCGCCAAGTTGAACAGCTTCAGGCCCACCGCTCCCCCTCCGTGATCACGGTGCCAGAGGGGAACGTCGCAGATTCCGGGGGGTATTTCCGCGGCTGAAGCCGTCTTGAAAGGAACCGAATCCGCGCATCCGCGCAACCTGGGCCGGAACCGGCAGCGTCGCGGACGCTTCCCGTGCCTTCGGGCTCTCAAGGGCGAAGGGCTACGACCTGGTCCGCCGCGGCGAATTCCCCTGCCGCGTACTCCGCATCGGCCGTAGCACCCGCGTCGTCACCGCATCCCTCCCCCGGGCACTCGACAGCGGCCAACCTGAGTACGGTGGAGCCCATGAGGCATACCCCGCGTCAGCCTGACGCGCTGCGCGCAGAAGCCCCCGCCGGACACCGGCGAGGGCTTCTTTTTGTCACCGACGGCCCCTATGAGCGGGGTACTGGCTATAGCTGTCTGACCAGGTGGAAGACCTCCCGGGCGGCATAGCGCTTGAGGCAGCGGACGATTTCGCGACGGGTCTTCCCCTCCTTGATCCGACGCTCGTAGTAGTCCTGCGTCCGCTGGTCGACCCGCAGCCGGGTGAACACGATGCGATGGAGCGCGGCATTGGCCTGCCGATCGCCACCACGGTTGAGACGACGGAACTGCCGACGCCCCGAAGAACGCTCGACAGGACTCACCCCGCACAAAGCAGCGAAGGCCGCTTCACTGTCCAGCCGTTCCGGGTTGTCCCCCACCGTGATCAGCAGAGCGACTGCCGTGTCCGGGCCGATCCCCACCACGTCGAGCAGCTGCGGGGCCTGACGCTTGACGAGGCGGGCCAGACGCGCGTCCACATCCCGGATCTGCTCGGAGAGCTGGCCGATCCGGCACGCCAGCAAACCCAGCGTGATCCGCGTGGCCCGCAGCACCCCCACTTCACCGCCCTCGTCCTGACTGTTCTCGTCAGCGAATCGCGCGCAGGTCCGGAAGAGTTCGGCGTTGCCCAGTGAGGCCAGTTCTTCCCGCAAGGCGGGGTCGGCAGTGATGAGGACGGACTTGAGCTGGTTGATGGCCTGAGTGCGGGCTTTGACGGCCGATGCCTTCGTGAGCTTGTACATTCTCGCGATCTGCACCGGCCCGTCGCCCGCTTTCGCCCGAGCACAGGCCCGCCCGCTCAATACGGCTCGCGCCGCGTTCTGGGCATCGAGCGGATCCGATTTGCCTCGCCGACGGCGATCCGCTCGGTCCATGCGGTTCACGTCGATCACGTCGATGCCCTGGGCCAGCAGATAGCGGGACAGGGACGCCCCGTAGGAGCCGGTTCCCTCCACCCCGGCCCGCCGCACGGTTCCTGACTTCCTGGCCCACTTCAGCAGAGCGCGCTACCCCGTCGCGGTGGTCGGGAACTCCGCGGTGGCCAGCACCGTCCCCATCGCGAAGAGCACCGCAGCCACGTGAGCATCCCGGTGCGTGTCCACCCCCAGCACCACCTCCCCCGCCAGGCGACGACGAGGCTGCGCAGCAGACGGCGTACTGGACGTGGCCGAACTGGACACGCCCGTTCCCCTTCCGTTCCGACGGCGCATCGCGTTGCCGGTACCAGGCCACGTCAGACGGTCAGCATCGTGAGGACGCCACAACGAACGGCAGGCCCCTATCGGGACACGCCCAGCCGGCCCGGCACCGACAACGCGCCATCCCCGACCGTCAGCCGACAGCGTGACTGCGGGACACCTCGGTCAGAAAAATCATGAGTCAGACCCCAGGCCCGGGATAGCACCCACGCATTCTCCCGCCCCTCCTAGCACACGAACCCCGCGTGTCCTGTCATGTTCAGACCTGACCGCCAACCAGGACTGGGCGACAGCTGACGCCCGCTGATGACAGAAAGCGCTCGCAGCGCAGCGCGACCGCATGACCCGACCGCTCCCGGGAGACTTCGTCCGAACCGGCACTGAAGCTGCTCTGAACGCGACACCGGTAAGTTGGCTCCTCGTACACCCGGGGCCCTATTGACGGACTACCCAGTGGCTCGCCCCTACCAGCTGCCCCTCGCCAGCTTCCTCCCGCTCCTCCACCAGGTAGTGCCCTACGCGGTCCTGACCGCTGGCGTGTGAGCACTGGCGGCTCGCCCCTGCTCGAGGAGCGACGGGATCACCCCGAGGAAACCCGCCCCAGCGGCACATTCTCTCAGCTGGCGAGCCGCCCGGAGATGGCCGCCTTTCAGGGACTGGCGCACCACGTCGGCGAAATCGACGGGCAGGGCGACCACAACCGAGCCCGGTGCGGTTCCTAGCTCAGCTCGAACCAACGGCTACCGCGGGCGGGCCGACTGCGTTGAGCCGAACCGCTCGTCGAGCACGGTGAAGAACTCGCGCAGCATGTCTGGCGCGCTATCGCTCATAAGTTCATAGCCTCCGAACCTGAAGACCTCGTAACCACGCAGCCGCAAGGCCCGGTCCTCCGCCATCATCTCGCCGTACAGCTGGGGCGAGGGCCTTCTGTCGTCATCGAGCCCGACCGAGTAGTGCTGGACGCCGTCCACCTCCAGGACGACGCGTGCACCACTCGGCAGCATCAGCAGAAAGTCCATACGTTCACGGTTGAGACGGTCCGGCTTGTTGAGCGCTCGGCGTTGCTTGCGGGTGAGCGGGTCGTAGTGCAGATACACCTGCGGGAGGAGTGCGGGCAGATTCCCGCCGCCTTCGTTGACGTAGCGCTCGCAGTAGGTGCGGAAGAGCAGTTCTTCCGGCGGGCTCCCCAGGGAAGCCAACAACCTACGGAAGAGGTGTTGCTGCACCTCGACGTCCGAGCTGAGTCGAGATTTTGCTCATGCCGCCACCAGGCGGTCAGCTCACCCCACGTCAGACCAGCGCGAGTGAGGGCGCGGTTGTAGACAAGGCAGGTATCCACGTCGGACACGACCTCGATGGTGTTGCTGATGGCATCGCGAAGGATGATCTCAGGCTTGTAGCTGGTGGACGCGAAGATGATGTTCTTCATCTCACCGTCCACTCCCCGGAAGCCCAAGGTGTCAGTCGCTGAGTCCTCCAGCTCCTCCAACTTGGCGAGCACCGGAGTGAAGAGCTCGTTGATGTACCCGCGACGCAGCGCCCACGAGCCACCGTGCGTCATGCCTTGAGCGCTCCAGTAGCCGTGCCATCCGTCGAAGTCGTTGAACGGCGGATCGAAGGGGACGTCGAGGCGACGCAAGACGGCCTTGAGCGAGCGGATGGCCAACGCACTGTCTTCGTCTGTGAGCTTCTTCTGACTCTGGTCAGTGCCGTAGGCCGTCAGCTCCGACTTCATGAGCCGAGTGAGTGCGTACCCCGCCTCCAGGTCGCTGTAATCCTCCAGCTCACCCTGACGCAACTGCTGGGCGAGCTTCGAGTCGAACTCGTCGTGCATGTTCCAGTTTTCGTCCGGTATCTGGATGAAGAAGTCGCTCGGCTTCATGAGAGAAGCGTATGGCGAGCAGTTCGGCCGCGGGGATGGTTCACGAACTGCTCGCGGCCTGCGGGAGCGGCTGTCGTTGAGGGCGTGGGCATCGCAGCTGGCTGCGGGCGGCGTAGGTGGCAGCGGCCAGGCGTGCTGGCACCAGCCATGTACGCAGCAGAGATTCCGGCAACGCAGTTCGCGGGACGGTGGGCAAGCAAAGCCGGCACGTCGCTGGTCTTCCACGAGGATCACACGTTCACCAGCAAGCACTTCGGCGGGCAGCCCTTCCCACAGGGGTGCAATACCCCGTCGGCCATGGCCTCCGGACACTGTGCCTTCTACTCCCCTGCGCGAACCGCCGAGATGAAGGGCCTGCTGACCGCTGACGAGGCCGCGGCCAAAGGCTCCGTCCTGCCGCTCTCCGCCAGCAACTGCACAGTGGACGTCAACCTCTTCGGCGACTAAGAGGCTGTTGTCTTTCCGTTCTTGATCACCGTGTTTCCGCTGGTTCGGCATAGTCCGCTGGTTGCCGTGGCAGGCAGGACACGTTGTGTCGGTGCGGGCGTGGAGGTGCGGGATGCCGTCGGTGATCGGGTTGCTGGAAGAGCGTGAACGAGTCGCTTCCCAGAGGGTCGAGGTGCTGCGGGAGGCGGCGGACCGGGCTCTTGCGGAGTTGCGGGAGGCCGAGCGGGACTGGGAGCGGTTCGTCATCACACGGGAGACCGTGGTCGAGGTCCTCGCCGGCCCGGGCGGGGAGGAGAAAGCTGAGGTGGTCGTGCCCGTGAACACGGCTCACAATTCCGGGAGTTCGGACGTGAGGTCGCTGGTGGCGTTGTGGCGGGAAGGGCACGAAGCGTCGGTACTGCCGACGGAGTATCAGCGGATCGTCACGGTGCTGAACTCTGCTGAAAAGGGCCTGGCCTGCGCAGAGTTGGCGTCCAGGCTCGGGGTGGATATCGCGGTGAAGACGAGGGTGGAGGGCGTGCGGTCGAGGGCGAGGCGGCTGGTGGACCGGGGCTGGCTGGTCAGGGAGCCGTCGGGGCGGTTCACGCTTGCCGCGGGCCTGCGAGGCGGCGGATCATGAGCATCGTCATCGACCATCGGATCATGGCCTCGCTGCTGTCAGGCCGGCGCTCGTAGTCACGGACGAGACGGCGTGAGCGAAGCAGCCAGGCGAAAGACCGTTCCACGCACCACCGCCGGGGCAGGACCACGAAGCCGGTGATCTCGTCGGTGCGCTTGATCACCGTGACGGCCAGGTGCAGGATGGCCAGGGCCCAGGTGATGAGGGTGCCGGTGTAGCCGCCGTCGGCCCATACCTTCGTGATGGTGGGGAAGCGGTCGGCCAGGTCGGGCAGCATGTCGGTGGCCGCCTGGCGGTCGGTGACGTCTCCCGCGCTCACGTGGATCGTCAGGAGCAGTCCGAGGGTGTCGCAGATCAGGTGCCGGCGCCTGCCGTTGATCTAATGGGCGAGAGCTGAGCTCGTTAAGCACCTTCTCGATGCCGATCGCCGGCGTCAGCACGACGTCCTCCGTTGATCCGGGCCTTGAGCCCTCAAAGAAGACTGACGTGTGCTGACGCTCGCCGTCGGCATCGAGAGCAATCACTTGATCACCGATGATGATCGTGGTCCAAGCCCCCTGCGGGGACTACCTCTTACGTGCTCGGGAGCCGCCAGCTCCGATCAAGACCGAGGGCCCCGCAGGTCGCTGGGGTCATGAACGGCTAATCGGATGTCGGGCCATTGAGCCCTTCCATTAGAGAGACGCATGCCCTGCACGGCTGTGACCAGCCACAACACAGGTTCGATGAGAAAGCGTGAGGCGAGTGAAAGCGTTCTGCGGCATCGACTGGGCCAGCGACCACCACGACATAGCCGTCGTTGACGAAATGGGTTCGCTGCTGGCTCGTGCTCGCATCGACGACTCCGCGGAAGGGCTCGACCAGCTGCTTCAGATGCTCGCCGAGCACGGCGATAGTTCGCAGAGCCCCATCCCGGTGGCTATCGAGACCTCCCGCGGACTTCTGGTCGCCTGCCTTCGGGCAACCGGCCGCCCCGTCTACGCCATCAACCCGATGGCCGCGGCTCGATATCGGGACCGTCACACGGTCTCCCGGAAGAAGTCCGACCACCTAGACGCCATGGTGCTTGCGAACATTCTCCGCACCGACGCCGCCGCGCACCGCATGCTCCCCGCCGACTCGGAGGTGGCCCAGGCCGTCGCCGTCCTTGCCCGTGCCCAGCAGGACGGCGTATGGGACCGAACCCAGGCCGGCAACAAGCTGACTTCTCACCTGCGCGAGTATTTCCCCAGCTACCTGAACGCCGTCGGGCACCGCCGTGAGGGCATCTATCACCCCATAGCCCGGGAGCTCCTGGCCGCGGCACCCACTCCGCAACAGGCTGCCAAGCTGACCCGGCCGCAGCTGCGGGCCGTGCTGAAGAAGGCAGGCCGCAAGAACACCATCGATAGAGAGGTCGAGCGTCTGCACAGCGCACTTCGCGCATCGCAGATGCGTCATCTTCCCCTGGTCGAGGAGGCCATGGGCCGCCAGGCACTCGCGCTGCTTCGGCAGTTGGAGGCCGCGTGCACGAGCGCCGAAGATCTTGCCGAGGCCGCGGTGCAGGCGTTCGAGGCACATGCTGATGCCGAGATCATCACCAGTTTCCCGGGGCTGGGTCCGCTCAGCGGTGCTCGGGTTCTGGCCGAGATCGGCGACGACAGGACACGGTTCGCCGACGCCAGAGGTCTGAAGGCGTACGCGGGTTCCGCCCCGGTCACCCGGGCCTCCGGCAAGAGCGTGTCCGTCGCGGCCCGCAGGGTGAAGAACCAGCGGCTGGCCGGCGTCGGCTATATGTGGGCCTTCTCAGCGATGGCCCATTCAGACGGAGCACGGGCTCACTACGACCGCCGTCGTGAGGCCGGAGACCGGCACACGGCCGCTCAGAGGAACCTCTTCAACCGGATGGTCGGCTGCCTCCACCACTGTCTGACGCACCGGGTCCCGTTCAACGAGGCCGTGGCCTTCCCGACCTCGCGAGAACCACGTCTTGCCCTCGCCGCTTGACACGTTCTTCGCATCGGATGTCTTCTTGCCGCCGTCGTAGCCCCGGCTGCCGGCACCGACCACCGCGTCGGCCTTCACCGACTGCGAGTCGATGATGGCCGCGCTGGGTTGCGGATCCCGGCCTGCCGCCTGACGGACCTTCCCGCGCAGCCGGTCGTGGAACTCGCCGATCAGGCCGTGCTCCCGCCAGCGGCGGAAGAAGGCATAGACCCGGTCCCAGGGCGGGAAGTCGGCCGGCATCGCTCGCCACTTGATTCCGCCGTCGACCACGTAGAACACGGCGTCCAGCATGACCCGGTGGCAGTAGCCCTCCGGCCGCCCGCCCCGCCCCTCCAACCAGGCAGGAACCGGCAGCAGCGGCCGGATCTCCTGCCACTGGACGCCGGTCAGGTCCGTCTCGTAAGCCCGGACCCGGCCGGGATGATCAGCGGCGTTCCCGAACCGGTGAGCGAGACAATCGCACAACACGAGCGGCGAGTTGAACTCGGTGGACTCGGGCGCGTTCACATACGACAACATGGCCTCCTGGAACCGCTCGGACGGGGTCGCTCCCCGAGCTACCAAGAGGTTCGGCGTTCATGCGCGCTCAGCCGGAAGGCCACCCGGCCGGGACCCCAGTCCTTCCGTATGTTCGAGGACCGGTAGCAACACGACTGCACAGGGGCGATCGGCAATGCGGTGGCGCGGGTGCCGGGCGGGGCCTATGGTCTCGATCATGCACTCGGTACTCATCAACTGGCAGTCCCTGCGCATCCGTTCGGTGTCCCGGACTCGGTGCTGACCCGAGCGTTCCGTCGGCACCTGGTCATCCGTGCACTGTTCACCGTTCGCCTCCGGATGACGAGGATTCCTTCATGCACACCAGCGCACGCCCCACCTTCGTGCTCGTTCCCGGCGGGTCCAGCAACGCCCGCGCCTGGGGGCCGTTGCAGAACGAGCTGGCCCTCCACGGGCACCGTTCGTACGCCGTCGACCTGCCCGGTCACGGCGACCGCGCCAACCACCCGGCCGCCTACTACCAGCAGCCGCAGGACCTGGCGGCACTGGCCGCCGCCCCCTCCCCGATGCGAGGCATCACGTTGCAGGACAACGTCCGTCACGTGCTGGACGTCCTGCACCGGCTCGCTCCGTCGGGACCCCTGGTCCTGGCGGGCAACAGCTTCGGCGGCCTGACCGTCACCGCCGTCGCGAACGCCGTGCCCGAACTCCTCGACCGCGTCGTCTACCTTTCCGCGGTCTGCCTTAGCGACCCGGCGATGGTCACCGAGAAGTGGGACGTCCTCGACGACAACGTGCTGGACGCCGCAGCGGCACGCATCACCGTGCCGGACACCGCAAACCAGGGGGTGGTACGGCTGAACTGGCGCGCCGCGCACGCCGACCCCGTACTGTTCGCGCAGCTCAAGACCGCCGTCATGGCCGACTCCACCGACCACCAGTTCCGGATGCTACTCGACTCCATGGACCCGGACGAGAACTACGCGGTGCTGGAGGAGGGCACGGTGGCCCGGGCTGCGCGATGGGGTGCGGTCCCGCACACCTTCGTACGCCTCACCGAAGATTTGAGCATCCCCCCGGCCGTCCAGGACTACATGATCCGCAAGGCGGACGAACTGACCCCGGAGAACCCGTTCGAGGTCCGCACTTTGGCCGCGTCACACGTCGGATACTTCAGCCGACCGCACCTCTTCGCAGCACTCTTGGCCGACCTGGTCCGAGCGGCGTCGAGGTAACAGGGGCTCTCGTCCCAGTCACCGGGAAGTGGATCAGCCGGCCGGATCGCCCCCGGCAGCGCGACGGAGTTCGCCGAGGACGATCCGGCCGGAGCCCACCCCGTCCATGGAGCCCCTTTGTCCAGCCCGTGCTCGTGTCATCGGTGGAAGACCCCTCGCCAGGAACTCCGTTCGATTAATACGTTCCATGAACGGTTGGAATACGGCTTCTCAGCTGGCGCATCGCGAAGTCGTCGAGGATGAGGACGTCGGGACGTACCAACTCGCGGATCCGCTTATCCCAGGTGCGATCCGCGTGTCCGCCGGCGAGGCCCGCGAGGACCCTGCTGGTCTTGGCGAAACGGACCTGAGCGCCCTGGCGCACTGCGAGATGGCCGAGTGCCTGGGCGACATGCGTCTTTCCGATCCCGACCGGGCCGAACAGAATGACCGACTCCCCGGCATGCAGCCAGCGCAGGGCGCCCAGGTCGCGGATCTGGGCCGCGGGCAGTTTCGAGGAGGCGTTGAAGTCGAACTCCTCGAGGGTGACTTGCTGCTCGAACTACGCTCGCTGCAGGCGGCGTTGGAAGGCGACGGTCTCGCGGCGGGTGATCTCGTCCTGGCAGAGAACCTGCAGGAAGTCGAGGTGCCCGAGCTCACCGCCGTGCGCTTGGGCCAGCCGGGCGTCCAGCGTCTCGAGCACCCCGGACAGGCGAAGAGACTTGAGTGATTCGCGCAGAGCGGCGTCCATCACGGTCATCGGGCAGTCACCTCGGCGTCGTCGTGGACCTGGTCGTCGTGGTCGTCGTCCGCGATGTCGGGGGGCGTCGTGGTGTTGGCGAAGAGCTGGTCGGGCCCGTGGAGGAAGGCTGCGGCTCCGGCATCGCCACTGGTCATGGGCTCGGGGTCGATCTCGGTCCCGGCGATGAGGATGCCCTTGATGGTGCGGTATGAGGGGTCGCCGACCGTGAGAGCCCTGGTGCAGGCGGCTTCGAGCCGGGTGTCGCCTAACTTCTTGCGCAGACCGAGTACCCCCTGGGCGGCGCGGAGCCGGTAGAGAGCGTTGACTTCGAGGAGCTGGTCGATGACCTGCCGGCCGTCCCCGACCTCGGACGCCTGGGTGCGGCACCACACCGGGGTCTTCATCTGGAAGGCGATCTTCTCGGGCGGGTAGTCGTGCTTGTCGGTGCGTTTGCCCTGGTCGAGGGCCGCGTGGGTCTTCATGAGCTCGCCGTCTTGGAAGATCTAGACCATGGTGGCGGTCGAGCGGACGTCCACGCGCTTACCTATCAGCTTCCAGGGAACCGAGTAGAGAGTGCGACCGACCTTGATGTGAATGTCCGGTCCCACCACGGCAGTTGACCATCTGGCCAGCACGAATGGTGTGGGCGGCAGCGGCAGCAGTTCGGCCGCCTCCAGCGCCTCGAACACGACCGCCGGGGCCGCCCCGCCCAGCGGCCGGCACTCCCGCCGCCCGGCGACCTGACGGCTCCAGGTCACTGCCTCGGCCTGCATGTGCTCCAGTGAGATGAACTCCCGTCCGCGCCAGAACGAGTCGCGGACGTAGGGCATCGGTCGCTCGACCCGCGGTTTGTCCTTCGGCTTCAACGCTCGGGCCGGGTCCACCAGTGCCCCATAGTGGGTGGCGAGTTCGGCATACGCCTTGTCGATCTTCGGATCGTAGAGGTCGCGCTTATCGACCCCGGTCTTCAGGTTGTCCGGCACCAGTCGGCGCGGGACGCCGCCGAAGTAGGCGAATGCGGCGACGTGTGCTTCGGTCCAGGCGTGCTGATCCAGGTGGAACACGGGGCGCACGAACATGTGCCGCGAACACGGCATCACCATCACGAAAGCCCAGACTCGGTGGCGTCTGCCGGTGCGCGGGTTGGCCACTGCCCCAGGAAGCCGTAGTCGATCTGCGCTTCCGAGCCCGGCTCGACGTCGTCGCGCAACACGGTGACCTTTGAGCTGGATACCTCGTCCGGCAGCGTGGCGTGCACCCATCGGCGGAACGCGGACAACGAGACGTGCAACTTCCGCTCATCACGCAGGCGTTGGTGGATCGTGGAGACGGTCACCGTCCCCAGCAGCGGCTTGATGTACTCCAGGTGCTTGTCGATCTCCGGCCACGTCACCTGCCGCAGCCGCCTGTCCGCGGCCCGCGGGAACCACTCCTTGATCAGCTTGGCCCAGTCGGCCTCGCTCATCGGCGGCCCGCCCGGCACCATGCCCGCAGCCTCGGCCGGGGCGAGATACTTCCTGACTGTCTTGCGATCCACTCCCAAGGACGTCGCCAGCGCGCTCTTCGAGCGCCCCGCGTACCAGTGAATGTAGATCTCCGTGATGTCGACCACGGCGAACGTTCTCCTCGCCATCCGGGCTGCCCATCGGCCATCCGAACCCACGGGACGAGGAACATGAGCAGCTCCGCGACGACCAGGTCCCTCGATCCCGAACTCCGCGCTACCCATGGCCAATTACGAAGATTCAGGATGGGGAGAATCGAAAAGTTCAAACGGGCCGAAGTGGGGAAAATCGCGACCGCTCACACCAGAGCGGAGCGGATCGCCTCCGCCGAGCGGGCGATCAACCTGGCGGCTGATCAGCGTTCCTTCGATGATGGGGAGTTCGCCGGTGTGGTCGATCCACGCGGAGCGGGTGGTCAGGCGGCGGTGGAGGCGGTCCCAGGCCATCGCGCGGGCGGCGCCGCACCGGTCCGTGACCTGCGTCGTGGCCGCGTCTGGTTGACCCCAGGTCTCCGGCTTGGCGAAGCGGAGCTCCTTGCCGTGCCTCGGCGGTCGCCCGCCCTGGGGATAGGCCAGGGAGTACTCCCTGAGCGAAAGTGTCGGCCGTCTCATGACGCGGTCGGTGCGCATCCGGCCCAGCACCTCAACCGGGAGTACGGCCAGGAGGTAAGCCATGCGCGGAGCGTCGTAGCCGGCATCGAAGACGATGAGGATGTCGCGGCCACCGACGTGCCAGGGGCCCATCTCGATCAAGTCCGTGACCACACGGCGGAGCTGGGTGGCAGTGACCTCGGCGACGTCGTCCTCGGGCCCGAGACGGACGGCATCCAGCAGCTGGCACCAGGACGTCCGACCCGATTCGAGGGCGGCGACGAACGAGTACGGCCAGCCGGGGGTGAACTGGTCCGAGGACCGTCCGCTGCGGCCGTAGACGTGGCATAACAGACGCTCCGCGCTGGTCGGCACGTCGGGACGGAGCCAGTTGCTGACGTCGACCGCCAGGACCAGGCACCGTCGGCGGCCCGCGGCATCGGCAGACCGGCCAGCACTTGCCGCGGCCTGGGCACGTCCACGTTCCCGTGGTTCAACGCCTCGTACATCGCGCCGTGCCCACGCCGGTGTTCGGCCACCAGCGTGGGGTCCACCGGCGAGGTCACAGAGCCGTCCACGCACAGCAGCGCGTCGGCCAGCTCGAACAGTTCGTCCTCACGTGCGGTCAGGCCGTCGAAGAAGTCGTCCCGGAACCGTGGCGCTTCGGCGAACGCTTCTCCTGGGACATCGAGGTGCGGCAGGCTCATCCCCACGGCCTTCGCTCCGGTTCGGTGCATTCCTTGGTCGGAGCACAGAATTGGACGGAGGCCGCCCACACGTCTGGTGAAATTCCGCGTGAGGGAGCGAGTTCGACGGACAATTCGACACTACGGAGCTCGGGAGCTCAGGCAGCCTGCTTGAAGTCGTGGCTGAGCTGAAGGGAGCGGTAGTGGACGGGATGTGGTGGCTCACACAAGGTGACACCCGGATCGGCGAGCTACGGCAGTACGCAATTGATCAGCCAACGTTCCTCTGCCACTTCATCCCGGGGCCCGGATGGGAAGGGGTCCGTGTGCTGTTCGAGAGCTGGGCGGCCCTGCACGGCCCGGACCCCGACGGCTCTCGAACCACGCCGGCCATCAAGCCCATCATGGACCTCGGACTAACGTTGGTTCCCGAAGACGAAGGTCAGCCCATGGCGCTCTTCAAAGAGTGCATCGTCCGCATCGACGGCGACATCGCTCGCGTGCGCTGCTGACCTCAACGAAGCCGCCGACCATAAAGAACAAGATAAGCGGGGCACTCAACGCATGGGGGCATGGGGCGCCGTCTGGTGCTTATGGTTGCGGAGTGACCGTCCTCGGACTCGAACCAGGGAGCTCTGCGGATTGAGTGCGGATCCCCTTGAGCGGGCCGGTACTGCGCACCCATGCCGTTGAGTCAGCCGGGTTCCTCGCCCTCGGCGGCTCGCGCGGGTCCGCATCGGCCGCCGTTGTCGGAACCGACGCCCTCAGCTGGCCTTTTGTCCGATGATCAGGTGTTTATCGCTGGTGGAGCGGAGTGGGTGGCAGTTGGTGAATCCGGCGTCCCTAAGGAGGGCGGTGTATTCATCGGCTGTGCGGTGGCGTCCTTGGGTTTCCAGGTGCATGGTCAGGTTCATTGCTGCGGTGGACAGGGGGCCTTGGCGGGAGTCGTCGAAGAGTCTTTCCATGAGGAGCACCCGGCCGCCTGCCTGGCAGGCTCGGTGAGCTTTGTGCAGGAGCTCGAGGCAGCTGTGGTCGGGCCAGTCGGACAGGATGTAGCCGAAGGCGAGGCAGTCGCCTTCGGGAAACTCGTCTGTGAAGAAGTTGCCGGGTGTGAAGGCGAGCCGGTCACCGAGTTTGTGGGCGATGCGGGTCTCTTCGAGGTAGGGCTGAATCTGGGGGAGGTCGAAGACGGTTGCCCGGAGTGTGGGCGAGTCCTGCAGTGCGGCGACCGCGAAGGAGCCGCTGGCGCCGCCGATGTCGACGAGGTGGGTGGTGTGGGTGAGTCCGGCGAGGGCGGCGAGTTGTCGGGAGGGGGCGAAGCTGAGGTCCCACATGGCGTTGAGGAAGGCGCGGGTGGTCTGCTCATCGCGGTAGAGGGAGGTGAACGGCTGGGAGTCGGGGCCGTCCACAGCGTCTTTGCCCTGTTGGAGGTAGGCGTCGAGCCGGGGCATCCTGCTGGCTGTTTCCGTGACGAGGTGGGTGATGAAGCCGCCGATGTAGTGATCGTCGTCGGGGTCGACGTAGGGCCGTATGTCTTCGGGAAGGTGGTAGTGGCCGGAGGGGGTGCGCTGGAGGATTTCGAGGGAGGTGAGGACCAGCAGGATGCGTTCCAGTGCGTCCTCGTCGAGGTTCAGCTGTGGAGCGATGTCGTGTGCGGAGCTTGGGCCGTGGGTTGCCAGGTGGGAGAAGACGCGGTGGCGGTCGGCCAGGTGCAGGACGGGCGTGGCGATCACGCCGTACAGGGCCTTCTCCAGGTTGCTGGGCAGCACGAGGTCCTCCGGTGAGGTGCGGGGAGCAGTTGCCGTGGAAGAGAGCGGTGGATGACGGCTTGTGGGGGCAGGTCAGCCGGTGTGAGGAGTGTGGGCCTGCTGGATCAAGGCGGCGAAGTGCCGGGGGTGGGTCACATGAGCGATGTGGCCCGCTCCTTGGATGGGTTCGTGGTGGCCGGCGGGGAGCAGGTCGGCGAGGTGCAGGCTCGTTTCTTGGTGGTGGGTCAGGGATCGGGTCCCCGAGGCGGTGAGGACGGGAGTGGTCATCGTGAGGGGGTCGAAGGTGGGCTCGCTGATGGCGGCATCGGTCATCTCTCGGATCAGGGCGGTGCCGAGCTGGGCGAGTTCCTCTTGGCTCGTTCCGGTGGCGGGGCGGCCGGTGACGGCCTGCTGAAGGTCTCTTGCGGCTTCCGCCGGGTTCTGGGAGGCGTCGTTGACGAGCTGTTCCCAGGGGGCTGTGGGGGGCCACCACGGCAGCCAGGGAAGGGGCGGTTCGAAGGCGACTACCGCGCGGATCAGCTGGGGGTGCTGGGCGGCGGTGGCGAGGGCGACCAGGGCGCCGTAGCTGTGTCCGGCGACGACGGGACGGGGCAGGGAGGCGAGTGCGGCCGCCAGGTCGGCGACGTGGTCGGCGAGAGTGGTGCGGGGGGAGGCCAGGGCGCGCGAAGTACCCCATCCACGGCGGTCGTAGGCGACAACGGTCCAGGTGGAGAGCCGGCGGGCGATGGGGTAACAGCTCCCGCTGTGGTCCATCGTTCCGTGGACGAACAGGACCGTGTCCGGCCCGGTTCCTCTGCGTGTGTGCCGGAGGGGCCGGTTCATGAGGACGTCTCTTCGGTGAGGAGGTGAGTGGCGATCCGTTCGGGCGTGGGAGACGTGATCAGCTCCGTGATGTCCACCGGGGCGCCGGTCAAGGTCTCCAGGGCCTGGAGGAGTGAGGCAAGCTTGAGGGAATCTCCGCCATGGGTGAAGAAGTCGGAATCGGTCTGGACCTGCCGCAGGGGGAGGCCCAGGGCCTTGGCAAAGTGCTGGGTGATCTGCCAGGTCAGGCGGGAGTGCTGCTTGCGGGGTGTGCCGGAAGCGCTGGGTACCGTGGAAGCGCCAGGGGCGGCGGGTGAGTTGCAGCGCGGGGGCATAACCATGGGAGCGGCGGATGCCTCGGGAGCCGGGTGGTCGCGGTGGCCGTTCGTGGCCGCAGCAGTGGCGCGCTGGCTGACTTTGCCGTTCTGGGTGCGCGGCAATTCGGAGACGGTGGTGAGCGTGGCGGGCACCATGGCGGTGTGAAGGCGAGTGGCCAAGTGGCTGCGGATGGCCTCCTCATCGGGGGGTTGGCCCGCGGCGGTGATCAATGCGTGGAGGCGGCCGTCTTGTTCCTGGACGCGGCTGGCGGCGACGCCGGGGGCGGTTTCCAGGACGCGTTCGACCTCGTCGAGTTCGAGGCGTTGGCCGCGGATCTTGACTTGCCGGTCGTGGCGGCCCACGTAATCGAGGGTCCCGTCCGGACGCTGTCGGCAGATGTCGCCGGTGCGGTAGAGGAGTCCGGCCGGCCGGGTGCTGGTGTACGGGTCGCGAATGAAACGTTCTTGCATCAGGTCGGGCTGGTTGAGGTACCGGCCGATGCCGGTACCCCCGATGCACAGTTCTCCTTCTTGGCCGGGCTCGACCCGACGCAGGTCGTTGTCGATGAGGTAAGCCTCTTTGTTGGCGATGGGGCGGCCGATGGGCGGCGGCTCCTCGCTCAGGGTGCACTCGTGCCAGGTGGCGAGTACGGCTGTTTCAGCCGGGCCGTAGAGATTGAACAGCCGCCGTCCTGGAGCTGCCCACTGCTGTGCCCATGTGGCATGCAGCCGCTCGCCTGCGGCGGCCGCGGTGCGCAGGTGGGGCAGCTGTTGGACGGGCAGAGCCATCCAGACGGAGGGGGTGAGGATCACTGCGGTGATCTTCGCGCTGCCCAGGAGGCGGACCAGCGGTGGCCCGACGGTGAGCCTGTCGGTCGGCGCCAGAGCGAGGGTGGCGCCGGACAGGAGGGCCAGGGTCAAATCGGCGATGCAACCGTCGAAGTTCGGGGAGAGGAACTGCAGGAGTCGGTCGCCAGGCCCGAGGGTGAAGATCTGACGTTGGGCCAGGCCCAGGTTGACGGTTGCCTCGTGGCTGATCGCGATGGCTTTGGGAGCGCCGGTGGTGCCGCTGGTGAACACGATGTACGCGGTGTCGCCAGGGGTGGCACCGGTCATCGGGGGGTCCGGCCGAGCAGCGGGTTCGCCGGTGCCGATCACCTGGGCGGGGAACGTCGACGTGGGCAGGGAACCGTCGCTGATGACCAGGCGTACCTCGGCTTCGACAAGCATGGCGCGCAGGCGTTGCCGTGGGCAGGTGACATCGGCGAGCAGGAAAGCGGACCCAGATTTTGCGATGGCGAGTATGGCAAGGGCGAACTCGACGGACCGTTCCATCACGACGGCGACGACCACACCGGGCTGGGCCCCCAGCCGGCGTAGCCGGTGGGCCAGCGCGTTGGCTCGTTGATCGAGTTCGCGGTAGGTGATGGTGCCGTGAGCCCACATGACTGCGGCCGCTTCGGGGGTCAGGCGGGCTTGCTCCTCAAACACCTCGTGCCAGCAGTACGCGTAAGGACGGCCGGCGGGCAGGGAGGGGGAGCCCGTAACGGCCGGGGCGGTGGTGCGGGGGGTAGCGGTGACGTGGACGTGTGCGTGTTCGAGGCACCGGGTGTTGCCGTGCAGTCCCCATGACTGAGCGCCGGGTTCGGTATGCGGGGTGTAGGCCGGGTACCTGTCCAGAAAGCCCCCGATGGCGAAGGCAGCCAGACGCTCCGCGTAGCCTGCGCCGGGGCAGGCATGGCGCCCGGTGCCGAAGCCCAGGTGCCGTTGGCCGAGGCGGTCGAGGTCCAGGGTGCGAGGTTCAGTGAAGACGGTGGGGTCGAGGTTGGCAGCGGCGAGGTGAACCAGAATGCTCTGGCCCGCAGTGATGTGCTGTCCGCAGAGGGTGACATCGGTGGTAGCCCGGCGGGCGACGTACTGACTCGACCCCCTGAACCGCATGATCTCCTTGACGGACGACGGGATCAGATCGGGCTGTGCGCGCACGCGCTGCTGGCAAGCCGGGTCATCGTGGAGGGCCAGCAAGGTCTGGGTGACGAGGTGGGTCAGGGTCTGATATCCGCCCCCGACCAGGACGATGCAGTTCGCGGCAATCGCGAACAGCTCACTATCGCTCGGCCTGCGGTCAGCCAGCGGGGCAACGAGGGAGCTGATGACGTCATTGCCGGGGGCGCGGAGCCGGGCGCGGGCCTCGTGCTGTAGCTGAGCGAGGGCTTCATGGAGGGCGTCGTCGACTTCCGGGTCAGGGGATACGGGCAGCGCCGACAGGCTGCCCAACAGCCGTTCATATGCTTCGGCCCACCGGGACAGTTCGACCTCCCGCCCCGGCATGCCGAGTAAGAAGGCCACCAGCGAGGCAGGGAGCTTCGCGGCGAAGTCGCCGACCAGGTCGATGTCGCCGTCGGAGGGCAGGCCATCGAGGGCTTGGTCGGCGATCTGGCGCAAGTCGCTTTCACGGCTCTTCATCATCTTGCTGGCGAACTGCTCGGCCAGAGCAGAGCGGATGGCGCCGTGCTGTGGAGGGTCGAGGAAGAGCATCTGCTCGTGCACCATCGCGCTCAGGTCGGCAGCGGCGTGCAGTCCTCGCTGACTGAAGGCTGCGTCACGATGCTCGCGTACGGAGGAGAACCGATGGTGGTCGCGCAGGACCTCGACCGCCTCGGCGTACCCGGAGACCACCCAGACCGAGCCGACTTCGTCGAAGAAGACCGGTCCGAGCTCGGCGATCGCGTCGATGTAGCGGGACGGCTCAGCGATCACCTGTGGCGACCTGAGCAGGTGCACTCCGTGGCGGGCGCGGTCGTATCCGGCCAGTCGCTCACGCTCGGGCATGGTGAGTCTCCAAGACTGCAAAACGATGGGGAACAGGAAGTGTCTGGTCAGCTGACATAGCCGACGACCACGCCGTTGGCTCCGGCCGCTTCAAGGGGCAGGGTCTCGGCCTGGGAAAACCCCGCGTCCAGAAGCCAACGGCGGTATTCGGCGCCGGAGTAGTTCTTGCCACCTTCCGTCTCGATGAGCATGTTCATGCCCATCAAGGCCGCAGCGGGCGGGCCAGTCCGTTCGTCGTTGAGCAACAGCTCGCAGATCAGTACGACGCCCCCTGGGCGAAGAGCCTCCCTGCACTTGCGCAGCAGGGCCCGGTTGGACTCCTCGTCCCAGTCGTGCAGGATCATGCTCAGCACGATGACGTCGTAGCCGCCCGGCAGGACAGCATCACGGTGAAAATCGCCGGCCACCGCGTCCACGGTGCCTTCCAGCTGGGCATCGGCGATCTTCCGACGGGCCAGGTCGCACACAGGCGGCAGATCCAGAACGGTCGCCGACAGATTCTTGAACCGGCGGCACAGCTCCAGCGGAAACGCCCCGGCGCCGCCGCCGACGTCCAGCAACCGCCTGTGCGGAGTGAAGTCGTACACCCCGGCGAGGGCCCGCGCGGTGAAGACGGAAATGGAGAACATACAGTCCCAGAACAGCTGCAGCGTCTCCGGATCCTCGGTATCGAACAGCGACTCCTGAGACCCCGGCGTCCACGTCTGGGGCCGGTTCGTACGGAGCGCCTCCACGATGTGCCGCCATGCCGGATACTCTCGGCGGTCCAGATAGCGGACGAAACCGCCGAAGTAGTACGGCCGCCCTTTGATCAGGAACTCCTCGGCCAGGGCCGCGTTCCGGTACCGGACGCCGGTCTTCTCCAGCAGGCCCAGCGAGGCACAGCCGGCCAACAGCAGATCGGCCGGACGCACAGCAATGCCCAGTTGCGCCGACACCTCCTCCACGGTCAGCTCGTGCCCGTCGGCCAGCAGGTCGAACAGACCGATCTCAATGGCGCCCGCGTAGGTTTTGAAGCTCCAAAACCCTGAAGCGAGCTCCATCAGCGGGGTGGGCAGCGAGGACGGGGGGCTGGGGGAAAACTCCGACATGGTGCACTCCTCACAGGCAGTCATGAGCCGCCGCAACCGACGACGGGCAGATCAGGGGATCGCGGACAGGCGGCGGGCTACCGGCCGACTGCGCCGAACAGCGGCTCGGCTGCCAGCGGCCTGAACCGTGACTGGAAGAACCGCAGCGTTGATGGCTCGTAGGTGAACTCCACACCCGAGCACAGCGCTTTCCGCCCCTCGTGCAGCCGGATCACGCTGTCGGCCACCACGTCCATGTGACCTTGCGTGTAGACGCGGCGTGGAATGGTGAGACGGACCAACTCCAGGCTGGGATAGCGGTTATGGCCCGTGGCCGGATCGCGGCCTGCCGAAACCGCACCTCGCTCGGTGGACCGGATACCCGCATCGAGATAGAGCGCGCAGGTCAGCGTCTGAGCGGGAAACTGCTCGCGGGGCACTTGCGCGAGGAACGCCGTCGCGTTCAAGCACACCGCGTGCCCGCCTACAGGCCGCACGATGGGCACTCCCGCCCTGGCGATTCGGTCTCCGAGGTAGGCGACTTGCTCTATGCGGGTGCGGATGCTGGGCTCCTGCACCGACTCCTCGATTCCCTGGGCCACCGCCTCCAGGTCACGGCCCGCCATCCCGCCGTAGGTGTGCAGGCCCTCGTAGACAACGACCAGGTTCCGCGCCTGCTCGGCGAGGTGGGGATCACGTACGGCGAGCCAGCCGCCGATGTTGGCGAAACTATCCTTCTTCGCCGACATCGTTGCGCCATCGGTCTGTGCGCAGATCTCCCGAAGGATCTCTGCGACCGTCCGCTCGCTCCAGCCAGGCTCGCGCTGCTTGATGAACCAGGCGTTCTCCACAGCCCGGGCGGCGTCGAGGATCACCGGGATTCCGTGCTGTCGGGTCAGCTCGCGAACCTCGGCGAGATTGGCCATGCTGATGGGCTGGCCGCCGGCCATGTTGACCGTCGCGGCCAGGGACACATAGGGGATCTGATCGGCCCCCACCTTGGCGATCAGCTGCTCCAGCTTGCCGAGGTCCACATTGCCCTTGAACGGTAGATCCGCCTCCGGGTCATGGGCCTCATCGACGATGACGTCGTGGAAGATCCCTCCGTTGAGCTCCTGGTGCTCACGCGTGGTGGTGAAGTACATATTCCCCGGGACGTGATGGCCCGGTCGGATCAAACAGCGCGAGAGGATATTCTCCGCCGCCCGCCCCTGGTGTGTGGGAATCACCTCGTCGTAGCCGTAGAAGTCGCGCACTGCCGCCTCGAAGCGATAAAAGCTCCGCGACCCCGCGTACGACTCGTCCCCCAGCATCACCCCGGCCCACTGACGGTCCGACATCGCGCTGGTCCCCGAGTCGGTATACAGGTCGATGTACACCAACTCGGCTGGCAGAAGGCCCACGTTGTATCCCGCCGCTTCCAGGGCAGCCTTTCGTTCTTCCGGACTTGTCATGCGGATCGGCTCGACAGTTTTGATCCGCCATGGCTCCGCGGGATGGCGTGCGCTGGCTAAGGTATTCAGAAGACCTGAAGTTTCGGATGTACTCATGGAAATAGCCTCTCGATCGGAGGGTGCTAGAGCATGCAGAGACTTGTGCGGCGGGCCTGCGATGAAGCCCCGACTCAGATGGTCGAAGGCGATTCGATCGCCGAGGGTCGACGTGCGGCGCGCGACAGAGGGGACTGCGGGCCGTGTAAGGCCGCCAAGGAGATCCGCTTCATGAGTAAGGCAGCCCGGCGTTCCATCGGATTCTTGATCACGCAGTCGCGAGGCAACGCACCCCGACGGATGCGGCGTTGCAGCTCATGAGCGGCGAAACGAAGGGTGCACGGCCTGTCTGCGCTGGGACGGGCTGTCCCGGTGGGGGAGGATGCCGGGCAAGGGCCTCTGGACGTAGAGAGGGCAACCACCCCGACGATGTCGAAAGGTCACCGCCTGAGCGGACGCGATGAGTCGCCACCCTGTCCGGCCCTTGCGTGTGTGAAGTCGTGGCGGCGCAATCCCGTACCCCGGTGAACGGGAATCTGAGCGTTGCCTGGCAGAGAACGCAGCGTCCATATGTGCCAGCCCTCGCCCCGGCAGCACCGCAGAGAGACATTGCGGTGCGGGCGGTTGGGACGGCCGGTCCGCGGTACTCGCAGCAGTAATCGTTGACAGATCTCGCCGTTGCGCGACCGAAGGGATGGAGCAACGAAGCATGTGGTGCAGCGAACCCCACCAGGACCGCCAGGGCAGCACTCGTGTGCTTCGCCAACAGCCGATTGTCGAATGCCTCGCGTACGAGCCGATACGGATCAGCATCCTGGTGGAGTTCGCAGTCTGAGGGCAAGAGCGAGTTGTGCAGTTGAGGTCGAAGGGGGACCGGTTCCGCTGCAAGGGTGCTGCCGTCCCGAAGGAGGTGGCGTGCATGTGGAAATACCTCTGCCGAACCGCTTTCGACGCCAGATGCGCGAGTCCGCATGTCCCGTCGACCCGGTGCCCGGCATCCCCATCCGGCACGCACCCGCGCACCCGCCTGCTCGTAGAACTCGACGTGCGGGTGCGGAAGATGCTGTCCGGTGTCGAGACGGAGCAGCGCGGTCCGGGCAGCGACGACCAGACGCGTGCGGATCGAGAGTGGTCCGGTGGCTCACGCACAAGGCTCCTTCCTCCGCCTGCTCATCGAATGAGCTGCGAGGCCCCACAGGCAGGTACGCGGTGCCGAGGACTGCGATACCACAAACGGGGCATGAGCAGTGCACCACGAACGGACCCGATGGTGCAGCACCCGAGGGCAGTGGACACGGCGCACACGCTGCAACCTTGTGCGCTTGTGAAATTCAGGCAGGATTCCACAGAAGGGAAGAGAGCCATGCCTGGGGCTCCCAATGTTCAATTGCAGTCCCTGTTGCAGGCTTCGGCCTGGAGCAACGCGCAACTCGCCCGGATGGTGGTGGCGGTGGCCGGTGAGCATGGGCGGCACCTGACGTGCAACCGGTCCACCATCAGCCGCTGGCTGGCCGGGCATCAACCTCGCCCCCCGGCCTCGACCTTCCTCCTGGAAGCACTCGCACGAGGGCTGGACAGGCCCATAACTGCACGGGAGGCTGGGCTCTCGCGCGCGCCTGCACCAGACCTAGACCTTTCTGGAGCGGGGCTCGACCCAGTCTTGAGGCTCAATCAACTCACTCTGGCCGATCTCGACCCCATGCAGCGCCGGTCGCGCAATGCCGCTGCCTTCAGCCTCGCCGCACTTGCCGGTCCGCCCCTCTCGGGCCGTCAGCCCCGCTCGCGCCCACTGCGTAGGCCAGCGCAAGCCGTGGGGGCACAGGCTGCCCAGATGCGGGCCATGGCTTCCCTGTTCGCCGAAGCTGCCGAGAACCACGGCGGAGGTAGCACGCGGGCTTCGCTGGCCGCCTACCTCGCACACGAGGTGATTCGATGGCTCCATGTCTCCGCAAGCGAGGAGGACTACCGGCAGTTACTGTCGGCCTCGGCCCAGTTGACCCTGCTCCTGGGAGCCGCGTGCATCGACGATGGCGACCATGGACTAGGTCAGCGTCACCAGCGCACCGCAGCCGAACTGGCCGTCGAAGCGCAGGACCACGGCATGCTAACGGTCGCCTTGCGGGCCATGGCGACGCACGCCTACGAACTGGGCCACCACAACCTTGCCGTGCTGAACCTCGCGGAGCGGGCAGCGCAGGCTGCCAGACATGCACCCCGGGTCACTCAAGCCTACGCACTCGCTCACCTGAGTGTGCTGCAGGCCCATCACGACCGCCGTGCTGCACTCGCGCGACTGGCCGACGCCGAGAGGCTCTACGATCAGGCCGACTCCGCCCCAGGGGCCTTCACGGCCTACCCTCCCGGAGGCTTGCAGTACCAGCGCGCACAGGTTTTCGCCGCGTTGGGCGAAGCACCCAGGGCGGCAGCAGCCCTCACAACTTCACTGCGTCTGCGTACGTCGACTGAGCTCAGAGCCAGCACTCTCACCCACGCGCGACTGGCCGAAGTTCTCCTGGAGATGGGCCACTTGGACAGGGCTGTTGCCCATTGGGCGGAATTCCTGGCAGCCCGCCCTGCCTTGCGGTCAACCAGGAC
This sequence comes from Streptomyces kanamyceticus, assembly GCF_008704495.1. Taxonomy (NCBI): domain Bacteria; kingdom Bacillati; phylum Actinomycetota; class Actinomycetes; order Kitasatosporales; family Streptomycetaceae; genus Streptomyces; species Streptomyces kanamyceticus. The sequence continues at coordinate 1,907,994 of NZ_CP023699.1, forward strand.
CGCTCACCGCCTCACCGTGATGCGACAACAACTGCGGCCCTACTACAGACACCGGCATGCCGCCCAGTTACTGAACGAGGCGAAGGGCCTCGCCTAGCTTGATGTCATCCCGGCTACGACGTCACCCGCGCGTAGTACTCCGGGATGCGAGGCATTCGATGCCCGTTGCGGGGGAAGGCCAGCGGCGCGAAGAGAACGCACTCCACCCCGCCTGTGCCAGCAGCACGAACGCGAGCACTGCAAAGATACCCGGGTATGAAATATGGGCCGACTGCACCGAAGCCGCCAACCCCAACGGAAGCAGGAAACCCAGATACGCCAATGAATAGTAGGCTCCCGTAGCCTGAGTGAGGCCTCCCGGTTCCCCGATATGCTGCATTTCCAGAAGGCCCGCCATTACCCCCAGGCCATACCCTGCTCCAAGCAGTGATACGGCAACCAGCATGAGCAACGGGGAGTGTTCCCGCGCAGTGAACACTGCGGGAACCATGGCCAGCGCGGTCACCAGTTGGGCCCCTACAAAACCGCGCGCGCTGCCGCGGTGATGCAAACGGCGCCCGAGCGGTTGAACACATAGACCGACGACGAAGGTGAGAGCGGTAAGCAATCCGGTATACGCTGCAGACCAACTGTCGACGCCGCGTTCCACCAGGCCAGGTAGCGTTACTATAGCCAATGATATAGAGCCGAATACCCACGGAGCTGCCGGTGCTATCAGCCAGAGGAACCTTTTCCTGTGCACATCTTTGTGCTGCTTGCCAATATCGCGGTTGAGGGAATTCGCCTTAATGCGGCTGGTGGCCTCGCCGTGCTCCTGCTGGTAGCCGGACTCCAGGGCGCGAGATACTGGAGCGCAGGATCGCTGTCGCCGACGACGAGCATCTGCACGCCGCCGTCCGCTGGGACAACGAAGACCACCTGCTCGAACAGGCCCTACTCGTCCTCCGGACGCACTGCGACAACCTCGGACGCGAGCGCCACCACGCCCACCGCCGCGCGGAGCATGACCCGTATCTCCATGATCCCGAGTGCACCCGCACCACCGCTCGCTGTGCTCTCGCCGCCATGCGCCTACGGCAACTCCTGGTCCAGGAACTGGCCTGGGCACGCGAGGACGTCACTGAAGCCGAGCGACTCCAACAGAAACCGCGGTCGGTGCACGTGGCGAAGCGGGTAGAGCGGTACCGCCGGCACCCACACAGCACACCGGAGCTCGACGCGGTCGCGGACTTGCTCCGCCACCAAGCCGAGTCCGCCGCCCGAGTCGGGGTACTCCTCGCGGAGGATCGTGATCGGCTGCACGCCCTGGCCTTCGAGGAGCAGCAAGCCCAGGTCTTCTTGGCCTCACCGGCGAGCACGAGCCTGAGCCAGATCCGTGCGATGTCCTCCCACCAGTTTGAGCGGCTCATCTCCGACCTGGTGGCCCGCGACGGACTGGACGTCGCACAGGGGCACGGCGACCCGCACGACGGGGGCCTCGACGTCATCGCCATCACGCCAGGCGGGGACAAGCCGGCCATCCAATGCAAGCACACCGCGAAAGAAACACCCGTGGGAATCGCGGCAGTCCGCGAACTGAACGGCATCGCCGGCCCCGTACATCACACTGACATCACGACAGCCCCTATGAGCGGGATCCTGACTGTAGCTGTCCGACCAGGTGGAAGACCTCACGGGCCGCGTAGCGTTTGAGGCAACGCGGGATGGGCACCGAGGGCAAGCGTGCTGTCCTGGGCACGTAGGCAGGGCACTGTGTGCAACGTCCCCTGTTCGCGTGCCGCGCTTTCGGATTCACACAGCATCGAAGCGGGCCCGTCCCCATCTGAGGAATTCGGCGGTGAGGCGCCGGAGAGCAGCAAGTTCAGCCACGGGAAACGCGGGGTTCTCGCACGGCACATCCCTTTCCACTGGAACCGCATGGGGTTCACCGCCCGCCAGCAAACCATCTGTTCACGCGCCGCCTGAGAGGCGGTGATCGGGATTGGCTGAAGGGCTCCGCCGAACAGCAGCAGCGAGGCCGGGCCCGCTTCTCCGACACGCCTGATGTTCTTGGTGGCGAAGTCCCGGCACGGGAAACCGGAGCCGCGCGTAATCTTCCCGCGTCATCCGTAAGTTGGTGCTGCGCACGCGTGATCAGGGTTGAGTGGGGACCTCGTCTGTCGGCATGGCCACCGGAGTCGCCTGTGGCTCGCCGTTCATCGGCAGGAGAAGACAGATGCTGGCATTCGTGGCGGCCGTGCTCTTCGTCATCGCCTTCGTCATCCACGCGACCGAGACGTCGACCGAGGCGGTCTTCAGCCCGACGAGTCTCATGCTCGTCGGGCTTGCCCTCCTCGCCGTGCACTCTGGCGGCGTGGGGGCCGGATGGTCCCCACGAGGTCGCGGACGCCGGCGCTGAGCCAGGTCTTCGGGCTCCGACCGGTCTGTCAGACCTGTGGCCGAGGACCCGGACACAGTTGTCGCCATGCCGCGCGCGAAGCGCCCGCTGAATCCGAACCGCCGCACGCGCCTGCTTGAGCGTGGCGCTACTGCACCCGGCCCTCGCTGGTCTCTGTGGTGTCCTCTCCGGGCAGGTGTACGTCGTTGACGGAGATGTTCACTTCGGCGACTTCGAGACCTGTCATCCGTTCCACCGCCGCGATCACGTTCTCGCGCACGTCCGCAGCGACCTCGGTGATGCTCACGCCGTACTCCACGACCACTTCCAGGTCGACGGCGGTCTGCTTCTCGCCGACCTCGACCTTGACACCGCGTCCCGCACTGGAGCGTGCGCCGGGGACGCGGTCGCGCATCGCACCCATGGTGCGGCTGAATCCGCCTCCCAGTGCGTGGATTCCGGGCACTTCGCGTGCGGCGATCCCGGAGATCTTTTCCACGACCCCGTCTGCGATGGCCGTCTTGCCGCGGGTGGCCGCCGGCTCCCTCGCTCCGGTCTGCAGCCTCGTGCCGACGACGGAGGGGAGCTCTCCGGGGTGGGGGTTGTGCTGGGTCTGGCTGATCGGCTCCGTCACGCGAAGCCACCTCCTTGGGGGTTCACGGACTTCCCGGCGCGGACGACCGTCGGTCGCCGCGTTTCGTACCGGCCTCCAAGTGCCTTGTGGCACAACGGACATGCCCATCAGGTACCGCTGGACCGGGCCAACGTCCAGCCCCTGAGAACGGGCGGCTTCCGGCCGCCTTCTGCTGCGGGATGGGGACTATCCTGAGGTACGGACGTCCTGGACCCCGGCGGACCTGTTGTTGCTCGACACAGATGGCTGCGGGGAGCGGACCCTCTTCGTCCGATCACCCGGCGCATCCCCTGGAGGGAACGGGGCAGGCTCTCTGTCCCCTGGACAGATTGCCGGACCGTCCGTTCGCGGCCTCCGCCGAATGCATTCCCCTGCCGGGAACGCCCGTGGAGGAGCCGGTGGTCCGGCCACATCCCATGGCTCTGCCGGCAGGTCTCTGGAACGAGGCATCATGCCCCTGCCCCCGTTGAACATCTACCGGCACGACAGAAGGACCCGGGCCCTGATCACCCTCGCCGGCGAGATCGACCTGGAGACGGTGCCACTGATGCGCACGACCCTTGAGCGGTGCCTGCGCGACGGCGTGCGCACCATCGACGTCGACCTCACCCCTGTCACCTTCTGCGACTGCAGCGGTCTCAACGCCTTCGTCGAGACGTTCCTGCGCACCGCTGCCGCCGGCGGGGCGCTGCACCTGCACTACCCGCCGCCCATGCTGGCCTGGATGATCGAGCTCACCGGTTCCGGCTTCTTGCTCGGGGATCTTCCGGCCGTTCCAGGCCCGGTTTCTCGCCCTGCTGTCCTCTTCGCCGCCGCACCGGTCCCGCTTCCCGTGGCGGGCTTCGAGACGTCGCATCGGCTGGTTCCGGCCGTCTCCGCTGTTTCGGGCGGTGTGCTGTGATGACCTGGCCCCGGCGGGATCCTTCACGGGCGCCCGTTGGCGACGAGTCGTCCGACATGGCCGGGGTGCGGCTGCGGCGGGTGAACCGCTGGCTGGCGGAGGACATGCGCCAGGATCTGGCGGATCTGTACACGGCTTCCTGTGAGACCGAGCCCGAGGAGGAGTACCGCAGTCGCGGTCGGGAGGATTTCCTGAGCCGTCTCGCCGGTGATATCCGCAGGCCGGGGTTCGCCATGGTGATCGCGGAGACGGACGGCCTGGTGGGCTGCGCCTTCGGATTCCCGGTGCGCGGCGACGGCTCCTGGTGGCACGGCTTCGACGGTGCGCTGCCGCGCAGTATCGAGCAACTCACCGAGTCCGACAGTGTTTTCGCCGTCACCAACGTCCTGGTCCGCCCGCATCCGCAGGACGACGACCTGGCCTGCCGTCTGCAGGAGCGGCTGCTGGCCGGCCATCAGGCGTCGCTCGGCACCACCTTGGTGGATCCGGCCGATCGCCCGGCCCTGGATGCCTTCCGGTCCTGGGGGTGGCAGGACATCGGAGAGATCTGGAGGCCGGGCCTGCCCACGGTGTTCCGCGTGCTGGTGCTTCCCCTCGGAGAGCGAACCGTGGAGCGGCTGGAGGGACTGGGGCATCACGCCTGGACCCGGTGGCCGGGGTGACGCCCAACAGCCGGTCGTCCCGTATCCGCGTGCTGGTCGCCGAACAGGCGGCCCGACGCGGTGCCCGGGTCGGTGTGCTGGATGTGTGCACCGCGGCGGTGACCTCGCTGCCGGTCGGCGGGGCCGGGATGTCGGCGATGTCCCGGACCGCGGCGAGCCATCCGCTGTGCAGTACCGATGACATCAGCGAACGGCTGGAGGAGCTGCAGCTCACGCTGGGCGAGGGACCGTGCGTGGACGCCTTCACGCACGGCGCGGTCGTCCTGGCGCCCGACCTGCGGACCGGTGAACTGCAGGACTGCTGGCCCGTGTTCGCCGATGCGGCTCTGGAAGCCGGAGCTCTCGCGGTCTTCGCGCTCCCCCTGCAGATAGGAGCGATCAGCCCCGGGGTTCTGGATCTCTACGCGCAGGTCCCGGTCCGGTTGGGCGCGGAGGAGCTGTCCGACGCACTGGCTTTCGCCGATTTCGCGACGCTGGTCCTGCTGGACGCCCGGATCGACGCGACGGGCGCACCACCCGACGACGACGGAACCACAAGGCGCATCGAGGACCTGGGCGGGTACCGGGCGGAGATCTCCCAGGCCACCGGCATGCTCACCGTCCAGCTCGGTGTCGGTCTCGACGAAGCCTTCGCCCGTCTGCGCGCCCACGCCTATGCCCGGGGGCACCGGCTCACCGCCGTGGCCGCCGACGTGGTGGCCCATCGGCTCCGCTTCTCTCCGGACACGGAGCCGACCCGGACCGACGAGGACACCTGATGCCCTCGTCGGTCCGAGCAGCGCGCGACGCTGCACTCCCCGTCCCATTCCGGCAGGACTAGCTTCTTTAAAGGGTGTTGACGATGAATGAGCGGCTCCTGGCCAAGACTTTCGTCGAGTTGGCGGACAATTTGGTCGCCGACTTCGACCTGATCGATTTCCTGCGGCTGCTGACCGACCGCTGCGTGGGGATGCTCGGGGCGAGCGCGGCCGGGGTGCTGCTCGCGGACCGGGACGGCGAGTTGCGCGTGATGGCCGCCTCCGACGAACAGGTGCGCCTCCTTGAGCTCTTCCAGCTGCAGAACGACGAGGGCCCCTGCCTGGACTGCTTCCGCACGGGCGCCCCGGTCTGCGTCCCCGACCTGCGTACGGAGACCGCCCACTGGCCTCGTTTCGCCGTCCAGGCCCGGCTACACGGGTTCGGCGCGGTCCAGGCCCTGCCCATGCGGTTGCGCGACGAGGTTGTCGGCGCGCTGAATCTCTTCCGGTCCGCTCCCGGACCCTTCGACCCGGTCGGTACGCCCATTGCCCAGGCCATGGCCGACGTCGCCACCATCAGCCTGCTGCAACAATGGTCCACCCAGCGCAACACGGTCCTCAACGAACAGTTGCAGGCCGCGCTGAACAGCCGGGTACTGATCGAGCAAGCCAAAGGCAAACTCGCCGAACGCCACGACATCGACATGGAACAGGCATTCACCGCTCTACGCCGCTACGCCCGCGCCCACAACCGCCGCCTGTCCGACGTCGCCCGCGCCCTCATAGACGACAGCGAGCCCCTGGCCGGTCTGGCGTCCTGACTCGTGCCACGAAGAGCTTCGGCTGCCGTCGCGGTATCACCAGAGTTCTCGGACGACCGTTCTGGTTGACGCATCCTTGGCCGAACAGCCCCGCATGGACACTCGGGGCGCGGGCAGAGTCTCTGCGCCGGGAGCGCGGCCCGGTGCGGCCTTCTGCAGCGAACGCCGTGCCGGCACATCTAGGGGGAGAGGGCTCCCATGGGGCCGACGTACTCCCGCGTCGTCGGCGTCCATGGTCGAGGTGGGCCCGACCGCGAGTGCCGGAAGGGGCCCGACCGTGGTCGGGCTCGCGCGGATCCAGCATCCACCCCGTACAGGAGAATTGCGCCTGGCGTGATGAGACTGGGTAGCCGCATCGGTTGCGGTCCCGAGCCGCGCTGCGAGTGCGACGGTCTAGTCCAGCTGCGCTCGATGCAGACCTGGTGGCTGTGGTGGTCCCTGGTCACAGGCGGCGCCAGCGGGCCGAGGCGAAGGAGAAGGCGCCGAAGAGGATCAGTCCGATCGCCACGGCGACCAGGAGCCAGGGGCCCGCCGGGGTCTGTGTGAAGCTGCGGAGCGTGGCGTCCACCCCCTTGGCCTCGTCCGCGTCGAACTGGACGGCTGCGATCAGGATGAAGATGCCTGCCGCCGCGAACACCGTGCCGCGGGCCACGCCGCCGCCCACCCCCAGGCCGGTCACGATCTGCCGGGTGCGGTGACTCATCGCGCCCACGTCCAGCTGCCGCAGGAACTTGCGCAGGGCCGCCCGTACCGCGAGCACGACACCGATGCCGATCAGGAGGCAACCCGCGGCCCCCACAAGGAATTGGCCGTACGACAGCTTCAGCACCGATGCCGTCCAGTCCTGCGACTTCGCGTTGCCGCTGGAGCCCTGGCCACCACCGGCGGCGAACCGGGCGGTGATCCAGCAGACCGACGCGTAGAAGATCGACCGCCCGCCGTCCAGAAGCCGTGAGGCGGCCTTCCGCTTCGGCCCCCTGCTGAGCACCGCGCGGGAGCCCCGCCACAGCGCCATGCAGCCGAAGCCCACGACCATCGCCCACAGCATCACCTTCCCGAAGGGCTGTTCCGCGACCTGGTCCAGCGCTCCTTGGCGATCCGCCGACTCCCCGCCGCTCCCCAGGGCCATCTGGATCGCCAGGGCGCCGATGAGGACGTACACGACACCACGCGCCATGAAACCCGCCCGGCCCGCGGCGGTCAGCGTCTCCTCCTTGGCGGCGTGGGCGACAGAACCTGCACCCCGGCCTCCGTCCTGCGCTTGGGACGACGTCACGAGGTCTCCTCCCCATGGCCATGTGCGCGCGAGGCGCGTCCTGGCCCCCCGGGTGCCCCCGCGAGGAGGCGTGATGCGCCGTACCCACAGCAGCCTGTTCACCACCGGCAGGGGTACTCGGCCGACATGCGAACCCATGAACCGCGCCCCGGCGAACGCGCAAAGCTCGCTTCCTTGGCCGCGAAGGGCCTGACCAGCACCCGCAGCGCGCGCCGGGCCGCCTTGCGCGGCACCGGCTCGCTGGCCCTGGCCTGTACCACCATCCAGGCCGCCACCAAGGTGCTCGACAAGCGCCGCCCGCTGCGGCATCCGCCGAGCGGGGTGGCGTCCTCCCACCGCACGGCCGGTGCAGCCGCCTTCGCGACCGCCGCCACCCTGGAGACGCCCCGGCTGGGGGCCGCCCTCATTCCCGTCACAGCGGGCATCGCCCTCTCCCGCCTCCGCGCGGGAGCACACACGCCCGGCCGCGTTCTGGTCGACGTCGCGTTCGGCGTGGGCATCGCCGTGGCAACCTGTCGCTGGTGGCCGCTGCACCGCGACGAGCCCGCCGACAGCGCCCGGCCGAAGCTCCCGGTGCCCGCCCTTCCCGCAGGCGAGGGCCTGGTCGTGGTCGTCAACAGCGACGCCGGCGGCGAGGTCCCGGCCGAAGTCGAACTGCGCACCCTGCTGCCCAAGGCGGACCTGCGGCTCTGTGAAGCCGGCGAGGACCTGCACACCGTGCTCCGGCAGGCCGCCGCGCAGGTACAGGCGCGCGGCGGCGCGCTCGGCGTGGTCGGGGGCGACGGAACGGTCAACGCGGCGGCCGTGCTCGCCGCCGACAACCGCCTGCCGCTCGCGGTGTTCCCCGGCGGCACCCTCAACCACTTCGCCGCCGACCTCGGACTGCCGACCTTGAAAGAGGCCGCCGACGCCGTCGAGGCGGGCCACGGCGGCACCGTCGACCTCGGCAGGATCACCGGCGACGGCACCTGCGCGTACTTCCTCAACACCTTCAGCATCGGCGTCTACCCCGAACTCGTCCGCGCCCGCGAAGCCCGCGAGACGTCCCTCGGCACATGGCCCGCCCTCGCCATCGGCCTGCTCCGCGTCCTCGCCGAAGGCGCCCCCATCAACGTCACCCTGGACGGACAGCCCCGGCGGCTGTGGCTGCTCTTCGCCGGCAACAGCCGCTACGACCCGCCCGGCTTCGCCCCCTCCTACCGCCCCACCCTCGACGACGGACTCCTCGACCTGCGCATCGTCGACGGAAAGCGCCCCTTCGCCCGCACCCGCCTCGTCGCGGCCTTCCTCACCGGGACCCTCGCCCGCTCCCGCGTCTACCAGGAGACCACCGCCATCCGACTGCGCATCGACGGCGTGGGAAGGACCGGCGACTACACCCGCGACGGCGAAGTAAGCCCCGCCTGCGACACCCTGGTCCTCGACAAGAGGGTTCGCGCACTCACCATCTACCTCCCTGCCTCACAGTGATCTCGTGCCGCTAACGGACGACAACGCCGTGCCGATCCGGGACTATGCTGCCCAGCAGACGTCCCAGACCCCGGCGGCGCACTGCCAGTTGGCCACGATGCCTGTCCTGCACGTCCACCCGGTCTCCTGAACCGAGGCACCCATGCGTACTCCCCAGCACCCGCATGAACCCGACAGCTCACAGCCGTCCACCATGGGCGCGGTGCGTCTGCGCCGGCTGAACCGCTGGCAGGCGGAGGGCCTTCGGGAGGATCTGGCGGATCTGTACGTCGAATCCTCCCCCGCTCCGCCCGGTGAGGAGTTCCACGGGCGGGAGGAGTTCCTGCACCGCCTGGCGGACGACGTACAACTGCCGGGCTTCGACATGCTCATCGCCGAAGCGGAGGCGCTGGCCGGGTGCGCATACGGAGTCCCGGTGGCGCGCGACGGCTCCTGGTGGGAGGGGTTCGACGGCGCTCTCCCACGAAACCTCGAGCAACTCACCGCGTCCGGGCATGTTTTCGCGATCACTGAAACCGTCGTCCACCCGCACGGGCATGCCCGCGGACTCGCCCGCCGGCTCCAGGAGCGTCTGCTCGCCGACCATCAGGCGTCCCTCGGCGTCACCCTGGTCGATCACACCGATCACCCAGTCCGTGCCGCCTTCACGGCCTGGGGCTGGCAGGAGGTCGGACAGGTCCACCGGCAGCCGCCCGGCCCAACAGCCCTGCGGGTACTGGTCCTTCCTCTTGGTGAACGCACGGCGGAGCATCCCGACGGCCTCGCTCACAATGCCGGGACCCAGCGGCCCGAATAGCCGACCGCGCCGACCGGACGCGGAGCGTGTGGAGGCGTGGAGGAGCGTGTGGAGCTGTCGCCGGAGCAGGAAGCGCGGCGGATCGAGGCAGTGCGTCGTTACGACATCCTGGACACCCCGCCGGATGGGGCGTTCGACCGGATCGCCGCACTCGCCGCCCGCCTCTTCGACGTCCCGGTGGCGACGGTGACGATCGTGGACACCGACCGGGTGTGGTTCAAGGCCGCCTACGGCCTGGCGGAGGTCACGCAGATCGGCCGGGACCCGGGTCTTTCCACCTCGGCGATCCTCACCGACGGGCCCCTGGTCGTGCCCGACACCCTCCAGGACCCGCTCGCCCGCGCCCACACGCTGGTGACCGGCCCGACGCGGGCACGGTTCTACGCCGCCGCCCCCATCACCACGCGTGACGGGCACCGCCTGGGCACCGTCGACGTCATGGACACCGAGCCGCGCCGGATCACCTCCGGGCAGGCCGGTGCCCTGGCCGACCTGGCGGCGCTGGTGATGGACGAGTTGGAGCTGCGCCTCAGCGCGCTGCGCATGCTGCGGGTGGAGCGGGAGCTGGTCGTGGTCGAGCACGCGGCGCGGGAGCGCGCCGAGCGCGACCGGGCGGAGATCGCCGCGTACGCCTCCACCCTGCAGCGCACCCTGCTCCCGCCTGCCCTGCCGGAAGTACCGGGGCTGGAGGCGGCCTGCCACTACACCACCGCCTCGGTCCGCGATGTCGGCGGCGACTTCTACGACGTCTTTCCCCTCGGCGCCGGGCGGTGGGCGTTCTTTCTCGGCGATGTGAGCGGCCGGGGCGCACCGGCCGCCGCACTGACCTCGCTGATCCGCTACACCCTGCGCTCCACCGCCCTACTGGAGCCGGACCCACACGCCGTACTGCGGGCTCTGAACTCCGCCCTGCTGGCGGACTCGGCCGACGGCAGCCGCTTCTGCACCCTGATCTTCGGCACCCTCGTCCCCAACCCCGCCGGCGGCTTCGTCATCACCTTGACCGGTGGCGGCCACCTCCCGGCCTACCACCTGCACCCGACCCGGCGCGACGGGCTTTTCCAGGCTCTCGCCCGAGCCGAGCCGGTGAACCTGCCCGGCGGGATGCTCGTCGGCGCCCTGCACCAGGCGGACTTCACCACCCGCACCGTTCAACTCTTGCCCGGTCAGGCGCTCTTCCTCTACAGCGACGGGCTCATCGAGGGCCGTACCTCCCGGGGCGCCCGGTTCGGCGAGAGGGGCCTGGCCGCCCATCTCACCCATCATGCCGCCACCAACTGTGCCCTCGGCGCCGCCGCGATCATCGGCGACCTCACCACGCTCCTCGCCTCCTTCCCCACCGGGCCCGCCGACGACGTCGCGCTCCTCGCTCTCAGCGCCGCCTCACAGACGCCCGCCACAGCACCCTCCGGCGCATCGGGCACCGCCCACACCAGCGTGCCCCTCCCCGACCCCCACAGCACTTGACCAGGAAGAACGACGGTGGAGCTGCTGGGCCGGGGTGTTTGAGATCCGCACGGCGGGCTACCCGACAAGGGCATCCGAGGTCGGCCCGGACGAAGGCACCGCGAGTTGAGATCACAGCTCCCGGTGCCGCCCGCAGCGCGCAAGCAACCGCTACCGGCTGTTGAGGCGCTTCAGCGCGTGGCGTAGCTCGCGTTGCATCTGCTCGGCGAGCGGCTCACCCCGTGCCGTGGCCACCAGGGCCGCAGCCACGTCCCGGAGCTTGACGTTGCAATGCTGCGAGACGTCTACCAGCAGGCCCCAGGCCCGCTCGCTGGAACAAGGCGCCAGGGCCATGATCATGCCCCGCGCCTGGTCGATCACCGCACGGCTCGACAGCGCCTTGCTCAACTGATCGTTCTCCGCGCGCAGTTGGAGGACCTCGGCCACGAGAGCCGCATCCCCTGCCGAAACCGCAGCCGTCAACAGCCGCTGTCCACCGTAGGCCGTGGCCGATTGATGCATGGCGCCTACCTCACAACGCAGTGACGAGAGCCATAGCCCATGCCCCAGGGGCGACAAGTAGCTAGCGGCGGGCGAGTCGCCGCTCCCCGGCCGTCCCGGTCTCGTAGGGCAGCCCGTAGTGCTTGAAGATCGCTGCCTCGTCCTCGGCGGGCAGGACGTCGTCGGTGCCGATCGAGGGGGCTGTCTTCACCAGTGCCTTGGCATAGGCGACTTTGAGGTAATCCGGGCCGACAATCGCGTCGTCGAGGGGGACGAACATCAGCCGGCGTCGGGCGGGCGGTCCGGTCCGCACGGTGGCCATGGCCGGCTCGTCGGTGGTGGTGTCCACATAGACCGCTTCGAGGACACCGATCTTGTGTGTCTCGGTGTCGACGACGGCGAGGTCGCGCCACTCTCGGACATCGGCTGCGTGAATCATGACGTCTCCCTCCCGGAGGGCTGTTCTGGTTGGCGTGCCGCTCATCGCCGGTCGGCTGCATGGAGGCGCCGCAGCGCACGGCGTAGCGCCCGATGCATCTGCTCGGGAAGAGACTTGTCCTCCGTGGTGGCGACCAGGGCCGCAGCAACCTCTCGCAGCCTGAGATCGCACTGCCGCGCAACATCCACCACCAGCCTCCGGGCTGCCGACCGGCGGCACGGAGTCAGGACCATCACCATGCCGCACGCCTGATCGATGACCGCGCGGCCGGCCATCGTCCGGCGCAGCTCATCGTTCTCGGTGCGCAGGGCGGCGACATCTTGCCCCGGGGACACGCTTCCCCAGGTGGCCTCGACAGCCAAGTTCACCTGCTCCGCTTGGATCGTGGCCGGCCGCTGCATGACAGGTACCTCTCGCCGAGTTCCTCGCACCTGGCCTGACTCCCCGGAGTGTCTGGGCGACCTCCAGGTCACCTGTGGTGCTCACGGTCCCGGCGGTCCTGGCGCATCCAGCGCCCTCGGCGCTGGCGTCGGTAGCGGCGGTCCCAGCGATTCTGCCGATCCCGGTAGTCCCGGTACTCCCCGTAATCGGAATCACTCCCGCGGCCCCGGCCCCCGGTACCGCCCCTGCCGTAGTGGACAAGGGCGAAGACCAACACTGCCGCGGCCACCCACCACAAGGCGTTGAGGAAGCCGAGCCCGAACAGGACCGCGAGGAGGATGAACGGGAGCACGAACACGGTGGGCCTCCCCGGAGCGGAATGGGGCATCGCTGCCGGGGACTGGGGCTTCACCCCACAGCGTAGTCCCGCCCAGAGTCTGCGGATACCTCGCCACGTCACGGTGTAACTGCACGACGTAGAGGCGCACTTGGCATCTGGTCAGCGCCTGCGGCGGAGGCTAGCGTGCGCCGTGCCGCCCCAGCCCCCGGCAGCGCCGAACGGCCCTCGCGCTCCCCAGGGGCGCACCGTGCGCATCGCTGCCGGAACCCGCCGCGTCACGAGCATGGCCGCACCCGCCCCTCGCCCGGCATCCCGGCGCGGCCTCGATGCGCTCCATGCGGGCAACGACCTGCTGCCCGCCGCATCGCACGCATCTCACCCCAGGCGGTACGCATGTACACGCTGATCGTCCCGGCCGCGGCCCCCTTCGTCCTGCTCGCCACTGTCATGGGCCTGTCCTGGTGGGAGGACCACGTCCTGCCGCCAGCTGAGCCGGCCCAGACTCCCGTCGGGACTCCGATTACCCCGGCAGTCCCGGCTGCGCTCCCCCAGCCCGTCCGCCCCCACGGGTCGTTGACAAGGGAAGTTGCCGGGAGTTGACTGACAGCACGGCGTAGGGCCATGCCGCTCCAGACCATGTGGCCGCATTCCACCTTCCCGCTTCGCCAGGACCCCGCGGAAACCAGAAGAACTCCCCGCGATCTGGAGGCCCGGCGATGCTCTTGTGGATTCTTCTCCTTCTGCTGATCCTGGTGATCTTCGGGTTCGGCTTCACCATGCAGATCCTGTGGTACGTCGCAGCTGTACTTCTGGTCCTCTGGCTCGTCGGCTTCGTGATGCGCGGGCGCAGCGGCGGTGGCAGGAGCCGGTTCGGCCGCAGCCACGGCTGATCCGCCCCAGCCCCGTGCCCTGCCCGCGGATAGGGCGGCTTGCACGGCATTCAAGCGCGGGAACCCATCCAGCGGACGAGCAGAGGACAGCCATGAGCGTGGGACGAACGATCAGGCACAAGACACAGGCTTTCACAGGCCGGATCACGGAACGCTTCGGCAGGACCACCGGCAACAGGCGGCTGCGGAGGCAGGGCAGGACCGACCGGATCTCCGGAGATCTGAAGCAGTCCGGCGACAAGGCCAAGGGAGCCTTCCGGCGCTGACCACGAACGCCCCGGTTGGTGCCCACGGCGCGTGGGCACCAACCGGACCGGCCTCAACACGAGTGAGCCGACAGGGATTGATGAAAATGCAGCAGAGCGACCAACGGGGCAAGAACCCAAGAGGCCAGCCATGATCACCATCGTCATCATCGCGGTGCTCGTCATCGCGGCAGCCGCCCTCTTCTTCTTCGTGCGTGGACGTACCCGGGGCAGTGGCGGTCGTGAGCTGAAGCGGCGCTTCGGGCCCGAGTACGACCGTGCCGTCGCCCGACACGACGGCGACACCAAGGGCGCCGACCGGGAGCTCAGTGAGCGGGTGAAGCGGTATGGCTCCCTCAAGGAGCAGCCGCTGTCGCCCGAGGCTCACGAGCACTACGTGACTCAATGGGCCACCGTTCAGGAGCAGTTCGTCGAATCCCCGCAGAAGGCCGTCATCGAGGCCGATGCGCTGCTGTCGCATCTGGCCAGGGACCGGGGCTTTCCCGACGGCGAGCCCTTCGAGGAGCAGCTGGCCGCGCTCTCCGTCCACCATGCCCACTACGTCCAGGGCTACCGCAGCACGCACACGGCCGCCCGCGGCCAGAGCGGCACCGAGGAAATGCGGGAGGCCATGATCGGAGCCCGCAGCCTCTTCGAGGCACTGGTCACCGAGCAGCCGGCCGACTCGGACCGGCGTCGTCCGCAGTCTCCCGACGCCCGCGGTAACGCGCCGTGGGCATTGAACCGGCGCCATGCAAAGGGAAGTGGCACGCGATGATGTACGACCAGGAACGCGCCCAACAGGCCCAGGGCGGAAGGCCCGATCTCGTCGAACAGCACGCCGGGCAGGCGCCTCGCACCGAGTCCGCTCGCGCACCGCGTGAGCCGGCCGCCAGTGCTGATGCATCCGTCCGCACCCCGGGGCCCACGCTGCTGGCGCAGGGCGAGCGGGACAAGCTCATCATGCGGCTCCAGCAGGCCCTCAACGGCTTCGTCGAGAGTCCTCGCCAGGCCGTGGAAGAGGCCGACGGCGTCTTCGACGAAGCCGTCACCCAGCTGACCGAAACCCTCGCGGAGCGGCGCCGCGTCCTGCGCGCGAGCTGGCAGGGCCAGGACTCCGAAGCCCAGACAGAGGAACTACGGCTCGCGCTACGGCAGTACAAGGAGACCACAGAGCTACTGCTGCACATGTAGCGCCCGCCGAGCAGTGAAGCTGCCACCTCGCAGAAAACACAGCCGCCGCCCGAAGCCGGTGCGCAAGCCCACACCGGTCGAAAGTGCGGCGGTTGTGTTCTGGCGCCGGACCGATCCGCTCGATGCCCCGCGGACGGCACCGAGCATGACGTGGTGGACGCGGCTCGGAGGATCTCCCGCCGGCCGGGCTTGTCACACGCGCAGCGCCACCGGCTTCACGCTCCAGCAGGTACCGCAGGAGGCTCCTTCTTGGACCGTGGTCGCGATGAGGAACTGCGGGGGATGCGTCAAGGGGTCCTCCACCTCGATCCTCAGATCATGGTCCGCCAGCCGCAAAATCACACCGTCGCCGCTCGGGACAGCGGCCCAGATCGTCTCGCCCGTCCCGCTCGGCAACGTCATCACCACCGCGCCGAACCGTGCCGCCGGCACCCCCAGGAGCATGCCGGTGGCCTTGTTCACCAACTGGACTCCGGCCCCGCAGACATTCACGGTCCAGTGCTCGCGCGGCCCGTCCTGCGGAACAAGCATGGCGGCGATGGCACTACGACCGAAACCGACCGCCGCCAGATTCAGTCCCGCATCCGATTGCAGCGTGACGGTGCCCACCAGTAACGCCATGAGGCCCCCATTTCCACCTGCCCCTCGACCGCCGCGGACAGCCTCACCCGCCCCCGCCCCCATCACAACCCGCAATCCAGCCACCCCGTCCGACCGGCCCGGCAACAACTCGCTTTCGTGAACCAATTGTTGAAGCAATCGCGTCAACGATCAGTCACGGGACCTCCACCAGCGGCGTCTTGGCCTGAGCCGGTAGCCACCGTCAGATCCACTCGGGCCTCGGCCCGAGCGGCGTGCCACCCGACGAGTTGCGGCAACAGCCCCCACAATCCGCCGCACACCAATAACGTCGCGCTGCCCGCGATCGCCCCCTCGACCCGGCCGAGCACCACGTCGACGACGAGCAGCACAGACCCCGTCAGGGCCAGCATCAACACGCTCATGCCCGCCCCCGCCAGCCGTGAGGAGACCCGCACGATCTCGGGCTTGGCCCCCCGCTGGAACAGCGCGCGATGCAGCGCGGCCGGCGCGGTGAACAGGGCCGCCGCCAGCACGGCGAGCAGCAGCGTCGTGATGTACATCGCGCGCTGCGTCGTGTCGAGCATGGCGAAGCGGGCGGTGAAGGCCAGCGTCAGCAAGAACGCGAACAGGATCTGGACACCGGTCTGGATGATCCGCAGCTCCTGGAGCAGCTCGCCGAAATTGCGGTCGGCCCGCTCCAGCGTCGTCTCCTCGCGCGGCGTACGGGGACTCTCCTCGGCCATGTCCCAGCAAACTAGTCGACACACGCCGAACCGTCGCCAGGCCGGGCAGAGCATGCCGGGCCCACGAGGCGTACGGACAGCCAGGCCCAGGACTCACCCTCGGACCGAACACCTGGATTCCGTCTGTGGAGTTCATTTCCCCGGCACAGCGAAGCGCAGGATGCGTCCCCAGGTCGAGCCGTACTGCCGCCACAACGGGCCGGTGACGTACGGGATGCCGTACTTCTCGCAGAGTTCCCGCACCCGCGGGGCGATCTCGGCATAGCGGTTGCTGGGCAGATCAGGGAAGGCATGGTGCTCGATCTGGTGGCCCAGGTTTCCGCTGAGGATGTGAAAGAGCGGTCCGCCCTCGATGTTGGCGGAGCCCTGGATCTGCCGCAGATACCACTGCCCGCGGGTCTCGCCGTCGATGTACTCCTCGGTGAAGGTCTGCACGTCGCCGGGGAAGTGGCCGCAGAAAATGATGGTGTGCGACCACAGGTTGCGCACGGTGTTGGCGGTGAGGTTTCCCAGCAGGCAGGGCAGGGCGGAGGGCCCGGCGAGGAGCGGGAAGAGCACGTAGTCCTTGGCGAGCTGTCGGGTGGCCTTGCCGAGGAACCCGGTCAGGTCGGCTGCGAGGGAACGCCACGACTTGCGCCCCGCGGCGACTGCATCGGGCTCCAGGTCGTACAGCGCGATGCCCCACTCGAAGAACGGCGCGAGCACGAAGTTGTAGAGCGGCTGAGCGAGATGGCGCGGACGCCAGCGCTGGTCGCCGCTCATCCGGAAGACGACGTATCCGAGGTCCCGGTCACGGTCGACGACATTGGTCCAGGTGTGATGCAGATGGTTGTGGGTGTGCTTCCACGCCTCGGCAGGCGTGAGGAAATCCCACTCCCACGTGGCCGAGTGGATCGCCGGGTCGCCCATCCAGTCCCACTGGCCGTGCAGGATGTTGTGGCCCAGCTCCATGTTCTCCAGGATCTTGGCGACGGCGAGCATGGCTGTCCCCGCCGCCCAGGCGGGTGGGAACAGCGAGACGGCCAGAGCGGCCCGCCCTCCCGCCTCCAGGCTGCGCTGGGCGGCGATCACCGTACGGATGTAGCGGGCGTCGTCGGCGGCGCGCGCGGCGATGATGTCGGCACGGATCCGGTCGAGCTCCTCACCGAGTTCCTTGCCCAAGGCCGTCTCGATGGCGGCAGGACGGGTCAGAGTCACGGGGATCTCCTTGGGTGGCTAGGCGTCGAGGGCCAGCGGTCCGGCTGCCGCCGAGACGCAGGTCTGGATCATCTGGCCGGCCCGGTCGTGGACTTCGCCGGTACGCAGGTCGCACACGCGGCCGTACCTCAGCGGGGTGAGGCAGCCGAAGCAGATCCCGCGCCGGCACCCGTACGGCATCACCACCCCCGCTGACTCGCCGACGACGAGAAGCGGGGTGACCGCGTCCGCGGTGACCTCAACACCGGTATGGGTGAACAGCACCCGGCCACCGGAAGCGGCATCGTGATCCGGCGGCAGGACCGGATCCAACTGGAAACGCTCCACATGGAGCCGCTCGCCGAGCCCCGCCCGGCCCCAATGGCACTCCACCGCGTCGAGCAGGGCGGCCGGGCCGCAGGCCCAGGTCTCCCGCTCGGGCCAGTCGGGGCAGAGCCGGGCCAGATCGTCCGGGGCGAGCCTGCCGTGCGGCCGAGTGTGGTGCTCGACATAGTCCAGCCAGTCCAACCGCCGCCGAGCCGCGTGCAGTTCGGAGCCGAAGATGCTGTCCCGGGCGCAGGGTGCGCTGTGCACCAATACGACATCAGGGTGTGGGGGCCGACGGCTCATGAGCGTACGGAGCATGCCCATGACCGGGGTGATGCCGCTGCCGGCGGTCACCAGCAGGATGCGGGAGGCGAGACGGTCCGGAAGAACGAACTCGCCTTGCGCGGGGACGAGTCGAAGCACCGTGCCCGGTGGAGTCCGGCGGGCCAGCTGCGGAGACACTCTGCCCTCGGGCGTGACCTTGACGGTGATCGTCAGGAGCCCGTCCTGCCGCCCCGGCACCGAGGTGAGGGAGTACGTGCGCCACTGCCACACGCCGTCCATCTCGACGCCGACCGGAAGGTACTGCCCAGGGCGGTGCCCCGCCCAGCCCCGGCCGGGCCGCAGAGCGAGCGTGACAGCATCCGGAGTCTCTGGCCACACCCCTGTCACCCGCCCTACTGGGAAGCGGGCGCCGAGCAGGGGGTCGATCAGCCCGAGATAGTCGTCCGGGGTGAGCGGGCTGGTCAGCCAGGAGGCCACATCCAGCAGCCTGCTTGCGAGGGCCAGTAACTCAGGCATACGCGGATTCCTCTCGTCGCGCAGCACGACGGGTGTTGCGTACGTCGAGTCGTCCCGGGCCCGGCTGAGGCAACGTAACCACGACTGTGTGAACGGACGCGCGCCCAGGAGGCGCATCCCGCCACACGCGGTCTGCGGTATCCGGCGAGCGCGCGTCCGCACAGTGCGGTGGCCTGCGTGGGCAAGTCGGGGCGTGCCAAAGGTAATTGGCCGGATGACCGTGCCGGTTCCGCGACACCCGACCGCCCCATGAAAAGAGACTGGCTCGGGAGCTTACTCACCAGGCTGCTGGACCTTCGCGGGGAGGCAGCCGAACGCCATTGACTGGCTGTCCTGGAAGCCACAGCGGTGAGCCAGCCTGCGCCCGCACAGCCCGCTTCGCTATTGCGACCTCCGCCACCGCACCCCGGCGTCGCGATGACGCGTGAGCGCTCCGGAGTCTTCCAAGGTCACAGGGCGCTCAGGACGAACCGGTACGCCCGGTGTTCACAGCGAGGTGCCGACAAGGGTCACGGCCGACGCCCTCCGCAAAGACCAGGATGCATGTCCATACCCACTGACGGCCGCCCTCGCCCCCGGAGTGGGCACCCGACCATGCACGAGCTGGACGTCTTCTATCGCGTGAAACTGGGGTCGAGTTGATACGCGCGCTGCACAATCAGGTTTGAAGGATGTGGTGTTCGGATCCATCGCAGGCCGAAGGGGCCTGCGCAACGGCTTCGACGTGGAAGGTGCGAATGTCGAATGGGCCACGATGACGCCTACCATTGGCCTCCCGAGCTGTTGGAGCTGCTGATCGAGCTAGTGCCACGGCTGAGCCGAAGCAAGGACGGAGTCCTCGGGTTCTTGCGCGGAGCGGGCGTCAGTGAGGAGCTGCTCGCAGTACACCGACAACAGCTCGCTGCGGACAGGGCAGCAATCAGCAAGTACAAGATTGTTCGTGCCGTACTCAGCCAGATCAACGAGCAAGGCGATGCCGGCCTGCAAGTCCGACGAGAGCTACTCAAGCGGGCGATCGAGTTCGAAGACTTCTCCACGCTGTGGCCAGACGATCGACTACCAGCTCAAGGGCTGCAGGCGAACGCGCGAAGCCTGGTGAACGTCAAGGATTCGTTCACCCGGATGAACCAGGCACGTAACGACGAACGGGCAGCACGGCTTGCTGCACGCACTGCCGAGACGGAGCGCTTGGCTCGGCGACGCGCGGAATTCGCAGCGCTTCGCGGCCGATTTGCCGACCTCTTCAACGAACTGGACCCAAGGAAGCGGGGCACCGCCCTCGAAGGCGTACTGAACGATGTCTTCAAGGCCGAAGGGGTCCTGCTCAGGGAGTCCTTTGTCCTGCGTGACGAGGACGGCCAGGTGGCCGAGCAGATCGACGGCGCGCTGGAAATGGACGGGTCCCAGTACCTCGTGGAAATCAAGTGGCGGGGCGAGCCCGTCGAGATCAACGCAATGAGCCGCCATCTCGTTCGGGTCTACGGACGTTCGGAAGTCCGCGCGCTGTTCATATCGGCCTCCGGGTTCACCGGGCCGGCGATCAAGGAAAGCGAGCGGGCCCTGAACCAGCGAGTGATCGTTCTCGGTGAACTACGAGAACTCATCCTCCTGCTCGAACAGGACGGCGATATCACACACTGGCTGCGCGAGAAGGTCCGCATCGCTCAGCTCGATCGCCGTCCCCTCGCCTTGCTGGGCTCCGACTTCTGAGTCGCCACTCACCAGAACCAAGACCTCACATGCGTGTTCATCCGGCCTCCGCATCAGCCACCACCAGTGCGGACCGCGGACCCCAGCCGATGTGGCACCTGGACGTCCGGGGTCGACCTACAACTGACCGGACCGGAAGTAGTTTCCATTCGGCAGACGGGCACACCTGGACGCCGGAAGGGGCACGAGCCCCTGTGAGGGAGTCGACCAGGCGATCAGGGGCAACGCCCGACCACAGGAAGCGGCGGAAAGCGACCTCGTCAGGATCCGGGCCGAGCGTGTCTTGCGCGCTGGATCCCTGGCCCAGGCCGACCCACCAGCGACCCCCGCGGGAACAGGCCGACGGAGGTCCACATCAGTCACCGCCCCTATTACTGGGGGCCGTGTACGCACGTCTGACCAGGTGGAAGACCTCTCGTACCGTCTCGCCGCAGCGCATGTCCGTCCCTCTGCTCAGCCCATCAACGCGTCGCGTTGCCGGTACCGGGTCGCGTCAGGCGGTCAGGTAAGTGAGAGAGCCTTGGTGATCGGCAGGCCCCTATGGGGACACGCCCCGCCGGCCCGGCACCGGTAACGCACCGTCCCCAATCCGCAGCCGACACGGAGTGATCCAGGCACTTCGGCCAATGTAGTCATGAGTCAGACCTCGGACTCGGGACAGCACCCGCCCATTCTCTCCACGCGCACCATCACCGCGCCGAGGAATGACAGATGCGGCTCGTGTTCACGTCCGAACCTCCACGGCCGTCTGCACCACGGGACGCAAACCTGACGCACCCCGCCAACGCGTCCGCCGCCCCGCGTCTCTACAAGCCCCGGGGGATGCACGCGGTATCAGTTGGGCGCAGCGTGCTGCTCACCGGCGACCTGGTCGAAGTCGTGCGTGGCCTGGGCCAGGAGGTCGAGCATGGCCAGCTCTGCTCGGGGTGCGTCCTGGTCGCATACGGCGTCGAACACTGCCTGGTGGCTGGGCAGGGGGTCGGATGCCTGACTGTGGGAGTGGACCACGCGGTCGCGTTCGCGCAGCCCCGGTTCCAGGAGAAGGTCCATGCGGGCCAGCATCTCGTTGCCGGTGGCGTTGAGCAGCGCTCGATGGAAGGCGGTGTCCGCCTCGGCGGCGTCCGCGGGGGAGTTGGCGTGCGTCTCGGCCATGGCATCGAGGGCACTGCGCATCGCCGCCAGGTCGTCGTCGGTTCGGTGCAGCGCGGCCCTGTGCGCTGCCGCGGGTTCCACGATGGAGCGATCCGGTCCGCGGTGGCTACGCCAACCAGCTCGCCTGCTCCCCGACGACTGCGGGACCCTGTTCACCCTGATCGAACCGGCCAGCGAGCCACTCACTCCCACCGCCTTCGTGGCCGCGGTCGCCAAGCGCGGCAACGCCCCCATCGCCGAGGCCCAGCGCGCCGTCGATGCCGTGCTCCCCGCGCTCGCCGACGACGCCCTGCTACGCCGCATCCTCACCCAACTCCCCCAGGCCACGCCGGCTTGTTCGGCCGCACCGACCCCATGTGACGGTGCAGGAGGCGAACGCAGGCAGCGCTTTTCGCACAGCCGCACGTCTTTGAATGACGATCACTCGTCTGGGGCCGCCTGCCCCGGCACACGCCGGGCAGCAACGGAGGATGACATTCCTCGCAGGGTTCGAACGTCGCATGGATGCGTGGACCAGCGCCTTGTGGTCGAAGATGATCCCGCCCCCTCGGCACCCGCTGGAAGTCGTCGGCATACTGCACCGCGCATGCGACGACCACGCTCTGATCCTCGACCGGCAGCGCACCGTGGTCCCCAACGCCTTCGCCATCGAACTGCCGCCCGAATCCCACCAGCAACTCACCGCCGACGGCGCCAACGTGGGCGGCTACCTTGCCCTCCAGGTACGCCGGTACGCGGCCGAACAGGGCTACACCTTCACCGGCCCCGTGGCAGTACAACTGACGGCTTCCCGCGACACCCGCGTCGGCCGTGTCCGTGTGCACAGCCGGATCGCACCACACCGGCCCTGACCGCTACCGCGGATGTCCCAACGGACCCTTCACTACGACGGGGCGCTCGGGAACGCGCCCGGTTTCCCGGAGAAGATGTCAGGCCACCTGAGCGGGACGGCTGTCCATGACAGCAGGACACTGCGCGATGAGCCGACTCGGCTGGCGTCGCGATTCGTTTGTGTGCGTGCATCGCGGAGAATCCAGCCGCGCCTTCTGGGCCGGGACAGGACGCTGTGCCCTGGGCCATGGCCCTCAAACACGTGACGGTACTGGCACCGTCGGCAGCGCTCATCCCCGAGGCGGACCCCAGCCAAGCGGTACTGGAAAGCTCCTTTTTCAATAGCGCCGAAGAACCGCCCACCCGCGACCGGGTCCGCGCCGTCGTCGTCCCCACCATCGACGAGTGGGGCGAGGTACGAGGCATCCCAGGGGCCCGCTTCACGGTGACCCGCGGCGGAATCCTGATTCGCCGCCTCAACAAGCCGGGTTTCCTCACGATCGTGGGGATTCCCGCCGAAGGCTGGGACGCCGCGGTGGATCTGCCGCAGCGGCCGGACAGGTGGCGGCTCCGTCACCGCAACTCGCCAGGCCGCCCGGGCGTCTTCGCGCACCTCGGTCCCGTGCGGTCTATCGGGATATGCGCCAGCGTCCTATGCTGGCGGGGCTGCCCGAGCCCCCGGCCGTGTGCGCTTGAAGTAGGAAAAAGCACCGGCTCGGCAGGGCGATGAGCCGGCGCTATTGAGCACGGTGTGCTGTCCGCGCCCGCAGAGGCTGGGGCCTGACGGTGGCCAGGCCAAGGTGATGGCTAGCCGTCGGCGCGCATGACGCACCTCCCCCCCATCGAGCGGTTGCGGGGTGCGGGATGTGCCGCCGATTGAGCCCGAAGTCCCCATGCGGGATGCCAACGCGCAGGCGAATTGCTCCAGGCCGGATTCCTCCACGTGCGCCGAACACGTCAGATCCGTCGCCACGAACTGATCTTGGACACCTTCGCTCGGGCTTCGCGCCACACGCTCTGAAATTGATCGCCTAGCCCGTGTACGGCCCTGTACGGATGCACCGCTCGTGGATGCGCGACGAGGAGCCACCATGCCAGTACTGACTGATGTCAGCATCACCTTCGACACGCACGACGACGACAAGGACAGCGACACCGTTGTCCACGTGTTCGTCAAGAACCGGCAGAGCACCACCGCCACCCCCGAGCAGGACTCCACCTTCATCGCGAACCGGCTCGCCTACGCGCGGTACCTCCCGACCGGTGACCTCAACGACAACGGCAACAACCCCTACCTGGCCTCCGGTATCGGCCTGGCGTCCTCGCAGAGGTTTCCCGACCCCTCGTCGCACACCTTCAGCCTCGCGCTGCGGCCTGGCCCGATCAGCCTGGAGGAGATCGCGCTGCCGGTCGTCAACATCCACATCCAGCCGAACGGCAACGACCGGTGGATCTTCAGCTACACCGTCAAGTTCACCTTCGACGACGGCCGCAGCTTCGCGTTCTCCTCGGACTTCAATGGTCCGGGGGTCATCCTGAACCAAAAGAACCTCAACTACTCCGGCATCTGCTCGGAGAACCCGCTGGTTCCGTCACCGGTGCTGAACAAGCCGACCTCCACAGCGATGCTGCACAGCGTCACGCTGGACATCGCGACGCACGACGACGACAAGGACGGCGACACCCAGCTCAGCGTGTTCATCAGCAACCGGGTGAACAGTTCGATCCACCAGCGCGTCGTCGACGCCCAGGACATCTTCTCGGGCCAGCACTTCGACGACCCGGGCACGAAGTCCATCACCTGGACGGTCGGTCCCGCCACGTCGGAGATCGCACCTATCGCCATGGCCGACATCGTGCTGCCGGTGATCGTCATCCGCATCTCCCCGAACGGGAACGACCGGTGGGTCTTCGACTACCGGCTGACCTTCACGTTCACCGACCCCGCCAACGCCGACCAGAAGGGCCTGGTCTTCTCCACCACGACGAGCGGGGTCATCCTGGATCAGGACAACACCGTGTTCTTCGGCGTCTACCAAGGCCCGTCGTTTCCCACGGTCACGCCACCGACGGCGCCCGTGCTGTCCAGCCGCCCGATCGACCACACCGACACCGGGAAGCCCAAACTCATCCCGGTCTCCCTGCTGCAGGCCAAGCTCGACGAGTTCATCAACCACCGCAACGACACCGACACCAGCCACTTTCCACCGCTGCGGAAGGTCCGACTGGACAACTCCGGCAGCTTCAACGGCGTCACACTGCCGGAGAGCTATCTGGACGTACGGTCGATCACCGCGGTGCAAGGGGGCGTCGCATACGTCAGCAGCCCGAGAAGCCTCGGACAGCTGGTGACCACGCTGAACATCGACAACGTCTACTTCAACACGATCGACAGCGCCTCCCTGACGGCCCGCATAGACCCGGCGGACCCGGCGCCCCTCACCATCACCCTGAAGTTCGACACCACCAGCAGCGAAAACGAGCTGGTCACCGCGCTGTTTGGGGGCGTGGACTTCCTCGACTTCGAGATCACGCTGCGGCTGACCCTCGGCGTCACGCACCGGGTGAGCCGGTTCGACGTCCACCAGAGCATGGTCGACCTGATGACGTGGATCCCCGACATGGAAAACATGACGGTCGTCGAGGAACATCCCGGCGGAACGCTCCCCAACTTCCACTACACCGGGACTTTCCTCGGCCAGCCCGTCGACCTGGTCACCCAAAACGGCAACATCAACAAGGTCTTCGGCGAGCAGGTCGTACAGGTGCGCCTGACGACCGGCAGCACCTTCGACCCGGGGGGAACGGTACGCCAGCGCATCCGCGACGAGATCCTCCGCACACTGGGCAAGCCCGATCCCATCACCGGGGACAGCCCACGTGACGGCATCAATGCCCTGGTGACGAGCCTGCTGCTCGGCGGCACCGCGGACGACGAGCGCAACATCGACGGCAACAACACCGTGCTCGACTCGATCGGCTTCGAGGGGGACAACCTCGTCATCCGCTACACCGGGGCCCCCAACGGGTTCGTGCCGCAGACGCCGGAGAACTTCCCGGCCGACTGGGACTTCTCGCCCGGGGCACTGACGAACATCGACCACATCGTGGTGCTGATGATGGAGAACCGGTCCTTCGACCACATGGTCGGCTACCTGAGTCTGCCGGTCGCCCAGGGCGGCGCGGGACGTACCGACATCGACGGGCTCAAGGGCGGCGAGTCCAACACCTTCAACGGCCAGACCTACCCCTCCTTCCCGCTCACCAGCACCTTCTTCTCACCGGACCCGCCCCACGGCCACGAGCCGACGCACCGCGCGATCAACGGCGGCCTGATGGACGGGTTCGTACGGAGCTGGGCCGAAGAGTACGGGCCCGAGCGGGCCGCGCAGATCATGGGCCACCACACCGCCGGCACGGTGCCGACCTACGACGCCCTCGCGCGAGACTTCGCCGTCGGCCACCGCTGGTTCGCCAGCCATCCCGGCCCCACCTTCGTCAACCGCTTCTACGAGCTGACCGGCAGGCCGAACGTCAGCAGCCGCGGATTCTGGGAGTTCCACGACTCCAGCCCGATCAGGCCGGCCTTCACCGAGACGATCCTCGACCACCTGTCCGACACGACCGACCCGGCGACCGGGCGACCTGTCACCTGGACCTATTTCGAGCAGGGGTACTGCTTCCTGCGGTTCTTCGAGAAGTACACCTTCGACGCCGAGCACATCGTCACCCTCGACGACGCCGACCGCGGCTTCCTCGCCCTGGCCAAGTCCGGCAACCTGCCGAGCGTGTCGTTCGTCGAGCCGCACTTCATCGAGCTGCCTCCGGATGCCAACGCCGACGGCCCGATCGCCGACGTCAAGGACGGCCAGGTCTTCGTCCAGAAGATCGTGGACGCTGTGGTCGCGAGCCCCGCGTGGGACAGCACCCTGCTGCTGGTGGTCTACGACGAGCACGGCGGGTTCTACGACCACGTGCCTCCGGCGGCCGCGCTCCGGGTCTCGCCGGACCTGCCCGTCGACACGCACGGCGTCCGGGTCCCGGCGTTCGTCGTCTCGCCGTGGACGGCTCCCGGCACCGTCTTCGGGCACGACGGGACCGATGCCTCAACGCCGACCCACCGGGGCGACCTGCACTTCGACCACACCTCGATCCCCAAGACGATCGCGCGTCGTTTCCTGAGCGCGAATCCGCCCTACCTGGGTGCCCGCTACGCCGCCGCCAACGACCTGTCCGCAGTGCTCAGCACCCAGCGGCAACAGCACCAATTCCGGCCGTTCATCCCCCACCACTTCCAGTTCAGGGCCACCCAGACCACGCTCGGCCCGAAAGACGGCATCTCCGCCGCCAAGGCTTCGATGTGGCAGCTCGCGAGCGACGGGAGTGCGGGGCAGGAGTTCTCCTTCGAACAGGCCGGCGACTCGGTGTACATCCGCAGCCGGGCCAGCAACCTCTACCTGACGGTGGACAGCCCGGCCGGCGCCTCGGCGCCGACACTGAATGCGGCTCCGCCGGGTGTCATCGAGGACGTCAAGTACCTCCCCGGTCCGCCGTCGGCGAGCACGGGTCCGGTCATCAACCCGTCTGGAGACGCGCGGCAGAAGTGGCTGCTTCGTCCGGTGGCCCTCGCCGACTCCGCCGACGACCTGTTCGTGATCCAGAGTCTCGCGGTCCCCGGCGCGTTCCTGCAGCCGGTCGACCCGACCCAGCCCGGTCCGGTGGTGCTGCGCGCCAACGCCCTTGCCAGCGGCCTGGACCCCCAGCTGGCCTGGAAGGTCACCAGTCCGCTGCTCGGCGTCTTCCCGCTCGGCTCTTCGATCGCGGTGGCCCGCAACCTGGATGGGCGACTGGAGTTCTTCGGGACCGACGACGTCGGCAACCTCTGGAACACCCATGAACGAACCGCCAGTGGAGACCTCGTGCGCTGGACGATCCTCGATCAGGGGCCCGGATGGCGGTCCGTCACCGCGGCCGGCAACCAGGACGGGCGGATCGAGCTCTTCGCCATCCACGGGTCGGGCACCGTCATCCGCCGCGCGCAGACCGCCCCCAACGCCAGCACCTACACCCAGCCCCAACGGTTCGACGGATCCTTCGCGACAGCGGCCGCCGTGACCGACCAGTGGGGGGGCCTGCACCTCTACGCCAACCTCAACACCGGGCACATCCAACACCGCTGGCAGGACTCCCTCAACGACGACAGCGCGACGACCGGATGGTTCACCCCATGGACCCCGCTCAGTGGTGCGGTGACTCGCATGACCGTAAGGACCGGCAGCGACGGGCGCGCCGTTCTCATCGGGATCACCGAGGAGGGAACGCTCTTCCAGCGCAAGATGAACGCCCCGAACGCTCAGACCGAGAACGAGTGGGGCGCGATGATCCCGCTGGACGGCCTGCTCGAGTCCGTCCAGCTGGCCCTGAACAACGACGGACGCCTCGTCCTCTTCGGCGCCGACTCCGACGGTCAGCTCTTCCAGCGCATCGAGACGACCCCCCACAGCGCCAGCTGGGGACCATGGATGTTGCTCCCGACACAATTCGAGGGGAGAACCCTGCGGATACGACACGTAGGCGCCGAGAGGAACGGATCGCGCGAGAGAATGGAACTCTACGCCGTCGACGACACGGGGATGCTCTACCGCACCAAGCAGCTCGCCCCCAGTAGCAACACCTGGAGTGCCTGGGGCATCCTCAACTTTCACCTGCGCCCCACTCTCACGTCCGCAGGAGCGTGAACGGGCGGCAGTCAGTTGATGCGATGTCTGCTGGCATGCTCACGCAAGGTGCGATCGGTTTAAGCCCCGGCAGCCCTGCGACCTCGTGACGCAGAGGAATTACGCAGAGCTGCAACTGGTCGAGCGGACACCCAAGAGGAACCTGGGCGTGGGCAGTACCGGCCGCGACGAGCCCCGCCTCTCCACGGCCGGTCCCGCCTCAACAGGGACGCCGGTGCAGCGGGAATGTGTTGGCGCACAGGAATTGAAGCTGATGGGCTCGACACCACGTACGTACGAGGGCGAAGTGTCGAGATGGGGGCGCACGCCCCCATCAACGCGAAGGCGGTCGAGCAGGACTACGAGGCCATACCCAACCGGCCGACGCCCGGCGTACCGAACAGGTCGTCAAAGCGGCGGGCTCCCCGGGTGGAGATCAGAAAGTACGGGGCGCCCGATCCCGCAATGCTGTGTGGCCCTTTCTGCCCCGCGACGAGTACGTCGTACGGCGAGTGCACATCCAGGCCGTCGAACACGTAGTAGACCGGGAGCTGTGTCCAGGCAACGAGCTGCAAATGCGCCGTCACCGCGGACCGTTCGACGGCATGGCGGCCTGTTCGCCTGCTGGTCATGCCGCCCTTGCAGTCGATCAGGACGAGGTCTGTGGCCTTGGCCGCGATGAGATCCGGGAACCAGCGGATGGAACTGTCGGTCTTCCGGAGCGCGCATTGAAGCGCCCGGCTCAGCTGCCCCTGGCCCCAGAAGTCGACTTCCCAGCCACGCTCGGCGAGTTGTTCGGCGACGTACCGCTCATGCGCGTCACCCATTGCTTTCCGCTGCTGAAAGCTCGTCATGGGTGCAGTGTGGCCCGCAGAACGAAGCAGGTAACCCAGCATGGATTGAACCCGGACAGTCCCATTCAGTCTCACTAGTTCTCACTGCGTTCGCCGCAGTCCGTGGACGTCCGGCTACGTCCGCACACCAGTACCGCAACTTGGCCGAAATTCGGCAGCAAAACTGCGCGGCCTACCGGCGGCCCGTCCCGAAGCAACTCCGCCTCTATGCCCGGGAGTCTGTCCCTCCCCTCGTAGCGTGGAGTCCGTGATTGCAGGGGAAGTTGAGGTTCATGGGAACCGAGAAGCGGACGTATGACGCCGAGTTCCGTGAGGGTGCTGTACGCATCGTGATCGAGACCGGGAAGCCGGTCCCGCAGGTCGCCGAGGAGCTCGGCATCCACGCGGGCACGCTGCACAGCTGGGTGTCGCGCTGGCGCCGCAACGGGACGGCGTCGTCCGACCGGCCCGCGCCGGAGGCGGCCGGCGGGCGGATGCGGGAGAGCGAACGCACGGAACTGGAACGGCTGCGGCGGGAGATGAGCGAGAAGAACAAGCGGATACGCGAGCTGGAAATGGAGCGTGATGTCCTCAAGCGATGCATGGTCCTCTGGGTGAAGTGACCGTGACGGACCCGGCTGGCCTGGCCGCGTTCATCGGTAGCCAGAGGACCGAAAACCACGTCCCGCACCGTCTGACCTGCAAGATTGTCGGGGTGTCGGAGTCCTGGCTCGGCGAGGCCCGTCGCAGCCCCAACTACGAAGCGCCAAAAGCGCCCCACGAGTCACAGGAAAGTCACCAACACCATCGACGCACCGGGATCACGGCACCAGGACGGGTGCAAACGCCATCGTTTCGGACCACGTGGACGCCTGAAGACGGTTTCTACGACCTGTGCCAGGTGGCACCGAGGGAGGCACCCAAGATCAGGACCGGTGCGTCTTCCGGCCCGTCAAAGCGGTATTGCAGGGTGTTCTTCGGTGTCTCGCTCATCCGCCCGACCCTACTCATCCGTCACGAGGGCCCCTATGAGTGGGGTCTTGAATGTTGCTGTCTGACCAGATGGAAGACCTCCCGGGCCGCCGCGCGGCTCCCCACTTCCTGACCTGATTGCGTGTCCACTCCCAGCACCGCCTCCCTCGCAGGGCGACGACGACGGGGCTGCGGAGCAGGTGGCGTACTGGACGCCGCCGGGGACGCCGACGACGAGTAGCCGTGAGGCCGGCCTGCGGGGCAGCACATGGTCAGGCCGCAGCCCTCTTTCTTGAGCGTACGATCCAGATAGATTACGGTGGAGCCATGGCAAGGACCCGGGAGTTCGACACCGAGGCGGCGGTGAGTCGCGCCATGGAACTGTTCTGGATGCGCGGGTATGAGGCCACTTCGGTTCGCGACCTGACCCAGCACCTGGGGATCGGGCAGGGATCCTTGTATGCCGCGTTCGGCGACAAGGAGGGCCTGTACCGGGCGGCGCTGGAGCACTACCGCACCACTCTCGCGGCGGCCGCCCTGCGCAGCCTGGAGGAGGGGGCGGATGCCCGCTCCGCGATCCGTACGATGCTGGTCGAGCGGGTCCGGATCGCCGTGGAAGACGACGGCCGGGGCTGCCTGGCGGTCAATGCCGCCTGCGAGCGCCTGCCGAAGGACGCTGCGATCCGGCGCACCGTGCGGGACATGCAGGACGCCAGTCGGGACGCGCTCGCGGAGGTGCTGCGGGTCGCGGCGGAGCGGGGTGAGATCGCGGCGCGGTACGACCCGCACACGCTGGCCGCCTACCTCGTCACGTTCCTCAACGGACTGCTGGTCTCCTCGAAGATCACCCCGGATGCCCGTGCCCTCGAACCCCTCGTGGAGGTCGCCCTGGCCGCCCTCGGCTGACTTTTTCATGCCCGCAAACTGTATCGAGCGATCCACAAAAGAGGCCGGAGGCCGCACAGACACGCGATCCGGCGACATCCACCGCTACTTCATCGAGAACCGAGGAGGACCCGTGCCCCCCGCACCCACCCCGAACACACCCGCTCTCGGCGGCAGCCGCTGGAACACCTTCCCCGCCGCCGGCACCGTCCTGACAGCCCGCGATTTCTTCACCGCCACCGAGCCGCTGCTGCAGGGCATCATCGATGACAACGCCCTCACCAGCGCCGACGGCGAGGTACTGGAAGACCAGATCCGCGCGACACTCGCTCTCGGCACCCGGGAGACCTCCCTGCCGCTGGCCATCGGCCCGGACAGCGCCTCGGCAGCGCGCGAACTGGGCTCACAGGCCGAGACGATCGGCCGGGAGCTGGCCTTCTGGGCCACCTCGACCCTGGAGCGGCTGCTCACCGACCGAATACCGCTCCCTGCGGGGCCGCTGGTCGTCCGCAGCCACTGCTACGGCCACCTGCTCACCCCTCCCGCAGCCGATCTGCTCCTCGGCCGCCGCGGCGGGCCCGTCGCCATGCAGCTCTACAACGAGTGGCTGCATCAGATAGTCCTGCTGCGCGACGCCCTGCTGCCCTTCACCAACTGGCAGGACGTCCCGCTCCGGATCACCCCGACCGGACTGCGGCACACCGAACCGGCCCGCGACGCATTCCTCACCGAACTACTGGTCCGCCAGATCCGGCACACCAGCATCGTGGGCTTCGCCCACCACGTCGTCACCGGCACCTCCGGCCCGGCCGGCTACGGCTTCGAGGCGGGCGGCGGCACCGCCCTGCCCGCCGTCCTCGGCCTGCCGCCCCTGGCCGCACCCCGGCACCTGCTGACCTGGCGCGCCGACCCGGCCGCCGAAGACACCGTCACGTATGTCGCCGAAGTGCAGGACTACTACGCCGCCCCCCGCACCCTCGTCGAGGACCTGCCGCCCGCCGACACCGCATCGGGGTCGCTCACTGCCCGTACCGTCGCCGGGCCGGTCGCCGACGGGGCCCGCACCGCCCGTATCGAGGTCACCCACGAAGGCACCACCGCTCACGTCGACCTCGGCCAGGCTCTGCGCGGCCACCGCTTCGCACACCGGCCGGACCCCACCTCAGGCGACGCACACTCCGATGCCGCGCCCCGCACCGCAGCTGTGTGGTCCGCACTGCGCGCACCAGGGCTGGTGTGGACACAAGCAGGTGACGTCACCCTGGACGCCACCGGCCAGGACGACCTCGTCGTACTGGCCCTGCTCGGCCGGCTCTACCCGGAAAACGTCACCCTGCGCCCCGCCGACCATTCCGCTGCCCGGACAACCACGGACGGCACCGGGCCGAGCCGTCTGGTGACCCTCGTCGACCCTCCGCCAGCCCGCTGACACCCGCATCGCCAAGTACACCGGGAAGGTTGGAGAACATGATGTTCGACCATGAAGGAACGCCCGTCCGCACGGGCCGAGCCGCCGTCAACGGAACGAGTCTGCACTACCGCACAGCAGGGTCCGGCCCCGCGGTGGTGCTCCTGCACGGGGTGCCCAAGACCGGCTACCACTGGCGCCACCTCGTTTCGAAGCTGACACCCCACTACACCGTCGTCGTCCCGGACCTTCGCGGTCTCGGCGACTCCGCCCGCCCCTCGGACGGCTATGACTCCGCGACGATGAGCGACGACATCGCCGAGCTGATGACCCACCTCGAACACGAGACATACGCCGTGGCGGGCGAGGACTGGGGCGCGGTGATCGGCTACCAGCTCGCCGCCCGCCACCGTGACCACGTCACCGCTCTCGTCTTCGCCGAGGCACTGTTCCCCGGATTCGGCTTCGAGGACCACACCGCCCTCACCCCCGAGAACGTCTCCAGCGGCATGCACCTGTGGCATCTGGGCTTCTACTTCCAGCCGGACCTACCCGAGATGCTGATCGCCGGACACGAGCGCGAGCTGATCACCTACATGATCAAGTTCGAGCGCAGCCACCCCGACAGCGCCACCTCCGACGCGGTCGAAGAATACGTGCGCTGCTACTCCATGCCCGGCGGCATCCGCGCGATGCTCTCGATCTACCGGGCCATGCTCGTCGACGCCGAACAGAACCGGCAGGCCGCACAGAAGAAGCTGGACATCCCGGTTCTGGCGCTCGGCGGATCCGCGTTCATCGGCGACCGCAACGAGTCCCAGATGCGGCTCATGGCCCACGACGTCACCGGACACGTATTCGACGCCGGCCACGATCTGGCGGAGGAAGTGCCCGACGAGATGGCCGACGTCGTCCTGCCGTTCCTGGCCGCGCACCGGTAACCGCAACCGGCCGGCGAGACCGGCGATCTGAAGTGGCCCGGCAGGGTGAGGGGGCCTCGTGGCTGAAACGAACGATCTTATTCCGCACAGCCACACAGCCACACAGCCACGAGGCCCCCTCACCCTGACCAGCGCCCGGCGGACGCGCTCCAAGCACTCCTCGACGAAACGAAATTGAGCACCACGCACAACCCTGGGAACCCGGGAAAACACCGTCCCGCCCTGATCACTGCCGTGCTCTC
Organism: Streptomyces kanamyceticus; assembly: GCF_008704495.1. NCBI lineage: Bacteria > Bacillati > Actinomycetota > Actinomycetes > Kitasatosporales > Streptomycetaceae > Streptomyces > Streptomyces kanamyceticus. The sequence continues at coordinate 1,941,424 of NZ_CP023699.1, forward strand.
CTGTGCAACGTTCACGGCCGGAGTCGCGGGCCGCGGCGCATCCCGCTACGTCATCACCATGGGCTGCGGCGACGCCTGCCCGATCTTCCCCGGCAAGCAGTACCTCGACTGGACCCTCGAAGACCCCGCCGGCAAGGGCGTTACGGCGGTCCGCCCGATCCGCGACGAGATCAAGACCCGCATCGAGGCCCTCATCACCGAGATCGACGCACGCCTGGAGGTGTGACGATCATGGACAGCGGATCCGGCGCACTGTCCGCCAGAGCCGGCACCCATGCCGTACGCGAGGTCATCATCACCGGCTCGGGGCCCGTGCGTTGCACCGCCGTGCTGTACACGCCCGCGCCGACCTCAAGCTCCTCGTCCTTGGCGGCGCCACCTTCGTCGGCGGCTCCCTGACCACGACCACCAAGGTCGAGAACTACCCGGCTTCCCCGAGGGCGTCCAGAACCCCGAGTTCATGGCTGCGTCGTCCGATGCCAGGTGCTTGGGCAGCACATGCTCGACCTCGTAGCCCTTACTGAGGGTTTCGCCCTGCGAGGTGCGTTTGATCCCAGGTCAAGTTCCGCGCCAGGTAAGGGTGGCTTCACCGGTGGGGAGGCGGGTCATGAGGTCGGTCATCGCTGGGTGGGTCATGGCTTCGGAGCGGTGCGGATGCGTCTCGTAGGCAACTGGGCGCAATCGCCCTGGCCGTGCTCGCCGTCCAGGTATACGGCTGGAACCTGCGGATCAAGTCCGGCTGCTTGCCTGCCTCACTGCTGAACAGGGCTTCGGCGCAGTCGTTATGCGTTCGATTGTTGACGGTTTACCAGCTCATGGGTGTGCCGGTAGCGAGAAGAAGAGACTTCCCGATACTTCGTGCGTCGGCGCATCATGCGAACCATCTTGTTGGATGGTCCGCATGATGTCGCCAATGACTTTAACCGTGGAACCCACTCCGACCACGCCGCCCCTGAGCCTCCGTCCCTGGTGGGACTCGGATACAGCCACAATTGTCGCCGCCCACCGCGACGAGGCGATGCGCCGCTGGTTGACGCGTCCGATCTACGACGAGGACGAGGCCCGCGCCTGGATCACCGACCAGGAAACGGGCTGGGTGGACGGCACCCATCTGAGGACACTGGCGACCGGCGTGGGCTATTGGACGGTGGCCGCAACCCGCGGCAAAGGCATCGCGTCGCGCTGCGTCAAGACCGCCACGGAGTGGCTCTTCGGCGAACAGGACGTCATGCCCGCCGACGAGATTGAGCTGCTGCACACAGTCTCCTGCAGGAGGCGTTCATGGAGCAGCCGGTCGTACTTCCGGAACTCGGGAAGAACGTACCGGATGTCGAACTCCTGGGCAGGCGCTTCGAGCTTGTGGACCTTTTGGTACAGAGCTCGAGCCAGCACTTCACGGACGCCACGCACTTCCAGGTCTTGGAGGAGTTCTTCGATCGGAACCTTCTTGAGAAGGCCATCCCTTTCATGCAGAAGAGGACCCGGGAGCGTACGGCGGACATGCTGAGCGGGCACGAACTCCCCATGCCTGAAGGATTGCTCGGGTAGGCGACCTACACACGATTTGGGCCCCACTCGTAAAGAAGTAGGGCCCCAATCGGCTTGAGCCTGTCGGGGATCTTGGAGTTACCGAGTCAGCTGCCCGAGATCCGCCAGGACTGCGGCCGGGATATCTCGCGATGGTCGAGGTAGTTCTGGAAAGCGTTCGGTCGGATGTGCGCCTTTCGCTGCCCTGGGCAGCGGCTCCACGCTCCTGAGGGTCTTCGGGTACGGCAGTTCGATCGCATCGGCGGCGGGCACGGCATGACCTCACTCACGCCGCCCTCCAAGTGGAACAGCTTCAGGCCGCGCAACCGGGGCCGGAACCGGCAGCGCCGAGGACGCTTCCCGCGCCTTCGGGTTCTCAAGGGCGAAGGGCTACGACTTGGTCCCCCGCGGCGAATTCCCCTGACGCGCTGCACGCAGAAGCCTCTATGAGCGGGGGGTGCTGGCTGCAGCCGTTCGACCAGGTGGAAGACCTCCCGGTCCGCGGTTCAGTTTCCGGAGCCGACGATGGCGGTGACGCGGATCTCCACGCGCATGGCGGCGAGGCCGAGGACCGTGACGCCGGTTTCGGTCCAGATCGGCGCGCGGCCGCCGAGGCGGCGTCGGAACTGCTCGGCCATGACCCTGTTGTGGTCGTCGCCGATGACGTCATCTCCCGGTGTGACCTTGTGGTACGAGTTGACGTGGATGACGTCCTGCCATGTCGCGCCGACCGTGGCGAGCGTGCGCTCCACGTTGTCGAAGGCCTGGATGATCTCGTCCTCCAGCGATTCGGGGATGACCAGGTCGTCATCCACCCCGGCCTGTCCGGAGATCTCGACCCGGTCGTCGACGCGGACGGCCCCGCTGTAGCCGAGGGCCGCGTGCAGCTTCTCGCCGTAGCCCGGGGTGATGCCGAAGGTGACGGTGCTCATGATGCTTCCTCTTCCTGTGCATAGCGGCGCGTTTCCCCGCGCATGACTTCACGCGTAAAGTGATGCTAGCAAACGATGACTTCACGCGTGAAGTGATGGCGGACTTCGCCGGAAGGACGGGAAGATCCATGAGTGGTACGGAAGGGCCCATGAGCGGCGCGAGCGAGGACGCGGACGACGAGGAGCTGCGATGGCTCGACGAGCAGGAGAAGGCGGCATGGACAGGGCTGATCTCCCTCGTCCTGCTGCTGCCCGGCAAGCTGGAGTCGCCGCTGCGGCAGGAACACGGCCTCACCCTGTTCGAGTACCTCGTGCTCAGCCACCTCTCCGAGTCCCCGCGGCGCAAGCTGCGGATGGGCGAGCTCGCCTTCCTCGCCAGCGGGTCGCTCCCCCGCCTGTCCAACGTCGTCAAACGCTGCGAACAGCGCGGCTGGGTCGTACGGACACCCGACCCGGGCGACGGTCGATACACCCTCGCCGAACTCACCGACGACGGCTTCGACATCGTGCGCCTGGCAGCGCCCACGCATCTGCGCGCCGTACGCCGCGTCGTCCTCGACTCGCTCAACACGGCCGACCAGAAGGCCCTCGCCCGCATCGCGCAGAAACTCCGCATCGGTACCGACGACTTCGGCTGACGGCGATGTCGTGACGTCGTGACGTCAGGTGTGCTCGATGCCAGGTACGTGCGGGCGTTGGCCGGAGCCGCACTTCAGGCGCGGCCGTCGAACGTCGACCCGAGCAGGACCTGCGCCCACCGGGCCGGTCCCTCGCCGGGGTCGCTGACGCAGAACCACAGGGTGCAGGTGCCCGACGGGTCCTGGAGCGCGGTGAGTTCGCCCGCCCGGCCGTTCCTGGGGAGTTCGGGGCCCTGGCCGCGTTCGACGGGGATCGCGTTGGGAGTCATCGGCAGCGGCGGGTTCAGCGCGTCCGACCGGCGCGGTAGCAACCGGAGTTGAGCGCCCGCCTCCGACTCGAAGTGGCCGCCGTTCGCGCTTCCGGGGCCGAGCCCGGACACGCCAGGAGACCCTTCTCCGAGGACACCGATGCCCAGCGCGCTCTGCCCGCGTACGCCAGGAGCGAGGGTGCTCTTCCCCTCCACGCCGAAGCTGTTCTCGCTCTCACCGCGCACTCCACCGTCGTCGCCCTTGCCCCGGACGCCGATGCCGACGGCCCTGCCGAGCACGGCCGACGGATCCGCGGCCTCCCAGGCGGCGTCCCTGGCCGCGCCCTGTCCGTAGCCGAGCACGCCGGGCGTACCGCGCCCGAAGACGCCGGGCAGGGCGGTGCCGCCCGCGCCCAGCACGCCCGCCTGCACCTGCTGTTCCTGCGCCTTGTCGCGGGGTGCGCCATGTACGTAGCCGACGACGCCGTTCGCCCCGGTGGCGACCATTCCGTTGCCCGCCGGCTGACCGGGGAAGGCGATGGTCCCCTTGGCGTGGAGGGCGTCCACCCCCTCGGAGGCGTCCCGCAGCACCTTGTCGTTCTCGATCGCCACCCTCAGTACGAAGTCCTCGCCGTAGCCGTCGAGCGCATCGCCCCCTCCCTTGGCGACCAGGATGGTGCGCTCCTCGCTCTCGTTGGTCCGCCCCACGACCATGTCGTCCCCGGCGTTGTCGGCTCCTGATCCCATCGTTCTCCCCCTTCGGACATCGGCCGGATTCGTGCTCCAACTCCCTTATACGGGTGGGGAAGCCGGACCAACCCGTTCCAGACAGAGTCAGATTCCGTGACCTCCGGTTCACGGCGGTCCGTCGTCCTCGATCCCACCCGCGGTCGACCTGCCGTCCGGACTCAGCGCCACAGCGCCGGCGGCGCGGTCCATGAACGAGGCAGTGAGGTGGCCGGTGCCGGTGTTCCACAACCGGACGCCACCCGTCCCGGCGGTGGCCAGCATCTTGCCGTCGTGACTGAAGGCCACGGCGTGGGTTGCCTCGTCGCCGAGAAAGGTCTTGGTCTTGCTGGTGCCTTTGCCGGAAGTCCTCCGCATCCAGCAGCCGTCCGTCGTACCGGTGACCACGTGTTGCCCGTCGGGGCTCAGCGCCAAGGCGGTCACGCTGCCCTCGGGCTTCTGATCACTGACCATGCGCCGCCCGGACACGTCCCACGGCCGGATTCGGCTGGGCGCGTCCTGGACGTCGAAGGCGGAGGCCACGAACATGCCGTCGCCGCTGAAGGCGAGTGCCCCGTAGGTGATGGTGCCCCGCTCCTCCCGATCTCCGCTCCGGAGCTCGACGGTGCCGACGCAAGTGGCCGGATCGCGCAGCCTGACCCCGCCTGCGCTGCCGGTCGCGAGTGCGCGGCCGTCGGGACTGAACGCCAGAACCGCGGCGCCCACGCTACTGAGCTTGGTGTCCGTCTCCTTCGGCCACAAGAGCACAGCGGCAGTGCCACCGCCCCCCGCCGGGGCTGGTCTTTCTGCCCCTGCGCCGGTGCGGCCTGCCGCGGCGTCCCTGGAGTCTCAGGGGCAGGATCCGGGTCCGGCGGTCTCCACCGGTTGCGCGCCAGCACGATGGTGTGCCCGTCGTTGCGGGCACGCTGCTGAGGGACGGGACGGGACGGCGCGGTCTGGCGGCCTGGAGGGCGTGGCGCACGCGCCGGAAGACATCGCTCGTGTTCAGCATGTCCGGGGCTCCGGGCACTCCCTCCTCCAGGGCCTTCACCAACTCGCCCGTGAACGCGGTGTACGTCTCGCCCAGTGGCGCCAGCCCGGGAGCGGTCCGGGAGCGGTCTTCGCGGTGGACGTCATGATGTAAGTGCCGTCGACGCGGGCCCTGTTGACGACCTCCTCCTCCGCGGCGCCCATGTACCCCTCCAGGGCGGTGCCGCAGTAGCAGCAGTCGAGGATGACGAGTCGGCTCTGCGCACGGCAGTTCACCACGAGCTCGTGGCGCACCCGGTCGTAGTCGACCGCGCGGTAAGATGATCACCGCCCGCGACCGCGCGGGTCCGGGAAGGTCATCGGCTGTCTTCCGGTCCGCCTCCACTCGGACGGTCATCCGCTCGTTCCCCTTCGTCCCCGTCGTCCCCTGAGGCTGCCTCCGCCGTTGAACGTAGGGGTGACGGGTGGAGCGGTGGGACGCGCACCGCGCCAAGCCGCTTAGGGCAACGCCAAGTTCAGCGCCGTCAGGCCGTGTCCCATCACGAGGTTGATGGCCTCAAGCGCCCCCATGGAGCCGGTCGAAGGCTCCAACACGCCGAGTCCGCGACCGGAGCAGGTGTGGCCGATTAGGGTCGAGGCATGACTATGCCCCTTACCGACAGTGCCTTCGACTCGCTCCGCCTCGACGCCGTGCCCGACCAGGAGACGCTGCGCCGGGTCTACCCGCTCCCCAACGACGGAGCCATGCGGAAGGAGATGCCCGAACTCACCGAACAGACCCAGCGGTTGATCGGTCTCTCTTCACTGGTCCTGGTCTCCAGCGCGGACGCCGAGGGCAATTGCGACGTCTCCCCGCGCGGCGGCCCCGCCGGGTTCGTCGCCGTCCTGGACTCACGGACGGTGGCCATACCGGACGCGACCGGCAACAAGCGTCTGGACACCCTGCAGAACGTCATCGCCACCGGACGGGCCGGGCTGCTGTTCGTCATCCCGGGGCGCACCACGACCCTCAGGGTGAACGGCCGGGCCTGCGTCTCCACCCGCCCTGAGCTCCTGTCCCAGCTGACCGCCGTGGGCAAACCGCCGGCCAGCGCGCTGGTGCTGGGGATCGAGGAGGTCTACCCGCACTGCCCCAAGTCACTGCTGCGCAGCGCCGCCTGGAAGCCTGAGCAGTGGCTGTCGAAGGACGCCCAGCCGACCTCGGCCGAGGTGACACTGGCCCAGCTGCGCAGGCCGGAACTGACGATCGCCGACATCGAACAGGCGGAGGCGGACTCGCTCAAGTACCGGTACGAGTAAGCGACTCAAGTACCCGTGCGAGTAACCGATACGAGTAGCCGGTACGAGCAACAGGGCCGACCGACGGCGTGTGAAGGTGAGACGTGGACGTATATGAAGCCGTCGACAGCCGCAGGGCCGTGCGCGCGTTCAGCGATGAGCCGGTGCCCAAAGAGGTGCTCGAACGCGTGCTGGCCGCGGCGGCGCGGTCCCCTTCCAGCGGGAACCTCCAGCCTTGGCACGCGTACGTCGTGACCGGCGAGCCCCTGGCCGAGCTGAAGAGGCGCGCGACGGCCAGGGCGCTCGCGGGAGACCCCGGTGACGAGCGGGAGTATCCGATGTACCCGGCCGGGCTGGCCGCACCGTATCTGGACCGCTTCTCCGCCGCGGCCGGACAGCGGTACGAAGCGCTGGGAATCCAGCGCGACGACGTCGACAGGCCGAAGAAGATCGCCGCGTTGAACTCGGAGGCGTTCGGCGCGCCGGTCGTGCTGTTCTGCTACCTCGACCGGGCGATGGGGCCCGGGCAGTGGGGGGACGCGGGCATGTACCTGCAGACGGTCATGCTGTTGCTGAGGGCGGAAGGGCTGCACAGCTGCCCTCAGGTGATGTGGACGATGTATCGCGAGACCGTCAGTCGGACGGTCGGAGTCGATGACGGGCTCGTGCTGTACTGCGGTGTCGCGGTGGGGTTCGAGAAGGAAGGCGTGCCGCGTCTTCGTACGGGGCGGGCGGACGTGACGGAGACGGTGAGCTTCATCGGAATCTGACCCGGCGGCCCGCCGACCCGCTACCCCACCACCCCACCCCACGCGCCGACCCCATCGGCGCGTGAGGTCATGAACTCAGCTGGGACGCTGCGAACTTCCCGCGCCAGGCCAGCGACACGTACACCAGCGCCACCAGCACAGGGACCTCGATCAGCGGGCCGACGACGCCCGAGAGTGCCTGGCCGGAGGTGACGCCGAAGGTGGCGATGGCGACCGCGATGGCCAGCTCGAAGTTGTTGCCCGCCGCCGTGAACGCGAGAGTCGCGGTGCGGTCGTACGACAGACCGATGGCCTTGCCGAGGAAGAACGTGCCGAACCACATGACCGCGAAGTACACGAGCAGCGGCAGCGCGATCCGGACGACGTCCAGCGGCTGCGACGTGATCGTCCTGCCCTGCAGGGCGAAGAGGATGACGATCGTGAAGAGCAGCCCGTACAGCGCCCAAGGGCCGATCTTCGGCAGGAAGTCGGACTCGTAGCGCTCGCGGCCCAGCTTCCGCTCGCCGATCCCGCGGGTCAGGAACCCGGCGAGCAGCGGGACGCCGAGGAAGACGACGACGTTCAGCGCGATCTTCCACATCGAGATGTCCAGGTGCTGGCCGTCACCGAGGCCGAGCCAGTTCGGCAGCAGGTCCAGGTAGAACCAGCCGAGCAGGCCGAACGCCAGCACCTGGAAGACCGAGTTGAGGGCGACGAGCACGGCGGCGGCCTCGCGGTCGCCGCACGCCAGGTCGTTCCAGATGATGACCATGGCGATGCAGCGGGCCAGACCGACGACGATCAGTCCGGTGCGGTACTCCGGCAGGTCCGCGAGGAAGGTCCAGGCGAGCGCGAACATCACGGCGGGGCCGACCAGCCAGTTGATGACCAGCGACGACACCATCAGCCTCTTGTCGCCGGTGACGGCGTCGAGCTTGTCGTAGCGGACCTTGGCGAGCACCGGATACATCATGACCAGCAGGCCGATGGCGATCGGCAAGGAGATGCCGCCGATCTCGACCTTCGCGAGAGCGTCGTTCAGGCCGGGGACCAGGCGCCCGAGACCCAGGCCGAGGGCCATGGCGAGGAGGATCCACAGGGCCAGGAAGCGGTCCAGCGTCGACAGCTTCGCGACGATCGAGGCGTCACCACCCGCCTTGGCGGGTGCGGCGACGCCGGGTTCGGTCGCGGTCATCAGCAGGCTCGCTTTCGGTTCGTCTCGACGGTGGTACGAGCCTGGGCGGCTAGTTCGCCGAAGGCGGCGGAAAGGCCCTCAAGGACCTCGGGGCGGAGCTTGTAGTAGGTGAAGCGGCCGCAGGGCTCGGTGTCCACCACGCCCGCCTCACGCAGCACGCGCAGATGGTTGGAGAGGTTCGTCTGCCGGGCGCCGGTCTCCTCCACGAGGTGGGTGGTGCACAGGGTCTCGCGGGCGAGCAGGGTCACGATCTGGAGCCGCAGCGGATCGGCCAGGACGCGGATCAGATCAGTGGTGGCTGACGTCAGCATGGGCTGATACTTTCACATCAGTGACGGGTGATGCCACGTCCCGTCGCGGAACGATGCGTGATCCCACGAGACGCACGAGACGAGAGAGACCCCTGATGTCCGACAAGCCCTCAGTGCTGTTCGTCTGTGTCCACAACGCCGGCCGTTCCCAGATGGCCGCCGCATGGCTGACCCACCTGGCCGGGGACCGCGTCGAGGTCCGCTCGGCAGGCTCCCGGCCGGGCGCCGCGGTGAACCCGGCCGCCGTCGCGGCGATGGCCGAGGTCGGCATCGACATCTCCGCCGAGACCCCGAAGATCCTGACCGTGGACACGGTGCGGGAGTCGGACGTCTGCATCACCATGGACTGCGGCGACACCTGCCCCGTCTTCCCCGGAAAGCGCTACCTGGACTGGAAGTTGGCGGACCCGGCAGGCCGGGGTGTCGAGGCGGTCCGCCCGATCCGCGACGAGATCAAGGTGCTGGTCGAGGACCTGATCGAGGACCTGATCGAGGGCCTGATCACGGAGATCGCCCCGGGGCCCGCGGCATGAGCGGCGATGGTGCGGTCGAGGCCAGCGGGAGCCAGCGGAAGCCAGCGGGAGAAAATCCATGGACGGGCCCGCGGAAGACCACATAGGGTCTGGATCCACGCCCTGAGACTGACGGAAGGAGGCGAGTGCCGTGCGGTTCACACCTTTCCAGCGCTCCCTTTCCGCTGTCCCGGCGTGATCGTTGAATTCTGACCGGGAGCGCTCAAAGCAGCCTGTATCCCGGAGGAATTCATGACCGATCTGGTCATCCGCGCGCTCTCCGCGAGCGACGCCCATCTCTTCGACGTACTCCCCGACCCCTTGGATGCCCGGGAAAGCCATCGGCGTACCCGGTTCCGCACCGAGTGGAAGCGCGTCGCCCTGCGTGACGGCGAGGTCGTCGCACGCGGCGCGTGGTGGGGCGGCCCCGACGACGCGGAGCCCGTCAACATCAACTGGTTCGACGTGGCCGAGGGCGAGGAGGCCGCGGGCGCCGAACTCCTGCGCTCCGCGCCCTGGCAGGTCGAACTCGAGATCAACCTGCCCGGCGGCTGGCGGGACGAGCCCGACCTGCGCGCCGCCGCGGAGGCGCGCTTCGCCGCCGCACGAGCGGCCGGGTACGAACTCATGGTGGAACGCTTCCTGTACCGCTGGACCCCGGAGCGCGGTCTGCCCGAGCGGCCCGGACGGCTGCGCTTCAGCGCCGAACCGGACGACGCCGTGTTCTTCGACGCGTTGCGCCGCATCCACTCCGTCACCTTGGACGCCCACGCGCTCAAGGCCATCGAGGAGGGCGGCCTCGACCAGGCCGCCCAGCAGGAGATCGACTTCTTCCACTGGTGCCCCTCGCCCCGGGAGTGGTGGCAGGTCGCGCACACGCCGGAGGGCGACCTGGCCGGTATCCACATCCCGGCCCACAACCCCTCGGGACCGACCGTCGGCTTCATCGGAGTCGTCCCGGAACAGCGCGGTCACGCCTACTCCTACGACCTCCTCACGGAGTGCACCCGCTTCCTCGTCGAGCAGGGCGCGGAGTTCGTCACCGGGGCGACGGACCAGGGCAACTTCCCCATGGCCGCGAACTTCACCAAGGCCCGCTTCCCTGTGGTCAGGGAACGCATCAACTTCCACGTGCCGGGCCGGGCGACCTAGTGGCTTAGCGGCCCAGTGGCCTAGCGAGGAGTAGCGCACAGCGAGGGGTCCGGACCGATGGCAGGTCCGGGCCCCTCGCCAGTGACCGGGCCGAGGTCACAGCAGCCGGTCGACCAGCCCGTCGACGTACTCCGGGGTGAGTTCACCGGCATCGAACAGGACGCGGATGTACATCGGGGCCAGGACGTGGTCCAGCACCTCGAGCGCGTCGGGGGCGGGTTCGCCGCGTTCGCGGGCGCGGTCGAGCATGGACTGCAGTTGCCGGGTACGTTCGTCGCGGAGGTCGTCCCGCGCCCGCACGGCGTGCTGACTGTCGTTCGACAGGGCGACGGCCAGGCGCAGCAGTGCCAGGCCGTCGGGACCGGTGATCTCGCGGGCCACGGCGGCCGCGTACGTGCGCAGGTCGCCCGCCAGGCTCCCGGTGTCGGGCATCGGTGACTGCGCGTTGAGCCGGGTGAGCATCACGTCGGCGAGCAGGGTCTCCAGGTTGCCCCACCGGCGGTAGATGCTGCTGTCGGCCACACCCGCGCGGGCCGCGACCTCGCCGATGGTGAAGTGGCCGTAGCCACGCTCGCCGATCAGGTCGGTGACGGCCTGGTGCACCTCCGCGCCGACCCGGGCGCTGCGCCCGCCGGGCCGCCGGGCTCGCTGTCGCTCGTTCATTCCCCCACCTTAACGCAGGAGCCACTTGCGTTTACCAGGCAACCTCCCTACAGTCTCCTAACGCAGCCGCAGGCTGCTTTAAAGCGACGTTGGAGAGGAACCCCCTTGGCTGTATCGCCTTCGGCCGCAGGCGGACGACCGAACCGGGCCGTGCTGCTCACGGTGACCTGCCTGGGCCAGTTCATGGTCCTGCTCGACAACACGATCGTCGGAGCGGCGCTGCCCGACATGCAGCACCGGCTGCACACCGAGCTGACCGGTCTGCAGTGGATCGTCGACGCGTACGTACTCCTGGTCGCCATGCTGCTGCTGTCCGGCGGCGTCTTCGCCGACCGGTTCGGCCGCAAGCGGGTGTACCTGACCGGCGTGGCGGTGTTCACCGCGGCGTCGGTGCTGTGCAGCCTCGCGCCCTCGGTCGGCTGGCTGGTCGCGGGCCGGGCGCTGCAGGGCATCGGGGCCGCGGCGCTGAGCCCCGCCTCGCTGGCTCTGCTCGCCGCCGCCTATCCCGTGCCGCAGGAACGGGTCAAGGCGATCGGGCTGTGGGCCGGACTCAGCGGCATCGGTCTGGCCGCGGGCCCCGTGGCCGGGGGCGTCCTTACGGACGCCTTCGGCTGGCCCGCCATCTTCCTGGTCAACCTGCCCATCGGCGCGGTCCTGCTGGTGGTCGGTCTGCGCAGCCTTGAGGAGACCCGCAATCCGAACGCGCCCGCGATCGACGTCCCGGGGACGGTGCTGTCCGTGCTGGGAGTGGGGACGCTGACGTACGGGCTGATCGAGGGTGGTGCCCGCGGCTGGACGTCGCCGGTGATCCTGGGCGGCTTCGCCGCCGCGGCTGTCCTCCTCGCCGCCTTCGCCGCCGTCGAAGCGCGCCGTTCCGCCCCGATGCTGCCGCTCCGCCTGTTCCGGCAGCGGCTGTTCACCGTGTCCAACACCGCCATGGTCGTGGTGGGGTTCGCGCTCATGGGCTCGTCGTTCTTCTTCTCCCAGTTCTTCGTGTACGTCCAGGGCAGCTCGATCCTCCGCGCCGGTCTGCAGACCCTGCCGATGTCCCTCGCCATGGTGATCGTCAGCCCGTACGCGGGCCGTCTCGCCGCCCGGCACGGCTTCCGCATCGTGGTGACCACGGGCCTGGCCCTGGCCGGTCTGGGACTCCTCGCGCTCGGCACGGTGCACGCCGACACGGCCTACGGGAACGTGTGGTGGCGCCTTGCGGTCATGGGCGTCGGCTTCGCCCTGACCCTGTCCCCGCTGACGGGAGCCGCCATCCAGGCGGTCAGCGCGCAGGAAGGCGGTCTCGCGTCGGGCATCATCAGCACCACCCGGCAGATCGGCGCGGTGCTCGGCGTGGCGGTGCTCGGAGCCGTCGTCCGCGCCAGGCAATCCGGCGGCGCCTCCTTCGAGACCGGCCTCAACAGCGCCTTCCTCGCCGCGGGCGCCGTCACGCTGGCCACCGCCGTGTTCACCGGCCTGTGGCTTGCGAGGTCCAAGCCCGCGACGGACTCCGCGTCCGCGCCGCCGCGAGGCTCCACCGGTCCAGGCGCGGTCACGGCCACCGCCGCGAACGGGGCCTCCGCGAACAGCCGTTGACGGCGCCACCGATGACCGTCGTCGGCGCCGCGGGTACTCGCCCGCTCCGACCATTCCGATGCCCACGGAGAGACAGGAAAGACACATGTCCCGCACGTTCCTCATCACCGGCGTGAGCACAGGCCTCGGCCACGCCTTCGCCACCGCCGCCCTCGAGGACGGCCACACCGTCATCGGCACCGTTCGGAACCCGGACCAGATCGCCGCCTTCGAGCAGCTCGCGCCGGGCCGCGCCCACGCGCGCGTACTGGACGTCACCGACACCGATGCCATCGAGCCGACCGTCGCGGCGGTCGAGGGCGAGGTGGGGCCCATCGACGTACTCGTCAACAACGCCGGGTACGGCGTCGAGGGCACCTTCGAGGAGACCCCGCCCGCCGCCTTCCGCCACCAGTTCGACGTCAACGTCTTCGGCGCCGTCGCGGTCACCCAGGCCGTGCTGCCCCGCATGCGCGAGCGTCGTGCCGGTCACATCCTGTTCGTGACCTCCATGGGCGGGCTGCGCGCGTTCCCCGGTCTGGCCGCCTATCACGGCTCCAAGTACGCCGTCGAAGGCATCGCGGCCACGCTCGCACCGGAGGTCGCGCCGTTCGGCATTCACGTCACGGCGATCGAGCCGGGCTCCTTCCGCACCGACTGGGCCGGACGCTCCATGCACCGCGTGGAAAGCACCATCGCCGACTACGACGCGCTCTTCGCCCCGATCCGCGAACGCCGCCTCGACATGAGCGGCCGGCAGCTCGGCGATCCCGCCCGAGCGGGCCGCGCCCTGCTCGCCGTCGTGGCGGCCGAGAAGCCGCCGACCCACCTCATCCTCGGCAGCGACGCCCTCCGCCTCGTCGCCGACGCCCGCTCCGCCTTCGACGCGGAGACAGCCGCCTGGAACGAGCTGTCGAAGTCCACCGACCACCCCGACGGGGAACAGCTCGGGTGAGAGCCACCGGGAGCCGGGGGACGACTCCCTCCGAGCGGCTCGACGGCGGCCGGATACAGTGCGCGCGACGGCAGCCCGGTTGCTTTGAGAAGGGGAAGCGTGACCGACACCAGCGAAACCCGATCCGCCGACAGTGAAGCGCACGAGACGCGGAAGAGTCCGCTGCACCGCCTGATGCGCTACCTCCCCCTGATCGCCCCCGTCCTGCTGTGGACCGTGCCCTGCTGGCTGCTGCTGTACGCCGGTCAGCACTGGCCGCTCCCCGTCACGCTGACCGGCACCGGCCTGTTCGTCCTCGGCCTCGTCGGCATGCCGCTCGCGATGACGCGCGGCCACGGCCGACGCCAGCAGGACCGGGCGGCGATCATCGGGGACACCCTGCTCGGCGCCAGCTGGACCCTGTTCACCTGGTCCGTCGTGCTCGGCGTCCTGCTGCGGCTCGCCCTGGTCGTGGCCGGTGTCGGCGACGGCCAGGACCGGGCCAGGATCGTCACCTGGGCGACCCTCGGCACGGCCGCCGTGCTGCTCGCCTGGGGGTACGCCGAGGCGCGCCGGGTCCCCCGGGTGCGCCGCATCGACGTGCCGCTTCCGCGCCTGGGAGCCGGGTTGGACGGCACGCGCGTCGCCCTCATCACCGACACCCACTACGGCCCGCTCGACCGCGCCCGGTGGTCGGCGCGGGTCTGCGAGACGGTCAACACCCTGGAGGCCGACCTGGTCTGCCACACCGGGGACATCGCGGACGGCACGGCCGAACGCCGCCGGGCCCAGGCCGCCCCGCTCGGCACCGTGCGGGCCACCCGGGCCCGGGTCTACGTCACCGGCAACCACGAGTACTACAGCGAGGCCCAGGGCTGGGTCGACCTGATGGACGATCTTGGCTGGGAGCCGCTGCGCAACCGCCATCTGCTGCTCGAACGCGACGGCGACACCCTCGTGGTCGCCGGGGTGGACGACGTCACCGCCGAGTCCTCAGGCCTGTCCGGCCACCGCGCCCACCTCGCCGGAGCCCTGGACGGCGCCGACCCCGACCACCCCGTCCTGCTCCTGGCCCACCAGCCCAAGTTCGTCGACCGGGCGGCAGCGGCCGGCGTCGACCTCCAGCTCTCCGGGCACACCCACGGCGGCCAGATCTGGCCCTTCCACCACCTGGTCCGCATCGACCAGCCCGCGCTCGCGGGCCTCAGCCGCCACGGCGCCCGCACCCTGCTCTACACCAGCCGCGGCACCGGCTTCTGGGGCCCGCCGTTCCGCATCTTCGCCCCCAGCGAGATCACCCTGCTCGTCCTGCGCTCCCCGCAAGGGGCCGCATCGGCGTAGCGGCGGGCGGGCCGGTACGACAGCAGGGCCCGGACCGCGCGTCGCGGTCCGGGCCCTGCTGTCGTACGTGTGTCAGCTCTGTGCGGTGTCGTCGTCGCCCGACTGCGTGGCGCCTTCGGTGCCGCCCACCTTCTCGCGCATCTTGCGCACCAGCTCCGCCTTCTGGTCGGCGGCGCCCTGGCGGTCGAGGTTGCGGTGCGGGCCGTTGTTCTGGCGCTCGGCGCGGGACTGCTTCTTGCGCTGGCCGCCGCCCATACCGACAGGGTTGTTGATGTTCTTGCTCACGGGTTCTCCCGGATTGGTGTGAAGTGATCTACGGATTCATCGGTGGGGACGGGCGCGGCGACGTCCGAGGACATCAGCGGAGGCCCGTCACGCTCACTCGTAAATCGGCGTCTGGAAGAACATGAACAAGACGGTACCCGGTTCCGTCGCCCCCGCACACCACGTTTCCGTCTACGCACATGACCGGAACTGCGCATCTTTATACGTCATGTGACGCATTGACCCCACAGTGCGATCACGGTTGCATGCTGATGGCCCTCCAGTGGGGACTGGAGGAGAGGCCATGTCCTATGTGGGGGGAACATGAGTGCAGAAGTAACCCGGAGCACCACCAGACGCGCGCGGGCCGCCCTGGGCGCGGCGGTCGCGGTCTGCGCGGTCACGGTGGCGCTGCCCGGAGTCGCGTCGGCCGAGCCCGCGGGCGCCCGTGGCGCCGGTGTCGAGCGGATCAGCGTCGCGGCCGACGGCACCCAGGCCGACGGCGACTCCGCCGACGCGTCGATCACGCACGACGGGCGCCGCGTCATCTTCTCGTCGTCCGCGACGAACCTCACCGCCGATGCCGCGTCGGCGGGCGCCAGTGTGTACGTCCGGGACCAGCGGACGGGACAGAACCAGCGGATGGGTGACCTCTCCCCCATCGGACCCCCGGTGATCAGCGGTGACGGGGAGTACATCGGCTATGCGCACCAGTGGATCACCAACGTGCGCATTCGCCAGTACCAGATGAGCACGGGACGTACGGCTTCTCTCAACTGCTCGGCCTACACCTGTGACCAGGCGTCCCTGAACACGGACGGCCGCTACACCGCCCACGTCGTCCGCTACCCCAGGCAACCGACGTTCGGCCAGCGCATCGAGGTGCAGGACTGGAACAACGGCGGCGCCAACCAGAATGTCGCCGTCCTCACCCACTCGAAGCCGTCCAAGCCGTCCATCAGCGGCGACGGACGCTACGTCGCCTACCAGGACGGCCAGACGGAAGACGTCTTCCTGTGGGACAGGACCGGCGCCACCACCTCGGGACCGATCGAGGGCCCGGACAAGGCGGCGGCCCTCGTCCAGCTCAGCGACGACGGCGGCAAGGTCGTCTACCTCTCGGGCTCCGACACCTACGTCCACGACGTGCGCACGGGCACCGCCCAACTACTCCCCAACGCCAAGGGCGTCGCCATCGATCCCACCGGCCGCTATCTGCTGTACGCCCCGCGCGACACGAGCGGACCGGCGCTCACGCTGCGCGACCTGCGCACGGGCACCGACGAGATCATCTCCGACCAGCCCGCGTCGGCCGGGACCGACGCGGTCAGCACGGGCGGGCGCGACGTGGTCTTCCAGTCCGCGGCCGACAACATCGTGCCCGGCGACACCAACGGCAAGTCGGACGTTTTCGCCCGCCACCTCTACTGATCGCCCCCCTTGGGCCCGTGGGCCCTGTTCCGCTGTCGGCGTTTCGGAGAACCTCCTCTACATCGCCCGCGACGAGCGGCAGTTCGGCTCGGCGGAACGCAAGCGCCTGGGAGCGGCACACGCCGTAGCAGGCCGGATCACAAGGGGTTCTTCCGGTGGCAGTCACGGAATTCGTCGAGCAGACCGAAACGTCCGCACCCGTGCAGCCCCTTGTGGTCCGGCCCGGAACCAGGCAGCCGGTTCCTCTCCCTTGCCACCTCTCCCAGCGGAGCCTGCGACAGCGGAGGCACCTGCGACAGCGGCGACAGGCGACCAACTGGACGCGGGTCGGCGTGCTCATGGCCGCGGGGGCCCTGCCGGTGGCCGCCATCCCGCTCTACATACTCGGTGCGCTGCCGATGAGTTGGGCCGCCCTCCTGGTGATACCGCTGATGGCCGCGAAGACCGTACTGATCAAGCGAGGTTCCACAGAGGGCCGTTGGGCCGGGCACGGAATGTTCGCCGGGCTCGTCGCGGTGACCGCCTACGACGGGCTGCGGATCCCGATGGCCTATCTCACCAACGCCTGGCCCGACTTCATCCCGCGGCTCGGCGGCTGGATCACGGAATCCGACTCCGGGAACGTGCCGGTCGGCTACCTGTGGCGCTACATAGGTGACGGCGGTGGCATCGCGGTGGCCTTCTTCGTCTTCTGCGGCGTACTGATGAACTTCCGCCCCGCCCTGGTCCGCCGCCACCCGGTCCTCCTGGCCCTCGGCTACGGCGTGTTCATCTGGCTCGGACTCCTCGCCACCGTCGTCCTGCTGCCCCGCGGCACGGAGTTCCTGTTCGTCCCGACCATCGAGATCATCGTGCTCAGCCTCCTCGGCCACCTCATCTACGGCGCGGTCCTCGGGCTCTTCCTCAGCAGGATCGTGCGCCGTACGGACGAGGCGGAGCGCCCCGCGATCATCACCACGGCCCGCCGCACCCTGCCGACCCAGGCCACTGCTTCCTCCTCCGCCGCCGCGGAGCGGGTGTGAGGGCAAGCCAGGGAAACACCAGGAAACAACACAAGAGACACTCGAACCGGCCAACGCCGGAGGAACGGAGTCACAGCCATGGGAACACGTCACACACGCGTATCGGCCGAGACGGTCTTCGAACTCGTCGAGCCGGACGGCACGGCCCCGGTGGACGTGGAGTTGACGTACGACACCAGGGACCCCCACTCGATCGCCATGAAACTGGAGATCCGCGCGAGCCGGCAGCCGTCGGTGTGGGTCGTGAGCCGCAGCATGCTGGCGGAGGGGCTGCTCGTGCCGACGGGGCTGGGGAACGTACAGATCACGCCTGCCACACCGGAGTTCGTCCTGCTGCGCCTCGGCGCGGAGGACGAGCAGGCGTCCCTGTGGATGTCTCTGCCGGAGATCGAGGAATTCCTGGAGAGCACCTACGACGCGGTGCCGATGGGCGAAGAGGACCAGTGGTGGGAGGTCGACGTCACGGTGGAGCAGATCCTGAGGGCGGCCTGAGCGCCCGGCTCGGTCGTTCAGTCGTTCGTTAATTCATTCATTCATTCGTTCGTTCAGTTGTCGTCGCGCACCGGCTGCCACGCCAGGACGGCCTGGACGCGCGTCCGCACGTTGAGCTTCGCGAAGATGCGGTTGATGTGGTTCTTGACCGTCTTCTCGGTCAGCCCGAGGGCGACGGCCACTTCGCCGTTGGTCCGCCCGTCGGCCACCAGGCTCATCACGTCGTTCTCCCGCCGTGACAGATCCGGACGCACCGCGGCGTCCCCGCCGGGCGTCTCGCCCACCAGACGCAGTAAGGGAGGGTGCGGCCCGGCTGCGCGCTTCGGCAGCGCGGGTAATGCGGGCAGCGCGGGCAGCGCCCCGAGGGCGTTCCAGGCAGCGGCCGAGCGAGGCGAGCCACCCGCCGCGGGCGCGCTCACCACGGCACTGCGCACGGCGCGCACCACGTGCAGATCCGCCGACTCGTCGTACACGAGGACCTCCGCGACTCCCCGACGCCGCGCGAGCTGCGCGAAGTTGGCGTCGTGGCGCCGGGAGATCAGTACGACCCCGCTGTGTTCGGTCAGGACCGGCAGATACGCGAAGTACTGCGCCGGGGTCCGGCCCATGTCCAGCACGATGACCTTGGGACGTAACGTCGTCGTCGCGGTGACCGCCTCGCCGAGCGTGGCGGCCTCGGTGACGCTGACTTCGGAGAAGTCGCCCCGCATCCGATGTTCGACCGTCCAGCGCAGCCCGTGCGCCACGAAGACGTCCGCGCTGCTCACGACGACGTCAAGACCGTGCTCCACGCTGTGCTGCCTCCTCCTGCTCCAACTCCTTGCCGGGCGGGGGCTTTCCGGGCGTACTCGTACCGTCTCGCCCGGAAAGCCCCCTCCTGTTATGGACGCTCGAACAAACGGGTCAGTTCTGTCATTCCGGATTCGGGACCTTGCCGCAGAACTCGGCCTCGACCACGTCGGTGTAGATCGAGCCGTCCCCCAGCCAGTCGCCGTTGATGTTGAACGTCAGCTGATGCTTGCCGTCGGCCGTGCCGACCATGGCCGACACCGAACCGTTGGCACGGCCGCTCTTGCCCACCACCTTCACTCCGCAGGACAGTTCGGCGAACTCGACGCCGAGTCCGAACCCGTTGGCCTTTCCGTCCGGCACTTCTTCGAGCATTTCCTTCAGCTGCGCTCGCGGCAGCAACTCACCTCGCATCAGGGAGCGTTGGAAACGGTTGAGGTCGTCGGCCGTGGAGATGACGTCGCCCGCCGCGCCGAGCCACGTCATGTTCTGCTCGGTGGCGTCGACGATGTCGGCGTCGGGGGCCTTCTGGTGGAGCCGGGAGTACGCGACGGGGTGCGGGTTCGGCAGCTCGGGCGCCGCGCCCGGGAACGACGTCCCGCGCAGCTTCAGCGGGTTGATGATCCGCCGGGTGGCCTCCTGCGCGTACCCGCGGCCCGTCGCCTTCTCGATGACCATCCCGGCGATCACGAAGTTGGTGTTCGAATATTGCGGCGACTTCTCGGGGTCGGGGTGCGGCGGCTGCTTCAGCCCGGCCGCCACGAGCTCCTCGGGCGCGTAGGTGTCGTAGCGGTGCTCCAGGAAGCCGGGCCCCGCGGAGTTGTGGGCGATGGTGGGGTCGTCGGTGTAATTGGCGATGCCGCTGGTGTGGTTGAGCAGCTGGCGCAGTGTGATCTTCCCGCCGTCGTAACCATTGCCCTGGATCAGGCCGGGCAGCCACGTCTCGACGGTGTCGTCCAGGCTCAGCTTCCCCTCCGCCTCCAGCTGGAGCAGGACGGTCGCGACGAAGGTCTTGGTGATGCTGGCCCCGCGGAAGTGATCGGCGGCCGACCGCTTGCGCCGTATGTCGGTGTCGGCGTACCCGGCCGCACCGAACCAACTGCCCTTGCCGTCCCGGACCTTGGCGGCGACACCGGGCAGCTTCCCCTTCTCGACCAACGCGCGCAGCGCGGCCCGGGTCGCTTCGTGCCCTCGCTCCGACCGCTCCAACCCCTCCGCCCGCTGCGACCGGTCCGCCCGCTCCGCCGCGTGCGACGAGGGAGCGACGGCGACCGCTCCCAGCAGTGCGGACGTCACCATCGCGAGCGACGTCGTATGTGCAGCCCACCGCTTCATGGGTGTTGCCTCCAGGTCATTCATCGTCTCCGAGGGGCCGGATGTGCCCCCTGTGCTGCGTGTGACGTCGACCTCGGGCCACGCGGTTGACGGCGAGCGCGATGACGGCACCGCGGTACTACGCGACGGCACGCGAACGGGACCACGGGCCCACCGAATTCCACCGGGTCGTACCGGGGCACGACATGCGACCGCGCCTCCGACATCGTTGTCGAAGGCGCGGCTCGTACGGTTTCGCGGGCGCTACGGGATGGCCTTACGGCTTGTAGACGGCGCCACTGCCGTACAGCTCCTTGGTGAACGCGGAGACGTCGGCGCTGCGATCGGTGCCGTCGAGGTTGTACGTCAGATAGACGCCGTAGCCCTCGCTGACGGTGCGTCGGGCGAGACTGGCGGACGTGCTCTGCGAGGTCCCGCCGATCTCGACGGCGGCGGGCGACAGCTTCGACTTGGGCAGGGCGATGCCGGGGACCTGCCAGCTGCCGTAGTACGGGTTCCACGCGTAGTCGAACTTGGAGGAGACGTCGACGCCGCCGTAGGAGAGGCGCGACGCGGCCGGGCCGATGTTGTAGAGGCTGATGATCTTGTTCGGCATGTTCGCGCGCAGCGCCGTCACCAGGTGCACGAACGAGCTGGCGTTGGGCTGACCCGTGCCGTTGTTGCCGTACTCGGCGTACTCGTCGTCGAAGTCGATGCCGTCGAGGCCGTACTTGGTGACGGTGTCCGACATCTGCTTCGCGAACGTCGAAGCCGCCTGCTGGGACGGGAAGTTGGCGAATCCGGCGCCCTGGTGGTTGCCGAGCACCGAGAGGACGACCTTGATCCCCTTCTGCTGCAACGGCCGTATCTGCGTGTCGGCGTTGTCGAGGACGCGCTGCACGTTCTCGTTGAAGTGCAGGTACGCCGCCTTCTTGTTCGTGTCGTAGTTGATGTTCGCGGCGAAGATCACCGCGACGTCGAAGACGTTCTCGCCGCCGTTGGCGAGGGTGTACTTGCCGACGTTCAGCATGCTGTTGTTGTTCACCTCGACGTACGCCACCGAGGTCGGTCCCTGTTTCTTGGGAGCGGGAGCGGGGGCCGCTGCCGCGCCGGCCGTGGCGGTCGTGCCGAGGGCGAGGGCCGCGACGGCCGAGAGCGCGAGCGCCGTCTTCCGCGCTCTGCTCCGTACCAGAGTGAACATCGTTGATCGGTCTCCCATCGCATGGGTCGGCGCCCGACCTGTTTCGAAAGCGCCGAGTGAGCCCTCTGAGTTTTCCGCTCCCGTGACCGATCCCCAAGAATCACACACGAGATCTTCACGATTCCCACGCATCACGTGTCACAACCCGAGCCGCCGGGCGGCGAGTTGAGGGACCCCTGCGGTATCCGGCTTGCCGGGCCGAAGCCTTGTCAGGGTGACAGGGCGCGCCGCAAGCTCCTATGACAGAGGAACAATCAACTTCCATCGTCAGGAGGGCCGTTCGGCCTTCGACCGTGCCGCCCTTCCCTACCTCGGGGGGCTCGCGTGCGTGAACTGACCAAAGGTGCCAACACGGCTCTTCCGGCACTCGCCGACGGGGGCGGTTCCTTCATGGTGCGGCTCGGTTGGAGCAGCGCCACTGGTGAGGGCGACTGCGACGTGTCGGTCCTGCTGCTCCGCGAGCACGGGAAGGTCGGCGGAAACGACGACTTCTACTTCTACAACCATCCGGTCGCGGCGGACGGCTCCGTCCAACTCCTCGGCCAGACACCGACCGACAACGGCAGCGAGGACAGAATCCGGCTCGACCTGTCGGCACTGCCCGCCACCGTGGAGTGCGTGGTCGTCGCGGCCAGCCGGTACCGGCGCGCGGGCTTCGGCGAGTTGCAGGACCTCCGGCTCACCCTCACCGGCGGGTCCGGCGAGGACCTCATCGGCTTCGCCATCGTGGGGGCGACCGTCGAGAGCGCCTTCGTCTTCGCCGAGATCTACCGCCGCGCGGGCGAGTGGAAGTTCCGCGCGATCGGACAGGGGTACGAGACGGGCCTCGCGGGCCTCGCCACGGACTACGGCATCGAGATCGACGAGGACGACGACCAGGACGTACCGCCGCAGCCCGCGACGACCGATCCGGCGGCCGCTCCCCCGGACCGCCCGGCCCCCGCCGAACCGGTCCTCGCGCCCGCCGCCGTCTCGCCCCCACCGCCTGCCCCGCAGCCCCGTCGACTGCGTACGGCGAAGAAGAAGGCCACGCTGCCGAGGGCGCCCGCCAAGCCGTCCCTGGCGGAGAACGACGAGTGGCGGCCCGCGCGGCTCTTCCCGCTCTCCTCGCTCAAGAGCGACAAGGACCGTGAGGTGCGGGCGACCTCCATCCTGCTGTCGGTGATGGCACAAGTGCCGGAGTTCGGCCGGGGGCTGACGGCCGCCTTCGGTGCGCCCGCGGGCCGCATGGAGACGTTCACCGAGGTCGTCCTGCCGAACCAGGACCACCCCCGGCGCCCGGACGGCGTCATCCGCGTCGAACGCGCGGGCAGGCTGTGGACCGCCCTCGTGGAGACGAAGACCAACGGCAATCCGCTCCGGGCCGAACAGGTGCGGGACTACCTCGACATCGCCGCGCGCCGCGGCTACGAAGCCGTCATCACCCTCTCCAACGACGTGGCACTCGACGGCAGCCCGCTCGTGGAGGCCAGGACCGATGCCCGGCGCAGGAACAAGGTCGCGCTGTGGCATCTCTCCTGGGCCGATGTGACGCACCAGGCGCAGATGCTGATCCACCACGAAGGAGTCCGCCAGGGGCCGCACGCCTGGCTGCTCCAGGAACTCCTCCACTATCTCCAGCACGAGAACTCGGGCTGCCACGGCTTCCAGAACATGGGCCCCGACTGGGTCTCGGTCCGCAACGGCATCGACGACGAGACCCTCGTACCGGGTGATCCCCGTGCGGTGCGGGTGGTGGAGAGCTGGGAGCGGCTCATCCGTCAGGTCTGTCTGCGTCTCGGGGGCGAACTCGGCGAGAAGGTCGTCCCTGTCCAGCGCGCCAGGCGCGGCACGGATCCGCAGTCGCGCCGCGCGGCGCTCGCCAAGTCGCTGTGCGAGGACGGCCGGCTGCACGCCGAGATCAGGATCGACGGCGCGCCCGGACCGCTGCACCTCACCGCCGATCTGCGACTGAGCCGACTGCGCACGTCGATCGAGGTGCGGGCGGCCGACCAGGGGTATCCGCTGACCTGGGTGAAGCGCCTCATGAAGCAGCTGGCCGCGGCCCCGGCCGATCTGCACGTCGAGACGCTGATGCGGGGCGAAGTGCCGGGCCCGCGCGGCACGTTGGACCGGCTCCGCCCGGAGCCCGCGGATCTCCTTCCGGCCCCCGGCAGGGGCGCGGCCGGGGAGATCACCGGCTTCCGGCTCTCGCTCTCCCGGACGCTCGGCAGTACGCGCGGAAACGCGGCGTCCGGGTTCATTCGGAGCGTCGACTCGGCGATCGACGTGTTCCATAGAGGGGTGATCACCAGCGTGAGCTGACGCGCCGGGCCGGAAGGACGGGCGGACAGCGTGGGCTCATGTACGCGGACGAGAGGACGGAAGAACCCCCATGAAGGCCCACTCCTCGCACCACTCGCACCACTCACACCACTCGCACGACGAGGGCGGCTCGCGCCCCGGTACGGCAGTTCAGATCGACGCCGGGACGTTGGCCCGTCTCGTTCCCATGTCCGCCGCGGTCGACGCTCTGGAGACCGTGCTCGCCTCCGGATTCGATCCGGAAGCTGAACCGCCGCGCGGGGTCGTGGAGGTGCCCGGCGGGCAGCTGCTTCTGATGCCGTCGGCCACGGCATCGTACGCCGGTGTGAAGATCGCCACCGTCACGCCTGCCAACGCGGATCGCGGGCTGCCCCGCATCCAGGGGCTCTACCTCCTCCTCGACGGGGTGACGCACACTCCGCTCGCCCTGCTCGACGGCATCGCGCTGACGTCGCTGCGTACGCCCGCCGTGTCCGGCGTGGCCATCAGGCAGCTCGCGGTGCCGGGGGCCGAGCGGCTGCTGGTGTTCGGGACGGGGCCGCAGGCGTGGGGGCATGTCGAGGCGGTGCGGGCGGTGCGTCCGGGGCTGCGCCACGTCGACGTGGTCGCGCGCGACGCCGGGCGGGTCGCCGCCTTCGTCGACCGCTGCCGCGCCGATGGTCTCGGCGCCGCCGCCGCCGTGCCGCAGGACGTCGCCCACGCGGACATCGTCTGCTGCTGCACCACCGCACGCGAGCCCCTCTTCGACAGCTCCCTGCTGCCCGACCACGCGACGGTCGCCGCCGTCGGCTCCCACGAACCGGACGCCCGCGAGGTCGACGCCGCTCTCGTGGGCCGCGCCACGGTGGTCGCGGAGTCCCGCGAAGTGGCCGGGCGCGAGTGCGGCGACCTGGTGCTCGCGGTCGGTGAAGGGGCCTTCGACATGGCGCGGTTGCACACGTTGGACGCCCTCGTGCGGGGTGAGGTGAAGGGCGAGGAGGGGCGGCCCCGGCTGTTCAAGTCGGCCGGGATGGCCTGGGAGGACCTGGCGGTCGCGGCGGCCGCGTACGAGGCGCGGGACGCGCTCGGCTGAGGTGTGGGCGTGCGGTGGGCGTCAGGCGCAGCGTGTCTCGTCGCTCTTCGGTGGTGCGGTGAGCACGACGTCCTCGAGTCTGACGCTCATCGCCGCCCAGTCACCCTTCTCACTCTTGCCTCCCTTGGCCTTCTGGAAGCCCCAGAGCCAGATCCGTTCGCCCGTGCTGCCGAACGTGAGGACCGGGCGGTCCGTGACCAGCGGGCCGTTGTAGACCGCGATGTCCTTGCTCAGCGGCTTCGCGCACATGAGCGTTCCGTGCAGGCCGTAGTAACCCGGCGGATTGCGGCCCTCCTTGACGGCGGCCGCCGCGTCGTCCGTGGCGGCAGCGGCCGTGATCAGGCCGACGAGCAGCGTCGTCACGATGTACAGCGCCGCGACGACGGGCAGGACGAAACCGGGTATGCCGTCGCCAGGAACACGTCCCCAGTAGGTGTGCCGCGCCCACCCCGCGGCGGCCACGAAGACGAGCGCGAAGCCCGCGGCGAGACCGATCGGCTTCAGGGCCGCGTACGTCATCGAGTACGTCGTGACCGGCACCGCCTCGACGGGCACGCCGAAACCCACCGTCAAGTAGAGGGTGTACAGGAGCCGTCCGAACCACGGCACGACGAAGAAGAGCGGCGCGGCGACCACGGGCACGAACCAGTGCGCGTTCCTGCTCAGCCAGGAGGGGACGAGAGCCCACCAGACCCCCGCCCCCGCCAGGGCCGCACCCGCGACGCCCAGCACCGTCAGCGACGTCGCCCACAGCACGTCACCGCCCGCGACGGGCAGCGCGAGCATCAGTTGGTAGCCGAGGAAGAGGAACATCGCCGCCATCGCCGTACCCAGGGCGAACCGCCGGGGGCGGGAGAGATGGCGCTCCGCGAGGAACCAGCCGAGCGCGTCGCCGAGCGCGAGCCCGGGGAGCAGCGCCGTCCACCGCCAGGGGGTGTCGAGGCGTTGCAGCGCGCCGCCGAGGGTCAGGCAGACCAGGGCCCCCGCGCAGAGCGCGGCCACGCTGAGGCAGAGCGAGAGAAGGCCGCTCGCCGTCGTGGGATCGAGGATCCGTGGTGCGTCGCCGGGTTGTGTCGGCGGGTCCGGTGGTCCGTGCACCTCCTCGGACGAGGCGTCGAAGAGGCGGTCGCCGAAGCGGCTCGCGGTCAGCTCGGCGACGGCCGCCGCGCGGTCCGGCGGGCCCGGCAGGGAGACCGCCCGCTGGTCGTGCGCGCCCGTCAGGTGCCGGGCGAGGCGCAGCACGCGTCGGGCGGCCGCGCTGCCCTGCGTGGGCGGGGCGAGCCGGACGTGGTAGGGCGTGCGGCGCTCGCGGGGCGGGGTGCACAGCGTCGACTCCCGTACCCACAGCGCGAGTGAGCGCCGCGCGGCCAGGCGCTCCACCCGGTGCACCGCTGCCTTGCGCGCACCGCGCCGTGCGCCCCGCAGCCGTACCTCGACGACGAGACCCGCGCGGCGGGGCCCGACGCGCGCGGCCTCGGGGGCGGTTGCCGCCCTGACCACGCAGCCCTCGGCCACGAGCAGCTCCTCGGCGAGCGCCAACTCGTCGGGATGGTCGGTCACTTCGACGAGCAGGCGGACCCGACGGTTGAAGTCGGTGACCCCGATGGTTTCGATGGCGCTGCGGTCCTCTCGGTCTCTGCGGTGACGCGAACGTCAATCACTCAACACCCAACGCTGAACGCTGAACGCCTCGATCATCGCAAGGACCACTGACATCGGGCCGCTCAGACGACCGTCACCTCGTGCCGCACCACCGCGTCGAACAGGTACCCCTGCGTGTTGTGCCTCGTCGTGCGCGGCTGGACGCGGCCCGTCGTGTCCGTGGCGCGGGACAGGAGCGTCGTGGGGCCGGGGCTCGTCGGGCGCCACGGCAGGGACCAGCGGGTCCAGGTGGCGCGGTGGGGGGTGTCGTGGAGGTGGGCGCGGTGCCAGGTCGTGCCCGCGTCCGTGCTGACGTCGACCCGGGCGATCGCGCCCGCGCCCGACCAGGCGCGGCCGGTGAGGCGGTGTCGGGTGCCGGTGGAAAGCCGTGCGTTCCACGGGAGTTCGAACGCCGACTTGAGGGTCTGGCGGGTGAGCGGGGCGCTGCCCTGTGGCGGGTACCCGTCGCCGTACAGGCGGTAGAAGTCCGTGTTCCAGGGCGAGTAGAGGGGTGTTGAGGAGACCTCGATGTCGCCCAGCCACTTGATCGAGGCGATGCCGACCCAGGAGGGGGCGAGCAGGCGGACCGGGTGGCCGTGGTCCGGGGGCAGGGGCGCGCCGTTCATCTCGTACGCGAGGATCACGTCGTCCAGGGCCTTGGCGAGCGGCAGGGGGCGGCGGACCCGGCCAAGGTTCGTGCCGTCCGCCGTCACGTAGTCGTCGTCGAGGCCGCGCGGCAGCACGTCCACCGCGCGGTGCGAGAGGCCCGCGAGGCGCAGGACGTCGGAGAGGCGTGCGCCGCGCCAGCGGGCCACGCCGACCGCGCCCAGCGTCCAGGCGGTGCCGGAGACCTCTTGGCCCTGCTGCGTGGCGAACAGGCTCCTGCCGTTGCCCGCGCACTCGACGAACGCCGTGCGGGACACGGCGGGCAGCCGCTTGAGGTCGGCGAGCGTGAACTCCCGCGCGCCGCCCGTCAGTCCGTCGCCCGTCAGTCCGTCGCCCGTCAGTCCGTCGCCCCAGACCCGCAGGGTCCAGGTGTCCGCGTCGATCCGCGGCGTCGCCGTGTGGTTGCGTACGAAGAAGTGGGAGACGGGAGTGGTGTGGCCGGTGCCCGCGAGGGACTCGAAGCGCGTCTCTGCGTTCGTGCCGCGGATCGTGAAGCGGTCGGCGGGGAGGTCCTTGACGATGCCCGGGGCCGCGGTTGCCGCGGCTGCCCTCGGCGCCGCGAGACCCACCGGCACCGCCGACGCGAGGCCCGCCGCGGCGACGAGCCTGAGGACGTCCCGGCGCGCGACGCCGTCGGCGCGCGCCTCCCCCGCCAGCCACTGACGGAGTCTGCCGCGGTCGTACGACGCTTCGGACGGGGCGCTGCCCATGACGGGGGTCGCCTTGCGGCGCGAGGGATGCATGGGCGCCACGCTAGAGGCCGTGGCGCCCGCCGCCCAGTGATCCGGCACCGCTTCACGCACCGGCAACAATGCCCGGCGCGGCGGCACCGTCAGGGTGTCGTCGACGACACCACGTACACCATGGGGTGTTTGGCGTTGGAGCGGTCCACGACGACGTCCTGCGTCGGGGCCGGGTTCTTCTCGTAGTGGGTGAGGCCCGACCACGGTCCTGGCCCGGTGAACTCCCAGCCGACGACCTTCTGGTCGCGCTTGCTGATCGTGATGTCCTTGGGTTCGAGCTTGCCCGTGGACGTGCCGATCCGCTTGAGGAACTTGTCCAGGCCCTCGTTGCTGGTCAGGAACTGGACGTACAGACGGCTCGTGCGCCAGTTGTTCGTCTCGTAGTAGGCGACTTCCTTGGAGTACGGCGGGATCGGCACGTCGTACAGACGGCGCTGGACCCGGGAGGGCCAGCCCTCGCTGAGGCCGGTCGCGGAGTACTTGTCCTCCTTGTCGCGGCCGCTGTTGCGGCTCTGGCTCGCGGAGATCGCCAGGTATCCGGCGGGGATCCCGATCAGGAGCACGATGATCGTCGCCGTCAGCCAGCGGCGGCGGATCATGTGGCGGCGGTCCTCGGTCTTGCCTCCCTCGCGGTCCGGTTTTCCGGCCGCGCCGGGACGCTCCGGGGACGAGGGCTGGCGGGGCACGGTCATCTACGCGGTTCCCTGGGAGGTGCGGTCGTTGGAGCGGCGGGCCTCGGCGTACCGCTCATAGCGTTCGTAGCGCTCCACGCGGCGCCGGTTGGCGCGGCGGAAGCGGCGGGCGACCAGGCGGGCCAGGTCGGCGGCGCCCACCATGCCCGCCTCGGGGCCGAGCTGGGCGCGGGCGATGCGGGCCTCGGGGCGGTAGCCGCGGCCGGTGAGGTGGCGGCGGAAGGCGTCGCGGGCGGGGCCGATCAGGAGGTCGTCGGCGGCCGAGACGCCGCCGCCGATCACGAAGCAGGACGGGTCGAGGGCGGCGGCGAGGTTCGCGATGCCCACGCCGAGCCACTGGCCGATGTCCTGGAGCAGCTCGACGCACATGGCGTCGCCCTCGCGGGCCAGCTCGGTGATGAGCGGTCCCGTGATGTCGGGGACGTTGCCCTTGACGCGCTCGATGATGCCGTACGCCACCGGGGAGTCGGCGGCGGCCAGCTCGCGGGCCTCGCGGACCAGCGCGTTGCCGGAGCTGTACTGCTCCCAGCAGCCGCGGTTGCCGCAGGGGCACCGGTGCCCGCCGGGGACGACCTGCATGTGGCCGAACTCGCCCGCCACCCCGAACTTGCCGCGCTTGACCTGGCCGTCCTCCAGGATCGCGCCGCCGATGCCGGTGCCGAGCGTGATCATGACCAGGTGGTCCTCGCCGCGGGCGGCGCCGAAGCGCCACTCCGCCCACGCCGCCGTGTTCGCGTCGTTGTCGACGAGCACGGGGACCGCGAGGCGTCCTGAGATGCGGTCGCGCAGGGGTTCGTTGCGCCAGGACAGGTGCGGGGCGAACAGGACGCGGTTGCGGTCCGCGTCCACCCAGCCCGCCGCGCCGATGCCCACCGCGTGCACGTCGTGCCGGTCGGAGAGGTCGAGGACCAGTTCGACGATGGTGTCCTCGACGACGCGCGGGCTCTTGGACTTGTCCGGGGTCTCCGTACGGAGGGTCTCCAGGATGTTGCCGTCGGCGTCGACGACACCCGCCATCACCTTCGTGCCGCCGATGTCGATGCCGACGGTGGGGACGCGGGGCGCCGTCAGATGGGATCGGCGTTCGCGCGTGCCCACGGTCCGCAGGACGGTGGCTCGTGCGGAGCCGCGGTGCGCGAGGTCGCGGTAGGTGCTCATTGCGGCGATTCTGCCTCACGCTCGCGGGGGCGCGCACAACGGGCACGGGGCGTGAGCCCCGTCAGGGGCGCGCCCCGTAGGGGCGCGGGGAACTGCGCGAGCAACCAAAGAAGAAGCCGCGGTCGCGTCTGCTCGGTGGCCCGGCAGACGCGACCGCGGCTTTTCCTGGGCTGAGCGCGCAGTTCCCCGCGCCCCTTACGGGGCTCGCCCCTGACGGGGCGCCCCGGCTAAGAGGCGCGGTTCTCCAGTTCGTGACGCAAGTCGTCCAGTTCGGAGCCGCCCGCCATTTGGCGGGTCAGTTCGTCGAGGGTGATCTCGTCGCGGGCGTAGCTGCCGGACATCGCGCCGCGCTTGAGGAGGACGAAGCGGTTGCCGACCAGGTACGCGTGGTGGGGGTTGTGCGTGATCAAGACCACGCCGAGGCCCGCGTCGCGGGCCGCGGCGACGTACTTGAGGACGACGCCGGACTGCTTGACGCCGAGCGCGGCGGTCGGCTCGTCGAGGACGAGCACCTTCGCGCCGAAGTGGACGGCGCGGGCGATCGCCACGCACTGGCGCTCACCGCCCGAGAGCGTGCCGATGGGCTGGTCCACGTCGCGCAGGTCGATGCCCATGCGGAGCAGCTCCGCACGGGTCGTCTCGCGCATGAGGTCGACGTCCATGCGGCGGAAGGGGCCGACGCCCTTCGTCGGCTCGGAGCCGAGGAAGAAGTTGCGCCAGACCGGCATCAGGGGGACGACGGCGAGGTCCTGGTAGACCGTGGCGATGCCCAGGTCGAGGGCTTCGCGCGGGGAGCCGAGCCGGGTGTCGTCGCCCTCGATGCGGAAGGCGCCCGCGTCGTGCTGGTGCAGCCCCGCGATGATCTTGATGAGGGTGGACTTGCCCGCGCCGTTGTCGCCGAGCACGCAGGAGATCTCCCCCGCGTGCACTTCGAGGGAGACGCCTTCGAGGGCGCGGATGTTGCCGTAGTACTTACTGACGTCGTCGAGCTCGACGAGCGGGGTGCGCTCCCCCGCCTGCGGCGGTACGGCGTCGCTGACGTCGGTCTTGTCGGTCACTTCGTCGCCTCCGCGCGCTTGCGGACCCAGTGGTTGAGCAGGGTCGCCAGGAGCAGCATCACTCCGAG
The DNA here is from genome assembly GCF_008704495.1 of Streptomyces kanamyceticus. Taxonomy (NCBI): domain Bacteria; kingdom Bacillati; phylum Actinomycetota; class Actinomycetes; order Kitasatosporales; family Streptomycetaceae; genus Streptomyces; species Streptomyces kanamyceticus. The sequence continues at coordinate 1,972,101 of NZ_CP023699.1, forward strand.
GAAGAACTTGAACCAGTCCGGGTTCCACTCGGCGAACACGATGCCCTTGCTGACCATGCCGAAGATCAGCGCGCCGACGGCCGCGCCGACCGCCGAGCCGTAGCCGCCCGTGATCAGGCAGCCGCCGATGACGGCCGCGATGATGTAGATCAGCTCGTTGCCGACGCCCTCGCCGGACTGCACGACGTCGTACGAGAAGAGCAGGTGCTGGCCGGAGACCCAGGCGCCGAAGGCGACGCCCATGTAGAGGCCGATCTTGGTCGCGGCGACCGGGACGCCGACCGCGCGGGCCGCGTCCTCGCCGCCGCCGACGGCGAAGATCCAGTTGCCGACGCGGGTGCGGAGGAGGATCCAGGTGGCGACGGCGATCAGGGCCAGCCACCACACGATGGTGATCTTGAAGTCGACGCCGCCGACGGTGATCGTCGAGGCGAAGACGGACTTGGCGGAGGAGAAGCCCTCCATGTCGGCGATCGACTTGGTGGAGACGGTGCCGCTGATCAGCTTGGTGAAGCCGAGGTTCATGCCGGTCAGCATCAGGAACGTGCCGAGCGTGATGATGAAGCTCGGCGGGTCCGTGCGGGTCAGCATCACGCCGTTGAACACGCCGACCGCGAGGGTCACGAGCAGCGAGACCAGGACGCCGACCCAGACGTTCGCGGTCATCTGGTAGCTGAACATCGACGAGACCAGCGCGGACGTCGTCACCATGACGCCCGCCGACAGGTCGAACTCGCCGCCGATCATCAGCAGCGCCACCGGCACCGCCATGATGCCGATCGTCGACGCCGCGTAGAGGACCGTGGCCAGGCTGGTGGCCTGCACGAAGCTGTCCGCGACGATCGCGAAGAAGACGAACACGGCGACGGCGCCGACCACCGAGCCGAGCTCGGGCCTGCCGAGGAGCTTCTTCAGCGGCGACGTCTTCAGCAGACGCTCGTCGCTCTTGGTGCCCGGCGACGGCGCCGGGGCGGGTGCGGTCGCTGTCATCGCGTCCCTCGCTTCGCGTATTCCTCCAGCTCGGCGGCCTGGTCCTTGGTGATGATCTGGGGCCCTGTGAGGACGGGCTTGCCGCCGCCGAGTACGTCGGCGTTGTACTTGTACAGCCACAGCAGGTCCACGGCCTCGTACCCCTGGAGGTAGGGCTGCTGGTCGACGGCGAAGCCGAGCGAGCCGGACTTCAGGCCCGCGGCGACCTTCTCGTTGAGATCGAACGTGTCGATCTCCGCCTTGCTGCCCGCGCCCTCCTTGGCCTTCACCGCGGCGTCCGCGAAGGGCGCGCCGAGCGTGACGACCGCGTCGACCGACTTGTCGGTCTGCAGCCTGGCCTCGATGGAGGACTGCACGTCGGGCATGTTGGTGCCCGTCACGTACAGGTTCTCCATCTTGCCCTCGAAGGTCTTCTTGGCACCCTCGCAGCGCTGCTCGTGGCCGACGTTGCCCTGCTCGTGCAGGATGCAGAGCGCCTTCTTCTTGCCGCGCTTGTTGAGCTCATCGCCGACGGCCTCGCCCGCGATCGTCTCGTCCTGGCCGATGTGGGTCAGCGCGCCGAACTCCTTGGACTCCGCGGAGCCGGAGTTCACGGTGATCACCGGGATACCGGCCTTCTCCGCGCGGGCCAGGGCGCCCTTCATCGCGTCCGGCTTGGCCAGCGTGACGATGATCCCGTCGACCTTCTTGTCGATGTAGGAGTCCACGAGCTGGGCCTGCTGCTGGGCCTCGTCGTCATGGGCGTACAGGAACTTGATGTTGTCCTTGACCGCTGCCTGCTTGGCGCCGTTCTGGACGATGTCCCAGAAGGTGTCGCCGTCGCCGGAGTGCGTGACCATGCCGAAGGTCCAGCGCGGCGTGTCCACCGCGGCCCTCCCGCCGGCGGCCGCCGCCTTGCGGGCGTCCTCGGCACGCTTGCCCCCGGTGCTGCTGCATCCCATCAGGGAGGCTCCGAGCACCGCCACCAGCACGGCGCCCACGGCGCGTACCCCTGTCTTCACCCTTGCCACGACGCCGTGCCCTTCTTGTTCTGCTCCTCGGTGCGGCCGGTCCTGATCCCAGGCCCGGCCGCCCAAGTATCGACCACGCGGATCACGCATGTGTTCATCGGGTACCGCGGCGTGTGGTCACCGCGTTCCCCTGGCCGTGTACTTCTCCAGCTTCGGTACGTCCTTCCCGGTGACGATCGCGGGTCCGGTGAGGACGGGCTTGCCGCCTCCCAGGACGTTCGCGTTGGTCTTGTAGAGCCACAGTTCGTCGATGGAGAGATAGCCCTGGAGGTAGGGCTGCTGGTCGACGGCGAAGCCGACCTCCTTGGCCTTGAGGCGCTTGACGACCTCGGCGTTCAGGTCGAACGTGTCGACCTCCGCCTTGCTGCCCGCGTCCTCCTTGGCCTTCACCGAGTACGCGGCGATCGGCGCGCCGAGCGCGACGACGGCGTCGATGTCCTTGGTGGCCTGGAGCTTCGCGCTGATGGAGGACTGGGAGCCCGGCGCGTCGGTGCCCTGGACGTTCAGGTTCTCCACCGATCCGTCGAAGGTCTTCTTCACGCCCGCGCAGCGCTGTTCGAGGGAGACGTTGCCCTGTTCGTGGATGACGCAGAGGGCCTTCTTCCTGCCGCGCTTGTTGAGCTCCTCGCCGACCGCCTCGCCCGCCACCGACTCGTCCTGGCCGATGTGACCGAGCGCCCCGAACTTCGCCGAGAACTCGCCGCCCGAGTTGATCGTGACGACCGGGATCCCCGCGGCCTCCGCCTCGGCCAGGACGGCCTTCATCGCCTCGGGCTTGGCCAGGGTCACGACGATCCCGTCGACCTTCTTGTCGACGAACGACTGGACGAGCTCGGCCTGCCCCTTGGCCTCCTTGTCGTTGGCGTAGAGGAACTCGACGTTGTCCTTGCGGGCGGCCTGCTTGGCGCCGCTCTGGACGATGTCCCAGAAGGTGTCGCCCTCACCGGAGTGGGTGACCATCGCGATCTTGAGGCGGGGCGTGTTCACACCCTTCCCACCCCCGCCACCGTCCCCCGACGTGTCCTCGTCGTCCTTGCCGCCGGAACTGCTGCAGCCGACCGCGAGCGAGAGCACCGCGATGAGGGCTGCGGCCGTGCGGGCTGTACGCATGGGACCACCTCTTCTCCCGGCCGCCCGATTGCGGCTGGAGGAGTTCTAGCGGCGGTCCCACGGCAGCGTCAATGAATTTGTCAGAACATTCTGACGACCGTGAGCAGCTTGACGCCTACGGCCGCACCTTGACGCCTACGGCCGTACGAGGAGCTGGAACTCGAAGGAGTAGCGCGAGGCCCGGTACACGTGCGAGCCGAACTCGACCGCCCGGCCCGTGTCGTCGAAGGTCGTGCGGCGCATGGTGAGCAGCGGGGCACCCGCGCCCGGCTCGGCGAGCCGCTCCGCCTCGTCGGCGGTCGCGGCGCGGGCTCCCACCGACTGGCGCGCGCTGTGCAGGGTGAGGCCCGCCGCGCGCATCAGGCGGTAGAGCCCGGTGGCCTCCAGACGCTCGGTGTCGAGGTCGAGGAGCCCGCCGGGGATGTGGTTGGTCAGGTACGCCATGGGCTCGCCGTGGGCAAGGCGCAGCCGCTCGATGAGCTGCACCTCGTCCCCCTCGCCGACCCCGAGTGCCGCCGCGACCTCGGCGGACGCGGCCTCGACGGTGTTGCGCAGGACGCGGGTCTCGGGTCGCTGGCCCGCCGCCTCCAGGTCGTCGAAGAGGCTGCTCAGCTCCAGGGGGCGTTTGACCTGACTGTGGACGACCTGGGTGCCGACGCCTCTGCGCCGCACCAGCAGGCCCTTGTCGACGAGGGACTGGATGGCCTGGCGGACGGTGGGCCGGGACAGGCCGAGCCGCCCCGCGAGCTCGATCTCGTTGCCGAGGAGGCTGCCGGGGGTCAGGGCACCGCGTTCGATCGCCGCTTCCAGCTGCTGGGCCAGCTGGAAGTAGAGCGGGACCGGGCTGCTGCGGTCCACGCCGAGGCGCAGCGCGACGGTGGGGTCCTTGGCCGGCTTGTCCTGGGCTGCTTTGGCGACTGGTTTGGACACGGGGCGAGCGTAGCCCCGGGAGATGTTGACGGGAAGTTCTGTTGTCAGGACAGTTCTGTTGTCAGGACAAAGCATTGACAGGAGCGGCGGGGCGTGGCGAGTGTGGGTCCATGCGCATCGGACTCATCGGAACGGGCCGTATCGGCACATTTCACTCGGTGACCCTCGGCCGTCATCCCGAGGTGACGTCCCTGGTCGTCGCCGACGCGGACGGCACGAGGGCGGCCGACCTCGCGGAACGGATCGGGGCGGAGGCGGCTCCCTCCGTCGAGCAGGTGTTCGCCCTCGGGGTGGACGCCGTGGTGATCACCGCGGCCACCTCGGCACACGCCGAACTGATCGGCAGGGCGGCCCGCGCCGGGCTCCCGGTGTTCTGCGAGAAGCCGATCGCGCTCGACCTGCCGGGCACGCTGGCCGCCCTCGCCGAGGTCGATGCCGCGGGCACGGTGCTGCAGCTCGGCTTCCAGCGCCGCTTCGACGCGGGGTACGCGGCGGCGCGCGACGCGGTCCGCGCGGGCGCCCTCGGCCGACTGCACACGGTGCGGGCGATCACCTCGGATCCGGCCCCGCCTCCCGCCGCGTATCTGCCGCTCTCCGGCGGCCTGTACCGCGACTGCCTGGTGCACGACTTCGACGTCCTGCGCTGGGTGACGGGGCGCGAGGTCACCGAGGTGTACGCGACCGGTTCGGACGCGGGCCCCGCGATGTTCCGCGAGGCGGGCGACGTCGACACGGCGGCGGTCCTGCTCACCCTGGACGACGGCACGCTCTGCACGGCGACGGCGACCCGGTGCAACGGAGCGGGCTACGACGTCCGCATGGAACTGGCCGGCGAGCTCGACCAGTTGGCGGTCGGCCTGGACGACCGCACGCCGCTGACCTCGGCGGAACTCGCGGGCCCCGCCGCACCGGACAAGCCCTGGCCGGGCTTCATCGAGCGGTTCGCACCCGCCTACGAGGCGGAGCTCGCCGCCTTCGTCGAGGTCGTACGAGGAGGGCGGGCGAACCCCTGCGACGGGCGCGAGGCGCTGCACGCGCTGCGGATCGCGGAGGCGTGCGAGCAGTCGCGGCGCGAGCGCAGGCCGGTGCGGATGGCGGAGATTCCCGGCGGCTGACACGCGCCGCGCTGTTCACACCGCTCACGCCGTGGAGAGCACGGTCCCCTGGGCGATCGCGCACAGGACCTCGGCGTCCACGGCGCTTCCCCCCGAGGCCACGCCGCTCACGGTGAGCAACTCGCAGCGCACCACCGCCTGTCGCCGTCCCGAGTGCGCGACGGTGGCGCGGGCGATCAGCTTGGCGCCGGTCGCCGGGCGTACGTACTGGATGGAGAATCCGGAGGTCAGCACGGCGGGTCCGAGCGTCGTGCCCGCGGCGAAGGTGATGCTGTTGTCCGCCGCGTACGCGAGGACGCCGCCGTGCAAGAAGCCGTTCTGCTGGTGGAGTTCCTCGCGGATGTCGATCTCCAGCGTGGCCGCGCCGTCGCCGAACCGCGTGATGCGCGTGCGGACGAGACGGCTGAACGGCTGGGCGTCCAGGACCTTTTGTGCCATCTCGAAATCGATCGGCTCGACCGGCTCGACCGGTTCGACGGGCTGGGTATCGGGCGACGCGGGCTGTGGCGCGGACTCCGGCAGGGGCGGCTCAGTCATGAGGGGACTTCTATCACCGGACGGGAAGCCCCCGCACCCCTTCAGCGCGGCTCGTCGAGCAGCCCCGCGTCATGCGCGAGCAGCGCGATCTGCACCCGGTTGTTGAGGTCGAGCTTGGTCAGGATGCGGGAGACGTGCGCCTTGACGGTGGCCACGCTCAGGAACAGTTCCGCCGCGATGTCCGCGTTGGAGCCGCCCCTGCCGACCGCGACGGCGACCTCCCTCTCGCGCTCGGCCAGCGAGCCGAGCCGCTCCACCGCGCGCCGCCTGCGGTCCGTCTGCGGGTCCACGCCGGTGACCTGAGTGATCAACTGCTGGGTCACGGTGGGCGAGAGCACCGGTTCGCCCGCGGCCACCGCGCGTACCGCGGCGACGATCTCGGCGGGTGCCGTGTCCTTCAGGACGAAGCCCGCGGCGCCCGCCCGCAGCGCCCGGAGGACCTGTTCGTCGGCGTGGAAGGTGGTGAGGACGATGACTTCGGGGGCGTCGGGCCGTTTGCGCAGCGCCTCCGTGGCGGCGAGGCCGTCCATGGTGGGCATGCGGATGTCCATCAGGACGACGTCGGGGCGGAGTTCACCGACCAGCGGGGCGACCTCACTGCCGTCGCCCGCCTGGCCCACGATCTCGATGTCGTCCGCGCCGCCGAGCATGAAGGAGAGTCCGGCGCGGACCAGGGGGTCGTCGTCGACGAGGAGCAGCCTGATGGTGTTCATGGGGCCCACGGTAGCCACGCCTCCAAGTGGAAGCCGCCCTCGGGCGGCACGCCGTGCCCGAGCCTGCCGCCCGCGAGCGAGGCGCGCTCGGCGAGGCCGATCAGCCCCTGCCCCGAGCCCGGCACCTTCGGTACGTCGCCGACCGGTGCGGGGTTGCGCACGGAGAGCGTCAGGCCCTCGCCGGGCGCGCCCGACACGACGACGGTCACCTCCGTTCCCGGGGCGTGCTTGCGGGCGTTGGTCAACGCCTCCTGCGCGATGCGGTACGCGGTGCGGCCGATGGCCGCGGGCATGGCCGCCGGGTCGGCGACGTGGTTGTCGAGGGCGACCTTCATGCCCGCCGCGCGGGACTCGGCGACCAGGGTGTCCAGGGCCGTGAGTGTGGGCTGCGGGCGGCCCGACGCGTCCGCGTCGCCGCCGCGCAGGACGCCGATCACCTGGCGCAGGTCCTGCAGTGCCTCGTGGGAGCTCTCCCGGATGACGCCCGCGGCGCGGACGATCTCCGCGCGGGGCGCGTCGGGGCGGAACTCCAGGGCGCCCGCGTGCACGCTGAGCAGTGTCAGCCGGTGCGCGAGGACGTCGTGCATCTCGCGGGCGATGGACTCGCGGGCCAGGCGCTGGGCCTGTTCGGCGCGGAGCGCGGCCTCGTTCTCGGCGCGCACGGCGCGGTCGCGCAGGCTGAGCAGCAGCTGGCGGCGGGAGCGTACGAACATGCCCCAGCCGATGACCGCCGCGGTCAGGACGACGCCGAAGGCGATGGCGATCCCGTAAGGCATCTCCGAGTCGGGCCGCACCCAGTAGGTGAGGGGCACCAGCGCGACCGAGATCCCGCCGACCCACGCGACGTACCGGAAGGGCCGGTGCACCGCGAGGGTGAAGAGCGTGAGGGCGGCGGCGCCGCCCGCCGTGTCGGAGGCCACCGCCACCGGCAGCATGGCGATGGCGAGACCCACCGGCCAGCGCCTGCGCAGCCAGACCGCGGCGCAGGCGAGCGCGCCGATCACCTGGTCGAGCTCGGCGTAGCCCGCGGAGATGTGCGGATTGTCGCCGACCGAGTCGGCGCCGATCATGCCGATCAGGACGGCCGCGATGAAGCAGACGAAGTCGACGAGCCAGTCGCGCACGGTCCGCCGGGTGCCGCGGCGCCGCGCGTGGTCGGGGTCGAGTTCGCTCGCGACGGCGGACGGCAGCGCCCACGGCCTTCTGGCCAGGGGCTGGGGGGTGGGCTCGGTGCCGCTCATGGTCGACAAATCTACGCACTGCCCACGGCCCCGGGCATCCCGCACGCGTGATCATCTACGAAAGTCGCGCAGGTCCGAGACTTTCGGACCCGCGCGGGAGGGGAATCCTCGCCCCGTGGCGGATGTGCGTGGGGAAGCGCCGGGGCGAGGATCCCGGTATGAGACAGGTACTTGAGGTCCTTGGCGTGTTGCTGCTGATCCAGGGAGCGGCCGGCCTGATCCATGAGCTCACCGGCAGCCTGGACGGCTGGGGCGTCGTGCAGCGCCTCGGTCTCCTCGACGGATACGAGATCTACGCGAGCGTCACCCTGCTCGTCCTCGCCGTCGCGCTGTTCGCCGCGGCGGAGAGCCGCAAGTCACGCTGACAGGGCGCCCCTGCCGTACGGCCCGGGACCTCAGCAGCCGCGGTCCACCAGGTCGAAGGACGCGTAGTGGTCGGCGGTGTAGTAGTCCTCCTGGCTCTTGTCGCCGGTCACGATGCGCCGGGCACCGCGGTTGTCCGAGCCGGGCGTGATGACGGTGTACTCGTGGTAGTAGCCGGAGCTCTGCTTGGGCAGCTCGCCCTCGCGGTTCTGGAAGACGGTGCCGTCCTGCGGGTACGGGTAGGGGCCGCCCTTCTCGATCAGGTCCAGGGTGTCGTGCGCCTGGGAGGGCAGGGCGGAGTAGCAGATCTTGCCGACCGCGGTGACGGAGTACGAGACGGGGGCTGCGGGCGCCGCGCTCGCGGTGGCCGCGACGGGGCCGCCGATGAGCAGGGCGGCGGCGAGGGCAGTGACGCTGACGATTCGTGGGGGGATTCGCATGGGTCCAGTGTGACGCGCGTAGAGGTTGGCGTGTCAACGTCAAGTGCGGGGAATTTTCCGGGAGTTACCGGCTGTTAACCGAGCACATTCCGCTCTTCGCCCGCACTTCTCCCACGCATCGGCGACATCACCGCACCCGGCGTCCCAAGCCGGTCCCCACAAGGACCAGCACCCCGCCCAACAGCCCCAGCGCGCCGAGGCGTTCGCCGCCGATCACGATGCCGACGACCGCGGCCCACAGGGGCTCCGTGCCGAGCAGCAGGCTCACCCGCGACGGCGAGGTCCTGCGCACCGCCCACATCTGTACGAAGAAGGCGACGAGGGTGCAGAAGACGGAGAGGAAGAGCAGGCCCGCCCACTCCCGCGCGCCGAAGCCCGCGGCGACGGACCACGGCGTCGCGCCCGTACCCGCGGCCGCGAGCAGCGCGAACACCAGGACCGCGCTGCCCAGTTGGACCGTGGTGAGGGAGAGCGAGTCGGCGTCGCGCACCACCTTGATGCGCGCCATGGCGAGGACGTGCGCGGTGCGGGCGAGGGCGGCGAGCAGGATCAGCAGATCGCCGAGCGAAGGCCTGGTGAAGCCGCCGCTCTGGGTCAGCAGGACCACGCCGAGCACGGAGAGCCCGGCGGCGGCCAGGAACGCGCGCGGCGGCCGCGCCCGCCGCGCCGCCGCCTCGGCGAGCGGTGTGAAGACCATGGTGAGGCTGATGATCAGGCCCGCGTTGGTCGCCGATGTGTGCACGACGCCGTAGGTCTCCAGGAGGAAGATCCCGGCGAGGATCAGGCCGAGGACCCCGGCCCCGCGCCACTGCGCGGCCCCGAGCCCCCGCAGGGACCGCCAGCCGACCGCCACCAGGGCGGGCAGCACCACCGCGAACCGCAGGACGAGCACGGCGACGACCGTGTGCGCCGTGGTGATGCCCTTGGCGGCGAGGTAGCTGGCGCCCCACACCACGGCCACGAGCAACACGGGCAGGTCGGTCAGCCAGGCGCGGCGCGGGGCAAGCGTGGCGGGGGCGGCGAGGGTCGACACGGGGCGCGGTCTCCAACGGGTGCGGCAGCGGCCGACGGGAGCGGCAACAGCTGCGGCGGTGTGGAGACTTCGGCGGCTCGCACGCGGAGCGCACACCGTATCCGTCGAAGATCGCGCCGGGAAGGGCTCGCGCCTCGCGTCTCACGTGCCGGTCGCGCGGCTCAGTAACTGCCGTACTCCGGGCGCCCCGCACGCTCGTACGTGCTGATGACGACGCCCTTGGACGTCGTACGCGACCCGGCGAGCCGGAACGCGGTGGGCAGGCCGCCCTCCGCGAAGAGCCGCTTGCCCGCGCCGAGGGCCACGGGGAACGTCAGCAGGTGCAGGGTGTCGATCAGGTCGTGCGCCATGAGGGAGCGCGCGAGGCCCGCGCTGCCGTGCATCTGGAGCTCGCGCCCCGGCTGCTCCTTGAGCGCGGTGACGTCCTTGACCAGGTCGTCGCGGCCGATGATCCGCGTGCCCTGCCAGTCGGCGGCGGTCAGGGTGGTGCTCGCGACGTACTTCGGCAGGGAGTTGAGGCGCGAGGCCACCGGGTCGGCGGGGTCGGTCATCTTGGGCCAGTACCCGGCGAAGATCTCGTAGGTGCCCCTGCCGAGCAGGAAGGCGTCGGCCCGGTCGAAGACCTCGGTGACGAAGGCGCCGAAGTCGTCGTCGCCGTAGGGCACCGACCAGCCGCCGTGCTCGAAGCCGCTGCTGCGGTCCTCCTCCGGGCCGCCCGGGGCCTGGATGACGCCGTCGAGGGTGAGGAACTGGGTGAAGGTGAGCTTCATGGTGCGTGCCTTCTCTCGGATGGGTTCCGTGTCCGTCACCTACTGAGACCCGTCGGCGCCCCGGAAGTCATCGCCGCCGGGCCGCCGAGATCCGCGTCCGTTTACCGCCAGCCGGGACCCGTACGAACGCCTTTGATTGAACTCGTAAGCACTTACGGCGCAAGTCGCCGGATACCAGCACGGACACACAGAAGAGGTACGAGAAGCATGTCTACTCTCACCGGCAAGAAGGCCCTGGTCACCGGCGGCAGCCGCGGCATGGGCGCGGCGATCGCGCTGCGCCTGGCACAGGGGGGCGCGGACGTGGCGATCACCTACGTACAGAACGAGGGTGCGGCCCACGAGGTCGTCGCGAAGATCGAGTCGATGGGGCGGCGCGGCTTCGCCGTCAAGGCGGACGCGGCCGACGCCGGGGACGCCGCGGGCGCCGTGGAGCGCGCCGCCGACGACCTGGGCGGCCTGGACATCCTGGTGAACAACGCGGGCATCGGGGTCCTCGGCCCGATCGGTGACCTGACCCTCGCGGATGTCGACCGGGTCATCGCCGTCAACGTACGCGGGGTCTTCCTGGCCTCGCAGGCGGCGGCCGGGCGGCTCGGGGACGGCGGCCGGATCATCACCGTCGGCAGCTGCATGGCTCAGCGGGTGCCGGGCCCCGGCGGCACGCTCTACGCGACGAGCAAGGCCGCGCTGATCGGTCTGAACAAGGCGCTGGCACGGGAGTTGGGCGGGCGCGGGATCACGGCGAACCTGGTCCAGCCCGGTCCCATCGACACCGACATGAACCCGGCGGACGGCCCCTACGCCGACGCGCAGAGCGCCATGACGGCACTCGGCCGCTTCGGCTCCGCCGACGAGGTGGCGTCCCTGGTCGGCTATCTCGCCGGGGAGGACGCCGCGTACGTCACCGGCACCGAACTGTCGGTCGACGGCGGCCACGCCGCCTGACCGCGAGCGGAACTGGTTGCGGGGCGCACCGGGGCTGTCCACCCGGTGCGCCCCACGTTCAGTGGGGGCGGATCAGCCGCCCAGCTCCTGGTGGCGGGCGGCCAGCTTGGCCGCGCCGCTCTCGGTCAGCGAACCGAACAGGCGAAGCCGCGAGATGCCGCCGTCGGGGAAGATGTCGACGCGGACGTGCGTGCCGACGACCGGCGCGTCGAGGACGAAGCGGTGGTTGGTGTCGGGCTGCAGGCGGGTGCGCGGCAGCGCCTCGACCCACTCGCCGCTCTCGCCGTCGCGTACGGAAAGGGAGGCCCAACCGGCCGAATTGCCCTTCAGGTACGCGGTGTCGATCTCGACGGCGCGGATCTCGGACTGCTGGACCAGCTGGTAGCGGATCCAGTCGTTGCCGTTGTCGCGCCGCCTGCGGGTCTCCCAGCCGTCGTCCATCTTGCGGGAGCGGCCCGGCTGGATGGTGTTGGTGGCCGGGGAGTAGAAGCGGTCGGACGCGTCCTCGACCTGGCCGCCGTTCTCCAGGGCGACCACGTCGAACGTGCCGAGCGCGGCGAGCCACTTGGGGTCGGCGGCGACCTCGCCGTACACACGGAGGCGGGCGATGCCGCCGTCCGGGTGCTGGTTGACGCGCAGGTGCGTGAAGCGCTGCTCGACGTCCACGGCGAAACCGTTGGCCGCATGCCCGCCAACCGCCGTACGCGGTACGAGAGTCGTCCACTTCACGTCGTCGCCGAGGAGTTCCTCGGGAGTGGGCGAACCCTCGACGCTCGTCCCCTCCACGGACACGGCCTGCGGGTAGTTGCCGCGGAAGTGGGCGGTGTCGATGACGATGCCGCGCACGACACCCGGCGCGCCGAGGCGGACGAGCGCCCAGTCGTGGTCGTCGGCGGTGGGCCACGGGTGCTCACCGGACACACCGCGCCGACGGCGGGTCTCCCACCCGTCCATGACCTTGCCCTTGTGCCCGAAGTGCTCCGGGTCGAAGACGGCGTCGTGCGGCAGGAGCAGGTTCTCGCGCATCGCGAAGAACTCGTCGTTGGCGGCGATCACACCGGCGCCGAGCTGCCGGTCGGCGAGGTTGGCGTACTGGGTGAAGGGGAAGTCGGCCGTGCGGTAGTCGGCGAAGGGCTCGCCGCCGCCGTAGGGGCTCGCGTCGCCGGTGTAGGAGGGTATCGCCGTCGTCACAGTGATCAGTTGTTCCTTTCCAGAAGTCGGCCCGCGGGTTCGCTGAACTCGCCGCCGTGCAGGATGCGTTCGCCGCGCAGCCAGGTGGACTTCACGACGCCGCTGAGGGTCTTGCCCGCGTACGCCGTGACCCGGTTCCGGTGCTGCAGCTCCGCGGGATCCACGGTGAAGGTCTCGTCGGGCGCGAGGACCGCGAAGTCGGCGTCGCGGCCGGCTTCGATGGCGCCCTTCTGGTCGAGTCCGACCAGTTGTGCGGTACGGGTGGACATCCACCGCACCACGTCCTCAAGCCCGTACCCCCGCTTACGGGCCTCGGTCCAGACGGCGGGCAGACTCAGCTGCAGCCCGGAGATGCCGCCCCAGGCGGTCGCGAAGTCGTCGGTCTTCAGCTCGGCGGTCGACGGCGAGTGGTCGGTCACGACACAGTCGATGGTCCCGTCGGCGAGCGCGGCCCACAGCAGGTCCTGGTTACCGGCCTCCCGAATGGGCGGGCAGCACTTGAACTCGCTGGCCCCGTCCGGGACTTCCTCGGCGGTGAGCGTCAGGTAGTGCGGGCAGGTCTCGACGGTCAGCCGGACACCCTCGCGCTTGGCCGCGGCGATGAGCGGAAGGGCGTCGGAGGACGACAGGTGCAGCACGTGCACCCGCGCGCCGAGCCGCTTGGCGACGGCGATGAGGCCCTCGATCGCCGTGTCCTCGGAGATACGGGGACGGGTCTGGAGGTAGTCGTCGTACTTGGGGCCGCCCTTGCTGGGCGCCACGGCCAGCTCGTGCGGATCCTCGGCGTGCACGATGAGCAGCCCGCCGAACCCGGTGATCTCGGCCATGGAGGCGGTGAGCTGCGCCTGGTTCAGCTCGGGGAACTCATCGACTCCCGAGGGCGACAGAAAACACTTGAACCCATATACACCCGCGTCGTGCAGCGGCTTCAGATCCCGCACGTTGTCGGGCAGGGCGCCGCCCCAGAAACCCACGTCGACATGGGCCTTGCTCCTGGCCACGTCCTGCTTGGTCCGCAGGTTGTCGACCGTCGTGGTCGGCGGCAGGGAGTTGAGCGGCATGTCGACCAGGGTCGTGATGCCACCGGCGGCCGCGGCCCGGGTGGCGGTCCAGAAGCCCTCCCACTCCGTACGGCCGGGGTCGTTCACGTGGACGTGCGTGTCGACGAGGCCGGGCAGCAGGACGTCGTCGCCGAAGTCCTCCAGGCGAGCGCCGTCCGGCACCTCGGCGTCGTACGCGCCGACGGCCACGATCCGCCCGCCGGCGACGGCGACCGATGCGGCCCGCGTACCCTCCGGCGTGATGACGCGAGTCGAGCGAAGAACCAGCTCAGCGGCCACGTCCTGTTCCGACACCCGTGTCCCCTCTCTTCTGTTCCGCTTCACAGACCTTGTGTTTCCGCTTAACGGAATTCAACGTTCTGTTGAAGGAGTTTTCACGCTCGACCGCGAGACGTCAAGGGTCGATTTCCTCGCTCCGGCACACTGGACGTTTCCACAACGTGGAATTAGAATTCCGCTTACCAGAACGTAGGTATCCACAACCGGACCGTCGAGGGATCACGGGACATCCCAGCGAAGACGCGGACAAAGACCCCCCTGAGCCCCTCTGACCGGCGGCGACGTCGTGACGCGCAAGAACCCTTGGGAAGAACCGCCCGGTAGGCTGCTCCCTTGCCCGCCAGCACCGAAAGGAACGCGCCGTGCCGACGTCCAGCGCCAGCGACGCATCTGCTGAAGTCGCCGCCTCCAAACCCGCCGCCGCGAGCGGTGGGGTCCAGTCCCTCGAGCGCGCCTTCGACCTCCTTGAGCGGATGGCGGACGCCGGGGGCGAGGTCGGCCTCAGCGAGCTCTCCGCCAGCAGCGGTCTTCCGCTCCCCACGATCCACCGCCTCATGCGTACGCTCGTCGCCTGCGGTTACGTACGTCAGCAGGCCAACCGCCGCTACTCGCTGGGTCCGCGACTGATCCGCCTCGGCGAATCGGCGTCCCGGCTGCTCGGCACGTGGGCCCGCCCCTACCTCGCCCGGCTCGTCGAGGAGACCGGCGAGACGGCGAACATGGCGCTGCTCGACGGCGACGAGATCGTGTACGTCGCGCAGGTGCCGTCCAAGCACTCCATGCGGATGTTCACCGAGGTGGGTCGGCGGGTCCTCCCGCACTCCACCGGCGTGGGCAAGGCCCTCCTCGCCCACACGCCTCCCGAGGAGGTCCGGGCGCTCCTCGCCCGCACGGGGATGCCTGCCGCCACGGAGAAGACCATCACCACGCCGGAAGGGTTCCTCGACGCGCTCGAGGAGGTCCGGCGCACGGGGTACGCGGTCGACGACAACGAACAGGAGATCGGCGTGCGGTGCCTGGCGGTGCCGGTGCCCAACTCGCCCACGGCGGCGGCGATCTCGATCTCCGGCCCGGCCGGGCGCGTCACCGAGTCCGCCACGGACAAGATCGTGCCGGTCCTGCAAGAGGTGGCGGTAGAACTCTCAGCGGCGCTGGCCAGCGCGACGCCGACCGCGTAGCGCCCCTTCTCGGCGCCGATCTCCCCCTGTAGGAACCCCAACCCCGCCGCTCCGCGGCGGATACGTCCCCACCCGCCCACCCGAATCTCCGCGACGGGCCCTTCCTGTAGGAGCCGCCTCGCCTGCTGTGGGGCGGGGCCGCGGCGGTATGTCCGTCCTCGCCGTCCCAGAGCATTGCCACGGCTTGGGCACCTCGGAACGAGGCCCCCAGTGCTCCGGGCGAACATACCGCCACGTCCCCTCAGGCCGGACGGCGACTGCGGGCCGCTGCCGCCCCCGCCCCCGCCTCCCGCTGTGGGCGACCGCGCGCCGGTGGGCTACCGCTGCGGGCGACCGCGCCGATGGGCCGGACCCGGTGGGCAGGGCCGCTCCCGCTGTGGGCAATCGTGCCGCTGGGCGAGTGGGGCCTCCCCTGCTCGAGCGAAGCCGAGAGCTTGGGGAAGGGTGGGCACAGCCCCCGTCGCCGAGGAGCGGGAACGAGGGCACAAGCCACGGCGCGGGCGGGGGGACGGAACCCCCACCGGCCCGCAGCCGCGAACGCTCCCGAGGGGACGTGGGGGTATGTGCGAACGGAGCACAGTGCAGACCGAGGCAAGGAAGCAAGCCCTACTAGCCCCCGCCCCGGGATGGCGAGTACGCACATACCCCCGCGGCCCCGCCCCCAAGACGAACCCAAGGCGACACCAGCCCACCCCACCCGCTCAGGCCCCCGCCAGGCGCCCATCCACCATCTCCACCACCCGATCCGCCACCCCAAGCCGCGCCCGATCATGCGTGACCAGCACCGTCGCCGTCCCCCGCACCCGCGTCAGCTCCGCCAAGAGGTCCATCACCACAGCCCCCCTCTCATGGTCCAACGCACTCGTCGGCTCATCCACCAGCAGCACCGCGGGCTCGTTCATCAACGCCCGCGCGATCCCGACCCGCTGCCGCTGCCCGCCCGACAGCTGGTGCGGTCGCCGAGCCGCCTCCCCCGCGAGCCCGACCGCCGACAGCAACTCCCGCGCCCTCTCCGGCGCCCCCCGCCGCACCCCCGCCACCCGCGCCATGAGCTCCAACTGCTCCACCGCGGTCAACGAGGCCAGCAGGTTCGGCTGCTGGAAGACGATCCCGAGGCGCGTCCGCCGCAGCTCCGCCTTCTCGGACGGGGTCAACGCCCCCGTCTCCACCCCGTCGACCACGACCCGCCCCCGCTCCGGCGTGACCAGCGTCGCGGCCACGGCCAGCAGGCTGGACTTCCCGGACCCGGAAGGACCGACGACGGCGGTCATGGTTCCGGCGGGCACATCGAGCCCCACACCGTCCAGCGCGGTCAGCCGACCGCCCCCGTCCGGGTAGGTCAACGTCACACCGTCGACGACCAGCGAAGACGAACCCATCGCACTACTCACCTCGCACTTCCCAACGCAACCAACGGATCCACGGCGGTGATCCGCCGCACGGACAGACCGGCCCCGAGCACCCCGAGCACCACCATCACCCCGGCGGGCCACAGCACGGTCGACGCCTCCAGGACGAACGGAACGTCGCCCCCGCCGATGAGCCACCCCACCCCCACGGCGATCGCGGTCCCGATCCCCGTACCGGCGACGAGCATCACCACGGCCTGCCCGAGCGCGTCCCGCAGCAGATAGGGCGTTGAGGCCCCGAGCGCCTTCAGGACGGCGATGTCCCCGGCGCGCTGAATGGTCCACACCGTGAAGAACGCCCCTATGACCAGCGCGGAGATGACGAACAGGAACCCCCGCATGAGTTGGAGGGACCCGTTCTCGGCCTGGTAGGACCCGATCGCGCTCAACGCGCCGTCCAGAGACTTGGTCTCGGTCCCCGCCGCCTTGTCACCCGCGGCGAGGTCCACCCCGTTCCCGCCGGTCCGCAGCGCGATCACGGTGGCCTGCTCGTCGACGGACGTACCGCGGTGCCCGATCCCCTGCCAGTCGTCGAGGGTGATCCACACGACGGGCGTATGGCTGTAGGAGGCGTCGGAGGCGATCCGCGCGACGCGTTCGTGCGGGCCGCCGGTGCCCAGGCGGACCCGGTCGCCGACGCCCACGCCCAGATCGTCGGCGGCCTGCTCGGAGAGCACCGCCTCGCCCGGCGCGATGCCGTCGGGCGCGATCCCCGAGTCCGGCTCGACGCCGAAGGCGGAGACCGCACCCGACCGCTCCCCCGCGGTGGCGCTGAGCGTGCTGATCCCGATGGGCTGCGCGGAGGTCACCCCGGGGCGCTCGGCCCACTTCTCCCAGGCGCTCTGTGGTACGAGCGAGTTGGTGAAGGAGACGGACTGGCCGTCGGGGGGCGCGGCGAAGGCCAGCTGGTCGGCGGGCAGCCCGGTGATCGCCGAGGTGTTCTCCTTGGCGAGCCCCGCGGTCAGCCCGGACAGCAGGCCGACGAGCAGGGTGATCAATACGACGACGGCCCCCATGAGGGCGAACCGCCCCTTGGCGAACCGCAGGTCTCTCCATGCGACGAACATGCCCCCA
This sequence comes from Streptomyces kanamyceticus, assembly GCF_008704495.1. Taxonomy (NCBI): domain Bacteria; kingdom Bacillati; phylum Actinomycetota; class Actinomycetes; order Kitasatosporales; family Streptomycetaceae; genus Streptomyces; species Streptomyces kanamyceticus. The sequence goes on from NZ_CP023699.1 coordinate 1,989,493, forward strand.
CCCTGCGGCCACGCCCACCCTCCGGGCATCGCGCCACAGCACGCTTCACCCGAATCGAAGGAGGGAGCCGTCTTTCAAACTTTCGGTTGACGGCACGACGGGAACCGCCCCGTACGGTAAAGGGGGCACAACCATGCGAGGCCACCCCAAAACGCCCCCGATCCCCCTCCTACGCTGGAAGAACCATGCCGCGCCCCCAAGAGACCCAGACCGGGACCGGGACCGAGACCGGGACTGAGACCGCACCCCCGACCCCCGTGCCCCTCACCCTCCGCCTCTGCCTCCACGCCCTGCTCGCGGGCCTCCTGATCCTGCCCGCGGTAAAGGCACTCACGGGCGAGAACCCCGCCGCGATCGTCGCGGCCGCGCTCCTCGTGGCCGCCGTCTACACGGCAGGCGCCCTGAACCCCAGGGTCCCCCGCGCACGCCGCGCAGCGGTCCTCTGGCTGGTGGCGCTCGGGGCGAGCTGGCTGGTGCTGCTCGCGCTCTCCCCCGACGGGCTCTGGGCGGCGTTCCCGCTCTACTTCCTCCAGCTCCACCTGCTCCCGTTCCGCTGGGCGCTCCCCGCGGTGCTCGGCACGGCCGCCGCGGCGATCGCGAGTTTCCTCGTGCACAGCGCGCAGGTCACTCCGGGCAGCTTCATAGGGCCGCTGCTCGGCGCGGCGGTGGCCGTGGTCACGGTGCTCGGGTACCAGGCGCTGTACCGCGAGAGCGAGCACCGCCGCGAGCTGATCGACGAGCTGGTGGCGACCCGCGCCGAGCTCGCCGCCGCCGAGCGCACGGCGGGCACGCTCGCCGAGCGCGAGCGGCTCGCGCGCGAGATCCACGACACGCTCGCGCAGGGCCTCTCCTCGATCCAGCTCCTGCTGCGGGCGGCGCAGCGCGGACTTCCCGCGGGCTCGCCCGCCGCCCCGCACATCGAGCGGGCGCGCGCCGCGGCGCAGGACAACCTCGCCGAGGCGCGCCGCTTCGTCCGCGCGCTGACGCCGCCGGACCTGGAGCACGGTTCGCTGGCCGGGGCGCTGGAGCGGCTGAGCACGTCGAGCCCCGGCCCGCGGGTCCGCTTCTCCGTGAGCGGCACGCCGACCGAGCTCCCCACGCCGTACGAAGTGGCGCTGCTGCGCATCGCACAGTCCGCGCTCGCGAACACGGTGCGGCACGCGGCGGCGGACCGCGCCGAGATCACGCTGACGTTCATGGACGCGTCCGTCACGCTCGACGTGGTGGACGACGGCCGCGGTTTCGACCCGGTGACGGAGCCGCACACCGACGCACCACGGAACAGCGGCGACGGCGGCGACGGTGGCTTCGGGCTTCCCGCGATGCGGTCGCGCGCGGAGTCGCTGGGCGGCACGTTCACCGTCGAGTCCGGCACGGGCCAGGGCACGGCGGTGGCGATCTCGCTGCCACTGCCCGCCCTCACCCGGGAGGGGGCGGCAGCATGACACCGAACACCGCCCGGACCGTCCGCCTCCTCCTCGCCGACGACCACCCCGTCGTACGCGCCGGTCTGCGCGCCGTGCTCGACGCCGAGCCGGACTTCGAGATCGTCGCGGAGGCGGCGACGGCGGAGGCCGCGGTGGAGCGGGCCGCGGGCGGCGGCGTCGACGTGGTCCTGATGGACCTGCAGTTCGGCGCGGGGATGCACGGCTCGGCGGCGACGGCCGAGATCACCGCGCGCGAGGGGGCGCCGCGGGTGCTCGTGCTCACGACGTACGACACGGACGCGGACATCCTCGCGGCGGTCGAGGCGGGGGCGGCCGGTTATCTCCTCAAGGACGCGCCGCCGGAGGAGCTGGCCGCGGCGGTCCGCACCGCCGCGTCGGGCCGCTCGGCGCTGGCGCCCGCGATCGCGCACCGCCTGATGGACCGGATGCGGGCGCCCGGGGAGGCGCTCAGCCGCCGGGAACTGGAGGTCCTTCGCCTGGTGCGGGACGGTCTGTCGAACCAGCGGATCAGCAAGGAGCTGTTCCTGAGCCAGGCCACGGTGAAGTCCCATCTGGTGCACATCTACGCGAAGCTCGGCGTGGACTCCCGTACGGCGGCGGTCGCGGCGGCGACCTCACGCGGCCTGATCAGGCGGGGCGCCTGACCAGACCCCCGCGTTCACCGCCCCACCAGGGCGAAGTCGTCCGCGGTGACCCGCCGCAGCGCCTTCCGCAGGCCCTTCGGCACGGCCGGTGCGGGCACCGTGAGGACGGCGCAGCCCGCGTGCGCGGTGACGTGGCGGTGGATCCTGCTCGCGCGGCGGCGGCCGGGGCGCGCGCCGAGGACGACGAGGTCGTCCGGGTGCCCCGCGAGCTCGCACAGGGCCCGGCCAGGACGGGCCCTGACGACCCGGCGCTCCACCGTCCCGATCCCGGTCGGCAGGCCGCCGAAGACGCTCTCGAAGGCACGGTCGAGCCGGGCCCGCGCCTGGCCCTGCCAGTGCAGCGCCCAGGCCCGGTCGGGGTGGCGCAGATACATCGCCTCGCCCTCCGGCGGCTCCCAGGCGATGACCGCGACGAGCCGACGGCCGCCGCGCCGCGCCTCCTCGGCACCGGCCCGCAGCGCCGCGAGACTCGCCAGCGAGCCGCTCACCCCGACGATCACGCACCCCTCGGCCTCGCCGACCAGGCGTTCTTCTCCACTCCCCGTCCGTGCCATTGCCGTTCCCTTCCAGGCCAAAAGGCCGACTCAAGGTGCCTGAGAGGAAGTCTGTAGGCTCATTGGCCTGGCAGGCAGGGCCAATACGAGGGAGTTGGCATGGCAGAGGTATCAGCGGTCCACGCCGTGGACAGACGGCTCGGCAGTCGACAGTTCGCCGCGCTGCTGCACGGCACGTCCGGCGAGCACCCGGGCTACCGCGCGCTCGCCCACGGCGTGCGCACCCTCCTGCTCGACGGCCGTGTCCCGCTGCACACCCGGCTGCCCGCCGAGCGGGAGCTGGCCACGGCGCTCGGGGTCAGCCGGGCCACGGTCACGGCGGCGTACGACGTGCTGCGCGAGGGCGGCTACGTACGCAGCCGTCGCGGGGCCGGTACCTGGACCGAGCTGCCCGAGGGGCAGCGACCGGCCAGTGTCGCGGCGTTCCCGGCGGGTGACGGCGTGCTCGATCTCGCGGTGGCCGCGCCCGGCGCCCCGGAGCCCGAGCTCACCGCGGCGCTCGGCGCGGCGGCCACGATGCTGGCCGAGCACGCGCCGACGCCGGGCTACCACCCGTACGGCATACCGGAGTTGAGGGCGGCGGTCGCGGAGCGCTTCACGCGGCGCGGGCTGCCGACGCTGCCCGACCAGATCCTGATCACCACGGGCGCCCAGCACGCGCTGTCGCTGACGCTGGCCCTGCTCGGCAGGCAGGGCGACCGGGTCCTGGTGGAGAACCCGTCGTATCCGAACGCCCTCGACGCGATCCGCGGGGCGGGCCTGCGCGCGGTGCCCGTGCCGGTCTCGGAGGACGGCTGGGACAGCGGTCTCGTCGAGTCGTCGCTGCGGCAGGCGGCGCCCCGCATCGCCTATCTCGTACCGGACTTCCAGAATCCGACCGGTTGTCTGATGCCGCGCGAGCAGCGCGTGCGCATCCTGGAGACGGCCCGCGCCACGGGCACCTGGCTGCTGATCGACGAGACGATCGCGGACATCGCGCTCGACGTGCCGCCGCCCGCGCCGTTCGCCTCGCTCGCGCCGCACGGGGCGGCCGAACAGGTCGTCACCGTCGGGTCGTTGAGCAAGACGCACTGGGGCGGGCTGCGGATCGGCTGGGTGCGGGCGGGGTCGCGGCTGATCACCGAGCTGGCGATGAAGCGGGTGCCGAGCGACATGGCGACGCCCGTCATCGAGCAGCTGGTGGCGCTCCACCTGCTGCGCGGGATGGACGACGTGCTGCGCGAACGGCTGCCGAGGCTGCGGGCGCAGCGGGACGCGCTCACGGCGTCGCTCGCCCGCCATCTGCCCCAGTGGCGCTGGAAGTTGCCGCCCGGCGGGCTCTCGCTCTGGGTGGATCTGGGCCGCCCGGTGGCGTCCGCGCTCGCCGGTGCCGCGCTCGGACACGGCGTACGCATCGAGGGCGGCTCGCGCTTCGGCGCGGATCCGGGCACGCACGAACACCGACTGCGCGTCCCGTTCACGCTCTCGCCCGAGCTGTCGGAGCAGGCGGTACGGCGGCTCGCGGCGGCCCTCGCGGGCGATCTGCGACACCCGCTCAACGAGGAGCGCACGCACCGCAATTGGGTGGCCTGAAAGCGCGCCGCCTACGTCACCCGCGGCACGTCACCGGTCGCCGAACATCTCCACCGCCCCCCGCACCGCGGCGAGCCCCGCGGCCAGTGCGCTGACCGAGCCGATCGCGCCCGCGACGAGCAGCAGCGACCTGCGCATCCTGAGGACTTCCGGGGTGCCGCCGCGGGCCATCTCGGCGAGGGCCGCGAGTTCGTCCTCGGCGATGCCCCGGTCCGTGAACTCGACGGGGTGTGCGGCGAGTTCGCGGCGCAGCCGGGCCACGGCGGCATGCAGCTCCGCCGCCCGTGGGTCCTCGCCGCTGTCCGTCACTCGTCTCTGCCCCATGCTCCGCAACACAGCTCTCCCCCTCGCACGCCTTCGCGCGCGTACTCACGCCCATGCCCGCACTCGTATCTCGTACCGCGATCCGTCCGGCGCTGGTCAGGCGCCGAAGGGTCGCGGGTCAGTAAACGCCACACGGCGGCGGATGCGCCACTTTCCGGCCGCCTTCGCGGCGTGGGCGGTGTATGCAGGAGTCATGACGCGAGAGACGAACGGGCCGGGGTCCGCGACCGGCGAGGTCGTGGGGCTGCTCCTTGCCGCGGGCGGCGGGCGCAGGCTCGGCGGGCGGCCGAAGGCACTCCTCGATCACCGGGGGCGGCCCCTGGTGGAGCACGCGGTGGGGGTGCTGCGGGAGGCGGGCTGCGCGCGGGTGCACGTGGTGCTCGGCGCGGCGGCCGACGCCGTACGCGAGCGGGCCGCGCTGCCCGGGTGTGTCCTTGTCGACAATCCGGACTGGCAGGAGGGCATGGGGTCCTCGCTGCGGGCGGGCCTGGAGTCGCTGCGGGGCACGGGCGGCTCGGCGGCGCTCGTCTCGCTGGTCGACCAGCCGGGGATCGGCGCGGCGGCGACGGCCCGGGTGCGCGCCGCCTACCGCTCGCCCTCGACGCTCGCGGCGGCGGCGTACGACGGGGTGCGGGGCCACCCGGTCCTGTTCGGCTCCGCGCACTGGGCCGGGATCACGGCGAGCGCGGTGGGCGACCGGGGAGCGCGCGCCTACCTGAAGGAGCACGCGGCCGATCTGACGCTGGTCGAGTGCGGGGACGTGGCGCGGGCACACGACATAGACACCGTCGAGGACCTGATCCACTTGGAGTGACCGGGGTGGCACTCAGCGCCATGTTCTGTCGACGGAGAGAATCTCGACGTCAACAAACCATTGAACTTCCACCATGAGGAAACTAGTATCCACTGAACAGAAGGCCCGTTACCTCGGACGGGGCCCACAGCCGTACCTCGGCTCGGGTGGCACCCAGTGTCACCGTGTCTGCCCGGCGGCTCGTCAGGCACCACCGTCCGTGCAGCTCTCTGAAGGAAGTGACAGCTCATGTCCGCACTAGCGCCGTCGCCGCTGGCCATCGTCGACGCAGAGCCCCTGCCCCGGCAGGAGGAGGTGCTCACCGACGCGGCCCTCGCCTTTGTGGCCGAGCTGCACCGGCTGTTCACGCCCCGCCGTGACGAGCTCCTCACCCGCCGCGCCGAGCGCCGTGCGGAGATCGCCCGCACCTCGACCCTCGACTTCCTGCCGGAGACGGCCGCGATCCGCGCGGACGACTCGTGGCGAGTCGCCCCGGCGCCCGCCGCGCTGAACGACCGCCGCGTGGAGATCACGGGCCCGACCGACCGCAAGATGACCATCAACGCCCTGAACTCGGGCGCCAAGGTCTGGCTCGCCGACTTCGAGGACGCCTCCGCGCCCACCTGGGAGAACGTGGTCCTCGGTCAGCTCAACCTCGCCGACGCCTACGAGCGCCGCATCGACTTCGCGGACGAGCGCACCGGCAAGTCGTACGCCCTGAAGGACGCGGGCGAGCTCGCCACCGTCGTGATGCGCCCGCGCGGCTGGCACCTGGACGAGCGCCACCTGCAGCTCGAAGGGCAGCCCGTCCCCGGCGCGCTCGTCGACTTCGGCCTGTACTTCTTCCACAACGCCAAGCGCCTCATCGAGCTCGGCAAGGGCCCGTACTTCTACCTCCCGAAGACGGAGTCGTACCTGGAGGCGCGCCTCTGGAACGACATCTTCGTCTTCGCGCAGGACTACGTCGGCGTCCCCCAGGGCACCGTCCGCGCCACGGTCCTCATCGAGACGATCACGGCCGCGTACGAGATGGAGGAGATCCTCTACGAGCTGCGCGACCACGCCTCCGGCCTGAACGCGGGCCGCTGGGACTACCTCTTCTCCATCGTCAAGAACTTCCGCGACGGCGGCTCGAAATTCGTCCTGCCGGACCGCAACCTGGTGACGATGACCGCCCCGTTCATGCGGGCGTACACCGAACTCCTCGTCCGCACCTGCCACAAGCGCGGCGCGCATGCGATCGGCGGCATGGCCGCGTTCATCCCGTCCCGCAGGGACGCGGAGGTCAACAAGGTCGCCTTCGAGAAGGTCAAGAACGACAAGGACCGCGAGGCGGGCGACGGCTTCGACGGCTCCTGGGTCGCGCACCCGGACCTGGTCCCGATCGCGATGAAGTCCTTCGACGCGGTGCTCGGCGAGAAGCCGAACCAGAAGGACCGCCTGCGCGAGGACGTCAGCGTCGCCCCGGGCGACCTGATCGCCATCGACTCCCTCGACGCGAAGCCCACGTACGACGGCCTGGTCAACGCCGTCCAGGTCGGCATCCGCTACATCGAGGCCTGGCTGCGCGGCCTCGGCGCCGTCGCCATCTTCAACCTCATGGAGGACGCGGCCACCGCCGAGATCTCCCGCTCGCAGATCTGGCAGTGGATCAACGCGGGCGTCGTCTTCGAGAACGGCGAGACGGCGACGGCGGACCTGGCCCGCAAGGTCGCCGCCGAGGAACTCACCGCGATCCGCACCGAGATCGGCGACGAGGCCTTCACGGCGGGCAAGTGGCAGCAGGCCCACGACCTCCTCCTCCAGGTCTCCCTGGACGCGGACTACGCGGACTTCCTGACGCTGCCGGCGTACGAGCAGTTGCGCTGACCTCGCACAACCCGTTCCACACCGAGCCCCCGGCACCGCACAGCGCCGGGGGCTCGGTCGTGTTCGGGGGCCGGTGCGCCCGGAAGGCTCCGCCCCAAAGGGGGCCGACACCAGCTATTCGTTGACGGGCAAGGCGCTCCAGTACCAACTGGCGGGCAAGGGCGGCAAGAAGGTCTGGGCCACCAACACCTACGAGTGGGGCACCCAACGCCTGGCCACCGCCCGCGTCGATCGCGAGGACCAGGCCGGTGTCGATCAGCACGACACCTACCGCTACGACCAGGCGGGCAACGTCCTGTCCGTCTCGGACGCCTCCCGCACGGGCACCGACACGCAGTGCTTCAGTTACGACCACCCGCGGCGGATGACCGAGTCGTGGACTCAGGGCGTCAAGACCTGTGCACCGGCTCCGGCGGCGGGACAGACGGGCGGCCCGGCCCCGTACTGGCACTCCTACACCTACGACAAGGCCGGCAACCGCACGACCGAAACCCTCCACGACACCGCGGGGGACAGCACCAAGGACACCAAGCGCACTTACGACCACCCCAAGCCCGGCGCCCCGCAGCCGCACACGCTGACCTCGGTCACCACCGACAAGCCCGGCGGCACCGCCACCAAGGACTCCTACGGCTACGACGAGACGGGCAACACCAACACCCGCACTCTGCACGGTGACACCCAGCACCTGAGCTGGGACACCGAAGGCCACCTCGCCAAGGTCACCGAACCCGGTGAGGACGGCAAGGACAAGGTCACCGAGTACGTCTACGACACCGAGGGCAACCGTCTACACCCCCCTGGGCGACGGCCACCAGGCCGTCAAGGCGGATGACGGCACGATCACCTTCACCACTGCCGACCACCAGGGCACCGGCCAACTCTCCGTCGCCGCGGCCGACCTGAAGCTGACCCAGCGCCGCACGCTCCCCTTCGGCGGGCCACGCGGTGACACCCCGAAGTCCTGGCCCGGCACCAAGGGTTTCGTCGGCGGTACCGACGACACCAAGTCCACGGGCCTGACCCACCTCGGCGCCCGAGAGTACGACCCGTCAACGGGCCGCTTCCTCTCCGTCGACCCGGTGATGGACCTGACGGACCCTCAACAGATCAACGGCTACACCTACAGCAACAACAACCCCGTCACCTTCAGCGATCCCACCGGGCGCCTCTTCGGCTGCCTCATGTGCGCGATCACCAAGTTCGCCAAGACGGTCATCAAAACCTTCCAGAAGGCGGTCTCGGCGAACCGGGGTGGCTACCGCGGCAGCGGCGGTGCGAGTCGTGGCGGGTACCGCAGTAGCGGGTACAGCGGCGGTGGGCACGCGAGTAGTGCCGTGTTCCGCGGGGGCGGCTCCAAGAGCATGTCCCGGACCTCATACGGGATCGACGGTGGTTTCGGTGTCCTGAACCACGGGATCTTCCGACCGTTGAACGACTTCTTCTCCAGTGGTGGCGCAGCCGAGGCAACGAAGGAATTCGTCCTCCCCGACGTCAACTCGTGGGAGGAATGCGGGCAGCACCCCGGTGTCAGCGTGGCGTGCGGGAACACCTTGCTGGACCTGCCCATGGGTAAATGGCTCAAGCCGTTCAAGGGCATTGTCAAGGACCTCAAGAAGACGGAAGGGGGAGCGGAAGCAGCAGGAAAGGCGAAGAAGAGCGCCCCTTCAGGCTGCAAGTGCTTCCTCGCCGGCACCGGGGTCCTCATGGCCGACGGATCGTCCAAGAACATCGAGGACGTAGAACTCGGCGACAAGGTCCTGGCCACGGACCCGGAAACGGGTGAAACCCGCGAACGCGAAGTCACGGCGACGATCGTCACCGACGACGACAAGCAGTTCACCGAGCTGACGATCGCCACACCCGAGGGCAGCGAGAAGCTGACCGCCACGTACGAGCACCCCTTCTGGTCGGTAGACAAGAAGGACTGGGTCAAGGCCGGAGACCTCAAGCCGGGCATGACCCTGCGCACGGACGAGGGCCGCACGGTCACCGTGACGGCGGCTCGTCAGTACCGGGATCACGCGCGCACGTACAACCTCACCGTCGAGGGTCTGCATACGTACTATGTGCTGGCGGGCGAGACGCCGGTACTCGTTCACAACCCGATTTGGCAGGAGCAGAGAGGGCTACGGGTGGAGACCTTGCCGCCAATCAAGGGCAAATCTCTCAATGGATTTCGGGAAATGGAAGACGTCTGGTGATTAACGGGCCGATGAATGCCGCGGATGGAAGGGTGTACGAGCGTGCCACGCAGGGCATCCTCTCACCTTCGGGGGTGACCACCGTCTTGCAGCGGAATCCTTCGATGCCGAACGGATACCACATCGTCACCTCCTACCCGAGCCCGTGATGGACATGGAAAGACTTCAATATCTCGCACAGGCGTATTTCCATCAAGATTACGATCTGGAGGCAGAGGAGCCCATTCAGATCTTGATGGAGTTCCGAGATGGTGAACCCCCCGAGGTGGTCGAGGAACTGAGGCACGCTATGGAAAGCGTGTTGAGTTCGGGTGCACACGAGGAGGAGCTAGCTGCGCTTTGGCTCGATACGGCTGGAGCCTGCTATGACCCGCGCCAAGACGGGATACAGATGTCCGTCTGGTTCCGTCAGATGATCGACGCACTTTCTGTAGCACAGGCAAAGCGAGAGGCCCCTCCGAAGGTTCCGGAGGGGCCTCTCGACTGTCTGACGGCAGCAGTTGATGGCAACGTCAGCGGACCTTGTTCTTGAGCGGGTAAAGAAGGACTGATCTCCGCGTGTCCGGCAAGCCACGGGTGGCGGCTACACCGACGGACTCTCATCGAGCGTGGAGCGGCGCCCACGCTCTACGGCGCCGCGTCCGCGCCATGCCCGACGCCGCCCCAGGGAGAGCAGCCGGCGAGGCCTCGTAGTCATCCGACGTGTCCCGACCAATCCCGCTCCGCTGACGGCTTGCCGTGCAGGTCCGGCACACGCTTCAGCCAGGCCGGGCGGCCCTCCTCCGTCGCCGCCGCACGCTTCGCGTCCGCCGCCGCCAGTTCCTCCCTGCTGGGGAAGCCCGTCGGCAGCCACGTCGCCGACGAGCGGGCGCGGGACAGGAGGTGGGTGACGTAGGCGTCGCGGACCTCGTCCGGGGACGAGAAACCCGGCTCATCCGCCAGCCACGCCTCCGGCACGAGGCCGACGATCTCGCGGAGCGCGGCCTCCGTGACGAGCGGGGCCAGCCCCGCGTCGGCGGCAGCCGTGTCGGGGGCGTAACCGCCGAGGGCGTGGTGGCGGAAGTCGTACGCCTTGTCGGGCGGCGACGCTCCCCAGCGGTGGTGGAAGACCAGGGCCGCGCCGTGGTCGATCAGCCAGAGGCGAGGGGGCTGAAGGCCTGACGTGGGCCAGATCATCAGGTTCGAACTGTGCACCGTGCGGTCGACGTTCGCGGTGAGGGCGTCGAGCCACACCACCTTGCCCGCCTCCAGCGGGTCCACGTCCAGCGCTTCGGGGGTGAAGTCCGCCGCGCCCGGCAGGAGGTCCATGCCCAGGTTGAGACCGGCGCTGGCCCGCAGCAGGTCCTGGACCTCCTGGTGGGGTTCGTCCGCGGCGACCGCGGGGTCGAAGTCGACGAGGACCAGTTCGGGGAAGCGCAGACCGAGACGGCGTGCGAGTTCGCCGACGATGATCTCGGCGACCAGCGCCTTGCGGCCCTGCGCGGACCCGGTGAACTTCACGACGTACGTGCCCAGGTCATCGGCCTCGACGACGCCGGGCACGGAGCCCCCAGCCCGCAACGGCTCGATGTAGCGGGTCGCAGTGACCTCTCTCAGCATTTTCCCAGGACACCCATCTCTTCAACCATGCGATCCACGACTCCCGTCGGCCGGGCGCCAGAGCGGGAATCGCCCGGCAACGGCCCTGGGGAGAATCTGGGGAGTTCCGACTGGCATGCGGTTCTCCCTGCTTCCCGAACAGCCCGCCGCACCAAGGTCACGACGGACTCTCCGGACTCCAGCATGCATGAACGAGGCACAGGTGTGCCGCAACACATGGAAGCCGTCCTTCGGGACCACCGCCCACCGATGATGAGGATCTGTGAAAACGGCTGTGACGGATACTTCGTGACGATCACGGTGCCGTCCTGCACAGGGGCGGCGACCGCGTAGGGTCGGCGGCATGGCTGACAGGTTCGACGTAGCTGAGGCGCTGGCTGGTGGATTCCCGGCCCGTGCGGATGCATGGGCATTCGTCCGAGGCTTCGCTGTTGCCTGGTCCACCCCGGTGTCGCCGGCTGATGGGTTCACATCGGCTGAGGTGCAGCGAGCCGAGGACCGACTCGGCATACGCCTCCCAGTCGCTCTCAGGGAGGCGTATGCGTTGTTCGGTCGACGGCGTGACCTGGTCGCCCAGCAGAATCCGTTGCTGGGGCCGGACGAGCTGCTACTCGACCCTTCCGGTGAACTGCTGGTATTCCGCAGCGAGAACCAAGGCTGCGCCGGGTGGGGCGTGGCCCTGGCTGACCTTTCCCGTGAGGACCCGCCGGTCGTCCTGTTCGCTGATCGCCTCCCTGGTTCCGGCCGACTCCACTTCCTCGACCGCCTGTCGCTGGCCTGTGTGGAAACCGTCCTGAGCGAAGCCGCCATGGCCAATTGGACCGAGGGCCGCACCTGTCAGGCAACGCACGAGGTGGTTGCCTGTCTGGAAGAGCAGTTCGCTCCGGTTGCCTTGCCGCCGTATCCAGCGTGGTTCGAGCCGATGGGGCAACCCGTTCGCTGGTTCTCTTCCTCTGGCCTGCTGCTTTGCCTGGAGCCCGGCTTGGAAGGAATGGATCTGGTCGTGACCGGCAGGACAACGGCTGATGTTCAACGTGCAGTTGAAGCCATCCCCGGCACCTGGCCGCTCGCGATGCCGGTGGTAACCGTTGGTAGCGCCGCTGCGGAAGCGGTGTTGTAGGTAGGGCTTGAAGCGGTTGATGTGGCCATTCGGGCGGCGTTCGCGGGCAGAGGCGCGGATCTGGTCGAGGTCCGTGGTCAAGTAGTGGCGCACTGTCTTGCGGTCCCGGCCCAGGCGGCGGGCGATCGCGCTGATGGTCCAGTCGCGTTCGCGAAGCTGATGGATGTCGGTGTGCCATTGGCGGACGCGGGCCAGGAGCTGGCCGTCGGGTGGGTCGGCCGGCTCCGGCGGTTCGATCAGGGCTGCCAGGACCACGGGATCCGGCGGCTCTGCGGGTTCGTCCAGATCACCGGTCTCGGCGTCTTTTCGCAGGCGGGCGCGGTGCTGGTGGGCGGTGCGTTCGACCGCGCGGGCGAGCGAGCGCAGCAAATGCCAGCGATCTGCTGCCTCGATCGAGCATCCCGAGATCAAGGTGATCTGCCGGGACCGGCGAGCCGGCCGGCGACTGTGTCGTCCTCCCCACCAGCCTGGGGGTGTCCCGATGTCATTTGCGGCGGCGTGTCAGCGGCCCGTTGAAATTCCCCTTGTACGGCCAGAGCGAATGTCACACGGGGTGACTCATCTTGGTCACCTGTCTGGCTGCGGGGAGAGCGGTGGGGTCAGGACTCCAGCACCCGTGCCACCTGCGCAAGGCGCCCTTCGGACCACTCCACTTGCGGGTCAGGTTCGAGGAACGCCAGGGCGGCGGCGGTGATCCCCAGAGCCGGCTGCGACCATTCGGCCGCGTAGGTGGCGCCGAAAGCCCCCTGCCTGACAGTGCGCTCGGCAAGGTCTGGGCGGGACAGCGCAGTAAGTACGAAGCCGCGCATGGTCGCGCTCAGAGAGGTGGCCAACTCCCCGAAGTCGGTATGGAGGTCGGGGCGGAGGCGCAGGCCGAGCAGGGCGGTCAGCCGTTCGTACGAGTGCGCGATCTGGTCGTTGAGTCCGCGTTCGGCGGATTCGAGTGCGGCCTGGACCTCGGTGCGCAACGTACCGTCGGCCAAGCCGAGGAACGTTGCGTGCAGGGCGATGTAGGTATGCCACTGCGTTGAGGCGTACATCGCCTCGAAGTCCCGCAATGCCCCCTGGCGCAGCAGTTCGACGCAGAGGTCGTGGCGGCCCCGGGCGGTGGCGAACTGATCGATGCGTTCGCGGGCCAGTCTCATGACCGCGTCCTCGCTCGGCCGACCGTCGGCATCGGCCGAAGCGGGTGCCTGCTTGGCGAGTTCCATGAGCAGGTCGCTGAAGAACAAGTCTTTGTAGGGCCAGCGGCGGTAGACGGCACTGCGAGCGACCCCCGCGTCCCGGATGACGTCCTCGAAGCTGATGTGCTCCAGGCTCACGGTCAATCCCGTGCGCTCGATCATCGCCAACGCGGCGTCGAGCATGCGCTGTCCGGTCTCCGCGTCGGTGAGCCGACGTCGGCGCCGGGCCAATCCTGTGGGCGGTTGCTCGTTCGTCATTCTGCCCCTATCGTCTCGATGGAACTTGAGACATCATATCTCAAGTTCCATCATGCCATCCAGCACGGAGGATCCGATGTCTGAACAGCTCCCGCCCGAGTCCGTCCGCAAGGCAGCCACCGCGTTGTACGGAGCGGCCGTTCTGGCCATGACCGCTGCGGTGGTCATCGTCATCGACCAAGCCGCGGGCAACGACCTCGCACAGCAACTCCACCAGGCGTACCCGCGGCGCAGCACCAATGAGACCGGGATGGCCGAATCGAGCATTCTCACCTATCTGTTCACGCTCGCAGCGATCGGCGCTGCCCTGTTCGTGTGGATGGCGAGGGCAAGCCGGCGAGGCCGACGATGGGTGCGTGGCGCGGGTACTGCCGTCGTCGCGCTCGGCAGCGTTGCGGCTGTCTACAACTTCAGCCAGCCGCACCCGCTCCTGATGACGGCGGTCGGCGTACTGCCGTGCGTGAGCGCACTGACGGCCACTGCGCTGCTGTGGAAGCGGGAGTCGTCGCTCTACTTCAAAAGCACCCCCAGGACGACGACCGCCTGAGTACAGACATGGCCACCTCAACTTCATCAACACTGAGTACTCACTGGTGGCCAGCTATCTCCCCGCGAACTGGCCACCAGCGGGGAACTCCAACTGGCCGCTGCCGGCGGCGGAAGGTGAGCCACAGTCCCCCCCCAGCGTGGGGTGCCCCCTCGTCGACTACATCTCCCCGACCGGCGGGGGCTACTACTTCGCCCTGCCCGGCGTACGCGACGAAAAGGACTGGTTCGGCCGCGGGCTGCTCGCAACGTAAGTCGGCCGCTTCAGCCGGTGAGGCCGCTGCGGTAGGCGTGGATGACGAGTTGGACGCGGTCGCGGGCGTCAAGCTTGGTCAGCAGCCAGGCGATGTGGGTCTTCACCGTTCCCGCGCCGATGTACAGCCGTTCGGCGATCTCGGCGTTGGTGAATCCCTCGGCGACGAGCAGCAGCACTTCGCGTTCACGCGTGGTGACGGCCTCGGGCAGCCGCGGCGGTTCCTTGAAGTGCCGTGGTGCGGGCCTGTCGACGTATGCCGCAATGAGCCGTTTGGTGATGCGGGGCGCGAGCAGTGCCTCGCCCTGGGCGACGGTGCGGACGGCGGACAGCAGGTCGAGGGCCGGTGCGTCCTTGAGGAGGAAGCCGCTGGCCCCGGCGCGCAGTGCGCCGAAGACGTACTCGTCGAGGTCGAAGGTGGTGAGCATCAGGACACGGGCGTGCCCGGCGGTGGTGATGCGTCGGGTGGCTTCGATGCCGTCCATCTCGGGCATCCGTACGTCCATCAGGACGACGTCGGGCCGGTGTTCGGCGGCGGCCGCGACGGCGTCCCGGCCCGTCGCGACGCTCCCGATCGACGTGAGGTCCGTGGCGGTGTCCACGATTCCGGCCAGGCCGACGCGGATCAGCTGCTGGTCGTCGGCGACCAGGACCCGGATGGTCACGACCGCTCCCATACGTCGACGGTGGCCTGTGGCCGGTCGAGGGGGATGCCGGCTCGTACCCGGAAGCCGCCGGTCGCAGCCGGCCCGGCTTGCAAGGTGCCGCCGTAGAGGGCGACGCGCTCACGCATCCCGGTCAGCCCTCGGCCGACACGCGCGGGGACCGGTCGGATGCTGCCGTCATCGACCACCGTGAGGCTCAACTCGCCGGGTCCGTAGGTGACGGTGACCTTCACGGTGCTCGCGTCGGCGTGCTTGACCACGTTGGTCAGCGCCTCCTGGACGATCCGGTAGGCAGCTGTCTCAAGGCCCGGTGGCAGGGGCCTGGCGTGCCCCGCGACGTCGAGGTCGATCCGCAGGCCGGGGCGCCGGGTCTGTTCGGTGAGCCGGTTCAGGTCAGCGAGGGTGGGGGCGGGGGGCAAGCCCGTGTCGTCGGCGTCGTGGGGGTCCTCGTGCAGGACGCCGAGCATGCGGCGCAGTTCGACGAGGGTCTCCCGGCCGGTGGTCTCGATCGCCTCCAGCGCGCTCCCCGCGTCCTGGGGACGGTCGTCGAGCACCAGGCGGCCGAAGCCCGCCTGGACGGAGATCACGCTCATCGAGTGGGCGATGCCGTCGTGCAATTCGCGGGCGATCCGCAGTCGTTCCGCCGCCGCCTCCCGATCGGCGCGGTCGCGTTCCTGGCGCAGCAGCGCGTGCAGATACCGGCGCCGCTGGCCGACCGCGAAGCCCACCGCCCAGGCGACGGCGAAGAGCAGCGCGAAGGGCACCACGGCCCCGGCGTGTTCGAACCTGGGCAGGCCGGTGGACACCGCCGTCGCCAGGGCCGCGGCCAGGGCGATTCCCGCCGTGCGGGCCGGGCGCAGGGACGTGACGCAAAAGAGCGCGAAGGCGAGCGGCAGCCCGCCCCAGAAGAGCGCCTGCCGGTGCCACGGTGCCAGGCCGCACACCGCCAACGACACAACGACCAGGGCCTCCGGCCAATAGCGCCGCACTGGCTCCGGGGACACGCGCGTCGTCCGTTCCACGACCTGAGCCTATGCGTCTTGCCGCCGGTCCCACATCGTCCGCGGGCCCTATGCCGTACGGCAGACCCCGGCCGCCAAGGACCTGCCCACGGGCAGACGAAGCACCGGGCCCGGCCCGGCATCGTCGGGGACGTGATTCGATGCGAACATCTCACCAAACGCTTCGGCCGCAAGGCCGCCGTCGACGACCTCAGCTTCGAGGTCAAGCCCGCCCGCGTGACCGGCTTCCTCGGTCCCAACGGCGCGGGGAAGTCGACCACGATCCGGGCCGTCCTCGGCCTGGACACCCCGGACGCCGGACGCGCCCTGGTGGACGGCGTTCCCTACCGCCAGACCGAACAGCCGCTGCGCCGAGTCGGCGCTCTCCTTGACGCCGGGGCCGTCCACCAGGGCCGTACGGCATGGGCACATCTGGCCGCGCTCGCCGCCACCTGCCACATCCGGCGCGGCCGGATCGAGGAGGTGCTCGCCCTCACCGGCCTCGCCGACGTCGCCCACCGCAGGATCGGCACCTACTCGCTCGGCATGAAGCAGCGCCTGGGCATAGCCGCCGCCCTGCTCGGCGACCCGCCCGTGCTCATCTTCGACGAACCCGCCAACGGCCTGGACCCGGAGGGCATCAGATGGATCCGTGACCTCATGCGGTCACTGGCCGGCGAAGGACGCACCGTCCTGGCCTCCAGCCACCTGATGAGCGAGATGGCCCTCACGGCCGACCACCTTCTCGTCATCGGGCGAGGACGTCTGCTCGCCGACGTCCCGATCACCGACTTCGTTCCCGCCGGCGCCTCACTGGAAGACGCCTACCTCGACCTCTCCGCATCTGCCGTGGAATACCGGACCGAAGGGACGGACCACTGATGCCCACCGCGCTGACAGGTGCCATGGCCGGCGAGGTCATCAAGCTGCGTTCCCTCCGCTCGACCTGGATCACCGCCCTGGTCGCCGTGGCATTCGGCCTGACGCTGAGCGTCATGGACGTCGCGCACACCGCCGACGCCTGGCCCCGCATGACAACAGCCGAGCGGGCCCAGTTCGACCCGGTCGGTGACGCGCTCTCCGGTTTCTCCTTCGCCGTCCTCGCCTTCGGCGTCCTCGGCGTACTGGGCGTCAGCAGCGAGTACACCACCGGGCTGATCCGCTCGACGCTGACCGCGACACCCCGGCGCCTGCTCGCCTACACCGCCAAGACCCTCATCATCGGCGGATTCGCCCTGCTCCTGGGCGAACTCACCGCGTTCACCAGCTACTTCATCGGCCAAGCCGTCCTGGCCAGGCAGCACCTCGACGTCGGCCTGGGCACTCCCGGTGTGCTGCGCGCCGTGTCCTGCGCCGGGCTCTACCTGTTCGTCGTCACCGTCGTGGGCTACGGCCTCGGGGCCGTCATCCGGCACACCGCCGGAGCCATCGCCGCGCTCTTCGCCCTGGTCTACCTCAGCTACGGCGCGGCCAAGGCCGTCGAAGGCTGGACCTACCTGCCCAGCAAGCTCGTGCTGAGCAACGCCGCGGACACCCTCGGCCAGCTCCACCCGCACCCCCTCCATCCGGAACGGACCCCCTCTCTGGCCTTCGCCCTCGCCGACCTCGCCCTCTACCTCGCCCTCGCGCTCGTCTGCGGGGCCTGGCGCTTCACACGCGACGCCTCCTAGATGCCCCACCGATCCGAGCAGATGTTCCCGGGCGCTGTGCGCTCCGTCAGCCCATGTCCGTCAGAAGGGCGTTCAGTTCCGTCTCCTGCCGCGCAGGCGACATCGGCGGGTTCGAGTGATCGATGCCGAAGGTCTTGAGCACCTTGTCCATCTGAGCGTCGATGGAGGTCCAGCCGGTGTTGTCCAGCGGCTGCAATGACGCCTGGTCGGCGTCCCACAGGTCACGCAGCGACTGGGCGGCCGCGTGCGCGCCCTTCGCGTTGCCCGAGTGTGCGTCCTTGAGCGAGGTCGAGGCGAGGGTCCGCAGCGCGGAGACCTTGGCAGGCGGGAACTTCTTCACCGCCGCACCCGGAGCCATCTGGACGGCGGAGGTGTTGTCCTCCTCCGGCGCCGGGCCGGTGTGCGGCTGGCCGTGGGCCCAGACCAGCAGGCCCGTGGTCGCGACGGCGAGCAGTCCGAAGCCGACCAGCGCGACGCGCTCCTTGCGCGGGTCGCCGCCTGCGTGTTCGGCGTGGGCCGCCTCGTAGGTCTCGGTCACGTCCGAGCGCGTCACCGTCAGATAGATCACCGTCGCCAGGATGAGGCCGAGGAAGACCAGGCTGGTGGTGAAGGTGCCCAGGGCGAGACCGGTCGGCTCGCCCGGCTGAGCGACCTTCGGGGACGCGAGCCAGTCGCCGATGTTGGCGCCCAGCGGGCGGGTCAGGATGTAGGCGAGCCAGAAGGACAGCACCGGGTTCGCGCCGAACTTCCACAACAGCGTGATCGCCGCGATGAGGCTGAGCGGCAGCAGTACCGAGGCGCCGGGGCTCCAGCCGGTGAGTTCGAGGGTCCAGTCGCCGGTCGCGGTGCCGAGTGCGAAGGTGACGAGAACCGCGAGCCAGTAGAACGACTCACGTGGCAGCGTCGTGACCGAGTGGATCGAGAGGGTGCGCTCGCGCAGCCACCACACGCCGAAGACCACGGCGAGCAGGACCGAGAACACGGCGGAGCTGATCCACAGCGGCACGTTGAGCTGGTCGGTGAGGATGTCGGTGTACAGCGTGCCCGTGACACTGACAACGACCACGGTCAGCCAGTAGGGGAACGGGACGTACCGCTTCAGCCGCAACTGGACGACCAGGACCACCACGAACACCGCGGTGAAGATCCAGGCCGTGTTCACCAGGCCGACGCCCAGCTTCATGTTGATCCAGTCGGCGAAGCTCTCACCCACGGTGGTGCACAGGATCTTGATCACCCAGAACCAGATGGTGACCTCGGGGACCTTGTTGAGCATGAGGCGCCCGCTGCGGGTGCGTGCTTCCGTTGTCGATGTCATGCAGGTAGGTCTACGGGGGTGAACCTGCAAGCAACCTGACTACGTGGCCGCACGCGCGGCCGGAAGGGTCACCTCGACGTGACCGCGGCCGTCCGCGATCGCGCGGACCTCCACACCGGCCGAGGCGGCGATGCGCCGGACCACCGGCAGCCCAAGACCGTACCCGTCGCCGCCGGTCACGCCCGCTTCGAAGACCCGCTCGACGTCCGCGGGATCGAATCCGGGGCCGTCGTCCAGGATATCGATCACCACGGTCTCGCCCTGGTTGCGCGCGGTGATCCACACCCGCGACCGCGCGTGCCGCAGGCCGTTCTCCAGCAGGGGGGACAGCAGTGACACGGCGACGTCGGGCGCCACGGCCGCCTCGGCCTTCGCCGGGAAGGCGACCTCGACCGCGCGGGAGCCGATCGCCTGCCGCGCGGCGGAGCGCAGATCGCACCGGGCCTCGTCGTCGGTCCGTGCGCGCGCGGCGCGCAGAATCGTCGTGATCGCCGTATCGAGGCGGTCGACCTCGCTCAGCACCGCCTCCGGCGGCACCGGCTCGCCGCACAGCTGCGCCAGCTGCGCCTCACCGCGCAGGACCGTGAGCGGGGTCCGCAGTTCGTGGGCGATTTCATCGGTGAGCCGGCGCTCATCCGCCAGCGCGTTGTCGACGCGCTCCAGGAGGCGGTCCAAGGTCTGTCCCAATTCCCCGAACTCGTCGCGGGGAACTCCCAGGTTGAAACGGCGTCCGGGTTCGTGATGGCCCCAGTCGTCGGCCAGGGCGGCCATCTCGTGCACGACCCGCAGCGCGCGGTGCACCACGAGGTGCGCGACACCCCCGGCGAGGAGGATCGCGAGGCCGCCCAGGATCAACGACAAGGTCAGACTGCGCTGCTCGGATGTCTCGTAGGGCGTGAGGTCCACCCGGACAACCACCATGACGTGGTGGCCCTCGATCGGCACCAGCCGCGCGTACAGGAGGTAGTCGCCCACCGTCGCGGTCTGCGATCGCCTCGAGTCCGCCAACTCCTCGACGCGACCCACCACGCTTGCCGGGACGTTCCCGTCGATCAGGTGGCCGTCGGCATACACCCAGGCGACCTCGTCCAGTGCCTCGCTGTCGTTCTCCGTCAGTACGACACGGCCGCCCTTGGCGGTGACGTTCACCGCGACCGCCTCGGCACGGGTCCGGGCCAGGTCATGCGCGTCCGCGTCCGTCACCCGGCTCAGCAGCACGTGCGAGACCACGACCAGGACCGCGACCACGGCGGTGGCGATCAGCACAGTGAGCGCGACGACCCTGCTGCGGAATCCCGTCATTGCCATCGGTAGCCCACGCCGCGGACGGTCACCAGACGCTCGGCCACGCCCAGCGGCCCCAGCTTGCTCCGCAGTCGGCGCACGAAGGAGTCGAGGGTGTTCTCGCTGACCTGCGCTCCGTGCGGCCAGCCGGCGGCGATGAGGGCGTGGCGGCGTACCGCGTCGCCCTGCGAGGCGATCAGGCGGCCCAGCAGCCGGAACTCGGTCGGCGTCAGGCTCTCGCTCACCGAGCCGTAGGACACCACGTGCTTCGCCGGATCGAGGACGACCTCGCGGCGCGTCGCGGGCGCCACGGTGGCCCGGCGCAGGAGGGCCCGGACCCGGACCAGCAGTTCCGGGACGTCGAAGGGTTTGGTCATGTAGTCGTCGGTGCCGGCCTCGAAGCCGCCCACCTTGTGATGCAGGCCGTCCAACGCGGTGAGCATCAGCACCGGCACGTCGACACCGCGCGCCCGAAGGGCCAGGCAGACGTCGCGGCCGTCGGCGTCCGGGAGCCCGAGATCCAGGACGACCAGCTGGGGCGCCGGTGCGAGCTGCCGCAGCAGGCTGTCGGCCGTGGCGGCGACCGAGACGGTGTGGCCGTCGTACTCCAGGGCGCGCTTGAGGACGCCGCGGACCGCCGCGTCGTCTTCGCACACCATGATGAAAGCCACGTGCTGACCCTAGATACTCCGGTCCCGGTTCTCCATCTGCTCTGATCAGCCGCTTGACGGCCGTGAAAGGCACTGGCCCCGCACTCCCCTGCCCTGCTGCCGAACCGCGACGGTCCGGCGCGACCGGCCGAGCCGACCAGTTCGATCACCTCGGTGGCGGCGGGCGAGGAGCCGAAGTTCGTCCACCGGGACCCCGGACAGCGGGTGCCCGGCACCAGGTCGTCAGCCGCCGTCCTGCGGCTCGCCGCCGCGCACCGGCACCAGCACGGTGAACGTACTCGGCCGGCGGCCCGTCAGGGAAAGCCTGCCGCCCAGAGAGAGGGCCAGGTCGCGGGCGAGGGCCAGGCCGATGCCCGCTCCCTGGCCGCCGTCGCTGTGCCCACGGTCGAAGAGATGCGCCGGGTCTTGCTCGATCCCGCCTTCGTCCGTCACGTCGAAGGCCAGCGCGTCCTCGAGGTCGCGCACCGTCAGGCGCACGGTGCCCCGCCCGTGCACGCGCGCGTTGTCCAGCAGGACGCCGAGGATCTCCGCGAGAGGGGCGCCCGGGACCCGGGCGTCGTCGGCGACGCCTTCGGTCGTGCACTCCAGCCGTCTGCCGTCGCGGGCGAGCAGGCCGTGCCAGCGTCCCTCGAGGTCACGTACGAGACGGGACACCGCCATGTCCGGGGCGACGGCGTGGGGAAGGCCGCGGGAGCGGGACAGGCGCAGCACCTCCTCCACCGTGTCGTGCAGGCGGCGCGTGGTGGCCAGCGCCTCCTCGACGACGGGGCGCAGCCGGGCGTCGCCTTGGGTGAGGCCCGCTTCCAGGGTGAGCTGCAGTCCGGTGAGCGGGGTGCGCAGTTGGTGGGAGGCGTTGGTGGTGAAGTCCCGCTCGTGGCGCAGGAGTTCGGTGAGGCTGTGCAGCATCTCGTTGTGTGTGTGGGCCACTTGGTCGATCTCGCTGATGCTGCTGGGGGCGGCCCGCGCGCTCAGGTCGCCGTCCGTAACGGCCCGGCAGTGGCGGGAGAGGTCCTCCAGTGGGGTGGCGAGGGCTCGCGCCTGGCGGCGGGCGAGCAGGACGGCCGCGCTCAGGGCGAGGGCGCAGGCTCCCGCGAGCGCGGCCCATGCGGCCAGGACCCGGTCGCGTACGGCGTCGGCGGGTGAGGAGGCGCGGACGACGCCGATGACCTGTTCGGCGTGCGGCACCGGCACCGTGACCGTCAGGTCGCCGGCCGAGTCGGCGCGCACCACCGTCGCGCCGAGGGCGCGGCGCACGGGGGCGTCGCCGGTCGCCGGGCCGTCGCCCGCCCGCAGCCGCAGGTGGGTGTCGTACAGGCCCAGGTGTCCACCGTCCGGTGGCGCGGGCAGTTCGGCCGGGTCTCCGCTCAGGTAGTCGGTGTTGACCCGCACCGCGGCCGACAGGGCGGCCCGCTCCAAGGCGTCGCGCTGGTCGGCGTAGAGCGAGGACCGGATGACCAAGGCCAGCGGGACGGCGAGGAGGACCACGGCGACCAGGGCGGCGGTGAGGGCGACACGCACCACACGCTGTCTCATGCCCTCATCCTGCGGGCTGTGCGGGTGTTCCGGTCCGGTGCCACGCGCTTTTGCCGTCGGCTAACCGTCGGCGTGCCGGGCCTTAACCGGTCGCTCTCTAGCGTCGGTGGCATGACCGAAGCGACATTCGCTCGCACGCTCCCGGGAGGGCAGTGGCCATGGCACTCGCACGCACGTCCGCCGTCGGTCTGTCGCTGGTCGCGGCGGCGGCCGCCGCCGGGGTCGCCGGATGTTCCGGGTCGTCCGGGACGCACTCGGGCTCGTCCCCGTCCACCCGGTCCGCGTCGTCTTCTCCCGCCAGTTCGCCCGCAGGAGGCGGGAGTTCGCAGGCCGGCCCGGCGCCCACCGAGTCGAATCCGCCGGGCGACATCCCCGACAACCAGGTGTACGTGGCGTACCGGCCCGGCAGCGCTTTTACCGGGTTCAACGGCTTCACGGTCAAGGTGCCCGAGGGGTGGGCGCGTACCGAGAAGGGCGCGACGACGGTGTTCACGGACAAGCTGAACACGGTCCGGATCACGTCGGGCACCGCTACGGCCCGACCCACGGTCGACGCCGTCACGCATACGGTGGCGCCCCAACTCAAGGACCAAGTGGCGAAGTTCGCGACCCCGAAGGTGACCGAGGTGAGCCGTCATGCCGGTCGCGTCGTCCGGCTCACCTACCAGGGTGACTCCGCGAAGGACCCGGTCACCGGCAAGGTGGTGCGGGACGCGTTCGAGCGGTACGCCTTCTTCCGGCAGGGGCACGAGGTCGATGTGACGCTGTCCGGTCCGCTCAACGCCGACAACGTCGATCCGTGGCGGATCGTCAGCGATTCCTTCGCGTGGCGGTGAGTGCCGTGCCCGACCGACCGTCCTACGAACGCGACGACGCGCTGTCCGCCCGCGAGCTGTACCGCTTCTACCGGGCGGGCGAAGAGGAGACCCTGGCGCTGCGCGGGGTGTCGCTGCGCGTGCGGCGCGGTGAGACGGTCGCCGTCGTCGGCCCGTCGGGGGCGGGCAAGTCCACCCTGCTGGCGTGCCTGGCCGGGCTCGACGAGCCGTCGGGCGGCGAGGTCAAGGTGTCCGGGGTCCGCATCAGTCACCGGTCGGGGCCCGAGCGGGATCGGCTGCGCGCCCGTCACATCGGCGTCCTGCTGCAGAGCCGCAACCTGCTGCCGCACCTCACCGTGCGGGACAACATCCGCCTGGCCCAGCGGGCCGTGCGCGGGCGGCCCGCGGCACGTGCGCAGGCGCTGCTCGACCAGGTGGGTCTCGCCGACCGGATCCGGGCTCTGCCGCGCCAGCTGTCCGGCGGTGAACTGGCCCGGGCCGGCCTGGCCGTCGCCCTCGCCAACTCACCGACTGTGCTCCTTGCCGACGAGCCGACCGGCGAACTCGACGGCGCTGCCGAGCAGGTGGTGCTGCGGATGATCCGGGAGCGGGCTACGGGCGGCTGTGCCGTGCTGATCGTCACGCACAGCCCGGCGGTGGTCCGCGGCGCCGACCGGGTCATCGCCCTGGCCGACGGCCGGGTCGGCGAGGCGTCCGCCCGGAGCGGGCCGCGGGAGGCCGACGATGTCCGCCCGTGACGCCCTCGTCGTCTGCGCGGACGCGGCGCTGACCTTCGGCCGCGGCCCCACGGCCGTGGTGGCCGTGCACGGCGCCGACCTGAGCATCATGCCCGGCGACCGGCTGGCCGTCGTGGGCCCGTCGGGGTCGGGAAAGTCGTCGCTGCTGCATCTGCTGGCCGGGCTCGAACACCCCACCAGCGGCACCGTCACCCGGCCCGGCCTCGCCGGGAGGACCGACATCGGCCTGGTGTTCCAGGCCGACAGCCTCATCCCCGCCCTCGACGTCGCGGAGAACACCGCGCTGCCCCTCGCCCTCGCCGGCCGCCCACCTGCGCAGACCCGCCGGACGGTCTCCGACGCCCTCGCCCTGGTCGGCGCGGCCGACCTGGCCGACCGGCTGCCCGAGGAGATATCCGGCGGCCAGGCCCAACGCGTCGCCGTGGCCCGCGTACTGGCCCAGGAGCCGCGCCTGATCTTGGCCGACGAGCCCACCGGCCGCCTCGACCACGCCACCGGCGCCCGGGTTCTGGACGCACTGCTTGCGGTGGCGGACCACACGGGCGCGGCCCTCGTCGTCACCACCCACGACCCGGCCGTCGCGGCCCGATTGCCCGTGCGTCGGGTCATGCGCGACGGGCGGCTGCTCGCGCGGGAGAACACGGCCGACATCGCGGACACGGAGGACTGCTCATGATCACTTCGTGGGCGGGCGGCCTGCTCCGCCACCGCGCCGGACGGCTGCTGGCCGCCGTCGCCGGCATCGCGCTGGCGGTCGCTCTGATCGCCTCCCTCGGCTCCTTCCTGACCGCCTCGAAGGCGACCATGACCCAGCGCGCCGTCCGCGCGGTCGCCGTGGACTGGCAGGTCGAGGTGCAGCCCGGCGCCGATCCCGCCGCCGTGCTCCGGCAGGTCCGCAAGGCGCCCGGCACGCGCGCCGCCCTCCCGGTCGGGTACGCCCGCACCGCCGGCTTCACCGCCCAGGTCCAGGGCAGCACGCAGACCACAGGACCCGGCATGGCCCTCGGCCTCCCGTCCGGCTACCCAAGGCTGTTCCCGGACGCGATCCGCCTCCTGTCCGGCTCCCCCACCGGCGTCCTGCTCGCCCAGCAGACCGCCGCCAACCTGCACGCCGCCCCCGGCGACAGCGTCGGCATCCGGCTGCCGGGCATCGGAGCGCGGCAGGTCCGGGTGGACGGTGTGGTGGACCTGCCGCAGGCCGACTCCCTGTTCCAGAAGGTCGGCGCCCCCTCCCAGTCCCAGCCGACCGCGCCCCCCGACAACGTCATCCTGCTGCCCTCCGAACGGTTCACTTCCCTGACCCGGGGCGCGCGTGACCTGAGCACTCAGGTCCATGCCGCCCGTGACGCCCAGCTGCCCGCCGACCCGGCCGCCGCCTTCACCGCGGTCACCGGTGCCGCCCATCATCTGGAGGCCCAGGCAGCGGGCGCGGCACTGGTCGGCGACAACCTCGGTGCCGCCCTCGACTCCGCCCGCCAGGACGCCCTCTACGCCCAGATCCTGTTCCTCTTCCTCGGCGTGCCCGGCGCGATCCTGGCCGCCGCGCTGACCGGCGCGGTGGCATCGGCCGGAGGCGCCAGGCGCCGTCAGGAGCAGGGCCTGCTGCGGCTGCGTGGACTGCGGCCCCGTCAGATCACCGCGCTCGCCTCTCTGGAGGCCGCCCTGGTGGGCGCCGCGGGCGGGCTCGTCGGCCTGGGCGTCGCGGCGCTGACCGGACATCTGGCCTTCGGCGCCTGGTCCTTCGGTGCGGGCGCGGGCACCTGGGTGGTGTGGTGCGGACTCGCCTTCGTCCTCGGCATCGTCGTGGCCGCCGGCGCGGTCCTCGCTCCGGCCGTGCGCGACCTGCGGTCGGCCAGCGTCGCCGACACCCGCAAGGAGAGCGGCGGGCGCTCCGCGCGCTCGCCCTGGTGGCTGCGCTACGGCCTGGACTTCGTCCTGCTCGTGGGCTCCTGGCTGGTCTTCCGCGCCTCCTCGGGCAACCAGTACGCCCTCGTCCTCGCCCCGGAAGGCGTGCCCGCTCTGTCCGTCTCGTACTGGGCCTTCCTGGGCCCGGCGCTGCTGTGGATCGGCGCCGCGCTGCTGGTCTGGCGCCTGACGCTGCTCGCCCTCACCTACGGCCGCCCGGTGATCACCCGCCTGGCCCGCCCGCTGACCGCCACCCTCGCCGACACCACGGCAGCCGTCCTGGCCCGGCGCCGCCGCCCGCTGGCCCGCTCGGCGGTGCTGCTCGCCCTCGCGGTGTCCTTCGCGATCTCCACAGCCGTCTTCAACGCCACCTACCACCAGCAGGCCGAGGCCGACGCCCGGCTGACCAACGGCGCCGACGTCACGGTCACCGAGCCGCCCGCCGCCCACGTCCCGCCCGGCGCGGCCGACACCCTGAAGGTCTCCGGCGTACGCCACGTCGAGCCGCTCCAGCACCGCTTCGCCTACGTCGGCCCCGACCTCCAGGACCTCTACGGCGTCCGCCCCGACACCATCGCCCACGCCACCTCCCTCCAAGACGCCTACTTCTCCGGCGGCACCGCCCACCAGCTCATGCGCCGCCTCGCCCAGCGCCCGGACAACATCCTGGTCAGCGTGGAGACCGTGCACGACTTCCAGCTCTCGGTCGGCGACACCGTCAACCTGCGCATCCAGGACGCCCGCACCAAGTCCCTGCGCACCGTGCCCTTCCACTACGCGGGCATCGCCAAGGAGTTCCCCACCGCGCCCAAGGACAGCTTCTTCGTCGCCAACGCCGCGTACATCACCAAGGCGACCGGCAGCGACGCCATCGGCGCGTTCCTGCTCGATACCGGCGGCACCCACCAGAAGCAGGTCGCCGCGCACCTGCGCACACAGTTGGGCACCCGCGCCACGGTCACCGACCTCACCCAGACCCGCGGCACCGTCGGCACCAGCCTCACCTCCGTCGACCTGGCCGGCCTGACCCGTATCGAACTCGCCTTCGCCGTGCTGCTCGCCGCCGGAGCGGGCGGACTCGTCCTCGCCCTCGGGCTCGCCGAACGCCGCCGTACCTTCGCCATCGCCACCGTGCTCGGCGCCCGCCGCGGCCAGCTGCGCGGCATGGTCCTCACCGAGGCGCTGCTGCTGATCGCCGGTGGGCTCGCGGGTGGTGCGCTGATCGGCTGGGCCCTGTCGGAGATGCTGGTCAAGGTCCTTACCGGCGTCTTCGACCCGCCGCCCGCCTCGCTCTCGGTCCCGGCCGCCTACCTGACCCTCACCGCGAGCACCGCCGTCGCCGCCGTGCTGGCCGCCGCCCTCAACGGGATCCGTCGCGCGCGGCGCCCGGCCGTCGAGGAGTTGCGCGACCTGTGACCGCGCCGTACCCGCGCATCTGGCCGTCCGCTCCTACGCTGTCGGCCATGCCCACGCCCGCCGTCCCGGACCCCAGCCGCCCCCGCGTCCTGATCGTCGAGGACGACGACACCATCGGCCGCCACCTGGTGAGCGGCCTGCGCGGCAGCGACTACCGGTCCAGCTGGAGCCGGACCGGCTCGGCCGCCCTGGCAGAGGCCACGCAATCCGCCTACGACGTCCTCCTCCTCGACCTGGGCCTGCCCGACATGGACGGCCTCGACGTCGCCCGCGTCCTGCGCGCCCGCCGGCCCGACCTGCTGATCATCATCCTCACCGCCCGCACCGACGACATCGACGTGATCGCCGGCCTGGACGCGGGAGCCGACGACTACCTCGTCAAGCCGTTCAGCCTGTCCGTGCTGCTCGCCCGGCTCCGCGCCCACCTACGCCGCCGCACCGTCCCGGCACCGCCGCAGGAACCGGTGCGCCTGGCCGATCTCGTCCTCGACGTCTCCGCCCGCCGCTGCACGCTCGACGGCGACGAGGTCGCCCTGCGCGCCAAGGAGTTCGACCTGCTGGCCGTCCTCGCCCAGCACGTGGGGGACGCCGTCTCCCGAGAGACGTTGATGGCCGAGGTGTGGGACGAGAACTGGTTCGGCTCCACCAAGACCCTGGACGTCACCATGGCCGGTCTGCGCCGCCGCCTCACACAGGCCGCCGGCGCCCGCGCCCGGCTGCCCCGCATCACCACGCTGCGCGGACACGGCTACCGTCTGGAACCCTGAGCCGCCCTGGTCACAGCACGCTGCGCCGGACCATCCACCCCCAGACCACCAGCCCCGGAAACAGCGGCAGCCAGGCCGTCAGGAAGCGGTAGCCGAAAACCGCCGACAGGGCCACGGTGCCAGAGGTCCCTGCCGCGGTGAGCGTCAGCACGAGCGCCGCGTCCAGCGAACCCAGGCCACCCGGCGTCGGCAGCAGCACGGCGGCCCCGCTGGCCAGGAGATAGGCCAGCATGACGTGCTCGGCGGGCACGGAGACGTCCAGCGCCCGCACCACAGCGACCAGCACGGCGGCATGCAGCAGGGCGAAGCCGAGGGAGCCTCCCCACAGGGCGCAGACCCGGGACCGCTTGCCGTGCACAGCCCGTACGTCGGCAAGCGCCTGCCGCGCCGCCTCCCGCACGCGGCGACGCACGGGCCCGTACAGGATCAGGGCCGAGACGGCGAGGACGACGCAGCCGACAGCCCCTTGCGCGAGAGTGGGGCGGGAGATGGCCGGGGAGAGCGATGGAACGCGGGGCGAGGTCAGCAGGAGCAGGATCGCCAGCGCGAGGCGGACCAGGCCGCCGACAGCGGCCTTGACCGCGAGTGCGGTGGCCGAGCGGGTGGTGGAGAGCCCGCAGCGGGTGAGGAAGCGCAGGTTGACCAGGCTCGCGCCGACCCCTGCGGGCAGTACGTGGTTGGCCGCGCACGCCGCGAACTGCGCGGCCACCAGACGCCGAGCGGGCAGGCGTTCGACCACCGCGCCCTGCTGAGTGATCGCCGCGCACACCCAGGTCGCCAGCGTCGCCGCCGCGGCCGCAAGGAGCCAGTCCCGGTCGGCACCGGCGAGCTGGTCGGCACCGGCGTCCATCGTGCGCCGGTGCGCGGCCAGGCCCCAGGCGACCGCGGCCAACACAGCCACGGTGACGGCGAGTTGCCAAGGCCGGCCGAGCCCACGGCAAGCGGGCCCGGCCGCACGCGCCGTCCTCTCGCCGCTCACCGGAGCCGCGCCGGTCATGGCCTGTTCTCGCCCTGGGCGACCTCGACCGCGTGGTGGAAGGTGACGGCACCGGCCGCTCCGGCGGTGACGGACACGGCGGTGCAGGCCACGAGGAGGAGCGCGGCACAGCGCGCGGCACTGGAGTGCCCCTCGGGCGGCGTGAGCAGGGCGGCGACCCGCTGCGGCACGGGGCCGGTCGTCGCCGCGGGGGCGAAGTCCGGTCGGGTCGAGGGGGCGGCGTGCCCGGCGAGGGCGGCCCGGGCGATGGCCGTGGCGATCAGTCGCCGGTCACCTACGGCGGTGGCGGCAGCCTCGTCGGCGGCCCGCTCAGCGGCGAGCCGGATGGTCCCACGCACAGCGCGCAGCGCGGGATGGCAAGGGGCCGCGAACTCCGCGGCGGCCAAGAAGTAGTGGTGCCCGCCCCGGTTGTGCGCACGTTCGTGGGCGAACAGGGCCTCGCGCTCGGCGGCGCCCAGGCTGCGCAGCATGCCGGTGGTGACGACGATGCGATGCGGGCGTCCGGGCAGAGCGTACGCGTCCGCGTGCGACGACTCGACCACACACAGATCGCCCACGGCGGGTCGGCTCTCGACCTGCTTACGGGCGACGCGCAGCGCGCGGACCTGCCGGACGGCCGAGCGCAGAAGCGTCAGCACGCTGAGGGTGAGCACTCCGGTCGCCGCGACCGCCAAAGGAAGGACCACATAGTCCGACGAGGTACGCAGGGGGTGGACGAGGTCGCCCAGGGCGGCGAACGCGGGAACTTTGAGTAGTCCGGTCAGGACCAGAGCGCCCAGCGCCGCGACGCAGGCTCCCGCCAGCGCCAGGGCGGAGGCGGTGAGCACCCGCAGCGCGACGACAGGGGCGAACCGGTCCAGCGTCCGGCGGGCCAGCGGCGGCGCGAGGAAGGTCAGGGCCAGGGGAACGAGCAGCACGGCGATCATCCCTCGTCGCCCTCCAGAAGCCGGCGCAGGACTTCCTCGTCACCGGGGGCGAGCTGTGCGACGAAGCGGGCCAGAACCGTCTCCCGGTCGGTGTCCCGGTCGAGTTCGGTGTGCATGCGCTGGGCGGTCAGCCCGGGAGCGTCCTGTACGGGGGCGTAGGCGTAGCCGCGTCCCTGCCGCTCCCGGCGGACGAGCCCTTTCTCGTGCAGGCGGCTCACTATCGTCGCCACCGTCGTACGGGCCAGGCCGAAGCCGAGTTCGCTCTGCAGCCGTCCGGGCGTGAGCGGGGTCTCGGCGGCCCACAACGCCGCCATGACGGCGGTCTCCAACTCGCCCGCCGGCCGCCGCTCGTCCCTCGCCTCGGTCATGGGAACGCTCCTCACCGCCCAAGCGTCTACAGTAATGTAGACCGTCTACAGGATTGTAGTCACTGGCCGGGTGCTGCCGCACCGGAACATCCGGCGCGACGCACCACGAGGGAGCCCGACGATGACCCCAGTCCTGCACCTGTCGTCGCAGCTCGCCGTCAATGTGCTGGACGCGCGCTCGCTGTTGTCCGCGTTCGGCGCGCTGGGCGTGGGTGTGGTGCTGTTCGCCGAGACAGGACTACTGATCGGCTTCTTCCTGCCGGGAGACTCGCTGCTGTTCACGGCGGGGCTGCTGTGTACCGGCAGCGCCGATCGCGGCCTGAGGCTTTCCCTCGCCCCGCTCCTGGCCGCCGCGGCGGTGGGGGCGCTGGCGGGCTCGCAGTGCGGCTATCTGCTGGGCCGCAGAGCGGGCGGCGCTCTGCTGGCCCGCAGCCACTCGTCCCGCCTGCATGTAGGGGCGCGACGCGCGGAAGAACTTCTTGCCCGCTACGGGCATGCGAAGGCGATCGTGCTGGCCCGCTTCGTCCCAGTGGTGCGCACGGTCCTGAACCCGATGGCGGGTGCCCTTCGGGTCCCGGTGCGGACGTTCACGCTCTGGCAGGTCATCGGCGGACTGGCGTGGAGCATCGGTCTCACCCTGGCCGGCTACGCCCTGGGATCCTCCGTGCCGAACGTGGACAGGTACCTGCTTCCGCTGGTCGCGGTGATCGTGGCCCTGTCGCTGATTCCGCTCGTTACCGAGGTCCTTCGCTCGCGCCGGGGAGCTCGCGCAGCCGGGCAGAAAGCAACGGAAGAGGAGACCCTGGGATGACCATTGCCTTCGACGGCTCGTCCATCGACGGCTCGCCCACCACCGCTGTCGTGCATCTGGCCGGGCATGCTCCGCCGTGGCTGAACGACACCGTCGCGGCATGGTCGACGTACGGACTGGCCCTGTTCGCCGTCCTCATGGTCATCGCCTGGTGGCGGGCACGCCGGGTGAGCGCGGGCGCGGCGGCGACGGCGCTCGCCGTGCCGCTGGTCGTGGTCGTGGCCTTCGCCGTGGACGCGGCACTGAAGCTGGTGGTGCGCGAGGACCGACCCTGCCAGAGCCTGCACGTCACCACGCTGGAGGCGTGCCCTGCGCCCGGCGACTGGTCCTTCCCCAGCAACCACGCGGCCATCGCCACCGCTGCGGCCGTCGCCCTGCTGTTCGTGTCCCGCAGACTCGGCGCCGTCGCGATCGTGGCCGCGGGAGCCATGGCGGTCTCCCGCGTCTGGGTCGGCGCGCACTATCCCCACGACGTGCTGGCCGGCGCCGTGGCCGGCACCCTCACCGTACTGCTCGTCCTGCCGACCACACGCAGGCGTGCGCAGCGCCTGGCGCCTCGGCTCGCGGCCACCCGCCTGCGTCCGCTACTGGTGACGCCATGAAGCGCCGCGACGCCTCCGACCTCGTCGGCAGCTGCGGCCTGGGCGCGTGGATGGCGTTCGGCCTGCTGACCATGGTCATGGTGGGCCAGGACGGCTCACCGCTGATCGCGGACCACGGAGAATCAGCCGCACAAGGCTGAACGAGCGCGAAAGACTCAGAAAGAAGCGTCGCCCCAGTTCAGGCCACCTCCGGAGCTCAAACGCCATGGTCAGCGAGCCGAAGTAGGCGACTTCACGACGTACGTGCCCCCCTTGCCTCCGGACTCCAGCATGCATGAACGAGGCACGGGCGTGCCGCAACACATGGAAGCCGTCCTTCGTGGGTGGTGTTGAGCCGTCGTTGCCACCGCTTGAGACAGCGCCCCTTGAACGGAACACGGACGGGGGCCGCCGGCACGTCTGAAGTCAGGGCTGAGGTGAGTGCGCGGCGGGTTGTACGGGCTGCTCGGAGTCCTGGAGTGCGGCCAGCAAGGCGGTCTGGCCGGCGAGGAGTTCGGTGAGGATGCGGCGTGCCGCACGCAGGAGTTCGGCGACGTCGCCACCGGCCAGGGCGTACGTGACGGTCGTGCCTTCGCGGGTGGAGACGACGATGCCGGAGCGGCGCAGTACGGCGAGTTGCTGAGAGAGGTTCGAGGGCTCGACGTCGATCTCGATGAGCAGGTCCCGTACCGATACCGGCCCGTTCTGGAGGAGTTCCAGGACGCGGATGCGGACCGGGTGCCCGAGCATGCGGAAGAACTCTGCTTTGACCTGGTAGAGGGGCGCCTGCACGGGATCTCTCACTCTCCTGACGCGGATGAGGCCCTGAGATGGGGGCGCGGCGGCCCTGACCGCCGCCGCGCCCGGCGTGACATCCCATCCTCCCCGGCCCGGGTCACTCGATCCGAGACTTCGGAAGATGCAGAGGTAGTGGCTTGAAGAAGTCTTCAAGTAGCGGGCGTAGAAAGAGCGCCGGAGCTCACACCTCGAGCTGCTCCTCGGTGCGCCTGAGGAGATGGCGCGCCATGGCGAGGTTCGACCGGGCCTTGTCGATGACGAGATAGATGAAGAGACCGTTCCCCGACCTTCCTGTCACCGGACGGATGAGGTGGTACTGGGTACCCAGGGTGACGAGGATGTCCTCGATCTCGCTCTTGAGGCCCAGCAGCTCCATGGTGCGCACCTTGGCGCGGATCAGGTCGGTGTTGCCGGCCGCCGCGACGTTCAGATCCAGGTGTTTGCCGCCGCCCAACGTGCCGAGCGCCATGCCGCTCGTGTAGTCGACGACGGCGGCTCCGAGTGCTCCTTCGGCCTCGGTCAGCAGGGTTTTGAGGGACACTTCCACACTGGTCACGGGTCCTCCTCCGAGAGATGTGAAGGCTGGTTGTCCGGCCCCGGCGGGGACTCTAGGAGTCACGCCGCCGCCCGATGCGACTTGAGGCGAAAGCAGCCGCAGTTGCCCCCTTCGGATCGGTTGGACGCGCTTGCGTGCCGTACTGGAGCTGCTTGCTTGACCTACTTGTCGGTCGCCGACTGCGCGCGCGGCGACCCGGAGTGAGTCCGCCGAGCGGCGCGGTGTCCGTGATCGTCGGCGCTGGTTCAGGTTCGCTGGTTCAGGTTCCGCTCGGCCGGGCCGAACGGGGCCGGGCGCGCAGGGCCGGCAGCCGGGCACAGTCGTCCGCTCCTGCCAGGCCCTCGCCCAGGGCCAGGAGGGAGAGGATCCGCACGGGCCGGCCGACCGTGGCAGCGGCCTCCAGCTTGTGGTGGCCGTCGAGGAGGAAGTGCGTCAGGCCCCAGTGCTGGTAGTGATCGATCGGCATCCCGGAGGCGGGTTCGCACACGTCCAGCGTGGAGATCGCCACCGCCGTGGGCACCGTTCCCCGCCCCATGAGCGCGACGTACTCCTCGACGCGCTCCCTC
This sequence comes from Streptomyces kanamyceticus, assembly GCF_008704495.1. Taxonomy (NCBI): domain Bacteria; kingdom Bacillati; phylum Actinomycetota; class Actinomycetes; order Kitasatosporales; family Streptomycetaceae; genus Streptomyces; species Streptomyces kanamyceticus. The sequence goes on from NZ_CP023699.1 coordinate 2,023,267, forward strand.
TCGTTCCACGTCGGGGGCACCATGGGCACGACGAACTCGTAGAGGTGGGCGTCCGCGTCGACGGCGGTCTCGAAGGTTCGGTAGTACGGGGTGTGCGGGTACTCCGGGAGGCCCCAGAACTGATCGACACCCCACGTCGTGACCTGCTCGCCGCTGAAGTAATCGCCTTCCTTGCCGGGGACGACCAACCGGGGCTCCACATCCAGGAGCAGGGGAAGGTACTCGCCCTGCGGCAGCAACGTGCCGAACGCGTCGATCACTCCACCGTCGTCCGGAACCTCCAGCGCGCCGGTGAGCCGTTCCTGCACGCCCTCCAAGGACAACTTCTCCCTCGCGCCTTCCAGCCGGCGGAACAGGAACGGGCACGTTCCGCAGTAGAAGCTGAGCTCGAAGGCAGGCTCGTCGTCGAGCATGAGCAAGCGGCGCCGCGGCCCGCCGCCGACCTCCTGGAGCTCCGTGTCGAAGCGCAACCGCGCTGCGGAGGCAGGGAGGCCGAGACGACGTGGGGTGCCCGATTCGATCATCACAGGTCGACCGTACGGGACGCCGTGGACCGGGTGACCGACGGTCGGCGTGATGCGCCGCCGAAGGTGCCCTTGACCGGCAGGCACGGCCCGCACAGTGCACAAGCGGGCGGCCCGGGCCCTCGATGTCCGTTCCTCAGCGTGGTGCGACATAGCGGGTCACGACGACCCGTCTCAAGCCTTTCAAAGGCCCTTCCCCCCACTCTCCTGCGACAGCACGGCAAGCTGGCTCCGCAAGCTGGTCGCCCCCGGCCGCACGCCCCTCAGCGCTTGCGAGCAACCGCCCCGTACATCGCGATGGCGCGGTCGTCGACGCCGTCCTGCTCGGGGCCGGGGCGCCACTTGTGGACCTGGGTGACGCCCGGGTCCACCAGGTCCATCCCGTCGAAGAACGAGGTCGCGGTGGCCAGGTCGCGCAGGGCCATCGGCATGCCCTGCTGCGCGTACTCCTCGGCCACCCTGCCCACCTCGCCGGGCGCGAAGTCCCCGGTTCCGATGGTCATCGCCAGGAAGCTGCCCGACGGCAGCGGTTCCAGCAGGCGGCGCACCAGGAGGCCGTCGTCCGGCGGCAGGATGAAGTGGAGTATGCCGATGATCATCAGACCCACCGGCTCCCCCAGGTCGATCAGCTCACGGAACTCCGGGCTGTCCAGGATGGCGTCCGGGTCGTGCATGTCGGCGTCGATGTACGCGGTCGCGCCCTCGCGCGTGCCCTGGAGGAGGGCACGCGCGTGTGCCAGGACGATGGGGTCGTTGTCGACGTAGACGACGTGCGACTCCGGCGCCACTTGCTGCGCCACCTCGTGCAGGTTGGGGGCCGTGGGCAGACCCGTGCCGATGTCGAGGAACTGCCGGATGCCCTGTTCCTTGGCCAGGTAGTGCCCTGCGCGGTGCATGAACCGGCGGTTCTCCAGCATGTGCACCGGAAGCGCGGGCCAGTGCTCGCACATCTTGTCGCCCGCCTCGGCGTCGACGGCGTAGTGGTCCTTGCCGCCCAGGATGTAGTCGTACACCCGCGCCGAATGAGCCGTCGAGGTGTCGATCCGAGCACTCGCGCCTTCGCTGCCGCTGCCGTTGCCGCTGTACATGGGCCACTCCACTCTCGAACGTTGACGATGGCCCTCAGACGCCGCAGCGGGCCGATCTCCTCACTGATTTATACGGCCACGGCTCCAAAGCCAGCCAGGCGGGGCGGACTTGCCGAAGGGCTTGGCGTGCCCAGGGGTCTGCCCTCCCGGACCTCGTCCGGCCGCTGCCGCCGCCCCTAGGCTCGGCAGGATCGGGGTCGGAAGGGCACCACAAAGGGCATCACAGAGGGGCAGCGAAAGCGTGCGCGCGACACAGAGAGCCGCAGAGCGGCAGACGACACCGCAGGCCGCCGCACCGCAGGCCGCCGCCGGGCGTGGGGCGCGCCCCACCGGCCTGGCCGCGCTGCAGCGGCGCGCGGGGAACGCGGCGGTGACCCGCTGGGTGCAGCGCCAGACGGGCGATCCGGCCGAGCACTACGCCACGAGGCCCACCGAGCACCCCGAGTGGGCGACGTACCAGGAGCTCACGAGGGCCGCGGGCATCCCGCAGGCCGAGGCCGACGCCGCCTGGCAACTGCTGCTCGGCGGGGTCGACTCGCAGGGCGCGCTGAACGACGAGGCCATGGCGAAGACGAACGACCGCCAGGAGCAGCGCGAGCTCCGTGCGACGAACTCGTGGTACCACGAGTTCGTCAAGCTCATGACCGAGCATCTGGAGATCGACACGCCCACCATGGCCCTGTGGGCGGGCGGCATCGAGACCAGCGAGTACGCGTACGAGAAAGGCCACACGCCACTGGCGCGGACCCGGATCGGCAGCGTGCTCAACGTCCTGGAGCTGAATCCGAACTGGAAGCTGACGGGGCCGATGTGGAGCATCCTCTCCAAGGCCTTCGTGTCCCGCGCGACCGGCCCCGTGCACATCTTCGTGCGGGCCTACTCCCCGGACAGCATCCTCATCCGCCTTGAAGTCCCGCACCTGCGGGAGATCCAGCGGCTGAACCCGGACGTGAAGCTGATCTGGCACCCCTTGTACAGCGCTCCCGACGGGCGGATCAGGGAGATCTCGCGTGACTGTCGACTCGTCGACAACGCGGAGTACGACGGTCGGGACACCTGCGTGGGTGTCCTCATCCAGTACCTCAGGATGTTCCACGACGAGAGCAACGCCGAGGCCGCCCCCGCCCACAAGAGCATGGCGGAGTTGCTCGTCGCGAACGGGCACAAGGACGGCGTCTGAGGCGGCCGCGAGCTGCGATGACATACGGAAAGGGTGTTTGACCTGGGGCGGGACGGGCAGGCGGCCGAGCGCACAGGAACGGATGGAGAGACAACCTTGATATATCGGGACCGCCCCCGCTCGACCACCATCGCCGCGACGCTGACCGCCGCGTGCGGCGCCTTGACGTGCGGCGCCTTGGTGATGACCCTCGCCGCCCCGTCCGCGGCTGCCGCCACCACCGGCCACGCCTCCGCGTCCGGCGTCAAGCCCGGGGCCGAGCGCCCCGTCTGGGCCATCGCGCACCGCGTCCTCACCGTCGACGGCGTCGACAAGGCGCTCGACCACGGCGCCAACGCCGTGGAGATCGACGCCACCGCCTGGAAGAAGGGCTGGTGGGCCGATCACGACGGGCTCCCGACGAGCGCCGGGAACACCATGGCGGAGATGTTCGACCGGATCGCGCAGCAGCGGCGGGCGGGCAAGAACATCGGGTTCGTGTGGCTCGACATCAAGAACCCCGACCACTGCGCGAGCGGTGACGCGCAGCGGCGCCACTGCTCGGTCGCGGCCCTGCGCGACCTGGCCCGCGCCAAGCTGGGGAGCGCCGGGGTGCGGGTCCTGTACGGGTTCTACGGCACCGCGGGCGGAGCGGGCTGGAAGGACGTCGCGGGTGGCCTCACCGACCTCGAAGGCGTGGACATCAGCGGTGACACGGACGAGGTCACGCGGCAGTACGGCGAGTTCGGCGACTCCGTGAAGCACAACCAACGGGTCATGGACAAGGGCCTGTTCAACCTCAAGCTGCCGACCGTTCTGGGGAAGGTGCAGAAGCAGGTCCGCCTCGGCGCCCAGGCACGGGACCGCGGCGAACTGGCGCGCGTCTTCGGCTGGACGACCGCCGCGGGCGACGCCCGCGCGACCCGGGACCTGCTGGACGGCGCCGGGGGCGACGCCGACGGACTGATCTACGGCCACCGGGCCTCCTGCTACCCCGACGGCGTCTCCGGCATCCGCGGCTGCGGCAAGGACGAGTCCTCCGCGAAGCGGGCCATCGGCCACATCCACGACTTCGTCGAGGCGCACGGCGACACCCGCCGCATGGCCACCACGGAGGACGTCCCCTTCGGAAGCTGAGACCGGGAGCTGAGACGGCGCAGCCATGTCCATGCCGCCCGGCCGTTACGGTGACCCCACTGGGTCATCAGCGAGGGAGAGACATGACTGCACAGCTCGACCTGCCCGACCTGCGCCGGCCGCTCTACGGCTGCATGGGGCTCGGCGGCACCTGGGACACCGCGCCGTACACCGCCGCGGACATCGCGCACGCGGAGGTCGCCGTCGAGGCCGCGCTGGCCATCGGCATCACCACGTTCGACCACGCCGACATCTACCGGAAGGGCAAGGCCGAGTCGGTCTTCGGCGAACTGCTCGCCAGGGCGCCCGGCCTGCGCGACCGCGTCGTCCTGCAGACCAAGTGCGGCATCCGGCAGGCCGACGGCGACCACCCCGGCATGTACGACCTGCGGGGGCCGACCATCGTCCGGCGCGTCGAGGAGAGCCTCACGCGGCTCCGCACCGACGTGCTCGACGTGCTGCTCCTGCACCGTCCCGACCCGCTGGCGGACCCCGCGGAGATCGCCGGGGCGCTCACCTCCCTGCACCGCCAGGGCCTGGTGCGCCGCTTCGGCGTGTCGAACATGAGCGCCGCGCAGATGGCCGCTCTACAGGCCCACCTCGATGTCCCGCTGGTCGCGAACCAGTTGGAGATGAGCCTCGCGAGCCGGGACTGGGTCGAGGCGGGCGTCCTCCTGAACACCCCGGCCGCCACCGAGAACGGCTTCCCGCACGGGACGGTCGAGTACTGCCGGGCCAACGGCGTCCGGATCCAGGCCTGGGGCCCCCTGGCCCAGGGCCGCTTCACCGGCCCGGACACGGGCGACTCGCCCGCCGCACGGCTCGTCGCCGACCTCGCCAAGCGCAAGGGGACGACGCCGGAGACGATCCTGCTGTGGTGGCTCCAGCGCCACCCGGCCGGGATCGCCCCGGTCATCGGCACGAGTCGGGCCGAGCGGATCCTCGCCTGCCGGGACGCCGTCGGGCGCGAGCCCGAGCTCACCCACGAGGAGTGGTACGAGCTGTGGGTCGCAGCGCGCGGAGTCCCCCTGCCCTGACCCGCCGCCTGCCCGGAACCGTCACGCCCCGCGCAGCGCCTTGGCGACGACGGAGTCTCCGGAGACCTCTATCCGGCCCTCCCGTACGCCCTGGACCACGGTGAGTGCGCCGCGGCCGATCGCCACGCAGGTGTCGGCGTCCAGGGCGATGCCCGCGTCGGCCCCGTCCGGCGCGGGCCCGTCGCCGTAGGACTCGGCGCCCTGGGCGAGCCGCAGGTGGAACTGCCCCTCGGCCAGCCGGACGTCCACCACGCCCTCGACCGCGGCCGCCGCAAGGGCGCCGAGCAGCGGCAGCGCGAACCAGTGCGCCCGCAGCGCGTCCGTGGGCCTGCGCTCCGCGAGGGCCGGGGCGCCCCAGGCAGCGAGTGCCTGGAGGACGGGCAGCAACTCCCGGCCCCGGTCGGTGAGTTCGTAGACGTACGCCGCCGCGGGCGGGGGCAGTTTGCGGCGGGTGCTCAGGCCCTGCTGCTCCATGTCCTTCAGGCGTGAGGCGAGGACGTCCGTGCTGACGCCGGGCAGGTCGGCGTGCAGGTCGGTGTAGCGGCGCGGGCCCGCGAGGAGTTCCCGGACGATCAGCAGGGTCCAGCGGTCGCCGACGGCGTCCAGGCCGCGGGCGGCGGCGCAGTACTGGTCGTAGCTTCGGCGGGACCGCGACTGCGGCCGGGGCTGAGGTGGCATGCGGCATAGTCTATGCAAGTTGTTGGACTTTCCAAGCGGAGGCTTGGTAAAACCAAGTAACACACGTCACGGGAGGCGCACCGCATGGAGTTCCGGCAGTCGAGCAAGCTCAGCGAGGTCTGTTACGAGATCCGGGGCCCGGTCATCGAGCACGCCAACGCCCTGGAGGAGGCGGGCCACAGCGTCCTGCGCCTCAACACGGGCAACCCCGCGCTGTTCGGCTTCGAGGCGCCCGAGGAGATCGTCCAGGACATGATCCGGATGCTCCCGAACGCGCACGGCTACACGGACTCGCGCGGCATCCTCTCCGCCCGGCGCGCCGTCGCGCAGCGCTATCAGGCGCTCGGCCTGAACGACGTCTCCGTAGACGACGTCTTTCTCGGCAACGGCGTCTCCGAGCTGGTCACCATGGCCGTACAGGCGCTCCTTGAAGACGGCGACGAAGTCCTCATCCCCGCGCCCGACTTCCCTCTGTGGACCGCCGTGACGACCCTCTCCGGAGGCAAGGCCGTCCACTACGTGTGCGACGAGTCCGCCGACTGGTACCCGGACCTGGACGACATGGCGTCGAAGATCACCGACCGCACCAAGGCCGTCGTGATCATCAACCCCAACAACCCCACGGGCGCCGTCTATCCGAAGGAGATCCTGGAGGGCATCCTCGATCTGGCGCGACGGCACGGCCTGATGGTCTTCGCCGACGAGATCTACGACCAGATCCTGTACGACGACGCCGTGCACCACAGCGTCGCCGCCCTCGCCCCGGATCTCGTCGTCCTCACCTTCTGCGGGTTGTCCAAGACGTACCGGGTGGCCGGGTTCCGGTCCGGGTGGATGGTCGTGACCGGCCCGCAGCAGCACGCCAAGAGCTATCTGGAGGGGCTGACGATGCTCGCCTCCATGCGGCTGTGCCCCAACGCCCCCGCGCAGTACGCCATCCAGGCCGCGCTCGGCGGCCGCCAGTCCATCCATGAACTCACCGCGCCCGGCGGCCGGTTGCGCGAACAGCGCGACAAGGCCTGGGAGAAGCTGAACGAGATCCCCGGCGTCTCCTGCGTGAAGCCGAAGGGCGCGCTGTACGCGTTCCCGCGCCTGGACCCGAAGGTCCACCCGATCCACGACGACGAGAAGTTCGTCCTCGACCTGCTCCTCCAGGAGAAGATCCAGGTCGTCCAGGGCACCGGCTTCAACTGGGCCCGCCCCGACCACTTCCGCATCCTCACCCTTCCCTACGCTGACGACCTGGACGCGGCGATCAGCCGCATCGGCCGCTTCCTGAGCGGCTACCGCCAGTAGGGCGCCCGAAGGGGCGCGGGGAACTGCGCGACCAGCCACAGACGGCCCGCGGCCCCCAAACCGGCCTGCCGCCCACGGCGAAGTGCGGTCTGACGTGCTACCGAATGGCGCTCGGCCCGTCCGCCCCTTCCCTCTTCGAACTGCGGGACGGCGCGCTGAAGTACGGCGCGTACACGGAGGTCGACGGGGCGATCAAGGGGCTCATCTACGCCCCCTTCGCGGAGTACGCCCGCGAGGCGCACGGCGTGGACGCCACGGTCCACCGCCACCTCTCCGTCGAGGAGATCATCACGCTCCTCGACGAGGGACGGCAGGTCATCGCCTCGGTGCACTACGAGATCCGCCGCCCCCACCGCCCCGCCCCCGGCAGGGGCGGCCACCTGGTCCTGCTGACCCGGCGTACGGCCGAAGGCCTGCTGCACTTCCACAACCCGTCCGGCATCGACGCCCGCTCCCGTACCGCCGAACTCTCCGCCGACGAGTTCGAGCCGTTCTTCGCCGGACGCGGGGTATCACTGCCCTGACAGACGGTCACCCCGCCTGCCAGGATGGCGCCATGATGCGTGGAGGCAAGGTCGCCGTCGTGGGCGGCAGCATCGCGGGGTGCGCCGCGGCGCTGGCCGCGCACCGCGGGGGCGCGGACGAGATCACCGTGTACGAGCGCGCGGCGGGCGATCTGGCGGACCGCGGCGTGGGGCTCGCCGTGCACGACTCCCGTTACGCGGAGCTGGCTTCGGCCGGGTACCTGGACGCGGGCATGCCGTGGGTGCAGCTCGTGCGGCGGCGCTGGTACGTCAGGGACGACGCGGCACCCGCCCCGGTGGGCCGGGAGATCGCCGTCATGCCGTTCCCCTTCCGTACCTACAACTGGGGTCCGTTGTGGCGGGAGTTGAGGAGCCGCGTCCCGGCGGACGCCGACTTCCGCGCGGGCACTCCCGTGACGGCCCTGCACCCGGCTCCGGACGGCGTGCGGGTCGAGACCGCGTCGGGGGCCGAGCACTTCGACCTCGTCGTCGGCGCCGACGGCTACCGCTCGGCGGCCCGCGCTGCCGCGTTCGGCGACGTCCGCCCCGCCTACGCCGGTTACCTCGCCTGGCGCGGCGCGTTCCCCGAGGCCCGTCTGGCGGATCCGGGCCTGTGGGGCGACGAGGACTGCGTGTACGCCGTCTTCCCCGGCGGTCACGTGATCATCTACCGCATCCCGGACGGCGCGGGCGGCCGCCGCGTCAACTGGGTCCTTTACACCGCGCCGCCCGCGGACCTCGATCTGGGCCTCGGCCTCGACCTGCGGCTCACCGGACCCACGAGCCTGCCGCCCGGCGGCCTCACCGACGCGCTCGCCGCCCATCTCGGGTACGTCGCCGACGAGCTCCTGCCGCCGTACTGGGGCGCGGTGCTGCGCGCGACGGCGCCCGAGGAGCTCTTCCTCCAGCCGATGTACGACTTCACGGCGCCGCGCTGCACCGCCGACCGCGTGCTCCTGGTCGGCGACGCGGCGGCGGTCGCCCGGCCGCACACCGGCGCGGGCGCGGTCAAGGCACTGCAGGACGCCACGGTCCTGGAGTCCGCACTCGCCACGGCGGACACCTGGACGGACGCCCTGGACACGTACGACACCGACCGCACGCTCTCCGGTCGTTCGATGGTGGACCTCGGGCGGCGCCTGGGCGGTGCGCTCGTCCAGGCGACGCCGGACTGGCGGGGCATGGACCAGGCGGCGACGGAGGCGTGGTGGAAGCAGGCGGACGGAGGCGGCGCGTTCGGTGGTCGTGAGCTGAGGAAGTAGTCCTCTCTCGGTCGTGATACGTGGTCAATCGGTCGCACTGCGTACGGATCTGACGTCGTTTTGGGTATGTGCGCCGAGATCAATAGGATCCGGCGATGATCACAAGACAACGGCCGACGGCCTGGGCGATCGCCCTGCTCGCGGCCCTGACCGCCGGGCTCGTCACGGCGGGCCCCGCGGCCGCCGACGACGGCGACGAACCGGCACGACCCTCCCCCAAGGTCGAGCTCGTCCTCGACGTCAGCGGCTCCATGCGCGCCCGCGACATCGACGGCAAGTCCCGGATGGCCGCGGCGAAGCAGGCCTTCAACGAGGTCCTCGACGCGACCCCGGACGAGGTGGCACTCGGCATACGCACCCTCGGCGCCAACTACCGCGGCGACGACCGCAAGACGGGCTGCAAGGACACCGAGCTGCTCTACCCCGTGGAGCAGCTCGACAAGGCGGGCCGCACCGACGCGAAGACCGCCGTGGCGACCCTCGCGCCGACCGGCTGGACCCCGATCGGCCCGACGCTGCTCAAGGCCGCCGACGACCTCACCCACGACGACGACGCCGAGCGCAGCCGCCGCATCGTGCTGATCTCCGACGGCGAGGACACCTGCCAGCCGCTCGACCCGTGCGTGGTGGCCCGCGACATCTCCGCCAAGGGCATCAACCTCACCATCGACACCCTCGGCCTGGTCCCCGACGCCAAGACCCGCGACCAGCTGAGCTGCATCGCCGAGGCCACCGGCGGCACGTACACCTCGATCCGGCACACCGATGAACTCTCGGGCCGCGTCAAGCAGTTGGTGGACCGTGCGGCCGACCCGGTGGTGACGCCGGTCGAGGCGAAGGGCGCGGCCGAGTGCTCCGCGGCGCCGGAGCTGAAGTCGGGCCTCTACACCGACCGTGAGAAGTTCGGCGAGCACCGCTGGTACCGCGTGAGCGTGCCCGCGGGCAAGGAGCTGCGCGCCTCCGTGAGCGTCGCGGCCGACCGGGCCGTCAATCCGGACTACGGCGTACTGCTCAGGGCCGAGACACCGAACGGGCGCGAGCTCGTGCGCGGCCAGGAGTCCGGCGACGGGCGCACCGACGTGATCTCGACGGGCCTTCGCCACCCGACCCCCGAGGCGGACGACGAGGACGAGGAGGACACCGCCAAGACGGTCTGTCTGCGCGTCAGCAACTCGTTCTCGGCGCCCGCTTCGGTGAAGACGACGCCGGGCCTGCCCGTCGAGCTCGCCGTCGATCTGGTCGACTCCCCCGACGAGGCGTCCGACGTGGCGTTCTTCGGGCTCGGCCACGGCTGGTGGCTGCTCGGCCTGCTCGTCCTCACCGGCTTCGTCGCCGGTCTGGTCTGGGGCTGGGTCTCTCGCTGGCGCTTCGCGGTCTGGAGGACCAACTGATGCGTACGACACGTGTGGTGAGCCGTCTCGCCGTGGCGACCGGCGCCGCCCTGCTCGGCCTGACCGGGCTCGCGGGCGTGGCATCGGCCGATGACGAGAAGTCCGACGCGCCGACCGACGCGGGCACCTCCTTCCGCACCGCGACCGCGATCCGCCCCGACCAGGAGGCCACCGCGCAGGCGTCCACGGGCGACTACCTGTACTGGGCGTTCCCCGTGGACACCGGGCAGCGCGCCACCGTGCACGCCACGGTGAAGCTGCCGGACGCCGCCGCCCGGCACGCCGACGCCACCTGGCAGGTCGACGTGTACGACGGCCTCAGGCGCCGTCAGGCGTGCCGCCTCGGCACGCCGACCAGGACCGCGGCGCAGGACGCGGAGTCGGTCTCGCTCTCCTGCTCGCTGCGCACGGTGCGGGCCTGGTCGGAGCAGTGGGCCAACGATCCGCTGCCGGGCACGTACTTCCTGCGGCTCACGGTCAGGGACCTCAAGGCCGACGACCTCGGCCTGCCGGTGAGCGTCACGACGAAGGTCACCACGACCGACGCGGGCGGCGCGCAGGCCGTGGACGGTTCGCTCGGCGAGCCGCTGGTGCCGGGCGCGGGCTCGGACAAGCAGCGCCCCGCCGCCGTCACCGAGCCGGAGGACGGCTGGGCGGGCGGCTGGTGGTCCTCGCGCTGGCTGTGGACGGCGGGCGGCGGCGTCCTCGCGGCGCTCGCGGGCGTCGGCGGCTACGCCCTGACGCGCGGCTCGGGCCGCCCCGCACGGGTGCCCCAGGGCCTCTGACGAGCCCCCCGCGCGCGTGTGACCTGCACCGCGTGGCAGTCTCGTGGGTGGCGGGACCGGACGGTTCCGCCACCCCCTGAAGAACAGGACGTGCGCGACCATGGGCGATCTGCTCCTCGTCCGGCACGGCGAGACGCCGTGGGCCCTCTCCGGGCAGCACACCAGTTGGACGGACATCCCGCTCACGGACAACGGCAGGGAGCAGGCGCGCAGGCTCGCGCCGCTCGTCGGCACGTACCGGATCGGCGCGGCGTTCACCAGCCCGCGCGGGCGGGCACGGGAGACCGCCGAACTCGCCGGGTTCGGGGACGCACGGGTCGACGAGGATCTGAGCGAGTGGGAGTACGGCGCGTACGAGGGCCTCACGACGGTCGAGATCCATCGCACACGTCCCGACTGGTACCTCTTCACGGACGGCGTGGCGCCCGGCCCTCCCGAGCATCCCGGCGAGACGCCCGAGCAGGTCGGTGAGCGCGCCGACCGGATGCTGGCCAAGGTCGACGCCGCGCTCGCCGACAACGAGGGCAGCGTGGTCCTCTTCGCGCACAGCCACTTCCTGCGCGTCCTCGCGGCCCGCCGCCTCGGTCTGCCCACCTCGGGCGGCTCGATGTTCCTGCTCGCCACGGGCACGGTGAGCCGGTTGAGCACCGAGCACGGCAGGCCGGTGGTGGCGGGGTGGAACGTCCGTCCCCATTAGCGCCAATTTCCTTGCCGGGTAAGGGGAATGTCCGTTCCCGCCCGGTTCGACAGGCCCGGTCTTGATCATCAAGACTGCGCCCATGCGATACGGCGTGAATCTCCTCAACTTCGGCTCGGGCACGACCCCCGACTCCCTCGTACGACAGGCCACCGACGCCCGCGACCTCGGCCTCGAGTTCGCGATGATCTCCGACCACATCGCGGTGACCGAGGACGTCCACACGGTCTATCCGGCGCCGTTCTACGACCAGTTCGTGCTCGCCGCGCACCTCGCGGGCCGCGTGCCGGGGCTGCGCCTGGGTACGACCATCACCGTCATCCCCTACCGGCACCCCCTGCAGACCGCGCGGATGGCCGCCAACATCGACCAGCTGAACGACGCCGGGTTCATCCTGGGCGCCGGGGTGGGCTGGTCGCAGGCCGAGTACGAGGTGCTCGGCGTGCCCTTCCGCGAGCGCGGCGCGATCACCGACGAGTACCTCGCGGCGATCCGCGCCGCCTGGGCCGAGGACCCGACGTCCTTCCGGGGCAAGTACGTCTCCTACGAAGGCGTCCGCACCGCCCCCGCCCCCGCGACGAGCCCGCACCTGCCCGTCTGGGTGGGCGGCAACTCCCCCGCCGCGCAGGTCCGCGCCGCGCGCCTCGGCGAGGGCTGGCACCCGTTCATGCCCACCCTGGAGGCGCTGCGCGACGCGCTCCCGCGCATCGCCAGGGAGGCGGACGCCGCGGGCCGCCCGGTCCCCGGTCTCGTGCCTCGCCTGCAGATCAGGCTCGGCGCGCGGCCGGACACCGCCGAGCGGCCGCTCGGGCACGGCAGCGCCGACCAGGTCCGCGGCGACCTGGAGACCCTCGCGGAGCTGGGCGCCACCGACGTACTCCTGGACACGTACCCCGGCACCCCCGAGGAACGGACGTCCGCCGAGGAGGACCGGCGCGTACTGGAGCTCGTGATGTCGACGGCGCCCTGATTGTCAGTGGCGCAGGGCACCATCGGTCTCAGGTGAAGGGACCTGCCGGAGAAGGCGGGGAAGCCGGGGAAGCCGGGGAAGCCGGGGAAGCCGGGGAAAGGGTGTGCGCGTGGTGAGACCGCCTACTGCCGTCCAGCGACGGATCATCGAGGCCGCGGAGCCGGGAACCGGGCGCCTGTCCGGCACCGAGGCCCAGCTCACGGGCCTGGTGCGGGCCCGTCTCGCGTTCCGCCATCCCCGGCCGCCGCACGCGTATTTCCTGACGCCGGCGGGCCATCGCGTACGTGAGGAGGGCGCGGCCCCCGCCGCCCCCGCCGCCCCCGAGCCGCCACCGGCCCCCGCGCCCTCCGGGGTCTTCGCCGCGCGCACCGGCACGGAGACGGCACCGGTCGGCTCCGAAGGCCCCGCCCGCGCGCGGGAGGTGCGCAGCGCCTGGGAGGGCCTGATCGAGCTGCGCCGCATGACGAACACGGACGGCTCGCGCGAGCGGCCCTGCGCCTGGGAGCGGGGCCACTTGGTGCAGGCGGCCGCGCTGGCCCTGGAGGCGGCCGGTTGCCAACCCGCGGGTGCGGGACGTGACGGCTACCGGGTCGGCGCGACGCCGCAGCCGGAAGCCGTCGCCGTTCGGGAACCGACGCCGGACGGACTGCGCGGCTGCGCGGCGGCCCTGGAGCGGGCCGGGTGGCAGGTCGGCGAGCACGCGGAGGCGCGCGGCGGCGGACGGTACGTGCTGGCTTCACCGCGGCGGACCTGAGCCGGAAGGAGCAGCGGCGGCCCGGCGGAATTCCCTGTGGCACCGATGAGTTGAAGGCACGGGGCACAACCCCCGTGACCAGTGCGACCCGAAGACCTTCGAAGGGAACACCGTGGCAGAGCCGTATTCCGTGAGCGTCGGCGTCCGTGGGTACGAGACGGACTCGCAGGGCCATCTCAACCAGGCCGTGTACCTCCAGTACGCCGAGCACGCCCGCTGGTCCCTGCTGCGCGCGGCGGGGATCGCGCAGACCGACCTGCTGGACAAGGGCGTCGGCCCGGTGGCCCTGGAGAACACGGTCCGCTACCGCAGCGAGCTGCGCGCGGGCGACGAGATCACGGTGAGCTGCAGGTTCGTCTGGGGCGAGCGCAAGACGTTCCGTACGGAGCAGACGATAACGAAGGCGGACGGCATGGTGGCCGCGACGGTGACCGGGGTCGCCGGGCTGCTCGACCTCAAGGAGCGGCGGATGGTGTCGGATCCGCTCGACTACTTCCGGGCGCTGGCGTCCGATCCGGGGCTGCTCGGGCTCTAACGCCCCCTGAGTCTCCCTGACGCCACACGCGGCGCGTCGTGGACACGGCTCGCAGCCCCGTCAGTTAGCCGTGTCCATGACATCGTCACCCAACCGTTCCACGACGTTCACACGAGATCACGCACATCCGTGCCACTCTCCCGGTGGTCGATTAGTCAACTCGCGTAGACCGCACGCTCCTTGGGCGGGCGCGCGGCTCGCGAGGCCTTCGGGAAAGGACACCCCCCACATGCCCGTCCCGCGCGTACGCCGCTGGCAACCCCTGGCACTGACCGCGGCCGCGGTCCTCGTCGGCATCACCGTGCCGACCACCGCGACGGCCACCACATCCCCCACACAGGCACCGGCGGCCACAGCCGTCGGCGCCTACGACGACACGTACTACAAGGACGCGCTCGGCAAGACAGGCCCCGAGCTCAAGTCCGCGCTGCACACGATCATCAGCGAGCAGACCAAGCTCTCGTACGACCAGGTCTGGGACGCCCTCAAGACCACCGACGAGGACCCCGCCAACAGCTCCAACGTGATCCTGCTCTACAGCGGCACCTCACGGAGCAAGGGCAGCAGCGGCGGTGACCAGGGCGACTGGAACCGCGAGCACGTCTGGGCCAAGTCCCACGGGGACTTCGGCACCTCGACGGGGCCCGGCACCGACATCCACCACCTGCGTCCCGAGGACGTCACGGTGAACAGCATCCGCGGCAACAAGGACTTCGACAACGGCGGCAGCGCCGTCGAAGGAGCCCCCGGCAACCTCACCGACGACGACTCCTTCGAGCCGCGCGACGCGGTCAAGGGCGACGTGGCCCGCATGATCCTCTACATGGCCGTGCGCTACGACGGCGAGAGCGGCTTCCCCGACCTGGAGCCCAACGACAAGGTGGACAACGGCAGCGCGCCCGCCATCGGCCGCCTCTCCGTCCTCAAGCAGTGGAGCGACGAGGACCCGCCGGACGCGTTCGAGAAGAACCGGAACCAGGTCATATTCGACAAGTTCCAGCACAACAGGAACCCGTTCATCGACCACCCGGAGTGGGTCGAGGAGGTCTACTGACCTGACCGTTCACCTCCCGCCACCGCCCTCGAGCTCCTTGGCCGGTGGCCCCCCACCGGTGTCGGCGAAGAACTGCCAGAGCGTGACCATGGCCACCGCCTGTGCGACCAGATAGGCGAGCTGGAGCGACAAGTACCGCATCTGGTAGATCGACAGGAGGAGCCCGAACCGGCTCTGCCAGAACCGGCGTTCGCCCTGGAAGACATCGAGGTCCAGGGCGATGCCGGTGAGCGTGAGGACGAGCAGCATCGTCAGCACTTCCAGGCCGATGTCTCCGTACCCCTGGTCCATCAAGAAGTTCCCCAGCGCGTCGACGCCGGCGGGCAGGGCGAAGGCCGCGGCCACCATCAGCGCCTTCACCGGCCCGCGCCGCCCCGGCAGGCAGCGCCAGAGCGCGCCGAGCACGAACCCCGCGCCTGCCCAGCAGGTCTGCCAGGTCACGAAGCCGCTCACCATGTCGGGCAGCCCGAATCCGTAGTACGCGCTGCCGCGCCAGTTGTCGCCTCGGATCCAGCCCGACCAGACCACCACCGCGCTCGCCGGGAGGCCGAACAAGCACGCGATGAGGGCGGCTCTGCAGCCGTTGCCCCACCAGGTGTCACGCGGTCCCATGGCGAGCGCCACGTCGACGACCGAGACGTCGGAGGGCAGCCGGTCGGTGGTTCCCGCGCCGCTGGTCCAGGTGTGCAGTCCGCGTACCTCCTGTTCGAGCAGGCGACGTTGGAGTATGTCGTCGTCCGACTGTCCCGCCTCCAGTCGGCGCATCATCGCGTGGATCTCGCGGTAGCGCCGGGCACGGCCGAGCAGGTCGGAGCGCCGAGCGGCCGTGACGCTGGCGCCGAGCCGCTCACCGGTCCTCTCCAGGTCGTGTCCGAGGACGGTCCGGCCCGGGGCCACGACCGTGATCAGGCGCAGTGCCGCCATGTTCAGGAAGAGCCAGAGGGCTTCGAGAAGTGAGTTGTTTTCGAAGGCGCCGAGGCCCAGGCCGACGATGACGGGGAAGAACAGCAGGAACAGCCGCCGGTCCTCCGCTTCCGCGACCGGCGATTCGGTGGCTCGCACGCTGGCGGCCCGCAGCGCGGTGAGGACGACGAGGCCGGTGATGAGCCAGTGGTACCAGAACCACCAGTTCTGGAAGTTCACGGCGAACCAGGTGAGATTCGTCCTGAGGTCGTCCAGGTGCTCCCAGCCGTACGCGGGGTCCCCTCGGTGGCTCAGCCAGGAGGCACGCTGCCAGTCGCGTTCCGCGGTCAGGGCGTAGCAGACGCCGACGACCACGGTGCTGACGAGGACCGCGGGTCCCGCGTACCGGAGTTGCAACTCGCGCGGCCCGTAGGGGGCCGTCCTGCTCGGCGGGACGAGGCCGCAGTCGCGGGCCGCGCGCCAGGCGGCCGCGGCGAATCCGACGAGGCCGAGGGCCAGCGCGCAGCCTTGGGCGGTGAACAGTGCGTACACCGCCCTGTCCGGCGCGCCCCCGTGAAGCTCCAGTGACGTGGGCAGCCCGAACCGTTGCGGCGCGCAGCTCACCGCGAGCAGAGGGGCGGCCAAGGCCACCGCCGCCCATGCGACGGGTCGTCGCGGCCGTCCGAAGGCGAGCATCAGCACGGCGGCGCCGAGACTCATGGGCAGGCTGAGCCGCTGTTCACGGTCGTACCAGGCCTCCTCGTCGCCCAAGGCCCTGGCCAGGCGGTAGAACACCTCGTCGGCATTGACGACGGTGACGAGCCCGGCCGAGACCCAGGCCCAGTCGCTCAGTGTCCGCGCGGCCCGCGTCTCCGCCGCGCTGGCCCCTGCTCGGCGGCGCACCTGCCGGGCCGCGTACAGCAGGAGCCCGCTCGCCGCGAACGTCCACGCCATGCCGCCCACGGTGCTGACGTTGGCGAACAGCAGCCGGTCGTCCTGCGCCCCGAGCGACCGCTGCCAGCTCGGTTCGATCCGGACGTCGACGGGCGGCGGGGCCCTCTCGCCCTTGGGGTACCACACGAGCGCGGTGGCGTCCTTCCGCGTGGTCGGCTCCGGTTCGGCGGACTCGGCTCCCGGGGCGCCGGGGTCCACCAGGATCTCCGTCCAGTCGACGCGGTGGAGCCCGGGCGCCGGTGCGAAGAGCAGCCGCCAGTACGCCACACCCCGTTTCACCTTCCAGGGGCCGAGGGCGAACCACTCCGTGGCCTCGTCGATCCAGGAGAAGGTGTCGAAGGCGACCTCGAAGCCGCCCTTCTCCGCACTCACCCGGGGGCTCCCCTCGGGCCGCCACTCGCCCCACCACTGGTGCTGCGACTCGTGGGGGCGGGTCAGGCAGCCCATGGCCTTGCGGTACGCGCCGGTGTCCTCGCTCATCAGGAGCGACGAGGCGAGCCGCCAGGACGAGGGGACGTGGACGGTCAGGCTCGCGGTCACCTTGGTGTGGATGCGGCCGCCGTGCGCAAGCCGGACGGAGGCGCTCGCCTCGGCCTTGTCCAGGCCCGCGGTGTCGCACCTCTTGTCCAGCGACTCCTGGACGGCTCCCGCCCGCGCGGGCCACAGCACCGCGCACAGCGTGAGCAACAGCACGACCGCACGTTTCCCCAACTACCGCCCCCGACGCTTGAGTTGGTCTATCCGTCAGTGTCCACGAGCGCGGCGAGTTCCGCGAGGTCCTCGGCGTCGAGCCGCAGTCCGGCCGCCGCCACGTTCTCCGCCAGATGGGCCGGTGACGACGTTCCCGGGATCGCGAGCATCGCGGGCGAGACGGCGAGGAGCCACGCCAGGGTGACCTGCGCGGGCGTGGCTCCGTGTCGGTCCGCGACGCGCCGGAGCACGTCGAGGTCGGGCGCTCCCGCGCCGCCGAAGGGGAAGTACGGGACGTACGCGATGTCCTGCGCGGCACAGAGTTCGACCAGCTCGGCGTGCTCGCGCGTGAGGGGGCTGAATCTGTTCTGCAGGGCGGCGACGGGGGCGATCTCCCGCGCCTCCGCGAGCTGTTCGGGCGTGGCGCTACTGACTCCGAGGTGCCGGATGAGGCCCTCGTCGCGCAGGGCCGCCAGCGTGGCGAAGCGGTCGCCGCCGGGGCCGTCCGTGGTCAGGAAGCGGAGATAGACCAGGTCGAGGTGGTCCCGGCCGAGTTCGCGCAGATTGCGGTGCACGGCGGCGCGCAGCTCGGCCGGGTCCGCCGGGTCGAGCCAGCTGCCGTCGGGGAGGCGTCCTGGACCGACCTTGGTGGCGATCACCAGTTCGTCGGCGTAGGGGTGCAGGGCCTTGCGGATGAGGTCGTTGGCCGCGATGTCCTCGAAGAAGTAGAAGGCGGCCGTGTCGATGTGGTTCACGCCGAGCTCGACGGCGCGGCGCAGCACCTCGATGCCCCGCGCGGGGTCGTGGGCGGGCCCTTCCCACCGGCCCGCGGGCAGCCGCATCGCGCCGAAGCCCATGCGGTTCACGGGGAGCTCACCGCCGATGAGCCACTGCCCGGCGGCAGCCGCGGCCACGCTGCCGCTGCCTTTGCTGTTGACCTCGCTGATGCCGCCGCTGATGTCTTCGCTGGTTGCTGCCATGGCCAGATCCTGTGCGCCGCGCCCGAAGACCGCGATCACGTGGCCACTTGCTGCCACGCCGACCGCGCCGCAGACTGTCCGCACCATGCCGAGCCCTACGACGAACGACCACATCGTGTCCCTGCGCGGCGAGCGCGAGCTGGTGCGCCGGGCGGGCGGCCTGTTCACCGGGGCCCGCGAGGAGTTCCTGTGCGCGGCGGCCGACCTGGTGACCTTCTCGCCGGGCGTGAACGCCGCCTTCGCCGAGGGAGGGCGCCCGCCGCTCGTCCCCGGCGGCCTGGTCATGCGCAAGCTGTACACGCCGCGCGCGCTCGCGGACCACGCCTCCGAGCAGCGCCTCGTCAGGATCGCCGCGTCGGGGGCGCAGGTGCGGATCTCGGCCGCGCCGCTCGCGCACGAGGCGATCGTCATCGACCGGCGGGTGGCGATCCTCGCGGGGGCGCCGGTCAGGGGCGTGCGGACCTTCACGGTGATCCAGTCCCCGATCGCGGTCGAGGGCGTGCGGGCGCTGGTGTACGCCGCCTGGGAGACGGCCACCGATCTCGCCGAGTTCCGCCGCACGCGACCGCCCGCGCTGGACGAGGAGGCGCGCCGCGTCCTGCGGGCGCTCGGCGCCGGGCAGACCGACGAGGTGGCGGCGCGTGAACTGGGCATGTCGCTGCGCACGTTCCGCAGGCGCGTCGCCGAACTGATGACGGCGCTCGGCGCCACGTCCCGCTTCCAAGCGGGGCTCCGGGCGCGCGAGTTGGATTTCGACGGCCGGGGCGGGGCAGGCAATTGACTGTGGCACAGGACCGTCTAGATTGATGCCCGATCTGCTTGATCATTGAACTGCCTGCGCCGCGTCCGCTGCGCCCAGTACGTTCCAGGAGGCTTCCCGTGTCAGACGACGTACCCCAGCTCGGCCCCATCGAGATCGACGCCGCGGAGGCCGCCGAGGCCGGGGCGATACGCGCCCGCATCGACACCGGCAAGCCGCACTCCGCACGCTTTTGGAACTACTTCGTGGGCGGCAAGGACAACTACGAGAAGGACCGCGAGCTCGGGGACCACATCAAGGAGATCTTCCCCGGTCTGGTCGACGTGGCGCGCACCAGCCGCCTGTTCCTGGGCCGTGCCGTCCGCCACCTCGCCACGGAGCAGGGCGTACGCCAGTTCCTCGACATCGGCACGGGCCTGCCCACGGCCGACAACACGCACGAGGTCGCCCAGGCCGCGGCCCCCGACTCGCGCATCGTCTACGTCGACAACGACCCGCTGGTCCTCGCGCACGCCCGCGCCCTCCTCACGAGCACGTCCGAGGGCGAGACGGCGTACATCGACGCCGACCTCTACGACCCCGAGGCGATCCTCCGCGAGGCGGCGAAGACCCTGGACCTCTCGCGCCCCGTCGCCCTGATCATCCTCAACACGCTCGGCCACGTCGCCGACTACGCCCAGGCCCGCGACCTGGTCAACCGCCTCATGGCCGGACTGCCGTCCGGCAGCTACCTGGTCATCAGCGACTCCACGGCCACCAGCGAGGGCATGATCGCCGCGTCGAACGAGTACAACAAGAGCGGAGCGACCCCCTACTACGTACGCGAAGTGGCGGAGATCGGCGGCTTCTTCGACGGCCTCGACCTGGTGGAGCCCGGCGTCGAGCAGGTCACGCGGTGGCGTGCGGAGACGGCGGACTCGACGGCGGTCGACGCGTACGGGGCCGTGGGGCGCAAGGCCTAGCGGCCCGGTCAGGTCAGGTCAGTCGTCCGGGGACGTCCCGAGGCGCGTCAGCTCGGCGATGAGCCGGGTGTGCGAGCCCGGGGCGTCCCGCTCCAGCCGCCGGTAGAGCGCGAGCGCGGCGTCCCTCGCCTCGCCGCACTCCCGTGCTCGGCCCAGGGCGAGCAGTGTTCTGGTGTGCGTGGCGAGTGCGGCCGCGTACTCCTCGGCGTACTCCTCGCGCAGTTCCTCGGACCAGCCCGCCATGACGGACACGGCTTCCGCCGCGACCTGTTCGGCCTCCTCGTGCCGCTTCATGAGGGACAGGAACTGGCCCTGGTTGCGCAAGGCGCTCAACAGGCCCCGCACATCGGGCGATTCCTCGCGGCAGACGGTGCGGAAGACCTGCGCGGCCTTGTTGGACACCCGGAAGGCCACCGCGTGGCACGACGCGGCGATCAGCGCCCCCGTCTGCACGAGGAAGGACGCTCCGAGCAGGGGCAGATAGCCGCGACCGTGAGTGACCGTCAGTTCCCGTGCCAGACCGACGGCCTCGTCCGCCGCCGCCATGGACTCCGCAGGAGCGCGCGCCTCGATGCAGAGCTCCGCCAGGGTGTGCAACGTCAGCACGTACTCCGCCCGTCGGTGACCCGTCGGATCGGAGCGTGCGAAGCGGCGTTCGATCGACGCGACCTCCGCGAGGGCTTCCCGTGCGTCGGCGAGGTGGCCGAGGCCCGCCAGAATCGCTGACTTGGTGCTCAGCGTGGACGCCAGTTCGTGGAGATAGGCGTCGGGACTGTCCTCGGCGGCGTCCCGGCGGACACGCAGCGACTCCTCGGCCGCCTCCAGCGCCTCGGTGGGACGGCCCACCGCGTCGTAGCGCTTCGCGAGCGTGTTGAGCGACCGGGCGAGGTCGGGAAGCGCGAAGGGGTGACGGGCCACCAGAGCGCGGCGCATGGCGACCGAAGCTCGGGCCGTCTCCAGGGCTTGGTCGAGGTCACCCGTGTCGGCGAGGTGGATGGCGAGGTTGTTCAGCGCTCCCGCCAGGACGGACAGCCGATCGGTGGGTTCCTCCGGCCGCCAGGCGGTCACCAGTCCGACGCTCTTCCTGCCGTCCCGCACGGCTTCCTCCGCCCGCCCCAGCTTTCCGAGGGCCGCGGCCCTCTGGTGCAGCAGCAGTCCTTCAAAGACCGGCTGTACGGTCGGCACGGTGTCGACGAGGTTCAGCGCGGTCGTCGCGGCGGCGAGGGCCTCCTCGTAGCGGTAGTCCGTCATGAGCCTCATGGCGAGGTTGTGCAGGGAACCCGCGCGCTGCAGTTCGGGGGCGTCCGGCGACTCCTCGTCGACGAGCTGCGCGAGCTGTTCCGCCAGCCGGATGCTCCATGAGGCGAGCGCGCGGGTCATCAAGGGCGTCCGCAGGGAGAGTTCCTGCAGCTGGTCCGGGGGCAGCAGTCCCTCCACGAGGATCCGGTCGAGCGCGGCGATCAGGATGGCGGGTTCCGCGCTGCGGGTTCCCGCGGCGATCAGCAGGGGCGCGAGCCTGGCCGGTTGCGCGCGCACGGCGGTCAGCAGGACGCTCTCCAGCGCCCCGGCCTGGATCTGTGCGGCTGCCCTGCTCAGTACGAGGAGGGAGTTCACGGCCTCCTCGGCGTCGAGGACGCCCACGAGACGCAGGAAGATCTCGGGTTCGGCCGCCACGGAGGTGCCCACGAGGTACTCGCCCAGGGGGTCGGGCTCCAGGGGACCCCAGTGCCAGGAGGCGCCGCCGTCGACGGGCTCGGGCCGGGGGTAGAGGTCGCGCACCCAGTCGGCCACGGCCCAGCGCACCGATTCCAGGTGGTCGCCGATGCGCGGTACGCGGTGCAGGATGTCGTGCGCGCGGTCGCTCGGCACCGGTCCCACCAGCGTGGCCGCGACGACGGCGTTCCGCAGGGCGGCGTCGCCGAGCTGGTCGAGCGGCGCCCGCCGCGACGTCTTGCGCCAATAGACGCCCTCGTGATCGAGCAGCATCTCCTGGGCGCTGCGCACCTCCGCCGAGGAGTAGGGCGCGAGGATCCCTGCCAGCGCCGCCATGTGGATGTCGAGGATCGTCCGCGGCTGGCCGCGCGCTGAGCCCCGGCGGAGGAGGGCGGCCGCATCGAGGGCGGCCGCTTCGGGTGACGCGGTCACGGCGAGGCCGAGCGCGGTCGCGCCGCGCGTCAGGTCCTCCACCGCCGTACGGAACGCCTCGTCCTCCGCGACGCCGAGCGACGCGGTGTCCGGGATCGCCCAGCGCCGGGCCGCTTTCGTCACGTCGGCCGCCTCGGGCCCGCAATCGGCGCGTACGTCGTCCCACCACTGGCCGACCGCGCGCGCGACGAGGAGGACCTTGAAGGGGAGACCGCGCGGGCGCCTGCTCAGGCGCCCGATGAGGTCCCCCAGGTCGTCCACGCGGCTTTCCGCGTAGTCGATCACGAGGAAGACGGGGGCCGTCGCGCGGGCGAGCAGCCGGTGGTGCTCGGGTCCGCTGCGCCTGCTGAGGTGGACCACGGCGTACCGCGACGCGGCGAGCCTGTGGCCCACTTCGCGGGCCATCCTGGTCTTGCCCGCCCCACCGGCACCACTCAGCAGGGCCACCGACAGGCCGTCGCCCGAGGTGCTCCAGTCCACCATCTCGTCGAGGAGTTCACGGCGTCCGGTGAACCGCACGGTCTCCGCTCTGGGGTGCAGCAGCGTGGCCACGGAGCGTGGCACCAGGGGCTCCACGGCCTCGACGCCGTCGGCGAGTTCGGCCGGTTCGAGGTGTACGGCCGTGCCGGTGTGCCGACGGATCAGCTCGCGGAATCCGTCGTCCGCGAGGAGCACGTAGGCGG
Source organism: Streptomyces kanamyceticus (assembly GCF_008704495.1). Classification (NCBI taxonomy): domain Bacteria; kingdom Bacillati; phylum Actinomycetota; class Actinomycetes; order Kitasatosporales; family Streptomycetaceae; genus Streptomyces; species Streptomyces kanamyceticus. The sequence goes on from NZ_CP023699.1 coordinate 2,046,235, forward strand.
GGACCGCTTCGAGCCTGCTGTGCGGCCACCCCGGCAGGTCCGCGACGGTGACCCCGACGAGGGTGTCCCCGCACCAGACCGCGCCGCCGGACAGACCGGCCCACGGCGACGTGTGCGCGGGCCCGTTCGGCGGGCTGCCCTCCAGGGCCAGCACGTAGCGGTCGGCCTCGACGGCTTCCAGCGGATCGGCCGCCCCTCGGAACGCGGCGGACCCGAGACGCCCGTCGCGGCCCGCCAGCGCCGTGAACCCGAGAATCGACACGTCGGCCGGGTCCGACGTCACCAGCCTGCCCCAGCGCACCGGATCCACGGCGGGGAGCACGTCCTCGTCGGCGAGCAGGAGGGCGGTGTCGTACGGGCCGTCGGAGCGGGCCCACACCACCTGGCAGCCGGTCGGTTTGCCGCCGGGTGTCCGCACGGTGGCGCGCGTGTGGGTGCCCAGTACGTGCTGGGCGGTCAGGACGAGGCGCGGCGCGAGCAGGTAGCCGGACCCCTGCCCGGCCGCCGCCTTCACCACGGCGACCCGGCGCCTCTCCTCCACGGCGACCCCTGCCCCTCAGCTGACCCTCATCGCCCGAAGGATGAATCCAACTCCCCGACGTCCTCTTGCCCCTGATGGCCGATCAGAAGTGGCTCACCGGCGCCGTTCTTCGGCGTGAGGACCAACTTCACCCTGTGTACGTCCTCCTTGGCGACCTTGCCGGACGCTTCCGCGGACACCACCGAACTGAAGATCCGGCTCAGGCCCACCTTGGCCGTGCCTTCCCGGGACAGGGTGAAGGCGAACTCCAGCTCAATGGGCCCGACTTCGAACTTGACGTCACTGGACGCCCCGGCGGCGGCCGCGGCCAACAACTCGTCCCGCAACGCCTGCACCGCCTCGCCGACCCCGATGCCCTCGGCCACGCTTCCCCCCTCGCTCTGCCGCGTGTTTGCGGTTTGCCGCGCATACTCTACGGCGCTGGTGTCGTGCGTCGGTCCGGTTCTCCGGGAAGGTCTGCCCAGATCGTGCGTAAGGTCCCACCACACCCAGCGCGACGTGGGTGGTCGTCAGCCTTCCCCGGGCGCCGGAACCGCCGCGAGGAACGCGTCGATCTCCTGCCTCACGTAGCGTGACACCCCGGTCAGCAGGACCAGTGCCTCCTTGAGTTCACGGACGAGTTCCGGGGTGACGGCCCAGATCTCCGGCTTCCTGGTGACGACGGCGTACAGCAGCTCGTCGTCGAACCAGCCGCCTTCCGCCTGCTTCGGCGCGGTGTCCCGGAGGATCTCCACGGCGAGCGGCAGCAGCCAGGGCAGCCCGACGTCCTGCCCGATGAGCCGGGCGAGCTCGTGCGGTTCCAGGGTTCCGACGGGACGGCGGCGAAGCTCGTGCGCGTCCCTGACCAGGGACGTCACATCCCCGGAAGGCTCCGGCCAGCACCGGCCTTCCAGCTCCTCAAGGGTGCGGCCACGATCGGACCGCCCCGTCACCCTCGAATTCCTCGAGCCAGGCATCGACGTCCTCCTTTCCGTGCAGGTACTGCCCCGGGTCTTCCAGGAGATCCGCTCCGGACAGCCGGTCCAGGGCGGTCCAGATCCGGGCATCACGCAACTGGGGGGAATCGCCCTCCATGGTGTGCAGCGCCCATGCGGACACCTCGTCGGGCGTGACCACACCGGCGGCGAGGGAACGCAGGCGGGAGCGAATCGACGCTTCCAGGGAGTCGTCCGACCCGGACCAGTCGACGACCCATCCGCCTTCGGCGAAGAACGCATCCAGAGACGAGCGGTCCTCCACCCAGTGGTCGCCGCAGCCGTTCGTGAACTCCTGGTCGTGGGCCAGCAGGATCAGGTAGCTGGGCGGAGAGTCGGGAAGTTCCTGGACCCGCACGTACTTGCCCGCTTCGTCTCCGGACCGGATCCACCCCTCTCGTGGTGTGGTCTCCGGCGTTCCCGCGCCTCGCCGCGCCTGCTCCCAGGCGTCGACCCGCCTGAGATGCGGCCCGCTCACGTCCTCGGCGCCCGCGACGTAGGCGAGCCAGCGCAGCTCGTCGCAGGCGAAGAAGTCCTCACCCCAACTGTCGGCCCAGATCCGCACCTTGCCGTCCGCCGAGTACGTCAGGTCCCACCACGCCCAGCCCCGGCTCTCGGAGTCGGGGTCGAACTCGTGGAGCCAGCCCTGGAGTTCCCAGGACCCGCCCCTGATCGCCGCGGCGTAGCGCTCTCTGCCGCGGCGCGCGAACAGTGGCGCCTCCGCCGAGAGCGGGCCGCTCACCTCGGCGAACCACGCGGGGACGGCTGCCACCGGCAGGTCCTCCTCGGCGAAGTCCACCGAGAGGGCGAGGCCAAGGGCGACATCGAGCACGGACCGTAGGCGTGCCTCGAACTCCGCCGCGGGCACGGTCAACGTCATGTCGAACGTGCTCAGTACCGGGGGCGCGTCCTGCGAGGAGGACCGCCGGGCGACCCGGAGCCGCTCCTGCTCGATGTCCTCGATCTCGTGCAGCATGGTCGTCGTCAGCCCTCCCTGGGCCCGCACACGTTCCTGACCGTGGGCGTCATTCAGTCGGCCCACGTGTGCGACAACCAGCGCTCCAGGGCGTCCCGCGTCGCCTGCGGAGTCTCCGGCGATGCCGCCATGCGCGTACCGAGCTCCCTCAGCGACGGAAGGCGATGGGGGTTCCTCAGCAGGACGCAGTCCGTCCACTCCTCCCCCTTCGCCCCTCGCACGAGGACGGTGCCGTCGAGGGACAGCATCGCGAAGTCGGGGTGGCCCGTGCCGCGCCCCGTCACCCCGGCCTCGGCACCCGCGCCCGCGAGGTCGCAGTCCACTGTCAGGGCCACCCGCGCCCACCGCAGCGAGTCAGGATGCGCGGTCCCCCCGTCGCCGACGGCGAGCAGGAACTCCGGGGCGTCCGGCTGGAACAGGCCCTGGTCCGCGCTGAGCATGTACCACTCGTGGTTCAGCCTCTCCCGCAGGTCGGGCGCGTCGGATTCCACACTCACGGCCCATTCCTGGCCACCGGTCTCCACGGAATCCGCGAAGAGCGCGAGGCGCGGAGGGATGAGCGAGTCGGACGATTCCACGATTCCCAGATATCGCAGACCCGCTTTGGTCAGCGAATTCTCCAGTTCTGCTTCCCGCATGGCATTCCTTCGAGATGAGCGTTCGCGGCCCGCGCCTAGTTGGACCGCGGCTGCGCCTTCGCCCAAGGGTACGGGATGACCTGGTCATAGTTGTGTGATCCGTCCTTGCTCCTGCCGAAGTAGGCGATGTTCCCCTCCCGGTCCACCACAACTCGCGCCTGACTAAACGGATTTCCGTTGTCATAGATGGGCTGACCCTTCCACCGCTGCCCCGCGCGGGATTTTCCGCCCCGATAATTGTCGGCCACACGATCGTCGACCGGACCGGTGTAACGCTGTTCCTTATTGGGATTCTTAACGATGTCGTCCACGATTTTGTGAATGTCCTCGGGCGTTTCGAACCATGCCTTGCGGTCCTTGTTCCCACCGATACGCCGGGTGATCTCTTCCGGCGAATAGTTCTCGTCCGGCACCCAGTTGCTCGGCGGCACATCGGCGTCACCGCACTCCGGTGCGAGCCCGAGCGGGTCCGTCCAGGTGCACGGGTTGTGCGGATAGGTGAAGGCGTTGTCCGCCGGACGCAGACCGAGCGGATCCGGTGAGTGGTAACGGCCCGTACTGGGGTCGTAGTAACGGAAGTAGTTGTAGTGCAGGCCCGTCTCCGGGTCGAAGTACTGACCCGGGAAGCGGAGTGGCGTGTACGCGGTGCTGTCGGCGGCCCAGCTCGTGGTGCCCCAGAGGGTGGAGCGCATGCGCCAGGCGATGTCACCGTCCTCGTCGACCAGTTCCGTCGGGGTGCCGACGAGGTCGGTGACGATGGCGAAGAAGCGTTCGTCGATCTGTTCCTGCGACGGCTCACCACCGGCCGACGACCAGCCATCGGCGAAGTCGCTGCCGTCCGCGGAGCCGCCACCGCCTTCGTGGGCGGCGATGCGTTCCGTCTGCGCCAAGGGCCGCACCGCGTCGTGATCCCACGTCAGCGTGACGGGAGAGGCGAAGTCGGCGCCCCGTGTGGTCTGTTCACAGAGCGTCGTGCCGTCCCAGGTGAAGTCGACGCGCTCGGTGGCCGTCGCCCCGTCGGCGGCGAGCCGTTCCTTGGCGATGCGCCGACCGAGAGGGTCGTAGGTGTACCGCCACCGCGTCCCGTCCGGCGTGACGACCGACGTGAGCCGGTCTTCCGCGTCCCAGGTGTATCGCCACGTGTCCGGCTTGCGTGACAGACGGGTCTTCTGACGGAGCACGACGCGGCCCGCGGCGTCGTGCTCGTACCGGACACCGCCCGCCCTCAGGAGCGTCATCCCGGCGAATTCACGCGCCCCCTGGGACTCTTGCCCCTGGTGCGTCGCGGGCCAGGAGGCATCCGTCTGGTTGCCCGCCGCGTCATACGCGTACGTCTCGCGCCACCCCGCGGCACTGACACCCGTGACCCGGCCGACCGTGTCGAGCTCGAAGGTCCGGCTGCCGCCCGACGATTCCTCGATGTCCGTCAGGTAGCCGTCCGCGCGGTATCGGTATGCGCGTTCCTGGACGCGACGGTTCTCGGGTCCTGTGACGGTCTGGGTCTGCGGGCGGCCCAGTTGGTCAAACGTGTGGGCGATGGCGAGGTGACCTCCGACATGGCGGGTGGTCTCGCGTCCCGCCGCGTCGTGCTCGAAGCGCAGGCTGCGCCCGCCTGTCGTCAGTTCGGTGCGGTTGCCGACCACGTCGTACGACGTGGTGCTCACCGCTCCAGTGGGCGTCGTACGGCGTGTGCGGCGGCCGAGTTCGTCGTAGGCGTAGCTCAGTCCCCTGCCCGCCACCGTCTCCGCGCGGAGCTGGCCCTTCTCGTCCCAGTGCCATTCGACGGCCGTGTCCGGCGTGGCCGCGCGCAGCATGCGGCCCGCCGCGTCGTACGTGAAGTCGGTGATCTGCCCGGCGACGTCTTTCCGCGCGGCCTGTCCGAGCGCGTCGCGCCAGTAGCGGATCTCCTCACCGAGCGGAGTCGTGCGCCGGGTCAGCTGGCCTGCCGCATCGTGCACGTACCGCTGCAGGCGTCCGTCGAAGTCCGACTCCACGACCAGGCGGCCCGCGGCATCGTACTGGTACTCCCAGGTGAGGCCCTGCGGATTGGTGACCGTGGTGAGCCGCAGTTCGCTGTCGTAGGTGAACGCGTGGCGCACCCCGTCGGCACTCGTGCGCGCCGACAGGAGATCGAAGTGCGTGTACTCGAAACGCGAGACCGCGCCGCTCGCGTCCGTGTGGTGCGTGCAGTTGCCCTCACCGTCGTAGAGCCAAGTCTCCTGCGAACCGTCGGCCGTGACGCGCCTGGCGGGCCTCCCCTCGACGGTCCACTCCAGGAGGGTCCGCGCGCCGAGCGGGTCCGTCAGAACAGCGAGGCGCCCGAACGCATCGCGCTCATAGGTGTTCACCGCACCCAGCGCGTTCGTCACCGTGAGCGGCAGCCCCGCGCCGTCGCAACGGACCCGCACCGCGTGCCCCAAGGCGTCCGTGACCTCCGAGAGGCCGCCCGCCGGGTCGTAGGCGAAACGTGTGGTGCGGCCTGCGGGGTCGGTTACGGCGACGGGGTTGCCGATGCTGTCGTACTCCCGGACCCAGCGGGAGCCGTCCGGTTCGACCGTCAGGGCAGGGAGGCCCGACTCGTCGAACTCGACGGAGGAGTGCGCGCCGTCCGGCCGCGTCACCTGGATCAGGCGGCCGACCTGGTCGTACGCGTACCGAGTCGTCCGGCCCAACGGGTCTGACACAGCAGTCAGTTGGAGATCGTCACTCCACTCCTGCTCCATGACATGCCCCAGCGGATCCGTCTCCCGAACCAGCCGAAACGCCTCGTTGTGCTCATAGACCCGCACATGCCCCAGCGAGTCCGTCACCCGCGTCGTCCGCGTCGCGTCCTCATACGCCAAGGTCGAGGCCAGCGCGTCACCCGTGCCGCCCGTCGCGGTGACGCGGCCACGCGCGTCGTACACGTACCAGTACGTCGTCCCGTTGCGATCGGTCCACGACGTCATGCGGCCCGCGTCGTCGTAGGTGTAACGCATCGGCAGGCCCGAGGAGTTGGTCTCCTCGACGAGGTGGCCTGCCTCGTCGTAGCCGAAGGTGACCAGGGTCGTGCCGGGGGCCGAGGGAGCAGCGGGGTCCAGCAGGCGCAGGCCCGTGATGCGGGAGTTGGAGTCGTCGCGGTCCACGGCGATGCGGTAGCCGCCGGTGTGCGTGATCGCCGCGGGGATGTCGCCTTCCGCGTACTCGATGGTGATCCGGTTGCCGTTGCGGTCCTGGATGGATTGCAGGGGGACGTCCACCGCCTCGCCCGCGGCGGCCGGGACCGGGCTGTGGAAGACCTGGGTCAGGCCGGTGTCGGGGTCGTGCACGCAGAGCGCGCCGTCGAAGTCGTCCGCCCAGGACAGGGTCAGGCGCGAGCCCGGGGTGTCCGGGCGGGACGGGAGGCCCGATTCCGCGTCCGGGATCGGGAAGCAGAGCCGGGCGCCGTCCGCCGCCGCGTAGACGAAGCCGTCCTCGTCCGCCTGGACGCGCTGGTCCAGGGTGGAGGCCCAGGACGGGCCGAACCAGCCGCCGAAGCGGTAGGAGGAGAGGTGCGTGCGCTCCAGCAACAGCGGCAGCACGCCGGGGAGTTGGACATCCGTGCGAGGCAGCGCCATGTCACCGGTCGCCACGTCGACGGGGTCGCGGACGAACCTCTTGAGCGCGTTGCGCACCGAGGCGGGCAGTTTGTCGAAGCCGGGGCGGAGGGAGAGGCGCTTGAAGGCCGCGCAGTCGAGCTTCATCGCGCCGCGGAGTTTGGAGAGGTCCTTGGGCTTGAGTTTGCCAAGTCCCTTGCCCAGCAAGGTGCCCAGGCTGCCCAGGCCCACCCCCAGGGCCGCGCCGAGCGCGAGGGTCTCGGCGAGTTTGCCGGGGTCCTTGAAGGTGGCCGGGTCCTTCAACAGCGTGTCCAGGGCCGCGAACTTGGCGCCCTCGCCCGCCATCTTGCCGACCCGCGCGATCGTCTTGATCTCCTTGAGCGCCCGCAGCGCGCGGCGCAGGCCGCGGATGACCTCCAGGACCGCCTTGATGGCGCGGGCCATCGCCGTGCCCGCGTGCTCGATGCGGCCGAGCAGCGCCATCACCTTCGCGAAACGGGCGCCCGCGGCGAGGCTGCTGACCACGGCGGAGGCGCCGCCGGTGAGGACGGACAGGGCCAGGCCCGCCATCTCCACCTCGATGATCTCCAGGATGATGACGTTGAGTTCGGTGAGCAGCTCGTGCGCTTCGTCGGCGTACTTGTCCAGCGCGTCGGCGCCGTCGCGCAGCGAGTCGGCCATCTGGGTGGCCTGCGAACGGGTCTTCTTGGCCCGCTTGTTGAACGCGGTGGCGGTCTTGCCCTCCCAGGTCACGTCCTTGAGGGCGGACTCGGCGTCCTTGACCGAGGCGTCCACCGCCTTGGCCAGGTTGCGCCACTTCTTGGCGATCTCCCGGACGCCGTCCGGGTCGACGGCCGGGTCGGAGATCCCCAGGAACTCCATCATGGAGGCCATGTTGTCGCCGGCCATGTGGTTGAACTTGTTGATGTAGTGCAGGGGGTTGAGGTCGACCATGTCCGCTCAGCCCTGCTTCTTGCCGCGCGCGGCGGCTTCGAGCAGCACGTCCAGGACGTCGAACGCCTCGGAGAGGTCCGTCATCAGCTTGGCCTCGCCGTGCCACTCGTCCACGAGGTCCCCGGCGACCTCGGCGAGCGTCTCCATGCCCTCGCGTACGTCATCGGTCGCGCTCATCAGCGCACCGAGCGCGCCCAGCGCGGACAGGTCGTGCGAGGCCGTCTTGAAGTCGTGCAGCGGCTTTGCGATGTGATGCGGCGCCTTGCGCAGCAGCGGCGCCGCCTTCGCTATCGACTCCGAGTCCTTACCCAGGTCCCCCATGGCCGACCATCCCCCGAAACGCCGCGTTGCTATGTGCACATGCCAACGGCAGACAGTAGCTGTCCGGGGTAAGCGGAACCCCTTCATTCAGTCATGGGAGGGCAGAGAGCCTGGTCCCTCGCGCCTAGTCCCGCAGCAGCGCGACCGCCTTGTCGAAGGCCGAGTCCCTGTTCTTCTCGAACTCCTCCTTCGTGAACACCGGCGTACGCACGTGCGGCGGGATGCCTGGGCCGTCGAAGGTCCCGCCCGAGCGGGTCAGGAACTCCTCGTTCGGGAGCCAGACCGCCATGCCGTTGGGGAGCCTTCGGTCCATGACGTCCGAGAAGACTCCTTGCGTGGGCTGCCCGATGCGGACCGTCCTGCCCGGCCGGTCGATGAGCGCCTGCGTGAAGGTCTCGCCCGCGCTGACCGTCGAACCCCCGGTCAGCACGGCGACCGGACCCGTGTAGCGGGGCGCGTCGCGCGCGGGCCGTACGGGGATCGGCTGCGGCTCGGTGTACTGGGTGCGCTTGCGGTAGGCGATGTACGGCGTGTCGGTCAGGCGCTCGGCGATGTGCAGGCCGAGCGCGTCGGAGCCGCCGCCGTTGACCCGCAGGTCGATGATCAGTCCCTTGAGGGAGGCCGTGCGCGCGGGGGTGAGGACGGTGTCCAACGCCTTGTCGAGTTCGGCGAGTTGGGCCGCGTACGAGGGGTCCTTCGTGTTGTAGCCCGCGAAGCCGGAGATGCGCAGATAGCCCTGCCCGCTGCCGGGCAGATCCGCGTAGCTGATCCGGCCGCCCGCGAATTCCTGCGGCTTGTGGCCCTTGAGGTCGCGCCGCACGATGTGGTTCTTGACCTTGGTGTCCAGCTTCTCGCCGGGCGCGGTCGTTCCCGGGCGGACCTGGTAGAACCTGCGCTCGCCGTCGAAGACGGCGACGTGCGCGTCGTACAGCGGCTTCACCATCTTGCTGAAGACGGCGAAGAGTTCGGCCCTCGTCGTGTCGGCGTGCACCTTGGGCCGGTACGCGTCCCGTACGGCGTGCCAGTCGATCCCCTTGGCGGCGAAGAAGGGGTAGTTCTCCTCGAAGGACTGCCAGAAGACGTCGAACGCCGCCACCGGGTCCTTGGGCATCGGGCGGCCGCAGCCTTCGGGGAGTTCCGCGACGCGCCGCAGCTGCCGGTCGCCCGCCGATCCGGACAGGTGCAGGGATCCGTGCCGGGCCCCTTCCGTCCGTACGGTGAGGACCGTCCCGTCGGCGGCGCGGTACTCCCCCGGCGCCGTCCGCTTCGCGGAGTCGCCCTTCAGGCAGCTGATGTCCGTGGTCTGGTACTCCCGCAGCCGTCCGGCCGCGATCGACAGGACGGCGCCGTATCCCTCCACGCGCCAGACGCCGTCGACGGACGTCGGTCTCGGGGCCGTCCGCTCCGTCGCCGCGGCGACGGGCACCATCGCACCGCCCGCGAGGGCCAGAGCCACGGTGACCGTCATGGTCTTGGAAGTCCTGTGTCGCACGGCTTTCCTCTCTCTGTGTGTACACGCTTCGCCAACTCACGATCGCTGAGAACCCCCGCAGGGAACATCCGGCAGGCCGGTCGATCGGCAGGGGGAAAACCCCCGGTGGCGCCGTGCTCATACGCCTCACACGAGAATGCCGCCCGGCTGCGCGCGCAGGAGGTTGAGGCCCAGAGGCGTGGTGCAGTGGCGGACGCTCGTGCCGGTGCGGTGAGTGGTGATGAGTCCCGCGTCCCGCAGTGCCGCGGTGTGATGGCTGACGGTGGAGGGTGCCAGGGCGGCGCTGTCGGCGAGGCGCGTGGTGGTGATGCCGTCGGTGGCGGCGATGTGGCGCAGGAGCGCGGCGCGTCGGCCGCCGAGGAGCGCGGCGAGCGTGTCGGCCGCGCGGGCCCGCCCGGGTCCGGGCCCCGGGTGCCAGGGCTCGCGGGGAACGATGGGGAAGATCACCGTCATCGGCGGCTGGTGGTTCACGCAGAAGGCGTTGGTGGGGGTGAAGAACGACGGCACCAGATGGAGTCCCCAGCCGTCGAGGTAGACGTCCTCGTCGAACAGTTCGTGCCCGACTTCGAGTACGGGCGGGTTCCAGTGGATCGAGGGGTGCAGCCCCGCGAAGAGGGCGTCCAGGCCGTGCCGGGACAGCGTCTGCGTCAGCTCGCCCACGACCACGTCGAAGTCGGCGGCCAGTTGGCGGTGCACGGGCCTGACGACCGTCTGGTGGTAGTCGCGCAGCGCGCGTCCCAGGGAGCGCAGGGCCGGGAGCGATCCCCGGCCCACGTCCTGCGCCCAGACAGGGAGTCGACGCCGCTGGGCGAGCTGTTCCATGTCGCGGTTGAGCAGGGAGCGAGGGGTGCTCAGCACCTGCTCCAGACCGCTTTCCAGGTCGGCGGCGTGTCCGATCGGGGACAGGAAGTCGGGGCAGGGGCCGCTGGGCGGCACCAGGGTCAACAGGTGGTGCGCGGTCCTTGGCAGGCGCATCCGCGCCCAGGCCCGCCAGGGCGCGGTCGCCGCGCCGGTGTCGGGCAGTTGCAGGGCGCGCAGGCTGCGCTCGATCTCCCACATCGGCGCGGGGTGCTGAGCGATCGTCACCCGCCGTACGTCGTCACCGGTGAAGTGGATCCGCAGACCCATCGGACCCCCCGTGGTCCCCGTCGGTGTCCAGCTATTCGAGGCACATCGAATGGATTGGTCGACCGGAGCATCCCGGCAAAAGCTGTTCTCGCACAACGCACTTCTGAGCCGATCACGGCTCTCCAACAGGAAGGGAACATCCGTGCTCACACGTGTGAAGACCGCTTCCGGTATCGCCGCCGTCGGCCTGGCCCTCGGCCTGACCGGCGCCCTGGCCGGAACCGCCCAGGCCACCACGGGCCCCGAGAGCCGCGCCGCCATTGCCGTATCGGACCCCGGTACGACCTACCAGAGCGGCGGCTGGTGCCACTACAGCAACTGGGGCGGGAACTTCTACTGCAACAGCCAGCTCAAGCACAAGCTGCCCAACGGGCAGTGGCAGGTCTTCGTCATCGGCACGAACCGCCAGGCCTACTCGAAGTGGGGCAGCGGCAGCGGAACAAGCGCCTGGACCTCGCTCGGGGGCCAGTGCACGCAGCCCGGCAACCACTCCATCGACATGGCCTGGGTCAACGGCTGGAACTTCGCGATCACCTGCAAGGGCACCAACGGGAAGACCTACTACGACGAGCGGTTCAACGGTGGCAACACCGGAGGTGCCCCCGGCCACTGGAGCGGCTGGCGCCTCAACAAGTACTGAGCCAGCCGTGAAGTACTGGCTCAGTCGTCGTCTAGGGCCGTCAGCACCTTGCCCAGGTCGACGAACTTGAAGTTCGTGGCAGGGCGGTCACCGTCGACGGGGGTGTCGTGACCGTCCTGCACGACGAGGAGGCCGTGCGGGTACTTGGGGCCGAGCGGCTCGTTCAGTGCGGCCGCGCCGTCGCACTCCTCGGAGCCGTCCAGGGCGCCGCCCGCGGGGGTGACGCGGAAGCCGCCCTCGTACTCGTTGCGGTCGCTCAGCTCACGGTCGTACGCGGCGAAGGTGTTGTCGCCCTGGCTGGAGGCCAGCAGGTAGCCGTCGCCTTCCGGCTCCTCGACCAGGGTCAGGCCCTCCACGTCGGAGGCGATCCGCTTGCCTCCGTAGCCGGGGTCGGCGCCGGGGGTGCACTCCTCGGTCTCCTCGTCGTAGACGCCGGGAACGCCGTACTCCCGGACCTTGTCGATGAGTTGGGGCTTTCCGGTGAGGTCGGCGCGCAGGCGCCAGATGCCGACGTCCTCCTGTCCGGCGTAGAGCGTGCCGTTGGCCGGGTCGACGACCATGCCCTCGACCTGCGGGAGTTCACCCGGCTCCGCGCACGGGCTCCACGAGGTGCCGTTCGGCAGCCGGAAGGAGGAGGGCAGGTCAAGGGTGCGGATCTTGCGGTACGAGACCTTGCCGCCCTGCCCCGGGAGCAGTTCGAGGAGCGCGACGCTGGTGCGCTCGCGCTGACTGACCAGGGCGTACGAGCGACCGCTCGCCTTGTCCTGCCAGGTCGCGAGGCCGTACGCGGTGCGCTGTTCGTTGATCTCGGCCTGGTCGGCGGAGAACACGGGCGGGGCGGCCGGGTCCGTGACGTCGGTGAGCGGGCCGCCGGTCCTGTCGCGGTCGATGCGGTAGAAGCGGAGCCGGTCGTGGCCACGGTCGCTGGTGACGGCGAGGTCCGCGCGGCCCGACGCTCCGGCGGAGAGCTTCAGGTCGTGGACCAGGTCGACGTTGTTGAAGCGGCCCGGCGCGTCGTCGGGACCGGTGGCGGGCGGGGCCGCGACCGACTGCACGGGGCGCGCGTCCAAGTCGTAGGCGCGCAGGCCGCCCTCCTTCGCCGTCGCGATCACCAGACTGCGCGCCGGGTCCGCCGCGTCGCGCCAGATCGCGGGGTCGTCGGCGTCGGCGTTGCCGCCCGCGTCGTCGTCGTGCAGCACGGGTGTCTCGGCCCGGGGCATGACGCCCGGCAGCGGCTCCGCGGTGGTACGGGCGGGTGCGGCGGCCGTCGCCGTCGCCCCCGCCAGGACGGTGGTCAGTGCGAGCAGGACCGGGCCGATCGTTCGATGGGTCGGACGGCGTCTGGTCACGTGGTGTCTCCTCGTTCCGGGAACGGCGGACGGATCTTGCGTGAGACTGGGGCCCGCCGGTGTCGTCCCGGCGTACGCCACGCGTCCGGTAACGCCCCTCCCGGATGTACACGGGGTGAACCAACTCCCGTGTACGTCAAGTATGTTGAGCCACCAACGAAAGCTCGGCCCACACCGTCTTGCCGACGGGCCTCCCCGCCACGCCCCACTCCACGGCCAGCGCCGCCACGATCACGAGCCCCCGGCCCGACTCCGCGTCGGGCTCGGGCGGTTCGGGCTCCTGCGGCGGCCTGCGCTCGGCACGGGTGTCGGAGACCTCGACACGGAGCGTGTCCGCGTGGAGCGTCAGGCGGAGCTCGAAGTCACGGCCGGGTACGCGACCGTGGGTCACCGCGTTCGCGGCGAGCTCGGCGACGATCGCCTCGGCGGCGTTGGACAGTTCGGAGTCGTACGGGATGCCCCAGCCGTCCAGGTGGTACCTGGCCAGCCTGCGGGCGAGACGGGCGCCTCGGGGCGTGGGGCTGAGACGTTCGGTGACTTCCCGCGCGGGGGCGGCGGGTTGGAGTTGGGTCGGCATGATCTCACCGTGGCCGTACGGGCGGGCCACCCACCAGCAACCAAACTCGTACGCTCCGTCAGCGTACGAGTACAAAGGGTGGACAGACGGGGTAACGGACCGTGACCATGGGGCTGTTGGCGGGGATCAGCACACGAGCGTCGGGGGTTACCCGTGATGTCGTCGAGCAGTAAAGAGCCCGAGCCGTCGGACGGTCTGAAGACCTTCGGCGCCGTACTGAAGAGCTTCCGCAAACGCGCCGGTGTCACCCAGGAGGAACTGGCCGAGGAGGTCGGCTGTTCCTCGCACTTCCTGGCCTCCATCGAACAGGGTAGGCGGTTCCCGCCGACCGGCTTCGTCGACCGGTGCGAGGCCGCGCTTGACGCGTTCGGCACGCTGAGGCTCGCCGCGAACCAGCTGACGCGGAAGCCGGGGCTGGCGACGTGGTTCCGGCAGTGGGCTCTGCTGGAGCAGGAGGCGCTGGCCCTCTACACGTACGAATGCCGGTTGATTCCGGGGCTGTTGCAGACCGAGGCGTACGCACGAACTCTGTTCGTCAACCGCGTTCCGCCGCTGGGCGACGAGCAGATCGAGGCTCGAATGGACGCGCGGGTCGAGCGCCAACGACTCCTCACGGAACGGCCGAACACGGCGTACAGCTTCATCCTTGAGGAACACTTGTTCCAGCGCGGCATGGGCGGGCATGAAGTCACCATGGAACTCATCGACCATGTTCTCGGGCTCGCAGAGCGCCGGAACATCGAGCTGCAGATCATGCCGGTGGCACGGAAGAGTCATGCCGGGCTGGACGGACCTATGCAGTTGTTGGAGACGCCGGAGAACAGGTTGCTCGCCTATTCCGAGGGGCAAGAGAGCGGACAGCTCATCTCCGATCCGAAAGTGGTCAGCATGCTCCAGATGCGGTATGCCAGGATGCGCGCACAGGCTCTCTCGTTCGAAGACTCGGTGAGCCTGCTGGAGCGGATGCGAGGAGCAGCATGAGCACCCCCGAACTGGCCTGGTTCAAGAGCAGCTACAGCAGCGGCAGCTCTGGCGACTGCCTTGAAGTCGCCCTCACTTGGCACAAGTCCAGCTACAGCAGCAGCGGCAACGGGGACTGCCTAGAGATCGCCCCCTGCCCCACCACCATCCACGTCCGCGACTCCAAGAACCCCGAAGGCCCCCGGCTCGCCCTGAACCCCCGCGCCTGGGCGGAGTTCGTGGCGTACGCCGAGGGCCGCTGAGCCTCGTCGTCAGTACTGCGGCTGCGACTGGGGCTGGTTCTCCACCAACTCCCGCGCCTCCGCGTCCGTCGCGACGGACGGCGGGGAGCCTTCCAGCGGCTGACGCGCCGTCTCCTTCATCGCGGCGACCGCGATGATGCCGATCAGACCGGCCAGCATCGTGTAGAACGCGGGCATCAGGTCGTTGCCGGTGGCGCTGATCAGGCCCGCGACCACCAGCGGGGTCGTGCCGCCGAAGAGGGAGACCGAGATGTTGAAGCCGATGGAGAGGGAGCCGTAGCGGACGTCCGTGGGGAAGAGCGCGGGCAGCGAGGACGACATGACGCCCAGGTAGCAGACCAGCGCGAGGCCCAGGATGAGCAGGCCGGAGAAGACCGCCACCGTGCCGCCCTGCTTGATCAGGAGGAACGCGGGCAGCGCGAGGACGAAGAAGCCGACCGAGCCCGCCATCAGGACCGGCTTGCGGCCGATGCGGTCGGAGAGGCGGCCGACCGAGTTGATGAGCGCCATCAGGATCAGCATGACGATCACGATGGACATCAGGCCGCCCGCTTCACCGAAGCCGAGCTGGGTGAGGTACGTCGGCATGTACGACAGCAGCATGTAGTCGGTGATGTTGAACGCGGCGACCAGCGCGATGCAGAGCAGCATCGCGCGCCACTGGCCGAAGAAGGAGTCCTTGAACGACTTCTTCTGACGCTCGGCGGCCGGGCCCTCGCCCTCCTCCATCTTCTGGAAGGCGGGCGACTCGTCGAGCTTCATGCGCAGGTAGAGGCCGATGAGACCGAGCGGCGCCGCCACCATGAACGGGATGCGCCAGCCCCAGGACTGCATGGCGTCGTCGCTGAGCAGCATCGTCAGGGTGGTGACGAGGACGGCGGCGACGGTGTAGCCGATCAGGGTGCCGAACTCCAGGAACGAGCCCCAGAATCCGCGCCGCTTGTCGGGGGCGTACTCGGCGATGAAGGTGGCCGCTCCCCCGTACTCGCCGCCCGTCGAGAAGCCCTGCACCATGCGGCAGAGCACGAGGAGGATCGGCGCCCAGACGCCGATCGTGGTGTAGCTGGGGATCAGGCCGATGGCCAGTGTCGCGGCCGACATCATGATCATGGTGAGCGCGAGGATCTTCTTGCGGCCCACGCGGTCGCCGAGCGGGCCGAAGAACATGCCGCCGATGGGACGCACCAGGAAGGCGGCGGCGAAGGTGGCGAGCGAGGAGAGGGTCTGCGCGGTGTCGTTGCCCGAGGGGAAGAACTCCTTGCCGATGATCACGGCGAGGTAGGCGTAGACGCCGAAGTCGTACCACTCCATGGCGTTGCCCAGCGCGGTCGCCTTCACCGCGCGCTTGACCTGGGCTTCCTCGGTGACGGTGATGTCCGACTGGCGCAGGCGCGGGTTCTTGCGGCGGTGGATCGCGCGGAAGAGCGCGCGGTGTCTCGCGATGGCCTCCGGAGCGGGGGGTGCCGGTGTTTCGGGGGCTTCGGGCGCGCTCACGGGCGGGTCAACTCTCTCGGTCGTCTCCTGGCTGGACGTCGATCAACACTGCCAACCCGTAGAACCGGAAAGTGCCCGCCAATGGTCCTTGCCGCAATGGCCCCAAGTCCCTTATGCGGAAGGACTTGGGGCCTGAATCGCCACAAAGGGAACCGGTGTCGTCGTGCGGTCAGCGCGCGTACAACTGGCTCAGGTCAGCGCGCGTACAACTGGCTCCGCGGCACGATCTGCTGTTCCTGGCCGGGGCTCGACCAGAGCAGCTTCAGATGGGCCTCACCCGTCTGCTCCGCGTACTCGACCTTGATGGTGTGGCGCTTGCCCGCGGTGAGGGCGACCTGCGCCTTGTCGATCTTCGGCTCGTGCGGCGTCCAGGAGTCGATGACGAGTTTGCCGTCGATCCAGACGCGCGCCATGTCGTCCGAGACGGTCGTCAGGGTGTACGTCTCCGAGCGGCGCGGCTCGATCGAACCGCTCCAGCGGACGCTGAAGTTGTCGGCGGGGACCGAGGCGGCCGGGGATCCGTCGAACTTCCACGCGTGGTTGAGGGTGGGGTCGGTGCGGGTGAGCTTCGGGGCGCCTTCGAGCTTCGCGTTGTCGAAGACTTCCTGCTTGAGGCCCTTGCCGCGCCCCGGCCGTGCCGTGGGGCCCGGGTCGACGGACAACTCGACCACCGTCGCGGTCGCGTTGGTGGCGGCGCCGGACGGCTTGATGTCGTAGCCGTCGCCCGCCTTGGTGACGGTCACCTTCTGGCCGCTGCCGAGGACGCGGGCCGACGTGACCTTGAACTCCGTACGCGCCTTCAGGTGCAGGGAGCCGCCCGCCGCGGGCCACTGGGTGACCGCCGCGTAGAGCTTGTCGCCCTTGCGGCTCACCGATCCCCAGGCGGGCTCCTCGACGAGACCGCCGTAGCGCGCGCCGAAGACCGCGTTGCCCTGGCCCGCCGTGCGCAGCCAGTCGCCCATCTGCTTCAGGCGGTCGACGGAGGGCTGTGGCACGCGGCCGCGTGCGTCGGGGCCGACGTTGAGGAGGTAGTTGCCGCTGCGCGACGTGGTGGAGAGGAGGTTGCGCGTCAGGGTCTGTGCGGACTTCCAGTCCTCGTCGTAACGGGCGTATCCCCAGTGGCCGTTGAGGGTCATGCAGGACTCCCAGAGCTGGCCGTCGACCGGGGCGCCCGGGATCTCCTGCTCGGGGGTGCCGTAATCGCCGTCGACCACGCGGCGCTTGCCGACGCGGTTGTTGATGACGAGGTCGGGGTTCAGGCCGCGGAGGTAGGCCTCCAGCTTCTCGCCGTCCTTGGACGTCCACGGGTTGTGCGGGTTGTCGGTGTCCCACTCGCCGTCGAACCAGAGCAGCGCCGGGTCGTAGTTGTCGACCAGCTCCTTGAGCTGGGCGTACATGCGCTTCTCGTACTTGGGGAAGGTGGCCGGGTCCGCGAAGTCCTTGTCGTGCCAGTCCCAGATCGAGTAGTAGAAGCCGAGCTTGATGCCCGCGTCGTCGGAGGCCTTCTTCAGCTCGGCGAGGATGTCGCGGTTCTTGTCGAAGGACGAATGGTCGCGCAGGTTCCAGTCGTTGACCTTCGTCGGCCACATCGCGTAGCCCTCGTGGTGCTTGGACGTGATGACGATGTACTTCATCCCCGCGTCCTTGGCCGCCTTGACGACGGCCTTGGCATCGAAGTCCGCCGGATTGAAGCCTTGCGCCTGCTTCTCGTACGCGTCCATAGGGATGTCGCACTGCCGCTTGATCCACTCGGCGTCGCGGCAGACGCTCCCGTCGGGCCGCTTGTACTCGCCCTCCAGGTTCGAGTACGCCCCGAAGTGGATGAACATCCCGAAGCGGTCCTGGCGGAACCAGTTGGTGCGGTCGGCGGTGAAGGGGTCGTCGGCGGCGTGGTCGGTGCCGGGGCCCGTCTTCACCGGCGCCGGGGCCTGCGCGGGCTTCGGGGCCGGGGTGTCGTTCGGGACGGCGGTCGCGGTCGGCACTGCGGCCGTGCCCGCGAGGGCCGCGGCGAGGAGCAGGGCGATTCCAGTGGCTCTGTGGCGCATGGGGCGGCTCCCGGGGTTCCCTAGGTTGAGGGGTCGCTCGGGAACGTAGGGATGAATACATCGGATGTCAATGGACCCAACTCGCCAGATCTCTCGGCAAGTTGCATCGTGACACCGCAATCGATCCGATGACTGATGTCTCGACGGCCCCTGCGGCCCGGGCTCCGGGGCAGCTTGCCGCGCCCCGGAGCCCTCCCCCGCACACCACCTCCCGGACCCTCTGCCAGGGAGGCGTCTCTCAGTTGAAGACGGTTACGTCCGTACGCATCGGAAGCGGGCTGCCCCAACCGATGTTGATCTTGAACCACACGACCCCGTTGCCGGGGGCGATGTTGTCCACCTGGAACGGCGCGGAGCCGACGAACCTGTTGCCGTTGCCGTCGACCTCGGAGGCCGTGATGACCACGGTCGAGTTCGCGTTGATCACGCTCAAGGAGATCGGCAGGTCCCAGGCTCCGTTCCCCGGGCTCCACCACTGCGCGCTGCGCCACACCTCGCCGACGTTGCCGCCGATCGCCTCGGCACCCGCGTCCCGAGCCCCCTCCTGCACGACCTTCTCGAACTTGGGGGTGACGGCGTTGGTCGAATTGACTGTCGTCATGGCTGCTCTCCGATCCGTGCTCGCGAAGCGCCTCTTACCAACTCCCCTGAGCACACGGCGAGTTGGGCCGCAATTCGCTGATCGAGCTGCGGCGTAGCCAGTGTTTCCCGCAAGGCGCCGAACCCCCAGATTCCGGTCCATCCAGCGGAACACCCCCGCAAAGACGTGCCGTTTCAGAGGCGTCGGGTGCGCGGCAGGATCGCCAGGCTCGAACTGAGCATCCGGGCCGCGCGCTGTGCCGCGTCGACCGTGGTGGCGGACGGGCGCTGGTGGCCGACGAAGCACACCCCGATGGCCGCGACGGCCCTGCCGGACGGGGCGTGCACCGGAGCCGCCAGACAGGACACGTCCGCCTCGACCTCGCAGCAGTGCAGGTCCACACCGCGCTCACGCACCTTGCTCAGGCGGCGGCCCCACTCGGCCCGTGAGTGCTCCGGCGGCGGCGCCGCGGATGGCGCGGACGCGGACATGACGGCGTTGGCCGCGCTGTCGGGCGGAAGGATCAGGCCGGGCATGTGCGGGAAGACCTCGTCCGCGGGCCCCGGCCGCCCGCTCACGATCACCATGCTGCCGCTGACAGGAGCCGCGAGGGCCACACTCGCCCCGGTCGCCGCCGACAGTCTCCGCAACGGCAGGGCGGCCGCCCTGGTCAGGGGGTGATAGGTGCCCCATGACCGCGCCAGGTGGGCCACCGCCGCACCGATGCGGTAGCGGCCGGAGCCGCGCTCCACCGCGCCGAGCGCGACGAGTTGGTCGAGCAGGCGGTGCGCGGTGGCCTTGGGCAGTCCGGCGCGCGCCGCGAGGTCGGTCAGTCCGGCGTCGCCCGTTCTGGCGAGTTCCTCCAGGAGCAGGAACGCCCCTTCCAGTACGCCTCGGCCAACCTGGGCAGCCGCCCTGTTGGCCCTGTCCTCGTGCGGCGATGTCCGTCCACGCTTCACGATCTCCCCCGTTCCCCGTTCTTCCCCGTTCCCCGTACTCCCTCTCCAACAAGTCTGCCGCGCCGAACGGGCACGCGAGAGGCCCCACCTTTTGGCTTCGGGGGTCCCACTTTCGGGGGATCGCGGCAGCGGGACATGCCCCGAACAGGACACTCCCCGGAGCAGGGGCCCGGTGACCAGGAACCCGGACCGGAGGTCCTACCGCTCACCCGCCCCGGGGCGAGTACGCCGCATCGCCCAGCCCACCAGCCCCGCCGAGACGACCGTGAGCACCGCCCCGGAGACGGTGACCGCCTCCCGGAACTGCCCGGTCTGCGCCGCGCTCCAGTGCCCCGCGGTGACGTTCCCGACGAAGACCGCGGCGAGCACGGTGCCGACCACGGCGACGCCGACCGCGGCGGTCACCTCGGCGGCGGTGTCGATGAGCGCCGCGCCGGTGGAGGTGCGGTTGCGGGGGAGGCCGTCCAGCACGTTGACCCCGGCGGCGGCGCCGACGACCCGCATGCCCGCGGCCACGAACACCAGCGCGACCGCCACCCACGGATAGCCGAGGGTGCCGAACACGGTGTAGACGGCGAGTCCGGCCACGACCGAGCCCGCGCTGATCCAGGCGGCGCGGTCGATGCCGACCCGCGCGACGAAGGGGTGGACGAACGGGCCGCCCGCGATCAGCACGACGACCTGGGGCAGCATGCCGAGGGACGCGAGGGCGGGCGGCCAGCCCCAGTCGAGTTGCAGTTGCAGCGTCACCAGGTAGGCGAGCCCGGCGTTCGCGAGTCCTGCCGCCGCCTTGTAGGCGAGGCCGCCGGAGACCTTGGGCCTGGCGACGAGCGCGAGGTCGAGCAGCGGGTGCCTGGTCGAACGCTCACGTACGACGAACAGGGTCGCCGCCACGAGGAACCCGGCGACGGCGGCCCACGGCGCCCACGATCCGGCGCCCGAGTGCTCGAAGAGGGTGGGCGCGACGAGCGCGAGCACGATCGTCGCGGTGCCGAGGACGCCGCCTGCCAGGTCGGCGGGCGCCCGGTGCAGGTCGGCGGGGTCGTCGGCCGGGACGCCCTGCCGGATGCCGACGATCGCGAGCGCCACGATCGGCACGTTCATCACCAGCAGGAGCTGCCACGGGGCGAAGGAGAGCAGGAGGCCGCCCACGGTCGGGCCGATCGCGAGGCCGACCATGCCCACGGTGGAGATCAGGGTGATCGCCCGGACCCGGAGGCCCTCGTCGCCGAACAGCCGGTAGGCCATCGCCATGGCCCCCGGCGTGGTCATCGCGGCCGCGAGGCCCATGACCGCGCGGACGGCGATCAGCTCGCCCGTGTCGGTGACGGCCACCGTCGCCAGGCTCGCCACGCCAAGGAGGGTCAGGCCGACGAGCATCACCCGGCGGCGGCCGAGCCGGTCGGCGACCACGCCGAACACCAGCATCAGCGCCCCGAACACCACCGAGTAGCCGTTCGTCACCCACTGCAGGGCGACCGTCGGGGCCGCGAGATCGCGGCCGATCGTGGGCAGGGCGACGTTGAGGACGGTGTTGCTCATCATCTCGAACAGGAAGACCGCGGAGAGGCCCGCCAGGGCCACCCACGCCTCGCGCAGGGAGCGGAACGCGCCGGACGGCTCGGCCGCCGGGCGCTCCTGGGTGACGTGTGGGGACGACATGGGATTCCTCTCGGGAAGGCTTCGCGAAGACGCGACGAACGGTGTTCGTGCCACGAACACCGTTCTACAGAGGAACAGCGTTCGGGTCAAGCTATGCTGGGCGCCATGGCCAACAAGAGGGCTCCAGGTCACGCCGAGACGCGTGACGAGTGGGCGGCGAAGATTGCGGCGCTGGGCGAGCCGGGCGGGACCGAGCGGTCGGGCAAGGCCCCCATCACGGTCGCGCGGATCATGGAGGCGGCCTTCGGGCTCGTCGAGACCGAGGGCTTCGAGGCGCTGACCATGCGCCGGGTCGCCGCCGCGCTCCAGACCGGGCCCGCCTCGCTGTACGCGCACGTACGCAACAAGGCCGAGCTGGACGAGCTGCTGATCAGCGAGCTGTGCGCCAGGGTGCCCGTGCCGGACCCCGACCCCGCGCGGGCCACGGAGCAGATGCTGGAGGTCTGCCGGTCCCTGCGCGACGAGTACCTGCGCTACCCCGGGATCTCCCGCGTCGCACTGGCCGCCGCACCGAACAGCCTGGAGGCGCTGCAGCTCAGCGAAGGCATGCTGACGATCCTGCTTGCCTCGGGGGTGCCGCCGCGGTCCGCCGCGTGGGCGATCGACGCCGCGTTCCTCTACGTCTCGGCCTACTGCTTCGAGGTGTCGCTGCGCCACCGCCCCGACAGCGGGGCCGACCAGCGCGTCCTGGACAGGGACTCGCTCGTGGAGCGGTATCGCATGCTGCCCCCCGACAAGTTCCCGAACACGGTCGCCCACATCGAGGAGCTGACCTCCGGGGAGGGGCACGAGCGCTTCGAGTTCACGCTCACCACACTGCTCGGCGGACTTGAGCGGACTTGAGCGGACTTAAGCAGGGGCCGGTCGGATAGCGACACGGGCCGATCGGTTAGCGGCACGGGCCGGACGGGGCAGGAACACCATGGCCCGCACCGCCCCACCCCCCGGCCTCACGGAGCCCGCATGCCACTCCCTCGCCGCACCTTCCTCACCGGCCTCGCCGGTACCGCAGGCGCCGCCGTCGCCTGTTCCGGCAGCGCAGCCGACGGCGCGCCCGCCGGCGCCGTCCGCACCGACCCCGTCCCCTCCGGCGGCGCCCCCGCCCCGCGCACCGGCGCCGCCGCCGACGCGGCCCGGCGGCTGCTCCCCCGCCACCGGGACCAGCTGACCTTCCGTACGACCCCGTCCGCAGCCGCGTCCGGCGACAGCTTCCGCGTCACCGGCCGCACGGGACACATCACCGTCGAAGGCACCGGCCCTGTCGCCCAACTCACCGGCCTGCGCCACTACTTGAAGCACACTGCACACGCCAACATCACCTGGGCGGGCAGCCAGACCGACCTGCCGAAGCGGCTGCCCGCGCCCACCGCCCCGCTCACCGGCACCGCCAACGTCCCCCACCGCTTCGTACTCAACGACACCAACGACGGCTACACCGGCGCCTACCGCGACTGGGCCTACTGGGAGCGCGAGATCGACGTGCTCGCGCTGCACGGCTACAACGAGGTCCTCGTGTACCTCGGCGCCGACGCGGTCCAGCACCGCGCCTTCCAGGAGTTCGGCTACACGGACGAGGAGCTGCGCGCCTGGATTCCCGGGCCCGCGCACCAGCCGTGGTGGCTGCTCCAGAACATGTCGTCGTTCCCGCACCCCGTGTCCCGGCAGCTGCTCGACGCCCGCGCCCGCCTGGGCCGCCGCATCTGCGACCGGCTCCGCGAGCTCGGCATGACACCGGTCCTGCCCGGCTACTACGGCACCGTTCCGGCCGGTTTCGCCGACCGGAACCCGGGCGCGAGAACGGTGCCCCAGGGCGACTGGGTGGGCTTCACCCGACCGGATTGGCTGGATCCGCGCACCAGCCAGTTCGCGCGCGTGGCCGCCGCGTTCTACCGCGCGCAGGACCGGCTCCTCGGCCCGACCACGATGTACAAGATGGACCTGCTGCACGAGGGCGGAAAACCCGGTGACGTGCCCGTCGGCGAGGCCGCGAAGGGCGTCGAGAAGGCGCTGCGGACCGCCCACCCCGGCGCCACCTGGGTCATCCTCGGCTGGCAGCACAATCCCCCGAAGGCGATCACCGACGCCGTCGACAAGGAGCGGATGCTCGTCGTCGACGGGCTCTCCGACCGCTTCCCGCACGTCACCGACCGCGAGGCCGACTGGGGCTCCACGCCGTACACCTTCGGCTCCATCTGGAACTTCGGCGGACACACCGCCCTCGGCGCCAACACCCCCGACTGGGCGGCCCTCTACGAGAAGTGGCGCACCAAGGACGGCAGCACGATGCGGGGCATTTCGCTCATGCCTGAGGCCGCGGACAACAACCCGGCAGCCTTCGAGCTGTTCTCCGAACTAGCCTGGCGGGATGGCGACTTGGACCTGAAGGAGTGGTTCAGCGAGTGGGCAAAGGCCCGCTACGGCGCGCGGGACCCGCACGCCACCGCCGCCTGGGACATCCTGCGCCGCACGGCCTACGGCACGACCCGCGTCGACGAGTGGGCCGAGGGCGCCGACGGCCTGTTCGGCGCGCGCCCCGACCTGTCCGCGACCTCGGCGGCGGCCTGGTCGCCCAAGAAGATGCGCTACGACCCGGCGGACTTCGAGCCCGCGCTCGGCGAACTCCTCGCGGTGCGGCGTGAGTTGCGCGACTCGTCCGCGTACCGCCGTGACCTCCTCGACGTCGCGCGCCAGGCGCTCTCCAACCGGAGCCGGGTCTTGCTCCCCCGCATCAAGGAGGCGTACGACGCGGGGGACGCGGCCCGCTTCGACCGGCTGACCCGCGACTGGCTGGACCTGATGGACCTGCTGGAGCGCCTGGCCGCCACCGACTCGGGTCACTTGCTGGGCCGTTGGGTCGCCGACGCCCGTGCGTGGGGCGCCACCGACAAGGAACGTACGGAACTCGCCTACGACCAGCTCTCCCTGCTCACGGTCTGGGGCACGCGGTCCGGGGCGGACGCGGGTCTGCGGGACTACGCCAACCGTGAGTGGGCGGGGTTGGTCGGGGGGCTCTACCGGGTGCGCTGGTCGCGCTACTTCGGGGAGTTGCGGGCCGCGCTTGCGGGGGGCCGCGCCCCGGGCAGGATCGACTGGTTCGCCGTCGAGGAGGCGTGGATCCGGGACCCCGGCCGCCTCGCTACCCGCCCTTCGGGCGACACGTATGCCGTCGCGGCGCGGGTGCGGAAGGTTCTCTTGACCGGCGCGTAGGGCTTGCGCCTGCGGGTCGGTTCACAAGCTGCGGGCCCGCTTGGGCTGATCGCGCAGTTCCCCGCGCCCCTAAAAACACCGCCTGCCCCCACGGTTCGCCGCGACCCTGAACGCGGCGCTGCGGGGGGGCGCCCCGTAAGGGGCGCGGGGAACTGCGCGACCAGCCACGATGCGCCCGCAGCAAAAGAACCCACGGCCACGCCCCCCAACCCCGTCGCGGGGCAAGGGGGCGCAGCCCTGACATCAACTCAACGACGACCGGGGCACTCCTTCCACGCCAAGTGGTACACCGTACTGATGTCACCGTCAGTGGAGTCCATCGTCATGAAGCTGGACTTCGCCGGGTCGGACGACCCCAAATCCACCCGCAGCTCCGTGTTGATGTTGAAGTTGCGCCGCACGCCACACGGCGCCCACACCAGCTGAGCCCAGTCCGTGCTGTCCGTGGCCTGCCAGTTGTCGTTGTACGTGCCCTTGAACTCGTGACTGATCGCGGCGGTCTGCGGCGAGCCCTGGAAGTAGTACGACGCCTTCTCCGTGCCCTTGGCACCCGGCTGGAGCGACGCGTACCCGCGATAGTCCGCGCTGGCGATCGCGTAGGTGAAACCCTGCGGGACGTGCACGATGAGGTTGAGCTGGCAGTTCTTGCGGAAGGCCGTGGGGTCGGCCCCGGCACCCGCACGAGCGAGATACTCGCTGTAGGTGACCGTGAAGGCCGTGTTGTCCGGGGAGACGGCGACGGCCGCGGTACCGGCGGGGCAGCCGGAGCCGTTCACCGTGGCGACCTCGATGACGATCTTGTCCGGGGGCGGGTCGAGGATCGCCGACGTGTCCTGCGCGGGCAGCATCGAGCCGAACAGCGCCGCGACGGCGCCGGTCAGCAGCAGTGCACCAGGCATGGTTCTCCGTTCCATTACTGAGGTGGGGAGTTGGAGAAGTGCTGTAGTGCGATGAGCGGGCTGCAGGCGCCTGGAGCGGATTGCGTGAGCGAGGGGATCGTACGGACCAATGGGTCCGGCGGACAGCGCGATGTCCGGCCATTCGAGCGCCACAGGCTCATCGTTGCTTGACGGGTATACGTCACGTCGAATCTCTGGTAGGAAACCTTCCTAACAGAACGCGGAACCAAGAACTCCTCCGCGAACCGCTCTGCGCACTCCCCCAGCACTCCCCTAGCAGTCGTCTCGAACTCCCCCTCTAGGAGGCCCTCGTGGAGACCCCCCACATACCCCCGCGCACCAACGTCACCTCCCGCCGCACCCTGCTCGCCTTCATCGGCGCGGCGGCCGTGGCGGGCCCGATCATCGCCACCCAGACGGCCACCGCCACGGGGACCTCGTCCCGGGGCGCCTCGTCCGGAGCCGCCGCGGGCGGGCTCGACGACCCGGCGAAGAAGGAGATCGCGATGCAGATCGTCTGCAGCGCGGAGAATTCCTCGCTCGAATGGAAGAAGCAGTACCGCTACTGCGAGGACATCGACGACGGCCGCGGCTACACCGCCGGGATCATCGGCTTCTGTTCCGGCACCGGCGACATGCTCGACCTGGTCGAGCTCTACACGAAGCGCAAGCCGAACAACATCCTCGCCAAGTACCTGCCCGCGCTGCGCAGGGTCGACGGCAGCGACTCCCACGAAGGGCTCGACCCGAACTTCAAGCCCGACTGGGAGCGGGCCGCCGACTCTGACCCGGAGTTCCGCAAGGCGCAGGACGACGAGCGCGACCGCGTCTACTTCAACCCGGCCGTCAAGCAGGGCAAGACCGACGGCGTCGGCGTGCTCGGGCAGTTCGCGTACTACGACGCGATCGTCATGCACGGCGACGGCGGCGACTCCACCAGCTTCAGCAACATCCGCAAGCGCGCGCTGCGTTCGGCCAAGACACCGGCCCAGGGCGGCGACGAGGTGAAGTACCTCAACGCCTTCCTCGACGCGCGCGTCTGGGCGATGAAGCAGGAGGAGGCGCACGAGGACACCAGCCGGGTCGACACCGCGCAGCGGGTCTTCCTGAAGAAGGGCAACCTCAGCCTGAAGACTCCGTTGGACTGGAAGGTGTACGGGGAGCCGTACCACATCGGCTGAGCGTTGCCGCTGCGCTGTGCGGAGGGGAGCTGCGGGGCCATTGCTGCGGGTATGTCGTGGCTGGTCGCGCAGTTCCCCGCGCCCCTTCGGGCGCGTCCTCGCACACCTCTTGCCTCTGACAGGTTGAAATGGGTACGGTCCCGGCCAACTCCCTGTCTACGCGCGTCACCCTGCACCGAGGTGAGAGATCTCCATGTTCCTCCGTACGACTGTGCTCGCCGCCGCCACCGCTACTGCCGCGCTCTTCACATCGGGGGCCCCTGTCGCCGACGACGGCTGGCAGCAGGTCGGCGACGACATCAGCACCGGCATCAGCGGCCTCGCCCTCACCGGCCGCGCGGGCGGCGCCACGCACGCGCTCGTCGTACGCGACAACAAGAAGCCCGGTCAGAACCGCGTCGCCGAACTCACCTACCGCCCGGGGCGGGCCGCGCTCGTCGAACCGCTCGCCTGGTCGGGCGGCGCCGAGCCGATCGACCTGGAGGCGGTCGAGGCGGTGCCCGGCACCTCCGACGAATACGTGGCACTCGCCAGCCGCGGCCTCGTCTACCACCTGAAGGTCACAGGCTCAGAAGCCGAGGTCCTCGACACCTCGCCGCTGCCCGCGATCGCCGACGGCGACGACTACGAGAGCTTCACGCTGGCCTCGCGGCACGGCAAGACCGTGGCGGTCTGGGCCGACCGGGGCGCGGGCAAGGACCGCCCCGCGACCGTGCGCGCGGCCGCGTTCTCCTTCAACAAATACGGCGAGGCGGACTTCGGACCGGTCACCACCGCCCGCTTCCGCGCCGCCTACCCGAAGGGCGCCGTACGCCACGCCTCCGACCTCAGCGTCACCTCGTCGGGCCGCCTGCTGGTCGGCTCGGCGTCGGACGCGGGCGACGACGGCCCCTTCGACTCCGCGGTGAGCGACGCGGGCAAGGTGTCCGTCACCCGCACCGGGAAGGTGCGGCTCAGCATCGCCAAGTCCCCCGAGGTCCTGCGGAAGTTCAAGGGTCACAAGATCGAGGCGGTGGAGTCCGTGCCGGGCACGCGGGAGGTGCTGCTCGGCACGGACGACGAGAACGCGGGGGCCTCGGTGACGTCGGTGAAGCTGGGTTGAGTAGGGCCGAGTACCTGTAAGTCAGCTGTCGCCAGCCCTCGCGGCCCTCGTCACGGCCATCGCCGCGAGGGCCGCGGCGGCTCCTCCTGCCACCATCACCACCGACACGGACGCCGCGTCCACGACCGCGCCGCCCGCCAGCGCGCCCAGCGAGAGCGTCGCCTGGAACGACGAGGTGAACACGACGGACGCCGCCTCGGGCGCGTGCGGCGCCCCGGTCGCGAACCAGGTCTGCGAGCAGACCGGCACGGCGCCGTACGCGAGTCCCCACACCAGGAGCAGCGCGAGCGCGCCGGGACGGCTCGTGCCCAGGAGCGGCAGGAGCAGGGTCGCCGCGGCGATGAGCGCCGCCGCGAGGGCGAAGGTGGTCCGGAGCGCGCGCCTGACCCACGCGCCCGCGAGGAAGTTGCCGACGATGCCCGCGGTGCCGTAGGCGAGCAGGAACGCGGTGATGAGGCCCGGCCCCGCGTGCGTCACGTCGGCCAGGAACGGCGTGACGTAGGTGTACGTGCCGAAGTGCGCGGTCACGACCAGGAACGTCACGGCGAGACCGGCGCGGGTGCGGGCGGTGCCGAGCAGGTCGCGCAGGGCGGCGAGCCCGGTGACCTGCTGGGGCGCCAGCGGCGGCAGGGACACGAGGAGCGCGGCGAGGACGGCCAGCGTGAGCACGCCCATGGCGACGAACACCGTGCGCCAGCCCGCGAGTTGGGCGAGCAGCGTGCCCGCGGGCACGCCGAGGACGGAGCCCAGCGGAACGGCGGAGAAGATCACCGCGGTCGCCCGCCCCACCTGATCCGCCGGAACAAGCCGCTCCGCGAGCCCCACACCGATGGACCAGAACGCGCCGATGACGAAGCCGACGAGCACCCGCGAGACCATCATCAGCCAGTACGCGGGCGCGCCCGCGGCCAGGAAGTTCGCGAGGGCGAGCACGGCCATCAGCAGGCAGAGCATGCGACGCCGGTCGACGCGGCCGGTGCCGATCGTGACGACCGGAGCGGCGACGGCGGCGAGCAGGCCGGGCAGGGTCATCATCAGCCCCGCCGTACCGTCCGACGCGCCGAACGTGTCGCCGATGGGGGTGAGGAGCCCGATGGGCAGGATCTCGGTGGTGACGATCGAGAAGAGTCCCAGGGTGAGGGAGAGGACGGCGAACCAGCCGAGGCGGGGCGTTGTCTGTACGAGGAGCATGGTGCCGAGTCCATCAGCGGGCCCCTGCCGGGGTCTGGCATGAATTCGACGTGGACGTGGACGTGGGCGTGACGTCGGCGTCTGCGCCCGCACCTGCATCGAGTGCTCAAGTACGCACTAATTAGTGCGTACTTGTGGCCCACGCGCGCCTGACCAAGGGTGGAGGGACCCCTCCCAGCCCCCACCCGCGCACAAGGAGCCCCCATGAGCAGCAAAGCACCCGTCAGCGTCATCGGGCTCGGCGACATGGGCCGGGCGCTGGCCGGTGCCCTGCTCGCCGCCGGGCATCCCACGACCGTGTGGAACCGCAGCGCCGACAAGGCCGACGAGCTGGTGGCGCGCGGTGCCGTGCGGGCCGCGAGCGCCGAAGAGGCACTGCTCGCCTCGCCGTTGACCCTCGTATGCCTGCTCGACTACGACACGAACCGGGCCGTTCTGGAGCCCGCCGTCGGTGCGCTGCGCGGCCGGGCCCTGGTCAATCTCACCAACGGGACGCCGGACGAGGCCAGGGAGGCCGAGAAGTGGGCGGCCGGGGCCGGTGCCGACTATCTCGACGGCGGGATCATGGCGATCCCCGCGACCGTCGGGACGCCGGGGGCGTTCGTGCTCTACAGCGGCGCCGAGCGGCACTTCGCCGCGCACCGCGAGACCTTGGAAGCTCTGGGCGCGGCCAAGTACCTGGGCGCGGACGCGGGGATCGCCCCGCTCTACGACCTGGCGCTGCTCTCCGCGATGGACATGATGTTCGCCGGTTTCTTCCACTCGGTCGCCATGGCCACCTCGCACGAGGAGGGCAGCGCCGGCGGGTTCACCGAGCTGCTCGTGCCGTGGCTGACGAGCATGACCCAGGTGATGCCCGCGTTCGCCGCCGACGTGGACGCCGACCTGGACGCCGATCCGAACGGCCCGGCGGCGGGCGCCGGGCCCGCCCTCGCCCAGGGGCTCGACGTCGTACTGGCCGGGACCCAGAACATGCTGCGGGCCGCGCGGGACGCGGGCGTGCGTGCCGACTTCTTCGAGCGGGCCGTGGCCGAGCTGGAGGAGCGGGCCGCCGACGGGGTCACGGAGTACACGGGGCCCGAGACCGTACGACGCCTCAGGACGCGTCGGTCGTGAGTCCCTGGGCCACGGGCGACGGACTCTGGGGCGAACTCCCCTTCGTACCGAGGTGGTTGAAGACCAGGTTCAGCGCCACCGCGAGGATGCAGCCCGTGGAGATGCCGGAGCCGAGGACGATCTGCGCCCAGTCGGGGAACGCCTCGTAGAAGCCGTCGGAGAGCGCCGGGGCCAGGCCCGCGCCGAGGGTGACGACCACGATCAGCGCGTTGTCGCCGCGGTGCAGGTCGGCCTGGAACAGGGTCTGGATGCCGCTGACCGCGATGGAGCCGAAGAGGAAGAGGCTCACGGCGGCGAGCACCGGCATGGGGACCACCGAGATCAGCGCGGCCGCGGCCGGGCTGAGGCCGATCAGGACCAGGATGGCGCCGCTGAGGGCGACGACGAAGCGGCTGCGCACCTTGGAGATGACGACCAGGCCGATGTTCTGCGCGAACGCGCTGGCGTGGAAGGCGTTGAAGAGGGGGCTGAGCGCCGAGCCGAGCGCGTCGGCGCGCAGTCCGCGGGCGATGGTCTTCTCGTCGACGTCCTTCTCGACGATCTTGCCGAGGGCGATCATGTCGGCGGTCGACTCGGTGAGGATCACCAGCATCACGACGCACATGGAGATGATCGCCGGGATGTTGAACTCCGGGGCGCCGAAGTGCAGGGGCGAGGGGATGCCCACCGGGTCCGCGCCGTCCAGCTTGGAGAAGTCCGCGAGGCCCATCGGTATCGCGAGCAGCGTGCCGAAGACCATCGCGAAGAGCATGCTGATCTGCTTGAGGAAGCCGCGCGTGAACCGTTGCAGCAGGAGCATGGCGAGGACGGTGGCGCCCGCGAGTCCGATGCTCTTCGGTTCCGGCGTGCCGGTCGTGGAGTCGTCCACGATCCAGTCGTACGCGACGGGGATCAGCGAGACGCCGATGAGGGTGATGACCGAGCCCGTGACGACGGGCGGGAAGAAGCGGACGAGCCGGGAGAAGTACGAACTGACCAGGAAACCGAAGAGACTTGAGACGATGATGGCGCCGAAGACGACCGGCATGCCCGCCTCGACGCCGCCCTGGGTCGAGATGATCGTCAGCATCACGCCGACGCCCGCGAACGAGACGCCGTTGACGAACGGCAGCCGCGAGCCGATGAAGTTGCCGATGCCGAGGGTCTGCAGCAGCGTCGCGATGCCCGCCATCAGCAGGCTGCCGCCCATGAGTACGGCCGTGTCCCCCGGCGACATCTTCGCCGCGACGGCCACGACGAGCGGGACGGACACCGCGCCCGCGTACATGGAGGCGACGTGCTGGAGGCTGGCGACGAGCATCCGGCCCGGCGGCAGGACCTCGTCGACGGGGTGGACTTCGGGGGCGTCCGCAGGCGCTGCGGTGGACTTCGCTTCAGAACTCATGGGTGGCGCTTCTTCCGTTGCGTGACGCCGGAAGTCGCTCCCGTTCCGTGGGAGTTCATGAGACGCGGAACCGGGCGGACTTAACCGACTGGAAAGTAACTTCCGCCATGCGATCGGCGGCGCCCCGACGTTACGTCAGCGCACCCCGGCTGCGGAAGACCTCGAAGCCACCCGGATTGATCGCCGCGACCGCGCCCACCTGCCCGTTCGGTCATCCGACACTGCCCTTTGACTTCTGGCCCCGACCAGTGGCCATCGGGAAGCATGGGTGCCTCTGTCACCGAGGAGCCTCACGTTGCGCGAACACGACCACGCCAGGAAGAACGCCCCAGCGACGTCGCGAGCCGCGGCGCGCAGAGCCCCGGCCGGAGCGGGCTCCCCCTTGCAGCGGCTCCAGGCGCTGCAAGGCGCCGCGGGCAACGCCGCCGTCGTCCAGCTGCTCCAGCAGAACGGGCGGCAGGGCGGACAGCGGGGCGAGCAGCCCGTGGTGCAGCGCGCGCCGGGGCAGGACTCGATGGCCATGGACATCGACCAGCTGGACTTCTCCGATGCCGAGGAGATCTCGGACGGCGGAATGGACTCCGAGGCGGAGGAGGCCGACTTCCCGGCGTTCATGGCCGAGCGCGGCAAGTACCCGCGGTCCACCACGCCGACGCCCCAGGAGGCGGTCGGGTTCGGCGACAGCAAGTACGGCATCGACCCGGGCAAGGTGAAGTCGATGCGCGAGGACAAGGCGGGCGGCGGACGCCCCCTCCCACCGCTGCAGTACCGCAAGGACAACGAACTGCTCTACCGCTGGGACGGCAGGACGCCGGACCAGATCCTCGGCAAGGGGTTCGCGCCCTGGAACGAGAAGCTCCCCGCGAGCCTGCGGCACTACCAGAAGCTGCTGCAGAAGACCGGTTTCGTCAGCACCACCCGCTCCCCCGGCGGATACGTGCCCGACTGGGCGCGGCAGCCGGACGGCAGCGGCTACCGCTACGTGATCAACGCTCCCGGCGGCATCGACCTGGTGGAAACGCTGGGCACCACGTCCTTCGTCCAACAGCAGGAAGTCATCTTCTGGAAGGGCGTCAAGCCCGGCTACATCCTGCGCGCGGAGCTGTGCGACAAGGACGGCAAGGTCATCAAGGTCATTCCCCCGGGCGGCGGCGCGGCGGCGGGCCAGGGCGACGCCATGGACATCGACTGAGGAACGTCCGGCGGGGCTCCTCGCGCGGAACCTGACCGCGCGAAGGGCCCCGAAGCGCCGGAGCACCCGGTGACCTGTGGCTCAGTGCACCGCCGCCTGCCCCTGTGCCTGCCCCGGCACCCGCGTCTCGGCGATCGCCCCGCCGCCCTCCATCGGCGCCGTGACGTCGTCGTCCTCGCGGCCCTTGCCGATGTGGTTGAAGACCAGGTTCAGGAGCACGGCGGCCACGCAGCCCGTCGAGATGCCCGAGTCGAGGATGATCTTCGCGGTCTCCGGGAACGCGTGGTAGAACTCCGGCGCCGCGATCGGGATCAGGCCGACGGCCAGCGAAACCGCCACGATCAGCACGTTGTTGTCCTTCTCCAGGTTCGCCTTGACCAGCGTCTGGATGCCGCTCGCCGCGACCGAGCCGAAGAGGACCACACCCGCGCCGCCGAGCACCGGGCGCGGCACGACCGCGATCAGCGACGCCGCCATCGGGCACAGGCCCATCAGGACGAGGAAGCCGCCGCCCGCCGCCACGACGTACCGGCTGCGGATCTTGGTCATCGCGACCAGGCCGATGTTCTGCGCGAAGGCACTGCACATGAAGCCGTTGAAGAGCGGGCTGATCGCCGAGCCGAGGGTGTCGGCGCGCAGGCCGGCCGCGATGGTCTTCTCGTCGGCGGGGCGGTCGACGATCTCACCGAGCGCCAGCATGTCGGCGGTGGACTCGGTCATCGAGACCACCATGACCACGCACAGGGAGACGATCGCGGCGGCCGCGAACTGCGGGGCGCCGAAGTGGAAGGGCGTCGGGAAGCCGACGATGTCCGCGTCGCCGACCGGGCCGAAGTCCGTGACGCCGAACGGGATCGCGACGACCGTGCCGATGACCAGGCCGAGCAGCACCGCGATCTGCTTCACGAAGCCGGTGGTGAAGCGGCGCAGGAGCAGCACGATGACGAGCGTGATGCCCGCGAGGCCCAGGTTCTTCATCGAGCCGTAGTCGTCGGCGCCGGGAACCGGGCCCTGCGCCCAGCCGAAGGCGACGGGCATCAGCGAGATGCCGATCAGGGTGATGACCGTGCCGGTCACGACCGGCGGGAAGAAGCGGATCATCTTGGAGAAGAACGGGGCGGCGATGAAGCCGAGGATGCCCGCGACGATGACCGCGCCGAAGATGATCGGCAGGGCGTCGTCCTTGTCCTTGGTCGAGTCGACGACCGCGAGCATGGGCGCGACACCGGCGAAGGTCACGCCGTTGACGAAGGGCAGGCGGGCGCCGATCTTCCAGACGCCGAGGGTCTGCAGGAAGGTCGCGAGGCCCGCGGTGAAGAGACAGGCGCCGGTCAGGAAGGTGAGTTCCTTGGCGGAGAGGCCGATCGCCGCGCCCACGATGAGCGGGGGTGCGACCACGCCCGCGTACATGGCCGCCACGTGCTGGAGGCCGGTCGTCGCCATCTTCAGGGGCGGGAGCTTCTCGTCCACCGGGTGTACGTCGGCCGGGTGTACGGGGCCCTCGTCGGCGGCTGGGTCTGGGGTGGTGCCTTGCTTGGTGAACCTGGGCTGATTGGCCACTGTGGCTCCTCCGGTTGTTTTCCGGTCCCGGCTGAGCGCCGGCACTTTTCGCTTCTGGGAGGTGGTGCGTCGTGCAAGGACTTGCTCGGTATGAAGTTGTGGGTGGTGCTGAGAGGTACCGGCGTGGCCGGTGGAAATGCGCCCAGGTAGTGCTGACCGCCCCGGGAACGCGAAGCTTTGGGCCGCGTTCCGGGGCGGCACTTGAGCAGCCCGCTCGGCTGCTCAAGTCCGGTCGAGGGCCGTCCCCCTCAACCGGAGTTCGTGGGGTCAGCTCCCGGCGGCGATCCGCGCGAGACGCTGGGCCTGGTCCCGCGTGGAGCGGGCGATGGCGTCCTCGTCGGCGTGCAGCAGGGTGCCGTTCTCGACGACCGGCTTGCCGTTGACGAGGGAGAGGGTGACCGGGGCCGCCGCGCCGAAGACGATGGCGGTCACCGGGTCGGCGATCGAGGCGTGCCCGATGCCGTCGATCTTCCAGAGGACGAGGTCGGCGAGCTTGCCCGCCTCCAGGGAGCCGATCTCCGGTGCGCGGCCCAGGACTTGGGCACCGCCGTAGGTGCCGAGGCGCAGCGCCTGACGGGCGTTCAGGGCGGCCTCGCGGTGCGCGCCGAGGCGGTTGATGAGCAGGGCGTTGCGCAGCTCGGTGTGGAGCTCGCCGGACTCGTTGGAGGCGGTGCCGTCGACGCCGAGGCCGACCGGGACGCCCGCCTTGAGCATGTCGGGGACGCGGGCGATGCCGGCCGCGAGGCGCGCGTTGGAGGACGGGCAGTGGGCGACTCCCGTACCGGTACGGGCGAACGCCGCGATGTCGGAGTCGTTCATGTGGACGCAGTGCGCCATCCACACGTCCTCACCCAGCCAGCCGGTGGACTCGAAGTAGTCGGTCGGGCCCATGCCGAACAGCTCGTGGCAGAACTTCTCCTCCTCGACCGTCTCGCTGCCGTGGGTGTGCAGCCGTACGCCGAGGCGGCGCGCCAACTCCGCGCCCTGCCGCATGAGTTCGGTGGAGACGGAGAACGGCGAGCAGGGCGCGACGGCCACCTGCGTCATCGCGCCGAAGGACGCGTCGTGGTGCTTCTTGACGGTCTCCTCGGTCGCGGCGAGCGCGCCTTCGAGGGACTCGACGGCGAAGTCCGGCGGCAGCCCGCCGTCCTTCTCGCTGCGGTCCATGGAGCCGCGGGCCAGGGTGAAGCGGACGCCCATCTCGGAGGCGGCACGGATGATCGAGCCCGACAGGTCGCCGGAGCCCTTCGGGAAGACGTAGTGGTGGTCCATGGCGGTGGTGACACCGCCGCGGGCCATCATGCCGAGCGAGCCCTGCGCGGCCGCGTACGTCATCTGCTCGTCGATGCGCGCCCAGGTCGGGTACAGCGCCACCAGCCAGTTGAACAGGTTGTGGTCGGTGGCCAGGCCCCTGGTGATCCACTGGTAGAAGTGGTGGTGCGTGTTGACCAGGCCCGGGGTGACCAGGTGTCCGGTGCCGTCGACGCGGCGCACGACGTCGGCCAGACCCTCGGGGGCCTTGCCAGCGCCGATCGACTCGATCTTGTTGCCCGCGACGACGACGTAGCCGGAGGCGTACTCGGTGTCATTCGCGTCGACCGTGGCGATGGCACAGTTCTCGATGACGATGCGCTCTACGGCGCCTTCCTGGGTTGCCGATGCAGCCATGGTGCTTCCTTCTCTACTGGTGGCGTTGCGATGTGGGCACGGCATGACCCTAGGAAGATTTGAGTGCCGCGGCGTTGGAGCCACGGGTGCCGAGATGGTGGAAGAACAGGTTGAGCGTGACCGCGACGAGCGCACCGGCGCTGATGCCGGAGCCGAGCACGGTCTGGGCCCACGCGGGGAACTCCGCGTAGAAGGTGGGCGCGGCGAGCGGGATGATGCCCGCTCCGAGCGACACGGCCACAAGGATGATGTTCGAGCTGTCGTCCAGGCCCGCCTCGGAGAGCGTACGGATGCCGCTGACCGCGATGGAGCCGAAGAGGACGATGCCCGCGCCGCCGAGTACCGGCATGGGGACGACGTTCACGACCGCGCCGAGCACCGGGAAGGCGCCGAGCACGATGAGCGCGCCGCCCGCGACGGCGACGACGTACCGGCTGCGGACACGTGTCAGGGAGACGACACCGACGTTCTGCGCGAAGGCGGAGGTCGGGAAGCCGCCGAACACCGGGCCGACGAGCGTGGCGATGCCGTCCGTGCGCAGGCCGCGCGTGATGGTCTTCCCGTCCGTCTTGCGCTCGCAGATCTCGCCGAGGGCCAGCATCCCGGCCGCCGACTCGGTCATCAGGACCAGCATCACGATGCAGAGCGAGAGGATCGCGGCGGGCTGGAAGACGGGCGCCCCGGCGGCGAACGGCGTGGGCAGCGCGGCGAGCGGCGCCGTCTGTACGGAGGTGAAGTCGGCCATCCCGAACGGGATCGCGGCGAGCGTGCCGATGAACATGCCCGCCAGCAGGGCGACTTGCTTGAGGAAGCCGCGGCCGAACCGCTGGAAGAGCAGGATCACGACGAGCGTGAAGGCGGCGAGCGCGAGGTACTTCATGTCGCCGAAGGTCGGGTCGGTCTCGTCGCCGCCCTGCGCCCACTTGACCGGCACGGGCATCAGCGTGACGCCGATGAGGGTGATGACGACGCCGGTGACCAGCGGCGGGAAGAAGCGGAGCAGTCGGCCGAAGAAGGGTCCGACGGCGAGACAGAAGACGCCCGCGACCATCACCGCGCCGTAGATCGCCGGGAGTTGGTCGCCTTTGGCGTTGGTCTCGGCGATGGCGAGGATGGGCGCGATGCCCGCGGAGGACGCGGCGTTCACGAACGGCAGGCGGTTGCCGACGAAGCCCTTGACGCCGAGGGTCTGCAGGATGGTGGCGAGACCGGCGATCAGGAGACCCGCGGCGATCAGCCGGGTCTGGGCCACGGTGTCCAGGCCGCACGCCTGGCCGATGATGAGCGGAGGGGTGACGACGCCCGCGTACATGGCGGCGATGTGCTGGAGCGCGGCGGGGACGAGCCGCGAGGGGTGGAGCTTCTCATCCACCGGGTGACAGGCGGGAGTTGAGCCGCCGTCAGCTGTGTCAGCTATGTCCAGTGGGGTGGAACATGGACCTTCTGCGGGCCCCGATGCAGGCTGTGCCATTGCTGTTCCCTCCGGTGTGGCGCGCCCCCGCTTAACGTAGGTGAGGTGGGGGCGCGCGTCCCGCGTCAGAGGTTGGTCATGTCGACCGGGATCTTCGGCTCGACGCCGTCCCGCAGGATCGTGGCCTCGATGAGGCCGTAGGGACGGTCGGCCGCGTAGTAGACGGCGCCGTCCTTGGCCTCGTTGTCGAGTCCGAAGGCGGAGAGGTCCTGGCGGAAGTGGTGCTTGTTGGGCGCGGAGAAGCGGATCTCGTCGATCTCGCTGCGGTTGTTGATGACCCGCGAACCCATCTGGTAGAGCGTCTGCTGCAGCGAGAGCGAGTAGGTCTCGACGAAGGCGTGCAGGATGTGCTTCTTGGCCTGCTCGTACGAACGCTCCCAACTCGGCATGCGCTGCTCGTCGTTGGTCCAGTTGTGCCGCCACCAGGTGGACAGGGAGGTGGCGAGGATGCGGTCGTAGTCCTCTTGCAGCGTCGTGTACTTGTCCTTGATGTAGCCCCAGAACTCGGAGTTCGTGGAGTTCATCACGGTCAGGTCCTTCAGGCCCGAGAGGACCTCGAAGTTCTCGCCGTCATAGGTGATCTGGGCGACCCGCGTCTCCTGGCCCTTGCGGACGAAGGAGTGCTTGACCTCGTCGGCGCCGATGAACTTGGAGTTGCCGTCGGAGCCGCCGATGCGCTCCCAGGAGTACTCCTCGATCCGGATCCGCGCGCGGTGGATGGAGGGCTGGCTGTCCACGAAGTGCCGGGCGAGGTGGATGCCGTACTGCTCGGCGGACTCGATGCCGTATTCCTTGGCGAACGCGAAGCAGGTGTTCTTCGTGGTGTCCGTCGGCAGGCAGTTGGCGTTCGAGCCGTTGTAGTGGACGTCGTCCAGGTCGCCGGAGAGGGCGACGGAGACGTTCAGGTCCTTGATGTGATGGGTGTCGCCGTCCCGCGTGATCTTTACGACCCGGTTCTCAGCCTTGCCGTACTGGTTCTGTCCCAGAATGGTGGGCATGTCTGCTAGCTCCCTCGGTAAACGGAGTAGCCGAACGGGTTGAGCAGCAGCGGTACGTGGTAGTGCTCGCCCGGCGTGACGGCGAACGTGATCGCCACCTCCGGGAAGAACGCTCCGGTCGCACCGCTGTCCCGATTCGCGGGGGCGTCCTGCTGCGCCTCGGCTTGCTGGTTGTTCTTGGCCAGGAAGTACGCCTCGGTCTCGAAGTCGAGACGTACGTGTGTGGTGCCTTCCGGCAGTGCCGGGAGGTCCTTGCAGCGGCCGTCCGCGTCGGTGGCGCTGCCGCCGAGCGCCTTCCAGTCCTCCCCTGTACCACTGCGGGCGGACAGGGAGATGGTGACGGCCCCGGCAGGGCGTCCGACGCTGGTGTCCAGGATGTGGGTGGACACCGAGGCGGTGGTGGCGGTGCTCATGCGTCGCTTCCTTCTTCTACGAGACGGGTGAGCCGGATGCGGTTGATCTTGCCCAGTTCGGTACGGACGATCTCCCGCTCCCCCTCCGCCCCGTTCTCGATCCGGGTCTTGAGCTGTCCGAGCATGAACTCGGCGGTGGCACCGGTCGCGCAGATCAGGAAGACGTGCCCGAACTTCTCCTGGTAGGCCAGGTTCAGTTCGAGCAGTTCGGCCTTGAGCTCCTCGGAGGCCCCTGCCATGCCGCGCTGTTCGCGGGCGGAGGTCGGGTCCCCGGGCTTCGGGCGGCCGATCGGCGGGTGCCCCGCCATCGCCTCGGCCAGATCGTCGGCGGTGAGCTCGGCCATGGCGGCGTCGCTGGCGGCGAAAAGGGCTTCGACGGTGGCGTAGGGGCGCTGGGCGAGGAGCTTTCCTCCCCAGGCCGATGAGGCACATACCTCGTGGAGGGCGGCGGTGGCCGCGGCCTCCTCCAAGGCGTTGAACCGGGCAATGCCCGGTGTCGTACTCGAAGTCACGGGAGCCTCCGTGGCCTTGTGCTGGACGGGCTGCGGAACAGCTAAGACCTTCAACAACACCGCGTCAACAGTTTGTTGAAATAACTTGAACAAAGAAGCCGCCACCCGACGATACGGGTGACGGCTCGGCTGCGAAGAGTGACTCGGAGCGCCCCGTCAGGGGCGCGGGGCTGCGACACGTGCGGCTCCGCCGCGTGGGCGCGACCAGCCACAACCGGCCCGCAGAAGGCACTCACTCCCCCTTCGCGGCGTTCTCCCGGTTCAGGTAGTTGTAAACGGTAAAACGGCTGACGCCCAGAGCACCGGCCACGGTCTCCACACCATGCCGTACGGAGAACGCGCCCCGCGCCTCCAGTATCCGTACGACCTCCTGCTTGGCCTTGCGGTCCAGCTCGGCCAGCGGCCGCCCCCGCTTGCGCTCCAGGGCCAGCAGGATGTGATCCAGGGAGTCGGCGAGCTGCGGAAGGCGCACGGCCACCACGTCCTCGCCCTCCCAGGCGAGGACGACGTCGTCGGCCCCCGCCTCCGCGGGCGGCATCAGCTCGCCGCCCATGGCGTCCACCAGCGGCTTGACCGCGGTGACGAAGGGGTCGTCCCCGAAGCTGGTCACTTATCCGCCTCCCCCGGCTTTCGCGGCTCCCCCGGTTCGCCGATCACGTTGACCTGCAGCGAGACACGGGTGGCCCCGGCCTCCAGGGACTGACGCAGCATGGCGTCGACCGCGGTGAGCACCGCGTCGATGTCGCCCTCCGCCGTATTGCCGAACGGACCTACGTCCACCGCGTCGAGCGGGGCCCCCTCGATGACGTCGCGGGCCACCAGCGCATGCGCGGGGGCCTCGTCGAGATCGAAGGGTTCGGTCGTGAACTCCACTCTCAATCGCACGCGGAACAACCTACTGCCGGTCCTCGAATTTTCGGCAGCCCCCTCTTGACAGCTTCCGCGGATCACATGCACTCTTCCATCAAGCAGAAATGAACTTCCGCAATACGGAAGGAGCGCGGAAGCCCCATGGGATACTCCGACCAGCGCTTCAATGTGAACCTGTCGATCCTCTTCACCGAGCTCCCGCTCCTGGAGCGCCCCGCGGCCGCCGCGAAGGCGGGCTTCGGCGCGGTCGAGCTGTGGTGGCCCTGGGTCGACGCCCCCACCCCCGAGCAGTCCGAGCTCGACGCCCTGAAAAAGGCGATCGAGGACGCGGGCGTCCAGTTGGTGGGCCTGAACTTCTACGCCGGACAGCTGCCGGGCCCCGACCGCGGCGCCCTGTCGATCCCCGGCGAGGAGAGCGAGAAGTTCCGCGCGAACCTCGCGGTGGCGGCCGACTTCGCCAAGTCGCTCGGCTGCACGGCGCTCAACGCGCTGTACGGCAACCGCGTCGACGGCGTGGACCCGTCCTTCCAGGACGAGCTCGCCCTGGAGAACCTGGCGCGTGCGGCCCGCGAGGCCCACCGCGTCGGCGCGATCCTGCTGATCGAGGCCCTCAACAAGCCCGAGTCGCCGCTCTGCCCCATCGTGAGCGCGCCCAAGGCGATCGAGATCGTCGACAAGGTGAACGCCCTCACCGGGCTCGGCAACGCCAAGTTCCTGATGGACCTGTACCACCTGTCCATGAACGGCGAGGACCTGCCGTCGGTCATCGAGCGGTACGCCGCCCAGACCGGCCACGTGCAGATCGCGGACAACCCGGGCCGCGGCGCCCCCGGTACGGGGTCGCTGCCGCTGGAGTCGCTGCTCGATCAGCTCCGCGCCGCCGGGTACGACGGATGGGTCGGCCTGGAGTACAAGGCCGGGGACCGGCCGAGCGCCGAGGCCTTCGGTTGGCTGCCCGCTGGGAACTAGATCGCCGCTCCGCGGCGGATCCTTCCCACCCGCCCACCCGATACTCCGCGCCGACTCCAAGGCGTAACACAGCAGTTAGAGAGGCACCCTCATGAGCAACCTTCCCAAGATCGCGTGGATCGGCCTCGGCATCATGGGCTCCCCCATGTCCGAGAACCTGATCAAGGCGGGTTACTCCGTCACCGGCTTCACCCTGGAGCAGGACAAGCTGGACCGGCTCGCCGCCGCCGGCGGCACCGTCGCGAAGTCCATCGCCGAGGCCGTCAAGGACGCCGACGTCGTGGTCACGATGGTGCCCGCGTCGCCGCAGGTCGAGGCCATCGCGTACGGTACGGACGGCATCCTGGAGAACGCGAAGTCGGGCGCGCTGATCGTCGACATGTCGTCGATCACCCCGCAGACCTCCGTGGACCTGGCCAAGGCCGCCAAGGAGAAGGGCCTGCGCGTCCTGGACGCCCCGGTGTCCGGCGGCGAGGCCGGTGCCATCGAGGCCGTGCTCTCCATCATGGTCGGCGGCGAGCAGGCCGACTTCGACGAGGCCAAGCCGCTCCTCGACGCCCTGGGCAAGACCATCGTGCTGTGCGGTCCGCACGGCTCGGGCCAGACCGTCAAGGCCGCCAACCAGCTCATCGTCGCCGTGAACATCCAGGCGTGCGCCGAGGCCGTGGTCTTCCTGGAGAAGTCCGGCGTGGACCTGACGGCCGCGCTCGACGTCCTGAACGGCGGCCTCGCGGGCTCGACCGTGCTGACCCGCAAGAAGGACAACTTCCTGAACCGGGACTTCAAGCCCGGCTTCCGGATCGACCTGCACCACAAGGACATGGGCATCGTCACCGACGCCGCCCGCAACGTCGGTGCCGCCCTGCCGGTCGGCGCGGTCGTCGCCCAGCTGGTCGCCTCGCTGCGCGCCCAGGGTGACGGCGGCCTCGACCACTCCGCCCTGCTGCGCGCCGTCGAGCGCCTCTCGGGCGCCGAGCTCTAGCCACCTCGCTGGAGAGAGCTCCTCTCGAACTTCCGGGCCGCGGTGGCGCTGACACCTGTCCTGTCGCGCCCAGGCGTCGCCGCGGCCCGGAACACCACCACCCTCATCAACTTCAACAAACTGTTGACGTAGCAGTTCAGGGGTCCTTACGCTCCGAACACCTCAGCAGTCACAGCACGGAAGGTCACGATGTCGAAGCGCGTGCTTACGACCGAGTCCGGCGCCCCCGTCGCCGACAACCAGAACTCAGCCACCGCCGGCGTCGGTGGCCCGATCCTGCTCCAGGACCAGCACCTCCTGGAGAAGCTCGCCCGCTTCAACCGTGAGCGCATCCCGGAG
Source organism: Streptomyces kanamyceticus (assembly GCF_008704495.1). Taxonomy (NCBI): domain Bacteria; kingdom Bacillati; phylum Actinomycetota; class Actinomycetes; order Kitasatosporales; family Streptomycetaceae; genus Streptomyces; species Streptomyces kanamyceticus. Next base: position 2,088,417 of record NZ_CP023699.1, read on the forward strand.
CGTGTCGTACACGCCCGCGGCTCCGGTGCGTACGGCTACTTCGAGGTGACGGACGACGTCACCGGCTTCACCCACGCCGACTTCCTCGCCGAGATCGGCAAGCGCACCGAGGTCTTCCTGCGGTTCTCCACCGTGGCGGACAACCTCGGCGGCGCGGACGCGGTCCGCGACCCGCGCGGCTTCGCGCTGAAGTTCTACACCGAAGAGGGCAACTACGACCTCGTCGGCAACAACACCCCGGTCTTCTTCATCAAGGACCCCATCAAGTTCCCCGACTTCATCCACTCCCAGAAGCGCGACCCCTTCACGGGCAAGCAGGAGGCGGACAACGTCTGGGACTTCTGGGCGCACGCCCCCGAGGCGACGCACCAGATCACCTGGCTGATGGGTGACCGCGGCATCCCCGCGTCGTACCGCCACATGAACGGCTACGGCTCGCACACCTACCAGTGGACGAACTCGCAGGGCGAGGCCTTCTTCGTCAAGTACCACTTCAAGACGAACCAGGGCATCCGCAGCCTCTCCGCCGAGCAGGGCGCCGAGACCGCGGGCAAGGACCCCAACTCGCACCAGACGGACCTGCTGCAGGCCATCGAGCGCGGCGTCAACCCGTCCTGGACGCTGCACGTGCAGATCATGCCCGCGGCGGACGCGGCCGAGTACCGCTTCAACCCGTTCGACCTCACCAAGGTGTGGCCGCACAAGGACTACCCGCTCCAGCGCGTGGGCCGTCTGGTCCTGGACCGCAACCCCGACAACGTGTTCGCCGAGGTGGAGCAGGCGGCCTTCTCCCCGAACAACTTCGTCCCCGGCATCGGTCCTTCGCCCGACAAGATGCTCCAGGGCCGCCTGTTCGCCTACGCGGACGCGCACCGCTACCGCCTGGGCGTCAACCACACCCAGCTCGCGGTGAACGCCCCCAAGGCGGCCAAGGCCGACAACTACGGCCGCGACGGCCTGATGGCGTCCAACGCGTACGGCCGTGACCGCAAGAACTACGAGCCCAACTCGTACGACGGTCCCGCCGAAACCGGCCGGGCGCTCTCCGCGCCGCTCGCCGTCAACGGCCACACGGGCACGCACGAGGCCCCGGCCCACACCAAGGACGACGACTTCTTCCAGGCGGGCGAGCTCTACCGCCTGATGTCGGACGACGAGAAGTCCCGTCTGGTGGCGAACATCGCCGGTGGCCTGTCCCAGGTCTCCCGCGACGACGTCATCGAGAAGAACCTCGCCCACTTCCACGCCGCCGACGCCGACTACGGCAAGCGCGTCCAGGAAGCGGTCCGCGCCCTGCGCGAGGACTGAGCGAGCGGCAACTCCCAGGCTGCGCCGATGGATTGACGGGAGGTCAGTTCATCGGCGCTGAGCCCGCACCGTCGTCACGGACCCGGATGAGGGGTGGTACGTGACACACGCGGGCAGGCATGGTCCGCGGCGGCTCTGCGAGCCAGTGCGGTGGTAAAGGTCCGACGGATTCCTTCTCGACCTGAGGGAGGGAACCCACCGGTCCGTCGCAGCCGCCGCGGTCCCGTCTTCCGCCCCCCGCGCCGAGGGGCCCACGGACTCCGTCCGGCAGCGCGTACGCATGTTCCGCCAGTCGCGCGCCGTCGGACGGCAACAACGTCGACGCTCATTCGACGTCAGACCAGAGTGCCGGAACGGACGGTCCCGTACCGGCACTCTTCTGTGTACCGAGCGCGCGGTGCGCGTTGTCCAGGAGTTCCTTGTAGGTGAGGACCTCGACGCGGTTCACGTGCGTGTTGAACGTGCGCAGGGCCTCGCTGATGTCGGCCTCCGGCACATCAGCCTGGAGGTCGGGGTGCCCGATCAGGACGATGGCGCTGGCGCGGCGCGTCTCGATGCCGAACTCCTCGCGTACGCGCTCACGGTTCTCGTCCAGGCCCACCAGGTAGTTGACGGCCTGGCCCACGGCGTCGTGCACCTGCGCGGTCGGGACCCAGGCGTTGCGATGCCGCTTAACCAGCGCGCCCTTGAGGCTCATCGCCCGCTTCAGCTCCACCACGTGCAGGGCGCCGTCGCCGCGGATCAGCGGGATGTCCAGCTCGTCGCCCGGCACCAGCCTGCGGTGCGCCGCCTCGCCGACGAAGCGGCCGCCGAAGATCCAGTACTGCCCCTCAAGGGCCTGCTGGAGGTCGTTCTCGGACGCCTCTGGGTCCTCGACGACCGTACGCAACGCATCAAGCCCCGCGGCCCTGCGTCGCAACTCCGCAGCCTGCAGCAACAGTTGACCCTTCTCGTCGGCCGCGAGCAGCGCGAGGGCCTCCGGCGATGTGGCGATCTTCCGGGCGGCCCCGACGGGGTCCTCGACATCGACACGGCCGTCGCGCAGGACGCGCTCCAGCCAGATCGCGGTCTCGGCGCGGCCACGTGGGATGACGTAGCGCCCGGGGCGGTCGGCCGGCGACTCCAGGAACAACGCGTCCTGCCCGAGGGCGCGCAAGTGGGCTACGAGGTCCCGCGGGGCGGCATCGGGACACTCGGCGTAGAACTGCTCCGCGGTGTCGGCCGCGTGGGCGAAGCTCGACGCGGTCATCCGCGCGAGGAAGGTCTGGTCGGTCACTGAGCGCCTGCCGTCCCTGAACAGCCGCAGCCGGTCGTCCAACTCCGGCTTCAGGATGCGCCCTTCGGCGTAGTCCAGGGCGTCCTGCACCAGCCGCACGACATGCCACTCGTCCGCCGCTGCCGCCGTGCCGCGCGCCTGGGCCAGCAGCACGAGCAGCTTCTCGCCACCCCTGATGCCGCCGTTCCTTCCACTGCGCAGGTGCGCTGCCACGGCGGCCAGGCTCGCCCGCACGCCCGCGTCGACGGCGGTCTCCGCCGCGAGGTCCAGTTGCCGCTCCAGCGTCACGTCCGCCCTTGGTTCCATGCCGCCCAGTGTGCGGCCCGGCACTGACAACGCCCCGCGCACGCCGTGGAACCGGCATGCCGAAGGGGCGATCCACCCCCCTCTGGTGGACCGCCCCTTTGTCGGCTCTCAGCGTCGCGTCAGACCTTCAGCGGACGAATCGCCGTGGGCGCGTGGCCCGGCTCCGTCGCGAGTTCCTCGAACTCCGAGACGTCGGAGATGTCCGCCGTCTTGCTCATCGCGATGTTCGTGATGCGCTCCAGGATCGCCTCGACGACCACCGGGACACGGTGCTCGGCCGCGAGCTTCTTGGCCTGCTCGAAGGCGGGCAGCAGGTCCTCGGGCTCGGTGACACGGATCGCCTTGCAGCCCAGGCCCTCGGCGACCTTGACGTGGTCGACGCCGTAGACGCCCAGCTCCGGGGAGTTCTGGTTCTCGAACTCCAGGTTGACCTGGAAGTTGATGTCCAGACCGATCTGCGCCTGCCTGATCAGACCGAGGTAGGCGTTGTTGACCAGGACGTGGACGTACGGGATGCGGTGCTGCGCGCCGACCGCCAGTTCCTCGATCATGAACTGGAAGTCGTAGTCGCCGGAGAGCGCGACGACCGGGGTCTCCGGGTCGGCCTTCGCGACGCCGAGCGCGGCCGGGATGGTCCAGCCGAGCGGGCCCGCCTGGCCGCAGTTGATCCAGTGGCGCGGCTTGTAGACGTGCAGCATCTGCGCGCCCGCGATCTGGGAGAGGCCGATGGTCGTGACGTAGCGCGTCTCGGGGCCGAAGGCCTTGTTCATCTCCTCGTACACGCGCTGCGGCTTCATCGGCACGTTGTCGAAGTGCGTGCGGCGGTGCAGCGTGGACTTGCGCTCCAGGTGCGAGGCGACCCACACGGAGCGGTCGGGGAGCCTGCCCGCGGCCTTCAGCTCCTTGGCCACCTCGACGAAGAGCTCCAGCGCGGCCTTGGCGTCGGACGCGATCCCGTAGTCGGGGGCGAAGATCTTGCCGATCTGCGTCGGCTCGATGTCGACGTGCACGAACTTGCGGCCCTGGGTGTACACGTCCAGCTTGTAGCCGGTGTGGCGGTTGGCCCAGCGGTTGCCGATGCCGAGGACGAAGTCCGACTCCAGGAACGTCGCGTTGCCGTAGCGGTGTCCGGTCTGCTGGCCGACCATGCCCGCGTTCAGGTCGTGGTCGTCGGGGATGGTGCCCCAGCCCATCAGGGTGGGCACGACCGGGGTGTTGGTGATCTCGGCGAACTCCACCAGGAGGTCGGAGGCGTCCGCGTTGATGATGCCGCCGCCCGCGATGATCAGCGGCCGCTCGGACTCCAGGAGCAGGCCGATCGCCTTCTCGATCTGGGCGCGGGTCGCCGTCGGCTTGTAGACCGGCAGCGGCTCGTACGTCTCCGGGTCGAACTCGATCTCGGTCATCTGGACGTCGATGGGCAGGTCGATGAGGACCGGTCCCGGACGGCCCGAGCGCATCAGGTGGAACGCCTGCTGGAAGACGCCGGGGACCTGCGCGGCCTCCAGGACCGTGACGGCCATCTTGGTGACCGGCTTGGCGATCGACGCGATGTCGACGGCCTGGAAGTCCTCCTTGTGGATCACGTGGGTCGGCGCCTGTCCCGTGATGCACAGGATCGGGATGGAGTCGCCGATGGCGGAGTAGAGGCCGGTGATCATGTCGGTGCCCGCCGGGCCCGACGTACCGATGCAGACACCGATGTTGCCCGGGTTGGTCCGGGTGTAGCCCTCGGCCATGTGCGAGGCGCCCTCGACGTGGCGGGCGAGGGTGTGGTCGATGCCACCGCCCTCCTTGAGCGCCTTGTAGAAGGGGTTGATCGCGGCGCCCGGAACACCGAACGCGTTGACGACGCCTTCGCGCTTGAGGATCTCAACTGCCGCGCGGGCAGCGGTCATACGAGCCATGGGAGGTCTCCTGCTTCGACAGCAGCTTCGACAACGTCGACAGCTGTGGCGGCCTCGCGGCCGCCGCGTACGGCTGGCGGTTTCGGCTCCCGTCGCGCCCCGCGGTGAGCTTCAGTTTCCGCATTGTGGAAATTTTGTTCTGCTATATGGAAGCAATGTAGAGGCGGCCTGCGGAGACCGTCAAGAGACGTCCGGGAACCGGGCCCGCCGCGACGGCGTCCCAGACGGTGAATTCGGGCCACACCGTCGTGACACCACCGGGGGGCGATCGTGGCCACAGCACCGGAGACGTACGGCCGCTGGACGGCCGGACCACCACTCGGACAGGGCGCGACGGGAACGGTCCGCCTCGCGCACGACGCGACGGGCCGCGCCGTCGCCCTCAAGGTGGTGCACGCCTTTCTCGCCAGGGACGCGGCGTTCCGCGCCCGCTTCGCCCGCGACGTCGCCACGCTCGCCGCGGTCCACGGCCGCCACACGGCCGCGCTCGTCGACGCGGACGCGGGGGTGGGGTCGGTGGTGCCGTGGGTCGCTATGGAGTACGTGCGGGGGCCTACGTTGCATGCGCGTGTAAGGGGTCGGGGTGATGGCGGGGGTCCTGTCGGCGTCGGGGGTCCACTGGGCCTCGACGAGTTGCGTTCCCTCGCGGGCGCCCTCGCCTGGGCCCTGGACACCATCCACGGTGCGGGCCTGGTCCACCGCGGCCTCAAGCCGTCGAACGTACTGCTCGCCGAGGCCGGGCCCCGAGTGGTCGACTTCGGGATCGCGCGGGTGGTGGAGGCGGCGGACGACACGGCTGTCGGCTCGGAGGGGGGTGCCGACGCGCTCGGCTACGCCGCGCCCGAGCAACTGGCCCAGGGCCTGTCGACGCGCGCCGCCGACGTCTTCTCGCTGGGCGCGGTGCTCGCCTTCGCCGCGACGGGGCACGCGCCCTTTGCCGTCGGCCCGCGCCCGCGCACCGTGTACGGCGAACCCGACCTCGCGGGCGCCCCGGAGACCCTGCTGCCGCTGCTCACCGCCTGCCTGGCCAAGGACCCGGCGGCCCGGCCCACACCTCGCACGGTCGCGCGCATGGTGGGCCACCCGCTGCCCGGCAGCCGCCGCAAGACGCTCACGGTGGCGACGGTGCTCCTGGCCTGCGCGAGCCTCGCCCGGCGCCCGCGCATTGCGTCAACTCAACACCCCGGCAAGGCACTTTGGTGGACGATGGGAGAGGACGGCGCGACGGGGCGGACGGCACCCCGGTGAGCGAGGCGCGACGAAGGCTGACGGCAGGCGGTGGCGGTAATGGCTGACAGCGGCGTGCCGGTGCGGTGTCCCCTCTGCCGGTGCGAGCACGTCTACGCGCCCCCGGTGTTCCCCTGCACGTGCGGCGCCCCCGTGGTCCCGCCGATCGCCCGCGGCGCGACGGCGGCGGTCATCACGGACCAGACGTGGGCGGACTCCTGGGTAACGGTGCGCTGCCTGGCCTGCGGCCGCCCCACCCAGTGGCCCCAGCCGGAACTGGGCTGCACGTGCGGCGCGGTCCTACGCGTCCCGGTCATCCCGGCGGTCCGAACATCACGCCCTCCCTTCCGGTGGGCTCCGCCCGGGGGCGCGGGCTTTCCGGGATCGTCGGCGGAGAGGGGCTCGGCGGGGCCGAGGGGCACGGTGGGACCGACGGACTCGGTGGGACCGACGGACTCGATGGGGCCGGGTGACGCGGCGGGTCAGACGGGAGCGGTGCCCCCGGTTGGGCCGACGGGCGGCCCGGCGGGTGACCTGACGGGGGTGCCGAACCCAGGTGGGCTGGTGGACCCGGTGAGCCCAGAGGATCCGGCGGGTCCGGTGAACCCAGGGGATCCGGCGGGTCCGGTGAACCCAGGGGACCCGGCGAGTTCGACAAGCCCCGAGGGCCTGGCGAGCCCAGAGGATCCGACGGATCCGGCAGATCCGGCGGGTCCGGCAGATCCGGCGGGCCCGGCAGATCCGGCGGGCCCGGCAGATCCGGCGGGCCCAGCGGGCGCGGTGAGCCCAGCGGGCGCGGTGAGCCCAGCGGGTCCGGCAGATCCTGCGACGCCAGCGAAGCCGACCGGTCCGGCGAACCCGGCAGGGTCGGCGGGATCCGCAGCTCGGACCAGCTGCGCCGACGCAGCGCAGCGGCCAGGTCTGGCGGGACCTGGGAGTCCGGCAGACCCGACAAGCTCTGCCCGCGCACCACACGAGACAGGCCCGGCAGGCCCCGAGGCCCCAGCAGCCTCAACCAACCCCACCGACACACCACACCAGACGAGTCCGGCCGAACCCGCGGATCCAGCACGCTCAGCGAATGCGGGCGGCACGGCGGAGGCGGAACCGACGAGGGCGGACTCGGCAGGGACGGCGCATTCGGTGGCGTCTACCGACACTGCGGGAACGGCGCGTTCGCCGCGACGAACAGGCCCGGCGGGTCCGGTGAGCCCTGCGGATCCGGCGGGACCGGCAGGTCCAGCGAACCCGGCAGATCCGGCAGATCCGGCGAACCGAGCGGGCTCGGTAGATCCAGTGACCCCGGCGGGACCGGCAGATCCCTCAGGACCACCAGAGCCAGCAGGGCCAGCAGAATCACCAGGCCCTGCGGACCCCGCAGCCCCACCCCAGCCCCCAAGTTCCGCCAAGCCGCCCTACCCCGTGGCACCGCCACCCGCGGGCGCGCCCTCGCGTTCGGACCCGGTGCCACCCGCAGGGCCCGTGGACCCCGCGCAGCTCCCCGCCCCCGCCAGCCCCACCGGGGCCGACGGGCCCGCCCACATTCCCCTCCCCCGCACAGCTCCGCGCCCGCGGCCCGCCTTTCATCCCGTGACGATCCGCGACGCGCGTGACGCCGTCACCGTTGCCGCGCTCTATCTGCGGTGGCTCGGGTACCTCAATACCCGGAGTGCCGCGCTCCGGGCGCCGTCAGGGGTGCGGATCACCGCGCGCGGGATCGTGGCCCAGGTGGAGCCCTCCCTGCGGCGTACCGCGCCGCGCGACATCGAGTGTCTCTGGCTGAGCGCGATGACCGAGGCCGACGAGACCGCCGTCGCCTGCGCGTTCTTCTCGCTCGCGGGGTACACCGACGAGGCCCGTACCCGTGCGGACGCACTCGGCGTACCGCTCTTCACGATGGACCTCACCGGCACGCCCCAGCCGGTCAACACCGCGGCGGACGAGCTCATCGCGACCGGAGCGTAGCCGCCTCCTCGGCGCGCGGGCCGAGCACGTGGCGGGCCAGCGCGACGGCGGCGAGCAGGGCCACCAGGCCGCACACGCCGGACCAGCCGAACCTGTCGTACGCCCGTACGCCGAGCCACGAACCGACGCTGCCGCCGAGGTAACCGCACGTCATGTACGCCGTGTTGAGCCGCGCCCGGGCCTCGTCGCTCAGGGCGAAGATCCGTACCTGGTTGGCGACCATGCCCGACTGCATCGCGACGTCGAGCAGCAGCGAGCCCACCGCAAGGCCCACGAGTCCCACCGCCCCGCCGAGCCCGCCGAGGAGGAGCACCGCGGCCGCGACGAGGACCGCGACGAGGCAGACGAGGTTGACGGCGTCGGGACCGCGCCGGTCCACCGCCCGGCCCGCCACCGGCGTACAGAGCATCGTCCCCGCGTTGACCAGGGCGAGCACCCCGACGGCCGATGCGCCGAGCCCGTACTCCGGGCCCGTGAGCAGCAGCGCCACGCCGGTCCACAGCGCGGAGAACCCCCCGAAGACCGTGGCCTGGTAGACGCAGGAGCGGCGCAACTCCGGTTCAGTGCGCAGCAGTTGGAGCGAGGCCGTGAGCAGCGCGGGGTAGCGCTGCCTCGACGGGGCTGTCGTGCGTGGCAGGGCGCGGGCGAGTACGACCGCGACGAGCAGGGCGACCGCGGCCGTGATCAGGTACGGGGCCCGCCAGCCGAGCCATTCGCCGACGCTGCCGCCGAAGGCCCGGGACAGCAGCATCCCGCCGATCGACCCGCTGAGGAGCGTGCCGGTGACCGCGCCGCGCCGGTCGTCGGCGACCAGGCCCACCGCCATGGGCGCGACGATCGGGGCGATCACGGTCGTGATGCCGATGAGGACACCCGCGGCGACGAGCGACCCGATGCCGGGCGCCGCGCCCGCGCCGAGCAGGCCGAGTCCGGCGAGCGTGAACAGCGTGACGAGCAGCGGCCGGTAGGGGAAGCGGTCGCCGAGCGGTACGAGGAGGAAGATGCCGCCCGCGTAGCCGAACTGGGTCGCCGTCACCACGTAGGCGGCCGTGTCGGGCGAGACGCCGAGGCCGTCGGCGATCAGCGGACTGACGGCCTGCGGGAAGTACACGTTGCCCACGCCCACGCCGCAGGCCACGGCGAGCAGCCACACCATCCCGCGACCGATCCCTCGCGGAGACTCACCGGGTGCACCAAGTTCCTTGGGCTCACCGGGCTCATCTGGTTTCGAAAGACGCACACGTACCCCACGGAATCGGCGGACCAACCGGCCCACGATCGCCGCGCCACCCGCCCGCGCACAACCGATTTCGGCCGGGGCATACTCGGGCCATGCACACCCGGCCCCTGCTCATCCGCCCCGTCACCGCCGCCGAACTCCCCCTGCTCCAGGACATCGAGCGGGCCGCGGGAGAGCCGTTCCGTGCCCTCGGGATGGCCCGGATCGCCGACGACGAGCCACCCGCCGTCGAGGATCTCGACCGCTTCCGCCGGGCGGGGCGCGCCTGGGTGGCCGTGGACGAGGCAGGCGCCCCCGTCGCGTACCTGATCAGCGAGCCGGTCGACGACGCGGACGCCGAGCACATCGAGCAGGTCTCGGTGCATCCGCGGGCCGCCCGCCGCGGGGTCGGCGGGGCCCTGATCGAGCACGCCGCGCGGCACGCCCGCGCGGCGGGACGTTCCGCGCTCACCCTGACGACGTTCGCCGACGTGCCGTGGAACGCCCCGTACTACGCGCGCATCGGATTCCGCCCGCTCGCCGCGGCCGAACTCACCCCGGAGCTGCGGGCGATCCGCGCGCACGAGGCGGAACTCGGCCTGGACCGCTGGCCCCGCCTGTGCATGCGCCGCGACCTCACCCCTGCGGGCCGTACCGCTCCCTGAGCTCGATCTTGCGCACCTTGCCCGAGACCGTCATCGGGAAGGAGTCCACGATGCGCAGCCGCGCGGGGATCTTGTAGTGCGCCAACTGCCCTTCGCAGTACGCCCGGAGATCATCCAGTGTCAGTACGTCGGTGGGCTCGCGCAGGATCACGCAGGCCAGCGGCACCTCGCCGTACCGCTCGTCGGGGGCGCCCACGACCTGGACGTCGGAGATCTTCGGGTGGCCGTACAGGAACTCCTCGATCTCCCTGGGGTAGATGTTCTCGCCACCCCTGATGATCATGTCCTTGATGCGGCCGACGATCTGGACGTAGCCGTCGTCGCGCATGACCGCGAGGTCACCCGTGTGCATCCAGCGCCCGGCGTCGATGACCTCGGAGGTCCGTTCGGGCTCGTCCCAGTAGCCGAGCATCACGCTGTAGCCGCGCGTGCACAGTTCGCCGGAGGCGCCGCGCGGCAGCGTCACGCCGGTCGCCGGGTCGACGACCTTCACCTCTATGTGCGGCAGGACCCTGCCGACCGTGCCGGTGCGGCGCTCCAGGTCGTCGTCGCGGCGAGTCTGGGTGGAGACGGGTGAGGTCTCGGTCATGCCGTAGCAGATGGAGACCTCCGCCATGTGCATCTCGGCGACCACCCGCTTCATCACCTCGACCGGGCACGGCGAGCCCGCCATGATCCCGGTGCGCAGCGAACTCAGGTCGTACGAGGCGAAGTCGGGGAGGTTCAGCTCCGCGATGAACATCGTCGGTACGCCGTACAGCGAGGTGCAGCGTTCCCGTTCGACGGCGCGCAGCGTGGCGACGGGGTCGAAGGACGCGGCGGGGATCACCACGCACGCGCCGTGCGACGTGGCCCCGAGGTTTCCCATCACCATGCCGAAGCAGTGGTAGAAGGGCACGGGCAGGCAGATCCGGTCCTGCTCGGTGTAGCCGACCGTACGGCCCACCCAGTATCCGTTGTTGAGGATGTTGTGGTGGGAGAGGGTGGCCCCCTTGGGGAAGCCCGTGGTGCCCGACGTGTACTGGATGTTGATGGGGTCGTCGCAGCTCAACCCGGCCTCGTGGGCGGCGAGTTCGGCGTCCGTGACCCGCTGCCCCGCGTCGACGAGCCGGTCCCACGAGTCGTCCCCGATGTAGTGGACGGCGCGCAGCTCCGGGCAGCCCGGCCGCACCTGTTCGACGAGCGCGCGGTAGTCGCTGCTCTTGTGGGACCGCGAGGCGACCAGGACGGAGATCCCGGCCTGCTTGAGGACGAAGTCCAACTCGTGAGCGCGGTAAGCCGGGTTGATGTTCACCATGATCGCGCCGATCCGCGCGGTGGCGTACTGCACGAGCACCCACTCGGCACAGTTCACCGCCCAGATCCCTACGCGGTCGCCCTTGCCGACACCCGAGCCGAGGAAGCCGCGCGCCAACTCGGCGACAGCCGCGCCGAATTCGCCGTACGTCCATCGTCTGCCGGTCGGCATGTCCACGAGCGCGTCCCTCTCGGGCCAGGCCGCGACGGCCCGGTCGAGGTTGCGGCCGATGGTGTCCCCGAGCAGGGGCGTCCCACCGGTTCCGTGCGCGTACGCGTACGCGCTCTCAGTCGCGTCCTCAGTCGCGTCCTCAATCGGGTCCTCAGTCACGAAGGCCTCCTCGCGCCACTCCACCGGCACCTTCCGCAACTTGCTGCACCATGACGCTCAGCATGCCCTCGGCACCCGGGGGCCGACTAGAGCCTGGACGTGCACACCGCAGCCGCCGCCCTGCGCAGGTCGGTGGAGGTACTCCTCCACCGCTGAGGTCACGGAGCGGCCGGCCGCGGTGGGGACCGCGACCGGCCCGTCGGCACGCCGGGGGACGAAGTGCCGACCGCTTGCGCGTCCCGTTGGGAGTCTATAAACCGACTGCACGGTTTGTAAACTGAAGGAGCCAGGTTGCCGTAAAGACCGCGCCAGTTACCGTCGCCACCGCATCTTTCGCGGCGATCCACATCCCCCGCGCCCCAAGGCCCGTACAGCCAGCACGTTCCCGGCACAGGAGTAGTGAAACACAGTCGGGCAGGACAAGTGGAAATCGGACGTCCGGCCCAGAAGGCTCTGACCAGTCCTGGATCACAAACCGCCGTTCTGGTTTGATACTTGCTCCAAGGAGTCTGGCCAGGAAGGGGCAGTGTGGCCAAGCAAGCCCGGGCGATACGGACGCGTCGCGCGATCCTGGAAGCGGCGGCGAGGGTCTTCGACGAGCACGACTACCAAGCGGCCACCATCACCGAGATCCTCAGGACCGCGGGGGTGACCAAGGGGGCCCTCTACTTCCACTTCCAGTCCAAGGAGGACCTGGCCCTCGGCGTACTGACCGAGCAGACCGGGCGCCTGGCGGTGCCGCCGCGCACCTGCCGCGCACAGGAACTCGTCGATGTCGTACTGCTGCACGGCTATCGGTTACAGAGCGACCCGATGGTCCGGGCCGGAGTGCGCCTCTCCCTGCACGAGGTGGGCCATCGGCCCGACGGACGGAGTCCGTTCGACCCCTGGGTGGACATCGTCCGCGAGCTCCTCGAGACCGCCAAGGACCAGGGCGAGCTCCTGTCGCACGTCGACACCGCGGCGAGCGCCGAGGTCGTCGTGGGCGGCTTCGCCGGTGTGCAGTCCATGTCCGAGACGGCCAGCAGGTACCGGGACCTGGACCGCAGGGCCGCCGCCCTCATGCGGCACCTGCTGCCCAGCATCGTGATCCCCTCGGTACTCGCCTCACTCGACCTCGCCGAGGACCGGGGGGCGCGGGTGTTCGCCGAATTGCCTGGTGCGGCAGCGGGTCTTACGGCGGCGGGTCTTACGGCGGCAGATCTCGCGGTGGCAGATCTTGCGGTGGCAGGTCCCGCCGCGCCCGATCCCGCCGAAGCCTGTCCCGCGACGCCCGGTCTGGCCGCGCCCGGTCCAGCAGCGCCCAGTCCCGTCGCACCCAGCCCCGCCGCGGCCGATCCCGCCGCGCCCGATCCCGCCGCGGCCGGTCCCGCGACGCCCAGTCCCGTCGCACCCAGCCCCGTCGCACCCAGCCCCGCCGCACCCAGCCCCGCCGCGCCCGATCCCGCCGAAGCCTGTCCCGCGACGCCCAGTCCAGCCGCGCCCAGCCCCGCCGCACCCAGCCCCGCCGCGCCCGATCCCGCCGCGCCCAGCAACGCTCCGGTCCCCTGACGCGGCTCACACCCGCCCGGTAGCGGAAACCGGTTCACGCGAGCTCGTTCACACGAGCCCGCTCACGGTCACCGTCACCGTCATCGTCTCCGCGATCCCCCCGGTCTCCCGCGCCACCGCCTCCGTCACACCCGCGCGGATCTCCCGGGTCACGTCCAGGGCCCGGTGGTCCCTGCGCACCACCACCTGCACCTCGGCGTGCCAGTGCCCGGTGCTCCTGTCGCGCCAGACGCGCACGCCCGCCGAGCGCCCCGTCGGCAACAGCGGCGCGGAGCGCAGGAGTTCCGCGAGACCGGGCTTGAGGAAGGCGACGCCCGGGGTGCGCAGGACCGTGTCCCTGACCGCGTCCTGGACCGTGTCCCGGACCGCGTCGGTCTTCGCGCGGGCAGCATCTCTCTCCGTCACCGCCGCTCCCCTTCCACTCCGTCGCCCACGCCGCCGTCTTCCGCGCCGTCGTCGTCGATGATGTCGGCGATCCGTACGTCGATCTCCGTCACCCGCATTCCCAGGTCGGTGTCCGCCGCCGCGAGCACTCTGTGCCGGGCCCGGTCCGCGACGTCCCGCAGGTTCCACGAGAGGGCGACCTGGATCTCGACCCGCACCCTGACAGGACCCCGGGGCAGCCGCCCCGACGGCACCACGGGCGCGGGACGTCCCCGATCCGCTCCCAGGGGCGCGATGTCGATGCGGCAGCTGCCCGCCCGTACGCCGGGCAGCGTCTCCACCGCCGCCCGGATCGTCCTGGCGGCGGCCGCCTCCACGATCCACGCGTCCTCGTCCTCGTCGCCCAGCGGCAGCGTACGGCCGGGCCGCAGCTCCAGACGTACGACGTCCATGATCCGTCCCGCGAGCGTCGCGGCCTGCGACGCCTGCTCCGGCGGTTCCGCCACGCGTGCCTGGGCCACGACTCCTTCCAGGGCGCGCAGGGCGGCGACGGCATCGGTGCAGTACGGGCAGTCGTCGACGTGCGGATCCCGTTCCCCCGCCTCCCACCGCTCCCACACCTGCGCGAGCTCACGCCCGCACGGCAGCGCCTCTTCGTCCGCGACCGTCCGGGGCTCGTCGTCCATGGCCCCGCGGCCCTCCTCGTTCATCGCCATGCGGCCATCGCCTCCGTCAGATAGCGCCGCGCCCGGAAGACACGGCCGCGAACCGCCTCCGGGCTGATGCCGACCGTCTCGGCAATGGACTCGTAGGACACGCCGTCCAGTTCGCGCAGCACCCAGCACACGCGCTGCTCCGCGGAGAGGCCCTCCATGGCCCGTGACAGGTCCGCCACGGCGGCGTGTGCCTCCGCCGCACGCGAGGGTGACACCTGGTGGTCGGGCGCCGGTGGTTCGGGCACGGCGTCGAGGCCCAGTTCGGAGCGGCGCGACCGCAGCACGTTGAGGCACCTGTTGGTGACGATCCGGTGGATCCAGGTGCCGAACCTGGCGTCGCCACGGAACTCCGGCAGCTTCCGCCAGGCGCTCACGAACGACTCCTGCACGGCGTCCTCGGCCTCGGCCCTGCTGCCCAGGAGCCGGGTGGCCAGTCGCAGCAGGGCGGGCGCGTGGTGGTGCACCAGGGTCTCGAACGCCTCCTCGTCACCCTCCGCCGCCCTGACCGTCAACAGGTCCTGCTCACGCCGCAGGGCCGCGTCCGACCGCGCGTACGACTTCACGTCCGCATCCGCGTACGTATCCGAGTCCGTATCCGCGTACGTCTCCGCGTCCGACTTCCCCAGTGCTCTGCCCCGGTCCCGCGGCACACGCGGCTCCTCTCATTTCGACCGTGCTCGTACGACACATCGGGAGCGCGCCGCGTTACGCGGCGCGGGCACACTACACGCGAGAAGAAGAAATCCGACGCAGGCGCGTAACGGATGACCGGCGGCCGGGTCAGAACCGGAGAAGGACCACGCACGGAACCGAACCTGACGAGGAGAAGACACCATGGCGACACAGGACCTCACCACCAAGGCGGCGACGTCCGCGGGCGACGCGAAGAGCCTGAGCGGCACCGTCCAGAAGAGCGTCACGGGTTCCACCACCGTCACCGGCGGTACCGGTGTCGACGAACCGGCCGCCACGCGCGGCAAGACCTCCATCGCCGACGTCGTGGTGGTGAAGATCGCGGGCATGGCCGCGCGCGAGATCCCCGGCGTGTACGACATGGGAGGCGGCCTGTCCCGCACGCTCGGCGCCGTGCGCGACCGCGTGCCCGGCGGGCGGCCCAACGTGGGGCGCGGCGTGAAGGTCGAGGTGGGCGAGCGCCAGACGGCGATCGACCTGGACATCGTGGTCGAGTACGGCGTGCCCATCACGGACGTGGCGCACGACGTGCGCGAGAACGTCATCGCGGCGGTGGAGCGCATCACCGGCCTGGAGGTCGTCGAGGTCAACGTGGCGATCAACGACGTACGCCTGCCCGATGACGACGAGGGGGACTCCTCGGGCGAGACCCGCGTGGAGTAGCACGGCAACGCCCCTCCGTTCCCGCCCCTCTTCCCCCCTTCCCCCTTCCCCCTTCCTATGCAGCTGAGGTGAGTGGTGAGCACAGCTCTGGTGGGCCTGATGGCCGGTATGGCGCTCGGATTCGCCGGATGGTTCGGCGGTTTCGGCGCGTTCCTCCTGGTGGCCGCGCTCGGCGCGGTCGGCTTCGTCATCGGTCGGCTGATCGACGACGGTACGGACGTCCGGGAGTTCCTCGGCGGCCGTGACCGGGGGCGGCGATGAGTACGCCGGGCATGCCGCCCGAGCCCCGTACCCGGCCCGATGAACGCGGTTCGACGACCGTCGCGAACCGGGCGGTGCGGCGGATCGCGGAGCGCGCCGCGACGGAGGTACGGACGGCGGGCCCGGTCCTGGTGTCGGGCGCTTCGGCGTCCGTCCGGGGCCGCCGGGCCCGGGTCGCCCTGAACGTCACGCTGCCCTACCCCGGTCCGCTGGACGAGGCGGGCGAGCGGGTGCGCTCCCACGTCGTGGACCGCACCGCGCGGCTCACCGGCCTCGCGGTGCCGTCGGCCCGCATCCACGTACACGCCCTGTCGCGGCAGGACGGCACGGAAGCGGCGGGGAGCGCGCGGGCGGTGGCGGCGGAGACGGGCCCGGACCCGGCGCGCACCGCGCGGCGTCCGTGGTCCGAACGCCGCCTGCCCATGGGCCTGTTCACCCTCACCGCGGCGGCCGCCTGCGGAGTACTGCTGTACGAGGTGGTCTCCGTGCACGCGGCCGGGCGCGCTCCCGCGCGGTGGCGGGTGGACCTGCTGGACTGGCTGTCCGCGCACGGCCCCGGCGTCACCGCCGTCGATCTCGCCGCGGCGGCAGGCGTGTTCGCCCTCGGCGTGTGGCTGCTGATCCTGGCGGTGACACCGGGCAAGCGGCGCCGCATCCCCTTGGCGACGCCCGCCCCCGGCGTGCACGCCACGCTCGAACGCGCCGCGGCGGCCGCCTTGTTGAGGGACGCGGTGCGCGACGTTCCGGGCATCACACGGGTGCGGGTCCGCATGGGACGCCGCGGCGCCCGGGTGCGCACGAGGCTGGGATTCGGGGACCAGGACGCCGCCCGCGAGGCGGTGCGGCAGGCCGCGCTGGCCGCGACGGACGGCTTCGGCCTCGCCCGGCCGCTCAAGCTGCGCGTGCGGGTCCGCACCGAACCGACATGGCGCGCCCCGACGGCGCACGAGACAAGCGGGAGCACCCGGTGACGAGCGGAATCCGTGGCGGCGCCAACCGGACGGTACTGGCCTGCGCGGCGGCGGTCCTCCTGGGCGCGGGGGTCACCCTGGCCTCGGCGACCGACCCCGTACGGGACCGGCTCCCCGCCGGGTGGCCGCACCTGGGCGATGACCGGGCGTGGCTCGACGCGAGCGCCCTGGAGCGCTGGCGCGACCACACGTGGTGGCCCGCCGCCGTGATCGCGGTCCTGTCCGTCGTCTTCCTGCTGCTCGTGTACGGGACGGTCGCGCAGGTCCGCGCGGGGCGGCTGCGCGCGCTGCCCCTCGGCCGTGGCGATGTCACGCTGGCGGGGCCCGCCCTCGGCGCCGCGCTGGCCGACCGGGCCAGGACGATCGACGGTGTGCGCCGGGCCCATGTCCAAGTCCTCGGCCGTCCGCACCGGCTGCGCGCCTCCATCACCCTCGTCCTGGACCCGGACGCCTCACCGTCGGCGGTGCTGCGCACGCTGTCCGGGGACGCCGTCGCGGAGGCGCGGGCGGCAGCGGCTCCGCGCGAACTGGCGGCGGACGTCCGCATCAGGGTCCGGCAGCATCGGGCGGGGCGGGTGCACTGAGCCGCGCCGCCGCGCCGCCGCGCACCGCACCGCCGCTCACCCGCTCTCGCGCGGCGGCCGGGGAAAGAACCCGCTGGTGCGCCGCACGTACTCGGCATAGCCGGGCCGCTGTGCCATGTGCCGTTCGAGGAGCGCCTTTCCGCTGCCGAGGGTGAGCAGCAGACTCATCGTCACGGGGCCCACGACCGTGGCGGCCGCCGCGGCGGGAGCGTCGCACACCAGCAGGAACAGTCCCCACCAGACACAGAAGTCGCCGAAGTAGTTCGGGTGCCGGGTCCAGGACCACAGGCCTCTGTCCATGATCCGGCCGCGCCGGGCCGGGTCGGCCTTGAACCGGGCGAGTTGGTGGTCGCCGACCGCTTCGAAGACGAGGCCGGTCAGCCACAGCGCGGTTCCGGCGACGGCTACGGGCCCCATCGGCCCGGTCACGTACCCGGCCGCCTGCACCGGCAGCGACACCAGCCACACGAGCGCGGCCTGCAGCAGATAGACCATGCGGAAGGCGTACGCGGCCCTGCTGTCCGGCGCCTTGGCCAGCATCCGCTCGTAGCGCGGGTCCTCGCCGTGCCCCCGGCCGCGCCAGGCGATGTGCGCGGCGAGGCGCAGCCCCCAGATCGCGGTCAGCGCGGTGACGAGCAGCCGCCGTCCGGGGTCCCCGTGCCCCGCGGACATGACGCAGGACGCCACGGCGACGGCGGTGAAGGCGACTCCCCAGGCGACGTCGACGACCCGGTGCTTCCCGGTGCGCAGCCCTACGGCGAAGGCGGCGAGCAGCACCGCGAGAGCGGCGCCCGCCGCGACGGCGAGGTTGGCCCCGAAGGCACTCCAGGCGAACGCACCCCAGGCGAACCCGTTCATGACGGTCCTCCGGACAACTGGATCTGCTGGACGTCGAGATATCCCGAGCGGAAGCCCGCCTCGGAGTAGGCGAGGTAGAAGGTCCACATCCGCCGGAAGGTGGCGTCGAACCCCAACTCATCCACGTATGCGGCCTGTTGGGCGAAGCGCTCGCGCCAAAGGCGCAGGGTCTCGGCATAGTGCGACCCGTACCCCTCGCGGGCCGTGACGCGCAGCGACGTGTGCGCGGCCGCCGTCTCCTCGATGGCCCGCAGGGAGGGGATCAGGCCGCCGGGGAAGATGTACTTCTGGATCCAGGTGTGGGTGTCGGCCGAGGCGCGCATGCGGTCGTGCGGCATGGTGATGGCCTGCAGCGCGACCCGCCCGCCCGGCGCGAGCAGGGTTTCCAGGGCGCGGAAGTAGGCGGGCCAGTACTCCGCGCCGACGGCTTCGATCATCTCGACGCTGACGACGGCGTCGTAACGTCCGGTGACCTGCCGGTAGTCGCACAGCTCGACCCGCACGCGGTCCGCGAACCCGGCCGCCCTGACGCGCTCACGGGCCAGCTCCCGCTGCTCGGCGGAGAGCGTGACCGAGTGGACGACGGCGCCGCGCGCCGCCGCCCGGATCGCCAGCTCGCCCCAGCCGGTGCCGATTTCGAGCACCTTGCTGCCCTCGGTCACGCCGCACAGGTCGAGCAGCCGGTCGATCTTGCGGCGCTGGGCGGCGGGCAGCTCCCGCCAGCTGCCCCGCGACCGGTCGAAGACCGCCGACGAATAGCTGAGCGTCTCGTCGAGGAAGAGCGCGAAGAGGTCGTTGGACAGGTCGTAGTGGCGGTGGACGTTGGCCCGCGCGCCGGTCAGGGTGTTGCGCTGGGCGTCGGGCTGCCGGGGCGCCCACAGCCCGCGCAGCCGCTGCAGCGGGGCGGGCACCAGGGTGGCGGCGTGCCGGGCGAGCACGCCGAGTACGCCCACGAGGTCGTCGGCGTCCCACTCCTCCGCCAGATAGGACTCGCCGAAGCCGATGAGCCCGCCGACCGCGATCCGCCGCAGGAACGCGTCGGGCGCGCGGACCACCAGCAACGGGCCGCGCGCACCGAACTCCTCGGCGTCCCCGAGGCGCACCCGCAGCGGAAGACGGCGCAGCGCGCGCAGCACGATCGCGCGGGCGATCGCCTGCCGCACCGGCGAACAGCGCGGCACCGCCGCCACGTCGGGCCACCGGTCGGCGTCGATGCCACCGTCGGGTTCGAAGACGTGCGTGGTCACTGCATTCCTCTCTGTACGCGATGGTCGGGCCTGTCCTGGACGGGCAGGCCGCGCAGCCACAGCCGGATCCCGTGCCGCCGGATGGCCGCGCTCACCGCGAGCGTCGGCCAGGGGTGGCGGGCGAGGGTGCGCAGCAGGTTCCTCGCGGTCACGGGGCGCCGCTCGCCCCGCACGGTCGCGGTGAAGGCGCTGACCCCGTCGCGCGCCAGCTCGACGGCGATCCGCAGCCGTTCGTCCGGCACCGGCAGGCGCATCCGGTAGGCGCCGTCCACCGGGAAGAACGGCGAGACGTAGAACTCCTTGGCGACTTCGGCACGGCCCGCGCCGTCCGGCTCCAGGAGATAGGCGTGCCGCTCGCCGTAGGTGTTGTGCACCTCGGCCACCACGCGGCGCAGCTCGCCTCCGGAGTCGTAGCACCAGAAGAGCGTCAGCGGGTTGAAGACGTGGCCGAGCACGCGCGCGTTGGCGAGCATCAGGACGCGCCCGCCCGCCAGGTCCACGCCGTGCGCGGCCAGGAAGCGTTCGAGTCCGACCCTGATGCCGTCCGGACGCCCGGCGAAGTGGTCGCGCCCGTCGAACCGGGCGAGCGCCCGCAGCGGCCGGGGCAGCGCGGGCAGCCGGTCGAGGTCGACGAGCCACAGGTAGGTGCGGTGCGTCAGTACGTACCGCTCGGGCCGGGTGCGGACGTGCGTGACGACGCTCGGATAGAGCGCGGGCACCACGTCCGGGCTCACCACCGCACTCCCAGGGCCGCGGCCGCCGCCACCCCTGAGCGGCAGCCGTCCTCGTGGAAGCCCCAGCCGTGGTACGCCCCGGCGAAGACGGCCACCTGACTGTTCAGGGCGGACAGTCTGCGCTGCGCGGCCACCGACTCCGGTGTGTAGAGGGGGTGTTCGTAGACCATCCGGTCCAGGACCCGGTCCGCCGGGATGTCGTGGTCACCGAGGCTGACCACGTACGTCTCCGGTGCCTCGATGCCCTGCAGCCGGTTCATGTCGTAGCTCACGCGCACCTGTCCGGCACCGGCCTCGCACGCGGGCAGCAGGTAGTTCCACGCGGCACGGGCGCCCGCGCGGCGCGGCAGGACCGACGTGTCGGTGTGCAGGAGCGTCCGGTTGCGGGAGTAGCGGAACGCGCCGAGCACCCGCCGCTCGGCCTCGGTCGGATCGGCGATGAGCCGCAGCGCCTGATCCGGGTGGGTGGCGACGACCACCGAGTCGTACGTGGCGGTGGCGCCGTCCTCCGTGGTCAGCTCGACCCGGTCGCAGCCGCGCCGCAGCGCCCGCACCGGCGTCGAGGTGTGCACGGCGTCGAGCTGCTTGCCGATCCGCGTCACGTAGTCGCGCGAGCCGCCCACGACGGTGCGCCAGCTCGGCGACCCGCTCACGGCGAGCATCCCGTGGTGGTCCAGGAAGCGGAAGAGATAGCGGGCCGGATAGCTCAGCGCGGTCGCCGCGGGGCAGGACCAGACGGCCGAGACCACCGGCGTCACGAAGTGCCGCACGAAGTACCGCGAGAAGCCCTGCCCGGCCAGGAAGTCGCCCAGGGTCAGCCGGTCGTCCCGCTCCTCGTCGGCGAGGACCCGCCGCGCCGCGCGGTGGAACCGGGGCACCTCGGTGAGCATCCGCAGATACGGGAGGGTGACCGCGTTGGCGGTCCTGGCGAACAGGCCTCGCGGGCCGCGCGCCCCCGCGTACTCCAGGCCGCACCCTTGGCACCGCACGGACATGCTCATCTCGGTGGCCCGCGTCACCACCCCCAGCTCGTCGAAGAGCCTGAGCAGATGGGGGTACGTCCGCTCGTTGTGCACGATGAATCCCGAGTCGACCGGGTGCGCCCTGCCGTCCCCGGAGACCACGTCGCGCGTGTGCGCGTGCCCGCCGAGCCGCCCGTCGCTCTCGTACAGCGTCACCTCGTGTCTGCCCCGCAGAACGTACGCCGCGGTCAGCCCCGCGACCCCGCTCCCCACCACTGCCGTCCGCTGCCTGCGCGTCATGCCGCCCCTCTTTCGACGTCGGGGCGATCGAGCCCCGTACCGGTGATTCGGAGCCGGGGCCGGATCGGCTTGGTGCGGATCGTGCGGGGAGTGGCCGGGGCAGGACCGAGTGGCGGAGGGGCGAGTCCGGCCGTGATCGGTTTCGGCCACACGCCTTAGGCTGCTTCCGTGGTCGACCCACGGGTTTGACCAGGGGATCAGGGGTTCCGGGGAGCAGGGGTTCCGGGGAGCAGGGGGGTACGGGTAGATGACCGACGCGAACGTGGTGTTCCCACCGTTGGGGGCGGACGATCCGCACGTGGTGGCCGGATATCGGCTGGCCGCCCGGATCGGCGCGGGCGGCATGGGCCGGGTCTACCTGTCCCACACCCAGGGCGGCCGACCGGTGGCGATCAAGGTCGTACGTTCCGAGCTGGCCGACGACCCCGACTTCCGGCGCCGTTTCCGCCGGGAGATGGAGGCCGCGCGGCGGGTCAGGGGCGCGTACACCGCCGAGCTGATCGACGGCGACGCGGACGGCGCACCGCCCTGGCTGGCCACGCTGTACGTACCCGGTCCCTCCCTGTCCGAGGCCGTCGGGCGCCGCGGCCCGCTGCCGGTGCGCGCGGTCCTCTGGCTGGTGGCGGGCGTGGCCGAGGCGCTGCAGGCCATCCACGACGCGGGCGTCGTGCACCGTGACCTGAAGCCGTCGAACGTCCTGCTCTCCTCCGACGGGCCGCGCGTCATCGACTTCGGCATCTCGCTGGCCTCCGGCGTCAGTTCGTACACCGCCACGGGGGCCGCCGTCGGCACGCCCCAGTTCATGGCTCCCGAGCAGGCGTCCGGGGGCTCGGTCACGACGGCGACCGACGTCTTCGCCCTGGGACAGACCGCGGCGTTCGCGGCACTCGGCGAATCGCTGTACGGGGACGGCCCCGCGGTCAGCGTGCTCTACCGGATCGTCCACTCCGCGCCCGACCTGTCCCTGCTGCCCGAGCAGCTGCGACCGCTCATAGCCCGGTGCATGGCCGCCGACCCGGCGGAGCGGGCCACTCCGGCGGAGATCATCGACTGGTGCAGGCAGCACTTGGGCCAGGAGGCCGAGGAGGGAGCGGGGCCGACGGTCTGGCGTGCGGTCATCGGCCCGGAGCCGACGGTTCCGTCACCGGTCACGGCCCCCGCTCCCGCCCCCGCGTCACCGCTGCCCACGCGGCACCTGCCTCCGGGTTCGTACCCGACGGCACCGGACGCGGCACCGCCGCGAAGACGCAGGACCGGCCTGGTCGCGGCCGCGGCAGTGACGGCGGGCGTGCTGGTGCTCACGGCGCTGGCGTGGACGGTCATGGACGCGACGGACGTGTTCCGCGGCCGGGACAAGGACACGGCGTCGGGGGCCCGCCACGCGGACACGTCCGCCAACCCGTTGGGGAAGGCATCGGGGTCGGGGTCGAAGTCGGGGTCGGGGTCGTCGAAGTCCGACGACGCGGACGCCGAAGCCCGCGACGAATCCAACAGTTCGGGCGAATCCGGCAGGTCCGGCGGATCCGGCGGATCCGGCGAGGGCAAGGGAACATCGCGCGCTCCCGCCTCCGCGGCCGACTCGACGCGGGGCGAGGCCCACCCCGGGCAATGGCTGGACGCGAAGACCTCCGTCAGCCTCAAGGAGCCGACCCGTCAGGAGAACCTCACCGGGGACATCCGCTTCACCTGCGCGCAGGACGCGGGCTGCGCGCTGGAGAGCGACACCAGCGTCCTGCTCCTGCGCTACGCCAAGCCGGGCGCCGACCTCGACAAGTGCCGCTTCGAACTCACGGGCGCGAAGGAGCACCGCCTCCCCCTCGCCGCGGCCGCGGCGGGCAGCGAGATCTGCGTCAAGCACCGCAACGGAGACATCGCCCTGCTGGTGGTCCAGGTGAAGTCGACGGCGGTGCCGGACATCGCGTTCCTCACCGCGGACATGACGGTGTGGCACCGCCCGAACTGACGTCCAACGCCACCCGAGCCGGGAGTACCTCTTTCCGACTCAGCCCTTCCCCTGCTCCGTCCACTCGTCCGTGGACCCCGCCGCCGTACGCCCCCGCAGATCGACGCGCCGGATCTTGCCCGAGACGGTCTTGGGCAGTTCCTCGGTGAACTCGATCCGCCGGACGCGCTTGTAGGGAGCCAGCACCGACCGCGTGTACTCGAAGATCGCCTGCGCCGTCTTCTCGTCCGGGGTCCAGCCCTTCGCCAGCACGACGTACGCCTTGGGGACCGCGAGCCGCACCGGGTCGGGCGCAGGGACGACGGCCGCCTCCGCCACCGCCTCGTGCTCCAGGAGCGCGCTCTCCAGCTCGAACGGGGAGATCTTGTAGTCGGACGCCTTGAAGACGTCGTCGGCGCGGCCGACGTAGGTGATGTAGCCGTCGGCGTCGCGCGAACCGATGTCGCCGGTGCGGTAGTAGCCGCCCGTCATCGCCTCCGCGGTGCGCTCCGGGTCGCCGTGGTAGCCGACCATCAGGCCGACCGGGTCCGCGCCCAGGTCGAGGGAGATCTCGCCCTCCGACGCGCCGGGTTCGCCGGTCACCGGGTCGAGCAGCTCGACGACGAATCCCGGGGTCGGCCTGCCCATGGAGCCCGGCTTCAGCTTCTGGCCCGGGGAGTTGGCGACCTGTACGGCGGTCTCGGTCTGTCCGAAGCCGTCCCGGATGGTGACGCCCCAGTCGCGCCGCACCTGCTCGATGACCTCGGGGTTGAGCGGCTCGCCCGCGGCGACGACCTCGCGCGGCGGGGTCCGCAGCTGGGTCAGGTCGGCCTGGATGAGCATGCGCCACACGGTGGGCGGCGCGCAGAACGACGTCACGCCCGCGCGGTCCATCTCGGCCATGAGCCGCCCCGCGTCGAAGCGGCTGTAGTTGTGGATGAAGACGGTGGCCTCGGCGTTCCACGGGGCGAAGAGGTTGGACCAGGCGTGCTTGGCCCAGCCGGGCGACGAGATGTTCAGATGGACGTCGCCGGGCTTGAGCCCGATCCAGTACATCGTCGCCAAGTGACCCACGGGGTACGACACATGGGTGTGCTCGACCAGCTTGGGCCTGGCGGTGGTGCCCGAGGTGAAGTAGAGCATCAGCGGGTCGTCGGCGAGGGCGATCCCCTCGGGCTCGAAGGCCGCGGGGGCGTCGTCGACCCCGTCGTACGAGATCCAACCAGTGTCCTCATCGCCTGCGGCGCCCGCCGCGCCACCCACCACGATCCGGGTGTAGTCGCCGGGCACGTCGGCGAACTTCGCGGTGTCACCGGGGCGTACGACGACGTGCCTGGCCCTGCCGCGGTCGATCCGGTCGCGCAGGTCGACGGGGCCGAGCAGCGGCGTCGCGGGGATGACGACGGCGCGCAGCTTCATCGCGGCGAGGGCGATCTCCCACAGCTCGACCTGGTTGCCGAGCATGACGACGACGCGGTCACCGGCCCGTACGCCTTGCGCGCGCAGCCAGTTGGCGGCCCGGTTGGAGCGCTCGGCGAGGCGCGCGAAGGAGGAACGGGACTCGGTGCCGTCCTCCTCGACGATGTGCAGCGCGGTCCGCTCGTTGCCTTCGGCGATCACGTCGAACCAGTCGAGCGCCCAGTTGAACCGCTCGGGCCGGGGCCAGGCGAAGCCCTCGTACGCGGTGGTGTAGTCCTCCCGGTGGCGCAGGAGGAAGTCCCGCGCGGTACGGAACTGCTCGGTGGCACTCGTCCCGGTGGTCGTCATCTGCACTCCCGTACCTAGTTGCCGCTCTCATCGCCGGACGCTACGTAACATCGTGTAATCCGTGATGCGGATCTCACCACCCCCGGACGGGGGTGTCACGAGGCGAAAGGGCGAACGCGTGTCGGCAGACGGCGGGGAGACGGTGGAGATGCGGGCCGCGCTACTGCGGCTGCGCCGCGGCACGGGGCTCCCGGTCGCCTTCGGCGGGCTCCTCGAAGGCCAGCGGCAGCTGCGCATCGGGGAGCTGAGCGGCACGGCGACGCGCGCCCTGTGCGGGCTCGCGGTGTCGGCGGGCAGCGGCCTCGGCGGCAAGGCGGCCGCCCTGTCGCGGCCGTGCGCGGTCACCGACTACAGCGAATCCCGGCACATCAGCCACGAGTACGACGCGGCGGTCGAGGCGGAGGGCCTGCGGTCGGTGCTCGCCGTGCCGGTGGTGGTGCGCCGCCAGGTGCGCGGCGTCCTGTACGGCGCGCTGCGGGCGGCCCAGCCGCTCGGCGACCGCACGCTCTCGGCGGCGGTGGCCGCGGCACGGGACGTGGAACAGGCCCTCGTCGTACGGGACGAGGCCCGGTCACTGCTCGCGGCGGCCCGTGAGCCGGTGGCGGGGCCCGGCGCGTGGGAGCAGGTCCGCGAGGCGCACGGGGCGCTGCGCGCGCTGGCCCCGCGCATCGTGGATCCGGAACTGCGGGCCGAACTCCTCTCGGTGACAGGACGCCTGGAGTCGGCATCGACGCTCCGGGAGCGCGACGGCGAACGCCCCGTGTCGCTCGCCCCGCGCGAGATGGACGTCCTGACGTGCGTAGCCACGGGCGTCACGAACGCGGTGGCCGCATCGCGGCTGGGGCTGCGCCCGGAGACGGTGAAGGGCTATCTACGCTCCGCGATGCGGAAGTTGGGGGCGCATACGCGCCTTGAGGCGGTGGTGGCGGCTCGGCGGGCGGGGCTTTTGCCTTAGGGGGTGGGCGGGGCTTTTACCTTAGGGCGGTGGGTGGGGCTTCGGCTGTGGTCCGGTGGGGGCTGGGCTTCTCCCGCCGCCCGGCGGGGGGGGTGGGGTGGGGGTGGGCTGAGCCTTCGCCGTCACCCGACGGACCTGGGCAGGGGCCTCGCCGTGGCCCGGCAGAGCTGGGCAGGGCCTTCGCCATCGCCCGGCAGGCCGAGCGGGACCCTTGCCGTAGTCCGGTGGAGCTAGGCAGGGCCTTCGCCGTCACCCGGCAGACCTGGGCAGGGGCCTTGCCGTGGCCCGGCAGAGCTGGGCAGGGCCTTCGCCATCGCCCGGCAGGCCGAGCGGGACCCTTGCCGTAGTCCGGTGGAGCTAGGCAGGGCCTTCGCCGTCACCCGGCAGACCTGGGCAGGGGCCTTGCCGTGGCCCGGCAGAGCTGGGCAGGGCCTTCGCCAACGCCCGACAGGCCGAGCGGGACCCTTGCCGTGGCCCGACGGAGCCGGGCGAGGTCTCTACCGTCGCCCAGCGGGCTGAGCGGGGCCTTCGCCACCGCCCCGCAAGGCCAGGCCGAGCTGGGCGGGAACACCCCCGTGGCTCCGCCCAGCCGCCTCCGGCCGCCCCCAGTCGCCCCCAACCGCTACTTGTCGGCGGTCAGCACGCCCGCCGCGCCCCAGCTGTCCGCCGGGGTCTCCTGGATCCAGACCTGCACGGTCTCGGCCGGGATCTTGTACGCGTCCACGAACGCGTCGGTGATCTGCTTGACCAGCTCCCGCTTGAGCTCGATGTCGCGGGGACCCTGCTGGACGGTGACGATGGGCATGGCTGAACTCCCTTGCGTAGGGCCGGAATCACCCGGCTCCGTTCCCGGCAGGACCGGGTTTTCGGTACGACCCCAGTTCAGCCCGGCCGCGCCCCGCGACCAAGAGTCAGTCGGCGACAGCAGCGATCAGCTTTGGTGATCGTCGCAGGTCACAGGGCATGGGTATGGGTATGGGTATGGGCACCCGAGGGTGCGGCCGAAGAGGCGGCGGAGGGCACTGCCAAGCACGCCTCGATGAAGACGCCGAGCTCACCCTCAGACCGCTCCCCGAGCTCCTCCCCCACGGCCCGCTCGACCCGCACCGCGAGCCCCGTGGCGAGCGCGAGTCCCGGCCCGCCGAACGGCACGAAGGCCACCCGCGGGCTGTGCAGCACGCGCGCGTGCGAGGCGTAGACGACCGTCCACTGCGGCACGACGCCCGCCCCGATCGTGGCGAGCCTGTCCTGCAGCGAACCGCCGACCGGCCCCGGCACGGGCTCGAACCCGGCGTCGTGGCACGCCCCCACGACAAGGTCCACGAGGGCGGGATTGGTGCGGCGCGCGGTGATGCTCAGGGGCAGCCCGGCGAGCTCACCGAGCGCCAGTTCGGGCCGTGCGGCGAGCGGATGCGCGGCTGGCAGGACGGCCACCAGCGGGTCGTCCCACAGTGGCACGATCCGTACGCCGGGCACCGGCCCGCAAGATCGTACGAACGCGGCGTCGACCCGCCCGGCCACGACCTGTTCGAGCCGCTCGCGCGCTCCCGCCGACACCAGTTCGACGGGCACGCCGGGCGCCCGCGCGGCGAACTCCGCGAGGACCCGGTCCAGGTGCTCCCCGAGCCCGGTGCTGGTGGCGAGCCGCAGCCCACTCGGCCGTTCGACCGCCTCCCGAGCCCGTTCGGCGGCGGCGAGTACCGCCCGCGCCTCGGGCAGCAGCCGCTGCCCGGCCCCGGTGAGCCGCACGTGCCGCGGCGATCGGTCGAACAGCTCGGCGCCGAGCTCCCGTTCGAGGCGCCGTATCTGCTGGCTGACGGCCGACTGCACGATGTGCAGCCGCTCGGCCGCCCGCCCGAAGTGCAGCTCGTCGGCGACGGTCACGAAGTAGCTGAGCTGCCGGAGTTCCATGGGGCCAGCCTATTGACCGAGGGCACTCCCGTTCTTGACCGTCCCGTAGACGGTCCCGAAACGGATGTCGTACGAGGTGGAGGTCTCCGCGATCCGCTTCAGCATCCGCTCGGCCTCCCGCGTCAACGCGTCCCGCTGAGCCCGCCCCAGCTTCCCGAACGGCTCGATGACGAGCACCGCTCCCCCGCTCCCCGCGTCCTCCACAAGCCGCCACAACCCGGCCAGGAACCCGTCGAGCAGGAAGACGCAGTACGGGTAATTCCCCTTCCACGTACGCCCCTTGTACTCGGCGGGTACGACGCGTGTGCGGTCGGCGTGCGACAGGAGGAGGTTGTCGTACTCGGGGAGGAAGCGGGGCGGCGCCGGGGTGTCCGGGTCCGGGCGCGGGGCGTCGGGCAGGTCGAAGAGTTCGACGCCGTTCTCGTCGCGGAACGTCCGAAGTCCGGGCCGCAACCGCTCGAATACCTCCCGCAGCCGCGTGAGCCGAGCCCAGGTCTGCATGTCCTTGACGGAGGCGGGCCCGAACGCGGCGAGATAGCGCAGCACCATGGCGTCGGGACCGGCCTGCGCGGCGGAATCCTCGGGGATCCCGAGCCAATTCCCGGCGGTGGTCAGCGCCACCTGCCCGCTGCGCCGCCACAGTCCGCGCGGGGTCACCTGGACGAGGGGCAGTACGCAGCGGGCGGCGATCGCGAGGGACGCCGGATCGGCGTCGGGCCACCGCACGAGCAGCACCTCGCGGAGCTGCTTCATGGTGCGGGGCTCGGACTCGACGGCCTCGCGGGCGATCCCCGCGAGCTCCAAGAGATCGACGCCGACCAGCCCGGCGCGGAAGGCGGTCAGCTCGCGTTCGAGAGCGTTCTGCATCAACTGCCGTACGGGGAGGGCGTCTTCGGCGGTGTGCAGATGGATGGTGGACCGCATGGTGACGGTGCGGACGACCCTCCGGTCGGCGAGGAGACCGGACAGCTCGGCCGGGTCGAAGTCCTGGAGCCGCGCGGCGAGCGCGTAGTAGGGCGGCTTGACGTTCTGCGCCTGAAGCCCGACGAGGTGCCCGACGGCGTCCTCGACGGAGAGATCGGTGGAGCGGCGCAGCAGGAGCTGCCGGTCGAGGGTGGCGCGATTGAGCGCGAGCGCCCCGAGGACGGGCGCCCCACTGCCCGCGCGCTTCCCAGACCCGCCCGAGCCACGCCCCACACCCTCCTGCACCTTCGTCTTCGTCATACCCGCACGCTAACGACCCTTGCGGACACCTACGGTCCGCAAGGTGTCCGCGTCGCGTCCGCGATGTCGCCACGCCCGCGCCTTTTGGGACGTATATCCTGCTCCGTGGCCATCTAGACAGACGTTCGACATGGGAGGCGCCCAGCATGGCGGAACGCCGAGCCCGTCCCACACGCCCCACGACACCCACGCCACCTGCCCCACCCCCGAAGAACGGAAGAAAACACGTGTGGCGCCGAACGACACCCCAGACGCCCCCGCCACCGACGAACGCACACCCCACCTCCGCCACGCCGACGTCGGCCGAGGACCCGGAAGCGGCCGACAGCGTGGTGCAGGCGGCGCTGTACCGCGACGGCGTCCGGGTGGCCACCCCCGCCACCCTCGCGGATACCTTCAGGGAGCTGCGCGAGCAGCGGGACGGCATGGCGTGGATCGGCCTGGCCCGCCCGACGGAGGAGGAACTCCTCTCTCTGGCCGCCGAGTTCGACCTCCACGAACTGGCCGTGGAAGACGCCATGGAGGCCCATCAGCGCCCGAAACTGGAGCGCTACGGCGAGACGCTCTTCGTCGTCCTGCGCGCCGCCCGCTACCTCGACGCCCCCGAGGAGGTCGACTTCGGCGAGCTGCACGTCTTCGTGGGCCCGGACTTCGTGATCACGGTCAGGCACGGCGCGGCCCCCGACCTCTCGGCGGTCCGCCGCCGCATGGAGGAGACCCCCGACCTCCTCAAACTCGGCCCCGAGGCGGTCCTCTACGCCATACTCGACGCGGTGGTCGACGGCTACGCCCCGGTGGTCTCCGGCGTCCAGAACGACATCGACGAGATCGAGACCGAGGTCTTCAGCGGCGACCCCGAGGTCTCGCGCCGCATCTACGAACTCTCCCGCGAAATGGTCGAGTTCCAACGAGCGACCCGCCCCCTGGTCAGCATGCTCCACGCCCTGATGGCAGGCTTCGCCAAGTACGGCACGGACGAGGAACTCCAACGCTACTTGCGCGACGTCGCCGACCACGTAACCCACACCAGCGAACGAGTCGACGGCTTCCGCCAGGCCCTGGCCGACATCCTCACGGTCAACGCGACCTTGGTGACGCAACAGCAGAACGCGGAGATGCGGGCGCTGGCGGAAGCGGGGTTCGAGCAGAACGAGGAGATCAAGAAGATCTCTTCGTGGGCGGCGATTCTGTTCGCTCCCACGCTGGTGGGAACGATCTATGGCATGAACTTCGAGACGATGCCTGAGCTGAAGTGGGCGGCGGGGTATCCGTTCGCGATTCTGCTGATGGCCGTGGTGTGTGTGAGCTTGTACTTCATCTTCAAGCGGCGGGATTGGCTGTAGCAGGGAGTCTCGACACCTGATCAATTTCGCGTATGCGAAGGACTCTGAGGGCTCCATCGAGCCCCCTGGGGGAATCTGGGGAGAATGAGCGGCGCTGGGGAGCGAGACGCCGCCCGCATCGCCAGCCATTCCGCAAGCCGCGGCACGGGGAGGACTGGTTAGAACCGAGGAGTGCCGCGGCGGCAGGGAGGGACTTCCCCTGCACCGCACGTACGACGTGCTACATCGAGATTCACAAAGACGGCACCGTGACGCACGGGGGCGGCCACGCCGCGTACGAGCGGACCATGACCGGCAAGTCCCGCCTGTTCGCGGTCTGGCCCGGCGAGTGGTCGAGCCACTTGTTCGTGATCGACGACCTGGACGAGTACGCGAAGGCGCACGGCGTCAAGCACGACGAGCAGCGAACCGGACTCAAGGAGCACGTCCACGACGTGCGGTGGGAGCCGGCATCCCACGCGAACGACAGCCCTCGAAGCCCCTACATCAGCGTCGACGTCACGCTGGACTGCGGTTGCGAGATTCACGACCTGCGTACCTTCGCTGCTCAGATCAAGGAGCAGCAGGGGTGGGACGTGGCCAAGAGCGGCGGCTGGGGCAGCAGTGGCCCACCTGGGGGAAGGAGGACGTACACCCGGCGTGTTCGCCGCAAGAGCCTCACGAGTTGACCCTGGCGGCTCGTCGCGGAGTCCACAGACTAAAACGGGTGGCACAGCATGTGCTGTGCCACCCGTTCACCTTTCCTCAAGCACTGGCGAGCCGCGCAAGCAGGCCCGGGCCGCTGGGCAGATGCCGACGCCATACCCCGAGGAGTTCGTGGACACCACCGCCAGTGCGCTCCACCGCTACCTCGACGGAGGCCCGGAAGTCTCACTGAACGGCTGGGGTCAGTAGCAGCCCACGGACAGCACGCTATACCCGCGCGATGAGCAAATGTCCCGGCCGGGGCACCGCCCCACTGGCCCGTTGAGGGGCGTGACAAGGATCAGATCGCAGAACAGCTCGACCGAGCGTGCCGTCAACCGAGCCACCCCTACGCGTCCTGGGATGCCATCACCACTGACCGCCGGTCGGGTGAGCTGAGTGCCTGGCTCCTGTGTGCCGCCGCGAGGGAGTTCGGTCCAGGCCCTAGACCGGATGGATGCCCATCCATCGCCCCACCCGTCGCGGCTTCACGAGAACCGTTGCCGGTCTGGCCACGGCCGGCGTACCAACCGTGGCCCCGCTTCCCGGCCGTGCCGCGGACAGAAGCGGCAGTGTTCCTCCCGCATCTCCATCGTCCAAGGACGCGTCCGCGGACGTGGCACGAGCCCTCCTGGTCCTGGACAGAAACGATCAGCCACTCGTCCCCGCCTACAAGAAGATCTTGCTGGGCGGTGGGCTGCCGCGGGCCGGAGGGGGGCCCAAGAAGGTGTTGGTCGTCGGGGCGGGGGCGGCCGGGCTCACCGCGGCGCACCTGCTCAACGAGGCCGGTCACGAGGTCACCGTGATCGAGGCCAACGGAAACCGGGCCGGTGGCCGCATCAAGACGTTCCGGACCGGGGGGCACGAGAAGGCCGAGCAGCCCTTCGCCGACCCGAAGCAGTACGCGGAGGCCGGTGCGATGCGCATCCCGGACGTCCATCCCCTGGTGACCGGCCTCATCGATCAACTCGGCCTGAAGCGGCGCCGCTTCCTCCTGACGGATGTGGGTCACGATTCCAAGGGCACGGGCCGGACCTGGCTGTACGTGAACGGCATCCGGGTACGGCGCGCCGACTACGCCAAGAATCCCAAGCCGGTCAACCGGTCCTTCGGCGTCCCGGAGAACTTGTGGGACGTGCCCGCGGCCCGCATCGTCGACTCGGTCCTGGCCCCGGTGCGCGACGAGTTCTCCGTCGTGGGGGCGGACGGCCGACGCGTCGACAAGCCCCTGCCGGAGCTCCTGGCGGGTTGGACCCGGGTGGTGGAACAGTTCGGCGAGTGGTCCATGTACCGGTTCCTGTCCGAGCACGCGGGCCTGGACCACCGCACGATCGAGCTGGTGGGCACCTTGGAGAATCTCACCTCCCGACTGCCGCTCTCCTTCCTGCACAGCTTCGTCGACGCCTCACTCATTCACCCTCAGACGCGCTTCTTCGAGATCGAGGGCGGAACCGCTCGCCTGGCCGACGCCCTGCTGGCGCGGGTGCGGCACCTGGTGCGCTTCAACTGCCGTGCCACCCGCGTCGCGCACGGCGCGGGGGCACCGACCGGCAAGGGCGTGTGGGTGGACACCGTCACCGAGTCCGACGGCGGACCCGTGCGGCGCGAGCAGTTCACCGCCGACATCGCGATCATCACGGTGCCCTTCTCGGGGATGCGTCAGCTCCCCGTCTCTCCCCCGCTCTCCTACGGCAAGCGACGGGCCGTCATCGAGATGCACTACGACGCGGCGACCAAGGTCCTCCTGGAGTTCTCCCGGCGCTGGTGGGAGTGGACCGAAGCGGAGTGGAAGCGCGAACTGGAGGCGTTCCGGCCCGGCCTGTACACGGCTTACCGGGACGGCAAGGCACCCACCGACGGGTCGCTGCTGGGCGCCCACCCCTCAGTACCCAAGGGATGGCTCAAGGACGCGCAACGCGTGCAGTACGCCGCACGTCGCTCTGCCCTGCGCGACCAGCCCGAGGCGACGGCGACCGTGGGCGGCGGCTCCCTCTCCGACAACTCCAACCGCTTCATGTTCCACCCCTCCCACCCGGTCCCGGGGAGCGAGGGCGGCGTGATCCTTGCCTCTTACAGCTGGTCCGACGACGCCTTGCGCTGGGACTGCCTGGACGACGACGCCCGCTATCCGCATGCTCTGCGTGGCTTGCAGGACGTGTACGGCCAGCGGATCGAGGTGTTCTACACAGGTGCGGGACGCACTCAGAGCTGGGTCCGGGACCCCTACGCGTATGGCGAAGCCTCCGTGCTCCTGCCCGGCCAGCACACCGCGCTCGTGCCGTACCTGACCTCCCCGGAGGGGCCCTTGCACTTCGCCGGGGACCACACCTCGCTCAAGCCCGCCTGGATCGAGGGCGCGCTCGAGTCCGCGGTGCGCGCTGCCCTGGAGGTCCATCACGCCTGAGCCACGGCCGGTCATCCGGTGCTGAGAATGCGCCTTCGCCTCAGCTCCGTCCGTCGAGGACGATCACCTTGTCGCCGCCTGTCAGGGACAGCAGTGCTGCCTTGTCCGGGTTGACGACGATGCCGTAGTCCGGCCTGCGTTGAGCGTGGCGCGCGAGTCGGTAGCCGATGGCGATCTGGTCACGGCGAAGGGCGGCTTCGACCACCGTGTAGAAGCTGACGGTGGCGTGCGGCTGTACGTACTCCTGGGCAGGGCGCAGCCTGATCTGGCATCCCTCGGGATCGAAGAGCTCCTGGAAGAGCCGGTTCAGCTCGGGATTCTCCGAGGTCTGCGCCATCCGCAGACTGAGCAGGTTGTCGCTCAGGATGAAGTCGTCGGCGTGTGCGGCCTGCGCCAGTGTGCGGTTGCGGTCGTCGGCCATCTCGGTCACCACCGAGAAGCCGTGGCCGTGCTGAACGGCCAGGTCGCGCAGGTGCAGCAGGGTCATGAGCGTGCGCGAGTCCGTCGCGGACTTGTCCACCGCCCCGGCGTCGCCGACCACCATCACGTGCTGGTAGGCCGCCAGGTCCACTTCTTCAAGGACCACACGGTTGGCAGGGTCGGCCGCGAGAACACCCAGTTCGATCTGCGGAAGTCCGGTACGGAGCCGCTCCACGCGGTCGTCCAGGTCGGGAACGTCGGCGACGATGTCGAGTCGGGAACCCTCGGGCGCCAGCTGCGCCAACTGCTTGACGGCTTCGGGTGTCCTGGCGTTCCAGCCGAGAAGCAGTACCCGCTCAGGCTGTGGATCCGATGCCTCGGCGGTGACGATCGCCTCGAACGTGATGGTGGGCACCTCGTCGGTGGGAACGACGGTGTCGTCGTCCTCCGAGATGGCGACGATCTGGTCCGTGCCCAGGATCGCGGTGGCTGCCGGAGGGTTGAGCAGGATCTGGCCGTCGAGACGGCGGATCCCGATCACGGTGGAGGTGCGGAAGGTGTACACGGCCTCGCCGAACGTCTGCCCGGCCAGCTGGGGTTGGGCGGACATGTAGATCTCGTCACCGTCGAATTCGAGGAGTCCGGTGTAGACGATGGACAGCCCGGACTGGAGGCTCGTCTGGACGAGCAGGCGGGCGATGAAGCACTGGGCGCTGACGACGTGGGTGCGCGCACCACCGGCGATCAGAGCCGCCGGAAGGTTGTGGTCGTCCGCGATGCTGGTCACCACGTGCGGCACCGCCCGCCCTTCGTGACTCGCCTCGGAGAGGGCTCCGCTGTTCACCGCGAGCAGGGACTTGATGACGGAGATGTCCGCGTCATCGTGTTCCGGCGGCAGGACGAGGATGGAGCGTGCCTCCTTGGGGTTGACCAGGTTGATGTCGGAGATGCGCGTCGGGTCGCCGGTGCGGCAGACCACGCGCGTCGGTGCGGTGGCGCCCACCCGTTCCCGTATCGCGTCGTCCATCTGCGCCTTGTCCTTGGGCGCGAGTACGGTCACGCAGGCGTACTTCTGGTTCCGGTTGGCCTCGACGAGCTCCGAGATGATCATGTGAATCTGCTCGGACCAGCCGAGGATGACGGTGTGATCGCTCTCGACCACCACGGACCGTCCCTTGCGCAGCTTGGCCAGCTTGCGCTGGATTCCCGCTCCGAGGACCCCGATCAGCGTGCTGAGCAGCAGGATTCCGATGATGGTGATGACCGTCGAGATGATCCGGTACGCGACGCCGACCGAAGGGACGTAGTCACGCTGCAGCATGCCGGGAGGGTTGAGGACTCGCAGGGCACTGCGCCACAGGACGGACGCGCCTCCCTCCTTCCGTACGAGGTCGGGCGCGAGCACGAGGAGCGTGATGGCGTTGAGGAGGGCGAGGGCCAGCATGGCGGCCGCGATGACACCGATCATCGCGGGTGTGCCGCGCGCCATCGCGTTGTCGAACCGGTAGCGAAAGCGTCGCAGCATGGGCCACCTCCTGGGATACGGGGCACGTCGCGGGCCGAAACCGGGGCGCCGCGCGCCCTGGTGATCCGTCCCTCGCCGCGCGGGGGTCGTGCCCATGCCTCACAAGTGGGCGCCATGGCGTACTCCGGTCGGGTGACGGAGCCGTCTCCTGTCAGGGCTGGACGCTCCGAGCCTGAAGGCGCCCTCCGGTGAATTGGAGGAGGAAGGAGACGTGCTGTTCGCAGGAGAGCACGTGGGTGCCTTCCAACGCGCCGGCCTCGACGTAGATCTGGTCGATGTCACCGAAGGGGACGATGAAGCCGTATCCGCGTTCCCGGTCCCACCAATCGACGATTCCCTCGCGCCGTTGCTCCGTCATCGAAGAGCCTCCTTCCCTCGCGGGCACACGCACTGCCCCGCCGCGGTCCGCAGACGTCTGGCCTGGCCTGGCAGTCCCTACTTTGCACGCGCGTCAGTACGTCCGCATCGTGACGGAACCCAGGCTGCCTGCCTCGTCGTGTCCACCCTGGCTCGCTCCAGGACGGCGCGTGCCAAGGGGTTCACAAATCAGAAGTGCCGGATGAACGGGGACGGGTCGACGGCGAAGAGGCCACCGAAGGGGCTGTCCAACTGATAGATGAGCAGCGCCGTGAAGGCGATGAGACCGGACAGCCCCATCGCCATCACGACATGGGTGAAGCTGCGTCGGACACCGAACAGGAACATGAAGGCGATGGTGAGGACGCCGCCGACGATCAGGCCGAACCAGATCACCGGCGAAAGCCGCTCTCCCGCGTCGGTCTCGCGGCCACGTCTCGCCTCGTCCAAGGTACTGAGTTGTGCCAGCGTCTCCTGTCCGGTGACCTGCTGGGCGGGCGTGGCGTGGTCGGGCAGCTGCGCCGACGCGCGCACCTGTTCCAGGAGTTGCCAGCCCTTCGGATCCGGTGACGCCTCTTCGGCCAAGGCCGGCCATTCGACGTCCGTGACGTGACGGACGTACGACTCGACCTCCTGGCGCATCCGATCACCCTGCGCGGCGGGCAGCCCGGCGGCCAGGAGGTGGATCTGGTGCGCCGCACTGGCCTCCGCCGCCACATGGTCCTCCGCCCCGGAATGCGTGTCCCACACCGTGACCAGGGCCAGGCCCAGGACGAGGGCGTACAGAACGCCGACCATCATCGAGATGTACTCGGCGACGTCTTCACGGGGCTCGTCGTCCGGCCCCATCGGAATGAAGCGGTGCTTGATCAGGACGACCACGGCGGCGAACAGCGCGACGCCGAGGACGATGGCAATGCTTTCGATCATCGAGGGCCCCGTCGTGGGTCGATGGCGTGATCAACGTCTGCGTGAGCCGAGTACGGCGGCCGCGACCGCCGCGGGCAGCAGGATGAGGAAGAGAGCGGTCCCCACACCGAGCCCGGTCGGAGTGTGGTCCGCGCGGACGAACCGGCTGAGCAGCGACCGCGTGGGCTGTTCGGGCGGCGTCGGCGGCTGTGGTCTGGCCGGGGGCAGCCCCACCGGTGGGGGCGGTGCGACGGCGTTGGGCCGGGCCTCCGCTTCGCCGGGTTCGGGAACGCCGGGCGCGACGATGCCAGGTGGGGGAGGTGGCGGTGGTGGCGGGACGATCGGCGCCACGGCCTGCGGCACGGCATCGGGAGGGGCCACCTTGCGGGGAGGCTGCTCCGGCGGGGTGGGGGCATCGCCCGGCGGCCTTCGCCGCGGTGGGGTTCGCGCCACCCGGCCCGGCAGTTCGAAGCGCGCCGAGGCGCGCGCCGTCAGCTGGAGAGGGGGCGTCCACCCGCCTCCGGCGTCGATCGTGCGCAGCCGATCGGTACCTTCGACGCGGCCTTGGCTCACATAGGAGCCGGGAGGGCGCCGCACCTCGGCGGTGCACGTCGCCGTCCCGCGCGGGGCGAGCGGGGGCACTTCGGAGCGGCCGCCCCCGCAGTCGGGGCGGTTCTGGCGCACCACGGGGTCCATGAGGCGGGCACCCCGTACGGATCGGTTTCCGGTGTTGGTGACGGTGTAGCGGATCCGTGCCCGGTCGGGTCCGAGCACGCGCACGTCCTCCCGCAGGGCCAGTGCGGCGCCGACGCCGGCGTACCCGGAGCGCGCCGTCGCCACGACCCTGGCCCGCAGGTACGGCTGCCATCCGACGGCCCGTGCCACTCCGGCACGAGCGCCGGGCTGCGCGACCCCGGTGGCCGTGCACCGCACCACACGCAGTCCGGTCAGCAGGGGGACCTTGTCGCGGCCGCCGGGACATCGAACCCGGGCGCCGGGCATGACGGGGTCCTGGATACGCAGGTCGTGCAGGTCGGCGCTACCGCGGTTGACCAGGCGGTACGACGCGAGGACCGATGCCCCGGTGCGGATGCCGGGATGCTGTGCGCCAAGGCCCGGGCGGGTATTGACCGTCACCTGCAGGACGAGCCCGTCCGATGACGGGCCATCGGCGGCGGAGGGTTCGGTCGCCGACCAACTGGCCACTCCCAGAAGAAGCCCCATCAGCAGCCACCGCGTCGCCTTCCCGTTGCGCGGTCCGATCATCACACCAGAATGCTGGTCGGGGGACGCGCGGTGGGCCATCGCGACCGCACACGCTGCGCGATACACCCGATCGGCCCTCGCCCCCCTGCTGTCAGCCGATGCGCCAGTTGTACTGAGAAGGGGCGGCGGTACCGGGCGGACCGGCCCGGCACCCGGACACACTCGAGCAAGGCGGGCGCGATGACAGTCGACACGGCAGCCGAGGCTGCCGACCGGATACCCGTCGGCTCACGTGGGCCCCTCGATACCGACGCGCTGGTGGAGGCATCGGTGCTCCTGGCGGATGCCGCGCTGGCTGCGCGGAGAGCCGGAGCGGAACTGACTGCGGCCTGCTCCAGCTGGCGGCTCGGGGTACAGGCCGTGCGCCGACCGCTGTGGGGGCTGGGCACGGCCCTGGCCGCGGGGCGGGCCGTGACGAATTCCGCGGGGCTCGGATTCGCCGTCAACGGCGGCCCGGTCGGCGAGATCGCCCGTTCCATGGGCACTGTCACGCGCCGCAGAGCCACCGCCGTGACGATGGCGGTGGACGCGTTCGCCCTACGAATAGAGGCGGCCGCCGCCGAGCATCCCAACCTGGCCGCGCCTGCCGCCAAACGACTCACCGACGCGGCCGTGGCCGGGCGCAGAACGGCAGTGCTGCGTGCCACGAGGGAGCTGGTGCAGCTGCACGGCGTCACGCGCACGCTCACCACCATCAGCCCCGTGATCATGGAACTGCTCGCGCTCCTCGCGCTCCTGGACGAAAACCCGACCAACGACAGCTTCGCCTGGGTGACGCTCGCCGGAGGGATCCCCACCACCGAACCGGTGCTGGGCCTGCCCCGTGCACTGATCGAGCGCTTCAGCCAAGGCGCGGGACGGGCCGAACGCGCCGAGGGTGACGCTCTCCTCGCCCGGGTGCTGGCCCGCTCCGGCAACGAGATCGTCAGCTACATCGACGACATCTCCGCCCTGGGCAACCACGGCCTCGCACTCCTGCGGCGGATCGAGTGCGCCGACGGAGCGGAACGGTATGTCCTGCTGCTGCCGGGCACCAGCTTCGGACGGCTCAGGAACAGCACCCCCCAGGACCTTGTCGGGGCCTTCGACAACTTGCTGCGCGTCGACACCACGTACACGCGGGCCATCACCTCTCTCCTCGTACGCGCGGGGGTACCCGAAGGCGCCGAACTCATGATCGTCGGGCACAGCCTCGGTGGCATCGCCGCCATGAACCTGGCGTCCGACGTGTCCTTCGTGTCCCGCTACCGGCTCACTCATGTGATCGGCGTCGGGTCGCCCGTCGACACCAAGCGCCCGGTCGATCCCGCCGTCCAAGTGGTCAGTCTCGTCAACAAACACGACGTGATCCCCGGTCTCGACGGTCGTGGACCGGCCTCACCCACCCGCCTCCCCGGCGGATGGGTGGAGCTTGCTTGGCTGGACGAGACGTACGACTACCCCCTGTCGCACGCCCCACAGACGTACGCCGCCACGCTGCGCACCAGCCAAGCCCAGCACCGCGCACGGGTGAACGAGCTGATCACCGCGTACGACGGCGAGATCGTCGGCAATCAGCCCTATCTGCTCCTGGACAAGTGACCCGCCATACCCCGAACGCGCGACCGAGGAGACAGGCGATGAAGGCCGGCGACACCACCACCGCACCGCTTCGGCTCGCCACGGCGTGGCCTTTGGAGAACGCCTTGTTCAGTGCGGCCATCGCCGCCGAGCGCATCCCCTGGATCGATGCCCCGGCACGAGCACTGGGCCTGCGGATGTTCACCCGGCGGTATCTGACGCGCCAGGTCCTCGCCCAGCTGCGGCGCACCGCGCGCAGCCGACCGCTGTTGCTGCGCACGGCATTCGGCACGTTCGTGACCCCGCTGAACGCCGAGGACGCCCGGAGCCTGATCAGCGAGGCGGAGGAGGCCGGTGTCCGCGGAACCGTGACCGGAGTGACCGCCCGCGGCCATCGCCTGCGCCTCACGGAGCATGTCCCGTTGCCTGTCGCGCTGTCCGCCCTGCACTCGCGGGCGCGGTCGACCGCGGCCGACGCGGCCTTGGAACTCCTCCGGACGCTCGGTCCCGGCGCCCGGCTGGATCATGCCGCCTGGTGTGCCGTCGCCCGACGCGTCGCGCGGCGGATCGTGCTCGGCGACGAGGCCGTCGACGACACGCTCGTCAGCGACATCCTGGACCTGACGGCGCGTGCCGAGGACGCCACCGAGCACTCCGCTCGTCTGGCCGCACTGCGTCGTCGCCTCGCCCCTTACGTCCATGATCCGGCTCCGGGGTCACTCGTGGCCGCGGTGCCGGACGACGACACCAGGCAGGGCGTGGCCGAGCACGCCCTGGAGACCGTCACCCGAGCACTGACCGACACGGTGTTCCAGGCTCTGGCGCTCGCCTCGGTGCTCCCGGTCGCTCCCGCCACCGACCGCGTCGAGCAGGCGGTTTCTTCGGCGCTGCGCCGCTATCCGCCGCTCTCCGCCACCGCGCACGAGGTCTGCGCTCCCTTCCGGTGGCGCGGCATGGGCATCGATTCCGGGAGCGACATCCTGTACGCGACCGCCTGGCTGCGCGACTTGGACCAGGAGCACGGGCACGGTGACGACGGACCGTCAGCATCGCTGTGTGCCGCACCGGTGCCCTGCGCCGCCGCCGAACTCGCTGTCCTGGCCGCGACGGAGGTCACCCGCGCCGTACTCCGGTCCGCCGAACCCGTGGTGCACACCCCGCGGATCGACCCCGATGCCCCGCCCGCCGATCTCCACGCCGACTCGCTCGACCTCGCCCTCACGGACACCGACCCGCGTGGCGGAGTGCCCTCGTTCGCGCCCGGTGCGGGCGGGAGTTCCGCCCGGCACGCCGCACTTGCCCACGACAGCGCGCGCAGCCTCGACGAGCAGGCCCGTCAACTGGCGGACTGCGCTCGGCAGTCCCACTGGAATCACGACGCCTTCGGCGAGGAGTGCCGGATGACGTTGCTGGCCCATGCGGAACGCTGCACCCGCGCCGCCGAAGACGTGCGCCGTGCCGCACAGTGGCTGGAGAGGTAACCGTTCGGCCGGGTCGGTGGAGAGGCCTTCACCAGAAGGCGGTCGTCCGTCGGCGCACGTCGCGGTCGACCATCCCTTGCACGGTGAACCAGACCTCGTCGCACAACTGGCGCGTGGCGGCGGAGCGTTCGGCGAAGAAACCGTCGGGAGCGGGTGCGGACACCGGTTCACCGACGGTGATCCGCCACTTCGCCGGGAGCGGCAGGAGCGTGGTGACGGGGAAGTAGGGGAGGTCGAAGCGGCGGGCCAGCGACGTGATGCTGCCCAGCTTGGGGTAGGTCTCCTCGGCTCCCACGATCGACACCGGAATGACAGGTACCTGCGTCTGCATGGCGGTTACCGCGAATCCGGGGCTGAAGGGACGCAGCCGGTAGCGCTGGGAGAACGGCTTGCCGACCCCGTTGAGTCCCTCGGGGAAGACCCCGACGAGGTGACCGTCGGCCAGCCGTTCGCTGCCCAGCGTCGGGTCATCGGCGAAAGCCCCGTGCTGCCGTGCGTAGGCGGCCATCGGAGGCAGCCGGAAAACGATCGAGGATGCGTGGAAGTACACCGGGCGCCGCAGTTCCCGGTGCAGCAGGTTGTGCAGGACGAACCCGTCGAGCCCCCAGGCCCCTGAATGGTTGGCGATCAGTAGGGCGGGACCGCACTCCGGGATGTTGTCCAGTCCGGACACCTCGACCCGTAGATAGTCGTCGGCCAACCAGTCGAGCACGCTACTCAAGACCTCGGAGGTGATCCTGTCGAACGGTGTGGGATTCGGTTCCTCCATAAGATTTCACTTTCTACCGAATATGGGTTACCGCAATATCGCGGAAGCCAACCAGGTGGTCCCCTTGAGTGGCAGCCCGATTGTGGGTCCATCTCTCAGGGAAGGCGCCATGAATTCGTCCGCCACACCACCTCCGATCAAGACAGCCAGGTCCGCGGATCTCATCGCGGACCTGATCGTCGACAAATTCCAGGTCGACCGGGCCGCCATCAGAGCGGAGACCCCGATGACCGACCTGCTCGTCGATTCGCTGATGGTCGTGGAGATGGCCATCGCGCTCAAGGACGAACTGGGCATCATCGCCACCGAGGATGAGCTGCGCACACTCACCTTCGCCCAGTTCGCCGCACGCGTCGACCAGAGACGCGCACGGTGAGCCCGGAGACCAACGTCGTCGTGACCGGGATCGGCCTGGTCACGGCGGCGGGCAACGACGTGGAATCCACCTGGGACGCCGTACGCGAGGGCCGTGCCACGGCCGGCCGGGATCCGGAACTGCGCGATCTTCCCGTCTCCTTGAGCTGCCGCGCGGACCTCGCGGACTCGGCGCCGAAGCTCAGCCCCATCCTGCGGCCCGACCCTTGTGCGCGCATGGGCCTGACCGCTGTCACCCAAGCGCTGGAACGGGCCAAACTCGATTCCGCCGACTGGGACCCGACCCGCGTGGCCGTCGTCACGGGCTGCTCCCTGGGCGGCATGCACTCCGCGCGTGTCGCCGCCGAGAGGTTGGCCACCGACGGCCCGACGAGTGTGTCGCCGTACTTCCTGACCGGCTATCTCATCAACATGGTGTCCGCCACCATCGCCCTGCACCTGGGCGTGCGGGGCCCCGCGCTGAACGTCGCGACCGCGTGTGCGTCCGGTGCCACCGCCCTCGGTACGGCCCGTGATCTGCTCGCCTCGGGCCAGTGCGACATCGCCGTCGTGTGCGGCGCCGACGCCGCTGTCACCCGGTCTGTCGTGACGGGCTTCGCCCAGTTGGGCGCGCTGTCCGACCGGGGCTCACGCCCGTTCGACACCGACCGCGACGGATTCGTCATCGCCGAGGGCGCGGGAGCGCTCGTCCTCGAGCGGGCCGAGCATGCTGCCGCCCGCTCCGCTCCGCACCTGGCACGCTTCATCGGTTTCGCAGCCACCACCGACGCCCACCACCTCGTCGCGCCGCATCCCGAAGGGCAGGGAGCCGAACGGGCTCTACGGGACGCGCTCGTGGACGCGGGCATCAGCCCCGGCGAGGTCGACCACGTCAATGCCCACGGCACGTCCACCCCTCGCGGCGACGCGGTGGAAGCAGCCCTCCTTGCACGCTTCTTTTCCCACGCCCCCTCCGTGACCTCCGCCAAGGGCGCCCTGGGCCATACCTTGGGCGCCGCGGGCGCGATCGAGGCGGCCCTGACCGTGCTCGCGTTGCGTACGGACATGGTCCCGCCGGTCGCCGGGTTGCGTGAGCCCGACCCGGCCTTCGCCATCGACCTTGTCACCGGGGCGCCCCGCCAGCAAGAGATCACCTTCGCGGTCAGTAGCTCCTTCGGCTTCGGCGGACACAACGCGGTCGTAGTCCTCGCGAAGGCGTGAGGCGGCGGCGCTGCATCATCACTTCGTGGACAGACACATGGACACCGCTGATGACGGCGTGACGTTCCTTCCCGCGGAGACGGCAAGCGCGGAGGCCCCGGCCCGGTGCCGGGCGCGGCGGCATGCACCGCATCTTCCGTCGCGTATGAGCTGAAATACGCAATTTCAGACAACTATTCTCGGGCTCTGATACGCGGGGGCAGGCAGCGGATGTACCCCTGACACGGGCCTTCATGCGGGCGCACGGGTGCATTTGGGTTGATCATGGGAGTCCGGGAGGCGTGATTCCGCGATAGTGCAGCGGGCCACGCACCACGTGCCGCGAAGTGCCTCGTCAGCGACCAACGCGCCCCCTTTTCGGACTGGTCGCACGGGGCGAATGCGCGTTTACTCGGAACATATCCTCGGCCTCATGTTGGCGAATGCCGCCCTCCTCGCAGGAGTGGAAGGCTGAACGCGACTGCCGGGTGGAGCGGTCCGCCGCGTACCGGTAGTGGCGCGGAAGGGCCCGGAGAAGGCGCCCACCGACACAGTGCGTGAGCCCTGTAAGTGACTCGCTGCCTCAAGCGGAAAGCAACCCATGTCGCACGTCGAAGGAAATCCTGAAGTGGATATTGCCCAGGCGAGGAAGCGCCTGGACGAACTGGACCGACAGATCGTGAGAATGCTGAAAGAGCGGGTGTCGTTCTCCGCACTCGTG
Organism: Streptomyces kanamyceticus; assembly: GCF_008704495.1. Lineage (NCBI taxonomy): Bacteria > Bacillati > Actinomycetota > Actinomycetes > Kitasatosporales > Streptomycetaceae > Streptomyces > Streptomyces kanamyceticus. Next base: position 2,132,633 of record NZ_CP023699.1, read on the forward strand.
CAGTCCGCCCGTATCTCAGACGGAGGATGCCGCACCGACAACCAGCGGGAGAACGTCGTCGTCCGGAGGTACCACCAGCGTCTGGGGCCGGCGGGCCGTGACATCGCGCTGAGCCTGCTGCGCCTGTGCCGCGGCAGGGACCCCGTGCCCGCATTCGGGTGTGGCGCTTCCCCGGCCCGACGCGCCTTCCTCGGACCTGCGGCATCCGTCTCCCAGCGGGCCGCCGAGCTCCTCGCGCCCCGCGCGGGACAGGAACTGGTACCCCTGGACACGCTGGACGACGTGGTGAGCGAGGTGGTGGACGGCCGTGCCGATGAGGCGGTGCTGCCGCTGGAGAACAGCCTGTCCGGGCCCGTCCACGACAGCATCCGTGCCCTCGTCGCCTGCGACGAGGTCTGCGTCACCGCGCAGTTGCGGCTCCCTGTCGACTGGGTCCTAGCGGCTGCCCCGGGCACGCACCTGGCCGACGTCGACACCGTGGCGAGCCATCCCCACGCGCTGGCCCAGACCCGGAAGTGGCTCGGCGCGCTGCTGCCGCGGACGGCCACCACCAGCGCCTCCTCGTCCTCCTCCGCGTCCGCGGCAGGGCTGCTCGCGCCCGATGCCGCGTACGAAGCAGCCGTGTGTACCCGCCGGGCGGCGGAGCACTACCGCCTGAGCGTCCTCGCGACACCTGACACGTCGCAGGTCCCTGTCACACGCTTCGCCCTGGTACGACCTGCTGCCGAGCTGCCGGCGCCTTCCGGCGACGATGTCACCAGCCTGGCCGTCACCGTGCCCACCCGGTCCCTGACCGACGTCGTGGAGTGCCTGGCCCGGAACCGGGCCGAAGTTCTGGGCCTGCACACCTTGCCCGCAGGGAAGGCACGTCACCTGCTGTGGCTGGACTGCCGCGGACATGCCGCCGACCCCCGCCTCGTGCGCACCTGGGTCGAGCTGAGCGCACCCTGCGACCAGCTGCGCATGATCGGCACCTACCCGGTCGCCGGTCTCTCGGGCTGACCGGCCGAATCCTGAACGGCCCCGGTCCCCAGGCTCTTCTCGCTCCCCCCCAGCATCTACCAGCCCCCACCCACTCACTCTCTGGAGCCCTCCATGACGACACCCGCTGTCGCTTCACCGCGCCTGAGCGGTGCCGAACTCGTGCTGCGCGTTCTCCGGGAAGAAGGCGTCGACCACGTCTTCGGCAACCCCGGGACCACCGAGCTCCCCTTGATCCAGCAGTTGGCAGACCAACACGACATCACCTACGTGCTAGCACTCCAGGAGGCCTCCGCGGTCGCCATGGCGGACGGCCACGCCCGCATCACCGGCCGCCCGTCCTTCGTCAACCTGCACGCGGCCGCGGGCCTCGGCAACGGCATCGGCGCGCTGACCAACGCCGCCGCCGCCCGCGTACCCATGGTGGTCACCGCAGGGCAGCAGGACCTGCGCCACCTCATCCGCGACCCGGTACTGGCGGGCGACCTGACAGGTCTGGCCACGCCCACCGTCAAGTGGGCCCACGAGGTCGGCACCCGTGAGGAACTCGGCGAGGTGCTGAGCCACGCCTTCCGGGTCGCGCAGGCACCACCGACAGGTCCGGTGTTCGTCTCACTGCCGATGAACCTGCTGGACGAGCTCGGCCCGCCCCCGCCGCGACGTACGGCCGTGCGTTTCGCCGCCGCCGCGCCCACGGACGAACTCGCCAAGCGGCTGAACGAAACCCCGGCCGACGACATCGCGCTGGTCTACGGGGATGAACTGGCGCGCCACGCCCCGGCCGAGGGTCTGGCCCTTGCCGAGGCCCTCGGCGCCCCGGTGTGGGGAGCGGGCTGGCCGGCCACCAACCCCTTCCCCACAACACACGCGCTGTGGCGTGGCTATCTGCCCACGCATCTGCCGGGCATCCGCTCCATGCTCGCTCCGTTCCGACTGGTACTCGTCGTGGGAACCCGGACCTTCCCGCTCTACTACCCCTACGCTCCCGGCCCGCTGTTGGACGAGGACACCCACGTCGTCCAGATCTCCGCCGATCCGACGGGCCCCGGCCGCGACACCCCGGTCGACCGCGCACTGAACGGGCACCTGAGGCCCACGCTGCGCGACCTGCTCGCGTCACTGCCCGCCTCGGAGACTCCCGCACGAAAGGCGACAGCACCGCCAACCAGTCCCGCAGACAAGCCACTTGATCTGGAGAGTCTCTCCATGGCTCTGGCCGACGCGCTTCCCGACGACGCCCTGGTCGTCGACGAGGCGCCGCACGCAGCACGGAGCATCCGCGCCGCACTGCGCCTGGAGGAGGCGAACCGGTACCAGTGGGTGTCGGGCGGCCTCGGGTGGGCCATGCCCGCGGCCATCGGCGTCAGCCTGGCCCACCCGGGCGGACGGGTGCTGTGCACGGTCGGCGACGGCGCCACCATGTACTGCCCCCAATCCCTGTGGACCGCAGCCCACTTGGGCCTGCCGATCGGCTTCGTGGTCGCCAACAACCGTGAGTACCGCGTCCTGAAGGACAACTGGCACCACCGGCAACCGGGAGCGAAACGCCTCCTCGGCATGGACCTGACCCAACCCACGGTCGACTTCGGCGCCCTGGGCCGGTCCATGGGGGTGCCCAGCCGAAGTGTCAGCACGAGCGGCGAGCTCATGGCAGCCATGCGGGACGGGTACGGCACCGGAGGTCCCTTCCTCGTCGAGGCCGTCCTCGACGAGAGCTAGAACGCGCGACAGCACGGGCTTTCCGATGTCACCAACCCCGTGTAGGCGAAGAAGACATCAAGGCCCTGACGCGGCTGGCAGAAAACCGGAACGCCATGCAGCACTACGGCCTGACCGGAACATCCACCGAGGCGCAAGCCATCGAGGCGCGGGCCGCCGCCGTGCTCGGTTTCCTCATCCGCTTCCCTGACGAGGAGCTGTTGCCGGCGCTCACAGAGGCCGAACGCAGCGCTGTACAGGGTGAGCTAAGCGAGATCCGTGCCAGCTTGATCTGGATCTGTCGTTTCACGACGAAACGGATGCAGCGCCTGATTGTCGACGTCGAACCGTTCCGTACTTGCACCGTGGAGTGCAGCGACTGCTATCAGCTCGCCCTCGTCGTGAGCGTTCCCGAGGGGGCGCGCTGCTACTTCTGCTGGAGCCGGCGCCCCATCGACGAGGCAATGCGGCTCTACTGCATCGCGACGTCCGGACGGCCAACCGTCGGCTCTCTGCTTCACCTGCGGTGAGAACACCGTCGCGAAGCCGCTGTGCATGCTGTGCAGCAGGCCCTTCGAGCCGGTCCGCCACGAACGCGGCTGCGCAGAGTGCATACGCCGAACACGAGAGCAGTGAACAGCTGCGAGAGCACCAACTGGTTCGCATTCTTGGACGTTGGCACGGACCGCCGGTACGTGTCGGGCGCCGGTATCGGCGAGATGCTGCGCGGGATGGCGAAGCAGGGGCCGACGCCGCAGCGATCTGAACACCGGCGGCTTCACGCAAAGGTGCGCATGCAACGCAGCTCGGATACACGCCCACGAGCCGAACCCCGCATGAGGCACCGGCCACTGGGAGAATCCTGGGAGATGATCTTCCCCCAGAGACTCATCGAGGCTTCGCCACGCCACCTCACAACAACGCTCTGAACTGCACGTTTACGGGCGCCGCAGATGTGGATCACGACCGAACCTCATTCGGGACGAAGAGGTCGTGGGTTCAAACCCGCCCGCCCGGCACTCCGGACCCAGGTCGGTGCCCTGATCCACCGGCTGAGCCAGTTCTTCTACGCGCTGAGTAGCTGAGATGAAAGGCACTCTCACGGACTCAGCGGACGGCGGTCGAAGAAGCGCCACGAGCGAGTCCGGGCAGCAGGTGACCGGCACCGTCGCAAAACGGTTGTCCAACATGTGGAACCGCGTGAACCTGCCCGTCCCTGAATTGCGCCAGCAGAAACTGCAGGGCAACGCCCTGCGGGCGAAGAGACCGACGCCCACCTCGTCCGCCTGGGCTGGCTGCCCCTGCGCGTCTGGGAACACGAGGCCGTCGACACCGCCGTCGACAGGGTGGTGGAAGCACTCGCCCACCGAGGCCATCCCCCGCTCTAGACCCCGGCCCTCTGTCTCTCGGTGCACCCTGTTCCCGCAGGACAGCCCCGATCGTCAGACCCTCCCCGTAGCGTTGTGAGTCCCACTCGTGACGGCTGCGGGGAACACCAATGGACGACGACCTTCATATCGACAGCGACGAAGACCTCTTCCGCAACCCCGTCTACTACGAACCGGCCGGCCACAACGTCGACCTGCGCCGTCCCGACCTCGGCGCCCCGCAAGGCAAAGACCTCCTGAACGTGCTCCTGCGCAGGCGAGGGCGTGCCCCCGTCGACAAGCGCGGGCTCATCTGCCCCGACTGCCGGGACCTCCGCGGCCGGTGCGTCCCCATGTACCTCGTTCAGCGTGACGACGTATGGCTTGCTCCCACTACCGGAACTCGGGGAGAAGCCCATCAGCCACGAATCCGATGAGCACCTCGCCCGCAAGGAACGCGTCGCGAAGGACTCCGAAGATCACGGCTTCCACGCCGACACCGTCTTGGGCTACGAGCCTCAGCTGGGCGCCCAGACAGCCCGCGGAATGCCTGCACGGGAGGGGTTCCGGCGCCGCAGCGGAATTCAGTCGGTTTGGGACTTCGCCGACCCCGACCACGCGTGCATCGGCGCCGTCCCTTACGTTCGCACGCCCAACCTGCCGGCCTCCGTCATCCGTGTGCAGAAGAACCCCGTCGCGGTCCAAGACGGAAATTTCGTCCTAGAGGAGGGCCAGTGCAGCTAAAACGGCGCGCTCACCCGGTGCCCGGAGAAGCCCTACGACCCCTGAGAACCCCACCGACGCCGGGTACTGCGAGGGCTGGCATCGCGTCCTCATGCCCGCCCATCAGTCGAGCACCTTCACAGGGGAAGGCGGCCTGACCCTCACCCGGTTCATCGTGGAAGCTGCGGCCGGTGAGCGGATCCCGTTCCAGCGGGGCGGCCACCACCGTTGGCTCCCCGCACAGCAGTGGCAGCAGTACCTCGAGGCGAACGGGCCCGCCCTGGACGACAAGAAGCGCCAGCCATCCGTACTACAGGGGGACCGGCGCGACAGGTGCGCCGAGGACCGTCCGGCTTCAGCGGTGCGGGCTGAACCGAAGCCGAGGCGTGGCAGCCGAGCAAGTGTCCTCGAGTCCCGCCACCGGGAAACCGAGATCGCCAGTGTCGCGGTCGACGCGTCGGGTCAAGCGATCCCGCTCTGCCGTTTCAGCCGTGGTCAGTCGGCAAGCCTTCCAGGACCCGAGGGGCTGCCCGAGCACTTCTCGTGCCGCAGGAAGCATGAGGCGTGATTGTCGGCCACCTCTGACCGCCCCCGACCAACGCTCCGGGGCAGTCTCAACTACGTTGTCAGTACCGGATGGCAGGCTGATCACTACCCGCCGCGAACCATCCTCAGGAGAACAGCATGAACACCGCCGGCCTCGGCCCGCTGGCCATAACGCGTCACAGCGGCAATGAACCGATCCGGGCCAGCGGGGAAACGGTGGGCAGACTCGGCGACTTCTGGAGCTGGGCGTGCTCCGACCTGGCCAACAACACCATGCGCGGCATCTTGGCCGAGTACCTCGTTGCCACAGCGCTCGGCGCCGCCAGCGGCACCCGAACAGAATGGGACACCGTCGACATCCGTACGCCCGAGAAGTGGCGTGTGGAGGTGAAGTCGTCGGCGTACCTGCAGTCGTGGGCACAAAGCCAGTTGTCGGAGATCTCGTTCTCCATCGCTCCGGCCTCCGGATGGGACGCCCAGACCGGCTCCACCTCGCCCGAAATACTGCGACGCTCCGACATGTACGTCTTCTGCCTGCTGCACCACCAGGACAAGCAGACCCTCGATCCCCTGGTTCTCGACCAATGGACCTTCTACGTCCTGCCCACCGCAGTCCTGAACGATCGGTGCCCGAACCAGAAAACGATCAGACTGTCCAGCCTGGAGCGCCTCCGCCCGCTGAAGACCGACTTCACCGGCCTGCCGAAGGCCACCGCTGCGTGTGCCGAAGGCACGCGACAGCCGCCGGACTATGGGGATCAGCCCCCGCTGTGAGCTTTGCCCCCTCCACTCATGTCCGCGGAGCCCTTCGAATCAGCGCTCTACCACTCCCCGGCCGACCTTCGCTGGGGAGAATCTGGGGAGAATGCGCTGCGCTGGGGAGTGCGCAATCGCCTCCCCCACCTGCGGTTGCACACCTGTCGAGAGCCTCGGCTCCAGTCGAGCGCTTGCTGTTGTCCGTTGCCGAGAGTGGCTGACGAGGCGTTCGGCATCGGACGAAAACCCGTTGCCTGCCGGTCGCCCTCCTGGTGCGATGCAGGTGTTTCGACGGCGGGAGGGGACGGCTTGGCCGTGTTCGGGTGTGCGGGTTGCGGTGCGGTGCTGACGGCGGCGGTGTCGGAGGTGGCATTGCGGATCCACCTGCGCGACACCCACTGGGAGAGGTTGCACCCGCCCCTCCTGGAGGTGGGGACGTATGCCGTCGACCCCGAGCCGTACGGTCCGCCCTGGCGGACGTGGGAGGAGTGCGGTGCCCAGGAGGCGGCAGCGCGAGGAATCTTCGCCCCGTCCGGCAACCTGTCCGACGGACCGTCGGACACCGTCCTCCTGGCGCCCGGCGACATGCGCGGCACCACACTGATCCTCGAACGGGCCGCGGGCTACTGCATGGGCATCGACGGACGGGACGGGCCGAACCTCGCCTGCCTGAGCTGCGATCTTCCCGTTGGGACAAGGATCGACGATTGCGGGTGCTGGCAGGTCGTCCGACTCCTCCCGCAGGCGATCGTGCGGCTGCCCGGCCCGCCGGAGCGGCCCGTCATGGACTGGCCAGAGCTGCTGGGCAGCAGCGCGTTGTGGCAACGGCTCGGCGAGTACCGGGACATCCCGGCGGGCGTGGCCCTCGCCCACGTCGTGGTGGCCGCCAAAGGCTGTCCGGTAGAGGTGGCGCCTGGCCCGGCCGCCGACCTCCTCGGCCCAACCCTCGCCGCGCTACTGCCCGCAAGAGAAGGCGCTAAGCGGCTGGGCCTGGCGGGACCGGGGCTCGGTGGGTCGGCCGCCGAGCTGGTGCTGGTGCCGGTCCATCCGCAGACCGGCGAGATGTGGCAGCCGAGCGGCGGCGCCGTGGCCGTGCCCGTCGAAGCCACGCTCTGGGCCGAGTTGGCCTCCCCGACGCATCGCGTACGGCTGCCGACGGTCGGTGGACTGCCGACGGGCGTAGAACGCGATGATCCGCTGCCGCCCCACCCGCGGACGCGGTTCCGGCCGTCCGGCGACGCGTTCCGGCGCACACTGGCGCGGCTGCCCGCCGTCCGGGAACCATGGCTGCGGGAGATCTACGACCGCGGGTATTGACCCGGCAGCATTGGATCCTCATTGAGGTGGCCAATGAACAGTCACGTTCGAACGAACCAATTCGCGGGTCACTTGGCTGCTTGCATGAGGATCTCGTACGACAGTGCCCGGTCGGCGAAGTCCTCCATGACGGTCAGGGTGATGAGTTCGTCGAGGGCGAGGTCGTTGGCGTATTGGTGGAGGGCCGCTTCGGCCGTGGACCGGTCGCCGCAGATCCATTCCTTGGCCCGGGTGTCGGCCATGCTGTGCTGGTGGTTGGACGTCTGTGCCGTGCGCTTCGGATCGATGGGATCGATGGGTGTGCGGTTCCCCCGGCTCTCGCCCAGGAGGTGCTCCGCGTAGGTGCGGGCGAGTTGGGCGGCGCGTTTGTGGGTCTTCGCCAGGTATACGCCTGCGCTGGCCATGGCGTACGGGTGGGGGTGTGCGGGCGAAGGCCGGTACGACTGGCGGTACGCCGTGAGCGTGTCCTGGGCTCTTGTGGTGCCGAGGTGGCCGGCGAAGGCGAAGGGGAGGCCGAGGCGGGCCGCTGTCAGGGCGACGGGGACGCTGCCCCCGAGGATCCACACGGGTACCGATGTGTGGTGGGGCATTGCGGTCGGGGTGCTGTGGGAGAGGTATCGCTGCAGTTCTTCGATCTGGGTGGCGAACGCGGTCGGCGAGGCGGCGGGGAGGGTCCCTCGAAGGGTGGTGCTCAGCGTCGGGCTGCCGGCCAGGGCGCGGCCCACGCCCAGGTCGATGCGGGAGCCGTACAGGGCGGTCAGGGTGGTGAAGGCTTCAGCGACGCGGAGTGTTGAGTGGTTGGGGAGCATGACGCCGCCGGATCCCACGCGAATGGTGGTCGTGGCGGATGCGATGGCCGCTGTGACGACCTCCGGAGTAGTGGCCGCCGCCGCGGGGTTGTCGTGGTGCTCCGCGATCCAGTAGCGGGTGTAGCCCAGTGCTTCTGCGTGTTGCGCCAGTTCCACGCTGGTGCGCAGTGCCGCAGTGCCGGTGGTTCCGGCGAAGACGGGAGCGGTGTCGAGGACGGAGAGCTTCATGGTCGGTCGGTCACCTTTCCCGGGTGACGCGGTCGGCTCGGGTCAGCATCGGCACGGCCGTAGCCGCCGCGATCATCGCCCACAGGGCTGCCCAGAGCAGGCCGGAGGGATCGCCTGACCAGGTGCCGCGCAGCCAAGCGACCTGGTAGGTGAGCGGGTCGGCGTGGGCCAGGGCACGCAGGTAACCCGGTGCGGAGTCCAGGGGGTAGAAGAGCGGTGCCGCCAGCACGACGGGCAGGGCGGTGATCGTCAGGAGGAAGTCGCGTGTGGCGTACGACTGGACGCGGGCGGCGACGGCTGCTCCGGTGGCGATCCAACCGGCGTCGACGAGGAGCGCGGTGAGCACCGTGGTCGTCAGGTGCGGCGCCGATACGTCGGCGAGGCCGCCCAGTGCGGCGGCGAGGACGAGGACCAGGGCGAGTTGGGCGAGGAAGACCGCGCCGAGGATCGTGACGATGCTCGACAGGTATCCGGCGGGGCCGCCTCCGTGCAGGGTGTAGAGGGCGAACACACCCCATTTGCGGTCGTTGGCGACATCCGAGATGGCAGCGGTGCCTGAGCGGAACGCGAGCATCGCGAGCATGCCCGGGACGACGAACGCGAGATACGTGCCCAGGCTCTGGTTCTGCCCGGAGGCAACCGCTCCGCCGATTCCGGCGGCGAGGAAGAGCAGGTAGGCGATCGGCTCGATGATCCGGCCGTAGTAGACCTGTCGCCAGTTCCACAGCGAGAGCCAGTGGAAGCGGACCGCGATCAGGGGGCGGGCGAGACGGCGCGCCTGCGGGGGCGTCTGCAGGGTGCTCATGGGTGTGCGACCTCGGTCGATGGGAGTTCGGACGTGGTGGAGGGCTGCCGGGTGAGGTGCCGGTAGCCGTCCCACAGGTCGTTGGACTCGCCGACCGGGGCCAGGAAGGTCCGCACTGGCTGGTCGGCGAGGAGGCGGCCGGTGCTGAGGGCCAGAACGCGGGTGCAGTGTTCGGCGAAGCGTGACGTGTCGTGGGTGCTGACCAGGACGGTGGATCCCTGCCTGGCGCTGTCGCGGAGGAAGTCGAAGACCTGCGCGACGGCGTCGGGGTCCAGGCCGGTGGTCGGCTCGTCGAGGACCATCAGCCGAGGTCGGCCCGCGATGGCGCGGGCGATCTGGCAGCGGCGCAGTTCCCCGCCGGAGAGCGTTTCGGCCTGCCGGTCGAGGAACCGTTCGAGGCCGACGACCTCGCAGACCTCTTCCGCCAGGGCACGTACGCCGCGCAGGGTTCCGCGGCGGAACGCCAGTCCCATCTCGACGTTCTGACGGACGGTCAATGACCAGTCGATGATCTCTCGCTGTGGGCACCAGCCGAACTCGGCCGGGCCCACCGAACGCTGCACTGTGCCCGAGTCGGCCCGCTGGAGACCGCACACGATCTCGAACAGGGTCGATTTCCCTGCCCCGTTGTGTCCGAGCAGAGCGACGACTTCTCCTTCCCCGATGCGGAAGGAGACGTCGGACAGGGCCGGGGTGGGGGCGTCGGCGTAGGTCTTGGAGACGGCCTCGGCCATCAGTAGGTCACTCATAGGGCGCTTTCGAGAAGGTCTGCGATCTGACGGGGCGAAACTTCCTCCGGCACGGGCACGACAGTGGTCACCTCGGGAAGGTGCTGAGCGATCTCGTGCCGGTCGGCGCCGGAGAACCAAGAAGACAGGTCTGAGTCGGTGGTGAAGGGCTCCGCGGGCGAAGCGTGGCGTTCGAGGTGCACGATCCGGTCGACCTTGGCCTCGGGGAGGTTGGGGACGCCCAGGAATTCCGCGGGAGGCACCAGGAGCACGAGGCCGGTGTCCGGGGACACGGTTTCGCGGTGCACACCGCTTGTGATCTTGTCCAGGTGGTGTCGGCGGCTTCCCCTGCGAAAGCCGAGGGGGCTGTCGTGCCGGCGGAACAGACCGGTGGTCAGGTCGAGCACGGCGAGGCTGTCGCTCACCAGACGTGCTCCGCGTTGACACAGCACCAGCGAGGTCGAGGTCTTGCCGACGTAGTTGGCCCCGGTGATGAGCAGTCCCTGACCGTCGGGCATCCTCAGGCAGGTTCCCGGGCCGACCGCGGTGGTCATCCACAGGTCGGAGTAGCGGAAGGGCGGGAGCGGGGAGGGTATCTCGGACCAGCCCGTGAAGGCGTGATCGACCACCCGGGCCCAGGAGCCGTCGGTGCGTCGGTCGATCTCGATGCGCTTGGCCAAGTTGTCCTTGCGGAGCAGGCTGGTGAAGAAGCCGCGCTCGGGCCATTCGGTGCAGCTCAGGGTCACCACCACATCGGGTTCACCCGCGGGAGGCTGCGAGAGCTGCTGACCCTGAAAGTAGAACAGGGCCTCGTCGACGTCGGCCGGGACGACCCGCAGCCGGGTGGTCACCCCGTAGAAGTCGAAGTACAGGTTCTGGATCATGAAGGGTCTCCGGTGAGTTCCGTGACGATGTCCGCAGCGGCTCGTCGGATGTCCCGTCCTGAATCCAGTGCGATCTCCCAGTGGTTCTCGGTGAGGCGGGTGACACGGTAGGTGCGGGACGGGCGCAGAGTGACCGTCCAGGCCCAGGCGGTCGCGGCCGGGGAGCGCTTGGCCGGCAGGAGGTTCGCGTGGACGGCCCAGGTGGTTCCGGTCGGCGTGGTGAAGCTGGGGGCGTGCGCGATGTGCGCCTGCAGCCAGGGGTGGGTCCGTAGCGTCGACTCCCTGACGCCGATGGGCCGGGTGTAGGAGAAGATCGTGCGCTCGTTGTGCAGCAGGGCGGTGTCGTCACAGACGAAGTGCCAGCCCAGTCGGGTCAGTTCGAGTAGGACGGACGACTTGCCGGCCTTCGAGGGGCCGTGCAGCAGGACGGCCCGGGAGGGGTCCCGCGGCGAGGCCACCGCGCTTGCGTGCACGGGGCGGACCAGGGAGTTCAAGGGGGGCAGCAGGAACGGCGGCAGCGGTGTCGCCCGGTCCGGCTGCCCCGCGTAACTCTCGTAGAGCTGCCAGGAGTTACCGGCCGTCCGGACATGGATGTCCTTGCGGACATCGGTGGCCCCACCGATGAATCGCCCCTCGGTGGGCAGGAGGGCGAGCGAAATGTCAGCACGCGCGCCACCCGGAGGCCGCAGGTAGTCCTGAAAGTAGTAGCGGACATGGTCACGGTCCTCGGGATGCCGGAGATGGACATCGACCGCCACACCCCAAAAATCGAACGGAATTACCTGAGCTTCATCCAATCCGGTTGGGCGTTCGCCCACGGTTCGCTCCCCCCGATGAACAGCGTCGTCCCGCTGTGGCTGCTGGAAATCAGGGAGTCGATGTCCCGGATCGTCGTATGACTGATCTGGGGGGCCATGTCCGGCCGCCATGAAGAAAGAACCGCCGCAACGGCACGGTCGGACGGATAGATCTCCTGGAGCCTGCGAGTGAGCGGGGAAAGCCGCCCGTAAAGATCTCCCGACCGCCGAAGCTGATGACTGTCAAAGCTGCCGAATTGCGCCAGGAGAACGGGGAACCGGATGTCGGGCCTGACGTCATGCAGATAAAACAGGTCCGCGTCATAGGCCTGGACGGCCCTGTCGAATCGTGCCCCGAGATCCACCAGGACCGTATCCAGGAACGACGTCGAGGGGAGCGCCTTGACCGAGATGCCTTCGGCCTTGGCCGCCTCCATGAGGATCCAGGCCGAGTCGACGAGATACATGGGGTGCCCGTACGTCAGGAAGCAGACAGGGCCCCCGTCCCGCTCCCTGACCGCCTGAAGCGCCTGAGCCGCCATCTCGTGGTAGGCCTGCGTCGGGTTGGAGTCGGCTCCGTAGACTGATTCCAGATCCACCACTGCCGCACGGTACATATGCCGCAAATCGGCATCGAAGGCAGTGTGATGGAGAATCACACCCGCGCTCTGCAGGACCTCGTCCGCTTCCACGGTCCTGCGCTCAAGTCCACCGATGCCCAGACCGACCAGATAGAGGTCGGCCTGAGCATCGGGGACGCGAAGATCTTCGCGTCTCACACGCACCCGATGAATCCCTTGCTATCGATTTTCAGAGACTCAGCAACTGACGAAGCCCGTGCAGCCCTGGCGGTGAGCACCGCTGGCAGTGACGGTCTCCTCGATCGTGGGAATGTACGTCGGGATCAAAAGCTCCTTCTCCTTCCCCTTCTCCTTCTCAAGGGCGTCGACATCGGGCACGGGATTCGTGTTGACGATGAGATCCGAGAGAACGGACATTCGCTCCTGCTTTCCAATCAAAGTGTCCCGCAGGTCGAGACGGTACGACCGTAGACGCTGCCCCCACCTTGATCAATGCCGTAAAACAGGGCCCAGCCGCCCAGAAATGGGAGTGAAACATTCCATACATAACAGAGAAAGGCTCACTACATAATTCCGCGGGATCGCAGGGGGTGCCTCTGCCTACTTCCCCGGCCAATCGCCTTAATGCGCAACCGACTTGAGACGCCTTCGCGATCGGAGCCGTCCACCGGACCCTCTCTCCCCTCCACGTTTTCCTCACGTGACGCACATCTCACACCGGAGAGGATTCTGCTGTCCCGGGATTCCGGCCCGTATCACGCGGCAGCGGTGCCTGAGCTGGAGGTGGCGCTGGTGCCCGGCGGCGAGGAGGTGTGACTGCGGATGTCCACCGACCGCTCCAGCGTTGCCGTCTGGACCATCTAGCGGCAGAGGCCGCGACCGCCTCGGTCACGCCCAACTCGTCGCCCTCGCCCACCTCCCGGTGCGACACGCGCGGTAGCGGACCGGCCTGCGATGATGGCAGCGTGCCAGAACCAGGGACCACTGCCGTCGTCATTGTCCTGCCCGATGCCGCCCCGCTCCTCGATGCGGCGTGGCGTATCGACCCGGCTCTGGTGCGTCGTGGGGTGCCGGCGCACGTCTCGCTCCTCTACCCGTTCGTGCCGGAATCGGCGCTGACGGATCAGGACGAGAGGGGCGTGCGCGCCCTGGCTGCGAGTTTTCCGGCAGCTGATCTGCTCTTGGAGGAGGTCGTGACGGCGCCCGGCTTCGTCGCCGTCGCCGTTCCGGGACTCCAGACGATCGTCGACGCGTTCCGCACCCGGTGGCCCGGGTCGCGCCCGTACAAGGGCCGTTTCGGGGCGCAGCCCGCCGCCCATGTCACGGTCGCCATGGGTGCGGACAACCCGACAGCTGCCGCCCATGTCCGCGCCGCGATCGGCAGCCTGCTGCCGCTGCGCACCCGTGCGACGGCGGTCCAGCTGGTGGTGCTGACGGAGGAAGGCTGGCAGCCCCGGCTCACCGTGCCGCTCGGCGTCCCGGACGGGCCGTAGACACCGCCCGCCAGCCCCTCGCCCCTGACCACGAACGCAACCCGAGGGCGGGCACGGGCAGGACTGGACCCGGAAAACGTCGGCCGACTTCGGGTGAGGGTGAGGTCGGGTGAGGAGTGCTCCCCGCTCAGCGGCGGCCGGTGGCCAGGACGACGAGGAACTGGCCGCCGCCCGCCTCGATTCCGGCGGTCACCGGCACTCCCGGCAGCAGCCGGGAGAACCGGTCCACCAGCCAATCCGCCGCCTCTTGGGCGTCCTTCCTGGTCGGACAACGGCCCACCATCTCGCGGCCCCCCTTGCGCGCCAGCCTGTCGGCAACGGCGATCAGCGGCGCGGGTTCGACCACGTACAGGCGGTCCGGCCAGGCGATGACCACCTTGACCGCGCCCTTGCGGCTATTGCACCCGCGGTGCGCGAGCCGCTCGGCGACCTTGGCCTTACGGTCGGTGGTCCGGCTGTCGACGCTGGGCCCCCGCGGGTCGTTCACCGACTCGTCGGGGTCGACCGGTTCGTCACACACCCAGCACCGCCAGCCGTCGCGCTCGGCCACATCATCAAGAAGACTCATCCGGGCAAATTAGCCTGCCCTGCCGCCACCCGCGCACCCAGGGTCAGGACTCCTACACCTTGGTCGCCCGGTCGTACGCGGCTACCGCCCGTTCGAGGAACGTCGCCACCGTGGCCTGCTCCTGAGCCGTCATGGACTCGGTGATCTCGCCGATGCCCGCGACAAGGGGCTCGACGTGTTCGAAGGCGGACTCCTCCCAGTGCTCCGTCGGTGTCACCAGCACCTTGCGCCGGTCGCTGGGGTGGGGCCGACGGCTCACGTGCCCGCCGTCGACCAGGCGGTCGATCACCAGCGTCATCGCCGCCGTCGACGTACTGAGTTCGCGTGCCAGTTCGCTCGGCGTCACCGGTCCGGCGCTGACGAGGTGGTCCATCACCGCGAGCCCGGCGGGATCGACGTGCATCTGCCTGCCCTGGTACCGCTCGAACCGCTGCTGGCAGCGGATCAGGTTCCTCAGTTGCTCCCGGATGGGGCTCTCCGGCGCGGTCGCGGACCGGGGATCGGTGGGCTGGTCGACAGTCATGGCGTGGAAGCTGCTCCTGGATCGCTAAAGGCGTTGGCAACCATGATGCGTGAGATCTTCAGGCCGTAGGGGGGCAGGTTCTCGGCCCGCTCGGCGAGAACGGGTGTCACACCGCGACGCCTTGCTCCGCACCAGGGGCGGAACCACCGTCAGCGGCAGCGGCGTTGACCCCGTGCTGCTCCTCCTCGGGCCGCCCCTGCTTCGGCAGCAAGAAGGTGATGGCCAAGAACACCACCAGCAGACACGCCTGGACGATCAGCGCGTGGTGGAAGCCCGTGGTGAAGTCGCCCGTCTTGGCCTGTGCGAAGAACACCGAGCCGAAGACCGCCACGCCGATGGAGCCGCCGATGGCCTGTACGGCGGACAGTACGCCGGAGGCGGAGCCGATCTCGTCGTCGTCGACCGCGGCGAGGATGAAGCTGAACAGGGCGGCGATCACCATGCCCGCACCGATACCGGCCACCGCCACACCAGGGGCGATGTCCCAGATCGAGAACGAACCGGCGCTCAGACCGTCGAGCTCGAACCAGAGCAGCACCGCACCGGCGAGCTGGATCAGCGGCCCGGCCTGGAGGACCCTGCGGCCGATCTTGTCGGCGAGGAAGGCGCCGCTGACCGCGCCGCCGATCGCCGTGCCCACCGCGAGCGGCAGGTTGCCGAGGCCCGCGTCCCCGGCGCTGAAGTGCTGGCCGATCTGCAGGAACAGCGTGAGTACGAGCTGGGTGCCGATCAGCCCGCCGAAGAACAGGGCGATGCCGCCGAGCCCGATGGTGAAGGCGGGCTTGCGCAGCAGGCCCGGGGTCACCAGGGGCTCGCGGCCCGCCGCGGCGGTGCGGCGCTGCTGGAGGGTGAACAGGCCGAACCCGACGACCGAGGCGGCCATGCACAGCCAGGTCCACAGCGGCCAGCCGTCCTCCTGGCCCTGGTTCAGCGGCAGCACCAGCAGGGCGCAGGACGCCACGATCAGGCCCGCGCCGACCATGTCGACCCGCACGGTGCGGTCGCCCCGCCTCTTCGGGACGAACCTCGCCGCGATGGCCAGGGCCGCGAGGCCGATGGGCAGGTTGATCAGGAACACCGAGCGCCACCCGAGGCCGAAGAAGTCGCCCTCGATGAGGAAGCCGCCCAGGACAGGGCCGATGATGCCGCCCAGGCCGAGCACGGGGCCGAAGATCGCGAAGACCTTGGTGAGCTCGGGTCCGGAGAAGTTCTCGCGCAGCAGGCCCAGGCCCTGCGGGAGCAGCATCGCCCCCGCGGTGCCCTGGAGCAGCCGGAAGGCGATCAACGACTCGATGTTCGGCGACAGCGCGCACAGCAGTGAGCTCAGCGTGAAGGCCGCGAGGCCGGTCAGGAACATCCGGCGCCGCCCGTAGCGGTCACCGAGCCGACCGCCCAGAACCAGGCCCGCGCCCAGGGTGAGGGCATAGCCGCCGATCACCCACTGCAGACCTACGGAACTGGCACCGAGGGACTTCTCCAGCGCGGGACCCGCGACGTTGACGATCGACGCGTCCAGGAGATCCATGACCTCCGCGACGATCATCACCACCAGGATCAGCCATCGCCACCGGTACGGCTCGGTGGTCCTGGTCGGGTCGTCGCTACTCATTTTACCTCAGATTGTTGGTTACCAATATTCTTAGCGATATTGAGAGTAACCAGCACCCCGTGGATGTCAACCGCACTCCGAAACCGAGCGGCGCACCTGCGGCATCGCAGCGCCTCACTGTGCGACTCCGGCGCGTTCGGTCGGGCGTCGCCAGGCGCGGTCCAGGTCGCGTGCCTGGGGAGTCCGACAGGGCAGCGCCGTCGTCGTCGAGCGCTTCGGCCGCTACCGGAAGAGCAAGCGCAGTCGACCAGTGATGTCCCGCCCGTGCACAAGCCGTTGCGGGAGGGCACGGTCCATCTCGGCAGGACTCCCGGCGGGCGCTCGGTCGCCGTCAAGGTCATCCAGCGGGAGTTGGCCGCCGATCCCGAGTTCCGTCGACGATTCGCCCGCGAGATCGTCGCCGCGAGCGAGGTCAGCGGGTTCTCCACCGCCGCCGTGGTCGCCGCCGACGCTCAAGGTGACCCGCCCTGGCTGGTCACCGAGTACATTCCCGGCCCGTCGCTGCACGGCGCCCTGCCCGCCAAGACCGTCCAGACCCTGGCCATCGGCATCGCCGAAGCCCTCGACGGCACCGCCATCACCCGTACCGATCACGTCGTGGGCACCCGGGGCTTCCTCGCGCCCGAGCAGCTCACCGGAGCGCCGGTCACCTTCGCCACCGACCTCTACGCCTTCGGCATGGTGCTCTGCCACGCCGCCGTCGGGCGACGTCTGGCTGCCGCCTCTCGTACGCACGCTGGTCGATCTGCACAACCAGCCTGTTCAGTCGGCGGGTTGACGACAGTCGGGCCGTACCGGACCGGACCTGGTCCCGCATCCCCGTCGCGGAGGCTCCTCACGCCTGCGGAGCCGTCTGCGGTCGCCAGATCCATGGCGTGGTGTCGGGCGACATTCCCACCACCGACAAGGGGCGTCCGCGCGGGGTCAGGAGCGAGGGTGTGCCCACGGTGGCCTCGGGGCCCGGGGCGGTCAGGGGGCGGGCCGCGGCGGCCGTTCCGAACTGGAGCTGTGCCTGGCCGTCGTCGTCCAGGCCGAGCAGTACCGGCACGGCCTTTCCGCCGCCGGGTTCCGTGGCCAGCTGCGCGGTGACGGGCGCGTAGCCGGTGAAGTGCGGCAGCGGAGTACCGGCCAGATCGGCCGAGGGGCCGTACGCGTACGGCGTCGCCGCGGCCTGGGTGCGGTAGATCAGGGCGATGTGTCCGTCCGGTTCGAGCACCGCGGCGGGCGCCCCGGCCGGGGCCCGTCCGCCCACCGGTGGGCGGACGGTGACCGGTCCGCCCGGCCGGGCCTGGGACCAGTGGTGCACGGCGTCGTGTCCCGCGGCGTAGACATGTATCCGTCCCGTCGTATCGAGCACGACGGTCAGTCCGTCCTGGACCTGTCCGCCGCCCAGGTGGTGCCAGGGGCCCCATCGGCCCGAGGCCTCTCGGACGCGTGTGGCCAGGTCCTGGGCGGCCGTGCGGGCGAAGAGGTGGACGCGGTGGTCCGGGGTGGCCACGGCCACCGGGCAGCCGACCCGCCGTCCCCGCTCGGCACCGGCGTCCGGCGTGCCGAGCCGCCGCCAGGGTCCGAAGGGCCCGTCGGGTTCGCGTTGCTCCAGGACGACGATCTCCCGCGTGTCGGCGCGGCCTTGGCCGTCGAGGGCGGCGAAGCGGAGCCCGAAGAGCAGGTGGCGCGCGGCCGCGTCGACCACGGCGGACAGGACCGGCGCCAGCGGTCCGCCCCCGAGGTTGCGCGGGGTCCCGAAGCGTGCGCTACCGGGGACAGTTTCCCGCCAGCGGACGGCCTGGGTGCCGAGCACTCCGTAGGCGACGGTCCGGCCCGCGCGGTCGGTGGCCGACACGGGCAGCGGTCCCGGGTAGCGCGGATGCGTGCTGCGCGCCCAGCCCTTGCGGCTGGTGAGGGCGTGGGTGCCGCCCTGGCTGTAGTCGCCGCAGCCCGCGTAGTCGTGGCACTCCCACCCCGGGGCGCCCCCGTACGCCGCGATGTAGCGAGCTTTCCGCGCGAGGACGGCGGGTGGCAGGTTGTACGGCCAACGCTGGTTGTAGTAGCCGCGGAAGGCCATCGTGGTGAAGCGCGGGGCGTGCCCGTCGCGCCGGTCGCACTCGGCCACCCACTGGGACAGCGCCTTCCAGGTGAACAGGGCCGTCGGGGTGTGGTCGCGGTGATCGGAGAACCGCGGCTGGTCGTTGCCCCTCGGGTGGCGCGCGTCGTGCGCCTGGTAGTCGGGATCGGGGTCCATGGTGTGGACGACGGTGGGCCGGAAGGCGGCCATCAGCCCGGCGAGCACGTCGACCAGGGTCCGGTGGTCGTAGGTGTACGCCAGGGAGTCCGGGGAGTCGGTCGCCTCCACGGTGCGCATGACCGTGCCCGGGGTGTCCCACAGGGCGGGCAGGCGCACACCCCCGGCACCGCGCATGGCGATGTTGAGGAAGACCAGCCGCGCCCTGCGGTCGCCCGCCGCGAGCTCGTCCGTCTCCGCCCTCGCGCCGTGCGACAGGGCCAGGACCGTGCGCTGCCAGGGGGTGAAGCGGTCCAGGCCGAGCATCTCCGCGTACGCCTGCCGCATGCCTTGTTGCCGGGCGCCGGAGTAGCCCGGCTTGTCGGTGACCACCGGGGCGAGCTGGTGGGGCACGCGGTTGCGGCCCCCGGCCTCCCCCGCCGTGACCACGACGGTGACCACCGGCACGCCCGCGGAAAGGAGTTGGTGGCACTGGGGGTTCATGAAGAACAGGTCGTCGTCGGGGTGGGCGATGACTTGCAGCAGCAGGCCCTTCCCCGCCGCGGCGAAGGGACCGGTCGCGTACGGATCGACGGCGTGGACCGGCGCCTTCGGGCCACCGGGACGCCCGCCGAGGTCGCACCCCGCGACCGTGACACCGGCGAGGACGCCGAGGGCGCCCGCGAGCACCTGGCGACGTGTCGCCGCGTACGGCGGACTCACCCTTTGCTCAAGAAGTCTTCGGGCCTCTCGGGCATGGATACAGGAATCCTGTCGGCATTCCGCTGCCGGGCGCGCGCATTTCCCGAATGGATGGCCCAGCGTGCGATCAGGAACGAGAACGGTGTGGCGAGTACGCCTGCGACCAGCGCCGTGATGTTCTTCCCCGTCCCCAACGAGTGCACGCCGAGGAAGAGGAGCGCACCGCTGAACACCATATTGACGAGGCTCGAAAGCGGGAAACGGAAGAAAGCCTGCCAGGTCGGCCGCATACGGCAGGTGAGATAGGTGTTCAGGAGGAAGGAACCGACGACACTTACCGCGAATCCGATGACATGCGCGAAAAGATAGGGGATCCAGCGGTTGAGCGAGACGTACACGCCCATGTATACGGCCGTGTTGACGATTCCGATCGCCCCGAAGACGAGGAACTGCCGCAGCGTGCGCAGTCCGGCGCGTCCGGGAACGGGGACCTTCGGCCGCACGGCGGCCGGGCCCATCAGGGGCGGCGGGCTGCTTCCCGCGGCGGGGACGGCGCCCGCCCGGTGCGCGCTCTCGTCGGTCTCGCGCACCACGTAGAGCGGGCGGCGTTTCGTCTCTCCGTAGATGCGGCCGACGTATTCGCCGATGACGCCGAGCGTCGCGAGCTGGATGCCCCCCAGGGCCACGATGGCGATCAACAGGGTGGCGAATCCCGGCACTTCCGCCCCGTGCGCGACGACCACCGCGGCGATCCACAGCGCGTACGCGAACGCCGCGAAGGCGAGGGCGAGTCCGACGTAGATGACCAGCCGCAGCGGGCGGCTGTTGAACGAGATGAGGCCGTCGATACCGTAGTTGAGGAGGCGTCGGCCGCCCCATTTCGAACGCCCGGCGGCGCGGCTGACGTTGTGATAGCTGAAACTGACCGTGTCGAAGCCGATCCAGGAGAAGATCCCCTTGGAGAACCGGTTGGCCTCCGGCAGTGCGAGCACCGCGTCGACGGCCCGGCGCGACAGGAGCCTGAAGTCGCCCTCCCCGTCGACGACATCGACATCCATGCACCGGCCCATGGCGCGGTAGTACGCCGAACTGGCGGCCCTGCGCAGCACCCCCTCGCCCGAGCGGTCCCGGCGGGCGACCACCTGGTCGTACCCGTGGTGCCGCAGTTCCAGCATGCGGTGCAGAAGCCCGGGCGGATGCTGCAGGTCGGCGTCCATGAGGGCCACGGCGGCGCCGCGTGACATGCGCAGTCCCGCGAGCATGGCCGCCTCCTTGCCGAAGTTCCGGCTGAAGGACAGGTAGCGCACGCGCTGGTCCGCGGCGGCGAGGGCGCGCAGCTGGGCACGGGTCGAATCGCGGCTTCCGTCGTCGACGTAACAGATCTCGAAAGATCGCCGCGTCTCGCCGAGCACCCACATCAGCGCACAGTGAAAGGTATTGATCACCTCTTCCTCGTTGAAACACGGCACAACGACCGAGATCTGGCACTCTTCCATTCGCCCCCCAGCGGGTGTGAGTGCGACCTTGCCGACCGCGGCCACCACGATTCCCCATTTCCTTAAGGTGTCTTCAAGGAGAAGGTAAGAAAATGCCGTGCGTCGACGTGAGATCTGTACGCTCGAGGACGCGAGGAGAGAGGCTCTTCTTTCATCGGACCGATGGAGAAGGAGGAGCAGCCTGTGGTGCAAGCGCCGGAAAAGGCTGTCCAGAGCCAGCGCACCGGAGGCGTTCCGGATACCCGTGCGATGTGGCGGCGGGCCCCCGCGTGGCCGGGGCTCCTCTCGCTCCTGCCGCTCGCCGTGTTCGCCTTCGCGGTGTGGAACGCCCGGTGGGTGCGCCCCGGCGGGGACGACTGGTGCTTCCTGCCGGTGGTGCGCGACGGCGGACTCTCCGCGATGGTGCGGAAGTTCTACCTCCAGGACAACGGACGCATCGTCAACGCCGTGCTGGTGTGGCCCTACGCGCGGTTCGGCGAAGCGGGCCAGCAGTGGTTCGCCCCCGTCAGCGGCGTGCTCGTCCTCGCGCTCCTGTGGGCCCTCGTCGCCGCCGCGCTGCGCGCGGCGCACGGCACGCCCCCGCGGGGCGTCCCGCTCCTGGTGGCGTCCATGGTGACGGCCTTGTTCCTGTTCGGCTCGCCCAACACGTACAAGACGTTCTACTGGCCTGCCGCCTCCGTCTCGCACACCCTGCCCCCGGTGTTCGCCTGCGCGGCGGCCGTCCCCGTCCTGCGCGCGGCGTCCCGGCGGGCGAAGGCCCTGGCCCTGCTGATCGTCGCCGTCACAGGCGCGTGCCTGGGTCTCCTCTCGGAGGAGACCTCCGTCGTCGCCTCGGTCACCCTGACGTGCGCGCTGCTGGTGAGCGGCCGCGCCTTCCCGCGCGCACGCCGTCGCTTCCTCCGCGCGTGCTGCGCCGCCGGGATCGCGGGCATCGTCATCGGCAGTCTGATCCTCTATACGTCCCCGGGCGCGCTGCACCGGCGGGAGCGCAAGCACGCGTCGACGATGCTCACCGCCGACTCACTCCTCGCCTCACTGCGCGGATTCGGCGAGATCATCTCCCAACTCCTGACGTCCTGGCCGTACTTGGGAGCCATCGCGGTGGGGGTCGTCCTCGGCCTGGTGAACCGCGTCCCCCCGGGCCGTCCCGCTCGCGGCCGCACGGACGCACTGGTGGCCGGGGCGGGCATCGGCGCGCTGCTCGTCTCCGGCTATCTCTGCACGGTGATCACCTACCCCGTCTTCGGGGAACAGGTGGTGACGTCGACACGGCTGTGGAACGACTACCTGCTGCTCTACATCCTGCTCCTCGTGTACGCCGGTACCCTCACCGGTCGCGCCCTGCGGGGCCGGGTCCGGCGCAACGGGCCGGTCCTGGCCGCCGGTTCGGTGGTGTGCGCCGCCGTCTGCGTCGCCCTCACCGTGTCGCTCGGGGGCCTCGAATCCGGCATGATCACCCGCGCCCACGGCTGGGACCTTCAGAATCGCTGGATGCGGAGCCAGGCCGCGACCGGCAGGCAGGTCCTGCCGTACGAACGGCTGCCGCTCAGCAAGATGACCGAGCCGTTCCGCCACGGCGGCCGCGCCACGTGGCCCGCCTCCTGCATCGCCGACTACTACCAGGTGCGGCGCATCACTCAGGCTTCCGAGCTGCCCTGACCCGCGGGACGAGTCCGCTCACTCCGCCAAGCCGTAGAAGTGCATGGGTGAGTTCGGCGTGAAGCCGATGCGCGGGTAGACGGGGGCCCCGGCGACGGTCGCGTGCAACGTGGCGCGGGTCAGCCCGGTGGCTCGGGCGCCCTCGTGCAGGGCCTTGCGCGTGACCGCCTCGCCGTAGCCCTTGCGCTGCCACCGCGGGTCCGTGGCGACGAAGGCGACGAAGAGGCGGCCCGCCGCTTCGACCGTGGCGGCGCACGCCACCGGGACGTCGCCCCGCATGGCCAGGTAGGCGTGCATCTCGTTCTTCCAGTACGCGGATCCGACCAGGCCGTCGCGGCCTTCCTCCAAGGGGAGCCCGTAGGCATGTGACTGGAGGTCCGCGTAGGCCCGCAGGTGCTCGTCGGTGCTCACGCGCACGAACGTCAGGTCGGGGTGGACCGGGTCGGGGACGGGCAGCAGGTCTCCGGCCATGCCCGTGCCGGGGAAGGCGTGCCGCAGGCCCGCCTGTTCGGCTGCCGGGGCCAGCGCGGTGCGCGCCTCCTCGTCGAGGAGGTCCTCGAAGAGCCACAGGAGGCCCGGGTGCTTCTTCGCGCGCATGATGTCCGCCGCCTGGCCCAGGCGCCGTGCGACGAGATCGGCTCCCGCTCCCGGCTCGGTCAGGGTGATGCAGTTGTAGAACGAGAATCGGCAGTCGGCCCAGCGGACGGAGATGCCGGGGAGGTCGCGCACGTCCGCGTCCGCGGCGCGGTCGAGTACCAAGGCGCGCCAGGCCACGGTGAGTTGCTGCGCCGATTCGATGGACTCCGTGAGGTCGGTCACCGTACTCCCATGGGGCGTTGAGGTCGTCGAGAGGGCGGCATGTGGTGTCGCCCCCATCAGATGATGCCCTCGTACTGCTTGTCCTCGGTGGGAGAACTGGAGCGGGGCACGTGGTAGGAGTCGCGTCCGAAGCGCCGCCACAGGGCGGCGATGAGGAAGGCCACCACGACGGCGACGGGCGTGTAGTTGAAGGTGGTGGCGGTGACCGGGCTGCTCTGCGGCAGCAGGAACAGCACCGTGACCGCGGCCGCCCACACCACCGCGACCCAGCCGATCGGCCGGCTCCAGCGGCCCAAGTTCCAGGGCCCCGGGGTGAATCGGTCGCGGTGGATCAGTCGCAGCAGCACCGGGATGGCGTAGGCGGAGGTGAATCCCACGACCGAGATGGCGGTCACCGCAGAGAACGCCGTGCTGGAGTACAAGGACGGCAGCGCGAGCACGAAGGCCACGACGACCGCGAGCCAGACCGCGTTGGCGGGGATGGCGGTGCGGCGGCTGAGCTTCTTCCAGCGCGACGATCCGGGCAGGGCGCCGTCCCGGGCGAAGGCGTAGATCATCCGGCTGGCGCTGGCGGTCACGGTGTAGCCGCACAGGAACTGGGCCACGATGATCACGAGCAGCAGGGCCTTGGCCGCCGCCATGCCCAGCGCGTCGAGCAGGATCTGCGCCACGGGTACGCCGGTCGGGCCCGACAGGGTCGTGGCGTAGTCCTGGATGGCGAACAGCAGCGTGGTCAGCAGGATGCCACCGGCGATCCAGGACACCGCCACCGAGCGGAAGACGCCGCGCGCCGCGGCGACGGAGGCGTGGTTGGTCTCCTCGCTCAGGTGCGCCGAGGTGTCGTAACCCGCCAGGGCGAAGACCGGCAGCAGCATGCCGAGGAGGATCACGTAGACCGGGGCGCTCCAGCCCGTGTTGTTGGTGAACTCGGAGAACACGAAACCGGCCGACTGGTGGTGGGAGGGCACGAGCGCCAGGGAGCCGATGATGACGACGGCCCCTGCCAGGTGCCACCACGCGCTCACGGACGTCAGGATGTTCATCAGCCGGGTGCCGAAGAGGTTCAGGAGCGCGTGCAGCGCGAGGATGACCGCGTAGATGGCCAGCAAGGAGCCCGAGCTCGCCGTGTAGTCGAACTGCAGGTTCAGCCACGCGGCGGTGAACGTCGCGATGCCGAAGTCCTGGGCGGCTATCCCGCCGAGCAGGCCCAGGAGGTTGAGCCAGCCGGTGTACCAGCTCCACCGCTCGCCGCCGAGCTGGCGGGCCATGTAGTAGAGGCCGCCGCTGGTCGGGTAGCGCGAGGTGATCTCCGCCAGGGCCGCGGCCAGGCACAGCACCAGCGGCCCGACGGCGAGCCAGCCCCACGTGATCACCGCGGGGCCGCCCGAGTTCAGGCCGTAGCCGAACAGCAGCAAGGTCCCCGACATGATCGAGATGACCGACAGGGAGGCCGAGAAGTTGCCGAACGCGCCCATCCGGCGGTGCAGTTGCTGGGTGTAGCCCAGCGACTGGAGGATGCGCGCGTCCTCGCCGTCGTCGTCGACCGGGTTCTGCTGCTGGCGCGGTGCTCTTACCGAAGTCATGGGTTCTCCGCACAGGAAAGCTGAAGTAGGGGCAGGTCAGCGGTCATGGGTGGTTTCCCGGCTGCCGCGGGTGGGATCTCAGGCAGGCGACGCGGTCCTCCTCGAATGCCTTGCGCCACTGGTCCTCGGGGTACCGGGCGTCGTACTGCCACGGGGCGGGAGTGGCGAAGTCGCCGATGGCGGCGAACACTTCGGTGGCCCACTGGGCGAAGCCGCCCCTCGCCGAGGCGTAGGCGAGGTGGTTCAGATCCAGCTGGGAGCTGGTGGCCGGATCGCACTTGCGGAACCAGCCCTCGAATGCCCGCGTGACGGCCCGGGTGGTGTCCTCCCTGGTCCACAGGAGGTTCAGCATGACCTCGGCGCCGCTGTCCCTTCGCTCGCGGTGCTCCTGCACACGGGCGTAGAGGGGCAGCAGGAGCAGTGGCGAGTCGGGCGGCGCGAAGGAGACCGTCCAGCGGGCGAAGTCCGTCGCGACCGCCTGGCGGCCCGCGGGACCCGGGCGGGCCTGGAGCGCCTGGGACATGCGGTGCCATGCCTCGCGGTTGAACGGATCGCGTCGGTGCACTTCCCCAAGGAGGCCCCACGGCCCACCGGGCAGCAGATACTCATGGGGCGGCGGAGCCACGTGGTGCTCCGGGTAGCGGCCTGTCGTGTCCGTTTCGGCCAGGGCCAGGCGGCAGATCCAGGGCACCGAGTCGTCGGGATTCCCCTCGCCCGCCTTGCGGCACGCCTCCCGGGCCCGGGCCACCAGCTTCTCCAGGTCCCCCACGCGTTGATAGTCGCGCGCCCAGTTCTTCCGGTAGGCCTGCAGCACCCGTTCGGTGGCGACTCGGGCGTACATCACCCGGGCGGCGAGGCTCTCCGGTTCCTCTTTCAGCCATAACTCCACGACGTTGGCCTGAGCTGCGACGACGCCGAGGACCTGCGTACGCGATGTCCACTGCGGCCAGTTGCCCGTCTGGGCGAGGACCTGCCGCATCTGCATCCAGTAACCGGCCTGGATGTCCTGCACCGCCGCGTAGAGGTCGGCGTCTCGGCCGACCGGGTTCGCCCGGCCCGGCGGGTTCGAACTCTCCATCAACGCCCCACTCGGCCAGCCTGGTGGTGTGGGCATGACACCAAGCGGTGCGCACTGGCGGCCATAAGCAGAAGGACCCTCGGGGCAGTTGGGACGGGGTGGCACGGTCGTGCGACGGGCGGCGGTCGATGGGCAGCGGGCAGCGGTGTGGCCGATCAGTGCCTGACAGGTACTTAAGTGCCTGGAGGGGCGCGTGACCAGAGAATCCAAGATTGTTAGGTTGCTCGGACGCGGGTTTCGGCCACGCTTCGGGCGGACGTCGCCATCCGTGACCGGACCTGTCGCCCGCCGCCCCGAGGGGAAGCGGGCGGGCCTTCTGGGGTGCGGGGAACTCCCGCTCCCAGATCGTCGCGGACCCACCGGGACCGACCGGGCAGCACTGCCTCGCCACCGGCGGGAACCCCCGGTCGAGGGCGAGATCTCGTCATCGGTGCCGTCGCCTCGGCGAGCCGCCTTGACTCGATCTTCCCCCAGGGAGACGCATCGTCAACTCGATTGCGGGACGCGTGAGTTGAGGCGCATTGATGATGGGGGGCGCCGTGCGGAACACTGCGTTCAGGCGTGCACAGGTGGCCCGAAATCGGTCTTCCGGACACGAAATCATTCGGCTAGTTCGGTGCGGTGGTCACTGACTGTGAGCGGATGTTGCCGCTGGGCTCGTTCTCGTACGCGTAGTCGAAGGTGTCACGCCACCGCGCGAAGACCCCCTCGGTCGACATGAGCCCGGCGAGCAGTCCGGGGACGTGGTCGAGCGCGGGGACGTCGTCCATGTACCAGGACACGGGGAGTTCGAGCACCGGGCTCGGCGGCCCGAACTCGTTCGGCTCCTCGCGGTGGACCACGACGGGGCGCGGCCGGTAGGGGGTGAAGTCGCGGCCCATCAACGAGCTGTCCCAGGCGAACTCGAACTCCTCGAGGATGCCGAGCGTGGCGTCGGAGAAGTCCCAGGACGGCGAACGGTAGCCACGGGGGCGCCGACCGACGATCTCGTGCCCGTGGTCGAGCACCGACCGGATGCTGTCGGGGAACGTGATCAGCGTGTGCCCGGGCGTGCACCAGGTCGTCGCGCTCCCGCCCAACACCGCCTCGTAGCGCGCCTATTCCTGGGCGATTTCTCCCTAATCGAAGGGATGACGAGAAAATCGTCGCGTGATATACAAGCACAATGTCTTCGCAACGCCCTTTCCGTTTCGGTGTCAACATGTTCGTTCCCGGTTCGCGACGCGAGTGGAGCACGAAGTGTCGCAGGGCCGAGGAACTCGGTTTCGATGTGGTCGGAGTCGCCGACCATCTGGAGTTTCCCGCACCGTTTCCAGCAATGGTGTTAGCGGCTGAAGCGACCGAACGAGTGCGGCTGACTACGTTTGTACTGAATACGCCGTTCTACAACCCCGTCCTCCTCGCCCGTGATGTCGCGAGCACCGATCAATTCATCGACGGACGCATGGAGCTCGGGCTCGGCGCGGGCTATGTGAAGGCCGAGTTCGACACCGCTGGGATACCGTTCCTCAGCGGTGGGAAGCGGGTCGAGCAGGTGGAGCGGACCGTCACCACGTTGCGTTCCCTGTTCGCGGACACGGAGTACAAGCCGCGGCCCGCCCAGCCGTCCGGGCCCCCGCTGCTGATCGGGGGCTGGGGCGACCGGCTGCTGCGGCTCGCCGCCACGCACGCCGACATCATCGCCCTCACCGGGGGCTGGGCCAATGCCACCGGTGATGAACTCCACCTGGCCGGAGTCGCACAGACGGAAGAACGGATCGCTTATGTGCGCGGCCTGCTCGGTGACCGCGCCGACGCCGTGGAGCTGAATATCATGGTGCAGCAGGTGATTCCGCCCGCCGAACGCGCCTCGGTTCCCGACAGGTTCGATCCGCTGCTGCCGGACGACACCGCGGAAATCCCCGAGGAACTGCCCTCCGTACTGATCGGAACTCCGACGGAGATGGCGCAGCAAATCAAGGAACGTCGCGAGCGCTATGGCTTCACCTACTTCACGGTCATGGAATACAACATGGAGAACTTCGCGCCGGTCATCGCCGCACTGCGCTGAGCCCTTTGACCGATAGAACCGAAAGAGCCGAAAGAGCCGAAAGAACCAGAAGAGGTGACCCGATTTCCGTGCTCGCCGACCAGGACACCCGTACGACCCTTATGCTGCTGCGCCACGGCGAGACGGCGTTGACACCGGAAAAGCGAATATCCGGAAGCGGCGGCTCCGACCCGGCATTGTCGGAGACGGGGCAGCGGCAGGCCGAGGCCGCGGGAAGGACACTCGTGGCACGCGGTTCGGTGCGGGCCGTGGTGTCCTCCCCCATGCGCCGGGCCCGGCAGACGGCCGAGGCAGCGGCACGACGCCTCGGTCTGGACGTCGAAGTCGACGAAGGGCTCATCGAAGCGGACTTCGGTACCTGGGAGGGACTGACGTTCGCCGAGGTGCGCGAGCGCCACCCGGACGAGATGGCGGCGTGGCTCGCCTCCCCGGAGGCGGTGCCGGGCGGCACCGGTGAGACCTTCGCCTCGGTCGCGCGCCGGGCCGCGCTCGCGCGTGACCGGATCCTGACGCGGTACGAGGGACGGACGGTGCTGGTCGTCTCGCACGTCGGGGTGTTGCGCACGCTGATCCGGCTGGCGCTCGGCGCACCGCCCGAGACCCTGTTCCGGATGGAGCTCTCGGCGGCCTCGCTGTCGACCGTGACCTATGACCGGGACGGGGGCGGGAGCGCGTCGCTGCGATCGCTGAACGACACGTCGCATCTGGCGGACCATCACTGACCACCACGCGCTGCCGAGCACCCCGTCGGTCAGCGCCGAATCGTCTTGGTGCGCATGAGGAATTCGGCGAGGTACCCGTCGTGCGGCAGCCCGTGCCGCATCCACGGCGTCGGATGGTCACCGATATAGACGTTGGAGATGGTCGGTTCGGCCACCAACTCGTCGATCAGGTCCGCGTCGGTGGTGACGGCGGTGAGGACGAGCGTGTCGCGCAGCGGCCGGATCCCGGCGTCGCGGTCCCACGGCGCCACCCACGCGCAGGGGAAGCCCAGTTCCATCCCGAGCTGCTCGGCGAACGGGCTGTCGAGCTGGTGCACCGCGGGCCGGAGCGCCGCCGAACCGTCGCCGAGGTCGCCGACGATCCCGTCACCGCCGAGCCACGCCTTGGTGCCCGCGGCCCGCTGCCGCAGATGCGTGTCCCACCGGCGGGCGGGATCGATGGGCATCACGGGCAGGACCGCGCGCTCGTCCGTCGCGGGCAGGCTGGGCAGCGCGGCGAGGCGTTCGGCGAGCGCCGCGGCCACGGGTGAGGGGTCGCCCTCGACCAGTACGCCGGTGGCGTTGACGCAGCCGACTCCCCCGCCGCCGCTGATCGACTCCACGAGGGTGTCGACGATCGGCTCCCAGTCGGTCTCGGCGGTGATGAGCACCTTGGAGCGTCCGGGGCCCTGCGGCAGGATCCGTGGATCGCCCGCGTATTTGGCCACGACGTCCGCGCCGCCGTACACCATGCCGAGGTCGGCGTGCCGGAGGATGTCGTCGGCCACGTTGTGGTCGGTGGGCAGCAACGCGATTCCCTCGTCGCCGAATCCGGCCTCGCGCAGGGCGGTGATCAGCCGGTGCGGAGTGAACGGCTCGCGGCGGGAAGGGCGCACGGCGACGCGGTAGCCGAGCGCGAGGGCGTCGAACCAACCCTGGTGCACAGCCGGGTGGTTGCCCGCCGCGTGCACGGCGAACACCGCACCGCGCGGGGTCCACACCGCCGTACCGTCCTTGGCCCGGGGATCGCGCCACGAGTCGACCGCACCGGCCGGTCGCGCGTTCTCCACGGTGCGATGGATGCGCTCCGCGGCCAGTGCGATGTCGGCGGTGGCATCGCGCACCACGGAGATCGGTATTCCGGTGACCGCGCTGACCGTGTGCTGGTACTCCCGCGGCGTCAGTCCCGCGATCGTCTCCGTGGCGAAGGCCCGGCCCGCCCGGGCGAGCGCCGCGATCCGCGCGTCGAAGGGCAGCGCCGACGCTCGGCGCATCGCCTTGAGCGCGCGGGTGACGTACAGCGAAGGGGCCAGGCTCAGGTTCGCGACCGGGTTTCCCGGCAGGTCGTGAATGGTCTCCTGGCGCCGGGACCGATAGGGGCCGCCGGGGCCGAGAACGTCCAGGGGCAGCATCAGTACACACCCTCGACCACGGCCGTGTCGCCGAAGGACGCCACGGGTGTGACGTCCGCGACCGCGTCACCGAAGCCGCCGTCCACCGGGGCGATCCGGGTCGCGAAGTCCCGCTCGATGTTGTTCACCAGGAGGGCACTTCGGCTCATGTGATGCACGACGATCTGCCCGCGCTCGCCGTACGGAACGACCTGGCCGGTGTCGGGGTCGATCACCCGGAACGTGGTGTACGGAGCGAAGGAGTCGAAGACGCACGGCTCGTCCGCGCCGAGGCCGGGCCGCTCCACCGAGGTCCCCAGCATCATCGTGCCGCCGTACCCGCCGACGAACGTGGCGTTCTTGAACACCTCGTCGCGCAGCAGATCGCGGGTGTCGGCGTCCAGGTGCGTACCGCCCCAGACGATCGCGCGGACCTTCCGGTCCACCAGCTCGACCAGGTCGTCGCGCTGCGCGAGGCGCTCCAGCATCGGCGGTGTGGCGAACAGGACGCCCACGTCCTGGCTGGCCAGGATGTAGCCGACCTGTTCGATGAGGTGATCGGTGTAGGCCTCGGCCATGTCCATCCGGCCCTCGGCGATCACCTTCTTCACCCATCTCGGGTCCAGGTCGATGCTGAAGTTCAGGCCTCCGCGGAGCATCGCGGTGTCGACCGCCATCGCGCCGACGTTGTGCGGCCCGGTGGGCACGGCGCTGAGCCAGTCGACGTCGCGCGGCACGCCGTGCGCGTCCAGTCGCTCGCTGAACCACTCGACGCTGCCCCGATGCCACTCCGCGGAGTACATCACGCGCTTGGGCTGCCCCGTGGTGCCGCCGCTCTCGTAGACGGACGCCCGGTGCTCGTCGCCGTAGCCACGGGGAATCAGCTCACGGACGCCGACGTCGCGCAGCTCGTCCACCACGTTGGGGAACAGACCGAGATCATCGAAGTCCCGTACGTCGGTGAGCGGATCGAAGCCGAGTGACCCGGCCCGTTTCAGCCAGAACGGCGAGCCGGTCTCCGGACTGAAGTGCCACCGCATCATCTCCCGAACGAACTCTCCGCCAGTGCGCTCGACCATGGATTTCCCTCTCGAAAGAATTGGACAATGCCCGGCAACCGCTGAAGTGCTTACCCGGCCTCGGCCGGAACGTGCTTACCCGGCCTCGGCCGCGCCGCTGAGGCAGCGGGCGGTGGAGAGCCCTGACGTGTCGATCCAGGAGCTCTTGCCGAGCACGAGGTCCCGGACGATCTCTCCGGCGGCAGGCGCTTGGCACAGTCCCTGGCCGGAGAAGCCCGCCGCGTAGACGAACGGACGGGATCCTTCGCGGCCGATGAAGGCCATCCCGTCCGGACTGACATCGAGGTCTCCGGTCCAGCCGCTGTCGATGCCGTTGCCCGCGAGGGCCGGGCAGGCCGTGCCGAGGTGGTGCGACACCCGTGCCAGCCAGGCCTCCCGGGTCTCGTCAGGAGCGGGACGGCCCATCCCGACGAGGATGCGGTCCCCCCAGCTGCGAATCCGCAGGCTGGACGGGTGGATGGTCATCGGCAGGGCACTGCTGTCAGAGGTGTCAGGAGTGTCGGTCAGCAGCATTTCCACGGGGTACGTGGTCACCGGGATGCGTACGTCGGCCAGGGCGGCGACCTCGCCCGCCCAGGGGCCTGCCGCGCAGACGACGGTGTCGGCGCGGATGCTGCCCGCAGGCGTGTCGACGAGACCGTCCGGGTCGATGCCGGTGACGGGTGTTCCCGTGCGCAGGAGGGCACCGGCCCGCTCAGCGGCCGTGGCGTAGCCGCGCACGATCGCCGCGGGGTCGCAGGCATAGGCCTCGGGCGCCCAGGCCGCCGCCAGGACGGTCCGCTCGTCGACCAGCGGGTTGAGCCGCGCCGCTTCGGCCGGGGTCACGAGTTCGACGTCCACGCCGGCCGCCTGCTGGGCGGCGCGGGTGTCCTGGAAGTCCCGTACCTGCTGCTCCTCGGTGAAGAGGACCAGCAGGCCGATGCGCGCCAAGCCCAGGTCGGTTCCGGTCCGTTCGGCGAGGGCGTGGTAGGCCGCCAGGCTTCGTACGGCGAGGTTGCTGATGAGGGCGTTGCCGGGGAAGTAGGTGCGCACCACGCCCGCGGTGGTCCCGGAGGCCCCCGAGCCGAGCTCGCCGCGCTCCAGCAGGACGGTGCCGACCCCGGCCTCGGCGAGCTGGCACGCGATCGAGGTGCCGATGACGCCGCCACCGATGACGAGGGCGTCCGTGCGCTCGGGAAGGCGGCTCACGACTGGAGGACCGGTGCGTCGGGGCGCAGTTGGCGCAGGTCGGCGCCGGTCTCCCAGGGGTACAGGTGCAGGTTCCAGCCGCCGAGACAGTTGATGTAGAGGGCCAGTTGGCCCACCACGCTCAGGAAGTCCTCGCGGTCGAGCTGGTCGAGGCAGGCCAGGAAGCGCTGGGTGAAGCTCCAGAGCTGCTCCAGACCGCAGTAGCCGAGGAACTCGGCGGGAACGCCGACGAGCAGGCGCGTCATGTGACGCAGCGAGTCCATCGGCATGTCCTGGACCGCGGCCCGGACCAGACCGCCGTAGGAGGCGTAACCCAGCGGGCGGGTCTCGCCGTTGACGAACAGCAGCGTGGGCAGCACCGTCTCGAAACTGCCCGCTCCGGAGGGGATCACTCCCTCGTGGAGGTCGATGAGCTCCTGCGGCCCTGCCAGCCAGACCCGCTCGGTCGCGGTGTGGACGTCGTGGATGAGGCTCTTCGCGTCGGCGTTCGCGGCGGCCAACTCCGGGATGCGGTGGCCGCCTTCGGTGCCCGCCTTGCGGACCTCGGCCAGGATCGGCTTCTTCGTCGAATAGACCGAATCCCAGATCGCCTGCCCGGCTTCGAGGAGTCCGGGCATGTCCTCCTGCCGGATCCGGCCCACCGGGGCAGCGGGCATCGGTTCGGTCAACGTGCCGTATTTGATGCCCAAATGCTGCAGACCGGAGCAGAATACGGTCCCGTTGGGCGCGTCGCGGCGGTCCGGGATCCGCATGTCCGGGGTCAGATGCAGCAGCGAGGGGATCGGTGCCGCGTGATAGAGGTGCTCTCCCGCGACCAGCGCGTGTCCCTGGAGGCTCTGATAAGGCAGCGAATCCCAGAGCGCGTCGGCGAGTTCGGTATTGCGGCCGTCGAGCTCCGCGGTCACGGTGATACCCAGGTCGGGCCAGGCTATTTCGAGATTCCGGCCGGAAGGCTTTTCGGACAAGGTTTCCCCCTCGGTTCAGTTGACCTGAATGGAACTCCCTGCGATCAAGCCTCAACGTACCGGCGATCAAGCGCCGCCCCACCCCTAATCTGCCCCCTATCGTGACCGTCGTCCTACCCCAGCGCGGCGCCCGCGACCGGCTCTGACCAGGCATGACGACAACGCACGAGGCTCCCGCGCGGGTGCGGGAGCCTCGTCGGCGGGTCGGCGGCTACTCCGGCGAGCCCACCAGATACAGCTCCGCGGGCAGGCTGGAGCGGCTGCTCACCCGGAGTTTCCGGTAGACCTTGGTGAGGTGCTGCTCCACGGTGCTCACCGTGATGAAGAGCGTTCGGCTGATGTCTCGATTGCTCCGCCCCTGCGCCGCGAGGGCCGCGACCTTTCGCTCGGCCTCGCTGAGCGCGGTGAATCCAGGGGGATTCCGCCGATTCCCCGGAGCGTCGTCCCGCTTCTCCGGAGCATCGGCTTTCCGCAGTCGCCAGTACAGCGGTTCGGCACCACAGAACTGGGCCATTCTTTTGGCTTGCAGCGCGCTGATCCTGAATTCGGAGAACCGACCGCACTCCAGTTCGACATCACTCGCATCGGCAAGTGCGATGGCCAGCTCCAGCTGATCCCCTGACTTGAAGAGCGCCGCCACCGCGTCCCGCAGCGTGGCGGCCCGGTCCGGCAGGTCCAAGGTGGCGGCCATGATGCGCAGGGAGCGACCGTGCACGCGCGCGTCCTCGACGCACGCCAGCATCAACTGCTCCTCCAGGGCGGCCCTGGCGCTGACCGGGTCCTGGAGCAGCAGCCAGGCCTCGGCGAGGTCGCTCCGCCAGGGGAGGAAACTGGGGCAGTCCAGATGAGAGTTCGCGAGCAGACTGCCGCACTCCTGGAGATCCCCCAGCGCCGCGTACGGCCGGTTGATCGCTACGTAGAAGCGACCGCGCGCGTGCAGGAAATGCAGCCAGAACGCATTCTGGTGAGCCTCGGGGAGTGCCTCTTTGATGAGCACCTCCGCTTCGCCCGTCCTCCCCATCGCCGTGGTGGCGTGGACGAGACAGGAGAGCGGCAGTCCGACCGCCGCACCCCAGTTGTGCGGCGGCAGCACGGTCAGGGCCCGGCGCGCGTGCCGCTCGGCGTCGACCAGGTGGCCCCTGCGCAAGGCCACCAGTGACTCGACCACCGCGAGCAGGGCCACCCAGGCCTCGGCCCGATGCGCCTCCGCCTCCGGCTTGAGCATGGCGCACCAACGCTGGGCGTCGTCCAGTCTGTTGTCGTACGCCAGCGTGAGCAGGGCGGACAGCACGACGACCGGGAGCGCGTCGGCGAGTCGGCAGGACTGCAGGACCTGTTCGGCGCTCTTGACCAGATCGCTCCACGACTCGCAGTCGTCCGCCTCGTCCCCACCGGAACCGCCCACCCACGCCGCTCCATCGGCGCGGCCCTTCCCGGTGAGAGGCGGCTTGAGAGGCGACACCCAGCGAAGCCACTGGCGTACGAGCATCAGCTCGGCGGTGCCGATCAGGTCGCACTCGTACTGTCGCGCGTCCACGTGCCCGAGCACCGCTGCCGCGTCTTCCGCCCCGCCCTGCCAGGCGAGGGAGCTGCTGAGCAGCAGGATGCCGCGGCCGCTCAGGCTACCGTCGTCGAGCGCCGAGCGCAGCGGCACCAGCAGTGAGGTCACCGCTGACGGTTTGACCAGCCACAGGACCCGCGCCAGGGCCTCCAGGATCTCGGCCCGCTCCCGGGCGTCGCCACAGGCTCCATGAGCCGCTTCGAGGAACTCGGCCGCACGGCCCGGCTCCCCCTCCCGCATCGCCTGCCGGGCCGCCTCGCGCAGGACGCCCACGGACCACTGCTGCGGGGTGCCTCCGGCGGCGACGAGGCGCTCGGCGACCTTCGACGGCACCGCGCCGTCCTGGTGGAGCAGCAGGGCGGTGCGCCCGTACAGCGCGGCGAGCGTGTCCCCGTCGAGCCCGCTCAACGCGGCGGCCGGGACGGCGGCATGGCAGAACCACCCGGAGCGAAGCAGTCCGGTGTCGGTGAGAGCGCTCAGCGTCTCCGCCACGGTGCGGCGTTCGCCGCCCAGCAGCCGCACCAGTACGGCGGCGGACGCCGGGCCACCGAGAGCGGCCAGGCCGCGGGCCACTTCCAGTAGTTGAGGGTCCCAGCGGTGCAGGCAGGCCTCGATGGCGACCTGGAAGTGGGCCCCTACGGAGACCCCGATCTCCGCGTCGTCCGCGAGAACACCATCGGCGTCTTCGGAATCGGGCGCGGCGGGCCCGGATAACCGGTCCTGGCACAGCGCCTGAAGGAGCAGCGGGCTGCCTCCCGTCGCCGCCAGGAAAGAAGGGGCGATGCGCCGCGCACGCGCCTCACCGAGACCTTGCTGACGCAGCCGGTCGATCACGCCGTCGAGGGAGAACGGGCTCAAATTCAAGTAACGGCAGTACGGCTGCTTGATGCACTCGGAAAGCGCGCCCGGGCGCGTGGAGTTGGATATCCGCCACTCGGCGAATACGGCGATGACAGGACGTGACGCAAACCGACGCAGCATCAGGAGGAGCGTCTGGAGGCTGGCCGAATCCGCGTACTGCATGTCATCGAGGGCCAGCACCAGAGGACGCCCTTCGGCGGCCGCGAGGAGGACGTCCGTCAACTCGTCCACGGCATAAGTGCTCAGCAGGGGATCCTGGGATTCGACCTCCTGCATCGCCAGGGTGAACTCAAGACGTTCCCGGTAATCGGCGCTCAACTCAAAGGAACGGAATATCTGCCTGAGCACGCCCAGACCGTGTGTTTGCTCGGAACGGGCTCCGGACGCACTCAGCACCAATGCGCCCATGTCTTTGGCGTATTCGGAGAAGCCCGTCAGGAGCGTCGTTTTCCCGACGCCGCCGGGGCCCGCGATCAGGGCAACCTTTCGGCCGGTCAGCGTGCAGTCGTCCAGCATCCGCTTCAGAATGTGCAGCTCAATGTGTCGTTCGACCAATATCACTGAATCCCCCTCTGCTACAGAGCCACCTGGCCAACCTCGCCTGGACTTGATGAATTCGACTCAGCCGACGGGGGCACCACCAAGGTGCCCCCGTCACGAACCGCTGACGCCTTGCCGGTGGGTCAGACCGCGGCAGCCAGGGCGTCGTACTCACCGTCGGTGAGGGTGATGCGGGCGGCCTCGGTGTTCTCCTCCAGGTGCGCGACCTGAGAGGTGCCGGGGATGGGCAGCATGACCGGGGAGCGGTGCAGCAGCCAGGCGAGGGCGAGTTGGGAGGGGCTGGCCCCGTGCTCCTTGGCGGCGGCGTCGAGCGGGCTGCCCGGGCGGGCGAGCTCGCCCGTGGCCATGGGGAACCACGGGATGAAGGCGATGTTCTCGCTCTCGGCGTACGCGAGGACGTCTTCGGCATCGCGGGTGGCGAGGTTGTAGAGGTTCTGCACGGAGGCGATCTCCGCGATCGTACGGGCCTCCTTGAGCTGCTCGACGGTCACTTGGGAGACGCCGATGTGACGGATCTTGCCTTCCTGCTGGAGCAGGACGAGCTCGCCCAACTGGTCGGCGAGCGGCACCTGCTCATCGATGCGGTGCAGCTGGTAGAGGTCGATGCGCTCGACGCCGAGGTGGCGCAGGCTCAACTCGGTCTGCTGACGCAGGTACTCGGGGCGGCCCACCGGGCGCCAGTCGTCGGGACCGGGCCGGGTCGCCCCGCCCTTGGTGGCGATGACCAGGTCGTCGACGTAAGGGTGGAGGGCCTCGCGGATGAGCCGCTCGCTGACGAACGGGCCGTAGGCGTCGGCCGTGTCGATGAAGTTGATGCCCAGCTCCACGGCGCGGCGCAGCACCCGTATCGCCTCGGCCGGGTCCTTGGGCTCGCCCCAGACGCCGGGGCCCGTGAGCTGCATGGCGCCGTAGCCGAGACGGTTCACTGTCAGGTCTCCGCCCAGCGCGAAGGTGCCCGATGCGTCTGCGATGCGGGAAGTATTCCGGTGGTTCATATGCCCTATCTCTTTCACTTGGGAAGTGTGTAGCGATATCGACACTGCTGGTCAGCTCTGACGAATAGGCAATCGAGGATAATTACGTCACCTACACCACGCGTCACATACGAAAGACCTTTATACACGGTGGCACGTGATCCACAAGATGCCCTCACATAGCTGCCAGTAACACAGAGTGCCTACCGTCACGTTGAGTCGTCGCGGTTCCGCTCCCTATTGGAGAAACTCTCTCCGTACGCTATTCAGGGAGAAGTCAGCGTCAGAGAAGTCCCCCGCGCGCTTCGCCACCAGTCAGAGCGAGGAGCCACGCCATGCCGGATGAGGAAACCCGGAGCCAGGAAGTGCGCGGGCGCCTCGAAGGCAAGGTGGCCTTCGTGACCGGCGCCGCCGGCGGCCTCGGGCGCGGCCACGTACGGCGGTTGGCGGAGGAAGGCGCCGACCTGGTCGTCGTGGACATCTGCCGCCCCGTCGACACCGTGCCCTACCCGCAGTCGACGCCCGAGGAGTTGAGCGAAGCGGTCGAGGAGGTGCGGGCCCTCGGCCGTCGCGTCGTGGCGCGCCAGACGGACGTGCGCGACCGGGACGCCCTCCAAGAGGCGTACGACGCCGGGCTCGACGAGTTCGGGCAGATCGATGTCGTCGTCGCCAACGCCGGGATCGCACCGCTCCTCGTGGAGGACAGGGTGCAGGCCTGGCACGACGCCATCGACATCAACCTCACCGGCACGTTCCACACCATCGAGGTGGCCATCCCGTCCATGGTCGCCGCCGAGCGCGGCGGCTCGAT
This sequence comes from Streptomyces kanamyceticus, assembly GCF_008704495.1. Classification (NCBI taxonomy): domain Bacteria; kingdom Bacillati; phylum Actinomycetota; class Actinomycetes; order Kitasatosporales; family Streptomycetaceae; genus Streptomyces; species Streptomyces kanamyceticus. Next base: position 2,170,746 of record NZ_CP023699.1, read on the forward strand.
CGTGATCGTCAGCTCCACCGCGGGCCTTGTCGGCATCGGCGGGGCGAGCAACGGCGGGCTCGGCTACGCCGCCTCCAAGCACGGCGTGGTCGGGCTGATGCGCACGTACGCCAACAACCTCGCCCCGCACAGCATCAGAGTGAACTCCGTGCACCCCACCGGAGTGGCCACCCGCATGGTCACCGACCCCTCCGTCGTCGACTTCGTCGCCCAGGACCCGATGCTGTCCGAGGGGGCGCCGAACGCCCTGCCGGTGGACACCATCGAGGCGGTCGACGTGTCCAACGCCGTCCTGTGGCTCGCCTCGGACGAAGCGCGTTACGTCACGGGGGTCACGCTGCCCGTGGACGCGGGGTTCATCAACCGCCGTTGAGCCACCGAGCCGGAGGTCGAGCTCCATGACCGATCAGTACGCGGACACGATCCTGACAGGCGGGCGCGTCAAGACGTCGTCCGGCTGGGCCGACGCGCTCACCGTACGCGGCGGTGTCATCGAAGTGACCGGCGGCCGCGAGGAGGCGCTGCGGCGGCGCGGCCCCGGCACGCGCGTGGTCGAACTGGCCGGTGCCACCGTCCTGCCGGGCCTGCACGACGTGCACGTGCACCCGATCTACGCCGGAGTCCGCGAACGCCGCTGCAAGATCCCGCAGGGATCGACGCTGGCCGACACCCTCCGCATCGTGGCCGCGCACGCGTCCCGGGCCGCTCCCGGCGCGTGGGTGCTCGGCGGGCAGTGGGACACCTTCGCTCTCGGCGCCGTCCCTGACCGGACCATGCTCGACGCGGTCGCCCCCGACCGTCCTGTCCTCCTGGAGGACACCAGCGGGCACAGTTCGTGGGCGAACAGCGCGGCGCTCAGGGTCGCGGGCATCGGCCCCGGCACACCCGATCCGCCGGGTGGCATCTTCGAGCGGGACGCCGCGGGGAATCCGAGCGGCCTGCAGCGCGAGACCGCCGCCGATCTCCTCGCGCTCTCGGCGCCCAAACCGGCCGATGCCGAGGTGGAGGCGGCTCTGGAGTGGTCGCTCGGAGAAATGCTCTCCTACGGGATCACGTCGTTCACCGAGGCCGCGGTCGGGTTCACCGCGGGTCCGCGCGCCGAACTCCTCGCCTACACCCGGCTCGCCGCGCGCGGAGCGGTCAGGCAACGCGTACGGCTCTGTCTCGTGTGGTCCCCCGTTGATCCTCTGTGCGAAGAGGTGATCGCGAACCGGAACCGGTACGCGAGCGACCACATCGCGCCCGACTGCGTGAAGATCTTCCTCGACGGGGTACCGACCGACAGTCACACGGCGGCGATGATCGAGCCCTACGAGGACACCGTGGCGGGCCGGGACGACGAGGCCCGGCGGCACGGGCTGCTCGCGATCGCGCCCGCGGTCCTCGACCGGGCGGTGACGCGCTTCGACCGGATGGGCATCACCGTCAAGTTCCACGCGGCCGGTGACGCGGCGGTCAGGGCGGCCCTCGACGCCGTCGAGGCCGCGCGCGAGGCCAACGGGCCAGGACCGTGCATGCACAACGTAGGGCACTGCACGTTCGTGGCGAAGGCCGACATCGAGCGGGCGGCGCGGCTCGGCGCGACCTTCGAGGTCTCGCCCTATCTGTGGCAGCCCTCCCCCATCTGCTCCGACATCGCGGCCGCCGTCGGGCCCGCCGCGATCGAACGCGTGTGGCCGGTGCGGGAGATGCTCGAAGGCCGGACGCTGGTCGTGCCGGGCTCCGACTGGTGCGTCGTGCCCTCGGTGAGCCCGTGGGCCGCCATCGAGACGCTCGTCACCCGGCAGCGGCCTGGAGGCGGCGCGGAGTCCTTCGGCCCCTCCCAAGCGATCACGCTGGACCAGGCCTTCGACCTGTTCACGGTCAACTCCGCACGCCAGGAAGGCATGGCGCACCGCGTCGGGAGCATCGAACCCGGCATGCTCGCCGACATCGTCGTCGTCGACCGGAACCCCTTCGAGGTGCCGATCACCCAAGTCCACGCCACCCAGGTGAAGATGACGTTCGTCGAAGGTGAACTGGTCCACGACGCCGATGCCGATGCCCATGCCCATGCCCGCGCCGATGCGGCCGGAGGTCCCGCGTAACCGCCTTCGCCCGTCCCTCGATGGGCCTACCGCACGTCCGGGTCCGTGCTCGTCCACGCCGCGCGCAGCGCCTTCTTGTCGACCTTGCCGACCTTGGTCGTCGGCAGCCGGTCGAGGAGGACCGTCCTGCGCGGCGTATACAGGTCGCCCAGCTCGGCGGTGACCGCGACGCCGACCGCGGCCGGGTCGACGGCCACGCCCTCGGCCGTGGCCAGGAAGATGTGGACGGCCTCCCCGTAGTTCTCGTCCGGCACGCCCAGCGCCGCCGCGTTGCGCACGCCGGGGAGGGTGAGCAGGAAGTCCTCAAGGACCCGGGAGTAGACGTTGTCGCTGGTGCTGCCCGTGACGATGATGTCCTTGGCGCGGTCGACGAGGTAGAGGTACCCCTCGGCGTCGAGGTAGCCCAGGTCCCCGGTCCGCAGCCAGCCGTCGTGCAGCGCCGCCGCCGTGCGCTCGGGGTCCTCGTAGTAGCCGAGCATCACCGTCTCGCCCCGGACGCACACCTCGCCGACCTGCCCGGCGGGCAGCGCCGCCGTGCTGTCCTCGGCGCGGATCTCGATCTCGGTGTCGGCTATCGCGCGACCGCAGCTGCGCCAGAGCTCGGGCCGCCTGGCGCCCTCCGAGGCGAGGTCGTCCGCGCCGAACGCGGCGATGCCGAGCGCCTCCGACTGTCCGTAGCCCTGGCCGAGCACGGGCCCGAAGACCTCGACCGCCTGCTGGAGCCTGCTCGGCGACGTGGCCGCGCCGCCCACGACGATCCGCCGCAGCGCGGGGAGCGCGCCCGGCTCGCACTCCGGGTGGTCGAGCAGGGCGTACAGCATGGGCGGTACGAACATGGTGGCGGTGATCCGCTCGTCGCGCAGCGCCGCGAGGGCCGCGCCCGCCTCGAACTCGGGCAGCACGACGAGGGCGGAGCCCGTCACCAGTGCCTGGATCGAGGTGAGGTGGCCGCTGCCGTGCGTGAGCAGCGTGGAGACGAGCACGCGGTCGGTGCCCGGGGTCATGGCCGGGAAGAATCCCGTGGAGCTGGATTCCTTCGGCTCGCTCTCCCCGTCGTCCAGCGGTTCGTCCTCCACGAGGTCCACCAGCACGTCGTAGAGCCGGTGGCTGTGCGCGGCGAGCTTGGGGCGGCCCAGGGTGCCGCCCGTGTAGAGGACGGTGACGGCCTCGTCGGCCGCCGGGGCGGGCACGCCTTCGGGGCGCGTCTCGGGGCACTCGGCGGCCACGGCGAGGAGGTCCACGCACGGCTGCTCGCAGGGCCCGAGGCCGAGGAGCGCGGGCGCGTGGACGCTGCGGCCCGCCGCGTCGGCGGCCCGCGCCGCGAAGAGCGGGTCGGTGACCACGGCGCGCGCGCCGGACTGCTCGACCAGCGCGGCGAGCTCGCCGGGGCCCGGCTCGGGCGGCAGGAAGACGACGCGGCAGCCGATGAGGTGGACCGCGAGCTGCACCAGGACGGAGTCCACGCGGTTGGCCAGGAACAGTCCCACTCCGTCACCGGGCCCGAGCCCCTGCTCGCGCAGCGCGTGGCCCAGGCCGAACAGCCGCCGCCTGGCCTCTCCCCGGGTCAGGCGGCGCGTCCCCTGGACGAGCGCCTCGGCGTCCTCGTCCTTGTTCCAGTGCTCCAGGACGTGGTCCACGTACGTCCGTGGAACGGATGTCTCCGCTTCGTTAATGATCATGAACACATGCAAACATGCCGCAGGGAATGCGCGATCTCACAGGGGGCAACTTCGGCCATCGGCAGGCGGAGTACTATGCCCCGGTCTGGACCGGTGAGTGCCGCCACCGCCCGCGGCCGCCCGGACCCCCAATGGCATGATCGAGCTCTCGAAGAACTCTCATCCAGCAATCGGCCGAACACTTGATACCTGTACCTACGCGGAAATGTCCGCGGATAGACCGCATAGTCAAGACCGCCCCGTGGCGTCAGCCGCGCGTCCTCCTCTGGGCCGCGGCGGGCGTGGTGGCTCTCGCGTTCCTCATCGGCCTGGAAGTCGCCGCGCGGCACTACGGCGGCGTACCGGGACCGATCACCAATCAGGCGCGCGAGGTGATATTCCCGCCCAAACCGGGGCCGCTGTACGGCGGTCTCGCGCTGATGATGGTGGTGCTCACCTGGCGGCAGCGGTTCATCGCGGCCGGTGCCGCGGTCGGCATCGACGCCGTCTTCGTGCTGGTGCGGTGGGCGGCCGACGCCGACGTGCCCGAGGGACAGTTCTTCGGCAACGGCGCGCTGTGGGCGATGCTGGGCTGCGCGGCCTTCGCGATCACGCGCCGCACCGGCGAGGAACGCGTCCTGCTCCTGAAGGGCGTCGGGCTCGGGCTGCTGCTCGTGGCCGGGCGCAAGACCGGTGATACCTGGCTGCTCATCACCGCGAAGACCCGGCCGACCGTCCTCGACCCGTATGTGGCGACCGCCGATCACGCGCTGGGCAATCCCTCGTGGCTGGCGGGCCGGATCCTCGACGCCAGCGGCCCGTTCATCCCCCACGTCATCGACCTGGTCTACGCCCAGCTCGCGGTGGCCGCGGTCGCCGCCGCCCTCTACCAGCTGCGCAACGTGGCGACCGAGCGGCGCTTCCCGCGCCACCACCTGGTGCGCACCTTCCTGGTGATCGGCCTCGTCGGACCGGCCTTCTACATGATCTTCCCGGTGGTCGGGCCGATCTTCGCGTACGGCCCCGGCACCTCGGGCACCGGCGGCGTCGAGTGGGCGGTGGCCAACGTGTGGCCGCACACGCTGCCGTCGATCGGGGTTCCGCACCCGGTGCCGTACGACGGACTCACGCCGCGCAACTGCATGCCGAGCCTGCACACGGCGTGGTCCGTCGCGATCTTCATCCACTCCCGCAAGGGCCCCAGGCTGGTGCGCTACGCGGGGACCTTCTGGCTGGTCGCCACGCTCAGCGCGACGCTCGGCTTCGGCTACCACTACGGCGTGGACCTCCTCGCGGGCGTGGTCTTCGCGCTCACCGTCGAGGCGGCCCTGCGCACCTACGACCGCGGCTGGGAGCGCTCGGGGCTCCGTCTGGTGGCCCACGGCACGGTCGTCTTCGCCGCGCTCCTTCTCTCGTACCGCTACCTGCCGATGACGATGGCCGCGCACCCGTGGGTGTTCGGCCCCCTCGTCCTGCTCGCGACGGCCTCGGTGATCTACGGCTACGTACGCACGACCAGAGCCTGGGAGCCGAACGCCGCGCCGCCGACGCTCCGGCCGCAACCGCAGCCCGAACCGGTCTGAGCCTGGACCTGCATCAGCGCATCGGCCGGTCGTGCCGCAGGTCGTCGAAGAGCCGGGCCGATTTCTCGGCGTCCCACTTCAGGACGTTGCCCTTGGAGGTCGGGACGCCGAAGCCGGACACGGGCACGCCGATCTGTTTGCCCTTCCCGCCCGCGACGCCCTGCACCGCGCGGAACATTGAGCTGAGGTCGCGCAGGCTCATGTCCTTGTCGACGATGAGCGTGTCGAGCCCGGCCTGCGCGGCCGGGCCGATCGCCGTCGGGTCCAGGAGCGTGCCGGGCTCGGCGGCCTGCTGCGCGAGGGCCGAGAGGAACTTCTGCTGGTTCCTCGACCTGCCCAGGTCGCCCTCCTTCTCCTGGTGGCGCTGGCGCACGAAGGCGAGCGCCTGCTTGCCGTTGAGGCGGTGGCAGCCCTTGCGCAGGTCGGCACCCGACTTCTTGTCCTTGATGTCCCGGTCCAGACACATCCGTACGCCGCCGACGGCATCGACGATGTTCACGAACCCGGCGAAGCCGATCTCCGCGTAGTGGTCGATGCGCAGCCCGGTGTTCTTCTCCACGGTGTGCACGAGGAGTTCGGGGCCGCCGTAGGAGAACGCGGCGTTGAGCTTGTCCCGCTCGGTCCGCTTGAACTTGCCCGTCAAGGTGTCGAGGCGTCCCGGCACCTTGACCCAGGAGTCGCGCGGCAGGCTGACCAGGCTGGTGCCGTGGGCGCCGGTGTGCAGCAGCATCATCGAGTCGGTGCGCCGCCCGCCGCCCCCGCCCGCGTGCAGGTCCTGCACGTCGTCGTCGGAGAGCCCGTCGCGGCTGTCGGAGCCCACGATGAGGTAGTTGGTGCCCGCTCCGGCGGGCGGACGGTCCTCGTACGCGCTGAGGTCGACATCACGCTGGAGCCGGGTCTCAGCCCAGCCGTACGTGCCACCCACCGCGAGGACCACGAGGCCCGCGACGGCGAGCACCGTCCGCCGCAGCCGCCTGCGCGTCTTCGACCGGCGGGCATGGGCGCGCCGGGGCCCATAGCGGGAGCTGGGGCGTTCGGCGAAGTCGGCGAACCGTTCACGCGCGCCGGGACCTTCCGGGACCGGACTTTCCGGAACTGGGCCTTCCGGGACCGGATCTGTCATGGTCGACTCCCTTGCAGGCTCCGCCGCGCCTCGTCGGGCGGCGTTTCGAGCAGATACGGGTCCGCGGTCCCCGTGCGCTTCATGCTGTGCCACTTCAGGCGGGTGCCGAGCAGCGCCGTGGCCACGGAGTGGATGACCACCAGGTACATCAACTGCCGGTAGACGAACTGCTGGAGCGGAAGGACCCACAGCACGCGCAGCCGTTCGCGGTCGAGCCGCAGCGCGTACGCGGCGGTGATCAACTGGACGGAAAGGAAGCCGAACCAGACGAGGGCGGCCTCCACGGGGTCCCTGAACACCGCCCCGAACAGGGCGAACATGTCCACGACCGGCGCGCACAGCGGCAGCACGATCTGGAACAACGTGACGTAGAGCATGACGCGGCGGCCGAAGCGTCCCGCCGGGCCGACCTCCACCGCCGCGTGCCGGTGCTTCCACATCGCCTGGAGCGTGCCGTAGCACCAGCGGTAGCGCTGGCGCCACAGCTGCCGGACGCTGACGGGCACCTCTGTCCAGGCGACCGCCGACTCCTCGTAGACGACGCGCCAGCCCGCCCGCCAGAGCGCCATCGTGAGATCGGTGTCCTCGGCGAGGGTCTCGTCGCTGACGCCGCCGACGCCCATCAGCGCGTCCCTGCGGAAGGCACCGATCGCCCCCGGCACCGTCGGCATGCACTCCAGGACCTCGAACATCCGCCGGTCGAGATTGAAGCCGAGTACGTACTCCAGGTGCTGCCACTTGCCCAGCAGGTGCCGCCGGTTGCCGACCTTGGTGTTGCCGCTGACCGCGCCGACCGCCGGGTGGGCGAGCGGCTGGACGAGCCGGGCGAGCGCCTCGGGTTCGAAGATGGTGTCCGCGTCGACCATCACGACGATGTCGTGCCTGGCGTGCGCCAGGCCGGTGTTGAGGGCGCTGGGCTTGCCGCCGTTGGGCTGCCGGATCACCGTCACCCGCGGGTCGTCGATCTCCTCGGCGATGTCGGCGGTGGCGTCGGTCGAGCCGTCGTCGATCACGATGATCTGGAAGTGCGGGTAGGTGGAGGCGAGCAGCGAGTACACGGTGGCGGCGATGCCCGCCTCCTCGTTGTACGCGGGCACCAGGACCGTCACCGGGTCCCGCACCTCGCGCAGGCGCGGCGCGCCGGGCCTGAACCTGCGCAGTCTGCGCACGTGGAGCCGGGCGAACAGCGCGAACAGGAGCATGCGCAGGACGCCGAGCACGCCCGCGAGGGTCAGCGTCCACACCATCACGGTGAGGAAGGCACGCCCGAGCCGCTGCGACCAGATGAGGCCCTGCCCCTTGATCTCCTGGGCGACCGGGACCTTGTCGACGAAGGAGGGCGTGCCGAGCCCGCCGCTGATGGTCGTGAACCGGCGTACGCTCCGGTCCTCCAGCAGGTCCCGCGCCTCGTGGAAGCCCAGGTCGGTCTGGCTGTGCTGGGTCACCAGACCCCGCCACGGCTTGCGGTCCTTGCGGTCGGAGGCGACCACGAGGTACCCCTGCTCCGCCGCGCGGCGCGCGGCCGGCCACTGGGGGCCGCAGAGGGTGTCGGCGGCCGTGGTGTGCGGCAGCCGCAACAGCCGGGTATTGATGCCCGCCGAGCCCGCGAACGCGCTCTGGGTGAGCGAGAGTTCGAGGTGCGCGCGCATCGGCGACGCGACGCCGAAGTCGCCGCCGCTGTAGGTGTACGAGCCGATCTCGTGCCCCTCGTACAGGATCCGCCGCAGCAGCTTCGGGTGCTCTGCCGCGTCCTTCCCGTAGACGAAGAAGGTCGCCTGCGCGTGGTGTGCGCGCAGCAGGTCGAGCAGGCGCGGCGTCCACACCGGGTCGAACCCGCCGTCGAAGGTGAGCGCGACGGTGCGCCGCGGCATGGCCGCGGTGCTGACCCCCTTCGGGCCGAACCGCAGCAGCGGCTTCCCGTCGTCCGCCTCGCGCGGGATCGGCCGGGTGCACGGCGGTTTGGTGCGCGCGGCGTCGATCTGGTGGGTCGTCCACCCCTCGAAGAGGAGGGCGACGGCGACGACCAGGAGCACGAGCAGGAGGACGATCCAGTGTCCGCGCGGCGGGCGGCGGACGGTGGCGCCCCTGCTCACTGCTCAGAGGCTCCGGCCGGGGGCGGGACGGATCTGCCTGAGCCGTAGGACGACTTGTCCGCGTGCTGACCGGAACGCGCCCGTCCACCCTTGTCCGCCGTGTTCGTCGTATCTGTCGCGTCCGTCGTGTCCGTCGTGTTCTTCGTACTCGGCGGGTGGGTGCCGACGGGCTGCTGGAGCCCGCTGACCAGCGTGCCGACGAACGCCAGATAGCCGACGCAGGCGGAGCCCACGACCAGCGCCATGCCTTGCAGCGTCCGCTTGCGCCAGCCCGACTGGTCGACGAAGACGGGGAGTTGGGGGTCCTCCCGTCCGGTGCGCTGCGGCTGCGCTCCGCGCGCAGGGGGTATGGGCGACGATCGCCCGTCGTGCGGTGTGCTGGCTATGTGGGGGGTGCCCTGCACTGGTGCTCCTGATCTGCGGCCGCGCACGCGCGACTCTTTGTCTGTGGGGGGTACGGACCCGGGGGCCCGCTGTACCGCTGTACCGCTGTGAGACGTACTGCCGGTGAGACGTCAGGAGCCGCGTCCCGGTGCCGTGCCCCGCGCCTTCCCGGGTGGGGCCGGGAAAGCCGCGTACGCATGTGCCCTCACAAGGACCGGGGGCCGGATCGCGGCCGTCAGCCATCACGCAGCCCCCGACCCTACTCGGGCACCCGGGTGGCACGGCAACAGGCCGTCCGGGGGCGGAAGTCCGCCGAAGGCCTGCTTGAGCGGCCCCGCGCGGCGGGACGTGATATTCGCCATGCCCGACGGTCACGGAAGCGCCGACTGTGCTTGGGTGTTCGTCTGGTCCTGCCCGACGCGTCGACCACGTTCCCGGAGGCGGCATGAGCAGCGCTCTACTCGTGATGGACGTCCAACGGGCCATCGTGGACGCCGTCGGCGCCGAGTCCGGATACCTGGCGCGCCTGCGCGGGGCGATCGAGGGGGCGCGGGCGGCGGGCATCCCCGTGATCTACGTCGTCATCGGTTTCCGCCCCGGCTTCCCGGAAGTCGGCGCGCACAACAAGCCGCTCGCCGCCATCGCTCGCGCCGGTCTCTACGTCGAGGGCGCGCCCGGCACCGAGATCCACCCCGACATCGCGCCCAGGCCCGGCGACGTGGTGGTCACCAAGCGACGCGCGAGCGCGTTCTCGGGCAGTGACCTCGACGTGGTGCTGAGGTCACGCGGCATCGAAAGCCTCGTCCTCGCGGGCATCGCGACCAGCGCCGTGGTCCTCTCCACCGTGTGCCAGGCGAACGACCTGGACTTCGGTCTCACGGTCCTCTCCGACGGCTGCCTCGACCTCGATCCGGAGGTCCACCGGGTGCTGATCGAGCGGCTGTTCCCGCAGTGGGCGGACGTGGTGACCGTCGACGAGTGGCTCAACGGGAGAGCGGGGTGATCGTCGCTCCTTCGGCCATGTGCGGGCACCTCGCGCAGTCGGCCGGGAAGGCGATCTCCGTCTCCTCCTCCATCGCCGCGAAGAAGCGGCGGCCCTCGGGTGACTGCCGGGATGTGGACCAGGCGTAGCCCGCGCCCTCGGCCAGGGCCATGTGGAGGGCGTGGCGGGCCAGGCCCTGGCCCTGCCAGTGGGTGGCCACGGCGATGTTGACGACGTGCCCGATGCGGCACGGGTGGCAGAGCCGGTACTGCAGACAGCCGATCACGCGGTCGTGCGGATCAAGGATCGTGAGGGCCCGGCAGCTCGCCGACGACGTCTCGGGGACGTGCTCGTAGTGGACGGCGGGCGGCCGGGCCGGGCGGCTCACGCGGATCTGCCGCCTTGTTCGCGGACGGGCCCGGTGGGTTCCGTCAGGGCTTTCGCGTCCTGCTTGAAGGCCCATTCCATCTTCGGCTCCATCGTGAAGCGGAACATCCGTCGCACGGGCGGGGTGCACAAGGCCGTGATCACCGCTCCGGCGATCAGGGTCACGGTGATCGCGCCGAGCGGCGTGTGCGGCCAGTCCGCCTCGTACCAGTCCCAGAAGCGCGAGCCCTTGGCAAGGAAGCCGTGCAGCAGGTAGCCGTAGAGCGTGCCCGCGCCGAGCGCGGTGAACCAGAGCTTCCGGCCCGGTACCCAGGCGAAGAAGCAGGCGACCAGGGCCAGCGAGCAGCCGAACAGCGCGAGTGTCATGACGCCGCCCGCCCAGCCGGGCGCCGCCAACTCCTGCGCGCTGTCGCGCCGGTAGAACCAGGCGGCGTTCATCCGCGGTGCCGCCCAGTACGCGAAGAGCAGCGCCGCCGCGAAGACCGGCAGGGCCAGGATCCTGGCCTCCTTCCGGCGCACGAGCTGGAAGTGTTCCGGCTTCAGGACCAGGCCGAGCACGAAGAACGGCAGGAACTGCAGCACGCGTTGCAGGTCGAGGTCGTCGCCGATGTCCGGGGAGACGGACGCGAGGACGGCGATGGCGAGGGCGAGCGGGAGGGGCCAGCGGACGATCTTCCACAGGGGTGTCGTCAGGCGCCAGATGAACAGCGCGGCAAGGAACCAGGTCAGGTACCAGGGGTCGAGCAGACTGATGGGGTACGTCGGGTCGCCGCCGGCCCAGCGCTTGAAGAACGTGTACGCGACCTCGAAGATCACGTACGGCACCGCGATCCCCGTGACCAGACGCTTGATGCGGCCCGGACTCGCGTCGAAACCGCGCGAGAAGTAGCCGGAGATGACGATGAACGCGGGCATGTGGAAGGTGTAGACGGTGATGTAGAGCGCCGCGGCGGCCCTGCTGTCGCCGCGCAGCGGCTCCCATGCGTGCCCCATCGCCACCAGGACGATCGCCAGGTACTTGGCGTTGTCGAAGAACGCGTCCCTGCGCTTGACCGGAGGGCTTTGCGCCGACTCGTCCGTCGGCCCCGGCGTCGTCGGACCCGGCGTTCCGGCCTGGTCCCGTCTCCCGTCGGCGGGGAACGGCCGTTGGGGCGGGAGCGGCATCGCGTGACGCCCCGTCGACCGCATCATGTCGCGCAAGATGCCTCCCACGGGGAACCTCGGCCCGCGAAATCACATCTTTGTTCAAATGTGGGTGTCGCGTCGTCGCAGCGCATCGCCAGCACCTTAGCCATAGTTCTACAGCCGCGTAAAACATCACTGGTCACGAGCGCCCCTATGCTTCTACCCGCCTGTAGAAGTGCACTCGTATCCCGCGCAACTCGCGCATCTCGTACGTCTCCCACGTAAGGAGCGAACGCCACGATGGTGTTCAAACGGCTGCTCGGCTCACTCGGAGTGGGCGGGCCCACGGTCGACACGATCCTCGACCCGGGCCCCTTCCTGCCCGGCGGAAGCCTGTCGGGCCGGATCCGCCTCCGGGGCGGCGGCTCCGACTTCGACATCGAGCAGATCACGATCGAACTGGTGGCCCGCGTCGAGGCCGAGCACGAGGACGGGGAGAGCGAAGGAGCCGTCGCCTTCGAGCGGTTCACCGTCGGGGGCGGCTTCCGCCTCGCGGAGGACGAGCCGCGCGACCTCCCGTTCAGCGTGCCGCTGCCGTGGGAGACGCCCGTCACCGAGCTGTACGGCCAGGACCTCGGCATCGTGCTCGGCGTACGCACCGAGCTGTCGGTGGCGGGCGCCAAGGACAAGGGTGACCTGGATCCGCTCACCGTACGACCGCTGCCCGCCCAGGAGGCGATCCTGGAAGCCCTCGGGCAGCTGGGCTTCGGCTTCCGCTCCGCCGATCTGGAGCTCGGCAGGGTCGGCGGCACCGGGCAGCAACTCCCCTTCTACCAGGAGATCGAGCTCTCGCCCGCGCCGCGGTACGCCGACGCCGTCAACGAGATCGAGCTGACGTTCCTCGCGCACGCGGGCGGCATGGACGTGGTCCTCGAGGCGGACAAGCGCGGCGGCGCGTTCTCCGGCGGCCATGACGCCGTCACCCGTTCCACCGTGCGGCACGAGGGTGTCGAGCACCAGGACTGGAACGCTCAAGTCGACGGCTGGGTACAGCAGTTGGTCGAGCACCGCGAATCCTTCGTGGCGCACTCCTCGTACGGGCACGGGGACCCCTACTCCCCCGGGCCCGGCGTGGGCACCGCCGTCGCCGCGGGCGCCGCGGGGCTCGCCGTCGGCGTCGTCGGCGGCCTGGTCGCGGCCGAAGTCGTCGACGAGGTGGGCGACTTCTTCGAGGGCGACGAGGAAGAGGACGACGCGAACGAGGACGGCACGGACGAGGACTAGCCGGAAAAGGCAAAGGAAAAGGTCAGGGCCGCGCCCACCGGCTTCACAACTTCTACAGACGCGTAGAAGTACGCTTCCCGGGCAGCTTCCCCTCGCACGAGGGGAAGATCCAACGAAGGGAGAGCGGATTCATGGGCGTCATCGGGTGGATCGTTCTCGGCCTGCTGGCCGGAGCGATAGCCAAGGCGGTGCTGCCGGGGCGCGACCCGGGCGGACTCATCGGGACCACGCTGATCGGCATCGCCGGGGCGTTCGTCGGGGGCTGGCTCTCGGCGCGGTTCCTCGACCGGCCGGTGGAGCGGCAGTTCTTCGACCTCACCACCTGGGGCTCCGCCATCGCGGGAGCGCTGGTCCTGCTCATCGGCTACCGCCTGCTGTTCGGCAACTCGCGCGACTGACCGCCGAGTTCGCCGACCCCCCGGTCCGGGGCGATCACCCCCTGCCGCTGGAGAAGGAGCACGGTGAGATCGTCCGCCGGGGCCGCGCGCCCGGTGTGCCGGTGGAGCAGACCGAGGAGCCGGTCGACGGCCTGGTCGAGGGTGGGGGCGGTCAGCGCCGCCAGGGCGCGCCGGTCGAGGGGGAAGCAGGCGCCAGCGGCGTCGCGCGCCTCGGTGAGGCCGTCGGTGTGGAGCAACAGGCGCTGGTCGGGGCGGAGTTGGACGCGGCGCGTGCGGGGGTCGGGGTTCAGGCCCAGCGGCGGTGACGGGTGCGGCGGGGTGAGCGGCGTGATGCGGCGGCCGATGCGCAGGGGCGGTGGGTGGCCGCAGTTGACCAGGCGGATCTCGTCGGGGCGCAGGTCGACGACGAGCAGGGAGACGAAGTCCTCGGGGCCCAGGACGGGCGCGAGCCGGGCGTCGAGGGTGCGGGCCAGGCGGGCGGGATCCTCCTCGGTGGCGGCCTCCTGACGGAACACCGCCCGCACGGCCGCGGCCAGCGGTGCGGCGGCGGGGCCGTGTCCCTTGACGTCGCCGAGGATCAGGCGGGGTCCCGCAGGGGCGGGGACCACGTCGTAGAGGTCGCCGCCGAGCCGCGCGCCATCGGCGGGACGGGTGCACACGGCGAGGGCGAGGGAGACCTGCGCCATCAGCTCGGACAACTCCCGCGGCGGTCGGGCACGGTGCACGCACGCCCCCTTCCCCGGTGCGAATCCCCCCGCATGAACACGTGCGCCTGGCCCACGCGAGCAGGAAGGGCAGTAGGGCACTCTTTCACCCCGGGACGCCTGGCCGGATCGAAGCGGCCGAAATCCTGCGCGCGGGGCCTCCCGTCTGCTAGCACCGAGATCAGCGGGCGGAAGCCGCGGCGGGGCCGGAACGGGGGCGGTAGCGGTGACGACGGAGCGACGGGTGGGCGACCTGCCGGAGGAGACCGGCCGTCTGGTCGGCCGCCGGACGGAACTGGCCCAGGTGGTGCGGCTGTGCGAACGGTCGCGTCTCGTCACGGTGACCGGCGTGGGCGGGGTCGGCAAGACGCGGCTCGCCCGGCGCGCGGCGGGCGAACTGCAGCCGTCCTTCCCGGACGGCGTGTGGTGGGTGGAGCTGTCGCCGCTCAGCGGGGCGAGCCAGGTGCTGCCGTACGCCATCGCCGAGACGCTGCCGCTGGCCGACCAGTCCACCCGGCCCATGCTGGAGGTGGTGGCCGAGTACCTGGCCGACCGCGAGCTGCTGCTGGTGCTCGACACCTGCGAGCACCTGGTGGAGGAGTGCCGTTCGGCGGTGGTGCCGCTGCTCGCCGCCGCGCCGGGGCTGCGGTTCCTGGTCACCGGCCGCCGCACGCTCGGCCTTCCGGCCGAGGAGGCCCTCACCCTCGATCCGCTGCCGGTCCCCGCCGACGACGGCTCCGGCGACGGCTCCGATCCCGGAGGAGAGGCGGCGGACGCGCTGGTGCTGCTCACCGAGCGAGCCGCCGAAGCCGTACCCGGTTTCACGCTCACCGCGGCCGACCGTGCCGAGGCCGGGCGGCTCTGCCGACGTCTGGAAGGGCTGCCGCTCGCCCTCGAACTGGCCGCGGCCCGGCTGCGCGAGCTGCCGCTCGCCGAGCTCAACCGCCACCTCGCCGATCGCTACGCGACCCTCGGCAACACCGAGAAGGAGGACTTCGACGCCGATCCGCCCTGGCACCAGGCGCTGCGCACCGCCATCGGCTGGAGCCACCAGCTGTGCACCCCCACCGAACGCCTGACCTGGGCCCGGCTCTCGGTCTTCGCGGGGACCTTCGACGCCGAAGCGGTCCGGCAGGTGTGCGCCGACGAGCTGCTGCCCGCCGCGGAGGTCCCCGATCTGCTGGGCGCCCTGGTCGACAAGTCGCTGCTCGGCTGGGTGCCGACCGGGGCCGGTGAGCGGTACCGGATGCTGGACACCATCCGCGAGCACGGCGCCTTCTGGCTGCGCGGACTCGGCGAGGAGGACGAGCTGCGGCGCCGCCACCGGGACCACTACCTGGCGCTCGCCCGCTGGGGCGACGCGGCCTGGATCGGACCCGACCAGTTCGCCTGGTTCGACCGGATGACCGCCGAACACGACAACCTCCGCGCCGCCCTGGAGCAGGGCCTGACCGAGACGGACGAGGAACACACCGCGTTGGAGCTGGCCGCCGCGCTGTGGTTCTTCTGGCACGGCTGCGGGTTCGTCAAGGAGGGCAGGCACTATCTGGACCGGGCCCTGGCCGCCGACACCGCCCCCTCCCGCGCGCGGGCGAAGGCCCTGTACGCCAGCGGTCCCGTGCTCGTCTACCTGGGCGATCTGCCCGCCCTGGAGGAACGGGCCGCCGAATGCACCGCGCTCGCCGCCTCCTCCTTCGATCCCTCCACCCCCTCCGGCTCTTCCGGCTCCTCCAACGAGACGGAACAGACGTACGCGAAGGCCACCGAGCTGCGGGTGGCGGCGCTGCGCGGCGATCTGACGCTGGGGGTGTCCCTGGCCGAGGAGCTGCTCGCCACCGACTGGCGTGCGCGGCCGCTCGCCCTGTACCCCTTGGCCGCGCTCGTCTTCGGCTCTCACACCCTCGTGGCCAAGGGCCGCTTCGAGGAGGCCATCGGCTGGCTGGACGAGCTGAGCGCCGCCTGCGAGGGGAGCGGCGAGCGCTGCATGCGCGCCTGGGGCGACTTCGTCCGCGCCCAGGCCGAGCTGGCCCTCGGCCGGTTCCCCGAGGCGCGGGCGCACGCCAGGGCCGCGCTGCTCGTCAAGCACCGGCTGCGCGACGGCGTGGGCAGCGGCCTGGCCCTGGAATCCCTGGCCCGCGCCGCCACCGCCCTCGGCCAACACCCGGACGCCGCCTGGCTCCTGGGCCTCGCCAGCCAGCTGTGGGACACCCTGGGCCGCTCCCAGGCGGGCGTCCCCTCCATGACCGCGGCGCGCCTGACCTGTGAACAAGAGACCCGCCTGGCCCTGGGCGACCACGCCTACGAACGGGCGTACCGCAGCGGCTACGAAACGGACCTGCACGCCGGAGTCGCCCACGCGCTCGCCCCGCGGGAGGAGCGCTAGGACGGCCGCCTCCCCTACCGCTCCCCCAGCCTCTCCCTCAGCCGCTCCGCCCCCGCCCCCGTGACCGCCGCGAGCCCCGCCCTTCGCCCCGTCACCACGAGGAGCAGGTCACCCGCGGGGCCCCGCGCCTCCGCCGGTCCCGCGTCCGTACCCGTACGCGCACTCGTGCCCGTCGACCAGTCCGCGTCCGTCGCCACCAGGCGCACCCCGCGCAGTCGCTTCTTCGCTCCGTAGAAGGGGCTGGCCACCACGTGGTCCAGGGCCGCGACCGTCTGCGGGCCCGGCATGGGGCGGGTACGGCCCAGGGGGCGGGCGATGTCCTGGCCGTGGACCAGGAAGTCGGTGAGGGGGTCCAGCGGGGCGGACATGGGGGCGCGGCGCGGGGAGCCCGCCGTCTCGCGGATCTGCGCGACGAGTTCCGCCGGGGTGTACCGCGCCGCCCGCTCCCTGGCCTTGTCGTACTCCATGCGCTCCCAGTCGAAGCGCGCTCCGACCGCGCCTTTCAGCAGGTCCAGGAGGGTGGTGCGGGTGGAGAGCGTCAGGTGCGCCGCCACGTCGCGGACCGTCCAGCCGGTGCAGAGCGAGTCCTTACGCCAGTCCTCGGTGTCCAGTTCTTCGAGGAAGTCGGCGATGCCGAGCCGCTCCGCCTTCGTCCACTCCAGTGCCTGTTCACGGTCCATGGCCGTGGCTCCTTCCGCGGTGCTCCGTCGTCCTCGGCTTAGACCGGGGGCGTTCGGCGGACCCATCGGCATATCAATGTGACGCGCGTCACATCCAGGGTAAAGGATTCTCCTCCCGGACCAATTGCGCACGTTCCGGAACAGACCCTGCTGCCGGGGCAATCCAGCCGTTAACCTGCAAGAGTGCGGATACCCCATCCGCCGGGGGAGGTTCTGCCATGCCAGGTGGAAACGGGGACACGCGCGGCGATCACTCGCGCCAAGTGGGCCTTCTGTTGCGTGAGTTGTATTTCAACCGTACGGGCGTCCTGCTGCTCGTCATGAGTCTGGCCGCGGCCGGAATGTACGCCTTATCGGTGCGCAGCACCGGGCGGACCGAGGAATTCTGGATCGCCCTCGCCACCGGTGTTCTCGGCGCGGCGATATTCGCCTTCGCCCAAGTCGCCCTCACCACACGGCAGTACGAGCGGTTCCTCGGGACCACCGTCAAGGACGCCGTGATCGCGGAGATCGCGAAGGCGGGCGAGGAGCTGACCCGCACCTACCGGTCCATGCAGGAGAACTACGTACCGACCACGCAGTACCCGGCCAGCAGGACACCGGACGTCCGGTTCAACCGCGACGTCAATCTGAGCATGCGCTCCTCGACGCAGTACACGTTCCGCGGCCTCACGGGGAAGTACGCGATCTGCCGCCTCGCCTCCCTGAACACCATCCCCAGGGACGTCCGGCTCATCGTCGCCGACCCCACGCGGCCCGCGGCCATGGACAGCCGGGCGCGGCGCGAGATGGCCTACCGCGACGGCATGACCTTCGAGCAGGCGCGCCAGGCGCTGGTCGACGGTGTGCACCTCACCCTGGTCGGCGCCTATTTGACCCGCATGCGCTTCGACCGCTTCGAGATATGCCTGACGGCGGACCCCAATCTGGACCGCGTCGAGATCTTCGACGACGAGATCTATCTGGCCCTGTTCACCGACACGGAGAACGAGACCTTCCCGTTCCCGCTGGGGCTTCGCTTCAACAAGGGTTCACTTCTTTACCAGACGAATCAGCGGGAATGCAGTCGGCTGCTCTCATCGCCGTACGCGATCAAGTTCGAAGTCCCCAAGAACCTCTCGGAGTTCGAGTACTGCTCCTTCCTCCAGCAGCTCGGCGTCCAGCTCAGCCATGCCGCGTTCCTGGAATTCCGCGACCGGTACGAGGAGTTCCGGAGGGATACCGCGCCGCAGATGATGACCGCGAGCACCTGAGATGGCCATGGCGCAGGCCCTCCCCGAGGTGTACGAGCTGGCCCAGGCCCTCGAACGGCTACCGGGTCCGCGCGGCGCGTCGGCCTCCGACGACGGCGGCGAGCACGTCCGCGCCGTCCTCGCGGGGTTCCACTGCCGTCTGGAGGCGCTGCGCCGCAGCCTGAACCGATTACCCAGGGCCGCGTTCGACAGCATGCTCGTCAACTCGCGCGAGACGCCCACCCACTTCAAATGGAACCTCTACCGCGGCCCGCGCTCAGGGCTCACCCTCTGGCTGCACGAGTACAAGCCTCCCGACCTGGTCGACGCCGCCTACGTGGAGGCTCCGCACAACCACCGCTACGGCTTCACCTCGCTGATCCTCACCGGCGGCTACCTGCACACGCGCTTCCTGGTCGATCCTGTGGGCCAGGACCGGGCGCGGGTCACCGACGTCCGTCCGGAGTTCCTGGCGCCCGGCGCCACCTACACGCTGACCCCCGACGACTGGCACAACGTCACCCGCGCCCGTGAGGGCACCGTGACCCTGATCGCGCAGGAGCGCCCGACGCGCGCGTACAGCACCTCGCTCAGCACGTCACCCGACGCACCGCTCGGCACACGCACCGGCACGCTGCGTTATCACTATCCTGTGGAAGCCCGTTGGCGCACCTTGCGTTCGGTACTGGGCCGCCCCCACGAGAGGAAGAGCCAGTGACCGCACAGGACTTCGAGACCGGGCGCGTGGTGACGCTGCGCGGCATCGTCCGCAAGCTCTGCACCGAGCACGACGACCGCCTCCCGTTCCACGGCTGGCACCACATCGCCTTCGTCGCCGCCAAAGGCGTGGAGTTCGCCCGGCGCAACGGCTCCGACACCGAGATCGTGGCGGCCGCGGCCCTCGTGCACGACCTCAACTACCTGGTGCGCAAGAACTCCGAGCCCTCCGCGGGCGAATCGCTGCGCGCGCACCAGCTGCGCCGCAGCGGGTTCACCGACGCGGAGATCGACCGCATCGAAGCCGTGATCGCCGAGTCCCACACCGCATCGCGCACCTGCGAGATCTCCCCCGAGGGGGCGGCGCTCAGCGACGCCGACACGCTCTTCAAGGCCGTACCGATCACCCCCGTCGTCCTCTCCCACCGCTATCTCGCGGAGAACGACATCAGCCTGGGGCAGCTGGCCCGCAAGATCGTCGACGAGCAGGCTCCGCTGGTCGAGGAGGGCATCTACTTCTACGACCCGGACGCGCGCGCCCGCTATCTGCCGTGGGCGACCGCCAACCTGGACCTGTGGAAGAGCCTGCTCGACTCGCTGGACGACCCGGACGTCAAGGAACTGCTCAGGTCCGTCAACGTCCGCTGAACACCAGGGCGTTCGGGCCCCTGGCCGCTCTGCGGGCCGGTCCGACGGAGGCGAGCAGCGCGCCCGCCAGGGCCAGCAGCACCCCGAGGGCGAGGCGCCCCCAGGGGATGACGAGGGCGTAGCCCACGACGCTCTCCTGGAGCGTGCGGCCGAGCGCCCAGCCGAGGAAGACGCCGGTGAGCGTGCCGACGGCAGCGCCGAGCGCGCCGACGAGCAGGGCCTCGACGCGGATCATCCCGGCCACCCCCGCGCGGTCCATGCCGAGGGCCCGCAACGTGCCGATCTCCGTGCGGCGTTCGCGTACGGACATCGCGAGCGTGTTGGCGATGCCAAGGGCCGCGATCACCAGGGCCATGCTCAACAGGGCGTAGAAGAGGTTGAGTTGGTCGCCGATGCCGCTGGTGTCCTGGGCCCGGATGCCGTCCTCGTCGAGGACGGCGAGGGCCGGGTTGTCGCCGAGGGCGTGGCCGACACCGGCGAGCGCGGCACGGCCGGGTCCGCCGTCGGTGGCGACGAGGATCCCCGCGGTGTTCGGGGCGGAGTCGTAGCGGGCGACGAGCGAGTCCGGTGCGGTGATGCTCGGCATCAGGTCGCTCTGCTCGTCCGCCCGGTAGACGGCGCCGATGGTGACGCTGCCCCGCTTGCCGCCCCCGCGCTCCAGCGGCAGGGTCTGACCGACGTGCCAACCGGCCTGCCTCGCCTTGAAGTCGGCGACGGCGACCTGCCCCTCGGCAAGGCGGTCCAGAGATCCTTCGACCACGTCGTAGCGCAGCAGTCGGCCGATGGTGGCGGGGTCGACGCCCGTCAGGACCGAGGAGACGCCGCCGACGCGGTAGTCGGTGGACTGGTTGAGCGGGCTGAACCGCGCGCCGGGCAGCTTCTCGAGCGGCGCGGCGGACTCGGGGGTCATCCGCATGCCGCCCTCGGCGGGCTTCACCAGATAGTCGGCGGTGAAGTCGTGGGTCGTCGCGCGGTCGAGGTACTGGGTCGCGGACGCGCCGAGCACGGACAGGCCCGACGCCAGGGCCAGGGCGATGGCGAGCGCGGCGGCGGTGGCGCCGGTGCGGCGCGGGTCGCGCACGGTGTTGCGGGCCGCGAGGTCGCCGTGCACCGGGTGGACGCGGGCCAGGAGCGGCCGCAGCAGGGCGACGAACGGCCTGGCCAGGAGCGGGACGAGGGTGATCGCCCCGGTGACGACGAGCGCGGCGCCGCCACCGATGACGGTCCTCGCGTCCTGCCCCGTGGTGAGCGCGCCGTAGACGACTGCGGCGGTGCCGGTGAGCAGCAGCGCGGCGCCGAACACGGTGCGCCGGGAGCCGGTGCGCGCGGGCGCCGCGGGCTCGGCCGCGGCGAGCGCGGCGACGGGCGGGACGGCCATGGCACGGCGGCTCGGCAGCCAGGCCGCGAGCACGGTCAGCGCGGTGCCGGTCAGCAGCGGGACGAGCACGCTCGTCGGGGCGAGGACCAGCGGGGCGGCGGGGGTTTCGGCGGGGGCGAAGAGCTTCTGGAGCAGGGCGGCGGCCCCGATGCCGACGACGAGTCCGGCGGCGGAGGCGACCGCGCCGACGAGCAGGGACTCGGTCAGCAGGACGCGCCGCACCTGCGTGCGCGAGGCGCCGACGGCGCGCATCAGGGCCAGTTCCCTGGTGCGCCGGGCGATCAGCATGGTGAAGGTGTTGGAGATCAGGAACGCGGCGACGAACAGCGCGACCGCGGCGAAGCCGACCATGATCTGGCTCATGGTGTCGCTGTCACCGGCGGCGAGCCGCGCCTCGATCTGGCCGAGCCGCGCCCCGGTGACCGCGCTGGTGCCCGCGGGCAGCACCGCTTCGACGCGGCTGAGGAGTTGGGGGACGTCGACGCCGGGACCGGCCGTGAGTTCGACGTTCTGATAGCGGCCGGGCGCGAGGAAGAGCCGCTGGGCACTCTCCGCGGTGAACAGCGTCAGGCTGCCGCCGGAGGGCAGCTTGGTCCCGTCGGCCCGGAAGACGCCGCTGAGCGTGTACGAGGCGGCGCCCTTGTCCGTACCGACGCGCACGGTGTCGCCGACGCGGTAGCCGCCCTTCGCCGCGGTGCTCTCGTCGAGGGCGACGGTGCGGTCGCGGGTCGGTCCCGCCCCCCGGGTGAAGTGGTAGGCGGGGTCGGTGCCATCGGCTCCCGGGGCGAAGTTGCCGCCCCGGTGGGACCCGTGGCCGAGCAGGCGGCCCGCGCGGTCGTCCACGGCCGCGAAGCCGTCGACCCGGCCCGCGGCGACGGAGACACCGGGGAGCTTCGCCAGCTTCCGTACGGTGCGGGCGTCGATCCCGGCCGCCCTGCCGCCGCTCGAAGGGACCACGTCGGAGGCGACGCTGACGGCGACGCGCTCGTAGCCGTCGGTGGCGCGGGCGGTGGCGGCACGGTTCTGGCTGTCGCCGTAGACGAGGCTGCCGGAGATGAAGGTGACCCCGAGCATGACCGCGAAGGCGGTCATCAGGAGGCGGGCCTTGTGCGCGAACACGTTGCGCAGGGCGATACGGAGCATGGGGGTGCGGGGCATGAGGGTGCGGATCCTGTTCTGAGGTGGCGTACGGGCGGCTTGACCGGCCCTCGCGTACGGGCGGGTCAGCTCGTGCGGGAGCGGGTGTCGTACTCCTTCATCCGGTCCAGGACCCGCTCGGGGGTGGGCTGCGCCATCTCGTCGACCAGGCGGCCGTCGGCGAGGAAGACCACGCGGTCCGCGTAGCCCGCGGCGACGGGGTCGTGGGTGACCATGACGACCGTCTGGTTCAGCTCGCGCACCGAGTCGCGCAGGAAGCCGAGCACCTCGGCCCCCGCACGGGAGTCGAGGTTGCCGGTGGGCTCGTCGCCGAAGACGATCGCGGGCTTGGAGACCAGCGCCCTGGCCACCGCCACTCGCTGCTGCTGCCCGCCGGAGAGCTGTGCGGGACGGTGACCGAGCCGCCCCGAGAGCCCGACCATGGAGATCACGCGCTCCAGCCACCGCGGGTCGGGACCGCGTCCCGCGATGGTCAGCGGCAGCGTGATGTTCTCCAGGGCGGTCAGCGTCGGCAGCAGGTTGAAAGCCTGGAAGATGAAGCCGATCCGGTCCCTGCGCAACGTGGTGAGCCGCCGGTCGTCGAGCGAGCCCAGTTCGGTGGTGCCGATGCGGACGGACCCGGAGCTGAACGAGTCGAGCCCGGCGGCGCAGTGCATCAGGGTGGACTTGCCGCAGCCGGAGGGGCCCATGATCGCGGTGAACTCCCCCTCCCTGAAGGAGATGCTGACCCGGTCCAGGGCGACGACGCGGGTGTCGCCGCTGCCGTAGGACTTCGACAGGTCGGTGGTGGCGGCCGCGATTCCGGCGGCGGCGGCCGGGTGCGGGGCGAACGGGTCGAGGGCTTCGGCGGGCACGGGGACTCCTCTTGCGGGTGCGGTGTGACGGGTGCGGTGGCACGGGTGCGGTGTCACAGGTGCGTCATCCGGGTTCCGGAAAGGCGCACACCACAAGGTGTCCGGGGGACGTATCGGGATGTCAGCAGCCGCGTATCAAGGGCCGCTCCACCGCGCGTCAGTCGTGCAGGCGCAGCGTGGCGACGGCGCCGCCGTCCGGGGCGTTGGCCAGGCGCAGTTCGGCGCCGAGGAGGCGGGCCTGGCCGAGGGCGATGGTGAGACCGAGGCCGTGACCCGAGCCGCGTTCCTTCGCGCCCGTGTGGAAACGGCGCGGTCCGTCCCGCAGCAGCTCGTCGGGGAAGCCGGGGCCGTGGTCGCGTACGACGACGGTGCGTCCCCCGACCGTGACCCGCACCGGAGTGCCCCCGTGCCGGTGGGCGTTGACGACGAGGTTGCCGACGATCCGTTCGAGACGGCGCGGATCGGTCTCCACGGGTTCCGCGCCACCGGTGACGTCCCTGACCTCCGTATCGAGCCCCGTGCGCGCCACCGCGTCGGCGACGACCTCGGCGAGCGGGACACGCGCGCGTACCGGCTGTTCCGCCCCGGCGTCGAGCCGTGAGACCTCAAGGAGGTCCTCGACCAGGTCGCGCAGATCGCGCACCCTGGCCCGGAGCTGATCCTCCGTCTCGCCGGACGGCAGCAGATCGGCCGCGGCCAGCAGACCGCCGACGGGCGTGCGCAGCTCATGGGCCACGTCCGCGGTGAACTGCCGCTCGGTGCGCAGCCGTCGGCTGAGGCTGTCGGCCATGAGGTCGACGGTGGCGGCGATGTCGGCCACCTCGTCGCGGCCCTTGGTGTGCCCCGTCCTGGCGTCCAGGTCCCCGGTGGAGATCCGGTCCGCGGTCTCGGAGACCCGCCGCAGCCTGCGCCCGAGCAGCCCGGCGCCGTAGACGGTCAGGGGCGTGGCCGCGGCGAGCGCGACCAGCGAGGCCACGACCATGACCACGTCGAGCCTGCGCAGGGTGTGGAGCTCAGAGCTCATGTTGACCCGGGTGGCGAGGACCCGGCCGCCCCCGCCGGGGACGCGCTGGGCGGCCCAGACGCGCGGACCCACGTTGTTGTCGATCCGCCCGTCGTACGCGGTGTGCCGGTCGCGGTCGGACAGGTGCCTCAGTTCGGCGGGCAGTTCGGCGGGGTCGAGCTCGGCACCGCCGGTGAGGGTTCCGGTGCGCCGGTAGGTCTCCATGGCCGAGTACAGCGTGTTGAAGGCTTCCGCCTCGGCCCGCTCCCTGATGTCCCGCGCGGACCATACGTGCACCAGCACCCCCACCACCGCCGTGACCAGGCAGGCCGTGGCCGCGGCAAGCGCGGCGATCTTCCATCGCAGGGGTACGCGAGCCGGGCCTCGCGGCCGGGAGCGGGGGCGCGCCTGTCTCATCGCCTGAGCTTGTAGCCGAAGCCGCGGACCGTCTCGATCCGGTCCCGGCCCAGCTTGCCGCGCAGCCGCTGGACGCACAGGTCCACGACCCGGCTGTCGCCGTCCCAGCCGTACTCCCACACGTCCCTCAGGAGCGTGTGCCGCGCCAGGACGATGCCCGGCTGCTCCGCGAACGCGAGCAGCAGCTTCAGCTCGGTCGGGGTCAGCGCGACGGGCTTTCCTGAGACGGAGACCTCAAGCCCTCCGGTGTCGACGGTGAGGTCTCCGAAGACCAGCACGTCGCTGTCGGCCGGTGCCGGTGCCTCCTCCTGGCGCGCGGCCCGCTCAGGACCCTGCCCCGGGGCGGGCGCGTAGGTCGCCCGCCGCAGCAGCGAGCGGATGCGGGCCACGAGTACGTAGGTGTCCACCGGCTTGACCACGTAGTCGTCCGCCCCGGCCTCCAGACCCGCGACGACGTCGAGGCCGTCGCCCCTGGCGGACATCATGAGGACCGGCACCAGGCTGGTCTCCCGGACCCTGCGACACAGCCCGATCCCGTCGAGACCGGGCAGCATCACGTCGAGGATCAGCAGGTCGAAGGGTTCGTCACGGAAGATTTCGAGGCCGGTGAGGCCGTCGGCGGCGGCTCGCATCGCGTAGCCGTAGCGCTCCAGGGCGACCGTGAACGACCTCCGCATCAGGTCGTCGTCCTCGACCAGCAGCACGCGCACGGGGCGCGGCGGTTCCGGGGCCGGGGCGGACGAGGACACGGGCGGATCACTCCAGTTCGGGTGGCATGTGCAGGTGTTTCAGGCGGTTCGGGCGGGGCCCTGGGAGGAACGATAGGCCAGAGATCGGGCACGCCCGCGGCTCAGCACGGCGGACACGGGCCTGGCGCCCGACTCGATGAACGGCCGAGCGCCGCCTGATACCCGCCCGATACAAAGACGGCCAGGACCTGCTCGGCCGCTCCAGGACCCACCCGCCGCGATCTCTCGCGGACGCCTGAAGTCGCGCCCGGGTTGTACTCACTTCGGGGGATTGACCCGGTGCGGTGCGATGCGGTGCGCTTGTCTCGTGGAGAGCCCTCGGCGCGGGGCCGGGGGAGCATGCGTCAACGGGGACACAGGGGAACACGGGGGGAAATCGTGCACGGAACCATGCGTGCCGCGTGCGTCGCGGCGCTCGCGGGGGCACTGGTCGCGCTGTCGGTGGCACCGGCCGCGACGGCACCGCGGCCACCGGCCGGGACAGCGACCGCGGACGCGACCACGAAGGCGACCACGAAGGCGGCCACGACCGACCGCATCACCACATCGACCTCGGGCGAACAGGCGGACGGCGACGCGTTCGGCCCGCGGATCAGCGCCGACGGCCGCTTCGCGGTCTTCACGGCCGACGCCGCCAACCTGGTGCCCGGCGACACCAACCACTTCTCCGACGTCTTCGTACGCGACCTGCGCAAGGGCACCGTCGACCGGGTCAGCGTCGGTTCGGACGGCGTCCAGGGTGACGGGGACTCGTCCGCGCAGGCCATCAGCGCCGACGGCAGGTACGTCCTGTTCCGCTCCCACGCCAGGAACCTGACGCACTGGGACACCCCTCCCCCGGACGGCGCGGGCGACGACATCTACCTGCACGACCGGCGCACCGGCAGCACGAAGCGGATGAGCGTCGCCCTCGACGGAGGCACCGCCTACGCGGCCAACGCCACCATGTCGGCCGACGCCCGCTTCATCGCCTTCAACGCCAAGGCCGACCGGATGGAGACCGACCCGCCCGACCTCTTCGGAGCCGTGTACGTCCTGGACCGCCGCACCGGCGCCGTGGAGCGGGTCACCAACCGGGCGCGCCCGGACAACCCCGCGCTCCTCCAGGGCCTGAGCGCCGACGGCCGCTACGTGGCGTACACCCAGCTCGTGCCGCGCAGCTCGTGCGGCCGCACGCTGGTCCACGACCGTCGTACGGGCACGGAGGAGCAGGTCAACGTGAAGCCGGACGGCACCCCCGCCGCGCGGTACGCGATGCCCGCTTCACTGTCCGCCGACGGCAGGACCATCGCCTTCGACTACTGGGGCGACGAGGAATTGGTCCCGGGCGAGACGCCGAGCTCCGCGTCCACCGTCTACGTCCGCGACCTGCGCAAGGACGTCACCCGGCGCGTCAAGGCCGGTCCCGCGGGCGAGGACCGGGTGCGCGAGCCCGAGATCAGCCCGGACGGCAGGTACGTGGCGTACCACGCGGATCCGCGCCTGACGGAGGGGCGGCTCGGCCCTGCCAACGTCTACCTCCGCGACCTGCGCACCGGCGGCACCCGGCTGGTCAGCGAGTCCGTCAACGGCGGGCCCGTCACGGACCTCGCCGTTTCGGTCTCTTCCGTGGGCGCCGACGCCCGGTACGCGGGCCTGTCCAGTGAGTCGGCCCAGCTCGTCCGCGACGACACGAACAGCCACTTCGACGGCTTCGTACGCCGCCTGCGCTGAGCCCCCGAACAACGCAGGTGGTTTTCTCCGTGGACGGGGTAGCGCTTCCCTCTACAGATTCACGGACCATACTGGTCGGGCCCCGACCACACACAGAACGAATCCATGGCCAAAAACAGCACCTCATCGACCACCGTCCCCGACACCGCGTGGCTCGGGCGCGGGCGCCACTTCGGGCCCGAGCCCGAGCAGGACGTCCGACGCAACCTGATCGCCCTCAAGGCGGCCGGGGTGCTCGATGACTTCCTGGAGCTCGACCCCGTCGAAGCCGCCCGCTCCACCGTCCTGCACCCGCGGGACGAGTCCGCCGACCCCGGCCCCTCTGCCCGCCGTCTCTTCGAGGCCCGCTGGCAGGCGGCCGAGGACGTCACGGTGCGCGCGCAGCTCACGACGTACGACCCGGAGGCCCGCCGCAAGGAGGGCGAGGGCGTCACCTGGGTGCTCGCCGCCGAGGCCGAGCAGGCCTGGGACCTGAGCTGGCCCTCGCCCGCCACCATGTTCTGGCCCGACAGCGAGCGCGTCGCCTGGGACCACGACACGGCGGCCGACGTGCGCCTGCGGACGACGAACCACCTGCCGAAGGACGACGACGAACTGCGCCGCAGGCTGCGGGAGTGCGCCCGGGAGAGCTGGTACGTCCACGTCGTGGTGCACGAGGCGATGACACCGGACGCGGCGGGCCAGCAGCCCGTCTCCGTCTTCCTGCCGCCGGGCCTGCGCCACCGGGTGGTCGAACACCGGGGCACTCCGGAGCAGGCGCAGATCGCCGACTTCGCGATGAAGCGCGAGCTGAGCGTGCGGATGCCGCGCGGCGGCGCCGTCGTCCTGCCCTCGTCCCCGCGGGAGCCCGACTACGACGTGGACCGCTTCACCGTCCGCAGCGTCTTCCTCGACGGCTCCGAGCCGACCGAACTGCTCGACAGGATCAAGGAGTTCGCCGCGCTGCCGCGCCCGCTGACCGCCGACGCGGAGCGCGCCCTGACGCGGCTTCGCCAGGGCTGGCACCTGCTCACCCAGGACGAGGAGCTGGTCCACGCCCAGGGGATGGTCACCAAGTACGCCGAGGCGCTCGAAGCCATGACGCAGTCCTGCGACCTGTACCGGGAGGCGGCCGAGGCGGCACAGGCCGCGCTGGCCGACTCGGCCGGGGGCGACGGCACGCTCCGCTCCCCCGCGCCGGGCCACGTCAAGGCGGAGGGCTCACCGCTGAGCGCCCTCACGAAGGCGTTCGGCCGCTTCCGGGACCCGAACAAGTAGGAGCCAGGTGATCCCCGACGGCAAGGCTGCGGCACCATGACCGAAGCCGAGACCGACCTGCCGCTCCGCATGGAGCGGAACCTCGCCGAGCACGCCTGTCATCTGCACCGGAACCTCGCGGGCGCCTCCGTCACCGAGACCGGTGATCTGCTGGTCGCCGACAGCGGGCTCCGCGACGACACCTTCAACATCGTCGCGGCCGCCCGCTTCACCCCCGGGTCCGCCCGGGAACGCGTCGCGGAGACGGTCGGGACGCTGACCCGCACCGGCCGCCCCTTCTCCTGGTGGGTCGGCCCCGCATCGGCGCCCGGCGATCTCGCCGAGCACCTGGCGTCCTTCGGCCTCCGGGCGTCGGAGACCGAGACCGGGATGTGGCGGGACCTGCGCGGCGCGCTGCCCGCCGCGTACGCCGAAGGACTGGACATCCGTCCGGTGACCACCACCGGGCAACTCGCCGACTACGCCGCCGTCTTGGCGGCGAACTGGGACCCGCCCGCCGCGACCGTCCGCCGTTTCTTCGCCGACGCCGCCCCCTGGGCCCTGGCCGCGGACTGCCCGGCCCGCTACCTCATCGGGTACGCGGGAGGACGCCCGGTCTGCTCGGCCGAGGCCTTCCTGCACGCCGGCGTCGCCGGGATCTACAACATCTCCACGCTCGCCGACGAGCGCCGCCGCGGCTACGGCGGCGCCATCACCCTGGCCGCCCTGCGCACCGGGCGCGACGCGGGGTACGCGACCGCGGTCCTCCAGGCGTCCGCCGAGGGCGAACCCGTCTACCAGCGCCTCGGGTTCGAGGCCCGCGGGCACTTCACGGAGTACGCCATCGGGTCCTGAGGGGCCATCAGGCGGACGAAAACCCGGCGGTTCGAAACCATCTCCCGGATGGGCTAGGATCAAACCTGCCACCTCGCGCCGGAGTTCCGGTCGAGGGACCGGCGTTGGTCGTCCAAGGAAAGACGCCCCACTTCCTGTGGGGAGATGCAGGTGCAAGGCCTGCCCAGCGCTCCAGAGCTCAAGACAGGCCCCGGACTCCGCACTGCGGAGTCCGGGGCCTTTGTCGTTCCTCGAACACGTCATCCCTGCGGGGGACGTTGTTGCTCCAGAGGCGCGCGGCAGACATCAGACCGCCAGGTCCGGGTATTCGGAGCCAGAACCGGACCGGGAGGAATCAGCATGGACACGTCCCTGGAAGCACTGCTCGATCAGGTGCGCGAGCGCGGTGACTTCACGAACCGTCAGCAGGCGGCGGGCGCCGTGGAGAACGTCCTGGTCATTCTGGGCGCCCACCTGGTGGGCGACGACCGTACCGATCTGGCCCGGCTGCTCCCCCAGCGGTGCGGGCCCCTGCTCGCCGACGCGGAACCCGCGAGCGAGCCGTTGACCGCCACGGAGTTCGTCGACGCGGTGGCCTCGCGCACGGGGGACGACACGGCCGGTGCGCGCCGCGCGGTCACCGCCGTACTCGGCACGCTCGCGGAGGCGGCCGACGACGCGCTGCTTCGCCGCATCCTCATCCAACTCCCGCCGGGCCACGCGGGCCTGTTCGGCCGCACCGAGCCGGGCTGAACCGGCGGGCACGGACCTACCTGGAGGCACTGATGGCACGGAGAGGTCGTTCCAAGAAGCCGAATCAGCCCGAGGAAACGAGTGGCGTGGCGTCCCGGCGCGCGGCACCCCTGTCGCCGTGGGCCAGGGCGGCGACCATGCTGGTGGCCTTCGTCGGCATGGTCGGGTTCGCGGTGGTGCTCGCCCGCCTGACGCTTGAGCCGTCCGCGGCCTCCGAGGCGCTGACCCACAGCAACTTCACCCCGGGCGACTCGATCGGCGGCTATCTCGAACAGCCCGCCTTCCGCGACACCGTCAAGCAGCTCGGCGGGAACGTCCTGCTGGGCGTGCCGTTCGGGCTGCTGCTGCCCGTGGTGCTGCCGCGCGCCCGCGGCCTGGTGCGGGTGGGCGTCGCCACGGCGCTGACCATGGCGCTCGTCGAGCTGGCGCAGGGCGCGTTCGTGACCGGACGCACCTTCGACATCGACGACGTCATCCTCAACACGGCCGGGGCGCTGCTGGGTTACCTCGTCCTGGGCCGCCGTCTCGGCCGCGCCGTGCACCCGCGACGGCACCACTGGTGGCACCGCTTCACCCAGCGGGACCCGGCCGACGTCTGAACCGGGGCGGTCCTTCGGCTACGGCTTGACAGGGGGAGTCGGCTCGGCAGGGGTCGTCGGCCGCTCCGTCGCCGTCTCGGTCTGCTCCGTCCTGAGGACCGTCGCCTCGGGCGCGGCCTCCCCGTCGGCCTTCATCGCCTTCGCCTCGCTCTTGAGGATCCGCATCGACTTGCCGAGCGAGCGCGCCGTGTCCGGCAGCTTCTTCGAGCCGAACAGCACGACGACCACGATCGCCACGAGCAGCAGATGCCACGGCTCCAGTGCGTTGCGGAGCAACCCACCCACCTCATTTCCGCCTCTTGATGGTTGCTACATTGCGCAACTGTACAACTAAGGGGCGGGTCAGTCCTCCCCTCCGCATGAGCGATTCGAGGGCGCACTCATGACGACCGGCCGACAGGAGAATCCGGCGCGCCGCAGGCGGAAGGCCCCGCCGTCCCGGCACGGCAGGAAGCGGCGCAGGCGGCTGCGGCTCGTACTCGGCATCGCCCTTTCGCTGCTCGTCCTCGCCCTGGCGGGCGGCGGCTGGATCTATCTGCGGCTCTCGGGGAACATCGAGACGTTCGACGCCGACGGGCTCGCCAAGAACCGTCCGGACGCCGCGTCGTCCAAGGGCGAGAACGTCCTCGTCATCGGTTCCGACGCGCGCACCGGCGGCAACTCCGCGCTCGGCGGCGGGGACAAGGACGACATCGGGCGCTCCGACACCGCGTTCCTGCTGCACGTCTACGCCGATCACCGGCATGCCGTCGCCGTCTCCATCCCGCGCGACACCCTGGTGACCATCCCGCCGTGCAGGCTCCCCGACGGGAGCTGGACCCAGGAACAGCCCCACACGATGTTCAACGCGGCCTACTCGGTGGGCCAGACCGCCAAGGGCAATCCGGCCTGCACCCAGAACACGGTCGAGAAGCTGACCGGACTGCGCGTCGACCACACCGTCGTCATCGACTTCAAGGGCTTCGCCTCGCTCACCGACGTCGTCGGCGGCGTCGACGTGTGCCTGCCCAAGGACGTCTACCAGGGCAACCTCAACCCGCACCGCACCACGCGCGGCGCGAAGCTGTTCAGCAAGGGCGAGCAGAGCGTCTCGGGGCAGAAGGCCCTGGACTACGTACGGATCAGGCACGGCATCGGCGACGGCTCCGACATCGGGCGCATCAAGCGCCAGCAGGCGTTCGTCTCCAGCCTGCTCAAGAAGGTGAAGGACGAGGGCTTCACGCCGACCAAGCTGCTGCCGCTCGCCGAGGCTGCCACCAAGTCCATGACCGTGGACCCGGGGCTCGGCTCCGCCGACAAGCTCCTGTCGTTCGCGATGTCCCTCAAGGACATCGACCTGCACAACACCCAGTTCATCACGATCCCCTGGCGGTACGAGGGGCAGCGCGTCGCCATCGTGGAACCGGACGCCGACGCGCTCTGGGCCTCGCTCAAGGACGACCGCACCCTGGACGGCGCCGACGCGGGCGGCGAGCACAAGGAGGGCAAGGCGAAGCAGCCGAAGCCCGCGGCGGGGGACGGGATCAGTGTCGCCGTCCAGAACGGCACCACCACCGACGGGCTCGCCGCGCGCGCCGCCAAGACCCTCAAGAAGCACGACTTCACCGTCACGGCCACGACCGACGCGGCGAGCAGGGATCACACCACCACCGAGATCCAGTACGGCCCGGGCGCGGGGCAGAAGGGCCGGGCCGAGGCCCTCGCCACGCTCTTCCCCGGAGCCGAGCTGAAGTCCGTCGCCGACCTGACGCCGGGCACGGGGCTCCGGCTCGTCCTCGGCAGTTCCTACCGGGGCGAGCAGCCCTCCGCCGACCTCACCAAGGACACCCGCTCGGCCGCCGACAACCCCTGCTCCGACCTCTCCTACGGCTGAGCCTGCCGGGTCCGGACGCCGACGAGCACGAGGACGTACACCGCGAGGATCCCGGCGAGCAGCGCGTAGTACGGCAGCGGGAGCGAGGTCAGGCCGAGCGGGCCGCCCAGTGGGGTGAGCGGCAGCAGGACGCCGATCGCGGCGAGCGCGGCGGCGGCCGCGCGCAGGGGTCCTGGCGCGGGGCGCGGTCCGGTGCGCAGGAGCAGGATCACCAGGGCCTGGGCGAGCAGGTTCTCGGTGAACCAGCCGGAGTGGAAGGCCGCCGCGTCGTCCCACGCGCCCGCGGTGAGCGCGAGCGCGCCGAACGTGGCGAGGTCGGCAAGGGCGCCGAGCAGGCCGTATCCGGTGATGAACCGCAGGAAGGAGCGGGGGCGCAGGACGGTCGGGCGGCGCAGGGCGGCGGGCGCGGGGCGGTCGTGGGCGAAGGCTAGCTGGGCCGCGTCGAAGCACAGGTTCTGCACCAGGACCTGGACGGGCAGCATCGGCAGGAACGGCAGGAGCAGCCCCGCGGCGAGCATCGCGATGACGTTGCCGAGGTTCGAGGAGAGCGTGATCCGCAGGTAGGTGGCGATGTTGCCGCTGCTGTGCCGACCGGCGGCGATGGCGTGGCCGATCGCGGTCAGGTCCTTGTCGGCGAGCACCACGTCGGCGCTCTCGCGGGCCACCTCGACACCGCCGCGCGGGCAGATGCCGACGTCGGCGGCGCGCAACGCGGGCAGGTCGTTGACGCCGTCGCCGAGGAATCCCGTGGTGTGGCCGTGCCTGCGCAGGGCCGCGGTGATCCTGGCCTTGTGCTCGGGGGTGCAGCGGGCGAAGACCGTGGTGGTCGCGGCGAGTGCGGCGAGCGCCTCGTCGGTGAGGGCGTCGATGCGGTCGGCGCCGACCACGTCGCCCGGGTCGAGGCCCAGGTCACGGCAGGCGCGGGCCGCGGTGGCCGGGTGGTCGCCGGTGAGGACCTTGACGGTGACGCCGCGCTCGGCGAGGCCCGCGAGGGCGTGGTCCGCGCCGGGCGCGAGCGCGTCGCGGAACGCGACGAGGCCGCGCAGGGTGAGGCCGCGCTCGACAGCCGGGGTGTACTCGCCCGTGCGGGCCGGGCGCTCCGCGGTGGCGACGGCGAGCACGCGCAGCCCGGCCGCGGCCCTGCGCCCGGCGTGCGCGAGCACCTCCTCGCGTTCGGCGTCGGTCAGCGCGCAGCGTTCCACGACCGACTCCACGGCACCCTTGACGATCAAGGTGCGCTCGCCGAGCGCGCCCGGCATGCGGACCACGGCGGTGGACACGCGGCGTTCGGGGGTGAAGGGCAGCGCGGCCACGCCGTCGTGGGCCATCGCCTCTTCGGGGTCGACGGCGTCGAGGAGCGCCTCGTCGAGGGCGTCGGGTGCGGGCAGGTCGGCGAGTTGCAGGGTCCACCAGGCGTTCGCCGCGGCCCAGCCAAGGACGTCGGGCGCGTCCTGTCCCGCGGCGTCGTAGGCCCCCGCGACCTCGGGTCTGTCCTGGGTGAGCGTGCCGGTCTTGTCCACGCACAGCACGTCGACCGCCCCGAGGTCGTGCAGGGCGGGCAGCCTCCTGACGATCACTCCATGGGTACGGGCGAGCAGCGCGGCGCCCCGCGCCAGGCAGGTGGTGACGATGACCGGGAGCATCTCCGGTGTCAGGCCGACGGCGACCGCCACGGCGAACGGCAGCGTCTCTAGGCCCCGGCCGCGCAGCGCCGCGTTCGCCATCAGGACCAGCGGCGGGGTGATCAGCATGAAGCGGATCAGGACCCAGGAGATGCCGTGCACGGAGCGGTCGAAGGCGGTCGAGGCCCGTGGCCCCCGGCCGGTGTGGGCGGCGGCGAAGCGGGTGCCGGCGCCGGTGGCGACGACCACGGCGGAGGCGCTGCCCGAGGCGACGCTGCTGCCCTGGAAGCAGAGGTGCGGCGGGGTGAACGCCCCGTCGGCCGTGCCCCCTCCGGGGCCGGGCGGCTCGGTCGCCTCCTTGGCGACCGGGGCGGATTCACCGGTGAGCGCCGACTGGTCGACGGTGAGTCCGTGCGCGCGCAGCAGCCGTACGTCGGCGGGCACCAGGTCGCCGGGGCCGAGCCTGATCACGTCTCCCGGCACCAGTTCGTCGACGGGGGTCTCACGGGTGCGGGGCGCGGCCTCGGCCGTGTCCCTGCGCCGCACGGTGGCGGTGCTCGCGACGAGTTCCCGCAGGTGCCGCACGGCGTTCTCGGCGCGGTGCTCGCCGTGCGAGCGCAGCGCGCAGCTGACCGCGACGAGCGTGAGGATCACACAGGCGGTGCCCCAGGAGGCGACGGCGGCGGAGACCAGGCCGAGGACGAGCAGGACCGCGGTGAACGGGTCGCGCAGGCTGCGGACGAGCCGGACCGGCCAGGAGACCGTGCGGTGGGCGGGCAGCGTGTTCGGCCCGTACAGGGCGAGGCGCTCGGTGGCGTCCTGTTCGGTCAGGCCGCGCGGGGTGGCGTCGAGGGACCGCAGGACGTGCAGGGGGGTGAGGTCGCCGGGGCCCGCGCCGGGCAGCCGGTTCTTCCGTGCCGCTCGCGGTGCCAGGCGCTCAGGCACCGGTCCCGCGCAGCCGCCGCACCGGCGCGGCGTCCTGCCCCGCGCGCTCGGTGAGCTGGCCGACCATCAGCCTGACCACGGTCACGATGTCCGGGTCGTCGACGTAGTACACCTGGCGGCGGCCCTCCCTGCGGGCCCGCACGAGGCCCGCGAGCTTCAGCTTCGACAGGTGCTGGCTGACGGCGGGCAGCGCGCCGCCGACCCGCTCCGCGAGGCCCGTCACATCGCTCTCACCCTCGGCTAGGAGCCACACGATGTGCAGCCTGGCGGGGGCGGCGAGCAGTCCGAACGCCTCGGCCGCCCGGCCGAGCACCTCGCTCGACGGGTCCTCCTGCCGCTCGGCTCCCCCGGCCCGTGCCGTCACTGTCCGCTCCTGATCGTTCCGCTGTTCGGCTGCTCGGCTGTTTCGCTGTTCCGCCCAAGTCTAGGGCGCGGTACGGGCTCGGTCCGATGGCCGGGATCGTGTGGCCGGGAGCCGTCCGCAAGATCAAAAAGGCGTCGGGTTAGCATATGAGCGCCGCCTAGCTCGAAAGATAAACTCGTGACTGTCAATGACGACTCGTTCACCAACTGGAAGACCCGCGAGGAGATCGCGGAGTCGATGATCCCGCTCATCGGGAAGCTGCACCGGGAGCGGGACGTGACGATCCTGCTGCACAGCCGCTCCCTGGTGAACAAGTCGGTGGTCAGCATTTTGAAGACCCACCGCTTCGCCCGGCAGATCGCCGGTGCCGAGCTCTCGGTCACCGAGACGATGCCGTTCCTCCAGGCGCTCGCCGACCTCGACCTCGGCCCGTCCCAGATCGACCTCGGCATGCTCGCCGCGACGTACAAGGCCGACGACCGCGGCCTGTCGGTCGCGGAGTTCACCGCGGGCGCCGTCGTCGGCGCCACCGGCGAGAACAAGATCGAGCGCTGCGCGCCGCGCGACGTCGTCCTCTACGGCTTCGGCCGCATCGGCCGTCTCGTCGCCCGGCTGCTCATCGAGAAGGCCGGTTCCGGCAACGGCCTGCGGCTGCGCGCCGTCGTCGTCCGCAGGGGCGGCGAGCAGGATCTCGTCAAGCGCGCCTCGCTGCTGCGCCGCGACTCGATCCACGGCCAGTTCCAGGGCACGATCACCGTCGACGAGGCGAACAGCAAGATCATCGCCAATGGCAACGAGATCAAGGTGATCTACGCGGGCGACCCGTCGGAGATCGACTACACGGCGTACGGCATCAAGGACGCCATCCTCATCGACAACACCGGCAAGTGGCGTGACCGCGAGGGCCTCTCGGGGCACCTGCGCCCCGGCATCGACAAGGTCGTCCTCACCGCGCCCGGCAAGGGCGACGTCCCGAACATCGTGCACGGCGTCAACCACGACACGATCAAGCCGGACGAGCAGATCCTGTCCTGCGCCTCCTGCACGACCAACGCGATCGTGCCGCCGCTGAAGGCGATGGCGGACGAGTACGGGGTGCTCCGCGGGCACGTGGAGACCGTCCACTCGTTCACCAACGACCAGAACCTGCTGGACAATTACCACAAGGCCGACCGCCGCGGCCGTTCCGCGCCGCTCAACATGGTCATCACCGAGACCGGTGCCGCGTCCGCCGTCGCCAAGGCGCTGCCCGACCTCAAGGCGCCGATCACGGGCAGCTCGATCCGCGTGCCCGTGCCCGACGTCTCGATCGCGATCCTCAGCCTGCGGCTCGGCCGCGAGACCACCCGTGACGAGGTCCTCGACTACCTGCGCGACGTCTCCCTGACCTCGCCGCTCAAGCGTCAGATCGACTTCACCAGCGCGCCGGACGCGGTCTCGAACGACTTCATCGGCTCGCGGCACGCCTCGATCGTCGACGCGGGCGCCACCAAGGTCGACGGCGACAACGCGATCCTCTACCTCTGGTACGACAACGAGTTCGGCTACTCGTGCCAGGTCATCCGGGTCGTGCAGCACGTCTCCGGCGTGGAGTACCCGACGTACCCGGCACCGGCGGTCTGATCTTCCGGTCCTGGCCCCCTGCCCCGGCGCGCGCTCCTCGTTGTTCGAGGGGCGCGCGCCGCGTATAGCCTGTGGCCCATTGTCTTCGGAGGGGCTGGGGCTCGGGCATGACAGAGGTGGACCTGGAACTGGTGCGGACCCTGCTGCGCGAGCGGCACCCGGACCTGGCGGAGCTGAGTCTGCGGCTCGTCGACGGCGGCTGGGACAACCAACTGTGGCGCCTGGGCGATGAGTTGGCCGTCCGTCTGCCGCGTACGCCGCGGGCGCCCGACCTGCTGCGCAAGGAGTACGAGTGGCTGCCCGCCCTCGCGCCGCGGCTGCCGCTCCCGGTGCCGGTCCCCGTACGGTTGAACGAGCCCTCCGCGCGCTTCCCGAAGCCGTGGATCGTCGCGGCCTGGGTGCCGGGCGAACCTGCCGACAAGAGCGTGATCAGCCGCACCGCCCATGCGGCGGGGGCCCTCGCCGGGTTCCTCCGCGCGCTCCACGAGGACGCGCCCGCCGAGGCGCCGGGCAGCTCCGACCGCGGTGTTCCGCTCAAGACCCACGCCGCCGGATTCGACGCGGCGTTCGAGGAGACGGCCACCGCCGAGTCCTTCTCCTCCCAGGAAGCCGACACGCTCCGGGGCATCTGGGACGACGCCCTCGCCGCGCCCGACTGGGACGGGCCGCCGCAGTGGCTGCACGGCGACCTGCACCCCGCGAACGTGGTCGTCGCCGACGGCACCCTCACCGGAGTGATCGACTTCGGCGAGGTCTGCGCGGGCGACCCGGCGACGGACCTCGCGGCGGCGTGGCAGCTCCTCCCCGAGGGCGGCGCGGCCCACTTCTTCACCGAGTACGCCCGCGCCGACGAAGCGACGGTCCGCCGCGCCAGGGGCTGGGCCCTGCGCACCTCCCTCGGCCTGCTCAGCGTCGGCCGGGCGGGCGAACAGGGCCTGCCCGGTGGCAAGACGACGTGGGGGACGGCGGGGCGGGGGACGCTGAAGCGGCTGCTGGCTTCGACCTGACGGGGACGGCGACCGTCCTCGGCCCGACGGGGGCGCCCACCACCCTCGGCCCGACGGGGGCGCCCACCACCCTCGACCCGACGGGGGCACTCACCCCCCTCGACCCGACGGGGGCGCCCACCACCCTCGACCCGACGGGGGCACTCACCACCCTCGACCCGACGGGGGCACTCACCACCCTCGACCCGACTGAGGCGGCCACCACCCTCGACCCGACCGAGACGCGCGGGCGATCCGGCGACGGACCTCGCGGCGGCGTGGCAGCTCCTCCCCGAGGGCGGCGCCGCCCACTTCTTCACCGAGTACGCCCGCGCCGACGAAGCGACGGTCCGCCGCGACAGGGGCTGGGCCCTGCTCTCATCGCCCTCGCCCGACCGAGACGCCCCCCTCAGCCCTACCGAGGCACCCCCGTAGGCCACGCCCGGTCGTCCACCGTCAAGAAAGGCTCGTCCACCACTGCCGACGGGGTCGAGCCCGTGAACGTCATGACGTCCCTGTGCAGATGCGACTGGTCGAAGTAGCCGCTGTCCGCCGCGACTTGGGCCGCTCCCCCGCCCCCGAGCATCCGGTGCACCGCGCGGTCGAAGCGGACCAGTTTCGCGGCGCTCTTCGGGGGCAAGCCGACGGCCGCGTGGAAGCGGGACCACAGGCGTTTGCGGCTCCAGCCGAGCTCCGTCGCCAAGTGGTCGATGCGGACGAGGCCCCCGCTGGCCACGATCCGTTTCCAGGCCCAGGCCACCGCCGGGTCCACCGGCGAGCGCGCCGCGCACCGGCGGGCGAGCAGCGCGTCCATGAGTGCGAAGCGGTCCTGCCACGAGGGCAGTTCGTGCAGCCGCTCGCGCGTCCGGGCCGCCTCCCTGCCCCACAGGTCGTCGAGGGAGACCGCTCCACCGGTCAGTTCGGCAGGGCCGACGCCGAGGAGCGTGCCCGCGACCACGGGCGACAGGCGTACCTGTACGCACTCGGCCTGTTCGCCCCGCGCCCGCACCCCGCCCCCGGAGCCGAATCCGGGCCCGGCGACGAGACTTCCCCGGTGCAGTCGCCCCGCGGCGTCCTCCATGGCGGCCTCGCCCGCGCCGAACTCCAGGACCAGCATCACGGCCGGGTGCGGAACCACCCGCAGCTCACCGGCGAGCGGCCCCGGCACCCGGAACCCCGCCATGTCGACACCGGCGACCCGGCCGGGCCGCAGCGGACGTGCGACGTCCCACGCACCGGTGATGGACCCCATCGTCGAATGCTAGGCGGTGCCACGCGGGCCGGGGAAGGAACATTCGTCCAAGCCTCGGACGCCCGGCGGGAGCCACCGTGGGCCCATGACTTCTTCCGCGCCCTCCGAGGACGCCATCCTCCACATCCTGCGCGACGGCCCGCGCGACGCCCCCGCCCTCCTGCTCGTCCACGGCACCGCCACCTCAAGTCGCTCGTGGGACAGGCTCGTTCCGCTCCTGACCACGTCCCATCACGTCATCCGGATCGACCTGCCGGGACACGGCCGCTCGGCCGAACCGGTCGGCCGCGGCTACGAGACCCCGGCCCAGGCGGCCGCGCTCGGCACCGCGCTCGACCGGATCGGCGTCGAGCACGTCGTCGCCGTCGGCCACTCCAGCGGCGGCTACGCCGCCACCGCCCTCGCCGAGCTGCGGCCCAGCCTGGTGACCGCACTGGTGCTCATCAACACCGGCCCCTCCATGGACGCCTTCGCGGGACCTGAGCCCGCCCCGATCGACCCGACGCTGTGGCCACCGACCGACGAGCAGATCCGCGGGTTCGCGAGCACCGCTTTCCGTGCGGGCTTCCCCGTCCCGCCAGAACTCGTCGACGAGCTGCGCGCGATGACCTACGACGCGTTCACCGCCTCGATGCGGGCGTCCACCGCCTATGTGCGGGAGCGGACGCTCCCGGCCCGCCTGACGGCCGTCGGCAAGCCGCTGCAGGTGATCTTCGGCGACCAGGACCGCAGGTGGCGACCCTCGTCCGCCGACGACTACCGCGTGGTGCCCGGCGCCCGGGTGACCATGCTCCCCGGGGCCGGACACACCCCCGTCCTGGAGGATCCCGAGCGGACCGCCGCGCTCGTGCTGGCCTTCACCAGGACCCACGGCACCCTTGCTTAAAGGGACAGGTCCGAGGGGTCGCGGTCTTCCCAGGCCCAGCGTTGGTTGGGCTCGTCGGTACAGGTCGAGGCGCCGGCCAGGGCGCTGTCGCCGGTCTTGTTGCCGAGCACTTCGAGGCACCGGCCGGAGTACGAGTTCTTGATGATGATCTGGCCGGGGCTGTCGGCCGCGTATTTCAGGAGCCAGGACTGGGCCGGGTGCGCTTGCGTCCCGCAGTCCCATTCGTGGACGTAGGCGCCGTTGCTCGCCCTGGTGCCGCCGTTCACGTCGAGGCACTTGCCGGACGAGGAACTGACCAAGGCGTAGGTGCCGTTGACGGTGCCGCGGAACTTCCACTTCTGGTTCGCGCCGCCCCGGTCGGTGTAAGTGATGACATGGGTGCCGTTCTTGGTGCCGCCGCCCTGGACGTCGAGCACTCGGCCGTCGTTGCTGTAGCTGCCGAGGGAGAACTCGGCGGAGGCCCGCAACGTGGCGAAGTCGACCGCGTAGTGGTCGGGGGACATGCCGTACTGCCGCCGCCCCGAGTACCCGTTGACGGCGCGACTGGCCACCATGTAGTCCAGTTCGCCGCCGCTCTGCTGAGTGGCCTGGTGGCTGCGGTAGATGTAGCTGTTGGCCGGCACCGTGAGGTTGTCGGGGTCGCGGTTGTAGTCGCCGAGGGCGGCCCAGTCGTGGCCCCAGGGGCGTACTGCCTGGTCGATCGTTCTGAGCATCGTGGCATCGTCGTTGCCGCCCAGTTCGTACGGGCGGCGCCGCGAAAGGCCGTGCAGGGTGACGAACACCGTGTGGCCGAGGCGCACGCCGAACGCGGCCCGGCTGTTGTCGAACGCCGCCGGGAACATCCACACTCCGTCGGCCTGTTGCTCCGTGACGATGGCCAGGTTGACCCGGTGTCCCGTGGGGTCGGTCTCCATGAAGTAGATGTGGTAGATCTGGCCGCGGGTGCTGCTACCGGGCTGCCAGGTGTAGTGGTCGACGGTCAGTTGCCCTTCGGTCCACGAGTTCTGGAACGTGCCAGGCGGGCGCGGTCCCGCTTCCTGCAGCGCGACGACGTCGTGGTGTGCGAGCAGCCTCACGACGTCCGAGGTCCACTTGCTCTCGTTGTACGACGTCTCGCCCTGCAGGTTGTAGGTGAGCGGGCGGTGGTCCTCCAGGTTCGCCGCACTGGCGGGCGCGGGGAACCCGATCAGGGCCGCCACGGCGACGGCCGCGGCCACCGCGCTCCTGGCCCAGCGCCGGGGCCTGCCTCGCCCCGGCGGCTCGGCACCGGAGCCGTCGCGTCTGTACCACCAGGACGACGACAAGATTCTTCGCACAGCCGTGCCCACCTTCACTCGGAGGTCGTGGGTCGATCACTGCGGCACAAAGTACCCATAGCGGTGCATAAATATCGTGATAGACGGAGCCGGACATAGCCGGAGCCGGACACGGACACGGGAACGTCAGGCGGCGAAGCCCACATTCGAGACGTACTCGTACTGGCCCCACTGCGAGCCGAGATCGACGATCTGGTCCACCCACGCCGCGTCCAGGGCGCTGTCGTCGCCCTGGGCCCAGGCGTCCACGATGCGGTCCCAGCGGCGGATGTTCAGGGTGCGGAACTCCAGGACGCGCTGGTGGGGGCGCGGCACCTGGGACTGGTTCAGGGGGTGCAGCTCGACGCGGGTGCCGCCGCGGGCGTTGAGGCGGCCGAGCAGATGGCGCGCCACGTTCTTGCGGCGCACCGCGCGGTAGGCGGCGTCGACGCGTTCGAGGTTCTTCCGCGACGGGCCGCGCCTGCCCTCGAGCCAGGCCTTGAGCGTACGGTCGGTGACGGTGAGCCCGGCTTCCCGCGCGGCGGCGCGGGCGTGCTCGGAGCGGGTCAGGTAGCGCAGTCGCGCCATGAGGCCGCGCCGCGCGGTGACGGGCGTCGCGATGCCCCCCGCGAGATCGTCGAGGCGGCGCGCCACGACCTCGTGGCCCTTGATGCCGCGGGCCCCGAACTTGCCGAACTCCTGTGTCTGTTCAGGCACTTGACGCTCCTTGCTCGGCTTGCGCGGCCCCGTCACGGCCGACGGTGTAGCGGTCCTTGACCTTCACCTCGGCGACCCCGCGGCCCTCGGGGAAGACGCTCTGCCAGTCGCCGATGACGTGCAGTTCGTCGGTGCCCATCGCGCGCACCACCGTCAGCCCCTCGTCGTACGCCTTGAACGCCTTCATCCAGAGGTTGGTGAACGCCTGCGACCTGATCAGGTGCATCCAGTCGGGGCGGTACAGCTCGCGGTTGTAGTTCGACTCCCCCATCGTGGAGACGAACTTGGAGTACATCGCCTTCACGTACTCGAGGGTCACCTCGTCGCCCTCGGAGATCGCCCGGTCGCGCGCGTCCTTGAGCGCCACGCGGAACTTCTCCAGGAGCCCCTCGGTGGCGCCCGACGTGTACGACTCGTGGATCTCCGGCGGGTCGCACAGACCGTACTTGGGCCCGGAGAGGCGCAGCAGGAGCCGCAGCGTCGGCTCGGTCACCCACAGCGGGCCCGGCTCGTCGCGGTTGCCGAGGGGGTTGGGCAGGACCGCGTCGTGGTGCCATTCGGGCGGCGTGACGAGGTGTACGCCCGCGCGGCGGCGGTCGTGGTCGAAGCCCGCGGAGTGCTCCAGCTGACCGATCGGCAGATGGGTCTTGAGCGCGGAGAGGTAGGCGCCGTTGATGTCGAGGGCGATCACCTCGTGGGCGCCCTCGGGGAGTTCGGGTCTGGCCCATTTGGGGCGGCCCTCCCAGACCTGGTCGGCGCCCTTCGCGCTCTGCTTGCGCAGGACGTCGGGGATCCAGGGGTGGGCCACGATGTCGTAGCGGCCGCCCTTGCGGGTCTCGTCGAGGAGGGCCATGGCGTCCGGGATGGCCCGCTTCAGGAGCGCCGCCGCGGCCGCGTCGACGTCGCCGTCCGCCCGGGCGAGCGCGGCCGACACCGCGTCGCCGATCAGGTCCGGTACGTCGGAGGCCGCCTGCACGCGCCGTCCGACGGGCACGATCCGCTCGCCGCGGCCGGGGGTGCGGACGGTGCGGGTGGCCGGGGCGGGTGCGGGCCGCGTCGGCTCGGGTGCGGGCGTGGGGCGCGTCGGCTCGGGTGCGGGTGTCGCGGGTGCGCACTGCGCCGGGTCGAGGTGCTGCGGGAAGCCCTCCACCTGCTCCGTGGCGGGCCGCCCGCACAGGACGCACGGCTCGGGCCTGGCGAGCGGGACGGCTTCGCTGTCGGCCGAGGAGTGCGCATCGGCGTCCGCCACGTCCGTCGCGGACCCGTCGGAGGACTCGCGCTCGGGCTCGGCCTCGGGCTCCGTCCTCTCCCGCGCCGCCCCCAGGAAGTACGCGTACTTGTCCCGGATCTCCCCGGTCGGTTCGCGGCCCGACTCCCAGCCGCCGACCGTGGTCGGGCTGACACCGATGGCCCTGGCGACCTGCGCCTGCGACAGGTGCAGGGCCTCGCGCAGCGCGCGGCGCTCCGCGACGGGCGGGAGTTCGGCCTCGGGACCGCTGGCCGCGAGCAGCGCGTCGATGGCGTCGAAGTCGCTCACCGGGCCGCTCCCTTCGCCGCCGTCTCCGCGCCGCGCCGACGGGGCACGGTCCGCCTGCGCCCTGCGGGCAGGGACTCGCACGCGCGCGTGGGGCCCGCGAGCAGGTCGAGTACGCCGATGCCGAAGTGCCCCGCGATCGCGTCGCAGTCGTCCAGGGACCAGGCGGCCGCGCCGGACTGACGGCGTGACACCTGGGTCGGGTCGACGCCGAGAACCTCGGCGATTCCGGCCTGTGTGTCGCCGGTGACGTGCATGAGCGCGGCCACCGCGGTCCGCAGGCGCTCGGCGGAAGACATCCCCATGTGGACACCCTAACGATCACCGGCAGCGGACGCACGCACATGGCGGATTCCGCATGTCCACGGCGTGTCGCGCATTTCGGGTGCGGCCCTGTGGGCGCGGGTTCCGACCGGAGGTAGGGCCGGTAATCGGCCTGGCGGTCATGTGGAGCCGGGCGTAGAGAAAGGAGTCCACCCCTCGGGAGGCCGCATGGACAGGACCACGGACAGGATCATGGACAAAGGAACGTTCCGGGACAGGTTCAAGAATCAGGCAGTGGTGCTCTCCGGGCTGCCGCGGGGCACCGGCCGCAGGCTCGCCGAGCAGGCCAACGCGACGGCGGGGCCCGGCGACGCCGCGCTGCGCACGAAGGCCGAGTTCGGTGTGCTGTTCGACCTGTTGCTCGCCCAGCAGGGGGACGCGGCGAGCACCGAGGGCAGGCTCGTGCTCCAGGACGCGCAGGGGCAGCCCACCGTGATCGGGCAGATCGTCCAGGCGTATCTCGACGCCGCGCAGGACAAGACGGAGTTCTTCGCGCACGGCCTGTACCGGGTCGCGGTCACCGGGTGGCCGCCCGGCCTGCTGACCGCCGACGAGGTGATCGTGGCGCCGCCGGGGGCCCGGCTGACGATCGCCACGAGCGAGGCGCCGGACGCGGAACTCCTGTCGACGCCCGCGTTCTCGCTCGTCAACAGCGGCAACATGACGGCCCACGCGCCCAAGCGGTCGTGGAAGATCGACCTGGAGGTCAGGGCCAGCGAGGACCGGCTGCACGGCATGGAGCGGGTCAACCTCAAGGCGATGTACAACGACCCGTCGCAGATGCGGGAGGCCGTGGCCTGGCGGCTCCTGGAGCGGGCGGGCGTCC
This sequence comes from Streptomyces kanamyceticus, assembly GCF_008704495.1. NCBI lineage: Bacteria > Bacillati > Actinomycetota > Actinomycetes > Kitasatosporales > Streptomycetaceae > Streptomyces > Streptomyces kanamyceticus. The sequence continues at coordinate 2,215,155 of NZ_CP023699.1, forward strand.
CGGCGGCGCAGCACACGTACGCGACGCTCTCCCTCAACGACCGCTACATGGGCCTGTTCTCGGTGATCGAGCAGGTCGACAAGAAGTTCCTCAAGGACCACTTCGGCAAGAACGCCGACGGCAACCTCTACAAGGCGTACTACGGAGACGTCGGCGCGGCGACCCTGGAACACCGCACCGGCACGGACGGCACGGACGGCGGCCGTCAGTACTTCACCGCGGGCAGTCTGGAGGACGACCGCACCTACCGGCTCAAGACGAACGAGGACGACCCGACCGCCAACACCTACGACGACCTGGCCGTCCTCGTCAGGGCCGTCAACGGGGTCGGCCTGCCGGGCGCCGAGAGCCGGTTCGCCTCCGACGCCTTCCGGTCGTCGGTCGAGGGCGTCATGAACGTCCGGGCGTTCCTGCGCTGGGCCGGGGCCAACGTGCTGCTGGGCAGCTGGGACAACTACTTCGCCACCCCGGCGAACTACTACCTCTACAACTCGGGGCGGCTCGGGGACCCTTCGGGCTTCGTCGACCGCCCGTACTTCACCTTCGTCCCCTGGGACTACGACAACAGCTCGGGCATCGACTTCTTCGCCACCCAGTGGCAGTACACGGACCTGCTCGACTGGCCCGCGATGAGCCGCAACTACTGCCGGATCACGCACGCCCCGCACGAGACGTCGCACCTGCCGCTCTTCACCAACCTGCTGCGGCACCACGACTTCTGCCAGTACTACCTGGACCACCTGGAGTTCCTGCTCGACACCGAGTTCGGCCCCGAGCGGGTCGCCGAGCTGATCGGCGCGGAAGGCTCGGGCCGCTCCGACGGCCTGTGGCAGCTCATCTCGGGCGCGGCGTACGGAGAGTCCGACAGCCCGCACGGAAAGCCCTTCACCGGGCGGCAGTTCACCAACGACGAGGTGTACAGGGCCGCGTACCGGCAGTGGGAGCTGAGCCGGGGCTCGCAGTTCACGTACGGGATCTTCCACTACACGCGGATGCGCTACGACAGCGCGCGACAGCAGCTCGCCGAGCTGCGCAAGACCTACCCCAACGGCGCGAGCGGCGCCGTCTTCCCCGGTGCCCTGGAGGTGCTGCCGTCATGACCGCGGCCAAGAAGCAGCAGACGAAGGCCGGTTCGGCCAAGGCGTCGGCCGAGCTGCGCCTCATGAAGGAGGCGAAGATCCGGGACCTGATCGGCGACGCCGCGGGCGACCGCCTGGAGGCGAGCGGCGTGCTCTACCGCGACGGCGTCTTCCTCGTCGTCTGCGACAACCTGCCCTTCTTCATCCGGATCAGCGGCGAGCTGTCGCCCAAAGCACCGGAGAACGGCGCACTCGGCACCAACCGCCCCGCAAAGGCGACTTCAAAGAAGGCGAGTCCCAAGACAAAGGAGAGCCCTAAGGCAAAGGGGCAGAAGGGAAAGGAGAGCAAGGGGAAGGAGAGCAAGGAGGACGCCACGGCTCAGGCCGAGGGGTACGAGGATCTGGCCTACGACCCGTCCGGCGAGCGTCACTTCACGCTGAGCGAGGCCGTCCCCGTCAAACCCAAGGGGTTCCGCGCCCGGGTCCAGGAGTACGACGCCCGGCTGCGCCCGCGCGGTACCGCGGTGCTCGACTTCGCGCTGTCCGACGCCAACAAGGGCCTGGAGGGCCTGGAGTGGGTGGAGCGGGGCGGCACCGGGTACCTGCTCGGGCTCTGCGAGGGCAATCGCTGCACGGGCGGCAAGGAGGGACGCAAGCCGGGCGGCGGCCGCATCCAGGTCTTCCGGCGCGGCACCGGCCGGTGGGACCGCACGGACACCATCCGGCTGCCCGCCTCCCTGCCCTTCGAGGACTACAGCAGCGTGTCGGTGCGCGACGGCAGGATCGCCGTGCTCTCCCAGGCGTCGTCCGCGCTGTGGGTGGGCCGCCTGTCGCCCAAGAAGTGGCAGGTGGACGAGGGAACGGTCTACTCGTTGCCGACGGACGACAAGGGCCGCGCTGTCTACGGCACGGCGGAGGGCGTGTCCTGGATCTCGCGGGACCACGTCGTGGTGGTGTCGGACCGGGCGAAGAAGGGCCAGGAGAACGACCACTACCGCGCGAAGGACCAGTCGATCCACGTGTTCCTGATTCCGTCCGGGGGCTGATCCCGCACTGAACGACGGACGGGCCACCGGGCCGGTGACGCGCGACGCCGCGCGTCACCGGCCCGCTCCGTTCGGGCCGCGGCGTTCGACGGCCCGTGCCGGGTCGCGGCACGCGCGCTGGCCGGATCGCCGCAGCGGAGGGGGAATCAACCGGCCGGTAGTCGACACCGCTCGAGACCGGTCAAGAACCTTCCGATTCGATCGCGACAATGGCAGGAAACGGGTTGCATGTGACCAAGTGCGGCCGCTGTCCTGCCCTTTCACCATTCTGCCGCGCACATGCCGGAGGCACGGTGTCCGAAAACGATGGAGCGCATCTGGAACCTCGTATATCTGCGGTTACATGTGTGGCTGCTGTTGATTGACGAACCATCAGATGGTCCGCGCCTTTTTTCGGACAGTCCCCGGAGTTTCGATTTCTCGTTGAATCGACAGCGCCTACGGTGGTCGCTGTGGGGGCACAGAACGCACCCGTGGGGATACGCTGCGCAAGGGGTTCGAGGGGGAATGCCGTGCAGCCGTCGCCGACCGCGGGCTGCCGGAAAGGTCATTTGCGGTCCGGTTAGACCAGCCGGACCGTGAGCCTTGCGTCGACGATCTCCGCGAAGAAGAACGCCGGACGAACTCCGCACCACACCCGGGTGCCGTGCGCCCTGCGCACGCATGTCGGGCTACACATCCATGTCGGGCTACTACGGGGGATTTCCAAGGGGGGGACCCTAGTGACGGAATCTCGGTCGAGTGATCCCGGATCCGAACAGAGTGGTTTACTGCTCCAGGCATTCGATCCGCAGCTGTTCCGGGAGAACTCAGAAACCGCTCTCTCCAAGCTGGAGAAGCACCTGTCGGACATCTCCATCAGGGGCCTCGAGCTGATCGATCCCGCGAGGTTGTCCGAGGCCGCGAGGGCCTTGATGACGACCGACCACGAGAGCGTCGCCGCCTTCGACGAGGAGAGGCTGGCGGGGATCATCGACCTGTACATCAGGACCGGGATCCAGGTGCAGTCGCCCGGATACATGGGGCGGCAGTTCTCCGCCCCCGTGCCGGTCGCGGGCGTCATGGACTTCGTGAGTTCCATGCTCAGCCAGCCCGCCTCGTTCTACGAGGCGGGTCAGCTGCCCAACGCGGTCGAGCGCATCATGGCCACCGAGCTCAACCGGTTCATCGGCTGGGACCCGGAGCGCTTCACCATGGTGACCACCTCGGGCGGCTCGCTCGCCAACCTCACCGCGCTGCTCGCCGCACGCAACGAGAAGCTGCCCGGCTACTGGTCAGAGGGGGGTTCGGCACTGCGCGGCCAGCCCCGCCCCGCGATCGCGGTGGGCGCCGACGTGCACTACAGCATCGCGCGGGCGGCCGGCGTCATGGGCATCGGCGACGCGCAGCTCGTCCGCCTGCCGCTCAACAGCCGCCAGCAGATCGACGTGAGCGAGGCGCGCGCGACCCTGGACGCGGCCGAACGGCAGAACCTGAAGGTGTTCTGCCTCGTCGTCTCCGCGGGCAGCACGCCGGTGGGCGCGTTCGACCCGATCGACGACCTCGCGGACATCGCCCGCGAGCGGGGCCTGTGGCTGCACGTGGACGGCGCGCACGGTGCGAGCCTGCTGGTCTCCGACACGCTCCGCGACAAGCTCAGGGGCATCGAGAGGGCGGACTCCCTGACGTGGGACGCGCACAAGATGATGTTCGTCCCCGCCCCCTGCACGATGCTCTTCTACCGGAACAAGGAATCGAGCCTGGCGGCATTCCGGCAGAAGGCCAGCTATGTGTTCGAGGAGGAGCAGGACATCTACACCGCCTTCGACAGCGGAGGCAAGAACTTCGAGTGCACCAAGCGTCCTATGATCATGACGCTCTGGGCCCTGTGGGCACTCTACGGAAGGGCGCTGTTCGCGGAGAAGATCGAATATCTCTGCCGACTGACACAAGAGGCCCATGACGTCGTGCGGACCGACCCAGATTTCGAGACCCTGCACCGTCCGGAAGCCAATATCCTGTGCTTCCGTTACCATCCGGCGGGGCTCGAAAGGAAAGACGTGCACCGCCTTCAGGTCGCCATCAGGAATCGCATCAAACTCGAGGGGAATTTCTTCATCTCGAAAGTCGATGTCGACGGCGTGGCCGCACTGCGCGTGGTCATGATGAACCATCAGATCACCGGCGAACACTTCCGGATGCTGCTCACCGAAATCCGGAGAACCGGGCAGGACCTGCTCAACCGCGAAGAGGGAACAGCAAAAGCTTAGAGGGGACGGATGTTGAGTACATCTCACGCTCCACAGGTAACGCGTGTTCCACCGGCCGCACCGGCTCCGGGCGGCGCCCGGGAACTTGCCAACTGGCTCATACCGGACTGGGAGTTACACCCGGAATCGGTTGAAGCCGTCACCGTACTTCCCTCGTTCGCGAGCAAGATGCGCGAATGCGAGCGGGTCTGCCAGACGCTCTACAGCGAGGTCTCGCACGAGATCCAGGACGCCGTCGTACAGCGCCGTCTCCAGCAGCTGGTCAACACCGCGATGCTCAATCCGCTGTGGCGCGAACGGCTGCGCGGCGCGGGTGTCACCAGCGCCCCCACGACGTTCGAGGAGTGGCAGCGCGTCCCTTTGTCGGACAAGGACGTCCAGCGCGACTTCTTCATGGACACCCGGCCCGGTCTGGTGGTCCCCCTCACGCGCGGCGACTTCGAGGTCGTGGCGAGCGGCGGCACCAGCGGGGGGCGACCGCTCGAAGTCGTCTACGCCCTGCGGGAGTTGCGCGACACCTATGAGATCGCCGGTCGTTTCATGGGCGCCTATCAGCTGGCCGGGCACCTCGCGGGCACCGACCCCAAATGGCTGTTCACCACGCTGGCCGACTACCAGATGTGGAGCAGCGGCACCATGGTCGGCGGAGTGCTGCAACAGGTGCCCGGCGTCAACTACGTCGGCGCGGGGCCCGTCACCGCCCCCGTCCTGGAGCACATGTTCTCCTACCGGGGCCCCAAGGCGCTGATGGGGATCTCCGCGGGCATCGCGATCCTCGCCGAGCTCGGCGCGGGCATGCGCCAGGAGTACCGGGACAGCTTCCGCGTCGCCCTGTACGGCAGCGGCGTACTGCCCCACCGCAAGCGGGTCGAACTCCAGGCGCTCTACCCGAACCTGGCGATCCTCAGCTACTTCGCCGCCACCCAGGCGGAGACGATCGGCCTCCAGCTCGACGCCGCGTCGCCCTATCTGTCCTCGGTGCCCGGACTGCACTACATCGAGATCGTCGACGAGGAGGGGCGTCCTGTCCCCGAGGGCGAGGAGGGCGAACTCGTCGTCACGCGCCTGCACGCACACGAGGCGCCGCTGCTCCGGCTCAAGCTGGGCGACCGGATGATCCGCAGGCCGCGCACGGAAGGGCCCGGCCTGAAGACCCAGCAGTTCGAGTTCGCGGGCCGCACCGGCGACGTGCTGCACATCAACGACAGCCAGTACTCGGCGGCGCGCGCCTACACCGCGGTGTGCGACGAACTGAAGGCGGCCGACGTCGTCGACCTGGCCGAGGTCGCGCACGACGTGCAGTTCGTCAACTACCGCGAGGCCAAGACGATCACGCTCTTCGCGGCGGTGGACGACGTGCTCGGCCTGACCTACCGGGCGGACGCCGTCCTCGGCCCCTACGGGGCGCAACAGCTGTTCGTGAACGCCCTGCCGCGCGCGCTCTCGCTGTTCAACCACGGCGAGGCGAACGCCGCGTCGATCGAGCGGACCGGCTACACCTTCCAGCTCAAGTTCGTGCCCAGGCTCTCCGCGGAGATCGAGCGGACAGCAGTCGGAAAGGTCCCGCTGGTGCGGGACCGCGGCTAGGCGCGGGGCACCGCGCGCAACCACCAGGTGCGAGGACAGGAGTGGAATGACCGTGAGTGGAACCAAGTCGCAAGTGAACATCATCGCCGTCGTCGACGTCATCGGGGCGCTGTCCACCAAGTCACTGCAGGACGGCAACCTCTGCATGGTGGACGACGGTTCGTCCAACAGCTCCCATCAGGGGACGCCGAACCTCGTGACCGTCGTCAAGCCCGGCCAGACCGTCTCGTGGACCGCGCTCGCCGTGGATCTGCAGACACCCGTGGAGATCAAGAACATCTCGTTCGTCCCGGCGAACGGCCAGCGCGGCCAGCACGACCAGAGCGGCCTGCAAGGACAGCAGGGGCAGCAGAGCCAGCAAGGACAGCAGGGGCAGCCCGGTGCGTACGGACAGGGCACCTACGGGCAGGGTGCGTACGGCCAGTCCGGCCAGTCCGGCCAGTTCGGTCAGCCCGGCCAGAGCGCCTACGGGCAGGGCTCCCCCGGTCAGTCCGGCCAGAGCTCCTACGACCAGAACTCCTACGGCCAGAGCACCGCGGGCCGCGGCTCGACCGCCCACGCCCAGGAGGGCGGCGACCCGGCGAGCGCCAAGCTCGACCTCGACGTGTGGACCGGCGTGGTGCCGTCCTGGATGGCGCGGGGCGTGGCGTACACGTACCGCCTGGAACTCCAGATGTACGACGGCGTCGACAGCGTCATGCACGTCGACTCCCCCGCGTTGATGTGTCAGTAGCGGCCGGCCCGACAACGGCGACGACGGCAAAGCCGGGAACGACGACAAAGGCGGAATCATGCCCCAACAGTTGGCGATCATCGTGCTCGTGGACGTCGGCAACGCGCTCACGTCCAACACCCTCGACGGCAACACCTACCTGTTCGACAACATGAAGCTGCACGGCTCCGAGAACCAGGGCAGCGACGGTCTCGTGACCGCGATCCACGGCTCGTACTGGCGGGACGGTTCGCAGGCCAGCGAGCAGGTGCTCAACTGGCTGCCGTACAGCCTGGGTTCCATCCCGCCCACCGTGCCGCGCGGCTACGAGGTCGAGCGGGCCCGACAGAGCGACGAGCAGGCGCTCGCCGAACTCCAGGACCTCGCCGCCAAGTCCACGGTGCCGAGCGCCGACGCGGCGGCCGAGCTCAACCGCATCCGCAAGAACGTGGGCACCCGGGTCAAGACCACCCGGCGCACCCGCGGCCGGATGTCCGGGCAGAAGATCGTGGACGTCACCGGCCAGGTCGTCACCGACGACGCCACGGCAGCGGCCAGCTACCCCGCCCCGGTGATCACCGACATCTACGGCGAGGCCGTGGACGCGAAGATCATGTACCCGGCGGAGTACGGCTCCCCCGACATGGTCACGGACGGCTGGTACTGGTCGGCCTCGGTCGATACCTCCCGGCCCGGGACGTACTCGTACACGATGCGCATCCAGCTGCACCGGCTCGCGCAGACGAACGGCGAGCTCCGGTGGGATGCGGTGAACCTGACCTGCTCCTCGTCCCTGAAGATCACCTCGGAGCCGCGGCGCAACGCCTTCACCAAGGCGGGTGTCGGCCAGCTGCCGATCCCGACCACCCCGCCCGCCCAGCGCGGCTGAGTATCCCCATCGGACGAGGAGGAACAGATGACCACCAAGCCGAGGCGGGAGACCGCCGCGAAGCGGCCGATCTCCATCACCGCCGTCGTGGACTGCGTGGGCGCCCTGGCGGCCGGCGATCTCCGGGGCCACCTGTACATGTACGACACGAACAAGGCCGGCGGCTCCACCGGGTTCGGCAGCGAGGAGCTGCAGACCAAGGCGGTTCGCGGGGATCAGATCCTGTGGAACTGCCTCGCCCTGGAGTGTGAGGCGTACGTCGCCATCGAGGACATCGTGATCGACCGCGAGGTGTGCGAGCCGGAGCGGAAGGTGTACCCGGGCACCGATGTCGCGTACTGGATCGGCACGGTGAAGAAGGCCGACGCCGGGCCGATCACGTACCAGCTCAAGTTCAAGCTGGGCACGCGGGACCAGCCGATCAGCACCACCCTGTCGTCGTCCCTCGTCGGCTAGGGACCAGGCAGTCATGGCGGCGTACGCGAAGGAGGCACGGTGAGCACCACTACGCGCAGTGGCGTGGAGAAGCAGAATCCCGGTCAGCTGAACTCGGTCCAGCTCAACATCGTGACGCTCATCAACATGGAGCGGGCGACGGACACGGGCTCGCTGAGCGACGCGATGTACATGATGGACAACAGCATCGGCGGCAAGGGCCAGGGCACGCCCTCCCTCGAAACGGTGTGCAAGCAGGGGCAGGTCATCAACTGGATCGTGCGCCCGATCGACATGGAGAAGCGCCTGGACGGCACCTGGCCCCCCATGCCGAAGATCAACAACATCGTCTTCCTCGACACCGAGCTGGGTGACGAGGAGGACGTGGCGGAGCGCCGGATCTTCAACGAACTGAAGATCTACGGGATGCCCGACCGCGTGCGGGACAAGTACACGCCGGTCTACTACTACTGGGCGGGCACGGTCATGAGCACCGCGAAGCCCGGCCTGTACCGGTACCGCGTCGTGCTGGAGCTGGAGCAGGAGGGCAAGAAGGAGAGGCTCTACCTGAACACCTCGATCCACCCCTCGATCAGGATCATCCCGACCTGACCGACCTGACCGACCTGATCCAACCTGACCGACGGGAGGAGCGGCCCGGTGCCGGGCCGCTCCTCCCGTCGGCACCAGGGGCACTATGAATGGGGTGTATACCCCACATGTATAGTGCTCGCATGCCTGCCGTGAACATGACTTCCCCCCACAAGACCACCCGATCGACGAAGAGGGTGCGCCGTACCGCGTCCGCTCTCGCCGCGGGGGCCGCCCTCGCCCTCGCGATGACCGGGTGCACCAAGCTCGACACCACGTCCCCCGCCACGGTCCGTACGGATGCGGCGGACGCGAAGGCCGCCGACCAGGGCAAATTCGGCACGGTCGACTGCCGCAAGGCCAAGTGCGTGGCCCTCACCTTCGACGCGGGGCCGAGCGAGAACACGCCCAGGCTGCTGAAGATCCTCAAGGAGAAGAAGGTGCCCGCGACCTTCTTCACGCTCGGCAAGAACCACATAGAGAAGTACCCCGAGCTCGTGAAGCAGATGGACGCCGAGGGGCACGAGGTCGCGAGCCACACCTGGTCGCACAAGATCCTCACGAAGATCGACGCCAAGGAGGCGCGCAAGGAGCTCGAGCGCCCCAACGAGGCGATCGAGAAGCTCATCAGCAAGAAGCCGACGCTGATGCGCCCGCCGCAGGGCCGCACCAACGACGACATCAACAAGCTCTCCAAGGAGCTCGGCCTCTCGGAGATCCTGTGGTCCGTGACCGCCAAGGACTACACGACCAATGACTCCAAGCTGATCGAGAAGCGGGTCCTAGACCAGACCAAGCGCGACGGCATCATCCTGCTGCACGACATCTACAAGGGCACCGTCCCCGCCGTGCCCGGTGTCATCGACGGGCTGAAGAAGCGCGGCTTCGTCTTCGTGACCGTGCCGCAGCTGCTCGCGCCGGGCAAGGCCGAGCCGGGCAAGATCTACCGCTAGGCGCCGCCCCCGGGGCGCGCGTCACCACGTCAGGTGCAGCGCCTCGGGAGCCCGGTGGATCAGGGTCGGCCGCATCGTGACGTCCGGCCGGTCGTCGGCGAGCCGGAGGCCGGGCAGGCGCCGGGTCAGCAGCTCCAGGGTGATCCTCAGCTGCTCGCGGGCGAGCTGGGCGCCCACGCACGCGTGCGGGCCGAGGCCGAAGGCGAGGTGGCGGCCGCCCTGCCGCCGCTCGATGTCGAAGACGTCCGGGCACGGATGCCGGGCGGCGTCCCGACCCGCCGCCCCGAACGCCACCAACACCTCGCTGCCCTCGGGCAGTTCGGTGCCCGCCAGGGTCACGGCCCGGGTGGTGACGCGGCGGAAGGCCTGCAGCGCCGTGTCGTAGCGGGCCGCCTCCTCGATCGCCGCCGGGATCCGTGCGGGCTCCGCCGTGAGCCGCTCCCACTGGTCCCGGTGGCGCAGCAGATGGAACACCGTGGTGCCGATCAGGGCCGTGGTGGTGAGGTGCCCCGCGAGCAGGAAGTTCTGCAGCTGCGCGACGAGTTCGTGACGCTGTTCGAGGGTGAGGGGCTCGTCGGCGGGGCCGGGCGCGAGTGAGGTGACGAGCTCCGTGCACAGGTCGTCGCGCGGCGCCGCCCGGCGGTCGCGCGCATAGCCGTCCAGGATCTGTTGCATCGTCACGATGTCCTGGGCGAGGGCCACTTGAGCTGCCTCGCCCATCGGCCGGAAGAGCAGCCGCTCGGTCTGGTGCCCGCCGTGCACGACCCTCGGTACGTCGGCGGGGTCGAGCCCGACGAGCCGCCCGATGACGTCGCCGGGCAGCCGCCGCGCGTACGCCTCCATCAGCTCGACGCGGCCCTGCCCCTGCCCCGCGAAGGAGTCGACGAGCGCCTCGGCCCGCTCCTTCACGTACGGCACCAGCGCCGCGACCCGCGCCCCCGAGAGCCCTCGGACCAGCGGCGCGCGCAGCCTCCGGTGCGCGGCGCCGTCCGAGCTCACCACGAAGGGGCGGCCCCCGAAGCCCTCTCCGAGGACGGCGAACGCCTCGGCCGACGGGTACACGTCGCCGCGCAGCACACGGGCGGACGAGAAGTCGTCGGGGCGGCGCAGGACCTCCCTGACATCGGCGTCGCGGGCCACCAGCCAGGCGTCGAACTCGGGGACGAAGGTGAGCCCGTCGGCCGCGCGGGCGCGGGCGTAGAGCGGGTAGGGATCGCGCGTCAACTCATCGAGCCTGTCGTGTCGTTGACGGTCCATGAGGCCCTCCGGGCGCCGATTGTGCAGCACGTGCCGCCCATCGTGGCGGAGCCCCCCGGCGGGGCGGAAGAGCGCATCGGGGCACCGACCTGGCAGGCTCGGGGCGTGGCTCACTTCCAGTTCACCAGGGACGTGCCCCTGCCCGCGTCCGAGACCTGGTCCCGGCTGACGGCGTGGGAGCGGCACGCCGACGCGGTCCCGCTGACCCGGGTGCGCGTGCGGACGCCGGGGCCCACGCGCGTCGGCACGGTCTTCGTCGCCCGCAGCGGCCTCGGTCCCCTCGGCTTCGACGACGTGATGGAGGTCGTCGCGTGGCACCCACCGCTGGGCACGGCGCCGGGCCGCTGCCGCCTGGAGAAACGGGGCACGTTCGTGACGGGCTGGGCGGAGATCGAGGTCTACCCGTACGACACGGGTTCCAGGGTGATCTGGCGCGAGGACCTGCGGGTACGCGCGCTACCAGCCGTGTTCGACGGTGTACTGGCCACGATCGCGACGCGCATGTTCACCCGAGCGGTAACCCACCTGACGCGATAAGGGGCGCGGGGAACTGCGCGAAGGAGCGCGGGGAACTCCGCAAGGGGCGCGGGGAACTGCGCGCCCAGCCACGACCAACCCGCACCCGACACCCCGCCCCCGGCAACGAGCCCTCAGGCCACGGACCCGATCCGCCCCGAAGCCCCCCGCGCTCCATCCGGATGGATGGGCGTGTGCGCCCCGGTCAAGGACACCCCACTGCCACCCCGCCGATTGGCGACGATCTCCGAGGCGATGGACAGCGCGGTCTCCTCGGGCGTACGCGCACCGAGGTCGAGCCCGATGGGCGACCGCAGCCGCGCAAGCTCAAGCTCGGTCACACCCACGTCCCGCAACCGCGCGTTGCGGTCCTCGTGCGTACGGCGCGAGCCCATCGCGCCGACGTAGGCGACGGGCAGCCGCAGCGCGTGCCGCAACAACGGCACGTCGAACTTGGCGTCGTGCGTCAGCACGCACAGCACCGTGCGGCCGTCGGTCTCCGTCCGCTCCAGGTAACGATGCGGCCAGTCAACGACGATCTCGTCGGCGTCCGGGAAGCGGACGGCGGTGGCGAAGACGGGCCTGGCGTCGCAGACGGTGACGCGGTAGCCGAGGAACTTGCCGATGCGTACGAGCGCCGACGCGAAGTCGATCGCGCCGAACACGATCATGCGGGGCGGCGGCACGCTCGACTCGACGAGCAGCGAGAGCGGCTGACCGCAGCGCGAGCCGTCCGCGCCAATCTCGACGACGCCGGTCTGCCCCGCGTCCAGCATGGCGCGGGCCTCCCCCGCCGCCGTGCGGTCCAGCTCCGGGTGTCCGCCGAGCCCTCCCTCGTACTCCGCTGAGGACTCCCCTGAGGAACGTACGAGAAGGGCGCGGCCCACCAGTTCGGCGGGCCCGGACGTGATGCGGGCGACCGCCGCCGCCTCCCCCGAGGAGGCGGCGGCGAGAGCGGCCGCGAACACGGTCCGCGCCGGGGAGTCCGCGCGGACCGGGGTGATCAGGATGTCGATGATGCCGCCGCAGGTAAGACCCACGGCGAAGGCGTCGTCGTCGCTGTAGCCGAAGCGTTCGAGGACGGTCTCGCCGTCCTCAAGCGCCTGCTGGCACAGTTCGTAGACGGCACCCTCCACACATCCGCCGGAGACCGAGCCGATCGCCGTGCCCTCGCTGTCGACGGCGAGCGCGGCACCCGGTTGCCGGGGCGCGCTCCCGCCGACGGCCACCACGGTGGCGACGGCGAACTCACGTCCCTGCCCGACCCACCGGTTCAGCTCGTCGGCGATGTCCAGCATGTCGGCCTCCTGCTATGTCTCGGGATGTGCGGAGGGCGCGGCGCCTCAGTGGACGCCCAGCCATCCTTCGATGGGGTTGAGGGCGAAGTAGACGATGAAGATCACCGTCAGGCCCCACATGAAGGCGCCGATCTCGCGCGCCTTGCCCTGCGCGATCTTGATGGCGACCCAGGAGATGACGCCCGCCGCGACACCGGTGGTGATGGTGTACGTGAAGGGCATGAGCACCACGGTCAGGAAGACCGGGATGGCGGTGGCGCGGTCGGCCCAGTCGACGTGCCGGGCGTTCATCATCATCATCGCTCCGATGACGACGAGCGCCGCGGAGGCGACCTCCTGCGGCACGATCGCGGTGAGCGGCGTGAAGAAGAGGCAGGCCGCGAAGAACAGGCCGGTGACGACCGAGGCGAGCCCGGTACGGGCGCCTTCGCCGACGCCGGTCGCGGACTCGACGAAGACGGTCTGGCCGGAGCCGCCCGCGACGCCGCCGATGGCACCGCCCGCGCCGTCGATGAACAGCGCCTTGGACAGGCCCGGCATGCGGCCCTTGTCGTCGGCGAGGTTGGCCTCGGTGCCGACGCCGATGATGGTGGCCATCGCGTCGAAGAACCCGGCGAGCACGAGGGTGAAGACGATCATGCCGACGGTCATCGCGCCGACCTCGCCCCAGCCGCCGAACTCGACGTCGCCGAAGAGCGAGAAGTCGGGGGACGATACGGCGCTGCCGTGCAGTTCCGGCGTGCCGTTGGCCCACTGCTTGGGGTCGACGACGTCCAGGGCGTTGAGGACGACGGCGACGATGGTGCCGGTGACGATGCCGATCAGGATCGCGCCGGGGATGTTGCGCGCCTGCAGCATGAAGATGAGGAGCAGGGTGCCCGCGAAGATCAGGACGGGCCAGCCCTGGAGCTCTCCCGCGGGGCCGAGCGTGAGCGGGGTGGCCTTGCCCTGGTGGACGAAGCCGCCCTTGACCAGGCCGATGATGGCGATGAAGAGCCCGATGCCCATGGTGATGCCGTGCTTGAGGGCGAGCGGGATCGCGTTCATGATCATCTCGCGTAGCCCGGTGATCACGAGCAGCATGATCACCACGCCGTACATCACACACATGCCCATGGCCTGCGGCCAGGTCATCTCGGGTGCGACCTGCGAGGAGATCACTCCGGACACGGAGAGTCCGGCGGCCAGGGCCAGCGGCACCTTGCCGACGAAGCCCATGAGGAGCGTGGTGAACGCCGCGGCGAACGCCGTCGCGGTGATCACGGCCTTGGTGGCCATGGTGTCCCCCGCCGCGTCCTTGCCGGACAGGATCAGGGGGTTGAGCAGGAGGATGTACGCCATCGCCATGAAGGTGGTGACGCCGCCGCGTATCTCACGCGCGACCGTGGATCCTCGCCCGGATATGTGGAAGTACCGATCGAGCCAAGACCTTCCGGCGGGGACGCGCGAGCCGGGGCCCGCGTCCTCTGCGGTGGTCTTCGGCTCCACAGACTGGGTCATGGTGCCTACTCCCAAGGTTCACAGGGGCACCCGCTGACTGCGGGATTTGGGATGGTGCGTTGGCTGCACGACCCGGGGGACGGCCCGAGACGAACGACATCTCCCTCAAGGAGAAGGGGAGTTGAGCTCCGAGCGGTGCGGGCGGCGGAAGTGTGACGTTCCTGGGAGGCACACACCGCTCGGAGAACCTTGCGCCGGTCCCCGAGCGGAGGACCGGTCCCTCAGCGAGGGATCACGTACCGGTGAGGTGCTCGGGGCGTACCGGCGTCTTGTTGAGCTCCAGGCCCGTCGCGTTCCTGATGGCCGCGAGGACCGCGGGGGTGGACGACAGGGTCGGGGCCTCGCCGATGCCACGGAGCCCGTAGGGCGCGTGCTCGTCGGCGAGTTCGAGCACGTCGACCGGGATGGTCGGGGTGTCGAGGATGGTGGGGATCAGGTAGTCCGTGAAGGACGGGTTCCTGACCTTCGCGGTCTTCGGGTCGACGATGATCTCCTCCATGACCGCGACGCCGAGGCCCTGGGTGGTGCCACCCTGGATCTGGCCGATCACGGACAGCGGGTTGAGCGCCTTGCCGACGTCCTGGGCGCAGGCCAGTTCGATGACCTTGACCAGGCCGAGCTCGGTGTCGACCTCCACGACCGCGCGGTGCGCGGCGAAGGAGTACTGGACGTGGCCGTTGCCCTGCCCGGTGACCAGGTCGAAGGCCACGGTGGGGCGGTGGCGCCACTCGGCCTCGATCTCGACGGTCTCGCCTTCGAGGACGTCGACCAGGTCGCGGAGGACCTCGCCGCCGTCGGTGACGACCTTGCCGCCTTCGAGCAGGAGCTCGGCGGTGGCCCAGGCTGGGTGGTACGTACCGAACTTGCGGCGGCCGATCTCCAGGACCTTCTCGCGCACGAGCTCGCAGGAGTTCTTGACGGCGCCGCCGGTGACGTACGTCTGACGGGACGCGGACGTCGATCCGGCGCTGCCCACCTGGGTGTCGGCGGGGTGGATCGTCACCTGCGTGACGCCCAGCTCGGTCCGCGCGATCTGCGCGTGGACGGTGACGCCGCCCTGGCCGACCTCGGCCATCGCGGTGTGCACGGTCGCGACCGGCTCGCCGTTGATGACCTCCATGCGCACCTTGGCGGTGGAGTAGTCGTCGAAGCCCTCGGAGAAGCCGACGTTCTTGATGCCGACCGCGTAGCCGACCCCGCGTACGACGCCTTCGCCGTGCGTGGTGTTGGACAGGCCGCCCGGCAGCTGGCGCACGTCGGCGCCCTCGCTGGACTCCCACTGGCGCTCGGGCGGCAGCGGGCGGGCCTTGACGCGGCGCAGGATCTCGGCGACCGGGGCGGGCGAGTCGACCGGCTGCCCGGTCGGCAGGAGCGTGCCCTGCTCCATGGCGTTGAGCTGGCGGAACTCGACCCGGTCCATGCCCACCTTGTCGGCGAGCTTGTCCATCTGGGCCTCGTAGGCGAAGCAGGCCTGGACGGCGCCGAAGCCGCGCATCGCGCCGCAGGGCGGGTTGTTCGAGTAGAGGGCGATCGCCTCGATGTCGACGTCGTCGATCACGTACGGGCCGACCGAGAGGGACGAGGCGTTGCCCACGACCGCCGGGGAGGCGGACGCGTAGGCGCCGCCGTCCAGGACGATCTTGCACTTCATGTGCGTGAGCTTGCCGTCCTTGGTGGCGCCGTGCTCGTAGTAGAGCTTCGCCGGGTGGCGGTGGACGTGGCCGAAGAAGGACTCGAACCGGTTGTAGACGATCTTGACCGGCTTGCCGGTGCGCAGCGCCAGGAGGCAGGCGTGGATCTGCATCGAGATGTCCTCGCGGCCGCCGAACGCGCCGCCGACGCCGGAGAGCGTCATGCGCACCTTCTCCTCGGGCAGGCCGAGGACGGGGGCGATCTGACCGAGGTCCGAGTGCAGCCACTGGGTGGCGACGTACAGCTCCACGCCGCCGTCCTCGGAGGGCACCGCGAGGCCGGACTCCGGGCCGAGGAAGGCCTGGTCCTGCATGCCGAAGGTGTACTCGCCCTTGACGATGAAGTCGGCCTTCTTGGCGGCCTCTTCGGCGTTGCCGCGGACGATCGGCTGGCGGTGCACGATGTTCGGGTGCGGGACGTGACCGATGTGGTGGTCGTCGCGGCCCTCGTGCACGAGCACGGCGTCGGGAGCGGTCGCCGAGGCCTCATCGGTGATGAGGGGCAGCTCCTTGTACTCGATCTGGATCTTGGCGGCGGCGCGGCGCGCGGTCTCCGGGTGGTCGGCGGCCACGATGGCCACCGGCTCGCCGTGGTGGCGGACCTTCTTGTGCGCGAGGACCGGGGTGTCC
The DNA here is from genome assembly GCF_008704495.1 of Streptomyces kanamyceticus. Lineage (NCBI taxonomy): Bacteria > Bacillati > Actinomycetota > Actinomycetes > Kitasatosporales > Streptomycetaceae > Streptomyces > Streptomyces kanamyceticus. Next base: position 2,231,588 of record NZ_CP023699.1, read on the forward strand.
TGGATCTCCAGGCCGTAGTTCTTCACCGCGGCGGGGAGGTCGTCGTAGGTCAGGATCGCGTAGACGCCGTCCATGGCCAGGGCCTCGGAGGTGTCGATGGACACGATCTCGGCGTGCGCGACGGTGGAGCGCAGCGTCTGGCCCCACAGCATGTCCTCGTGCCACATGTCCGAGGAGTACGCGAATTCGCCGGTGACCTTCAGGGTGCCGTCCGGGCGCAGCGTCGACTCACCGATGCCGCCCTTGGTCTGCGAGCCCTGGGTGATCTTGGTGGGTGCGCCGGTCGTACGGGTGGATCCCATGGTCAGACCGCCCCTTCCTGGAGTCCTTGACGGTCCTGGCGGGCGGCGGCGAGACGCACCGCGTCCAGGATCTTCTCGTAACCGGTGCAGCGGCAGAGGTTGCCGGAGAGCGCCTCGCGGATGTCCGCGTCGGAGGGCTGCGGGTTGCGCTCCAGCATCTCGTCGGCCGCGACGAGCAGGCCGGGGGTGCAGAAGCCGCACTGGACGGCGCCCGCGTCGATGAACGCCTGCTGGATCGGGGAGAGGTCGCCGCCCTCGCCGGTCTGCGAGTCCGTTCCCTTGGCCGCCCACTGCTGAGCGTCCTGCAGCGACGTACCGCAGGCGCCGGACGCGCAACCGCCGTGTTCCTCACGCTGCTTGGCGAAGTCGGCCAGGCCCTCGACGGTCACGACTTCGCGACCCTCGACCTGTCCGGCGGCCACCAGACACGAACACACCGGCACCCCGTCGAGCCGGACGGTGCAGGAGCCGCACTCGCCCTGCTCGCAGGCGTTCTTGGAGCCGGGCAGGCCCATCCGCTCGCGCAGCACGTACAGGAGGGACTCGCCCTCCCACACGTCGTCCGCTTCCTGCTGACGGCCGTTGACCGTGAAGTTCACGCGCATCATGCGACTCCCTCAGTGCTGCGGCCGTTGCCGCGGTACGACTCCCAGGTCCAGCCGAGCGTGCGGCGGGCCATGATCCCGACGGCGTGGCGGCGGTAGCTGGCCGTGCCGCGCACGTCGTCGATCGGGTTGGCGGCACCGGAGGCCAGCGCCGCGAACTGCTTGGCGATCGAGGGGGTGATGATCTTCTTGCTGTCCCAGAAGCCGCCCTCTTCGAGCGCCGCGTTCAGGAATTCCTCGGCCGCCTTCGCCCGGATGGGGGTCGGGGCGGCGGAGCCGATGCCGGTCCGCACGGTCCGGGTCTCGGGGTGCAGCGCGATGCCGAAGGCGCAGACCGCGATGACCATCGCGTTGCGGGTGCCGACCTTCGAGTACTGCTGCGGTCCGTCCGCCTTCTTGATGTGCACGGACTTGATCAGCTCGTCCGCGGCGAGGGCATTGCGCTTCACGCCGGTGTAGAAGTCGTCGATCGGGATGAGGCGCGAGCCCCGCACGGACTCCACCTCGACCTCGCAGTCGGCGGCGAGCAGCGCCGGGTGGGCGTCACCGGCGGGGGACGCCGTGCCGAGGTTGCCGCCCACGCCGCCGCGGTTGCGGATCTGCGGGGACGCGACCGTGTGCGAGGCGAGCGCGAGACCGGGGAGCTCCGTGCGCAGCTCCTCCATGATCTGGGTGTACGGGACGGAGGCGCCCAGCTGGACCGTCTCCTCGCCCACCGACCACTCGCGCAGCTCGGCGACGCGGTTGAGGTCGAGCAGGTACTCGGGACGACGGTGATCGAAGTTGATCTCGACCATGACGTCGGTGCCACCCGCAATCGGCACAGCCGTGGGGTGCTCGGCCTTGGCGGCGAGCGCCTCCTCCCAGCTGGCGGGGCGAAGGAAGTCCATGAGGCTCTCTTCTTCGTATCGAGGGTCGTTCGCTTCGAGGGATCAGGGGATTCCGTTCCGGCCACTCGGGCCGTTGGTCCCTCGACTGCTTCTTCATGTGCTGTTAACGCGGAGTGGGCCAAGTACACCGCTCGCTCCTCCGATGGGGTCAGTCACCGAAACCATGAAGGAGTTGGCTGGCCAAGGCGCGCGTCTTGTAGATTCGTATGAAGAACGGGTCCCAGTAACCTCGCGGATTCCCCCCGGAAACCGGAGCCGCACCGCGGCACAGGGCCCCCGCGCTACAGAGCGCACATGTTTGTACACACCATTCGAGACAGATCGGCGGCGACGACCCCATGCGGCTGCGCGCACTCCTTGACACCGACGCGCTGGGCCTGCGGCTGCTCGGCGGCGAGGACGAGCTGGACCGCACCGTGCGCGGTGTGATGACCACGGACCTGCGGGACCCCAGCCGCTACCTGGCGGGCGGCGAGCTGGTGCTCACCGGCCTCGCCTGGCGCCGCGACGCCTCGGACACCGAACCCTTCGTACGCCTCCTCGCGGGCGCCGGGGTGGCGGCCCTGGCCGCCGGTGAGGCCGAGCTCGGGGCCATCCCCGACGACATCGTCGAAGCCTGCGCCAGGCACCGCCTGCCGCTCTTCGCGGTCAACGAACGGGTCGCCTTCGCGACCATCACCGAGCACGTCGTACGTCAGGTCTCCGGCGAGCGCGCCGGGGACCTGGCGGCCGTGGTCGACCGGCACCGCCGCCTGATGACCTCGGGTCCCGCGGGCGGCGGCCCCGACGTCGTCCTCGACCTGCTCGGCACCGACCTGGACCTGCGGGCCTGGGTGCTCTCCCCCGCCGGGCGGGCCATCGCGGGGTCCAGCGCGGGCGGCGCGGCGCTGCCCGCGGCCGTCTGCGCGCGCCTCGCGGGGGAACACCTGGCCGCCACGCGCACCGGGCGGCGTGGGCCGCACCGGGTGACGGTGGACGGTGCGACGTACTCGCTGTTCCCCATTCGGACCAGTGGCAGGGGATCGGCCGGCGCGTCCCGCGACGTGCGCGAGACGGTCCTCTCGGACTGGCTGCTCGCCGTCGAGGCCGACGCGGGCGACTGGCCCGAGGAGCGCCTCGACCTGCTGCAGGGCGTGACCCAGCTGATCGCGGTCGAGCGGGACCGCCGCGACGCGGCCCGCACGGTGCGGCGCAGGCTCGCCCAGGAGGTCCTCGAACTGGTGCAGACGGGCGCGGCGCCCGCCGAGATCGCCGCCCGCCTGCGCGTCGCGGCCCCGGTGCTCCTGCCGGGTCTCGGCGCGGCCCCGCACTGGCAGGTCGTCGTGGCCCGCGTGGAGTGGGAGGGCGGCGAGGTCGACGGCGGTCCGGTCGCCCAGGCGCTCCTGGAGGAGATCCTCGTCGACCCGCTGTCGTCCGGGCCCGAGCCCTCCGACCGGATCGCGGTCGCCCACACCGGCGACGAGGCCATCGCCCTGGTGCCGCTGCCCTCGGTCTCCAGCGAGCACGACGGCTCGGAGACGGGACTGCTCGCGGACTCCCTCCTGGCGGCGGTGCGCGATCCGCTCACCCCGGGCCTCGCCGACGACGGCCGCCTCACGCTTGGCGTCAGCGCGTCCGTGCACTCGGCGGAGGGCCTGCGCGGCGCCCTGGAGGAGGCGCGGCACGCCCGCCGGGTCGCCGCGGCCCGGCCGGGGCGGGTCTGCGCGGCCGGGCACCAGGAGCTCGCCTCGCACGTCCTGCTGCTGCCCTTCGTGCCCGACGACGTCCGCAGGGCCTTCACCGCCCGGCTCCTGGACCCGCTGCGCGAGTACGACCAGCGCCACCGCGCGGAGCTGATCCCGACCCTGGAGGCGTTCCTGGACTGCGACGGCTCCTGGACGCGCTGCGCGGCCCGGCTGCACCTGCACGTCAACACGCTGCGCTACCGGGTGGGCCGTATCGAGCAGTTGACGAGTCGTGACCTCTCGCGCCTTGAGGACAAGCTGGACTTCTTCCTCGCGCTGCGCATGAGTTGAGCAGGTGGGGTGGCCCGTGGGCCGTACGGAGGCCGGGGACGGCGCCCGCGCGTGGGCGCCGTCCCCGGCCTTCATGATCGGCTCCCAAACCCGTTTCCTTGCCCGCCCTTTGTGAATTCTTTCACCCAGCCCCTTGGCCCGGGCCCGCCTTCCATGCTGAGATTCGCCCACGACTCAACAGCTCAATGGTGTGCTCGGGGAGGGCAACGTGGCGCATACCGCCATGTCTGGTACCGGAACGACTGCAGGGGACGATCCACTCCAGACCGCGGTATGGCGGCTGCGCTCGCGCGGCTGCTGGACCGACGCTGCGGCGCTGCTCGCCTCGCGGGCGGGGGCCGCACCGGCCCTCCAGCGCACGTCGCTGCTCGTCGAACGCTGCCTGTTCACCGGCGAGGGCTGGGGCGAGGCCGAGGACGGTCTGCGGACCGCGGAGGCGCTCGCCGACGATGACGACGACCGGGGCGCGGCGGCCTGTGAGCGCGGGCAACTGGCGTACGCGTCAACGGTGTTGGGCGTACGCGACCGGGCCGACGAGGCCCGTACGGCGCTCGGCAGGGCGGCCGCGCTGCTCGCCCCCAACGCACCCGGGCGGCCGCTGCTCGACTTCCGGCGCGGTCTGATCGCGGAGCACATCGCGGACTCGCCGCAGGCCGCGAAGGCGGCCTACCGCAGGGCCCACGCGGGCGCCACGGCGCACTCCGACCCGCTCCTGCTCTCCTTCACCTGGCGCCATCTGGCCGGACTCGCCCTGCGCGACGGCGAGTTGGCGGAGGCGCGGCACGGCTTCACGGAGTCCCTGCGCATCCGCGAGGAGTTGGGCTACCTGGTCGGCACGGCCCCCGCGCTGGCCGCCCTGGCCGACGCCGAACCGGAACCGGAGGCAACCCACCTCCGGGCCGAGGCCACCCGCCTCTTCCGCCTCCTGGGCGGCGTCCCGGCATGGCTGGCCCAACACCTGACGCCACCACCGGCGGCCGCGGTGTAGGACGGGGCGAGGCGGCGGCGCCGGACGGCCCGCTCACCCGCCCCGGTGCCGAACAGCCCCACCACCCGCCCACGGTGCCGACCAGCCCCGCCCACCCGCCCTACGTCGCCGAGCAAACGGGTGGGCGGGTGGGAGTGATCCGCCGCGAAGCGGCGGGACAGGACAGCCACGAACGGCCCGCAGGGAAAGGGCAACCCGAAGCGCCCCTCCCCCCCTCCCCCCTACCCCCCGGCCCCCGCAAAGTGCTCCCGCACCAAGGAGGAGACCACCCCCAGATCCTGGGCGACCAACGCTTCGAGCAGAGCCATGTGCTCCGCCGCGTCCGCGACCAGCTCCGCCCTGCGGCCCGAGACGGGCCCGCTGACGAGCGGCCACTGCGAGCGCCGGTGCAGATCGTCGGCGACCTGCACGAGCTGCCGGTTGCCCGACAGGGAGAGCACCGCGCCGTGGAAGGCGCGATCGGACTCGGCGTAGCGCGCGAGGTCCCCGCCCGCCGCCGCGACCGCGGTCGCCTCCGCGAGTGGCCTGAGTTCGGCCCAGCGCGCGACCGGCACCGTACGGGCCAGGCGCAGCATGACCGGCACCTCGATCAGCGCCCGCACCTCCGCCAGCTCCCCGAGCTCACGCGCGCTGCGCTCGGTGACCCGGAAGCCCCGATTGGGCACGACTTCCACGGCACCTTCGGTGGCGAGCTGCTGCATCGCCTCGCGGACGGGGGTCGCGGAGACGCCGAAGCGCTCGCCGAGTACCGGCGCCGAGTAGACCTCACCGGGGGTGAGCTCGCCGCCGACGAGGGCGGCCCGCAGGGCGTCGAGGATCTGTCCCCGTACCGAAGTGCGCCGCAACGGCGTACGCGGCGCGACCGGCTCGCCGTGCGTGTGCTCGCCCCTGACCCCCGCCCTGGCCCCGTCCGCCTGCTCGGGCACCCGGACACGGGGCATCTCGGCGGGAACGTCCGTCTCGCACGCCCTGGCCTGCTCCACTCGGTCCTCCTCAGGGCCGCCGCACCGCTGCTCCCCCGTCCCGAAAGGTACGAGAGGCACGAGAGGCACCATAGGCGGACAGCACCGCAGTTGAAACCTCGATCACTTCGGGTAAGGTAAGGCTTACCTGCTATCGATCGCGATTCGGTGGTCCTCGCATGTCCGTCCCCACCCTGGCCGCGCCCGCCCGCGGCGGCGCCCACAGCCCCGTCGCGGACTCCTACGCCCGCCTCGCCGAGGTGTTCTCGGGACTGCGCGTCACCGAACTCGGCCACGAGGAACAGGCCCCCCAGGGCGGCGGCTGGGTCACCGCGGCCCGGCTCGCGGAGGGCGGGGCCGACCTCGACGCCTTCCTCGCCTGGGACGACGCACAGGTCCTGAAGGACTACGGCACCCGGGCACGCCCCGACGTGATCGCCAGCTTCGGCCTGCACCGGTACGCCTGGCCCGCCACCCTCCTGATCACGATCCCGTGGTTCCTGCACCGCCGCGTGCCCCGCTACCCGGTGGCGAACGTCTCCTTCCAGCGCACCCTGGGCCGGATGGCCGTACGCCCCGAGGGCTTCGCCTGTCTGCCGGACGACCCGGCCGCGGCGCTGCCCGGCGCCCGTGTCGTACCGGACGAGGAGGCGCTGCGCGCGGAGGTGCGGGCGGCGGTCGCCGAGCACCTCGGCCCGCTCCTGGACGGCTTCGGGCCGCGCATGCGGCGCCGCTCGCGCGCCCTGTGGAGCGTGGCGACCGACGAGATCGTCGAGGGCCTCTGGTACATCGCGCACCTGCTCGGCGAGGAGCGGCGCGCCATGACCGACCTTGAGCTGCTGCTGCCAGGCGCGACCAAGCCGTACGTGGGCACGGCCGGTTTCCGCGAGCTCTCCGGGCCGAACGGCGAGGCGCTGCCGACCAGGGACCGGGCGAGCTGCTGCATGTTCTACACGCTGCGCCCCGAGGACACCTGCGTCACCTGCCCGCGCACCTGCGACGCCGAGCGCATCACGCGGCTCAGCGCGACAGCCGCCGCCTGAACCACCCGTTCGTGCGCGTTTAATCGAACTCAACAGCCTTCACCCCAGCGCGAGTTCGAGTAAAAGTGCGCTCTGCGTGATCCCTTGCACCCCCTTGGCGTTCTCTTGCCCCGAAACCCTCCTGAGGGCCATCGGAATTGGGTCAATATGGCGCCCGAAACGCCTTACCGCGATGCAAGGGACCCCAGATGAGACTGACCGACATATCGCTGGACTGGCTGCTTCCCGGCGGCGTCCTGCTCCTGGGCATGCTGGTGGCGGTGGCAGTGCTCGCGCGCGGCAAGCGTGGCCACGGCAAGGCGGCGAAGTCCGACAGCGACGAGACGTGGGAACGCAGCGAGGAACGCCGCAGGCGCAAGGAGGCCGTCTACGGAACCGCCTCCTACGTCCTCCTCTTCTGCTGCGCGGCGGTCGCCGCCGCACTCTCCTTCCACGGCCTCGTCGGCTTCGGCCGGCAGAACCTCAGCCTCTCCGGAGGCTGGGAGTACCTGGTCCCCTTCGGCCTCGACGGCGCGGCGATGTTCTGCTCCGTACTCGCCGTGCGCGAAGCCAGTCACGGCGACGCGGCCCTCGGCTCGCGCCTCCTCGTGTGGACCTTCGCGGGCGCGGCGGCCTGGTTCAACTGGGTGCACGCGCCCCGGGGGATGGGCCACGCGGGCGCTCCGCAGTTCTTCTCCGGGATGTCGCTCTCGGCGGCGGTGCTCTTCGACCGCGCCCTGAAGCAGACCCGCAGGGCGGCCCTGCGCGAGCAGGGTCTGGTGCCGCGGCCGCTGCCGCAGATCCGCATCGTGCGGTGGCTGCGCGCGCCCCGGGAGACGTACGGCGCCTGGTCGCTGATGCTCCTGGAGGGCGTACGCAGCCTGGACGAGGCCGTCGAGGAAGTGCGGGAGGACCGCCGCGAGAAGGAGCGCACCCGGCTGCGCAGGCGCGATCAGGAGAAGCTGGAGCGCGCGCAGCTCAAGGCGATCAGCAGGGGGCACCGCGGGTACGCCCGCGGGGGCCGACAGGTCGACGTGCAGCCCGCCGTCGCACCGGCGGCAGGGTCCGCGCAGGTCGGCGCGGACCCTGCGATAGCGGCGCAGGAGCAACTGCCGGTACGCGCCCGACCCTCCCTCCAGGCCGTGAAGAGCGGCCCTGACGACGCCACCGCGGTCGCCGTCGACCTGACGGCGGAGGACGACACGCAGACACTGCCCCGGCTCGACTCGCTGGAGCAGAAGCTCAAGGACCTTGAGCAGCAGTTCGGTTGAGACCGGCGGCGGCAGGGGTCAGGCCGTGCCGCCGTCGTTCAGTTCGAACCACACGGCCTTGCCCACCCCGTGCGCCCGTACGCCCCACGCGTCGGCGAGGGACTGCACGAGGATCAGGCCCCTGCCGTGCGTACCGTCGTCGGCGTTCGGTACGCGCGCCTTGGGGCGCCGTCCCACGAAGTCCCGTACCTCCACCCGGAGCCGGTTCGGACCCACGGTCGCGGTGACGATCGCGTCGTGATCGGTGTGCACCAGGGCGTTGGTGACGAGTTCGCTGGTGAGCAGCTCCGCCACCTCCGATCTGCCGGGCATGCCCCAGTGACTCAGGAGCTCCCGTAGAGCACGCCTGACCTCGGACACGGCCCGCAGGTCCGACCTGCCGAGCCTGCGCCTGAGCTGGACCCGGGCGGGCCCCGCTGACGCCTCGTCGGTCGTGCCTTCCCGAACGTCGGAAACGTCGGATGAAGTGGCCCCGATTCCCCCGGAGTCGCCCCCACATACCTGCCTCGTCATGACCCCGCCCACCAGCCGATGACTATGACCTTTCCTCCTTGCTCGAACACGTTCACGGGATGCATGCCCCGGGCCCATGGCGGCACGCCTGTCGAATCGTCAACCACTGGCGGGGGTGCCCCCGGGGCTGGCGGGGAAGTGAAGCGGTGGACCCCGCCGCCGAGCGTTCCGAGGAGCCCGAGTGCACGACGACAGACTGCTGGTGGAAGGACGCCTGGAGCGGGCGCTGCGCCAGTTCATCCGCCCCGCCCAGTACGCGCGGCGGGTGCCGCTGACCCTCTCCGTGTGGCACGCGCCGGGCGAGCCGGTACCCGTGACGACGGCCATCGACGCCGCGTACGAACCCTTCGAGACCGGTACCGAGTGGGGAAGTCCCTGGTCGACAAGTTGGTTCCGGATTCAAGGAGAAGTGCCTGCCGAGTGGCAGGGGCAGCGGGTCGAGGTGGTCGTCGATCCTGGCTTCTCCGGGGAAGGGCCCGGCTTCCAGGCGGAGGGTCTGGTGTACGACGCGGCGGGCGTTCCCCTGAAGGGGATTCACCCGCGCAATCGGCATATTCCGGTGGCCTCCCCCGCCCGGGGCGGCGAAGCGGTGCACCTGCTTCTGGAGGCGGCGGCGAATCCCACCGTTCTGCACGACTTCGTACCGACACGTCTCGGCGACGTACTGACCGCAGGCAATACCCCGATCTACCGATTCACGTCTGTCGATCTCGCCGTACTGGACGAGGACGTCTGGCAGTTGATCCTCGACATCGAGGTCCTCTCGGAGCTCATGGCGGAACTGGACGCCGACCGTCCGCGACGGCACGAGATCCTGCGGGCCCTGGAGGACATGCTCGACGCGCTCGATCTGCACGACGTGTCAGGGACGGCCGCCGCGGCGCGCGCCGCGCTCGCCGAGGTCCTCGCGCGGCCCGCCCACGCCAGCGCCCACCGCGTATCGGCGGCCGGGCACGCGCACATCGACTCGGCCTGGCTGTGGCCGCTGCGCGAGACGGTGCGCAAGGCGTCCCGCACCTTCGCCAATGTGACGGCGCTCGCCGAGGAGTATCCCGAGCTGGTCTTCGCCTGTTCGCAGGCCCAGCAGTACGCCTGGGTGAAGGAGCACCAGCCGCACATCTGGGACCGCATCAAGAAGGCGGTGGCGGACGGGAATTGGGCCCCGGTCGGCTCCATGTGGGTCGAGTCGGACGCCAACATGCCGGGCGGCGAGGCGCTCGCCCGGCAGATCACGCACGGCAGGCGGTTCTTCCGTGAGGAGTTCGGCATCGAGACGGAGGAGATCTGGCTGCCGGACTCCTTCGGATACACCGCCGCCTTCCCGCAGTTGGCGAAGCTCGCGGGCATCCGCTGGTTCCTCACGCAGAAACTGAGCTGGAACCAGACCAACAAGATGCCGCACCACACCTTCTGGTGGGAGGGCATCGACGGCACCCGCGTCTTCACCCACTTCCCGCCCGTCGACACCTACAACTCGCAGTTCCACGGCTCCGAACTCGCCCACGCCGAACGGAACTTCGCCGACAAGGGCCGGGCGACCCGCTCCCTGGTGCCGTTCGGCTGGGGCGACGGCGGGGGCGGCCCGACCCGCGAGATGATGGAGCGGGCCCGGCGCCTGCGCTCCCTGGAGGGCTCGCCGCGCGTCGAGATCGAGAAGCCGTCGGCGTTCTTCGCGGCGGCCGAGGAGGAGTACGGGGCGCGGGCCCCCGTCTGGTCCGGCGAGCTCTACCTGGAGCTGCACCGCGCGACGTACACCACCCAGGCCGCGACCAAGCGTGGCAACCGTCGCAGTGAACACGCCTTGCGCGAGGCGGAGTTGTGGTGCACGGCGGCCGCGGTGCGCGATCCGGCGTACGTCTATCCGTACGACACCCTGGACCGACTGTGGAAGACGGTCCTGCTGCACCAGTTCCACGACATCCTGCCGGGCTCCTCCATCGCCTGGGTGCACCGCGAGGCACGCGACACCTATGAGCGCGTCGTCGCCGAGCTCGGCGAACTCACCCTGGCGGCCGCCCGGTCGCTCGGCGCGGGCGGACCCGCCGCGCTGAACGCCTCGCCGTACCCGCGCAGCGAGGTCGTCGAGAGCGAGGACGGCACGCTGGTGCACGTCCAGGTGCCCGCGCTCGGCACCCAGAGCCTGTCGGTGGCCGCGGGCTTCACCCGGGAGCCCGGCAGGGGCGCGGCCGCGGCGAGCGACGGCACGGCGATCGTGCTCTCGAACGAGCACCTGCGCGTCACCGTCGACGCCGCGGGGCTGATCACCTCCGTCCACGACGCGGCCGAGGACCGCGAGGTCCTCGCCGCTCCGGGCAACCTCCTCCAGCTGCACCCCGACCACCCCACGCACTACGACGCCTGGGACCTCGACCGGCACTACCGGCACCGGCACACCGACCTCACGGACGCCGAGTCCGTCGAGCTCGTCGAGGACGGGCCGCTGCGCGTCGCGGTGCGCGTGGTGCGCGCCTTCGGGGCCTCCCGGATCACCCAGGAGATCCGCCTGGCGGCCGGGAGCGGGCGCGTCGACATCGTCACCGACGTCGACTGGCGCGAGTCGGAGAAGGTCCTCAAGGCCGCCTTCCCCCTCGACGTGCACGCCGAACGGTCCGCCGCCGAGATCCAGTTCGGCCATGTGCACCGGCCGACCCACGCCAACACCGGCTGGGACGCGGCCCGTTACGAGATCTGCGCGCACCGCTGGCTGCGGGTCGCCGAGGAGGGGTACGGCGTCGCGCTGCTCAACGACTCGACGTACGGCCACGACGTGACCCGCACCGAGCACGACGGCACGCTCGGCACCACCGTCCGCCTCACCCTGCTGCGGGCCCCGCACAGCCCGGATCCGGAGACCGACCAGGGCACGCACCGCTTCACGTACGCGCTGCTGCCCGGGGCGACGACGGGGGACGCCGTCGCGGAGGGGCTCGCGCTCAACCTGCCGCTGCGGGTGACGGCCGCGCCGGTGCTCGCGTCGCTGGTGGCCGTCGACCACCCCGCGGTCACCGTCGAGTCGGTGAAGCTCGCGGACGACCGGGGCGGCGACGTCGTGGTGCGCCTCTACGAGTCGCGGGGCGGGCGGGCCGCCGCGACGCTCAGCACGTCGTTCCCGGTGGCGCGGGCCGAGGTGACCGACCTCCTGGAGCGCCCGGTCGAACCGGCGCGGACCAGCGAGGCCGGTCTCTCGCTCGCGCTGCGGCCGTTCCAGATCGTGACGCTGCGGCTGCGCCCGGCGTGAGCCCGCCGACCGGAGGGGGCCGGGGCCCCCTCCGGCGTCAGGGCCTCGGGACGTTGCGCAGGTTCGAGCGGGCCATCTGCACCATCCGGCCCACCCCGCCGTCCAGCACGATCTTGCTCGCGGAGAGCGCGAAGCCGGTCACCATCTCCGAGCTGATCTTGGGCGGGATGGACAGCGCGTTCGGATCGGTGACGACGTCGACCAGGGCCGGGCCCTTGTGCGCGAAGGCGTCCTTCAGGGCGCCCGCGAGCTGCTTGGGCTTCTCCACGCGTACGCCGTAGGCCCCGCAGGCGCGGGCGACGGCGGCGAAGTCGGGGTTGTGGTTCGCCGTCCCGTACGAGGGCAGGCCCGCGACCAGCATCTCCAGCTCGACCATGCCCAGCGAGGAGTTGTTGAAGAGGACGACCTTCACCGGCAGGTCGTGCTGGACCAGGGTGAGGAAGTCGCCCATCAGCATCGAGAAGCCGCCGTCGCCCGACATGGAGACGACCTGGCGCCCCCGGTCGGTGAACTGGGCGCCGATCGCCTGCGGCAGGGCGTTCGCCATCGAGCCGTGGCTGAAGGAGCCGATGATGCGGCGCTTGCCGTTCGGGGTGAGGTAGCGGGCCGCCCAGACGTTGCACATGCCGGTGTCGACGGTGAAGACCGCGTCGTCGGCGGCGAGGTCGTCGAGGACCGACGCGACGTACTCCGGGTGGATCGGGACGTGCTTCTCGACCTTGCGCGTGTACGCCTTGATGACGCCTTCCAACGCGTCGGCGTGCTTCTTCAGCATCTTGTCGAGGAACTTGCGGTTCGTCTTCGGCGAGACCCTCGGGGTCAGACAGCGCAGGGTCTCGCGGACATCGCCCCAGACGGCGAGGTCCAGCTTGGAGCGGCGGCCCAGGTGCTCGGGCCTGATGTCCACCTGGACGATCTTGACGTCGTCGGGCAGGAAGGCGTTGTACGGGAAGTCCGTGCCGAGCAGGATCAGGAGGTCGCACTCGTGGGTGGCCTCGTACGCGGCGCCGTAGCCGAGCAGGCCACTCATGCCCACGTCGTACGGGTTGTCGTACTGGATCCACTCCTTGCCGCGCAGGGCGTGGCCGACCGGGGACTTGATCTTCTCGGCGAACTCCATCACCTCGGCGTGCGCGCCCGCCGTGCCGCTGCCGCAGAAGAGCGTGACCTTGTCGGCCTCGTCGATCATCGCGGCGAGCTTCTCGATCTCCGCGTCGCCGGGGCGCACGGAGGGGCGGGACGTGACGAGCGCGGTCTCGGCAGCCTTCTCAGGGGCGGTCTCGGAGGCGATGTCGCCGGGCAGCGAGACGACGCTGACGCCGTTCTGCCCGACGGCGTGCTGGATGGCGGTCTGCAGGAGCCGCGGCATCTGCTTCGGATTGGAGATCATCTCGCTGTAGTGACTGCACTCGCGGAACAGTTGGTCCGGGTGGGTCTCCTGGAAGTAGCCGAGCCCGATCTCGCTGGAGGGGATGTGCGAGGCGAGTGCCAGGACCGGGGCCATGGAGCGGTGCGCGTCGTACAGGCCGTTGATCAGGTGCAGGTTGCCCGGGCCGCAGGAGCCCGCGCAGGCGGCGAGCTTGCCGGTGACCTGGGCCTCGGCGCCCGCCGCGAAGGCGGCGGTCTCCTCGTGCCTGACCTGGATCCAGTCGATCTCAGGGGTGCGGCGGATCGCGTCGACGACGGGGTTGAGACTGTCCCCGACGACTCCGTACAGCCGCTTCACGCCCGCGCGGACGAGGATGTCGACGAACTGCTCGGCGACGTTCTGCTTGGCCATGCTGCGCACCCCTTGTGAACCGTGGACCCGTTGCTCTCCATTGCTTTCTCTGGATCCATGAAGTCACAGGTGCGGGCGTCATGCCTCCCAAACGGCGGCGGCCGTCCTGTCGTCCGCGTACCCCTTCACCCTGACCTGGATGTCGGCGAGGAAGGCGGCGAGCCCCGGCGGGCCGCTCTTGTGCCACCTGCGGGTGAGGTGCTCGGACAGCTCGGGCTCGCCGCGCAGCGGTTCGGCGAGGCCGCCGCTGCACAGGACGAGGGCGTCACCCGGCCGGGCGACCGAGGCGCGGAACCTGAAGGGGTCGCGGGGCTGCTCGGGGGCCGGTTCGTAGGGGCTCGGGGGCGTGGTGATGCCCAGGTCCATGGTGAGCCGGTCGCCCTCCTCCGGGGTGTCCGGGGGCGGCGAGCCGAAACCGACCACGGCGTCGCCCACGGCGTCGGCGACGCTCGGCTCGATGTCCTGCCACGCGCCGTCCCGCAGCCGGAAGAGGCCGCCGCCGCCGACCCCGAAGAACACCCGGGTGCGGCACTCGGGGTCGGCGGGCAGCAGGAGGCAGCGCAGCGAGGCCGCGTACTCGTCGGGTTCCAGGCCCAGGTCCGCGGCGTGTGCGCGGAGCCTGCCGAGGCTGCGGTCGGTGAGGCGGTGCAGTCCCGACTTCAGGTCGCCGCGCCGGGCGGCCCTGATGTCCTCGGCGAGCCGCCGGTGGCTGCGGCCCACGGCCCTGCCGATCCACTGGCAGGCCTCCGCGGCGGCGCGGTGCGCGCCCGGCGTTGCCCGGGCGCCGGTCGCCACGGCGACGAGCACGAGGGCGTTCTCGCCGGTCCCGAAGCGGGCGGTGAGCAGGGCGTCGCGGCGGGGATCGCCCCGGTACCTGGCGGAGTCCCCGCGCACGGAGGCCGCGCGCAGCGTGCTGGAGCCGTACCGCGCCCCGTCGAGCACGGTGTCGGCGACCAGGTCCCCGAGGTCGTCCGGATCGGCGGCGGGCAGCACGGTGGGCTCGGCCTCGTAGGTGGGAGGTCCGTCCCCCACGTACTCGGGGACGGGGGGCGCCGTGCCCTGCGCCCCCGGGCGGGAGGCGCTCGGCGCCTGCCGCTCCTCGGGGCCGCGCGAGGCGGGCACGGCGGGGCGGGGCTCTTCGGTCGAGGCGGGCGAATACCCACCGGAGGAGAAGGTCACGGGCCCCCCGGGCGCGGTGGGCGGCTCCCAGGGAGCGGCGGCGACGGGCTCGCGGGGCGCGAAGCCGGGTGGCGCGGTGGGCGGAGGGGCCTGGGGCCGCTGCCCGGGACCGGCGTCCGCCGACCGGCCGGGATCGCCCCCGCCCGCCGGTCCTGCGAAGTCCCCCACGCACGGGGGCCGCTGCCCCAACACGGGCGACCGGGCCGGGGCCGTACCTGGCCGGTCGGCCGCCTCCCCGCTCACCCCCTGCGGAGCCACGCCAGGGGCATGAGGGCCGAACTCCCCGCCACACTCGGGAGCTTGGTCCGGCACGGGCGGCCGGACCGGGGCCGTACCCGGCCGGTCGGCCGCCTCCCCGCCCGCAGCCCGCGCAGCGAAGCCGGTCCCCTGCGACTCGAACCCCTCTCCATAGTCCGGATCCCGATCCGGCACAGACGGCCGAGCGGAGGCCGCGACTCCCCTCTCGGCCGCCGCCCCGCTCGCCGTCGGCGGACCGAAGTCGGCAGCCCGAGGCCCGAACTCCCCGGCGTACTGAGGACCTTGCCCCGGCACGTGCGGCCGATCAGGGGCCGCAGCTGGCTCATCGGCCGCCGCCAACTCCCCGCCGTACTCCGGGTCTTGGTCCGGCACGGGCGGCCAGTCGGAGGCTGGGGCCGCATCGGGGGCGCGGGCCGGAGGCTCCCCCGCGTGGGGCAGGTGGGGCGGCGGCTCCGGGGGGCCCGTGGGCGGGTCCTGGGTGCGGAACCCTTCCTTCAGCGTGTCGGTCGCCGAGGCGAACCTGTCGTCGAGGGTGTCCGGTGCGGGTGTCGCGCCCGTGTCCTGTGCGGAGTCGTCGTACAGCTGCCCCCACCAGTCGTCGTCGCGACCGGTGCGCCTCTCCCCCTGCTGGCTCATGCCCTTATTGTCCACCGCTGGAGCCGTACGAAAACGGTGCATCCGGAAATTCCGGCCCGCCATACGAGTGACAGGGAGCCCGCCGGACGGCCCCACCCCCCACGGGAGGACCGCCCGGCGGAACCGGTGTGACTAGCGCACGTCGTAGGCGCGGGCCACGGTCTGTGTGACGGAGTTTCCGTGGGAATCCGTCAGCTGGGTCTTGAGCCGGACCCGCTTGCCCGAGGCGCCCGCGTGGTTCACGGTCGCGCGCCACTTGCCGCCCTGTAGGGCGGTGGTGGCCGCCGTCCAGGTCTTGCCCTCGTCGTAGGAGTACGACAGCTTCGCGTCGGTGAGCGATCCTGGCCTGTAGCCCGCGTGCCCCGTCGCGCCGAGTTCAATCCGCTGTCCGTCCTCGGCGGCGAGCGTCTTGGCGCCGTCCTCCGGCACGGCGTACGTCGGGAAGAGCATCGGGATGCCCTGCGAGTACTCGTCCTCGTCGAGCTTCGAACGGAAGGACCAGGTCGTCTCGGTCTCCGTGGACCGCTTCCAGACCTGCGAGCCGATCTTCGCGGTGGAGAGCGTCAGTTCGTACGCGGAGTCCTCGGCCGGGACCGTGAACACCCCCGAAGGCCAGCCCGACTGCCCCAGGCTCTCCCCGTTCCGCTTGAGCTCCACGGAGCCAATGTCGCCGAAGCTGCCCTGGATCCCGGCGTGTTCGGCGTCGGACCAGAAGCCGGGTGCCACGCCGATCAGGTTGCCCTGCCGCTCACCGGCGAGCGCCTGCTTCCCCTCGGCGTCGCGCGGCGTGCCGGGCGCGAGGACGCCGTCGTACCAGGTCTCGGTGCGGCGCTCGCCCTTCTGGTAGGTGCGCACCGGGTCGATCATGAACTCCCCGTACGGGAAGCTGCTGGAGACCTGGTGGCTCCAGCCCGTGGTGCCCGCCGAGTAGTACTCGGTGCGCTTTCCGGGGGCAGGGACGGACGCGATGTCGCCGAAGTAGATCTCAAGTCCGGTCGGGCGGACGGCCGAAGGCAGGTCCACGTAGTCCGTGCTCTGGCCCATCGCCCGGTACGTCGCCGTGTTCGCGGCGAGGTCCTTGTCCCGTACGCGGTAGGTGCGGTCGTCGCGGATCTGGCCGGTCTCGGGGAAGGCGAGGTTGTAGGTGTAGGGGCTCTTCGCCGTGGCCTGCCATGTCAACTCGGCGTCGCCCGCGCCGATCCGGGACAGCAGGTACGCCGCCTCGTCGGTCGGGATGCCGAGCACCGGCAGCGGGGATCCGACGAAGCCCGCGGACGGGTACCAGCGGCCGGGGGCCGCGCGGTGGGCGATGACGGCGAGCGCGCCCGCCTTCTTCGCGGCGTTCGCCGCGGCGGTCGCGTCGCCGCTATCCGGGACCTTGACCAGGGCGATCTTGCCCTTGACCCCGGCGGCTTCGAGCTCGGCGGGCGTGCCGGTCCGCGCGTCGACGACGGCCGCCTTGCCGGTGCCGTCGAGGTTGGCGGATCCGGTGGACGCGGTCAGGGGGTGCAGCTTCTTGCCGCCCGCGACGGCGAGTTCGGAGATCTGGGGCGCCGCCGTGCGCCAGTAGCTGCCGGATTCGAAGGTGCCGTCGGACGGCTTGCCCTCGACGGACTGGTAGTAGCCGCGGATGGTGCGCGGGCCCGCCGCGGTGCCCGCGTGCAGCCAGTTGTCCTTGCCCCAGGTGCGGGCGAAGGCGAGGGTGGCGCCGCGCACTTCGGACGCCTTGTCGGTCTTGACGGCGAGGCGGTGTGCCTTGCGCGCGTCGAGGGTGATCGTGGTGTCCTTCTTCACGTCGACCTGGGGGCGGGCGATGTGGGTGAGGGAGTCGGTGAGCTTGCCGTCGCCGGACGCGTCCGGGGTGGCGATGAATCCCGTCAAGAAGTAGGCGCCCGGGCGTACTTGGTACGTCTGGTCGTTGGCGCCCTCGTTGAAGCGCCGCTCACCGGTGGCGGTGTCCGTGCCGATGAGGTCCACGGAGGACGGTCCTTCGGCGGGCTTGCCGTTCCGGTCGACGAGCTTCACGCGGAGGCTGACGGTCTCCGGCTGCACGTAGAGCGAGAACGGGGTGGAGACCCGGCCGCCGCCGTCCGCCGTGGCCAGGACGCGGCCCGTGATGTCGCCGTACTGGGCGCGCTTGAGGTCGGCGTCTGGGGTGAGCTTCAGGGGGACCTTGACGGTGGCTCCTGCCGGGACGGTCACGGAGCGCTCGCCGAGCCTGGCGACCGTGGCGCGCACGGCGGAGCCGTCGTTGCCGGTGACCCCCTGCAGCGACAGCTTCAACTTCACTGTCTTGTCGGTGGTGTTGGTGTACGGCACGTCCACGCTGGTGCGGTCCGAGGAGTCCTGCGGCCAGCCGAAGCTGCCGCCCTGAACCGCCGGGGAGCCGAGGACCTGCTGGTCGATCGCCGCCTTGGCGTCGAGCCTGCCGCCGCCGGTCTCGCGGGCGTCACCGGGGATGCCGCTGTCCGCGGACGACACGAGGGCCGCCTTGATCTGCTGCGAAGTCCAGTCGGGGTGGCGCTGCTTGACGAGCGCCGCGGCGCCCGCGACGTGCGGGGTCGCCATCGACGTACCGCTCATGGACTGGTACGCGTAGACGCCCCTGCCGCCCGCGGCCGCGGCGGAGATGCCGACGCCTGGGGCGGCGATCTCCGGCTTGAGGGTGTGCGAGCCGTACGCGGGGCCGCGGCTGGAGAAGTTCGCGGTGGTGTCGTCGCGGTCGACGGCGCCGACGGTCAGCACGCTCGGCGCGCAGCCGGGCGAGGAGACGGAGTTGAGGCTCGGGCCCGTGTTGCCCGCCGCGATGACGAAGAGGGTGTCCTTCGCGGACTGCGCGAGTTCCTCGGTCGCCGTGCTCATCGGGTCGGTGCAGTCGGTCCGCGCCGGGTTGCCGAGGCTCATGGAGACGACGTCGGCCTTCTGGTCGACCGCCCACTGCATGCCTTCGATGATCCATGAAGTGGCGCCGGAGCCGCTGTCGTTGAGGACCTTGCCGTGCAGCAGCTCGGTGCCGGGCGCGACGCCCTTCTTCTTGCCGCCGCTCGCGGCGCCCGAGCCGCCGACGGTGGAGGTGGTGTGGGTGCCGTGCCCCTGCCGGTCCTCGGTGTCCGGGGAGTCGGTGAAGTTCTTCGTCGCGCCGATCCGGCCCTTGAGGTCGGGGTGTTCGGCGTCGGCGCCGGTGTCCAGGACGGCGACCTTGGTGCCCTTGCCATCGTAGCCCGCGGCCCACGCCTCGGGGGCGTGCACCTGCTTCGTCGACTTGTCGAGGGAAGCCTCGATCTTGGCGTCGAGCCAGAGCTTCGACAGGTCGCCCGCTGCCCGGGACTTGGCGTTGGCGATGTCCGCCCAGAACGCGGCGGCCTTCTTCTTGTCGGCCTTCAGCGCGACGCCGTCGACCGGTTCGAGGACGGCGCCGCGCTCGGCGCCGCGCGGGGTCGCGGGCAGCGAACGGGCGACGTCGACGGACTTGTCGTACACGGCGATGAGCGGCAGCTTCTTGGCGTGCGCGTCGTCGTAGCCCTGCCGGACGAGGCCGGTGACGTTGAAGAGCTCCGCGTCGACGCGGCCTTCGGCGAGCGCGTGGACGGCGCCCTCGGGGTAGACGTAGAGGTCCTTGCCGGACTGCCGCGTCTGGATCAGGGGCACGGCGCCGTCGGCACCGGGCAGCGCGGTCGCCCCCGCCCTCCCCTTGCCGTCGGACGTCACGAGGATCCGGTCGCCGGTGACGAGGGTGACGACGGAGCTCCCCTCGCCCCGTGCGGCACTCCCCGTCAGGGGTCTCTGCTCGGCTGTGGCGGCGCGCGGCTCGGCCACGGACGGCACGGCCGCGGTGACGGCGAGGACGACGGCCGACGCCGCCCCCAAGGCCGTACGCGATATCGGGCGCATCGCTCTCCCAGGGTTGATGGGTAGGACAAGACCGCAGGTCGATTCGGGCCAAAGGCCGTAAAACCGGCTGCGGTTGGTGCTGCGGTGGCGTCACCTTGGCAGAGGGGAGGGTGGTGCGGGGATGATGTCCGGGGGCGGGTTTACGCCGTGGCCGTTTCCCGCCACGGCGCCGCGCGAACGGAGCCTTGGGGAGGGACGTCGCCGCATGCTGGCTGCGATTGGTCTGGACGAGACGCACGAATCGGCGTACCGGGCGCTGGTGTCGGTGGGCGCCGCCGACGTGCCCGACCTCGCGCGCAGGCTCACCCTGGGCGAACCGGAGACCGAGCGGGCCCTGCGCCGCCTGGAACGGCACGGCCTGGCCGCGCAGGCGTCCGGCAGGGCGGGCCGCTGGGTGGCCGCGCCGCCCGGTGTCGCGCTCGGCGCGCTGCTCACCCAGCAGCGGCACGAGCTGGAGAAGGCGGAGCTCGCGGCGACCCTGCTCGCCGAGGAGTACCGCGCCCAGGCCGCCGAGCCCACCGTCCACGACCTGGTCGAGGTGGTCACCGGGGCGGCCGCCGTCTCACAGCGCTTCCTCCAGCTCCAGCTGGGGGCGAGCGCCGAGGTGTGCGCGCTGGTGACCGGCAGGCCGATCGCGGTCAGCGGCATGGAGAACAGCGCCGAGGAACAGGCGGCGGGCCGCGGCGTCAGCTACCGGGTGGTGGTCGAGCGGTCCGTCCTCGATCTGCCGACGGGCCTGACCGAACTGTCGGCGGCGATCGGCCGCGACGAGCGGGTGCGGGTGGTGGACCGCGTCCCGACCAAACTGGTGATCGCCGACGGCTCGCTCGCGATGGTGCCGCTGACCTCGCGCACCGCCGAGCCCGCCGCCCTGGTGGTGCACGCCAGCGGGCTCCTCGAATCGCTCTCCGGGCTGTTCGAGGCGGTGTGGCGGGGCGCGCTGCCGCTGCGCATCGGCGAGGACGGCGCGCTCACCGAGGACGCCCCCGAGGGGCCCGACGGCACCGACCTGGAGATCCTCTCGCTGCTCCTCGCGGGCCTGACCGACGCGAGCGTGGCCAAACAGCTCGATCTGGGCCTTCGCACGGTGCAGCGCAGGGTCAAGCGCCTGATGGAGCTGACGGGCGTCTCCACCCGGCTCCAACTGGGCTGGCACGCGTACGAGAGGGACTGGGTGGCACGGCGGGCCCGGCCGCCGCAGGACTGAGTCCGGCCCGCTCCAGGGCTGAGTGCGCCCCGCTCCAGCACTAACTTGACCTGCGGTTTCGCTCGATCTCCTGCACGCTTGGCAGATGGGAGCGTGGGAACTCCTGCTGGTCGGCGTGGTCCTGCTGATCGGCCTGTGCGGAGTGCTTGTGCCCGGCGTGCCGGGGCCGTGGCTGGTGTGGGCCGCGGTCCTGTGGTGGGCGCTGCAGGACCCCAACGGGCTGGCCTGGAGCATCCTGGTCGGCGCGAGCGTCGTGCTGCTCGCGGCGCAGGCCGTGCGGTGGCAGCTGCCACCGCGGCGGCTGCGGGAGAGCGGTGCGACGCGCCGGATGGCGGTGTTCGCCGGGGCCGGGGCGCTGCTCGGCTTCTGCGTGCTGCCCGTGCTCGGCGCGATCCCGGGCTTCATCGGCGGGATCTACACCGGGGAGCGGCTGCGCCTCGGCGGGCATGGCGAGGCGGTGACGGCGACGCGGACGACCATGCGGATGGGCGGGACCAGCGTGCTGACCGAGCTGTTCGCGTGCCTGTTGATCGTGGGGGCGTGGATCGGCGCGGTTTTCTGGGGCTGAGCGCACATCGGACCTCACATCGGACCTTTTATGGATCTCGTCCGCTTCATTGACGTACTCATGCGCCATCTCTAGCTTTCGTCGGGAGATAGCTCCGATGAATCGCCACGCGAGTACGCCAGGAGGCGCGATGCCGAAGCCGCCGAGCCCGTCCAGAAGAACCGTGCTCGCCACCGGCTCCGCGCTCGGCGGCGCGCTGGCCGTGGGCGGGGCGCTGCCCACGCAGGCGCGCGCCGCCACCGCGAGCGACCCCTGGCGCACCGTCCTCGACGACGCCGACCTCGTCTGGCAGGAGATGCCGAAGGCCTGGTACGAGGGCCCCTTCCTCGGCAACGGCTTCCTCGGGTCCGGGATCTACGCGGAACCCGGCGCGCAGAGCAAGGCGATCCGCTTCAACGTCCAACACTCCGAGGTGCAGGACCACCGTCCCGAGTTCGGCTCCCTCTTCGGCCTCGCCAGGCTGCCGATCGGCCACTTCACCCTGGAGCCCGTCGGCACCATCACCGGCGTCGACTGGCGCCTGCGGTTGCGGGACGCCGAGCTGACCGGCACCCTCACCACGGACAAGGGCACCCTGACGCTGCGCGCCCTGGTGCACGACCCACGCTCCGTGCTCGCCGTCGAGGTCACCCCGAGCGCGGGCGAGCGCGGCTTCCGGTGGGTCTTCCACCCCGCCGAGTCGATCAGCCCGCGAGCCGCCTTCAAGCCCGTGCCCGCCGGATACGAGGGCAATCCACCCGCCCGGGTCGCGGAGCACGACGGGGTCTTCGCGGCCGTGCAGACGCTGCGCGCGGGCGGGCAGTACGTCACCGCGTGGCGCGAGCGGCACAGGAGCGGGCGGCGGACGCTGTACGTGAACGTGGCGCACTCGCATCCGAGGACGACGGCCCTGGACCGGGCGCTGCGCGCGGTGCGGAGCGCCGCGGCACTCTCGTACGACGAACTCGCGCACCCGCACCGCGCCCGCTGGCACGCCTTCTACCGCAAGAGCTTCCTGTCCCTGCCCGACGCCCGGATGCAGCGCTTCTACTGGATCCAGCTCTACAAGACGGCGGCCGCGGCCCGCCGCGACGCCCCCGTGATGGCGACGTGCGGCCCCTGGCTGGAGCCCACGCCGTGGCCCAACACCTGGTGGAACCTGAACGCCCAGCTGGAGTACTGGCTGATACACGGCTCCAACCACCTCGAACTCGACGCCGTCACGCGGTCGTTGAGCGAGTTCCGGGACAACCTCACCCAGGAGATGGCGCCCGCCTACCGCGCCGACTCGCTCGGCATCCCGCGCACCACCGACCCGTCCCTCGTGAACGGCGCGGCGGTCGCGGACGGCGGCTACGGCGTCGGCATCCCCGGCCAGGACCCCCCGACTCCCGAGGTCGGCAACCTCACTTGGGCCCTGCACAACGTCTGGCTCAGCTACCGGCACACCATGGACGAGTCGATCCTGCGCGACGTCCTCTTCCCGCTCCTGCGCAAGGCGGTCGCCTACTACCTGCACTTCCTGGCGCCCGGACCCGACGGGAAACTGCATCTGCCCGCGACGTTCTCGCCCGAGTACGGCGGCACCACACGGGACTGCAACTACGACCTGATGCTCCTGACGTGGGGCTGCCGCACCCTGCTCGAATCCGCCGAACTCCTCGGCGTGGCCGACGAGTCGGCGCCGCGCTGGCGCGAGGTCCTGAACAGGCTCACGCCGTACCCGACGGACGCGAACGGCTACATGATCGGCGCGGACATCCCCTTCGCGAAGTCCCACCGCCACTACTCCCACCTGCTCGCGGTCTACCCGCTGTACGAGGTGACGGGGCGCACCGCCGACGAACGCGCCCTGATCGAGCGGTCGTTGGCCCACTGGGTCGGCTTCGAAGGCGCTCTGCAGGGATACACGTTCACCGGCGCGGCCTCCATGTCGGCGCTGCTCGGCAAGGGCGAGGACGCGCTCAAGTACCTGCAACAGCTGATGTCCCGCTTCATCCAGGCCAACACCATGTACAAGGAGTCGGGCCCGGTCATCGAGACCCCGCTGTCCGCCGCCCAGTCGCTGCACGACATGGTGTGCCAGTCCTGGGGCGGCGTCATCCGCGTGTTCCCCGCGCTGCCCGCCGCGTGGGCCGACCTCACGGTGCACGGCTTCCGCGCCCAGGGCGCGTTCCTGCTCAGCGCGGTGCGCGAGGCCGGGGCGACCCGGTGGGTGCGGCTCGTCAGCGAGGCGGGGGCGCCCTGCGTCGTACGGCACGGCATCGAGGGCCCGGTCGAGGTGCGGGACGCGCGGGGCAGGCCGCTACGGTACGAGGACGCGGGCGACGGCGCGATCGCGATAGCCCTGCGGCGGGGCGGATCGGCACTGATCACCGCCGAGGGCGACCGGCCCGACCTGCGGATCGCCCCGGTCGAGCCCAACGAGCCCGCGCCCCGCTGGGGGATGCCCGCCCGCTGACGTCCCGGTGCGCGTAGGGGCCCGTACGCGTGCGAGGCTCGCGCCATGACCCGATTCAGCGAAGCCGAGCGCGCGTACCTCACCTCCCAACGCCTGGCCCGCATGGCCACGGTCGACCCCAAGGGCCAGCCGCAGGCCAATCCGGTCGGCTTCTTCCCCCAGGCCGACGGCACGATCCTGATCGGCGGCCACGCCCTGGCCACCACCAAGAAGTGGCGCAACCTCCAGGCGAACCCGAAGGTGTCCCTGGTCGTGGACGACATCGTCAGCCTCACCCCGTGGCGGGTCCGCGGCGTCGAGATCCGCGGCAGGGCCGAACTCCTCACCGGGCCGCACGACTTGGGCCCACACTTCAGCGAGGAGCTGATCCGGGTGCATCCGGAGTGGCTCCACAGCTGGGGTCTCGAAGGCTGAAGGACCACAGGTGACACCGGCCGTACGAGCGCCACGGGCGCCAGCTGTCGGGGGTCCGCTCCGGGCCGCCCGGCAGCGCCACGTCCGGGTCGCCGAGGGCGCGCATCCGGATCAGCGCCGCGGTGCGCGCGTCCATGCCGGGCAGGGCGAGGAGGGCCGCCGCCGCCTCGTCGCGGTCGGCGCCCGCGTCCAGGCGCAGGGTGCCGTCGGCGAGGGCCGTGGCCAGGGCGCCGAGCGGACCCGGCTCGCCGGTCAGGTCCGCGGGGGCGGGGAAGACGTGGGTGAGGACGCCGCACGCCGCGTCCAGCGCCTTGCCGTACCGCGCCACGAGGCGCTCCGCGGCCGCGCCGCCGACCAGGGCGCGCACCGCGAACTCCTCGGGGTCGGCGGCGCCCGGCGAGCGCAGGCCCGGGCGCGCCGCGACGAGCGGGGCGAGTTGGGGGTCGGCGCCGAGGCGCTCGTCGACGGCGTACGGGTCGGCGTCCAGGTCGAACAGGCGGCGCAGGCGCTGCACCGCGGTGGTGAGGTCGCGCAGGTCGGCGAGGTGGAGGCGGGCGTCGAGCCAGCCACCGCGGTGCAGGGCGTCGGCGCTCGACCCGGCACCCGCGGCGGGCTCGGGAACCGCCTCCCTGACCGCGACGATGCCGGTGCCGTAGGGCAGCCGCAGCGTACGCCGGTAGGTGCGGTCGCCAGGATCACCGGTGACCTCCTCGATGCCGTCGAGGGCCTCGTGGGCGAGCAGGTCGAAGACGGCCCCTGCCTGGTAGGGGCCCCGGTGGGCGAGGCGCAGCGGGATGCCCGCGGCGGGGGTCGCCCTGGCCGTGCCTCGCTTGGGCGCGGCGGCGCGCAGGGCGGTCGGCGTCAGCGCGTACACCGCCCTGATCGTGTCGTTGAACTGACGGACGCTCGCGAACCCCGCGGCGAACGCGATCTCCGTGATCGGCAGGTCCGTGGTCTGCAGGAGCACCCGCGCGGTGTGCGCGCGCTGCGCCCTGGCCAGCGCGACCGGGCCCGCGCCGAGCTCCGCGGTGAGCTGGCGCTGCACCTGACGGGCGCTGTAGCCCAGACGCACGGCGAGCCCCGGCACGCCCTCACGGTCGACCACCCCGTCCCCGATCATGCGCATGGCACGCCCCACGACGTCCGCGCGCACGTTCCACTCGGCCGAGCCCGGCACGGCGTCCGGCCTGCAGCGGCGGCAGGCACGGAAGCCGGAGGTCTGGGCGGCGGCCGCGGTCGTGTAGTAGCGGACGTTCTGGCGCTTGGGGGTGACGGCGGGGCAACTGGGACGGCAGTAGATCCCGGTGGTCTCGACGGCGAAGAAGAACTCCCCGTCGAACCGGGCGTCCCGGCTGCGCACGGCTTCGTACCTGGTCTCTGCATCGATCACGCCATCCATTGTGGTCCCGTACGGACCACGGGGCTGGCGGAAATCGGACACGACGTTGAGGAGGGGCGCGCCCCGTAAGGGGCGCGGGGAACTGCGCGCCCAGCCCCCACCGAGCCCGCAGCTCCCCACTCCCCCGCCCCGCGAGGCCAAGCGGGGAGCGCTGGGGGCGCTGGGGGCGCTACCGAACGCGCCCGCGCTTGGCCTCCATCGCCGCCTTCCCCTCCGCCCCGCGGAGCCGCCACTCCCGCCGAAGCTCCGCACGGACCCTCGCATCGGTCTTGGCGACGATCCGCTGGTTCTCCCGCATCAGCTTGCGATAGCTGTCCAGCCGCCGTTCGGGCAGCACGCCCTCGTCCACGGCGGCGAGCACCGCGCACCCCGGCTCGGCCCCGTGCGCGCAGTCGTGGAACCTGCACCGCTCGGCCAGCTCCTGGATCTCGGAGAAGACCTGTCCGACGCCGGTCCCGGCGTCCCACAGGCCGACACCGCGCAGCCCGGGGGTGTCGATGAGGACGCCGCCGCCCGGCAGCACGAGGAGGTTGCGGGTGGTCGTGGTGTGGCGGCCCTTGCCGTCCACGTCACGGATCGCCTGGACCTCCATGACCTCGGCGCCCGCCAGCGCGTTGGCGAGGGTCGACTTGCCCGCGCCGGACTGCCCGAGCAGCACCGACGTACCGCCGGAGACGACCGCGGCGAGGACGTCGACGCCGTCCCCCTCGGCGGCGCTGACCGGCAGCACCGGCACGCCGGGCGCGGAGTTCTCCACGTCCTGGACGAGGTGCGCGAGCGTCACGGCGTCCGGCACGAGGTCGGCCTTGCTGAGGACGACCACCGGCTGCGCGCCCGACTCCCAGCCGAGCGCCAGGAAGCGCTCGATGCGGCCGAGGTCGAGGTCGCCGGTGAGCGGCACCGCGATGATCGTGTGGTCCACGTTGGCCGCGAGGATCTGCCCCTCGGACCGCTTGGACGAGGTGGACCGTACGAAGGAGGAACGGCGCGGCAGGTACGCGCGTACGTAGCGGGGGTCCCCGCCGTCCGGGTCCACGGCGGCCCAGTCGCCGGTGCACACGACCTTCAGCGGATCGCGCGGCGTGACGAACTCGGTGTCGGCCCGCGCGGTCCCTTCGGCGGTGACGACGTCGCACTGCCCGCGGTCGACGCGGACCACCCGTCCGGGCAGCAGACCCTGCGCCGCGTACGGGGCGAACTCGGCCTCCCAGTCCGCGTCCCAGCCGTACGGGGCGAGCGGGTGCGGGGAAGCCGAACTCGAAAGAGAAGAACGAGTAGAAGAAGAGGAAGACAAGGGGTGACCCTTCACAAGGGTGGCCCCGGCACACGCACCGCTCGGGCACGTGCCACGCACCGCTCGGGCGCGTGGAAAGAAGAGGTCGGTCAGCCGGAGACCACGGAGGTGAGATGAACGGACTTCTGGATGCGGGCATCGCCCATCGCAACGACAGCCATCGTTCACACCTCCTGGATCACACGTGGATCACTCTCGACTGACGGCGACCGTCACCGGTCGCCGAAGAACAAGTCAGAGATTAACCAGCGCCCCCAGCGGAACGCCACCCATTTTTCTCCGCCCTACGGGCACCCGTTCTTGAACGTCTTCTGGAACGTCCGGTACGTGCCGAGCGAGCCCCCGCCCTTGGGCGCCGGGTACTCGATCACCGGCACCGGCTTGCACACCGGCCACTGCTCGGTGTCCGTGGACTTCTCGAAGCCGTACGTGCCCGCGGCGCCGCGCAGGCAGCCGATGCAGCGCGTCGTCTCGCCGGTGTCCACGATGCTCGCGTCGATGAGGGTGTTGTAGACGTCGTCCTTGGTCGGGGTGCCGGACGGGGACGGGGATTTCTCCGTGCCGCCCCGGCCCTCGTTGGCGTCGGTGAACGAGCGGTCGAAGGCGTTGGCCAGCAGCATGAACGCGTCGTGGTACATGATCGCGTACCCGTCGTCGAGCGGCTTCGCGCCGAAGTCGAAGCGCTTGTCGAGCTTGTCGAAGACCGGCAGGAAGTCGCGGAGCCCGACGGGGGCGCCGCTCTTCTGGCGCTCCCAGGAGGGGGCGACGGAGGCCGCGGCCACGATCGAGGTCTTGGTGTCGCGCAGCATCTTCGTCAGCTCGTCGGTGGTGAGCGTCGGCTCCAGGCCGATGCCCACCTTCAGGATGCGCAGCGGGGTGCGGTGATCGCACGAGGGCTCCTGCGACAGGCGTTTGACGAGGGCGGGCAGGTCCTGGTCGCGGCCCGCGTAGAAGACCGTGTCCGAGTCGGTCACGCAGATCTTCTGGGCGGCCGACTGGAAGCGCTGGGGAATGCCCGCCGCGGGGCCCGTGGCGCCGAGGAAGGAAGCGGACCGCTTGCGCAGGCCGTACACCGCGTCGAACTTCTGCTCCATGAGGCGCTGGAGATTGCGCGAGTACACGTCGTCGGGGCGGCTGTCGAAGACGAGGAAGCCCTTCTTCTCGCCCGGGTTCTTCTTGAGGTGGTGATCCAGCGCGTCCACCATCATCTGGTTGTTCGGCGAGGTCTTGAAGAAGTACGGGGCGTTCATGTCGGCGGAGGTGATGACCGGGCCGACCGTCGCGATGCGGTGCCTGCTCAGGGAGTTCATCGCGTCGCGCGTCTCCGGCGTGCTGCTGGGCAGGCCCATCACACCGACGAGCGGGGACTCGCGGTCGTCGGCGATCTCGCCGAGGTCGTCGACGACGGGCCGCCACTGGTCGAGGTCCTTGCCGTCGTGCGCCATCAGGAGCTGGTAGTGCGGCCCGCCCGCGCTGTTGGCCCGCAGCTGGGCGGCGTGCGCGCCGGCAAGGGCGCGCTGGATCATCGCCGCGGTCATGGCACTCGAATCGTCCGACGTGAACGGCATCATCAGCGCGATCCGCCCGTACGGTATGGGGTTCTCGCCCTTCTCCGGCGACTCCCAGGCGCGCTTGACCCGCTCGTTCTCGTCCGCGACCGCCCGGATCAGGCCCTTGACGTCGTCATCGGCGTCGAAGGCGTTCTCGGTGACGCCCACACACTCCCCGTCGTGCTTCGACAGGCCGCCCGCGCAGTCATCGGGGCGCAGCGCGAGGTAGACGACGACGCCCACCGCGATCAGGACGAGCGGCACCACGACCGCGATCGCCTTGTCGAGCGGGCCGAATCCGTTGCGGCGTCGCCTCAGTCGGCTCAGGAGCATGCTTCCTCACAGTTCGGGCAGCGGCAGGGGGCGCTTGTCGCGGGCCGCCGCGGGCCAGGTGCGGGCGGCCTGGCTCAGGACCGCGCGCCACGTCTGGTGCCGCAGCGAGAGGAAGGCCAGCTCGGCGCCGATGTCGTCGCAGAGGTCGGCCTCCGGCTCCGCGTGCGCGTCGGAGAGGTACCACAGGCCGTGCAGCAGCCTGTTGATGCAGCGGTCGATCTCGTCTATGTCCTGATAGCGGTCGTCGTGGGCGCCCGCGGCCGTCGCGGCGCGCTCGTCGGCCCAGTCGACGGCGGGCGGCGCGGGCGCGGTCGCCGCGTACCGGAGGCAGTCGAGCCAGCGCAGCGCGCTGGGCCTGTCCTGCTCCGAGTGGTACTCCTCGGACAGTGCGGCCACCACCGTGCGCGCGTCACCCGCCGCCAGTGTGTGGCGCAGCGCGTCCGCCTCGCTGTCCTCGCCGCGCGTGGTGTGGTGGCGTCTGAGGAAGCCGTGGATCTCCTGCCAGCCGCGGCGCGAGTCGCTGCCCTGCGAGGTGCGGCGCGCCTCGTGGACGAGGAGCGTGTGCAGGAGCGGGTCGGCGGCCAGCGGGCGGTCCTGCGGGGTTTCGTGCTGCCACTGCTCGGCCTCCAGGTAGTCGGCCGCGGCGTTCGCGGGCAGCTGTTCGGGGCCGTCCAGGCGCAGATGGGCGGCGAGTGCCTGCGCGGCGGTGCTGTCCCTGGCCAGCGAGAGCGGTACGAGGCGCTGGCGCTGGTGCTGCGCGGGCAGCAGCCGCTCCAGGATGACCCGGCTGACGGGGCCGCCGTCCTTGGTGGTGAGGTCGAGGAGGTTGCGCGGGCCGAGCGCTCCGGCAGCGGAAGGTCCGGCCGCCACGGCGTCGGCCTGGTTCAGGACGGCTTCGCAGAGCAGCGCGCAGGCCAGCGGGTGGCCGCCGGTGACGGTGTGCAGCGCGGAGGCGAGATAGGGGTGCAGGGGCACCGACGCGCTGTCCAGCATCAGCAGGATGTCGTCGCGGCTGAGCGGGGTCAGCGGCACCACGAGCAGTCCGGCCGACGGGGCGTGTCCGGTGCGCCGCCAGCTGAACGTCCCCACCAGTTCGGGCAGTTCGCAGCGGACGGCCTCGGTGGCGGCGGGCGGCGCGTCGCCGAGGCGGGTCGCGACGACGACGAGCGGGTCGTGGTGGGCGGCTTCGGGCCTGGCACGGTATTCGAGGATGAGGTCGATCAGGCGCTCGCCCGCGGCGGAGTGCGTGTTGTCGAGGAGGACCAGCGGGCGCGGTTCGCGGTTGAGCCGCTGCCATTTGCTGCGGGCCGCCTCGATGTCCTCCAAGAAGGCGTGCACGAGGGTCTGTTCGGCCGCGCGCCGGTAGTCGCCGCCGCGGTGGAACCACTCGGCGAGCCGTACGAGGCCGTCCTGTCCCTCCGGCGCCGCGGTGTTCCGCGCGCGCTCCACGTAGCGCTCCTGGTACCACTGGCGCAGCGGCGCGGCGCTGCGGGGGCGCGTGTACCGCTCGAAGTACTCGGCGAGTACGGCGTAGTGGACGGCGTGCGGGTCGTGGTGGGGGCGCGCCGCGCCGGACGGCTCCTTGGCTCGGGCCTGTTGGGCGCGCGGGTGCTGGGCGCGTGACTCCTGCGCGCCGGGCGGCCCTTCGGCCTCGGTCCTGCCCGCGGCCTCCTCCAGGCGGGCCCGCACCCGGGAGGCCCAGGCCTGGGCGACCTCGGTGCGGCTGCCCGGTTCCAGGTCGCAGGCGACGAGGAGCCTGGCCACGCGCGCGGCGGCCCGCGACCGCTCGGGTTCGTTGTCGCGGTGTCCCCCCGCGACGGCGACCAGCCCGGGGAGCAGCAGCGGGAACCGCCTGCCGAGGTCGGGGGCGAGGGCGCACACCAGCTCTTCGAGGAGCTCCACGACGAGCTCGGAGTCGGCGGTGTCGAGGTGGGCGAGGGGCAGGCGTCCCGTGTAGTGCCGCTCCAGGGCGTCGAGCACGGCGGTGCGTCCCATGCCGTGCCGCCCGGTGAGGAGGACCACGGGCAGGTCCTTGTCGTACTCCCACGGCACACGGGCGCGCTTGGCGTAGGCGAGGCCGGTGAGGCCGGGGACGAGGGAGTGCAGGAGCGGATCGCGTGCGTACAGCCGAGGCGCTTCGGATGTGTGCATCTCGCTGGAATCCGCTCCCGTCCTTCGCCGCCTGTCCGGATCAGCTGACCCAAGGGCCAGTGAAGTTACTCCATTCACTATCCACTGGCCAGAGCGTTCGGGGCAGGCGGTTGGGCATATCCCCGCGGTATGGAGCCGGTTTCGGCGTCAGGTTCGCGGGCGCACGACGAGTTCCGCGCCGGGGGGCAGTTTGTCGGCGTCGACCACCTCGCCCGGATAGTCGAGCTGTACGCGGCGCAGGCCCGTGATGCCCCGGAGGTGTCCGAGCTCGACGGTGTCGAACTGCGACAGGTGGACCTCCTCAAGTCCCGGCAGGCGCCTGGCGATCCGCTTCAGGGAGACGGCGGTGCCGGGGCGGGACCGCACCTCCAGGCGGGTCAGCCGCGGGATGGGGGTGCCCGGCGGGAACAGCATCAGGCTGAGCTGTTCGTTCGAGAGGCGCAGCGCCCGCAGCTCCGCCAGTTCGGCGAGCTTGGCGTCCCAGTCGTCGGGGCGCAGTCGGTCGCTGGCGTTGTGCAGCCGCAGCTCGCGCAGGTTCACCAGGCGGGTCACGTCGGCGAGTTCGACGGCGTCCGGCGGCAGGGCGAGCAGCCGCAGCTCACCGGGGCGCGGCAGGTCGCGCAGGCCGCGCCAGGGCACCTCGGCGCCCAGGATCAACGAGTCGAGTCGCGGGCACGCCGAGAGCCGTGCCAGGGGCTCCAGTTGGGGCAGTTCGGCGAGGGTGAGGCGGCGCAGTCCGGGCAGTCCGGTCAGCGGCGCGGTGTCGCTGACGGACCGGCAGCCCTGCAGCGTGAGCGCTTCGAGGGAGCCGAAGGCGGTGAGGAAGCCGAGGCCGGTCAGGCGCATGTTGCCGCGCAGGCGCAGCTCGCGCAGGCGTCCCGCGTCGAGGGCGCCGAGGATCTCCTCCTGGGTGAAGTCGCCCTGCAGTACGACCCGTTCGAGACTCGGCAGGGTGCTCAGCGCCTTCAGCTCGGCCGCCGAGCGCACGGTGACGGCCTCGTCGGCGCCCGCGGCGAGCAGCGGCTGGATGATCTCCTCGGCGTACGCGTCGGTGTCGAACCGGTCCCAGTGGGACAGGAGTTGGGCGCGGACGCCGGACTGCCGGGTGGTGAGGAACTCGCGGAGGCGGGCCAGTGCCGCGTCGCCGCCGATGCGGCAGATCGCGTGGGCGGTGGTCACCTCGGCGTCGCCTTCGAGGGTGTCGGCGGCGGGCAGCAGGCCGAGCAGCAGGGTGCCGGTCTCGGCGAGGGCGCGGGCCTCGCGCAGGCTGCGGGGCGGCAGGAGCTGGGCGGCGCGCTCCTCGACGCTCTCGCGGACGGCCGGGTCCAGGCGGGTGGCCTGGTCGAGGGAGGCGAGCGCGAGCAGCCGCAGGCGGGCCCGCACGGCGCTGTCCCGCTCGCGGTCGGCGCGTCCGGTGAGGCGGGTCAGGAGTTCGGCGCGCTCGTCCGGCCTGGCCTGGGCGACGGCCATCTGCAGCACGTCCTCCCACTGGTCCAGGTGCGCGTGCGAGACGAGCGCGCCGATGTCGTGCTCCTCCAGGGCGGCCTTCGCGCCGAGGAAGTCCTGGAAGGTGCGGTGGATGAAGTCCACGGCGTCGTCGGCGGGTTCGCGCAGGAGCCCGGAGCGGTCCAGGAGCAGCCGCAGCACGTCCTCGGCGGTTCCCGCGCCCGCGAGCTGCGGGACGGAGGGCCGCAGCCGCTCGATGAGGTCGACGGCGTCCTGTCGCTTCAGCCGGGTGCGTTCGTTGCGGATCAGCCAGTAGGCGAGGCGTTTGAGGGGTTCGGTCGCGGACTTCTGGTCCAGCTTCGGGGCCCGGCGTCCGTACAGGTCGCGTTCCCTGTCGCGGCGCTCCAGGAGCATCGAGAGGGCCGCCTCGTACAGCGCGACGCGTCCTTGTGGCAGGAAGCCGCGGCGCTCGCGGTGCAGGGCGCAGATCAGCGCGCACAGCAGCGGGTTGGTGGCGAGGCGGCTCAGTTCGGGGCTGGCGCGCAGCGAGCGCAGCAGGGCCCCCGCGAGTTCGTCGCCCGCGCCCGCCGCCTCGTGCCAGCGCCCGATGAAGCTCCGCACGTGGCCGGAGCGCATGGGCGTGAGGGTGTACTCCTGGAAGCCCTCGCCGCCCAGCCAGTCCCTGGGCAGTGCGGAGGGGCGGGTGGTGACGAGCCACAGGTTGCCGGGGAAGGTGGTGCGCAGTTTGGTGAGCCAGGCGCGTGTGCGGGCCCTTTCGGCCTCCGGGATCTCGTCGACGCCGTCGATCAGGAGCACGCCGCGCCCGGCCGACAGGACGCGCACGGCCCAGCCGTCGGGCTCGGTGCCCACCAGCGGGCAGCCCGTCCAGCGCAAGAACCCTTCGGGCATGGGGAGTTCGGCGTCGTCGCGAGCCAGGGTGCGCAGCGGCAGGACGAACGGGACCCGGCCGAGGAGCTGCGGCAGGTGTCCCGGCACCCGGTCCTGTCGTGCCGTGGTCAGGGCGAGCCACTGCACGAGCGTGGTCTTGCCGATGCCCGCGACGCCGCGCAGCAGGACGCGGTCGTGTCCGGCGAGCACGGTCTCGACGGGGCGCGCGGCGCGCTCGGAGTCGAGGTCGGGGTCGGCGCCGCGCCCGTCCGCGTCGCCGTTGCCGGGGCCCGGGACGGGTTCGACGGGGTCGCGGGCGGGCACGGCCTCCAGGCTCAGGTAGGCGGTCTCGAGGGGCCAGGCGTGGCTCTGCGGGTCGTGCAGGTCGACGCCGTAGATGGTCAGGCTGCTGTGCTGGCCGACGATGTAGTCGGCGTATCCGTGCTCGAAGTCCGTGTCCTGCGTGGGGGTGGACGGCAGCCGTTCCAGGAGGAGTTCGAGGCGCTCCTGCTGGCGGCTCAGCCGCTGGAGCACCTCGACCTGGGTGCGGCCCGCGAAGCCGGGGCGGAGGCTGAACTGGTGCACCAGGTGCAGGCAGGCGGTGACGAGCAGCCGGTCGTGCAGCCGCGCCGCGTCGTCGCTGAGCAGGGCGCGGGTCTCGGGGGCGCTGGCCCGCACCAGGGCGGCGGCGAGCTTCTCGGGGCCGAGGTCGTAGGCCTGTACGTCGTCCATGTCGAGGTCGCCGAGCGCGCGCAGGGTGTGGCCGAGCGCGTAGCCGACGGCGTTCTGCTCGTCGGGGGCGATGGGCGGGTCGTGCGGTCCGGCGGCGCGCACGGCTCTGCGCACCAACTCCCGTGCCAATTGGTAGAGATCGGCCTCGCCGAGGGTGCGCCGGTCGCCGGTGAAGGACAGCAGCCGCCCGATCCGCACGGGCCGCTCCCCGAACTCCGCGCCTGGACCCTTCGGCGGCGGCAGCAGCAGTTGCTTGACCAGCGGCACCATGACCGACGACGCGATGCGCAGCCCTACCGTTCCCGCGTCCACCCAAGCCCCCATCCGCGCATGGACCGCATGGGGGAACCCTAGAGGGTGCGCGGGGCCGGGGCTACGGCGCAGAGGGTCACGCGGAGCGGTGCGCGAAGCGTTCGGCCGCGCGGCGGCCGCGGCGCTCGAGCGGCAGGGTCCCGTGGGCCGCGGCGAGCCCGGTGGGCGGCATGTCGAAGTAGATCGATTCGTACGACCCCTTGAGGGCGATGTACGTCCCGTGCCACAGGCCCACGTGGCCGCGGGTCCTCCCTTCGCGGATCTTGCGGTTGGCGAGCTGCCAGGCCTTGTGGTGCACGGCCCAGAAGTGGTTGATGCGCATCCCGATGAGCAGGACCGCGACGTCCCCCTCGGCTCCCGCTGTGGTGAAGCCCGGCGTCAAGGTGCCTGGTGGCGAGCGGAGTTGGCGACACCGAGGCCGAAGGAGTCCAGCACCTGTTCGTCCAGCCGATCGGCGCTTTCCGGCGGCAGATAGCCGTCGACAATCATCTGGGAGAGTCCGTGGACAAGGGCCTGCCCGGCCAGACCCACCACCGCCGGATCCTCCGCGCGCAACTCGCCCGCGCGCTGGTCCGCGAGAACGAGCCCGGTGAACGCCGTCTCGATGGGCGCACGAAACCGAGGCCGAAAGCGCGCATCGCGGGGCCTTCGGAGTGCTCGACGGCGGCGATCCGCCACGCTTCGTAGTCGGCCAGAATCCGTTCGGCGAGTGCCGTCAACAGCGCCTGGCGGTCGGCGAAATGACGGAACGGCGCGGCGGCGACGAGGGCCGTCGGCAGTGAGCCGTGGTGATAGCCGGAGCGCGCCGCGGGCTTGTCCTTCATGGCTGCGGTGCTACCACATGACGGGCCGGGCGCCGCGGGCGTGGCGGGCACCTCGGAGCCGGGCGGACGGACGCCCCCCGGTTGAGCGGAGGGCGCGATTCCGGCCAGATGTCCCGTGCGGGTGATCTGGCCGGTCTTGCCGTGTACCGAATAGATGCCCCGGGCATCCAATGAAGGCAGATAAGGGACTCTTCGCTTGCGAGGTACATCCATGACGGAATCAGTCGCTTTCCCGCAGGACCGCACCTGCCCCTATCACCCGCCGACCGCGTACGAGCCGCTCCTCGACGACCGCCCGCTCTCCAAGGTCAGCCTCTTCGACGGCCGGTCCGTCTGGTTCGTCACGGGCCACTCGGCCGCCCGCGCGCTGCTCGCCGACCCCCGGCTCTCCTCCGACCGCGAGAGCCGGGCCTTCCCCACGCTCACCGAGCGCGTCGCCCGCGTACGCACCAAGCGCGTCGCCCTGCTCGGCGTCGACGACCCGCTGCACAACGCACAGCGGCGCATGCTGATCCCCAGCTTCTCCGTCAAGCGCGTCAACGGGCTGCGGCCGCGCATCCAGGAGACCGTCGACCGGCTCCTCGACGACATGGTCGAGAAGGGCTCGCCCGCCGAGCTGGTGAACGCGTTCGCGCTGCCCGTGCCCTCCATGGTCATCTGCTCCCTGCTCGGGGTGCCCTACGAGGACCACGTCTTCTTCGAGGAGCAATCGAGCCGCCTGCTGCGCGGGCCCACCTCCGACGACACCCAGCACGCCCGCGACCAACTGGACGCGTACTTCCACGCGCTGATCGAGACCAAGCGGCGCGAGCCGGGCGACGGGCTGCTCGACGAACTGATCGCCCGGCAGCGGGAGTCGGGCGAGCCGCACACCGAGGAACTGGTCGACCTCGCCCTGATCCTGCTGATCGCGGGCCACGAGACCACCGCGAACATGATCTCGCTCGGTACGTTCACGCTGCTCAGTCACCCCGAGCGGCTCGCGGAGCTGCGCGCCGGACTGCACGCCGAGCCGCCCCTGATGCCCGCCGCCGTCGAGGAACTGCTGCGCTTCCTGTCCATCGCGGACAGCGTGCTGCGGTTGGCGAAGGAGGACATCGAGGTCGAGGGCAGCACCATCCGCGCCGACGACGGCGTCATCTTCTCCACATCGCTCATCAACCGCGACACCGAGGCCTTCGAGACGCCGCAGGAGCTGGACTGGCACCGCACCAACCGCCACCACCTCGCCTTCGGCTTCGGCATCCACCAGTGCCTGGGCCAGAACCTCGCGCGGGCCGAGCTGGAGATCGCGTTGCGGAGCCTCTTCGACCGGCTCCCGGACCTCCGCCTCGCCGTGCCCGCCGACGAGATCCCCTTCAAACCGGGCGACACGCTCCAGGGAATGATCGAACTCCCGGTGGCGTGGTAGGAGATGAGCATGACGATCCACGTAGAGAAGGACCGCTGTGTCGGCGCGGGCATGTGCGCGCTCACCGCTCCCGGGGTCTTCACCCAGGACGACGACGGCCTCAGCGAGGTCCTGCCTGGCCGCGAGGACGGCGCGGACGACCCGATGGTGCACGAGGCCGTGCGGGCGTGCCCGGTGTCGGCCATCGCCATCGAGGAGGCCTGACGCCCGACGCCCGCCCCTGTCGGCGGGGCGGGTTCAGCCCGCCCCGTCGGGCCGGGTCCCCATCCGGGCCTGGACGGCCTGTTCCAGCGTGCGCCCGTCCGTGGCGTCCGCGGGTTCGAGGAACCCGTTGATCAGCGCGAGCGAGACCGTACCCATCAGGGAGCGGCACCGGTCGTGGTCGAGGACGCCGGAGCCCGGGTCGCCGATCGAGCGCAGGATGATGCCGTCCGTGGCGGCGGACAGCGCGTTCGCGAGGTCGTCGAGGGTGAGCCCGGGCCGCAGCCGCAGGTTCCTGGCCTCGATGACGTCGGCGTAGAGCTCCTTCCAGGAGGAGAGGTAGCCCCGGTAGGTGTCCGCGAGGGCCCGCTGGACCGTGTCGTCACCGTCGGCGACCGCCATCAGGGCGAGGCTGAGCCGCACGGACGGCGTCCTCGCACCCTCCGCGGTGTGCCGGTACGCCGTCTCGTGGACCGTCCGCACGAAGTCGTCGCCGCCCACCAGGCGTTCGGTGTTGACGGCGCGCTGCTCGACGTACCCGGGACGGTAGTTCACCGGCCACATCGCGAAGTTGATGAGGTCGGCGACGTAGTCGGACTGGGTGCGCCACTGCGTACGGAGCGTCGAGACGACACCGCGCCGGGGGAAGACCCCCGGGTTGTTGGCGACTTCGGCGGCCACCGCGCGCTGCGATAGGAAGCCGAGCACGGCGCGCTCGACCCGGTGGCGGCCCCGCACGGTGGCGGCGCGGGCCGCGCCGGGACCCAGGTGCTGCTCGACCAGGCGCATTCCCGCGGCGAGGTAGGCGGCGGTGTGCGGGTCGTTGGCGAGCCTTCGACGGCCCGCCGCCGTACGCCGGTTGAGGTGGCGGAGCACCTGGGACAGGTCCTGGTCATAGGGGAAGGGCAGCTGGCGCTTGCGGGGGTGCGGCTCATGGGCCCTGGTCGGGGCCGGAGTTGCGGTTGCGTCCATCCCGACATGCTGGGACCCCGGTCGCGGGTACGCCAGGTGCGCGGGCGCGCGCGATCCCACCAACCTGCTCCGCGACGGCGCGCCCGGGCACGTTCAGGCGGTGCGGCACAGGGCGTGGTCGATGAGGTCGCGCAGGGCGTCCTCCTGGCGGGCCGCGGTCACCGGGTCCCCGGCGCGGCTGTGCGCCGAGACGGAGACGGTGCGTCGGCCGTCCGTGCTCGTCGCCGCCCTGATGACGTAGCCGAAGCCGCTGCCGCCGTGCCCGAGGTACTCGCCGCCGCAGGACAGGGGTGTGGAGAACAGGCCGAGGCCGTCCCGGGTACCCGCCGGGTGGCCGCTGTTCGGCGACACCGGCACGGTGCTCCGCATGGCGGCGAGTTCGGCGGGCTTCAGGAGCTTGCCGCTCGCCAGTGCCGCGAAGAAGCGGTTGAGGTCGCGGGCCGTGCCGGTCATCGAGCCGTCGGCCCCGCTGTCGAAGGGGCGGTAGGGGATCGTGGTGTCGACCATCGGCCCATCCGGGGTGAACTGCTGGTGGTCGGCCGCGTGCGGGCCCGGCAGGAAGGGCCAGGTGCCGGGGGTGTCGGTGTGCCGCAGGCGGAGCGGACGCAGGACGCGGTCGTGGACCTGCTGTTCCCAGGTGCGCCCCGTGACCTTCTTGATGATCATTCCGGCCAGCACGTAATTCGTGTTGGAGTACGCCCAGTCGGTGCCCGCCGGGAAGGCGGGTTTGTGGCGCATGGCCAGGTCCACCAGCTGTTCGGGCCGGTAGGAACGCCACCGGTCGGCGAAGTAGGTCCGGGCGCCGGGGTCGGGGAAGACGTCGTAGATGTAGTCGGACAGGCCGCTGGTGTGCCGCAGCAGGTCGCGGAGGGTGATGGTCCTGCCGTCGTTCCCGGCGCCGGACACGACCCCGGGCAGCAGCTCCTCCACCGTCTGGTCGAGGGAGACCCGCTTCTCGCCCACCAGTTGCAGCACGACGGTGGCGACGAACGTCTTGGTGGTGCTGCCCAGGCGCAGGTACCCGTCCTTCGGGACCGGGCGGCGGGTGACCAGGTCCCCCACTCCGGAGCGGGCCGTGACCGTCCCGCTCGGGGTGTCCAGGCGGACCGCCACGCCGGTGACCCCGGTGTCCCGCAGCGCGTCGGCGTCCCGCTGCACGGCCCGGTCCGTGCCGGACGGACGCGGCGCGGTCGAGGCGGCGGCGACGGTCGGCAGGGTCGACGAGGCCAGCGCCAGCAGCGTGACCGGTAACCACAAACGACGAAAGATCATGGCCCGAGGCTAGGAACAGCGGGGTTCACCGGCCATCCTGCACACGCCCGTCCGGAACGGGTGCCAGCCGGATGGACAGCATGCCGGGCATGCGCAACGGCCCTCCCCCGGTGCCCCCGAACTCCCCAACCCCTTCCCGGAATTGCGCGCACCCGCGCGCCTGGGAGACACACAGGACCCGCTGTATACCGGGATGCCACCACCCGTCCCGTCCCTCAGTGAGGTGTGACCGCCGATGCCCTTCACCGTGCTCCTGCCGGTACTCGTCTGCGCCGCCGTCGCCCACGCCGCGGTCCGGCTCGTCCTGTGCGCGCTCGCCGCCCACGCCACCCGCAGGGCGCTCTCCCCGACGGCCGTCGGCACCGGCGTGCGCGCCCACCGCCTCGCCGTGCTCCGGGCGTTGCTCGACGTACTGGGGCGGCGGTGAGTACTGGGGCGGCGGTGAGTACTGGGGCGGCGCTGACGAGGGTCTAGCCGCGCAGCGTCACCGTGAAGCTCCTGCCGTACGCGTGGTGGGTGTCGACCTCGATGCGGGTGCCGCCGCGTGCCGGGGTCACCCGGATCCCGGGGTCGGCGGCGACGGTGCGCAGCGTCCGGCCGCGAAGCAGCAGCGTGACCGTGTCACGGGCCATGGTCGGGTCGGATACGGCGACGGTCGTCGTGCCGCGCGCCCCGCCTCGGCCTTCGCGGCGCACGAGGACCGAGGCGGGGCCCTCCACGCGCAGGTCCCCGGTCTCGTGGCGCCCCCGCGTGAAGCTGTTGGCGGCCGTCAGGCCGAGGCCCCGGTGGGTGACGGCTTGCAGGCGCGCCGTGTTGGAGAGGACTGCCAGCGGCCGCCCGTGGCGGTGGGCGCGCAGTTGTTCCTCGGTCGCGTTCGGCACCAACGCGTAGGCCAGGCTGGCCGGTTCGGCCCCGGCGGGCCCGTCCACCGTGACGCCGAGTACTGCGCGGGTGACGGCCGTGTCCGGGTTCGCGGTGCGGACGACGCGGCGGCTGCGGGTGACCCGGTCGAGGGCGACCCGCACGGGCGGGGTGTCGAGGAAGACGTAGCCGACGGCGGTGTGCCGCGTGGCGTTGACGTAGCGCAGCCAGCGCAGGGCGGCGGTGCCGGGCCCCGTCCAGGGGCGTCCGCCGCGGCGCGCCCCGG
Source organism: Streptomyces kanamyceticus (assembly GCF_008704495.1). Lineage (NCBI taxonomy): Bacteria > Bacillati > Actinomycetota > Actinomycetes > Kitasatosporales > Streptomycetaceae > Streptomyces > Streptomyces kanamyceticus. The sequence continues at coordinate 2,271,699 of NZ_CP023699.1, forward strand.
TGAGCGTGATCCGGTCGTCGGGGGCCGCGATCCGGGCGTCGACGGCCGTGGTGACGGCGCGCCCCGCCGCGTCGCCGACGTCCGCCGCGAGCACCACGATCTCGTCGTCGAGCAGGAACCACGACTTCGTGGCCGTCGCGCCCCGGTACACCACGAAGTCGGCGGGCAGGATCTCCCGGTCCCGGTACGCCACGTCGCTGGACTGCACCAGGCCCGCCGCGCCGTACGCCCCGAGGACGGCGCCGCCGGACCAGCCGTTGGTGCCGCGCGGGAAGTAGACGTAGGTGTTCTGCGACTCGGACGACGAGGTGAAGTGGAGCGGGTGCCCGGGGTTGTCGTAGTACGGCTTGCCGTACAACTCCGGTACGGTGCGGCGCTGTTCGACCGGCGCGGTGACGCCCGCGAGGCCGTAGGGCGAGACGGTGGTGAAGTAGTCGACGCCGTACGCCTGGGTCTGGTCCTGGCCCGCGAGATAGAGGTAGTGCGCGCCTTCGCCCTGGAACCACGGCAGGAGGTTCTCGCCGTTCATGTACTCGTACTTGCTGATCCGGTCGGAGCTGCGCGCGAGCGCGAACGCGTAACCGGGCCTGCGGTGCACCGTCTTGTCCATGGCGTTGAACGCGACACTGCGGGCCGCGGGGTTGAGGTCGGCGGGCGGCACGGAGGCGTCGGCGGCGATGTCGGCGTGGCGCACGATGCTGAGCGGCGAGACGAAGCGGGACGGGTCGAGAGGGGTGCGCGAGGTGGCCCCGATGTGCTTGACGTAGCTCTTCAGGGCGGTGGCAGCGGCGCCCGACGCGAGCGAGGAGAGGTCGACGACGGCCTCGACGACCACCGCGACATCGGTGTAGCCGGAGTCCGTGCGCGCCACCGCGCGGCCCTTCACGATCTCCATCATCCAGCCCTCGAAGATCAGCGGCGCGAACCCGTCGCGCACCCAGCCGTACACGGTCGGCACGAGCTCCTCGCCGTGCGCGTAGCCGGTGCCCGCCAGGATCAGGAGCGTCTGCACGACGCGGGTGAGCAGACCCTTTCCGTACGAGCCCGTGTAGGCGACGGAGCCGTGCTGGATGAAGGAGCCGTCGGCGTAGTGGCCGTCCGTGACCCCGTGTCTGAGGTCGTAGGGGTCGACGGTGACGAAGACCGTCAGCTGGTCGGTGAGGGCCTTGCCGATGCGCGCGTCGCCGCCCTCGGCCATGACGGCGCCTTGCAGGATGCGGTTGGTGGTGATGTCCGCGAGGTTGGCGCCGGTGTGGAAGCGGGAGTCGAGGTCGACGTCGCCGTTCTTGCCGTTGCGCAGGTAGGCGTCCATGGAGGCGAGGTAGGTGGCGATCAACTCGGGGCGCTGCGCCCGGACTTGGTCGGCGAGCAGCACGAGGGTCCGGCTGATGTGCTGGGATATCCCGATCTCCCAGTGGAACCAGTTGCCGTAGTAGCCCTTGGACTGGTCCCCGTAGTACCGCTCGTGCAACCAGACCAGAGCGTCGATCACGCGGCGCTGCACGGCCGCGTCGCCGTACAGGTCGGCGGGGGCGCCGGGGGTGCGGGTGACCAGGGCCGTCTCGTACAGACGGCGATAGGCGGTGTTCAGGTTGGCCTCGTCGGTGCCGAGCACCAGACCGGCGAAGAGCTCGCCTTCGCCCGCGTCGTCCATCGCCTTGAGGTTGGCGCGCGCGGTCTTCTCGACGGCGGCGAGCTTGGCGGCGGTCTCGGGGCGCGCGTTGGACGCCTCGGTCCCGGCGAAGAGGGCCACGGTGTTGGCGAGCAGCCGCGCGGTGTCACCGGCGGCGGCCGCGGCACCCGCGGGCGCCGCGGGCACCACCGCGAGGAGCCCCGCGGCCGAGAGAGCGGACAACAGGCGTCTGCGCGTGATCTCCATGGCGTCCTCCACCGACGAAGTGCCGTCCCGGCGGCCGGAGTCAAGCAGACGCCCCGGCGGCCGACAACCCACACGGCGCCCTGCGTCGCAGGCGGATTCCCGCCGGTTGATAGCGTCTTTCTGATCTTGCTGCGCCTACGGGGGAAGGGAACGCCATGCCCGGGATGGGTGCGCTGCGTGCGGCGCGGAAGAGGACCTGGCTGGTGGTGAGCGGTCTGGTGGTCGTGGTGGCGGCGTCCTCGGTGACGTGGTTCGCCGTCGCCGCGGACCGGGAGCGCGACGAGATCCGGGCCGCCAACGAGGGCCAGTTCACTCGGGCCTGCGCGGGCCTGCTCCCCGACGAGCTGCGCTCCTTCATGCCGGACGACGAGCGCGGCGACCTCGACGAACACGGCACCATGCTGCGCGCTTCGGGCGCGGGCGGGCCCCGGCAGGAGAGCCGCGCCCTGCTGGACTGCACGCTGTCGTGGGGCGAGCGCGGCGCGGGCTGGGAGCCCGACGCGCGGACGCGGGTGCGGGCCGAGGCCGCGCTGGGCCGCACCGACCCGCTCACGGCCGACGGAGGCTTCGAACTGCCGCTGCCTGAGAGCGCGTTGGGCTCCGTGTCCACCAGTGACCGGTTCGGCGGCAGCACGGTGACGGCCACCGTCCTCGCGGACTGCCCGAAGGGCCTGACCGGCCGGGTCCGCCCGTCGCGGGACCTGCTCGTCACGGTGGACCTGCCCTCGCGCGAAGGCGAGTACGACGTACCGAAGCCGGAGCGGCTCCTCGCCTCCCGCACGGCGGCGCGTGTCGCCAACTGGGTGACGAAGAAGCAGAGTTGCGGAGGCGAGCCGCTGTCCACGGAGCCCGGCCGCGACCGGACCGGGGCGTCGGAGGTCTGCGACTGGTTCAACCCCAAGGCGCTGCGCCTCTCACCGGGCCGCTGGTCCTTCGGCGGGAACGCCAAGACGTACAGCAGGCGCACGGGTGCGTGCGGCGGCCGGTGGGACGACACCATGGGCTCGCCCCGCCACCTCGGCATCAGGGCGGCGGACGCGGCGAGCTGGTCGGGCGTCCTCGCGAACGGGGCGTACGACAGCCATCAGGACAGCGGCGACGTCCCCGGACCCGGCAAGGGAAGCGCGCACGACAAGCCCATGACCATCGAGGAGTCCGGCAACGATCCGCAACTCGCCCTGTGGGCGCGCTCACGGTGCGACGCGGGCGCCACCTACCACCGCGTGACGGTGACGCCCGAGATCGACTTCGACCTCGGGATCGACGAAGGCAAGGCCGTCCTCGAACCGAAGGACCTGCGGCGGATCTCGGCGCGGGCGCGCGCCGTGCTCGACCGCTATCTGGCGGCGCCCGACGGCTGGCCGCGCCGCTCGCACTGCCGGGACACGAAGGTCATGGGAGAGGTGGCGTCGTGGCGCGACTGACGTGGGAGACGAAGGCGGGGCGCATCGTGCTCTCGTCCTGCGGGGCGCTGGTCGCGCTCGCGCTGATCGGGGGCGGCTACTACTGGTGGGGCGGCCCGCACGAGCGCCGCGTGGCGCGGCAGGTGCTCGACGAGGCGTGCGGGGGCGTGCTGCCGTCGGACGAGATACGGGCCGTCCTCGGCGAAGGGCCCTTCGAGAAGGGGCCCGGCCGGTCCGGGCCGAGCGACACGGAACAGGCCGAGGAAGGCGGCAAGAGCGGGATCCGGCAGGTGTCCTGCGCCGTCCAGCGCGACGAGGAGCACGGCGCGGGCCATCCGACGCACGACGCCTCCGTCGCGGTCACCGTGCGGAGCGTGCCGGAGCGGAAGGCGGCCGACACCGCGGCGGACCGCGTGTCCGAACGCCCGCGCGACTACGAGCTGTTGCCCCCGCTCCAGACGGACGGACTGCCGCCCGCCGCGCTCGGCAGCGGCTGGCGGGGCGTCTTCTCCACCGACGAGGGCTTCGACCACCGGTCCGGCGACGAATCGGCGACCACGTCGGTGCTCCTCGACTGCGCCCGCGACCGCGGCGGCCTGCTCGTCACGGTCGACGTGCACGAGGAGGACGTCACCCTCGACGACCCGCGGCGGCGCACCACCTATGCGCGCATCGCCACCGCGACGGCCGCCAAGGCTTCGCGGAAGTGGGGCTGCGACGCCGCGCTCGGCGAGCCTCTGCGCACGGTGGCGCTCCCGGTGAACGCCGACGAGGACGTGGCGCTCGCCGACGTGTCGGGGACCTGCCGCGGCCTTCCCGCACGGGGCTCCCGGGTGTCGCGGGCGTGGGAGGACGCGCGGTCCGGCGGCCCGGTCGAGGTGTGCGTGCTCGGGGGCGACGGGACCGGCATGCCCGCCGCCGCGGGCTTCGCCGACTCCACCGACGAGGCGCGGCGCTACCAACTCGTCGCGTACTACGGGCCGTTCGCCCAGGACGCGCGGGTCGGCCAGCAGGCGCGCCACGGCCGTTACTCCGAGGATCCCGTGCCCGGCGACGCCCCCGCGGGACACCTCGCGGGCGGCGGTCACTGGGCGAGCGCCGCATGCGAGGACGGCGGCGGGCCCGCGCTGTTCACGGTGCGGCCGAGCGACGCCTCGGACGGGAACGAGTACGGCAAGGACGGCAAGCTCCTGGGGCCGAAGACGTCGGCGGCCGACCTGGCGTACGAACGCGCCGCATTGAAGGAGTTCGCGCGGCGCTCGGCCTCGGCACACGGCTGCGCGGCGCCAAAGCTGCCCTGAGTCCGACCGGTTACGAACCCGTCGTTGTCATCCCTGCTGGGTCCCGCTCCGCCCCGCGATGTGCGGCGGCGGCGCGATCCCGGCGGGCAGCAGCGGGTCGGGTACGGGCGCGCCCCAGGTGGCGGTGAGCGGCAGGTTGCCCGCCCAGACGCCGAGCTCCGCGTCCGGGCCATCGCCGTCGTCCGGCGGCCCGACGGCGGTCTTCACCGACGCCTCCGCGAGGGAGAGCGCGAGCAGGGTCGTCGCGGCGAGCTCCTTGCGGCTGGGGCGGCGGGCGTAGTCCCACTGTCCCGGCGTCGCGTGCTCGGTGAGCAGCCGAAGTCCGCGCAGCTTCTCCTCGGGGTCCGTCACCCGGCGCGGCACTCCGTGGATCATCGCGCTGCGGTAGTTCACGCCGTGCTCGAACACGGAGCGGGCCAGGACGAGCCCGTCGACGTGGGTGACGGTGACGCAGACGGCCGCCTCGGGGTCGGCGGCCAGGCTGCGGCTGGCGACGGAGCCGTGCAGGAAGAGGTCGGCGCCGTCGTGGCCGTAGACGGTGGGGACGACCATCGGGTGTCCCTCGACGACGACACCGAGGTGGCAGACGAAGCCCGCGTCGAGTATCGCTTCGAGGTCCGTACGCGCCAGCCTGCCCTGGTCGCGCAGGCGGCGGTGCCGGGTGCGGTCGGTGACGGGCAGCTCGGCGGGCAGCGGCGACTGCTGAGATCGTTGGTTCACACGGCCACAAGTTACCGATATCGCGTACCAGAAGCCATGGTTCGACGAATTCCGTCAGCGTCGGCGCATCCGGGTGCTGTTTCCGCAGCCGCCCCCTCGCCTGTCCGAGCCCGGTCCACCTGTCCAAGCCAGGACCGAAGAGTCCAACGACTCCCGGTCCGAAACAATTGTGACGCGGTGCCCGGGCGCGGTCTGATGGAACGCATGGAGCTTCCCCACCACGAGGACGTGTCCCCCGGTTCCGGCAGCCTCCCGCCCCGCGCGTGGTACGCGGCGTCGGACGCCCCCAGCCTCCCCCTCGACGGCACCTGGCGCTTCCGCCTCTCCCCCACCGCCGACACGGCCGACGAGTCGTTCGCGGCCGACGGCTTCGACGCCAGCGCCTGGGCGGGGATCGCGGTCCCCGGCCACTGGGTGCTGCAGGGCCACGGCACACCGCACTACACCAACCAGCTCTATCCGTTCCCCGTCGACCCACCGCGCGTCCCCACCGAGAACCCGACCGGCGACCATCTGCGCACCTTCGACCTGCCCGCCGACTGGCCGTCCGGCGGCGACGCGACGCTCCGCTTCGACGGCGTCGAGTCCTGCGCCCGCGTCTGGCTGAACGGCACGCGGCTCGGCGAGTTCAAGGGCTCCCGGCTCCCGCACGAATTCGCGGTCGGCGCCCTGCTGCGCCCGGAGGGCAACGTCCTCGCGGTCCGCGTCCACCAGTGGTCGTCCGGCTCGTACCTGGAGGACCAGGACCAGTGGTGGCTGCCCGGCATCTTCCGCGGGGTGACGCTGCTGCACCGCCCTGCCGGCTGCGCGGGTGACTACTTCGTACACGCCTCGTACGACCATCGCGCGGGGACCGGCACGTTGCGCGTCGACTCGGACGTCCAAGGGCGCGTCACCGTACCGGAGTTGGGCATCGAAGCCGCGACGGGCGAGACGGTCACCGTGCCGGTGCGGCCGTGGACCGCCGAGACGCCTCGGCTGTACGACGCGGTGCTCGCCACGCCCGGCGAGCGGATCCCGCTGCGCGTCGGCTTCCGCACGGTCGCCGTCGAGGACGGCGTCATCAAGGTCAACGGCCGCCGGATCCTCTTCCGGGGCGTGAACCGCCACGAGTTCCACCCGGACACGGGCCGCGCGGTGGGCATCGACACGATGCGCGCCGACCTGCTCCTGATGAAGCGTCACCACATCAACGCCGTCCGCGCCAGCCACTATCCGCCCCACCCCGCCTTCCTCGACCTCTGCGACGAGCTGGGCCTGTGGGTCGTCGACGAGTGCGACCTGGAGACGCACGGCTTCACCGTGCGGCAGTGGCGCGGCAATCCGGCCGACGACGAGCGCTGGACGCCCGCGCTCCTGGACCGCGCGTCCCGCATGGTCGAGCGCGACAAGAACCACGCCTCGGTGATCGTCTGGTCGCTCGGCAACGAATGCGGCACGGGCCGCGGCCTCACCGCCATGGCCGAGTGGATCCGCGCCCGCGACCCCGACCGCCTCATCCACTACGAGGGCGACAGGTCCTGCGCGGACACCGACCTCTACTCGCGGATGTACGCCGACCACGCCGAGGTCGAGCGGATCGGCCGCGGCACGGACGAAGGGGGACCCGACCCCCGCCGCCAACTCCCCTTCGTCCTCTGCGAGTACGCGCACGCGATGGGCAACGGCCCCGGTGGCCTGAGCGAGTACCAGCGCCTCTTCGAGACGTACGACCGTCTCCAGGGCGGCTTCGTCTGGGAGTGGATCGACCACGGGCTCACCCATCCGGCGTACGGGTACGCGTACGGCGGCGACTTCGGCGAGCGGCCCCACGACGGGAACTTCGTCTGCGACGGGCTGCTCTTCCCCGACCGCACGCCGTCCCCCGGCCTGATCGAGTACAAGAAGGTGATCGAGCCGGTCCGCATCGAGGGCGACGGCCGCGACGGCACGCTGCGGATCACCAACCTGTACGACTTCGCCGACCTCTCCCACCTCGCCTTCACCTGGTCGTACGAGGTGGCGGGCGAGAGCGTCGCCGACGGCGTGCTGCCCGTGCCCGCCACGGGACCCGGCGAGAGCGCCGAGGTGAAGCTGCCGCCCGCGCCGACGCGCGGCAAGGACGCGGAGACGCAGTGGACGGTGCGCGCGGTGCTCGCCGACGACACGGCGTGGGCACCGCGCGGCCATGTGGTGGCGTGGGCCCAACTGCCCGTGGAGACCGGCACGCCCCTCCCCGCGCCGGGCGGCACGCCCCCGGTACGGGACGGCAGCCGGATCACCCTCGGCCCCGCGGTCTTCGACGCGCGCTCCGGGACGCTGCTCTCCCTCGGCGCCCGGGAGATCACCGACCTGCGCCTCGACGTGTGGCGCGCCCCCACCGACAACGACAACGGCATGCCCTGGCGCCCCGAGCCCTCGCTCGCGACGCGCTGGCGCAGGGTCGGCCTCGACCGCATGCAACACCGCCTGGACGCGGTGGAGTTGGGGGCCGATTCGCTGACCGTACGCACCCGGGTGGCGCCCGCGGCGAGCGACCTGGCCCTGCGTACGACGTACCACTGGCAGTCCGATGGAACCCGCCTCCTCCTACAGCTCGCCGTGGCACCGGAGGGCGAATGGCCGGTCCCCCTCCCCCGGCTCGGCATCCGCTTCGGCCTCCCCGGCCCGCACGGCCGGGTCAGGTGGTTCGGCGGCGGCCCCGGCGAGGCCTACCCCGACACCCGCACTGCCGCCATGCTCGGCATCTGGGAATCGGACGTCGCCGACTTCCAAACCCCCTACGTCCGCCCCCAGGAGAACGGCGCCCGCCCCGACATCCGCTGGGCGGAACTGGGCGGCCTGCGCATCGACACCGACCACGCCCTGTGGCTCACGGCCCGCCCCTGGACCACGGAACACCTGGACGCCGCCACCCACCGCCCCGACCTCACTCCCGGCGACACGCTCTGGGTCAACCTGGACATCGCCCAGCACGGCATCGGCACGCAGTCGTGCGGCCCAGGGGTGCTGCCGCCGTACGAACTCCACGCGACGGCCGCGTCGTTGAGCTGCGTCTTCTCGCTCACGGCTCCGTGATGCCCGCCGTCACGGAACGTCCCCCAGGAGCCCGGGAAGCTCCCGCCAGTCCTCGACCGCCCCGGACACGAGAGCCTCGACCTGCTTCTCGCCCTCCACCCTGAGCACGTCCCGCAAGCACGCGCAGTCGGCCAACTCCACGCCCGTGAGCACACACACGCAGATGCCCGCCAGCTGCAACCCGCGTGCGGCGGCGGCCAGTTGCGCGTCGAAAGGCAGCGCGAGGCGGCTCGCCAGCTCACGGGCGAACGCCACCATCAGGCCGCTTCCGCCCGCCCTGTCCACCGCGCCCGCCACACCGCCGCCGATCGCGCCGTGCAGGCTCTTCCTGAGTTCCAGGATGTCCCGCGCCGCCTTCGCGAGCTCATCGCAGCCGCCGCCCCGGCGGCGGCTCTCCCGCACGAGTGCCTGCCACGTCCTGTCCGTCACATACGTGGCGGCCCTGGCGGAGATCGCGGCGACCGGGTCGTCGGCCAGCGCGTCGGCGCACCAGCGCGCGAGTTCGGTCGGCAGCCGGTCGTCCGCGCCCGCTTCGGCGGGCCGCCGCGCGCCGGGCGCCGTACTCCTTCTCGCCGCGCTCGAATCCGGGGACGACAGCGCCCAGTTGGGCCTACCGCGGTGCTGCCAGCACACCACTCCGGCCGACCGCACGCGGTGTCGGCATGCGGTGTGCTTCTTCGTCTCCGCGCCACAGAGATACCCCATGGCCCGAGTGTCGGAAGCAGCCATCAGGGCGGCAACGCGCCCTCCGACGACGCACCTGATACCGGCCTCGGCTACGCGTCCTGAACAGCCTCAGTACGCGGCGCCCACGACGCGCCGGTCGTCCCACCGGCCGTCCACCGCCTCACACCATGCCCCGTCACACTCCCCGGAACCGCGAACCGGCCGATCCCCACCGCGCCCCTTCGACGCGAAACTCCCCCGGCGCGCCTGCCGAGCGGGCTTCGTCACGCGGCGGGCCCGGGGTCGAGCCGTTCCCGCAGGAACCCCACCACCCGCTCCCGCGCCGCGAGAGCGGGGTGGCCGGGGGTCTCGCGGACCTCCTCGGTCAGGACGGCGTGCGCGTGCTTGCCGAAGCCCGCCTCGTTGCCCGGTGCCGAGTCCAGTTCGATCACCTCGAAGGCGTCGCCGAAGTGGCGGCGCAGGGTGGCGAAGCGGTCGTCAGGGACCAGTGTGTCGCCGCTGAAGCGGAGGCCGAGTGCGCACAGGCCCTCGTTCTTGCTGCGGGCCACGACCGTGTCGAACTCGGCGCGGGACAGGCCCGGGTCGACCCGACGGGCGCGGCTCACCGGGAACGGGAGGGAGGGCTGGCTGAGCACCGGGGCGACGACGGCGCCGTCCACGGCCGCGGCGAGCGCGAAGCCGCCCGTGAAGCACATGCCGATGACGCCGACACCGGGGCCCGGCGTGCGGGACGCCAGGTCGCGGGCGAGGGTGCGGAGGTAGTCCGCGAAGGGGCGGCGCGCGTTCGTGGCGAAGGCGCGGAACTCGGCGGTGACGCAGAGCCTGGCCATCACCCCGAGCGCGTACGGCGCCGAAACCGGACGGCCCGGCTCGCCGAAGGGGGACGGGATCACGACGGTGAACCCCTGATCCACCAGATGGTCGCCGAGAGCGAGCACGCCGGGATGCACGCCGGGGATTTCGGGAACCAGGACGACCCCCGGACCTGTCCCCTTCTCATAGACATCATGGGTGAACCCGGCTCCGGTGAACGGGGCCCTGCGCCAGCCGGTGAGGTCCGACGTCGGTGGGGAACCGGGCACGGGGCTCACTCCCTTTCGTCACACATGTCTGATGGGTAAGTGGAGTTCATGCATACAGCACACGTGCGCGGAAGCACAGACCCCACCGGGCCGCCCCCCGTGCCACCGGAGCCGCCGGAGCCGCCGCCCGGACGGATCGTGGCGTGGCTCGGCAGACTCGGGCCCCTGGCCGTGGCGTATGCCGTCTTCCAAGCCCTCGTGGGCCTGCTGCCCGAAGGCCTGTTCGGGGACGCCGCCCGCTACTCGCTGGCCGTGGTCAGCGGCGTCGGCACGGGCGCCTGCGCCTGGCTGGCGGGCGCGCTGCTCCGGGCCAGGTCGGCGGGGCAGGGGCAAGGACAAGGGCAGGGGCAGCAGGACGGGGACGGGGCGGGTGACGGGGGCGACGACGGTCTCGACGGGGTGCCCTCGCCGCGCGGGCCCCGGACGGCGGCCGCCCGCGGCTCCGCCGCACCCGAGCCGGGTCAGCCCGGCCCGCTGCCCGGCCTCTCCGCCGCCTCGTACGCCACGCTCGCCGACCGTCTCACCGTCTTCGACGACCCGCTGCGCGGCCGGCTCACCGGCTGGCCGCACGACCTCGACGAACAGCCGACGCCGATCCGGCCGACCGCGACCGGCACCGCGTACGGACTGCACATCGCCCTCGAACTCGGCGCGCCCGACGGCCGGTTGCGCACCTCGGAGCTGGTGGAGACGCTGTGGCGGCTGCGCCTTCCCGAGGGCGGCTGGGCCGCGCGCTCCCAGGGCGTGGTGGGCCGCCCCGAGGTGACCGCGCTGGTGCTCGGCGCACTCGCGCGGGCCGGTGCGGACCCGCAGCGCCTGGCCGCGGAGGCGGAGCGGTGCACCGCGCGCTTCAGCCGTGAACTGGAGCCCGCCGGGGTGGAGATGACCCATGTCGTCACCACGGTGCTGCGCGGTCTGCTGCGGGCCGCGCCCGACTCCCCCGCCCTGCCGATCCTGCGGGACGCCCTCGTCGACGGCGCCGTCACCGACCCGGCGCGCGACCACCGGCGCTGCTGGGGCGCCCGCCTCACGCCGCTGCGCGGCCGGGCGGTCACGCCCTCGTCCGTGCACACCGCGCAGGCCGTGGTCGCCCTGGACCGGGCCGCCCGCCTCTTCGGCGAGGACTCGAACGCCCGCGCGGCTCGCGAGGAGGGCGTCCGCTGGCTGCTCTCCTGCCCGGGTCCCGCGCACGACGGCTGCGAGGACCTGGAGAGCAGCCACGACACGGTGCGCCGCCCGCACCCGGTCGACGCCTCGCGCCACGAGGTGCTCTCCGTACGGCACTTCGCCGCGGCCTGGGTGATGCGGGCACTGCTCACACCGGGCGCCGTGCGGACCGCGGCGGACGAAGGCCAGGAGGCGGCCTGGCAGGAGCTGCTCTCGGGCGCGGCCGCCTCGGTGTGGCGCCAGCAGGACGGCGGGATCTGGTCGTGGGACGGGGGCGATCTCGCCTACCCGATGTGGATGACCTATCAGGGACTTTCGGCGCTGCGGGCACATGCCGTATGGATGTATCAGCCGGGTACTTGAACCCCGGGGCTCGGCGCGGTCGCGCGGGGACGAGGGGGAGAGTGCATTGGGTGGTCGGCACGTCCACAGCGCCAGGCGGCTCCTCGAAGGGGCCCTGGACGGGCCGTCCGACGTCCAGGACGGCCCCGACGAGGAGGGTGTCGTGCGGGCCGCACGCGAGGTCGTCACCGAACTGGGCGCCCCGGAAAGGCTGTTGCCGCTGGTGCGGGAGCTGGCGGAGGGCGCGGGCGACCCCTCGGGGTGCGCGCTCCTCTCGTACCGCCACGTCCTCGGCTTCGACAAGCTGCTCCTGATCGACGGCGGCCCCCGGCACATGCTGCGTGCCCACGTGTGGCATCCGGGCTCCGGGGCGCGCGAGGACATCCACAACCACCGTTCGCCGCTGGCCTCTTGCGTGGTGCGGGGCGCGCTCGGCATGGAGCTCTACGAACCCGCCGACCCCGCGGCGGGCGGCGGCATCGCCGCGTCCTGGTACCGGGAGTCCCTGTCGGGCGAGGAGGGCGACTGGCACCTGGAACCGGCGGGCAGGGCGCGGCTGCGGCTCACCCAGACGGCCCGGTACGCGGCGGGCAGCGGCTACGCGCTGCCGTCGTACGCCCTGCACCGCGCGTGGTGCGCCTCGACGGGCCCGACGGTCACGCTGTTCCTGGAGACCGGGTCGGGCCGACGGCGGTACACGGACGTGTTCACCGGCGCGGACACCCATGCGGCGGAGGTCACGAAGAAGCCTCTTGAGGTGCGGGACTATCTCGCCGAACTGACCGCGCTCGCCGACCTGATCGGCCGCACGCCCTGAGTGGCCTCACGCCTTGAGCGGCCTCACGCCTTGAGCGGCCTCACGCCTTGAGCGGCCTCAGCTGAACGCCTGGCGGACGATCTCGCGGTTGTAGTCGTCGATCTCCACCGTGCCGAGCTCGGCGGGGGTCAGCCAGCGGTGGTCCTGGTCGGCGAGCGGCAGGACCACGTCGAAGGTGAGCGGCCTGATCAGGAAGTTGTCCTGCCAGTTCTTCACCTCGTGCCCCCGGTAGGTACTGACGAAGGACGACTCACCGACCTTGCGCAGCACCCGGCCGAGCAGCCCGGTCTCCTCCTTCAGCTCGCGCAGGACGCCGTCGCGCGGACTCTCGTCCGGCTCCAGCTTTCCGCACGGCACTCCCCACACCCGGGGCAGGAACCGCTCACTCGCGCTGCGCCGCACGAGCAGCACGCGGCCGCGGTGCGTCACGACAGCGGCCGCCAACCGGTTGTCACCGGGATAGTCCATGCCTTCCAACGTAGCGGGGATTCAGGAAGGGTGACAGTCAGGCGAGGGGCCCGGGGGCCATCGGGTCGCGTTCTGCCTGGTCGGGCCGGAGCGGAGGGTAGACGTCCGTCAACAGACGGCGTAGTCCATCACTCGTACGCGCCGGACGGCGGCTTGCCGTCGCGTCCGTTTCGCCGTGTCCGTTTCCTTCAAGACCGGGCGCCGGGCCGCTGCCTACGCTGCGGACATGAACAGCACACCGACACCGACATCGACACCGACACCGACACCACGCTTCGACCTGATCGGCATCGTCACCTCCGACCTGACCGCGTCGCTCGCCTTCTACCGCAGGCTCGGCCTGGAGTTCCCGCCGGGCTCCGAGGACCAGCCGCACGTGGAGGCCGTGCTCCCCGGCGGCCTGCGCCTCGCCTTCGACACCGAGGCCACCGTCAGCTCCTTCGCGCCTGACTGGACCCCGCCCACGAGCGCGGGCCGGATCGGGCTCGCCTTCCACTGCGGTACGGCCGCGGGGGTCGACGCGGTCCACACGGAACTGATGGACGCCGGATACAAGAGCGAGATGGCCCCGTGGAACGCGCAGTGGGGCCAGCGGTACGCCGTCGTGCTCGACCCGGACGGGAACGGCGTCGACCTCTTCGCCCCGCTAGCCCCCGCCGAAGCCCCCGCCGAGTAGCGCGGTCAGCGGCAGCCCGGTCAACTCCTTGACGTCGCGGGCGAGATGGGCCTGGTCGGCGAAGCCCGCGACGGCGGCCGTGGCCGCGTACGGCGTGCCCGCTCGGGCCAGCGCGAGCGCCCGCTGCAGGCGCAGGACGCGCCCGAGCGTCTTGGGTCCGTAGCCGAACGCGGGCAGTGAACGCCGGTGCAGCAGACGGGCGTTGACGCCCGCGGCGGCCGCCGTCGCGGCGACCGAACGGCCCGCTGCCAGGGATCTGACGACGTGCGCGAGGAGCGGGTCGGGCGCCTCCGCATCGGCGGCCCGCTCCGCGGCGAGGGACTCCAGGGCGGCCATCGGGTCGCGCGCGGCGTCCACCCGCTCGACGAGCCGCCGCGCCTGTGCGGCGGTCCACAGGTCGGCGAGCTCCACCCGCCGGTCGCGCAGTTCGTCCGCGGGCACGCCGAGGAAGGCGGGCGCGGTGCCGGGGTAGAAGCGGACGCCGACGTACCGTCCCGCCGCGCCGCCGGGATCGTACGCATGGGTGTCCGGGCCCGCGACGAACAACCTGCCCTCGGTCCACAGAAGGTCCATGCAGCCGTCCGGCAGCACCGGGCGGGCGTCACCCGGGCCGTCCGCCGACCGCCGGGTCCACACGACCGCGCCTCTGAGCAGGGGCGAAGGCCGCTCCCGGTAGGCCGCGGCGTCGCCGGACGCGCTCTCCTCGGTCACGGTCAAAAGGCTACGCCGCGCGCGTGCGATGCTCCTGCGGGCTGACGCCGTAGACCCGCTTGAAGGCGCTGGACAGGGCGAACGCGCTGCCGTACCCGACCCTGCGGGCTATCGAGCCGATCGTCAGCTCGCTGTCGCGAAGCAGGTCGGCGGCGAGCGCGAGCCGCCAGTTCGTCAGGTACGTCATCGGGGGCTCCCCCACCAGTTCCGCGAACCTGCGGGCCAGCGCGGCCCGCGAGACACCGGACTTCGTGGCAAGGTCGACGATGGTCCAGGGGTGCGCCGGGTCGTCCTGGAGCAGGCGGAGGGCGCGGCCGACGACCGGGTCGCCCATCGCCCGGTACCAGGCGGGGGCGGCCGCCTCGGGGCGGGAGAACCAGGCGCGCAGCGCGGCGATGAGCAGCAGGTCGAGCAGGCGGTCGAGGACGACCTCCTGGCCCGGCTCGTCCCTGTTCATCTCGTCGGCGAGCAGCGGGGTCAGCGGGCAGTCCCACACCTGTGTGGGCAGTACGAGCAGCGCGGGCAGCGCGTCGAGCAGCCGGCCGGTGAGCTCGCCCTGCATCTGGTAGGTGCCGATGAGCATCTCCACGGAGCTGTCCCGCGACTCGCCCCAGGCGCGGACGCCGAGGTCCCGGTACCTGGCCTCCGGTGCGCCGTCCAGCGGCACGCAGCGCTGGCCCGGCTGGACCTCGGCGTACGGGGCGGTGCCCACGTCGTCGGCGCAGGTGTAGTGGTCGGGCCCGCGCGCGATGGCGACGTCGCCCGGGCCGATGAGCTGCGGCCCGGTGCCGTCCTCGGGGACGATCCAGGCGCTGCCGCGCACCATGATCATGACCGACAGGGGCGCCTCGTCCGCGATCCGGACGGACCAGGGCGGCTCGAAGAGCGCGCGGATCATGAAGGCTCCCCGGGCGCGGGGGCCCTCCAGGAGTCCTGCGAGTACGTCCATGACGGCAGCGTAGACGCACGCACATGCCCCTGAGCTCCTCGGCGATGGTTCCCGCGCTCGCCCGGCAGTTGACTGAAGTCATGACAACGAACGCAGCGAACATGACGGTGTTGGTGACGGGCGCGACCGGCCGGGTGGGCCGCAGGGTCGTGGAATCCGCCGAGGCGGCCGGACTCACGGTGCGGGCGGCCTCGCGGTCCGGCGCGGTGCGGTTCGACTGGGCGGACAGGGCGACGTGGGCGGACGCCCTGCGGGGCGCGGACGCGGCGCACATCGCCTACTTGCCGGACGTCGGCGCCCCCGGTGCGGCCGACGCGGTCGGCGCCTTCGCGCGGCAGGCGGTCGAACTCGGCGTACGGCGGCTCACGCTGCTCTCGGCGCGGGGCGAGCACCAGGCGCACGCCACGGAGCAGGCGGTGCGGGACGCGGGCGCCGAGTGGACCGTGGTGCGGGCCAGCTGGTTCGCGCAGAACCTCAGCGAAGGGCCGTTCCTGGACGGGATGCGGGAGGGCGAGCTCGTCTTCCCCGGCGGTGAGGTGCTCGAACCGTTCATCGACGCGCGGGACATCGCGGACGTGGTGGTAGCGGCGCTGACCGGCGGCGACCGCCTCACCGGCCGCACGCTCGACCTCACGGGTCCCCGTCTCCTCACCTTCCGGTCCGCCGTCGCGGAGGTCTCCGAGGCGGTGGGCAGGGACATCGCGTACGTCCCGGTGACCGCCCGCGAATACGGCTCCGCGCTCACGGAGTTCGGGGTTCCCGCCGAGGAGGCGGAGTTCCTGATCGAGCTCTTCGAAACGAACCTGGACGGGAGGAACGCGAAGCTCTCCGACGGGGTGCGGGAGGTACTCGGCCGGGAGCCGAGGGACTTCGCGGACTTCGTCCGGGAGTGCGCGGAAGCTGGCGTCTGGAAGGCGTGAGGCTCGTGCCGCCCGGAGCTGGCCCCTCGGGGCTCCGCCCCGGACCCCGCTCCTCAAACGCCGGAGGGGCTGAATTATCCGGCCCGCGTGCATTCAAGCCCGTCCGGCGATTGAGGACGAACTCGGCGGAGCCGGTGACGGGCAGGAGCCACTACTCCGAGGGCGCGTCCGTCCCGTTCCCGTTCCGCTTCGCATGCGTCCGCAGGCGCGACGTCACATCGTCCGGCGGCAGGAAGCGGGACCAGCGTTCGGGGTATTCGGACGGCATCTCGGGGTCGTCCGGATCCACCGGCGCCTCGCGGGCGGCGGCCGCGCGGGCCACCACCTCCGCGGCCTGCGCGGTCCTTATGCGGTCGTTGGCCGCGCGCGCCGCCGCCGTCGCGACCGACGGCCAGACCCGGTCGATCGCCGCGTTCACCGCGGCGCCGACCAGGACGGCGAACGCCGAGACGCCGATCCAGAGCAGGACGGCGACCGGTGCGGCGAGGGAGCCGTAGATGGTGGGGCCCTCCACCGTGCTGGTCAGGTAGATGCGCAGCAGGAAGCTGCCGAGCACCCACATGGCGAGCGCGATCAGCGCGCCCGGCATGTCCTCCACCCACGGCGAACGCACCGGCACCGACACGTGGTACAGCGTGGTCAGGAAGACCACGGAGAGGATCACGACGACCGGCCAGTACAGGATCTGGACGACCGTCGTGGACCCCGGCAGGAGCTTCACCACCGCGTCGGGCCCCGCCACCATCAGCGGCAGCGCCACCGAGCCGATGAGCAGTGCCACGAGGAACAGGCCGAAGGCGAGGATGCGGGTCTTGACGATGCCGCGCACACCGTCGAGGCCGTACATCACGGTGATGGTGTCGATGAAGACGTTCACGGCGCGCGAGCCCGACCACAGGGCGAAGAGGAAGCCGATGGAGATGATGTCGGGCCTGCTGACCCGCATGACGTCTTCCAGTATCGGCTGCGCGATCTGGCTGACGCCCCGGTCGGAGAGGACCGTGCGGGACGCCTCCAGGATGTTGTTCTCGACGCTGGCGATCGTGTTGGCGCCGGTCCACCGGTCCACGTAGGCGAGCAGGCCGATGAGGCTCAGGAGCAGCGGCGGCACGGAGAGCAGCGTGAAGAACGCCGCCTCGGCCGCGAGCCCCAGGATGCGGTACTCCATGCAAGAGTTGACGGTGTCCTTGAGCAGCAGCCAGGCGGTCCTGCGCTTGGAGACGTTGCTGTAGAGAGCGCGGGCCCGGTTCCAGCGTCCCAAAGGCCGCCCGGGTGTTTCTTTTGCCTGGTGCACCTCCTTACCGTAGCGGCATGGCAGCCACCACCCACACAGTGACCAACCAGGCTCCGCCCCTGGTGGGATATGACGTATTCACGTCCGACCGGGCCCTCGTGGAGGGCGTCGAGCGGCACCTGGATCCGGCGCTCCTGGATTCCGCTCGCGAGGAACTCTCCTTGCTCGGCCGCACCGCGGGATCCGCCCAGGTGCAGCACTGGGGGGTGCAGGCCAATGAGAATCCTCCTGTTCTGCACACGCATGACCGTTATGGGAACCGGATCGACGAGGTCGAGTTCCACCCGTCCTGGCACCGGCTGCTCGGCAAGGCCGTCGCGGCGGGACTGACGGGTGCCTGGTCGCGTCCTGGCGGGCACGTGCGGCGGGCCGCCGGATTCCTGGTGTGGACACAGGCTGAGGGCGGGCACGGATGTCCGATTTCGATGACGCACGCCGCGGTGCCCGCGCTGCGCGCCGATCCGGCGCTCGCCGCCGAGTGGGAGCCGCGGCTCACCTCCGCCGTGTACGACGAGGGGCTGCGTCCGGCGTCACGGAAGGCCGGTGTCCTCTTCGGGATGGGCATGACGGAGAAGCAGGGCGGCAGCGACGTACGGGCCAACACCACGCGGGCGCGCGCGCTCGCGGAGGAGGGGACGTACGAACTCACCGGGCACAAGTGGTTCTGCTCGGCGCCGATGTCGGACGGCTTCCTGGTGCTCGCGCAGGCCGAACAGGGTCTGACCTGCTTCCTGGTGCCGCGCGTCCTGGAGGACGACACGCGCAACGCCTTCGCCATCCAGCGGCTCAAGGACAAGCTGGGCAACAAGTCCAACGCGTCGAGCGAGGTGGAGTTCGACGGGACCTGGGCGCGCCGGGTCGGCGACGAGGGGCGCGGCGTGCGCACCATCATCGAGATGGTCGCGGCGACCCGACTCGACTGCGTGATCGGCTCGGCGGCGCTGATGCGGCAGGCCGTGGCGCAGGCGGTGCACCACGCCACCTACCGGGAGGCGTTCGGCGGCAGGCTCGTCGACAAGCCGCTGATGCGCAACGTCCTGGCCGATCTGGCCCTGGAGTCGGAGGCGGCGACGACGCTGGCGATGCGGCTCGCCGCGGCGTACGACGACGGGAGCGAGCAGGAGCAGGCGTTCCTGCGGCTCGCGGTCCCCGCCGCCAAGTACTGGGTGACCAAGCGGTGTACGCCGATGGTCGGCGAGGCCCTGGAGTGCCTGGGCGGCAACGGCTACGTCGAGGAGTCGGGCATGCCAAGGCTGCTGCGCGAGGCGCCGCTCAACTCCATCTGGGAGGGCTCCGGAAACGTACAGGCCCTTGACGTGCTGCGGGCACTGCAGCGCGAACCG
Source organism: Streptomyces kanamyceticus (assembly GCF_008704495.1). NCBI lineage: Bacteria > Bacillati > Actinomycetota > Actinomycetes > Kitasatosporales > Streptomycetaceae > Streptomyces > Streptomyces kanamyceticus. Next base: position 2,290,515 of record NZ_CP023699.1, read on the forward strand.
GCGGCGCTCAACGCGTTCCTCCAGGAGGTGGGCGCGGCCCGCGGCGCCGACCACCGCCTGGACGGCGCGATCAAGGGACTCCTCACCGAACTGGCCGACCTGGAGGGCATCGAGGCCCGGGCGCGGCGCCTGGTGGAGCGGATGGCGCTGGTGCTCCAGGGCTCGCTGCTCGTGCGGCACGCGCCCGCCGAGGTGGCGGACGCGTTCTGCGCCTCACGCCTCGGCGGGGACTGGGGCGCGGCGTTCGGCACGCTTCCGCACAGCCTCGATCTGGCCTCGGTGGTGGAACGGGCGACGCCGCGGCTGTAGGGGCAGCGGGGCTCAGTCCCAGCCGGACTCGAAACTGACACGGGGGTGGTGCTGCGCCGACACGGCACCACCCCCGTCTTTCAGGCCCCGTGAGGAGCGTGAACGCCGCACGGGCGGCGTGGTGTACAGATTCCGGCTCCGTACGGCTGTTCGCCAGGGTTGCATGAGGTTGCAACCCGTCGGGGCGGCCGGATGATTCATCTTCCGAGGCGTCACCCCGGGCTGCCCGCAAGGGGCACGATGAGGAGCAGCCCACCCACACCCTGCTGACCGGAAAGGACCCCTGGTGACGTACGCGACCTCGACGATCGACCTCGCGCGGATCTCCGACATGGACCTCGCGCACGCGGCGCGGCTCCTCAAGGGGGTCCGCGACGCGACACTTTCCGGCCAGCGGCCGCACGTCCTGCCCCGGCCGGTGATCGGTGACTCCTGGGGGCGGATGATGCTGCGCGGCGTCGATCCCGACCACGACATCCGGTCCCGGCTGCTGACCGAGGAGGAGCTGGCGGAGCGCCGCCACGGCTCGCCCCTGGTGGACATACTGCCGGTCCTGCGCGACGCCCTGGTCTCGGTGGCGGACGCCGCGCACCACATCATGGTCGTCTGCGACGCGGACGGGCGCGTGCTGTGGCGCGAGGGCAGCTCCGCGGTGCTGCGCAAGGCGGACTCGCTCGGTTTCGAAGTGGGCGCGGACTGGGGCGAGGGCGTCGTCGGCACCAACGGCGTGGGCACCCCGCTGGTGGTGCGCCGCCCCGTCCAGGTCTTCTCCGCCGAGCACTTCGTACAGACCCACCACCCCTGGACCTGCACGGGCGCCCCCGTCACCGATCCGCGGGACGGCAGGCTCCTCGGCGTCGTGGACGTCAGCGGCCCGCTGCAGACCATGCATCCGGCCACGCTCGCCCTGGTCGACTCGGTGGCCAAGCTCGCCGAGGCACGCCTTCGGGACCGGCACGTCACGGCGCTCGACCGGCTGCGCGCGGTGGCCGCACCGGTCCTGGCCCGGCTCGCGGGACGGGCCGTCGCGGTGGACGCGCACGGCTGGACGGCCGCGGTGACGGGCATGGCGCCGATGGACCGCGTCACGCTCCCCAAGGCGCTGGCCGCGGGCCGCGCCTGGCTGCCCTCCCTCGGCACCTGCCTCGCGGAGCCGCTGCCCGGCGGCTGGCTGCTGCGCCCGCAGGACCCCAAGGACGGGACGGAGCCGCTCGCCGCGACCCGGCTCGTCCTGGACGTGAGCAGTCCGCGGCACTGGACCCTCGCGGTGCTCGGCGGCGCCCGCGACTGGACCCACGACCTGAGTCCGCGCCATGCCGAGCTGCTCTTCCTGCTCGCCACGCACCGCGGCGGGCGCAGTGCGTCGGGCCTTGCCGACGACATGTTCGGCGACCCGGCCCGCACGGTGACGGTCCGCGCCGAACTCTCCAGAGTCCGGCGCTACTTGGGCGGCCTGCTCGCCCACCGCCCCTACCGCTTCCATGAGGACGTCGACGTACAGGTGCTCCTGCCCGGCATCCCGGAGGACCTGCTTCCGCACTCCCTCGCCCCGGCGATACGGCGGGCGAGGAGCGTGGCGGAACCTTGAGCTCCACCGCCCGGCACGCACCCCCTCCTCCTCCCCTCCTCCTCCCCCACGACCCGCTGCCCCGGCTTCGCCGTGGCGCCCCTCCCGTGATTCGCTGAGCCGCATGAGCATCACTGTCACCACCTGGTCCCTTGAGCAGCGGTCCCCCCGGGACCTGCTGCCCGCCGCGGCCCCCGAAGGCGACGTACGGATCGTGCGCGCCGAGGTGCCCTCGCCCGAGTTCAGCCGGTTCCTCTATACCTCGGTCGGCGGGGACATCCGCTGGATCGACCGGCTGCCCATGACGTACGCCGAGTGGCACAAGCTGCTCGACCGGCCCGGCGTCGAGACCTGGGTCGCGTACGAGAACGGGACACCCGCCGGGTACGTGGAACTCGCGGCGCGCGGTGAGCAGGGCGACGGGGCCGACGGCGTCGTCGAGATCGTCTACTTCGGGCTGCTGCCCGCCTTCCGCGGGCGGCGCATCGGCGGCCACCTCCTGTCGTACGTCACCGCGCGCGCCTGGGATCTGGCCGAGCGCTGGCCGGGGCTCGCGCCGACCGAGCGGGTCTGGCTGCACACCTGCTCCAAGGACGGCGAGCACGCCATGGACAACTACCTGCGGCGCGGCTTCACGCTCTTCGACACCAAGGTCGAGCAGGAGACCGAAGGCCCGAACCCGGGTCCGTGGCCGGGGGCCGCGCGCGACTGACCCGCCCCCTCCGGTCCACCGCACCCCCTCGGTCCCGCTGTGACCGACGACACCTCTGTCCACGATGCGGGACAGAGGTGTCCGCATTTTGGATAATGCTGGACTGCGCCGAAAGTCCCGTGACACGCTTCCGTCATGGATCGCACTGGAACTGCCTTGGTGAGTCGGCGTCACGTCGACCTCTGCCGCATGTCCAGCGCCATGTGTCGGGCTTGCTGATCACCTCAGCACTGCCGCACATCTGAGCACCGCTCCCCTGTTTCCCCCTCCCTGCGCAGCGCCGCGCGCACATTCCCGCATGTGCCCATCCCCGCAGGTCAGAGCCGCTTTTCCGCTGCCCCGAAGGACGTAGAGCCATGGCCACTTCCCCAGACACGCCCCCCGCCGCCGCGCCTCGCCGCAAGCCGAGCCGGCACCGCGGTGAAGGACAGTGGGCCAAGGGTCACTTCACGCCGCTCAACGGGAACGAGCAGTTCAAGAAGGATGACGACGGTCTCAACGTGCGGACACGCATTGAGACGATCTACTCCCAGCGCGGTTTCGACTCCATCGACCCCAATGACCTCCGCGGGCGGATGCGCTGGTGGGGCCTCTACACCCAGCGCAAGCCCGGCATCGACGGCGGCAAGACCGCGGTCCTGGAGCCGGAGGAGCTGGACGACGAGTACTTCATGCTCCGCGTGCGCATCGACGGCGGGCGCCTGACCACCGAGCAGCTGCGCGTCATCGGTGAGATCTCCCAGGAGTTCGCGCGCGGCACCGCCGACCTCACCGACCGGCAGAACATCCAGTACCACTGGATCCGCATCGAGGACGTCCCCGAGATCTGGCGGCGGCTCGAAGGGGTCGGGCTCTCCACCACCGAGGCCTGCGGTGACACGCCCCGCGTGATCCTCGGCTCGCCCGTCGCGGGCATCGCCGAGAACGAGATCATCGACGGCTCCGCCGCCATCGACGAGATCCAGCGCCGCTTCATCGGCAACCCGGACTTCTCGAACCTGCCCCGCAAGTTCAAGACCGCGATCTCCGGTTCGCCGCAGCTCGACGTCGCGCACGAGATCAACGACATCGCGTTCGTCGGCGTCCACCACCCCGAGCACGGCCCCGGCTTCGACCTCTGGGTCGGCGGCGGCCTCTCCACCAACCCCAAGCTGGGCGTGCGGCTCGGCGCCTGGGTGCCGCTGGACGAGGTGCCCGACGTGTACGGCGGCGTCATCGGCATCTTCCGCGACTACGGCTACCGCCGCCTGCGCACCCGCGCCCGTCTGAAGTTCCTCGTCGCCGACTGGGGTCCGGAGAAGTTCCGGCAGATCCTGGAGGACGAGTACCTCCAGCGGAAGCTGACCGACGGGCCCCCGCCCGAGCAGCCCACCGGCACCTGGCGCGACCACCTCGGCGTCCACCGGCAGCGCGACGGCCGCTTCTACGTCGGCTTCGCGCCCCGCGTCGGCCGGGTGGACGGCACCACGCTCACCAAGATCGCCGAGGTCGCGGACGCGCACGGCTCGGGCCGTCTGCGCACCACCGCCGAGCAGAAGATGATCGTGCTCGACGTGACCGAGGACCAGGTCGAATCGCTGGTCTCCGCCCTGGAGGCGCTCGACCTGCGGGTCACCCCCTCGCCCTTCAGGCGCGGCACGATGGCCTGCACCGGCATCGAGTTCTGCAAGCTCGCCATCGTCGAGACCAAGGCGCGCGGCGCCTCGCTCATCGACGAACTGGAGCGCCGCATCCCGGAGTTCGACCAGCCGATCACCATCAACATCAACGGCTGCCCGAACGCCTGCGCCCGCATCCAGGTCGCCGACATCGGCCTCAAGGGCCAGCTCGTCCTGGACGACGAGGGCAACCAGGTCGAGGGTTACCAGGTGCACCTGGGCGGCGCGCTCGGTCTGGAGGCCGGGTTCGGCCGCAAGGTCCGCGGCCTGAAGGTCACCGCGACCGAGCTGCCCGACTACATCGAGCGGGTCATCAAGCGCTTCGAGGTGCAGCGCGCGGACGGCGAGCGCTTCGCCACCTGGGCGGCCCGCGCCGACGAGGAGGCCCTCAAGTGAGCGAGCGAGCCGCCCCCTTCTACTGCCCCTACTGCGGCGACGAGGACCTGCGTCCCAACGAGACCGGTCACGGCGCCTGGGAATGCGCGGCGTGCAACCGCGCATTCCAGCTGAAGTTCCTCGGGCTGCTCGCCCGGGGCGTTCAGCACACCAGCGGTGGAGGGGACCAGACATGACGACCACTCAGGGCCAGGAGGCCCGTACCGACGAGGAGTTGAAGGCGCTCGCCGAACAGGCGGGGCGCGACCTGGAGGACGCGTCCGCCCTGGAGATACTCCGGTGGGCGGTCGACACCTTCGGCGCGCGGTTCTGCGTGACCTCCTCGATGGAGGACGCGGTCGTCGCGCACCTCGCCTCGCGGGCCAGGCCCGGCGTGGACGTGGTGTTCCTCGACACCGGCTACCACTTCCCCGAGACCATCGGCACCCGGGACGCCGTCGAGGCCGTGATGGACGTGACCGTGCTGACCTTGACGCCCCGTCAGACGGTGGCCGAGCAGGACGCCGAGTACGGCCCCCGGCTGCACGAGCGCGACCCGGACCTGTGCTGCAAGCTGCGCAAGGTGCAGCCCCTCGAAGAGGGCCTGACCGGCTACGCGGCCTGGGCCACCGGACTGCGCCGCGACGAGTCGCCGACCCGCGCGAACACCCCGGTCGTCGGCTGGGACGCCAAGCGCCGCAAGGTCAAGGTCTCCCCGATCGCCCGCTGGACACAGGACGACGTGGACGCCTACGTCGCCGAGCACGGCGTGCTCACCAACCCGCTCCTGATGGACGGCTACGGCTCCGTGGGCTGCGCCCCGTGCACCCGCCGCCTCCTTGAGGGCGAGGACGCGCGGGCCGGACGCTGGTCGGGCAACACCAAGACCGAGTGCGGGATCCACTGATGCCCGCGCCACAGGAAGACACTCAGGAGAACCACGTGACGACCGGAGCCACCGTCTGGCTCACCGGCCTGCCAAGCGCCGGCAAGACCACCATCGCGTACGAACTGGCGGGCCTCCTGCGCGCGGAGGGCCGCCGCGTCGAGGTGCTCGACGGCGACGAGATCCGCGAGTTCCTCTCGGCGGGCCTCGGCTTCAGCCGCGAGGACCGGCACACCAACGTGCAGCGCATCGGCTTCGTCGCCGAACTCCTCGCCCGCAACGGCGTGTTGGCGCTCGTGCCGGTCATCGCGCCGTTCGCGGACAGCCGCGAGGCGGTGCGCAAGCGCCACCAGACGGGCGGCACCGCGTACCTGGAGGTGCATGTCGCCACGCCGGTCGAGGTGTGCTCCGTACGCGATGTGAAGGGCCTGTACGCCAAGCAGGCGGCGGGCGAGATATCCGGGCTCACCGGGGTCGACGACCCCTACGAGGCGCCGGACTCCCCTGATCTGCGCATCGAGTCGCAGGACCAGACCGTGCAGGAGTCGGCGGCGGCCCTCAAGGCGCTGCTCACCGAGAGGGGTCTCACATGACGACCGTCGCGACCGTGACGGAGGGCACCGACAGCCCTTACGCGCTCAGCCACCTGGACGCCCTGGAGTCCGAGGCGGTGCACATCTTCCGCGAGGTGGCGGGCGAGTTCGAGCGGCCGGTGATCCTCTTCTCCGGCGGCAAGGACTCCATCGTCATGCTGCACCTGGCGCTGAAGGCGTTCGCTCCCGCGGGGGTGCCCTTCTCGCTGCTCCACGTGGACACCGGGCACAACTTCCCCGAGGTCATCGAGTACCGCGACCGGGTGGTCGCCGAGCACGGGCTTCGGCTGCACGTCGCCTCCGTGCAGGAGTACATCGACGCGGGCACGCTGCGCGAGCGGCCCGACGGGACGCGCAATCCGCTGCAGACCGTGCCGCTCACCGAGAAGATCCAGCGCGAGAAGTTCGACGCGGTCTTCGGCGGCGGGCGCCGCGACGAGGAGAAGGCCCGCGCCAAGGAGCGGGTGTTCAGCCTCCGCGACGAGTTCTCGCAGTGGGACCCGCGCCGCCAGCGCCCCGAGCTGTGGCAGCTCTACAACGGCCGCCACGCACCCGGCGAGCACGTCCGCGTGTTCCCTTTGAGCAACTGGACCGAGCTGGACGTGTGGCAGTACATCGCCCGCGAGGAGATCGACCTGCCGCAGATCTACTTCGCGCACGAGCGGGACGTCTTCAAGCGCTCCGGGATGTGGCTGACCGCGGGCGACTGGGGCGGCCCCAAGGAGGACGAGGAGACCGAGAAGCGCCTCGTCCGCTACCGCACGGTCGGCGACATGTCCTGCACCGGCGCCGTCGACTCGGACGCGACGACGCTCGACGCCGTCATCGCCGAGATCGCCGCGTCACGGCTCACCGAGCGAGGTGCGACCCGCGCCGACGACAAGATGTCCGAGGCCGCGATGGAAGACCGCAAGCGCGAGGGGTACTTCTAACCATGAGCAACAGCACCACTGAGCCGGTACAGCCGCTCTCCACCGAGCAGTTGTCGGCCACCACCCTGCTGCGGTTCGCCACCGCCGGATCCGTCGACGACGGCAAGTCCACCCTGGTGGGCCGCCTGCTCCACGACTCCAAGTCGGTCCTCACCGACCAGCTGGAGGCCGTGGAGCGCGTCTCGGCGAGCCGCGGCGCCGAGGCCCCCGACCTCGCGCTGCTCACGGACGGCCTGCGGGCCGAGCGCGAGCAGGGCATCACCATCGACGTCGCCTACCGCTACTTCGCCACGGCCCGGCGCCGGTTCATCCTCGCCGACACCCCGGGGCACGTGCAGTACACCCGGAACATGGTCACGGGCGCCTCCACCGCCGACCTCGCGGTCGTCCTCGTCGACGCCCGCAACGGCGTCATCGAGCAGACCCGCAGGCACGCCGCGGTCGCCGCGCTGCTCCGCGTCCCGCACGTCGTGCTCGCGGTGAACAAGATGGACCTGGTCTCCTACGAGGAGTCGGTCTTCGCCCGGATCGCCGAGGAATTCACCGCGTACGCCAGTGAGTTGGGCGTTCCGGAGATCACCGCGATCCCGATCTCGGCGCTGGCCGGCGACAACGTCGTCGAGCCCTCGTCGAACATGGACTGGTACGGCGGACCGACCGTCCTGGAACACCTGGAGACGGTGCCGGTCAGCCACGACCTGACCTCCTGCCACGCGCGTCTCCCCGTGCAGTACGTGATCCGCCCGCAGACCGCCGAGCACCCGGACTACCGGGGCTACGCGGGCCAGATCGCGGCGGGCACCTTCCGGGTGGGCGAGTCCGTCACCGTGCTGCCGTCGGGGCGCACCTCGAAGGTCGCGGGGATCGACCTGCTCGGCACGGCGGTCGACGTGGCGTGGACGCCGCAGTCGATCACCCTGCTTCTCGAGGACGACATCGACATCTCGCGCGGCGACCTGATCGTGCCGAGCGGCGACGTCCCGAAGGCCACGCAGGACATCGAGGCGACGGTCTGCCACGTCGCGGACACCGCGCTCGCCGTCGGCCAGCGGGTGCTGCTCAAGCACACCACCCGTACGGTCAAGGCGATCGTCAAGGAGATCCCCTCCAGGCTCACCCTGGACGACCTCTCGCAGCACCCCGAGCCCGGGCAGCTGGTCGCCAACGACATCGGCCGCGTCCTGGTCCGCACCGCGGAACCGCTCGCGCTCGACGCGTACGCGGATTCCCGGCGCACCGGCTCGTTCCTCCTGATCGACCCGGCGGACGGCACGACGCTCGCCGCGGGCATGGTGGGCGCGGCCTTCGCCGCCCCCACCGACGCTCCCGCCGAGGCCGAAGCCCCCGCCGACGAAGCCGGTTGGGACTTCTGACCATGACCTACGTCGACGTGTTCGCGACGTTCGCGAAGGAGGGCGGCCGCATCGGCAGCGGCGCCCTCGGCAGCGGGCAGGGCGGGGTGGCGCGATGTGCGCGATGACGTACGCGCACTGCCTGCGCGCCCACGCACCGTCCCCGCGAAGACACAGACGAAGACCTGCCGACCTCCCGGCCACGCCCTGACGCGTGCGCCGGGCCAACGAGAGGACCACCTCCCGTGCCTGCTCCACGCACCAAGATCGCCGCCCTCGCGGCGCTGCCCCTGCTCGCCCTGGCGCTCTCCGCCTGCGGCTACGGCTCCGAGGCCGACAAGAACGACGACAAGTCCAAGGTCGCCTCGGGCGCTGAGAAGATCGAGGACCTGGACAGCGTGAAGATCGGGTACTTCCCGAACCTCACCCACGCCACCGCCCTCGTGGGCAGCCAGCAGGGCCTGTTCCAGAAGGAGCTCGGCGGCACGGAGGCCAAGTACTCCCAGTTCAACGCGGGTCCCTCGGAGATCGAGGCGCTGAACGCGGGATCGATCGACATCGGCTGGATCGGCCCGTCGCCCGCGATCAACGGCTACACCAAGTCCCAGGGCAAGAACCTGCGCATCATCGGCGGTTCGGCGTCCGGCGGCGTGAAGCTCGTGGTGAACCCCAAGAAGATCAAGTCCCAGGACGACGTCAAGGGCAAGAAGATCGCGACGCCGCAGCTCGGCAACACCCAGGACGTGGCCTTCCTCAACTGGATCGCCGAGAAGGGCTGGAAGGTCGACGCGCAGAGCGGCAAGGGCGACGTGTCGGTGGTCCGCACCGACAACAAGATCACCCCGGACGCCTACAAGTCCGGTTCCATCGACGGCGCCTGGGTGCCCGAGCCGACCGCGTCCAAGCTGGTCGCCGAGGGCGGCAAGGTCCTCCTCGACGAGTCCGACCTGTGGCCCGACAAGAAGTTCGTGATCACGAACATCATCGTGAAGCAGAGCTTCCTGAAGGACCACCCGAAGGTCGTCGAGGCCGTGCTGCGCGGCGCGGTCAAGACCAACGCGTGGATCAAGGCCAACCCGGACAAGGCGAAGGCCGCCGCCAACGCCCAGCTGAAGGCGGACTCCGGCAAGCCGCTGCCCGCCGAGGTGCTCGACCCGGCGTGGAAGTCCATCCAGACGACCAACGACCCGCTGGCCGCCACGCTCGACGCGGAGGCGGACCACGCGGTCAAGGCCGGACTCCTGGAGAAGCCCGACCTCAAGGGCATCTACGACCTCGGTCCGCTGAACAAGGTCCTCAAGGCCGCGGGCGAGCCCTCGGTCGACGACGCCGGTCTCGGCGTCAAGTAGCCCCGTCAGACGACCAGTTCCCAGGAGGTGACGACCATGGCAACCACCCTCGCCAAGGCCGCGGACGACAGCCGCACCACGGCATCGCACGCCGCCAGGATCGAGCACGTCTCGAAGTCCTTCGGCGGCCCCGCGGGACCGCAGCTCGTCCTGGACGACATCACGCTCGATGTCGCTCCCGGCGAGTTCGTCACCCTCCTGGGAGCCTCGGGCTGCGGCAAGTCGACGCTGCTCAACCTGGTCGCCGGGCTCGACGAGCCGTCCGCGGGCACCATCGCGACCGACGGCCGCCCCGCCCTGATGTTCCAGGAGCACGCGCTCTTCCCGTGGCTGACCGCGGGCAAGAACATCGAGCTCGCCCTGAAGCTGCGCGGCACCCCGAAGGCGGAGCGCCGGACGCGGGCCGAGGAGCTGCTCGAACTCGTGCGCCTGCACGGGGCGTACGGCAAGCGGGTGCACGAGCTGTCCGGCGGCATGCGCCAGCGGGTCGCCCTGGCCCGCGCGCTCGCCCAGGACAGCAACATCCTGCTGATGGACGAGCCGTTCGCGGCGCTCGACGCGATCACCAGGGACGTCCTGCACGACGAGCTGACCCGCGTCTGGCGCGAGACGAACGTCTCCGTCCTCTTCGTCACGCACAACGTGCGCGAGGCCGTGCGGCTCGCGCAGCGCGTGGTGCTCCTCTCGTCGCGTCCCGGCCGGGTGGCGCACGAGTGGCGGGTCGACATCCCGCACCCGCGCCGCATCGAGGACACCGCGGTGGCGGAACTGTCCGTCGAGATCACCGAACAACTGCGTGGGGAGATCCGCCGCCATGGCCAGCACTGAGACGACAGGACCGGTCGCTGAGGCGACAGGCCCGGTCAAGGAGGCCGGGGACGGCCAGGATCTCGCGGGTCTGGAGGCGGGACTCGACGCCCTGGAGTCCGGCGCGGGCCCCACCCGCACGCCCGTGCGCCAGGTCCTGGTCCAGAAGGTGGTGCCGCCGCTGACCGCGGTGGTGCTCGTGCTGCTCGTGTGGCAGGCACTGGTCTCCTTCAAGATCGTCGACGATCCCACCAAGCTGCCCTCGCCGTCCGCGGTCTGGGACGAGGTGGCCGACGCGTGGAAGCAGGGCACGCTCCTCGACTTCATCTGGACGTCCGTGTCGCGCGGCCTTCTCGGCTTCCTCTTCGCCCTGGCGATCGGCACGCCGCTCGGCCTGATCGTCGCCCGGGTGCGGTTCATCAGGGCCGCGATCGGACCGATCCTCTCCGGCCTGCAGTCGCTGCCCTCGGTCGCCTGGGTGCCGCCCGCCGTGCTCTGGCTCGGCCTGAACAACCAGATGATGTACGCGGTGATCCTGCTCGGCGCCGTGCCCTCCATCGCCAACGGCCTGGTCTCCGGCGTCGACCAGGTGCCGCCGCTGTTCCTGCGCGCGGGCCGCACGCTCGGCGCGACGGGGCTGCGGCACACCTGGCACATCGTGCTCCCCGCCGCGCTGCCCGGCTATCTCGCGGGCCTCAAGCAGGGCTGGGCGTTCTCCTGGCGCTCGCTGATGGCCGCCGAGATCATCGCGTCGTCGCCCGACCTCGGCGTGGGCCTCGGCCAGCTCCTGGAGAACGGCCGCAACGCCAGCTCCATGCCCATGATCTTCCTGGCCATCTTCCTCATCCTGATCGTCGGCATCGCCATCGACCTGCTGATCTTCAGCCCCCTCGAGCGGCGCGTGCTGCGCGGCCGCGGACTCCTCGTGAAGAGCTGAACTCCCATGCACCGAACTCCCCCGCACCCAACTCCCCCGTACCGAGCGACACTTCCCACCGAGGACCACCCCGTACTCCTCGTCATCGCGCACGGCAGCCGCGACCCGCGACACGCCGAGACCGTGCACGCCCTGGTGCGCGCGGTGCGCTCGCTGCGGCCCGGGCTGCGGGTGGAGACGGGCTTCCTGGACTTCAACGCGCCCACCGTGTCGGGGGTGTTGGCGCGGCTCGCGGCCGAGGGCGTACGCGACGTGATGGCCCTGCCGCTCCTGCTCACGCGCGCGTTCCACGCGAAGGCGGACATCCCCGCGGTGCTGCGCGCGGCGCCCGCGAGCCTGCGCGTCCGGCAGGCCGCGGTCCTCGGCCCTTCCCCGCTGCTGCTCGGCGCGCTCGAACAGCGGCTCCACGAGGCGGGGTTGACCCCCGCCGACAAGTCCTCGACCGGGGTCGTCCTGGCCTCGGCGGGGTCCTCCGACCCGGAGGCGATCGCAGTGATCGCTGAAATCGCGCGGGAGTGGCGGCTCACCGGTTGGTGTGCCGTGCGGCCTGCGTTCGCCTCCGCATCTCTGCCGCGCACCGAGGACGTCGTGCGCGAGCTGCGGGACGTGCCGGGCGTGCGCCGCGTCGCGGTGGCGCCCTACGTACTGGCCCCGGGCTTCCTGCCGGACCGCATCGCGCGGGGCGCCGCGGAGGCCGATGTGCTCGCCGATGTCCTCGGTCCCGCACCTGCGGTGGCCAGGCTGCTCGTGCGGCGCTACGAAGAGGCGTACGCACGGGCCGACTCTCCGGTAGCTCCCCTGGCGCGGATTCCCGCACTGGCCTAGTTTGTGGTGGCATGACCCCGACCCGATCCCGCACGCTGTGGCTGCGGACCGAACCCTTGCACGCGGTGATCTATTTCGACGAGCGCTGCCGGGGTCTCGGCAGGGCGGTGGGGCTCAAGGGCTTCTGGATGGGGTACTTCGCCGCGCGTACGGCGCCGATGGGCCGGGTCGGGTCCGCGGTGGCCACGGCGGCGCTCGGCGTCTTCGCGCCCGGCATGGTGGCCCGCGCCCTGCCGTCGGCCTGGGAGTACGCCTCGCCCGACCGGGTCCTTCAGGAGCGCGCCCGGCTCACCGCCCGCGCCTTGCGCCAACTGGTGCCCGGCGTCGACGCGTTGGCGTCCGCCGTCAATCCCCTCCTGGCCGCCGTCGTCGAGGACGCACCGGCGCTGGCCCGCCCGCTGTTCGCCGCCAACCGCGATCTGTACGACCGGGCCGACCCCGTCGAGCGGCTGTGGCATCTCACCACCTGCGTACGGGAGTTCAGGGGCGACGCGCACGTGACGGCGCTCGCCGACCACGGCCTGGACGCCCGCGAGGCACTCGCCCTCGCCGCGGCCACCGGCCGGGTGAACGCGGACGGCATCCGGCGGGACCGGGGCTGGAGCGAGGAGGAGTGGGCGGCCACCGCGGACCTGATGCGCGACCGCGGTCTGGTCGACGCGTCCGGTGCGGCGACCGAACAGGGCCGTACGGAACGGCAGTTGATCGAGGCCGACACCGACAGGCTCGCCGCGCGGCTGCTGCGTCCCCTCTCCGAGACCGAGACGGAAGGACTCCTCACGGCCCTGGAACCGGCGACGCGCAAAATCCTCGACCAGGACATCGTCCCCTTCCCGAACCCGATCGGACTGCCCCGCACGGTGAGCTGAGACCGGCCGGACGCGGCACCGGACACGGCGGCCGAACGGCCGCGTGAATCCGCTTGCCGCGAGGCGCCCCGCCCCCTTACCGTCTCGCGGATGACACCCGAACTGCGGTCCGAACGCCTGGTCCTCTCCCCCTACGCCGAGACCGACGAGGCGGACTTCGTGTCCCTGTTCCAGGACGAGGCGGTGGGCCGCTGGTTCGGGGACGGCATGCAGACCGCGGCGCAGGACCGGGCGCTGTTCCACCGGATCTTCAGCTATGTCTACGCGGAGAACCGCTTCCCCGTCTGGGCGGTGCGGCACGAGGGGCGCTACGTCGGGCACGCCGAGGTCAAGCCCTCGCCCGAGTCCTGGCTCGATGGTCACGAGATCGTATACGGCCTGACCAGGGCGAGCTGGGGCCTGGGCCTCGGCACGGAGCTCGCGCGGCTGCTCACCTCCTACGGCCACGAGACGCTGGGCCTCGCCGAGGTGCACGCGACCGTGGACTCGGAGAACACCGCGTCCCTCACGGTGCTCAAGCGCCTCGGCTTCACGCAGGGCCGCGAGGTGCGGGAGGAGAGCGGCGGGATCACCCTGCTGCTCACCTCGCGGCTGCCCGCGCCGCCCGTCGCCGGCTGACCCCAGGACCGCCCCGCCCCGGCGTCAGCCGAAGTCGAGGCCCCCGGTCCTGGTCCGCTTCAGCTCGAAGAAGTCCGGGTATCCGGCCAGGACCCGGAAGCTGTCGAAGAGCCGCGCCGCCTCCTCGCCGCGCGGGATCGCGCGCAGCACGGGGCCGAACCAGACGGTGCCGTCGACGTGGATCGTCGGCGTGCCGACATAGCCCTCGGCCGCCGGGTCCTTGCCGCCGTCGTGGCTGCGGCGCAGCACCTCGTCGTACGCGGGGTCCTGCGCGGCGGCGGCGAGCGACGCGGGCAGTCCGAGCTCGGCGAGCGCCTGGCGCGCGACGTCGTCGAAGTCCTCGTTCTTCTCCTGGTGGACGCGGGTGCCGAAGGCCGTGTAGAGGTCGCGGAGAACCTCCTCGCCGCGCTGCTCGGCGGCGGCCGCGGCGATCCGCGTCAGGGTGAGGGAGCGGTCCACGAGGTCCCGGTACCAGTCGGGGAGTTCGTTGCCCTCGTTGTGGAAGTAGAGGCTCATCACGTGGAAGCGGAGGTCGAGGTCGCGGTGGCGCTCGACCTCCAGGATCCAGCGCGAGGTGATCCAGGCGAAGGGGCAGGCCGGGTCGAAGTAGAAGTCGATGCGGGTCCTGGTGCGGGTCCCGCCGTGGGCGCCGTGCGCGCCGTCCGTCGTCGTCATACGCAGAGACTATGCGGCAAGTGGCACGCCCCTGCGGGCCAATGACGCGCGCTCGGGGCGGGCCAATTCCGGCCGGTTCAGCTCTCGGCGGCGAAGGGCGTGGCCTGGTGGAACCAGATCCGCCAGCCGTCCTCGGCGCGGCGCCACAGCGAACTGCGGTGCGCCCGCCGTCCGTTGTCGTCCGTGTCGAAGGTCAGGTGCACCACGTCGTCGGAGAGCTGAACGCCACGCATGCCGGAGGCCGTGATGGGGCGGTCGTCGGGCTCGGGGTCGGCCATGAGGACCGTCATGATCGACGCGCGGTCCCACCGCGTGCCGGACGACCCGAACTCGGTGAACTCCGGGTGCAGCAAGGCCCCGAAGAGCTCGGGCGAGGCACGCACCTCCGGTTCGAGCAGGCGCAGTTCGCCCTCGATCGCGGCCCGTACGGCGGGGGTGCGGTCAGTCATGGGTCATCTCCACGAGCCGGGTGACGGTGTTCCAGTTGCGGCTGGTGGCGATCATGCCCCGGTTCAGGGCGGGCGTCGACAGCTTTACGGCGAGCTTGGAGCGGCCGAGGCCGTCGGGCGCGTAGAGGTAGAGGGCCCGGTCGCCGAGATGGAAGTCCTCGGGCAGGAAAGCGGCGCGGTCGACGGAGGCGAAGCGCGTCTCGTCGACGGGCACGGAGAAGTAGGTGACGTGGAGCTGCTTGGGCTCCAGGTCGGCGGCGGGGAACGGGCAGGCGTCGGCCACGGCCTTCAGATACGCCGCGTCGCGCACGAGCACGTCGACGGCGAAGCCGAACTCCTTCTCGATGGCCGACCCGATCGCGGCGGCGAGCGTCTCCTCGTCGCCCCCGTCTCCCCCGTCTCCCCCGTCGACCGTGAACACCGCGTTGCCGCTCTGCAGATGCGTGCGTACGCCGCCGTGTCCAAGACCTTCGAGGAGCGTCCGGAGCCGTGCCATCGGCACCTTCTTGTGGCCGCCGACGTTGATGCCGCGCAGCAGCGCCGCGTATCTCCCGTTCACCATGTGCCCACGATAAAGCGGCCGCCGTGCCCCGTGGGGGTGGGCACGACGGCCGCGGCTCAGCAGGCGCGGAGGATTACTCGACGACCTTGAGGAGCTTGTTGGGCGTGCCCTCGCTCGGGTTCGAGATCTTGTCCGCGGTCGCACCGTCGGTCAGCGCCTTGGCGACGTCCGCGGGCTTGGCGTCCGGGTGGGCGGCGACGTACACGGCGGCGGCACCCACGACGTGCGGGGTGGCCATCGAGGTGCCCGAGATGGTGTTGGTGGCGTCGTCACCGGTGTTCCAGTCGGACGTGATGTCCGAGCCCGGGGCGTAGATGTCCACGACGGAGCCGTAGTTGGAGAAGTCCGACTGCTCGTCGTCCTTGGTGGAGGAGGCGACCGTGATGGCCTCCTTCACGCGGGCCGGGGAGCCCTGCGAGGCGTCGGTCGACTCGTTGCCCGCGGCGACCGCGAAGGTGACGCCCGCGTCGATCGACTTCTTGACGGCCGCGTCGAGCGCTTCGTCGGCGCCGCCGCCGAGGCTCATGTTGGCGACGGAGGGGCCCTTGTGGTTCTTGGTGACCCAGTCGATGCCCGCGACGACCTGCTCGGTGGTGCCGGAGCCCTGGTCGTCCAGGACGCGGACCGCGACGATCTTCGCCTTCTTGGCGACACCGTGCGCCTCACCGGCGATGGTGCCCGCGACGTGCGTGCCGTGGCCGTTGCCGTCGTCGGCGTTGTCGTCGTTGTCCACGGCGTCGAAGCCGGAGGTGGCGCGGCCGCCGAAGTCCTTGTGGCTGACGCGGACACCGGTGTCGATGACGTACGCGGTGGCGCCCTCACCCGCGGCGTCGGGGTAGGTGTACTTCTTGTCGCCCTTGGTGTCCGCCTGGTCGATGCGGTCCAGGCCCCACGACGGCGGGTTGTCCTGGGTGGCGTCGATGGAGAACTTCTTCGACTGGACGACCTTGCCGACGGCCGGGTCGGCGGCCAGGCGCTTGGCGTCGGTCTCGCTCAGGCCCTTGGCCGAGAAGCCGTTGATCGCGGACGAGTAGTTGTGCTTCAGCTCGCCGCCGTACTCCTTGGCGAGGTCGGACTTGGTGTCCTTGCTGGCCTTCTCGTCGAGCATGACGATGTAGCTGCCCGCGACGGCGCCCTTGGCGTCCAGGCCGTAGACCTTGCCCTCGGCGGGGGTGGACGCACCGGCGAACGAGGTCGCGAAGATCGTCACACCGGCCGCGGTGGCGACGGTGGCTATCGCGGCGGTGAGCTTCACCTTGCGGGCACGCTTGTGAGTTGCCATGAAGAGGGGTCTCCTCAGTGCTGTGTGGGGGGATTGTGGGGGGGTATTCAGCTGTTCAGCCATCCTCAAAAGGTTCGCCCCGGCAACAACTTCGCCGGGACAGGCTCTGAGGCCCGGAAGATCTCCGGGTGTTGGGACGAAACCCTGTCTGATTGACGCGCGCAGATCAATACCTTCATACAGCTGTGACTTGTTCAACAAGGCTCTGTAATAACAAACAGGATCTGTCACATCGGATCGGACATCACGGGCCCCAAACCCCCAACTCACGGTAACTGTAAGGGGCTTGTAAATATCCCCTCCTTCCTGGCGCGGAGAGGGCACCGGCCCCAGGGACGAGAGCGCGCGCTCCGGAGTCACCGGACAGCACGACGAGGACTCCCCCGGTGCCGCCCTACTTTCGAGCCATGGGAAACCGAACTGCACGGGCACGGGGGCTCGCCGCCAGGGCTGGCGGCTGGAGCGCACGGCATCGCTGGGCGGCCGTCGGCATCTGGATCCTGTTCGTCGTCGCCGCGATGGGCGTCGGCTCGGCCATGGGCCGCACCGACGCGGGCGACGGCGATCTCAAGGGGGAGATCAATCAGGCACAGTCGATCATCGACAAGGCCGGGATCGAGGAACCCGCGGGCGAGAGCGTCCTGATTCAGGCCACTTCCGCGGGCGACAAGGAGGGCGCGACAGCGCTCACAGCGGGCGACGCGCGCTTCAAGGCGGCCGTCGACGACGTGATGAAGGCGGTCGAGGCCACCGGCGAGGTGACGTCCGTGACCTCGCCGTACAAAAACGACTCGATATCCAAGGACGGCCGCAGCGCGCTCGTCCAGTTCGACATGCGCGGCGACGCGGACACCGCGGGCGACCGCGTCGCACCGGTCCTGAAGGCCGTCGACCGGGTCGAGAAGGCGCACGAGGGGCTGCGGATCGAGCAGATCGGCGCCGCCAGCATGCAGAAGACGTTCGACGACGCCTTCGGCAACGACTTCAAGCAGGCCGAGTACTCGGCGGT
Source organism: Streptomyces kanamyceticus (assembly GCF_008704495.1). NCBI lineage: Bacteria > Bacillati > Actinomycetota > Actinomycetes > Kitasatosporales > Streptomycetaceae > Streptomyces > Streptomyces kanamyceticus. The sequence continues at coordinate 2,308,281 of NZ_CP023699.1, forward strand.
GCCGGTCGCGTTCGGCATCCTCCTGGTCGCCTTCGGCGCACTGGTGGCCGCGCTGCTCCCCATACTGCTCGCCCTCTCCGCGATCCTGGCGACGACCGGCCTGATGGCGGTGGTCAGCCACGTCCAGCCGATGAGCGACACCGCCAACTCCGTGATGCTCCTGGTGGGTCTCGCGGTCGGCGTCGACTACTGCCTCTTCTATCTGCGGCGCGAACGCGAGGAACGCGCCAAGGGACGCGATCCGCAGACCGCTCTCAGGATCGCGGCGGCCACCAGCGGCCGCGCCGTGGTCGTCTCCGGGGTCACGGTGTGCGTGGCGATGGCGGGCATGCTGTTCACCGGCATCACGGAGTTCCAGGCGATGGGCCTGGCCTCGCTGATGGTGGTCGCGGTGGCGATGGTCGGCTCGGTCACCGTCCTGCCCGCGCTGCTCTCGCTGCTCGGCGAGCGGGTGGAGAAGGGCCGCCTGCCGTTCCTGCGGCGGCGTGCGCGCGGCGGCGTGCCGAGCGAGAGCCGGTTGTGGCGCGCGGTCGTCGGCCGGGTGCTCAAGCGCCCCGGCGTCTCGGTGGCGATCGCCGCGGGACTGCTCGCGGCGATCGCCCTGCCCGCCATCGGCATGAAGACCCAACAGCTCACCCTGGACCAGGAGTTCGGCGACTCACTGCCGATCGTGGCGACCTACGACCGGGTCAACGAGGCGTTCCCCGGGGGCGCGGAACCGGCCGAGGTCGTGGTGAAGGCCGACGACATCGACGCCGCGCCGGTGCGTGACGCGATCGCCGACTTCCGGGCGCGGGCCGTCAGCTCGGGTGCGTCCAAGGGGCCCGTGGAGATGACCGTGCACAAGGACGGCGACGTCGCGGTCCTCTCGGTGCCGCTCATCGGCGGCTCCGACCAGGGCAGGGCCGAGAAGAGCCTCGGGCTCCTGCGGGACGAGGTCCGCCCGGCCACCCTGGGCAAGATCGACGGCGTCGAGGCGCCGGTCACCGGACAGGTCGCGGGCTCCAAGGACTTCAACGACCAGCTCGGCTCCTCGGTGCCGCCGGTCTTCGCCTTCGTGGTGGCCTTCGCGTTCCTGCTGATGCTGCTGTCGTTCCGGTCGCTGACGATCGCGCTGACCTCGATCGTGCTCAACCTGCTCTCGGTGGGCGCCGCCTACGGAATCCTGGTCATGGTCTTCCAGCACGGCTGGGGAGCGTCCCTGGTCGGCGCCGAGGGCGTCGGGGCGATCGTGGCGTGGCTGCCGCTGTTCCTCTTCGTGATCCTCTTCGGCCTCTCCATGGACTACCACGTGTTCGTGGTCTCCCGGATCCGCGAGGCGCGCCTCCAAGGCCGTACGACGAAGGACGCGATCTCGCACGGCGTGATCACCACGGCCGGGGTGGTGACGAGCGCGGCGGTCATCATGGTCGCGGTCTTCGCCATCTTCGGCACGCTGTCGATGCAGTCCATGAAGCAGATGGGCGTGGGTCTCGCGGCGGCGATCCTGATCGACGCGACGGTGATCCGGGGCGTACTGCTCCCGGCCGTGATGGCCGCCCTCGGCGAACGCAACTGGTACCTGCCGAAGTGGCTGCGGTGGCTGCCGGACATGACGCACGACGAAGGGGGCACCGAGATCACGGCGCCCCCCGCCGCTCCCGCGGGCGAGAAGGTCGGGGTCTGACTCGGGGCTCCGCCCCGGACCCCGGTCCCCGGACCCCGGTCCGCGAACGCCGGACGGGCTGAATCCTCAGCCCGTCCGGCACTTCTTACGCCGCCATGGGGACCTTCTGCTCCTCGAACGAGTCGATCGTCCGCGTGAAGTCCCGCGTCGAGAGCAACAGCTTGTAGATGATGGCGAGTTCGAACACCAGCAGCAGCGCGCCGGAGACGATCGTCGCCGGAATCACCGCGTCGAAGAGCGGGCCGATCATGAAGACGCCCATCTGGAACTCGATGCCGCTGATCAGGTGCGCGCGGATGCGGTGCCGCAGCAGGAAGGAGCGGGCCCGCAGATACGCGGGGAACTTCCGGCGGAACTCCTGGTGCAGGTCGATCACCTGGGGCTTGGGCTTCGGTGCCGTCCCCTCGTCGGCACCGATCCCATCGGCACCGGCCCCCTCGGCCGTCGGCTCCGCCCGGTCGTACGCGGCCTCGCCCGCCGCCCGCTGCAGGTCCTGCTCGATGTCCGCCGAGGGGTTCTCCCGCAGCAGGTCCTCCATGAAGGCGAGCTCCGCCTCGTTCTGCGCGCGCCGCGCGGCCCGCACGCGCGACTTGATCTGCTTGCGCATGGAGTGGCGGATCTTGAAGATTTCGAGCGAGTTGATGTAGCGCAGGGTGTCGAGGGCCACGACGGCGAGCGCGAGCCAGATGTAGATGACGTCGCCGGTGCGCTCGTACTGGCCTCCCATCAGGGCGACGCCGCACACCATGACGCGGATCCGGTCGAAGACGAAGTCGAGCCAGGCGCCGAAGACCGAGCCCTGCCCGGTGAGCCGGGCGACCTTTCCGTCCATGCAGTCGAGGATGAAGCTGAGGTGGTAGACGACCGCGCCGAGGGCGAGCCACTGCCAGTCCCCGAACGCGAAGCACGCCGCGGAGCCGAGACCGAGGAGGAACGCGCCCCACGTGATCTGGTTGGGCGTGATGTTCGTCCGCATCGCCGTGAAGCGCACGAGCGGCGTGGCGACCGGGTCGACGAGCAGCACCGTCCACCACGCGTCGCGCTTCTTCTCGGTGATGCGGCGCACCTCGGCGAGGGGCGGTATGTCTCGACGCATGGGGGGTCAACTTCCTGGCGTTCGGCGAAAGTTCACCTCAAGCTAGGGAGCTGTTGGCGCAAGGAACAAGATCTGCCCCGTGCAACCTTTGGCCCGGGGTAACGGTCAACCCTTGGGGATGAGTCAATGACCATCCCAGGACGGTGCCGCGTTACCTGAGCGTTACCCAATGACCGGGACGTTACCGAAACGGGTTACCAGGCGTTACGTCGGGCCCGTTCGGGGCGTCACACCGACCCGTTCGAGCCGTTATGCCTGATCCGGTCGGCCCGTTCGGAGACATGTTCCGGACGCGGTCGGCCCGTTCGGAGTCCGCCTCAGGCCCGATCGGCTCGCGCCGCGGCCAGTTCCTCCTCGATGAGGTCGGCCGCCCGCCGCGTGCCGCCCTCCGCCGCCATCGCGGCACTGACCTCCGCGAGCCTGCGGGCCACCGCCGGGTCCTCCACCAGCGCGAGGACCGCCTCGCGCAGCGCCTGGGCGGTGACCTCCTCCATCGGCAGGTGCCGGGCGACGCCGAGCGCCTGGAGCATGTCGGCGTTGCCGAACTGGTCGACGGCCTGCGGCACGGCCACCATCGGCGTCGCGGTGGCGAGCCCTTCCTGACTGCCGCCCGCACCGGCGTGCGTGATGAAGGCGTCGGCCTTCCTGAGGACCGCGAGCTGCGGCACCCACGGGTACACCTCCACGGTGGCGGGCACCTCGCCGAGATCGGCGGCACTGACGTGCTTGCCGACCTGGAGCACCACGTGCCAGCCGGGCAGGTCACCGAACGCCTCGACGCACGCGCGGTAGAAGGCGGGCTGCTTGGTGAAGGACGAGCCGAGCGAGACGAGCAGCACCTTCTCCGCACCGGCGGGCCGCTCCCAGTCGCCCTGGGCCGCGCGGTCGCCCTGGCAGGCGCCGACGAAGGTGTGCACGGACTCGTCGACACGGTCGGCGTTGGGCTGGAGCGCCTTCGGGATCAGTACGAGGGAGCGCGGCGGGCGCCCGACGAAGGGGTCGGGGTGCTGGGTGATGCCGTTCTCCGCCAGCCAGGCGTGGAAGCGCGCGTAGTACGCCTTGCCGCGCTCGGTCTCCTTCAGCTCCGCGTACATCGGCTCGGCGACCTCCTCCTCGTACCCCTCCCAGGCGACGAGGTTCGGCGAGAGCGAGATCTCGGGGACGCCCCAGCGGCGGGCCAGGACGCGGGCCGGATAGGAGGTGATGTCGTGCAGGACGAGATCCGGCTCGTCGCCCTCGTAGGCGCGGGCCAGCTCGGGCAGGACCGTGATCGCGTCGTACAGGAACGGCTCGATGTTGTCGATCAGTTCGGTGCCCCACGCCTCCGGGTCGTCGTCCGGGGAGGGCAGCGTCGTGGTGTAGGTCCGGGGCTCGGCGCCGGTCTCCGCGACCTTCTCCTCGAAGGCGTGCGGGATGGCGTACGTGACGCGGTGGCCACGGGCGACGAGCTCGCGGATGACTTCGAGGCTCGGGTTGACGTGCCCGTGCGCGGCGATCGAGAACATGGCGATGTGGGCGGGCCGGGATGTGGTCATGCACCGACCTTAAGCGAGACGAGACGTCTCGTGCAACCTTATGCCGGGCCCTCCCCACCGGCCGCCGTCTCGTTGTAGCGCAGCAGATACTCGGCGAACCGCTCCAGATCCGGCCCGTCCCACTCCGCGAGCCGCTCCCGGAAAGCGATCCGACGGGCGTCGCCGACCTGTACGAGGACTTCGTTGCCCCGGTCGGTGAGGTGCAGGACGTGCACCCGGTGGTCGGCCGGATCGAGCCGCCGCTCGACGAGCCCGGCCTTCTCCAGCGCCCCCACCTGCCTGCTGATCGTCGACTTGTCGAGGGTGTAGTGCGCGGCCAGGTCCGTGGCCCGGCAGCCGCCCTGGAATTCCAGGTGGGCGAGGAGCGTGAAGGACACGAGCGAGAGCTCGGGGTGCATCCGGGCGGCGGTGGCGCGCGCACGGCGGGCGAACGCGGTCATCTCCCGCTGGATGGTCTCGATGGACTCGTCTCGTTCGGTCACGATTTCTCCCTCTCCATGAATGGTTGTAGAGTACAACATCAGAATTCGTTGTACATACCAACCATCTGCGTGCACACCAACCACCTGTCGAACGCCGAGTACCGGAGACACCTCATGTCCGCCACCGCGGAACCCGCCCCCCGACTGCGCGACGCGCTGCGCCACGTCCTCCTCCACCTGGTCACGCCCCTGCTGATGTGCCTGGGCATGGGCCTCGCCTACATGGGCGCGTTCGTCACGCCCGAGCCCCACGAGATGCCCGTCGCCGTCGTCGGCTCGGGCGCGCGGGCCCAGGTGCTCGCGCGGAGCGTCGAGGACAAGGCGGGCGACGCGCTCGACGTCCGCACCGTCGCCTCGCGCGAGCAGGCCGTCGACGCGCTCAAGTCCCTCGACATAGCGGGCGCGTACGTTCCCGGCGCCAAGTCCCCCGAGCTGATCGTGGCGTCGGCGGGCTCCGACATGAGCGCCATGGCCGTCGAGAAGGTCTTCACGCCGGTCGCGACCGGGCAGGGCGTGCCGCTGAAGGTCACCGACGTGGCACCGACGGTCTCCGACGACCCCACGGGCCAGGGCCTGTTCTTCCTGCTCGTCGCCGTGAGCATCGGCTCGTACGCGTCGGTCGCGGTGCTCGGCGCGGCGGGCGCGGGGCTGCGGATGCGGGTGCGCGCGGGGCTCGTCGTCGGGGTGTCGTTCGCCGTCAGCCTGATCGGCGCGGCGCTCGCGGGCCCCGTCTTCCACCTGGTGCACCAGGGGCTGTGGGGCGTGTGGGCGATGTCCTGGCTGTACGCGGCGGGGATCCTCTTCATCGGCATAGGGCTGCACACGTTCCTGAAGCGCTGGACCACGCTGGCGATGATGGTCCTCTTCGTGATGCTCAACTTCACCTCGTCCGGCGGCCTCTTCCGCCCCGAACTGCAGAACGGCTTCTTCGGCTCCCTGCACTCCTTCTGGAACGGCGCGGGCTTCGTCGAGGGCATCCGCAGCCACCTCTACTTCGGCGGCCACGAACTCGGCGGCCACGTCTGGACGTTGACCGCGTGGCTGGTCGCGGGCCTGGTGCTCGTCGCCGTCGCGGGCCGGTGGGAACGACGCTCGGCAACGACCCCGCCCAGCGGGCAGGTCCGCGAGGAGGAGATGGAGGAGTCGGTGGCGGTGTGAGGGGAACTCGGCAGCGCCCCGAAGGGGCGCGGGGAACTGCGCGACCAGCCACGACGCCGCCGCACACGGTCAACGCGCTCAGCGCGGGGGTGGGTCCTCCCGTACGTACGGGAGGACCCACCCCCGCGTCACCAAGCCCTACGCACCCCCGCGACAACGCCCCCGGCGAGCACCACCGTGCCCGCCGCCGCGACGAACGCGACATGCTGGCCCGACAGCACCGAAGGACCCGCCACCGACGCCGCTCCCGCCAGGACCGCGGGGCCGAGCCCGCTGCCGATCTGAAGGGCCGTCGCGGTCACCGCGGATGCCGCGCCTTGGCGGTCCTGTGGGACACCCCGCAGGCCGAGGACCGTGAGCGCGGGGAACGCCAGGCCCTGTCCGATCCCGGTCACGACAAGCCCGGCGAACACCGGCCACCAGTACGGACTCTGAGTATCCGTCAGGCACCACATCGCCACACCCGCCCCGGTCAGCAGCAGTCCCGCCGTGAGGACGGTGCGCGCGCCGACCCGCTCAAGCAGGCGCCCGGTGAGCAGCGCCGTGACGGTCACCGCCGCGCTGACCGGAAGCACCGCGAGCCCGGACCCGGCAGGGGACATCCCTCGTACGTCCTGGAGATACAGCGGCACGAAGAAGAGCGAGCCGTTCACGCAGAAGTAGAACGCCACCGCCGTGGCCGCCGACGTCCGCACCGCCGCGATCCGCAGCAGCGCCCGGTCGAACAGCGCGTCGCCGCCGCGCCGCCACCACAACGTCCCCGCGCCGACCGCTCCGGCCACCGCCGTGACGGCGAAGAGGCGTCCCGCGCCCCGGTGGGAGAGCAGATCGACCCCGAGGACGAGCAGCACGACCGTGGCCACCAGGGCCGCGCCGCCGACAGGGTCGACGCTGCGGCCCCTGTCCGGCGCCCCCTCGGGCAGCACCCGCACCGCGGCGAGCGCGGTGAGCAGCGCGGACGCGCCCTGCACCGCGAAGACGAGCCGCCAGCCCGCCGCCCCGGTGAGCACGCCGCCGAGCACGAGGCCCGCGCCGTAACTGCCCGCCTGCGCCGAGGCGAAGACGCCGAGGGCGCGCGAGCGCGCGGGTCCCGCCGGGTACAGGTCGGCGACCAGCGCGGTCGCCGCGGGGATGGTGATCGCGGCGCCCGCGCCCTGGAGGACCCGGCCCGCCGCGACCATCCAGAAGTCGGTCGCGGCCACGGCGGGCAGGGCGCCCGCGGCCAGTGCGAGCAGCCCGGCGGTCAGGACGCGGCGGCGCGGGAAGCGGTCGGCGAGGGCTCCCCCGGCGAGCAGCAGCCCCGCGAAGGCGAGCGCGTAGCCGCTGACGGCCCAGGACAGCGCCTGCGGGGCCGCGCCGAACTCCGCGCCGAGCGCGGGCAGCGCGCTGTTCAGGACGGCGACGCTCCCCGCGTCGAGTCCGGCGGCCGCGCTCAGGACGAGCAGCGCGAGCAGCGTCGGGCGCGACGGCGGTGCGGTGCCCGCCCGGAGAGTACTAGGGCCCTTCTGACGGATCACCGTGGGAGAAGGAGCGGCGTTCGGTGCGTGCCCTCGGCGTGCGGTGTGAAGGGTCATGTGGCGGAGCCACCTGTCCCTTTGCGCCGTGCGGCGAGGGTGCGTGCCGGGCGTCGCGACGCCGCGGAGATCCGTCAGAAGGGCCCTGGATGCGGAAGTGCTCATGACCGGCAGCCTCCGCGCGCCCGCGCCGCGCCACCAGACACCGGCGGGGGCACGCCCTCACCAGGGCACTCCCGCACGGGGGTAGCCCCGCGAGGGCCACCCCCAGGGCTGGCCCCGGCCGATCACCGGCACGGACACTGGTCCCATGACGACGGCACATCGGACACCCGCGTCCCCGCTGACGACCGGCTCCTCCTCCCGGCCGACCGAGCTGGCCGGTTTCCTGCGGACCCGGCGCGCGCGGCTCACCCCCGAATGCGTCGGGTTGCCGAGAACTCCGGGCCGACGCCTCGCGGGGCTTCGCCGCGCCGAGGTGGCGGCGCTCGCCGGAATCAGTCCGGAGTACTACACGCGGCTCGAACAGGGCAGGCAGCGCCACCCGTCACCGGAGGTGCTCGACGCCCTTGCCACCGCCCTGCGCCTGGACGCGGACGGCCGCGGCCATCTGCACAGGATCACGGCCAGGCCCGCGCCCGCGGCACCGCCCGCGCCGCCCGAGGCCCCACGGGCCGCGCTCGATCTGCTGCGGGCGCTGACGGTGTGGCCCGCCTATCTGGTCAGCCCGATGCGGTCCGTGCTCGCCTGGAACGACGCGGCGGCCTGGCTCCTGACGGACTTCGGCGCGCTCCCGCCGCACCGCCGCAACCTCGCGTGGTTCGCCCTCTGCGACCCGAGGGCCCGGGAGCTGTACGCGGACTGGGAGGCGGTGGCACGCGGCAACGTCCACCGCCTCCGCAGCGCCCTGGCCGGGCGCACCGGCGAGGAGCCGCTCCTCGCCGAACTGGCCGCGCACGGGGGAGAGTTGTTCACCGACGCCTGGAACGAGCACGAGGTGCGCGGCCCGAACACCGGCCACAAGCGGCTGAACCACCCGGTGGCGGGCCCGCTGACCCTCGCGTACACCGGCTATCTGCTGCCGGGGCCCGAGCGGCTCGAACTGGTGGTGATGACCGCTCCGGAGGACAGCCCCGAACACGCCGTACTGCACCGGCACTTCGGCAGTTCGACTCCTAGCCCCGCGGGCAGGTGTAGTCCTCCTTCGGCAACTCGCCCGTGAGCAGATAGTCGTTGACGGCCTTGTCCGCGCAGGCGTTGGCGTAACCCACGAACACCGCGTGCGTGCGCACGGGGACCGTCACCAGCTTGGAGCCGCGCATCGCCTTGTGCATGCCGAGCCCCTGTTCGTAGGTGGTGCGGGTGTCGCCGGTGGCCTGGATCTGCAGCGCGGGAAGGGCGTTGTCGATCTCGGTGCGCGGTTCGCGCGGCTTCTGCTTCCACCAGCCGCACGGCATCGGCGCGTTGTGGAAGGGACCGAACACCGGCTGCTTCGGCCTGGCCTTCTCGATGGCCCGCCGGTACCACTCGGCGTCGCCGGGCGCGGTGCTGTCCGCGCACAGGATGGCGAGGGTGGAGGCATAGTCCCTGCCGGTGCCCGTCTGGTCGGGCCCGGTGCGGAACATCGCGTCGAGGAGCCCCGCGAGCCGCTTCGAAGGCTCGGCCTGCCTGCCCTCCGCCGCGTCGACGAGCAGCCTCAGCGTCCCCGCGTACTCGGCGTTGTCGACGTCGTCCGTGCCGAGGAAGTAGAGGACGAACGGCAGGCTCTCGTGGTCGAGCCGGTCGCCGCCGACCTGGATCGGCTGCTTCGCGGCCTTCCGCACCAGGCCCTCGACGGTGGCCCGCACGGCGGCGGGCGTCTTCCCCAGGCGGTACGTCCCGTCGCGCGGCGCCGCCCAGCGGGCCAGGTCGTCCAGGGCCTTCTCGTTGGCCGGACCCATGGCCTGGAACATCGTGAGCCCGTAGTCACGGGGGTTCATGGCGCTGTCGAGGACGAGCCTGTCAACGCGGGCGGGGAACATCTGCGCGTAGACGGCGCCGAGGTAGGTGCCGTAGGACTGGCCGAACCAGGACGTCCTGCGCTCGCCGAGCGCGCCGCGCACGACGTCCACGTCACGGGCGATGTTCCGGGTCGAGTAGTGCGCGAGCCGGTCGCCGTACTTCGCGTCGCACTTGCGCGCGTCGTCGGCCGACTTCTTCGCCACCCGGTCGAACGAGGCCCGGTCGAAGCCCGCGCCGCGGAACCAGGAGAGGCTGTCCAGACCGCAGTCGAGCGGCGAACTCTCCCCGAGGCCACGGGTGTCCATGCCGATGACGTCGTACGCGGCGGCCACCCCCGGCGTCATCTTGGCGCGCAGTTGGGCGGGCATTCCCAGGCCGTGCCCGCCGGGGCCACCGGGGTTGGTCTGGAGGATGCCGCGCCGTTCGCTCTTCGGTCCGGTGGCCTTCAGCCGGGAGATGGTGAGCGAGACGGTGGGGCCCTTGGGCGCGGCGTAGTCGAGCGGGACGGTGACCTTCGCGCACCGCGTGCCGGACTCGGCGAGGGCGGGGTCCTTGCACGGGCCCCAGTCCGGGCGCTGCCGGTAGAAGCGGTCGAGGCCCTTGGCGGCGGGTGACCGCGAGGACGCGGTGGCGGCCGCCCCTTCCGCGCCGGTGCCCGCTTCCGCCGAGACGGTCACCGTCTCCTGCGTGACAGGGGAATCGCCGCCCGTCGCCCATCCCGACACCCCTACGGCGGTCAGGGCAAGGCCGACGGCGGTCAGTGCTCTGGTGGTCGGACTCATGGTGGTGCCGGTTCTCCTCATGTGTGTCTTCATGTGTGTCTTCATGTGTGTCTTCATGTGTGTCTTCATGTGTGTCGTTCTCACCGGGCCGCGTGGTGGTCGGACCGGTGCTCGGGCGTGGTCGCGTACGGCTGGTAGTGCTCGGCGGCGGTCGCGTACGGCTGGTGGTGCGCGGGCGCGGGCGGCGCCGTCGAAGTGTGGCGGTGCTCCCCCGTCCGGCCCGACCTGCGCGGCCACCACAGGCCCCGGCCGAGGATCGCGGCGAGCGCGGGCACCAGGACGAGGGAGAGCACGAGCGAGGAGAGGATGATGCCCAGGCCGGTGGCGAAGCCGAGTTCGAGGGTGGCGGGGCTCGCGGCCAGGCTGGCGAAGGAACCGGCGAGCACGACGCCTGCCGTGGCGATGGCGGGCGCGGTGTGCCGTACCGCCTCGGCCACCGCGTGCCGCGCGCCGACCGGCTTCGCCATCTCCTCCCTGATCCGGTCGGTGATCAGGATGTTGTAGTCGGTGCCGAGGGCGACGACGAAGAGGAAGAGGACCAGCGGCAGGGTGAAGGAGACGCCGGGACGGTCCAGGGCGTGCTGGAAGACCAGCGCGCTCGCGCCGAGGGTGGCGACGAAGCCGAGCCCGACGGCGAGCATCAGCACGAGGGGGGCGAGCAGGGAGCGGAGCAGCAGGAAGAGGATCACGGCGATCAGCAGGGCCGCGACGGGGAACACCAGGCGCAGGTCCTTCTCCACCGCCGTGGAGATGTCGGCGAAGACGGCGGCCGTGCCCGTGACGTGCGCCTCGGTGCCCTTGGGCGCGGTGTGCGACGCGGTGTCCCTGATGGGGCCCGAGACCAGGTCGCGCGCCTGCTGCGTATCGGACTTGACGCTCAGGAACAGATCGATCCTGGCGGCCGTGCGGTCCTTGCTGAGCACCGGCTCGCCCACCTCGCCGACGCCCTCCGCCTTGCCGAGGGCCCGGGTCATGCCGGTGAGCGAACTCGCCTTGATGTCGGCGCCGTCGGTGCTCTGGACGTACACGCTGTGCGGGTCGGAGACTCCGGCGGGCAGGCTGCGGGAGATCTGCTCGGCGGTCCTGGTCGCGGCGGTCTCGGGCAGGCCCTGCTGGTCGTAACTCATCTTGATGCCGACCGCGCCCGCGCCGAGCGCGCCGAGCAGCACCAGGCTCCCGAGGGCGTACCGCACGGGGCGGGCGCTCACCGCGCGTCCCAGGCGGGCGGCGGCCCCGTCCGTGCGCTCCTTCTTCCAGGCGCGGGCGGGCCAGAACATGCCGCGGCCGAGCACGGCCAGCAGCGCGGGCATCAGCGTGAGGCTGGCGAGGAGCATCACGAGTACGGAGATGGCGATCGCGGGGCCGAGGACCCTGAACTGTCCGAAGCTCGCGAAACCGAGGGTCGCGAAGGCCGCCACGATCGTCAGGGCCGCGGACGTGATCGCGCTGCCCACCCGCCGCGTCGTCGCGACGGCGGCCGTCCGGGCGTCGTGCTCGGGGTGGTTCCGCAAGTGCTCACGGAATCGGAACATCAGGAAGAGGAAGTAGTCGATGCCGATTCCGAGGAGCACGACACTGATGAGCGAGGGAGTGGACGGGTCGAGGTCGATGCCGAAGAGCTTGGCCGCGCCGACCACCGCGCCCGATGCGACGCCGCCGATCAGCGCCACCGCGATCAGCGGTATGAGCGCGGCCGCCAGACTGCGGAACACGAGCACGTTGAGGAGGACGATGAGGCCCATCGTCAAGGCGCCGACGACTTTGCCCGTCGTCTCCTCCGCGTCCGTGTTGTCGGCGGTGGAGGCGATGCCTCCGGTGAATCCGACGCGCATGTCGGATTCCGCGAATTCCTTCCGCGCCGAGTCGCGGAATTCCTTGTAGACGTCCTGCACCGCGGGGTCCATGGGATTTCCGTCGAGCGACACCGTCAAGAGCTGGAAACTCTTGTCGGGCGCCACGGCCCCGGGTGCGACGCGCGGGGTCTGGGAATGGTCCTTCATCAGCGGTTCGGGCTTCGGCGCGGTGAGCCGCTCCCGGCCGAGGACGTGCGCGGTGTCGGCGATCCGCCGCTGGTCGCCCGCCGTGAGCCTGCCGCCGTCGTCCTTGGCGACGAGCACGGTCAGGGCGTTGGGGTCGGGCTTGGTGCCGAACTTCTCCTCGGCGATGCGCAGCGCCACGGCCGAGTCGTACTTTTTGGGCAGGAAATCGCCGGACTGGGAATCGGTGACGTCGTACGCCATGACCTTGGCGACGAAACTCAGAGCCGCGGCGAGCAGGGTCCAGACCACGACCATCATCCATCGATGCCGGGTGGAGAATGAGGTCAGTTTATGGATCATGGTTCCCTTTTCCCTGCCGAGTTCTTGAGGCTCCTCATAGGTCATCACGCGCCACCCGTCACAAACGTCGGCCGCCGGAAGGGGAAGGGCCCGGGACCCCGGTCCGGTACCGCGTCCCCGGCAGTACCGGAGTACTGGGTCGAAGGCCCGCCCCCGTGCCGATCCGCGACCGCGCGGGCCGGGATGTAATGGTGCGGAAAGAACAGGACACAACGGGCCCGAAGGACCGGGCCCGGCTAGGAGGCGCCCGGATGGGCCGCGACTATTTCCCTCCGGTTCCGCCCGAGGGCAGAACACGGCCCACGCGGGGAGACGTGGTGCTCGCCGTCGCCGCGGCGGGCATCGAGGTCCTCGCCTACCTCTTCCCGGGCCCGGCGGGTCCGACCATCTCCACGGGCCCCGCGGACACGGCGTCCCGCGTGACCGTGTTCGGCGTCGTCCTGGTCTCCTCGTTCGCGCTCCCGCTGATCGTGCGGCGGCTGCGCCCCGCCCCGGTGCTCGGCGCGGTCCTCGCCCTGCAGCTGGCCGTCAACCTCGGGGTGGGCGCCGACCTGGGCACGCCCATGACGCACAGCTACGGCGCCGCCACCAGCATCGCGCTCTACACCCTGGCCAGGTACTGCGGCCCGCGCGCCGTGGCGCTCGGCGCCGTGGCCTGTGTGCTCGTGCAGCTGGTGCGGGACGCGAAGGGCGTCGAGTCGTTCGCGATGACGGCCGCCATCGACGTGGTCATCACCGCCGCCATCGTCGCCGTGGGCCTGGGCGTACGGCAGTGGAAGCAGCAGCTGGACATCAACAGGAACCTGCTCGCCGACCGCGCGGTCACCGAGGAGCGGCGCCGCATCGCGCGGGAGCTGCACGACATCGTGGCCCACCACATCACCACCATGTACCTGATGTCCGGCGGCGCCCGCTCGACCCTGGACCGCGACCCCGACACGGCCCGCGAGGCGCTCGTCACCCTGGAGGAGTCGGGCCGCACCGCGCTGCACGAGATGCGGCAGCTCCTCGGTGTCCTGCGCAGCACCGACACCCTGGACGAGACGCCGTCGGCGCCCCAGCCGGGGGTGGACGACATCGAACGGCTCGTCGCCGAATCGGTCGCCGCGGGGCTGCCCGTCGAACTCCACGTCACCGGGCGGCCCGTGGCACTGCCGATGACGGTCGGCCTCACCCTCTACCGGATCGTCCAGGAGGCGCTGACCAACTCCCGCAAGCACGCGGGGCCCGCTCGTGCCACCGTGCGGATCGCGTATCTGCCGGACCGCGTCACCGTCGAAGTGGCCGACGACGGCACCGGCGGAGGCAGGGCCCACGGCGGGGGCCACGTGAGCGGTGGATACGGTCTCCTCGGCATGCGGGAACGCGTCGCCCTGCACGACGGCTCGCTGGAGGCCCACAGCCGCGAGGAGGGCGGATTCGCGGTGACCGCGAGCCTGCCGCTGTCCACCGACACCTACGAGAAGGGCGGGGTCCGATGACGTCCCCCACCGATTCCCCGTCCGGGCCCGAGTCCACGTCCGCGTCCGCGTCCGTGTCCGGGCCCGAGGACACATCCGGTTCCGGTTCCGATTCCGGCGACATCACCGTGCTCATCGCGGACGACCAGCCGCTGGTGCGCCGCGGCCTGTCGCTGATCCTGCTCTCCGACCCCGCCATCAAGGTCGTCGGCGAGGTCGGCGACGGCGCGCAGGCCGTCGCTGCGGCCCTCGAACTGCGCCCCGACGTCGTCCTGATGGACATCCGCATGCCCGTGCTCGACGGGGTCAGGGCCACCGAACGGCTCGCCGCCGAGCTGCCCGGGTGCCGGGTCCTCGCGCTCAGCACCTTCGACATGGACGAGCACGTGGTCGGTGCCCTGCGGGCGGGCGCGTCGGGGTTCCTGCCCAAGGACGTCTCGCCCGAGGAACTGGTGGCGGCGCTGCGCACCGTCCACCGCGGCGAGGCCGTCGTCGCGCCCCGGCTCCTCACCCGGCTGCTCGCCACCTTCGTGACCCCGGCCCCGGCCTCCCAGCCGCCGACCGCGACCCTGACCGGACTCACCCCGCGCGAGGTGGAGGTGCTCCGCCTGATCGCGGTGGGCCTCGACAACGCGGAGATCGCGCAGCGGATGGAGATCGGCGTCCAGACCGTGAAGAACCACGCGTCCGGCCTCTTCGCCAAACTGGGCGTCCGCGACCGGGCGCAGGCGGTCATCGCGGCGTACGAGTCGGGGCTGGTCAGGGCGGGCCAGCGGTAGCGCCCCTTTGGGGGCGCGGGGAACTGCGCGACAAGCCACAGCGCACCCGCAGCGGACGAACCACCCACCCCGGCGGAGCGCTCACCGCTGATACCTGGCAAGCACCAGATTCCCGTCCTCAACCAACCGTTTCCTCAACTCACCAAGCCCGATCGCCCCGCTGTAGTACTCCTGGAGCGCCGGGGTGGCAACCTTGTCCTTCCACTCCGGATACCCCCGCACGGACTGCGCGGGAGCCGGACGCAGATCTGTGGCAAGAGCCGTACCCGCGGCCCAGTCGTCCTTCTCCGTCCGCAGCGCGGGATCCTTCAGGGCCTCCGCGCCAGTGGGCAGCATCCAGTCGCCGCGCGCCAGCTTCACCATGTTGTCGGGCTGGAGGAAGAAGTCGATGAACTCGGCCGCCTCCTTCTTGTGCGGGCTGTCCTCGGAGACGGACAGGGTCTGCGGGCTGACTCCCTGCGCGAGCCCCTCCGACCCGGCCGGTGCGGGCAGGACCTGCCACTCGAAGCCCTTGGGCGCCTGCTGGACGATCTGCTGGCGGTAGGAGAAACCGAGCGGGACCATCGCGTACTTCCCGCCGAAGAAGCCGGGCAGCGTGTCGGAGCCGCCCATGCCGAGGGTCGCGCCCGACGCGCTCTTGTCGATGTTGACCTGGTCGTGCACGGTGCGCGGCATGATCGCGTCGGCCGCGTCGAAGCGGACGTCGACCTTGCCGTCCGCGCCCCGGTGGAACATCTTGCCGCCGGTCGAGAGCGAGAGGTTGAGCGTCGCGGAGACCGGCTCCTTGAGCGGCCAGGCGACGCCGTACTTCCCGTCCTTCCCGTCGCCGAGCTCCTTGGTGACCGACCGGAACTCCGCCCAGCTCCACGGCTTCTCGGGCGTGGGGATCCGTACGCCCGACTTCTTGAGCCACTTGGCGTTGGCGATCAGGACGCGCGGCTCCTGGAGGAACGGCACCCCGTAGACCTTCCCCCCGAAGGTCGCCGTCTCCCAACTGCGCTGGGGGATGTCGGACTTGAGGCGCTCGGGCAGGAGGTCGCCGATGTCCGCGAGATATCCGCCGTACGCGAAGTCGGCGAGGTCGTCGGAGGCGTCATGGATGATGTCCGGCGCCTCGCCGCCCTCGAAGGAGGTGAGCAGCTGGTCGTGGACGCTGTCCCAACTGCCCTGCACGTAGTTGACCTTGACGTCCGGGTGGGTGGCGTTCCACTCCTTGACGAGCGCCTTGTTGGCGTCGACGGACTCCTTCTGCCAGGCCAGGGACTGGAACTGGAGGGTGATCTTCCCGTCGTCGTCGCCGGAGTCGCCGCAGCCGGTGAGCAGCAGCGCGAAGGCCGCGGCGGCGGCCGCCAGCGCGCGTGGTGTCGTACGCATCAGGCCTTCACCGCCCCCGCCAGCATGCCGCCCGTGATCCGCTTCTGGATGATCGCGAAGATGACCAGGGAGGGGATGGTCGCGAGGAACGCCGCGGCGGCGAGCGGCCCGAGGTCCGCGACGCCCTCGCTGCCGATGAAGCGGTTGAGGATGACCGGCAAGGTCTGCTTCTCCGGGGTCTTGAGCAGGACGAGCGCGAAGAAGAACTCGTTCCATGCGGTGATGAAGGCGAACATCGCCGTGGCGACGATGCCGGGGGCGAGCAGCGGCGCGACGACCGAGACGAACGTCCGCACCCGGCCCGCGCCGTCCACCGCCGCCGCCTCCTCCAGCTCCGTGGGCACGGCGCGGACGTACCCGACGAGCATCCACAGCGCGAAGGGCAGCGACCACACCACGTACACCATGATCAGCCCGAGCAGCGAGTTGATCAGGTGCAGGTTCTTCAGGATCAGGAAGAGCGGGATGATGATCAGGACGAACGGGAACGCCTGGCTGATCACCACCCAGCCCGTCGCCGCCTTCGACACGCGGTTGCGGTGCCTGGCCATGACGTACGCCATGGGGGTCGCGATGACGACCGCGATCAGGGCCGCGCTGAGCGCCGCGATCAGGGAGTTGCCCGCGGCCCTCAGGAGCGGCTGCTCGTCGAAGGCCTGCCGGAAGTTGTCGAGGGTGGGGTCCTTGGGGATCCAGGTGGGGTGCAGGCTGCCCAGTTCCCGCGCGGGCTTGAAGGCCGTGGAGATCAGCCAGAGGAACGGGAAGGCGAGGAAGACGAGATAGGCGGCGAGGGCCAGGTACTGCGCGGCGCGCGTCGACTTCTTCGTACGCATCATGACTCGTCGGCTCCCTTCAGGCGGCCGACGAGGTAGAAGGCGAGGATCACGGAGATCACCGCGACCATCACACAGCCCATGGCTGCGGCATAGCCGAACTGGCCGTAGCGGAAGGCCTCTTCGTAGGCGAAGAGCATCGGCAGGCGGGTGCGGCCGCCGGGGCCGCCCTGGGTCAGGACGTAGACCAGGGCGAAGGAATTGAAGTTCCAGATGAAGTTGAGCGCCGTGATGGCGAGGGCGATCGGCTTGATCGCGGGCCAGGTGACGGTGGTGAAGCGGCGCCAGGCGCCCGCGCCGTCCATCGCGGCGGCCTCGTGCAGCTCGCGCGGGGTGTTCTGCAGCCCGGCGAGCAGCGCCACGGTGGTCTGCGGCATACCGGCCCAGATGCCGACGACGATCACGGCGAAGAGCGCGGTGGCCGTCCCCGTCAGCCAGTCCTTTCCCTCCCCCAGGCCGAGGTTGGAGAGCGTCTCGTTGAGCACGCCCGCGTCCGGGTGGTAGACGAGCCGCCACATGATGCCGACGACCACCTCGGGCATCGCCCAGGGGATGATCGCGAGCGCCCTGGCCAGCCAGCGCATCCGCAGCGGCTGGTTGAGCAGGAGGGCGAGGCCGAGCGCGAGGAAGAACTGCGGCACGGTGACGCCGAACGCCCAGAGCAGGCCGATCCGGAACGAGTCCCAGAACAGCGTGTCGTGCAGCAGGTCCTGGAAGTTGAGCGCGCCGACCCACTGGGTGGGCTCGGTGCGGCCCGACTGGGAGTCGGTGAAGGCCAGCGCGATGCCGTAGAGCAGCGGGCCCACGCTCAGGACGAGGATCGGGATCAGCGCGGGCAGCACGAGGAACCACGCGCCGTGGTCCGTGGGTCCGCGCCCCGGCACGCCTCTCGCTGACCGCTTCGTCGCGGTCGCCAATGTCACGGAATCGGCTCCTTCGGGCGGCTCGCACGGGTCTGGCCGCCCTGGCGGCCCCCGTCATCGTGCTGATGTGATCTTGATACGTCAAGCAGCTGCGCGGCCCGCAGACACCTGTTGGCCTGTGCGAATGCGAGACTGTCGGGCGAACGGGACAACTGGCGGGGCAACGGGTGCGGGAGGCGGGTCAATGGACGAGGCGCGGGCGCGGGACGTGCTGGACGCGGCGGGGCTCCCCGGCCCCGTGGCCGGGGCGAAGTTGCTCGCCCTCGGCGAGAACGCGGTGTTCGCCATCGACGAGCTGGTCGTCAAGGTCGGCCGCGCCGCCCCCGAACTCCTCGACCGGGCGCGGCGCGAGCTGTCCGTCGCCACGTGGCTCGAGCGGGCCGGTGTCCCTGCGGTGCGTGCCGCCGAGTCCGCCCCGCTGCTGGTGGACGGGCATCCGGTGACGCTCTGGCACCGGCTTCCGGAGGCGGTGCGGCCCGCCGAGCCGCGCGATCTCGCTTCCCTGATCCGTCGCGTACACGCACTGGAATCCCCCTCTCCCTCCTTCGAACTGCCGCGTCGCGAACTGCTCGGCGGTGTCGAGCGCTGGCTGCGGCTCGCGGGTGACGCGATCGATCCGGGCGACGCGGACTATCTGCGGGAGCGCAGGGACGGGTTCGCGGCGGCGGCCGCCGCGTTGACTCCCCGGCTCGCGCCGGGTCCCATCCACGGGGACGCGCTGCCGCGCAACGTCCTGGTCGGTCCCGACGGGCCCGTCCTGGTGGACCTGGAGACGTTCTCCTCGGATCTGCGGGAGCACGACCTGGTCGTCATGGCACTCTCCCGCGACCGCTACGGGCTCTCGCCGGGGGCGTATGACGGGTTCGTGTCCACGTATGGGTGGGATGTGCGGGAGTGGGACGGGTGTTCCGTGTTGCGCGGGGCTCGGGAGACGGCCAGCTGCGCGTGGGTCGCGCAACACGCGCCGTCCAGCCCGAAGGCGCTTGCCGAGTTCCGCCGCCGGGTGACGTCACTCCGTGACGGGGACGCCGAGGTCCGCTGGTACCCGTTCTGAGAGCCCTCCGTACTGGCACTCGGCACCGGGGGCTGTGCCCACCCGTTCCGCCGGGCGGAACGCCTGCCCACAGCGGGGGCGGCGGCCCCGTAAGGGGCGCGGGGCCCTGACACTTGCGGCCTCGTAAGGGGCGCGGGGAACTGCGCGACCAGCCACGACGCGCCTGCAGGGGGGTAACTGTCCCGCGGAAGCCCCCAGCCCCCTGCGGCCCGCAGGCAAATGAACCGGCACCGCGGAGCGTTTCAGCCCTCTCGGAGAGGCCACACCCCGTCCACGACCGCGTCAGCGTCCCCCTTCTTCCGGAGGAAGTTCTGGAAGTCCGCCGCCCACTCCGCGTACCACGCGACCTGGCGCCGATGGAGCTCCGCGGGACCGAGCGCGGCGACCTTCCCGTGCCGCTCGGCTATCGCGCAGGCGAGGCGCGCCGCCGCCTGGGCGTCCGCCGAGGCGTTGTGGGCGGATTCGAGGACCACCCCGTACTCCGCACAGACCGCCGCCAGGTTCCGCTTGCCCCTGCGGTAGCGGTCCACGGAGCGGTCGATCGTGTACGGATCGATGACAGGCCCGGGGTCGACGCCACCGAGCCGCTCGCGCAGGGACGGCAGGCCGTGCCGCCGCAGCTCCGCGGAGAGCAGGCTCAGGTCGAAGACCGCGTTGTACGCGACGACCGGCACGCCCGATTGCCAGTACGTGGTGAGGACGTCCGCGAGGGCGTCCGCCACCTCTGCGGCGGGCCGGCCCTCGGCCGCCGCGCGCTCGTCCGTGATGCCGTGCACCGCGACGGCCTCCGCCGGGATCGGGACCCCCGGATCCGCCAGCCACTCGCGGCGGCCCAGCGTCTCGCCCGCCTTGACCTCGATCACCGCGCCCGTGACGATGCGCGCCTCGCCCGGATCCGTCCCTGTCGTCTCCAGGTCGAAACCGATCAGCAGCTCCCGGTGCCAGCCCATGGCCGCCCCCTTCTTCGTGGTGCTTTCCCCCAGTGACCACCACGATCCCATGCGCCACTGACAATCCGAGGGCCGCGTTCCGCTTCGCCCGTCACGGCGGCCACCGCCGCGCTCACGACACTGGCCGCGAGTCCGCCCAGGCCAGCTCGAACTCCTCACGGTAGGTCGTGAAGAGCCCCCCCTCGCCGGGATCGCCCGGCTTCACCACCCGGCCGCCGCCGCGCAGCACGAGCACCGGCGCCTCCATCCCGCGGGTCCTGCGCAGGTACGACTGGACGACGGCGATGCCGTCCGCGCCGTCGCCGTCGACCAGATACGCCGTGAACCGCGGCGTCTCGTCGAAGACCTGGATCTCGAAGGCGCCGGGATCGCGCAGCCGGGCCCGCACCCGGCGCGAATGCAGGATGTTCATCTCGACGGAACGGCTCAACTCGCCCTTCTTCAAGCCCAGTTCACGTTCCCTGCGCTTGACCGCGCTGCTCGCGGGGTTCAGGAAGAGCAGCCGCACCCGGCAGCCGGACTCGGCGAGCCTGACCAGGCGGCGCCCGGAGAAGTTCTGTACGAGGAGGTTGAGGCCTATGCCGATCGCGTCGAGGCGGCGCGCGCCGTCGAAGATGTCCTCGGCGGGGAACTGCCGGAGCAGCCGCACCCGGTCCGGGTGCACGGCCACCACGTCCGCGTAGCGGTCACCGACCAGGTCCTCGACGGCGTCGACGGGCAGGCGCCGCGCGGAGGGCGTGTCGGTGCCCGCGCCGAGTATGTCCAGGAGCTTGGCCGACGCGCGCTCGGCCTGGGCGAGGACCGTCTCGGACAGGGCGCGGTTGCGGGAGACGACGTTGCGGGTGACTTCCAGTTCGTCCAGGGCCAGTTCGACGTCGCGCCGGTCGTCGAAGTACGGCTCGAAGCAGGGCCAGTGCTGCACCATCAGCTCGCGCAGCTGGGGCAGGGTGAGGAAGCTGAGGACGTTGTCGTCGGCCGGGTCGAGCAGATAGCCCTTGCGGCGGCTCACCTCGCGTACGGCGACGGCCCGCTGCACCCACTCCTGGCCCGCAGGGCCCGCGGCGGCCACCACCCAGTCGTCCGCGTGGACGGGTTCGTAGACGGGACGCAGAACAGCGGCCACGACCGCGCGCAGCCGCTGTTCCACCAGGTTCAGCCAGATGTAGGCCCGTCCGGCCCGCTGGGCGCGGGTGCGGACCTCGCGCCAGGCGTCCGTGCCCCAGTCCAGTTCCGGTCCGATCTGAGATCCCATCTCCATCGGCCGCGCCAAGGACACCGCCCCGGGGGGAACGTCCACGGAGCTCCCCTCGTGACCCTCGTCACCAGGGGGCAGCTCCCGCCCACCCGAGCTCACCCGCGCACCGCCTTCCGCTCCCCCGAGCACTCCCCCAGTCAACGATCAAGGAAGGGTACTCCGGGAGCGGCGGGCGGTGCAGCCCGATGGGCAGGGTGGTTTCTCAACCACCCAGCGGGGGCTGGCCGTTCTGGTTCGCCAGGTCCTGCGGAGTGAGCGGGCTCATAGCGGTGACGTCGCGTGCGGCCAGCGAGAAGCCCTGCCAGTGGACCGGCATCGGCTGCTGGTCCTCGTCACGCGCGATGTGGTGGAAGCCGATGTGGACCCAGGTGACGGGGTGAGTGAGGGTCTGGCCGTTCACCCACTTGTCGACGCTGGTCGGCACGCCGTTGGCACACCCGGGGTTCTGGCTCGCGTACTGCTCGCACTTCTTGTACTCGGTGAAGTACACGTCGTGCTTGGTGTAGGGGCGCCCGGCGTGCTTGTTGCTGGGGCCCGGCACGATCTCGTACGAGCGCGGGTGGCCGTCCTTGTTCTTGCCCGCCCCGCTGACCACGCGCCACCAGCGCATGTCCTTGCGGTCACCCGCGAGTTCCTTGGTGACCTTGGTGCGGGTGGTCTTGGTGGTGGGGCTGCCCTGCCCGGTGGGCGGGGTGACCTTGGAGTCGTACTGCTCGACCTTGGCCTTCGGGGAGCCGTCCAGGCCGAAGTTGAGCCGCCAGAAGACGTTGTGCGCGTGGCTCTCCGCCTTGGCCTGGTCGCCCTTGCCGATGGGCCAGCCGCGGTCGTCGCCGCCGTCGTAGTCGTACGGCGA
Organism: Streptomyces kanamyceticus; assembly: GCF_008704495.1. Taxonomy (NCBI): domain Bacteria; kingdom Bacillati; phylum Actinomycetota; class Actinomycetes; order Kitasatosporales; family Streptomycetaceae; genus Streptomyces; species Streptomyces kanamyceticus. The sequence continues at coordinate 2,330,335 of NZ_CP023699.1, forward strand.
GAGGCTGCCGGTCGCGCCGACCTGGGAGGTGATGGTGCCGTCCGAGGAGAAGCGCCACTCGGTGATGTACTCGTACCAGGAGGCCTTGTTGACGGTGTAGACGAGCAGGTCCTTGCCCTGGCCGGTGTAGACCTTGCCGGTGCCGCCGGTGCTCTCGTCGTCGTTGAGGCGGTACGCGTGCCCACGCGCGCGCGTGGTGGCGCACAGGCCCTTCACGTTGCCCCGCTGCGGGACCTTCACGGTCTTGATGGTGCCGCCGGGACACTCCCCGGGGTTGAGGTTCTGCAGGGCCTGGCCGAAGTCGGTGCCGGTGACGTCGTCGTACTCGGCCTGGCCGTCGTCGTAGGGCACGTGGACCTGCGCGAGGCGGGCGCTGGTCAGGACGGGTATGGGCTTCGGTTCGCCCTTGGGCTGGTAGCTGATCTTGTCGAGGATCAGACCGGAGAGCGTGTTGTAGTGCCAGCACATGCGCCAGGTCGTGCCGCCGTCGACGGTCTGCTCGATCTTGTAGGCGTCACTGCAGTCGGCGGCCGCCGCGGGGGCGCTCGGCGGCGCCTGCGGGGTCGCGGAGGCGGGCGACGCGACCGTGGCCGCACCGCCGATCAGCGCGGCGACCGCGAAGGCCAGGGTGGCCTTCTTGCGGGCGCGCGAAAGTCTGTTGACGTGCATTGCGGTGTGAACTCCCTCGTGAGAGGAGAAGCAGAAGGGTGGTGTCGTGCGCGGGCGGCCCGATCAGCCGAGGCGTCCCACGGTGCGGCTGCTCAGGTCGACGACGAGGGCCCTGGTGTCGATCCACGGGCCGCTCTTGACCTTGGTGACGACCTGGAGGCACCGGTGCTTGCCGCACTCGGTGAGGCTCGACGGCACGCGCTCGACGGTCTCCTTGCGGAAGACCATGCCGCTCAGCTGGAGCTGTCCTGGACCGGTCAGAGCCTTGCCGGTGGCGTGCTTGTAGTCCTGCTTCAGGCCCTTGCCGAGGGGATCGGCGATCAGCAGCCTGGCGCCCTCGGCGAGCTCTTCCTGGCTGGGTGGCGGCTGGACGTTCCGCGTGGTGTTCGCGTTCTCCACCTTGCCGGTCTCCACGTTGACCGTCTTGGTGATGACCGCGTCCTGCTTGTAGTCGTAGTAGACGACCTCCGCCCTGCGCGGCACCGCGGCGCCCGAGTCGGAGGGCTCCGGCTCGCTCAGGTTCGTCGACAGGAGCTGCGGGCCGCGGTCGCCCTCGACGTCCCTGGCGCTGGAGCGCATCTGGCCCGAGACCGACGCCTTCTCGGCGCGCTCGATCTCGGCGTCGGTCAGCGGATCGCTGCCGATGCCCTTCTCGCCCTCCTTGGGTGCGGCCTGGACGACGCCGTCCTTGGCGATCGCGTCCTGCTTCGAAGCCGCGGCGTTGGTCTGACGGTCCCCCGACCCGTCCGACCCCGGCAGTGTGACGCCGACCAGCACGGCGGTGGCGGCTACCGCGACCGCGGAGCCCGCCACCACCTTCCCCAGGTGGCGTCTGACTAGCTCTCGCACTTACTCCCCTTTTCCCCCACGAGCCCCAAGACGGGGCATACCGAGTATGTGGTCAGACGGTTAGACGGGTTCAACTCCTGGGTGGTTGCCCCACTTTCGGGCACACTCTGGCCGAAGTGGCCCCAACCGGAGGGGGCGTTAGTGGAAGAGTCTTCTTCATGCAGGTCTGGCCTGGGCAGGCGTACCCGTTAGGTGCCACATACGACGGAGCCGGTACGAACTTCGCGGTCTTCTCCGAGGCCGCAGAGCGCGTGGAGCTGTGCCTTCTGCACGACGACGGCTCCGAGACAGCCATCGAGCTGCGCGAGTCCGACGCCTTCGTGCGGCACGCGTACCTCCCCGGCATCATGCCGGGCCAGCGGTACGGCTTCCGCGTGCACGGTCCCTACGCACCCGAGCAGGGGCACCGCTGCAACTCGGCGAAGTTGCTGCTCGATCCGTACGCGCGCGCGGTGAGCGGGCGCGTCGAGTGGGGCGAGGAGGTGTACGGCTACCACTTCGACGAGCCCGACGAGCGCAACGACCTGGACTCGGCGCCGCACATGATGACGTCGGTGGTGGTCAATCCGTACTTCGACTGGGGCGACGACCGGCCGCCGCGCACTCCGTACCACCAGACCGTGATCTACGAGGCCCACGTGAAGGGCCTGACGATGCTCCATCCGGACCTGCCGGACGAGCTGCGTGGTTCGTACGCCGCGCTCGGGCATCCGGCGATCATCGAGCACCTCACCGAACTGGGCGTGACGGCACTGGAGTTGATGCCGGTCCACCAGTTCGTGAACGACCACCGCCTGGTGGACATGGGCCTCAACAACTACTGGGGCTACAACACCATCGGCTTCTTCGCCCCGCACAACGCGTACGCCTCCTGGGGCGACAGGGGCGAGCAGGTCCTGGAGTTCAAGCAGGCCGTCAAGGCGCTGCACGCGGCGGACATCGAGGTGATCCTCGACGTCGTCTACAACCACACGGCCGAGGGCAACCACCTGGGCCCCACGCTCTCCTACAAGGGCCTGGACAACGCCTCGTATTACCGCCTGACGGACGATCCCCGCTACTACATGGACACCACGGGGACGGGCAACTCGCTCCTGATGCGGTCGCCGCACGTCCTCCAGATGATCATGGATTCGTTGCGGCACTGGGTCACGGACATGCACGTCGACGGGTTCCGCTTCGACCTCGCGGCCACCCTGGCGCGGCAGTTCCACGAGGTGGACCGGCTCTCGTCCTTCTTCGACCTGGTGCAGCAGGACCCGGTGGTGAGCCAGGTGAAGCTGATCGCCGAGCCCTGGGACGTCGGCGAGGGCGGCTATCAGGTGGGCAACTTCCCCGCGCTGTGGACCGAGTGGAACGGCATGTACCGCGACACGGTCCGCGACCTGTGGCGGGGCGAGCAGCGCACGCTCGCGGAGTTCGCGTCCCGGCTCACCGGCTCGTCCGACCTCTACCAGGACGACGGGCGGCGCCCGTTGGCCTCGATCAACTTCACCACCTGCCACGACGGCTTCACGCTGCACGACCTCGTCGCGTACAACGACAAGCACAACGAGGCCAACGGCGAGGGCAACCAGGACGGCGAGAGCCACAACCGGTCCTGGAACTGCGGCGCGGAGGGCGAGACGGACGATCCCGGCGTGCTCGCGCTGCGGGCGCGGCAGATGCGGAACTTCATCGCCACGCTGATGCTCTCCCAGGGCGTGCCGATGCTCAGCCACGGCGACGAGTTCGCGCGCACCCAGGGCGGCAACAACAACGCCTACTGCCAGGACAACGAGGTGGCGTGGGTGCGCTGGCCGGAGGGCGAGAGCTCGCCGCTCGCCTTCACGCGCGCGATGGCCATGCTCCGGCGCGACCATCCGGTCTTCCGCAGGCGCCGGTTCTTCCACGGCAGGCCCGTGCAGGGCACCCACGACGAGCTCTCCGACATCGCCTGGTTCACGCCGGAGGGCGACGAGATGACGGAGGGCGACTGGAGTGCCTCGCAGGCGCGGGCGCTGAGCGTGTTCCTGAACGGCAACGCGATCTCGGAGCCGGGGCCGCGCGACGAGCGGATCACCGACGATTCGTTCCTGCTGATGTTCAACGCGTCACCGGAGCCCCTGGAGTTCGTGGTGCCGGTCAACCACGGCCGTCAGTGGCAGGTCGTGGTCGACACGGCGCTGGAGGACGGGGTGCCGCCCGACACGGGCCAGAAGGTGCGGGCGGGCGACCGGATCACGCTGGCCGACCGGTGCCTGACGGTGCTCCAGCGTCCGGCGTGACGGCTGCTGGGTCGCGCGGCTCCGCAGCAGCTTCATGGGGCATCCTGGCGGGCGCCCCACGGGGCTCGTGGCGGGCGATCAGGGCGATGACGAAGGCGACGGCCGCGGCCGCGCTCCCGAGGGCGAACGCCGCCCCCGCGCCGTGGGATTCGGCGATCCTGCCCGCCACCGCGAGGGTGACCGCCTGGCCGCCGACGAAGGCGCTCGCCGCGAACGTCATGCCCTCGGCGAGCCGCTGCGGCGGCACGGCACGCTCGGTGAGCGCGAATCCGGTGATGAGGTTCGGGGCGTAGATCGCGCCGAAGAAAGTGACCACTACGTAGAGGCCCACCAGGCTGTCCGTCCACACCAGGGGCAGCGAGAGGAGCACGGCGGCGGCCGTCGCCGCGCGCCAGCGCGCGAGCAGCCCGAAGCGCTCGGGCAGCGCGGCCATCGAGAGCCCCACGACGGCGCTCATGACCCCCATCGCGGCGTAGACGAGCCCGGCCTGGCCCGGCCGCCCCAACTCCTGCGTGAGGGCGGTGATCCCCGCCCCGCAGGCGCCGAGCAGCACCCCCAAGAAGACGAGGCCGACCCGCACGACGTACACCTCGCGCGGCAGCGGCAGCGGCAGGCGCGGCCCACGCGCGCGCGGCGGTCCTGCCGCGGCCGCCTTGGCGGTACGCCCCGTGGGGTGCAGCGCGAACGCCGTCCCGCAGCCGGCGACAAGAAGCGCGGCCGCCCCGAAGGCGTACGCCGGGTGTCCCGCCACCGACGCGAGTCCCACCAGGGCGGGGCCGAGCACGAAGGACAGCTCGTCCATCGTGCTCTCCAGGGACAGCACGGTGCCCACGGCCCTGTCGTCGCCGCCCTTGGCGCGGACCAGCGGCACGACGCGGGCCCTGGCGAGCGGGCCGATCCCCGGGATCGTCGCGCCCGCGACGACGCCGAGCGCCACGAGCCCCGGCGTCGGCAGGTCCGCCAGGGCGCCCAGGGTGTACGCCGCGATGGCCACGGCGTTGCCGAGCGAGCAGACCAGGACGACGGTGCGCTGCCCGTGCCGGTCCGCGAGGCGCCCGACGAACGGGCCCGCGCTGACCTGGCCGAGGGCGAGCGCGCAGGCGACGACGCCGCCGGTGGCCAGCGATCCGCTGGTCTCGGTCACCAGGAGCACGCTGCCGAACTGGATCATGGCCACGGGGAGCCTGCCGAGGAACGACACCACCGGGAGCAGCGCCCCGGTCATCCCGACCACCTTGCGATACGCGTCCAGCGTGCTCTGAGCCATCGTCCGACGCTAACGACGCCGTAGGACAGACACGCATGGGTCGATGGCACGAAAGCCGCCCAGGCGGGTACGTACGTTCGCATGACGCCTGAGCGCCCACGGCCCGCGGTGCCGCCCGCACCCACCGCCACGTATCGGCTCCAGTTGCAGCCCGACTTCCCCTTCGCCGCCGCCGAGGCGGCCGTCCCCTACCTGGCCTCGCTCGGGGTCTCGCACCTGCACCTGTCGCCGGTGCTCGACGCGGTCCCGGGGTCCACGCACGGCTACGACGTGACCGACCACGCGCGCGTACGGGACGAACTCGGCGGCGAGTCGGGCCTTCGGGCCCTCTCGCGCACCGCGCGGGGCGCCGGGCTCGGGCTGATCGTGGACATCGTGCCGAACCACATGGCCGCCGTGCCGCGCCACAACCACGCGCTGTGGGAGGTGCTGCGCGAGGGCCCGGAATCGCCCTACGCGCGCTGGTTCGACATCGACTGGGACGCGCAGCGAGGACGCGTCCTGCTGCCGTTTCTCGGCGGCAGGATCGGCGACGAGCTCCCCCGGCTGCGGGTCGACGGGCAGATCCTGCGCTACCACGAGCACGCGTTCCCGATCCGCGAGGGCACCGAAGAGCTGCCGCTGCCGGAGCTCCTGGCGGCGCAGTGGTACCGCCTCGCCTGGTGGCGCCTTGCCCGCACGGAGCTCAACTACCGGCGCTTCTTCACCATTTCGGACCTCATAGGAGTGCGCGTCGAGGACCCCGAGGTGTTCGACGCGACCCATGCGACGGTGCTGCGGCTGCTGCGCGAAGGGGTCGTCGACGGGCTGCGGATCGACCATCCCGACGGGCTCGCGGACCCCGGGGCGTACCTCCAGAGGCTGCACGAGGCCACCGAGGGGCGCTGGACGGTCGTCGAGAAGATCCTCGCGGACGGCGAACAGCTGCCCGCCGCCTGGCCGGTGGCGGGCACCACCGGATACGACGCGCTGCGCCACGTCGACGGCGTCTTCACCGATCCGGCGGGCGCCGGTGAACTCCTCGGCCAGTACCGGCGCTTCGCCGCGCCGCCCGCCGACCGGGGCGGCGACTGGGCGCCGACGGTGCGCCGCGCCGCGTACAAGGTCGTCACGTACGAACTGGCGGCGGAAGTGGACCGCCTCACGCGCGTGGCCGCCGCGATCTGCGCCGCGGATCCCGCCCTGGGCGACCACGCGCCGTGGGCGCTGCGCACCGCCCTCAGGGAGCTGCTCGTGCGGCTGCCCGTCTACCGGCCGTACGCCCGTGGGGGCGCGGCCCCCGAGACGGTCCTCACCTCCCGGGCCGCCGATGAGGCCAGGACGGCCTTCGGCGTGCCCGAGGAGGCCGCGGCGGTCGACGTCGTGAGGGACTTGGCGCTGGGGCGCGCGGGGACGGCGGAGGGGCCTTCTACGGCCTCGGGGGCCCCGGGGGCCTTGGTGGCCGAGTTCGCCGCGCGGTTCGCGCAGACGGCGTCCGCGCTGCGCGCCAAGGCGGTCGAGGACACCGCGTTCTACCGCCACGCGCCGCTGCTCTCGGCCGCGGAGGTGGGCGGCGCGCCGGAGCGGCCCGCGGTCTCCGTGGAGTCCTTCCACGCGTACTGCGCGCGCGTGCAGCGCGACTGGCCCTACTCGGGCACGGTGCTCTCGACGCACGACACCAAGCGCAGCGCGGACGTGCGCGCGGGCATCGCCGTCCTCACGCAGTGCCCACGGCGGTGGGCGGACCTCCTCGTCGAGCTGACCGAGCAGACCACGCGCGTGGGCGGGGCGTGCGCGCCCGATCCCCAACTGGCCTGGGCGGCCTGGCAGACCGCGGTCGGCTTCGGCTTCCCGTACGACATGCGGCTGCAGAACGCGCTCCTCAAGCACGTGCGCGAGGCGGGTCTGCACACCAGCTGGACGGAGCCCGACGAGGCGTACGAGAAGGCGGTGACCGCGTTCGCCGACGCGGGTCCTTGCGGGCCCCCGCTGTACGCCGTCGCGTCCTTCGCGCGTGAACTGGTCCCCCATGTGCGGGCGATCGTCCTCGGCGCCGCGCTGGTGCATCTGACGATGCCCGGGGTGCCCGACCTCTACCAGGGCACCGAGGGCGAGTACCGCGCCCTGGTCGACCCGGACAACCGCGGGCCCGCGCGGTTCCAGCCGCACGTCCTCGAACGGCTCGACGCCCAGCGGGAGCGCTGGGACCTCTCGGAGGAGAAGCTCGCGCTCACCGCGGCGGCGCTGCGCCTGCGCGTGCGGCGGCCCGAGCTGTTCGGGGGCGCCGCGACGTACGAGCCGCTGACCGCCGAGGGGCCTGGCGCGGCGCACTGTGTGGCGTACGCACGCTCCGGAGAGGTCGTGGTGGCCGTGACGCGGCTTTCGCTGCGGCTGGCGGAGGCCGGGGGCTGGCGGGAGACGGAGCTGGCGCTACCGGTGGGCCGGTGGGTCGATGTGCTCGCTCCGGAGCGGGAGTTCGACGGGCACACGCGCGTGGCGACGCTCTTCGCCGAATCCCCTGTCGTGCTCCTCACGCGTGTCGACGTCGACGAGGAGTAGCGAGGTCACCCGGGGCGTACGAGGAGTGTGCGCGGCCCGCGCGTCAGGAGCCCCTGGGGCGCCGGCCGGAACCCCGGCGCCCAGCGCAGGCCAGGCAGCGCGTCGAGCAGGGCCCGCAGTCCGTACTCGGCGGTGAGGCCCGCGAGCTCGGCGCCCGGGCAGGAGTGGCGGCCCGCGCCGAACGCGTGGCGGCCGGGGTCCGCGCGGAAGATGTCGTACCGGTCCGGCTCCGCGAACCGTGCGGGGTCGCGGCCCGCCGAGCCGACCAGGCAGGCCACGACCGCCCCCGCGGGCAGCGGGACACCCGCCACGGTGACCGGGCGGGCCGCGCGGCGCAGCACCACGTGGGCGGCCGGGTCGCGGCGCAGCGACTCCGCCCACGCCCCGGGTATCAGCTCGGGGCGCTCCCTGAGGAGGGCCAACTGCCCCGGATGGTCGAGGAGATTGGCGAGGAGCGAGGCGAGCCCGAGCGCCGTGGCCTCGCCCCCGCCGCCGAGCAGGGTCCCCGCGACGCCCGTCACGGTCTCGTCGGACAGCGGGCGTCCGTCGATCTCGGCGGTGCACAGGACGGAGAGCAGGTCGTCGCCCGGGTGGGCCCTGCGGCGCGCCAGCTGGGGCCGCAGACAGGCATCGAGGTCCCGCTGGCGCCCGCCGCCGAGGTGGGTGAGCCCGTCGCGGCACAACTCCTGGACGCGGGCGGCGTCTTCGCGGGGCAGGCCGAGCGCGGCGACGGCCGCGGCGGTCGGCAGCCACCGGCAGAACTCGGCGACGAGGTCGGCCTCGCGCCGTGCGGCGATGCGGCGGGCCAGGACGTAAGCGCTGCGCGAGGTGCCCGCGGCGAGCGCCGCGAGGGCGCGGCCGCGCAGCGCGGGCGAGACGAGCGCGCGGTGCGCGAGGTGCGTGGCCCCCTCCATGTGCGCGAGGGTCCGCCCCGGCGGCGGCACGACGAGCCGCGGCCTCGCGAGCGCGGCGCACACGTCCCGATACCGACTGACGAGCCACGCCCCCGTGGCGTCGTCCCGCACGAGGGGAAATCCCTCGCGCAGCACGCGGTACAGCGGATACGGATCACGTCTGACACCGGGCGCCATCAGGCTGGCCAGGAGGGGAGGGCCTCCGTGGGGGGCGTTGGCGCCCTGGGGGCCCGGATGGCGTCCGCTACCGGTGAAGGGGGCAGGGGCAGCCCCGCGCCGGACGGCCACCGCGGCGGCGGCCGGGACGCTCCGACCGTCCGCCATCGGTTCGGGTGGGGGGTCGGGGAAGCAGCGCATCGCGAGGTTCCCGCCTGGGGGTCGGCGCGGCGTGGGGCCGCGCGGGTGTGTCAAGAGCACCACCGGGGGGCGCTCGGCGCAGGTTCCGTACGTCCGTACGAGTGACGGGCGCGCCCCGCGTGCGACGGGCGCGCAGGTGACCTTGACACCGCACCCGGGGCGTGGCGTACTGCGGATTGCGTCAGTGGCGGACCAGACGGGGGTGAGTCAACTGGCGGTGCAGCGCTATCCCAGTGTTCCGGAACTCACCTCGTCCGCCAGGCAGTTGGTCGCCCACCGGCCTGACCTGGGCACCCTGCGGCAGGTCGGCACATCGCGCGCGGGCAGGCCGCTGCACCTGCTCTCCGTGGGCCGGTCCGCCCGCGCCGTCCTCGTCGTCGCGGGGGCGCACGCCAACGAACCGACCGGCGGCTCCACCCTGCTGCACCTCGCCGAGTGGACTCTGCGCGACCGGCGTCTTCGCGCCGACACCTCCTGGCACTTCCTGCTCTGCGCGGACCCGGACGGCGCGCACCTGCACCGCACGCCCGCCCCGCGCACGCTCCTGGACTACCACCGGAACTTCTTCCGCCCGGCGGGGCCCGAGCAGCCCGAGTGGTCGCCCTCCGTGCTGCCACCGGCCCTGCTGCCTCCCGAGACCCGCGCCCTGACCTCGGTCATCGACGAGCTGCGCCCCTACTTGCAGGTGTCCCTGCACGGCACCGATCTGGGCGGCAGCTGGGTGCAGTTGACGAAGGACATCCCGGGGCTCGCCGAGCCGTTCGCCAAGTCGGCGGCCGAGCTGCACATTCCGGTCGAGGCGGGGGCGTCGGACGCGGCGGGCTGGCCGGCCTCCGGACCCGGCGTACACATCCTGCCCGCCCCGGGCGTGGACGCCGCCTATCCGAGCCTGCCGGAGGACGCCCGGCTCACCACCTGGCACCACGCCCACCGGTACGGCGGCCGCACCGCGATCGTCGAGGTGCCGATGTGGGCGAGCGACCTGGTCGACGACGCCGCCGCGCACCCGTCCCCGGTGCGGGCGATGCGGGTCCTGGCCCGACGCCTTCGCCGGGACGCGGGCCTGGTCGAGGAGATCCTCGGCGAGGCGCTGCCCCGGCTGCCCGCGGGCGCCGACGGGCCGCTGCTGCGGGCGTCGCGCTGGGCCCTCGCCCTGGTCCCGGGGCTCGCCGACGACTGGGGGCGGCTGCCGCCCGCGGGCACGAGCATGGCGTACATCGGGAGCGTGGACGCCTTCGGCCGCCGACTGCCGCTGCGCGCGGCCGCGATGCTGCTGCGGGTCCTGGAAGACGCGGGCGACCGCGCGGCGCCCCGTCTGGAGCGGCTCGTGACGCTCTGGAGCAATGCCTTCGCCGAACGCTTCAGAGCCCGTTGGGTACCGCTGGAGGACCAGGTGGAGCACCAGTCGAGGACCACGCTCGCCGCCGCACGCCACGCACGCGTGCCGGGCGACTGACGCGTCCTTCGGATCAGGTCCCGCGGATCAGGTCGCGGCGAGGCGGAAGGCCATCCGGCCGAAGCTCACCATGTCGCCGTCCTGCACGACGGCCGCGCCGATCACCCTGCGGCCGTTCACCGACGTGCCGTTGGTCGAGCCGAGGTCACGCACCACCCACATGCCGCCCTGCCTGCGCAGCTCCGCGTGGACGCGGGAGACGGTGTCGTGGCTGAGCCGGAGTCCGTTGGCCGGGTCGCGGCCGATCCGTAGCGGGTAGGGGCTGTCCGGCGACGGCAGCACCAGCTTCGGCAGCCGCTCGGCCTGCCACGCCCTGCGCAGCTTCATCGTGAACCCGGAGACCGCTTCGACGCTGCCGAGCACCATCCGCTGCCAGCGGCTCTCGGTGCGCAGATCGGCGGTGAGCACGGCCAGTTCGTCCGGCTTGCTGGCGGCGAGCACCAGCTCCATGCGCCGCAGGAAGGTGTCGTGGGAGAGCCTGCCGAGCGCGGCGCCTTCCTTGAGTGCGTCCAGCGCCCGGTCGCGCTCGGCGTCCGTCACGCGCGCGGGGTATGTGGAGAACTCGAAGGAGGATGTCACCTGGCGATTGTCCGCCAAGCCCGGCCCGGGTGTCCAGATTGCGCGAAGGCCCCGGCTGATCGTCCGCTTCTCCCGACAGGCCCGCCGCTCCTGACGCACCATGGGACGCACGAGGTGACGGACATCAGACGAGGGGGAACCGTCGGTGAAGTTCGAGGTGTGGGCACCGGGAGCCACGCGGGTCGCACTGGAGTGCGCGGGCGACACGCGCGCGTTGGAGCGTGACGGGGAGCGCGCGGGGTGGTGGACGGCGGAGGCGGAGGCCCGGGACGGCACGCGCTACGGCTTCTCGCTGGACGGCGGCCCCGTCCTGCCCGACCCGCGCTCGCGGCGCCAGCCGGACGGGCCCGACGGGCTCAGCGCCGTCGTCGAGCACACCGCCCACGCGTGGCGCACGCCCTGGGCGGGCCGCGGCATCCGCGACGCGGTCCTGTACGAGCTGCACGTGGGGACGTACACGCGCGAGGGCACGCTGGACGCGGCGGCCGCCCGGCTCGGGCATCTGGCCGAGCTCGGCGTCACGCACGTGGAGCTGATGCCGCTGTGCCCCTTCCCCGGCCGCCACGGCTGGGGCTACGAAGGGGTGTCGCTGTGGGCGGTCCACGAGCCCTACGGCGGCCCCGAGGCGCTGAAACGATTTGTCGACGCTGCGCACGCGCTGGGGCTCGGCGTCGTCCTCGACGTCGTGCACAACCACCTCGGCCCGTCCGGCAACCACCTGCCCGCGTTCGGCCCGTACTTCACGGAGACCCACCAGACGCCCTGGGGCGCGGCGGTCAACCTGGACGCGCCGGGCTCGGACGAGGTGCGCGCGTATCTGATCGGCAGTGCCCTCGCCTGGCTGCGGGACTACCGGATCGACGGCCTGCGGCTCGACGCGGTGCACGCGCTGCGCGACACGCGCGCGTGCCACTTCCTGGAGGAACTCTCCGCCGCCGTCGACTCCTTGGCCGACGAGCTCGGCAGGCCGCTGTCCCTGATCGGCGAGTCCGACCTGGGCGATCCGCGGGTCGTCACGCCGCGCGCCGTCGGCGGCCTCGGGCTCCACGCGCAGTGGAACGACGACTTCCACCACGCCCTGCACACCGCGCTCACGGGCGAGGCGCAGGGCTACTACGAGGACTTCGCGCGGGCCCCGCTGGCCGCGCTCGGCAAGACGCTGACGCACGGCTTCTTCCACGACGGGACGTACTCGTCGTTCCGCGGCCGCGCCCACGGCCGCCCCGTGGACCGCGCACGGACCCCCGCGTACCGCTTCCTCGGCTACGCGCAGACGCACGACCAGATAGGCAACCGCGCGCAGGGCGACAGGCTCGCGGCCGCCCTCTCCCCCGGCCTGCTCGCCTGCGCGGCCGCGCTGACCCTCACGGGGCCCTTCACGCCGATGCTGTTCATGGGCGAGGAGTGGGGCGCCACGACGCCCTGGCAGTTCTTCACCGACCACACCGATCCCGCGCTCGCCGAGGCCGTGCGCCAGGGCAGGCGGCGGGAGTTCGCGGCGCACGGCTGGGCCGCGGAGGACATCCCCGATCCGCAGGACCACGGCACGCGGGACCGGTCCTGCCTCGACTGGGACGAGCCCGCCGAGGGACACCACGCGCGCCTGCTCGCCTGGCACCGCGAACTGATCGCGCTGCGCCGCACCCGAGGCGATCTGACCGACCCCGATCTGGCGTCGGTGCGGGTCGCCCACGACGAGGGCGCCCGCTGGTTCGCGTTCCGGCGCGGGGACCTGCGGATCGCCGTGAACCTCGGCAAGGAGGAGGTCGCCGTGCCCCTTGGCGGTCGCCACGCGCGCGTGCTCGCCGCCTGGGAGGCGGTCGACGCTCCCGGCGCGGACGGGGTGGTGCGGCTGCCCGCCGAATCGTGCGTGATCCTGGCCACCGCCTAGGGCCCGCACGCCGCGCCCGGCACCTATCTTGAGGGCCTACCAAGGGGAGGGCACGTCATGAAGCAGCGTTTCCTGGGCCGTACGGGGCTGCGCGTCAGTGAGCTGTGTTTCGGCGCGATGATGTTCGGCAGCGGTGCCGACGAGGCGACGTCGCACCGCATGCTGGACACGTTCACGGAGGCGGGCGGCACCTTCATCGACACGGCCGACATGTACGGGCGCGGAGTGTCGGAGGAGGTGCTCGGCCGCTGGCTCAAGGGCCGCCGCAGGGACGAACTGGTCATCGCCACCAAGGTGTTCGCCACCATGAGCGACGCCCCCAACGCGGGCGGCCTGAGCCGCAAGCACATCGTGTCGGCGGTGGAGGCGAGCCTGCGGCGCCTCGGCACCGACTACATCGACCTCTACCAGACGCACGTGTGGGACGCGACGACGCCGATCGAGGAGACCCTCGCCACCCTGGACACCCTCGTGAAGGCGGGCAAGGTGCGCTACTTGGGGGCGAGCAACATCTCCGGAGCGCAGTTGCAGAAGGCCCTCGACGTGGCGCGGGCCCGCGACTGGGAGCCGTACTCCTGTCTGCAGCCGCTGTACAACCTCCTCGCGCGCGAGATCGAGTGGGAGCTGCTGCCGCTGAGCGCGGCCGAGGGCGTCGGCGTCATTCCGTACAGCCCGCTCCAAGGCGGCTGGCTCTCGGGCAAGTTCCGGCGCGGCATGGCCAACCCGCCCGAGGGGGCGCGGGGTTCGGGTGCCTGGGAGCGGCGGAACACCGAGGAGACCTGGCAGGTGGTCGACGCCCTCCTGGAGATCGCCGACGACACCGGGCACACCCCCGCGCAGGTGGCGCTGCGCTGGCTGCTCCAGCGGCCGGGGGTGACCGCGCCCATCGTCGGGGCGCGGTCCGTCGAGCAGCTGAGCGACAACCTCGGCGCCGTCGGCTGGGAGTTGACGGCCGAACAGCACGAGCGACTGACGAAGGTGAGCGCGCGGCCGCTGCCCTATCCGTACGACGTCCTGGCGTACTACCCGGGCCGCGAACCGCGCACGGGGCCGCGCACGGACTTCAGCTGACGACCGGCCTCAGCTGACGATCGCCATCTCGCGGGCGGTGCTGTTCAGGCGCCGCCCGCCCTCCTCCGTGACGGTCACGATGTCCTCGATGCGCACGCCGAAGCGGCCCGGCAGGTAGATGCCGGGCTCTACGGAGAAGCACATTCCCGGCACGAGCGGCTGCTCCTCGCCCTCGATCATGTAGGGCGGTTCATGGGTGGTGACGCCGATGCCGTGTCCGGTGCGGTGGATGAAGCGCTCGCCGTAGCCGAACTCGGTGATCACCGCGCGTGCGGCGCGGTCGACGTCCTGGCAGGCCGCGCCCGGCCTGACCGCCGCGCAGCCCGCCGCCTGCGCCTCGCGCACCACGTCGTGCACGCGCTGTTCCTCGGCGGTCGGCTCGCCGACGTGGACCGTGCGCGAGGTGTCCGAGCCGTAGCCGTGCAGCAGGCCGCCGAAGTCGAGGACGACCATGTCGCCGTGCTCGATGACGCGCTCGCCCGCCTCGTGGTGGGGGTTGGCGCCGTTGGGGCCCGAGCCGACCACGGTGAAGTCGACCTGGGAGTGCCCGAACCGCCGCAGCAGCTCCGCGAGATCGGCGGCGACGTCCGTCTCCCTGCGGCCCGCGAAGGGCACCTTCTGGATCTCCTCGTACGTCGCGTCGGCCGCGGCACCCGCTGCCGCGAGGCGCTCTAGCTCCGCGGCGTCCTTGACCGCGCGCAGCATCGGGAGGGCCTCCGTGAGGGAGACGTAGGAGGTGCCGGGCAGCGCCTGCTGGAAGCCGAGCAGGTGCATCGCCCAGGCGTTGTCGCTCACCGCGAAGCGGCCGTCCACGTCCAGGAGCGGGGCGGTGACGGCGTACGGGTCCTTGCCGTCGGTCCAGTCGCGCAGCGTGAGCGCGGCGGCGCCCACGGCCCGCTCGGCGTCCGGGGCCTCCAGGGTCGGCACCACGAGGACGGGGTCCTGGCCCGCGGCGAGCACGAGCGTGGTGAGGCGCTCGGTGGCGGCGGTGGGACGGTAGCCGGTGAGCCACGTCAGGTCGGGCCCGGGGGCGACGAGGACGCCCGCGAGACCGGCGTCGGCCGCCGCGGCGGCGGCCCGCTCCATGCGGGCCCGGTAGTCGGCAGCCGTGAAGGGCACGGGCTCGTCGGCGGTGCTGGGCGCGGGCGCGCTGCTCATGAGACCTCCTGGTGTCTACGCCAGCATCCTGCCCGCACCGGGGCGCGCCCGCGAACCCGGCCCGGCCAGCCCCGGCCAGCCCACCCGGCCGGTCCGCCCGGCCCGGCTCAGGTCACGATGCCCGGCCGTACCGAGAGCACCTGGCGCCCGCCGCCCTCGTGGCGGACCGTCAGCGTCACCCTCTTGCCCGGGCGCGCGGCGGCGACCGCCGAGGCGAGGGCGGCCGCCGAACGGACTCGGGTCCCGCCGAACGCGAGCAGGGTGTCGCCGCGTACGAGTCCCGCGGTGTATCCGGGCCCCGGGACGTGCACGCCGACGAGCAGGGCGCCCGGGCCGCGCTCGGCGTCGACGGCCTCGACGCCGAGGGCGGCGGGCCTGGCGGGGGCGGTGCTCCGGTGCGGGCCGCCGGGACCGGGGGACGCGGTCGGCTGCCGCGTGCCGCCTCCCCCGGCGGAGGGCTTGGCCGCGGCAGGACCGCCGGGCCCGCCGAGCGCACCCGGTGGCGGCGCCGCCTTCCGCATCTCGGCGAGTTTGCTCATGCCGATGACGGTGGCGCTCACCGTGCCGAGCCCGATGCCCGAGAGCACCAGGACCACGGCGACGAGCAGGCCGGACAGCAGGGCCGTCAGGCGCCTGCCGCGCCGCCTCAGGGCGTGCGTCCTGTGCCCCTTCCCGCCGGGCGGGCCGGGGCTCCGACGGCCCCGGGGGTTCCCGCCGGAACCCCCGAGGCGCCACTTGGCGGACTTGCGGTCGGATTCCGTTCGGCCGGTGGCGGAGTGCCCACCCGGCATCGGCTTGGGACGCAACGCGGTGTCATCCATGGCTCGCCTCCGGCCACAGCCCTACCCGGCGTGACCCGGCCCCGACGCCTCACGAACGGGTGACGTCCAGCTGTGCGGCCCGCCCGCCGGGCCTACGCCGCGTGCCCGCCGTGTCCGCCGTGCCCCGCGCCGTGGTCGAACTTCAGTGCCTCCTTCGGCAGCACGACGAACGGCCGCATCATGCCCATGTCCTCGTGCTCGAGGAGGTGGCAGTGGTACATGAACCGGCCGTACGCTCCGTCGAACTTGCCCATCACGCGCAGCTGTTGGCCGCCGGGCACCAGGAACACGTCCTTCCAGCCGCGCTCGTTGGGGGCCAGCGGGATCTGCCGGTCCGGGTTGAAGGTGATCGGCGTGCGGGTGCCGCCGACGGTGACGTCGAAGCCCGAGACGTCGTACGCGTCCCTGCCGAGGAGCTGGAAGTCCGCCAGGTGGATGTGCATCGGGTGGGTCACCGGCGGGTTCACCGCGAGGTTCAGGAAGCTCCACTGCTCGTGGCTGCCCTCGGCGATGGTGAAGCCGAGGCCGTCGTTGAACGTGCGGGCGGTCCTTCGGTACGTCTTCACCTTGCCGTCGGCGCCGCGCACCTGGATGATCCCCTCGGTCGGGAACCGGAGGTCTCCGGGCTCCTCGATCTCGGTCATCTCCCAGATCTCCGGGTGGCCGCCGCCGCCCTTCGTGGCGGGCGGGGTCAGCACGATCAGCCGGTGGCCGTGCTCGATGTCGTGCGAGAGCGGGCGGAACGAGCCGGAGAGGACCTCCGGCAGTTCGAACGTGTCCGGCTCGGCGCACTCGCCCACCCGGAACTCCATGACCTGCGGATAGCGCACGTCGTTCGCCACGTCGGGCACGCCGGGGGCCTGGGCGCGGCCCTTGTTGACCAGGCGAAGGCTGCGGCCCGCGAGCTCCCTGAAGTCGACGAGCAGGTCCATCCGCTCCGCGGGCGCGACGGTGAGCGTCGGCAGCGCGCCGTCGAAGTCCACCGGCACGGGGCGCGGCAGGAGCCCGCCGTCGCTGCCGATCTGATGCAGGACGCCGGTCACCGGATTGTCGTCCTCGTCGATGAGGACCAGGTCGTACACGCGCGCGTTCGACGCGTTGACCAGGCGGAAGCGGTACCAGGCCGCGTCCACGTCCGCGTACGGCCAGATGCGGCCGTTGACCGTGCTGTAGGGGCCGGTGAAGGGCAGCGAGACCGGCTTGCCCGTCTCGGCGTTCTTCGGGTCGACGATGACGGTCTTGTGCAGCAGGCGTCCGTTCAGCCGCCCGTCGGCGTCCGTGTCCAGGTTCCTGTCGGCGAGCAGGAGCGGGATCTCCCGGTCGCCGCGGGGCAGTTGGAGCGCTTCCTCCTCGTCGTCCCGGACGAGGTAGGTGCCGTACAGACCCGCCTGGACGTTCCACCGGGTGATGTTCATGGCGTGGTCGTGGTACCACCACTGGACCGCCTGGTGGTCGTTCGGGTACTCGGAGAGCTGCGCGTCGCCGTACCCCACGGCGTTGTCCGCCCAGCCGTCGTTGCCGCCGCCCGTCTGTGCGCCGTGCAGATGGGTCACGGCCCAGGCGGGCAGCGCCGCCACGTCCTTGTTCGGCTCGACGCCCGCGCGGCCGGGCAGCGTGCCCGGCGAGGGGTCCTTCTTCGGGTCGCCGCGGAGCACCTCGACGGCCGTGACGGGAAACTCGGAGCCCTTCGGGATGCGGTTGGTCCAGGCGATGCGGATGCGCTGTCCCCGGCGCACCTCGATGGTCGGGCCCGGCACCGCGCCGTCGTACCCCCACATCAGGGTCGGTGGCAGCTGCGGGTGCAGGCGCACCCAGGCGGGGCGCAGCGCGATCTCCGTCTCCTCGCGCACGTCCGCGTTGTCGGGCCGCAGCACCGGCGGGACGGTCAACGGCGCCACGAAGGGCTCCAGTTCGCCGTCGGCCTGGGCCGCCGCCCCGGGCTCGGGCTCGTCGCCGAGCAGTCGGCCCGTGATGCGGTCGGTGATGTGGTCAATGATGTCGGTCAAGATCGAACACCCCCGTGTTCATCCCTGTTCATCCCCCATGTCGCGGCCGGTCGATGGCCGCCTTCACTTCAAAGGACTCCTCACGCACCAGGGAAGTTCCACGAACCCAGCATTCCGGATGAAACCATCCGAACGAGCCCCACCGGCGGGGCCGGTGGGGCTGGTGGAACTGGTGAGGCCGGTGTCAGCGCAGGCCCGCGATCGAAGGGACCCGCGGCACCCGGTCAGGCACGAAGCCGTGCGCCCGCCGGGCCAGGTCCCGCGCGCCGTAGCGCCGACAGTCCTGGTGCCACTTGAGGATGCCCGCCATCCAGTTCCGCAGGTCGGCCACGTAGCCGTTCAGGGTGTCCTTGGCCTCGTCCGTCAGCTCGAAGTCCGCGTACAGGACGGGGAGTTCATGTGCCACGACGTGTTCGAACTGCGTCATGCGCTGCGTCATGAGGTCGTGCACGACGCGGAGCGCCTGCGGGTAGTCGCAGCCGAAGAAGTTCCGCACGACCAGGATGGCGTTGTGGATCTCGCCCTCGTACTCGATCTCCTTCTGGTACGAGAAGGCGTCGTTCACGAGCATCCCGAAGTCGGCGGCGGCGTTCTCCAGGGAGCGGACCGGGCCGCTGCGGTAGATCTCCTCGGGCACGGCGGGTCCGTGTCCCATGCGGCACAGGCTCATGGTGAGGTCGCTGCCGAAGGTGGCACGGCGCATCTCCAGGTAGTCGACCGGGTCGGGGATACGGTTCTGCAGCTGGTTGGAGAGTTCCCACAGCCAGCTCTCCAGCATCACGTCCACGGAGTCCCGCAGGGTCCGCCGCCGCTCGGGCGCCATCTCCCCTGCCGTACGCCGCCACAGGTCGACGAGGCCCCGTTCCAGGGCGTTCACGGGCACGACCGTCGGGACGCCCTCCAGCGGCATGCACGCGTGGAGCCGCTCGGTGCACGCCTTCGCGGCGACGAAGCCGTGACCGAGGCCGTGGCCGTGGCCGAAGAGAAGGGGGTAGTAGTCGTCCGCGTAGGTGCCCCAGACCAGCCACTGGGAGCTGAGGTCGAGCGCCTCCTCGGTGCCCTCCGGGTCGAGGCCCGCGGCGCACAGCGGCACGTCGTAGGCGTCGAGCTTGTCCTCGTCCCAGACGCCCTCCGCAAGGATGCCCATCGCGTGCGCCCAAGCGGTGATCCGGCGCCGGGCACCGTCCAGGCCAGGGTTGAGGGTGACCTCGAACGGCATGTAGATGTCCGGCACTTGCGACGGTCCCACCCGCTCGAACGGCACGTGCGTGAAGGAGCGCAGCCGCTCCGCCCCCGCCGCGGCGAGCAGCGCGCCCACGTCGGCGGCCGACGTGCCGATGCCGGTGGGGCCGCCAGGTCCTCCGCTGCCCAGCGCGCCCTCGTTCATGTACCTGCTGGAGCGCAGGTGCCACTCGTGGCCGCCGGACTGCCAGTCCTGAAGTCCCCGTGTGTAGGCGGCGATCGCGGCCGCCTCGGGCGCCGAGAGGCCCCTCTCCAGGGCGATGGCGGGCACTTCGGTGAACGCCGTGTGCTCGAACTGGTGCAGCCGCGAGGTCAACACGTCGTTGACGGTGTCGGCCGCCTCCTGTGTCGTGCAGTCGAAGAAGGTCTCCAGAACGAGCACTCCATTGCTGAGCTCGCCCTCGTCCTGGACCTCGCGCTGGTACGAGAAGAGGTCGTTGCGCAGATGGACGCTGTCGGAGAACGTCTCCATCAGCACCCGCAGCGGCCTGGAGTCGGCGACCGCGGCGGGCACTTCGGCGGTCGCGTATTCGACGAGCCCCGCGGACCAGGGCGCGCCGCCCACCTTGCGGCGCATCTCGATGTACTCGACGGGGTTGGCGATCCGCCCCTCGTTGATGTTGGAGAGCTCCCACAGGGATTCGTTCAGGAGGTGCTCGGTGGACCGGGCGAAGCGGCGGCGCCAGTCCACCGACATCGCGGGGACCGTGCGCGCCCACAGGTCGGCGAGGCCCGCCTCGACCGGGTTCCGCGGCTCCGGCACGGGGGTGGCGAGGTCCATCGGCATGAAGAGGGGCAGCCGGTCCAGATGGGCCTTGCCCGCGGCACGGTCCTGGGTGCGCTTGAACATGTCCAGGAAGTGGTCGTCGAAGAAGAAGACCCACACGTACCAGTCGGTGATCAGCGAGAGGGCCGGACCGTCGCAATCCGGGTGCGTGTACGCGCACAACAGGCCGTAGTCGTGAGCCTCCAGGTCGCTCTGCTCCCAGACGCCCGAGCCCTCCAGCATGCCCATGTCGCGCGCCCATCGGGTGGAGTGCGCGCGTGCTTCTTCGAGGTGGGGGTTGAGCCGCGCGGGATGCGGCAGGTAGAAGTGCGGGAGTGTGAACGGCTGCGTCATGGCCCGGCCATACCCGGGGCCCTCGGCGGGCATCCGGGCAGAGGCACATGATCGCACCATCGCGTGAATCGGGCGCGTGGTGGGGCGCGCGGGGAGCACGCGAGGGTATGGGGCGCCGCCCCGGTCCACTCCGGTACCGGCCCCGCTCCTCTCACCGGCGCTGGTGGACGTCCCACGGAATCACCCGTTTCCCGGCGTGAGCGCGATCGCCGCCTCTAGGCTGCCGTCACGCCCCCGGAAGGAACCCCCTCCATGACCGACGCGCCGCCGCGAGCGGAGCTGCTCCTGGACCAAGAGGTCCCCGACGGCCTGCGCCGGGAGCTGGTGGCCGCGCTCGACGCCCTCGGTGCGCCACCGGCCCGGGTCCGCCGCACCCTGGACCACCGCGGCGCGGCCGACATCCCCTGGATCGTCCTGGTGTCCCTGCCCCTCCAGGCGTTCCTGAGCGGTCTCGGGGCGGAGGCGGTCAAGGACGCGTACGAGGCGTTCAAGGGTGTCGTCCGCAAAGCCGCGCGCCCCGCGGAGCCAGCGCCCGGCGCCCTCGGTGCGGCGCGTCCCGCCCGGCCGCTGGTGCTGCGGGACCAGGCGACCGGCCTGGACGTCGTCCTCGAACCGGACCTGCCCGCGGAGGCGTACGACCGGCTCGTCGGGCTCGACCTCACGGAGTTCGCCGTGGGCCCGCTGCACTACGACCGCGCGCTGGGCCGTTGGCGGTCGGTCCTTGACGAGGCCACCGGCTGACTGTGACCGCGCACACGGAACGGGACCGAGCCGAACAGGCCTGTATCGACGGCGAGTCGGCGCTGCGCCGCGGCGAAGCGGCCGCCGCCGAGAAGCACTTCCACGAGGCGCTCGCGCTGGTCGACGGCGACGACGCGGAGTCCGCCCTCCGCGTCGCGGCGCGGGCGCACACCGGGGCGGGCCGCGTGCGGCTGGCCGCCGGTGAACTCGACGCGGCCGTCGCGGAGTTCGAGCGGGCGCGCAGCCTACGCCCCCATGCCGCGGGCCCCCTGCACTGGCTGGGCTGCGCGGCCGCGCACCGGGGCGACCTGACCACCGCGGAGACCCACTTGACCGCCGCACTGGCCTGCGTCGTCCCGCACCCCCGCAGCCTGATCCAACGCGCCTACGTACACGCCCGCGCGGGCCACCCCGAGTCCGCCCGCACCGACCTCCTCGCCGCGTCCCGCACGGCCCCCCTGGACGAGGAGGCCCACTGGACCCTCGCGGCCCTGTCCGGCCGCCCGGCACGCGAGGTGGCCCTGCGGCTGCGCGCGGCGGCGGTTGCGGTGGCGCGAGCGGGGGCGGAGCCGGAGGCGGTGACAGGAGCGGCCGCGGGGCCGCGCGGCGGCGACCGGGCTGCGGCGCTGCTGGAGGCGGCCTGGGGCCTCGACCAGGACCCTGGGGGGTTCGCCCCGCTGTACGCGGCGATTCTCGTGCGGGGCGAGGGGGGCCGGGAGAACGGGGAGAACGGGGAGGCCGGGCAGAAGGGGAGGCGGGAGCGGAGGGGGCTGGGCGAGCAGGACGAGCCGGGCGGCGCGGGCGGGCCAAGCGGGCAGGGCCAGCGGTGCGGGGAAAGCGGGCCAAGTGGACCGGCCAAGTCAGTTGGCCAGAGCGAGCCGAGCGGACAGGGGTCACGCTGGCAGGGCGAGCGGAGCGGCCAGAGCGGGCCGGGCGAGCCCGACGAGCCGGACGGCCAGAGCGAGTCCAGCGAGCAAGGCAAGCAGAGCGGCCAGGGCCAGCCGAGCGGGCAAGGCGGGGAAGGCGGGCCCAATGGGCCAAGTGGGCAGGCCGAGCGGTGCGAGCCGAGCGAGCAGAGCACGCCGAGCGGCCAGAGCGAGCACAACGGACCGGGCAGGCAGGGCGCGCCGAGCGAGCACAGCAGGCAGACCGCACCGAGCAGCCCGAGCGAGCACGGCGGGCCAAGCAGGCAAGACGAGCCTGACGGCCAGGGCGAGCACAACGAGCCAAGCAGGCAGGCCGAGCAGAGCAGCCAGCGCCAGCCGAGCGGGCAGGGCAGGCAGACCACACCGAGCGGGCAGCACGAGCCAAGCGACCAGAGCGCGCCTGCCGGACAGACCACGCCAAACGGCCACAGCGAGCACAACAGGCCAAACAGGCAGACCGAACACAGCAACCAGCACCAGCCGAGCGGGCAGGGCAGGCAGACCACACCGAGCGGGCAGCACGAGCCAAGCCACCAGAGCGCGCCTGCCGGACAGACCACGCCAAACGGCCACAGCGAGCACAACAGGCCAAACAGGCAGACCGAACACAGCAACCAGCACCAGCCGAGCGGGCAGGGCGGGCAAACCACACCGAGCGGGCAGCACGAGCCAAGCCACCAGAGCGCGCCTGCCGGACAGACCACGCCAAACGGCCACAGCGAGCACAACAGGCCAAACAGGCAGACCGAGCAGAGCAGCCAGCGCCAGCCGAGCGGGCAGGGCGAGCTGAGCGAGCCACGCAGGCGGAACAGGCCGAGCGGGCCCTGTGCCTGGCGGGAAGTTGCTGTTGGGGGGCTTCGGGAGGCCGCTCGGCGGGATCCTGCCGATCATCGGGTGACGCATGCCCTCGCGCTTGTGCTGCTCAACTCCGCCTCCCGTGACCAGGGTTCACGTTGGGAGTCGTGTGTCGCCGCGTGGGCGTCCCTGCTCTACGACGACGGGTTCTGGGAGCGCGTGCGCGTCAGTGCCGCGCGGCGGTACGGCGTGCCCGTGGAGCGTTCCCTGATCCCCGGCCTGCGCGCGGGGCTGCGCGAGTTCCTCGAACGGCGCATGCCCGACGGTGACATCGGTACCCGCGTCGCCCCCGGCCCGCTGCTCCAGCGCGAGGCCGACGCGGCGAAGCTGCTCGCGGGTGTCGGGGGTCTGCCGTCCGCCGAGGGCGACGGGGGGCCGCTGTTCTGCGGACCCCTCCGCGTCGCCGAGCTGGGCAGGACCGCGGAGTTCGGCGCGTTCGCCGCCGCGCAGGAAGAACGCGCGCTCCAGGCGACGCTCCAGGCGAGCGTCGCGGCATCCGCCACCGGAGCGCCCAGCGCCGATTCGACGCCCGCTCCCCCCACGTATGCCCCGGCCACCTACACCTCCCTGACGTACGCCTTCTCCGAACTCGGCCTTGCCCAGCTGCTCTTGGGGCAGCACAAGGCCGCCGACGCGCTGGCCGCGCTCGCCGAGCTGCGCTGCCCCGGCTGCCGGAAGCGCGGCGGGCCGGGATCGGGGGGCGTGTGCGAGCCGGACTGCGCGCGGTTCGACGAGCTGAACCCCGGATACGCCGGGCTGCCCGGCAAGCACCACAGGCTCGCCCTGGACGCGCGCGGCCTCGCCCTGGAGGCGCGGCTCAGCATGGGGCGCGCCGAACTGACCGCCGCACGCCCGGACTTCAGGGCCGCCGCGGCGTACTGGCGGCGCGCCCTGGTCCACAGCAGAGAACTGGAGCGCTACCGCGAGACGCAGACCGCGATCGTCGACATGGCACTCGGCGCCGCACGGGACGCGCACCGCGTGGGGCGGCTGAGCCTCGCGGTGGACACGCTGGAGGCGACCCGGTCCGTGATCGGGGCAAATGAACGCGGCCGCCTGGAGGGCCAGTTGGCCCGGGTGCTCGCCGACCGCGGCATCTCCGTGGCGAACGACGAGTCCTCGCTCCTGGACGAGCCCGTCGCCGACCTGCGGCGTTCCGTGGCCTTCAATCCGCACCTCCTGCGGGCACAGGTCAGCCTCGGCATCGTGCTGCGCGGGCTCGCCGCGGCCCGCTGGAGTTCGGGGAGCCTGTCCGGCGCGCGGGACACACTGCGCGAGGCCATCGACCAACTCACCGCCGCACTCGCCTACTTCCCCGCCGATCCCGACCTGGAGGAACAGCGGGAGGCCGCCGTCGCCGACCTCGATCACGTCATGTGGCAGCCCGACGAGAGCGGGCGGTGACGGCCGTGCTCGCGTACGAGGAACTCCGCATCCGGGTCCGCCGCGTCGGCGCGGGCCGCTACCTGGTCGTGGCCAACGGCCCGGCGGCCGCGGCCGAGGTGATCGCCGTGACAGGTGAGCCCGCGGCGTTCCGCGAGCAGTGGGACCGTCTCGTCTCGGCCGAGCTCGGCCTCGCGCCGATGGGCTCGCAGCACACGGTGGAACAGCTGCGGACGCTCGGGCGAGGGGTGTTCCACCTGCTGTTCGGCAGAGACAGAGACAGGGACGGAGACAGAAACGGGGACAGAGGCGGAGACTGCGGTGGCGCGGAGCTCGGCGTCTACGGGGATGCGGACGGCGCCGTCGGTGAAGGGATCGGGGGCCGCGTCGGCCTCTGTGTCGACACCGCCCTCGACCGCGCCCAGCGGATGCGGCCGCCGCGCGGGCTGCGCGTCCGCTTCGACCTGCCGCCCGAGCTGCGCGACCTCCCCGTGGAGTCGCTGTGCGCGCCGCCGGGCAGCCCGCAGCAGTCGCTCGCGCTCAACCACGGCTATTCGTTGGTGCGTTCACTGCCCGGCGGGCCGCTCGGCCGACGCCTTCCCGACGCGGCCGACCAGCCGAGCGTGATCCGGCTCGTGGTGGCCTGGGCCTCGCCCGCCGGTCTGCCGCCGCTGCGCGCGACGGCGGAGGTGGCCGCGCTCAAGGAGGGGCTCTCCGAAGTGGCCGTACAGACCAAGGTCGTCGAACGGGCCACCCGCGCGCGCCTGGTGGCGGCACTCGGCGCGGACACCGAACTGCCCACGGCCGTCCTGCTGATCGCGCACGGCGAGTACGACCACGAGCTCGGCAAGGGCGTGGTGTCGCTGGAGGCGGACGGCGGCGGAGGCGGAGGCGGTGGCGGAGGCGGCGGCGGAGGCGGTGGCGGTGGCGGCGTCGACCGGGTGCCCGCCGACCTGCTGAGCGGGCTGCTCCTCAAGGCGCAGCAGCTGCGGCTCGTCGCGCTCAACCTCTGTTCGGGGGCGGACAGTTCGAGCATGGAGCCGTTCTCCGGGCTCGCCCAGGCGCTGATCGGCGGGGGCGTGCCCGCCGTGGTGGCGATGCGGGGGCGGGTCAGCGACGTGGTGGCGGGCGCGTTCGGGCCCGAGCTGTTCAAGGGCATCGCGGCCAACAGGACCATCGACGAGTCCATGGCCGCCGCCCGGCTGCGCATCTCCCACCAGCCGGAACACACCGCGGTGGAGTGGGCGACGCCCGCGCTCTTCCTGCACGAGGAGTGCCGTCAGGGCTGGCTGTTCAAGGCGCGCGAGGTGCGTGACGAGGACGCGACGGCCGCCGATCCGCTGCGCGAGGGCGCGGAGGCGCTTCGCACCTTCAAGAGCCCCGTCGGGCACGTCGACTCGACCGTCCTGATCGGCGCGGCGCGCTTCCAGCGGGACCTCGGGCACTGGGCGCAGGTGCGGCGCACGCTGCGGACGCCGACCCGCAGTTACGAGGACGAGCAGCGGTGGATGCGGGCGGAGGCCGCCTTCGAACTGGCCTGGCCCGAGGTGCAGAAGCTCTGCGCGCTGCTCGCCGCCGAGCGGGACGCGGCGGGCGCGGCCGCGCAGTTGGAGGTGGTGCGCGAGGCGCTGCCCGGGCCGCTGCCCGGCTGTCTCGCGGCGGAGGTCGAGGTGCTCGCGCGAGTGACCGCGCTCGTCGACGAGGCGGTCGCGGCGGAGGCCCGTGCGGACTGGGCCACCGCGATCGGCCGGTACGAGGAGGTGCTCGCGCTGCGCCCCGAGGGGCCCAGGGGCGTCGTGGCGCGCCATGCCGCGGCCCGCGCCGAACTCGACGTGGCGCGCGCCTTCGAGACCGCCGAGCGGGCCAGGGAGGCGGGCGCCCTGACCGAGGCCGCCGCCGCGTACGCCGCCGTGCTGGCCCTGCGGCCCGGGCACGTGGCGGCCACGGCGTACGCCGCGTACGTGGGCGGGCGCGACGCAGAGGAGGCCGGGGACTGGCAGGCGGCCGAGACGGCGTACGGCGCGTGCGCGGGGGTCGGCGACGCGGTGGGCCGCGCGGCGTACGTACGGGGGCGGGCCGCCGCGGCACGCGGGCACTGGGCGAAGGCCCGCGACGCGTTCGGCGGCGCCGGGACCTCCTGCTCCGAGTCCCCGGCCTGGCACGCCTACTGCACCGGCCGGGCGGCCGAGGCGGCCGGGACCTGGGCGGCGGCCGCGGCGGGCTTCGCGGCGGCGGGCGGCTTCCGGGACAGCGACGTACGCCTGCGGTACGCGCGCGGGCGGCACGCGGCGGACAACGGCGACTGGCCGACGGCCCTCACCGACCTCGCCGCGGCGGCCGAGCGGGGCTGCGACGCGGAACCCTGGCTGAGCGAGCTGCGCCACCGCGTGTACGAGGCGGCGGTGACAGCATCGGAGTCCGCCGACTGGCCGACGGCGCTGACGCATCTCACGTCGCTCCCCCCGGACTACCGCGTGACGTGGCGGCGCAGGCGCTACGCGGAGGGGCAGTTGGCGGCGGCAGCGGGTGAGTGGGGGGCTGCGGCGGAGGCGTTCGGGGAGTGTGGGGGCGGGGGCCGCGGGGCGGCGGGTGCAGGTGGCACCGGGGCCGCCCGGACCGGCTCGGATCGCGCCGGGGTCGCCGGGACGGGGGCAGGTGGCGCCGGGACCGCCCGGACCGGCTCGGATCGCGCCGGGACCACCGCGATGGTCGAGGATCACGCCGGGACCGCCGACACGGCCGAGGGTGGCGCGAGAGCCACCGGGACGGTCGAGGATCACACCGGGACCACCGCGACGGTCGAAGGTGGCGCCGGGACGGGGACAGGTGGCACCGGGACCGCCCGGACCGGCTCGGATCGCGCCGGGACCACCGCGATGGTCGAGGATCACCCCGGGACGGTCGAGCGTGACACCGGGACCGCCCGGACGGAGGCAGGTGGTGCCGGGACGGTCGAGGATCACGCCGGGACCGCCGACACGGTCGAAGGTGCCGCGAGAGCCACCGGGACAGTCGAGGATCACACCGGGACCACCGCGACGGTCGAAGGTGGCGCCGGGACAGCCAGGACCGTCGAGGGTGGCGCCGGGACCATCCCGGATCACCCCGAGACCACCGGGACCGTCCCGGACCCCACCGACCAACCCCCCGGCGACTCCCCGAGTCTGTACGCGTACGCCCGAGGCCGGGTCTGTCAGGCGGAAGGGCGGTGGGAAGAAGCGTTGGAGTGGTTCGTCGCGTTGTCTTCCGGGTTGCTCGATGTGCCTGATCGGGTGCTGTATTCGCGGGGGCGTGCCGCCGACGCGCGGGACGAGTGGAACGGGGTCATCGACGGGTTCGGGCGGCTGCCCGACGCCTACGCGGACGGTGAGGTGGGCGTACGGCGGCTGTACGCACGCGCGCGCGTGGCCGCCGATCTGCGCGGTGACTGGGCGACGGCCCTGAGCCTCCTCACCGACGTACCGGACGCCGCCCGCGAGGGCACGGTGGCCGCCCTGCGGAGGAAGGCCGAGGGGCGCAGGGCCGAGGAGCGGGGCGACTGGGACGGGGCGTGTGCCATTTATGGGCAGGCGTTCCGGCAGAGCCCCCTGCCCGGACCGGCCACGCCCTCAGGCACCGGCGAAGCCCCCGGCGAACCCGACCCCGACCCCGAACCCGACCCCGAACCCGCCCACCTCTACCACTACGCCCTCGCCCGCTCCCACGAGTTCCACTGCCGGTGGGGCGACGCCCTGCACGTGTACCGGGGCCTGGACCGCACCTGGGCCGACGTCGTCGTACGGCAGCGCTACGTAGAGGTACGTCTCGGGGAAGAGCGCGCCGTCGGGGTCGACGAGTGGCGCGAGGTCATCCAGGGGTACGCGGCGCTCGCCCTGGAGGGCGTCGACGGGGTGGACGTCGCGGCGCGCGGGCGGTACGCGCGCGTGCGGCTCGCCGAGGCCACCGGGGACTGGGCCAACGTCGTCGCGGAGGCCGACGCCCTCGGGGAGCGCGCGGAGACCGTGGCGTACGCGCGCGGGCGGCTCGCCGACGCGCACCAGGAGTGGCAGCGCGCCGCCGACGCCTTCCGGCAGTGCCCGGGGCACCGGGACGCGGACGCCCACCTGGCGTACGCGGAGGGGCGGTTGCTGGAGGCGGCGGGACGCTGGAGCGCCGCCGTCGGCGCCTACCGGCGGGCGGGCGGCGCGCTGGAGCGTGCCGACGTGCGCTGCCGACGACTGCGGCGGCTCATCGGGCTGCTGCCCTGGGCGGACGGCCTCACCGGCACGCCCCTGGTCGCCGACCCCTTCGCGGTCGAGGACCCGACGTTCCCGTATCTCGCCCTCAAGGACGCCGGGGTCGATCCCGGCGCCTCCATGGAGGTCGTCAAGAACGCCTCGTACGCCCTCCTGGAGCGCGGCTCCATGTCGTGGGACGAGCGCGTCGCCCTTGAGCGGCTGCGGCTGCCGGGACGGCGCCTTCGCCTGGACGCCCTGCTCTACCGCTGGCACTCCCCCGACGCGCTCCGCGACGCCCTCGCCGCGCTCTCCCCCGACGACGAGGGGCCCGCGCCGCTCGACGCCCTGTGCGAACGCTTCCCGCGCGACGCCCCGCTGCTGCTGCTCCTGGCTCGGGACCGCGAGACGGCCGCCGCGGAGTGGGAGCGGCGGCTGCGCGCCGCGCCCGGCGACATGGCCGTGGTGCACGGACTCGCCGCGGCCAGACTGTGGCAGGCGCAGGAACTGGAGCAGAGCGGCGCGTGGGAACACGCCGTGGCCGCCTGGGAGTCGGCGCTCGCGTACTGGTCGACGCTGCTGAGCGACGACGGCTACTGGGACGGCTGGCGGGCCGAACGCGCCGCCTGCTACGAGCGGGATCTGACGCACGACGACATGGCCTCGCTGCGCTGGGAGCTCAGCCAGCACCTGTTCGGCCAGCTCTCGGCGTACGAGCAGCGCCACACCGAGCAGGACAGGCCCCAACAGGCCGCCGCCTACCAGGCGTTGACGGCCGTCCTGGAGGCGGAGCTGGGCGGCGCGCGGATCCTCAAGGACGTGGGCGGGCTGCCGGACGTGCCGGGCGCGGGCGGCACCCTGGCGTGCGGGCCGCGCTATCTGCGGCTGCTCGCCCTGGAGGCGCCGCTCGCCGAGCTCGCGGCCGCACTGGACGCGGCGGCCAAGGACGGCAAGGACCCCGGTGAGTACGCGGTGCGCGAACTGCGCTGGGCCTTCTCGGAGTTGGCGCAGGGCTTCATCCTGTCGGAGGTCCGCAAGTTCGAGCCCGCGCTGCGCGCCCTGCCCGTCTTCCGTACGCTCACCACGCTGCCCGAGGACTGCGCGGGCCCGGCCGCCGAGCCGGGGCACACCGAGTCCTGCCCGCACTGCGCGGACTTCCTGCGGCGCAACCCCGCCTACGTCCGGCTGCCCCGTCGGCACGCCAGGCTCCTCCAGGACGGCGTGGAACTCGCCGTGCACATCCGGCTCGCGCTCGCCAAGGCGGCCCTGACGCGCGGCGACGGCGGGCTCGGCGAGGCACTCGGCCAGTGGACGGAGCTCGTGCGGGTGTCCCGGAACGCGGGGATGCAGGCCCGTTCCAAGAAGGCCGTGATCCGCACGGTGCTCGGCCGGGTCGAGGCGCTCGCCGACGAGGACGGCGCGCAGCTCGGACCCTGCCTGGACGAGGCCGTCACGCTGGTGGAGTCGGCGACCCGGGTCCTGCACCCCATCGACCGTGACCTGCTGGTCCAACTGCACGCGAAACTCTCGGCGTTGCTCTCCCTGCGCGGCGTGTGGCGCGGCTACACCCGCACCCGGCACGGCATGCGGTCCGACGTGTACGGCGCGGAGGCCGATCTGCGCAGGGCGCTGGCCCTGAACCCGGAGTCGAGCCACGCCAGGGACAACCTCGCACGGGCCCTCGTGTTCACCCTCGACGACCGGACGTACGAGGTGCCCGCCCGCCTCCGGCTGCTGCACGAGGCACTCGACCTGCTCGACGTGGGCCTCGGGCAGGCCCTGACGCACCGCTACCGCGAGACGCTCGGCGAGGCCCTCGACGAGATGGAGAAGGTCCTCACCCGGCACCTCGGCGTCAAGGGCATGGGCGATCTGATCCGCAGCGACGGCCAGGAGGACCCGCCCGACGACGATGATCTACCCTCCTGGGCAGCCGAGTTGACGGACAAGGCGCAGGACGCGCTCGGCCGCGGCGACATCCTGTGGGCCCTGCACCATCTGATCCGCGCCACCCGCGCGGACCCCACCGACAGCCGGATCAGGCAGGCGCTCCTCGACGCCGTGCAGCGTTGGCTCGGCGAACTGGACAAGGCAGGAGACGGTATCGCGTGATCAAGGACCCTTCCGCGAGCTGGGACGGACCCTTCCCCTACGACGCGCTCGCCCCGGCGGGAGTGACGCCCTGGACCACCCACGCCGACATGCGGGACGTCTCCTTCGAGCTGCTCGCCCGGCATCTGATGACCCCGGTCACCCAGCAGGCGTGGGACGAGCTGCGCACGGTGCGGCGCAGGTTGCTCGTGGACCTCCTTCTGTACGACGTGGATCTCGAAGCCGAACTCCCTCTGGCGGCACAGGAGTTGTCACGTCTCATTGACGCCTCCACGGAGCAGCCCGACGCGGAGGGCCCGGTCCCCGAGGACAGGGCACACCTCGTCGCCGACCTGGTCCGATTCGATGTCTGAGGGATCTGAGAGGGCTGCGGACGCCGCGGCCGCGCGCGCCGCCCGGCTCGCCTACGAGCACGCCCGCGACCTGACCGCCCGCGACGCCGCCCACCAGGCGCTCACCGAACGGCTCCTGCTGCGCTGCGCCGACGTGCTCGACTCCTTCGACCGGCTCCTCGCCGACGGCGCGGCGAGCGATGTCGCGACGTACCGAAGAAGCCTCGGCCTGATCGCCGGGCAGTTGGAGACCGCGCTGGCCGACGAGGGACTCGAACGCCTCGGCCGCGTCGGCGAGCGGGCCGAACCCGCGACCCACCACGTGGCCGAGGCCCGTCCCGCGCCGGTCGGCGCGGGTGACGACGAGGTCCTTGAGATCGTGCGGCGCGGGTATCGATACCGGGGGCACGTGCTGCGCGCCGCCCGGGTGGTCGTCGCCGTCGACAGCGGCACCGAGCGAGAGACGGAGCGGGAATGAAGGCCATCGGCATCGACCTCGGCACCACCAACAGCGCGGTGGCCGCCCACGATCCGCACCGCGCGGACATCGCGGTGCTCACCAACAGCAAGGGCGAGCGGCTCACGCCGTCCGTGGTCGGCGTCGTCCACCGCGAAGGCAAGGACCAGCTGCTCGTCGGCGAGGACGCCCTGAACTGGGCGATCAGGCAGCCCAAGGAGACCATCGTCTCCGTGAAGCGGCTGATGGGCAGGGACTTCGCCGACGAATCGGTGGCCAGGGCCCGCGACCGGATGAACTACGAGATCGTGGCGGGCCCCGACGAGGATCCCCGCGCGCACGTACTGCTCGGCGGCCGCACCCGTACCCCCGCGGAGATCTCCAGCGTGCTCCTGGACCGCCTGGTCAGGGACGCGTCGCGGACGCTCGGCGAGCCGGTGACGCACGCCGTGATCACCGTGCCCGCGTACTTCCGCGACGCGCAGCGCGCCGCCACCCGGGAGGCCGCGGAGAAGGCGGGCCTGGTGGTGAAGAAGATCGTCGACGAGCCGACGGCCGCGGCGGTCGCCTTCGGCCTGCACAAGCCGGGCGGCGAGCGCAGCCGGGTGCTCGTGTACGACCTGGGCGGCGGCACGTTCGACATCTCGGTCCTGAACGCGGTCAAGGACCAGGAGGGCAGGAGCCAGTTCCAGGTGCTCCGCTCTGCGGGCGACATCTGGCTGGGCGGCGACGACTTCGACCTGGCCGTCGTCGAGCGGATCATCGCGTGGATGCGCGCGGAGCACCACGTGGACCCGGCCGGGGACAAGGCGTTCCTGTTCCAGGCGAAGAAGGCCGCCGAGCGCGCCAAGCGCGAGCTGAACGACCTGCCGGAGACGTACATCGTGATCCCGGCCGCGTACCGCAGCGAGAACGGCGTCATCGACGTCGAGATGAAGCTCACCCGCGGCGAGTTCCAGGAGATGATCGCGCCCCTGGTGACCCGGACGATGGACCTGGTGCGGGAGACCCTGGGGCGCTACGAGATGTCGACGGACGACATCTCCGACGTGCTCCTGGTGGGCGGCGGCACGCTCACCCGTCCTGTGTACGAGGCGGTCGAGGCGTTCTTCGGCGCCGACAAGGTGCGCAGGAACATCAATCCGATGGAGTGCGTGGCGTTCGGCGCGGGCGTGCTCGCCGAGACGCTGCGGGGCGTGGAGTGCTCGGACGCGGGGTGCGCGAAGCTCAACGAGTACGGCGCGGAGACCTGCGTGGCGTGCGGCAGGAGCCTGGCCGACGGGCGGTCCAAGGGCGACACGGGCCTGTACGAGTCGACGCCGATGGCGATGGGGATCGCCGCGATCAAGGGCAGCCAGCGCGACGTGTTCGTGGAGATCATCGAGGCGGGCTCGCCCTATCCGCTCTCCGAGCCGCGCCAGCGCACCTTCCACGCGACGGACAGCCGCCGGATCCGGGTGCCGGTCTACGAGGGCGACAGCAAGGTGGCGAGCGAGAACCACGAGCAGGGCGTGGTCGAGTTCGAGCTGCCGCAGGAGATCGAGGTCAACCGCCAGGTGGACGTCTCCTTCAACTACTCGGCGGACCGCATCATCACGGTGAAGATCTCCGTGCGCGGCACGGACATGGTCCATGAGTCCACGCCCAACAGGGAGAAGCCGCGCACCCCGCCGCCCGAGCCCGTCGAGGAGCTGGACAGCGCGGTCCTGCGCGAGCAGCTGGGCTTCGCCGAGCGGGAGGCCGACCACTTCCTGAAGCGGTACGGGCCCTACATCGAGCCGGTGCAGGCGATGAAGGTGCGCCGCGACATCGAGCAGGCGCAGCGGGCGGTCGCGATGGGCGACAGCGGCGAGTACAAGCGCCTGACCGAGCTGCTCCTCGACGACATGTACCGCCAGTGCGGCCTGGCCAGCCAGTTCCGGCAGGCCGAGCTCGCCTCCGAGGGCGCACCGCCTGACACGGTGCGGCAGATCAACGAGGCGGTCGAGTACGTCAAGCAGGCGCATCGGCAGGGCAACCGCGCGCAGACCGCCCAGCAGGCCCGCAACCTCGTCAACCTGGTCGCGGTGGCGCAGTCCGAGCGGGCCGTGCCGACGCTGCCCGACCGACCGGACTACGAGGGCATCCTGCGCTTCGCCGAAGAGACGGCGGGCGGATGACGGGAGCCAGGGGGTCGGCCGCGGCGGCACCCGTCAGCCTCGGCATCGACTTCGGCAGCACGGGCCTGCGGGCGCTCTTCGCGCTGCCCGACCGCCCTGGCCGACGGGTCGAACCGGGTCCCGACGACGGGCCCTGGCTGCTGTGCGAGCCCGCGGAGACCGGGGAGCTTCCCGTCACCTTCCCCAGCCTCAAGAGCCGCGTCGGCAGCGGGCGTCCGGTCCACGTGGGCGGCAAGCCGTTCGACGCGGACGCCCTCGTAGTGCGGATGTTGCGGTCGCTGCGCGAGCGCGTGGAGGCGGCGGCGCGGGGGCACGTCACGCAGACCGTGATCAGTGTGCCCGCGCGGTTCGGTTCGGCGCAGCGGGCCGCGCTGCGGGACGCGGCGCGCGAGGCGGGCCTGGAACCCGCCAGGCTCGTCAGCGACTCGATGGCCGCGGTGATCGGCCACATGACGGACCGGGACAGCGGCACCTGTCTGGTCTACGGCATGGGGTACGAGGGCTTCGAGCTCGGCCTGATCCGCAGCGTGCGCGGCCACTTCCGCTCGCTCGGCTACGAGGGCGGCGCGACGTCGGGGGGCCGCGCGTTCGACGCGGAGGCGCTGTCGTCGGCGGTCCGGCTGCTGCGCAGGCACCGCGGCGCTGGCTCGGTGCTCGGCGTGGACACGGCCGTGTGGCAGGGGCTGCGCGCGCGGGGGCAGGAGGCGCGGGAGGCCCTTGGCGTGCCGGACGGGCCCGAGGCCGCGGTGCTCGATCTGGAGCTCGGCGCGGGCCCGCCGCTGTGGGTGCGGTTCGCCCGGCACGACCTGGACGCGTATCTGGATCTGCACGTGCGGCGCACCCTGGACCGGGCGCAGGCGCTGCTCGACCAGTCGGGGATGACCCCGGCGGACGTGGACACAGTGCTCCTGGTGGGCGGCAACACCTGGATGGAGCAGGTGCGTTCGCGGGTGGCGGGGCTCGGCAGGCAGTGCGTGCAGGCGCCGCCCGAGCTGCTCGCGCTCGGCGCCCTGAAGCACGCGGTGCGGCTGGCGGGCGGCGCGGCGTCGTCAGGGCCCTCCGCCCTGGAGGAGGGCCCGCTGGAACCGGCCGCCGCCGTCCAGGACACCCTCTCCGACGCCCCGCCGCTCACGGCGACGCTGGTGGGGGCGGAGGGGCACGGGGAGCCCGGCGCGGCTGCCACGACCGCGCAGGACGACGCGCGCGCCCCCGGTGCGGGACAGGACACCTCCGTCGTACGCGACCCACGGCAGGTCCGCGACGTCGCGCGGGCCAGGCAGCTCCTGCGGCAGGGGCGGCCGGACGAGGCGGGGACGCTGCTTCGGGAGATCATCGCGGAGGCGCGGGAGCTGCTCGCCGAAGTGGAGGGGCCGGGACGGACGGCTTCCGGGCTCGCCTCCGGGCCAGCGTCGGGGGTCACGTCCGGGTCCGGGTCCGCGTCCGGGTCCGCGTCCGGGTCCACGTCCACGTCCGGACTCACGTCCGGGTTCACGGCCACGTCCGGACTCGCGTCCGGGTCCACGTCCGGGGCCACGTCCGGGTTCGCGTCCACGTCCGGGCCCACGTCCGGGCCCACGTCCGGGCCCACGTCCGGGCCCACGTCCGGGCCCACGGCCGTGCCACAGGCCCGTTCCACCGCCCCCGCCCAGCCGCCGCCCGCCCCACCGGCCACCCTCGACTACGCCTCCAGGCGCCAACTCGATCGCGCGCAGGCCCTGTTGTCGCTGGGCCAGTACGATCGCGCCGTACAGACCGCGCACATCGCCTGGCAGGACGCGGCGACCAGACCGGCCGGTGCCGACATGCTGGACGCGATGATCGACGTGCACTGCGCGGCGGCGATGGCCGACATGGCGCCCGAGCACTTCGCCGACGCCGAGCGGTGGCTGAACTGCGCGTACAACCACGATCCGACCAATGTGCGCGTGCGGGGACTGCTCGCCGAGCGCACCTACCGGCACGCCGTGGAGCTGGTCGGGCGCCAGGAGCGGGATGAGGCGGTCGAGGCCCTCGGGAAGTGTCTGACGTGGGATCCTGAACACGCCGATGCCGAGGCACTGTTGCGGCGGTTGAACCGCGACGGAAGGAACCGGCGTGGCAGGGGGGACGTCCTCGGATAGAGGCCCCCGGATCCCAGGGAGGGAACCCGCTTGACGCCCGCACAGCTGCTCGACCAAGCCTTGATCATCAAGGAGTTGAAGCGTCTCGCGGCCCTGCCCGAGCTGGAGCCGCGCGGTGCCGAACTGACCGCGCTGCACCGCGACATGAGC
This sequence comes from Streptomyces kanamyceticus, assembly GCF_008704495.1. Lineage (NCBI taxonomy): Bacteria > Bacillati > Actinomycetota > Actinomycetes > Kitasatosporales > Streptomycetaceae > Streptomyces > Streptomyces kanamyceticus. The sequence continues at coordinate 2,365,989 of NZ_CP023699.1, forward strand.
ACCGACACCCGCCTCGACCGCTGGGCCGAGCTCGACCTCGTACACGCCTATGTGCGCCCGGAGAGCGTGCGGATGCCGCCCGAGCAGACGTCGGGGCGGCGTGACCGGCTCCTGGAGGCGGCGCTCGGGGTGCTCGTCTTCATCCCGCTCCTGATCACCTGGTTCGGCCTGCGCGAGGCCGTGCGGGCGTACGGGGAGCTCAGCGAGGAGGACCCCAAGCAGTCGACGCGGCCCTTCCTGCAGCTGTGGCAGTCCGGCTTCGGCGGGCACCTCTCCTCGTTCGGCCGCTTCGAGAACGTGGCCCTGATGGCCGTCCTCCTGATCGCCCTCCTGGTGGGGCTCTCGGTGTGGCACGCGCGCGTGCGGGCCCGCGCCGAGCGCGACGAGACCGAGCAGGAGGCGGCGAGGGAGAAGCTGCTCGCCCAGCTCGCCTCGGTGCTGACCCGCGCCCAGATGCACCTCGTGCCGCGCCGCAGCGCCTCGCCGCAGCAGTTCACCTCCGAGCTGACCAAGGCGGCGGAGACGCTGAGCAAGCTGACGACGACGGCGGGACAGAGCCATCAGGCGCTCACCGGCGCGACGGCGTCCGTCGCACAGGCCACCGACACGCTCAAGCAGGCGGCAGAGGCCCTCACGAAGGAGGTGCCCAAGCTCGGCGCTGCGGCGGACCGCATCGACGCCACGCTGCGCAACGGCACGGCGGAGACCGCGAAGGCGGGCCGGGCCAACGCCCTCGCGGCCCGCGGGATCGCCGACCACGTCAAGACGGCGGGCGACACGGTCGAGGCATCGCTCAAGGCGCTCGTCTCCGCCCAGCAGTCGCTCGTCGCCAAGTCCGAGTCCGTGGCGAAAGCCACCGAACAGGCCTCGCGGGCCCTGGTGTCGAGCACCGGGCGCACGGGCGACGCGGTGGACGGCATGCGCGAGGCCACCGAGCGCTGGGACGCGGCGGCGGCCCACTGGCAGGACGCGGCGGCCCGCCTCGACGCCCGCATGGACGCCCTCGCGGGGTCGCTGCCCACGCTGTCCGCGCCGACGGGCGGGGCGTACGCGGGCACTTCGCACACCGGCCCTCCGCACACCGGCCCTTCGCTCGCGGCCAACAGCACGCCCTTTCCGGGGAGTTCGGCCGACAGCAGCCTCGGCCCCAGCGGTCCGGTGAACGGCGGCTCGGCGAACGGCGCCGCGGCCGACGACGCCACGACCGCCGTGGTCGTCAATGGCCGACCGCCCGCGCCGCGTCACCCCGACGAGCCGCAGGACGCCGCGCCGCGCGACGGAGCGGGCGCGTGAGCCGACGCCGACCGCGCGGACGGCGCGCGGGGCGGCTCGGCACCGTCGTGCTCGCGGGGTGGCTCTTCGCGGACCTGCTGCTCGTGCTGGCCCTGGTGTCGATGGCCGACCGGCCCGACCCGCAGGCCGACGACCACCCCAAGCCCGGCCACTCGAAGGACGGCGAACCCACCCGCCCACCCACGGGCCCCCGCTCGGTGGACCGCAGGCCGCAGGAGTTCCAGGTGTCGGGCGACGACAAGGGCGACCTCGCCAAGCAGATCTCCCGGGGCACCCGCAAGTGGTCGGGCCGCACCGCCGCGCTCGTGCTGACCTTCGGCGGCGGCCCGAACGGCACGGTCTACGCCCACCGGGTCAACTCCCTGCTGGGCAAGGGCCGTCCGGACATGTTCACCAAGAAGACCGCGACGGACGACTTCCACAACCTCGGCAAGCGCCCGGAGACCGCGGTGGTCCGGGTGTACTTCTACACGGCACCGGGCGGCTGAGGCATGGCGGTCCTGCGCCCGGGCGAGCACCCGAAGGCGAGCGGCGCCCGGCTGCCGCCGCCCGTACTGCCGCGCTTCCCCGCGATGCGCGGCTATCTGCCGCTGCGCGACGCCCTGCGCGCGGCGCGGTTCCGGCACGCGGCGGACGCGCTGCGCGCCCCGGCGCCCGCGACCACGACGGACGCGGTCTTCGGCACGCTGCCCAAGGCCGAGAAGGACGACGGCTTCCGCGTCCTGGACGGCCTCTGGTTCCCCGGCCGCGGCGGCATCTGGCTCCGCGTCGACCTGCGGTTCGTGCGGCGGGCGCGCGGCCGGTGGCTCGCCTCGTCCGACCCGCGCTCGGACACCGCGGCCGCTCTGGTCGACATCCTGGAGACCGTGGTGCGCGACGATCCGATGGGACTTCGCAGGCTCGTCCTATGGGAGCTGTGCTGCGCGCTCAGGGACGGCGAAGGCACGCCCGACGAGGACGCGGCCGTCGCCCTCGGCGTGCACCGCGGCGAGGCGGGTCCGCTCGCCGACGCGGTGGCGACGGGCTTTCCTCCGGCGGGGCCCGCGCGGCACGCCGCCGAGACCCTCAACGACGTATGGCCCGGCGTGCGCCTTCGGGAGACCGAGCGGCTCCTCGCGCGCCTGCCCCTCGACTCCGCCTACCCCGACGGCCCTGCCGACCACCGGCTCACCGCGTTCGTCGACGCCGTCCACGCGCGCTCGCGCGACGTCGACCGGCTCACCGCCGACGGCGCCGCCCTGGAGTCCACCGGCGCGCTGCGGGCCTCGGCGGACGCCTGGCTCGGCGCGCTGCGCGTGGCCAGGGACGACGCGCACGCGCAGACGGGGCTGCTGCGGGTCGCCGCGCTGCTCGCCGACGACGCGTTCGCCCCGTCGGACGCGGCGGTGCGCGCCGACGTCGACGACCGGTCCGTACGCCTGTCCTGGTGCGAGCCGCCGCGCGGCACTTCCGGGACGGGGTACCGGGTGCTGCGCTTCCCGGACGGCGCACCCGAGCTCGCGGTGGAGACCTCGGCGCACGAGAGCGGCCCGCGCGCCGTGGACGCGGACGCGCCCGTGGGCCGTCCGCTGCGGTACGCGGTGTTCCCGCTGCGCCGCGACCGGCTGGCCGGGGTGCCGCGCGTCTCGGCGCCGGTGCTGCTCACTCCGGACGTGACGGAGCTGCGCGCCGACGCCGTGCCCGACGGACTCCTGCTGCGCTGGCGGCCCGACCCCGCGGCGGCCGAGGTCCGCGTGACGCGCTCGAGCACCGGGGCCGATGCGGCGGGCTGGGGCGCTGGCTCGCTCGTCCGCGTCGAGTGCGAGCACGACCGGCTGCTCGACACCCCGCTCGCCCCGGGGACGTACACGTACGAAGTGCGCTGTGGCTACCGCGATCCGGACGGCGGCCTGGAGTGGTCGCGCGGTGTCGACGTCACCGCGCACGCCGACCCGTGGCCCTCGCCGGTGGAGGAACTCACCGTGCGGCGCGACGTCGACGCCGGCCGTGTGACCATCGCGTGGCGGCCGCCCGATCGCGGCAGCGGCCTGCTCGTGCCGTGGACGGCGGGCCCCGTCGCGCCGGGCACCGACCTCTCCGGCTTCGTGGACCGGCTCCCCGCGGCCGCGCCCGGCGCCGACACCCGGGTCGAACTGGTGCCGCGCCCCCGCGAGCGGGTCCGCATGACGGCGGTGAGCGTGCTCGGCGAGCGGGCCGTGTCCGGGCCCAGCGTCGTCATCGAACACCCGGGCGTCATATCGGATCTGGCCGTACGCCGGGTGGCGCGCGACCGGGCCGAGCTGGGCTTCGACTGGCCCGAGCCCGCGGTCCTCGTCCTGGTGGCGTGGAGCGACGGGCGGCTCGGCGGTCAGCGGCGGGTGCCGCGCAGCGCGTACCGGGCGGGGAGTTCGGTGGAACTCCCCGTGTCCGCCGCCGAGTGCGCCATCACCGTGACACCACTGGCCAGGCCCGACGCGGTGACGCTGGGCACGGCACCGGCCCACGCGGTCCTGCCCGCGGCGCCACCGCCACCGCCGCCCCCCGCACCGCCCACGCCGCCCTGGTGGTCGGCGTGGTGGCACAGATGGCGGCGGCCGCGGCCGTGAACTTGCCACCCGGAGGCGGGAGTTACTCCGCTACTCCTTGACGACCGCCTCCGTGCCGCTCCCGAACTCGATGAGCAGGCCCGAGCGCAGCGCGATCGTCTTGCCCGGTTCCACGTCCCGTACGGTCCCGTCGTCCTTGCGGGCGGTCCACACCGACGAGGTGCGGTTGGTGAGTCCGAACCTGCCGCGCTGCTGGGGGTGTTCGGTCACCTCGCCGACCACGGCGGTGAAGTCGTGCCGCTCCGGGTCCTCGCGCAGGTGGTGGGCGTAGACGCGGGCGCTGGGGGCGAGGCGGATGCCGCGCCGGGTGCGCAACGTGCCGGTGCCGGTGACCAGTTCGAGGCGCGGCGGAAGGGTCAGCGTGGTGCGGCACTTCCAGCACTCGGGGGGTGCGCCGTCCGGCTGGGTGAGGTTCTGCTTGCCGCACGAGCCGCACTGCGTGATGGCGTCCAGGACCTGGCTGAGCGCCTCGCGCCACTGCGATTCGCGCACCCTGAGGGCCGGGCTCCTCAGGCCGTCCGTGAACGTCCGCACGAACAGGTCGCGAAGGACCTGCGGCAGCGCGTTCCAGCCCGCCACGACGGTGGGCTGCTCGCTGGGCACCGGGCGGTTGCGGGTGTCCTTCGGGTCGTACACGAAGACCGGGTCGGTGCCGTACAGCTTGCGTTTGGCCGCCATGTCCAGGCAGCGGATGTTCAGTTCGAGGGCGCCGTTGAGCGGGTGGTCGTTCATCAGGAGGTAGAAGAGCAGCACCGCCAGGGAGTGCAGGTCGCTCTGGGTGCCGGGCTGGACGCCCTTGTCGCCGCGGACCAGCTCGGGCGCCATGAAGTCCATGGTGCCCGCGACGCCCGCCTCGGCGCCCTCCACCACGGCGTTGTCGTTGTCGCAGACCAGGACGTCGCCGGTGCGCGGGTCGAAGAAGATGTTGCCCCAGTTGATGTCGCGGTAGGCGATGCCGCGGGAGTGCAGGGCGCGGTAGGCCTCGACGGTGTGCAGGGCCACCGTCACCAGGGTGCGCATCGTCGCCGCGGCCACCGAGGGGTCGCGGCGGAAGAGCGCGGGCAGATCACAGAAGCGGGCGGGCCGTACGTCCATCAGGTACCCGAAGCCGGGCTGCGTGCCCTCGGGGTCCATCACGATGGAGCGCGGCCACAGGAACCGGTCGTCGTCCCAGCCCTTGGCGATGAGTCCTTCGAGGATCTCGCGCTGGCGGGCGTCGGCCAGTTGGGGGTAGTACCACTTCACCGCGCGGTCGCCGGTGGGCGTCAGGACGCGGTAGACCTCGCCCTGGCCGCCTGAGCCGAAGAGCTCGGCGACCTTGAGCTTCTCCCCCGACTCGGCCACCAGGGTCTTTCCGGCGGCGAGCATGCCGTTCACCATGCTGTTCCTCTCTGCCTTTCGGCTCTCACGTCGCGTCGCTGTGCTGTGCGGGTGCCGTGACGGCACCCACGAGGGTCGTGTCGTCCCCGGAGAACCTGGCCGCGCGCGCCAGCCAGTCCGGGAGCTGGGTCCGCACCGCCGCCACGCCCTGTTCGGTGACGCGCTCGTGCAGTCCGGTGGCGAAGTCCAGGAACCCCTGGTCGTCGGCGAAGCTCTTGGAGAGCCCGTCGGTGGAGATCAGCAGGCACGGCGGGACGCCGCCCGTGAAGGGCTGCCAGTGCGAGCGTGTCTTGCGCCAGGGCTCGGGCTCGCAGAGCGAGTCCGTCTCGTCGCCGAGGTCGGGCCCGGTGGACAGCGGCGTGTGCGGCACGCCGTCCCCGTCGACGAAGACGACGTCACCGTCGCCCAGCTGCCAGCAGAACACCATGTCCCGGGTCAGTACGGCCCCGATGAGCGTGCTGCCGTAGGCGGCGAGGTCCGGCGGCTCCTCGCGGGCCTGCGCGCCGGGGCAGCAGGCCGTTCCGAAGGCCCGCGAACGGGCGCCGTGCGCGGGCGAGTTGGCGTCGTGCAGCAGGGCCCGCTCGCGCCAGCGGTGGCCCACCTGCCGGGGCAGCCCGCGGGCCTCCGCGCGCAGTCCCGGCCAGCCCGCCGCGTCGGCGCCGACGCGGGCCACCTCGTGCGCGAAGGTCCGTGCGCACGCCGTGAACTCCTCGACCGCCCAGCGCGATCCCAGATCGCTGCGGAAGTGCGCGGCGCTGCCGTGTCCGTCGGCGACCGCGAGGACGACGGCGCGGCCGTCCGCGACGGACAGCGCCGCGCCGCGGTCCTGGCTGTACTTCTTCGCCACGCCTTTGACGGCGCCGTCGAGCAGCGTCCAGGGACCGGCCGCCGTCGCCACCGCCTCCGTCGTCGTCTCGGGACCGCTCACCAGATGTCGTCTTCGCCCTTGGTCATCGACGGCACGTCGATCGGCGTCGTCTGCTTGGTGCCGTCGTCGACCTTGGGGGTGGAGGCGTCCTTGACGACGGCGGTGGACATCCAGCGGATGGCGGCGGCGAGCTGGCGCGGGTTCTTCGCCTGCAGCGGCTCCAGTTCGGGGTTGGCGAGGAACTCCTTGAGCATGCTCTTGTCGGCGTCGTCCCCGATGGCGACGGCGACGCGGACGGCGCGCTTGCCCCACGGGGTGGCGTCGATGGCGCGCAGGCCCGCGCGCCAGTCGTCGGTGGGCTGCCCGTCGGAGGCGAGCGCGAGTACGGGCGGCAGGGCGCGCTGGGGCATCGGCGGGGTCTGCAGCGCGCCCGCCGCCAGCTTGAACGCGGCGCCCATGTCGGTGGCGCCGTAGATGTGCACGTCCTCCCAGGCGAACGTGTCCACCGGCGTCGGCTCGCTGACGTGCCAGCTGGCGCCGCTCGCGAAGGTGACGGCGCGCACCAGGAGCGATGCCGCGGGGTTGGACTGGGCGGCCTGCTGCATTTCGGGGATGGCCTCGCGGATGGCGAAGTTCAGTTCGCCGATCTTGCCGTTCACCCCCATGGAACCCGAACAGTCGAGCATCCAGATGAAGTGCACGGGGCGGCTTGCCATGCTGCCGCCGGGGAAGTTGTCGGCGGCCTCGCTGGTGTCGCTCACGCTGGTCCTTTCGTGGGGAGGGTGGTGCGGCGCGGGGAGCCGCAGACGGTGCGCCCCGGGCCTGCCGGGGAGAGGGGGAGGGCGGTCATCGCGGCTCTTGGGCCACCCGGTGCCGCCACGCGGTCCATTCCTGTACGTCCTGGCCCTCGCGCTCCAGCACGGTGGCCACCTGGCCGAGGTGGTGGTGGTCGAGGTGCGCGAGGACGGGCGCGAGCACGTGGTCGAGCAGCTCGGCGGCGACCTCGCGCCACTCCGCGGTGACGCCGTGCCGTCTGCGGGGCCGCCAGATGTGGTAGTACGCGGCCAACTCGGCGGGCCTGCCGGGCAATTCGCGTACGAGACGGTCGCAGTGCTCGTAGTCGACCATCTGCGACCGGTAGGTGCGCAGCAGCCCCGGGCCCGCGGCGACGAGGATCTGCAGTCCGTGCGACTCGCACAGGTCGAGCGGATTGGCCCGGGCGAGGGCGCCCGCCACCCGCTCGTCGACGCCCTGACGCAGGACCGCGCCCAGCGGCGAGACCTTGCGGCCGAGCTCCAGCAGCCGGTCCACGGCCCGCTTGTCGACGACGGCCCTGCCGTCGGCGAGGTCCTGGGCGAGGACGAGCAGCTCCGCCGAGTACCGGTCCACGACGCCGAGTTGCTGGTCGTGCTGCATGACCCTCGCGAACTCGACCAGGTCGCGGTCGCAGCGGTCCGGCTCCTTCACCCAGCCCATCACGCGGCGCCCCAGGTCGGCCTCGACGATCAGGCGCGGTGTGCAGGTGCGGGCGATCCAGGGCTGCTCGGCGCGGTCGGGTCCTCTGTTGCGCCACACCATGCGCCACAGCAGCTTCAGCGTCTTCACGTCCTCGACCCGCTGCGCCGAGAGCAGTTCGGTGAGGCGGTCGAACAGCTCGGCGCCGCGCAGGTGGTCGGGGGGACCGCTCCAGTACGCGGCGGCCGCGGCGAGCCGGACGGTGAGCGGCGCGTCCTCGATGTTGCGGCGCAGCCAGTCGCCCTGCGGCGAGCGGGCGAGTTCGCGCAGCAGGTCGAGCTTGTGTTCCGTGAAGTCCACGATGAGCAGGCGAAGGACCCGGCGGGTGAACGACGTGCGGTCGATGTCCTCCAGGACCCGTACGGCGTTCTCGCAGTCGCGCCGCCCGGGACGCAGCAGGGCGGCGGCGATCCGGTCCATCGCCTCGGCGAGTCCCGGCCCGCCGTCGGCGCCCAGCGCGAGGGCGAGCCGCAGCGGTTCGGTCCAGGAGGCCATGGGGCCGCGCAGCGCGCGGCGCAGGGCGTCGTCGGCGCGGCCGCCGTAGGTCTCGCGCAGCTCCCGCCAGGCGTCCTGGCCGAGCGGCAGCCCTTCGAAGGCCGTCAGATCGGGCAGCGCGCCCCCGTCCGTGGCGTCCAGGCGGTGCTTGACGAGGGCGAGGGCGAGCGGCCGCGCGGCGACGGCGTGCTCGCCGTCGAGGCCACGGCAGAGCCGGTCGAGTTCGTCGAGGGTGCGCTCGTCCGTCTCCCCCCTCCCTACGGCGGCGGCGAAGGCGTCGACGGTCGCGCGCAGGGACTTCCCGCTCAGCCCGGCGAGATCGGCGCCGTCCGGGGACCGCGGGTCCGCGCCCCCGCCCGAGATCAGCGGGATGAGCGCGAAGGCGTCGTCCGTCCCCGCGGGCGGGCCGACCGGAGGCGTCGGCGGGCTGCCCGCGAGCCAGCGCTCCGCCGTCAGCTCGGCCCACGCGTCGCTCTCCGCGGGCGGGCTCTCGGGTCCGCCGGTCGCGTCGTACACCCGGTACAGATACGCGAGGGTCGCCTCGTCCGAGCGGTCGAACCCGGCGTCGGGGCCGACGCCGATGATCTGCTGCGGGGCCCGCCACGGATCCCTGGTCCAGGTGGTGAACGTCAGCGCGGGGACGTACGCCTCGGGGAGCGACGCACAGGCCAGGGCGATCCAGCGGGCCACGGCTGCGGGGTCGTCCTCGACCAGGACGATCTGCCGTCCCGCGGGATCGTCGAAGAGGCGGCGCACATCGGCGAGGAAGGGCGCGACGCGGCCCGAGCGCGCGCGGGCGAACTCCACGAGCAGCTCGCGGTCGAAGTGGGCGCCGGTGGCGGCCGGTTCGGCGGCGGGCAGCTCGGACTCGACGAAGCCCGCGCCGAGCGTGTCCGGGGCGCCGGGCTCCCAACTGGCCGAACACCAGGTGTCGATGGGCCACAGGGGCCCTGGGCCCGGGGTTTCGGGTCCGAGGTGCAGCGCCTCGACGCGCTGTCCGGGAAGCGCGGCGCAGAGGAGGCGGGCGCCGTCGGGGAGCAGGCTGTAGCTCAACTCGCAGGCTACGTCGGCACCGGCTTCCACGGCCGCGCCGGTCCCTGCGTCGATCTCCGCGCCGATGCCGGTCCCGATGACGCGCTCGACCGCCGCGGCGAGCTCCGCTTCGCTTGGTTCTGTGGGACGTTGTCCCTGGCCTCCTGGTGCGGGGATCAGACGGCAGGATCCGGTGTGCGGCTCCTGGCCGAGCCGGTAGCTGAGGCGACGGATGGCCATGCCACATTCTGACCAACCACGGCACCGGATCGCAGGCCGTCCGCCAAGTTGACCCTTGTCCCCGCGGCATCCGCGGGACCACCCGGCCACGGCGGCCCCGCGCTCTTGCGCACCTGGCCGGTTGAGGACACCGTGGTCGCGGGCGGCCGCCGGCCGGTGCCGTCCGACGCCGCCTGCGATCGGAGCCGACGTGGCCTCCTTCCTGCTCCCCCACACCCTGCTCGGCGAGGGACCGCACAAGGTCGTCGCGGTGCACGGCTGGTTCGCCGACCGGTCGGCGTACGCGCCGGTGCTCGACGACCTCGACCTCGGCGCCTTCCAGTACGCGGTGGTGGACCTGCGCGGGTACGGCGAGGCCAAGGGCGCCGTCGGCGCCTTCACCACGACCGAAGGGGCGGCCGACGTCCTCGACTTGGCCGACCGGCTCGGCTGGCAGCGGTTCTCGCTGATCGGCCACTCGATGGGCGGCAGCGTCGCACAGCGCGTCCTGGCCGCCGCGCCGCACCGCGTACGACGCCTCGTCGGCGTGTCCCCCGTACCCGCGCAAGGCCTGCGACTGCCGCCCGAACAATGGGAGTTGTTCGCGTCCGCCGCGCAGCTGCCCGAGAGCCGCCGCACCATCATCGACATCACCACCGGCGGCGTACGCCCGCGCGCCTGGCTCGACCGCATGGTGGACCGCTCGCTCGCCGTGAGCGAACCGAAGGCGTTCCGCGCCTGGCTCGACTCCTGGGCGGGCGAGGACTTCCACACCGAGGTGACGGGCGCCACCGTGCCCGCGCTCACCGTGACCGGCGCGCTCGACCCCGCGCTCTCCGCGGACCTCATGCGGAGCACCTGGCTGCGCTCGTACGTCCACGGAGAACTCGCCGAACTCGCGACGGCCGGACACTACGCGATGGACGAGGTGCCTCTCGAACTGATCCGCACGGTGGAGGACTTCCTGCGCGCGGACGGCGACGGAGGCGACGCGGCCAGCGGTGGCGGCGGAGCCGCGCGCGCCGGTGGGGACGCCCCGGCATGAGCCCGCGCGGCGGGCCGCCCCCGGTCCCCGACGTCTTCGACCCCCGCCTCTACGCGGCGGGCATCCCCCACGACCGGTACCGCGTGCTGCGCGACCACCACCCGGTGGCCCGGCAGGAGGAGACCCCGGTGCTCGGCTGGCCCGCGGGCCCCGGCTTCTGGGCGGTCACCCGGCACGCCGACGTGGTCCGCGTCCTCAAGGACTCCGCCACCTTCTCCTCGCACCTCGGCGCCACCCAGATCCGCGACCCCGACCCGGCCGACCTGCCGTTCATCCGGCGCATGATGCTCAATCAGGACCCTTCCCCAAGCTCTCAACTCCGTTCGAGCAGGGGAGGCCCCACTGACCACGGCCGGTTGCGGAGAATCGTCAGCCGGGCGTTCACACCTCGGCGCGTCGACCGGTTCGAGGCGCGGGCCCGCGAGCGCGCCGCGTCACTCATCACCGCGGCGGTGGCGCGGTCCCGGGAGAGCGACGGGACCTTCGACGTGGTCACCGCCGTCACCGACGAGTACGCCCTGCTCAACCTCGCCGATCTGCTCGGCGTGCCCCCGGCCGACCGCGGTCTGCTGCTGCACTGGACGCGGCGCGTCATCGGCTACCAGGACCCGGACGAGGCCGCGCCGCCGGTCATCGGCCCCGACGGGAGACCGGTGAATCCGCGCTCGCCCGCGCAGCTGCGGGACATGTTCGACTACGCGCGGGCGCTGGCCGCCGAGAAGCGGCGCACGCCCGTCGGCGACGACGCCGAGCCCGACATCATGACGACCCTCGCCGCCGACCCCGAACTCACCGAGCCGGAACTGGAGATGTTCTTCTTCCTGCTCACCGTCGCGGGCAACGACACCGTGCGCTCCGCCGCGCCCGGCGGCCTCCTCGCGCTCGCCGGGCACCCGCGCGAGTACGCGCGGCTGCGCCGCGGCGAGGTCGCGACCGGCACGGCCGTGGAGGAACTCCTGCGCCACCACCCGCCGGTGCTCAGCTTCCGCCGCACGGCGGCGCGCGACACGGAGCTCGCGGGCACGCGGATCGCCGCCGGTGAAAAGGTCGTGGTCTTCCACGCCTCCGCCCACCACGACGAACGTGTCTTCACCGACCCGCACCGCCTCGACCTGTCGCGCTCGCCCAACCCCCATGTGGCGTTCGGCGAGGGCCCGCACGTCTGTCTGGGCGCGCACTTCGCCCGCCTCCAACTCCGGGTGTTCTACGAGGAGATCGTCCGGTCCCTGCCCGAACTGCGGCTCGTGGAACCGCCCCGGCGGCTCGTCTCGCACTTCATCAACGGCCTGAAGTCGCTGCGGATCGGCGCTCCCGCATAGGTCGTCGGTGCGGCTCCCCCGCGTAGGGTGCAAGATCCAATCACCCATCCGACAGCGGAGATCGAGCATGCGCGCGGCAGTCGAGGCTAAGGACGAGGACGAGTACCACGACGAGTACCACGACGACGTGTTCCCCAGCATCGCCGCGCCCAGGGACGGCAGCCGCTGGCAGGCGCCCGCCGACCTCGAAGAGCACCTGTACGAGCTGTGCGAGGCCGACGACGCGTACACCTATCTGCGGGCCGTCGCCGTGGAGGGTCTGTACCGTCCGGTGCCCCGCGCGGACAAGGGCCCCGAGGCGGCCACCGGACCGCTGCTGACCCTCGAACTGCCCGACGGCAGGAAGGTCGCGCAGGTCTACACCGCGGGGCTGCTGCCCCGCCCCCATCCGGCGGTCGTGTACGAGTACGTCACGCTCGGCGCGCTCACCGAAGGATGCCCCGACGACGTCGACTTCCTGGTGATCAACGCGGCGACACCGTGCGAGCAGTACTACCTCACCACCGACGACGAGCGCGAGGTCTGGGCCGACCTGCACCGGCGCCACCACAGGCCGGACGCGCGGGCCGACCGCATCGAGACCCGCCGCACCGGGGCGCCGGGTCCTGGACCACTGCTGCACGGCCTGGCGTGCGGCGCGCACCTGTGCTTCGCCAACGGCGACGCGTGGAACACCCTCGACTGGCACGGCGCGGGCCACCACAACGAGGTGGGGCGCCTCGCGGAGTCCTGGGGCGTGCACAACCGCGAGGGCTGGCTGGCCATGCAGGAGGGGCTCCTGGCCCGTGAAGTCTCCCCCTGGTACTGGGACTTCGTGCTCGGCGCGCGGACGGAACTGATCGCGCGGCAGGGTCCGCGCGTCGACCCCGAGCAGTGGCGCGACGGCATCGATTCGGCCCTTCGCGCCCGCGCCCTGGAGTCCGGCGGCCCCGGCACGCCGCACCTGCCCGGCGAGGACCCCGAACTCGACGACTTCGTCATGGCCCTGCGCGCCCTCGCGGGCAAGGTGCTGCGCTACGAGGCCCGCTTCCGCGCCGACGAACTGCTGCCCCCGGACGGCCTCGTGGGCACCGTCGCGGCCTGGGACATCGGGCGCGCGTCCAAGATGGCGCGCTGGGGCAGGGGTGCCCGCTACGCGACCCACACCGAACTGCGCGCGGCCGTCGAACGCGCCTCCGCGGCCGCGCGTTCCGCGTACGCCTCCTGGCCGGAGTTCTCGGCGGGCTACGTCCTGGGCCGTTGCCTCCACTTCGACGAGGAGGGCTTCGGCCCCTGGTACACGGACGTCCTGCACGCCCACCGCGTCCTGACCACGGACCCGGACAGTCCGTGGCTGACGGTGCCGTTCCGCGACGCCTGACGCCGAGCAGGGCCCCGTAAGGGGCGCGGGGCTGTGACTTTTGCGGCTCCGCCGCGTGGGCGCGCTCGGCGTGCGGAAAGCCGCAGTCGCGACTGCCGGGTCCTCGGCAGACGCGTCTGCGGCTTTGTCGTGGTTGCTCGCGCAGTTCCCCGCGCCCCTTACGGGGCGCCCCCGTCAGCCCTTCATCACAATCAGGTCTCGCTCACCCCTCAAGGCACCTTCACCCCTTGTCACACACCCGTGTAATCGTTTCCAATCCTCGTGTAATCGATTCCACAAGGAGGTGGACGGCGATGGCTCCGAGTTCCGTGGGGATCAAGGACGTCGCGGCCGAGGCCGGGGTGTCCGTGGCCACGGTGTCGCGCGTGCTGAACAGTCATCCCTCGGTCAGCCCGGCGTCCCGCGCCCGCGTGCTCGCCGCCGTGGAGGCGCTCGGTTACCGGCCCAACGCCGTCGCGCGGTCCCTGCGCACCGACCAGACCCGCACCCTCGGGCTCGTGATCAGCGACGTGCTCAATCCGTACTTCACCGAGCTGGCCCGCTCCGTCGAGGAGGCCGCCCGCGCGCTCGGCTACAGCGTGATCATCGGCAACGCCGACGAACGTCCCGAGCTGCAGGACCACCACGTACGGACCCTGCTCGACCGGCGGATCGACGGGCTGCTCGTCTCGCCCACCGACGGCGGCTCCCCGCTGATGCTGGACGCCGCGCGCGCCGGGACGACGCCGATGGTCTTCGTCGACCGGTGGATCCCGGGGCTCGACGTTCCGGTGGTCCGCTCCGACGGGCGGGCTGCCGTACGGGACCTGGTCGCGCACCTGCACGGGCTCGGGCACCGCAGGCTCGCCATCATCGCGGGCCCGGCCGCCACCACCACGGGCAGCGAGCGCGTCGACGCCTTCCGGGACGCGCTGCACGAGCACGGCATCGCGCTGCCCGACGCCTACATCGGACAGGGCGACTTCCAGGCGGCCAGCGGGCGACGCGCCACCGAGCGTTTCCTCGCCCTGCCCGAACCGCCCGACGTCGTCTTCGCCGCCGACAACTTGATGGCACTGGGCGCCCTGGACGCGATCCGCGCGCAGGGCCTGCGCGTGCCGCAGGACATCGGGCTCGCGGCCTTCGACGACATCCCCTGGTTCGTGCACACCGACCCGCCGGTCACCGCCATCGCCCAGCCGACCGGCGATCTCGGCCGGGCCGCCGTGCGGGCGCTGGTCGACCGGATCGAGGGCAGGAGCCCGCGATCTGTGACCCTGCCCGCCCGTCTCGTGGTCCGGCGCTCGTGCGGCGAGCCCGACCCCGGAACAGCCGGAACAGAAAGCCCCAGCTCGGAAAGGAGCAACCGGTGAGCCACCCCGACGAGTTGCTGCGCATCGAAGGCATCCGCAAGACCTTCCCCGGCGTCGTCGCCCTCGACTCCGTCGACTTCGACCTGCGGCGCGGCGAGGTGCACGTCCTGCTCGGCGAGAACGGCGCGGGCAAGAGCACCCTGATCAAGATGCTCTCCGGCGCCTACCGGCCGGACGCGGGCCGGGTCGTCGTGGACGGCGAGGACGTCCGCATCCACGGCGCGCAGGACGCCGAGCGGCTCGGCATCGCCACCATCTACCAGGAGTTCAACCTGGTCCCCGACCTGACCGTGGCCGAGAACATCTTCCTCGGCAGGCAGCCGCGCCGCTTCGGGATGATCGACCGGAAGAGGATGGAGGCGGACGCCGAGGAGCTGCTGCGGCGCGTCGGGCTCACCGTCTCGCCGCGCGCCAAGGTGCGTGAACTCGGCATCGCCAGGCTCCAGATGGTCGAGATCGCCAAGGCGCTCAGCCTGCGGGCGCGCGTCCTGATCATGGACGAGCCGACCGCGGTCCTCACCTCCGAGGAGGTCGACAAGCTCTTCGGGATCGTCCGGGCGCTGCGCGAGGACGGCGTGGGCATCGTCTTCATCACCCACCACCTGGAGGAGATCGCGGCCCTCGGCGACCGCGTCACCGTCCTGCGGGACGGCCGCAGCGTCGACCAGGTGCCCGCGTCGACGCCCGAGGACGAACTCGTCCGGCTGATGGTGGGCCGCAGCATCGAGCAGCAGTATCCGCGCCAACGCCCGGACACCGGGCCGCCGTTGCTGTCCGTGGAGGGCCTCACCCGGGACGGCGTCTTCCACGACGTCAGCTTCGAGGTGCGGGCAGGCGAGGTCGTCGGCCTCGCGGGGCTCGTCGGGGCCGGGCGCACCGAGGTGGCGCGCGCCGTCTTCGGCGCCGATCCCTACGACGCGGGCACCGTGGGCGTCGGGGGCGAGCGCCTGCCCCGGCACGACGTGAACGCCGCGATGGGCGCGGGCATCGGTCTCGTACCGGAGGACCGCAAGGGCCAGGGTCTGGTGCTCGACGCCTCCGTGCGGGAGAACCTCGGTCTGGTGACGCTGCGTTCGGCGACCCGCGCCGGGCTCGTCGACCTCAAGGGGCAGCAGCGCGCCGCCGCGCGGATCGCCGAGCAGCTCGGGGTGCGCATGGCCGGTCTCGGCCAGCACGTGCGCACGCTCTCCGGCGGCAACCAGCAGAAGGTCGTCATCGGCAAGTGGCTGCTCGCCGACATCAAGGTGCTGATCCTGGACGAGCCGACGCGCGGCATCGACGTCGGCGCCAAGGTCGAGATCTACCAGCTCATCAACGAGCTGACGGCCTCCGGGCACGCGGTCCTGATGATCTCCAGCGATCTGCCCGAGGTGCTCGGCATGAGCGACCGGGTCCTGGTCATGGCGCAGGGCCGGATCGCCGGTGAACTCGCCGCCGAAGAGGCCACCCAGGACGCGGTGATGGCCCTCGCCGTCACCACCGCGGCCGTACCCCATCACGAAGCGCACGAAGCGGAGGGCTCCCGTGGCCACTGAAACCCTGAAGCGCGACACGGGTGGTGCGACCTCGCTCCGCCGCGTCCTGCTCGACAACGGCGCGCTGAGCGCCCTGATCGTCCTGGTCGTGGCGATGTCGCTGCTCTCGGGCGACTTCCTGACCACCCAGAACCTGCTGAACGTCGGCGTGCAGGCGGCCGTCACCGCGATCCTCGCGTTCGGCGTGACGTTCGTGATCGTCTCCGCGGGCATCGACCTGTCGGTGGGTTCGGTGGCGGCGCTCTCCGCGACCGTCCTCGCCTGGTCGGCGACGTCACAGGGGGTGCCTGTCTGGCTCGCGGTGATACTCGCCGTGGCGACCGGCATCGCCTGCGGGTTCGTCAACGGTCTGCTCGTCTCGTACGGCAAACTCCCGCCGTTCATCGCGACGTTGGCGATGCTCTCGGTGGCCCGCGGCCTCTCCCTGGTGATCTCGCAGGGCAGCCCGATCGCCTTCCCCGACTCGGTCTCGCACCTCGGTGACACCGTCGGCGGCTGGCTGCCGGTGCCGGTGATCGTGATGATCGCGATGGGTCTGGTCACGGCCGTCGTCCTCGGGCGTACGTTCATCGGCCGCTCCATGTACGCGATCGGCGGCAACGAGGAGGCGGCGCGGCTCTCCGGGCTCCGCGTGAAGCGGCAGAAGCTCGTGATCTACGGCCTCTCCGGTCTCTTCGCCGCGGTCGCGGGCATCGTGCTCGCCTCGCGTCTGGTCTCCGCGCAGCCGCAGGCCGCGCAGGGCTACGAGCTGGACGCGATCGCCGCGGTCGTGATCGGCGGCGCCAGCCTCGCGGGCGGCGTCGGCAAGGCGTCGGGCACGCTGATCGGCGCGCTGATCCTCGCCGTGCTCCGCAACGGCCTCAACCTCCTCTCGGTGTCGGCGTTCTGGCAGCAGGTCGTCATCGGCGTCGTCATCGCGCTCGCCGTCCTCCTGGACACGCTGCGGCGCAAGGCGGGCGCGACGCCCGGGGCCTCGTCGGGCGCCTCGGGGGCGGCCGGGCGCAAGGGGCCGCGGGCTCTCAAGATCGCGCTCGCCGCCGTGGTCGCCGCGGCGGTGATCGGCGCGGTCTCCTTCTTCAACTCGGGCTCTTCGGGCACGACGACGAAGGTCGGCATGTCCCTCTCCACGCTCAACAACCCCTTCTTCGTCCAGATGAAGGAGGGCGCGCAGGCCGAGGCCGACAAGGCGGGCGTCGACCTGACGGTCACCGACGCGCAGAACGACGCGTCCCAGCAGTCCAACCAGCTGCAGAACTTCACCGGCGAGGGCGTGAAGTCGATCATCGTCAACCCGGTGGACTCGGACGCGGCGGGCCCGGCCGTGCGCGGCGCCAACAAGTCCGACATCCCGGTGGTGGCCGCCGACCGCGGCGTGAACAAGGCCGAGACCGCCACGCTCGTCGCGTCCGACAACGTCGCGGGCGGGAAGCTGGCGGCGAAGACCCTCGCCGACAAGCTCGGCGGCAAGGGGAAGATCGTGGTCCTCCAGGGCACCGCGGGCACCTCCGCGAGTCGGGAGCGCGGCCAGGGCTTCGCCGAGGGCATCAAGGCGTACCCCGGCATCGACGTCGTCGCCAAGCAGCCAGCGGACTTCGACCGCACCAAGGGCCTGGACGTCATGACGAACCTGCTCCAGTCCCACAAGGGCGTGACCGGCGTCTTCGCGGAGAACGACGAGATGGCGCTCGGCGCGGTCAAGGCGCTCGGCGACCGGGCGGGCAAGGACGTCCCCGTGGTCGGCTTCGACGGAACCCCCGACGGGATCAAGGCGGTCGAGGCCGGCACGCTGTACGCGTCGGTCGCCCAGCAGCCCAAGGAGCTCGGCAGGATCGCCGTGCTGAACGCGGTCAGGGCCGCGCGGGGCAAGGACGTCCGGGAGACGGTGATGGTCCCGGTGAAGATCGTCACCTCCAAGAACGTCGAGGACTTCTCCTGAGCCGCGCCCCGGCTGCCCCGCGACCCGGCAGAACCTCGCCACACCACCGTACGAAAGCAGGAAACCGCGCATGAACGACGACTACGACCGCTACGACCTCCTCGTCGTGGGCTCGGCCAACGCCGATCTGGTGGTGGAGGTCGAGCGCCGCCCCGCGGCGGGCGAGACGGTCCTCGGCTCCGACCTGGCCGTCCACCCCGGCGGCAAGGGCGGCAACCAGGCGGTCGCCGCGGCCCGGCTCGGCGCCCGCACCGCGCTCCTTGCGCGGGTCGGCGACGACGCCCACGGGACGCTGCTCCGCGACGCGCAGCGCGCGGCGGGAGTGGACACGGCGGGCCTGCTCGTGGGCGGCGCGCCCACCGGCGTCGCGCTGATCACGGTCGACCCTTCCGGCGACAACAGCATCGTGGTCTCGCCGGGCGCCAACGCCCGGCTCACCCCTGAGGACGTCCGCGCGGCGAGCGGCCTGCTCGCCGCCGCCCGGGTGGTCTCCGCGCAGCTGGAGATCCCCCTGGACACGGTCGCCGAGGTGGTCAGGGCGCTGAGCCAGGACACCCGCTTCGTCCTGAACCCGTCGCCGCCCGCCCCGCTGCCCGCCGAAGTCCTCGCCGCCTGCGACCCGTTGGTGGTCAACGAGCACGAGGCGCGGGTCGTCCTCGGCGACGCGGCGGGCGAGACGCCCGAGGAGTGGGCGCACGGTCTGCTCGCGCTCGGGCCCCGCTCGGTGGTGATCACCCTCGGTGCCGAGGGCGCGCTGACCGCGGACGGGCGCGCGGACTCCTGCGTTCGGGTCCCGAGCCCGAAGGTCGCCGCGGTGGACACGACGGGCGCGGGCGACGCGTTCACGGCGGCGCTCGGCTGGCGTCTCGGCCTCGGCGAGGAGCTGGCGGCTGCCGCGGCCTACGCGGTACGGGTGGGCGCGGCCGCGGTCACCCGCCGGGGCGCGCAGAGCTCCTACCCGACGGCCTCGGAACTCCCCCCGGCTCCCGCGGAGGTCCCGGCCCCGTGAAGAAGTCCGGCATCCTGAACCGCCATCTCGCGGGCGCGCTCGCCGAGTTGGGGCACGGCGACACGGTCCTGGTCTGCGACGCGGGCATGCCGATCCCGGCGGGCCCGCGCGTGGTGGACCTGGCGTTCCGCGCCGGGGTCCCCGCCTTCGCGGAGGTGCTCGACGGGCTGCTCGACGAGCTCGTGGTGGCGGGCGGTACGGCGGCGCGGGAGGTGCGGGAGGCGAACCCCGCGGTGGCGCGGCTGCTCGCGGAGAGCCTCCCCGGCCTCGACCTGATCGCGCACGAGGAACTCAAGCGCCGCTCGGCGGACGCGCGCCTGGTGGTCCGCACGGGGGAGGCGCGGCCGTACGCGAACGTGCTGCTGCGGTGCGGGGTGTTCTTCTGACCCCTGCGGCTGCGCGGCAGGGCCTGCCGGAGCCACGCCTCTCCGCCTCGCGTACGGGCCGCGCGGGTCGGGGAGGGCGCCGGAGATCAGCGCGCCGTCCGGCCCGCGCCACAGCGGGGCGCACCGCCCACCGGTTCCCGTGCGGGCCGCGCGGGAGACGCGGAAGGCGCGAGCCGCGCGGAAGGCGGACGGTACCGCGTCTCCGTCTCGCCCGCCCCGGTGTGCGCGACTCCCGTTCCCGCCCCCGGCGCCCCGCACCCCGTCCGCTATCCGGCGACGTCCGCAATGCGGACGTCGTGGCCCGTTCCCTGACCGGATTCCGCTCTTGACGGAGGGTCGGCCCACCCCCACCATCAGGCAACGCACAGCTCCACAGCGCCCTGCGGCACCCGCGTCGCAGGGCGCCTCGTACGTTCCGTCCCTGTTGCTGTTCGGAATACGGAGCCCCACATGAGACTCTCCAGACCCTCCCTTCCCCGCCTCCTCAGACGCACCGGCGCGGGCGTCGCCACGCTCGCCGCGGCCGGGCTGCTCGCCACCGCCGCGCCCGGTGCCGTCGCCGCGCCGTCGCCGACGCTCGCGGCCCCGGACATCCCGCTCGCCAACGTCAAGGCGCACCTGTCGCAGTTCCAGTCCATAGCCCAGGCCAACGGCGGCAACCGCGCGCACGGCAGGCCCGGCTACAAGGCGTCCATCGACTACGTGAAGGGCAAGCTGGACGCGGCCGGATTCACCACCAGCGTCCAGCAGTTCACCTCCAGCGGCGCCACCGGCTACAACCTCGTCGCCGACTGGCCCGGCGGGGACCCGAACAAGGTCCTGATGTCCGGCGCGCACCTCGACAGCGTCTCGGCGGGTGCCGGTGTCAACGACAACGGCTCGGGCTCGGCCGGTGTCCTGGAGACCGCGCTCGCCGTCTCGCGCGCGCAGCTCAAGCCGACGAAGCACCTGCGGTTCGCCTGGTGGGGCGCCGAGGAGCTGGGCATGGTCGGCTCGCGCTACTACGTCAACAGCCTGCCCAGCACGGAGCGTTCGAAGGTCAGCGGCTATCTGAACTTCGACATGATCGCCTCGCCCAACCCCGGCTACTTCGTCTACGACGACGATCCCACCATCGAGAAGACGTTCAAGGACTACTACGCGGGCCTGAACGTGCCCACCGAGATCGAGACCGAGGGCGACGGCCGCTCCGACCACGCCCCGTTCAAGAACGTCGGCATCCCGGTCGGCGGTCTGTTCAGCGGCGCCGAGCGCGCCAAGTCCAGCGCCCAGGCCCAGAAGTGGGGCGGCTCGGCGGGCCAGGCGTTCGACCGCTGCTACCACTCGTCCTGCGACAGCTCGTCGAACATCAACGACACGGCCCTGGACCGCAACAGCGACGCCATCGCCCACGCCGTCTGGGCCCTCGGCACGGACACCTCCGTGCCGCCGGGCGGCGACACCTACGAGAACACCGACGACGTCGCCATCCCGGACAACGGCGCCGCGGTGACCTCGACGGTGAACGTGACGGGCCGCACCGGCAACGCCCCCGCCACCCTCAAGGTCGACGTCGACATCCGGCACACCTGGCGCGGCGACGTGGTCGTCGACCTGCTCGCGCCCGACGGCACGGCCTACCGCCTGAAGAACTCCAGCGGCAACGACTCGGCGGACAACGTCATCGCGACGTACACGGTCGACGCCTCCAGCAAGCCCGCGAACGGCGCGTGGAAGCTGCGCGTCCAGGACGTGGCGGCGCAGGACACCGGCTACATCAACAGCTGGAAGCTCACCTTCTAGCGCTCCCGGCGAGGCGTCGCCAGGCGTCCTGATCCGGCTGGAACACCTGGTCCTTGACCTCCGGCGGACGCATGCCGCCCGCGACCCGCCGGTGCCAGTGGTCGGTGAACGCCGACACGGGCACCGGCAGGATCCGGGCGGCGCCGAGCGCGCCACGGGCGCGGGCGGCACGGTAGCCCTCGCTCGTGGCACGCAGCGCGCCGTCGAAGTGTCCGCCGAGCGCGGCCGCCGTCGCCGCCCCGCTCGGCGTCCCGTCCAGAGCGACCGCCACGGCGTAGTACGGCACACCGTCCCGGTCCCGCTGCGGGCGGCACGTCATGTTGACGACACCGACTCCCATACGCTCAACGGCTGTTCCCAGGGCGCGTACGACATGGAACTCGCGCAGCCGTTCGCCCACCAGGTCGGAGAGTGCGGCCCGGCCCGCGTACTCGACACGCGGCACGCCGAGGACCCGGTCCACGACGCGCACGATGTCACCGAGTACGTAGCGGTGCAGGCCGCCGAGGTGCGAGAAGACCACGTGGTAGTCGCGGCCCGTCTCCAGCTCGTCGTAGAGCAGGGTGGGGCTGTCGGGGCGTACGTCGTCGGCCGCGTCGACGAACTCGTACAGGGCGCAGGAGACCGCGAGCGGGCCCGCCGTGGGGTGCGCGTCGACCGGGACGCCGACCGGGCCCTCCGACGCGGCGGCCGGGGTGGGCAGCACGGTGACGTCGTCGCCGTAGGCGGCACGCAGGCGCGGCAGGTAGAGGGAGGCCACGCCGCTGGTCCAGCAGTACAGGAGCCGGAGGTTCGGCCAGAGCGCGGCCGGCGTCGGGCCGTGCGTCCGGGCCCGGCGGGCCAGTTCGGCGGCGCGGGCCGGGTTCGGCACGCCGCCCGGGTGACCTCGAAGGGTGCCGTCGCGCACGTCGCGAAGGAGCTCGGGCCACCACTCGGGGAGCAGCCTCGGCAGGATGGCGAGCAGCGCCGGGTTGTGCCCCATCACGCAGCGCACGTCGTGTTCGGCGGCGATGCGGACGCGCAGGTAGAGCTTCGCCTCGTAGTCCTTCTCGTCGACCGTCGGGGGCAGTTCGGCCCACGGGGTGAGGCTGCCGGGCTCGCGCAGCTCGACGCCGAAGCCGCCGCGCAGGTCCGCCTGGCTCGGGCCGAGGCTCGGCCGCCCCGACGCGGTGGTGGCGGGCCGGGCGAGCCGGTCGTGGCGCAGGTTGAGCGTGCCGGTGCCGAGGGAGAGCGCGGCCGGGAAGCGCGCGGCGGGCACGCCCATCGCGGCTTGGAAGAAGGGGACGTAGACCCGGTCGAGGAAGGTCCGGGTGACGGGGATGCGCTTGCGCGCACCGGTGCTTCCGCTGGTGGTGAAGAACAGCTTCGGCTCGTCGTGGGTGAGCACCCGCGGCTCGCCGTCGGCGGCGCGGGTGAGCCACGGCTCGTAGGCGTCGTGGTCGCGCAGGGGCACGGCGGCCCGGTAGTCGTCGACGGTGCGGACGGCGCGCAGGCCGTGCTCCGTGCCGAACGCGGTGCCTTCGGCGTGGGCGACGACTTCGGACAGGAGCCGCCGCTGCCATGCGGCGGCGGCGCCGAGGGCGTCGGTGAACTGCCGCGACGCGGCGGTGACTTCGCGGTGGTAGGCGGCGTCTTCGGGGTGCGGGTCCGGCGTGCTGGGCGGCAGTCCCATCGGTCACTCCTTCATGGCGCGCAGGACGAGGTCGGCGGTGGCGGCGACGCCCGCCTCGTCGCCCGGCACGTGCTCGACGAACAGGTGCCCGGCCCCGTCGACGAGCGCGCCGCGCAGCTCCCGCTGGAAACGCACGAAGCCTTCGCGGGTGGGCGAACTCCCGTGGTATTCGAGCCGGTTGAGCCGCGCACCCGACCCGCTGCGCCGCCACGCGACCTCGGGATCGGTGTCCAGGAAGACCACCCCGGCGGGCTGCGGCAGCGACGACCAGTAGGAGCGCCAGGGCTCCTCGTCCAGGCCGAAGAGGCGGCATTTGGCCAGGATCTTGTAGTAGTAGGAGTCGAGCAGCGGCGTGCGCCCGTCGGGCGCCCGGTGCAGCCGGTCCAGGTGGTAGGCGACGGCTACGTTGAGGATCGCCATGGTGTAGTCGGGCGAGTGCCGTCCGGGCGCCATCCGCCCCAGCGTGCGGCGCAGTTCGGTCAGGACCTGGTACTCCTCGTCAAGCGCGGCCGGGTCGACCGACACCGGCAGCACACGCCCTTCACGGGCGGCGAGCTCTTCGAGGACGGCGGACTTGCCGCAGTAGTCGGCGCCGAGCAGCACCCAGAAGTCACCCATGTGGAACATCCCCCTGTTCGGCGAGTACGGCGTAGGCACGCAGCCGGTCCGCGTTCGCGATGTCCTGATGAACCCTCACATAGCCGTGCTGTACGGGCAGTTCGTCGATGTCCGTGGTGTGGCGCACCGCGATCCGGTCGCCGCCCGCGAGCAATCCGGTGATGGTGGCCTCGGCGAGCGTGTGGCCGACGTGCACCAGATAGCGCGGCAGGCTCAGGCCCGCCGTGGCGACGGTCAAGTGCCAGTGCCTGGGCGGCCGTTCACGCGGCGCCGGGGCCGCGGCCGACTCCGGTACGTCCACGGCGCAGCGCTCCGCCAGGTCGGCGGGCAGCTCCCCCTGGACCTTTCTGAGCAGCAGCCGCAGATCGCGCTGGCGGGCCCACGGCGCGCAGGTGTACCAGGCCACCTGGCCGTCCGGCGAGACGGTCGCGGGCGGCAGCCGGTGCGCGAGGTTGGCCGGGTTCCCGACGAGATAGACGGTCCGGGTGAAGTCGGCCTGCCAGTCACGGCGCGCGTCCGCCGCGAGCCCCGCGGCGAAGTCCAGGACCGAGCGCGCGAACGTCGCCGGGTCGAAGCCCATGAGGACCGCCACGGCAGGCATCGGCGCCCGCGGCGCACCCGCCGCGCGCACCCTGGCCTCCAGGACCGCGCGGAGTTCCGCCTGCCCCACCCGCTGCCCGCCCTCTGTCCGCGTGGTCCGCGTGGTCCGCGTGGCCATTCAGAGATACACCTCCTTGAGCAGGCCCGGGTCCACGGCGGTGCCGTCGCGCCCGAGCAGTGCGGTGGTGAGCCGGTAGGGATCGACGTAGGGGTGCGGGCGCGCGGTGCGCCGCAGCAGCTCGTCGTACGGCGGCGGCCCCGTCCCGCACGGGGCCTGGATGCCCGCGTCCGCCGTGTCCAGGAGCCGCGCGGCGCGGGCCATGCAGCGCCACACCAGGTCGTAGCGGTGCGGCACTCGGTCGCCCTTGCCGAGCAGCGCGAGGAAGTACAGGCGCAGGCCGAGCCGGTACACGCGCTCGCCCACCCGGTCGAGGAACCGCTCGGCGAGCGCGGCCGCGGTGTGGCCCTCCCAGCCGCCGTGTCTGCTGGACAGCGCCCGCGCCGCCGTCGGGTCCGTGCGCACCCGGCCCACCGAGACGAGCGCGACGTCCGCCATGCCGAGGCGCCGCAGGACGTACCGCACCAGGCGGTAGTCGGGGGCCGAGTCCTCGTCGCAGACGAGGACGAAGGAGTCGTACGCGCCGATCAGCGGGACGAGTTCGCGCAGCAGGCCCGCGAGGTAGTTCGGGTGCCCCTCGGCCGAGACCAGCTGGCGCAGCGGCACGCCGCCCGCCGTGCCGTCCAGGTACGCCGGGCCGCGCAGGGGGCGGTGGTCGACGCACAGGCCGTGCCGTTCGAGGGTCTCGATCAGCGGGTCGAGGGCGAGCGGCGGGCGCCGGTGGGTGCGCAGGCCCGGGTCGGGGATGCCCAGCTCCGCGTGGCGCAGCGCCCACAGGTCGTAGACGCGGGCGCTCGCCGGATGGAGGCCGCCCGCGGCGTACCGCCGGGCGGTGGCGGTGAGGTCGTCGGGGGCCGCGTCGACGTGGCCCGATGCCGCGCCGCGCTGGTAGGCGACGTAGAGGTGGCCGATCGCCTCCTCGTCGAGCGCGGTGTAGTCCGCGCCGGGACGGGTGCGGTCGAGGTGTGCCCAGAAGCCGAGCGTCTGGGCGTTGGCGACGGCCACCGTCCAGCTGTGCAACTGGTCCGCGTCGTGCAGCAGACCGGTGGCGCGGTGCAGCACGTCGCTCCACAGCAGCCCTTTGACGTGGCTGAGGGTGAGCGGCTTGGTCGGGGCGATGGGGACGGGGGCGAAGAGGACGCGGCGGCGGGCCGGGGCGGCCGGGGTCGGTGCGGCCTGTGTGGTCCGTGTGGTCACGGTCGTCACGCCGGGCCCGGGGCCCTGCCCCGAGCCCGGCCCCGGTCTGTGGCACGGCGGCATCAGGGCGCCCCGCCCGGTGGCGCCGCGCTGCCGCTCTTCGGCGCCGTCTTGGCGCTGAACTTCGTCGTCTTCTCCAGGACGTCCGGGGCGTAGAGCCGCAGCCCCTGGTGGAGGGCGAACTCCGCCATGTACGCGCGCAGTACGGCCGGTGGCTCCTCCGCGAGGTTGAGCATCATGCGGTTGGCGACGACCGCGGGCGCCGACAGCTCCTCGACGGCGGCCTCGACCGCCGCGTCGATGTCCTCGGGCGCGACGACGTCGTCGCAGATCAGCCGGGCCTCCGGCTCGGTGGTGCGGATGCGCCGCCCGGAGAGGACGACCTGGCGCGCGAGGCGGTTGCCCGCGATGCGCGGCAGCCGCAGGTTGGCCACGCCGGGGATGATGCCCTCCTGCGCGGCGGGCAGGCTGAGGTAGGCGTCGTCCGCGGCGATCACGCGGTCGAAGGCGAAGAGGAGCTGCATGCCGCCGCCGATGGCGAAGGTGTCGACGGCCGCGATCCACGGTTTCTGCACGGTGCGCGTCGACCAGTGCGGCCGGGGTACGGGCACCGGGGCGCCGTACCCGTCGGTGACCGGCTGCCCGCTCCCGTCCGTCAGGAGCAGGCCGCGCTGCAGCTTGCTGATGTAGCCGAGTTCGCGGCGCAGCAGGAAGTCCGTGTAGGAGATCCTGCCCGCGTCGAGGTGGCGGAGGTTGATGCCCGCGCTGAAGACGCGGCGGCCCCGGTAGCGCGGATGCGTCATCTCACCGCCGCGCAGCACCCCGACGGTGCTGAGGTCGTCGAGGAGCGCCAGATCGACGCCCACGTCCATGGCGGCGATCAGTTCGTTGTCCTCGGCGTTGAGCGCGCCCGGGCTCGTCACCGTGAGATGGGTGGCGCGCCCGACGCGGTCGACGCGCAGCGGTCCGAGGTCGACGCTGCCCCGCGCGGTGTACTCGGGGAGCAGGGCCAGCGCCCGGTCCGTGGGCCGCAGCAGCGATTCCATGAGATGGGTACCGGCCTGCTCCTGGCGCAGCACCCCGGCGAAGAAGACGGCCTGGTCGATCTCCCGGCCCTCTTTGTCGGCCTGCGCGAGGGCGGACTCGGCCGCCATCTGTTCGCGGGTCGGTACGAGCCCGTCGAGGAGCTCCGCGGCGGCGAAGACGAGTTCGTCGAGCCAGCGGTAGCGGGTGCGGTCGCCGGTCAGCGCGTCGTACACGGCCTGGCCGTGCTCGGCCATGAACGCGACCCGCGCCCGCCGTGCATCGGCCACGGCAGCGTCGGCCCGCGCCTGCTGCGCGTCCGTGCGGTCGGCCTTGGCGGGCAGCTGCGCCAGGACCTCCTCGGCGCGCACGGCGACGGCGCGGGGGCCCTGCCAGGCCGCGGTCAGTTCGGAGGTCATCGCTCGCCCCGCCCGGTGTCGGTGTCCGTGGACCCCGCGGTCGTAGCGGCGCGCAACGCCCTGTCGCACGCCGCGAGATGCGTGCCGAGCGCCTCCTCGAAGGAGGTGCCGGGCGCGTCCATGATCAGGCCGCGAAGCAGCCGGACGTCACCGCGCGCGGGACTGCCCGCGAGGATCTCGGATATCCGGTCGTCGAGCGCCTCCGTCATCTCGTCGACGACACCCAGCTCCCGCGCCTGGTCCGCGTCGAGGGTCCCGGACCCCGCCATGCACAGCGCCAGCCTGCGGGCCCCCGAAACGCCGACGCGGTGCGCGAGCCGGTGCAGGGCCATGCCGGGCCAGAAGCCGCCGGACGCGGTGGGCAGGGCGACGCGCAGGCCGGGCGCGGCGATCCGCACGTCCGCGGCGAGCAGCAGGTCGAACGCGGGGCCGCCGCAGGTGCCGGACGCGGCGACCAGCGTGACGGCGTCCAGGCGCTCCCACTGGCGCAGGGCACGCTCCCACTTGTTGACCGTGTGCACGTCGACGGAGCCCGGCCAGTCCGGCAGGACCGCGTCGGAGATGCCTCCCGCGTCTGCCGCGTCTCCCGCGTCGAGTTCGATCACCGCCGCCGTGGCCCGCTCGTCCTCGGCCTGCTCACGGAACGCGGTGAGCGTCTTGGTCAGCTGTGCCATCCCCTGGGAGGCGTCGAGCCGCATGCGCAACATCGTCACTGCCTTTCACATCCATCCATGTCCCACCGCACGAGCGCGGTCTCGATGGTCGAACCCGGGCCCATGGTCATCAGGACGCAGTAGTCGCCGGGGCGCACCACGCCTTCGTCCAGGAGCCGTCGATAGGAGAAGAGGAAGGAACCGCTGGAGAGGTTGCCGTGATCGCGGAGCACGCTCACGGTGTGCCGCAGGTCGTGCCGCGTCAGGCCGAGGTTGACCATGACGGAGTCGATGACCTTCTTCCCGCCGGAGTGCACGATCCACTGCGCGACGTCGGTGCGGCGGACTCCGGTACCGGCGAGCAGGGTGTCCACCACCTGCTCCGCGTTGGCTCCGACGACGTAGGGGACGTCGCGGTCGAGGAAGAAGCTGAACTTGCCCTGCGCGTCGTCCCAGTCGTACCGCATCGCGTCGAGGGCCTCGGGGATCAGCAGCGAGCTGAACTTCAGGATCTGCGGCCCCTCGCCGCCCGCGCTGCCGACCGCGCCTTCCGCGCCGCCGCCCTGTTCGTCCGCGCGCACCGCCACCGCCGCCGCGCCGTCGCCGAACAGGCTGTTGACGACGGCGCTGCGCATCGTGTCGTCGAAGACGTACGCGGCCGAGCACGCCTCGACGCACAGCATGATGGCGAGCCGGCCCGGGTGCGCGCTGGCCCATCCCGTCACGCCGGTCAGGGCGTTGAGGCCCGCGTTGCAGCCCATGCCGACGATGTCGGCGCGGGAGCAGGTGCGCGGCAGGCCCATCTCTCGGATGATCCGCGCCGAGAAGCCGGGGGTGAGGAATCCGGTGCTGGTCACGCACATCAGATAGCCGACGTCGTCGACGGAGGCGCCGAGCCGCTTCAGGCAGGCCTCCAGTGCCTCGACGCCCATGGAGATGCCGGATTCGCGGTGCTTGGCGAGGAGTTCGCCCTGCGTCTCCGTGCGCGGGCCGCCGGTCGCGGGATCGGCCGGCGGAATCGTCAGGTTGCGGCGTTCTATCGCGCTGTTGGTGAAGAGCGACCGGATGCGGGGGTCCGTGATGCCGTAGAGGTCGAGGACGTCGGTCTGGGAGTAGGAGTGGGGTGGCGTGGCGGTCGCCACGTCGAGGATGCGGGCCTTCGCTCCGGCCAGCAGGCCCGTGGGCGCCATGGCGTTCGGGGCGCTCGGCGCCGTGGCAGCCGTCGAGTTCGGGCCTGTGAGGGTCGTGGCGTTCATCGCGCACCCACCGCGTCGGGCAGCACCTTGTTGTTCCGTCCCTTCGTCCGGAGGTGGTGCGAGACCCTCGCCGCGATGTCGCGCAACGGCTCGGGCCGCATCATCTCCTTGTGCGTACAGTCGATTCGATACGTGACCGTCCGCCCGTCCACATGGGGGGCGAAGGCCCGCGCCGGTGAAGGTGTGACACCCTCGGCACGGTCGTCACGGGGTTCGAAGAACAGTACGTCTCCGTGGAAGACGTTCGGGCGGTGACTTCGCGCGAGCCGCTCGCCCGCCAGCGTCAGTTCGACCATCGCCCGCGCGGTGCTCTCCTCCATCCCGGCGAACTCGGGATCGTTGCGGAGCAGGAAACGGGCCGCTTCGGCGACACTGCGGGCGGCTGCCGCGCCCTCGCCGGTGTCGACGTCGTGGCCGAGCTCGCGCAAACCTTCGCGGAGGGCATGGACGGTGCCCTCCGTCCCCTCCTGAACTCTGCCCGAGCTGTCGGGCCCGACTGCCCGGTCGGTCCCGGAGATCCTGCCCCCGGAGGCGAGCCTGGCGTCCAGGAGGGCGAGCAGTTCTACCTCTTCGCCCGCCGCCTGGAGCAGGGTCGCGACCGCGTGGGCGAGCGTGCCGCCCATGGACCAGCCGAGCAGCCGGTACGGCCCGGTCTTCTGCACCTCGCGGATGCGTTCGGCGTAGTCGCGCGCCATGTCC
Source organism: Streptomyces kanamyceticus (assembly GCF_008704495.1). Classification (NCBI taxonomy): domain Bacteria; kingdom Bacillati; phylum Actinomycetota; class Actinomycetes; order Kitasatosporales; family Streptomycetaceae; genus Streptomyces; species Streptomyces kanamyceticus. The sequence goes on from NZ_CP023699.1 coordinate 2,395,355, forward strand.
GCGAGCGAGGCGGGTGCCTCGCCGCCCTCGGACAGGAGGCGCGCCTGCAGTCCGTAGACGGGCACGTCGGGCGCGATGTGCCGCAGCAGGCCCGCGTAGCACCAGCTGAGCCCGGCGCCCGGGTGCACGCAGAACAGCGGTGCCTCGCCCTCCTGCCCCGGCTCCGGGTCCACCACCCGCAGCGGCAGCAGCACGTCGAGCGCGTCGCGCGAGGGCGGCGTGCCCGCGAGCCGCCGGGCGAGCGCCTCGACCGTGGGTGCCTCGAACAGCGTCCGTACGCCCGCTTCGGCGCCCAGCACGGCCCGGACCCTGCTGACCAGGCGCGCCGCGAGCAGGGAGTGCCCGCCGAGGTCGAAGAAGCTGTCGTCGATCGTGACGGCGGGCAGGCCGAGGGTCTCGGCGAAGAGTCCGCACAGGGCTTGTTCGCGCGCGGTGCGCGGCTCGCGGCCCCGCGGGGACGCGGTGAGGTCGGGCGCGGGCAGCCTCCGCCGGTCGATCTTTCCCCCGTCCGTGCGGGGCAGTTCGGCGAGGACGACGACCGCGCCCGGCACCATGTGCTCGGGCAGCGCGGCCCGTGCGTGGTCCCTGAGCGCGGCGGGCTCGCACGCCCCGCCGGGCACGGGCACGACGTACCCGACGAGCAGGGCGTCGCCCTCCGGTCCTGCCGCGCGCACGATCACACTGGCCTGCGCCACGTCGGGATGCCCGAGCAGCGCCGCCTCGACCTCGCCGGGCTCGATCCGGAAGCCGCGCACCTTGACCTGGTCGTCCACGCGCCCCACGAACGCGAGGCGCCCGTCAGGGAGCCGCCGCGCCAGATCCCCCGTGCGGTACATGCGCTCCCCCGGCGCGCCGTACGAACCGGCGTACGGATCCGGCACGAACCGCTCGGCCGTGAGGCCGGGGCGGCGCGCATAGCCGCGCGCCAACTGCACGCCCGCCACGTACAGCTCTCCCACCACACCGGGCGGTACGAGGCCGAGCCGCCGGTCGAGGACGTACGCGCGCGTGCCCGCCGCCGGGGCCCCGATCGGCACGGGGCCGCCGTCCACCACCCGCCCGTCGGCGCGGCGGTCGTCCCTCACCACGTCCATCGCCACGTCCACCGACGCCTCGGCGGGCCCGTAGCAGTTGGCCAGGGACGCGTCGAGCGTGGCGGCGAACGCGGTGACCGTCCGGGGCCGGAGGGCCTCGCCGCCGCTCAGGACGCGGCGCAGCGCGTCGCACTCGGCGGCCTCGGGGGTGTCGAGGAACGCCTGGAGCATCGACGGCACGAAGGTCGCCGTGGTCACCCGCCGGTCGCGGACGAGGCGTGCCAGGTACGCCGGGTCGCGGTGCCCCTCCGGCCGCGCCACCACCAGCGCGGCGCCTTCGGTCAGCGGCCCGAGGAGCTCGGGCACGAAGGCGTCGAAGCTCGCCGGTGTCTTCAGGAGGGCGCGGTCCTCGCCGGTCAGCGGGGAGCGTTCGCGCATCCAGCGCAGCCGGTTGGCGATGCCGCGCCTCGGGACCACGACGCCCTTGGGGCGGCCGGTGGAACCTGAGGTGAAGACGACGTACGCCGGGTGGTCCTGCCGCAGCGGGCGGACGCGGTGCGCGTCGGTGGGATCGCCGGGGCCTTCGCCGGGATCTCCTCCCACGCCCCTCGGCGCGTCCTGCCGCCACAGGTCCACGTCGACGCGCGGCAACCCGGCGTCCGGCACCGGATCCGCCACCGACGACCGGGTCAGCACACAGGACGGCCGGGCGTCGTCGAACATGAACCGCACGCGGTCGGCGGGCAGCTGGGGCTCCACGGCCAGGAACGCGGCGCCCGACTTCAGCACGCCGAGCACGGCCGCGACGAGCCCCGCCGAACGCTCCATGGCGACGGCGACGACGTCCTCGGGCCCGACACCGCGGGCGATGAGGCGGTGCGCGATCCGGTTGGCGTCGGCGTTGAGCCGCGCGTACGTCAGGCTTGTGTCCTCCCCGATGACGGCGGTCGCGCCCGGAGTGCGCGCGGCCTGCTCCTCGAAGAGTGCCGCGACGTCCCGGTGGTCCCGTACGGACCCGCCGTCGCCCTGGGCCGTGAGGCGGGCGCGTTCGTCCGCCGTGAGCAGGTCCACGTCCGCCACGCGCAGTGCGGGGTCGCGGGTGACCGCGTCGAGCAGCAGGGCGAACCGGTCCGCCGTCGCCTGCGCCGTGGCCCGGTCGAACAGGTCGGTGGCGTAGGTGAGGCCGCCCTCGACGCCCGCCGGGGTGCCGTCTTCGCCGAACCGCTCGGTGAGGTCGAAGGACAGGTCGAACTTGGCCGCACTCGCCCCCGGCTCGACCGGGTCGACCCGCAGGCCCGGCAGCTCCAACGGTTCGCGGGCGGTGTTCTGCAGGGTGAGCATGACCTGGAACAGCGGGTGCCTGGCGAGCGTCCGCGCGGGGTTGAGCGCCTCCACCAGCTGCTCGAAGGGCACGTCCTGGTGCGCGAACGCGGCCAGATCGGTCGCCCGCACCCGTCCCACCAGGTCCCGGAAGTCCGGATCCCCCGACACGTCCGCGCGCAGCACCAGCGTGTTCACGAAGAACCCGACCAGCTCGTCCATGCCGTCGTCCACGCGCCCCGCCACCGCCGTGCCGATGGGCACGTCGTCACCGGCGCCGAGCCGTGCGAGCAGCGCCGCGAGACCGGCGCGCACCACCATGAACACGCTCGCGCCCGTGTCCCGCGCGAGCTGCGCGATCCTGGTGTGCGTGGCGGCGGTGAGGCGCAGCGGGACCGTGCCGCCGCGGCCGCTGGCCTCGGCGGGCCGCGCCCGGTCGAGCGGCAGCGCCAGCTCCTCGGGGAGGTCCCGCAGCTCCTTCTTCCAGAAGGCGAGTTGTTGAGAGAGAAGGCTCGCCGGGTCGCTCTCGTCGCCGAGCAGTTCCCGCTGCCACAGCGCGTAGTCCGCGTACTGCACCGGCAGCGGCTCCCACGCCGGGGCGCGCCCCTCGTGCCGTGCCGCGTACGCCGTACCGAGGTCGCGGGCCAGGGGCCCCACCGACCAGCCGTCCCCGGCGATGTGGTGCACCACGAGCAGCAGCACACTCTCTCGCGGCGCGACCTGGAACAGCCACGCACGCAGAGGCAGTTGGCTGCTCAGATCGAAGGGGAGGTCGGCGCGGGCGGACAGTTCGCGGCGCAGGTCGCCGGGGGCCACCGGTACCACCGTGAGCAGGTCGCCCACCTCGTCGGCCGCGCGCACCCGCTGGTGGGGCACGCCGTCGGCCGACGCGGGGAAGACCGTCCGCAGGCTCTCGTGCCGGGCGACCACGTCCCGCAGCGCCGCCGCGAGGGCCGGGGCGTCCACCTCGCCGGTCAGCCGCAGGGCCATCGGGATGTTGTACGTCGCCGAAGGACCTGCCAACTCGCCGATGAACCAGAGCCGTTGCTGTGCGTACGACAGGGGAAGGCGGTCCGGCCTGGTCCGCGTGCCGAGCGCCGGGCGCACCGCGCCGCCGCCCTGGAGCTGGCGGGCCAGCGCCTCGACGGTGGGGTGGTCGAAGAGCGCGTGGACGCGCAGCTCGACGTCGAGCGCGGCGCGCACCCGGCTGACCAGGCGGGTGGCGAGCAGCGAGTGGCCGCCGAGCTGGAAGAAGTCGTCGTCGACGGTGACCGAGGGCACGCCGAGGACGTCGGCGAAGATCGCGCAGAGCGCCTTCTCGCGGTCCGTGCGCGGCGCCCGGCCGGTCGCCGCGTGGGCCAACTCCGGTGCGGGCAGGGCATTTCTGTCGAGCTTGCCGGTGACGGTGAGCGGCAGGGCGTCGACGGCGACGACGGCCGAGGGCAGCATGTAGTCGGGCAGCCGTCCGCCGGTCAGGGCGGCGGGGTCCGCGCCGTCGACGGTCTCCTTGGGCACGCCCGCGGCGGGCACGGCGTAGCCGACGAGCCGCCGGTCACCGGGCCTGTCCTCGCGGACGACGGCCGCCGCCTGCGCGATGCCGGGGTGGGCGAGGAGCGCCGTCTCGACCTCGCCGAGCTCGATGCGGAAGCCGCGCACCTTCACCTGGGTGTCCACGCGCCCGACGAAGTCGATGCGCCCGTCGGCCGTCCAGCGCGCCAAGTCGCCCGTGCGGTACATGCGTTCACCCGGGGCGTCGTACGAGGCGGCGTACGGATCCGCGACGAAGCGCTCCCCCGTCAGGCCGGGCCGGTTGGCGTAGCCGCGTGCCAGGCCCGCGCCCGCGATGTACAACTCCCCCACCGTGCCCGGCGGGACCAGGCCGAGGCCCGCATCGAGCACATAGGTGCGGGTGCCGTCCATCGGCCGCCCGATCGGCGGCGATACGGCGGCGAGGTCTGCCTCCGCGACGGCGTCACAGGTGGCGAAGGTCGTCGTCTCCGTAGGGCCGTAGACGTCGATCACGCGGGTGTCCCGGCAGGCCCGCAGGACGCGTTCGACGACCACCGAGGGCACCAGCTCGCCGCCCGTCCACACCTCGCGCAGCCCGGCGAAGCAGCCCGGCGCCTCCTCGGCGAGGACCCGGAAGAGCCCGATGGTGAGGAACAGCGCGGTGACGCCCCGCGCCCCGGTGGCCCGTTCGAGCCCTGCGGGGTCCAGCTCGCCGGGCGGGGCCACCACGACGGTGCCGCCGGCGAGCAGCGGCGCCCAGATCTCGTACGTCGACGCGTCGAAGACGTGTGCCGAGTGGAACAGCACACGCCGGTGCGCGGCCGAGGCGAACCGCCGGTCGGCGGCCAGGCCGAGGACGCCCCGGTGGCTGACGGCGACCCCCTTGGGCCGCCCGGTCGAACCGGAGGTGTACATCACGTACATCAGCCCGTCGGGCCCGACGCCGTCACCGCAGCGCGGCGCGCTCGACAGGACGCCGGGACCCGCCTCCTCGTCGATGCGGATGTGCGTCAACTCACCGTCACCCAGCTGCAGTTCGCCAGCGCTTCCGTCCGTGACGAGAACCGTCGCCCCCGTGTCGCGGAGGATGAAGTCGAGCCGTGAGCGCGGCCATCTGCCGTCCAGCGGCACATAGGCACCACCGGCCTTCACGACCCCGAGCAGCGCGACGATCAGGTCCGCCGAGCGTTCCATCAGCACGGCCACCGGCCGCTCGGCGCCCACGCCAGCGGCGGCCAGGCGCCGCGCGAACCGGTCGGCGCGGGCGTCGAGTTCGGCGTACGACAGCTCGGTTCCGTCGGCGTCGACGACCGCCGTCGCGTCGGGGGCGCTGCGGACCCGCTGCCCGAAGAGGTGGGCGACGTCGGTGGCCGGGAGGTCCTGACCGGCACCTTCGGCATCGGCGAGGAGTCGGGCGCGCTCGTCGGGACCCAGTACGTCGAGGGCGCCGAGCCGCAGCTCTGGAGCGTGCGCGGCGGCTTCGACGAGGCGGTGCAGGCGGTCGGCGAGGCGTTCGGCGGTGGCGTGGTCGAAGAGGTCGGCGGCGTAGCCGAGGCTGCCGTCGAGCCCGGCGGGGGCGCCGTCGGCGGTGAACTGTTCGGTGAGGTCGAAGGAGAGGTCGAACTTGGCCGCGTCCTGCCGGGGCGCGAGATGCTCCACAGCCGCCCCCGGCAGGCTCAACTCCGGCTGGCCCGCGCCGTGCTGGTAGCCGAGCATGACCTGGAAGAGCGGGTGGCGCGCGGCGGTCCGCGCCGGGTTGAGGGCCTCGACCAACTGCTCGAAGGGCACGTCCTGATGCGCGAACGCGGCCAGATCGGCGTCGCGCACCCGTCCCACAAGCTCCCGGAAGCTCGGCTCACCCGACACGTCGGTGCGCAGTACCAGCGTGTTCACGAAGAGCCCGACGATTCCCTCCAGGCCGTCGTCCGTGCGGCCCGCCACCGCCGTGCCCAGCGGCACGTCGGTCCCGGCGCCGAGCCGCGCGAGGAGCGCCGCGACGGCCGCCTGTACGGTCATGAAGACGCTCGCGCCCGCGTCCCGCGCGATCTCCGCGAGCCGGGCGTGCGTCGCGGCGGACAGCCTCAGCGGGACCGCACCACCCCGCCCGCTCGCCTCGGCGGGCCGCGGCCTGTCGGCCGGTAGCGTCACCTCTTCGGGAAGCCCTTCCAACTCACTCCGCCAAAAAGCGAGTTGGCTTGCGGACAGACTGTCCGGGTCGTGCTCGTCGCCGAGCAGCTCGCGCTGCCACAGCGCATAGTCCGCGTACTGCACGGGCACCGACTCCCACTCCGGGGCGCGCCCGTCGAGCCGTGCCTCGTACGCCGTGCCGAGATCGCGTAACAGAACGCCCATCGACCAGCCGTCCGCGGCGATGTGATGCACCACCAGGGACAGGACATGCTCATCGGGACCCGTACGGCACAGCCACGCACGCAGCGGCGCCTCCGCCGCCAGGTCGAACTCGTACCCGGCCGCCCGGTCCCGCAAGGCGTCGGGGCCGTCGTCGCCGGGCGTTCCCGGCGCGAGCAGTTCGCCCACCTCGGTCATGTCCAGCACCCGCTGGAAGGGCTCGTCCCCGGCGCGTCCGATCACCGTCCGCAGGCTCTCGTGCCGGGCGACGACGTCACGCAGCGCCGCCGCGACGGCGTCCCTGTCGACCCGGCCCGTGAGCCGGGCGGTCACCGGGATGTTGTACGTCGCGGAGCGGCCCGCCAGCTCGCCGATGAACCAGAGGCGGTGCTGGGCCGAGGAGAGCGGGAGCAGGTCGGGCCGGGGGCGCGCCGCACGAACGGCCGGGCGTGCCGTGCCGCCGCCGTCGCCTTCCGGGAGTTCACGGGCCAGCTCCGCGGCCAGCTCCGCCACCGTCTGCGCCGCGAACAGCTGGGCGATGCCCAGCTCCACGCCGAGCGCCGACCGCACCCGGCCGACCAGACGGGTCGCGAGCAGCGAATGGCCGCCCAGCGCGAAGAAGTTGTCGTCGACCGTCACCTCGGGCAGGCCGAGGATCTCGGCGAAGAGGGCGCACAGGGCGTGTTCGCGCGGGGTGCTCGGGGCGCGTCCGCGGCCGCCCGCCGCGGGGTCGGGGTCGGGCAGCGCGGCCCGGTCGAGCTTGCCGTTCGCGGTGAGCGGCAGTGCGTCGAGCCGTACGACGGCGGACGGCACCGCGTGGTCGGGCAGCACGGCACGGACGTAGCGATGGACGGCGTCGGTGTCGAGCGGCGATACGTCGGGGCCGTCGCCCTCGCCCTCCCGCGCCGGAACGACGTACCCGATCAGGCGCTTGTCCCCGGAGGCGTCCGCCTTGGTGGCGGCGACCGCGCGGGCGACGGCGGGGTGGCCGAGCAGTGCGGACTCGACCTCGCCCAGTTCGACGCGGAAACCGCGCACTTTCACCTGGTCGTCGACGCGTCCGGCGAACTCCAGCTCTCCGTCCGGCAGTTGGCGCGCCAGGTCGCCCGTGCCGTACATGCGCTCGCCGGAGACTCCGTACGCGGCGGCGTACGGATCCGCGACGAAGCGCTCCGCCGTCAGGCCGGGCCGGTTGGCGTAGCCGCGTGCGAGCCCGGGGCCCGCCAGGTGGAGTTCGCCGACGACGCCGGGCGGGACGAGCGCCAGGCGGTGGTCCAGGACGTAGGCGCGCATGCCGTCCATCGGGCGGCCGATCGGCACCGTGTTCGGGACGCGGTCCGGGTCCGTGCCCGCGGCGAAGGTGCTCAGGGTCGTGAAGGCGGTGGTCTCCGTGGGGCCGTACGCGGCCGTGACCACGGTGCCGGGGCAGGCGCGCAGCACCTCGCGGACCCCGGCGGCGGAGACGACGTCGCCGCCCGTCGTCACCTCCCGCAGGCCCTGGAAGATCTCCGGGTCGTCCTCCGCCCAGACGCGGAAGAGGCCCGCGGTCACATGGACGTGGGTGAGGCCGTGCCGGGCGGCGTGCTCGGCGACCGCGGTGCCGTCCAGCGGGCCCGGCGGCGCGACGACGACGCGGCCGCCGTGCGCGAGCGTCACCCACAGCTCGTACGTCGAGGCGTCGAAGGCGTGGTTGGCGTGGAACAGGACGCCGTCCAGGCCGCCTTCCGCCAGCCAGCGCCGGTGCGAGGCGAACGCCGCCACGGCCGCGTGCGAGGTGAGAACGCCCTTGGGGCGGCCGGTCGAGCCGGACGTATACATCACGTAGAGGGTGTTGCCGGGGTGGATGTCGGCGGGCGGCGGCACCTGTCCCGCGGCAGGCTCGGCGTGTGGCGCGGTCACGTCGAGCACGGGGACGTCCAGGTCGGGCGGGAGACCGGCGATGTCGTCCGTGAGCAGCAGCGCGGCACGCGTGTCGGTGAGGATGAAGCGGGTGCGCGCGTCGGGCGTGGCGCGTTCGAGGGGGACGTAGCCCGCGCCGGTCTTGAGAACCGCGAGGAGGGTCACGACGAGGTCGGCGGAGCGGTCCATGCGGACGGCGACCAGACGCTCGGGTCCCGCGCCGCGGGCGCGCAGCAGGTGCGCGAGCCGGTCGGAGAGGGTGTCCAGGTCGCGGTAGGTGAGTTCGGTGTCGCCGCCGATGACGGCGGTCGCCTCGGGGTGACGGGCCGCGCGCTCGGCGAACAGGCGCGTCACCGTCGTCGGCCGTGCGGCGGGGTCGTGGTCGCCGCGCGCCTCGGTCAGGATCCTGTCACGCTCCGCCGGGCCGAGCAGGTCGAGGGCGGAGAACGGCCGTTCCGGGGTGCGTACGGCGGCCGCGACCAGGCGCGCGAAGCGCTCGGCGATGCTCCGGGCGGTGTCGGCGGTGAACAGGTCGGTGGCGTAGCCGAGGGTGCCGGTGAGCCCCGCCGCCGCGCCGGTTCCGTCGTGGCGTTCGGTGAGGTCGAAGGAGAGGTCGAAGTGGACGGCGGGGAGGTCGAGCGGTACGGGCTCGGCGGTGAGGCCCCCCAGCGGCGGCAGCGTCCCGGTGAACTTCTCGAAGGCGAACATCACTTGGAAGAGCGGATGGCGGGCGAGCGACCGCGTCGGGTTCAGCGTCTCCACGAGCCGCTCGAACGGCACGTCCTGGTGCGCGAGCGCCGCCAGGTCCGCGTCCCGCACGCGCCCCACGAGCTCCGCGAACGAGGGGTCGCCGCTCGTGTCGGCGCGCAGCACCAGGGTGTTGACGAAGCAGCCCACCAGGTCGTGCAGCGCCTCGTCGATGCGGCCAGCGACCGGGGTGCCGACCGGGATGTCGTCGCCCGCGCCGAGGCGGGAGAGGAGGGCCGCGAGTCCGGCGCGCAGCACCATGAAGACGCTGGCGCCGAGCTCCTGGGCGAGCGCGGCGACGCGGCCGTGGAGCTCGGGGTCGATCGTGAGGGGCACGGTGGCGCCGCGTCGGCTGGCCACGGGCGGCCGGGGCCTGTCCGTGGGCAGGGCCAGTTCCTCCGGCGCTCCGGCCAGGCGCTCGCGCCAGAAGGCGAGTTGGCGTGCGGCCAGACTGTCCGGGTCGTGCTCGTCGCCGAGCAGCTCCCGCTGCCACAGGGTGTAGTCCGCGTACTGCACCGGCAGCGGCTCCCACTCCGGGGCGCGTCCGTCGAGCCGCGCCCCGTACGCCGTACCGAGATCCCGCAACAGGACACCCATCGACCAGCCGTCCGCCGCGATGTGATGCACCACCAGGGCCAGCACATGCTCATCGGGACCCGTACGACACAGCCACGCACGCAGCGGCACCTCCGCCGCCAGGTCGAACTCGTACCTGACGAACTCGGTGAGTGAGGTGGTCAGTTCGGCCGCGTCGAGGGTTCCTGCACCGGTCAGATCGGTGAGGAGTTCGTGCGCCTCCTCGACGTCGAGGATCACCTGGCAGGGCTCGCCGCCGGTCCGCCCGATCACCGTGCGCAGGCTCTCGTGCCGCCCCACGACGTCCCGCAGCGCCGCCGCGAGGGCCGCGCGGTCCACGGCCCCTGACAGGCGCAGGCCGAGCGGGATGTTGTACGTCGCCGAGCGGCCCTCCAGCTGCCCGGTGAGCCACAGCCTGCGCTGCGCGAACGATAGGGGGATCACTCGGGTTCTCCTCGGTGCAGGATGCGGTGCGGGGGGGGCCGGGATGACAGGAGCGGGGGCGGTCAGCGCATGCGTCTCAGCTTGGGACGCTGCGGCGTGGCGTCGGACCCCGGCAGTTGCGGTGCGAGGGAGGCCACTGTGGGGTGCTCGAACAGCAGCGGCAGGGGGAGTTCCACGCCGAGCGATGCGCGGACCCGGCCCGCGAGCCGCATGCTCAGGAGGCTGTCGCCGCCGAGCGCGAAGAAGCTGTCGTCGACGGTGACCCCGGGCACGCCGAGCACCTCGGCGAAGAGCCCGCACAGGGCGCGCTCCCGCTCCGTGCGCGGCTCGCGGCCGCCCGCCGCGGTGGCGCGCCCGGGGGCCGGGAGCGCGGTGCGGTCCAGCTTGCCGTTGACGGTCAGCGGCAGCGCGCCGAGCACGACGACGGCCGAGGGCACCAGGTGCCCGGGCAGCCGTTCGGCCAGCGCGTCGGTGAGCCGCGCGGTGTCGACGTCGCCGGTCGCGCGGCCGCTGCCCGGCACCACATAGGCGACGAGCCGCCGGTCGCCCGGCCTGTCCTCGCGGACGACGACCGCGGCGTGCCCGACGCCCGGCTGGGCCAGGAGCACCGTCTCGATCTCGCCGGGCTCGACGCGGAATCCGCGCACCTTCACCTGCGTGTCGGCGCGCCCGGCGAACTCCAGCTGCCCGTCGGGCGTCCAGCGCGCCAGATCGCCCGTGCGGTACATGCGCTCGCCGGACACCCCGTACGAATCGGCGTACGGATCCGCGACGAAGCGCTCCCCCGTCAGGCCGGGCCGGTTGGCGTAGCCGCGTGCCAGACCCGCGCCCGCCACGTACAACTCCCCCACGGTGCCCGGCGGGACGAGCCCGAGGGAACGGTCGAGCACATAGGTGCGGGTGCCGTCCATCGGGCCGCCGATCGGCACGGTGTCCGGGACCGGGTCGCCCGGCGCGAACGCCCGGCAGGTGGCGAACGTCGTCGTCTCGGTCGGCCCGTACACGGCGACGACGGTGGTGCCGGGGCAGGCGCCGAGCACGGCGCGCAGCGGCTCGGGCGGCACGCGTTCGCCACCCGTCCACACCTCACGGAGCCCGCCGAAGCAGTCCGCCGCCTCCTCGGCGAGCACCCGGAACAGACCGATCGTCAGGAACATCGCGGTCAGGCCGTGTTCGGCGACGAGTTCCTTGACGGCGGGCGGGGTCAGCTCGCCGGGCGGGGCCACGACGATCCGGCCGCCGTTCAGGAGCGGCACCCAGATCTCGTAGGTGGCGGCGTCGAAGGCGTGCGACGAGTGCAGCAGGACCCGGTCGTGCGCGCCGCCGGTGAACCGCACGTCCGCCGCGAGGGCGATCACGTCGCGGTGCGTGACGGCGACGCCCTTGGGCAGGCCCGTGGAGCCGGAGGTGTACATCACGTACGCGAGGGCGTCCGGGTGGGCCGTGGCGCTGCCGGAGCGCGGGGCGAGGACGCTCGCGTCCTGGGTGAGGGTGCGCGGCGCCCACGCGTCGGGGAGCAGCACGTTCGCGCCGGTGTCGCGCAGGATGAACCGGCGCCGCTCCGCGGGCCAGCGGGTGTCGATCGGCACGTAGGCGGCGCCCGACCGCACGACGGCGAGCAGCGCCACCACGAGGTCCGCCGACCGGTCCATCGCGACGGCGACGCGCCGCCCGGGACCGGCCCCGCACAGCACGAGCTCGCGGGCCAACGCCTCGGCACGCACGTCCAGTTCGCGGTAGGTCAGCCGGGTGCCGCCGTCCACGACCGCGATCCGGTCGGGGGTGCGCGCGGCCTGCGCCGCGAAGAGCTGCGACAGGTCCGGCCGACCCGGGACGGGGAGCGGGCCGTGGCCGCCGCTCTGCGGGGCACCGCGCCCCCAGTCGGTGAGGGCGCGCCCGCGCTCCGTCGCGGACAGCACGTCCGTGCGGGCCACCGGGCGCCCCGGGTCCGTCGCCGCCGCCCGCAGGATGCGTACGAGGCGGTCCAGGATGTCGCGCGCGGTGGCCGCGTCGAAGAGGTCGGCCCTGTGGTCGAGGCGCAGCCGCAGCCGGTCGCCGGGGTGGGTGATCAGGGCCAGCGGGTAGTGCGTGCCGCCGTGGTCCTCGGTGCCGGTGATGCGCGGGCCCGGCGCGACGGGACCCCCGCTGGCGGCACCGCTATCGACGTCGACGTCGACGGGATAATTCTCGTGAACGACGACCGTGTCGAACAACTCCCCCCTCCCCGCGATGCGTTGGAGTTCGGCGAGCCCGACGTGCTGGTGGTCGATCAGCCGGGACTGCTCGTCCTGGAGGCGGGCGCAGACGGCGCCGAGGCTGTCGCCCGGTGCGACGCGCACGCGCACGGGCAGCGTGTTGATGAGCAGCCCCACCATGTCGGCCACACCGGGCAGCTCCGGCGGCCGCACCGACACGACGCTCCCGAACACCACGTCGTCGCGTCCCGTCAGCTTGTGCAGGAGCACTCCCCAGGCGCCCTGGATCAGGGTGTTGAGGGTCAGCCCGCCCGCGGCGGCGCGGGCGCGCAGGTCCGCGGTGAGACGTTCGTCGAGGTCGGTGGTGAGGTGGGCGGAAGCCTGGGCCCGCGCGGCGGCGTCGGGAACCGTCTCGGGGGCGAGCCGAGTGGGCCCCTCGATCCCGGCGAGCGCCGCGGACCACGCGCCGAGCGCGGCCTCGCGGTCCCGCCCGGCCAGCCAGGCGAGGTAGTCGCGGAAGGGGCGGACGCGGGGCAGGGGGGCGGGGTCGCCGTGGTGGGCGTAGAGCGCGAGCAGTTCGCGTACGAGGACGGGGACGGACCAGCCGTCGAGGAGGATGTGGTGGTGGGTGAGCGCGAACAGGTGCTCGTCGTCGGCGAGTTGAACGAGTGTGAACCTGAGGAGGGGAGGCCGCGCCAGATCGAACCCGCACTCGCGCTCCTCGCGGAGCAGCTGGGCGGCGAGGGCTTGTGGGGTGGGGGCGGCGTCTGCGGCGGGGGCGGCGAGGATTTCTGGCGCGGGCGCCGCGTCCGCGGAGGGGCCAGCGAGGACGTCTGGCACGGGGCCCACGCCAGAGGCGGGGACCGAGAGGACTTCTGCCGCAGACGCCCCCTCCGCGAAGGGGCCAGCGACAGCCTCAGACACGGGGCCCACGCCAGAGGCGGGGACCGAGAGGACTTCTGCCGCAGACGCCCCCTCCGCGAAGGGGCCAGCGACAGCCTCAGACACGGGACCCACGCCAGAGGCGGGAGCTGAGAGGACTTCTGCCGCAGACGCCCCCTCCGCGGAGGGACCAGCGACAGCCTCAGACACGGGACCCACGCCAGAGGCGGGGACCGAGAGGACTTCTGCCGCAGACGCCCCCTCCGCGAAGGGGGCAGCGAGGGCTACTGACGCAGGCGCCACATCCGCCCCGAGGGCCGCGACAGCTTCTGCCACCTCCCCGCCGGAGGCCACAGCGGCTCCTGGCGCAGGCGCCACATCCGCGCCCGAGGCCACGCCAGCCTCTGGCACGGGCGCCACATCCGCGCCCGAGGCCACGCCAGCCTCTGGCACGGCCGCAGGCGCTGCATCCGTGCCCCGGTCGGTACGACTCTCCCGCGCGGACGCCGTGCCCGCGCACAGTCCCGCAGCAACGTCAGCCCCATGGCCGGGCTCTTCGCCGCCATCCGGCCATCCGGCGTGCCCGAACGCTCCGGCACCAGGCGGCCCCCCGCCGTGCCCCGCCGCTCCGACGGCACCTGATTCCCCGCTGCCCACGCCCCGCAGGTCATGCTCCCGCCAGGGCGTATCCACCTCAGCCGCGATCAGCTGGACCGGGCGGTCCACACCCTCGTGGAGGAATGCGGCGCGGAGGTTGGCGTGGCGGGCGAGCAGGGATTGGCAGGCCGCTCGCAGGCGGGGGTGGTTCAGGGGGCCCGACAGGCGCAGGGTCAGTTGGACGCCGTAGGCGTCGACCGTGCCCGACGATCCCTCCGTGCCGTGCTGGGCGTGGTACAGCAGCCCTTCCTGCAACGGGGACAGCGGCAGGATGTCTTCGATTTCCGCGCTCACCGCGAAGTCCTCCAGGTGTTTTCGAGCCGCTCGATCTGTTCCTGGCTGAGGGAGACGAGCGCGAGGTCGGACGGCGACCTGCCGCCCGCGTCGGGCCGTCCCGCGTGCCGGGCCAGCGCGCTCAGACCGGCCAGCCAGGTACGGGCGAGCGAGGCCACATCGGGTTCGGTCAGCAGGCCGCCGGGCCAGGACAGCGTGAGCCGCAGCCGCGGCCCCGCACCGTGGTCCTCGACCAGCGTGGTGATCTCAAGGGCATGGGACAGGGGAAGCCCCGGGGTACCGCGCGGCGGCCCCTGCGGCACGGCGACGGGGTGCCAAGGTTCGGGCGCGCCCGCGGCGGCGGACGTGAGCCGCCCCAGGTGGTTGAAGAGGATCTGGGGTCGGCCGAGCGCGGCGAGCACCGGCGCCGTCCGGCCGTTGAGGTGGCGCAACAGACCGTGGCCCACCCCGCGCCCAGGCACCGCACGCAGTTGTTCCTTGACCCGCTTGAGCGCGGCGCCCGCCTCGGCGCCGCCGTCCAGGACCGCGTCCCACCCGTCCCGCGTCGAGCCCTCGTCGCCGCCCGCGTCGAGACGTACGGGATACATCGTCGTGAACCAGCCCACGGTCCGGGAAACGTCGGCGCCCGGCACGAGCGTCTCCTCGCGGCCGTGGCCCTCCACGTCGACGAGTACGCTCCCGTCGCCCGGCCCGCCCGCCCGGCGGCGCCACTCGCCGACGGCGAGGGCCAGCCCGGTGAGCAGGACCGTGGGCACGTCGGTGCGGTAGGCGGCGGGGAGCCCGTTCAGGAGCGGGTCCACGTCCCGGTCGGGGACGGTCACCGTGAGGGACGTCGCGGTCTCGCCCAGGTCCCTCGCCGGGTCCACATCACGCCCTCCGAGAGGGAGTTCCGGCGTTCGCAGGATCTCGGTCCAGGCGGACAGCTCGGCCTCGCGCCGCTCCGACCCGGCCTCGGCCACGAGCGCCGCCGCCCAGGACCGCAGCGAGGTGCCCACGGGGGCCAGCACGGGCCCGCGCCCGGCCGCCACCGCGTCCCAGGCCACCGCGAGGTCGGCGAGCAGGATCCGCCAGGACACCGCGTCGACGGCCAAGTGGTGGGCGAGCAGCACCAGTTGACCGCACCGGTCCCGGCCCGCGTCGAACCACACCGCCTGCAGCACCACCCCGTCGCGCGGCCGCAGTCGGCCCTCCGCGGCCACCGTCTCCTCCGCGACACGGGCGCGCAGGCCCGACTCGTCGAGACGGGTCGCGTCGATGCGGCGTACGCATCCCGCCGCGTCGAAGGCCCCGGCATCGGGGAGGTACGGCCGCCATCGCACGCCGCCGTCGCCGCCACGCTCGCCGTCGACATCCAGGCGCATCCGCAGCGCGTGATGGTGGCGGCCCAGGGCGTCGACCGCCGCGATCAGGCCCTCCTCGTCGAGTCCCGCGGGGGTCCACACGAGCACCGACTGGTGGAAGGCGTCGGCCCGGCCGCCGCGTTCGCGCAGCCAGTGCATGACCGGGGTCGGCTCCAGCTCCCCCGTGGGCGCCAGCTCGGCGGGCCCCGCGGGCGGGACGTCGTCGGCCGCGTCCCGCGCCACGTCGGCGAGTTCGGCGACCGTCCCGCAGCGGAACACGTCGCCGGGGGTGAGGACGAGACCGGCCGCGCGGGCCCTGCTGACCAGGTCGATGGAGAGGATGCTGTCGCCGCCGAGGTCGAAGAAGCCGTCGTCGACGGTGACCGACGCCACCGCGAGGACCTCGGCGAACAGCGCGCACAGCGTGCGTTCGCGCGTCGTGCGCGGAGCCCGGCCGCCGGGTGCGGCGGTGAAGCCCGGCGCGGGGAGCGCCGCGCGGTCGAGCTTGCCGTTGGCGGTCACCGGCAGCGCGTCGAGCGGTACGACGGCGGCGGGCACCATGTAGTCGGGCAGCAGGTCCCGCACGGAGCGCCGCACGTCCGCCGGGTCGCAGCCGCCGCCGGACGGCACCACGTAGCCGATGAGGCGGGGCTCGCCGGGCCCGTCCGCCCGGACCACCACGGCGGCCCGGGCCACCCGGGGATGTCCGAGCAGCGCCGCCTCGACCTCACCGGGCTCGATGCGGAAGCCGCGCACCTTCACCTGGTCGTCCACCCGGCCGACGTACTCGACCTGCCCGTCGGGACGCCACCGCGCCAAGTCGCCCGTACGGTACATGCGTTCACCCGCCGCGCCGTACGAAGCGGCATGGGGATCCGCGACGAAACGCTCCGCGGAGAGGCCGGGACGGCGCACATAGCCGCGCGCCAACTGCACGCCCGCCACGTACAACTCCCCCACCACACCCGGCGGTACGAGACCGAGCCGCCGGTCGAGGACGTAGAGACGCGTGTTCGCCACCGGCTCGCCGATCGGCACCGGCCCGGCGGCGGCCCCGTCGTCGTCGGCGCGGCAGTCCCACGCGGTGACGTCCACGGCCGTCTCGGTCGGCCCGTAGAGATTCGAAAGCGGCGCGTCCACCGTGGCGTGGAAGTCGGCCTCCAGCTCCCGCGTGAGGGCCTCGCCGCTGCAGAACACGCGGCGCAGCGAGGAGGGTTGGGCGGCCTTCGGCGCCTGGAGGTAGGCGCGGAGCATCGACGGTACGAAGTGGGCGACGGTCACGCCGTGCGCGCGGATCGCGTCGGCCAGGTAGTCGGGGTCCTTGTGCCCCTCGGGCTCGGCGACGACCAGTGTCGCGCCGCGCACCAGCGGCCAGAAGAACTCCCAGACGGAGACGTCGAAACTCGCGGGCGTCTTCTGGAGCACGCGGTCGGCGCGGGTCAGGCGGTAGCGCTCCTGCATCCAGTCGAGCCGATTGGCGAGCCCCGCGCGGGTGACGAGGACCCCCTTGGGGCGCCCGGTCGAGCCGGAGGTGTAGATGACGTAGGCGGGGTGGTGTCCACTCACGGACACGGACACGGATACGGACACGGGAGCGGAGGCGACGGGGGCGGTCGAGTCGTCGGGGACGTTGCCCAAGTCGTCGAGCACGACAAGCGCGCACCCCCCTGCGGGCAGCCCCTCGGCCACGCCCCCGCGCGTCACCACGCACATCGGCTCCGCATCCCTGAGCATGAACTCAAGCCGTTCCGCTGGCAGTTGCGGATCGAGCGGCAGGAACGCCGCGCCCGTCTTGAGTACGGCGAGGAGCGTGACGATCAGCTCGGTGGAGCGCGGGAGCGCGATCCCCACGACGCGTTCGGGGCCCGCGCCGAGTCCGGCCAGGTGCCGGGCGAGGCGCTCCGCGCGGGTGTCCAGTTCGCGGTACGTCAGCTCGGCGCCCCTGAAGACGAGCGCGGTGGCCTGTGGCGTTTCCTCCGCGCGCGCCGCGAACAGCTCCGGCACGGTGGCTTCGGGAAGGGAAGCCCGAGTGTCGTTCCACTCGGTCAACAGCCGCGTCTGCTCGGCGGGTTCGAGGATGTCGACCGCACTCAGTGGCTGATCGGCGTCGGCGGTGACCGCGTCGATGAACCGTACGAGCCGTCGCGCGATGCCGTCCGCCATGGCCGCGTCGAAGAGGTCCCGCGCGTACTCGACGGTGCCGGTGATCCCTGCGGCCGTGCCGTCGGCGGCGAACCGTTCGGCGAGCTCGAAGGAGAGGTCGAACTTGACGGCGGGCGCGGCGAGCGGCTCGCGCTCCACCTCGACCCCGGCGAGCTCGGCGGCCCCGTCGGCCACGCCCTGGAAGGCGAGCATCACCTGGAACAGCGGGTGCCCGGCGAGCGAGCGCCGGGGGTTGAGCGCCTCGACGAGCCGGTCGAAGGGCAGGTCCTGATGGGCGTAGGCGGAGAGGTCGCGGTCCCGCACCCGGGCGATGAGCTCCCGGAACGTCGGGTCGCCCGAGGTGTCGGTGCGCAGGACCAGGGTGTTGACGAAGAAGCCCACCAGGTCGTCGAGCGCGTCGTCCGTGCGCCCGGCGACCGGCGCCCCCAGGGGGATGTCCTCGCCCGCGCCGAGCCGGGTGAGCAGGGCGGCGACGGCGGCCTGGACGACCATGAACGCGCTGGCGCCGCCCGCGCGGCCGAGCCGTCCGATCCTGTCGTGCAGGCTCGCGTCGATGACGAGCGGCACGGAGCCGCCCCGATGAGAGGCCGCCTGCGGGCGCGGGCGGTCGTAAGGGAGCGCGAGCTCCTGCGGTAGATCCGCCAACGCGGCGCGCCAATAGATGAGTTGCGTGGCGGCGGGGCTGTCCTCGTCATCCGGGTCGCCCAGGAGCGCGCGCTGCCACAGCGTGTAGTCGGCGTAGTCCACGGGCAGCGGCGGCAGGTCGGCGCCGCCGCCCGCGCGCCGGGCCGCGTACGCCGTGGACAGGTCGCGCAGGAGCGGCGGCAGCGACCAGGCGTCGGCCGCGATGTGGTGGATGACCAGGAGCAGGACGTGGTCGTCGGCGCCGACGTGCCACAGGGTGGCGCGCAGCGGGGCGTCCCGTGTGAGGTCGAAGCCGCGCGCGGCCTCGGCGGCGAGCAGCCCCCGCACCTCGTCGGGCGTCGCATCGCGCACGGTCAGCGCCGGTACGCCCCCGGTGCCCGCGGCGCCGGTCAGGATTCGCTGGTGGGGCCGTCCCTCGGGTCCCTGCGGGAAGACCGTGCGCAGGCTCGCGTGCCGCTCGGTGACGTCGGACAGGGCGAGGGCGAGCGCCGCGCGGTCGAGCGGCCCCGTCAGGCGCAGGGCAAGGGGCATGTTGTAGGTGGCGCCGGGGCCTTCGAGCTGCTCGATGAGCCACAGGCGGCGCTGCGCGTAGGACAGCGGCAGCGGCTCGGGGCGGGCGGCGTCGGGCACCGGAAGGAGCGGCGGGCCTGCCCGCTTCACGCGGGACAGGCCCTCGGACAAGCTCTCGGCCAGCGCCGCGACCGTGGGCGTCTCGAACAGCGCCCGCATCTCCAGTTCGAGGCCGAGCGCGGAGCGCACCCGGCCCGCGAGGCGCGTGGCCGTCAGGGAGTGTCCGCCCAGGTCGAAGAAACTGTCGTCGATGCCCACACCTGAGACGCGGTCGGCACGGTCCACGCCGAGGACATCGGCGAAGAGCCCGCACAGAGTGGCCTCCAGCGGGGTGCGCGGGGACCTGCCCGGGGTCGGCGTGCCGAAGTCGGGGGCGGGCAGGGCCGCGCGGTCGAGCTTGCCGTTCGCGGTGATCGGCAGCGCGTCCACGACGACGACGGCGGCGGGCACCATGTAGTCGGGCAGGTGCCCGGCCAGCGCGGTGCGCAGGGCGCTGGGATCGGGGGTCGTGGTGCCGGGCTCGCCCGAGGGCACGACGTAGGCGACGAGCCGCTTGTCCACACCGTCACCGCCGCTCCGCGCCCCGACGCCAGCCGTACCCGCACCGGCACCCGCACCCGCGCCCGCGCCCGCGCCCGCGAACTCCCTTACCAGCGCAACCGCTTGGCCGACCTCGGGGCGACGCCTGAGGGCCGACTCGATCTCGCCGGGCTCGATGCGGAAGCCGCGGATCTTGACCTGGTCGTCGGCGCGCTCCAGATGGTCGAGGGTGCCGTCGGGCCGCCACCGGGCGATGTCCCCGGTGCGGTACATGCGCTCACCGGGCGCCCCGAAGGGATCGGGCAGGAACCGCCCCGCGGTGAGCGAGGGACGCCCCCAGTAGCCGCGCGCGACGCCCGCGCCCGCGAGGTACAGCTCGCCCGCGACGCCGACGGGCACGGGGCGCAGCCCGGCGTCGAGGACGTGGGCGCGGGTGTGGTCCATGGGGCGGCCGATCGGCACGGCGTCGGGCACCGGGTCGGCGGCGGTGAACGGGAGGTGGGTGGCGAACGCGGTGGTCTCGGTCGGCCCGTAGGTGGTGCGGATCACCAGGTCGGGGCAGGCCCGCTGGAGCGCGCGGATCGCGTCGGCGGAGACGACGTCGCCGCCGGTGGAGATCTCCCGCAGCCCGGCGAAGACGTGCGGCGCTTCCTGCGCGAGCACCCTGAACAGCCCTGCGGTGGCATGGAAGTTGGTGGCACGGTGGGTGGCGATGAGCCGCCCGATGTGTTCGGCCGTGGGCGGTACTTCCGGCGCCACGACGATCCGGCCGCCGCGCAGCAGCGGCACCCAGAGCTCGTAGGTGGACGCGTCGAAGGCGTGGTTGGCGTGGAAGACGACGCATGCGGCGACGTCGTCGCGCCAGCACCGGTCGAGGGCGAAGGCCGCCACGTTGGCGTGGGTGACGGCCACGCCCTTGGGCAGGCCGGTGGAGCCGGAGGTGAACATCACGTACGCGAGGGCGTCGCCCGGCACGTCGGCGCCCGGCACATCCGTGCCCGGTATGTCCGCGTCCGGGCCGCCCACCTCGATCACGGGCGGCCCGCCCCCGGCCGTCACCGGGTGCGTGCTCCCCACGTCGTCGGTCAGCAAGGCGCGCGCCGCCGTGTCGGCGAGGATCCGGCGGGCCCGCTCAGGCGGGTGCCCCCGGTGCAGCGGCACGTAGCCCGCGCCCGCCTTGAGCGTCGCGAGGATCGCCACTACGAGGTGGGCCGAGCGCCGCATCAGGATCGCGACGAGGTCGCCGGGGGCCACGCCCCGCGCGGTGAGGCTTCGCGCAAGACGGTCGGCGCGGGCGTTCAACTCCCCGTACGTAAGGGCCTGTTCATCGTCGACGACGGCAGTCGCGTCGGGGCGCAGACGTGCCTGCCGTTCGAAGAGGCGCGGGAGGCTCTCCGTGGGCGGCGGCGTCCCCGTGCCGGTGGCACGCCAGGTGCGCAGCAGGTCCCGCTCGGCGTCGCCGAGCACGTCGATGCCGTCGACCGGCTGGTCGGGGGTGCGGGCGAGCGCGTCGAGGAACGCGGTGAAGCGGTCCCGGTGCCGGGTCAGGCCGTCGGCGTCGTACACCGCGGGGTTGGCCTCCAGCTCGACGAGGACGCCGCCCGCGCCGTCCTGGGTGCCGACGGCGACGACCGACAGGTCCTTGACGGGGCCCGTCATGACCTGGTGGCGGGTGACGCGCAGGCCCGCGAAGGCCGGTTCCTCCTCGTAGGCGATGGTGTTCACGGACGGGCCGTGCAGTTCGTCGAAGGCGCCCGAAAGGCCGAGTTCCGCGCGGAGTTCCTCGCCCCGGTAGCGCTGGTGCCCGATCGCCTCGCTGACCTTCCGGCGGGTCCTGGCGACCAGTTCGGCGAACGTCGTCGTGTCGTCGAGGGTGAGCCGCAGCGGCAACACGTTCACCGCCATGGAGGGCGTGGCGGCCGACGCCCCGCCCGCCCGCGCGGCGAGCGGCAGCCCGATGACCACCTCGCGGGCGCCGCCGATCCTGTGCAGATAGGCGGCGGTGGCGGCGACGACGAGCAGCGACCAGCGGCCAGCGGCGCCCGGCACCGCGTCCAGGAGCCCCCGCACGCGCTCCCCCGGCAGCCGTACGGCGCTGCGCAGCACCTCGGCACGGGGTGGCGCGGTGCGGCCCGCGAGGGTGACGGGCGCGGGCGCGCCGGTGAACTCCCGCAGCCAGTGGGCGCGGTCGCGGGCGTGCCGGGCGGAGGCGCGGTACTCCGCGTCCTCGTCGAGGAGGACGCTCAGCGGCGCGAAGGGGCTCGGTCCGGGGTCGCGGCCCGCCACCAGGGCGCTGTAGAGGTCGGCGAGGCGACGCAGATAGAGGCTCTGGCCGTATCCGTCGAGGGTGATGTGGTGGTAGCGCAGCTGGAGCCAGGCCCGGTCGTCGGCGATCCGGAGCAGGGTGTGCGCGGCGAGCGGGCCGCGCGCCAGGTCCATGGAGGCCCCGAGGTCGGCGTCCGTCCACGCGCGGGCGGCGGCCTCCCGCTCGGCGGCGGGTCCGGCCCGCAGGTCGACGACGGTCAGCGGCTCCTCGGGCACGTCCGCGATCCGCACGCGCAGTTCGTCCTCGTACGCGACGAACCGCGTCCGCAGCGTCTCGGCCTCGGTGACCGCGCGCCGCACGGCTTCGCGGAGCAGCGGTACGTCGAGGCCGCGGCCCTCGACGACGAGGCGGACCCCGCAGTGGTAGAGCGTGCTGTCGGGGTCCAGCTGGTGGGCCAGCCAGACGCCTTGCTGCGCGGCGCTCGCTGCTCGGTACGCGTTCGGGTCTGACACTCCGACAGTGTCGAAGAGCGCGGTATGCGGGCTCTATTGACGCGTTATCAGTTGATGGAGGGGCATGTCGGGATACGGAGCGGCCCGGGAGCGGTGACGCCGAAGGGGGGTGGCATCACCGCCCCCGGGCCGTTCGGACCGGGAGCCTGCGGGGGATTTTCAGGCGTCCCGGCGTCGGAGGAGCGTGCGACCGCCGATGAAGCTCACCAGGGTCCACACCAGGAGGACGATCAGTGCGGTGCCGGAGCCGTAGGGCTCGGTGTCCTGGGTCATCAGGACCACGCCCGCGTTGCCCGGCATATAGTCGGCCGCGTCCTTCAGCCAGTCGACGCCGACGACCGACATGATCTGCGGCACCGCGAGGAGCATCATGATCACGGTGGTGATGGTGCCCGCCGCACTGCGCATCATCGTGCCGAGGCCGACGGTGAACAGGGCGAGCAGGGCGAGGTAGGCACCCGTGCCGAGGGCCGTCTTGGCGAACTCGCCGCCGGTGAACTCGCCGTAGTCACCCATCAGCGGGGCGGCGACGAGGGTGCCGAGGGCGCTGAACACCATGCCGGTGACCAGGGCCACCGCCGTGACGACGACCGACTTGGCGAAGAACATCCGCTTGCGTACGGGCACGCTCTGCAGGGTGGTGAGGATGGAGCGGCTCGCGTACTCGCTGGTGATGGCGAGGGTGGCGAGCATGACGGTGGTCAGCTGCACGAGCAGCACGGCGTCGGTGGCCGCGTGCGGCGCGGGTTCGGCGACGCTGACGCCGTTCTTCGCGCTCGCCTCGGCGGACATGCCGACGATCGCGGAGAAGCCCGTCATCAGGACGACGGCGGCGAGGAGGTTCCACCAGGTGGAGCGGACCGTCCACAGCTTGGTCCACTCGAACGCGAGCGCTCCGCGCAGGCCGCCGCCCTTGAGCTTGGCCCGACCCTCGGTCTGGCCCTGGGTCGGGCCACTGGGAATGGCTGTCGCAGTCATGGCTTTCGGGCTTCCTATCGCTTCGCGTCCGACGGTTGCTGGGTGATGCCTGCCGCCTCGTACTCGACGCTGGCCGCCGTGAGCTCCATGTAGGCCTGCTCCAACGAGGCGTTGCGCTGGCTGAGTTCGAAGATCGGCAGGCCCAGGCGGTGGGCGGTGGAGCCGATGTCCTCCAGCGAACCGCCGGTCACCAGGAGGGCGTTGCCCTCGGGGTGTTCCTTGGCGTCCAGGCCGGTGCGCACCAGTTCCTTCTGGAGCACGTCCAGATCGGTGGTGACGACCTTCATCGAGTTCATCGAGGATCCTGAGATGACCTCCTCGATGGGCGCGTCCGCGATGAGCTTGCCGCGGCCGATGACGACGAGGTGGTCGGCGGTGTCCTGCATCTCGCTCATCAGGTGGCTCGACACGAAGACCGTGCGGCCCTCGGCGGCGAGCGAGCGGATGAACTCGCGGACCCAGCGCACCCCGTCGGGGTCGAGGCCGTTGACCGGCTCGTCGAAGAGCAGCACCTTCGGGTCGCCGATGAGCGCGACCGCGATGCCCAGGCGCTGGCCCATGCCGAGCGAGAACGAGCCGATGCGCTTGTTCTTCACCTCGCCGAGGCCGACGACGTCGAGGACCTCGGTGACCCGCTTGGCGGAGATGCCGTTGCTCCGGGCCAGGCCCAGGAGGTGGTGGTACGCGGTACGGCCCGGGTGTCCGGCTTTGGCGTCCAGGAGCGCTCCGACCTCGCTGAGCGGGTGTCGCAACGCGCTGTACGGCTTGCCGTTGATGAGCGCCTGTCCCGAGGTGGGTTCGTCAAGGCCCAGGATCATGCGCATGGTCGTCGACTTGCCCGCCCCGTTGGGGCCGAGGAAGCCGGTGACCTTGCCGGGCTTGATCTCCAGAGACAGGTCGTTAACAGCGGCCTTGTCGCCGTACCGCTTGGTCACGCCGTTCAACGTGATCATGGTGGTTGTGCTCCTTCCCTTGCAGCACCACGACCGTAGGACGCGGGCCGCACCCGCCACATCTGGCGTTCGGCACCGCTGGAATTGACCTTCGGCAGTGCTCCGGTCATACGAGTGGGGTACGTACGGGGGGACGCGGAAACGACGAAGGGCGAGGAGGCGCTGTGCCTCCTCGCCCTTCGTCGGCGCTCATTCCTCCCAGGGCGTCGGCCCTCGTTGGGGGGTGAGGGCGACCGGCAGACTGCTCATGCCGGACAGGAAGTTCGAGTAGATGTGCCGCTCGTCCCCGACCTGCTCGACCTCCGCGACGAACGTGCGCAGACCGTCGAGCATCGCGGTGATCTCCACCCGGCCGAGATGGGCCCCCAGGCAGAAGTGCGGGCCGTACCCGAGGGTGAGGTGCTTGTTCGGGCTCCGGCCGAGGTCGAAGCGGTACGGGTCGTCGAAGACGCCCTCGTCCCTGTTGGCCGCGTTGAACCAGAGGGTCACCAGGTCGCCTTCGGCGATGGTGCGCCCGTGCAGTTCGACGTCCTCGGTGGCCACCCGGCCGAAGTGCATGGTGGGTGTCGTCCAGCGAAGCACCTCCTCGCCCGCGCTCGCCATCGTGACGTCGCCGCTCTTGAGCGCCCGCCACTGGTCGGGCCGCTGGATCATGGCGTGCACGGCGCCGATCATCGAGAGCCTGCTGGTCTCGTCGCCGCCCATGATCAGGCTGTAGCAGTTCAGGACGATGTCGTCCTCGTGCAGCAGCTCCCCGCCCACCTTGCGGGTGGCGAGCAGACTGATGACGTCGTCGCCCGGGTTCGCCCTGCGCTGCCGCGTCAAGTCGTGGAAGTACAGGAGCAGTTCGCCACGGGCGAGCCGGTCCTCACCGCTGTCCTGGTTCGCGTAGTCGGAGGCGAGCGCCGACTTGGTCAGGGTGAGGATGTAGTCGCGATCCGCCTCGGGCACGGCGAGCAGGTCACAGATGGTGGCCAGCGGGATGTGCGAGGCGATGTCCTGCGCGAAGTCGACCTTGCCGCGC
Source organism: Streptomyces kanamyceticus (assembly GCF_008704495.1). Lineage (NCBI taxonomy): Bacteria > Bacillati > Actinomycetota > Actinomycetes > Kitasatosporales > Streptomycetaceae > Streptomyces > Streptomyces kanamyceticus. The sequence continues at coordinate 2,420,252 of NZ_CP023699.1, forward strand.
TCCAGCGCCTCCTCCAGGAGGCGCCGGGTGGTGGAGCGCACTCGCTGGGCCACGCCCGCCAGGGCGCGCGGCGAGAAGGCCGACATCAGTACCGTGCGCAGCTCCTTGTGCCGGGGCCCGTCGGTGACCGCCAGCATCCGGCCCGCGCCCGAGTCACCGCCGTGCAGCATCGTGGCGAGCACGTTGCCCTTCTCGGAGGTGAAGCGGGCGGGGTCGCGCAGGATGGCGGACACGTCGGCGTGCCGGGTCACGACCCAGAATCCCGGGGTGTCCGCCGTGCCCGGGTGCCAGTGGACCGGATCGTCCCTGCGCAGCCCCGCCCAGACCTCGTCCATGCCGGGATCGAGGTGGCTGGTGGGGTCGACCAGGTCGGGGACGGCCGGTACGGCCTGGGTCACTTGCTCCCGTCCATGGCGTCGACGAGGCTCTTGGGCCGCATGTCGGTCCAGTTCCGCTCGATGTACTCGAGGCAGTCCTTGCGGGCGGCCTCGCCGAAGACGGACCTCCAGCCCTCGGGCACGTCGACGAACACGGGCCACAGGGAGTGCTGGTTCTCGTCGTTCACGAGGACCAGGTACTGGGCGTCGTCGTTCTCGAAGGGGTTGGTCATGGCGCGTGTTCCTTTCCGGGACGGTCGGTTGCGAAGAGTATGCGGATCACGGGTTCTTACGGCCGATGCCGACGACGGCACGGCGCGGGATCGTGATCCGCCAGGCGTCGCTCTCCTCGTCGAAGCCTAGTTCGGCCTCCAGGAGGCCGCCCTCGGCGTCCTCGTAACGGAAGATGGACTGGGCCGTCTTCGCCGTCCACCGGTAGGCGTCCGCTTCGTCGCGGTCCTTGAGGAGCTTGGTCAGGCCGTACATGTTGAGCAGGTACTTGCCGATTTCCAGCTCCGCGGCTTCCGGCGTGGGTCCTGTCGCCGTGTACGGGTCGTCGATCTCCAGGACTTCGTACGAGTCGAATCCGGCCTTTTCCAGATAGCCGGTGATCTCGTCCCACGTGAAATGCAGGAATTTGTGTCCGGTCTCCGAGTAGGCGTCGGTGACCTGCTCGAACCAGACGTCGACGGGCGAGCCGACGAGGAAGTCGTGCAGCACGAAGGTGCCGCCGGGACGCAGCGTGCGGGCCGCTTCGGTGGCGACGGACTGCCGGTCGGACGGCGGCACGTGGTGCGAGCCGTAGGCGAGGAGCACGGCGTCGACCGAGCTGTCCTTGAGCAGCGGTCGCTCCGCGCGCTGCAACAGCGCGGGCTTGCCCGCCGCCCAGGCCGCCGAGATCATGTGGGGCGACGCGTCGCAGGTCAGAATGTTGAAGTCGGTGATGCCCAGCTCTTCGCAGACGGTCCGGATGAGACCGTCACCGCCGAGCAGGTCGACGAGGTAGCGCTCACCGGAGCGCTCGGCGGAGCCACCGGCGAACCCCAGGAGCTTCTTGATCCCGGTGGCACGCGCCTGGGTGTTGATGGCCTGGGCGTGGAGGTACTCGATACCGCGCCCGCCGGCCTCGTCGCTGCCGAAGTCGTCGTGCTTGACCGGCCGTTCCTGCGTCTCGGCCGAGAAGGACTCCAACCGCTCGCCGTCGACGAGCGCGTGCCACTCGGGGAATTGCCTTTTGAGCTCCTCCAGTTGACCGAGGAGGTTCTCTCCTGTGGGGGCATACCCGCGCGTTGATGCATGCACTGACGAACTCTCCTATGGCCGCGGGGAAGAGGACTGTAGGCCGTACAATAGAAAGCGTCTCTTTTCTTCTGTTATTGATCCGTTTTCCGAGCGGTTCGCGGGATTGATAAGAGGCCCATAACGAAGGCCCCTAGCCTCCCCGTTCCATGAAGACTTCTCGGCGTCCTGCGCGGCGTCGCGCCGGGCTGCGCGCGCTCCTGCCGTATCTGCGGGTCCATCGGGGAGCACTGGTCGTGGTGGCCGTGCTGTCCCTCCTGGAGACCGGCGGCACGCTGGCCCAGCCGCTCCTGACCAGGTCGGTGCTCGACCACATCCAGGCCGAGGAGTCCGTGGCCACCGAGGTGGTCCTGCTCGTCGTCGTCCTCACGGCCGTGGCCGTGATCAGCGGCGTACGCGACTTCATGCTCCAGCGCACCGCGGAGGGCCTGGTGCTCACCACCAGGCGCTGGCTGGTGGCCCATCTGCTGCGGCTGCCGATCGCGGAGTACGACCTGCGCCGCACCGGCGACCTGCTCTCCCGGGTGGGCGCGGACACCACGCTGCTGCGCGCGGTGGTCACCTCGGGGCTCCTGGAGTCCGTCACGAGCATCGTCATGGTCGTCGGCTCGGCGATCGCGATGGCCGTCCTGGACCTGCCGCTGTTCGCCGCGGCGGTCGGCGGCATCCTCGTCGGACTGCTCGCCGTCCTCGCGCTGGCGCGGCGGATGCGGTCGGCCTCGCACCGGGCGCAGATGCGGATGGGCGACATGACGGCCTCCGTGGACCGCGCCCTGTCGGCCGTACGCACGATCCGGGCCAGCGGCGCCGAGGAGCGCGAGAGCGCCGTCATCGACAAGGACGCGCAGGCCGCCCATGACGCGGGCCTCGACGTCGGCAAGCTGCAGGCGCTGATCACGCCCATCACCACGACGACCATGCAGGTCGCCTTCCTGGTGGTGCTCGGCGTGGGCGGCGCGCGGGTCGCGGACGGCGCGATGAGCGTGGGCGACCTGGTCGCCTTCGTGCTGCTGCTGTTCATGCTGTGGTTCCCGCTCGGCCGGGCCCTGAACGCCTACACCCGGCTGCAGAGCGGCCTCGGCGCGCTGCACCGCATCGAGGAGGTCTTCGACCTGCCGCAGGAGACGGGTGACGAGGACGAGAAGCCGTTGCGCACCGTGCTGTCGGTCAAGGAACGCACCGCTCCCGGCAGTTCGGCCGCCGACCACGCCGGATCCCCGCCCGCCGTCGAGTTCGACCGCGTCTCCTTCTCGTACGCGACGGGCGAGCAGGTCCTGCACGACGTGAGCTTCAGCGTGCCGCGCGGCACCAGGACCGCCCTGGTCGGTCCTTCCGGCGCGGGCAAGTCGACGCTGCTCTCGCTGATCGAGCGGTTCTACGACGTGACGGGCGGCACGATCCGCGTGCACGGCCAGGACGTCCGCGATCTGCCGCGGGCCGAACTGCGCGCCAGGCTCGGCTACGTGGAGCAGGAGGCCCCGGTGCTCGCGGGCACGCTGCGCAACAACCTCGCCCTCACCGCCCCCAAGGCGACCGAGGACGACATGATGGAGGCGCTGCGCTCGGTCAATCTGCAGGACATCGTGGCCCGCACCGACGACGGGCTCGACGCCCAGGTCGGCGAGGGCGGTGTGCTGCTCTCGGGCGGCGAACGCCAGCGTCTCGCGCTGGCCAGGACGTTCCTCGCGCGTCCTCCGATCATGCTGCTCGACGAGGCCACCAGCAATCTGGACGCCCGCAACGAAGCGGCGATGCGGGACGCGATCAGCTTCGCCTCCGCGGACCGCACGCTCGTCGTCGTCGCCCACCGGCTCTCGACGGTGGTCGACAGCGATCAGATCGTGGTGGTCGAGCGCGGCCGCGTCGCGGCGGTGGGCAGGCACGGCGAGCTGACCGGTTCGAGCCCGCTCTACCGTGAACTCGCCAGCCACCAGCTGCTGGTCAACTGAGCCCGTCAGCCGCTGGTCACTGAGCCCGTCCGGCGGCCGCCACCCCATCGAAAGTACCGGCCAAGTCATACCGTTCGTGCCTGGTGGCGGCCTCTTCCCTGCTTCTACGGTCGCTCCGGGGCACACAGCCGGGCCGTTCCTCGCGGAGGGAGCGGCCCGGCACGACGAGTGCGGAGGGCACCGGAAGCATGGAGAAGCGGGTAGAGGCGCACGGCGAGACCGGTCGTGGCGCCGACCCTGAAGCCTTCGCCGACCCTGAGGCCTTCGCCGGTCCCGTGCCCGCGGGGCCCGTCGACGCGGCGCTCGGACTCACCGCGGACCAGGTGGCCGAGCGGGTCGCGCGGGGCCGTGTCAACGAGGTCCCCGCCCGGTCGAGCCGGGGCGTCGGGGAGATCGTCCGCGCCAATCTGTTGACACGGATCAACGCGGTCATCGGCGTCCTCTTCGTGATCATCATGGTCGTGGGGCCCGTCCAGGACGCCCTGTTCGGCGGCGTGATCCTCGCCAACACCCTGATCGGCATCGTCCAGGAGCTCCGCGCCAAGCGGACCCTGGACCGGCTCGCCGCCGTCGGCGGGGCCCGGCCCCGGGTGTGGCGCGACGGCGCCCCGGTGGCGCTCGGCGCGGCCGGGATCGTCATCGACGACACCGTCGACCTGCGCCGGGGCGACCGGATCGTGGTGGACGGCCTGGTCCGCGTCGCCGAGGGCCTGGAGGTCGACGAGTCGCTCCTGACCGGCGAGGCGGACCCGGTCGTCAAACGTCCGGGCGACACCGTGCTGTCGGGCGGCTTCGTGGTGGCGGGCACCGGGACGTTCACCGCGACCCGGGTGGGCCGCGAGGCGTACGCGGCGCAGCTCGCCGAGGAGGCCCGCGGGTTCGCCCTGGTCAACTCCGAGCTGCGCGACGGCATCGACCGGATCCTGCGGTTCGTGACGCTCGCCATGGTGCCCGCGGGCATCGCGCTGATCATCACGCAGCTGACGGTCCACGACGACGACGTGCCCGAGGCCGTACGCCGCATGGTGGGCGGTCTGGTGCCGATGGTGCCCGAGGGCCTCGTGCTGCTCACCTCGCTGGCGTTCGCCGTCGGCGTGGTCCGGCTCGGCAAGCAGCGGTGCCTGGTCCGGGAGCTGCCCGCGATCGAGGGCCTGGCCCGCGTCGACACCGTGTTCCTGGACAAGACGGGCACGCTCACCGAGCCGTCCATGGACGTCGACGAGGTCCACTCGCTGGATCCGGCCGTCCCCGTGGCGGCGGTGCTCGGCGCGCTCGGCGCCGTCGAGGAAGCGCCCGACGCGAGCATGCGGGCGATCGTCGAGGCGCATCCGGATCCCGCCGAGTGGGTGCGCACGGCCGACGCGCCGTTCTCCTCGGCCCGTCGCTGGAGCGGCGCCACCTTCGTCGAGGCGTGCGGCGTCGAGTCGACCTGGCTGATCGGCGCGCCCGACACGCTGCTGCGCCCCGGGCACACGGTGCTCGCCGCCGCCGACACCTACGGCGCGCGCGGCCTGCGGGTGCTGCTGCTCGCCCGCTGCTCGCGGCCGCTCGACGCACTGCTGCGAGACCCGGCGGCGGTGCGGGACGCGGCGGTGCCGTGCGCCCTTGTCACCCTCAAGCAGCGCATCCGCGAGGAAGCCCCCGACGCCCTGCGGTACTTCGCCGAGCAGGGCGTCACCACGAAGGTGCTGTCCGGCGACAGCGCGGTCTCCGTCGGCGCGGTCGCCGCGGGCCTCGGCCTGCCGGGCGCGCACCACCCCGTGGACGCCCGCTATCTGCCGGAGGCCCCCCACGAGCTGGCCGAGGCGGTCGGCCGCGGGGACGTCTTCGGCCGGGTCGGTCCGCGGCAGAAGCAGGACATGGTCAAGGCGCTGCGGGCCAAGGGGCACACCGTGGCGATGACGGGCGACGGCGTCAACGACGTGCTCGCCCTCAAGGACGCCGACATCGGTGTGGCGATGGGCTCGGGATCCCCCGCCGCCCGCGCGGCCGCCCGCATCGTGCTGCTCGACAACAGCTTCGCGACGCTGCCTTCGGTGCTCGCCGAGGGCCGCCGCGTCATCGGCAACGTCGAACGCGTAGCCCATCTCTTCCTCACCAAGACCGTCTACTCGGTCCTGCTGGCCATCGTGATCGTCTGCGCGCGCGTGCCCTATCCGTTCCTGCCCCGGCACATCACGCTGATCGGCGCGCTGACCATCGGCGTGCCCGCGTTCTTCCTGGCGCTCGCGCCCGGCAAGGAACGCGCGCGGCCCGACTTCGTGGGCCGGGTGCTGCGCTTCGCGCTCCCCGCGGGCGCGCTCGCCGCGCTCGCCACGTCGGTGGCGTATCTGGTGGCCCGGCAGGTGTACGACGGCGACCTGGCCGCGGAGACCTCCGCGGCGACGCTCGCGCTGTTCCTCGTCGCGCTGTGGGCCCTGGCCATCATCGCCCGCCCCTACACGTGGTGGCGGGTCCTGCTGGTCCTGACCATGGCGGCGGGCTTCTGCCTCGTCCTTCTCGTCCCCGCCCTGCGGGACGTGTTCCAGCTGCGCCTGACCGGTGTCACCGCGCCCTGGGCCGCGGTGGGCTGTGCCGTGGTCGCGGGCCTGGCACTCGAACTCGTGTGGGCCTACGGCAGGCGCGCTCGCGCCGCCATCTGAACCACCCCTGGAGGAGCGGTCCCCCCGTGCCGCTCCGAAGAAGGGGAAGGGCCGTCCGGCACACCGACGGACGGCCCTTCTCCTTTCTGACGGTCAGGCCTTCGCCCGCGCCGCGAGCCACCCCGCCATCGCCCGGACACCGACGCCGATGGCCTTGGTGTCGGGGTCGAAGGTGCCGTAGTGCGGGACCCCCTCGGCGATGTCGGTCCCCGGCCGCCGTACGCCGAGGAAGGAGTACGTGCCCGGGATCCGGTCCAGGAACAGCGCGTAGTCCTCGCCGTTGAACGGGAAGGCGGCATGCATGACGGTCACCCCGTCCGGGCCCAGGACACGGCGCAGGTGCCGCCCCAGAGCGAGTGCGTCGCGCTCGGGGCAGACCAGGGCGGGGAAGGGCTCCCGGTCGAAGTCGACCACGGCACCCTCGTACTTCTTGGCCAGCCCCCGGACGGCCTCGCGCACCTCGACGTAACGCTCCTCGGGCCAGCAGCGGTACCACACGGAGACCGTGACCTGCCCCGTGTCCTCGGCCTTCGCCGCCCCGGCCTGGACGGTGACGAACCTGGCCAGCGGCCCGTCCTTGATCTGTACGTCAGCGACCATCTTCTCCAGACCGGCGGACGTCTCCGGGGGCGCGACGGTGCTGAGTCCCGTGATCTCGGCGGCGAGCCGCTCGGCCCGCGCGAGCGCGTCGGCGCCGTTCACCTTGATGACGGTCCCGTCCTGCCCGGGCAGCCCGCTGCCGGGGGTCACGGCGAACTGCCCCACGGGGAAGGGCCCGCAGTGCAGGGCGTGGATCTCCTCGGGCGCGTAATCTCGCAGCACACCGGCATCGATCATCGCGCGAGCCCCCTCAAGGGCCTCTTCCCCCGGCTGGAAGAAGAAGACGACGGTGCCGCTGAGGCGGTGCCGCAACCGCGCGAGGGTCTGCGCGACGCCGACGCCGACGGCGGTGTGGATGTCATGCCCACAGGCGTGGGCGGGCTGGGTGGCCTCGGGGAAGATCCCCTCCGGCGGCACGGCGTCCATGTCGGCGCGGTAGGCGACGGTACGCCCGGGCCGTGCGCCCTTCAGCACGCCGACGACGCCGAAGCCGCCGACCCCGGTGGTCACTTCGAGCCCGGCGGCGCGCAGCAGGTGCGCGACGATCCGGGAGGTGGCGACCTCGCCCGCGGAGGTCTCGCTCTTCGCCGTCTCCGGATGGGCGTGCAGGTCGCGCCGCAGTTCGACGAGGCCGCTCTCGACGCGCCGGACGACGGCGTCGATCGCACGCTGGTCAAGGGGCCCGCGCTGCTTGCCCACGTCCCCCGCGGCGGCGGTCCCGGCGGGCACGACGGCACCGACACCGGCTGCGGCGGTACCGCCGAGCAGGGTGCGGCGGTTGAGGACGGGCTTGTTCGGACGGGTCATTGTTCCCCCAGGAGGCCGGTGCGGGGGCAGGGCTGAGCGCGCTCCCCCCGTTCAACTCACGGCAAGTGAATCAAAAACCCCAGAGGTTGACTCAACTAACTCTGCCCACAAGGGAAATGAGGGAGGAGACTCCGCATCGCCGCCACGGCATCGGGGATGACCCCTCAGTCCGCCTGGACGGCGCGCCGCACCTGGTCGAGGTAGGGCAGCGCGTCCAGCGTCACACGGCCCGGCGCGCCGAAGTCGATCAGCGAGGCCACCTCGGTGACGCCCGCGTCCCGCAGGTTCCGTACGAACTCGGTGCACTTCTCGACCGAGCCGAGCAGCGCCGACGTACGGAAGTAGCGCTCGAAGGCGTAGCTCAGGAGCTTCTCGCCGGAGAACTTGTTGAGGTCCTGCCAGTGGTCCTTCCACAGGTCCACGGAGGATTCCAGGTACTCCAGGAAGGGTTCGCGCACGGTCTCGCGGACCGCCTCGTCGCTCTCCCCCACGAAGGTGTGCACCATGACGGTGACCTTGCCGGTGTCGGGGTCGAGGCCCGCCTTCTCGCGTGCCTCGCGGTACGCGGTGATGCGCGGCTGGAGGTCCTCCACGCGCTGGAAGAGCAGCGCGGTCAGGACGTTGAGGCCGAGCGCGCCCGCCTCGGCGAAGCCCGCCGGGTTGGACGCGCAGGTGAGCCACATGTCCAGGTCCGGCTGGACGGGGCGCGGGTAGGTGCCGACCTCGACGTCGGCGCCCTTGCCGTTGCGACGGGTGACGGTCTTGCCCGCCCACAGGTCGCGCAGGACCGGCACGTTGTCCATGGTGTACGACCTGCGGTCCTCGTAGCGCTCGGGCACCAGCGTGAAGTCGTTGGCGTTCCAGCCGGTGGCCAGGGCCAGGTCGACGCGGCCGCGCGAGAGGTTGTCGACGAACGCCCAGTCCTCGACGACGGTCAGCGGGTCGTGCAGCGGGAGCACGACGCTGCCCGCGCGCAGCCGCAGCCTGCTGGTCCGCGTGGCGAGCGCGGCCGCGGCGAGCGCCGGGTTGGGGTAGGCGCCGCCGAAGGGGTGGAAGTGCCGCTCGGGCAGCCACACCGCGGTGAAGTCGTGCTCGTCGGCGAACCGGGCCGCGTCGAAGAGCAGGTCGTACTCGGCGGGCGGGTCGTCGACCTTGCGGTTGGCGAAGTACAACAGGCTGAAGTCCATGGTTCCCATGGTCAGTTCACCGTCCCGAAGAACTCGATGACACGCTTGTTGACCTCTTCGGGCCGTTCCAGATAGCCGTAGTGGCCGCAGTCGGGCACCACGTCGAAGCTCGCGCCGGGTATCGCCTCCGCGACCTCGCGGCAGAGCGTCGGCGGGGTGAGCAGGTCGTCCTGGAAGGCGACGACGAGGCAGGGCACCGCGATGTCCCGGTAGGCCGCGAGGCGGTTCTGCTCGGAGTTGAGGCCGAGCTGGGCCCGGTGGCCAGGGCCCGAACGGCGGGTCAGCTCGAAGACGTCGAGCCAGTCGCGGACCTGCTCGGGGTCGTTCAGGGTGCGCGGCGAGAGGTTCTGCATGGCCTGGACGGCCGCTTCGTACGCGGCGGGCAACTGGGCCCCCGAGTCGTGCAGTTCGACCTCGGCGCGGCCGAGCGCGGCGCGCAGCGCGTCGGCGCGGCCACGCGTCGCGAGCAGCACGGCGCGCTCGATCAGGCCGGGGCGCGCGAGCATCAGTTCCTGCGCGACGCGCGCGCCGAGCGAGGTGCCGACGAGCTTGCAGGGCCCGATGCCGAGCGCCTCGATGAGCCCGGCCGTGTCACCGACGAGGTCGTCGATGGTGAATCCCTCGCCGCACTCGTCGGTCGGCGGGATGCCGCGGTTGTCGAAGGTGATGACCCGGTATCCGGCGGCGGTGAGCGCGGGCACCTGGTGCAGGTGCCAGGCCCTGCCGCCGGATCCGCTGCCCATGACGAGCAGTACGGGCGGGCCCGAACTCGGCCCTGACTCCTCGTAGTTGAGATTGATGCCGTTCACCTTGATGAGAGGCATGACGTCGTCCTTCTGGTGCGCTGGTGCGGGGCGGGCGGTTCAGAGCCGGTCGGCGAGCGTGTCGCCGATGCGGGCGAGTGCGGAGTCGGCGGCGAGCAGGTCGGCGTGGGCGGCGTCGACGTCGACGATCTCGATGTCGCCGCCGACGTAGGGCCGCCAGGCCGCCTCGCCGCGCGGGCGGTCGTCGCCCGCCCGGTCGGCGCGCGCGGCGGCCGCCGCGGAGACCCGGGTCGCCGAGAACAGCAGCACGCCGTCGTCTGTCGGCTCGGGGCGGTGGGCGCGCAGCAGGTGGACGTTGTTGGCGTACACCCGTGACACGGCGGTCAGTTCGCGCTCGTCGAGCTCGCCGAGCGGATCGCCCCTGCCCACCAGGTGGGCCTTGTAGCGGGCCGCGGGGAAGCCGGTGTCGAGGAGCTCGGCGGCCTCGACGTCGAAGCCGTCGGCGCGCAGGTTGCGGGCGAGGAGTTCGGCGCGGTCGCGCTCGTCGGGGGCCGCCGCGGGCGCGGCGGCATCGGCGGCGCCCGAGCTCGGGTAGGCGTCCAGGAGCGCGAGGAGTTCGACCTTCTCCCCCTTGGCCCGCAGGAGCGAGGCCATGGCGTAGGCGACGTTGCCGCCGAGCGACCAGCCGAGCAGCCGGTAGGGGCCCTCGGGGTGCACGGCCCTGATCTCGTCGACGTAGTCGGCGGCCATCCGTTCGATCGACTCGGGCAGTACGTCGCCCTCGGCGAAGCCGCGCGCCTGCAGTCCGTACACCGGTACGTCGGCCGGGATGCGGCGCAGCAGTCCCGCGTAGCTCCAGCTCAGGCCGAGGCCCGGGTGGACGCAGAACAGCGGTGCCGCGGCGCCGTGCGGGCGCAGCGGCAGCAGGACGCCCAGCGGGTCGTGGCTGCCGCCGTCGCCGGACACGCGGTCGGCGAGGGCCGCGACGGTGGGCGCCCCGAACACGTCACGGACCGCGAGCCGCACGCCGAAGGCGGTACGGATGCGTTCGGCGAGCCGGGGCGCGAGCAGTGAATGCCCGCCCAGGTCGAAGAAGTTGTCGTCGATGCCGACCTTGTCGAGGTTCAGGACCTCGCGGAAGAGGCCGCACAGCACGTCCTCGACGGGCCCGCGCGGGCCGCGTCCGCCGACGGTGTCGTAGGCGGGCGCGGGCAGCGCCTTCTTGTCGACCTTGCCGTTCGGGGTGAGCGGCAGCGCGTCGAGGGGGGTGATCGCGACGGGCACCATGTAGTCGGGCAGTGTCTCGGCGGCGTACGCGCGCAGCTTCGCGGTGTCGACCGGCGTCCCCGGGTCGGCGGCGACGACGTGGGCGACCAGGCGCTTGTCGCCGGGCTGCGGCTCGTGCACGGTGACCACGGCGTGCGCGACGGTGTCGTGGCGGGTCAGGACCGTCTCGATCTCGCCGGGTTCGATGCGGAAGCCGCGGATCTTGACCTGCTGGTCGCTGCGCCCGATGAACTCGATCTGCCCCTCGGCGTTCCAGCGCACCAGGTCGCCGGTGCGGTACATGCGCTCGCCGGGGCCCGCGAACGGCACGGCGACGAAGCGTTCGGCGGTCAGCGCCGCGCGGCCCAGATAGCCGCGGGCCAGGCCCGACGCCGCGAGGTAGAGCTCGCCGGGGACACCGGGCGGCACGGGCCGCAGGCGGTCGTCGAGGACGTAGGCGCGGGTGTTGGCCATGGGCCCGCCGATCGGCACGGTGCCTTCGATGGGCCGGTCCGCGCGCAGCGCGTGGAAGGTGGCGAACGTCGTCGTCTCGGTGGGTCCGTAGACATGGGTGACGACGGTGTCGGGGCACTCGGCGACGGCCCGCCGCATGGTGTCCGGCGAGACGCCTTCGCCGCCGGTCCACACCTGCTTGAGGCCGCGCAGCGCCTCGACCCGCTCCTGGACGAGGAAGTTGAACAGCGCGGTCGTCAGGAAGACGCAGCTCACGTCGTTGTCCTGGATGACGCGCTCCAGTTCGGGCGCGCCCAGTTCACCGGGCGGCGCGACGACGACGGTGCGGCCCGAGAGGAGCGGCACCCACAGTTCGTACGTGGAGGCGTCGAAGGAGTGCGGCGAGTGGGCGAGCACCCGCTCCTGCGCCGCGCCCCGCCAGCACGGGTCGAGGGCGAGGCCGACGATGTTCTCGTGGCTGACCGCGACGCCCTTGGGGCGGCCCGTGGAGCCGGAGGTGAACATGACGTACGCGAGCTGGCCAGGGCGTACGGGTGCGCGGTCCGCGCCGCCGTCGGCCCCGGGGCCCGCGTCGGCCACCGCGACGACCCGCGCCGAGGTCACGTACGTGAGCAGGCTCTCGGCGCGCTCCCGCTCCGCCTCGTCGGTGAGGAGCACGGCGGGCGTGGTCTCGCCGAGGACCTGCTCCATGCGGCGCTGGGGGTAGCGCGGGTCGAGCGGCACATAGGCGGCGCCGGACTTGAGCACGGCGAGCAGCGCCACGACCAGGTCGGGCGAGCGCCGCATCAGGACGGCCACCAGGGCCTCGGGTCCCGCACCGCGAGCGGTCAGGCGGCGCGCCAACTCCTCGGCGCGGGCGTCGAGTTCGGCGTACGAGAGCGAGGCGCCCTCGAAGAGCACGGCGGTGGCGTCCGGGGTGCGCCGGGCCTGCTCGGCGAAGAGCTCGGGCACGCTCGCGGCCGGTGCCGGGTGCGCGGTGTCGTTCCACTCGGTGAGCACGCGCCCCCGCTCGCCCTCGTCCCACAGCTCGAAGCCGCTCACCGTGGTGGTGGGAGAGGCGACGGCCTGGGCGAGCAGGCGGGTGTAGCGGCGGGCGACGGTCTCGACGGTGGCGGCGTCGAAGACGTCGGTGGAGAAGTCGACGGCGCCGACGAGGCCCGCGGGCGTGCCGTCCTCGGTGTAGCGCTCGGTGAGGCTGAAGCCGAGGTCGAACTTGTTGGAGCCGTCGCTGACTTGCACGGTGTTCGCGGTGAGGCCCGGCAGGTCGAGGGTGGACCGCGCGGTGTTCTGCAGTACCAGGGTGACCTGGAACAGCGGGTGCGTGGTGGCGGAGCGGACCGGGTTGAGGACCTCGACGAGCCGCTCGAAGGGCACGTCCTGGTGGCCGTAGGCCGCCAGGTCCGTCTCGCGGGTGCGCCGCAGGAGTTCGCGGAAGGCCGGGTCGCCCGAGACGTCGTTGCGCAGCACCAGGGTGTTGACGAAGAAGCCGACGAGGTTGTCGAGCGCCTCGTCGCCGCGGCCCGCGACGGGCGAGCCGATGGGGATGTCGTCGCCCGCGCCGAGCCGGTTCAGGAGGGCGGCCAGGCCCGCCTGGAGCACCATGAACAGGCTGGCGCCCGACTCCCGCGCCAGGGCCAGGAGTTGGCGGTGCTGTTCGGCGTCGACGCTCAGGTGGATCTGGCCGCCGCGCTGCGAGGAGGCCGCGGAGCGCGGCCGGTCCAGGGGCAGTTCGATCTGTTCGGGCAGCCCCGCGAGCGCCTCGCGCCAGTGGGCGAGCTGCCGGGAGATCAGGCTGTCCGCGTCGCCCTCGGTGCCGAGCAGCTCGCGCTGCCACAGGGCGTAGTCGGCGTACTGGACGGGCAGCGCCGTCCAGGTGGGCGCCCGGCCTTCGGCGCGCGCGGCGTAGGCGGCGCCCAGGTCACGGGCGAGCGGGCCGCGCGACCAGGCGTCGCTGGCTATGTGGTGGACGAGGAGGAGCAGGACGTGGTCGTCGCCCCCCGTTGTCCCCTCGGTCTCGATCTCGAACAGGCGGGCCCGCAGCGGCGGTTGCTCGGCCAGGTCGAAGACGGCGCGCGAGGCCTGCGCGAGGGTCTCGGGCAGCGCGTCCTCGCGCACCAGGTCGGCGCGCAGCTCGAACGGCACGGCGTCCAGGACCCGCTGGTAGGGCTCGCCGTCGGCGGCGGGGAAGACGGTGCGCAGGCTCTCGTGGCGGCCTACGACGTCGGTGAGGGCCGCGGCGAGCGCGTCCCTGTCGAGGCGGCCGCGCAGCCGCAGCGCGATGGGGATGTTGTAGGTGTGGCCTGGCCCGGAGAGCTGGGCGAGGAACCAGAGCCTGCGCTGGGCGAAGGAGAGCGGAAGGCGCTCGGGCCTGTCGCCGTCCTGCCGGATCGCGGGCCTGGCGTCCGGCGCGCTGGCGTCGAGACGCTCGACGAGGGCGGCGACCGTCGGGGCCTCGAAGAGGCTGCGGATGCCGAGGTCCACACCGAGCGCCGAACGGACCCTGCCCACCAGACGCATCACGAGCAGCGAATGGCCGCCCAGGTCGAAGAAGTTGTCGTCGATGCCGATCCGGCGGCCGGTGCCGAGCACGTCGGCGAAGAGCCCGCAGAGGATCTCCTCGCGCGGCGTGCGCGGCTCCCTGCCGGTTGCCTGCGCGCCGTAGTCGGGGGCGGGCAGCGCCTTGCGGTCGATCTTGCCGTTGGGCGTGAGCGGCAGCGCGTCCAGCGTGACGTAGGCGGCGGGCAGCATGTACTCGGGCAGGACGCCCGCGAGGTGGCGGCGGGCCACGGCCTGGTCCCAGCCGTCCGGCCCCGGCACCGCATAGGCGACGATGCGCTGGTCCCCCGGCTCGTCCTCGCGCACGATCACCGAGGTCTGGACGACGCCCTGGTGTCCGGTCAACGCGGTCTGGATCTCGCCGAGTTCGACGCGGAAGCCGCGGACCTTGACCTGCTCGTCGACGCGGCCGACGTACTCGATGTCGCCGTCCGCGTTGCGGCGCACCAGGTCGCCGGTGCGGTACATGCGGGCACCCGGGGCCTCGTAGGGGCAGGCGACGAAGCGCTCGCCGGTCATCGCGGGACGGCCGAGGTAGCCGCGGGCGAGCTGGGTGCCCGCGATGTACAGCTCGCCGGGCGCGCCGTCGGGCACCTGCCGAAGGGCCGTGTCGAGCACGTACAGACGGGTGTTGGCGTTCGGGCGGCCGATCGGGATCGGGCCCTTGGGCGTCTCGTCCTCGGGCGAGATGCGGTAGTCGACGCAGTGCACGGTGGCCTCGGTGGGCGCGTACACGTTGAAGATGGTGGTGCCGGGGTGGCGCTCGCGCCAGGGGCCGATGACCTCGCCGCGCAGCTGCTCGCCGCCGAAGGTGATGCTGCCGGTCGGCGAGACCTCGTCGGGCAGTTCGGCGAGGAGCGCGAGGTGGGAGGGGCTCGCCTTCATGAACGTCGCACGTGCCGCGCCAGGACCGGGGCCAGGCACCGCGCGCTCGTCCAGTTCGGCGAGGCGCACCTGCCCGCCGCTGATCAGCGGCACGTACAGGGCGCCGACGCTCTGGTCGAAGGAGATCGAGGAGTGCAGCAGGCCGACGCCGTCGACGCCCGGGTACTCCTCGCGGCAGCGCTGGGCGTAGGCGGCGAGCGAGCGGTGCTCGACGACGACTCCCTTGGGGCGTCCGGTGGAGCCCGAGGTGTAGATGACGTACGCGGGGTGGCGCGGCGATGCGGGAGCGGTCCTGTCGGCGTCGGTGACCGGGCCCGGGTCCTGCCGCGCGACGAGCTCGCGGTGCGCCGCGCCGTCCACGGCGATGACCGGCACGCCGAGCCCGTCGAGCCGCTCCGCCGCCTCCGCGACGGTCAGCGCGAGGACCGGCGCCGAGTCGTCGATCATCCGCGTGATGCGCTCGTCCGGGTAGCCGAGGTCGACGGGCACGTAGGCGGCGCCCGCCTTGAGGACGGCGAGCATCGCGACGACGAGGTCGTTGACGCGCGGCATGGCGACGGCGACGTACGACTCGGGGCCGACGCCGCGGCCGATCAGGTCGCGGGCCAGCCGGTTGGCGCGGGCGTCCAGTTCGGCGTAGCCGAGCAGCGCCTCGTGGTCGGAGAGCGCGGGCGCTTCGGGCGTACGGGCGGTCTGCTCCTCGAAGAGGTCGCGGCAGGTCGTCTCGGGCAGCGCGGCGGCCTGCTCCGTACCGGCGCGGCCGGTGCCGGGCGTCGCGCCGCCGGTGACCGAGGCCGCCCGCTCGCCGTCGTCGATGCGGCCGACCGGCAGCTCGGGGTCGGCGAGCACCGCGTCGATGACGTGCCGCAGCCGGTCGGCGACGCGCTCCACCTCGGCCCGCTCGAACAGGTCGGGCCGGTAGCCGAGCGAGAACCGCATGGGCGGGCGCGGCAGGACGAGCAGGCCCAGCGGGTAGTGCATGGCGTCACTGGAGTGGATCTTGACGACGCGCGGCGCGTCGGCGGCGGGGGCGTCCTCGCCGCCCTGCCCGCCGCCCACCCGGGACGGGAAGTTCTCGAAGACCATCGCGGTGTCGAACAGGCGCTTGGAACCGACCCAGTTCTGGATCTCGGCGAGCCCCGCCCACTGGTGGTCCAGGAGCCGCGCCGACTGGTCCTGGAGCCTGCGCAGGAGCGCGCCGACGGGCTCGGCGGGGTCCAGCCTCGCGCGCACCGGCAGCGTGTTCATGAACAGGCCGACCATGTTCTCGACGCCGGGCAGGTCGGTCGGCCGCCCGGAGACGGTCGCGCCGAAGACCACGTCGGCGCTGCCCGTCAGACGGCCGAGGACGACGGCCCACAGGCCCTGCACGACCGTGTTCAGGGTCAGGCCCTGGGAGCGGGCGTACTGGGCGAGCGCGGCGTGCGACTCGTCCGAGAGCGTGAACCCGACGCGCTCCGGGCGCACCGTGAGCGGCCCGGGCTCGGGCGCGGCGAGCGTGGGCCTGTCCAGGCCTTCAAGGGCGCCGCGCCAGGCGTCGCGGGCGCCGTCGCGGTCGCGGGCGGCGAGCCAGGCCAGGTAGTCGCGGTAGGGGCGCACGGGCGGCAGCGCGGTGATGTCGCCGCGCGAGACGTACAGCGTCATCAGCTCGCGCAGGAGCACCGGCATCGACCAGCCGTCGAGCAGGATGTGATGGCACGTCATGATCAGGCGGTAGCGCTCGGTCGCCAGGCGGATCAGGGTGAACCTGACCAGCGGCGGACGCGCCAGGTCGAAGCGCTGCCAGCGGTCCTGGACCGCCACGGCCTCGGCCCCCGGCTCCCGGTCGGCCTCCGGCACGGTGGTCAGGTCCTTCTCGCGCAGTACGGCGGAGACCGTGCGCGGGATGAACTGCACGGGCCGCTTGACGCCCTGGAAACGGAATCCGGCGCGCAGGTTCGGGTGGCGCAGGAGCAGCGCGTCCGCGGCGGTGCGCAGCGCCGCCACGTCGACGTGGCCCTCCAGCTCCAGGAACACCTGGACGGTGTACACGTCCAGGGCGTCGTCGGCGTCCGCGTCGTAGGCGTGGTGGAAGAGCATCCCCTCCTGCAGCGGGGTGAGCGGGAGAATGTCTTGCAGGCCGGAGCGTGTGGTCGTCACAGGGACGCCTCCCAATCGGATTCCAAAAGCGCGATCTCGTCGGCGCTGATGGAGCTGAGCGCGACGTCGGACTCGGTGAGGCTGCCGGCGTCGGGCCGGCGGGCGTACTCCACCAGGGCTTGCAGGGCACGGAACCAGGCGTCGGCGAGCCGCTGGACGTCGGCCTGCGAGTGCAGCCTGCGCGCGAAGGTCCATTCGGCGCGCAGGACCGGGTTCCCGTCCTCGTCGTCGTGCGCGCCCGCCGTCAGTTCGACGGCGTGCGCGAGCGGCGCGCGGGGGTCCTGCCCCGCGAGGCCGCGACTGACGGCGGCCCAGTCGGCGGCCTCCTGCGCGGCGTCCGAACCGGTGAAGTGGCCCAGGTAGTTGAAGCCGAACTCCGGCGCCGGGGCGGCGGCCAGGTCCGTGCGGGTGCGGGGGTTGAGGTAGCGGAGCTGGCCGTGTCCCACGCCGTTGTCAGGCACGGCCCGCACCTGCTCCTTGACGTGCTTGACGAGCACGCCGGGCGTGGCGCCGCCGGTGCCCTCCGGGTCGGTGGCGAGCCGCAGCGGGTGCAGCATGGTGAACCAGCCGACGGTGCGCGACAGGTCGGTGCCGGGGTGCAGCTCCTCGTGCCGTCCGTGGTTCTCCAGGTCGAGCAGCACACCGCCCGAAGCACGCCCGCGCGAGCGCTGCCACGCGCCCGCCGCCTCGGTGAAGGCGGCGAGCAGCAGGTCGGTGACGCCCGCGTGCAGCTCCCCGGGCACCCAGGTCAGCAACTCCTTGGTGGTCTCCGCCGACAGGCTCACGGCAAGGCGTCCCGCGTCCGAGCGGGTGTCCTTGAGCGGGTCGACACCCGGATCCCGCGCGCCGTCGAACATGCCGCGCCACAGCGCCAGTTCACCTTCTCGGGCGGACTCGGTCGCGCCCTGGTGCAGGGTGCGGGCCCAGTACCGCCAGGGCGTGCCCACCGGGGCGAGCGCCGGGGCGTCCCCGCGCGCCACGGCCTGCCACGCCTCGGCGAGGTCGGGCAGCAGGATGCGCCAGGACACGGCGTCGACGCTGAAGTGGTGGGCGACGAGGACGAGGAGACCGCGCCGGTCGGTGTCGTCTGGCGCGTCGCCCCGGTCCAGCCACACCGCTTCGAACATCCGGCCCGTGGCCGGGTCGAGGCGCCCGCGGGCCTCCTCGGCGGCCGTGCGCAGCGCGGCCGGGAGCTCGGCGGCGCCGAGGGCCGACACGTCCACGCGGCGCACGCACTCCGCCGCCCGCACCGATCCGACGGGCAGGATCTCCACGCCGTCGTCCGTGCCGGTGTCGGTCACCCGCATGCGGAGCGCGTCGTGGTGGTCCAGGACCGCCTGGAGCGCGGTCGTCAGGGTCGGCAGGGCCACGGATTCGGGCACGCGCACCGCGACGGACTGGTTGAACGGGGCGACGGGGCCGCCCTGTTCGGTGAACCAGCGCATGATCGGCGTGGCGGGCAGCGTGCCCGTGCGCTCGTCCGCGCCCGCCGCGGGGCCCTCCTCACCGGCCGCCGATGCGAACTCCGCGAGGGCCGCCACCGACTGGTGCTCGAAGACGTCCCGCACGGTGAGGTGCAGTCCGGCCGCGCGGGCCCTGCCGACGAGCTGGATGGAGAGGATGCTGTCGCCGCCGAGGTCGAAGAACCCGTCGTCGACGCCGACCTGCTCCAGGCCGAGGACCTCGGCGAAGAGGTCGGCGAGCGCCTTCTGCCGGGGCGTGTCCGCCGCGCGGCCGGTGGCCAGGGCCTGGTAGTCGGGCGCGGGCAGCGCCTTGCGGTCGACCTTGCCGTTGCCGGTCAGGGGCAGCTCGGCGAGGACGACGACGGCCGCGGGCACCATGTAGTCGGGCAGCCGCTCGCGCAGCCACCGCACCAGGTCGGCGCCGTGCGGCTCCCCCTCGCCCTCGGCCGCGCTCTCCGCGTAGCCGACGAGGCGGCGGTCGCCCGGCCGGTCCTCGCGGACCAGGACGGCGGCCTGGGCGACTCCCGGGTGCTGGTCGAGCACGGCCTCGATCTCGCCGGGCTCGATGCGGAAGCCGCGCAGCTTGACCTGGTCGTCGGTGCGGCCGAGGTACTCGAGGAGGCCGTCCCTGTTCCACCGGGCGAGGTCACCGCTGCGGTACATGCGCGCGCCAGGACCGCCGAACGGGTCGGCGACGAAGCGCTGCGCGGTGAGCGGGGCGCGGCCGAGGTAGCCGCGTGCCAGCTGGGTGCCCGCGATGTACAGCTCGCCGGGCACGCCGTCGGGCACCGGCCGCAGGCCCTCGTCCAGGACGTAGAGCCGGGTGTCGGGGAAGGGCAGGCCGATGGGCAGGGACCCGTCGGGCAGTTCGTCGGACGCGGTGGCCCGCCACTCCGTGCAGCCCACGACCGCCTCGGTGGGACCGTACTCGTTGACCACCGTCACGCCGGGGTGGGCGCGCAGCAGTTCACGGACAGGGCCCGCGGTGAGGTTCTCACCGCCCAGGACGAGCTCGCCGCGCGGCACGTCCTGCGCGGCCATGCCCTGGATGAGCGGCAGATGGCTGGGCGTGGCCTTGAGGAACCCGGTCTGCGGGGCGTCGACGGCGCCGCCGTGCAGTTCCTTGAGGTCGCCGACGCGGACGGTGCCGCCGGTCAGGAGCGGCGTGTACAGGCCGGTGACCGTCAGGTCGAAGGCGAGCGGCGAGTGAAGCAGCGCGGTGCCGGAAGCGCCCGCGTAGCGGTCCTTGGCGGTCGTCAAGTACCGCACGAGCGGCAGGTGTTCGACGACGACGCCCTTGGGGAGGCCGGTGGAGCCCGACGTGTAGATCACGTACGCGGCGTTGCCCGGGGTGAGCGGCGCGGTGCGCTCGGCGTCCGTCACCGCCCCTTCGCCGTACGCGGCGAGCGCGGTCAGGGTCTCCGGCGCGTCGAGGTCGATGACGTCGGGCAGTCCGACGGCGTACGGGTCCGTGTCCTCGGGCAGCAGTCCGGCCGGTGTCGCCGACGTGGTCAGTACGGCGTGCGGCGCGGCGTCGCGCAGCAGGTGGGCGACGCGGTCGGCGGGGGTCTCCGGGTCGATGGGCAGGTAGGCGGCGCCGGACTTGAGGACGCCGAGTACGGCGACGACGGTCTGGGCGGACAGCGGCATGGCGATGGCCACGACGCTCTCGGGCCCCGCGCCGCGCGCGGCGAGCAGCCGCGCCAACCGGCTTGCCCGCGTGTCGAGTTCGGCGTAGGTGAGGGCCTCCGAGCCTGCGAGCACGGCGGTGCTGTCGGCGCTGGCCGCCGCCTGCGCGGCGAACAGGTCGAGCACCGTGGTGGGCGCCAGCTCCCGCACCGGGCCGCCGCGCCCGGTGAGGATCCTGTCCCGTTCGGCGGGGGCGAGGACGTCGATGGCGCCGATGCGCAGTTCCGGGTCGTCGGCGGCCGCGGCGAGGACGCGCAGGAGCCGGTCGACCAGGGCTTCGGCGGTCGCCGCGTCGAACAGTTCGGTGCGGTACTCCAGCCAGCCGTGCAGCCCGTCGGGCTCGCCCGCGCCGTCGCGCCGCTCGCTGAACGTGAGCGAGAGGTCGAACTTGGCGGAGGCGGTGCTGGTCTCCATGCGGCTGGCGTCGAGCGCGGTCTCCGGGCCCGCGCCGCCGCCTTCCTGCCGGTCGTTGTTGAAGGTGAGCAGGGTCTGGAAGAGCGGGTGGCGGCCGAGCGAGCGGACCGGGTTGAGGACCTCCACGAGCCGTTCGAAGGGCAGGTCCTGATGGGCGTACGCCGCCAGGTCGGTGCGCCGCACCCGGTCCAGGAGTTCCCGGAAGGTGGGGTCGCCCGCGGTGTCGGTGCGCAGGACCAGGGTGTTCACGAAGAAGCCGACGAGGTCGTCGAGCGCGCTGTCGGTGCGCCCGGCGATCGGCGTGCCGATCGGGATGTCGGAGCCCGCGCCGAGCCGGTTCAGGAGCGTGGCGAGCGCGGCCTGGGTGACCATGAACACGCTGGTGCGGCTGGTGCGGGCGAGCGCGCCGAGCCGCTCGTACAGCTCGGTCGGCACGGTGAAGGTGACCCGGTCGCCCTGGTTGCCCGAGACCGCGGGGCGCGGCCGGTCGGTGGGCAGCTCCAACTGCTCGGGCAGATCGCGCAGTTGCTCGCTCCAGTAGGCGAGCTGGCGGGCGAGCGGGCTGTCCGCGTCGCTCTCGTCGCCGAGGACCTCGCGCTGCCACAGGGCGTAGTCGGCGTACTGCACGGGCAGCGGCGTCCAGTCGGGCGCGGCGCCGCGCGCACGGGCGGCGTACGCGGTGGTGAGGTCGCGGCCGAGCGGCGCCATCGACCAGCCGTCGCCCGCGATGTGGTGGACGAGCAGGAGCAGCGCGTACTCGTCGGGCGCGAGGCGGAACAGGTGGGCGTGCACGGGCAGTTGGGCGGTGATGTCGAAGCAGTGCCCGGCCGCGTCGCGCAGGGCGCCCGGCAGGTCGGCCTCGGTGGTGTCGGTGACGTCGAGCCCGGGGCGAGCGGCCGCGGCGGCGATGACGACCTGGTGCGGGCCCTCGTCGTCCTCGGCGAAGACGGTGCGCAGGCTCTCGTGCCTGCCCACGACGTCCGCGAGCGCGGCACGCAGCGCGTCCTCGTCCAGCTCGCCCGTCAGACGCAGGGCGGTCGGGATGTTGTACGTCGCCGAGGGACCCTCCAGGTGGTGCAGGAACCAGAGGCGGCGCTGGGCGTACGACAACGGGAGCCGCTCGGGACGCGGGCGGGCGACGAGCGCGGCGCGGGCCCGGTCCGCGCGGCCGAGCGCGGCGACGAGACCGGCCACGGTCGGCGTCTCGAAGAGCCCGCGGACGGCCAGTTCGAGCCCCATGACGTCCCGGACGCGGCTGACCAGGCGGGTGGCGCGCAGCGAGTGCCCGCCGAGCGCGAAGAAGTCGTCGTCGACGCCGACGGACTCGACGCCGAGCACCTCGGCGAAGAGTGTGCAGAGGATCTCTTCCTGTGGCGTGCGCGGCGCCCGCCCCGCGGCGCGCCCGGAGTGGTCGGGCGCGGGCAGGGCCTTGCGGTCGAGCTTCCCGTTGGGGGTGAGCGGCAGCGCGTCGAGGGTGACGAGCGCCGACGGGATCATGTACTCGGGCAGGAAGGCGGCGAGCCCCTCGCGCACCTCGCGCAGGGTCAGCACGGCGCCGTCCTCGGGCACGGCGTACGCGACGAGGAGCTGGTCGCCCGGGTGGTCCTCGCGGACCAGGGCCGCCGCCTTGGCGACGCCGGCGTGGCGGCCGAGCGCGGCCTCGATCTCGCCCAGCTCGATGCGGAAGCCGCGCAGCTTGACCTGGTCGTCGGTGCGGCCCAGGTAGTCGAGCCGCCCGTCGCCGCGCCAGCGCGCCAGGTCACCGGTGCGGTACATCCGCTCCCCCGGCGCCGCGAACGGATCGGCGGTGAAGCGTTCGGCGGTGAGCCCGGCACGCCCCAGGTAACCGCGGGCCAGCTGGGCGCCCGCGATGTACAGCTCGCCCGGCACGCCGGGCGGCACCGGGCGCAGGCCCGCGTCCAGGACGTACATCCGGGTGTTGGCGAGCGGAACGCCGATGGGCGGGGCGCCGGTGAGCGCGGCGTCCAGCGGCGACGCGCTGGCCCAGATGGTGGCCTCGGTCGGGCCGTAGACGTTCACGGCCGACGCGCACGACGCGGCGAGGCGGCGGGCGAGCCCGGCGGGCAGCGCCTCGCCGCCGACCAGCGCGCGCACTCCGCGCAGCGCGTCGGGGACGGTGTCGAGCAGGCCGTGCCACAGGTTCGGCGTGGCCTGCACGACGGTGGTGCCGCTGTCGACGAGGAGGGCGCCGAGCGCGCCCGGGTCCCGCACGGTGTCGCGGTCGGCGAGCACGAGCGTCGCGCCGTCCACGAGCGGCAGGAACACTTCGAGCCCCGCGATGTCGAAGCCGATGGTGGTGACGGCGAGCAGCCGGTCGGCGGCGCCCATCGGGACGCGCTCGCGCATGTCGTTCAGGAAGTTGGCGAGGCTGCCCCTGCTGACGACGACGCCCTTGGGCCGCCCGGTCGAGCCCGAGGTGTAGATGACGTAGGCGGGGTGCGCGGCATCGGCGACTTCGGCCAACGGGTCTGCCACCGAGGGAAGTTCGGCCCGGAGGTCGTCGAGCAGCAGCCACTCCAGCCCGGTTGCCGCGTCCAGGTCCCGCACGGTCTCCGTGGTGCCGATGGCCAGCATCGGGCGGCTGTCCGCCAGCATGTACGCGATGCGCTCGCGCGGGTGGCCCGGATCGATCGGCAGATAGGCGGCGCCGCTCTTGAGCACGGCGAGCAGGCTGACGATCAGGTCGGCGCCGCGCGGCAGGACGAGCGCGACGAACCGCTCTGGCCCCGCACCCTTGGCACGGAGCAGCGCCGCCAACCGCTCCGCGCGCGAGTCCAGTTCGGCGTACGTGAGGGTGGTGTCACCCACGCTCAACGCCGGGTGTCCGGGGGTGCGGGCGGCCTGCGCGCGGAACGCCTCGGCGACGGACTCGGCGGGGAAGGCGCGCACGGTGGCGCCGTCCCTGCCGAGCAGCCGGTCGCGCTCGGCGGGCGCGAGCAGGTCGACGGCGCCGATGCGCAGGTCCGGGTCCGCCACGGCGGCGGCGAAGACCCGCTCCAGGCGGGCGACGAGCGCCTCGGCCGTGCCCCGGTCGAAGAGGTCCGTGCTGTAGGTCACCGAGCCGTGCAGCCCCGCGGGCGCCCGCCCCTCGGCGAACTGCTCGGTGAACGCGAACGACAGGTCGAAGCGGGCCGCGCCGTCCCCGCCGCCGACCACCGAGACGTCGAGCCCGGGCAGCCCGCCGATCGCGTCGGCCGCGGCGCCCTCGTCGGCGTTGTGGACGGTGAGCAGGATCTGGAAGAGCGGGTGACGGCCGAGCGAGCGGACCGGGTTGAGGGCCTCCACGAGCTGCTCGAAGGGCAGGTCCTGATGGGCGTAGGCGGCCAGGTCGGTGCCGCGCACGGCGGCGAGCAGATCACGGAAGGTCGGGTCGCCGCTCGTGTCGGTGCGCAGGACCAGGGTGTTCATGAAGAACCCGATGAGGTCGTCGAGCGCGGCGTCGGTGCGGCCCGCGATCGGCGTGCCGATCGGGATGTCGGTGCCCGCGCCGAGCCGGTTCAGGAGCGCCGCCACGGCGGTCTGCGCGACCATGAACATGCTGGTGTGCGTGGACCTGGCAAGATCGGCGAGCCCCTGGTGCGCCTCGGCCGACAGCGTGAAGGCCACCCGGTCGCCCCGGTGCGAGGCGACGGCGGGCCGCGCCCTGTCGGCGGGCAGCTGGAGCTCCTCGGGCAGCCCGGCCAACTGCTTCTGCCAATAGCCGAGTTGGGTGGCGAGCACACTCTCCGCGTCGTCCGCGCCGCCGAGCGTCTCGTGCTGCCACAGCGTGTAGTCCGCGTACGCCACGTCCGGCGCGGTCCAGTCCGGCGCGAGCCCGCCGGTGCGCGCGGTGTAGGCGGCGCTCAGGTCCCGGGCGAGCGGCGTCATCGACCAGGCGTCGCCCGCGATGTGGTGCAGCAGGATGAGCAGTACGTGTTCGTCGGGCGTGACCTTGAACAGCGTGGCCCGCACCGGGAGTTCGGCGGCCAGGTCGAAGCAGTGGCGGGCGGCCTCGCCGAGCTCGCGCGTGACGTCCTCGCTCGCGCAGGCCACGAGGTCGAACGCGGGGCACGCGTCCTCGGGCGCGAGCACGATCTGGCGGGGCCCCTCGTCGTCCTCGGCGAAGACGGTGCGCAGGCTCTCGTGCCGCGCCACGACGTCCGCGAGCGCGGAGCGCAGCGCGCCCTCGTCGAGGTCGCCCTTCAGGCGCAGGGCGGTCGGCATGTTGTACGTCGCCGAAGGACCCTCCAGCTGGTGCAGGAACCAGAGGCGGCGCTGGGCGTACGACAGCGGGACGCGCTCGGGACGGGGCCTGGCGACCAGCGCGGCACGCCCGCGCCCCGCCGTGGCCACCGCCGCCGCGACACCGGCCACCGTCGGCGTCTCGAACAGCTGGCGGATGGGCAGTTCCACGTCCAGCGTCCGGCGGATCCTGCTGACGAGCCGGGTGGCCCGCAGGGAGTGCCCGCCGAGGGTGAAGAAGTCGTCGTCGATGCCGACCCGGTCGAGTCCGAGCACCTCGGCGAAGAGCGTGCAGAGGATCTCTTCCTGCGGCGTACGCGGACCACGGCCGCCCGCCGGACGGTCGGCGTAGGCGGGCGCGGGCAGCGCGGCCCGGTCCAGCTTGCCGTTCACGGTGAGCGGCAGCGCGTCCAGCACGACGACCGCCGACGGCACCATGTAGTCGGGCAGCTGCCCGCTCAACTCGGCGAGGAGGTGCGCCGGTTGCACGGTGCGTCCGTCGGCGGCCACTGTGTAGGCCACCAGCTGGTGGTCGCCGGGCTCGTCCTCGCGCAGCACGAGGGCGGCCTGGGCGACGGCCGGGTGCGCGAGCACGGCGGACTCGATCTCGCCGAGCTCGATGCGGTGACCGCGCAGCTTCACCTGGTGGTCGGTACGGCCGACGTACTCCAGCTGGCCTTCGTGATTCCAGCGGGCGAGGTCACCCGAGCGGTACATCCGCGCACCCGGCTCGCCGTACGGGTCGGCGGTGAAGCGCTCGGCGGTGAGACCGGCCCGGCCCCAGTAACCGCGCGCCAACTGCGGGCCCGCGAGATAGAGCTCACCCGCGACACCCACCGGGGCGGGCCGCAGCGCACCATCCAGGACGTACATCCGCAGGTGCCCGAAGGGACGACCGATCGGCACGGGACCGTTGGCGACCGCCTGACCGGGCAGAATCTCGAACTGCGCGCAGTTCACCGTCGACTCGGTCGGACCGTAGGCGTTGATGACGCGGACAGAGGGGTGCCCCTCGCGCCACACCGCGAGCGCCTCACCGGTCAGCTGCTCGCCGCCGATGATCAGCGTCCCGCTCGGGCTCACCGAATCCGGTAGCTCCTGGAGCAGCGGGAGGTGGCTCGGAGTCACCTTCATCAACGAAGGCTGCGCACGCGACGCATGGTCGTCACCGTCCAGCGCGGCGAGGTGGACGTGACCGCCGACCGTCAGCGGGGTCCACAGCGCGGTCACCGTCAGGTCGAAGGACAGCGGCGAGTGCAGGACGGTCGCACCGGACGCGTCCGGATAGGCAGCACCCGCATGGCCCAAGTAGGCGGCCACAGCGCGGTGTTCGACCACCACGCCCTTCGGACGGCCGGTCGAACCCGACGTATAGATGACGTAGGCGGTGTCGCCGGGAGCGGGGTCGGCCAACTCGGCTTCGTCGTCGGCCAGTTCAAGACCATCGAGTACGACGACCGGGACCTGCGTCGCAGGAAGCCCGCCCGCCACCTCCGCCGACGTAAGAACCAGAACCGGCGCCGCGTCCTCCAACATGTAGGAGATCCGCTCCACCGGGTACTCCGGATCCACCGGAACGTACGCCGCACCCGACTTCACCACCGCGAGCAACGCCACCACGGCGTCGACACCACGAGGCATGGCGACGGCCACGAACCGCTCGGCGCCCGCACCCCGCGTGATCAGATACCGCGCGAGCCGATCCGCACGAGCCACCAACTCCCCATACGTGAGCGCCGAATTCTCATCGCTCACGGCCACCGCATCCGGCGCGACCCGCGCCCTCTCCGAAACCAGCTCCGGCAGCGACACCGACGACACCACACCACCCGCGTCGCCGTTCCACTCCACCAACACCCGCTCACGATCCACCGCACCCAGCAGGCCGATCCGGCCCACCGGCACCTCCGCGTCGGCCACGAACGCCGCGAGGACCCGGGCGACCCGCTCCGCGATCTCGTGGACCCGCTCGTCCCCAAGGAGGTCGGGGCGGTAGTCCACGCGCACGTTCAGCGCGGTGCCGCGCAGGTCGGCGATGAGCTGCATGGTGAAGTGGCCGCCGCCGCGGATCGCGGCGCTGTCCACGGTGAGGCCCGCGGAGCCGAGTCCGGCGTCCAGTTTCGCGGCGTTGACGGGGTAGTTCTCGAAGACCATGCCGGTGTCGAACAGGCCGGTGGACCCTGCCCAGCTCTGCGCCTCGGCCAGGCTGACCCACTGGTGGTCGAGGAGCCTGGTCTGCTCCTCCTGGAGGCGGCGCAAGTACTGGCCCACGGACTCGGCGGGGTCGATGCGGGCGCGCAGCGGCACGGTGTTCATGAAGAGGCCGACCATGCTCTCCACGCCGGGCAGTTCGGCGGGGCGGCCCGACACCGTGACGCCGAAGACCGCCTCCGACGCGCCGGTCAGCTGGGCGAGGACCAGCGCCCAGGCGCCCTGCACCATCGTGTTGACGGTGAGGCCCTGCGCCCGGGCCCGGTCGACGAGCTTGGTGCTGACGTCCGGGTCGAGCGGCACGGGCATCTGGCGCGGGAGTTCGGTGATGGGGCCCGCGTCGGGCGCCACGACGGTCGGCGACTCGATGCCCGCGAGGGCCTCGGTCCACGCGGCGCGCGCCGCGTCCTTGTCGCGTTCGCCGAGCCAGGCCAGGTACTCGGCGAAGGGCCGCGGGCGGGGCAGGGCCGCGCCGGTCGTGCCCGTGTAGAGCGCGGTCAGTTCGCGCAGCAGGATGGGCAGGGACCAGCCGTCGAACAGCATGTGGTGGTTGGTCATGACCAACCGGTGTCGGTTGGGGGCCAGTTGGATGAGCGTGAAGCGGATCAGTGGCGGGCGCGCGGGGTCGAAGCGGCGCAGCCGGTCCTCCTCGACGGTGCGCCGCGCCTCGTCCTCGCGCTTGTCGTCGTCGAGCGCGGTGAGGTCGACGACCGTCCAGGGCACCCGCACGCCGCGCATGACGATCTGCACCCAGTCGCCGTTCTTGCGCTGGCGGAAGGAGGCCCGCAGTGTGGCGTGCCGGTCGAGGAGCTGCTGCGCCGCGGCGCGCATGGCCTCCGCGTCGAGCTCGCCGTCCAGGTCGAGGACGAACTGGCGGATGTAGACGTCGAGTCCGGCCTTGTCGAAGAGGCTGAGGAAGAGGAAGCCCTCTTGCAGCGAGGACAGCGGCTGGATGTCCTCGATCTGTGGTGGCTGCTTGCTCACTACTGGTTCTCCCAATCGGACATGAGGTCTTCCTCGAACTCGTCGATCTCTGCCTGGCTCAGCGACGCGTGCGTGATGTCGGACGGCGTGAGGCCCGTCGCGTCGGGCCTGCGCGCGTGCTCCACCAGGGCCGCCAGGGCCGTGAACCACAGGTCGGCGAGGCGCCGGATGCCGTCGGCGTCGTACAGACCGGCCGCGTACGTCCAGTTGGCGGTCAGGAGCGGCCCTTCGGGCCCGTCCTGCGCCGCGCAGTTGATCTCGACGGCGTGGGTGAGCGGGGTGCCTTCGGGGCGGCCCGCGACGCCGCCCGCGACGCGGTCCCAGTCGCCCGGGTCCCCGGCGACGGCGCCGCGGCCCAGGTAGTTGAAGCCGTAGTCGGGGGCGGGGAGGGCGGCGAGCGCGGTCGCCGTGCGCGGGTTGAGGTGACGGAGGAGGCCGTAGCCCATGCCGCTGTCGGGGAAGGCCCGCAGCGCTTCCTTGACGTGCCGGATCGCCCGGCCCATGGCGGGCCCGCCGTCCCACACCTCCGCTTCGTTGCGCGGTGCGAGCCGGATGGGGTGGACGCTGGTGAACCAGCCGACGGTGCGCGAGAGTTCGGCGCCGCGCACCGCGTCCTCGTGCCGTCCGTGGCTCTCCAGGTCGACCACGACGGGGCCCTCCTGCTCGCCGCGTTCGCGCCGCCACTCGGCGACGGCGACGGCGAAGCCGGTGAGCAGCACGTCGTTGACGCCGCCGGTGAAGACGCCGGGCACCCAGCTCAGGAGCGGCTCGGTGACGTCGGCGGGGAGCGTGAGCGAGAGCGTGCCCGCGTCGTCGTGGCTGCCGTACACCTGCTCTACAGCGGGCCTGTCGAGGATGGCGCGCCAGGTGTCCAGCTCGCTCTCGCGGTCCTGCGTGACGGCCATCTCCCGCAGGGTGTGCGCCCACTGCCGCCAGGACGTGCCGACCGGTGCGAGGTGCGGGTCGGTTCCTTCGTGGGCGGCCCGCCACGCGTCGGCGAGGTCCGGGAGCAGGGTGCGCCAGGAGACCGCGTCGACCGCGAGGTGGTTGGCGACCAGGACCAGGAGGCCCGGGCGCGCGCCCCTGTCGAGCCAGACGGCCTGCAGCATGACGCCGCGGGCCGGGGCGAGCCGGGTGCGGGCGCTCTCGGCCTCGCGCCTGACCGCCTCGGGCAGTTGGTCCTCCGTCAGGTCCGCCGCGTCGACGCGGACCAGGCAGGCGGTGGCGTCGACGGCGCCGGGTGGCAGCACGTCGAGGTCGGTGTCGGGCGTGAGCCCGCCGACCCTCAGGCGCAGCGCGTCGTGGTGGTCGAGCACCGTCTGCAGGGCCGCGCCGAGCGTGCGGGGCCCGGCCTCGGCGGGCACCTGGACCACCGCGGACTGGTTGAAGCCGTCGACGGGGCCGCCGCTCTCGCCGTACGCGCTGATGACGGGGGTCGCGGGCAGCGGGCCCGTGGGGGCGACGTCCGATGCGGCCACGCCGGTCCCGGCGGTCAGGTCGAGCCCGGCGAGCCTCGCGACGCTCTGGTGCTCGAACACGTCGCGCACGGTGAGTGCGAGTCCGGCGGCGCGGGCCCTGCTGACCAGCTGGATGGAGAGGATGCTGTCGCCGCCGAGGTCGAAGAACCCGTCGTCGACACCGACCCGCTCCAGGCCGAGCACGTCGGCGAAGAGCGCGGCGAGGCGCTTCTCGATTCCGGTGCCCGCCTCGCGTCCGGTGGCCAGGGCCTGGAAGTCGGGCGCGGGCAGCGCCTTGCGGTCCACCTTGCCGTTGGTGGTCAGCGGCAGCGCGGGCAGGACGAGTACGGCCGCGGGGACCATGTAGTCGGGCAGGCGCTCGCGCAGCCGGTCGGTCAGCTCGGCGGGGTCCGGTGCGGCGTCGCCCGACGGCACCGCGTAGGCGACCAGACGGCGGTCGCCGGGGCGGTCCTCGCGGACCAGCGCCGCGGCCTGGGCCACGCCAGGGAACCGCGCCAGCACGGCCTCGATCTCGCCGAGTTCGATGCGGTAGCCGCGCAGCTTGACCTGGTCGTCGCCGCGGCCGAGGTATTCGAGAAGACCGTCGCGGGTGAACCTGGCCAGGTCGCCGGTGCGGTACATCCGCTCCCCCGGCGCGCCGTGCGGGTCGGCGGTGAAGCGCTCGGCGGTGAGCGCGGCGCGGCCGAGGTAGCCGCGGGTGACCTGGGCGCCCGCGATGTACAGCTCGCCGACGACGCCGTCGGGCACCGGCCGCAGCCCGGCGTCCAGGACGTAGAGGCGGGTGTGGTCGAGCGGCCTGCCGAGCGGCAGGCGGGCACCCGGCTCGTACGGCGCGGTCACCGCGTGGTGCGCGACGCACAGCGTGGTCTCCGTCGGCCCGTACAGCTGGCGCAGCACGAGGTGCGGCGCGTGGTCGAGGACGCGGGCCACGGCGTTCGGGGCGACGACGTCACCGCCGGTCAGGACCTCCTTGACGGTGGCGAAGCAGCCGGGTGCCTCCTCGGCGACGACCCGGAAGAACCCGGCGGTCAGGTGCACCCCGGTGATGCGGTGGCGCTCCAGGAGCGCGCCGAGTTCGGCGGCGTCCAGGGTGCCCGGCGGGGCCACCACGACGGTGCCGCCGGAGAGCAGCGGGACCCACATCTCGTAGTTGGAGACGTCGAAGGCGTGCGGCGCGTGCAGGAGCACGCGTTCCCGCGCGGCCGGTGACCAGCAGCCGTCGAGGGCCAGGTCGACGACGCCACCCTGCGTCGCGGCGACGCCCTTGGGCACGCCGGTCGAGCCCGACGTGTACATCACGTACGCGAGGTCGGCGGGCGCGAGGTCGCTCTCCAGCGCCTCTTCGGCTGCCTCTTCGGCCTGTCCCGGCTGGTGGTCCTCGTCGGCCCGGACGACGGTGAGGTCGCCGCCCAACTCGGCCGCGCGCGGCGCCTCTTCGGCGTCCGTGACCACGTGCCGCGCCGCCGCGTCGTCGACGACGAAGCGCATGCGCTCCACCGGGTACGACTCGTGCAGCGGGACGTAGGCGCCGCCCGCCTTGGCGACGGCGAGGGTCGCCACGAGCAGGTCCGCCGAGCGGCGCATCAGGAGCACCACGGGGGTGCCGCGCCGCACGCCGTCCGCGCGCAGCCGATGCGCGAGCCGGTCGGCCCGTGCGTCGAGGTCGGCGTAGGACAGCGTCCGCTCGCCGAAGACGACGGCCGGTGCGTCGGGGGTCAGCTCGGCCTGCCGCCGGAACAGCTCGGGCAGGGTGCCGGGCGCGGTGGCCCTTCCGGTGTCGTTGCGGCGTACGAGGATGTCGTGGCGCTCGGCGGCGTCGAGGACGTCGAAGGAGCCGATGCGCAGGTCCGGTTCCGCCGCGACGGCCTCGAGCAGCCGCAGGAACCGGTCGACGACGGAGACCGCGGTCGCCCTGTCGAACAGCGCGGTGGCGAAGTCGAGGATGCCGGAGAGCCCGGCGGGCGTGCCGTCGGCCGACCGGCCCGTGGCGAGGGCCAGGGCGAGGTCCACCTTGGCCGCGGCGGTCCCGAGCCGGTAGGGGGCGACGTCGAGACCCGCGAGTCCGGCCTGCTCGACCGGGTCGTCGTCGACGGTGCTGACGCTCAGCAGGACCTGGAAGAGCGGGTGCCTACCGAGGGAACGGACCGGGTTGAGCGCCTCCACGAGCTGCTCGAAGGGCAGGTCCTGATGGGCGTACGCGGCCAGGTCGGTGCGCCGCACCCGGTCGAGCAGCTCACGGAACGTCGGGTTGCCGCCGGTGTCCGTGCGCAGGACCAGGTTGTTGATGAAGAAGCCGACGAGGTCGTCGAGCGCGCTGTCGGTGCGTCCGGCGATCGGCGTGCCGATCGGGATGTCCGTGCCCGCGCCGAGCCGGTTGAGGAGCGAGGCGAGCGCGGCCTGCACGACCATGAAGACGCTGGTGTGCGTCTCCTTGCCGAGCTCGGCGAGGCGCCCGTGCAGCGCGGCTGGCACGGTGAACGTGACCCGGTCGCCCTCGTGTCCGCTGACGGCGGGCCGCGGCCGGTCCACCGGGAGCTGCAACTCCTCCGGCAGATCGGCCAGTTGCTCAGTCCAGTAGCTCTGCTGGCGGGCGAGCACGCTGTCCGCGTCGGCCACGCTGCCGAGGGTGTCCCGCTGCCACAGCGCGAAGTCGGCGTAACTCACCGCGAGCGGCGCCCAGTTGGGCGCGGCGCCGCGGGTCCGCGCCTGATAGGCGGTGCCGAGGTCACGGGCGAGCGGCCCGGTGGACCAGCCGTCGGTGGCGATGTGGTGGATCAGCAGGAGCAGCACGTGCTCGTCGGGCGCGGTCCTGAACAGCGTGGCCCGCACCGGCAGGTCGCACCGCAGGTCGAAGGCGTGCCCGGCGGCCTCGACGACGGCGGCGTCCAGCTCGTCCGCCGCCACGTCGACCACGGTGAGCCCTGGCACGGCGGCATCCGCCGCCAGGACGATCTGCCGGGGCCCGTCCTCGTACTCGTACTCGGCGAAGACGGTCCGCAGGGTCTCGTGCCGCACGACGAGGTCGGCGATCGCCGAACGCAGCGCCTCGACGTCGAGCACCCCGGACATCCGCAGGGCGGTCGGGATGTTGTACGTCGCCGAAGGGCCCTCCAGCTGGTGCAGGAACCAGAGGCGGCGCTGGGCGTACGACAGCGGGACGCGCTCGGGGCGCGGGCGCGGCGCCAACGGGGCGCGCGCGGCGCGGGCGGCACCCGTCAGGGCCTCCGCGAGGCCCGCCACGGTCGGCAGGTCGAAGACCTGCCGGATGGAGACGTCCACGTCGAGCGCCTGCCGGATCCTGCTGACGAGCCGGGTGGCGCGCAGCGAGTGCCCGCCGAGCGCGAAGAAGTCGTCGTCGACACCGACGGCATCGACACCGAGCACCTCGGCGAAGAGCGCACAGAGGATCTCCTCCTGCGGGGAGCGCGGCAGCCGCCGCGCCTGCGCGGCGCCGCCGAACTCCGGCGCGGGCAGCGCGGCCCGGTCGAGCTTGCCGTTCACGGTCAGCGGCAGCGCGTCGAGCACGACGACCGCCGAAGGCACCATGTAGTCAGGGAGCCCGCCGCGCAGCCGCGTCTGTACGTCGGCGGGCGCGAGGTCGGCTCCATCGGCCTGTACGACGTACGCGACGAGGAGCTGGTCGCCCGGCTGGTCCTCGCGCACGACGACGGTGCCCTGAGCGACTCCCGGCTGCGCCAGGACGGCGGACTCGATCTCGCCGAGCTCGATGCGGTGACCGCGCAGCTTGACCTGGTGGTCGGTGCGGCCGAGGTACTGGAGCTGACCGTCACGGTTCCAGCGGGCGAGGTCACCCGAGCGGTACATGCGCGCACCGGGACCGCCGTACGGGTCGGCGGTGAAGCGCTCGGCGGTGAGACCGGCCCGGCCCCAGTAGCCGCGCGCCAACTGCGGACCCGCGAGGTACAACTCACCGGCCACGGAGGGCGGTACGGGCTGGAGGTCGGCGTCGAGGACGTACATGCGCAGATGCCCGAAGGGACGACCGATCGGTACGGGACCGTTGGCGACTTCCTGACCGGGCTCGATCTCGAACTGCGCGCAGTTCACGGTCGATTCGGTCGGACCGTACGCGTTGATGACACGTACGGATGGGTGACGCTCACGCCAGGCCGCGAGAACCTCGCCGGTCAGCTGCTCGCCACCGATGATCAGCGTCCCGCTCGGGCTCGCCGTGTCGGGCAGCTCCTGGAGCATCGGGAGGTGGCTCGGGGTCACCTTCATCAGGGACGGCTGCGGACGGGCCGCGACATCACCCTCGTCGAGGGCGGTGAGGTGGACGTGACCGCCGACGGTCAACGGGGTCCACAGCGCGGTCACCGTCAGGTCGAAGGACAGCGGCGAGTGCAGGACGGTCGCGCCGGACGCGTCCGGATAGGCGGCACCCGCATGGCCCAAGTAGGCAGCAACGGCGCGGTGTTCGACCACGACACCCTTGGGGCGGCCGGTCGAGCCCGACGTGTAGATGACGTAGGCGGGGTCACTGGGGGCAGGAGCAGTCAACTCGCCGCTCTCGTCGGGCAGTTCGAGGCCATCGAGTACGATGACCGGGGCCTGCGCCTCGGGAAGTCCGCCCGCCGCCTCGGCCGAGGTGAGCACCAGAACCGGCGCGGCGTCCTCCAACATGTAGGAGATCCGCTCCACCGGGTACTCCGGATCCACCGGAACGTACGCGGAACCGGACCTCACCACCGCGAGCAGGGCCACCACGGCATCGACACCACGAGGCATCGCGACGGCGACGAAACGCTCGGCGCCCGCACCCCGCGTCATCAGGTATCGGGCGAGCCGGTCCGCGCGGTCCGTCAACTCGGCATAGGTGAGTCGGGAGTTCTCGTCACTCACGGCCACGGCGTCCGGTGCGACCCGTGCCCGCGCCGAGACCAGCTCGGGCAGCGACGCCGAGGACACCACGCCACTCGTGTCACCGTTCCACTCCACCAACACCCGCTCACGATCCGCCGCACCCAGCAGGTCGACACGGCTCAGCGGCCGGTCCGGGTGAGTGACGGCGTCGGTGAGGACGCGCAGCAGGCGCTGGGCGAGCTCGTCGGCCGTGGCGGCGTCGAAGAGGTCCGTGCGGTAGTCGAGCGCGCCCACCATGCCGACGGGCTCGCCCGCCTCCGTGCGCTCCTCGGCGAGGCTGAAGGCGAGGTCGAACTTGGCCCCCGTCACCTCGGCGTGCTCGAAGGTCACGTCGAGTCCGGGCAGCCGGGCGACGGAACCCGCGTCGACGTGGGTGACGTTGAGCGTCACCTGGACGAGCGGGTGACGGCCCGGCGTGCGGACGGGGTTGACGGTCTCCGCCAGCTGTTCGAAGGGCAGGTCCTGGTGGGCGTACGCCTCCAGGTCGGTGCGCCGCACCCGGTCGAGCAGTTCGCGGAACGTCGGGTCACCGCTCGCGTCGGTGCGCAGGACCAGGGTGTTGATGAAGTAGCCGACGAGGTCGTCCAGCGCGCTGTCGGTGCGTCCGGCGACGGGCGTGCCGATCGGGATGTCATCGCCCGCGCCGATCCGGTTGAGGAGCGCGGCGAGCGCGGCCTGCACGACCATGAAGACGCTGCTGCCGGTCTCACGGGCCAGTGCGCCGAGCCGCTGGTGCACGTCGCCGGGCACGGTGAACACGGTCCGGTCGCCGCCCTGACCGCCGACGGCGGGCCGCGGCCGGTCGGCGGGCAGCCGCAACTCCTCCGACAGACCGGAGAGTTGAGCGGCCCAGTAGTTCTGTTGGCGGGCGAGCACGCTGTCCGCGTCGGCCACGCTGCCGAGTGCGTCGCGCTGCCACAGCGCGTAGTCCACGTAACTCACGGGCAGCGGCGCGAACTCGGGGGCCGAGCCGCCCACGCGGGCCGTGTAGGCGGTGGTCAGATCGCGGGCCAGCGGCACACGCGACCAGGCGTCGCTCGCGATGTGGTGGACGAGCAGGAGAAGCACGTGCTCGTCGGGCGTCACCTTGAACAGGGTTGCGCGCACCGGGAGTTCGGCGGAGAGGTCGAAGACGTACCGCGTCGCGTCCGCGAGACGGTCGGCCACCGCCTCCCGGTCGCACTCCACGACCGGCAGGGCGGGCCGTGCCTCGTCGGCGGCCAGGACGAGCTGGTAGTCGCCCTCCTTGTCCTCCGCGTAGACGGTGCGCAGGCTCTCGTGGCGAGCCACGACGTCCGCGAGGGCCGCGCGCAGCGCCACGGTGTCGAGGTCACCGGTCATCCGCAGGGTGGTCGGGATGTTGTACGCCGTCGACTCGGGCTCCAGCTTGTGCAGGAGCCACATGCTGCGCTGGCTGTACGACAGCGGAAGCCGCTCGGGACGCGGCCGCGGGGCCAGCGGCGCACGGGCACGGCCCGTCGCCGTCAGCGCCTCGGCCAGCGCGACCACGGTCGGCCTGTCGAAGACCTGCCGGATGGAGACTTCGGCGTCGAGGCCCTGCCGGATCCTGCTGACGAGCCGCGTGGCGAGCAGGGAGTGCCCGCCGAGGGTGAAGAAGTCGTCGTCGATGCCGACCCGGTCGAGTCCGAGCACCTCGGCGAAGAGCGTGCAGAGGATCTCTTCCTGCGGCGTACGCGGACCACGACCGCCCGCCGGACGGTCGGTGTAGGCGGGCGCTGGCAGCGCGACCCGGTCCAGCTTGCCGTTCACGGTGAGCGGCAGCGCGTCCAGCACGACGACCGCCGACGGCACCATGTAGTCGGGGAGTTCGGCACGCAGCCGCGTCTGTACGTCGGCGGCCGCGAGGTCGGCTCCATCGGCCCGCACGACGTACGCGACGAGGCGCTGGTCGCCGGGCTCGTCCTCGCGCAGCACGAGGGCGGCCTGGGCGACGGCCGGGTGCGCGAGCACGGCGGACTCGATCTCGCCGAGCTCGATGCGGTGACCGCGCAGCTTCACCTGGTGGTCGGTACGGCCGACGTACTCCAGCTGGCCTTCGTGATTCCAGCGGGCGAGGTCACCCGAGCGGTACATCCGCGCACCCGGCTCGCCGTACAGGTCGGCGGTGAAACGCTCGGCGGTGAGACCCGCGCGGCCCCAGTAACCGCGCGCCAACTGCGGGCCCGCGAGATAGAGCTCACCCGCGACACCCACCGGGGCGGGCCGCAGCGCACCATCCAGGACGTACATCCGCAGATGACCGAAGGGACGACCGATCGGCACGGGACCGTTGGCGACCGCCTGACCGGGCAGAATCTCGAACTGCGCACAGTTCACGGTCGACTCGGTCGGACCGTACGCGTTGATGACACGGACGGACGGGTGACGCTCACGCCACGCGGCAAGCGCCTCGCCGGTCAGCTGCTCGCCGCCGATGATCAGCGTCCCGCTCGGGCTCGCCGTGTCGGGCAGCTCCTGGAGCATGGGCAGGTGGCTCGGGGTCACCTTCATCAGGGACGGCTGCGGACGGGCCGCGACGTCGCCCTCGTCCAGGGCGGTGAGGTGGACGTGACCGCCGACGGTCAACGGGGTCCACAGCGCGGTCACCGTCAGGTCGAAGGACAGCGGCGAGTGCAGCACCGTCGCACCGGACGCGTCCGGGTAGGCGGCACCCGCATGGCCCAAGTAAGCGGCCACAGCGCGGTGTTCGACCACCACACCCTTCGGACGGCCGGTCGAACCCGACGTATAGATGACATAGGCAGGATCGGTCGGCGACGGAGCCGCCAACTCCGCACCCTTGTCTGCTAGTTCAAGCCCATCGAGTCCGACGACCGGCACCTCAGAAGCAGGAAGCTTCGCCGCCACGCCCTCGGATGCGAGCACCAGAACCGGCGCCGCGTCCTCCAACATGTACGCGATCCGCTCGACGGGGTACTCCGGGTCCACCGGCACGTACGCCGCACCGGCCCGCAGCACGCCGAGCAGCGCCACGACCGCGTCGACGCCACGCGGCATCGCCACGGCGACGAACCGCTCGGCGCCCACGCCACGCGTGATCAGGTATCGGGCGAGCCGGTCCGCGCGGTCCGTCAACTCGGCATAGGTGAGTCGGGAGTTCTCGTCACTCACGGCCACGGCATCCGGCGCGAGGCGCGCCCGCTCCGCGACCAGCTCCGGCAACGACACCGACGACACCGACGACACCACACCACTCGTGTCACCGTTCCACTCCACCAACACCCGCTCACGATCCACCGCTCCCAGCAGACCGATCCGGCCCACCGGCACCTCCGCGTCGGCCACGAACGCCGCGAGGACCCGGCCGAAGCGCTCCGCGATCTCGCGGACCTGTTCCTCCGTCAGGACGTCGGAGCGGTGGTCGAACCGGACGTTGAGTTCCGCATCCCGCAGGTCGGCGACGAGGTTGAGGGCGAAGTGCGTGCTGTCGGCGGTCTGGATGCCCGCGATGGCGAGGCCCGCGGCGTTCAGGGTCTCGTCCAGGGCGTTGCCGTCGAGCGGGTAGTTCTCGAAGACCATCGCGGTGTCGAACAGGCCGGTGGATCCCGCCCAGTTCTGCACCTCGGCCAGGCCCACCCACTGGTGGTCGAGGAGCCTGGTCTGCTCCTCCTGGAGGCGGCGCAGGTACTGGCCGACCGGCTCGGCGGGGTCGATGTGCGCCCGCCGCGGCACGGTGTTGATGAACAGGCCGACCATGCTCTCCACACCGGGCAGCTCGGCGGGACGGCCGGAAACGGTGACGCCGAAGACGGCGTCCGAGGCGCCGGTCAGCTGGGCGAGGACCAGTGCCCAGGCGCCCTGCACCACCGTGTTGACGGTGAGGCCGTGCGCGCGGGCGAACCGGGTGAGGTCCTCGCTTAGCTCGCGGCCCGCCCGGAAGGGGACCTGGCCGGGGGCCGTGACGACGGGCCCTGCGTCCGGCGCGAGGAGCGAGCCCGCGTCGAGGTCACCGAGCGACCGCGTCCAGGCGGTGCGGGCGGCGTCCTTGTCCTGGCGGCCGAGCCAGCCGAGGTGGTCGCGGAAGTCGCGCGGCTTCGGCAGCGCGCGGATCTTCCCCGAGCCGTCGCGGCGCGCGTACAGGGTGAGCAGGTCGCGGAAGACGACGGGCAGGGACCAGCCGTCGAAGAGGATGTGATGGTTCGTCATGACGAGCCGGTGGTGCGCGTCACCGAGCTTGATCAGGGTGAAGCGGAGCAGCGGCGGACGGGCCAGGTCGAACTCGGCCCAGCGGTCCTCCTCCGCGATCCGGGCGGCGGCGTCTTCCATGTCGGCCGATGCGGCCAAGTCCGCGTAGCGCCACGGAACTTCGGCGGTGCGCGGCACTACCTGGACCCAGGACCCGTCGGCGCGCTGGTGGAAGCCCGCGCGCAGGTTGGGGTGCCGGTCGAGGAGCTGCCGCGCGGCCGTGCGCAGGCCTTCCGCGTCGACCTCGCCGTCTAGGTCGAGGACGATCTGCCCGACGTACACGTCGAGCGCGGTGTCGTCCGCCAGGTTCAGGAAGACGAAGCCCTCCTGGAGCGGGGTCAGCGGCAGGACGTCGGCGAGCGGGGCCGCCGCGGCCTTCTCCAGGTGGTCGATGTCGGCCCGGGTGAGTCCCGGCAGCGTCACGTCGGAGGGGACGAGCGCGCCCGCGTCGGGGCGGCCCGCGTAGGTGACGAGCTCCTCCAGCGCCTGGAACCATCCTTCGGCGAGGCGCCTGACGTCCTCCTCGGCGTACAGGCCGGGGGCGTACGTCCACTCCACGCGCAGGCGCGGCCCGTCCTCGCCGTCCTCGGTGGCGGCGTTCAGCGCCACCGGGTGGTCGAGCGGCATCGCGGGGTCGGTGCCCGCGACGTCGCGCAGGGCGACGCCCCACGCCTCGCCCTCGCCCGAGCCGGTGACGCGGCCCAGGTAGTTGAAGAGGAACTCGGGGGCGGCGTGCGCAGCCAACGTGCCCTGGGCGTACCGGAGTCGCCCGTATCCCGCGCCCTGTCCGGGCACGGCACGCGTGCACTCCTTGACGTCCCGCACCAGGTCGCCGACCGTGCCGCCGGTGGGCAGGCGCAGCGGGTAGAGCGCGGTGAACCAGCCGAGAGTGCGGGTGAGGTCGGTGCCGGGCGCCTCGTCGCGGCCGTGCTGCTCGACGTCGACCAGGACGGGTCCGCCGCGCAGGCCGCGCGAGCGCCGCCAGTCGCCGATCGCGGAGCCGAAGGCGGCGAGCAGCACGTCCGAGATGCCGGTGTGCAGGGCGCCGGGCACCCAGGTCAGCAGGGAACGGGTGAGGTCGGCGGGCAGGCTGAGCGCGATGCGGCCCGCGTTCTCCTGGGTGTCGCGCGCGGGGTCGAGCCGCGAGGTCCCGCGGTCGTCCGCACCGGCCACCACGCCCTGCCAGTAGGCGAGTTCGGCGCCGGACGCACCATCGTCGCCGGTGTCGGACTGCGCGCGGGCCCACTGGGACCACGGCGTGCCGACCTCGGCCAGGATCGTGTAGCTGCCGTGCTCGGCCGCCTCGTACGCCTCCGCGAGGTCCTGGAGCAGGATCCGCCAGGAGACGCCGTCGACGCTGAAGTGGTGGGCGACGAGGGCGAGCAGCCCTTCCTGACCGCCCCGGTCGAACCACACCGCGCGCAGCATGCGGCCCTCGGCCGGGTCGAGGAGGCCGCGCTCCCGCCGCGCCTCGCGGCGCACCGCGGCCTCCAGTTCGGCGCCTTCGAGACCGGTGGCGTCGAAGCGGCGCACGAGGTCGGCGGCCTGGACCGTGCCCTCGGCCATGATCTCCACGTCGCCGGGTACGGCGCCGGTGCGCATCCGCAGCGTGTCGTGGTGGTCCACGACGGCCTGGACCGCGGTCGTCACGGCATCGAGCTCCGCCCCTGCCGGGACCTGGACGGCCACCGACTGGTTGAACGGGGCGACGGGCGCGCCGAGTTCGGCGAACCAGCGCATGATCGGCGTCCACCGGGCGGGGCGCGCCTCGTCCGCCGCGGCTGCGGCGGTGTCGGCGACGGTCACGGCGGAGTCCGCCGTCTCCTGGGTGCCCGCGGCCGCGAGCGCCTCCTCGACGGACTGCGCGAGCGCGGCGACCGTCTGGCGCTCGAACACGTCGCGCACGGTGAGCCTGATGTCCTCGGCCCGCGCCCGGCTGATCAGCTGGATGGAGAGGATGCTGTCGCCGCCGAGGTCGAAGAAGCCGTCGTCGACGCCGATCTTCTCCAGCCCGAGGATGTCGGCGAAGAGCGCGCAGAGCGCCTCCTCGATCCGGCCCTGCGGACCGCGCTCGCCGCTGCCCGCGTCCGCCTGGAAGTCCGGGGCGGGCAGGGCCTTCTTGTCGAGCTTTCCGGTGGAGGTCAGCGGCAGCGCGTCGAGCACGACGATGGCGACGGGGACCATGTACTCGGGCAGCACCTCGCGCAGGTACGCGCGGAGTTCGGCGGGGTCCGGCGTACCGGTACCGGCGGCGTCCGGCGTACCGGTACCGGCGCTGGGCGTCACATAGCCGACGAGGCGGCGGTCGCCCGGGCGGTCCTCGCGGACCAGGACGGCGGCCTGGGCGACGGCCAGGTGCCCTTCGAGGACGGTGTCGATCTCGCCCAGCTCGACGCGCAGGCCGTGGATCTTGACCTGGTTGTCGGCGCGGCCCAGGTATTCGAGCGTGCCGTCGGCGCGCCAGCGCACCAGGTCGCCGGTGCGGTACATGCGCCCGCCCGCCGCGTCGAAGGGGTTGGCGACGAAGCGTTCGGCGGTGAGCGCGGGCCGGTCGAAGTAGCCGCGGGCCAGGCCCGCGCCCGCGACGCAGAGCTCGCCGGGGACGCCGGGCGGCACGGGCCGCAGGCGCTCGTCGAGCACGTACACCTGGGTGCCCGCGATGGGGCGGCCGATCGGCGGCACGGCGCGGCCGGCGAGCGGGGCGCTGATGGTGGCGCAGACGGTCGTCTCGGTCGGGCCGTACGCGTTGAGCATCACGCGCCCCGCCGACCAGCGCTCCACTAGCTCGGGCGAGCACGCCTCGGCGGCCACCACGAGCGTCATCCGCTCGGGCAGCGCACCTTCGGGGACGAGGGCGAGGACGGCGGGCGGCAGCGTGGCGTGGGTGGCCTCGTGGCGGCGCGCGTACGCGGCGAGGTCGGGTCCCGGGGCGACGGAGGGCGGGACGATGACGAGGGCGGCGCCGGTGAGCACGCCCATGCACACCTCCCAGAACGCGCCGTCGAACGCGGGCGCCAGGTTGTGCAGGACGCGGCTCTCGGGGGTGACGCCGACGCTGTCGACGTGGGTCGCCGTCAGGTGGGGCAGGCCCGCGTGGGAGACGACGACGCCCTTGGGACGTCCGGTCGTTCCCGAGGTGTAGATCACGTACGCGGCGTTCCCGGGCCGCAGCGGGGCGCCCCGTTCGGCCTCGGTGAGCGCTTCGGCGGGCTGTGCGGCGAGCACGGCGGCCGTCGCCGCGTCGTCGAGGACGACGCTCTCGCAGCGCGCGTCGGGCAGCCGGGCCGCCGTTTCGGCGGTGGTGACGAGGACGGCGGGCCGCGCGTCGGTGAGCAGGTAGGCGACGCGGTCGTCGGGCTGGTCGGGGTCGACGGGCAGGAAGGCGGCGCCCGCCTTGAGCGCGGCGAGCGCGCCGACGACGAGATCGGTGGAGCGGGGCATCGCGACGGCGATGGTGCGCTCGGGGCCCGCGCCGCGGGCGAGGAGCAGTCGCGCGAGACGGTTGGCGCGCGCGTCGAGTTCGGCGTACGTGAGGGTCCGCTCGTCGTCGACGATCGCGGGCCTGTCGGCGTGCGCGGCCGCGACCTGCTCGAAGAGTTCGGAGACGGTGGGGTGCGCGGTCGGCGCCGCGGGGCGGTTCCACTCGACGAGCAGCCGCTCGCGCTCGTCGTCGCCGAGCAGCTCGACGGCGCCGACGGGACCGTCGGGGTCCGCGGTGGCGGCGTCGAGGAAGCGCAGCAGCCGGTCGACGACGGAGCGGACGGTGGCCGCGTCGAACAGGTCGGTGCTGTACTCGACGGTTCCTTCGAGCCCGGCGGCGGTGCCGTCGTCGGCGCGGTGCTGCTTCA
This sequence comes from Streptomyces kanamyceticus, assembly GCF_008704495.1. NCBI lineage: Bacteria > Bacillati > Actinomycetota > Actinomycetes > Kitasatosporales > Streptomycetaceae > Streptomyces > Streptomyces kanamyceticus. Next base: position 2,462,616 of record NZ_CP023699.1, read on the forward strand.
GCTCGAAGGCGAGGTCGAAGCGTGAACTGCCCTGGTCCACCTGGTGCGTCGTGACGGTGATGCCGGGCAGCGCGCCCAGGGCGGCGAGCGCGTCGCGCTGGGTGTCGTGGACGGTCAGCCACACCTGGAACAGCGGGTGCCTGTTGAGCGAGCGCACCGGGTTGAGGACCTCGACGAGCCGCTCGAAAGGCAGGTCCTGGTGGGTGTAGGCGGCCAGGTCCGTGGCGCGGACGCGGTCCACGAGCTCGCGGAACGTCGGCTCGCCGCTGGTGTCGGTGCGCAGCACCAGGCTGTTGATGAAGAACCCGACGAGGTCGTCGAGGGCGCTGTCGGTGCGGCCCGCGATGGGCGAGCCGACCGGAATGTCGTCGCCCGCGCCGAGCCGCGAGAAGACGGCGGCGAGCGCGGCCTGGGTGACCATGAAGACGCTGGAGCGGGTCTCCGCGGCCAGCGCGTCCAGGCGGGCGTGCAGCTCCGCGGGGACGGTGAAGGCGAGGGTGTCGCCGTGCTGGGTGGCCTGCGCGGGCCGGGGCCTGTCGGTGGGCAGGCGCAACTGTTCGGGCAGGTCCGCGAGGTGCTCGCGCCAGTAGTCGAGCTGACGGGACAGCGGGCTCTCGGGGTCCGTCTCGTCGCCGAGCATGTCGTGCTGCCACAGCGCGTAGTCCGCGTACTGCACGGGAAGCGCGTCCCAACCCGGCTCCACGCCGGACAGCCGGGCCTTGTACGCGGTCGCCAGGTCACGGGCCAGCGGACCCATCGACCAACCGTCACCCGCGATGTGATGCAGCAGGAGCAACAGCACATGCTCGTCGGCACCGGTCTCGAACAGCCAGGCGCGCAACGGGATTTCAGAGGTCAGGTCGATGATGTGCCGTGCGGCGCGCGCCACTTCGTCGTTCAGGCCCGCCTCATCCGTGTGGACAAGCGTCAGTTCAGGACGCGCGTTCTCTGCGTCCGCGTCCAGGATCACCTGGTGCGGCCCGTCCGCGTCGTCGGCGAAGACCGTGCGCAGGCTCTCGTGCCGGGCGACGACGTCGCCGAGCGCCGACTCCAGGGCGGTCACGTCGAGTTGGCCGGACAGGCGCAGGGCCGCCGGGATGTTGTACGTCGCCGAGGGGCCTTCGAGGCGGTTGAGGAACCACAGGCGGCGCTGGGAGTGCGAGAGCGGGAGCCGCTCCGGCCTGGTGCGCGCGGTGAGCGCCGTTCGCGCGGTGCCCGCCTCGTCGAGGGCCCCGGCGAGACCGGCCACGGTGGGGGTGTCGAAGAGCTGGCGGACGGGGAGCTCGGCACCGAGGACGGCGCGGACCCGGCCGACCAGGCGGGTGGCGAGCAGCGAGTGCCCGCCGAGGTCGAAGAAGCTGTCATCGATGCCGACCCGCTCGACGCCGAGGGCGTCGGCGAACAGGCGGCACAGGGCTTCCTCGCGCGGGGTGCGCGGCGCGCGGCCCGCACCCCGCGGGCCGTACTCGGGCGCGGGCAGCGCCTTGCGGTCGAGCTTGCCGTTGGCGGTCAGCGGCAGCCGGTCCAGGAGGACGACGGCGGACGGCACCATGTGCGAGGGCAGCGCGGCGGCCGCGTGATCGCGCAGGTCCGCGGCGGTGGTCGCCTCGGCCCGTACGACGGCGTAGGCGACCAGGCGCTGGTCTCCGGGGCTGTCCTCGCGGACCATGACCGCGGCGTCGGCGACGTCGGGGTGCGCGGCCAACGCGGCCTCGATCTCGCCGAGTTCGATGCGGAAGCCGCGCAGCTTGACCTGCTGGTCGGCGCGGCCCGCGTACTCCAGGACGCCGTCCGTGCCCAGGCGCGCGAGGTCACCGGTGCGGTACATGCGGGTCCCGTGCTCGCCGTAGGCGGCCGCGAACGGGTCGGCGACGAACCGTTCGGCGCTCAGCCCCGGACGGCCCAGGTAGCCGCGTGCGACACCGGCGCCCGCGACGTACATCTCACCGACGGAACCGGCGGGCAGCGGCTGCAGGTACGCGTCGAGGACGTAGACCCTGAGGTCGGGGATGCCGGTGCCGATGAGTCCGGCCGGGCCCGTCACGGCGGCCTCGTCCAGGGCGAGGTGGGTGACGTGCACGGTCGTCTCGGTGATGCCGTACATGTTCACCAGGACGGGCGCGTCGTCGGCGTGCCGCGCGTACCAGTCCCCCAGCCGGGTCACGTCGAGCGCCTCGCCGCCGAACACCACGTAGCGCAGGGCGAGTTGCGCGGACTTCGGCGCCTCGCGGTCGGCGGCGACGAGCTGGTAGAAGGCGGACGGCGTCTGGTTGAGGACGGTGACGCCCTCGTCGGCGAGCAGCGCGCGGAAGGCGCCCGGGTCGCGGCTGACGCGGTGCGGTACGACGACGAGGCGGCCGCCGTGCAGCAGCGCGCCCCACAACTCCCATACGGAGAAGTCGAAGGCGTAGGAGTGGAAGAGCGTCCAGACGTCGTTCTCGTCGAAGCCGAACCAGTGGTCGGTGGCGGAGAAGAGCCGCGTCACGTTCTTGTGCGGGACGAGGACGCCCTTGGGCTTGCCGGTCGATCCCGAGGTGTAGATGACGTACGCCGTGTCGAGCGGGTGCGGCGCGCGGGTCCGCTCGTCCGGGGTCAGGTCGTGGTCCGGCAGCCCGTCGGCCTCGGGGGCGTCGACGGTGAGCTCCACGGCGGTGCGTACCGGCAGGGTCTCGGCCGTGGCGGTGTCGGTGAGGACGGCGGCGGGGGCGGCGTCCTGGAGCATGTAGGCGATGCGCTCCGCCGGGTAGTCCGGGTCGAGCGGCAGGTAGGCGGCGCCGGACTTGACGACGGCGAGCAGCGCCACGACGAGTTCGGCCGAGCGGGGCAGGGCCAGCGCGACGACGGATCCTGGGCCGATGCCGCGCCCGGCGAGGAGCCGGGCGAGCCGGTTGGCGCGGGCGTTGATCTCGGCGTACGTGAAGGAGTCGCCGTCGAAGGTCAGCGCGGCGCGCGAGGGCGTGCGGCCCGCCTGCGCCTCGAAGGCGTCGACGAGCGTGCCGGGCCGTGCGTGCGAGGCCGGGCCCTCCGGGCGGGGCAGGACCTGGTCGCGCTCGGCGGCGTCGAGGATGTCGACGGCGCCGATGCGCAGCTCCGGCTCCGCGGCGACGGCGGCGAGGACGCGGAGCAGGCGCTCGACGAGCGTCTCCACGGTGTGCCGGTCGAACAGGTCGGCGCTGTACTCCACGAGTCCGCCGAGCCCGGCGGGGCGCCCCTCGTCGTCGGTGCGCTCGTCGAAGGAGAAGGACAGGTCGAACTTGGCGCTCGCCGCTTCGGCCTGCTCGACGGTGACGTCGAGTCCGGGAAGGCCCGTGAGCCCCTCGGTCGCGTCGAGCCGTGTCGAGTCGAAGGTCAACAGGGTCTGGAACAGCGGGTGGTGACCGGCGGAGCGGGTCGGGTTGAGGGCCTCGACGAGCCGCTCGAAGGGCAGGTCCTGGTGGCTGTAGGCGGCCAGGTCGCGCCCGCGCACCTGGTGCAGGAGCTCGCGGAACGTCGGGTTGCCGCTGGTGTCGGCGCGCAGCACGAGGCTGTTGATGAAGAACCCGACGAGGTCGTCGAGGGCCTTGTCGGTGCGGCCCGCGATCGGGGTGCCGATCGGGATGTCGGTACCCGCGCCGAGGCGGTGCAGGAGGGTGGCGAGGGCGGCCTGGGTGACCATGAAGACGCTGGAGTGGGTGCCCCTGGCCAGGTCGACGAGGGCGCCGTGCAGCTCCGCGGGGACGGTGAAGGACACCGATCCGGCGCGCTGCGTGGGCGAGTCGGGGCGGGGCCTGTCGGTGGGCAGGCGCAGCTGCTCGGGCAGGTCGGCGAGGTACTCGCGCCAGTAGTCCAGCTGACGGGACAGCGGGCTCTCGGGGTCCGTCTCGTCGCCGAGCATGTCGTGCTGCCACAGCGCGTAGTCCGCGTACTGCACGGGAAGCGCGTCCCAACCCGGCTCACTTCCCGCGAGCCGGGCCTTGTAGGCGGTCGCCAGGTCACGGGCCAGCGGACCCATCGACCAACCGTCGCCCGCGATGTGATGCAGCAGGAGCAACAGCACGTGCTCGTCGGCACCGGTCTCGAACAGCCAGGCGCGCAAAGGGATTTCGGCCGTCAGGTCGAAGGTGTGCCGGGCGGCCCGCTCGACGCGCTCGTCGACGAGGTGCGCGTCGGTGCGCTCGGTGACGAGCACGGGGCGGGCGGCGTCGACGGGGAGCACGCTCTGGTGGGCGCCCGACTCGTCCTCGGCGAAGACCGTGCGCAGCGTCTCGTGCCGGGCGACGACGTCGCCGAGCGCCGACTCCAGGGCTGCCGCGTCGAGTTGACCGCGCAGGCGGAGCACGGCGGGCATGTTGTACGTCGCCGACGGGCCTTCGAGGCGGTGCAGGAACCACAGGCGCCGCTGGGCGGGCGAGAGCGGCAGGCGCTCGGGCCGCGCGCCCGCCGTGAGCCGGGCGCGCGTGGTGCCCGCCCGGTCCAGGGCGGCGGAGAGCCCGGCGATGGTGGGGGTGTCGAAGAGCTGGCGGATCGGTACGTCGAGGCCGAGTGCCTCGCGGATGTGGCTGCTGAGCCGGGTGGCGAGCAGCGAGTGCCCGCCGAGGTCGAAGAAGCTGTCGTCGATGCCGACCCGCTCCAGGCCGAGGGCGTCGGCGAACAGCTGGCACAGGACCTCTTCGCGCGGGGTGCGCGGAGTGCGTCCCGCGCCCTGCGGGCCGTACTCGGGCGCGGGCAGCGCCTTGCGGTCGAGCTTGCCGTTGGCGGTCAGCGGCAGCGTGTCCAGGACGACGAACGCGGAGGGCACCATGTGCGCGGGCAGGTCCCCGGCGAGGGCGAGCGCGAGCCGCTCGGTGTCGGGGGACGTGCCGGGCGCCGCGACGACGTAGGCGACCAGGCGCTGGTCTCCGGGGCGGTCCTCGCGGACCAGGACCGTGGCGTGCGCGACGTCCGCTTCCGCGGCGATCCTGGCCTCGATCTCGCCGAGCTCGATGCGGAAGCCGCGCAGCTTGACCTGGTGGTCGGTGCGGCCGAGGTAGCCGAGTGTGCCGTCGGTGTTCCAGCGGGCCAGGTCGCCGGTGCGGTAGAGGCGTTCGCCGCCCGCCGCGAAGGGGTTGGCGACGAAGCGCTCGGCGGTCAGGGCGCTGCGGCCGAGGTAGCCGCGGGCGAGCTGGACGCCCGCGAGGTAGAGCTCGCCGGGGACGCCGGGCGGCACCGGGCGCAGTGCGGCGTCCAGGACGTAGCAGCGGGTGTTCCACACCGGGCGGCCGATCGGCACGGGCCCGTGGGTGGGCTCGCCCGAGCCGTCCCAGTAGGTGACGTCGACGGCGGCCTCGGTGGGGCCGTAGAGGTTGTGCAGCGGCACGTTCCAGGTGGTCTGGAACTCGGCGAGCAGTTCGCGCGGCAGTGCCTCGCCGCTGCAGAAGACGCGGCGCAGCGCGCCCCGTTCGGGCACCGGGTTGGCCTGGAGGAAGGCGTGCAGCATGGACGGCACGAAGTGCAGCGTGGTGACGCGCTCGCGGCGGATCAGCTCGGCGAGGTAGACCGGGTCGCGGTGTCCGTCGGGGCGGGCCACGACGAGGGTGGCGCCGACGATCAGCGGCCAGAAGAACTCCCACACCGACACGTCGAAGCCGGACGGCGTCTTCTGCAGGACCCGGTCGCTCTCGTCGAGGCCGTAGGTGTCCTGCATCCAGTGCAGGCGGTTCACGATGGCGCCGTGCGAGACGACGGTGCCCTTGGGCAGGCCCGTCGATCCGGAGGTGTAGATGACGTACGCGGGGTGGCGCAGGTCGGGCGGGCAGGCGCGGGCCGCGGTGGCCGTGTGCGGGCTCTCGCCCTCGGCGGCCGCGCAGTCGCCGGGCGTGTCCTCGCCGAGGACGAGGTGCGGCACGCCCTCGGTGTGCGGCAGCCGCTCCGCGACGTCGGCGGCCGCGAGCAGCAGCGCGGGCCGGGCGTCCTCGAGCATGTACGCGATGCGGTCCGCCGGGTAGTCGGGGTCGACCGGCAGGTAGGCGGCGCCCGTCTTCAGGACGGCGAGCAGGCTGACGACGAGGTCGACGGAGCGCGGCACGGCGACGGCGACGAAGCGCTCGGGGCCCGCGCCGTGCAGCGTCAGGTGCCGGGCGAGCCGGGTGGCGCGGGCGTCGAGCTCGGCGTACGTGAGGGTGGTGTCCTCGAAGGTGAGGGCGGGCCTGGTGGGGGTGCGCGCGGCCTGCCATTCGAAGAGCTCGGGCAGGGTGGCGGCGGACACCTCGTGGCCGGTGTCGTTCCAGGTGGTCAGGACGGCGTCGCGCTCGTGGGGCGCGAGGAGTTCGGGCTCGTCGAGCGGGCGCGCCGGGTCCTCGGTGAGGGCGCCGAGCAGCCGCAGGAAGCGCTCCTGGTGGGCGTGTGTCTCGTCCTGCGTGTAGAGGCGCGGGTTGGCCTCGAAGTCGACGCGCATGCCGCCGTGCGGGTCGCCGTAGACGGTGACGATGAGGTCGCGCACGCGTCCGCCGGAGAGCGGGCGGATGGTCGCCTCGCTGCCCGCGAACGACGGGATGCGCACGTAGGAGAGGATGTCGACCATCGGCCCCGCGAGGCCCGACTCGCCGCCGGACAGGCCGAGATCGCGGTGCAGGTCCTCGCCGCGGTAGCGGTGGTGCTTGAGGACCTGGCCCACCGCGCGGGAGACCTGGCCGACCAGTTCCGCGAAGCTCATGCCGGGCTCCACGCGCAGGCGCAGCGGCAGTTCGTTGGCGAGCATGCCGGGCGTGGACAGGGCGGTGCGGCCCGCCCTGGCGCTGACGGGCAGCGCGAGGACGACGTCCTCGGCGGCGGTCATCCGGTGGACGTAGGCGGCCATGGCGGCGATCAGGAGCGCCGAGCGGGGGCCGCCGGTCGCCGCGGCGGCGCGGGTGAGCCGGTCGGCCCGCTCCTCGGAGAGCGGGGCGCTGCCGCGCAGCGCGGTGGGCGCGGCGGGCGCGGAGCGGCCCGCGAGCGTGGCCGGTTCGCCCGCGTCGGCGAACTGCTCCAGCCAGAAGGCCCGGTCGGCGGCGAAGGCGTCCGACTCGCGGTAGGCGGCGTCCTCGCCGACCAGGTGCTCCAGGGCGCCGAAGGTGCTCGGCGGGTACTCCTCGCCCGCGACGAGCGCGGAGTACACGGCGGCGAGGCGGCGCACGTAGAGCATCAGGCCGAAGCCGTCGAGCAGGATGTGGTGGTAGCGGATGTAGCAGACGAAGCTGTCCTGGCCCGTGGCGATCAGGGCGTGCGTGAACAGCGGTGCGCGGCGCAGGTCGAGCGGGGTGGTGAGGTCGTGCCGCATCCAGGCCTCGGCGGCGGCCCGCGGGTCCTGCTCGTCCGTCATGTCCAGGACGTGGCAGGGGATTTCGCAGTCCGGCGTGAGGATCTGGAAGGGGCCTTCGGCGTCGGTGTCGAACCGGACGCGCAGCGACTCGGTCTCCGCGGCCACCAGGCGCACCGCCGCCGAGAAGCGCTCGGTGTCGACGGGTCCGTCGATCTCCAGGCATACGCCGACGTTGTAGCGGGAGCTGGCGGGCTCCAGCTGTTGCGCCAGCCATACCCCCAGCTGAGCGCCGGACAAATCGTGCCGCATGGCTGCAACGTCGGACACCTGTCTCCTCACAATCCTGATCAAGCTGTGCTGTGCCGCCGGGGCTGGATCTCTGGGCGCACGGGGCGCCGGGGGTGACTCTCCGGGACGCTCAGGCGCCCGCGAGCTTGCCGGTGAGCAGCTCGCCCAGGGCGGCGGGCGTGGGGTGGTTCCACATCTCCTCGGCGTCGATCTCGACGCCGAAGTGGTCCTCGATGTCGACGGCGAGCGACATGGCGCCCACCGAGTCGAGGCCGTAGTCGGCGAACGGACGCTGTGGATCGATGTCCTCGACCGCGCGCCGCGCGTACCCGGCGAACCGCTCGGTCAGCCAGGCCGTAATGGATTCAACAGAATGCTCAGCAGAAATCGGACGCATGGCGACCCCCCTGTGTCGACAACCCGATACATCCTGCGATAGAACCTGTCGATATAGTTCCCCGACAGTCTTCAGGATGCACAATAATTGGATTCGAGCGAGACGGTAGCAGCCGCTCGAAGAGACCGTCAAGATTATTCAAGTCCGAGACATACTCGCAGGTCAGAGCCGTAATATGGCTTCAATAACGAGGGTATAAACCAAGCTCGTAAAGTAGCCTCCAGGGGCATTAGCGGGATCCTTGAAAAGGTGCATGGATTACCGCCCTCCATGCCAGGAATTCGCACTTGGTAAGCCATCCTCTTGGAGCTGGTATGTCACCAACCACCATTGCGTACTCGGAGCTGTACACCGCGCGCGAGGACGCGGCCACGAGCTATTTCACCGATCGCTTCGGCTTCCGTCTGATCGCCACGGCGGGGCCCGAGACCGGCACGGCCGACCGCCGCTCGTGGGCGCTGCGCAACGGCGCGGTCACCCTCGTCGTCACCGCACCGGTCGGCGAGGACGGCGAGGTCTCCCGTTACCTCGACGCGCACGGCGACTCCTTCGCCGACCTCGCCTTCGTCTGCGAGGACCTCCCCGTGGACTTCGCGCGGGCCACCGGCGCGGGCGCCACCGCGCTGCGCGAGCCGGCCGACGCCGTCGACCCGGCGCGCGAGGACCGCTTCGCGGTCGTCTCGGGCTTCGGCGACCTGCGCCACACCCTCGTACAGCCGTCGCAGTCGCCCGCGGGGTCGCTGCCGCCGGACCGCCGCTGGAACATCGACGAGACCGCCGCCGCCGACACCCCGGCCACCGCCACCGTCCTCGGCGGCGTCGACCACATCGCGGCCTGCCTGCCCGTCGACACCCTCAAGCGGACCGTCGACTTCTACAACCAGGCGTTCGACCTGCACTACTTCTCCGAGGAGTACATCCTCGTCGGCGACCAGGCCATGGACTCCAAGGTGGTGCGCAACGAGTCCGGCGGCATCACCTTCACGCTCATCGAGCCCGACCCGACCCGCAACCCGGGCCAGATCGACCAGTTCCTCGCCGCGCACGGCGGAGCGGGCGTGCAGCACCTGGCCTTCCTCGTCGAGGACATCATCGGCTCGGTGCGCGAACTCGGCGGCCGCGGCGTGGAGTTCCTCAACACCCCCGCCACGTACTACGACGTGATCCGCGAGCGCGTCGGGGACCTCGATGAGCACATCGCCGACCTGCGCGAGACCAACGTCCTGGTGGACCGCGACGAGTGGGGCCACCTGCTGCAGATCTTCACCCGCTCGCCCTACGAGCGCGGCACGGTCTTCTACGAGCTCATCCAGCGCAACGGCGCCCAGGGCTTCGGCAGTTCCAACATCAAGGCGCTGTACGAGGCCGTCGAGCGCGCCCGGGAGACGGCGAACAAGTGACGCCGCTGAGCCTCGACGAGTACGCCGCCCTCGCCCGGCGTGAACTCCCCAAGGACGTCTGGGACTTCATCGCGGGCGGCGCGGGCCGGGAGCGGACCCTCGCGGCCAACGAGGCGGCGTACGACACGGTGTGCCTGCGCCCCAAGGCCCTCCCCGGCTTCACCGAGCCCGACACCCACGTCGAGGTGCTCGGCAGCCGGTGGGCCGCGCCGCTCGGCGTGGCCCCCGTCGCGTACCACGAACTGGCGCACCGCGACGGCGAGACCGGCACGGCCGGGGCGGCGGGCGCGCTCGGCCTGCCGTTGGTGGTCTCCACCTTCGCGAGCCAGAGCCTGGAACGGGTCGCGCGCGACGCGAGCGCCCCGCTGTGGCTACAAATGTATTGCTTCCGCGACGAGGAGGTGACGCGGTCGCTGGCCGGGCGCGCCGCCGCCGCGGGCTACGAGGCCCTCGTCGTCACGGTCGACACCCCCTTCATGGGGCGGCGCCTGCGCGATCTGCGCAACGGCTTCCAGGTGCCGCCCCACATCGTGCCCGCCAACCTGGTCGAAGGGCTTGCCGACGGCGCGCGAGCGGCCGACGCGGCATCGCCCGCGGCGCACAGCCGCACCGCCTTCCACCCGGCGCTCGACTGGTCGGTGGTCGCCCGCCTGCGCGAGTGGAGCGGCCTGCCCGTCCTCGCCAAGGGCGTGCTGAGCGGCGAGGACGCGCGGGCCGCGCTTGACGCGGGCGTCGCCGGGATCATCGTGTCCAACCACGGCGGCCGCCAACTCGACGGCGCACCGGCCACGTTGGAGGTGCTGCCCGAGGTGGTGGCCGCCGTCGGGGGCCGCTGTCCCGTCCTCGTGGACGGCGGCATCAGGCGCGGCTCGGACATCGTCGTCGCGCTCGCCCTCGGCGCCACCGCCGTCCTCGTCGGACGCCCCGTGCTGCACGGCCTCGCGGTGGACGGCGCGGCGGGCGCGCACGCCGTACTCTCACTCCTGATGCGGGAGCTCGCCGACACCATGGCGCTCACCGGACGCGCCACGGTCGACGCCGTCGACGCCTCGGTCCTCGCGCCGCGCGCGATGCACCTCCGGCATCTGGACGACCTTCCGTACCTCCCGAAGGAGCAGCGCTGATGGCCCGTTCCGCCGCCGGGGACCCGGCGCCCGACGCTCCCGCCGTGGAGCTCGACGCGGGCGCGCTGCACGCCAGCGTGACCAGCCCGGTCCTGACCACCATGACGTTCCTGAACGAGATCACCTACCGCTACCCCGACGCGGTGTCCTTCGCGCCCGGCCGCCCCTACGAGGGGTTCTTCGCCGCGGACGAGATCCCGCGCCTGGTCCAGGCGTACATCGACCACCTGCGGGACTCCGGGAAGAGCGAGGACGAGGTCCGTACCGCGCTGTTCCAGTACGGCCCCACCGCGGGCCAGATCCGTGAACTCGTCGCCCGGATGCTGCGGGTGGACGAGGACATCGACGTGCCCCCGGAGTCGGTCGTGGTGACCGTGGGCTGCCAGGAGGCCGTCCTCCTGGTCCTCCGGGCGCTGTGCCGCGACCCCGACGACGTCGTCCTCGTCGACAACCCCTGCTACGTGGGCGTCACGGGCGCCGCCCGGCTCCTGGAGATCCCCGTGGTGGCGGTGCCCGGCACCGGCACCGGCGTGGACCTCGGCGAACTGGAGCGCACCGTCGCGGAACTGACCGCCCGGGGCAAGCGGGTGCGGGCCCTGTACGTGGTGCCCGACTGCTCCAACCCGACCGGCGTCAGCATGGAGCGCGCCGACCGCGAGGCGCTCCTGGAGACGGCCCGCCGCCTGGACCTGCTGCTCCTGGAGGACAATCCGTACGGGCTCTTCAGCAGTCGGCGCCTGCCCACCCTGAAGTCCCTGGACGAGCGCCAACAGGTCGTCTACCTCGGCTCGTTCGCCAAGAGCGCCTTCCCCGGCGCCCGCGTCGGCTACGTGGTGGCGGACCAGCGGGTCACCGGCGCCGGACTGCTCGCCGCCGAACTCGCCAAGATCAAGAGCATGATCACGGTCAACACCCCGAGCGTCTCGCAGGCGGTGATCGGCGCCATGCTCCTGTCCGGCGACGGCGGCCTGCGCGAGGCGAACACCGTGGCGGCCAAGCACTACCAGGACATGATGGGCCGCATCAGGGACGGCCTGGAGCGCGAGTTCCCGAGCGCGGACCGGACCCGCTCCCAGGTCTCCTGGAACCGTCCGGACGGCGGCTTCTTCCTCAGCCTCGACGTCCCCTTCGAGGCGGACGACGCGGCACTCGACGTCTCGGCCCGCGAGTTCGGGGTCCTGTGGACGCCGATGCGCTACTTCCACCTGGGCCACGACGGCGACCGCCAGATCAGACTCTCCTGCAGTTACCTGACGGCCGAACAGGTGGACGAGGGCATCACGCGCTTGGCGGCAATGATCCGCCATCTCTCAGCCTGAGGCTGCCCCCCCCATTACCGTTCTCGTAGTCCCGCAACGGGACTACCGGCCTTCGGAGTTGGCATGACTACCTCCCCTTGTCGAGTGCATGGCCCGGGGGGTGGTGTCACCGGCTCCGAAGGCACTGACAGACCGCTGATTAGAGGCATGACCACCGGCCTTTCCCCAGGTCGGGAGGCTCTTCGTAATGTGGATGTGGCGATCAGTGCCGTGGCGAGGCCGGGTGAACAGCACCGAAGGAACCACGACGTGATCGACATCAGCGACATCGACGTCTTCCTCGGCCTGGACGTCGGCAAGGGCGAACACCACGCCACCGCTGTCACATCGGCCGGGAAGAAGGCCCTCGACAAACGCCTGCCCAACAGCGAACCCAAGCTCCGCGAGGTCTTCACGAAACTCCAGGCCAAGCACGGCATCGTGCTTGTGGTCGTCGACCAGCCGGCCTCCATCGGAGCCCTGCCGCTGGCCGTTGCCCGAGCCGTCGGCTGCCAGGTCGCCTATCTGCCCGGACTGACGATGCGGCGGATCGCCGACCTCTATCCGGGCGAAGCCAAGACCGATGCCCGCGACGCGTTCATCATCGCCGACGCCGCCAGGGCGATGCCGCACACGCTTCGCTCCATCGAGCTGGACGACGAGACCGTCGCCGAGCTGGAGATGCTCGTCGGGTTCGACGACGACCTGGTCGCTGAGGCCAACCGGCTCTCCAACCGGCTCCGCGGCCTGTTCACGCAGGTCCACCCGCACCTGGAGCGGGTGCTCGGCCCGCGCATGCAGCACCCGGCCGTCCTGGTCCTGCTGGAGAGGTTGGGCTCGCCCGCCCAGATCCGCCAGACCGGACGCCGCAAGGTCACCCACCTGCTGCGGCCCAAGGCTCCGCGGATGGCGGCCCGTCTGACCGAGGACGTCTTCACCGCGCTCGACGAACAGACCGTCGTCGTCCCGGGCACCGAGGCGGCCGCACTGATCGTTCCCAGCCTCGCCCGGTCCCTGACCGCCGTGCTCGACCAGCGCCGTCTGCTGGAGAAACGACTCGACGAGCTGCTGGAGACACACCCTCTTTCCCAGGTCCTGACGTCGATGCCCGGCGTCGGCGTCAGGACCGCGGCCCGCCTCCTCATCGACGTCGGCGACGGCACCAGGTTCCCCTCAGCCGCCCACCTCGCCGCCTATGCGGGACTCGCGCCGACGACCCGCAGCTCGGGCTCCTCGATCCGCGGCGAACAGCAGTCCAGGAGAGGGAACAAGCAGCTCAAGCGGGCTTTCTTCCTCTCCGCGTTCGCCGCCCTGTCCGATCCCGCCTCCCGCACCTACTACGACAAGAAGATCAAGGAAGGCAAGCATCACACCCAGGCCCTCCTCTGCCTCGCCCGACGCCGAGCCGACGTGCTCTTCGCGATGCTCCGCGACGGGACCTTCTACCAACCACCAACCCCCGTTGCCCCTTGACCGAAGTCATAGAGGCACCCCCCCGGCATCGGGGGGGGCAGTTAAAAGCGAAACGCCGCTAGCGGCTGCTACCCGACCTGTTCACGAGCCCCGCCTCATACGCGAGAATCGCCGCCTGCACCCGATTCCGCACGTCGAGCCGGTTCAGGATCGCGCTGACGTAACTCTTCACCGTGCCCTCGACGAGATTCATCTGCCGCCCGATCTCCGCGTTGGACATGCCGGAGCCGAGCAGCGTCAGCACCTCGCGCTCCCGCTCGGTCAGCAGCGCGACACGGCTGCGCGCGGGCCCCGCGGGGCTGAGTCCGGTCTCCTGGAGCTTGGTGATGACGCGGCGGGCGACCCGCGGCGACAGATAGGCCGCGCCCTCGGCCACCGCGTGCACGGCGGCGATGAGTTCGCGCGGGTCGGACGCCTTGAGCAGGAAGCCGTTGGCGCCCTCGCTGAGCGCCCGGGTGATGTACTCGTCCTCGCCGAAGGTGGTCAGCATTAGCACGGCGGTGCCGGGCACCGCGGACTTGATCTGCGTGGCGGCGGCGAGCCCGTCGAGTTCCGGCATGCGGATGTCCAGGAGCGCGACGTCCGGCCGGTGCAGTCGGCACTGCTCGACGGCCTCCTTGCCGTTCCTGGCCTCCGCGATCACCTCGATGTCCTGGTCGGCGGACAGGATCGAACTGACCCCGGCCCGGATCATCGCCTCGTCGTCGGCGAGCATTACGCGAATCATGGTCTCCGCTTTCCTTGGTACGCCTGTGGTCCGGTTCTCTCACCGCTGTGGCAACGCCCGCAGCCTGTCCTTGGCCACCAGTGCCCCGTCATCGAAGCAGAGCCGGAACAGGTCGCGGGTGGCGTCGAGCACGTTGCGGCTCGTTCCGTAGTAGCGGCAGGTCGATCCCGGCGGCGCGGGCAGCTGTTCCGCCCGGCCGTCGGACGGCTTGTCGAGCGAGGACTCGGGCAGCTGGCCCGCGAGGTCCGCCTCGCTCTCGCCGATCTCGATCCGTTCGAACGTCTCGGCCGAGATCGCGGTGGTCATGACCGTATAGGTGCGTACGCCGATCAGGGCGAGGCCGGTGCCGACGGCGAGGACGACGGGCACCATCGCCATCCGCTTCAACCGCCTGCGCAGCCCGTTCCTGGCCTTGAGCAGTTGGTTCGCGGATTCCGAATCCGGCTCTCCGGAAGGCGATCTCACGTCATCGGCGGCCGCGTCGTCAAGGAGCGGGGCGTGCCGGGGCAGCCGCGCGGTCGCCGAGAAGACGCCGCCGGAGGAGTCGATCCGCAGCTTGCCGCCCGCGAGCCGGACCCGCTCCTGCAGACCGAGCAGCCCGCGCCCGCCGCTGGGCAGCCCGCTGTGCGCGCCGTCCTCGGGCAGTTCGTTGGAGACGGTCACGTCGAGTTCGTCGGGGTTGCCCTCCAGATGCACGAGGACCGGCCTGCCGGGCGCGTGCTTCATGGCGTTGGTCAGCATCTCCTGCACGACGCGGTAGGCGGCCCGTTCGGTCATCTGCGGCAGGCCGTCGAGCGTGCCGTCGCTGCGCAGCGTGACCGGTACCCCGGAGTCCTTGGCCCGTGCCACCAGCTCCGTGACGGACTCGGACGCGGGCTCCAGGCGGGCCGGTTCGTCGTCGGTGTCGTCGCGAAGGAGCCCGATGACGTCGTGCAGCAGTTCGGTGGCGGTGATCGCGGTGGCGCGCAGCTGGGCGACGCCCGCGCGGTGGCGCTCGGAGAGGTCGCCCGCCATCTCCAGGGCGCCCGCCTGGAGGGCGAGCAGGCTCAGCTCGTGACCGAGCGAGTCGTGCATGTCGTGGGCGATGCGGGCGCGTTCGCGCAGTCTGACCTGCTCGGCGATGATCCGCTGTTCGCGCTCCAGGTGGTCGGCGCGCTCCCAGCCCGCGCGGAAGACCTCGGCCCGCATGCGGCCGTAGTGACCGGCCCACCACGGCAGGATGGCGAGCAGTTCGATCAGCGTCACGAACGGCCAGGACCAGACGTTGCCGAAGGCCGCGGCGAGGGCGAGGCCCAGGAGCGCGACGACGGCGAACCCGATGGTCGCGGGGCGCGCCTCGGGCATGCGGTGCCCGGCGAGCCAGCCGAGCACGACCATCGCCACCGCGGGTGACATGCCGAGCGGGATCGTATCGATCGCCACATAAAGCGGAGCGAAAGCGGTGACGGCCATGAGGGAAACAAAGGGGGCGCGTCTGCTCGTCGCGACGCCCGCCGCGATGAGGCCCACGGACACCACCGACTCGACGGCGCCCTGATGCGAGAAGGCCATCGCGACCGCGGGCGCCACCATCAGGAGGACGAAAAGGAGCGCGTCCGCGGCGGCTGTTCGCGAATGCAGATATTCGCTCACCCGCCGCCGGGTCTTCGCCCAGCCGGTCCCCGGGTCACTTGCCGTTTCCACCACCCGCGCCACGTTACAAGGTCAACAGGGCTCTTGGCACTGCCAGTCGGCCCCGCACCCCCTTCGCTTTCCGGCACACGACGAAGGTCAGGGGGCAGACCTTCCTAAGGGTTATTGCGGAATGCCGAACGATGCGATCGAAGTGACGCACCACATCCGTACCTGTCCGAGGCGGGGACTTTGATCATTACGGATGCATATGCACCGTCCAAACACAGGCAAACCGGGCGTAGTTGAGACCACTTTCAGCCAAGTGGCGCGAAGGGGCCACCTGGACACCCGACTAAAGTAAGGCCGATTATTGACGATGGGCGACTGCAACGGGCGACCATAGTCCGTATGATTTCGAACTACGGGGGCGGAGGGATCGAGACCCTCCCTAGGCGGAACTCTTCCGTGCCGTGATGACGACCGAGCACCAGAGGAAGGTTCTGCGATCGACGGAGAGTCGGACCTTATGTCCTGTCAAATCTGTCCTGACGCAAAGGGGTAACTGCGCCTTGCCGCAGTGCCCTACTCGTTCGTAATCCGGCGCGGGCTCCTTACGCCCCCGCGCGGCCATGCACAGTCTCCCTTCGAGCCGCCATTAATGCCGCAAGGTAATACCTGGGGGTAACTTCATGGAGTCGATTTTCTCGCCCTGCCCACCCCGACCTACGTCGGACAGCTCTGAGCGCACGACAGTCGATTACGTACCAACTCAACGAAGACAGCCGGCCAAGCAGGGCCTCGAGTTTCGAATACTCGGCCCTCTTGAGGTCCGCGCACGGTCGGAGAGCATCGCGGTGGGTGGGCCGCGCCAGCGTGCCGTACTCGCGGCGCTGCTGCTCTCGCCCGACCAGGTGGTCTCCGTCGACTCCCTGATCGAGCAGGTCTGGAGCGGCAGCCCGCCCAGCACCGGGCGCACCCAAGTGGCCATCTGCGTGGCCGCGTTGCGCAAGGTCTTCCGCGCCGCGGGCTGCGAGCAGACGGTGATCGCCACCGTCACCCCCGGCTATGTGTTCCGCTCCGACTCCCACACGCTTGACACCGTCACCTTCGCGCGCCTGGTGCGCGCGGGCGAGGAGCAGGCCCGCCGCGGGCGGCTCGCGGAGGCGGCCGACCTGATGCGCGACGCGCTCGGACTCTGGCGCGGCCCCGCGCTGAGCGACGTCACGTCGAACTTCGCCGAAGTGGAGGTGATGCGCCTGGACGAGGAACGCATGCACGCCATCGAACGACAGATGGCGCTGCGGCTTGAGTTGGGTGAGCACGACGCACTCCTTGGAGAACTGACCGCGCTCGTGCAGGCCAGGCCCCTGCGCGACCGGATGCGTGCCTATTTGATGCTGGCCCAGTACCGGTCGGGACGCCGCGCCGAGGCGCTCGAGACCTTCCGCGAGGGCAGCCAGATCTCCGTCGAGGAGCTCGGCATCGGCCTGAGCACCGAACTGCAGGAACTGCACCAGCTGATCCTCCAGGACGAGTCCCTCGACCTGGCCGCGCCCGCCCCCGCGACCGCCCCTTCCTCGCAGGAGGACAGCTGGTCGACCCCTGCCCAGCTCCCGCCCGGCATCCACGGATTCGTCGGCCGCGCCACCGAACTGGCCGCCCTCGACCAGGCCTTGCTCGGCCGCACCGAGCACGCGCCGCTGCCCGTCGGCTGCATCACCGGCAGCCCCGGCATCGGCAAGACCGGCCTGGCGCTGAGCTGGGCGCACCGCGCCGCCTCCCACTTCCCGGACGGCCAGCTCTTCATCGACCTCCAGGAGAACGGGCTCCCGCTGCACCCGCGCGAGGTCCTGCACCGCTTCCTGCGGGCCCTCGGCACCCCCGCCGACCGCATCCCCGTCGGCGTCGAGGAGTGTGCCGCGCTCTACCGCAGCAAGCTCGACGGCCGCCGCGTCCTCATCACCTTGGACAACGCTGTCTCCTTCGCCCAAGTGCGGCTTCTGCTGCCCGGCAGCGGCAAGTGCGGGGTCCTGGTCACCGGCAGGGACGGTCTCAACGACCTCCTCGAGAGCTCCGACACCCTGCGCGTACGGCTCGGCGCCCTGTCGTCCGACGAGTCCGTGTCGATGCTGCGCTCCATCACCCGCGACAGCCTCACGGCCACGGACCCGGAGACCCTGCGCACGCTCGCCGCGCTCTGCGACCACATTCCGCTCGCGCTGCGCGCCGCCGGGATCCGGCTGCAGAGCAGGCAGCACTGGTCGGCCGACGACCTGGTGGCCCGGCTGCGGGACCCCGAGCAGCGGCTCGCCGAGCTCAGCCACGGGGAGAACTCGCTGCGCAGCAGGTTCGACCGCTGCTTCCAGAACCTGAGCACCCGGGTGGCCGCCGCCTACCACCGGCTCGGTTCGATCGACACCCCGGAGTTCGACCTCACCACCGGCGCCAAGACGCTCTCCACGACGTCGGCCGAGGCGGAGGACCTGATCGAACGCCTGGTGGACGCCCACCTCCTGGAGGTCGTGGGGCGTGACGCGTGGGGCGGCTTCCGCTACCGCTGGAAGGAACTCCTGCGCTTCCACGCGCGCGCGGCCGGCTAGACCGGCACAACGGCGTACGGCGCTCCCGGCCGTCGTACGCCGGACACTGACGCACCGGCCGGGGCCCGTCCACGGAGCCCCGGCCCGACCCGCTCAGCAGGTGCGTACCGCTAGTCCTGCCAGTCCGCGTACAGCGGCTGGAGCGCGTCGGCGAGATAGAGCTCCCGCATCGCCACGCGCTGGATCTTCCCGCTCGTCGTACGCCGGACGCCGCCCCTGCGCAGCAGCGCCACGCCGCGTACCGGAAGGCCGAACTCGCGGCTGACCGTCTGCTTCATCTCGGCGGCGAGCCGCGCGTACTCCTCCTCGGGGAGCTGCCCCGTGACCTCCTGGGCCACCACGAGCACCTCCTCGTGACGGCCGCCGCGCTCCTCGACGACCGTGAAGGCGGCGCCGGGCAGTGTCGCCAGCTCCGTGTGGTGGCTGCGCAGTTCGTGCTCGACGTCCTGCGGGTAGAGGTTGCGGCCGTTGATCATCAGGGTCTCCTTCATCCGGCCCGTGATGAACAGCTCGCCGTCCAGGAGCGCGCCGAGGTCGCCCGTGCGCAGATAGCGGTCGCCCTCCAGCGTGGCGCCGAACGTCTCCACGGTGGCGGCCTCGTTGTCCCAGTACCCCTTGGCGACGCTGGGGCCGTTCAGCCAGATCTCGCCGACGTGCCCCTCCGCCAGGGCCTCGCCGCTGACGGGATCCACGATCCGGCAGGCCAGGTCGTGGACGTCGCCGCAGCTGACCAGCTCACGGGTCGCGGTCTCGGCGCCAGCGGCCCCCGTGGCCGGGGCGAGCACGTTCTTCTCCAGGAACTCGGCGTCGGCCACCAGCGTGACGGGCTCCCGCAGCACGGATCCGGAGACGTACAGGGTCGCCTCCGCCATGCCGTAGCAGGGCACGAGCGCGTCGGCCCGGAAGCCGTAGGGGGCGAACCGCTCGGTGAACTCCCGCAGCGTCGCGGCGTGCACGGGCTCCGAGCCGTTGATCGCGTAGCGCCAGCGCGACAGGTCGAGCCCCTCGATCTGCTCGTCCGTGACGCGCTGCACGCACAACTCGTACGCGAAGTTGGGGGCGTTGGAGTGCCCGATGTCGAACCGGTCGATGGCGCGCAGCCATTGGTGCGGGCGGCGCACGAACGTGATCGGGTTGAGCGTGACCACGCCCCTGCCGAGCAGCACGCCGGTGAGCAGGTGCCCGATGAGGCCCATGTCGTGGTAGAGCGGGATCCAGCCGCCGTGCCGGGTGCCGGGGGCTATGGCGAAGCTCTCCCCCATCGCCGCGACGTTGTGCAGCAGGTTGCCGTGGGTGATCACCACGCCCTTGGGGTCGGAGGTCGAGCCCGAGGTGTACTGGATCAGGGCGGGGGTCTCGGGGTTCGCGGCCTCGCCGGGCAGGCTCGCCGCGTCGTCGTACGAAGCCTCGCCGTCGTACGAAGCCTCGTCGTACGAAGCCGGGTCCTCCCCCGCGGTCACCAGCAGCGGCACGTCGTCGAGGGACTCCGTGCGCGCCCACTCGGAGACCGCGGGGTGGTTCTCCTCGTCGGTGAGGATCGCGCGGATGCCGCCCTGGCGCACGATGCCCTTGACCCGCTGGCGCTCGCGCCGGTTGCGTCCCGGCAGCGGGGCGGGGACGGTGATCAGACCCGCGTACAGGCAGCCGAAGAAGGCGATGGGGAACTGGGTGCCCGACGGGTACTGCAGGAGCACCCGGTCGCCCGCCCGCAGGCCGAGTTCCGTGCGCAGCCGGTCGGCGAGACGGCGGGCCGCCAGGTCGAGCCGGGCATAGGTCAGCGTGTCGTATCCGTCGTCGGTGTCCGGGACCCGGATGTGGATCACCGCCGCCTCGTCGGGCCGCGAGCGGGCGAGCCCGCGCAGGACCTGGGACAGGCTGGACGCCTTGCGTACGTCGGTCATCGTTCTCCACGTCGTCCGGGGCCGGCGGGCGGCGCGCGGCCGAGGGTGCGCTTGCCGAAAAGGCGCTTCTGATGCTGCCGCCCGACCGTAGAGAACTGCCTTATGTACCGAATATCGAGCAGCCATTCCCCGGCACAGGGCGCCGGATAACAGGGCGATACGCACCCCATATCCCTCGATCCGAGACTGAGGGGGCTCGACTGGTGGGCCGCCGGAATCCCCGCGGACCGCAGACCCGGGCCGCAGAGAGCGGATCCCCGTCCAAGGAGTGCCGGATGACAAGAGCGGGCACGAACACGGCAGTGATCGCCGGAGTGGGCGCCCATCTGCCGCCGAACACGGTGTCCAACCACGAGCTCGTGCGACGCCTGGACACGACGGACGACTGGATCCGGTCCCGTACCGGCATCGCGGTGCGGCACGTCATCTCCCCCGGGACCACCACCGCCGACCTCGCGGTCGAGGCGGGCGGGCGCGCGCTGAAGTCGGCGGGCCGCGACCGGGTGGACGCCGTCGTGCTCGCCACCACCACGCCCGACAGGCCCTGCCCCGCGACGGCCCCCGAGGTGGCGTCGCGGCTCGGTCTGACCGGCGTCGCCGCCTTCGACGTGTCGGCGGTGTGCACCGGATTCCTGTACGGCCTCGCGACCGGCGCCGGACTGATCGCGGCGGGCACCGCCGAGCACGTCCTGGTGATCGCCGCGGAGGCCTTCACCACCCTGATCGACCCCGACGACCGTACGACGGCGCCCATCTTCGGCGACGGCGCGGGCGCGGTGGTGCTGCGCGCGGGCACGCCCGACGAGCCCGGCGCCGTGGGCCGGACGCTGCTCGGCAGCGACGGCGAGAACGCCGACCTCGTCGCCGTCGGCACCAGCGGCACGGCGCGCCGCACCGAAGGCCCGCTGCCCCGCGAGGAGCGGTACTTCCGGATGGCGGGCAGCCAGGTCTTCCGGCACGCGGTGACGCGGATGTCCGTCGTCTGCGCCGACGCCCTGGCCGCCGCCGACTGGCGGGCCGAGGACGTCGACCTGCTCGTCGCCCACCAGGCCAACGCCCGCATCACATCCGCCGTGGCCGACTTCGTGGGCATCCCGCCCGAGCGGCGCGCCTCCAACATCGAGCGGGTCGGCAACACCGCGGGCGCCTCGGTGCCGATCCTGCTCGCCGACGCCGCGGCCGACGGCACCCTGCGCCCCGGCCACCGGGTGCTGCTCACCGCCTTCGGCGGGGGCCTCACCTGGGGTGCCACCACCCTCGTCTGGCCCGATGTGTCCCCCGTCCTCTGAAAAACGCTTGGAGTTCAGCATGTTCGACAAACTGCTCGCCATCCTCGGTGACCAGCTGCACCTCCCGGTCGAAGGCCTCACCCCCGAGACGACGCTCGCCGACGCCGAGCTGGACTCGCTCGCCCTGGTCGAGCTCAGCCTGATCCTGGAGAAGTCGCTCGGCTTCGAGATCCCGGAGGACTCCCTCACCGGCGTCACCACCCTCGGCGACGTCGTGGGCCTCA
This sequence comes from Streptomyces kanamyceticus, assembly GCF_008704495.1. Taxonomy (NCBI): domain Bacteria; kingdom Bacillati; phylum Actinomycetota; class Actinomycetes; order Kitasatosporales; family Streptomycetaceae; genus Streptomyces; species Streptomyces kanamyceticus. The sequence goes on from NZ_CP023699.1 coordinate 2,484,206, forward strand.
TGGAGAACGCGGGCACGAGGGCCTGATGGAGCGTCACGACATCGCCGTCACCGGCCTCGGTCTCGTCACCCCCGCCGGCATCGGCGTGGAGACCAACTGGGAGACGGTGTGCGCCGGTCGGCCGACGGCCGCCATCGACGAGTCGCTCGCGGACAACCCGGTGCGGATCTCCAGCCGGGTGCCCGGGTTCGACGCCGCCGCGCTGCTCGGCGCCCGCCGCGCCCACCGCCTCGACCGCTTCATCCAGTACGCGCTCGTCGCGGTGCACGAGGCCCTCGCGGACGCCGGACTCGACGCGACGACGTGGGACGCCCCGCGCGTCGGTGTCGTGCTCGGCACCGCCCAGGGCGGGCAGTCCACCGTCGAGCGCCAGTACCAGGTGCTCGTCGACGAGGGCGCGTCGCGCGTCTCGCCGCTCCTGCTGCCCATGCAGCTGCCCAACATGCTGGCCGGGCAGGTCGCCATGGAGTGCGGGGCCCGCGGCCCGAACCTCGTCGTGGCCACGGCCTGCGCCTCGGGCACGACGGCCGTCGGCGTGGCCAGGGACCTGCTCCTCCTCGACCGCTGCGACATCGTGATCACCGGCGGCAGCGACGCGATGGTGACCCCGCTGATCATGGCGGGCTTCGCGCAGATGGGCGCGCTCTCGCGCCGCCAGGACGACCCGGCCGCCGCGTCCAGGCCCTTCGACGCGGACCGGGACGGCTTCGTGGGCGGCGAGGGCGCGGGCATCCTCGTCCTGGAACGCCTCGCGGACGCCAGGGCCAGGTCGGCCCGGGTGCACGCGCGCGTGGCCGGGTACGGCGCCAGTGCGGACGCCCACCACCTCAGCGCTCCCGACCCGCAGGGCCGCGGCATCGAGGCCGCCGTCCGCGCGGCGCTCGCGGACGCCGGGGCGGGTCCGGCGGACGTACGGCACATCAACGCCCATGGCACGTCGACCCCGTTGAACGACAGGGTCGAGGCCGCGGCGATCGAGCGCGTCTTCCCCGGCGGCCCGCTCGTCACCTCGACGAAGGGCGTCACCGGGCACCTCCTGGGTGCCGCGGGCGCGGTCGAGAGCATCTACACGGTCCTCGCGATCGAGCGCGGCGTGGTGCCCCCGACGGCGAACCTCAGCACCCTCGACCCCGCCGTCAACCTGGACGTGGCCGCCCTGGCCACCGAGGCCAAGGTCGACTTCGCGCTCAGCCATTCCATGGGATTCGGCGGCCAGAACGCGGTGCTCGCCTTCCAGGCGGCCTGACACCCCCCCCCACGGGTGACAGCGGGCCCGAACCGCGAAGGCGGTTCGGGCCCGCTGTCGTCGTTCCCGCCTACGCGGGTGTCGGCGCGTGCACCTGCCACCCCAGGTCCGTGAGCCACCGGGCGAGCTTGTCGGCCTCGGTCTCGTCGACGAGGAGCTCGATCAGACCGCTCGGCGACTTGGGGTCGTTGTCGATGCGCAGGTCCTCGACGTTGACCCCGCGACGGCTCACGTCCGAGAGCAACCGGGCCAGTTCGCCCTCGCGGTCGGGCAGCGCCACCCGCAGCTGGGCGAAGACCCGGTCCTGCGGGCCGTACTTGACGGGGATCCTGGCGCGGCCGTCGCGGCCCTCCTCCAGGACGGTGCGCAGCCACTGCCTGGCCTCGGCGTCCTCGTCGGCGGCGCGGTCCTCGCCGCCCGCGGTCAGCGAACGCAGCGCCCGCAGCGTCGTGTCGACGTCATGGGCGAGCACCTCCAGGGCGTCGCGGACGGCCGTCGCGTTGGAGCCGAGGATGTCCGTCCACAGCTCGGGGTCGCCCGCCGAGATCCTGGTGAAGTCGCGCAGGCCGGAGCCGACGAGGGTCAGCGCGTGCGGGTCGGCCTCGCGAAGGAGCCGCGCCGTGAGGCTGGAAAGGAGGTGCGGCAGGTGCGAGGTGACGGCGATGGCCCGGTCGTGGTCGTGCGCGTCCATCGTCACCAGGTTGGCCCCGCACAGCTCGACGAGCTGCCGGGCCGCGCCGGACGTCGCGTCGGAGGTGTGCGCGGTGGGGGTGAGCACCCACGGCTTGGCGTGGAAGAGGTCGCCGCGCGCCGCCGCCGGGCCGGGCTTCTCGCGCCCGGCGATGGGGTGCCCGCCGACGAAGCTGGACGTGTCGAACCCGGGACCGCCCGGCCCCGCGCGGCCGAGCGTCTTCACGCTGGCCACATCGGTGTAGTGCAGGGCGGTCCCGCGCCGCTGCGCGTCGCTCAGGACGCCGGGCACGTGCCGGGGAGGCACCGCGAGCACGGCGAGGTCCGTCGGCCCGCCGGGCGCCGCGAGGCTGCCCGCGCCCATCGCCTCGGCGATGCGCAGTGCTTCCTCGCTGGCGTCCTGGAGGTGGACCCGCACGCGCCGCTCGGTGAGGGCCAGGGCGATGGACGTCCCGATCATGCCGGTGCCGATGATCGTGACGGTGTCGACGGGGGTCATGGGGGCTGAGCCCACGGAAGTGTTCCCCACTTCTTCTCGGCAACGAAGGCGTGACAGGACTCCCGAACGCTAACCACGCCCGTTATCGCTCACTTATCGGGAAAAGACGATCAAGAAGCCATTCGCATACGCGGAGTTCCCGGGGCATTCAGCCGGGATTTAGCCCGCCCGTGGACCGTGTCCCGCATGAATCCCGTGGTGCACAGGGCCGCCGAACTCGACGCCTGGATCAGGAGTTTCCACGACTCCGCCGAAGCCGCACGTACTCCTGGCTCCCACGGCGGCGTACGCCTGGTGTGTCTGCCGCACGCCGGGGGCAGCGCGAGCTGATCGCCGTACGCATGGAGGACCGGCTCGGCACACCGCCCGCGGCCCTCTTCCTCTCCGGACGGCGGGCGCCCTCACACTTCCGTACGGAGCGGGTGCACCTCCGCGACGACGCGGGGTCCTCGCCGAACTCGCCGCGCAGGGCGGCACGGACATGCGGCTGCTGCGGGACCCGGACGTACTGGCCATGGTGCTGCCGACGGTCCGCAACGAGGAGCGGCACAGCCGTGGCGCCTTCGCCCTGCGGACCTTCCCCGGTGGCCACTTCTTCCTGGACGACCACCGGGAGTCCGTCGTGGACCTCGTGCGCACGACCCTCGCGGGACTCAGCCCTCGTCGGCCGTGAGCCGCAGCGAGATCGAGTTGATGCAGTACCGCTGGTCCGTGGGCGTCGCGTACCCCTCGCCCTCGAAGACGTGCCCGAGGTGCGAGCCGCAGCGTGCGCAGCGCACCTCGGTGCGCACCATGCCGTGCGAGGTGTCCGCGATCAGCTCGACCGCGTCCGTGTCCTTCGGGTCGAAGAAGCTCGGCCAGCCGCAGTGCGACTCGAACTTCTCGCCGGAGGTGAAGAGCTCGGCGCCGCACGCCCGGCAGGAGTAGACGCCCTGGGTCTTGGTGTCGGTGTACTCGCCGACGAACGCGGGCTCGGTGCCCGCCTGGCGCAGGACCGCGTACTCCGAGGGGCTCAGCTGCGCGCGCCACTCCTCGTCCGGCTTCTCTACGTCGTACGACATGACGGGAACCTCTTGCTTCCTACTTCGAGAGATCGGCCAGGATCCGCGGGCCGAGGTCCGTGACGTCGCCCGCGCCCATGGTGAGAACGAGATCGCCGGGCTTCGCCATTCCCGCGATCTCCCGCACCGCCTCGTCCTTGTCGCCCGCGGCCCGCACCTCGGCGCCCGCGGCACGGGCGGCGTCGATGATCAGGGTGCTGGTGATGCCGGGGATCGGGTCCTCGCGGGCCGGGTAGATGTCGAGGACGACGGAGGAGTCGGCGAGCGCGAGGGCCTGGCCCATCTCCGTGCCCAGCTCCTGGGTGCGCGAGAAGAGGTGGGGCTGGAAGAGGACGAGGATGCGGGATTCGCCCGCGGCGGAGCGCATCGCCTCCAGGTCGGCCGTCATCTCGGTCGGGTGGTGCGCGTAGGAGTCGATGACCTGGACGCCCGCGGCCTCGCCCTTGAGCTGGAGGCGGCGCTTGACGCCCGTGTACGACTTCAGGGCGCCTGCCAGGTTCCGGGACGGGATGCCGAGCGCGATGCCCGCCGCGAGGGCCGCGACCGCGTTGCCCGCGTAGTGCCGCCCGGGCACCGAGACCGTGAAGGTGAGCAGCTTGCCGTCGAGCAGGACGGTGACCTCGCTGGTCAGGCCGCGCGCGGTGATCTTGTGGATGCGCAGGTCGGCGTCCTCGGACTCGCCGTAGGTGACGACCTTCAGCTCGCCCAGGTCGCGCACGCGCTTGGTCAGCTCGACCGCGCCCGCCTGGTCCGCGGAGATGACGAGCGTGCCGCCGGGCACGACCTTGCCCGCGAAGATCTCGAAGGACTCGTAGATCTCGTCCATCGACGCGTAGTTGGCGTGGTGGTCGAGCTCCACGTTGAGGACGATGGCGACCTCGGGCGCGTACTTGTGGAAGCTGCGGTCGCTCTCATCCGCCTCGGCGACGAAGATGTCGCCCGCGCCGTGCAGCGCGTTCGAACCCGGCACGTCCAGGTCGCCGCCGATCGCGTACGACGGGTCGAGGCCGAGGGCGGCGAGCGTGACCGCGAGCATCGAGGTCGTGGTGGTCTTGCCGTGCGTACCGGCGACCGCGATCGGGCGCAGGCCCCCCATCAGGGCGGCGAGGGCGTCCGAGCGGTGCACGACGGGGATGCCGAGCTCGGTGGCGCGGGCCAGCTCGGGGTTGTCGGCGCGGATCGCGGAGGAGACGACGACACAGCTCGCGTCGGACGCGAGGTGCGCGGCGTCGTGCCCGATGTGGACCGTGGCACCGAGGGCGCGCAGCGAATCGGCGGTGGCGGAGTCCCGGGCGTCGCTGCCCGCGACCTCGGCGCCGCGCTGGGCCAGGATCTTCGCGATGCCCGACATTCCGGCGCCGCCGATGCCGATGAAGTGCGGTCGGTCCATGGCGGTAGGAAGGCCGGGTGCCATGCGTATGTCTCCCAAATCGTACGTAGCTGAGCACCCCAGCCTAGTAGCACCCGAGCCCCGCGAGGGGCGCGGGGAACTGCGCAAGGGCCGCAAAGCGGCCCGTCAGGGGCGCGGGGCTGTGACACTGGCGGCTCCGCCGCGGGGCGCGCCCAGCCACGACGGACCCGCAGCCTGAAATCCGCCCAACCCAGCGGTAGCGCCTACGCCTCGTCGGCAAGACTGTGCGAGAACAGCTTCAGCACCGGAACCCCCACCTTGTGCCGCGCCCGCGAAGCCCAGTCCCGGTGGAAGAACTCCTCCACGTAGTGGGGATCGGTCAGCACGATGACCTCGTCGGCGTCCACGTCGTCGACGAGGGACTTGAGCGCGTCGAGGGGGTGATCCTCGATGAGCCGCCCCGTCGCCTCACAGCCCGCCGTGCGCAGCGCGACCAGGGAGACCTGCAGCGCCTGCTCGCCGGGCCCCGTCGCGTCCTGCCCCTCGGGCGTCTCCCCCTCGCGCGCCGCCTCGTCGAGCTCGCCGAGCGCGACGTCGTCGATGGCCCTGAGGAGCCGGTCCGCCTGGTCGCCCCTGGGCTGGAGCAGCACGTGGAAGGTGACCTGCTCATCGCCGTGCAAGGTGGTGACGAACTCCACGTCGGCGGACGTCAGGGCCTTCTCGATCATCAATACGCTCGTGAACACTGCAGGCGCCCTTCTCGTCCGTGGGCCGTCGCGAGGCCCCTGCGGAAACCATCCTGCCCCGTGACCGCACGGGGTCTGCGAGATCTAGTGTGCCCAGCGGAAGGCAAACGGAACGACTGATTCCGCTGATTGTCAGGTACGACGGTATCGGGTGAAGAGAAACCCGGCCTCCTCCAGTACGGACGTCAGTACGAATTTTTCGGGCACCGAGACCGAGGGCCCGCCCGCGATGCGCTGGGCGTCCCCGGCGGTGAGCATCGGCGAGATCGTCAGACAGAGCTCGTCGAGTACCCCAGCCGCCACGAACTGACCCAGCAGCCGGGGCCCCCCTTCGGTGAGCAGCCGGGTGAGACCCCGCTCGGCAAGGGCCGGGGCCACCCGCTCCGGCGCCACGGCCGCGCCCTCGCCCGCGATCACCACGACGGCGCCCGCCTTGCGGGCCTCGGCCATCCGGTCGGCGGGGGCGGCCGCGCCGGTCACCACGAGCGTCGGCGCGAGCGGCGCGGTGAAGAGCGGAAGCGTGAAATCCAGGTCCAGACCGGCGCTGACCACGGCGACCGCGGGCGCCGCGGTCTGCCCGGCGGCCGCCCTGCGGGCCGCGAACGCCTCACGCGCGCGCGTCGGCCGGTACCCCTCCTGGCGCACCGTCTGCGCCCCGACGATCACCACGTCGGCGAGCCCGCGCAGGGTGCCGAAGATCCGCATGTCGGTGTCGTTGGAGATCGGCTGGGAGCGCCCGTCGTGCTGGGCTGCGCCGTCGAGCGTGGACACCATGTTGGCGCGCAGCCAGGGTGCGCCGCCGCCGGGATAGGCGTACGCGTCGGCCAGCTCGTCGAGCCCCCACGCCCTGCCCGCCGCACCGGCCGCGCCGCCCACGCCGGGCGCACTGTCCGTGCCGTGCGCGCCTTCCGCACGATCATCCGTACGGTCGTGCGCCCGGTCAGGTGTCCGGTCCTCCGTCCGGGCGTCCTTCCGGTCGCATGTCTGGTCGGTCACAGGGAACAGGCGTCGCATATCCGCAGTCTTGCACGCCCCTTAAGGTTGGGAACCGTGTCGTCCTCCACCGCCGCCCTCGGGCAGACCCCCATAGCCGAAGCGGCTCCGCTGTCCCTCTGCGCACGCGAGCCCCACGTCCCCGCCGACCGTCTGGTCGCCGAGATGGTGCCGCCGCCGCGCTTCGACTCGGTCCGCTTCGCCACGTACATCCCCGACCCGAACCAGCCGAGCCAGACCGAGGCCGTCAGCGTCCTCAGCGGCTTCGCCGCAGGGCTCGGCGGGGCGCACGCCAGCGGCGCGGCCAAGAAGCGGTGGTTCGGCAGGTCCAAGCCCGTCGCACCCGCGGGCCCCCGCGGCGTCTACCTCGACGGCGGCTACGGAGTCGGCAAGACCCACCTGCTCGCCTCCCTCTGGCACGCGACGCCCGCGGCGCCCGAGAAGAAGGCGTTCGGCACCTTCGTGGAGCTCACCAACCTGGTCGGCGCGCTCGGTTTCCAGCAGACCGTCCGCACGCTCGGCGAGCACCGGCTGCTCTGCATCGACGAGTTCGAGCTCGACGACCCGGGCGACACGGTGCTCGTCTCCTCGCTCCTCGCCAGGCTGGTGGACCAGGGCGTCGCCCTGGCGGCGACCTCGAACACGCTGCCGGGCAAGCTCGGCGAGGGCCGGTTCGCCTCCGTCGACTTCCTGCGCGAGATCCAGGGCCTTTCCGCCCACTTCAAGGCGCTGCGCATCGACGGCGACGACTACCGCCACCGGGGTCTTCCCGAGGCCCCCGCCCCGTACTCCGACGAGCAGGTCACCAAGGCGGCGTACGCGACCGACCGCGCGGCCCTCGACGACTTCCCGCACCTGCTCGCGCACCTGGCCAAGGTCCACCCCAGCCGGTACGGCGCGCTGACGGACGGCGTCGCCGCGGTGTGCCTGACCGATGTGACACCGGTGCCCGACCAGTCGACCGCCCTGCGTCTCGTGGTGCTCGCCGACCGGCTGTACGACCGGGAGGTGCCGGTGCTCGCCTCCGGTGTGCCCTTCGACCGGCTCTTCAGCGAGGACATGCTCAACGGCGGGTACCGGAAGAAGTACTTCCGCGCCATCTCGCGTCTCACGGCGCTCGCGCGGGACGCCAAGGGGCTCGTGGGCGAGTAGCCCCACCGGGGCGGGGACGCGGAACGGCAGGCGAAAACAGATAGCTACGCGCGTGGTTCCCGTGCACCAGAGCGCGTGGTACACACATCCGGTCACATTCCTGTCCGCCAGCAGGAGGTTGCCCATCATGTCTGCCACTCGACGTCAGGTTCTCGCCCGTACCGGTGCTGTAGGCGCGGGAATCGCCTTCACCGGAGCGCTTTCGGAACTCTTCGCGGGCACGGCCGCCGCACACGGGAAGGCCGGTTACGGCCCCCTCGTCCCCGACCCCGAGGGGCTGCTCGACCTCCCCAAGGGCTTTCGCTACAAGGTCCTTTCGCGCGAGGGCGACGACCTTCGCTCCGGTGAGGGCAAGGTGCCGAGCAACCACGACGGCATGGCCGCCTTCCGAGGCAAGCACGGCGGGGTCAACCTCGTGCGCAATCACGAGAACCGCGTCACCGGCAAGATCGGCGTACCGACGGTCGAGGGCCTGACGTACGACCCGATGGCCAAGGGCGGCTGTACGGCGCTCGCGCTCGACCGGAGAAACAACGTCGTCGGCGAACGCGTCGCCATCGCCGGAACCGCCGTCAACTGCGCGGGCGGGCCCACCCCTTGGGGCACCTGGCTGACCTGCGAGGAGACCGAGGACAAGGCCGGTACCAACGGCTACACCAAGGACCACGGCTTCATCTTCGAGGTCGACCCGGTGGACCCGCACCGCACCGGCGCCGTGCCGCTGACCGCGATGGGCCGCTTCCAGCACGAGGCGATCGCCGTCGACCCCCGGCGCGGCGTCGTCTACGAGACCGAGGACGCCTTCCTCAAGCCCTTCGGCCTCTTCTACCGCTTCCTGCCCAACAAGCCGGAGGGCGGCCGGGGTTCACTGCGCGCGGGCGGCAAGCTGCAGGCCATGCGGGTGCCCGGCGTCCCCGATCTCTCCGCCGTCCAGGAGACGGGCGCGTGCTTCGACGGCGTCGAATGGGTCGACGTCCCCGACCCGCTCGCGGCCCAGACCCCCATCCGCCTCCAGGACTTCGGGCCCAAGGGCATCACGCACGCGCAGAAGCTGGAGGGCTGCTACTGGGGCGGCTCGTCCGTCTACTTCGTGTCCTCCTTCGCCCACAGCGCGGAGGGCTCGGCGGCCGACCACTTCGGCCAGATCTGGCGCTACGACCCGTCCAGGCGCCGCCTCACCCTGGTGATCGTGTTCGGCCCGAGCACCGACATCCAGCTGCCAGGCGAGTCCCCCGACAACATCTGCCTCGTGCCCACCGGCGGCCTGATGGTCTGCGAGGACGGCAGCGGCGCCCAGCACGTCTACGGCCTCACCCGGCGCGGCGAGGTCTACCCGATGGCCCGCGGCCGCCAGAACATCGGCACGCCTCAGGAGCCCGAGTGGGGCGAGTTCGCCGGGGTGACGTTCTCGCCCGACCACGACACGATGTACGTGAACTGCTACACGCCCGGCACGACGTTCGCCGTGACGGGGCCCTGGCACAAGTAGCGGCCCCCGGGCCCTCGTCGCACGATCGAGGGACACGACCGGAAGGGGTGCGCGGTGGCGAAGGCCAAGAAGGACGGCAAGAGCGCCAAGAAGGACGGCAGGAGCGCCAAGGAGGACGGCAAGGGCGCGAAGAAGCGGGGCAAGGGCGCCAAGAAGGACGCGGGAAAGACGGCCCCGCCCCGGCTCGGTGACCTGCTGCGCATCCCCGAAGGGGAGAGGGTCGACCTCTCCTCGTACGACGCGGCCGCGACCCCCGCGGGCCCCGCAGACAAGCTCGCGGGCCTCGCGGCCACCGCCCGCATGGGCGAACGCCTCGCCGACCTCCAGGAGCGCCTGTACGCCGCGAGCACCGCGGGCGACCGCCGCCGCGTCCTCCTGGTCCTCCAGGGCATGGACACCAGCGGCAAGGGCGGCACGGTGAAGCACGTCATCGGCCTGTTCAACCCCTCGGGCTGCCGCATCAAGGCCTTCAAGGCGCCCACGTCCGAGGAACAGAACCACCCGTTCCTCTGGCGCGTCATGAAGGCGCTCCCCCAGCCCGGCGAGATCGGCATCTTCGACCGCTCGCACTACGAGGACGTCCTCATCGCCCGCGTCCGCGAACTGGTCCCCCGCAGCCAGCTCGGCCGCCGCTACGGCCAGATCAACCGCTTCGAGAAGTCCCTGGCCGACGACGGCGTCACCGTCGTCAAGTGCTTCCTCCACATCTCGTACGCCCAGCAACGCCGCCGCCTCCTCGAACGCCTCGACAACCCTGACAAACACTGGAAGTTCAACCCCGGCGACATCGAGGAACGCGCCCTGTGGCCCGCCTACCAGGAGGCCTACGAACTGGCCCTGGAACGCTGCTCCACCGAGGCGGCCCCCTGGCACCTGATCCCCGCGGACCGCAAGTGGTACCGCAACTGGGCCATCAGCAAGCTGCTCCTGGAACACCTGGAGTCGCTGGACCCGAAGTACCCGGCGGCGGACTTCGACGTCGAGGAGAGCAGGAAGAGGCTGCTGAGCGAGGGCTGAGGGGCGGCGGCTGCTGCCCCGTACCCGGTTCCGATCAGAGGGTGAGGACGAGCTTGCCCTGAAGGTGGCCGCCGTCGAGCAGCCGGTGTGCGTCGGCCACGCGCTCGAAGGGGAACGTCTCCTGCACGTGGACCCGGAGCCTGCCCTGTTCGGCGAGGGCGACGAGACCACGCAGGGCGACCGGATCGGGGTCGACCGCGATGCCGCTGAACCGCATACCGGCCGCCTCGTACATGGCGATGAGCCCCGAGTCCTCCTCGGCGACCGCCGTCACCAGGTGGCCGCCCGGGCGGAGCACGCCGAGCGACCGTTCGCCGGTGTCGCCGCCGATCGTGTCGAGCACGACGTCGACGTCCCGGACCGCCTCGGCGAAGTCGGCCTTCGTGTAGTCGATCACCTCGTCGGCGCCGAACTCCTCGACGAACGTCCGCTTGCTCGCACTCGCGGTCGTGATCACGTACGCGCCGAGCGCTTTCGCGATCTGGATCGCGACGTGGCCGACCCCGCCGCCACCGCCGTGGACCAGGACGCGGTCGCCCTCGCTCACGCCGCCGAGATCGACGAGGCCCTGCCACGCCGTGAGCCCGACGATCGGCAGCGCCGCCGCCTGGACGTGCGAGAGAGAATCCGGCTTACGCATGAGGTGCAACGCCGGGGCCGACACGACCTCGGCGTACGCACCCGCGGCCCGCGGGAACAGCGGCATCCCGAACACCTCGTCACCGGGCCTGAACCGATAGGTCAGCGACCCCTTCTCGACCACGCCGCTGATGTCCCAGCCGAGGACGAACGGCGGCCGGCCGATCAACGGCGGGAACTCACCGGCGCGCAGGCGCGCCTCCAGCGGGTTCAGCCCGATCGCCTTGACGCGGACGAGGACTTCGGTCGGCAGGGGCCGGGGCTCGGGGGCGTCCACGATGCTGAGCACTTCCGGGCCGCCGAGCGTCTCCTGGGTAATGACTCGCATGACTCTCCTGGTTCTCCTGGTTCTCCTGGCTTTGGAAGGGGAGAGAACCCAGGCTAGGAATGCGCGAGGAACCAGCCGGTACCTGCGGCACAGAGCCCTGGTGGAGGACGGCCGCCACGTCGGCACCAATGACAGCGGGTCCTACGAAATCGCGTATCGGCTTTCATGGCGCGAGGGCGAGGCCACGAGGTACGTGGACGACGCTCACATCCGGTTCGTCTTCACCCCGTAGGAACACCCGTTTCACCCTGTAGGAACACCCGTAGAGGTGCTCGCGGGAACACGGGGGGATTTCGTGCCGCCGAGCCCCGGGATCAGCACCACCGCCACCGCCAGGTGCATCAGCGCTAGGGCGACCCGGGTGCCGCCGTCCATGCCGTCGCCGAGCAACGGCAGGAAGGACACGGCGAGGACGGCGCAGGCCACCCCGGTCCAGATGGCGCGGGCGCGCGGCACCCCGAACCGCTCCAGGGCGGCCAGCAGCCCCCAGCCGAGGAGCGACGCGAGCAGCGCGACGACCGCCACGGGCGCGGCGCCGATGTCGAGCGTCTGCTCGCCGTCGACGATCCGCAGCCGGTGCCCCAGCAGCGGGTCCACGACCAGCCACACCAGGACGGGGGCCAGGACGGCCGGCGCCGTGACCCCCAACCGCATTCTCCGCGCGCTCACTCGGCGTCCCCCGACAGCGCCCCGTGCAGGAAGACCTCGGCCAACTCCTGCGGGGTCAGGTCGGGTTCGTCGTCCGTACGCGGCTGGGTGAAGAGCAGCCCGAAGAAGAGGGCCGCGATCTGCTCCGGCGGGCGGCGCAGAGAGGCCTCGTCGGGCTCCAGCAGGTCCACGAGGGCCGCGCGGATACGGGTCGTCGACTCGCTGCGACCCGCGCCGCGCACCGTGCCGGGGTGCTTGCCGCCGAAATGCCCCACCGCCCCGGCGATCGCGCCCATCCTGGCCAGGTGCGCCTGCAACGCCTCGGCCGCCTCCGCGAGCCGGTCGGCCAGCGGCTGGGACACGTCGATCGCGTCGAGCTCGCGGACGGCGTGCTCGGGAGAGAGCGCCTCGGCCATGCAGGCCTGCAGCAGCTCGTCCTTGTCGGCGAAGACCCGGAAGATCGTGCCCTCGCCGATGCCAGCGGCACGGGCGATCTTCGCGGTCGTCACCGCGGCGCCGCACTCGGCGATCAGGGGGATCGCGGTCTGAATGATCATCTCTCGGCGCCGCTCCGGCGACATGCTGGGGGCGCGACGGCGGGTGGTCCGGTTCTCGTTCTCCTTGGCTGCGGTCATGGCCACGATGGTACGGAGTGAGTCCTCACTCCGTCAATGAGTGAGGACTCACTCCGTTCAGGGGGTGGCACTCAGTGCCGCGAAAAGGCCCAGGGGGCGACCCCGAGTGCACTCTGCCGCGCAACCTCGGGCATGCTGAATTCACCGCGCCAAACGAACCCAATCACCCTGTCCTGCACGGGACTTGATGGAGGGCGAACCAATGGAGACCGACCACAAGGCACCCGCACTCGACATCCGAATCGGCGGGTTCCGCATGACCCTTCAGCGCGTCCCCGTGAAGCTCCTGACACTGCTGGCGGCCACCGCGTGCTCGGGCTTCACCGCGTGGATCACTGGCCGTTGAGACCCTCGGGACGGCTGTGGCGAGACGGCTAGTTGGCGGATGCCTCGTCGGCGAGCTGGTTGTTGTGGTCGATCTCCGGCATGTGTGTCTCGGCCCAGACCCGCAGGGCGGAGAGCGGTCCTTCGAGGGACAGGCCGAGCTCGGTGAGCCGGTAGTGGACGGCGGGCGGCACGGTGGGTTCCACTCGGCGCGCGACCAGGCCGTCGCGGACCAGGCTCTGCAGGGTGACGGACAGCATCTTCTGCGAGATGCCGGGGATACGGCGCCGCAGCTCCGCGAAACGGATCTCGTCCGGAGCCTCCTCGGCCAGCACCTTGACCGTCATCGACGTCCACTTGGTGCCGATGCGGTCGAGCAACTGGCGGGTCGGGCAGAGCGGATCCAGCAGATCACCCCGCTCACCGCGCTGCCGGACGGATTCGCCGGGCCTTGATGTGGTCACTCAGGGCTCACCACCTGTAGGGAAAGTGCCGTCTTGGACGGACCAGGATAGTTCCCTAGCGTGACCTGGTAACCATTCCTCACCACCCCTCACCATTCCTCACCACTCACCTGGAGCCACTCCATGCCCGAGCTGCGGCGCGTCCCCGTCAACGGTGTCGAACTGAACGTCGCTCTCGCCGGATCGGGCCCGGCCGTACTCCTGCTGCACGGCTTCCCGCACACCTGGGAAGTGTGGACGGACATCATGGCCGACCTGTCCGACCGCTACCGCGTCATCGCCCCGGACCTGCGCGGGTTCGGCGCGAGCAGCCCGGCCGCCGCCGGGTACGACGCGGGCACCCTGGCCGAGGACGCCGCGGCGCTCCTCACCACGCTCGGCGTGTCCTCGGCCGCGGTGGTGGGCATCGACGCGGGTACCGCACCGGCCTTCCTCCTCGCCCTGCGCCGCCCCGGTCTCGTCCGGCGCCTGGTCGTCATGGAGTCCCTCCTGGGCAGGCTGCCCGGCGCCGAGGACTTCCTCGCCGACGGGCCGCCGTGGTGGTTCGGGTTCCATCGCGCCGCGCCCGGCCTCGCCGAAACCGTGCTGGAGGGCCACGAGGCCGCCTACATCGACTGGTTCCTGCGCGCCGGGACGCTCGGCGACGGAGTGCGCCCCGCCCTCCGCGACGCCTTCGTCCGCGCGTACACCGGCCGCCAGGCGCTGAGCCGCGCGTTCTCGTACTACCGGGCGCTGCCCGCGAGCGCGGAACAGATCGAGCGGGCGGTCGCCACCGCCCGCCTGACGGTGCCGACGATGGCATTGGGCGCCCGGCCCGTCGGTACCGCGCTGGAACGCCAGCTCCGCCCGGTCACCGACGATCTCACCGGACACGTCATCGAAGACTGCGGCCACATCATCCCGCTGCACCGCCCGCGCGCCCTGCTCGCTCTGCTGCGTCCGTTCCTGGCCTAGCCCGCCGTCAGCGGATAGTGGTCCGACAGGTTCGTGTACGTGTACTGCTTGCCCCAGCTGGAGACCGTCCAGGGCGCGCTCTGCTCCTTGACCACGTTGTTGCGCCAGGAGGCCGGGCGGGCGTGGCCCTTGCGGTGGAGGACGTAGTCGAGGTCCTCGCGGGGGTCGTCCGGGTAGCGCTCGGCGGCGATCGAGTTGTCCTGGGTGTCGAAGGAGTACGGGTGGCCCGTGCGGCTGTCGGCCGGGGCGAAACCGCCGTCGGCGAGCATCGAGGCGTACTCGGAGCTGTGCGAGTCGACGTTGAAGTCGCCCGCCACGATGACCTGTTCACCCGCCGGGATGTTCTTGGCGGCGAGGAAGGCGTCCATCTCCTTGAACTGCTTCGCCCGGGTCGCCGCCGCCTCGCCGCTGCCGCAGCCCGGGTCGGTGGACTGGGTGTGCGTGCCCACCACGTGCGTCTTCGTGCCGTTCACATCCAGGACGGCGTAGACGAAGCCCTTGTTGGAGTACGAGTCGGAGCCGCACGCGTCCTTGTAGACGTACTGCTCCTTGCGCAGGATCGGCCACTTGCTCAGGACCGTCACGCCGCCGTCCTCGGGGGTCACCGAGGAGTAGGCACCTCCGGTGGCGTCCCAGCCGCTCTTGCCGCGGCCCATCACGGGCGTCTGGTGCGGGTAGCGGTCCTTGGCATTGGCCTGCAGCGCGTCGGACGAGGAGTTGTCGAACGCCTCCTGCAGCACGACGACGTCCTGCCCCTGGAAGAAGTCCGCGGCCGGTATCGCCTTGGCCCGGTGGTCCTGGCCCCAGTTCGGGTAGAGCGTCTTGCTGAACAGGAACGTGTTGTACGTGAGCACCTTGAGCGAGGGCGGCGCGGCAGACGCGTCGGCGGCCGCGGTCGCGGACGGGGCGACGGCGGCGAGCGTGGCGGCGGCGAGCACGGTGGAGATCGCGGTCGCGTGGGTCCTGCGCAGCGCTGAGTGCGGCACTGAGACTCCTGGGTGTGGGGGGTGTTGCTGCGGGTTCCGGCCGTGCCGGAAGCGGCCGGTGTCCGGGCGCCCGCACATCCAACCAGCCACGATTACTTCTGGGGATACTTCGCGTGAACGCGGCGTTCACACCCGGGCGGGCCTTGGCGGGCCGGGACTGGCCTGGGCAGCCCCGGACGGTCCTGGGAGTCCTGAACGGTCCTGGGCAGTCCTGAACGGTCCTGGGCCGGGAACCCCGGAGGAAAGTCGCTCCCGCGCGGCCGAAATTGCCCCCGAACGGGCACCTCACGCGGGCGCCGACACCCCGTGGCGCCCTGGTCGACGGGCAGGGCCGGGCATCATCCCAAGCGCCTCCAGGCGCCCGCCGAAAGCCTTCGGACAGCTTCGAAGGATGCCCACCCATGCCTCCTGACCTGGGCATACGCGACAGTCGCCACCTACAATCGCCTTCCACGAAAGGGGACTTGATGGACCGCGACATCCACACGATCGACGACGTGATGAAGCTCCTCGACGGACTGTTCGCGCCGGAGGCCGACCGGTGGACCGCCGACGGGGCGGGCTGGTGGGACGGCTTCTACGCGGACCGCGGCAAGCCCGTGCCGTTCTTCGCCGCGAAGCCGGACGAAAACCTCGTCTCGTACGTGGAGCGAGGGCTGCTCACCCCGGGCCGCGCCCTCGACATCGGCTGCGGCCCCGGCCGCAACGCCCTCCATCTCGCCTCCCTCGGCTTCGAGGTGGACGCCGTCGACCTCTCGCCCGCCGCGCTCGACTGGGCCGCGGGCCGGGCCGAAGAGGCGGGCGCCGACGTGCGCTTCCACCAGGGCGACGTCTTCGTACTGACGCGGACCGCGCTGGCCGGACCGTACGACCTCGTCTACGACTCGGGCTGCTTCCACCACCTACCGCCGCACCGCCGCATCAGCTATCTCGCGCTCCTGGACCGCGTCCTGGCCCCCGGCGGCCACTTCGCCCTCACCTGTTTCGCGGCAGGCGAGAACGGCATGGGATCCGAGCTGTCCGACGCGGAGTTCTACCGCACGGCGGGCCTGCACGGCGGCCTCGCCTACGACGCGGACGCGCTGCGCCGGATCTTCGCGGGCCTGACGGAGCTCGAACTGCGCCGCATGCGCGACGAGAAGAACGGCTCGCCACTGTTCGGCGAGCCGTTCTTGTGGACGGCGCTGTTCCATCGGCCAGGCCTATCTCCTTCGCACCGGCAGGATCTGGGCGAAGGCGCGTAAGACCGTCGCGCGTTCTTCCGGGGCCGTGCCCCGGACCGCGATGGCGAGGGCGGTCAGGAAGGTCACGGCGATCACGATGACGGCCGCGAGCAGGATCTCGGGTGTTCCCGCGGCGAGTTCGAGCAGGATGGTGGTCATGGGATTCCTCCGTCGGCAGGCCGGAGTCGGCGAGGGGCGAGGGGCGAGGTCCCTGGATCCAGGGATCCAGGGATCCGAAGGTCCGGGATCCGGAATGCCGAGTGGCCGACGGAGACGCGTCCGACGTCGAAGAGCACCGAGGCGGAGCCGAAACCGTACCGACGCCGCGCGGAACGCGACGGCAGCGCAAGGCAGTTCGGCCTCAATGATCAAACGCAGGAGCGCGTCCGGGGTCGGCCCCGGCGGCCGGGGTCACTTCCCGTGAACGGAGGCGCTCATGCGCCGGTAGTTCGCAGCCATGTCCATCACTCCCTGCGGTCGAACCCCATGACGGGTCCGGGCGCGATACGTGTGTCGCACCGCGAACCCCCACCATGCCCTGCCGAAACGCCCGAGCGCTAGACCCAACTCCCTTTCTGCCATGGGGTGTTACTCACACCCCTACGCCCGCCCCGACCGCACGAGCCGCACCTTGTCGACCCCGAGGAGCCCGGCGAGGGGCACCTTCGCGGTGGTCTGCCGCGGGTCGACCGTCATGCCGTCGGCGCGCAGGATGTCGAGGAGTTGACCAGCGAGCGGCATCACCATGTGCCGCCCCCAGCAGCGTTCGGAGACGTGGCCGAAGGGGAGGTAGCCGGGGTGGTCGTCGGGGTCGAGGGCGGCCCAGCGTTCGGGGCGGAACTCGTCGGGGTCCTTCCAGAGCGCCGGGTCCCGGTGGCTGAGCAGCGGCAGCAGCAGGACGTCGTCGCCCGCGCCGATGCGGTCGTCGATGGCCGGGTACTCGGGGGACGCGTTGCGCAGGATGTTCCAGGACGGCGGCAGCAGCCGCATGGACTCGTAGAGGATGTGCTCGTTCGGCGTCTCGTCGTCGAACGGCGCCCCCAGCCAGTACGCGTTGGCGACGAGCGTGGAGACGGTGAAGCAGACCGGGGCCGCGGCCCGCCGGTACAGGCCCATCGCGTACCGCCGGTCGCTGTAGCCCGTGGCGTCCGCGGTGAGGCCCGCGATGCTGGTGACGGGCGCTCCGGGACGGAGCCTGCCGGGCAGCGCGGCGCCGACGGCGATCACCGACCAGGTGAGTTTGGGCGTCAGCTCCAGGGTCCGGTCCATGAGGATGCGCAGCCGGTACGGGTCGGTGCCCAGGATCAGATCGCGCAGGTGGACGTGGCCGACGTGCGGCCACTCACCGGAGAGGTCGACGTTCCCGGGCACGGGTTCGCGCAGCGCCCTGCGTACGTCGCGGCCGATGGCCTGCATGACGGTGGACGCCTCGGTACGCGGGATCGAACGCCCGTGCAGCGGCTTGAAGGTGGGGCGTTCGCGTTCGGTGGCCGGGCGGGCGGCGAGGATCCGGTCGCTCTGCTCGGGCCCGGCGACGCCGACGGTGTCGGAGTCGAGGCGGAACACGTCCTCACCGCGGCGGTCGCGCAGCAGGGCATGGAGTCGCGGCGTGAAGACGGTGGTCCTGGACAGCCGGTCGGTACCGGAGGAGGGCGTCGGGGGCATCGGGGTCTCCAGGTGCGGGAGGCCCGCACCCGGCGGCTGGTCGGGCACGCCGGGCGCGGTCTCGACGGCGGTTACGTCCCTACGGGATGCGCACCCCCGTCAGCGTGCGGGATGCGCGCGGTGAGCGCGTCGCCGGCCTAGTACCAGTGGTACCAGGCGTACGCCTTGAGGCTCTTCTCTCCGGTGATCCTCTTCTTGAGCGAGCGAACGATCTTCATGCACATGCCTCCGGTCAATTCCATTGGTACATGACTGACTTGGACTCGCGGAGCCTGTCCGTATCCGATCAACAACTGATAAACGGGCAGGTGACACGCGATGACGGGCATTTCCGGAGTGTGCGGGAGAGCGCCGCGTGACCGCGCTGACGCGACGTCAGCGCACGGCCCTGCGACGCCCGCTCGGACGCCGGAGCAGCCCCGCCGTCACGACGGCCGCGAGACCGATGGCCAGACCCAGGAGGAGGCTCCTCGACACGTCGGGGTTTTCCTCGACCCACATCGGACCACCCTGGAAGAGGGAGCCGAGCGGCTTTCCGTTGCGTCCGGGGAAGCACGAGAGAACGGCGGCCACGGCGCACGTGCCGATCACCGCGGCGACGGCCGCGAGCAGCGCGGGACCCACGACGCGGGCGGAGCCCCCGCCGATCGCGCGGACCCGGCGCCGGGCCTCGCTCGCCACCATCACGGCGACGAAGCAGAGGATGCCGATCACGACCGCGAAGACGTGGCCGCCGCCGGGGCAGAGGGCCACGCCGTGGCGCCAGATCCAGTCGCCGGAGGTACCGATCGCCACGAGGGCGGCGAGGGCGGCGACTCCTTCGGCGACGGACGCGACACGGGTACGCTTCTGTACTTCTTCGGGCATTACGCCACTTTACGGGTCTCGCATGGGTGTACGAAAACCCGCCCGCTCCCTGCCCGCTCCCTGCCCTCTCCCCGTCATGGAGCAGCGCGCGTCACAGGTCGGCGAGTGCCCCGTCCACCGTGGCGAGCAGGACATCGCGGTCGTCCTGCACCCGGCCGAGGACCCGCAGTCCGTAGTACGTGCTCTGCACCCGGCGGGCCACCGTCCGCGCGTCACCGGTGGAGCGGATCTCCCCCGCGCGGCGCCCCGCCTCCACGACCTCGCACAGCTCGTTCTCGACCCGGTCGAAGGTGCGCCGCACGGCCGCCCTGACCTCCGGGTCGGTACCCGCGACCTCGATGGCCGCGTTGATCGCGAAGCAGCCGCGTTCGTCGCGGACCTCCTGCTCCCCTTCGACGGCGAGCAGCATCATGGCGCGAAGGCGTTCCTTCGCGGGGCCGGGGCCGCGCAGGACGGCGACCTGTTCGGCGGTGCTGGTGTCGTAGTAGTGCTGGAGGGCGCGCAGGTAGAGCTGGCGCTTGCCGCCGAAGGTGTTGTAGAGGCTGGAGGGGCCGAGGCCCGTGCTGTCGCACAGGTCGCGCGTGGACGTGCCCTCGTAGCCGTGGCGCCAGAACGTCTCCATGGCGGCGCTGACGACACGGTCCTCGTTGAACTCTCGCGGCCTGGCCATGGCTCCACCGTAAACGTTTTGGAACGTTCTTACAAAACATCGGCTCACTCCACGGCGCCGACCGCCTCGATCTCGACCAGCCACGCGGGATCCGCGAGCGCGGCGACCTGCACGAAGGACTCGGCGGGGAAGGGCGCGACGTAGAACTCCGCGCGCAGCCGGGCGAACACGTCCTGGTGGGCCACGTCGGTGACGAACACCGTGAGCTTCACGGCCCGGTCGATGCCGGACCCGGCGCGGTCGAGGACGGTGGACACGTTGGCGAGCGCCTGCCTGGCCTGGGCCTCGAAGTCCCCGGCGCCGACGGTGGCGCCGTGCCCGTCGACCGGCGCCTGTCCGGAGGTGAAGACCAGGTCGCCGACGCGGATGCCGAGCGAGATGCCCGCCGACTCGTACCAGTCGGGATCGGCGGTGACACGGGTGCGGCCTGACCGCTCCACGGCGCTCACGCCTCCGCCCGCGCGGACTCACGGGCGGCCTGCGCCACGGGCAGCGGCGCAGATGGCGACACAGAGGGCGACACAGGCGTCGGCACCGACGGACGCCCACGTTCCGCCCGCTGGAGCCGCGCCGCCCACAGCACGCCCAGCGTTCCCGCCGCGGCAAGACCGGTGCCGACCCAGGCCACCGACGCGTAGCCGAACCCGGCGTCGATGGTCAGGCCGCCGAGCAGCGGGGCCACGGTGTTGCCGACGTTGAACGCGGCCGTGTTCGTGGCGCCGACCAGCGTCGGGGCGCCCGGCGCGAGGGTGAACACCCGTGACTGCAGGGCGGGGTTGGTGACGTAGCCGACGAATCCGAGCAGGAAGACCAGGGCGATCACCACGGCCGTCACGTGGGCCGTCAGGGCGAGGAGCGCGGAGAACAGCGCGAGGGCGCCGAGCCCCAGGCCGAGCGTGCCCAGCGGCCTGGTCTCGCCGGTACGCCCGCCGACCACGATGCCGACCAGACCGCCGACCCCGAACAGCGCGAGGATCGCGGGCACCCAGCCCTCGGAGACCCCGCCGACCTCGGTAAGGAGCGCCGCCAGATAGCTGAAGGTGACGATGACCGCGCCGAAGGCGAAGGCCGTGATGGCGTACGAGAGCCAGAGCTGCGGCCGCGCCATGCCGCGCAACTCGGCCCTGACGGAGGGGCGTTCGCCCTCGCCGCGTCCGCCGGGGACGAGGAGCAGGGTGCAGACGAGGCTGACCACAGTGGCCGCGGCCACTGCCCAGAACGCGGCGCGCCAGCTGGAGACCTGGCTGAGCAGGGTGCCCACGGGGACGCCGACGATGGTGGCGAGCGTCAGGCCACCGGCGACGACGGCGACCGCCCGCGCCTTGGCCGCGGCGGGGACGAGCGCGACCGCGGTGGCCACGGCGACGCCCCAGTACCCGGCGTACGCGAGGGCGCTGATCACGCGCGTCACGAACAGGACGGCGTAGCCGGGCGCGAGGGCGCCGACCACGTGGGCCACGACGAAGGCGGCCTGCAAGGAGACGAGCGCCGTGCGCCGCGGCCAGCCGAGCGTGACGACGGCGAGCAGCGGGGCGCCGACGACCATGCCGATCGCGAAGGCCGAGATGAGCAGTCCGGCGTCCGGGATCGAGACCCCGAGGTCGTCGGCCATGCCGGGAAGGAGCCCCGAGAGCATGAACTCCGAAGTCCCTTGGGTGAAGATGCCGAGCCCGACTATGTACACCGCTGGCGGCATTGAGGCGGTCCTCCCTCTCTCGGCACCCGCTCCACAAATTTTGGAGCGGGTGCTTCAGAACTGACGAAGAGGGACGCTAACACATACTGAAGCGTTCGCTTCAGAACTGGCCGGGCGCGAGCCGCCAGAGCGAGGTGACCTCGGCCGCGCGGGCGGCGCGCAGCGGGTCGGGGGGTCGCAACGGGTCGGCGGCGCACAGCGGATTGGCGGCGCACAACGAGTCGCCGCCGCGCAATGGGTCTGAGGCATCCACCGCGCGCGGATGGCGCGGCACCGTGTCGAGCCGTTCGACCACCCGCAGCCCCGCCTCCGCGATCTCCCCCAACAGCTGCTCGCGCGAGCGCAGTTGGAGACGCTCGGCCAGATCCGAGAGGACGAGCCAGCCCTCACCTCCCGGCGCGAGGCGCGCCGCGAGCCCGCCCAGGAAGGCGGACAGCATCGCGCCGCCGGGGTCGTACACGCCTTGTTCGACGGCGGAGGTCGGACGCGCGGGCAGCCACGGCGGATTGCACACGACGAGCGCGGCGCGCCTCTCCGCAGGGAAGAGCCCAGGGGCGGCATCCACCTCCACCACCCCTTCCAGGCCGAGGAGTTGGACGTTCTCCCGGGCGCAGGCGAGGGCGCGCGGGTTGATGTCGGTGGCCACGACGCGGTCGAGTCCGCGGCGGGCAAGTACCGCGGCGAGCACGCCCGTTCCGGTCCCGATGTCGAATGCCGTACGCGGGCGGGGCGCGTCCCGCCAGGCGGCGACCGGCAGCGCGGCTCGCGCCACCAGGTCGACGTACTCCCCTCTGACCGGCGAGAACACTCCGTAATGCGGATGGATCCGCGCGCCGCCGATGGCGGGCACCGGCACGCCCTTCACGCGCCACTCGTGGGCGCCGACCACGCCGAGCAGTTCGCGCAGGGAGACGGCCATCGGCCCGCGGGGCGGACCGTACGTCGCGCGACAGGCGGCCCTGACGTCGGGCGCCCTGCGCAGCGCCGGGCCACGCTCCCCCACCAGGCCGTACGCGCCCACCAGGCCGTACTCCCCGTCGAGGAGTACGAGCAGCATGCCGAGCACCCGGGCGCGGTGCCCCCTGGCGCGGCGGTGCTGGTGGAAGGCGTCCGCGGGCGTGCGCCCCGGCGGCGGGGTCTTCCTGTCGACGCGCCGCGCCATGGCGGCGAGCAACTGCCGGGCACCGTGGAAGTCACCGCGCCAGAGCAGGGCGGTGCCCTCGCAGGCAAGGCGGTGGGCGGTGGCGGCCTTGGTCGTGTCATCGGCGACGACGACGCGCCGGGGCGCGGCCGCGCCGCTCTCGGAGTGCCAACGGGCGGAGAGGGTCGGGGTGTCGCTGTCGCTGTCGCTGTCGCTGTCGCTGTCGGTCCATTCGATGCGGGCAGGCATCAGCATCAGGACTCCTCGTGATCGCAAGGCTCAGGGGCACGAAGAGCGCTTCGACGAGAGGGACCTCAAGGATTGCCGGAACGACGGTCGGCGCGAAAGCGGCAGGACCGTGTCACCGGAGAGAGGCGTGCCGGGCGTCCGGCACTTCAGGGCAGGCGGAACCCCCGCGTCGCGGCGCGCGAGCGGGAGTCAGCCGACAACCATGCCCAGAGTCATGACCGGGACGCTGTCACATCCCCGGCCCACCTGACAACGGCTTTTCCCCCGGGAGCACCTCGGCCCCTCCACAGGTATCCGCCTCGCCGGGGGCATCCGGCTCCTCCCCCGCGAGCCGTTCCGCCTCGCTGCGCAGCACGCAGAATTCGTTGCGCTCCGGATCCTGGAAGACCACCCACCCCTTGCCGTCCGGCGTACGCAGGTCCGCGAGCACCGTCGCGCCCACGGCCTTGAGCCGATCCACCTCCGCGTCGCGCGGACCGTCGGGCTGGAAGCACAGGTGCAGGGGGTTCTTGGGGGCCCGGGCGGCACCGCTGGCGTCGGCGGCCCGCGCCTTCGCCTCCGGAGTCTCGGCGAAGTACAGCCGGACCCCTGTCGGGAGCCGCACGACGGCCGTGGACTCGCCGGGAAAGTCGTCGTCGTTCAACGGATGGCCGACGACCTTGCTCCAGAACTGTGCCAGTTCGTACGCGTTCGCACAGTCGACGGCGATGTTGAAGAGGTTCGAGCGCATCGGCGGACGCTACCCCAGCCGGGGGCCGCCGGTCATGCGGGAAACGGATCAGCCAAGATCGACGTGTTGCCACCCGTCCACCCGTCCACCCGTCCACCCGTCCACCCGCCTACCCGCCTACCCGTCCGCCAGAAGGGCACCACAATGAAGCTGCACACCCACGAATGGGGCACCGGCGACCGGGTCGCCCTCCTGGTCCACGGGATCATGTCGGACCACCGCACCTGGCGGCGCGTGGGACCCGCCATCGCCGAGCGCGGCTACCGGGTGATAGGCGTCGACCTGCGCGGGCACGGGGAGAGCGGGCGCGGCGCGTACGGCGCGGAGATCTTCGCGGACGATCTCGTCGAGACGCTGCCGGTCGGCGCGGACCTCGCGATCGGGCACTCGCTCGGCGGGATGGCACTCGCCCTCGCGGTCGAGCGCCTCGCGCCCCAGCGCGCCGTCTACTCCGACCCGGCGTGGACGCTCGGGGCCGAACAGTCCGTGGACCCCGCCGTGTTCGTGGAGTTCCAGCGGGCGACGCGCGGGATCATCGCGAACTTCAACCCGCGCTGGGAGGCGGCCGACGTGGACATCGAACTCGCCACGCTGGCCGCCTGGGACACGGACACCGCGCTCGGCCTCTCCGGCGCGAACGCCGTCGACCGCACCCCGGCCGCGCCCGCCGTCCCCTCCCTCGTCCAGGTCGCGGACCCCAGCCTCCTCGTCGACGAGGCGCTCAAGGACGAGCTGACCAGGCGCGGCTTCGAGGTGCGTACGGTCAAGGGGGCGGGTCACACGATCCACCGTGACGACTTCGACGGGTTCATGGCGTCGCTCGAGGGCTGGCTCTGAGCGTGGGGGCGGGTGGGGGGGCGGGTCGGGTGCGGGGCCGGGCCCGCCAACCGGCTTGACGTACGCGACCCTCCGCACAATTAAACGATTTATCCCATTTACACATATATCGTCACCGAGTGATCACTCTCGTACGGAGCTGCGCCGCACTCTGCGCCCTGGGCGTCCTGACCACCGTCCTCGCCGGGTGTTCCGGTGACACCGCCGCGCCGGGGCACCCCGGCCGTCCCGCCAGGACCCCGGCGGCCGTCGCCCCTTCGGCGTCCGCCCCGCCCACCCTCGCCCCCGGGCCCTCGGGCCTCACCCCCGTGTTCATGAACGGGTCCCGCGCGCACGGACGCACCGTCGCGCTCACCTTCGACGCCGACATGACCGCCGACCAGGGGCCGCGCGCGGCGGCCGGCGAGAGGTTCGACAACCCCGCGCTCGTCGCCACCCTGCGCCGCCTCAAGGTGCCCGCGACCTTCTTCATGACGGGACGCTGGGCCGAGGAGTACCCGGCGCAGGCCAAGGACATCGGCAAGGACCCGCTCTTCGAGGTCGCCAACCACTCGTACAGCCATCACGCCTTCACCGGCAGCTGCTACGGCCTGCCGACCGTCCCCGCGCCCCGGATGCGCACGGACGTGCGGCGCGCCTTCGACGCCTTCCGCAAGGCGGGCGTCGAGCGCGCGGTGCCGTACTTCCGCTTCCCCGGCGGCTGCTACGACCGGCAGGCCCTGCGCGCGCTCGCGCCCGGCGTCACCGCCGTGCAGTGGGACGTGGTGAGCGGCGACGCCTTCGCCACGGACTCGGCGGCGGTCGCCCGGCAGGTACTCGACGGGGTGCGGCCCGGTTCGGTGGTCGTCATGCACTGCACGCGCAGCGCGGCCCCCGCGACGGAGCGAGCCCTGCGGACGATCGTCCCGAAGCTGCGCGAGCGCGGATTCCGATTCGTACGGGTGTCGGAGCAGATCGGCGCGGCGGGCGGCGCGGCGGGGGCGACCGGCGCGGCGGCGACGGCCGGGCCCGTGGAGGCGCGGAGCTAGGCTGGTCGGTATGGGCGACGACTGCTTCGGGGATACGGATACGGGTACCGGACGCTCTACCGCGAACGACCCGGCACCGGCACCGGTTCCCGACGAGCCCCTCGCCGAGTGCGTCCTGTGCCGCGCGCCCACCGAGTACCCGGAGTCCCACAAGGGCATCACGCTCTGCCCCGTCTGCGAGTGGCAGGAAGCCCAGCGCACGGCCTGCTCGGGCTGAGGGCCCCACGGACCCCGCCCTCTATCCGCCCCGCCTCGAACTGAGCGCGCACGCCGCCCACACCGCCGCCGCCGCGACGGCCCCCGCCGCCGCGAGCGCGCCCACCGGTACCGGTACCACTCCGTCCCGCGAACCCGCCGTCAGATCCGTCAGGACGGACTTCGCGGGCGAGCCCGAGGTGACCAGGGCGAGGAGCGCCAGAAGCAGCAGCGCGGGGACGGCGCGGCCCGCCGAACGCAGCAGCGGCCAGTTGGTGAGCGCGCCGACCGCCGTGCCGACGAGCGCGCTGACCAGCATCGCGACGAGGCCCACGGCGGCCGAGGGCAGCCGGGGGACCGCATGCCGCGCGTCCGTGCTCGACGCGTCGCTGATGGCCGTCACCACCAGGACCGCGAGCGCGCCGAGCGCCGCCGACGCGAGCAGGGCGGCGAGCAGCGAGGCGAGGTGGGCGCGGCCGGGACCCGCCGCGGCCGCGGTGCAACCGCGCGCCGCGGGCGGCTCGTTGGTGGCGCAGATCCGCACCAGCCAGGCGGCCACGGGCAGCAGGGCGGCGGCCGCGTACGCGAGCGAGTCCAGGATGGGCTGGCCGCCCTGCACGCCGACGGCGAGGAAGACCGCGTAGAGAATCACGGGCGGCAGCCACCGCTGGGACCGTGCGAGCAACGAGAGCTGATAGTGGAGCAGTGCGCTCATCGGCGGTCACCCACTTCCACCGACGCCGATACCGACGCCACCGACGATGCCGATGTCGACGGCACATTCGCCCCCGCGCCGCCACCCACCGTCACCACATGCCAGGGCGGCAGGGCCGTGAGCAGTTCCTTCAGTACGACGTCGGAGCGGCTCTCCGGCACCGAGAGCCGCGTCACTCCCTCCGGAGTCGGCTCGCCGATCCCCGTCGCCGCCGACGCGACGGACGGCGGCAGCTCCGCGCCCAGCGGCCCCTGCGTCTCGATGACGACGGTGGGACCGGCGAGCACCGCGCTCCCGTCTTCCTCCTGGCTCCAAGTGCCGCCACCCATACGGCGGTTGAGCGCGTTGCCCACCACCGCGTACGTCTCGTCCGTCGCCCCGAGGAGCCGCCGCGGGTCATGGTCGACGAAGACCACCGCGCCGCCCGCCGCCCGCCGTTCGGCCACGGCGCGGTCGAGTTCGGCGCGGGCCGCGGCGTCCAGGCCCGTCCACGCCTCGTCGAGCACGAGCAGTTCGGGGTCGGCGAGCAGTGCCTGCGCCACGGCGACCTTCTGGCTGCTGCCCTTGGACAGCTCCGCCAGCGGCGTACGCGCGTAGCCGCCCGCGCCGAAACGCTCCAGCCACTGCTCGGCGCTCCGTTCCGCGGCGCCTCGCGCGAGTCCGTGCACGCGGCCCATGTGCGTCAGGTAGCCCACCGCGCTGAACGGCAGCGACGCGGGGAACCTTTCGGGGACGAACGCCGTGCGCGGGCGCCCCTCGCGGCGGCCCTCCGAGGGTGCGTCGATGCCCGCGAGGAGTCTCAACAGGGTTGACTTGCCTGTGCCGTTGGCGCCTTCGATCCGCACCAGGCTGCCCCCGCCGATGCCGAGGTCGACGCCGCGCAGCACCCAGGGACCGCGCAGCGCGTAGCGCCGACCCACCCCGGCGAGCCGTATCGCGAGATCACGTTCCATGCGGTCATCCTCGCGCACGTCCCGTCGGCCGGGGCGAAATCCCAGGTACGGCCGATCTTCCGCCTGGCAGACTGGACGCGTGAGCAGTGACCAGACCCTCCCCGACGCGCCGCAGGGCCCGCCCGCCCCGAGCGCGGCGGACAGCCCCTTCCGGCACGAGAACATCTCGCGCGACGAGGCCCCGCAGTTCGTGCTGCCCCTCGTCGCCCGCATCGAGCGCGCCGCTCCCCCGGCCCGCACGGACGCCCTGGAGACCGCGGCCCGCGCCGTCCTCGTGATGCTGAGCGACGAGCGCTCCGTCGGCGACGGCGAGTGGGCGCAGGCCGTGCGCGACTGGCAGGACGCCCGGATCCGCAAGGTGGTCAGGCGCGCCCGCGGCGCCGAGTGGCGGCGGGCTGAGACCCTGCCCGGCATCACGGTCACGGGCAAGTCGGCGGAGGTCCGCGTCTTCCCGCCGGTGCCGCTCGACGGCTGGCCCAAGGAGCTGGCCAAGCTCCAGGTCTCCGGCACCGAGCTCGACGACCCGGAGCCCCCGCCCGGCGCGGACACCACGCACCCCGTGCTCTGGATGAGCCCGGACGTCGAGATGTCGGCGGGCAAGGCGATGGCCCAGGCGGGCCACGGCGCCCAGCTGGCCTGGTGGGAGCTGTCGGACGCGGACCGGGCCGCGTGGCGCGACGCGGGCTTCCCGCTGTCCGTGCGCACCCCGGACGCGGCGCGCTGGCGCGAACTCACCGCGAGCGGCCTTCCGGTGGTGCGCGACGCGGGCTTCACGGAGATCGCCCCCGGCTCCTGCACCGTGGTCGCCGACCACCCCGCCCTGCGTACGGCGCGGGCATGACGGGCGGCACCCGGCTCGACGGCCGGGTCGAGCGCGGCAACCAGACCCGCCGCCTGGTGCTGCGGCGCACGGTCGACGTCGCTTCGGTGGAGGGGCTCGACGCGCTGTCGCTCGGCCGGATCGCCACCGAGCTGAAGCTGAGCAAGAGCGGGGTGTTCGCGCTCTTCGGCTCCAAGGAGGAACTGCAGCTGGCGACCGTGCGGGCCGCCGGGCGCATCTATCTGGACACGGTGGTGGAGCCCGCCCTGCAGACCCCGCCCGGAGTCGGCCGCGTGTGGCGGCTCTGTACGGCCTGGCTCGACTACTCCGAGCAGCGCGTCTTCCCCGGCGGCTGCTTCTTCTACGGGGTGATCGCCGAGTTCGACGCCCGCGAGGGTCCGGTGCACGACGCGCTGGTCCGCGCCAACCGCGACTGGAGCGAGCTGATGGAGCGCTCGCTCGCCGAGGCCGTCGACGCCGCCGAACTGCACGCGGACACGGACCTCGCCCAGCTCGCCTTCGAGTGCATCGCCCTCATGGAGACGGCGAACGCGCACTCGGTGCTGCACGACGAGTCGCGGGCGTACCGCTTCGCGAGCACCGCCATCGCCGCGCGGCTGCGCGCGGCGGCGACGGATCCGGCGCTGGTACCGGCGCCGAGCCGGATCGATACCGGTCGGCCGGAACCTCAAATGTAGCTCTGAACGTCTCCCCCCGGGGGTTCGATCCACTCGGCCGGGGCCATGGTCCTGGCAACGGGGGACGTACGGGGGACAGGGGGGAACGACATGAGGCATCTGGGCACCGGAATCGGCTGGCGTCCCGAGATAGCTGACGCCGTGGAGGCGATGCCGGGCATCGACTGGGTGGAGGCCGTGGCGGAGAACGTCTGCCCCGGGCACCTGCCCGATTCGCTGCTGCGGCTGCGCGAGCGCGGGGTGACCGTGGTGCCGCACGGCGTCTCGCTGGGGCTCGGCGGCGCCGACCGCCCCGACGAGGGAAGGCTGCGCGCGCTGGCGGAGCGCGCCGAAGCGCTCGGCTCGCCGCTCGTCACCGAGCACATCGCGTTCGTACGGGCCGGTGGTCCGCTCACCGCGACGCAGCCGCTGGAGGCCGGGCATCTGCTGCCGGTGCCGCGCACCCGCGACGCGCTCGACGTGCTGTGCGAGAACGTCCGCATCGCGCAGGACGCGCTGCCGGTGCCGCTCGCCCTGGAGAACATCGCGGCGCTGATCTCCTGGCCCGCCGAGGAGATGACGGAGGGGCAGTTCCTGTACGAGCTCGTCGAGCGCACGGGCGTCCGGCTGCTCATCGATGTCGCCAACCTCCACACCAACCACGTCAACCGCGGCGAGGACCCGGCCAAGGCCCTCGACGAACTGCCGGTCGAGGCCATCGCGTACGTCCACGTCGCGGGCGGCTTCGAACGGGACGGCGTCTGGCACGACAGCCACGCGCACCCGGTCCCCGAGGCCGTGCTCGCCGTACTCGCCGACCTCGCGTCCCGGGTGAGCCCGCCCGGTGTCCTCCTGGAGCGCGACGAGAACTTTCCGGCACCGGCCGAACTGGAGCGCGAACTGACCGCGATCCGGGCGACGCTCACGACCGCGGACAGCACCAACGCGGACAGCACTCACGGGGGCACCACCAGCACGGAGCCGCTGCCCGCCTCCCCCACCGCGCGCCAGCGCACCGGGCTCGCGCAGGCCGCGCTGCTCTCCTCGCTCGTGGCGGGAACGCCCGCGCCCGAGGGCTTCGACCACGCGCGGCTGCGGGTGCAGAGCCACGCGCTCGCGGCCAAGCGGGCCGACGTCGTGGCGAAGGTGGCGCCCGAGCTGCCGGGGATCCTCGGCGGGGAGTACCGCGCCGCGTTCGTCGAGTACGCCAGGGCCAGGCCGATGACCGGCGGCTACCGGCACGACGCGCTGGCCTTCGCCGAGCACCTGCTGCTCGCCGGGCGGCCCGAGAAGGCGCAGGCGCAGCGGGAGTTGAGCCACTGGTGGCTGGAGCGTTCGGGCCCCGAGCCGCTGTCCCGGCGGCCCGCCGCCCGGCTGCTGCACGCCACCCGCCGCGTCCTGCTGAGGCGGTGACGTCATGAACATCGCAGGCACGGTGTACACCGTCGTCGTCGCGCTCTCCTCCTGCGAGCTGCTCAGGGGCGTGGTGACGTCCCGCCGGACGAGGACGTCGCCGCTGCACGCCGACGAGCGCTCCGAGCACGGCGTCTTCGTGCGCGGCACGATGGAGGCCGCGTTCCTCTCCGGCGGTCCCGCCCGGGTCGCCGACGCGCTGATCGCGGGTCTGCACGAGGACGGCGGCCTGGTCGTCGGGGGCCCCGGCGTCGTCGGCATCACGCGGCCGACCGCGCGCAACGCCGCCGAGCAGGCCGTGTTCGACGCCCACACCGCGGCGCCGAACGGCGCGCTGCACTGGCTGCGGCTCGGGGTGATGCGGAGCGCCCCGGTCCAGGAGACGGGCGACGCGCTGGCGAGGCGCGGCCTCGTCGTACGGCCCGGCAGCCAGCGCAAGTGGCGCCGCTGGGCCGGGCTCCAGACGTTCCTGAGCGTCTTCGGGTTCATCGCCGCGGCCATGCTGACGACGGCTCAGTACGCCGCGGACAGCTATCCGGGGTCCGGTTCCGATTCGTTGTACGACAGGGTCGGCGAGCTGGTTCCCGTCGTCCTCATCGGCGTCGTGACCGGCCTGATCTGCCTGTACGTCACCGAGAAACGGCTCACCGTCGCCGGGCGGCGCGCCCTCTACGAGTACGTGCGTTCCTCGGGCCACCTGACGGGCGCGGCGCACCTCGTGGCGACGCACGGCCTGTCGGCGGCCCACCCCGACCTGCGCGGCCACCTGCTGGCCGCGGCGCGCGTCCGGGCCCCCGCGCCGCCTCGCATGAGCCCGTTGAGCCCGTACCCCGCGCCGTACCGGACTCCGGGCACGGGGAGTACGAACTCGGGGAGCACGAGCTCGGGGACGCCGACGTGGTGCGGCAGCGGAGGCGGCGGAGGAAGCGGTGGCGGTGGCGGAGGCGGCTGCTCCGGTGGCAGCGGAGGCTCGTGCTCCGGTGGCGGATCGACGTGTTCCGGCAGCGGAAGCTCGTGTTCGGGCGGCAGCGGCTCCTCCTGCTCCGGCAGCGGATCGTCCTGCGGCGGAGGCGGGTCCTCCTGTGGTGGAGGTGGCGGGTCCAGTTGCAGCAGTTCGTAGTCCTCCTTCTGGCGGCGCGCGCCGTGGCCATCGACTCGGCGCGGGAGTACGGCGGTTGACGTACTCCCGCCCGTATCCCGGTGCCCCCGGGTCGCCGCGCACTAACGTGCGGTGCCGCAACAGGAGGCACCATGCGATCCCGAACCATCAACGGCACCGGCCTCATCGTCGCGGGGCTCGTCGCGACCCTGGCCGCCCTGCTCTTCCCCCTCTGGTCGTACGCGGACCGTTCGGGCACCACCCTCGACAGACTCAACGCGGAGACCGTGTCGACCGACTTCGGGCCGCTGTCCGCCCTGGACAGGGAGTTCATCACCAAGGTGCGCCTCGCGGGCCTGTGGGAACTTCCGGCCGGACAGCAGGCCGAGGAGCGCGGCACCACCAAGGCGGTGCGCACGGCGGGTGAGCACCTCGTCCAGGGCCACACCTTCCTGGACGCGCGCGTGCGCGAGGTCGCGGCCCGGCTCAGCCTCGAACTGCCGAGCCAGCCCAACCCCCAGCAGCGCGGCTGGCTGGCCGAGTTGAGCGCGGCGCACGGGCAGACGTACGACGAGAAGTTCGCGAACGTCCTGCGCGGCGCACACGGCAAGGTCTTCTCGGTGGTGGCCGAGGTCCGCGCGGGCACCCGCAACTCGCTGGTCCGCGCCCTGGCCGACGACGCCAACACCACCGTCCTCGACCACATCAAGATCCTTGAGCGGACCGGCCTGGTCGACTTCGACGGGCTCGCGCGCGACGCCGCCACGGGCCAGGCCCCCGCGACCCGCTCCCCCGCCCCACCGGGCCCGGCCGCATCACCTCCCCCCGCCGAACCGGTCACCCCGTCACCGACGTTCTCGCTCCCTCCCGCGGCATCGCGCCCGAAACCGGAGAAGCAGGCCGCACCGAGCCCCGACAAGTCCTGAGCTCTGAGCCCTGAGCCTCGAACCCTGGGCGGAAGCGGAACGTTACCTACCCGTCACCCACTGTCCACATAGTGAAATTGCCATGGCGCCGCGCGGCGCCTTCGCATAGAAAACCGCCATGTTCTGGCTGCCCCTTCTCCTCCTCGCCTGGGCCGCGACCGGCCTCTCCTGCGGCAGGCTCTGCCTCGCCGCGAGCCGCGCCGCCGCCCACGAGAGGGCCGCGCCCCGCGGGCACGAACTGACGCTCTACGAGACGGCCTTCCTCTCCGGCGGCCCCTCGCGGGTCGCCGATGTGGCGCTCGTCGCGATGGCGGGGGCGCGCCGCCTGCTGATCGCGCACACCGGCTGGGCGACCGTCGTCGACCCGGTCGGCCGCGACGACATGGAGCGTTCGGTGCTCGGCGCGATCGGCCCCGCGGGCCAGTCGCGGATAGCGCCGATACGCAAGGGCGCGGCCACCGCCGACGCGGTGCGCGCCCTCGGCGAGCGGCTCGTCGCGGCGGGCCTCGCCGTCCCGGAGAGCGCGGGCTCGGGCGTCGCGGCCGCCGCGCGGCAGGTGCGCGCGGCGACGGTGACGGTGCTCGCGCTCGGCACCCTGGCGGTGTGCATGCCGACCCAGGAGCGGGCGGCGGCGGGGCAGGTCCCGGTGGCGATCTGGTTCTCGCTGCCGCTGCTGCTCTGCGTGGGCTGCCTCCTCATCGCCCGCGTCGAGGTCCACCCGTACACGCGCTGGGCCTCCCCCGCCGGGCAGCGGCTCCTCGGCGCGCTGCCCGCGGCCCGTGACGAGTTGACCACCGTGGCCGTACGCGGTGTCCGCGCCCTTCCCGACCCCGGCCTGCGGGCGGCCTTCGCGCACCGCTCCCGGTCGGATACGGCGCATCGGGGTCATTGAGCCGACACGGCGGGCCGGTGCTTTACTTCGCCAACTGCCGCACGAAGTATCCCTTTTGTTCGAGTAGTGCCGCCGAACAAAAGAGGTAAGAAGCGCGATGAGAGCAGCAGCCGCCCGCTACGGAACCGCCGGATCCTTGGTCCTGACCGCCCTCGTCGCCGCCCCCGCGGGCTCCGCGAGCGGCGCTCCGCCGTCGCCCGAGACACGCGGCACCGCCGTCGCCGCCCAGCGCGCCGAGGCCGCCGGGATCCGCTGGGGCACCTGCGCCAAGGCCGAGGACCTCCCGCCGTCCGTCCGGTGCGGCACGGTCACGGTGCCGCTCGACTACGCGCACCCCGACGGCAAGAAGATCAAGCTGACCGTCAGCCGTACCAAGGCCACCAAGAAGG
This sequence comes from Streptomyces kanamyceticus, assembly GCF_008704495.1. Classification (NCBI taxonomy): domain Bacteria; kingdom Bacillati; phylum Actinomycetota; class Actinomycetes; order Kitasatosporales; family Streptomycetaceae; genus Streptomyces; species Streptomyces kanamyceticus. The sequence continues at coordinate 2,517,613 of NZ_CP023699.1, forward strand.
CGTCGGGCAAGGCGGTCGCGCGCCAGGGCGCGCTCGTCTTCAACCCGGGCGGCCCCGGCGGCTCGGGCATGTACTTCCCGCTGGTGGGCGTGCTGCCCGAGTGGAAGCGCATCGCGGCGGCGTACGACCTGGTCGGCTACGCCCCGCGCGGGGTGGGCCGCTCGGCGCCGCTGACCTGCCAGGACCCGAAGCAATACACAAAGGCACCCACTCAGTCACCGACCTACCCCGACGCCTCGTACAAGCGGGAGCGCATCGCGCGGGCGAAGGCGTACGCGCGCGGCTGCGGCGCCCGCAATCCGGGCCTGCGGCACTACACGACGCTGAACAACGCCCGCGATCTGGACGTGCTGCGGGCCGCCGTCGGCGAGCGGAAGCTGACGTTCATGGGCGCCTCGTACGGCACCTACTTCGGCGCGGTGTACGCGACGCTCTTCCCCTCGCACGTGCGGCGCATGGTGTTCGACTCGGCGGTCGACCCCGACCCGGCGCAGATCTGGTACGGCAACAACCTCGAACAGTCCTTCGCGTTCGAGCGGCGCTGGGCGGACTTCCGTGCCTGGGTGGCCAAGCACGACAAGGCGTACCACCTGGGCACGACGCCCGAGGACGTGCTGCGCAGCTACGACAAGGTCCGCGCCGAGCTGGCCCACAAGCCCGCGGGCGGCAAGGTGGGACCCGGTCAGCTGCAGTCCGCCTTCCTCCAGGCCGGGTACTACGACGACTACTGGCCCAAGCGCGCGGCGGCCCTGTCCGCGTATCTGAAGGGCGACCCGAAGCCGCTGATCGAGCAGGCGGCGCCGGAGCCGAAGGGCGCCGCGGAGGCGGAGAACGGCAACGCCGTCTACACCGCCGTCGAGTGCAACGACGCGCCCTGGCCGACGGACTTCCGGGTCTGGGACCGCGACAACTCCGACCTCGCGCGCGTGGCGCCGTTCGAGACCTGGGACAACGCCTGGATGAACCTGCCGTGCGCCTACTGGCCCGCGCCCCGGCAGCGGGCGGTGGACGTGCGCACGGCGCGGGGCGCGCTGCCCCCGACGCTGATCCTGGCCGCCGAGCGGGACGCGGCGACCCCGTACGAGGGCGCGCTGGAGCTGAACCGCAGGCTGCGGGGATCGGTCCTGGTGACCGAGGAGGGAGCGGGCACGCACGGCATCGCCGCCGGTCCCAACAAGTGCGTCAACGGCCACCTGGACGCGTATCTGCTTGAGGGCCGCCTGCCGGTGCGGCACGCGGAGTGCGCGCCGCACCGGGAGCCGAAGCCCCTGTCGTAGGGACTCAGAAAATCAGGGACTCAGAGCGCCCCGAGCCGCTCCAGCGGGAAGGGCGTCTGCGCCAGCGGCCGCACGGCGAGACGGGTCAGCGGCAACGCGTTGTCGTCACCCGCCGTGCGGTTCGCGTGCAGGACGTCGCAGTGGACGCAGCGGTGGACGAGGACCCATTCGCCGTCTCCCTTGACGGATATGGCGAGGGGTTCCATCCGGGCACCGCAGTCCGCGGCCCGGTCGCCCGGCGTGTCGTCGAGGTGACGGCTCCACAGGCAGTTCGGACAGTGATTGCGGTGACTGGTGCCCGGCGCGGTCATCGATACGTCGAGACCGCAGTGCAGGCAGCGGAAGGACTGGGCGCGTGCTTCAGTGCGCGCCCGCCTGGAAGTGTTGCGGGACATGGTGGAAGGAACTCCTGAGCGATGCGGAATGGGGTGAGTTCGAGAGATTCCGCAGGGCCCTGGGCATACAACACCGGCTTTCTGTCCACGCACGAGAGGCCGGGCCCCAGTCGGCCCGACCTCTCGATGAAACCCGCACCGGGCGGGCACGGCAACCGAATTACCGACTAGGCGAGACCCGCCACGAGGTCCGCAACGTCCTTGCGGCGGCCGGTGTAGAACGGCACCTCTTCGCGTACGTGCATCCGGGCCTCGGAGGCGCGCAGGTGACGCATCAGGTCGACGATGCGGTACAGCTCGTCGGCCTCGAAGGCGAGCAGCCACTCGTAGTCGCCGAGCGAGAACGAGGCGACCGTGTTGGCGCGCACGTCGGGGTAGCCGCGGGCCATCATGCCGTGGTCCTTGAGCATGCGGCGGCGGTCCTCGTCGGGCAGCAGGTACCAGTCGTAGGAGCGCACGAAGGGGTAGACCGAGACGTAGTTGCGGGGCGTCTCGTCGGCCAGGAAGGCCGGGATGTGCGACTTGTTGAACTCGGCGGGGCGGTGCAGCGCCATGTTCGACCAGACGGGCTCCAGGGCGCGGCCGAGCTTGGTGCGGCGGAAGAGGTTGTAGGCCTCCTGCAGCTCGTCGGCGGTCTCGGCGTGCCACCAGATCATGACGTCCGCGTCGGCGCGCAGCCCCGACACGTCGTACGTGCCGCGGACGGTGATGTCCTTGGCGGCGAGCTGGTCGAACAGCTCCTGGACCTCTTCGGCGTAGCCGCCGCGGTCCTCGGGGAGCACGTCACGCAGCTTGAAGACGGACCACAGCGTGTAGCGGATGACCTCGTTGAGGTCCTTGGCCTTCTTGCCTGCGTTGGGGGTCTTGGCGGGGGCGTCGTCACTCATGGCCCTATTCTCCTCCGCCGCCGTGCGGACTCTGCACCGGGTTGGCGGTGAGCTCCTGCACACCGGCCTGGTCGCCGCCCAGCTGGTCGACGGCCGCGTGGGCGCTCGCGATGCAGGCGGGGATGCCCACTCCGTCGTACGCCGCTCCGCAGACCGCGAGTCCTGGCAGCTTGCTCACGTGGTCGCGGACGCGGGCCACGCGCGCGTGGTGGCCGACGGGGTACTGCGGGAGTCCGTCGTGCCAGCGGGTGACGCGGGTGGCGACGGGGGCGGCGCTCAGTCCGGTGGCCTCGCGCAGGTCGCGCCGGGAGACGTCGACGAGCTCGGCGTCGTCCCGCTCCAGGATCTTCGTCTCGCCGTACCGCCCCACCGAGGTGCGCAGGACGAGCAGGTCGGGGTCCTCGTCGGCGATCCAGCCCCACTTGCGGGACGCGAAGGTGGACGCCTTGATGGTGTGCCCGTCGATGGGCGGCACGAGGAAACCGCTGCCTTCGGGGAGGTCGATCTCGCTGCGGCGGTACGCGAGGGTCATCAGGGCCATGGAGGCGTACTCCACGGAACGCAGCTCGGAGGCGGCGGCCGGTACGTCATGGTCCAGGAGGCGGGCGGCGTGCGGGGCGGGCAGGGCGAGGACGACGGCGTCCGCCTCCAGGTTCCAGTCCTCGACGTACACCTCCCAGCCTTCCTCGGCCTTGCGCAGGTCGTGCGCCTGGCAGTTCAGCAGAATCTCACCGCCACGCGCGCGTACCGCATCGGCGACGGCGAGCGGGAGTTGGCCGATGCCGCCCTCGATGCCCATGAAGACGGGCCCGGTCTGCTGGTTCCGCGCGGCGCGGGCCTGGATGGCGCGGACGCCCTCCGTGAGCGAGCCGTGGGTGCGGGCGGCCTCGAAGAGCTGCGGGACGGCCGAGCGCATCGAGATGCGGTACGCGTCACCGGCGTACACCCCGCCGAGCAGCGGCTCCACGAGGCGGTCGACGACCTCGCGGCCGAGGCGCTCGGCGACGTACGCGCCGACCGCGACGTCGTCGCCGACCTCGGTGGGCGGCAGCTCGCGGTCCCGCTCGATGCGGCGCAGGCCGTCGTCGGAGAGGACTCCGGAGAGGGCGGACGCGTCGCCGGGGACGCCCATCACGTGCCCCTTGGGCATGGGGCGCAGGGCGCCGCGGGTCCAGATCGACGCGGTCGCGGTGGCGGGCGGCTGAAGGCGGTCACCGAGGCCAACTTCGCGGGCGAGCGCGACGGCCTCGGGGCGGCGGGCCAGCATGGACTCGGCGCCGAGGTCGACGCGGACGCCCGCGATGTCACCGGCGAGCAGCTTGCCGCCGAGCCGGTCCGAGGCTTCCAGGACGGTGACGCGGGTGCCTGGGGCCGTGCCGAGCAGGCGGTGCGCGGCGGCGAGTCCGGCGATCCCGCCCCCGATGACGACGGCATGGCCGTTCCCCGTACGTGTGTCCGTTTCGCGCATGTCTCCACTCTCTCAGACCGCCGAGTCCCGACCGTGACCGCATCGGGACCGGTCGGCAACCACCGTCGGGCCCCCGTGCGGCGTCGAAGGAGCATCACTGGCCACGTCTCTCGGGGGTACGCCGATGCACACGTCCAGCAAGTCGCGCCACGGCACGGTCCGGGCGCTCTCCGGAGTCCTTCTCGCCCTCGCCCTCGCGCTCACGGGGTGCAGCGGCGGGGGTTCGGACGACACCGACAGCGGCGGCGGCAAGGCGGCGGGCGTCGCGCCCGACGAGGCGGGGCGGTCCGACGGCAAGCAGGCCGGGGGCGGCCGCGGCGCGGATTCCCGCGCGGGCAAGAAGCAGCCGGTCAAGCCGACCGACACGCACGTCATCCGCACCGCGGAGCTCACCGTCCGCGTCAAGGACGTGCCCGCGGCCCTGGAGCGGGCCCGTACGGCGGCCGAGGACGCGGGCGGCATCGTGGGGAACGAGAGCACCTCGCGCGACGACGCGGGCCGCGAGCGCTCCCGGGTCGTCCTGCGGGTTCCCCAGGACGAGTACGAGGACGTGCTCACCGCGCTCGAAGGCACCGGCAAGCTCATCGACCGGGACGCCAAGGCGCAGGACGTCACCGATCAGGTCGTCGACGTCGAGAGCCGCGTCGCCTCGCAGCGGGCGAGCGTGGCGCGGGTGCGGGAGCTGATGGACAAGGCGACGAAACTGAGCGACGTGGTCAGCCTGGAAGGGGAGTTGAGCACCCGTCAGGCCGACCTGGAGTCGCTGCTCGCGCAGCAGGCGTCGCTGAAGGACCGCACGAGCATGGCGACGATCACGCTGTCGCTGACCGAGCACGCGGTGGCGTCGGACGCCGGGGACGATGATCCGACGTTCATGGACGCGCTCTCGGGCGGCTGGGACGTGTTCGTCACGGCGCTGCGGTGGGTCGGCGTGGCACTGGCCGCGGTGTTGCCGTTCGCGGTGGTCTTCGCGCTGCTGGTGCTGGTGTGGCTGCGGCGCCGTCCGCAGGGCGGACAGGGCGACGATGGCGCCCCGTAAGGGGCGCGGGGCTGTGTCATGTGCGGCTCCGCCGCGTGGGCGCGACCAGCCACAACGAACCCGCAGCTCTCCACCGCCTCGCCAGCGCAGCGCCTAGCGTGTCCTCATGAGCAGCACACGAGAGCGACTTGTGGTCATCGGAGGCGACGCGGCCGGCATGTCCGCCGCGTCGCAGGCACGCAGGCTCAGGGGCCCAGACGAGCTGGAGATCGTCGCGTTCGAGCGCGGCCACTTCACGTCGTACTCCGCCTGCGGCATCCCCTACTGGGTGGGGGGCGACGTCGAGCAGCGCGACGCCCTCATCGCGCGCACGCCGGAGCAGCACCGGGAGCGCGACATCGATCTGCGGATGCGTACGGAGGTGACGCGGATCGACGTGGCGAACAGCCGCGTCCTGGACCGCGACCTCGAAGGGGGCGGCGAGTCCTGGACGACGTACGACAAGCTCGTGATCGCCACCGGCGCGCGGCCGATCCGTCCCGCGCTGCCCGGCATCGACGCGCCCGGCGTGCACGGCGTGCAGACGCTCGACGACGGGCAGGCCCTGCTCGACACCCTGGCCAGGACCGAGGGGCGCAGGGCGGTGGTCATCGGCGCGGGCTACATCGGCGTCGAGATGGCCGAGGCGATGGTCAACCGCGGCTACGAGGTGACGGTCGTCAACCGCGGCAAGGAGCCCATGTCGACCCTCGACGCGGACATGGGCCGCCTGGTGCACGAGGCGATGACCGGCATGGGCATCGAGATGGTGAACGACGCCGAGGTCACCAAGATCCTCACCGGCGACGACGGGCGGGTCAGGGCGGTGGCCACGGAGGACGCCGAGTACCCGGCCGACGTGGTGGTGCTCGGCATCGGCGTACGGCCCGAGACGGCGCTCGCCCGCGAGGCGGGGCTGCCGCTCGGCGAGCACGGCGGGATCCTCACCGATCTCGCGATGCGGGTGCGCGGGCACGAGAACATCTGGGCGGGCGGCGACTGCGTGGAGGTCCTCGACCTGGTGTCGGGCAGCCACCGGCACATCGCGCTCGGCACCCACGCCAACAAGCACGGCCAGGTGATCGGTTCGAACGCGGGCGGCGGCTACGCCACGTTCCCCGGTGTCGTCGGCACGGCCGTCAGCAAGGTCTGCGACCTGGAGCTGGCCCGCACCGGTCTGCGCGAGAAGGACGCCCGGGCGGCCGGACTCCAGTTCGTGGCGGTGACCATCGAGTCGACGAGCAGGGCCGGTTACTACCCGGGCGCGGCCCTGATGACGGTGAAGATGCTGGCCGAGCGGCGCACCGGGCGGCTGCTCGGCGTGCAGATCGTGGGCCGCGAGGGCGCGGGCAAGCGCGTGGACGTGGCGGCCGTCGCGCTGACGGCGCGGCTGACGGTGGAGCAGATGACGGCGCTCGACCTGGGCTACGCGCCGCCGTTCTCGCCGGTGTGGGACCCGGTCCTGGTGGCGGCGCGCAAGGCGGTGGCGGCGGTACGGGCGGGCTGACCGGTCCTGCCGGGTGCGAAAACGCCCCCCGCCGTCGCCGACAGGGGCCGTTTTCGGACAAAGTTTCAGACGGCTGTGCGCGTGTGCACGTACTCGACGAGCCTGGTCAGCGCCTCCGGGTCCATGGTGGGCAGGACGCCGTGACCGAGGTTGAAGATGTGCCCCTCCAGACCGTTCGCGGCGGCGAGCACCTCGTCCGTCTTGGCCTCGACGGCATCACGCGGGGCGAAGAGGACGGCAGGGTCGAGGTTGCCCTGGAGCGCCTTGCCGGGGCCGACGCGGCGCGCGGCCTCGTCCATCGGCACCCGCCAGTCGACGCCGACGACGTCCGCGCCCGCCTCGCCCATCGCACCGAGCAGCTCGCCCGTACCGACACCGAAGTGGATCCGGGGCACGCCGTACCCGGCGACGGCGTCGAAGACCTTCACCGACGCGGGCATCACCGCGCGCCGGTAGTCGGCGGGCGACAGCGCGCCCACCCACGAGTCGAAGAGCTGCACGGCGCTCGCGCCCGCCTCGATCTGCACCTTCAGGAAGGCGCCCGTGATCTCCGCGAGCCGGTCGAGCAGGTCGGCCCAGAGCTGCGGGTCGCCGTACATCAGGGCCTTGGTGTGCTCGTGGTTGCGGCTGGGACCGCCCTCGACGAGGTAGCTCGCGAGGGTGAAGGGCGCCCCGGCGAACCCGATGAGCGGCGTCGACCCGAGCTCGGCGGTCAGCATGCCGATCGCCTCGGTGACGTAGTGGACGTCCTCGGGCGTGAGGTCCCGCAGCTGCGCGAGGTCGGCGCGGGTGCGGATGGGGTTGGCGACGACGGGCCCGACGCCGGGCTTGATGTCGAGGTCGATCCCGATCGCCTTCAGCGGTACGACGATGTCGCTGAAGTAGATCGCGGCGTCCACGTTGTGCCGCCGCACCGGCTGCAGGGTGATCTCGGTGACGAGGTCGGGCCGCATGCAGGACTCCAGCATCGCGGTGCCCTCGCGGACCTTGCGGTACTCGGGCAATGAGCGCCCCGCCTGCCGCATGAACCAGACCGGCGTGTGCGGCACGGCCTCGCGCCTGCACGCCTTCATGAAGGGGGAGTCGTACGTCGCTGGGTTCGGCCGGCCCGCGGGGCTCTGGCTCTCGTTGGCACTCACGCGGAAAGTCTCGCACGTTGACCGGGAACCCCCTCACGGGTGTCTCTCCCTGCGCGAAGCCGCCGTTCCCCTTAACCTTCCCCGCATGGCTGCGGCTCAGGGACAACGGTCGGACGGCGCTGGCGAGATGGAGAGTTCGGAGGGGAAGGTGGCGGATTCGGCTCCGTTGCCCTTCCGCGCGGCGGTCGAGGCGCTGCGGGGGGCACGGCTGCGGCCGGAGATCGAGATCGATGCGACGCGGGCGCCGCAGCGGCTCGCGCCGCACGCGTACGCGTTGGAAGCGGCGGTCGTGGACGGCGACGAGGACCTCGCGGACGGGCGTCTCGTGCTGCTGCACGATCCCGCGGGGCACGACGCCTGGCAGGGCACCTTCCGTCTGGTGACGCTGGTGCGGGCGGAACTGGAGCCGGAGATGGCGGCGGATCCCCTGCTTCCCGAGGTCTGCTGGTCCTGGCTGACCGGCGCGCTGCACGCGCGCGGGCTCTCGGTGGGCGAGGCGAGCGGCACGGTGACCCGCGCGGGATCCCAGTACTTCGGGGGTCTCGCCGAGCGCCCGCCCGCCTCCCAGATCGAGATCCGCGCCTCGTGGACTCCTCGCGAGGGGGCGGGCGGGGTGCCCGACACCGCGGCGCACCTCGCCGCGTGGTGCGATCTGCTCTGCCAGATCGCGGGGCTGCCGCCCGCGGGCCCCGGTGACGGGTCCGTGGTCTCGCTCCCCCAGCGCCGGGGTCCGTCAACTCCTTGACCCTCCGTCGACCGTCCGTCCCCGGGCGGTTTTTCGCCACCCTTCCGAGTGCCCCGCGGCCCCTTGCCGCGGGGTTTTCGCATGTCACCCGTAGGGCGGCGTGTTCGGTTCGTTCTTCGGATGATCGAGTACGTGTCTGAATTGCCCGGATTGAGACTCACCAAATCGTGATCATTCCCTAAAGGCGGGCGGGATTGGTGCCGAAGAGGTTTGTGACCTTGAAAAGCACGGTTCGTCCCGGCTTCCTCCCCGAGCCGGTTCCGCCCCGCCACCCCAGGAGGCCTGGTGTCCGTTCTCCTCGAGCAGCCCGCAAGCCTGGTCGCCTACCGCCCGAACAAGCCGACCGCCATGGTCGTCGTGGCCGACCCCCGCGTGCGCTCCACCGTCACCCGCCACCTGTGGGCGCTCGGTGTACGCGATGTCATCGAGGCCTCGTCCATCGCTGAAGCTCGTCCCCGCATCGGCAACCCCCGTGACATCTGCGTCGCAGACGTCCACCTCCCCGACGGCTCCGGCCTGACGCTCCTCTCCGAAACCCGTGCCGCGGGCTGGCCCAACGGCCTCGCCCTCTCCGCCGCCGACGACATCGGTGCCGTGCGCAACGCCCTCGCGGGCGGCGTCAAGGGCTACGTCGTCACCGGCACGCGTACGAATGTCGGACTCCCCACCCGTCCCGGCGCCGCACCGATCGGCTCGGCCGCCGCCCGAATGCACCGCCGCCCGCCGGGCGCCCCCAGCCACCCCGGTGGCTACCGCGAGCTGTCCGGCCGTGAGGTCGAGGTGCTCCGCCTGGTCGCCGAGGGCCAGTCCAACAAGGCCATCGGCGTCTCCATGGGGCTCTCCGCCCTGACCGTTAAGAGCCACCTCGCCCGGATCGCGCGCAAGCTCGGCACGGGTGACCGGGCCGGGATGGTAGCGGTCGCCCTGCGCACCGGAATCATCCACTGACTCATTTACAACCCTCGCGCGCCCGTCGACGGAACGTTCCGTCGACGGGCGCCGTGCATGCACAAGTACCCTTGACAGGTGACCGACGCCCAAGAGACCGCAGCAGACAGCTCACTGCGAACCACCGGAGGCGCCCCTCCGGCCGACGACGGCCTCGCTCCCGAAGGGCTGCCGATCCCCCTGCTGGAGCCGCGCGACGGCATTCCGCCGGTGATCGCCGACGAGGAATCCCTCGCCACGGTGGTCGCCGCGTTCGCCGCGGGCACCGGACCCGTCGCCGTCGACGCCGAACGCGCGTCCGGATACCGGTACGGACAGCGCGCCTATCTCGTCCAGCTGCGCCGCGAGGGCGCGGGCAGCGCGCTCATCGACCCCGTCGCCTGCCCCGACCTCTCCGGCCTCGGCGAGGCCATCGGCGACACCGAGTGGGTGCTGCACGCGGCGACCCAGGACCTGCCGTGCCTGCGCGAAATAGGCATGATTCCGTCGCGGATCTTCGACACGGAGCTCGCGGGCCGACTCGCCGGGTTCCCGCGCGTGGGACTCGGCGCGATGGTCGAGAGCGTCCTCGGCTACGTACTGGAGAAGGGCCACTCCGCCGTCGACTGGTCGACGCGGCCGCTGCCCGAGCCCTGGCTGCGGTACGCGGCGCTCGACGTCGAGCTGCTCGTGGACCTGCGCGACGCCCTGGAGAAGGAGCTCGACCGGCAGGGGAAGCTGGAGTGGGCCCGCGAGGAGTTCGACTCCATCGCCTCGGCCCCGCCCGCGCCGCCCCGCAAGGACCCCTGGCGTCGCACGTCCGGCATGCACAAGGTGCGTCGGCGCCGTCAGATGGCGGTGGTGCGGGAGCTGTGGACCGCGCGCGACAAGGTCGCCCAGCGGCGTGACGTGTCCCCCGGCAAGGTGCTCAGCGACGGCGCGATCGTCGAGGCTGCGCTCGCCCTGCCGCCCAACGTGCACGCGCTCGCCGCGCTCACCGGCTTCGGGCACCGCATGGGGCGGCGCCAGCTGGAGCAGTGGCAGGCCGCGGTCGACCGCGCGAAGGCGCTGGCCGACTCCGAGCTGCCGCAGCCCGGGCAGGCGGTGAGCGGGCCCCCGCCGCCCCGGTCCTGGGCGGACCGGGACCCGGCGGCCGCGGCGCGGCTCTCCGCGGCGCGGGCGGCGGTCTCGGCGGTCGCCGAGCAGGTGAACATGCCGCAGGAGAACCTGATCACTCCGGACACGGTCCGCCGCGTCTGCTGGGAGCCGCCGGCTCAGGTGGACGCGGAGTCCGTATCCGCGGCCCTCTCCGCACACGGCGCCCGCCAGTGGCAGATCTCCCTGGTGACCCCGGCCCTGGTTGCGGCCCTCGCTTGACCGACTACCGGTTGGCGCCTGCCTGCGGGCCGGTCGCGCCCGCCTGACCGCGGGCGGCCGGTCCCCGCCTGACCGCGTGCCGCTCGTCCGCGCCTGACCGCGTGCCGCTCGTCCGCGCCTGACGGCGGGCTGGCCGTTCGCACCTGGCTGCGGGCGGCCCGTTCGCACCTGACCGCGGGCCGACCGTTCCCGCCTGCCTGCGGGCCGCCCCCGCCCTGCCTGTCCCGCCGCTCCGCGGCGGATACCCCCCACCCGCCCACCCGTCACTCCGCACCGAGCGGTGGACGGGGTGGGCGGGTGGTTCCCGTTGGGCGCCGGTGCCGCGCTTCTCGCGGGTGGGCGGGTGGTTCCCGTTGGGCGCGGGTGACGCCCTTCTCACGGATGGGCGGGTGGTTCCCGTTGGGCGCGGGTGACGCCCTTCTCGCGGATGGGCCGGTGATTCTCGGTGAGGGCGGGGGCAGGCGCCCCCGGCCGTCCCGCTTGCGGGCCCGCGCGCCCGGCCCCCGTCACGGACGGGCCCGCCCGACCCCGTTGTGGGCAGGCGTGCCGCAGGGCGGTACGGGTGGGCACAACCCACGGTGCCGAGTTCCGGCACGGAGGGCCGCCGCCCCTGCCACAGGGCTCTCGCGCCGCCGCACACGTGGGTGCAACCCGCCGTCCCGAGTTCCGCCACGAGCGCCCCTGCCGCAGGGCTCTCGCCCAGTGGCGCCCGCAGGCGCGAGCAGCCTTTTCACGTTCCCGCCCGGAGAGCCCGGGCAATGTGACCTTCGCCTCCCCCAGAGGGCACGGGGCGGCCCTTGGCCGCATAGTTACTGGCAAGTAGGGTGGATGGAGGAAGCGCGCCGCAGGCGTGGCGCACCGCACCCTGGAGGAGAGCCATCGTGCCTCGTACCGTCAGGGACGTCGTCTTCGTGGACGGCGTCCGCACCCCGTTCGGCAAGGCGGGCCCGAAGGGCATCTACCACGAGACCCGTGCCGATGACCTCATCGTGAAGGCCATCCGGGAGCTGCTGCGCCGCAACCCGGACCTCGACCCCGCCAAGATCGACGAGGTCGCCATCGCCGCGACCACGCAGATCGGCGACCAGGGTCTGACGCTGGGCCGCACCGCCGGGATCCTGGCCGGGCTGCCGCAGTCCGTCCCCGGGTACTCCATCGACCGCATGTGCGCCGGTGCGCTGACCGCCGTGACCTCGGTCGCGGGCAGCGTCGCCTTCGGTGCGTACGACATCGCCGTCGCCGGTGGCGTCGAGCACATGGGCCGCCACCCCATGGGTGAGGGTGTCGACCCCAACCCGCGGTTCGTGAGCGAGAAGCTCGTGGACGAGTCCGCACTGTTCATGGGCATGACGGCGGAGAACCTGCACGACCGCTACCCCACCATCACCAAGCAGCGCGCCGACGAGTACGCGGTGCGCTCGCAGGAGAAGGCCGCCAAGGCGTACGCCGACGGCAAGATCCAGGCCGACCTGGTGCCGATCTCCGTGCGTCGCACCAACGCCGAGGCCGGTGAGACCGGTTGGGGTCTCGCCACCGCCGACGAGCCGATGCGCCCGGGGACGACCCTGGAGAACCTGGCCGGGCTGAAGACGCCGTTCCGTACGCACGGGCGGGTCACCGCCGGTAACGCGGCCGGGCTCAACGACGGCGCCACCGCCTCCCTCATCGCCTCCGAGGAGTTCGCGCGGGAGAACGGCCTGCCCGTCAAGATGCGCCTCGTGTCGTACGCCTTCGCGGGCGTCGAGCCCGAGGTCATGGGCTACGGCCCGATCCCGGCCACGGAGAAGGCCCTCGGCCAGGCGGGGCTCTCGATCGGAGACATCGGCCTCTTCGAGGTCAACGAGGCCTTCGCCGTGCAGGTGCTCGCCTTCCTGGAGCACTACGGCATCGCCGACGACGACGCGCGCGTCAACCAGTACGGCGGCGCCATCGCGTACGGCCACCCGCTCGCCTCCTCCGGCGTACGCCTGATGACGCAGCTGGCGCGGCAGTTCGAGGAGCAGCCCGAGGTCCGCTACGGCCTGACCACGATGTGCGTCGGCTTCGGCATGGGCGCGACGGTCATCTGGGAGAACCCGAACCACAAGGACGCCGGAGGCGAGAAGTGAGCACCACTACCACCACTGAGCTTCTGAAGGGTGCGGCCGAGCTGTTCCCCGACGAGGTCGTGACGCAGGCGCACGTGCGCCACCTCGACCTGCCGCAGGGCGCGGGGCGCTTCGCGCTCATCACCCTGGACAACGGCTTCGACCACACCAAGCCGACCACCTTCGGCCCGGCCTCGCTGGCGAACCTCAACGCCGCGATCGACCAGGTCGAGAAGGAGGCCGCCGAGGGCGAGATCGTCGGCGCCGGCATCACCGGCAAGCCGTTCATCTTCGCCGTCGGCGCCGACCTCAAGGGCGTGGAGCTGCTCAAGCACCACGAGGACGCGCTGGCCATCGGCAAGGGCGGCCACGAGGTCTTCAAGCGGCTTGCCGGGCTCGCCGTGCCGACCTTCGCGTACTACAACGGTGCCGCCATGGGCGGTGGCGTCGAGGTCGGTCTGCACTGCACCTACCGCACCGTCTCCAAGGCGCTGCCCGCCTTCTCGCTGCCCGAGGTCTTCCTCGGCCTGGTCCCGGGCTGGGGCGGCTGCGCGCTGCTCCCGAACCTGATCGGCGCCGACAAGGCCGTCTCGGTCATCATCGAGAACTCGCTGAACCAGAACCGTCAGCTCAAGGGCAAGCAGGTCTTCGAGCTCGGCATCGCCGACGCGCTCTTCGAGGGCGCGGACTTCCTGGAGCAGTCGCTGATCTGGACGGCCTCCGTCCTGACCGGTTCGACCCAGGTCGTGCGTCCCGAGATCGACCGCGCCGAGGGCTGGGACGCCGCCGTCGCGCGCGGCCGTGCCATCGCCGACTCCAAGGTGCACGGCGCCGCTCCGGCCGCCTACCGCGCCCTGGAGATCATCGCCGCGGCCAAGGACGGGGACCTCCAGCAGGGCTTCGACGCCGAGGACACCGCGCTCGCCGACCTGATCATGGGTGGCGAACTGCGGTCCGGCATCTACTCGTTCAACCTCGTCCAGAAGCGCGCCAAGCGCCCGGCGGGTGCCCCGGACAAGAACCTGGCGCGCCCGGTCACCAAGGTCGGCGTCGTCGGCGCGGGCCTGATGGCCTCGCAGCTGGCGCTGCTCTTCCTGCGCCGCCTCGAGGTGCCGGTCGTCCTGACCGACATCGACCAGGCGCGCGTCGACAAGGGCGTCGGCTACGTCCACGAGGAGATCGACAAGCTCCTCCTCAAGGGCCGCGTCAACCAGGACAAGGCGAACCGTCTGAAGGGGCTCGTCTCCGGCGTGCTCGACAAGGCCGAGGGCTTCTCCGACGCCGACTTCATCATCGAGGCCGTCTTCGAGGAGATCGGCGTCAAGCAGCAGGTGTTCGCCGAGGTCGAGGCCGTCGCCCCGGCGCACGCGATCCTCGCCACCAACACCTCCTCGCTCTCGGTCTCCGAGATGGCGTCGAAGCTGAAGCACCCCGAGCGGGTCGTCGGCTTCCACTTCTTCAACCCGGTCGCGATCCTGCCGCTCCTGGAGATCGTGCGCGGCGAGCAGACCGACGACGCCTCGCTGGCCACCGCCTTCGGTGTCGCCAAGAAGCTGAAGAAGACCGCGGTACTCGTGAAGGACGCTCCGGCGTTCGTCGTGAACCGCATCCTCACCCGCTTCATGGGCGAGATCCAGAACGTCATCGACGAGGGCACCCCGGTCGAGGTCGCCGAGAAGGGCGTCGAGCCGCTCGGTCTGCCGATGTCGCCGCTGGTGCTCCTGGAGCTGGTCGGCCCGGCCATCGGTCTGCACGTCTCCGAGACCCTGAACCGTGCCTTCCCCGAGCGCTTCACGGTCTCCCCGAACCTCGCGGCCGTCGTCAAGGCGGGCAAGCGCGGCTTCTACGTGTACGACAGCGGGAAGCCGGAGCTCGACCCGGAGGTCGCCGCGCTCCTGAAGCAGGGCGACAAGGTCCTGACCGAGGAGCAGGTGCGCGACCGCGTCCTGGACGCGGTGGCGCAGGAGATCGGGCTCATGCTCGACGAGGGCGTCGTCGCCGAGGCCCAGGACATCGACCTCTGCCTGATCACCGGCGCGGGCTGGCCCTTCCACCTGGGCGGCATCACGCCGTACCTGGACCGTGAGGGCATCAGCGAGCGGGTGAACGGGAAGCCGTTCCTGGCGCAGGGCGTGGCGAGCGTCCCGGCGTAACCTTTCGCCGCGAGACATCAGCACGGCGGGGCCGTACGGGATCAACTCCCGTACGGCCCCGCTGTCATGAGAGTCAGACCCGGACCCACGCCCCGAGCGCGAGCCCCGGCTCTGCCTTCTGCCGCGCGACGCGCAGCGTGCCGTCCAGGCCGATCGCGGCGATGACGATCCTGCCGTGCGCGTCGAGCGCCAACGCCGGTGGGCCCAGGCACGGTTCGCCGGTCTCCGCCCACCACAGGCCCGCGTCCTCGTCCTCCGTGGGGAACGCCGCGATGGCGGGGCGGCCCGAGCGGGAGCGGTGGGCGAGGACCGTGCAGTCGTGGCCGTCGACGGTGGCGCGCAGGGCGGCCGTGGGGCCCGTGTCCGGTTCGCCGCCGAGCGGTACTGCGGGGCCGCCCGACGCGGGGCGGTGGGCGAGGACGCCCTTGCCGAGGGCGTCGACCGCGTAGTACGTGAGCCGGTCCTCGCCGGTCTCCAGGGCGGTGCCCGAGCCGGGTGCGGTGGTCAGCGGGATGTCGTCGGCGCGCTGCGGCTGGCTGCCGCGCTTGTCCTGGGCCCAGTGCTCCGTGACATCGGCGGTGGGCGCGAAGACCTCGATGCGGCCCGTCGACGTGACGATCGCGGCGATGCCGTCGAGGGCCTCGCTGGACTTGAGGTCCTTCCAGCCCTCCCACTTGCCGGTCTTGTCCTCGCGGCGCAGCCGGACGCTGCGCACCCCGTCGCGTACGAAGACGTGGACCGTGCCCGCCGTGTCCACCGCGACGGCGGGGTCGCCCAGGTGCGGGGCGCGCTCGACCATCTTGGTGTGCGGGTTGCCCGCCGACCGCCAGTCCATGAGCGGGCGCCCCGACTGGTACTGGACGGTGTGCATGAGGTCGACGAGCTTCTTGCCTTCGCCGTCGCGCCGCTCGCGCCTGCCGATGAAGTGGACGTATCCGTCGGCGCCCTGCGCGAGCGTGAGGTACGTCAGGTCCGGCACCTCGAAGAAGTCGGGCCCCGACCAGTCGGGGCCGCCGGGGCGCTCCTGTGTCCAGCGCAGGACTCCCCCGTCGGTGCGGGCGTACGCGGAAAGCCTGTCGTCCTTGCCCCGGAGCAGCCAGCGGCCGGTGTCCGGCGGGCCCGCGGCCACGCGTGCGGCGGCCGCCCCGGGTTGCGTGGCGGAGGGTCTGGCGGGCTGCCGCTCGGGCTTGCGGGCGGACCTCGACGGCATGACTCGGTGCCAACCTTTCACGTTCACCAGCTCACAGCGTTGGCCTATTAGTCTACGTTTGCCGCAATCGAATCCGCCCACGGGCACCGCCCCGTGTGCCACCCTGGCGCCATGAGCACGCCGGACACCCTTCTCGTCGTCGACGCGGCGAACGTCGTCGGCTCCGTCCCCGACGGCTGGTGGCGCGATCGCCGCGGGGCGGCGGAGCGGCTCAGGGACCGGCTCGTCGGGTACGCCGCCGAGGGGCTGCCGGATCATCCGGGACCACTGGACGTCGTCCTCGTCGTGGAGGGCGCGGCACGCGGCGTGGCGTCCGTGCCCGGCGTGCGGGTCGTCTCCGCGCCGGGCAGCGGCGACGACCGCATCGTGGAACTGGCGGCGGAGGCGGCGGACAGGCCCTGCCTGGTCGTCACGGCCGACCGCGAATTGCGGCGCAGGGTCGGCGAGTGCGGCGCCCGGTGTCTGGGGCCGCGCACCGTGCACGGCCCGGGTCAGACCCCTGGGCCGCCGCCGGGCCGCACGTAGAGGACCGCGCCGTCGACCGTGAGCAGCGGCCGGTAGCCGGTCGCGAGGATCCGGCGCAGCGACGGCACCCGGTGCGGCGCGTACGGCTCGCCCCGGGAGTCGTCGACGACGAGCGTCGGCGGGTGCCGTCTCAACTCCTCGCGGAAGACCGGCCACGAGCCCGCCACGCCGTACTTCTCGCCCACCTGGGGGCCGTTCCTGCCGCCGCTGTAGTTGGTGAGCAGCCCGGCCGTGAGGTAGCGGCTGGCGGGGGCGCGGTCGGCGAGCCAGTACGCCTCGGGGTGCATCCCCCAGAACAGCACCCGGTCCCGCGGACCCGAATGCGCCCTGACCGTCTCCGCGAGGCGCGTGGCGTGCGCCAGTTCGGGGCGCGGCGCGAGCAGCCCCCAGGCCAGGAACACCGCACACCCGCACCCCGAGGCGACGATCGCCCGCAGCGTCCGCTCGCGCGGCAGGATCTGCAGCGCCGCCGCGCCCAACAGAGCCAGCGGCGGCATGAGTTGGAGGTAGTAGTGGCCGAAGAAGTGGAAGCCGAGCAGCACCGCGGCGACCGCCGATGCGAGCCAGAGCCAGAGGTCCGTCGAGCCGGTGCGGGCGATGCGCAGGACGCGTACGACCGGTGGGACGATGCCCGCGCAGGCCGCCGCGAGGATCGCCGCGTTGCCCAACCCGCGCCCCAGGACGTGGAGTTCGGAGCCCGTGAAGGAGGCGTACGCGCCCGAGCCCGTCACCGTCCAGAACAGGAAGCCCGCCGGGGTCGTCAGGACGGCCGCGGCGACGACCGGGCCGCACAGGCCCGCGGCCAGGCGCAGCACGTCCCCGCGCGGCGCCCCGTCCCGCCACAGCAGCCAGGCGACCGGGAGCAGGACCGCTCCCCCGGTCTGCTTGGCGAGGAAGGCGCAGGCCACCGCAGCGCCCGCGGCGCCCCAGCCGCGCCGGTCCGCGCACCACATGGCGGCGGCCGTGCAGGGCAGCGTGAAGACCTCGAAGGTGGCCGCCTGCGCGTCCTCGGGGTTGAGGCCGATGGAGATCAGGAGGTAGAGGACGCCCGCCGTGCGGCCCGCGCGGTCTCCCCAGCGGCGCCGGGCGATCGAGGCGAGGAGCACCGCCGTCAGGAGCTGGGCGGCGACCGCGAGGGCCTTCAGCGGGAGCAGCGAGTCGTCACCGAAGAGCGCGAAGGCGCCCGCGTACAGCCAGGGGACGAGCGGTGGCTTGCGGTCGACGACCGTCTCGTAGAGCGTGCCGCCGTCGGCGAGCAGCCGCGCCTGGACGGCGAGGTAGCCCTCGTCGGGGTTCCACAGGGGCCACCGGAAGGAGGGCGCCCGGGTCACGCACGCCAGCGCGGCCAGGAGCGGGAACAGCCGTGTCCAGTACGGGTCGCGGTGGTCGGGGGCGTACTCCTTGCGCGGGCCCGGCACCCGGGTGGCGCGTACGGAGCGTAGCGAGGCGGAGGGCGCGGCGAGCATACGACGCACGCTATCCGGCCCCGCAGTCCCCATCGGAACGGGACATACGGGGCCGGGGAAGAAGCCTTGCCGAAAGGCCGATGACTACGGTGCGTCGCTGGCGTGTGCGTCCCTCGCGTGCAGGCGGCTGTGCGAACGCCCGTACGCGAAGTAGATGACGACGCCGAGCACCATCCAGACGCCGAACCGCAGCCAGGTCTCCGCGGGCAGGTTGAGCATCAGCCACAGCGAGGCGAGGACCGAGAGGATCGGCACGTAGGGCACTAGCGGGGTGCGGAAGGAGCGCGGCAGGTCGGGGCGCTGCTTGCGGAGCACGATGACGCCGAGGGCGACCACGACGAAGGCGAACAGCGTGCCGATGTTGACCAGTTCGGCGAGTTCGTCGATGGAGGTGAAGCCCGCGACGACCGCCACGATCCCGCCGAGCAGGACCGTCGAGCGGTACGGCGTGCCGAACGTCGGGTGGACCTTGGAGAAGGTCAGCGGAAGGAGTCCGTCACGGCTCATCGCGAAGAAGACCCGGGTCTGGCCGAGCAGCAGGATCATGCAGACCGAGGTGAGACCGACGGCCGCGCCGAAGCTGATCAGGCCCGCCCAGAAGGGATGGCCGACCGCCTTGAAGGCGTCCGCGAGCGGCGCGTCCGTGGAGAGTTCGCTGTACTTCTGCATGCCGGTGACGACGATGGAGACCGCGACGTACAGGATCGTGCAGATGAGCAGCGAGCCGATGATGCCCCGGGGCACGTCGCGCTGGGGGTTGTGGGTCTCCTCCGCGGCGGTCGCGACGATGTCGAAGCCGATGAACGCGAAGAAGACGACGGCCGCCGCGGTGAAGATGCCCATCACGCCGAAGTGCGAGGGCGTGAAGCCGAACATCAGCTGCACCAGCGGCGCGGTGATGCCGCCGCCGCCCTCGGCGGGCTCGGACGGCGGGACGAACGGGTCGTAGTTGGCGCCGGTGATGAAGAAGGCGCCGACGATGATGACCAGGAGGACGACGGTGACCTTGACGGCGACGATGACGTTGGTGACCCGCGAGGACAGCTTCATGCCCGCGACCAGGATGCCGGTCAGGACGAGCACCAGGACGCAGGCGAGGAGGTCGAAGCCGAATTTCCCGTCGTGGGTGCCGCTCAGCGTCTGCGGCAGGTGCATGCCCGCGGTGTCCAGGAGCGAGCGCATGTACCCGGACCAGCCGACCGCGACCACCGCGCAGCCGAGCGCCAGCTCCAGGATCAGGTCCCAGCCGATGATCCAGGCGGGGAACTCCCCGAGCGAGGCGTACGAGAAGGTGTACGCGGACCCGGCCACCGGCACGGTCGAGGCGAACTCGGCGTAGCAGAGCGCCGCGAGCGCGCAGACGAGTCCGGCGACGACGAAGGCGAGGGCCACCGCGGGCCCCGCCGTCTCCTTGGCGATCTTTCCGGTCAGGACGAAGATGCCGGTACCGATGATGACGCCGACGCCGAAGACCGTGAGATCGAGGGCTGACAGCGACTTCTTGAGCGCGTGCTCCGGCTCCTCGGTGTCCCTGATGGACTGCTCGACGCTCTTCGTCCTGAAGAGGGTGTTGCTCACGGGCGTACCTCCCACGCTTGTCGTCCCCGACATGATCGAGAGGACGGGTACCCCGTAAGCCCCGGCGCGGGCCCATTCACGCGAATGGGCCGGTTCCACCACCCGTACAGGGTGCTGGAACCGGCCCTTCGGCGGTGCGCGTTGACGTCAGTCGCGGGCGGGCTCCACGGAGTCCACCGCCGCGGCGGTGCTCCGCTCGAAGCGACCGTCGAGCTTGGCGACGAGGCCGGTGACCTGACGCGCGATGTCCGGAGCCGTCAGGCCGATCTCGGCCAGGATCTCCTTGCGCGAGGCGTGGTCGAGGAAGCGCGGCGGGATGCCGAAGTCCCGCAGCGGCACGTCGACGCCCGCGTCGCGCAGGGCCTGCGCGATCGCCGAACCGACGCCGCCCGCACGGGAGTTGTCCTCGACGGTGACCACTACGCGGTGCTGCTCGGCGAGCGGCGCCATCGCCTCGTCGACCGGCTTGACCCAGCGCGGGTCCACGACGGTCGTGGTGATGCCCTGCTTGTCGAGCAGGTCCGCGATCTCCAGGCACATGGGGGCGAGCGCGCCGACGGAGACCAGCAGGACGTCCGCCTTGTTGGTGCCCGCCTTGCGCAGCACGTCCATGCCGCCGACCGTGCCGACGGCCTTGACGGCGGGGCCGACCGCGCCCTTGGAGTAGCGCACGACGGTCGGGGCGTCGTCCACCTCGACGGCCTCGCGCAGCTGGAGGCGGACCTGGTCGGCGTCGCGCGGGGCGGCGATCCTGAGGGTCGGCACGCACTGCAGGATCGACATGTCCCACATGCCGTTGTGCGAGGCGCCGTCGGTGCCGGTGACACCGGCCCGGTCCAGGACGAAGGTGACGCCGCACTTGTGCAGGGCCACGTCCATCAGGAGCTGGTCGAAGGCGCGGTTCAGGAACGTCGCGTAGACGGCGAAGACGGGGTGCAGGCCGCCGCTGGCGAGGCCCGCGGCCGACACGGCGGCGTGCTGCTCTGCGATGCCCACGTCGTAGACCCGGTCGGGGAACGCCTTGGAGAACTTCTCCAGGCCGACCGGCTGGAGCATGGCGGCCGTGATGGCGACGATGTCCTCGCGCTCGCGGCCGAGCTTGACCATCTCCTCGCCGAAGACCGACGTCCAGTCCATGCCGCCCGCCGCGATCGGCAGACCCGTGTCGGGGTGGATCGGGCCGATGCCGTGGAAGTGGTCGGCCTCGTCCTCCTCGGCGGGCTTGTAGCCGCGGCCCTTCTCGGTGAGGCAGTGCACGATGACCGGGCCGCCGAAGCGCTTGGCGCGCTGCAGGGCGGACTCCAGGGCCTCCATGTCGTGGCCGTCGATCGGGCCGACGTACTTGAGCCCCAGGTCCTCGAACATGCCCTGCGGGGCGATGAAGTCCTTGAGGCCCTTCTTGGCTCCGTGCAGGGTCTCGTAGAGCGGCTTGCCGACGACCGGCGTGCGCTCCAGGAGGTCCTTCCCACGGGCCAGGAACCGCTCGTACCCGTCGGTCGTGCGCAGGGTCGCCAGGTGGTTGGCGAGCCCGCCGATCGTGGGGGCGTAGGAGCGCTCGTTGTCGTTGACGACGATGACGAGCGGGCGGTCCTTGGCGGCGGCGATGTTGTTCAGCGCCTCCCAGGCCATGCCGCCGGTCAGCGCGCCGTCACCGATGACGGCGACGACGTGGTCGTCCTTGCCGCGCACCTCATTGGCCTTGGCCAGGCCGTCGGCCCAGCCGAGGACCGTGGAGGCGTGGCTGTTCTCGATCACGTCGTGATCGGACTCGGCGCGCGAGGGGTAGCCGGACAGGCCGCCCTTGCTGCGCAGCTTGCCGAAGTCCTGGCGGCCGGTGAGCAGCTTGTGCACGTAGCTCTGGTGGCCGGTGTCGAAGAGGACCTTGTCCTGGGGCGACTCGAAGACGCGGTGCAGGGCGATGGTGAGCTCGACCACGCCGAGGTTGGGGCCGAGGTGGCCGCCGGTCTTGGAGACTGCGTCGACGAGGAAGGCCCGGATCTCTCCGGCCAGCTGGTCCAGCTCCTCGGCGCTGAGCCGGTCCAGATCGCGCGGTCCCGTGATGCGGGTCAGCAGCGGCACCCGTGCCTCCTTGCAGTAGAGCTGAGATGTGCTGTTCGAGCGTTGCCGGGTCTGTCGAGTCTAATGTTCCGCGACTGACAACCGCGTCCGGGAGGCGTTTTCCCGGTCACACGAACAGACGCACGGGGCGAGGAACAGGTGTTCCTCGCCCCGTGCGTCCGCGGCGCTCACGTCGCTCCTGGGGCTCCGCCCCAGACCCCGCTCCTCAAACGCCGGAGGGGCTGGAATTCAGGCCCCGTAAGGGGCGCGGGGAACTGCGCGACCAGCCACAACGGGCCTGCGGACGACGAACTGCCTACGCTCGCCCAGCAGACTTCTGCGTACGCCGAGAGACGGAGTCGATGACCACCGCCGCGAGGAGAACCGCACCGGTGATCATGTACTGAATCTCACTCGCCATCCCGAGCAGGTTCAGCCCCTGCTGAATCGACTGGATCACGAGCATGCCGAGGAGCGCGGACCACACCTTCCCGCGCCCGCCGAAGAGGCTCGTGCCGCCGATGACCGCCGCGGCGATCACCATCATGAGCGTGTTGCCGCCGCCCAGGCTCTTCGTCGCGCCACCGGACAGGCTCGCGATGAACAGTCCGCCGAAGGCCGCGAGCATCCCGGAGATCGCGAAGACGGTGATCCGGACCCGGTCCACGTTGATGCCCGCGCGCCGCGCGGCCTCCGCGTTGCCGCCGACCGCGAAGACCTGGCGGCCGAAGGTGGTGCGCCGGGCCACGAAGTCCGCGACGACCAGGACGGCGAGGAAGAGCACCAGGGCGAGCGGCAGGCCGCGGGCGCCCTCGGGCTCGTTCAGCTCGTAGGCCGCGCCGCCCGCGAGGACGGCGACGACGACCGTGCGAAGCACGATCTCGCTGACCGGCCGCGCGGGCAGCCCCGCGGTCTTGCGGCGGCGGCTGTCCAGGAGCAGCGACCCGGCGTACGCGACGATGGCGACGGCGGCGAGACCGTACGCGGCGCCCTTCTCCGCGAAGAAGTGCCCGGTGAGGTCCTCGACGACACTGCCCTCGGGCGTGTTGATGCTGCCCTCGCTGCCCATCAGCCAGATCTGCAGACCGCTCCAGCCGAGGAAGCCCGCGAGGGTGACCACGAAGGCGGGCACGCCTATCTTGGCGAAGAAGAAGCCGTGGGCGGCGCCGATGACCAGGCCCGACGCGATGGCGATGAACACCGCGAGCCAGTCGTTGAGGCCGTGCGTGACGCTCAGCACGGCCCAGACCGCCGCGCCCATGCCCGCCACCGAGCCGACCGAGAGGTCGATCTCGCCGAGCAGCAGGACGAAGACGATGCCGACGGCCATGATGCCGAGGCCGGAGGTGAAGACCGCGATGTTCGCGAGGCTGCTCGCGTCCAGGAAGTGGTCGTTCTTCAGCTGGAAGATGATCGCGATGACGATCAGGCCGATGACGACGGGCAGCGAGCCGAGCTCACCGCCGCGCATCTTGCGCTTGAACTCGGTCCAGTATCCGGCCAGGCCCTCCTCGCGGATGAGCAGGCGCGGGTCGACCGCGGGCACGGGCGCCGCCGAGGCGTCGGCCGCGTCGGGCGCGTCGGTGGCGGGCTTCGGGGTCTTGGCGAGATCGCTCACTTCGCGTCCTCCTTCGTCACCGTGGTCGTACGCGCCCTGCGGCGGGTGACGGCGTTGTCCGTGGCGCCGGTGATGGCGGCGATGATCTCTTCGTTGCTGGTGTCGGCGACGGAGAAGGTGCCGTTGTTGCGGCCGAGCCGCAGCACCGCGACCTTGTCCGCGACGGCCTTCACGTCGGCCATGTTGTGGCTGATGAGGATCACTCCGTGGCCGCGCTCGCGCAGCCGCTCCACCAGGTCGAGGACCTGGGCGGTCTGCTCGACGCCGAGGGCCGCGGTGGGCTCGTCGAGGATGACGACCTTGGGGTCGCCGACCAGGGCACGCGCGATGGCGACGACCTGGCGCTGACCGCCGGAGAGCGCCGCGACCGGGATGCGGACGCTGGGGATGCGGATGGAGAGGGTGTCCAGGAGCTCCCTGGCGCGCTTCTCCATCTTGATCTCGTCGAGGACGGAGGCGCTCTTCAGCTCGCTGCCGAGGAACAGGTTGGCGACGACGTCGAGGTTGTCGCAGAGGGCGAGGTCCTGGTAGACGGTGGCGACGCCGAGGTTCTGGGCGTCGTGCGGCCGTCCGATGCGGACGCTCCTGCCCTCCCACTCGATGGTGCCGTCGTCGATCGGGTGAACGCCCGAGATCGTCTTGACGAGGGTGGACTTTCCGGCGCCGTTGTCGCCGACGAGGGCGACCACCTCACCGGTGCGGATTTCGAGGTCTACGTCCGTGAGCGCCTGGACGGCGCCGAACCGCTTGGAGACCCCGCGCAACGCCAGCACGGGCGTAGCGGACACGTGAATCATCTCCTTCGCCGCCTGACCGGCGGGGATGGTGGTGCATCAAGGGCAGTGCCGCTTGAGCGGTCGCTTGAGCAGTCGCTGCAAGGGCGAGTCCGGTGCCCGCCCCCCGTTTGCGGGGCGGTGTACGGGGCGGGCACCGGACCGGTACTGGAGGAAGCCGTCTCGTACGAACGGCTTTACCGCAAGCGGGAGTTACTTGATACCCGCGGCGTCGCACGCCTTCTTGTACTGGGCCGTGCAGATCTCGCTGACCTTGTAGACCTTGTCCTTGACGATCGTGTCGGCGACGTCGTCCTTGGTGATCGCCTGGGCGTCGTACAGCTTGGCCGGGATGCCCTTGACGTCGCCGCTGAGCGAGTCGACCTTGCGGTCGGTGATGTCGTCGATGTCCTTGCCCTTGAGCAGGCGCACGGCGATCTCGGCGGTGGTCTGCGCCTCCGGCTTGATCTCCTTGTAGATCGTGTAGTCCTGGGTGCCGCTCAACAGGCGCTGCACGCCCGCGAGTTCGGCGTCCTGGCCACCGACGGGGACCTTGATGCCGCGCTGCTTGAGCGCGGTGATCACGCCGCCCGCCATGCCGTCGTTGGCGGCGTAGACGCCCTGGATGCCGTCCTTGCCGAGCTTGTCGATCGCGGAGGACATCTTGCGGTTCGCCTCGTCCGAGGACCACTCGGGGATGTCCTGCTCGTACGCGATCTTCTTGACGGCCTTGTCGAGGACCGAGTGGGCGCCCTTCTTGAAGAAGGGGGCGTTCGGGTCGGTCGGCGAGCCGTTGATCATGACGACGTTCGCGTCCTTGGCCTTGGCGCCGAGCGCCTTGACCATGGCCCCGCCCTGGAGGCGGCCGATCTTCTCGTTGTCGTACGACACGTAGGCGGACAGCGGGCCCTCGGCCAGACGGTCGTACGCGACGACCTTCACGCCCTGCTTGTCGGCCTGCTTGACCCACGACTTCGTCGACTTGTAGTCGACGGCGTCCAGGATGATGACCTTGATGCCCTGGGTGACGAGGGCGTCGAACTGCTTCTTCTGGGCCTCGATGTCTCCCGAGGCGTTGTTGTACTTGACGTCGCAGTCCGAGCAGAGTTCCTTGATCTTCGCCTCCATGATGGGGCGGTCGAAGGTCTCGTAACGCGTGGTCTTGTTCTCCGGGAGCAGCAGACCGATGGTCTTGCTGTCGCCGTCGCTGCCCTTGTCGTCGCCGTCTCCGGCCTTGCCGCAAGCGGTCATGGCCAGTGCCATCGAAACCGCTGCCGTGCCTATGACGACGCGACGCGTCATTGCGTTCATGGTGGGGTGCCTCCCTGACGAGGCCGCGTCGTTGCGGCCGAGGTGGCTCGAAGTCAACTCGGCCGCCACACCAGCGTCAAGGAGTAAATCCTTAACGAGATGACAACGGTGCCATGCGTTATCTAAGTGAAGGCAGGTGCACCCGCGGGGAGAGATCCGTCCAAAAGGGTCGAATCACCCATCTCGCTGAGTGCGAGCGCCAGCGCGCCGAGCACCTCGGCCCGGCCGCCAAGTGCCCCGGGAAGTACGGACAGTTGACGCGCCGCACTCGGGATCGCGTACCGCCCCACCGACTCCCTGATCGGCCCGAGCACCAGCTCACCGGCCTCCGCGAGGTCCCCGCCGAGCACGACACGGGAGGGGTTGAGGAGGTTGCAGAGATTGGCCACGCCGCTGCCGATGTGCCGCCCGACGTCCGCGATCACCCGGCGGCAGCCGGGGTCCCCGTCGCGCGCGAGAGAGACCACGCGCTCCATGGTCAGATCGGTGCCGTGGCTCGACTGCAGGAGCGGCAGGACGTACCGGGCCGCGGCGAAGGTCTCCAGGCAGCCGCGGTTGCCGCAGCGGCAGACGGGGCCCGACTCGTCGAGGGTGATGTGCCCGATCTCCCCCGCCGTGCCCCCGGGACCCCGGTAGATCCGGCCGCTGATCACCAGGCCAGCGCCGACACCGCTGGCGACCTTGATGTACGCCAGGTCCTTGACGCCCCGGCCGCTCCCCCAGACCAGCTCGCCGAGCGCGCCGAGGTTGGCGTCGTTGTCGACGTGCACCGGCACCCCGAGCCTGGACGCGAGCTCCTCGGCGGGCTTGGTGCCCGTCCAGCCCGGCAGGATCGACGTCGAGCCGAGCGTGCCGGACTCCACGTCGATGGGTCCCGGCACCCCGAGCCCCACGCCCGCGATCTTCGTACGGTCCACCCCTGTGACCGTGAGCAGCCTGCTGACCAGCTGCTCGGCCCGGTCGAAGCCCTGCGCGGCGGAGGCGTCCACGTCCAGCGGCTCGGACTCCTCCGCGAGCACCTGGTGGGCGAGGTTGCCGATCGCCACGCGCAGGTGCGTATGGCCGAAGTCGACGCCGATGACGATGCCCGCGTCACCGCTCAGCGAGACGCTGCGGGCCCGCCTGCCGCCCGCCGAGGTGGGCGTGACCTCGACCGTGCCGCCGTCCTTCAGCTCCCGGACGATGTTGGAGACCGTCGCCGCCGACAGGCCCGTCGTCCTCGCGATCTCCGCCTGCGTGAGCGATCCGGCGAGCCGCACCGCGCGGACGACCCGTTCGAGATTGGCCCGGTGCAGAGAGGACTGCGACCCCGGAGTCTCCATTGACTCTCACCCTTTGCCCTATTTCGGGCGACCCCGAAGCCACCCGTGACGCCGGCCTCGGAAATGAGCACCGGGCCATGTACAAGTTGTGAACTCCAAACTCTGCTGAAGGAGATGCCGCAGTCAAGTCCTTGACGGAGATCAGGCCTGCCCGATCTGGCCGCCCTCGGGGACCCGCGCACTGGACGGACCTGCTCCGCATGGCCGCTCCCGCGCCCGCTCGCCACCCGCGCCGTCACCCCCGTCGGCGCACTGGACACGGCGTGGCCGCGTGTAAGAGGTGTCGGCACGGCGAGCGGCCCCGCGGCCAGGGGCACCGGCCCCCTTGCCCGGGGCTCACGGGACACGAGACGCTGCTTGGTCCGTTGAACGGCTCTTGCGATCCGGGGGACACGGTGGAACGGCTGACGGCGAACGATCCGGCGGAGATCGGGCGTTACCGCTCGATCGCGGAGCTGGGCAGGGGCGGCATGGGGCGGGTCCTGCTGAGCAGCGCCCCCGACGGAGGCCTGGTCGCGCTGAAGCAGGTGCGCGCGCAGTTCGTCGAGGACGACGGCTTCCGGGCCCGGTTCCGCCGCGAGGTGGCGGCCTCCCGCAAGGTGTCGGGCGCGTACACGTCGGCGGTGCTCGACGCGGACGCGGACGCCGAAGAGCCGTGGCTGACCTCGGAGTTCGTGCCGGGCCCCTCGCTCCAGGAGGCCGTGACGGCCGTCGGCACGCTTCCTGAGGAAGCGGTTCTGCGCATGGCCGCCGGGCTCGCCGCCGCCCTGGTCGACATCCACCGGGCCGGGCTCGTGCACCGGGACCTGAAACCGTCCAACGTGCTGCTCACCGACGACGGGCCCCGCGTCATCGACTTCGGCATCGCCCGCGCCACCGACGGCGAGAGCGGCACCGAACTGACCCGGTCCGGCGGGCTCGTCGGCTCCCCCGGCTTCATGTCGCCCGAGCAGGCCCAGGGACAGCCCATAGGACCCGCGAGCGACGTGTTCTCGCTGGGGACGGTCCTGGTCATGGCGTGCACCGGCACGTGCCCGTTCACCGGGCCCTCGGTGCCGCAGACCCTGTACAACATCGTGTACGCCGAGCCCGACCTCGGCACGCTGCCCGCGAAGGTCAGGGCCCTGGTCGCCCGCTGCCTGGCCAAGGACCCCGCCGAGCGGCCGAGCCCCACCCAACTGCTCGACGACATCGGCCGGATCACGCGCCCCGCCCGCCCCTGGCCCACCGATGTGCACGAGCTGATCGCGGCGCAGCAGGCCGAGATCGCACGGCTCCAGGGGGAGTTGGCGCGGCGTACGCGGGAGGACGAGGAGCGTCGTACGCGGGAGGAGGCCGAGGACGACGGGGCGGCGGTCGTGATCGAGGCCCCGCCCACCACCCCGGAGCCCGAACCCGGTCCTGCCCGGCCCCGATTAGCCGTCCTAGCCGGGACCGCCCTCGCGGTCGCCGCGCTGACCGCCGCGGCCGTCATCGCCCTGGACCCCGGAGGCGGCGGCGACACCCGCACCGTCGAGAAGCCGCCCCGGGCGACCGCGACGGTCGAGCGGACGCCCGAGGAACCGAGCCCCGAGCCGAGCCCGGAGCCGACCACCGAGGCGCCGCCCGTCGAGGAGGCGACCGCGCCCGACACGGAACCATCGGCCGTCCGCGAGCCGTCCCGCGCGGCCCCGACGAGGATCGAGTCGCGGCCGAGCACCCGGCCGGCGGCGATCGCCGACTGCGGCGGACAGGCCCTGGACAGGCCCGCCGAGCTCCTTGTGGCCTGCGGCGACGGCGGTGCGGGACTCAAGAACCTGCGGTGGACGGGCTGGGGCACGCCCGTCGCCCGGGCCACCGGGGGCGGCTGGCAGCGGATCTGCTCGCCCAGCTGCGCGGAGGGCAGGGAGGCGCAGTACTCCGTGGCCGTGACCGTCTCCGGTCTGAACGGAGGGCGTTATACGACGATGCGGGTCACGGCACCGCAGTCACCGGGCGGCGCCGTCACGGACTACTCGCTCGACGCGTACGGACCGACGAGGAGGGGCTGAGGGCACGTCCCTTCTCTCACACCCCCCTCACACACCCCCTCTCACACTCCCCACGCCGTGAACGCCCCCCAGTGGACCGGCGAGGCGAAGGGGCACTCGTTCGGCGGCAGGCCGTCGGTGGCGTACCGCGTGCTCAGCTCCGCAAGATGCCGGTGCGAGGCCGCGTACCGCGCGAACTCGTCCCCGGTGAGGCGGCGCAGCCACCCGCGCGCACCGCGCAGCGCGGGCACCGGCCCGTGCCCCTCGGCGAGGAGTTCGTAGAAGCGCGTCATCAGGAACGCGGTCGCCAGGTCGTCCACCTGCCACAGGCTGGTCACCGCGCAGGCGGCGCCCGCCTGGAGGAAGGCGGCGGGGAGTCCGAGGAATTCGTCGGGGGTCTCGATGATGCCGTAGTGGCCCGACTGGCAGGCGCTGGCCACCGTCAGTCGGCAGAGCGGAAGTTGGTGCCGTACGAGGGTGTCCATGCCCAGCGGGCCGTCGGCGAGTGCCAGCGAGCCGCCCTGGCTGTCGGAGCCCGCGCTGCCGTGGCAGCTCAGATGGAGGTACGACGCGTCGGCGAGCCGGTCGAGCACCCAGCCCACGGTGGCCTCGTCGCCCACCGCGCGGCTGACCTCGCCGCGCGGCCCGAACAGGTCGACGATCTCGGCCAGTTCGCCGCGGCTGCCGGGCAGCGAGCCGTCGGGGTCGGTGACGGCCACCAGGCGCGGGACGGCCTGCGGCGGGCGCGCCGCCCTGGCGCGGGACGCGGCGTGGACCGCGGCGGACGGGGCGACGACCAGGGTCCCGATGTCGTCGACGACGCGGTCGGGACCGGGGCCGAGCGGCACGGCGTGCAGCGGGACGAGGCCGAGCAGGCCGGTCGGCACGACGACCGCTTCCTTGCGCGGCTCGTCCGCGAGGAGTTCGGCGACCGGGCGCAGCAGCGGCGCGAGGGCCGACAGCCGCTCCAGGGTGGCGGGAAACTCGCGGCGCCGCTTCAGCGCACCGGCCTGCTGTACGAGCCACAGCCCCGCGGACTCTTCCTCCAGGTCGACGATGAGGAGGTGCAGCAGGCTGACGCTGCTCACCTCGGGGACGTACACGGCCCGCACGACGGGTTCCGTGCCGGTGACCGCGAGGACGTAGCTGCCCCAGGGCGAGTTCACCAGATAGGCGAGCGGCACTCCTCCCGCGGCCTTGGCGATGTCCCGCAGTTCGGTGGTGCGCAGGAAGTCCTCGAAGCCGGGGATGGTCCGGATCTCCTCGACCACCGTGCGCAGGGAGCGTTCCGCGACGGCCTGTTCGCGTGCCGCCGGGGCGAGTCCTGCGGGCGTCATCGCGGACGGTTCGGTGATCGAGGCTCCGTAGCGGGCCTGCGCGTCGCGGTAGCGGCGGGCCAGGACGGGGTCGACGTGTGCGAGTTCCGCCAGGTCCGCCGCGCCCCGCCCCGCCACCACCGAGAGCTCGCAGGCGAGACCGCGTTCGATCGCCTCCACCGCGCGCTCGGGACGGCCCGCGCGGGCAAGCAGGAAGGCGGTCCAGCGGGCGAGCCTGTCCACCTGCACGAGCACGCCGCGGCGGCTCGCGACGGTGACCTGGGCGTCGTAGAGCGCGCCCACGGCGGTCAGCATGTCGGCGGCGATGTCGGCGGCCTCGTCCCAGCGTTCCGCTTCCGCGTAGGAGTTGACGAGTTCCCTGGCGATGTTCAGGTACAGCGAGGGCGCGAGGACGGGTGAGGTCGCGGCCAGGGCCGCGCCGCGCAGCCGGGTGCTCTCG
The DNA here is from genome assembly GCF_008704495.1 of Streptomyces kanamyceticus. Lineage (NCBI taxonomy): Bacteria > Bacillati > Actinomycetota > Actinomycetes > Kitasatosporales > Streptomycetaceae > Streptomyces > Streptomyces kanamyceticus. Next base: position 2,548,239 of record NZ_CP023699.1, read on the forward strand.
GCACTGTCACGGCCTTCGAGCAGATCGCTCGCCTGGGCGAGCAGCCAGGTGACACGGCCGGTGTTGAGGAGTCCGGGGCGTGCCGTGGACAGGTCGTGCGCGGCGGTCGCGGCGGCCCGCGCGCCGTGGGCGTCCGGCGGGTCGCGGGTCAGCAGCAGGTCGGCCAGGTTGCACTGGGCCTGCGACCAGAGGGCGGGGTCGTCGCCGGGGGCGAGGTGGTGGAGCGCGTCGCGGTAACAGCGCTCCGCCTCGCGCAGGTCGTCGGGCTCCGCGCGGCGGTACAGAAGCACGCCGAGGTTGACCAGGGAGTAGGCCCAGTTGACGGTGGAGCGCTCCGGGGAGCGCTCTTCGAGACCGGCCCTGATGTGGTCGATGCCGAGGGTGAGGTCGGTGGCATCGCCGCCCGGCCGCTCCGACAGGTGCAGTCCGTAGTTGGTCTGGATCCTCGCCCAGAACTCGGGGTGTTCCCCGCGGTCCAGGCGGCTCGCGCGCGCCAGCAGGTCGCGGGCGGTCTCCCAGACCTCCAGGCGGTCGCCGTCGTCGCGCGAGTAGTGGGCGCTGGCGAGGTTGTTGGCGGTGCGCACCCACTCCAGGCTTCCCTCGGGCAGCCTGGCCAGTGCGTGTTCCAGCAGCCCGAACGCCTCGGACAGGTCGGCGTCGAGCCCGGCGTGCACGGCGCCCACCAGACGTTCGCCGAGCAGCTCCGCGAGCGAGGTCTCCGTCTCCTCCTCGCCGAGGTCGGCGGCGAGCGCGAGGCCCTCGCGCGCCGCGTCGATGCCCGCGAGCCCTTCGGCGGCGAAGGCCGACTCGTACAGCTCCGCCAGCCGCTCGCGCAGATCGCCGCCGAAGCGGCTCAGGGAGTCGAAGTAGCGACGCAGCGCCTCGCTCTGCGGCGTACGGCCGTCGCTCAGGTCTTCCAGGAGCTGCTGGCGTCGCCCGAGGATGTCGGCGAGCGGGGTGCCACGGGCCGCCCGCAACTCCTCACGCCCCGCGTCACGCACTGCCGTGTCACGCGTCAACTCGGGGTGTCTGCGCAGGAGTTCGGCGAGGTCGTCCGGCAAGCTGGTCAGCACGGCGTAGAGCAGCCCGTCCACCTCGGCGTCCTCGCGATCCCGCGCGAGGTACTGGAGGAACATCCCGTAGTTGTCGGCCACCGGCCGCCCCTGCGGCTCCACCTGCGCGCGGGCCGCCTCGGGGTCGGCCAGGTCCCGGTCGAGGTCGCGGGCCAGGACGACCGGGAGCAGCTTGCGGGGCAGCGGGATCGCCTGCCCGTCGAAGGCGCCCGCGCTGAAGGCCCCGGCCCGCTCGGCCTCCCCGAGGAGGGCAGCCCCGGACGGGCCCGGGTCACCCTGGAGCTCGGCGAAGGAGAGCCCGAGCAGCAGGGGTGCGGTCACACCCGGCCGCAGGATCAGGAGCGGCGCGTCGATGTCCGCCCGCGCCCGGCATCCGGGGCAGTCGGCCCAGGCGAGGCCCGGGCCCGCCGCCGCCAGGACGTCGGCGCGCTCGCGGGCGTCGACGACGCGCCACACGACGGCCGTGCACTCCCGGTCGCACTCCGCGCAGCGCCACGCGTACGACGCCCTTGCCGAGACCGCCATCCCGCTCCCTACCGGCCGCCGTCTACTGGCCCCCGCCGATCCGCGAGAGCAACGCCGTGAACACCCGCCCGAGGGCCGCGTCCTTCATGGCCTTCTTATGGATGGTCAGGCTCCACTTCCCGCGCGTGTCCCGCTTCACGAGCACCTCGGTCTGCAGGAGTACGACGACGAGCACAGGCACCCCGATCGTCACGAACAGGGACCGCTCCCCCGGCGACCGGGCGAAGTCGGCGGCCTCCTTCACCGTGCGCGCCATGTCCTCCCCCAGGGAGGCCGCGTACATCAGAGTGGTGCGCGCCAACTCCCCTTCGGACGCCACCGGTTGTGCGGGGCTCAGATACTCCGCGACATACCCGGCATCCAGCGTCTCGCCCAACTCCGCGTCGTCCCAGTCGTACCGACGAGCCGCGTCGAGGAGCCCCAGCTCCTCGACCACGGCCGCCAGCGCCTGGACGGCGGCCTCGTCGGACAGTCCCCGGACGTCCTGCGTCAACTGATCCTGATCCAACTGGCCCCGCCCCATCACGCGTTACTTCACCGACCCCGCCGTAAGCCCCGACACCACATGCCGCTCGATGAACGCGAACAGCACGATGACCGGAACGATAGCGACCACGGACGCGGCGAACAGGTAGTTCCACTGCACCGTGTAGTTGCCGATGAAGTTGTTGATGCCGACCGTCAGCGGCTGCTTGTCCGGCTGGGTGGTCAGGGTCAGGCCCATCACGAACTCGTTCCAGGACGTGATGAAGGTGAAGATCACGGCCGTCACCACGCCCGGCAGGGCCAGCGGCAGCGTCACCTTGATCATCGCGCCGAAGCGGCTCGTGCCGTCGACCATGGCGGCCTCTTCGAGCTCCGGGGGGATCGAGGAGATGTACGCCGTCAGGATCCACACCGCGAAGGCCAGGTTGAACGCCGCGTTGGTGAGGATCAGGGTCCAGACCGAGTTGAGCATGTCCAGCTGGTGGAACTCGCGGTAGAGACCGACCAGGAGGGCCGTCGGCTGGAACATCTGGGTGACCAGGACGAGCAGGAGGAAGAGCTTGCGGCCCCGGTAGCGCATGCGCGCCGTGTAGTACGCGGCGGGCAGCGAGACGAGGAGCACGAGCAGCGTGGCGCCGCCCGCCACCAGGAGCGTGACCTGGAGGTTCTGGCCGAGGTCGGACTCCTTCCACACGTCGATGAAGTTGGCCCACTCCAGGTTCTTGGGCAGGTACGTGCGGTCGCGCAGCTCCTCCTTGGGGCGCAGCGCGGTGACGATCATCTCCAGGTACGGCGCCAGGAAGATCGCCGCGAGGAGCCAGGCGAGGGCCGTGTAGACCAGGGTGCGGGGCCGGAACGTGCGCTTGGGCCGCTTCGGCCCGCCGTCCTTCCGGGGCGCGGGGCGGGTCGCCGTCGCGGTGGCCATCAGTCCTCCTCGTTCCACCGGCTGACCTTCAGGAAGATCAGCACGAGCACCACGACCATCAGGAAGTTGACGACCGACATGGCCGCGGACTCACCGATGTCGGTCTCCTTCAGCTTGTACATGAACACCATCGACGTGGAGGTGTCGTAGCCGGGCCCGCCCTGGGTCATGGCCCAGATGATCGGGAAGGAGTTGAAGACGTTGATGAGGTTGATGACGACGCCGACGAGGAAGGCGGGCCGCAGCATCGGCACGGTGATGTGGCGGTAGGTCTGCCAGGATCCCGCCCCGTCGATGCGCGACGCCTCGTAGACGTCCTGCGGGATGGTCTGGAGCCCGGCGAGCAGCGTGTACGTGGTGAACGGGAGCGAGACGAAGACCGCGACGGCCATCATCCAGGGCCAGGCGGTCTCCGCCTTGCCCAGCCAGTCCTTGGAGCTGTCGATCAGACCGAGGTCGAGCATCACGGTGTTGAGCACGCCCGCGGTCTGGTTGAGCATCCACTTGAAGCCGATGGACGTCATCAGGACGGAGGCCGCCCAGGGGGCGATGAGTGCCCAGCGGGCGACGCGGCGGCCGATGAAGCGCTGGTTGAACAGCTGGGCGAGGGCCAGCGAGAGCAGCATCGTCACGGTGACGACGACGACCGTCCACACCACGGTCCACATGAGGACGGACCCGAAGTCGCTCTCCTCGAAGAGCTTCTTGAACTTGTCGGTCCCGGCGCTGCCGCGCACCTTGCCGGCGATGGAGATGTTGAGGAACGAGGTACGGATCAGCTCGACGACGGGCCAGACGACCACGGCGAGGATCAGCAGGATGACGGGCGCGATCCAGGGCAGCGGGCCAAGCCTGGCTATGCCGCTGCGGCGGCTCACAGGCCTGGGTGCGCGCCCGCCCCGTCCCCGGCCGGCGTCGGCCGGGGACGGAGGGGCCTTCAGTGACACAAGGTCTCCTTGCGAACTGGGTGAACGTGGGGAACTACGCGGCGGGTACGGCTACTTGGCCTCGGCCTCCGCCGACTCCGCCTTCTTCTGGAGGTCGCCGAGGACCTGCTTCGGGTCGTCGGACACGGCCTTGCCGCCGGTCTTCTTGATCTCGGCGGAGACCAGGTCCCAGGTGGTCTCACCCAGCGGGTAGAACTTGGCGTTCGGCAGCACCTGGAAGAACGGCTCCAGGTCCTTGTGCTTGCCGCTGTCGCTCATCTGCTTCAGGGCGTCCTTGGTGACCGGCATGAGGTTGTACATCTCGTCGAACGCCAGCATCTTCTTGGAGTACGTGAAGTCCAGGAACTTCTTCACGCCCTCCTTCTCCGCGCCGCCGTCCTTGAACGCCATCATCCAGTCGGCCACGCCGAGGGTGCTGTCCAGCGGGCCCGTCTTGCCGGGGATGGGCGCGACGCCGTAGTCGACCTTGCCCTCCTTGGCCATCTGGATCAGGCTCGGGTGGCCGTTGAGCATGCCGACCTTGCCGGCCGCGAAGTCCGCGAAGGCCGTCTTGCGGTCGGTGGACGCGGGGTTGGCGTACGTGAGGCCGGGCTTGACCAGCTTGGTCTTCAGCCAGTCGAAGGTCTCGACGTTCTTCGCGCTGTCCAGCGTGTACTTGCCGTCCGCGTCGGTGAAGCCGCCGCCGTTGCCGAGCTCCCAGATCATCGACTCGCCCTGGGTCTCCTCGGGGCCGAGCGGCAGGGCGTAGGGCGTCTCCGCGGCCTTCTTGTCCTTGATCTTCTTGGCGTCCGCGGCGACTTCGTCCCAGGTCTTCGGCGGGTTCTTGATGCCCGCCTTCTTGAAGACCGCCTTGTTGTAGAACATCACGCGGCTGGAGGAGACCCACGGGATGCCGTACTGGGTGCCGTCGACCTCGCCCGCCTTGGCGAAGGACGGGATGAGGTTGTCACGGGTCTCGCGCGAGAGGACGTCGTCCGCCTTGTACAGCAGGTCGTCCGCGACCTTGTCGGCATAGCCGCCGGTCTGCAGCAGGTCGGGCTCGTTGCCCGCCTGGATCATGTTCTTCACGGACTTGTCGATCTCGTTCCAGTTGATGACCTGGACGTCGACCTTGTAGCCCTCGTTGGCCTTCTCGAATTCCTTCTTGACCTCGGCCCAGTACACCTTGGAGGCGTTGGAGGCCTTGTCGCCGTAGTCCGCGGCGACGAGCTTGATCGTCTTGCTGTCGCCGCTGTCGCTGTCGCCGCTGCAGGCGCTGAGTCCCATGGCCATGGCGAGCGTTGCCGCACCGGTGGCGATTATTCGATTCCTCATTGCTGACCAACCCTTTGACATCGGTGTCGACTTGAACGCGGGCGAACGCGCGCTCCCCGCGGCGGCGTGGCGCCGAGACTACTCGTCCTGTTTTCCCGCAACAGGCCTAGACCACTTTCGTGGCCAAGCTGAAATACCGCACGTCCGGGCTCACTTGATGGCCCCCGCGGTCAGACCGGCCTGAACCTGCCGCTGGAAGACGGCGTACACCACGAGCACCGGCACCATCGCGATCGTCAGGCCCGCGAAGAGCGCGCCCCAGTCGCCCCGGTAACCCTGCGAGACGGCCAGCGACGCGAGCCCTTGGGGCAGCACGTAGCTCTTCTCGTCCTCGTTGTTGAGGAGCAGCGGAAGCAGGTACTGGTTCCACTGGCCGAGGAAGTTGAAGATGCCGATGCTGACCAGGCCCGGCTTGGCCATCGGCAGCATGATCTGGAAGAAGGTCCGGGTGTGCGAGGCCCCGTCGACCATGGCCGCTTCCTGGACGCCGGTGGGCAGCGTACGGAAGAAGGAGGTCAGGAAGAACGTCGTGAAGGGCAGGGAGTACGCGATGTAGGCGATCATCAGGCCCGGCCTGGTGTCCAGGAGGCCGAAGTTCTCCATGACCGCGAAGAGCGGCACCAGGGCGAGGATGACCGGGAACATCATGCCGCCCGCGAAGAGCATGAAGATGACGCGGTTGCCCGGGAAGGTGAAGCGGGCGATGACGTACGCCGCCATCGAGCCGAGCAGCATGGTGCCGGTCAGCGAACCCGCCAGGATGATCAGCGAGTTGAGCGTGTACTGGCCGATATTGGCCTTGTTCCACGCGTTGCTGAAGTTCTCCCAGTGGAAGGAGGAGGGCCAGCCCATCGGGTCGCTGAGGATCTCGGCCGAGGGGCGGAACGCGGTGAGCGCGACCCAGATCAGCGGCCCGGCGGCGAGGATCACCCACAGGACGAGGAAGGCGTGCGAGAAGACGTTCAGCGCGCCGCCCGTCTCCTTCTCGCGGCGTGGCGCGGCGGAGGTGCTCGGGCGGGGCGCGGTGGTGGAGGTCGTGGTCATGATGCTGCGGCTCCCGCGGTCTCAGTATTCGATCCGGTCGCGGTTCCCGACCCGCATGACGATCAGCGAGAACGCCATGCTCAGGACGAGAAGGACGACGCCGATGGACGTGGCGTAGCCGTACTGGCCGTCCCTGAACCGTTCGTAGAGGAAGACCGGGGTCACCTTCAGTACGTGCGGGGGCACCATGACCAGGCAGATCGCGAAGGTGTCGAGCGCCTGGATGCCCATGTAGATCCAGCCGGTGCGCACCGCGTCCCAGATCAGCGGCAGGGTGACGCTGAAGAAGGTGCGGGCGCGGCCCGCGCCGTCCAGGAGCGCGGCCTCGTAGATGTCCTGGGGGACCGAGCCCATCGCCGCGGAGAACAGCACGACGTAGAAGCCGACGAAGCTCCAACTGATCACGATGAGCAGCGAGATCAGGCCGAGTGTCTCGTCGCCGCCGAGCCAGGCGGGTCCGTTGATGCCGATCTTGTCGAGGCCGCCGTTGATCAGGCCGCTGTTGGTGTTGAAGACGCGCCCCCACACCACGGCGATGATGGCGACGGACAGGACCTGCGGGAAGAAGTAGACGACCTTGTAGAGCGAGGATCCCGCGACGCCCGCGATGGCCCGTCCCCTGCGGTGCCGGCCGCCCGAGGTGATCATGTAGGCGAAGAACATGCCGAGGACGAGGGTGACGACCGGCGCGACGACCAGGAGCAGGGTGCTGACCCGCAGGGAGTCCCAGAACCGGTCGTCGTTCCACATCTTGCGGTAGTTGTCGAACCCGATGAAGTTCGCGACCGGACCGCCGGACCAGTCGGTGAACGAGTAGTAGATCGCCTGGAGGAAGGGCGAGATCACGAACAGCGCGTAGAACGCGAGCGGCACGGCGAGGAAGCCCACGATGAAGCGGTACTTGTCGAGCGTGCGGTAGCGCCGGTCGTAGCGGACGCGTTCGGGCGTGAATCGGGGCGGCAGCACGATGGCCAGGCCGAACAACAGCCCGTTCACCGGCCTCGGCCCGGGCCTGGGATCCGCCTGCTTCTTACGAGGTGGGGAATCGCCCACCCGGGTGTCGGTCTTCACGGTGCTCAGCCCCGCCCGCCCGGTCAGGCCTTCTTGATCTTGGTGATGTCGGGGTCCTTGAGGATCCGGTCCGAGGCCTTCTGCATGGTGTCCATCGCCTGCTTGGCGCCGATCTGGCCCTGCATGAACTTGTGGATCATGTTGTTGAAGTCCTCGCGGAACAGTTCGTTGTACCAGTCGAAGAACTTGGGGATGACGATGTTGTCGCCCGCCGCCTCGATGGCCGCCTTCGCGCTCGCCGTACCCGACGGCAGTTGCTGGCCGTCGATGGCGCCCTTGACGACGGGCAGCGAGCCGACCTCCTTGAAGAGGTTGAGGGCGGCTTCCTTGCTGTACATCATCCGCATCCACTCCAGGCCGCCCTGGCGGTTCTCGGCCTTGGCCGGGACGATGAACGGCTCACCGGCCGGGGCGTAGAGCGTGCCGAAGGGCATCTTGTCGCCGGAGTCGAGCGACGGGGTCGCGCCCACCGTCATCTCGAAGTCCTTGGGCGTGGTGTCCTTCGCCTCGTTCTCCACCCAGGAACCGTCGGGCACGAAGACGCACTTGCCCTCCTTCGTCCAGGCGGTCTGCATCTCGGTGTGCGCCTCGGTGCCGTCGAAGCCGGTCAGCACGTACTTCTTGGCGACCAGTTCCTCCCACGCCTCGAAGACGTCCTTGACGGCGTCGTTCTTCCAGGCGGTCGGCTCCAGGTAGTCCATCGCCGTGATGACGTCACGGCCGCCGCGCTGGGCGAACATCGCGTACATGCTGAAGAACATGTAGCGCGGGTGTCCTCCGGGGTAGCTCCAGCCGTGGATGCCCTTGGCCTTGGCCTTCTTGCAGACCGCGAGCATGGCGTCCCAGGTCTTGGGATACTCCGAGTCGAGGCCCTGCTCAAGGAGCTTCTTGGAGTACCAGTTCCCGTACACCGTCAGCGCGATGTTGAGCTGGTAGCACGGCTTGCCGCCGAAGCGGCCCATCTCCTCGACGATCGGCACCAGGGTCTCGCGCACGGTGACCTTCGGGTCGTCCCACGAGGGCGCGTCGAGCACCTCGCCGAGGTCGGCGACCTGCTTGTTGTGCACCAGCTTGCCGATGTTCATCTCGTCGGCGCCGGAGTTGTTGACGACGTCCGCCGTGGGCTTGCCGCGGACGAGCTTCGGCTGGACCTGGGTGGCGATCTTCTCGGTGGCCTTCTGGTCCGGCTCGGCCTTGGGGTACTTCTTGGCGTACATGTCCGTGACGAACTGGGCGTACTTGTCGCCGTATCCGCCGTTGAAGATGTAGACCGTGAGCCCCGCGTCCGTCTTCACGCCGAGCGGATTCTTCTTGGACTTCTCGCCCTTCTCGGCCTTGTTCTCGTCGCCGCCTCCGCTGGCGCAGGAACTGAGCAGCCCGACAGCAGGCACCGCGAGCAGCCCGGCGGCCGCCGCCCTCTTCATGACCTCACGACGGTTGACGCTGGTGGATCCCACTACTCTGCCCTCGGCTTTCGTTACGGATCGACACGGATGTCAGTGGCGGCATCTAGGCTGCGCAATCGAAAGGGGGTGAACGGCCGTGCGTCGTAGCTACAGGTTCCTGATGCGACCGACGGCGCGCCAGGAACAGACGCTCCGGAGCATGCTCAAGGACCACTGCTCGCTGTACAACGCGGCGTTGCAGGAGCGTCGGGACGCCTGGCGGCACGGCTCGAAGACCTCGATCCAGTACGGACAGCAGTCCGCCCAGCTCAAAGAGATCCGGGCGTTCGACCCGGAACATCAGGGCCGCTGGTCCTTCTCCAGCCAGCAGGCCACCCTGCGGCGCCTCAACACCGCCTTCGCGGCGTTCTTCCGGCGGATCAAGTCCGGGGACAACCCCGGGTACCCACGTTTCAAGGGCGCGGGCCACTTCGACACCGTCGAGTTCCCCAAGAATGGTGACGGCTGCCGCTGGGACTCGACCCCGCACGACCGGTTGACTCGCGTACGACTGCAAGGCGTGGGGCACGTACGGGTGCTCCAACACCGGCCTGTGCGTGGCCGGGTCAAGACCATCAGCATCAAGCGTGAGGGTCGACGCTGGTTCGTAGTCCTTGCCTGCGACGACGTCCCTGCCGAACCTCTGCCCGCCACCAACTCCATGGTTGGGGTCGACTTGGGCACGACGCGCTTCTTCACCGACTCCAACGGCAACTACGAAGAGAACCCGCGGTTCCTGCAGTCGACGATGGACCAACTCGCCGAGGCTCAGCGGCACCTCAGCACCTTCCCCCAGCGCACCCGCCGCCGCACGAAGAAGCGCAGAGCAGCAGCCCGGAAGGTCGCCCAGCTGCACGCGAAGATCCGACGTCAGCGGCTGGACCACCACCACAAGACCGCGAACACACTGATCATCTCGCACGATGTGATCGGGCACGAGCAGCTGAACACAGCGGGCATGACCAAGAGACCCTCGCCCAGGCCGGATCCCGACCGAGAAGGCAGCTTCCTGCCGAACGGGGCCGCCGCCAAAGCCGGTCTGAACCGCAGCATTCTGGACGTGGGTTGGGGACAGTTCCTCAGGATTCCGGCGAGCAAGGCTGAGAGTGCCGGTCGCCGACTGATCCCGGTGGATGCCCGCGACACCTCCCGCACCTGCCCCGTTTGCGGGCACGTCGCGAAGGAGAACCGCACCACCCAAGCGAAGTTCGCATGCGTCTCCTGCGGGTTCGTCGCGAACGCGGACCACGCAGGCGCATTGAACGTCTTGCACAGGGCCGGGCTGGCCCTCTGCGCGGAGACTTAGCCGCCGTCGCAGAAAGCCCGCGGCTTCAGTCGTGGGTGGAGTCACGCTCAAGTCCTCGCTCTCTCCAGGACTCAGGCCAACGGCCGGGCGAATGCCGACAGGTATAGTCCACTCGCACTTAACTGGGCAAGATCGAATACACGTTTGGTCTGCAGGCTTGTCCGAGTTGAGACCTCGCGGATACGGGAGGCTTGTGCGTCCGCGCCGGGTGGGCCCCTTGTGCGGGGGTCGACCTTTCCCTGCGGGCACACCATGGCCGCTCACGCAGCTCCCCGCACCCCCGACAGGGCCCACCCCTACGGAGACGCACAGGCGGCCGCCCATAGGGGCGCGAGGAACCGCGCGCCCAGCCCACGCCGACCCGCACACGAAGCCAGCCCCCAGCCGCCCCCGGCCCCCGGCCCCCGCCGCCCTCGGCAACAACCTTGACACCACAAGCCACTTGACGCCCTACTAGACCTTGCGCACTGCTCGTGACAACGTTGTCCAACTTGCAAGGGGAGGGCTCGGGGATGCCGCACAGGGCACGTAGACCTCGATATAGACACCACCGTTCAGCCGCGGGCGCCGGAGCGCTGGGGCTCGCGCTCGTCGTGGGGGCACAAGGGGCCGCCGTCGCCGGGCCGGAGCAAAAGCCTCGGGCCGACCGGCAGTTCGTGTCGTCCTTCGAGGAGGGTGAGGCCCAGCCGGACTGGCTGAACACCGTCGAGACGGGACCGGACGGCAAGAAGAAGGCCGCGGGCGTGAACGGCGCGTTCAGCTCGGGCCTGCCCGGGAGTGTGAACGACCACGTCACCGAGGTCCGGGCGAGCGGCGAGAACACCGGCTCGGGCGAGGTCGCGGCGAACCTCGTCGACGGCGAAGCCACCAGCAAGTGGCTGACGTTCACGAAGGACGGCTGGGCCGAGTTCGACCTGGACGAGCCCGCGAAGGTCGTGACGTACGCGCTGACCTCGGCCAACGACCACGCCGAGCGCGACCCGAAGGACTGGACCCTGAAGGGTTCCACCGACGGCAAGGACTGGAAGGTCCTCGACGAGCGCAAGGGCGAGACCTTCGACGGCCGCCACAAAACGAAGAAGTACGACTTCGAGAACGAGGAGCCGTACGCCCACTACCGCCTCGACGTCACCGCGAACAACGGCGCCGACGACGCCCTCCAACTCGCCGACGTCCAGCTGTCGGTGGGCGGCACGGAGGCCCCCGCCCCCGAGGACATGCTCAGCCTGGTGGACCGCGGCCCGAGCGGCTCCCCCACCGCGAAGTCGCGTGCCGGTTTCACCGGGAAGCACGCACTGCGCTACGCGGGCAGCCACAAGGCGGAAGGACGCGGCTACTCGTACAACAAGGTCTTCGACGTCGATGTGAAGGTCGGTCGCGACACCGAGCTCGGCTACCGCGTCTTCCCCTCCATGGCCGAGGGCGACCTCGACTACGCGGCCACGAACGTCTCCGTGGACCTCGCCTTCACCGACGGCACCTACCTCAGCGACCTCAAGGCCGTCGACCAGCACGGCTTCCCGCTGACCCCGCAGGGCCAGGGCTCCTCCAAGGCGCTCTACGTCAACCAGTGGAACAACATCGAGGCGCGCATCGGACAGGTCGCGGGCGGCAAGACCGTCGACCGGGTGCTGCTCGCGTACGACTCCCCCAAGGGTCCCGCGAAGTTCCGCGGCTGGCTCGACGACGTGTCCCTGAAGGAGAAGGCGCCCGCGAAGCCGAAGGCGCACCCCTCCGACTACGCCGACACGACCCGCGGCACCAACTCCAGCGGCGGCTTCTCGCGCGGCAACACCTTCCCCGCCACCGCGGTCCCGCACGGCTTCAACTTCTGGACCCCGGTGACCAACGCGGGCTCCCTGAGCTGGCTTTACGACTACGCGCGCGGCAACAACGACGACAACCTGCCGACGATCCAGGCGTTCAGCGCGAGCCACGAGCCGAGCCCGTGGATGGGCGACCGGCAGACGTTCCAGGTGATGCCGTCGGTCGACAAGGACACCCCGAGCGCGTCGCGCACCAAGCGGGCGCTGCCGTTCAAGCACGAGAAGGAGACGGCGCGCCCGCACTACTACGGCGTGACGTTCGAGAACGGCCTCAAGACCGAGATGGCGCCGACCGACCACGCCGCGATGATGAGGTTCACCTTCCCCGGTGACGACACGAGCGTGATCTTCGACAACGTCTCGGAGAAGGGCGGCCTCACCCTCGACAAGGAGAACGGGACCGTCTCCGGCTTCTCCGACGTCAAGTCCGGCCTGTCGACGGGCGCGACGCGCATGTTCGTGTACGGCGTCTTCGACGACGACGTCACGGCGGGCGGCAAGCTGGAGGGCGGCGGTGGCGGCGACGTCACCGGCTACCTGCGCTTCGACGCGGGCAAGGACCGCACGGTCAACCTGCGCATAGCCACGTCCCTGATCAGCCTGGACCAGGCGAAGGACAACCTCGCGCAGGAGATCCCGTCCGGCACCTCCTTCGACCGCGTGAAGAACCGCGCGCAGGGGCAGTGGGACGACATCCTCGGCAAGGTGGAGGTGGAGGGCGCGAGCGAGGGCCAGCGGACATCGCTCTACTCGTCCCTGTACCGCCTGTACCTCTACCCCAACTCCGGCTTCGAGAAGGTCGGTTCGAAGGGCGGCAAGCCGACCTACAAGTACGCGTCGCCGTTCTCGCCGGGGACCGGGACCGACACCCCGACCCACACGGGCGCGAAGATCGTCGAGGGCAAGCCGTACGTCAACAACGGCTTCTGGGACACGTACCGCACGACCTGGCCCGCGTACTCCCTGCTCACCCCCAAGAAGGCGGGCGAGCTGGTCGACGGCTTCGTGCAGCAGTACAAGGACGGCGGCTGGACCTCGCGCTGGTCGTCGCCGGGCTACGCGGACCTGATGACGGGCACCTCGTCGGACGTCGCGTTCGCCGACGCGTACGTCAAGGGCGTGAAGTTCGACGCCGAGGCGGCGTACGACGCGGCGGTGAAGAACGCGACGGTCGTGCCGTCGAGTGCGGGCGTCGGCCGCAAGGGCATGGAGAAGTCCCCGTTCCTCGGCTACACCCCGAGCGAGACCCACGAGGGTCTCTCCTGGGCGCTTGAGGGCTACCTCAACGACTACGGCATCTCCCGCATGGGCGACGCCCTCTTCAAGAAGACGGGCAAGAAGCGCTACAAGGAGGAGGCCGCGTACTTCCTCAACCGTGCCCGTGACTACGTGAACCTCTTCGACGACAAGGCGGCGGGCGCGGGCACGAAGCCCGGCTTCTTCCAGGGCAAGGACGGCAAGGGCGTGTGGCGCGTCCCCTCGGAGAAGTTCGACCCGCGCGTGTGGGGCCACGACTACACGGAGACCAACGCCTGGGGCTATGCCTTCACCGCCCCGCAGGACTCCCGCGGCCTGGCCAATCTGTACGGCGGCCGCAAGGGTCTCGGCGACAAGCTCGACACGTACTTCGCCACTCCGGAGACCGGCTCCGCCGAGTTCGCGGGTTCCTACGGAGGCGTCATCCACGAGATGACGGAGGCGCGTGACGTCCGCATGGGCATGTACGGCCACTCCAACCAGGTCGCCCACCACGCGTCGTACATGTACGACGCGGCCGGGCAGCCGTGGAAGACGCAGGAGAAGGTCCGCGAGGTCCTCTCCCGCCTCTACACCGGCAGCGAGATCGGCCAGGGTTACCACGGCGACGAGGACAACGGCGAGCAGTCGGGCTGGTACCTCTTCTCCTCGCTCGGCTTCTACCCGCTGGTGATGGGCAGCGGTGAATACGCGATCGGCTCGCCGCAGTTCACCAAGATGACGGTCCACCTGGACAACGGCCGCGACCTGGTCGTCAAGGCGCCGAAGAACAGCGCGAAGAACATCTACGTCCAGGGTCTCAAGGTCAACGGCAAGAAGTGGACGTCGACCGCGCTCCCGCACAAGCTGATAGCCAACGGCGGCGTCCTGGAGTTCGACATGGGCCCGAAGCCGTCGGCGTGGGGCTCGGGCAAGAACGCCCAGCCGACGTCGGTCACCCAGGACGACAAGGTGCCGTCGCCGAGGAAGGACGTCCTCAAGGGCGAGGGCGCGCTCTTCGACGACTCCTCGGCCACGGACGCCACTTCGGGCTCGGCGATCGAGCTCCCCGTCGGCAAGGCGACCAAGGCGGTGCAGTACACGCTGACGTCGTCCACCGACAAGGCGAAGGCGCCGCGCGGCTGGGTCCTCCAGGGGGCGAAGGACGGCGAGGAGTGGAAGGAGCTGGACAAGCGCTCCGGTGAGTCCTTCGCCTGGGACAAGCAGACCCGGGTCTTCACGGTGGACAAGCCGGGCACGTACGCGCACTATCGGCTCGTGCCGGACGGTAAGGGGACGCTCGCGGAGGTGGAGCTCCTGAGCTGATCGGTCCCATCAGCACGGTGGGGGCGGGAGTGGCTGGTTCACTCCCGCCCCTCCCGCTGTCCCGGCTCACTCCGGTCGGTCGCGGCGCCCCGGGCGCGGGCCGCGAGGCGGTCGGCGAACTCTACGACGAGGTCGCGCAGTTCGTCGGGGCGTTCGATGGTGAACGGGCGGTCGAGGGAGGCGAGTACGGGCGGCAGCCAGTCGAGCCGCTCCGCCCGCAGTTCGACGAGCCGCCAGCACTCCGCCCCGGGGTCCGCGCCCGCCCCGGACGCGAGCTCCGCGACGCTCGCCGGGAGCCGGGCCCTGATCTGCCCGACCGTCCCGTGGATCCGCAAGGTCACCTCGTACCGGTACGCCGCCGTGGCGAATCCGGACAGGACGCGCCGCGCCGGGTCCGGCCCCGCGGGCTCGTCGAAGGAACCGGGCAGGGCCCTGGCGCCCGTGACGCGGTCGAGCCGGAAGGTGCGGTCCTCACCGACCCCGGGGTCCTCGCCGGTGACGTACCACCGTCCCGCGTGCGACACGACCCCATAGGGATGCAGCACGCGGTCGCCGCACCGCCCTTCGCGGTCCGTGTACCTGATCGAGACCGGCCTGCGGTGCCGTACCGCGTCGGCGACGGCGAGCAGGACCTCGGCGTCGGGGGCGGCGAACTCGCCGGAGGGTTCCGTGAAGGCGAGCGCTTCCAGGACCGTGTCGAGCCGGTGGGCGAGGTGCGCGGGCAGCACCCGCCGGATCTTGGCCGCCGCCGTCTCGCCCGCCGTGGCCGTCGCGGTCGTCAGTCCCGCCCGGCGTCCCGCGACGAGGCCGAGCAGCACGGCGAGCGCCTCGTCGTCGCTGAGCATGAGCGGGGGCAGGCGGTAGCCGGGGCCGAGGCGGTAGCCGCCGTAGCGCCCGCGCACCGCCTCGACGGGTACGTCGAGCTCGATCAGCTGCTCCACGTACCGCCGCACGGTGCGCCCGTCGACGCCGAGCCGGTCGGCGAGCTCCCCCATCGTCCGGGTGCCGCCCGACTGCAGCAGTTCCAGGAGGGTCAGCACGCGGCCGGTGGTTCTGGACATGGTGCGAGCCCTCCCGCGAACACGAATACTGGACCGAATCTGTCCACTATATGTTCTAGCGTGCGAAGTGCACCGAACACACCGCCCTCCGCACGCCCAGGGAGAACACCATGGACTTCGTCTCGATCCGGATCATCACCGGCGACGTCGCCCGCCTCGTCGAGTTCTACGAGAAGGCCACCGGCACCCCCGCGACCTGGTCCACCGAGGACTTCGCCGAACTCAGGACCGCCAGCGCGACCCTGGCCATCGCGAGCACCCGCACCGTCCCGCTGTTCGCGCCGGGCTCATCCCGCCCGGCCGACAACCACAGCGTGATCATCGAGTTCCTCGTCGACGACGTGGACCGCGTGTACGAGAACCTGACCGGCGTCGTCCCCGAGTTCGTCAAGGAGCCCACGACCATGCCCTGGGGCAACCGGTCACTGCTCTTCCGCGACCCCGACGGCAACCTGGTGAACTTCTTCACCCCGGTCACCCCCGCGGCCGTCGAGAAGTTCGCCCGCTGACACCGGGCACGTCCGTGACGAACTCGCACCACACGATCTTGCCGGGGTCGCGTTCCACCACGCCCCACTTGTCGGCGAGGGCGGCCACGAGCAGCAGGCCGCGCCCCGACTCGGCGTCACCGTCCCCGCCGACGTCCGTGCCGGGCATGGGCCAGCCGCCGCCGCTGTCGTGCAGCTCGATCCTCAGTACGCCGCCGTCGTGGCTCAGGCACAGCAGGAACCCGCGCCCGGGCGGCACGCCGTGCAGCAGCGCGTTCGTCGTCAACTCGCTGACGCAGAGCGCGATTTCGTACGCCCGGTCATGGATCCCCCAGCCGTTCAGCGCGGTACGCGCGAAGGCGCGGGCCTGGGGCACGGACTGGCGTTCGCGCCGGTAGAAGCGTTCACGTGGCTCCCGCCGGGACGGGAGTGGAGTTTTCTGATTCACGCGAGGAGGGTCACAGTCCGTGGCCGTCGCGGAGCAGTACGTGAAGTCGTACCGATGGGTTGTACGGGTTCGGGACCCCGACGGCCGCTCCAGCATCCGTTCCCGCGCGTACGGACGCCCCCCTCAGCGGAAGTCCGCCGCGTGGTCCACCGCCCACTCCTGGAAGGTACGGGCCGGGGTGCCCGTGATGCGCTCCACTTCATCGTTGACCGGCTCTGGATGGGCGAGCATCTCCGCCTGGGCCGGAACTATGGCCTCCACCAGCTCCGCCGGGTAACCGGCGGCCCTCATCTGCTCGGCGGCCGCCTCCAACGTGATCTCCTCGAACCGCAGCGGGCGCCCGATCGCGTCGCCGATCAGCGCCAACTGCCGTTCCTGGGTGACCAGTTCGGGGCCGGTGAGCAGGGGGCGGGCGCCGAGCAGGGCATCGGTCGTCAGTGCCTGAACGGCGACCGCGGCCATGTCCGCCTCGTGGATCAGCGGGCGGGCCAGCCTTGCCAGCGGCGCCCGCACCGCACCGGTGGTGCGGATCTCCTCCGCCCAGCCCAGCGTGTTGCTCGCGAACCCGGTGGGCCGCAGCGCCGTCCACTCCAGGCCCGATGCCTCGATCAGCCGCTCCAGCTCCGTGTGGAACATGGTGATCGCCTCGCCGGGCTCCTCCTGCTCGTTCCCGACCCCGGCGGACGACAGGTACACCACCCGTCGAGCGTGCTTCCCGATCACGTCGATCACGTCCGACGCACCCTCGGCGCTCAGGAACGGCCACACCAGGAAGACCGTATCGACGCCCTCCAGTGCCGGGCCCAGCGACGCGGGATCACCGAGATCGCCGCGCACCGCCCGCACGCCCTCAGGGAAGTCCGCCTCCCCTCGCACCAGCGCCCGTACAGGCACGCCCGCCGCATACAGTTGGGCCACCACCGCGCCGCCGACCTTTCCCGTCGCGCCGGTCACCAGGATCCTGGGCTGTGTCATCGGAATCTCCTCGTCTCGCCGTTCGATGACACGACTCTCGTACGTCAACCAAGGTTCAGGTCAAGCGGGGCGGGTGACCACCTTGATGTTGAACGTGTGGGCATCCAGACCGCCCGCGATGCCCATGAACAGCAGGGCGAAGTGCTCCTGTCCGCGTGCGGTGGTGATGCCGCCGATGTCCAGCTGCCACGACGGGAGCCAGCCGAGGTCGGTGAGCAGCCGGCCGGTGGTCCGTTTGGCTTCGGCGTCGTCGCCGGAGAGGAAGACGGTGCTCGGTCCTTCGAGACCGCCCGGGGCGGTCATCACGGTGGAGTCCATGGTGCACAGCGTCTTGACGACGGGGGTCAGGGGGAAGGCTTCCTGGATCTGTTCGCTCAGGCTGCTGTTGGGGTGCGAGAGTTCGGTGAAGTCGTCGGTGAGGCCGACCCCGACGTCGATCAGCAGGGTGCCGGCCAGCGCCGGTGCCCCGATGGAGTGCAGCAGTTCCACGGAGACGGCCCCCGGGGTGGCGTTGACCAGTACCTCCGCGTGGGCGGCTGTCTCGTTCAGGCCCGCCACGGGCAGACCGAGGCCTTTCCGTTCCTCGGGCTGCCGCGAGCCGAGGAGTACGTCGTGTCCCGCGGCACGCCAACCGTGGGCCAGTGCTTGAGCGACATTGCCGGTGCCAAGTAGTCCTATTCGCATGGTGTGACGCTAACCAGCGCCGGGGCTCGGCGAATCGGACCGCAGGCCCGGGTGGATCGGCACCAAAGACGTAGTCCTACGACGCAGTCCTATGACGCGGTCCTACGGTCGCTCGCCACTCGTCACGGCAACTCCCCGCAGGGTGAAGTGGGCGACCGCCGCACCGGCCGGAGCAGCCGTCAGAGCGAGCGCCATCCGGGCTACGGGACGAGCCCGGCGACCACGTTGGCACCCCGTAGCCACCCGGCGACCACGAACATCAGGACGATCGCGCCGATGCATTGGTAGACGATTCGCATCGGAAACGGTCGTTCCATGGGGTCGGTCAGTTCGCCGTACAGCACCTTGTCGTGGTTGATCTTCTTCAGCGTTTTCCGGTTCCCGACCGTGGAAAGGGCCAGGCCCAGACCGGCCGCCACAAACAGCGACAGAATGGTGTCGGGGTCGTGCCCCCGGACGATCGTGAACCCGCCCGCGACCAACGCCATGACCGGCGGCATCAGCCAGATCCGGGCCCGCTGGCCAGGGCCTGACGCGAGAGGGAGGAACGCGGCGACGAGAGCCGCACAAGAAGCGAAGGCGAGTACCCACCAAGCCGCTGTGGGAATCGGAGGGTACATGCACTTCCTTCGCGAGACGACGACGGCCCGCACGCCCGGGCTTCGATCGGGCACACCGAGTGCGGTGTGCGTAAAACACCGTACGGGGTGCTATGATCGAGTTCGCCGTCGGTGTCGCGATCAGGCACAGAGGTGGGCGGTGAGGGTCTCGCGGGCCCACTCCTCCCAGGCGTCGGGGGACCATCCGCGGTCGCGGACGAAGATCAGGTACAGCTCGGGGCTGAGCAGCCCGTACAGCAGGTCGGCGGCGCGGACGGCGTCGACGTCCGGGCGGGCGTCGGGCTTGGCGGTCAGGGCCTTCGCCGCCGCGTGCTGGACCGTGTAGCGCGGGTCCGGGTCGGCGGGCCACTGCGCGGCGATCTCCGGGTCGGTGGCCGCGGCGGCCGCGATCAGCGGCATGATCGGAGCGACCCGGCCGAGGATCTCGCGTACGCCGTGCACGTGGACGCGCAGTTGCCCGGCCGCGGTGGGCTCGGCGCACGCGGCACGGAACCAGTCGCGGTCCATCGTGGCGACCGGTTCGGCATCGCCCGCGATGGACGTGTCGACGACGTCCTTGAACAGCGCGCGCTTGTTGCGGAACACGAAGTACACGGTCTGGACGGCCACGCCCGCGCGGTCCGCGACCTCCTGAAGACTCGTCGCCCCGTACCCCTGCACGACGAACAGGTCCCGCGCCGCCGCGACGATCTTCTCCCGAGTGCGCCGCGAGCGCTCGGCCCGCCCATCTGGGCGCTTGGCGTTGCGCTCGTCGAATCCCTTGACTGCGTCCATGACTAGAGTCTAACTCTAGAGCCAGCAACTAGAGTTGGACTCTAGATTCTTGGAGGGGCAGGAATGAGCGAGACCCGAACGGCTGCGGAGCTCGACCAAGAGGCGGCCGTGCGCCGCGCGTTGGAGGACTACTACCGGGACGGCACGCCGCCGTGGGACAGCGGCGTCACGCCGCCCGAACTCGTGGCGCTGGTGGAAGGGCCCGACGCCCTGACGCCTGGTCAGGCCCTCGAACTCGGCTGCGGCACCGGCACCAACGCGGTCTATCTGGCCCGGCACGGCTGGCGGGTGGCGGCCGTCGACCTGGTCGACCGCGCGGTCCTGCAGGCGAGGGAGAAGGCCGCCGCGGCCGGAGCGGACGTCACGGTGCTATGCGGGGACGCCACCCGACTCGACGAGGTGGGCGTCCCAGGACCGTACGACCTGTTCTTCGACCTGAGCTGCTACTGCGGGATCCCACCGCACCGCCGCGACGCCTACGCCACCGGCCTCACGGACCGTGCCGCCCCCGGCGCACGACTGCTGATGTTCGGGTACGGGCCCGAGGCATTCGACGACCCCATCTCCGGCGTCACCGCGGACGAACTCCGCGCCAGGTTTCCCGGGTGGCAGCTGACCGACGTGACGCCCGGCACGAACCCGGTCCCGACGTTCTGGTTCACGCTGCACCGCACCACCGGGGCGGACGGGGGTGGAGTTTCCTCATTCACGTGACGAGTGTCACACTCCGTGGTCATCATGGTGCTGTACGTGAAGTCGTACTGAAGCGTTGTACGAGTTCCCGGCGTGAATGCACGGCTTCAGGTGGGGAGTTGGACGGCATGAGCAGCCCAAAGCGACGACCACGGAGGAACGCCTCGGCGATGAGGATGGTGGGCGCGCTGCTCGCCGTCCACCGCGAGGCGGCGGGGTACACACAGAAGTCACTCGCCGAGCGCTTCGTCATCGGCGAGGACCTGATCGCGTCCATCGAACAGGGGCGGCGGCCGCTGAAGCTGGATCTTGCGGTGCAGCTGGATGAACTCCTGGGCACCAACCGGACGTTGGAGACCGCGGTCGAGAACATGCCGGAGGTGGATCTGGTTCCGAGGTGGGCGGAAGAGTACCTGGATTGCGAGCGGGAGGCTATTGCGATCTCCGTGTACGAGAGCCTGCTCGTGCCCGGACAGTTGCAGACCGAGGGATACGCGCGCGCGGTCTTTCGCAGCCGTGTCCCTGTGTACGACGAGGACGAGATCGAGCAACTCGTGTCGACACGCATCGAGCGCCAGGAGATTCTTCACCGCAAGGTCCCGCCGACTACCAGCTTCGTGATCTGGGAGGCAGCACTGCGAGACCAGCTCGGCGGCAAAGCTGTATTCGACGAGCAACTCCGGCATCTACGTGAGTACGCCGACCTACCTGGCCTCGCGTTGCAGATCCTGCCACTCGGACGCACATCACACGCCGGACTCAACGGCCCCTTCGTCCTGCTGGAGACACCTGACCACCAAAGGCTCGCCTATACGGAGACCCAGCGCGGAAGCCAGCTGATCGCCGATCCAGACGAGGTAGCGATCCTCACCCAGAAATATGCGATGCTGCGAACGCAGGCCCTCAACTCGGAAGACACCATGGGCCTGTTGGACCGTCTGCTAGGAGAGCAATGAGCGGCAGCACCGCACTTGAGTGGTTCAAGTCGAGCTACAGCGGCAGCGAGGGCGGCGAATGCCTCGAAATTGCCCACGCCTGGCGCAAGTCCAGCTACAGCGGCGACGAAGGCGGCCAGTGCCTCGAAATCGCCGCCCACCCCACCGCCGTACACATCCGCGACTCCAAGAACCCGGAAGGCCCGCACTTCACGGTCGCCCCGGACGCCTGGACCGCCTTCCTGCCCCTCCCCCAGGCCCGCGCCTAGCACCACGTGCGCTACTACCTCTACGTATCCGGCACCAAGCTGGACATGCTGTACGGGCAGATCCCGACCAAGCTCCTGAAGCGGCTCGCCGTCGAGGCGAAGGTCGACCTCAAGGTGCTCAGCGTCGCCGTGCAGTCGCCGCGCGCCGAGGCGACGACGTACGACCGGCTCGACATCGTCGAGGCGTACCTGGAGCGGGAGTTCGACGTCAGCTGGATGACGGAGCCGCGACCCTGGTTCCGGGGTGATCTGGGGCTGCGGATCGCGGGATACGGCTCGCCCGCCGGGCCGACGTTCATGACGGGGCGCGAGGGCGACACCGTCATCGCGCTCGTCGGTTCCGCGCAGCATCTGATCGGGCAGCGGACCGCGCCCGACACGATCCAGAACGCGTACTCCAACCTGCCCTCGCTGTTCCAGCTCGTACGGGACGACGCCCAGGCCAACGGTCGGCCCGTGGACGAGGACGCGGCGATGGGTCAAGTCCTCACGTTCTCCGAGTCGTTGACGGTACCGCCCGTCTACGCCGAGTTCCTCGCGCGACGGCTGGTGAGCGGCACCGTCACCGGACGGGACGGGAGGGACGTGCACGTGGTCATCGGTACACCGCTGTACGTCGCGATGGCGGACGAGGACCCGGACCAGGGCCGGGGAGCCTGAATGCAGGCGGACGCGGTCATCCACGACGGCCCCGACGTGGGACGCATGCGCCTCGCCGGTGACGTGCGGGGCCTGCGCCGCGTCATGCGGTCCGGCGACTTCTCCACCGCCCTGCGGGCCGTGCAACTACTCGGGGACATCGGTGGCCCGGCTGCCGCCGACGCGCTTCTCGACTGTCTGAAGCGGCCGAGCCGCTACGTCCTCCATCTCCATCTGTGGGTCATCACCCCCCTGGCGAGAATGCGCGAGCCCCGCGCGGTCCCGCTGCTGCTGCGGCGCCTGCGCGAGGGTGGCGTGGAGAACGACGGCCAGAACGACACGCTGTTCCAGGCCCTGGGGCTCCTCGGCGGACCCGAGATCGTCCGTGAACTGGTCGGCAGGCTGGCCGAGCCGCGCCCGTCGAAGCCGGTGGTCGACGCGGTGGCGGCACTGCGCCCGCCGGAGGCCGTGCCCGCGTTGCTGGCCGCGCTCTGGACGCTGCTGCCCCGCGACGAGATCCACGCCGTCCAGGTGCTCGGCGCGATGCGCGACCCCCGTACGGCACCGGCCCTGTTCTTCCTCGTGGACTCCAAGAGCACCTCTCCCGAACTGCGCAGGGAGGCCGTCCAGGCGCTCACCGAACTCCCCGAGGAGTCCTGGCCACCACCGGCGGGCTGGCTCCCCGAGATCATGCTGCGGCGGGCGCTACGGGACCCGGACGCGTCGACCGCCGCGCCCGCGGCCGAGCTGCTCGCCAGGACCGATCGGGGCAGGGACGTGCTGCGGGGCGACCTGATGGACTCCGTGCCGGGCCGCAGGGCCGAGTACCGCTCACCCGCCTGCGCCGCCGTGACGGTCTGCGCCTTCATCCGGGAACGGCCCGAGCTCTTCGGCGGGAAGCAGGACTACCGCGACGTACCGACGCTGATCAAGCTGCTCGGCGAGGCGGCCGTACCGACCGTGCGCAGGGCGGCGGCCGAGGCGCTCGGTGCCGTCGGGGGCCTGACGGCGACCGAGGCGCTCCTCGCCGTACTCGGCGACGCCAGGGTCGGCGAGGCGGCGGCGACGGCGTTGGCCCGGCTCCCCGAGCCACCCGTACCGGCACTGCTCGCACTCCTCACCGACGGCGACAGTGAAGCCCAACGCCGTTGCGCCGCACTGGCGTTGGGCCTCGCGGGACGTACGGAAGCCGCACCGCCACTCCTCGCCGTCCTCGACGCTCTCGACGCGGGGGCCGCTCCGAGGCTGCGCGCCGCCGCTGTCGACGCGCTCGCCGCGCTCCGCCACCGCCCCGCGGCCGGGCGCCTCGCGGACCTCGCGGCCGACGAGGACCAGCCCGGCACGCTGCGCGCCCGCGCCCTGCACGCGCTGGGTCGCGTCGGGGCGCCGGAGTCCCTGCCGGTGGTGCTCGCCGCGCTGCGGGACCCGGCGAGTCCCGTGCGGCTCCAGGCGGCGGGGGCCCTGGGTTCGTTCCCCGGCCAGGCTGCGGCCGAGGCGCTCGGCACGCTCGCCGCCAAGGACACGGACCGCGACGTCGCACGGGCCGCCGTCCGTACCCTGGGCGGGCTCGGCACGTCCGCCGCACCCGTGCTCGCCTCCCTGGCCCTTGCGCTGCCGCTCCGGACGGACGTCATCGGCGAACTGATCACCGCGCTCGCCCGGTGCCCGGGGCCCGAAGCGGACGTCGGGCTCGGTCAGTTGACGAAGCCAGGCCTGGCGGAGGACGTGCACGTGGCGGCGGCCGAGGCGCTGGGCGCGCGGCGTGCGCCCGAGAGCGCCGCGCCGCTGGCCGCGCTCCTCGACGACGACCATCCGTACGGCTGCCGCAACGTCGCCCTGACGGCACTCGCCGCGCTGGGCACCGAGGAAGCCGACGAGCACGTACTCGCGCACGTCCGGACCACCCAGCAGTTCACGGAGGCCTGGCGCAAGGCCCTCACCACCATCGCGCAGCGCCTGGGCACCCCCGACCAGGCACGGTCCTGATCACGGGCGCCCCGGCACCGGGCGGGATCGAGCGGGTTCAGGCGGGATCGAGCGGGATCAGGCCGTGTGCAGCGTCAGCCCGTAGCGCTGGAGAATCTCGTTCACCGGCTGGAACCACGTCTCGCCGCCGCTGCCGCAATTGCCCCAGCCGCCTGACGTCACGCCCTGGGCCTGGTCGCCGCTGATGAACGAGCCGCCCGAGTCACCGCCCTCGGCGCAGACGCTGGTCTTGGTGAGCTGGTGCACGACGGTGCCGTCCGAGTAGTTGACGGTCTCGTTCTTGGCGAGCAGGTTGCCGCAGTGCCACTTGGTGGTGGAGCCGGAACGGCAGATCGACGTGCCGACCGGGGCCTCCGCCGAGCCCTTGACGAGCCGGTCGGGGATGGTGCCCCAGCCGAGTACGACCGGCACGGTCCACCAGCCGTTGCCGACGGACACCCACGCGTAGTCGTTGTCGGGGAACGAAGAGCCCTGGAACGTACCGATGTTGGAGTTGTCCCAGCCGCGCACACCCGCGCCCGCCTTGCCGCAGTGCCCGGCCGTGACGAACCCGCCGTGCACCGAGAAGCCGATGGAACAGCGGACGTTGCCGGTGTAGTACGGGTCGCCGCCGACGGTCCCTGCGGCGAAGGTGCTCGGTCCCGCGGGGACGGTGCCCACCTGGACGGGGGCGTCGGTGGTGGCGCGCGCCTTGCGCAGGAAGGTGCTGACATCGTTGTCGGCACGGTGGCCTTCGACGACGTCGACGACGAGGCGGTTCGCCTTCGTGTCGACCCGCCAACTGGCCACGTTGTCCGGCGCCTTGAGCTTGTCGACCCGCTTCTTCGCCGCGTCGAGCCGCGCGGCGGAGTGCTTGACGATCCTCACGTCGGCACCGGCGTCGCGCACCTCCCCCGCGGCCTGCTGCCCGGTCAGCGCGACGGTGAGCCTGCCGCTCCCGGCGTCGAACCAGGAACCGGCGTACGCCGTGCCCGCGGCCTTCCGCGCGGCCCGCTCGGTCTTGACGGCCTGCCGCTCGTCGGCGAGGCGCTCGCGCGCGGCGGCGGGGGTCAGGCCGAGGTCGCGCTCCATGGCGTCGAGGAGCCCCGGAGACGCGAGCGCCTTCGACGCGGAGTCAGTGGCTTCGGAGCCGGAGCCGGTACCCGCGTCGGCCGCGGCGGTGGGGGCTAGTCCGGTGGCCGCGCACGCGGCCGTCAGGAGGAAGGCGGACAGGCCGAGGCGTGTTTTGGTCTTGCGTCTCACAGGGGGGACCTCTCGTCGTTCCAACGGTGGGGTGGTGGAGCGGAGTTGAGTGTCTGAGCTGTCTGAGAGCGCTCTCTCCAGATGGTGCGGGAGAGAGTCGGGAGACTGTGAGAGCAAGTCCGGACGCTCGGCGGCACATCTCAGCCGTTCCTGTGGGGTCCGGAAAACGGGTGCGAGTGGGGTGAATCGGCACCACACCGGCGCGGCGGCCTCCGCCCCGGCCCTCACGCCGAGCCGCCAATGCGCCCTTTTGTTCAGGCCAGTTGTTCCGTTGGCGGTCCCGGGCCCGGTTGCGGGAGCCGATGCGCGAAACCACGCTCAGGCGCGTTTGAGAACGCTCTCACAGCCACCAAGGGGAGGAACTCTCATGCTCCACGGAACACGCCTGAGACGAGGAGCCACGGTCGCCGCCGCCGCGGTGGTCGGCATCGCCCTGGCGAGCGGGACGGCCCACGCCGACATCCCGATCGGGCAGCCGATGACCGGCAAGATGACGTACTACAACGACAAGGGATACGGGGCCTGCGGCACCCCCATCGACGCGTCGACGCAGGACCTGGTGGCGGTCCCCGCATCCTGGTGGACCACCCCCAACCCCAACAACGACCCGCTCTGCCAAGGCATTTCGGTCCAGGTCAGCTACAACGGCAGGACCATCACGGTCCCGGTCAGGGACAAGTGCCCGTCCTGCGCCGCGACCCACATCGACCTCAGCCAGACGGCGTTCCAGAAGCTGGCGCCGCTGGACGTGGGCGTGGTGAACGGCATCACCTGGAAGTTCGTCCGCTGACGCCGTCCGTGCCGACGCGTACCCCGTCCGCGCCTATCCCATCGTCGCGTACGCCTCCCCCGCCCCCGGCGGCCTGATCCACGGCCGCGTCAGGAGTATCGGCAGCCTGCCCTCGTCCAGGGCGAACCTGGGCAGGTGCACACCGAACGTCTCCGCCATCGCGCCCAACGCGCGGGCCTCGTCCGAGCGGTCGGCGGCGGGGCCCGCCGGGTCGGGGAAGAGGCGGTCGGGCGAGAGGGCGGCGGGCAGGGTGCCGGAGCTGGCGCGGCGCGTGCCGTGGACCGTGAAGGCGCACCGCTGCTCGCCGTCCTCGGCGCAGGCGAAGTGGAAGAGGCCCGGTTCCCACCAGACCGTGAGGGCGCGGGTGCCGCGCGACAGCTCGGTGCCGGGGTGCGTGAGGCGGTCCGGGTCGTGGCCCCCGAAGCGGTCGGACTCGAAGGCGAAGCTCCAGCCCTCGCCCCCGGCGCCGATCCTGGCCATCGGCAGCGGACGCTGCCCCCGCCCCTGCGCGACCTGGAGGTGCCAGAGGTCCCCCTCACCGGCCACCGGCCCCAGCGGTTCGACGCCGAACCGCTCCGCCAGCTCCTCGGGCCCGATCCCCTCCACCAGCACGAACCGGTACATGCCCCGGCGGACCGCGCCACGGGAGTGTTCGTCGGCCAGCCACCCGAGCCCGTCATGCCTTCTCGCCCGCCCCGCGGCGGGCACGGGACGGGGCCCGGACCCTCCGTGCCCGCCCCGGGGCGTGGTCAGCAACTGCCGTCCCCGCTCCGGCGTCACGAGCGGCCCGAGCAGCGGATCGCCGAGCAGGCCGAACGGCGCCACGTGGTCGTCCCCGTACGGCACCCAGGCCGGGACCGCCGCCGCGATGACCCGCCAGGCGCCTTCCGTGTCGCCCCAGCGCGCGAGCCCTCTGGCCTCTTCGACCGCTCGCCCGAAGACCCCGGGCGAGCCGTACTCGTACGTCCCCCGCTCGACCTCCCGCACGACGGCTGCGGCCCGCTGCGTGTCCGTCGAACCGCTCGTCGGAGAGGGGCCGTCTCCCTGAGAACGGTGCACGTACTCGCGCACCTTCAGGGGCAGCGCCTCGGCGGCGTACAGCGGATCGTCCATGTCCGGCTCGACCGGCACCCAGCCGCGCCCGCCGTCGAGCAGCACGTCCAACTGCGAGGCCAGCAGGCGGGCCCGCGCCCTGCCGAACCGCCCGGCCTCCTCGAAGACGCCGAGCGCGTCGTCCAACTCCCCGCGCAGGCAAGCGAGTCGGGCTTCCGCCACTCTGGCGTCGAGGGCGCGCGTCACCGAGTTCTCGAAGTCCGGGCAGTCGCCGCCCAGGCGGTAGAACTCCTCGTACATACCCTCCATGAACGCCCGGAACGAGGCGTACCGCGTCGGCTCCTGGCCGCCCCACCCGTGGTACAGATACACCGCCCACTCCCCGTCGGCGTCCACGTCGCCCGGGTCGAGGAGGACGTCCGTCGCATCCGATTCGAGCGAAAGGCGCAGCGCCCGCCCCCACATCCCGGCCAGCAGCACGTCCGCGTCGGCCGAGTCCTCCGTCAGCTCGGCGTCGTACATCTCCCCCAGGTCGTAAGGATCGTCGTACGGCTCGATGTCCTGGGCACCGGCCAGGAGTTGGACGAAGCCGCCCGCCTCGCGCCAGCCGTCCGTCACCGTCAGGAAAGCGCGCAGGGACGGCGGCAGCGGCGCCTCGATCTCCCACTCCCGAAGCCGCTCCTCCAGCGCCGCGAGCCGCGCGGGGTCCACCGGGTCGAACCCGAGCCCACGCCCCGGGACGGACTCCCCGGCGGCCCGCGCCTGTGCCCACTCCTCGCTCCACCGATTGAGGAACGGCCCCCACTCCACGATCTCCATGCCGTTCATCGTGGCATCCGCCACTGACAATCGGTCATGGCCCGCCAAGCGGGTGTCACCCGGGCGTGATCGGCCCGAGGTAGGTGCCGCCCGACACGTCGATGGTCTGGCCGGTCACCCATCGGCCCTGCGGGCCCGCCAGGAAGCCCACCACGTCCGCGACGTCCTCCGGCTGGCCGATCCGGCCGAGCGCGGTGATCGACTCAAGTCCGGCCACCGCCTCGGGAACCGCGGCGTAGTGGGCGATCATGTCGGTCAGCACCACCCCGGGTTCGACCGTGTTCACGGTGATCCCACGTCGGCCCACTTCGTTGGCGAGCGACGGGCCGAGGGCGGCCAGCGCCGCCTTGGTGACGGTGTAGCCGATCTGGTGGGGGTCCGCGATTCGGGTGGACGCGGAGCCCATGTTGACGATCCTGCCGCCGTCCCGCAGCAGCGGCAGCGCCCGCTGGACCACGAAGACGGGCGTGCTCACGTTGATCGCGAGGAGCCGCTCGAACTCCTCCTCGGTGAGCTTCTCGATCGAACTGACCGAGTGGATGCCCGCGTTGTTGACCAGAATGTCCAGGCCGTCCGCGCCGTGGTCCGCAAGACCGGCGGCAAGCCCCTCGAACAGCCGGTCAACGGCGCCGCTTTCGCCGAACCGGGCCCGCAGCGCGAAGGCCCGGCCACCGGTCTCGGTGATCCGCGCCACGGTCTCCCCGGCGGCCGCGTCGTTGCCGCCGTAGTGGACCGCGACCAGCGCCCCCTCGGCGGCGAGCCGCAGCGCGACCGCACGCCCGATCCCGCGCGAGCCACCCGTCACCAGTGCGGTCCTGCCGTCCAGTTCCCCCATGAACGCCTCTTCCCTCGTGATGCCCCGGTCGAAGTGATGCCCCGGTCGAAGCCGGGAGCGATTCAGCCTAGGCGACCTTGGTGGAAAGGATCAGTACGCGACTTCGGCCAATCCGCTCAGCGGGCGCGGACCAGCGGCAGGAAGATCGTGTCGACGATCTCCTCGATCACCTCGGGCGGGACCGGACGCTTCGTCATCATCGCCTCGCCCCGCAGCAGGTCGAAGGGGAGCGAGGCGATCCGCGGCGTGAGCCTGGCCGGGTCGATTTCGCCGCGCGCGATGGCGCGGTCCATGATCTCGTCGCGTCCCGAGCGGCGCCCGGCGAGGATCAGCTCGCGCAGGTCGGCGTAGCTGGTGTCGGCCTCGGCGAAGAAACCGGCGAGCAGCAGGCTGAGCTGGGCGAGGAACGGCCCTCGCCGCTCGGCCAGTTCGGTGAGGGTGGCGATCAGGTCGCCGCGCAGCGACCCGGTGTCGGCGGGCGGGGACTGCTGGATGACGTTGCGGCGCACGACCGCCGCCTCGACCAGCTTCTGCTTGTCCGCCCAGCGCCGGTAGAGCACCGGCTTGCTGGTTCCGGCCCGCCGGGCGACGGAGTCGACGGTCAGGTTCGCGTAACCCCGCTCGCTCAACTCGTCCCAGGCGGCTTCGAGGATGGCCGACTCGAGCGCTTCGCCACGCCGTCGCTCCACAACACTCCTAAGAACCTTTGACGTTTCTTATCGCCACACCCTACTCTGACGAATAAGAAACCAATCCGTTTCCTAAGTTTCTCAGTTCCTAAGGAGGTGTGTATGTCTGTGACCACCGAACCGCACAAGAGCTGGAGCGGGCGGCTCGTCGGCCTGGTGGCCGTCCTGGCCCTGGTGAACTTCGTGGTCGACTCGGCCATCACCGCGCCGCTGGTCGTCCTGCCCGAGATGCTCGACCACTTCGGTACGGACCAGGCGGCGTGGCTCAACGCGACCGCGATGCTGGCCGGGGTGATGTGGGCGCCGCTGCTCGGGAAGAGCGCCGACATCCACGGCAAACGCAAGGTGCTCGTCCTGACGCTGCTGGTCAGCTGCGCGGGCGCCCTGTTATGCGCCGTGGCGCCGAACATCTGGGTGTTCGTGGCGGGGCGCATGCTGCAAGGGGCCTCGCTGGCCGCCGTGTTCCTCTCCGTCGCGATCGTACGAGGCGTCTGCGCGCCCCGCATCGCGATGATCATCGTGGGCATCGTGACCTCGGGATCCGCGGTGCTCAACATCGCGTCCCGTTTCCTCATCGAGCGCCTCGCCAAGGAGTTCGGCTTCCAGATCCTCTTCCTCGTGTCGGCGGCCGTGGCGATCGCGATGGCGATCTGCGTGCACCGCGTCCTCCCCGAATCCCTGGTCAAGACGCCGGGCAGGATCGACATCGGCGGCGCGCTGCTCCTCGGCGGCGGCCTCGCCGGGGTGCTCGGCTACGTCAGCCTGGGCTCGGAACTCGGCTGGGCCGCCTTCGGCCCGCTGGCGCTCCTCGCCGGTGGCCTCGCGGCGCTTGCCAGGTGGTTCCTGGTGTCGAGCCGGAAGCCCGACCCCCTGATCGACGTCAGGGACCTCGGCGGGCCGCTGGTGCTCACGCTCCTCGTCGTCTTCCTCGCCGCCGGTTCGTACCAGAGCATGCTGCAGCTCATCCCGCTCATCGGTGACGTCTCCGGGGACCAGCACCTCGGCTACGGGCTCGCCGACCAGGGCTCCGTGGCGCTGCTGCTCGCTGCGCCGGGACTAGGCGTCACGCTCGGCGGTCCCGCGGCCGGATGGCTCGCCGCCCGCGTCGGCCCCGCCTCGACGCTGGCCGGGGCCATCGCGCTCGGCACGGTGGTGACCCTCGGGATGTTCCTCGGTGCCTCCCAACTGCCCGCCGCGCTCTGCTGCGGATTCCTCCTCGGCGTCACGGTGGGCGCGCTCGGGACGTCCGGCTTCAACATGGCGGGCAGCCTGGCCCCCGCCGAACGGCAGGGCATCGTGTCCAGCCTGGTCATGGTCATGGTCTCGATCGGCTCCGTGGTGCTGAACTTCGTGGGCGCGGCGGTGCTCAAGTCGACGACGGTGGTCGTCGACGGCGAGAGGACGAACTCGGCGACGGGGGTCTTCAGCTACATCGGCATCGCTTCCGGCGCGTTCGTGATCGCGGCGGTGCTGGCGGTACTGCTCGTACGACGCACGCGCCTCAGCCGTACGTCTGCATCTCCCGGCGCCACCCGCACATCACCGTCACCCGACCTTGAAGGAGTCAACTCATGAACGTAGGAGGCGCGTCGAAGGGGACGGTGCTGATTTCCGGTGCGAGCATCGCGGGTCCTGCCGTGGCGTTCTGGCTGCGGCGGTACGGGTTCGCGGTGACGGTGGTCGAGAAGGCCGCCGGACTGCGGGGCGGCGGATACCCGATCGACGTGCGGGGCACCGCGGTCGAGGTGGTGCGTCGCATGGGAATCCTGCCGCGGCTCAGGGAAGCGCACATCGACTCCCGGCGGTTGACGTTCCTCGACGCCGACGGCGGTACGGCGGCGGTGGTACATCCGCAGGTGGCGGCGGGCGGCGTCGAGGGACATGACGTAGAGGTGCCGCGCGGGGATCTGGCGGAGGCGCTGTACGGGGCCGTGCGTGACGAGGTGGAGTTCGTGTTCGACGATTCCATCGAGACGCTCAAGGAACACGGGCACGGCGTCGACGTCGTCTTCCGCAGCGGCGTCCAGCGTGAGTTCGACCTGGTCCTGGGCGCGGACGGACTGCACTCGCACACCCGGGGGCTTGTCTTCGGCCCCGAGCGGCAGTTCCACCGCTATCTGGGGTACTGCTTCGCCATCTTCACCATGCCCAACACCTTTGGGCTCTCCCACGAGGTACGCATCTGGAACACGCCGGGGAGGGCCGCGGCGCTGTACGCGGTGGGTGACGGCGACGAGTTGTACGCGTTCCTCAACTTCGCCCGCCCGGAGCCGCCTTACGAGACCCTGCGCGACCGGCAGGCACAACGCGACCTCATCGCGACCACCTTCGCCGACGACGGATGGGAGATCCCGGCGATGGTCGCCGCGCTGCGCGAGGAGGCCGACCCGTTCTTCGACACCGTGAGCCAGGTGCGCATGCCGCACTGGTCGAAGGGCCGGATCGCACTCCTCGGCGACGCCGCCCACGCCCCGTCGTTCCTGACCGGGCAGGGCTCCAGCCTCGCCCTGGTCGGCGCCTACATGCTCGCCCGCTCACTGGCCGCCCACCGCGACCACACCACGGCCTTCGCCGCCTACGAAAGCGACACCCGCGGATTCGTCGAACTGAACCAGGCACAGGTCGGCGAGGGCGACGCGACGCTGTGCCCCACGACCGCGGAGTCCCTGGAAAAACGCAACATGAGACTGCGCGCCCTCACCACGGCCCCACCCAGAACCGGCCGCCCCGCCCACACGGCCCTGACCCTGCCCGAGCCCGCCACGGGACCGGCGGACACCCCAGTCGCGGTGACGTGACCGCACCGCCGGGCGAGCCCTAGCCGATCGTCAGGTTCGTGAACCGGATGGTGACGCTCTGGGCGTTGCCGGTCTGGGGGTTGTCGACCTTGATGACCCTGGGCTCTTGCAGGGTGTACTGCTTCGTCGCGTTGCCCGTGATGGGGTCCAGCATGTTGAGGGACGCCGTCTGGGGCTGGGTGGCGCCGTTGATCAGGTCGGTGAACTGCTGGGACTGCTCGGTGCCGCGGACCACGGTCATCGTGCCCGTCTGCTGCTGGCCGGGGATGAGTTTGTTGGAGGGGGTCTGCTCCGTGGGCTGGTCCATCGTCAGGTCGGAGACCGCGCCGATGGCCTCGGTGCCGCCGTCGACGCTGAACTGGAACGCCGGGGCGGTGCGGGTGTCGCCCCCCTGGATGCCTTCGGCCAGGGTGGACAGATCCGAGTCGCCCTTCGCGCCCTTCGCGCCCTTGTCGGACGAGTCGGCACGCGGCTCGCCCTTCTGGGACGAACTGGCGCTCGACGCGTCGGTGTCCGAGGAGCCGGAGCCGCACGCGGTCAGCAGCCCCAGGGACAGCAAGGCGGCGGTGGCGACCCCGGCCATGCGGCGGCGTGAACTGATGGTGGAACGGATCATGGGGAGACTCCACGGGTCAACGGCTGTGTGTGTCGGACGACTTGAGTCTGCGAGCTGGCCGGTCCCAGCCACCACAAAGGGCGGACAGGATGGGAAGCTGGGACGCACTGCCCCCGCTGACCAGGTGAAACGAAGCACGGGTGGAACGCTGGAACGGGACGCCCACGGCCGCAACTCGCCTCTCGGAAGCCTCAACGCTTGCGCCGGAAGCTGCCCGTGTAGTCCGCTGGGCCGCATGGGAAAGAGGAGCATTGCCTTAATGACCGCCGCCCTTGTCGCGGGGTCCCTTTTGACGGGCGTACCGAATGCCGGTGCGCAAGCCGATGACCGATCCGCTGCGCGAGCCACCGCACGTGACGGTGTCGGGGTCGACCTCGACACCGTCACCATCCCCGAACTGCAGGCACGCATGGCGAAAGGGTCGCTGACCTCTGCCGCGCTGACCCGGGCCTACCTGCGGCGGATCGAGAAGGTCGATCCCAAGATCCACGCGGTCCTGCGCACCAGTCCGACGGCCTTGCGCGAGGCGGCCGCCAGTGATGCCAGGCACCGGAGCGGCAAGCCCCTGGGTCCGCTGGACGGCATCCCCGTCCTGCTCAAGGACAACGTGGACACCCGTGACATGCCGACGACGGCCGGGTCGCTCGCGCTCGCCGGGAGCCCGCCCCGCACCGATGCCGCACTGGTGACCCGGTTGCGCGAGGCGGGGGCGGTGATCCTCGGCAAGACCAACCTGTCCGAATGGGCCAACTTCCGTGGCGCGAAGCCGACTTCGGGGTGGTCGGCGGTGGGCGGACAGACCAACAATCCGTACGTCCTCGACCGGAATCCGTGCGGCTCATCCGCCGGGTCCGGCGCCGCGCTCGCCGCGTCGCTCTCGCAGGTGGCGATCGGCACCGAGACGGACGGCTCCATCGTGTGCCCTGCGGGGATGAACGGCGTCGTCGGCCACAAGCCGAGCCTCGGTCAGGTCAGCCAGTCGGGCGTGGTGCCGATCTCCGCCGAGCAGGACACCGCCGGGCCCATGGCCCGCAACGTGATCGACACCGCGCTCACGTTCGCGGTGCTGAGCGGCGGGCGCGCCGACGCGGGGAGGGGTGCTACCGATCTGCGCGGCAAGCGCATCGGCCTGTGGCGCCTGCCCTCGCTCGGATCCGACGTCGACGCGGTGATGACCCGTACGGCGGCGAAGCTGCGCAAGGCCGGGGCCACGGTCGTCGAGGTGACGCCCCCGTACCAGGCGCGGCTCGCCGAGCTCGAATTCCCGGCGCTGCTCAGCGAGTTCCACCGGGACATCGACGCCTACCTCGGCACGCGCGAAGGACCCAAGGACCTCGCGGGGCTCATCGAGTTCAACCGCACCCACCCCGAGGAGCAGAGCTGCTTCGCCGGGCAGGAGCTGTTCGAGCAGGCCCTTGCCGCGCCGCCCACCACCGACCCCAAGTACCGTGCGATGCGCGCCGAGTTGAAGGACCTCTCGCGGCGCTCCATCGACGAGACCATGGCCGCCCACCGCCTGGACGCCATCGCCTCGCCCACCAACCCGCCCGCCTGGACGACCGATTGCGCGCGCGGCGACAACGACGTCATCCCCTCCTCCACGCCCGCGGCCGTCGCCGGATACCCGTCCCTCTCGGTGCCCGCCGGGACCGTACGGGAACTCCCTGTCGGTCTGCTCCTGATGGCCGGTGACCGCCAGGACACCGAGCTGCTCTCCCTGGGGGCCGCGGTGGAGCACCGCCTGAAGGCCTGGCGCGCCCCGCGCTACCTGCCGACGGTGGATTCCCCCGAGCAATAACCAGATGCGCCGGGCATGCCGGGTCGGCTACGGTCCCCGGCATGTCCGTGACCAAGTAACTCCAGGTGCCCCGCCCGCCCCGCGGGCCAGTGGCACGGAAGCGTCCGTCTTCCTCAGCCCCGCCGCCGCGCCGCGGCCAGGGGCCGACCTGGAGTGCCCACGTCATGAATCGCGTCACGAAACCCGTCATGAGCCGCTTTCCCGCGCTCGCTCTGCTCTCCCTGCTCCAATTCCTCATCGCTGTCGACGTCACCGTCGTGAACGTCGCGCTGCCCTCCATCGGGGCGCACTTCGGCACCGGGACGGGCTCCCTGTCCTGGGTCGTCACCGGCTACACCCTCGTCGGCGGCGGCCTCCTGCTGCTCGGCGGCCGTCTGACCGATCTGCTCGGCAGGCGGCGGATGTTCCTGCTCGGCGCGGTGCTCTTCGCCCTCGCGTCGCTGGCCGCCGGGCTCGCGCCGAACCTTCCGACGCTGATCGCCGCGCGCTTCGCGCAGGGCGCGGGCGAGGCCCTCGCGTCGCCCGCCGCCATGTCGCTGATCGCGCTGCTCTTCCCCGCCCCCGCCGAGCGCGCCAAGGCGCTCGGCATCTGGGGCGCGATCTCCGCGAGCGGCCTCGTCGTCGGCGTCCTGCTGTCCGGCGCGATCGTCCAATTCCTCGACTGGCGCTGGATCTTCGGCATCAACGTGCCGATCGTCGCGGTGGTCGTCGCGCTCACCCCCGCGTTCGTACGCCCCGACGGCCCGCGCGGCACGGACAGGGCCCGTCTCGACCTGCCCGGGGCCGCGCTCCTGACCGGCGGCCCGCTCACCCTGGTGTACGGCGTGCTGAGCGGCTCGGCACCGGGCGTCGTCGTCGGCCTGGCGCTGCTCGCCGCGTTCGTCGTGGTCGAGGCCCGGTCGAAGAGCCCGCTCGTCCCGCTCTCCTTCTTCACGCACCGCACCCGCGCGGTCGCGAACGCGGCGACGGTTCCGCTCAGCGCGGGGCTCTCCACCACGTTCTTCCTGGCCACGCTCTACCTCCAGGACGCGCTCGGACTCACCCCGCTCCAGGCGGGGCTGGCCTATCTGCCCTTCTGTGCCGCGCTGCTCGTCGCGGTCTCCCAGGTCTCCCGCCTGATCCGCGTGCTCGGCACCACGCGGACCGCGGTCATGGGCCTGCTCCTCACGGCGGCGGGACTCGCCTGGCTTGCCCGCCTCCCCGACGCGGGCGATCTCTGGCTCGACGTACTGCCGGGCATGGTTGCCGTCGCCGCGGGCATGGGCATCGGCCTGGTGGCCCTGCAGAACGCCGCCCTCTCCGACGTCACCGAGCACGACGCGGGCACCGCGTCCGGCGTCCAGCGCTCCGTCGACCAGCTCGGCGGCTCGCTCGGCCTCGCGGTCCTGGTGGGTACGACGGTCGGCGGCGCGGGCGCCCAAGTGGCCGATTTCCGGGCGGCGTTCGCCTGGGCGGCGGCGGGCGTCCTGGTCACGGCGGCGGCCGTGGCGCTCGTCCCACGAATCCCACGAGTCCCGCGAAAGGCCTAGCCCGGCGGGAACGGCTCGACAGCGCGACGTCGTCGTGTCTAAGATCCACGGCGACATCGCGTGCCGGTCACCGACCGGGTGAGGCATGGAGGTGTCGGGAGATGCCTTCTGGAGGCATTCCTTGTCAGTCGAGCTGAACCACACGATCGTCCACGCCCGGGACAACCGGGAGTCCGCCGCGTTCTTCGCGGACCTCCTTGGCCTCGAAATCACCGGTGAGTGGGGCCCGTTCATCGCGGTGGCCCTGGGCAACGGAGTCACCCTTGACTTCGCCACGATCCCCGCCGAATCCATCACGCCGCAGCACTACGCCTTCCTCGTCTCGGAGGAGGAGTTCGACGCGGCGTACGCGAAGATCAGCGAGCGCGGCATCACGCACTGGGCGGACCCGCACCAGAAGCAGCCGGGCGAGATCAACCGCAACGACGGCGGGAAGGGCGTGTACTTCCTGGACCCGTCGGACCACGCCATGGAACTGATCACGGTCCCGTACGGCGGCTGGCCGCAGCGGTAGGAATCGCGCGAGGGCCGCACCCCCGACCAGGGGGTGCGGCCCTCAACTACTCAGTGCGCGAAGCCTACTTACGGATCAGGCTGCGCAGCACGTACTGCATGATGCCGCCGTTGCGGTAGTAGTCCGCCTCACCGGGGGTGTCGATGCGGACGACCGCGTCGAACTCCACGCCGGTGTCGGTGGTGACCTTGACCGTGCGCGGCGTCGTGCCGTTGTTCAGCTCGGTCACGCCGGTGAAGGAGAAGGTCTCCTCGCCGGTCAGGCCGAGGGAGTCGGCGTTCTGGCCCTCCGGGAACTGGAGCGGGAGGACGCCCATGCCGATGAGGTTCGAGCGGTGGATGCGCTCGTACGACTCGGTGATGACGGCCTTGACGCCGAGGAGCGCGGTGCCCTTGGCGGCCCAGTCGCGGGACGAGCCCGAGCCGTACTCCTTGCCGCCCAGGATGACCAGCGGGGTGCCCTGGTCGATGTAGTTGCGCGAGGCGTCGTAGATGAACGAGACGGGCCCGTCCGCCTGCGTGAAGTCGCGGGTGAAGCCGCCCTCGGTGCCCGGCGCGAGCTGGTTGCGCAGGCGGATGTTGGCGAACGTGCCGCGGATCATGACCTCGTGGTTACCACGGCGCGAGCCGTAGGAGTTGAAGTCGCGGCGCTCGACGCCGTGCTCCGTGAGGTACTTGCCCGCCGGGGTGTCGGCCTTGATCGCACCGGCCGGGGAGATGTGGTCGGTGGTGACCGAGTCGCCCAGCTTGGCCAGGACGCGGGCGCCCGTGATGTCCTGGACGGGGGACGGCTCGTGCGCCATGCCCTCGAAGTAGGGGGGCTTGCGCACGTAGGTCGACTCGGCGTCCCACTCGAAGGTGTTGCCGGTCGGGATCGACAGCGCCTGCCACTGGGCGTCGCCCGCGAAGACGTCGGAGTAGGACTTGTTGAACATGTCCTCGCCGATGGAGTTGGCGACGACGTCGTTGACCTCGGCCTCGGAGGGCCAGATGTCCTTGAGGAAGACCGGGTTGCCGTCCTGGTCGGTGCCGAGCGCCTCGGTCGTGATGTCGACCTTCATCGAGCCCGCGATGGCGTACGCGACGACCAGCGGCGGGGACGCCAGGTAGTTCATCTTGACGTCGGGGTTGATGCGGCCCTCGAAGTTCCGGTTGCCGGAGAGGACGGACGTCACGGCCAGGTCGTGGTCGTTGACGGCCTTCGAGACCTCCTCGGGCAGCGGGCCCGAGTTGCCGATGCAGGTGGTGCAGCCGTAGCCGACGAGGTTGAAGCCGACCTTGTCGAGGTAGGGGGTGAGCCCCGCCTTGTCGAAGTAGTCGGTGACGACCTTCGAGCCGGGCGCGAGGGTGGTCTTGACCCACGGCTTGCGGGTCAGGCCCTTCTCGACGGCCTTCTTCGCGACGAGCGCGGCGGCGACCATCACGTACGGGTTCGAGGTGTTGGTGCAGGAGGTGATGGCCGCGACCGTCACCGCGCCGTGGTCGATCTCGTAGGTCGAGCCGTCGGGGGCCGTGACCGTGGTCGGGTTCGACGGGACGCCGTTGGTGGTGGCCGGGGCGTCGGACGCCGGGAAGGACTCCTTGCCGGCCTCCTCGTCGTCGGAGACGTAGTTGCGCACGTCGACGGCGAACTGCTGCGCGGCGTTGGCGAGGACGATGCGGTCCTGCGGGCGCTTCGGACCGGCGATCGACGGGACGACCGTGGCGAGGTCCAGCTCCAGCTTCTCGGAGAAGTCCGGCTCGGCGGCCGGGTCCAGCCAGAGGCCCTGCTCCTTGGCGTACGCCTCGACGAGCGCGACCTGCTGCTCGTCACGGCCGGTCAGGCGCAGGTACTTCAGCGTCTCGTCGTCGATCGGGAAGATCGCGGCGGTGGAGCCGAACTCGGGCGACATGTTGCCGATGGTGGCGCGGTTCGCGAGGGAGGTGGCGGCGACGCCCTCACCGTAGAACTCGACGAACTTGCCGACGACGCCGTGCTTGCGCAGCATCTCGGTGATGGTCAGCACGAGGTCCGTGGCGGTGGTGCCCGGCTTGAGCTCACCGGTCAGCTTGAAGCCGACGACGCGCGGGATGAGCATCGAGACCGGCTGGCCCAGCATCGCGGCCTCGGCCTCGATGCCGCCGACGCCCCAGCCGAGCACGCCGAGGCCGTTGACCATCGTGGTGTGCGAGTCGGTGCCGACGAGGGTGTCGGGGTACGCCTGGCCGTTACGGACCATGACCGTGCGGGCCAGGTGCTCGATGTTGACCTGGTGCACGATGCCGGTGCCCGGGGGGACGACCTTGAACTCGTCGAAGGCGGTCTGGCCCCAGCGCAGGAACTGGTAGCGCTCCTTGTTGCGGCCGTACTCCAGCTCGACGTTCTGGCCGAAGGCGTCGGCGGTGCCGAACTTGTCGGCGATGACGGAGTGGTCGATGACCAGCTCGGCCGGGGCCAGCGGGTTGATCTTCGCCGGGTCGCCGCCGAGCTCCTTCACGGCCTCACGCATGGTGGCGAGGTCGACGACGCAGGGCACGCCGGTGAAGTCCTGCATGATCACGCGGGCCGGCGTGAACTGGATCTCCTGCGAGGGCTGGGCCTGCGAGTCCCAGGAGCCGAGGGCACGGATGTGGTCGGCGGTGATGTTCGCGCCGTCCTCGGTACGGAGCAGGTTCTCCAGCAGGACCTTCAGGCTGTAGGGAAGGCGTGCGGAGCCCTCGACCTTGTCCAGCTTGAAGATCTCGTACGACTCGTCGCCCACGCGCAGCGTGCTGCGGGCGTCGAAGCTGTTCGCCGACACGACAGTCTCCTTCATATATGTGCGCGTTTCCGTCACATCCTGCCGCCACGACTCCTCGTCGATCCGCTAAGGTAAGGCTTAGTTAGGTAACCCTTACCGAGTGGCGGCTTCTGGTGCGCCTCGGCAGATATCTCGATGTCGAGATAACTCTAGTACATGAACCGTCGTGACGACGAGGCGCGCCCGCCGCCTCGTCGTCACCCGTCACAGCAGCGCCGTCAGGCGCCGCACGCTACGGCTGCCCTCACGGCGTACGCCCAGGGGGATCAGGGCGGCGCGGGTCGGCAGGCGCACGCCTCCGGTGAACGCCACCCGCGTGCCCGGGCCATCCGGCGTCGCCGCGACGCCGATCAGCAGGAACCGGCTCTGCAGCCAGCACCAGCCGGGCCGCTGCACCCCGCGCAGGCGCGCCCGCATCCCGTACCGGCTGCGCGCCAGCGCCTCCACCCGCTCGCCCTGCCGACGGACGACGCGCAGCCGCTCCATGTCGGGCACGACCTGCCCGAAGGTGCCCTCCAGGTCGCTCAGCAGGCTCCAGACCCGTTCGTACGGCGCGTCGACGTACGCCTCGGTCACGTGGGCGGCGCGAATGCCGTCGGCCAAGGCATGCAGGCGGCGTACGGGGTCGAGGTCGGTGACGGGCCAGGGTTCGGTCATGACGTCCCTGATGTCGGCGGAGAGCTGGGGGTCGCCGCGGGCGGGGGCGAGGGTGTGCGGCCGGTTCGGCATGTGGCCTCCTGGGCGGGCGAGGTGGGATTCCGTCGCCCTGTTGAGGAGCCGTCCGCGCGAAACGTTCCCTCGGGGTAGGTGAATTCTTTCGGCGGCGTGCGGGGCTCGACTACCCCTCGGCGGGCCGGGCGAGCGACGAGGCGCGAACGAGGAGGGCGGCGGGGACGACGACCGGGCCCGCGGTCCGTTCGGTGGCACCCTCGACCAAGTCGGCGAGGAGGCCCACGGCGGCGCGGGCCGTCCGCTCCGGGTCCAGGGTCACCGTGCTCACGGGCGGGTCCGTCGCCGCGTACCCGGGGTCCTCACTCGCGCACACCACGCGCAGGTCCCCCGGGACGCGCAGGCCGAGCCTGGCCGCGGCGGCGAGGAGCTGGCGGCCTCCCGGGTCGTACGCGGCGTAGACGGCGTCGGCGCGGTCCTGGCCGCCGCGCAGCAGCTCGTCGAAGCCGTGCCCCTGGTCGTCGGCCACGTCGAAGGGCACGATCAGCGCGGGCGCGCCGCGCTCCGCGCACCACCGCTCGTACGCCGCCGTCACCGCGCGCGCGTAGTGCTCGTCGCCGTTGCCCGACTGCAGGGCGATCCGGCGGGCGCCGGACGCGGCGAGGTGGTCGAGGACCTCGTGGGTGGTCGCCTCGTGGTCGTTGTCGACCCAGTGGTCGCCGGGGCGCGGGTCGCCGGGGATGCCGTCGAAGACGAGCGGGATGCCGCGGGCGCGCAGCGCGTGGACCATCGGGTCGCCGCGCGGGCTGTCCATGATCAGCATGCCGTCGACGGCGAGGCTGTGCCACGAGTCGTCCGCCGCGCGGTCGGCGGGCAGCGTGGTCAGGGCGTAGCCGCGCGCGTGGGCCGCGGAGGTGGCCGCCGTGAGGGCGCGCGAGAAGTAGGCGATCTCCGCGTAGTTCCAGGCGGTGGGGAACGTGGTGACGGCGATGCCGAGCGTGCGGCTGCGCGGGGGCCCCGGGGTGCCGTAGCCGAGCCGTGTCGCCGTCTCGCGGACCCGGCGGCGGGTCGCGTCGCCGATCCGTCCCGTGCCGTTCAGGGCGTGCGAGACCGTCGCGGTCGAAACCTCCGCGGCGCGGGCTATGTCGGCGAGAGTCGGGCCTGGCACGCGGCACATCGTACGGAATCCGTCGTCCGGGGCGGGTTCTGGTTAACGGATTACTCGTCGAGGGTTCCCCCCACTCACCGTCGCCCATCCCTTGGAGTGGTCGTGTCCCAGTCGAACGTTCCTCCGCTCTCCCGTCGCGGGCTGCTCGCCGCAGCCGGGGCCGCGGGGGCCGCCGTCGCCGTCGGGGCGTCGGGGGCGGCCGCCGCCTCCGGTACGGCCGCCGCCTCGCCCCGCAGGTCCGCCGCGCTCGTCGTG
This sequence comes from Streptomyces kanamyceticus, assembly GCF_008704495.1. Lineage (NCBI taxonomy): Bacteria > Bacillati > Actinomycetota > Actinomycetes > Kitasatosporales > Streptomycetaceae > Streptomyces > Streptomyces kanamyceticus. Next base: position 2,589,889 of record NZ_CP023699.1, read on the forward strand.
CACAACGCCCATGTGTTCACCGGGACTTCGGACCACGCACGAGCCAGGGCCGTCGCCGTCGGACGGGACGGGAAGATCCTCGCCGTCGGGAGCGACTCCTCGCTCAAGCGGTTCATCGGGCGGGACACCCAGGTGGTGGACGGGCGCGGCGGCACCGTCATGAGCGGTGTGCACGACGGGCACGCGCATCCGATGGACGCCGCGAGCCGTTCACTGCGGCCCTCCCTGGCCGGGGCCGAGCAGACCGTCGAGGAGCTCCAGAAGACGCTGACCGGATTCTTGAAGGACTCCGCCGAGCAGGAGCCCGACGGGTGGCTCGTGGTGGAGGACTGGAACCCGGTCGGGCTGCTGCCCCAGGGCACCGCACCGCACCACGACATGCTCGACGCCCTGCCGACCCGCCGCCCCATCGCCCTGCGCGGCGGCGACGGGCACAACCTGTGGGCCAATCAGCGCGCCCTGGACATCGCGAAGATCACGGCGTCGACCCCCGACCCGGTCGGCGGAAAGATCGTCAAGGGTCCCGACGGCAAGCCGAGCGGGGTGCTCAAGGACGACGCCCAGCCGCTCGTCTCCCGGCACATCCCCGAGCCCGACGAGACCCAGTTGGCCGATGCCGCCGCGAAGATCCTCGCCGAGGCCGCCGCGTCCGGCATCACCACCTTCATGGAAGCCGTCGTGGGCCGCGGCGAACTGAAGCTCTATCAGCGTCTCGCCGAGTCGGGGCGCCTGCTCCAGCGCATCGTGCCCGCGCTGCGCGTCGAGACCGATCTGACGACGGACCCGGCGGGCGCGCTCGCGTACGCCAAGGGCCTGCGCGCCGACTTCAAGGACGTCCCCGGGCTGCGCTTCGGCACCGTCAAGGTCTTCCTCGACGGCGTCATCGAGTACCCGGCGCAGACCGCCGCGCTCCTGAAGCCCTACCTCGACAAGGACGGCAGGCCCACCGACCACCGCGGCGACCTGTACGTCTCGGCGGCGGACTACGGACGGCTCAGCGCCGCCTTCAACGCCGAGGGCTGGCAGATGCACGCGCACGCCATCGGCGACCGCGCCGTACGCACCTCGCTCGACGGCTACGCGTACGCCCTGCGCGAGACGGGCCGCCGTGATCTCCGCAACACCACGGCCCACCTCCAACTGGTCGACCCCGCCGACCTGCCGCGCTTCGCCGCGCTCGGCGTCGTGGCCTGCATGCAGCTCCAGTGGGCCGCCCGCAACACCTGGACGATGGAAGCACTGCTGCCCTACATCGGCGCCGAACGCCACCGGTGGCAGTACCCGGCGCGCAGTCTCCAGAAGCGGCGCGCGGCGCTCGCGGGTGGCTCGGACTGGCCGGTCGACCCCCTACAGGTCTGGAACCAGATCCGTACCGCGATCGACCGCGAGGGCATGGAGGGCGGCGGCGACCTGTACCGCGCACAGGAAGGTCTCAGCCGTACGTCTTCCCTGCTCATGCACACCGCGGGCACCGCGCGTCAACTTCGCATGGAGCACGTCACCGGGACCGTGGAGAGAGGAAAAGCAGCCGACATCGTGCTGCTCGACAGGGATGTGACGCGGTGTCCGGTGGCTGATATCAGCTCATCCGAGGTGCGCCTCACGCTTGTCGGGGGCACAGTGGTGCACGACGCCGAGTCGTCGGCAGGTCGCGCGGCCGCCGCCCGAGTGACGCGGGCGGCGGCGGGGCCCCGGCCCACGTCGTACGCGTCGGTGCACGGCGGACGGCACGCCTCGTGCGGCTGTGGCTGAACTCCCGTACGGGAGACGTCCCCCGGACGGCCGATCCTCATATGGCCTACCCCAGCGCATGCGTCATCTCATATCTGAGATAACCTGCGACACATGGCAGACGACTACCTCGTACGCATCGGCAAGCTCATCCGTGACGCCCGGCAGCACAGGGGCTGGACGCAGACGCAGCTCGCCGAGGCGCTCAGCACCAGCCAGAGCGCCGTCAACCGCATCGAGCGCGGCAACCAGAACATCAGCCTTGAGATGATCGCCCGGATCGGCGAGGCGCTCGACAGTGAGATCGTCTCGCTCGGGTACGCGGGCCCCATGCACCTGCGAGTGGTCGGCGGCCGCCGTCTCTCCGGCGCCATCGACGTCAAGACGAGCAAGAACGCGTGCGTGGCGCTGCTCTGTGCGTCCCTGCTGAACAAGGGCCGCACGGTGCTGCGCCGCGTCGCCCGCATCGAAGAGGTCTACCGCCTCCTCGAAGTGCTCAACTCCATCGGCGTGCGCACCCGTTGGATCAACGACGGCGTCGACCTGGAGATCGTGCCGCCCGCCAAGCTCGACATGGACGCGATCGACGCGGAGGCGGCGATCCGCACCCGCTCGATCATCATGTTCCTCGGTCCGCTGCTGCACCGCATGGACCGTTTCAAGCTGCCCTACGCGGGCGGCTGCGACCTCGGCACCCGCACGATCGAGCCGCACATGATCGCGCTGCGCAGGTTCGGCCTGGACATCGCGGCGACCGAGGGGCTGTATCACGCCGAGGTCGCGCGGGACGTCTCCCCCGACCGCCCCATCGTGCTCACCGAGCGCGGGGACACCGTCACCGAGAACGCGCTGCTCGCCGCGGCCCGCAGCGCCGGTACGACGGTCATCCGCAACGCGTCGTCGAACTACATGGTCCAGGACCTGTGCTTCTTCCTGGAGGCGCTCGGCGTCGAGGTCGAGGGCATCGGCACCACGACCCTGACCGTGCACGGCGTCCCGAACATCGACGTCGACGTGGACTACTGCCCCTCCGAGGACCCGGTCGAGGCGATGAGCCTGCTTGCCGCCGCCGTCGTCACGGAGTCCGAACTGACCGTGCGCCGCGTGCCGATCGAGTTCCTGGAGATCGAGCTCGCGGTCCTGGAGGAGATGGGCCTCGACCACGACCGCACGGCGGAGTACCCCGCCGACAACGGCCGGACGCGCCTGATCGACCTCACGGTGCGGCCCTCCAAGCTGGAGGCGCCGATCGACAAGATCCACCCGATGCCGTTCCCCGGCCTGAACATCGACAACGTCCCCTTCTTCGCGGCGATCGCCGCGGCGGCGCAGGGCAAGACGCTGATCCACGACTGGGTGTACGACAACCGGGCGATCTATCTGACGGACCTGAACCGTCTCGGTGGGCGTCTGCAGCTGCTTGATCCTCACCGGGTGTTGGTGGAGGGTCCCACTCGGTGGCGCGCGGCGGAGATGATGTGCCCGCCCGCGTTGCGGCCGGCTGTGGTGGTGCTGCTCGCGATGATGGCCGCGGAGGGCACGTCCGTGCTGCGCAATGTGTATGTGATCAACCGGGGGTACGAGGATCTCGCGGAGCGGTTGAACTCCGTGGGTGCGCAGATTGAGACGTTCCGGGACATCTAAGTGGAGCCGGGGTTTCGGGGGCTTCGCCCCCGGACCCCCTTATCGGCCTGGACGGCCTCGTCCTCAAACGCCGGACGGGCTGAATATCCCCGGCCGGACTGGAAGTCCTCAGTCGAGCACAGCCACCCCGTCCAGCTCCACCATCGCCTGCTCGTCCCAGAGGCGGACCGCTCCGATCACCGCCATCGCCGGGTAGTCGCGGCCCGCCAACCGCCGCCAGATACGGCCCAGTTCGGGCGCGCACGCGCGGTAGTCGGCGACGTCCGTGGCGTACACGGTGACGCGGGCGAGGTCGGCGGGGGTGCCGCCGGAGTGGCGCAGCGCGGTGAGCAGATTGCCCAGCGCCACCTCGAACTGCTCGGGCAGGGTCACCCCCGTGACCTTGCCCGAGCCGTCGAGAGCGGTCTGCCCGGCGAGGAAGACGAGCTGGGACCCGGTAGCGGTGACAGCGTGCGAGAAGCCAGTGGCGGGAGAGAGTTCAGCGGGATTCACACGGTGTAGGGGCATCAGCTGCGACTCCTTGATAGGGGACGTGCGGAAAAGGGGCGCGGGGAACTGCGCGACCAGCCACGACGGGCCCGCGGATTCCCACGACGCTCACCCATAAAGCTCCTTAGCGATGATGGACCTCTGCACCTCGCTCGCCCCCTCATAAATCCGAGGCGCCCGCACCTCCCGATACAGGTGCTCAAGCAGATGCCCGCGCCGCAACGCACAAGCCCCGTGCAACTGAACGGCCGCGTCGACCACATACTGCGCCGTCTCCGTGGCAAGAAGCTTCGCCATGGCCGCACGCCGTGCAATACCCGTCGCCCCCGCGTCGTACGCGGAAGCCGCCGCGTACACCATCAACCGCGCCGCCTCCGTCCGCACGGACATCTCCGCGACCTGATGGCTCACGGCCTGCAAGTCCTTCAACTTGCCGCCGAACGCGTCCCGTTCGGCCGTATGAGCCAGCGTCGCGTCCAGCGCCGCCTGTGCCATGCCGACCGCGAACGCCCCGACGCTCGGCCGGAAGCGGTTCAGGGTCGTCATGGCCACCCGGAAGCCGCGGTCGACCTCGCCGAGCACGTCGTCGGGGCCGACCCGTACCGCGTCGAAGGCGAGTGCGCCGATCGGGTGCGGGGAGAGCATGTCGAGGGGGGTGCCGGTCAGGCCCGCGCGGTCGGCGGGGACCAGGAACGCGGTGACGCCGCGGGCTCCCGCGTCCGGTGACGTGCGGGCGAAGACGGTGTAGAAGTCGGCCTCGGGCGCGTTCGAGATCCAGCACTTCTCGCCCGTGAGGCGCCAGCCGTCCGAGCCGTCCCGCACCGCTTCGAGGGAGAGGGCGGCCGCGTCCGAGCCCGCGCCCGGTTCGGAGAGCGCGAAGGCGGCGACGGCATGCCCCTTGCGGACCTGCGGCAGCCAGCGTTCGCGCTGCGCGGGAGAGCCGTGGGCGTGCACCGGATGGGCGCCGAGGCCTTGCAGGGCAAGGGCGGTCTCGGCCTCCGTACAGACGTAGGCGAGGGATTCGCGCATCAGGCAGAGGTCGAGGGCGCCGGAGGTGAACAGGCCGTCCAGGAGCCCGAGTTCACCCAGCGCCGCCACCAGCGGGCGGTTCACGTGGCCGGGATCGCCCTGCTCCACCAAGGGGCGCAGCCGCTCGGCGGCGAGCGTGCGCAGTTCCGCACATCGGGCGGTTTGGTCAGGATTGAGCGAGAATGCCGTCATCCCAGGCCCCTCCTTTATCGCGCACCGTTGACTGTCGTCACCATCACGATACGCTCGTGGAGCGAGCCCACCACAGCGCCCGACCGGCAGGCAAGGGGGCACCCCGCCATGGCATCCATCGGCATTCCAGGGCTGACACCATCCGGACACGTCGACACGTTCGCCCGGGACCACCTCCCGCCGCGCGAGCAGTGGCCCGCCCTCGTCCACGACCGGCCCGAGCTGCACTACCCCGCCCGCCTGAACTGCGGCGCGGAACTCCTGGACCGCACCGTGGAGCGGCACGGCGCGGAGCGCCCCGCCTTCCACGCCCCGTCCGGCGAGACCTGGACGTACGGACAGCTCCAGGACCACGTCGACCGCATCGCGCACGTGCTCACCTCCGAACTCGGCGTACTGCCGGGACAGCGCGTGCTGCTGCGCGGGGCCACCACGCCCTGGCTCGCGGCCTGCTGGCTCGCGGTGATGAAGGCGGGCGCCGTCGCCGTGACCGTCCTGGCCCAGCAGCGCGCGCAGGAGCTGGCCACGATGTGCGAGATCGCCGAGGTGCGACACGCGCTGTGCGACATCAGGGCCGTCGACGACCTGATCAAGGCGGGGATCCCGGGGCTCAGCATCACGACGTACGCCGGTGAGGGCCCCGACGACCTCTTCGCGCGCGCCGCCCGGCAGCCCGCCTCCTACGAAGCGGTGGACACCGCGGCCGACGACGTCGCGCTGATCGCGTTCACCTCGGGCACCACGGGCCGCCCCAAGGGGTGCATGCACTTCCACCGCGACGTGCTCGCCATCGCCGACACCTTCGCGCGCCACGTCCTCAGGCCCGGCCCCGACGACGTCTTCACGGGCAGCCCGCCGCTCGGCTTCACCTTCGGGCTCGGCGGTCTTGTGATCTTCCCGCTGCGCTTCGGCGCCTCCTCGCTGCTGCTCGAACAGGCGGGCCCCAAGCAGCTGTTGCCCGCGATCGCCGAGCACGGCGTGACGGTCCTGTTCACCGCGCCGACCGCGTACCGCACGATGCTCGACCACCTCGACGCGCACGACATCTCCTCGCTGCGCCGCTGCGTCTCGGCGGGCGAGAACCTGCCCGCGGGCACCTGGCAGGCCTGGCACCGGGCCACCGGGCACCGCATCATCAACGGCATAGGCGCCACCGAGCTGCTCCACATCTTCATCTCCGCCGCCGACGAGGCGATCAGGCCCGGCACGACGGGGCTCCCCGTGCCGGGGTGGCACGCGCGCGTGGTGGACGACTCCGGGGCACCGCTGCCCGACGGCGAACCGGGGCTGCTCGCCGTGCGCGGCCCGGTCGGCTGCCGCTATCTCGCCGACGAACGCCAGCAGGTCTACGTACGGCACGGCTGGAACGTCACCGGGGACACCTACGTCCGCGACACCGACGGCTACTTCCGCTACATCGCACGCGCCGACGACATGATCATCTCCGCCGGGTACAACATCGCGGGCCCCGAGGTCGAGGAGGCCCTGATGCGCCACCCGGACGTCGCGGAGACGGCCGTCGTGGGGCGCGTCGACGAGCTGCGCGGGCAGATCGTGGTGGCGTACGTCGTGCTGCGCGAGGGAGCGGCCAGGGACCCGGACCGGCTCCGCGACTTCGTGAAGGCGGAACTCGTCCCCTACAAGTGCCCGCGCGCGTTCGTGTTCCTCGACGCGCTGCCGCGCACGCCCACGGGGAAGCTGCAGAGGTTCCGGCTGCGGGCGGAGCCGCCGAAGGACAGCGGTGCCGCCGAAGGACCCCGGTCGCCCGTAGAGTGATCACGTGTCCGAGCAGCACACTCCACGATCCCTGATCGTCACCTTCTACGGCGCCTACGGCCGGGCGGCACCGGGTCCGGTGCCGGTCGCCGAGCTGGTGCGCCTCCTCGCGCCGGTCGGCGTCGACGCGCCGTCGGTGCGCTCGTCGGTGTCCCGCCTCAAACGCCGGGGGCTCCTGGTGCCCGCCCGCACGGGTTCGGGCGCGGCCGGTTACGCCCTCTCACCGGACGCCCGTCAGCTCCTGGAGGACGGCGACCGCCGCATCTACGGCGCGTCACCCGACGCCCGGCGCGAGGGCGGCTGGGTCCTCGCCGTCTTCTCCGTCCCCGAAGCGGAGCGCCACAAGCGGCACGTCCTGCGCTCCCGCCTCGCGGGCCTCGGCTTCGGCACGGCGGCGCCCGGCGTCTGGATCGCCCCCGCGCACCTCTACGAGGAGACCAGGCACACCCTGGAGCGCCTCCAACTCGCCCCGTACGTCGACCTGTTCCGCGGCGAGCACCTGGGCTACGCGCCGACGGCCGAGGCGGTGGCCCGCTGGTGGGACCTCTCCTCGCTCGCCAAGCAGCACGAGGCGTTCCTGGACCGCCACGAGCCGGTGCTCCGCTCCTGGGAGGCCCGCCGCGACACTCCCCCACCGCCGGAGGAGGCCTACCGGGACTATCTGCTCGCGCTCGACTCCTGGCGCCAATTGCCTTACGCGGACCCGGGGTTGCCCCCAGAACTGCTTCCTGACGACTGGCCGGGGGCCCGCTCGGCGGCGGTGTTCGCGGAGCTCGACGGGTGGCTGCGGGAGGCGGGCGCGGCGTTCGTGACGACCGCGCCCTGAAACATCAACTCTCCAGCTTCAGGCGCTGCTTCGGCGCGTCCGTGCGGCCCGTCTGCGGGCGGCGGCTGCCCGCTCCGTACTGGGTGGGCCAGGGGGCGCCGGGGCCCGTGTAGCCCTGTTCGGCCGCCGCGTGCAGGGTCCAGTGCGGGTCGTAGAGGTGGGGGCGTGCCAGGGCGCACAGGTCGGCCCGGCCCGCCAGGATCAGGGAGTTGACGTCATCCCAGGAGGAGATGGCGCCGACCGTGATCACCGGGATGCCGGTCTCGTTGCGGATCCGGTCGGCGTACGGCGTCTGGTAGGAGCGGCCGTACGCGGGGCGTTCCTCGGAGACGACCTGGCCCGTGGAGACGTCGATGGCGTCGGCGCCGTGGGCCGCGAACGCGCGGGCGATCTCGACCGCGTCGTCCGCCGTGGTGCCGCCGTCGGCCCAGTCCGTCGCCGAGACGCGGACCGTCATGGGCCTGTCGTCCGGCCACACCTCCCTTACCGCGTCGAGGACTTCGAGGGGGAAGCGGAGCCGGTTCTCCAGCGGGCCGCCGTAGGGATCCGTGCGGTGGTTGGTCAGCGGGGAGAGGAAGCCGGAGAGCAAGTAGCCGTGGGCGCAGTGGAGTTCGAGGAGGTCGAAGTCCGCGTGTGCGGCGCGGCGGGCCGCCGCGACGAACTGTTCACGGATCTCGGTGAGGCCCGCGCGGGAGAGCTCGTGCGGGGTCTGGCTGTCGGGGCGGTACGGGAGCGGGGACGCGGCCGACAGGGGCCAGTTGCCGTCGGGCAGCGGCTCGTCGATGCCCTCCCACATCAGTTTCGTGGAGCCCTTGCGGCCCGAGTGGCCCAGCTGCACGCCGATCGCGGCGCCGGGCGCCCGCTCGTGCGCGAAGGCGGTGATCCGCCGCCAGGCCTCGGCCTGTTCGTCGGTGTAGAGCCCGGCGCAGCCCGGGGTGATCCGGCCGTGCTCGCTGACGCAGACCATCTCGGTCATCACCAGGCCCGCGCCGCCCAGGGCCCGCGCGCCCAGGTGGACGAGGTGGAAGTCGCCGGGGACGCCGTCCACCGCGGAGTACATGTCCATGGGCGAGACCACGACGCGGTTGCGCAGGGTGAGGCCGCGCAGGGTGAAGGGCGTGAACATGGGCGGCGTGCCCTCCGGGCAGCCGAAGTCGCGCTCGACGGAGGCGGTGAAGCGGGCGTCGCGCAGCCGGAGGTTGTCGTGCGTGACGCGGCGGCTGCGGGTCAGGAGGTTGAACGCGAACTGGCGCGGCGGCTGGTCGAGGTAGTCGGGCAGCCGCTCGAACCACTCCAGGCTGGCGCGGGCCGCGCGCTGCGTGGACGCGACGACGGCGCGGCGCTCCGCCTCGTACGCGGTGAGCGCGCTCGGGATGTCGGGCTGCTCCTGGAGGCAGGCGGCGAGGGCGAGCGCGTCCTCGACGGCGAGCTTGGTGCCGGAGCCGATGGAGAAGTGGGCGGTGTGCGCGGCGTCGCCGATGAGGACCGTATTGCCGTACGACCAGTGGGAGTTGACCACCGTACGGAAGTTGATCCAGGCGGACTTGTTGCCGCGCAGGGGGCGGCCGCCGAGCGCGTCGGCGAAGATCTTGGCGCAGCGCTCGGTCGACTCCCGCTCGTCGAGCCCGTCGAACCCCGCCGCGCGCCAGACCTCCTCGCGCATCTCGACGATGACGGTGGACTCGTGCGGCGAGAACGGATAGCCGTGCAGCTGCATGACGCCGTGCTCGGTCTCGGCGATCTCGAAGCGGAACGCGTCGAAGGCGAAGTCGGCGGCCAGCCAGATGTAGCGGCAGCGGTGGGTGGTGAGGTCGGGGCCGAAGGCTTCGGCGTGCGCGTCGCGGGTGGCGCTGTGCACGCCGTCGGCCGCGATGACCAGGTCGTACGAGTCGGCGAGCGTGGCCGCGGGCGGTGCCTCCGTACGGAAGCGGAGCTCGACGCCCAGGTCGTGGCAGCGCGCGTGCAGGATCTCCAGGAGCCTGCGCCTGCCGAGCGCCGCGAAGCCGTGGCCGCCGGAGGTGTGCCGGGTCTCGCGGTGCACGATGTCGATGTCGTCCCAGCGCACGAACTCGTCCTGGAGCGCGGCGTAGACGACGGGGTCGGCGTGCTCGATGCCGCCGAGCGTCTCGTCGGAGAGGACGACGCCGAAGCCGAAGGTGTCGTCGGGCGCGTTGCGCTCCCAGACGGTGATCTCGCGGTCCCGGTCGAGCCGCTTGAGCAGGGCGGCGGCGTAGAGGCCGCCGGGGCCTCCGCCGATGATCGCGATGCGGTGCGCCTCGGGCGGCGTGGGCGGTGTGGACGCCTTGCCGCCGTCGGGCGCCTCGGTGGGGCCGTGCGTATCCTGCGGGTCGCCTGTGGCTGGTCGCGCAGTTCCCCGCGCCCCTTCGGGGGCGCTCATCGGCCCTGCCACTTCGGCGGGCGCTTCTCCGTGAAGGACGCGTGGAACTCCGCGTAGTCCTCGCCGTTCATGAGGAGGGCCTGGGTCGCCGCGTCCAGTTCGACGGAGGCGGCGAGCGGCATGTCGAGTTCGGCGGTGAGCAGCGCCTTGGTCTGGGCGTAGGCGAGGGCGGGTCCGTCGGCGAGTCTGCGGGCCAGTACGGAAGCCGCTTCGCCCGCCTTGCCCTCCTCCGTCAACTCGCTGATCAGGCCGATCCGTTCGGCCTCCGGGGCACGGACGGGCTCGCCCAGCATCAGCAGCCGCGTGGCGTGGCCGAGGCCGACGACGCGGGGCAGCAGGTAGGCGGCGCCCATGTCGCCGCCGGAGAGGCCGACGCGGGTGAAGAGGAAGGCGAACTTCGCGGACGGGTCGGCGATCCGGAAGTCGGCGGCGAGGGCGAGGACCGCGCCCGCGCCCGCGGCGACGCCGTGCACGGCGGCGATCACCGGGAAGGGGCACTCGCGGACGGCGCGGACGACCTGGCCCGTCATGCGGTTGAAGTCGAGCAGCTGGGAGGTGTCCATGGCGAGCGTCGCGCCGATGATCTCGTCGACGTCGCCGCCCGAGCAGAAGCCGCGCCCCTCGCCGCCGAGCACCAGGGCCCGCACGGACTTGTCGCGGGACAGCTCGGCGAGCAGGTCGCGCAGGTCGGCGTAGGCGCCGAAGGTGAGCGCGTTGAGCTTGTCGGGGCGGGCGAGGGTGACCGTGGCGACGCCGTCGTCGACGGCCAGGCGCAGATGCCGCCAGTCGGGGGTGCGGGTCGCGGAGCCGGTGAAGGGACTCATGAGGGTGCGGCCTCCTCGGCCTGGGGCTGGAGTTCGCTACCTTTCGAAGTTATCACTTGTTTGTGACTGCCGTCATGAGTACGCGATACAGCAGCCGGGGAGCAGGACCCTCGAACCCGCCCCACAAGGGAACGAATTTCCCGATATACGCGTCTTGTCACACAGAGCACGGCAGGGCCGGACGTCCCGGAAATGCCCGACCGTCGCCCCTGTCGACATAGCGCTTAAGATTCGTACGGTTGAAAGCAGGACCAGGACCGCCTGCTGCCCTGAACGGACCCGCCTTGCACGAACCTCCTTCTCCCGCCTCCTGGCGCATCGCACTGCCCCACACCACGGCAGCCGTGCCGGTCGCGCGCGCCCTGGTCCGTACGGCGCTCACCGACATCGAGTCGTCGGCCGACACCGACACCGCCGAGCTCCTCACCGCCGAGCTGGTCGCGAACGCCGTCGAGCACACGTCGGGCGAGGACCCCATAGAGCTGGTGATCGAGCTCCTGCCGACCGGCTGCCAGGTCGAGGTCCACGACTCCAACCCGCTGCCGCCGGGCGATCTGACCGACCCCACGGCCGGCGAGCCCGACCCCTGGCAGGAGCACGGGCGCGGGCTGCTGCTCATCCGCACCCTGAGTTCGTCCTGCGGTCACCGGGCCACCGAGTCCGGCAAGGCCGTCTGGTTCACGCTCCCCGGGACGCACCGGCACTGACCGGCGCCTCTCCCCTGCCGAGGCGCGAGTGACCGCGCCCGTAGAGCGCGTAGACGACGGCGCCCACCGCGACGAACACCGCGAACTGCAGCCACGTCGACCAGCCGGTGCCCCAGATCAGATAGAGGCAGAAGGCGACGCCGAGGACCGGGCTGAGCGGGTAGAGCGGCACCCGGAAGGTGCGCTTGAGGCCGGGGCTCGTACGGCGCAGCGCGATCACCGCGATGTTCACCACGACCATGATCGCGAGGGTGCCGATGGTGGTCAGGTTGACCACCACGTCGAGCGAGGAGAAGGCGGCGGGCACGGCGACGACGGCCGCGACGATCCAGGTGTTGGCCACCGGCGTGGACGTCTTCGGCGACACGCGTTCGAAGACGCGCGGCATCAGGCCGTCGCGGGACATCGACATCAGGATGCGGGTCTGGCCGTACATCACGGCGAGCACCACCGAGGCGATGGCGACGACCGCGCCGAAGGCGATGATGCCGCCGCCGACGGTCGAGTCGGTGACCTGGTTGACGATCAGGGAGAGCGCGGCGGGCTTGTCGGCGACCGCGTCCGAGCCGATCGCGCCGATGGCGGCGAGGGCCACCGCGACGTACAGCAGGGTCACCACACCGATGCAGATCATGATCGCGAGCGGGATGTTGCGCCGCGGGTTCTTGACCTCCTCGCCCGCCGTGGTGACCGCGTCGAAGCCGATGAACGAGAAGAACGCGAGGGACGCGCCCGCGGTGACGCCGGAGACGCCCGCGCCCATGAAGGGCGTGAGGTTGCCGTCCTCGAACGCCGAGAAGGCGATCGCGAGGAAGAGCAGCAGGATGCCGATCTTCAGCACGGCCATGGCGGCCGTCGCCCCCGCGCTCTCCCGGATGCCGCGCACCAGGAGCGTGGCGGCGAGCAGGATGACGACCACGGCGGGCAGGTTCACGACACCGCCCTCGCCGGGCCCCGCGGAGAGGGCGGTGGGCAGCTCCCAGCCGGTGAGGCTGTTCAGGAGTTCGTTGAGGTACTGGCTCCAGCCCACCGCGACGGCGGAGACCGAGACGCCGTACTCCAGGAGCAGGCACCAGCCCACCAGGAACGCGGTGCGCTCGCCGAGCGAGGCGTACGCGAAGGAGTACGAGCTGCCCGAGACCGGGATGGCGCCGCCCAGCTCCGCGAACGAGAACGCGGTGAAGATGCAGGTCACGGCGGCGAGCACATAGGAGACCGCGACGGCGGGGCCCGCCTCGGCGACGGAGTCGGAGAGACCGACGAAGATCCCGGTGCCGACGATGGCGCCGACGCCGAAACACACGAGCTGGAAGAGCCCCATGGTCCGCTTGAGGCCGTGGCCTTCGAGGTCGGCGCCCGACTCGGCGACGAGCTGCTCGGGGGACTTGATGCGAAGCCCGGTGGGACTCATGGGGCTCATGGGGTGGTTCTCGTTTCTGGTGGTGCTGGGGTGGCGCGGTGGGAACGGTCAGGACAGGGTCGCGACGAGGATCGCCTTGATGGTGTGCAGCCGGTTCTCAGCTTCGTCGAAGACGACGGAGTGCGCCGACTCGAAGACCTCGTCGGTGACCTCCAGGGACTCCAGGCCGTACGTCTCGTGGATCTCGCGCGCGACCGTGGTGCCCAGGTCGTGGAAGGCGGGCAGGCAGTGCAGGAACTTCACGTCCGCGTTCCCGGTGGCGCGCAGGACGTCCATCGTCACCGCGTACGGCGCGAGGGCGGCTATGCGCTCGGCCCACACCTCCTTGGGCTCGCCGATCGACACCCAGACGTCGGTGACGACGAAGTCGGCGGCCCGTACGCCCTCGGGGACGTCCTCGGTGAGCGTGACGCGGGCGCCGCTGGCCTCGGCCAGTTCGCGGGCCTTGGCGACGATCTCGTCGGCGGGCCAGTAGGCCCGGGGCGCGACCAGGCGGACGTCCATGCCGAGCAGGGCGCCGGTGATCAGGTAGGAGCTGCCCGTGTTGAAGCGGGCGTCACCGAGGTAGGCGAAGGCGATCTCGGTGAGGGGCTTGGCGCTGTGCTCGGTCATCGTGAGGACGTCGGCGAGCATCTGGGTGGGGTGCCACTCGTCCGTCAGGCCGTTGTAGACGGGCACGCCCGCGTGGGCGGCGAGCGTCTCGACGGTGTCCTGCGCGTCCCCGCGGAACTGAATCGCGTCGAACATCCGGCCGAGCACCCGGGCGGTGTCCTTGGCGGACTCCTTCGTACCGATGTGCGAGCCCGCCGGGTCGATGTACGTCGTCGACGCGCCCTGGTCGGCGGCGGCCACCTCGAAGGCGCAGCGCGTCCTCGTCGAGCTCTTCTCGAAGATCAGCGCGACGTTCCTGCCGCGCAGGCGCTGCGTCTCGGCCCCTGCCTTCTTCGCCGCCTTCAGCTCGGCGGCCAGGTCGAGCAGGCCGCGGAACTCGTCGGCGGTGAAGTCCAGCTCCTTGAGGAAGTGGCGGCCGGTGAGGTCTGTGGCCATGGGGCGCTCCTGGGATGCGAATACGGGGACATTGAAACTATATACGATGCTCCACATTTCTATACACGCGGGAACAGGCGCGGAACCGGCGAGGGTACTGACTACGACCCGGGCACCGCGTCCCGCTCGACCGGACAGCTCATACACCGCGGCCCGCCCCTGCCGCGCCCCAGCTCGCTCCCTCTTATCTCGATCACCTCGATGCCCTGCTTGCGCAGGTGCGTGTTCGTCGTCGAGTTCCGCTCGTAGGCGACGACGACGCCCGGCTCCACCGCGAGGACGTTGCAGCCGTCGTCCCACTGCTCGCGCTCGGCCGCGTGCACGTCCTGGGTGGCGGTCAGGACCCGGATCTCGCTGAGCCCGAGCGCCGCGGCGATCGCCCGGTGCATGTGCTCGGGCGGATGGTCGGTCACCTTCAACTCCCGCTCCCCCACGCCCGGTTCGATGGTGTACGAGCGGAGCATGCCGAGCCCCGCGTACTGCGTGAAGGTGTCGCCGCCGACCATCGTCATGACGGTGTCCAGGTGCATGAACGCGCGCCGCTTCGGCATGTCGAGCGCCACGATCGTCTTCGCCGAGCCCGCCGCGAACAGCTTGTGGGCGAGCATCTCGACGGCCTGCGGCGTGGTGCGCTCGCTCATGCCGATGAGCACGGCGCCCTTGCCGATCACCAGGACGTCGCCGCCCTCGATGGTGGAGGGGTAGTCCGCCTGGCCCTGCGACCAGACGTTGAAGTCCGCCTTCCGGAACAGCGGGTGGTGCTGGTAGATCGCCTCGAAGTGCACGGTCTCGCGCTGCCGGGCGGGCCAGCGCATCGCGTTGATCGAGACGCCGTCGTATATCCAGGCCGAGGTGTCCCGCGTGAAGAGGTGGTTGGGCAGCGGACCGAGCAGGAAGTCGTCCAGGTCCATGCAGTGGAAGCGCACGGACGTCGGCTCGGCGTTGCCCGCCAGGAACTCGCGCTTGGTCATCCCGCCGATCAGCGCCTCGGCCAGTTGGGCGGACGGCATCGTCTCGAAGGCCATCCGCAGGTGGTCGGTGGCCAGCGGCCCGTACTCCTTCTCGTCGAAGACCCGGTCCAGGACGAGGAGCCGCGCCTCGGGCACGTCCAGGGTCTCGGTCAGCAGATCGCCGAAGAGATGGACCTCGACGCCCCGGTCGCGCAGCACGTCGGCGAACCCGTCGTGCTCCTGGCGGGCCCTGCGCACCCACAGGACGTCGTCGAAGAGCAGGGCGTCCTTGTTGGTCGGAGTCAGCCGCTTGAGCTCCAGATCGGGGCGGTGCAGGATGACGCGGCGCAGCCGCCCGGCCTCGGAGTCGACATGGAATCCCATGGGTTCCATCTTTCCCCGGCCGGGCGGCCTACGCGCGGGCAATCACATAGGGCCTGTCCGGCGGATCAGGGCGCGCTCGGCTGGCGTCCCCCGTCCGGTGGGCACGAGCGGGGTCTGGTGCGTGCGGCTGCAAGGCGGAGGAGGGCGGCTACGCAGTGGGGCCTCCCCTGCTCGAGCGAAGCCGAGAGCTTGGGGGAGTGCGTGCCAGACCCCGCGACAGCGCCATGATCCGCCGGACAGGCCCTAACCCCGGGGCGCGTTCAGAGCCGCGGGTCCACCGGCTCCGACTCCAGGGCCAGGACCGCGAACACCGACTCGTGCACCCGCCACAGCGGCTCACCGTCCGCCAGGCGGTCCAGGGCCTCCAGGCCGAGCGCGTACTCCCGGGTGGCGAGCGAGCGCTTGTGGCCGAGGAAGCGGCCGCGCAGCTTGGCCAGGTTCTCCGGGCGCGTGTACTCCGGACCGTAGATGATCCGCAGGTACTCACGGCCCCGGCACTTGATGCCGGGCTGGACGAGGCGGCCCTTGTCGTCGCGGACCAGGGCCCCGACCGGCTTGACGACCATGCCCTCGCCGCCGCGGCTCGTCATCTCCAGCCACCAGTCGACGCCCGCGCGGACCGACTCCTCGTCGCCCGTGTCGACGTACAGCCTGCGCGTGGTCCGCAGCAGGCCCGTGCCGTCGTGCTCCACCATGCGGTCGATCAGGGCCAGCTGCTCGTCGTGCGGGAGCGCGGCGAGGCTCCTGCCCTGGACGGCAAGGAGCTGGAACGGCGCGAGGTGCACCCCTTCCAGGCCGTCCGTCGGCCAGCAGTAGCGGCGGTAGGCGTCGGTGAACGCGGCGGCGTCCGCGGCCCGTTCCCGCTGCCTGTCGAGCAGCGCGCCGGTGTCCACACCGCGCTCCCGCGCCGCCGCCAGGGCGGCGAGCGCGCCGGGGAAGACGGCCCCGGACGCGGCGCCCACCGCCGCGTACTGCGTGCGGAGCAGCCCGGACGCCTTGAGCGACCACGGCATCAACTCGGCGTCGAGGAGCAGCCAGTCGGTGGCGAGCTCCTGCCACAGGCCCGCTTCGGTGACGGCGGCGCGCAGCCTGCCGAGTATCTCCTCGGTGACGGACGCGTCGGAGAAGAAGGGCCGTCCGGTGCGGGTGTAGAGCGATCCTGTGGGCCCTTCCATGCCGAACCGCTCGCGGGCCACGTCCGCGTCACGGCAGACCAGGGCCACCGCGCGCGAGCCCATGTGCTTCTCCTCGCACACGACGCGGGCGACGCCGTCCCGCGCGTACGAGGCGAACGCCTCCGCCGGGTGCTCCAGATAGCCCTCGCGCTGCGAGGTGGCGGTCGGCGCCATCGTCGGCGGCAGGTACGGAAGGAGGCGCGGGTCCACGGCGAAGCGGCTCATGACCTCCAGCGCGGCGGCCGCGTTCTCCTCGCGCACGGCGACGCGGCCCGCGTGCCGGGTCTCCACCACACGGCGGCCGTGCACGTCGTTCAGGTCGAGCGGCCGCCCCTCGCGCCCGCCGGGCGCCTCGGTGCTCAGCGGCCTCGACGGCTCGTACCAGACCTGTTCGGCCGGTACGTCGACGAGCTCGCGCTCCGGCCAGCGCAGCGCGGTGAGGTGGCCGCCGAACACCGCACCCGTGTCCAGGCAGATGGTGTTGTTCAGCCAGGTCGCGGTGGGCACCGGGGTGTGGCCGTAGACCACGGCGGCGCGGCCGCGGTACTCCTCCGCCCACGGGTAGCGCACCGGCAGGCCGAACTCGTCGGTCTCGCCGGTCGTGTCGCCGTACAGCGCGTGCGAGCGCACCCGGCCCGACGTGCGGCCGTGGTACTTCTCGGGCAGCCCGGCGTGGCAGACGACCAGCTTCCCCCCGTCCAGGACGTAGTGCGAGACGAGTCCGTCCACGAACTCCCGCACCTGCCCGCGGAACTCCTCGCTCTCCCCCGCCAACTGCGCGGCGGTCTCGGCGAGTCCGTGCGTGTGCTGGACGCCGCGGCCCTTGAGGTACCGGCCGAGCTTGTTCTCGTGGTTGCCCGGCACGCAGAGCGCGGTGCCGCCCGCGACCATCGACATCACGCGGCGCAGCACGCCGGGCGTGTCCGGGCCGCGGTCGACGAGGTCGCCGACGAACACGGCGGTACGTCCTTCCGGGTGCACCCCCTCGACGTAACCGAGCTTGCCGAGCAGGGTCTCCAGTTCGGAAGCGCAGCCGTGGATGTCGCCGATGATGTCGAAGGGCCCGACGAGGTGGGAGAGGTCGTTGTAGCGCTTCTCGGTGACGATCTCGGCGGCCTCGACCTCCGCCACGCCCCGCAGGACGTGCACCTTCCTGAATCCCTCGCGCTCCAAGTGCCGCAAGGAGCGCCGCAGTTCGCGCTGGTGGCGCAGGATGACGCGGCGCGGCATGCCCGCCCGGTCCGCGCGCGCGGCGTTGCGCTCGGCGCAGACCTCCTCGGGCACGTCGAGCACGATGGCGATGGGCAGCACGTCGTGCGCCCTGGCCAGCTCGATCAGCTTCTTGCGGCTGTCGCTCTGCACGCTGGTCGCGTCGACGACGGTGCGGCGTCCCGCGGCGAGGCGCTTGCCCGCGATGTAGTTGAGCACGTCGAAGGCGTCGCGGCTCGCGCCCTGGTCGTTCTCGTCGTCGGCGACGAGCCCGCGGCAGAAGTCGCTGGAGATGACCTCGGTGGGCTTGAAGTGCCTGCGCGCGAAGGTGGACTTGCCGGATCCGGTGGCGCCGATCAGGACGACGAGGGAGAGGTCGGTGACGGGCAGCACGCGTCCCGCGCGGGCTGCTTCGGTGCCGGTGTCACTGCTGGTGCTGGTGCCGGTCTCGGTCTCGGTCTCGGTCTCGTTCGTCATGCGGCCCGCACCTCCTTCTTCTTGTCGTTCGCAGTCGTCGCGTTCTTGTCCTGCCGCGTGAAGGCCGCCAGCTGGGTCGGCGGCCCCACCTCGGGGTCGTCGTCCCCGACGGGCTCGAACCGCACGTCGTACCCGTGCCGTTCGGCGACCCGGTGGGCCCAGGCGCGGAACTCCTCGCGGGTCCACTCGAAGCGGTGGTCCCCGTGCCGCACGTGCCCGGCGGGCAGCGTCTCCCAGCGCACGTTGTACTCGACGTTCGGCGTCGTCACCAGGACGGTGCGGGGCCGCGCGGAGCCGAACACCGCGTACTCCAGGGCGGGCAGCCGCTCGACGTCGAGGTGCTCGATGACCTCGCTGAGCACGGCCGCGTCGTACCCCTTGAGACGCTTGTCGGTGTACGCGAGCGAGCCCTGCATGAGCGTGACGCGCTCGGCCCTGCGCTCGCCCATGCGGTCCAGCTTGAGCCGCCGCGAGGCGACGGTCAGCGCGCGCATGGACACGTCCACGCCGACGATCTCGGTGTAGCGGACGTCCTTGAGCAGTTCCTGCACCAACTGGCCCTGCCCGCAGCCCAG
Organism: Streptomyces kanamyceticus; assembly: GCF_008704495.1. Lineage (NCBI taxonomy): Bacteria > Bacillati > Actinomycetota > Actinomycetes > Kitasatosporales > Streptomycetaceae > Streptomyces > Streptomyces kanamyceticus. The sequence continues at coordinate 2,608,742 of NZ_CP023699.1, forward strand.
GTCGAGCACGCGCGCGGCTCCCGACGCGGCCAGCTCGGCGAGGATCGCCGTACGGCGGCGCACGGCGAGCGGCACCGGCTTCTCTTCGGTGTCACTCTCCTCGTCTACCGCGTTGTCGATCTCCTCGACGTCCGTGTCGTCGGCGTCGGCGAGCCGCACCAGTTCGAGCCGCTCCGTCGCCTCGCGGGTCAGCGACCAGCGGCGCGCCAGATAGCGGTTGGTGATGACCTGCTGCTCCGGGTGGACCGCGAGCCAGCCCTCGCCCGCGCGAAGCAGCTTGTCGACCTCGTCGGGCGAGACCCAGTAGTGCTTGGCGTCGTCGAGCACCGGGAGCAGCACGTAGAGGTGCCGCAGCGCCTCGCCCAGGGTCAGCTTTCCCTCGGGCACGTCGAGCACGAGACGCACGTACCGCGAGTCGCCCCACTCCGGGAACCGCTCGTCCAGCGGCACGGGCGTCGCCTGCACCGTCCAGCCCAGCGGCTCGAAGAGCCCCCGCACCAGCTCGGCGCCGCCGCGTGCGGGCAGCGCGGGCACCTCGATCCGCAGCGGCAGCGGCCGCGCGGCCCGCTCGGGACGCGCGGCGCACACGCCGCGCATCGCGCTGGAGAACACCGCGCTCAGGGCCACCGCGAGCAGCGACGACGCGGCGTAGGGCCGGTCGTTCACGTACTGCGCGAGCGCCGCGTCGGGCGCACCGCCCCGCCCCTTGCCGTTGCCCTTGCCTTTGCCGCGCCGCACGAGCGCGACGGGATCGACCTCCAGAAGCAGCGCGGCCGTGCAGCGCTCCTCGCTCGCCTCGGGGTAGACGACGTGCGCGGTGCCGTACGACGTGGAGAACGCCTGCGCCTTGTCGGGGTGCTTGTGGAGCAGGAACCCGAGGTCGGTCGCCGGGCGTTCGGGGGTGCCGGTTGTACTGATCGTCAGGAACACGGGGTGGGCCTCGAAAGGGAGTCTGAGCTGTGCGTACGCACCGGTCCCGCCGGTGTGGCGCACGCGCCGGTGGCACGCCGCGGTGGTCCGCGGGCGTTCCTCCGCAACGTACAGCGAAACACCGGAGGCACACTCGGGATTATTCGGGCCCGGGCAGCGGTTCCGGGGCCGGGGCGCCGGGCAGGAGCTGCCAGCAGCGGCGCCGGGCGAGCGCGCGCAGCGCGGCGTCGCCGCCGACGACAGCGGCGGATCCGGTGGCCTCCAGCATGGGCAAGTCGGAGGCGTGGTCTCCGTAGGCGACGCAGTCCGCGGGCGCGGCCCCGTGCGCGGCGGCGGCGAGGCGTACGGCGTCGGCCTTCGCGCGGCCGATCATGGGCGGGCGGCCGAGGCCCCCGGTGTAGCGGCCGTGCGCGATCTCCGGCGAGGTGGACCACACGTCGTCGGCGCCGATGTGCTCGGCGAGCGGCGCGAGGCAGGCGGCGAACGAACCGGAGACGAGCACGATCCTGTCTCCCGCGGCTTGGTGCCCGCGCAGGGCGTCGAGGGCGTACTCGTTGAAGAGGCCGCCCTGCCGGAGCTCGGCGGCGAACCAGTCGCGCGCCAGTGCCGACACCCGCGCGGCGTCGGCCCCCGCGAAGTTCTCGAAGTACGCGAGGTTCGTCCGCTCCCTCGGCACGCCGATCTCCGTCATGGCCTTGAGCCGCTGGCGCCGCCTGTCGTACTCGTGCGGCTCGTGCCCCTCGGCGGCCAGGTAGTGGCGCAGGAAACGGAAGAGGGTGGTCGCCGTGGTCAGGGTGCCGTCGACGTCGAAGAACGCCAGCCGGGTGCGGTTCATCGGTCCTCTTCGGGGTGATCCGTGGTCGTGTTCGGGTCTCAAGGGCGGGCGGGCAGCGGCCTGTTGGGGGTAGGCCGCCGCCCCGCTCGGCGCCCGGGCGCCTAGGCGGGGACGCCCTTGGCGCGCAGGAGCTCGATGGTCCCCGCGATGTTCCCGGCCTCCTGGAGCTCGTCGTCGGTGACCTGCACGCCGAACTGCTTGGTCAGTGCGACGGCCAGCTCGACGAGCACGAGGGAGTCGAAGCCGAGCATGTCGTACGCGGTGTCGGCGGTGGTGCCCTCCGGCGCCTCGTACTCGGTGGTGAGGATCTCCATCAACTCGGCGGAGAGGGTGGAGTTCTGGGGCATGGTTTGCATGGTTTGCATGGTCATGACAGGTAACCCGCTGTTCTGGAGTAGGGGAATGTTCTGGAGTAGGGGAATTCGTCGTGCGCGAGCGTCAGGCGGGCGTCACGTCGGGCCAGGTCAGGGCGACCGACCCCCAGGTGAGCCCGCCGCCGAACGCGGTGAGCAGGACGCGCGAGCCCGGCGTGAGCGTGCCCTGCGACGCCGCGTGCGCAAGGGCCAGCGGGATCGAGGCGGCCGAGGTGTTGCCGACCCGGTCGAGATGGACGACGGCCCGCTCCTCGGGGATGCCGAGCTGCTTGGCGAGCGCCTTGAGGATGCGCGCGTTGGCCTGGTGACCCACCAGGTGGTCGACCGATTCGGTGGTCCAGCCGATGCTGTCGAGCACCGAGGTGGACGACTCCGCCATTCTGGCGACCGCGGCGGCGAACACCTTCTTGCCCTGCATCGTGAAGTACCGGCCGTCGGGGTCGGGTTCACCCGGCGTGGAGCGCTGCCGGGAGCCACCGGCCGGAATGCTGATGAGGTCCCGGTGCAGACCGTCGGAGCCCAGGTCGACGCCGAGCAGGACGCCGGGCTGTCCGGAGTCGTCGGCCGCGGCGAGGACGACGGCGCCCGCCCCGTCGCCGAAGATGACCGAGGTGGTCCTGTCGGCGGGATTGATGATCGTCGAGTACGTCTCGGCCCCGATCACCAGGATGCGCTCGGCCTGTCCCGCGGTGATCTGCGCGGAGGCGGTGGCCAGGGCGTAGAGGAATCCGGAGCAGACGGCCGAGATGTCGTACGCCCCGATGGGACCGAGTCCCAGGCGGGCGGCGACGTCGGGCGCGGTGGCCGGGCAGGGGTGGTCGGGCGTGGTGGTGGCGAGGACGACGGCGTCCACGGCGCCCGGTTCCGCGTCGAGTCCCGCCGACTTCAGTGCCCGGTGCCCGGCCTCGACGGCGAGGTCGCCGGTCGAGGTGCCGGGCGAGACCCGGTGGCGGGCGCGGATGCCGGTCCGCGTGGTGATCCACTCGTCGGTGGTGTCGAGTTCGGCCGCGAGGTCCTCGTTGCTGATGACCCAGGGCGGGAGGTAGCTGCCGAGTCCCATGAGCGCGGCAGGTCGGTACGCCATGCGTGGCCTTCCTTTGCGGTTGCGGAGTGCGGTGGTTCGGTCAGGGGGCAGGGGGTCAGGGCAGGAGGTGGGCGACGTTGCAGGCGAGCCGCAGACCGCCGTACGTCGCCTGGATCCGCGCGGCGCGCCAGGTCCCCTGGGCGGTGGGCAGTTCGTTCGGGCGGGCCAGGACCACGCGCAGGCGCCGGTCGTGCGCGGGCGGCGCGGGCTCTTCGTCGGCCGGGGTGATGGTGGTGCCGCGCATCCAGAGGGTGTTGGACGTGGCGCGGTCGAGGCCGTCGAGCCGGTAGAGCAGGACCTGGCCCAGCTGCAGGGCCGCCACGAAGAGGTCGACCATCGTCGGTTCGAGCGGTTCCCGCGCCGTGGCGTCGTGGGCGCCGGGTACGTCGGGCGCCTCCGTGATCCGCAGTTCGGCGTCGGCCGACAGGCAGTCGGCGTCGCCCGCCACGTCGAGGAGGTACTGGTGGCGTGTGTGGTGGGAGGCCCCGTACGGCGCGTCGTTCCACCCGCCGGGCAGGTACTCGGGATGGGCGTAGAAGCCCTCGGTCCGCACGGGCGCGGCGGCTGCGGAGTGCTCGGCCTCGACCCGGACGGTCATCGAGCCGATGCGGCAGTCCATGGTGGTCAACAGGCGGTTCGTGCCCGGCAGTTCGAGGGTCGACTCGTGCTGCGCGGAGACCGGGAACCGGTCGAGGAACTCCTCGTCGGGCGTGCAGCCCGCCTTGACGCACAGCGACCGTACGACGAAGTGGCCCGACGGGGGCAGATCGTGGACGTGGGCCGCGTAGAGGCCGGTGAGCTGGGCCGCGAACTGCATGGCGTCGATGGTCGACAGGTGCGGGCGCTGGTGCGACTCGCCCTTGCGCGACCAGACGCCGGGGATGCGGATCCCCGCCGTGGCCTCGACGCCCCCCGGCGCCGAGGTGTCGGCGGGACGGACGGAGATGGCCTCCAGGCCGTGCGTGACGCGCTTGAAGCCCTCGCCGAAGAAGCGTCCTCGCCGGTTGCCCAGGGCGTCGTCGACGGAGTCGAGACGGAATCTCTCCCTGGTGATGGTGGTGCCCTGCATGGTTGTCCCCCTTGTGATTGCCCTGAATCGGGCCCTCCCCGCCCGCGCGGGCGGGGAGGGACGTGCGTCAGTGCTCGCTGTCGCCGAGCTGCGCGGTGAAGACGCCGTGGTGGAAGTAGGCCCAGAGCTCGGCGATCAGACCGTCCTCGTCGAGGCGGAAGACCGAGATGCCCGACCAGTTGACGGGCTTGCCGTCGGTGGTGACGACGGCGCCGCGCCAGTGCACGGCGGTCTGGCTGCCCGTGGTGTAGGCGTCGACGGGCGTGATGCCGAGGAACGGGTCGAACTGGGGGATCACCTTGCGCAGCCGGGCGAGGATCGCCTCACGGCCGCGGATCGGCTCGCTGCCGACCGGGTCGTGGAAGAGGCCGTTCTCGGCGAAGGCTCCGGCCCAGAGGTCGGCGTCGGCCGCCTGCGAACCGGCGTAGAACTGGTGAACTGCCTTGGGCATGGCGGGAAACGTCATGGTATTTCTCTCTTTCTCAACTGACTTCATGGATAGGTGGGTAAAGGGAGGAGTGGTTCAGGAACCGATGGCCTCGGCGACCAACCGGTCCGGCCGTACGAGGAGCCCCCTCGCGCCGTCCGGCACGGTGACGCGGCCGTCGGTGGCGGGCCTGGCGACCCGGCGCACCTCCCGTACCGGGGGAACCGGCAGATCGCTCTCCACCGACGCGGGCTCCGTGTCGTCGAACCACAGCAGGGTCGATGCGTCGACGCGGTCGCTGGACGGCAGGAACGGGGTCAGCCGCCCTTCGGCGTCCCTGATCGAGGTGGGCACGCGCGCCCCGGCGCTCAGCTCGTAGCGGGCGTCGTGGCGGGCGCCGGGCCGGTTCCCGTGGTCCGGGTAGAGCTGGCTCCAGCTCAGCGCGAGCTCCGCCAACTCGGCTCGTACGGCGGGGTCGTTGACGTCCACCGCGGACCGCATCCGGTCGATGAGCGGCGCGAGGAACGTGGTCTGCCCGACCCGCGTCGCATAGGGCCGCCGTTCCGCCTCGTACCCCGCGAGCAGTTCCGCTTCGTCGTGCCGCAGCGCCGCGAGCAGCCTCCAGGACAGGGCGAGGGCGTCGCCGATGCCGAGGTTCAACCCCTGCCCCCCGGCAGGGGTGTTCAGGTGTGCGGCGTCCCCGGCCAGGACGACGTTGCCGCTCACCCACCGTTCGGCGACCCTCAGGTCCACGGAGTAGTGGCTCGTGCGCAGGGCCTCGGCCAGCTTGAGACGGCTGCCAAAACCCAGCGTGTCGATCGCGTCCGCGATCCGGCGCCACGGCACCGACGCACCCCGGTCCAGGGTGAGTCCATTGACCACGGGTCCCGCCATGAGCACCTGGTCACCGGGGATCGGCATCATCGTGACCATGCCGTTCGCCCCGACGTGCACACCGACCTCGTCGCGGCCGACGAGCTCTCGCGGGACCCCTTCGATCAGCAGATAGCTCGTGGAGAGGCTGCGCCCCGCCATCGGGATGTCCAGGGACTCGCGCACGGCACTGCGCGGGCCGTCGCTGCCGACCAGATAGGAGCAGCGGACGTCGTCGTACCCCTCGAAGCGGACCACGGTGTCCGAGCCGCCCGAGTCACCGGCTTCGTGGGACAGGTAGCTGACGCCGTACTCGATCCGTGCGCCGTATCCGAGCGCGTACTTTTCGAGCAGTCCCTCCAGGATCGGCTGCGGCATGTTCCGGTAGCCGTCCAGGTGGGTGTCGAGACCCGTCATGTCGGCGGTGAACGACCCGGTTCCGTTGAGGTGGAAGGCGAACCGTTCGAGCGGGATGCTGCGGTCGGTCACCTCGTCCAACAGGCCGAAGGAGTCCAGGAGTTCGAGCGTCGGCGCGTGCAGTACGACGGCCTTGGGGCGGTCGCCGCGGTCGATCCTGCGCTCCACGACGAGGACCTTCACCCCGGCGCGCGACAGCAGTCCCGCGAGGACGAGGCCGGTGGGCCCCGCACCGACCACGACGACATCGAAGTCCTTCATGCCACCGACACCGGCTTCGGCTCGGGCTCCGGGGCGGACTCGGGCTCCGGCTTGGTGAAGAACCGGCCCAGGATGTCCGGGTTCGCGACCAGGATGATCGCGGCGCAGACGAGTACGCCGCCGAGGAGCTGCAGCGGGGTGAACCGTTCGCCGACCGCCACCCAGCCGAGCAGGGCCGCGGTGACCGGGTTCATCAGGGTGAGCGGCGCGGTCAGGGAGACCGGCAGGCGCTGGACGCCGGAGAGGTAGAGGGCGAAGCCGAGCGCGCCGACCACGAACGCGGCCCAGACCAGGCCCAGGAGCTGCTTGCCGGTGAAGCTCGGCGGCGCGCCCTCGAAGACGAACGCGAGTGGCAGCAGGAAGACGGCCGCGCCGAGCAGGGTCCAGCCCGCCGTGGTGAGGCTGTGCACGCCCTCGGGGCGGCCCCACTTGCGGGCGAGTACCGTGCCTACGCCCATGCTGGACGCGGAACCGATGCCCGCGAGGACGCCGATCGCGTCGAGCGTCGCCGAACTGCGCAGCACGAGCAGCGCGACACCGACGACGCCGATGAGGCAGGCGACGTAGTGGTGCGGCCGGATCTTCTCCTTGAGCACCACCGAGGCGACCGCGATGGCCACCAGGCTCGACATGGCGTTCAGGGTGGCCGCCACACCGCCGGGCAGCCGCTGGGCCGAGATCAGCAACAGGACGGTGAACAGGCCCATGTTGAGCGTGCCGAGCACGAGCGACTTCCACCACCACGCGCCGCGCGGCAGGCCGAAGCGGATCGCGAGGAGCAGCAGTCCGGCGGGCAGCACCCGGAAGAAGCCGTCCCAGTAGGGCGTCGGCGGCAGGTAGTGGGCGGCGACGAAGAAGAGGGTGCCGCCGATGGCCGGACCGAGTCCGGTGCGGATGAGGAGGGCTGAGTTTTTCATCTGGTGAGCTCCGTGGAAGGTACGGCCATGGGCGCGGGTCAGGCGGCGAAGGCCTCGGCGATGGCGTGGCTGTCCTCGTACATGTGGTAGCGGCTCACGCGGCCGTCGGAGACCGTGAAGTGCAGCGCGTAGTGGTTGGTGAACTTCCGTCCGGTGGCCAGCACCCCGAAGACGCACCTGGCCGTCACGACGGCGTGCTCCCCCTCGGTCACGCGCCCGGTGAGCTCGAACGACTCCGGCATGGTGAGGACCTGCCCGAACGTGCCGAAGAACTCGGCGAGTTCACCCTTGGCGGAGCGCGCGCCGGTCCACGGGACGTTCGGCGCGCCGCTGACGCGGAAGTCCACCTCGTCGGCGAAGAGCGCGACGGTCGCGTCGACGTCACCGGAGCCGAACGCGGTGAAGAAGGCGTCGACGGCCGTGTCGGTGGCGGCGGTCGAGGCGGCCGCGCGCCCGGCGAGGACGATCGCGGTCTGCTCGGCGACCCGGGCACCGAGGTACTCGGCGGTGGCGATGTCCGCCTTGGACACGTCCTGGGGCGGCAGGTCGGCGGGGGTGCTGGCCGCGGCGCCGTTGAAGTACCCGAGCCGGTTGAGGTCGTTCTCCGACTCCAGGCTCGTGTGCCAGCCCGGGTGCAGGCCCAGGTTCACCCAGTTCATCTGGTGCTGCGCGCCGAGCGTCGCGAAGTAGGCGAGCGTGGAGTGCTTGTCACCGGCCTTGCAGGCCGCGTTGGTGAAGCCCGCGCCCAGCTTGTCCCGCCAGACCGCGCCCGCCCACCGCTTGCTCGTGGACTCCGCGAACACGTGGAACTTGCCGGCCGCCGAGCCCATGTACGTCGGCGAACCGAAGACGATCGCGTCCGCGTCGTCGAGCACCTGCCACTGCTCGTCGGTGATCGTGTCGACGCGCACCAGGGTGACCTCCGCCCCGGCGTCGGTCGCACCGTCCTTGACGGCCTGCGCCAGCACGTCGGTGTGGCCGTAACCCGAGTAGTAGGCGATCGCGACCGTGGGCTTTGTGGACATGAAGACGTTCCTCCGGTGAGGTTCGGGAGTGGTTTCGACAGTGGTGGGGACGAGCGGGGAGGCCGAGGCTCAGGCCGCGGCGGCGCGCTCGGTCTCCATGCGGAAGTCCTGGCGGCCGTAGTCCTTCCACGCCAGATCGATCGCTTCCGCGGGGCTCATGACGGGCTCGAGACCGAAGATCCCCGCGATGGTCTCCAGGCGCTCGGGCATCGAGCCGCTGACGACGTGGTACGGGATCTCCAGCTCGTCGAGCGTCCGCAGGAGCATCGTGTCGATGGTCGCGCGGAACGCCTCGTTCATCGGGCGGTGCCCGTCGGCGGCGATGGGCAGCTCGTGCTGGAGGTGCACGTACGCGTCGTAGGTGTCCTTGACGTGCTGCTTCAGCGCGTGGCCGTACTGGTCGACGACCTTGGCGAAGAACCGCATCTCCGCGGAGAGTTCGGCCACCTTGCCGCCCTCGTTGCCCGCGGTGGCGTTGGGGTTCATCCCGTGGATGACGCGGCCCGCGCCGTACAGCCACTCCTGCAGCGAGGAGCCGTCGGAGATGAAGTGCTCGCCGAGCATGGCCTCTTGGGCGACGCGGCCCGAGTGCCTGCGCAGCATCAGCTGCAGGAACTCGTGCGGAGCCACGTCCGAGAGCGCCTTGCCGGGAAAGGTCTCCGGCAGGATCTCCCGAATGGTGCGCGCCAGAGTACGCGGTACGCCGGTGTAGTGGGCCAGCGCCATCACCGTCGATGTCTTGCCCGCGGAATAGGTGCCGGAAATAGCGATCTTCATGCGTAAGGGCCTTTCGGCTCGGAGAATTCGGCCCGCCCGCTGCGCACTCGGCGCGGCACGGGCCGAGAGGGGCGGCGCCTTCGACGTGGTCAGGCACCCTTCGGTCGGCCGTCGAATTCAGCGGCAGCCTCGGTGGCGCAGACAGGAACTTAGGAAAGTGCGGCCGCCCGCGCGAACGATTCGACCGGTCCCCGAAACCATGGGGCGTGACAGCGCATCATTTCGAGGACGGCCGAAAAGCATCGGTGACGGCGGAGGTCCGCCCCCGGACCAGTGCCCGAAAACGCCGAAGGGAGGACCGCGTCACACGGTCCTCCCTGAACCCCGCTCACCGAGCGGGCGTACCTGATCTGTCTGCTGTCGGCGATCCGCCCGCGCCGCCGCCTCAGGGCCGCAGCGCCCGGAGGAACAGATCGCGCGTCTCCGCCCAGCGGTCGGTGATGTCGGCGCGGCCGTGCAGGACGTCCGAGACGTGCTGCACACCGAAGAACGCGGACACCAGGGACCGGGCGGCGGCACCGGGATCGACGTCCGAAGCGAGCTGCCCCTTGTCGTACGCGTCGGACAGCAGGGAACGCAGCAGTTCCGTCCAGTCCACGTACGGCGTGGGGAGTTCGGCGTCGATGTGCGGGCGCTCGATCTGCAGCCGGGCGCCGCCGCGCACCACGACGTTGTCCCGGAAGGCGAGGGCCGCGCCGTCCAGCATGGCAAGGGCCGTCTCCAGCGGCGGCAGCTCCCGCTTCTGGACGTCTTCGAGCAGCCGGGGCCAGTACGCGTAGTGGCCCTCGACGACCGCGACGGCGAGCGCCTCCTTCGTCGGGTAGTGGAAGTACACCGCCCCCTTGGTCATCTCGACCGCCTCGGCGATGTCCTTGACGGACGTGTGCCGGAAGCCGCGCGTGGCGAACAGCTCCGACGCCACGTCGAGGATGACGGCCTTGGTGCGCGCCGACCGGTCCTGCCGCGGCTCGGGGCCGCGAGCGGTGGTGATCTTCCTGGCGTTGAAGGCCACCGAGGCGGTACCGGCGGCGTCGGCGGTGGGTCGTGGCATAAGGCGTCAGCTCTCCGGGTGCGGTCCGTATCGGCCATGAGGTCGACTCTGAGGCTTGAAAGATACCTTCCTGTAGGTATATTTTCGACCCCGCTGATCAACGGATCAAGAGACGCGCTGCTCAGAGCAGTACGGCGGCCGTCTCACGGGGTTGCTTGATCGGTGTCCGGAGGGGGGGTCTGAACCTCAGGGCACCGACGGGGAGGGATTCGATATGACTGTGCAAGCTTTTTCCGCTGGGGAGCGGACGACGACGCATGAGGAAGCGCCGGGAGAGAGACGCCCGGCGGCAGGGGGTGAACGACAGAGCACGTACGTGCCGCGCGGGAGCACCCACGTACCGAGGGATTTGGTACACAAGGCCGCGGACGGAGAGGTCCTCCTCCAGGACGCGGTGCGCACCGGCGAGAACCGGTTCACCGTGGCGGCCCGCATGCCGAGGGACCACTTCCTCGGCCACCGCGGCACGGCGTCCACGGGAGATCCGCTGCTGCTCGCCGAGGCGGTGCGCCAGTCGGTGATCTACCTCTCGCACCGCTTCTACGGCATCCCCGAGGGCCACGCCTTCATCCTGTCGGCACTGGACTTCGCGCTGGACGAGCCGCTGCCGCCCGGCGGCCCCGACGCGGCGCCGCTGGTCCTCGAGGTCACCTGCGTCGCGGCCCCGCGCGGCCCGCGCCGCCTCGGGGCGACCTTGGAGGCGGAGGTCCACTGCGACGGCCGCCGCATCGGGCGCGCCGGAGCGCGGTGGCAGGCGGTGGACCGTCGGCAGTACGCGACGCTGCGGCTGCGGGGCGGGGGCACGACGCTCCTCCCCGAGATGGCGAACGATGAGCTGACGGTTCCTCACATGACCTACTCCGACGAGGTATTGGCGGCTGTGCCGGGCGCGGCAGGCCAGTGGCAGGTGCGCCTCGACTTCGGCCACCCCGTGCTCTTCGACCACCTCAGCGACCACATCCCTGGCATGGTCCTCCTGGAGGGCTTCCGGCAGGCGGCCCTTCTGAGGGATGCGGGATCGGGATCGGGATCGGGATCGGGATCGGGCTCGGGCTCGGGCTCGGGCTCGGGCGGCATCGTCGGCGGGCCACTCGCGGCGGCGGTCTCCTTCCACGCCTTCGGCGAACTGACGGACCCGCCCGCGCTGATCGTCCGGCAGAACGGCGAGGAGTACGCGACGGAAGAACCCGGTGCACGGGCCACGCGGCAGGAGACCACGAGGCAGGAGTCCACGAGGCAGGAGACGCACCACTTCACCGCGGTCCAGTCCGGCCGCACCATCGCTTCCTGCACGGTGTCGGTCGCAGGCGGCCCGGCATGCTGATCGCCGACCTCACCCCCGGGACCTCCACATCCCCGAGGGAGCTCGACCACGCCGCCGTCGCCGCCCTCGCGGACGGTGAGCGCGACGCGATGGACGGACGCCGTTCGCTCTCCGCGCCGCTCGCCGACGCGCTCACCGGGGCCGGGTTCCCGCGCCACTTCGTCCCCGTGGAACACGGCGGCGCCGCAGGTACCTTCGGCGCGCTGCTCGACTCGGTGGCGGGCGTCGGCGAGACCTGCGCCTCGACCGCCTGGGTCGCCGCGCTCTACGCCGCACACGGCCGACTCGCCTCCTACCTGCCGCGCGCGGGCCGCGAGGACCTGTGGCGCGATACGCCGGACGCGCGCATCGCCGCGTCCGTCATCCCGCCGCGCGGCGAGGCCGTCCCCGAGCCGGACGGCTGGCGCCTGACAGGCAGTTGGACACTGGCCAGCGGCGTGGACCACGCGGAGTGGGTGCTCCTCGCCAGCCGCACCCCCGGCGAGGGCGAAGCGGGACACCGCATCTTCGCCGTACCCCGCGAGCGGGTCTCGGTCAGCGACACCTGGAACTCCGTCGGCCTGCGCGGCACGGGCAGCAACTCGGTCGCCGTGACCGGCGAGTTCGTACCGACGCACCGCACGTTCACCCTCGCCGACCTGGGCCGGGTACGACCGGACGCGGCGCGTTGTCACCGGGTTCCGTACGCGATGGTGGCCTCTCTGATGTTCGCGGCTCCTGCCCTGGGCTCCGCACGGGGCGCGCTGCGCGACTGGCGGACCGGGATGATGACGAAGGTGAGGGCCGACGGGCGCCCCGCCCTCGCGGGCGGCGCGGCACAGCAGTTGATGGCGCGCGCCGCGGCCCAGATCCACTCCGCCCGGCTGCTGCTGCACCAGGCGGCCTGGCAGGCGGACCACGCCGAGGTGACACCCCTCGCCGTCGCGTCGAACCGCAGGGACGCGGCGCTCGCCGTCGAGTTGTGCTCGGGCGCGGTGGACAGTCTGTGGCGGGCCATGGGCGCGAGCGGCCTGGCCGAAGGAGACCCGGTGCAGCGCCGTTGGCACGACATCGCGGCCGTGGCCTCACACGCCGCGGTCAGCTTCGAACCGGCCGCCGAGGCGTACACGCGGGCCGCCCTTGAGGCGGAGGGCCTGGCATGACGCCGACGGAAACGACGGTGAGGGCGGTGAGGGCGGCCACGACGGTGGCGGCGGAGCCGCGCCGGGCGGCGTTCTTCGACGTGGACGAGACGCTCATCGCGGCCAAGAGCATGTTCGCTTTCTGGGACCACTGGTCGGCGCGGGGCGGGAAGGACGGGAGGGATGCCGAGGACGGCAGCCACGGGATGCCTCCGTCCCCGACCGACCGCGCCGCCCTCAACCGCGCCCACTTCCTGCGCTACCGGGGCGCGTCCCCCGACGAACTGAACGCGGCGGGCCAGGAGTGGTACGCCACGTACCGCACCACCCCCTCGGCCTTCGTCACCGCGTCGCTCTCGGCCCTGCGCCGCCACCGGGCCGCCGGGCACACCGTGGTCCTGGTCTCCGGTTCGGCGACCCCGATGCTCCGCCCGCTCGCCGACGACCTGGGCGCCGAAGCGGTGCTCTGCACCGAACTGCTCGTCGGCGACGACGGGTTGCTCACCGGCGACGTCAGGACCCCGATGATCGGCGGGGCCAAGGCCACCGCGGTCGCCGCCTACCTGGCCCGGCACGAGCTGTCCGCCGCCGACAGCCACGCGTACGGCGATCACGCCAGCGACCTGGACATGCTGCGCGCCGTCGGAAACCCCGTCGTGGTCGGCGACGACCCGGAGCTGACCCACTGGGCGGTGCGCGAGGGCTGGCCCCGACTGCCCTCCGCCACGGGCCCCGGCGGCCGACGGCCACGATGACCACCCCTCGCTCGCCGGCCCGCGCCGTCGACGCGGGCCGGCGACGGGAGAGCTTCGGGAAAATCCCCAAGGAGAGAAGGGAATTGACGAGCATCCAAAAAACATACCTTTGGGAAGGAATTTTACGTGAGGATGACAAGGCGACCGGAAACGCGACGACGGCGTCGCACCGGCGGAAGGAGTCACACATGGTCCAGCAGGAAAGGGCCCGGCGCACCAGAGAACGCGTCCTGAACCTCACAGCCGAGGCCTTCGCGGCCCAGGGGTTCACCCGCACCAACCTCAAGGACGTGGCCAGGCAACTGGGCATGACCACCGGCGCGCTCTACGGCCACTTCGCCAACAAGGAGGCGATCGCCGACGCGTTGGAGCGCGAGGCCGCCGAACGGTGGGCCCTGCTCCGCGACACCGCCGACTCCCCCGCCCTGCCACCCGAACAGGCCCTGGACGGCGCGGTCTTCGGCCTGGTCCGCGCCATGGCGGAACCGCGCATGCGCGCCGTCGTCAGACTGGCCGCCGAGGGCCCGCCGCGCGGGAACACCGTGCCGAACCTGCTGGACGTGGTGGCCGAGTTCCTGCTCGCCCAGCTGCGCCGCGCCTGGCAGCACGACGCGGGACACGCCCGCACCTGGCGCCCCGAGCCCGTCACCCAGATCCTGCTCGGCCTCATCTGCGGCGCGGTCTTCGCCCGGCGCGGCGCCACGGAGGAGGAGTCGCAGTCGGACTGGGAGGAGGCGGCGCGCGTCCTGCTCGGCGCGCTACGGGAAGACGGACCCGACGGCCACTGGCCCCCGGACGCGGCCGCCTGGCCTCCGGACACGGTCACCTTGCCCCCGGACGCGGCCGCCTGCCCCCCGGACACGATCACCCTGACCCCGAGCGCGGCCGCCTGCGCCCCGGACACGATCGCCCTGCCTCCGGGCGCGGCCACCCGCCCCCGGACACAGTCACCTTGGCTCCGGGCACAGCCACCCACCCCCCAGACACGATCACCCTGACCCCCGGCACAGCCACCCGCCCCCCGGACACAGTCGCCTGACCCAGGGCAAGGTCGCCTACCCCCCCGGGCGCGGTCACCGCCGACCGCGCCCACCCGACCAAAAAACATACCTTTGCAAAGGTTTTTTTCTTCACCGCCCCAACTCACCACCCCGGAAAGGCCCGTCGTGACCATCGCCGACCTCCGCACCACCATCCCCAACCCCCGCCTCCGCGCCCCGATGGCCCCTCGGGCCACCGCCGTCGTCCTGGACGGCCCCGCCCTGTCCCGCACCCGGTTCATGATCTCCCCGCTCAACGAAACCCTCGCCGAGGCCACCCGTTACGCGGGCTCCGCCGCCCCACAGCCCACCCGGCTCTACCGGCACCGCGCCGCCGTACGCACCGCCCAAGCCGACGCCACCCTCCGGGCCCTGTCGGAAGCGTTGCGCGCGACCCGGTGGCCGAGGGCCGGGCTCCTCTCCCCCGCGAGGCTCACCGGCATCACCTGCCCCGACCTGGACCAGGAGCTGGGAGCCCTGCGCGGCAGGCTGCTCGATGCGGACGCCGATGACGATGACGTCACCGCCTTGCTGGACGCCCTGCGCGCGGCCTACGAGTTGTGGCTCGCCGACGACTGGCCTGGCAGACTCAGATCGCTGGAGGACGATCTCGCCTACCGAGCCCACCTGTTGATCCGCTACGGCGCCGAGCAGGTCATCGACTCCCTGCACGAACAGGTCAGCTACGCCGACCAGTTGCTGTATGTCACCCCGCCCCCAACCGCCGGAACCGGCGCGGGGCACGGAGCGGCCGAGCCGCCGTACGCCCCGCAGCGCGCGGCCGAAGGGCTGCTCATCGTGCCCAGCTGGACGGCCGAGACCCCGGCCCTGCTCTGCGGCGGCGAACTGCCCGTGCTGCGCTATCCCGCCCGCAACGGCTTCGACCTGCGGGCCGAGAGCGAGCGGTCCGCCTCACGGCCACAGGCCATCACCGCCCTGATCGGCCGGGCCCGCTCCCACGCCCTTGCCTCCATCGGCACCGGCTGCAGCACCACGGAGCTCGCCGACCGGCTCGGCGTGGGAGCCGCGACCGCCTCCAGCCACGCCACGGCGCTGCGCCGCGCGGGACTGATCGTCACGGTGCGGCGCGGCAAGCGCGTGGAACACCTGCTCACCGACCTGGGCTCCCGCCTCCTGAACGCGGGCAGCCACGCGGTCGGCCAAGACCAAAGCCGGGAAGGCAACGATCCGGCCCCGACCCTGGTCAGGAAGGCTCGGTGAGAACCCACAACTCCCAGACTCCGGTGGGTCGGCACTCGTAGGCGCGTGCGCCGTTGTCCATGTACCACTGGCCGCGCGCACGACAGGCGTTCTCCTCGCCCGGAGGGAAGTCCGCCACGTGGTGCCAGCCCGGCCCGGCCGCCGGCCTGGACTGTACGGGCGCGGACTGTACGGGCGTGGGTGCGGGCGCCGAGGCCGCGGCAGTCGCGCCGTGGCTCGCCACCAGCAGCGACGCGGCCGCGGCCGCGAGGAGGACGCGCTTCATGGTTCGCATGGAAGGCATCCTTCCGCAGCTGGCGGGCTCACATCGATGGAGACCGCTCCACCTTCCCCCGATTGGCCTAAAGGGTGATGCGTGCAGCCTGGCTGTGGGACATGACGCGGTCCTTCGCGATGTTCCGTATCTTCTTGCCGCAGCCTGACCCGGCGAGCAGGGCGAGCACCTCCGGCGACGTCGACTGCTCGGCGAGGACGCGCTGCATCCAGTACGTGACCTTCGCCAACTCGACCGGTGTCGGCACGTGACCGTCCGCGACGGACAGGTAGAACAGCCAGTCGTGGATGCGGCGGCGGATGAACTCTCGGTACGCCTCCGTCGTGAGCTGGTCGATCTCCGGCAGCAGTTCGGCCGACCACCGCCGGAACTCGGCAGGACCGGTCACCCGCTTCGCGATCCTGTCCACGAGGGCGACCACCGCCGTCTTGGACCCCATCTCGTCGGGGTCACGCAGGATCGTGGCGACGATCACCCGGTCCCGTTCGCGGCTCCGCGAGGCAGCGGTCACCGAGACGACGCGTTGGTACGCGGACGATCGGACGTGCTCGTCCGCGAGGGCGTCGTCGAGGATGGCGGCCCCGGCCAGCAACTCGGCCACATCGGAACGCAAGGTCATCGCTTCGCCCCCTCTCGCAGGGCCGGAGTCCAGCCGGACGGGGTGACCACCGGGCACCGGAGGGGTGAGCCCGGCGGTCACGTTCTGGGCCCGGGCCGAGGAGGGCCCGGGGCTTCGCCCGCCTAGGACAGCTGCGACTGCACCTGGGAGGAGATCAGTTCCAGGTGGTCCAGGTCGGCCAGGTCCAGGCACTGGAGGTAGATGCGGCTCGCGCCGATCGCCGCGTACCTGCCGATCTTGTCGACGACCTCGGCCGGGGAGCCCGCGAGGCCGTTGGCCTTCAGCTCGTCCACCTCGCGCCCGATGGCGGCCGCCCGCCGGGCGACCTCCGCGTCGTCCTTGCCGACGCAGGCCACCAGCGCGCTGGAGTACACCAGGTCGTCACCCTTGCGTCCGGCCTGCTCGGCGGCCGCGCGGACCCGGCCGAACTGCCGCTCGCTGTCCTCCAGGGAGGCGAAGGGGATGTTGAACTCGTCGGCGAACTGGGCGGCGAGCCGCGGGGTGCGCGTCGCGCCGTGGCCGCCGATCAGCACCGGCACCTTGGCCTGCGCGGGCTTGGGCAGGGCCGGGGAATCGGTGAGCTGGTAGTGCTTGCCGTCGTGCGAGAAGGTCTTGCCGGTCTCCGTGGCCCAGAGTCCGGTGACGATCTGCAGCTGCTCCTCCAGGCGGGCGAACTTCTCCTTGGGGAACGGAATGCCGTATGCCTTGTGCTCCTCCTCGAACCAGCCCGCGCCGAGCCCCAGTTCGACGCGGCCGCCCGACATCTGGTCGACCTGCGCCACCTGGATGGCGAGGACGCCGGGCAACCGGAAGGTACCGGCCGTCATGAGCGTGCCGAGCCGGATCCGCTTGGTCTCACGGGCGAGCCCCGCCAGGGTGATCCACGCGTCCGTGGGGCCCGGCAGTCCGTCGGCGGACCCCATGCGGAGGTAGTGGTCGGAGCGGAAGAAGGCGTCGAATCCCAGGTCCTCGGTGGCCTTGGCGACCGTGAGCAGGGTGTCGTAGGTGGCCCCTTGCTGGGGCTCCGTGAAAATTCGAAGATCCATGGCTCCATCCTGCACGCTCGGGCGCCCGTCAACCCCGCCGGTCCCGCCGATCCGCCGTCGCCCCGGTCGGGTGAAAATCCGTCAACACGGCGCTCGGCCCCTGCCCGCCCCAGTGACCCCGCGCGACGGGAGATCGTTGGCTCGGGCGGAGCCGGACCGCCCGGCACCCGCACCGGCGGCCGCAGCCGGGGCGTCGCTTGTGTCAACTGCCCTTCCCCCGTGGAAGGGCGAGGGCCGAGGAGGCCGTCATGTCCCAGGAAGCCGTGCCCGATCAGGAGGCCGCGCACGATCCGTCCGTGGCTGCCCAGCAGGGCGCACCCAAGGGCCTGCTGCAGCAGATGGAGGAGCTGATGGCAGCGCTCAACGCGGATCTGACCCAGCTCGACGCCGATCTGCAGCAGTCCGCGCCGCCCGGTGCGGCGTTCCCCGACTCTCCGGACACCACGTCCATCGGCACCACGTCCACCGGTTCCCCGTCCATCAGCGACCGCGCCTGACGGCACCGGCGCGCCCTCCGCGCCGCCGCGGCCCTGCCCTCCGGCGGGGGCCGCACGGAGCCGCCTCATGACGGCCCCGCCGCCGAGTCGGGCTCGGGCAGGCCCTGTTCGCGCACCGCGAGCCTGCGCAGCATCTCGATGACCCGGTCCCTCGACTCGTCGGCGGCGTCGATCGCTTCCATGCACTGCCAGTACACCCCCTCCTCGGCGGCGCCCATGGCCACCCCGACGAGCGCGATCCCCACCTCGCCGAGGAGCCTGCCGAGTCCGAGGAGGACCTCATGGGCGTCGCCCGTGTCCGTGAGCCGGGCGGCCCGTATGTCCTCCGTGCCGAGGTGCGGGGCGTCGAGCACCCCGCAGGCTCTGCCCCCTACCTCGCTCAGGCCCAGCGCCTCGCCCCGTAACTCGGGAGGGCCCGCGACCGCGAGACGGCTGCCGATCGCCTGCGCGAGCGCCTGCGACTGCCACACCTCCGCGACGATGTCGGCGGGGTCCTGACTCCGCGCCAGAGCAAGCCTGTTCGCCTCGATGAGCCGCATCGCGTTCATGCGCAGCCGCCTTCCCTCGCGTACGCATCCGCCGCACGTCGCCCGAACCCCGCTGTCCACTACCCAGAGTGATACTCATCCGGGCGAAAAGCCAGGGGAAGCCGGAATTCTGTGGACAACCAATCGACTTTGGACAAGCTGTCCACTCCGGAGAGTGACGAAAGTGCGTTCTCAGGGGCCTTCGGCCGTCGGGAAGCGCCGTTCGTTCCGGTCGATCTTGGCCGCAAGGGCGGCCAGCGCGTCGATTCCCAGGACCTCGCAGAACTGCAGGAGATAGGCGAGGACATCGGCGACCTCGTCCGCCACCCGGTGCGCGGAATCGGGGTCCGACATGATCCGCGCCGACTCGTCGGGGGTCAACCACTGGAAGATCTCGACCAGTTCGGACGCCTCCACGCTGAGCGCGGCGGCCAGGTTCTTCGGGGTGTGGTACTGCTCCCAGTCGCGGGCCGCCGCGAACTCGGCCAGCCTGCGCTGCAGTCCTGCCACGTCAAGTTCTGTCACGGCTCAAGGTCTACCACCACCGCGTCGCCCGCCGCCGCGGCCGCCCACACGGTGTCCCGCACCGCCCCCACCAGGCGGATGTGCCCGCGCGCGCAGCAGCGGGCGGCCAGTTCGGCGAGGGCCAGCGACTGCCGCGGATCGAGGCGGCGGTCGAGGCTGTCCGCGAGGAGCGTGAGGGTCTGGTACGCCTCGGGGACCTCGGCCACCGGGTCGCCCGCGAGGACACCGGGCCCTGTGAGGAGCACCAGCGCGAGGGCGAGGTACCTCAACTCGCCGTCGCCGAGCCTAGCGAGCGGCGTGCGCACCCCGTCGCCCCGGTCGATGAAGGCGTGCAGCGCGCCGTCCTCCGCCTCCTCGGCGAGCACGTCGGCGACCGGACCCGCGCATCCGGTGCGCACCGCGGAGACGAACAGCGCGTGGCGTGCCGCGCACTCGGCCCGCGTGCGCCACAGGACTTCGGCGAGGTTGTCACAGCCGCCCAGGAGACGGCCGGGGCCGACGAGTCCCGCGGGGACCGGGGCGCGCATGAGGCTGGGCCGCGGGTCGCAGGCGAACGCCGAGCGCAGCGCGACCACCACCTGTTCCGCCGCGGCGAGCACCAGGCGCTGCCCCGCGGTCTTGCCCGCCACGCGCAGCGGGACGAGCGCGGTGCCGAGCCGGTCGTCGGGCATCGGGGCGCGGGTCACGGGGGCCGGGCCCGCCGTGTGCCAGGACGCCTGCACCATTCGGCGGCCCGGGTCGCGCAGCGCCGTCTCCAGGAGGGTGAGGCCGCCGATGCTCAGGCGCTCGCCGACGACGCGCAGTTCGGGCTCGGCCTGGATCGCGAGTTCGAGGCGGACGGGGCCGACCGCGCCGTCGACCGTGCAGCCGATGCGGAAACCGCGGCGCTGCTGGTCGTCGGCGCGGGCCCGTTCGGGCACGCACGACACCGGATCCGCGAAGACGTCGACGAGTTCGTCCCCGGCGCTGAGCCGCGCGAGCGCCTCGTACGCACGCAGCGCGCTGGTCTTCCCGCTGCCGCTCGGTCCCGTGACGAAGGTCAGCGGGCCGAACGGGAGCACCGCGCTCCGGTGCCCGGCGAACGCGGACAGGCGCAGCTCGGTGACCTGCGGCCGCCCGTGGCCTGCCGGCGGCTCCGCGACCGACACCGGGGAATGGACCGTCATGTCCGGAAGGTAAGCGGCGCCGGATCCGGTGAACCGTTCCGCCCAACCGACCTTCCTACGATCGAGGGATTCCCCCGCAAGAGGGCCCGGCCCGCACCGGGAAGGGCTACGGCCCCGTCCGGCGGATCAGGGCTGGGCGACCGCCTCCACCAGGCCCTGGACCTCCGTGCCGGGCGGCGCGAGGAGGAAGACGTTCTTGTCGACCCGGTGCATCGCGCAGCCGAGGCCGAGGACCACGCCGCTGCTGAAGTCCAGGACGCGCTTGGCGACTTCGGTCTCCGCGCCCGTCAGGTCGAGCAGGACCGGGATCTGCGCCATCACGGTCTCCGCGACCTCACGGGCGTCCGCGAAGACGTTGACCCGCATCACCACGAAACGCCTGCGCGTCTCGGTCTCCGCGTCGGGCAGCGCGCGGTGTCCCGGCCAGGAAGGCCACTCGTTGCGGCTGCGCAGCGGTACGACCTGGGCGAGCCCTTCCCACTGTTCATCGGTGACGTCGTGGCGCTGACTACTACTCACTGACCCACCCCGTCCTGGCTCGCACTCGTTGTCTGCACCGGGCAATTCTTACGCCAAGTCACCCGTTCAGCCCAACAGCGACACGGACGGCGCCCTCGTCAGGGGTCCCCACGAGGGTGGTTCCGGTCACTTCGAGAGCGCGTCCCGCACGTCGCCGAGGACCGCGCGCGCCGCGATGGGCCCGCCCGAACTGTTCCACGCCGAGCCGTCGATGACGACCACATGGCCGTTCTTCTCGGCCCTCAACTTCGTGAAGTTCGCCACCTTCTTCGCCTCGCCGTACGCCTTCTCGCCCGTCGCCCGGTCGCCGAGCGCGCCGAGGAAGAGCCAGTCGCCGTCGATGGTGGAGAGCTTCTCCAGGCTGACCGGCTCGCTGTGTCCCGCGCTCTCGCCCCGCTGGTCGGCGGGGCGCTTCAGACCGAGTGCGGCGAGTGTCGAACCCACGTGCCCCTTGCCCTTGCCGACGACCGACGGCGCGCCGTTCTGCCAGCGGACGACGCTGGTCACGGCGTTCTTGTTCGCACCGAGGCGCTTCTTGGCCGCGGCCACCTCGCCGTCGAAGTCGGTCAGCCAGCCTGCCGCGTCGGTCTTCTTGTCGAGGGCGTCGGCAGTGGCGGTGAAGGACTTCCTCCAGTCCTCGTTGAGCTTGGCGGTCATGACGGTCGGGGCGATGGCCGCCAGTTTGTCCAGGACGCGCTTGGCGCCGACCGTCTCGTCGAGCAGG
Source organism: Streptomyces kanamyceticus (assembly GCF_008704495.1). Classification (NCBI taxonomy): domain Bacteria; kingdom Bacillati; phylum Actinomycetota; class Actinomycetes; order Kitasatosporales; family Streptomycetaceae; genus Streptomyces; species Streptomyces kanamyceticus. The sequence goes on from NZ_CP023699.1 coordinate 2,630,140, forward strand.
ATCAGATCGGGCCGCAGGGCCGCCAGCTTCTCCAGGTCGGGTTCGGCGACGCTCGCGACGGTCTCCGCGCTGCCCGCCTTGTCGGCGAGGTAGCTCGACACGCCCTGCTGGCCGCGGCCCGCCGTGGTGCCGATCGGGTGCACGCCGAGGGCGAGTGCGGCGTCCAGGGTGGGTTCGCTGAGAGTGACGACCTTCTTCGGATCCCTCGGCACCTCCACGGACTTGCCGTTGGCGTCGGTGACGGTGCGGGTGTCGGACGACTCGGCCTTGTCCGAGGCGTCGTCCTTGTCGCCACCGCACCCCGCGAGGGCGAGGGCGAGGGTTCCGGCGAGGGCGGCCGCGGTCAATGTGGTGCGGCGGCGGCGGTGGGCGGGGCGGGGCATGGCGGTGCGGCTCCTCGTGGGTAAGGGGTACGGAAGGGTGGTCAGAGGACGGCGGTCAGGCCGTCCGCGAGGCAGCCGCGCCAACAGGCGTAATCGTGACCGCCGTTGTACGTGGAGTACGTCACCGAGTGGCCGCGCACGGCCAGTTGCTCGTGAAGGGCGCTGCTGTAGCCGACCATCGCGCCTTCGTGGAGGCCCGCGTCGAGGTGGATCCTGAGGGGCGGACGCGGCTTCTCGATGAAGCGCGAGACGAGCCAGGGGAGGTCGCCGGACGGCGCCGACTTCGGTACGCCCGGCGGCAGTCCGGGTCGCCACCACAGCGAGGCGGACTGGGCGAGGACGGCGCCGAACCGCTCGGGCCGCAGCAGCCCCGCGTACAGCGCGGTGAGACCGCCGAGGCTCTGGCCCGCCACGACGGTGCGCGCCGGGTCGGTGGTGAGGGGCCAGCGCCCGGCCGCCCACGGCAGCAACTCGTCGGCGAGGAAGTGGACATAGGTGTCGCGGGCGGTGAGGTCGTACCAGCGGGTGTGGAGGTCGACGGCGTCCGGGGCGAGCACGGCCAGGGGCGGTACGGCGCCGTCGGCGATCAGGGCGTCCAGCGTGTCCTGGAAGGCGAGTTGACCGAACCACACGTCGCCGTCGCACAGGACCACGGTGGGCGTGCCGGGGCGCGGTCCGCCCGGTGGCAGGTACGCCCACACGTCCCGTTCGGCGCCGAGCGCGCCCGCGGGCAGCCGGTGCCGTTCGACCCGGCCGCGCGCGACCGAGGCACGGCGCTCCGCCCACGGCTGCGCGGGCGCTTCGGGCAGCGCGAAGACGGAGCTGTCGGGCTGACCCCAACGACTGGGCAGGCGTTGCGAGTTGAGCGGGTCATGGGAGGCGTACACCGAGAGCGAGCGGAGCCTGCGCTGCAGGAGTGCGGGGTCGGCAGGGGGTTCGCCAGGGGAGATGTCGGCCGCCATGCGGTACGCGGCACGGTGGTCGGCGCGCAGCCGGTAGGTGAGGTGCCAGACGTCCGTGCCGGGCACGTGGCTCAGCAGGGCGTCGGCGAGGTGTTCGCGGTCGACGACGCGATTGACGAGCAGCAACACCTGCCGCGTGGCGCGGTGCCCTCGCCAGAGGAAGGTGACGGCGCGGTGGGTGAGTTCACCGTCGGCAGGGTCGCCGCCGTCGGTGCGGTCGCCGGGACCGGGGCCCGTGCCAGTGCCCGTACCGAGGCCGGGATCGCGGCCGACGCCAGCACCGATGCCGACGCCAACGCCAGCACCGGAGGCCCCTTCCGCCCTGCCGGGCCCATCAGCGCCATCGACCCCATCAGCCCCGTCGACGTACTCGACGTACTCGACCAGCGGCGTCCCCCGCCGCTCGATCTCCGACCAGAACTCCTCGACGAGGGCGGCCCGTTCATGGGCATCCGCGCCCGCGACACCGCGGGCCAGGCGTTCGACGCGTGGGCTTCTGACTCGGGTGGCCTCCACAGCACCCCTGGCCGCCGACGGCGGCGCGGTGGCGCTCACCACCCCCTTGATGTCCGGTCCGGCGTGCATGACCACCGCCTTCTCCGATCCGAGAGGTGACAACATCAACTTAGCTTAGCCTAAGCTAACCTACATGCTCGTCGACCGTCCCCCCTCACGCCGCGGCCTCGCCACAGGACTGCTCGTCGGCCTCGCCCTGCTGGTCGTCGCCGGCGCCGCGAGCCTCGCCGTCGGCACCCAGCGGATCCCGCTCGACCAGGTGTGGGACGCGCTGTTCCACCCGACCGGCAGCGAGTACGACGGGATCGTGCGCCAACTGCGGCTCCCCCGCACCCTGATCGGCATCGCCGCGGGCGCCGCGCTCGGCCTCGCCGGGGCCCTGATGCAGACGCTGACCCGCAACCCGCTCGCCGACCCCGGACTGCTCGGCGTGAACGCGGGCGCGTCCGCCGCCGTCGTCACCGCGATCGGCGTCCTCGGCATCGGCTCCTTCACCGGCTACCTCTGGTTCGCGCTCGGCGGCGCCGCGCTCGCCGCCGTCCTGGTCAACGCGCTCGGCGGCAGCCGCTCCGCCACGCCCGTACGCCTCGCCCTGGCGGGTACCGCGGTCAACGCCGCCCTGTTCGGCTACGTCAACGGCCTCCAACTCGCCGACCCGGAAACCCTCGACACCATGCGGTACTGGTCCGTCGGCACCCTCGCGGGCCGCGACCCCGACCTGCTCGTCGCCGTCCTGCCGCTGCTCGCCGCGGGCGCCCTCCTCGCCCTCGCGCTCGCCAGGCCGCTCGGCGCGCTCGCCCTCGGCGACGACGCGGCACGGGCACTCGGCGCGCACGTCGGCCGCACCCGGGTCCTGTCCATCGTCGCGATCACGCTGCTGTGCGGCGGCGCGACGGCGGTCTGCGGCCCGATCGGCTTCGTCGGCCTGATGGTCCCGCACGCCGTACGCGCGTTCGGCGGCACGGAGCCGCGGCGGCTCTTCCCACTCAGCGCCCTGTACGCCCCGGTCCTGATGCTCGGCTCCGACGTCATCGGGCGGATCCTCGTACCCCCCTCCGAGATCGAGGTGGGCATCGTCACCACGTTCGTGGGCGGCCTGCTCTTCATCCACCTGGTGCGGCAGCGGAAGGCGGTCCAGCTGTGAGCCGACGGCACTTCAGGGCGGGCGGGCTCTCGCTGCGCGTCGCGCCCCGCGCGCTCCTCACCGGTCTGGTCCTGCTGCTCGTCGCCGCCACCGTGACCGTGTTCGCGATCGGCACCGGACGGTACGAACTCAGCCCCGCCGAGGTGCTGCGCACCCTCGCCGGTGAAGGCCCTCCCGGCGCGGAGTTCATCGTCGTCGACCTGCGGCTGCCGCGCGCCCTCGACGGTCTGCTCGTGGGCTGCGCGATGGGCATGGCGGGCGCGGTCTTCCAGTCCCTCTCGCGCAATCCGCTGGGCAGCCCGGACATCATCGGCTTCGGCAGCGGCGCGTCCGTGGGGGCGCTCGTCGCGATCATCGTGCTCGACGCGGGCGCTCCGCAGACGGCGTTCGGCGCGGTCTGCGGCGGCTTCGCGACCGCCGCGGCGGTCTATCTGCTCGCGTGGAAGCGCGGGGTGCACGGGCACCGCCTGGTGCTCGTGGGCATCGGCGCGTCGGCGGTCATCGGCTCCGTGACGAGCTTCCTCTACGTACGCGCGGACATCGGCAAGGCGGCGCAGGCCGCGACCTGGATGATCGGCTCGCTCAACGGCCGCGGCTGGAGCGACGTGTGGATCGCGGCGGCGGGGCTCGCCGCCCTGACCCCCGTCATCCTCGTGTACGGGCGCAGGCTCACGCTCCTGGAGATGGGCGACGACACGGCGGCCGGACTCGGCGTACCTCCCGAGCGCACCCGCCTCGTGCTGCTCGCCGCGGGCACCGGCCTGACCGCGATGGCGGTCGCGGCCGCGGGCCCCATCCCCTTCGTCGCACTCGCCGCGCCGCAACTGGCCCGCCGGGTGACCCGCGCCCCCGGCCCGAACGTCCTGCCCGCCGCGCTGATGGGCGCGGCCCTGGTGACCTGCGCGGACTGGACGACCCAACGCATCTCGGACTCGACGATCCTGCCGGTAGGGGTGGTGACGGGGGTAGCGGGCGGCCTCTACCTGGCGTGGCTGCTGATACGGGAGAGACGGGCGGGGCGGGTGTGAGGGCCCCGCAAGGGGCAGCCCCGTAAGGGGCGCGGGGAACTGCGCGAGCAACCACGACGCACCCGCGGCGGACCACCGGCAATAGCCCCCTTACCCGCCAACCGCCGCCCTCGGCGCAAGCGCGGCGAACTCCAGCGGCGCCGAGGGATCGATCGACACGTCCAGCGGCGCGGCCCCCGCCCCCGCCCGCACCAGCAGATCCCCCACCGCCGCGATCATCGCGCCGTTGTCCGTGCACAGCCGCAGCGGCGGCACCCGCAATTCGATGCCCGCCGCCCCGCAGCGCTCCTCGGCGAGCGAGCGAACGCGCGAGTTCGCCGCGACGCCGCCGACCACGACCAGCGTGCCCACGCCGTGCGCGCGACAGGCCGCGACCGCCTTCCGGGTGAGCACGTCGGCGACGGCCTCCTGGAGCGCCGCCGCGCCGTCGGCGACCGGCAGCGCGCGCCCCGCGTGGCCCTCGGCCCAGCGCGCTGCGGCCGTCTTCAGGCCGGAGAAGGAGAAGTCGTACGGGGCGTCGCGCGGTCCTGTGAGCGGGCGCGGGAAGGCCACCGCCGCGGGGTCGCCGTCCCTGGCCGCCCGGTCGATGGCGGGGCCGCCGGGGTAGGGCAGTCCGAAGACGCGGGCGACCTTGTCGAAGCACTCGCCCGCCGCGTCGTCCAGGGTGTCGCCGAGGTGGACGATCGGGTCGCGCGCGAGGTCGCGTACGAGAAGGAGCGAGGTGTGGCCGCCGGAGACGATCAGGACCACGCAGGGGTCGGGCAGCGGACCGTGCTCCAGGGTGTCGGCGGCGACGTGGCCCGCGAGGTGGTGCACGCCGTGCAGCGGCACGTCCAGGGCGTACGCGAGGCTCTTCGCGCCCGCGAGGCCGACCTGGAGGGCGCCGGAGAGCCCGGGTCCCGTGGTCACCGCGACCGCGCCGATGTCGGACATCCGCAGGCCCGCGTCGTCCAGGGCGCGGCGGACCACCGGGGTGAGCGCGTGGACGTGGGCGCGGGCGGCGATCTCCGGGACGACGCCGCCGTAGCGGGCGTGTTCGTCCATGCTCGACGCGACGGCGTGGCCCAGGAGCCGCCCGTCGCGGACGAGTCCCGCGCCCGTCTCGTCGCAGGACGACTCGATGCCGAGCACCACCACAGAGCCCATCGCGGATTGGCCTTTCTGCCCAGGAGCCCCCGCGGGACGACCCGCACGGGCTTATTGCAAGTTATGTGCAATAAGGGTACGCCGCCTGGTCACCAGTAGAGTGCGGCTGCGCAGCCCCCTCCCGAGCAGCCCCCTCCCGAAGACCGATTCCGAGGTACCCGCACGTGACCCCCGCACCACCGGCCTCCCCCTCCGGCATACCCGTCGCCGTCGTCGGGATCGGGGCCGAAGGATGGACCGGGCTCCCCGCCGCGTCGCGCGCGGCCCTCGCCGCCGCCGACGTCCTGATCGGCGGCCCGCGCCAGCTCGACCTGCTGCCCGTCGCCGACTGTCCCGGCGAACGCGTCGCCTGGCCGTCGCCGCTGCGGCCCGCCGTGCCGGGACTGCTCGCCGCCCACGCGGGACGCCGCGTCGCGGTCCTCGCCAGCGGCGACCCGATGTTCTACGGCATCGGGCGCGCCCTGACCGAGGTGCTCGGCCCCGACGCGCTGCGCGTCCTGCCGCACCCCTCCGCCGTCTCCCTCGCCTGCGCGCGCCTGGGCTGGCCCGTCGAGGACACCGAGGCCGTCACGCTCGTCGGCCGCCCGGCCGCCCGGCTCGCCGCCGCGCTGCACGACGGGCGCCGCCTCCTCGTGCTGAGCGCGAACGCGGCGACCCCCGGCGAGATCGCCGCCCTGCTGACCGAGCGCGGCTTCGGCCCGAGCGGGCTCCGCGTACTCGAACAGCTCGGTTCCGAGCGGGAGTTGACGTACGAAGGCGTCGCCGACGCCTGGGAGCACGCGCCCGGCGACGCGCTGAACGTCGTCGCGGTCGAGTGCCGCCGCTCCCCCGGCGCGCTGCGGCTCGGCGCCGTGCCGGGACTGCCCGACGCGGCGTACGACAGCGACGGCCAGCTCACCAAGCGGCACGTGCGCGCCGCCACCCTCGCGGCCCTCGCGCCCGCGCCCGGCGAACTCCTGTGGGACGTGGGCGGCGGCTCCGGTTCGATCGCCGTGGAGTGGATGCGGGCGCACCCCTCGTGCCGCGCCTGCACCGTCGAGAAGAACCCCGTACGGGCCGAGCGGATCACCCGCAACGCCGACCGGCTCGGCGTGCCGGGACTGCGCGTCGTCACCGGCGCCGCACCCGCTGCCCTTGCCGAACTCCCCACGCCCGACGCCGTGTTCATCGGCGGCGGCCTGACCGCGCCCGGCCTGCTCGACGCGTGCTGGGCCGCACTCCCCGTGGGCGGGCGGCTCGTCGCCAACACCGTCACGCTGGAGTCCGAGGCCCTGCTCGCCGACCGGTACCGACGGCACGGCGGCGACCTCGTGCGCCTCGCGGTCGCACAGGCCGTCCCTGTCGGCGGCTTCACCGGATGGCGGCAGGCCATGCCGGTCACCCAGTGGTCCGTCACCAAGTCTGGAGATCAAGAACGATGACCGTGTACTTCATCGGCGCGGGACCCGGCGCCGCCGACCTGATCACGGTGCGCGGCGCCCGCACGCTCGCCGCCTGCCAGGTCTGCCTGTACGCGGGCAGCCTGGTGCCGGTCGAGCTCCTCGACGAATGCCCGGACAGGGCACGCCTGGTGGACACCGCGCGGCTCAACCTCGATGAGATCACCGGGGAGTTGGTGCGGGCCCACGAGCAGGGGCTCGACGTGGCGCGGCTGCACTCCGGCGATCCTTCCGTGTTCAGCGCGGTCGCCGAGCAGATGCGGCGCCTCGACGCGGCGGGCGTGCCGTACGAAGTGGTGCCCGGTGTACCGGCGTTCGCCGCGGCGGCGGCCGCGCTCAAGCGGGAGCTGACCGTGCCCACGGTCGGGCAGACGGTGATCCTCACGCGGATCGCGCAGCGGGCCACGGCGATGCCGGAGGGCGAGGACCTCGCCACTCTGGGGCGGAGCGGGGCACTGCTCGTCCTCCACCTCGCCGCGGGGTACGTCGACCGCGTGGTCGAGGAGCTGCTTCCGCATTACGGGGCGGAGTGCCCTGTCGCCGTGGTCGCTCTGGCCAGTCGGCCGGACGAGGTGATTCTGCGCGGGGCCCTCGGCGACATCGCGGAGCAGGTGAAGGCCGCCGGGATCGTACGGACCGCCGTCATCATGGTCGGCCGCACGCTGGGCGCGGAGCAGTTCCGGGACAGTCACCTGTACTCCGCCGACAGGGACCGGCACGTCTGCTGAGCTGACGCGGGTTGCGTGCGGTCAGGACTGGTCCAGGGCCCGATCAATCGCGCGGCGGGCCCGGCCCGCGGCCGCCCGGTCGTGCTGGAGCTGCATGGCCGCGTTCAGCGCGAGCCCCGCGGCGACGATCTCGAACAGCGCCTGGTCGATGTCGAACCCGGCGGGCAGTTCGCCGTTCTCCACCGCCGCGGCCAGGTCCGCCCGCAGCTGTTCCCGCCAGCGTGACCACACCTCGGCCACCGCGTCGCGGACCCGGCCGGGGCGGCCGTCGTACTCGCTGAGCGCCGCCGTCATCAGACAGCCGCCGGGCAGCAGCGGCGCTTCGAGGTAGCCCACGGAGTTGGCGCACACGGCACGCAGCCGCCGCAGCCCCGGGGGCTCGGTCAGGGCGGGCTCGACCACCCGGTGCCAGAAGTCCACGAACGCCTTGTCCAGCGTGGAGATCTGCAGCGTCTCCTTGGTGCCGAAGTGCTTGTGCACCCCGGACTTGCTCATCTCCAGCTCCTCGGCGAGCCGGCCGATCGTGATGCCGTCAAGCCCTTCCTCCGAGGCGATCTCGGCGGCACGGCCGAGGATCCTGCCCCTGGTGGCCTGCGCTTCGGCCGCTGAGCGTCGTGGTGACATGCGACGAGAATAGCGTACGCGCGTTCGCTATTGCTTTAGAGAACGCCCGTACGCTAAATTTCGGAGCGCCCACGGGGACGGGGGCAACCACCGCGACGGAACATGAGGAGTGCGAGATGCGAGTGCGACGACTGGGCTGGGCCGGGCTGGAGATCGAGGCGGGCGGCGAGCGACTGGTGATCGACTACGTGCGGGACCTCTCACCGCTGTTCACCGGGTGGAAGCCCGGCGTGGGCCTCGCGGCGCCGAGCGGGAAGGCCACCGCCGCACTCGTCACCCACCTGCACCGGGACCACACCGACGCGGCCGCGCTCGCCGACACGCTGACGCCCGGGGCACCGGTGCTGCGACCGGCGCCCGGCCCCGGCGACGACGTGGACAATGTGACGACGCTGCTGGCCGAACGCGAGCTGGCCCTGCACCGGCTGGCCACCGAGGTCGTGGATGCCTGGTCCACCCGCGACATCGGGCCGTTCGGCGTCACCGCGGTCCCCTCCGTCGACGGCCTCGGCGACCCGCAGCTGAACTGGGTGGTGCAGGCCGACGGGCAGCGGGTCTTCCACGGCGGCGACACGATGTTCCACGGCTTCTGGTGGCGCGTCTCGCGCCGGTTCAGCCCGTTCGACGCGGTGTTCCTGCCCGCCAACGGTGCGGTGGTCGACGCACCGCACCTGCAGCCGCCGAGCCCGCTGCCCGCCGCCCTTGACCCGAGGCAGGCCGCCGCGGCCGCGGAGATACTCGACGCCCGGTACGCGGTGCCGATGCACTACGAGGCGGAGCAGCCGGACAAGATCGCGGGCTACGTCGAAACCTCCGACCCGGAGAAGGAGTTCCGTACACACGCCGGACGGCGCGCACACGTGCTGGCCGTCGGGGAATGGCTGGACCTGGCCTCCTAGGCTCCGGCCATGTCGTACTCGTCGATGTCGAGCTCGGCTCCGGTGGTGCTGAGGAAGTCCAGGACCTTGCGGTCCAGGTGCCAGCCGAAGAGGTTGGGGGCAGCCGCCGCGCCCTGCCGGGGTCGGTCGGTGTCGTTGAAGTGGCGCACGACGTGAAGCGCCGCTCCGCCATCGGTGCGGGCCAGCTGCCTGGTGAGGTCCCGGATGCGGTCCGTGTGGGGCTGGAGTCTGTCGAGAATGCGGGTGATCTGTTCGTCGACGCGCAGCCCTGGCTCCCGGCAGACGACCTTCCACGAGTGGTCGACCGGAACCACCGCGGGCTCGGTGAACCGGCTTCCGCGAACAGTCACTTCGTCGGGAGCGATACCCAACTGGGAGGTCATGTCGTCTGCCGAGATGTGCTGGCTGAACAGCGCGAAGTAGGCGTACTGGCGAAGTGGCATCCCGTGGAGGATAGCCGCGCGGAAATCGTCGGTAGAGCCACCTGAGGGCGTCTTAGGAGCGCCCACCGGGAAAGGGCCCGCCGAGCCCGCTCCTGCCCACCACGTTCCCCGCCCTGTCGACGCAGATCACGTCCACCGTCACCGGGGCGCCGCGCAGGACCGCGAGTGCCTCGTCGCGTGCCGTCGTCGCCACCAGGTCGCCCAGCGGGACCCCCGCCGCCTCGCACAGGCGCAGGGCCTCAAGGCCCGTGTTGGCGGCGGCGATGCTCTCGGCGAGGGCCCCGGACGCACCGCCCGTGCGGGCCAGTTCCGCGAGGAAGCCCTTGTCGACCTGGGAGCGGGCCGAGTGCAGGTCGAGGTGGCCCGCCGCCAGCTTGGACAGTTTGGCGAAGCCGCCGCAGATGGTGAGGCGGTCCACGGGGTGACGGCGTACGTACTTGAGGACCGCGCCCGCGAAGTCGCCCATGTCCAGGAGCGCGTCCTCGGGCAGGCCGTGCTCGGCGATCACCGTCTTCTCCGACGTGGAGCCGGTGCACCCGGCGACATGCGTGCGCCCCGCCGCGCGCGCCACGTCCACGCCCCGGCGGATCGAGTCGATCCACGCCGAGCAGGAGTAGGGCACGACGATGCCGGTGGTGCCGAGGATCGACAGGCCGCCGAGGATGCCGAGGCGCGGGTTCCAGGTGGAGCGGGCGATCTCCTCGCCGTGGTCGACGGAGATCGTGATCTCGACGTCCCCGGTACCGCCGTGGCGGCCCGCGACCAGCGCCACGTGGTCGCGCATCAGCTGGCGCGGGACCGGATTGACCGCCGGTTCCCCCACGTCCAGGGGGAGTCCCGGGCGGGTGACCGTGCCCACCCCCGGACCCGCCTTGAAGACCACTCCGGAGCCCGGCGGCAGCCGCCGTACCGTGGCACGCACCAGCGCGCCGTGCGTGACGTCCGGGTCGTCGCCGGCGTCCTTGACGATGCCCGCCATGGCGTACGACGTGGTGAGTTCCTCGGCGGCCAGCGCGAAGGCCGGTGTCTGGCCCTTGGGCAGCGTGATGGTCACCGGGTCGGGGAAATCGCCGGTGAGCAGCGCCGTGTACGCGGCCGTGGTGGCCGCGGTCGCGCAGGCCCCCGTCGTCCAGCCGGACCGCAGACCGGTGTGCTTGAGTTGGGCGCCGCGCCCACCCTTTGCCTCACTCATGAAGGAAACCGAACTCCGTGCACGTATTGATTCTGGGGGGAACGACCGAGGCCCGCCGCTTGGCGGAGCTCCTCGCGGGTGAGGCGGGGCTCCGGGTGACCAGCTCCCTCGCGGGGCGGGTCGCCGCGCCCCGGCTGCCGCCCGGCGAGGTCCGCGTCGGTGGTTTCGGCGGGGTCGACGGGCTCGCCGACTGGCTGCGCGAGCACCGCGTGGACGCGCTCATCGACGCCACCCATCCTTTCGCAGGGACGATCTCCGCCAACGCGGCGGCGGCCGCCGCGCTCGCCCATGTTCCCCCGCTCGCCCTGCGGCGGCCCGGCTGGGTCGCCGCGGACGGCGACGACTGGCGCCCGGTCGGCTCCCTTGAGGAGGCCGCGCGGGCCCTTCCCGGGCTGGGTTCGCGGGTGTTCCTCACCACGGGGCGGATGGGACTCGCGGCGTTCGCCGGACCCGAACTGGCTGGTCTCTGGTTTCTCGTACGTTCCGTCGACGCGCCCGAGCGGCCGATCCCCGCGCGCGTGGAGGTGCTCCTGGACCGGGGGCCGTTCACCCTCGACGGGGAGCGGGAGCTGTTGCGTCGGCATCGGATCGATGTGGTGGTGACCAAGGACAGTGGGGGTTCGGCCACCGCGCCGAAGCTTGTCGCTGCGCGTGAGGCGGGGGTTCCTGTGGTGGTGGTTCGGCGGCCTCCTGGCCCGGAGGGGGTTGCCGCCGTTGCCACGCCGGGGGAAGCCGTTGCCTGGGTGCGGCTGCTGGGTGGGTAAGCGCGGGTCGTTCTGGGCTGGTCGCGCAGTTCCCCGCGCCCCTAACTACCCCGTCCCCACGCCACCCGGGAAGCAGTTCCCCGTGCCACGTAAGGGGCGCGGGGAACTGCGCGAGCAACCGCGACGCGCCCGCAGGGACAACCACCCGCCCCGGCCCTAACCCTCCGGGTAGCGCCGCGGCGTCCAGACGACCTGATCCCCGCCCCCGCGTCGCACGACCTCCGTCTGCGAGGAGCCCACGATCAGCAGCGTGCGCATGTCTACCTCGGCGGGGTCCAGATCGGCCAGGCGGACGATACGGATGCTCTCCTCGGGGCCGCCGACGTCACGGGCGAGAACGACGGGCGTGTCCGGCGCACGGTAGCCGAGGAGCAGCTCCCTCGCCTTGCCGACCTGCCAGGTCCGGCTCCGCGAGCCGGGGTTGTACAGGGCGAGAACGAGATCCGCCGAAGCCGCCGCCGCGAGCCGTTCCGCGATGACCTCCCACGGCTTGAGCCGGTCGGAGAGGGAGAGCGTGGCGTAGTCGTGGCCGAGCGGCGCGCCCGCGCGGGCCGCCGCCGCGTTGGCCGCGGTGACACCGGGCAGCACCCGCACCGGGACGTCCGCGTACGCGTCCTGCGAGGCGACTTCGAGTACGGCCGTGGCCATCGCGAAGACGCCGGGATCGCCGCCTGAGACGACCACGACGCGACGGCCCCGCTGCGCCAACTGCAGGGCGAACTCGGCCCGTTCGGACTCGACGCGGTTGTCGGAGCCGTGCCGGAGCTGTCCGGGGCGGTGCGGCACGCGGTCCAGGTAGGTGGTGTAGCCGACCAGATCGTCCGCGGCGGCGAGCGCGCCGCGCGTCTCGGGGGTCAGCCACAGGGGGCCCGCGGGTCCCGTGCCGACGACGACGACCTCGCCGCGCGCCGGGTCCGCCGAGGCCGCGGGCTCGGGCGCGGGTCCGCCGGTCAGCGGCGCCACCCGGCTCGGCAGCACCGCCACCGAGAAGTACGGCACCGACTCCGGGTCCACGTCGGCCAGTTGGCCGGTGCGCTCCCCCTCCATCGTGGCGCGCTCGACGTAGCGGGCCTCGTCGAGACGGCCCGCGCGCTCCAGGGCGCCGCGCACCTTGCCGAAGGTGCGGCCGAGCTTCATCACGACCGCCGAGTCCGTCGCCGCCAGGCGCGCGGCCAGCTCCTCCCGCGGGAGCGTGCCCGGCAGGATCGTGAGGACCTCCTCGGCCTCCACCAGCGGCTCGCCGAGCCGGGCCGCCGCCGCGCTGACCGAGGTCACGCCGGGGATCACCTCGGTCGGGTAACGGTCGGCGAGGCGCTTGTGCATGTGCTGGTAGGAGCCGTAGAAGAGCGGGTCGCCCTCGGCGAGCACGGCGACCGTGCGGCCCGCGTCGAGGTGCGCGGCGAGCCGGGCGGCGGCTTCCTCGTAGAAGTCGTCGAGTGCGCCCCGGTAGCCGCCGGGGTGGTCCGTGCCCTCCGTGGTGACGGGGTAGACCAGCGGCTCCTCGATGTGGTCGGCGCGCAGGTGCGCGGCCGCGATCGAGCGGGCGATGGAGCGGCCGTGCCGCGCCGAGTGGTACGCGATCACGTCGGCGGAGGCGATGACCTCGACGGCGCGGAGGGTCATCAGCGACGGGTCGCCGGGACCGAGCCCGACCCCGTAAAGCCTTCCCTGCTGGACCTGCTGGGCCTGCTGGGCTTGCTGGGCTTGCTGGGCCTGTTCGGTGTTCACTCCGTCTCGCTCGCAATCGCGTTGATCGCCGCCGCGGCCATGGCGCTGCCGCCGCGACGTCCTCGTACGACCAGGTGCTCGATCCCCGACGCGTGTGCGGCCAGCGCGTCCTTGGACTCGGCGGCGCCGACGAAGCCGACCGGTATGCCGAGCACGGCGGCCGGGCGCGGGGCGCCCTCCTCGATCATCTCCAGGAGGCGGAAGAGCGCGGTGGGCGCGTTGCCGATGGCGACGACGGAGCCTTCCAGGCGGTCGCGCCAGAGTTCGAGGGCGGCGGCGCTGCGGGTGGTGCCGAGCTGAGCCGCGAGGTCCGGCACGGACGGGTCGGCGAGCGTGCAGATCACCTCGTTGTCCGCGGGCAGCCGCTTGCGCGTGACGCCGCTCGCGACCATGTTCGCGTCGCAGAGGATCGGCGCCCCCTCGCGCAGCGCCTTGCGGGCGTCGGCCACCACCTGGGGGCTGTAGGCGAGATCGCGCACGAGGTCGACCATCCCGCAGGCGTGGATCATCCGCACCGCGACCTGGCTGACGTCGGCGGGCAGCCCCGCTAGGTCCGCCTCCGCGCGGATGGTGGCAAAGGACTCGCGGTAGATCGCCGCGCCGTCCTTCTCGTAGTCGAACACTGTGCTCTCGCTCATCTCGTCGTGGTCGTAGGAGTCGTCGTGGTCATGGGGACCGTCGTACGCGTGCTCGCGCGTGCCGTGGTGACCGCCTCGGTCAGGGTGGGTCCCGTGACGGGCACGGCCGAGCCGCCGGTGCGCACGGTCACCTCGTAGCGGCCGTCCCCCGTGGCGAGGACGTCCACCCAGTCGCCGTGCGGATGTCCGCAGCGCCGCTCGCATCCTGACCAGTGGACGGGGAGTCCGCCGTGGCCCGGTACGGCGTCGGCACGGACGTCGGCGAGCGACTTGGCGCAGCCGGGCCGCCCGGTGCAGGCGCCGACGCCCAGCCAGGGCGAACCGGGCTCGGTGACGAACCCGGCGTCGGCCAGCACCCGCAGCCGCTCCCGCGCGGCCTCGTCGGTGAACCCGGGAACGACGAAACCGCGCCAGGGCGTGACGCGCACCTCGTCATCGGGCGCGGGCACCAGGGCCCGCAGCTGGTCCGCGCTGACCCGCCCGAGGGGCGCCTGCACCAGCACGGCGCCGCGCAGGACGCCGGGGGCCGGGGCGGCGATCGAAGTGCCGGAGGGCGAAGCGATGCTCGGGGCACCCGGGGCCGGAACAACGGCCGGACCACCAGAAGCCTGAGCGTCACCCGGAAGACCGGAAGCCGCAGGGCCGCCCGGACTACCGGGAGCCCGAGCGGCAGTCGGAGTACCGGAGGCCGCAGGAGCGTCCGGCGCATCCGGTGCATCCGGTGCATCCGGTGCGCCCGGTGCGCCCGGTGCGCCCGGTGCGTCCGAGGCCGGAACGGCAGCCGAAGAGTCAGCCGTGGCACCGAAAGCCGGAGCGACGGCCGGAGTACCGAAAACCGGAGCAGCGGCCGGGGCGGCGGCAGCCGGAACGTCGGGAGTCGAGGCAGCGGCCCGGCCGCCGAGCGTCGGAGGGTGGGCGAGGGCCGGAGAGCCGCCGAGCGCCGGCGGCGGCGCGGCGAGCGTCGGCGGCAGCGGCGCGGCGAGCGTCGGCGGCAGCGGCGCGGCGAGCGTCGAAGGCGCAGCAAGCGTCGAAGGCAGCGGCGCGGCAAGCGTCGAAGGCGCAGCGAGCCTCGGCGGGCCCGTGAGGGTGCCGGGAATCCCCGCCCCCGTCAGTGCCTCCGCCACCCCCACTCCCTGCCCCCCGGGCAGCTCCCGCACCCGCCAGGCCCCGTTGCCCGCCTCGCGCGCCGCGGCGAGGAACGCTCCCGCCGCGGCCAGTGCCGCACGGGGCGCGTCGGCACCGGGCACCCGGAAGGCGGCGGCGCCGAGCAGGAGCACCGCCGTGCCGCCCGATTCTGCGATCAAGGTCACATCCGCCCCGAGCCCCGCCACGTCCCCCCGCCCGTCGTCCAGGGCGAACAGGAAGCGGCCCGAGAGCTCCGTCGTCCACTCCCGCGCGCAGAGGAGTCCGTCCAGCTCACGGGCCCACAACTGCACGTCGGCATGGCCGAGTCCGTCGATTCCGGCCAGGGGGGACGCCACCACGTTGCGGACGCGTTCATGCCGCTCGGAGGGGAGCAGGCCCGCGTCCGCGAGGAGCGCGGAGAGTTCGCCGCCGCAGGCCTCGCCGAGGCCGCGCAGCTCGACGTTGCCACGCGAGGTGATGCTGAGGTGACCGTCCGCGAGGCGCTCGGCCGCGGTGGCCAGGACCTCTACCTGACGGGACGTCAAGAGGCCGCCGGGCAGCCGGAGTCGGGCCAGCGAGCCGTCGTCGGCGCGGTGCAGGCGGAGGGCTCCGGGGCAGGCGTCGCCCCGGTCACGTATGAGGGATTCGCCCTGTTGTGTGTAGGTTGCTCGGGTGGGCGGCATGGCGGCGAGCATACCCACGCGGATCCGGCGGGGTGCCTCCCGATACCGGCCGTCCCGGCAGGTGGCCGCCCACCGCGACCTGGGCAGGACTTACTATGCAGGCGGCGGGCCGCCAGGTCCGCCGACGCCAGCGACGGCGTGGGTCCACCAGGACCCGAAGGAGGAAGCCCGGTGCGAATCCGGCGCGGTCCCGCCACTGTGAGCCCCACCCGTGTGGGGTGAGCCAGGAACTCCTGCCGTCCAACACGACCACCCGGGGCGCGGACACCCCGAGGAAGGCCTGCGCCCGCATGCTTCTGCTGCTGTCGACCTCCGACACCGACCTGCTCAGCGCCCGTGCTGCGGGGGGTCCCGTCGACTACAGGTTCGCCAACCCCTCCCGCCTCGACCTGGCCGAGCTCCCCGCGCTGCTCGACGGCGCCGAGCTCGTCGTCGTACGCCTCCTCGGCGGTGTCCGCGCCTGGCAGGACGGCCTCGACCAGCTGACCGCGAGCGGCCTGCCGGTCGTCGTGCTCACCGGTGAACAGGCCCCCGACGCCCAGCTGATGGCCTCCTCCACCGTGCCGGTCGGCATCGCCGCCGAGGCCCACGCCTACCTGGCGCACGGCGGCCCCGCCAACCTGGAGCAGCTGGCCCGCTTCCTCTCCGACACCGTGCTGCTCACCGGGCACGGCTTCGAGCCGCCCGCGCCCGCCCCCTCCTGGGGCCCGCTCGAGCGCACCGCCCGTACCGGCATCGAGGGCCCGACCGTCGCGGTGCTCTACTACCGCGCCCACCACATGAGCGGCAACACCGCGTTCGTGGACGCCCTGTGCGGCGCGATCGAGGACGCGGGCGCCCGCCCGCTGCCGCTGTACGTTGCCTCGCTGCGCGCCCCCGAACCGGAGCTCATCGAGGAGCTGCGCGCCGCCGACACCATCGTGACCACCGTCCTCGCGGCGGGCGGCACCAAGCCCGCCGAGGCGTCGGCGGGCGGCGACGACGAGTCGTGGGACGCGGGCGCCCTCACCGGCCTCGACGTGCCGATCCTCCAGGCGCTCTGCCTGACCGGGTCCCGCGCGGCCTGGGAGGAGAACGACGAGGGCGTGTCCCCGCTGGACGCCGCGAGCCAGATCGCGGTGCCGGAGTTCGACGGCCGTCTGATCACCGTGCCGTTCTCGTTCAAGGAGATCGACGAGGACGGGCTCCCGGCCTACGTGGCCGACGCCGAGCGCGCGGCGCGGGTAGCCGGAATCGCCGTACGACACGCCCGCCTCAAGCACATTCCGGCCGCCGACAAGCGCCTGGCCCTGGTGCTCTCCGCGTACCCGACCAAGCACTCCCGCATCGGCAACGCGGTGGGCCTCGACACCCCCGCGTCCGCCGTCGCGCTCCTTCGCAGGCTCATCGGCGAGGGCTATGAGTTCGGTCCTTCGGACGAGATCCCCGGTCTCGTCTCCGGCGACGGCGACGAGCTGATCCGCGCGCTGATCGACGCCGGAGGCCACGACCAGGAGTGGCTCACCGACGAGCAGCTCGCCGCCAACCCGGTGCGCATCCCGGCCGCCGACTACAAGCGCTGGTACGCGACGCTCCCCACGGAGCTGCGGGAGTCCGTCGAGCGGCACTGGGGCCCGCCGCCCGGCGAGATGTTCCTCGACAAGTCCCGCGTCGGCCAGGGCGGCGACCCCGAGGGCGACATCGTGCTCGCCGCCCTGCGCCGCGGCAACCTGCTGATCCTCATCCAGCCGCCGCGCGGCTTCGGCGAGAACCCGATCGCGATCTACCACGACCCCGATCTGCCGCCCTCGCACCACTACTTGGCGGCGTACCGCTGGATCGCGGCCTCCGCCGCGGACGGCGGTTTCGGCGCCGACGCGATGATCCACCTGGGCAAGCACGGCAACCTGGAGTGGCTGCCGGGCAAGAACGCGGGCCTCTCCGCCGCCTGCGGCCCCGACGCCGCGCTCGGCGACCTGCCCCTCATCTACCCCTTCCTGGTCAACGACCCGGGCGAGGGCACCCAGGCCAAGCGCCGCGTGCACGCCACCCTCATCGACCACCTGGTGCCGCCGATGGCCCGCGCCGACTCCTACGGCGACATCGCGCGCCTGGAGCAACTCCTCGACGAATACGCCCAGATCAGCTCCATGGACCCGGCGAAGCTGCCCGCGATCCGGGCACAGATCTGGACGCTGATCCAGGCCGCGAAGCTGGACCACGACCTCGGTCTGGAGGAGCGCCCGGGGGACGACGGCTTCGACGACTTCCTGCTGCACGTCGACGGCTGGCTCTGCGAGATCAAGGACATGCAGATCCGCGACGGACTGCACGTCCTCGGCGCCGCCCCGGCGGGCGCCGACCGCGTCAACCTCGTCCTGGCGATCCTGCGCGCCCGCCAGATCTGGGGCGGCACGACGGCCCTGCCCGGCCTGCGCGAGGCGCTCGGCCTCGACGAGTCGGCGGCCACGCGCGTGAGCGCCGACGAGGCCGAGGACAAGGCCCGCGCCCTGGTCCAGGCGATGGACGACGCGGACTGGGACCTGTCCGCCGTCCCCACCGACCAGGGTGAACAGGTCGCCGCCATCCTGGAGTTCGCGGCCCGCGAGGTGGTCCCCCGCCTGGCCGCGACCACCGCCGAGCTCGACCACGCGGTGCACGCCCTGAACGGCGGCTTCGTCCCCGCGGGGCCCAGCGGCTCCCCGCTGCGCGGTCTCGTCAACGTCCTGCCGACCGGGCGCAACTTCTACTCGGTCGACCCCAAGGCCGTCCCGTCCCGCCTCGCCTGGGAGACGGGCCAGGCCCTGGCCGACTCGCTGCTTGAGCGGTACAAGTCCGACAACGGCGAGTACCCCACCTCCGTGGGCCTCTCCCTGTGGGGCACCAGCGCCATGCGCACCGCGGGCGACGATGTCGCCGAGGCGCTCGCGCTGCTCGGCGTCCGCCCCGTCTGGGACGACGCGTCGCGCCGCGTCACGGGCCTTGAGGCCATCCCGTACGAGGAGTTGGGCCGTCCCCGCATCGACGTGACGCTGCGCATCTCGGGCTTCTTCCGCGACGCGTTCCCGCACACGATCGGGCTGCTCGACGACGCGGTGCGGCTCGCCGCCTCCCTCGACGAGCCCGCCGAGCAGAACCACGTGCGCGCCCACACCCAGGCCGACCTGGCCGAGCACGGCGACGAACGCCGCGCCACCACCCGCATCTTCGGCTCGCGCCCGGGCACGTACGGCGCGGGTCTGCTCCAGCTCATCGACTCGCGCGACTGGCGCACCGACGCCGACCTCGCCGAGGTGTACACGGTGTGGGGCGGCTACGCGTACGGCCGCGGCCTCGAAGGCCGTCCGGCGCGCGACGAGATGGAGACGGCCTACAAGCGCATCGCGGTCGCGGCGAAGAACACGGACACCCGCGAGCACGACATCGCGGACTCCGACGACTACTTCCAGTACCACGGCGGCATGGTCGCCACGGTCCGCGCGCTCAAGGGCACCGCGCCCGAGGCGTACATCGGCGACTCGACGCGCCCCGAGACGGTCCGCACCCGCACCCTGGTCGAGGAGACGTCCCGCGTCTTCCGCGCCCGCGTGGTGAACCCCAAGTGGATCGAGGCGATGCGCCGCCACGGCTACAAGGGCGCCTTCGAACTCGCCGCCACCGTGGACTACTTGTTCGGGTACGACGCGACGACCGGCGTGGTCGCCGACTGGATGTACGACAAGCTCACCGAGACGTACGTCCTGGACCCGACGAACCGTCAGTTCCTCCAGGAGAACAACCCCTGGGCCCTGCACGGCATCGCCGAACGCCTCCTGGAGGCGGAGTCGCGCGGCATGTGGGCCAAGCCCGACCCGGCGGTGCTCGAAGCGCTCCGCCAGGCCTACCTGGAGACCGAGGGCGACCTGGAGGACAAGGGCTGAGCCCGCCTCCCCCTCCGCCGTCGTCGGCGGCCGCCCGTCACCGTGCCGGGCGGCCGCCGAGCCAGGCGAGCGCGGCCGCCGTCAGGGCCGTGACCCCGGTGCTCAGGGTCGGCTCGACGAGCGGTGCGAAGAGCGGCGAGTGGTTGGAGGGGATGTCCCTCTCGAAGGTGCCCGCCCGCTGCGCGGCGAGCACCTCGGCCGGGTCCGCGCCGCCGAACAGCCAGTAGCAGAGCGGGATCTCGGGGTCCGTGGAGGTCGCGAAGTACCCGACGTCCTCGCTGCCGGTGACCGGGCCCGGGTCCATGATCAGGCCGGGGCCGATGACGGCCCCGATCGCGGCCATGGTCCGCTCCACGGCGTCGGCGTCGTTGTTCAGGACGGGGAAGGCGTCGATCTCCGTGATCTCGGGCTCGCGCTCCGCGCCCGCGGTGGCCGCCTCGCCCTTGACGATCCGCTCGACGGCGGCGATGACCTTGGCGCGGGCCTCCGGCGTGTAGGTGCGGATGTTGATCTGCAGTTCGGCCTCGTCCGGGATGATGTTGTCCTTCGTGCCCGCCCGGATCGAGCCGACGGTCAGCACGGCCGTCTCGCCGCCCGCGATCTCCCGGGACACGATCGTCTGCAGCCGCATCACGGTCGACGCGGCCATCACCACCGGGTCGATCGTCGTCTCGGGGCGCGAGGCGTGCCCGCCCTTGCCGAACATCCGCACGCGCAGCGCGTCCGTCGCCGCGAACGCCGGGCCCGCGTGCGCGCCGATCATCCCCGCGGGCATCGGCGCGACGTGCTGGCCGAGGACCACGTCCGGCGTGCCGAACCGCTCGTAGAGACCGTCGTCGAGCATCCCCTGCGCGCCGAGGGCGGCCTCCTCGGCGGGCTGGAAGACGCCGAGGATCCGCCCCGACCAGTCGGCGCGCGCGTCGGCGAGCAGCCGCAACGCGCCGAGCAGGCACGTGACGTGCATGTCGTGGCCGCAGGCGTGCATCACGCCCTCGGTGCGGGAGGCGTACGGCAGGCCGGTGCGCTCGGTCACCGGGAGCGCGTCGATGTCGGCCCTGAGCAGGACGGTGGGGCCCTCGCCGTTCGCCAGGACGGCCACCACGCCGGTGCGGCCGACGCCCGGCGTGACCTCGTATCCGTACGACTTCGCGCGGCGGGCGATCTCGGCGGCGGTGCGGTGCTCCTCGAAGGCCAGCTCCGGGTGCGCGTGCAGATCGCGGTAGAGATCCGCGAGGTCGTCCTTGACGGCGTCGAGGCCGCTCAGGGCGGCGGAGGTCGGGTCGGCTGCGGTCATGTCGCGCTCCTCTGCTCGTGCTGCTCCGCCACTGTACGGACAGGCCGGGCGGCGGAACCGGTGGGCGGCGGGGGACGTCCCTCCCCCTACCGTACGAAGATCGTCAACTGTCAGAGGGAGAGCCGCCCCCGCCGTGACCGTCTCCGCCACCCCCGTCGTCTCCGCCGCCTCCGCCACGCGCCACCTCTACCTCGTCCGGCACGGCGAGGCCACGCCGGACGAGAGCGGCCTGTCCGGAAACGGCCGGCGCCAGGCCGTGCTCCTCGGCGAACGGCTGCGCGACATCCCGCTGACCGCCATCCACCACGGCCCGCTCCCCCGCGCCGAGCAGACCGCCCGCCTGATCGGCGAACAGCTCGACCACGTCCCCACCCACCGGAGCGAACCGGCCGGTGACTACCTGCCGTATCTGCCCACGCGCGACGAACTGCCGCCGGAGTCGGCCGACGAGACCCTGAAGCGGCTCGCCGGGTTCCCCGCCCGCGAGCGCGACGAGGGGCCCGCGCTCGCCCGCGCGGCCATGGACCTGTTCACCGGACCCGTGCCCGGCGACGAACCCCGCCACGAACTGGTCGTCACCCACAACTTCCTGATCGCCTGGCTCGTCAGGGCCGCGCTCGACGCCCCCGCGTGGCGCTGGCTCGGCCTCAACCACGCCAACGCGGCCCTGACCGCCATCCGTTACACGCCCGGCAAGCCCGCCGCGCTGCTCTTCCAGAACGACATGCGGCACCTGCCCGCGGAGCTGCGCTGGACCGGTTTCCCGCCGGAACTGCGTCCCCACGACTGACCGGCCGACGGGACGGGCCCCGGTCAGCGGCGGACCACCCGCGCCCGCTCGCGCAGGTCGCGCAGCAGCCGCGCCTGCTCGACGACGGCCGGATCCGGCGCCGCCCCCGACCGGACAGCTGCCGCGAACGCCCTTACGGTGGCGGCCACTTGGTCGTCAGCGGGCAGCACGATCTCCTCGCTGCCGGTGCGCAGCTCGACCTTGACGCGCGGGCGATGCTCCGCGGGCGGCGTGAAGGCACGCTCCACGGTGATCCGACCGAGGCTGCCCCAGATCTCGTACGCGGAGCGGTAGGCGTGCTCAAGTCCGAAGGTGAGCTGGGCACTTACCCCGTCCGACGTGCTCAGCAGGGCCGTGCCCGCGGTGTCGACCGCCCGCCCTGGACCTTCGGTGAGCGCGGCGCCGAGTACGTCGAGGCCCTCGCCCAGGAAGTGCAGGGCGGCGCGCACCGGATAGACGCCGACGTCCCACAGGGCGCCGCCGCCGAGCTCGGGGCGGTGGCGGATGTCGTCGTGCGGCAGCGGGGGAACGGCGAACGCGGCGTGGAAGGCGCGCGGTTCACCGATGACCCCGTCCGTGATCAGCTTCGCCACGGCGGCGTGCTGGGAGTGGTGGACGAACATGACGTTCTCCATCAGGGCGAGGCCGCACTCCCCGGCCAGGGCGACGAGCCGCCCGGTCTCCCGCCACGACGTGGTGAGCGGCTTCTCGGCGAGCACGTGCTTGCCCGCGCGCAGCGCCGCCTCGGTCCACCGGGCGTGCAGGGCCGCGGGCAGCGGGACGTACACCGCGTCGATGTCGTCCCGCTCCAGGAGCTCCGCGTAGCCGGTCACGGGCCGGGCGTCGTACTCCCCCGCGAGCTCCCGCGCCCGCGCGGCGTCGCGGCTGGCGACCGCCGCGACCGCCAGATCGTCCTGCGCCGCCATCGCGGGCAGCATGCGGCGCCGCGCGATGTCCGCGCAGCCGAGGATCCCGATGCGGATCGTCTTCATGAGCCGTGTATCCCCCGGGTCGGTCCCTGTCAGTCCGTATCAGCCCGCGTCAGTCCGTGGCGGGCCGCAGCAGCACGGGCAGTTCGCGGTAGCCGTTGACGATGAAGGACGGCAGGGGGGCGAGCTCGTCGGCCGGTACGGCGAGGTCGACGCCAGGGAAGCGCTCGAAGAACGCGGCGAGCGCGACCGACGCCTCGATGCGGGCCAGCGGCGCGCCCATGCAGAAGTGCGCGCCGTACCCGAAGCCGATGGTGTCGCGGCGGTCCGCCGTCAGGACGTCGAACACGGCGGCGTCCTCGCCGTGTTCGTCGGGGTCGAGGATCGCGCCGGTGAAGGAGACGATGATCGGGTCCCCCCTCTCGATCAGGATGCCGTCGATCTCGATGTCCTCGACGGCGAAGCGCATCGGCGAGTAGCCGCCGGGGCCGCGCGTCCCCATGGTCTCGGCGACCACGTCGTTCCAGTCGGCGCGGCCCTCGCGCACGTGCGCCAGTTGGCGGCGGTCGGTGAGCAGGGCGCCGACGGCGTTGGTGATCAGGGTGTTCGTCGTCTCCACGCCCGCCGCGATCAGGAGGTTGAGGGAGCCGAGGAGTTCCTGCTCGGTGAGGCCGTCGCCGTGGTCGCGCGCCGATATCAGCGCGGACGTCAGATCGTCGCCGGGCGCGGCCCGCTTGGCGGCCACGAGTTCGGCGAGCAGACCGTGGATGGCGACCTGCGCCGCGTGCATCTCCGCGGCCGACACCGAGGTGCTGAACAGCGTGTCCATCAGGGTGCACAGCGGACCCTTGGTCTCCTCGGGCACCCCGAACAGCTCGCAGATCACCCGCATCGGCAGCTGCTTGGCGAACGTCGAGCGCACCTCGACGGGCTGCCCCGCGGGCAGGGCCGCGAGGTCGTCGAGGAGTTCGGCGACGATCTCCTCGACACGGGGCCTGAGGGCCTCGCCGCGCCGCGCGGTGAACGCCCCCGCGACGAGTCTTCGCAGCCGCGCGTGGTCGTCACCGTACGAGAACAGCATGTTCTCGTTGGCCACCCACGGGTAGAGGGGCCACTCCTGAGTGATCGTCCCGTCGATGAACGCGGGCCAGTGCAGCCGGGCGTCCTTGGACACCCGCGGGTCCGTGAGCAGCCGCTTCACGTACTGGTGGCGGACGACCGCCCAGGCGATCACGCCGCCGGGCAGCTCCACCTTGACCGCCGGTTCCTCGGTCCGCAGCCGCGCGGCCTCACCGGCGAGATCGCTCCCCGAGACGTCCAGCGCGTACGGGCATACGGCCTCGACCATCGTGCACTCCGATCAGTTGGCCATGAGGTGCCCGTCGGCACGTCACGGAAAGGGCAGGGGGCGATCGCGCACGGCTCAACCCGGCTCGGGGACGTCGTCCTCCCGCTCGCGCCGTTCGCGGGCGAGCTCCATGGCCGCCTCGTACACCCGCGCCCCGCGCTCCGGTGCGAAGTCCAGCCTGGCGAGGATCGCCGGGGTCGCGACGGCCGACAGCAGATACAGATAGAGGTCGGCGACCCTCTCGGTCAGGTCCTCGCGGTCGTTCATGATGTTCGAGAGCAGCTGCACCCCGGTGAACGCGCCCACCGACAGCTCCGCGATGCGCACCACGTCGACGTGCGGCGGGAGCTCCCCGGCCTGCTTCGCCTGCTCGAAGATCTCCAGGGTGTGCTCGGTCCACTGCTTCATCGGCACCCGACGGTCCAGGCCGTCCTTCGCGGAACCCTGTTCCACGGTGAGCCGGACGCTGCCCTGCACGATCGGGTCGCCGGTGTCCTTCTTGAGCAGGTGCGCGAGCAGCAGCGCCTGGTCCACGGCGTCCTGGAGCTTCAGCTCCTGCGGCGGGGCGACCGGCAGCGCGTCGACCTGCTGGGCGAGCACGCCCTGGGCGAGCTCCTCCTTGGACGCGAAGTGGAAGTAGAGGGCGCCCTTGGTCACTCCTGACTTCCGCAGGATCTGCGAGATGGTCGCGGCCTCGTACCCCACCTCGTCGAAGACCTGGGCCGCCGCGACCAGAATCGCCTGTCGCGTCCTGATCGCCCGTTCCTGCCGTGCCATCGGGCACCTCCGCGCCACGTCGTGCGGGCCGACCGGCCCGCGAACCTCTCACCGAGCCCTTCCCCGTGCCCCGGTGACGCTTGGCGGCTCCCCGAGAGAATAAAACCTACTGCCTGGTTTCTTCAATGCTCGGAGAGGTACCGTGCGGGCCTCGCGGCCGTTTCGGGCCGCGAACCACTGCGGACCGACAGGACACAGGAACAGCCAGTCACCACGGGCCACTTCAGTCACGCGATGAGTGACCTCCGCGACCGCTGAAGGGCCTTTACAAAGAAACCGGCTGGTCCCTTAACTTTAGTCAGGCACCGCACAGAGCACCTCTTCATCCACCACGTTCGACACCATGTGGAGAGAAACGTGACCTTGTTGACGCGCCCTCAGGATTCCGTCACCCGGGCCCCTGCCACCGCCGCGGACGACCTGACCCGCCTGCTCTTCGAGGGCGCCCACCGGTCCACCGTCCACGAACCCTGGCAACGACTCATATCGAGACAGGAGTTCCGCCACCGCGCCGACCTCACGCCCGCCGAGCGGACCGCCCTGTCCTACGGCAGGCTGCGGCTCCTCGACGACGCGGTCGACTCCGCGGCGGAGCTGGCCCGCGATCCCCGGCGCCTCGCGGCCATGCACGAGTGGACCGGTGTCGTGGACGGCGGGCTCGGCACCCTCGCGGGCATCCACTACAACCTGTTCCTCGGCAGCCTCATCGACCACGACCCCGGCCCGGGTGCGGGCGCGGGCGCGGGCGCGGGCCGAGACCTCTCCGACTTCACCTCGATGCGTCGCACAGGAACGTTCCTCTGCACCGAGCTGGCCCACGGCAACGACGTGGCCGCCCTGCGGACCACCGCCGAACTCGACCCCGCGACCGGCGGTTTCATCCTGCACACCCCCACCCCGGGGGCCCGGAAGTTCATGCCCAACACCAGCGCCACCGGCGGCCCCAAGAGCGCCGTGGTGGCGGCGCGGCTCCTGGTGGACGGCGAGGACCAGGGCGTCTTCCTCTTCCTGACCCCGCTGAGCGACGAGACGGGGCCGCTGCCCGGCGTCCGGGTCCGCAGGCTGCCCGAACGCACGGGCAGTCCCGTCGACCACTGCCTGACCTCCTTCGACCGGGTCAGGCTGCCGCGCGAGGCCCTGCTCGAAGGGGCGCACGGCCGACTCGGCGCCGACGGCACGGTCACCGGCGCCCTCGGCAACCCCCGCAAGCGGTTCCTGCACTCCATCAGCCGCGTCACGGTCGGCAAACTCTGCATGAGCGGCGCCGCCGTCGGCGTCACCCGCGCCGCGCTCGCCATCGCCGTACGGTACGCGGAACAGCGCCACATCAGCGGCCCGAAGGCGGGCGAGCGGGTCCCCCTCAACGCCCACCGCAGCCACCACGGCAGGCTCGCCGAGGCACTCGCCACGTCGTACGCGATGACCTTCCTGCACCGGGAGGTGACCGCCGCGTGGGCCGGGCACACCGAGGAGGACCGGGCGTCGGCCGAGCGCCTGGTGGCCGTCGCCAAGGGCTGGATCACCTGGCAGGCGCGGGACATCACGATCGAGTGCCGGGAGCGGTGCGGCGCCCAGGGACTCTTCCCCGTCAACGGCCTCGCCGACTTCCCGCTCAACCTGGAGGGCGCGATCACCGCCGAGGGCGACAACCTCGTCATCTGGGTGAAGGCGGCGGCCGAAATGGTCTTCCACCACCAGTCCGAGCCGGTCGCGCCATCCGAAGTCCCGCTCCTGGAACAGGAGTTGACGGACCTCACCTTCCTGCGCGGACTGCTCGCGCGGACCGAGGCGCTGTGGCAGGACAGGACCCGCACCGCGCTGCGCCGGGCCC
Organism: Streptomyces kanamyceticus; assembly: GCF_008704495.1. NCBI lineage: Bacteria > Bacillati > Actinomycetota > Actinomycetes > Kitasatosporales > Streptomycetaceae > Streptomyces > Streptomyces kanamyceticus. Next base: position 2,656,450 of record NZ_CP023699.1, read on the forward strand.
CCGCGGGCGACCCGGTGGGCCGCTGGAACGCCGCGTCCTCGTCCGCCCTGCAGATGGTCGCGGCGCACGCGGGGCTGCGGGCGACCGACGCGTTCCTCCGGGCGATCGCGGACGCCGAATCACCCGAGGCGCGCACGCTGCTCACGTCCCTGTGCCGCTTGTTCCTCCTCAAGCGGCTCGGCGAACACACCGGCGACCTGCTCGCCGACGGCCATCTCGCCGCGCACCACGTCCGCGCGCTGCCCCTCGCGGTCGACGAGACGACCGCCGCGCTGGCCCCCCACCTGCCGACCCTCGTCGAGGCGTTCGACCTGCCCGCGGAGTACCTCGCGGCCATCCCGATCGCCAACGGCGAGTACGTCGAACACACCGTCCCCGACGCCCCGTGGCCCTCCCCCGCTCCCCTGCGCCCGAGCCATTCGGTACCGCGGCCGCGGAGGCCGCACACGGTGAACTTCTGAGGCGGCCCGGGCGTCAGCTCCAGGTGCCGTAGACGCCGGTCATGGCGAGGATCGTAAGGACGGGCATCGGGACGAAGAGGAGGTCGGCCCAGGTCCAATCGGGAGCGCGGAGAACGGCGGGGACCTCACCGGGACGCCCCGGCCTGGCCGGTTTCGCCCGGCGCATCTGCCCGGCCGCGGCGGCAGCCTGCCCACGGTCGAGCAGCGACCGCGAGAAGCCGAACACCGGGATCTCGTCCCCCCGCACGGTGGTGACGGTCATGCCGTCCTCGGCGTCGATGCGGCGAATGGCGGCGCCGGGAATCCAGTGTCGACCCCAGAAGCCGATGACCTGCAATCCGTCCGCGTACACGTCGACCCGGGGCCGGACGACCGCGCGCCACATGAACCGCATGAGCGCGAGCAGGAAGGTCCCCAGGAGAGCCATCTCCCCGGGATCGTTCCTCTCCCACCCCACGACCACGGCCCAGGAACCGAACGCCCCGACGGCGAGGAGGACAAGCACCTCCGGCGACGTCACGGGGAACGGCCACGTCGACCTGCTGGCCCGCAAGCGGTCCAGCGGCGAGCTCTTCCCGTACCAGGGCACCGGGCCCCTCCGCAGGATGACTCTGCGTAACAAGGGTCCGGCGCCTTCGTTGGGCACGCCATGACCAACCTTCGCAAGATCGTCGCCGGTATCGGCGCGACCACCGCCGCCCTCGGTCTCGTCTTCGCCGCGGGGCCGCCCGCCGCGGCCGACGGCAAGTGGTGCAACAACTCCGTCTGCATCGAGACGTACGACTCGGGCACCTACCTCGGCCGGGTCGAGGTGTCCGTCATCAACACCAACCAGCCCCACCGGATCTCCGCGCGCGTGTGGACCACCGACGGGTGGAGCGCCAACACCAAGGTCGAGGACGTCGACGCCTTCCGGACCTACCGCGACCAGGCGTACCCCCAGCGCCACTTCCCCGCGGGCACCCGGCTCTGCGCCGAGGGCTTCCGCGGCGGCGACAGCGTCGGGCTGCCCTGTGTGACGATCACCGACTGAGGTCCGGGCGGGTCCTCAAGACAGCGCTCGACAACTCCCCTTTCAGAAACGGGAGTTGTCGAACCAACGCGCGAGCAGCGCCTCGTCCCCCGCCACCTCGAACGCGGCCGCGGCACGGTCGGTCCTGCCGTACAGGAGCAGCAGCAGCTCCGCGGCGGGGCCGCCGACCGTGGCCGTCGGCGTGACATCGGCGCGCACGTCGTCCCGTACGGCCCGGAAGCCGTCTGGGGCGAGGCGGACCAGCCAGTCGCCCGGCGCGTCCGTGCGGTGGAAGCGGATCGTCTCGCCGGTGCCCCGCAGCCGGGCCACTCCGGGCGCGAAGGGCGTGGCGAAGGGCAGGTTGACCAGGAACTCGTCCACGCCGTCGGCCGCGAGAGCGGGATCGATCGTGGACGGCAGCCCGAGCGCGGCCTCCGCGTCGACGCGGTGCACCAGCGTCTCGAACAGCATGCGCCGCACCCAGAACCTGGCGTGCCCGTCCGCACCCCACGTCCACATCGGGGCGTCCGGGTCCATCGCCCCGAAGACGTCCGCCGCCTCGGCAGCGCCCTCCAGGAGCCAGTCGGGCCAGCCGTCGTCGCTCGCCGGAAGGCGCAGGTCCACATCGCGGGAGCGCGGCGGTTCCTGGACGGACTGGCGCAGCAGCACGGCGAACCAGCGCTGCACGCTTCCGGCGTGCCTGACCAGGTCGAGCAGCGTCCAGCCGGGGCAGCCGGGTACGGGTGTCGCCAAGTCCGCGCCCTTGATGGCCTCGGCGAACTTGGCACTCTCCTCCGCGATCGCGGTCCGGTGCGCGTCGGGGGACATCATTCGGCCACCCCGCAGGCGCTCGCCGAGGCGTCGAGGTCCGACTGCGCCCCGTCCAGCGCCTCCGTCAGGGCGATGAGCCGGGCGCGCAGGTCCCTGACCTCGTCGAGGTCCAGGCCCGTGGCGCCCGCGATCGCGCGGTACACGCCGACGGCCCGATCGCGCAGCGCGGCACCCTCGCCGGTCGGGCGGACGGTGACGGAACGCTCGTCGTCGGCGCTGCGCCGACGCTCCACGTACCCCGTCGCCTCCAGCCGCTTGAGCAGCGGCGACAGCGTGCCGGAGTCAAGGCGCAGGCGTTCCCCGATCCGCTTGACGGGCAGCTCGCCGTCTTCCCAGAGCACGAGCATCACCAGGTACTGGGGGTAGGTCAGGCCGAGGTCCTTCAGCGCCGTCCGGTAGACGCCGTTGAACGCGCGCGTCGCGGCGTGCAGGGAGAAGCAGATCTGGTGGTCGAGACGGAGGAAGTCCTCGTCTCGTACGTCTCGTACGTCTTGCACGTCTCGTGCATCCCGTACGTCTCGTACGTCTCGCGCTTCGTGCACGTCGCCGTTTGCCATGTCAGCAGAGTACCGCGCGTCATTCAGTTGTGCACAACTGAATTGCGTGCTCTACTTCTCCGCAGGGCGACACAGCCCGTGTGACCGGATGAGACGAAGAGAAAAGGTGGACCCCATGGACGCGCTCTACACCGCAGTCGCGACCGCCAACGGCCGCGAGGGCCGCGCGGTCAGCTCCGACGGCCAGCTCGACCTGCCCCTCGGCTTCCCCGTCTCGATGGGCGGCAACGGCGAGGGCACCAACCCCGAGCAGCTCTTCGCCGCCGGTTTCGCCGCCTGCTTCGCCAGTTCGATGGGCCTCATCGCGCGCCAGGAGAAGATCGACGTCAGCGATGTCTCGGTGACCGCCGAGGTCAGCATCGGCAAGGACACCGACGGCGGCTTCGGCCTCGCCGTGGTGGTGCGGGCCGAGCTCCCCGCGCACCTGGAGGGCGATGCGGGCCGCGAACTCCTCGAGAAGACCCACACGTTCTGCCCCTACTCCAAGGCCACGCGCGGCAACATCCCGGTCGAGCTCGTCATCGAGTAGCCGGGACGCCGTAGGGTCGCCGCATGCCGTCGTACAGCATTGGCCGGGCAGCGCGACTGCTCGGCGTGAGTCCCGAGACCGTGCGCCGCTGGGCCGACGGCGGTCAGTTGCGGATGGAGCGGTCCTCGGACGGGACAGGGGCCGGGGCCGGTAACCGGGTGGTCGACGGGGTGAGCCTGGCCGCGTTCGCCAAGGAGCGGGCCGAGGGGCTGCATCCGGTGCCCGGCGACGTGCGGACCTCGGTGCGCAACGCGCTCGCCGGGATCGTCACCGCGGTCACCGTCGACGACGTCCTCGCGCAGGTGGAGGTCCAGTCGGGCCCGCATCGCGTGGTGTCGGTGGTCAGTCGGGAAGCGGTGGAGGAGCTGGGCATCGAGGTCGGCGTCACCGTGACGGCGCGGGTGAAGTCGACCAACGTGCACATCGACCGGCCGGAGACCGCGGGTTGATCAGCGGCACCGCAGGGCGGCATACAGATCGAGCTTGTGGTCGAGGCGGGACAGGTCGCGCCCGGTGAGGGTCTCGATGCGCTGGATCCGGTAGTGCACGGTGTTCACGTGCAGGTGCAGCGCTTCCGCGGTGCGGGCCCAGGAGCCGTTGTGCGCGAGATAGGTCTCCAGGGTGTGCAGCAGCGTGCGCTGGGACTGGTCGGTGTCGTCCGTCAGCGTGCCGAGGGTCCGCGCGAGGAACGCCGAGCGCACGTCGTCAGGGACCCCGGCGAGCAGCGCGGGAAGCGTGGTCATGTCCCGCGTGTGCGTGAGCTCGCCGCGCCGGGGTGCCGCCGAGCGGGCGGCGGCCAGGGCGTAGCGGGCCTGGGTCAGACTGCGCCGCAGCCGCTCGGGCGTCCGCGCCGTGTCACCGATCCCGCCGTGCACGGGCGCGTGCGGCGTACAGGCGGTCAACAGGGGCCAGATGCCTTCCAGTTGGACACCGTCCTGTTGACCGTCGTCCAGCTGGACGCCCTCCCGTTGACGGCCGCCCAGCTGACCGCCCTCCCGTTGACTGCCGTCCGCCGGATCGTCACCGAGTCCCGCCACATGCACCACCGCCGCGACCGTTCCGTCCGGCAGCGCGCCGACGGCGAAGGCCGGGCCTCCCGGCAGATGCCGCAGCGCCTCGGTCAGCGCGCCGAGCGCCGCCGTGGGCTGCACGGTCTGCCTGCCCGCGCCGCCCGCGGCGGCGCCACCCACGTCGGCGGCGACCACTTGGTACGGCCCCTCCTCGGGCAGCGCGCAGGCGCGCAGCGCGGCCCGCAGCGCCGGTCCCTCCGGCTCCCGCGCGGCCGCGTCCATGAGTACGAGGAGGGCGGCCGCCCGCTCCCTCGCCCCTGACTCCTCGCGGCTGCGCCGTTCCTGGTGCCGGGCGACGACGTCGGCTATCTCGTGCAGGAGGCGCGGCGGCGCCTCGTCGGGGTCGTGCAGATACAGGTGCCAGCTGTCGTACGCGGTCGCGTCGTACTCGGTCGCGTCGGTCTCGATGCGCAGGCTGATCCCCGAGGGGCGGGTCAGGCGGCGGACGGCCTCGGCGGGGGCGAGCGGCGGGGCGGTCGGGGTGCGCGCGACGGTGCGGCCCGTCGCGGTCAGCAGGTGGCAGGCCGGTGTGCCGAGATGGGCGAGCGCCCGGTCGAGCAGCGTCGCGGCGTCCGCGCCCGATTCGAGGAGACGGCTCAGCTCGATGCGTACGTTCTCGGGGAGCGCGTGGTGGCCCGAGGGGCGTCGGCTCAGATCGCCCCACTGCCGCAGGTAGACGGCGTCGATGATGGCGCGGAAGTTGGTGTGCGGGGGCACCGCGACCAGCGCGATGCCGTGCGTACGGCAGGCGTCGACCAGGGCATCCGGCACCGTGCCGTGGGTCTCCTCACCGGCGAGCAGCGCGGCGGCCCCCGCGGCGGCGAGTGCGGCGACGAACCGGTCCGTCTTCTCCCGCCCCTGCTCCGGGCCCCACCAGACGAGTCCGCTGAGCACGACCTCACCGGCCCGCAGGAAGCGCGTCGGGTCCTCCAGATCGGTGGCGGTGACGCCGCTGATCTCCCGGGTGAGCAAGGCGCCGTCGCCCCAGAGCAGGTCGAGGTCGAGGGCGGTGTCGTGCAGGAGGTCTTCGACGTGCATGGGTGGCTGCTCCTTGGTGCGGTCGCCGCGCTGCGGGCACGGCAGCTCACATTCACCAGGGGAAAGTGAGTCCCAGCATCGTAAGTGCTAGGTCAGATGGCCGGTATCCCTCTTGGATGATTCACCAGTCCGGGACCCGGCGGCACCGGTTTTTCCGTGCTCGGCACCAGTCGTGCCCGCCGCCCCCGCGTTGCTTCACTGGCGGCCTCACCCCGTGACGTCAGCCCGAAATCGGCTGCCCGGCGACTGGAGGCGGTCAAGCCATGGATCTCACCACGGTCATGGAGGTGCGGGACGCGCGGCGCCGCACGTCCTGGCGGCCCGGCGACGGCTGGCTCGGCGGCGGCACGTACCTCTTCTCCGAGCCGCAGCCGCACCTGCGACGCCTGATCGATCTCAGCCGGATGGGCTGGACCCCGCTGCGCCACCTCCCCGACGGCTCCCTGGAGATCGCGGCCACCTGCACCATCGCCCAACTGTCGCGCCACGCGCGGGACATGGACGTCACCGCGGCCCCGCTGTTCGAGCAGTGCTGCCGGGCCTTCCTCGCCTCGTTCAAGATCTGGAACATGGCCACGGTCGGCGGCAACCTCTGCAACGCGCTGCCCGCCGGGCCGATGATCTCGCTCACCGCGGCCCTGGACGGCAGTTGCCTGTTGCTCGCCCAGGACGGCTCGACGCGCCGGGTCCCGGTGACCGGCTTCGTGACGGGCGCGGGCCGAAAGGTGCTGCGCGAGGGCGAGTTGCTGCGCTCGGTCACGGTACCCGCGCGCTCCCTGGCCTGCCGCACGGCCTTCCGTCAGGTGTCCCTGTACGGCCTCGGCCGCTCGGGAGCCCTGGTCATCGGCGCCGTCGACCCGGACGACGGCTCCTTCGCGCTGACGGTGACGGCGGCGACCGTACGCCCGTTCCGCCTCTGGTTCCCGCTGCCGCCCACGGCCGCAGAGCTGCGGGCGGCCATCGCGCGCTCGGTGGCGGATGCCGACTGGTTCGACGACATCCACGGACTGCCCGCCTGGCGTCGGCACATGGCGTACCGGCTCGCCGAGGAGATCCGCCGCGAACTCGAAGAAGCGCAGGAACCCGCGCAGGCCGAGGCACCCGGACAGGGGGACACCCGATGACGTACGAGATCGAGATCAACCGGCAGCGCTGCACCACCGAGCCGCGCCCCGGCCAGTGCCTGCGCACCTATCTGCGCGAGCACGGCTGGTTCGGCGTGAAGAAGGGCTGCGACGCGGGCGACTGCGGCGCGTGCACGGTGCACGTCGACGGGGATCCCGTGCACAGCTGCCTCTATCCGGCGGTACGGGCCGAGGGCCGCAGCGTCACCACCGTCGAGGGGCTCGCGTCGCCCGAGGGTGAACTCCACCCCGTCCAGAGGAAGTTCCTCGACGCGCAGGGCTTCCAGTGCGGCTTCTGTACGGCCGGGTTCCTGATGACCACGGCCGCCCTCGACGAGGACCAACTGGCCGATCTGCCCAGGTCGTTCAAGGGAAACCTCTGCCGCTGCACGGGCTACCGCGCCATCGAGGACGCCGTACGCGGGGTGCGCCACACCGAACTCCCCTGCGCGGGCAAGGCCGTCGGCGCCAGTCTCGGCGCCCCCGCGGGACCCCAGGTGGTGACCGGCACGGCGCGCTACACCTTCGACGTCGAGGTGCCCGGGCTGCTGCACATGAAGCTGCTCCGCTCCCCGCACCCGCACGCCCGGATCACCTCGATCGACACCCGGGAGGCCCGCCAAGTCCCGGGCGTACAGGCGGTGTTCACCCACGAGGACGCCCCGGACGTGCTCTACTCCTCGGCCCGGCACGAGCACCCCACCGAGGACCCCGACGACACCCGGCTCCTGGACAGCGTCGTCCGGTACGTCGGCCAGCGCGTCGCCGCCGTGGTCGCCGACAGCGAGCAGGCCGCGGAGGAGGGCTGCCGCCGCGTCGAGGTGACGTACGAGGTGCTGCCGCACGTCACGGATCCCGAGGAGGCCATGCGGGACGGCGCGCCCGCGCTGCACGGCGACAAGGGCCCCGAGGCGCGGATCGCGCGGGCCGCGAACAACGTGGCGGGCGAGGTGCACGGCGAGATCGGCGACGTGGCCGCGGGCTTCGCCGAGGCCGCCGTGATCCACGAGGAGACGTACCGCACCCAGCGCGTCCAGCACGCCAGCCTGGAGACGCACGGCTGCGTCGCCTACTTCGAACCCAAGGAGGACGGCACCGGCGAGCGGCTCACCGTCCGCTCCTCCACCCAGACGCCGTTCCTGACCCGGCGCGCCCTGTGCGCGCTGCACGGCCTGCCCGAGGACGAGGTCCGGGTGGTCGCGGGCCGGGTCGGCGGCGGCTTCGGCGGCAAGCAGGAGATGCTCACCGAGGACATCGTCACGCTCGCCGCGCTGCGGCTGCGCCGCCCGGTGAAACTGGAGTACACCCGGGCCGAACAGTTCTACGGAGCCACCACCCGGCACCCGTTCACCATCACCATCAAGGTCGGGGCGCGCGCCGACGGCACCCTGACCGCCGTACAGATGAGGGTGGTCTCCAACACGGGCGCGTACGGCAATCACGGTCCCGCGGTGATGTTCCACAGCGTCGGCGAGTCCTTCGCGGTCTACCGGGCCGCGCACAAGAAGGTCGACGCGTTCTCGGTCTACACCAACTGCGTTCCCGCGGGCGCCTTCCGCGGCTACGGCCTCGGCCAGGTCACCTTCGCCGTCGAGTCGGCCATGGACGAGGTCGCCCGGCTCCTCGGCATGGACCCGCTGGTCTTCCGGGAGCGCAACATCATCGGCGCGGGCGAGGCCATGCTCAGCCCGATCGGCGAGGAGGAGGACCTGCACATCGCCTCCTACGGACTCGACCAGTGCCTGTCCGTGGTGCGCCGGGCGATCGAGGAGGACACCAGCGAGGTGCCGGAGGGCTGGCTGTCCGGACAGGGCACGGCCCTCGCGATGATCGCGACGGGCCCGCCGGGCGGCCACTACGCCGACGCGACGGTCAGCCTGCTCTCCGACGGCACCTACGACATCGCGGTCGGCACCGCCGAGTTCGGCAACGGCACGACCACCGTGCACAAGCAGATCACCGCGGGCGCCCTGAACACGACACCGGACCGGATCGTCATCCGCCAGTCCGACACCGACGTCGTACGGCACGACACGGGCGCCTTCGGCTCGGCGGGCACGGTGGTGGCGGGCAAGGCGGTCCTCCTCGCGGCCGGTTCGCTCGCCGAACGGCTGCGGACGCTCGCCGCCCGGTACACCGGCGTCCCCCGGCACCAATGTGCCCTGGGTGCCGAGGCGTTGGACTGCGCGGGCCGGATCGTGACGCTCAAGGAGCTGTACGAGGCGGCGCACGCGCGCGGCGCCGACAGCGAGCTCTCGGCGGAAGGACACTGGGGCGGCAGCCCGCGCTCGGTGGCGTTCAACGCCCAGTGGTTCAAGCTCGCCGTCGACCCGGACACGGGCGAGACCCGCATCCTGCGCAGCGTCCACGCGGCCGACGCGGGCAAGGTCATGAACCCCATGCAGTGCAGGGGCCAGGTGGAGGGCGGTGTCGCCCAGGCGCTCGGCGCCACGCTCTTCGAGAACGTGCGGATCGACGAACGCGGCGAGGTCACGACGGCCGCCTTCCGCCGCTACCGCCTTCCGCAGTACGCCGATGTCCCGCGCACCGAGGTGCACTTCATGGAGACGGCGGACGCGATCGGACCGCTGGGCGCCAAGTCGATGAGCGAGAGCCCCTTCAACCCGGTGGCCCCCGCCTTCGCCAACGCCCTGCGCGACGCGACGGGGCTGCGCTTCACGGAACTGCCGGTGACCCGGGACCGGATATGGCTGGCACTGCACGAAGCGGCATCTGCCAGCCTCGATCCCGTACACAGCTCATAGACACCATGTTCTATGGCCACTTCAGCGGGCATCCTCAAAGGAGTCGCGGAGTCACGGAGCCGCGGGGACCGTTCTCGACGGGGTGGGGATATGAGCGAACTCATGGTGGTGGGCGCGGTCGCCCGGCCGGTCCCGCTCAGCGTCGCCGACCTGCGCAAGCGGTGGCCCGCCCAGCGGGCCGACGTGACGTTCCACTGCGCCACCAGCGGCCCTCGGCACCACCTCTTCCAGGGCCCGTTGCTGCGCGACGTGGTCCTCGCCGCCGAGCCGGGCTTCCACCCGGCGCGGCGCAAGGACCGCTCCCGCTTCCTCCTGGAGATCACCGGCGAGGACGGCCACGGCACGGTGCTGTCCTGGGCCGAGATCGACGAGGACTTCGGCAACGCGCCCGTCCTCCTCGCCACCGAACTCGACGGCGCCGAACTCGACGACCTGGGCAGTCAGTTGGTGGTGCCCACCGACCGCTGCGGGGCGCGCTACATCAGTGGGATCACGCGGATACGGCTCGGGACGACGGGCTGAACGGGCCGACGGACCGACGGGGGTCCTTGTCGGTGCGCAGGTCGCGACCTGTCGGTGGGCTGTAGGTGGCCTGTAGGCGGGGGCTGGCACCTTTCAGGGACGGCTGCCGCCGGAGCCCATCGGGCGGCGGCCCTTGCCACCCGATCCCTCAAGGAGCCACCACCATGAACAGCCCCGTCACGATCATCGGCGCCGGACTCGGCGGGCTGACCCTCGCCCGCGTCCTGCACGTCCACGGCATGGAGGCCACGGTCTACGAGGCGGAGTCGTCCCCGTCGGCACGCGCCCAGGGCGGACTGCTCGACATCCACGACTACAACGGCCAACTCGCCCTGCAGGACGCAGACTTGATGGACGAGTTCCAGGCCATCATCCTGGCGGGCCGCCAGGCCCTGCGCGTCCTCGATCCGGACGGGACCGTCACGCTGGACAAGGCCGACGACGGCACCGGCGGCCGTCCCGAGGTGCCGCGCGGCGAACTGCGGCAGATCCTGCTCGACTCGCTCCCGGCCGACACCGTGCGCTGGGGCCACAAGGTCAGCGGCGCCCGCGCCCTCGGCGAGGGCCGCCACGAGGTGACCTTCGCCGACGGCCGCACCGTCACCACCGGCCTGCTGGTCGGCGCGGACGGCGCCTGGTCCCGGGTCCGGCCGCTGCTCACCGATGCCGTACCCGAGTACATCGGCAAGTCGGTGGTGGAGACGTACCTCTTCGAGGCCGACACCCGTCACCCGGCCGCCGCGAAGGCGGTCGGCGGCGGCATGATGATCGCGCCGTCCCCCGGCAAGGAGATCTTCGCCCACCGGGAGAAGGGCGACACGCTCCACGCGTACGTGGGGCTGCCCATGCCGCAGGACTGGTTCGACGCCATCGACTTCACCGACGCCGCCGCGGCCGCGACCGCCGCACGGATCGCTCGGGAGTTCGACGGCTGGGCACCCGAGCTCACCACGCTGATCAGCGAGAGCGACACCACGCCGATCCTGCGCTCCCTCCACGCCCTGCCGACGGGGCTCCGCTGGGACCGCACACCGGGAGTCACCCTCCTCGGCGACGCCGCCCACCTCTCGGCCCCGAACGGCGAAGGCGCCAACCTCGCGATGCTCGACGGCGCCGAACTCGCCAAGGCGATCGTCGCCCACCCCGACGACATCGAGTCCGCGCTCGCCGCGTACGAGCGGGACATGTTCCCGCGCAGCACGGAGGTCGTCACCTTCGAGGGCGAGGAGGCGCACGGAACCGGCCCTGCTTCCGATGCCGATGCCGCTTCCGATGCCGCCAACGACCCGGCGCAGGCGCTGCTCGACGTGTTCACCGCCCCCGACCGGACTCCGTGAGCCGAGCCGACGAAAGAAGACGCGGCGGGCGGAGGCAGGCCAGGGCGGCGAGTACCGCCACGCCGGCCGCGAGCGCCAGGGCTCCGGGGAGCGACCGGGCCACGACCGGCCCGGCGACCGCGGCCCCCAGGGCGAACCCGGTGATCTTCAAGCTGGCGCCGGTGGTGAAGATCTGGCCGCGCAGGTGTTCCGGGGCCTCCCGGTGGCGGATCGCGAACAGGGCGGTGAGCTGGGGCCCTTCACCGATCCCCAGGACGCATGCGGCCGCGACGAGTACGAAGGGGTGCCCCCGGCCGACCAGGGTCGTGGCCAGTGCCAGGGCCAGTGCGACCGCTTGGACCAGGGCGCTGGCCCAGATGATCGTGTCGGGGGCGACGGCGCGCGGGTAGCGGGCGAGTACGGCGTTGGCCGCGAGGGCGGAGACGGCGACGCAGGCGAGAAGCAGCGCACCACGACCGGCCCCGCCGAGCGACCGCTCCCCCAACAGGGGAACGCACGCCACGAACACGCCCTGGGCGACGCAGGAGACGACCGACGAGAGCGTAGCCCTGACCAGGGCGGGCCGCCCGCCGATGACCCGCATCCCGGCAACGAGCTCACCGACCACCGAGCCGACGCGAACGCTCCGCGTAGGACGGGAGTGCGGGAGCCGGGGACGGGGAAGCGAGAACCGGGGGCGCGCGGGATGGGAACGCGGGAGCCCGGCGTGCGAGAGCGCGGCACGCGGGGGACGGAAACGCGAGAGCCCGGCACGCCCGAGCCGGGCGCGCGGGTTCCCGGCGAGCGCGTGCCGGGAACCCGCGACACGGGACCCCGGTGGCCGCGCGGCAGGTAGCAGCCACGCGACCGGCGCCGCCAAGGCGATGAGCGCCACCGACACGACCACCGCCGCAGGCGCCCCCAGCACCTCCGCCACCCCGCCCGCGAGCGCCGGACCGGCCAGGCTCGCCACGCCGAACGTCATCGCGTCCAGCGCGTTGGCCCGCTCCAGGCGACCCTCGCCCGGCACGACCACGCGAGGCAACTGGGCCGTCCACCCACCCGAGAGCGCAGGGCCCAACAACCCCACCGGCACGGCGATCAGCAGGATGCCCGCGAACGGCAGCCGCCCGAGCCCCGCGAGAATCGCCCCGAGCCCGGCCGCGTACAGAGCGAGGGCCCCGGCAAGGAGCCGTCCCGGCCGCCGGGACCGGTCGAGGAGCACCCCGAGCACGGGCCCGCCCACCGCGGCGGCCACCGTGACGCCCGCGAGCAGCGACGACGCGTCGACCGCCGACCCGGTCAGGGCGAACCCGGCCAGCATCAGCGCGGGCCCCGACATCTCGTCCCCGGCACGAGCGGCGACGGCCCCGGCGAGATACCGCCCGAACGAGTAACGCTTCTCCATCCACGAGACGTTACGTATGTAACTCAAAACCTCACAAGATGCGTTACATTCCCCCCGTGCCCTTGCCCTCCCGCCCCACCGACGACTGGTCGACCCGGCACTCCGTGCTGACCACGGCCAGGCGAACCGCGGCCCTGATCAACGCCCTGGCCGACGACGGCGCCCGCCCTTCCGACATCGCCGACGTACTCCGCGCCTACGGCGAGACGGACCCCGTCGACCTCACGCCCCACGATGTCGCCACGATGCGCACGGCCGCCGCCCAGCTGCGCCAGGTCTTCACCGCGGAACACACCGACGACGCGGCGGCCACCCTCAACGGCCTCCTGCGGGACCACACCGGCCCCCTCCGCCTCACCTCGCACGGCGGCACCGCCCCCTGGCACCCCCACCTCGACCGCGCCGACGACGCCCCCTGGGCCGAGTGGCTCCTCGCCTCGTCGTGCATGGCCCTGACGGTCCTGACCTGGGACCACCAGCGCCCACCCGGCCGCACCTGCGCGTCCCCCGCCTGCCGGAACGTCTTCATCACCCAGGGCAGCGGCCAGGAACGCCGCTACTGCTCCCGGCGCTGCGCCACCCGTGAACGCGTCGCGGCCCACCGCCGCGCCCGCGCCGCCGAACGACCCGGCTCGGCGCACGAATGAACGGCCCGTCGAACGGCAAGATCGCGTCTCACGCCGCGCCCAACCGATCCAACGCCGCCTGGCTCCCACCGTCCGCCGCGCGGAAGATCACCAACCGCTGGTCCGCGTCCTGAAGCGGCATCAGCACCTCGAAATCCACCGCGATCACGCCCACGTCGGGATGGCGCATCTCCTTGCGCCCCCGGCCGTTGACCTTGACGTCCCCCTCGTTCCACAGGCGCGCGAACTCCGCGTCGCGCAGGGTGAATTCGGCGATGAGCTCGCTCAGCGCCCGGTCCTCCGGATGCGCCGCCCACGCGGCGCGCAGATGGGCCACCCCTTCTCGTACGACGCTTTCGCGGTCGAGGTAGAAGTCGCGCATCCCCGGGTGCATCAGGCAGAGCCACATCGCGTTGCGCCGCGCGGGCGGCAAGGTGTCCAAGTCCCGGAGCAGCCTGCCCATTTCGGGGTTCCAGGTCAGGATGTCGTACCGGTGGTTCATCAGCATGGCGGGCAGCGGCGACAGGTCGGCGACGAGGCGGGCGAGCTGCGGGGCCGCGGCGGTGGCGGGCTCCTCGGTGGTGCGGGGGCGCTGCCGGGTCAGGCCGAAGAGGTAGGCGCGCTCGTCCGGACCCAGGCGCAGCGCCCGGGACAGCGCCTCCACCACGTCCGCCGACGGCCGCAGCCCTCGGCCCTGTTCCAGGCGTACGACGTAGTCGATGCTGACCCCGGCCAGTTCGGCGACCTCCTCGCGGCGCAAGCCGGGCGTACGCCGGGACCGCCGCCGCGAGGGCAGGTCGAAGTCGTCCGGGTCCAGGCGTTCGCGGCGGGTCCGCAGGAACGCGGCCAGTTCCTGTGTCGCGTCCACGGTGCGGGTCATCACGTGCGATCCAACAGCCAAGGTAGGACTCGCATTCCCAGGAAAACCTCTCCCTTACCCCCGACCCGCGGCGGCCACAGTCTTGGTCTCGGCAGCAGAGCACGAGCACAGGAGGACATCACCATGCCGCTCACCCTCGACACCTACCGGCTCCTCGGCCGGTCAGGGCTGCGGGTCTCACCCCTGGCCCTCGGCGCGGCGACCTTCGGCACCGAGTGGGGCTGGGGCGCCGAACGGGACGACGCGCGCAAGCTGTTCGACCACTACGTCGAGCGCGGCGGGAACTTCATCGACACCGCGAGCGCGTACACCGAGGGCAGTTCCGAGCGCCTGCTCGGGGAATTCACCCGCGACAACCGCGAGAGCCTGGTACTCGCCACGAAGTTCTCGACGCTGCGCAGGCCCGGCGATCCCAACTCCGGCGGCAATCACCGCAAGACGCTCTTCGGTTCGGTGGAGACCAGTCTGCGACGGCTGAACACCGACTACATCGATCTGCTCTACCTGCACCTGTGGGACTTCACGACACCGGTCGAGGAGATCCTGCGCGGCCTCGACGATCTGGTCCGCCAGGGCAAGGTCCTGTACGTGGCGATCTCCAACACCCCGGCCTGGCAGGTGGCGCGCATGCAGGCGATCGCCGACCTGCGCGGCTGGTCGCCGCTGGTCGCGCTGCAGATCGAGTACAACCTGATCGAACGCACCGGGGAGCGCGACCTGATCCCCATGGCACGCGAGATGGGCCTCGGAGTGGTCCCGTGGTCACCGCTGGCGGGCGGCATTCTGACGGGCAAGTACAGCCGCGCCGACCTGACCGCGACGCCGGACACCGCACCCGACGACGGCACCCGCAGGAACCTCACCCTCGCGGGCGGCGCGCTCACCGAACGCAGCCTCGCCGTCGTGGACGTCGTGAAGGAGGTCGCCGCCGAGCTCGACCGCACCCCCGCTCAGGTCGGCCTCGCCTGGACCCTGCGGAACCCGGCCGTGACGGCCCCGGTCGTCGGCGCCCGCACGCCCGCCCAACTGGAGGACAACCTGGGCGCCTTGGAGATCGACCTCACCCCCGCCCACCTGGCCCGCCTGGACGAGGCCAGCGCCTTCGAACTGGGCCACCCGCACGACGCACTCGCCCGCGAGACGACCGTCGCGATGACGCGCGGCACGATGAAGATCGAGGCGCGGCACCCATAGCCGACGGCCGACGCCGACGTCGCGATCAAGCCCATCCCGGGGCGGGGCGCATGGACCGAAGAACCACTGGGCACCGATGCCCGCGTGTCCCTCACAGACGACTTACCCCGCTTCACCGCCCTGTCGGCACGGCTGACCGGCTTCGACGAAGTGGCCCTGGAATCCACCGGGTTGACCGGAACGTACCGAGCGGTGGCGGAGGAGCAGCTCGGTACGGAGCGGTACACACGTCTAGTGCGCGAGCTGGGGGATCCCGGCGACGCCATGGACGGCGAGCTGCGAGATGCGGCCCGGGCGGTGACGCACCTCTGGTACACGGGCAGTTGGCCGGGCCCGCCGCCGTTCGTGGTCTCGCCGCGCGCCTACGCCGAGGGCCTGGTGTGGAAGGCGGCAGGGCTCAAGGCTCCCGCCACCGAGCCGGGTGGGTACGGGAGTTGGGCCGATGGAGGCGATCTGTCCCGGCCGGGTGACGAGGTCGAGGGGAACGGCCGGTGACGCGGTACGACGTGATCGTGGTCGGCGCCGGTGTCGCGGGTTCGCTCGTCGCGCACCGGCTCGGCGGGCACGGGCGACGGGTCCTGGTCCTGGAGGCGGGAGCGGCGGCCCCCGCCTCCCACGAACCGTCCGCCGACCCGCTGACCACCTACCTCACGGCATCCGCCAAGGTGCCGGGCTCCCCCTACCGGGCCCACCCGGCAGCCCCCTGGCCCGAGGTGACGGACCTCTCCGGCACGGAAGCGTCCCCCGGCTTCCGTGCGGTCGGCCACCTGCGCCAGGACGGCCCGCTCGCGTACGCCAGCGGGTACGTCCGCGTCAACGGCGGTACCGGCAACGTCTGGACGGGCCTCGCGCCGCGCATGCTCCCGGAGGACTTCGACACCGAGTCCTTCGGGTACGGACGACGCTGGCCCCTCACCTACGCCGACCTGGAGCCCCACTACCGGGCGGCCGAGGCGGAGCTGGGGGTGGCCGCCGACGCCGACGAACAGCGCGAGCACGCCGGTCTGCCCCTGCCCGACGGCTATGTGTTCCCCATGCGCCCGCTGCCCGCCTCTCGGGTGGACCGCCTCCTCGCGGCCCGCCTCGACGGACGGCGCGTAAAGGATCCCGCCTCCTCGTGCGAGGTCGAACTGCGCGTGGTCGGCACCCCGCACGCGCGCAACGGCGTTCCCGACCCCCGCTACGACGGCGGCCGCGGCTACGTGCCGCGCGGGCGCGACGGGCGGCCGGAGCCGGGCAACCGGTGCGTGGGCAACGCGAGTTGCGTCCCGCACTGCCCGTCGTACGCGAAGTACACACCGCTCAAGACCCAGGGGCGCTGGAGCCCGACCGTCACGCTCCGGGACCGGTCCGTGGTGAGCCGTGTGCTCGTCGACGGGCGGGGGCGCGCCACGGGCGTGGAGTACCGCTCGTACGACGGGCAGGTCTCCGTCGCGCACGCCGATGTCGTCGTGCTCGCCGCACACGCCGTGGAGAACGCCCGGCTGCTGCTCCTCTCCCGCCTCGCCGACCGTAGCGGCCAGGTGGGCCGCAACCTGATGGACCATCCCGTCCTGCTGACCTGGGGTCTGCTGCCCGAGGACGCCGGACCGTACCGGGGCCCCGGCTCGGTCTCCGGCTTCGAGGGCTTCCGCACCGGACGGGCCCGGCGGCTGCGGGCGCCCTTCCGCATCGAGCTCGGGGCGTGGGGCTGGGCCTGGGCCAAGGGATCGGTCGACTCGGACGTGGCTCACTTCCTGACCGAACAGGGCCTTTTCGGGGCGGAGTTGCGGCGGGCGGTCGGTGACCGGGTACGCCGCCAGTTCACGCTCCAGTTCGAGATGGAACAGGGCGCCGACCCCGCGAACCGCGTCACCCTCCACCCCCGCGAGCGCGATCCGCTGGGCCTGCCGCGCCCCCTGGTCACGTACGACCTCGACGAGCACGTCAAGGAGGGGATGGCGGCGGCCCGGGCCGTCTCCGACCAGATCTTCGCACTGCTGGACGCCGAGGACCACACGGACTACTCCCCCGCGGCGGCCTGGCCCGGCCGCTTCTCGTACGGCGGCCGTACGTATGGCTACCGCGGCGCCGGTCATGCCGCGGGCACCCACATCATGGGCGATTCCGCGGCCACGTCGGTGGTCGACGCCTGGCAGCGCTGCTGGGACCATCCCGGTCTTTACGCGGTCGGCTGCGGCAGCATGCCCTCGGTGGCCACCTCCAACCCGACGCTGACGATGGCCGCGCTCGCACTGCGCAGTGCGGAGCGCGTCGAGGCGGACCTGGCGGCCCGCGACCGCCCCGGCCACCTCACCCCGCCCCCGGCGCCGTCCGCACCCCAGGCGCCCACCCCGCCTTCACCGACCCGAGGAGCCTCGACGTGACCCCTCCCCTGCCGCTGCCCCTGTCCCTGCCCCCCGTGCCCGAACCCTTCCAACTCCCCTTCCACTACGGGGCGTTGCACCAGGTCGGCATCGACTGGCTGGTCGATCCCGGGCCCGCCCGCGAACTGCTCGCCAAGCACCATCCGGATCTGAGCGCGGCCGCCTTCGAGGACGGGCGGGCGCTGGTCTCGCTCAACTACCAGCTGTACTTCGCGCAGTACCCGTTCGGCGGCGGCATCACCCAGGAGATCGAGTTCAGCGTCATCGCGTTCCCGACGGACGAGGGCGACCGGCTGCCGCGCCTGACCTACGCCCAGTACGCGCAGGGCTGGGACCAGACGAAGCTGCTCGGCATCGCCCGCGTCCACGTCGTGTGCGACAACCCGTTCGCCATCAGGGCCGGGCAGGAGCTCTACGCCGAACCGAAGCACCCCGGCTGGTTCGAGGTCGGCCTGCCGTCCCTCAACGGCCCCGCGGGCGAGACCTGGACCGTACGGTGCAGGGCGGCGACGATCGGCCCGGACGACACCCTGGAGAAGAGCCCGGACCCGCTGCTCGACATCACGGCCGAGCTCGACGGCCTCACCGCCGTCGCCGCCAACTCCGCCCCGATCACCGGCTACGGGACCGACGCCGAGGGGCGCCTGCTCGCCGGTCCCATGAACGTCTACCAGCCCTACCGCTGGTACGACCTGGCCGCCCCCGAGCACTCCGGCCGCACGCGCCTCGCGGTCCACGCCCCGGGCGACGGCCTCGGCCACGACATCCGTGCTCTCCTCGCCGACGGAACACCGGCCGTCGGCGCCTGGACGTACCAGTCTCCCCCGGTGGCCGCCCACAACCGCCCGTACTACCTGCGGACGTCCACGGGAACGTCCGTAACCTGAATGGAGTTACCTGCTGTTGCGGGGGACGACAGAGAGACAGAGAGGGGGCGGGAGCCAATGAGCCTTCGTCAGTACGAGTACGCCCTGGCCGTCGCCCAGGAGGGCTCGGTCACGGCGGCGGCGGAAGTGCTGCACGTCGCGCAGCCGTCGGTGTCCCAGCAGATCCGCGGCCTGGAGCGGGAACTCGGCGTGGAGCTGTTCGCCCGTACGCCGTCCGGCCTGGTGCCCACCGCGGTGGGCCGCGCGTTCCTGCGGGAGGCGGAGGTCGCGGTGAGCGCGTCGCGCAAGGCGAGGGAGACTGCGCGGGCCGGTGCCGAGGACCTGGTGGGCGAGCTGGCGGTCGCGGCGCAGATCGGCTTCGGCACCCGGCAGTTGCCGCGTGCGCTCGGCACGCTGCGTCGCCGGTTCCCGCGCCTGGAGGTCACCGTCTTCGAGGAGCCGAGCTCCGCCGAACTGGACCGGCTGTGCCGCAGGGGCGCCGTCGACCTCGCCCTCATGGCGGCCTGTGAGCGGAGCCCCTCCGACGCCCACCACCTCGGCGACGAGGAGTTCGTCGTGGCCCTCGCCCCCGGACACCCGCTGCTCGCCGCGGAACGGGTCGAACTGCGCGAGCTGGCAGGGGAAGCGTGGGTGAGGTTCGACCGCGACAGCGCGCTGGACGCCGTACTCGTCGACGTGCTGGGAAAGCACGATCTGGCCCCGGCCACGGCCGCCCGCGTCTCCCAGACGGCGACGGCCGTGCGCTGGGCCGCCCAGGGCCTCGGGGTGACGCTCGTCCCGGCCTCCGCCGTGCCCCACGGCCACGAACACCTCGTGCGCCCGGTGTCTCCGGCCGTGCACCAGCCCGTCATCGCCGTGGTCCGGCCGGGCCCCGGCCCGGCACAGCGGGCCCTGCTCGAACTCCTGCGCACGGAAACCTGGCCCGAGTCCGCCGTCTTCTCCACTCAGAGTTGGGTGGCGCCGCCGTCCACGGCGAATTCGGTGCCGGTGGTGTAAGTGGCGTCGAAGGCGAGGAACGCGGCCGCCGTGGCGACCTCGTCGCTGGTGCCGAAACGCCGCATGGGATTGTCCGCGACCCGCTCGGCCTTGAACTGCTCGGCGGCCTCCGGGGACAGCGTGCTCTCCAGGATTCCCGTGTCGATGGGGCCGGGGCTGACCGCGTTGACACGGATCCCGCGCGGCAGCAGCTCACGCGAGAGGCTGCGGGCCATCGAGCGCAGCGCCGCCTTGCCGGCCGCGTAGACGCTGGTCTCCAGCATGCCGATGGTGTTCGCGATCGAGGTGGTGAGGACGACGCCGGCGCCCGCGCTCAGCAGCGGGGCGAGCTTCTGCACAGTGAAGAAGGCGCCCTTGACGTTGACCGCGAACAGCTCGTCGAACGTCTCCTCGGTCGTCGACTCGAAGGGCGTGAGAGCGGTGATCCCGGCGTTGACGAACAGGGCGTCGACCGTGCCGAGTTCGCTCTTCACCCGCTCGGCCAGCACGTCCAGGTCGGACAGGGAGGCCACGTCACCCCGTACGGCCACCGCGTTCTCGCCGAGCCGCTCCCGCGCGGCGTCGAGCGTGGCCTGAGAACGACCGGTGATCACGACGCGGGCTCCGCCGTCCACCAGCATGCGCGCCATCGCGAATCCCATGCCGCTGCCGCCACCGGTGATCACTGCATTCTTACCGCTGTACTTGCCGACGTTCTTGCCCATATCCTTGCCCACGTTCTTGCCCATATCCTTGCCCACGTTCTCGCCCATGTCAGAACCCCTCACTCATCTCTCTCGCGAATCGGCGATACGCCCGAAGAAATCACTGCCGGTGTCATCCCCTGGAATCAGCCCCTGGGGAATTCACCGCCGTCCACGATGAGATTGCTCTCGGTGAGCCAGCTGGCCCGGTCGGACACGAGGAACAGCACCGCGTCGGCGATGTCGTCGGGTCGGCCCTCGCGCCCCAGCGGCGGCACGGTGGGGGTGCCGTCCCCGCCGGATGCCGGGTCCAGGCGCGCCCACTCCTCCCGGGTCGCTTCGCCACCGGGGGTGGCGACCCTGCCGGGGGACACGGTGTTGACCCGGATCCCGAACGGGGCCTGCTCAAGGGCCAGTCCCCTGCTGTACGCCTCCAGCGCCGCCTTCGCCGCCACGTAGTGCAGGAACGGCGCCACCGGAGTGAGGACCGCGGCCGACGAGACGTGCACGATCGCCCCCGAACGCCGCTCCCGCATTCCCGGCACCAGCAGCGAGTCCAGCCGCACCGACGCCAGGAAGTTGAGGTCGAGCGCGTCCTGCCACTCCTCGTCGGAGATGGCCGAAGTGCCCGCGTGCGGCGCCGCGCCACCGGCGTTGTGGACCAGGATGTCGACCCCGCCGAACCTCTCGCGCACGGCCGCGGCGAGCGCCTGCGCACCGGCCCGGGTCCGCACGTCGGCCGCAACGAATTCGGCGCCTTCGGGTGCGGTGCTCGTCGCCGACCTGGCAGTGGTGAGCACTTCGGCGCCCGCGTCGAGGAGTTGACGTACGACGGCCGCGCCGATTCCGCGGGTACCGCCGGTGACGAGGGCCCGCTTCCCCGCGAGCTCCCGCACGCCAATTCCCGTTTTGTTTCCGTTTCCATTTCCGATATCAGTCATGCGCCTCACGGTAGTTCCGGCAAATCACGAGGGGCAAAGACGAAATATCAGCAGCCGCCATAGGGAACTCCTATAGGGAACTCACGCCTCCAACGTCGGCAGGACCGAGAGCAGGGACAGGTTCACGTGGCGCGGGCGGCTCGCCGCGAACGCGATCACCTCGGCGACGTCCGTTCCGGTGGGCAGGTCGCCGAGGGAGCCCACCGCCTCCTCGACGGCGGCGCTGATCGCCGGGTCGCCGAGGTGATCGCGCAGCTCGGTGTCGATGGCCCCCGGTTCGATCGTGGTGACCCGGACGTGGTGCGGGCTGAGTTCGGCGCGCAGGTTCCGGGAGAAGTGGCTGACGGCGGCCTTGGTCGCGGCGTATCCGGCGAAGCCGGGCAGGACCGTCTGCGCGGCGGCGGACGAGACGTTGACCAGGTCCGCGTGGCCGCCGTCGGCCGCGGCCTCGATCAGGTCCGGCGTGAACGTCGTGACGACGGAGAGCGCGCCGGAGACGTTCACCTCGATCATGCGCTGCCAGTTGCTCTCGGCGCCCCGGCCGAGCAGGTCGGGGAGGGCGAGGCCCGCGTTGTTGACCACCAGGTCGACGCGGCCGATACGCTCCCGGATCCGCTCGGCGGCCGCCGTGAGCGAGGCGGGGTCGGCGACGTCCGCCGGTACCGCGAGCGCGCGGCCGCCCGCGGCTTCGATCCGCGCCACGTGGCCGGTCAGCCGCTCGGCCCGCCGGGCGAGGAGGGCGACGTGGGCGCCCTGTTCGGCCAGCAGGCGTGCGGTGGCCTCACCGATGCCGCTGGAGGCTCCCGTCACGACGGCCACCCGGCCTGCGAGGGGGCGGACGGACGAGCGGGACTGCGTTGCTGCTGTGGTCATGGTGATCTCCGAGAGCGCGTGGTGCGATGTCTTGCGCCCTCGACTCTGGTCGATCGAACCGAGGTGACCCAGGGCTCCGGCTGACCCTGGGTCTGGCAGTACCAGGCTTGACGGACACTTGAGGGATGGATTTCCGCACCGAACTGGCCTCGTTCCTGCAGTCCCGCCGAGCCCGCGTGCAGCCCGAGGACCTCGGCGTACGTCCGCTCAGCGGGCGGCGCCGCGTTCCCGGCCTGCGCCGGGAGGAGTTGGCCGAGCGGGCCGGAGTCAGCGTCGACTACTACGTGCGGCTCGAACAGGGGCGCTCCCCCAACGTCTCCGAACAGGTCCTGGACGCCATCGCCCGTACGCTGCGGCTCGACGCGTCCGAGCGGGCGCACCTGGGCCACCTGACGCGGGCGCTGCGCGGCAACGAATCGGAGCCGAGCTTGGACTCGGTCACGCCGCAACCGGTGCGCGGCGGCGTACGCATCCTCCTGGACGCGGTCGGTGACGTACCCGCCTACGTGCTGGGCCGCAGGCTCGACGTCCTGGCCGCCAACCGCCCGGCCCGCGCCCTGTTCGTCGACTTCGACGCCCTGCCCACCGCACAGCGCAACGTGGCCTGGCTCCACTTCCGCCACCCCGTGATGCGCGAGCTGCACCTCGACTGGGAGGAGGCCGCCCGGGACACCGTCGCGGCGCTCCGCATGGACCTGGGACGCTTCCCCTGCGACGACCGCCTGTGCACACTGCTCGCCGAACTGTCCGTCAGCAGCGCCGAGTTCCGTCGCCTGTGGGCCGAACACCAGGTGCGCGACCACGCTCACGGCGTACGGCGGCTGCGCCACCCCCTCGCGGGCGAGCTGACCTTGAACCACGAGACGCTGTCCCTGCCCACCGAGCCCGACCAGTCCCTGGTCACCTTCGCGGCCGAACCGGACACGGCGTCCCAGGAGGCGCTGCGCACGCTCATCGGGCATCCGGTGACGCTGGCGTAATCCTT
The DNA here is from genome assembly GCF_008704495.1 of Streptomyces kanamyceticus. Taxonomy (NCBI): domain Bacteria; kingdom Bacillati; phylum Actinomycetota; class Actinomycetes; order Kitasatosporales; family Streptomycetaceae; genus Streptomyces; species Streptomyces kanamyceticus. The sequence continues at coordinate 2,679,514 of NZ_CP023699.1, forward strand.
GTTACGCCGCGACCCGCGGAGTCTGCGACTCGGGGTGGAACTGCTCGACGCGATCACGTCTCGTGTACATGTTCCAGTAGTGCTCCGCGACCTCGGGGAAGCGACCCCGACGAACCCATCGACCTCACCGACTGTGGCACCTCACCCGGGCCCTGTTCCGCACGGTCCTCGGCACGCCGGGAGAGGCGACGTACGCGCTGCTCGCCCCGCTGCCCGGGCTCATCTGCGGGGTCGTACTGCTCGGGATCCTCGCCGCGGGTCTGCTCGGTTCGGTGGTCCTGGTCGGCCCCGTGCTGCTGATCGGCGTCCCCTTCGCGGCACGCGGCGCCGGGGCCGTACACCGCGCGCTGCTCCGCGGGCTGCTGGGCGAGCGGATCCAGCCACCGCCCCCGCGGCCTCGGCCTCAGCCGCGCGGCAAGCTGCTCGTGCGCGCCCGAGCCGCGCTGACCGACCCCGACGGCTGGCGCTCCGCCGCCTTCACCCTCGCCTACCTGCCGGTCGGGGTGCTGCTCGTCATGCTGTTCGCGACGGTCCGCCTGTACGGGCTCATCGCGCTGACCTACCCGATCTGGTGGCGGCTGGTCCCGGCGGACGACGGCCACCGCGGTCTCGGACTCGGCTTCGGCGGCGTACAACTGGACACCTGGCCCACCGCACTGCTGACCTGCCTGGCCGGTTTCCTGCCGATGGCGATCTCCACCTGGTGCACCCGGTGGCTGCTCGACCTGGCCGTCCGGCCGATGGCCCGCGCCCTGCTCGGGCCCGGCAAGCTCGACGCCCGCGTCCACGTCCTCGAGGACACCCGCGCGCTCGCCGTGCAGGACTCCGCCGCCGCCCTCCGCCGGATCGAGCGCGACCTGCACGACGGCGCCCAGTCGCGGATGATCGCGGTGGCGATGACGCTCGCCCGGGCTCGCGAGCAGCTGGCCAGGCTCCCCGGTACGGAGCCCGAACTCGCCTCCGGGCGCGAGCTGGTGGACACCGCGCTCGCCGAGTCCAAGACCGTGATCGGCGAACTGCGGGAGCTCATCAGCGGCATCCACCCACCGGCGCTCAACGACGGTCTCGACGTGGCCCTGGAGACCCTGGCCGCCCGGGCCGGGATCCCGGCCACGGCGGAGACCGAGCTGCCCCTGCGCCCACCGGAGGCGATCGAGTCGATCGCCTACTTCTGCGCGGCCGAACTGCTCGCGAACGCCACCCGGCACTCGGGAGCCACCGCGGTCCGGATCGTCGCGCGCATCGACGTCGACGCCGCGCACGCCGGGGCCGTACTCACGCTGACCGTCAGGGACGACGGCCACGGCGGCGCGCACCCGCGCCGCCGTGGCACGACACGGGGCGGTGGCGGAACCGGCCTCGCCGGACTCGCCGAGCGGGTCAGTACGGTGGACGGAAGACTGCTGATCGCCAGCCCCGACGGCGGCCCCACCACCATCACCGTAGAACTACCTTTCCGCACAAAGGATCTGACGCCGCATCGGGCACCCTGACGGGGGGGCACGGCGCATCTCCGAACCATCCGAACCATCCGAACCAGGGGAGACTGGAGACTCCATGCCACCCGCCAAACCGCTGCGGATCGTCGTCGCCGAGGACGCGGCCGTCGTCCGCGAGGGCCTCGTGCAGCTCCTGCGCGACCGCGGCTTGGACGTGGTCGCCGCGGTCGGTGACGCCGAGGCGCTGGTCACCGTCGTCGAGGAACAGCATCCGGACGCCGTGGTCGCCGACATCCGGATGCCGCCGACCCACCGCGACGACGGCCTGCGCGCCGCACTGGCACTCCGCGAGCGCCATCCGGACCTCGGCGTACTGCTCTTCTCCCAGTACGTCGAGACCCGCTACGCCGACCGGCTCGCGGCGGGCGGCCTCGCCAGACTCGGCTATCTGCTCAAGGAACGCGTCGTGGACATCGCCGAGTTCGTCGACGCGCTGCACCGGGTGGCGGACGGCGGCACGGCACTAGACCCGGAAGTGGTCGCCCAACTCCTGTCCGCACGCCGCTCGGCCGAGTCCCTCTCCCCCCTCACCGAACGGGAACACGAGGTGCTGTCCTCGATGGCCGAGGGCCGCACCAACGCGGCCATCGCGGACGCGCTCGGCATCTCCCGCCGGGCGGTGGAAAAACACACCGCAGCGATCTTCGACAAACTGGACCTCCCCCGAACCGAGTCCCAGCACCGGCGCGTCCTGGCGGTCCTGCACTACCTCGACCGGCTCGACTGAGGGCAGGCGCCGCTCCGGGGGACCGGCCAGGGAGCCTGGCGTCGGCTGCCGGTTACGGGTGGTAGATCTCGGCGACCTTCACCGCGATGCCGTCCGAATCCTTGAGGACCTTCACCTTGACGCTGCCCGTCTTGGCGGCCTTCACCAGGTCGTCGTAGGTGCACTTGAGGGTGCCCGCGCCGGTGTTGTCCGCGGAGACGCTGCCGTCCGGAGCCCCGCAGATCGCCGCGGCGCCGAGGATGGCGGTGGTGTCGTCGATGAGGAAGGCCTGGTCGCCGACCATCATCTTGTGGTCGGCGAGGTAGGTGAGCGTGCCGGTGTACGTGCCCTCACCGCCTCCGGTGTTGACGCCTTCGCCGTCGGCGCCGGTGCTGGTGCCGTCCTGCTCGGAGGCGCCGCCGGAGTCGGCGGAGCCGGTGTCGCTCTTGTCGCCGCCGGCCTCGGCCTCGGGCTTGCCGTCGGTGGATGCCGAACTTCCGCTCGACTCCGATGAGTTGTCCGGCGCCGTAGAGGCGGTCGCCGAGTTGGTGGAGTCGGCTGCGCCGCTGTCCTTCGTACCGCTGCCGTCGTTGCAGGCGGTCAGCGAGAGGGTGAGGGCCGCGACGGCGGCGACGGCGAGCGTGGACTTCTTGCGCAGGGCTGTACGCATGGTGGTGTCCCCCGATGGTGGTGGTTCTGGTGTACGACCTCAGCCTGCCGCCTCGCGCTGCCGTTCCGCTAACACCCGGCTAATGTCCGCGGCGGCAGTGTCGTCGCAGGTCAAAGGGGTCGCGTAAGGGACTTCTCGACCTGTTCCGCTCTGGCCAGGTACACGGCCTCCTCGGTCGGCCCGTCGAGCACCGCTGCGATCTCCCCGAGCCGGGCCAGGGCGCGCACGGTACGGGCGGGAAGGTCCTCTTCCTCGGTGGCCCCGAGCGCGGCGAGCAGCGCGTCGCGGGCCTCCTGGTGCCGCCCGCTGTGGTGCAGCGCGACGCCGTACGACTCCCAGATCAGCGGCCGCCATCCGGCGACCTCACCTTCGGGAATGGTGTCGAGGCAGCGTGCCGTGTGCCGGGCCGCGGCCGTGAAGTCGCCTGCGGTCAGGGCGACTTGGGTGGCGTGGTAGTGCTCCAGGGTGGCGGCCGTCGGGTGGTCGATCGCGCGGGCGGTGCGGACGGCGTCCGCCAGCGCGTCGAGCGCACCGTCCGCGTCGCCGAGGCGCTGGTGGACCAGGCCGACCAGGACGAGGGTGTGGGCGGCGACCTCGGGCGCGACGCGACGCAGCGGCTCCAGCGAGCCGGTCAGATACGCCTCGGCCCGGGCGAACTGCCCGGTCTCCACGAGCAGCATGCCCATCGTGGCGCGAAGGCGTCCGATGCCCTCGGCGCTGCCGACCCGCTCGGCGGCGGCGAGGGCGATGCTCAGCGGCAGCTGCCAGCCGGGGTGCGGCCGCCACTGCACCATCGGCCACAGCAGGGCGGCGACCCGCCAGGTCCGCTCGTCGTCGCCGATCCTGGCGGCTGCGGACACGGCGGCCACCAGCGACTCCTGCTCACCGATGAACCAGGCGAGCGCCGCGTCCCGGTCCGTGAACTCCGGTACGGGCGGCCAGAGTTCGAAACCGTCGGGCGGCGGCACCGTGCGGTAGCCGCCGGTGTCGAAGACGTCCACGGCGGCGAGCTGGGCGCGCAGCCAGTGGTCGACGAGGCGCCGGGTGATCGCGTCGGCCTCCTCGGTGCGGGGCAGTCCGCGCGCGTAGAGACGTACGAGGTCGTGCAGGCCGTAGCGGCCGGGCGCGGTCTCCTGGATCAGGTGCGCGGCGGCGAGCCGGTCCAGGCCCGCGCGGGCCTCGGTGACCAGGACGCCGGCGGCTGCCGCGGCGGCGTAGGCATCGCTCTCGCGGGTGAAGGAGTGGCCGAGCGCGCCGAGCAGCCCTGCGTCGGCGGGCGCGAGCCGGGCGACGGAGGCGCGCAGGGTGGCCTCGACTCCGGTGTCCTCGGCGGACAGGAGCGTCAACCGGGCGCCCTCGTCGGCGAGTTCGACGGCCAGGTCGGCGACCGTCCAGTGCCGACGGCCCTTGAGTCGGGCGGCGGCGATGCGCAGGGCGAGCGGCAGGCCGTCGCACAGCCGGGCCACCTCGCGAACGGCGCGCTCGTCGGAGGCGTCGGGGCCGAGCGCCTCGGCGAGCAGCAGGGCCGCGTCGTCCTCGTCGAGCACTTCGACGGGGACCGGCGTCGCACAGTCCGAGGCGATGATGGCGTCGAGCCGGGTCCGGCTGGTGACGACGGTGGCGCAGCCCGGGCCGCCGGGCAGGAGAGGGCGGACCTGGGCGGAGTCCTTGGCGTTGTCGAGGACGACGAGCAGCCGCCGGTCCTTGACCAGGGACCGGAACAGAGCCGCCGCGGCGTCGAGCGAGTCGGGCACGGCCGGGGCCTGCACTCCGAGGGCGAGCAGGAACTCCCGGAGGACATCGGCCGGTTGGGCGGGATCGGTGCCGCTGTGCCCGCGCAGATCGGCGAAGAGCCGGCCGTCGGGGTAGGCGTCGGCGTGCGCGTACGCCCAGTGCACGACCAGCGAGGTCTTGCCGACCCCGGCGGGTCCCGTGACCAAGGCGATGGGGGTCTCGGTGACGGTGGCGGTGGTGGTCAGCGCGGCGAGTTCGGGGGCGCGGCCGTGGAATCCGCGGGGCGGGCGCGGCAGCAGGTCGGGGGCGGCCTCGGGGTCCCGCACGAGGGTCCGCCCAGGTGCCTGCCGCGCCGCGGCCCCCTCTTCCCCTCCCGCTCCGGCCGTCACCTCAAGGACCTCCTCGTACGCCTCTCGCAACACGGGCCCCGGGTCGACGCCCATCGCGTCGGCGAGCTCTTCGCGGGTGCGGTGGTACTGCTCCAGGGCGTCGGACTGGCGGCCCGCGCGATTCAGCGCCCGGATCAGCGCGGCGATCAGCGGCTCGCGCAGCGGATGTGTCGCGGCCTCCTTGCCGAGCAGCGCCACCGCCCGGTCGTGCTCGCCGAGCACCGCATAGGTGGCCGCCAGCTGCTCGACCGTGGCGATCCTGCTCTCCTCCAGCGCGTTCGCGGCGGCGAGCAGTGGGGCGGTGCCGGTGATCCCGCCGAGCGCGGGACCCTGCCACAGGGCCAGGGCCTCGCGCAGCATCAGCGCCGCGTCGGCCGGCTCGCGCTGCCGCCGGGCCAGCGCGGCCAGGTCCTCGAAACGGCGTACGTCAAGGAGCGTCTCGGGCAGCCGCAGCGCGTACGCCCGCCCCTGCGTGGTCACTTCGACGCCGTACGCGGCCAGGTCCGTCTCGGCGATCAGCGCGCGCAGCCGTGAGACGTGCCCCTGGATGACGGTGCGCGCGTGCCGCGGCGGCTCGTCCTCCCACAGCACCTCGGTGAGCGTGTCGACGGAGACGGCGGCCGGCGCGCGCAGCAACAACATGGCGAGCAGACTCCGCCGCTTGACGGGCCCGAGCGGCACGGGCCCCGCCCCGTCGTTGATCGCCACGGTTCCGAGGAGCTGGAACTCCATGTACGTGCACTCTCCAGGCGGGCTGACGGGAACGGAAGGACGAGGATAGCGAGCATATCGCCAGGGGTTACTGGCGAGTTCGCGCGCTTTGTGGCGATTGGCGGCCCTGGTGATCCGGTCAGGCTGATCCGGCCAGGGGGATCCCGTCAGGGTGTGGTGGTGAGGGCGGGCCAGAGAGTGGCAGCGGTGAGAGGGCGGGCCAGGCAGTGTGCCCAGTGGGTCTCGTCGCCGTCCTCGTCGCGCCAGGACCACAGCCGGGTGGTGGCGAGGTGGAGCGGGTGGAGCCGGGTCATGCCGATGGCGCCGTGGAGCTGGTGGGCGATGCGGGCGATCTCGGCAGCCGAGGCGGACGCCTGGGTCTTGGCCGCGGCGACGGTGAGCCGTACGGCAGGGCCGCCGGTGTCCAGCGGGACGGCGGCGGCCCGGACGGCGGCGCGCACCAGTGCGGCTTCCTCGATCAGCCGTGCCTCTTCCTGCTTGACGGCCTGGAAGTGGCTGAGCGGACGGCCGAACTGGGTGCGGGCGGTGGTGTGGGCGACCGTCAGGTCGACGCAGCGTTCGGCGGCTCCGGCGATCAGGGCGGCGCGGGCCAGGGCCGCGCGGAGCCGGGCCTCGTCGAGCAGTTCGGGGGCGATCCGGCGAACCTGTGCGGCGGGAACCTCCAGGGCGGCGAGGTGCAGGTCGTCGCGGGGTTCCTCGGCGAGGTTGCCGCCGGGGGCGAGGTCGGCCAGGTCGGGGGTGAGGGTGAACAGGACGGGGCCGAAGGGGGCGGCGGCCAGGACGACCACCGCGGTGGCGGCGCGCCCCCAGGGGACGCGGGGCAGGGTGCCGGTGACCAGCAGGGTGTCGTCTTCGCCCAGGCAGCCGGCCGAGCCTACGGGGGAATCGGCCGGGTGTGCGTAGCGGATCGTCAGCTCGGGGGCGATGGCGTAGCTGAGCGGTCCTTCGGGGACGGGGAGTCCGGCGCGGCGCAGCAGGGGGCGGGCGACCAGGGCGGTCTCGGCGAGGGGGGCGGGGACGGCGCGGCGTCCGGCTTCCTGTGCGGCGGCGAGGAGTTCGGCGGTGGAGGCGTCCTCGGAGGGGAGGGTCACGGCGTCGGGGGCGGTGGGGTTGGTGACGGTGGCGATGGCGTCCGCATCGGCGTAGAAGGCGGTGGTGTCGTAGGCGTCGGCGGGAATGACCGGGGTGCTGGTGTCGATCGTGTGGGTGTTGACCGTGTGGGTGTCGATCGTTCGGGTGTTCATGAGTGCTGCTCCAGACCGCGAGTGATGATGCCGCGAAGGATTTCGTTGGTGCCGCCGCGCAGCGTGTAGCCGGGGCTGTGCAGCAGGGCGAAGGCGAGCAGTTCGGGGTGACTCCCCGGGGTGGCGTACGGATCGGCCGGGGTCGGCAGGATGCTGCGGACGGTGTCGACGAGCGTGCCTTCCAGGCGGGTGCCGAGGTCCTTGACCAGGGCGGCCTGGGTGTCGGGCGAGGCTCCGGCGTCCAGGGCCGCGGCCACCCCGAGGGACAGCTGGCGGAGGCTGAGGAGACGGGCCGTCAGGATGCCTACCTGGGTGAGCTGTTCGGCCGTGGCGCGCCGCTGCTCCAGTTCGCGCAGCAGGGAGACCAGCAGGGGGAAGGTGGACAGGTAGCGTTCAGGACCGCTGCGTTCGAAGGCGAGTTCGCCGGTGACCTGCTGCCAGCCGTCGCCCCGCCGCCCGAGCAGCATGCCGTCCGGGACGTCGACGCCTTCGAGGTGGACGGCGTTGAAGCGGTGCTCGCCGCTCATCAGGCGGATCGGCTCGACGCGTACGCCAGGGGCGCGCAGGTCGACGATGAACTGGCTGAGCCCTGCGTGCCTGTCCTCGGCGTCGTCGGTGCGCGCGAGGACGATGGCGTAGTCGTTGACGTGAGCGCCGCCGGTCCACATCTTGGTGCCGGTCAACCGCCAGCCGTCGGCGGTGCGTTCGGCGCGGGTGGCGACCGAGGCGAGGTCGGAACCGCTGCTCTTCTCGCTCATGCCGATGGAGAAGAAGCACTGCCCGGCGGCGATCCTCGGCAGGAAGAAGCGGCGCTGTTCCTCGGTGCCGTGCTGGAGGACGGAAGGACCGGCCTGTCGGTCGGAGACCCAGTGGGCGCTCACCGGGGCACCTGCGGCAAGGAGTTCCTCGATCACCACGTAACGCTCCAGGAAGCCGCGGCCCGCGCCGCCGTACTCGGTGGGCAGGGCCATGCCGACCCAGCCGCGCTCGGCGAGGCGACGGCTGAAGCCGGGATCCCAGCCGGCCAGCCAGGAGTCGGGGCGGCCGAGGACGGTGCCGCGGGCACGCTCCTCGTCGAGGAAGGCGCGGACCTCGCCGCGGAGGCGGCGGGCCGATTCGGGCAGGGCGACATCGGGGAAGGCGACCGGTGAAGGCATCGAGGGTGACGACATCGAAGGGGACATGGTTCATTCGCTCCGGGTAGGTGAATTAACTTACTGTCAGGGCCAATTGACTGTTCGTCAGGGATGCCGATCAGCCCGCGGGGTGCAGCAGGGAAGGGTCGAAACCCGCTTCGCGCAGCACCTCATCGGTGTGCTGGCCGATGGCAGGGCAGGGCCGTAGCTCCGGGTCCGGGTCGGCCGAGTAGCGGACCGGGCGGCCGATCACCCGGTAGGGGCCCTCGGTGGGGTGCTCGGCCTCGCGCAGCAGGCCGCCCTCCTGGGCGTAGGCGGTGGTGGCGGCGGACTCCAGGTCGAGTACGGGGGCGGCGGCGATGCCCGCCCGGTCGCAGAACTCCTGCCACTCGGCGCTGGTGTGCAGCGGTGTCAGCTCCTCGAGCAGCGGATAGAACTGGTCGGCGTTGCGGGCCCGTTCGGGTCCGGTGGCGAAGCGCGGGTCGGCGGCCAGTTCGGGGCGGTCGACGTAGGCGGTGAAGTCCCGCCAGTTGCGGTCGCTGTGCGGCAGGATGCACATCCAGCCGTCGGCGGTGCGCAGGGCGCGGCGCCGCGGACTGAGCGAGCGGGCCGAGCCGAACGCGCCATCGGCCTCAAGGGCGGCCGCGCCCAGGTGCTCGACCAGGTTGAAGGCGAGCATGGTGTCGGCCATGGGGACCTCGATGTGCTGTCCGGTGCCGCCGTGCTCCCGGTAGTGCAGCGCGGCCAGGACAGACTGGGCGATCTGCATGCCGCAGATCTTGTCGGCGAGCACGGTGGGCACGTAGTGGGGCTGGCCGGAGACCTGGTGGTTGAGCCAGACCAGGCCGCTGGCCGCCTGGATGATGTCGTCGTAGGCGGCGTGGGTGCCGTAGCGGCTGTCGCTGCGGAAACCCTGGGCGTTGGCGTAGATCAGGCCGGGGTTGACGGCCGCGACCGCGTCGTAGCCGAGGCGGAGCTTCGCCAGGGCCTGCGGGCGCAGGTTGGTGATGAAGACGTCGGCGGTGCGCAGCAGGGCGAGCAGGGCGTCGCGGCCGTGCGGGGCCTTGAGGTCGATGGCGGCGCCGCGCTTGTTGCGGTTCAGGTTGAGCGCAGGGCCGCCCATGCCGGGGTGGCGCCGTGGCGGGTAGTGACGCGTCATGTCGCCGGTGGGCGGTTCGACCTTGATCACGTCCGCGCCCAGGTCGCCGAGCTGTTGGGCGGCGTACGGGGCCATGATCACGCTGGCCAGTTCGATGACGCGGACTCCGGCGAGGAGCCCGCGGCCGGACGGGCCGCTCGGCTTTTCGGACATCTTCTGGTGCCTCCTGGGGTATCGAGGGGGGAGCGCTCAGCGCCACTGAAGAGCGGCGGACCCGAGCGGGGACCGCCGACCGGCCTGAGGGACCGTGCGCCCGCTGTACGCGAACGGCGTCGCCGGTTCGATGAGCGGGCCGAAGTCGGTCTGGGTCGTGGACAGTTCCGCGAACGGGGCACGCCCCGGCCTGGGCAGGTCGAGTACGTCCTCCCTTGCCAGCAGCCCCAGTTCCTGAACCCAGTGACACACCCCGGCCAAGGTCACGCGGATCCGCCAGGAGCCGCCCTCCGTCGCACGTCGGCGCAGGACGGTTGCCACGGCGGCGGCCCCGAGGTAGGCGGCGAGGTAGTCATTGAGCAGGTACGTCGGCGGCAGCGACGGCCGGTCGGTCCACTCCTCGACGGCGAATCCGGTGGCGGAGCAGGCGAGTTGGTCGAATCCGCCGCGTTCGCCCCAGGGACCTTCGGCGCCCCAGGCGTGGTATTCGAGAGTGATGAGTCCGGGTCGCCGCCGGACGAGCTCCTCGGTCGACGCCCCGTGCCGGGCGAGTCCCCGGTAGGCGTGCACGAAGACGTCCGCTTCCTGGAGCACGTCGTGGAAGGCCGCACGGTCGCGACCGTCGCGCAGATCGCAGTAGGCGTTGCGCTTGCCGCCGCCGGTCATCGCGATCATCGGGATCGGGTCGGGGCGGTCGGGACGCGACAGGTGCAGCACGTCGGCGCCGAACTGGGCGAGCAGCCGCGCCCCGACGGGACCCGCGATGACGTGGGTGAGATCGAGCACCCGTACGCCCGCGAGCGCCTCGTCGGCCTCGCCGATCGGCTCCAGGGGCCGGACAGGGCCGTCACCGACGCGGTCGATCTCGACGACCGGGCGCCGCGCGACGTACCGCCCGGCGGGGTGCGCGAGCCACTCGTCCCGACCGCGCACCACGCAGGCGACGCCGCCTCGCGCGCAGATGGCCTCCTCCAGCGTGAAGGCGTCCCAACGGGCCGCGGCCCGCGCGATCCCCACCTTGTCGGGCTCGCACCTCAGCACGGACTGGACCGCGTCCCGCAGATGCGGATAGGTGGTGATGACGAAAATCCACCGGCCGTCGCGTGCCCGGTAGAAGTCGTTGTTGCCGAGCAGCGTCGGATCGTCGAGGAGAGTGCCGAGGGGGCGCCCCGAGAGCGTCGTGTGATAGGTCGCCATGAGCTGGTCGATCGCGGCTCCGGCCTGCACCCGAACCCTCTGGTGCGGGTGGCCGCGATACTCACCGACCGCCGCCGCCTGCCGCCCGAAGACCCCGATCGCGGCGGACATGGCATCGGCGAGGCGGTGCACGGAGGGCACCAGGGGATCGGCTCCGACGACGGTGATGTCCTCGGCGCCCCGGGCCGGATCGGGGTCACCGAGGGCGTGCAACAGCCGGGAGACGATCTCGCCGGAGGACGTCAGCGGCGCCGTAGACACCGCCGCCGCCGCGGTCGTGGTCAGCATGTTCGAAGTCATGCCGGGATGCTCGTTCCCGGCACGGCAGGAGCACCCAGATTCACGGATATCCGTGAACGGATGCGAAGGTCACGCCCACCTCTCCTAAATGCCCCCCCTAGACGTACCCCCCCTAGATGTGTCCCTCCTGGATGTGCGCGAGGAGCCGGGCCGCCGCCCGGTCCAGACTCAGCCGCTCCGAGCGGCCGCGACGCCGGTGCATGAGCACGAGGGCGCCCGTGACGACGGACCCTTCGGTGACGGGGATCGCGAGCGCGCTGACCTCGGGATCGGCCAGCCCCTCGCTGCGACTGATCCGCGACGCACGGATAGCCGGAAGAACACGGCGGAACTCGGCGACCGCCTCGGGATCATGGCGGGCGAGCTCGTCGAGCAGCCCGCGACGCTCCGACTCGTCGGTAAAGGCCAGCAGTAGACGGCCCGCGGCGGTACGCAGCAACGGCCGGGCCACATGCTCGTCGGCGAGCGGCACGAGGCGCGGAATCTCGTCCTCGCCACCGCGCGCGAGGTGCACGGCGTCGAGCCCGACCCGCACCGTGAGCAGCACCGGGGTGCCCGCGACGCGGCTCAGTTCGTCGAGCTCGGCCTGACTGATCCGCGGGACGACCCGCCCGGCGATGAGGTTGAGGACGTGCGGGGCGGGCCCGAGCCTGAAGCGCCCGTGCTGTTCCAGCAGGAAACCGGTCGCGACAAGGCCGTTGACCAAATCCTGCACCGAACTCGCCGGCGCCCCGACCGCCCGCGCCAACTCGGCCACGGTCACTCCGCCCGACGCCCGAGCGGCGGCCTCCAGGATCCAAGCGACCCGGTCCACCGTACGGTGCCGCCGCCGTCGGCCGTGCTCGCTCATGTTGCCCCACCTCGTCTGTCTGGCAGACCGAGCGCCTGACGCCCCATCAGGATGTGCGTCACGTGCGTCGTTCATGCGTCAAGATGTCGCCCGGAAAACCCCCGGGACACATCATGCACACTCGACGAAACCGCAGGTCAGCGGCCCTCCTCGGCAGGCTCAAGGATCGCGACGCACTCCATATGATGCGCCATCGGGAACATGTGAATCAAAAACACGTGAAAGAAAGCCGCAGGTCAGCGGCGCACTGAGAGCAATTCGGGCCGGGTTCGACATGCGTTACGGGCGCTACGTGCGATCCCTTGACGCACGACCCACCCGACTTGGACACCCCTCCAGCTCGCGACGACAGAGCCCAGGCCCGAGCAGGGAACCAGCCAGAGTGTCGCCGTATAGCATTCGAAATGCCATACTCCCATTATGGCCGACGACAGCACTGACTTCCTGCCCGGCGACGGGCCCAGCAGCGGCATCTCCATCTCCCTCGCCGCCGGCACCCTGCAGGCGATCCGGGAGAGGGTCGGCAAGCGGGGCGTGTCCGCCTACCTGGAGAAGGCCGCACAGCGGCAGATCGAGCGCGACAGCCTGGACGAGCTGATCGCCGACTTCGAGAGCGCCAACGGCCCCGCCGATCCGGAGGCCGTGGCCGCCAAGCGGGCCAGACTCACCGGCACCCCCTCCTCCGGAGCCGGTGCGGCCGCGTGAGCGGCGCTCTGATCCTCGACAGCGAGGGCCTGGCGAAAGCCGTCCAGCGCGACCGCGAAGTCCAGGAGTGGCTCACTGCCGCCCGCGACGCCGACTGGCCCGTCGTCACCTCGGCCGCAGTGCTGGTCGAGGTGATCCACCCCAGGATCAATGACGCCGCACTGAAATGGACACTGTCCCGACTGCGGGTCGAGCCCGTCACCCAGGCCACCGCCCAGACTGCGGCGACGCTGCTGCGCACGACCGGACTACACGGCCACAAGTACGCCATCGACGCCATGCTCTGCGCCACCGCGCTCGCTCAGCCTGGCCGCGTCACGATCCTGACCACTGACGTCGAGGACATCGCCATGCTCACCGCGGACCACGCCCGAGTCGTGGCTGAGAAGGTCTGACGCAGTCAGAGTCAGCACCAATCCGTACCCTGCCCCCGCTGGCAGCACGCGCACTCGACGTATCGACGAGGCCACGCTCTCGACGGGGAGTGATGTCACGCTTACCGTAAGTTGAATAAGATGCGGGCGTGTGCTGGCCTCAGGGGGCGGGATGCAGCGCAAGGAGCGGTTTCGAAGCATCGTCAGCGAATTCGGCGCGACATGTAAGCAGGCGTTGCTGCACGGGCAGAAGGAAGCCGCGATCCGCCGGGCGGTAGAAACCCTCCTAGTCGACTCGGCAGGGGTGTTGGGGCTGCAGGCGGTCCTGCACGCCGAGGTAGCCATCGCCGCGCACCGGATACGGCCGGACCTGGCAGTGCGGATCGGGAAATTGCCGCGCAACATCGTCGGCTACGTCGAGCTGAAGAGCCCCGACAAGAGCACGATTCATCCCGGCGGCTTGAATCGGCGCGACCGTCGTCAATGGGAGGGCATGGCTAAACTGCCCAACCTGATCTACACGAACGGTCAGACCTGGATCATGTACCGCTCAGGTCAGCAGTACGGCGACACCATCCACTTCGAGGGAGATCTGCGCAGCGCTGGCTCCCATCTACGGCTGCCTGCCGCCAGTGGGGCCGCCTTCGAGGCCATGCTTGTCGCCTTCTTCGGCTGGCAACCCCGGCCACTGACGTCAATGCGGGAAGTGGTCACCCAAGTCGCCCCGCTGTGCACTCTTCTGCGTGATGCCGTTCACGATCGCCTCGATGCCGAAGCCATCCTTCCGCGCCATCAACGCCCGTTCACCGACCTGGCTTCCACACTTGAGGTTGACCTCTTCCCGACCACAGACGGCCGGGACAAGCGTGCCACCTTCGCTGACCGATATGCCCAGTCCGTCACCTTTGCCCTCTTGCTCGCTAGCTCAGATACCGCTGGCGACAAGGACAAAGCATTGATCGGCATGAGCTTGCACGAGGTAGGCCGACGCCTTGGGGCTGAGCACTCCGTCATGGGCCGCGCGTTACAGATCCTCACCGATCAGGTCGAGGGTGAATTCCGTGACAGCTTGGACATGCTCGTCCGCGTCATTGACGCCATCGACTGGAAAAGCGCCCTCGTCGGCGAACCTGGCTTCCACATCCATCTCTACGAGCACTTCTTGCAGGAGTACGACGCCGAACTACGTAAGGACTCTGGCACCTACTACACGCCGGCCCCGCTGGTGACAGAGATGATCCGTCTGGTTGATGAGGTGCTGGCGACCACTCTGGACTGCCCAGATGGCTTCGCTGACCCCGGTGTGTCCATCATCGACCCATCGATGGGAACAGGCACCTTCCTCACCGGCATCATCGACCTCGTCGCCAGCAAACAGTCCGAAGGTGGCAACGAAGGCTTCCGCGCCGAATCTGTGCAAGAACTCGCGAGCCGACTGATCGGGTTCGAAAAGCAGATGGGTCCCTTTGCCGTCGCTCAGATGCGTGTGGGGCAGATGCTCCGGCACCTCAATGCCCGAGTCCGGTTGCGTGACATGCGCCTACACTTGGCCGACACTCTCGCCGACCCCTGGCGACCAAGTGAACTCTTCGATCGCTACGGCGCCTTGTGGGGGCCTCTACGTGATGACGCTGAGGCAGCCAGCACGATCCAGCGCAACGAGCGCATCACCGTCGTCATCGGCAATCCTCCCCATCGCGAACAGGCAGAGGGCCAGGGCGGATGGATAGAGAAGGGCTCACCGGGTCGCGGCGCCCCGCCTCTGGACGACTTTCGGCTGCGTGGCGCGGCAGGCGCGTACGAGAACAAATTGAAGAGCCTGTGCACCTACTTCTGGCGCTGGGCCACTCACAAAGTCTTCGACCAGTACGGCGATCACCGTCACGGCGTCGTCTGCTTCGTCAGCACCGGCGGCTTCATCCGCAGTGCTGGCTTCCAGGGCATGCGTTCCTACCTGCGATGCACCTGCACAGAGGGTTGGGTCATCGACCTCACACCCGAGACCAAGAGACCTCCGCTCAACAGCCGCTTCTTCCCTGGAGTCCAGCAGGAGTTGGCCATCGCCATCTTCGTCCGCCGACAAGGCAAACGACAGGAGGACTTAGCACCCGTCCACTACGCAGCCGTTCACGGAACCCGCCAGAGCAAAGAGGAGCAGCTGCACAACCTGCATATCAGCGGCCCCGGCTGGCGCACTTCCCGGTCTGTCAAGCACGCCCCTTTCACGCCTGCTCCTCAGAGCGGCTGGGACACTTTCCCCGCCCTCACCGAGCTAATGCCCTGGTGCAAGCCTGGCATCAAGACCAACCGGAACTGGGTCATCAGTCCGTCCAAGACCATCCTGCAACGACGCTGGAACCGCCTCGTCCAAGAACGCGACCCCGCGACGAAACAGGAACTGTTCAAAGAGACCCGAGACCGCACCCTGGACAAGGAAGCCCTCCAGATCCCGGGCCATCCCCACCCACCGATCCGCCTGCGCATCGAGCGAGGCCCCTGTCCCAATCCGATACGCATTGCCCGTAGAGCCCTGGATCGCCAATGGCTCATACCCGACGGCCGCGTCATCGACTATTCCCGACCTGAGTTGTGGCAAGCCGATATCGACGGCCAAATCTTCGTTGCCGAACAGCACACCCAACGCCTGCAGACAGGTGCGGGACTGCTTTTCACAGCCCTGGTCCCCGACATGCACTACTTCAACGGAAACGGTGGCCGTGTCCTACCACTCATGCACGCCGACCGAACCCCCAACATCACGCCGGGCCTCTTACCCCACCTCGCGAACTCCTACGGCCTCCAGCAAGTCCTCCCCAAAGACTTGCTCGCCTATATCGCCGCTGTCACTGCCCACCCCGCCTTCACCGAACGGTATGCGGATGACCTCAACTCCCTCGGTGTTCGTGTCCCCCTGACCTCCGACCGTGACCTCTGGCATGAGGCCATCAGCGTTGGGCACCACGTCTTGTGGGCCTCAACGTTCGGCACACGCTGTATCGACCCCGACGACGGCCGTCCGGCAGGCACATGGAACTGCTGGCGGCGCCTACACCCCGAGATCACGTACGCCCGGGAGATCGCATCCGACTGCCTCCCATCGGCTGTCAACTACGACGTCGAACGCCAGCACCTCGTTATCGAGGGCGGCATCTTCACCGGTGTCACTCCACGCATGCGCGACTACTCCACGGGCGGGCGCAACGTGCTCGACAGCTGGCTCGCCTACCGCAGCGACCGCACCGCCGGCAAAATAACCAGCGAACTCGACCGTGAACGCCCCGAGCGCTGGGAACCCGAATGGAGCCGGGAACTCGTCGAAGTCCTAGCCGTACTCAGGCATCTCACAACCCTGGAACCTCAGCAGGCAGAGCTTCTCGACCGCATAGTCGCCGCCCCCACGATCGACGTCGCTGAACTCACCCGCCGCCATATCCTCCCAGTACCTGAGCGCGCCCAGCACGCCCACACCGGTGCGGACCATGCATTCCTGCCCGGCATGGACACAGTCGATGGCCAGCCGCCAAGCCCTGTCGAGCCTCTGTCTCTCCCGAACGACCCCGCGGATACCACGCCGCCCAAGTCGCCCTCACCAACGCACCCCGCCCCACGCGCCCGACGGCGTCGCGGTCCGGCCTGATTGATGGCGCCCGAATCCCCGCGGAAGCAACGAGCATCCTCCCCCGGGGCGGCACAGGAGGACACATGCATCAGGTCCTCAACGACCGGCAGCAGACCGTACTCGACTGGGTCGGCCAGGGGTGTCCCGACGTTGTCTGGCCGGACAGTAGGCACAAGGCCGACGCCCAGACCCTGCAGAGCCCCCGCTCCTACTGAGACCCAACCCAGCCATAAACGACAGCTCTTCATCAAGAGATAGCAAAGAAGGAACCCCGACAGACCTCACCCGACGCAAGGTCGCCTACGCGAACAGCCGCCTGGCGGCACATCAGAACGTGCGTCAGAAGAGCCTCACGTACGTCGAATATGCATCAAGATATCGCCCGTAAAACCCACAAGGCACATCATGCACACTCGACGAAACCGCAGGTCAGCGACCCTTCTCAGCAGGCTCGAGGATCGCGACGCACTCCACATGATGCGTCATCGGGAACAGGTCAAACGCCCGCAACGTCCGCACCTTGTACCCCCCCTCCCTGAAATACCCCAAGTCCCGAGCCAACGCAGCCGGATCACAAGCCACATACGCGATCCGGCGCGCGCCGAGGCCCACCAGGTGGCGGACCGTCTGCTTCCCCGCCCCCGCGCGCGGCGGGTCCAGGACGATCAGGTCGGCCTCGGTGATCCCCGTCTTCGGGAGGATCGATTCGACCTTGCCCTGTTCGATGCGGACGCGGTCGAACGCGGCCAGGTTGTGGCGGGCGTCCTCCACCGCGCGCTTGCCGGACTCGATGCCGAGCACCGCGCCCTTGTCGCCGACGCGGTCGGCCAGTGCGCCCGCGAAGAGGCCTACGCCGCAGTAGAGGTCGAGGGCCGTGTCGCCCTTGCGGGGGGTGAGGCCCTGCATGACGGCGAGCATCAGGGTCTCGGCCGCCTTCGGGTGGACCTGCCAGAAGCCGCCGCTGCCGACGCGATAGGTGCGGCCGTCGGCGCGCTCGCGGACGAAGGGGCGGCCGTGGACGCGGTGGATGCCGCCGTCCTGCTCGGCTACGCGCATCACCGAGACCGGCTTGTCCAGTTCGACGATGGGCAGGCGCGCGCCCGGCTTCGGGGCGAGGATCACCTGGCGGTCCTGGGAGCCCGTCGCCGCGATCGCCTCGACCGACTCCATGCCGGACCAGTCGCGCTCCTCGATGCCGAGTTCGGAGACGCCCTCGGCGGCGATCATGCAGTGTTCGATCGGCTCGATCTCGTGCGAGCGGTGGCGGCGCAGGCCCGCGTTGCCGTCGGCGTCCACGGCGTACTGCACGCGCGTGCGCCACTGCGGGACCTCGCCGGAGGGGAGCTTGTCGCCCTCGGCGGGCATGACCGTGCCGTCCCAGCCCGCCTCCTCGGGGGTCAGGCCCGCGAGTCGCTGGAGCTGCTCGGCGATGACCTCGCCCTTGAGGCGGCGCTGGGCGCCCGGCTTGGCGTGCTGCCAGTCGCAGCCGCCGCAGCGGCCGGGGCCCGCGTAGGGGCAGGGGGCCTCGACGCGGTCCTTGGAGGGGTCGAGGACCGTGACCGCGTCGGCCCGGAGGAAGCGTGCGCCCTCCTCGCCCTCGGTCACACGCGCGACGACCTTCTCACCGGGCAGCGCGTGCCGTACGAAGAGGACCTGGCCCTCGGCCGTACGGGCGATGCAGTGGCCGCCGTGCGCGACGGGGCCGACCTCCACCTCGTACTCCTGGCCGACCAGCGAGACCTTCGCCTCGGAGGTGGCCGCCGACGAGTTCCCCGCCTGCGATTTCTTCGGTTCTGCCTGCATGGCGGGGTGACTCCACAACGTAAAAGGGGAACGGCCGGACAACAGCCCACCAGTCTACGTGGGTGTCGTCCGGCCGCCTGACCAAAAGGATCAGCCCGAGCCTTGAGAAGATCAGGACCTCTTGCTCGGCTCCTTCTTGTTCTGTTCCTTCGCGCGCTTCGGCAGCTTCTCCACCGGGCCCCGTCGCACCGCACCCGGCGCGCTCCACTCCGAGCGCCTGCGGGCCCGCTTCTTCGCGGCCTCGGAGGAGTCCAGCTGGTAGGGGACGGACGTCACCATCACGCCCGGCGTGAAGAGCAGGCGGCCCTTGAGTCGCAGCGCGCTCTGGTTGTGCAGCAGGTGCTCGTACCAGTGGCCCACCACGTACTCGGGGATGATCACGCTGACCACGTCGCGCGGGCTCTCGCGGCGCAGGTTCTTCACGTATTCGATGATCGGGCGCGTGATCTCGCGGTAGGGCGAGTCGAGGACCTTCAGGGGGACGGTGATGCCGCGCCGCTCCCACTCCTCCTTGAGGGCCTTGGTCTCCGCCGGGTCGACGTTGATGCTGAGGGCTTCGAGGGTGTGCGAGCGCATCAGCTTCGCGTACGCGAGGGCGCGCAGCGTCGGGCGGTGGATCTTGGAGACCAGGACGATCGAGTGGACCCGGGACGGGCGCACGGTGTCGTCGTTGGGGGTCTCCGGGGCGGCGATCTCCTCGGCCACGCGGTCGTAGTGGCGGCGGATGGCCGTCATCGTCGCGTAGAAGATGCACATGCCGAGCAGCGCGACCCAGGCACCGTGGGTGAACTTGGTGACCAGGACGACGACCAGGACGAGGCCGGTGAAGAAGGCGCCGAAGGTGTTGATCGCGCGCGAGCGGATCATGTGGCGGCGCTTGTTCGGGTCCTTCTCCTTGGCCAGGTGGCGGTTCCAGTGCCGGACCATGCCGATCTGGCTGAGCGTGAAGGAGACGAAGACGCCGACGATGTAGAGCTGGATGAGGCGGGTCGAGTCGGCGCCGTAGATGACGACGAGCAGGGCCGCGGCGCCCGCGAGCAGCACGATGCCGTTGGAGAACGCCAGGCGGTCGCCGCGGGTGTGCAGCTGGCGCGGCAGGTAGCGGTCCTGGGCGAGGATCGAGCCGAGCAGCGGGAAGCCGTTGTACGCGGTGTTGGCCGCGAGGAAGAGGACGAGGGCCGTGGCGGCGGCGAGGATCATGAAGAGGAAGCTGCCGTGGCCGAAGACCGCCTCGGCGACCTGGGAGATCACCGGGTTCTGGACGTAGTCGGAGCCGAGGGGGACGCCGTTGTCGAACAGGTCCTTGCCCGGGACTTCCGCCATCCGCACCTTGGTCACCATGGCGAGCGCGATGATGCCGCAGAACATCGTGACGGCGAGGCCGCCCATGAGCGCCAGCGTCGTCGCGGCGTTCTTGGACTTCGGCTTGCGGAAGGCGGGCACGCCGTTGCTGATCGCCTCGACGCCGGTGAGGGCGGCACAGCCGGAGGAGAAGGCCCTCAGGAGCAGGAAGACGAGGGCGAAGCCGGCCAGGCCCTGGTGCTCGGGCTTGATCTCGTAGTCGGCGGTCGGTGCCCGCATCGTGTCGTCGAGGACCAGGCCCCGGAAGGCGCCCCACGCGATCATGATGAAGACACCGGCCACGAAGACGTACGTCGGGATGGCGAAGAGCTTCCCGGACTCCTTCACGCCGCGCAGGTTCATCAGCGTGAGCAGCACGATGACCGCCACCGCGCAGAGCACCTTGTGCTCCACGACGAAGGGGACCGCGGAGCCGAGGTTCTCGATGCCCGAGGAGATCGACACGGCCACGGTCAGGACGTAGTCGACGAGCAGGGCGCTCGCGACGGTGAGTCCGGCCCTGGGGCCGAGGTTGGTGTTGGCGACCTCGTAGTCGCCACCACCGCTCGGATATTCGCGCACGTTCTGTCGGTACGACGCCACGACGGTGAACATCAGCACCACGACCGCGACGGCGATCCACGGGCTGAAGTGGTAGGCCGACACACCCGCGATGGAGAGGACGAGGAGTACCTCTCCCGGCGCGTAGGCCACGGAGGAGAGCGGGTCGGACGCGAAGACGGGGAGTGCGATGCGCTTCGGCAGGAGCGTTTCTCCGAGCCGATCACTGCGCAGTGCGCGCCCGATGAGGATCCGTTTGGGCACGTCGGTCAGTTTGGACACGCAGAGGATCGTAAGCGTTCGAATGGGTGCCCGCCCACCCACCACCCCCCAACTGCTCCGGTTATCCGTTCTGAGCCACCCTGCGCCCCTCCGACTGACCGGAAAGCGGACGTTCCGCGAAGCCGCCGGGCCCCGCGTGCCGTGCCGCGGCACGGGCCTGCGCACGCCGGATCGCGCCGGACGGCCACCAGGTGGCGCGGCCGAGGAGGAGCAGCGCGGCGGGCAGGATCATGACGCGGATCACGAACGCGTCGAGCAGGACGGCCGCCGCGAGGACGAAGCCCATCTGCTTCATCTCCAGGATGTGCAGCATCACGAAGCTCGCGAAGACGGTGACCATGACGATCGCCGCGCTGGTGACGACCTTGGCGGAGGACGCGATGCCGTCGAGGACCGCCTGCCGCGTGGGCACGCCGTTCAGGGCCGCCTCGCGGATCCTGCTGACCACGAAGACCTGGTAGTCCATCGAGAGCCCGAAGAGGATCACGAAGAGGAAGAGCGGGACGCGCGAGGAGATCCCGTCGAGCGAGTCGAAGTTGAGCAGGCCCTCGGCCCAGTGGCCCTGGAAGACGAGGACGAGCAGACCGAGCGCGGACCCGACGGAGAGCAGGTTGAGGACGGCGCTGAGCAGCCCGAGGACGATCGAGCGGAAGGCGTAGACCGTCATGGCGAAGGTCATCAGGAGCAGGAAGCCGAGCACGAGCGGCAGCTTCTCGTTCTGGTGTTCGACGTAGTCCATGCCGCGCGGCACCTCGCCGGTGACGGCCGTCTCGACGCCGGGCAGCTTGCCGACGGTGGCGGGGAGATAGTCGTCGCGGAGGTGACCGAGCGAGGCTTCGGCCTGCTCGGAGTACGTCGGGTGGGCGGTGTTCAGCTCCAGTGTCGTGGTCCTCCGGTCCTCTGAGGAGCGCAGGACCGGAGCGGCGGAGGAGTGCGCGAAGAGCGGGTCGGCCTGCGCGTCGCGGTCCAGCCGCGTCAGGGCCTCGCGCACGTCACCGGCCTGCGACGCCTCGGCCCGCACCACGACCAGGTGCCGCACGCGCTGCTCGGGGAAGGCGTCGAGCAGCCTGTCGTACCCCTTCATCGCCTCGATGTCGCGCGAGAAGCTGTCCCGCGCCGGGTTCTTGAGGTTCATGTCGAGCGCGGGCAGCGCGAGCCCCACCATGGCGAGGGCCGCCAGGCACAGGGTGAGCGCGGGGCGCTTGCGGGCTGGGGCGAGCAGCGCGTTCCACGCGCGGCCCGGCTTCTTCTCGGCGTACGGCCGCACCGACTTGCCCCGCGCGAGGCGCCTGGCCCTGCGGCGCTCGGCGCGGTGGCCGAGCGTGACCAGGAGCGCGGGCAGCACCGTCACCGAGCTGACCACGGCCACCGCGACGACCAGGATGGTGCCGGTCGCGAGGGAGTCGAAGATGACGTCGCGGGCCAGGAAGAGCGCGGTGGTGGAGACGATCACGGCGAGTCCGGAGACGACGATCGCGCGGCCCGCCGTCGCGGCGGCGGCCTCGACGAGCGCCTCGGAGGTGAGGCGGCCGCCCGCGCGGGCCCGTTCCTCGCGTTCGCGCTTGAGGTAGAAGAGCGTGTAGTCGACGCCGACGGCCATGCCGATGAGCAGGATCATGCTCATCCCGACGCCGGTGTCGGGCAGCAGGTGCGAGGCCAGCATCGCCAGGCCCATGGTCGCCACGATCGAGGTGATCGCGAGCAGCAGCGGTACGCCGACCATGACGACCGAGCCGAAGACCACGGCCAGCGTGATCAGCGTGACGGGCAGCGTGATCGCCTCGGAGAACTGCAGGTCCTTGTTGCGCTGGTCGTCGACGCCCTTGCTCACGGAGGCGTCGCCGGTCTCCTCGATCACCAGGTCCGGGTGGGCCTTGGCGGCCTCCGCGGTCTGGGCCTGGAGCGGCGGGACGTTCTTCTGGTCGTCCTGCTCCGAGCCGTTCAGCTCCACCTGGACCCGCAGCACGCGTCCGTCGGCGGAGCGCACCGGGGCCGCGACTGCGGCGACCTCGGGCAGCGCCTTCATCCGGGCGGTGACGTCCTTGACCGCCGCGGCGGCCGCCGCCTCGTCCAGGGGGCCCGACTCCGCGCGGATCAGCACGTGCTCCGTGGACCGCAGCGGGACGCCGCCCTCGGTCGCCAGGGCCTCGGCCCTGCCCGCCTCGCCGACGCGGAAGTCCTCCGACGTCGCGCTGTTCATCCCCGCGGCGATCCCGCCCCCGAGGCACAGCACCACGAAGACCAGCCAGCCGATGATCGCCCGCCACGGGTGCAGCGCGCTCCATCGGGCCACGCGCACCGTGGCCGATCGCTTCCTCATGTTCGTCCCGCCCCTTCGTACGTCCACGTACATTCACGCCTTCATGTGTAAGTGGAGACTGACAGGTGAAGGAACAAGCCGTCAACTGTCATTCGGAGCTGCGGGGAGCCGGACGAGCGGCGGATTGACAGTGGATCCCGTCATGCGTAAGCCTTGACTGACAGGTTTCGGGAACAGCGCGAAGGCGGGCCATGGGCGCCATGAACAGCGAGGAGCTACTGGCCTTCCTCGCGGCGGTCGGCCACGCGCAGCGCATCCGGATCATCAACGAGCTCGCCGCCGGACAGCTGTACGTCAGCGAACTGGCCCGGCGGCTCGGCGTGTCCCGCCCCCTGCTCTACATGCACCTCGAACGCATGGAGAAGGCCGGTCTCGTCGTGGGCCGCCTGGAGCTCTCGGAGGACGGCAAGGCGCTCAAGTACTTCGAACTGGCGCCGTTCGACGTGCAGTTGAATGTGGATACGATCATCGCCGCCCTCCGACAGGACCAGGCGGGCGACGACGAACAGCACTCATCAAGGGGGACGTCCTAGTGGAAGACGTGATCATTCCGGTCGCCTTTTTCCTGATACTCGCCGGCGCGGTCGTCGCGGTCGCCTACTTCCAGTCGCAGCGCAACCGCGAGCGCGACCGCCAGTACGCCGAGGCCATGCACGGCTACCGCGAGGCCGTGGAACGCGCCAGATCCGAGCAGGAAGCGAACCGTCTGCAGCTCGTCGAGCTCGGCCACCGCCTCGAAAAGGTCGAGGGCCTGCTCCGCAGCGTGGACTGAACCGGGAGAGACAGATGGGTATGCGGCAGTCCGTGCTGACCTGGCAGAACGAGGAGAGCGGAGGGCTGGAGACGGCCTGGGTCGAACTCACCGGGAGCGCGCTGCGGGCCCGGGGGCGCGCGGTCGGCACCGTCCCGCACCCCTACTGGCTCAGCTACGAGCTCGACACCGACGAGGAGTTCGTCACCCGGCGGCTCCAGGTCACCGCCGAGGACGCCGCGGGAACCCGGAGCCTGGACCTGCGCAGGGACGGCGACAGCTGGACCGCGAACGGCTCGCCGCTGCCGCTCGTCGACGGCGCGCTCGACTGCGACCTCGGCCTCTGCCCGCTGACCAACACGATGCCGGTGCTCCGCCACGGGCTCCACCGGGGCGCGGGGCAGCGGGACTTCCTGATGGCCTGGGTGTCCGTACCCGACCTCACGGTCCGCCCGTCCCGGCAGACGTACACGCACCTCGGCCGCGCCGGGGACGGCGGGGCCACGGTGCGCTACGCCTCCGGGACGTACGTCTCCGACCTGGAGTTCGACGAAGCGGGCCTGGTCGTCGCCTATCCGGGGATAGCGCGCCGACTCCCGCCTCCAGCCTGAGACGCCCGCCTGAGACGCCCGCCCAGGACCTCTCAGGTCGTATACGCGTCCGCCACGCACAACGCCTCGTCGAGCACGGCGAGCCCGTCCCGCGCCTCCGCCTCGCTCAGATTGCACGGCGGGACCACATGGATGCGGTTGGCCGTGGCGAACGGCCACACGCCGCGCTTGCGGCAGGCGGCCATGACCTGGTTCACCGGCTCGGCGTCCGCGGGCGCCGCCGCGTACGGCACGAGCATCTCGCGGCTGTCCCGGTCGCGCACCAGCTCAAGGGCCCACATGACGCCGAGGCCGCGCACCTCGCCCACCGAAGGGTGCCGCTCGGCCAGTTCGCGCAGACCGGGGCCGAGGACGTGCTCGCCGAGCCACGCCGCGTGCTCGACCATGCCCTCCGCCGCCATGGCCTCCAGCGTGGCGACGGCGGCCGCGCAGGCCAGCGGATGGCCCGAGTACGTCAGTCCGCCCGGATAGGGCCTGTCGTCGAACTGTGCGGCCACGCGCTCGGAGATGAGCACGCCGCCCAGCGGGACGTACCCGGAGTTGACACCCTTGGCGAAGGTCAACAGGTCCGGTTTCACACCCCAGTTGTCGACCGCGAACCAGCTGCCCGTGCGCCCGAACCCCGTCATCACCTCGTCCGCGATCATGAGGATGCCGTGCTCGTCGCAGAGCTCGCGGACGCTCGCGAGATAGCCCTCGGGCGGCACGATGACTCCCCCGGTGCCCACCACCGGCTCGATGATCACCGCGGCGATCGTCGATGGCCCCTCCATCACGATCGTCGACTCCAGGTGGTCCAGGGCCCGTTCGCACTCCTCGCGCTCGGTCGTGGCGTGGAAGGGCGAGCGGTAGAGGAAGGGGCCGAAGAAGTGCGCGACGCCCGCGGTGCCGTTGTCGCTGGGCCAGCGGCGGGGGTCGCCGGTCAGGTTGATGGTCGTGGCGGTGGCCCCGTGGTAGGAGCGGTAGGCGGCGAGGATCTTGGGGCGGCCCGTCGTCAACCGGGCCATGCGGACGGCGTGTTCGTTGGCCTCCGCGCCGCCGTTGGTGAAGAAGACCCGGTCCAGGTCGCCGGGCGCGAGATCGGAGATCAGCCGCGCCGCCGTACCGCGCGGCTCGCTGGCGAAGGTCGGGGCGACGGTGCACAGCTGCCGGGCCTGCCGCTCGACGGCCTCGATCACCGCGGGGTGGCCGTGCCCGATGTTGAGGTTGACGAACTGCGAGGCCAGATCGAGGTAACTGCGGCCCTCGTGGTCCCAGAAGTACGACCCCTTGCCGCCCGCGACGGGCAGCGGATCGATGTGCCGCTGCGCCGACCAGGAGTGGAAGACGTGCGCGCGGTCCGCCGCCCTGATCTCCTCGGCCCGCTGCGGTGACTCGGCGGCGCGCGCCGCGTCGCGGACGTGCGAAGGGTGTGTGGTCACGGTGTCCTCACTCCTGTGGCTCCGGTGGCACGAAGGGACGTGGTGCTCGCGCGGCCTTCCTCGGTGAGGAAGTAGTCGATGTCGGCGGTGATGCCTTCCAGCAGGTTCCGCGCGTCGCGGTGGCCGCGCAGCCGCCCGGCGTGGAACCTGCGGGTCCCCGGGGAGAAGGGCAGCCCGCCCGGGTCCAAGTAGCGCACGGCGCCGCCGGGTTCGCGCGCGGGCAGCACCGCCGAGCGCGCGTGTCTGCTGGCGCTGAACGGGATGTCGAGGGTGCCCGCGCGGAAGGCGGCCGCGATGTCGTCGAGCAGGCTACTGCCCTGGAGCACCGGCGCGACCAGCTCGGTCACCTCGCGCTGGATCCAGTACATCTCCTCCCGCACCCGGGCCTCGTCGAGGTCCGCGCAGTCCGCCGCGTCCGCGACGCCGCACGCCGCGGTACGGATGCCGTGCGCGTTGGCGGGGCCGTCCGGAACGCCCGAGGACTCCTGGTGGGTCTTGTTGATGACCTTGACGGCGCCACCGAGCCGGGCCACCAGACCGCCGTAGCGGACCAGCGCGTCGGCGGTCTCCCGGTCCCGCGGGAAGACGCCCATGAACTCGTGCAGGACCGGATAGACCTCGACCGACGCGGGCAGATGGCGCCGCGCGAGCACCCTGATCGAACGCAGCGCGGCGACGTCCTGGTGGGCGTCGCCGCCCTGCGGATACGCGATGGAGAGGCAGCGCACCCCCTCGCGGGCCGCCGCGACGGCTTCCAGAAGGGTGACCGCGAGGCTGAGCGATGGCGGCACGAGCACCGCCGTGAGGGTGCCGAACAGCTCGCGGTCGACGATCACCCCGTCCTCGGCGAGGCGCCCGCAGGCCGCGTCCACCCGCTGCCAGGCGCGCAGCGAGCGGGCGAGCGGCACGTCCTTCGAGTACGGCAGGTTGTACGCGATGCCGCCGCCCTCGAAGGAGGAGATGCCGGAGGAGATCGCCACGGCGAACAGCACCCGGGCGTCCGGGGAGCCGTGCCTGATCTCCAGCGGCACCCCCACCGCCTCGTTCAGCTCGCGGCCGCGCCGCCAGCCGTGGGCGACCAGCGGATAGCCGTTGAGGCCCGCGGGATCGGTGTCGAGGACCCGCCGTGCGGTCCCGAACCGCCCCAGCCTCGTATAGGCGTCGATGGTCACCGAGAGGACGCCGGGGCGGGCCCCGCGCAGGGTGCGAAGGAGACCGAGCATCGGCGCGTGCCCGCCCACGCCGCAGCGCGGCTGGACGACGGTGCGCGCGTCGCGGTCCGCGGCGCGCAGCACCTGCGCCACCGCGGGCTTGCGGCTGCCGCGCAGGTACGCGACGGACTCGGCGGCGGGCGGCAGCTCGGCGCCGCCGCACGCCGTGTCCAGTTCGCCGCGCCCCACGTCGAGTTCATCGAGCCAGGACACGGTGGACTCCCCCGCCCGGCTCGCCGGGCCCGGTGGCGAGCCGCGCCCCCGCCAACAGGTCGAGCAGGATCGGGAGTTGGGTGGCGTCGCTCAGGACGTGGTCCACGCCGAGAGCGCGCAGCCTGCGTTCGTCGTCGTCCTCGCTCTTGTGGCTGCCGACGGAGAGGTTGCCGCCCACGATCACCGGGCAGGCGATGTGCCCGGCGGCGCGCAGTCGCGGCAGGTCGCGCAGGTCCTCCTGTGCGTGGCCGTTCAGGCTGCCGATGATGACGGCCTCGGCGGTCGGGTGCGCGGCGAACGCCTCGGCGAACTCGCGCAGCGGGGTGCACACGCCGAGGTTGATCACGTCGATGCCGTGTCGGCGCAGCTGCATCTCGATCAGCCGGTTGGCCACGGCGTGGGCGTCGCTCTCGGCCACGCCGAGGAGCACGGTGCGGGCGGGCGGTTCTGCGGCGTCGTCCATGGTGTTCCCCTCAGTCGTCTCAGTCGTCTCAGTCGTCTCAGTCGTCTCAGTCGTCGAACGCGGCATAGAGCTTGCGCTTGCTGACGTCGGCCAGGCGCTCCACGTCGAACTCCGCCGGGTCCGCCGCGGCCAGCGAGTCGAAGACGGCGTTGACGGCGGGCACCAGGCCCCACACCTCCCGGTAGGGCGGCCAGCCGGGGTGGCCCGAGCGTTCGTCGGCGGCGCGCGCGAAGACGTAGTCGCCCCAGCGGCGGCTCATCGGATGCCGGTGGTGGAAGTCGTGGCAGACGGTGTCGCCGGTGAGGACCAGATAGCGCGCGGGGAAGTGCACCAGAAGCATCCGCGTCCACCAGCGGGTCCAGGCGAGGAGGGCTGCGGGGCCCGTCAACTCCCGTGCGGGCGCCCGCTCCCCGAGGAAGATCGCGTTGGTCAGGCCCGCGAAGTACGCCTTGCCGCGCCGGTCGCCGCTCTCGGCGCCGCCGGGGGCAGGGAACGTGTGCTTGACGCAGAGCCGGAGCGTATTGCTCACCTGGTAGAAGAAGGTCAGCGGCAGCACCCAGGCGACCAGCACGAACGTCCAGGCGTGCAGCCAGTTCGCGAGCCCCGCGACCAGCGCGAGGAACAGGACGGCCGCGACGCGCTCCGCCGCCGACGCGGTGGCCGCGTACGACCGCAGGCGCGAGCGCAGGAAGCGCAGGTGGAACAGTGGCGAGACCAGCTTGCCGAGCAGCACGCGCCACATCCGGCGGCGGCTCATGCCGGGCCGCAGTTCGAGGCTGAGCAGGAAGGCCTGCACGGTGGGGTCGCGCAGCGTCATGTGGTGGACCGCGTGGTGGTCCCTGACGTGTTCGGTGCTGTACTCCTCGAAGTGCTGGATCAGGAGCAGGGCGCAGATGATCCGGCCGACGGCGCGGTCGGGGCGTCTGCGGGCCCACATGTTCCGGTGCGCGCACTGGTGGAAGATCATCATCCGTAGATTGCGCATGCCGTGCAGGGTCATCGCCCAGCCGGGCAGCAGCAGGGCGAGCGCCCCGCCGCCGAGGGCCAGCGCGGTGCCGCTGAGGGCGAGCCCGCAGACCATGGAGCACAGGGCGTTGACGAGGTGGACGGTGGGCGGGATCCGCAACGGACGCTGTCCCGTGTGGGGTTTGCCCGTCAGGAGGGTCAGGGGCAGGGCGAGGAAGGCGGGCCGCACCCGCATGGAGTCCCGGACGCCGCTGTCGATGGCCGGGACGCTGCCCGGCGCCCCGGGAAAGGGACCGGATTCGGCGACGTACACGGTCACGCCCCTCCGTGATCCGGTACGGGACGGTCCTGCGCGGCGGCCGTCCCCGCGGACTCCGCCTCCATCGCCTCGGCCGTGGCGACGATCCCGGCGACGACGAGGTCCAACTGCTCCGTGGTGGTGGCGGGGTTGAGCAGCATCAGCTTGAGGAAGACCGGGTTCGTGCCGTCCGCGCGCGGGACGCGGGTACGGGCGAGCAGGGCGGTGCCGTCGGACATCAGGCGCCGCCGCAGGGCGCCGTTGAAGGCGTCGGCGCGCTCCAGGTCGGGGTCCTGGGCCCAGCGGAGCAGCACGGTGCTGAGCGCGGGCGCCGCGGCGAGTTCCAGGCGCGGCTCCGCGGCGACCCGCTCCGCCGCGTGCCCGGCGAGTTCGTGGCAGCGGTCGACCAGTTCCGCCATGCCGTCCCTGCCGTGGGAGCGCAGGGTCACCGCGACCTTGAGGGCGTCGACCCTGCGGGTGGCCTGGACGGAGTCGGCGTACAGGCCGTAGTAGCCCGCCGCCTTGTCGTCGTCGGCGTTGAGCGTGGTGGTCTGCTGGGAGAGCGCGTCCAGGGAGCGGGCGCTGCGCACCAGGAAGACGCCGGTGGACGCCGGGGTCCAGCCGAACTTGTGCAGGTCCATCGTGATGGAGTCGGCGTCCGCGATCCCTGCCAGGCGCCCGCGCAGCCGGGGCGAGAGCAGCATGCCGCCGCCGTACGCCGCGTCGACGTGCAGCCACACGCCGTACTTGCGGGCCACCGCGACCAGTTCGGGGAGCGGGTCGACCCAGCCCTCGTCGGTGGAGCCCGCGCAGGCGATGATCGCCACGGGCACGGTGTCGGCGGGGAGTTCGGCCAGCATGCGGTCGAGCTCGTCGGGGATCAGACGCCCGGTGGGGTCGGCGGGCGCCCGCAGGATCGCGTCCTCGCCGATGCCGGTAATGCCCACGGCGCGGCCGATCGAGAAGTGGGTGGCGTCGGAGCAGAGGATCACGGGGCGGCGCCCCAGGTTCGCGAGCCCATCGGCGAAGGGGGTGCCGCCCGCCGGGGTGGTCACCACGCTGTCGCGCGCGGCGAGGACCGCCATGAGGTTGGAGAGGGAGCCGCCCGCGGTGAGCGTGCCGCCCGACTCCGTTCCGTAGCCCGCGAGTTCGGCGAGCTCGCGCACCACGTACCGCTCCAGTTCGAGGGCGAAGGGGCCGCTCTCCCAGGCGTGCAGCGACTGGTTGAGGGTGGCGGTGACCAGTTCGGCGGCGATCGCCACGGAGGTCGGCGGGCACTGCATCCTGGCCACGGCGGCCGGATGCGTGAGGTCGACCGCCCAGTTCGCGTACGCCGCGATCAGCTCGCGGAACACCTCGTCGGGCGCCTGGGGGCGCTCGGGCAACAGCGGCCCCTCCAGCGCGCGCCGGGCGGCCTCGGCGACGGCGGGCGGGCCGCCGGGCAGCACGGGCCCTCCGCGTACGAGATGGGCGTCGCGCAGGGTGTCGATCGCCGTGTTGACCAGGGTGCGCAGGTCTTCGAGCCCTTCGGGGGTGCCCGCGGGACGGAAGACCGCTGTTCGCTGCTCGTCTGTTCGCTGCTCGTCGACCGTGGTCATGCCACGACCTCCCTCTTGTGGTGGGTGAAGCAGAAATCGGATGCGGCAGTAACGCGCCGCATCCGATTCCAGGAGGGAGGACTATCCGTGGGCTATCGGCCCGCGATGGGAAAAGGCCGGTAACCGTGCCGTGGCTATCGGCCGCAGCGTCTGCCCAGGCCACGCACGTGGGCCGAGCGGCAGAGCCGGGTGACGAACCACTGCTGGTGCAGCCCCGCGCCGTAGAGGTCGACGAGGACCGTGTCGTCGCGGTGGCGGCGCAACACCGCGCCGACGCCGAGCAACTGGCCGAGTCTGGTGGGTGGTTCGGCCATCCGCGCCGCCCGCCGCCCCGGCGCGAGGGACAGCAGCCGGGGGTCGTCGACGACGAGGTGCGCGACTTCCTTGTGCAGGTCGTCGGTGACGTCCTGCGCCGTCGCGTTGACCAGGACCGTGCCCCGGGCCAGCCACTCCCCCGCCACGCACGTGGCGTTGGAGGCGAGCACCACCAGGTCCGCGCCGAGCAGCGCCTCCCGCGCGCTGCGCATCAGGGCGAGCGCCACCACGTCGTCACCGCCGCGCACGGTGCGCACGTCGCGTACGCCGGGCACGTCGCGCGGCGGCCTGGTCCCGCCGTCGGGGCCCGGCGCCTCGTCGTCGTAGAGCGCCACGTGGCTCAGGCCCGGCAGCGCGCGGGAGAGCAGGACGAGCGAGGCGTTGTCCATGGCGTCGGCGCCGATCACGCCCGCCGTGATCACTCCGGGGGCGACGAAGGCCCGGGCCGCGGCCGCGCACAGGCAGGCCCGCCAGAGCCGGACGGCGGTCGACGCGGGCAGCCGCCACTCCTGCCGGGTCACGCGGTCGTACAGGAGCAGTTCGTCCGCGGCGGCGTCGAAGCTCATCACCGATTCGTCCCCCGTGGCGTCCGACGGCATGGTCAGCGCCTCCCGTACGACATCGACCGCATCGAGGCCCCGCACGGCGCTCTCCGCTTCGCCGGTGGTCAGACGGAGTCGTGGGAAGGGGGACATGACCGCTCTCCTGCCTGCGAGGGTGCAACCAGTGACCGCCCGACCTGGTCGACGAGTTCCCGGTCGCCGGTCTGCCTGGCCAGTTCCAGCGCCTGGCTCAGGGCGGTCCTTGCGGGGCCGGGCCTGCCCTGGCCCCTGCGCACCAGGCCGAGGCCGTGCAGGGCCCGCACCTCACAGGCCCGGTCGCCGTCGGCGCGCGCGACGCGCAGCGCCCAGTGGAATCCGCGTTCGGCCGAGCCCAGCCTGCCGGTGCGCAGATGAAGTTGGCCGAAGAGCAGCCGTACGGGCGCCTCCGCCCTGCTGGACCCGGCCCGGCGGCAGGCCCCGAGCGCCTTGACGAGATGGCGCCGGGCCCGCGGGTAGTCGCCCGCCGCGATCCCGGCCCGCGCCATGGCGCACAGGACCCGCGCCTGGCCGACCCGGTCGCCCGCGCGGCACAGCGCGCGCAGGCCCGCCGCCCACTGCCGCAGGGCGGTGGCGTCGCGGCCGAGCCTGCGGCTGACGTCGCCGAGCGCGGTGAGGACGAGGCCCGCGCCGCGGTCGTCGCCGAGCGCGGTGAACAGGCCGAGCGCGGTGTCGAAGTGCGCGGCCGCCTGGTCGAGCCTGCCCTGGGCGCTGTGCAGGGAGCCCATCGAGTAGTGGCTCGCGGCGCGGCCGCGCGGGATCTCGTACTGCTCGGTGGCCCCGATCGCCGCGCTCGCGGTCTGCCGCCAGTCGGCGAAGTGGCCGCCCGCGGCGAAGAGGGTGGTGGAGGTGAGCGCCAAGTCCCAGCAGTGTTCGGGAAGTTGATGGTCGGCCGCCTGCAGTACGGCGGCGGTCAGGCAGCGCCGCTCGCTCTCCAGCCAGGCCATCGGCCTGCGCAGCAGCCGGTCGGTGAACGCCTTGGGCAGCCGCCAGCGGGGCGCGTCGCCGTGCACGAGGAGGAAGTCGCCGCCGTACTCCTTGCGGTGCGCCTCCTCGGCGAGGGCCAGCCAGGTTCCCAGCGTCCTGAGCAGGGCGGCGCGGTGCTCGGCCTGCGGTTCCTCCTGGCGCAGCCGCTCGCGGGCGTAGGCGCGCACCAGGTCGGGGAAGCGGTAGCGGCTGCCCTGGCCGCGGGCGCCGCTGCCCGCCTCGATGAGCCGGGCGTCCACCAGGGCTTCGAGGAGGTCCTCCGCCTCCAGGAGGCTCCGGTCGCACAGCGCGGCGGCGATCCACCCCGAGAAGTCCGGCGCTTCGAGCAGTGCCAGCCTGCGGAAGAGGGCGCGGGCGGCCGGGTCGAGCGCCTCGTACGACTCCTGGAGGCAGCCCCTGAACTGGAGTTCGCCGTGGACGAGCTCGCCGAGCAGCTGGTCCTCGTCGCCGAGCCGCTCCACCAGGCGCCCCACGGGCCAGTGCGCGCGGGCCGCGAGCCGGGCGCCCGCGATCCGCAGGGCCAGCGGCAGGCCGCCGCAGCGGCGGGCCAGGGCGCCGAGCGCCGCGGGGTCGGCGGCGGCGCGCTCGGCTCCGAGGATCCGGGTGAGGAACTCCTCGGACTCCTTGCGGCCGAGCACGCAGAGGTCGAGCTGATGGGCGCCGGGCAGCCCGGTGAACCGGGAGCGGCTGGTGGCGATGACGGCGCACCTGCCGCTGCCCGGCGAGAGCCGCGTCACCTGCTGCTCGCTGACGGCGTTGTCGATGACGATGAGGACGCGGGCCGCGGCGAGCCTGCTGCGGTACAGCTCGGTGCGCTCGCGGGCGTCGTCGGGGATGACGTGCGCGGCCACGCCGAGCGCCCGCAGGAAACCGCCCATCACCTCGTGGGCGCTGCGCGCGGGGTCGCGGAAGCCGCCGAGGTCGGCGTAGAGCTGGCCGTCGCCGAAGACCTCGGACACCTCGTGCGCGGCCCGCACCGCGAGGGTGGACTTGCCCGCACCCGCCTGGCCGCTGATGGCCATGACGCGCGGCGGCGCGGGAGCGCCCGGGGCGCCTGCCGGGTCGGGCAGCAACGCGGCCCTGATCCGGTCGAGTTCGCGCGTACGGCCGACGAAGTCGTCGATGCCGCCGGGCAGTTGGCGGGGTGTGCTGACGATCTCGACGGGGCCCGGCGCGCGGTCCCCCGCGTGTTCGGCCTGCTGGACGGCGAGGTCGAGGCGGGCGTGCCGGGCGAGGATGTCGTGGTGCAGCCTGCGCAGTTCCTCGCCGGGTTCGATGCCCAGCTCGGCGGCGAACGTGGCGCGCACCCGCTGATAGGTCTCCAGCGCCTCGGCCTGCCGCCCCGAGCGGTACAGGGCGAGCATGAGCTGGGCCTGCGGGGTCTCCCTGAAGGGCTCGGCGGCGGTCAGCGCGTGGAGTTCCCCGATGATCTCGTGGTGCCTGCCGAGCCGCAGGTCGAGCCGGATGCGCTCCTCCGTGGCGGCCATCCGTGCCTCGTCGAGCTTGGTGGCACCGGCCTGCACGATGCGGCTCGGGATGCCGGAGAGGGCGGGGCCGCGCCAGAGCGTCAGTGCCTCGCGCAGGCTGTCGGCGGCCGCCGCGGTGTGGCCCTGGCCCGCGGCCGCACGGCCCTGGGTGACCAGGCTGTCGAACCAGTGGGCGTCGATGTTGTCCTGCGGCAGCGCGAGCAGGTAGCCGGGCGAGCGGGTCACGATCACCGGTGCGTCACCGACGGAGAGGATGCGGCGCAGCGCCGAGATGCAGATGTGGATCTGGGAGCGCGCGGTGGACGGCGGGGCGTCGTCCCAGACCGCTCTGATGAGGCGGTCGAGCGGGATGACCCGGTTGGCCTCCAGGGCGAGCGCGGCGAGGACCGTCTGCTGGCGGGAACCGCCCAGGAGCATCGGCTCGCCGCCGAGGGACGCCTCCATCGGGCCGAGCAGCCGCATCTGCATGGCGGGCCGGGGCGCGGGTGACCCGGCCGCCGCGGGGTCCGGGGCGTCGGCGGGCGCGGGGGCGGCGTCCGTGCCGCAGGCCGATGTGCTCATCACGCCCCCGACCGCAGTAAGCCGGAGCGGGAATCGGGCGAGGGGCGGTCCTGCGGACCCGCTGGGTCCTTGCCCGTCGGTGGCCGTACGGGCGGCGGGGCCGCGCTGCGGCTGCTCTGCAGGAAGACGACGGCGACCAGGAGGACGAGCCCGCCGACGATCTGCACCGGGGTGACCGCCTGCCCGAGCCAGATCCAGGCGAGCACCGCGCCGAACAGCGGTTCGAGGGAGATGTTCACCGCACCGGCCTGCGGTCCGACCCTCGCGGCCGCCCACGCGTAGAGCAGGAAGGGCACGAACGTGCCGAACACCCCGACCGCGACGGCCCCCGCGAGCAGCGCGGGGTGCTCGAACAGCGCGGGCAGCCCCTGCGGCAGCTGGAAGAGGAGCCAGGCGAAGGCCGCGACCGTGAAGCCGCCGGTGTTGGCGACGAGCGTGCCGCCGGAGCCCGCGGCCCGCGCCCCGAGGACGGAGAAGGCGGCGACGCCGGCGCCCGCGAGCAGCCCGAGGAGGATGCCGACCGCGTCGATGTCGCCGAGCGGGGTGGTGGGCAGCTCCACGACGAGGGCCACGCTCAGGAGCGCGACGACCAGGCCGATGACCACGCGGGGACTCGGTAGCGTGCGGGTCACCAGGAGCACCCAGCCCACGACGAAGGCGGGAGCGAGGTTCTGCAGTACCAGCGCCACGGCCACCGGCAGCTTGTCGATGGCCAGGAAGAGCGCGGCGTTCGACACCGCGACGGCGATGCCGAAGCCGAGCACCGCACGCCGGTCGACGCGCCGCGCCGACCGGGACCGGGACCGGGCCACGAGCTCCGGCCTCTCGCGCCTGCGTCGTACGGCATAGAGGGCGGCGAATCCGGCGAGGGCCACCCAGGTGCGGACCTCCACCACTTCGAGCGGGTCCGCGCCGCGCGCGAAGAGCTGGCCCGCCGTCGTGCCGCCCAGACCCCACAGGGCCGCCGCGAGCACCATCGCCGCCGTACCGGAATGGCGGGCCCATGACGAGGGGCCTGACCGATGTGTCACGGAACCCGTGCTCCGCTCGGCACCCATGTCCGTTTCTCCCTCTGTGTGGGGGCGGCGGGCCGGCTGGTTGCCCCGAGCACCACCACGAAGTAACCTACAAAAGGTTTTACCGGTTAGTCAATGGAGGGCAGGCATGAAGCGACAGGACGCACCGGGCGCACTGGAGCTGGTCCGGGAATTCATCAACACACGCGACCTGGAGACCCGCAGCGACGGCCTCGACTCCCCCGACGACCTGCGGACATGGCTCGCGGGACATGAGCTGATCGGCGCCGGGACACCGGTCGACGACGGCGCCTGGCACACCGCTCTGGAGGTCCGCGAGGCCCTGCGCGCCCTGGCCGCCACCCACTCGGGGCGCGCGATGGATCCGGCGGCCGCGCGCACCCTGGACACCCTCGCCGCGGACACCGTGATCCGGCTCAGGTTCCGCGACGACGGCACGTCCTACGTGGGCCCCGAGGAGCGGACCGGTGTGCGCCCGGCGCTCGGCCGCATCCTGGCGCTGGTGGACGCGGCCGCCCGCGAGGGGACGTGGCCGCGTCTGAAGGTCTGTCCCGCCGAGGACTGTCTGTGGGTCTTCTACGACCACTCCAAGAACCGCTCGGGGACGTGGTGCCAGATGGCCGAGTGCGGAAACCGCGCCAAGGGCCGGACGTTCCGCGCCCGTCGTACGCCGTCGGGGTCCTGACCCCGACGGCAGAGCCTCAGCGCGCGATCGGCGCCACGCGCGGTTCGCTCAGGGCGACGAAGTGCTCCGTGCCGAGGGCGATCGACCGGTCCAGGCGCGCCGCGTTGAAGTAGATCTCGTCGTGGAGCAGCAGCTCCGGATCGACGACCAGGTGCAGCCCCGGGTCGAAGGCGAAGGGGATGACACAGCCGCTGACGCAGCCCGTGATCCGCTCCGCGAGGGACCGGTCGGCCAGCGAGGCGTCGGCGCCGCCGAACAGCCGCCGCACCTTCTTGAAGTCGACCCGCCGGTCCCCCGGCACCACGGCGAGGACCGTGACGTGCTCCGTGGGGGCCTTCCTGCGCACCTGCACGACCATGCACTTGGCCGCCTGCGCCGGTTCGTGCCCGCGCAGGTCGCTGGCGCGCAGCGTCTCCCCCTCCGCCTCGTGGTCGATGACGCGGTAGTCGGCGAAGGACCCGTCGAGGACGGACATCAGCCGCCGGAAGGCCGTCGTCGGCATCTCCATCAGCTCCTCGGCTCGCACGGTCGGCTCCTCAGATCTCACGGCGGGAGAAGGTCAGCGCGGCGACGAGGGCCGCGACGAGCCCGACGGCCCCGAAGAGCAGCCAGGGCGTATGACTGAGCGGGTCCGCGGCGAGCCTGCTGCCCGCATAGTTGCCCACGCTGCCGCCGAGCGCCCACGACCCTGCGTAGATCCCGAAGAAGCTGGCGCGCGTCGAACCGCCCGCGAACGAGGCGAGGATGAGCTGCGAGGAGAAGAGGATGACGGTCTCGCCCACGGAGTAGACGGCCACGCAGGCGAGCAGCCACCACGGCGACTCGCCGAAGGACACCGAACCGAACCCGACGGCCACCAGGAGGTAGCCGAGCGCGGGCATCATGCGCGCCCCGTAGCGGTCGTGGAGCCGCTTGACGAACAGGATGCTGGTGATGCCGACGACGCCGTTCGCCAGGTAGAGCACGCTGATCCAGCTGGTGTCGGCCAGCGCGTCCGAGCGCAGCGGTACCGCGACGCCCAGCTGGGTGAAGAGGAACCACCAGGGCAGCATCAGCAGCCAGAAGCCGACGAACCAGCGATGCCCGAGGACGTTCTTGAAGTGCCGCAACACGCTCTGCGGCGCCTCCTGTTCGCTGTCACCGCCGCCGGGCATCGTGATCCCGCGGACCACCAGGAGCAGCAGCACGAAGAGCACTCCGCTGGCGACGAACGGCGCCCGCGGCCCGACCGCGAGCAGCGCGGCGGCCAGCGCGGGGCCGCCGATCACCCCGGCGTTCAGGAGCGCGTTCTCCAGGGCGAAGGCACGGGACCTGAGGGGTTCGGGCTGGGCGGCGAGCATCGCGCTGACCGGCGCCTCGTAGATCGCCCCCACACCGGCGAGGAACGCCGAGACGAGGAGCTGCCCCGTGCCGTGGCCGAGGCCGAGCCCGAGGAAGCCGATGGCGCGCGCGAGCGCGCCGATCGCCATGACGATGCGCGGGTCGTACCGGTCGGCGAGCGGCCCCGCCACGACGGGTGTAAGGCGCGCGGCGAGCAGGAAGACGGTCAGCGTGGTGCCGATCTGCACGGCGGACGCGTGGTCGACGGTGGTCAGCTTCACGGCGAGCAGCGGGAACGCCACGTACGTCGCGGCGTTCATGACGAAGAGCGTGGCCAGGCCGAGCTTCACGGCGCGCGGCAGCTCGGCGACCGCCCGGAGCCGACCTGCCCCGCGCCCGCGCCCGGCCTCCGCCGTCGTCTCCTCTGCCTCTGACGCGGGTGGTTCCTGCACGCTCGTCATACCGTCCGCTCCACGAACCGGAGGACCGCATGGCAGATGCGCCGCTGCTCCTCCTCGTCGACGAAATACCAGCCGGGGGTGTTGTTGATCTCGACGATCCGATAGCCGTCCGGGCTCGGCAGGAAGTCCAGGGCCGCGATCGTGATGCCCATGAGCCGGGCCGCCCTGCGCGAGACGTCGAGCAGTTCCTCGTCCGCCTCGAAGGGCACGGACGTGGCGCCCTGCATGATGTTGGCCTTCCAGAGCCCGCCACCGGCCGGTACGCGACGGCAGTTGAGCACCGCTTCGTCGCCGACCAGCGTGATGCGTACGTCCCCGTCCGGGTGCGGCAGGTAGGGCTGGCAGACCAGGACCGGATACGTCGCGAACAGCCGGTCGACCACGGCCCGGTCGGCCGGGTCCGACCGGACGTCGAAGACCCGCTCCACGTCCGTACCGCCGTAGCCGAAGGACGGCTTCAGGACCAGGGGCCCCCACTCGTCCAGGGCGTCGGTGACGTCCGCGAGCGAGCCGCAGGACCGGGTGGGCGCCACGGGCAGCCCCGCGGCGGCGAGCCGGTGCAGGCCCTGCAGCTTGCACTCGGCGGTGAGATAGGTGAAGGCCGGGTCGAGCACGGTGACGCCGGGGACCTCGCTGAGCAGCGCGTAGCGCTCGTGGTCGGCCTGGAAGGTGGCGGGCCTCAGCTCGGCCCGGGACACGATGACGTCGAAGTGACGGACGGGAATGCCGAGAGCGGTGGGTTCGGAGCCCGAGTCGGTGCGGGTCAGCGCGATGTCGTCGAGCGTGAAGAGCGCGACGTCGTGCCCGCGCTCCTTCCCCGCGTGCGACAGCCCGACCGACTCCGTCTCCTCCCGGTCCCAGCCGAGAATTCCGATGCGCATGACGCCTCCAGGCGAGAAGTTGAGGGGGAGAGCCGCGCCCCGTCAGGGGCGCGGGGAACTGCGCGACCAGCCACAACGGCCCCGCAGGAATGCACGGTCCGGCGGAAGCTCTCAGACGGACGGCGCCTCCGCACGGCGCAGATGCTCCTCGACCTCCGCCTCCAGGCCCTCGGCCTGTGCCCGGTCAAGCCCGATGGAGACCAGCTCGACGGTCCCGGTCGTCTGGGTGCTGTCCGTGGCAACGATCACCCCGTGCCCCCGCTCCGCGGAGAACAGCTGCCCAGCCGCCCGCAGATGGGCGAGCAACTCCCCCAGACTCCGCGCGGGCAGCGAGTTGTGGGACACGACGACATGCGTACGCAGATAGTCCGCACCGAGCAGCCTCCGGGCGATGACGTCGATGTTCGTGGCACCGCCGGCCCGCCCGTTGAACTCGGTGTAGAGCATCCGCCCCCGCTGGTCGAGTACGGCGTCGATGTTGATGAGCCCGTGGTAGCCGATGCGCTGGGCGAGCAGCGCGATCTGCTGGCTGTCGGCGCAGAGTTGGGCATGGTCAGGGCCCGCCAGGTCCTGCGGCGGGAAGACGTAGCCCTTCCACACCGGCTCCATGCGCATGTCGCCGTAGTTGAGCAGCACCGGCGCGGTGTGCGTCGGGACGTACAGCTCCGAGGAGAGCGTCTTGGCGTACGGGTGGTAGACCTCCACGACGATGCGCGCGCCCGCGGTGTAGCGCGGCAGCACCGGCGGCTCGGCGAGGCCCACCTCGGCGAGCGCGTCGCGCACCCGCGCCCGTCCCGTGCCCGCGATCCGCAGCACCCGGTAGGCGCCGAGGCCGACCACGTCGGGGTCGGTGGTCACCAGGACGTTGCCGTCGCCGCCGGAGTTCTGGTCCTGCTTGACGATCACCGATCCCGTACGGGGCATCAACTCCGTGACGGCGTCGATGAGTTCCGCGCCGGGGTCGGTGACGCGCCCCTCCGGCACCGGCACCCCGGCGGCGAGCGCGAGGGCGCGGAACACCGACTTGGTGTTGACCAGTTCG
Organism: Streptomyces kanamyceticus; assembly: GCF_008704495.1. Classification (NCBI taxonomy): domain Bacteria; kingdom Bacillati; phylum Actinomycetota; class Actinomycetes; order Kitasatosporales; family Streptomycetaceae; genus Streptomyces; species Streptomyces kanamyceticus. Next base: position 2,719,195 of record NZ_CP023699.1, read on the forward strand.
ACCATGTTCTGCGCGAACGGCCGCGCTTCGACGTGACCGACCCCGAGCAGCGTCTCCCAGCGGGCGACGTCCCTGTCGTGCAGATAGCAGCCGACGGTCCACGCGTCCGCGCCGACGCCGCTCGCCGCGATGCGGTCGCGCAGCTCCTCGACGAGCCCGGGATTGCTGTCCGGGTACCAGCTCGCCGAGGCGTGGTCGCGCAGGCTCAGTACGGTGAATTCCTCCGGCAACAGGCCGAGCGTGTCGGCGAGATAGCCCAGGAAGTCCTTGTTGACGGGCCCGGGAATGACGGCGATGTCACCGCTCTCCAGCGACCAGAGAAGCCGGTCGCCGATGACGTCGTAGAACGGCCGTACGTCGACGGGTATGTCCTCGGGACGCGCCACCATGGCGCGGCTGTTGGGATTGGCGAAGAGGATTTTCGGCATGCCCAGAACTCCTTGCGTACGGGGGGCGGGACGTTCTCAGGGACGGTCGACGCTCTCGGGCCACGACTTCTCCTCGGCGACCCGCGAGATCAGCGGAATGTCACGGATGTCGTCGTGCTTGAGGACCCACATCAAGAACCGCTCGACGCCCATGCCGAACCCGGAGGTGTGCATGGGGAATTCGTCCTTCATGTTCACGTACCAGGCGTAGTCGCGCTCCGGCACGTCGTGCATGGCGAGCGCCTTGCGTACGTCGCCGCTGCCGATGTGCCGCTCCCCGGAACCGACCACCTCGCCCATGCCGAACAGCAGGTCGGCATTGTTGGCGCTGCGCTGAGTGCTGTCCGAGAAGGCCTGGTAGAAGGGGTTGGAGAGGTGGTCGAAGTGGGTGACCCAGACGAATTCGCTGACCCGCTCCATGAGCAGGTGCTCCCCGCGCTTGGTGAGCGTGCGCCAGTCGCCCTCGTCGCGGATGGTGCCCTCGTCGTTCCTGAGCAGGTGGGCCGCCTCGTCGAAGGTGAGCCGCTCGAAGCCGCCGGAGTGCCCGGCCATCCGCTCCAGGTGCGCGACGTCGCCCGCCCGTTCGGTCAGCCTGGCCCCGTACTGGTCGAGCATGCTGCCCGCCAGGTGGCGCACGTAGCCCTCGACGTACTCGATCAAGTCGTCGAGCCCGCCCGGGATTTCGGCCTCGCTGTGGACGTACTGGCCCAGGTGCGTGCGGTCGGGCTGCTCGCCGCGGAAGGACGGCAGGACGTTGTAGCAGCCGCCGGGCGCGAGCCTGCAGCCGTACTCCAGGAGGAACTGCATGGAGTCGGGCAGATAGGTGTCCACTCCGGAGACCGTCACCGGCACCGGCTCCGAGTCGCTGCCGAGCCCGGACGGGCAGGTGATGGTCCGCGTCGTCATCGGCAGGTACATCGCCCGCAGGCCGCGGGAGTGGGCGTACTCCACGGTCGCCCTGAGCACCAGGTCCTCCAGATCGGCGACCAGGCCGTACCAAGGGGAGCGCAGTGCGCGGATGAAGGCGTCCGGTTCCGCGCCCCAGGTGCGCGGCGGCGCGAAGTGCCCGGCGGTCTCCATGATGCTCTTCTGCATGATCCTCACTCCTTCTCACTCACGACTGCTGGCTCATGAATTCATTCGCTGGGGCGGATGTTCTGATTGCCTCGGAAGAGGTTGTGCGGGTCGTACTTCCTTTTCACCTCGGCGAGTTGCCGGTAGCGGGGACCGCCGTAGGTGTCCATGGCGCGGGAATTCCCGCTGTCCTCCTGGTAATTGACGTAGACGCCGTGGTGCCGCCAGGAGTCGAGCCGCCCGATGGTGCGCCGGGACCACGCGGCGTTGCGGTCGTCGTCGGCCGCGTCGGTCCAGTGCGCGGAGGCGGTGCAGATGTAGGGGGCGTCGCGGTTGGGGAAGGCGGAGTGTCCGCCGTCCTCGGCGATGGCGCCGCGCAGGAACTCGAAGTCGATCGTGGAGAGCGGCGCCGTGATCTCCGTCGTGGCGGCGGCGAGTTCGTCCGCGGCGGCCGACATTCCGGTGAGGTAGCAGGACTTGGTGTAGTAGCGGTGGCCGTGCGGCTCGGACGTGTCGCCGAGTGCCTGGAGCGCGGCGTACGGGAGGACTTCCTCGGCGGCCCCGGCGGGGGCGACGGCGCCGTGCAGGGCTTCGGTGACGGTGTGGCCGTAGGCCGGGTCGCCGAACCAGGCGGTGGAGAGGTACAGCGCGGGCCGCCCGTCGAGCTCCGCGGGCACCCAGGCGTTCGCCGCCGCGCACCGCAGCGTGCCGACCGCGTGCAGGTCCGCGCCCTGCGCCTCGGCGAACTCCTGGTAGGCGGCGAGGACCGGGCCCGCCTGGGCCACGGGGTACACCGCGCGCCGGAGGTACACGGGCCCGACCGGCCGCAGCCGCAGCGTGAAGCGGGTGACCACGCCGAAGTTCCCGCCGCCGCCGCGCAGCGCCCACAGCAGCTCGGGGTGCCGGTGGCCGGTCACCTCGACGATGCTCCCGTCGGCCAGGACGACCTCGGCGGCCTCCAGGTGGTCGCAGGTCAGGCCCCACTTCCGGGCGAGCCAGCCGTAGCCGCCGCCCAGCGCGAGCCCGCCGAGCCCGGTGTGCGAGACCACACCCGCGGGGCAGGCGAGGCCGTACGGCGTGGTGGCAGCGTCCAGGTCGCCCAGGAGACAGCCGCCCTCGGCGACAGCGAGCCCGGCGGCCGCGTCTACCGTCACCGCACGCATCGGCGACAGGTCGATCAGGAGCGCACCGTCGGCGACCGCGGTACCCGCGACGTTGTGCCCACCGCCGCGTACCGAGACGGGGAGCCCCTCGGCCACCGCGTACCGCAGCGCCGCGGCGACGTCACCCGCACCGTGACAGCGGGCGATCAGCGCGGGCCGCCGGTCGACCGTGCCGTTCCACACCCGGCGCGCCGCGTCGTACGCCGGGTCGCCGGGGCCGAGCACCGCCCCGGTGAAGTCCCCGCCAAGCCTGTTCGCCACCATGCCCGCCACCCTCGTCCGACCCTCGGCGCCTCAGCCGCCCTGTCCCCACCCAGTGCACGGAAGGGGACTATCGGGCGCCTATCAGCCCGCGATCGGACGCGGGTGAGCACACGGGTGAGTACAAGGGCGCTGTTGCGGCTTAAGCTCGTCTCTTGGCAACGCCGCACGCTGTTGCCCCGTTGTTGCCAGCAGAACTGAGAGAGAAGAGTGAGCACGATGTTTTCGCAGGTCAGCGGGATGACCAGGAGTGCGGGGTAAAGGACAGGTGCACATCGTCATCATGGGCTGCGGGAGAGTCGGATCCGCTCTCGCGCAGAACCTTGAACAACAGGGGCACACGGTCGCGGTCGTCGACCAGGACCCCACGGCCTTCCGCCGCCTCGGCTCCGGTTTCGGCGGCCGCCGGGTGACCGGCGTCGGCTTCGACCAGGACACCCTGCGCGAGGCGGGCATCGAGGAGGCGGGCGCCTTCGCCGCCGTCTCCAGCGGCGACAACTCGAACATCATCGCCGCGCGGGTCGCCCGCGAGATGTTCGGCATCGAGAACGTCGCGGCCCGCATCTACGACCCGCGCCGCGCGGAGGTCTACCAGCGCCTGGGCATCCCGACGGTCGCCACGGTCCGCTGGACCGCCGACCAGATGCTGCGCAGGCTGCTCCCGTCCGGCGCCGAGCCGCTGTGGCGCGACCCCACCGGTGGTGTGCAGCTCGCCGAGGTGCACGCGTCGACCGCGTGGATCGGGCACAAGATCAGCCAGCTCCAGGAGGAGACCGGCGTACGCGTCGCCTTCCTCACCCGGCTGGGCGAGGCGGTCCTGCCGACCTCGCAGACGGTGCTGCAGGAAGGCGATCTGGTGCACGTGATGATGCGCACCGGTGACGTGGACAAGGTCGAGGCGGCATTCGCCGAAGGCCCCGAGGAGGGCGGTCAGTGATGAGGGTCGCCATTGCCGGAGCCGGTGCGGTGGGCCGTTCCATCGCCGGTGAGCTCCTGGAGAACGGCCACGAGGTCCTTCTCATCGACAAGGCGCCGACCGCCATCTCGGTCGAGCGCGTCCCGCAGGCCGAGTGGCTGCTCGCCGACGCCTGCGAGATCACCTCGCTCGACGAGGCGGCGCTTCAGCGCTGCAACGTCGTGATCGCCGCGACCGGCGACGACAAGGTCAACCTCGTCGTCTCGCTGCTCGCCAAGACCGAGTACGGCGTCCCGAGGGTCGTCGCCCGCGTGAACAACCCCAAGAACGAGTGGCTCTTCAACGAGTCCTGGGGCGTCGACGTCGCGGTCTCCACGCCGCGTCTGATGTCCGCGCTCGTCGAGGAGGCGGTGAGCGTCGGCGATCTCGTCCGGCTGCTCCGCTTCAGCCACGGCGACGCGAACCTCGTCGAACTGACGCTGCCGCCCGAGTCGGCCCTCGCGGGCACACGGGTCGGCGACGTCCAGTGGCCCGAGGACACGTCCCTGGTCACGATCATCCGCGGCACGCGGGTGCTGGCGCCGACGCCCGACGATTCCCTGGAGGCGGGCGACGAACTCCTCTTCGTCGCGGCGCAGGCGCGTGAGGAGCAGCTGGAGGACCTTCTCTCGGTACGCCGCGAGGAGGCTGCCCCCTAAGCGGCACGGGGCAGTGCGCCCCGTAAGGGGCGCGGGGAACTGCGCGACCAGCCACGACGGCGCGGCAGCCAAGAATGACGCGAGGGGGGGCGCCCGGATCAGTCCGGGCGCCCCCCCTCGCGTTCACGTCGCACCTGCGGGTGCGTGGGGGCTGAGCGCGCAGTTCCCCGCGCCCCTACGGGGCGCGCCCCGTCCGGGGCGCATGCCGAAGTCCGTTAAGGCCGCGCGGCCTTACGCGCTTCCTCTTCCTTCTCCGCCGCTTCCATCTCAGCGAAGACGTCAATCGGCGGCGGCGCCTTCGCCAGGAAGACCCAGGTCAGATAGACGGCGAGCAGGAACGGCGGGATCTTCAGGGCGACCAGGACCCAGCCGAACTGCGTGGTGTCCCCCCACCAGTAGAGCGGGAAGAGGATCGCGCACTTGGCGAGCAGGATCAGGCCCCAGGCCCAGCTGGCCTTGGCGTACGCCTTCTTGCGGCCCGGATTGCGGGTCCGCCAGGAGAGGTTCTCCTTGAAGACCGGGCCCAGGATCAGGCCGATCAGCGGGGCGCCCGCGAGGGTCGTGATGATGTACGCCAGGGCGAGGCCCAGCGTGTAGAGCATGCCGGGCAGGTAGAAGTCCTTCGCGTTGCCGGTCATCATCGCGAAGACCACACCGAAGGCCACACCGAAGACTCCGCTGAAGGCGTGCTTGACGGTGTCCTTCATGACCAGCCGGACCACGACGAGCACCAGGGACACCGCGAGGGCCGCGATGGCCGACATGTGCAGGTCCTTGTTGATCGTGAAGATGGTCACGAAGAGCAGGCCGGGTACGACCGTCTCCACCATGCCCCGCACGCCGCCGAATGCCTCGAAGAGCGCGGCTTCGGTCACGGCCCTGGAATCGGCGTCCTGATCCGTGTTTCCCTGGTCCGTCGGCTTGTCGAGGGACGTCACCGGCTACTCCCGTCCGAGGGGTCTGAGTTCGTACTTCGGGTTGAAGAGCACCCGGCGGCCCCTGCTCATCGAGATCCGGCCGGACGCGATCAGCTTGCGCCCCGGTTCGATCCCCACGATGGAGCGCCTGCCGAGCCACACCACGTCCAGCGCCGCCGAACCGTCGAAGAGCTCGGCCTCCAGGGCCGGGACTCCGGCGCGTGGCCGCAGGGTGACCGTGCGCAAGGTACCAGTAACGGTGACGATCTGGCGGTCGTGGCAGTCGCCGATGCGGACGCATCCCGCCGTCTCGGCGTCCTCACGCAGCTCCTCCGACTCCAGGTCCTCCTGGGAGGAGGACAGCCGGTCGAGCATGCGCCGGAAACGGCCTGCCGGCTTTTCGGAACCAGGAACAGCACTCATAACAGAAGCGTACCGGGGGACGTGGACACAGCGGCATGGGGTGCGCTCATCTGTGCTTATGCCCGCTCAGTACCCGTTCCGGCGGTCGCTGAAGCCAGCAATCCGGTCACTTCTCGAAGCGGTAGCCCATCCCCGGTTCGGTGATGAAGTGCCGCGGGTGCGCGGGGTCCGTCTCCAGCTTGCGGCGCAGCTGTGCCATGTAGACGCGCAGGTAGTTCGTCTCCGTGCCGTACGAGGGGCCCCAGACCTCCTGGAGCAGCTGCTTCTGGCTGACCAGGCGGCCCGTGTTGCGGACCAGGACCTCCAGGAGGTGCCACTCCGTGGGGGTCAGGCGCACGTCGCGGCCGCCCCTGTTGACCTTCTTGGCGGCCAGGTCGACGGTGAAGTCCTCGGTGTCCACCATGACGTCGTCGTCGCCGGAGCCGGTGGGCTCGGCCCTGCGGACGGCGGCGCGCAGCCGGGCGAGGAGCTCGTCCATGCCGAAGGGCTTGGTGACGTAGTCGTCCGCGCCCGCGTCCAGCGCCTCGACCTTCTCGTCCGAGCTGTGCCGGGCGGAGAGGACGAGGATCGGCACGCGCGTCCAGCCGCGCAGGCCCCTGATGACCTCCACGCCGTCCATGTCGGGCAGACCGAGGTCGAGCACGATCACGTCGGGGTGGCGGGCCGCGGCGAGCTGCAGCGCCGTCGCGCCGTCGGGGGCCGCGTCCACCTCGTACTTGCGCGCCTTCAGGTTGATCACGAGGGCGCGTACGATCTGCGGCTCGTCGTCGACCACGAGCACCCGGGTCATGCGTACCTGCCTTTCCGGCTTCTGGAGCTGGGCCTGGTCCCGGGTCACGAGGTGACCTGGGCGGAGAGATCGGGGCGGACCGGCGGCCGTCCGGCCGCCGCCCGCAGGGTGAGGACCATGGTGAGGCCGCCGCCCGGGGTGTCCTCGGCGGTGAGCGTGCCGCCCATCGCCTCGACGAAGCCGCGGGCGACCGCGAGGCCCAGGCCCACGCCCGCACCGCGCGGAGCGTCACCGTAGCGCTGGAACGGCGCGAAGATGCGGTCCTTGGCGGTATCGGGGACGCCGGGGCCGCGGTCCACCACGCGGACCTCCACGCGCTCGCCCAGGGCGCTCGCGGAGACCTTCACGGGCTCGCCGTGGGGGGCGTACTTCACGGCGTTCTCGACGATGTTGGCGACCGCGCGCTCCAGGAGGCCCTTGTCGACGGCGACCATCGGCAGCGTCTCGGGGATGTCGAGTTCCGCGCTGCCGTCGGGTACGCCGCCGAGCGCCATCGGCACGACCTCGTCGAGGTCGATCTCGCGGATGAGCGGGGTGACGGTGCCGGTCTGCAGGCGGGACATGTCCAGGAGGTTGCCGACCAGGTGTTCCAGGCGGTCGGCGCCGTCCTCGATGCCCTCCAGGAGTTCCGCCTCGTCCTCCTCGGACCATTCGACGTCGTCGGAACGCAGCGAGGACACGGCGGCCTTGATGCCCGCGAGCGGCGTACGCAGGTCGTGGCTGACGGCGGCGAGCAGCGCGGTGCGGATGCGATTGCCCTCGGCGAGCGCGCGGGCCTGGTCGGCCTCGGACTGCAGGCGCTTGCGGTCCAGGACGACGGCGGCCTGCGCGGCGAACGCGGCGAGGACGCGGCGGTCCTCCGCGGGCAGCACCCGGCCCGAGAGCGCGAGGGCCATGTGGTCACCGACGGGCATGTCCACGTCGGCGTCCTCGGGCCGGACCATCGGACGGCCGTCGCCGACGCTGCCCGCGCAGGTCCAGGGGTCGGTGTCCCCCGCGCGCTCCAGGAGGGCGACGGACTCCATGGCGAAGGTCTCGCGGACCCGTTCCAGGAGGGCCTCCAGGCTGGTCTCGCCGCGCAGCACGCTGCCCGCGAGGAACGACAGTATTTCCGATTCGGCGCGCAGCCTGGCCGCCTGATGGGTGCGCCGGGCCGCGAGGTCCACGACGGAGGCCACCGACACCGCGACGCCCACGAAGACGGCGATGGCGACGATGTTCTTGTTGTTGGAGACCGTCCACAGGTGCAGCGGCGGTGTGAAGTAGTAGTTGAGGAGCAGCGAGCCGAACGCCGCCGAGGCCAGGGCCGGGAGCAGGCCGCCGACCAGCGCGGCCGCCACGGTCAGCGTCAGGAACAGCAGCATGTCGTTGGCGAGACCGAGGTCGGCGTCGATGTTGGTGAGCAGCACCGTCAGGAGGCTCGGGCCGCCGACGCCTACCAGCCAGCCCCAGATGATCCGGGAGCGGCCGAGCCGCGCGCCGCGCGCGACGGGCAGGCCGCGCCCCTTGGCCACCTCGCCGTGCGTGACGATGTGGACGTCGAGGTCGGGTCCCGATTCGCGGGCGACGGTCGCGCCGACGCCGGGCCCGAAGACGTACTGCCAGGTCTTGCGGCGCGAGGAGCCGAGGACGATCTGGGTGGCGTTGACGCCGCGCGCGAAGTCGAGGAGCGCGGCCGGTATGTCGTCGCCGATGACGTGGTGGAAGGTGCCGCCGAGGTCTTCGACGAGGGTGCGCTGGAGCGCGAGCTCCTTGGGCGACGCGGCGGTCAGGCCGTCGCTGCGGGCTATGTAGACGGCGAGGATCTCGCTGCCCGAGCCCTTGGCGGCCATGCGGGACGCGCGTCTTATCAGCGTGCGGCCCTCGGGCCCGCCGGTCAGGCCCACGACGATGCGCTCGCGGGCCTGCCAGGTGGAGCGGATGTTGTGCTCGCCCCGGTATTGCTGGAGGTACTCGTCCACGCGGTCGGCGACCCAGAGCAGCGCGAGTTCGCGCAGGGCGGTGAGGTTGCCCGGCCGGAAGTAGTTGGAGAGGGAGGCGTCGATGCGGTCCGGCTTGTAGATGTTGCCGTGCGCCATGCGGCGGCGCAGCGCCTGGGGCGACATGTCGACCAGCTCGATCTGGTCGGCGCGGCGCACCACCTCGTCGGGCACCGTCTCGCGCTGTCGTACGCCGGTGATGGACTCCACGACGTCGCCGAGGGACTCCAGGTGCTGGATGTTCACGGTGGAGACGACGTCGATGCCCGCCTGGAGGAGCTCCTCCACGTCCTGCCAGCGCTTGGCGTTGCGCGATCCGGGGACGTTGGTGTGGGCGAGCTCGTCGACCAGGGCGACGGCGGGGGCGCGCTCCAGGACCGCGTCCACGTCCATCTCGGTGAACGCCGTGCCCCGGTACTCCAGGTCCTTGCGGGTCACCTGCTCCAGGCCGTGCAGCATCACCTCGGTGCGCGGCCTGTCGTGGTGCTCCACGAACGCGACCACGCAGTCGGTGCCGCGCTCGACACGGCGATGTGCCTCGGAGAGCATCGCGTACGTCTTGCCGACGCCCGGTGCCGCACCGAGGTATATCCGAAGCTTGCCGCGTGCCATGGCCCCATTGTCTTCCCGAAACTGCTGTGTACGCAGCGTCGACCTTACGGCCACCAATTCCGGCATTACGGACGAGGGGGTACGGGGGCGCGCTCCTTGACATAACCCTGATGCGGGCGGGATGTGGACCTTGTGCGCGCTGTGCCTGCTACGCGTGCAGGGCGGGGGCGGCTCCGTGCTCGACGATCTCGCCGTCGCCCAGTTCGAGCACCCGGTCGGCGAGGCCGAGCAGCGTCGCGTCGTGGGTGGCGACCAGTGCGGTGACGCCCTCGCTGCGCACGACCGCGCGGAGCAGCTCCATCACCGCGAGCCCCGTCTCCGCGTCGAGCTGCCCGGTGGGCTCGTCCGCGATCAGCAGCGCGGGCTTGTTCGCGAGGGCGCGGGCGATGGCAACCCGCTGCTGCTGCCCTCCGGAGAGCTCGCCCGGGCGCTGCTCGGCGTGGTCCGCGAGACCGACGAGGGCGAGGAGCAGGGCGACCCGCTCCTCCCGCTCGCGCGGGTCCGTCCTGCACAGCCGCAGGGGTACGCCGACGTTCTCGGCGGCACTGAGGATGGGGATGAGGCCGAAGGACTGGAAGATGAAGCCGACCCGGTCCCTGCGCAGCTCCAGGAGGCCGCTCTCGCCGAGGCTCCCGAGCTCCAGGCCGTCGACGGTGATCCGGCCCGCGTCGGGGGCGTCGAGCCCGCCGACGAGGTTGAGCAGTGTGGTCTTGCCGGATCCCGAGCGCCCCTTGAGGGCGACGAGCTCACCGCGCGGCACGCTGAAGGAGACCCCGCGCAACGCGTGCACGGCGGAGGCCCCGCTGCCGTACGTCCGGTGGAGATCCTCCACGACGACCATGTCCCCGGCGCCCACGACCACTGCACACTCCCCTGGTACGCCCCTGGGTCCGCAGGGGCCGGGCGCCAGTATTGTCACCCGATGCCCGGCCCGACAAGGGCTGGATCAGCGCGGATTGTCCGCGTGGGTCAGGGTTTCCCAGGCCACGAAGAGGTTGTTGGAGCCCGCCGGGCGGTTGCGTTCGGTGAGCTTCTGGGTATTGCCCATGGGGTGGCCGAGGCGTCCGGCGAGTGCGTTGTAGCCGATCTCGGTGACCGGTCCGAGGCCCCGCTTGATCGTGCCCTCGCAGAGCGAGGCGGGCGGCGCCTCGCCCAGTTCGTACTTGGCTTGGAAGCCGAGGCCCTGGCGCAGCCGTTCGCCGACGTCCGTGCCGTAGAGGTCCTGGCCCTGGATGCGGCTGGTCTCGGCGATGTGCGAGATCGCGGAGAGGCCGTATCCGGTGTGGGTGAAGTCGCGGCAGGTCTCCTGGGTGAGCCCGGTGGTGAACGTCCCCTGGCCCTGCCAGTACTTGACGATCTTCTCGCGGGTGTCGAGGTTCTGCTTGGGCACGGTCTTCGGCAGCGGCCCGTCGGAGGCGAGATAGACGTAGGCGGCCGTGCGCGTGCGGAAGGTGGCCATCGCCTTGTCGTAGGACGCCTTGTCCTCCAGGAAGACGGAGATGCCGACGGCGGCCTCCATCATCGACAGCTCCCAGTTGCCGTTGGACTTCGAGCCGTTGATGACCTCGGGCAGATAGACCGTGCGCAACATGGTCGCGAAGCGGCCCGAGTTCGCCCAGGATCCGGTGTACGTGTGCTTGATGATCTCGGCGGCGCGCGGCCAGCTGGAGCCCGCCCAGCCGGTCTGCAGCGGGGCGTTGCTGTTGGTGTGGTCCTTGATCGTGCCCGACCAGGCGTCCATCAGCTCGATGGACTTCTTCGCGTAGCGCTCGTCACGCGTGAGGTACCAGGCGAGGGCGGTGGTGTACGCCGCGATGGCGTCCTCGCGCTCGTCGGTGCAGCCGTGGTTGGGGTCGGAGTAGGAGCCGCACTCGACGACCGCGCGGGGCTTGGGGGCGCGGGAGAGGGAGGCGTACTTGCTGCCCATCATCTGGTCGTAGGCGGACTTCCAGGGCTGGGCGCCCGCGGTGACCTTCTCACGGGCGAGGTCGAGCTGGCCGCGGGAGACGGTGACTCCGGGGTGGGCGAAGTCTGTCGGGGCCGCGTCGGCCTTCCCGGCTCCCGGCCAGGCGAGGAGTCCGGCGACGAGGGCCGCCGCCGTGGAGGCGACGGCCGCACCTGTGGAGAGGCGTGTGCCGCGGCGACGATGGCGTGCGGGGGCATCCGGCATGGGGGGACCATCCGTTCTCGTATGTGAACTTCAAGTGCCTTTCTGAACGCGCGCGTTGGCCCGTGACCATAGGTACGGACCAGGCTTCCGTCAAGGCGTGAAGTTAAAGCCCTTGCTCAGCGTCTCCGGGCGTATCGGGCCATACGCCCACGTGGTCCGGCTCCGCCGTGAGCCGCACGCGCCCCCTCAGCCCGTACCGCTCCACGTACTCCGTCGGCAGCTGAAGCCGCCCCACCCGGTCCAGAACCGTGAACTCCGCGCCCTCGCCGCCCTGTTCGCGGAGGGTCTCCGCGGACGTACGGCCGTCACGGATGCGTACGGTGCGGCGCACCTGGTCCGAGACGAGCGGGTCGTGGGTGACGACGAGGACGGTCGCGCCGAGCTCCTCGTTGGCGCGGCGAAGGGCCGCGAAGACGTCGGCGCCGCTCGCCGTGTCCAGCTCGCCGGTGGGCTCGTCGGCGAGCAGCACGCGCGGCGAGTTGGCGGTGGCCACCGCGACGGCGACGCGCTGCTGTTCGCCGCCGGAGAGCTCGGCGGGGCGCCGGTCGCGGCAGTACGCGACACCGAGTACGCCGAGGAGTTCGGCGGCCCGCTCCAGGCGCGAACGGCGCGGCACGCGCGCGTACTTCATCGGCAGCGCCACGTTCTCCAGGGCGGTCAGATAGGGCAGCAGGTTGCGTCCGGTCTGCTGCCAGACGAAGCCGACGGTGCGCCTGCGGTAGCCGAGGCGCTCCCTGCGGCCCATCGCGAGCAGGTCGTGGCCCGCCACCTTCGCGCGGCCCGCCGTGGGCAGGTCGAGGCCCGAGAGGATCGAGAGGAGCGTGGACTTGCCGGACCCCGACGCCCCCACCAGGGCCACGCACTCGCCGTCACCGACGACGAGGTCGAGGCCCTGGAGCGCCTGCACCTCGACCTCGTCGGTGCGGTAGACGCGGACGAGGTTGTCGCAGACGACGAGGCCCTCGTCGGCCACGGGCCGGGCGGCGGCGCGGGCCCGCACCTCAAGACCAGCCAGTTCGGACATCTCCGTCATGTCCTCCATATCAGTCATCCGACCTCCCGAGTCGCAGGACGGCGCCGAGCCCCCGGCGCCGTCCGAGCCAGGTCTCCACACCCACCGCGGCGGCGACCAGGACGCACAGTCCCGCGCCGAGGGCCGCGGTGAACAGCACATCGGTGTGCGAGGCGGGCGCGGCGGGGCCGCCGGTGAACTCCCGCAGGTCCAGGGCGGGGCCGAGCAGCGCGGGCAGCGTCAGGCCGAGCACGACGCCGCCCGCGACGGCCGCGAGCACCAGGGGCAGCAGTTGCAGCAGGTGCAGGGCGGAGGTGGCGCGGCCGCCGAGGCCCAGGGTGCGCAGCCGGGCCGTGGTGCGGCCGCGCGCGGGGGCGGAGAGCAGGAGTTCGAGGACGAGGGCGAGCAGCGCGAGCAGCACGGTGAGGGCGGCGCAGGCGGTGTGCGCGGTGGTCATGGCCGCGATCAGCCCGTCGTCCGCGGCCTCCGCCTGCTCCTCGGCGCGGATGCGGAGCTCGCCGGTGACGGCGCCGGGGGCGGCGCGCGGCACGAGGGAGCGCAGCTCGTCGGTGTCGAGCCCCGACCCGTACAGCAGGAGCGCGTACGCCTCGAAGTCGGCGGCGGCGAAGCGGGTCAGGTCCCGGTTGTCGGCGAGCAGCAGGTGCTCCCTGTCCTCGGCGGCACGCCGCACGGGCCCGAGCGCGGGATCCCGCACCACGTCATCGGGCAGCGCCCCCACGACCCGCATCCGCACGCCCTTCCCGTGCCAGGCGAAGCTCAAGACCTCCCCGACCCGCGCGGCATCGGCCAGCACGGGAATCTCCCCCGCAGCGGCGGGGGATCCGGCCCGCACACGGAATGCGGCCCGCAGGCGGATATCAGCCCGTCCGGCGATTGAGGACGAACTCGGCGAAGCCGGTGACGACACCAGCCCCGCCCCCGACTCACCGATCCCCGCCTCCCCCAACGCCCGCCCCGCCGCCGAACTCCCCCGCGCGGCGCGCAGCTTGGTGCCGTCCACGCCGATCAAGTTGGCGATTCCGTAGCGGCCGCCGTCCGTGGCGCTGATCGGGTCGACCCGGAGCTGTCGTACCGTCACCGTGTTCCGTACGCCACGCGCGCGTGCCAGGCGGTCGGCCGTTTCCGGGTCGCGTCCCGCGCCGACGTACGACGCGTCGGCGCCCACCTCCCACGCCACCGCGTCCCTGCGGCCTTCCGCCAGCGTCCCCGAAACGAGCCCGCCGAAGACCGCACCGGCGAGCGTCACCACGAGGACGAGCAGGGCCAGGCCCCGCGCGGGCGCCTCCTTGGCGGCCCGGGACAGGGCGATGAGGGGCACGGCGCCGCGCCATCTGGCCGACCATCGCGCCACAAGGCGCACCGGCAGCGGGTAGCAGCGCACCAGTACGGTGACGGTGGCGAGTCCGAGCAGCGCGGGCACGGCGGCGAGCAGCGGATCGGGCCCCGCGACCCCCTCCGTACCGCGCGCCCGCAGCGCGAACACGCCGCCCGCCGCCAGCACGAGCACCATGACCTCGACGACGATCCTGCGCCCCGCCCCCACAGGACCCCGGTCCCTGAGCACGGCCCCGTCCCGCAGCGCGCCCCACGTCAGGACGGGCGCGGGCAGCCAGCACAGCACCGCGACAGCGAGCCCGGCGCCGTACGCGGGCGCGTCCCCCAGCACCGCCCCCGCGACCGCGCAGCCGCCCGCGAAGCCGAGCGGCACGACGGGCGAGATCCGCGCCGCGCACTCCAGGGCGAGCCCCGCGGCCGACGCGCCCCGCGCCCGCCGCAGCCGGTCGCTGTCCGCCCTGCGGCGTACGGAGAGGAGCGCGGTGACGACCACGGCGGCCGCCCCGACCACGATCAGCGAGGCCGTCGCGAACGAGATCACCACGGCACCCTCCCGCCACTGCCGCCCGAACTCCTCGAAGGCGTCGGGCAGTTCGGTGGCGGTGTCCAGCTCGGTCGCCGGATGCGTGCCGATCACGCAGTACTTGCCGCCGAACCCTCCGGAGGCGCAGGAGGCCTGTCGTACGGCGGGCCCGTACTGAACCATCAGCCGCTGGAAGTCACGCTCCCCGCGCTCCCCCACGAAGCGCCCCGCCGCCCGCCCGCCGATGACGAGCCGCATGTTCCACGCCACCGTGAGCTCGGCGTCCGCCTGGCTCTGCAGCACCTCGACGCCGCGCGCCGCGACGAGCGCGGCGAACTCGCCCTCGCCCGGACGCACCAGCGACGGCACCTCGCTCCACAGCCGCGCCCCGCCCCCGGCCCGGAAGACCCCGACGACGACCCCCGCGGCGTCCACGTTCCGCAACGCCCCGGGCCCCAGCGGGATCCGCTGGCCGACCCGCAGCCCCAGCGCCTCGCGCGTCCGCGCCGACACCGCGAGCTCCACCACCGCGCCGCCACGCGCCCGTGGCGCCCGCCCCTCGACGTACGCCCCCCGCTTCGGCGCATCGGACGCGTACACCGCGGACATCCGGTTCCAACGGCCCAACGAGACGCCCAAGCCGGGCAGTTGGATCCGGGTCGAGTCGTGCACGATGCGGCCGCCGAGGCCGCTCGGCGACGCGTTCTCGACGGCGCTCGCATACGCCGCGAGATCGGCCCCGAAGTCGCTCTCCTCCCCGGCCCGCGCCTCCTCCGGGTCGAACCGCGCGCTGTGCACCACCCCGGGCACGCCCCGCTGCGCCTGTTCGAGCCGCGAGGCCAGCGCCTCGCCCGCGAGCCGCTCCCACGCCCCGGGCCCGCCGACGACCACGGCCACGAGCACGACGACCAGCGCGACGAGACAGCCGAGCAGCGGCCCCTCCCGCCGCCAGGCACCCTTCCGCCACCGCAGCCCCCCGAGCCGCACGACACCCCTCACACGTCCTCCCCGGCCCGCAGGACCCGCGCCAGATCCACCCGCCCCAGGAACCGCGCCGCCACGCTCACCACCGCGCAGATCACCAGCGCGGTGGCGCCCGCCGTCAGCGTCACCCGCACCCACGGCACCGAGGTGAGGAGCCCGGGGAAGACGGGCGCCCCCGAGGCGTCCACCGTCACCACCGGCATGATCAGCACGGCGAGCCCGGCCCCGAGCAGCGTGCCGAGCACCGCGGCCGCTCCGGCGAGCCCCAGCTGTTCCGTCCACAGATACGCGGCGAGCTGCCCCTTCCGTACGCCCAGGGCCCGCAGCAGCGCGAACTCACGCGCCCTGGCCCGCGCGGAGAGCACCGTGTGCAGGGTGAACGCGATCACCGCGAAGGCGGGCGCGAGCAGCAGGCAGAGCGTGAGCGCCCCGCGCGCCCCGCGCCGCAGCGGATCCGCCGCCAACTCCGCCCGCGCATGCGCCACATCGACGGCCCTGCCGAGCCCGGGCCGCTCGCGCACCGCCGCCGTCGCGGGCCCGGTCTCCGTCCCCTTCACCCCCACCCACCAGGCGCTCTCCGCCCCCGTCAGCGACCCGCTCAGCGCCCACTGGGCCGCCATGGCACGGGAGTCGGCGAACAGCCGGGCCCGGTCCCTCGGCTCCCCGGGCACGGCCGCGATCCGCCCGACGATCCTGACCCGGGCGCTGCCGCCCACGCCGCGCCGCACGGTGACCGTGTCCCCGACGCGCACCGCACCGGAGTCCAGCAGCGCGTCGGCGGCGAGCGCGGGCGCGGGCGCGGCCTTGGCGGGCCGCGTCCCGGTCCCGTCGGTGCCGAGCCGCACCGCCCAGGTCGGGTACCGGAGATCCCCGTCGGGCCCGCGCAGCACGGCGTCGAGCAGTTTCCCGGCGCCCGGCCGGTCCCGGCACAGCACGGGCCCCGGCGCCTCCCCCGAGCCCCGCCGCTCCCGCTCGGCCCCCGGGCATCCGGCGACGTACCGGTCGGGCGCGTCCTGCCGCAGGTCACGCCACCCGGCCGGCCGCGCGAGCCCCGGCACCTGATCGACGGTGAGCCGGTAGGTCCGCCGGTGCCGCTCGCCCACCATGCTCAGCTCCAGCTGCACGATGCGTACGTCGCCGCGCACCGGCACCTTCAGCGGTACGGTCCGCGCGCCGCCCTCCTCGATCAGCACGGCGGACGAACGCGTCAGCCCGTCCCCGTCCTCGAAGAAGACGGTGAGCCGCACCGGCCGGGGCTGCCCGCTCCCGCCCGCGGACATCCGCACGCGCAGCGGCAGTTCGCGCTCGGCCCCTCCACCGGCCCCCGCCACCGCGATCCCGTGCGCGGGCACCCCCGCGCCGAGCGGTGCCACGAGGTCGCGCACCGGCCGGTCCGCGAGGTCGCCGCGCAGCGAAGGCAGCGGCCCGCGCGCGGTGTTGACGGCCGTGACGGTCACGGCTTCCTGGCCGATGTACGCGTCCGACGTGACCACGGGCGTCACGGCCTCGGCCCCCGGCAGCGCCTCGTACGCGGCGCGCCGCTGCTGCGGCGGCGTCCCGTCCCCCGGCTCGATCCGCACATCGGCGCCCACCTGGAACGCCGCCTGGTCCCGGTCGCCCCGGTCCAGGATCGCCAGGGCCGTACTGCTGAGCGCGGCGACGGCGAGGGCCAGCGTCACGACCAGGGCGGGCCCGGCGTGCCGCGCCGCCCTGCGGCCCAACTGCCAGCCGCCGAGCGGCAGGACGAACCCCCTGCCGCGCCGCGCGAGCGGGTCCACGAGCCGGGCGGCCAGCGGCAGGCAGCGCAGCGCGAGCAGCGCGGCGGCCACCGTCATCGCCACGGGTGCCAGGACGAGGACGGGATCGACGCCGTCGCCACCGGTCACCGGCGACCGGTACTGCCGCAGCTGCAGCCAGCCGAGGACGGCGACCGCGCCGAGCGCCAGATCCGCGCCGAACCGCTGCGCACCCGCGAACCGCGCGACCCGCAGCCGCAGCTTCGCCACCGCCCGCCGCTCCCGCACGGCCAGCACCGTGGGAACCAGCACGGCCACGCCGTGCACCACGACGGCGATCAGCGCGGCCGTCCACCCCACGCCGGTCGCCGCGGACGCGGGCACGTCGCCGCTCAGCAGCCCCGCCCCGTGCAGCCCCCGCAGCAGCGGCCCGGCGAGGAACGGCGCGGCACACCCCGCGGGCACCGCGACGCAGGCCCACTGCGCGGCCGTCGCGAGCGCGAGCCTTCGCGTACCGGCCCCCCGCGCGGCCAGCAGGGCGAGCTCGGGCCTCCGGTGCTCGGCGAGCTGCCGCGCGGTCAGCACCAGAGCGGCGCAGGCGAGCGCGCCGAGCAACGCGCCGGGCACGTACAGCCCCGCGCGCGCCACGGCGATGGGCGCCCCCAGCCGCCCGAGCGCCCGCCGCAGCCCTCCGGACACGGTCACTTCAGGCGGCCCCCCGGCCGCGACCCGCTCCCGACAGCAGTCACCCCCGGTGGAGACCGAGGCAGAGACGAGCCCACTGACCCCCACCCCGGGACGGCGAGTACGCGCATCCGCCCGCGCCCCCGACCCACGAACGCCCTCGGCGCCCACGTGAACCCCCACCGCACCACGCCCGAACCGCTGAGCCCGCTCCCGCAGCGCCCCGATGTCCCCGAGCCGCACCCCCCGCGCGTCCGGCACCCCGAGCCACAGAGCCACCGAGTCCGCGCCGAGCCCCGCCTCCCGGGCGAAGGCCTCCCGCGACACGAGGACGACCGTGTCAGGCAGCCCCGACGTACTGCTCAGCGACGCCCACACGGCAGGCGCGCGCCCCCGCGTCGCGTACAGCCCGACCACATCGAGCCGCACGAGCCGGTCGCCCGCACCGCGTACGGAGAACCGCCCCCCGGGCCGCACACCGAGCTCGGCGGCAAGCGCCTCGGGCAGCACGGCCTCGCCGCGCCCGGCCCCCGCCCTCGGCCACCGCCCCGCCGTCAGTACGGCATGCCGCCCCGCGCCCTGCACGGCGACCACGGAGACGGTCATGTCCTCGCGCGGGCGACCGTCCTGCCCGGTGACGAAGAGCTCGCTGTTGCGCGCCGCGGGCGCCCGCAGCGCGGCCCAGGTGTGATGGGGCACGCGGCCGTAGGTGCGATCGAAGACGGCGCGTACGGACCGGTCCACGCCAGCGCCGAGACCCGCCTCACGGGGCACCGCGACCTCGACGACGGCGTCCCTGTCCGCGGCGAGCCGCCGCTGGATCCCGCCCTCGACGGCCCGCTCGGAGAGCGTCGCCAGGGCCGCGAGCACGGTCGCGGCGAGCAGCACGGCGAGCCCCGCCGCTCCCAGCACAAGCCCGTGGTGCCGACCCTCCCGCACCGCGGCGGGCATCCGTCGTCCCCTCACCGCACCGGTCTCCCCCCGAACGACCGGGCACAGTATGGGCGCACGCGAAGATCACCCGCAATGCCCGCGACGAGCCGACCGCTCCCTCACGGGAGAACGCCGATGGGCCGCGTCCCCCATGGGGGACGCGGCCCATCGGCCGTGCTGGATTCGGCTCCGGCGGGTCAGCGCACCTCGGTGATCTCGGGACCGCGCTGCAGCTGCCCCATGCCACCGGAGAAGCGCGAGCCCTCCTGCTGCTCCTGCTGGACGCCGCCCTCGGCGACCATCTGCGCGTCGTCGGGAAGCTTCAGGACGATCGGGTCGCGCGGCGCCATCGGGCCCTCGCCGCGCACCACGACGGTGTCCCGGAAGATCTGTTCGAGCAGCCCGGCGGCCCCCGGCTGCACCGCGCCCTGGCCGGAGATCACACCGCGCAGGAACCAGCGGGGACCGTCGACGCCGATGAAGCGCACGACCTGCACGCCACCCGTGCCGTCCGGCAGCTGCACCGGCACCTGGGCCCGCAGCTCCCAGCCGAGGGTGCCCTCGACCTCGTCGATGACACCGCCCTGCTGGGTGATGCCGGAGGCGATCTCCTCGCGGACCTCGCCCCAGATGCCCTCCTTCTTGGGGGCGGCGAAGCCCTGCAGCTGGATGGCGCTGTCCTGGAGCACGACCGTGGCCGCGACGATCGCGTCGCCCGCGACCTCGACGCGCAGCTCCATGCCCTCGACACCGGGCACGAAGAGCCCGCCGAGGTCCACCCGGCCCTCGCCGGGCTCACGGACCTCGGAGATGTCCCAGGGTCCGTCGGGACGGGGCTCCGGCTCGAGCCTCACACGCGACCGCGCGGCGCCGGCGTCAGCGGAGTCATCGCTGTCCACGCCGTCGACGACCTGCTCGTCCGCGCCCGCCGCGTCCTCGGCGGCACTGTCCTTCTTGCGACGTCCGAACACGTCACTGTCCTTCCCGGTCGGATACGACCGATGCGTATCGATTCCCACCCGTTCGTCGGCCCGGACCACTGTCCGGACCTGCGCTCTCCACCAAGCCCGCGCCCACGGCGGCATGGCCACCTGTGGACCCGAAGCCCCCCTCGGCCCGCGCCGATGCGGGAAGCTCCGCGACCTCCTGGAAGCGCACCTTCTCGACCTGCTGGACGACCAGTTGGGCAATCCGGTCGAAACGCTCGAACCGCACGGCCTCGCGCGGGTCGAGATTCACCACGATCACCTTGATCTCCCCACGGTACCCGGCATCCACCGTCCCCGGGGCATTCACCAGGGCGACACCGCAGCGTGCGGCGAGCCCCGAACGGGGGTGCACGAAGGCCGCGTACCCCTCGGGGAGCGCGATGGACACTCCGGTGGGCAGCACGACCCGTTCGCCGGGCGCCAGTTCACAGGATTCGGTGGTCCGCAGATCGGCACCGGCGTCACCGGGCCGCGCGTACTGCGGCAGCGGCACTTCCGGGTCGACGCGCCTGATCAGTACGTCCAACGGGGCACGGGTTGTCACGGGTTCACCTCGAAGGCGCGGGCGCGCCGGGTCTGGTCCGGGTCGTTCATGGCGGCCTTGATCTCCTCGGGCCTGCCGTTGTCGATGAAGTGGTCGACCTTCACCTCGATGAAGAGGGCGTCGGCGCGGACCGCGACGGGCCCGTCGGGGCCGCCGATCCGCCCGGTCGCGGCCGAGTAGATCTTCCGCCCGGCGACCGCCTTGACCTCGGCCTCCAGGAACAGCACGGTGCCCAGCGGCACGGGCCGCACGAAGTCGGTCTCCAGGCGGCCGGTCACGGCGATCACCCGCAGCAGCCAGTTCAGCGAGCCGAGCGTCTCGTCGAGCGCGGTCGCGAGCACGCCGCCGTGGGCGAGCCCCGGAGCGCCCTGGTGCGCCTCGCGCACGGTGAACTCCGCGGTGATGCAGACGCCTTCACCGGCCCGCGCCGCGAGATGCAGTCCGTGGGCCTGCCCCGCACCACAGCCGAAACAGTGTTCGTAGTGGGCACCGATGAGCTCACCGGGAGCGGGTGCGTCGGGGTGCCGGACGGGCGCTATCGCGTCGGCCGGGGGCTTCAGGGCTGAAGATGTACCACTCACAGGCGCAGACCTTACCTCCGCGTCAGCGCTCACAGCTCACCGTGCCAAGCTTGGCTCCATGCAGCCTTACGAAGAACGCCTGACCGCGCCCCGCACGTGGTGGCTCGTCTCGGTCCTGGTGGGCGTCGCGATGGCCCTGATCCTGCTGCCGTTCGGCACGCTGCCGCTGCTCGGCGGCCTGGTCGGCGGCACGGCCGTGGCCGCGGTCGTCACCAGCTCCTACGGCTCCCCGCGGATCCGCGTGGTGGCGGGCTCGCTGGTCATGGGAGACGCGAAGATCCCGGTCTCGGCCCTGGGCGAGGCCGAGGTCCTGAACGCCGAAGAGGCGCGCGCCTGGCGCACGCACAAGGCCGACCCGCGCGCCCACATGCTGCTGCGCGCCTACATCCCCACGGCCCTGCGCATCGAGATCACCGACCCCGAGGACCCCACCCCGTACGTGTACGTCTCGACGAGGAACCCCGAGGCCCTGTCGGCGGCACTGGACGCCGTACGCGAGAGCGCCGCGTAAGGGAGGCGCGAGGAACGACGCGAGGGCCCCGTAAGGGGCGCGGGGAACTGCGCAAGGGCCGCGGAGCGGCCCGTAAGGGGCGCGAGCCACAGCCCACCCGCACCATCCGAAGCGAAGCGCCTAACGCCCCAGCACCTTGGGAATCTCCCCCACCCGCAATGGATCGGCGGGTTTCTCCAACGGCGGCAGCTCCGGCAACGCATCCCACGGCACCTGGACCTTGCGCAGATCCTCCCGAATCCGCGCGGCCAGCTTCTTCGTGTCCCGGCGGTTCATGACCGCCCCGACCGCCGCACCGACCATGAACGGCATGAGGTTCGGCAGGTTCCGGACCGTCCGCTTCATGATCTGCTGGCGCAGCTCCCGCTTCATCTGGCCGCCCAGCGCCGCGTTTATGGTCGCGGGCTTCGCGACGTCGATGCCGCGCTCTTCCGACCAGGAGTTCAGGTACGCCGTGCTGCGCTGCTTGAGGTTGCCTTCGGGCCGTCGCCCGTAGACCTCGTGCAGCTCGGCGATCAGTTTCAGTTCGATGGCGGCGACGCCGGTGATCTCGGCCGCGAGCTCGGCGGGCATCGCGGGCGGTACGGGCATCATCGCGGCGGCGCCCACGCCCGCGCCGACCGTGGAGGTGGCGTTGGCCGCACCGGCGATGAGCTTGTCCGCGAGCTGCTCGGGGCCGAGGCCCGGGAACTGCTTGCGGAGGGTCTGTAGATCGCGGACCGGGATCCGCGGGGCGTTCTCGATGAGCCGGTCGGCGAGATAGCCGATGCCGGCCTTGGCGCCGCGCCCGCCCTTGCGTACACCTTCCTTCACCCCGTCCGTGACGGCGGCAACGCGGCCACCCAGGAAACCGTTTTTGCGTACGGTCCTGAGCGCGTTGTCGGCCGCCGTCTCGTCCGGCGCCGTCTCTAGGGCGCGGGCGCCCGCCGGTTCGAGCGAGGCTGCTCCACTGGGGGAAGAGCCCCGCTCGTCGTCACGTGCGCCGTCGCCCTGGGCGCCGGCTTGGTCCGCTCCGCGCTTGCGGGAGCGGCGCTTCCTGAACGGGGTCGAGCCAGTCACGGCCGACCCCGTCTCAGTCGCAGTCGCGGCAGATCGGCTGGCCGTTCTTCTCGCGGGCCAGCTGGCTGCGGTGGTGGACCAGGAAGCAGCTCATGCAGGTGAACTCGTCCTGCTGCTTCGGGAGCACGCGTACGGCGAGCTCCTCGTTGGAAAGGTCCGCGCCGGGCAGTTCGAGGCCTTCGGCGGCCTCGAACTCGTCGACGTCGACCGCCGAGGTCGACTTGTCGTTCCGTCGAGCCTTCAGCTCCTCGATGCTGTCCTCGTTGACGTCATCGTCGGTCTTGCGTGGGGTGTCGTAGTCCGTTGCCATGTCGCTCTCCCCCTCTGGGTGTCTGCGGGTGTCTCAGCGCACGTAACGCGTGAGAGGCCGGACTTGTGCCCGACCTGAGGCGGAGATTTTGCCTCACATCAAGGTCTGTTACTCAATCGACACCCAACCGCACCCCTGAAGAGGTGATCGGTTTGGATGGCGATCGGGACCGTA
This sequence comes from Streptomyces kanamyceticus, assembly GCF_008704495.1. Lineage (NCBI taxonomy): Bacteria > Bacillati > Actinomycetota > Actinomycetes > Kitasatosporales > Streptomycetaceae > Streptomyces > Streptomyces kanamyceticus. Next base: position 2,742,022 of record NZ_CP023699.1, read on the forward strand.
CACGGTCCGAATGTCGCACTTCACGGGCGCCACCCCGTGTACTTCCCGTGATCAAGACCCCCGAAAACCCGGATTTTCCCGGCTTTCCGACGACTTTGGTGATCACAGAGAGTAGATGGCCGAAAATTCACCTCTGTGATCGATCACACATGAAATCTCCGGGATCGGGTCCTGAAAATTCCGCGCAAAGCGAACATCGAGGCGCGTCCCCGGCAGCATCTCAGAGGGGCAGGGTGACACGCATCACGAGTCCGCCCCCCTCTCGCGGCTCCGCGATGATACGGCCTCCGTGGGCCCGGGCCACCGAGCGGGCGATCGACAGACCGAGACCGACGCCCTTGTCACTGCCGGTCCGCTCGGTCCGCAGCCGCCTGAAGGGCTCGAAGAGGGTGTCGATCTCGTACGCGGGCACCACGGGACCCGTGTTCGACACCACGAGGACCGCCTGGCCGTGCTGGGCCTCCGTGGTCACCTCGACCCAGCCGTCCTGCGGCACGTTGTACCGAACGGCGTTCTGGACGAGGTTCAGGGCGATCCGCTCCAGGAGGACGCCATTGCCCTGGACGACCGCCAGCGCACGCTCCCCGCGGATCTCCACGCCCTTCACGTCCGCCTCGCTCCGCACCTGGTCGACGGCGCGGTTGGCGACCTCGGCGAGGTCGACCGGCTTGCGCTCCACGATCTGGTTGTCGCTGCGGGCGAGCAGCAGCAGGCCCTCCACGAGCTGCTCGCTGCGCTCGTTGGTCGCCAGGAGCGTCTTGCCGAGCTGCTGGAGCTCGGGGGGCGCCGCCGGGTCGGAGAGGTGCACTTCGAGCAGCGTCCGGTTGATCGCGAGCGGTGTGCGCAGCTCGTGCGACGCGTTGCCGACGAACCGCTGCTGGGCGGTGAAGGCCCGTTCCAGACGGTCGAGCATCTCGTCGAACGTGTCCGAAAGTTCCTTCAACTCGTCGTCAGGGCCGTCCAGTTCGATGCGCCGGGACAGGTCGGTTCCCGCCACGCGGCGCGCGGTGCGCGTGATGCGGCCGAGCGGGGACAGGACACGGCCCGCCATGGCGTACCCGAACGCGAAGGCGATCACGGCGAGCCCGAGGAGGGCGAGCAGCGAACGGCTGAGGAGGTTGTCCAGGGCGTTCTGGCGCAGGTCGTTGACGCAGTCGTTCAGCACCGAGTTGAGCTGGTCCGCCGGGATCCGGGCCTCCGCCGGCAGGTTGTGACAGGTCTGGCTGCTCACCTTGGAGCCGCCCTCGATCCTGAACGGCAGATCACTGCCCACGTTCAGGGCCTGCGCGGCGAGCAGGTAGATGATCGAGAGCAGCAGGATGCCCGCGATCAGGAACATGCCGCCGTAGAGCAGCGTGAGGCGTATGCGGATCGTGGGGCGCAGCCACGGGAACGGCGGGTCTGCCTTCCTCGGGTCCCACGTCGGCTTCGGGGGCGCTGCCGGTGGCGCCGGGGTCGCGGCCACCGCGGATCAGATCCGGTAGCCGGAGCCCGGCACCGTCACGATGACGGCGGGCTCACCGAGCTTGCGGCGCAGGGTCATGACGGTGACCCGGACGACGTTCGTGAACGGGTCCGTGTTCTCGTCCCAGGCCTTCTCCAGGAGCTGCTCGGCGGAGACGACGGCGCCCTCGCTGCGCAGCAGCACTTCGAGGACCGCGAACTCCTTGGGGGCGAGCTGGATCTCCTTGCCGTCCCGGAAGACCTCGCGGCGGTTGGGGTCGAGCTTGATCCCGGCGCGCTCCAGGACGGGCGGCAGCGGCACACTGGTGCGCCGCCCGAGGGCACGCACGCGTGCCGTGAGCTCGCTGAACGCGAAGGGCTTGGGGAGGTAGTCGTCTGCCCCGATCTCCAGGCCCTCGACACGATCACTGACGTCGCCCGACGCGGTGAGCATCAGGACACGGGTCGGCATGCCGAGTTCGACGATCTTGCGGCAGACGTCGTCGCCGTGCACGAGCGGGAGGTCCCGGTCGAGCACCACGACGTCGTAGTCGTTGACCCCGATGCGCTCCAGGGCGGCCGCTCCGTCGTACACGACGTCGACGGCCATGGCCTCCCGGCGCAGTCCGGTGGCCACCGCATCGGCGAGCAGCTGCTCGTCCTCGACGACGAGTACACGCACGTCGCTGTCCTTCCTCTGTGCCCTGCGGGCAGGGCAGGTCTCTGTTTACGGGGGGTGAGGCCTCCATCCTGCCCCTTTCGGCCATAAACCGGCTGTAAGGCGGCTCCGGGCCCCCGGGAATGCGGGATTTTCTCCCGCTGTTGAGGTTTCTGCGGAACGGAGCAAGGGGAGGACGGCCTTACACCCGCGATCACGCTTTGTATGTGGCACGCCACGAACTGCTTTCCAGGGCAGCGAGAGACGTGATCGCCCCTTCTTTGAGGGCACACCCCCGTGCCATCGACCCACGACCCAGCCGAGGGGGCGCAACCATGGACGCATTCACCGCAGGTCTTCTGCAGCGCATAAAGGCCACGGAGTCCGACCTCACGAAGGCCCGTGAGACGGGAGACGACTTCCTTGCCGAGGTCGAGCAGGCGGAGCTGGAAGATCTCCACCGCCTGGCCGCCGAGCACGGAGTCGAGGTAGGCGCTCTGCAGGCCTGACCGACGCCTCAGCACGACACGGAAGGGCCCCGGCATCCCAGGAGAGGTGCCGGGGCCTTCTGCGTGTCCGCGTGCGCCGCCTCCCGGGCGTGCCCGCGAGGCGGTGGTCCCGGTCAGTCGTGCCAGGCGCCGAGGTCGTCCAGGAGGCCCTGGAGCGTCTCGAAGAGGCCGGGCGGTGCCGCGACGGCCAGCTCCCCGGAGAGTGCCTCACCGGGGCGGCCACCGGTCAGCGCGCCCGCCTCGCGGGCGACGAGGTCTCCGGCCGCGAAGTCCCACGGGTTGAGCCCGCGCTCGTAGTACGCGTTGAGGCGGCCGACCGCGACGTCGCACAGGTCGATCGCGGCGGAGCCCCCGCGCCTGATGTCCCGCACCTGGGGGATCAGATGTCTGGCCACCTCGGCCTGGCGCACGCGGCGCTCGGTGAGGTAGCCGAAGCCGGTCCCGACGAGGGCCTCGGCGAACGGCGGCGCGGGCCGCACGCGCGCGGGACGGTCGTTGACGAAGGCGCCCTCCCCGAGGACCGCGCGGTACGTCTCGCCGCGCATCGGGGCGTGCACGACGCCGACGAGGGTCTCGCCGTCCTTGCGGGCGGCGATGGACACCGACCAGTCGGGGCGCCCGTACAGATAGTTGACCGTGCCGTCGATCGGGTCGATCACCCACTGCACGCCGCTGCTGCCCTCGGAGCTCGCGCCCTCCTCACCGAGCACGCCGTCGGCCGGCCTGCGCTCGGCGAGGAAGCCGGTGATGAGCTTCTCGGACGCGATGTCCATCTCGGTGACGACGTCGACGGCGCTGGACTTGGTGGCGGCGACTCCCAGGTCGTCGGGGCGTCCGTCGCGCAGGAAGGTCCCCGCGCGCCGCGCGGCCTCCAGGGCGACGTCGAGGAGTTCTGCCTTGAGGGCCTCGTGGGCCTTGAGGTCGGTCACGTCAACGTCCTTACGCGTACGGGCTGTCGACACCCGCGGCCGCGGGCTTCGGCGCGCGGGCCGGGCAGCAGCCCACCGGACACAGGTCGTGGCTCGCCCCGAGCGCCCCGAGGGCGCAAGGCGTGACGGTTCTGCCGTTCTCCGTCGCGGCCCGTTCGAGAACCAGTTCCCTGATCGCCGCGGCGAACCGCGGGTCGGCCCCGACGGTCGCCGAGCGGCGCACCTCGAGCCCCAGCTCCGCCGCCTTGGCCTCGGCCTCGGTGTCGAGGTCGTACAGGACCTCCATGTGGTCGGAGACGAAGCCGATCGGGACCATCACGACCGCGGGCGCCCCGGCGGCGTGCCGCTCCTCCAGGTGGTCGCAGATGTCCGGCTCCAGCCACGGGATGTGCGGGGCGCCGCTGCGCGACTGGTAGACGAGCTGCCAGGGGTGCTCGACGCCGGTCTCCTCGCGCACCGCGTCGGCGATCAGCCGGGCCACGTCCAGGTGCTCCTTGACGTAGGCGCCGCCGTCGCCGTGGTCCTCGACGCGGCCCGACGTGTCCGCCGCGGAGTGGGGGATCGAGTGGGTCGTGAAGGCCAGGTGCGCGCCCTCGCGTACGTCGTCGGGGAGGTCGGCGAGGGACGTCAGGACGCCGTCGATCATGGGGCGTACGAAACCGGGGTGGTTGAAGTAGTGCCGCAGCTTGTCGACCCGGGGCGGCTCCAGGCCCTCGGCCCGCAGCGTGGCGAGCGAGTCCGCGAGGTTCTCCCGGTACTGCCTGCACCCCGAGTACGAGGCGTACGCGCTGGTGGCGAGGGTCAGGATGCGGCGGTGCCCGTCGGTGACCATCTCGCGCAGGGTGTCGGTCAGATACGGCGCCCAGTTGCGATTGCCCCAGTAGACCGGCAGGTCGAGGCCGTGCTCCGCGAAGTCCTTGCGCAGGACGTCGAGCAGGGCGCGGTTCTGGTCGTTGATCGGGCTGACCCCGCCGAACAGGAAGTAGTGCTGCCCCACCTCCTTGAGCCGCTCCTTGGGGATGCCGCGCCCGCGCGTCACGTTTTCCAGGAACGGGACGACGTCGTCGGGCCCCTCCGGGCCTCCGAACGAGAGCAGCAGCAGGGCGTCATAGGGAGTGGGATCGAGCGCATCGGACATGTATCCGATCCTGCCACCCGCCACTGACAGCGAAAAATCACGGTGCGGTCCGGCCTGTCGGAGCCGTAAGCTGTATGGGCCATCTTTACGCCTTACCGGAGCCCCTCCCCGCGGAGCCGCCCCGGCGCCTCAGCGGAGTCCCACGTGCCAAGCCCCTACCGCGCCCTCTTCGCCGCCCCCGGCACCAAGGCCTTCTCCACCGCCGGGTTCCTCGGCCGGATGCCGCTGTCGATGATGGGCATCGGCATCGTGACGATGGTGTCCCAGCTCACCGGGCGGTACGGCCTGGCGGGCGCGCTGTCCGCCACCGTCGCGCTGTCCGCGGCCGCGATCGGACCGCAGATCTCCCGCCTCGTGGACCGGCACGGCCAGCGCCGGGTGCTTCGGCCCGCGACGCTGGTCTCCCTGGTCGCGGTCACCGGGCTGTTGCTCTGCGCGAAGTTCGAGGCACCGGACTGGACGCTGTTCCTCTTCGCCGCCTTGGTCGGCTGCGTGCCGAGCGTGGGCTCGATGATCAGGGCCCGCTGGGCCGTGCTCTACCGCGACACCCCGCAGCTGCACACCGCGTACTCCTTCGAGTCCGTGATCGACGAGGTCTGCTTCATCTTCGGCCCGATCATCTCGATCGGCCTGTCCACCGTCTGGTTCCCCGAGGCGGGACCGCTGCTCGCCGGGGTGTTCCTCGCCGCGGGCGTCTTCTGGCTGACGTCCCAGCGCGCCACCGAGCCGGTGCCGCACTCGCGCGAACACCACACCGGCGGCTCGGCGTTGCGCTCCGGCGGCCTTCAGGTGCTCGTCGCCACGTTCGTCGCGACCGGTGCGATCTTCGGGTCGATCGACGTGGTGACGGTGGCGTACGCGGAGGACCAGGGCCACAAGTCGCTGGCGAGTCTCGTGCTCGCGGTCTATGCCCTCGGCTCGTGCCTCGCCGGAGCGGCGTTCGGCCTCATCCACTTCAAGGGAGCCCCGGCACCCCGGTGGCTGCTGGGTGTCTGCGCGATGGCCGTGAGTATGATCCCGCTTCAACTGGTCGGGAACCTTCCGTTGCTGGCCGTGGCGCTCTTTGTCGCGGGCCTCTCCATCGCGCCGACGATGATCACGACGATGGCCCTCGTCGAACAGCACGTACCACGCGCGAAACTGACCGAGGGCATGACCTGGGTGAGCACCGGCCTCGCGGTCGGTGTCGCGCTCGGCTCCTCCGCGGCCGGCTGGGTCATCGACGCCGCGGGCCCGGACGCCGGGTACGGGGTTCCGGGGATCTCCGGAGCCGTCGCGGTCGCGGTCGGGTTCCTGGGGTATCGCCGGCTGAAGCGGCCGGTTCCGCGACGGGGAGGGACCCATGAGCACGGGAACGGGCAGGGGCACGAGCGGCGGGAAGACCACAGCGACGTGGCGTAACTGGGCGGGCAACGTCGCCGCGCGGCCGGTCAGGGAGACCACGCCCGCGTCGGTGGAGGAACTCTCCGCGGCCCTGCGCGGGGCCAGGGAGGACGGCCTCAAGGCGAAGCCCGTCGGTTCGGGGCACTCCTTCACTGCGGCCGCCGCGACCGACGGCCTGCTGATACGCCCCGATCTGCTCACCGGCATCCGGAAGATCGACCGCGAGGCGGGCACGGTCACCGTGGAGGCCGGTACTCCGCTCAAGCGCCTGAACACGGCGCTCGCCCGCGAGGGCCTGTCGCTGACGAACATGGGCGACATCATGGAGCAGACCGTCTCCGGAGCCGTCAGCACCGGGACGCACGGCACGGGCCGCGACTCGGCCTCGATCGCCGCCCAGATCAGGGCGCTCGAACTGGTCACCGCGGACGGCACGGTGCTGACCTGTTCCGCCGAGGAGAACCCCGACGTCTTCGCGGCCGCCCGCATCGGGCTCGGCGCGCTCGGCGTCATCACCGCGATCACCTTCGCCGTGGAGCCGGTCTTCTATCTGACGGCTCGCGAGGAGCCGATGACCTTCGACGAGGTCACCGGCGAATTCGACGCGCTCTTCACCGAGAACGAGCACTTCGAGTTCTACTGGTTCCCGCACACGGGCAACTGCAACACCAAGCGCAACAACCGGAGCCCCGGCCCCGCGGCCCCGCCCGGCAAGGTGAGCGCCTTCATCGAGGACGAGCTGCTCTCCAACGGCCTCTTCCAGGTGGTCAACTCGCTCGGCCGCGCCGTGCCCGCCACCATCCCCGGCATCGCCAAGATCTCCAGCAAGGCGCTCTCCGCCCGCACCTACACGGACATCCCCTACAAGGTCTTCACCAGCCCGCGCCGGGTCCGCTTCATGGAGATGGAGTACGCCGTTCCGCGCGAGGCCCTGGTGGCGACGCTGCGCGAGCTGAAGGCGATGGTGGAGCGCTCCAGGCTGCGGATCAGCTTCCCCGTGGAGGTCCGTACGGCGCCCGCGGACGACATCGCGCTCTCCACGGCATCGGGCCGGGAGAGCGCGTACATCGCCGTCCACATGTACAAGGGCACGCCCTACCAGGCGTACTTCACCGCCGCCGAGCGGATCTTCACCGCGCACGAGGGGCGGCCGCACTGGGGCAAGGTGCACACGCGCGACGCGGAGTACTTCTCCAAGGCGTACCCCCGCTTCGGCGAGTTCACGGCCCTGCGCGACCGCCTCGACCCGGACCGCCTCTTCGGCAACGACTACCTCCGGCGCGTCCTCGGCGACTGACCCCGCCTACTGCTCGGGGGTCTCCGCCTGCTGCGGGTCACCGCCCGTGCCGGTCCCCGTGCCGCTCGACGGAGTGGGCGTCGGGGTCGGCGTGGGTGTCGGGGTCGGCGTGGGCGTCGGGTCGGTCTTCGAACCGTCGTCTCCGGAGCCGGTGTCCTTGTCCTTGTCCTTGTCGGGATCCGTGCCGGTGCCCTTGTCGGGGTCCTGGCTGCCGGTGCCGTTCGGGTCCTGGGTGGCCCCGTTGCCCTCCTGGGATCCGTCGTCCGTGCCCGAAGTGCCGTCGTCCGACGGATGGCTGGAGGGGTCGCTCGACGGCGTGGACGGTGACTCCGGAGGGGTGTTGTTCCCCTTGAAGAAGTTGTTGAGCGTCGTGCCCGTGCCCTTGCCGCTGAAGTTCTCGTCGGAGACGAGTTCGTACGTGGTGATCCCCGCCATCGAGACGCCGAACACCACGGCCGCCGCGATCAACGGCCGCTTCCAGCTGCGGATCCGCGTGCGGTGCGTGGTGCCCTCGGTGAACTCGTCCGACGGCGGCGGTTCGGTGGCGGGCGGCGGAACCGGCACAGGGCCCCCGGCGCGCAGCACGCGCGTGGCGTCGTCGCGCGGCACCGGCCGCGTGGCGTCCACCGAGCCGAGGAGCTGGGTCCGCTCGGCGTCCGGGTCCGCGGCGGGCAGCACGGCCGTGGGATCCGCGGCGTCCGCGGCGGGCAGCACCGTGGTCTCGTCGGCATCGGCGGCCTGCGGTCTGCCCCACGTGGTGGTGACGGGTCCGGTCGCGGACACGGCTCCCGTGTAGGCGGCGGTCCTGAACGTCTCGGGCACCTGCGTCACGGCGGTCACCGGGACTTGGCGCGCCTTCGGCTTGGCCTGGACAGTGACGTCACGTATCTGCTCGCCCGTGCGCTTGAAGAAGTGCTGGAAGATCGTTCCGCCACAGGTCGCGACCGCGCTGACGACACCGGCGCCGAGGATCGTTCCGTAGACACCGAGGTTGGAGGCGAGCTTCGCCGCCACCACCGCGGCGATGGCGCTTCCCGCCACCTGCGGCACGCTGAGATCGAGGCGCCGCTTCCCCTCCGGCGCCTGCTGGTCGTTCGACTCCTTGCCGGAATCCGGCTTTTCACGCATCTCCGACCCTTGCCTACCTTTCTCGACTGACTACACGAGAAAGGGACGTATGACCGAAGTGATTAGTTCCGTTTCCGGTTTTTCCGTGAAGTGCGCCACGCGTGCGTACGGCCCGCCGGACACACACCGAACGGAGGGGCCCGCCAACTCCCTTCCTCCACGAGAAGTTCGGCGGCGCGGCGGTCCACCCGCGTGGCCCGAATGGAGTACTGTTGCGAGCCCTGGGTCCGGTCTCCCGCCAGGGTGCCCGGGACCTTGCCAGGACCGCCGGGTGGGGGGCTCGCTGCACAGGGTGACGAACGTCGTCACTTAGCGTTGCGAAAAGGTAACCGTGCCATAACGGCGGTCCAGGGCCCCTGCCCGACACGCCGGGCAACTCGGCAAGGTTGTGGCAGGCTGCACCCGGGCAGGCCACACTCGACTAGCGGAAGCAGCGACGCACGTGACGTCGGCAGGCACCACCCGGGAGGTCCCCATGCCCGAACTGCGTGTCGTGGCCGTCAGCAACGACGGCACACGGCTGGTGCTGAAGGCTGCGGACAGCACGGAGTACACGCTTCCGATCGACGAGCGGCTGCGTGCGGCAGTCCGCGGCGACCGGCCCCGACTCGGCCAGATCGAGATCGAGGTGGAGAGCCACCTCCGCCCGCGCGACATCCAGGCGCGGATACGTGCCGGTGCCAGCGCGGAGGAAGTCGCCTCCCTCGCCGGAATCCCCGTCGATCGCGTCCGCCGCTTCGAAGGACCCGTGCTCGCCGAGCGCGCCTTCATGGCGGAGCGCGCCCGGAAGACTCCCGTCCGCCGTCCCGGCGAGAACACCGGACCCCAGCTCGGCGAGGCCGTCCAGGAGCGCCTGCTCCTTCGCGGCGCCGACAAGGACACCGTCCAGTGGGACTCCTGGCGCCGTGACGACGGGACCTGGGAGGTCCTGCTCGTCTACCGCGTCGCGACCGAGCCGCACTCCGCGAGCTGGACGTACGACCCGCCCAGGCGGCTCGTCCAGGCCGTGGACGACGAGGCGCGCTCGCTGATCGGCGAGAGCGACGACATCGCCGCGCCCGAGCCCAGCTTCCCGTTCGTGCCGCGCATCGCCAGGCTGCCCAGGGACCGTCCCCTCGACCGGCCCTTGGACCGGCCGCTCGACCGCGCCCTCGACCGGCAGCTGGACCGCCCGAGCATTCCGGCCCCTCCGGCCGACCCGTCGGAGGAGAGCGCGGGTGCGGGTGCCGCGGTCGCCGAGCAGGAGCGCGACTCGCTGACCAGCCTCCTGGAGGCGGTGCCGAGCTTCCGGGGCGACATGGTCGTGCCGGAGCGCCCGTCCACGGCGCCCGCCGCGGAGCTTCCTCCGCAGGAGGAGCCCGAGCAGGAGCCCGACGCGGAGGAGCCGCCCGCCGCGGCAGGCGCCGGTGCGGCGTACGCGGACGTGCTCATGCCCCGCTCGGTGGCCAGCCACCGGGACCGCCTCGTCGGCTCCACCGACCGCCAGGCCGAGGCCGACGGCGTGCGCCCGGGGCGGCGCGCGGCGGTGCCCAGCTGGGACGAGATCGTCTTCGGCACGCGCCGCAAGAAGCAGGAGTAGCCGTCCAGCAGCAGGAATCAGCCTTCGCCCGTCCGCGGGCGACCGCGCAGCGGCAGGAACGGGCCCCGCACCGGACAGGTGCGGGGCCCGTTCGCGTACGGCCGCGGGCAGGAGGCCGCAGCCGGACTACTGCGGGTCGGGGCCCGTCGCCACGGGGCGCTCGGGGTCGGCCGACCACTGGGACCACGAACCGACGTACAGCGCGGCCGGAATGCCCGCCACCGCGAGGGCGAGCACCTCATGGGCGCCGGAGACGCCGGATCCGCAGTAGACGCCGATCTCCGAAGTACCCGAAGCGCTCGAAGGGCCCGAAGCGCCCAGCGCCTTGAAGCGGTCCGCCAGTTCGGCGGCGGGCTTGAAGCGGCCGTCCGCGGTGACGTTCTCCGTGGTCGGCGCCGACACCGCGCCCGGGATGTGCCCGGCGACGCTGTCGATCGGCTCGACCTCGCCCCGGTAGCGCTCGCCCGCGCGGGCGTCCAGGAGCAGACCCGAGCGGGCCAGGGCCGCCGCGGAGTCGGCGTCCAGGAAGTCGGTGCTGTTCGGCGCGGGCACGAAGGAGCCCGCGGCCGGGGCGTCGCCCTCGCCCTGCTCCACATCACCCGTCCACAGGGCGATGCCGCCGTCGAGGACGCGGACCGAGGGGTGCCCCGTCCAGCGCAGCATCCACCACAGACGTGCGGCCGCCCAGTTCTGGCCAGTGTCGTACACGACGACAGACCGCTCCGGAGAGACGCCCGCCGCCCGCATGACGGCACCGAAGTGGTCGAGATCCGGCAGCGGATGCCGACCCTCCGCGCCCGCCTCACCCGTGACGTCGGCCTCCAGGTCGACGAAAACCGCAGACGGGAGGTGTCCTTCCCGGTACGCGGAGCGCATGGAGCCCTCGTGCTGCCAGCGGACGTCGAGGACGACGGGCGGCTGCTCGCCCGCCAGGTCGCTCGCGAGTTCGGATACGGAGATGATGGCATTCATGGGCCCCATCCTTGCGCACGGGGTGGCCGCGCCGCCAAGGTCCGGCTACCCTGCTCCGCCGGACGTCGCCCGAACACGGGGCGTACGGAAACCAGCACGCCCTGTACAGCAGATGGACACAGCTCGGCAAGCACGCGTTCGTGGGTGATCAACCACATGCCGGGCATCCTCCGCGGGAAAGCGGCGGCGCGGCGCGGCCGGGACGCGCGGCGCGACAGGTGGTGCGAGCATCTGCGAGGGCGCGCATTCGCGCGGCGAGGGTACGCGTGTTCGGAAGCGGAGCGGCCCCATGAGGGCCGAGGAGAGGTTGACGATGACCGAGGCACGGGCGGACGGAGCCTCCCCTGAAAGGAACTCGTCGGAGTCCTTGGGGCAGGCTTCGCGTGACGGCGCGAGGACCGGTCGGCACACACCCGGCACACCATGCTGGGTGAGCCTGATGGCACACGGCCTGAGGGCCACCCAGGAGTTCTACGGGGCGCTCTTCGGCTGGGAGTTCCGGCCGGGACCCGAGCAGCTCGGCCCCTACGTGCGGGCGCTGCTCGACGGCCACGAGGTGGCGGGCATCGGCCAGCTGCCGCCCGACCGGCACCTGCCCATCGCCTGGACGCCCTATCTGGCCAGCGACGACGTGGACGCGACGGCCGAGGCGGTACGGCACTGCGGCGGCACGGTCGGCGTGGGCCCGATCGACGCGGGCGAGGCCGGGCGGATGGCCATCGCCTCGGACCCGGCGGGCGCCGTCTTCGGCATCTGGCAGGCGGCGGGCCACGTGGGCCAGGCAGTCGCGGGCAGGCCGGGCACGCCCGTGTGGAACGAGCTGCTCACGCGGGAGACCGCGAGCGTCGTCAAGTTCTACCGGACCGTCTTCGGCTTCGCCGAGGAGGCGGTCGTCTCGGCCGACTTCGACTATCTGACGCTGCACGTGGCGGGCCGTCCCGTGGCGTCCATGCACGGCGCGGGCCAGGCGCTGCCGCGCGACCGGGGCCCGCACTGGATGACGTACTTCGAGGTCGCCGACGTGGACGAGTCGGTGGACCGGGTCGTCGAGCTCGGCGGCCACGTCGTCAAACCGGCCAAGGTCGGCACGCACGGCAGGATGGCCACGGTCGCCGACCCGGAGGGCGCGGTCTTCACCGTCGTGCGGTCGCACCCCGCCGACTGAGTCAGGAGCGGGAGGCCACCGCGTCGACCGGCAGCACGTCGGGCGAGAGGGCTCCGGCGCGCGCGGTCGCCGCGGTCGTCCTGCGCCGGTGGTGACGGCGGCACAGCACCTCGTAACCCACCTCGCCCGGCTGCTGGTTGACGTCACCGACGACGACCTGGGCACCCTCGACGACCATCTCGCCGCCTATGGTGCGGGCGTTGTGCGTGGCGCGGGCGCCGCACCAGCAGAGCGCCTCGACCTGGAGCACCTCGACCCGGTCGGCGAGCTCGACCAGGCGCTGCGAGCCGGGGAAGAGCTTGGAGCGGAAGTCCGTGGTGATGCCGAAGGCGAAGACGTCGAGGCCGAGGTCGTCGACGACGCGGGCGAGCTGGTCGATCTGTCCCGGGGCGAGGACTGTGCCTCGTCCGCGATCACGTAGTCCGCGCGGCCGCCCTGGGAGAGGTGGTCGACGAGGTGGGCGTAGAAGTCGAAGTCGTCGGCCGCCTCGATCGCGTCGGTGACGAGCCCGAGCCGCGAGGACAGCTTGCCCTCGCCCGCCCGGTCGTCCCTCGTGAAGATCATCCCTTGGAGCCCTCTGGCCGAGCGGTTGTGCTCGATCTGCAGAGCCAGGGTGCTCTTTCCGCAGTCCATCGTTCCGGAGAAGAACACCAGCTCGGGCATGGGAAGTTGAGGACCTTTCGGTACGGGCGTCATGGGGGGGGTGCCGTGCGGGGCGTACGGCTAGGAGCGTACTTCGAGGAGCGGCACGAGCTGCTCGACGGGGGTCATGGAGCCGTGCATGCCGACCAGGGCGGACTCCTTGGGCTCCCGCTCCGTGGCGATGATCGCCACGTCGTCGTGGGCCGCGGCGACGATGTCCCCGATGCGGCCGTACACACGTTGATCAATGTGTGGACCGAACCAGCCCGCGGCGATCGCCTCGTCCCTGCTCGCCACCCAGAACTGCTCGCCGAGCACCTCGCGCCAGACGGTCAGGACGTCGTTCTCGGCGCCTGGCACCGCGTAGACGTGCCGGGCGCGGCCCTCTCCGCCGAGCAAGGCGACGCCCGCGCGCAGCTCCCAGTCCTCGTCGAAGTCGATGCGCGACGCGTCGTCGAAGGGGATGTCGAGCATGCCGTGGTCGGCGGTCACGTACAGGGCGCTGCGCGGCGGCAGCTGCTCCGCGAGGCGCTGGGCGAGCCGGTCGACGTACATGAGCTGGCCGCGCCAGGCGTCGGAGTCCACTCCGAAGCGGTGGCCCTTGCCGTCCACCTCCGCGTAGTACGTGTAGACCAAGGACCGGTCCCCCGCGGCCAGTTGCGCGGCGGCGAGGTCCATGCGGTCCTCTCCGGAGAGCCTGCCCCGGAAGGATCCGCCGCTCAGGGCGATCTTGGTGAGCGGGGTGTTCTCGAAGGTCGGCGACGACACCTGCGCGGTGTGCACGCCCGCCGCGTGCGCCTGCTGGAAGACCGTGGGGTAGGGCTGCCACGCGCGCGGCTCGGTCCAGGGGTTCCAGCGGAGCTGGTTCATCAGCTCCGCGGTGTCCGGATTTCGGACCGTGTAGCCGGGCAGGCCGTGCGCGCCGGGCGGCAGGCCCGTGCCGACCGAGGCGAGCGAGGTCGCGGTGGTGGCGGGGAAGCCCGCGGTGATGGGCTGCCCGGTGCCGCCGCGCGAACTCGCGATGAGCGAGGTCAGGAAGGGCGCCTCGGCCGGGTGGGCCTTGAGCTGCTCCCAGCCGAGACCGTCGATCAGGAAGACGCAGTTCCGGTCAGCGGGGGCGAGTTCGGGGATGACCGGCTGTTCGTAGCCGGGCACTCCCTGGTGGGCGATCAGGGTGGGCAGCAGATCGGCGAGCGATCCGGCGCCGTACGCGGGCACGGGGGCGGTGTCGAGGGCGAGCGGCTCTACGTCGTCCCAGGCGGGCAGGGACATCAGCGGGCGGTCTCCGCGGTCGCCTCGGACAGTGCCTGGGCGAAGGCCAGCGTCTGGCGCACGGCGTCGGGGCCGTCGCCCGCCTCGCTGACGCGCAGGCTGAGGTCGTCGGCGGTCGAGCTGCCGGTGTAGCCGTGGTCCGCCTCGCAGTTGGGGTCGCCGCAGGCCGCGGGCTCCAGGTCGATGCGGGAGACGGCGCCCCAGCCGATGGTCAGGACGACCTCGCGGGGCAGCGCGCCGGGAACGTACTTCTCCGGGTTGGCGACGACGCGGCTGACGACGACCGACGAGATGCGGCCGATCTTGACCGACTCGGTGGAGGTGGTCGCGTACGGCGTCGGGGACGTGCTGTCCGCCGCCTGCTCGTCGGTGTGGCTGACGATGAAGCGCGTGCCGGTCAGGACGAGGACCGTGACGTGCCGACGCACTTCGTTCGCGTCGAACGTGGTCTCCTGGTGGACCAGATACGACCCGATGGCCTCACCGCCGATCGCGGCCTCCACCGCCTCGGCCACGAGGGCCGGGTAGTAGCCGCTGCGCTCGATCGCCGCGCGCAGCCCCTGGGTCGTCGTACCGGTCTTTGCCATGCCCTCCATCCTACGGCCCGGCGCGGGGCGCACGGTGCCCCGTGGCGGCCCCGGTGCCCGGCGGGCGCGCTCGGGCGTCCCGCTCAGTAGCCGGGCAGGGTGCGCGGCCCGAGATCGTCGCGGGCGGGCGGGGGCGCCAGCCGCACGGAGGCGCCGAGCACGGAGATGCCGTGCGGGGCGACGACTACGGGCTCCAGGGAGACGCCGACCACCTCGGGGTGGTCGTCGACGAGCCGCGAGACCCGCTGGAGGAGCTCTTCGAGTGCCGGGGTGTCCACGGGGGCGGAGCCGCGCCAGCCGAACAGGAGCGGCGCGGTCCGGATGGATCTGACCAGGGACGCGGCCTCCCGGTCGGTGACCGGGACGAGGCGGTGGGCGGTGTCCCCGAGCAGCTCGGAGGCGGCGCCCGCGAGGCCGAAGGAGAGCACCGCTCCGGCCGCCGGGTCGATGACCGCGCGCACGACGGTGTCGACGCCGCGCGGGACCATCCCCTGGACGACCGGCCGCAGCTCGGCGGGCTTGCCGAAGGTGTCGGTCAACTCCTGGTAGGCCCTGCGCAGTTGCTCCTCGTCCGCGAGATCGAGCCGGACGCCGCCGAGGTCGGCGCGGTGGCGCAGGTGCGGGGCCGTGGTCTTCAGGGCGACGGGATAGCCGAGCGTGCGGGCGGCCGCGGCGGCCGCGTCCGGACCGGGCGCGGGCAGGGCGTGGCGTACGCGAATGCCGTAGCGCCCGAGCAGCTCGTGGGCGTCGTCCTGGCCGAGGGTGGCACCGCGCGGATCGTCCTCCCCGGCAAGCAACTCCCCGATCCGCTCGGCGGCCCCGCCCTCGTCGATGTCCTCGTACTCATGAACCCGCCCGGGCTCGGCGGCATCGCGCCGCCACTGCGCGTACTTGACGGCTTCGGAGAGGGCACGGACGGCCCGCTCGGCGGCGGGGTAGGCGGGAATCCGGTACTCATCCGAGAGGGGTTCAGCCGCTGCTGTTGTGGGCAATCGTCCCGCTGGGCGAGTGGGGTCTCCCCTGCTCGAGCGAAGCCGAGAGCTTGGGGAAGGGTGGGCACAACCCCCGGCTCCGAGTACCGGGACGGCGGCATCGGGCCGGGTACTAGTAGCAGCAGCCAACGCACCCGCGAGCCCCCCAAGCTCGACATGAACCACGGCAACCGGCTTGGCAGGGCACCCCGCGGTCGCGGCCCGCAACTCCGTGGCCAGGGTCTCGGGGTCGGCAGCGACCCCGTCCTCCCGCACCCACGGAATCGCGTTGACGATCACCGCATCACACGCGTCGTCCGCCAGCGCCTCGGCGAGCGCCGCCCGGAAGTCGGCAGGCGTGGCCCCGGTCGTCAGATCGCGCGGCGGCAGCGGCCGAAGCCCGTCGGCGACGCACGCGTCGTACGTGAGGAGTCCGAGGGACTCGGAATTGCCGAGGATGCCCACGCGCGGCCCCGCGGGCAGCGGCTGGCCCGCGAGGAGCAGCCCCGCGTCGACCATCTCCGTGACCGTGTCGACGCGGATGACGCCCGCCTGGCGCAGCAGCGCGGAGACGGTGGCATGCGGCAGCCGCGTGGCCTGCACCGCGTGCCCGGTCGGCGCGATGCCGCTGTGCCGGGCGCCCTGCACCACGACGAGCGGCTTGGCGGTCGCCGAACGGCGGGCGAGGCGGGTGAACTTGCGGGGGTTGCCGATGGTCTCCAGGTACATCAGCGTGACGTCGGTGTCCGGGTCCTCGTACCAGTACTGGAGGACGTCGTTGCCCGACACGTCCGCACGGTTGCCCGAGCCCACGAACGTGGACAGGCCCGCGCCCCGCCGGTGAAGGCCGGACAGCAGGGCGATGCCGATCGCGCCGGACTGCGTGAACAGGCCGATCCTGCCGCGCACGGGCGCCTCGGGCGCGAGGGAGGCGTTGAGCCGCACCTCCGGAGAGGTGTTGATGACTCCGAAGGCGTTCGGGCCGATGATGCGCATGCCGTACGACCGCGCCTGGCGCACCAGTTCGCGCTGCCGCTCGCGCCCGTCGGCGCCGCTCTCCGCATAGCCCGCGGAGATCACCACCAGGCCCTGCACGCCGCGCTCACCGCACTCGGCGACGACCTGCGGCACCCGGTCGGCGGGCACTGCCACGACCGCGAGGTCGACCGGTTCGCCGGGGTCGATGTCCCGCACGGAGCGGTGGGCGGGCACTCCGTCGAGCTCGCCGTCGTCGTCGAACTCGCCGTTCACCGCGTACAGCCGCCCGGCGTATCCGGCCTCCTGGAGGTTGCGCAGCACGCTGCGGCCCACCCCGCCGGGGGTGCGGCCCACGCCGACCACGGCGACCGAGCGGGGCGTCAGGAGCCGCTGCACGGACCGCGCCTCGGCCCGGTGCTCGCGGGCGCGCTGCACGACGAGCGAGCGGTCGGTCGGCTCCAGATCGAATTCCAGGCGTACGACGCCGTCCTCGAAGCTGCGCTTCTGCTGATAGCCCGCGTCCGTGAACACCTTGATCATCTTGGTGTTGGCGGGCAGCACCTCGGCCACGAAGCGGCGGATGCCGCGCTCCCTGGCGACGGCCGCGATGTGTTCGAGGAGCGCGGAGGCCACTCCCCTGCCCTGGTGGGCGTCCTGCACGAGGAAGGCGACCTCGGCCTCGTCGGCGGGCGCGCTGGCGGCCATGCCGCGCCCGTCGATGCGGTCGTAGCGCACGGTGGCGATGAACTCGCCGCCGACGGTCGCCGCGAGCCCCACCCGGTCCACCTGGTCGTGATGGGTGAACCGGTGCACGTCCTTGGCGGAGAGGCGGGGGTAGGGCGCGAAGAACCGGTAGTACTTCGACTCGTCGGAGACCTGTTCGTAGAAGCTGACCAGACGGTCCGCGTCCGCGGCCCTGATGGGCCTGATCCGGGCGGTGCCCCCGTCGCGCAGCACCACATCGGCTTCCCAGTGGGCGGGATAGTCGTGCCGATCCTGCTGATCCGACGGGCTCTGCATGGGGCCAGGGTACGGGTCGCGCGTCCGCTGGGGCCGGGGCAGGCTAGGACAGGTCGAAAGGCGGCCGGGAGCGGGACGTACGTCCGGCAGAGCACCCGTGACGGCATGAGACACTGGTCTAGACAAGTGTGAAACACCTGGAAGGGCAGCAACACATGGCTGAGCGCCGCGTCAACGTCGGCTGGGCCGAGGGCCTTCACGCCCGACCCGCCTCCATCTTCGTCCGCGCGGCCACGGCCGCCGGCGTCCCCGTGACGATCGCCAAGGCCGACGGCAACCCGGTCAACGCCGCCTCGATGCTCGCGGTGCTCGGCCTGGGCGCCCAGGGCGGCGAGGAGATCGTGCTCGCCTCCGACGCCGAGGGCGCGGACGCCGCCCTCGACCGCCTGGCGAAGCTCGTCGCCGAGGGCCTCGAGGAGCTCCCGGAGACGGTCTAGGACACGTTCCACGAAACACGTCGATGGGGTCACCCGGAATTCCGGGTGACCCCATCGACGTATTCCCCATCAATGCATGCGCGGGGAAACAAAAAGACAAAGAGGGAAAGGGGAAAGGGCCTCTTTTTGGGCCTCTCTTTGCGTACGTCTTGTATACGGCGCCCGTGTTAATTCGGGAGCGCCGCCGTGTTTACGGCAGGTTGCACTTCGCTCACACCGTCGCCCCGCACCGGTGGGCGCAATCGGTACGCGCCCTTCGCCCGCTCCACGTGCGCCGCGGTCAGCGCCCTGGCGCGCTCCGCGTCCCCGCGGGACACCGCGTCGACGATCGCCGCCCGCTCGGACCACGACTCCGGAGAGGCCGCCCGGGCCTCCACGACGTACATCCAGTCGACCTTGCGCCGCAGCTGGGTGAGCAGCACGCCGATGCCGGGGCCGCCGGACGCCTGGGCGAGCGTCTCGTGGAACCAGCCCACCAGCGAGCGCAGATCCTCCCCCTGCCCGCGCCGTGAGCGGTCCTGGCCGAGCCTGACCAGGCCGCGAAGGACCTTGAGGTGCGCCTCGGTGCGGTGCTGCGCCGCGCGCGCCGCCGCGAGCGGTTCCAGCAGCGCCCGGACCTCCAGGAGGTCGGCGGCCTCCCGCCCGGTGGGCTCGGCCACGCACGCGCCCGCGTGCCTGCGGGTCACCACGAAACCCTCCGCCTCCAGGGTGCGCAGCGCCTCGCGCACGGGAACGCGCGATACTCCGTAGCGTCGCGCGAGGAGTTCCTCGGTGAGCCGGCCGCCCCGTTCATGGACGCCGGAGACGATGTCGTCCCGGATGGCCGTGCAGACCGATTGCGCGGGAATGCGCATGACCCAACCTCCGCCTTAATCCCCGCGAAACGCGGTCGATTGACGCTCGCCCGTCGACTCTATTGCAGGGCGCGGTGATTTCCGACGGCGGGCCGAAATTCATGGATGCCTTTTGGCCAAGACGAAAGCCCCGGCTCCAGTGGAGCCGGGGCTTTCGGTGCGTCGCGGAGGGGGCGGGTCAGACGTTGACGCCGTGCCCGCGCAGGTACGCGATGGGGTCCATGTCCGAGCCGTAGTCGGCGCCGGTGCGGGCCTCGAAGTGGAGGTGGGGGCCACTGGAGTTGCCGGTGGAGCCCGAGAGGCCGATCTGCTGGCCCGGGGTGACCGTCTGGCCGACGGTGACGCCGAGGGACGACATGTGGCCGTACTGGGTGTACGTGCCGTCGTTCATCTTGATGACCACGTTGTTGCCGTAGGCGCCGCCCCAGCCGGCCTCGACGACGGTGCCGGAGCCGACCGCGTGGACCGAGGTGCCGGACGCGGCGTGGAAGTCGATGCCGGTGTGGCTGCCGGAGGACCACATGGCGCCACCGGTCTGGTAGCCCGTGGAGACGTACGAGCCGGAGATCGGGGCGACGAAGGTGTTCAGGCGCTTGCGCTCGGCCTCGCGGGCGGCGCGCTCCTTGGCCTCGCGCTCCTCCTTGGCCTTGGCCTTCGCCTTGGCCTCGGCCTTGCGCTTCTCCTCGGCGGCCTGCTTCTTGGCGGCCTCTTCGGCCTTCTTCGCGGCAGCGGCGTCGTCGGCGGCCTGCTTCTGCGCGGCGGCCTGGGCGTCGACGCTCTCGGCGAGCGAGTCGCCCACGGAGATGGCCTGGGTGAGGCCGGTGTGCTCGACGGCGGCGTCTTCGGCGGCGAGCGCCGGAGCGGCCAGGCCTCCGATGACACCGGTGGTGGTGAGCGCGGCGACGCCCGCTACGTTCGCGGTGGTACGCGTGAGGCGGCTCGGACGACGGTGCTTCCCGGTGGCACGGGTGAACGCCATGAAGCGGCTGATCCTTTCCTTCCTTCTCGCCTACCGGGTTAGCTGACGGGTTCGGAGCAGGAAGGTCTCCTACGAGTTCCTCGCCTCGCGGCAAGGTTCCCGATTCACCCCAGGGGACGTGTGGGTCCCCGGCTCCCCTGGCTCGCGCCGTACGGGGACTCGGCGATGACTGTCCGGTGCCGCGGATGCGACGTACTGCGTGACGGACAGCCGGATTGAAGCTAAACGGACCGTCTTTCAATCGACAAACAGAACTAGCTTTTTGTAGCGCACGCCACAGGGCAGACAGGCAACCTCCATATGAATTCGGACATATGGGGACCCCAGCGGCCACTTCGGCCACCGGGGTCCCGATATGTCCTGACTGCCCCTCAGCTCGTGACGACGGTCACTTCGCCGATCCCGAGCGCCCTGACGGGCTCCTCGATCTCCTCGGCGTCGCCGACGAGGATCGTCACCAGGCGGTCCTCCGGGAAGGCGTTCACGACGGCCGCGGTGGCCTCCACGGTGCCGGTGGCGGCGAGCTGCCGGTACAGCTGCGCCTGGAAGTCGTCCGGCAGGTGCTGCTCGACCTGGTCGGCGAGCGTGGCCGCCACGGAGGACGCCATCTCGTACTTGAGCGGGGCCACGCCCACCAGGTTCTGCACGGCCACGTCACGCTCGGCGTCCGTGAGGCCCTCGGCGGCCAGCGTGCGCAGCACCTTCCAGAGGTCGTCGAGCGCGGGTCCGGTGGACGCCGTGTCGACCGAGCCGCTGATGGCGAGCATCGCCGCACCCGAGCCGTCCGGCGCGGAACGCAGCACCTGGCCGAACGCCCGTACGCCGTAGGTGTATCCCTTCTCCTCGCGCAGGACGCGGTCCAGGCGCGAGGTGAGGGTGCCGCCCAGGCAGTACGTACCGAGCACCTGGGCGGGCCAGACGCGGTCGTGCCGGTCGGCGCCGATGCGGCCGATCAGGAGCTGCGTCTGCACCGCGCCGGGGCGGTGCACGATCACGACGCGGCCGGTGTCGTCGGCGGTCACCGGGGGCACCGGACGCGGCTGGGCCGTGTCGCCGGTCCAGGCGCCGACGGTGTCGGCGAGGACGGCGTCCAGATCCGTCCCCGTGAGGTCGCCGACGATGACGAAGGTGGCCGTCGCGGGCCGGACGTGCTTCTCGTAGAAGGCGCGCACGGCCGCCGAGTCGATGGCCGCGACCGTCTCCTCGGTGCCCTGGCGCGGCCGCGACATGCGCGAGGTCGCGGGGAAGAGCTGCCGGGAGAGCTCCTTGGCGGCGCGGCGGGCCGGGTTGGCCGCCTCGTGCGGGATCTCGTCCAGGCGGTTGGCCACCAGGCGCTCGATCTCGCTGTCCGCGAAGGCCGGGGCGCGCAACGCGTCGGCGAGCAGGCCGAGCGCCTTCGGGAGCCGGGAGACCGGGACTTCGAGCGACACGCGTACGCCCGGGTGGTCGGCGTGCGCGTCGAGCGTGGCGCCACAGCGGTCGAGCTCGGCGGCGAACTCCTCGGCGGAGTGCTTGTCGGTGCCCTCGTTGAAGGCCCTCGCCATGATCGTGGCGACGCCGTCGAGGCCCGCGGGCTCGGCCTCGAGAGGCGCTTCGAGGTGGATCTCGACGGCGACCACCTGCTGGCCGGGGCGGTGGCAGCGCAGCACCGTGAGGCCGTTGGTGAGGGTGCCGCGCTCGGGCGCGGGGAAGGCCCAGGGCTTGGCGGTGCCCGCCTGGGGTTGCGCGTGGAACTGCATCGTCGCGGCCTCGGTCACTTCGCCGCCTCCTCGTCGTCTGCGTCGGCGTCGGCGCCGTCTTCGGGGGTCACCGGCTCGTACACGAGCACCGCGCGGTTGTCGGGGCGCAGGCGGGCCTTGGCGATCTCCTGGACCTCCTCGGCGGTCACCTCGAGAACGCGCCCGACGGCGGTCAGGGCGAGCTGCGGGTCACCGAACAGGACGGCGTACCTGCACAGTTCGTCGGCGCGGCCCGCGACCGTGCCGAGCCGGTCGAGCCACTCGCGCTCCAACTGCGCCTGAGCGCGCTCCATCTCCTCCGGAGTGGGGCCCTCCGCGGCGAAGCGGGCGAGCTCGTCGTCGACGGCGGCCTCGATCACCGGCACCTCGACGTCTCCGGAGGTCTTCACGTCCAGCCAGCCGAGCGAGGGCGCCCCGGCGAGCCGCAGCAGGCCGAATCCCGCCGCGACCGCCGTACGGTCACGGCGCACCAGGCGGTTGTAGAGCCGCGACGACTCGCCGCTGCCGAGGACGGTGAGCGCCAGGTCCGCCGCGTCGCACGCGCGCGTGCCGTCCTCCGGCAGCCGGTAGGCGGCCATCAGGGCGCGGGCCGGGACCTCCTCTTCGACGACCTCGCGCAGCTGCTCGCCGATGCGCTCGGGCAGGGAGCCGTCGCGCGGCGGCTGCTTGCCGTCGTGCGAGGGGATCGACCCGAAGTACTTCTCGACCCAGGCGAGCGTCTGCTCCGGGTCGATGTCGCCGACTACGGAGAGGACGGCGTTGTTGGGCGCGTAGTACGTACGGAAGAAGTCGCGGGCGTCTTCCAGGGTGGCCGCGTCCAGGTCGGCCATGGAGCCGATCGGCGTGTGGTGGTACGGATGGCCCTCCGGGTACGAGAGAGCGGTCAGCTTCTCGAACGCCGTGCCGTACGGAACGTTGTCGTAGCGCTGTCGGCGCTCGTTCTTGACGACGTCGCGCTGGTTTTCCATGGACTCTTCGTCGAGCGCGGAGAGCAGCGAGCCCATCCGGTCGGCCTCAAGCCACAGGGCCAGCTCCAGCTGGTGGGCCGGCATCGTCTCGAAGTAGTTGGTGCGCTCGAAGCTCGTGGTGCCGTTGAGCGAACCGCCCGCTCCCTGCACCAGCTCGAAGTGGCCATTGCCGTGCACCTGCTGGGAACCCTGGAACATGAGGTGCTCGAAGAGGTGCGCGAGGCCGGTTCGCCCCTTGACCTCGTGACGGGAACCGACGTCGTACCAGAGGCAGACCGCGGCGACCGGGGTCAGGTGGTCCTCGGAGAGCACCACGCGCAGGCCGTTGGCCAGCCGGTGCTCGGTCGCTGTCAGCCCGCCGGAGCCGGCCTCGGCTGTGGCCGTGTGACCCATGGGCATGTACGTCCCTTCGATCGCTGAAACATTGCTGGTTCTGCCAGTCCTGACACTGTATGCAAGCGTGCCGACACCTGAGGAAGTTCCCGGTCCGCCCACGGCGTAGTCGACGCGTGACGGCGCCGGAGTACGGGTCGTGGTCGGCGTTGTCAGTGGGACGGTCCACAATGGTCGGCGTCAGATCCCGCACTAGCTTGGTGAAGGAGCCGCAGCAGCGATGGCCCGCCGCAGCACGAAGACCCCGCCGCCCGACGACTCGTACGAGGAGAAGATCCTCGACATCGACGTCGTCGACGAGATGCAGGGCTCCTTCCTCGAGTACGCGTATTCGGTCATCTACTCGCGTGCCCTGCCGGACGCCCGCGACGGCATGAAGCCGGTGCACCGCCGCATCGTGTACCAGATGAACGAGATGGGCCTGCGCCCCGACCGCGGCTACGTGAAGTGTGCCCGTGTCGTCGGCGAGGTCATGGGTAAGTTGCACCCCCATGGCGACGCGTCGATCTACGACGCGCTGGTCCGCATGGCCCAGCCCTTCTCGATGCGCCTGCCCCTGGTGGACGGCCACGGCAACTTCGGCTCGCTCGGCAACGACGACCCGCCGGCCGCCATGCGGTACACCGAGTGCAAGATGGCCGACGCCACCTCCCTGATGACGGAGTCGATCGACGAGGACACGGTCGACTTCGAGCCGAACTACGACGGCCAGGAGATGGAACCGACCACCCTCCCGGCGGCGTACCCGAACCTCCTGGTCAACGGAGCGTCGGGCATCGCGGTCGGCATGGCGACGAACATGCCGCCGCACAACCTCGGCGAGGTCATCGCCGCCGCCCGGCACCTGATCAAGCACCCGGGCGCCGACCTCGAGACGCTGATGAAGTTCGTGCCGGGCCCCGACCTGCCCACGGGCGGCCGGATCGTCGGCCTCGGCGGCATCAAGGACGCGTACGAATCGGGCCGTGGCACCTTCAAGACCCGCGCGACGGTCTCCGTGGAGAACGTGACGGCGCGCCGCAAGGGCCTGGTCGTCACCGAACTGCCGTTCACCGTCGGCCCGGAGAAGGTGATCTCCAAGATCAAGGACCTGGTCGGCTCGAAGAAGCTGCAGGGCATCGCCGACGTCAAGGACCTCACCGACCGCGCGCACGGCCTGCGCCTCGTCATCGAGATCAAGAACGGCTTCGTACCCGAGGCCGTCCTCGAGCAGCTCTACAAGCTGACGCCGATGGAGGAGACCTTCGGCATCAACAACGTGGCGCTGGTGGACGGCCAGCCGCTCACGCTCGGCCTCAAGGAGCTCCTCGAGGTCTATCTCGACCACCGCTTCGACGTGGTGCGCCGCCGCAGCGAGTTCCGCCGCGGCAAGAAGCGCGACCGGCTGCACCTGGTCGAGGGCATCCTGGTCGCCCTCCTGGACATCGACGAGGTCATCCGCCTCATCCGCTCCAGCGACAACTCCGCGCAGGCCAAGGAGCGCCTGATGGAGCGCTTCTCGCTGAGCGACGTCCAGACGCAGTACATCCTGGACACGCCGCTGCGCCGACTCACCAAGTACGACCGCATCGAGCTGGAGTCCGAGCGCGACAGGCTCAACGGAGAGATCGACGAGCTGACCGGCATCCTGGAGTCGGACACCGAGCTGCGCAAGCTGGTCTCCACCGAACTGGCCGCCGTCGCCAAGAAGTTCGCCACCGACCGGCGCACGGTGCTCCTGGAGTCGGCGGGCGCCCCCGTGGCCTCGGTCTCCCTCCAGGTCGCGGACGACCCGTGCCGGGTGCTCCTGTCGTCGACGGGCCTGCTCGCCCGAACGGCCAACGGCGAGCCCTTCGCGGAGGGCGACGCCAAGCGCGTCAAGCACGACGTGATCGTCTCCGCGGTCCCCGCGACGGCCCGCGGCGAGGTCGGCGCCGTCACCTCCGAGGGACGGCTGCTGCGCCTCTCCGTAGTGGACCTCCCGCAGCTTCCGGAGACGGCGGGCGCGCCCAACCTCTCCGGCGGAGCACCCGTCTCCGAGCTGCTCTCCCTGGAGGGCGACGAGAAGCTGATCTGCCTGATGACGCTCGACGAGTCCTCGCCGGGCCTCGCGCTCGGCACCGAGCAGGGCGTCGTCAAGCGCGTGGTCCCCGACTACCCGTCCAACAAGGACGAGTTGGAGGTCATCACCCTCAAGGACGGCGACCGGATCGTCGGCGCGGCCGAGCTGCGCACCGGCGAGGAGGACCTGGTCTTCATCACGGACGACGCCCAGCTGCTGCGCTACCAGGCCTCCCAGGTCCGCCCGCAGGGCCGCCCCGCGGGCGGCATGACGGGCATCAAGCTCGCGGACGGCGTGAAGGTCATCGCCTTCACCGCGGTGGACCCCGCGGTCGACGCGGTCGTGTTCACGGTGGCGGGCTCGCGCGGCACGCTCGACGACTCGGTACAGACGACGGCGAAGCTCACGCCGTTCGACCAGTACCCGCGCAAGGGCCGCGCCACGGGTGGTGTCCGGGTGCAGCGGTTCCTGAAGGGCGAGGACTGCCTGAGCTTCGGCTGGGCGGGCCCGACGCCACCGCACGCGGCACAGCGCAACGGCTCACCCGCCGAGCTTCCGGAGATCGACCCGCGCCGTGACGGCTCGGGCGTCTCCCTGGCGAAGCCGGTGGCCTCGGTGGCGGGCCCGGTGTGACCGGACGCCGCTAACGCTCCTGGTCCGGTTCCGCCTCTGCTTCCTGGACGTACCGCAGTACGCCCCACATGCCCTGCTCATCGGCCTGTGGGGCGTACTCGCGACAGGCCTCGAGATCCTTCTCCAGAGCCGGTACGTCGACGCCCGACCCGATGAGCACGAGCTGGGTCAGCCGCGCCTCCCCCGGGGCCCACGGCTGGGGGTAGAAGCGCAGGAACCGCCCCACGGCGTGCACCTCGTACCGGTTCCTCGGGTCGGCCGGACCGAAATCGACGTACCCCTTGATGCGGTAGAGCCCTTCGGGCCTGCTGTCGAGAAACGCCATCAAGGGGCGCGGCCCCAGGGGCACTTCGGAGGTGAAGGAGAGGCTTTCGTAGGCGGAGTGCAGATGGTCGTGGTGACCTGGCTGACCGCAGCGGCCGTCGGCGCCATCGGCATCACCTGTCTCGTCGTCCCGCAGATCGTCGAAGGAAAGCTGTCCCACCCGCTCCCCCACGGGCGCGCGGTCGAAGAGCAGCTCGACGTCGACGCGCCCGTAGGAGGACGCGACGACGGACGCACGGCCCGCGAACCCGTGGACGACGTCCAGGACGCGCTCACGCTCCTCGTCGGAGACCCGGTCGGCCTTGTTGACCACGACGAGATCGGCGATGCCCAGATGCCGGTCGACCTCGGGGTGCCGCTCCCGGGTGGCGTCGAACTCGGCGGCGTCGACGACCTCGACGAGACCGCCGTACACGATGTGCGGATTCTCGCTGGCGAGGAGCATCTTCACGAGTTCTTGCGGCTCGGCGAGCCCGCTCGCCTCGATGACGATGACGTCGATCCCCGCGGAGGGCCTGGCGAGCCGCTCCAGATACTCGTCGAGCTCGCTCGCGTCCACCGCGCAGCACAGGCATCCGTTGCCGAGCGAGACGGTCGAGTCGCCGAGCTGCCCCGCGACCGACATGGCGTCGATCTCGATCGAGCCGAAGTCATTGACGATCGCCCCGATCCGGGTGCCGCCGCTGCGGTGCAGCAGATGGTTCAGCAGGGTCGTCTTCCCCGAGCCGAGAAAGCCCGTGAGGACGACGACCGGGATCTGCTGCTTGTTCACGTGGACCTCTCGTGTCGACGCCGGCACGACTCGCGCCGGACCCCGGCGGGCCTCGTCGGAACCCGTCGGACCTCGTCCGGCCTCATCGGACCTCATCGAATCCCGTACGACGATTGAAGACCGTCCCAGGATATGTGCGCGTAGGGGGCTCGCGAAGTGAACGATTGTTAGCGGCGCTCGCGGGGCACACATCTGGCACGGCGCCCGGATGTGCGACCACCGCTTCCTTCCGTGCGCCTCCTCTCCGCCTCCCCGCCGATCAGAGCCGCTCGGCACCCTGGGAGACGGCAAGCGCACCGCCCATCGCTCGCCGGTCCGCTCCCTGTCGACCCGCATCCCGACGACCGGCGGACGGTCGCCTATTCGGGGGGGTTGACATGGCCACACGGAAGTCTTGGACACGGGAGGTGGGTCCGGCCGCGACGGCAGGGCTCTCATTCGCGGCCGGAACGTTCCTGCTGCTCCGCGGCAAGGAGTGGCGCCGGTCGGCGCACATCGAGGAACGCGAACGCCGGGCAGCCGAACACGAACGCCTGGCCCTGGCCGCACAACGCAGGAACGCGGCCCTCACGGAACAGCACCGGCTCCACTTCGACCTGCTGTGCACGGCGATGGGGGATGCCTCGCTCGCGGCGGTCCTGAACACCTACGAAGAGGAGATCTCTCCCGAACAGCAACGCCAGTTCCTCTTCGCCAACGCCCTGTACATCAACGCACTGCACGCCCACCGGATCGGCGCCATGAGCCTGGGAGAGCTGCACGGACACCTTCGGGTGATGTGCCAGAACCCGATCTTCCGGCACTACTGGGATGCCACACGGCACCATCGCGCCAGCCTGGACCGCTCCTCCGACGAGGCCAAGGTGGGCCGCATGATGGATCGTCTGGACCGCGAACTCCAGGAAGCGGACACCGACGAGTGGTGGGTGGTGGGCGAACCTCCCGCCGAATAGGGCCGGTTGGATGACACTGGGACCGTCTCGCGGCATCTAGCGGCTAGCCTGTCGCCAGCCCAGCCCAGCACCTATCGCCCGAGGACAGGGATCCCTTTGAACATCGTGCGCCGCATCGGCGTGCCTCCCCGCTTGCGGGGCAGCGCAACCGGCCAGACCTGCCCCGACATCTTTGAGCTCAGCGACGGGAACTTCGCCGTCATCGGGACGGACAAGACCGAAGCGCTCAAGGGCGAACTGCCCGCTGACGCCGGATGTGCTGACTACGAACGCATCGTCGTAGTCAGCCGAGAGACCCTCGTCCGAGCCAAGGTCGACATCCCCGAGGCCTGAGCCGCTCGGCTCCCCCCGCTGTACCGGACCCGGTCATTCAGTACCACTCACCGCCACCCTCGGTGATTGATCAAGTACGTACAGTTCACCTTCGTCGATCTCCACCCGCCCACAAGGAGGCCACCATGGCCGTCCGTCTCGGCCGAAAGCCGTACATAGCACGCAGACTGGGCGTTCCCCCGCGCCTGCGAGGCAGCATCAGCGGGGAGACCTGTCCCGACATCTTCGAGCTCTCCACCGGCGAATTCGCCTTCATAGGGACCGACGTGACCGAGAGCCTGCGGCACGCCCTGCCACCGGGCCTCGCCTGCGGCCAGGACCAGCGCATCGTCGTGATCACCCGCGAGACCCTCCTGCGGGCCAGATCCGACATCCCTGACGCATAGCAGGTCCGGCCCGGGGCACCCCTGGGCCGGACGCCTCCGCGATCGCACACCCGGCCCCCACAGGGGCCGGGCACGTTTCCGCCCCCTGCCCACGGGAAGAATTCGGCGAACCCAGGGAGGGACTGATGGCGCGTCAGCAGGCTTGGCGTACCGCGCTCTCCGTCGGCGCGTGGACCGCGGCCATCACTGCGGGGATCGCACTCGTGGGCGTGGCCTCCTTAGCCGTCAGCGGCTGGCTGATACGTGGCGTGGAAGCGACCAACGGCGACCGGCGCACGGCGGAGGAACGCAGCTCGCTCGGGGACTACTTCGGCGGCGTGAGCGCGGTGTTCTCCGGCCTCGCCCTCCTGCTGCTCGTCGCCACCCTCCTCTTCCAGCAGCGGGAACTGCGGATGCAGCGGCTCGAACTCTCCCTCCAGCGCGCGGAGCTGATCGCCTCACGCGACGAACTGCACCGCAGCGCGGAGGCCGACCTGCGCACGCTGCACGTCCAGCTGACACAGATGGTCATGGACGACCCCTCGCTGGCCGCGGTGTGGAACGACTTCCGCAGGGAGCCGGATTCCGCACTCCGCCAGAACCTCTTCGCCAACCTCACCTTCAACCACTACGTACTGGCCTACAGCTGGGGCAGCTTCTCCGAGGACGACCTGATCGCCCACGCCGAGAACCTGCTCGACAGCAGCACGTTCCGGCGCTACTGGAACGCCACCCGGGCGCACAAGGCGCAGCTCTCGCCCGACAGCCCGGAGGGGCAGGTGTTCCAGCTCTTCGATCGGGCCTTCGCCGACCGGCCGCAGGGCACGCCTCCGGCCTCTCCCTAGGCCACCCGAACGGGAGCCGGGGGTACCGGAACCGGCGGAGTCTCCCCCACGTACCGCGCCGCAGGCCGAATGATCTTCGAATCCCGCGCCTGCTCCAGGATGTTGGCGCTCCAGCCCACCACCCGCGCCGCGGCGAACGTCGGCGTGAACATCTCACGCGGCAGACCGCAGAGATCCATGACGACTCCGGCGTAGAACTCCACGTTCGTGTGCAGTTCGCGCCCCGGCTTCAGCTCCGCCAGGATCGCCTCCACCCGCCGCTCCACCTCGATCGCGAACTCGACCATGTCGCCGCCGAACCGCCCCGCGATGCCCCGCAGCATGCGCGAGCGCGGGTCCTCGGTGCGGTAGACGGGATGACCGAAGCCCATGATGCGATCGCCCGCGAGGACCCGCTCGCGGATCCAGCCGTCGATGCGTTCGGGCGTGCCGATCGCGTCGAGCGTGTCGAGGGCCCGGCTCGGCGCCCCGCCGTGCAGCGGCCCGGAGAGCGCCCCGACCGCACCCACCAGACAGGCCACCACATCCGCACCGGTCGACATGATGACCCGCGCCGTGAACGTTGACGCGTTGAAGCCGTGATCAATGGTCGAGATCAAGTACTGCTCGATCGCCCGGCCCCGGGCGGGATCCGGCTCCGAACCGGTCATCATGTACAGGTAGTTGGCGGCGTACGACAGGTCGTCGCGCGGCTCGACGGGCGCGAGGCCCTGCCCGAGCCGGTAGAGCGCCGTGAGCAGGGTCGGCACCACCGCGGCCGCGGCCAGGGCGTCCTCACGCCGCCGGTCGTCGTCGATGTCGTACACCGGACGGAAGCCCTTCGACGCCCCGAAGAGCGAGAGAGCGGTGCGCAGCCCGGAGAGCGGCCCCGACAGCGCGCTGGCCCTGGAGATGGCGGGCAGCGCGTCCCGCACCTCCTCGGGCAGGTGCCGCAGCCGCGCGGTCCGCGCGGCGAAGGCGGCGCTCCGCTCCGCGTCCGGCAGCTCGCCGTGGAACATCAGATGCCATACGTCCTCGAAGCTGCGGCTCTGCGCGAGCTCGACGGCCGAGTACTGGCGGTAGTGGTAGAAGCCCTCGTATCCCCTGACGTCTCCGAGTTCCGTCTCGGTGACGACGACACCGGCGAGTCCTCGTGGGACCTCGACCGGCTCGGCGGGGGTGGCGGCGGAGCCATTGATCGGCATGTTCTTCCTCGACTTCCTCCCTGGACTTGATTTGACTGTCCATGATTGACTGAAGCTCTGTCAATATTGATTGAATCAATGTGCAAGTACAGTCGTCAGGATGCGGATACGGTGACGCCCATGACGGATCAAGGAACCCCGCGCGAGGGTCGGCGGCTCAGCACCAAGGAGGCCGCCGAACTGCTCGGAGTGAAGCCCGAGACCGTGTACGCGTACGTGAGCCGCGGCCAGCTCAGCAGCAGTCGCGGCGCCGGCTCACGGGGCAGCACCTTCGACGCCAAGGAGGTCGAGGCACTGGCCCGCAGGAACAGACGGGAACCCGCCGCTCCGACCTCCGCCAACGAACTCTCCGTACGCACCCGCATCACCTTGATCGACAAGGACCGCTACTACTACCGCGGCGTCGACGCGGCACAACTCGCCCTGACCCACTCCTACGAAGAGGTGGCCGAGTGGCTGTGGACCGGTGCCCTGCGCCCCGGCATCGGCTTCATCGCCCCCAGGGAGACCGTCAGCACGGCCCGTCGCGCCGTGAACGCGCTGCCCGAGCACAGCGGCCCGACGGACCGGCTGCGCGTCGCCGCGATCTCCGCCGCGACCGCCGACCCGCTCCGCTTCGACCTCTCCGAAGAAGCGGTCATCGGCACCGCGCGCTCCCTGATCCCCACGCTGGTCGCCGCGCTCCCGCCGGTCCTTCCCGGCCACCGGGACGAGGGCCCGCTGGCGCGACGCCTGTGGGCGCGGCTGACCGGCCGCAAGCCCGGCGAGGCCGCGCTGCACGCCCTGGACACCGCCCTCGCGCTGCTCGTCGACCACGATCTGGCCGCCTCGACGCTCGCCGTCCGCGTCGCCGCCTCCGCGCGCGCCCACCCCTACGCGGCGGTCTCGGCCGGACTCGGCGTCCTGGAGGGCCCGCTGCACGGGGCGGCCAGCGGTCTGGCCCACCGCATGCTCCTCGACGTACTCGACCGGGGCAGCGCGACCCCCGTCGTGGCCGACGAACTGCGCGCGGGACGCCGGGTCCCCGGGCTCGGCCACCGTCTCTACCCGGGCGAAGACCCGCGTGCGCAGGCGCTGTTCGGTCTCCTGGAGGAGATGCCGTCGGCGGGCTCCGCCCTCGCCGCGGCCCGCGACGTGGTGGCCACCACGGCCCGCCACACGAACCTGCACGCCAACGTCGACCTCGCCCTGGCCGTCCTCAGCGCCTCCTCGGGGATGCCCGCGGAAGCAGGCGAGACGATCTTCGCGGTGGCCCGCACGGCGGGCTGGATCGCACACGCCCTGGAGGAGTACGACGAACGGCCGCTGCGGATGCGCCCCAGCGGCCAGTACGTAGGTATGCGTCCGCCACAGCCCATGCCGTCCTCTTCGTAGTCCCCGCTTCGTAGTCCCCGCGTTCGTCGTCCTCGCCGTCCTCTTCGTAGTCCTTCGACGAGGCGTGAACGGCCCGGGGCGGAGCGCGGGTTAGGCTCGCCTGCGTGAGTACGTGCGCGACCGCTTCGCGGGACCTGAACGAGCCTCTCGCGGGGACTGCCGCCACCGCCAGGACATGGCTCCTCATCGAACAACCCGGCCCCTGGGGCGCCAAGGCGCTGACCTCAAGCCATCTCGACCCGGAGATCGGCCGCGCCCTGGAGAGGGCCGCGGAGGGCACCGGCGTACGCGTCGCGCTCATCCGCCGCCCGGGGCGGCACGCCGACTGCCACGCGCCCACCCGGCACCAGGTGTACCTCGCCCACACCGCACCGGGCCGTACCTGGCTGCGCGGCCAAGTGATCGACGATCCCCGGCAGTTGCTGGACCTGGACTTCACGGCCCTCGGCACCGGCGACCACGGCGGATTCGGCGCCCCGCACACGGGAGCCCCGCTCGCCCTCGTCTGCACCAACGGCAAGCGCGACCGTTGCTGCGCCCTGCTCGGCAGGCCGCTGGCCGCCGAGCTCGCCGCGCTCGGCGAAGAAGGCGCCTGGGAGGTCACTCACCTGGGCGGCCACCGCTTCTCGCCCACGCTGCTCGTGCTGCCGTACGGATACGCGTACGGCAGGGCCGGGGCGGACGCCGTCAAGGAGGTCCTCGCCGCGGTCCGCACCGGCCGCGTCGTCACCGAAGGGTGTCGGGGCAGTTCCGCCTGGGAGCGCCCGGGACAGGCCGCCGAGCTGGCGGTGCGCGCCTCGACGGGCGAGGACGCCGCGGAGGCCCTGAGCGTCGTCCACACGGACGGCACGGCCCCGCGCTGGCAGGTGACCGTCGCCCACGCCGACGGCCGCCGCTGGCGGGTTCTCGTCGCCCAGGAAGCCTCGCTGCCGCCCCGCCCCGAGAGCTGCGGTGGGGCCCTCGGGTCTCCGGCGCGGATGGACGTGGTGGCGGTACGGGAGATCGAGATCCCCGCCACAGTGACTACGGAGTAGCCCGCCCACGGCCGTACCGTTCGTAACCATGAGCCCGACCTCCCCCGCGCGACGCCTCCGCCTCGGCCTGCCCCGGCGCGTGTTCTCGCAGGTCCTGCTGATGCAGCTGGCGATCGCCGCCGGGGTCGCGGTGCTCGCCACGGGGCTCTTCCTCGCGCCGCTCAGCGACCAGCTCGACGACCAGGCGATGCGCCGCGCGCTCGCCATCGCGCAGACCACGGCGGCCCAGCCGGGGATCGCCGAGGACCTGACCTCCACGGCCCCCCGGCCGGACGGGGCCGTGCAGACCGCGGCCGACCGGATCCGGCGGGCCAGCGGCGCCGAGTACGTCGTGATCATGAACAAGGAGGGGGTGCGCTGGTCCCACACCGACCGGGACCAGATCGGCAAGGTCGTCTCCACCGACCCCAGCGACGCGCTCGCGGGCCAAGACGTCATGGAGATCGACAACGGCACCCTGGGCCGCTCTGCCCGCGGCAAGGTGCCGCTGCGGGACGGGGAGGGGCACATCGTGGGCGCCGTCTCCGTAGGCATCGAATACGACAGCGTGCGCGCCCGCCTGATCCACTCCATTCCCGGGC
Organism: Streptomyces kanamyceticus; assembly: GCF_008704495.1. NCBI lineage: Bacteria > Bacillati > Actinomycetota > Actinomycetes > Kitasatosporales > Streptomycetaceae > Streptomyces > Streptomyces kanamyceticus. The sequence goes on from NZ_CP023699.1 coordinate 2,775,502, forward strand.
TGCTCGCCTACGCCGGAGGGGCGCTCGCGGTCGGCGCGCTCGCCGCGTACCTGATCTCCCGACGGGTGCAGAAGCAGACCCGCGACCTCGCCTTCTCGGACATCTCCGCGCTGCTCGCGGAGCGCGAGGCGATGCTCCACGGCATCCGCGAGGGCGTCGTCGCCCTGGACCGAGGGGGCAGGATCCGCCTGCTCAACGACGAGGCACAGCGCCTCCTGGGCCTCGACGGCCAAGCCATCGGACGGCCGCTGGACGAGGCCCTCGGCGAGGGCCGCACGACCGATGTCCTCGCGGGACGGGTCACCGGCACCGACCTCCTGACCGTGCGCGGTCAGCGCGTCCTGATCGCCAACCGCATGCCCACCGACGACGGCGGCGCCGTGGCCACCCTGCGCGACCGTACGGAGCTGGAGCAGCTCGGCCGCGAACTCGACTCCACCCGCGGTCTCATCGACGCCCTGCGCGCCCAGGACCACGAACACGCCAACCGCATGCACACCCTCCTCGGCCTGCTCGAACTGGAGATGTACGAGGAGGCCGCGGAGTTCGTCGGCGAGGTGGCGGGCGCGCACCGGGTGACCGCCGAGCAGATCACCGAGAAGATCCGCGACCCCTTGCTCGCGGCCCTCCTGGTCGGCAAGGCCACGGTCGCGGCGGAGCGCGGCGTCGCCCTCGACGTGCCGCGCGACACCGCGCTCCCTGACCTGCTCGTCGACCCGGGCGGCCTGGTCACGATCGTCGGCAACCTCGTCGACAACGCCCTCGACGCGGCCGCGGGCACCCGCCACGCACGCGTGGAGGTCTCCGTGCGCACCGAGGGACGCGCCGTCGTCCTGCGGGTGCGCGACACCGGCTCCGGAGTCCCCGCCGAGCAGCGCGAGACGATCTTCACCGAGGGCTGGAGCACCAAGGAGCCCCCGGCGCACGGCAAGCGGGGCATCGGCCTCGCCCTGGTGCGCAGACTCGCCGAGCGGCAGGGCGGCAGCGCCCGGGCCGGCGAGGCTCCCGAGGGCGGCGCCGAGTTCACCGTCGTCCTGCCCGAAGCGCTCACCGAGCCCGAGCTCGCCACTACGGAGGAAGCACGATGATCGAGGTCCTGGTCGTGGACGACGACGTCCGGGTCGCGGACGTCAACGCCGCCTATGTGGCGAAGATCCCCGGCTTCCGGGTCGCGGCGAAGGCGCACAACGCGGCCGAGGCGCTCCGGCTCGTCGAGGACGTCCCCGTGGACCTGGTCCTGCTGGACCATTACCTGCCGGACGAGACGGGCCTTTCGGTCGTACGTACGTTGCGTGAGCGCGGCCACCAGACCGACGTGATCATGGTGACCGCGGCGCGCGACGTGGCCACGGTGCAGGCGGCGATGCGACACGGCGCGCTCCAGTACCTGGTCAAGCCGTTCTCCTACGGGGGCCTGCGCGCCAAGCTCGACGCGTACGCGACCCTGCGTCGCACCCTGGACGGCGGCGGCGAGGCCGAACAGGCCGAGGTCGACCGGATCTTCGGCGCCCTCTCGGCAACCACGGCGCCCGACCTGCCCAAGGGCCACTCCCCCACCACGGCGGAGCTGGTGCGAAGGGCCCTGATGGCCGCTGAGGGGCCGCTCTCCGCCCAGGAGCTGGCGGACCACACCCGACTGAGCCGTCAGACGGCACAGCGCTATCTGAAGCTCCTGGAACGCGCGGGCCGGGTCAGACTGAGCCTCAAGTACGGCGACACCGGCCGCCCGGAGCACCGCTACGAGTGGGCGGCGAGCGTCTAGCCACACCCTCTGCGCTTCGCGGAATCGTTACACCGCCCCGGAGCCGGTCAGCGACCGTACCTCTGTCTCCGCGTGCTTGGCCTCGTCGGCGGGCTCGCGCGAGGTCAGCGTGCCGAGCCATCCGGCGAGGAAGCCCAGCGGGATGGAGACGAGACCGGGGTTCTCCAGGGGGAAGTACTGGAAATCGACGCCAGGAAAGAGCGAATCGGGCCCTCCGGAGACCACGGGCGACAGCACGACCAGCGTGAGCGCGGGCAACAGTCCCCCGTACACCGACCACACCGCGCCCCGCGTGGTGAAGTTCCGCCAGAACAGCGAGTAGAGCAGCACCGGCAGATTGGCGGACGCGGCGACCGCGAAGGCGAGGCCCACCAGGAACGCCACATTGAGGTCGCGGGCCAGCAGCCCGAGCCCGATCGCCAGCACGCCGATCCCGGCCGCGGCAAGACGCGCCACCGCCACCTCACTGCGCGGCTTCGCGTTCCGCCGCCGCAAGGAGGCATACAGGTCGTGGGCCACGGACGCCGACGAGGCGAGCGTGATCCCGGCGACCACGGCGAGGATCGTGGCGAAGGCGATGGCGGCGACGATCGCGAACAGAACCGTTCCCCCTGTGGAGTCCGCACCACCGCCCAGATCGAGCGCGAGCAGCGGAACTGCCGTGTTCCCCGCGGCGTTCGACCCGCGCACCGCGTCAGACCCCACGATGGCCGCCGCCCCGAAACCCAGCACGATCGTCATCAGGTAGAAGCTCCCGATGAGCCCGATCGACCAGACCACCGAGCGCCGGGCGGCCCGCGCGGTCGGCACGGTGTAGAAGCGCGAGAGGATGTGCGGCAGCCCGGCGGTGCCGAGCACGAGCGCGAGCCCGAGGCTGATGAAGTCCAGCCGCGAGGTCCAGTCCCCGCCGTACCTCAACCCGGGCGCGAGGAACCGCTCTCCCTGTCCACTGTGATCGGCGGCGGTCCGCAGCAACAGGTCGAAGTTTCCGTGGAAACGCATCAGGACGAGCACGGTCAGCGCGATCGTGCCGCACATCAACAGGACCGCCTTGACGATCTGGATCCAGGTGGTGGCCCGCATCCCTCCCATCGACACGTAGATCACCATGAGCGCGCCGACACCGATCACCGTCCAGGTCTGCGCCGCCCCGCTCGTCCCCCCGAGCAGCAGCGCCACCAGCGAGCCCGCCCCCACCATCTGCGCCACCAGATAGAGAACGGACACGGTCACCGAGGACGTTCCCGCCGCGATCCGCACCGGACGCTCCCGCATCCGCGCGGCGACGACGTCGGCGAGCGTGAACCGTCCGCAGTTGCGCACCAGTTCGGCCACCAGGAACAGCACCACGAGCCAGGCCACGAGAAAGCCCACCGAGTAGAGCAGCCCGTCGTACCCGAAGAGCGCGATCAGCCCGGAGATGCCGAGGAACGAGGCGGCCGACATGTAGTCACCCGCGATGGCAAAACCATTCTCCATGGGCGAGAAGAGCCGTCCGCCCGCGTAGAACTCCTCCGCCGAACCATGCCGATTGCGGCTCACCCACGTGGTGATGGCGAGCGTGACGGCCACGAACACGCCGAACAGCAGCAGCGCGAGGGTCTGATGATCACCGGTCATCGCTCGGCCCCCTGCTCCCGCGCCACCTCACGCACCCGCCGCTGCTCCTGTTCCTGCTCCCGCTTCTGCTCGAAGACGGCCCAGCGCAGATCCAGCGCCGCGCGATCCCTGCGCAGCCGCGCATGCCGGGCATACGCCCAGGTCAGCAGGAAGGTCGTGAGGAACTGCCCGAGCCCCGCGAGCATCGCCACATTCACCGCGCCGGCAACGGGCCGGGCCATCAGCCCGGGCGCCGTCGTCGCGGTCACGACATACGCGACGTACCAGGTGAAGAAAACCGCAACGCCCGGAAACACGAACCGCCGGTACCGGCTGCGCACTTCCTGGAAGGCCTCGCTGCGCTGCGCCTCCAGATAGATGTCGGCAGGACTCGCACCCTGCCGCTCAGAGGCCGCCGGGGACGGCGTCACGGAAGCCGGCACGCCCGTGCCGTCCAACTCTCCCCAGCCGGAGGCGAGCGCGTCGTACCAGGGATCCCTCTGATCACCGATCCGGCCCTGCCCCCCACCGCCCCGGCCAGACCCCGCCTCGGGCCCGTCGCGCTTCTCCACCGAACTCTCCTTGTCCGCTGCCCTGTTCGGCCGCGTGCCCAAGGATGGACAGAAGGGGAAGATCCCTGACTCTTCTCTCCGCGCTCTTCACCCCATCAGGTGAAGGCCCCTCAGACGCGCACGCTCCCCGGAGGCTTGGCGAGTCCGTGCCGGTAGGCGTAGCGCACGGCCTGCGCACGGTCCTTCAGGCCCGTCTTCGCGAAGAGATTGTTGATGTGCGTCTTCACCGTCGCGGTGGAGACGTGCAGGGCCCTGGCAATCTCGTGATTCGACATCCCCTCCGCGATCAGTACGAGCACTTCGGTCTCCCGCGCGGTGAGGCCGTCCGGCGGCTCGGCGGCGGCAGCGGGCCCGGCATCCGGCTCCGACAGCCGCTCCAGGAGCCGCCGTTGGATGCTCGGCGAGAGCCCCGCGTCCCCCGAGAGCACATCCTCGACGGCTCGCACGATCTCGTCCCCGCCCGCGTCCTTGGTGAGATAGCCGCGCGCGCCCGCCCTCAGCGCGGGGAACAGCGAGTCGTCGTCGGCGTACGTGGTGAGCACGACGACCTGCGTCCCCGGATACTCCGCACGGATACGCCGCGTGGCCTCCGCCCCGTCGCAACGGGGCATGCGCAGATCCATCAGCACCACGTCCGGTGCGAGTTCGGCCACGAGCCGGACGGCCTCCTCGCCATCACCCCCGGAGCCCACCACCTCGATGCCGGGGAGCAGTCCGAGCAGCATCACGATGCCCTCGCGCACCACGGTCTGGTCGTCGACCACGATCACCCGCGCGGGCGGCTTCGCCCCGGCCGCCCTCCCGTCACCCACTGACTTGCCCGCCCCGTCGTCCGCGGCCTTGCCCGCTCCGTCGTCCGCGGCCCCGGTGGCACCGTCGTTCTCTGTCATCCCGGCACCCTCAGCGTCACCACGAAGCCCTCCTCGCCCGGCCCTGCCTGCAGGGATCCACCCAGCAGCTCGGCCCGCTCACGCATTCCCAGCAGACCGTACCCGGCCCCGGAGGCGGCGAGCTCCCCCGCAGGTCCACCCGAATCCCTTACCACCAGCCTCACTTCAGCCTCGCCATACTCGAGACACACCTGCACCTTCGCGCCCGGAGCGTGCTTGCGCACGTTCGTCAGAGCCTCCTGCGCCACCCTGCGCACCGCCTGGGACGCCTCGGCCGGCAGCGGGCGCTGCTCTCCCGTCACGGTGACCGACGCGTGGTCCGTCGTGACCAGCTCGCGCAGGAAATCCTCGACCGGGGTCATCTCCCCGCGCAACGCGGAGAGCGCCTGTCTGGTCTCGGCAAGCCCCTCGCGGGCCATGGACCGCGCCGCCACCACACGGTCCAGGATCTGCTGCTTGGTCGCGTCCCTCTCGATCAGCAGCCGGGCCGCCTCGAGGTGGACGAGCTGCGCGGAGAGACTGTGCGCGAGCACGTCGTGGATCTCGCGCGCGATCCGGGCCCGCTCGGCGAGCGCGGCCGACTCCGCCTCCGCGGCGCGCGCCGCCCGCTCCTGCGTCAGCAGGCGGTGGGCACTTCCCCGCGCCTCCGCGTCGAGCCTCAGGGTGTATCCGGCCAGCACGAGCCCTACGACGGTGAGTGCCGTGGTGAGCCAGCTGTCGTCGTTGTACGCGACGAACCCGGTCATCCCCACGAGCACACAGGGAGCACTGGCGACCAGCGGCAGCCGTTCCAGTGCGGAGATGGCCGAGCCGCACCACAGCACCAGGGCGAGGAGCCTCCACTCACCGAGCTCCGCGGCGAGCGCGGACGCCAGGAGCAGCACCATCAACGCCAGCGACGGCCACAGCCGATGAGCGTACGAGATACGGAAGAACGCCCATCCGAAGAAGGTGACCGCCACGACCAGGGCCACCCCGGCCACCAAAGGCCAGCCCCGTTCCTTGTGGAACGCTTCCCACAGCAGGCTGCCGAGGATCGACACGCGCAGGACCCTGACGAACCACAGCCGGGCGACACTCATCCCCGCCCAGGTGAGTGCCTCCCTGGAAGGCCATCGCGTCCATCGGTCCCAGCTCACACAGGGTCCTTCCGCAGGGGTTCGTACGCCGCACCGGCAACACCGTACGTCCGGCGTCCGGCACCGGCCCGCTGCAGGAGCAACCCGCTGCGGACCAGCAGCGTGGCCGCCAGCGCCAGCATCAGAGTGGCGCTGCCCTGGCGCACATCCAGCACCGCGCCGAGCCCGAACAGACCGGCCCGCAGCCCGATCCCGACGGCCCAGACCAGCGCGGTGGCCTTGGTCCCCTTGCTCCACGCGGTGCCGTCGGCCTCGGTCCAGACGTGCGAGGTGCGTGCCCAGCCGACGCCCATGGCCAGGCCGACGAGCAACTCCGCGACGAGCAGCGCCACGGACGCCGCCTGGTGATGGTGGTCGATCACGTCGGGCTCGCGGACTGCGAGGAAGACGAGGACCGCCGGTATGACCCACCAGCGCCGGTCCGTGCCGATCTGCTGCGCCTTGAACTGGCGCGCGATCACGAGCACCACAACGGCGCAGATCACCACAGCATTGGTGAGCCCGGACATGTCAGCCTCCGCACGACGAGGAAGAGCGAGGCCGATCCGCGGAGGATCGACGCCTTCGACGCTACGGAAATTGCTTGGTCAGGAGATCGGCGCTGGGGTGGAACGTGGGTGGATCCGTGCGCTCCACCCGTGGGTGGAGCGCACGGTACGGGCTGCGCGGAGCCGCCGGATCGGAGCGGGCGGCGCCCACGTCGTACGCCGCACGGCGCCCACGTCGCGCACCGCCGACGTCACCCACCAGCGACGCCACGCGCCGCCGATGTCGCGCTCCGACCCCCTCACGCGCCGCCCGCCCTCACGCGTCGATGCGCGACCGGTCCAGCGTCGCAGCGGACTTCGTGATGAATTCCTTGCGCGGGGCGACGTCGTTGCCCATCAGCAGATCGAAGACCTGCTCCGCGGAGTCCAGCTCGCCGATGTTGATCCGGCGCAGCGTGCGGTACCGCGGGTCCATCGTCGTCTCGGCCAGCTGGTCGGCGTCCATCTCACCCAGGCCCTTGTAACGCTGGATCGAGTCCTTGTACCGCACGCCCTTGCGCTGGAACTCGAGCAGCGTCTCGCGCAGCTCGCGGTCGGAGTACGTGTAGATGTACTTGTCCTGGCCCTTCTTGGGCTGGACCAGCTCGATGCGGTGCAGGGGCGGCACGGCCGCGAAGACCCGTCCCGCCTCCACCATCGGGCGCATGTACCGCTGGAAGAGGGTGAGCAGCAGGATGCGGATGTGCGCGCCGTCGACATCGGCGTCGACGAGCAAGATGATCTTGCCGTAGCGCGCCGCGTCGATGTCGAAGGTCCGGCCGGACCCCGCTCCTATGACCTGGATGATCGCGCCGCACTCGGCGTTCTTCAGCATGTCCGAAACGGATGCCTTCTGAACGTTGAGGATCTTGCCGCGGATCGGCAGCAGGGCCTGGAACTCGGAGTTCCGGGCCAGCTTGGCGGTGCCGAGCGCGGAGTCTCCCTCGACGATGAAGAGCTCGCTGCGCTCCACGTCGTCACTGCGGCAGTCGGCGAGCTTCGCGGGCAGCGAAGAGGACTCCAGAGCGGTCTTCCGGCGCTGGGCATCCTTGTGCTGGCGGGCCGCGATGCGTGTACGGGCCGCGGCGACGGCCTTCTCCATCACGGCGCGTGCCTGGGCCTTGGCGTCCCGCTTGGTGGAGGTCAGGAACGCCTTGAGCTCCTTGGCGATGACGTTGGCGACGATGCGGTTGGCCGCCGAGGTGCCGAGCACCTCCTTGGTCTGCCCCTCGAACTGCGGCTCGGCCAGCCGGACCGTGACCACGGCCGTGAGGCCCTCCAGGGCGTCGTCCTTGACGATGTCGTCCTCGGCCACGCGCAGCAGCTTCTGGCTGCGCAGCACCTCGTTCATCGTCTTGGTGAGCGAGCGCTCGAACCCGGTCACATGGGTGCCGCCCTTGGGCGTGGCGATGATGTTGACGAAGGACCTGATCGTCGCGTCGTACCCGGTGCCCCAGCGCAGCGCCACGTCCACGGCGAGCTCACGGGTGACCTCGGTCGGCGTCATCTGGCCGTGCTCGTCGAGGACCGGCACCGTCTCCTTGAAGGTGCCCTGCCCGGACAAGCGGAGGACGTCGCACACGGCCTTGTCCTGGGCCAGGTACTCGCAGAACTCGCTGATGCCGCCATCGAAGCGGAAGGATTCCTCGCCCTTGGTGCCGCCCTCGCCGAGGCCGAACTCATCACGTACGACGATGGTCAGACCCGGCACCAGGAAGGCGGTCTGCCGGGCCCGCTGGTGCAGATGCTCCAGCGACAGCTTCGCGTCCTTCAGGAAGATCTGGCGGTCGGCCCAGTACCGCACCCGCGTACCGGAGCGGGTCTTGGGGATCTTCTTGACCTTGCTCAGCGTGGCCGACGAGTCGAAGGCGGCGTCGGGCCCCGGCTTGGCGAAGGCACCCGGGACACCACGCCGGAAGCTGATCGCATGGGTGTGACCGGCACGGTCCACCTCGACGTCGAGGCGGGCGGAGAGCGCGTTCACCACGGAGGCGCCCACGCCGTGCAGACCGCCGGAGGCCGCGTACGAGCCACCGCCGAACTTTCCGCCCGCGTGCAGCTTGGTCATGACGACCTCGACTCCGGAGAGGCCGGTCTTGGGCTCGACATCCACCGGGATGCCTCGACCGTTGTCCCGGACCTCTACGGAGGCGTCGTCGTGGAGGATGACCTCGATGTGGTCGCAGTACCCGCCCAGGGCCTCGTCGACGGAGTTGTCGATGATCTCCCAGAGGCAGTGCATGAGGCCGCGACTGTCCGTCGACCCGATGTACATGCCCGGACGCTTGCGGACGGCCTCGAGTCCCTCCAGGACGAGCAGGTGCCGCGCGGTGTAGTTGGAACCGTCCCGGTCTGCTCCGGTCAGCAACGCTGTGGACGGCACGGACGTCTCGGCGGTCACGCGGTTCGCTCCTCGCTGAATTTCAAAGGGAGTCCTTTGGGGTAAGGACGCGGCTTCGGTTGCCCGTCAGAGGGTACCGATGCCTGGTAGAGCCGTTGCTACGCCACCCTCGTCTCAACTCAGACTAGTCCAGACTCGCATGCATGTTCGATCCCTCAATGGAGTGAAGCGCACGTCACGTTCCCTTCGAGGCATGAACCATTTAGGCTCCGGGCACGTCCTCATGAACAACCGGCAAGCCAGCCGGGGAGGACCCGACCTGTACACCAGCGCGAAACCGTAAGACACGTAAGAGACGCAATACGGCACATTCGCCGCCAACCGGCAACGGACAACCTCCTCGAAAAGAAACTTCGAGGAAAAGCCACGAGCGGGAACGTTTTCGGCCTGGTTGGATGTTGACCCTGGTACGACAGCTCGTCGAGCTAGAGAAGAGGCGACGTGACTACTGTTCTGACCCCCGCGAGCCCCCTGACGGCCGCTGATCGCTGCGACCGCTGCGGCGCCCAGGCATACCTGCGCGTCGTCCTGTTGAGCGGCGGTGAACTGCTCTTCTGCGCCCACCATGGCCGCAAGTTCGAGCCGGAACTCAAGAAGATCGCCGCTGAGATACAGGATGAGACGGAGCGACTGACCGCCGTTCCCGAAAGCGCCACCGAAGAGGAACGCTGACACCTCGCATCCACGACGAGCCAGCACCGGCACACAGGCCGGCGAACGGGCGGCCGCCTCCCACCACACGGGGGCGGCCGCCCGCTCTCGTTACGCGGGCGCCCAGGCGCCTTCTCGGACCCCTGAGGCCCGACCTTCCGGCCGGGTCCGGGCACTTCCGGGCACAGGCACCCTCAGCCGCGCCCGCGCATCACTCCGGCGACACCCGAGAGCCGCGTGTAGACGCCCGGGCTCCCGGCCCGCCCGCAGCCACTCCCCCAGGACACCAGTCCGATCAGTCGCCCGTGCGCGACGAGCGGCCCTCCGCTGTCCCCCTGGCAGGCGTCGCGCCGACCGTCCAGCTCGCCCGCGCACACCATGGTCGCGGCCGTGTACGTTCCGTCAACGCTGCCCGGATACGCCTTCTCGCACACGGCGTCGGCGAGCACCTGAACGCGCGCCGAGTGGAGCGTACGGGCGTAAGTCCCCGACCCGGTGGTGTCTCCCCAGCCGTAGACGGCGGCAGCGGTACCCGCCTCGTACGCCGGATCCCCCTGCCCGGCCACGGGGATCGCAGACCCCTTGGGCAACGGCTCGGCCAGGGTCAGTACCGCTACGTCACCGGAGTTCGTGTAGCTGTCGTACTCCGGATTGATCCAGACTCGGCGCACCGGAATCTCCGCTCCGTCGGCCGCCCGCAGGTCACCGCGGCCCGCGATGACCTTCAGGTCCTCGACGTCGCTCAGCGGCACTCCGAGCACGTCCCGGCCCATACAGTGCGCGGCGGTCAGGACCGTTGTGCGCCCGATCACCACACCGCCGCAGAACTGCCCCGACCGGGTACCGCCGAACCGGTCACGGCTGGAGAGCGCCACGGCCCACGGACTGTCGGAAGCCCGCACCGGGCCGCCCCCGATGACCACACTGTCGGCTGACGCGGGGATCGGGGAAACCAGCGGCAGCGCGGCGGCAGCGGCCATCAGGGCCAGTGCCCCCGTCCACACTCGGGCGAAGGGACGACGCATGCGATCTCCTCACTCTGGGTTGCCATTGCGTACCCAGAGTCATCCAGTGCAGCACACCGCGCACCCTCGCGCGAAAGGCCCGAAGTCTCGTGTCTGGAGACTTCGGGCCTTTCGTGGAGCGCACGGGCTACTCTCGCCGCCTAGTCGAGGTAGTCGCGCAGTATGAACGTCTAAGCGCTGTGCTTGACCTGCGTAAACGCTGGTCAGCCGTGAGCGTGAGGCGCGAAATATCCTCGACTGAGAGCCTGCTCATCAAGGCGTCGCGCACCCCCTTGACACCACGGCCATCGAGGCGGATACCGGAGGCACAAGACGGCGCCGCCGGGTGTCCTACCACCCGACAGCGCCTTGGTCATCACCTGACGGAAGCAGGCGACAACCCATGGCTGACTTTAGCGATGCCCCGGACCCTGGCAAGGGCCCGGATGACGCCGACCAGTGGGCCCGCGACATGGTGCGCGGCCTGCCCCCGATGCGCCGCGAGGACATCGAGTCCCTGGAGTGCCTCCGCACCCTCCTGCGGGGCACCAAGCCCGCTCCGGAGCCCTTCCCGGAGATCCCCGAGGAACTGCTGCTCCTCGCCGGATCGGAGGAGATCCCGGACGGCGCCAAGAGCACCGTCCTCGGAGTGCTCTTCGCCAGCGCGTTCGCGTACGCCGTCGCCACGGCGGACACCGACCAGGCGCGTGCGGAGCTGCTGGAACGCACCCTCGGGGTGCGGCTGACACACGCGCTGGCCTCCCTCGTGCTCGACTACGAAGCCCGCGTCCTCGGCCAGGATCCTGGCGCCGTCACCCTGGCCGACTGCGGCAGGACGGCCGTCACGGTCATGTACGAGGTCGCCGTCCGCGACGGCTGGACCGAAAGGAAGACGTCATGATCCTCATCGAGATCTTCCGCACGATGTGGGGGCACTGGTACGCGCTCGTGCCCGCCGTCCTCGCCCTCGGTGCGGGCGTCCAGGACTGACCCCGCATACCACCGCGCCCCCGCCTCGTACGACAGAGGCGGGGGCGCTTCTCGTCCTCAGACGACGGGCAGCCCTCCGGTGCCCTTCTGGGGAAGTCGGCCATGCCGCCGCCCCTGGGAATCCTGACTGCGCGCCGCAGGGCGGTGACGGCGGCCCTGCGGCCCTGCGCGGTCCTCCTGGACAACACCCCCGAGGGGCGCGTCCAGCACCTGCGCGGTCCGGGCGAACTGCTCGAAGGGGACCTTGAGCGCCTGCGCGTAGATCGCCAGCCACTCGTGCGGGATACGTGCGCCCCGCTCCCACAGTGCGATCTTGAAGCGGCACACCTGCCACCGTCTGCCCGACAGGGCGAACATGATCTGTGCCAGCTGCCGCTGGGTCAGGCCCGCGCGCACACGCCAGCCCGCCAAGTTCGCGCCGAACCGCTGCCGCCTCTGGGAGTTGCCCCGCCTGGTCATGTCATAAGTATGCCCAGTCCTGGGCTATTTGATGAGGTATGGAGTACCTTGAAATGGCATATGTCTCAAGTGCAGAAGCGGTCCCGTCCGGGTCACACCGGGCGGGGCCTTCCTTGTTTCAGGCCCTGGACACCACCGCGCCCCCGCCTCTGTCGTACGAGGCGGGGGCGCTTCCTGCCCGGTCCGGCCCGACATGGGGAGTGACCGGACCGGGGGCCTAGTGCTCACTCCACGGGCGCCCCGGCATCGTCGGGATGACCGTCCGGCCGCCATGCCGACAGCCGTGGTCACAGCGGTACACGAAGATCGGCGGCTCGCAGGGCGGCCGCTTGCCGGGCGCGTACACCGGGACGTTGTCGCCGGGGCAGAGGCTGCACAGCCCCATCTCGCACTCGGGACTCAGCTCCTGCACCTTGGTCGTCATCGCCGCGCCCGCTTCCGGACGCAGTCCGGGCAGGAGCACGGCGGGTAGCGGCACGCGGACGACGATGACACCGCGTCCGTGCAGTCGACGCGCCGCGTGCCGGTGTCCGAGGTGACCGTCCCGTACCGGTCGACGACGTAGATCCTCAGCGTCATGGCGCTTCCAGCACCCACTTCAGCAACGCCGTCCTGGGTCGTACTGTCAGCCATGTCGCCTGCTTTCTCAGGTGGCCACGCCTCGGGACCGTTCGCGCGGTCGCCGAGGCTCCTTGCTTCATCGAACTCCCGATATCGATCGTGGAAAGGAGCCAGCCGGGGGGCCAACGGGGGGCCAGACTGTGAGCGAGAGGGGGCCAGCATGAGCAGCGAGCGGAAGCGGCAGTTCGGCATGTACCTCACGCGGCTGCGGCGACGAACCAGCCGATCACAGCGGCAGCTCGCCGCAGACCTCTGCGCCCTGTCCGGTGTCCAGTCGGTCACGCGTAATGAGATCTCCCGGTGGGAGCGCGGTGAGCGCCTGCCCGGGGTGTGGCTGCCCTTCCTCGCGAGCGCCCTCAAGACCCCTCTCGCAGACCTCGAACAAGCTGCCGCGTACGCGCGTGGCGACGCCCTGGCGCCCCTTCCGGGGCCCGCCGCGACGCTCGCCGAACTCCTGCCCCCGGACGACCCCTTGGCGCCGCTCACGGCCCGCTCGGGACGTCGCATCGGGATGACGACCGTGGACAGCCTCGCCGGACGCGTCCACGGTCTACGGCTCGCCGATGACGTCCTGTCCGGGGGTGACCTCGCAGGGCCCGCGGTGCGCGAACTGCGGGCCGCCGTGAAGATTCACCGCGAGTCGTCGTACGACGACGACACCGGGCGTGCGCTGCTCGTCCAGATCGGCGAGTTGGCGCAAATCTGTGGGTGGATCTTGAGTGACGCCGGACGCCACGCCGATGCCGAGCACGCATACGGGATCGGCATCTCTGCCGCCCGGCAGGCAGGTGACACCACTCTGGTCGGCAATGTCGCCGGGTCGCTCGCCTATCAGCACGCCAACAACGGACGGGAGCGCGAAGGCGTCGACCTGGCCCGTGCAGCCCTCGAAGAGGCCGGACCCGACGCGCCACCCAAGACCCGAGCGCTCTTCCTCGATCGCGTCGCCTGGACACTCACCAAGGTCGACGAAGCGCAGCCCGCCATGCGCGCCCTCGAAGAAGCGCACGCGGCGCTGTCGGATGCCAACGACCGCGCGGCGCCGACATGGTCGTACTGGGTCTCTCGGGAAGAGCTTGAGATCATGGACGCGCGCGTCTTCACCGAGCTGAAGCGCCCTTTGCGGGCCGTGCCCTTGCTGACGGATGTGTTGGGCCGCTACGAAGCCACGCACGCCCGCGAGTTGGCTCTGTACCGATCGTGGTTGAGCATCGCGTACGCGGACGCCAACGAGCCGGAGGCCGCAGCGGAAGAGGCGCGTGCGGTGATCGAGCTGTCCGGCGACCTCGCGAGCGACCGCACGGCAGAGCGCACAAGGGTCATCCTCCGGCGGCTCCAGGCGTACGAGGACGTGCCGGAGGCTCGGGCGGTCCTGGACGATCACGGGCACCTCTTGCTCGTGTAGCTGGCCGATCACCATGTCCAGCGTTTGCACATCGCAACTCGATCATTCGCGTGCCGCCCCACCTGGTCGATCACCGCTCGCGATGCGCGCGGCCAAGGGTCCGAAACAGCCCTCAGGGGCGCCGATCATGCCCCTGACCTGCGAGTTTGCAGTCGTTTGCACCAAGCCTCAGTAGAGGGTTTTTGCGGACACAAGGGCGGAGCAGGTCACCGGGCCAAACGGTCACGGTCGACCCCCGCCCCCCACGTTTGCGCTTGCGATGAGACATCGACGCAGGTCAACGCTTGATCGATCCGCCCCCGCCTCGAAGTCGTCCGCTCCCCCGCGACGATCACTCATCGAGTCGCGACACTTCACGCTCGGGCGGATCATTCACTCACGCAAAGTGCCGCGCTCATGACCTCGCCACGGGATCATGAGCGCGGCGGTCCGGCGCCGGGAGAATGCGGCGCCGGGGTCCTAGTCGGCGTCGTCGACGCCGACGTCGTCGGCGTCCGGCAGGCAGCGCCACAGGCTCGTGTCGATGCCTTCGCGGCGTGCAGTGAGCGCGTCGGCGAGTCGGTCGTACTCGGCATCGCGCGCGGCGGCGTTGTGCGCGGCGACGTCGCGCAAGATCTCGAAGCCGCTCACGAGCGAACTCCGACGTCGACCACGAATGCGGATGGCTGGAGTAGCTGGACATCACCACGGAGCCAGGCAAGGAATGCAACCTGCCCATTATCCGCATACCTTTCCCGCAGGAATTCGATACGGAATTCGGTACGGATGCCAATAGCGAGCTGCGACCAATCACCCGTGTAGATTTCGCTGCAATCCGACGACGACCCGACGGTGAGGTTCACCGGGACCTGCCTAGTCGGCAGCATCGGGAGCATTCCGGCGGGCGGCTGAAGGTACGCATTCGTCGTCGCTTCCTTCAGCTTGGAAAGGCTCGTGTTCGTGCGGGGCGCCTGGATATGGGCGCCCGGCTCGAAGTTGGCATTCCGCACGGCGCCCACCGCGTCCAAATGGAAGTCATAATTCGAGATGGCCGACCCATTTGCCCCGTGCCCCGTGGTGGTGACCCCTGCTGTATTAGCCACCCCCCTAGGTTCGGGAGCAGTCCCCGTGCCGCGCAGGGCCACCCGGTCCATTTCGAGTGCGATCTGCTGGGCAAAGCTGTTCGCGATGACGTTGGACGCCGACGGGTCGGAATCCTCGAAGAGTTCGACACTCATCGTCACAAGGCGATTCAGGGAACGGGCCTGAAAGGTCACGGAGTCGAATGTCATATCGGCCGCGGTGATCGCGGAATTCTCATTGCGCCACCCGGGAGAACCTTCGCCGGTAAGGCGTGCGATTTTCAGCGTCTGCGCCGTCATGGGCACAAAGGTCGCACCCGCCTGCGCGACCCGCATTTGATTTCGTGCGAGGTCGATGACATTTCCGGCGAGCGGGGTCGGCACCAGATATCCACCGGCTGAAAGGGTTCCCTCGGAGAGCGCCTTTCGCTCCGCGTCGGCGTCTCGCCATTTCCCGGTTGCCATTCCCCGGATAAGCCTATCGAAGCTCAGGCCTTCGTGGTCGCGGTTACCGTGGCCGTTGTCGCGGCCCCACTGTACGAATGACTGGTCCTTGCGGAGAGTCTCGGCACCCTTGAGGGAATGGCCCCCCGTATTGCCGCGCGACGCGGGACGCGCGCCGTCGCCGGATTCGTGCCCGTACCCGCCGATCTCGGCGGCCTCAGCGACGCGCTTGAGGTCGTCTATCTCCGAGTTCAGCTTCTTGATGTACTGGGCCTTTTCGGTCGCGGTGTGATGGTTCTTGACCGTGACGCGGGACAGGTCGAAATCGTCGCCTGCCTCATCGAAGATGCGCTTCAGTTCGGCCCGCTTCTCTTCGAGGGCCGGAAAGCTTATTGCCATGAGGAATCCCGGGAATGCGGCACGCACAAAGGCGTGCGAGGTCAAAGGAATTCGGCTCACGCGCGTCTGCGCAATCCCGGGCCGCACCGGTCGGCGTCTACGAACGCCCCGGACGGACGTGGTAGCCGTACCGCGCCGTCCGGGTTCTCGCCGGGCCCCTGGCCCGACTGCACGACTGTTCTTCAGGATACCCGCCCCGGCTGACAATCAGTCAGGTACGTCCGGCGCTTCGGCGCGTGCTGCGGCGGTGGCCGCCGCGTCCCATACGCGCCACGTCGGATCAGCGTTGCTGCGGCGCCGGTCGGCCTCGTGGGCGATCTGCTCGGAGATCTTGCGCCCGTAGATCGGCGCCACCTTGACGCCCCGTTCGGCGGCCATCTCGTGATGTTCGCGGACCATGCGGAAGTGATCGAAGTCGCGCAGGAAGCGGCGGCGGTCGGCGGGGTCGGCGAGTGATTCCAAGGCGCGGCGCATCCCGGTCGGGTCGGGCGTCCAGTCGGTCATGGGCGGTACCTCCGAGTGATGTTGGACAGGCGGCCGTTGGCGGGCCGTTGGCGGTGTCGGGGGCGCCCGGTGCCGGGGCGCGACCGTACGAGGCGGAGAGGGCCGTCCAGCGGGGCGGGGCTGCTCTTCCTGGTCGACCAGCGGGGCGGTGTAGCGGTGTCATCCGTCCAGCAACGGCAGTGCTTCCCAGTGAGTGCTTCCGCCTATAGGGATAGGCCCTATAAGTGATTCCGGAGCACTGGGAAGCGGTCTGGCCTGCGGCGTCAGTGCTACAGCGAGTGCTTCCCGAGTGATACGGAAGCACTGGGAAGCACTCACCGGAGCACTGCTCACCGCTGGTCGTCTTCGGGCTCTCCCAGTTCGCCCTGGACGCCCTCCTTCAGCTCGCGCTCGTGACGCTCCCAGTCCTCTGCGAGCCAGGCGACATGCGCCCTGCGTAGCCCTGGACGGATGACGATCCGGCCGTCCAGCTCGCCGACCTCGAACGCGGTTGCTGCGGCCTCGGCGCGGATGCCGAGCGCCTGAGCGGTGACCCGCTTCGACGGGTGCTTACCGGGGTTGTCCCGCAGCCACATGCAGAGGCGGTCCGTGTCGCTGACCTTGTACGCGGACGGCTGCGCGAAGTCCACCCCCGGCATCGACAGCAGCCGTGTCTCGCGGTCGTACGCGAGGGGCGTGTCCTCAAGACTGACGTCACGGCCGTCCGCCTTGAGACTGCGGATGCCGTAGTCGTCCCTGCTGTACGTCAAGATCGAGTCGGGCCAGTCACCCCACCGCGATGCGCCACGGGCGTGCTCGCCGTTGAGCCCGGTGTGCACGGCCATGACGATGTTGCGCACCCCGGCGCGCTCCTTGACGCGGTCCAGCGTCTCCGTGAACATCTGGACGGCTTCGTTGGGGTCGCCACGGGTAATGAAGCCGCTCATGGCGCGGTGCGCCGGGTCGATGACCCAGACCTGAATGCCGCGCGAGCCGAGCCATTCCACGGCCCAGTTCTCGTACGCCTCGGCCCGCAGAGAGAGGGTCACGCCGCGCAGACCGAGCACATGCGCGCGGTCCGTGTTGCGGATACCCGCATCACGCAGCCACGCCCTTTGCTGACGGTCGCTCATCTCGTAGTTCCATAGCGCCACCGCGGCCGGGGAAGTGGCGAGGCGGCCCAGGAACGGCTCACCGTCCGCGAAGGACCGCAGCACATTCCCCAGGAACGTCGTCTTACCGGCCTTCTTCGGGGCGACTAGCGTCGCGTTCCCGTCGGTCGGCAGCAGGCCGTCTATGGCGTACACCGGGCCTTCGTCGGGAGCGGCCAGGAAGTCGCGCAGCGTGTGGGAGCGCTCGTTCAGCTTGTCGATGGTGAGGGCGTTCTTTGCGGCGGCCTCCAGCTGGTCGCACTCGGCCATGAGCGCGCGGTGTTCCATCTCGCGGCTTACAGCGCTCTTGTAGGCATGCTGCTTGCGGAACTGAGCGTCCTGGACGCGCGCGTCGAATTCCGCCCTTTGGTGTGAGGGGACGGAAAGCAGGATGCCCGTCTGCTGTTCCGTGCTCGTAGCGTCAACGTAAGAAGCCGCCTGCGCCTCTATCGCCGCCGAGGGCAGGCTGTACGGCGGTGTCGTCATTCCTCTCCACCCCCCTCGAAGTCCCCGAGGACGACGACAAGCGGCCCCTCGGCCGCAGCAGCGGCACGCAGAACGTCGGGGGCGTCGTCAACGGTGCCCAGCAATACGGGGCATGACGGGTCGTGGCCGATATTCAGGTGATTGATGCCGTACTGGTCAACGGTCACGCCTAGGCTGCGGCTGCGGCAGTGCCCGCACCGGTACGCCGACGCTGCCCTCTGCGCCACGGCGTCGGGCTTGCGCTTGCGGGGGTCGCCGGAATTCGGCTTGCGGCGGCGGCTCATGACACACCGCCCCTGCGCTCCTCGATCAGCTTGCGCAGCCGACGAGACGCCTCCTCTTCCTGCTTCAGCGTGGTAACGAAGTTGTCCAGCAAGTCGGCCGGGAGTTCACGGATGATGTCGGCGTGCTCTTCGAATATGCCGAGCAGGAAAGGCAGGCCTCCCGCGTGACCGCGCTCGATGTCCGCGATCATGACCCTTTTCCAGCCCTCGCGGGTGCGCTGCCGCTTCTTCGGTTCCGGCACCAGGTCGTTCCGCACGACGCTGAGATGCCGGGCCGGATAGTGCTTGCCGTCCGTGCCAACGACGGTCTCAGGTGCGCCAGATGACGCACCTTGAGCGGTACGGCGGACAGTCGCCTCACTCAAGCCCGTGACGCTCGCGACGGCGCGGTTGCTCAGCCCTGCACTCCGCAGCGACTCGACAACTTCGGGGCGTTCTTCCAGCGGTATCCGGATCGCGGCGGAGCCGAACTCCTCGCGGCAGTACCGGTCCCAGGTCCGGTATCCGAGAGCGGCCCAGGCACGGCCCGCGTACGCGGCCTGGACGTCCTCCCAGAGTCGCCCGATTCCCACCTTGATGCGGTTGGTCAGCACGCGCGCGGACTCGGCTGTCAGGGGCCTGCGTCCGTCGGGCGTTACGCTCGTACGCAGAGCCTCCGTCGCCCGGTCGCTCGCAGCGGCCTCCGAGTTCGTCGGCTCGGGGGTCGCGCCATGATCACGCTGCATCGCTCGCGCCGCCCTTCGTACGGCGGGCACGGCGGGCCTTGGCCGATGCCAAGGCCAGACGCTGAAAGTGGGCGCGGCGGGCGCTCTCTGCCCGTGTGGCGCGCTCCTGCGGGCTCAGGGAGCCGTCGGGATCGACCTCGACTTCGAAGCGGTCCATGAAGGCCCGGCGAGCGGCGGCCGTGTGGGCCGTGCGGTCCTCGATCTTGGACCACATGGAGTTGGCTGCGATGGAGCCGCGAAGGCGGCGCTCCTCAGAGGTGAGACCTGTTCGTTCGGTCAGTGGATCTATGGACACTGGGCAGCCTCCAAACTGCCCGTATGCCCTTACGGAGTCCGCCCTACGGCGTAGCCCAAATCACCTTAAGTGAGACGTTACCACGCTGTGCTAGGACATCTTTAGACCGCACGCTTCCGCGCCCGTGCCGACTGCATCGCGCGGGGAGGGACTCGGGGATGTCGACGCTGTCGCTCGCGTGATGTTCCAGGTAAATCCCTCGCTCGAACCTGCGGCCGTCGACCGGATGACGGCGGCGATGGCGGTCGGTCACCACCCACCGCAGGCTGCCCCGTACGCTGCGCTCCAGGACTCCGAGACAGTCCGATTCGCTCACCTCGCGGTCGGCGTCGCACTCGGCGCACCACACCGTGAGCGCGGGGGGCCGCCTCACAGGTCCCCCAAACCCAGCTTGCGGGCCTCGTCGGCGGCCCTGCGCTCCGACGTCGCGCGGGTGTACCTGTCGATCATGTCCCGGCGCGACCATCCGGCGACGGCCATCAAGCCGCCCTCGCTGCCGCCCGCCGCCAGCCACCGCCCGGCCGCCGTGTGCCTCAAGATATGCGGATGGAAGTCTTCGATCTTGGCCAGCTCGGCACGGTAGGCCAAGGTCTTGTGCAGCGCGTAGTACGAGAAGCCACGGTTGCGCTCCCCGAGCCACAGGCCGGGCAGAGCCGCGAGGCGGTGCGTACGGCGCACCCGCAAGTACCGGTCGACACTGCGGGCCGTCTGCGGCCCGACGGGCACCGTGCGGCCACGGCCGCCCTTGCCGCGCCTTACGACGGCCGCCCCGCGCTTCAGGTCGATGTCGTCGACCAGCATGTCAACGACCTCGCCCGCGCGGGCTCCGGTCTCGACCATGAAGCGGATGATCGCTTCGTCCCGGCGGTCGCGGAAGTCGCTGCCCTTGCACGCCTTGATCAGCGCGCGGAGCTGGTCGGCGTCCAGTTCGGGCACAACCTTGGTGTCGAGCTTCGGCGGCTTCAGGGCAGTCAGCTGGTCGGAGTCGATCTCACCCTCTTCGGCCAGCCATGCAGAGAAGCGGCGCACGGCAAGCTGGCGGCTGCGAGCGGTCGACGCCTCCGCGCCGCCGTCCAGAAGGGCGGCGGTGAAGCTGTTGACGGTCGGACGGTCCAGCTCAGGCACGACGCCCGCATTGGCGCAGTACCGCAGGAAGGCGCGCAGGCCATCGCCATAGGTCTTGATCGTCTGACCGCTCTTGCGTTCGGCCCGAAGGTGCAAGATCCAGGAATCCATCAAGTGTTCGAGTTCACCCATGCTCACTATCTGTACTAGGAGCGCTGAGCTTGAAACACAAAACGCCCGTAACCTACGTCTTCGCAGGTTACGGGCGTCTATGTAGTGTCGACCTAGTCGAGGTAGTCGCGCAGCACCTGCGAGCGCGACGGGTGACGCAGCTTCGACATCGTCTTCGACTCGATCTGACGGATGCGCTCACGCGTCACTCCGTAGACCTTGCCGATCTCGTCCAGGGTCTTGGGCTGGCCGTCCGTGAGACCGAAGCGCATGGAGACCACGCCCGCCTCACGCTCGGACAGGGTGTCCAGGACCGAGTGCAGCTGCTCCTGGAGGAGCGTGAAGCTGACCGCGTCGGCGGGCACGACCGCTTCGGAGTCCTCGATGAGGTCACCGAACTCGCTGTCGCCGTCCTCACCCAGGGGGGTGTGGAGGGAGATCGGCTCGCGGCCGTACTTCTGGACCTCGATGACCTTCTCGGGGGTCATGTCCAGTTCCTTGGCCAGCTCCTCCGGAGTGGGCTCACGGCCCAGGTCCTGGAGCATCTGGCGCTGGACACGGGCCAGCTTGTTGATGACCTCGACCATGTGCACCGGGATACGGATGGTGCGGGCCTGGTCGGCCATGGCGCGGGTGATCGCCTGACGGATCCACCAGGTGGCATACGTGGAGAACTTGTAGCCCTTGGTGTAGTCGAACTTCTCGACCGCGCGGATCAGACCGAGGTTGCCCTCCTGGATGAGGTCCAGGAAGAGCATGCCGCGGCCGGTGTAGCGCTTGGCCAGGGAGACCACCAGACGGAGGTTGGCCTCCAGGAGGTGGTTCTTGGCGCGGCGGCCGTCCTCGGCGATGATCTCCAGCTCGCGCTTGAGCTTCGGCGCGAGCTTGTCGGCGTTGGCGAGCTTGTCCTCGGCGAACAGGCCGGCCTCGATGCGCTTGGCGAGCTCGACCTCCTGCTCGGCGTTGAGGAGCGGAACCTTGCCGATCTGCTTCAGGTAGTCCTTGACCGGGTCCGCGGTGGCACCGGCGGCAGCTACCTGCTGCGCGGGCGCGTCGTCCTCGTCCTCGTCGGAGAGCACGAAGCCCTGGGCACCCTCCTCGGCGGGCTCGCCCTCGCCGGGCTTGCCTGCGGCGGGTGCCTCTTCGGTGGCCTCTTCGTCCAGGAGCTCGTCGGCGTCCTTCTTGGAAGTGGACTTCTTGGCCGCCGTCTTCTTGACGGCGGTCTTCTTCGCAACGGCCTTCTTGGCCGTCGCCTTCTTGGCAGCGACCTTCTTCGCGGGCGCGTCCTCGGCGGTGCCGTCCGCGACCGGTGCCTCAGTGGCGGCGGTGGCGGTGGGCTTCGCCGTGGCGGTCTTGGCCGCGACCGTCCTGGTCGCGGTGCGCTTGGCCGGACTCTTCGCTGCGACGCTCTTGCGGGGGCGCTTGGGCTCCGCGGCACTGACCATCAGCGTCACACCCTCTTCCTCGAGGATCTGGTTGAGGCTGCGCAGAACGTTCTTCCACTGAGTGGCCGGAATCTGGTCAGCTTCGAAGGCACGACGCACGTCATCGCCGGCGATCTGCCCATCAGCCTTTCCCCGCTCGATGAGCGCCATGACAGAGACGGATTCGGCGATCTCCGGCGGGAGCGTACGGGATGTGCTGGCCGACACGAACAACCTCTCGGAACGTTGGTAAACGACTTCCGGCCCCGTCCATTGTGGACCGGAGCCGACGACCGACGGCTGGGGATTGGGCCGACGGCGCGGGCGGGGCCGGGGAGCTGCACAGCGTCGCGAACGACCGCTGTATTCCCTCCTCGGCTATCACCTCTTAGGTCATCGCGCTGCTCCTACGAGCGTTACGCCCAATCTACGTGGCCCGAGTCACACCCCGTAAGTGCTCAAAAACGGCTAGATGCGGTCAGAAGCGTCCGATCTACCCGCACGAATGGCCCCCCGACGCCCTGTAAGGCACCCCACGATCGTGTCGCCGGATCCCCGCCAGGCTCCTGGGGAGCCCGCGGGGATCCGGCGACATTCAGTGCGGCAGCGGAGCCGTCGACGGCGTACGGAACGACGCAGCGATGCCAGCGGGTGTACACACGTCGGCCCCGCCGACGCGGACTCGCGGTCAGTGCTCGCGAGGGGCAGGCACTACTCGCTCCACCTCCGGGTGGACGGTCAGCAGCTGCCGCATGGCGGCCTCGGCGCCGGAGCCGTCGCCCGCCGCGAGGGCATCGGCGATACGAGAGTGGTGCACGAGGGAGCCTTCGCTGGGGCGGTCACAGCCGGTGATCGGCCCGCCCGAGACCTGGAGGGCGGCCGAGACGATGCCGGACAGGTGTTCCAGCATCCGGTTGCCCGCGAGCTGGATGAGCAGCGAATGGAACTCCGCGTCGGCGCGGGAGAAGGTGATCGAGTCACCCTGCGCCAGCGCGTGCCCCATGATCTCGACCATGTCGGCGAGGCGCTGCTGCACCTCCTCGCGACCGTGACCGGCGGCCAGGCGGGCGGCGAGCGGCTCGATCATCCAGCGCAGCTCGCCGAGCTCGCGCCGCTGATCGTCGCGCTGCGGCCCGAACGCCCGCCATTCGATGATGTCCGGGTCGAGCAGATTCCAGTCGCTGACGGGGCGCACGCGCGTGCCAACGTTGGGCCGGGCACTGACCAGGCCCTTGGCCTCAAGTACGCGCAGCGACTCGCGCACGACGGTGCGGGAGACCTCGAAGCGCTGGCCGATCTCCTCGGGGACGAGCGGGCGGTCGGCGCCCAGGTCGCCCGAGACGATCATCTGACCCAGCTGCTGAACGAGTTGGCCGTGCAGCCCACGGCCGCGGCTGCCGGCGGTGCGCCGGCCCACGCGCCCCAGGTCCTGTCCGGCGCCGTCCCAGACGGGGGCGCCGACGCGATCCCCGCCGGGGGCCTCGGCGTAGGGGTATCGGTCGAGTTCGCCCGGGCCTGCGAGACCGGAGTCGGCGGAGCGGGCGGTGGTCATCATGGTGTGCGCAAGGGTACTCACGGATCAGTTGTCGGCGCTGCCCTCAACTCCCTTGAGGTCTTTGGTGAAAAGCACACGAAAGGGTGATCGCTTACCCCGCCGCAATTGACGCCTTATCGGAAAGAAATGGGCGTTATCCGGGGAGTTGCGCACAGCACCGCAACGGACGGAACCGGACGGTCCTCAACGGACCCTGCTACGCATCGCCGTGAGCAGATATGCGCAGAGCAGAGCGGTCAGCGACAACATCAGTGCGCCGCCCACGGGTTGGGCGACCATGCGCACGCCACCGGCCAGGTATCGCTCGGCCCCGAACGGCCACTGCACCAGCGCGAGGTCGCGCAGCCTCGCGGGAAGCCCGGCCGCCGATCGCACAGATGGTCCCTCCAAGGCCTTCTGTACGAGGGGTACGACGACGATCGGCACCGCGAGCACGGCGGCGAGCCCCGCGGTGGTTGACCGGAAAACACCGGCGGCGAGCACACCCGCCCACGCACAGCCCGTCACCAACGCCACCCAACTCACGCTCAGCGAGAGCCAGTCAGCGGGAACTTTCGTGAGCTCTTCTCCGTATACGAGATGGAGGAGCGCGGCGTCGGAGACCACCGCGAGCAGGCACAGCATCAGCGCCGCGGCGGCGGCGATGACCAGCTTGGCGCCGAGCAGCCCCAGGCGGCGCGGGACGGTGCCCCGGTCCGCGGCGAGGGCGGGGTGACGGAACTCGTCGCCGAACGCGAGCGCACCGAGCAGACCGGCGCCAAGAGCTGCGGGCGGCAGGGGAAGCTCCTCGGGCCATGCGGCGATGAGGCGCGCCTGCGGCGTATGACCGGCCCTGGCCAGGAAGACGGCGATCAGGGCGGAGACGGCCAGGACGGCGGCCACGGTGAGATATCCGCTGCCGACGCCCGCGACGCGACGCAGCTCGTAGCGCAGGGGCCGAAGAGGGCTCCGGCCGTGACGGACCGTGATGGGAGGCGGCAGCGAGGACACCGGGTCCTGCGGAGCGGGCGAGGCCGCGCCGACGCGTGCGTGGTCGGCGTCATCAGCGCCTTCGAGAGGGACCAGCGGAGTCAGCAGGATCTCGGCCGGGTCTACGGTCGAGTCGTCGCCCGCGGTGGTGCCGAGCCGACTAGGGATTCGGTCATCGTTTCGACTCTCGGTTCGGCTGTCGATCTGGTTGCCGGTCAAGGCGTCGGCCCTGGCCTCCGCAAGAAGCGGCGGCCCCGCATCCCCGATCTCATCGGCGAGTTGGTGGACGAGGATGCCGTGGCGATACGCGGTCTCCCCCACGTCGGCACAGTTACTGCCGTATACGGAGAGCCTGCTGCCGTCCTCGTTGACCACCTCCACGGAACGTCGGCCCGCACGTGCCTCCTTGGCCAGCAGCGCGCCGAGACGGGCCGCATGCGGGCTCTGGACGGCGACCCTGGGACGGAGCCTGGTGCGCGCGAAGTCCGCGACCTCCTGATCGGCGACGAGCCGCCCCGCCTCCAGCGTGACGACGCGATCGGCGGTCCTGGCCGCCTCTTTGGGGTCGTCCGTGGTGAACAGGACGGTGCCGCCCTGGCGCGCATGGGCCCGCAGAACGCCGTGCAGCCATGCGCCCTCCCGGGTCGACAGCCCGTGGGCAGGACCGTCGAGGACAAGAGTGTGCGGGTCGGCGAGCAGCGCGCAGCCCAGTCCGAGGCGTCGGTCCATGCCGCGCGAGAGCGTGCCGAGACGCTGCTCCCGGAGGCTGACGAGACCGATGACCTCAAGGACGTCGTCGGCACGCCGCACGGGCACTCCACGGGCCGCGCAGAGCATGCGCAGATGCCCGCGGACAGAACGAGCCGGGTGCCCAGGAACCTCGCCCAGAAGCACGCCGACCTCGCGGGACGGATGGGCGATGCGGTGTAGTGGGCGGCCTCTGAAGTACGTGATTCCACGGCCCTGTTGGAGTTCGAGCATCAGCCGCAGCGCCGTGGTCTTGCCGGCGGCCTCGGCGCCGAGCAGCGCCGTGACACGGCCGGTGCGCGCCTCGAAGGACACGTCGTCGACGGCGGGCGGGAGCTCCTGGCGGGGATTGCTGGTCAGTCCGATGGCCTGGATCATCGCTTCTCTCGCAGGATGTGCGACCGCTCGGCGGCCGGGATCCGTCCGCCGGATCGGGGACGGACGAACCCCGTGGGTACTGCAGCAAGATAACGCGACATTTACGGCTTTTCGGGCAGGGTGTGACCCACTGGTGTCCACCGAGCCGGGTAAATCGACAAGATCGGCAGGTGACAGCGAGCGCGGGCCTCAGACCTCGGGGCGCAGCATCGGCGGGTTGAGCAGCGTCGCGCCACCCGCACGGAAGAGCTGCGCGGGGCGGCCGCCCTGCCGCGTGGTCGTACCGCCGGTGGGTACGAGGAAGCCCGGCGTGCCCGTCACCTTGCGGTGGAAGTTGCGGGGGTCGAGGACGACGCCCCAGACGGCCTCGTACACCCGTCGCAGCTCGCCGACGGTGAACTCCGGCGGGCAGAAGGCCGTGGCCAGCGAGGAGTACTCGATCTTGGAGCGGGCGCGCTCCACGCCATCCGCCAGGATCTGCGCGTGGTCGAAGGCGAGCGGCGCTGCCTGTTCGCCCTCTCTGCCGTAACCCCCCTGGTTGAGCAGCGCCTCGACCGGTGCCCAGCGCGCGCTGTGCGCGTCGCCGCCCGCCCGGGGCGCGGGCAGGTCGGGGGCGAGGGCCAGGTGGGCGACGCTGACCACACGCATCCGCGGATCACGCTTGGGGTCGCCGTACGTGGCGAGCTGCTCGAGGTGCGCTCCGTTGGCCTGGGCCGGTGCGCCCGGGTCGTGGGCGCAGAGGCCGGTTTCCTCGATCAGTTCACGCGCGGCCGCGGCCGACAGGTCCTCATCAGGACGTACGAATCCGCCGGGGAGCGCCCAACGCCCTTGGAATGGCGGCTCACCGCGCCGCACGGCCAGCGCACACAGTGCGTGACGGCGCACGGTCAGCACGACCAGGTCGACGGTGACTGCGAAGGGCTCGAAGGCCGACGGGTCGTAGGGCGACATGACGCGATCATAGTCGTCTGCCTGACGATAAACACCTCCTTGGCCAAGCCCTCCCCGGCTCGGCTCACTGAGCACGACTGACCGCTGTATGCCCCTCCCTCGGTCCGACCACAACGAGCTCACACCCCCAGTTGCAACCCATCGGCCGCCTCCTCGACCATGGCCAGCCCGAGCCGACTCACACGCACGGAAAACGGGCCGCCCGCGATGCTCAGCCCCGTAAGACCCAGCTCCCCCAGCGGCGCGCTGCGGACAGGCCGCAAGGTCACCGTGCCCGTCGGCGCGTCGGGACGGATCCCGGCCAGTGCCACGAGCAGGAACACCCCGGCGGCCGCCGCGGTAGCGGCAGGACGGCAGGCAGCGGGATGGGGCAGCGGGCTCCCGCCCTCCGTACGCTGCTCCCCCGCGTACATCTCCGGCAGTCGATGGCCGAAGGACTCGGCCGCCGCCAGCACACCCCGCAGGAGCGAAGTCGCCTCCTTCTCGTACCCCGCCGCCGCCAGACCCGCGACCGCTACTGCCGTCTCCTGCACGCGAACCGCTCCACCCCGGTGCCCGAACGGGTTGTACGCGACCTCCTTCGTCCCCAGGCTGCGCAACCCCCAGCCCGAGTCCATGGTGGGACCGCCGAGCAGTCGCGCCAGCTGTTCGGTTTGGACCTTGTCGAGCAGCCCGGGCGCCATCGCGCCCGCCCCGAGCAGACCGGTGTCCAGGAGGTGGGCGGCCCCAGCGGTCAGCTGTGGCACGGGCCGACCGTCGGCGAGGCGGGCCGCGGCGGGGCGACCGCCCGCGCGGTCCTCCACCCAGAACTCCTCACGGAACCTGGCTCGGAGGCGCGCGGCCCACTGCCGCAGCCCGGCCGTGTCCGTACGCCCGTGCGCGTCCAGTAGGTCCGCACCCAGCAGTGCTGCCCTGTGCGCGTACGCCTGGACCTCACAGCGCGCCAGCCCACCCGGCTGCGCGTCCGACAAGAACGCCCCGTCGCCGACCGAGGCGCGCAGCCACTCCAAGCACTTCTCCGCGGTCGGCAGCAGGTCCTCCACCTCCTGCGCGGGAAGCCCCCAACGCCACGCCTCAGCGAGGAGCACCGGGAAGAGCAGCGTCGCCTCCGTTCCGGTGCACCCGGGCGGCAGGTGCGGGCCGGCATCTCGAAGCGGACCCGGAATCATGCCCGACCGAGGACCCGGACCCCCGAGTTGACTGCGTGCGAGGGTGCGCAACGTCCCTGCGGCGATCCGGGTTCCGAGTGGCAGCGCCATACGGGCGGCGACCAGTGCTTCAGCCGGGGCGAGCCCGCAGCGCCAAGGTGCTCCCGCGGCCGGATACATGTCGGTCGGGCATGCGGAGTCGCGCAGCAACAGTGCCTGCAGGTCCTCGACGGATCGGTGGAGGAACGGCTGGACTCTCGGATCGTCGCCGACGGCACGCGCCCCGGCGACGGAGCGCGTCGTGCCGTGTCCCACACTTCTGATGGGCCCGGCGCCGTCGGGCCGCACCCGCAGCTCGACGCTCCGCGCGGCACCCGGTGGCAGGTTTACCTCCCAGCGCAGCAGTCCTGCCGAGGCCAGGGCATCCTCGGGCGGCGGGTTGGCGGTGACGACGCAATGACCGGTGGCCGACGACCACCGCATGCCGGAGTCGTGGACGCTGGCGGGCAGTTCGGGACCGGCCCTGCCGGACGCCACCATGCCCACCTCGGCCAGGTCCGTGCCGAGTGACACCTCGAGGGGGAGCCTCAGGTGGCGCCCGACCGCGCTGTGCAGCGTGATCCGTTCGGTGCCGTCGGCGTATCGGATCCGCTCGACGATGACCTCCGGATCGGGTCCTCCATCCGTCGGCAGCCGCACGGTCGCAACGAAACGGGCGCTGTCGGCCGAGACCATCCGGGCCTGCACCGCGACGGGCTCGCGCCCGGCCACCCGCACGTGGAGGCGGGAGAGGACGCGACGCCCCGCGCGGTAGAAGCCCTCCAGTCCGTGGCCCGTCAACTGCCCTTGGTCGGTGGAGATCGCGAGGGCAGGCAGCGCGACGCAGATCAGCGCGGTGTGCGCGGGTGGGAGCTCCACGGTGCGGCGTTGCACCGGTGCGGGCACGGGTCCGCCGGGCGGGCGCCCGAGGGCCGGCACGGCCTGTTGGGGACCCTCTCTGCCGGAGACAGGAGACAGGGCGGGAAGAGACATGGGGCGGCTTCTTCTGCGTTGTCTGCGGCGACTGCGTCGTCTGCGCTGCGGAGGGTCGGAGGCGGTGCGGCGGCGAGACCCGGCCACAGGTACCGCCACTCAGGTGAACGGACCGACCCGGCCTCAAGTCACGCCCGCTCGGCAGGAAGCCGACCGTATGGCGCCACCTCTCGGCCGCCGCACCGGCCGAGTGGAGGAAATTTCCTATGAGCGCCGCAGCGGTCACCAATCTCGCGGCCCACCTCGCCCACCACCGGACCGGCGCGTTCATCGCCCGTTCCTCGCGCCGCGCCGGATCGTACGACGACGGTTGCGCGGCCCCGTCCCCGGACCGTTCGAGGTCCAGGTACCACCGCCCGAGGTCCGACCGCCTCCCCCAGCAGCGTGCGGCAAGCGGCGGCGGCGCCGACGCGGAGGAGTGGGCTCGGCATCCTCCAAAGGCTCCTGGCCCTCCGGACACTCCAAGGGCTGCCTCTCCAACCACTCGTCGGCGCCGAGGAGTTCGGATGCCTGGTCACCGTGGTCCCTACGCAGAAGGCGCCGAATCGGCTCCGGATCGAGGTCATCGTTGCAGGCGCGGTTCAGCAGCTGGGCGAAGAGATAGTCAGGGTCGGCGCCCAGCGCCATGTCCAGAGCCTCCTGTCCCTCCACACTGTCTCCGAGGGACCAGGCGACCCACCCTGCGAGAGCGAGCGGTGCCGCCGCATGCTCTCCGTAGGCGCCGACGCAGCGGCGGGCCAGTGCCCTCCACAGACGCAGCGCGGCAGGGGCGGCGTCGCCTTCCATCCACGCTGCCGCCCGATCGCGTGTCGTGCGGACCTGAAGGCCGAGGATCAGTGCGGCCGCCTCGTCGTGCGCGAGCAGCTCATCGTCCCTGTTGTCCGCCTGCAGCCTGTCGGTGACGAGATCCGCGGCCGCGAGGCGCGCCATGACACGACGGGCCAGGTCGAGGATCCCGATGGCGATATCGCTTCCCTCCTCGCCCAGCATCTTGGGAATGAGCGCGAGACCGGCGGTGTCGAGCGCACGCTCCTGCTCCACGGCCGCGGCGGTCTCCCATGGGGTGAGCCGCGCCCTGAGCTCGCTCTGTGTGCTGCTCACTTGGACTCCCATGTAGGTCGCGGCGGCAGCCAGCACCGAAGTGCCGGGCCTGAGCAGGGGGATGCCCTCCGGCGGGCAGCATCGGGTGTCCGGACAGCAGTAGGTCCAGAAGCGGCCTCCCGAGATGCACACGACCTCGACCACCGGAACGTCGAGGCCCCCGCACGCCGTGCGCAGCAACTGAGCCAGGGACCGCAGGCCGTCCACGACCTGCTTCCCCGACTCCCCGCCGGTGGGCTCCCGGCAGAGGAAGGCGACGATGCCTTCGGGCCGCGAGCCCCTTCGCTCGCACCCGCCCACCAGGCACTGAGCCAGCTGGTTGGCGGTGCTCGCCCAGTCCTCCGCGCGCTCGGGAATACCGAGGCGCACCCGCCCGCCGAACCTCCCGCGCTCGCCGTGCAGGGCGATGAGCACGATGCTGTTCTCGGGCTTGAACCCGAGCAAGTACGGCAGGGCGTCGGCCAGTTCGGCAGGGGTGCGCAAGGTGACCACGGGCTGGTCGATCGGCGTGCTGGGGTCGGTCGGACCGATGGCTTCGCTGTGATTCGTCATGCGCCGACTCTCCCGCGAATGACAAGATTCCGGTTGGCCCTGTGGATAACTACGATCAGGGGCACGCCAAGAGTTATCCACAGCCTCGCGGGGTCGTTCG
Organism: Streptomyces kanamyceticus; assembly: GCF_008704495.1. NCBI lineage: Bacteria > Bacillati > Actinomycetota > Actinomycetes > Kitasatosporales > Streptomycetaceae > Streptomyces > Streptomyces kanamyceticus. Next base: position 2,806,043 of record NZ_CP023699.1, read on the forward strand.
CGTAATGTCCGACCCATCGGGTTGCATGGGGGCATGAGCAACGAAGAGCTGCGCACGGCGGCGGACGCCGTACTCTCCCGCCTGGTCGGCGGCCCCTCATCCACGTCCGGCGAGACGCCCTCGTCCGGCGAGGTCCGGCTGCGCGAGGATCAGTGGCGCGCCATCGAGGCCCTGGTGGCCGACAAGCGCAGGGCTCTGGTCGTGCAGCGCACGGGCTGGGGCAAGTCCGCCGTGTACTTCGTCGCCACCGCCCTGCTGCGCGAGCGGGGCAGCGGCCCCACCGTGATCGTCTCCCCCTTGCTCGCCCTCATGCGCAACCAGGTCGAGTCGGCCGCGCGCGCCGGAATCCGCGCGCGCACGATCAACTCCTCCAACACGGAAGAGTGGGAGACGATCCAGGCCGAGGTCGCCGCAGGCGAGGTCGACGTGCTGCTCGTGAGCCCCGAGCGGCTGAACAACCCGGACTTCCGCGATCAGGTCCTGCCCAAGCTCGCCGCCGCCACCGGCCTTCTCGTGGTCGACGAGGCGCACTGCATCTCCGACTGGGGCCACGACTTCCGGCCCGACTACCGCAGGCTGCGCACGATGCTCGCCGACCTGCCGCCCGACGTCCCCGTCCTGGCCACCACCGCGACGGCCAACGCCCGAGTGACGGCCGACGTGGCCGAGCAGCTCGGTACCGGCGGAGGCACCGACGCGCTCGTGCTGCGCGGCGCGCTCGACCGCGAGAGCCTGAGCCTGAACGTGCTCCAACTGCCCAACGCCGCACACCGTTTGGCCTGGCTCGCCGACCACCTCGACGATCTGCCGGGCTCCGGGATCATCTATACGCTCACGGTCGCCGCCGCCGAGGAAGTGACCGCCTATCTGCGCCAGTGCGGGCACACGGTCACCTCGTACACCGGAAAGACCGAGAACGCGGACCGCCAGCAGGCCGAAGAAGACCTCCTCGCCAACCGTGTGAAGGCCCTGGTCGCCACCTCCGCCCTCGGCATGGGCTTCGACAAGCCCGACCTGGGCTTCGTCATCCACCTCGGCTCTCCTTCCTCACCGATCGCCTACTACCAGCAGGTGGGTCGCGCCGGCCGCGGCGTCGACCACGCCGAGGTGCTGCTCCTGCCCGGCAAGGAGGACGAGGCGATCTGGAACTACTTCGCCTCGCTCGCCTTCCCGCCCGAGGAGCAGGTGCGACGCACTCTGGACGTCCTGGCCCAGGCCGACCGGCCGCTGTCACTGCCCGCTCTCGAGCCCCTGGTCGAGCTCCGCCGCTCGCGGCTCGAGACGATGCTCAAGGTCCTCGACGTGGACGGCGCGGTCAAGCGCGTCAAGGGCGGCTGGATCTCCACGGGCGTGCCGTGGGCCTACGACACCGATCGTTATGCCTGGGTCGCCAAGCAGCGGCAGGCGGAGCAGCAGGCGATGCGCGAATACGCGTCGGCACCGGGCTGCCGCATGGAGTTCCTGCGGCGCCAGCTGGACGACGAAGGAGCGGCACCCTGCGGGCGCTGCGACAACTGCGCGGGGGCGCGGTTCGGCGACAAGGTGTCCCCCGAGGCCCTGGACGCGGCGAAGGGTGAGCTCGGCCGTCCCGGCGCCGACGTGGAGCCGCGGAAGATGTGGCCCACCGGTCTGGCCGCGGTCGGCGTGGACCTCAAGGGGCGCATCCCCGCGGGCGAGCAGGCGGCGCCGGGGCGGGCCTTGGGGCGGCTCTCCGACATCGGCTGGGGCAACCGGCTGCGCCCCATGCTCGCCCCCCAGGCCCCGGACGGACCGGTGCCCGACGATGTCGCGAAGGCCGTGGTGGAGGTGCTCGCGGACTGGGCGAAGGGCCCTGGCGGCTGGGCATCGGGCGCGAATGACGCGCAGGCGCGCCCGGTCGGCGTGGTGACCATGGCCTCGTACACACGGCCGCAGTTGATCCAGACGCTGGGCGCGCGGATCTCCGAGATCGGTCGGCTTCCGCTCCTCGGTTCCATCGAGTACGCCGCGGGCGCCGATGCCGCACGGGTCCCGAGGAGCAACAGTGCCCAGCGCCTGCGGGCTCTCCACGGCGCGCTGACAGTGCCCGACGCACTGGCCACCGCGCTCCAGGAAGCGAACGGCCCGGTGTTCCTCGTCGATGACCTGACCGACAGCGGCTGGACCCTCGCGGTGGCCGCGCGCATGCTCCGACGCGCCGGAGCCAAGGGGGTGTTGCCGCTGGTCCTGGCCGTGCAGGGATGACGTACGCGTCGACGGAGGATGGGCTGGGCAGGGATATAGGCGGCGCATCGGCCGATACCGGTGTGCGGTGACGATTGCTCGTTGCCGCAAGCCACTGCGACGGGAAGAATCGGAACAGCTCCCCGCGCGGCTCCTCGCGGTCCGGTAGGGCTGTGCCGTGGTGCGCTCCCCCAGTCCGACCCCGCCCGCTGTATGGGCGCGTAGCCGAAGGGAGGACCGTGACCTTCGGATTCGCTCCGTCCGCCGCGGCATCGAAGCCGGAGTCCCCGACGTCGGCCGAGTTGTCCGCCGCCTCCGCCCACCGACTGGCCCGGATGCTCGAACCCGCGGAGTGGTCTGCCGCGGGAATCCCGCTGCTGCGCAACCCGCGCGATGTCGTGAGCGGTCTCCACTCACGCCACCGGCCGACCCCCCTGACGGCCGTCGTGGCCGTACTGGACCCGGACGAACGTCTCAGGGCGAGCGCCTCGTTCAGTCGGCGAGCGACCGTGACGGACGGCTGGGTGTTCCGCAACGCCCTGCTCGCGCAGTTGCGTCGGATCATTCCGCACGACCTGCGGCGCCGCACCCCGATACGTACCGCGGTGCTGCTCTACTGCCGTGACGGGGACGCGCGTTGGACCCAGGAGGACGGAGCCTGGATGTGGGGCCTACGGGATGCCTGCACGCTGCACGGGCTGCGGTGCGGCGCGTACATCACGCTGACCCGCGACGGCTGGCAGGTGCTCGGCGAGGGACGCGGCGGCCGCCGACCGAGCGCCGGTTCACGACCCGAGTTGTTCACCGAGACCGAACCACCCGTGGCGCGCACCGGAGGCGCGGCCTCGGATGTGCTGCGGCGCGCGGCGGCACGCTGAGGCACCGCTCGCCGCCACCGTCCACCAGCGACGGCACCGCTGCCCGAGCGGTACCGCACGCACGGCACAGCACGGATCGGCACGCGGCCGAACCAGCCGTGCCTCGCGCGACACACGTCAGGCATCACAGGACCGGCGGCGGATCACCGTTGCCGGACGCGGACGTCAGACGCCCGCGCCCAGCATCGAGTTGATCCGCTGCGGGTCGCCGCACACGATCAGCAGAGTGCCTGCCCGGGTGAGGGCCGTCGGCAGTGCGCCGAGCGCGACCTCTTCGTCGCCGCCGTTGACGGCGACGACGACCACCGGTCGGGCCGCGGCACGGTCGAGAGCGGCGGCGTCCGCGTAGAAGACGTCGTCACCCGCGTCGTGCTGAGCCCAGTAGGCGGCCTCACCGAAGGACAGCTCGTGCGTGGCCCACGGGTGCGGTTCGCCGGTGGTGATCACCAGGACCTCCCCGGGCGCGCGCCCGGAGTCCAGGAGCAGGTCGACGGCCTCCTCGGCCGCGTCCAGCGCGCCCTCGACCGAAGCCGGGATCAGCTGGACCTGCGGAACCGAGGCGGTGGCAGCACCGTCGGCGGCTGCTCCGGAAGCGGAGGGAGCGGAAGGAATGGAGGGAACAGAAGCAGCCGGGGCGGACGGCCCTGGCTTGGCGGCCGAATCGCGCGGCGTGCGCTGCGCGGGTGGCATCGGCCGGACAGGACCCGGACGGCCGGGGCGCGGCGGAGCCGCGGGACGCGGGCCGGGTACAGGACGAGGGGTCGGCGCGGTACGGCTGTTGGCCGGCGTGGCGCGGGGACCCTGGGCACTCTCGTGAATCTGAGGCTCCTCGGGAATGAGAGGCATGAAGTGTTGTCTATCAAACGCCGATGCGACTCGCGTCGGCGGGTGGCACATGAGTGCGACCGGAAGTGCCGGAAAAGCGTCAGAACTCAAAGCCGAGCTGACCCTCGATTTCCGGAACGTTTCCGTCCGCCCAGCTGCGGGCCTTCTTGAGGTGCCGCCACTGGGGCAGCGCATCAAGATACGCCCACGAAAGCCGGTGGTACGGGGTGGGGCCCCGAACCTCCAGTGCGGCCTTGTGCACCGGCGACGGATAGCCGGCGTTGGCCGCAAAACCGAAGTCTGCATGTTCGATGCCCAGTTCGGCCATCATTTTGTCGCGCCGGACCTTGGCGATCACCGAAGCCGCGGCGACGGCGATACAGGACTGGTCACCCTTGATCACGGTACGAACCCGCCAGGGAGACCCGAGGTAGTCGTGCTTCCCGTCGAGGATGACCGCGTCCGGCCGGACCGGCAGCCCCTCCAGAGCACGTACCGCGGCGAGCCGCAGCGCGGCCGTCATCCCCAGTCCGTCGATCTCCTCGTGCGAAGCGTGCCCGAGAGCGTGCGACGTGACCCAGCCCTCCAGCTCTTCCGCGAGCGCGGTGCGCCGCTTGGGGCTGATCAGCTTGGAGTCGGTGAGTCCTTCGGGCGGCCTGCGCAGTCCCGTGACCGCCGCACAGACGGTGACCGGGCCTGCCCACGCGCCGCGCCCGACTTCGTCGACACCGGCAACGATCTTCGCTCCGGTGGTGGCGCGCAAAGAGCGCTCGACGGCGTGGGTGGGTGCTTCGTACGGCATGGCGCCAGACAGCGTACGCCGCCGGAGACCGCACGCGACACCCAGGCTTGCCGAGTCGCTCGAAAGCTCGCGCCGACACCTCGCCCGAAGGAAGCCGGCCAACGCTTTCACCACCGGTCCCCGGCAGCGGGAAGAGTCCCTCAGGGGCGTAGCAACGGCACCATGACACGGTCGATCAGGTCCTCGAATTCCTCGTCCAGCCATTCGCTCCCGCACACCTTGGAGCGATACATGAGCATGGCCGGAATGACATCGCACACATAAGAGTCGCCCCCTCCGGAACGCACGTCTCCGCGCTCAATTCCGCGACGTACGACGTCACTGATCAGTTTCACGACCGGCTCGATGACACCTTCGTAGATCACATCATGGAAGCGCTCAGCCGTTGCCGTATCGCATTCGTGAAGCACCGCGCGCAGAGCGAATCCGGAGCGCGAGAACATCGCCTCCCGCACCTGTCTGCACAGCTGAAGAAGATCCTCCCGCACGCTTCCGAGGTCCTGCGCACTGTCGAGCGTGGGCAACCCGGCCTGTAGCGCGTCCACGACCAGATCCTCCTTGGACGGCCAGCGGCGATACACCGCGGCCTTCCCCGTCTGCGCGCCCGCGGCCACGCCCTCCATCGTGAGCCCTCGCCAGCCGACCGTACTCAGCTGTTCGAGGGCGGCTTCGAGGATCGCCCGCTCGAGGACGGGCCCCCGGCGGCGCGGGGATGCCGTCCGAGTGGTAACGGCCGTCCAGCGCGAAGTAGCCATCGTCTTCTCTCCGTTGAGCGAGCGGGCAAGCCTCAGTGAACGCTTGCGTTCACTGAGGGGGAGTCACTACCGTCTTTCAGGACAGTGAACGGAACCGTTCACTATGGCGCTTGCGGGGGATCATGATGACCGCCTCTCAATTGACGCACAATCAAAAGCCCGGGGCCGCCCGCCGAGAGGGGCATCCCGGCATAGCTCTCACCGTCATCGCGGCCTGCCAACTCATGGTGGTCCTGGATGCGACGATTGTGAACATCGCGCTGCCCCACATACAGGGCGCGCTCAAATTCTCGACGACCGACCTCACGTGGGTCGTCAGCGCCTACACCCTCACCTTCGGCGGTCTGCTGCTGCTCGGCGGCCGCGCCGGTGACATTCTGGGGCGTCGCCGTGTCTTCATGACCGGCATCCTCCTCTTCACACTCGCCTCGCTCCTGGGCGGATTCGCCCAGGAGCCCTGGCAGTTGCTGGCCGCGCGCGTCCTGCAGGGCGTGGGCGGTGCGATCGCCTCGCCCACCTCGCTGGCGCTCATCACCACCACCTTCCCCGAGGGCCCCGCGCGGAACCGCGCGTTCGGCGTCTTCGCCGCCGTTTCCGCAGGCGGCGGCGCGATCGGCCTGCTGGCGGGCGGCATGCTCACCGAATGGCTGGACTGGCGCTGGGTCCTGTTCGTGAACGTGCCCATCGGGGTCCTGATCGCCGTACTCACCCCGCTCTACATCAGTGAATCCGAGCGCCACCCGGGCCGCTTCGACTTCCTGGGCGCACTCACCTCGACGGCGGGCATGGCCTCCCTGGTCTACGGATTCATCCGCGCGTCCGAAGAGGGCTGGCGCGACGAGCTCACGTTGGGGTCGTTCGGAGCGGCGGTCGTGCTGCTCCTGGCCTTCGTGCTGATCGAGCGCCGGGCGAAGGAACCGATCACTCCGCTCAGGATGTTCGCCGACCGCAACCGCTCGGGCACCTACGTGATCATGCTGTGTCTGGCCGCGGCGATGTTCGGCATGTTCTTCTTCATCGTGCTCTTCGTCCAGAACGTCCTGGACTACACCCCGATCGAGGCGGGCCTGGCCTTCCTGCCGGTGACGGTCGTGATCGCTTTTGGCGCCGCCCTGTCGCAGAAATTCCTTCCGGTGCTCGGACCCAAGCCGTTCATGGTCACAGGCTCGCTCATCGTCGCCATCGGGCTCAGCTGGCAGACATTGATCAGCCCGGACAGTTCGTACGTCAGTGGCGTACTCGGCCCGATGCTGCTGTTCGGCTTCGGCATGGGCCTGAACTTCGTGACACTGACACTGACAGCGGTCTCCGGAGTCGCCCCTCACGAAGCGGGCGCGGCATCCGGGCTGCTCAACGCCATGCAGCAGGTCGGTGGTTCACTCGGACTCTCCATCCTGACCACGGTGTTCGGCACGGCGAGCCGCAACGAGGCCGAGAAGCAGGTGGCGGACTTCATGGCACACGCCTCGCCCGAACAGAAGGCCGCATTCGCCAAGACCCACGAACTCCCGGCCCCTTGGAGCCACGAAGTCCTCTCCCAGGGCATCTCCACCGCCTTCATCCCGGCCGCCGCCATGGCCGTCCTCGCCCTGGTCACCGCCCTCCTGGTGATCCGCGTACGCAAGAGCGACCTCGACGCGCTCGCGGGCACGGCGAGCGCGGCAGGCCCGGCGGGCGGCTGACGGACACGGCTCCACGCAGGGGGTCCCGGTCGACCGTTCTCCGCCGCCCGGGACCCTCCTGGCACTGGCCGTACATGGGATCTAGCGGTACGTGGGATCAGTGCTCGCCCCGTCACAGAGCCCGGAAGACGCCGGGGACGGCCGCTCCTCGACGATGCGCCGGGCTCGGGACTCCCCCAGGCTCGTCGCGTACCAGGGGCGGCTCTCCGCGCCGAGTCCGTCCATGATGGCCTCGATCGCGCAGGAACGCTGGGGCTCCGGCAGCTTGTCCAGGGCGGGCACCGCGTCGGCGGACAGCTGCCCCATGTAGTCGAAGTCGAACTTGCCGGTCTCTGTGTAACGCTGCACGTTGCGTTCGGCGATCAGCGCGTCCGGTGACAGCAGGCCGAACGCGAGCACACCGGCCGCGGCGCTCGCGGCGACGGCGCGCGGCAGCCAACGGGTGCCCCAGATCCCGGCCGCCATGATCAACAGGATGACCACGCCGAGCCACAGCTCCCCCGCGACGACCGAGATCCTCAGCCTGGTCAGCCCGTACGCCTCTACGTACATGTCCATCCGGCGGACCGCGGACGCCACCACGACCAGCGTCAGTGCGCAGAGGGTGCCGAGCACGCCACGCACCAGCGTCCGGTCCCCGGCTCCGTCGCGAGGGGCCCAGCGCAGCGCGAAGACGATGACAAGCAGCGTCAGGAGGGTGGCGAGGAGCAGTTGCCAGAATCCCTGCCGCGCATAGGCGGAGTATGTGAGTCCGGTCTTGTCGAGCACCGCGTCGTATCCGCCGAAGAGCACGGCCAGCTGCACGGCGTTGAACGCGGCGAACAGCACGTTGAGCACGATCAGCGGCAGCGCCCACTCGACCCGGCCGCGGGCGCGGCCGGGCTGCACCACCAGCCGGTCCCAGCGCACGGGAGCGGCGGCCGTGTGCGCGGCGGCCAGCGCCCCGACCACACCGACGATCAGGAGCAGGAAGCGCCAGGGACTGCCCTCGAGGGAGGCGTCGGGTATCAGGTCCCCGAGCAGATCCGCGAAGGCTGCATCGGCCCCGGCGAACAGCGCCCCGAAGACCAGGAGCAGCACGGCGGTCACCGCGGCCGCGCGCAGCACGGGGCCAAAGCCTCGTGCGCTGCCCGAGCGCCGACGCAGCCCCTGCCAGCCCCAGCGAACCCCGCTGAAGACGGCGTCGAAGATGCCGAGAGGGCTCAGGAGTACGCCGAGCCAGGTCCTGGAGCCGTGCAGCGCGAGCGAGCCGAGCGCGACCGCGGAGACGATCGCGAGGAACGACGGCCATCCCGCGTCGCGCAGCGCGGGCACGACCAGCAGCGCGAGACCTCCGACGGCCCACGCCAGCGACCAGGGCCGCGGTCTGCGTCCTGCCGCCTGCGCGGCGAAGTAGGCGGCGAGCGCGGCGGGCACGGCGACGATCAGCAGGTTGAGCGCCAGCCCGTCGCCGAGAAGCAGCATGCTCAGTACGCCGGTGGCGAGCACCGCGCACAGTGTGGCCGTGCGGACCGGGACGGGCGGGTTCGACCGCAGGTCGGCGAGCAGCGGCGTGTGGGAGGGCGCCGGATAATCCCACCCCGCGCGCGGCCCAGGAACTCCGTTCCCGGTGGGCCGTCCCGGGCTGGGGCGCGGCTCTTCGCCATCTGACGGAGCCGACGCCTCGGACCGAACTGGCCCGCCCGATGGGCCTTCCCCACCCGACAGAACTGGCCCGCCCGACGGAACAGGCGCATCTGACGGAACAGCGTCGGACGGTTCAGACCCGCCCGGACCGTCGCGTCCGTCTGGTGTTTCAGCCACGGGACCCCCTCCCGGCCGGTCCGCAGGCGCACCTCACGGCACGTACACAGAGCCGTGGGATGGCCGGGACCGGCATCTCGTTCAACGCACGCAAGTCAAGATCAACTGGCGGCCCGCCCCACAGTAGCCGCGCGGCCGACGGCGGCTCCTGCCCCGGGCCTCCCCTGTGGCAGGACCGTGACAGTGCCGCCCGGACGCCCGTGTCCGAGGTCAGCTCACGCCGACGGGAACCCAGTCCGGCAATGCCTCGGTTCGCTCGAGCCACTCCTCGGGAGGTGCCCCGCCCGCACCGGAAGCGACCACGCCGCCCACGATGGCGCACGTCGTGTCCATGTCGCCGCCGACCTGAGCGGTGTCCCATATGGCCCGCTCGTACGCCCCGAGCCCGCGGGCGGCCGACCACAGCGCGAACGGCACCGTGTCATGGGCCGTCGTACGACGTCCGCACCCCAGCACCGCGGCGACCGTCGCGGAGTCTCCGTAGTCGAGCATGTCCCGCGCCCTGCGCAGACCGGCGCCGACGGCGCTCCGCGGCACCAGGGCGATGACTCCGTCGAGCAGTGCCTTCGGCGTGGGCGGCCCAGCGGGGTCGGCCGTCAACGCCGCGGCCGCGGCCACCGCCATGGCCCCGACGACGGCTTCCCGGTGCTGGTGCGTGGGGTAGGCGGAGATCTCCGCCTGGTGCGTCGCCTGCTCCGGGTCGTCCGCGTACCAGGCCCCGAGCGGCGCGATCCGCATGGCCGCTCCGTTCCCCCAGGACCCCTGCCCCTTGAAGAGCGCGGAAGCCAGCTCCCGCCAGTCCCCGCCGTCACCGACCTGCCGCAGCAGCCGGTTCACGGCAGGGCCGTACCCCCGGTCGACGTCGTGGTGCTCGGCGAAGGACCGGGCCAGCGCGTCCTGGTCGATCCGGTGATGCCTGATGAGGACGGCCAGCACGGAGCAGGCCATCTCGGTGTCGTCGGTCCACTGCCATGGAGCGTCCGGCAGCTGTCGTCGCTTGAGTAGCGGGTAGTGCGCGGGCACGAAGAACTGGGAGCCCAGCGCGTCCCCCACCGCCAGTCCGCGCAGGCTGGCCAGAGCGCGCTCCAGGCGCCGGTCGGGAGAAGAGTCAGCGGTCATCGCCCTGCCACTCTATCCGGTGATGCCGTACGGCTCGGGTTCGCGCCAGCGTTCGAAGGGACGGTCCAGCGTGTACTTGCCGTCGTCCCCGAGAACCAGCATCCGCATCTCACCGTTCCCCGGGTTGGACAGCGACTCGAACTCGGCGACCGACCAGTGGAACCAGCGCATGCAGAACAGCCGCATGGTCAGACCATGGGTGACCAGCAGGACGTTCGGCGGATGGTCCGGGGCTTCGAAGCTCCGGTAGAGGCTCTCCAGGAAAGCTCCTACCCGGTCATAGACATCGGCCCCCGATTCACCCTGTGCGAAGCGGTAGAAGAAGTGTCCGTACGCGTCGCGATAGGCCTTCTGCAGCCGTACGTCGTCCCTGTCCTGCCAGTTGCCCCAGTCCTGCTCCCGCAGTCTCGGCTCCTCCCGCACGCGCACCAGCTCCGGGTCGAGCCGCAGGGCCTGAAAGGTCTCGTGGGTGCGGCGGTAGGGAGAGACGTACACGCTCACCCGCTCCCTGCCGAGCACCTCCCGCAGGCGTTTGCCGGTGTCCGCCGCCTGGGACCAGCCCGTCTCGGTGAGTGCGAGCGCGTGATCGGGCTCGCGCTCGTACACGGTGTCGTCGGCGTTTCCCGCCGACTCGCCGTGCCGGACCAGGATGATGCGCCGCGGGCGTGCCATAAGAAGACCCTAGATCGGCTCCCTGCCGACCGGCTCAACCGGGTAGCCGTCCGGACTCCATCCGGCGTATTCGACCCGTGAAGCGCCGACGCAGCAGTCGGTCGTGCGACACGACGACCAGGGCCCCTGCCCACTGGTCCAGCGCCGTCTCCAGCTCCTCCACCAGGCCGAGCGCCAGATGGTTGGCGGGTTCGTCGAGCAGCAGCAGGTCCGCGGGCCTGGCCAGGAGCCGGGCGAGGGCCAGCCTCCGACGCTGCCCCGCGGAGAGCGACCCCACCGGGACGTGCAGGTCACGGGGCCGGAACAGTCCATACGAAAGGATCAGTTCCGCCTGCTCCTCCTCGGTGAGCCCCAGCCCTCTGCCGAACACCGCGAGCACCGGCTCGGCAGGCGCCCCCACGGGTATCTCCTGCGCGAGATACCCGATCCTGCCTCTGCGGACGACGGTCCCTTCGTCCGGTTCCAGAACGCCCGCCATGGTCCGCAGCAGCGTGGACTTCCCCGCTCCGTTGCCCCCGTGGATCAACAGACGCTCGCCTGCCGACACCGTGAGCTCGTCCACGGCGAGGCGCTCGCCCACGCGTACGTCGCGCAGAGTCACCAGCGCCCCTTCGGCCGCTCCCGCGACCGGGCGTGCCGTGAAGCGCAGCGGCTCTGGCGGTCTGGCCACGGGATGCTCGCGCAGCCGACGGAGTCGCTCCTGCGCGTTGCGCACCCGTCCGGCGACCGAGGCCTGGACACGGCCTCCCGCCCGGTCGTACGCCATCTTGTTGTTGTCCTTCATGCCGCGGCCGCCGGCCACGGCATGGGCCGTCGTCGCCATGAACTCCTGGAGCCTGCTCGTCTCCACGCACCACTCCTCGTACTCCTGCTCCCAGCGGCGACGGGCGGCCGCCCGTTCCGCGAGAAGGCCCTGATAGCCGCCGTGCCGCACGACCGAGCGGCGGTCGGCGTCCACTTCGAGAATCGCGGTGGCGACGCGCTCCAGGAAGGTGCGGTCGTGCGAGACCGCGATCACGGTGCCTCGGTGCGCCCCGAGCGCATCTTCCAGCCAGTCCAGGGCGTCCTCGTCCAGGTGGTTGGTCGGCTCGTCCAGGAACATGACTTCGGGTGCCGCCGCGATGAGGCACGCCAAGCCGAGCCGGGCCTGTTCGCCACCGGACAGGCTGCCCAGGATCCGGTCCCGGTCGATGTGGGCGAGGCCAAGTCCGTGCATCGCCTTGTCCACACGCGCGTCCGCCTCGTAGCCACCGCGCAGCTCGAAGGCCGTGAGCAGATCTCCGTAGTCGCCCAGGGTCTGCTCGGTCGCGGTACCGAGATCGGCCTCGAGGTCGCGCAACCGCTGCTCCATGGAGCGCAGTTCGGCCAGTGCGGCATCGATCGTGTCCCCGACGCGGCTGTCCGGGGGCAGTTGCGGTGTCTGCGCGAGGAACCCCGCTCCTCGCTCGGCGACGGCCACGACCTCGCCCTCGTCGGGCAGTTGGCGGCCGGACATCAGGTGGAGCAGCGTGGACTTCCCGGCGCCGTTCTCCCCCACTACGCCTATGCGCTCGCCCGGGCGGACCGCGAGGGACACGTCATCGAACAACTGCCGTTCACCACGAGCCTTGGTCACGCCGTGCAACGAAATCTGAGTAGGCAAAGGCACCCCCGCATTCATGTCCACTCCAAATAAACGCAACCTCTGTCGCGTTACGATGAGTCTGACACGGCCGCCGAGCTAATGCAACACGAGTTGCCATTGAGTTCCGTACGTGAGACGTTCCTGGTCCGCGCATGAGGTGGAAGAGAAGGAAGATCAATGACGGACAAGCGTGTTCCAGCTGGTCAGCGCGGTCGAGGCGCAAGCCCGACAGAGGCAGACGGAACAGGGACAGCCGAAACTGAGGCAGGCGGAACTGGGGCAGGCGGAACCGAGGTGGCATCCACCGCCACCGAGTCCGTGCCGCCCGCGCCCGGCACCCGGCGCCCCGGCGGCCGTACGGCCCGCACTCGCGCCGCCGTCCGCGACGCCGTACTGACCGGCCTCGCCGACCACGGCTACCCGGGCCTCACCGTCGAGTACGTCGCCGATCACTCCGGCGTCCACAAGACCACGCTGTACCGTCGCTGGGGCGGTCTCGAAGGACTGGTCGCCGACGCCCTGGACATGGCGGGCGAGGACTCGTGGGTTCCGCCGGACACCGGCAGCCTGGAGGGCGATCTACGCGAACTCGCCCGCGAGGTGGTCGACTCCTTCTCCGACAGCTCGGCCGCCTCCGCGCCCACCGCGTTCGTCGCTGCGGCCTTCCAGTCGGAGCGGGCCGCGCAGGCCCTGCACGCCTTCTACGCCGAGCGGTTCACCCGCTGCACGGCCGTGGTCGCACGGGCGGTGGAACGCGGAGAGGCGGACACGGACATCGACGCGGCGGCCCTGGTCCGCGCGGTCTCCGCGCCTCTCCTGCTCCGTGTGTTCATCACCCGGGAGCCGATCGACTCGGCGCTCGCCGACCAGTCGGCGGCCGCGGCACTCGCCGCCACGCGCGCCGGTGCCTACAACAGGCGATGACGATTCCTCCGCGCCGACCACCCGTACGCCACGATGGGGACCGGAAGAGTCACACTGTCCAAGCCGGTTCCAGCTCGACGATGTCGCCCGCGAGGGCCGCGACATCGGCGTCTGTCTGAGCTCTCAGCGAGAGTCGCTCCACCCGCTCGGCCCGGTACTTCCCGTGCTCGGCGGCCGACTGCCACATGGAAAGCACCATGAACTCGTGTCCGGGTGCCTCTCCGAAGAGGCCCCGCACCATCCCCGGCGATCCGGCCATCGCCGGATTCCAGACCTTCTCCTGCATCAACGCGAAGTGGTCGACGCGTGCTTCACGGATGCGGCAGTGCGCCACCCGCACCACGTCCGCGTCCGTGAAGCGCGGCTCGAACCCTGTCTTCACGTCGAAACGGTGGTCGAAGAGCTTGGCCTGGAGGTTTCTGTAGGTGCCTCCTTGCGCGGCCGCCAGGCGGTCGTGCGAGCGAGCCATGAAGGAGTCGTAGAAGGCGCGGCTCTCCCAGAAGGCGAAGACATGGGCCACACCCGGCCGTCCCCGACTCCACCCCCCGCCTTGTCCTCGAAATCCCGGCTCGCCCAAAAGCCCCGCCCACTTCCGCTGCCCTCGCTCGAACCCCCTACGGTCCACCACGGTGCAGCGAATCCACTTGACCAGCACCGCGCCATCGTACGGCGCGGAGCATGGCCCGGGTCACGCTCCGGCGTAGTGCACCCGGATCAGCGTGGCCATCTCCTCGGCAGTCAGCTCGACACCGAACTCCTGAGCGAGAATATCCGTCAATTCGCCCACAGGAACGCTTCGTTCGGCCACCGAGCCGTCAGGATGCGTCACCGAAAATCGATCGCCGACCAGGCTGCGCCTCGCCTGCGGGCCGGCCTTCTGCACCACGGGGCGACGCATGAACGACGACCTCGGGTGGGTCGAGGTGTAGTGGTTCATGACTACGTAGTCGACGGGCAGGCGCGGTTCCCCCGTGTACGCGTAGAGGTCGAACCACCCGTCGGACCGCCACGTCCGCAGCACCAGAACGCCGTTGACCTCCCGGTCGAGCCGGAAGCGCCACTCTCCTTGCCGTGATTCGGTTCCTTCACGCAGCGGGATCGGCTCCAGGAGTCCGTCGCCGCCGAAGCCGACGTCGCAGTGCCACTCCTCGCCGTCCGCCTCGACCTTGAGGAGCATGTGCGTCACCGCGCGCGTGGCGGACGCCCCGGCCCTGACCCTGGCGCCAAGTCCGGTGACACTGAAGCCGATGCGCTCCAGGGCCGCCGCGAAGAGCAGGTTCTGTTCGTAGCAGTAGCCGCCGCGCGGCCTGAGCACCAACTTGTCCTGGAGGGCCGCCAGTTCGAGCGGGACCGGTCGGCCAAGCATCATCTCCAGGTTCTCGAAGGGAATCGCCGCCACATGCGCCCGGTGCAGCGCGCGCAGCGTCTCCAGGTCCGGCTTCAGCTCTCCCTTGTGCCCGAGTCGCGCCACGTAGGAGTCGATATCGAGTTCTTCCCCGTTCCATGTCATGGGGCAATGATCCGCATCACCGGATCCCGCGCCAACCGGCTGTCGTACGCCGTAGCGTGTGCCTTGGACTTGCCGAGCGAGTCCACCGTGGTCAGAGCACGAGAAGGGGGAAGTCCGGTGAGCAGTGTCAACAAGGGGATCTCGAAGGTCGAAATCGGTCTCAAATGGGATCCGAGCCCGGCCGGAGAGCCGCCCAACGATCTCGACATCATCACCGCGACGTACGCGACGGACGCTCCGTACGGCAGCCCTGTCTATCTCGTGCACTTCGACAGCCGCTCACCGGACGGCACCATCACGCTCAACCGCGACAGCAGGACGGGACAGGGCTTCGGTTTCGACGAGGTGATGACCCTGGAGCTCGACCGGCTCTCGTCCACGTACTCCCGGGTCGTGGTGGGCGTGGCGATACAACAGCAGGAAGAGCAGAGGGTGTTCGGCGACATCGCGAACACGATGGTCCGGATCCGTGAAGGTCACACCGACCTGGCCCAGAGCGACTTGGGCGACGTCTCGCGGTCCACGGCTGCGGTCATCGCCGAGTTCGCACGGGACGAGTCCGGAGCATGGTTGTTCCGCGAGGTCCTCCGGGGCTTCGACGCCGACCCGACGTCGTTCGCCGCACTCATGGGAAGCGAGCTCTGACGCTGCGCCGGAGGCCTTCCTGTTGGCCTGCGGACAGGTCGCCACGGTCTGATACCACCCGGACACGGCGAAGGGGACCGACGGTGCGTCGGTCCCCTTCGTGCGCTGTGGATCAGCTGCCGCTACGGGTCAGCCACCGCTGCGCGTCAGCACCCCTTGAGGGTCTGGCCGGAGGCGCGTCCGACCAGACCCCACCGGGTCAGCTGCAGCCGCTGGTCGAGCCGCAGCCCTCGCAGATGTAGCAGGAACCGGCCCGCTGCATCTTCGTACCGCAGGAGAAGCAGAGCGGGGCGTCGGCCTGGATGCCCAGCTGCATCTCGACGAGCTCGGCGCTGGTGTGCGCCTGCTGCGAGGCAGGCACGACCGCCTCGGCCTTAGGCGTGGAGACCGCCTTCAGCGCCTCGGTCTGCCGCGGGGCGGACTGGGCAAGACCCTCGACGTCGACCTCGTCCTCGGCGGGCTCGTACGAGCCCGTCTCCAGGTGCCGCTGGCGCTCCTCGGCGGAGTGGATGCCGAGCGCGGAGCGGGTCTCGAAGGGCAGGAAGTCCAGCGCCAGGCGGCGGAAGATGTAGTCGACGATCGACTGCGCCATCCGCACGTCCGGGTCGTCCGTCATACCGGCCGGCTCGAAGCGCATGTTCGTGAACTTGGAAACGTACGTCTCCAGGGGCACGCCGTACTGCAGACCGACCGAGACGGCGATGGAGAAGGCGTCCATCATGCCCGCGAGGGTCGAGCCCTGCTTGGACATCTTCAGGAAGACCTCGCCGAGACCGTCGTCCGGGTAGGAGTTGGCGGTCATGTAGCCCTCGGCGCCACCCACGGTGAAGGAGGTGGTGATCCCCGGGCGGCCCTTGGGAAGGCGCTTGCGGACGGGGCGGTACTCGACCACCTTCTCGACCGCGGCACGGATCGTGTCCTCGGTCTTCTCGGTGACCTCGGCCTTCTCCTGCTCCTTCTTCTTGGCGGAGAGGGGCTGGCCGACCTTGCAGTTGTCGCGGTAGATGGCAAGCGCCTTGACGCCCATCTTCCAGGCCTCGTAGTAGACCTCTTCGACGTCCTCGACGGTGGCGGTCTCCGGAAGGTTGACCGTCTTGGAGAGGGCGCCCGAGATCCACGGCTGGATCGCGGCCATCATGCGGACGTGCCCCATCGCGGAGATGGAACGCTCGCCCATGGCGCAGTCGAAGACTTCGTAGTGCTCGGTCTTCAGACCCGGGGCGTCGATCACGTTGCCGTTCTCGGCGATGTGGGCGACGACCGCCTCGATCTGCTCCTCCTGGTAGCCCAGGCGACGCAGCGCCTGCGGCACGGTGCCGTTGACGATCTGCATCGAGCCGCCGCCGACGAGCTTCTTGAACTTCACCAGGGCGAGGTCCGGCTCCAGGCCCGTGGTGTCGCAGGACATCGCGAGACCGATGGTGCCGGTCGGGGCGATGACCGACGCCTGGGAGTTACGGAAACCGTTCTTCTCACCGAGGCGGACGACGTCCTGCCAGGCCTCCGTGGCGGCGGCCCAGATCGGCGAGTCCAGGTCGTCCATGCGGACGGCCGAGGCGTTGGCGTCGGCGTGCTGCTTCATGACGCGCTTGTGCGGCGTGGCGTTGCGGGCGTAGCCGTCGTACGGACCGACGACCGCGGCGAGCTCCGCGGAGCGCTTGTACGACGTACCCGTCATCAGCGACGTGATGGCACCGGCGAGGGCACGGCCGCCGTCGGAGTCGTACGCGTGACCGGTGGCCATGAGCAGGGCGCCGAGGTTGGCGTAGCCGATGCCCAGCTGACGGAAGGCGCGGGTGTTCTCGCCGATCTTCTGGGTCGGGAAGTCCGCGAAGCAGATGGAGATGTCCATCGCGGTGATGACCAGCTCGACGACCTTCGAGAAGCGCTCGGAGTCGAAGGACTGGGTGCCCTTGCCGTCGTCCTTCAGGAACTTCATCAGGTTCAGCGAGGCGAGGTTGCAGGACGTGTTGTCCAGGTGCATGTACTCGCTGCACGGGTTCGAGCCGTTGATCCGGCCGGACTCCGGGCAGGTGTGCCAGGCGTTGATGGTGTCGTCGTACTGGATGCCGGGGTCGGCACACGCCCACGCGGCCTCGGCCATCTTGCGGAAGAGCGACTTGGCGTCGACCTCCTCGATGACGTCGCCCGTCATGCGGGACGTCAGGCCGAACTTGCCGCCCTCCTCGACCGCCTTCATGAACGTGTCGTTCACACGGACCGAGTTGTTGGCGTTCTGGTACTGGACGGACGTGATGTCGTCCCCGCCCAGGTCCATGTCGAAGCCCGCGTCACGCAGGGCGCGGATCTTCTCCTCTTCCTTCACCTTGGTCTCGATGAAGCCCTCGATGTCGGGGTGGTCGACGTCGAGGATGACCATCTTGGCCGCGCGGCGCGTGGCGCCACCGGACTTGATCGTTCCTGCGGAGGCGTCGGCACCGCGCATGAAGGAGACGGGACCCGAGGCGTTGCCTCCGGAGGACAGCAGTTCCTTGGAGGAACGGATGCGGGACAGGTTCAGGCCGGCGCCGGAGCCGCCCTTGAAGATCATGCCCTCTTCCTTGTACCAGTCGAGGATCGACTCCATGGAGTCGTCGACGGCCAGGATGAAGCAGGCGGACACCTGCTGCGGCTGGGGCGTTCCGACGTTGAACCAGACCGGCGAGTTGAAGCTGAAGATCTGGTGCAGGAGGGCGTACGCCAGCTCGTGCTCGAAGATCTCGGCATCGGCGGGCGAGGCGAAGTAGCTGTAGTCCTCGCCGGCCTTGCGGTAGGTCTTCACGATGCGGTCGATCAGCTGCTTGAGGCCGGTCTCGCGCTGCGGGGTACCGACGGCCCCGCGGAAGTACTTACTGGTGACGATGTTGACCGCGTTCACCGACCAGAAGTCGGGGAACTCGACGCCACGCTGCTCGAAATTGACCGAGCCGTCGCGCCAGTTGGTCATGACGACGTCACGGCGCTCCCAGACCACCTCGTCGTACGGATGCACGCCGGGCGTCGTGTGGATGCGCTCGATACGCAGACCCTTGCTGGCCTTGGATCCCTTGGCGCGGGAACCTCGTGCCGGGCCGCTCGTCGTCTCGGTCATGCCGCCTCCCTGTATCAGGCTAAAACGCCCTGAAGTGCCACGTTCTTCCCGTGGCACGGATGTGTGTCTGATGTTGCGGGCATCGCAGATGACACCCACAACAGGTCTGGTTCGCCGCCGGCCGGTCGGTCAGCCGGTCAGTCGGCGGCGGTGGCGGGCACCGGGACTTCTACAGTCCCTCCGGGCCCGCAGTCATTCACGGCGCGCTCTCCGTCCGCGTCGCACGGCTCGGCGTCGAGCCGCTGTTCCCTCAGCTCCCCGATGGCGGCCTCGAAGTCCTCGAGCGAGTCGAAGGCCCGATACACGGACGCGAAGCGCAGGTAGGCGACGAGGTCGAGCTCCTGCAGCGGACCCAGTATGGCCAGGCCCACGTCATGAGTGGTCAGTTCGGCACTTCCGGTGGCGCGCACCGCCTCTTCGACCCGCTGGCCGAGCAGAGCGAGGGCGTCCTCGGTCACCGGCCGCCCCTGGCATGCCTTGCGGACGCCATTGATGACCTTCGTACGACTGAAGGGTTCGGTCACGCCGCTGCGCTTGACCACCATCAGTGAGCACGTCTCCACGGTCGTGAAACGACGGGAGCAGTCGGGGCACTGACGGCGCCTGCGGATCGACGTGCCGTCGTCAGTGGTGCGACTGTCGACTACACGGCTGTCGGGGTGCCTGCAGAAGGGGCAGTGCATGGAACTCCCAACCCTCCTTCACGGCACGACTCATAAGCTTCAACAGGCCCTCGGGGCCCTCGAAGCAGCCCCAAGCATAGGCGATCCCCGGAGCCTCGAAAGACCAGGGACCACAACTTCTGGGCCGCTGTTGCAATCCAACCACTAGATCTGGGGTTTGGCCGCTTTTCCGACACCAATCGCGTGTCGCGCCGCCTCAGACCGTGACAGGCATACGCAGCCGCGCCCGCACCGCCCGGAAAGGGGGCCGGTGCCGGGCTGACGGGGCGCCGGATGGCACTATGGAGGCTCCACCGAGGGGCTGGCGTCCCGGCGGTGAAGCGTACCGTAATGAACCGAATTGGCATTCGGTCCGAGCGCTAGCCATACACCTGGGCACATGATCACGTCAGGTAATCTGCAATTTTTCACTCGAACGTGTGTTTGGCGCAACCTTTCGAAAGCAACTACCGTTGGCTAGCTAGGGAGAGAACATCTCGAGAGGGGCCGACCGACGTGACCACCACCGCAGACAGCGCCACCATCACTGCCCAGGACCGCTCCCAGAGCCGACTCGAGCCGGTGCATGCCATGAATGACGCAGCCACGAACCAGGAGGGGCCCAAGCCCACACGCTCCCTGCCGGGCCGACCTCCAGGAATCCGCGCCGACAGCTCGGGGCTCACCGACCGGCAGCGCCGGGTGATCGAGGTGATCAGGGATTCCGTCCAGCGGCGGGGGTATCCGCCGTCCATGCGTGAGATCGGGCAGGCGGTCGGGCTCTCCAGCACGTCGTCGGTCGCCCACCAGCTGATGGCCCTGGAGCGCAAGGGCTTCCTCCGCCGCGACCCGCACCGCCCGCGCGCGTACGAGGTGCGCGGCTCGGACCAGCCGAGCAGCCAGCCCACCGACACCACGGGCAAGCCAGCCGCTTCGTACGTCCCGCTCGTCGGCCGTATCGCCGCAGGTGGGCCGATCCTCGCCGAGGAGTCGGTGGAGGACGTCTTCCCCCTCCCCCGGCAGCTCGTCGGTGACGGAGAGCTCTTCGTGCTGAAGGTCGTCGGCGACTCGATGATCGAGGCCGCCATTTGCGATGGCGACTGGGTCACCGTGCGCCGCCAGCCCGTCGCCGAGAACGGCGACATCGTGGCGGCGATGCTGGACGGCGAAGCCACGGTCAAGCGCTTCAAGCGCGAGGACGGTCACGTGTGGCTGCTGCCGCACAACTCCGCGTATCAGCCGATCCCCGGCGACGAGGCGACGATCCTCGGCAAGGTCGTGGCGGTGCTGAGGCGGGTGTGAGAGACCGCCCCTGACCGGGCCCCGGGACCAACTGCGCCGGTTCCGGGGCCCTGCTGTATCCGGGGGGGGCACGGCCTGCTGTATCCGGGCATCACCCGGACGCCAGGCTCCACCAGGTAGAGCGAGGCGCCCGGGCAGAGCGAGGCTAGGCCTCGTCCGCCACCTCCGCCTTGTCCGCCACCTTCGTATCGTCCGCCGCCTTCGCCACAGCGTCGATCGCGGCCAGGGAACGACGCACCTGATTGCGGTCCGTCGTGTACCAGAAATCGGGCAGTGAGGCCCGCAGGTAGCTGCCGTAGCGCGCGGTGGCCAGGCGGGGGTCCAGGACGGCCACCACGCCGCGGTCGCCTGACGCCCGTACGAGGCGGCCCGCGCCCTGGGCCATCAGCAGGGCTGCATGGGTCGCCGCGACGGCCATGAAGCCATTGCCTCCGGCCTCGTCCACCGCCTTTTGGCGTGCGCTCATCAGCGGGTCGTCGGGGCGCGGGAACGGGATCTTGTCCATGATCACCAGCTGGCAGCTGGCACCCGGCACGTCGACGCCCTGCCACAGGGAGAGTGTCCCGAAGAGGCACGTCTGCGGGTCGGCGGCGAAACTCTTGATCAGCTCGCCCAGGGTCTCCTCGCCCTGCAGCAAAATGGGCTTGTCCAGACGGCCCCGCAGCTCCTCCGCGGCGCTCTGGGCGGCACGCATCGAGGAGAACAGCCCGAGCGTGCGGCCACCGGCCGCCTCGATCAGCTCTGCCAGCTCGTCGAGCATGTCACTGCGCGTGCCCTCGCGTCCCGGACGGGCCAGATGCTTGGCGACGTACAGGATGCCCTGCTTGCCGTAGTCGAACGGCGAGCCGACGTCCAGGCCCTTCCAGACGGGGGCGTCCTCGGATTCGATGCCCTCCGGAGCGAGGCCCAGGGAGGCACCCACTCCGTTGAAGTCGCCGCCGAGCTTGAGCGTGGCGGAGGTGAGGATCACCGAACGGTCGGCGAAGAGCTTCTCGCGCAGGAGCCCCGAGACGGACATGGGCGCCACCCTCAGGGAGGCGCCGAAGCGCTCGTGCCGCTCGTACCAGACGACGTCGTACTCGGAGCCGTTCGTGATGCGCTCCGCCACGTCGTGGATCGATTCGACGGAGGCGAGCGCCTGCTTGCGGACCGCGTCCTCGTCCTGGACCGACTTGTCCCGGGTGGAACCCAGTGCCGTGATGACCGTGCGGGCGGCGTCGCGCAGGGCCATCAGCGCGTACCCGAGGTCCTCGGGGATCTCTTCCAGGCGGCCGGGCAGAGCCAGCTCCATCAGCCGCTCGAAGCCCTCGGAGGCGGTCTGGAGCTGGTCGGCCGCCTTCTCGTTGACGAGCTTGGCGGCACGCCGAACGGCGCGGGTGACCTGTCCCGGGGTGAGCTCGCCCGTGGCCACGCCGGTCACCCGGGAGACCAGCTCGTGCGCCTCGTCCACGATCAGCACTTCGTGCTGGGGCAGGACCGGGGCGCCTTCGATGGCGTCGATCGCGAGCAGTGCGTGGTTCGTGACGACGACCTCGGCGAGCTTGGCCCGCTCACGCGCGGCCTCGGCGAAGCATTCCGCTCCGTAGGCACACTTCGAGGCGCCGAGGCACTCCCTGGAGGAGACGGACACCTGCGACCAGGCCCGGTCGGAGACCCCGGGGGTGAGGTCGTCGCGGTCGCCCGTCTCCGTCTCGTCGGCCCAGTCCCGCATCCTCAGGAGGTCCTGGCCCAGCTTGCTGGTGGGCGCGGCCGCCTCGAACTGATCAAAGAGACCTTCTTCCTCTTCCTGCGGCACGCCTTCGTGGAGGCGGTGCAGGCAGAGATAGTTCGAGCGCCCCTTGAGCATCGCGAACTGAGGACGGCGGCGCAGCAGTGGATGCAGCGCCTCCACCGTCCTCGGCAGGTCCCGCTCGGCGAGCTGGCGCTGCAGGGCGAGGGTGGCCGTCGCGACGACCACCCGCTCCCCGTGCGCCAGCGCCGGTACGAGATAGCCGAGGGATTTGCCCGTGCCGGTGCCGGCCTGGACGAGCAGATGGGAGCCGTCGTCGATCACCTCGGCGACGGTCTCGGCCATGGACACCTGGCCAGGGCGTTCCGTGCCGCCGACAGCGGTGACGGCGGCGTGCAGGAGCTCGGGGAGGGAGGGCTTCGTCATAGCGCGACCACCCTACGGTGCCCCACTGACATTCCCGCGATCACGGCTGATGGAGGGGGTTGGGCACGGTTCCGTGCACGGCGGCGTGCGGCCGCTCGGGGCGGTCGCGGTACCCGTCGAGGTGGAGCCGGTTCCGGTTGAGGCACAGCCGCTCGATCCGCGGGGTGAGCAGGTCGAACATCTCGTACCGCTCCTTCATCTCCGGAGCGCGCGCCTGGTGCCGGAGGATCTCCGCCCGCACGAAGGACCAGAAATCGCGCTCCGGAACGCCCAGTTGTTCCTCACACAGCGGTGCGAAGTAGCGGAAGACGCCTACGAAGAGGCCGGAGTGGATGAACTGGGTGAGGAAGCCGGGCTGCTCCGTGAGCAGGACGTTCCGTACGTCCTCCGGCATGAAGTCGTGCTCCGGCAAGGGCTCGGCGCTGACGTTGACGTCATCGACGAAGTCCTTCACCGCGAGCCGTACGGGTACGTCGTTGTCGTCGAAGACGACGATGGCGTTCTCCCCGTGAGGGGAGAACACGGTGCCGTAGCGGTAGAGGAAGTGCAGCAGCGGGGGCAGCAGGGCGGCGAAGAGGCGCCGCAACCAGACGTCCGGGGCGAGCCCTGAACGCTCCACGAGTTCCCTGACGAACGTCCTGCCGTCCGGGTCGGTGTGCAGCAGCGAGGCCAGCGTGCGGGCGCGCTCGCCCGGGGCCAGATACCGGGTGATGGGCTCACGCCAGATGGCGCCGAGCAGTTCCCTGTACTGGTACGGCACTTCGGGCAGCGCGTCGTACACCGGGTGCTCGACGGTCACCGATGCGACTTCGCCGAGCAGGATCACACCGCACTCGTCGCGCAGGAAGGGATCGGTGTCGCGCAGCTGGTGCATCCACGCCGTGACGGCGGGCGCCGCGAGCGTACGCACGGTCGGCAGGCCGCGCCAGACCAGCGTGTTGAGCACCGACAGCGGCAACTTCACCGTGTGCCGGTCGGGTCGGGACGTGTTGAGGAAGGTGCGGATGGACTGCTGGGGCAGGCGCAGATCGCCGTCGGTGACGAGCGGCACGATGGTGTTCGCGGCCACGGACGAGGCGAAGAGCGGCAGGACGACGTCGTCCCACTGCCAGGGGTGGACCGGGAGGTAGAGGTAGTCCTGTGGGTCGAGCCCACGCGCGCGAAGTAAGTCCGCGAAGGCTTCCTGCGTGGCGGTGGACAATTCGCGGGCGTAGAGCTGCTGCGCGGTCTCCAGGCCTGCGACGCCGCGGTAGAGGCCGAGGTCGGTGTGGACGGCGATCCACGGCAGCGTCGTGGCGCGGCGGGCTTCCGGCGCCCAGCGGTCGGTGTCGCTCGCGGAGAAACCAATGCGCCCCTTGTTGAGGACGAGCCAGGGGTGGCCGGTCTGGTGTCCTTCCAGGTCCGCGTAGCTGAGATCGGCCAGCTGATCGGCGGTGAGCGCAGAGTGGTCGATCTTGGTGTCGGCACAGAGCGTGACGTTCAGCTCGCGGATGAGGTGGCCGAGGGTCGCGCCGTCGAGGCGCAGGGTCCGGCGGGCGAGCGCGAGGAATCGCAGCGGATCGCCGAACGGAACGGGCTGGTCGCCGCACTCGGCGAGGGCCACGCTGGCCGGGTCCACACACCAACTGCCGTACGCGCCGCGGCGGGCGCCGAAGGTGAGGTACGTGCCGTAGTGGCCGATCTGCGCCAAGGTCTGCCCCACCTCGGTGGATTCGAGGTCGAGGCGGTAGGTGTCCGCCTCGCCCAGCGCTTCCGGCACGGGCCGGATGATCTCCTCGTACGCGAACTCCCCGAGCATCTTGGCGAGCAGGCGGCGCCCCGCCCGTTGCCACCTGTCCTGGCTCAGCTCGGGTGGGTCGAAGAGCTCGGCGGAGGGATGGGGAATCTGACTGGCGGGCGGATTCGGCACGGGAACTCCTCAGGGAGGGAACCGGATCGGGTCGAGCGGTGTACTAAGAGTGACCGGGTCAGAGCACGGCGCGCAGGGCCCGGTCACGGACCATGAGCGCGGCTCGCTTGTCGGGCAGCTCCACTTCGGCGGAGAAGCGGAAGCCTGCGCTCAGGAATGCGGAGACGGAGGGGGTGTTGCGGAGGTCGGGTTCTGCTACGACACGTGCGCATGCGGGGCGGTGGTCGAGCACCAGGTCGGCCACGGCTCTCAGCAGCGAAGTACCAAGCCCGCGGCCGCGGTTGGCGACACCACCGATCAGGAGGTGGATTCCGGTGTCGTGCGGACGGGCGGGATAGTGCCGGGCCAGCGGATCGAGATCGGCCCGGTAGATCTCCCAGTAGCTCATCGGTGTGCCGTCGAGTACGCCCAGGCAGGGGACGCTGCGTCCATCGCCGTCGAGCTGGGGGCGCAGATGGGATTCCGTGACGGCCTCGGATCCCGCGAGTTCCCAGAAGGCCGCCACGGCGGGGTCGTTCATCCACCGACTGATCAGGGTGAGGTCGCGTTCCAGCCGGACGGGCACGAGTTGGAAGACCCCGGCCGCGGTCGTGGCAGGGCCCCATTGGGCGACGCCGTCGAGGAGGTCGTACGCGACGGATTCCTCGCTGCCGAGGGGGCCGGTCCGCGCAGCTCGGGCATCGGTCTCGGCCATCAGGCCGATGAGGTCGTCGGGCAGCCGCAGGTCGAGGGTGTCGGTGCTGTCGGCGCCCGCTGGTGCGGATGCCGTTCCGGCGTCAGTGCTCGCATCGGTGGGAGGCACGGCGTCGCTCCTGTCAGAAGTGGTGGGTCATGTTCCTCAGGAATGAAGGGGGTTGGCGATGGAGACATAGACGGACTGGGTGTCGACCGGGCCGACGAGCTCGTCGAGGCCGTGCAGTCGGGTCAGCAGGTTGGCCTTGCAGCGCAGCACGGGTGAGTCGAGCAGCGTCGCGGGCAGCGAGGTGCGCAGCCTGTCGGGGCCGGACGCGACGTCGCCGAGGAAGCGACGGAAGGCCGCGAGCAACAGCCTCTCGTCCGCGAGCCGTTCGACGCCGATGGCTCCGATGAGGCCGAGGACGTTGTTGATGCCGAGGTAGTAGGCGAACCGCTCGTCCGTCACCTCGTCGGAGACGAACGTGTCGCTGTCCTGTCCGATGCCGGGGAGGCGCCGGTCGAGTTCGGCGCGTCGGGACTCGCGGAAGTAGTAGCCCTGGTTGTCCCGGTAGCGGCCGGCCACCGGCCAGCCGTGGGGGTCAAGGAGGAGGAGCGTGTTCTGCTGGTGCGCCTCCAGGGCGACGCCCGCCTCGCTGTCCAGCCACAGCACGGGTCGGACGACGGTTTCGAGGTAGCGCAGGAACCACTCGGCGGCAACGGCGCCCCGGGGACGGCCCGTTCGTCCGGCGAGCCTCGTGATGGTCTCGCCCAGCCGGGAACGCATCGGGCGGCGACCGTGCTCCGCCGCCCGTGTCGATGGCCTGGGCGACACGAGTCCGGCGATGCAGGTGGCGTCGTCGCCCGGGCCGAAGGGATTGTGCCGGATCATGACGTCGAGCCCGGGGACGGGCGCGCCGTCGGATCCTGTGACGGCGAGCCAGGCGGGGTCGCGGACCACGTCGAAGCCCGGGTGGGCGGCCTGCCACTGCTCGGCGAGGCCGCTGCGCAGCAGCCGGTGGACCTCGACGCCGCGGTGGAGTTCTTTACGGAGATTCTCACGACGGGAGTTGGTGATGCGCAGGCCGAGCGAGAGCTTCAGCATGGCCGCGGCGCCCGAGCGGTAGAGGGTGCGCACGGAGGAGGTGGGGTACCAGGGGGCGCCATGGGGGCCGAGGTCCTGGAGGAGTCCGGCATCCAGGAGGTCGGCGGCTGCGGGGCGGTGCCGCAGTTCACGGATCTGCCAGGGGTGCACGGGCAGGGCCACGCGGCCGTCCGGCAACGGCAGTCCCGGTCCGGCGAGGCGGGCGGTGAGCTGGTCGGCCGGAAGGGGGCGGCCGCGCTCGGTCCAGGCCGAGTCCATGGCGAGCACGGACCGGTCGACCGCCAGCCAGTGCAGCGGGAAGGCGCCGCGCAGCTCCGGTGAGTAGAGCCGGGATTCGGTGTCGGACAGACCCTCGCGGCTCTTGGGGGTCGGATGCAGGGGGTGGCCGAGGAGCAGGGACTGTTCGGCGGCGAGGAAGAGGTCGGGCTCATCGACGGGGCTGTCGCGGCGGTCGGCGATGAACTCCGCGGTGCGGCGTACGGAGTCCGCGACGCGGCCGACGAGGTCGGCGCCGTCGACCTTGTCGACCATGCCGATGCTCTTGACGGCCTCGTCGGCACCGGCGTCCGCGGACGGGGCGGCCATGGCCTCGGCTCTGTCGAGTGTGGCCTCGGCCCGGTCGGGCGTGACTTCGGCCTGGTCAGGCGTGGCCTCGGCCTGGCCAGCCGTCGGCTCCGGCTCGGGCGGCTCCGCGGTCCGGGTCGTTGGGACCTCGGCGTCGCGGCGGGCGGTCTCGCGGCCGAGGAGTGCGGCGACGGTGACGGCGTCGACGGGAGGCGCGCTGTCCGGGCCGTCCGCCAGATAGGGGAGACCGAAGCGGTGCCAGCCGGTGGCCGACCAGTAGTGGACGGGGACCAGCAGGGCCGTGCCGCTCGCGGCCAGCGGGATGCGTAGGGCGCCCTGGTCCGGGGCGGGGAGGTTGTTCTCCCTGACCCAGCAGCGGAGCAGGTTCTCGACGGCCGCCGCCTGCGCGGCGGTGTGGGGGTCGGGGTGCTCCAGCAGATCGATGGAGATGCCGTGCAGGCGCTCGGCCTCCTGGCCGCCGCCCTTCTGCCGGGGGACCGTACTGGAATCCGCCACCAGTGAGGATTGCGTGCCGCCCGCGCCTGGGGCGTGGTGGTGGGGTCGGCCTTCGGATGCAGGGGTGGCGTTCAAGAGGGCTTCCTTGCGAGGTTGTTCGGGCTTGTTCGGGCTCCGTGTGGCGACTGGACTGGGCGCTTGTCGACAGTTCATGACCGCCGCAAAGGCCCCGGGTGTCCGCCTTGGCTATGCGTGGGACGGGCGCGCCGCGGCGGACAGCGCATCGGCAAGGCGGTCGAGGACTGCGGCTGCCTGTTCATCGGTGATGGTGAGAGGAGGAAGGAGTCGTACGACGCTGGAGTGACGGCCGCCGAGTTCGACGATGAGTCCGCGGCGCAGGCACTCGCGCTGGACGGCGGCGGCCAGTTCGGGGGCTGGTGGGTGGGGCTGGGTGATGCGCGGCAGAGCGTCCGGGGAGGGGCCACTTGGAATCAGAACCGGGGCGTGCTTCTTGCCTTGTGCCGGGATCGGGGCGGCCGGTGCCGGAGCCGGTGCCGCGTTCGAGGCAAGCGATACGTCCGGAGACGTCGCCAAGTCCGAGGCCAGGCCCGAAGTTGCCCCCTGGCCCGCACCGCACGTCGGACCTGCACCTCCCGTCGCCCCCGAGCCTCCCGCCGGACCTACGCCTCCCGCCAGGCCAGATCCGCCCACCGGGCCGGATCCTCCCCCCGTCGGGTCCACGAGTTCGACGCCGATCATCAGGCCCCGGCCTCGGACCTCGCCGATGCAGGAGTGTTCGGCCGCCAGGGAGCGCAGTTGGGTGAGCATGCGGGCGCCGAGGGTGGCGGCGCGTTCGGCGAGGCCGTTCTCGCGGACGTAGGCGAGGGTCGCCGTGCCCGCGGCCATCGCGAGTTGGTTGCCGCGGAAGGTGCCCGCGTGGGAGCCGGGCGGCCAGACGTCCAGGTCGTCGCGGTAGACCACGACGGCCAGCGGGAGGCTGCCGCCGATCGCCTTGGACAGCACCATCACGTCCGGGACGACGCCGCTGTGCTCGACGGCCCAGAAGGCTCCGGTGCGTCCGACGCCGGTCTGCACCTCGTCGGCGATGAGCGGGATGCCGCGCGCCGCGGTGATCTCGCGCATCCTGCGGAGCCATGCGTCGGGGGCCGGAAGGACGCCGCCTTCGCCCTGGACGGGTTCGAGGATCATGCCGGCCGGTGCGGGGACGCCGGACTTGGTGTCGTCGAGGAGGCTCTCGGTCCACCGGGCGGAGAGTTCGGCGCCGTACTCGCCGCCGAGTCCGAACGGGCAGCGGTAGTCCTGCGGGTAGGGCAGGCGCGCGACGCGTACGTCCGGTGCGCCGCCGGAGGCTTCGAGGGCCCCGGCCGTCATCCCGTGGTAGGCGCCGGTGAAGGCCAGCATGCCGTCGCGGCCGGTGGCGGCGCGGACCAGTTTCAGGGCCGCTTCCACCGCGTCCGTGCCCGCCGGGCCGCAGAACTGGATGCGCGCCCGGTCGGCCAGGCCGGCCGGCAGGGTACGGAAGAGCTCCGTGGTGAAGTCGTCCTTGACGGGGGTGGCCAGGTCGAGAACATGCAGGGGAGCCTCCGAGTCGAGGACCTTCCTGATGGCTTCGAGCACCACGGGGTGATTGTGGCCGAGGGCGAGGGTTCCGGCGCCCGAGAGGCAGTCGAGGTAGCGGCGCCCGTCCGCGCCCTCGATCGTCAGGCCGCGCGCGCGTACGGGCACGATCGGCAGGGCCCGCGCGTAGGTGCGCGCCGCCGACTCGCGCGCCGACTGGCGGCGCAGGATTCCCTCGTGCGCCGCGGAGTGCGCGCCGGAGTGTTCCGCGGGGGCTCCGGTGGCGGGTGGGGCGGGGTGCGTCGCGGAGTGCGCTGCGGATGCCGCCGCGGGCGCAGGATCGGTCACGGCCACGACTGTTGGTCCTCCCGCTGGGATGAGTGCGTCCCGCGTGGAGTCCGGGGGGCTCCACGCGGGCCTGCTCGGTGGCAAGTTGGCAGGGGGGATGAACGCATGGCTCTGGTCCCCCGTACGTACCAACGACGAGAGCCCCGGAGGATCACGGGTAATCAGAAGATCCTTGTCGTGACGGAACCGTTGCCCTTCCGTCGGCCGTCCCCAACGGCACCGGCATAGTGTGGGGTGCCGTTCATCAGGAACGGGGTGTTCCGCACCCGGCGACGACGGGCGCTCCACACCCGGTCGCAGCGGGTGCTCCGTGCCCGGATGTACGGCACTTTGGAACGATTTCTAGGCCCAGGGGGAATTTCACGATGCGACCCATACGTCCGCTCTCTACCGCTCGCGGCGGGAGGAGCAAGCGCTCCAGAACCTCCCCCGTGGCGGCCGCTGTGGCGCTCGGCGCGGCGCTCGTACTGACCGCCACGGCCTGCGGCCCCGGCGACGACAACGCCGGTGGCGACTCGTCCGCTTCGCAGCCCGGTGACAGTGGCGGCGACGGCAAGGTCACGATCCCGGACGGTCTGAAGGACAAGCTCAAAGAGCACGGCATCGACCTGGACGAGTGGAAGAAGGGCGGCTGGAAGAAGAACTGGGACAAGGACAAGTGGCTTCGCGAGGCCGGTGAGTTCGTCAACCCGATCATCAAGGACCTGTGGGACCCGGAGCGGATGCGGGACGCCGACAAGAATCCCGACCACGGGGTCGACGACAACGACATCTCCGGTGACCAGGGCGTCACGGACCCGACGCCGAAGCCCGTGGACGCGGCTGCCGTCAAGACGCCGTACCACGACCAGGTCGCCGAGTCCGGCAAGCTCTTCTTCGACGGTCCCGACGGTTCGATGGTCTGCTCCGCGACCGTCGTCAAGGACCCGGCCCACCCCGGCAAGTCCAACATGGTGTGGACCGCGGGCCACTGCGTGCACGCGGGCGCCAAGGGCGGCTGGTACCGCAACATGGTCTTCGTCCCCTCGTACAACAACAGCGGCAAGTCGGTCGAAGAGCTCCAGAACGCTCCCAAGGAAGAAGTCGCTCCGTACGGCGTCTGGTGGGGCGACTGGGCACAGACCTCCGACCAGTGGATCGAGCAGGGTGGCCCCACCGGCGGCCTGGGTGCCCCGTACGACTTCGCGGTCATCCACGTGACGCCCGAGAAGGGCGGTGACGGCAAGTCGCTGGAGGAGACGGTCGGTTCGGCTCTCCCCGTGGACTTCAACGCTCCCGCGGTGCCGCAGATCGACGGGATGACGGCGACCGGCTACCCGGCCGCACCGCCGTTCGACGGCCAGAAGGCGTTCCAGTGCGCCGACAAGCCGGGCCGCCTTTCGCTCAGCAAGCCCGACCCGACGATGTACCGCATCGGCTGCACCATGACCGGCGGTTCGTCCGGCGGCGGCTGGGTCGCCGAGGGCCAGGACGGCAAGCCCGCGCTGGTGTCGAACACCTCCATCGGCCCGGTGACGGCGGGCTGGCTCGCCGGTCCGCGCCTGGGCAAGGAGGCCAAGGGCGTCTACAGCTCGGTCAGCAAGAAGTTCGCCGGTCAGTAGTCGACTGGTCGGCGGCAGCGGACGTACGGCGGCGGGGCACCGGAAATCTTCACGACCCCGCCGCCGTTCGCCCTCAACCTCACAGGCATAGTGAGGTGTTGCGTCGATGTGGAGCTCCGCGGAGTGCCCGCTTCGACAGATGACACGTACATGGCAACCACACGTTCTCAACGGGGGTAACACCACCATGCGTTCCACTCGTGCGCCGTTCGCGCGCCGCCGTGGACGGGGCGTCGCACTCGCCGCCACCGGCCTCGCCGCGACCCTGGCGCTCACCGCCACGGGCTGCGGCCCGAGCGAAGACAAGGCGGGCGACAAGCCGGACGCCGCCGCGTCGCAGGGAGCCGACGGCGGCTCCGACTCCGGTCCCGACTCCAAACTGCCCGGCGACATCGCCGACAAGCTCAAGGACCACGGCATCGACCTGGATGAGTGGAAGAAGGGCGGCTGGAAGAAGAACTGGGGCAACGGCGAGTGGCTTCGCGAGGCCAAGGACTTCGTCAATCCGGTCATCGAGGGGCTCTGGAAGCCCGAGCGGATGAAGGACGCCAAGGACCCGAACAAGACGATCGCCGCGAAGGACGCGAGCGCCGACCAGGGCGCGACCGACCCGGAGCCGACGCCGGTCCAGGCCAAGCCCGAGAAGACGCCGTACCACGAGAACGCCGCCCCGGTGGGCAAGATCTTCTTCGACTCCCCCGACGGGTCGATGGTCTGCTCCGGCACCGTCGTGAAGGACCCCCGCAACCCGGGCAAGTCCAATCTCGTGTGGACCGCGGGCCATTGCGTGCACGCCGGTAAGAACGGCGGCTGGTACCGCAACATCACCTTCGTCCCCTCGTACAACGACCTGGGCAAGTCCGAGGCCGAGCTGGCCAACGCGGCCCCGCAGGAAGTCGCCCCCTACGGCCAGTACTGGGCCGACTGGATCTCGACCTCCAACGAGTGGATCGACGAGGGCGGCCCGACGGGCGGCGCGGGCGCGACGTACGACTACGCCGTGCTGCACGTGAAGCCCGAGCAGGGCGGCAAGTCGCTCGAGGAGACGGTCGGCAACGCGCTCGACGTCGACTTCTCGACCCCCTCGACGCAGACCGTGAGCTCGATGGGCGCTTGGGGCTACCCGGCCGCCCCGCCGTACAACGGCCTGATGATGCACAAGTGCGTCGACAAGCCGGGCCGTCTCTCCCTGTCGCCGTCGCTGCCGACGATGTACCGCATCGGCTGCACCATGACCGGCGGTTCGTCCGGCGGCGGCTGGTTCCGGGTCGTCGGCGACAAGACCAAGCTCGTGTCCAACACCTCGATCGGCCCGGCCGCCAACACCTGGCTCGCCGGACCGCAGCTGGGCAAGGGCGCCGAGCAGGTCTACGACATGATGAGCAAGAAGTACGGCTCGCAGTAGCCCTTCGAGCAGGAGCCCGTGCCGCACGCGAGCGGGCGGCACGGCCCGTACGAACGGAAGGCCCGTCCCCACCGAAGTGGGGACGGGCCTTCCGTCTGTCTACCGAAACGGGTCAGTGCGTGGCCGGCACATACGGAGCGAGCTCCACGGCAAGCTCCTCGTGCACCCGCGCCTTGAGCACCGTGCCCTCGGCGGTGTGCTCCTCGGAGAGCACCTCGCCCTCGGCGTGCGCCCGCGAGATGAGCTGGCCGTGCGTGTACGGAACGAGGGCCTCGATCTCGACCTCGGGTCGCGGCAGTTCGGCGTCGATGAGCGCGAGGAGATCCTCGATACCGGCACCTGTCCGCGCGGAGACCACGATCGCGTGCTTCTCGTTGCGCAGCAGCCGCTGGAGGACCAACGGGTCCGCCGCGTCCGCCTTGTTGACCACCACGATCTCGGGTACGTCGGTGGCGCCCACGTCCCGGATCACCTCGCGCACGGCGGCCAGCTGCTCCTCCGGCACCGGGTGCGAGCCGTCCACCACGTGCAGGATCAGGTCGGATTCGCCGACCTCCTCCATGGTGGAGCGGAACGCCTCGACGAGGTGGTGCGGCAGATGCCGTACGAACCCGACGGTGTCGGCCAGCGTGTAGAGCCGACCGCTCGGCGTCTCGGCCCGGCGCACGGTCGGGTCGAGGGTGGCGAACAGCGAGTTCTCCACCAGGACGCCCGCGCCCGTGAGTCGGTTGAGCAGCGAGGACTTGCCCGCGTTCGTGTAACCGGCGATCGCGACCGAGGGCACCTTGTTGCGTCGGCGCTCCTGCCGCTTGATGTCGCGGCCCGTCTTCATCTCCGCGATCTCCCGGCGCATCTTCGCCATCTTCTCGCGGATCCGTCGCCGGTCCGTCTCGATCTTGGTCTCACCGGGACCACGGGTGGCCATGCCGCCACCGCCGCCGCCACCCATCTGACGGGAGAGCGACTGACCCCAGCCGCGGAGCCTCGGCAGCATGTACTGCATCTGCGCGAGGGCGACCTGCGCCTTGCCCTCTCGGGACTTGGCGTGCTGGGCGAAGATGTCGAGGATCAGGGCGGTCCTGTCGACCACCTTGACCTTGACGACGTCTTCGAGGTGGATCAGCTGGCCGGGGCTGAGCTCACCGTCACACACGACGGTGTCGGCGCCGGTCTCGAGGACGATGTCGCGCAGCTCAAGGGCCTTGCCGGAGCCGATGTACGTCGCCGGGTCCGGCTTGTCGCGGCGCTGGATGACGCCGTCGAGCACGAGCGCACCCGCGGTCTCGGCGAGGGCGGCCAGCTCGGCGACGGAGTTCTCCGCATCCTGGACCGTCCCGGAAGTCCACACGCCGACGAGCACCACGCGCTCCAGACGGAGCTGTCGGTACTCGACTTCGGTGACGTCCTCGAGCTCGGTGGAGAGGCCCGCGACGCGGCGCAGGGCCGCGCGCTCGGAGCGGTCGAGCTGGTCGCCGTCCCGGTCTCCGTCGATCTCGTGGCTCCAGGCGACGTCCTCTTCCATCAGGGCATCGGCCCGAAGACCTTCGGGGTAGTTCTGCGCGAAGCTCTGTGCGTCCTGGGAAGGGGAAGAAGAGGAGGTCATTGGGTCCTTACGTCGATTCGTCGATGGGAATGCGGACGGCTGCCTGATCCGTCACCTTCGACAACGCCCCGGGCCGTCCGGAGATTCCCCGGACCGGCCTGAGCCGACCCTGAGATCTCCCCGAGGGGATGTCCCGGACGGGCCGCCGTGCCGACCTGAAGATGGTTGCACGGCACGCCCCGTCTCGTCACGCGGGTTATTGCGGGCTCCCGCACCGGGGCCGCCGCGGGCTCCGGCCCCTCACGCCGCCCGCCGCCCCGCTCCCGGTTACTTCCCGTCCGTCGTCGAGGTACGCCAGTCCGGGTGCCCCGGCATCGGCGGCGTCTTCTCCCCGTACAGCCAGGCCTTGAAGAATCCGCCCAGGTCACGCCCCGCTTCCTGGGACGCGAGCCGCACGAAGTCGTCGGTCGTCGCGTTGCCGTCCCGGTACTCGTGGACCCAGGCCCGCTCGATGCGGTCGAAGGCGGGCTGCCCGATCTCCTGCCGCAGGGCGTAGAGCACCAGCGCGCTGCCGTCGTAGACGACGGGCCGGAAGATGCTGATCTTCTGCCCCGGCGCGGGCTCCTTCGGCGCGGCGGGCGGCCCGCCCGCCGCGCGCCAGGCGTCCGACTGGCGATAGGCGTCCCGCATCCGCACCGCGAGCGGCCGCTGCGCCTTCTCCTGGGCGTAGAGCGCTTCGTACCAGGTGGCGTGGCCCTCGTTGAGCCAGAGGTCCGACCAGGACCGCGGGCTCACGCTGTCGCCGAACCACTGGTGCGCCAGCTCGTGCACCATGATCGAGTCGACGTACCACTCGGGGTACTCGGGGCGGGTGAAGAGCTCTCTCTCGAAGAGAGAGAGCGTCTGCGTCTCCAGTTCGTAGCCGGTCTGCGCCTGTGCGATCAGCACTCCGTACGCCTCGAAGGGGTAGCGGCCGACCTTCTTCTCCATCCACCCGAGCTGGCCGGGCGTCTTCTTCAGCCAGCGCTCCAGGGTCTTGCGGTCCTTGGTGGGCACCACATCGCGTACGGGGAGGCCGTTCGGCCCCTTCCGCCGGATGACGCTGGAGCGGCCGATCGACACCTGGGCCAGCTCGGTGGCCATGGGGTGGCGGGTCCGGTACGACCAGGTGGTGCCGCCTCCGCCGTGCCGGGTCCTGGCGACCGGGAGGCCGTTGGCGACCGCGGTGAGGCCCTTCGGAGCGGTGATCCGGAAGGTGAAGTCCGCCTTGTCCGAGGGGTGGTCGTTGCACGGGAAGACCAGGTGGGCGGCGTCGGCCTGGTTGGCCATGGCGAGCCCGTCCCCGGTGCGCACCCAGCCGCCCTCGGCGCCCTTCGCGGCGACCGGGTCGCTGGTGTGCCGCACGGTGATCAGCATCCGCTCGCCGGGCGCCACCGGGGCGGCCGGTGTGACGACCAGGTCCTCGCCGGTGCCGACGAAGCGGGCGGCCTTGCCGTTGACCTCGACGGAACGGACCTTGCCGTGCGCGAAGTCGAGATTCACGCGTTCCAAGGGAGCCGTCGCGCGCGCGTCGATCTTGGTCACGGCGTCCAGCGGCTTGCTGTTGTCGCCGCGGTAGGTGAAGGCGATGTCGTACGACGCCACGTCGTAACCGGGGTTGCCCAGGTGCGGGAAGAGCCGGTCGCCGATGCCGAGGGGGGTCGCGGGCGGCGGGGCGCTCGCCGCGATGAGGGCGGCGGACGCGGAGGCGGCGAGCAGGGCGACGGCAACGCGGCGCGTGCGGAGGGCCTTCGTCCTGGTGGCCTTGGGCCGAGGGGTGAGCAGCATGAACTACCGCTATCAGCGCAGGCCTTCCCCGGTGGGACGGCGCGCGCCGAGCCACTCGAACGAGTCGCGGACGGAGGACTCGCGGAACGCGCGGAGCAGGCTTCGGGGCACGGCTCAGGGAGCTGCCGCCGCCGGATGCTGGGCGCGGCTCACGTCGTACACCCCTGGCACAGCGCGCATCGCCCGCATCAGTCCTGGAAGGTGCGCGGCGTCCGGGAGTTGCAGCGTGTACGTATGGCGCACGCGCTGCTGGGTCGGCGGCTCCACGGTCGCGGAGATGACCGCCACGCCTTCGAGGGCGATCGCTTCGGTGAGGTCTGCGAGCAGATGTGCGCGGCCGAACGATTCGGCGATGAGCGTGACGCGACACTCCGCGGTGTCCCCCCAGCGCACGCCGATCTCCGGGCGCCCCACTTCCTTCATGCGCTCCACGGCGGGACAACCGACCCGGTGCACGGTCACGACTCCGCCGCGCACGGCGAACGCGGTGACCTCGTCGGGCGGCACGGGCGTACAGCAGCCCGCGAGACGCACGCTCGCGCCCTCACGGTCCACGACGGCGTTCGCCGCGGCGGGGCGCGGACTGTCGACGGATTCCGGCCCGGAATCGGCCGAGAAGGGCTGGCGCGGCGGCCTTCGCTGTCCGGCAGGGGCGGCCGCGGGGGCGTCGGGGGCCGGGTGCGTGGTGAGCCAGCGCCGGATGGCGATCCGCGCGGCGGGCGTGCGGGCGTGGTCGAGCCAGTCGCGCGAGGGTCCGGAGGCCGCGTCCTGGCCCATGAGCAGCTGGACCGTGTCGCCGTCGCGCAGGACCGTGCTGAGCGTCGCGAGGCGGCCGTTGACGCGGGCCCCGATGCAGGCGTGGGCGTCTTCCCCGTACTGGGCGTAGGCGGCGTCCACGCAGCTGGCGCCCGCGGGCAGTCCGAGGGTGCCTCCGTCGGGCCGGAAGACGGCGATCTCGCGGTCCTGCGCGAGGTCCTCGCGCAGCGTCGACCAGAAGGTGTCCGGGTCGGGCGCGGCCTGCTGCCAGTCCAGGAGCCGGGAGAGCCAGCCGGGCCTGGTGGGGTCGATGCGCTCGTCGTCCGCGCCCGCGGGAATCTCCTCCGCGGACGGGGCGTAGGGATTGCGCAGTGCGACGACGCCCGCCTCCGCGAACTGGTGCATCTGGTGCGTACGGATGAGGACTTCGGCGACCTCGCCGTCGGCCCGGGCCACCGCCGTGTGCAACGACTGGTACAGGTTGAACTTCGGGACGGCGATGAAGTCCTTGAACTCCGATACCACCGGCGTGAAGCAGGTGTGCAGCTCGCCGAGGACTCCGTAGCAGTCGGCGTCCTCGTTCACGAGGACGAGGAGGCGCCCGAAATCCGCCGCGCGCAGCTCGCCCCGTTTGCGGTGCACCCGGTGCACCGAGACGAAGTGCCGCGGCCTGATGAGGACTTCGGCGGTGATGCCCGCGTCGCGCAGCACGCCGCGCACATCGCCCGCGATGTCCCCGAGCGGGTCCCCCACTCCGTCGGTATTCGCCGCGATCATGGCGTTGACCTGGGAGTACTCCTCCGGGTGGAGGATCGCGAAGACGAGGTCCTCCAGCTCGGTCTTGAGCGCCTGCACACCGAGGCGCTCGGCGAGCGGAATGAGTACGTCCCGGGTCACCTTGGCGATGCGCGCCTGTTTCTCGGGGCGCATGACACCCAGGGTGCGCATGTTGTGCAGTCGGTCGGCGAGCTTGATCGACATGACGCGTACGTCGTTGCCGGTGGCGACCAGCATCTTGCGGAACGTCTCCGGTTCGGCCGCCGCTCCGTAGTCGACCTTTTCGAGCTTGGTGACGCCGTCGACCAGGTAGCAGACGTCGTCGCCGAACTCGTCGCGCACCTGGTCGAGCGTGACGTCCGTGTCCTCGACGGTGTCGTGGAGCAGGGACGCGGTCAACGTCGTGATCTCCGCGCCCAGTTGGGCGAGGATCAGCGTCACGGCGAGCGGATGCGTGATGTACGGCTCGCCGCTCTTGCGCATCTGGCCACGGTGCGAGGACTCCGCGAGGACGTACGCGCGGCGCAGCGGCTCCAGGTCGATGTCCGGGTAGTGGGCCCGGTGGGCCTCCGCCACATGGCCGATCGCGTCGGGCAGACGGTCCCGTGTCGCGGGTCCGAGCAGGGCCGCACGGCCGA
Source organism: Streptomyces kanamyceticus (assembly GCF_008704495.1). Classification (NCBI taxonomy): domain Bacteria; kingdom Bacillati; phylum Actinomycetota; class Actinomycetes; order Kitasatosporales; family Streptomycetaceae; genus Streptomyces; species Streptomyces kanamyceticus. The sequence goes on from NZ_CP023699.1 coordinate 2,843,873, forward strand.
GCCTGCGCAGGTCGAGACGGGCGCGGCCGCGCCTGCGCTGGACCCCGGGTGTCACGGGGCCGGGCGTCGCAGGGTTCGTAGCCTCCGCACTCATGGGCACCTCCGGCTGCTTCTACCGGCGGTGAACGGACGGTGGCGTGCTCCGTCCGGGCCGGTGCTTGATGCTACCGAGCCCATCACGCGGTGCTGACCGCCTCTCGCCGAGCGTGAAACGGATCACCCATTCGAGCGACAGTTCATGCGAGTACCGTTTCGAGCCATTCGGACGTGATCTCGCCCTCGGCGACGATGACGGCGGGTCCCGTCATCTCGATCTCGCCGTCGGGCCGCTCGGTGATGACCAGGCGTCCGCCGGGCAGGTCGACGGTGTACGTCACCGGGGCGCCGGTCACCGCGGGGTCCACACCGTCCTTGCGGGCCGCCGCGACGGCCACGGCGCACGCGCCCGTGCCGCACGACCGGGTCTCGCCCGAGCCGCGCTCGTGCACGCGCATGGCGACGTGACGCGGGCCGCGGTCGACCACGAATTCGACGTTCACGCCGTCCGGGTAGGCGCTGGCCGGGCTGAAGGGCGGCGGGTCGTACAGATGGCCCGCTTCGGAGAGGTCGGTGACGAAGGCGACCGCGTGCGGATTGCCCATGTTCACGTTGCGCGCGGGCCAGCTGCGGTCGGCCACGGAGACGGTGACGTCGCCTTCGGGGAGTCGCGCCTTGCCCATGCCGACGGTGATCTCGCCGCCGGATTCCGCCTTGGCGATGTGCACGGTCTTCACGCCGCCGCGGGTGGCCACCGCGACGTCTCCCTCGCCGACGTGTCCCGCGCGCTGCAGGTATCGGGCGAAGACGCGCACTCCGTTGCCGCACATCTCGGCGACCGAGCCGTCGCCGTTGCGGTAGTCCATGAACCACTCGGCGCGGTCCGCGAGGTGGCGTGCCTCGGGGTGGGCGGCGGAGCGTACGACATGGAGCAGGCCGTCGCCACCGATGCCCGCGCGGCGGTCGCACAGGGCGGCCACGGCGGCCGGGGGCAGCTCGACGGTGTTGTCGGGGTCGGGGATGATCACGAAGTCGTTCTCGGTCCCGTGCCCCTTGAGGAAGGCGATCCGCGTGCTCATTCCTCGATCGTACGGGGTGGGTACGACACACGGTCCCGCGGTGCCTTCGGGGCGCATCGCAGGTGGCCCGGAGGCGGAGGTTCCGTCAGGAACGGAGCCTGGCCACCCGCCACACCGCGAGCCCCACGGCGGCCAGGAAGAGCAGTGCGTACGCGCAGACGACCCGCCAGTCCGGGCGTCGTCCGGAGCCGCGCTCCGGGAGCCCGGGCCAGGTGTGCCCCACGCGGCGGGCGGCCATCATGCCCCAGCCCGCGGCGCAGCAGCTGATCAGCAGGCCGAGCATGGCGACCACGGCACCGCCGTCACCCGCACCGCCCCCGCCACCGCCGCCGAACTCGAAGGCCAGCGGGAAGGCGAACATCAGGGAGCCGAGTGCGGCGAGGATCACGATCGGCGCGAGCTGCCAGATGCGCAGGCGGCGCTGCGGTCGGAGCTCCACCTCGACCTCGGCCTCGGGCGCCATCTCGTCCGCGCCCGGACCGTCGTCCGTCACGCCGCCCGCGAGGTCGTCGGGCCCGTCGGGGCTGAGTTGCTCCCCGCCGTCATGTGCGGTGTCACGAGGGCCGGCCTCCATCGCCACGCGCCCTCCCACTTCGGACTCCACCGGTCGATCGATGGTCGATGATGGCACGCCGTCAGGTGCCGGGATGACCGCCGGAGCGTCCCGATGCCATCACGTGATCAGGCTGTGACCGGTCGTTCGAGCAACGCCAGTGCGCGCTCCGGAAGTTCCCCGCGATCGGCCACGGCCCCACTGAGCCAGTGCACCCGCGGATCGCGCCTGAACCACGAGTCCTGGCGGCGCGCGAAGCGCTTGGTGGCGCGCACGGTTTCGGCGCGCGCTTCGTCCTCGGTGCACTCCCCCGCGAGCGCCGTGAGCACCTGCTGGTAGCCGAGCGCACGGGACGCCGTGCGCCCCTCACGCAGCCCTTCCGCCTCCAGCGCGCGCACCTCGTCCACCAGGCCCGCCTCCCACATGCGGTCCACGCGCGTGGCGATGCGTTCGTCGAGTTCGGGGCGGGCCACGTCGACGCCGATCTGGACCGTGTCGTACACCGAGTCGTGGCCGGGCAGGTTGGCCGTGAAGGGCTTGCCCGTGATCTCGATGACCTCCAGGGCGCGGACGATCCGGCGGCCGTTGCTGGGCAGGATCGCGTGGGCGGCCTCGGGGTCGGCGGCGGCGAGGCGGGCGTGCAGGGCGCCGGAGCCGCGCAGCGTGAGCTCCTCCTCAAGGCGGGCCCGGACAGCGGGGTCGGTGCCGGGGAACTCCAGGTTGTCCACGGCCCCCCTGACGTACAGACCGGAGCCGCCGACCAGGATCGGCCAGCGCCCCTCGGCGAGGAGCCGGTCGATCTCCGCGCGTGCCAGCCTCTGGTACTCGGCGACGCTCGCGGCCTCCGTGACGTCCCAGATGTCGAGGAGCTGGTGGGGCACGCCGCCGCGCTCGTCGGGCGTCAGCTTGGCGGTGCCGATATCCATCCCTCGGTAGAGCTGCATGGAGTCGGCGTTGACGACTTCGCCGCCGAGGCGCTGGGCGAGGAAAACGCCCAGATCGGACTTTCCTGCCGCGGTCGGACCGACGACGGCGATGACCCGCGGGGCGGGAGCTGCGCTACTCACCGTCCCAGTCTCGCAAACCCCACGACCACTTCCCGAATGAGCTACGTGACGGCACGGCTCCGGGGTCGTTGCCTGTTGCGAGGTTCCGGCCGCCGGTTTCGAGGACCGATGACCCGGGCGACGCAATGGGGCGCACCGGGCGGCGCGGGATTTCGCCCACACGAGTAACGTATGGAGTAGATATGGGTGTTTTTTCACGGTTTCGCCGGAAGTCCAAGGCCACCGATGAAGCGTCAACGACCGATGCGGCTGCCGCCACGCTGACGGCAGAGCCGGAGGAGGCCGAGGAGTCCGCCAAGGAGTCCGCGGAGGCCCCCGCCGACCCGAAGCCCGCCGCCGAGGCCACCGACGCCGACAACGAGGCCGAGGCCAAGCCGGAGGAAGCCACCGAGACGGCTGCCGCGGAGGGTGTGGAGATCCCGAAGCAGCAGTCCGCGGAGGAGGCGGCCGACAACGAGGCCGGTGAGAGCGCCCGCAAGTAGCCCAGCGAGGGAAGGTGGATCCATGGGCTTCCTGGACCAGCTGAAAGCCAAGATCGCCCCTGTCAAGGACAAGGTCTCCGACCTCGCGCAGCAGCACGGGGACAAGATCGACCAGGGCCTGGACAAGGCCGCGAAGGTCGCCGACGAGAAGACCAAGGGCAAGTACAGCGACAAGATCCAGTCGGGTACGGGCAAGGCCAAGGAGGCCGTCGACCGCCTCGCGGGGACGGACGAGGGCAAGGACGCGGGTGGCGGCGCCACTCCGCCGTCGCCCCCGTCACCCCCTCCGGCATCCTGAATCGCATCGGCGGACGGCCGTGAAGCAGTCACGCTTCGCGGCCGTCGCCGCGTGCGCGCCTTGGCGCTACGTGCCGTAGCGGCCGCGGCCCCCGCTAGGACCAGGCCGCCACGACGTACCCCACGCCGTACGGCGCGTCCTCGTACAGCAGCTCGCCGCTCAGCCCCGCGCCGTCTGCCGCTCCGGCGAGCACCTGCCACGGGGCACGGCCCGCGGCCTTCAGTTCGTACGCGAGCTCCGCGTCCAGCGCCTTGAGCGCGGTCACGTCGGCCGCGCCCAGGGCCCGCCCGACCGCCGCGTCGAAACCGGCCGCCCGCTCGTCGAGATACCCCGGCGCCTTCAGCGTGCGGCACGCGCTGGCGTCGCCCATCACCAGCAGTGCCACCCGGTCCGCCCGCGCCGCGATGTCCCCTCCGACTTGGATACACCGCTCGGCGGCAAGTGGTTCCCCCACACCGAGACCTTCCAGCGGAGCGGTCGACCACCGCGTACGCCTGAGCAGCCAGGCGGCGACGGCGAGCGAGGGCGGAAGTTCACGCTCCGGGCCCTGGTCCGAGGCGTCCTCGTCCGAGGCGTCCTCGTCCGAGGCGTCCGCGTCGGCTTGGCCCTCGGCTTCGGCGACTCCGAGCCGTACGTCGAGGTCCACACCGAAGCCCCGGAACGACCCGCGGGCCCCCTGCTGATGCGGCCCGCGCCCGGCCTGCTCGGCGGGACCGACCACGACGAGCCGGTCGGGCCTGGCGGCGGCGAGCACCCCGATGGCGTCGGTGCAGGCCGCGCGCGCGGCGTCCAGTTCAGGAGCGGCGCCCGCGGCGACCTCGGGGACGAGCAGGGGCGGACAAGGGCAGACGGCTGCGGCGACAAGCATGATCCGCAGCGTAATGCCCGCCCCGCGCGAGCGGACCCGGGTCGACTGCCCGAGCCGATCCGGAACAGCGCGTCCGGTCAGTCGCAGCCGCAGCCGCTGCCCGCCGCCACCGGAAGCGGCGCGGGAGCGCCGATCTTCGGCAGGCCCAGCATCACGCCGGCGGGCTTGGCGGCCGCCTCGGCGTTCCGCTTCTCCCAGGCGTCCCCCGCGCGCGTGCGGCGCACGTTCAGGACGGCGCCCTCGGCGAGCAGGTGGTGCGGGGCCGCGTACGTGATCTCGACCGTCACCACGTCACCGGGACGCACGTCGACGTCCGGCTTGGTGAAGTGCACCAGACGGCTGTCGGGGGCGCGGCCCGAGAGGCGGTGCGTCGCGCCGTCCTTGCGGCCCTCGCCCTCGGCGACCATCAGCTCCAGGGTGCGGCCGACCTGCTTCTTGTTCTCGTCCCAGGAGATCTCCTCCTGGAGGGCGGAAAGCCGCATGTAGCGCTCCTGCACGACCTCCTTGGGGATCTGCCCCTCCATGGTCGCCGCGGGGGTCCCGGGGCGCTTGGAGTACTGGAAGGTGAAGGCGCCCGTGAAGCGCGCCTCGCGGACCACGTGCATGGTCTGCTCGAAGTCCTCCTCGGTCTCCCCGGGGAAGCCGACGATGATGTCCGTGGAGATCGCCGCGTCCGGCATGGCGGCCCTGACCTTCTCGATGATCCCCAGGAAGCGGTCCTGGCGGTACGAGCGGCGCATCGCCTTCAGGATCGGGTCCGATCCCGACTGCAGCGGCATGTGCAGCTGCGGCATCACGTTCGGCGTCTCGGCCATGGCGGCGATCACGTCGTCAGTGAAGTCGCGCGGGTGCGGCGAGGTGAAGCGCACGCGCTCCAGGCCCTCGATCCGACCACAGGCGCGCAGCAGCTTGCTGAAGGCCTCGCGGTCGCCGATGTCCGAGCCGTACGCGTTCACGTTCTGCCCGAGGAGGGTGATCTCGGAGACGCCCTCGCCGACGAGCGCCTCGATCTCGGCGAGGATGTCGCCGCTCCTGCGGTCCTTCTCCTTGCCGCGCAGCGCGGGGACGATGCAGAAGGTGCAGGTGTTGTTGCAGCCCACGGAGATGGAGACCCACGCCGCGTACGCGCTCTCGCGGCGGGTCGGCAGCGTCGAGGGGAAGGCCTCGAGCGACTCGGCGATCTCCACCTGGGCCTCTTCCTGGACGCGGGCGCGCTCCAGGAGGACCGGCAGCTTGCCGATGTTGTGCGTGCCGAAGACGACGTCGACCCAGGGCGCCTTCTCGACGATGGTGTCGCGGTCCTTCTGGGCCAGACAGCCGCCGACGGCGATCTGCATCCCGGGACGCTTGCTCTTCATCGGGGCGAGGCGGCCGAGGTTGCCGTACAGGCGGTTGTCGGCGTTCTCGCGCACGGCGCAGGTGTTGAAGACGACGACGTCGGCGTCGCCGTCCGCATCCTTCGGAGCGCGCACGTAACCCGCGTCCTCAAGGAGACCGGAGAGCCTCTCGGAGTCGTGGACGTTCATCTGGCACCCGTAGGTGCGGACCTCATATGTTCGATTGACGTCCACTGCCTGGCTCCGGTCGCTGCTGGTCATGGAACAAGGGTAGGCGGTGTGAGAAGTCGTCCCCGACCCCGGCGGCCCACGGGCTCCGGGGCGCCCCCGTCGGCCATGGACCGGCGGCGGCCGAGCTGGCAGGATCGCGCGCATGTTCCAGGCACTCCCCCACATCAGCAGGCGCCGCGCCCTGCAAGGTTCGGCCGCGGCCCTCGTGGTGTTCGGGCTGCTGCTGTGGTGGCTGCTCCCCATGGGCGAGAGCTCGCCGAGCGGCCGGGTGACCGTCAGTACCGGCGTACGGAACGCCGTGTACGAGCATTACGGCAAGCTCCTGAAGACAGCGATCTCCCGGGACATGCCCGACGTCGATGTGGAGCTGATCAACAGCGAGGGCTCGCAGCAGAACGTCGAGCGGGTGGCGACCGGCAAGGCCGACTTCACGATCGCCGCCGCCGACGCCGTCGAGAAGTACCGCCTGGAGGGCAAGCCCGGCGCGGACCGTCTACGGGGCTGTGCGCGGCTGTACGACGACTACGTACAGCTCGTCGTGCCGCGCTCGTCCGACGTCGAGTCCGCGGAGGACCTGCGGAACCTGCGGGTGGCCGTGGGACAGGACCGCTCGGGCGTGCGGCTGATAGCGGACCGGGTGCTGGAGGCAGCGGGCCTCGACCCGGCCAAGGACATCACGCCGGTGGCCGCCGGGATCGACACCATGCCCGAGCTCCTGAAGAAGGACAAGATCGACGCGTTCTTCTGGTCGGGCGGGCTGCCGACCGATTCCGTGCGCGAGCTCTCCGAAGAGATGCCCGTCCGCCTGGTCAAGCTCGGCGGCCTGGTCAACGAACTGCACAAGCAGGGCGGCGCCTCGCGCTACTACCGGGCGGCGACGATGCCTGCCGACGCCTACCCGAGCGCCCAGCAGGGCTCCGCCGTGCCGACGCTCGCCGTGGCGAACCTCCTGGTCACCACGGACCGGGCCGATCCGGAGCTGACCGAGGGGCTGACCCGCTCGGTCATCGACAGCCGCGACCACATCGGCGCGCAGGTGCACGCGGCTCAGCTGGTGGACCTGCGTACCGCCCTCTACACGGACCCCCTCACGCTGCACGAGGGAGCGCGGCGCTACTACCGGTCGGTCAAACCCTGACCCGCCCGGCCCGGCCCGTACTCAGCGTGTCTGCGGCACCGGCTCGCTGCGCGGGACGCTGACGGTCACTCTGAGTCCCCGCGGTTCATGGCGCGCGTACGTGATGGAGCCGCCGCCCGCCGTGAGCAGGGCCCGCGAGATGGACAGGCCGAGGCCCGAACCCTTCACGTTCTGATGGCGGTTGCTGCGCCAGAAGCGGTCGCCGACGCGGGCCAGCTCGTCCTCGGTGAGGCCGGGGCCGCCGTCGGTGACCACGACGGTCGTCGCGGTGACGCTGAAGGAGACGATGACGTGGACCGCCGCTCCCTCCGGCGTGAACTTCAGGGCGTTGTCGATCACCGCGTCCAGCGCGCTGGAGAGGGCGACCGGATCGGCCCAGCCGGTGGTGGCCGGGCAGTCGCCGGTCAGCCGCACCCCGCGCTCGTCGGCGAGCGGCCGCCAGGCGCCGACCCGCTCGGCCGCCAGTTCACCGATGTCGGTCAGGCTCAGGTCGGCCGCGGCGTGCTCCGCGAGGGCCAGGTCGAGCAGGTCGTCGAGGACCTGGGCCAGGCGCTTGCCCTCGGTGCGGACCGAGGCCACCTCTTCGTTGCCCTCGGGGAGTTCGAGGGCGAGCAGTTCGATGCGCAGGAGCAGCGCGGACAGGGGGTTGCGCAGCTGGTGCGAGGCGTCGGCCACGAAGGCGCGCTGTTGTTCGAGCACGTCCTGGACGTTGTCCGCCATCTCGTTGAACGAGCGGGCCAGGCGCCGGAGTTCCGGTGGCCCGCCCGCGGCCGCGACCCTGGACTTGAGGCTTCCGGTCGCTATGTCGTGCGTGGTCGCGTCGAGGACGCGGACGGGGCGCAGCACCCAGCCGGTGAGCCGCAGGGCCGCGCCGACCGCCAGGAGCATCGCCGCGGACTCGCCCGCGGCGATGAGCAGCCAGCCCCGCAGCGTCTGTGAACGCATGCGCCCGGTGGGCGAGTCGGTGACGACGACGGCGACGACGTCACCGTCCCTGATGACCGGCGTCGCGACGGACAGGCGTCCGCGCTGCCACGGCCACACCTGCTCGGGGTCGTGGCTGCCACGGGACCTGAGGGCCTCCTCGAAGGCGTCCCGCACCTCGCCGCTCCTGGGCAGGAACCAGCTGCCGGGAGCGTTGGCCATCGGGCCGCCGTCGCGGTAGAAGACGCCCGCCTTGATGCCGTAGACGTCGTGGTAGAAGTCGAGTTCCTTCTGGAGCGTCTCGCGGCGTTCGTCGGGGTCGCGCGCCACCCGTGACCCCGTGGGGCGTTTCGTGACGAACTGGGCGAGTGAGGCGAAGCGCGCCGTGTCGTCGATCCGGTCGACGACCACCTTCTGCTGCTGGGCCGCCGCGACGCTCACCGCGAGCGGGAAGCCGAGCGCGAGCAGGACGCCCGCCATGAGGATGATGAGCAGCGGGAGGAGGCGGGAGCGCACCTGTCCTCGCCCGCGCTACGTCGCCGGGGCGACGAGGCGGTAGCCGACGCCGCGCACGGTCTCGATCAGTGCCGGCATGTGCAGCTTGGCGCGCAGGGACGCCACGTGCACCTCCAGGGTGCGGCCCGTCCCTTCCCAACTGGTGCGCCACACCTCGCTGATGATCTGCTCGCGGCGGAACACCACTCCGGGTCGCTGGGCGAGAAGCGCGAGCAAGTCGAACTCCTTGCGGGTCAGTTGGACGACCAAACCGTCCACGCTGACCTGCCGGGTGGGGAGTTCGATGTGTACGGCGCCGAGCCTCAGGTCGCTGACGTCCTCGGCGGCCTCCGCGCCGCCGGACGCGGGGCGCCGCATGACCGCGTGGATGCGGGCGATGAGCTCCCCGGTGTCGTACGGCTTCACTACGTAGTCGTCGGCTCCGAGGTTGAGGCCGTGGATCCGGGAGCGTACGTCCGCGCGGGCCGTCACCATGATGACCGGGATCGAGCCGCGCTTGCGGATCTTGCCGCACACCTCGTAGCCGTCCTGGTCGGGCAGTCCCAGGTCCAGAAGGACCACTCCGAAGGAGGGCATTTGCGAGGGCAGGAGCGCCTGCAGCGCCTCTTCGCCGTTGCGCGCGTGCACGACGTCGAAGCCGTGCCTGGACAGGACCGCGGACAAGGCGGCGGCCACGTGGTCGTCGTCCTCGACGAGAAGCAGTCTCATGCGGGCCCCCTCCAGTTCATCCGTGGTTCCTGCGTGGCCGGTATCCGCGCACACGCACCAAGGCATCCACGCCGATGGATAAGGACCGCGTCAAGAGGGTTCGGGGCGCGAGCACGTTCCGTTACCCACCCGGTACGCACGCCGTGCACCCTCTTCACACGGTGTGTCCGGTTGCGGCCGGATCGTTATGCTCAATTTCCCCTCAGATGTAATGACGCTGGTCGCACTGGGTTATTACTGTCCTCCCAACCGAGGAGGATGGAGCAACAAGCCGTGACCGAAGTATCGGTGACCAAGGACGCCATACCGCCCGGGGCGGACGACCTTGTCGTGCTGAAGAACGTCAACAAGCACTTCGGCGCTCTGCACGTCCTCCAGGACATCGACCTGACCATCGCCCGTGGTGAGGTCGTCGTCGTGATCGGCCCCTCCGGGTCGGGCAAGTCGACGCTGTGCCGCGCCATCAACCGTCTGGAGACGGTCGAGTCGGGAGAGATCTCGATCGACGGCAAGCCGCTGCCTCAGGAGGGCAAGGAGCTCGCCCGTCTCCGTGCGGACGTGGGCATGGTCTTCCAGTCCTTCAACCTTTTCGCGCACAAGACCGTGCTCGAGAACGTGATGCTGGGCCAGATCAAGGTGCGCAAGACGTCCAAGGCGGAAGCTGAGACAAAGGCACGCGGTCTCCTGGACCGCGTGGGTGTCGCCTCGCAGGCCGACAAGTACCCGGCGCAGCTCTCCGGTGGCCAGCAGCAACGCGTGGCGATCGCCCGCGCGTTGGCGATGGACCCGAAGGTGATGCTCTTCGACGAGCCCACGTCGGCGCTCGACCCGGAGATGATCAACGAGGTCCTGGAGGTCATGCAGCAGCTCGCGCGTGACGGCATGACCATGGTCGTGGTCACCCACGAGATGGGCTTCGCCCGGTCCGCGGCCAACCGCGTCGTGTTCATGGCGGACGGCCGGATCGTGGAAGAGGCCGTGCCGGATCAGTTCTTCAGCAACCCGCGCAGCGACCGGGCCAAGGACTTCCTTTCGAAGATCCTTCACCACTGACGCGCGACGCCCCCTGCGTCTCACTTCTCTCCTGCCGACACAAAGGATGTTCACCATGAAGGTTCGCAAGGTCACCGCGGCGGCTACCGTCGCGCTCGCCCTTTCCGTCACCGCCACCGCCTGCGGCGGCTCGAACAAGGACGACAACGGCTCCGGTGGTGGCAAGAAGATCACCATCGGCATCAAGTTCGACCAGCCGGGCCTGGGCCTGAAGACACCTGACGGCTACACCGGCTTCGACGTCGACGTCGCGACCTACGTCGCCAAGGAGCTCGGCTACTCCGCCGACGACATCCAGTGGAAGGAGACGCCCAGCGCTGACCGCGAGACCGCGCTGGAGCGCGGTGACGTGAAGTTCATCGCGGCGTCGTACTCCATCAACGACGAGCGGCAGAAGAAGGTCGACTTCGCGGGCCCGTACCTCCTTGCCCACCAGGACCTCCTCGTCCGGTCCGACGACAAGATCACCAAGGCCACGGACCTCAACGGCAAGAAGCTCTGCTCCGTGACCGGCTCGACCTCGGCGCAGAACGTCAAGAAGACCATCGCGCCCAAGGCCCAGCTCAAGGAGTACGGCACGTACTCCGAGTGCATCGACGGACTGAGCGGCGGCGCCGTCGACGCGCTGACCACCGACGACTCGATCCTCGCCGGGTACGCGGCGCAGGACCAGTACAAGGGCAAGTTCAAGCTCGCCGGCCTGAAGCTGACCAACGAGAACTACGGCATCGGCATCAAGAAGGGCGACACCAAGCTCAAGGACAAGATCAACAAGGCCCTTGAGAAGATGGTCAAGGACAAGGCCTGGGACAAGGCCGTGAAGGACAACTTCGGTCCTGCCCACTACAAGAACGAGCCCGCGCCGAAGATCGGCGACATCGTCAAGTGACCCAGTCGGGCCGACTGTTGAAGTCGGCCCCCTGACCGGGCACACGCCGGTACGCCGCCGCACGGACGCGGCGGCGTGCCTCGCCATCACCACACGCGAGAGCGCGGGAGATCGTGTTCGACTTTCTTGAAGACTACGACTTGCTCGGGGCCTTCTGGGTAACGGTGAAACTCACCGTCTACTCCGGCATAGGCGCCTTGGTCTGGGGCACCGTACTGGCCGCTCTGCGCGTCAGCCCCGTTCCGGTCATGCGCTGGTTCGGCACGGCCTACGTCAACATCGTGCGGAACATTCCGCTGACCGTCATCATCGTGTTCAGCTCGCTCGGGCTCGCCGACGTCTTCGGCATCACCCTGGGCGCGGCCGATGACTTCAAGGCCCTGAGCTTCCGCCTCTCGGTGCTCGGCCTCGGGGCCTACACGTCGGCCTTCGTCTGCGAGGCCGTGCGGTCGGGCATCAACACGGTGCCGCTCGGCCAGGCCGAAGCGGCCCGCGCCCTCGGGCTCAACTTCCGTCAGGTGCTCGGTCTCGTCGTGCTGCCGCAGGCCTTCCGTTCCGTGATCGGCCCGCTGACCAACGTACTGATCGCCCTGACCAAGAACACCACGGTCGCGGCGGCCATCGGCGTCGGCGAGGCGGCTCTGCTGATGAAGGAAATGATCGAGAACGAGGCGCAGTTGCTCCTCATCACCGCGATATTCGCCTTCGGATTCGTGGTCCTGACCCTGCCGACCGGCCTCATACTCGGCTGGCTCGGCAAGCGCCTGGCGGTGAAGCGATGACCTCCGTCCTCTACGACGCTCCGGGCCCCCGCGCCAAACGCCGCAACGTCCTGCTGTCCGTCCTCTTCTTCGTCCTGCTGCTCCTGGGCGCCTGGTGGGCCTGGTCCGCCATGTCCGACAAGGGACAGCTGGAGTGGGCCAAGTGGCGCCCCTGGCTCGCGGACTCCGAGGCCTGGACGACGTATCTGCTGCCGGGGCTCGCGAACACGCTGAAGGCCGCGGGGCTCGCCATGGTGATCGCCCTCCCGCTGGGCGCGCTCTTCGGCATCTCGCGGCTCTCCGACCACGTATCGGTCAGGGTTCCCTCGGCTGTGGTCGTCGAGTTCTTCCGCGCGATCCCGGTCCTGATCCTGATGGTGTTCGCCAACCAGTTCTACGCGGACTACACCGACATCAGCGTCGACGCGCGCCCGATGTACGCGGTGGTCACGGGCCTGGTGCTCTACAACGCCTCGGTGCTCGCCGAGATCGTGCGGGCGGGCATCCAGTCGCTGCCCAAGGGCCAGACGGAGGCGGCCAAGGCGATCGGCCTGCGCAAGGGCCAGACGATGACGAGCATCCTGCTGCCGCAGTCCGTCACCGCGATGCTTCCCGCGCTCGTCAGCCAGCTCGTCGTCATCGTCAAGGACACCGCGCTCGGCGGCGCGCTGCTCAGCTTCACGGAGCTGCTCAACGCGCGGAAGACGGCCGCCTCGTTCTACGCGAGCGTCATCCCCAGCTTCATCGTGGTCGCGGTGGTCTACATCGTCCTCAACCTGCTGCTCACCACGCTGGCGTCCTGGCTGGAGCGCAGGATGCGTCGCTCCAAGAAGAGCACGGGCGCCGTGGTGGGTCCCGGCGCGCTGGACGAGCTGGAGACGATCGGTCCCAAGACGGTCAAGGGGCCCGATCACGGTTACGGGGACAACAGCGCAGGCGCAGGCTGACTGGACCCTCGGAAGCCATCGGCTCCACCGGCACAACAGACACACAGCGGAAAGAGGCAGCGGCCACGGCGCCCCTGCCTCTTTTTGCTGCCTCTTTCATTTGAGGCGCCAGCTCACGACGACGTCACTTGACGCAAGCACCGGCAATGGGTTGCATACGTTCTGTGATCGTGCACCGGGCTCCAACTGTCAGTTCCTGTACGTACGTCCAGCGCTCCCGAGCCCTCGTGGCGGAGGGGTGCGCACCGTGGACCCGGTGATCGTCGTCGGCGCGGGCCCCGTGGGGCTCACGCTCGCGCTGGCCCTCGCCCGGCACTCCGTACCCACGGTGGTGCTCGACGAAGGGCCCGGCAAGGACGAGCAGCGGCCCGCGCGGACCGTCGTCCTGCGGGAGGACACCGCGGCCCTCGTGGAGCGGCTCGCCGGGCACTCCTTCGGTGACCAGGAATCCGGCGCCCGGTGGGGCGGCTGGCGGTCCCTGCGACGCAAGCAGCTGATGCGGGAGCTCACGTTCAGTGATGAGGCACCGACCCCGTTGCACGTACCGCAGCACGTGCTGACCGGCGCCCTGCGCGCGGCCATCGCCGACGAGCGGCTGATCAAGGTCGCCGTGGAGAGCAAGCTCGATTCCCTGGAGCAGGACGCGGGCGGTCTCACCGCGCACACGCGCGGGCCCAAGGACACCTGGTGGCGTGGCAGTTACCTGGTGGGGTGCGACGGCCCCCGCTCGACGGTGCGCAAGCTGCTCGACATCCGCTTCCCGGGGCGTACGGCCGTCGAACGACACGCCGTGGCCGCGCTGCGCACGGAACTTCCGTGGCCCGGTGAGGCGTTGTTGCATCGGATGCCCCCGTGGCGCGGCGGGGGCTCCGAGGTGACGGGCCGTCCGCTCGCCGACGGGGTGTGGCGGCTCGACTGGCTCCTGCCGCCGCGCGGCGACCTGGTGACGCCCGACGCCCTCGTCGAGCGGATCAGGGAGACCCTCGCGGGCTGGTGCGGAGGCTCCACACCGCCGTACGAACTGCTTGACACGGGCGTGCACACCGTCCACCACCGGCTCGCCCGCCGGTGGCGGGTCGGCCGTGCCTTCCTCGCCGGGGACGCCGCCCACCTGCTCGGCGCGCTCGGCACCCAGGGGCTCGACGAGGGACTGCGGGACGCCGACAACCTCGCGTGGAAGCTGGCCCTCAGCTGGCACCACGGCGCCCGCGAATCGCTGCTCGACAGCTACCAGGCCGAGCGGCGGGCAGGCGTGGCCGCACGGCTGCGCGCGGCCGACCAGTCGCTGCCGGTGCTGCGCGGCGGCGGAGGCCTCCGGTCGTACGTGCCGGGGACCGCGCGCGGGCACGACACGCTCCTCACGGACGGGCACGTGGGACGCGGCCCGCTCGGTGCGCCGGGTACGTACGCCGAGTCCCCGCTGGCACCCGAACCGTCCGATTCGGCGGTGCCGGTAGCCACGGAACCGGGCGCGCCGGTCACCGACGTGCAGGTCACGGCGCCGGACGGGTCCTTCGTCCAACTGCGGGACCGGCTCGGGCTCGGACATCTGCTCGTCGTCCTCGTCGCCCCCGGCACCGTGGTGTGGGAACGGCGGCACTGGGTCACGGCCGGGATCATGCCGCGTCTCGCCGCCGCCGTCACGGCGCTGCCGCACCGTGCCGAGCTGCTCGTCGCGGAGAGCTACCCGGGCGCGGCCGCGCACTCCGTGCTGCTCGTACGCCCCGACGGGCACCTGGTCACCGCGCTCTCGGGGGTGCGCCCCGCCGAGCTGTACGCGGCGGCGGAGGCGGCCCTTGGCGGGGCGGCGGTGACACGGGACTCGGGGGCCGACGCGGACCCGTCGGCGCGGGCGGACCGGTCGGACCAGGCGGGCGAGCGGGCGAGTGCCACGGGAGCGGCGAAGGCTGTGGGAACGACGACGGCGACGGGAACAGAGAAGGCGGCGGGGGCGGCTCGACCCGGCAAGTGAGGGCGCGCAGGGACGCGCCGAGGCAGGCGCGCCCGCGAAGGGACGCGTCCACAGAGATACGCGGGGCCGGGGTGTACGCACCCCGGCCCCGGCCGCGTCCACGCCCCCTTGCCGACGGCATCCAAGCCCTTTGCCGACCGTGTCCAGGCCCTCGCCGACCGTATTCCGGCCCCCCGCCGACCGCATGCTGAGCCGGAGTTGACCCGCCCCCACCCCCGTGGTCTACTCCGGATCGTGACCGACACCGATGTGCGCCTGTGGCGGAGGGTCCACATGGACCTCGTCCGCTATGCGGGCTGCGTGTGTCACCCGTCCTGCTGAATTCGCCTCCTTCTTCCTTCGCGCCGGGCCGCGGTCTGCTGACCCGCCCGCGCGCGCTTCCGCGAACTTCCAGGACGGTCACCGTGTCACCTTCCGTACCCCCCTCCACGCCTTCGGCCCCTGCCGCCACGACGCCCGCACACGCCGTCTCGCCCACCTCGGCCGAGCTCCTCGACTTCGTCCGCCGCACCGCGGCCGACCCCGACCTCATCGCCTCCCTGCCGCTCGATCCGGAGGGCCGCACCTGGGTGCGCCTCCAGGGGCCCGGGGGCAGCGAGGCCTGGCTGATCGGCTGGCCGCCGGGCACCGGCACCGGCTGGCACGACCACGCGGAGTCGGTCGGCGCCTTCCTCACCGCGGCGGGCACGCTCAAGGAGCACTCGCTCGCCGCACGGCTGCCCACCGACGGCTGGAAGACCCTGGAGCTCTCCGAAGGAGTGGACAGGGAACGGGAGTTGGCGACGGGCCAGGGCCGCGCCTTCGGCCGCAACCACGTGCACGAGGTGCTGAACGAGTCCACGACCGAGCACGCCGTCTCGGTGCACGCCTACTATCCGCCGCTGCCGCAGATCCGCCGCTACAGCCGCACCGGCGAGGTGCTCCGCCTGGAGTCCGTGGAACGCCCGGAGGACTGGCAGTGAGCGAGTACCCCATAGGCCCCCTAGGCATCGACGAGTTGCTGGAGCGCGTCCGCGCCGACCTGCACCGGGTCACTCCCCGGGAGGCGTACGACACCGCCGACGCCGGTGGGCTCCTGGTCGACATCAGGTACGCGGCGCTGCGCGAGCGCGACGGGCGGATCCCCGGTGCCCTGGTCGTCGAGCGCAACGAACTGGAGTGGCGCCTCGACCCGCAGGGCAGCCACCGCGCTCCGGAGGCCACCGGGCATGATCTGCGGGTCGTCGTGATCTGCAACGAGGGGTACGCGTCGAGCCTCGCGGCCGCCTCCTTGCGGCAGTTGGGGCTCAACAACGCCACCGACCTGGTCGGTGGCTTCCAGGCGTGGCGGGCGGCCGGGCTTCCGGTCACGACGTGACCGCGTAGCGCATGGTTGGGCGCCCCTCCATCTCGGTAAGGGGCGCCCACCATTGCGTACTGCCCCTTACTCCTTGGCAGTTGCCACCGTGACGGGGAGCGGCTTGAGCGCGGCGCGGCCTGGCAGAGCGGTCGCGGCCAGGGCGAGCAGCCCTGCGACGGCGACCACGGAGACGTACACCAGCGGAGTGATCGACGGTGCCGCGCTGCCCGTCATGCCGACGCTGAAGGCGGTCAGGACGGCGAGCGCCACACCGCTGCCGAGCGCCGTGCCGATGAACAGGACCGACAGCGCCTCGGTGCGCAGCATCCGCAGGACCTGGCGGCGCGTGGCACCCGCGAGACGGAGCATCGCGAACTCACGGATGCGTTCGGAGACCGACATCGCGAGGGTGTTGACGACGGCGATGGCGGTGAAGGCCAGGACGAGGCCCATGGCGAGGTAGTTCACCTCGGCGTTCTGCTGCTGTTGTGCCGCCTGGAGGTCGTCGACGGCGGCCGGGGCGAGGACCCGCACACCCGGGAACTTCTTGACCTCCGCCGCGAGTTGTTCCTGCGTACGGTCGCTCTTGACGAGGACCGTGGCGGCGAGCGGGTTGTCCACGTGGCGGGCGACCAGGTCGTGCGCCATGGTCAGGTCGCCGAACCCGAGCCCGCGTGCGTAGACGGCGCGCACCGCGAGCTCGGTCTTCGTGCCGTCCCCGAGAGTGAGCTTGAGCGTGCTGCCCGGCTTCAGCCCGAGCCGGTCGGCGGCGAGTTCACTCACGGCGACGCCGCCCTCGCCGAAGCCCTTCAGGGATCCCTCGGTGACATCGGGGTCCCAGGTCCGGGTGAGGCCTTCGGGAGTGACGCCCTGCGCCGGGTACTTGTCGAGCCCGACGCGCACGGTGGTGCGGACGACCTCGGTGGCGGCATCGACGCCTTCGGTCGTACGCAGCTTCCGCGCGGCCTCGGCCGGAACGCCCGGGCCCTGCGCGGCGAGCGCCCAGTCGGCGTGGATGCCGTCGCGGGCCTGGGCTCGGGCGGCGTCGCCGAGGGTGGGCTGGACGAAGAGCACGGTGCAGGTCATGCCGGTGAGCAGGGCGAGCGGGGTGACGACGGCGGCCATCCGGGCCGCGTTGCCGCGCAGGTTGGCGTGGGCGAGCTTGCCGCCGGGTCCCGTCATCCGGAGCGGGCCGCGCAGCAGGAAGGCCGCGGCCCGGACGACGAGCGGCCCGAGCAGGGCGATGGCGCAGGCGAAGACCACAACGGTCAGGAAGGTGACGGGAGTCGACGCGGCCTCGGTGCGCAGCACGCTCAGCACGGCGACCAGGACGACGCCACCGGCGAGCAGGACGAGACCGGCGATGATGCGGCTCCACGCCGGGCGGGTGCGTTCGACCCGCGCCTCGGCAAGCGCTTCGGCCGGGTGGATCCGGACGATGCGGCGCCCCGCGATGCGGGCGGCGGCCCAGGCACCGAGCAGGGTCGCGGCGATGGCGGCGAAGGGCGGGAAGACGCTGACGGTGCGCTCCAGAGTGGCGGGCACGGCGCCCATCTCCACGAACCGGCCGTGCAGCCAGCCGCCGAGCGGGATGCCGGCCAGCGCCCCGACGACGCCCGCGACAGCGCCGACGAGCAGGGCCTCGCGGCCGAGGAGCCTGCGGATCTGCTGCGGTGTGGCGGCGATGGCGCGCAGCAGGGACAGTTCGCGATGACGCTGCTGGACGGAGAGGGCGAAGGTGCCGACGACCACCAGGATGGCGACGAGCAGGGACGTGCCGCCCATGGCACCGCCCATGCTGACGAGCTTGATCCTGGCGCCCGCCGCGTCGAGGAACTCGACGGGACCACGACCCGCCCCCGAGCTGACCTGCGCGGTCGTGCCGTCGACGGCGTGCTCGACGGCCTGCTTGAGCGCATCGGCGTCGGTACCCTTCGCCGGGACTACGCCGAATGCCGTGACCTTGCCGGGGTGCGCCGCGAGCCTCTCGGCCTCCGCCGAGGAGAAGAAGAGCGAGGTCTGGTGAGCCAGAGCGCCCTGCTCGGGCGCGGCGATGCCGGTGATGCGGTAGTCGCGCGGACTCCGCGTCGACTGGACGGTGAGGCGGTCGCCGGACCTCAGCCCCGCGCGGTCGGCGAGCCCCCGGTCGATGACGAGGTCGTGGGCCGTGCGCGGCGCCTTGCCTTCGACGAGACGGAAGGGGGTCAGCGCGGCGGACTCCCAGGCGTGACCGTACGAGGGCCGGTCGGTGGCGCTCGCGAGGGCGGGCGTCAACGGCTGGGCGAGGAAGGTGAGTTCGGGCACGACCATACCGACGCCCGGCGCCGCCTTCAGCCGGTCCTCGATGTCCCGTGGCAGCCAGGCCCGTTCAGCGATCGGTTTCGCCTTGTGCTTGACCTTGGTCTTGCCCTTCTTGTGCTTGACCGTGGTCTGGTGGACGTTCTGGTCGGCGGAGACGATCACGGGCGCCGCGGCGTAGCGCTCGGTCTTGATGGTGCCGCGCAGCCCGGTCTCCAGAAGGGTGCCGCAGGCCGTGATGAGGGCGGCAGCGCACATCAACGCGAGGAACGAGCCCAGGAATCCACCCTTGCGGTCCCTGACGGTCTGCAGTGCGTAGCGCAGCATCATGAGGTCTCGGTCTCTTCTCGGTTGTCGCGGGAGGGCGCGTCGGTCGATGGCGCGGGAGCCGTCGGCGCGGGGAAGGCCAGGAGCCGGGTGAGCACGGTGCGGGCATCGGCTGGAGTGTCGGCATCGGACCGCTTGTAGCGGTTGAGCAGCGCGATGTACTCCTCGAAGAACGCGTGGAGTTCGGGGAGGGTCAGCCGGATCGTGCCGCGCGAGTACGGGAACGCGTCGGCCCACTCGCCGAGTTCGGTGGCGCCGCTCTCCTGCCGCAGCTGTTCGAAGAGCTCGAGGTCGGCGGCGTACGAGAGGTGGTCGAGCTCGTCCATGACGAGCCGCACCTCGGGGCTCTGCCGACTGCGAGGCGGAAAGCGCCGGTCACCGGGGACGGCCCGCCACCAGCGCTCGCGGCCCCCGTGCCCGGGACCGCTCGCCCCCGGACCACTCGTCTCCTCGACGAAGCCGTAGCGGGCGAGTTCGCGCAGGTGGTAGCTGGTGGCCCCGGTGTTGAGACCGAGCGCCCTGGCGAGCGTCGCGGAGGTGGCGGGGCCGTGCACGGTGAGGTGCTGCAGCATCCGCTGTCTGCGCGGCTGCGCGAGCGCCTTGAGTACGCGGAGGTCGCTCAGCTCTTCCGGTGCCGAAGCCGGGTCCGAAGCCGGGTCCGAAGCCGAAGCCGGGTCCGGCGCCGGAGCGCCGGACCTCGTCGCGTCAGTGGTGCCGGGTTCCTGTGCCATGCGTACACAGTCGCCTGTGCACAGGTTCCTGTGCACTGCGGCGGCCCGGCGTCTCCACAGGGGGGTTAACCCCCCTGTGGGGAAAGCGTGTTGGGATACGTGGCTCGTCGCGGGCCGCCCCACCCCCGTGGGAGCGGCCCGGTCAGAACGCCTCGTATCCCAAGTCCTCGGTTTCCTCGCCCTCTTCTTCCAGGGCCTGGCGGACCACGCGGAGTGCCATGCCCTCCGAGTAGCCCTTGCGGGCGAGCATGCCCGCGAGGCGGCGCAGGCGCTTGTCGCGGTCGAGGCCCCGCGTGGAGCGGAGCTTCCGGGCGACCAGCTCGCGCGCGGTCTCCTCCTCCTGCTCGGAGTCGAGCTGCCCCACGGCCTCGTCGATCAGCGTGGAGTCCACGCCCTTGGTGCGCAGCTCCCGCGCGAGTGCCCGTCGGGCCAGGCCCCGGCCGTGGTGCCGGGACTCCACCCAGGCGTCCGCGAAAGCGCTGTCGTTGATCAGACCGACCTCTTCGAAGCGGGAGAGCACTTCTTCCGCCACCTCATCGGGGATCTCCCGCTTGCGCAGCGCGTCCGCCAACTGCTTGCGCGTGCGAGGGGTTCCGGTGAGCAGCCGCAGGCAGATCGCCTTCGCCCGCTCAGCCGGATCCCCCTTGGGCGGCTCCCCCTTCTCGGCCCTCGACGAGGAAGGGGGGCCGCTGTCCTGGTGGCCGTCGAAGCCGCCGCGCCGCCGACGCCGTCGGCCGCCCTTGCGACCGCCGTCGTCCCCGAAGCCGCCCTCTCCGAAGCCGTCCTCTCCATAGCCGCCGCCCTGGCCGTGGTCACCCTGCTCCACACCGCCCCCGTGGCCCCGCCCCGCGGTGCCGGGGCGGCTTTCGGGGGCGGTGTGGTCCGCCCAGTCGGTTCGTCGCGTCACGGACTAGCTCTTGACCGCCGCGGCCTTCTTGGTGGCCTTGGCCGCCGGTGCGGGCACCGACTTGGCGGCGTCCTCGGCCGGTGCCGTGCCCGCGGCGTCCGCGCCCGGCTCGGCAGCCGCGGCTTCCGGCTTCACACCGACACCCAGCTTCTCCTTGATCTTCCTCTCGATCTCGTTGGCGAGGTCGGGGTTGTCCTTCAGGAAGTTGCGGGAGTTCTCCTTGCCCTGGCCGAGCTGGTCGCCCTCGTACGTGTACCAGGCGCCGGCCTTGCGGACGAAGCCGTGCTCCACGCCCATGTCGATCAGGCCGCCCTCGCGGCTGATGCCGTGGCCGTAGAGGATGTCGAACTCGGCCTGCTTGAAGGGCGGCGCGACCTTGTTCTTGACGACCTTGACGCGGGTGCGGTTGCCGACCGCGTCCGTGCCGTCCTTGAGGGTCTCGATGCGTCGGATGTCGAGCCGCACCGAGGCGTAGAACTTCAGCGCGCGGCCACCGGTCGTGGTCTCCGGGGAGCCGAACATCACGCCGATCTTCTCGCGGAGCTGGTTGATGAAGATCGCGGTGGTCTTGGACTGGTTGAGCGCGCTGGTGATCTTCCGGAGCGCCTGGCTCATCAGGCGGGCCTGGAGGCCCACGTGCGAGTCGCCCATCTCGCCCTCGATCTCCGCGCGCGGCACCAGGGCGGCGACGGAGTCGATGACGATCAGGTCGAGGGCGCCGGAGCGGACCAGCATGTCGACGATCTCGAGTGCCTGCTCGCCGTTGTCCGGCTGGGACAGGATGAGGTTGTCGATGTCCACGCCGAGCTTCTTCGCGTACTCGGGGTCGAGGGCGTGCTCCGCGTCCACGAAGGCGACGGCGCCGCCCGCGCGCTGTGCGTTCGCCACGGCGTGCAGCGTCAGCGTCGTCTTACCGGAGGACTCCGGTCCGTACACCTCCACCACACGGCCGCGGGGGATGCCGCCGACGCCGAGCGCGACGTCGAGCGCGGTCGACCCGGTGGGGATGACCTCGATGGGCTCATTCGGCCGCTCACCCATGCGCATCACTGCGCCCTTGCCGAACTGCCGTTCAATCTGTGCGAGCGCGGCGTCGAGCGCCTTCTCGCGGTCGGTTCCTGCCATGGGTTCCACCCGATTTGCTTGAGTCGATCGCTTCACGTCAAAGACGCTAACGCCTGCCACTGACAATCCGCCCCGACGCCCGTCCAGCCTGTGGATAACTCGAGGCAATCCCTCATCGAAATCCTCCGGAGCCTCGCAGGGATCCGCCCGCCCAGCCCCGGAAAATCGCCGCCGGACACCCCATGAGAATGGATGTTCGATTTTAGTGTCAAGCGCACCACGCTGCGCGTCGGCACCCTCACCCGACGGGCTCACCCGGACCCCGCGCCGGGGCAGGACCGCCCCGCGCGGGCCCCGCCACCACGCATACTGACGGACGCCGACGGACCCGAAGGGCACCACGCAACACCAAGCACACCAAGGACGGTGAACAGTCATGGACACCGACTGGGAGTGGGACGAGAGCCTCTTCTCGGGCGCGGCCGCCCACTACCGGCGCGGTCGGCTCCCCTACGCCCCCGGCCTGGCCGACGCCCTCACGGAGGCCCTGGCGCTCGACGGCCGGGGGCGCCTGCTCGACGTGGGCTGCGGACCGGGCACCGTCGCGCTGACCCTCGCGCACTCGTTCGGCGAGGTCGTCGGCGTGGACCCGGACAGCGGGATGCTCACCGAGGCCGCGCGCGACGCCGCCGCGGCGGGAGTGGCCGACAGAACGCGCTGGGTACGGATCCGGGCCGAGGAACTGCCCGCGGGTCTCGGCACGTTCACCGTCGTGACCTTCGCGCAGTCCTTCCACTGGATGGACCGCGATCTGGTGGCGGCGACGGTCAGGGACATGCTCCGGCCCGGTGGAGCACTGGTGCACATCTCGGACCTGAAGACAGAGGACCTCTCCGTAGTCGGCCTGCCGCATCCGGCGGTGCCCCAGGAGGCGATCGGGGAACTGGTGCGGCGGTATCTGGGTCCCGTCCGGCGGGCCGGTCGCGGCGTGCTCCCGCACGGGACGCCGGGCGGCGAGGCCGCGGTGTTCGCCAGGGCGGGCCTCCACGGCCCCCGGCGCCTCGCCGTGCCCGCAGGCCAGGCGCTTGAGCGCACCGTCGACGACGTCGTCGCGGCGGTGTTCTCGCTGTCGTCATCCACCCCGCACCTGTTCGGCGCGCACCGCGACGCCTTCGAGGCGGACCTGCGCCGACTGCTGAAGGCGGCATCCCTTTCGGGCCGCTTCTCCGAGCGTCGGCCGAGCACCGAGGCCGTCGTCTGGCGCAAAGACCCTCCCGAATCCACCTTGTGAACTGAATCACACCTGCCGACTGTCACGGTTCGCCGGTCCGCGGTGTCTCGATGGGCGGCCGAAGAGAGGAGCCGGGTGTGATGCCGAGACGCCGACACGCGCGCGCGGGAGGGCCGAGCCATGGCTGAGGACGCCTTCAACGAGCACCGTCCGCTGCTGTTCACCATCGCGTACGAGATCGTGGGCAGCGCCTCCGACGCCGAGGACGTGCTGCAGGAGAGCTACCTGCGCTGGAGCGCGGTGGACCAGGAGAGCGTGGAGCACGCGCGCGCGTACCTGGTCCGTGTGGTGACCCGGCAGTCCCTCAACCACCTGCGCGCGGTGCGGGCACGGCGCGAGGAGTACGTCGGCACGTGGCTGCCCGAGCCGATCCGTACCGCGCCGGAGGTGAGCGAGGACGCGATCCTCGCCGAGTCGGTGTCGATGGCCATGATGCTCGTCCTGGAGACGCTGAATCCGACCGAGCGCGCGGTGTTCGTGCTGCACGACGTCTTCGGCTACACCCACGGCGAGATCGCCTCGTCGGTCGGCAGGAGCGAGGTCGCCGTACGGCAGATCGCCCACCGTGCCCGTCGGCACGTCCACGCGCGGCGGCGCCGTTTCGAGCCGGACTCCGATGCCGGACGAGAGATCGTCCAGCGGTTCCTGCGCGCGGCGGCGACCGGCGAGATCCAGTCCCTGATGGACCTGCTGGCGCCCGACGTCGTCCAGATCTCCGACGGCGGCGGGAAGGTCGTCGCCGCCCGCCGTCCGATCACCGGCCGCGCCGATGTCGCTCGGTTCGTCCTAGGCGTGATCCGGAGCACCACTCCGGCGACGCGCGCCGAACCCGCCACGTACAACGGCATGCCCGCGGCCCGGTTCGTCACCGACGGCGTACTCGACTGGCTGGTCGCGTTCGAGATCCACGACGGACGGATCACCGGCCTCTACGGAGTGCGCAACCCGGACAAGCTGCACCGCACCGATGCGGTGCTCCCGCTCGACAGAGGAGGTCACGGGACATGGAAACCATGACGGTGGAACGCGTCATCGCCGCCCCGGTCGAGGACGTGTTCACCTGGCTCACCACGACCACCCACTACACGAGCTCGCCCCTGGTGCTCCGCTGCCGCCTGGCCAGGCACGGCGAAGGCGCACCCTACGGAGTGGGCGCCGTGCGCGATCACCTCTGGCTGATCGGCTGGTTCAAGGAGCGCATCACGCGGTACGACCCGCCGTACGCCACGGAGTACGTCGTGGAGCGCAGCCTGCCGCCGTCGCGGCACGAACTCGGCCGCATGACCTTCACCGAGGTCGACGGGGGCACCCGGGTGTGCTGGACCACCCGCGCCGAGATCCCCGTCCCGCTGCTCGGCCCGTTCCTCACCAGGCGCCTCGCGCGGCCGGTCATCACCCGCACCTTCGGCGCCATCCTCAAAGCCGCCGACACGGCCCTGACGCGCACTGCCGCGCCCAGGAACTCCTACTGACGGCTGTCCGGTCCGTCCGGCCGGGATCCGTCCGTCCGCGGCCCGGTCTCGGACTCCGCCGGGGCCGCCGGATGGTTCGGCCCGCGCAGGGCGCGCCGCACGCGCGCGACGAAGGGCGCTCCGCCCCGGCGCCGGTGCCCGTGGACCCGGGGGTCGTCCGTGACGTCGTACCGCTTCACGTACGCCCCGAGGAACGCCTGCAGCGTCGCGACGGCCGGGATGGCGATGAGCGCCCCGACCGCGCCGAGCAGCGCGGTGCCCGCGATGACGGATCCGAAGGCGACCGCCGGGTGGATGTCCACGCTCTTGGCGGTGAGCTTGGGCTGCAGCACGTAGTTCTCGAACTGCTGGTAGACCACGACGAAGACCAGCACCCAGAGCGCGTACCAGGGGTCGACCGTGAAGGCGATCAGCATCGGCAGGGCGCCCGCCAGGTACGTGCCGATGGTCGGGATGAACTGGGAGACCAGGCCCACCCAGACGGCGAGCACGGGCGCGTAGGGCACGCCGAGCGCCTGGAGCAGGATGTAGTGCGCGATCCCGGAGATCAGCGCCATCAGGCCGCGCGAGTACAGATAGCCGCCGGTCTTGTCGACCGCGATCTCCCAGGCCCGCAGCACCTCGGCCTGCCTGGCGGGCGGCAGCACCGAGCACAGGGCGCGGCGCAGTCGGGGCCCGTCGGCCGCGAAGTAGAACGAGAAGAGCAGGATCGTCAGGAGCTGGAAGAGACCGCCGAGGACCTGTGCGGAGACGTCCAGGACGCCGCTGGCGCTGTTCTGCACGTACTTCTGCAACCAGTCGGAGTGGACCAGGCTGTCCTGGACCTCGACGCGGGAGAGGTCCGTGTGGAAGGTCTGGTTGATCCAGCTGATGACCTTGTCGAGGTAGTCGGGGAAATCCTCGACCATGTCCACGATCTGGCCCGCGAGCATGGATCCCATCAACGTGATGAAGCCCGCGCTCGCGATCACGACGCTCAGGAAGACGAGGAAGGTGGCGAAGCCCCTGCGCAGCCCGCGCGCGGCCATCCAGCTCACCGCGGGCTCGACCGCGAGCGCCAGGAAGAACGCGATCAATACGTTGATCAACAGACCGGTCAGCTGGTGGAAGGCCCAACTGCCGAGCTGGAAACAGGCGATGAGCGTGAGGGCAAGCACCATGGCCCGGGGCAGCCAGCGCGGCATGCGGGCGCCACGGCCCGCATCGGCCCCGGTGGGGGGCTGCGTGGGCGGCGTCGTGCCGAGTGAAGCGGTGCTCTGGGTGACCTGCGCGGTCTCGTCGGTGGGTGCCACGGTGCCAGTCTCGCCCACTCCGACGACATTCGGCCGCCACCCTCGTCGGTCGACACCCGCCCCACGCGCGCGTGGGGCGCCCTACCGCGGCCCCACCGCGACCCGACCCTCCCGGAGTCAGCGCTTTTCGGCCGGTACGTCCATCGCCGCGCAGACCGCGCGCCAGACGTCCTTGGCCTCCCAGCCCGCGTCCAGCGCCTCATTGACCGTACGTCCGCCGAGCTCCGCCATCACGTGATCGCGCGCGAAGGAATCGGCGTACCCCGCTCCGAAGTGAGCCGCCATCCGCTGCCAGAAAACCGTCAACCGCATGCAATCCGCTCCACACTCACTCTGCCCTACCTGTTGATCAGCGTGACTGATCGCGCTTCAGCTTGCGGCGCTCTCGGCTCTTGAGAGACGAGCAGCTCACCACGGCGGGCGGGTTCCGGGAGATCGTCTGTCATGGCCTCGATGCTACCGAGAGGCGCCGGTGCGGTGACATGCCCGCCGCGATGTGCGAACCGAAGGTGACGGACAGGACGGACGTCGCGGCGGCGGTGGGGGCCTTGGCCCGAGGGGCGGCGGGGGGCACACCACTCGGGAGGCGGTGAGCGTTACTTGGTCGCGACGGCCGCGACGGGAGCGGTGGAGTTCCGGCTGAAGGGACGCTTCGACCAGAAGTAGCCGACCAGGACGATGCCGACGCACCAGGCGATGGCGATGATGCCGTCGTCGCCGATCTCCGTGCCCATCAGAAGACCGCACAGGGTGTTGACGATGGGCGTGAGGGGCTGGTTGTCGGCGACCAAGGAGACGCCGGCGGGCATGGAAGAGGCGGGCACGATCGCGGCATAGCGAAAGGCCCGCCGCCGCAGCAACGCGTTCCCACGGCGGGCGCCCGCCCCGCTCCCGGCCCCGGGCACCTCACCCCTCGTCGGAAGTCGGCGGTGGTGGACTCAGGCGGCAGCCTCACCCCGAGGGCGACCTCATACCGGCCCACGAGCACACCGACACACACGAGGTCTTCTACGTCACCCAGGGCGCGGTCCGACTCTTCGTAGAGGGCACCGAAGGCGTACAGCAGGAGAAGCTGCTCACCCCCGGCGACTTCTTCGAGCGGTTCTTCGAAAACCTCAGTGCACCCACCGAACGGCACGGCCTGCCGCCCCAGCCGCTGATCCCGGAACACGACAGGTTCGACTCGGTCCCCGAACGGTACGACGTGCGCTTCCTGCCCGACCAGCAGTGGCGCGCCTGATGACGTCGACCGGTCCCGGTGGCGTCGTCACCTCAGTCCCGGCAAGGTCCGCAGCTCGCTGATCCTGAGGACACGGGCAAGGAGCAGGAACAGGAGCGCCATCGTGACGCCGCCCGCGGCCAGGGTCAGCGCGAGAGCCCAGGTTTCCGTCGCCAGGTTCATGGCACAGACGCGGGCGACGAGCCAGCCGAACGCACCGGCTGTCGCGGCGGAGACCGTCAGTTTGCCGTAGGTACGGCACAGGCGTTTGCCGTCGAGGCGGCCCTCCAGGCGCCTTCGCAGGCGTAGGGCGGTGATGAGCAGGCCGGTGGCGTACGAGGCGGCATACGCGGCCGCCATCCCGGTGACCGCCCAGCGAGCGGGCAGCAGCAGATGGCACCCGGTGGCCAGGGCAATGTTGACGGCGCTGATCCATACGGCCGTCCAGAACGGCGTACGGGTGTCCTCGAAGGCGTAGAAGCCGCGCAGCAGCAGGTACTGCGCGGAGAAGGGGATCAGGCCGAGCCCGAAGGCCTGGAGCATGTGGCCGAGGGGCCGGGCGGCGGCCGCGTCGGCGGCACCGTGAGCGAACAGCAACTGTGCTGTCTGCGGTCCGAAGGCGAGGAAGAAGAAGGCGGCGGGAACGATGACGACCCCGCTGATCCGCAGCGCCCGGGACAGGTCGCCGCGCACGTCGTCCAGGCGCCGTTCGGCGACGGCCCGGCTCATCCGCGGCAGCAAGGCGGTGACCAGGGAGACCGTGATGATCGCCTGGGGCAGCATCCAGATCGTCTGCGCGTTGGAGTAGGCGGTGAAGCCCACGCCGTCCTTCGGCAGTGCCTGGTCGGCTGCCGAGGCGTACCGGGTCACGACCGTACTGGCCACCAGGTTGGCCAGGACGAAGAGCAGCGTCCAGCGAGCCGCGCTGACGCTCTTGCGCAGGCCCGTGCCGCGCCAGTCGAAGCGGGGGCGGAAGCGGAAGCCCGCCGCGCGGACGAAGGGGATCAGGGCGAGTCCCTGGACGGCCAGCGCGAGCGTCGTGCCGACCCCGAGGAGCGTCACCTGGGTCCGCGTGATGTCCTGCACCCGGTCCGGCACCGTCATGAGCCCGATGTAGATGCCGAACACCGCGACCAGGACGACGTTGTTGAGGACGGGAGTCCACATCATCGCCCCGAACCGGTTCCGGGCGTTGAGGACTTGGCCCAGGATGCTGAACAGTCCGTAGAAGAAGATCTGCGGCAGCAGGAACCGGGCGAACGTCACGGTCAGCTCGAACGC
The DNA here is from genome assembly GCF_008704495.1 of Streptomyces kanamyceticus. NCBI lineage: Bacteria > Bacillati > Actinomycetota > Actinomycetes > Kitasatosporales > Streptomycetaceae > Streptomyces > Streptomyces kanamyceticus. The sequence goes on from NZ_CP023699.1 coordinate 2,871,954, forward strand.
CTCATGGTTGTCGGGCGTATCGCTCTGGTAGAGGCTGATCATCTGCGGCGCCGCCCAGACCGCCAGCGCCGTGCCGATGCCCAGCACACACAGGACGAGGGTGACCAGGCGCTGCTCGAACGCCCTGCCGCCGTCCGGCTGCTCGATCCGCGCCCGTACCAGCTGCGGCACGAGCACGGAATTGAGCGCCCCGCCGATGAACAGGAAGTACAGGCTGGTCGGCACGGTGTTGGCCTGGTTGTACGTGGTGGCGAGCAGCCCGGTTCCCAGCGCCGCACCCTGCGGGACCAGTCTGATCAGCCCGGTCGCCCGGGACACCAACGTCCCCGCCGCCATCAACAGGGACGAGCGCATTAACCCGCCCTTGCCCCCGTCCGACTTCGGCGCGGCGTGCCGCCCTCGCCGCTGCTTTCTCCGTGACCGCGTCATCGCCCCGGTCCGCGTCCCCTCCGTCATGGGCCCAACCTACGGCCTGAAGATCACGCGCAGCCGTCAACCCCATGCCTCCCGTATCGCGCCCCTGAGAGTGCAGCCCGTCCCAGGGGGCTTGCCGAGAACGCTTTCCGTCCTACGGTCGGAGCATGGCCGAAACCGGAGCATCCCCCGACCCCGTGCCCTCGCCCGACGCGGCGCTCTCCCCGGTCGCCCGCGCCGAGCAGTTCGTCTGGCTCACCGCGCGCGTCCTCGAACAGCGACGGTTCGCGTACCACTTTCCCCGAGGCAACGCAGGCACCACGGGCACCACAGCCTCAGGCACCACAGCCGCAGGCACCGCAGGCACCGCAAGCTCCACAGACACCGGCGGCGACCAGGCCGCCGACGCGGTGGAGGCCGCCCTGACCGCCTATGCCACCGGGGACGGCGGGTACGGCTACGCGCTGGAACCCGACCTGCGCGGGCCCGTCAGCCAGCCGCTGCACACCGGGCACGCGCTGCGCGTCCTGGACTCGATCGGGCGCTGCGGCGGGCAGCGGGTGGAGCGCGTGTGCCGCTATCTGACGTCCGTGTCGACGCCGGACGGTGCCCTTCCGGCGATCCATCCCAGCCAACGCGGCTATCCCTCGGCGCCGTTCGTCCCGATCCTGGACGATCCGCCCAGTGAACTCCTCGCCACCGGCCCCGTGGTGGGCCTGCTGCACCACAACGAGGTCTGGCACGCCTGGCTGTTCCGCGCCACGGACTTCTGCTGGGCGGCCGTCGAGGCGCTCGAGAAGTCACATCCGTACGAAGTGCAGGCGGCCGTCGCCTTCCTCGACGGCGCGCCCGACCGCCCCCGCGCCCAGGCGGCGGCCGACCGGCTCGGCCGCCTCGTGCGCGAGCAGCGCATCGCGGCACTGGATCCGACGGACCTGGACGCCTACCCGGTGGCGGCCGGTTACGCGCCGGGCGAGCACCACTTCCCGCACGACTTCGCGAAGACCCCCGAGTCCCTCGCGCGCGCGTGGTTCACCGACGACGAGATGGAACGCTCGCTGGACTTCCTCGAACGGGACCAGCGGGCCGACGGCGGCTGGCCCGTCCGCTGGCGGCAGTGGGCGCCCGGCACGGCCCTGGAGGCACGCCCGATCGTGACCATCGAGGCGCTGCGCACCCTGCGGGCATACGGACGGTCCATCGACTGAGGGCCGACGGGCGCCTCCCCCCCCCTGCCCCTCCCCTCGGCCCGTCAGCGGCCGCGTCAGCCCGTCAACGCCCGCACCCCCGCCGTGACGGCGACCGCCGCCGCGATGACCACGAGGAACGGCGCGCGCAGCAACAGCGCCACGGCCGCCGCGGCGAGCCCCGCCGCCTTGGCGTCCAGGACGAGCTCCCGCCCGTCGGCGAAGGCCTGTTGGGCCGTGAGCGCCGCCAGGAGGGCCACGGGAAGCAGGGCTGCCAGCCGTCTGACGAGCGGCCGCTCCAGCGCGCCCGCGGGCACCAGCAGTCCGGCGAGCTTGACGAGGTAGCAGCCGACGAAGGTCAGACCGATAGCGATCCAGGTGCTCAACGGAGTTCCTCCCGTGCCGCCCGTGCCGAGCGGCCCTCTACGTAGAGCACGACCGGCGCCGCGAGGGCCGCCACCAGGACCGGAACTCCGCCGGGCAGTACGGGCAGCAGACCGAGCCCCAGGACGACGGCCAAGGCCGCGGCCGCGCGCTCCCTCGTCGTACGCAGCATCGGCGCGAGCAGCGCGAGGAAGACCGCGGGCCCCGCCGCGTCGAGCCCCCACGCGTCGGTGTCACCGATCGCCTCGGCGCCCAGCGCGCCGAGGAGCGTGGTGAGGTTCCACAGCACGTAGAGGCTGATCCCGGTGACGGTGAAGCCGATGCGGGCGCTGCGGCGGGTGGGCTGGGCGAGGGTGACCGCCGTGGTCTCGTCGATGACCCAGTGCGCGGCGAACGGCCGTACCGCGCGCGGGAGGGCCAGCAACTGCGAGAGCCGCAGCCCGTAGAAGGCGTTGCGCACGCCGAGGAAGAAGGCACCCGCGGCGGCGGTGAACGGGTTCCCGCCGCCCACGAGCGCGCCGACCAGGGCGAACTGCGAGGCTCCGGTGAACACCAGCAGGCTGAGCACGCACGTCTGCGGCACGGTGAGGCCGCTGCCCGCCGAGGTCACTCCGAAGGCGAAGCCGGAGAGCCCGACGGCGACTCCGACGCCGAGCCCGTCACGGACGACGGCCGCGTCCGGTTTCGGTTCCGGCTTCGGTTCCGGCTTCGGTTGCGCGAGTTCGCCCGCGTCCGACGGGACTGTCTGTTCTGCCACGCCCCGGACGCTACGAGGGGGCGACTGCCGGGTCTTGTACGTTCTTGCGCTCGCGTACGACGCCCCTGCGCTCGCGCTGGTACGCCCCAGGGGGCACCCCGACGATCCGGGTGAAGTGCCGGTTGAGGTGCGGCTGGTCGGTGAAGCCCACGGCGACGGCCGCCTCCGCGGGCGGCGTGCCCGCGTCCAGGAGGCCACGTGCCCGGCGCACCCGCGCGTCGGTGAGCCAGGCGTGCGGCGGCATTCCATAGGCCTCGCGGAAGGCGCGCAGCAGGGCGAAGGGGCCGGTTCCGAGCTCGGTGGCGAGCTGCTCCAGGCTCGGCGGAGCGACGAGCCGCTGCTCCAGGACGGCACGCGCGCGTGCCGCCGTGCGCGCGCCCGCGGTGCGCACGGTCCGCTGCGGCAGGCGCCCGCCGTTCTGCCGCAGCAGCCGGGTCACCGCCATCCGCAGCACGGTGTCGGCGGCGAGCGCGTTGCCCTCCTCCGCGGCCCGCAGCACCCGGTGGACCAGGGCCACGGCGTACGGATCGTCGAGCACCGGACGGACGAAACCGGGGGTGCCGCGGATGCCGGTGGTCTCCGCGGCGATGGCGGAGACCAGCTCGGGCGCCGGGTAGACCGCCCCGTACCGCCAGCCCTCGGGCACACCGGCCCGGCCCGTGTGCGCGGTGTCGGGATTGATCAGGGCGAGGGCGCCCGGCCCCGCGGCCTGCTCGCCGCCGCCGTGCTGGAAGACGTCGACGCCCTCGGCGATCGCGGCGATCACGAAGTGCTCATGGGTGTGCCGGACGAACGTCTTGTGGATGTAGCGGGCCTGCAGCAGGTCGACGCCGGGCAGCTCGGCGTACCGCCAGTGCCGTGCCTGCTCCGCCGAACCCGCCATGCCCCCATTCTGCGCGTCCGGGCCCTTGTGCTCACCGTGATTTCGCAGGTGGACGCGGTTGTCAGGGGTGTTGTCAGTGGTGGGGTGCACGATGGGGGCATGGTCAGGTCCGCGCCCAGCGCCCCCAGCGCCCACGCCGCTCTCGCCGGGTTCTCGCCCGCGACCCGCGGCTGGTTCACCGGTGCCTTCTCCGCGCCCACCGACGCCCAGGCAGGGGCGTGGCAGGCGATCGCCGAGGGCTCCGACGTGCTGGTCGTCGCGCCGACCGGCTCCGGCAAGACCCTGGCCGCGTTCCTCGCCGCGCTGGACCAGCTGGCCTCGACCCCGCCGCCCGCCGACCCCAAGAAGCGCTGCCGGGTGCTCTACGTGTCGCCGCTGAAGGCCCTCGCGGTCGACGTGGAGCGCAATCTGCGCAGTCCGCTGACCGGCATCCGCCAGGAGTCGGTGCGCCTCGGCCTGCCGGAGCCCGAGGTACGGGTCGGCATCCGCTCGGGCGACACCCCGGCCGCCGAGCGCCGAGCCCTGTCGACCAGGCCGCCGGACATCCTGATCACCACGCCCGAGTCGCTCTTCCTGATGCTGACGTCCGCCGCGCGGGACGCGCTGACCGGCATCGAGACGATCATCCTGGACGAGGTGCACGCGGTCGCGGGCACCAAGCGCGGCGCCCACCTCGCCCTGTCCCTGGAGCGGCTCGACCAGCTGCTGCCGAGGCCCGCGCGCCGCATCGGCCTCTCCGCGACCGTGCGGCCGGTGGACGAGGTGGCGCGCTACCTCTCCCCGCAGCGCAAGGTGGAGATCGTCCAGCCGCCGTCCGGCAAGGAGTTCGACCTGTCGGTGGTCGTCCCCGTCGAGGACCTCGCCGAGCTGGGCGGCTCCCCGGTCGCCGACTCCGAAGAGGGCGCCGAGCGCCCCTCGATCTGGCCGCACGTCGAGGAGCGCATCACCGACCTCGTCCAGGCGCACCGCTCGACGATCGTCTTCGCCAACTCCCGCCGCCTCGCGGAGCGCCTGTGCAACCGCCTGAACGAGATCGCGTACGAGCGGGCGACCGGCGAGGCGCTCCCCGAAGACCACTCCCCCGCGGAGCTGATGGCCGAGTCGGGCGCCGCCAAGGGCGCCCCGCCCGTCCTGGCCCGCGCCCACCACGGCTCGGTCTCCAAGGAGCAGCGGGCGCAGGTCGAGGAGGACCTCAAGGCGGGCAGGCTGCCCGCCGTGGTCGCCACGTCCAGCCTGGAGCTGGGCATCGACATGGGCGCGGTCGACCTGGTCGTGCAGGTCGAGTCGCCGCCGTCCGTCGCCTCCGGGCTGCAGCGCGTGGGCCGGGCGGGCCACCAGGTGGGCGCGGTCTCCACGGGAGTCGTCTTCCCCAAGTACCGGGGCGACCTGGTCCAGGCCGCCGTCGTCACCGAACGCATGCGCACCGGCGCCATCGAGTCGCTCCGCGTCCCCGCCAACCCTCTGGACGTACTGGCCCAGCAGCTGGTCGCGATGGTCGCGCTGGACACCTGGCAGGTCGACGACCTCCTTGCCACGGTCCGCGGGGCCGCCTCCTTCGCCTCTCTCCCGGAGTCCGCGTTCACGGCGGTCCTCGACATGCTGGCGGGCCGCTATCCCTCCGACGCCTTCGCCGAGTTGCGCCCGCGCGTGGTCTGGGACCGCGTCGCGGGCACGGTCACCGGCCGCCCGGGCGCACAGCGCCTCGCCGTCACCTCCGGGGGCACGATTCCCGACCGCGGCCTCTTCGGAGTCTTCCTCGCGGGCGCCGACCCCAAGAAGGGCGGCGGCCGCGTCGGAGAGCTCGACGAGGAGATGGTGTACGAGTCCCGGGTGGGCGACGTCTTCACCCTGGGCACGAGTTCCTGGCGCATCGAGGACATCACACGCGATCGCGTGCTCGTCTCCCCCGCCCCCGGTGTCCCCGGTCGGCTCCCCTTCTGGAAGGGCGACCAGCTGGGGCGCCCCCTCGAACTGGGGCGGGCCCTCGGCGCGTTCCTCCGGGAGGTCGGGGCGCTCCCGCAGGAGCGGGCACGCGCGCGTCTCCTCGCCGCGGGCCTGGACGCCTGGGCCGCGGACAACGTCCTGACGTACCTCGCCGAGCAGCGTGAGGCCTGCGGCCACATCCCGGACGACCGCACGATCGTCGTCGAACGGTTCCGCGACGAGCTGGGCGACTGGCGCGTCGTCGTGCACTCCCCCTTCGGCGCCCAGGTGCACGCCCCTTGGGCCCTCGCGCTCGGCGCCCGCCTCACCGAGCGGTACGGCATGGACGCGCAGGTCATGCACGCCGACGACGGCATCGTGCTGCGCCTGCCCGACGCCGACCTGATGGGCCTTGACCTGCTCGACCAGGAGCCGAGCGCGCCCTCCATGGAGTACGACGCAGAGAAGGCACCCATCGGCGCGGGCGACGTCGCCTTCGACAAGGGCGAGGTCCACCAGATCGTCACCGACCAGGTGGGCGGCTCGGCCCTGTTCGCCTCGCGCTTTCGCGAGTGCGCCGCCCGCGCGCTGCTGCTTCCGCGCCGCAGCCCCGGCAAGCGCACCCCGCTCTGGCAGCAGCGCCAGCGCGCCGCTCAACTGCTCGAAGTGGCCAGCGAGTTCGGTTCGTTCCCGATCGTCCTCGAAGCGGTCAGGGAGTGCCTCCAGGACGTCTTCGACGTACCGGGCCTCACGGAACTGATGGGGGACATCGAGTCCCGCCGCGTCCGCCTCGTCGAGGTCACCACCCCCGAGCCCTCCCCCTTCGCCCGCTCGCTCCTCTTCGGATACGTGGCGCAGTTCCTGTACGAGGGCGACTCCCCCCTCGCCGAGCGGCGGGCGGCGGCCCTCTCCCTGGACTCCCGGCTGCTCGCCGAGCTGCTCGGCCAGGCGGAGCTGCGCGAGCTGCTCGACGCGGACGTCCTCACGGAGCTCGAGCAGGAGCTCCAGTGGCGTACGGAGGACCGCCGCGCCAAGGACGCCGAGGGCGTCGCCGACCTGCTGCGGCTCCTCGGCCCTCTCACCGAGGGCGAGTTGGCCGAGCGCGGCGCCGAGCCGGAGTGGGCCGAGGAGCTGTCATCGGCCCGCCGCGCCATCCGGGTCAGGATCGCCGGGACCGACCACTGGGCGGCGATCGAGGACGCGGGCCGCCTGCGCGACGCCCTCGGCACGGCGCTGCCCGTGGGCGTGCCCGAGGCCTTCACGGAGCCGGTCAAGGACCCGCTCGGCGACCTCCTCGCCCGCTTCGCGCGTACGCACGGCCCCTTCACGTCAGCCGCCGCGGCCGCCCGCTTCGGCCTCGGCGCGGCGGTCACGGAGGGCGCGCTGCAACGCCTCGCGGCGAACGGCCGCGTCGTACAAGGAGAGTTCCACCCGGCGGGCATCGGCCAGGAGTGGTGTGACGCGGCGGTCCTGCGCCGACTGCGCCGCCGCTCGCTCGCGGCCCTGCGGCACGAACTGGAGCCGGTGCCACCGGCCGCACTCGCCCAGTTCCTGCCCCAGTGGCAGCACCTGGGCGGACACGGCCTGCGCGGTGTCGACGGCCTGGTGCGGGCCATCGAGCAGCTCCAGGGCGCGACCGTCCCCGCCTCCGCCCTGGAGAAGCTCGTGCTGCCCTCCCGCGTCTCGGGGTACGCCCCCGCGATGCTCGACGAACTCACCGCGGCGGGCGAGGTGGTCTGGGCCGGTGCGGGATCCCTGCCGGGAAAGGACGGCTGGGTCTCCCTCTACCTGGCCGACGCCGCGCCCCTGCTCCTGCCGCCCCCGCACCCCCTGGAGCTCACCGCGCTGCACCAGTCCGTCCTGGACGCCCTCTCCGGGGGCTACGGCCTCTTCTTCCGCCAGATCGCCGACCAGGTCCGCGCCACCACCCACCCGGACGCCACCGATCCCCAACTGGCCGACGCGGTCTGGGACCTGACCTGGTCGGGACGGCTCACGAACGACACGCTCGCCCCGATGCGCTCGCTCCTCGGCTCGGGCCGCACCGCGGGCGCCACGGCCCACCGCGCCAAACGCAGCATCCCGCGCGGGCGCTACGGCAGCCTGACCGCCGCCGCCCGACCCGCTTCCCGCACCGGCCCCCCGACGGTCGCGGGCCGCTGGTCCCTGCTCCCCCTGCGCGAACCCGACCCCACCCTGCGCGCCCACGCACTGGCCCGCACCCTCCTCGACCGCCACGGCGTGGTCACCCGGGGCGCGGTGGCGGCCGAAGGCGTCGAGGGCGGCTTCTCGGCGACGTACCGCGTCCTTTCGGCGTTCGAGGACAGCGGCCAGGCGCGCCGCGGCTATGTCGTCGAAGGCCTCGGCGCCGCCCAGTTCGCGATGGACGGCGCGGTGGACCGCCTGCGCGCCACGGCGAACTCCCGGGAGCGGACGGACGGTTCACTCTCCTCCGGCACCCAGTCCGCCGTCATCCTCGCCGCCGCCGACCCGGCCAATGCCTACGGCGCGGCCCTGCCCTGGCCCGAGCCGCCGAACGACGCGGGCCACAAGCCGGGCCGCAAGGCAGGCTCCCTGGTCGTCCTGGTCGACGGAGAACTGACCCTCTACATGGAGCGGGGCGGCAAGACCCTCCTGGCCTGGCCCGCCACTCCGGAGAGCCCGATCGACGAGGACCCCCGCCTGCACGCCGCCGCCGAAGCCCTGGCCACCGCGGCCCGCGCGGGCTCACTCGGCACGGTCACCGTCGAGCGCGTCAACGGCACCTCCGCCCTGACCTCCCCCTTCGCCCCCCTCCTGGAAGGCTCCGGCTTCCACGCCACACCCCGCGGCCTACGCCTACGCGCCTGACCCCGCACACGCACAGGGCACACGACTCCCCGCCGTGCCACCCTGAACCCATGCCCGAAGGAGACACCGTCCACCAGGCGGCCCGGCGGCTGCACGCCGCGCTTGCCGGGCGCAGCATCACCCGCTCCGACCTGCGCGTCCCCAAGCTCGCGACGGTCGACCTCACCGGGCGTGCCGTCCTGGACGTGACCCCGCGCGGCAAGCACCTCCTCACCCGCGTCGAGGGCGGGCTCACCCTGCACTCCCACCTCCGCATGGACGGCTCGTGGCGCGTGTACGCCCCGGGCGAGCGCTGGCGAGGTGGCCCCGGGCACCAGATCCGGGCGATCATCGGCAACCCCGAGCACATCGCCGTCGGCTACCGCCTGCCCGTGCTCGAACTGCTCCGCACCACCGACGAGCACAAGGCCGTGGGCCACCTGGGCCCCGACCTCCTCGGCCCCGACTGGAATCCCGACCGCGCCCTCGCCAACCTCCTCGCGGCCCCCGACCGCCCGCTCGGCGAAGCCCTCCTGGACCAGCGGAATCTCGCGGGCATCGGCAACATCTACAAGAGCGAGCTCTGTTTCGTACTCGGTGTCACCCCCTGGCTCCCCGTGGGCGAGCTCCCCGAAGACACGGCCGCCCGCCTGCCGGTCCTCGCCAAGAAGCTCCTGGAGGCCAACCGCGACCGCCCCTCGCGCACCACCACCGGCCGCCCCCGCCCCGACCAGCGCCTGTACGTCTACGGCCGCGCGCCCCGCCCCTGTCTGCGCTGCGGCACCCCCGTGCGTACCGCCGAACAGGGCGACGGCTCCCGCAGCCGCCCCACGTACTGGTGCCCCACCTGCCAGCAGGGCCCCACCCCCTGAGACCCGCACCAACGCACCGCACCAACCCATCTCACCAAGCCAGTTGACGCCCCGTCAGATCCCGCCGTACCGTCCCGTCATGTCCCTCAAGGCGTACGACCTCACCGGACGCACCGCTTTCCTCACCGGCGCCGCCAGTGGCATCGGCCGCGCCTCGGCCCTGCTCCTCGCGGAGGCGGGCGCCACCGTCCACTGCGCCGACCGCGACCCCCAGGGACTCCACGAGACCGCCGCGCTCATCAAGGAGAGCGGCGGCACCGCCCACATCCACCCGCTGGACGTGTCCGACAGGGCGCAGGTCGACGAGGCCGTGGCCGCCGCGGCGGAAGCATCCGGCGGCCGCCTCGACATCATGGCGGCCATCGCCGGAATCATGCACAGCAGCCCGGTCCTGGAGACCACCGACGAGGACCTCGACCGCGTCCTGAACATCAACTTCAAGGGCGTCCTGTACGCCTGTCAGGCAGCGGCCCGCACCATGCTCAAAGCCGCCACGCCCACCACCCACACCGTCGGCACCAAGGGCAGCATCATCACCATGGCCTCCGGCGCCGTGGACACCGGCGGTCCCGGCCTCCTCTGCTACGGCGCGGCCAAGGCAGCCGTCGTCCAGCTCACCAAGACCCTCGCCACCGAAGTGGGCCCCCACGGCATCCGCGTCAACGCCGTGGCGCCGGGCTGGATCCGCACCCCCATGACCCACCGGCACGACGCCGAGGCGCAGACCCACACCGAGGGATTCATGGCCCGCATGTCCCCCCTGGGCCGCGTCGGCGAACCGGCCGACATCGCGCACGCCGTACTGCACCTGGCGTCCGACGCCTCGGCCTTCACGACCGGTCAGATCCTCCGCCCGAACGGCGGCGTCGCCATGCCGTGGTGACCTGCCCCCGCAGCCGCCCCGCCGCCGACACCACGCGGGCCCGGCACCTCGCGGCCGTACGCTCCCCGGGCCACCGCAGCGCACCGTCCGGCCGCCGGGCATGCCGCCGGCCCCCGGGCCTCGCCACACCGGCCGCCCGCGCCTTCGACACACAGTGCACGGGAAGCACGCTCAGCCCCCAGCCCCCGGCCGCGACCGCGCCCTCGAGCACTCCCGCGTCGGGCGCGAGGGCGAGCCTCAGCACGCCCCACCACCACAGCGCGCCGAGCCCCAGAGCGGGCAGCCAGCGCGCCAGACGCCACATCACGGCCGCCGCCCCGCTCACGGCTGCTGCCACGACTGCCACCTCCCGCCCGACCTGGGATCGACGTAAAACGCTAAACGTCCCGCTTCACCCCACGGGAGGGCGTACCGAGGCCACCGGAGGCATCACGGCGAACAGAAGCGCCCCCGCACGACACGGGGTCACCCCCGTACCGCACGAGGGCGCCCCCTCGCTCCCCCGCGGCGCTCCCACGCCCGCGGGCCCGCACCTGCCGTCAGCTGTTCTCCGCCTGGAACATCCAGTGGTGCTTCTCCAGGTCGGCCGTGATCCCGATGAAGATGTCCTGGCTGACCGGGTCCGCGTCACCGGTCGCCCCGACCCGCTCGCGCATCCGCGTGATCACGGCGCCGAGCGCGTCCACGAGCGTCCCCACCGCGTCCGCGTCCTTGACCCAGCCGTCCCCGACCGTGCCGATGCCGCTGGTCCGCGCCACCGTGACGGCGCGGCCGTCGGGCGATACGCCCAGCGTCGAGGCGCGCTCCGCGACGGTGTCGGAGTGCAGCCTGGCCGTGTCCACGACCTCGTCGAGCTGAAGGTGCACGGAGCGGAAGCGCGGGCCGACCACGTTCCAGTGGATCTGCTTGGCCACCAGCGACAGGTCGACCAGGTCCACGAGCGCGCCCTGCAGCGCCTCCGAGACCGTCTTGAGATCCGCGTCGGACAGCGGGCTCTTCACGACGTACATCTGTCTCCTCCAACTCATCCACGAACAAGAGAAATCCCCACCAACCATGGCATATAAGAGCCATATAGGTCACTTCGGGGTACTTTCGTGCGCTTCCGCCCGTATGGAAACACGAAAGCCCTGGCCGGTTACCCGGCCAGGGCTTTCACCAACATGAGCGCTCAGGGAGCGAACACCATCAGCGCGACATCACGCGGCGACGACGTCCACCGCCTCCGCGGGCGCCTTGATCGTTACCCGTTCCGGTGGCACACCGGCCACGGAGACGGAATTGAGCATCGGGCGAACCGGTGCGCGCACCGGTTCCGCTGCTGCAGACGCAGCCAGCTCGGCGAGCGACAGTTCATCGCTCACTTCACGCATGAGCTCGGACATCCGTACGTCAAGCGCGTCGCAGATCGCGGAAAGCAGTTCGGAGGATGCCTCCTTCTGCCCCCGCTCCACCTCGGAGAGATAGCCGAGCGAGACTCGGGCGGACGAGGAGACTTCGCGCAGAGTACGGCCCTGGCGCTGGCGCTGCCGACGCAGCACGTCACCCAGCAGGCGACGGAGCAGAATCATCGGTGGCTCCCTCCTCGGACCGCGTAGCCGCATCCTTCACGCCCCACCGTACCGCCTCGCGCGGCGGCCGTGCGGGGAGCGATGTCGTGTTCACTCAGGGCTGCAAACATCAATTCCCCCCGTTCTGTTCCGTATCCTGTGCCCGCCCATTCTCGGCACGTTCGCCGGAGAGCCGCTCGAGAAGCAGTGTGAGCACGCTCCGTACACTCTCCATACGAATTTCCGAACGGTCGCCGTTCAACCGTGGGGCGGTCACTTTCCCCTCGGCTCCGCCATCGGCGTAACCGCGCATGCCTTCGACATCCGGACCCGCGATCGCCAGATACACGGTCCCGACGGCCTGCCCGTCCTGCGGATCCGGGCCCGCGACGCCGGTGGTCGCGATCCCCCAGTCCGCGCCGAGCACCTTGCGCACACCGTCCGCCATCTGCCGCGCGACCTCCGGGTCCACGGCCCCGCGCTCGGCCAGCAGAGTGCCGTCGACGCCCAGCACGTCCCGCTTGAGGTCGGTGGCGTAGGCGGTGACGGACCCCCGGAAGACCTTCGAAGCCCCGGGCGCCGCCGTGATCTCGGCGGCCACCAGGCCCCCGGTCAGCGACTCCGCCACGGCGAGCGTCTCGCCCCGCGCGGCCAGCAGACGCAGCAGCCCGCTCGCCGACACCGCGGTGGCCGAGAGCCCGGGGGACGTCACTTCGCGGCCTCCTCGGCCGCCTCGACGGCGGACTCCCGCGCCTGGGCCATGCCCTGCCTGCGCAGCACCACGGCCTGCTTCACGTAGTCGAGCCCGGTCACCACGGTCAGCACCACGGCGACCGCCATCACCCAGAACCGCAGCGTCGCGAGCGGCCCGGTCAGCGCCAGGACGTACATCCCGACGGCCGTGCCCTGCGCGAGCGTCTTCATCTTGCCGCCGCGACTGGCCGGAATGACTCCATAGCGGATCACCCAGAACCGCAGCAGCGTGATCCCGAGCTCACGCCCGAGAATGACCCCGGTCACCCACCAGGGCAGGTCCCCGAGCCAGGACAGACAGATCAGCGCGGCGCCCATGATCGCTTTGTCGGCGATCGGATCGGCGATCTTCCCGAAGTCCGTGACCAGGTTGTACGTGCGCGCCAGATGGCCGTCGAAGAGGTCGGTGATCATGGCGACGGCGAAGGCGGCCCAAGCGAAGGCACGCCACGCCGGGTCGTACCCGCCGTTGCCGAGGAGCAGCATCACGAAGCCCGGCACGAGCAGCAGCCGGACCATCGTCAGCAGATTCGCGACGTTCCACAGGCTGGCCTGGTTGACGGCCGCAGCGCCCAGCTTCCCGCCGCGCACCGGCTGCGCGCCGGAGCCGCCAGACGCGGATGCCGGGACTCCGGTCATCTGCCGGCCTCCTCTAGACACTCAGCCACCAAGTCCACGCCCTCCGTGCCGACGACCTTTGCCACGACCATACGACCGACCTCGAGACCGGCCCCACCCGTGGCGCCCGTCAAGCGGATCTGGCCGTCCGTCTCCGGGGCCTGGTGCGCGGCCCTGCCGAGCGGGCCTTCCTCCTCGTCGAGGGACTCCACGAGGACCTCGACGCTCTCGCCGAGCCGCTCGTCCGCGCGCTGCGAGGTGAGCTCCTCCGCGAGCCGCGCGATGTGCGCGAGGCGCGCGTCGACGACGTCCTGGTCGAGCTTCTCCTCGTATGTCGCGGCTTCGGTGCCCTCCTCGTCGGAGTATCCGAAGACGCCGATGGCATCCAGTCGCGCGCCCGTCAGGAACCGCTCGAGCTCCGCCAGGTCGGCCTCGCTCTCACCGGGGAAGCCCACGATGAAGTTGGACCGCACACCGGCCTGCGGCGCCTTGGACCTGATGGTCTCCAGGAGCTCCAGGAAGCGGTCGGTGTCCCCGAAGCGGCGCATGGCGCGCAGCACGCCCGGGGCGGAGTGCTGGAAGGACAGGTCGAAGTAGGGGGCGACCTTCTCGGTCGACGTGAGCACGTCGATCAGGCCGGGCCGCATCTCGGCGGGCTGCAGGTAGCTGACGCGGACCCGCTCGATGCCGTCGACGGCCGCGAGCTCGGGGAGCAGCGTCTCCAGGAGCCGGATGTCGCCGAGGTCCTTGCCGTACGAGGTGTTGTTCTCGGAGACGAGCATGACCTCCTTGACGCCCTGCTCGGCGAGCCAGCGGGTCTCACCGAGCACGTCGGAGGGACGGCGCGAGATGAAGGAGCCGCGGAAGGAAGGGATGGCGCAGAAGGAGCAGCGCCGGTCGCAGCCGGAGGCCAGCTTCACGGAGGCGACGGGGTTGCTGCCCAGGCGGCGGCGCAGTGGTGCGCGCGGCCCGGAAGCGGGCGCGACGCCCTCGGGCAGGTCCTGCGGGATGACCGCGGGCTCGACGGACGCGTGGCCGGGAAGCGCGACGGCCGCCTGGGCGTCCTGTCGCTCGGCCGGGCTGATCGGCAGCAGCTTGCGCCGGTCGCGCGGGGTGTGCGCCTCGACGCTGCCACCGCTGAGGATGGTGTTCAGGCGGTTGGAGATGTCGGAGTAGTCGTCGAATCCGAGCACGCCGTCGGCCTCGGGCAGCGCGTCGGCGAGCTCCTTGCCGTACCGCTCGGCCATGCAGCCGACCGCGACGACGGCCTGCGTCCTGCCGTGCCCCTTGAGGTCATTGGCTTCGAGGAGGGCGTCGACGGAGTCCTTCTTGGCGGCCTCGACGAAACCACAGGTGTTGACGACGGCTACGTCCGCGTCCTCGGCGTCCTCGACGAGCTGCCAGCCGTCCGCCTCCAAGCGGCCTGCGAGCTCCTCCGAGTCCACCTCGTTACGGGCGCAGCCAAGAGTGACAAGGGCGACAGTACGGCGTTCGGGCATGGTCTCAAGACTACTTCGTCCCCGCCTCGGCACCCGCCGCCAGGGTTACCCGGCGGTCAGCCCCGGGCCACCGCCGCGTCACCGGGCCTTCCGGCGCTCCCGGCCCTGACCTGCCGCTCAGCCGACCTCGGGGTCGCCCTTGGTGTACGTGAGGCGCTCGACCTGACCGGGTTCGAATTCGTTGTCGACCTGCTTGCCGTTCACGTAGAGCTGGATCGCACCGGCGTCGCCGAGGACGAGGGCGATCTTCTGCTTGTCCTGGAACGTCTTGGCCTGGCCCTGCTCGAGCACGCCGTCGAAGAGGGTGCGTCCGCTGTGGTCCTTCGCCGAGATCCAGCTGCGGCCGTCCGCGGCGTCGACCTTGACCGTGACCTTGTCGCGCGGGACACCGGCGATGGCGCTGTCGGACGGGTCGGGCTTGGGGTCGGCGGGCTTGTGGGGCTTGGGCTTCTCCGCGGTCTTGGAGGGGGCGGGCGTGGAGCCCTCGGCGACCGACTTCGAGCCGTCGCCGTCGTCACCGCCGCTGAACGCGGTGAAGCCGACGAAACCGATCACCGCGACGATCGCGGCGACCATGGCGGCGGTCCAGTTGGGCCGCCGCGGCTCGGACCGGATGCGCTCGGCCTCGAAGAGGGGCGCCGCCGGGGTGGGGGCGGGCGGGTGTCCGCCGTGCCCTTCGTCGTACTGGGCGAGGAGCGGGGCCGGATCGACGCCCGCGGCGCGCGCCAGGGTTCTGATGTGGCCGCGGGCGTACACGTCGCCGCCGCATCGCGAGAAGTCGTCCTGTTCGATCGCGTGCACGATCGGAATGCGCACGCGGGTGGACGAGCTGACCTCGTCGACCGTCAGGCCGGCGGCGACGCGCGCCTGCTGCAGGACCTGGCCGATCGAGGGCCGGTCGTCGGCCGGACGGTCACCCGAAGGGATCTCGTCCGCGAGGCGGTCGTCTGAAGGGCGGTCGTCTTCAGGGGAGTTGCCGATGGACACGGGGGCGCCTTTCGAGCGTGTAGCCACCTGCCGGAGGTTCATTTTAGGGGGGCCTTGAAAGGGTGGGGCAACCGGGCGGACGGAGTTTGTACGCCATCAGAATGGCCGGACATCCCGATGGTGGGACATCGTGCTGTTCTCCCCCTCAACTTGACGTACGCCGAAGGGAAACGGTTGCCCGGCGATCCCTTAAGGGTGAGCCGCCCACCCTGATGGCCGAGCCCACCCTTATGGCTGAGCCTCCCCGCGGATCACGGCCAGCACGCCGTCCAGCTCATCAGGTTTCACAAGAACGTCACGAGCCTTGGATCCCTCGCTCGGGCCCACGATGGAGCGCGACTCCATCAGGTCCATCAGCCGTCCCGCCTTGGCGAAGCCGACGCGCAGCTTGCGCTGGAGCATCGAGGTGGACCCGAACTGGGTGGAAACCACCAGCTCAGCGGCCTGGCACAGCAGATCGAGGTCATCGCCGATGTCCTCGTCGATCTCCTTCTTCTGCTTGGTGCCGACCGTGACGTCGTCCCGGAAGACCGGCGCCATCTGGTCCTTGCAGTGCTGGACGACGGCGTGGATCTCGTCCTCGGTGACGAAGGCGCCCTGCATACGGGTGGGCTTGTTCGCGCCCATCGGCAGGAACAGACCGTCACCCTTTCCGATGAGCTTCTCGGCGCCCGGCTGGTCGAGGATGACGCGGCTGTCGGCGAGCGAGGAGGTCGCGAAGGCGAGCCGGGACGGCACGTTCGCCTTGATCAGACCGGTCACGACGTCCACGGACGGACGCTGCGTGGCGAGCACCAGGTGGATACCGGCCGCACGCGCGAGCTGCGTGATGCGCACGATCGAGTCCTCGACGTCGCGCGGCGCGACCATCATCAGGTCCGCGAGCTCGTCGACGATCACCAGCAGATACGGATACGTCTTCAGCTCGCGCTCGCTGCCCTCGGGCGTCTTGAGCTTGCCGTCGCGGATGGCCTGGTTGAAGTCGTCGATGTGCCGGTAGCCGAACGCCGCGAGGTCGTCGTAGCGCAGGTCCATCTCGCGTACGACCCACTGGAGGGCCTCGGCGGCCCGCTTGGGGTTGGTGATGATCGGCGTGATCAGGTGCGGAATGCCCTCGTACGCGGTGAGCTCGACGCGCTTGGGGTCCACGAGGACCATCCGTACGTCCTCGGGCGTCGCTCTTATCATGATCGAAGTGATCAGGCAGTTGATGCAGGACGACTTGCCGGAACCGGTGGCTCCGGCCACCAGGATGTGCGGCATCTTCGCCATGTTCGCCATGACGTAGCCGCCCTCGACATCCTTGCCGAGCGCCACCAGCATCGGATGGTCGTCCTCGGCGGCGTCCGCGAGGCGCAGCACGTCACCCACGTTGACCATCTCGCGGTCGGTGTTCGGGATCTCGATGCCGACCGCGGACTTGCCGGGGATGGGCGAGATGATCCGCACGTCCGGGGATGCCACGGCGTACGCGATGTTCTTGGCGAGGGCCGTGATCTTCTCGACCTTCACGGCGGGACCGAGCTCGATCTCGTACCGGGTGACCGTCGGTCCGCGCGTGAAGCCCGTGACGTCCGCGTCGACCTTGAACTCCGCAAAGACGTTCGACAGCGAATCGACGACCGCGTCATTGGCCGCGCTGCGCGACTTGCCGGGCCCACCGCGCTCCAGGAGGTCGAGCGAGGGCAGCGAGTAAGTGATGTCTCCGGAGAGCTGCAGCTGCTCGGCGCGCGGCGGCAGGTCGCGCGGGGCTTCGGGCGAGGACTTGGTGAGGTCCGGCACGAGGCTCTCAGCGGGCGCCTCCGGCTTCTTCTTGAGCTTGCCGGGCACGGGGGCGTCCGTGGCGCGCGCGGTCGGCACAGGGGCCGCACGCTCGCGCTCCGCGCGCTCCTCCCGCTCCCCCGACACGCCCTGCGTCAGATCGGCGACCAGCGGCGAGGGCGGCATGCCGTGCAGCACGGCACCGTCCAGGGCGGCGGCCGCGGCGGCCGCCACGTCCACGGCGTCCATCGGACGGTCCATGTCCGGCTGTACGGGAGTCCTGCGCGGCCTGCGGCGCCTGGCGAGCGCCTCCTGCTCGGCCTGGTCGGGCTCGTACTCCTCGGGTGCGGCGGAGCGCCGCCGCGAGGAGCGCGCGGGCAGCGCCTCGCGCCACTGGTCCTCGTAGCGCTCGTCGTCGTGCGTGAAGTCGTCGGCCTCGGGCTCCTCATGGATCACGCCGAGCTTCACGCCGAGCAGCCGCAGCCGCTGCGGGATGGCGTTGACGGGCGTCGCCGTGACGACGAGCAGCCCGAAGACGGTGAGGAGCACGAGGAGCGGCACCGCGAGGATCTCGCCCATGGTGAAGATCAGCGGGGTGGACGCACCCCAGCCGATCAGGCCTCCGGCGTCCCTTATCGCCTGCATGCCGTCGCTGCGGGCCGGTGAACCGCACGCCACGTGGACCTGCCCGAGCACCCCGATGACCAGGGCGGACAGACCGATCACGATGCGGCCGTTGGCCTCGGGCTTCTCCGGGTGCCGGATGAGGCGGACGGCGATGGCGCCCAGGAGCAGCGGCACCAGGAGGTCCAGGCGGCCGAACGCGCCGGTCACCAGGACCTCGACGAGATCGCCGACGGGGCCGCGCAGGTTCGACCAGGTGCCCGCGGCGACGATCAGCGCGATGCCGAGGAGCAGGAGCGCGAGCCCGTCCTTGCGGTGGGCCGGGTCGAGGCCCTTGGCGCCCCGCCCTATGCCGCGGAACATGGCGCCCACCCCGTGCGCGACACCGAGCCAGACGGCGCGCACGAGCCGGTACACGCCCCCTGTGGGGCTGGGCGCGGGCTTGGGTGCGGGCTTCTTCGCGGGCGCCTTCTTGGCAGGTGCCTTCTTTGCGGGCGCCTTCTTCGCCGCCGACTTCTTGGCGGGCGGTTTGGCAGCGGCCTTCTTCGCCGGAGCCTTCGTCGGCGCGGCCGCCTTCTTCGCGGGCGTCTTCTTGGCTGCGGACTGACGTGAGGCCATGGGTGTGAGGTTACCGGTGCGGGCCACTGTGGACACGTGTGCCCACTGCTTCACCCGCCTGTGTCGCCCCTGCGGGGTCCGTCAACTGACGGGGAATCAACGGACCCGCGGGGCTCCATGGCACGTCAGTTCTGTGAGGGGACCGAGGGCGTGCCGCTCCCTGTGCCCGGTTCCAGTGCGTCAAGAGCCCGGCGCAGCCCGGTGAGTTTGCGTTCGAGATGGGCTGCCGTGGCGACCGCCGCCGCGTCCGCCGACTCCTCGTCCAGCTGTTTGGAGAGCGCCTCGGCCTGCTCCTCGACGGCCGCGAGCCGCGCCGAGAGCTCCGCGAGCAGACCCGCGGGCTCCTTCGCGTCGCCCGCCGGGGACTTGCCGCCGCCCTCGAGCTGGAGCCGCAGCAGGGCCGCCTGCTCCCGCAGTTGGCAGTTCTTCATGTACAGCTCGACGAACACCGAGACCTTCGCGCGCAGCACCCACGGGTCGAACGGCTTGGAGATGTAGTCCACCGCTCCCGCGGCATAACCGCGGAACGTGTGATGCGGTCCGTGGTTGATGGCGGTGAGGAAGATGATCGGGATGTCCCGGGTCCGCTCCCGCCGCTTGATGTGCGCCGCGGTCTCGAAGCCGTCCATTCCCGGCATCTGCACGTCCAGCAGGATGACCGCGAAGTCGTCCGTGAGTAGTGCTTTGAGCGCTTCCTCCCCGGACGATGCCCGCACCAGTGTCTGATCGAGCGCAGAGAGGATGGCCTCCAGCGCCAGCAGATTCTCCGGCCGGTCATCGACCAGGAGGATCTTGGCCTTCTGCACCATGGCCCGCCCTCCTCGCCCCGGCGGTACACCGGGCGCCGCCCCAGAGGACGACTCCCTTGCGCCGTCCGTCCTTGTGCCGGTCATGGTAGCCGCACCCCGCCTGTCGCCACACCCTGTCACCGCGATGTCACTGTGCACGTAGCAGAAACGCGGTGGGAGACCAGAAGGTTCCCCGAATACCGCGGTTCTACACGGCCTCGGCCACACTCTGTCAGCAACTCCGTGTGACGAAGCCGGTTCTCGGTCACTCCGCGCGCATCCACTGCTCCATCACCGACAACAGGTGGTCGGGGTCGACCGGCTTCGTGACGTAGTCGGAAGCTCCGGAGTCGATCGCCTTCTCGCGATCGCCCTTCATCGCCTTCGCGGTGAGCGCGATGATCGGGAGCCCGGCGAACTGCGGCATCCTGCGGATCGCCGTCGTCGTCGCGTACCCGTCCATCTCCGGCATCATGATGTCCATCAGAACGACCGTCACGTCGTCGTGCTGTTCCAGGACTTCGATTCCCTCGCGGCCGTTCTCCGCGTACAGCACCGACAGGCCGTGCTGTTCCAGGACGCTCGTGAGCGCGAAGACGTTGCGGATGTCGTCGTCGACGATCAGCACCTTCTCGCCGCCGAAGTGGAACGCGGGCCTCGCGGACGGCGCATCCGTCGCCGCGGAGGGCCACTGTTCCTGCGGCCGCCGCTCCTGGGAGTCCGCGGCGGGCAGAGCCGAAGGCTCCTGCGCGGGTGCGGGCCTGCGCCGCCTCCTGAAGAGCGCCGAGGGCCCCGTGGGCGCCTCGTGGCGCACCACGGTGCCCTCGATCGGCACCGCGGCGTCGGCCGCCGTGGACTGCTCGACGGCGGGCAGTTCACGCGGCGCGGCCGGGGCCGCCAGCTGCGTGTAGCCCTGGGGCGGCAGTTCGCTCGGGTGCAGCGGCAAATAGAGCGTGAAGGTCGAGCCGCGGCCCGGTTCGCTCTGGGCGTGGATCTCGCCGCCGAGCAGCCGCGCGATCTCCCGGCTGATCGACAGACCGAGGCCCGTGCCGCCGTACTTCCTGCTGGTCGTGCCGTCCGCCTGCTTGAAGGCCTCGAAGATGACCCGCATCTTGCTGGCCGCGATGCCGATGCCGGTGTCGGTCACCGAGAAGGCGATCAGATCGGCGTCGGCGTCACGCAGCGAGCCCGCCTCCAGGAGCTGCTCGCGGATCGCGTTGGGCACGTCGTTGTTCGCGTGCCTGATGACCAGCTCGACCGCTCCGGAGTCGGTGAACTTCACCGCGTTGGACAGGAGGTTGCGCAGCACCTGGAGCAGGCGCTGTTCGTCCGTGTGCAGCGTCGCGGGCAGCTCCGGGGACACCCGTACGGAGAAGTCGAGGCCCTTCTCCGCGGTCAGCGGACGGAAAGTGGCCTCTACGTAGTCGACGAGTTGGACCAGGGCGATGCGCGTCGGGGAGACGTCCATCTTGCCCGCCTCGACCTTCGACAGGTCGAGGATGTCGTTGATCAGCTGCAGCAGGTCCGATCCCGCGCCGTGGATCGTTTCGGCAAACTCGACCTGCTTCGGGGTGAGGTTCGCGTCGGCGTTGTCGGCGAGCAACTTGGCGAGGATCAGCAGCGAGTTGAGCGGTGTGCGCAGCTCGTGCGACATGTTCGCCAGGAACTCGGACTTGTACCGCATCGAGACCGCGAGCTGCTCGGCGCGCTCCTCGAGGACCTGCCGCGCCTCTTCGATCTCGGTGTTCTTGACCTCGATGTCACGGTTCTGCTGGGCGAGCAGCTCCGCCTTCTCCTCCAGCTCCGCGTTCGAGTCCTGCAGCGCCTTCTGCCGGTTCTCCAACTCCGCCGAGCGCTCGCGCAGTTGCTCGGTCAGCTCCTGCGACTGCTTGAGCAGCACCTCGGTCTTCGTATTGACGCTGATGGTGTTGACGCTCGTCGCGATCATCTCGGCGATCTGGCTGAGGAAGTCCTTCTGGATCTGCGTGAAGGGCTGGAAGGCTGCCAGCTCGATCACGCCGAGGACGGTCCCTTCGAAGAGCACCGGCAACACGATGACCTGCGCGGGCGGCGCCTCCCCGAGGCCGGACGCGATCCGCAGGTAGCCGGACGGCGCGTTCTCCACGAGGATCGTGCGCCGCTCCTTGGCGGCCGTGCCGATGAGGGTCTCGCCGGGCCGGAACGATGTCGGCATGGACCCCATGGAGTAGCCGTAGCTGCCCAGCATGCGCAGCTCGTACGCGTCCTCGTGGTCGCCCCCGAGGTCCGTGGCGTCGTCCGTGGGCAGCGCCAGGAAGAAGGCGCCGTGCTGGGCCGAGACGACCGGCGTCAGCTCACTCATGATCAGCGAGGCGACGTCCTCCAGGTCGCGGCGGCCCTGCATCAGGCCGGAGATCCGCGCCAGGTTGCCCTTCAGCCAGTCCTGCTCCTTGTTGGCGAGGGTGGTGTCGCGCAGGTTGGCGATCATGGTGTTGATGTTGTCCTGAAGCACCTGGATCTCGCCCGACGCGTCGACCTCGATCTTCAGGTTGAGGTCGCCCCGGGTCACCGCGGTGGCGACCTTCGCGATGGCGCGCACCTGACGGGTCAGGTTCCCCGCCATCTCGTTCACGGACTCGGTGAGGTCGCGCCAGGTGCCGTCGACGTCACGCACGCGTGCCTGGCCGCCCAGCTGGCCCTCCGTGCCTACCTCGCGGGCGACCCGGGTGACCTGCTCGGCGAAGGACGACAGCTGGTCGACCATCGTGTTGATGGTGGTCTTGAGCTCCAGGATCTCGCCGCGCGCGTCGATGTCGATCTTCTTGGTCAGGTCACCCTTGGCGATCGCGGTGGTGACCATCGCGATGTTGCGGACCTGTCCGGTCAGGTTGGACGCCATCGAGTTCACCGACTCGGTGAGGTCCTTCCACGTACCCGAGACGCCCGGCACGCGCGCCTGGCCGCCGAGGATGCCGTCGGTGCCCACCTCGCGGGCCACGCGCGTGACCTCGTCGGCGAACGAACTCAGCGTCGTCACCATGGTGTTGACCGTGTCGGCGAGCTGCGCGACCTCGCCGCGCGCCTCCACCGTGACCTTCTTGGTCAGGTCACCGTTGGCGACGGCGGCCGAGACCTGCGAGATGTTCCGCACCTGGCTGGTCAGGTTGTTGGCCATCAGGTTGACGTTGTCGCTCAGGTCCTTCCAGATGCCGGTGACACCCGGCACCCGCGCCTGGCCGCCCAACTGGCCCTCGGTACCCACCTCGCGGGCCACGCGCGTGACCTGCTCCGCGAACGACGACAGCTGGTCGACCATCGTGTTGACGGTCGTGACGAGTTCGAGGATCTCGCCCTTCGCGTCGACGGTGATCTTCTTGGAGAGGTCGCCCATGGCGACGGCCGTGGTGACCTCGGCGATGTTCCGCACCTGAAGGGTGAGGTTGTTCGCCATGCCGTTCACGGACTGTGTGAGGTCCTTCCAGGTCCCGGAGACGCCCTGGACCTCGGCCTGGCCGCCCAGGATGCCGTCCGTGCCCACCTCGCGGGAGACCCGCGTGACCTGCTCCGCGAAGGCGGACAGCTGGTCGACCATCGTGTTCAGGGTGTTCTTGAGCTCCAGGATCTCGCCGCGCGCGTCCACGTCGATCTTCTGCGACAGGTCACCGCGGGCCACCGCCGTCGCGACCTGCGCGATGTTGCGCACCTGCGCGGTGAGGTTCCCCGCCATGCCGTTCACGGAGTCCGTCAGATCGCGCCACACACCGGCCACGCCGGGCACCTGCGCCTGCCCGCCCAGGCGCCCCTCCGTGCCCACCTCACGGGCCACCCTGGTCACCTGGTCGGCGAACGCGGAGAGCTGGTCGACCATCGTGTTGATGGTGTTCTTCAGCTCCAGGATCTCGCCCCGGGCGTCGACCTCGATCTTCTGGGAGAGATCACCGCGAGCCACGGCCGTCGTCACCTGGGCGATCTGGCGCACCTGCGACGTCAGGTTCCCCGCCATGAAGTTGACGGAGTCGGTGAGGTCCTTCCAGGTGCCGGAGACGCCGTCCACGCGCGCCTGCCCGCCGAGCCGCCCCTCGGTGCCCACGTCGCGCGCCATCCGCGTGACCTGGTCGGCGAAGGACGACAGCTGGTCCACCATCGTGTTCACGGTGTTCTTCAGCTGCAGCATCTCGCCGGACACGTCGACGGTGACCTTCTGCGACAGGTCACCGTTGGCGACCGCCGTCGTCACCTGCGCGATGTTGCGGACCTGCCCGGTGAGGTTGCGGAAGGCGGTGTTGACCGAGTCCGTCAGGTCCTTCCACGTACCGGCCGCGCCCTGCACCTGCGCCTGCCCGCCGAGCTCACCCTCGACACCGATCTCCCGCGCCACACGCGTCACTTCGGAACCGAAGGCGGAGAGCTGGTCGACCATGGTGTTCACGGTGTTCTTCAGCTCGAGCATCTCGCCCGCGACGTCGACCGTGACCTTCTGCGACAGATCGCCGCTCGCCACCGCCGTCGTCACCGTCGCGATGTCCCGCACCTGCGTGGTGAGGTTGCGGAAGACCGTGTTGACCGAGTCCGTCAGGTCCTTCCACGTCCCCGCGGCGCCCGGCACGTTGGCCTGCCCGCCGAGCTGGCCCTCGGCACCGACCTCGTTGGCCACGCGCGTGACCTCGTCCGCGAACGTGCGCAGCGTCTCGGTCATCTGGTTGATCGTCTCGGCGAGCTGGGCGACCTCGCCGCGCGCGCTCACCGTGACCTTCCGCGACAGATCACCGTTGGCGACCGCCGTCGTGACCTCCGCGATCCCGCGCACCTGCGCGGTGAGGTTGCCCGCCATGAGGTTCACCGAGTCGGTGAGGTCCTTCCACACGCCGGCCACCCCGGGCACCTGCGCCTGCCCGCCGAGCTCGCCCTCCGTGCCCACCTCGCGGGCCACCCGGGTCACCTCGGAGGAGAACGAGGAGAGCTGGTCCACCATCGTGTTCACGGTGTTCTTCAACTCGAGCATCTCGCCCGCGACATGGACGGTGACCTTCCGGGAGAGGTCACCCTTGGCCACCGCCGTCGTCACCAGGGCGATGTCCCGCACCTGAGCGGTCAGGCGGTACGCCATGGTGTTCACGGAGTCCGTGAGGTCCTTCCAGGACCCGGACATCCCCCGCACCCTGGCCTGCCCGCCGAGCTTGCCCTCCGTGCCGACCTCGCTGGCCACGCGGGTGACCTCGTCGGTGAAGGTGGAGAGCTGGTCGACGAGGTTGTTGACGGTCCTGCCGACCTTCAGGAACTCGCCGCGCAGCGGATGCCCGTTCCCGTCGACCGCCTGCGCCCGCAGCTCCATCCGCTGCTCGAGATCGCCGTCGGCCACGGCGGAGAGGACCCTGCCGACCTCGGAGACGGGACGTACGAGATCGTCTACGAGCGCGTTCGACGCGTCGATCGCGGCCGCCCACGAGCCCTCGCTCGCTCCGGTCTCAAGTCGTTCCGTGAGTTTTCCCTCACGTCCGACCATCCGCCGCACCCGTGACAGCTCACCTGTCAGATGCAGATTCCGGTCGGCCACCTCATTGAAAACAGCCGCGATCTCCGACATGACGTCGTCGCCGGAGACGGTGAGGCGCTTGCGGAAATTTCCGTCCCGCATCGCCACCAGCGCCGCCAGAAGCCTGTTCAATGCCGCCGCGTCCACGGAAGCGGTCGCCCCGTTGCGCGGTTTGCGCTGTTTGTTCAGGGACTGTCCGTCTTTCGCGCGCGTCTTAGTGCCCCGCGTCGCTGCGCCAGACTCCACTGTGTCCCTCCCGCAAGGGTCGACCGTACTGCTCGGGTTGTTCTGGGCTCTCTCCATGAAGCTTGCCCAGTGTTTCACCATGGCTGAACCAGGCCATAACAGTTCGGCAGCTTCGCACACCGTCCGCACACCCTCCGGGCGGAAACACTGACGACCGGCATCAGCATGGACGGCGAAGGTAAGTAACCTTGCATCCGGCTGTCCAACCACCCCGGTCCTGCCCGGCCAGGGCGGTGGTACACGAACAAGCGGGCATCGGAGGGGCGGCCGCACCATGAGTTCGGGAGACCTGGGCGTCGATACAGTCGATACTGTCGATACTCGTACGAGGAGTGCTGTGATCACCGCGCGCGCGGCTGCGACCTTCGACCCCGTCGGACGTTCCGTCGCGACGGCCCGCTCCTTCGTCCGCGACACCCTCCAGGGCTGGGGGTTCACGGACGTCGTCGACGACGCCGTCGTCCTCACCAGCGAGCTGGTGACCAACGCCGTGGTGCACGCGGGCACGGCCGCCGACGTGCTGTGCCTGCGCTCCGAGGACGCCGTACGCATCGAAGTCTCCGACCGCTACCCGGAGCGCGAGATCCCGCTCCAGCAGTCCTCCGTCAACACGGGCAGCCCCGACCGCGAGGGCGGCCGCGGCCTCCAGCTCTGCGCGGCACTGGCCACCCGCTGGGGCGTCGACTACACCCCCACCCACAAGCAGGTCTGGTTCCAACTCGACCTCCCCGACCGCCCGGTGGGCACCCGCACCGCGGGCCCCGCCCTACCGGCCGACCTCCTCCCGATCGCCGACGGCCGGGTCCGCGTCGCCGTCGTCCAGATCGACCGCGTCGGCGCCATCTCCGCCTGGAACGAGGACGCCGAAGAACTCTTCGGGTACGTCGCCGAGCAGGTCATGGGCAAGCCGCTCAACGACTTCGCGGCCTGGCCGCACACCCCGGGCACCAGCACCGGCATCGCCGAGGCTCTCCAACTCTCCCGCTGGGAAGGCAGTTACGGCATCCGCGGCTCCAACGGCTGCGTACTGCCCGTCTACGCCTCGCACCTGCGCGTCCGCGACACCGACGGCGAACCGTCCACGGTCTGCCTCCTCGTACGCGACGAGGAGCGCGCGGTGCTGCAGACCCCGCTCCGCGGCCCGAACCCCGACCAGAGCACGCTCAGCGAGCCGAACGCCACGGACCCCTTCGAGGTCTTCATCGGCTCCCCCGCCCCCGACGACCTCGACGGATTGCTCCAGCGCACCGTCGAGCGCGCCCGCGACATGCTGGACGGCGACGCCGCCTTCCTGCTCCTGGCCACCGACGACGAGACCGAGCTGGAGGTCCGCGCCTCCACCGGCCTGCCCTCGGCCCGCCAGCGCTTCGCCCGCGTCCCCGTAGAGGCGGGTCCCGGGCGCTACGGCTCGGCCCGCATGCCCGCCGTCCACGAGGACCTCACCGTCGTCCCCGGCGCCGTCCCGCTGCTCGGCGGCACGGGCATGCGCTCGGTCGTCACGGTCCCCCTCAAGGTCGAGGGCCGCCTCACCGGATCCCTCGGCGTCGCCGCCGAGGCCCCCGACCGGTACTCGAACGAAGAGGCGCTGCGCCTCCAGTTCGCCGCCGACCGGATCGCCCTTGCCGTGGAGTCCGCCCGCCTCGGCGAGCTGGAACGGCTGCGCCGCGGCTCCCTCTCCTTCCTGGTCGAGGCGTCCGACCTGCTCGCGGGCACCCTGGACCGCGACCAGACCCTCGCGCTCATGGCCCAGATGACGGTGCCGACGCTCGCCACCTGGTGCGCCGTCTACACCATCGCCGACCAGTCGGCCGAGCCCTACCTCTCGTACGTCCTGCACGAGGACGAGGAGCGCATCGACGGCCTCAAGGCACTCCTCTCCAAGATCGCCCCGCCCGACCCGGTACCCACCCCGGGCGCCCGCGTCTGGGCGGCCCCCTCCGAGGCCGCGCACCAGGCTGCGCTGCGCTCCTCGATGCGCAGCCTGGGCCTCGGCGAGCCCATGACCCTGAGCTCGGGCATCGGCACGACGCTCTCCACGGCATCGGCGGTGGGCGGCGAGACCGTGGTCCTGCCCCTGGTCGCCCGCAACCGCGTCATCGGCATGCTGACCCTCGGCAAGCCCTCCGACGAACACTTCCGCCAAGAGATCCTGGAATTGGCCGAAGATCTCTCCCGCCGAGCCGCTCTCGCCCTGGACAACGCCCGCCTCTACTCCGAGCGCATGGCCATCAGCCAGTCCCTCCAGCGCAGCCTGCTGCCGCCGGGACTCCCGCAGGTCCCCGGCGTCGAGGTCGAGGTCATCTACCGCGCGGCAGGCGAGGGCAACGAAGTCGGCGGCGACTTCTACGACCTCTTCCCGATCCGCGACGGCGCGTACGGCTTCGCGATCGGCGACGTCTGCGGCACGGGCCCGGAGGCGGCGGCCGTCACGGGCCTGGCCCGGCACGCCCTGCGCCTGCTCGCCCGCGAGGGCTTCGGCGGCCCCGCGGTCCTGGAGCGCCTGAACGCGGCGATCCTCGACGAGGGCGCCCGCAGCCGCTTCCTCACGCTCCTGTACGGCGAGCTGTGGCCCCAGGAGGACGGCTCGGCCGTCCTGAAGGTCGTCTGCGCCGGACACCCGCTCCCGCTCCGCCTTCGCCAGGACGGCACGGTCGAGCCGTACGCGGAACCGCAGCCCCTGCTCGGCGTCATGGACGACCTGGAGCTCTACGAACAGACGATGACGCTCGACCCCGGCGACGTCCTGCTCTGCGTGACCGACGGCGTCACCGAGCGCCGCGAGGGCACCCGCATGCTCGGTGACGACGGCCTCGCGGACGTCCTCACCACGTGCACGGGCCTGACGGCGGGCGCGGTCGCCGGCCGCATCATGCGCGCGGTGGAGCGCTTCGCCACGGACGCCCCGTCGGACGACATGGCGATCCTCGCGATGCGCGTCCCCGGCCTCCAGAAGGACTGACGCAGTCCGGGGGCCACAGCGCCCCGGGCCTCCGGAAACGCAAAAGGACCCCGCCCAACCGGGCGGGGTCCTTCACACATTGAGCCCCCAAGCGGAATCGAACCGCTGACCTTCTCCTTACCATGGAGACGCTCTACCGACTGAGCTATAGGGGCCTGTCGCCTTCGCGGTTTCCCGCTTGGCAACGAGATAGATCATACCCGAAATCGAAGGCCTCTCGAACCGCCGATTCATCGCGCCCATTCATCTTCGTCGCGCCCATTCATCCGCTTCATCCGCCCATTCGTCAGAAGGCCGGTTGGAGAAGCCCACCGAGCGCGTTGCAGGCGGAGACCAGGCGCTGCAGGTCCCGCCGCGACATCGACGCGTCGACGGGCAGCGCCAGTGTCTCGTCGGCGGCCCGCTCGGTCTGCGGAAGCACCACGTCCCGCCAGAACTCCGGCATGCGGTGCACCGGCGTCTTCACCGGCACCCGGCAGTCAACTCCCTTGACCCGTACGGCCCGTGCGAACGCGTCCCGGTCGGGCCGCCCGTTCCCCGGCACCCGCACGACGTACTGCTGGAAGCTGTGCCCGGCGCCACCGGTCGGCGTCACGACGCCACTGAGCCGCCCACTGAGATAAGCGGCGTGCGCCCGCCGCCGCGCCTGCCCGTCGTGCGACTCCCCCAAGTCGCCCTGCTCCAGGACGAGAAGCCCGTGCCGCTGCCCCACGCCCCGCAGCAGGCCCATGTCGGCCTGGTTCCCGAAGCGGTGGACCACGACGACGGCGGCCGTACGCGGGGTCACCACGGCGGCGACGGCATCAGGATCGAGGCAGTACGTCGACGGCTCTATGTCGGCGAAGACCGGCACGGCCCCCGCGGTGACGACGGCCTCGGCGACCTCGACATTGCCGAAGGCCGGCACGACGACCTCGTCACCGGTACCGACACCTGCGGCGCGCAACATTGCAACTGTGCCCATGTCTGCGGATGTTGGCTGCGCAACGTGAACGGCAGGTAACACAAAACAAAAAAGAGCTGGTCCCTGAACCGAAGTTCAGGGACCAGCTCTTATCAAGATGATTTCGGCGGCGTCCTACTCTCCCACAGGGTCCCCCCTGCAGTACCATCGGCGCTATGAGGCTTAGCTTCCGGGTTCGGAATGTAACCGGGCGTTTCCCTCATGCTATGACCACCGAAACACTATGAAACTGACAACCGCACCGTAGTCGTGGCCCGACATACGGGGTTGTTCGTGGTTTCAGAACCAACACAGTGGACGCGAGCAACTGAGGACAAGCCCTCGGCCTATTAGTACCAGTCACCTCCACCCGTTACCGGGCTTCCAGATCTGGCCTATCAACCCAGTCGTCTACTGGGAGCCTTAACCCCTCAAAGGGGGTGGGAATACTCATCTCGAAGCAGGCTTCCCGCTTAGATGCTTTCAGCGGTTATCCTTTCCGAACGTAGCCAACCAGCCATGCCCTTGGCAGGACAACTGGCACACCAGAGGTTCGTCCGTCCCGGTCCTCTCGTACTAGGGACAGCCCTTCTCAATATTCCTACGCGCACAGAGGATAGGGACCGAACTGTCTCACGACGTTCTAAACCCAGCTCGCGTACCGCTTTAATGGGCGAACAGCCCAACCCTTGGGACCGACTCCAGCCCCAGGATGCGACGAGCCGACATCGAGGTGCCAAACCATCCCGTCGATATGGACTCTTGGGGAAGATCAGCCTGTTATCCCCGGGGTACCTTTTATCCGTTGAGCGACGGCGCTTCCACAAGCCACCGCCGGATCACTAGTCCCGACTTTCGTCCCTGCTCGACCCGTCGGTCTCACAGTCAAGCTCCCTTGTGCACTTACACTCAACACCTGATTACCAACCAGGCTGAGGGAACCTTTGGGCGCCTCCGTTACTCTTTGGGAGGCAACCGCCCCAGTTAAACTACCCATCAGACACTGTCCCTGATCCGGATCACGGACCGAGGTTAGACATCCAGCACGACCAGAGTGGTATTTCAACGTTGACTCCACGAACACTGGCGTGCCCGCTTCAAAGTCTCCCACCTATCCTACACAAGCCGAACCGAACACCAATATCAAACTGTAGTAAAGGTCCCGGGGTCTTTCCGTCCTTCTGCGCGAAACGAGCATCTTTACTCGTAGTGCAATTTCACCGGGCCTATGGTTGAGACAGTCGAGAAGTCGTTACGCCATTCGTGCAGGTCGGAACTTACCCGACAAGGAATTTCGCTACCTTAGGATGGTTATAGTTACCACCGCCGTTTACTGGCGCTTAAGTTCTCAGCTTCGCACGCCCGAAAGCGCACTAACCGGTCCCCTTAACGTTCCAGCACCGGGCAGGCGTCAGTCCGTATACATCGCCTTACGGCTTCGCACGGACCTGTGTTTTTAGTAAACAGTCGCTTCTCGCTGGTCTCTGCGGCCACCCCCAGCTCAGACAGTAAATGTCATCACCAGTGATGGCCCCCCTTCTCCCGAAGTTACGGGGGCATTTTGCCGAGTTCCTTAACCATAGTTCACCCGAACGCCTCGGTATTCTCTACCTGACTACCTGAGTCGGTTTAGGGTACGGGCCGCCATGAAACTCGCTAGAGGCTTTTCTCGACAGCATAGGATCATCCACTTCACCACAATCGGCTCGGCATCAGGTCTCAGACTTCATGCAAGGCGGATTTGCCTACCTCACGTCCTACACCCTTACCCCGGGACAACCATCGCCCGGGCTGGACTACCTTCCTGCGTCACCCCATCACTCACCTACTACAAGTCTGGTCCGTCGGCTCCACCACTTCCCTCAACTCCGAAGAGATCGGGACGGCTTCACGGACTTAGCATCGCCTGATTCGATGTTTGACGCTTCACAGCGGGTACCGGAATATCAACCGGTTATCCATCGACTACGCCTGTCGGCCTCGCCTTAGGTCCCGACTTACCCTGGGCAGATCAGCTTGACCCAGGAACCCTTAGTCAATCGGCGCACACGTTTCTCACGTATGTATCGCTACTCATGCCTGCATTCTCACTCGTGAACCGTCCACCACTAGCTTCCGCTGCAGCTTCACCCGGCACACGACGCTCCCCTACCCATCCATACAGGCGTTGGCCCTATTGTATGAATGACACGACTTCGGCGGTACGCTTGAGCCCCGCTACATTGTCGGCGCGGAATCACTAGACCAGTGAGCTATTACGCACTCTTTCAAGGGTGGCTGCTTCTAAGCCAACCTCCTGGTTGTCTGTGCGACTCCACATCCTTTCCCACTTAGCGTACGCTTAGGGGCCTTAGTCGATGCTCTGGGCTGTTTCCCTCTCGACCATGGAGCTTATCCCCCACAGTCTCACTGCCGCGCTCTCACTTACCGGCATTCGGAGTTTGGCTAAGGTCAGTAACCCGGTAGGGCCCATCGCCTATCCAGTGCTCTACCTCCGGCAAGAAACACACGACGCTGCACCTAAATGCATTTCGGGGAGAACCAGCTATCACGGAGTTTGATTGGCCTTTCACCCCTAACCACAGGTCATCCCCCAGGTTTTCAACCCTGGTGGGTTCGGTCCTCCACGACCTCTTACAGCCGCTTCAACCTGCCCATGGCTAGATCACTCCGCTTCGGGTCTTGAGCGCGCTACTAAATCGCCCTATTCGGACTCGCTTTCGCTACGGCTTCCCCACACGGGTTAACCTCGCAACACACCGCAAACTCGCAGGCTCATTCTTCAAAAGGCACGCAGTCACGAGACACCAAGCAAGCTTGATGTCCGACGCTCCCACGGCTTGTAGGCACACGGTTTCAGGTACTATTTCACTCCGCTCCCGCGGTACTTTTCACCATTCCCTCACGGTACTATCCGCTATCGGTCACCAGGGAATATTTAGGCTTAACGGGTGGTCCCGCCAGATTCACACGGGATTTCTCGGGCCCCGTGCTACTTGGGTGTCTCTCAAACGAGCCGCTGATGTTTCGACTACGGGGGTCTTACCCTCTACGCCGGACCTTTCGCATGTCCTTCGTCTACATCAACGGTTTCTGACTCGTCTCACAGCCGGCAGACTGCAAAAGAGAGATCCCACAACCCCGTATGCGCAACCCCTGCCGGGTATCACACGCATACGGTTTGGCCTCATCCGGTTTCGCTCGCCACTACTCCCGGAATCACGGTTGTTTTCTCTTCCTGCGGGTACTGAGATGTTTCACTTCCCCGCGTTCCCTCCACACTGCCTATGTGTTCAGCAGCGGGTGACAGCCCATGACGACTGCCGGGTTTCCCCATTCGGAAACCCCCGGATCAAAGCCTGGTTGACGACTCCCCGGGGACTATCGTGGCCTCCCACGTCCTTCATCGGTTCCTGGTGCCAAGGCATCCACCGTGCGCCCTTAAAAACTTGGCCACAGATGCTCGCGTCCACTGTGCAGTTCTCAAACAACGACCAACCACCCGTCACACACCCTTACCAGGATGCTTCACCGGGGTCGGCATTGAGGTCGGGACAAACCCGTACCCTCAGATACCCAACAGCGTGCCCGACCCGACCCATCAACATTCACGTTCCACGCCGAAGCAGTACTAGTGAAGCCAACCGATCGTGCCGAGTAGTCAACGTTCCACCCATGAGCAACCACCGTCGATCGTTTGCCGACGTAGTGGCCTCTGACCAACCGGAGTTGGTAAGAAGTGCTCCTTAGAAAGGAGGTGATCCAGCCGCACCTTCCGGTACGGCTACCTTGTTACGACTTCGTCCCAATCGCCAGTCCCACCTTCGACAGCTCCCTCCCACAAGGGGTTGGGCCACCGGCTTCGGGTGTTACCGACTTTCGTGACGTGACGGGCGGTGTGTACAAGGCCCGGGAACGTATTCACCGCAGCAATGCTGATCTGCGATTACTAGCAACTCCGACTTCATGGGGTCGAGTTGCAGACCCCAATCCGAACTGAGACAGGCTTTTTGAGATTCGCTCCGCCTCGCGGCTTCGCAGCTCATTGTACCTGCCATTGTAGCACGTGTGCAGCCCAAGACATAAGGGGCATGATGACTTGACGTCGTCCCCACCTTCCTCCGAGTTGACCCCGGCAGTCTCCTGTGAGTCCCCATCACCCCGAAGGGCATGCTGGCAACACAGAACAAGGGTTGCGCTCGTTGCGGGACTTAACCCAACATCTCACGACACGAGCTGACGACAGCCATGCACCACCTGTATACCGACCACAAGGGGGGCACCATCTCTGATGCTTTCCGGTATATGTCAAGCCTTGGTAAGGTTCTTCGCGTTGCGTCGAATTAAGCCACATGCTCCGCTGCTTGTGCGGGCCCCCGTCAATTCCTTTGAGTTTTAGCCTTGCGGCCGTACTCCCCAGGCGGGGAACTTAATGCGTTAGCTGCGGCACCGACGACGTGGAATGTCGCCAACACCTAGTTCCCACCGTTTACGGCGTGGACTACCAGGGTATCTAATCCTGTTCGCTCCCCACGCTTTCGCTCCTCAGCGTCAGTAATGGCCCAGAGATCCGCCTTCGCCACCGGTGTTCCTCCTGATATCTGCGCATTTCACCGCTACACCAGGAATTCCGATCTCCCCTACCACACTCTAGCCTGCCCGTATCGACTGCAGACCCGGGGTTAAGCCCCGGGCTTTCACAACCGACGTGACAAGCCGCCTACGAGCTCTTTACGCCCAATAATTCCGGACAACGCTTGCGCCCTACGTATTACCGCGGCTGCTGGCACGTAGTTAGCCGGCGCTTCTTCTGCAGGTACCGTCACTTTCGCTTCTTCCCTGCTGAAAGAGGTTTACAACCCGAAGGCCGTCATCCCTCACGCGGCGTCGCTGCATCAGGCTTTCGCCCATTGTGCAATATTCCCCACTGCTGCCTCCCGTAGGAGTCTGGGCCGTGTCTCAGTCCCAGTGTGGCCGGTCGCCCTCTCAGGCCGGCTACCCGTCGTCGCCTTGGTGAGCTTCTACCTCACCAACAAGCTGATAGGCCGCGGGCTCATCCTTCACCGCCGGAGCTTTCAACCCTCTCCCATGCGAGAGAAGGTGTTATCCGGTATTAGACCCCGTTTCCAGGGCTTGTCCCAGAGTGAAGGGCAGATTGCCCACGTGTTACTCACCCGTTCGCCACTAATCCACCCCGAAGGGCTTCATCGTTCGACTTGCATGTGTTAAGCACGCCGCCAGCGTTCGTCCTGAGCCAGGATCAAACTCTCCGTGAATGTGTACCGGTAATCCGGGACGACACACACGAGAGCGGAACCAAGGAGAGGAATAATCTCCCGGTTCACAGCGTCCTCGCTGTGCTGCCTGCACGACCGAGGCCGTACAGGACTTTTTCAAAGGAACCTCAACTCACCGAAGTGAGTCGGGGTATCAACATATCTGGCGTTGACTTTTGGCACGCTGTTGAGTTCTCAAGGAACGGACGCTTCCTTTGTACTCACCCTCTCGGGCTTTCCTCCGGGCGCTTCCCTTCGGTGTTTCTTTTGTTCTTGCGTTTCCGACTCTATCAGACTCTTTCGTGTCCGACTTCCTCGGTGCCTTTCCGGTTCCCGCTCCGGCCTTTCGGCTTTCGCGTTTCCCTTTCCGGCGGTTCCGACTTTATCAGAAGTTCTGAGTCGGAATTCCCGCCCCGCTCGGGTCGGTCCCAGGCACGTGAGTGCTCGGGGCTTCCCTCGCTGGCGGAGCCGTAAACCTAACGGAGCGGGGCGCCCCGATGCAAATCGAGGCGCCCCGCTCCGGAGATCACGCAGTCGTGAGGGTCAGACCTCGACGACCACGGGCAAGATCATCGGGCGTCGGCGGTAGTTGTCCGAGACCCACTTGCCCAGCGTGCGGCGGATGAGCTGCTGCAGCTGGTGGGGTTCCACCACGCCGTCCTGGGCCGACTTGTCCAGGACTTCCTGGATCCGGGGCATGACGGCGCTGAATGCCGAGTCGTCGATGCCGGAGCCACGGGCCTGGATGGTCGGACCGCTGGTGATCTTGCCGGTGCTGGAGTCCACCACCACGAAGACCGAGATGATGCCCTCGTCGCCGAGGATCTTGCGGTCCTTCAGGGCGGGCTCGCCGACGTCGCCCACGGAGAGGCCGTCCACATAGACGTATCCCGCCTGGACCTTGCCGACGATCTTCGCCTTGCCCTCGACGAGGTCGACGACCACGCCGTCCTCCGCGATCACGATGCGGTCGTGCGGGACGCCGGTGAGGGCGCCGAGCTCGGCGTTGGCGCGCAGGTGGCGCCATTCGCCGTGGACCGGCATCAGGTTCTTGGGCTTGCAGATGTTGTAGAAGTACAGGAGCTCGCCCGCGGACGCGTGGCCCGAGACGTGCACCTTCGCGTTGCCCTTGTGGACGACGTTCGCGCCCCAGCGGGTCAGGCCGTTGATCACGCGGTAGACCGCGTTCTCGTTGCCCGGGATGAGGGACGACGCCAGGATCACCGTGTCGCCCTGGACGATCCGGATCTGGTGATCGCGGTTGGCCATGCGGGAGAGCGCGGCCATCGGCTCGCCCTGGGAGCCCGTGCAGACCAGGACGACCTCGCTGTCGGGGAGGTCGTCGAGCGTCTTGACGTCCACGACCAGGCCCGGGGGTACGCGGAGGTAGCCCAGGTCACGCGCGATGCCCATGTTGCGGACCATCGAGCGGCCGACGAAGGCGACCCGGCGGCCGTACTCGTGGGCGGCGTCCAGGATCTGCTGGATGCGGTGCACGTGGCTGGCGAAGCTCGCCACGATGATCCGCTTCTGGGCACCGGCGAAGACGCCCCGGATCACGTTCGAGATGTCCCGCTCGGGCGGGACGAAGCCCGGCACCTCGGCGTTCGTCGAGTCGGAGAGAAGGAGGTCGATGCCCTCCTCGCTCAGCCGCGCGAACGCGTGCAGGTCCGTGAGGCGGCCGTCCATCGGCAGCTGGTCCATCTTGAAGTCGCCGGTGGCGACGACCATGCCCGCGGGGGTGCGGACGGCGACGGCCAGGGCATCCGGGATGGAGTGGTTGACCGCGACGAACTCGCAGTCGAACGGGCCGAGGTGCTCGCGGTCGCCTTCGACGACCTCCAGCGTGTACGGCCGGATGCGGTGCTCCTGGAGCTTCGCCTCGATCAGCGCGAGGGTCAGCTTGGAGCCGATCAGCGGGATGTCCGGCTTCTCGCGCAGGAGGTAGGGGACACCGCCGATGTGGTCCTCGTGGCCGTGCGTGAGCACGATGCCCTCGATGTCGTCGAGGCGGTCCCTGATGGACGTGAAGTCCGGCAGGATCAGGTCGATTCCGGGCTGCTCCTCCTCGGGGAAGAGCACTCCGCAGTCGACGATCAGCAGGCGACCGTTGAACTCGAAGACGGTCATGTTCCGGCCGATCTCGCCGAGGCCGCCGAGCGGGGTGACCCGCAGGCCGCCCTTCGGGAGCTTCGGCGGAGCGCCGAGTTCAGGATGCGGATGACTCAAAAGACTCTCCTCACCACGCACGCCACGTACCTGAGGGGCACGTGGCGCGCATGACGTTCGTGCAGTAGCAGTTGTTGTGTGGGGTGCGGGCGGCCGACAGCTCGTGTCGCGCCCGCGGTGTTGCGCTTATTCAGTTGTGAAGTCTGTGGTTACAGCTGTACCCCGCCGGCGGCGAGATCGATCTTGAGCTGGTGCGTCTCCTCGGGGGACAGCTCGACCAGCGGCAGCCGGAGGGGACCTGCGGGACGGCCCTGGAGGGTGAGCGCCGCCTTCGTCGTGATCACACCCTGCGTACGGAACATCCCGGTGAAGACCGGGAGCAGCTTCTGGTGGATCTCCGTGGCCTTCTGGACGTCGCCCGTGAGGTGCGCCTCGAGCAGGGCGCGCAGCTCCGGGGTGACGACGTGGCCGACGACGGAGACGAAGCCGCACGCGCCGACGGAGAGGAGCGGGAGGTTCAGCATGTCGTCGCCGGAGTACCAGGCGAGGCCGGAGCGGGCGATGGCCCAGCTGGCGCGGCCGAGGTCGCCCTTGGCGTCCTTGTTGGCGACGATCCGGGGGTGCTCGGCGAGGCGGACGATCGTCTCGGTGTTGATCGGTACGCCGCTGCGGCCCGGGATGTCATAGAGCATGACCGGCAGTTCGGTGCTGTCCGCGATCGCGGTGAAGTGCCGGAACAGGCCCTCCTGCGGGGGCTTGTTGTAGTACGGCGTCACGGTCAGCAGGCCGTGCGCGCCCCGCTGCTCGGCGGCGCGGGCGAGCTCGATGCTGTGCCGCGTGTCGTTCGTGCCGACGCCCGCGACGACGTGGGCGCGGTCTCCGACGGCGTCCACTACGGCTCGTACGAGATCGTTTTTCTCCGCGTCACTGACGGTCGGGGACTCACCGGTGGTGCCGTTGATGACGAGGCCGTCATTGCCTGCGTCCACCAGGTGGGCGGCGAGCTGCTGCGCGCCGTCGAGGTCGAGTGCGCCGTCCGCCTTGAAGGGCGTGACCATGGCGGTGAGGACCCTCCCGAAGGGGGTCTGCGGAGTGGAGGTCGGAGCCATGGGTAACACGCTACTCGCTGCTCAGCGCGGGGTCGCCCCTCGGGGGATGTGAGCGGACCTGACAAGTGTGGAGCCCGGCACTGCCTGCTCGGGGGTTCAAGCAGTGCCGGGTCCGTTTGATCAGGCTAGATGAACTTCCCGAAATGCCGCAATACGGACACTTCACTCGGCCCACCCGTACATCAGTGCCTTACGGCGCCACGCGTCCGTTCTTGTTGAAGGCGGCGTGCGTCAGCGGCATCAGTTCGGCCCAGTGCTGCTCCATCTTCTCGCCGACCATCTCGATCTCCCGCTGCGGGAAGGACGGGACCGTGGCGAGCTCGTGCTGCGTGCGCAGGCCGAGGAAGTGCATCAGCGAACGGGCGTTGCACGTCGCGTACATCGAGGAGTAGAGGCCCACCGGGAGGACCGCGCGGGCGACCTCGCGGGCGACTCCGGCCTCGAGCATCTCCTGGTACGCCTCGTACGCCTGGCGGTACGAGTCCTCCATGACGCGGCCCGTCAGCTCCTGCTGCGCCTGGGTGCCCTCGACGAACTCGTACTTGCCGGGGCGGCCCTGCTGGACCAGCTTGCGGGACTCACCGGGGACGTAGAACACCGGCTGGAGCTCCCTGTAGCGACCCGATTCCTCGTTGTACGACCAGCCGACGCGGTGGCGCATGAACTCGCGGAAGACGAAGATCGGGGCGCTGATGAAGAACGTCATCGAGTTGTGCTCGAAGGGGCTGCCGTGGCGGTCCCGCATCAGGTAGTTGATCAGACCCTTGGAGCGCTCCGGGTCCTTCTGGAGCTCCTCCAGGGACTGCTCGCCCGCCGTGGAGACACGGGCTGCCCACAGGACGTCGGAGTCGGTGGCGGCGTGCTTCACCAACTCGACGGTGACCTCGCTGCGGAAGCTGGGCTTGAGGTCTTCGGTGGGGGTCTCGCTCACTGGCGGGGGTCCTTCCGTATGCGTCACTCGGGGCGGCGCCCACTCTATGGCCCGCCACTGACAATCGGCCGTTCGGTGACCCGCTACGACATTCTTCGACTAATTTGCCGAAACAGGGCACCTTTTGGGCGTTTCGAGCGTCTCTCTATACAACAGAGTCCACAGAGCTCCGTTCGAGACCCGTGAGGAGAAGCGCGCCCCATGTTCCGTCGGCGAGAGCCCGTCCCGTTCGCCTTCATCGCCGAAGCCGACAAGTTCCGCAGCAACGTCACTCCCCCGCCCCGTGAACGCGCCTCGGCCAGTCAGATCCTGGGGCGCACCCTGATGGGACTGACCGTGGTGGCCGGTCTCGTGGGATCCCTGATCTTCGGGATGCCCGCGATGTCCGCCGATCAGTCACCCGCCAAGACACAGCAGTCCGAAGCCTCCGACGGACGCTGACCTGCTCAGGTCCGCCTCCGGTCCGCCTCCGTGGCACCAATGGCCGGGCGGGTACCCCCTTGGCCCCCCAAGGGTGGTCGCAGGGGACACGGCTCGATAGCCTCACCGGGCACAGCCCCTGTGTGGATCGAGTGAGGATCAGCCCGTGCCCCTGCCCTTCCTGACCGCGGACCGCGCTTTCGAAGAGACGGACGACACCGCCCTGCCCTTCGACGACCGCGACCACTGGCGCCGGCCCTACCGGCCGGGACCGTGGCGGGTCGGGGCGGGCGCACTCCTGCTGCTGCTCGCCTCTTTCGTCCTCGTCGCCGCCGTGATCATCGCGTTCGCGGGCTCCCTCGCGGGCGCGGCGATCTGCGCGGGGTTCGCGGTGGTCATCATCGCGAGCTCCCTGCGGCTGCTGCGCATGGGCACCTGGGTGAGCGCGCGGGGGCTGCGCCGCGTCGGCTTCCTGACGACCCAGACCGTGCCGTGGGCCCAGATCACGGCCGTACGGACGGCGCAGCAGCCGGTGCGCTGGCTGGGGCTGCCGCGGACCGTGCAGGGGCAGGCACTCATTCTCGTACGCCGTGATCAGCGGGCCGAAGGGCAGCAGCCGTTGCTGACCGACCGGAACGCCGACTTCCTGGCGCGGCACGAGGCCTTCGACCGGGCGGCCGACTCCATCGAGGTGTGGGCCGACGAGTACGGGCGCACGGCCTGACGCGTACGGGCGCCCGACCCGGGGACCACTACCTACGAACTACGCGTTGATCGCCCTGCCTTCGTGCAGGGCGATCGCATGCTGCATGGCCTTGCGCGCGCGGGGGGTGTCCCTGGCGTCGTGGTAGGCGACGGCCAGGCGGAACCAGCAGCGCCAGTCGTCCGGGGTGTCCTCCGTCTCGGCCTTGCGCCGGGCGAAGACCTCGTCGGCCGAGTCGCGGTCGATGCGGCCGCCGGGCGTGCGCTTCAACTCGTCGACGGGGAGGCCGCCTTCGGCCTCCAGTTCGGCGGCGAGGCGGTTGGCGTTCCGGACGAACTGGGTGTTCTTCCAGAGGAACCAGACGCCGATGACCGGCAGGATGAGCACCGCGACACCGAAGGTGACGGTGAGGACGGTGCCGTGCTGTATCAGGAGCACGCCGCGGCTGCCGACCAGGACGAAGTAGACGACCAGGACGGCAGCCGTGACGGCGTAGGTGATTTTCGCTCGCATGAGGGTCAGGCGCTCAGTTCAGGTCCAGGAAGTGTTCCAGGCCGAAGGTCAGGCCCGGCGTGCTCACCACGCGGCGCGCGCCGAGCAGGATGCCCGGCATGAAGCTGCTGTGGTGCAGCGAGTCGTGCCGGACCGTCAGGGTCTCGCCCTCGCCGCCGAGCAGGACCTCCTGGTGGGCCAGGAGGCCGCGCAGGCGCACCGAGTGCACGGGAACGCCGTCGACGTCCGCGCCGCGGGCGCCGTCCAGGGCCGTCGTCGTGGCGTCGGGCTGCGGGGCGCTGCCCGCCGCCCTGCGCGCCTCGGCGATGAGCTGGGCGGTGCGCGTGGCGGTGCCGCTGGGGGCGTCGGCCTTGTTCGGGTGGTGCAGCTCGACGACCTCGACGGACTCGAAGTACGGCGCCGCGAGCTGCGCGAACCTCATCGTCAGGACCGCGCCGATGGAGAAGTTCGGCGCGATCAGCACGCCCGTCTCCGGGGACCGGGCCAGCGAGGCCCGCAGCCGCGCGAGGCGCTCGTCGCTCCAGCCCGTCGTGCCGACGACGGCGTGGATGCCGTGTCGTACGCAGAAGTCGAGGTTGTCCATCACCGAATCGGGATGGGTCAGTTCGACCGCTACCTGGGCGCCGGTCTCGGCCAGCGTCTCCAGGCCGTCACCCCGGCCGAGCGCCGCGACCAGTTCCATGTCGTCGGCGGCCTCGACGGCCTTGACGGCCTCGGAGCCGATGCGGCCCTTGGCGCCGATGACCGCCACGCGCAGCTTGCTCATGTCCTTCATTCCTTAGGGGAGTTGGGCCCTCGGGCGGCCTAGGCGACCGCTTCGTGGAGCCGGGCCGCCTGCTTGTCCTTGAGCGGGCCGATGGCCGAGAGGGACGGGCGGCGGCCGAGCACGTCGCGGGCCACCTCGCGCACCTCGTCGGGGGTGACCGCGGAGATCTTGGCCAGCATCTCGTCGACCGACATGTGCTCGCCCCAGCAGAGCTCGCTCTTGCCGATGCGGTTCATCAGGGCGCCGGTGTCCTCCAGGCCCAGGACCGTGGAGCCCGCGAGCTGGCCGATGGCGCGGCCGATCTCGTCGTCCGA
Source organism: Streptomyces kanamyceticus (assembly GCF_008704495.1). Classification (NCBI taxonomy): domain Bacteria; kingdom Bacillati; phylum Actinomycetota; class Actinomycetes; order Kitasatosporales; family Streptomycetaceae; genus Streptomyces; species Streptomyces kanamyceticus. Next base: position 2,913,145 of record NZ_CP023699.1, read on the forward strand.
GAGACCGTCCTGTGCGACCTGGTCGAGCTCGTCGCGGCAGATCTTCAGGACGTCGTGCACCTGGCTGGGGCGGCAGCCCGCGTACACCCCGAAGAGGCCGGTGTCGGCGAAGCCCGACGTGTACGAGTACACGCTGTAGGCCAGGCCGCGCTTCTCCCTGACCTCCTGGAAGAGGCGGGACGACATGCCGCCGCCGAGCGCGGTGTTCAGGACGCCGAGGGCCCAGCGGCGCTCGTCGGTGCGGGCCAGGCCCGGCATGCCGAGGATGACGTGCGCCTGCTCGGTCTTGCGGTTGATGACCTCGACGCGGCCCGAGGTGCGCAGGGCGCGGGAGCCCTGGCGCGGGATCATCGGGGTCGCGTCGGTGCGCTGGAGTGCGCCTGCCTTCTCGAAGGCCGCGCGGACCTGGCGTACGACCTTGTTGTGGTCCACGTTGCCCGCGGCGGCGACCACCAGGTGGGTGGGGTCGTAGTGCTTCTTGTAGAAGCGGCGGATGCGGTCGGCGGTCAGGGCGTTGATCGTGTCGACCGTGCCGAGGACCGGGCGGCCGAGGGGGGTGTCGCCGAGCATCGTGTGCGCGAACAGGTCGTGCACGCAGTCGCCCGGATCGTCCTCGGTCATGGCGATCTCTTCGAGGATGACGCCGCGCTCCGCGTCGACGTCCTCCTGGAGGATCAGGGAGCCCGTCAGCATGTCGCAGACGACGTCTATGGCGAGCGGCAGGTCGGTGTCGAGCACGCGCGCGTAGTAGCACGTGTACTCCTTCGCCGTGAAGGCGTTCATCTCGCCGCCGACCGCGTCGAGCGCGGACGAGATGTCGAGGGCACTGCGCTTGCTCGTGCCCTTGAAGAGGAGGTGCTCCAGGTAGTGCGTGGCGCCGTTCAGGGACGGGGTCTCGTCCCTGGAGCCGACGTTCGCCCAGATGCCGAAGGTCGCCGAGCGGACGGAGGGCAGGGTCTCCGTGACGACGCGGAGGCCGCCGGGGAGGGTGGTCCTGCGGACCGTGCCGATGCCGTTCTCGCCCTTGATCAGGGTTTGGGTACGGGCGACGGCCCGCGCCTCCGAGGAGGTGCGGGCCGTCGTCGTGGTGCTACGCGACGTCACTTGTCGGTGTCGTCCTTCTTGTCGTCGTCCTCTTCACCCTCGATGACGGGGATGAGGGACAGCTTGCCGCGGGAGTCGATCTCGGCGATCTCGACCTGGACCTTCTGGCCCACACCGAGGACGTCCTCGACGTTCTCCACGCGCTTGCCGCCGGCGAGCTTGCGGATCTGCGAGATGTGCAGCAGACCGTCCTTGCCCGGCATGAGCGAGACGAACGCACCGAAGGTCGTCGTCTTCACGACGGTGCCCAGGTAGCGCTCGCCGACCTCCGGCATGGTCGGGTTGGCGATGCCGTTGATCGTGGCGCGGGCGGCCTCGGCCTGCGAACCCTGGGCGGCACCGATGTAGATCGTGCCGTCGTCCTCGATCGTGATGTCGGCGCCGGTGTCCTCCTGGATCTGGTTGATCATCTTGCCCTTGGGGCCGATGACCTCACCGATCTTGTCCACCGGGATCTTGACGGTGATGATGCGCGGCGCGTTCGGGGACATCTCGTCCGGAACGTCGATGGCCTCGTTCATCACGTCGAGGATGTGCAGACGCGCGTCGCGGGCCTGCTTCAGCGCGGCGGCCAGGACCGAGGCGGGGATGCCGTCGAGCTTGGTGTCGAGCTGCAGCGCGGTCACGAACTGCTTCGTACCGGCGACCTTGAAGTCCATGTCACCGAACGCGTCCTCGGCACCGAGGATGTCGGTGAGGGCCACGTAGTGCGTGTCGCCGTCGATCTCCTGGGAGATGAGGCCCATGGCGATACCGGCGACGGCGGCCTTCAGCGGCACACCGGCGTTCAGCAGCGACATGGTGGAGGCGCAGACCGAACCCATGGACGTCGAGCCGTTGGAGCCGAGGGCCTCGGACACCTGACGGATCGCGTAGGGGAACTCCTCGCGCGTCGGCAGGACCGGCACGATGGCGCGCTCGGCGAGCGCGCCGTGGCCGATCTCGCGGCGCTTCGGCGAACCGACGCGGCCGGTCTCACCGACGGAGTACGGCGGGAAGTTGTAGTTGTGCATGTAGCGCTTGCGCGTCACCGGGGAAAGGGTGTCGAGCTGCTGCTCCATGCGGAGCATGTTCAGCGTGGTGACGCCCAGGATCTGGGTCTCGCCACGCTCGAACAGCGCCGAGCCGTGCACGCGCGGGATGGCCTCGACCTCGGCGGCCAGCGTACGGATGTCCGTGACGCCGCGGCCGTCGATGCGGACCTTGTCCTTGATGATGCGCTCGCGGACCAGCTTCTTGGTCAGCGCGCGGTAGGCACCGGAGATCTCCTTCTCGCGGCCCTCGAACTGCGGGAGCAGCTTCTCGCCGGCGATCTCCTTGACGCGGTCCAGCTCGGCCTCGCGCTCCTGCTTGCCGGCGATGGTGAGCGCCTGGGCGAGCTCGGTCTTGACCGCGGCGGTCAGGGCCTCGAGGACGTCGTCCTGGTACTCCAGGAAGACCGGGAAGTCGCCGGTGGGCTTGGCGGCCTTGGCGGCGAGGTCCGACTGGGCCTTGCAGAGGGCCTTGATGAAGGGCTTCGCGGCTTCCAGACCGGCGGCGACGACCTCTTCGGTCGGGGCCTCGGCGCCGTCCTTCACCAGCTGGATGGTCTTCTCGGTGGCCTCGGCCTCGACCATCATGATCGCGACGTCGCCGTCCTCGAGGACGCGACCGGCGACCACCATGTCGAAGACGGCGTCCTCGAGCTCGGTGTGCGTCGGGAAGGCGACCCACTGGCCCTTGATGAGCGCCACGCGCGTGCCGCCGATCGGGCCCGAGAAGGGCAGTCCTGCCAGCTGCGTGGAGCAGGAGGCGGCGTTGATCGCGACCACGTCGTACAGGTGGTCGGGGTTGAGCGCCATGATCGTCTCGACGATCTGGATCTCGTTGCGCAGGCCCTTCTTGAAGGAAGGACGCAGCGGGCGGTCGATCAGGCGGCAGGTGAGGATCGCGTCCTCGGAGGGGCGACCCTCACGACGGAAGAACGAACCGGGGATCTTGCCCGCGGCGTACTGCCGCTCCTCGACGTCCACCGTGAGGGGGAAGAAGTCGAGCTGGTCCTTGGGCCGCTTGGAAGCGGTGGTGGCCGACAGCACCATGGTGTCGTCGTCCAGGTACGCGACGGCGGAGCCTGCGGCCTGCTTGGCCAGGCGGCCCGTCTCGAAGCGGATGGTGCGGGTGCCGAACGTGCCGTTGTCGATGACGGCCTCGGCGTAGTGGGTCTCGTTCTCCACTAGCGGTTTCTCCGTTTACGTGTCGTCGTACGTACGTAGTTCGTCGTACGTGTCGTCTTTCGTCCCCGGGCCCGTGTGGCGGGGGGACGGGGCGGAGAAGCGCGCCTCGGATGCGGGCCGGTCTTCGATCGAAGCACCCGGGGCTGTTCGTCTGCGCATCCCGGGGGCCACTACCGAGGACCGGCGGCGGCTGGGGCGCCTCTCCTCGTCATTCGTTCATTTGTTCGCACGGGCTGGCTGGCCCGGCGTACGCCTGGAATGGACGGTCCGTTTCCGTCCCTTCCGTCACCGCATGTGCGGTAATGCGCAATGCGTTGTGCGACCAGACTACAAAGCGTCGGTGACACTGCGCACGTACAGCAAAGGGAGCGGCCCCCTTCGAGTGCTTCGAGTGGGAACCGCTCCCTTCACGACGTCTTACTTGGCGCCCGCCGCACCGCGGCGGATGCCCAGGCGCTCAACCAGGGCACGGAAGCGCTGGATGTCCTTCTTGGCCAGGTACTGCAGCAGGCGGCGACGCTGACCGACCAGGATCAGCAGACCACGACGGGAGTGGTGGTCGTGCTTGTGCGTCTTGAGGTGCTCGGTCAGGTCGGAGATCCGACGGGAGAGCATCGCGACCTGCACCTCGGGGGAGCCGGTGTCGCCCTCCTTCTGGCCGAACTCGGTCATGATCTGCTTCTTCGTAGCGGCGTCGAGCGACACGCGTACTCCTCGTAGTCTTTTCGTGGCCACCGAGTGCCCCTGGTCCACATCTCAGGGAAGCTTCCATGACTCGGGAGGCGGGGGTCCGCAGGGCGCTTCCTCCAGGGTCTCCGTCAGGGTTTCCGTGGGAGGGTTGGGGGAGCGTAGACATGCGGCCGTTACACAGGGTACCAGTCGGAGGTCGGTGCCTCGGCGGGAGCCTGCGGCGCCGCTCGCGGGGCGGGGTCAGCGACTGCTCTCGTAGCCGTGCATCAGCGGGGCCTGTGGCCCTTCGTCCTGCTCGCCGGTCTGGCGTGCCAGATCGAAGGCGACGACCTCATTGGGCACTCTCCGCGACAGGCCGGCTTCGTACGTATCTCGCGGCTTGGTCGCCATGTAGAGCTGCCGCTCGCCGACCACCACACCGCTGCACCGCTCGACCTCGGCGCTGAAGCTTTCGTCGCAGTTGTGGAGGTAGCGCCGGTCCGGGAGGGGGATGGTTGCCCGGTTCCTGCCCCGGTCGTCCAGAGAGTGCAAGTAGTCGATCGTGCCGTCGTTGCCGGTGGCGACGGCGATGACCGGCGGCTGCGAAGAGGCCAGGTAGACGCTGTCGATACCCCGGGCCACCTTGTGCGTCCATACGGTCCTGCCGGTGCGCGGGGCGACCTTCTGCACCCGGAACTCGGGGTCGGCCGAGTCTCCGCAGGACCGCAGCGCGAGCAGCCCGCGACCTCCGGCGAATCCTGTGTCGGTGCAGGTCGACGGGTTCAGGTCGGCCCAGAGCCGCTTCCCTGTCGTCATGTCGTACGCCGCCGAGCCCTGCCCCCAGGTAGCGACGACCGTCCCTCGCGTCATCGTGACGTTCACACCCGTCGAGCCGCTGCCCCCGTTCGGCAGCGGCTTCTCCCAGAGCTTCTTGCCTGTGTCGATGTCGACTACCGCGAGGTGGTCGCACGGTGCCTCGGGCTCCGCCCTCTGCTTGCTCTTCTCGGGCTTGCCCTTCTCGGGCCGCTTGCCGGGCACGGCGACGGCTGTCCTGCCGTCGACGCTGACGTGCCGGGTCACGGCGCAGAGCGGGCCCGCCTTCCTTGAGCTCCTCCACCCACTCGACGGCGACCTGCCCCTCGGGGGTCTTCGGGACCCTCTCCACGGTTTCCCTGATCGCGTCGGGCGCCTGCCGGGCCGTCGATGCCCGCGCCGTGCCGTCCGTGTCAGCCAGGGACCGACCTGGTGTCCACGTCGTCGGGCAACCCGCTCGGCGCCCTCACCGAACTCCTCCCGTTCGCCCGCGACGTGGGCGACCGCTTCATCATCGCCCGCTCGACGGCGGGCGCGGGTCGTGCGTCGTACGAGCCGTTCATGCAGCGCATGAAGGAATTGGGCGCACAGGGAGTGGCCCTGGCCGGAGACCCGGACGAGGGCGATCTCCTGGGCGGGGTGCGGGCGCGGCCCATGCCGACGGGCGGGGGATCTTCGTGTCGCGGAGACGGGGGAAGTCGATGGTGCAGACGGGGCTGGTGGCTGGCGAGTATTGAGGCCTCAGCTGTTCGCCTGCTGATGGTGGTGCGCCCAGACACACAGGGCCACCACGACGACGATGCCGATGATGATCCACGCCCACGGCAGGTCTCCGCCGCCTCCACCCGTCGAACTTCCGTAGTGGTGGTGGTAGTGGCCGCCGCCATGCCGACCGCCGATGGCGAGTGTTTGCAGGTGATTCAGGTCCATGGCAGGACCTTATGCACGCGATCCTGTCATGAGCACGCCCCTGCACTCTCTGCTGCGCGGGCGTGACGCCACCGTGACGTTCGCGGGCCTGTCAAACCTCTGAACAGCGACGGAACACCCCAAGTAGGGTGAGCGCACAGCTTTTTCGTACGTTGTGAAGGGACCCCTCCGCCATGACCGAGGCACACGACCACGAGGCGCAGGACACCGGGACACAGGACACCGAGACGCAGGCCGTCGAGGCTCAGGAGAAGGCTCGCAAGGAACGCGAGAAGGAGGAGCTCTACTCCCTCGACATCTCCGGCGTCGAATGGCAGAGCGCGCCCGGGACCGAGGAACACGAGGAGCGGGTCGAGATCGCGTACCTCCCCGCGGGCGCCGTCGCGATGCGGTCGTCGCTGGATCCGGAGACCGTGCTGCGGTACACGGAGGCGGAGTGGCAGGCCTTCGTTCTGGGGGCACGGGACGGGGAGTTCGATCTGGAGCCGTCGACTCGCAACGGCGGGTTGGCGGCGGAGTAGCGCCGACGCCTTGCGGGAACGCCCCGGCGGGCACGTCATGGGATTCTGCGTGTCACCGGGATTCGTGTGCGCTGCCCGCGGGAAGCGGAGGCCCGCCGCGACAACGGGGCGGGGCGGACGCCTCCCGCGCCCGCCCCCGCCCCGCCCCGCCCCGTTGTCGTACGTACCGCCGTCATGACTCACTGGAAGTAGCTGGCGCCCTTGAGGTCACCGCCGCGGTAGTCGCCACCGGCCTGGCCGACCTTCTGGCCGATGTCCACGAGCGCCCGGCTTCAGGGTGTACGCCGTGTGGGCCTCACCCTCCCAGCCCTCGACCACCTTGGCCACGGCTCGCTTGATGTCCGCGAGGTCGGCCTCCAGCTGCCGTGCCTGGATGCCGAGTTCGGTGGTGATGGCGTCAAGGCCGCCGTACTTGACCGCGAGTTCGTCCAAGTGAACGTTTGCCATGCCTGCTGCCCCGTCTCTCAGTGGTTGTGGGACGTCGTCCCCGTGCCCTGCGGTCAGTAGCCGCTGATGGCCGAGTGCTTTCCGCCGTACTGCACGTCGATGCTGTCCATCGTCGAGCGGACCTGGTCCTCGAGCCCGTCGGTCAGCTTTTCGTTGTCGCTGATGCCTTCGAGGACTGCGGTGATGCCGCCGAGTACCAGCCAGAGCGGGTTGTTGTCGTCGCCGTCGGAGGACTTCACCACTGCGGCCTGTTCGTCGCCTGAGGCGTCCTTCTCCGAGGGCTTCGCGGACGCGGCGGGCGCGGAGGGGGAAGGAGCGGCACCGTCAGCGGCGGAGCCGACACCCGGAATCTTCTTGCTCGTGATCGGGTCGATGTCGGCGGGGCCTGGCTTGCCCTCACCCTTCACGACGTTGCGAGCCGGGCGGATCAGGCCGTAGCCGAGGTAGTCACTCGGCTTGTCCTTCGGCCAGTCGCGGCCTGCGGTGTCGATGAGGACGCGGAGGACTTGGCTGGCGGTCCAGTCGGGATTGGACCGGACGAGGGCGGCGGAGGCGGAGGCGATGGCGGTGGCTGAGCTGGTGCCGCCACCGCCTTCGTCGCAGTAGGAGCGGAAGGTGGCGTCGCACCAGTGGGGGGTGTCGAGGCCAGGGGCCGCCAAGTCCACGTACTGCCCGAACTCTGAGTACTTGGCGACCTTGCCGGACTTGTCGGCGGCCTCGTGGGCGCCCAGAAGTGCCTGGTGCGGGCTGCGGACCAGCTCTCAAGTCAGCTGACGGGCAAGGGGTTTCGGGTGACGGTCCTGAACGAGACGGAGGTGTCCACCGTGATCGCCACCTCTGCCTGCGCCAACCCCCTGGTGACCGCGCAGGCTGGGCGGCCCGAGCCGGTGGAACGGCGCACGGAGGAGTCCCCGCGCGCGTGGCGCTGCGACAACCGGCGGCACACGACCTATGGGGTGCGGCGCTGGCCCCAGTTGGGCGGGTCCGGCGCACCCGGCGGGTCCAGCACGTCCGGCACGTCAGGCGAGCCCCCGCTGCCGCGACTCGTCGCCCTGCTCACCGCCGTACCGGCGCTTGCCACGACGTTCAGCCTCACACTCGCGCGAGGCGAGCGGCAGGAGGTCGCACTGTGCGGGCACGTACGCGTGACGGGACGCAGTGCGGCCGAACTCGACGCGGCACGGCGGGCGTTGGAACAAGGCGCTCGGCAGGCCGGCACCGGGCTCGTGCGGCTCGACCGCGAGCAGCTGCCCGGGATGCTGGCGACGCTTCCGTTGGGAGGGGCGCGCTGATGGCTTGGGGGACTCCTTCGGCGGCTTGCCGCGCCCGGCCCTGGTTCAGGCGCTCCCGGCCCTTCCGTCGCCGGTGCGGGCGGCGGCACCCGCGTGGCCGCCGTGCGCGGCGGGTTCGGTCTGGCAGGGCCCAGGCACGGCAGGCACGGCCTCTCCGTCGAGCAGGTGGACGCGCTCGCGCTGCCCATCGGGGACGACGGCATCGTGATCGGCGTGGACGCGCAGGGTGAGCCCGCGACTCTCGGGGTCAACCGCCCCACTCCGTACGACATGGTGTTCGTCGGCGGGCTCTGGACCGCGCAGGTGATCGCGTTGCGGGCCGCTGCTACCGGGGCCCGAGTGGCGGTGGAGACCGGGCGGACCGGGGCCTGGGCGCGGTTGGTTCAGGCGTTGGGGGTCGGGCAGAGATCCATGTCCGTGCATGACGTGGGGCGGGTGCCGCCGCAGGGGGCCTCGGCCGGGAGTCCCGTGCTCGTCGTGCGGGACTGTGGGATGCGGCCGCCTCGGGGGCGGGTCGTGTCCGGGCCCTGGCAGTCCGTGCTGACGGTGTTGCCCTATTTGAGTCCCGTCGCGCCTCGGCTGATGCGGCAGGCACGGCTCGTGGGGGTGCAGCGGGTGTCGCCGGACGAGGCGGTGCAGATCGGGCGGTCGCTCGGATTGCCGGGGGGGGACGTGGATTCGCTGCCGACGCTTGCCGACGGGGTGACGTTGTGGTGTGCCGATCGCGACCGGCAGTACGTGATGACGCAGGCCACCGATGCCGAGACCGGATTGTTGGGTGCCGCCCGGCGGATGGATTGAGGGCCCGGGTATCGGGTGAATTCACGGTGGAGTGTCGGATGTTGGGGGAATTGTCCGTCGCGGATTGATGTACGCGGATCGCTCCTGGGTGGGGCGTGACGTAATGGACAGCATTGGTGGGGTGGACTGCCCTGCCGTGCTCGTGGTTTTGGTGATTAGGCTGGGACAGGGCGCGACGCCAGAACCCGCGAGCGGGTCGTGCGCGTCCCTCTACGGGGAGAGCCAGGCGGATCGGACGACAGGAACGGTCGCCCCCCACCACGGCACGAGGGTGCTCGACCACACCAGGAGGCATTGTGAACAGCGATCGGGACGAGATCCGCGGGGGCTGGGACTCACCCGTCGATGATCAGTCCGACGCGGAGTCCGCCGCCGAGACGACGGGCGAGTTCACCATCGACTACGCCCCGCCCGCCTGGTACACGCAGAACGCGTCCGGCAGCGCGGGGGAGACTCCGTCGGCACCGCCTGTCTCGACTCCGCCTGTCTCCACTCCGCCCGCCCCGGATCCGGCCGCGGCCCCCTTCGCGCCTGCGCCGCCGCCCGCCTCGGCTTCGCCCTTCCCGGCTCCGTCGGGGGCGGCTCCGTCGGGGGCGGCTCCGTCGGGGGCGGCTGGTCCTGGTTCGGCTCCCGTGGCTCCGCCCGTCTTCACTCCGCCTGCCGCTCCGCCTGTTGCGCCTGCGCCTCTCGCTCCGCCTTCCGGGCCCGTGTCGCCTGTGTCGCCTGTGGGGGACGTTCCCTCGTCTTCCGAGGCGCCGTCCAGTGTCGCGCCCGCGCCCAGCGCGCTGCCCAAGCTTCCCGTGGGGAACGGGTTCCTGCCCGCCTCCCCGCCGGACGAGGCCCCGGTCGGTGCGTCCGGCGGCGGTGCTTCCGACTGGAGCGGGGCCCTCGCCGGGCCCGCCGCCTCCGTTCACGTGACCGGTGTGGTGCCCAAGGGCGAGGTCGACTCTCTCGTTGCGGCCAAGGACGCCGAAGAGGTCGAGGACGCTGAGGACGCCGAGAGCGCTGAGCGCGCCGAAGACGTTGAAGTTGCCGCCGCCGCTTCGCCCGTTGCCGAGAGTCTGGGGGGTGGCGATCTTGAGAGTGGCGCCACCATGCGGTTCTCCGCTCGCGCGTTGAAGCGGGAGATCGAGGAGCGGGGCAAGGAGGAATCGGGCAAGGAGGAATCCGGGCCGGGTGAGTCCGCGGTCGTGCCTCCTGCTCCCGCCATGCCTCCTGCGCCGGTTCCGGCTCCCGTCGTGGATCCCGCTCCCGTCGTCGATCCCGCTCCCGTCCTGGCCGAGGTATCGGACGACTCCGCGGAGCCGGATGAGAGTGAGGGCGAGGGCGAGGATCGTGGTGCTGAGCTGTCCGTGGCCGCTGAGGACGAGGCCGAGGGCGAAGCTGCCGATGCTGTTGTGGCTTCCGTCGACTCGGGGTCCGGCCTCGGCTCGGATCAGGGGCAGGAGCCGGGCGCGGACGACGTGCCTTCCGGTTCTGTGACGGGTGACGTCGACAGTGGTTCGGGAGTCGCACTCGATGCCGTTGCCGCTCCCGACGTCGTCGACGACGTGCAGGACTCCGTGCCGTCCGCCTGGACTCCGCCGCCCACGCCGCAGGCCGGGCTTCCGCCGCTGCCGCCCGCCTATCAGCCCGCCGCTCCTGCCTCCGCGCCGCAGTGGCCCGCGCCCACGCCCACTCCGCCGCCCGCGCAGCCGGTGCAGCCCGAGCCCGTACAGGCGCAGACCCCGCCGCCCGCGCCCGCCCCGGCACAGCCGCAGCCGCAACCTCAGCCGCAGCCGCCGGTTCAGGCCCAGCCGCCCGTCGCTCCGCAGGCACCCCACGTACCGCAGCCGCAGCCTCAGCCGCAGGCCCAGCCTCAGCCCGGCAGTTACGGGTTCCCGCAGGCAGGTCCTCAGAGTGCTCCCCCGGCCGGTTACGGGTTCCCGCAGCCGCCCGCGCCCGCGCCGCAGGAGCAGCAGCCGTTCCCGGCCCAGCCGCAGCCGCAACCTCAACCGCCCGTCCAGGCACAGCCTCCGGTCCAGCCCCAGCCGCCGCAGCAGCACCAGGCCCCGGCCCCGGCCCCGGCCCCGGAGCAGCCCGGTCAGATGCCGGGGCAGCCCCCCATCGACCCCCGCACCGGCGCCGCCTGGCCGCAGGCCCTACAGCACGACCAGCGCGAGCGCACCAATCCCGGCGCCCCGCTCGGGTACACCGCCGCCGTCGAACTCTCCTCCGACCGGCTGCTGCGCAACAACAAGCCGAAGGCGAAGAGCAGTCGGCCCGCGGGCGGCGGTTCCCGGTTCAAGATCGGTGGCAAGAAGGAGGAGGCCGAGCGGCAGCGGAAGTTGGAGCTGATCCGGACTCCGGTGCTGTCCTGCTACCGCATCGCCGTCATCAGCCTCAAGGGTGGCGTCGGCAAGACGACCACCACCACGGCGCTCGGCTCCACGCTCGCCACCGAGCGGCAGGACAAGATCCTCGCGATCGACGCCAACCCCGACGCCGGTACGCTCGGGCGCCGCGTGCGCCGTGAGACCGGGGCCACCATCCGTGACCTCGTGCAGGCCATCCCGTACCTCAACTCGTACATGGACATCCGCCGCTTCACCTCGCAGGCGGCGTCCGGGCTCGAGATCATCGCCAACGACGTCGACCCGGCCGTGTCCACGACCTTCAACGACGAGGACTATCGGCGCGCCATCGACGTACTGGGCAAGCAGTACCCGATCATCCTCACCGACTCGGGTACGGGACTCCTGTACAGCGCCATGCGCGGGGTCCTCGACCTCGCCGATCAGCTCATCATCATCTCGACCCCGTCCGTGGACGGCGCGAGCAGCGCGTCGACGACGCTCGACTGGCTCTCCGCGCACGGGTACGCCGATCTGGTCTCGCGGTCCCTCACCGTCATCTCCGGTGTGCGCGAGACCGGCAAGATGATCAAGGTCGACGACATCGTGTCGCACTTCGAGACGCGGTGCCGCGGCGTCGTCGTCATCCCCTTCGACGAGCATCTCGCCGCCGGGGCCGAGGTCGACCTCGACATGATGCGGCCGAAGGTGCGGGAGGCGTACTTCAACCTCTCCGCGTTGGTGGCGGAGGACTTCGTGCGGGCCCAGCAGAAGCAGGGGCTGTGGACGTCGGACGGGAATCCGCCGCCGCACATGGCTCCGCCGATGCCGGGGCAGCAGCAGCCTCAGCCGTACGGCGGGGGGCAGGTGCCTCAGCCCGGGCAGGCGCCCTATCCGGGGCAGGCGCCTTACCCGGAGCAGGGGCAGCAGCCTCAGCCGTACGCTCAGCCGCAGGCGCCCTATCCGGGGCAGCCGGGTCCTGGCGGTCAGCCCCAGCAGCCCCAGCAGCCCGGGCAGTACGGGTATCCGGGGCAGCCCGGAGGGGCTCAAGGGTGGCAGTCGACTGGGGCTTCCCAGGCGTATTCCGCGCCGGGGGCGGTGCCTGGGCAGGTGCCTCAGCCTCAGCCTCACGTGCAGGCTGTGCCGCAGCAGCCCCAGCAGCCCGGGCAGCCCCAAGCCGTGCAGCCCGGGGCGCCCTTCCAGCCGGGTGCGCCCTTCCAGCCGGGGCAGGCAGCGCAGGCCCCGCCTCCGCCTCCCGAGGGGCACCAGCCACCGCCGCAGCAGCAGCAGCAGCAGTAATCGCCGTACGCCAACTCCAGTGGGCCCGCACCGTTCTCGGTGCGGGCCCATCCGCGTTCCTGCCCTGGTCATCGCCACGCCACACGGGGGCTGTGCCCACCCTTCCCCAAGCTCTCGGCTTCGCTCGAGCAGGGGAGACCCCACTCGCCCTGCGGAACGCCCGCCCACAGCGGGAGCCCCCCTACCAGCCCCTCCCCCCACCGCCACCCCCTCACCAGCCAAGCATCAAAGGTCTTGACCAATGCGGATGAAATCCCGGTCAACTCGTTATTTCCGCAGGCCACATGGGGTTCACCTGCCGTTGACGCGCGCAGACTGGCGCTGGTAGACACTCACATCAACCAGCTGACGTCCCTTGATCACACAACGTGCAACCAGCCATCCCTGCGCGAGCGATGACGCGAGGTCACCGAGCCATGGACACACAAGATCAGCACGGCAGAACAGCAGCACCGAAGAGCACAGCACCCCGCCGACCCCACGGCCGCCTGAGGATCGCACTCGCCGGTGGCGCCGCCGCGTTCACTCTGACGGCCGGTCTCGCCACGCCGCTCAACCCGGCCCCTCAGCAGGCCGCGGCCAAGGCGGACGACGGCAAGAAGGTGCTGACCGTCGCCGTCGCGCAGAGCGTCGACTCGCTCAGTCCCTTCCTCGCCCAGCGGCTGCTCAGCACCAGCATCCACCGGCTCACGTACGAGTACCTGACGAACTACGACCCCAAGGACAACAAGGCGATCCCCGGCTTCGCCACCTCGTGGAAGCCCTCGGCCGACAAGCTGACCTGGACGTACACCATCCGGGGCGACTCCAAGTGGTCGGACGGCAAGCAGGCGACCGCCGAGGACGCCGCCTGGACGTTCAACAAGGTGATGTCCAAGGAGGGCACCGCCACCGCGAACTCGAACTTCGTCACCAACTTCAAGAAGGTGACCGCTCCCAGCCCCACCAAGCTGGTCATCGAGCTGAAGAAGCCGCAGGCGACCATGGCCGCCCTCGACGTGCCGATCGTCCCCAAGCACGTGTGGGAGAAGGTCGACGACATCTCGAAGTTCAACAACGACAAGGACTTCCCGATCGTCGGGAACGGCCCGTTCATCCTGACGGACTACAAGGTCGACCAGTACGTACGGCTGAAGGCCAACAAGAGCTTCTGGCGCGGCTCGCCCAAGTTCGACGAGCTGGTCTTCAAGACGTACAAGGACCAGGACGCCGCCGTGTCCGCCCTCAGGAAGGGCGAGGTGTCGTTCGTCGCCGGGCAGCCCGCGCTCACTCCCGCGCAGGCGGCTTCCCTCAAAGGCGAGGAGAACATCAAGGTCAACGAAGGGCCCGGGCGGCGCTTCTTCGCCCTTGCCACCAATCCGGGCGCCAAGACGCTGGACGGCGAGAAGTTCGGTGACGGCAATCCGGCCCTGCTCGACAAGCGGGTCCGCCAGGCGCTGTTCCTCTCGGTCGACCGCCAGGCGATCGTCGACAAGGTCTTCCAGGGACAGGCCGTCGAGGGCGCGGGCTACATTCCGCCGCGCTTCGCCGACTACGCGTGGAAGCCGTCCGCCGACCAGGAGCTGAAGTACGACCCGAAGCGGGCCGCCAAGCTCCTCGACGAGGCGGGCTACAAGAAGAACGGTGACGGCAAGCGCGTCGGCAAGGACGGCAAGCCGCTGGACTTCCGCATCCTGTGCCACGCCACCGACCCCAACGACAAGGCGGTCGGCAAGTACCTCAAGGAGTGGTGGGGCGACCTGGGCATCGGGCTCAAGGTCGACTGCCTGGACGACGTGTCCGTGCCCTGGTACGCGGGCGAGTACGACCTCGCCTTCGACGGCTGGTCGGTCAACCCCGACCCTGACTTCGTGCTCGGCATCCACACCTGCCCCGCGCTGCCGAAGAAGGCCAAGGAGAGCGCCGCCACCGACAACTTCATCTGCGACAAGAAGTACGACGAGCTCTACGACAAGCAGCTCGCCGAGTACGACCCGGCCAAGCGCGCCGGCATCGTCAAGCAGATGGAGTCGTGGCTGTACGACTCGGGATACATGAACGTCCTCGCGTATCCGAACGCCGTCGAGGCCTACCGCACCGACCAGATCAAGTCCATCACCACCATGCCGACGGCCGCGGGCAACATCTACGGCCAGGACGGATATTGGAGCTGGTGGTCGGCCGTGCCCGCGGATGGGAAGAGTTCCTCCAAGGACGGCAGCTCGACCGGTGTCATCATCGGTATCGCCGCTGCCGCGGTGGTGCTCGTGGGCGGCGGAGTCCTGTTCGCCCTGCGCCGCCGTTCGACCGCAGAGGACCGCGAGTAACGCATGACCGCTGACAGCAATCCCGCACTGCTCGACACCGAGGGCCCGCCGGGCCCCGGGGCCGACGGCGGACCGGCCACCGCCGGTCTGTCGTCGGCCCGCGGGCCGCGCGCCCGCGACACCCGCGCCTATCTCCTCTACGTGGCGGGCAAGCTCGGCGGCGCCGTCGTGTCGCTGTTCGCCGTGCTCGTCACCAGCTTCTTCCTGTTCCGGCTCATCCCCGGCGACCCGGTCAAGCAGATGACGGGCGGCAAGCGCGTCTCCGCCGAACAACTGGCCGCGATGCGCCAGGAGTTCGGCCTCGACAAGTCGGTCATGGCCCAGTTCTTCGACTACACGGGCAACGTCCTGACCGGCGACTTCGGCACCTCCTACCAGTTCCACGCGCCCGTGATGGACAAGATCACCGAGGCGCTCCCCGCGACGCTCCTGCTCACCGGAACGGCGTACGTCCTCTACACGCTCATCGGCATCTGGCTGGGCACCCGCACGGCCTGGCGCAACGGCGGGCTCGGCGACCGCTTCAACACAGGGCTCGCGCTGACGCTGTACTCCGTGCCGTCGTTCTGGCTCGGCCTGCTGCTGATCATCACGTTCGCGGTGGGCATCGGGCCGATTCCGGGGATGTTCCCGACCGGCGGTCTGGAGTCGGGCGGCGAGACGGGGATCGCGTACGTCCTCGACGTCGCGCACCACATGGTGCTTCCCGTGATCACCCTGGTCGCCGTCGGCTACGCGCAGACGCTGCTCGTCATGCGCTCCTCGCTCCTCGACGAGATGGGCAGCGATTATCTGACGACCGCGCGCGCCAAGGGGCTCAGGGACGATCTCGTACGGCGCAGGCACGCCGTGCCGAACGCCATGCTGCCCACCGTCACCCTGATGTTCGTCAATCTCGGCACGGTGGTGGCGGGCGCGATCCTCGTCGAGACCGTCTTCTCCTGGCCGGGGCTCGGCGGGCTCTTCTACTCGGCGCTGAGCGTGCCCGACCTGCCGCTGGTGCAGGGGCTCTTCTTCGTCTTCTCCACCGCGGTGATCCTGATGAACACCCTGGCCGACGTGATCTATCCGCTGCTCGATCCCCGGGTGGGCCGATGACGACCGAATCCGCACCGACCACCCCGACCACGCCGACAGCGGCTGCGAAGAGCGCGCGGTCGCTCGCCTGGACCCGGCGCAGGCACTCCGCCGCCCGCTTCTGGCGGGAGTACCGCACGCACAGGGCCGGGCTCTTCGGCCTCGCCGTGCTCGTCCTGATCGGGCTCGCGGCGATCTTCGCGCCGCTGCTCGTCGGCTCGGACGCGCAGAGCGTGACCGACGCGCCGGGCAAGCCGATGGAGTCGCCGAGCGGCGAATTCCCGCTCGGCACCGACCAGTTCGGGCGTGATCTGCTCGGGCTGCTGGTGTGGGGCGCGCGCGTCTCGCTCTCCGTGGGGCTGCTCGCGGCCGTCCTCTCGGTGGCCATCGGCACCCTCGTCGGGATCACGGCGGGACACTTCAAAGGCTGGTACGCGACCGTCATCATGCGCGTCACCGACTGGTTCCTGGTGATGCCGACCCTGGTCCTCGCCATCGCCCTCGCGTCCGTCATGTCCCGCTCGATCTGGACGATCATCCTGGCGATCGGCGTGACGACCTGGCCGACGACGGCGCGCCTGGTCCGTGCGCAGACGCTCGCCGTGGAGTCGCGCCCCTACATCGAGCGGGCCCAGGCGCTCGGCGGCGGCCACGGTCACATCATGGCCCGGCACGTGCTGCCCAACGTCATGCCGCTCGTCCTCGCGCAGACCACCCTCGTCATCTCCGGCGCCATCCTCACCGAGGCGACGCTCGCCTTCCTCGGCCTCGGCGACCCGACGGGCGTCTCGTGGGGCGGCCTGCTCCAGGACGCGCGCGAGGCGGGCGCGGTCAGCGCGGGCCACTGGTGGTACCTCGCCCCGCCCGGACTCGCCATCGCGATCGTCGCACTGGCGTTCACGCTGTGCGGCCGCGCCGTGGAATCCGTGCTCAACCCCAGGCTGGGGGCCTCCCGTTGAACCATGTGAGCAAGGACGACGTGGCGGCAGGCGGCGCGCGCCCGGCCGAACAGCGCCTCCTGGACGTCAAGAACCTCGAAGTGACGTACGCGAACGGCGCCGCCGCCGTCCGCGGCGTGCACCTCTCCGTCGGCGCGGGCCAGAAGCTCGGCGTCGCGGGCGAGTCCGGCTGCGGCAAGTCGACGCTCGCGCTCGCCCTGCTCCGGCTGCTGCCCGCGGGCACCAAGGTGTCCGGCGAGATCCTGCTCGACGGCGAGGACATCCTCACCATGAAGTGGGGGCGGGTCCGCGCGGTCCGCTGGGCGGGCGCGTCCATCGTCTTCCAGGGCGCCATGCACTCGCTGAACGCGGTGCACCGCATCGGCGACCAGATCGCCGAGCCGATCCTGCTGCACAAGAAGGCGACGCAGACCGGCGCGAAGACGAAGGTCGGCGAACTCCTCGAACACGTGGGGCTGCCCGCCGCCCGCGCCGACGCCTATCCGCACGAGCTGTCCGGCGGCCAGCGCCAGCGCGTGATGATCGCGATGGCGCTCGCCTGCGACCCGCGCCTGATCATCGCCGACGAGCCGACCACCGCGCTCGACGTGATGATCCAGGCCCAGATCCTGCGCCTGATCGAACAGTTGGTGGCCGAGCAGGACCTCGGCCTGATGATGATCAGCCATGACCTCGCGGTGCTCTCCGACACCTGCGACCGGCTCGCGGTGATGTACGCGGGCCGCGTCGTCGAGGAGGGCCCCGCGTCCGAGGTCTACGAGAACGCCCGGCATCCGTACGGAAAGGCCCTCTCCGCCGCCTTCCCGCGGATCGGCGACGCGGCATCGCGGTTCGCCCCGCGCGGCCTGCCCGGTGACCCGCCCGACCCGTCCGCGCTCCCCACCGGCTGTACGTTCCATCCGCGCTGCCCGGTCGCCATCGACTCCTGCGCCACCGACGACCAGGCCCTGCGGGACGCGGGCCCTCAGCACCGGTCGGCCTGTGTCCACGCGGGCTCCCAGCTCCCCGCACAGCCCACCTCGGCATCGGCCGCGGAGAGCGCATCGTGAACCAGAGCACGCCGAAGAGCCACGAGGAGCCGCGCATGACCACCGACACCCCGGGCGGCCCCCTCCTGTCGGCCGCCGCCCTGCACATCGCCTTCCCCGGGCGGCGGGGCGCGCCGACCGCCCGCGCCGTGGACGGCGTCGACCTCGACATCAAGGCCGGTGAGATCGTCGCGCTGGTCGGCGAGTCGGGCTGCGGCAAGACGACGCTCGCCCGCTCGCTCCTCGGCCTGGTGCCGCCGACCACCGGCAAGGTGACGTTCGCCGGGCAGCCCCTGGACTACTCCGGCCGCGCCCTCAAGGCGTACCGCAAGCGGGTCCAACTGGTCCTCCAGGACCCCAGCGGCTCGCTCAACCCCCGGCACACCGTGTACGACGCGGTGGCCGAAGGGCTGCGCATCCACGGCTACGCGGGCGACGAACGGGCCTCGGTCGCCGACGCCCTCTCCCGGGCGGGCCTGCGCCCGCCGGAGCGCTTCTTCCTGCGCTACCCGCACGAGCTGTCGGGCGGCCAGCGCCAGCGCGTGGTCATCGCGGGCGCGCTGGTCCTGGAACCCGAACTCATCGTCGCCGACGAGCCGGTGGCCTCCCTCGACGCGTCCGTACGCGGCGAGATCCTCGCCCTGCTGCTCCGGCTGCGCGACGAACTCGGCCTCTCCGCGCTCGTGGTGACGCACGACCTGGGCCTCGCCTGGAACATCGCGGACCGCGTGGCGGTGATGTACCTGGGCCGGATCGTGGAGACGGGGACGGTGGAGGAGGTGCTGACGTCTCCTCAACACCCTTATACGCAGGCGCTGTTGTCGGTACTCCCGGAGGCACCGGGTGCGCCCGTGGTCCTCACGGGCGAGCCGCCGGATCCCTCACGCATTCCGGGCGGGTGCCGGTTCCACGCGCGGTGCCAGGTGCTTTCCTCTGGCGAGGCCGAGCGGGTGGGCGTTGCCGATCGGTGCCGGGGGGAGGATCTGCCGGTCCTGTCTGGCGGCGGGGAGACGCAGGTTGCCTGTCACTGGGCGGTGGCGCGGTAGCGTCTGCCGGGACCCGCGCGTCGGCGCCCGCAGGTGCGTCGTGGTTGCTCGCGCAGTTCCCCGCGCCCCTGACGGGGCGCCCCTTTAGGGGCGCGGGGAACTGCGCGACAAGCCCCCACCGGCACGCGGAAAAGGACTACGCCCCAGCCGCCTCAACCAGCTCGCGGGACCGCTTAACGTCATCCGCCATGGCGACCAGCAACTCATCGATCGAGTCGAACTTGGCCATCCCCCGCACGAAGGCCAGGAAGTCGACGGCGACGTGCAGCCCGTACAGATCGAGCCCGACGCGGTCGATCGCGTACGCCTCGACCGTCCGCTCGGTCCCGTCGAACGTCGGATTCGTGCCGACCGAGATCGCCGCGGGCATCGCCTCTCCCTCGACCTGCAGCCACCCGGCGTACACGCCGTCGGCCGGGACCGCCGTGTGCGGCAGGGTCTCCACGTTGGCCGTGGGGAAGCCGAGCTCGCGCCCGCGCTGGGCGCCGCGCACGACGATGCCCTCGACGCGGTGCGGGCGGCCGAGGATCTCCGCGGCGCCCGTGACGTCGCCCTCGGCGACCAGGCGCCGCGTCAGGGTGGAGGAGAACGGCTCACCGCCGCCCGCCGCGCCGCTGACGTACAGGTCGATGACATCGACCTCGTAGTCGTACGTCGCGCCGAGCTCGGTCAGGAAGTCGACATTGCCCGCGGCCTTGTGACCGAAGCGGAAGTTGGGGCCCTCGACGACCACGCGCGCGTGCAGCTTGTCGACGAGGACCTTCACGACGAAGTCGGCGGGCGACAGCTTCGAGAACTCGGTGGTGAAGGGGAGGATGAGCAGCGCGTCCACGCCGAGGTCCGCCATCAGCTCGGCGCGCCGGTGGTGCGGGGCGAGCAGCGGCGGATGGCTGCCGGGGCGCACGACCTCGCTGGGGTGCGGGTCGAAGGTGACGACCACGGCGGGCACGCCGAGCTCACGGGCGCGCGCCACGGCGCGGCCGATGATCAGCTGGTGCCCGCGGTGCACGCCGTCGTAGGAACCGATGGTGACGACGCTGCGCCCCCAGTCCTGGGGGATGTCCTCCAAGCCACGCCAGCGCTGCACTTCTTTGCTCCTCGCCGAACCCGTGTATGGCACGTACGTCTGTACGTTCCCGTTGCCGATTGCGCAGGTCTAAGACTGCCATGCCGACGGGTTCCCGCTCGCATCGGTATCTCATCGGAGGGGGTGGCGGGGGTCACTCGGGCCTAGGCAGGGACCCGGTCCCCGCCCGCCAGGCCGCCGAGCGTGCGGCGCGCGCTCGGGCCGACGAGCGCGGCCCACTCCTGCGGGGCCGCGCCGATCCAGCGGGTGACGAGCGCGGCGAAGCCCGGCTCGGAGCGGGCCAGTTCCACCAGGCGCCGGTCGAAGCAGACGGCCCCCTCGGGGGTGCGCACCAGGAGCAGCGCGGTGCGGTGCACGCGCGCGCGGGTACGGACCTCGCCGCACTCGGGAAGGCCGCGCACCACGGACCGCAGGACGCTCTCCAGGACGGCGCAGTCCCGCTCCTGGCTCAGCAGTACGTCGAGCAGCTCGCCCCGCAGCTCCCGCGACGCGGCGGTGCCCGAGGCGGCCAGGACGGGCGCGAGGGCGGCGCGCACCTGGGCGGGGCGGCTGTGCAGCAGCCCCGCGACCAGCGGGAAGAGCACGGCGCGCACGCCGGGACCCTGTTCGAGACGCCGGTCGATGTACGAGGCGGCGGGGCCCGCCGCCTCGGGGCGGGCCTCCAGGAGGTCGTGCACGAGGGTGGCCACGCGGCGCGCCAGGGTGGGCGTCGTGACGTCGGCGAGGCTGCGCAGGACGTCGTCGGCGGCCCGTCCCGGCGCGTGCAGGCGGGCCCGGAACGCGGCGAGCACCGGCTCGGGGTGGGTGGCGATGGCCTCGGCGAGGGCGCTCGCGGGCAGCTGGGGGTCGCCGTCCGCGAAGTGCCGCAGGGCCCGGGGCAGATGCCGTGACCGGGTGTGCGGGTCGCGGACGAGGAGGGCGAGCGCGGCGCCGTGCAGGGTGTCGTCGACCGGACGGGCCAGCAGCGCGAAGGCGGCGTACCTGAGCAGTTCCCTGTCGGCCTCGGTGACGGTGTGCGGGGCGGCGCGCAGGCCGTAGGCGACGGCGGCCACCCGGCGCGCGGGCCGCTCGTCGTGGGCCCAGCGGTCGACGGCGCGGCAGACCGCGGACGGCTCCTCCTCGGCGAGGGCGGCGAGCAGCTCGTCGGCACGGGCGTTGGCGCACCTCACCAGGGCCTCGGTCAGGTCGTCGATGGCGCGGTGCCGGTGGGTGTACAGGAGCGCCTGCGCGGCGGAGGCGACGGTGGCGTCGGGCGCGGCGTCCAGCGGCCGCTCGTCGGCGAACCATCCCGCGAGCTGCGGCTGCACGCCCGCGGGGTCCTCGGCGAGGAGCTCGGCGACGGCGTCCAGACAGCGGTCGGGGGTGCCCGGCGGGCCGTCCCGGACGACGAGCCGCCGCAGCAGGTCGAACCGCGCGGCCTCCCCCAGCGGAAGACCGAGCCAGAACCCGGTGCCGAACTCCCCCCGGTCGGCGAGCACCCCGAGCACCCCGAGGTACGGCGTGGCGTCCCCCACCCGCGAAAGGACCTCCGTCAGCAGTCTCCCGGCCCACCACTTCCCGTCGCTTCCCTCGCTACCGGCTGGCGCGCCCGGTTCCCCGTCCCTGAACTCGCCCAACGCGTCCACCAACTCCCCGAGCCGCGCGGCCAGTTCGGCCGCGCCCCGCTGCCTCTCCAGCGAAAGGAGTGCCTGGATCACGGGGCCCGCCCGGTGGCGCGGGACCGGCAGCGGGCGAGGACCCCGCGGCAGCGGGCCCGGGGGACGGTGGCGGTGGATCAGGGAGGACAGGGCGCCGTCCACGTCGAGGTGGAGGCCCTGGATCCAGTCGGCGAGTTCCTCGTGCGCGAAGCGGTAGCCCGATCCGGCGGGCACAAGCAGGCCCTCCGTGAGGACCGCGGAGGCCCACCCCGTGCACGTGTCGAACCCCTTGCCCGGCAGCGCGCCCCACGGGAACACCTCTTCGAACGCGGCCCGGTCGAGCTCGCCCTGGCCCGGGCCGAGACAGCGCCGGGCCGCCTCGTGGAGCTGCCCCGACACCCGCGCCGCGAGGCGCCGCACGGCGGTCCCCCGCAGTCCGTTCGCCGCCGCGAGCCGCACCGCGACCCGCAGGCACTGCAGGTCCAGGTGGGCCGCGAAGATCTCCGCACGGTCCGGCCCGCCCGGCGGCGGCGCGTCGGGCAGCGCCGCCCGCACCTCCCAGAGAAGCCGCAGCGCCAGCGGATGCCGTGCGTCGGCGGCGGCGAGCGTGCCCTCCGGGATGCCGTACCGCGCACGGGCCCGCGCGGCCTGCGGCGCGGGCAGGTCACCGAGTCGTACGCAGCCCGGCAGACCGTCGCCGCAACCGGTGCCGGTGCCGTGCAGCGACGCCGCGTCGAAGTACGCCCCCGCCTGCTCCCAGTACTCCGCGCGGCAGGCGACGACGAGGCGCGCCCCGACCTCCCGCAGCCACGCGGCCGTGCCGTCGCTCCATCCGGCCAGGCGGTGCGCGAGCGCGGGCGGCATCTCCTCGGGCCCGTCGAGGAGCAGCAGGAGCGGCCGCCCCGCGTCCCGCGCCACCCGCGCGACCCGCGCCGCCGAGATGTCCCCGGGCCCACTGTCGGCCGGTGTCTCCTCGGACGCGGCGAGGATCCGGCCGGCCCGGTCGAGGGCGCGCGCCACCGCGTCGGCCACGGACGCGTCGTCGGCCCGCAGGTCGGCGCCGCGCAGCCAGAGCGTGGGGGCGGGCGCGGCGCCCCTGGCCCGCCGCGCGGCGAGGGCGGCGAGCTCGGTCGTGCGCCCGGTGCCGGGGTCGCCGACGAGTCCGAGCACGCACGCGTGCCCCGCGGCCGCGGTGAAGGCGTCGAACTCCCTTGTCGTGTCGGGCCGCTCCACGGGTTCGAGCACGGCGGCGCGCGGCCCGTCCGAGCCCAGGGACGTGGCGGTCAGGTGCAGCGCTCCTGCCGTGTTGAGGTCGTGGCCGTACGCCGGGACGGTCGCGGCGTTGCGCGCGAGGAGCTCGTCGAGCGGCCCGCCGGGGTCGGCGGCGGCGGCCTCCCGCAACGGCACGGCGAAGCCCGCGGCGCGGTGCGCGAAGGGCGCTTCCCCGGCCGGGGCGCGCTCGGACGCCTGCGGCAGCAGGGCGGTCCCGAGGACGGCGAGCACCGCACCGGAGGCGGCGTCGACGACAGGGCCCCCGGCCGCGCCGCCACCGAGCCGCAGCGCGTCCGCGCCCTGCGTGCCGATCGCCAACTCCAGGGCGGCGCCCACCAGATGGAAGCGGTCCGTCGCCGTGTACGTCACCGGAGAGGTGCCGAGCACCCGCGCCTCGCGCCACCCGCAGGCGGCGATCCGCACATAGGCGCCGGTCTCCACGGAGTCCCTGACGGTGACGGGCAGGGGCCGCAGATCGAGCCCTTCGGTGCGGACCAGCGCGAGATCGGTGCCGGGCAGTGCCACCACGGCGTCGGCCGGTACGACGCAGGTGCGCTCGCCGGGGCCGTGCAGGACGACCCTGGCCAGGCCGTCGACCGCTTCGTGGCTGGTGATGACCGTGCCGTGCTCGTCGGCGGCGAAGCCCGTGCCGCGCGGGCGGCCCGCCAGGTCGCATATCCGCACCAGGGACCGGTCGAGCACCCGGTTGTCCCGCGCGCCGTCACCGCCCCGCGCGCCGCCGGTGTCCCCCGCCCCCCTGGCGTCCCCCGCGCCCTTGGCCCGCGGGCCCCGTCCCCCCATGACCGAACCTCCCCGCCGCACCCCGTCCTTCCGACCGTAGGTCGGCGGTGATCAGCGGGACAGAACGCGGCGCGAACGCGCCCCCTTCCGCTCCCTCGGTTCACTCCGAGCGCCTGCCCGAAGGGGTGAATCGGCGCCGAGCGGTGGAAACACCTTGGGTGGGGGGTGGGGGGATCGTGGAGCGGCGCGCTGGAAAGCCCGCCGCTCCACGACTGAATACACGACGGAGCAGAAGCCCCGTCTCGGCGGAGCGGCGGCCCCGCCCCGGAAGGAATCCCGCCTCAGGCGAAGACGGCCAGGCTCTTGGCCTTGCCCCGCGACTCCTCCGCGAGGACCAGGAAGCGGCCCTCGGGGTCGAAGACGGCGACGGCGCCCCGGCCCGCGTACTCCTCGGGCATGTCGATCCGCACCCCGTTGAGCAGCAGCCGTCCGCGCTTGTCGTCCACGTCCCAGTGGGGGAAGGCCCGGCTCGCGGCCTCGGCCACCGGCATCACCGTCAGCTCCTCCTGGAGCTGGTCGAGCGTCTTGGCGGCGTCCAGCTTGTACGGGCCGACGCGGGTGCGGCGCAGCGCGGTCAGATGCCCGCCGACGCCGAGGTCCGCGCCGAGGTCGCGGGCGATCGCCCTGATGTACGTCCCCGACGAGCAGACGACGGAGACGACCAGGTCGAGGACGGCGGTGCCGTCATCGGCGACGGCCTCGCGCACGTCGTACACCGTGAAGGCGGAGATCTTCACGGGCCTGGCGGGGATCTCGAAGTCCTCGCCCTTGCGCGCCCGCGCGTACGACCGCTTGCCGTCGATCTTGATGGCGCTGACCTTCGACGGCACCTGCATGATGTCGCCGGACAGCTTGGCGATGCCCGCGTCGATCGCCTCGCGGGTGATCCCGGAGGCGTCGGCGGACGAGGTGAGCTCGCCCTCGGCGTCGTCCGTGATCGTGTTCTGGCCCAGGCGGATGGTGCCCAGGTACTCCTTCTCGGTCAGCGCCAGATGACCGAGGAGCTTGGTGGCGCGCTCCACGCCGAGCACGAGGACGCCCGTCGCCATGGGGTCGAGGGTGCCCGCGTGTCCGACGCGGCGGGTCTTGGCGATCCCGCGCATCTTGGCCACCACGTCGTGCGAAGTGAAGCCGGACGGCTTGTCGACGATGACAAGGCCGTCCGGCGTGGTGCTGCTCGTGCTCATGCGGGGGCGTCGCCGTCCTCGTCATCCTCGGGCTTCTTGTACGGGTCGGCCCCACCGGCGAACTCGGCGCCCGCGGAGACCTCCCGCACCTTGGCGTCGGACATCCGTGCCTTGTCGAGGAGGTCCTCGATGGCCCTCGCGTTGTCCGGCAGGGCGTCCGCGACGAAGGCCAGCGACGGCGTGAACTTCACGCCCGCGGCCTGGCCGACCGCCGACCGGAGCACGCCCTTGGCGCTCTCCAGGCCCGCGGCCGCCGCCGCGCGGTCCTCGTCGTCGCCGTAGACCGTGTAGAAGATGGTCGCTTCTCGCAGGTCACCCGTGACCCGGGTGTCCGTGATGGTCACATGCGTACCGAGCCGCGGGTCCTTGATCCCGCGCTGCAGCTTCTGGGCAACCACCTCTCGGATGAGGTCCGCCAGCCTTTTCGCCCGCGCGTTGTCGGCCACTGCTCCGTCTCCCTTTTTGCCACATTCCGATTCCCGGGGGTCTGGCCCCGGGCCGGTCTTGCTTCATTCAATCGTCGTCGCCGTGCAACCGCCGCCTGACGGACAGCAGCTCCACTTCGGGCCGGCCCGCGACGAGGCGCTCGCATTGATCCAGTACGTCCGTCAGATGGCCCGTGTCACCCGACACCGCGGCGAGGCCGATCTCGGCCCTGCGGTGCAGGTCCTGACCGCCCACTTCCGCCGCGCTCACCGCGTACTTGCGCTGGAGTTCGGCGACGATCGGGCGGACGACGGAGCGTTTCTCCTTCAGCGAATGTACGTCGCCGAGGAGTAGGTCGAAGGACAGAGTCCCCACATACATGTGTATCCGGATGTCCCGCCGGTACGGGGTAGAGGCCCCGCCAACCGCTTGGCAGGAACATCAGAACCGTACACGGAACGGCCGGGGCCGATCGACGGGATTTCTCCCGCCGACCGGCCCCGACACTGACCGCGCAGATCAGCGAGCTGATCAGCCGCGCGGCTTCTCGCGCATCTCGTACGTCGCGATGACGTCGTCGATCTTGATGTCGTTGAAGTTGCCGAGGTTGATACCGCCCTCGAAGCCTTCGCGGATCTCGGTGACGTCGTCCTTGAAGCGGCGCAGGCCCACGATGTTGAGGCTCTCCGCGATGACCTTGCCATCGCGCAGCAGTCGGGCCTTGGTGTTGCGCTTGACCTCGCCGGAACGGATGAGGACACCCGCGATGTTGCCGAGCTTGGACGAGCGGAAGACCTCGCGGATCTCCGCGGTGCCGAGCTCGACCTCCTCGTACTCCGGCTTGAGCATGCCCTTGAGGGCCGCTTCGATCTCCTCGATGGCCTGGTAGATCACCGAGTAGTAGCGGACGTCGACGCCCTCGCGCTCCGCCATCTGCGCGGCACGACCGGCCGCACGGACGTTGAAGCCGATGACGATGGCGTCGGAGCCCATCGCCAGGTCGATGTCGGACTCGGTGACCGCACCCACACCGCGGTGCAGGACGCGGATGTCCACCTCTTCGCCGACGTCGAGCTGGAGCAGCGAGGACTCGAGAGCCTCCACCGAACCGGACGCGTCGCCCTTGATGATGATGTTGAGGTCCTGGACCAGACCGGCCTTGAGCACCTGGTCGAGGTCCTCGAGGGACACCCGGCGGGTGCGCTTGGCGAACGCGGCGTTGCGCTCACGGGCGGCACGCTTCTCGGCGATCTGACGGGCCGTACGGTCCTCGTCGACAACCAGGAAGTTGTCGCCGGCGCCCGGGACGTTGGTGAGACCGAGCACGAGGACCGGAGTCGACGGAGTCGCCTCTTCCACGTTCTCGCCCTTGTCGTCGAGCATCGCGCGGACTCGGCCGTACGCGTCACCGGCGACCATCGTGTCGCCGACGCGGAGGGTACCGCGCTGGACGAGGACGGTCGCGACGGCGCCGCGGCCCTTGTCGAGGTGGGCCTCGATCGCGATGCCCTGCGCGTCCTGCTCCGGGTTGGCCCGCAGGTCGAGCGAGGCGTCCGCGGTCAGGACCACGGCCTCGAGCAGCTGCTCGATGTTCTCGCCCTTGCGCGCGGAGATGTCGACGAACATCGTGTCGCCGCCGTACTCCTCGGCCACCAGACCGAACTCGGTGAGCTGACCGCGCACCTTGCCCGGGTCGGCACCCTCGACGTCGATCTTGTTGACCGCGACCACGATCGGCACGTCGGCCGCCTTGGCGTGGTTCAGCGCCTCGATCGTCTGCGGCATCACACCGTCGTTGGCCGCGACCACGAGGATCGCGATGTCGGTGGACTTCGCACCACGGGCACGCATGGCGGTGAACGCCTCGTGACCGGGGGTGTCGATGAAGGTGATGGCGCGCTCTTCGCCGTTGACCTCGGTGGCGACCTGGTACGCACCGATGTGCTGCGTAATACCGCCGGCCTCGCCCGCGACGACGTTCGTCTTGCGGATCGCGTCCAGAAGTCGGGTCTTACCGTGGTCGACGTGACCCATGACGGTCACGACCGGCGGACGGGAGACGAGCATCTCCTCGCCGCCCTCGTCCTCGCCGAACTCGATGGAGAACGACTCGAGGAGCTCGCGGTCCTCCTCCTCCGGGCTGACGATCTCCAGGACGAAGTTCATCTCGTCCGCGAGGAGCTTCAGCGTCTCGTCGGAGACGGACTGCGTGGCAGTGACCATCTCGCCGAGGTTCATCATCACGCCGACGAGCGAGGCCGGGTTCGCGTTGATCTTCTCCGCGAAGTCCGTCAGCGAGGCACCGCGCGACAGGCGGACGGTCTGTCCGTTGCCGCGGGGCAGCATGACGCCGCCCACCGACGGGGCCTGCATGGCCTCGTACTCCTGGCGCCTCTGCCGCTTCGACTTGCGACCACGACGGGCGGGCCCACCGGGACGGCCGAAGGCACCCTGCGTGCCACCACGGGCACCGGGACCGCCGGGACGGCCACCGAAGCCGGGACGACCGCCGAAGCCGCCGCCACCACCGGGACGACCGGCACCGCCGCCGCCACCGGGACCACCGGGACGACCTGCGAAACCGCCGCCACCGCCACCGGGACGACCTGCGAAGCCGCCGCCGCCACCGGGACGACCGCCGCCACCGCCGGGACGACCGCCACCGGCCGGCCCACGGCCACCGCCGCCACCGGGGCCACCGCCGGGACGCGGGCCCGCGGCAGGACGCTGCGGCATCATGCCCGGGTTCGGACGGTTACCGGCGGGACCGCCGCCGGGACGCGGAGCGCCGCCCTGCGGGCGAGGCATGCCGCCCGGGGTCGGACGGGCGCCGCCCTGACCCTGCGGACGGGGAGCACCCTGGCCGCCCTGGCCCTGCGGGCGCGGGGCGCCACCGGGACCACCGGGGCCGCCGCCGGGACGCGGGGCACCACCCGGACGGGGCGCCTGCGGGCGCGCCATGCCGGTGGAACCACCAGAGGTGAAGGGGTTGTTGCCCGGACGCGGACCCGCGGGACGGGCGCCGCCGGGACGCGGGGCGCCACCCTGGCCGCCGGGGCGCGGGGCGCGCTCCGGACGATCGCCGCGGTCACCACGACCGCCCTGGCCCTGACCACCCTGACCCTGGCCACCCTGACCGGGGGCCGGACGGCCACCGGGCTTCGGGGCGCCGGGACGGGTGCTGGGGCGCGGAGCCTGCGAGGACTGCGGAGCCGCGGGGGCGGCCGGAGCAGCCGGCGGAGCGGTGAACTCCGGGGCGGTCGGCGCCGGGGAGGCCGGGGCCGGCTTGGGGGCCGGGGGCTTCGGACCGGGCGTCGGGCGCGGGCCCGGGGTCACCGGAGCGGCGGCCGCGGGCTTCTCGGCCGCGGCGGGCTTGGGCGCCGGCGGCTTCGGCGCGGCCGGACCCGGACGGGCGGCCTGCGCGGGAGAGGGGGCTGCCGGACCCGAGGGGGCCGGCGGCTTGGGGGCGGCCGCCTTGCGGGGCGCCCCGGGCTTGGCGGCGGACTTGCCGTTGCCGCCCTGCTGCAATGCGTCAGTCAGTTTACGTACTACCGGCGCCTCGATCGTCGAGGACGCCGAACGTACGAATTCACCGAGTTCTTGGAGCTTGGCCATGACGACCTTGCTCTCTACGCCGAACTCCTTGGCGAGCTCGTATACCCGGACCTTAGCCACTTCGCTCCTTTTAGGTCCGGGTTACGCCGGACCGTCGCTACTTCATGGGCGTACTCATCGCGTGCTCATCGAGTGCTCATCGCAATCTCGACCTACTTCCAACTCGCGGAATACCAGGCCGCACGGGGTTCCGTGCGGCCACGTCTTACGGTGTCGCCTGCTGGGCAACTGTCTCGACGGCTCGGCGCAACGCCTCCGTGTCGAGCGGCCCCTGGGCGCGAAAGGCCCGAGGGAACGCCCGGCGGCGGACCGCCAGGTCCAGACAGACCAGGGCGGGGTGTACATACGCACCCCGGCCGGGCAGCGTACCGCTTGGATCGGGGGCGCAGGCGCCCTCTTTCCTCACGATGCGCAGCAGATCGCTCTTGGCCGCTCGCTCCCGGCACCCCACACAGGTGCGCTCAGGGCATGCGCGGGCATGCGTCCGGCCAGACACTCTTAAGTCTACCTCCCCGCACCGACCTCACCCCTTTGGGGCAACAATCGAACGGCTACTCGCCACATACTGTCGTGATCCCAGCGGTGATCGCCGGGAATTTATTCCCGGCGATCTTGCCGGAGGCCGGTCACCGCGGCGCGGCTACTGGTCCCCGGGCTGCTCGGTGTCGGGCCTGATGTCGATGCGCCAGCCGGTGAGCCGCGCGGCCAGACGGGCGTTCTGCCCCTCCTTGCCGATCGCGAGGGACAGCTGGTAGTCGGGCACCGTGACCCGGGCCGACCTGGCGCCGAGGTCGACGATCTCGACCTTGCTGACGCGGGCCGGGGAGAGCGCGTGGGCGACCATCTCGGCCGGGTCCTCGGACCAGTCGACGATGTCGATCTTCTCGCCGTTCAGCTCGCCCATGACGTTGCGCACGCGGCTGCCCATCGGGCCGATGCAGGCGCCCTTGGCGTTGAGCCCCGAGCGGGTCGAGCGGACCGCGATCTTGGTGCGGTGACCGGCCTCGCGGGCGATGGCCGAGATCTCGACGGAACCGTCGGCGATCTCCGGGACCTCCAGCGCGAAGAGCTTCTTCACCAGGTTCGGGTGCGTGCGCGACAGCGTCACGGAGGGACCGCGGACGCCCTTCGCCACGCGTACGACGTACGAGCGCAGGCGCATGCCGTGCGGGTACTCCTCGCCGGGCACCTGCTCCTGCACCGGCAGGATGGCTTCCAGCTTGCCGATGTCGACCAGCACGTTCTTCGGGTCGCGGCCCTGCTGGACCACGCCGGTGACGATGTCGCCCTCGCGGCCCGCGTACTCGCCGAGCGTCGCGTCGTCCTGGGCGTCGCGCAGACGCTGCAGGATGACCTGCTTCGCCGTGGTCGCGGCGATGCGGCCGAAGTCGGACGGGGTGTCGTCGAACTCCTTGGGCTCCTGGCCCTCTTCGAGGTCCGCCGGGTCCTCCGTCGCCCACACCGTCACGTGGCCGCTCTCGCGGTCCAGCTTCACGCGCGCACGGCGGAAGCTGCCGTCGGTGCGGTGATAGGCGATGAGGAGGGCCGACTCGATCGCCTCGACGAGGAGGTCGAAGGAGATCTCCTTCTCCCGGACCAGACCCCGCAGGGCACTCATGTCGATGTCCACGGCTACGCCTCCTCTTCCTTCTTGTCCTTGCGGTTGAACTCGACCTGTACGCGCGCCTTGTCGATCTCGTCGAAGGCCAGGCGGCGCGACGTGGGCTTGCGGCCCTTCACGCCCGGCACCTCGAGGTCGAGACCCTCGTCGTCCACGGTGAGGATGCGGGCGACCAGCTCGCCGCCGCCCTCCGTCAGCTGGAACTTCACCAGGCGGTTCACGGCGCGCACGTAGTGGCGGCGCTCGGTCAGGGCGCGCTCGGCGCCGGGGGATCCGACCTCCAGGTCGTACTCCCCCTCGCCCATGGCGTCGCTCTCGTCGAGCTTCGCGGAGAGCAGGCGGCTCACTTCCGCGATCGTGTCGAGGTCCACGCCGTCCTCTGAGTCGATGACGACTCGCAGCACTCGCTTGCGTCCGACCGGGGTCACTTCGATCTCTTCGAGATCGAGATCCTGGGAGCTGACGAGCGGTTCCAGTAGTTGCCGCAGCCTCTCGCTCTGGGTGGTGCTCATCCGGGTGACTCCTCGGCCGCGTGTGCTGTTGTGGGATCGTCGCGTGTCAGGTCAAAGGGTATCCGGTCCCGAGGGGTGTTGCCGCCCACGGGCGGGGCGATGCACCGCTCCGTGCCGAGCCGCTCGCGGGTGCGGGAGCGGCCCGCGGGTACGGTGATCACGGACCCGCGCCACTCCTTCTCCACCCCCGTCTCCGCCCCCGTTCTCCGCCCCGCCAGGTTTCCCCTCACCTTTCCCCTCGTCTTCCCCTCGCTCTTCCCCTCGCCCTTCCCCTCCCCCCACCTGCTCGCTTCCTGCTCACTCACGCCTTTTGGCCCGCCTTCCGAGGACGTCTGCCGTGCCGTCGTATCTCACCGCCCCACGGTCCCCTTCGGGACCGCGCCGAAGGAGTCTGCTCACCGGGGTCGCCGGTGCCGCCGGAATCGCCGGAGCCGCGCTGCTCGCGGGCTGCTCGGACGCCACGGACACCGACGAGCGCCCGTCCGCCGCCCGGCGGCTGCGCGCCCACGCGGCCGCGGACAGCACGGAACTCCTTGGGCGCTACGACGCCGTCCTCGCGGCGCACCCCTCGCTCGCCGAACGGCTGCGGCCGCTGCGGGCCGAGGTGCGGCGCCATGTGGAGGCGTTCACGGACGGCCGCGCTCCGGCTTCCGCGTCCCCCGCGGGCTCCCCCGGCCCCCGGGGCTCCCGCGCCGCATCACCCGCGCCGTCCGTGGCCGCGGATCCCAAGGACGCCGTGCGCGAGCTCGCCAAGGCCGAGCGGACGCTGGCGGACCGGCGGGCCCAGGCCCTGCTCGACGCCCCTGCGGAACAGGCCAGGCTGCTCGCCTCGGTGAGCGCCGCGGGAGCGGCACACGCGTATCTGCTGACGGAGGGCGACAAGTGAGCGGTTCGAAGGACGAGGAGCTGAAGGCCGTGCAGGCCGCGCTGGCCGCCGAGCACGCGGCGGTGTACGGCTTCGGAGTGGTCGGTGGACGCGTCGGCGAGAAGCGCAGGGACGACGCCCGCACCGCGTACGACGCCCACCGCGCCCGGCGCGACGAGCTGCAGCGCGCGGTGCGCGACCTGGGCGGCGAGCCGCAGCCAGCGGACCCGGCGTACGCGCTGCCGTTCCCGGTGCCGGACTCCGCCTCCGCCGTGCGGCTCGCCGCGGAGCTCGAGGACCGGGTCGCCGGGGTCTACTCCGATCTCGTACGGGCCGCCACGGGCACCCGGCGCGGCAACGCGGCCCTCGCGCTGCGCGAGGCGGCGGTCCGGGCGGCACGGTGGCGCGGCGGGAGCGTAGCCTTCCCTGGGCTCGCCGAGCGGTCCGCCGCCGCCGACCCCTCGGCACCGGCGACGCCCCAGGCGTAACCCGTACAGGAAGTTCAGGAAGGGAACGACTCGCGCATGGCTTTCGAACCGCCGCAGCGCCTCGTCACCGCGCTCGGCGAGACGGCGCGGGACGGCGACGACTGGCTGGAGAAGCTGCCGATGGCAGCCGAACAGGCAGTCGCTCTACGCGAGTTGACCGTCGAACGCGTGCATGTGCCCGGCGGGCGCAGCAGCCTTGTGCTGCTGGTGCGGCAGGCCGACGACACCCCCGCCGTGCTGAAGCTGGTGCCGCCCCGGTCGCGCCCGGAGAGCGAGCGGGCCGCGCTCGCGCACTGGAACGGACTCGGCGCCGCACGGCTGCTCGACCCCGCCGCGTCCGACGGGGCGCTGCTCGTCGAACGGCTGCACCGCGACGTGTCGGTGCGCACCCTGCCCGAGGCCAAGGCCCTCCTGGAGGCGGCGGGGACGCTGCGCAGGCTGTGGGTGGAGCCACCGGCGGGACACCGCTTCGAGACGGTGGCCGAGCGGACGGGACGGCAGGCGGCGGCCATGCGGGCCTCAGCGGACGCGGAGGTCGCCCCACTGGTCTCGGCCGCGATCTCGGCCCGCGAGGAACTCCTCGCCGCGGAGCCGGAGGCACGGCTCCTGCACGGCACCTTCCGGCAGAGCAAGGTCCTCGCGGGAGACCGGGTGCCGTGGCTGGCCGTGGGGCCCGACCCGGTGGTCGGCGAACCCGCCTTCGACCTGGCGCGCCTGGTCCGTGACCGGGTGGAGGACCTGATCGCCTCGCCGTCCGGGGCGTCGATCACGCGACGGCGCGTGAAGAAGCTGGCCGAGTCCCTCGAAGTGGATCAGGAACGGCTGCGGGGATGGACCTTGTTCCGCGCGGTGGAGTCCGGTGCCCGGGCGCTGCGGGTGGGGCGCGTGCAGGACGCGGAGCTGTTGCTGGAGTTCGCGGGCTGGCTGTAGTCACGGCTCCGCGGCGCCGTCTCCCGGGGCTCCGCCCCGGACCCCGCTCCTCAAACGCCGGAGGGGCTGAATTCTCAGCCCCTCCGGGTTCTTACTAAGCAGTCAGTCGCGCGATCGCCTCGTCGACCGGGAGCTCCTCGCGCTCGCCCGTGCGGCGGTCCTTCAGCTCGACGACGCCGTCGGCCGAGCGGCGGCCAGCGACGAGGATCTTCGGGACGCCCATCAGCTCGGAGTCGGTGAACTTCACGCCCGGGGAGACGCCGGGGCGGTCGTCGACCAGGACCCGGACACCGGCCGCTGCCAGCTTGTCCGAGACCTCGAGGGCCAGCTCGGTCTGCAGGGCCTTGCCCGCGGCGACGACGTGGACGTCGGCGGGGGCGATCTCCTCGGGCCAGATCAGGCCCTTGTCGTCGGCGTGCTGCTCGGCGAGCGCGGCGACGGCACGCGAGACGCCGATGCCGTACGAGCCCATGGTCACGCGGACCGGCTTGCCCTCCTTGCCGAGCACGTCGAGCTGGAAGGCGTCGGCGTACTTGCGGCCCAGCTGGAAGATGTGGCCGATCTCGATGGCGCGGTCCAGCTTGAGCCCGGTGCCGCAGTTCGGGCACGGGTCGCCCTCCTGGACGACCACGACGTCGACGTACGCGTCGACCTCGAAGTCACGGCCCGCGACGACGTTCTTGGCGTGCACGCCGTCCTTGTTGGCGCCGGTGATCCAGGCGGTGCCGGGGGCGACGCGCGGGTCGGCGACGTACTGGACCTTCGCCAGGCCCTGCGGGCCGACGTAACCGCGCACCAGGTCGTCGCGGCCCTCGAAGTCCTCGGCCGTGACCAGCTCGACGGCGGCCGGGGCGAAGTGGGCCTCGACCTTGTCCATGTCGACCTCGCGGTCGCCGGGGACGCCGACGGCGACGATCTCGCCGTCGACCTTCACGAGGAGGTTCTTGAGCGTCGCGGAGGCCTCGACGCCGAGGTGCGCGGCGAGCGTCTCGATGGTCGGGGTGTCGGGGGTGGGGATCTCCTCGGCGGCGGGCACTTCGGCGGCGTCCACCGGCTTCAGGGCGAAGGAGACCGCCTCGGTGTTCGCCGCGTAGTCGCACTTCGGGCAGTCGGCGAAGGTGTCCTCACCGGCCGCGGCCGGGGCGAGGAACTCCTCGGACTTGGAGCCGCCCATGGCGCCCGCGGTGGCGGCGCAGATGCGGTAGTCGAGGCCGAGGCGCTGGAAGATCTTCTGGTACGCGTCACGGTGCAGCGCGTACGACTGGGCGAGGCCCTCGTCCTCCAGGTCGAAGGAGTAGGAGTCCTTCATCAGGAACTCGCGGCCGCGCAGGATGCCGGCGCGGGGGCGGGCCTCGTCGCGGTACTTGGTCTGGATCTGGTAGAGGATCACGGGCAGGTCCTTGTAGGACGTGCACTGGTCCTTGACCAGGAGGGTGAAGATCTCCTCGTGGGTGGGGCCGAGGAGGTAGTCGCCGCCCCTGCGGTCGTTGAGCCGGAACAGCTCCGCGCCGTACTCGGTCCAGCGGCCCGTCGCCTCGTAGGGCTCCTTGGGCAGCAGGGCGGGCAGCGAGACCTCCTGGCCGCCCATGGCGTCCATCTCCTCGCGCACGACGCGCTCGACGTTGGCGAGGACCTTCTTGCCCAGCGGCAGCCAGGACCAGACACCGGCGGCGGTGCGGCGCACGTAACCGGCGCGGACGAGGAGTTTGTGGCTCAGCACCTCGGCGTCCGCCGGGTCGTCGCGCAAGGTCTTCGCCATCAATCGGGACATGCGCTGGACCTGGGCCTTGGCCATGATTATTGACTCCTGCTGCAAAAGGTTGGTCCCAGGAGGTTATCCGGGGGCCCGCCCCGGCCGGAAATCGATTCAGGCGCGGCGGTTCAGGGGCAGGGGCGCGCCCATCACCGCGTACGGCTTGGGGGCGCTGGGAAACAGGACGCGGCGGGCCAGATCGGCGTATCCGAGGGAGCGGTAGAGGCCGCGGGCCGGGCTCTCGGTGTCGATCGCGGAGAGGATCGAGCGGGGCTCGGGGACGCCGTCCGTGATGGTCGTGATGAGCGCGCGCCCGATGCCCCGGTTCTGGTAGCCGGGGTGCACGTGCAGCTCGGTGATCACGAACGACTCGTCGAGCCAGCCGTCCAGGTGCTGGCCGCGCAGATACGGCTCGACGACGGTGGACCACCAGTGGGCGCGGTCGTTGGGCATGCCGTAGACGAAGCCGACGAGACGGCCGTAGCCGGTGGTCGCCCCGAACGCGCGGGCGCGGGGGTAGGTGAGGTGCCGCAGCACGATCTGTCGTCGTACGGCCACCTCGTCCTCGCTGAGACCGAAGGCGTGGGCCTGGACGCGCAGCGCCTCGTCCACGCGTGCGCCGAGGTCGAGCGGACCGATCACGACATCGTCTGTCATGGCCCGACCCTACTTCGCACCACGGCGCTTCTGAACAGGGCGCGGCTTCTTGTGCGGGGGGTCAGAGCGGGGTGTCGGAGCAGGGTGTCGGAGCGGGGTGTCGGAGCGGGGTGTCGGAGCGGGGTGTCGGAGCGGGGTGTCAGAACAACACGCTCATGAACGCGCCGATCTCCTTGAAGCCCACCTTCCGGTAGGCCGCCCTGGCCGCGGTGTTGAAGTCGTTCACGTAGAGGCTGGCGACGGGGGCGACGTCCGCGAGTGCGTAGCGCAGGACGGCCGACATGCCGGGGGCGGCGAGTCCGCGGCCCCGGTACTCGGGGGCCACCCAGACGCCCTGGACCTGGCAGGCCTGCGGGGTGGCGGCGCCGATCTCCGCCTTGAAGACCACCTTGCCGTGCTCGTCCAGGCGTGCGAACGAGCGTCCGGAGCCGACCAGTTCGGCCACCCGCGCCTGATAGAGCAGCCCGCCGTCACCGGCCATCGGCGAGATCCCGACCTCCTCGGTGAACATCGCCACGCACGCAGGCATGATCGTCTCCATCTCGTCCTTGCGGACACGACGGACGTACGGGTCGGGGGCGATGTCGTCCGGCAGCCGGTCGGCGACCATCAGGGGCTGCTGCGCGCGGACCTCGCGGGCGGGGCCCCAGGACGGCTCCAGGAGCCGCCACAGCTGGGCCGTGGGACCGGCGGGCCCCACGATCGAGGAACAGCGGCGCCCGGCCCTGCGCGCACGGTCCGCGAAGCCGCGTACGGCCCGTGGGGTGGCGCAGATCGGTACGAGATTGGCGCCCGCGTAACAGAGGGACCGCAGCATGCCGTCCTCGTACCAGCCCCACATCTCGCCGCCGAGCCGCCACGGATCCAGACCCGCGACCTGCACGCGGGCGGCCACGAAGGCGTTCGCGACCGGCTCGCGGTCGAGCACGGCGAGCGCGGCGTCCAGGTCACTCGGTTCGAGGACCCTGGTGGTGGTCTGAGTCAACACGTGCGGGGGCCTCACCATACGGTCTGCTGATCTCCGCACTGTACCTGGCGGGGGCGCCTTGTGCGGGGGGTGGCATTTGTGCGTGGGGCCTGGGCCTGGAGTGCCGGTTGCCCCCGGTGGGGGCTGGCGCTTTCCGCCGCTCCGCGGCGTGGTCCCCACCCCAGCCGCCCGCTTGTGCCGGGGGGGTGGCATTGGTCCGTGAGGCTTGAGCCCTGGAGTGCCGCTTTCCCCCGGTGGGGGCTGGCGCTTTTCCGCCGCTCCGCGGCGTGGTCCCCACCCGCCCACCCGTGACTCCGCGCCGGGGTGTGGAGGTAGGAGCGGGGTGGGGTGCGGGAGGCGGCGGATTGGTGGTGGGCCCGCCCCTACAGAGGGGCGCCGCGAAGCTGCGGGCTGGCTTGTGGGCCAGGGCCAGGGCCAGGCAGGAGGGAGCGAACCTCGGCGGAGCGGGCGGGCCTCTACAGGGAGGGGCGCCGCAGAGCCACAGGCGAGCGGGCGGGAGCCGACCGCCGCGGAGCGGGCGGGCCCCTACAAGGAGAGGCCGGTGCCGAGAATCGGGCGGGCGGGTGGGGACGGACCGCCGCGGAGCGGGCGGGCTCCTACAGGGAGCGGCGGCGCCGAGAGCCCCGGGCACCTACAGGAAGGGACCGGCGCGGAGCCACGGGCGGGCGGGTGGGGACCGGCCGCCGCGGAGCGGGCGGGCTCCTACAGGGAGCGGCGGCGCCGAGAGCCCCGGGCACCTACAGGAAGGGACCGGCGCGGAGCCACGGGCGGGCGGGTGGGAATCGACCGCCGCGAAGCGGGCGGGCACCTACAGGGAGCGGCGATGCCGAGAGCCCCGGGCACCTACAGGGAGGGACCGGCGCGGAGTCACGGGTGGGTGGGTGGGAGTCGGCCGCCGCGGAGCGGGCGGGTTCCTACAGGGAGCGGGCGGCGCGGAGCCGCGCGTGGGAGGGGGTCGCTCCTACACGAACGCCCCCTGCCCAGGGACCCGCGCCGAGAAGGAAACGGTTCAGCCCGCGACCGCCACAGAGGGCTCGCCGGAGGCCACCCCGTCCTTCTCCATCTGCTCCGCGATCTTCAACGCCTCTTCGATGAGCGTCTCGACGATCTTCGACTCGGGAACGGTCTTGATGACCTCGCCCTTCACGAAGATCTGCCCCTTGCCGTTGCCGGACGCGACCCCGAGGTCCGCCTCACGGGCCTCACCGGGACCGTTGACGACACACCCCATGACAGCGACGCGCAACGGCACCTCCATGCCGTCGAGCCCCGCGGTCACCTCTTCGGCCAGCTTGTAGACATCGACCTGGGCGCGCCCGCAGGACGGGCACGACACGATCTCCAGGCGGCGCTGCTTGAGGTTCAGGGACTCCAGGATCTGCATGCCGACCTTGACCTCCTCCGCCGGAGGAGCCGACAGCGAGACCCGGATCGTGTCGCCGATGCCCTCGCTCAGCAGCGCCCCGAAGGCGACGGCCGACTTGATCGTGCCCTGGAACGCGGGCCCCGCCTCGGTCACACCCAGGTGCAGCGGATAGTCACAGGCCGCCGCCAACTGCCGGTAGGCATTCACCATCACCACCGGGTCGTTGTGCTTCACGGAGATCTTGATGTCCCGGAACCCGTGCTCCTCGAACAGCGACGCCTCCCACAGCGCCGACTCCACGAGCGCCTCCGGCGTCGCCTTCCCGTACTTCTTCAGCAACCGCGCGTCCAACGACCCCGCGTTGACCCCGATCCGGATCGGCGTCCCGGCCGCCGAAGCCGCCTTCGCGATCTCCTTGACCTTGTCGTCGAACTGCTTGATGTTCCCGGGATTCACCCGGACCGCCGCACACCCCGCGTCGATCGCCGCGAACACGTACTTCGGCTGGAAGTGAATGTCCGCGATCACCGGGATCTGCGACTTCCGCGCGATGGTCGCCAGCGCGTCCGCGTCGTCCTGCGTCGGACACGCCACCCGCACGATCTGGCAGCCCGACGCCGTCAGCTCCGCGATCTGCTGCAACGTCGCACCGATGTCAGACGTACGCGTCGTCGTCATCGACTGCACCGAGACCGGTGCGTCTCCACCGACAGCCACAGAACCGACCTGGATCTTGCGGCTGACCCTGCGGTCGGCGAGCTTGGTCGGAACGGACGGGATTCCGAGCGAAACGGCAGTCATCTGGCGAGCATCCCCAAGAGTGTGGATCACAAGGTGTGGATCAAGGTCCCGAGATCGGCGGGCTCCAGGCTTCGAGATTACGTCACCCCGGTGCGCCGGAGCACACCACGCCCCGAAGTCCACTCAATGGTGGGCGGCCCGACACATAGAGTGCCGGGCCGCCGCAAACTTCTCGTAATCAGGAAATTCTGACCGGATTCACCACGTCCGCGATGAGCACCAGGATCGTGAAGCAGATGAAGATCCCCGCCACCACGTAGGCGACCGGCATCAGCTTCGCGACGTCGAAGGGGCCCGGGTCAGGGCGGCGCATGACCCGCGCGGTCTTGCGGCGCACCGACTCCCACAGGGCGCCCGCGATGTGGCCGCCGTCGAGCGGGAGCAGCGGCAGCATGTTGAACAGGAACAGGGAGAGGTTGAAGCCCGCGATGAGGAACAGCATCATCGCGATCTGGTTCTCCGGCGGGATGTCCAGGGTGAACACGTCGCCGCCGACGCGGGCCGCGCCGACCACGCCCATCGGGGAGTCCTGCTTGCGCTCGCCGTCACCGAACGCCGCGTCCCACAGGTCGGGGATCTTGGACGGCAGGGCGATGATCGACTCGACGCCGTTCTCCATCATGTCGCCCATGCGGTTCACGGAGTCGCCGAAGGACTGCTGGACGATGCCGCTGGCCGGGGTGAAGCCGAGGAAGCCCGCGTAGACGTACTTGCCCTCGACGTACGCGCCGTCGCCGTCGGTCTTGGTGACCTGGTTCTTGATCAGGTTGGCGTGCAGGTCGAGCCGCTTGCCGTCGCGCTCGACCGTGATCGTGGCCGGGCCGATGGTCTCGCGGATCTTCGCCTGGAGCGTGGACCAGTCGTCGACGGGCTGCCCCTGGAAGGCGACGATCTTGTCGGCCGCCTTGAGGCCCGCCGCCTTGGCGGGCGTGGCCTTGTCGCCCTTCTCGCACTTGTCGCGGTTCTCGCTCTGCTGGATGACGCAGTCCGAGACCTTGCCGACGGAGGTCGTCTGGGTGCTGATGCCGAACGTCATCATCACGCCGAGGAAGATCGCCACGGCGAGGACGAGGTTCATGAAGGGGCCCGCGAACATCACGATCACGCGCTTCCACGGCTTGCGCGTGTAGAAGAGGCGGGACTCGTCGCCGGGCTCCAGCTCCTCGAAGGCCGCCGAGCGGGCGTCCTCGATCATGCCGCGCCAGGGCGACGTGGAGCGTGCCTCGATGCGGCCGTCCGGGCCCGGCGGGAACATGCCGATCATGCGGATGTAGCCGCCGAGCGGGATGGCCTTGATGCCGTACTCGGTGTCGCCCTTCTTGCGCGAGAAGATGGTCGGTCCGAAGCCGACCATGTACTGCGGCACGCGGATGCCGAACATCTTGGCGGTCGACAGGTGCCCCAGCTCGTGCCAGGCGATCGAGAACAGCAGCCCGATCACGAAGACGACTATCCCGAGGATCATCATCAAGGTCGTCATGCACGAGCCTCCGCGGTCGCCTTGCCTGCCAGTTCACGTGCCCGAGCACGTGCCCAGGTCTCCGCCTCGAGGACGTCCGCGACGGTCAGGGAGGTTCCCGCGGCCGGTGTGCCGTGTTCGGCCACGACCTCCGTCACCGTCTCCATGATCCCGTTGAAGGGCAGCGCGCCCTTCAGGAACGCGTCCACGCACTCCTCGTTGGCGGCATTGAACACCGCCGGGGCCGTGCCCGCGAGCTCCCCGACGTGCCGGGCGAGCCCGACCGAGGGAAACGCGTCGTTGTCCAGGGGGAAGAACTCCCAGCTCGACGCCTTCGTCCAGTCGAAGGCGGGGGCGGCGTCGGGGATGCGCTCGGGCCAGCCGATGCCGATGGCGATCGGGCCCCGCATGTCCGGCGGGGTGGCCTGGGCGAGCGTCGAGCCGTCGGTGAACTCGACCATGGAGTGCACGTAGGACTGCGGGTGGACGACGACCTCGATGCGGTCGAAGGGGATGTCGTAGAGGAGGTGCGCCTCGATGACCTCAAGACCCTTGTTGACCAGCGTCGCGGAGTTGATCGTGATGACCGGGCCCATCGCCCAGGTGGGGTGCGCGAGCGCGTCCTCGGGGGTGACGTTCACGAGGTCGGCCTTCGTACGTCCCCGGAAGGGGCCGCCGGAGGCGGTGACGACCAGCTTGCGCACGTCCGCGCGGGTGCCCGCGGCAAGGGCCTGGAAGAGCGCCGCGTGCTCGGAGTCGACCGGGATGATCTGGCCGGGCTTGGCGATCGCCTTGACCAGGGGCCCGCCGACGATGAGGGATTCCTTGTTGGCGAGCGCGAGGGTGCGGCCCGCCTCCAGGGCGGCGAGCGTCGGGGCCAGGCCGATGGAGCCGGTGATGCCGTTGAGCACCGTGTGGCAGGCGGAGGCGGCCAGCTGGGTCGCCGCGTCGGGTCCGGCCAGGATCTCGGGGAGCGGCTCCCCGGCGGCGTACTGCCCCTGGAGCGCCTCCCGCAGGGCCGGTACGGCGTCCTCGCGGGCGACCGCGACGGTCTTCACCCGCAGCTGACGTGCCTGCTCGGCGAGGAGACCCACGCGGCCGCCCGCGGCGGAGAGCGCCGTGACGCGGAAGCGGTCGGGATGGCTGCGGACGAGGTCGATGGCCTGGGTGCCGATCGAGCCCGTGGAGCCGAGGATGACGATGTCCCGCGGCGCTTCTCCGGAGACCGGATCGAAGACGAGATGCGGGTCCGCGAGGGGGGATGGGCTGTCGCTCATCCCCCCATTGTGGCCGCAACTCCTGTGGGCCCGGACAGTGCGGGCCCCGATGTGGCGCGCGTGGCGTCCGTCCGGAGTCATCGCTTCTTGCGGCGGCGCCCGCTCCTGGGTGGGGCGTCAGTGTTGTCGTCGAGGTCGGCAGGGCCGTCGGCGGTGGCATCCACGGTGTCGTCGGACGGCTCGAAGTCGCCCTCGACAACACCCTCCGTCGTGTCCACCGTGGGTGCGCTGAAGTGGAGCTGGCCCGCGCTCCTGCGGGCTTCGAGGCCCTTCGCGCTGATCTCGACCGCGTCCTGCACGGTGTCGGGCGCGGGCTGCTCGACCTGGACCTCCAGGTTGAAGAGGAAGCCGACGGACTCCTCCTTGATGGCGTCCATCATGGCCGTGAACATGTCGTAGCCCTCGCGCTGGAACTCGAAGAGGGGGTCCCTGCCGAGGTAGGACCGCATCCAGATGCCCTCCTGGAGGTAGTCCATTTCGTAAAGGTGTTCGCGCCATTTGCGGTCGAGGACGGAGAGCACCACGCGGCGCTCCAGCTCGCGCACGGCGTCCTCGCCGAGCGCGCGCTCGCGTTCCTCGTAGCGCGCGTGCATGTCCTCGGTCAGGGCCTCGCCGATCAGTTCGGCGTCCACCTCGGAGCGGCCGCCCGCCTCCTTGTCGAGGTCGGCGGGGGTGACGCCCATCGGGTACAGCTCGCGACAGGCGCTCCAGAGCCGCTCCAGGTCCCACTCCTCGGGGAATCCCTCGGCGGTGGCCGCCGCCACGTACGCCTCGACGGTGTCGTCCATGAAGTGGAAGACCTGCTCGCGGAGGTCCTCGCCCTCCAGGACCCGGCGGCGCTCGGCGTAGATGAGGCCGCGCTGGCGGTTGAGGACCTCGTCGTACTTGAGGACGTTCTTGCGGGTCTCGAAGTGCTGCTGCTCGACCTGGGACTGCGCGGAGGCGATGGCCCGGGTCACCATCTTGTTCTCGATGGGGACGTCGGCGGGCACGTTGGCCATGAGCATGACCCGCTCGACCAGCTCGGCGCGGAAGAGCCGCATCAGGTCGTCGCCGAGCGAGAGGTAGAAGCGGGACTGTCCGGGGTCGCCCTGGCGGCCGCTGCGGCCGCGCAGCTGGTTGTCGATGCGGCGGGACTCGTGGCGTTCGGTGCCGAGCACGTAGAGGCCGCCGAGCTCCTTGACCTCGTCGTGTTCGGCGGCGGCCTCGGCCTCGATGCGCGCGAGGAGCTCGCGGTGGCGCTCGGGGGCCTCGTCGGGGGTGCGTCCCTCGTCCGCGAGTGCGGCGTCGGCCATGGCCTCGGGGTTGCCGCCGAGCATGATGTCGGTGCCGCGGCCCGCCATGTTCGTGGCGACGGTGACCGCGCCCTTGCGGCCCGCCTGCGCGACGATCCGCGCCTCGCCCTTGTGGTTCTTGGCGTTGAGCACCTCGTGCCGGATGCCGCGCCGGGTGAGCAGTGCCGAGAGGTGCTCGGACTTCGCCACGGAGACGGTGCCGACGAGGATCGGCTGGCCGAGCTCGTGCCGCTCGATGATGTCGGCGACGACCGCGCCGAACTTCACGGACTCCTCGCGGTAGATCACATCGGCCTGGTCCGCGCGGACCATCGGCTTGTTGGTGGGGATGGGCACCACGTTGAGTTTGTAGATCTGATGGAATTCGGCGGCCTCCGTCATGGCCGTGCCCGTCATTCCGGAGAGTTTTCCGTAGAGGCGGAAGAAGTTCTGCAGGGTGATCGTGGCGAGCGTCTGGTTCTCGTCCTTGATCGTCACTCCTTCCTTCGCCTCGATCGCCTGGTGGACGCCTTCGTTGTAGCGGCGTCCGGCG
Source organism: Streptomyces kanamyceticus (assembly GCF_008704495.1). NCBI lineage: Bacteria > Bacillati > Actinomycetota > Actinomycetes > Kitasatosporales > Streptomycetaceae > Streptomyces > Streptomyces kanamyceticus. The sequence continues at coordinate 2,956,552 of NZ_CP023699.1, forward strand.
AGAATGCGTCCGGTGTGCTCGTCGACGATCAGGACTTCGCCGTCGGTGACGACGTAGTCCTTGTCCTTCTTGAAGTGTTCCTTGGCCTTGAGCGCGTTGTTCAGCTGGCCTATGAGCGACGTGTGCGCGGAGTCGTAGAAGTTGTCGATCCCGAGCTGGTCCTCCAGGAATTCCACGCCGCGGTCGAGGATCGCGACGGTACGTTTCTTCGGGTCGTACTCGTAGTCGTACGCGGCCCGCAGCTCCGCCAGTTCCATCTTGCGCGTCGGGGTGGTGAACTTCTCCTCCTGGATCGCGATGCCCTTCAGCCCGCGCACGGCGTCGGCGAAGTAGCCGTACCAATGGGTGGGCTGATCGGCGGGGCCCGAGATGATCAGCGGTGTCCTGGCCTCGTCGATGAGGATGGAGTCCGCCTCGTCGACGATCGCGAAGTGATGGCCGCGCTGCACCAGTTCGGCCTTCGACCAGGCCATGTTGTCGCGCAGGTAGTCGAAGCCGAATTCGTTGTTCGTGCCGTACGTGATGTCGCAGGCGTACTGCTCGCGGCGGACGGCGGGCGCCATGTCGGACTTGATGACGCCCACGGTCAGGCCGAGGAAGCGGTAGGCGCGGCCCATCCACTGGGCGTCGCGCTCGGCGAGGTAGTCGTTGACCGTGACGAGGTGGACGCCCTCGCCCGCGAGGGCGTTCAGATAGGCGGGCAGCGTCGCGGAGAGCGTCTTTCCCTCACCGGTCTGCATCTCGGCGATGTTGCCGAGGTGCAGCGCGGCGCCGCCCATGATCTGTACGTCGAAGTGGCGCATGCCAAGGGTGCGCCGCGCCGCCTCGCGGACGGTCGCGAAGGCTTCGGGGAGCAGGTCGTCGAGGCTCTCCCCTTCGGCGTACCGCTCCTTGAACTCGGCGGTCAGCGCCTGCAGTTCGGTGTCCGAGAGATCCTCGAAGTCCGGCTCCACGGAGTTGACCTGAGCCGCGATGTGCTGCAGCTTGCGCAGCATTCTGCCCTCGCCCGCACGCATGATCTTTCCGGTGAGGCGATCCAATTTGAGGACGGACACGGAAATCCCCCACCCCTCGGCACCGGTCCGCTCATTGTTGTCGTGCGGAATCCGCACAGCAAGCAGTCGAGGGGCGCGAGGGGCGGGGGAAACAGGGGTCAGCGAATGGGTCGGTGGACGTTTTCGTGGGTGGTGGGTCCGGGAGTGGCGTCAGCGATCCAGGGGCCTTCTCCGGAGAGATCGACGATTCCTGATTCGAGCCAGGTGTACGTCCCTGAAAGGACGCCCTTGACGACCTTGCGGTCCAGTTCGTCGGTGTTGCTCCACAGCCGGTTGAAGAGTTCCTCGACGCGAATGCGGGACTGCTTGCAGAAGACGTCGGCCAGTTGGTACGCCTCGCGGCCGTACTCCTCGGTGGTGCGCAGGAGTTCGGCGCGCACGCACACCGCGCTCATCGCGAAGAGCTCGGCGCCGATGTCGACGACCCGGCCGAGGAAGCCCTGCTTGGTCTCCATCTTTCCCTGCCAGCGGGACATGGCGTAGAAGGTGGAGCGGGCCAGCTTGCGGGCGTTGCGCTCGACGTAGCGCAGGTGTCCGGACAGGTCCGCGTGCCCGGCCGGGTGGAACTCGCCGTACGAGCGCGGGAGTTGGCCGGGGCCCGCGACGAGCTTGGGCAGCCAGCGGGCGTAGAAGCCGCCCGCCTTCGCGCCCGCCTTCGCCTTGTCGGACAGGGACTTGTCGGGGTCGATGAGGTCGCCGGCGACCTTCAGGTGGGCGTCCACGGCCTCGCGGGCGATCAGCAGGTGCATGATCTCCGTGGAGCCCTCGAAGATGCGGTTGATGCGCAGGTCGCGCAGGACCTGCTCGGCGGGGACCGCGCGTTCGCCGCGGGCCTTGAGCGAGGCGGCGGTCTCGAAGCCGCGGCCGCCGCGGATCTGCACGAGCTCGTCGGCCATCAGACAGGCCATCTCGGAGCCGTAGAGCTTGGCGAGGGCCGCCTCGATGCGGATGTCGTTGCGGTCCTCGTCGGCCATCTGCGAGGACAGGTCGAGGACGGCCTCCAGGGCGAAGGTGGTGGCGGCGATGAAGGAGATCTTCGCGCCGACCGCCTCGTGGTACGCGACCGGCCTGCCCCACTGCTCACGGGCGCCCGACCACTCGCGGGCGATCTTCAGACACCACTTGCCCGCGCCGACGCACATCGCGGGCAGCGAGAGGCGTCCGGTGTTGAGGGTGGTCAGGGCGATCTTGAGGCCCGCCCCCTCGGGGCCGATGCGGTTCGCGGCGGGGACGCGGACCTGGTGGAAGCGGGTCACGCCGTTCTCCAGGCCGCGCAGGCCCATGAAGGCGTTGCGGTTCTCGACCGTGACGCCCTCGGAGGCCGCCTCGACGACGAAGGCCGTGATGCCGCCCTTGTGCCCTTCGGACTTCGGCACCCGTGCCATGACGACGAGCAGGTCGGCGACGACGCCGTTGGTCGTCCAGAGCTTCACGCCGTCGAGCACGTAGTCGTCGCCGTCGGGGACGGCCGCCATCGCCATCCGCGCCGGGTCCGAACCCACGTCCGGCTCGGTGAGCAGGAACGCGGTGATGTCGGTGCGGGCGCAGCGCGGCAGGAAGGCGTCCTTCTGCTCCTGCGTGCCGAAGATCTTCAGGGGCTGCGGCACGCCGATCGACTGGTGCGCGGAGAGCAGCGCGCCGAGCGCCGGGTTCGCCGAGCCGACCAGGGCCAGGGCCTTGTTGTAGTACACCTGGGTGAGGCCGAGCCCGCCGTACTTGGTGTCGATCTTCATGCCGAGGGCGCCGAGCTCCTTGAGCCCGTTGATGACCTCGTCGGGGATCTGTGCCTCGCGCTCGATGCGTGCCGAGTCGATCTTCGTCTCGCAGAAGTCGCGGAGCTTGGCGAGGAACTCCTCGCCGCGTTTCGCGTCCTCGTCGGGCGGCATCGGGTGCGGATGGATCAGGTCGAGCCGGAAGCGGCCGAGGAAGAGTTCCTTGGCGAAACTGGGTTTGCGCCAGTCCTGCTCGCGGGCGGCCTCTGCGACCTGCCTGGCCTCCCGTTCGGAGACCTTCGCCCGGTGCTCGGGTGCGGGGGATGTTGCGGACATGAGGTTCACCTCGCCGCGTGTCGGGACCACCGGTCCGGCTCGTTACCGACCGGTGCTACTCGATCGTATGTACCCGATTCAGGGCATCCCGGCCAGCCCTCGCGCACGATCCCGCTGAATTGGACTGAATGCGTGAATGCCGGTGACCTTTCTTCCTCATGCCCCGTTCCAGCAGAACGACTGCTACAGAATGCAGCCGTCACTCCCTCTGCAATTGGAGAAATGATGATCCGGAAGGTTCTGGCCGGCGCCGCGCTCGCGACCGCCGCCACCGCCGCGACCGTGGGTGCCGCCGGTATCGCCTCGGCGACGACGGGCGGTGGTCCCGAGGCCGAGAACGTGACCACCAGCGCGCACGACATGAACAAGGCCGCCCGCGTCGCCTACGGCGAGACGGTCAGTGGTACGGGCAACGGCTCCTCGGAGTTCGCCACCAACAACGGTGACGTCGCCATCGCGGGCGACACGGGCGGTGTCGCCAACGCCTACGGCGCCCCGTTCGTCGACGTGGACCTGCGCTGCGCCGTCCCCGCGGCCCAGGGCGTCGGCGGCAACGTGCTCGGCGGCCCCGTCACGACCTGCAACAACGCGCCGGTCGACCAGTTCGACGCTCCCGAGCGCATCATCTGACCCTCCGTCGGGGAGCCCTTCCTCCGTCGCGGGTCTGAGCGGGCCCTTCCCCACCGTGCTGTCTCCTCGCGCGGTCGGGGGAGGGCCCGCTCGTTTCCTCGCTCCGGCGCATTCAGCCATGAATGAATTGAAGAATTCACCCTCGGCTAATTGACCGGGCATTGCACTGAATGAATGAAACGCGGTGACCTTTCCGCGGCCGCCGTGTTTTTTCCGGTTGATGGCCGCTCCTGCCGCCATCACCTTCCTCTCCCCATTGGAGCAAAGATGATCCGGAAAGTTCTGACCGGTGCCGCGCTCATGGCCGCGGCGGCCGTCGCGACCCTCGGCGGTGCGGGCGTGGCCGCGGCGGACTCCACGGAGTTCGCCACCGACAACGGCGACGTGGCCATCGGCGGCGACGCGGGCGGCATCCTGAACAGCTACGGCGCCTCGTTCGTCAACGTGGACCTGCGCTGCGCCGTCCCGGCGCCCCAGGGCGTCGGCGGCAACGTGCTCGGCGGCCCGGTGGCGGCCTGCACCAACGCGCCGGTCGACCAGTTCGACGCGCAGGAGCGCGTCCTCTGACGCACGCCCCGCACGCACGACGGCCGGAGCCCCCGCACAGTGGGCTCCGGCCGTGGTCTTCTGCCGCCTGGTCGCGGCTTGGTCACTCGGTCAGAGGGCGAGGCCCGTCAGGACCATCACGCGCTCGTAGGTGTAGTCGTCCATCGCGTAGCGCACGCCCTCGCGGCCCACGCCGGACTGCTTCACACCGCCGTACGGCATCTGGTCGGCGCGGTAGGACGGGGCGTCGCCGATGACCACGCCGCCGACCTCCAGGGCGCGGTGCGCGCGGAAGGCGGCCTGCAGGTCGTGCGTGAACACGCCCGCCTGGAGGCCGAACTTGGAGTCGTTGACGGCGGCGAACGCCTCCTCCTCGCCGTTCACCTTCTTGAACGTGAGGACCGGTCCGAAGACCTCCTCGCAGGCGATCGTGACGTCGGCGGGCACGTCGGCGAGCACGGTCGGCGCGTAGGAGGCACCGTCGCGCTTGCCGCCGGTGAGCACCTTGGCACCCGCCTTCGCCGCCTCGTCGACCCAGGACTCCACGCGCTTGGCTGCGTCCTCGCTGACCAGCGGTCCTACGTCGGTCTTCGGGTCCGACGGGTCGCCGGTGACCTGGGCCTCGACGGCCTTGACGACGCGCGGCACGAGCCGGTCGTACACGGTGGCGTCCGCGATGACCCGCTGCACGGAGATGCAGGACTGGCCGCCCTGGTAGTTGGAGAAGGTCGCGATGCGCGAGGCGGCCCAGTCCAGGTCCTCGTCCGAGGAGAAGTCGTCGAGGACGACGGCCGCGCCGTTGCCGCCGAGCTCCAGGGTGCAGTGCTTGCGCGGCACCGAGTCCATGATCGCGTAACCGACCTTGTCGGAGCCGGTGAAGGAGATGACCGGCAGCCGCTCGTCCTGGACGAGGGCGGGCATCTTGTCGTTGGTGACCGGCAGGATCGACCAGGAGCCCGCGGGCAGCTCGGTCTCGGCGAGCAGCTCGCCGAGGATCAGGCCGGAAAGGGGGGTGGCCGGGGCGGGCTTGAGGATGATCGGCGCGCCGACGGCGATGGCCGGGGCGATCTTGTGCGCGCAGAGGTTCAGCGGGAAGTTGAACGGCGCGATGCCGAGGACGACACCCTTGGGGAAGCGGCGGGTCAGGGCGAGGCGGCCCTGGCCGCCCGCGTCGGTGTCGAGGCGCTGGGCCTCGCCACCGTTGAAACGGCGGGCCTCCTCGGCGGCGAACCGGAAGACGGAGATCGCGCGGCCGAGTTCGCCGCGGGCCCACTTGATCGGCTTGCCGTTCTCGGCGGAGATCAGCTGGGCGATCTCCTCGGTGCGCTCGACCAGGCGGTTCGACACGTGGGTGAGCGCGGCGGCGCGGACGTGGGCCGGGGTCGCGGCGAACTCGTCGCGGACGGCGTACGCGGCGGCGACGGCCTCCTCGACCTGGGCGTCGGTCGGGACGGCTGCCTTGCCGACGACCCGTCCGTCCCAGGGCGAGGTGACGTCGAGGGTGGTCTCGCCGGTGGTCTGGCGACCGGCGAGCCAGAAGGCGTGGATGGAAGTCATGTCGATTCCCGGCCCTTCCGCGGAGATGTGTCGGGGGGTACGTCCCTCACCGTAGGGGTAGGGGGTGGGGCTGACGTTTATCCGACGCGGAGTACTGGCCGGGGGGCCTGCACCGGTTTGTACGTGTGCTGGCCCCTGGGCCTCGGGCTTCCTTGGGGCCGGTTCTTTCTCCGCGGGCCGGAGGGGGCTGGGCGCGCAGTTCCCCGCGCCCCTTACGGGGCCCGTTCCCCGCCCCCCCTTACGGGGCGCGTCAGTCCGAGCCCATTGATGTTGCCTTCAGCGACAGCCACAGCTCCATGCGGACGTCCGGGTCGTCCAGGGAGCGGCCGAGGATTTCCTCGACCCTTCGCATGCGGTAGCGCAGCGTATGGCGGTGGACGCCCAGGTCGGCCGCCGCCGCGTCCCACTGGCCGTGGCGGGAGAGCCAGGCGCGGAGCGAGGCGACCAGGTCGCCGCGGCCCGTGGCGTCGTGTTCGTGCAGGGCCCGCAGGAGGCCGTCGGCGAACGCGCGCACCGCGTCGTCCGCGAGGAGCGGCAGGACGGATCCGGCGGCCAGCTCCTCGTGCTCGACGAGGGCACGGCCGCGCCTGCGGGCGACGGAGAGGGCCTGTTCCGCCTGCTTGTACGCCGTGGCGGCGGCGATCGGTCCCGCCGGTGCGGACAGGCCCATCACCAGCTCGGCCTCGTCGCCCGAGGCGGTCGCGGGCTCCGTCGCCGCGCCGACGCGGCCCGCTTCCAGCGCCGCCGCGTACTCGGCGCAGGCCCGCACCCCGGCGCCGCCGTCCACCGCGAGGAGCACGAGCCGCTCCCCGTACGGAACGACGAGCAGTGCCTCGCCCGCGCGGGCGGCCGCCGCCTCGACGACGTCGACGAGCGCGGCGAGCTGGTCGGCGCCGTGCGCCTCCGCGGCCGCGAGGACGACGGCGGCCGACGTGGCGACGGGGTGCGTGCCCTCGTCCCGCGCGTCCCCCTCCCCCGCGGCCCCCGCGCCCGTGGCTCCCTGGGCACCGGCCCGCACCCGCGCGGCCGACGCGGACGCGACGTCGGCGACGACGAGCCGGAAGGGCGCGTCGAGCAGCCCGCCGTACAGGTCGCCCGCGACGGTCCGCGCGTGCTCGGGCTCCCCCGCGAGCAGCATGCGCAGCACGGCCGCGCCGATCCGCTGCTCGGCGGCCTGCAGCGAGCGGGACCGTTCGGTGGTGAGGGTGAGCAGGGCGATGGCGGAGTGCACCGCGTACCGCTCGGCGGTGCCGAGGGTGGACGCCGTGCCGACGGCGAGCGCGGCGCGCGGCCTGCGCCCGGTGCCGATCGAGTGCAGCTCGACGCGGTCCTCGGTGCCCGCGACGACGGAGCTGGCGGGCGCGGGCCGCTCCCTGAGGCGTTCGACGTCCGCGGTGAGCCGTCCCGCCCTGCGCGAGGCCCACTCCGGCGCGGTGGCGACGACGGCGCCCGACGCGTCGTACAGCGCGGCCCAGCCGTCGACCTGTCCGGCGAGCGCGAGCAGCAGTCCTTCGGGGCCGTCGCTCAGCGCCTGTTTGGTCAGCTCGCGCTGGGCGGCGAAGCCCGCGGTCACCGCGCGGTACTGCTCGGCGGCGATGGCGGCGGACACGGCCTTGCTGATGGCGAGGAACGGGGTGCGCCTGGGCACCTCGATGAGCGGCAGGCCCGCGTCGGTCGCGGCGTCGAGCAGGGCCCCCGGGATGTCGGGGTAGTGCACGCCGACGGCGAAGCCGAGGCCCACGACGCCGGCGCCCGCGAGGCGCTTCACATAGCGCCGCATGGCCTCCGGATCCTCCGCGTCCAGCTTGAGCGCGGTGATCAGGAGGAGCTCGCCGCCCTCCATGTAGGGCACCGGGTCGGCGAGTTCGCTGGCGTGTGCCCAGCGCACGGGGGTGTCCAGGCGTTCCTCGCCCGCACGCACGGTCAGCTTGAGCGCGGAGTGGTGGACGAGCGAGGCGAGCGTGGGCGGCATGGGACCTTCAGGTCTGCGGCAGCGGGGCGGGCGGTTCCCGGCCCCCGGGATGCGGGCGCCGGGATGTGGATCTTTTGGCCGGTCCGTATGAACGACCTGTGTCGATTCTGCCTCACCGTATGGTGCGCCCGAGACCGAACACCTCGTACGTACGGACCGGAGGCCCCGGCCGCCCTGGACACCCCGGGTGCCCCGTCCCGGCCATTTCAGGCCCGCAGGTCCACGAGCAGCGGCGGCGCGTACTCCCCCCGTACGTCGGTCAGCGAGAGCACCGCGTGCCCCGGCGGCACCCCGTGCGCCAGCTCGGAGGCGGACCAGCGCTCGCGTTCGACCTGTCGGACGGTGACGGCGCGGGCCGTCGGGGCGTTGCCGGTGATGACGCGGCGCAGCATGTGCACCGTCTTGCCCAGCGGGGTCTCGGCGATGATCTGCCGGTCGGTGACATCGCGTGCCTCCGTCCACTCCTTGCCCCAGACTTCCGCGAAGTCCTGGCCGTCCCACGGAGTGAGACCGGAGAGCGCCATGCGGCAGCCGATCGCGCCGAGCAGCGGTGTGCGCAGGGGCCTGGGTACGTCATCGAGCGTACGCAAGGTCATCACGACGCCCGCGTTGGCCGACCGCAGGCGCTGGACCCGGCGTACGGCTTCCGGGGTGACCGTGCCCGACGCGTCGTCCAGGACGAGGCAGGCGAACAGGGAGCGGTCCTCGCGGACGGCGGCGCTCGCGGTGAACTGGGCGAGGACAAGGCGGGCCAGGATGCGCGAGGCGTCCGCGTGGCCGCGCTCGGGCAGGTCGACGCGGACGCGTACGGGATGGTCGAGGGCCCGCAGCGAGAACGGCGTGCTGCGGCCCGTGGTGTCGAAGAAGGCGGCGAAGGCCGGGCGGTCGAGCAGGGCGATGCGGTCGGCGAGGACCGCGCCCGGGTCGCCGGGGTGACCCAACTGGCGCTCGCGCGCGTCGAGTTCGCGGATCATCGCGTTCTGCCCCGCGTCCTGCAGCGCCTTGCGCAGCGCGCCGAGCGGTCCGGGGGAACCGTCGAGGAGCGCGCGCAGTTCCGGCACGGAGGGGAAGCGCCGGTGGACGGCGTAGTGGGGGCCGAGGAGCTGGGCGAGGCAGGTCGTGGAGCGGCGGCTGTCGCCGCTGGGGTGCGGGTCGACGAGGTCGCCGACGAGGGCCTCGGCGAGCACGGCCGCCGCCTCGTCGGGGTCGGTGGTGCCGCCGTACAGATCGAGGTCGTACTCCGAGTCGGGGTGTCCCACGCGGACGACCACGTCGTAGTCCTCGGTGGGTCCGAGCCCCGCGCCCGCCGCCCCGACGACGACCACGGCGGCCCGCCCGGCGAGCGCGCCCAGGCAGAGCGACTCGGCGAGCGGCCACACCACGCGGGCGGTCTTGCCGGAGCCGCCGGGGCCGACGGCGAGCAGCGAGGTGCCGAGCAGCTCGGGGCCGAGGGCGAGCCCGGTGCCCCGGTAGGCGTAGGGGTTGCGCGGGTCGTCGGCGGTCGTGCCGATCCGCACCTGCGCGGTGGCCAGGTCATGCCGGGCGGCGCGCGCGGGCAGGTCCCGGTCCCCGGAGGGGTGCGGGCAGGCGCGGGCGCCGTCGCGCACGACGGCGTCGGTGAAGGCGGCGAGAGGGCTGCGCCCGGACCGCACGGAGCGCCAGGCCCGGGCGATCCGCGCGTGGTCCACGTCCCGCATCAGGCCCGCGCCCGCGTCGGCGGCGAGCCGGTCGGCGGCCGCCGCCGCGCCCGCCGCCCGCAGCTGGGGCCAGCGGGCGGGGTCCTCCTCGGGCGGGGGCGGCGGCGCGGGGGCCTCGCGGCGGCGCAGGTGGGGAGCGGCGAAGCGGCGCCAGACCTCGCCCCAGCGGCCGATCTTGCCGACCGCGATCATGATGCCGAAGGCGATGAGGGTGTAGTAGCCGTACCAGACGAACGCGTTGCCGAGCTCGTCGTGGGCGTAGATCCAGGAGTCGGGCAGGAACAGTTCGAGCGGCAGCACCCACCAGCCGCCCAGGTAGCCGTTCCAGAGCAGGGACCAGACGAGCCACCCGACGAGGAAGGCGATCAGCGCGCCGCTGAGCAGCTGCCGGGTCGGTACGACCTCGGGCTCCTGCGCGGGCCTCGGCTTGTGCGCGAAGCGCCAGATGCCGGGCAGGGTCGCAGGTCGCGGCGCCCGCAGCCAGCCGAGGAAGGCGGCCCCGTCGGGCAGCGGCGGGGCGCCGGGAGCCCCCGCCGGGCGGGGCGGCAGGCCCGGTGCGGGCACCCCTGAATGCGGCGTCACGGCCCCTGGCGGAGGCGCCGCCGGGCGCGGCACCGGTGTCGGGTGAGTGCCGCGTGCGTCGTGCGTGCCGTCGGAGTCCATGCCCCTTGCCCCCTGACCAGCCGATCTGTTGTTTCGCGGGTCAATCTAGTGCCCCGGAAGGGGGAGTTCACCGAATACGCGCCCGGGCCCCCGACGATCCGGCGTCGCCGGGCCGGGTGCGCCGCTATGTCCACCACGGACAACCGCCACGCCGAACGACTCCCCCATGGAGCATGCCCACCCCCTGGCCCCGCCCCTAACCTGCGAAGAAAGCAGTGCAGCGTCCGTATCGTCGCCCCACCCCCAGGAGCCCCCCATGACCGCCCTTCCGCAGGAGCGCCGCGTCGTCACCGCCATCCCCGGACCGAAGTCGCAGGAGCTGCAGGCCCGCCGTACCGCCGTGGTCGCCGGTGGTGTGGGCTCGGTCCTGCCCGTCTTCGCCGCGCGCGCGGGTGGCGGCATCATCGAGGACGTCGACGGCAACCGGCTGATCGACTTCGGTTCCGGCATCGCCGTGACCTCCGTCGGCGCCTCCGCCGAGGCCGTCGTACGCCGGGCGAGCGCCCAGCTCCAGGACTTCACGCACACCTGTTTCATGGTCACGCCGTACGAGGGCTACGTGGCCGTCGCCGAGGCGCTCGCCGAGCTCACGCCGGGTGACCACGCGAAGAAGTCGGCGCTGTTCAACTCGGGCGCCGAGGCCGTCGAGAACGCCGTCAAGATCGCTCGCGCGCACACCAAGCGCCAGGCCGTCGTCGTCTTCGACCACGGCTACCACGGCCGCACGAACCTCACGATGGCGCTGACCGCCAAGAACATGCCGTACAAGAACGGCTTCGGCCCGTTCGCGCCCGAGGTCTACCGCGTCCCGGTCGCCTACGGCTACCGCTGGCCGACCGGCGCCGAGAACGCGGGCGTCGAGGCCGCCAAGCAGGCCATCGACATGATCGGCAAGCAGGTCGGCGCGGACAACGTCGCCGCGATCATCATCGAGCCGGTGCTCGGCGAGGGCGGCTTCATCGAGCCCGCCAAGGGCTTCCTGCCCGCGATCGTGGAGTACGCCAAGGACAACGGCATCGTCTTCGTGGCGGACGAGATCCAGTCCGGCTTCTGCCGCACCGGCCAGTGGTTCGCCTGCGAGGACGAGGGCATCGTCCCCGACCTGATCACGACGGCCAAGGGCATCGCGGGCGGCCTGCCGCTCGCCGCCGTCACGGGCCGCGCCGAGATCATGGACGCCGCGCACGCGGGCGGCCTCGGCGGCACCTACGGCGGCAACCCGGTGGCCTGCGCCGGTGCGCTCGGCGCCATCGAGACGATGAAGGAGCTCGACCTCAACGCCAAGGCGAAGGCGATCGAGTCGACGATGAAGGCCCGCCTGTCCGCGATGGCCGAGAAGTTCGACATCATCGGCGACATCCGCGGCCGCGGCGCGATGATCGCCATCGAGCTGGTCAAGGACCGCACGACCAAGGAGCCGAACCCGGAGGCCACCGCGGCCCTCGCCAAGGCCTGCCACGCCGAGGGTCTGCTGGTCCTGACCTGTGGCACCTACGGCAACGTCCTGCGCTTCCTGCCGCCGCTGGTCATCGGCGACGACCTCCTGAACGAGGGCATGGACATCATCGAGGGCGTCTTCGCGGGCGTCTGACGTGTGGGGATCCCCGTGCGGTGCCGCCCCGGTGTCCCGGGGCGACCGTCGGGGCCTGTGAAGAACGTGTGCGGGCCCCATGTCGGGATGCTGTTCCGCCTGTTGGCCCGCACGTCGCTGACGTACGGTTTCTGCAGTTGAGAGAAACACCCCGCCCACAGGGGACTGTGGGCGGCACCACGGTGGAGCTTCCCCGGCCTCACCCTGGTCGTGCCCTCGCGCACACCCGGAGCTTCAGGCTCCGGAACTCCTCACCGATCGGATGGCCGCCCGCCCCAAACCCCCCGGGGCGCGCGGCACCCCGATCCGGACGGCCGCCCATCGGGAACGGCTGTTCACCGAAGGGCTAGCGCACACCCCCCCTTGCGCTAGCCCTTCGGCGCGTCCGGCCGCTCCTTCCTGACAGGCTGCTGCCCATGGCTACTTCCCAGGGACGGACCGCCCTGTCCCTCACGTCGTGTGCGCTCCTCTTCGCCCTCCTCACCTGGCAGGTCGTCATCGACGGCCCGCTGCGCGGGGCCGACGAACGATGGGGGCGCGCCGTCGTCGGCAGCCGTCTGCCCGACCGGGCCGCGGAGTTCCTCGCCGACCTCGGCAACATCGCGGTCGCCGTGCCGGTCCTCGCGGCGGTCATCGCGTACGTGTCCTGGCACGCGCGGCGCGCCGGAACGTTCCGCTGGTGGCTGCCGGGCCTGGCCGCCGCCGTCACGATGGCCTGCGTGCCCGCGCTCGTCGCCCCGCTCAAGTCCATGATCACGCGGCCGGGACCGCCGGGCATGACCGGCGAAGGCGGCTTCTACCCCTCGGGCCACGCGGCGACGGCCGCGGTCGCCTACGGAGCGGCCGCACTGCTCCTGCTCCCCCTGCCGCACGGCGCCTACGGCCGACGCGAACTGGTCATCGGCTGCGTCCTGTTGAACGCGGCGATCGGCTTCGGGCTCGTGCGGCAGGGGTATCACTGGCCGCTGGACGTCGTGGCGTCGTGGCTGCTGTCAGCGATGTTGTTGCAGGTGATGGTGCTGGTCGTGGCGCGCGTCAGCCGAAGTACGCGTCGAAGTTCTTCGAGAACTCCCAGCTGTTGAACCGGTCCCAGTTGATCGACCAGGTCATCAGGCCGCGCAGGTCCGGCCAGGTGCCGTGGGTCTGGTACGAGCCGCAGTTGGTCTTCTTCGTCAGGCAGTCGAGGGCCTTGTTGACCTCGCCCGTGGAGACGTGGCCGTTGCCCGCGTTGACGGAGGCGGGCATGCCGATGGCGACCTTCTGCGGCGGCAGCGGCGGGAAGACGTTGTTCTTGTCGCCCGCCACCGGGAAGCCGGTCAGGAGCATGTCGGTCATCGCGATGTGGAAGTCCGCGCCGCCCATGGAGTGGTACTGGTTGTCCAGGCCCATGATCGGGCCCGAGTTGTAGTCCTGGACGTGCAGCAGCGTGAGGTCGTCGCGCAGGGCGTGGATGACCGGCAGGTAGGCGCCCGCGCGCGGGTCCTGGCCGCCCCATTTGCCGGTGCCGTAGAACTGGTAGCCGAGCTGTACGAAGAAGGTCTCGGGCGCCATCGTGAGGGTGAAGCCGGAGCCGTACTTGGCCTTGAGGGTCTTCACCGCCGAGATGAGGTTCACGATCGACGGGGTCTTCGGCTTCTTGAAGTCCGTGTCGTCGGCGTTCAGCGAGAGGGAGTGGCCCTCGAAGTCGATGTCCAGGCCGTCGAGCCCGTACTCGTCGATGATCGCCGAGACGGAGGAGACGAACTTGTCGCGGGCCGCCGTCGTCTTCAGCTGGACCTGGCCGTTCTGGCCGCCGATGGAGATCTGGACCTTCTTGCCCGCGGCCTGCTTGGCCTTGATCGCGGCCTTGAACTCGTCCTTCGTCTCCACGTTCGGGCACTCGGTCTTCGGACAGAGGCCGAAGCGGATGTCGCCCGAGGTCGCCGAGGTCGGTTCGCCGAAGGCGAGGTCGATGATGTCCCAGCTGTCGGGGGTGTCCGCGAGCCGGGTGTACCCGGAGCCGTTGGCGAAGCTGGTGTGCAGATAGCCGACGAGGGCGTGGTCGGCGGGGGCCTTGGGCGCGGCGTCGGCGGCTTGCGCGGTCGCCGAGGTCACCGCGGGCGCGGCGAGCGCGAGCGCCGCGGCGATGGCAAGGGTCGTACGTCTGACATGGCTTATCAGCGAGCGGTCCACAACTGCCTCCGGCACATGGGGGGATGGGAGGGTGGCGCGCCCAACTTGGTCCAGACCAATTAAGTTGTCAAGACTTCCGGCAGCTCAGCCCCCAGCCTCCCCGTCACCCGCCACCCGCGCGGCCGCCTCGTGCATCGCCAGTTCGAGCAGCGCCGGGTCCGTCAGCGTGCCCGCGCCGTCCGGCGGGACCAGCCAGCGGACGCCGCCGCTGGCCCGCCCCGGGTAGGGCACGACGATCCAGGTGCCGCGGCCCGCGCCGCGTACGCCCGTGCCGATCCAGCGGGCGACCGTGCCCGGCGGCACGAAGAACCCCATGCGGGCGTCGCCGAAGTCGGCGAGCACGGGGCCCGGACGGTCGACGCAGCGGGTCAGCACGTCGAGCGTGGGGTATCCGAGCTCACCCGGCAGGATCAGCACGTCCCAGCGCTTGCCCGCGGGCAGCAGCGCGACCCCCAGGGGATTGCGTTCCCACTCCCAGCGGCAGGCGTCCGGATCCGGTGCCACCGACACGAGCCATTCGACCGCCGACTTGGCCTCCGAGCCAGTCATGACGGGACCTCCCTTACCTGTGCAATAACGGTGCGTACACAGGTGAGAGAGGTCCCGGGGCCGAGCATTACGCGGTTTCCCGCCACCAGTTGGCAGTGGAGAGGGGCACTGGCCGAGGGCAGGGCGTACGCCGGTCGAGCACGCCCCGCTCAGCCGCGCGGGACGACCCGCCCGCCCGGCCGCTCAGCTGTCGAAGCCGAGCCCCAGCTTGTCCATGGTCTTGAGCCACAGGTTCCGCTTGCCGCCGTTGGCGTCGGACCTGGCGAGCGACCACTTGGTCAGCGCCACCCCGGTCCACGCGAAGGGCTCGGGCGGGAACGGCAGCGGCTTCGTACGGACCATCTCCAGGTCCGTACGCTCGGTGCGCTCTCCGGAGAGGAGGTCCAGCATGACGTCGGCGCCGAACCGGGTGGCTCCGACGCCGAGGCCCGTGTAGCCCGCCGCGTACGCGACGCGGCCCTTGTGCGCCGTGCCGAAGAACGCCGAGAAGCGCGAGCAGGTGTCGATCGCGCCGCCCCACGCGTGCGTGAAGCGCACCCCCTCCAGCTGCGGGAAGCAGGTGAAGAAATGGCCCGCGAGCTTCGCGTACGTCTCGGGGCGGTCGTCGTACTCGGCGCGCACCTTGCCGCCGAACGGATAGATCGCGTCGTAACCGCCCCACAGGATGCGGTTGTCGGCCGAGAGCCGGAAGTAGTGGAACTGGTTGGCGCTGTCGCCGAGTCCCTGGCGGTTCTTCCAGCCGATCGAGGCCAGCTGGTCCTCGGTGAGCGGCTCGGTCATCAGCGCGTAGTCGTAGACCGGAACGGTGTACGAACGCAGGCGCTTGACCAGGGAGGGGAAGATGTTCGTGGCGAGCGCGACCTGACGGGCGAAGACCCTGCCGTACGGCGTGCGGATCGCCATCCCCGCGCCGGACGACGCCAGTTGGAGCGCCGGGGTGTGCTCGTAGACGCGCACGC
This sequence comes from Streptomyces kanamyceticus, assembly GCF_008704495.1. NCBI lineage: Bacteria > Bacillati > Actinomycetota > Actinomycetes > Kitasatosporales > Streptomycetaceae > Streptomyces > Streptomyces kanamyceticus. The sequence continues at coordinate 2,971,991 of NZ_CP023699.1, forward strand.
CCTTCTCCAGGCATGCCCGCTTCAGGCCCCACGCCAGCTTCGCCGGGTGCAGCATGGCGACGCCGTCGCGGTCCCAGAGGCCGCCGAGGAACGTCGGCGAGTCGACCTGCTCGCGCAGCGCGTCCGCGTCGAGCAGCTCCGAGCCCGCCGCGAGACCGTGCTCGGCCATCTCCGCGTACATCTCGCGCAGTTCGGCCAGCTGATGCGGCGCGGTGGCCACGTCGATCTCGCCGGTGCGCTCGAAGTCGCAGTCGATGGAGTAGCGCTTGACGGCCGCCTCGATCTCGTCGAGGTTGCGGGCGCCGAGCTCCTCCAGCTTCTCGATCTCGCCGGGCCAGCGGGACAGGCCGTTGGAGATGCCGTGCGTGAGGGACGCGGCACAGAAGCCTCCGTTGCGCCCCGAGGCGGCCCAGCCCGCCTCGCGGCCCTCGACCAGGACCACCTCGCGGCGCGGGTCGCGCTCCTTGGCGATGAGCGCGGTCCACAGTCCGCTGTAGCCGCCGCCCACGACCAGGAGGTCGCACCGGTCGTCGCCGGTGAGGGCGGGTTCGGGGGTCGGCCTGCCGGGGTCGTCCAGCCAGAAGGACACCGGCTGGGCGTCGGAGAGGGACTTGGTCCAACGGGTCATGGCGCTAGGGGCCATGATTTCCACTCCTTCAGAAAAGGTAAGAGCGTCAGTTCGCTTGCTTGTTCCGGCGCTTTCCGATGAGCATTCCGGAGAGTACGAGAAGGACGGCGACGAGGAACATCGCCGTGCCGATCACATTGATCTGAACGGGCGTACCCCGCTGCGCGGATCCCCAGACGAACATGGGGAACGTCACAGTCGAGCCCGCGTTGAAATTCGTGATGATGAAGTCGTCGAAGGAGAGCGCGAAGGCGAGCAGCGCGCCCGCCGCGATTCCCGGCGCGGCGATCGGCAGCGTCACGCGCAGGAACGTCTGCACGGGTCCCGCGTAAAGGTCCTGCGCGGCCTGTTCGAGGCGCGGGTCCATCGACATGACGCGTGCCTTGACGGCGGTCACCACGAAGCTGAGGCAGAACATGATGTGGGCGATCAGCACGGTCCAGAAACCGAGCTGCGCGCCCATGTTGAGGAAGAGCGTGAGCAGCGAAGCGGCCATGACGACCTCGGGCATCGCCATCGGCAGGAAGATCAGCGAGTTGACCGCGCCGCGCGCCCGGAAGCGGTAGCGCACGAGCGCGAAGGCGATCATCGTGCCAAGCACGGTCGCGCCGATCGTCGCCCAGGTGGCGATCTGCAGGCTCAGCGAGAGCGAACCGCACATGTCGGCGACGCCGCACGGATCCTGCCAGGCGTCGAGCGAGAATTCCTGCCAGGAGTAATTGAAGCGGCCCTTCGGCTTGTTGAAGGAGAACACCGTCACGACGACGTTCGGGAGCAGCAGATAGGCGAGCGTAAGAAGACCGGCGATGACGATGACATTGCGCCGGAGCCAGCGGAAGAAGGCGGAGAAAGGCGAGAAGGCAGCCATCAGACGAGGTCCTCCGTCCCTGACTTGCGGATGTAGAAGGTGACCATGAAGAGGATCGCGGCCATGAGGATGAAGGAGAGCGCCGCGGCCGTCGGGTAATCCAGAATGCGCAGGAACTGCGTCTGGATGACGTTTCCGACCATGCGGGTGTCGGTGGAGCCGAGCAGGTCCGCGTTCACGTAGTCGCCCGCCGCCGGAATGAAGGTGAGCAGCGTGCCGGAGACGACGCCCGGCATGGAGAGCGGGAAGGTCACCTTGCGGAAGGTCGTGGACGGCCTGGCGTACAGGTCGCCCGCGGCCTCGTGCAGGCGGCCGTCGATGCGCTCCAGGGAGGTGTAGAGCGGCAGGATCATGAACGGCAGGAAGTTGTACGTGAGTCCGCAGATCACCGCGAGTGGCGTGGCGAGGACCCGGTCCCCGTCCGTGACGCCCAGCCAGCTGGTGACGTCCAGGACGTGCAGCGAGTTCAGGGCGCCGACGACGGGCCCGCCGTCGGCGAGGATCGTCTTCCACGCCAGCGTACGGATGAGGAAGCTGGTGAAGAACGGCGCGATGACCAGGACCAGGATGAGGTTGCGCCAGCGGCCCGCGCGGAACGCGATCAGATACGCGAGCGGATAGCCGAGCAGCAGGCACAGGACCGTGGCGGCGCCCGCGTACATCACCGAGCGCAGGAACTGCGGCCAGTAGTCGCTCAGCGCGTCCCAGTAGGTCGCGAAGTGCCAGGTGACCTTGAAGCCCTCTTCGAGGGAGCCGGTCTGCACGGACGTCGACGCCTGGTAGACCAGCGGCAGCGCGAAGAAGACGACGAGCCAGAGGATGCCGGGGAGCAGCAGCCAGTAGGGGACGAGGCGGCCGCGCCTGCGGGGCTTGCGCGATGGCGCCTCGGGTTCTTCCTTCGGGGGCGCGTCGGTGAGGGTCGTCGTCATGCGGAGGTGTCCTCCTCGACCTTCTCGACGCCCGCCTCGACGTCCTGCGTGGCGTCGAGGCCGAAGGTGTGCGCGGGGTTCCAGTGCAGGACCACCTCGGCGCCAGGGGTGAGCCTGCCGTCGCGCTCGATGTTCTGCGCGTACACCTCGAAGGAGTCGCAGAGCGGGCTGTCGACGACGTACTGCGTGGAGACGCCGATGAAGCTGCTGTCGGCGATGGTGCCGGTGATGCGGTTGCGGCCCTCGGGGATCTGCCCCGCGTCGTCGGCGTGCGTGAGGGAGATCTTCTCCGGGCGTATGCCGACCAGGACCTTGCCGCCCGCCGTGGTCGGGGCGGTACATCGGGCGGCGGGCAGCACGAGCTTGCCGTCCCCGGCCTTGAGGACGATGTCGTCGCCGCTGGTGCCGCCGATCTCGGCCTCGATGAAGTTCGAGGTGCCGAGGAAGTTGGCGACGAAGGTGGTCCCCGGGTTCTCGTAGAGGTCGGCGGGGGCGCCCAGCTGTTCGACGCGGCCGCCGTTCATCACGGCCACGGTGTCGGCCATCGTCATGGCCTCCTCCTGGTCGTGCGTGACGTGCACGAAGGTGATGCCGACCTCGGTCTGGATGCGCTTGAGCTCCAGTTGCATCTGGCGGCGCAGCTTCAGGTCGAGGGCGCCGAGCGGCTCGTCGAGGAGCAGCACCTTGGGGTGGTTGATGAGCGCGCGGGCGACGGCGACGCGCTGCTGCTGTCCACCGGAGAGCTGGTGCGGCTTCTTGCGGGCCTGCTCGCCGAGCTGGACCAGGTCGAGCATCTCGCCGACCTGCTTCTTCACGGACTTGATGCCGCGCCTGCGCAGGCCGAAGGCGACGTTCTCGAAGATGTCCAGGTGCGGGAAGAGCGCGTACGACTGGAAGACGGTGTTGACCGGACGCTTGTAGGGCGGCAGCGCCGTGACGTCCTGGTCACCGAGGTGGACCGTGCCGGAACTGGGCTCCTCCAGACCGGCGATCATGCGGAGCGTGGTGGTCTTGCCGCAGCCGGACGCCCCGAGCAGCGCGAAGAAGGAGCCCTGCGGCACGGTGAGATCGAGCGGCTGTACGGCGGTGAAGGAGCCGTAGGTCTTGCTGATCCCGGAGAGACGGACGTCGCCGCCGTGGTCTTGAGCAGTGGTCATGGTGGGTCCAGGGGAAGTCGAGGGGGAACGAGGGGCGGACAAGGGGCGCCCCCGAAGGGGCGCGGGGCTCTGACACTTGCGGCTCCGCCGCGGGGCGCGACCAGCCGAAGACAACCTGCGGACGCAGGCCGACAGCTGCCTGCCCAAGCGCTACGCGCCAGTAAGCTTCGCGAACTTCTCTTCGTACGCGGTCTCTTCCTTGGGCGTCAGCGACCTGAACGCCCGGGACTTCGCCTTCATCTCCTTGTCGGGAATGATCAGCGGATTCGACGCCGCGTCGGCGTCGATCTTCGCGAGAGCATCCCGCACCCCGTCCACGGGGCACACGTAATTGATGTACGCGGCGAGCCGAGCCGCAGGCTCCGGCTCGTAGTAGTAGTCGATGAGCCGCTCGGCGTTCTTCTTGTGCCGCGCCTTGTTGGGGACCAGCAGATTGTCCGTGGACGTGATGTAGCCCTGGTCCGGAATGTGGAAGTCGACGGCCGGGTTGTCGGCCTTGAGCTGCACGATGTCACCGGCCCAGCCGAGGCACGCGGCGATGTCGCCCTTGTCCAGGTCGGAGGTGTAGTCGTTGCCGGTGAAACGGCGGATCTGCTTGTTGTCGACGGCCTTCTGGAGGCGGGCGATCGCCGCGTCGAAGTCGTCGTCGGTGAAGTCCGCGGGGTCCTTGCCCAGGTCGATGAGGGTCATGCCGACGGTGTCGCGCATCTCGGAGAGGAAGCCGACGCGCCCCTTGAGCTCCGGGTCGTCGAGCAGCTGCGAGACGGACGTGATCTTCTTCCCGCCGGTCGCCTTCTTGTTGTAGGCGATGACGGTGGAGATGCCGGTCCAGGGGTACGAGTAGGCCCGCCCCGGGTCCCAGTCGGGATCGCGGAACTGGGTGGAGAGATGGGCGTACGCGTGCGGCAGATTGGCCGGGTCCAGTTTCTGGACCCACCCGAAGCGGATGAGCCGGGCGGCCAGCCAGTCGGTGACGCAGATGAGGTCGCGTCCGGTGTCCTGGCCCGCGGCGAGCTGCGGCTTGATCTTCCCGAAGAACTCGACGTTGTCGTTGATGTCCTCGGTGTACTTGACCGTGATCCCGGTGCGCTTGGTGAACGCCTCCAGGGTGGGCCGCCGGTTCGCGTCCTTCTCGTCGACGTCCATGTACTCGGTCCAGTTGGAGAAGGTGACGCGCTTCTCGTCGGCCGAGTGGTCATCGGCGGCGACGCCTCCCTTGCCCTTGCCCGCCGCGGGGATCCCGCAGGCGCTCAGCGCCCCGAGTCCGCCGACGGCGAGCACGCCGCCCGAGGTGGCGCGCAGCAGGGAACGGCGGGTCAGGGAGCCCCTGCCGTTGCGCAGGCTGCGGTGCATGGCGGCCAGTTGGGCCGGGGAGGGCAGGCGGTCGGGCTCGTACTGCTCCATGCGCGTGGTTGCCCTTTCGGGAGGATGGGCGGCCGCGGGTCAGGCGGCCCTGTGGTGGCTATCGGTCCCCGAAGATCGTGCGGTGCCAGTCCTTGCGGACCACCGCGGTGTTGTCGAACATGACGTGCTTGACCTGCGTGTACTCCTCAAACGAGTACGCCGACATGTCCTTGCCGTAGCCGGACGCCTTGTAGCCGCCGTGCGGCATCTCGCTGAGGATCGGGATGTGGTCGTTGACCCACACGCACCCGGCCTTGATCTCGCGGGTCGCCCGGTTGGCGCGGAACACGTCGCGGCTCCAGGCCGACGCGGCGAGTCCGTAGGGGGTGTCGTTGGCGAGCCGGATGCCCTCGTCGTCGCTGTCGAAGGGCAGCACCACGAGCACGGGCCCGAAGATCTCGGACTGCACGACCTCGCTGTCCTGCGCGGCGTCGGCGATGAGCGTGGGCTTGTAGAACGCGCCGGGGTGCTGGAGCGGCGCGCCGCCGGTCACCACGCGCGCGTAGGAGCGGGCCCGGTCGACGAAACCGGCGACGCGGTCGCGGTGCGCGTGCGAGATGAGCGGTCCCATGTCGGTGCTCGGGTCGAACGGGTCGCCGAGCCGCACGCTCTCCATCAGGTCGGCGACGCCCGACACGAAGGCGTCGTACAGCGGGCGCTGGACGTACGCGCGCGTGGCGGCCGTGCAGTCCTGGCCCGAGTTGATCAGCGCACCGGCGACCGCGCCGTGCACGGCCGCGTCGAGATCGGCGTCGTCGAAGACCACGAAGGGCGCCTTGCCGCCGAGCTCCAGGTGGAGGCGCTTGACGGTGGCCGTGGCGATCTCGGCGACGCGCTTGCCGACGCCGGTGGACCCGGTGAAGGACGTCATGGCGACGTCGGGGTGGCCCACCAGGCGCTCGCCCGCCTCCTTGCCCGCGCCCGTGACGATGTTGACGACGCCGTCGGGGATCCCGGCCTCGGTGGCGGCCTGTGCGAACAGGAGCGAGGTGAAGGGCGTCAGCTCCGCGGGCTTCAGCACGATGGTGTTGCCTGCGGCGATCGCCGGGAGGACCTTCCAGGCGGCCATCTGGAGGGGGTAGTTCCAGGGCGCGATGGAGCCGACCACGCCGATCGGCTCACGGCGTACGTACGAGGTGTGGTCCCCGGTGTACTCGCCCGCCGACTGGCCCTGCAGATGGCGGGCCGCGCCCGCGAAGAAGGCGGCGTTGTCGACGGTCCCCGGGACGTCGAACTCCCGGCTCAGCTTGATCGGCTTCCCGCACTGCAAGGACTCGGCCCGCGCGATCTCCTCCGCGCGGTCGGCCAGCACGCCCGCGAAGCGGTGCATGGCGTCCGAGCGCTCGCCCGGGGTGGCGCCCGCCCAGCCGGGGAACGCCTCGGCGGCCGCGGCGACGGCGGCGTCGACGTCGTCTCTTCCGGCGAGTTCGTACGAGTAGACCTCGTTGCCCGTGGCGGGGTCGACGACGGCGTGCTGGGTGCCCGAAGTCCCCTTGGTCAGCCGCCCCGCGATGTACTGCGCGCCGTCCGAGAAGTGGTCCTGCGCCTGGAAGTTGTGCATGACGCTCTCCTCCGCCGTCCTCCCCGTCGCGCGGGGGTCGGCGTAGCTCCAGATCGATTTGAGTGCCGATCCTGGCAGAGCGGCAGTAGTCCAACAAGTGATTCCGTTGTTGCCTTTTGGTTACGCGACGGAATCTGTCGACCAGGTGTCGAGTCGTCCCGGAAAACGCAGGACGGAGTGTCAGTGGTGCGTGCCAGACTCCCGTGTATGGCGAAGATCGACTCGGTGCGTTCCGTGACGGACCTCGTCCGCGTGGTGCGGGCGGGCGAGAAGGTGAAGTACCTGCACTTCTGGGGCCACGCCCCGCGCAGGGACGGCTCCCTCGGCGCGAGCTGCTTCAGCCAGTGGTGGCCCTCGCCGTTCACCGTGGACGCTGTCGGGTACGCGACGGCGGAGCACTGGATGATGGCGGCCAAGGCCCGCCTCTTCGACGACGCGGACGCGGAGCGGGCGGTCCTCGCGGCGCGGACGCCCGCGGAGGCGAAGAACGCGGGACGGCTCGTGCGGGATTTCGACGAGGCGACATGGGCCAGGGAGCGCTTCGGAATCGTCGTCGAGGGCAGCGTCCACAAGTTCACGTCCGACCCGGCGCTCCGGGACTTCCTGGCCGGGACGGGGCAGCGGGTCCTCGTGGAGGCGAGCCCCCTGGACCGTGTCTGGGGCATCGGCCTGGCCGCGGACGATCCTCGCGCGCAGGACCCCACGAAGTGGCAGGGCGCGAACTTGCTGGGATTCGCGCTGATGGCCGCGCGGGAGCTGGCGGGGGCGCCTTGAGCGAAGGGTTTCGGGGTACTCGCGGTGCTCCGTTACCAATGAGGGAGAAGGAAATGGAGTGGCTCGACAGGGCGGCGTGCGTGCGGGAGAGGCAGGACCCTGAGTTGTTCTTCCCGGTGGGCGGCTCCGGGCCCGCGCTGCGGGACGTCCGTGAGGCGAAGGCGGTGTGCTGCCGGTGCCCGGTGGTGACCCAGTGCCTGGAGTGGGCCCTGGAGACGGAGCAGTCCACGGGAGTCTGGGGCGGTACGTCGGAGACGGAGCGCGCGGCGATGTCCAGGGCGTCACGGCGCAGGGCCCGCAACGCGAAGCGGCGGGCCCCGGCGGGGCGGAGTTCGAAGGGGCGCCGGGCCGCAGGGGCTCGGGAGCACTCGACGCCACGTGGGTGAGCTGGCTCAGCTCAGCGCCGCGCGCGCGATGCGTTCGGCCACCGCGTTCATGTCCGTGCCCTTCGCGTCGGTCGCGTTGACCGAGTAGACCAGGGTCCGGGAGCCGTTCTCGGTCGCGGCGATCATGTTCGTGTAGCCGTAGCGGGCGCCGGTCTTGAGCCAGATGACCCGGTCGCCGATCCGGTACCGCTGGAGTCCCGCGCCGAAGGTCGCGTCCTTGACCTTCGCGGGCAGCGTGAACATCTCCTTCAGCTGCGGCCGCGGCACGACCTCCCCGCCGAACAGTGCCCGCGTGAACCGCTCCAGGTCGGCCGTGGAGGAGATCATGTCGCCCGCCGCGAACCGGTCGTACTGATTCCATTCGGTCACGTCGACGAGCCGGGTGGTGCCGTCCGCCCGCTCCCGCGTCTGGTAACCGCGGTTGTGCGGGCCCCGGATGCGGGGATCGGCGCCGGGGAAGTACGTGTCGCGCATGCGCAGCGGCTCGAAGATCCGCGCGCGGGCCTGGTGCGCGTACGTGTCCCCGGTGACCTTCTCGATCAGCATGCCGAGCACGGTGTAGCCGATGTTGCGGTAGTGCTGCTCCTCGCCGGGGTCGTGCTCGGGGCCCTTGGCGATGGCCGACGCGACGACGGTCTCGTAGTCCAGCGTCTCGAAGCGGTGCGCGTACTCGTCGTCGAAGCCGTCGCCCGACCTGAGGCCGCTGGTGTAGTTGAGCAGGCTGCGTACGGGGATGGGCTTGAACGCCTCCGTGAACAGGCCCGGCAGGTAGTGCTGCACGGGCTTGTCGAGGTCGATCCGGCCCTCGGCGGCCAGTTGGAGCGCCACGGCCGCCGTCACGATCTTCGTCGTGGAACCGGCGCGGAACCGGCCGTGCGGATCGGCCTTGCGGTGGGTGACCAGGTCGTGCACGCCGGAACTGCCGCGCCAGGTCCCTTCCGTGCCGCCGACGCGGACGAGCGCGGCGGTCGCGTCGGCGTTCGGCAGGCCCTTGATCGCGTCGCGCAGGGCCTTGGCGTCGGGGGCGGTGGACGGGTCCGGCGCGGGTCGAGTGTGGGGGGCGTGGGCGGCGGGGGCGTTGGCCAGGGCGGGTGCGGCCGCCGCGCCGGTGAGGCCGAGGACGAGGGCGGCGGCGAGCGCGGCGCGGGCGGGGACCTTCACGGTGACGGACTCCTCGGTCGGTGCGGTGTGGTGCTCTCATCCTGGTGATCACCGGACCGGGGCGGATCGTCGACGGGGAGGGCATGGTCCCGGGCAGCCGTCGGGGTCAAAGGGCGTACGGATCAGGGGTGTTGCTGAGGGAAGTCCCCTAAGGGGTGCTCAAGGGGTGTTCTACGCGCGGGCCCTCAAGACGTGCGCAGCGCGTCCAGGACGTCCACGCGGTTCGTGGTGATCGAGTCGACGTCCGCGTCGAGCAGACGGCGCATCGAGCGGCGGGTGTCCGGGGTCCAGACCGAGACGAGGAACCCCTCGCGGTGGAGGTGGAAGGCGAGCTCGCGGTCGACCAGGGCGAAGCGGTAGTTGAGCCAGCGCGGCTTCAGGGCGTCGAGCACGGCGCGGCGCGGCGGGGCCAGGCTCGTCCAGGTCAGCGCGATCTCGGCGGCCGGATCCGCGGCACGCACGGCGAGCATGGTCTGCGCGCCCGCGCAGTAGTACACGCGCTCGGCCGCCCCGCAGTCGGCGATGACCCCGACGACCGCGCGGACCGCGGCGGGCGTCGCGCCCGGCAGGTCGATCATGAGCCGGTGCCCGTCCGTGGCCTTCAGCGCCGCTTCGAGCGTGGGTACGCCGTCCTCGGTGAGCCCCGCGACCTCCGCGGCGGACAGCGCGGCGAGCGGCCGGTCGTAACCCCACAGCCGTTTGAGCGACTCGTCGTGCAGCAGGACGGGCACGCCGTCGCCGGTCAGGCGGACGTCGACCTCCACCGCGTCCGCGCCCCGTTCGAGCGCGGAGCGCAGGGAGGGGAGCGTGTTCTCGCGGACGCGGTAGGGATCGCCTCGGTGGGCCACAGCTGTCACGGTGCGCATGGGCCCATTGTGGTGCCGTGCTTACGGGGCGAGCCACGTCTCCGTGTACGTGTCGATCTCCGCGGCGATGCGGTCCTTGCCCGCGCGGTCGAGGAAGGACACCTCGACGGCGTTCTTGGCGAGGGCCGCGATGCCGCGCTCGTCGAGGTCGAGGAGGCGGGCCGCGACGGCGTACTCGGTGTTCAGGTCGGTGCCGAACATCGGCGGGTCGTCGGAGTTGATCGTCACCGTCACCCCGGCCTCGACGAACTGCTTGAGCGGGTGCTCGTCGAGGGTGCGGACCGCGCGCGTCGCGATGTTCGAGGTCGGGCAGACCTCCAGCGGGATGCCACGCTCGGCGAGGTGCGCGAGCAGCTTCGGGTCCTGGGCGGAGCTGGTGCCGTGGCCGATGCGCTCGGCGCCGAGGTGGGTCAGCGCGTCCCACACGGTCTCGGGCCCGGTGGTCTCGCCCGCGTGCGGCACCGAGTGCAGGCCCGCGGCGATCGCCTCGTCGAAGTACGGCTTGAACTGCGGGCGCGGCACGCCGATCTCGGGCCCGCCGAGCCCGAAGGAGACCAGGCCCTCGGGGCGCAGCTTGTCGGTGGTGGCGAGCCGGAGCGTCTCCTCGGCCGACACGAGCCCGGCCTCGCCGGGGATGTCGAAGCACCAGCGCAGTACGGTGCCGAACTCCGCCTCGGCGGCCGTGCGGGCGTCCTCGATGGCGTCCATGAAGGCGCGGTCGTCGATGCCGCGGCGTACGGAGGAGTACGGGGTGATGGTCAGCTCGGCGTAGCGGACGTTCTGCCGGGCCATGTCGCGGGCCACCTCGAAGGTGAGCAGGCGCACGTCGTCCGGGGTGCGGATCAGGTCCACGACGGACAGGTACACCTTGATGAAGTGCGCGAAGTCCGTGAACGTGAAGTAGTCGGCGAGCGCCTCGGGATCCGTCGGCACGGCGGAGTCGGGGTGCCGGGCGGCCAGCTCGGAGACGATCCGGGGGGAGGCGGAGCCGACGTGGTGCACGTGCAGTTCGGCCTTGGGCAGCCCGGCGATGAAGGCATGCGGGTCTCTGTCCTGCGCGGCTGCGGGCTGCTGCTGCTCGGTCACGGTTTCCTCCCCAGGAACGGGCTTGATCGGCTGATCGACGGGACGGGGATCATCGTAGGTCGGCACCGGTCGGCGTGGGCCAACCAGGGGCCGTAGCATGACGGAACGTACGAAAGAGGTGACCCGTTATGTCCGAGGACGATGCCGCGCGGGGCGCGGACGCGCCTCAGGAGCGGGATCCCTGGGCCCCGCCCGCGGAGGACGCGGTGCCGCCGCCGTCCCTGGAGAAGCGGGGGGCGTGGCCGCCGCCGGGAGCTTTGGTGCCGCCGCCCGGCTTCGCGCCGCCCGGCGCGGGGCAGGGGGAGCCGGTGCCGCCGCCTCCGGTGTCCCCGGACGGCCCTGGGCAGGCGCCGTACGGGTACCCGGGCCATGGCTATGCGGGCCCGGCCGGTCACCCGGGCTACCCGGGCAACGCGGGGTACGACGGATATCAGGCACCCCCGGGATACGAAGGGCACGGACACCCAGGACATCCGGGACCCCAGGGATGGCCCGGCTACCCGGGCCATCCCGGCTACCCGGTCCAGGGTCCCCCCGGCTACGGCTGGCCCGCGATGCCGATGGCGCCCGCCAACGGCATGGGCGTCGCCGCGCTGGTCCTCGGCATCGTCGCGGCGGTCGGCTTCTGCCTGTGGCCGCTGGCGATCGTGCTCGGCATCCTCGCGGTGGTCTTCGGCTCGATAGGCCGCCGCAAGGCGCGGCGGGGCGAGGCCACGAACGGGGGGCAGGCGCTGGCCGGGATCATCTGCGGCGTGGGCGGGATCGTGCTCGGCGTCGCCATGGTGGTCTTCCTGCTCGTGGTGCCGGACGAGGACGACGACTCGGGCTCGTCGGACGACCCGGGCTTCTCCGCGACGGTGGTCGTGGACTCCCGGCGCTGACCGGCGCCCGGCCGGTTCGGCGGGCGAGTGTCGCCCCCGGCCGCGTTCACCGATGAGCACGAGCGGCCAGCACCGCCGCGAGGCCCTCCTGGAGATCCTTGACGAAGTACTGGGGAACCTCCAGCGACGGGAAGTGTCCCCCGCTTTCGGGCGACCCCCAGCGGACGATCCGCCGGTACCGCTCCTGTGCCCAGGGGCGCGGACACTTCTCGATGTCGCGGGGATACACACTGATCGCCGACGGCACGTCGACCCGGAGTCCGGGGTCAAGGGCGTTCACGCCGCCGTGGCTCTCGTAGTAGATGCGGGCCGCCGACGCACCGGTCCGCGTCAGCCAGTACAGCGTGACGTCGTCGAGGATCCTGTCGATGGACATCGTCTCGAACGGGCTGTCCTCGGTGTCCGACCACTCGGCGAACTTGTCGAGGATCCAGGCGAGCAGTCCGACCGGTGAGTCGACGAGCGAGTAGCCGATGGTCTGCGGCCGGGTCGCCTGCTGCTTCGCGTACGCCGAGCGGCGGCGCCAGAAGTCGCGGGTTTCCTCGGTCCACCGACGCTCGACCTCCGTCAGCCCGTCCGTCGTGAGGCCGGGCGGTTCCTGCGCGAGCGTGGTGTGGATGCCGAGGACGTGTGCCGGGAACCTGCCGCCGAGAACCGTGGTGATCACACCTCCCCAGTCGCCGCCGTGGGCCACGAACGTGCCGTAGCCGAGCCTCCCCATCAGTTCCACCCACGCGGCGGCGATCTTCTCGACTCCCCACCCGGTGGTGGTCGGCTTGTCGCTGTGGCCGAAGCCCGGCAGCGAGGGGACGACGACGTGGAACGCCGGCGCGTCCGCGTCTTCCGGATCCGCCAGCTCGTCCACCACGTCGATGAACTCGGCGACGCTGCCCGGCCAACCGTGCGTCAAGATCAGCGGAGTGGCGTCCGCGCGCGGGGACCGGCGGTGCAGGAAGTGGATTCCCAGCCCGTCGATGGTCGTACGGAACTGGCCGATCCGGTCGAGGCGCGCTTCGAACGACCGCCAGTCGTACCCGGTGCGCCAGTAGTTCACGACGTCGACGAGGTCGGCCAGCGGAACGCCCTGCCCCCATCGGCGCGGTCCTGGCGCGGCGCCGTGCACCGTCTCCGCCTCCGGCAGTCGCGCCGCGGCGAGTCTCGCGCGCAGGTCGTCGAGGTCGGCGTCGGTCGCGCGGGCTTCAAACGCCTGTACGTCGCTGGTGGGGCGGCTCATGGGACCTCCTGGCCATGCCATCGCGGAACCGGCTACGACTCTCCCTGAACCGGCTAAGACGGTTCTAGCGCGTCTTCGTGCCGGGGCGCAACCGGCTAAGGTGGTTCCATGCCTGCTGGGTTCCCTGACTTCCGCCTCGGTACGGTGCTGGCGACCAGCTTCACGGGGACTCTCTCGGAGCGGCGGGGCGACGCCGTGGAGCGCATTCCCACGCCGCGGCGACTCATCGACTGGCTGGCGGTGAACGGCCTCGCCGTGGACTCCTGCACCAGCGCCCAGCTCGACCTCGCCAGGGAGCTGAGGGAGTCGATCCACGCCGCCGCGACAGCGGCCGCGCTCCAGGAGGCCCTTCCCGCATCCGCTGTCCAGGTCATCAACGACCGCAGCGCTCGGGGCCGGGCCGCGGCCGTCCTGACGCCCGAGGGCAAGCGGCAATGGCGGCTCGGTTCGACGTCCAGCGTGGAAGACGCCCTCGGTGTGATCGCCGCCGACGCGATCAGCGTCATCGCCGGCGAACGCGACGGAAGACTGGCCTTGTGCGCGTCACCGACCTGCCGTGCCGCCTTCTTCGACACCAGCCGGAGCCGCACCCGCAAATGGTGCGACATGAACACGTGCGGGAACCGCCAGAAGAAGGCGCGCTTCCAGGCCAACCAGCGCAAGAAGCCCGGCTCGGCGGAGTGACCGTCACCTCGATGTGCCGCGCGCGAGGCCGCCTCACGCGCGGCGCCGCCTCTACAGCCCCGCCTACAGCCCCGCCAACGCGTTCCACCGCTTCGCGAACTCCGTGCGCTCCTTCGACGTGATGTCGCGCGCGATCGCGAGCCGCTCGCGCATCGTGTCGTCGGGGAAGATCAGCGGGTCCTCGGCGAGTTCGGCGAGTTCCTTGTCCTTGGACGAGGCGAGGATGTCGCGGGCGGCGGGCACCGGGCAGACGTAGTTGACCCAGGCGGCAAGCGATGCCGCGACCTCGGGCTCGTAGTAGTAGTCGATCAGGCGTTCGGCATTGCGCTTGTGGCGTGCGAGGTTGAGGACCATGAGGGACTCGGCCCACAGTTCGCCGCCCTCCTCGGGGACGATGAACTCGATGTCCGGGTCGTCCGCCTGGAGCTGGATGACGTCGCCGCTGTAGGCCTGGCAGGCGAGGACGTCGCCGCTGGAGAGGTCCTTGATGTAGTCGTTGCCGGTGAAGCGGCGGATGTGGTGGGAGTTCACCATCTTCTCGACCTTGTCGCACATCCGGTGGAAGTCGTCGGCCGTCCACTTGGTGACGTCGACGCCGTCGCCCTGGAGCAGCAGCGCGAACGCCTCGTCGAGCCCGGAGAGCAGCGTGACCCGGCCCTTGAGGTCGTCGGCCCACAGGTCGGAGACGTGCTTGATCTCGCGGCCGACCCTGCGCTTGTTGTACGCGATGCCGGTGATGCCGGACTGCCAGGGCACCGTGAACTTGCGCCCCGGGTCGAAGTGCGGTGAACGCAGCAGCGGGTCGAGGTACTTGGTGACGTTGGGCTGGTGCGCACGGTCCATCTCCTGCACCCAGCCGAGGCGTACGAAGCGGGCGCACATCCAGTCGCTGATGACGATGAGGTCGCGCCCCGTCTCCTGGTGGTTCATCAGGGACGGGCTGATCTTGCCGAAGAACTCGTCGTTGTCGTTGATCTCCTCCGTGTAGCGGACGTCGATCCCGGTCCGCTTCTCGAAGGCGTCGAGCGAGGGGCGCCTCGTCTTGTCCTTGTCGTCGGTGTCGATGTACAGCGGCCAGTTGGCGAAGGTCAGCCTCTTGTCCTGCCGCGAGCGGTCGCTCGCACCGCGCTCACCGGGGCCGATGTACGCGGCGGGCACACCGCAGCCCGCGAGCGCGCTGAGAGCCGCCCCGCCGCCGACGGCGCGCAGCAGGGAACGGCGGGACATCGGACGGGCTGAGGACGCTCTGGGGTTCGCTCGCACCCCGGCAGCATGCGCCCCCGCTCCCCGGCCGGACAATGGACGCAGCGTCGAGCCCCGCCCCCTGGACCCGACACCCTGTCGATCACCCGCGCCCCCTATGCGGGCGCCAGCCACCCCGCCAGATCCCCCGCCGTGACCCGCTCCAGCGGCGCGGCGTCGACGGGCCCCGGGTAGAGGCGGTACACCGTGCCGGACGCGGCGTCCCCCGCGCCCGCCAACTCCCCGTGCAGCAGGGCGAGAAGGGCCCGGCGCTCGGCCAGCTCCGGCTCGGCGCTCAGCACGTCGGGCTCCCAGCCGTCGCGGATGCGCAGCGCGAAGTCGGCGCGCGGCTCGTCGGCGGCGCGGCGGTAGCCCCACAGGACGTGCCCCCGGCCGCGCACGTACACGTCGCCGTCGGTGCGGGCGGCCGCCGTCCAGCAGGCCAGGTCCCACAGCGTGGCGCGGCCGCACGGCTGGAAGGTGTCGAGCAAGTCGTTCCCCATCCGGCCGAGCTGCCCCCGGTAGCGCTCCACGTCGTGGCCGACGCCCGTCGTGGCGAGGGTGACGTCGGTCCACCAGGCGTGCCGGGTCCGCAGGTCGACGATCATCGGCACGCACAGCTTCGCGTCGCCCGCGAGGTCGAAGCGCTGCCGGACCGTGCGCGGGTCGTAGACGGCGCGCTCCTTGCCCTCGACGGCCATGAACCCCGCGAAGGCGTCCGGGAGTTCGTCGAAGGGCACGTCGTTGTACGAGATGACCGCGGGCACCACGAACCGCACGCCCGAGTTGGCGAGCCGCGGCAGGTCGAGGTCCAGGTACTCGGTGGCGCCGTGCGGGGCGGGCGCGGAGGTCAGGTCCCCGGAGTGCCGGGCCGCGCCGCCCGCGTACGTCAGATGCGTGTAGTCGCACAGGCCGACGAACCGCCACAGGTCGTCGTAGAGCGCGACGGACAGGTCGAGGTCGACGCGCGTGCCCTTGGGCTGCGTCCAGTGCAGGAAGAGCCGCACGGTCTCGCTGTCCGCGGGCATGGGCAGCGAGCTGCCGCGCGGCACGGCTACCAGCGACGCGGCCGAGGCGCGCTCGGCGAAGGGCACCGGGAGATCGGCGAGCGAGGCGTCCAGGACGGCCACGTCGTACCGCTCCCCCGCCCGCTCGGCGAGCCGCCGCACGGCCTCCGCCCCGATCAGCTCACCGGCGCGCCCCGCGACCCGCGCGGGCAGCGGCGGCCGGTGGTCCTCGACCGCGTACGCCTTGGTGACCCGGCCGCGCGGGAAGAAGACCCGGCGGTGCCCCGGCTCGGCACGGACCTTCATCCGGCCGTACGCGCCGAGCAGCGGGCCGGGGGCGGTGCGCGGCAGGGCGTCGGCGAGCGCCTCGCCGACCGGCTCCGGCAGGGTCGCCGAGCCGGACCGGGCGAGCAACAGGTCGAGCCTGCGCAGGAGTTCACCGGGCCGCTCACCGAGCAGCCGTACGGCGCCAGGGACGTCCCAGCGGCCGAGCGCCTCCTCGACGCGCCCCTGCCAGGTGACCACGCGCAGCCGGTCACCGGCGAGCCGGACGCCCTCGTGCCGGGCGGCCTCGGCGAGCAGCACCTCGCCGAGCGCGTCGTCGCGGACCCGGGTCTCGCGGAGAACGGCGAACGCGAGCGCCACGCGCGCGTGCCGGTGGGCGTGCTCGAAGGGGTGCAGGATCTCCCCGACCCGCTTCCAGGCACGCGGATGCCTGGCGATGTCCTCGACGAGGCGCTCGAAGTCGAACCCGTCGAGCAGCCCGAGGAGTGCACGGCGCACCGGCCGCGAAAGGCCGCGCAGCCGCGGCGGTTCGAGCAGGTCGGGGTCGCCCCCGGAGGCCACGACGAGGATCCGCAGCACGTCGGTGGCGGTGTCCGCGTACCGCGCGACCAGCGGCCGGACCGCGGGCAGGCCGAGCAGCGGGGCGAGCGCGAGGGCCTTGCTCTCGCGCAGCGGAATGGACTCGGGCAGCCAGTCGGCGGCGTCGGCCGGGTCCAGGTGCCCCAGGAGCAGCACCAGGTCGTCGTGGTCCTGCGGGTCCAGCGGCGTACGACGGGCGAGCAGCGCGGCGAGTTCGGCGGCGGCGTCGCCGGGCGCGGCGACGCGCAGCACTCGCAGGACCTCGCCGCCGTCACCGCCAAGGCCCGCGCCCGTGTCGAGCCACGGGTCGGTGGGCCCGTCGGTCTCGTAGCGCTGCTCACAGATCGGGCAGGCGTACCAGACGCAGCACTCCTCGCAGCAGCCCCAGTTGTCGATCTTGGTGACGCAGGCGTCGCAGAGCAGGTGGGCGCAGGGCCCGAGGGCGCGCACCCGGTGCCCGGTGCCCGCGCAGTTCATGCAGGGCTGGTGCGGCTGGGCGGCGAGGCGCGCGACGACGAGGTCGGTGTAGTGGCCGCGCGCGTGCTCGTAGGGGACCTCGTCGGGGAAGCGCCGGAACAGCGGGGCGTGGTGGCGGTCGGAGCCCATCAGCGCGTCGACGTCGGCGAGCAGCCCGCGCCCGGTCGCGGCGAGGTCGTCGACGGACAGCGCGGTCAGCGCGCGCCGCAGCGGGGCGGTCAACAGGTGCCCGCGGTCGGCGAGTTCGGCTTCGAGGACGACCACGGCGGCGTCGGTGACGGCGGACCGTCCGGCACCGGAGCCCACGTACACGCTCTGCCTGCGGCGCAGCAGGAGCCCCGCGAGGTCGTCAGCCGTCGTCGTCTTCATCAGGTCACACCCCCGTAGGACAGCAAAGGCGGGGGCGGGAAGTGGGTGCGCTACGGATCTTTTGCAGAGACAAGAAAGAAGGAAGCACACCACGGAGCCGCCCCCGCGTACGCAACGGTACGCGGGGGCGGGGAGGCGGTCACCCGATTATCGGCGCAGGTGAGGGCGGCCCCGTAAGGGGCGCGGGGAACTGCGCGATCGGCCCCCACGCACCCGCGGGGGCCGACGGCGGGCAACAAGGCAGACGCGCCGCCGGACCGCTCACGCCGCCCGCGGCGACTAGCCCTCGATGGACGTCATCACGTGCTTGATGCGCGTGTAGTCATCGAACCCGTACGCCGAAAGGTCCTTGCCGTACCCGGACTTCTTGAAGCCACCGTGCGGCATCTCCGCGACCAGCGGAATGTGCGTGTTGATCCAGACGCAGCCGAAGTCGAGGACCTTGGACATCCGCATCGCGCGCGCGTGGTCCTTGGTCCAGACGGACGACGCCAGCGCGTACTCCACGCCGTTCGCGTACTCGACGGCCTGCGCCTCGTCCGTGAAGGACTGCACGGTGATGACGGGGCCGAAGACCTCGTTCTGGATGATCTCGTCGTCCTGCTGGAGGCCCGAGACGACGGTCGGCGCGAAGAAGTAGCCCTTTTCGCCGACCCGCTGGCCACCGGCCTCCACGCGCGCGTGCGCGGGCAGGCGGTCGATGAAGCCGGAGACCTGCTTCAGCTGGTTGGCGTTGTTGAGCGGGCCGTACAGCACGTCCTCGTCGTCCGGCTGCCCGGTCTTCGTGTCGGCGGCGGCCTTGGCGAGCGCCGTCACGAACTCGTCGTGGATGGACTCGTGGACGAGCACGCGCGTGGCGGCCGTACAGTCCTGGCCCGCGTTGAAGAAGCCCGCGACCGAGATGTCCTCGACGGCCTTGGCGATGTCGGTGTCCTCGAAGACGACGACCGGCGCCTTGCCGCCCAGCTCCAGGTGGACCCGCTTGAGGTCCTTGGACGCGGACTCGGCGACCTGCATGCCGGCGCGCACGGAGCCGGTGATGGAGGCCATCGCGGGCGTCTTGTGCTCGACCATGGCGCGGCCGGTGTCGCGGTCGCCGGTGACGACGTTGAAGACGCCGGGCGGCACGATGGAGCCGATGATCTCGGCCATCAGGACGGTCGACGCGGGCGTCGTGTCCGAGGGCTTGAGGACGACCGTGTTACCGGCCGCGAGTGCGGGGGCGAACTTCCAGACGCCCATCATCATCGGGTAGTTCCACGGCGCGACCTGCGCGCAGACGCCGATCGGCTCGCGGCGGATGATGGAGGTCAGACCCTCCATGTACTCGCCCGCGGCGCGGCCTTCGAGCATCCGGGCCGCGCCCGCGAAGAAGCGGATCTGGTCGACCATGGGCGGGATCTCCTCGGACCGCGTGAGTCCGATCGGCTTGCCCGTGTTCTCGACCTCGGCCGCGATGAGCTCCTCGGCGCGCTCCTCGAAGGCGTCGGCGATCTTCAGCAGGGCCTTCTGCCGCTCGGCGGGCGTCAGGTCGCGCCAGGCGGGGAACGCGTCGGCGGCGGCCTTCATGGCGGCGTCGACATCGGCCTGCCCCGACAGCGGCGCGGTCGCGTACGCCTCGCCGGTCGCCGGATTGATCACCTCGGTGGTCCGTCCGTCGGCCGCGTCCCGGAATTCTCCGTTGATGTAGTTGCGCAGACGTCGCAGCTCGGTGGTCACTTCCGGCCCTCCAGGTCAGATGTCCAGTGGATGAGACACCCACCCTAGTCGCTGTACCGACGCTTTCAACATACCCAGCGGCCCAGAACTGCGGAATCCGTGACTATCGAAGTCGTAGACAACGAATTTCATCGATCTGGCCTTGCGGAAGTGACGAGACGTCGTGCACAGTGAGGTCGTGGCAAGTCGCAGCGCAGACCCCAGCAGCCCCCGCGGCTCACGCACCGGAAATCCGGGCGCGAGCGGCAATGGGAACGGCACCCCGCCCGTGGACGCCGTCTCTCTGGCGATCATCGAACAGCTCCAGGAGGACGGCCGCCGTCCGTACGCGGCGATCGGCAAGGCCGTGGGCCTCTCCGAAGCGGCCGTGCGCCAGCGCGTCCAGAAGCTGCTCGACCAGGGCGTGATGCAGATCGTCGCCGTCACGGACCCGCTCACCGTGGGTTTCCGCAGGCAGGCGATGGTCGGCATCAATGTCGAGGGCGATGTGGACCCGGTCGCGGACGCCGTGGCCGCCATGCCGGAGGCCGAGTACGTGGTGATGACCGCGGGCTCGCACGACCTCCTGGTGGAGATCGTCTGCGAGGACGACGACCACCTGCTCGAAGTCATCAACAAGCGCATCCGCGCCCTCCCCGGCGTGCGCTCCACCGAGAGCTTCGTCTACCTCAAGCTCAAGAAGCAGACCTATATGTGGGGAACCCGATAGCCGTGAGCAAGGACCTCAGCCAGACCGCGTACGACCACCTGTGGATGCACTTCACCCGCATGTCGGACTACGAGAACGCGCCCGTGCCCACCATCGTGCGTGGCGAGGGCACCTACATCTTCGACGACAAGGGCAAGAAGTACCTGGACGGCCTGTCCGGCCTCTTCGTCGTCAACGCGGGCCACGGCCGTCACGAGCTCGCGGAGACCGCCTACAAGCAGGCGCAGGAGCTGGCCTTCTTCCCGGTGTGGTCCTACGCCCACCCCAAGGCCGTCGAGCTCGCCGAGCGCCTCGCGGACTACGCGCCCGGCGACCTCAACAAGGTCTTCTTCACCACCGGTGGCGGCGAGGCCGTCGAGACCGCGTGGAAGCTGGCGAAGCAGTACCACAAGCTCACCGGCAACCACACGAAGTACAAGGTCATCTCCCGCGCGGTCGCCTACCACGGCACCCCGCAGGGCGCCCTGTCCATCACCGGGCTCCCTGCCCTGAAGGCCCCCTTCGAGCCGCTGGTCCCCGGCGCGCACAAGGTGCCGAACACCAACATCTACCGCGCGCCGATCCACGGCGACGACCCCGAGGCCTTCGGCCGCTGGGCCGCCGACCAGATCGAGCAGGAGATCCTCTTCGAGGGCCCGGAGACGGTCGCGGCCGTCTTCCTGGAGCCGGTGCAGAACGCGGGCGGCTGCTTCCCGCCCCCGCCCGGCTACTTCCAGCGCGTGCGCGAGATCTGCGACAAGTACGACGTGCTGCTCGTCTCCGACGAGGTCATCTGCGCCTTCGGCCGCCTCGGCACGATGTTCGCCTGCGACAAGTTCGGCTACGTCCCGGACATGATCACCTGTGCCAAGGGCATGACGTCGGGCTACTCCCCGATCGGCGCGTGCATCGTCTCGGACAAGATCGCCGAGCCGTTCTACAAGGGCGGCAACACCTTCCTGCACGGCTACACCTTCGGCGGCCACCCCGTCTCCGCCGCGGTCGGCCTCGCCAACCTCGACATCTTCGAGAAGGAAGGCCTCAACCAGCACGTCCTGGACAACGAGGACGCCTTCTTCCAGACCCTCCGCAAGCTGCACGACCTGCCGATCGTCGGCGACGTCCGCGGCAACGGCTTCTTCTACGGCATCGAGCTGGTGAAGGACAAGGAGACCAAGGAGACGTTCAACGACGAGGAGACCGAGCGCGTCCTGTACGGCTTCCTCTCCAAGGCGCTGTACGAGAACGGCCTGTACTGCCGTGCCGACGACCGCGGCGACCCGGTCGTCCAGCTCGCCCCGCCGCTGATCTCCACCCAGGAGACCTTCGACGAGATCGAGGGCATCCTGCGCCAGGTCCTCACGGAGGCCTGGACGAAGCTCTGAGACGAAGCTCTGATCGGTTATTGACTGATCAACACCGGCCCCTGTGGCACCCGTTCGAGTGACAACGGGCGCCACAGGGCCGCGTCGTTTCCGAGCAAGTCCGCCCGAATCCTTAGCGTGCCCAGTGACCGATCGGCCCCGCCTTCGTTCCCCCGGACGGGGGAGGCAAACTGATCTGAACCGAGGTGTACGCGATGGCTGCCCCACCGGACAACGACGTGCTGTGGGCACGCGCTCTGCACGTCAAGCACAACGGCTCCCCCGCCCTCACCGGCGTCTCGCTCGGCGTCCGCGAGGGCGAGATCCTCGCGGTCAGCGGCCCGCGCGGCTGCGGCAAGACGACCCTCCTGCGGTGCCTCTCGGGCCAGCTGCTCCCCCAGCAGGGCGAGGTGTGGTTCAACAGCACGCCCGTGCACACCATGCGCCCGCTGGTGCGCGAACGCCTGCGGCGCGACCGGTTCGGCTGGATCGACCCCGAGCCGCACCTCGTCCCCGAGCTCACCGCCTGGGAGAACGTCGCCCTGCCGCTCATGCTGCGCGGCGCCTCCCACCGCGCCGCCAAGCCCGTGGCGCTGGAGTGGCTGGAGCGCCTCGACATCGGCGCCTGCGCCCGCAAGCGCCCGCACGCCCTCCTCCAGGCCGAGCGCCAGCGCGTCGCCGTCGCCCGCGCCCTGGTCAGCACGCCGTCCGTGCTCTTCGCCGACGAGCCCACCGCCCCGCTGCACCGCGCGGACCGCGCGCACGTGCTGCGCACCCTGACCACCGCGGCCCGCTCGCACGGCATCACGGTCGTCCTCGCCACGCACGACGCGGAGGTCGCCGCCCTCGCCGACCGCACCGTCTCGCTGCTCGACGGACGGCGCGTGAACACGGTGCACCTGCCGGGCTCCGGCGACCCCGCCAGGCCGAAGGCCGGCACCACCGAGGCGGAAGGCCGGGCCGCGTGCTCGCTCTCCGTCTAGCCCGCGGCGCCCACCCGCTCGTCCAGCTGCGCCGGCTCCTGGTCGCCGCCGCGTCCGCGGGCACCGGCTTCCTGCTGCTCCGCACCCTGACGTACGCGATGGAACACCCCGGTGCCGGATCGGTCCTGCGCCTGGCCTGGTGCCTCGCGCCGATCGCCGCCACCGTGTACTTCGCGGTCGCCGTGGCCCGCACCGACCCGGGCACCCGCCCGCGCGCCGGGCTCTCCGCCGTGGGCCTCGGCCCAGGCCGCCTGATGGCGCTCGCCGCGCTCTCCACTGCGGTGGCGTGCACGCTCGGCTCCATGTTGGCGCTGCTCTTCTTCCTGCACCTGCGCGGCGATCTGTCCGGGCTCCCGTTCGACGGGGCCGCGGCCGAATCGCTCGCCGCCGACAAGCCGTTGCCGCTCGCCGCCGCGCTCACCCTGCTCGCGCTCGTCCCGATCCTCGCGTCGGTCGCGAGCGCCCTCGCGCTGCGGCCGCGGCCCGCCAAGGCGGGCACCGGGATCGGCGCCGAGCCGGAACCGGAGCGGGAAGGACCGGCCCCCGCGCCCAGCGGTCTGCCCTGGGGCGTCGCGCTGCTCGCCGCGGGCCTCGCCGTCGAGACGTACGCGAGCCGTGCCCAGGACGGTTCAGGCGTGGGCTCGGGACTGCCCATGCCCGGCGGGCTCGCGGGCAGTCCCGCGGGCGTCCTCGCGGGCTGGGCGCTGACCGCGCTCGGCCTCGCGCTCGCGGGCCCGGGCCTCACGTACCTGTGCGGACGGATCCTCCAGGCGGTGCGGCCCGGCGCCGTGCGGCTGCTCGCGGGGCGCGTGCTCCAGGAGGAGGCGCGGCGCATCGGGCGGCCGCTCGGCGTGGTGTGCGCGGTGGCCTCGGGGGCGTACGCGTCCGTCGTCCTGTACGCGGGGCCGCGGCCCGACGTCGGTCCGCTCACCGCGCTCGGCGCGCTGCTCGTCGCGGGCTGCGCGGTGCTGACCCTGGCCACCGCGGCCGTCGAGGCCAGGCAGGCCCGCTCGGACACGACGGCCGCGCTGCTGCGGCTCGGGGCGCCCGCGACGATGCTGCGGAGTTCCGCGGCGCTGCGGGCGGGCGCGCTCGCCGCCGTGTTCGGGACGCTGACCTGGCTGGTCGCGGAACTGGCCGCGGTGCCGCTCGGGCGCTGAACGCCACCCGGGAGAACTCGTGGGAAGAAAGTTCGTGACGGGCGATGAGTTCCGGATCGAACGGCTGTCTAACCCTCCGTAAGGCACGCACACACGTACGGCCGCACGTACGGGACGCATCCACCGGGAGAGACCTCATGTACCAGCAGATGATCTTCGTGAACCTGGCCGTGAACGACGTCGCGGCGACGAAGAAGTTCTTCACGGAGCTCGGCTACGGCCTCAACCCGCAGTTCTCCAGCGACGACTGCGCGTGCGTGGTCATCAGCGACACCATCATCGCGATGATGCTCAGCAAGGAGCACTACGCGAAATTCACGCAGAAGGAGATCGCCGACGCCACCAAGGTGAGCGAGGCGCTCATCTGTCTGAGCGCCGAGAGCCGCGAGAAGGTCGACGAGCTCGTCGACAAGGCGATCGCGGCGGGCGGCACCGCGGGCAAGGTCCAGGACTACGGCACGATGTACGGCCGGGCCTACGACGACCTGGACGGCCACACCTGGGAGGTCATGTGGATGGACGCCTCCGAGGTCCAGGGCTGACCCGACCCGTCCCGCACGCCGCTGCTTAGCATGGGCGGATGCAGCCGAACCCCGAACACGCATCCGCCCCACAACTCCCGGGCGACGACCGTGAGATCGAGACCCTCGCCGAGTTCGACGAGGTCACGGCGCGCGGTGGCGTCGCCGGGTACCGCGTCCAGGCCGTCGACCTGACGCAGCGCACCGCCGCGCTCCTGACGGCCGACGTGGCCGGTGCCGTCTTCCTCGGCTGCCCGATGGGGCAGGAGGCAGCCGACCGGGTGCGGGCCGCCGGGGCACTGGTCTTCCCGCCGGTTCCCGGACTGCCCTTCAACCCCTACCGGGGGCTGCTGTACACCCCCGGCGACCTGTTCGCGGGCCTCGCCGACGGCGGGTACGAGGCGACGCCGGACGCCCACGCGTACTCCTGGTTCCAGCGGACCACGTCCGACGGCGACGTCTTCGCCTCGATGCTCCGCGCGATCCACGACGACTCCATCTCCGACGCCCTCGACGAACTCCTCGTCGGGGCGCGGGTGGTGGGCGTGATGGGCGGCCACGCGATGGCCCGCGGCACCGACGACTACGCGGGCGCGGCGCGGCTCGGCCGCGAGCTGGCCAGGGCCGGTTTCACGGTCGCGACGGGCGGTGGCCCCGGCGCCATGGAGGCGGCCAACCTCGGGGCGTACGCGGCCCCCTTCGACGACGAGATGCTGGACGAGGCGCTCGAACTCCTCGCCGAGGCGCCGTCGTTCACGCCGTCGATCACCGAGTGGGCGAAGGCGGCCTTCGCGGTCCGCGACCGCTGGCCCTCCGGCGGCCCTTCGGTGGGCATCCCCACCTGGTTCTACGGCCACGAGCCGCCGAACGCGTTCGCCTCCCACCTCGCCAAGTACTTCGCCAACGCCACCCGCGAGGACGGCCTCCTGGCCCGCTCGAACGCGGGCGTCGTCTTCCTCCCCGGCGCGGCGGGCACGGTCCAGGAGATCTTCGACAACGCCACCCCCAACTACTACGAGTCCCGCGGCGAACCCACCCCGATGGTCCTGGTGGACCGCACGCACTGGACGGAACACCTCCCGGCCTGGCCACTCCTCAAGGCACTGGCCAAGGGGCGGCCGATGGAATCGCGGATCGCACTGGTGGACACGGTGGAGGAGGCACCGAAGACACTGGAATCGCTACGGTCGGCGTAGAGGCGGAGCGGCTACTCCGTCGGCCGACGCGGCGAAACGAGCCCCCTCCCTCCCCGCCCCTACCTCGGCCGGTCGGTTCGGAGATACGGATGGGCGGGTGGGGATGATCCGCCGCGAAGCGGCGGGCTAGTGAACCCGGTCGGCAGAGAGCAACCCGGCCAACACCTCGTAGGACCGATCCCAGTCCCACTCCCTCCGCACCCACGCCCGCCCCTTCTCCCCCATGGCGCGGGCGAGTTCACGATCCCTGAGCAGCCGTACGAGACGGTCCGCGACGGCCGCGGGCGACCGGCCGTCGACGACATAGCCGCTCTCCCCGTCAAGCACCGCGTCCGGCGCACCGCCCGAGTCGCCCGCCACGACGGGCAGTCCGGCCGCGGCGGCTTCGAGGAAGACGATGCCGAGCCCCTCGACCTCCAGGCCGCGCCTGCGCGTGCGGCACGGCATGGCGAAGGCGTCGGCGGCCGCGTAGAAGGGCGGCATCGCCTCGTGCGGATGGCCGCCCGCGAAGACGACGCCGTCCACGACGCCCTGTTCCTCGGCGATCCTGCGCAGCCTGGCCTCGTACGGGCCCGCGCCGACCAGCAGCAGGGTGGCGTCGGCGACCGCCCTGCGCACCATCGGCAGCGCCTCGATCAGGGTGTCCTGCCCCTTGCGCGGCACCAGGCGGGCGGCGCACAGGACGACGGGCCTGCCGTCGCCGAGCCCGTACCGCTCGCGCACCGCGCGCCCGTCGGCGCCCGGCCGGAAACCCGCCGCGTCGACACCGGGCACCAGACGCGCGAACCGCACCCCGGGGTCCATCGCCCGCCGCACGGGCCCCCGGGTGCTCTCGCCGAGGTACGTCACGCAGTCCGCCCCTGCCCCCACGCGCCGCAGCAGCGCCCGCGCGCCCGGCGTGCGGGCCCACCACACCTCGTGGCCGTGCGTCGTGGCGACCACCGTCCGCACCGACGCCTCGCGCCGCAGCCGCCCGGCGAGCAGCCCGAGCGGCGCTGCGGCGCCGAACCAGACGCGGTCGCAGCCGTACCGCCGGGCAATGGCCACGGCACGCTCCCCGGTTCCCCTGCTGGGCAGCAGGGTGCGCGCCCGGTCGCGTACGACGGGGTGCGGGAACGTACCGTCGTACGTCACGTCGCCCGGCTCGGCCGAGGTGTACACGACGGCCGCGCCGGGCGGGAACCGGCGGACGAGCGCGTCCACGAAGGTCTCGATGCCGCCCTGCCGGGGCGGGAAGTCATTGGTGACGACGAGGGTGCGAGGCATGGCTTCGACGGTAGGAAGCCGCCGCGCCCGAGGCGTCACCCGAGGCTCCGGACCCGTACGTCAACCCGTGGCATGACGTGCGCCGCCCGTCTCCACCCCGGCGGCGACGCACCCGCCCCGTCCGGACGGAAGAATCATGGCCATGAGCACGACCACCGCCCCGCCCCGACCAACCGTTCCACCCGGGGCGACCGTCCTGCGCCGCCGCCTGCGCGCGCTGGCCGCCACCCCCGCCTACCCGTGGCTCACGGGCGCGGTCCTGACCGTGGGCGCGGCCGCCGAACTCGTGGTGTTCCCCGGCTCGGCGACCAACGCGAGCGCGATCCTGCTGTCCACGGCCTCGCTGATGTGGCGCCGCGCCTTCCCGCCGGTGGCCCTGGTGACCGTCGCCGCCGGTCTCGTCAGCTTCGGCGCCGACACCTCCCTGTCCATCGCGGTGATGATCAGCGGCCTGATCGGCTGTTACGTCCTCGGCAGGCACCGCGTCCTGCACCCCGCGCTGCTCGTCGCGGGCGGCACGCTCGGCGCCCTCGCCATCAACCTGTGGCACATCCTGAGCTGGGCCCGCGACGACCGCCTCCCCGACGTCCCCGCGCTCGGCAACGCGGGATCGCTCGGCCTGTTCGCCGAGGCGTTCGGGCTCTGCGCGGTGATCCTCGGCGCCGTCAGCATGGGCGACGCGGTGCGCGCCCGCGAGGAGACCCGGCGCGAACGGGCGCTCGCCCAGGCCCAGTTGATCGCGATGGAGCGGCGGCAGGCCGCCCAGGCGGAGCGGGCGGCGATCGCCCGCGAGCTGCACGACATCGTCTCGCACTCGGTGTCGATGATCGCGGTGCAGGCGGAGAGCGCCACGTACACGACGCCGGGGCTCACCCCGGAGGCCCGCGAGGGATTCCAGCAGATCGCGGGCACGGCCCGGGACTCGATGGCCGAGCTCCGGCGGCTGCTCGGCGTCCTGCGCACCCCGCAACGTACCGAGGACGCGCGAGGGGCGGGCGCGGCGACCGCCCCGCAGCCCACCCTGGAGGGCCTGGCAGAACTCCTCGAACAACACCGCGCGGTGGGCGGCGGCGCGGAGCTGCGGATCACCGGGGAGCGCGTGCCCCTGGCCGCCGCGTGGGAACTGTCCGCGTACCGCATCGTGCAGGAGTCCCTGACGAACGCCCGCAAGCACGCGCCGGGCGCCCGATCCGTGGTCGAACTGGGTTACCGCGCCGACCGGTTGACGCTCCGCGTGAGCGACGACGGACCAGGGCCGCCGGACAGCGGCTCCACGAGCGGCCACGGCCTGACCGGCATGCGCGAGCGCGCGGCGCTGGTCGGCGGCAGCCTGACCGCGGGCGCGGGACCCACCGGCGGCTTCACGGTGGAGGCCGAACTCCCTTGGTGACACGAGCCCGGGACATCCCGCAAGCCCAGCAGACTCCCCGCGACAGGACGGCCTCCGCGTGATCAGAACCCTCGTCGCCGACGACCAGGCCGTCGTGCGCACCGGATTCGTGAACCTCCTCAACACCCAGGACGACATCGAGGTCGTCGCCGAGGCGGCGGACGGCGCCCAGGCGGTCGCGCTCGCCGCCGAGCACCGCCCCGACCTCGTGCTCCTCGACATCCGCATGCCCCGGGTGAACGGCATCGACGCGGCCCGCGAGATCCTCACCGCGTCCGGCGGCGCGACCCGGGCCCTGATGCTGACGACGTTCGGACTCGACGAGTACGTGTACGACGCGCTGACCGCCGGAGCCTCCGGGTTCCTGCTCAAGGACTGCACGTTCCCCGAACTCCTGCACGCCGTAAGGGTGGTGGCGGCGGGCAACGCGCTGCTCTCGCCCGAGATCACCCAGCGCCTCGTCGCGGAGTTCGCGCGCCAGCGGTCCGCCGTGCCCCCGGCGCGGGACATCGAGGGCCTGACCGCCCGCGAGGCCGAGGTGCTCGTCCTCATCGCGCAGGGCCTGTCGAACGCGGAGATCGCCGACCGCCTGACGATCACCGACCACACCGTGAAGACGCACATCAACCGGCTCTTCACCAAGATGGAACTGCGCGACCGAGCCCAGGCGGTGATCCTGGCGTACGAGTTGGGCCTGGTCAGACCGTCGACGGCCGGGTGAGAGGTGGCGCGACCACGATCGTTTCAGCCGAAGGTCGCCCGCTCCAGCCAGAATTCGAGCAGCTCCCGCTCCCCGACGACCTCCACAAGCCCGCTGTCCAGCGGCCGCCTCCGGTAGAAGGCGAGCAGCACCTCCGAGAGCGGCCCGCGCAGCGCGACCGACGCCTTCGCGTGCCCGCGCCGCCAGGTGAAGCCGTCCTCGCCGAACTCGATGAGCCACTCGGCGTCCAGGCCCTCCGGGGCATCGGTGGCGTGCAGATGGATGCTGCGCCCCGCGCCCTTCAGCTCGGACGCGCTGTCCTCGGGAGACGTCCGCTGTACGAACCGGACGATCTCCAGCCACTCGTCGATCGCGTCGGCCGCGACATCCGGCGCCACCTCGTACGCGACGCCCGCGGCGATCGCCGCGTCCGCGCGGTGGATCGCCAGCTCGTGCGTCATGCGCCGCGCCCAGAATCCCGCGGTGTGGTCCGCCGTCCACGACCACACCGCGGTGTCGGCATCGGTGTCCCCGAAGACGCGCGCCCCGAACGCGGCGGTCTCGGCGAGCCAGGCGTCGAGGGCGGCGGGGTCGTCGTCCCCGGGGCCCTGCGCGTTCGGCACGGCCTCGTCGGGGACGTTCCTCTCGGCGCGGGTCGCCACCAGGTGCCCGCTCCAGCGCACCGCTCCGCCCATGTGCCGGGCGAGCTCCCCCAGCGTCCAGTCGGGGCAGGTCGGCACGGTGACGGAGAGGTCGGCACCGGACAGGGTGGCCCTCAAGAGGTCGAACTGGCGGGTGACTTCGGCGCGGTACCGATCATGGCTCAGGGTGGTCATGGCTCGAACTCTAGAGCGACTTCGCCGGGGTGGCACCTGCGTTTCGTCCGGTGCCGTCGGCGAGCACCACCACGTCCTCCGCGTCGAACCCGACGCCGACCCGCTCCCCCACCTCGGGCGCCCGCCGCAGCGCGCACGCCGCCTCCAGGCGCGGCCCCTCGACGGGCTGGAGGTGCACGGCGACATGAGTACCGCGGAAGGTACGTGCCGTCACCACGCAGGGCAGGCCCTCATCTGCGGGGACGAGGCGCACACCGGCCGGGCGCACCAGGATCTTGTGCCGTCCCGCCGGGGTGCCCTCCGGCACGGACACCTTGCCCCACACCGTGTCCGCACCCCCGCCCGACACCGTCGCCGCGACGATGTTGTCGAAGCCGAGGAAGCGCGCCACGAACTCGTCCGCGGGCCGCTGCCACACCTCAAGCGGGCTGCCGGACTGGGCGATCCGCCCGTCCCGCATCACCACGACCCGGTCGGCGAGCGCGAAGGCCTCGCCCTGGTCGTGCGTGACGGCGAGCACGGTGGTGCCCAACTCACCGAAGAGCTCGCGGAGTTCGACGACGAGCCGCTCCCGCAGCGAACGGTCGAGCTGCCCGAGCGGCTCGTCCAGCATGAGGAGCCTGGGGCGCGGCGCCAGCGCACGCGCGAGCGCGACCCGCTGCTGCTCGCCGCCGGACAGCGAGGCCACCGCGCGCCGCTGCGCCTTCGGCAGACCGACGAGCTCCAGCAACTCGGCGACCCGGTCGGCCTGTTCGCCCCGCGACGCCCCGTGCATGCGCAGGCCGAAGGCCACGTTGCCCGCCACGTCGCGCTGCGGAAAGAGCTGGTGGTCCTGGAACATCAGGCCGACGCCCCGCTTGTGCGCGGGCACCCCGCCCTGGTCCTGGCCGCCGAGCAGGACCCGCCCCGCGTCGAGCCCCTGCAGCCCGGCGACCACCCGCAGGAGCGTCGACTTGCCACTGCCGCTCGGCCCGAGCACACAGACGATCTCGTGCTCGGCGACATCGAGGCCGACCGCGTCGAGCGCGGCCCGCGCCCCGAACCGCACGGTCGCGTCGCGCAGGCTCAGCAAGGGGTTCGTCACGGAGTCCGTCACGGGGCCCGTCAAGGCGGTCGTCATCAGAACTCCCCCGTGGTGCGGTCGGTACGGATGCGTTCAAGGAGCAGCAGCGACACCGCGCACACCACCATCAGGATCGCCGAAAGGGCCATCGCCTGGCCGTAGTTGAGGTCTCCGGCCCGGCCGAGCAGCCGCGCCACGGCGACCGGCAGCGTCGGGTTGTCGGGCCGCGCGATGAAGACGGTGGCGCCGAACTCGCCGAGCGAGACGGCGAAGGCGAATCCGGCGGCGATAAGCAGCGCCCGCCGCACCATCGGCAGATCGACCTCCCGCCAGGCCCGCAGCGGCGAAGCCCCGAGCACGGCGGCCGCCTCGCGAAGCCGTCCGTCCACCGCGCGCAGGACAGGCAGCATCGTGCGTACGACGAAGGGCACGCCCACCAGGGCTTGGGCGAGCGGCACCAGGATCCAGGAGGACCGCAGATCGAGCGGCGGCTTGTCCAGGGTGATAAGAAAACCGAAGCCGACGGTCACCGCGGAGACCCCGAGCGGCAGCATGAGCAGCGCGTCGAAGCCGCGCACGAGCCGCCCGGCCCTGCGGGTGAGCGCGGCGGCGGCGAGCCCGCCGATGACGACCGCGATGGCCGTGGCCACGATCGCGTACCGCAGCGAGTTCCCGACCGCCTCGATCGGCGGCACGAGGAAGGCGCCGCCCTCCGCCGAGGTCAGCTCCTTGTAGTACGCGAATCCGAACCCGTCGGGACCGTCGAAGGACCGCTGGATCAGCACTCCGAGCGGCAGCAGGATCAGCACGGCGACCGTGGCAATGACCAGGCCGAGCAGCGTCCACTGCCCCGCGCCGCGCGGCCGCCGCGCGACGGTGGCCGCGTCGACGAGCTTGAGCGCGCTCTCGCGCCGCCGCACCGTCCACGCGTGGACGGCCAGGATCAGCCCGACCGCGGCGAACTGCACGATCGTCAGGACGGCGGCCGTCGGCAGGTCGAGCAGCTGGGCGGTCTGCCGGTAGATCTCCACTTCGAGGGTGGAGTACGCGGGCCCGCCGAGGATCTGCACGACGCCGAAGGAGGTGAAGGTGAAGAGGAAGACCATGAGCGCGGCGGCCGCGACGGCAGGCCCGAGCGCGGGCAGCGTCACCGTCCGCCAGGCCCTGAAACGCGAGGCGCCGAGCATCCGCGCGGCCTCCTCCTGCCGCGGATCGAGCTGCGCCCAGAGCCCACCCACGGTCCGTACGACGACCGCGTAGTTGAAGAAGACGTGCGCGAGCAGAATCGCCCACACCGTCGTGTCCAGGCGCACGCCCCACAGCTCGTCGAGCAGCCCGCCCCGGCCGAGCAGCGCGAGGAAGGCGGTCCCGACGACGACCGTCGGCAGCACGAACGGCACAGTGACGACGGCCCGCAGCACCTGCTTGCCCGGGAAGTCGAAGCGCGCGAAGACGTACGCGCCGGGGAGCGCGATGAGCAGCGTGAGCGCGGTCGACGCGAGCGCCTGCCAGGTGGTGAACCACAGCACGTGCCGGATGTCGGACTGCCCGAGCACCTCGGTGATCCGCCCGAACTGCCAGGCGCCGTCGATGTGCAGACCGCGCCCGACGATCGCCGAGACCGGATAGGCGAAGAAGAGCGCGAAGAACGCGACGGGCACGGCCATCAGACCGAGCCGCGCCGCGCCCCCGCGCGAGCGCCCCTTCCCGGGGCGCGCCTTCGCTTCGGTCACTTCAGTACGAGCGAGGTCCACGACTTGATCCACGGCTCACGGTTGTCGGCGATCTTCTTGGGGTCCATGGTCTCGGGCTTCTTGACCTCCACGCCGTACTCCCGGAACAGCTTGGGGACCTGGGCGGCCTCCCGGACGGGATTCACGAACATCTGAAGCGGCATGTCGTCCTGGAACTGCTTGCCGCTCAGGAAGTCGAGCAGGGCCTTGCCGCCCTTGGTGTTCTTGGCGTTGCTGAGCAGCCCCGCGTACTCGACCTGCCGGAAGCAGGTGCCGGTCGCGACGCCGGTCGGCGCCTCCTTGGGCTGCGGCTTGGCGTAGAGGACCTCGACGGGCGGCGACGAGGCGTACGAGACGACGAGCGGCCGGTCGCCCTTGGCCTTCTTGCCGCCCGCGGACCCGGAGAACTCCTCGTTGTAGGCCTGCTCCCAGCCGTCGACGACCTTGACGCCGTTGGCCTTCAGCTTCTTCCAGTAGCCCTCCCAGCCGCCGTCGCCGTACTCGGCGGCGGTGCCGAGCAGGAAGCCGAGCCCCGGCGAGGAGGTCGCGGCGTTCTCGGTGACGAGCAGGTCCTTGTACTGGGGCTTGACCAGGTCCTCGAAGGACTTCGGCGGCGCGAGCTTCTTGTCGGCGAAGTACTTCTTGTCGTAGTTGACGCAGATGTCGCCGGAGTCGACGGGCGTCACGCGCTTCTCGCCCTTGGCCAGCCGGTACTCCGGCAGGACCATCCCTGCGTCCTTGGCCTCGTACGGCTGGAAGAGCCCGTTGTCGAGCGCGCGGGAAAGGAGCGTGTTGTCGACGCCGAAGAAGACGTCCCCCTGCGGATTGTCCTTCGACAGGATCGCCTTGTTGACGGCGGCGCCCGCGTCCCCGTCCTTGAGGACGTTGACCTTGTAGCCGGAGCGCTTCTCGAAGTCCTTCAGTACGTCCTTGGAGACGTTGAAGGAGTCGTGGCTGACGAGCGTGACGCTCTTGGAGTCGGTCTTCCCCGACCCGCTGTCGGAGCTGCCGCACGCGGAGACCGCGACGAGCCCGATGCCCACCGCGACCGCGGTGAACGTGACCTTCTTGGTGGTGCTCACGGAAACTTCCTCCTGGGTGACCAGGAGAAGACGCGGCCCCGCCCGCCGACCGAGTGGTCCGCGGGCAGGGCGCTACAGCTTGAGTAATGCCCGAACTTCCTACCCAGAATGACCTGGGCGAGGTTCAGAGGGTCTGCGGCGCACCTGTCCGGATGCCGCACTCTCAGCGCTGTGGCGCTCCCCTGTCGGAATATGCAGATGTATGTACGAAGCCGTACGCCCGCCAGACTACCTCTCGGCCGCGGCGAGCTGGCCGCACGCTCCGTCGATCTCCTGGCCACGGGTGTCCCGGATGGTCACCGGCACCCCGTGGGCGGCGATGGCCGCGACGAACGCCTTCTCGTCCTCGGGGCGCGACGCCGTCCACTTCGAGCCCGGCGTCGGGTTCAGCGGAATCAGGTTCACGTGCACCGGCTTGTTCTTGAGCATCCGGCCGAGCCGGTCTCCTCGCCACGCCTGGTCGTTGATGTCCCTGATCAGCGCGTACTCGATGGAGAGCCGACGCCCGGACTTCGCGGCGTACTCCCAGCCCGCGTCGAGCACCTCGCTCACCTTCCACCGCGTGTTCACGGGTACGAGGGTGTCGCGCAGCTCGTCGTCCGGCGCGTGCAGCGAGATGGCGAGGCGGCACTTGAAGCCCTCGTCCGAGAACCGGTGGATCGCCGGGACGAGGCCGACCGTCGAGACGGTGATCCCGCGCTGCGAGAGGCCGAGGCCGTCCGGCTCGGGGTCGGTGAGGCGGCGGATGGCGCCCGCCACCCGGTTGTAGTTGGCGAGCGGCTCGCCCATGCCCATGAAGACGATGTTGGAGAGCCGCGCGGGACCGCCCGGGATCTCGCCGTCCCTGAGCGCCCGCATGCCGTCCACGATCTGGTGCACGATCTCGCCGGTCGACAGGTTCCGGTCGAGACCGGCCTGTCCCGTGGCACAGAACGGGCAGTTCATGCCGCACCCGGCCTGGGAGCTGATGCACATGGTGACCCGGTCCGGGTAGCGCATGAGCACCGACTCCACCAGCGTCCCGTCGAAGAGCCGCCAGAGCGTCTTGCGGGTGGTGTCGTCGTCACAGCTGATGTGCCGCACGACGGACATCAGATCGGGCAGCAACGCCTCACGGAGCTTCTCGCGCGCACCGGCGGGGATGTCGGTCCACTCGGCCGGGTCGTGCGCGTACCGCGCGAAGTAGTGCTGCGAGAGCTGCTTGGCGCGAAACGGCTTCTCGCCGATGGCGGCGACGGCTTCCTTGCGCTCGGCGGGCGTGAGGTCGGCGAGATGCCGCGGGGGCTTCTTGGCACCGCGGGGCGCGACGAAAGTGAGTTCTCCGGGTACAGGCATGGTTCTTCCAGTGTCGCAGATGACCGCGCCCACCTCGCGCGGGCGGAAATCCGGCCTCCGGCCCAACCCGGCCCCTGCCCTCAGCTGCCCTCAGCCGAAGATCCCGCCGAAAATCACGGCGACGTGGGAGCCGTAGCTCTTCCACCGGTGTGACATCCGGCAGTACTGCCGCGGCCTGCGCCGCCCGCCCTGGTCGATGAGTGTTCCGCACCACTTGCACGGCAGATCCCCGTGGTAGGTGCCGTCCTTCTCGCGTCTCGCCCGCCCCATGGCGGGTGACTGTACGCAACGAGCCCCGTCCGGCACCGGACGGGGCTCGTGCGTGACGCGGGAAGCGGGCGGGCTCAGCCCGATCCGACGAAGACGACCAGCAGCAGCCACACCACGGGCGCCGTCGGCAGCAGGGAGTCGAGCCGGTCCATGATGCCGCCGTGGCCCGGAAGGAGCGTGCCCATGTCCTTGATGCCGAGGTCCCGCTTGATCATGGACTCGCCGAGGTCGCCGAGCGTGGCGCTGACCGCGACGGCGAAGCCGATGAGCAGGCCCTGCCACCAGGTCCCGTCGTCGATCAGGAACTGCATGCACACCGCACCCGCCGCCATCGCGAAGGTGACCGCTCCGAGCAGGCCCTCGCGGGTCTTGCCGGGGCTGATGCGCGGCGCCAGCTTGTGCTTGCCGAAGCGCCAGCCGATCGCGTACGCACCGGTGTCGCTGACCACGGTCAGGAGCAGGAACGTGAGGACCCGCTGCGGGCCGTCGTCCGCGGTGAGCATCAGCGCCACGAAGGTCGCGAGGAACGGGACGTAGAAGGCCGCGAAGACCCCCGCCGTGACGTCCTTCAGATAGCCCTCGGGCGGCTCGGTCATGCGCCACACGAGGACCGCGAGCGCGGTGAGCGCCATCGCCACCCACGCGCCCTCGGCCCCGCGCACGTAACCGGCGACGACCATCGCGGCGCCGCCCACGGCCAGCGGGACCAGCGGCGCCTTGATGCCCTTGCGCTCCTCGAGCCGGGAGGTGAGCTCCCAAAGACCGACCACGACGGCGACCGCTATGACGCCGATGAAGACGGCCTTCACGATGAACAACGACGCGATGATCACCGCGCCGAGTCCCACCCCGACTCCTATGGCCGCCCCGAGGTCGCGGCCCGCGCTCTTCTTCTGCGGTGCTGCCGGGGCGGGCTGTGGTGCGCTGGGCATGGGCTCCTGCGGAGGCTCGTCACGGAACAGGGGGCCGCCCATCCGAGTGGCCCCCCGGTCGTCGTCCTGGTCTCCGCCGCTCACGGGTACGTCGGGCACGATGGGCATGGGCTGCGTCTCAGACGGAAACAGCGCGTCCTGCGCATCGTACGCGGGACCTGCCGGGGTCGCCCCCTGACCAGGCCCCTGGTCGGGCGGCCCCCAATACCCGGCTCTGGGCGGCGCCTCCCAGGAAGAGTCGTTCACGGATCGCTTTCCTGATTCCTCAGACTTCGATCAGCCTCGGTCGAACATCGAGCAGACCTCGGTCAGAACTCGGTCAGACCTCGAGCAGCTCGGCTTCCTTGTGCTTGAGCAGCTCGTCCACCTGTGCGACGTACTTCGCGGTGGTGTCGTCGAGCTCCTTCTCGGCGCGGCGTCCCTCGTCCTCGCCGATGTCGCCGTCCTTGATCGCCTTGTCGAAGGCTTCCTTGGCCTTGCGACGGATCGACCGGATCGAGATCTTGGAGTCCTCGGCCTTGGTCTTGGCGACCTTGATGTACTCCTTGCGACGGTCCTGGGTGAGCTCCGGGAACGTCACACGGATGATGTTGCCGTCGTTGCTCGGGTTGACGCCGAGGTCGGAGTCGCGGATCGCCTGTTCGATGTTGCGCAGCGCGCTCTTGTCGAACGGGGTCACCACGGCCATCCGCGGCTCGGGCACCGAGAACGAGGCCAGCTGGTTGATCGGCGTAAGGGCGCCGTAGTAGTCAGCCACGATCTTGTTGAACATCGCCGGGTGCGCACGGCCGGTGCGGATCGCGGCGAAGTCCTCCTTGGCGACCACGACGGCCTTCTCCATCTTC
Source organism: Streptomyces kanamyceticus (assembly GCF_008704495.1). Classification (NCBI taxonomy): domain Bacteria; kingdom Bacillati; phylum Actinomycetota; class Actinomycetes; order Kitasatosporales; family Streptomycetaceae; genus Streptomyces; species Streptomyces kanamyceticus. Next base: position 3,008,652 of record NZ_CP023699.1, read on the forward strand.
TCCTCGGCCTCGAGGAGGGTCTCTTCGATCACCACTTGCTCCTGCGTGTCTTGAGTAGGCCCGGCATTGCACGGGGGCGGCCGGCTGCGTCGCGTCTCTTTCCTGCACGGTGTCCGACCGGCAGGGCTTTGTCCATCCCCTCAAGGGGCGTCTCGCGTACGTCCCTCGAGACTGGCCCAGGTCCCTGGGGTCAGGCCCGGCTTCCCTGGTCACCCACGAGAGTGCCGATCTTCTCACCCTTGACGGCCCGGGCGATATTGCCTTCGGAGAGCAGCTCGAAGACGAGGATGGGCAGTTTGTTGTCCCGGCACAGCGTGATCGCGGTCATGTCGGCGACCTTCAGGTCCTGGGTGATGACCTCGCCGTAGCCGAGGGCGTCGTACTTCACCGCGTCGGGGTTGGTCCTGGGGTCGGAGTCGTACACCCCGTCCACGCCGTTCTTGCCCATCAGCAGGGCCTCGGCGTCGATCTCCAGGGCGCGCTGTGCGGCGGTGGTGTCGGTGGAGAAGTACGGCATGCCCATGCCCGCACCGAAGATGACCACACGGCCCTTCTCCAGGTGCCGCACGGCGCGCAGCGGGATGTACGGCTCCGCGACCTGGCCCATGGTGATGGCCGTCTGGACGCGGCAGTCGATGCCTTCCTTCTCCAGGAAGTCCTGCAGCGCGAGGCAGTTCATGACCGTGCCGAGCATGCCCATGTAGTCCGAGCGGGCCCGGTCCATGCCGCGCTGCTGGAGCTCGGCACCACGGAAGAAGTTGCCGCCGCCGATGACGATGGCGATCTGGGCGCCGTCACGGACGACGGCCGCGATCTCACGGGCGATGGCGTGCACCACGTCGGGGTCGACCCCGAGGCCGCCCCCACCGGCGAACGCCTCGCCGGAGAGCTTCAGCAGGAAGCGTCCGGCAACTTTGTCGTCGTCACTCTTCGAGTCGGCCTTGGTGGTCATGTGGTTCTCGCTTCTCTTACTTGGCACACATACGAAGGAGGCCACTGCCGGTGGGGTGTCGTTCGCATCCCATGCTCGGCAATGGCCTCCTCGTCAGATCCTGCGGTCGTACATCACGCACGAGGTGCCGTGCGCGGGCGACCGCTGTCGACCCTAGCGGGGTCTACCGTCGATCGCGGTACGGACTCAGATGCCGACCTTGATGCGCGAGAAGCGCTTCAGGGTGACACCGGCCTCGGCGAGAACCTTCTCGACCGACTTCTTGTTGTCCAGCGCGTACGGCTGACCGAGGAGGGTGGCCTCCTTGAAGAAGCCGTTGACGCGACCCTCGACGATCTTCGGCAGCGCGGCCTCGGGCTTGCCCTCGGCGCGGGTGGTCTCCTCGGCGACGCGGCGCTCGGACTCGACGACCTCGGCCGGGACGTCCTCGCGGGAGAGGTACTTCGGCGCGAAGGCGGCGATGTGCTGCGCGACGCCCTTGGCGACGGCGGCGTCGGCCTTGTCCAGCTCGACGAGGACACCGATCTGCGGGGGCAGGTCGGGCATCGTGCGGTGCATGTACGCGGTGACGTAGGCGCCGGAGAACTGCGCGAAGCGGTCCAGGACGATCTTCTCGCCGAGGTTGGCGTTGGCCTCGTCGACGTACGCCTGGACGGTCTTGCCGGCCTCGATCTCGGACGCGAGCAGCGCCTCGATGTCGGCCGGGGAGGTCTTGGCGACGTGGGCGGCGAGGTTGTTCGCGACGGCCTGGAACTTCTCGCCCTTGGCGACGAAGTCCGTCTCGCACTTCAGCTCGACGATGACACCGGAGGTGTTGTCGTCGGCGATGAGGGAGACCACGGCGCCGTTCTCGGCGGAGCGGCCCTCGCGCTTGGCGACGCCCTTCTGGCCCTTGATGCGCAGGGCCTCGACGGCCTTGTCGACATCGCCGTCGGCCTCGTCCAGCGCCTTCTTGCAGTCCATCATGCCGGCGCCCGTGAGCTCACGGAGCTTCTTGACGTCAGCGGCGGTGTAGTTCGCCATGATCGAAAATTCTCTCTCGAAGTCTGAAAGATCTACGAAGGTCTACGGGTGAACGGCGGGGGCCGATCGGGCCCCCGCCGTCAACTACCGAACCTGTGAGGGTCAGGCCTGCTCGGCGTCCGCGGCCGGAGCCTCGGCGGCGGGCGCCTCGGCGACAGGGGCCTCGGCGACGGGCGCCTCGGCGGCGTCCGCGGCCGGCTTGTCCTCGGCCTTGGCCTCGTCGGCCTTGGCGTCGTCAGCCTTGGGGGCCTCGTCGGCCTTCTTCTCACCCTCGAGCAGGTCGCGCTCCCACTCGGCGAGCGGCTCGCCCTGGGCCTTCTCGCCCGGCTTCGAGTCACCGGTGGCCACGCCGGAACGGGCGATGAGGCCCTCGGCGACGGCGTCGGCGATCACGCGGGTGAGCAGGGTGACGGAGCGGATCGCGTCGTCGTTGCCCGGGATCTTGTAGTCGACCTCGTCGGGGTCGCAGTTGGTGTCGAGGATGGCGACGACCGGGATGTTGAGCTTCCGGGCCTCACCGACCGCGATGTGCTCCTTCTTGGTGTCCACGATCCAGACGGCGCTGGGCACCTTGGACATCTCGCGGATACCACCGAGGGTCTTCTCCAGCTTGGCCTTCTCGCGCGAGAGCACGAGAAGCTCCTTCTTGGTGAGACCGGAAGCGGCGACGTCCTCGAAGTCGATCTGCTCGAGCTCCTTGAGGCGCTGCAGACGCTTGTAGACGGTCGAGAAGTTGGTGAGCATGCCGCCCAGCCAGCGCTGGTTCACGTAGGGCATGCCGACGCGGGTCGCCTGCTCGGCGATCGCCTCCTGCGCCTGCTTCTTCGTGCCGACGAACATGACCGTGCCGCCGTGGGCGACGGTCTCCTTGACGAACTCGTAGGCGCGGTCGATGTACGACAGCGACTGGAGCAGGTCGATGATGTAGATGCCGTTGCGCTCGGTGAAGATGAAGCGCTTCATCTTCGGGTTCCAGCGACGGGTCTGGTGACCGAAGTGGACGCCGCTTTCCAGCAGCTCCCGCATCGTGACGACGGCCATGGCCGTACTCCTTGGTGTTCTCGGTTGCCGCGTCCGCCGGATGGCGGTCGCGCCTGACGCCCGCTTTGCGCCTTGCCACTAGGGACCGAGGGGCGCTGACACCGGCTTTTTCATGGCCAGATGTCGGGGCGTGCGAAGTCGACCCGGTGACCCGGATCGCCACAAGAAGTGTACGGGACCCGCGAGGCGGCGGGTGACGCCACTGCCCCTGACCTCCCGAGCCCTCTTCCTGACCGGCCGAGCTCCGCCGCGCGGGCCTCCACGACCGGGTGACGCGGCTTGTCCACGACCGGGTGACATGTCTGTCCACGACCGGGTGACACGGCTGTCCACAACCGGCCGGTAATCCCCAGATCCGGACCAAGATCCCCACGGCGCGGCCCGGCACGGAACGCTTCTCGCATGGCTCTCACGCACCTGGAACTGCTGCTGCCCACGCTGGCGGCCCTGCTCGCGACCTTCCTGCCCCAGCCCGCCGCCCCACCGGCCGCCCCGACGCCGCAAGCCACGACCTGGCCGGTGGGCGCCCGCCCCGCGGTCGTACGGGGCTGGGACCCCCCGGCGACGGACTACACAGCGGGCCACCGCGGCGTGGACCTCTCCGCCCCCGCGGGCACCCCGGTGCGCGCGGTCGCCGCGGGCCGGATCTCCTTCGCGGGCCGCGTGGCGGGCCGGGGCGTGGTCTCGGTGGAACTGGACGGCACGGGGGATCCGCCTCTGCGCACCACCTACGAACCGGTGCGGGCGACCCTGAAGAAGGGCGCCGAGGTCACCCCGGGCGACACGGTGGGCGTCCTGGAGGCGCCGACGGGCCACTGCCCCGGCAGCTGCCTCCACTGGGGCCTGCTCCGGTCCGAGACCTACCTCAACCCGCTGACCTTGCTGCCCCCGTGGCTCCTGCGCCGGGGCCCGTCACGGCTCCTGCCCATGACGGGAGCACCCCCGTGGTGAGACGAGGGCGGGACACCCCCGCGGTGAGGGCCTCAGCCCCGCACGCCCCGCAGCGCCATGGCGACGGCCGCCTCGGTGATGGCGGTCGGATCCTCCGCCGCGCCGAGCTCGATCCGCCGCACCGCCGCGTCCACGACGCCCTGCAGCAGCATCGCCGCGAGCCGGGGCTGCTCGTGCCCCAGCGTCTCGAGCGCCTCGACGATCATCGCGATGAGCCCGCCGTGCGCGGCGCGGATCTTCTCCCTGGCACCGGCGTCGAGCTCGCTGGCGGAGATGGCCACAACCGCGCGGTGGCGCCGGTCACCGACCAGGGCCAGCTGCCGGCGCACGTACGCCTCGACCTTGCCCTCGGCCGATTCCGCCCCCTCCATCGCCGCGGAGACCTCCGCGGCCCAGACGGGGAAGTCGACCTCGCACAGCTCTTCCACCACGGCGGCCCGTGACCGGAAGTACTCGTAGACGGACGACCGGGCGAGCCCGGTGCGCTCGGCGAGTGCGGGGAAGGTCAGCGCCTCCGTACCGCCTTCGGACAGCAGGGATCGCGCAGCGTCCAGCAGGGCGCCGCGCTGCATCGACCGGTGCTCGGCCACAGAGGCCGCTCGAATCCTTGGCACAGCTCCACTTTACGGACGGGACGCCCCGCGCGGGAGTGACTCCCCGCTCACACCGCTGGGGCAGGGACGATTCAGCGCCCCTCAGCGCCCGAAACTCGCCAGCTTCGCCCGCAGCTGCAGCACGGACTTCGTGTGGATCTGGCTCACCCGGCTCTCGGTCACGCCGAGCACGTTGCCGATCTCGGCGAGCGTGAGCCCTTCGTAGTAGTAGAGCGTCACGACGGTCTTCTCGCGCTCCGGCAGCGTGTTGATCGCCCGCGCGAGCAGCCTGCGCAGCTCCCGGTCCTCCGCGACCTCGACGGGGTTGTCGGCCGCGTGGTCCTCAAGGGTGTCCATGAGGCTGAGGCGGTCACCGCCGTCCCCTCCGGCGTGCAGCAACTCCTCCAGCGCCACCACGTTCGCCAGCGACAACTGGCTGAAAACGGCGTGCAGTTCCTCCAGCGCGATCCCCATCTCCGAGGCGACCTCGCTCTCCGACGGCGTCCTGCGGAGCTGGGCCTCCAGCGTGGCGTAGGCCCGCTCCACGTTGCGCGCCTTCTGCCGCACGGAGCGCGGGATCCAGTCGAGCGCCCGCAGTTCGTCGATCATCGCCCCGCGAATGCGGGTGATCGCGTACGTCTCGAACTTGATGGACCGCTCGATGTCGAACTTCTCGATGGCGTCGATCAGACCGAACACCCCGGACGAGACGAAGTCGGCCTGCTCCACATTGGGCGGCAGCCCCACGCTCACCCGCCCCGCGACGTACTTCACCAGCGGCGAGTAGTGCAGGATCAGCTGCTCCCGCAGCCGCCCGTCCCCGGTCTCCTTGTACGACCGCCACAACTCGTCCAGCGACGAGGGCGCGGGGGGCCGCTCCCGCTCCCCGCTACGGGCGGCGGGGGGAACCGCCGCCCGGTCGGACCCTGAGGTGTGCTGGGGCATTCGTCGCCTTGAGCCGTTCTGCCGTGAACTGTTGAGGTCGCGTGGGTCGGTGAGGTCGCTCGGCCCGACGGACTCGCCGGTGCCGCTCGCTCCGGTGCGGTGGAGATCTTGCGTGGAATGAATGAGGTTGTCCGTCTGGTCGCCTGTACGCGTCGGAATCCTTGTGAGCGTAGCGTGACTGAAGTGTCGCAGTGTGCGAAGGCTATGGGATCCTGAGTGCGCAGATACGTTCCGCTGGGTGCACCAAGGAGTCGATTCCGTCGCCCTGAGTGACGGATCCGAAGTATCAACTGCCCGATTTCCCAAGGTCGTCGGGTGCCGTCCATCCGGCGGAACACGCTCGGTCACGATTCACCTCCAGCGGTGGAGACGGACAGAAACGCCTGGCGTGTCAACTGCCAGCCGTCGCCGTGTCGTTCGACGAACCCGAGAGAGCGAAGCTCGTACAGTCGGCTTACGGCGTCGTCCGTCGTCGTGCCCGCGTCGCGCGCGATGTCCCGCGCCCGAGCGCACCCCCGCCCTGGCAGCGCGGCCAGGACACGGGCCGCTCCCGGGGCGAGCAGGTCTCGCGGGACGACGGGGCCCCGCCGCTCCGGCGCGAGCTCACCCATGTCCCCGACCAGCTCGACGACTTCCGCGGCATCGGTCACGAGGACGCCGTCCCCCCGCAGCAGTTCGTGCACCCCCGCGGAGAGGCCGCTGGTCGCGGGCCCCGGCACCCCCATCGTGAAGCGCCCCAACTCCTGGGCACCGCGCGCCGTGACCAGCGCACCACTGCGGTAGGCGGCCTCGACCACCACCGTGCCCCGGGTCAGCGCGGCGATCACCCTGTTCCGCAGGATGAACCGGCTCGGCGTCGGATGATCACCCGGCGGCAACTCCCCGACCACGAGCCCCTGTTCCGCGATCCGCCCGAGCAACTGGGCGTGTCCGCGCGGATAGGTCCTGTCCACCCCGCACGCGAGCACCGCCACGGTGGCCCCACCGGCGCCGAGGGCTCCCCGGTGCGCCGCGCCGTCCACGCCGTACGCCCCACCGGACACCACGACCCAGCCGCGCTCCGCGAGCCCCGCGGCGAGCCCGGCCGCCATGTGCGCGCCGTACTCCGTGCAGGCCCTCGCGCCCACGACGGCCACCGACCGCAGCGCCCATATCCGCAGGGAGGGCCGCCCGCGCACCCAGAGCCCGATCGGTCGCGCATCCCCCAGGTCGTCCAGCGGCACCGGCCACTCCGCGTCCCCGGGGACCACGAAGCGCGCCCCGACGTCCCGCGCCGACTCGAGGTCCCGCGCGGGCCGGACCTTGGCGGCCCGCGCGCCAAGACCTGCCCATCTGCGTCCTGTCACGCCGGAGAACCGCTCCTCCCCCGCGCTGATCCGGCGCAGCACCTCGACGGCACCCGCCTCGCGAAGCCACCGCCCGCCCACGGCGTCCCCCGGTTCGAGCACCCGCGTCAGCGCGACCCGTGCGAGCCGCTCCTCGTCCGGCGCGGATCCACCGGTCACGCCCCCGACCCGATCGCCATCGGCACGCCCCGCGCGATGCCGGTACGCAGCTGCAGCGCCAGGGCCACGTCGTGCACGCCGGGCCGGTCGCGCCCCGCGAGATCCGCGACGGTCCACGCGACCCGCAGCACCCGGTCGAGCCCGCGGGCGGTCAGGAAGCCGCGCTCCAGGTCGAGCTCGGCCGCGTCCAGGGCGCCGGGCTCGGCGGGCCAGCGGGTGCGCAGCGCGTGTCCGGGGACCTCGCTGTTCGTCCGCCAGCCCGTACCGGCCAGCCTGGCGGCCGCTCTCTCGCGCGCGGTGCGCACCCGGTCGGCCACGGTGCGCGTGGAGTCTCCCGCGATGCCGTGCCCCGCCAGCTCGGACCGGGTGACAGGCTCCACCTCCACCTTCAGATCGACCCGGTCGAGCAGTGGACCGGAGAGCCGCCCCTGGTATCGGCGGACGACGGAGGCGCTGCACTCGCAGCCGTCCCCCAGGAGCGTGTGCCGACCGCAGGGGCAGGGGTTGGCCGCGAGCACCATCAGGAATCGGGCGGGCAGCCGCACCACCCCGGCGCTTCGGGCGATCACCACATGACCGGATTCGAGGGGCTGGCGCAGGGAGTCCAGGGACTGGCTGCTGAACTCCGGTGCCTCGTCCAGAAAGAGCACGCCGCGATGAGCCAGCGAAACGGCCCCCGGCCGCGCGATCCCCTTCCCGCCGCCCACGAGCGACTGCATCGTCGCCGAGTGGTGCGGCGCGCAGTACGGCGCGACGTCCACCAGCGGTCTGCCGGGCGGCAGCATGCCCGCCACCGAGTGCACCGCCGTGACCTCGAGCGACTCCTCACGGGAGAGCCGGGGCAGGATCGCGGGCAGCCGCTCCGCGAGCATCGTCTTGCCCGCTCCCGGCGGCCCCTGCAGAAAGAGGTGGTGCGCCCCTGCGGCGGCCACCTCCAAGGCGGTCCGTGCCGCCGTCTGTCCCACGACCTCGGTCAGGTCCAGCGCGTGGGCGTCGTCCGAGGCGCCGCTCAGTCCCGTGCCCATGCCCGTTCCCGGCACGCAGAGGCCCGCGAGCATCGGGTCGGGCCGCCCCGGCTCCACCGGTTCCTCCTCGGGCACCGGCTCGTCGGTGAGGACGGCGATGAGCTGCCGCAGACTGCGTACGCCGAGGACCGAGATGCCGGGCACGAGCGAGGCTTCGGCCGCCGTGCACTCGGGGACGACGACCTGTTCGTACCCCGCGTCGGCCGCCGCGAGGACCGCGGGCAGCACGCCGCGCACCGGCCGCACCCGCCCGTCCAGGCCCAGCTCCCCGATCATGACGATGTCGGCGAGCACGCGCGGGTCGATCCGCTCCGCGGCCCCGAGCACGGCACAGGCGACCGCGAGATCGAATCCGCTGCCGCCCTTGGGCACCGACGCCGGGCTCAGTCCCACCGTGAGCTTCTTCTGGGGCCACTCACCGCCCGAATTGACCACGGCCGCCCTGACCCGGTCGCGACTCTCACTCAGGCTCTTGTCCGGCAGCCCCACCAGTGTGAAGGCGGCGACGCCGGGCTCCAGATCGGCCTGCACCTCGACGACCACGCCCTCGACGCCGACCAGGGCCACGGAACACGTACGCGCGAATCCCATCAGGCCACCCCCCGCGCATGCTCGACGAGGGGAGCGCCGCGCCGGGGGAGCAGCACGCCGACCAGGTCGATGCGGACGCCGCCGGGTGGTGGGCCGCCGCGTTCCTCGATCCAGTGCTCGGCGAGCCGCCTGAGCCGGGCCGCCTTGACCGGGCTCACGGCCGCCATCGGATATTCGAAGGGCGTGCCCGCGAGGCCCGCCCTGCGCGTCTTGACCTCGCAGACGACGAGGGCCTCGCCGTCCATCGCCACGATGTCGATCTCACCGATTCGGCCCGCGCGCCAGTTGCGCTCCAGAACCGTCATGCCGGACTCGACCAGCCGCCGCGCGGCCAGTTCTTCGCCGTACTTTCCGAGTGCTCCTCGTGCGTTCATGTGGGCACCACCTCCGGCACCCACCGTCACGGATCAGCCCGCACCTATTGGATCTTGGTGCATTACTCGCCGGTTGTGGAAAACTCCGCCACCCCGGCGAGTGAACTCAGCCTCCCGGCAGCTCGAGATCGCTCTTGTTGAGCTCCTCGATGTTCACGTCCTTGAACGTGAGTACCCTGACCTGCTTCACGAACCGGGCGGGCCTGTACATGTCCCACACCCAGGCATCCGCCATGGATACCTCGAAGAAAACCTCACCCTGGACCGAGTGCACCTGCATCTCGTAGTCGTTGGTGAGGTAGAAGCGCCGTTCGGTCTCGATCACATATTTGAACAGACCGACGACATCGCGGTACTCCCGGTAGAGCTTCAGCTCCATCTCGGTCTCGTACTTCTCGAGGTCCTCGGCGCTCATGGCATGTTCCCCTTCAGCCGTGCGTCCCCCTATTGTGCGTCAGCCCCGCGAGCCCCTACACGATTTCCGTGTCGAGGATCTCGGGCCTCTTCGGGGGCCCCTCGTCGAGCAGTCTGCGAAGCAGCTCGGCGAGCCTGGTCGGATACACCGTCTCATGAGCCTCGGTCAGTTCCCGGCACGACCACCAACGTGCTCCGGCGACACTGCGTCGTTCCAGCTCCGTCAGCCCTTCGGGAGCTGTCGCCGTCTGTGACGTACGCGCCAGGAAGTACCACTCGTCCTGGTCCCAGCGCCGCCCGTCGAACGGGAAGGAGCAGATCCGCTGCCACAGGACGGGGCCGAGCTCGACGTCCGTGACGCCCGTCTCTTCGCGCAGCTCACGCAGGGCCGCCTGCTCGTGCGTCTCGTCGCCCTCCAGACCGCCGCCCGGCGTGAACCACCAGTCGTCGGCCGGATCCGCGGGCTCGTAGCCGTGCAGCAGCAGGATGCGGTCGTCGGGATCGAGCAGCACCACCCTGGCGACCCTGCGCAGCGGCCGCCCGGATTCGGAGGTCGTAGACGACCCGGTCTCCTCAGCTCGCACCGGTCACCGCCCTCGTACGGCTCGCCTCGCGCCTGCGGCCGAGCCGCTTGGCCACCGGACCGTACGCGGCGCCGCCCAGGACGAGCACCACGCCGACCACCACCGCGGCCAGCACCATCCGCAGCGGGCCCGGCTCGGAGATGCCGCCCGGCATCTGCGCGAAGCCGTCCGGACGTTCGAGCATCCCGAACTTGCCCATCGGCCAGGCCACCGCGTCGACCCGTGCCTTCACCGCGTCGCGCGGCACGGAGCCATGGTCGCTGTCGCCCAGGTGCACGCTGGAGTCCAGGGAGCCGCTGCGCTCGTCGCCGAGCAGGAAGAGGCGGCCCTTGGGCACGGTCGTGGTGGGGATGCCGGTCGCGGAAGCGCCCGTGCCGTCGGGGAGATACGGTTCTGCGACTTCTTTGCCGTTGACGGTCAGCTTGCCGTCCTCGCAACAGGCGATCCGGTCGCCGCCCACTCCGACCACGCGCTTGACCATCGGCAGGTCGCCCCAGGTCGACTGCTTGAAGACGACGACGTCACCGCGGCGCACGTCGTCGCCGTCGATCCGCTGGGCGAGGACCCGGTCGCCGGATCCGATGGTCGGCGTCATGGATCCGGTGGGGACGGTGTACGGCTGGTACAGGACGGCGCCCCAGACGAAACCACCGAGGAAGAGCACACAGCCGAGGGCCACGGCGACACCCGACAGCACGCTGCCGAGCCGTCCGTGACCCTCGTCCGTACGACGTGTCCTGCTCATCCCGGTGCTCCCCCGTCTCGGAGACGACCCCGCCGTCCGTACCCACGGACGGCGGAAGATCGGCGATCTGGGACGGCACCCTACCTGGCGGTACCTCCGCCAGAAACCCTCGCGCCCTGGGCGGCCGCGACCGTGAGACGCCGCCTGCGCCACAGCACGATCGGCACCGCACCGGCGAGTCCGAGGACGCCGGGCGCCGCGCTCGACAGCGCGTTGATGCCCGGCTGGTCGAAGGTGTCCGGCTTGGGCAGCGTGGCCCAGCGGGTGGGCGGCCAGGCGATCACGATGGCGCGGCCCACGACGTTGTCCACGGGGACGGCGCCGCCCCCCGGCTGGTTCTGGTGGTAGCGGGAGTCCAGCGAGTTCTGCCGGTGGTCACCCATGACCCAGATTTTGCCCTTGGGCACGGTGACCTTGAACTGGCCGCCCTGGTCGTCGACGCTGCACGGGGTGTTCCCCGCGAAGACGTACGGCTCGTTCAGCGCCTTGCCGTTGACCTTCACCGGTCCGGTGCCCTTGCACTCCACGGTGTCGCCGCCGACCCCGATCACGCGCTTGATCAGGTCCTTCTCGTCGGCGGACGGCATCAGACCGACCCAGCCGAGGACCCGCTGGATCGCGTTCGGGTCGGGGGTCGGCTCGCCGTCCAGCCAGTGGCCCGGATCCCGGAAGACCACGACCTCGCCGCGCTCGGGCTCGGAGCCGAACCACGGCGTCAGCTTGTCGACGAGGACGCGGTCGCCCTGCTGCAGCGTGTTCTGCATCGAGTCGGACGGGATGGAGAACGCCTGGACCAGGAAGGTCTTGATGACCAGCGCGAGGACCAGCGCGATGCCGATGAGGAGCGGAAGCTCCTTCCAGAAGGAACGGGCCTTCTTGGGCGGCTTGCCGCCCTGCTCGCCCTTCGCCTCGTCGCCGCCGTCCACGGCGTCACTCCCGGGGTTCGTGCCGTCCGCGACGGCCTCGCCGACCGGCTCGTCGGATCGCCCCGGCCGCTCCTCGGGCCCTTCGTGTCCGGATCGTGCGCCGACCGCCAAATCCCCCACATCCACTCCTCAGTCCGTGCCGCCGCCTGCCCCAGATGCGATGCAGGCCCACCACTCCCATAACGAGCGGGAGTTCCGCAGGGGTCGGGAGTCGGATCAATCCGTATCGATCGCCGGGGGCCACCCTATGCGACGCCCCTGTGACGACGTCCGATCCCTGGCGCGCGTCGGCCAGGGACGCGAAGGTGTCCGGCTCCTCCAGCTTGCGCCAGTGGCCGAAGGGCCAGGCGATGACGATCGCCCGTCCCACCACCTCGTCCTCGGAGACGGTGCCGCTGAACTTCTCGGTGCGGTGGAACCGGGAGTCGGCCGAGTCGCTGCGGTGGTCGCCCATCATGAAGAGGCGGCCCTTGGGGACCTTCACCGTGAACTCGAAGGCCGACGGCTTGTCACCGGGGTGGATGTACGGCTCGTCGAGCGCCACTCCGTTGACGGTGACCTTGCCGTTCTTGTCACAGCACTTCACGGTGTCGCCGCCGACGCCGATCACGCGCTTGATCAGGTCCCGTTCGCTGTCGGAGGGCAGCAGCCCGATCTGGGTGAGCCCTTCCTTGATCTGCTTGACGACGACAGGGGGGTCCTTCTTCTTGCCCTGTTCCTCTTCGAGCCAGTTGCCCGGGTCCTTGAACACGACGACGTCCCCGCGCGACGGCTTCGACCCGAACCAGGGGGTGAGCTTGTCCACCAGGACCCGGTCGCCGATCCGGATCGTCTGCTCCATGGAGCCCGAGGGAATCACGAAGGCCTGCACCAGGAAGGTCTTCAGGACGAGGGCTATCAGCAGCGCCACACCTATGAGGAGGGGTATCTCCTTGATCGCCGAACGCCGCCTGCGCCGCTTGACCTTCTTGGCGAGCTTGCGCCGCTCCGCCCTGCCCGGCCGTGCGGGCTCGCCGGTCGGCCGGGACCCGGTGGGCAGGGGGGTGTCAGCCCCGTGGTGACCGGAGTCGGAGCGAGTGCGTCCGCGGCTACCCATGTGCGCCGCCTGGTGCCGGCACGCGCGCGTAGCTCTCGGGACGCTTCAGGGAGGTCCAGTGTCCGGCCGGCCAGGCGATCCAGTCGGCCCTGCCGATCACCTCGTCCACCGGGATCATGCCGCCGCCGGGCTGCCCCAGGTGGTCGCGCGAGTCCCGGGAGTCGCTGCGGTGATCGCCGAGGAGGAAGAGGCTGCCTTCGGGGACGACGACTTCGAAGGGCACCTGGGAGGGGGTGTCCCCGGGGTACAGGTACGGCTCGTCGATGGGCTCGCCGTTCACCTTGACCCTCCCCCGCCTGTCGCAGCAGACCACCCGGTCTCCCCCTGTGCCCACGACCCGCTTGATGTAGTTGGCGTCTCCGAAGTACCCGCTGCCGTCGAAGACGACCGCGTCACCCCGCTGCGGCTCGGAACCGAAACGGTACGCCAACTTGTTGACGAGTACCCGGTCCCCGACCCGGAACGCGGGCTCCATGGAGCCGCTCGGGATCTGGAAGGGCTGCACCACGAACGTACTGAGGAGCAGCAGGAACCCCATGCACACCAAGATCGACAGCGTGATCCGGCCGCCGGGCAACCAGGAGACCAGTGACATGAAAACGGAACGCGACCGTTCCTCCGCCTCCTCGGATTCTTCGGCGACGTGCGTGACGTCTCCGGAATCGGAGGGTGGGGAGGAGCGGTCGCGCTCCGTGTTCCGTGCTTCGGTGTCCATCGGGGCCAGATGCTATCCGGCCCCGCTGTGGACCCGCGCGGGACCTCAGCTGTCGCGCTTCTCCTTGATCTTCGCGGCCTTGCCGCGCAGGTCACGGAGGTAGTACAGCTTCGCGCGACGCACGTCACCGCGGGTGACGAGCTCGATCTTCTCGACGATCGGGGTGTGCACCGGGAAGGTGCGCTCGACGCCGACGGAGAAGGAGACCTTGCGGACCGTGAAGGTCTCGCGCACGCCGGCACCCTGGCGACGGATGACTACGCCCTTGAACTGCTGCACACGGGAGCGGTTGCCCTCGATGACGCGCACGTGGACGTTGACGGTGTCACCCGGGCGGAAGGCCGGGATGTCGCTGCGCAGCGACGCGCTGTCGACCGAGTCGAGCAGGTTAGCCATGATCGTCTGCTTTCTTCGCCGATGCCACAGGTCATCAGCGGTATTCGTGATGAAGGATTCGATAGCTGATCGCGTCGGGCGGGCGTCTGGACCATCCCCGGGTACACGGGGAGCAACGGTCGATCCCCCTGTGGCAGGGGCGCACGCTGGACGTACAGCAGCGGTCTATTCTTCCACGGCCTCGGGGTCTCGCCCAAATCGGCCGTCGGGCCCCGGCCGCCACCCCAGGATCGAGAGCATCTCGCGGTCCTTCTTGTCGAAGGCTCCTGGGTCGCAACGCTCGATCAGATCGGGCCTGTTGCGGGTGGTGCGCCGCAGCGCCTCGTCCCGGCGCCAGCGCGCGATCTTGCCGTGGTGGCCGCTGAGCAGGACGTCGGGGATGCCGTGCCCGCGCCACTGGGGAGGCTTCGTGTAGATCGGGCCTTCGAGCAGATTGGCCATGGCTCCGGGGGCGAAGGAGTCGTCCCTGTGGGACTCGGCGTTGCCGAGGACCCCCGGCAGGAGCCGGGCCACGGCCTCCGTGACGACCAGCACGGCGGCTTCTCCGCCGGCCAGGACGTAGTCGCCGATGGACACCTCGTAGACGGGCATCCGGGTCGCGTACTCGTCCATGACGCGGCGGTCGATGCCCTCGTAGCGGGCGGGCGTGAAGACCAGCCAGGGCCGCTCGGAGAGCTCCACGGCGAGTTCCTGGGTGAAGGGGCGCCCGCTGGGCGTGGGGACGACCAGGACGGGCCCGTGGGCCCCGTCCTCGTACCCCTCGGCGAGCACGTCGTCGAGGGCCGCGCCCCAGGGGTCGGTCTTCATGACCATGCCGGGGCCGCCGCCGTAGGGGGTGTCGTCGACCGTGTTGTGCCGGTCGTACGTCCACTCCCTGAGGTCGTGCACGTTGACGTCGAGCTGCCCACGCGCGCGTGCCTTGCCCACGAGGGAGACGTTCAGCGGTTCGAGGTACTCGGGGAAGATCGTGACGACGTCGAGCCGCATTACGCCGTTCCCTCCGAAGCCGCGTTGCCCTCCGAAGCCGCGTTGGCCTCCGAGGCCGCGTCGTCGTCCCGCGCGGAGGCGATCTCGGCGCGGTCGTCGATCAGCCCGGGCGGCGGGTCGATGACGGCCTTCTGCTCCTCGAGGTCGATCTCGGTGACGATCTCCTCGACGAAGGGGATCATGACCTCGCTGCCGTCGGGGCGCTCCACGATGAACAGGTCCTGCGAGGGCAGGTGCGAGATCTCCGTGATCCGGCCGACCTCGGTCCCGTCCTTGGTGACCACGTCGAGGTCCATCAGCTGGTGGTCGTAGTACTCGTCGGGGTCCTCCGGGAGCTCCTCCGGGTCCACCGCGGCGATCAGGAGGGTGTTGCGCAGCGCCTCGGCGCCGGTGCGGTCCCGCACGCCCTCGAAGCGCAGCAGCAGGCGGCCGCTGTGCACCCGGCCGGTCTCGATGGTCAGCGGACCCACGGAGGCGGGGTCGGTGGCGAGCACGGCACCGGGCCCGAGCCGCAGCTCCGGCTCGTCGGTGCGGACCTCGACGGTGACTTCACCCTTGATGCCGTGCGCACGGCCGATGCGGGCGACTACCAACTGCACTGCGTTCTCTCCTCATCCAACGACTACGGGCCGGGGACGGCTCGTAAGCCCTCCCCGGCCCGAGCCGGTGCTGCTGTGATTCTGTGAACCCTGTCGGTTCAGCGAACCCGGTTCAGCGAACCTGGTCCACGTCGACGAGGTCGACGCGGACACCGCGGCCGCCGATGGCGCCTACGACGGTACGCAGAGCGCGCGCGGTGCGGCCGTTACGGCCGATCACCTTGCCGAGGTCGTCGGGGTGGACCCGAACCTCGAGGACGCGTCCGCGACGCAGGTTGCGCGAGGCGACCTGCACGTCGTCGGGGTTATCGACGATGCCCTTCACGAGGTGCTCGAGAGCCTCCTCGAGCATGCTCAGGCCTCGGTCGACTCGGTGGACGCGGCCTCGGCCTCGTCCGCCTTCTTGTCAGCCTTCTTGGCCTTCTGGGTGATGGCCTCGCCCTTGGCGTCGTCGCCCTCGAGACCCTTGGTGAAGGCCTCGAACGCGGCGCGCTTGTCCTTGGGCTCCGCGACGAGCAGCGGCGCCGGGGCCGGCAGGCCCTTGTGCTTCTGCCAGTCACCGGTGAGCTTCAGGATGGCCATGACCGGCTCGGTCGGCTGGGCGCCGACGGACAGCCAGTACTGGGCACGCTCCGAGTTGACCTCGATGCGCGAGGGGTTCTGCACCGGGTGGTACAGGCCGATCTCCTCGATGGCCCTGCCGTCACGGCGGGTACGGGAGTCGGCGACGACGATGCGGTAGTGAGGCGAACGGATCTTGCCCAGACGCTTCAGCTTGATCTTGACTGCCACGGGAGTGGTGTCTCCTGGTCTTGACGTGGGTGGGCACAACGACGATGCCGCGTGGGGTTGCGGTACTCGAGTGCCCGATGGACGCGTCAGCCGGAGGAGAGAGGGGTCCTATGCGGCTGTCGAGTACAGCTAGCCATTGTGCCATACGCCGCCGGGGCGGCCGAACCCGGTTCGGCCGCCCCGGTCCAGCTCAGCCCACGCCCGCGCCGATCGCCTCCGGGATGCGGAAGGGCTTGCCGCAGCCGCCGCACATGATCGGCGCCTGGGCCAGTACGGACGGCACGACGCGGACGTTGCGCCCGCAGTCGCAGACCGCCTTCACGCGGACGCCGCCCCCGGAGGAGCCGTGCCGTGCGGCCGGGCCGCGGAAGCTGCGCGCGGTGTCCGCGGTCGTCGCCGCCGTGTGTGCCTTCAGGGCACGCTGCAGGCGCTCGATCGTCGGGCGGTAGCGCTTCTTCGCCTCGGGGTTGAGCATGACCAGCGAGAAGCCACTGCTGGGATGTGGCTCCTCGGAGTGGTCAAGACCCAGCTCCTCGGCGATCGCCAGGAATCTGCGGTTGTGGTAACGGCCGGCGCGTGAGGTGTCGCGTACGCCGCGCGAGGCGGCGATGCCATGGACTGCCTCGTGAAGCAGTCGCTCGAAGGAGAGCTCGGCGCCGCAGGCGGACGACGACTCTCCGATCAGGGATTCGGGCGCGGCAAGGTCGGGCAGCTCGGAGTGGTGCCGCTGAATGTCGGCCCACGCCTGTGCCAGCTCTGCGGCGAGAACAGGTGGTGTCGTGCTCACGTCGTGAACAACGAGCCGGGAGCCCCGGGGGTTCCATTCCGGGGCATCTCAAATAATTTGCACGTACCCGTCAGTTGCCATTGATGCGTCCGGACGAGGGCGGGTGCGCTGATCTGCGGAGAAGCCTCACAGCTCACACCAAGCCGGTACGTAGTGGCGCGTACGCCCCGGCGCGTAGGACAACTCCTCGCGCCGGGGCTCGTGTTGCCGGGGCGGGCATACGAGTCGAGATCGGGCGCGGCGGTACCGGAGGCGCCCTCCTCAGTAGGAGCGGGCCACGAGGGCGACGTTACCGGGGGTCTCGTCGGCGTCCGGCACCGCCCCGTCCTCGGCGACCAGACACCGTACGGTCACGGCGTGCTCGGCAAGCTTGGCCTCGCCTTCTTCGCCGAGCACGGCCCAAGGGATGCGCGCCCAGTCACCCGCGGCGGTGGCTTCCACCGCCTCGTCGACCGTGGCGACGTCCGCGGTGCGGGACTCGCGGCGCTCGCGGGCCTGGGCCAGGAGCAGCGCCTGGTCCTCTTCGAGGGCGGTGGGCAGCAGCGCGGCGAGGGCGTCGATCGCGACCGGCGCCTTGCCCCCGGGGATGCGGCGGGCCACCATCGCGGTGCCGTTCTCCAGGTCGCGCGGGCCGACCTCGACGCGGACGGGCACTCCCTTGAGCTCCCAGTCGACGGCGCGGCGCCCGAAGGGGGTGTCCGTGCGGTCGTCGACCTGGACGCGGAGACCGGCCGCCCGCAGGGTGTCGCCGATCTCGCGGACCTTGGCGAGTACGGCGTCGTCGCCCTTGATGGCGAGCACGACGACCTGGACGGGCGCGAGCCGCGGCGGCACGCGCAGGCCGTTGTCGTCGCCGTGCATCATCACCAGGGCGCCGATCATCCGCGTCGTACTGCCCCAGGAGGTCTGCCACACCAGTTCCTGCTTGCCCTCCTTGGACAGGTACTGGGTGTGGAAGGCCCGGGCGAAGTTCTGGCCGAGCTCGTGGCTGGTGCCGAGCTGGAGGGCCTTGCCGTCGCCCATCATGCCTTCGAGCGTGAGGGTGTTGACGGCGCCGGCGAAGCGCTCCTTGGCGGTCTTGCGGCCGAGCACGAAGTCCATGGCGAGGACGTCGCGCATGAAGTCTCCGTAGACGTGGCGGTGGATGCGGGCGGCGAAGTCCCGGGCCTCTTCGTACGTCGCGTGGGCGGTGTGGCCCTCCTGCCAGAGGAACTCCGACGTGCGCAGGAACAGGCGCGGGCGCAGCTCCCAACGGACCACGTTCGCCCACTGGTTGATCAGCAGGGGCAGGTCGCGGTAGCTCTGCACCCACTTGGCGAAGTACTCGTTGACGATCGTCTCCGAAGTGGGGCGGATGACGACCGGCTCCTCCAGCTCCTTGCCGCCGCCGTGCGTGACGACGGCGAGCTCCGGCGCGAAGCCCTCGACGTGCTCGGCCTCCCTGGTCAGGTACGACTGCGGGATGAGGAGGGGAAAGTACGCGTTCTGCGTGCCGGTCGCCTTGATGCGCGCGTCCATGTCCTGCTGCATCCGCTCCCACAGGCCGTACCCGTACGGTCGGATCACCATGGTGCCGCGCACCGGGCCGTTGTCGGCCAGCTCGGCCTTGTTGATCAGATCCTGGTACCAGCGCGGGAAATCGTCCGCCTGAGGCGTGAGAACGGGTGTTTTGGCCATGGCGCGCATCGTAGGGGCGACCCTTCGAAGAGCGCGCGTCTTTATCACCCAGGGGGCGCACAACGGTGGCACGCAAGCATTGGCCCACAACCTCTGGACGCCACGACGGATGCGGAGTTCTCTGGCATACGGGGGGAGTGCGAGCGCACTACACGGGGGCGGACGAACCGTTGAATTCCGGCACGGCAGTAACTCTCGGCGGATTGGGGCGCTTTCGATGACACCAACGCTCGTGCAGTCGCACCACCTCCACGCGGGCGCGACCCCTCGTGTGGACCTGTGGGCACGCGCGCGTGACTGGGCGGAGATTCAGGAACGGATGCTGGTCCCGCTCTACGAAGCGGTCTACGAACGGCTCGAAGTGGGCACCGGCACCCGGCTGCTCGGTCTCGGGTGCGGCTCCGGCCTCGCCCTGCTGATGGCGGCGTCACGGGGCGCCGCGGTCACCGGCGTCGACCCCTCGGCGCCCGAGCGGCTCTCCCTCGCGCGCGAACGCCTGTTGCCTGACACCACGGGGGGCGCACGCGCGCGTACGGACACGCGGCTGGTGGCGGGCGATCCCGCGGACGCCGCGGACCCGGACGCCCTGCCGTACAACCTGGTGACCGCTTTCCACCCGATCGGCTGCGTGGCGGGCGACTCCGAAGGCCTCTCGGCCCTCCTGGAGGCCGCGGCTCCGCTCGCCGCCCGCGGCACCCCGGTGGTGCTCGTCGGATGGGGTCCTCCGGAGCGCTGTGCGTCCTCCTCGGTCCTGAGGGTGGCGACCAAGCTCGCCGACCCCCTGCGGAGTACGGGAAGTTGGCGCCCGGCGCTGCGGGACGACCTGGAGGAGGTGGCCCACCGGGCGGGCCTCAAACCGGACGGCTCGGGACGCGTCGCGTGCCCCTTCGGGTACGCGAACGTGGCGAGCGCGGCCCGCGGGCTGCTCTCGACGGGCCTCTTCGACGCGGCGGTGGGCGCGACGGACCAGGCGCAGGTCGACAAGGAGCTCGCGGAGGCGCTGCATCCGCACCGGCGCGGGGACGGGACGGTGTGGATGCCGAACGTCTTCCGGTACCTGATCGCGCGTACGACGTAGTCGCGCCCCTCAGCCGCCTCCAGCTGTCCTCGACGGCCCTCATCCGCCCTCAGCTGTCCTTGGTCAGCCGCGTGACGCCCGCGACCCGGTACGCCTGTGCCTCCTCCAGCGTCTCGTTCTCCAGCAACGCCGCCGCCAGGTCGTCCAGTTGCCCGCGGTGCTCCCTGAGCTGGCGGCAGGCGCTCTCGTAGCACTCGTCGACGATCCGCCGCATCTCGCCGTCGATGGCGTCGAGGGTCTCCGGGGCGGCCGCGAGCCCGTAGGCCTGCTGGGCGTCGTTCGGGAGGGCCGAGAGGCGGCCGACGCGCTCGCTCATGCCCCAGCGGCCGACCATGCCGCGCGCGATGTTGGTGACCTGTTCCAGGTCGTTCTCGGCGCCGGTGGTGATGACTCCGTAGACGACGTGTTCGGCGGCCATGCCTCCTAGGGCACCGATGATTCGGCCCCGAAGATAATCCTCCGTGTAGGCGTACTTGTCGGAGTCCGGGGTCGAGAGGGTGACGCCCAGGGCCCGGCCGCGCGGCACGATCGTGATCTTGCGGACCGGGTCGGCACCGGGCTGCAGCATCCCGAGCAGTGCGTGACCGCTCTCGTGGTAGGCCGTGCGCCTGCGCTCCTCCTCCGGCATGACCAGCGGCCGCTCGGCGCCCAGCTGCACCTTCTCCATGGCTTCGGAGAGGTCGGACTGCGTGACCTGTTTCTGCTTGCGCTTGACCGCGAGCAGGGCGGCCTCGTTGGCGAGGTTGGCGAGCTCGGCGCCGGTCATGCCCGGGGTCGTACGGGCGACCTGGGCGAGGTCGACGTCGTCGGCCAGCGGAATGGTGCGCGTATGGATCTTGAGGATGGCCTCGCGGCCGCCGCGGTCGGGGGGCGAGACGTTGACGACGCGGTCGAACCGTCCCGGCCTGGTGAGGGCGGGGTCGAGGATGTCGGCACGGTTGGTGGCGGCCAGCACGATGACGCCCTCCGAGCCCGAGAAGCCGTCCATCTCGGTGAGGATCTGGTTCAGGGTCTGCTCGCGCTCGTCGTGCCCGCCCATGCCGCTGCCGCCGCCCCGCGCGCGCCCGATGGTGTCGATCTCGTCGATGAAGATGATCGAGGGGGCGACCTTGCGGGCCTCGGCGAAGAGTTCCCGTACGCGCGAGGCGCCGACGCCCACGATCATCTCGATGAACTCCGAGGCGGAGGCCGAGAAGAAGGGCACGCCCGCCTCGCCCGCGACGGCGCGCGCGAGCAGCGTCTTGCCGGTGCCGGGCGGACCCGCGAGGAGCACACCGCGCGGCATCTTGGCGCCCATCGCGCGATAGGCGTCCGGGTTCTTGAGGAAGTCGACGACGTCGTTGAGCTCGCCCTCGACCTCGTCGATGCCCGCGACGTCCGCGAACGTCGTCCGCTTCGCGCCGGGCTCCAGCTCGACCGGCTTGGGCGGCGCCTTGCGCCCGAGCATGCCGCCACCGCCGCCCATGCCCCCGCTCATCCGCCGGGCGATGAAGATCCAGAGCACGACGAGCAGCAGCATCGGGGCGAGCGAGATGAGCAGGTTGGAGAGGAAGCTGCGCTCCTGCACCACGGGCTCGGCGGTGACGGTGACCTTGTGCTTGGTCAGGTCGTCCCAGAGCTTGTCGTCGGCGAAGGCGGGACGCTGCGTCGTGAACTTGGTGTAGTTCCCCTTGTCACCGTCCGGCTGCGGCTGCTCCTTCTTGAGCTGCCCCTGGATCGCGTCGCCCTTGGCGTAGATCTTCGTGACGTTGCCGGAGTCGACCTGCTTGCTGAACTCCGTGTACGAGATGGTCGGCTCGTCGCCGTCGTTGAAGAAGGACAGCACGAGGTTGGCGATGAGGTAGACGATGAGAGCCGTCAGGATCAGACTCCCCCAGCCGCCCGGCATCTTCTTCTTCGGCGGCGGCGTGGGCTCGGGCGGGGGCGCGCCCTCGGAGCGCCACGGCTGATCGGGCGCCTGGCGCGGCGGCACAGGGTTGCTCATATTCGGACGTTACGTCACAAAATGCGGCAGGGCACCCGCTCCCGGAACGCACCAGAGGCGCCCCTCCGTAGAGGGACGCCCCGGATCTCGTACGTACGAGAGAAGGCTCGCGCGGCGGCGCGGACTCAGCCCATGAACTTCTTGAACTCGTCCGGCAGCTCGAAGTCCTGCCCGGCCTGGCCGCCCGGGAGACCGAAGGCGCCACCGGGCTGACCGCCCTGCTCCCGGCGCGTGGCCTCCTCCTGCTCCTGCTGCTTGCGCTTCATCGGGTTGCCGGAGCGCTGCTTGCCCTTGGCCTGCTTCTGCTTCTTCTTCTGCTTGCCCGGACCGCCGCCCATGCCCGGCATCCCGGGCATACCCGGCATGCCGCCGCCCTGAGCCATGCGGGACATCATCTTCCGCGCCTCGAAGAACCGCTCCACCAGGTTCTTGACGGCGCTGACCTCGACGCCCGAGCCCTTGGCGATGCGCGCGCGCCGCGAGCCGTTGATGAGGGTCGGCTCCTGGCGCTCGCCCGGCGTCATCGACTTGATGATGGCGGCGGTGCGGTCGACGTCGCGCTCGTCGAGGTTGTTGATCTGGTCCTTGATCTGCCCCATGCCGGGCATCATCCCGAGCAGCTTGCTGATGCTGCCCATCTTCCTGACCTGCTCCATCTGGGCCAGGAAGTCGTCCAGCGTGAAGTCCTGCCCCTTCTTGGAGGCAAGCTTCGAGGCCATCTTCTCGGCCTCTTGCTGCGAGAAGGTCTGCTCGGCCTTCTCGATCAGCGTGAGCATGTCGCCCATGCCGAGGATGCGGGACGCCATGCGGTCCGGGTGGAACGCGTCGAACTCGTCCAGCTTCTCGCCGTTCGAGGCGAACATGATCTGGCGCCCGGTGACCTGCGCGATCGAGAGCGCGGCACCACCGCGGGCGTCACCGTCGAGCTTCGACAGGACCACGCCGTCGAAGCCGACGCCGTCCCGGAAGGCCTCGGCGGTGTTGACCGCGTCCTGACCGATCATCGCGTCGACGACGAACAGGACCTCGTCGGGGCTGACGGCGTCGCGGATGTCCGCGGCCTGCTGCATCAGCTCCTGGTCGATGCCGAGGCGACCGGCGGTGTCGACGACCACGACGTCGTACTGCTTGGTCCTGGCGAACTCGATGGAGTCCTTGGCGACCTGCACCGGGTCGCCGACGCCGTTGCCCGGCTGCGGGGCGTACACGCCGACGCCCGCGCGCTCGGCGACGACCGACAGCTGGTTGACGGCGTTGGGACGCTGCAGGTCGCACGCCACCAGGAGCGGCGAGTGGCCCTGCCCCTTCAGCCAGAGGCCGAGCTTGCCCGCGAGGGTCGTCTTACCGGCACCCTGCAGACCCGCGAGCATGATGACCGTCGGCGCGGTCTTCGCGAACCGCAGGCGCCGGGTCTCGCCACCCAGAATGCCAATGAGCTCCTCATTGACGATCTTGATGACCTGCTGGGCGGGGTTGAGCGCCTGGGAGACCTCGGCGCCGGCCGCGCGCTCCTTGATCTGCTTGATGAAGGCGCGGACCACGGGCAGGGCGACGTCCGCCTCGAGCAGGGCGATGCGGATCTCGCGCGCCGTGGCGTCGATGTCCGCCTCGGACAGGCGGCCCTTGCCCCGGAGGTTCTTGAATGTCGCTGCGAGGCGGTCGGAGAGAGTATCGAACACGGCGGTCGCGAATCCTCGGATCTGGGGGCGGGCTGACAGGTCGCCTTCCAGAGTATCTGCCACGTGCCAGTGCCTGGGGCTCTGGGCGGGACTTCCCTTCCTCCGCACGGTTCCGCTCCACCTCGCCCCGGGGCGTACGCCCCCGTCCTGGCCCCTCCCCACCGTGGCCCAACCACTCCGGCACCGTGCCTCACGCCCCCGTAACCGCCCCTCGGGGCGGAGCACCGACCCCGCCGCTTCGCGCCGGATACCTTTCCCACCCGCCCACCCGTATCTCCGCGACGGACCGTCCCTGTAGGAACAACCCGCCTCGGCTTCGGCTGTGGGGCGGGGCCGCGGCGGTATGTCCGTCCTCGCCGTCCCAGGCGCACCGCCACGGCTTGGGCACCTCGGAACGAGGCCCCCAGTGCTCCGGGCGGACATACCGCCACGTCCCCTCAGACCGGACGGCGACTGCGGGCCCGCGCTGCTGTGGGCAATCGTGCCGCTGGGCGGCACGGGTGGGCACAGCCCCCGTCGCCGAGGAGCGAGGACGGGAGCACAAGCCACGGCGCGGGCGGGGGGACGGAACCCCCACCCGCCCGCAGCCGCGAACGCTCCCGAGGGGACGTGGGGGTATGTGCGAACGGAGCACAGTGGAGACCGAGGCAAGGAAGCAAGGCCAGTAGCTCCCGCCCCGGGATGGCGAGTACGCACATACCCCCGCGGCCCCGCCCCCAAGACGAAAACAAGGCGCAGACCCCAGCCCAAGGCAACCCGCTCAGGCTCTCAACGCCCCCTCCACCCCCGAGCCACCCCCACAGCCCGCTCCCCCTCCAACGGCCCCCATCAACCCCCGTCACATAAAACGCATCCACCGCATTGGCCCCAAGCGTCGACACATGCGCACTCCGCACCACCACCCCCGCCCCCTCCAACGCCCGCCCGATCCGATGCAGCAGCCCCGGCGCGTCCTGGGCCCGCACCTCGATCACCGTCGCGAGCCGCGACCCCGCCGACGCCACCGTCACCCGCGCCGCCGGCGCCTGCGTCACCGTCCCCCGCCGCCGCGGATACGCCGCGTCCCGCTCCGCAAGGCGCGCCGCGATGTCCAGCGACCCGTCGAGCGCCCGCACCAGATCCGCCCGCAACCGAGCCGCCTGCGGCAACGACCCGTACTCGGCGGCGACCCGCCAGTTCAGCAACAGCACACCACCCCCACCCGCACCCCCCTCGGCTCCCGAGGCCCCCGAGGCCCCCGAGGCCCCGACCGGCGACGCCACCCCCCGAAGCTCCGCGGTCCGCACGGCCAGCCGGTGCAACGCGAGCACCCCGGCCACAGCGGAGAGAACCCCGTCCTGCTCCGGCACGGCGATCAGCAACTCCACGCCCAACGGCTCCGCTGCCGCCGCCCCCGCGGCCCCCTCCGTCCGGGCCCGCAACGCCAGCACCGGCCCGCCCGTCCGCACCGCCTCCACCGCGAGCCGCTCCTGCTCGGCCGTCGGCGCCACGTCCACCGGCTCCGCGGGCTCGTCCCCGCAGAGCAGGGCCCCGACCCGCTTCACCAGATCGCCGACGAGCGCCCCCCGCCACGCGGACCACGCCGCGGGCCCGGTCGCGAGCGCGTCCGCCTCGGTCAGGGCGTGCAGCAGTTCCAGCGTCCCCACGGACCCGACCACGTCCGCGACCCCCCGCACCGTCGCGGGATCGTCGAGGTCCCGCCGCGTGGCGGTCTCCACGAGAAGCAGGTGGTGCCGCACGAGACACGCCACGACCGCCACGTCGCCCGGGTCGAACCCGACCCGCGCGGCGACATCGCGGGCGATGATCTCCCCGGCCACGGAGTGGTCCCCGGGCCACCCCTTCCCGATGTCGTGCAGCAGCGCCGCGACCAACAACAGATCGGGCCGCCCCACCCGCCGGGTGAGCTCCGCGGCCCGCACCGCCGTCTCCACCAGATGCCGGTCGACCGTCCACGTGTGGACGGCGTTCCGCTGGGGACGGCACCGCACCCGCTCCCAGTCCGGCAGCAGCCGCGTGATGAGCCCCTCGGCCTCCAGCGCCTCCCACACGTCCACGGTGGGCCGCCCCGCGCCGAGCAGCGTCACGAGCTGCTCCCGCGCCTCGGCGGGCCACGGCGTGGGCAGCGGCCCTGCCGAGGCCGCGAGCCGCCGCACCGCGTGCAGGGACAGGGGGAGCCCGGCCTGCGCGGCGGCCGCGGCGGCCCGCAGCGGAAGCACGGGGTCCCTTTCGGGCCTGGCGGTCCGCGCGAGGACGGCCTCCCCTTCGTGCTCCACGACGCCCTCGGCCAGCGGCGACCGCTCGGCGGCGAGGGCCCCGCGACCGCCGAGCGCGGCCCCGCGCCCGCCGAGCATGGCCCGCAGCCGCGGCCTGGCGCCCCGCGCCCTGAGCACCCGCCCGACCTCGCGCCAGGTGACATCACTGGCGTACGACACGACGCGCGCGGACTCGTACACCTGACGCAGCAGCGTGTCCGCGTCGAGCAGCCCGAGTTCGGCGGCGACCTGGTCCTGCTCCTGGAGGGCCAGCCGGTCGGTGGCCCGGCCCGTGGCGAGGTGCAGCGCGTCGCGCACGTCGAGGAGCCGGCGCCGCGCGTCGTCGAGCCCTTCGCGAGGCGCGTCGGCGAGCCAGGAGGCGGCGACGGCGCGCAGCGCGGTGACGTCCCGCAGCCCGCCCCTCGCCTCCTTCAGGTCGGGTTCGAGGAGGTGGCCCAACTCGCCCTGCCGCTCGGCCCGTTCCTCACACAGTTCGCGCAGCTCGGGCAGTCGCTTGGGGGCCTGGTTGCGCCAGTCGGCGAGGACGGCGGTGCGCAGCCCCGCGGTGAGGCCCTGGTCCCCCGCGACATGCCGCGCGTCGAGGAGCCCGAGGTGCACCTTGAGGTCGTCGCCCGCGGTCCTGCGCGCCTCACCGGGCGTACGGACGGAGTGGTCGAGGGCGAGCCCGAGGTCCCAGACGGGGTACCAGAGGCGGTCCGCGAGGGCGGCGATCAGCGCGCCGTCCGCGCTCCCGTCGTGCAGGAGCAGCAGGTCGAGATCGCTGCGCGGGGAGAGTTCACCGCGCCCGTAGCCGCCGACGGCGACCAGGGAGACGCCCCGGGGCACCTCGGCCGCGGTGAAGAGACCGGTCAGCCACTCGTCCGTGAGGTCGGCGAGGGCGGCACGGCGCGGCGGCCCGGACCGCGCCCCCTCGTGGAGGAGCCGCAGCCGGGCCGCCGCGTAGCCGCTGGGTCCGGAGTCTTCCGCTTCCGATTCGGTTCGTACGTCCACACGCGTCACCCAGCAGCTCCTGTTCAGTCCAGCTCAGTCACGTTCGACCCCACCCGACCCCCGCCCGGTCCCACCGCCCCGACGCCCCGCCTCACCGGCTCACAGCGCGTCGGGCCCCCGCTCCCCCGTCCGTACCCGTACCGCCGTGTCCACCGGCACGCTCCACACCTTGCCGTCCCCGATCTTGCCGGTACGGGCGGCCTTGACCACGACATCGACGAGTTGTTCGGCGTCGTCGTCCTCGACGAGGACCTCGATGCGGATCTTCGGCACCAGGTCGACGGTGTACTCCGCGCCGCGGTAGACCTCCGTGTGCCCGCGCTGGCGTCCGTAGCCGCTGGCCTCGGTGACGGTAAGGCCCTGGACGCCGAAGGCCTGGAGGGCTTCCTTGATCTCGTCGAGCCGGTGCGGCTTGACGACCGCGGTGATGAGCTTCATGCGTCCACCTTCTTGTTCTTCTTCGTCTGTGCGCCGTCCGCGCCGGGCCCCGGCAGCGTTGCCGTACGGGGAGCGGTGCCACCGCCCGCGCCGCTGAAGTCGTACGCCGTCTCGGCGTGCTGGACCTGGTCGATGCCCGCGACCTCCTCGTCCTCGCCGACCCGCATCCCGATGGTCTTGTCGATGAGCAGGGCGAGGACGGCGGAGGCGATCAGGGAGTACGCGAGGACGGCGCCGACGCCCGCGAGCTGCTTCCCCAACTGGCCGAGGCCGCCTCCGTAGAAGAGGCCCTGGGCCTCGGACTGCCCGCCGCCGGTGGCGAAGAAACCGACGAGGATCGAGCCGACGACACCGCCGACCATGTGGACGCCGACGACGTCGAGGGAGTCGTCGTATCCGAACCTGAACTTGAGGCCGACGGCCATCGCGCACAGCAGCCCCGCGATGGCGCCGATGGCGATCGCGCCGAGCGGCGAGCAGGAGCCGCCGGACGGGGTGATGGCGACGAGTCCCGCGACGGCACCGGACGCGGCGCCGAGCGTGGTGAACGCGCCGTGGCGGATCTTCTCGTAGGCGAGCCAGGCGAGCATCGCCCCCGCGGTGGCGACCTGCGTGTTGAGGAACATGAGCGCGCCGACGCCGTCGTCGTTGCCGAGCCAGGATCCGGCGTTGAAGCCGAACCAGCCGAACCAGAGCAGGCCCGCGCCGAGCATCACGAGCGGCAGGGAGTGCGGCCGCATCGGGTCCTTCTTGAAGCCGACGCGCTTGCCGATGACGAGGATCACGCCGAGGGCCGCGGCTCCGGCGTTGATGTGCACGGCCGTGCCGCCCGCGAAGTCGATGACGCCGAGCTCGAAGGCCCAGCCGCCGGTGCCCCACACCCAGTGGGCGACGGGGAAGTACACGATCGTGGCCCACAGGGCGACGAACAGCGCCCAGGCCGTGAACTTCACGCGGTCCGCGAGGGCGCCGCTGATCAGGGCGGGGGTCAGAACGGCGAACATCAGCTGGAAGACGGCGAAGACGTAGACCGGGATGGTGTAGCCGTCCCAGAGCTCGGTGAGGCCGATGCCGCTCAGCCCGACGTAGTCGCCCTGCCACCCGAGGAGGCTGCCGTGGTCGGTGCCGAAGGCGATGGAGAAGCCGTAGAGGACCCACAGGATGGTGACGATCCCGAGGCTGATGAAGCTCATCATCAGCATGTTGAGGGTGCTCTTGACGCGGACCATGCCTCCGTAGAAGAAGGCGAGGGCCGGCGTCATCAGCATCACCAGGGCGGAACAGATGAGCATGAACCCGGTGTTGGCGGCAGACAGCGCGGGGGCGTCTGCGGCGATCGTGATGCCTGGGGGCATCGGCGTCTCCTCGTCGTCGTATGCGGCCCGTGCGGACTGAGCCTGTGCGGTACCGAGGGCCCTTGCTCCCGGTGGGGGCGGGGCGGTGGGCCGGTTGTGGGCCAGAGACTGGCCCAGCGCGGTTTCGGCGCGTGCGCCTCGGTGTTTCACCGCAGTGACGAAGAGGTCGTGCGTGTTACGCGGCCATGAACTGCCGGGTCGGCGGGGGCGGGATTTCCTACCCTGCGCACGGCACGAGAACCGGCCGCGGCGGCCATCCGACTGACCTGGCGTGGGGGAGCCGAGTCGGGCTGTTCGGGATGGCTGCCGCGGCCGGAGCCGGTCGTGCCGGTGCTCAGACCGCCTCCGCGGTCTCCGGCATCTCGATGGCGAGCCGCTCGGTGATCTCCAGGACCTCGCCGACGTCTCCGAAGTCCCGCACGGCCGTGTCGACGGTCTTGCGCAGCCGGGTGTTCACCCGCTCCGAGCGGACCTTCTTGGCGATGTCCAGGGCCTGCCCCGCGAGCACCGTGCTCTGCTCGGGCTCGCGCTGGAGCAGGTGGACGGTGGCCTTGCCGATGAGGTTCAGGGCGTACGAACGCTGGTGCTCGACGTCCTTGCCGAAGAGCTCGACGGCACGGTCCATGACGGGTTCGGCGAGCGAGGCGTACGTCGGGCTGCGGCCCGCCACGTAGGCCAGGTCGCGGTACGAGTGGGCGTTCTCGCCGTTCAGCTCGGCCTCGGAGAAGAAGCGGATCCAGTCCGGCTCGGGCTCGTCGAACTCCAGGGCGTCGGCGAAGGTGTCCTCGGCCATCCGCACGGCCCGCTTGCACTTGCCCGGCTGGCCCATGCTGGCGTAGGCGCGGGCCTCCATCGCATACAGCATCGCCTGGGTGCGCGGGCTCGCGCAGTCACGGCTGCCGTACTGCGCGAGGTGGATGAGTTCCAGGGCGTCGTCGGGCCGCCCGAGGTGGATCATCTGGCGGCTCATGCTGGAAAGGATGTACGAACCGAGGGACTTCTCGCCCGCTTCCTTGGCGGCGTGCAGGGCGAGGACGAAGTACTTCTGGGCGGTGGGCTGCAGGCCCACGTCGTAGCTCATCCAGCCGGCAAGTTCGGCCAGTTCGCCCGCGACCTTGAACAGGCGACGGGATGTGGCTTCGGGCTGGGGCTCCTGCAACAGGTCCGTCACTTCGTGCAGTTGACCGACGACGGCCTTGCGCCGGAGCCCTCCCCCGCATTGGGCGTCCCACTGGCGGAACATCACCGTGGTGGATTCGAGCAGGTCCAGTTCGGGCTTGGAGAGCCGGGCCGGGCGGCGCGACACGGCGGCGGGCTCGGGATCCTCGGGCGGCGTCGACGGGGTGGGCACCAGCCAGCGCTGCATGGGCTCGATCAGGGCGGGGCCCGCGGAGAGCGCGAGCGAGGTGCCGAGGAAGCCCCGGCGCGCCAGCATCAGGTCGCTGCGCGAGAACTCGCTGATGAGTGCGACGGTCTGCGGCCCCGTCCAGGGCAGGTCGACCCCGGAGGAGGCGGGCGTGCGGTGCGCGGCGCGCAGCCCCAGGTCCTCGACGGCGACGACGCAGCCGAACCGCTCGGAGAACAGTTCGGACAGGATGCGCGGGATCGGCTCGCGCGGGTTCTCGCCGTCGAGCCAGCGGCGCACCCGCGAGGTGTCCGTCGAGATGTGATGGGCACCCAACTGCCGCGCCCTGCGGTTGACTTGGCGCGCGAGCTCGCCCTTCGACCAGCCGCTGCGCACGAACCAGGATGTGAGCATCTCATTGGGGCGCTTCTCAGCGTTCATACCGCCTCCGCCATTGCCGCCCACTGGAACGCCCCCATCCTTCAAGACATCTGTGCGCTGTCCGCGCCGCGCTGTCCACGCCTGTGCACTGCCCATCGGCCGCGCATCGTCCACGCCAAGCCCTAACAGAATGCCGCTACTTACGGCCGTCCGTCCGGTGAATGTCACCCATCGAACAGGAAACCGACTTGCCTCCGGCATACCCACGGGTGCTCGAACTCCCGGGGCCGTGCACTGAAAGTAATCCTACGATCACCCCTCCGGCGAGGGCGATTACGGAAACGCCACCATTCGCCACCCCTTCGAATGAACTCCCCTGCCGCTACAAGCGATTCACTTGACAGGGGACGACAGAAAGTGGGCGGAGCGGAGTGCGCCGGGGCGCATGACACCGGGCGCACCACCCGTGAGACCACCGGGCGCCGTCGCGAAAGCAGAGGGTCACGATCCGATTCCGTCACGTAACCGCGGTGCGTTCGACCCGTTGGAGGGGGCATGGGCTTCACGATCGGCGGCATCCGGGGAACCGACAAGCCCCGGACCGGATCACGGCGACGCGCTCGCGCGTCGGACCGCACCACGGTGGCGGAGTACACCGGCCTGTGGGGATGGACCGCGGTGCCCGGCGCCCGGGCGCTCGACGGCGCCTGCTCGTGCGGCGCCGCCGCATGCGCGGCCCCCGGCGCCCACCCGCTCGACTTCGCCCCCGAGGTCCCCGCGGGGGCCACGCTCGACGAAGTGACGGACACCTGGGCCCAGTTCCCCGGCGCCTCGGTGCTGCTGCCCGTGGGGCGCGCCTTCGACGCGATCGAGGTGGCGGAGACCGCCGGGCGGCGGGCGCTCGTGCGCCTTGAGCGGATGGGCCTTCCGCTGGGTCCCGTGACGGTCACGCCGGACGGCCGGGCGCAGTTCTTCGTCGCCCCCGGCGCCGCCACCGAACTCCCCCAGCTGCTCTACCGCATGGGCTGGGACGACGCGGCCCTCGACCTGCACGGCCTGGGCCCCGGCGACCACATCACGGCGCCGCCCTCCGACCGCGGCGGCCTCGGCCCGGTCCGGTGGCTCCGCTCCCCCGCCCTCGACACCGCGACGAACCCACCACAGGCGCGGCTGCTCCTGGGGACCTTGGCGTACGTGGCACACCGGTCCCCCGCGTAGCGCCGCCCACGCATCACGCATACGAAGAGGGCCCCTCGCATCTGCACCATGCGAGGGGCCCTCTTCGTATACGTGGCGGCGCTCCTACTCCCCGATGAGCGCGTCCACGAACGCCTCGGGCTCGAACGGCGCCAGGTCGTCCGCGCCCTCGCCGAGGCCCACGAGCTTGACCGGGACGCCCAGTTCGCGCTGGACGGCGACGACGATGCCGCCCTTGGCGGTGCCGTCGAGCTTGGTCAGGACGATGCCCGTGATGTCGACGACCTCGGCGAAGACCCGCGCCTGCACCAGGCCGTTCTGACCGGTCGTGGCGTCGAGCACGAGAAGGACCTCGTCCAGCGGGGCGTGCTTCTCGACGACCCGCTTGACCTTGCCGAGCTCGTCCATCAGGCCGGTCTTGGTGTGCAGCCGGCCCGCGGTGTCGATGAGGACGACGTCCGCGCCGTCCGCGATGCCCTCCTTGACCGCGTCGAAGGCGATCGAGGCGGGGTCGCCGCCCTCGGGGCCGCGGACGGTGCGGGCGCCGACGCGCTCGCCCCAGGTCTGCAGCTGGTCGGCGGCGGCGGCGCGGAAGGTGTCGGCGGCGCCGAGGACCACGGACTTGCCGTCGGCGACGAGCACGCGCGCGAGCTTGCCCGTGGTGGTGGTCTTGCCGGTGCCGTTGACGCCGACGACCATCACGATGCCCGGGGTCTCCAGGCCCGACTCGGTCTTGACCACGCGGTCGAAGTCGGCGCCCTCGCCCGTACCGAGCAGCGCGATGAGCTCCTCGCGCAGCAGCGTGCGCAGCTCGTCCGGCGTACGGGTGCCGAGCACGCGCACGCGCTCGCGCAGGCGCTCCACGAGCTCCTGGGTGGGGGCGACGCCGACGTCGGCGGTGAGGAGCGTGTCCTCGATCTCCTCCCAGGTGTCCTCGTCGAGGTGCTCGCGGGACAGCAGCGTGAGCAGCCCCTTGCCGAGCGCGTTCTGCGAGCGGGAGAGCCGGGCGCGGAGCCGGACCAGACGTCCGGCGGTGGGCTCGGGGGTCTCGATCTCCGGCGCGGCCGGTTCGGTGACCGGCTCCTCGACGACCGGGGCGGAAGCCGAAGGATCGACGAGCGGGAGTTCCACCTCCTCGATCGTGCGGCGCGGTTCGTCGCGCGGCGTCTCGGCCTCGTCGCCGACCTGAGGCTCGGCGGAAGGGGCGGTGATGGTGGGCGTACCGGACGGGGCCTGCGGGGGCAGCTGCTTCTTCTTGCGGCTGCCGATCACGAGCCCGCCGAGCGCGCCGATCACGACCACGGCGATGACTACAGCAAGGATGACGATTTCCATAACGCTCCCAGTATCGGCCATGGCTCCGGCGGAGGCCCAGATTGTGTGTTCCTCCAAAGAACATAAGCCTCGGGAGGGCGTTACTCGGACTAAAGTACGATGGAGCTCGCCGCATCAACGCGCGTAGAGTCCATCGCGATCAACCCCACCGACGGATCGCGACGTTGCGAGCCGAGCGAGAGGCACGGACCCACCCCCATGAGCACCACCGCCGAATCCGAAGGCGCCCTCGAGACGCGCGGCCTTGAACCCGTCCCGGACGCCGAGCGCACGGGCAAGACCCGCGAACTGTTCCCCACCTGGGTCGCGGCCAACATCAGCGTCCTGCTGCTCACCATGGGCGCGGGCCTGATCGTGTCCAACGGCCTGAACTTCTGGCAGGTCCTGGTCGTCGCGCTCGTCTCGCCCCTGCTCAGCTACGGCATGGTCGGTCTGATCTCCATCGCGGGCAAGCGCGGCGGCTCGCCGGGCATGACGCTCTCGCGCGCGGTCTTCGGCCAGCGCGGCAACCTCTTCCCCGGCGCGCTGATCTGGGTCGCCCGCTGGGGCTGGGAGACCATCAACGCGGTCACGGGCGCGTACGCGATCCTCACGGTCCTGAACATCTGCTTCGGCGTGGAGTCGAGCACCTGGCTGACCGTCGTCACGCTGGTCGCCTTCGTCTCCTGCACGTTCCTGATCAGTGGTCTCGGCCGCAAGATCCTGCACATCTGCAGCACCTGGTCGACGTACGCCTTCGGCGCGTTCAGCGTGCTCGTGCTGGTCTACCTGCTCGCCGAGACCGACTGGTCGGCCGTCTTCGACAAGCCCGCGGGCTCCACGGCGATGATGGTCGCGGGCGTCGGCACGATCGCCGCCGGCGGCATCAGCTGGGTTCCCACGGGCCCCGACTTCACCCGCTACCTCCCGCGCGCCGCGTCGAACAAGCCGCTCATCGGCCACGCCATCGGCGGCGCGGGCATCGTGGTCGTCCCGATGGTCCTGATGGGCGCGGTCATGGCCGTCTCCGACCCGAAGCTGTCCTCGGCGCAGGACCCGGTCTCCTTCCTCGGCGAGCTGCTCCCGATGTGGATCGCGGTGCCGTACCTGCTGATGGCCCTGATCGGCATGCTGCTGATCAACTCGATGTCGATGTACTCCGCGGGCTTCACCGCGATGACGCTCGGCATCAAGGTCCCGCGCGCGTGGGCGGTCAGCGTGAACGCCGTCATCAGCCTGATCTTCGGCTACATCCTGATGAACGTGGCGACGAGCTTCATGGGCTCGTTCATCTCCTTCCTCACCCTGCTCGCGGTCGCCTTCTCCGCCTGGATCGGCGTCTTCGGCATCGACATGCTGCGCCGCAAGACGTACGACGGCGAGGCCCTGATGGACACCAAGCGCACCAGCGCCTACTGGTACCGGGCGGGCTTCGCCTGGCAGGCCATGACGGCGTGGGCGATCGCCCTGGTGGTGGGCCTGCTCTTCACCAAGGTCGACTGGTTCAGCGGGCCGCTGGCCACGTCCTGGATCGGCCGTCACGGCCTGGGCTGGCTGGCCACGATCGTCATCGCCGCCGTGCTGTACGCGGTCCTGCCGAAGACCCCGCTCGTCGAGAGGGACGCGGCATCCACGGACGGCAAGGGCGAGGGCGAGACCGAGCTGGTCTCCGCCTGACCTCGGAGCGACCCGATCCGCTGGCCTCGGAGCGACCCGATCCGCGCCAACTTGCGTACGGCGGCGTCCAACTTCCGTACGAGGCTACCCATCTGATGTGGCGTCAACTAGCGTCCCCCTTCGCCCGCCCACGCTCGGTGAAGGGGGACGTCTTCCATGCCCGTCACAGTCGTACGCTTCAATCTCGTCGATCCCGCCGCGACGCCCGCCTCGCTGAGCGAGCGCTATCAGGCCGCCCTGGAGATGGCCGCGTACGCGGACGACCGCGGCATCTCCACCGTCCAGACCGAGGAGCACCACGGCGCCGAGAACAACTGGCTGCCCTCTCCCTTCGCCTTCGCGGGCGCGGTCTTCGGCGCGACCCGGCGCATCGCGGTGACGGTCTCCGCGATCATCGGCCCGCTGCACGACCCGTTGCGCCTGGCCGAGGACATCGCCGTGCTCGACCTGCTCAGCGGCGGCCGCCTCGTCACCGTGGCGGGCATCGGCTACCGGCCCGAGGAGTACGAACAGTCGGGCGTCGAGTGGAAGCGGCGCGGCAAGCTCCAGGACGAGCTCCTGGAGACGCTCCTGGCGGCCTGGACGGGCGAGCCCTTCACCTTCCGCGGCCGCACCGTGCGCATCACCCCGCGCCCCTTCACCCAGCCCCACCCGATGCTCCTGGTCGGCGGCTCCTCGAAGGCGGCGGCCCGGCGCGCGGCCCGGTTCGGCCTGCCGTTCTTCCCGAGCGCGCACCTGCCCGACCTCGAGGCGTACTACAACGAACAGCTCGCGGAGCACGGCACCGAGGGCTGGACGATGATGCCCGCCGCCGAGACCCCGCTCCTGCACATCGCCGACGACCCCGACCGGGCCTGGGCCGAGCACGGCAAGCACTTCCTGCACGAGGCGCGCACCTACGCCTCCTGGCAGAACAAGGACATCCGCTCGGCGGTGAAGTCGGCGGCCACGACGGTCGAGGAGCTGCGCGCCGAGGGCGTCTACCGGATCCTGACGCCCGAGGAGTGCGTGACGTACGCGAAGGGCGACACCGGCAGCCTGGTCCTGCACCCGCTCTCCGGGGGCATGCCGGTCGACGAGGGCTGGCGCAGCCTGCACCACTTCTGCGAAAACGTACTGCCCCGGCTCAAGGACAAGTAGCAACGAGTCCTGAGCCGGGGCAGCTTCCTGATGAGGAGGGGGCAGCGGGGTTTAGCCCATCTCCTCCAGGGCCTTGCCCTTCGTCTCCTTGACGAACTTCATGACGAAGGGGATCGAGATGGCGGCGAAGGCGCCGTAGATGATGTACGAGCCGGTCAGCGACCACTCGGACATGCTCGGGAAGGTCTTGGTGATCGCGAAGTTGGCGAGCCACTGGGCGGACGCGGCCACGCCGAGCGCCGCGGCGCGGATCCGGTTGGGGAAGATCTCGCCGAGCAGCACCCAGACCACCACGCCCCACGAGAGGGCGAAGAAGAGCACGAAGGCGTTGGCGGCGATGATCGCGGTCAGGCCCTGCGCGTTGGGCAGCGAGACGCTGTCACCGGATCCCGTCCGGTACGAGAACGCCCACGCCATGGTGAAGAGCGCCGCCGCCATGCCCGCGGAACCGATGATGGCCAGCGGCTTGCGGCCGATCCGGTCGACGAAGATCATCGCGATGACCGTACCGACGATGTTCACGATCGACGTCTCGAACGAGTACAGGAACGAGCTGGACGGGTCCTTGCCGATCGACTGCCACAGCTGGTTCGAGTAGTAGAAGATCACGTTGATGCCGACGAGCTGCTGGAAGACCGAGAGCCCGATGCCGATCCACACGATCGGCAGGAAGCCGACCTTGCCGAGCAGGTCCTTGAAGGAGGGCTTGTGCTCACGGTGCAGGCCCGCCTCGATCTCGGCGACGCGCGCGTCCAGGTCGATGTCGGTGCCCTCGACCTCGCCGAGCACCT
This sequence comes from Streptomyces kanamyceticus, assembly GCF_008704495.1. Taxonomy (NCBI): domain Bacteria; kingdom Bacillati; phylum Actinomycetota; class Actinomycetes; order Kitasatosporales; family Streptomycetaceae; genus Streptomyces; species Streptomyces kanamyceticus. The sequence goes on from NZ_CP023699.1 coordinate 3,045,015, forward strand.
TCTTGGCCTCGGCGTTACGGCCGACCGTGATCAGGAAGCGCGGCGACTCCGGGATGATGAAGGACAGCAGGCCGTAGAGGAGGGCCGGGACGACCATGACGCCGAGCATCCACTGCCAGGCCTCCAGGCCCATCAGCTTGCCGCGCTGGTCGCCGTCGGCCATGTTCAGGATGCCCCAGTTGACCAGCTGGGAGACGGCGATGCCGATGACGATGGCGGCCTGCTGGAAGGAGGCGAGGCGGCCGCGGTAGGCGGGCGGCGCGACCTCGGCGATGTAGGCCGGGCCGATCACCGAGGCCATGCCGATGCCGATGCCGCCGATGAGCCGCCACATCGTCAGGTCCCAGGCCGCGAAGGGCAGGGCCGAACCGACGGCGCTGGCCGCGAAGAGTACGGCGGCGATCTGCATGCAGCGGATGCGGCCGATGCGGTCGGCGATGCGACCGGCGATCGCGGCGCCGACGGCACAGCCGAGCAGTGCGGTGGCGATGATCCAGCCGAGCATGTTGGCGTCGACGTCGAAGCGGTGCTGGATGGCGACCGTCGCGCCGTTGATCACCGAACTGTCGTAGCCGAAGAGGAAGCCACCCATCGCGGCGGCCGCCGTAATGAAGATGACATGGCCGAGATGGTCCGGCTGGGCCTGCCTGGCTCCGGATCCTGGCGCCTGCGCTGTGCTGGTCACGTGTACTCCTCGGGCCACCGGCTGCGTTGCCGGGGGTGGGGGCGAGCTCTTCAAGTGGCGCACAACTTCACGCCGCCCACCACCTGAAGTTAAAAGCAACGTTGCAGAGACTATGTCTTCAAGTTTCGAAGTCAATAGGTGGGCTGCTGTGAATTTAAGGACAGCGTGAGGCTACATATGTTCAAGTCTTGAACTCTTGAAGGGGGGCGCGCCGGACCGGCTAGCGGAGCCTCTGGCTGATCACCTTGGAGACGCCGTCGCCCTGCATCGAGACGCCGTACAACGCGTCCGCGACCTCCATCGTGCGCTTCTGGTGCGTGATCACGATGAGCTGCGAGGCTTCCTGGAGCTCCTGCATGATGCGGATGAGCCGCTGCAGATTGGTGTCGTCGAGCGCGGCCTCGACCTCGTCCATCACGTAGAACGGGCTCGGCCGTGCCTTGAAGATCGAGACGAGCAGCGCCACGGCCGTCAGCGACCGCTCACCGCCGGAGAGCAGCGAGAGCCGCTTGACCTTCTTGCCCGGCGGACGCGCCTCGACGTCGACGCCGGTGGCGAGCATGTTGTCGGGATCGGTCAGGATCAGCCGCCCCTCGCCGCCGGGGAAGAGCCGCGAGAAGACGCCCTCGAACTCCCGGGCCGTGTCGTGGTACGCCTCGCTGAAGACCTGCTCGACGCGCTCGTCGACCTCCTTCACCACCTGGAGGAGATCGGTCCGCGTCTTCTTCAGGTCTTCCAGCTGCTCGCTCAGGAACTTGTGCCGCTCCTCCAGCGCCGCGAACTCCTCAAGGGCCAGCGGGTTCACCTTTCCGAGCTGCTGGTACGCCCGTTCGGCCGACTTGAGCCGCTTCTCCTGCTCGGCGCGGACGAAGGGCACCGGCTCGTGGCGCGGCCGCTCGGGGTGGTCGTCCGGCAGCTCCTCGCCCTCGGCGACGGGCGAGGGCGGCACGGGCTGATCGGGGCCGTAGTCGGCCACGAGCCCCGCGGGTTCCACACCAAGTTCCTCCAGCGCCTTGGCCTCCAGCTGCTCGATCCGCAGCCGCTTCTCGGCACCGAGTACCTCGCCGCGGTGGACCGAATCCGTCAGCTTGTCGAGCTCGGACTTGAGCTCGCGGCCCTGGTTGCGCTCGGCGACCAGATCGCGCTCGCGCACCTCCTTGGCGCGCTCGGCGGCGGCGCGCTCCTCCTGCGCCCGTACGAGAGAGACCTCGACGTGGGCGAGCAGCTGGCGTCCACCGGACGCGACGGCCTCGGCGACGGCCGCCTCGTGGCGCAGGCGCGCCTTGCGCTGCTCGGCACGCGCGCGTGCCTCGCGTTCGGCGCGCGCGGCCCGGTCCAGGGAGTCGGCACGGCCCGCGAGCCCCTTCACCCGCTCCTCGTGCGTACGCGCCTGGAGCCTGGCCTCCATCTCGGTCTGGCGCGCGTTGGCCCCGTCGGCGGCGAGCCGATCGCGCACCGAGGTGTCCGGCTCCTCGTCGGCCGGCGCCTCCTGTGCGACGGCGAGGCGTTCGGCCAGCTCCTCGGCCTCCTCGGCGGCCCGGTCCAGGGCGTCCTGCGCCTTGGCGGCGGCCGCGGTGCCGCGCTCGGCCTCCCCCGCGGCGCCCCGCGCCTGTCCCCCGAGCCGCCCGAGCTGCTGCGCGAACGTCGACTTCTCGCGGTCGGCGGCCCTGCGCCGCTCCCCCAGCTCCTCGACGAGCGAGGCGCACGCCGCACGCCGCTCGGTGGCAGCCTCCTGAGCCTTGGCCAACTCCTCGCACCGCGCCGCGAGTTGTTCGAGCTCGGCGGCCGCCTCGTCGACGGATGCCTGCACTTCGAGCAGGCTCGGCGCGCCCGCGGAACCGCCGTGTGCGAAGTGCGCGCCGAGCAGGTCGCCCTCGGCGGTGACGGCGGTCAGCTCCGGATGCGCGTAGACGAGGTCCTCGGCGTCCTCCAGGCTCCCCACGGCGACGATGCCACGCAGCAGCCGCCGCACGGCGGGCATGAGCTCATCGGGGCCCCGCACCAAGTCGGCTGCGTACGGCGGCCCTTCGGGGCGCTGTGGCCGTACGTCGTCGGGAGCGCCGCCGAGCAGCAGCGCGGCGCGCCCCGCGTCCTGTTTGCGCAGCAGGCGGATGGCCTCGGCCGCGGTGCCGGGGTCGCGCACCGCGATCGCGTCGGCACCGGCGCCGAGCGCGGCGGCGACCGGCACCTCGAACCCCGGGGCGACGGTGAGGAGTTCGGCGGCCGGGCCGAGCAGCCCGGCCAGTTGTTCCCGCGCGGTGAGCAGCGCGCCGGTGCCGTCCTTGCGGCGCAGGCCGAGCGCGAGCGCCTCGCGGCGTGCGGCAACGGCGGCCCGCTCGCGCTCCACCGCGGTGGCCGCCTCCCGCGCGACGGTGAGTGCGGCCTCGGCGTCGGCGAGGTCCCGCTTCGCCGCGTCGTGCCGCTCGCCGAGCTCCGTGTCGTCCGCGTCGAGCCCGTCGACCTCGGCCTTGAGCTGCTCGTACTCCTCCTGTGCGGCGGCCGCGCGCTCGGCGGCCTCGTCGCGCGCGAGGGCGAGCCGGTCGATCTCGGCCTGCGCGGAAGCGGCCCGCGAACGCGCCGCGTTGACCTGCCCGCCGAGCCTGGCGAGCCCTTCGCGCCGGTCGGCGATGGCCCGCGCCACGTCCTTGAGCCTGCGCTCCTCGACCGCCAACTCCCGTTCCAGATCGGCCCGGTGGGAGACGGTGTCGTCAAGGGCGTGCTCGGCCGCTTCGAGCGCGGCCGTCAGCTCGGCCTCCTGCTCCCTGACCCGGGCGGCCTCGCGCTCCATGTCCTCGGGGTCGCGCCCGCGCCGCTCCTCGGGGGGCGCGGCGGTGGCGCTCCTGACCCGGGCGTCGGCCAGCGACACGGTGCCGCGCACCCGCTCGGCCAGCTGCGACAGGTCGTACCAGGTCTGCTGGGCGCGCTGCAGCCGCGGGGTGAGGCGCCGCACCTCCTCCTCCAGCTGCGCCTCGTGCTGCAGGGCGCCCTTGAGTGCGGCCTCGGCGCTCTCCTTGCGCTGCTTGAGCGCGGCCTCGTCGGCGACCTCGGCGTTGAGCGCGTCGCGCAGCCGTACGAGATCGTCGGCGAGCAGCCGGAGGCGGACGTCGCGCAGGTCGGCCTGGATGACGGCGGCCCTGCGCGCCACGGCGGCCTGTCTGCCGAGCGGTTTCAGCTGGCGCCGCAGCTCGTCGGTCAGGTCCTGTACGCGGGCGAGGTTGGCCTGCATCGCGTCCAGCTTGCGCAGCGCCTTCTCTTTGCGCTTGCGGTGCTTGAGGACGCCCGCGGCCTCCTCGATGAACGCGCGCCGCCCCATCGGGTCGGCGTGCAGCACCCCGTCCAGCTGTCCCTGGCCGACGATGACGTGCATCTCGCGGCCGATGCCGGAGTCGGAGAGCAGTTCCTGGATGTCGAGGAGGCGGCAGGTGTCGCCGTTGAGCTGGTACTCGCTGCCGCCGTTGCGGAACATGATCCGCGTGATGGTGACTTCGGCGTACTCGATGGGGAGCGCGCCGTCGGAGTTGTCGATGGTGAGCGACACCTCGGCCCTGCCGAGGGGCGGGCGGCCCGTCGTACCGGCGAAGATGACGTCTTCCATCTTGCCGCCGCGCAGTGACTTGGCGCCCTGCTCACCCATGACCCAGCTCAGCGCGTCCACGACGTTGGACTTGCCGGAACCGTTGGGTCCGACGACGCAGGTGATGCCCGGCTCGAACTTCAGCGTCGTGGCCGACGCGAAGGACTTGAAACCGCGCAGAGTCAGGGCCTTGAGATGCACGCCGTCGGACTCTACCTTTCACTGACCGTTTCACCCGTGAAGGTGCAGGGCACATCAGACGTAAAGAAAGAAGCGTACGCCGGTACAGGAAAGAACAAGAAAGAAGGGACGCCGAAGCGTCCCTTGCAGATCTGGAGACAAGCGGCTGACACGAACAGCCCGACCACTTGTTGCTTACGAGACGTCTTTGCTGGAGGGCATCTCGCAATCACTGTTCAAGCAGTGGTCAGGTGAGCGCAGGCTCCGCCTGGGGTACGTCGATGCTCTCCAGGAGCGATTCGTGAGAAGCGGCAGCCGCGAGCGCGTCGTTCTCTGCCTGGATCCTGCCGAGCTCGGATTCCAGGTCCTGGACGCGCTGCTGGAGCCGTCGCATCTCGGCGAGGAGTCGCGGGTCGCTGCCGCCGACGTAACCGAGAAGCGCCTTTGCCATGATGGATGGTCCTCCACACTGAGTGACCGACCGAAGCGGTGTGGGTCGTGAGGGAATCGCACCCGCGGTGCTTGGCACTCGTTGTACTTGCTGGTCTTGCTGGCCGTTCTCACATGCCAAACAGCTAAGGTGCGCGGGGATTCCAGAGTCTCACCAAAAAGTTTGACGGTCAACACGATCACGCCCCGTATTGACGGGCGGCCCGGGGGCGCGCGGCCCGGGAACGGGCGGCGCTGCTTCTCCTTCGGGGCCCTGGGGGCGTGGAGATCATCCTTACCTGGGGAGCCTGCCACGACAACCGATTCTTGGCAACCACCAGGTCTTTTCTGCCTCAGGCAACTGCCCACGACACTCCCGACGGGCAGACGCGGACCCCGTCGGGAGGCGTCCGCCCGGGTCACGGTCAGCGGATGGCGAAGGTGTCGTATATGCCACGCGGTGTGTCCCAGATCTCGGTGACCCCATCGACCCGCCCGGGTGTGTCGCCCTCGCGAAGCCAGTCGAGCAGGGTCTGGCACCCGGCCCGGGGACCCTCGGCGACGACTTGCACACGGCCGTCGTCCAGATTGAGAGCAAAACCACTCAGGCCGCCGATCTCCAGCGCCTTGGCCCGCGTGAACCAGCGGAAACCCACAGCCTGCACGCGTCCTCGCACCCAGGCGGTGAGTCGCACTTCTTCATTCATGGCTGCACGCTAACCGGCCAATTGCTCTGGAGGCACTTCGCCCTCATCTGCCATCGCGTACAGTCCGGATTCGATGAGCCTCACCCGTATGGGCGAGTCACGTTGATCGTAAGGACGAAAGGCCAGGAGATGGGACGCCACCGACGCTCCGGCGCTGGGCGGGCCGCCGCCACCCCCGAGAACCACCCCGGGACGGTGTCGCACCGCCGCAGGGGCCGGGCCTTCAAGCCGGTCCGCACGGGCCTGCTCGGCGTCTCCGCCGCCGTCGCGATGGGTGCCGTAGCGGTCGCCTCCGGTGTACTGCCCGGCAGCGACAGCTACCAACTGGGCGGCGACGAGCCCGCCAAGGTGCGCTCGGCGGGCTCGCCGTCCGCGGTCGACACCCAGGGCGGTTCGGGCGGCAGCGCCGAGCGCGGCGAGGCGTCCGCGCCCAGCCGTGGCACCGGTCGGCCCGAGGCCCCCGCGCCCACCCCCTCCAAGGCCGACCCCGAGCCGTCGAAGACGCCGGGGAAGAGCGCCGAGAAGCCGACGCCGAAGGCGCCGGAGCCCGACGCCGACAAGAACGACAAGAGCGACAAGAAGAAGGCGCCGAGCCCGTCGCGTACGCCGCGGGAGAAGCCCGATGCTCCCGCGCCGAGCGTGCAGTCGCCGTCCGCCGAGAGCGCGGCCGAGGCCGCGGTGCTCACCCTGGTCAATCAGGAGCGGGCGAAGGCGGGCTGCCGTCCGGTGCGCGCGGACAGCAAGCTGGCGAAGCTGGCCGGTGACTTCAGCGCGGACATGGCGGCACGCGACTTCTTCGCCCACACCGATCCGGACGGCGCGACCCCGTGGGACCGCGCCGAGAAGGCCGGCATTCCCGACCTGGGCGGCGAGAACATCGCCCGCGGCCAGGCCGACGCCCAGTCGGTGATGGACGCCTGGATGAACAGCGCGGGCCACCGCGCCAACATCCTGAACTGCGACTACAAGACCATGGGCGTCGGCGTGCACTTCGGCACCGGTGGTCCCTGGTGGACGCAGGACTTCGGCTTCTGAGGCTTCGTCTGAGGCTTCGGGAGCGAGCCCACCCAGCACTAACTCACAGTTAGCGCAACCCGTCAGTCAGCGCTGTGCGGGAGTAGGGTGTCCTCATGGACTCCACGGACCTCGCCTACGACGTGTTCGCCAAGCAGTGCCCGTCCCGGACCACGCTCGAACACGTCACGGGACGCTGGGGCGCACTCACCCTCGGCGCCCTGCACGAGGGCACGTTCCGCTTCAACGAACTGCGCCGCCGCGTCGACGGCGTGAGCGAGAAGATGCTGTCCCAGACCCTGCACGCGCTGGAGCGCGACGGCCTGGTGCGGCGCGACGCGCAGCCCACCAACCCGCCCCGGGTGGACTATCAACTGACGCCGCTGGGACGGGAGATCGCCGAACGGCTGCTCACCCTGATCGACTTCGTGCAGAGCAGGCAGGACGACGTGCACAAGGCGCAGGAGAGTTACGACGAGGCGCGCGGCGGCCGCTGACAGCGCGGGCAGAAATAGCTGGACCGGTTCATCCAGGGGCGCCTGCGGATCGCGGTCCCGCACCTGCGGCAGGGCTCGTCCTCGCGGCCGTAGGCGTCCAACGACCGGTCGAAATAGCCCGATTCGCCGTTCACGTTGACGTAGAGGCTGTCGAAGCTGGTGCCTCCCACCGCGAGGGCCGCGTTCATCACGTCCCGTACGTGGCCCAGGAGTTCGGCCGTGCGTGGGCGCGTGAAGGTGCCGGTGGGCCGCTCGTAGTGCAGCCGCGACCGCCACAGCGCCTCGTCCGCGTAGATGTTGCCGACGCCGCTGATCAACGACTGGTCGAGCAGCGCCCGCTTGATCGTGGTGCGCCGCCCGCGCAGCGCGAGGTGGAACGCCGCGTCGTCGAACGCCTCATCGAGCGGATCGCGGGCGATGTGCGCGATGACGTCCGGCAGCCCGTCGGCGGTGTTGTCGTGGAGCGAGAGACCGCCGAAGGTGCGCTGGTCGACGAAGCGTAGCTCGGTGCCCTGGGCATCGTCGAAGCGGACTCGGATCCGCAGGTGCTTCTCGTCGTCGGCGTCGTGCGGCTGCACCAGGAGCTGGCCGCTCATGCCGAGATGAGCGAGCACGGACTGCGCGGAGTCGGCGAGCGGCAGCCACAGATACTTGCCGCGGCGCTGCGCGAGCCCGATCCTGTGCCCCTTCAGCCGCGCCCCGAAGTCCTCACCGCCCGCGACGTGCCGCCGCACGGCACGCGGATGCAGCACCTGCACGTCGGAGACGACCCGCCCACTGACCCAGCGCTCAAGACCGCGCCGTACGACTTCGACTTCGGGCAGCTCGGGCATGTCCGCTCCGGGGCGATGAGAGGTGTGAGGGGTGCGAGGGAAAAGCGCGGTGCCGGTCGCCCCCCGAACAGGGGCGACCGGCACCAAAGGATAGGCGGGCCGTCAGGCCGAGGGGGTGTCGGCGGTCCCCTCGGGCTGCACAGCAGCGGCGGCGGCTTCCGCCGCCTTCAGCCGCTCGTCCGCGGCCGCGCGAATCGCGCGCCACGCGGACTCCGCGGCCTGCTGCTCCGCTTCCTTCTTGCTGCGGCCGGTGCCGGTGCCGTACGAGACGCCTCCGACGCGGGCGGCAGCAGTAAAGGTCTTCTCGTGGTCCGGGCCGCTCTCCGTGACGAGGTACTCGGGCACGCCGAGGCTCTCCATCGCGGTGAGCTCCTGAAGACTGGTCTTCCAGTCCAGGCCCGCACCCAGGTTCGAGGACTTTTCGATCAGCGGGTCGAAGAGCCGGTGCACCAGCTCACCCGCCGCGTCCAGACCCTGGTCCAGATAGACCGCGCCGATCACCGCTTCAAGGGTGTCGGCGAGGATGGATGCCTTGTCCCGGCCTCCCGTGCCCTCTTCGCCCCGGCCGAGCCGGATGAAGGAGCCGAGTTCGAGGCCGCGGCTGACCTCCGCCAGCGCACGCGAATTGACCACCGCGGCCCGCAACTTGGCCAGCTGGCCTTCGGGCAGGTCGGGGTGGGTGGTGTACAGCGTGTCCGTGACGACGAGACCGAGCACGGAGTCCCCGAGGAACTCGAGCCGCTCATTCGTCGGCAGACCGCCGTTCTCGTACGCGTACGAACGGTGGGTCAGCGCACGCACCAGAAGGGCGGACTCGAGCTTGTACCCGAGCCGCCCTTCCAGAAGCGTGTGGGACGAGGCCGTTGTCTCCGCCAATTTCTTGGCGTCTTCCGCCTTCTTGGGGCTAGACACGGTGCCTCTCACCAGCCGCTCAGACCTCGAGGACCTGGCGCTTGTTGTAGGTGCCGCAGCTCGGGCACGCGATGTGCTGCTGCTTGGGCTCCTGGCAACGCTCACACGAAACCAGGGTGGGGACCGCAGCCTTCCACTGCGACCGGCGGTGGCGCGTGTTGCTGCGCGACATCTTCCGCTTCGGAACAGCCACGGCTACTTCTCCTGCTTCTCGTCGGCGTGCGCTGATCGAGGCGCGCCGCCGCTCATCTCGTCCTTCTCGCCGTCCTGGATGGTCCCGGCGAGTCCTTGCAGTGCCGCCCAACGAATGTCGACGGCTTCGTGGTGGTGGTCCGGGTCGTCCGCGAGCCGCACTCCACATTCGGAGCACAGGCCCTGACAGTCGTCCTGGCACACCGGCTGCATCGGCAGTGCGAGCACCACCGCATCACGCAGCACAGGCTCGAGGTCGAACAAGCCGTCCTCGAGATAGAGCCTGTCCTCGTCTTCCTCGGCGTCGTCGGCCGGTTCCGCGGTGCGGCCCCGGTCGTCGGCGTCAGGGTACGAGAACATCTCCTGGAAGTCCGCGTCGAGCTCAAGCTCGAGCGGCTCCAGACACCTTACGCACTCCCCCTCGGCCGATGCACGGGCGGTGCCTGTGACAAGCACCCCTTCCATGACCGACTCAAGGCGGATCTCCAGCTCGACCGGCGCGCCCTGCGGCACTCCGATGACCCCTTCGATGCCGAAGGCGCCCGGCGAACCCGGCGCTTCGATCTCACGGGTCAGCCGCTGCTGCGCACCAGGACGCCGACCCAGCTCGTGTGTGTCGAACACGAGGGGGTTTCGGTGGTCGAGGCGCGTGCTCAGGGCTTTTCCTGCTTTCGAATCCTGGAAGTTCATACGAGGGGCCGCCGCACTGAAGCGGTGAGAACACCGCTCGGGTGGGCAGCCCGGGTCGCGGACGTATGCGCGACCGAAGAGCCAGGATACTGGACCATTCGCTCTCGGCCCAATCCGACCCCGAAGCGCCCCTCAGCGGCCCTGCTCGTACTGGCGCAGCTGCTCGGCACTGATCATGGTCGTGTCGAAGAGGCTGGTCTCCTCCAGCGCCGCGGGCGCCTCGTACCGAGGCTGCTCGTAGCCCTGCCGGCCCGCCTGGTCGTAGCCCTGCTGCGCGGCCTGCTCGTAGCCCTGCTGCCCCGGCTGCTGATAGCCCTGCTGCTGGTAGGCGTACTGGTCCTGCTGCTGGTACACGGCGTACGGATCCTGCTGGCCGTACGCCTGCTGCTGGTACGCGTACTGGTCCTGCTGCTGATACCCGTACGGATCGGGCTGCTGCTGGGGCGGGTAGGGCTGCTGGGCCGGGGGCGCCGCCGGGACCGGTGGGGCCTGGTCCTGGGGCTGCGAGGCGGGCTGGGCGGCGGCAGCGGGGCCCGCGAGGTCCGCCAGGTATTCCGCGTCGGTGGTGTGGCCCTGGGCGCCGCCGGCCTCGCCGAGGGTGCCGAGCTCGTCGGCGGGGGCGCGGCCGTGCAGGGTCTGGCGGCCCTTGCCGACCGCCTCCAGGGTCTTGGCGAGGACCGCCTCGAAGGCGCCGAGCTTGGCGTCGACGTACGCGTCGGCGTCGCGGCGCAGCGTCTCGGGGTCGTGGCTGCGCTCGGGGGCGTCCTCGTCCTCGTACCCCTGCTCGTCCAGGCCGGGTCCGGTGCCGAGGAGCTTCTCGCGGCCGCGGCCGACGGAACCGAGGGTCTTGGTGAGGACGACCTCGAAGTTGGCGAGCTTGCTGTCCACGTAGTCGTCGGCCTCGACGCGGACCTCCTCGGCGGCCTGGCGGGCCTCGGTGAGGATGCGCTCGCCCTCGCCCTGGGAGCGGCGGGCGACCTCCGTGTCGGAGATCAGCGAGCCGCGCTCGGCGTGCGCGGTCTCGATGATCCGCTCCGCCTCCTGGCGGGCCTGCTCGACCAGCTGCTCGCGGCCCCCGATGAGCTCCTGGGCCTGCGCGAGGGAGCCGGGCAGCGCCTGGCGCACCTCTTCGAGCATCGAGAGCAGATCGGCGCGGTTGACCACGCACGAGGCCGACATGGGCATGGACCGGGCGCTGCCGATCGCCTCGACGATCTCGTCGATCTTCTTCTGCACGTCCACCGTGTGCTCGCCACTCTCTACCGCTGGTTGTGAGACGGACGGGACGACTGTAAGGCCATGGGGCGCCCGCCCGACACCGGGTGACGAGCCGTCAGTGGGTCACTTCTTGCCCAGGCGTTCGGTCAGGGCCTCGTGGACCAGCGGCGGCAGCAGGTGGGCGACGTCGCCGCCCCAGGCCGCGACCTCCTTGACCAACGAGGAGGACAGGAAGCTGTAGGTGGGGTTCGTCGGCACGAACAGGGTCTCGACGCCCGAGAGTCCGTTGTTCATCTGGGCCATCTGGAGTTCGTAGTCGAAGTCGCTGACCGCGCGCAGGCCCTTGACGATGGCCGGGATGTCGCGCTGCTTGCAGAAGTCGACGAGGAGGCCGTGGAAGGACTCGACCTCGACGTTGCCGAAGTCGGCGGTGACCGCGCGGATCAGCTCGATCCGCTCCTCGATCTCGAACAGGCCCTTCTTCGACTGATTGATCATCACCGCGACGTGCACCACGTCGTACAGCTTGGAAGCGCGGGCGATGATGTCGAGGTGTCCATTGGTGATGGGGTCGAATGACCCCGGACAGACGGCGCGGCGCAACGTGAGTCCCTCGCTCTCCGGTCCGGTCATGGCGCGATCACTGAGTCGTCGCACGTAGAGGCGGCGCGACCGTACCAAAACGTCCCTTCGCCGTAGCGACGGGACCTGAGGGGTTCGAAACCCTCGGGCCAGCCGAATTCTCCGCCTCTTGTACTGCGTTCAACGGTGACGAGCGCGTCGTCCGTGAGCCAGCTTTCCGAGCGGAGTGTGAGCAGGATCTCCCGAAGATCGTCGTCGGTGACGGCGTACGGAGGGTCGAGAAAGACCAGGTCGTACGGGATGGTGGGGGTGCCGGAGCGGACGATCTGGGCCGCTTTGCCCGCTCTGACCTCGGCGCCCGGCAGACCGACCGCCTTCACGTTCTCCCGGATGGTGCGCGCGGCCCTGGCGTCCGCCTCGACCAGCAGGGTGTGTCCGGCGCCGCGGGAGAGCGCCTCCAGGCCGACGGCCCCCGAGCCCGCGTAGAGATCGAGGACGCGCGTCCCGTCGAGCGTGCCGTGCAGGGCCTGCCAGGTGGAGAAGAGGCCCTCGCGCGCCCGGTCGGAGGTGGGGCGGGTGCCGTTGCCCGGCGGGACGGCCAGGCGGCGTCCGCCGGCCGTGCCGGCGATCACGCGGGTCATCTGATTCCTTCTGGCTCGCTGGTGGGCGCCCCGTTGATGGGCTCACCCCACGATATGGCGTGCACGGGCCTCACCCCTTGTCGAGGTACTGCTCGCGCTCGGCGTCGAGCAGGGCGTCGAGCGCGGTGCGCAGCTCGGGCAGCCGCTCCAGGTCGGGGTCGGCGGCGACCACGGTGACCGCCTCGTCCCTGGCGGCCGCGATGACCTCCTCGTCCTCGATGACGGCGAGCATCCGCAGGCTGGAGCGGACGCCGGACTGGGCCTGGCCGAGCACGTCGCCCTCGCGGCGCTGCTCCAGGTCGATGCGGGAGAGCTCGAAGCCGTCGGTCGTCGAGGCGACGGCACCCAGGCGGGCCCTGGCGGGACTGGCCTCGGGCATGTCGGTGACCAGGAGGCAGAGGCCCGCGGCCGAGCCACGGCCGACGCGGCCGCGCAGCTGGTGCAGCTGGGAGACGCCGAAGCGGTCCGCGTCCATGATCACCATCGCGGTGGCGTTCGGGACGTTCACCCCCACCTCGATGACCGTCGTCGCGACCAGGACCTGGGTCTCGCCCGCGGCGAAGCGGCGCATCACCGCGTCCTTGTCGTCGGGCTGCATGCGGCCGTGCAGGACCTCGACCTTCAGGCCCTGGAGCGGGCCGCGGGCGAGCTGCTCGGCGACGTCGAGGACGGCGAGCGGCGGCCGCTTCTCGGCGGTGGCCTCCTCCTCCGCCTTCTTCTCGGCCTTCTTCGCGGCCTTCTTCTTGGCCTTCGGGTCCGCGGGCTCGTCGGCGTCGTCGCCGATGCAGGGGCAGACCACGTACGCCTGGTGGCCCTTCTCCACCTCCTCGCGCACGCGCTCCCACGCGCGGGCGAGGAAGTGCGGCTTGTCCTGGGCGGGGACGACGTGGCTGGCGATCGGCGAACGCCCTGCGGGGAGCTGGTCGAGGACGGACGTCTCCAGGTCGCCGAAGACCGTCATCGCGACCGTGCGCGGGATGGGGGTGGCCGTCATGACCAGGAGGTGCGGGGGCTGCTTGCCCTTGCCGCGCAGGGCGTCGCGCTGCTCGACGCCGAAGCGGTGCTGCTCGTCGACGACGACCAGGCCCAGGTCGTGGAACTGGACCTTGTCCTCGATCAGCGCGTGCGTGCCGATGACGATGCCCGCCTCGCCGGTGACCAGGTCGAGCAGGGCCTGCCGACGGCCCGCCGCGCCCATGGAGCCGGTGAGCAGCGTGACCTTGGTGGCCTGCTCGGCGCCGCCCAGCATGCCGCCCTCGGCGAGCTCGCCCATCATCTCGACGATGGAGCGGTGGTGCTGCTGGGCGAGGACCTCGGTGGGCGCGAGCATCGCGGCCTGCCCGCCCGCGTCCACGACGGCGAGCATGGCGCGCAGGGCGACCATCGTCTTCCCGGAACCGACCTCGCCCTGGAGGAGGCGGTGCATCGGGTGCTCGGTCGCGAGGTCGTCGAAGATCTCCTTGGAGACCTTCTCCTGCCCCTCGGTGAGCGTGAAGGGCAGCTTGGCGTCGAAGGCGTCGAGGAGGCCGCCCTCCTTGGGCCTGCGGGCGACGGCGGGCAGCTGCGCGTCCGCGTACCGCCGCCTGGCCAGGGCGACTTGGAGGACGAACGCCTCGTCCCACTTCAGGCGGTCCCTCGCGGCGGCGACGTCCGCCTTCGAATGCGGCCGGTGGATCTTCAGGAGGGCTTCGGTGAGCGGGACGAGGCCGCGGCCGTCGCGGAGGGCGGGCGGCAGCGGGTCCACCGCCTCCTGGGCGCTGGGCAGCACCATGTCGACCGACTTGGCGATCTTCCAGGACTCCAGCTTGGCGGTGGCCGGATAGATCGGCAGGAGGGCGCCCGCCCAGGAGCCGATGGCCTCGCCGACCTCGTCGCCTTCCGCCTTCAGCAGTTCGTACGCCGGGTGGGCGAGCTGCATCTTGCGGTTGAAGACCGACACCTTGCCCGCGAACATCGCGCGGGTGCCGGGCAGCAGGTCCTTGTGCGGCTTGTGGATGCCGCGGCCGAAGAAGACGAGCTGGACCTGGCCGCTGCCGTCGGTGATCGTGACTTCGAGGCGCTGGCCCCTGCCTCCGTTGAACGTCAGGATGCGCGCGCTCGCGACCTGGGCGACCACCGTGACGTGCTCGTCGAGCGGCAGTTCGGCGAGGCGGGTGAGCTCGCCCCGCTCGGCATAGCGCCGGGGGTAGTGGTGCAGCAGGTCGCCGACCGTGTGCAGGTCGAGGTGCTCGGCCATCACCTTCGCGGTGGCGGGACCGACCACTTTCTTCAGGGGTTCTTCGAGCGCGGGCACGAGATCCATTGCACACCACAGCACTGACAATCCGCCGAACGTCCCCCGAATCCCGCCTGCGTCCGCCGGATCGCGCCGGTCTCGGCCGAGGGCTACTCCACGCCGATCAGCATCAGCGCCGACTGGCGGCCGCCGCGGTAGACCACGGTGTCCACGGCCAGATACGCCTCGCGCACGTGCTTCTCCAGGTGCTCCGCGACGGTGTCGGGCACGGATTCGCCGAGCACGAGCGTGACCATCTCGCCGCCCGCCGACAGCATCCGGTCCAGGACGCCCGCCGCGGTGCGTGCGACCTCCGAGCCGATCACCGCGACGTCGCCGTCGATCAGGCCGAGGACGTCCCCGGTCTGGCAGATGCCCGCCATGGTCCACGACTGCCGCTCGGCGACGGACAGTTCGCCGTACCGGGTCGCGCCGGCCGCCGACGTCATGGCGACGACGTCCTCGTCGAAGCCGCGGTCCGGCTCGTGCACGGCGAGCGCCGCGATGCCCTGGACCGCCGAGCGGGTGGGGATCAGCGCGACGCGCACGCCCTCCGTGCGGGCCTGGGCGGCGGCCGCGGCGGCGGTGTGCCGCAGTTCGGCGTCGTTCGGCAGGAGCACCACCTCGCGCGCGTGGGCGCGGCGGATCGCGTCGACGAGTTCACCGCTGGCGGGCGGCTCCCCCACGCGCGTGGGCACGGTGGTCGCCCCCGCCTCCGCGTAGAGGCCCGCGAGGCCCTCGCCCGGCACGACGGCGACGATGGCCCGCTGGGCGCGCTCCCGGGGCGGCTGCGCGGTGGTGTGCGCGTCGCCCACCCCGAAGTGGGTGATGCGGATGCGGTGCGGGCGGCCCGCCTCCACGCCCGCCTCGACGGCCGCACCCGCGTCGTCCACATGGACGTGGACGTTCCACAGGCCGTCGCCGCCGACCACGACGAGCGAGTCGCCGAGCCGGTCCAGGCGGCTCCGCAGCCGGGCGACGGCGGTGTCCTCCGCCTCCAGGAGGTAGATCACCTCGAAGGCGGGACCGCCCTCCTCCATCGGGAGGTCGTCGCACTCGACGGGCTCCACGCGTGCGTGGCCACTGCTTCTGGAAGCCGCGCTCCTGGAGACCGCCGCCCCCTTGGGCGCCGCGCCCCTGAGAGCCACCGTCTCCCCCGCCAGAGCGCCCACCAGCGCCCCGAGGACCGCGACGAGCCCCCTGCCGCCCGCGTCCACCACTCCGGCGCGGCCGAGCACCGCGAGCTGTCCGGGCGTCGCCTCCAGGGCCGCGCGGGCCCCTTCGTACGCCGCCCTTGCCACCGCCTCGCAGTCGCCTTCGGCGGCCGCCGCCGCATCGGCCGCGGCGGTGGCCACCGTCAGGACGGTGCCCTCCACCGGGTGCGCGACCGCCTGGTAGGCGGACTCGGCGGCCCGGCGCAGCGCACGCTCCAGGGTCCGCCCGTCGACGTGATCTGCCTCACGGCCACCGGCCCGCTCCGCCTCAAGGACATCGCCTTCGCCCTCGGCGCCGCCGATGACCTGAGCCATCCCCCGGAGCAGCTGCGAAAGGATCGTGCCCGAGTTCCCGCGGGCCCCGATGAGCGCTCCGTGAGCCATCGCGCGCACGGTCTCCGCCAGTGAGGGGCGGGACGGTTCGTGCCCCGTGAACACGGCGTCGACCGCCTGGGACGCCGATTCCACGGTCAGATAGAGGTTCGTTCCCGTGTCCCCGTCCGCGACCGGATAGACGTTGATCGAGTCGATCTCCTCGCGGGCCCTGCCGAGGGCGTCCAGAGCCAGTCGGGACCAGGCGCGCACCGCGACCGCGTCGAGGTTCTGCGGCACCTGTTCGCCTCCTTGACCATCCGGAATGGACGCAGCGTAGACCCAGGGTGAACACGGGGGCCGGGGCGGGGGCCGGGCGGACCGTGGTAGTTTCGTTGTACCGAAGCGGTCGTTGTATGCTGCTCCGGTTGCCCGATACTCATCGGGACATTCCTCCTGGCAACGCCACCCCGATCATTGCACTGATCCCGGCATGCCGGGTTTAACCGTAAGTGCATCTGAAGTCTTTGGAGTGACCCGTGGCTGCCAACTGCGACGTCTGCGGCAAGGGGCCGGGCTTCGGCAACAACATCTCGCACTCGCACCGCCGTACGCCCCGTCGCTGGAACCCGAACATCCAGCGCGTGCGTGCCGTAGTGAGCGGGACGCCGAAGCGCCTCAACGCCTGCACCTCGTGCATCAAGGCCGGCAAGGTCTCGCGCTGACGCCAGCGCGGCCATCTAGCTGGTTGCTGAATCAGCCGGTTCCCTTCGGGGAACCGGCTTTTTCGTATGCCCGCCCACCCGCCCCCACGCGTGCGTGGCGGCTGCCAGAATCTGGCGGATGCGCTTCGGCATCCTCGGCCCGCTCGACGTACGCGCCCCCGACGGCACCCCGCTGGACCCCGGCGGACCGCGCCCCCGCGCGCTGCTCACGCTGCTGCTCCTGGACGCGGGCCGCACCGTCCCCCTCGCGCGGCTGACCGACGGGCTCTACGGCGACGAGCCGCCCGCGGGCGCCGCGAACGCCCTGCAGTCCCAGGTCTCCCGGCTCCGCAAGCGCCTCGGCCTGGACATCGAGGCGGTCCCCACCGGCTACCGGCTCGCGGTCTCCCCCGAGGACGTCGACCTCCACCGCTTCGAGCACCTCGCCCGCGCGGGGCGACGGCTGCTCGGCTCCGGTGACCACGCGCGCGCCGCCGCGCTCCTGAGGGAGGCGCTCGGCCTGTGGCGGGGCCGAGCCCTCGCCGATCTGCCGGACGCCGCCGCCCTCCTGGCCCGCCTCGACGAGATGCGCCTGGCCGCCGGGCAGGACCGGATCGACGCCGAGCTCGCCCTGGGCGGCGGCCCCGACCTCGTACCGGAACTGCGGGAGCTGCTCTCCGGGCAGCCGCTGAGCGAACGGTTGTACGGGCAGCTGATGCGGGCGCTGCACGCGGGCGGGCGGCCCGCGGAGGCGCTCACGGTCTACGAAGAGGCACGGCGCGCGCTCGCCGACGCACTGGGCACCGATCCCTCGGCCGGTCTTTCCGCGCTCCACCTGGAGCTGCTTCGGGGACAGGAGCCCGCCAGACAGCGGGGCGTGCCCGCGCAGCTGACGCGATTCATCGGGCGGGCCGACGAGCTCGCCAGGATCGGCGCGCTCCTCGCGGACACCCGTCTGGTGACGCTCACCGGGCCCGGCGGCGCGGGCAAGACGCGGCTCGCCGTCGAGGCCGCGAGGGCGCTGCCCGACGTCTGCTTCGTGGAGCTCGCGCCGCTCGCCGACGGGGCCCAGGTGCCGTACGCGATCCTGACCGCGCTCGGGGTGCGGGACGGCCTGCACACACCGGGCGGTGACGCCACCGAACGGCTGCTGTCCGCGCTGCACGGGCGTGCGCCGCTGCTCGTCCTGGACAACTGCGAGCACCTCGTCGACGCGGCGGCCGAGGTGACCGGGCTGCTGCTCGGCGCCTGCCCCGGGGTGCGGGTCCTGGCCACCAGCCGCGAGGGGCTCGGCATCACCGGCGAGGTCCTGTGCCCGGTGCCGCCGCTCACCGCCGGGCCCGCGGCCCGGCTCTTCGCCGACCGGGCGGCCGCCGTACGGCCCGGTCACGCGGGCGCCGACGACGAGCACCAGAGGCGGCTGACCGACGAGATCTGCGCGGCCCTCGACGGCCTTCCGCTCGCCATCGAGCTGGCGGCGGCCCGGCTGCGCACGCTCACCCTGGACGAGCTCGCCGCGCGGCTCGGCGACCGCTTCCGGCTGCTCTCGCGCGGCGATCGCACGAAGGCGCCCCGGCACCGCACGCTGCGCGCGGTCGTCGAGTGGAGCTGGGAGCTGCTCGACGAGGAGGAGCGGGAGCTCGCCCGCCGCCTGACGGTGTTCCCCTCGGGGGCGACGCTCGACGCGGTGGAGGCCGTCTGCGGGATCCCGTATCCGGAGGACCTGCTCGCCTCCCTCACGGAGAAGTCGTTCCTGGAGGTGGCCGACGGGCGCTACGGCATGCTCAGGACCATCCACGCGTTCTGTGCCGGGCAGCTCGCCGACGCGGGCGAGGAGGACCGGCTGCGCGACGCGCACGCCGGGTACTTCCTGCGTCTCGCGGAGCGGGCCGAGCCGATGCTGCGCGGCGGCGACCAGCTGCCCTGGCTGGCCGGGCTCTCCGCCGAGCGCGGCAACCTGGACGCCGCGCTGCGCCATCTGACCCGCGCCGACCCGCACGGCGGGCTGCGGCTGCTGGCCGCCCTCTCCTGGTTCTGGCGGCTGCGGGGCCTGAACGGGGAACGGACGGCGCGCGCGATCGAACTCCTGGACGCGGTCGGCTCCGAGCCACCGGAGGGCCTCGGTGAGGAGTACGCCCTGTGCGTGATCAACACGCTCGCGGGCGACGGCGCCGATCCCGCGGAACCGGCGCGCCTCGCCCACGCCGACCGTCTCGTCGCCGAGCTCGAAGGGCCGCTCAGGCTGCCGCACCTGATCGTGCAGTGGTCGGTCACGGGCGGACCGGAGCACAGCATGACCGACCGCGTGCGCGCGCAGGTCGGCGACCACCCTTGGGGAGTGGCGCTGCTCGATCTCGGTCTGGGCTTCCAGGAGCAGTTCGCGGGCCGTCCTGACGCGGCGGACGCGGCGTTCGCGCGGGCCCTCGCCGGGTTCCGGGAGACCGGGGACCGCTGGGGCATGGCCAACTGCCTCGATCCGCTGGCGATGTTCGCGCACTGGCGGGGCGAGCGGGACCTGGCCCTCGATCTGCTCGACGAAGGCCTCGTGCACGTCGGCGAGTTGGCGGCCCCCGAGGAGACCGCCGACCTGCTGCACCAGCGCGCCACGGTCCTGCTCTACCGGGGCGACCTCGCGGCGGCCGCCGCCCACTACGCGCGCGCCGCCGAGCTGGCCCGCACCGCCGGAGTCCCCGACAAGGTGGCGACGGCGCTGCGCGGGCTCGGTGACGTGGCCCGGCGCTCCGGTGACACGTCACGCGCGCGTGAGCACTACGAAGCGGCCCTTCAGGCGTACGCCGCCAACTGGTTCAGCCTCGGGCAGAGCGTGCGGACGCTCGTGGGCATGGGCCGTGCCGCGCTCGCCGAGTCCCGCGCCGATGAGGCCGCCGACTGGTTCGAGCAGGCCCGCGTCCTGGCCACGGACACCGGTGAACTCGCCGATGTGGCCGAGGCGCTCGCGGCCGTCGCCGCGGCTCCCGAGGAGTGCGCCCGGCTCCTCGGCGCCGCGCACGGCCTGCGCGGCACGTCGATCGCCGGTGACCCCGATGTCGTGGGTGTCGCGGACGCGGCCCGCGCGCGGCTGTCCCCCGAGCGCTACGAGAGCGCCTTCGAGGAGGGCAGGAGCCTTCGGTCATCGGCGGTCAGGCAACGGTAGGCGAACGGTCAGCGCCACCCCGGACGCTTCCTGGCATGACGAACTCGAAGAGCACGGAGAACACGAAGAGCACGAAGAACCAGGCACCGACCGCCACCCACAGCCTCGCCCACCTGAACGTCCTGATTTCCGGGGCCAGCGTCGCGGGCCCCGCGCTCGCCCTCTGGCTGGCCCGCTACGGAGCGCGCGTCACCGTCCTGGAGAAGGCGCCCGCGCTGCGCAGGGGCGGCTTCGCCGTCGACTTCCGGGGCGAGGCGCACCGCACCGTACTGCGCCGCATGGGCATCTGGGACGAGGTCCACCGCAGGCAGACCCACATGGGCCGCCAGACCCTCGTCGAGGCCGACGACACGGAGCGGGTGGATCTGCCCGCGTTCCTGATGAGCGGTGACGTGGAGATCTTCCGCGGCGAGCTCTCCGCGATCCTCTACGAGCGCACCCAGGACCGGGTGGAGTACGTCTTCGGGGACTCCGTCGCCTCCCTCACCGAGGACTCCGAAGGCGTCGCCGTCACCTTCGACCACGGCTCTCCCCGCCGGTTCGACCTCGTCGTCGGCGCCGACGGGCTGCACTCCCACACGCGCCGCCTGGCCTTCGGCGACGAGTCGCGGTACCTGCGCTTCCTCAACTACTACGTAGCGGGGTTCGACGCCCCCAACCACCTCGGTCTCGACCGCACCGCCCGCATCTACAGCGAACCCGGCCGCACCCTCATGCTCAGCAACTACGGCGCCGACCCGGCCAGGGCGGGGGTCGGCCTGGTCTTCGGTTCCGAGCGGCTCGACTACGACCGGCACGACCTCGGGCAGCAGAAGAAGATCCTCGCCGACCGGTTCGCGGGGCTCGGCTGGCGGCACGCGGCAGGAGCCCTGGACGGCCTGGAGAGCGCCGACGACCTGTACTTCGACGCCATCGCGCAGATCCACGTCGACCGGCTCTCCCAGGGCCGCGTGGTCCTGCTCGGGGACGCCGGGTACGGCGCCACGATGGGCGGCATCGGGACCGGCACCGCGCTGGTCTGCGCGTACGTCCTCGCCGGTGAGCTCGCGGCCGCGCGGGGCGAGCACCGCGTCGCCTTCGCCGCGTACGAGGCGGAGGTCCGCGACTACGCCAAGGGCTGCCAGAAGATCTCCGGCAACGCGGGCCCCTTCCTCGCCCCGCCGACCGAGAGGAAGATCCGCAGCCGCGACCGGACGTACCGCGTGCTCAGCTCCCGCCTCCTGGCGGGCTTCTTCAAGAGGCTGACCGAGAAGGCCGCGAGCGACATCACGCTCAAGGACTACGCCCCGCCGAGCCGCCAGCCGTGATCCACCGGGCCGATCCCGCCGCCGAGTGCGAACCCGGCGGCGATCGCCCCGGTGACGTACTCCTTGGCCGCGGCGACGGCCTCGGGGACGCTCTGGCCCTTCGCCAGCTGCGCGGCGATCGCGCTGGCGAGCGTGCAGCCCGTGCCGTGCGTGTGACGGTTGTCGTGGCGCGGGGCGCGCAGCACGTGCTCCTCGGAGCCGTCGGTGAGCAGGTCCACCGCGTCACCGCGGAGGTGGCCGCCCTTGATGAGCACCCACCGGGGTCCGTACGCGAGGACGGCGTCGGCCGCACGGCGCAGCCCGTCCTCCGACTCGACGTGGACGCCGGTCAGTTGGGCGACCTCGTCGAGGTTGGGCGTCGCGACGGTGGCACGAGGCAGCAGTTTCGTACGGACGGAGTCGAGGGCCGAGGCCGCGAGCAGCGAGTCGCCGTGCTTGGAGACGCCCACCGGGTCGACGACCGTGGGCGCGTCCGTGCCCGCGAGCAACTCGGCGACGGTCTCGACCAGTTCGGCCGACGCCAGCATCCCGGTCTTCACGGCCCGCACGCCGATGTCGTCGACGACGCTGCGGTACTGGGCCCGCACCGCCTCGCCCGGCAGCTCCCAGAACCCCTGCACGCCAAGGGAGTTCTGCGCGGTGACCGCCGTGACGACGCTCATGCCGTGCGTGCCGAGGGCGAGCATCGTCTTCAGGTCGGCCTGGATGCCCGCGCCGCCGCCGGAGTCGGATCCGGCGACGGTGAGCACCCGCGGCGGCGCGGTCACTCGGCGTCTCCGTTGTCCCCGAAGTGGTCCCAGCCCTTGCTTGTCCACGGGGCGCCGTCCACGGTCACCTGGGGCAGCGCGGAGGGGTTGAGGACCTCGCCGATGACCTTCCAGCGGGCGGGCAGCTTCACGTCCGGCGGGAAGGTCGCCACGATCGCGTGGTCCTCGCCGCCGTTGAGCACCCACTGGAGCGGGTCGACGCCGACGGCCTGACCGATGTCGTTCATCTGGGAGGGCACGTCGACGTCTCCGGAGCGGATGTCGATGCGCACCTTGCTCGCGTCGGCGATGTGCCCGAGGTCGGCGATGAGCCCGTCGCTGACGTCCGTCATCGACGTCGCGCCGAGCCCGGCGGCCGCGGGGCCCGCGTGGTAGGGCGGTTCGGGCCTGCGGTGGGCCTCCACGAAGGCGCGGGGCGAGCGGAAGCCGCGCGAGAGCACCGCGTGTCCGGCGGCGGACCAGCCGAGCCAGCCCGTCACGGCGACGACGTCGCCCGGCTGGGCACCCGCGCGCGTGACCGGCTCGTGGTTGCGCAGATCGCCGAGAGCGGTGATCGAGACGGTGATGGTGTCGCCGCGTACGACGTCGCCGCCGACGACGGCCGCGCCCGCGACCTGGCACTCGTCCCTGAGGCCGTCCATGAGCTCGACGGGCCAGCTGGCGGGGAGTTCGGCGGGCACCACCAGGCCGAGCAGCAGCGCGGTGGGCACGGCGCCCATCGCCGCGATGTCCGCGAGGTTCTGGGCCGCCGCCTTGCGGCCCACGTCGTACGCGGTGGACCAGTCGCGGCGGAAGTGCCGCCCCTCCAGGAGGATGTCGGTGCTCGCCACGACCCTGCGGTCCGGAGCGGACACCACCGCGGCGTCATCGCCGGGACCGAGCCGTACGGCCGGAGTGGAGGTGAGCCGGGAGGTGAGCTCTCTGATGAGCCCGAACTCCCCCAACTCGCCCACGGTTCCCTTCACCGAGTCTCACCATGCCCTTTCGCGCTGCCCGGCCCCCGGTCGCGAGCCGCCACTGTCGTCGGTACGGTCGACGTGACCGTCAACTTGTGTTGTCCGTCCACCACGATGTGCGCGCCACAGCTCACCCGGGTCTCCCCGTGACGAGCGGTGACGCGGTACCGTGGCGTCCCTTCTCCCCACATGATCCTCGTGGCCGCCCTGGAGGTTCCGTGGTACAGGCGTACATCCTGATCCAAACAGAGGTCGGCAAGGCGTCGACCGTCGCCGAGCTGATCGGCAAGATCCCGGGAGTGATTCAGGCCGAGGACGTGACCGGACCCTACGACGTCATCGTGCGCGCACAAGCGGACACGGTGGACGAACTCGGCCGCATGGTGGTCGCGAAGGTCCAGCAGGTGGACGGCATCACCCGAACTCTGACCTGCCCGGTCGTGCACTTGTAGCCCCCGTCTACCCTGGCCCGGTGAACATCCCCCGTCTCCGGCGCCGCTGCCTCATAGGAACGTCCGCCCTCGCCCTGTTGATCACGACAGCGGCCTGCTCTTCTACGGACGACGAGGCGTCAGTGGTGGTTCCTTCTCCGAAGGCCAAGGCCGCAGGGCTCTGCCGGGACCTGCACGAGCAACTCCCGAAGAAGGTCGAAGGGCTTGAGCGCACCGACCCGGGGCCCGAGTCCGAGCTGACCGCCGGGTGGGGAGACCCGGCGATCATACTGCGCTGCGGTGTGCCCCGGCCCCCCGAGATGATCGATCCCGACTACGCCGCGAAGAACGGCGTGAAGGTGAACGGCGTCGCCTGGCTCCTGCAGAAGAACGACGACGGTTCGTACACCTTCACCACGGGGGCTCGTCTCGCCTACGTCGAGGTGAAGCTGCCCGAGGAGCGGACGGGGGGCGGTCTCGGGCCGCTCACGGACTTCGCGGGGCCCATCAAGAAGACCATTCCCGAGGGGATCGCCTGATCCCCTCGGGGGCGGTGCGCGTCGTGGGTGCGCACCCTCGGCGCGAGCTTCAGCGCAGGCCCGTCGAGCGGTTCAGGGCGGCCTGGATGAGGCGGTCCACCAGCTCTTCGTAGCTGACGCCGCTCTTCTCCCACATCTGCGGGTACATCGAGATGGGCGTGAAGCCCGGCATCGTGTTGATCTCGTTGATCACGAACCGGCCGTCCTCGGTGAGGAAGAAGTCCGCGCGCACCAGGCCCTCGCAGGACGCGGCGTCGAACGCCTCGACCGCGAGCCGCTGGATCTCCGCGGTCTCCTCGGGCGTCAGCGGGGCGGGCACGATGCCGGGCGTCGAGTCGATGTACTTCGCCTCGAAGTCGTAGTAGTCGTGCGTCTGCACCGGGGGGATCTCGGCGGGGACGCTCGCGCGCGGCCCGTCCTCGAACTCCAGGACGCCGCACTCGATCTCACGGCCGCGCAGCAGCGCCTCGATCAGGATCTTCGGGTCGTGGCGCTGCGCCTCGGCGATCGCCTCGTCCAGGCCCTCGAAGGAGTCGACCTTCGTGATGCCGATCGAAGAGCCCGCGCGCGCGGGCTTGATGAACAGCGGCCAGCCGTGCTCGCCCGCGAAGTCCGCGATGCGCTGCCGGGCACCGGCCTCGTCCTGCTGCCACTCGCGGGGGCGGATCACCAGGTAGGGGCCGACGTTCAGCCCGAAGGACGTGAACACCCGCTTCATGTAGTCCTTGTCCTGGCCGACGGCCGAGGCGAGGACTCCGGAGCCGACATAGGGCACTCCGGAGAGTTCGAGCAGCCCCTGGAGGGTGCCGTCCTCTCCGTAGGGACCGTGCAGCATCGGGAAGACGACGTCGACCTCGCCGAGCGCCTTGGGCACGGAGCCCGGCTCGCTGTAGACGACCTCGCGGTCGCCGGGGGCCAGCGGCAGCAGGACGCCGCCCTCCACGGAGTCGGAGAGGTCGTCCACGTTCGGCATCTGCCGGTCGGCGATCGCCATCCGCTCGGGCTCGTCGGCGGTCAGCGCCCAACGGCCGTCCGTGGTGATGCCGATCGGCAGCACGTCGTACTTGGCACGGTCGATCGCGCTGAGCACGGCGCCGGCCGTGACCACGGAGATGCCGTGCTCCGAGCTGCGGCCGCCGAACACGACGGCCACGCGCGGCTTGCGGAGCGGCCGCTCAGAGCTCGACTCGGGGTGCTGCTCAGGGCTCTGGGGGAGGTTCTCGCTGCTCATATCGCGTCGAGAGTACCCGCTGTCCCAAAAACAGTCAGCGACGCTCGGGCTTGGCACTGCGCGACATGAGCTCCTTGAGGGCGACCACCGGCGGGGTGCCCTCGTGCACGATGCCGACGACCGTCTCCGTGATCGGCATGTCGACGCCGTGCCTGCGGGCCAGATCCAGCACCGACTCGCAGGACTTGACGCCCTCCGCGGTCTGCTTGGTGACCGCGATGGTCTCCTCCAGGGTCATGCCCTTGCCGAGGTTGGTGCCGAAGGTGTGGTTGCGCGAGAGCGGCGAGGAGCAGGTCGCCACGAGGTCGCCGAGGCCCGCGAGTCCGGCGAACGTCAGCGGGTCGGCGCCCATGGCGAGGCCGAGGCGGGTGGTCTCGGCGAGGCCGCGCGTGATGAGCGAGCCCTTGGCGTTGTCGCCGAGGCCCATGCCGTCCGCGATGCCGACGGCGAGCCCGATGACGTTCTTGACGGCGCCGCCGAGCTCGCAGCCGACCACGTCGGTGTTGGTGTACGGGCGGAAATACGGGGTGTGGCAGGCCGTCTGGAGGCGCTGTGCGACCGCCTCGTCCCGGCAGGCCACCACGGCGGCGGCGGGCTGCCTGGCGGCGATCTCACGGGCCAGGTTGGGCCCGGTGACGACGGCGACGCGGTCCCCGGGGACCTTGGTGACGTCCTCGATGACCTCGCTCATCCGCATCGCGGAGCCGAGCTCGACGCCCTTCATGAGCGAGACGAGGACCGTGTCGGGGGCGAGCAGCGGGGCCCACGCGGCGAGGTTGTGGCGCAGCGTCTGCGAGGGCACGGCGAGCACCGTGAAGTCGGCGCCCTCGGCGGCCTCTGCCGGGTCGGTGGTCGCCCTGAGGTTCTCCGGGAGCTCGACACCGGGCAGGTAGTCGGGGTTGGTGCGGGTGGAGTTGACCGCGTCGGCGAGTTCGGCGCGACGGCCCCACAGGGTGACGTCGCACCCCGCGTCGGCGAGCACCATGCCGAAAGCCGTACCCCAGGAGCCCGTTCCGAAGACGGCGGCCTTCACCGGACCCGCCGCGTTCACGGGGTTCGTCACTTGCTGTCCTCCGGGGTGCTCTCTGCGGTGCTCGGCGGTGCGGTGGCACCCGCCGCCTTGCGTCGTTGCTCACGCCGTGCCCTGCGCGGGTCGTACGGCGTATCGGGGGCCTTCTCGTCCCTGACCTCCTCCAGGAGTTCGGTGATCGCGGCCATGATGGTCTCGGTCACCTCGCGCAGCACCTCGGCGGTCGGCTCCTTGTCGTAGAAGCGCGACAGGTCGACGGGGGCTCCGGCCTTCACCTGAAGGGTCTTGCGGGGGAAGAAGGAGGGCTTCTTGCTGTACGGCGGCAGGGCGAGGTTGGCGCCCCACTGGGCCACGGGAATCACCGGGCACTTGGTCTTCAGGGCGACCCGCGCGGCACCGGACTTGGCGGTCATCGGCCACATGTCGGGGTCCCTGGTGAGGGTGCCCTCGGGGTAGAACGCGACGCACTCACCGCGCTCGATGGCGTCGACCGCGGCGCGGAAGGCGTCCAGCGCGTTCGACGTCTCGCGGTAGACCGGGATCTGGCCCGTGCCCTTCATCACCTTCGCGACGAAACCGCCCTTGAAAAGGCCGTCCTTTGCCAGGAAACGCGGCACCCGTCCCGTGTTGTACTGGAAGTGCGCGTACGAGAACGGGTCGATATGCGAGTTGTGATTCACCGCCGTGATGAATCCGCCGTCGGCCGGAATGTGTTCCATTCCACGCCAGTCCCGCTTGAACAGAACCACCAGCGGCGGTTTTGCGATCACCGCCGCAAGGCGGTACCAGAAGCCGATTCTGCGGCGGGACACGCGGGACACCTTCCTCCAAGAACCTGGTCGGCCGCACGAGTGTCACCCCAGGCTGCCTATCTGTCGAGAACACCGTACGCCCACCCGTCTCCCGCCACCGCCCCTATACCGAGCCGCTCCGGAAAGCACCTTCGGCCACCCTCACCGCCCTCACCCCCGGGCAGGTCACAATGGGCGCGACGCGAAGGACGGAGCGCTCGTGCAGTGGACCCTGGTCATCCCTCTGAAGCCGCTGGCGCGTGCCAAGAGCAGGCTCGCGGCGACCGCGGGCGACGGCCTGCGACCGGGTCTCGCCCTGGCGTTCGCGCAGGACACCGTGGCCGCGGTGGCGGCCTGTGCCGCGGTGCGGGATGTGGTGGTCGTCACGGACGACACCCTGGCGGGCCGGGAGCTGGCCGCGCTGGGCGCGCGGATCGTCCCCGACGCACCGGGAGAAGGCCTGAACGCCGCTCTGCGGCACGGAACGGCCGCCGTGCGCGCCGGACGGCCCGAAGTCGCCGTCGCGGCCCTGAACGCCGATCTACCGGCGCTGCGCCCCCTGGAATTGGCCCGGGTGCTCGACGGCGCCGCCCAATTCCCCCGGGCTTTCCTGCCCGATGCCGCCGGAATCGGCACGACACTGCTCGCCGCGGCGGCGGGAACGGAATTGCGGCCGGTATTCGGCACCGCGTCCCGGGCCAGGCACGCGGCTTCCGGCGCGGTGGAACTCGCGCTCGACGGCGTCGATTCCGTACGCCAGGACGTGGACACCGGCGAGGACCTGCGGGCCGCCCTCGCGCTCGGCGTGGGCCCGCGCACCGCGGCGGCCGCGGCCCGGCTCCTGATCGCCGACTGAGCTACCGAGCTGCTGAGCGACTGAGCTGCGGCCGGGTGCGACTGAGTACGCTGCCCCCATGCAGGCCACCGCGTACACGTACGACTCCGAGACCCGCAGCGGCAGCGTGCTGCTCGACGACGGCACTCCGGTGCCCTTCGAGGCCCGCGCGTTCGACGCGGGCGGGCTGCGGCTGCTGAGGCCGGGCCAGCGCGTGCGCATCGAGGTCGACGGCGACGGCGCCGCGCGCCGCATCACCCTGGTGACGCTGCAGACGTTCTGAGCCGCTGATGTTCTGAGTCGCCGGTGTCCCGAGGCGGCACCTGCCGTGCGCACACACGACGCGGGCCGGGCTCCCCCGTGGGAGTCCGGCCCGGCGCGTGAGTGCCCTCGGTGCCCTTACTTCTTGCGGGCCGTGGCCTTCTTGGCGGTCGTCTTGCGCGCCGTCGACTTCTTGGCGGGCGCCTTCTTGGCCGTGGCCTTCTTGGCGGGCGCCGTCTTCTTGGCGGTGGCCTTCTTGGCGGGCGCGGCCTTCTTGGCGGTGGTCTTCTTCGCCGTCGCCGTGGCCTTCTTGGCCGTGGCCTTCGTCGCCGTCTTCTTGGCGGTGGCCTTCTTCGCGGCCGCCTTCTTCGCCGTCGCCGTGGTCTTCTTCGCGGCGGACTTCTTGGCGGTGGTCTTCTTGGCGGCGGCCTTCGTCGCCGTGGCCGTCGCCTTCTTGGCGGTGCTGGCCTTCTTGGCCGCGGCCTTCTTGACGGTCGCCGAAGCGCCGCCGGTCAGGCTGCCCTTGGGCGCCTTCTTGACCGCGACGTCGTTCTTCGGGAGCTTCTTCGAGCCGCTCACCAGGTCCTTGAAGCCCTGGCCCGCGCGGAATCGCGGAACCGAGGTCTTCTTGACTCGCACGCGCTCCCCGGTCTGGGGGTTGCGGGCGTAGCGGGCCGGACGGTCGACCTTCTCGAACGAGCCGAAGCCGGTGACCGAAACACGGTCCCCGCTGACCACGGCACGGACGACGGCGTCCAGGACCGCGTCCACGGCGTCGGCGGCCTGCTGACGGCCGCCAACCTTGTCGGCAATCGCTTCTACGAGCTGCGCCTTGTTCACGTCTTCCCCTTCGGAGACATTGCCGGGAGCGAAATACTCCGGCTTTTTCGCACGTTAGGCAGATATATACCGCAAATCAAACACGAAACGGCCTAATCACCCTTGTGCCGCAACGAACTAGACCATCTCGGAGTTCCTCGAAGGCATGTTGAGGCTTGTGGCTCAGGCGTCTTCGGGGAATCGGCCCTCGTCAGCTTCGTCGAGGGACGCCATCAATCGCTCCAGACGCCTTGCCGCATCGGCGAGATCGTGTTTGGCCGCGGCCGTAATGACCAGCAGCTTCCGGGTCAGCGCCATCCGTACGCCCTCCGGGACTTGCAGTGCACGCACCCGGGAGTGCGCTTCCTTCAGTTGGTCCGCGACGAGCCCGTAGAGCTCGAGTTGGCTGTCACGTTCCATGCACCGATTGTGCCATCTAGGGCGAGTTGTCGCCTCCGCAGGGGGTAACTACCGCCGTCCGGTGCTCTCCTGAGGGTACCCGGTCAGGCCGAGTACAAGGGGATTTCAAGCCTCTTCTCCCTTCCGGGACAAGGGAGTTGAGACCACCCATTCAGGTCATCGGGGGCCCCTCCGGCGGCGCACACAGATGTACCCCCAACCGTCCACGATTGGGGGTACACGGGGGTGTTGCGGGATGTCAGACCTGCACGGTGCGGGGCTTGTAGGAGGGCCGCCGGGTCTCGTACGAGGCGATGTCGGGCTCGTTCTGCAGCGTGATGCTGATGTCGTCGAGGCCGTTCAGGAGCCGCCAGCGGGCGTTCTCGTCGAGTTCGAAGTCGGCGGTGATGCCCTCCGCGCGGACCTGGCGGTCCCGCAGGTCGACCGTGATCTCGGCCTGCGGGTCGCTCTCCGTCAGCTCCCAGAGCGCGTCCACGACCTTCTGGTCGAGCACCACGGTGAGCAGGCCGTTCTTCAGCGAGTTGCCCCGGAAGATGTCGGCGAAGCGGGCGGAGATGACGGCCTTGAAGCCGTAGTTCTGCAGCGCCCACACGGCGTGCTCGCGGGAGGATCCGGTGCCGAAGTCGGGTCCGGCGACCAGGACCGTGGCGCCCTGGCGTTCGGGCTTGTTCAGGATGAACTCGCCGTCCTTGCGCCAGGCCTCGAAGAGCCCGTCCTCGAAACCGTCCCTGGTGACCTTCTTCAGCCAGTGGGCGGGGATGATCTGGTCGGTGTCGACGTTGCTGCGGCGCAGCGGTACGGCCCGGCCGGTGTGCGTGGTGAAAGCTTCCATGGTTCTCAGACTCCGGCGGTCACGGGGGCGTCGGACAGATCGGTGGGCGCGGCCAGGTGGCCGGTGACCGCGGTGGCGGCGGCGACCTGCGGGGAGACCAGGTGGGTGCGGCCGCCCTTGCCCTGCCTGCCCTCGAAGTTGCGGTTGGAGGTGGACGCCGAGCGCTCGCCGGGGGCCAGTTGGTCGGGGTTCATGCCCAGACACATCGAGCAGCCCGCGTGCCGCCATTCGGCCCCCGCGGCGGTGAAGACCTTGTCCAGGCCCTCCTCGACGGCCTGCAGGGCGACCCGGACCGAGCCGGGCACGACCAGCATCCGTACGCCGTCGGCGACTTTGCGGCCCTCGACGACGGAGGCCGCCGCCCGCAGGTCCTCGATGCGGCCATTGGTGCAGGAACCTACGAAGACGGTGTCGACCTTGATGTCGCGCAGCGGCTGCCCGGCGGTCAACCCCATGTACTCCAGGGCCTTTTCGGCGGCGTGCCGCTCCGAAGCGTCTTCGTACGAAGCCGGGTCGGGGACGTTCGCCGAAAGGGGCGCTCCCTGGCCGGGGTTGGTGCCCCAGGTGACGAACGGCGCGAGCGCGGTGGCGTCGATGTAGACCTCGGCGTCGAAGACCGCGTCGTCATCGGTCCGCAGGGTCTTCCAGTACGCCACCGCGGCGTCCCAGTCAGCGCCCTGCGGGGCGTGGGCGCGGCCCTGGATGTAGTCGAACGTGGTCTCGTCCGGGGCGATCATGCCCGCGCGGGCGCCCGCCTCGATCGACATGTTGCAGATGGTCATCCGGGCCTCCATCGAGAGCTTCTCGATGGCCGGGCCGCGGTACTCCAGGACGTAGCCCTGGCCGCCGCCGGTGCCGATCTTCGCGATGATGGCGAGGATGAGGTCCTTGGCGGTGACGCCGTCGGGCAGTTCGCCGTCGACCGTGATGGCCATGGTCTTCGGGCGGGCCATCGGCAGCGTCTGGGTGGCCAGGACGTGCTCGACCTGGGAGGTGCCGATGCCGAACGCCAGGGCGCCGAACGCGCCGTGGGTGGAGGTGTGCGAGTCGCCGCAGACCACGGTGGTGCCGGGCTGGGTCAGTCCCAGCTGCGGTCCCACCACGTGGACGACGCCCTGCTCGACGTCGCCCAGCGGGTGCAGGCGCACCCCGAACTCGGCGCAGTTCTTGCGCAGCGTCTCCAGCTGGGCGCGCGAGACCGGGTCGGCGATGGGCTTGTCGATGTCGAGGGTCGGGGTGTTGTGATCCTCGGTCGCGATGGTGAGGTCGAGCCGCCGCACCGGGCGGCCTGCCTGGCGGAGGCCGTCGAAGGCCTGGGGGCTGGTCACCTCGTGCAGCAGGTGCAGATCGATGTAGAGGAGGTCGGGCTCGCCCTCGGCGCGCCGGACGACGTGGTCGTCCCAGACCTTCTCCGCGAGTGTCCTACCCATCGCTTTCCCTCCGACCGGCCGCATCGCCGGCCCAACTAGAGAATCTGATCGCCGACGCGCGTACCCCTCGTGCCGCACGTCGACCGCGAAATCCGTTGGTCCGCGGATCGCTCGTACAGAGTGGCGCGTTCCACGGAAATTTGAACTTGCGTTTCACAGAGTGAGACGCGAGTATCGACGCATGGACAACTCTAGCGGCGTCGGCGTCCTCGACAAGGCAGCCCTTGTCTTGGGCGCTCTGGAGTCCGGTCCGGCCACCCTCGCAGGACTGGTCGCGGCCACCGGGCTCGCACGACCCACGGCCCACCGACTGGCCGTGGCACTGGAACACCACCGGATGGTGGCGCGGGACATGCAGGGCCGTTTCATCCTCGGCCCGCGCCTCGCCGAACTGGCCGCGGCAGCGGGCGAGGACCGCCTGCTCGCGACGGCGGGCCCGGTCCTCACGCATCTGCGCGACGTGACGGGCGAGAGCGCGCAGCTCTACCGCCGCCAGGGCGACATGCGCATCTGCGTCGCCGCGGCGGAGCGCCTCTCGGGCCTGCGGGACACGGTCCCCGTGGGCTCCACGCTCACCATGAAGGCGGGCTCTTCGGCGCAGATCCTGATGGCCTGGGAGGAGCCGGAGCGCCTGCACCGCGGCCTCCAGGGCGCCCGCTTCACGGCCACCGCCCTCTCCGGAGTACGCCGCAGGGGCTGGGCCCAGTCGATCGGCGAGCGCGAGCCGGGCGTCGCCTCGGTCTCCGCGCCGGTGCGCGGTCCTTCCAACCGCGTGGTCGCCGCCGTCTCGGTCTCCGGACCGATCGAGCGCCTGACCCGCCACCCGGGCCGCATGCACGCGCAGGCGGTCATCGACGCGGCAGGACGCCTCTCCGAGGCGCTGCGCCGCACCGGCTGACACACGACAGACAGGGAGGGGCCGCCTCAACGCCGCGGCGCCCCTTCCCCGCCTCCCCTGTGCCACCACTCCCCCGCCGGGCTCCTCCCAAGCCCCGCGGCGAAGCCCTCAGGCCGTTCTCAGGCCGTTCTCAGGCCTTCCTCGGGCCACCCCGAGGCCGCCCTCAGGCCGCCCGGAGGCGATCGGCCGCCCGCTCGCCGCGCCGACCCACCGGAATCACGCCCGTGGCCGCCCCCAGGCCGAACTCCGGCATGTTGACGTACACGGCCTCATGCGCCCCGGCCGGCACGACGAAGGTCTCGTGCCAGAAGCCGACCTTCCCCTTGCCCTCCCGGATGCGCCGGTTGAAGGCGGCCCACGCGGGCCGGTGTTCCTTGTCGCTCGCGGCCGCATAGGCCAGTAGCTTCTCCTGCGACTCCCAGTACTGGACGACGTACATCAGACGCGTGCCACCGAGCAGCAGCCGGTAGCCCAGCATTCCGGTCTCCCGGTCCCGCGACAGCTCCTTGAGCATGCGCGGCATCGCGCGGAAGACCGGCCACCAGCTGCGGACGGCACGGAAGTTGTTGATGCGCATCCCGATGTGGAAGACCACCACGCCACCCTGCGCGTCGGCGGTCATGCGCCCTTCGATCGGCTTGCCGCTCATGACGGTTCCCCCTTCGTGGAGCCTTGGCCGAGCATTGGATAGTTCCGCTATCCATGATTGGATAGTGCCACTCTCCAAAGGAAGGCGCAAGAGGATGAGACTGGCGGAGCTGAGTCGGCGCAGCGGGGTCCCCACGGCCACGATCAAGTACTACTTGCGCGAGGGCCTGCTGCCCGCCGGGCACCGGGTGAGCGCCACCCAGGCCGAGTACGACGAGACGCATCTGCAGCGGCTGCGCCTGGTGCGCGCGCTGATCCAGGTGGGCCGGGTGCCGATCGCCTCGGCGCGCGAGGTGCTGACCGCCCTGGAGGACGACTCGCTGGACCACAACTCCCGCCTGGGCACGGCCGTATGGGCCCTGCCGCACGGCCCCGAATCCACCGAGGAGGACACGGCCGCGCAGGAGGCGCGCCGCACGGTCGACGCGCTGCTCGCCGGTCTCGGCTGGGCCAACGCCCAGGAGTACGCGGACGAATCACCGGCCTACCGGATGCTGGTGACCGCGGTGGCCACCCTCTCCCGCCTCGGATACCCCTGCGCCGTCGACGACTTGACGCCTTACGCCCGCGCGGGCCACCAACTGGCCGTCGCCGATCTGGACTTGATCGAGCGGTACGCGTCGCCCGACCGGCAGCTGGAGGCGGCCGTCGCGCTCACGGTGCTGTACGAGCCGGTGCTGCTGAGCCTGCGCCGGATCGCACAGGCCGAGGAGTCCAACCGCCGCTACGGGCCGGACGGTTCGGACCCGGAGTGACACGACGAAGGGCCCTCCCTGACGGGAAGGCCCTTCGGTGCTGCTCTGTACCCCCGACCGGATTCGAACCGGCGCTACCGCCTTGAGAGGGCGGCGTGCTAGGCCGCTACACAACGGGGGCGAGGATCTCGTGTCGCCACTCGATCCAGCTGGGCTACCAGGACTCGAACCTAAACTAACGGAACCAGAAACCGTCGTGCTGCCAATTACACCATAGCCCAATGTGGTCTAGACCAGGTCTAGTACCTACAGTACCCCCGACCGGATTCGAACCGGCGCTACCGCCTTGAGAGGGCGGCGTGCTAGGCCGCTACACAACGGGGGCCCTAGCGATCCTGCATCAGAAACAGTGGGTGCGACCCGATCTGTCCCCGCGGGAAGGATCTGTACCCCCGACCGGATTCGAACCGGCGCTACCGCCTTGAGAGGGCGGCGTGCTAGGCCGCTACACAACGGGGGCCTGCGGATGAGATCCGCGGTTTGCAGATGAGCTCTGCGAGCTGGCCTACCAGGACTCGAACCTAGACTAACGGAACCAGAAACCGTCGTGCTGCCAATTACACCATAGGCCATCAAAGCGCAACCCCTTGCGGGGTTTTGTTTTGATTTACGCTTCCCGGCCGGACCTTTCGGCCCTCTCGGGCGGCGCAAGAAGAACATTACCCGAAGGTGGACGGCGCTCCAAAACGGGTATCCGCACGCAGCAGCGCGGGGAGCTCGGAGAGGTGCGAGATGCGGTGGACGCCCGACGGACCTTGCCGCGCCGCGCCGTTGCGGTCGAGCCAGATCCCGACCAGGCCCGCGTCCCTGGCGCCCCTGGCGTCGATCTCCGGCTGGTCGCCGACGTAGGCGATCTCGGCGGGCGCGAGACCCAGCTCCGTACAGACCGCGTGGAAGGCCTCGGCGGCGGGCTTGGAGACGCCGAGGTCGGCGGCGCACAGGACGGCCTCGAAGCGGTCGCGGACGCCGAGGAGGCGCAGCTTGCGGTCCTGGACGGCCAGGGCGGAGTTGGAGAGGACGGCGTGCCGGTAGTCGCCCGCGAGGGCGTCCAGGGCGGGGAGGGTGTCGGGGAAGAGCGACCAGGCCGATTCGTAGTGACCGACGTAACGGGCGAACCAGGCGTCGGCGTCGGGGGCGGTCAGCGCCGGGGCGTCGAGGAAGTCCCGCACGCGGTCGCGGCGCTGCTCCTGGAAGTCCGTCTCCCCCGCGCCGAAGCGGGCCCAGTGGCGCTCGGTGATCTCCCGCCAGAGGACCAGGGCGCGCTCGGCGGACACGTACCGCTCCACGAGGCCCTCGGCGGTGAGGTGCGCCAGCATCCCGGCGGCGTCGGCGCGCGCGTAGTCGAAGATCGTGTCATCGATGTCCCAGACCACGGCTCTGATCGGCATACCGCCGACGGTAGGCGAAGGGCCCGGCAGCCGTCTCGGCTTCCGGGCCCTTCGTTTCGTACGGTGCTCGCGCGGTGGATCAGGCGGTGAGCTTCGCCAGGGCCGCGTCGATGCGGGTCAGCGTCTTGTCCTTGCCCAGGATCTCCAGGGACTCGAACAGGGGCAGGCCGACCGTGCGCCCGGTGACCGCGACGCGGACCGGGGCCTGGGCCTTGCCGAGCTTGAGGCCGTGCTCCTCACCGGCGGCCAGGACGGCCTCCTTGAGGGACTCCGGAGACGTCCAGTCGGCCGCCTCCAGCTTGGCGCGGGCCGTGGTCAGGAGGGCGTCGGAGCCCTCCTTCATGGCCTTGGTCCAGCTCGGCTCGTCGAAGACCGGCTCCGCGAGGAACAGGAAGTCGACGTTGTCCGTGATCTCGGAGAGGACCTTCAGGCGGGTCTGCGCGTGCGGCGCGATGGCCTGCCAGGCGGCCTCGTCGAAGTCCTCGGGGGCCCAGTTGGCGTGCGGGGCCTTGAGCCAGGGCGCGCAGGCCTCGGCGAAGGCCTTCACGTCCAGCATGCGGATGTGGTCGGCGTTGATCGCCTCGGCCTTCTTCAGGTCGAAGCGGGCCGGGTTGGCGTTCACGTCCGCGAGGTCGAACTTGGCGACCATGTCGGGGATCGAGAAGACGTCCTGGTCGGCGGAGAAGGACCAGCCGAGCAGGGAGAGGTAGTTGAGCAGGCCCTCCGGGAGGAAACCGCGCTCCCTGTAGAGGTTGAGCGAGGCCTGGGGGTCGCGCTTGCTCAGCTTCTTGTTGCCCTCGCCCATGACGTACGGCAGGTGGCCGAACGCGGGGATCGTCTTCGCGACGCCGAGCTCGATCAGCGCCTTGTAGAGGGCGATCTGCCGCGGCGTCGAGGAGAGCAGGTCCTCGCCGCGCAGGACGTGGGTGATCTCCATCAGGGCGTCGTCGACCGGGTTGACCAGGGTGTACAGCGGGGCGCCGTTGGCGCGCACGATGCCGTAGTCCGTGAGGTTCTCCGGCTGGACCGTGATCTCGCCGCGGACCAGGTCGGTGAAGGTCGTGGCCTCGTCGGGCATCCGGAAGCGGATGATGTGCTTGCGGCCCTCGGCCTCGTACGCCTCGATCCGCTCGGCGGTGAGGTCCCTGCAGTGGCCGTCGTAGCCCGACGGCTTGCCCGCGGCACGGGCCGCCTCGCGGCGGGCGTCCAGCTCCTCGGTGGTGCAGTAGCAGGGGTAGGCGTGGCCGCCGTCGATGAGCTTGGCGGCCACGTCCTTGTAGATGTCCATGCGCTGCGACTGGCGGTACGGCGCGTGCGGACCGCCGACCTCGGGGCCCTCGTCCCAGTCAAAGCCCAGCCAGCGCATCGAGTCGAGCAGCTGCTCGTACGACTCCTCGGAGTCGCGAGCCGCGTCGGTGTCCTCGATGCGGAAGACCAGGACGCCCTCGTTGTGCCGGGCGTAGGCCCAGTTGAAGAGGGCGGTGCGGACCAGGCCCACGTGGGGGTTGCCGGTCGGGGAGGGACAGAACCGTACGCGTACGGGGGTCGCGTTAGCCACGCTTGATCACCTTGTTGGTGAGAGTGCCGATGCCTTCGATGGTGACGGCGACCTCGTCGCCGACGTTGAGGGGGCCGACCCCTGCCGGGGTGCCCGTGAGGATGACGTCGCCCGGGAGCAGCGTCATGGCCTCGGTGATGTTCACGATCAGGTCCTCGATGGAGTGGACCATCTCGCTGGTGCGGCCGAGCTGGCGCTGCTGGCCGTTGACCGTGCACTGGATCGTGAGGTCGTTCGCCGCGGCCAGGTCGATGTCCGTCTCCACCCAGGGACCGAGCGGGCAGGCGCTGTCGAAGCCCTTGGCGCGCGCCCACTGCTTCTCACGGCGCTGGATGTCACGCGCGGTGACGTCGTTGGCGCAGGTGTAGCCGAAGATCACGTCCTTGACCCGCTCGCGGGGCACCTCGCGGCACATGCGGCCGATGACCACGGCCAGCTCGGCCTCGTGGTGCACCTCTTCGGAGAACGAGGGGTACGCGATGTCGTCGCCGGAGCCGATCATCGAGGTCGCGGGCTTGAAGAAGGCGAACGGCACGTCGGGGACGTCGCTGCCGAGCTCCTTGGCGTGCTCCGCGTAGTTGCGGCCGAAGGCCACGATCTTGTGCCCGATGACCGGGGGCAGGAGCCGGACCTTGCTCAGCGGGACCTTGACACCGCTGAGCTCGAAGTCGGCGACGTACGGACTGCCCTTGATGATGTCGACGACGAGTTCGTCGGGCTTGTCGCCCTCGACCGCGCCGAAAGCGACATTGCCGTCGATGGAGAATCTGGCGATGCGCACGTGAGCGTTAGCCCCTTGCTGGGATGGGTGGAGTCTGACGCTCCAGGCTAACGCGGGGGCCTGCGGCCTGCGTGCGGCCCCGCCCCGCGTGACCGGCGCTCATCGCCGCTTCGCGGCTCGTCCTCAAACGCCGGACGGGCTGTTTTCCCCCGGCGCCACCATCAGGATCGTCCGCTTGGGATTGGCGGTCTGCGTCGGCAGCTCCACCGCGTGCTCCGGGCGGTCGGCCGCGGCCTGGACCTCGTCCGCGTCCGTGAGGTGCGCGAGAGTGGTGCGGCGCGGGTTGGCTATGTTGCGGAACATCGTCGACTGCACAGTCTTCATCTGCTGTTCGGACCTTGTCGGTTGGGGCGTCGCACGGTGGACGCCGCTTGTCGGATTCGCCATCCCTGTAAAGCGTCAGGCTAAACATCCAATTCCCGGCCAAAGTCCGGAAGAGGCCATGATCTTCATGTGAGTTTGCTCACGAAGGAGCGGGCAAAAGGGTCAATTCACCCCCCTGTATGGCCACTTGGAAACGGACATTGCGCCACTGAAGGCACTATTCCGCTCCTGATCATGAAGACTGGGACACCCCTTACCCCCAACTGATTTGGGGCGATGCGCCCGATTTCCCCTAGATCATTTTCTACATCTCGTGACACTGCACTCACACCGTGTCACGTAGGTCGCGGCGCGACACACGGGCCTTGTTGGAGATCCGGCACTGTGCTGGAATTCCCGGGACCGCCGCGGGATCGAACCGGCGCGCAGGGGCGCAACGCAGCGCCGAGTGGCGGCGGGGAGGGGGAGCAAGCGCCGGTCACTCACGACCACCCATGGGGCGCTTGCCGCCCCACGACGCCGACACCGTCCCGCCGTTACGCGGAGGGACGCCTGGTCCAGAGGTTGCGACGCTAGTGCAGGGACGTTTCAAGAGGGATGGCAAGGGGTCTCCCCAGGCCGACCGCGGCCGAGGGGATGCTTCGGCGGAGCCGGAGCGCGGAACCGACCGCGGCTCCTCGCCCCAGCACGCTCCGAACCCCGGCCCGGGTGCGCCCGGCGACAGCGGCCCCGGCGCCGCGCGCCAGGGGACCACGGGCCCCGGCCTGACGGCCGCCCCGGCCAAGGGCAAGGGGAAGGGTTCCGGCGCCAAGACGCCCAGCGGCCCCGGCTCCCGAATAGCCCTGCGCAACTGGCGCATCTCCACCCGCCTCGTCTCGCTGCTCGCGCTCCCCGTGATCACCGCGACCTCGCTCGGCGCGCTCCGCATCAACTCGTCCATGGACGAGATCCAGCAGCTCGACAACATGAAGCTGCTGACCGACATGACCAAGCAGGCCACCGAGCTGGCCGCCGCGCTCCAGGAGGAGCGCGACAAGTCGGCGGGCCCCCTCGCGCACGGCGCGAAGGCCACCGACTACACGGTCAAGGGCGCGCGCGACAAGACCGACCGCGTCTACCGGAACTTCCTGCAGGGCACCCAGGACCTCAACGACACCGACGGCGAGAAGGGCCTCCTCGGCGTCCGGCACAGCGCGGTCCAGATCACCCAGCAGCTCCAGGGCATCAACAAGGTCCGCAAGGACGCCTACGCCGACAAGGCCTCGACCTCACAGACCGTCGAGGCCTACAGCCAGCTCGTCGAGCAGCTGCTCGCGCTGTCGCAGGACATGGCGCAGGCGACCAGCAACCCGGACATGATCCAGCGCACCCGCGCCCTCGCCGCCTTCTCCTCGGCCAAGGAGTACGCGTCCGTACAGCGCGCGATCATCGCCGCGGCGCTGCCCGCCAACGACGACGACTACGGCAAGCTCTCCGAGACCGACCGCACCTTCGGTCTCAGCGCGAACGAGAAGGAGCGCGCGGAGCTCCAGACGTTCAGCAAGATCTACGCGGGCAACGCCGACGAGCTGACCAAGCCGATCGACGGCGGCAACCCCGGCACCAAGGCCGCCAACGAGTACGCCAAGCGCGTGCTCGAGCAGGAAGGCGGCATCAAGCTCCAGGACAAGCGGTCCTACAAGGACTGGGTCGACGCGGACACCACCAAGATCGACGCGATGTCCAAGATCGAGCTGACGCTGCTCGGCGAGATGGAGCAGAAGGCCCGCCAGCTGCGCAACGAGGCCGAGCAGTCCGCCATCCTCAACGGTGCGCTGATCCTGCTCGTGCTCGGAGTCTCGCTCGTCGGCGCCTTCGTGGTGGCGCGGTCCATGATCCGCTCGCTGCGCAGGCTGCAGGACACCGCCACGAAGGTCGCCCAGGACCGCCTGCCCGAGCTGGTCAAGCAGCTCTCCGAGTCGGACCCGCAGGACGTCGACACCTCCGTCGAGTCCGTCGGTGTGCACTCCAGGGACGAGATCGGCCAGGTGGCCGCGGCCTTCGACGACGTGCACCGCGAGGCCGTCCGCCTCGCCGCCGAACAGGCCCTCCTGCGGGGCAACGTCAACGCGATGTTCACCAACCTCTCGCGCCGTTCGCAGGGCCTCATCCAGCGCCAGCTCTCGCTCATCTCCGAGCTGGAGTCGCGCGAGGCCGACCCGGACCAGCTCTCCTCGCTCTTCAAGCTCGACCACCTCGCGACCCGCATGCGCCGTAACGGCGAGAACCTCCTCGTGCTCGCCGGTGAAGAGCCGGGACGCCGCTGGACCCGGCCCGTGCCGCTCGTCGACGTGCTCCGTGCCGCCGCCTCCGAGGTGGAGCAGTACGAGCGCATCGAGCTCTCCGCCGTACCCTCCACCGAGGTCGCGGGCCGCGTGGTCAACGACCTCGTGCACCTGCTCGCCGAGCTCCTGGAGAACGCGACCTCGTTCTCCTCGCCGCAGACCAAGGTCAAGGTCACCGGGCACGCGCTGCCCGACGGCCGCGTCCTGATCGAGATCCACGACACCGGCATCGGCCTCTCCCCCGAGGACCTCGCCGCGATCAACGAGCGGCTCGCTTCGCCGCCCACCGTGGACGTCTCGGTCTCGCGCCGCATGGGTCTGTTCGTGGTCGGCCGCCTCTCGCAGCGCCACGGCATCCGCATCCAGCTGCGCCCCTCCGACTCCGGTGGTACGACCGCGCTGGTC
This sequence comes from Streptomyces kanamyceticus, assembly GCF_008704495.1. NCBI lineage: Bacteria > Bacillati > Actinomycetota > Actinomycetes > Kitasatosporales > Streptomycetaceae > Streptomyces > Streptomyces kanamyceticus. The sequence goes on from NZ_CP023699.1 coordinate 3,085,558, forward strand.
ATGCTGCCCGTCGACGTCGCCCAGGGCGGCAAGAAGGTGCCCGGCGCGCCCTCTCCGACCGGCGGTCCCGCCGCGGCACAGGCCGCAGCGGGCGCGGCGGCGGCGCGACGCGGTGTCGGCGCGGGCAACAGCGCTCCCGGTCTGCCCGGTGGGCCAGGACGCGGCGGTCCCGGCGCGGGTGGCCAGGGCGGTCCCGGCCTGCTCGGCGCGGGTGCGCCGCCCCGCGGCCAGGTGGCGGGCTCCGGTCCGCGGGCCGCGCTCCCGGCGAGGGACGCGGGCCAGCGCCCGCCGTCCGCTCCGCAGGGCCAGCAGCAGTCCGGACTCCCGGCTCGGCCGCAGCAGGGTCAGCCGCAGCAGGGCGACCGCGCCGGTGCGGGCGCCGGTGCCTTCGGGCAGCAGGGCGGCCGCGGTGACGCGGGCGTCGCGCAGCCTCCGGTGCCGCAGCAGCGCACGAACGCCATCAACGAGCCCGGCGACCAGGGGCGTCGGCCGCAGCTGCCGCCGCGCGGCGGGCCCCGTGCCGAGCTGCCGGGTGGCAACCCGCAGCCGCGCGTGCCCAGCTGGAGCGACGAGAACGCGCAGCCGCAGGTGTCGCGCGAGCCCTTCGACACCCCGCGCGGGCACGAGGAGCACGACTCCACGGGCCAGTTCGCCCAGCCCGCCGCCCCCGTCGACGACACGCAGGGTCCCGGCTCCACGGCGCAGTTCGCGCGCCCCGACTTCGACGGGCCGCCGCCCGGCGCCCCCGAGCCGCGGCAGGACAGCGGTTCGGATGCGCAGAGCACCGGCGGCACCGACGGCACCGGCCAGTTCGTCCGCTCGGACGTGTTCGGCGGGCCGCAGGAGGCTCCGCAGAGCAGGCCGCAGGACCAGGGCAACGGCCCGGCGCCGCACGGCGGCCGGGAGATGCCCGACTACACCGTGCCGCGTCCGCCCGCCCCGCGCCGCGGCCAGGGCGACCCGAACCAGCCGAACCAGGGCATACCCCAGCAACCTGAGACCTCGTCGCAGCAGCCGGGCCAGAGCCAGGGCGGACAGCAGGACCCGCAGGGCCAGCAGGCACAGCAGGTACAGCAGGGCCAGCCGGACCCGCTCAGGGACCCGCTCAGCCAGAGCCAGCAGGATCTGCTGAACCAGCAGGCCTCCGGTCCCGGTGACGGTCGTACGCCGCTGTACGACACGCTGGAGACCAACTGGTTCCAGCAGCAGCAGAACCAGCAGGCCGCGCAGAACCAGCAGGCCGCGCAGCAGGAGCAGGCCGCGCAGCAGGAGCAGGACCGCCAGGAGCAGCAGCAGGGCCGCCAGGACCAGCAGCAGGACCAGGGCCACCAGGGCACGGACCTGTTCGGTGGCCGTGGCCAGGCACCCGAGCCGCCGCAGCGTCAGGCCCCGCAGGCGCCGCAGGCCCCCCAGCGTCCGCTGCCCTCGCGTCCCCAGCGTCAGGAGCAGGCCGCCGCGCCGTCCGCCCCGACCTCGGGCGGCAACGGCGGGTTCAACGCCTTCAACAGCTTCGGCGGGAACACCGGGAACACCGGTGCTCCCGCGAACACGGGAACCCCGACCAACGGGGCTAACGGGGCCAACACAGACAACGCGGGGAACCCGGGCAATCCCGGCAACGGCGCCGGTGCCCCCGGTACCTGGCGCACCTCCCCCAACGACGAGCTGGGCCGCCAGGCCGAGCGCGTCAGGCAGCCCACCGCGGGCGGCGTCACCACATCCGGTCTGCCGCGCCGCGTCCCGCGGGCCAATCTGGTCGCGGGCACGGCTCAGCAGCAGCAGGACAGCACAGGTCCGCAGGTCTCGCGTGCGCCCGATGACGTACGCGGCCGGCTGACGAATCTCCGTCGGGGCATCCAGCAGGGTCGCCAGGCCGGCACCGGCCAGACCGGCAGTTTCCCCACTCACCAGCAGGAGCGTTAGTTGAGTCCGAGTCAGGCGGCACAGAATCTGAACTGGCTGATCACGAACTTCGTGGACAACACCCCCGGGGTGTCCCACACGGTCGTGGTCTCCGCCGACGGCCTCCTTCTGGCGATGTCCGAGGGCTTCCCTCGGGACCGCGCCGATCAGCTGGCCGCGGTCGCGTCGGGCCTGACCTCCCTCACCGCCGGAGCCTCCCGGATCTTCGAGGGCGGTGCCGTCACCCAGACCGTGGTGGAGATGGAGCGGGGGTTCCTCTTCCTCATGTCGGTCTCCGACGGCTCGTCCCTCGCCGTGCTCGCGCACCCCGAGTGCGACATCGGCCTCGTCGGGTACGAGATGGCGCTGCTCGTCGACCGCGCGGGCGCCGTCCTGACCCCGGACCTCCGGGCCGAACTGCAGGGCAGTTTGCTCCACTAGCCCGAAGCATTGCCCTCTTCGGCCGCCCCACCGACCGAACGTACTGACCAACCGTCCGGCCGCCACACTGCCCCCACCGGCTCTGTCAGACGGCACACGCAGATGACCTGCTGTCCCGCCCGGAGGATCCATGACCCCGCCCACCGCCTCTCACAACCCGTACGGCAACGACGCGTCGTACGGAATGGAGGGCGACCAGCCGCTGGTGCGTCCCTACGCGATGACCGGCGGCCGGACCAGGCCCCGCTACCAGCTCGCCATCGAGGCGCTGGTGAGCACCACGGCCGACCCGGCCCAGCTGATGGGTCTGCTCCCCGAGCACCAGCGGATCTGCCACCTGTGCCGTGAGGTCAAGTCGGTGGCCGAGGTCTCGGCGCTCCTGTCGATGCCGCTCGGTGTGGCCCGGATCCTCGTGGCGGACCTGGCGGAGGCCGGGCTCGTCGCCATCCACCAGCCCGGCGGCGACGAGAACGCCGGTGGCCAGCCTGACGTGACACTGCTCGAAAGGGTGCTCAGTGGACTTCGCAAGCTCTAGCGGTTCGGAGGCGACCCGTTCCACCACTTCCGCGAAGATCGTGGTGGCCGGCGGCTTCGGCGTGGGCAAGACCACGTTCGTCGGGGCGGTCTCCGAGATCAACCCGCTGCGCACCGAGGCCGTCATGACGTCCGCCTCCGCGGGCATCGACGACCTGACCCACACCGGGGACAAGACGACGACCACCGTCGCCATGGACTTCGGCCGCATCACCCTGGACCAGGACCTGATCCTGTACCTCTTCGGTACGCCGGGTCAGGACCGCTTCTGGTTCATGTGGGACGACCTCGTGCGCGGCGCCATCGGCGCGGTCGTGCTCGTGGACACCCGCCGTCTCGCCGACTGCTTCCCCGCCGTCGACTACTTCGAGAACAGCGGCCTGCCGTTCGTCATCGCGCTCAACGGCTTCGACGGCCACCAGCCGTACACGCCCGACGAGGTGCGCGAAGCGCTGCAGATCGGACCGGGTACGCCGATCATCACGACGGACGCGCGACACCGTGCGGACGCAAAGAGCGGCCTGATCACATTGGTTGAACACGCACTTATGGCACGTCTCAAGTAGGCAGACCCATACGGCAGTTGCCGTAGTCCACACGGAGCGGCCTGTGTCCTTTGACACGGCCGCCACCCGTGTTCATAACGTTTCGACAGAGAATTGCCAGGTGGCCGCCACACATCGCGGTCATCTGGTGCCGCTGCGCGCACAAGAGCCCCGCCTTTTGGCGGGGCTCGCTCTTTTTGACCGTTTTATCTGAGGCTTACGCCACTTGTGACTTCCGCTTCCGACTGTTTGGAAGAGCGGCCCCTGACGTGCTGGAATGCGCTGAACTGCCCAGTAGCACGGGCTATGGAGACGACAGCGGCACGACGTGAGTGCCGCCGCCGAGAGGTTGTTGGTCGAGTGAGGCGAAGCAAGCCGAGCCCCGCGGCATCCCCCACCGGGGACGCACGGGGCAACTTCACCCCGCCGCCGCGCACAGCGGCGTCCCCCGCTGACGCGGCCGCACCCGGCACCGAGCCCCTGGCTCCCTCCGGCGGACGGATGTCCCCGCGCAACTGGCGCGTGCCCACCCGGCTGAACGCGATCCTGCTCATACCCGTGCTCGTCGGCCTCGTCATGGGCGGCTTCCAGGTCAAGGACTCCATCGACACCTGGCACGAGGCACAGGACGCCGAGAGCACCGCCCGCCTGGTGCGGGCGTCGCTGAACTACGGCAACCGCCTCATCGAAGAGCGCGACATCACCGCCGCCCCGCTGCTCAAGGGCGACCGGAACGATCCGGCCGTGCTCAAGGCCCGCAAGGCCACCGACCGCGCGGCCGACGAGTTCGACGCGGCCGCAAAGAAGATGCCCGACAAGGAGGGCCTCAACCGCCGCCTCGAGGGCTTCCACAAGGTGGAGCCGCACCTCGCCCCGCTGCGTCAGGCCGCCTACACCACCAAGCTCAGCGGCGTGAAGACCGAAGAGGGTTACGTCGCCATCCAGCACCCCCTGATGGAGTTCGCCAACGAACTCGGTCTGGGCACCGGAAACATCACCAGCTACGGCCGCACCGTCTACGCCATCTCGCTCTCCAAGGCAGCCGTCTCCCTGGAGCGCTCGATCGGCACGCACCTGCTGGTCAAGCCGGGCCCCGGCACCGGCTCGCTCACGCTGCAGCGCACCTCGCTCTCCTCGTACGCCTACCTCGAACGCATCGCCATCGAGGAGTACACCGGCGGCGGCACCCCCGAGGACGTCGCCAAGCTGGAGGACGCCAAGAAGCGGCTGACGGCCGCCGGCGAGAAGCAGGCCAAGGAGGCCGCGGCCGCCGCGAAGGCCCAGGGCAAGACGTTCGTCCCGCCGCCGTCGCAGGAGAAGATGGTCGCCGCCCTCGCCACCCTGTCGAGCACCCAGCCCAGCGCCCGGGTCGAGCTCGCCGGTGACGGCATCACGCGTGAGGCCTGGTGGGCGACGACCACCGCCAAGTTCGACGCGTACCGCACCATCGAGTCGGACCTCGCGGACAAGGCCGTGGACGAGGCGTCCGACATCGCCGCCGGGGCCCAGCGCGACGCGTACATCTCCGGTGCCGTCGTGGTCCTCGCGCTGCTCGCCGCCTTCATCCTCGCCGGGCTCATGGCCCGCCAGATGTCCCGCTCGATGCGCCAGCTGCGCACCGCCGCCTTCGGCATCGCCGAGCAGCGCCTGCCGATGCTGGTCGACCAGCTCTCGCGCACCGACCCGGGCCGTGTCGACACCCGGGTCCAGCCCATCCCGATCACCTCCACGGACGAGATCGGCGAGGTGGCCCGCGCCTTCGACCAGGTGCACCGCGAGGCGGTCAGGCTCGCCGCCGAGCAGGCCCTGCTCCGCGGCAACATCAACGCGATCTTCACCAACCTCTCGCGCCGCAACCAGTCGCTGATCGAGGGCCAGTTGACCCTCATCACCGACCTGGAGAACAACGAGGCCGACCCGGACCAGCTGGAGAGCCTCTTCCGCCTGGACCACCTGGCGACCCGCATGCGCCGCAACGGCGAGAACCTCCTCGTCCTCTCCGGCGAGGAGCCGGGCCGCCGCTGGGACCAGCCGGTCCCGCTGGTCGACGTGTTGCGCGCCGCCTCCTCCGAGGTGGAGCAGTACGAGCGCATCGAGCTGTCCGGCGTACCCGAGGCCGAGATCCACGGCCTGGCCGTGACCGACCTCGTGCACCTGCTCGCCGAGCTCCTGGAGAACGCCACCACGTTCTCCTCGCCGCAGACCAAGGTCCGCGTCACCGCGACCCGGCTGCCCGACGGCCGCGTCATGGTCGAGATCCACGACAAGGGCATCGGCCTCACCGCCGAGGACTTCGCGGACATCAACCACAAGCTGGCCAACCCGCCGACCGTGGACGCCGCGATCTCGCAGCGCATGGGCCTGTTCGTGGTCGGCCGCCTCTCCGACCGGCACGGCATCCGCGTCCAGCTGCGCCCCTCGGGCGAGCAGGCGGGCACCACCTCGCTCGTCATGCTGCCGGACGGGATCACGCACGGTGGCGGTGGCGATCACCACGCGCAGGACCCCGAGTTCACCGTCTCCTCGATCATCCCCGAGCAGCAGGCGCTGGCGCCCGAGCCGCTGCGCACGGCCGCGGAGCTCGGCTTCGACGACACCCGCTACCCCGGTGACGGCGGCGAGGCGCAGCACGGACTCGACCCGGTCGGCCGTTCGCTGATGCGCGAGGAGCGCCGCGCGGCCCTCGAGGCGCAGGCCCACCAGCCCGAGGGTCACCGTCCGCTCTTCCGCGACGAGATCGAACCGCAGCAGCAGCCTCCGCGGCAGGGTGCGTACGAACAGCAGGCTCCTGTCTACGACGGGCAGCAGCAGATCGCGTACGACCAGGGGCAGCAGTACGGCAACGACCAGTACGGGAACGAGCAGTACGGCGACCAGTACGGCAACGACCAGTACGGCAACCAGCAGTACGCCCCCGGCCAGTACGCCGAAGAGCAGCACACCGGTGAGCAGTACTACCCGGCCCAGGACGGCTACCAGGACCCCCAGATCTCCTATCCGGAGCGGTCCCGCCAGGACGACTGGCCCAGTGGTGACGGCTATCAGCCCGAGTACGGCCAGGAACCGGAATCCGCTCCGGCGGTCGACGCCGAGCGCGTAGGCTTCGACCGGCCGGGACCCGCTCCGTCCGCCGTCCACGAGATGACCGACGCGGGCCTCCCCCGCCGGGGCTCCTCCGCCTCGAACGGAAACGGAAGCGCTCCCGACGCGAACGAGGGTCCCGAGGACTGGCGTTCGTCCAACGACGAGCGCTGGCAGCGGGCCGAGCGCCTCAAGGAGCCGAAGGCGGGCGGGATCACCCCGTCCGGGCTCCCGCGGCGGGTGCCCAAGGCCAACCTGGTCGAGGGCACCGCGGAACAGACCCCACAGGGCGGCCCCCAGGTCTCCCGCGATCCCGAGGAAGTGCGGGGCAGGCTGAGCAACCTGCGCCGCGGCGTCCAGCGGGGCCGCACCGCAAGCAGTGACACGAATGGCCAGGGCTTCAGCCCTGATAGCACCTACAACCAGGAGCGTTAGTGTGAGCCCGATGAGCCAGGCGGCGCAGAACCTGAACTGGTTGATCACCAACTTCGTGGACAACACCCCCGGGGTGTCCCACACCGTGGTGGTCTCCGCCGACGGACTCCTTCTGGCGATGTCCGAAGGCTTCCCGCGTGACCGAGCCGACCAGCTCGCGGCCGTCGCCTCGGGTCTGACCTCGCTGACCGCCGGGGCCTCCCGGATCTTCGAGGGCGGCTCCGTGACCCAGACCGTTGTGGAGATGGAGCGAGGATTTCTCTTCATCATGTCCATCTCCGACGGCTCCTCCCTCGCCGTACTCGCCCACCCGGATGCGGACATCGGTCTCGTTGGGTACGAAATGGCACTTCTTGTCGATCGTGCGGGCACGGTGCTCACACCGGACCTGCGCGCGGAGCTCCAGGGGAGCCTTCTCAACTAACAGACAGACGGTGCGTTTTCGCGCCTCGTGGCCGTAAGGTTTCGGGACGCGGCTCCACAGTGATGGTGCCCGGCACAGTTGGAGGAGGAAGCAACGTGGCAACACCCCCAGACGGTTCGTCTTCGGCGCACTGGTCCCCTGGTCAAGGCCAGGGCGGTCAGCACGACGGCGGCCCGAACCGGTACAACTTCCCCTCCGCCCCGAGCCACCGCCGCCAGCCCTACACCCCGCCCCAGCAGCAGCCCCAGGCTCCCGGACCGCGCCCGTACGACCAGGGACCCGGCCGAATCCAGCCGGTCCAGCCCCAACGGCGCGCCCCCGAACCGGCGCCCGCGGGGTCCGTGAACAACCCCCTGGTGCGCCCGTACGCCATGACGGGCGGCCGCACCAGGCCCCGCTACCAGCTCGCCATCGAGGCGCTGGTGCACACCACCGCACAACCGCACCAGTTGCAGGGCCAGTTGCCCGAGCATCAGCGCATCTGCAACTTGTGCCGGGAGATCAAGTCGGTCGCCGAGATCTCGGCGCTCCTGTCCATCCCCCTCGGCGTCGCCCGGATCCTCGTAGCCGACCTGGCGGAGGCCGGACTTGTCGCCATCCATCAGCCCGGCGGCGACGATACCGCCGGCGGCCAGCCAGACGTGACACTGCTCGAAAGGGTGCTCAGTGGACTTCGCAAGCTCTAGCGGCGGAGCAACAGCCCGCTCCACCACCAGCGCGAAAATCGTGGTGGCGGGCGGCTTCGGCGTGGGCAAGACCACGTTCGTCGGGGCGGTCTCTGAGATCAACCCGCTGCGCACCGAGGCCGTCATGACGTCCGCCTCCGCGGGCATCGACGACCTGACCCATACCGGAGACAAGACCACCACGACGGTGGCCATGGACTTCGGTCGCATCACCCTGGACCAGGACCTCATCCTGTACCTCTTCGGTACGCCGGGTCAGGACCGATTCTGGTTCATGTGGGACGACTTGGTCCGTGGCGCCATCGGCGCGGTCGTCCTGGTCGACACGAGGCGGCTCGCCGACTGCTTCCCCGCCGTCGACTACTTCGAGAACTCCGGACTTCCGTTCGTCATCGCGCTCAACGGCTTCGACGGCCACCAGCCGTACACGCCCGACGAGGTGCGCGAGGCACTGCAGATCGGACCCGACACCCCGATCATCACGACCGACGCGCGACACCGCGCCGACGCGAAGAGCGCGCTGATCACGCTGGTCGAGCACGCGCTGATGGCGCGCCTGCGGTAGCGCTCGCGCTGTACGTGCCCGAGGGCGGGGTCGGTTCACCACGAATGCGGTGAACCGACCCCGCCCTCGGGTGTGTTCGCCGACAATGCGCACATGAGTGCTGAGGCGGCTGCGCTGCGGCTTGGCTCGACGATCGCGACGCGGGCGGTGCGCCTGTGGCTCGCGCCCAAGGAGCGGGCGCAGCAGGCGGGCTCGCCGATGGGCGAGCTGATCCGGCTGCGGGTGCCGGGGCTGCGCGCTCAGCGGAGCGTGGAACGGCAGTTCCAGCAGATCGCGGACGCGGTCGCGGCCCGCGTGCAGCCGTTGCTCGAACACGAGTTCCGAGGGCTCACCGAGAACGGCAGGGAGGCGGTCCTCGCCGCGGTCACCGACACCTTCGTACGGGCCGACCTCTCGGACGAGACCGTCCTCGGCTCGGACCTGGTCCCCGCCGAGCTCGCCCGCCGCATCCGGGCGTCGGCACCGGTGCCGAGCGGCTTCTCCGAGGTGGAGACGCGCTTCTACGAGGTGATCGTGGGCGAGTGCTGCGACTGCTACGTACGCGTACTGCGCCGCCTGCCGGTGTTCACCGAACGCGCGGTGACCGAGCTGCTCGCCCGGGCCACCACCTTCGGCGACGAACTGGAGAAGGTCCTGGAGCGGCTGCCCGCCCGCTCGCTGTACGCGCCGGAGGGCACCGGCCAGGACGAGGCGTTCCGGCGCGAGTACCTGGGCCTGGTGAGCCGCTCCCTCGACGAGATCGAACTGTTCGGCCTCGGCCCCTCCGAACGGGCCCCGCGCACCAAGCTGTCGGTGGCGTACGTGAGCCTGCGGGCGACCGGGGACGACCGCGGGCACACCCCGGACGCCGTCAGGGCCATGCCGCGCGCGGGCGCCGGGCAGTGGCAGGAGCACGACTCCGAGCGCGCCGCCAGCATGCGCGTGGAGGCCGCCCTCAAGGACTCCCCCCGGGTGCTGCTCCGGGGAGAGGCGGGGTCGGGCAAGACGACACTGCTCCAGTGGCTCGCGGTGACGGCCGCGCGGGGGACGTTCACCGGACCGCTGGCCGAGTGGAACGGGCTGATCCCGGTCCTCATCAAACTGCGGCAGTACGCCGCGAGCGCCCTGCCCTCCCCGGAGGAGATGCTGGACCGGTCGGCGGCGCCGGTCGCCGGTCTGATGCCCGCGGGCTGGATGCACCGGGCGTTCGCCGACGGACGGGTGCTGCTCCTGGTGGACGGCGTGGACGAGCTGCTCGCCGACCCGCGCCGCGGCATCCGCGACTGGCTGCGCACCCTGTTGAACAGCTACGGCAAGACCCGGGTCATCGTCACCTCGCGGCCCGCGGAGGAGCGCCTCGACTGGCTGCGCGCGGAAGAGTTCGGCACCCTGCACCTGGAGCGGATGACACCGGCCGACCTCACCTCGTTCATCCGCCGGTGGCACCAGGCCGTGAGCGGCCACGAGGCGGACCTGCCGTGTCTCTCGGAGGACCTCCCGCGCTACGAGCGGTCCTTGCTGACGAGCATCAAGGACCGCCCGCACCTGCAGTCCCTGGCCACGAACCCGCTGCTCGCCGCGCTGCTGTGCGCCATGCACCTGGCCCGCCGCGGCCAGCTGCCGCGCAACCGCATGGAGCTGTACCGGATGGCGCTGGAGGTCCTGGTGCAGCAGCGGGACGCGGACCGGGGGGGTGCACAACGAGCTGTCGGCGCGCCTGACGCTCACCGACAAGCTCTGCGTCCTGCGTGACCTGGCCTGGCGCCTGTCCGACAACAACCGCTCCGAGATCGCCGTCGACCAGGCGGCCAGGCACGTGACCGCGAAGCTGGCCGGCATGCGGCACCTCCAGGGACTCGAAGGACCCGACGTACTGAACCATCTGCTGCACCGCTCCGGTGTGCTGCGCTCGTCGGCCGAGGGCAGTCTGGACTTCCTGCACCGGACGTTCCAGGAGTACCTCGCGGCGAGCGAGGCCGCCGTCGAGGACCGGATCGGGAACCTGGTGGAACGGGCCCACCTGGACCTGTGGCGGGAGACCGTGATCATGGCCGCGGGCCATGCGAACCGGACCCAGCAGGGGGCGCTGCTCCACGGCATCCTGGAGCGGGCCGCGCAGGAGCCGCGGCACACGCGGGCCCTGTGGCTGGTGGCGGCCTCCTGCCAGGAGACCATGCCGTCCGTGCCGCACGCCCTGGGCATGCGCCTGGACAGCACGCTGGCCCGGCTGATCCCGCCCCAGCGGCCTTCGGAGGCGGAGTACCTGGCGGCCGTGGGAACTCCCCTGCTCAGACGGCTGCCGCCGTCCCTGGACCGGCTGACCGACGCGGCCGCCGAGGCCACCGTCCTCACCAGCGTGCGGATCGGCGGCGAGGGCGCGCTGGCCAATCTGGCGCGGTACGCGAGGGACCCGAGGAGGAACGTGCGCCGGCTCCTCGCGCGCGCCTGGGAGTACTTCGACGCCGAGGAGTACGGCGGCCGGGTGCTGCGGCAGCTGCCGCTGGACGAGCTGGCGCTGCACCTCACCCACGTCGGGCAGCGGGTCGCCGTGGCCCGGCTCCCCGAGGTCCGCTGGCTGGTGGTGGACCTCTCCGCCGCCCAGGACCTGACCGGCCTCGACCAACTGCCGCCGCTACGGGGCCTGTTCCTGGACGGGCTGCGCGGGGAAACCGACCTCTCCCCCGTGACCGCCCGCCCGGAGCTGGAGGCGCTGGGCCTTGCGGGGCAGGGGCACTTGCGGAACGTGCGGTTCGACGGGTTGGGAGCGCTGGCCATGCTGGCCCTGCGGTCGTGGTCGTCGCTGCCGCCGCTCGATGAGCTGGCCCTGCCCGGTTCGCTGGCCGAGCTGGAGCTGAACAAGATCTCCGAGGGGTACGACCTGACGGCGCTGGACCGGCTCCCCCACCTGTCCCGGCTGGTCCTGGTGGGCAGCGGCCGGCCGCGCGGCATCGACGAGATGGTGCGCTCGGGCCGGCTGACGGCCCTGGAGCTGTGCGGTTTCGACCTCGGCGACTGGCCGCCGCTGCGCGGCGCCTTCCCCCGGTGTCTGCGGTTCGCCTCCGAATGCGTCCTGCCGTTCGGCCTGGAGCTGCCGCCCACGTGCACGATCCGCAGCTGCCGCACTCCGGACGGCCGCACCCACCGCAGGAACAGCTGAGCCCCGCCCTCCGGTGGGAGGGCGGGGCAGCCGTGAGCGGGGAATCAGCCCTGCCAGCTGTGCGGCGCCCGGAAGCCCGGGGTGCGCTCCAGGCGGCGCCAGCCCGCCCTGTCGCGGCCGCGGCGGGCCGCCGGAGCGGTGGGCTGGGCCGCGGCGCGGGCCAGCAGGACGGCGGTGATGGCCGCGACCTCTTCGGGGTCGGCGTGGCCCTTCTCGACGCGGATGTCGGGGGTGGTCATGTGCAGCGTTCTCCTTGTGGGCTACTGCGGCGCAGGATTACTGCGGAGGGTTGCCGTGCTTGCGCGAGGGCAGGTCGGCGTGCTTGTTGCGGAGCATCGCGAGGGACTTGATGAGCACCTCGCGGGTCTCGGCGGGGTCGATGACGTCATCGACGAGGCCGCGCTCCGCCGCGTAGTAGGGGTGCATCAGCTCGGCCTTGTACTCCTTGACCATGCGCGCGCGCATGGCCTCGGGGTCGTCGGCGGCGGCGATCTGACGCCGGAAGATCACGTTGGCGGCGCCCTCGGCGCCCATCACCGCGATCTCGTTGGTGGGCCACGCGTAGGTCAGGTCCGCGCCGATGGACTGCGAGTCCATGACGATGTACGCGCCGCCGTAGGCCTTGCGCAGGATCAGCGAGATCCGCGGCACGGTCGCGTTGCAGTACGCGTAGAGCAGCTTGGCGCCGTGCCGGATGATTCCGCCGTGCTCCTGGTCGACACCGGGCAGGAAGCCGGGGACGTCGAGCAGGGTGAGGATCGGGATGTTGAAGGCGTCGCACATCTGCACGAAGCGGGCGGCCTTCTCGGACGCCTCGATGTCCAGGACACCGGCCAGCGACTGCGGCTGGTTGGCGACGATGCCGACGACCTTGCCGTCCAGGCGGGCCAGGGCGCAGATGATGTTGCGCGCCCAGCGCTCGTGGATCTCCAGGTAGTCGCCGTCGTCGACGAGCTCCTCGATGACCTTGGTCATGTCGTACGGACGGTTGCCGTCCGCGGGGACCAGGTCGAGCAGGACGTCCGAGCGGCGCTCGGCCGGGTCCTCCGACTCGTGCGCCGGCGGGTTCTCCCGGTTGTTGGAGGGGAGCATCGAGATCAGGTAGCGGACCTCGGCCAGGCAGGTCTCTTCGTCGTCGTACGCGAAGTGGCACACGCCCGACGTCTCGGCGTGCACGTCGGCGCCGCCCAGGCCGTTCTGCGAGATCTCCTCGCCGGTCACCGCGCGGACCACGTCGGGTCCCGTGATGAACATCTGCGAGGTCTCGCGGACCATGAACACGAAGTCGGTCAGGGCGGGCGAGTAGGCCGCGCCGCCCGCGCACGGGCCGAGCATCACCGAGATCTGCGGGATGACGCCGGACGCCTTGGTGTTGCGCTGGAAGATGCCGCCGTACCCGGCGAGGGCGGAGACGCCCTCCTGGATGCGGGCGCCCGCGCCGTCGTTCAGGGAGACCAGCGGGGCACCGGCCGCGATGGCCATGTCCATGATCTTGTGGATCTTGGTGGCGTGGGCCTCGCCCAGGGCGCCGCCGAAGATCCGGAAGTCGTGGGCGTAGACGAAGACCGTGCGGCCCTCCACCGTGCCCCAGCCGGTGATGACACCGTCGGTGTACGGCTTCTTCGCCTCCAGGCCGAAGCCGGTGGCGCGGTGCCTGCGCAGCTGCTCGACCTCGTTGAACGAATCCGGGTCGAGGAGCAGCTCGATCCGCTCGCGTGCGGTCAGCTTGCCCTTGGCGTGCTGCGCCTCGGTCGCCTTCTCGCTGGGCCCGCGCAGCGCCTGGGCACGGATCCCGTGCAGCTCGGCCACGCGGCCACGCGCGTCGGTGGGCTCGCCCGCCGAATCACCGGCGGAAGCGGTCTCGTCCAAAACGGTCATGGATCGACCTTACGGAGCAGCGCCATGGAAACGGACCGTCGACTCTGTACAGTCTCCGGGCCGTTTTCCTGGCAGCCCCGAACAGAAGAGGGCGGGGTTACTGAAGAAGTGACTGTTCAGCCCCCCGCCAGCTGTAGGGATTCCACAAAAGATCCCTCCGGAAGCGATCCTTCCGGGGACCCGGGTCAGATGAGAGACACCTCACACCGGTGACTCGCGCACGCGGTCCCCGGCGCGATCCGCAGCCGCAAGGCCCCGCCCGTGCCGAGCACCTCCACCGAAGGATCCTTGCCGACGACCCGGAGTCCTGGCCGGTTCCAGGTGAATTCGAGGGGTTCTCCGGTGCGCGGAGGCTCGCTCACATGAACCGTAGCGCTTCTCCCCCGGCGGCGGACCAGCACGCTCGCGGGCCGGGAGACGGCGATCTTCCCGGCCCGTCCCGCCTGCCAGAAGTTGGCCGCGGTCAGGCCGAGCGAGTCGACGGCCACTGCCTGGACCGTGGCCGAATTGGTGAGGACCGACAACCAGCCCCGGTCGCGGGAGCGGGCCGCGAGGGTGCGGCGCGAGGCTCCCGGCATGAGCACGTAGACGTACGCGGCGTCCTCGGGGTCGGTGCCGTGGTCGAGCCAGAGCGTCTGCCAGCGGCGGGTGCGGCGCTCCGTGGAGCTGGTGGAGTTGATGTCGGACCAGGCTCCGGTGCGCTCCTCGCGGAGGGTCTTCAGGGCCCCGGTGCCGCCGGGGAAGACCCAGCCGCCGTGCCCTTCGAGATGGGCCCAGCGCGGTTCTCGGCGGTCGTCGAGGGTGAGGGCCGCGGTGCCCGCCTCGCCCAGGTTGCGGTTGTCGACGACCGTCTCGACGGGGACGCCGTCGGTCGCGGTGATCCCCGCCCCGAGGCAGATCACGGCGTCGGCCACACAGAACCACGACTTGCGGGCCTGAAGGGTCGAGCCGAGGCCCTTGAGGTGCTGGCCGACCGCGGCGAACTCGCCGTCCGTGGCCCCGCCGACCCAGCTCACCGCGGGCCTGGCCGCGCCCCACTCGCCGCCCGCCCCGTCGGCGAGCCGCTTGGTGGACACGGTCGTGCCGGGCAGCCGGTAGGGGTCGACGGTCGGCCAGAACCAGTCGGTGAACTGGTCCGACGGCTTTCCCGCGGGCCACCAGGAGAGCATTCCGGCGCCCGTGTGCCAGCCGCGCGGGTTCTCGCCGTTGCCGCACTCGTAGTACGAGATCCGCTCCGAGGCCAGCGAGAGGCTCGCGGCGAAACCGGGGCGGCGGTGCACGGCACGGTCCATGGCGGCGAAGAGCCGGTGCCCGACCGGCTCGGGCGCGGCCCGCACGGCGGAGTCCGCCACCGCGTGCAGGCGGGCGAGGTCGGCGACGCCGAGCTGCCGGGCGGCCAGGATCGGGGTGACGGTGTCCCGCTCGATCCAGCCCTTGATCCGCGCGTGCCAGCGGGTGCGCTCCGCGGGGCTCGCGCCGCCCGCGAGCATGGCCATGGCGGCGATCAGGCCCTGCCCGTGGAAGTGGTCGCTGCGCATGATCTTGCGGTCGTCGCCCTTGAGGTAACCGCGGCTGACGGCACGGCCGTTGACGCTGTCCATGGCGAGGCCGTCCAGGACGAGGGGGGCATAGGCGTGCTCCACGCTGTCCAGGATGATCTGCTTCTCGGGGTCCTCGACCTCCCACGTCGACCCGGCGAGCAGGGCGAACAGCCGCCCGAGTCCATCGAGCATGACCTGGCCGTACGTCCCGGAGTAGGCGACCCAGGTGTGCTGGATGAACGAGCCGTCCGCGTAGAGGCCGTCGCCCTTGGTGACGTACGGGAAGACCGGCGAGAGCGCGTCGCGGGCGAGGGCGACCTTGGCCGGGTTCCGGCCGAGGACGCCGCGCAGGGCGACGGAGCGGCACAGGTCCACGCGGTTGGCGCCGGTCGACGTGCCGGTGTAGTCGCCGATCGCGGAGTCGGGGACGAAGTGGTCGACGGCGGCGAAGGCGGCCTCGCGCCGTTCCTCGGTGAGCTCGTCGTACAGCGCGGCCACGATGTCCATCAGGAGGCGCGGGCTGCCGATCTGCCACTCCCACCAGTTGCCGTAGCGGGTGGTGGACGCGTTGTAGACGGTGGCGCCCACGTGGTCGAGCCCGCGCAGGATGCCGTCGAGCAGTCCGGCGTCCCCGGTGGACCCCGTCCCCTCGTACACGTACGCCTGGGTCATCGTCCACAGCCTGCTGTAGCTGAGGGTGATGCCTGCCGGCGGGTCGAACGGGGCGGTGGGCCACAGGGAGTTGGCGGCGGGAGCCATCGACGCCCGGAAGCCGCGCGCGAGTTCGCCGATCTCCTTCAGACGGGCGGCGTACGGCTCGGCGGTGGGGTCGTAGCCGGTACCGAGGGATATCTCCAGCCAGCGCTTGCGCAGGGTCTCGAACTCGTCGTCCGCTTCGGCGGCGTACACCTGGGAAGGGAGGTTCAACATGGCGGCGGCTCCGGCCGTACCGAAAGCGGTTGCGGCGAGAAATGTGCGACGGGTGGGCGTCATGCGACAGGGGCCTATCAACAGATAGAAAGCGCTGTCTATACCTCTGACAGAGATTGGTCCGGGCCCCGTAAGGGGCGCGGGGAACCGCGCGCCCAGCCACAGCGGGCCCGCAGCGCCCCGACAACCGATCCCGTCCAAGCGCGGAGCTATCGCGTCGCGTCGCGACGGAAGAGCGAACGCGACCACAAGAAGCCGAGCAGCGTGATGGCCACGCCCCAACCCACCGCCAACGGACCGAACTTGCCGATCTCGCTGCCGAGCAGCAGCCCGCGCAGGGTCTCGATGAAGGCGGTGTACGGCTGCCACTCCGCGAAGAGGCTCAGCCACCCCGGCATCGAGTCGAGCGGCACGAACGCGCTGCTGAGGAAGGGCAGCAGGAAGGAGAAGGGCAGGGCGACGCTGCTGGCCGCCTCCGGAGCCTGGACCAGCTGGCCGAGCGCGACAGCGAGCCAGGTGAGGGCGGCGCACATCAGCGTGAGGAGCCCGGCCGCCGCGACCCATTCGAGCGGTTCGGCGCCGGACCTGAAGCCCACCAGGAAGGCGACACCGAGGAGCAGGACGATGCTGAGCAGCGTCTGGACGACCGCGCCGACTGCGCGGCCCGTCAGGACCGACGCCCCGTTGATCGGCATCGTACGGAAACGGGCGACGATGCCCTCGGTCATGTCGGTGCAGACGCCGACCGTGGTGGGCAGGACGCCGGAGCCGACGGCCATCAGCAGGATGCCGGGGACCAGGTAGTCGATGTACTCGCCGGATGACGCGTCGCCGATGCCCGCCGACATCGTGCCGCCGAAGACGTAGTTGAAGAGCAGCAGCATGGCGATCGGCATGCTCACCAGGCTGATCGTCATCGCCGGGTAGCGCCGCGCGTGCATGAGGTTGCGGCGCAGCATCGTCATCGAGTTCCGCAGCGCGGAGGTGGGGGCGGGGGCGGGGCCCCGGGTGCGCACGGCGGCAGGGGTGCTGGTGACAGTACTCATCGGGTCGTCACTTCCTGGTGGTCGGGGCGGCCGGTCACGGCGAAGAAGACGTCGTCGAGGTCGGGGGTGTCGATGCCGAGTCCCTCGACCTCGATCTCGGCGGCGTCGACCCAGTCGAGCACCGCCTTGACGGACTTCAGGCTGCCGTCGCTGGGGACCTGGAGGGTCATGGCCTCGTCGTCGCGGGTGCCGACGCCGAGCAACCGCGCGGCCTTCTCCAGCCCTTCGAGGTCGGCGAAGCGCAGCTGGACGTGGCCGCCGGGGACGAGCCGCTTGAGTTCGGCGGGGGTGCCCTGGGCGGCCAGCTTGCCGCCGCTCAGGACCGCGATGCGGTCGGCGAGTTGATCGGCCTCGTCGAGGTACTGCGTGGTCAGGAAGATGGTGACGCCGTCGGCGACGAGCTCGCGGACGATCTCCCACATGCCGTGCCTGCTGCGTGGGTCGAGGCCGGTGGTCGGCTCGTCGAGGAAGATGATGCGGGGGCTGCCCACGAGGGTCATCGCGATGTCGAGGCGGCGCCGCATGCCGCCCGAGTAGGTCGAGGCAGGCTTCCGCGCCGCGTCGACGAGGTCGAACCTCTCGACGAGGTCGGCGGCGACCTGCCTGCTCCCGCGGCGCCCGAAGCCGTACAGGTCGGCCATGAGCATCAGGTTCTCCTCGCCGGTCAGGAGGTTGTCGACGGCGGAGAACTGGCCGGTGACGCCGATCGCGGCACGCACCGCGTCGGGCTCGCGGCGCAGGTCGTGGCCCGCGATGCGCACGTCGCCCGCGTCGGGGGTGATGAGCGTCGACAGGATCTGCACGGCGGTGGTCTTGCCCGCGCCGTTGGGGCCGAGCAGGGAGAAGATCGTGCCCTGCGGGACGTGCAGATCGATGCCGTCGAGGACGGTCTTCTCACCGAAGGACTTGCGCAGACCGGTGGCGGTGATGGCCGCCGGTCGCGCGGGATGAGGCGTTGCCATGTCCGTTCCTTTTCGGGTGTGGGCAGCCTCGACACCGGACACCAGTTCGAAACTGATCCCGGGCGGCTGCCTGGGCGGCAGCAGAGGGGCGGAGGGGGGAGGTACGGGGGGTGGGGCGGCGCTGGGGCGGGGGCGGCGTCAGGCGCGGTGGATCACGATGTCGCCCAACGAGGTGCGGGCCCGCACCTTGAGCGCGTCCGTGGACTCGCCCGGCGCCCCCGACTCCTCCAGGGACTGGCGTACGGTGCCCGCCTTGGTCCGCACGTCGAGCCAGGTGGCCGTGCCCTCGCGGACACCGATCTCGATCTTGCCGGCGGCGCTCTCCAGCACGGCGGAGCCGCGCACCAACTCCCCTACCGTTACGGGTCCGTTGGCGGTCTTGATGGTGACGTCGGCGCCCGCGTGGTCGACGGTGACGCTGCCGTTGGAGGCCCGCACCGTGAGGTCACCGGCGACCTCGCCGATCTTGGTCGGGCCGTTGGAGTTCTTGATCCCCGCGGTCCCCGCGATCTCGCCGACGCGCACCTCGCCGGAGGACGTGGAGACCTCGACCGAGCCCGTCGCGCGGCCCACGGACACCTCGCCGTAGCCGGTGTTCAGGTCCAGCGCGCCCGCCTGCTCGACCTGGATGTCACCGGCGCCCGTCTTGTACGAGCAGTCGCCGAGGCTGCCGTGGGCGGCGAGGCCCGCCATGGCGGTCGCGGCCCGCAGTTCGGATCCGGCGGGCAGCAGGATCTCCACGTCGACCGACGGGCTCGTCCTGCTGAAAAGCGAGTGCTCCTTGGGGCCCTTGACCAGCAGCTTGCCGTTGGCGAACTCGACGCGGACGCGCCCGGCCGCCTTGACGTCCAGGTCACTGGAGGCCTCGGTGGGGCGGACGTCGACGACGGTGTCGGCGCGGTCCTCCGCCACGATCCGGAGGGTTCCGACGTAGAACTCGACGGAGGCGGAGATGGGCTTGGGGGTGTCGAAAGTAGGCATGGCTGTCCCGTCCTGTTGGCTCGGTGAGAAGTGAAGTCGTGCGCCGGAAGCGGTGAGGCGTGCGCCGGAAGCGGTGGGTTCGCGTGCCGGGTGGCGGTGGGTTCGCGTGCCGGGTGGCGGTGAGGTCGCACGGCGGAAGCCGTGAGGTCGCGCGCCCGGGGGGCGGGCCTACCGCACCCAGCCGGTGAAGCCGCTCCCGAAGTTCTGGTGGGCGTCACGGCGCCCCGCGCCCCGCGCCGCCCGGCCGCCTTCGGGCTGGTCCAGGGCGCCGGAGACGGCGCGGACCAGCCAGGCGTTGACCGAGAGCCCTTCGCGGTTCGCGGCCTCCTCGACGCGGGACTTGACGTGGGCGGGCAGACGGAGGTTGATGCGCGCGGTGCCGCCGTCGTCCCCGGCGTCGGGGGCGGCCGGCGGGGGCGGCGGCGCCGGGGCCGGGGGCGGCGCCATGAGCGCCTCGTACTCGGCCTGGGCGTCGAACGCCTCCGCCGCGGGCGGCAGCGTCACCACGAACTCGGGGTCGAGTCCGCGCAGCCGCAGGTCGACCGAGCCCGGCACGAGCTCGCCGGTGATCTCTTCGGCGGCGGCGGAGAGCGCGTTCAGCAGGGTGAGCCGGGCCGCCGACTCCAGCGGTGCGGTGAGGCGCTCGGCGAGGGCGCGGGCGTCGTCACCGCCTGCTTCGGCGGCCACCGCGAGCTCCTGCCTGAGCTGATCGACGTACTGCGTGAGGTTCATGGCACCATCATGGCGCCACGATGATGCCATTGCAAGTAGCCGTGGCGGGGGATTTGGCGCCACGAGGTGCCGAAGAGGGTGTTTTCGCAGGTCAGGGACGCCATCCGCGTGGCACCAGCCGACGAATCTCCACCCCGGGAGCATGGACACCTCGGCGCGGGGCGAATTTGGCGCCACCGTGGCCCCATGCGGCACCACGCCCGCGCGGTCACTACCCAGCCCGCCGCCTCCGTCGCCCGCGAGTGGCTCGCACACGTCGCGCGGAATCCTCAGGACATGGAGACACTGGACGTCAGTCGCGTTAAGTGATCGACAGGACACTTTCCGACATAGGTTGAATATTGAACCGAATCGCGCTACATTCAATCTCGTTGAACATTCAACAGATGCTCCGCACCGGAGCCCGTCCCCCAAGGAGCACGTCATGGGTCTCTTCAACCGCAAGAACGACACGGACACCACCACCGCGACGGCCGCCGCACCGGCCCCCGCGAGCGCCGATCTCGCCGCGCTGACCGGCACCTACACGATCGACCCCGCGCACAGCACGATCGGCTTCGTCGCCCGGCACGCCATGGTCACCAACGTCAAGGGCTCCTTCCGCGACGCCTCCGGCACGCTGAGCCTGGACGGCGCGGACCCGTCCCGGTCCACGGCCTCCATCGACGTCACCATGGACAGCATCGACACCGGCAACGCGGACCGCGACGGGCACCTGAAGAGCGCGGACTTCTTCAAGACCGACGAGTTCCCGCAGATGACGTTCCGCTCCACCGCCGCGGAGTCCCTGGGTGGCGACGACTACCGCATCACCGGTGACCTGACGATCCTCGGCACCACCAAGCCGCTCAGCATCGACCTGGAGTTCAACGGCCTGGCCAAGGACCCGTTCGGCAACGAGCGCGTGGGCTTCGAGGGCAAGGCGGAGATCCTGCGCTCCGCGTGGGGCCTGACCTGGAACGCCGCCCTGGAGACCGGCGGAGTGCTGGTCTCCGACAAGATCAAGCTGAACTTCGACATCTCCGCGATCAAGGACGTCAAGGGCGGCGAATGAGCAGGGCGAGCGACTTCGCCAGCTGTTCGCGGACCGCGGGGTCCCCGATGAGACCGTCCTCGTCGAGGGACCCCCGGTCCACCTGGAGGCGTACGCACGCCTCCTCCACGACCGCCGCGCCGGTGTAGCCGAGCACGCTGCGGAGCGTGGCCGTCGCGCCCTCGCCCCGGCCGGGCGCCGCGGCGTTCACCCAGGCGACGGGCTTGTCGCCGATCTCCGTGCCGCCGACCGTCCAGTCGAGCAGGTTCTTGAAAGAGCCGGGGAGCGTGCCCGCGTACTCCGGGGTGCAGACCAGGACGGCCGCCGCCCCGTCGATCGCCGCGCGCAGCTCGGCCACCGGGGCGGGCAGCGGGTCCCCGTCGTCGTCGGGGTTGAAGTGGGGCAGCGAGCCGAGCCCCTCGTACAGCACGGCGCGTATCCCCTCGGGCGCCGCCGCGCGCGCGGTGCGCAGGACGAGTTCGTTCGACGAGCCCGAGCGCATGCTTCCGGAGAGCAGAAGGATCACTGAAGTCATCTCCCGAACGTACCCACGACGGCCGCGCTACGGTTCCGTCGTGTCCGAGTTCATGCAGCAACTCCCCGCCCTCATAGGCGTGATCATCGGTGCGCTCGGTTCGTACGTGGCGATCATGCGCGGCGACCGGGCCCGCTTCCGGCGCGAGCAGGAGGCCCGCTGGGAGGAGCGCAGACTCGCCGTCTACACCGAGTACGCCCGAGTCCTCAAGCAGTCCGTCACGCTGACCTACCGGGTCGCCGCCCATCTCGGCAACGACCCGCATCCCCATCCCCTCTCCCCCGAGGCCGCGGAACGGGACTTCACGGAGGCCGCCGACGCGCGCGACCCCGCGGGTGAGGCGCTGCTGCTGCTCGGGGCGCCCGACGTGGTGGACAAGGCGCGGACGTGGGTCGTCGCCGTGATCGAGATGGAGCGTTTCCTGCGGGCGGATCGGCGGGATCCGGGGGCGTGGGCCGATCTGCTGGAGCGTCAGCGGGGCGCCCGCGAAGGGTATTACGCGGCTGTGCGCAGGGACTTGGCGTTGCCGCCTGGGCACTCGGGGCGGTGGGCGGTGACTGGCCCCGCCGCCGGGACCGGGGCAGTGCCCCGTGGGGGGCGGGTGTCAGGTCCGGTGCCTGCGCCTGCGCCTGCGCCTGCGCCTGCGCCCCAGGGTGACTGAAGGGTCGGTTCGCAGCCGCGGGTTCGTGGGGGCTGGGCGCGCCGTTCCCCGCGCCCCTTACGGGGCGCCCCGCTCAGAAGCCGCCGCCTCCGAAGTCCCCACCGCCGCCGAAGTCCCCACCGCCACCGAAGTCCCCGCCCCCGAAGTCGCCCGGGTCGAAGTCCGCCCCGGAGAAGTCGCCGCCGTCGTAGCCGCCGCCGAAGTCCCCGTAGCCGGAGCCGTAGTCGGCCGCGTAGGCCGGGCTCGCCATCATGCCGCCGAGCATCGTGCCGACCAGGAGGCCCGGCAGGATGCCGCCGCCGAAGTAGCCGCCCGCCCACGGGCCGTACGCCGGGCCCGCCTCCCAGTAGGGCCGCCGGCCGCCGGACTCGTCGGTCACCGTGCGCACCATCGGGTCCTGCCCGTCGGCCAGGCGGGCCGCGTCGGCCGCGCAGACCGGGACCTCGCGCTCGGCGCCGCCGGCCGGTGTCCAGTGCGCGTCCTGGACGGAGGGGCCGTGCCGCGGGTCGAAGAAGCAGGGGGCGCGCCGCTCCGGCAGCTCCTTGCCCTCCCTGCGGGCGGCGAGCAGCGCGAGCGAGAAGCGGCCGTCCTCCAGGGCCTGGGTGACGCCCCGCACCTCTTCGGGGCGCGTCGCCGCCGCCATGAACGACTTCGCCTTCTCGTAGGCGTCGAGGGCCCGTTCGTAGTCGGCGCGCATCGCGTCGTCGGCGCCCGCCTCCGCCGGGTGGAAGTCGAGCCTGTCGAGCTCCTCGCCGAAGGCGGTGATGTCCTCGTCGACCACGACCGCCAGCTTGCGCAGCGCCTCGCGCTGCTCCTCCTCGCGGCGCCGCCTGTTGCGCCTGACCACCGCGTACGCGCCCGCGCCGCCTGCCACGACGACCGCGCCGACGCCGATCAGGGCGCCCACCGGAACGCCGTCGTCCGAGCCGCCGCCCCCGCCCCAGGACTGCGGCGCCTGGCCCTTCGCCTGTACGAGTGCCTGGTCGACGAAGCGGTTGAGCTGCGTGTTCGCGTCCTCGCCCTGGACCAGGGAGACGAGGTTGCCGACGGCGTTCTTCGTCAGGACGGAGTGGTCGGCCTTGGCGTCGAAGGCGTTGCCGAGGCGTACCGCGTACACGCCGGTCACGCCCGTCTCGGTGCGCAGCTTCTGGAAGAGCTCGGGCCGCGGGAAGCTCTTCGGCAGGACCGCGACGAAGACCGGCTTGTCCGCCTTCTTGATCTTCTCGGCGAGGGCGTCGGCCTGGGCTGCCGACAGCTGGTCGGACGCCTCCGGGTCGACGTACACCGGACTCTTCTCCCAGGCGTCGGTCACCACCGAGGTGCTGGACGCCGCCAGGGCCCCGGGTGCCGTGAACGACACGGCGCCCAGGGCGAGCAGCAGCCCCGTCAGAACGATGGTGATCCGCTTCGTCCGATTCCTCATGCTTCGAACGTAACCCAGACGGGCCCGCGACGACGTACCCGGTAGGGCTACTCCACCGGTTCGACTCCGGCCCGCAGCAGACCGAAGGTGTACGCGTCCTCCAGCGCGCCCCACGAGGCGGCGATGACGTTCTCCGCGACGCCGACCGTCGACCACTCGCCGACGCCGTCGGAGGTGGAGATCAGCACGCGCGTGGTGGAGGACGTGCCGTGCTTGCCCTCCAGGATGCGGACCTTGTAGTCGACGAGCTCCAGCTTGGCGAGCTGCGGGTAGATGCGCTCCAGCCCGACGCGCAGCGCCCGGTCCAGGGCGTTGACCGGGCCGTTGCCCTCGGCAGTGGCGACGATGCGCTCGCCCTTGGCCCACAGCTTCACGGTGGCCTCGTTGGCGTGCGTGCCGTCGGGGCGGTCCTCGACAATGGCCCGCCAGGACTCGACGCGGAAGTAGCGGCGGGCCCTGCCCTCGGCCTCCTCGCGGAGCAGGAGCTCGAAGGAGGCGTCGGCGGCCTCGTAGGTGTAGCCCTGGAGCTCGCGTTCCTTGACCCGCTCCACCACGCGGCCGACCAGCTCGCGGTCGTCGCCGAGGTCGACGCCGAGCTCCTTGCCCTTGAGCTCGATGGAGGCGCGGCCCGCCATGTCGGAGACGAGCATGCGGATGCGGTTGCCGACCAGGTCCGGGTCGATGTGCTGGTAGAGGTCCGGGTCGACCTTGATCGCGGAGGCGTGGAGTCCGGCCTTGTGGGCGAAGGCGGAGACGCCGACGTAGGGCTGGTGCGTGGAGGGGGTGAGGTTCACGACCTCGGCGATGGCGTGCGAGACGCGGGTCATCTCGCGCAGCGCGCCGTCGGGCAGGACCTGCTTGCCGTACTTGAGCTCCAGGGCGGCGACGACGGGGAAGAGGTTGGCGTTGCCGACCCGCTCGCCGTAGCCGTTGGCGGTGCACTGCACGTGGGTGGCGCCCGCGTCGACGGCGGCCAGAGTGTTGGCGACGGCGCATCCCGTGTCGTCCTGGGCGTGGATGCCGAGCCGGGCGCCGGTGTCGGCGGCGACGGTGGAGACGGTGGCCTGGACCTGCGCGGGCAGCATGCCGCCGTTGGTGTCGCACAGGACGACGACGTCGGCGCCCGCGTCGGACGCGGCGCGCACGACGGCCTTGGCGTACTCGGGGTTGGCGCGGTAGCCGTCGAAGAAGTGCTCGCAGTCGACGAAGACGCGACGGCCCTCGGCGACCAGGTAGGAGACGGTGTCGCGGACCATCTCCAGGTTCTCCTCCAGGGTGGTGCGCAGGGCCAGTTCGACGTGCCGGTCGTGGGACTTGGCGACGAGGGTGATGACGGGGGCGCCGGACGCGAGAAGGGCGTTGACCTGGGGGTCCTCGGCGGCCTTGGCGTTCGCGCGGCGGGTGGCGCCGAAGGCGACGAGCTGGGCGTGCCGGAAGGTGATCTCCTGCTGCGCCCGCGCGAAGAACTCGGTGTCGCGCGGGTTGGCGCCGGGCCAGCCGCCCTCGATGAAGCCCACGCCGAAGTCGTCCAGATGCCGGGCGATGGTCAGCTTGTCCGCGACGGTGAGGTTGATGCCTTCGCGCTGCGCGCCGTCGCGCAGCGTCGTGTCGAAGACGTGGAAGGAATCGTCGGGTGTGCTGGTTTCCGTCATGCTGATCTGGCTCCTGTGTTGGATCTCGGTCTACCGGAAGGACCGGCTCCACCGCCCTCAATGATCCCGCGCGCTCCGCGTCCGGCTGCAGTTGGGCCGGGAAACGAAAAAACCCCTCGCGGGTACGAGAGGTTTGCGCGCGGGTCGAGGACGACGGTGTCCGCCCGTACATGGTGGTACGAGGCGGTCACTGCGGACCGGCGCGCCTGCTGCCAATAATCATGGCGAACGAGAGCACGGAGGCAGCTTGCCACGCTTTCGCCGTCCATGGGGGTCCTGTCTCACGATGCGGGCGGCGCGTGGACACGCCGCCCGCGTCGTCCTGGTTCAGCGCACGTGGCGCACGAAGACGTCGTCGCCGTCGTTGGCGTCGCCGGGCAACAGCGAGGCGTCCGCCGACTCGAAGGCGATGCGTCGGGCGTCGCCGGAGATGCCGCCGGGCAGGACGTTGGCGGTCGCGGCGCCGCCCTCCGCGTCCGGGGTCACCAGCGTGGTGGTGCCCTTCTTCAGGTCACGGAGGTAGGTGGGCCACTCCTTTCCGTACTCGCTGCCGGGCTCGGCCAGCTCCGACATATAGGTGAGGTAGCGGCCGTCGGCGCTGATCGCGGGCGAGCGGGTGTACACCTCGCCGGGGCCGCCCTGGGTGCCGTGGACGCGCTGGTTGGTGCCGCTCGCGACGTCGTGGACGAAGACGTTCCAGGCGGCGTCGTTGTCGTCGGGCACCAGATGGGTGTCGCGGGACTCGAAGACGACCGTGCGGCCGTCGCCGCTGACGGAGACGTCGAGGGACTCCTTCTCGGTCTTGGACCCGTCGTACGAGCGGTCGACCTGCGTCAGCTTCCCGGTCGCGCGGTCGCGCAGCCACAGGTCGCTCCAGTCGTCGCCGCGCGGGCCGTTCACGAAGGAGTTGGCGTAGGCGACGTAGCGGCCGTCGTCACTGACGGTCGGCGAGTGCGCGTCGCGCTCCCCGTCGCCGCCCGTGTACGGATGGCTGATCCGCTCGGTGGTGCCGGTCCGCCGGTCGCGCAGGAAGACCGCCGTGCCGTCGAAGCGGGGCCCGTCCGTGCTGAAGACGGCGTAGCGCCCGTTCGCGCTCAGGGACACCGTGCCCGCGCTGTCGCCGGGGAATCCTTCGGGCAGCTCGACGTCCAGGCGCTCGGTCTTCTTGGTCCTGCGGTCGTACAGCCGTACGTCCCGCACGGTCGGCCAGCCCTCGACGGTCGAGGCGACGAACGCGACGTAGCGTCCGTCGGCGCTCAGCGACGGACTGCTCAACTCCCGCCCGTCCAGGGCGATCCGCTCCGTCCCGCCGCCGCGCAGGTCGCGTACGAAGACGTCGCTCCGGCCGTTGGTGTCCCCGGCCACCAGGTCGCTCGCGCCGGAGACGAACGCCGCGTAGCGCCCGTTCCTGCTGATCGACTCCTGCGAGGAGCGGTCGTTGCCCGCCGCGCCCGACGCGGTGACGCTGACGCCCTCGGTGCGGGGCGCCAGCACCCCGGCGGGGACGGCGACGGCGGCGGGCAGGGCGATGACGGTGGCCGCGGCGACGCCTGCCGCGACGGCCAGGGCGAGTCGGTTGCGCTGGGTGCAGTACATGGTCTTGTCCCCCGATGTGGTTCAGCGTGTGTGGCGTACGAAGATGTCGGAGTCGCCGTTCGTGTCGTCCGGCACCAGGTCCGTGGCCGCGGAGGTGAACGCCACCTCGCGGCCCCGCGCCGTGACGGCGCCCGGCACGGCGTCGCCGGGGCCCACGGGCGTGCGGCTGCCCGTGCGCAGGTCGAGCAGCGTCAGGGTGTCCCCGTCGGCCGCGCCGATGAGCGCGTACCGTCCGTCGCGGCTCGCGGAGACGGCGGGTGTCTGTGCGAGGTGCCGGGTCCTGCCGGTACGCAGGTCGTGTACGTAGGTGCCGCCGTCGGCGGTGAAGACCACCTGCCGTCCGTCGGCGCCGAGTTGGACGAGGCCCGCCCTGCCCAGGCCCTTGTCGACCTGGACGGTCCTGCCGGTCGTGCGGTTCCTGACCAGGACGTCGGCGGAGTCGTCGCCCGCCGTGCGCAGCTGGTAGGCGACGCGGGTGCCGTCGGCGCTCACCGAGGCGTACTCCTTGTCCCCGTCCGCCTCGCCCGAGATCAGGTCGTCGGTGCCGCGCGCCATGTCGCGGACGTACAGCCGCTGGGTGGGCCGGGGGCGGGTGCCCGCGCCGTAGGCGACGTGGGCGCCGTCGCGGCTGAGCGACCACAGCTCGCCGGTCCACGCCTCGCCGTCGGACTCCGGCAGGACCCGCACGGAGGTGCCCGTCGTGCGGTCGTACACCTCGGGCACGGGGACCTTGGTGCCCGCGGTGAAGCCCACGTGGCGCCCGTCGCCGCTGATGACCGGGGGCGCCCAGGAGAACCCGTCCGCGCCGGGCACCGCGGTCACCTCGCCGGTGGCCCGGTCCTTCAGCCGTAGGCAGGTGTAGACGTTGCGCTCGCAGCCGAACTCGACGGCCTTCGTGGAGAAGGCGGCGTAGCGCCCGTCGTCGCTGAGCACGCCCTGGCGGGAGTGGCCGTCCAGCTGCCCGCCCGCGCTCGTGGTGCTGACGCGCTCGGTGCGGGGCGCGGGCGGCTTCGCCCAGCCTGTGGCTCCGGCGTCGGCGCCGGTGAGAGCCAGGGCGACGACCCCCGCGAGAACGGCTGTCGCGGCGCCGGTCCTCAACGCGCCGTCCACTTGAAGACGTCACGCAGGCCGTTGGTGTCGCCCGGCACGATGTCGGTGTCCTCCGAGCTGTAGACGACGCCCCGCCCCGTCGCGGCGAACGCGCCGGGCCCCGCCGAGCCGTGGCCGACGGTCACCTCGTGGCCACTGGCGAGGCGGCGCAGCAGGACGTTCGACTGCCCGTCCCCGTAGAGGAGTTGGCGTCCGTCCCGACTCAGGGCCTGCGCGTGGGCGCCCGGCAGGCGCCGGACCTCTCCGGTGCGCAGATCGCGTACGTACGCGCCTGTCGCGGAGTTCATCGCGACGCTGCGCCCGTTGACCTGCACCAGCGTGGACGCGGTGCCGTCGTCGACACGGCTGAGCCCGCCCGTGGCGCGGTCGCGGAGCCAGACCTGCCCTGTGCCCTTGTCCTCGTAGGCGACGTGGCGTCCTTCGGCGCTGATGGACGGGTCGATCATGTCGCGGGCCGAGTCCTGCGGTCCCTCGCTGACGACCTCGCGGGTGTCGCTCTCGCGGTCGTAGACCTCGACGCGGGCGGGATCCCCGGGGTGGCGCGGCTGCAGGTGATAGGCGACGTAGCGGCCGTTCGCGCTGATGGACGGGTGGGCCGAGCTGTCCTTGAAGCCCCTGCCGTCGATCTGCCTGCGCTCCCCCGTACTCAGGTCGGTGAGGAAGACGTTGATGCCGTGCGTGCCCCAGCCGGTGTGCGCGGCGTAGCGGCCGTCGTCGCTGATGACGGGGGCGCCCATGGAGTTCTTCAGCCGGGTCACCTCGCCCGTGCGGAGATCGCGCACGAATCCGTAGTCATACGGACCCTGGTGACCCTCCGTCAGATTCTCGGCGTCGCTGCGGAAGGCCACGTGGCGGCCGTCGCCCGACAGGGACGCCGCGCCGGACGCGCCGTCGGCCTCGGTCCCGTCGGCCGCGACGCTCACCCGCTCGGTCCTGGGGGCGGGTGGCGGCGGCGCGGCCTGCGCCGCGGTGGCCGGTAACGCGGCGGCCCCGAGCGCGGCGGCCACCACGACACTCAGGGACACACGTCTGGCAGCGGACACATGTCTGGCAACGGGCACACGTCTGGCAGTGGACATGGCTTCCCCCAAAGACCTGTCTCGCCTCCGGCCCGACACCGGGGCCCACGGGGATACAAACGCACCGCCAGGCTGCAGGCAATCCGCTGGATTGCGTACAACCTAGACAGGCCGCCGGACGTCCGTGGCGAGCGCCCCGTCCAGGAACTCCCGTACGTGCGCGAGCACTTGGGCCCTTCCGGTGCCGCGCAGGCCGATCGCCACATGGATCGAGAAGCCGTCGAGCAGCGCCCTGAGGCGGGCCGCGAAGCGGTCGGGGTCGATCGCGCCGAACTCACCGCGCGAGACGCCCTCGGCGAGCAGCGCCACCAGGTCGCGGTGCCAGGCGCCCTCGATCGCGGCCTGCCGGTCGCGGCCGTGCTCGTCGGCGTTCAGGGAGCGGTTCCAGACCTCCAGCCAGAGCGTCCAGTGCGGGTCGCCCGTGCCGTCGGGGACGTACAGCTCGACGTACGCGTCCAGGCGCTCGCGGGCCGTGCCCTGCCCGGCCAGGAGGCGGCCGCGCTCGGCGCCGAGGCGGCCCTCGCTCCACTCCAGGGTGCGAAGGAGCAGCTCGTCCTTGGTGCGGAAGTAGTACAGGAGGTGGCCGGAGCTCATGTCGACCGCGCGGCCGAGCGCGGCCATGGTGAGCTTCTCCAGGCCGCGCTCGGCGATCATCTCCATGGCGGCGGCCAGCACGTCCTCACGCGGTGGGGCGTTCTTCCGCGCGCGGGACCGACCGTCACCTGCCATGGAGCACTCCTAGTCGATTTATCGATCACACCTTCGGCTGCTGCTGGGTGATGCAGTGGATGCCACCACCCCCGGCAAAGATCGTACGGGCGTCGACGAGCGTCACGGTCCTGTCGGGGAAGAGGCCGCGGAAGATGCCCGCCGCGATCTCGTCGTTCGGGTCGCCGAAGGCGCACAGGACGACGCCGCCGTTGCAGAGGTAGTGGTTGATGTAGGAGTAGTCGACCCAGCCCTCGTCGTCCTCGAGGACCGTCGGCGCGGGCACCTCGACGATCTTCAGGGTGCGGCCCTTGGCATCGGTCTGCCCCTCCAGGGTCGCGATGATCTCCTTGCTGACCTCGAAGTCGGGGTGGGCGGGATCGCGCTGGGAGTGCACGAGGACCACGCCGGGCGCCGCGAAGGCGGCGACGATGTCGACGTGCCCCCGGGTGCCGAACTGTCCGTAGTCGCCCGTGAGGCCGCGCGGCAGCCAGATGGCCTTCCGGGTGCCGATGCGGGCGTGGATCTCCTCCTCGACCCGCTCGCGGGTCAGGCCTGGATTGCGGTGCGGGTCGAGCTGGACGGTGTCGGTGAGCAGGACGGTGCCCTCGCCGTCCACGTGGATGCCGCCGCCTTCGTTGACGAGCGGCGAGGGGTGCACGGGTACGCCCGCGAGGTCGGCGACGTACCGGCCGATCTTCGCGTCGTGCTCCCAGCGGGCCCACTCCTGGGCGCCCCAGCCGTTGAACGTCCAGTCCACGGCGGCCAGTTGGTCACCGTTCCGTACGAAGGTGGGGCCGATGTCCCGCATCCACGCGTCGTCGATCTCCCGCTCGACGAGCTCCACGTCGGGGCCGACGAGCGCGCGGGCGGACTCGCTCTGGCCGGTTCCGACGACCATGGTGACGGGCTCGAAGCGGCGCACGGCGCGGGCCACGCCCGCCCAGGCGGTGCGCGCCTCGGCGAGTTCCCGCTCGTTCGTGAAGGTGGGGTTGGGGCCGGGCCACGCCATCCAGGTGCGCTCGTGCGGGGCCCACTCGGGGGGCATGCGGAAGGTCATCGCGGGGTCCTCACAGGAAGTACAGGCGGTTGAGGGAGACGGATTCGGCGGGCTCGGAGCGGAGCGGATCGCCGTCGAGGGTGACGAGGCCGGTGCGCTGGTTCACGTCGACGGCGCCGGTACGCGAGTTCAGGAGCAGGTCGGCGGGCCCGATGCCACGGGTGCCGCGCACCGCGACCCGCCTGCGCCGGGTGGGCATGAGGTCGTTGCCCTGTTCGACGGCGGCCCGCGCGACGAAGGCCACGGAGATGTCGGCGGGCACCGCCCCGTGCGCGCCGAACAGCGGTCCGAGGACGAGGGGTTCGCAGGTGTCGGTGGCGGCGTTGGGGTCGCCGGTGACCCCGTAGGCGGGGAAGCCGGACTTGAGGACCATCTGCGGCTTGGCGCCGAAGTACTGCGGGCGCCAGAGCACGATGTCCGCCATCTTGCCGACTTCGAGGGAGCCGACCTCGTGGGCAAGGCCGTGGGCCAGGGCGGGATTGATGGTCAGCTTGGCGATGTAGCGCAGCACGCGCGCGTTGTCGTCCCGCTCGCCATCGCCCTCCATCGGGCCCAGCTCGGCCTTCATCTTCCCGGCCATCGCGAAGGTCCGGCGCACGGTCTCGCCCGCCCGCCCCATGCCCTGCGCGTCCGAGGAGGTGATCCCGATGGCCCCCAGATCGTGCAGCACGTCCTCCGCGCCCATCGTCCCGGCCCGGATCCGGTCCCGGGCCATCGCCGCGTCACCGGGCAGATCCGTCTTCAGGTCATGGACCGAGACGATCATCCCGTAGTGCTCGGCGACCGCGTCACGGCCGAACGGCAGCGTCGGATTGGTCGAGGAACCGATCACGTTCGGCACACCCGCCATCTTCAGCACGTTCGGCACGTGCCCACCGCCGCAACCCTCGATGTGGAAGGCGTGGATGGTACGCCCGTCGAGCACGCTGAGCGTGTCCTCCACCGACAGGCACTCGTTCAACCCGTCGCTGTGCAGGGCGACTTGGACGTCATGCTCCTCCGCCACCCGCAACGCCGTGTCCAACGCCCTGGTGTGCGCGCCCATGTCCTCGTGCACCTTGAACCCGGACGCGCCGCCCTCGGCGAGCGCCTCGATCAGCGGCGCGTCGTGCGAGGACGAACCACGGCCCAGGAAGCCGATGTTGACGGGCCAGGCGTCGAAGGCGTTGAACGCGTGACGCAGCGCCCAGGGCGAGTTGACGCCCACACCCCACACCGGCCCGAACTCCTGCCCGATGATCGTGGTCACACCGGACGCCAGCGACGCCTCCATGATCCGCGGCGACAGCAGGTGGACGTGCGTGTCCACGGACCCGGCGGTGGCGATGAGGCCCTCCCCCGACACGATGGACGTGCCGGTGCCGACGACGACGTCGACGCCGTCGAGGGTGTCGGGATTCCCGGCCCGCCCGATGGAGGCGATCCGCCCTTCCCTGATCCCGATCGACACCTTGCGAATGCCCTGCACGGCATCGATGACGACGACATTGCTGATCACGACGTCACACGTCTCACGCACCGCGGCGGCCTTCAGATGCAGCCCGTCACGCGCCGTCTTGCCGAAACCGGCGAGGAATTCGTCGCCGTGCTTCTGCGCGTCGGACTCGACCCGGATCGTCAGACCGGAGTCGCCGAGCCGGACGTGGTCACCGGCGCGCGGGCCGTGCGTGGCCGCGTACTCATACGGGTTCATCGCTCCCCCTCCACTCCGAGGTAGCCGCACGCCGCCGCCCTGCGCAGGGCCTCTTCCTTCGCACCCGGCGCATCCAGCGGGCCGTCCACCAGACCCGCGAAACCGATCGCGATCCGCTCGCCGCCGATGGGCAACAGCCCCACCTCGACACTCTCGCCGGGACCGAACCGCACGGAGGAGCCCGCCGGCACCGCAAGCCGCATCCCGTACGCGGCCGCACGGTCGAAGTCGAGCCGCGGATTGGCCTCGAAGAAGTGGAAGTGCGACGTCACGGAGACGGGCACGGTGGCGGTGTTGCGCACGCCCAGCGTCACGACCGGCTCGGGTTCCTGGTGGGCGGGCCCTGGCAGCAGCGCGCCGGGCGCCGCGTCGCCGAGGCCCTGTCCGATCGGATCGGAGACCACGGCGAGCCGGGACCCGTCGTCGAAGACGGCCTCCACGTGCACCTCGGTCACCACGTCCGCGACGCCCGGCAGGACGTCGTCGGGGCCGAGCATCGCGCGGGCCCGCTCGACGGCCTCGGCGAGCCGTGCGCCGTCGCGGGCCGCCTCGCACACCGTGTCGGCGATCAGCGCGGTGGCCTCGGGGACGTTGAGCCTGAGGCCGCGCGCCCTGCGGGACCTGGCGAGCTCGGCGGCTCCGAAGAGCAGCAGCCGGTCGCGTTCGGTGGGCGTGAGTCGCACGCGCCGTTCCTCCCTGTTGCCGATCACGTTTCACATTTAGAGCAACACTCTAACCACGAAATCCGCACGCGGGAAGCATTGACGTGAGGGGTTCATTCGCGCCACATTGAGCGCTGCTCAAAAGTAGGGCAGCCATCGGGACCAGAGCCAGCGAGCGTCAGGGGCAGCCTCAGCCGATAGAACAGCGCGGAGTCGACACCATCCCGGACGAGGAACGCACCAGCGGCCCTCGTGACCTCGTGTCGATCCTGATCGGCTCGACCCTCCGCCGGGTCTCCCCTGCTCATTAAGAGCTTGGGGAAGGGAGTCGGTGAGCGCGGTGGTGGCGGGCACCGTCATCGGCACCGCCCTGACCGCGCCGCTCGCCCTCGTCTCGCTGCGCACCGGCACGAACCTCTCGACCTCGTCCGGCGCGCAGTTCGGCGTGCGCGGCCGCCTGGTCGGCTCCGTCGTCGGGCTGCTGCTCTCCCTCGGCTACACCGCGCTGACCATCCGGATCGGCGGCGACGTGACGGTGGGCGCGCCGCACCGCCTGCTCGGCCTGCCGACGGGCGGACTCTCGTACGCCCTCGTCTACGCCCTGCTCGCCGCCGCCACCGTGACGGGCGCGGTGCACGGCTACCGCGTACCGCTCCGGCTCTCGCGCGTCCTCGCCCTCGGCATGACGGCGCTGCTGATCCTCGGCGTCGTCGCGTACGCCCTGGGCGGTGATCACCCTGATCGGCTTCGCGCGCTGCCGCGGGGAGTACGACGCGGAGGCCCTCCAGGTCTTCAACCGCCGCTCCAGGGGCGGTACTTACTGGTACCGCGCGGGGTGGCACGTCAGGGCCACGGCGTCCTGGACGCTCGGCGCGGGCGTCAGCCTGCTCGCGGTCTCCCTCCATCTGGCGCTGACGACCACGCCGCGGGCCGCGTCCGTCGATCACGTAGCCTGATACGGACCTGATCAGCGGGGGCATAGCAGCACGGGGAGTACGACATGGAAGAACTCATCGGACTCGGCGTCCGCGCGGCCAAGGGGGCGGGGGCGGCGGTGCTCGGCATCGTCGACGCGATCACCAGCGGGCCGCTCACCCCGGTGGGGTCGAACGTCCCCAAGCAGGACGAGAAGTCGGACGCGAAGCCGGAGCCGGACCAGCAGGGTTCCTGACGGAGCTTCCGCCTGACAGTTCGACACGTGCGGGCCGTCGCGAGTTGCTCGCACAGTTCCCCGCGCCCCTAACGGGGCCCCGTTAGGGGCGCGGGGAACTGCGCGGCCAGCCCCCACCGGCCCGCGGGCGAAGGACAAAGCACAGGGGTCGGCCCCGGGAGCCCAGACTCCCGGGGCCGACCCCGTCGTGCGTACCGCCCAAGCCCTCAGCCGAGGTCGTGCATCCAGCCGTGCGTGTCCTGCGACGTACCCCGCTGGACGTCGAGGAGGGCCTCACGCAGCTTCAGCGTGACGTCACCCGGCTTGCCCTCGCTCTGGAACCACTCGCCCGAGGCGCACTTGACCGTGCCGACGGGCGTGATGACCGCCGCCGTGCCGCAGGCGAAGACCTCGGTGAGCGTGCCGTTCGCGGAGTCGGTCTTCCACTGGTCGATGGAGACGCGGCCCTCCTCGGACTCGTAGCCGAGGTCACGCGCGACCGTGAGGAGCGAGTCACGGGTGACACCGGCGAGGAGCGAACCGGTCAACGTAGGCGTGACGATTTTGTTCCCGTACACGAAGTACAGGTTCATGCCGCCGAGCTCCTCGACCCACTTGTGCTCGACCGCGTCGAGGTAGGCCACCTGGTCACAGCCCTTGGCCGCCGCCTCCGCCTGCGCGAGCAGCGACGCGGCGTAGTTGCCGCCGGTCTTGGCGTCGCCCATGCCGCCGGGCACGGCGCGCACGCGGTCCTCGGAGAGCCAGATCGAGACGGGCCTGACGCCACCGGGGAAGTAGGCGCCCGCGGGCGAGGCGATGACGATGAAGAGGTACTCGTTGGCGGGCTTCACGCCCAGGCCGACCTCGGTCGCGATCATGAAGGGGCGCAGGTAGAGGGACTCCTCGCCGCCGTGCGCGGGCACCCAGTCCTTGTCCTGCTTGACCAGCGCGTCGCAGGCCTCGATGAACGTCTCGACGGGCAGCTCGGGCATGGCCAGGCGCCGGGCGGACGCCTGGAAGCGGCGGGCGTTGGCGTCGGGGCGGAAAGAGGCCACCGAACCGTCGGGCTGGCGGTAGGCCTTGAGGCCCTCGAAGATCTCCTGGGCGTAGTGCAGGACGTTGGTGGCCGGGTCGATGGCGAGCGGGCCGTACGGCACGAGCTGGCCGTCGTGCCAGCCGCGGCCCTCCGTCCACTTGATCGTCACCATGTGGTCGGTGAAGTGGCGGCCGAACCCGGGGTTGGCCAGGATCGCCTCGCGCTCCGCGGCAGCCAGCGGGGCCGATGAGGGCTTGAGCTCGATGGTCGGCGTCGTCGTCATGAGTACTTCGTCCTTCACGTGTGATGGTGACGGACCGCGCTCACGCCCGTACCTCCGGTACTAGGACGTCCGAGCTTCCCTGTCTTTCACGGCCCCACGTTCGATTATCGCTCGCGGGGTCCCGAGGAAGAAACGGCATGAATGCGGCCCGGGGGTCGATGGTGACACCCGGGGGCCGCATACGAGAAGCCGCCGGGTGCCTTGGAGACCCGGCGGCTTCTGTGTGATCGCGCGCTACCGGGTCAGCCCGCTACCCGTACGGCGAGCGCGTCGCCGATCTGCTCGGTGCTGCGGACCGTGTCGCCGCGCTCGGCGAGGTCGGCGGAGACGGCCTCCTCGATGCGGGCGGCCTCGGGCTCGTACCCGAGGTGGCGCAGCAGGAGGGCGACGGAGAGGACGGTGGCCGACGGGTCGGCCTTGCCCTGGCCCGCGATGTCGGGCGCCGAACCGTGCACGGGCTCGAACATCGAGGGGAACTCACGGCCCGGGTTGATGTTCCCGGAGGCCGCGACGCCGATGCCGCCGGAGACGGCGGCGGCGAGGTCGGTGATGATGTCGCCGAAGAGGTTGTCGGTGACGATCACGTCGAACCGCGCGGGGTCGGTGACCAGGAAGATGGTCGCCGCGTCCACGTGCAGGTAGTCGGTGGTGACGTCCGGGAACTCCGCCGCGACCTTGGTGAAGATGTTGGTCCACAGGTGACCGGCGAAGCTCAGGACGTTGTTCTTGTGGACCAGCGTCAGCTTCTTGCGCGGGCGGGCCTGCGCGCGGGCGAACGCGTCGCGGACCACGCGCTCGACACCGAAAGCGGTGTTGACGGAGACCTCGGTGGCGACCTCGTGCGGGGTCCCGGTGCGGATCGAGCCGCCGTTGCCCGTGTAGGGGCCCTCGGTGCCTTCGCGTACGACGATGAAGTCGATCTCGGGCTGGCCCTTGAGCGGCGTGGCGACGCCCGGGAGCAGCTTCGAAGGACGCAGGTTGACGTGGTGGTCGAAGAGGAAGCGGAGCTTCAGCAGGAAGCCGCGCTCCAGGACGCCGGAGGGGACCGAGGGGTCGCCGATCGCGCCGAGGAGGATCGCGTCGTGCTGCTTGAGGGCCTCGACGTCGGCGTCGGTGAGGGTCTCACCGGTCGCGTGGTACCGCTTCGCGCCGAAGTCGAATTCCTTCGTCTCCAGCTTCACGTCCTGCGGGAGAACGGCGTTGAGGACCTTGAGCCCCTGGGCCACGACCTCTGGGCCGATGCCGTCTCCGGGGATGACTGCGAGATTGAGGATGCGAGAGCTTGCCGACATGCGGGCAGCCTACTCTTCGTCCCAGGGGCTGACACACGCTGTCCGGCATGCGGACATGCCTGGTCACTCGGCGGGTACGCCATCACTTGGACACTCCTTCTTCACCCGTAGGTCTGGCGGGAGTTGGGTGGCGCTGGGAACTTCTCCGGACATGGACACCCCCGATGTCGGCATACCGGAACAGCTCGCGAGCAGGCTGAGCATGCCGGAGCAGCACGCGTATCTGCGCGGGAGGTTCTCCCGGCGCAGGGTGCTCGCCGGAGCGTTCGCCACGGCGGGCGCGGCCGGCGGCGCGGGCCTGCTCACCGGCAGTTCGGGCGGCGCGCACGAGGGCGCCCCCTCCGCGTACCGCGTGTCGGCCGCGCCGTCCGCCCCGGCGCGCGTCGCGGGCTCGCTGGTGGCACCCTTCGGGCGGCATCTGGCGTTCGGGGCCGACCCGAGGACCCAGATGCGGATCTCCTGGCAGGTGCCGCTCGCCGTCAAGTCCCCCTTCGTACGCGTGGGGTTGAAGCCCTGGGAGCTCGGCGAGAAGGTCACCGCCGAGGTGCGCGACCTGCACACGCCCGCCCTCTCCAAGAAGCTCCCGGCCGTCGAGCAGTACTACCTGCACGCGGCCCTCGACGGGCTGCGCCCCGGCACGACGTACTATTACGGCGTCGGCCACGACGGCTTCGACCCGGCATCACCCGAGCGGCTCGGCACGGTCGGCACCTTCCGTACGGCCCCCGAACGGGCGGAGAAGTTCACCTTCACGGCCTTCGGCGACCAGGGCGTCAGCTACCACGCACTCGCCAACGACCAGGTGATCCTGGGCCAGAACCCGGCCTTCCACCTGCACGCGGGCGACATCTGCTACGCCGACACCACCGGGCACGGCAAGGAATCGGACACCTACGACGCGCGGGTGTGGGACACCTTCCTCGCGCAGACGGAGTGCGTGGCCAAGTCCGTGCCGTGGATGGTGACGACCGGCAACCACGACATGGAGGCGTGGTACTCGCCGAACGGCTACGGGGGCCAGTCGGCCCGCTGGTCGCTGCCCGGCAACGGCTTCGATCCGAAGGCCGCGCCCGGCGTCTACTCCTTCCGGTACGGCAACGTCGGCGTCGTCGCCCTCGACGCCAACGACGTCTCGTACGAGATCCCCGCCAACCGTGGCTACTCACAGGGGCGGCAGACCGCCTGGCTGGACAGGCGGCTCCGCGCGCTGCGCGCGGACCCGTCGGTGGACTTCGTCGTGGTGTTCTTCCACCACTGCGCCTACTCGACGTCGACGCACGCCTCGGACGGCGGGGTGCGCGACGCGTGGCTGCCGCTCTTCACCGAGCACCAGGTGGATCTGGTGATCAACGGCCACAACCACGTCTACGAACGCACCGACGCCATCAAGGGCGGGCAGGTCGGCAAGCCCGTGCCGGTCGGCGCGTCGACCGATCCGACGCGCGACGGCATCGTGTACGTCACCGCGGGCGGCGCGGGCAAGGACCTCTACGGGTTCGGCCCCGGCGTCAAGGACAGCTACGAGGGCAACGTCCACGATCGCGAGAGCATCGCGACCTTCCGCTGGACGAAGTCCCGCGCGGCGGACCCGGACACCGTGGAGTGGTCACGGGTGCGCTACACCGGCTTCTCGTTCCTCGCGGTGGAGGTGACGTCCGGCGCGCACCCGAGGCTCTCGGTCTCCGCGCTCGCCGAGAACGGCGAGCGCGTCGACCACTTCGAGGTGGTGCGGGGAACCTAGCGCGGGATGCGGCTCAGTGGCCCGTCTCGCCGCCGTTGTCCCTGCGGTCGAGGGCGCGCTGGAGGGCCGCGGCGGCGTTCTTGCGCTCGGCATCGCTCGTACGGGAGGTGTGACGGACTCGACGGACGGTCGTCTCGGCCATGGGAGGTCCAATCCTTGAGGGACGGGTGCATTCGAGACGCCGGAGGGGCGGGGAGCGGGGAGCGACAGGGTTCGCCTGCGTGGGGCTCCGGCTCACGACCGCCATTCGCTTGATCGAGCGAGACGTTCGGCTCCTACCAAGCTAAGCGAGGACGGAGCGCCTGTCTCCACAATTACTCGGACTTCCTACTATCTGAGACGGCGGACTCCCTGAGCTCCCGGATGAGGGCCCGCACCGCGACGGATCTGGCCAGCTCAGGGGTGGTGACATAGCCCACGGAGCGGATCGGGCGGTCCACGCCGAGATCGGTGATCTCCACGGAGTCCGGCGCTCCGGTCAGCGAGAGCCCCGGCATGATCGCCATGCCGTGCCCCGCGCCCACCATCGCGAGCACCGCGCCGTCGTCCTCGGTCAGGACGGTCGCCTTCGGGATCCAGTCCTGGCCCGCCCACCACTGCCTGGTGTACGAGCCGCAGTTCTCGTGCCAGTCGATCAGCGGCAGCGAGCGGGGGTCCGGGTGCCCGGCGGGGTGGACGAGGGAGTAGGGCTCCTCGACGAGTACGCCGCCGATGAGCCCCGCGGGAACCGGTGAGGTGCCGCTGATCGTCGCGATGCCCAGGTCGGCGCGCCCCTCGGCGACCTCGCCCGCCGTGCCCGCGCCCAGCTCCCGCACGACGCGCACCTCCGGCACGAGGCCGGGGTGGCGCGCGGTGAGACGCTCCAGGGCCGCGGGCAGCAGGTGCAGGGCGACGCTGCGGAAGGCGGCGATGCGCAGCGGCCCCTCGACGGTGCCGCTGTCGGCCCCGCGGGCCTCGCTGACCAGCGCGTCGAGGAGCCGCAGCACCCGCCGGGCGTGTGCGACGGCGGCGGCTCCCGCGGCGGTCGGCACGGCTCCCTTGCGCCCCCGCTCGAAGAGCACGGCGCCGACCTTGCGCTCGGTGCCGCGGACCGAGTGGGAGACGGCTGACTGGGTGACGCCGAGGGCCCCCGCGGCGGCGGAGAACCCGCCCTCGCGCGCGACGGCGA
The DNA here is from genome assembly GCF_008704495.1 of Streptomyces kanamyceticus. NCBI lineage: Bacteria > Bacillati > Actinomycetota > Actinomycetes > Kitasatosporales > Streptomycetaceae > Streptomyces > Streptomyces kanamyceticus. The sequence continues at coordinate 3,125,259 of NZ_CP023699.1, forward strand.
CGAGGATGCGGAGCTCGTGGGGCGCGAGGTCCCCGGCCCTGGCGGCACCCGACGCGGGCGTACTGCCGGAAGCTGTCGTCATCAGGGGTCCTGCCTGCCTCTATGAGGAGTCTTCATGGGTCGGGGCGTTCCATGAGCGCAACCCGCTGCCCGGCATCCGCATTCCTGCCTACGTTCTCGGACATGACCGAGACCGCGCTCACCGTGCACCAGACCGCCCGCCCCTACGGCTTCCCCACCCCGGACCACTTCGCCTTCGTGGAGTCCGCGCCGCCCGTGCCCGCCCCCGGCACCGCCCTGGTCGAGAACCTGTACTGGTCCGTCGACCCGTACCACCGCGAGATGATGGACGGCGACTTCGCGCTGAACGCCCCGCTGGAGGGCCGGACCATCGGCCGGGTCGTCGAATCGCGCGACCCGGCGCTCGCCGAGGGCGAGATCGTCCTCCACCGCAAGGGCTGGCGCACGCACTCCGTGGTCGCCCCGGACGAGGTGCGCCGCCTTCCGCGCTTCGACGGCGTGCCGCTCTCCGCCTACCTCGGCATCCTCGGCGGCACCGGCCTCACCGCCTACGTGGGCCTCACCCGCATCGCCCAACTCCGCGAGGGGCAGGACCTGTTCGTCTCCGCGGCGGCGGGCGGCGTCGGCACGGCGACCGGGCGGCTCGCCCGGCTGATGGGCGCGGGACGGCTCGTGGGCAGCGCGGGCTCGGCGGCGAAGGCCGCGTACCTGACCGAACACGTCGGCTACGACGAGGTCTTCGACCACCACGCGGCCCCGGCCGCCGACCTCCTGGCCAAGGCCGCGCCCGACGGCATCGACCTGTACGTCGACAACGTGGGCGGCGAGCAGCTGGAGGCGGCGATCTCCGCACTGCGCGAGCGGGGCCGCATCGTACGGATCGGCACGATCGCGCAGTACAACGCCACGGGCGCGCCGTACGCACTGCGCAATCTGCCGGACATCGTCGAGAAGAGCCTGCGCATGGAGGGCTTCCTCGTCCGCGACTACCCGCATCTCCAGGAGGAGTTGTACGAGTTCGTGGTGCCGCACCTGCAGAGCGGACGCGTACGCCTCGACGAGACGGTGACCGAGGGCTTCGACCGGATCGTGGACGCGTTCCTGGGAATGCTGCTGGGCGAGAACCGAGGAAAGACGATCGTCCACGCGCCCACGAACTAAACGAACTGCACGAACTGCACGAACTGCACGAACTAATACACGAACTAATAGACGTCGCCATCGCGCCAGTCGATGAGCATGTCGTACGTCGGGTCGAGGTTCGCGCCCCAGAGCAGCGGCGGGTCCTCGTCGGGAAGGAGCAGCACGCCGTCGGGACCGAGCGTGCCGACCGCGCCCTTCCACTCCTGCCAGCCGCGTGCGATGTAGAGCCGCTGCCCCTCGTCGGACGCGGAGAGCGCCCCCAAGTCGTAAGCCTTGTCGATGATCCGCTCCAGCGCGTCCATCACCTGCCCGCCGAGCCCCTGCCGCTGCCGGTCGGGCCGGACGGCGACCGCTTCGACGTAACCGACGCGCGACGAATGGCCGTTGTGCAGGATCCGGCGCTGGACCACGGAGCCGTGCGCGACGAGGTCCCCCCAGTCGTCGCGCACCAGGGCGTGTATGCCACCGAGGCCGTGCTCCCAGGCCTGGTCGCTGAAGTCGCCTTCGAAGGCCGCGTCGAGGAGGCGGCGGGTGTCCACCAGGTCGCTCGGGGTCAAATCGCTGGTGTGGGCGGTACGCAGGGAGGTCACCCACCCACCGTACTCAGGCCCCGGATGAGTACGCACCCCGATTCGGCAGCGGCTTCCCGGCGGCAGAGTCGACACCATGAACGGCCTCTACGCTCTCAAGCCCTGGTACGCGGACAGACTGTCCGGCGCGCGTGCCGCCCTGGTCCGGCGCGAGGTGTCACCCGACACCCTCACGGCGGCGGGCGTGGTGTGCGCGACGGGCGCGGCCGCCGCGCTGGCCTGGCTGCCCGCTCCGGTGGCGGCGCTGCCGGTCGCGGTGTTCCTCGCCGCGCGCCTCGCCTTCGCCAACCTGGACGGCGCGCTGGCCCGCGACACGGGCCGCACCACCCGCAGGGGCGCCCTCCTCAACGAACTCGGCGACCGTGCCGCGGACTTGATCGTCCTCGCCGGGTTCCTGCCGCTGGCCCCGCTGTGGCTGGTGGCGACGGCTGGCCTCGCGGCGACGCTGCCGTCCTGGATCTCGCTCGCGGGCGCGGCGGCGGGCGCGGATCGTCTCAACGGCGGCCCGGTCGGCAAGACGGAGCGGTGCGCGCTGGTCGTGGTGGCGGCGGCGACCGGCGCGACGGTGCCGGTGCTCGCGGTGCTCGCGGCGGGGTCGGTGCTGACGGCGGGGCTGCGACTGGCGCGGTTGTGGCGCGAGTTGGGCACGGCGGGTGCGCGATGAGCGCGGCGTTCCTGGCCGGTGAGGTCGCGGGGCGGGCGGTGCCCGTGGTGGCGGGGGTGCTCGGGGCGGGCGGGGTCGCCGTGGCGGCGCTGCCCTCGCGGGTGCGGATGCGGGCGGAACTGCGCAGGCGCTGGCGGACCTGGGCACTCGCGGCGCCGCTGTTCCTGGGGGCGTTCTTCCTCGGTACGGCGGGGACGTTCGCGCTGGCGGCCTGCCTCGGCGTAGTGGCTGTCGGCGAGTACGCGCGGCTGGCGGCGCTGCCCCGCGGCGAACAGGCGGTGCTCGCGGCGGCGGCCGTGGCACTGCCCGGTCTCGCGTGGGCGGCACCGGGAGCGCTCGACCTGCGGACGGCGGGCCTGCTCCTGTTCGCCGCGACAGCGATCGCGCTCTTCTCGTCGGACACCTCGACGGGCTTCACGCGCGCGTGCCGCACGGCGTTCGGCCTGCTGTGGATCCCCCTCTCCCTGACCGGCCTCGTACTGCTCGGCGACACGGCGGTGGCGGTGGGCGTCGCGGTGGCGTTCGGCGACGTGGGCGCGTGGTGCGGCGGCACGGCCCTGGGCCGCGCGGGCCCGCTGTCCCGCCCCCTCTCCCCGCTCTCGCCGAACAAGACGTGGGCGGGCGTCCTGGGCGCCGCAGCCGCGACGGCCGCGGCGCTGGCGGCGCTGTCCGCCTTCTCCCCCACTCTGTGGGCGGCGGTACTGACGGGCTGCGTGGCCGGTGACCTCCTGGAGTCGATGGTCAAGCGCGAGGCGGGCGTCAAGGACGCGGGAACCTGGCTCCCGGGCTTCGGCGGCCTCCTCGACCGCATCGACTCACTTCTTGTGGCACTGCTGGCGACGATGGTGGTGACGCTGTGAGGCCTCAGAATCCAGCGCGCCGCGCAGATACTTCAGCCCGCCGGTCGGCAAATTCAGCCCGGGGGGCGGGAATTTCAGCCCGTCCGGCGTTTGAGGACCGGGGTCCGGGGCGGAGCCCCGTGGTGGGCCCCGCGCCTGCGGACGAGGGGGCAGGAAATTCAGCCCGTCCGGCGATTGAGGACCGGGGTCCGGGGCGGAGCCCCGCGTCAGCGCGACTCCGCCGAGCCCTATGGAAATCCCTGCTCACCCTCACCGGAGGGGTAGAACGCCGAGGCCACCTCCCCCCGGGAGGCTGCGTCGTCGTGGCCAACCACTCCTCCCACGCCGACACCGCCGCCCTCCTGGCCGCACTGGACGCCCACCACGCCCCCGCGATAGGCGCCGCCGCCGACTACTGGTTCGCCTCACCGTGGCGCAGACGCATCTGCAGCCGCCTCGCCGCGGGCTTCCCCGTCCGCCGCACCGGAGGCGGCATGTCCGACCTCCTGGCGCGGACGGACGACCTCCGGGCGGGCCGCGCCGTCGTGCTCTTCCCCGAGGGCACCCGCGCACGGGCGGGCGAACTCGGCTCCTTCCACCGGGGCGCCCTCGTGCTCGCGGAACACGCGCGCGTGCCCGTGGTCCCCGTAGGCATCGCGGGCACGGACCGGCTCCTGCCCAAACACGGCAGGCTCCGCCCCGCCCTCGTACGGGTCACCATCGGCGAGCCGCTCCCCGCGTCGGCCACGCCGGAACAGGCGCGCGACGCGGTGACCGCGCTGCATCGGCGTACGGTCGAAGAACCCCTCAGGGACTCCGCGGCCCGCAAGCGGATCGCCGCGGTCATGAACACCCGCCGCGGGCTCGCGCTCGCCTTCCTCTGGGCCTGCGCGGAGGCGCTGAGCTGGCCGCTGATGCCGGAACTGTTCCTCGCCTTCGCGTGCGTCGCGGTGCCGCGCCGGGCCCTGAAGCTGTCGCTCGCGGCACTCGCGGGCAGCCTGGCGGGCGGCCTTCTGGCCCTCCAAATATCCACCCTCGGCGCCCAGTTGCCAGCCCCCCTGACGACGGACCGGATGCGCTCCGAGGTGCGCCACGAACTCTCGCTGGAGTCGGCGGCAGCCGTCCGGCACCAGCCCTGGAACGGGATCCCCTTCAAGGTGTACGCGCGGGAGGCGGGCCGCGCCGACGTCGCACCGTCCGACTGGCTGGCCCGCTCGGCCCTCTCGCGCGGCTCCCGCACCCTCACGGTGGGCCTCGCCTTCGGAGCGTTCGGATTTCTCGCGCACCGGTTCCGACGGTTCTACGGGCGGTACCTGGCGCTGCTCGGCGCCGGTTTCGCGGCCGGGCTCTCGCTGATCGTCGCGGGCTGGAGCTGAACCGGCCACCATCGCCAGTCGAACCGGCCACCCCCGCCACACAATTGGTCTGCACCATGGCGCGAACCCCGTCCCCCGCCGCAGAATCTGACCATGTCTGAGACTGAAAAGCAGCAGGAGCGGACCCCCGCCTGGACCCCCATCCACGGCGCGCCCTACCGCTCCGTGCCCTACCGACCGGAGCGCATGCCGGAGGCCGAATCACTGGCGCACGCGGCCGAGTTGAGGACGCGGATGGACGAGCGGCGCACGGTGCGCCAGTTCGCGACCGACCCGGTGCCCGCGCAGGTGGTGCGGGACGCCATCGCGTGCGCGGCGACCGCGCCGTCCGGCGCGCACCAGCAGCCGTGGACGTTCGTCCTCGTCCAGGACCCCGACATCCGCCGCCGCATCCGCGAGGCCGCCGAGCACGAGGAGCAGATCTCCTACGACGGGCGGCTCGGCGAGGAGTGGCTCGCGGCCCTGCGCCCGCTCGGCACGGACGAGGTGAAGCCGCACCTGACGGACGCGCCCGCGCTGATCGTCGTCTTCCAGCAGCGCTACTGGCTGGGCGAGGACGGCACCAAGCACAAGCACTACTACGTCGACGAGTCGGTCGGCATCGCGGTGGGAATGCTCCTGTCCGCGCTGCATCTGTCGGGCCTCGCCGCGCTGATCCACACGCCGAGCCCGATGCGGTTCCTCTCGCAGGTGCTCGGCAGGCCGGAGAACGAGAAGGCGTTCGCGGTGATCCCCGTGGGCTATCCGGCGGCGGACTGCGAGGTCCCCGATCTCGTACGGAAATCCCTCGATCAGGTGCTCGTGGAGGTCTGACCGGCCGGACCGGACTGACCGGACTGACCGGACTGACCGGACGCCACCAACTCCCGCTCCAGGAAGGGGTAGTCGGTGTAGCCCCGCGCGCCGTTCGTGTAGAGGTGCGCGTGGTCGATCTCCTGGAGCGGCGCGCCCGTCGCGAGGCGTGCGGGCAGGTCGGGGTTGGAGATGAACGCCCTCCCGTACGAGACGAGGTCGGCGAGGCCGGACGCGAGGACGGCCTCGCCCGCCTCGCGCGTCGTCGGGTCGCCGTTCTCGCCGACGTTGCCGATGAGCAGGCCGTGCCAGCGCGGGCGCAGGTCGGCGAGGGCCGGATAGCGGTCGTTGTCGGTGAGGTGGAGGTAGGCGAGGCCGAGGCCGTCGAGCTCGGCGAGCAGGGCGCGGTAGACCGGCGCCGGATCGGCCTCTGCCATGCCGAACTGCGGATTGCCGGGCGAGAGCCGCAGGCCGAGCCGCTCGGCGCCGATGGCGTCGGCGACGGCGCGGACCACCTCGACGGCGAAGCGGATGCGGTCGGCGATCGATCCCCTGCCGTACTCGTCGTCACGGAGGTTGGTGTTGTCGGCGAGGAACTGGTGGATCAAGTAGCTGTTGGCGCCGTGCAGTTCGACCCCGTCGAAACCGGCCTCGACGGCGTTGCGGGCGGCGGCCACGAAGTCCTGGACGGCCGTGTGGATGTCGTCCCTGGTCATCTCGCGCGGGGCGACATAGTCGGGCTTGGCGCCGTCCGGGCCGTGCGCGTGTCCCGGCGGGGTCACGGCCGAGGGGGCGAGCGGCAGGTCGCCGTCGATGCGGGCCAGCGGGTGGCCGTTGCGGCCGCCGTGCATCAGCTGCGCGTAGATCCGGCCGCCCGCGGCGTGCACGGCGTCGGTCACGCGCCGCCAGCCCTCGATGTGCGCGGCGGTCTCCAGGCCGGGGTAGCGCCAGCCGCTCTGGCCGCGGCTGCTGGGCCAGATGCCCTCGGTGACGATGAGTCCCGCGCCGGCGCGCTGGGCGTAGTGGTCGGCGACGACGGCCAGCGGGGTGCCGTCGTCAGCGGCGCGGGCGCGGGTCATCGGGGCCATCACGACGCGGTTGGGGAGGAGGCCGATGGGGCCTGCGGAATAGGGGGCGAGAAGCGCGGTGTTCGTCATGCCGGAACGGTAGAAGCTGACATCAGTGTCAGATTCAAGTGCGAAGATCGGATGCGACCGCGACGATCAGAGGCGAGTGTGAAGGAGCCCGGGACATGAGGATCGGCGAGCTGGCGAAGCGTACCGCTGTGAGCGAGCGGTCCCTGCGCTACTACGAGAAGCAGGGCCTGCTGCACGCGGAGCGCACCCCCGGTGGCCACCGCGACTATTCGGAGGCCGCGGTCGACCGGGTCGTCCACATCCAGGAGCTGTTCGCCGCGGGCCTGTGCAGCGCGAAGATCTACCAACTCCTGCCGTGCATGCGGGACAAGGACGGCGGCCCTTCCGAGCAGGCCACGCCGTGGCTCGCGGACGAGCTGGTCAGGGAGCGGGAGCGGATCGACGGGCAGGTGGCGGATCTGCTGCGGGCGCGGGAGGTCCTGAACGAGGTGATCTCGGCGGCGGCCCGGCACCCGCAGCCCACGGCATAGCCGCACCCCCCGCAGTCCCGCAGCCCCGCGCCCCCGCAGTCCCGCAGCCCCGCACCCCCGCACCCCCGCACCCCCGCACCCCCGCACCCCCACAGCCCCGCAGCCCCGCAGCCCCGCAGCCCCGCAGCCCACGGCGTAACCGCGGCCCCACAGCCCAGCCGCAGTCCCACACCCCTCGCTCCACGCCCCACGCCCCACGCCCCAGCCACGATCCCGCCCGGTACCGTCGGGATCATGAAATTAACCTCCTCCCGCAGGACACTCCTCGGCGCCGCGGCCGCGGCCCCCGCACTCCTCTCGCTGTCCGGCACCGGCGCGGGCACCGCGCACGCGGCGGCCGCCCCCGACGACGTCCGGCGGCGGCTGCGCGAGCTGGAGAAGGGCTACCCCGGCCGGATCGGCGTGCACGCGCTGCACACCGGCACCGGAGCCACCGTCGCCTACCGCGCGGACGAACGCTTCGCCATCGCCTCGACGTTCAAGGTCCTGGCCGCCGCGGCGATCCTGCGCCGGGCGCGCGAGCGGGAGCCCGGCCTGCTCGACGTACTGATCAGGTACGGCCGTGACGACCTCGTCGAGTACTCGCCGCGCACCGAGATGCACCTCGAAACCGGCATGACGGTGCGGGAGTTGTGCGACGCGACGCTCACCTACAGCGACAACTCCGCCGCCAATCTGCTGATGCGCCGCATCGGCGGCCCCACCGGCATCACCGAGTTCGCGCGCTCGATCGGCGACTCCCGCACCCGTCTGGACCGCTGGGAGACCGACCTCAACACCAACATCCCGGGCGACCGCCGCGATACGACGACGCCCGCGGCGATGACGGAGAACCTGCGCAGGCTCGTCCTCGGCGACGCCCTCCACCCGCTCGACCGCGATCAGCTGATCCGGTGGCTCCTGGAGAACACCACCGGCGACAAGCGGATCCGCGCCGGGCTCCCCGAGGGCTGGCGGGTCGGCGACAAGACGGGATCCCCCGCCTACGGAGGGGTCAACGACGTCGCCGTGGCGTGGCCGCCCAAGCGGGCACCGCTGGTCGTCTCCGTGTACACGACCCGCCTGGACCCGGACACCCCGGGCGAGGACCGGATCGCCGAGGACATCACCCGGATCGTCGTCGACGCGCTGGGCTGACCCCGGACACGACACCGCCTCCGACCGGGGTGGGGCCCAGATCGGAGGCGGGGTTCAGGGGCGGGCCCAGCGGGCCCGGGAGGGGCGTCAGCCCATGTGCGGGTAGCCGTACTCGGTCGGCGGGACCAGCGTCTCCTTGATGGCGCGGGTCAGCGTCCACCGCTGCAGGTTCTGCGGGGCACCGGCCTTGTCGTTGGTGCCGGAGGCGCGGCCGCCGCCGAAGGGCTGCTGGCCGACGACGGCGCCGGTCGACTTGTCGTTGATGTAGAAGTTGCCCGCGGCGTAGCGGAGCTTCTCCATCGTGTACGCGGCGGCGGCGCGGTCACCGGAGATGACCGAGCCGGTGAGCGCGTAGTCCGACGCCGACTCCATCTGGGTCAGCATCTCGTCGTACTTGTCGTCCTCGTAGACGTGCACGGCGAGGATGGGGCCGAAGTACTCGGTCTTGAAGACCTCGTTCTCCGGGTCGGCGCACTCGACGACGGTCGGGCGCACGAAGTAGCCCACCGAGTCGTCGTAGGTGCCGCCCGCGACGATCGTGCAGGAGTCGTCGGCCTTGGCGCGGTCGATGGCCGCCTTGTTCTTGGCGAACGCGCGCTCGTCGATGACGGCGCCGATGAAGTTCGACAGGTCGGTGACGTCACCCATGGTGATGCCGTCGACCTCGGCGGCGAACTCCTCCTTGAAGCCGGAGTTCCAGATGGAGGCGGGAACGTACGCACGCGACGAGGCGCTGCACTTCTGGCCCTGGAACTCGAAGGAGCCGCGGGTCAGCGCGGTCTTCAGGATCGCGCGGTCCGCGGACGGGTGCGCGACGACGAAGTCCTTGCCGCCGGTCTCGCCGACCAGACGCGGGTACGTGCGGTAGTTGGCGATGTTCTCGCCGACCGTCTTCCACAGGTGCTGGAAGGTCGGGGTCGAACCGGTGAAGTGGATGCCCGCCAGGTCGCGGTGGGTCAGGGCGACCTCGGAGACCGCGATGCCGTCGCCGGTGACCAGGTTGATGACGCCCTTGGGCAGCCCGGCCTCCTCCAGGAGCTGCATGAGCAGCACGGCGGCGTGGGTCTGCGTCGGGGACGGCTTCCACACGACCACGTTGCCCATCAGGGCCGGGGCGGTGGGCAGGTTGCCCGCGATGGCGGTGAAGTTGAACGGCGTGATCGCGTAGACGAAGCCCTCGAGCGGGCGGTGGTCCAGGCGGTTCCAGACGCCGGTGGAGTTCGCCGGGGGCTGCTCGGCGAGCAGGTCACGGGCGTACTTCACGTTGAAGCGCCAGAAGTCGACGAGCTCGCACGGGGTGTCGATCTCGGCCTGCTGGGCGGTCTTGGACTGGCCGAGCATCGTGGAGGCGGCCAGCGTCTCGCGCCAGGTGGTGGAGAGCAGCTCGGCGGCGCGCAGGATGATCGCGGCGCGGTCGTCGAAGGACATCGCGCGCCAGGCCGGGGCGGCGGCGAGCGCGGCGTCGACGGCGTCCTGGGCGTCCTGCTGGGTGGCGCCGCGGCCGGTGCCGATGACGGCCTTGTGGTTGTGCGGCTGCACGACCTGGAAGGGCTCGCCGCCACCGAGGCGCTTGACGCCACCGATGGTCATGGGCAGCTCGATCGGGTTCTCGGCGAGCTCCTTGAGCTTGCTCTCGAGACGGGCACGCTCCGGGGAACCGGGGGCGTAGCCGTGGACCGGCTCGTTGACCGGGGCGGGGACCTGGGTCACAGCGTCCATGAGTTCCTGAGCTCCTTTGTGCGGGGGCTTTGTACGGGTCGGGCGGCTGTCGGGGGCGGCTCAGCCCTTGGTGAGGATGGAGCGGGCGAAGAAGAGCAGGTTGGCCGGCTTCTCCGCGAGACGGCGCATGAAGTAGCCGTACCAGTCGGTGCCGTAGGCGGTGTAGACGCGCATGCGGTGCCCCTCGGCGGCGAGCCGCAGGTGCTCGTCGCTGCGGATGCCGTACAGCATCTGGAATTCGTACTCGTCCAGCTTGCGCCCCGCGCGCCGCGCGAGCTCCTGCGCGATGGAGATCAGGCGCGGGTCGTGGGACCCGATCATCGGGTACCCCTCGCCCTCCATGAGGGTGCGCAGGATCCGGACGTACGCCTTGTCGATCTCGGGCTTCTCCTGGAAGGCGACCTCGGCGGGCTCCTTGTAGGCGCCCTTCACGATGCGGACGCGGCTGCCGTTCTCGGCCAGGCGCCTGGCGTCGTCCTCGGTGCGGAAGAGGTAGGCCTGGATGACGCAGCCGGTCTGCGGGAAGTCCTTCCGCAGCTCCTCGTGGATGGCGAACATCGAGTCGAGGGTGGTGTGGTCCTCGGCGTCCAGGGTGACCGTGGTGCCGATGGCGGCGGCGGCCTCGACGACCGGGCGGACATTGGCGAGGGCCAGCTCGTGGCCGTCCTCAAGCGCCTGTCCGAACATCGACAGCTTCACGGACATCTCGGCCTTGGTGCCGAGGCCGAGGTCCTTCAGGCGCTCGATGAGCTCCAGGTAGGCGTCGCGGGCGGCGTGGGACTGCTCGACCGTGGTGATGTCCTCGCCGACGACGTCGAGGGTGACCTCGAGGCCCTTGTCGGCGGCGTCCACGATGATCGGCACGACCTGGTCGACGCCCTCACCGGCGATGAACCGGTCGACGACCTGCTTGGTGCCCGGGGCCGCCGAAACGAAACGGCGCATCTTGTCGCTGCGCGACGCGGCGAGGATCACGGGACCCAGCACGGGGCACCTCCACGGGTGTACGAAAGCGGGTGCCTTACCGGCATAGCCCTACAAAAGGGGAATGCGGCGGTACGGCACGGAGAACCACCGTGAAATTTAAGGATCCCTCCGATCCTGGGCCATCGACAGCTGTCACGCATCCGTGCCCTGGATCTCAGACATCTGTCTGAAGGATCCGGCGGGCTGCGTGAGAATGGTGGGGTGAAAGGTGACTACCAAGAACTGGTCGACGAGATCTCGGCGCTGCTCGGCGCCCCGGCGACCCTGGAGAACCGCGATTTCGAGCTGATCGCCTTCGGCGCGCACGACGGCGGGGCCGACGGCGACAGCGGCTTTGACGCGACCGTCCTCGACCCGGTGCGGACCCGCTCGATCCTGACCCGCCGCTCCACGGCCGAGGTCCGCGCCTGGTTCGAGGGCTTCGGCATCACCCGGGCCACGGGCCCGGTCCGGATCCCGCCCACCCCGGAGGCCGGGGTCTACCGCGGCAGGATCTGCCTTCCCGTACGCCACAGGGGTTTCACCCTGGGGTACGTGTGGCTGCTCGACGACGATCCCGGCCCCAGTGAGCAGCAGCTGACCGCCGCCCTGGAGGTGGCCACCCGGATCGGCGCGCTGCTCGCCGACGAGGCGCAGGCGGGCGCGGACCTGACCCGGGAGTTCCGCGCGGTCCTCACGGCCGAGCGCGGCTGGCAGCGGGACATGGCGGTGGCCGCCCTGCGCACCGCGCTCGGCGCCCGCGGCGAGGGCCTGCACGCGGTGGTGTGCGTGGCTCCGTCGCGCTCGGCCGACCCGGACGACGCCCCCGCGGCGCGCGCGGTGCCGGGCGCGGCCGCGGTGTGCGCGGTGCCGTGGGGCGCCACCGCGCAGTCCCTGGCGGCCCTGGTGCGGCTGCGGACCGCGGACTCGCTGGCACCCGCGCACACGGCGGCCGCCCGCCTGCTCGACGCGGCGCCGGGCGCCACGGCGGGGATCGCCGGGGCCAGGCACGGCCTGGACGACCTGGGGGCCGCCTGGTGGGAGGCGGCGGGCGCGGCACGCGCCGCGCTCGCCGAGCGGCGCTTCGGCCCGGTGGCGCAGTGGTCGGACGTGGGCCCCTTCCGGCTCCTGACGGCGCTGCCCCCGGAGGCCGCGCACGACCCGGTGGGCACCCAGCTCCTGAGCCCCGCCCACCGCGAACTGGCGCGCACCGCCGAGGTGTTCCTCGACTGCGCGGGCCAGGCGGGCCGCACGGCGGCCGAGCTGGGCATCCACCGCCAGACGCTCTACTACCGGCTCTCGCGCGTGGAACAGCTCACCGGTCTCGACCTGGACGACGGCGAGGACCGGCTGCTGCTGCACATGGTGCTGAAGTCGTCACGACTGTAAGGACCGCGCAACGAACGATTACAGCCATGATCGTGGGGCGGTACGGTTCTCCGCGTCCGAACATCCGTCCCCCACACGCATAAACGGGAGAACGAACACCCCATGAAGTTCAGACTGATGGCCCCCGCGGTCGCCTTCTCCGCCCTCGCGCTCGTCGGCACCACCGTCGCCACGAGCGGGACCGCCGTCGCCGCGTCCAAGCCCGACTGCTCCCGGCAGATCGTCAACGTCCCCGCCAAGGAGACGGTCAAGGTGCGCGCCAGCAAGAAGCTGGGGGCCACTGCCTACAGCCAGTGGAACAAGGGCAAGAAGGGCAGTCTCTGCAACGACGGCCACTTCTACAAGGGCCAGAAGTACAAGCTGTGCGGCAAGACCAGCACCCAGTGGCTGTACGGCAGCCAGTTCGGCGCCAAGCGCGGCTGGATCCCCGCCGCCTGCATCAAGTGGTCATAACCACCGCGGCCTTGAGGTCGGCCCAGAACGCGGGCCGCACCTCCACGTGGTACCCGAGGCGGTAGACGGTCGTCTTCGCCCGGCCGCGCACCCGGAGCCGCACCTCGGTCGGCCCCGGGTGCGCGTGCAGGACCTCTTTCAGCCGCCGGACCGCGTCCGCCGTCACCTGCGCCTCGCGCAGATCGAGGTGGACGGGCGCGTCCTCCCCCACTCGGCTCAGATCGGGGACGCGCATCTCCATGGCGACGAGCCGCGGCACGTCCTCGCGCTTGTCCAGGCGTCCCTTGACGAACACCACGGCGTCCTCGACGAGTTGAGTGGCGATCAGTTGGTACGTCGCGGGGAAGAACATGCAGTCGACGGAGCCCGCGAGGTCCTCCACGGTCGCGATGGCCCAGGCGTTGCCCTGCTTGGTCATCTTGCGCTGGAGGCCCGAGACGATGCCGCCGATGGTGAGTACGGCGCCGTCGGAGAAGTCACCGCCGGTCAGCTGCCCGATGCCCGCGTCGGCCTTGTCGGACAGGACGTGCTCCAGGCCGAAGAGCGGGTGGTCGGAGACGTACAGACCGAGCATCTCCCGCTCCTGGGCGAGCAGATACGTCTTCTCCCACTCGTCCTCGGAGAACTCCACGTCGAGCCCGAAGCCCGGCTCACCACCGTCTCCCGCACCGCCGTCCCCGAAGAGGTCGAACTGACCTTCCGCCTCCTTCCGCTTGACCGCGACCACGTTGTCGATCATCGGCTCGTACTGCGCGGAAAGGCCCTTGCGGGTGTGCCCCATGGTGTCGAACGCGCCCGCCTTGATCAGCGACTCCGTAGTGCGCTTGTTGCACGCGGCGGCCTCCACCTTGTCGAGGTAGTCGGGAAAGGAGGTGAACCGCCCCTTCGCCTTCCGCGACCGGATGACGGCGTCCACGACGTTCGTCCCGACGTTACGGACGGCCTCCAGACCGAAGAGGATCACGTCGTCGCCCTGCGCGGCGAAATGGTGCACCGACTCGTTCACGTCCGGCGGCAGCACCTTGATGCCCATGCGGCGGCACTCGTTCAGATAGACCGCCGACTTGTCCTTGTCGTCACGCACCGACGTGAGGACGGCCGCCATGTACTCGGCCGGGTGGTTCGCCTTCAGATAGGCGGTCCAGTACGAGACGAGCGCGTACGCGGCGGCATGCGCCTTGTTGAACGCGTAACCGGCGAAGGGCACCAGGACGTCCCACACGGCCTGGATCGCCGCGTCGGAGTACCCGCGTTCCCTGCATCCCTCCCGGAAGGGGATGAACTCCTTGTCGAGGACCTCCTTCTTCTTCTTTCCCATGGCCCGCCGCAGCAGATCGGCCTGCCCCAGGGTGTATCCGGCGAGGACCTGCGCCGCCTTCTGCACCTGCTCCTGATAGACGACGAGGCCGAAGGTGAGCCCGAGCACCTCGCGCAGCGGCTCTTCGAGTTCCGCGTGGATGGGGGTGATTTCCTGCTGCCCGTTCTTGCGCAGGGCGTAGTTCGTATGGGAGTTCATGCCCATCGGCCCCGGCCGGTAGAGCGCGGTGACGGCCGTGATGTCCTCGAACTGGTCGGGTTTCATCAGCCGGAACAGCGACCGCATGGCGTTTCCGTCGAACTGGAAGACCCCGAGCGTGTCACCACGCCCGAGCAATTCGTACGTCGTGGTGTCGTCGAGCGGAAGCTCCAACAGCTCCAGTTCCGCACCGGTGTTGGCGCGCACCATCTTCACCGCGTCGTCCATGATGGTGAGGTTGCGCAGGCCCAGGAAGTCCATCTTGAGCAGGCCGAGCGACTCGCACTGCGGGTAGTCCCACTGCGTGATGGTCACGCCGTCGGTGTGCCGCGTCCACAGCGGCGCGTGGTCCACGATCGGCTCGCTGGACATGATCACGCCCGCCGCGTGCACACCCATCTGCCGGACCAGGCCCTCCACACCCTTCGCGGTGTCGATGACCTTCTTCACGTCCGGCTCGTTCTCGTACATCCCCCGGATCTCCCCCGCCTCGCCGTAGCGGGGATGCGCGGGATCGGTGATCCCGGCCAATTCGATTCCGGCGCCGCCCACGTCGGCGGGCATCGCCTTGGTGAGCCGGTCGCCCATCGCGTACGGATATCCGAGCACGCGCGCGGAGTCCTTGATGGCGTTCTTCGCCTTGATCTTTCCGTACGTGCCGATCATGGCGACCTTGTCGGCGCCGTACTTCTCCGTCACGTACCTGATCACCTCGACGCGCCTACGCTCGTCGAAGTCGATGTCGACATCGGGCATGGAGACGCGCTCGGGATTCAGGAACCGCTCGAAGATCAGCCCGTGCGTGATCGGGTCGAGGTCGGTGACCCCCATCGCGTACGACACCAGGGAGCCTGCCGCCGAACCGCGCCCCGGGCCGACCGCGATGCCGTTGTTCTTGGCCCACATGATGAAGTCGGCGACCACGAGGAAATATCCGGGGAACCCCATCTGGATGATGATGTCCATCTCGTACTCGACCAGCTTCTGATAGCGCTCGTCCCACCCCTGGGGAAAGCGCCGCCGCATCCCGTTGAAGACCTCTTCCCGGAACCAGGTGACTTCGGTGAAGCCCTCCGGGATCTCGAACTTCGGCATCAGATCGCGCTTCTCGAACATGCCGGTCGTATCGATCTGCTCGGCCACCAAAAGCGTGTTCCGGCAGCCCTCCTGCCACGCGTCCGACGAATCGATCGCGTACATCTCATCCGTCGACTTCAGGTAATAACCCGTCCCGTCGAACCGGAAACGGTCCGGGTCGGACAGGTTCTTACCGGTCTGGATGCACAGCAGGGCATCGTGCGCCACGGACTCGTGCGCGTACGTGTAGTGCGAGTCGTTCGTCACCAGCGGCGGAATGCCGAGCTTCTTGCCCACCCGCAGCAGGTCATCGCGGACCCGGCGCTCGATGTCGATGCCGTGATCCATCAACTCCAGGAAGTACCGGTCCTTGCCAAAGATGTCCTGGTACTCGGCGGCCGCCTTCACCGCCTCGTCGAACTGCCCCAGGCGCAACCGCGTCTGCAACTCACCCGAGGGGCAGCCGGTGGAGGCGATCAGGCCCTCCGACCACTGCGAGATGGTCTCCTTGTCCATGCGCGGCCACTTCTGCAGCCAGCCCTCGGCGTAGGCGTCCGAGGACAGCTTGAAGAGGTTGTGCAGCCCCGTCTCGTTCGCCGCCCAGATCGTTTTGTGCGTATAGCCACCCGAACCCGACACGTCGTCGCGCTTCTGGTGCGGCTGGCCCCACTGGATCTTCCGCTTGTTCCGACGCGACTCCGGGGCGACGTACGCCTCGATCCCGATGATCGGCGTCACCCCCGCCTTCTTCGCCGTATGGAAGAAGTCGTACGCACCGTGCAGGTTTCCGTGGTCCGACATCGCGATATGGGTCATGCCCATCTCATTGGCCGCGTCGAACATGTCCTTGAGCCGCGCGGCACCGTCGAGCAGCGAGTACTGCGTATGTACGTGCAGATGCGTGAAAGGCGGCTTGTCGGTCAAGGGATGCCACTCCTGATCGCTACAACAGCGCGTTGTCGGAGTGGCCATGAAAGCCCCGTTCGAAAGGGCCGATCAAACAACGAAGGCGCCGCCTGAACAACCACTGGTTGTTCGGGGACCGCTGGTTTTTCCGAGGCTGCTGATAGCGTCCGTGCGATGAATCTGGAGTCCGTGCGCGCCTTCGTCGCCGTGGCCGAGGAAGGGCAGTTCCGGCACGCGGCCGCCCGGCTCGGCATCAGCCAGCAGGCGGTGTCCAAACGCGTCGCGGCGCTGGAGGACTCCCTCGGCGTGACGCTGTTCCGGCGCGTCCCCACCGGCGCGGCCCTGACGCCGGACGGCCGGACGTTCCTGCCGCACGCCCGCGCCGTCCTCGTCGCGGCGCGCCAAGCCGTGGAGTCGGTGCAGCGCGAGACGCGCCCGCTCCGCGTCGACGTGCTCGGCAGCAGACTCGCCTCGACGGACCTGCTGCGCGAGTTCCACCGCGGTCACCCCGAACTCCCGCTGGAGACCGTGACGTTGACGGGTGCGAGCGCCGCCGCCCAGGCCCTGCTCGACGGGGAGATCGACGCGGCGTTCGTCCATCTGCGCGAGCCCGTACGGGACATCGACTCGCGGCTCGACGACGCCCCCGTCTTCCTGGAGGCCCTGGAGATCGTCGTCGGCGAGCGGCATCCGCTGGCCGGGGCCACGTCGGTCGACCTGGCCGCTCTCGCCGCGTACGAGGCGTGGATGCCCGGCATCATCAAGGGCAGCGAATGGGCGGACTTCTACCGGGAGTTGGCGGACGAGTTCGGTCTGACCATCGACCCGACGGGCCCGGACTTCGGCATCGAGCCGCTCCTGGACGTCATCAGCGAGTCACGCTCCCTGATCACGTACGTCGGTGAGCGGACCCGGATCGTCTGGTCCCTGCACCAGAACCTGACCCGGATCCCGATCGTCACGCCGACGCCCGTCTACCCCTGGTCCCTGATCTGGCACCCCGGCAACCGGCACCCGGGGCTGCGCCGCCTGGTCGCCCACACCAGGGAGCACGCACCCCGCACCGGCCTCAGGCCTTCGTGGCTGCCCGGTCCATCACGCGCCGCATTCCCTCGGTGAGCTGCTCGGCGGTGGTCGCCGTCTCGGGGTCGAAGAGCCACTGGACGAGCAGGCCGTTGAGCAGGACCGAGTACAAGCGGCCCTCGGCCTCCACCACGTCGTCGGGGACGTCGCCCTCCGGCACGCCGGTGAAGACCGACGCGAGCCCCCTGCGCCCCTCCACCTGCGCCTTGGCGAGCAGTTCACGCACCCCGGCGAGCCGATCCCCCTGGGTGACGACCTCCAGGTTGAGCATCCACAGGGACCTGGACTCCGGGAACGAGCGGATGACACCCTCCCAGGTCTCCTGAAAGCGCTCGAACGAACCGACCTCGCCCGCACCGCCGTCGGGCGGTGCCTGCCCGAAGGTGCCGGTCGTCTCCTCCAGGAGCGCGAGGAACGCCTCCACGAGGAGAGCGTCCTTGGATCCGTAGTGGTAGCCGATGGACGCGAGGTTGGTCCCCGACTCCTTCACGATCTCGCGGGCCGTCGTGCGGACGAACCCCTTGTCCAGCAGGCAGCGCTTGGCGCCTTCGAGCAGATCTTCGCGGTGTCCCATGCGACCAGCCTACGCCCGCGCCATACAACCGTCCTAGACCACTGTCTTACACGCACGTCCTACAAGCGCGTCCTACACACGCGTTCTATACATCCGTACTAGACAAGCGTTTATGACGCCCGTACAGTTCCTGTCCATGCAGACGAACCCCCGCGCCACCCGCAAGGAATGGACCGCCCTCGCCGTCCTGATGCTCCCGCTGCTCCTGGTCTCGATGGACGTCTCCGTCCTCTACTTCGCGATACCGGAGATCAGCGCCGACCTGGCGCCGAGCGGCACCCAGCAGCTGTGGATCTTCGACATCTACGCGTTCGTGCTCGCCGGACTCCTGATGACGATGGGCTCGCTCGGCGACCGCATCGGCCGCCGCAAGCTGCTCCTCTTCGGCGCCGCCGCGTTCGGTCTCGCCTCGCTCACCGCCGCGTACGCCAACAGCGCCGAGACCCTGATCGCCGCCCGCGCGGTGCTCGGCATCGGCGGCGCGACCCTGATGCCGTCCACGCTGGCCCTGGTGCGCAACCTGTTCCGCGACCCCGGGCAGCGCGCGAAGGCGATCGGCCTGTGGCAGGGCGTCCTCGTCGCGGGCATCGCGCTCGGCTCGGTGCTCAGCGGCGTCCTCGTCGAATACTTCTGGTGGGGCTCGGTCTTCCTGGTCAACCTGCCCGCGATGGTGCTGCTGCTGGTCCTCGCGCCGATCCTGATCCCCGAGTTCAAGGACCCGCGGCCCGGCCGCTTCGACCTGCTGAGCGTGCCGCTCTCGATGGCCGCCGTGCTGCCGCTGGTCTGGGGCCTCAAGGAGCTGCCCGCCGAGGGCGTCAAGCTCCAGTACCTGGCGTCCGTGGCCGTCGGCCTCGTCTTCGCCGCCCTGTTCGTGCACCGCCAGCGCACCGCCGCGTCGCCGATGATCTCGCCTGAGCTGTTCCGCGGCAACGGCCGGGCCTTCAGCGCCGCCGTCTCGCTGAACCTCATCTCCGCGCTTGCGATGATGGGTTCGGCCTACTTCACCACCCAGTACCTGCAGTCCGTACTCGGCAAGAGCGCCATGGAAGCCGCGCTGTGGGCGCTGCTCCCCTCGGTCCTGATCGGCTTCGCGGGGCCCGTCGCCACGGCACTCGTGCAGCGCGGCATGAACCGCGCCAACGTCGTCGCCACCGGCTTCCTCATCTCCGCCTGCGGCTACGGCCTGCTCGCCCTGACCGACACCGACTCGCTCTGGCTGGCCCTCGCCGGTGCGGGTGTCCTGGCCTGCGGCGCCGTCATCATCGGCTCCCAGCTCACCGACCTCGCGCTCGGCGCCGCCCCCGCGGAGAAGGCGGGCACGGCCTCCTCACTCCTGGAGACGGGACAGGAGTTCGGCGGCGCGATGGGCATGGCCCTGCTCGGCTCCATCGGCAACGCGGTCTACCACTCCAAGATCCCTGACTCCGCCCCCACAGAGGCCCGCGAGACGCTCGGCGGCGCGGTGGCGGCAGCCCACCACCTGCCGTCCGCGGCAGCGGACGACCTCCTGACCGCGGCCCGCTCCGCGTTCACCGAAGGCCTGCACGTAGCGGCACTGACGGGCACGACGATCCTGCTCGCGGCGGCGGTACTGGCGGCGGTGACGCTGCGGAGGGTGCAGGTACAGGAGCCGAAGCCGGAGCCTGAGCCGGAGAAGGCTCCGGCCTGACGGAGCCGCACAACACGAACGCCGGACGGGCTGGATGATTCCAGCCCGTCCGGCGCTCGAAATATCTAGCCCCTCCGGCGATTGAGGACGAACTCGGCGAAGCCGGTGATCGACACCAGCCGAACCCGCCGACCAGCCACCTAGTCCGTCAAATCAACCGCACGCGCGGACTCCGCCCCGATCTCCGCAGCCAACTCATTGAGCACCGGCTGCGGCACAGTGTCATCCACGGTGAGAACGGCCAGCGCCTCCCCGCCCACGTCAGCACGAGCGACCTGCATGCCCGCGATGTTGATGCCCGCCTCGCCGAGGACCCGGCCCACCGTGCCGACGACGCCCGGACGGTCCGCGTACCGCAGGACGACCATGTGGTCGGCGAGCGCCAGGTCCACGTCGTACTCACCGATGGCGACGATCTTGCGGAGGTGCTTGGGACCGGCCAGCGTGCCGGAGACGGCGATCTCCTCGCCGCCCGAGAGCGTGCCGCGCACGGTGACCACGTTGCGGTGGTCGGGCGACTCCGAGCTCGTGGTCAGGCGGACCTCGACGCCGCGCTCCTGCGCGAACAGCGGCGCGTTCACGTACGACACGGTCTCGTCGACGACGTCCTCGAACACGCCCTTCAGCGCGGACAGTTCGAGCACCTTGACGTCGTGCTGGGTGATCTCGCCGTACACCTCGACGTCGAGCCGGGCCGCGACCTCGCCCGCGAGCGCGGTGAAGATCCGGCCGAGCTTCTCGGCGAGCGGCAGGCCGGGGCGCACGTCCTCGGCGATGACGCCGCCCTGGACGTTCACGGCGTCCGGCACGAGCTCACCGGCGAGCGCGAGGCGCACCGACTTGGCGACCGCGATGCCCGCCTTCTCCTGCGCCTCGTCCGTGGAGGCGCCGAGGTGCGGGGTGCAGACGACCTGGTCGAACTGGAAGAGCGGGGAGTCCGTGCAGGGCTCCTTCGCGTACACGTCGAGACCGGCACCGGCGACGCGGCCCTCCTTGAGGGCGGAGTGCAGCGCCTCCTCGTCGACGATCCCGCCGCGCGCGGCGTTCACGATGCGGACGGTCGGCTTGACCTTGTGCAGCGCCTCGTCGCCGATGAGACCGAGGGTCTCGGGGGTCTTGGGCAGGTGCACGGTGATGAAGTCGGAGACTTCGAGGAGCTCGTCGAGCGAGAGCACCTTGACGCCCATCTGTGCGGCGCGCGCGGGCTGCACGTACGGGTCGTAGGCGACGACCTTCATGCCGAAGGCGCTCATGCGCTGCGCGACCAGGGCGCCGATGCGGCCGAGGCCGACGACGCCGAGGGTCTTCTCGGCGAGCTCGACGCCCGTGTACTTGGAGCGCTTCCACTCGGCGTTCTTCAGCGCGGTGTTGGCCTGGGGGATGTTGCGCGCGGTGGCCAGGAGCAGGCCGCAGGCGAGCTCGGCGGCCGTGACGATGTTCGAGGTCGGGGCGTTCACGACCATCACGCCGGCCTTGGTGGCGGCGGACACGTCGACGTTGTCCAGGCCGACGCCCGCGCGGGCGACGACCTTCAGCTTCTTGGCGGCGGCGATGGCCTCGGCGTCGACCTTGGTCGCGGAGCGGACCAGGATCGCGTCGACGTCGGCGATCGCGGGCAGCAGCTCGGCGCGGTCCGCGCCGTTGCACTTCCGGATCTCGAAGTCCGGGCCCAGGGCGTCGACGGTGGCGGGCGACAGCTCTTCAGCGATGAGTACGACGGGTTTGCCGTTGGCAGCAGTGCTCACGTGAGTCCTCACAAGTCCATTGCGGACGGCCGTCCCGACGGCCGCAGGCGGTGGAGGGTGCTAGCCGCGTGGAAGACGCACGACGCTGTGGGCCCGACGCGAATGTTGAACAGCAGTGTAGTGGCGTGCTGGGACCACTTTTCCCTGCCGGGGAGAAGGATCACCCGCACGGGGAGCGGGGGGCCAAGAATCAGCCCCTCCGGCGTTTGAGGAGCGGGGTCCGGGGCGGAGCCCCGAGGCATCAGCCCCGGACCCGAGCACCATCACTCCTCGTCGTTGACCCAAGACATCAGCTTGCGCAGCTCCTTGCCCGTGGTCTCCAGGAGGTGGTTCTCGTCCTGGGTCTTGTACTCGTTGTACTTCTTCAGACCGCCGTGGTACTCGTCCATCCACTGCTGGGCGAACGTGCCGTCCTGGATCTCCGCGAGAACCTTCTTCATCTCGGCCTTGGTGGCGTCCGTGATGATCCGCGGACCGGTGATGTAGTCGCCCCACTCGGCCGTCTCGGAGACGGACCAGCGCATCTTCTCCAGGCCGCCCTCGTACATGAGGTCCACGATCAGCTTCAGCTCGTGGAGGCACTCGAAGTACGCGATCTCCGGCTGGTAACCGGCCTCGGTCAGGGTCTCGAAGCCCGCCTTGACCAGCGCGGCCGTACCGCCGCAGAGGACGGCCTGCTCGCCGAAGAGGTCGGTCTCGGTCTCCTCGGTGAAGGTCGTCTTGATGACGCCCGCACGCGTGCCGCCGATGCCCTTGGCGTACGAGAGCGCCAGCGGGAAGCCGTTGCCCGTGGCGTCCTGCTCGACCGCCGCGATACACGGAACGCCGCGGCCCTCCTCGTACTGACGGCGGACCAGGTGGCCCGGGCCCTTGGGGGCGACCATGCAGACGTCGACGCCCTCGGGGGCCTTGATGAAGCCGAAGCGGATGTTCAGGCCGTGGCCGAAGAACAGCGCGTCGCCGTCCTTGAGGTTGTCCTTGATGGACTCCTCGTAGACCTGCGCCTGGATCGGGTCCGGCACCAGGATCATGATGACGTCGGCCTCGGCCGCGGCCTCGGCGGGCGTGACGACCCGCAGGCCCTGCTCCTCGGCCTTGGCCTTGGACTTGGAGCCCTCGTGCAGACCGACGCGGACGTCGACACCCGAGTCACGCAGCGACAGCGCGTGGGCGTGGCCCTGGCTGCCGTAGCCGATGACCGCGACCTTGCGGCCCTGGATGATGGACAGGTCGGCGTCGTCGTCGTAGAACAGCTCGGCCACTGGGAATCTCCTATGTGTGCTGGTGTTGCGACCCACCGTACGGCGGGCGAAGGGAAGAAAGTTTTCAGGTCTCGCCATGCGGGCGCGACCGCGGCTCGTTCCGGCCGGTCAGGCCGAGCGGTCGAGCGCCCGCAGGCTGCGGTCGGTGATGGAGCGGGAGCCCCGGCCGATCGCGATGGTGCCGGACTGGACGAGCTCCTTGATGCCGAAGGGCTCCAGCATCTTGAGCATGGCCTCCAGCTTGTCGCTGCTGCCGGTGGCCTCGACGGTGACGGCCTCCGGGGAGACGTCGACGGTCTTGGCGCGGAACAGCTGGACGATCTCGACGATCTGCGAGCGGGTCTCGTTGTCGGCGCGGACCTTGGCAAGGACCAGTTCGCGCGCCACCGCGGCGTCCGGCTCGAGTTCGACGATCTTCAGGACGTTGACCAGCTTGTTGAGCTGTTTGGTGACCTGTTCGAGCGGCAGGTCCTCGACGTTCACGACGATGGTGATGCGTGAGATGTCGGGGTGCTCGGTGACGCCCACGGCGAGCGAGTCGATGTTGAAGCCGCGGCGGGAGAACAGGGCGGTGATCCGGGCGAGGACACCGGGCTTGTTCTCGACCAGGACGGAGAGCGTGTGCTTGGTGGACATGACGGGAGGTCTCTCTTTCGCTCTCGGTCTCAGTCGTCTTCGTTGTCGCCGAAGTCGGGGCGGACGCCCCGGGCCGCCATGACCTCGTCGTTCGAGGTACCCGCCGCGACCATCGGCCAGACCTGGGCGTCCTCGTGGACGATGAAGTCGACCACGACGGGCCGGTCGTTGATGGCGTTCGCCTCGGCGATGACCTTGTCCAGGTCCTCGGGCCGCTCGCAGCGCAGCGCCACACAACCCATCGCCTCGGACAGCTTCACGAAGTCGGGGACGCGCGTGCCCTTGTTGGGGCCGATGTCGTCGGGACCGCTGTGCAGGACGGTGTTGGAGTAACGCTGGTTGTAGAAGAGCGTCTGCCACTGGCGGACCATCCCGAGGGCGCCGTTGTTGATGATGGCGACCTTGATCGGGATGTTGTTCAGGGCGCAGGTGGTCAGTTCCTGATTGGTCATCTGGAAGCAGCCGTCACCGTCGATCGCCCAGACCGTGCGGTCGGGCTGACCGGCCTTGGCGCCCATCGCGGCCGGGACCGCGTAGCCCATCGTGCCCGCGCCACCGGAGTTGAGCCAGGTCGCGGGCTTCTCGTACTGGATGAAGTGCGCGGCCCACATCTGGTGCTGACCGACGCCCGCCGCGAAGATCGTGCCGTCGGGGGCCAGTTGGCCGACGCGCTCGATGACCTGCTGCGGCGAGAGCGAGCCGTCCTCGGGCTGGGTGTAGCCGAGGGGGTAGGTGTCGCGCCAGCGGTTGAGGTCGTTCCACCAGGCGGTGTAGTCGCCGACGTGGCCCTCGGTGTGCTCGGCCTGGACGGCCTGGACCAGGTCGGCGATGACCTCGCGCGCGTCGCCCACGATCGGCACGTCGGCGGCGCGGTTCTTGCCGATCTCCGCCGGGTCGATGTCGGCGTGGACGATCTTCGCGAACGGCGCGAAGCTGTCCAGCTTGCCGGTGACGCGGTCGTCGAAGCGGGCCCCGAGGGCGACGATCAGGTCGGCCTTCTGCAGCGCGGTGACGGCGGTGACCGCACCGTGCATGCCCGGCATTCCCACGTGCAGCTCGTGACTGTCGGGGAATGCGCCGAGCGCCATCAGTGTGGTGGTGACGGGCGCTCCGGTGAGCTCTGCCAGGACCTTCAGTTCGGCGGTGGCCCGCGCCTTCAGGACGCCGCCGCCCACGTACAGGACCGGGCGCTTGGCGGCGGTGATGAGCTTGGCGGCCTCGCGGATCTGCTTGGCGTGCGGCTTGGTCACCGGACGGTAGCCGGGCAGGTCCTGCTGCGGCGGCCAGGTGAAGGTGGTCCGCGCCTGGAGGGCGTCCTTGGCGATGTCCACGAGGACGGGGCCCGGGCGTCCTGTCGAGGCGATGTGGAACGCCTCCGCGATGGTCCGCGGGATGTCCTCGGCCTTGGTGACCAGGAAGTTGTGCTTGGTGATCGGCATCGTGATGCCGACGATGTCCGCCTCCTGGAAGGCGTCGGTGCCGATCGCCTTGGAGGCCACCTGACCGGTGATCGCGACCATCGGGACGGAGTCCATGTGGGCGTCGGCGATCGGCGTGACCAGGTTGGTGGCGCCGGGGCCGCTCGTCGCCATGCAGACGCCGACCTTGCCGGTGGCCTGCGCGTATCCGGTGGCCGCGTGGCCCGCGCCCTGCTCGTGCCTGACCAGGACGTGGCGCACCCGGGTGGAGTCCATCATCGGGTCGTACGCGGGAAGGATGGCGCCGCCGGGAATGCCGAACACCGTGTCGGCCCCGACTTCCTCGAGAGAACGAATGAGGGACTGCGCACCCGTCACGTGCTCGACGGGGGCGGACTGCTGTCCTGAGGTTCGGGGCCGCGGCTGCGGATGGTGGGCCCCGGTGGCCTGCTCGGTCATCGGCATTCTCTTCTCGAAGCTGAGGGTTTTTGCGGGGTGTTTGCGGGGTTTTGGCAGGTGCCAGTGCAACAAAAAACCCCTCGTGCCGTGAGGCAAGCGAGGGGAGCGCGCCGGGTGCGGTCGCAGGGGTTCCGGTGTTCGGACCGGTCAGTCCCAGCTTCAGCCGACGCGCTTTCCAAGTACGAGAATTCGGGTGCGCATGGCATTGACCCTCCCTCCGGCACGCAGTACCTGTCAAGTAGGTGGGACGGGGGTCTCATTATGTGAGCGGACGAAGCTCGGGGCGTCCGCCGTGAGCGTTCCCGGCGCCCCGCCCGCGAACGACCCCGATGCCCCGCCCGCGAACGAAGCGGCGGGCCCGCCCGCGAACACCGGCTCGGCCGGGCAGCGCGGCACCCGGTACTCGCCCGTCGAGAGCGCCCGGCGCAGCCGGTACTCGTCGAGGGGCCCGGAGAACGCCATGCCCTGCCCGTGCGTGCAGCCCATCGCGCGCAGCGCGACCACCTGTTCGGGCAGGTCGACGCCGTCGGCCACGGAGAGCAGCCCGAGGTCGCCCGCGATGCGAAGGAGACCCGAGGTGATCTTGTAGAGCCGCGCGGACTCGACGACGCCCTCGATCAGGCCGCGGTCCAGCTTCAGTACGTCGACGGGGAGCCGACGCAGCGCCGTGATGGCCGCGTAGCCGCTGCCGAACCCGTCGAGCGCGACGCGTACGCCGAGCCTGCGCAGGGCCGTCAGACGGCGCTCCAGGTCGTCGAGCGGCACCCGCGGGTCGCTGTCGGCGAGCTCGATGATCAGCGCGCCCGAGGGCAGGCCGTGCCGGGTGAGCAGCGCCTCGATGGAGCCGAGCGGCATGGAGCGGTCCAGGAGCCGACGCGCGCTCATCCGTACGGCCACGGGCACCGCGTGACCGGTGCGGCCTCGCTCCGCGGCCTGTTCGACGGCCTCCTCCAGCATCCAGCGGCCGAGCTCGGCCGTGCGGTCGCCCTCCCGCCCCTCGCCGTTCTCGGTGACGCGCAGGAACTCGCCGGGCGTGAAGAGGATGCCCTGCGCCGAGCGCCAGCGGGCCTGCGCGGCGACCGCCGTGATCCGGCCGCTCTCCAGGGAGACCACCGGCTGGTGGAGCAGCGCGAACTCGCCGTCGTGCAGGGCGGCGCGCAGCCGGGTCGCGAGCTGCGCCTTGCGGACGACGTCGGCCTGCATCTGCGGGGCGTAGAGCTCGACGCGGCCCTTGCCCGCGGCCTTGGCGCGGTACATCGCGAGGTCGGCGTTGCGCAGCAGCTCCCCCGCGCCGATGCCCGGTTCGGCGAAGGACACGCCGATGGAGGCCGCTACGCGCACGTCGTTGCCGTCGATGGCGTAGGGCTGGGACAGGGTGATTCTCAGCCGGTCGGCGAGCTCGAAGATGTGCTGCTCCCGCGCGGCCTGGTCTCTGGTGCCGTCGCCGACGATGAGGGCCGCGAACTCATCGCCGCCGAGCCGGGAGGCGGTGTCGCCCGAACGCACCGCCTCCTGAAGTCTGCGCGCGGCCTGGATGAGGAGCTCGTCCCCGGCCTGGTGGCCGATGGTGTCGTTGACGGCCTTGAAGCCGTCGAGGTCGATGAAGAGCACGGCCGTGCCGCGGTCGGTGACTCTGCGGCCGGTCAGGGCCTGGCTGACGCGCCGGGTGAACAGGGCGCGGTTGGGCAGGTCGGTGAGCGGGTCGTGCTCGGCGTTGTGCTGCAACTGCGCCTGGAGCCTGACCCGTTCGGTGACGTCCCTGCTGTTGAAGATGAGGCCGCCCTGGTGGCGGTTGACGGTGGACTCGACGTTCAGCCAGTCGCCGTCGCCGGACCGGAAGCGGCACTCGATGCGGGTGGTGGGTTCCTCCACGGGATTGGCCGCGAGGAATCTGCGGACCTCGTGGACGACCCGGCCGAGGTCCTCCGGGTGCATGAGCGAGGCGAGTTCGGAGCCGACGAGTTCTTCGGCGTCGCGTCCGTAGACCCCGGCGGCGGCCGGGCTCACGTACCGCAGGATGCCGTTCGGTGCGGCGATCATGATGACGTCGCTGGAGCCCTGCACCAGGGAGCGGAAGTGGTTCTCCTTCTGGGCCAGCTCCTGGGTGAGGGTGATGTTGTCCAGGAGCATGATGCCCTGGCGCACCACGAGGGCGAGCACGACGGTGCCCGCGGTGAAGAGCACCACGTGGTCGACGCTGCGCCCGCTGAGGATGTTGTAGAGGATCCCCAACGTGCAGACGGCGGCGGCCAGATAGGGCGTGAGGGCGGCCAGCGAACCGGCGATCGGACGGGTCGCGGCGGCGAGGGCCCTCGGCTCCTCGGGGCCGCTGTCGTACGTCACGTGCGCGTGCCCGCGGCCGGTGCCCCCGTGCGCGTGCCAGGGTGCCGCCCACGGTGCGTACGCGAGGAGCAGCGAACCGGCGAACCAGCCCGCGTCCAGCATCTGCCCCGAGCGGTAACTGGCGTGCAGCAGCGGCGAGGTGAAGAGCGCGTCGCACATCACGGTCAGGGCGAGGGCGCCGATCGCGGTGTTCACCGCGGTGCGGTTGGCGGACGATCGCCTGAAGTGCAGCGCCAGGACCATGCTGACCAGCGCGATGTCCAGGAGCGGGTAGGCGAGCGAGAGCGCGGCGTGCGCGACGCTCTGGCCCTCGAACCGCGCGGTGTGCGCGAGTGCCAGGCTCCAGGAGAGCGTGAGGAGCGAGCCCCCGATGAGCCAGGAGTCGAGGGCGAGGCACACCCAACCGGCCTTCGTCACCGGCCGCTTGGCTAGCACGAGGAGGCCGATGATGGCGGGCGGGGCGAAGCACAGGAAGAACAGGTCGGCGAGCCCCGGACTCGGCACGGGCCGCTCGAGGACGACCTCGTACCAGCCCCACACCCCGTTCCCGAGGGCTGCCATCGCGGAGGAGAGCGCGAAGAGCAGCCATGCGGGTCGAAACCGGCTGCGGCGGGTGCGGGAGTAGCGGAAGCAGGAGATCGCGGCGATCGATGCCGCGATGCTCAGCCCGAAGTCGCCCATGAACAGGGCGAGTCGACCGGAGCCCCAGCCGAGCGCCGAGCCCGTCGCGTACCCGCCGCAGATGATCAGCAGGACCAGCTGGGAGACGAGACCGCGGCCGCCCGGCAGGGGGCGGCGGGTCAGTGGGGCCCTGGGAGGCAGTGGTGTCGCCAGGCCCCCGTCGAGGACGGTGGCGCCGGACGGGCGGGCATTCACCGGGCCGCCCTGGTCCGCGCCGCCCCCGTGTCCGTCCGGCCCCCGGGACAGCCGTGCTGGCTCTGTCGCTGATGAGTACGGCGCCGGCCGCTCGTGCGACAGGTACACCGCCTGCGTCTGCGGGCCGGTGCGCGCGAGAGTCGCCGGCGGCTGTCCCGCCGCGTCGGATCGTTCGCCCATAGGCCGTGCATCGCCCGTCGCCCCCCT
The DNA here is from genome assembly GCF_008704495.1 of Streptomyces kanamyceticus. Taxonomy (NCBI): domain Bacteria; kingdom Bacillati; phylum Actinomycetota; class Actinomycetes; order Kitasatosporales; family Streptomycetaceae; genus Streptomyces; species Streptomyces kanamyceticus. Next base: position 3,153,746 of record NZ_CP023699.1, read on the forward strand.
CGCGTCTGATGTCTCATCCCCGCGCCGAACGCTCCACGGCGCATCCCCTGTCGGGACGATACACCAGTCTCGTCACTCAGGGACATAGCCTCTCTACGCTCCGTGACTACCGGCAGCGAAGTGGACACGGGGCGCACACGGGCGGGTGCGGAGCGTGCGCGAGTGGGTGTCAGGCGATCAACTGCCCGTGGTCAGCACGACGTTGCTCAGAGGCTGCCCGGCCGCGTAGCGGCTCAGCTGATCGGCCAGCAACCGCTTCGCGCGGGGCAGGAAGGCCGAGCTCGATCCGCCCACGTGCGGGCTGATGAGCACTCCAGGAGCGTGCCACAGCGGGTGACCTGCGGGCAGCGGTTCCGGATCGGTCACATCGAGGGCCGCGGTGATGCGGCCGGACTCCAGTTCGGCGAGGAGCGCCTTGGTGTCGACGACGGGGCCGCGGGCGACGTTCACCAGCAGGGCGCCGTCCTTCATGCGGCTCAGGAAGTCGGCTCCTGCCAGGCCACGAGTGGCTTCGGTGAGCGGCGTCGAGAGGATGACGACGTCGGCGTCGGGCAGCAGCGAGGGCAGTTCGACGAGCGGATGCACGGGGCCGCGCTCCGTGGCACGCACAGAGCGCGCGACGCGCGCCACCCGCGCGCAGTCAAACGGAACGAGCCGGTCCTCAATAGCGGAACCGATCGATCCGTAACCCACGATCAGCACGGACTTGTCGGCGAGCGCCGGATAGAACCCGGCGTGCCACTCCTCCTGCCGCTGCCCCTCCACGAAGCGCGGCAGCCCCCGCAGCGACGCGAGGACCAGGGTGAGCGCGAGTTCGGCCGTGCTCGTCTCGTGCACCCCGCGGGCGTTGCACAGGCGCACGCCGGGCGCGAGGAACGGAACCCCCGGCTCCACATGGTCGATCCCGGCGGTCAGTGTCTGTACGACACGTACGGACGTCATCGCGGACAGCGGGCGTACCGCGACCTCGGTGCCCTTCATGTACGGCACCACGTAGAAGGCGCAGTCGGCCGGGTCGGCGGGGAAGTCCGGACCGCCGTCCCAGTAGCGGTAGTTGAGGCCCGCGTCGGCGGCCGCGGGCAGCCCCTCGATCTCGTGCGCTTCGAACGGAAGCCATACGTCTGTCGTCATGGTCAGGAGGCTAATGCGCCGCCCCGCGCGCGGCCCGCGGGGAGGCCCCGCTCGGGACCGGGACGGCAGCGGTTAGTTTGGATGATCTCCGAACGAGGAGTGAGGAGTGGGGAGGGCACGACCAGGTGGAGCGCAGGACGATCGGTGCGGCGGCACTCGAAGTGGGAGCGGTCGGACTCGGTTGCATGCCGATGAGCTGGGCCTACAGCGGCTCGCGGCAGCGGGGCGACGCGTCGGTGCGCACGGTGCACGCCGCGTTGGACGCCTCGGGGCAGGCGGCGGCGCTGCTGGACACGGCGGACATGTACGGCCCCTTCACCAATGAGCTGTTGCTCGGCAGGGTGCTGAAGGAGCGGCGTGCGGACGCGTTCGTCTCGACGAAGTGCGGGCTGCTCGTGGGCGATCAACACATCGTCGCCAACGGCCGCCCCGGCTATGTGAAGCGGGCCTGCGACGCCTCGCTGCGGCGGCTGCAGACGGAGACCATCGACCTGTACCAACTGCACCGCGCCGACCCCGAGGTGCCCGTCGAGGAGACCTGGGGCGCGATGGCGGAGCTCGTCGCCGCGGGGAAGGTGCGGGCGCTCGGCCTGTGCGCGATGGGCGCGCGCGCCCGGCGCCGGCCGGCGCCCGGCCGACCGGCGGCGGGGCTGCACGACGCGACGATCCGGCAGTTGGAGCGGGTGCAGCAGGTCTTTCCGGTGAGCGCCGTGCAGGCCGAGCTCTCGGTGTGGTCGCCGGAGGCGCTGGACGCGCTGCTGCCCTGGTGCGCGGCGCGCGGGGTCGGCTTCCTCGCCGCGATGCCGCTGGGGAATGGTTTCCTCACCGGGACGCTGACGCCAGGAGAGGGCTTCGAGCCGGACGACCTGCGGGCCAGGCACCCCCGCTTCACCGCCGAGATGATGGCCGCCAACCAGCCGCTGGTGGTGGGCCTGCGCAAGATCGCGGAGCGGCACGGCGCGACGCCCGCCCAGGTCGCGCTCGCGTGGGTGCTCGAACAGGGCCCGCACGTGGTGCCGGTGCCCGGCGCGAAGCGGGAGCGCTGGGCGGTGGAGAACGCGGGCGCCGCCGCGGTGCGGCTGACGGCGAAGGACCTGAGCGAGATCGCGGCGCTGCCCGCGGCGTTGGGGTCGTGGGACTGAGACCGTTCGGCTCTCGTGGCGGTGGATCGGGAACCTGCGGGGCGCGAGCGGTGTATGAACAGTAGAAGCGCTGCGTCGAAGGGACCTGATCGTGCAACGACCTGCTGTTACGGCCGTGTTGGCCGCCGCCGCCCTCGTCTTCGCGGCCGGGTGCTCATCCGGTGGAGGTGACGATTCCGGCGGGCGCGACAGCCCGCTGGAGCCGGGGAGGCCGAGCCAGTCCCCCAGCGGGAAGCCGGGCGCCGACGCCCCGCCGGAGAAGGGCTCGGCGAAAGTCACCCGCACCCTCACCAAGGACCTGAAGTCCCCCTGGGGCCTCGCGGCGCTCCCGGACGGGGACCTGCTGGTGTCCTCGCGCGACGAGGGGACGATCACCCGCGTCGACGCCACGTCGGGCAAGAAGACGGAGCTCGGCTCCGTGCCCGGCGTCGCCCCCGGCGGCGAGGGCGGCCTGATGGGCCTCGCCATCTCCCCGGCGTACGCGTCGGACCACATGGTGTACGCGTACTTCACGACCGAGTCCGACAACCGTATCGCCCGCATGCTGTACGACGAGAAGAAGCCGTCCGGCGAGCAGTTGGGCGCACCCGACACCCTCTTCAAGGGCATCCCCAAGGGCATGATCCACAACGGCGGCCGGATCGCCTTCGGCCCGGACAAGATGCTGTACGCGGGCACGGGCGAGACGGGCGACACCGGCCTGGCGCAGGACAAGAAGTCCCTGGGCGGCAAGATCCTGCGCCTCACCGCGGACGGCGAGCCCGCCCCCGGCAATCCCTTCGGCGACTCCCCCGTCTATTCGTACGGCCACCGCAATGTGCAGGGTCTCGCCTGGGACGAGAAGAAGCGGCTGTGGGCCTCGGAGTTCGGCCAGGACACCTGGGACGAGCTGAACGAGATCAAGTCCGGTGACAACTACGGCTGGCCGGACGTCGAGGGCAAGTCCGGCGAGGAGGGGTATCACGACCCGGTCGCCCAGTGGAAGACCTCCGAGGCGTCACCGAGCGGCGTCGCCTACGCCAAGGGGTCGGTCTGGATGGCGGGGCTGCGCGGCGAGCGGCTGTGGCGCATCCCGGTCCGGGGCATGACACCGGCGGGAAAGCCGCAGGCATTCCTGAAGGGTGAGTACGGACGGCTGCGCACGGTGCTCGCGGCAGGCGGCGACAAGCTCTGGCTGGTGACGAGCGAAACGGACTCGCGGGGCACGCCGAAGAAGGGCGACGACAAGATCCTGGAGGTGAAGGTGGAGTGAGCGAGTGACCCGACCCCGGGGCTACGCCTCCTCCGGGCTCCGTGTCTCCTCAGAGTTCCGCGCTTCCTCCGCGCCCGGCGTCCCGTCCTCGCGCGATGACGGTACCGGGGCGCGTACGACCACCTTGCCCGACGTCAGATCTATCGGTCCCTTTCCGGGGTCACCGTCGGCGAGGTCCACACGCGTCAGTTCCAGGCGCCTCTCCTCGTCCTCGGTGTGCTTGCGTCCCGGTGCGAACAGAGCTTCAAACGGGGTGAACACTGCGCCTCCCTGGAGCCGAGTCTCTGCCGTCAAGCGTAGGCGAGCGCGCCAAATACCGGCCGGGCCCGCGAAAGCGCAGGTCAGCTGGGTGACTGCGCGCTCTCGACCGGGAAGAGCCGGAGCCGGTGGGCGAGCGCCGCGGCCTCGCCACGGCCGGTGACGGAGAGCTTGGCGAGGATGTTGGAGACGTGGACGCTCGCCGTCTTCGGGGAGATGAAGAGCTCCTCGGCGATCTGGCGGTTGCTGCGGCCCACCGCGACCAGGCGCAGGACGTCCCGCTCCCGGCTGGTCAGGCCGAGCGCCTCGGCGGGATCGGCGGGGGCGGCGGGCTCCCGCGCGGTCTCGGTCCTGTCCAGGGGGAGGCGGGCGCGCTGGGCGAGGCCGGTGACGGCGTCGGCGAGCGGCCGGGCGCCGAGCCGCTCGGCGACCTCCCCGGCCCGGCGCAGGAGCTGGGCGGCGCGGTCGCGGTCCGTGTGCTGCGGGGCGAGGAGGGACTCGGCGAGGCGCAGGCGCGCCAGGGCGAGGTCGTAGGGGCGGTCCATGGGTTCCAGGGCCGCGACCACGGTGGCCCAGTCGTCGGGAGCGTCGCGGCCCTCGGAGCGCAGGAGTTCGGCGCGCGTCCATTCGTCGTAGGCGCGCCAGAGCGGGATGGGGGTGGCGAGGGACTTGGCGGCCTTGCGGATCCGTTCGACGGCGGCGGGGCGGCCGGGCTCGGCGACGGGCAAGCCCCGTGTGTCGGCCTCCATCGTGGCGGCGGCGAGCACCAGCGGCCAGCCGTACTTGTAGGTGCCGACGGGCAGGCCGGTGGCGATGCCGCGTTCGAACTCGGCGCGGCCGTCCAGGACGCGGCCCTCGCCCGCGGCGATGTCGAGGGCGATGCGGATGAGCAGAAGGAGGTACTGCGGTTGTGGATCATGGGTGCCGAGGTGCTGGTGGGCCGTCTGCATGTGCCGGGTGGCGGCGGCCAGGTCGCCGCGGAAGAGCGCCAGGCGCGCGGTGCGTTCGGAGGCGGAGACGCGGGGTTTTGAACTCTGCACACAGCGCTGGGTCTGGGTGACGGCTTCGGCCGCCTCGTCCCAGCGGCCCAGCGAGATGAGCGACTCGGCGGCGTTGGCCCAGACCCAGCCCTCGGTGTCCATCAGTCCGTACTTCCGGCAGAACTCGATGCCTTCCATCGCGACCCGCACCGCCTCGGCGGAGCGGCCGACGCCTTCGAGCGACGAGGGGAGATTGATGTGGGCGCGGCTCAGATTGGTGACCAGGGCCTCGCGGACGACGCGGTCCCTGATCTCGTACATCTCGGCGAGGCCCGCCTCGGGGTCGCCCGCCTCGACGAGGAGGGCGCCGCGGGTGAGCCGGGCGTTGAGCTCGATGACGTCGGCCTTGACCATGCGGGCGTACTCGACGGCCCGTTCGGCGGCGGCCAGGGTCTCGGCTCCCGGGTCGTGCAGCATGCCCCAGGAGGCGCGGTGCACGAGCACCTCCGCGTGCACCTCGGAGGGCGGCAGGCCGCGCACCAGTTCCTGCGCCTTGGCGATCTCGTCCCAGCCGTCGCCGCGGCCGAGGGTGGAGACGAGGCGGGAGCGGGCGATCCAGAACCAGGCGGAGCGGAGGGGATCGTTCTCGCCGTCCAGGATGCGCAGGGCGCGCTTGGTGATCTTCAGGGCGCGGTCGCGTTCGCCGCAGAGGCGTCCCGCGACGGTGGCCTCCGCCATCAGGTCGAGGTACTGCAGCGGGGTGGTGGCCGGGTCGCAGCCGCAGGCCGGGTAGCCCTCGACGTAGTCGGCGGGGCGCAGTCCTTCGCGTACGGCGTCGGGGGCGTCGTCCCAGAGCTCCATCGCCCGTTCGAGCAGGCGCAGCTGTTCGGCGTACGCGTGCCGGTGGCGGGCCTCGACGGAGGCGCTGAGCACGGCGGGCAGGGCCTTGGCGGCGTCGTGCGCGTAGTACCAGTAGGTGGCGAGGCGGGCGGCGCGCTGGTCGGCGGAGACGAGGGCGGGGTCGGACTCCAGGGCCTGGGCGAAGCGGCGGTTGATGCGGGAGCGCTCACCGGGCAGCAGATCGTCGCTGACGGCCTCGCGGACCAGGGAGTGCCGGAAGCGGTAGCCGTCGCCGTCCGGCGAGGCGAGCAGGATGTTGGCGCCGACCGCGGCCCGCAGCGCCTGGATCAGGTCGTCCTCGGCGAGCCCCGCGACCTCGGCGAGCAGTTCGTACTCGACGGTGGAGCCGCCCTCGGCGACGATCCGGGCCACGCGCTGGGTGTCCTCGGGCAGTTCCTCGACGCGGACGAGGAGCAGATCGCGCAGGGAGTCCGTGAGGCCCGCGCAGCTGGCGCCGTGGGCGGCGACCGCGAGCTCCTCGACGAAGAAGGCGTTGCCGTCGGAGCGGTCGAATATGTCGTCGACCAGGGACTGTTCGGGTTCGGCCGCGAGTATCCCGGCCATCTGGCGGGCGACTTCGTCCTTGCTGAACCGGCCGAGTTCGATGCGCCGCACCGTGCGCAGCCGGTCCAGCTCGGCGAGCAGGGGGCGCAGCGGGTGGCGGCGGTGGATGTCGTCGGCGCGATAGGTGGCGAGCAGCACGAGGCGGCCGCCGCGCAGCGTGCGGAAGAGATAGGCGAGGAGGTGCCGGGTCGAGGCGTCGGCCCAGTGCAGGTCCTCCAGGGCGAGGACGAGGGTGCGGTCGCGGGAGAGCCGCTCCAGGAGGCGGGCGGTGAGTTCGAAGAGGCGGGCCATGCCCTGTTCGTCGGACCTGCTGCCCGGGTGGCCGCCCGGCGCGGCGGAGCCCAGTTCGGGCAGCAGCCTGGCGAGTTCCTCCTCCTGGCCCGCGGCCGCGGCGGCGAGTTCGTCGGGGAGCTTGCGGCGCAGCGCGCGCAGCGCCGTGGAGAAGGGGGCGAACGGCAGGCCGTCGGCGCCGATCTCGACACATCCGCCGAGCGCGACGACGGCGCCCCGCTCCTCGGCGGCCGCGGTGAACTCCTCGACGAGGCGCGTCTTGCCGACGCCCGCCTCGCCGCCGAGCAGCAGCGCCTGGGGCTCGCCCGTGCCCGATCCCCCGGCTCCGGCGGGCGCGAGCGGGGATCCGGTGGCCCGGACGAGTGCTTCGTTCAGTGCGCCCAGTTCGTCGGCCCGGCCGACGAACACCGGGCTGACGGACCTGGTCTCCACAGCGGCGAGCATCGCACAGTGTGCGGACCTTGCGGCACCCGTTGTCCGCTGAGTGATCATCGACACGGTCCGGCCGCTCAGGCGGCCCGCGTGAAGCGGGTTCTGCCGAGCTTTCCGCCGAGCTGCGCGATCACCCGCCCCTCGGCTTCGTCGCGGGCCGATCGGCGGGCGGCGGCGCGGAGCTTGCGGGCCTCGCGGACCAGGCGGCGGTGTGCGGCCTCCTGGGCCAGCTCGGCGGCGCGCATCTGGTGCATCTCGTAGTCGTACATCTCGTACCCCTTGGGTTCCGGTGGTTCTCGGTGGTGTCCATCGCTCTCTGCGATGTCTCCACTCTCGTCTCCCAGGGGGGTCGCTCGCATCGGGCGACTGCCGCATCTCCATGAGGTGGGGGGCCTTAGGTACGACGAAGGGCGGGGCAGGGTCCTTAGACCCTGTCCCGCCCCTGCCTTACGGCGTGTACGGAATGGCTCAGGAGGGCACCGAGGGCAGCCCGAGCAGCAGGTCGGAGTACTTGGCGATGGCCAGGATCAGCCCGATCACACCGAGCACGAGGCCCGCCCACGCCACGGACTTGATCCACGGCGCCTGCACCTTGCCGGGCGTCCCGAAGGCGGGCTTGGCCAGCACGACGAAGGCGATGACCAGGGCGCCGAGCGCGAAGATGCCGGCGATCAGCGCGGTGGACTGCCAGGAGTCGCCGTACAGGGCCTGGAGCTGGTCGGCGACGCCCGCGGACTGCTTCCGCTGCATCTCCAGCTGCCCCATGATGTTCGAGCGCGCCCCGGCGACGGTGCCGAGCCAGCCTCCGGAGAGGCCGATCACGCCGAGCGCGGCCGCGACGACGGCCGCGGCGCCCTCGCCGACACCGGACGACTTGGCGGTCGCGGTGGACTCGGCCGTGACGTCGTCCAGGTCGTCCTCGTCGTCCGTGTCGTCCGCGTCGGCCGCCTCATGGGCGTCCGCCTCGGCGGCGTCGGCCTCACCGGCGTCGGCCTTCGTGACATCGGTCTTCGTGACATCGGCCTTGGCGGCGTCAGCCGTCTCGTCCGTACCGACCGCGTCCTCGGTCGCGGCGGTGTCCTCTGTTCCGGGTGCGTCCTTGGCCCCGGCCGCCTCATCAGTCTTGGTTCCCATGCCCCGCACCGTACGGACGGAGTCTGAGAGCTTTCTTAATGAACGGCGGCCCGCGCGGCCCGTTCCTCCCGCAGCGCCCGCCACTCCGGCGCGAGCACCGCCCACACCTCCATGTCGTGCCGCACGCCCTGCCAGGGGAAGCTCTCCCGCAGCACGCCGTCCAGGGTGAATCCGAGCCGCTTGGCCGCCGCCTTGCTGCGGTCGTTGAGGGAGGACACGAGCCACTCCACGCGGTGCATGCCGCGCTCGTCGATCGCCCAGTCGACGAGGACCCGCGACGCCTTGTTGATCAGGCCGCGCCCGGCCATCGCCGGCTCCAGCCAGACGGCGAGCTCACAGCCGTCGACGCTCGTGTCGAAGATCCGGAAGGCGACACCGCCGACGAGCGTGCCGTCGACCCAGATGCCGTAGAAGCTGCCGGTGTCGGCGGCCTTCTTGTCCGCGTATCTCTGGAGGAGCTCGCGCGCGGTCTCCAGGTCCTTCACGGTCACGGTGAAGGGCACCCACGGCCCCGTGTACTCACGCGCCCTGTCGACGTGCTCCAGGAATTCCTGTGCCTGCCACGGCTCGACCGGCCTCAGCTCAGCGCCCTCGCCCAGCGATATCGCGAACATCTCGCTCCTTCACCTCACGTGCGTCGTCATGTGCGTCGTCATGTGCGTCGTCATGCAGGTCCCGCTGTTGCGGGATCCTCGCACGATCACCGCGCGCATTCGAACGACATTCCGGCGGCTCGATGCTGATGCGCGGAAGCAGCCGGTCCAGGCGCTTGGGCAGCCACCAGTTGGCGCCGCCGAGCAGGTGCATGAGCGCGGGCACGAGCAGTGTCCGCAGGACGAAGGCGTCGAGCGCGACCGCCGCCGCGAGCGCGATGCCGAACATCGCGATGACCCGGTCGCCGCTCAGCACGAAGGCGAGGAAGACCGAAATCATGATCACGGCCGCGGAGTTGATGACGCGGCTGGTCTCGGCGAGACCGACCCGCACGGCCCTGCGGTTGTCACCGGTCTCCAGCCACTCCTCGTACATCCGGCTGACCAGGAAGACCTGGTAGTCCATGGAGAGGCCGAAGAGCACCGACACCATGATCACGGGCAGGAAGGGTTCGATGGGCCCGGCCCTGCCGAGCCCGAGCAGCTCGCTCCCCCAGCCCCACTGGAAGATCGCGACGACGATCCCGAAGGCGGAGGCGACCGCGGCGACGTTCATCGCGGCGGCCTTGAGCGGAATGCCGATCGAGCGGAAGGCCAGCAGGAGCAGTACGCAGCCGAGCCCGATGACGACGCCCACGAAGAGCGGCAGCTTGCCGACGATGATCTCCGCGAAGTCGTCGTAGCTCGCGGTGACGCCGCCGACCCGCACGTCGAGGGAGCTGTCCGCGCCCGCCTTCGGCAGCACGTCGCCGCGGAGCCGGTCGACGAGTTCGCTGGTCGCCTCGGACTGCGGGGCCGAGTCGGGCACGACCGTGAGGAAGGCGGTGCGGCCGCTCTCGTCGTACGTCACCGGGCTCACGGAGGCCACGCCCTGGGTCGACTTCAGGGTGGTGCCGAGGTCGGTGAGCGCGTTGCGGTCGCCCGCTCCGTAGACCTCGCTGACCAGGGTCAGCGGACCGTTCACGCCGGGACCGAAACCGTCGGCCAAGAGGTCGTACGCCTGTCGGGTGGTGGCCTTGGCCGGGTTGTTGCCCTGGTCGGAGGTGCCCAGGTGGAGCGCGAAGGTGGGCAGCGCGAGCACGGCCATGACGACGACGGCGATGCCGCCGAGCAGCTTGGGGTGGCGCTCCACGAAGGCGGCCCAGCGGGCGGCGAAGCCGGTCGGCAGCTCCGGTTCGGGCCCGTGGTCGGCGAGTCCGCGCCGTTCGCGGCGGCTGAGCGCGCGCGGCCCGATCCAGGACAGGAGGGCGGGCAGCAGGGTCACGGACGCGGCCACGGTGAGGACCACGGTGATCGAGGCGGCGATCGCGACGCCGTTGAGGAAGCTGAGCCGCAGGATGAGCATGCCGAGCAGGGCGATGCAGACGGTGGCGCCCGCGAAGACCACGGCGCGTCCGGTGGTGGCGACCGCCCGCTCGGCGGCGACGGGCACGGAAAGGCCGCGTTTGAGGCCCTTGCGGTGTCTGGTCACGATGAACAGGGCGTAGTCGATGCCGACGCCGAGCCCGATCAGAGTGCCCAGCATCGGTGCGAAGTCCGCGACCGTCATCACGTGGCCGAGCAGCGCGATCCCCGCGTACGCCGTGCCCACCGAGACGAGCGCGGTGGCGATGGGCAGCGCGGCGGCGGCGAGCGAGCCGAAGGCGAGGAAGAGGACGACGGCGGCGACCGCGACCCCGACGATCTCGGCGATCTGGGCGCTCTTGGACTCGGTGAGCCCGATGGCGGTGCCGCCCAGCTCGACCTGGAGGTCGTCCGACGCGGCGCTCTTGGCGGTGTCGACGACCGCCTGCGCGTCCGCCTTCGCGATGTCGTCGGCCTGCTCGTGGAAGGTGACGGTCGCGTACGCCGTACGGCCGTCGGCGCTGATCTGGCTCGCACCCTTGGCGTCGTACGGACTGGTAACGGATGCCACCGCGGGCATCTCGGCGATCTTGTCCAGGGCCTTGGACACCGTCTGCTCGACGTCGGCCGCGCGCACGGAGGTGCCGGGCTCGGTGTGCCAGACGACGGTGTCGCTGTCGCCGCCGAGGCCGTGGAAGCCCTGGTTCAGGAGCTGGGTGGCGCGGCCCGACTCGGTGCCGGGCACCTCGTAGTCGTTGGAGTACGCGGATCCGGCGACCGCGGCGGCCGATGCGGCGCCGCCGAAGGCGAGGAGCCACAGCAGGACGACGACGAGGCGGTGCCTGACGCACCACCGGGCGAGTGCGGCCACGGGCTGGCTCCCTGGGTGATTCGTGGATCTTTATCGGGAACAGCCGTGGATCAACCGAACAGCCCGCAAAGAACGCTTGAAAGGCGACATGAGCGCCAGGGTCACCTTGACAGCCCTTGGAGATCCTTAGTCCCTTTCGTGGCCTTAGTCACAAGGGCACAAGAGGTGCACTGGGGCCGCGTGAGGGGCGCGCGGGGGCTCGCACCGAGCCCCCGCGCGCCCCTCACGCCCGGACCTCAGCCCGAGACGCTCGGGCGCCCGTTCTCGATGTGGCCCATCAGCCGTCGCCGGAAGGCTTCGTCGCCCTCGGCGGTGACCTCGACGTCGTACCAGCCGTGCTCGTCGGCGGTCCGCCAGGCGATGGTGCGGCTGCTTCCCGCCCGGACCCGGACGGTCCGTGTCCGCGAACGAATGTCGGATTCATCCACATATCCGAGCGGCTTGACCGTGAAGACGAGCTGCCCGCGGCCGCGGTTGGCCAGTGTGAGGTGGATCTCACGACGGGTGATCGCGGAGGCGAGCCGCGCGCCGCCGCCCTGGCCGTGCCCACCGCCCTTGCCCGGCCTGCCGCCCTCGAACTCGCGCCGGAAGCCGTTCGGCCCGGTGACCGTGAAGGCGTACGCGTCGCCGGGCACCGGCACGGTCCATGAGCCCTTGCGCACGACGTCCCGGTGCTGCGGGGCCGTGAACTCACCGGCGTACGGATAGAGCGCGAAGTGCGCGCTGGAGCTGCCGCCGTTGCGCAGCCGCACCGTGAGCGCGCCGCCCTCGCCGGGCGTGACGTCCGCGTCGGGCTGGTACGGCAGCGGGCGGGCGCGGCGGGATCCTGGCTCCTGGACGGGCATCGACTGCTTCAGGGGCGGCTGCGGGGCCCAGCGGCCGCTGAACTCCGGTATGGCGCCGGGCTGCTCGACCTCGGGCTGCCGGTGGCCGCGCCGGAAGTCGAAGGCGCCGGTCAGGTCACCGGTGACCTTGCGGCGCCAGGCACTGATGTTGGGCTCCCGCACCCCGGTCCACTTCTCCAGGAAGCGCACTACGGAGGTGTGGTCGAAGACTTCGGAGCAGACGTATCCGCCGACGGTCCACGGCGAGACGACCAGCATGGGCACGCGCACGCCGAGCCCGGTCGGCTTCCCCTCCCAGCGCTCCTCCTTGTCCTCGGCGGACTCGGTGCCCGGCACGGGCGGCGGCACGTGGTCGAAGAAGCCGTCGTTCTCGTCGTAGTTGATGAACACGGCGGTGCGCCGCCACACCTCGGGGTGCGAGGCGAGCGCGTCGAGCACCTTGTAGACGATGGTCGCGCTGTGGATCGGCGAGGAGACGCTGGGATGCTCGGAGTCCTGGGCGGACGGCACCAGATAGCTGACCTTCGCGAGCTTGCCGCCCGCGACGTCCTTGGCGAACTCCTCGGCGAGCTTCCCGGTGGGCACCCGTCGCAGACCGCGTTCGAAGAGGGACCGCTCGCGCCTGGTCAGCGTGGCGACGCCCGCGTCCAGGGCGGCGAGCAGCTTGGCGCGCTCGGCCTCGTCCTTGGCGTCGCGCACCTTGGCGTAGAAGGCCTCCATGTAGGTGAGGCCGGTCCCGGCGAGGACCTTGCGGGCGATGGCCTTGAAGGTGGCGAAGAACTCGATCTGGTTGTCGGTGAAGTTCTCCCACTCCGTGTACGTCTGCCAGCTCACGCCCGCCTTCTCCAGGCGCTCGGCGTACGTCCCCCAGTCGTAGCCGGGGTGCGTGCCCTCGTCGTACGCGTCGTTGCCGACGGCCCGCTTGCCGTTCGCCTCGTAGCCGGTCTTGCCGCTCCACAGGTGGTTGCGGTTGGGGCTGGTGGAGGTGTGGATGGAGGAGTGGTAGGCGTCGCAGACGGTGAAGGTGTCGGCGAGTTCGTAGTGCAGCGGGATGTCCTGGCGCGTGTAGTACGCCATCGTGGCCGCGGTCTTGGCGGTGATCCAGCCGTCCGACCAGCCGTCGTGCCACGCCTTGGAGCCACCGCTCCAGGAGTGGTCGAGCGCCCCGATGTACTGCAGGTCCTTCTTCTGCGTCTCGGCGGCCCCGCGGACCGGGAAGGGCAGGATCGTGCGCACCCCGCCGGGCTGCTCGAAGACGGACTTGCCGCTGGGCAGGGTGATCGCGTTGCGGTCACCGAAGCCGCGCACGCCGCGCAGGGACCCGAAGTAGTGGTCGAAGGAGCGGTTCTCCTGCATCAGGATGACGACGTGCTCGATCGAGTCGAGCCCGCCGCCCCCGTGCCGCGGCTCCCGCGCGAGCGCCTCCTGCAGCGACGGCGGCAGGAACGAGCCCACCGCGGCGGCCCCGAGCGCGCCCCCGCCGATCGCCATCAGGCGTCTGCGCGACATCTCCCCAGTCACATCTCCCACGTCCGACCTCCCAGTTGACACCCAATGGTTCACGGTTGATCCATTGACCTGTTCGGCGGGGACGCTAGTGACGTCCGGTTTACCTGTGAAGTCCGTGGGCCAAAGTCGCGGTGAACGTCCAAATGGTTCTGGACGGAATGATGCTGATTCCCGCTCAGGGCGGCGTTGTCAGTGCCGGGTGTCATCCTCGGAACCATGGATCTCACCGCGCGCATCAGCGCCTTCACGGCCCTGGTCGGACCGCCTCCCGACCCGGCGCCCGCCGTCGACTGGGCCGCGGTGGAAGCCTGGCTGGAGACCCCGCTGCCCGCGGACTACAAGGCGCTCGCATCGGCGTACGGACCGGTGGAAACAGGCCATCCGGACTCCGCCGCCATCCGCCTGCACACGCCGTGCGTGAGCGCCGACGGCCGCTATGCGTACGGCTCCTGGCTGGTCGAGACCCACCGGCACTCCGCGATCAGGCCGCGCATGTTCACCCAGGAGAAGCGCCGCTTCCTGCCCGAGGAGGGCGGACTGCTCGCCTTCGCCACGACCTCGGACGGCGACCACCTGTTCTGGGACACCTCGGCGTCCCGGAACCCGGACGCCTGGCCGGTGACGCTCCTGACCACGTCCGTCGCGGTCGGCGGCGACGCGCCCTGGGTGGCGTACGAGGTCCCGCTGCTCGACTTCCTGTGCACGGCCCTGCGCACCGGCGTCCACCACCCCACCAGGACCGGCAGGACGCTCGGACCGCTGCCGGGCGCCGTGCGCACCTGGGCCCCGCTGGCCGACGCCGCCCCCTGGTCCCCGCCGCCCCGGGGGACGTACGTGGACGCCCGCCAGCACGCCGCGCTCACCGAGGGCGAGGGCCTCGACGCGATCACCGCGCTGATACCGCCGCCGCTCGCTCCCCAGCTGGGCAAGGGCAGTTGGGAGGAGCTCTTCGCGCGGCTCGGCACGCGGCTTCCCGCGGACTTCGTGGCACTGGCCCGGACGTACGGGGCGGGGATCTGGAGCTGGTGGCTCGACATGCCCGCCCCGCTCGACCTCGACCACAGGGGCGGTCTCGCGGCGGGCGTCGAGGAGATGCTGGAGGGATACGCCGGCCTGCGGGAGGACTTCCCCGAGGACTTCCCGCTGCCCGCCTGGCCCGCGCCCGGCGGATTCCTGCCCGTCGCCTCGACCATCGACGGGGACCAGATCGGCTGGTGCGCCGAGGGCGACGACCCCGACCTGTGGCGCGTCGCCGTCAATCCCCGGCACGCGGCGCAAGGACCGCCGCTGGCGGGGAACTTCAGCGCGACACTCCTGAACTGGCTGCGCGGCGGGCGCCCGGCCGCCGACGGGTTCTTCCGGCTGGGCAGGGACCAGGACCCGTTGGAGTACATGTTCTTCGAGCCGTTCGCAGCGCCTAGCGAGGACCAGGTGCCATGAGGACCACGTGCCATGAGGACCGGGCGACATGAGGACCGGGCGACACAGCGAGGGGCGGCACACCCGAAGGTGTACCGCCCCTCGCCTACCGCAGAAGCAGACCTCAGCCCTCGCTGACGCCCAGCCTCTCCAGGATGAGCTCCTTGACGCGGGCCGCGTCGGCCTGGCCGCGCGTGGCCTTCATGACCGCGCCGACCAGCGCGCCGACCGCGGCGACCTTGCCGCCGCGGATCTTGTCGGCGATGGCCGCGTTGCCCGCGATGGCCTCGTCGACGGCCGTCGTCAGCGCGCCCTCGTCGGAGACGACCTTCAGGCCGCGCTTCTCGACGACCTCGTCCGGCGTGCCCTCGCCCTTGAGGACGCCCTCGATGACCTGACGCGCCAGCTTGTCGTTCAGGTCACCGGCGGCGACGAGCTCGGTCACCCGGGCGACCTGCGCCGGGGTGATGGCGAGCTCTTCGAGGGCCTTGCCCGACTCGTTGGCGTTGCGGGCCAGTTCGCCCATCCACCACTTGCGGGCCGACGCCGCGTCGGCGCCCGCCTCGGTGGTGGCGACGATCGGGTCGACCGCGCCCGCGTTGAGGATCGACTGCATGTCGTGCTCGGTGACGCCCCACTCCTCGCGGAGGCGGTTGCGGCGCACCCGCGGCATCTCGGGCAGGGCGGCCCGCAGCTTCTCGACCCACTCCCTGGCGGGAGCGACGGGGACCAGGTCCGGCTCGGGGAAGTAGCGGTAGTCCTCGGCGTTGTCCTTGATGCGGCCGGACGTCGTGGAGCCGTCTTCCTCGTGGAAGTGCCGGGTCTCCTGGACGATCGTGCCGCCGCCGTTCAGGACGGCCGCGTGCCGCTGGATCTCGAAGCGCGCGGCGCGCTCCACGGAACGCAGCGAGTTCACGTTCTTCGTCTCCGAGCGCGTGCCGAACTCCTCGCGCCCGTGCGGGCGCAGCGAGAGGTTCACGTCGCAGCGCATCTGGCCCTTGTCCATGCGGGCCTCGGAGACGTCGAGCGCCTTGATGACCTCGCGCAGCTCGGCGACGTACGCCTTGGCGACCTCGGGGGCCCGCTCGCCCGCGCCCTCGATCGGCTTGGTGACGATCTCGATGAGCGGGATACCGGCGCGGTTGTAGTCCAGGAGCGAGTGCGAGGCGCCCTGGATGCGGCCCGTCGCGCCGCCCACGTGCGTGGACTTGCCGGTGTCCTCCTCCATGTGGGCGCGCTCGATCTCCACGCGGAAGATCTCGCCGTCCTCCAGCTGGACGTCCAGATAGCCGTTGAAGGCGATCGGCTCGTCGTACTGCGAGGTCTGGAAGTTCTTCGGCATGTCCGGATAGAAGTAGTTCTTCCGGGCGAAGCGGCACCACTCGGCGATCTCGCAGTTCAGCGCGAGACCGATCTTGATGGCCGACTCGACGCCGATCTCGTTGACCACCGGCAGCGCGCCCGGCAGGCCGAGGCAGGTCGGGCAGGTCTGCGAGTTCGCGTCGGCGCCGAGCGTCGTCGAACAGCCGCAGAACATCTTGGTCTTGGTGCCGAGCTCGACATGGACCTCGAGGCCCATGACGGGGTCGTACGTCGCGAGGGCTTCCTCGTACGACACCAGGTCAGTAGTGACAGTCACGGTGAAACTTTCCCTCTCAGCCCAGCAGGACGTCGTCGTCGCCGAGGCGCTTGAGCTCACGGAAGAGCAGCGCGACGCCGGTGGCGATGGCGGCAGCGGAGACGACGGCGTCCACGAGACGGAGCGTGTCGTGCTCGTAGCGGGCCTTCTTGGCCTGCTTGAGCACGCTGATCGCGCCGAACGCGGTGGTGCCGATCGACAGATACGTACCGGTCTTGGACTTCTTGAAGCCCTTGGCCTTGGTCATGGCACTCACAGCGACGGAGCCTCCTCGAGCAGCGGGTGCCCCCACTTTTCCACGAAGGCGGCCTCGACGGCAGCGCCCACCTTGTACAGGCGGTCGTCCTTCATGGCGGGGGCGATGATCTGCAGCCCGACGGGCAGGCCGTCCTCCGGCGCGAGGCCGCAGGGCAGCGACATGGCGGCGTTGCCCGCCAGGTTGGTCGGGATGGTGCACAGGTCCGCGAGGTACATCGCCATCGGGTCGTCGGCGCGCTCGCCGATCGGGAAGGCGGTGGTCGGCGTGGTCGGCGAGACGATCACGTCGACCTGCTCGAAGGCGGCCTCGAACTCACGGGTGATGAGGGTGCGGACCTTCTGGGCGCTGCCGTAGTACGCGTCGTAGTAGCCGGAGCTCAGCGCGTACGTGCCCAGGATGACGCGGCGCTTGACCTCGTCGCCGAAACCGGCCTCGCGGGTCAGCGCGGTGACGTCCTCGGCGGACTTCGTGCCGTCGTCGCCGACGCGCAGGCCGTAGCGCATGGCGTCGAACCGGGCGAGGTTCGAGGAGCACTCGGAGGGCGCGATCAGGTAGTACGCGGAGAGCGCCAGGTCGAACGTCGGGCAGTCGAGCTCGACGATCTCGGCGCCGAGCTCCTTGAGCAGCTCCACCGACTCGTCGAAGCGCTGGACGACACCGGCCTGGTAGCCCTCGCCGCGGAACTGCTTGACGACGCCGACGCGCATGCCCGCCACGGAGCCGTTGCGCGCGGCCTCGACGACCTGCGGGACCGGGGCGTCGATGGACGTCGAGTCGAGCGGGTCGTGACCTGCGATGACCTCGTGCAGGAGCGCGGCGTCGAGCACCGTGCGCGCGCAGGGGCCGCCCTGGTCGAGCGAGGAGGAGAAGGCGACCATGCCGTAGCGCGAGACGCCGCCGTAGGTGGGCTTGACACCGACCGTGCCGGTGACGGCCGCGGGCTGGCGGATGGAGCCGCCGGTGTCCGTGCCGATGGCGAGCGGGGCCTCGTAGGCGGCGAGCGCGGCGGACGAGCCGCCGCCGGAGCCGCCGGGGATGCGGGTGAGGTCCCAAGGGTTGCCCGTCGGCCCGTACGCGCTGTTCTCCGTCGACGACCCCATGGCGAACTCGTCCATGTTGGTCTTGCCGAGGATGACGACGTCGGCGGCCTTCAGGCGCTTGGTGACCGTCGCG
This sequence comes from Streptomyces kanamyceticus, assembly GCF_008704495.1. Lineage (NCBI taxonomy): Bacteria > Bacillati > Actinomycetota > Actinomycetes > Kitasatosporales > Streptomycetaceae > Streptomyces > Streptomyces kanamyceticus. The sequence goes on from NZ_CP023699.1 coordinate 3,171,542, forward strand.
TCGTACGGCGGGATCCAGCCTTCGAGGATCTTGGAGCCGACCGTGGTCGGCACGCCCTCGGTGGTGAAGATGTCCTTGAGCGCGAGCGGGACGCCGGCCAGCGGGCCGAGCTTCTCGCCCTTGGCGCGCTTCTCGTCGACGGCGCGGGCCTGCGCGAGCGCGCCCTCGCGGTCGACGTGCAGGAAGGCGTGCACCTTCTCGTCGACGGCTTCGATGCGGGCCAGGTGGGCCTCGGTGACCTCGACGGCGGTGAGCTCGCCGGAGGCGACCTTCGCCGCGACCTGGGCGGCGGTGAGCTTGATGATGTCCGTCATGTTCTTTTAGTCCTCCCCCAGGATCTGCGGCACCTTGAAACGCTGCTGCTCCTGGGCCGGGGCGCCCGAGAGCGCCTGCTCGGGGGTGAGCGACGGACGGACCTCGTCCGCGCGCATGACGTTCGTCAGCGGCAGCGGGTGCGAGGTCGGCGGTACGTCTTGGTCGGCGACCTCCGAGACGCGGGCGACCGCGCCGATGATGTCGTCGAGCTGTCCGGCGAAGTGGTCGAGCTCCTCGGCCTTCAGCTCCAGACGTGCAAGGCGGGCGAGGTGGGCGACCTCCTCGCGCGTAATGCCAGGCATGCGGCGATCCTCAGGGGTGAGTGTGCGGGTTGTGACCCCAATCCTATGGGTCGCCGTCCCGTGCCCGCGAAACAGTTCTCCGTAGCGGCCCCCGCCCAGGTAGGGGGAGGGACGGGGAAGGGGCCCCCGCGGATGTCCCGCGAAGGCCCCTCGGTGTCCGGTCGGTGTCCGGCGCGCGCCCTGGCTCGGATCAGCGGCGCCTCCTGGCGGCAAGCAGGAGACCCGCGCCGCCGAGCAGCAGCGCCGCGACCGCGCCGAACGCCCAGAGCCGGTCGGTGCCGGTCTCGGGGAGCACCGGCGGCGGGGGCGTCACGGGCGGCGTCACCTCGGGCGTCACCCGGCAGCCCGGCTCCTCACCCGTACGGCAGTTGCCGCCGGGGGTGGTGGTGACGACCGCGTTGCGCAGCGTGCCGTCGCCCTTGCCGTCGCGGCGGACGGTGACCGAGTAGGTGACGGTGGCCGTCTCACCGGCGGCGAGCGGGCCGCTCCACTCCAGGCTGTCGCCGGAGCGGCGGACGGTGCCCGCGCTGGCGCGGGCGTCGCCGTTGTACGCCGCGTCGTCGAGCACGTTCGACAGGTCGTCGGTGAACGACGCCCGGTCGTAGTCCGCGGTGCCGGTGTTGGTGGCGGAGATCACGAACACGACCGTGCCGCCCCGTTTCACCTTGCCCGCGGGCTCGGCCGTCTTGTGCAGCCGCAGCGCGCGGACGCGGGTGTCGGTGGAGCAGTCGGGATCGATCGGCGCGCGCCCGGCGCGCGTGGACCGCCCTGGCATCGGCAGCGGGCAGTTGGACTTGTCGCCGCCGGTGACCGTGTTGCGCAGCCGCTTGTCGCCACTGAGCGGGTTGTGCACGGTGACCGAGTAGCGGACGGTCGCGACGGCGCCGACCGCCAGGTCACCGGTCCACGTCAGACGGGGCGCGGCGAACGAGACCCGGCCGCGGCTCGCCCGCGCGTCCCCGTTGTAGGAGGCGTCGTCGAGGACGCCGCCGAGGTCGTCGCTGACCTTGGCCCCCTGGTAGCGGGCGGTGCCGGTGTTGCGGATGACCAGGGTGTAGGCGACCTTGCCGCCCGCGGTGGCCGGGGACGGCGCCCCGGTCTTGGTGATGTCGAGCCGCGGCTTGCCGTGCGGCTCCGGCTTGGGCGGTACGACGGTCTCGCAGTCCGGGTCGCCGGAGCCCTTCTCGCAGTTGGAGCCGGGCACGACGACCGTGTTGGTGAGCTTCTTGTCGCCCTTGAGGTGGACAGTGACCGAGTACGTGAGGGTGACCTTCGCACCCTTGGCGACGTCGCCGGTCCAGGTCAGCTTCGGCCGGTCGAAGTCCGTCGTCCCCTCGGTCGCCGCCGCGTCGTCGTTCCAGTCGGCGTCGTCGAGCACACCGGTGAGGTCGTCGGTGAGCGTGGCACCGTCGTAGTCGGCGTCGCCGGTGTTCCTGATCGTGACGGTGTACGTGACCCGCTGCCCCTTGGCCGCCTGCTTGGCCGAGCTGGTCTTCTCGACCTTGAGCTGGGCCAGCGGCGTCACCTTGCGGCAGTCCGGGTCGGTGGAGCCGTCGGGGCAGGTGGACCCGTCGGGTCCGACGACGGCGTTGGCCAGCTTCTTGTCGCCCTTCGGGGGCTTGCCGACCGTGACCTTGTAGGTGACGGTGACCGTCGCGCCCTTGGCGACCTTGCCGGTCCAGCGGAACTTCTCGCCCGCCCGGTCGAACGTCGTCGTCCCCGACGTGGCGCTCACGTCGTCGTCCCAGGCCGCGTCGTCGAGGACTCCGGAGAGGTCGTCGGTGAAGGCGGCGCCTTCGTAGTCCGCCTCTCCGGTGTTCTTGACCGTCACGGTGTACGTCACGGTCTGGCCCGGCTTGGCGGAGGCCGGGGATGCGGTCTTCTTGATCTCCAGGACGCCGACCGGGGTCTCGGACGAGCAGTCGCCGTTCGTGCCGTCCTTCTCGCACGTGGAGTCGTCGGGGCCGACGACCACGTTCTTCAGCTTCTTGTCGCCCTTGGGCGGCTTGCCTACCGTGACCTTGTAGGTGACGGTGACCGTCGCGCCACCGGCCACGTCGCCGGTCCAGGTGAACGTCTTCCTCGCGGCGTCGTACGCGGTCGTCCCCGAGGTCTTGGTGACCGCGTCGTTCCAGGTGGCGTCGTCGAGGACGCCGGTCAGGTCGTCGGTGAAGGTGGCGTCCTTGTAGTCGCTGGTCTTCTTGTTGTGGACGGTGACGGTGTAGGTGATCACGTCTCCGGGCTCGGCGCTCCGGGGCGACGCGGTCTTCTTGATCTCCAGGCCCGGCTCCGGGAGCACCTTGCGGCAGTCCGGATCCTTGGAGTCCGGCGGGCAGTTGCCGGTGTCGTCGCCGGTGACCACGTTGCGCAGGTACTTGTCGCCCGCGTTGGTGACCGTGACGGTGTAGGTGACGGTGGCCTTGGCGCCGACGGCGAGGTCACCGGTCCAGGTGAGCGTCTTCGCCGTGGCGTCGTACGCCGTCGTGCCGGGGTTCGCGGTGGCGCTGTCGTCCCACGTGGCGTCGTCGAGCACGTCCGTCAGGTCGTCGGTGAAGGTGGCGCCGTCGTAGTCGACGGTGCCGGTGTTCTCGACGGTGACCGTGTACGTGACCTTGCCGCCGGTCCGCGGGATCGCCGGTGAAGCGGTCTTCTTGATCTTCAGGGAGCGGATCTTGGTGGTCTTCGTGCAGTCCGGTTCTGTGCTGTTCGGCGGGCAGTTGGACCCGTCGGGGCCCGTGACCGCGTTGGCCAGCTTCTTGTCGCCCTTGGGCGGCTTGCCGACCGTCACCCGGTAGGTGACGGTGACCTTCGCGCCCTTGGCGACGTCCCCGCTCCAGGAGAGGGTCTTGCCGTCGGCGTCGAAGGCGGTGCTGCCGGAGGTCCTGGTGACGACGTCGTCCCAGGCGGCGTCGTCGAGCACACCGGAGAGGTCGTCCGTGAACGAGGCTCCCTTGTACGCGGCTTCGCCCGTGTTGGTGACCGTGACGGTGTACGTCACCCGGTCCCCCGGCTTCGCCTCGCTCGGGCTGACGCTCTTCTTGATCTCCAGTACGCCGACGGGGGTCGTCGTCCCGCAGTCCGGTTCGGTGCCGCCCGGCGGACAGCTCGATTCGTCGGGGCCGACCACGGCGTTGATCAGCTTCTTGTCGCCCTTGGGAGGCTTGCCGACCGTGACCGTGTAGGTGATCGTCACCTTCTTGCCCGCGGCGATGTCACCGGTCCACGTGAGCTTCTTCGTCGCGGTGGCGTAGCTCGGCTGCGTGGCCGTGCTCGCGCCGTCCGTCCTGGCCACCGCGTCGTCGCCGTACGTCGCGTCGTCCACCACGCCCGTCAGGTCGTCGGTGAGGGTGACGTCCTTGAGCGCGGCGCCGCCGACGTTCTCCGCCGTGAGCGTGTAGGTGACCTTGTCGCCGGGCTTGGCGTCGGTCTTGGAGGACGTCTTCTTGATGACGAGTCCGCCGACGGGGGTGACCGTCCCGCAGTCCGGATCCTTCGATCCCTGCGGGCAGTTGGATTCGTCGGGGCCGACGGCGGTGTTCGTCAGCCGCTTGTTCCCGGGCGGTGGATCGCCCACGGTGACCGTGTAGGTGATCGTGATGGTCGCGCCCTTGGCGACGGTGCCCACGTAGCGGAGCTTTTTGTCCGCGCTGCTGTAGGAGACGCTGCCCGGGGCCTGGCTCCCGTCGGCCTTCGTCGCCTTGCCGTCGAGGTTGTACCGCGCGTCGTCGACCACGTCCGTCAGGTCGTCGGTGACCGTGGCGTCCTTCCAGTCGGCCTCGCCCGGGTTGCTGACGGTGATCGTGTACGTGACCTTGTCGCCCGGCTTGGCCTTCGCGGGCGAGGCACTCTTCTTGACGGTCAGCTGGGCGATCGGGACTTCGGAGGTGCAGGCGGCGTCGGTGGAGTCCGCTCCGCAGTTGCTCTTCTCCGACACCACGGTGTTCGTCAGCTTCTTGTCGCCGCCCGGCGGCTTCCCCACCGTCACGGAGTAGGTGAGGGTGACGGTCGCCCCCGCCGCGATGTCCCCCGTCCAGCTCAGCTTCTTCGTCGACGCGTCGTAGCCGGGCTGGGTGCTGGTTCTGGCGCCCGCGGTCTTGGCCTCGGCGTCGTTGTTGTACCGCGCGTCGTCCACGACTCCGGAGAGGTCGTCGTTGACCGTCACGCCCGTGGCGGCCCCGTCACCGGTGTTCTTGACGGTCACCGTGTAGTTGACGGTTTCGCCCGGCCTCGCGGTCTTCTTGTTCGCGCTCTTCTCGATCTCGATGTTGCTGGTCAGATCGGGCGCGACGGCGCAGCTCGCCAGGTCGCTGATGGGCCAGCTGCCGCCGCTCTCGGACTTGACCCGGCCCGTCTGGTTGTCCTGCGCCAGACCGCCGACCTCCACGGAGACCCCCGTCTTGGGGTTCACCCTGTAGAGGTTGCCGTTGTAGTAGCCGAGGTAGACCGACCCGTGGAAGTAGGCCATGCCGTAGTTGTTGAAGCCGTTCCCTGTGCCCGCCCCGGTGATCTTGGTGACGAGCTCCACCTTCCTGGCCGCGAAATCGATGCGGTAGAGGTAGGTGTTGCTGCCGGAGAAGACGCCGACGTACACGCCGCCGTCGTTGTCCACGAACATGTCGGGGACCAGCGTGCCGGTGCGCCAGGGGGTGCCGGTCGGCGCCCAGTCGTAGATGTTCGCGTACTGCGTGGTGGTCCCGGTGGCCAGGTCCATCGCGAAGAAGTTCTTGTACGTGCCGCCGTTCTCCGCGCCGTACAGCGTGCCGCTCCCCGGGGCGACGGTGATGCCGCCCCAGGTGTGCCCGGAGGGCGCGGTGCGGGTGGCCCCGCCCGCGATCTCGTCGGTGACGGTGTTGGTCCCCGAGACGTGCTTGTAGATCTTGTTCGTGTAGAAGTCCTGGTAGATGGCCGCGGTCTTGGACGCGTCGTCCGGGTCCTTGCCCATCGCCATGCTGGTCGACCAGTAGTCGACCGGGTTCGCCGTCTTCCGCTTGGTGATCACCGTGTTGTTGATCGTGGCGTTGCCCGCGGCGTCGTTGACGAACTCCATCCCGGAGCGGTAGTTGCTGTAGTACAGGTGGTCGCAGTCGAAGGTGGAGGGGTTCTCCTCACCCTCCACCGACCAGCTGTCGGCGGCCGCGGGTCCCGCGCCGAACAGGACGAGCCCCGACGCGAGCACCGCGAGGGCGAGCAACTGGGCGAGGAGTTTTCGCAGCGGCGGCGAGCTGCCGCGCAGACGCGATCGGGACACGGCCTTGACCCTCCGGATGATGTCGATCTGACATCCCCAAAGGGCCATAAAGCGCATTACGTAACAATGAGCAAAGGCGATTCCGCGCCCCGACAACCCGTACGCGCTCCGTACCGTCATCCATACGGCGGCTCCCGGGATGCGCGGGCGCGCCCGGTGTGCTCCCGGCTACTGCACCGCCTGGCCTGACGGGTGCTCCGCGGCGTTCGGCGCCTCGGTCTGCTCGGTCTCACCCGCCGCGGCCGCTGCCGCCGCCCGCGCGGCGGCGAGGTCCGCCGGGCGCTGCCAGCCGCGCGAACCGCGCGCCCGCAGCCAGGCCGTGGTCTCCTCCGCGGGCATCGCCGCGGCGACCAGCCAGCCCTGCACGGCGTCACAGCCGAGGTCGCGCAGCCGCTCCCAGGTCTCGTCGTCCTCGACGCCCTCGGCGACGACGAGAAGGCCGAGCGAATGCGCGAGGTCCACCGTGCAGCGGACGATCTCCGCGTCCTCGTTGTCCACGGCGAGGCGCGCCACGAAGGAACGGTCGATCTTCAGCTCGCTCACCGGCAGGCGACGCAGGTGCACGAGCGAGGAGTAGCCCGTGCCGAAGTCGTCCAGGGACATCTTGACGCCGTGTCCGGTGAGCCCTGCGAGGGTGTCGGCGGCCCGCTGCGGGTCCTCCAGGAGTACGTGCTCCGTTATCTCCAACTGCAGGGCGCCCGGAGGGACTCCGTGCCGGGCCAGGCGCGCGGCGACGGCGCCCGCGAAGCCGGGGGTGTGGACGTCGCGCGGGGAGACGTTGACCGCGACGGGGACCTTCAGGCCCTGCGCCTGCCACTTGGCGACCTGTCCCAGAGCCGTCTCCAGGACGTACTCCGTGAGGTGCGGCATGAGCCCCGAGGACTCGGCTATGGCGATGAACTCGTCCGGCGGCACCTTGCCGCGCTCGGGGTGCACCCACCGCACCAGCGCCTCGAGACCGGCGACCTGTCCGTCGAAGCGGACCTTGGGCTGGTAGTGCAGCTCCACGTCGCCCGCGTCGAGCGCCCGCCGCAGATCGCCCAACAGGCCCAGGCGGTCAGGGGTGTTGGAGTCGCGCTTGGACTCGTAGACCTCGACGCCCGTGCGGTCCCGCTTCGCCTGGTACATCGCGACGTCCGCCCGGCGCAGGAGCCCCTCCGCGTCGAGCGCGTGGTCGGGGAAGACGGCGAGGCCCGCGCTGGCCTCCAGGACCAGCGTCAGCCCGTCCAGGTCGAGCGGCGAGCCGAGCGCCGCGACCAGCTGGCGCGCCACGCGCGTGGCCGACGTCGTGGAGTCGGCGATCGGCAGGAGCACCGCGAACTCGTCGCCGCCGAGCCTGGCCGCCTCCGCGCCGCGCGGCAGCGCGAGCCGCAGCCGGTCGGCTATCTGCAACAGCAGCCGGTCACCGGCGAGATGGCCGAGCGTGTCGTTGACCGAACGGAAGCGGTCCATGTCGATCAGCATCAGGGCGGAGCGCGCGCCGATCCGCTCGGCGTCGTCGAGCGCCGTCCAGGTGCGCTCCAGGAGCCACTGCCGGTTGGGCAGCCCGGTCAGCGGGTCGCGTAGCTGCTCCTCCGCCCTGGCCCTGGCGATCCAGAGGGTGGAGTCGAGCGCCACCAGCGGGATCGCGAAGAGGGGCAGCAGGATCGGCAGGGAGATCGCCACCACGCAGATCAGCGGGGCGATGCCGAGCAGCGCGATGCTGAGGAGGCCCTGTCTGACCAGAGCCGTGCGGGTGACGGTCGGCAGGGCGCCGGTGCGCGGCGCGTGCACGTACCAGAGCAGGACGCGGGTGACGGCGAGATAGGCGACGGCGACGAGCGCCACCTCGAACGCGGTGTACAGGTCCCAGGTCTCGGGCAGCCAGGGCGACTCGGTCGTCGGCGCGGTGCCGAACGCGGCGAGCGTGAGCGCGCCCGCGCCGATGCCGAGGATGTCGACCGCGCCGTGCAGCACGCCCTGCCGCCAGCGGTGTCTGCGGGCGGCGCCGACCAGGACGACGACGGTGAGGCTGACCAGGCCCGCGGGCACCCAGCCGTAGAGCAGCAGGACGGCGACGGTGAGCGCGCCGCCCGATCCGGTGCCGCCCCACCAGCGGTCGCGGCCCAGAGCGACCAGATGGCCCACGATGAGGCCAGTGAGGACGGCGAGGGACCAGCCCGCGGTGCCCGCGGGGAAGAGCGGGTGCCTGCCCGTGAGCGCCTGGAAGACGGCGGTGCCGAGCAGGACGGCGGCGGCCGTGACGACCACGACGGGCAGCAGCGGCCAGGGCTCGCGGACGGGCGGCACGGAGGAGCCACCCGGTGTCGCCAGGGGGCAGGGGCTGTCGGGGCCGCGTCCTTCGGGGCCGCTCCAGGCGCGCTCGCGGGGTTCTATCGCCGTGCTCAGCGCCCCCGTTCCCGCCGGGGCCTTGCTCAGGGTGGTGTTGGTGGTCGGTGCTTCCCGGCGGCCACGCAGCCAGGCTCCCGGCGCGCGCCATAGGCGCGCGCGCAGCCGTGAGTCCGGGGCGGCGCTCTCGGTCGGTTCCATTCCCGTCCCTCTCACAGCCGGCGGTGCCCACGCCACGCGGACCCGGTCCGGAGTCGACCGCGTCCGATGCTTCTGCCCCTAGCCCTGACGAGCACGGGGTGCCCCACTCCCGAACCCGCGCCGAGTGGGGGATGCCCCCTTCCAAGCTCTCGATGAGCAGGAGATACCCCGTTAGCAGCGGGGCACGGCAGGCGCACACCTCAACAGTAGGCCGCAGAAGGCTTCCACGGGCAGCGGTCGACTACGGTTGCCCGAATGCGACCCGGCCACCCGTATGCATCTGGTATGCGCTGAACGGGTGGCCTTCAACCGCTACTCCTCGGTCGGAAGCGCGACTTCCTTCGCCGCGTCCGGTCCCTGTTCGAGCAGGACAGCGAAGCCTTCCTCATTGAGAACCGGAACCTTCAGTTGCATGGCCTTGTCGTACTTGGATCCGGGGTTGTCCCCCACAACCACGAACGCGGTCTTCTTCGAAACGGAACCGGTCACCTTGGCGCCACGGCTCTGCAGCGCCTCTTTCGCGCCATCCCGGGTGTGGTGCTCGAGGGTCCCGGTGACCACGACCGTGAGTCCTTCGAGCGGCCGGGGGCCCTCGTCCTCGCCGCTCGCCTCTTCCTCCATGCGGACGCCCGCCGCCCGCCACTTGCGCAGGATCTCGCGGTGCCACTCCTCGGCGAACCACTGTTTGAGGGAGGCGGCGATGGTGCCGCCGACGCCCTCCACCACGGCCAGCTCCTCCTCCGTGGCCTGTTCGATGCGGTCGATGGAACGGAACTCGCGGGCCAGCGCCTCGGCGGCCACCGGTCCTACGTGCCGGATCGAGAGGCCCGTCAGGACGCGGGCGAGCGGCCGGTCCTTGGCCGCCGCGATGTTCTCCAGCATGGCGAGGGAGTTCTTCTTCGCCTCGCCCTTCTGGTTGGCGAAGAAGGTCACGACCTTCTCCTCGCCGGTCTTCGGGTCGCGCTTGGGCAGGCCGGAGTCCTGGTCGAGGACGTACGACTTGATGGGGAGCAGTTCCTCGATCTTCAGGTCGAAGATGTCGCCCTCGTCGCGGATCGGCGGCTCCGCGGGCTCCAGGGGCCTGGTGAGCGCGGCCGCCGCGACGTACCCGAAGTTCTCGATGTCCAGGCTCTTGCGGCCCGCCAGGTAGAAGAGACGTTCACGCAACTGGGCGGGGCACGTCTGGGCGTTGGGGCAGCGGAGGTCGATGTCGCCCTCCTTCATGGGCCGCAGCGCCGTGCCGCACTCGGGGCACTCGGCGGGCATCACGAACTCCCGCTCGCTGCCGTCCCGCAGGTCCACGACGGGGCCGAGGATCTCCGGGATGACGTCGCCCGCCTTGCGCAGGACGACCGTGTCGCCGATGAAGACGCCCTTCTTCTTCACCACGTCCTGGTTGTGCAGGGTCGCGAACTCGACCTCGGAGCCCGCGACGGTGACGGGTTCCACCTGGGCGTACGGCGTGACGCGGCCGGTGCGGCCGACGCCCACGCGGATGTTGATGAGTTTGGTGTTGACCTCCTCGGGCGCGTACTTCCAGGCGATGGCCCAGCGCGGGGCGCGCGAGGTGGAGCCGAGGCGGCCTTGCAGCGGGATCTCGTCGAGCTTGACGACGACGCCGTCGATCTCGTGCGCCACGGAGTGGCGGTTCTCCCCGAAGTACGCGATGAAGTCGCGGACGCCCTGGAGGTCGTCGACCACCTTGTTGTGCTGGGCGGTGGGCAGGCCCCATTCGTGGAGCAGCTCGTAGGCGTGGCTGAGGCAGTCGATGTCGAAGCCCTCGCGGGCGCCGATGCCGTGCACCACCATGTGCAGCGGGCGCGTGGCGGTGATGCGCGGGTCCTTCTGACGCAGCGAACCCGCCGCCGCGTTGCGCGGGTTGGCGAAGGGCTTGTCGCCCGCCTCCACCAGGCGGGCGTTCAGCTCCTCGAACTTCTCCATCGGGAAGAAGACCTCGCCGCGGATCTCGACGAGGGCGGGCACGCGGTCGCCCTTGAGGCGGTCGGGGATGTCGGCGATCGTGCGGACGTTCGGTGTGATGTCCTCGCCGGTGCGGCCGTCGCCGCGGGTCGCGGCGCGGGTCAGCTTGCCGTCCTCGTAGGTGAGGTTGACCGCGAGGCCGTCGACCTTCAGCTCGCACAGGAAGTGGTAGCCCGGCGAGCCGACGTCCTTGGCGACGCGCTCCGCCCAGGCGGCCAGCTCCTCGTCGTCGAAGGCGTTGTCCAGGGAGAGCATCCGCTCGCGGTGCTCGACCGAGGTGAACTCCGTCTCGTACGCGCCGGAGACCTTCTGGGTGGGCGAATCCGGGGTGCGCAGCTCCGGATGCTTCTCCTCCAGGGCTTCGAGAGAACGCAGGAGCTTGTCGAACTCGGCGTCGCTGACGACCGGTTGGTCCTTCACGTAGTACCGGAAGCGGTGCTCCTCGATCTGTTCGGCCAGCTGGGCATGCTGATCCCGTGCCTCGGCGGGCACAGAGCCTTGCTGTTCGACAGCCACCGTTTCGTCCTCCCGTTATGTCATACCCAATTACTCAGGGTTGTCCGCGAGTGATCTCGCCGCCTTGACACAGTGGGCGAGCGCCGCGCGTGCGTACGCGGGAGAAGCACCCGCGAGCCCGCACGACGGAGTGACCACGACCGACTCCGCGAGTGATCCCGGATTCAGCCCCAGCCTGCGCCACAGCGTCCTGACACCCATGACGCTACCGGCAGGGTCTGACAATCCGCCGTCCACGCCGGGCACGACACCGGCGAAGAGCTTCGTACCCCCCTCGACCGCCTCACCGATCACCTCGTCGTCACGCTCGGTGAGCAGCGAGAAGTCGAAGGAGACCGCGTCGGCCCCGGCGCGGCGAAGCAGCGCGAACGGCACGTCGGGCGCGCAGGAGTGGACCACGGATGCCGCGTCGCCCCGGACGGCGAGGACGTCCCGCAGGGTGCTCTCCACGAGCTGGCGGTCCACGGCGCGGTGCGTGCGGTACTCGCTGGCGGTCTTGATCTGTCCGCGCAGCACGGCGATCAGCGACGGCTCGTCGAGCTGGAGGACCACCCGCGCCCCGGGCACCCGGCGCCGGACGTCGGCGAGGTGCGCGCGCAGCCCGTCGGCGAGCGAGGCCGCGAGGTCGCGGCAGGCGCCGGGGTCGGAGAGCGCGGCCTCGCCGTTCCTGAGCTCAAGGGCGGCGGCGAGCGTCCAGGGCCCCACGGCCTGGACCTTGAGCGGGCCCTCGTACCCCTGGGTGAACTCCTCCAGGGCGTCGAGGTCTTCGCCGAGCCAGGCCCTGGCCCGCCGGGTGTCGCGCCCCGGCCGGTCGCCGATCCGCCAGCCGCTGGGCTCCACGCGCGCGTAGAGCTCGGTGAGCAGTCCGGCGGTGCGGCCGATCATGTCGGCGCCTGGCCCGCGCGCGGGCAGTTCGGCGAGGTAGGGAATGCCCTGCTCGGGGCCCTCGAAGCTGCCCGTGACGGTCTTGGCGGCCTCGCGGGCGTCGCCGCCCGGCATGGACCCGACGCCGGTCGCCGGGCCCCAACGGAGGTCGTTCATCGTCCCGGCCGCACCGTCAGGTCGTTGACCTCCGCGTCGCGCGGCAGGTCCAGGGCCATGACGATGGTCGTGGCGACCGACTCGGGGTCGATCCAGCGGGACGCGTCGTACTCCATGCCCTGCTGCTGGTGGACCTTGACCTGCATGGCGCTCGCCGTGCGGCCCGGGTAGACGGAGGTGACCCGGACACCGCCCGCGTGCTCCTCCTGGCGCAGCGAGTCGGCGAGCGCCTTCAGGCCGTGCTTGGAGGCGGCGTACGCGGACCATTCGGGGCTCGCGCTGAGGCCCGCGCCGGAGTTGACAAAGACCACGTGCCCCTGGGAGAGCCGCAGTTGGGGCAGGAAGTGCCGGGTCAGCTCGGCGGGTGCGATGAGGTTGACGTTGAGCTGGTGGCGCCAGGCCTTGGGGGTCAGCTCGCCGACCGGGCCGAGGTCGACGACGCCCGCGATGTGCAGCAGGGAGTCGACCTGGGCGGGCAGCGACTGGTGGCCGAAGGCCCAGGAGAGCTTGTCGGGGTCGGAGAGGTCCCCCACGAGGGTGCTCGCGCCGGGGAACTGGGCGGCGAGCTCCTTGGCGCGGCCCGCGTCGCGCGCGTGCAGGACGAGGTCGTCGCCGCGTGCGTGGAGGCGGCGGGCGACGGCCGCGCCGATGCCGGAGCCCGCCCCGGTGATCACATGTGTTGCCATACCCGCCATGCTCGCATCACTGGGTGCCCAAAGATTCCTCCAGGTACGCGAGCGCGCCCACCGGCTCCTCCGCGAAGAAGACGAGGTCGGCCAGCGGGAGGGGCAGGAAGCCCTCGTCCTCCATGCGGCGGAACTGCTCCTTGAGGCCGTCGTAGAAACCGGCGGAGTTCAGCAGGACGACCGGCTTGGTGTGCTTGCCGTGCTTCTTCAGTTCCAGGATCTCGGTGGCCTCGTCGAGCGTCCCGGTGCCGCCGACCATGATCACGACCGCGTCGGCCTTCTCCAGGAGGAGGGCCTTGCGCTCGGCGAGGTCGCGGGCGATCACCATCTCGTCGGGGGCGGTGACGACCCTCGCCCTGTCCGCGAGGAAGTCCACGGAGACGCCCACGAGCCCGCCTCCCGTCTCGTCGACGCCGTCCGCCACGACCTTCATCAGACCGCTCTCGGAACCGCCCCAGACCAGCGTGTGGCCGCCCTTGCCGAGCAGTTCGGCGAATTCGCGGGCGGGGCGCGTGTAGCGCTCGTCGAGGTCGGCGGCGGAAAGGAAGACGCAGATGTTCATGCGCCCACGGTACGTTCCGCGCAGGGAACCCATCGACGAGGAGGCACGGCCGTGGCCGCAGGACACCGGATCACCATCGAGCAGGGCACCGACCACGTACGCGTGGTGCGCGACGGGCAGGTCGTGGCGGAGAGCGGGCGTCCGCTGCTGCTGCGCGAGACGGGCTGCCCGGTGCGCCACTACCTCCCTCCGGAGGATGTCCGCACCGACCTGCTGACCGCCTCCGACACCACCACGTACTGCCCGTTCAAGGGCACGGCCTCGTACTGGTCGCTGCCGGACGCGGCCGACGCGGTGTGGGCCTACCCCGACCCGAAGCCGGACGTGGCCGCGATCAAGGACCACTTCTGCTTCTACGAGGTGGAGGTCATCGAGTCGCCGTGAACGTCCTGCGGTAGGCGGCGGGCGAGACGCCGAGGACGGCGCGCATGTGCTGGCGCAGGGAGTTGCCGGTGCCGAATCCGGCGCGGTGGGCCACCACGTCGACGGGCAGGTCGCTCGACTCCAGGAGTGTCCTGGCCAGTTCGAGGCGCTGGCCGGTGAGCCAGCGACCCGGCGGCAGGCCCACCTCCTCCTGGAAGCGCCGCGTGAAGGTGCGCAGGCTCATGCGCGCGTGGGCGGCCAACTCGCCCAGGGACAGCGGCTCCTGGAGCCTTTCGAGGGCCCACGCGCGCGTGGCGGCCGTGGTGGCGAGCGTCGGCTCGGGGACGGGCCGCTCGATGTACTGGGCCTGACCGCCGTCGCGCCAGGGCGGTACGACGCACTGCCGGGCGACGTGGTTGGCGACGGCGGAGCCGTGGTCGCGGCGCACCAGGTGCAGACAGAGGTCGATGCCCGCGGCCACGCCCGCCGCGGTCAGCACGTCGCCGTCGTCCACGAAGAGCACGTCCGCGTCGACCTTGATCCTGGGGAAGGACCGCTGGAAGTCCTCGGCGACGTGCCAGTGCGTCGTCGCGGGGCGCCCGTCGAGCAGGCCGAGGGCGGCCAGGACGTACGAGGCGTTGCAGAACGAGACGATCCTGGTGCCGGGTCCGATCCGGCCGAGGGCGGCGGCCACCGGCTCCGGCAGCTCATCGCCCGCCATCCCCTCGTCGAAGTCCCTGGTCGGCGGGATCACCACGGTGTCCGCCCGCTCCAGGGCCTCGGGGCCGTGCTCCGCCGACACCGTGAAGCCGGAGTCCGTGCGCACCGGGCGCCCGTCGACCGTGCAGACCACGACGTCGTACAGCGGCCGCTGCCGCTCGTCCCGCGCCGTGCCGAAGACTCGCGAGGGGATGCCCAGCTCGAAGGCGTACACGCCGTCCAGGGCGAGGACGGCCACGCGATGTGTGCCACTGCGGTCCATGGCCGAATCCTGTCACATCATGGCCAAACTGCCAGCACAATGATCGGCCGGGGCGACGCACTCTGGGCTGACCAGCCGTTCTCGGCGGTTCTTGGCAGAGTCGAAAGAGGAAGACCATGAAGATGCGTGCCGTCAGCCCCCGCGCCTGGGGCGCCCCCGAAAACCTGGTGCCCGTGGAGGTCGACCGGCCCGAGCCGGGACTGACGGAGATCCTGGTCCGGGTGCACGCGGCGGGCGTCAATCCCGTGGACTGGAAGACCCGCGCCGAGGGCGCCTTCGGCACCTGGGGGGACACGCCGATCCTCGGCTACGACGTGTCGGGCGTCGTCGAGGAGGTGGGCCCCGGAGTGACCCTGTACCGGCCCGGCGACGAGGTGTTCGGCATGCCTCGCTTCCCCGAGCAGACCGGCGGATACGCGGAGTTCGTCGCGGCGCCCGCCCGGCGCTTCGCGCCCAAGCCGCGGAGCGTGGACCACGTGGCGGCCGCCGCGCTGCCCCTCGCGGCGCTCACCGCCTGGCAGGGGCTCGTCGAGACGGCCGGGCTGCGGGCCGGGCAACGGGTCCTGGTCCACGCCGCGGCCGGTGGCGTCGGGCACCTCGCCGTACAGATCGCCAAGGCCCACGGCGCGTACGTCATCGGGACCGCCCGCGCGGAGAAGCACGCGTTCCTGCGAGACCTCGGCGCGGACGAGGTCGTCGACTACACGCGCGTGGACTTCGCCGAGGCGGTGCGCGACGTGGACATCGTCCTGGACGGCGTGGGCGGCGCGTACGGCGAGCGCTCCCTGCCCGTCCTGCGCCGCGGCGGCCACCTGGTGACCCTGCCCGACCCCGGCGGCCTGCCGGACCCCGTGCGGGCCGCGGAGCTCGGCGTACACACCGGGTGGACGGTCGTCGAGCCGGACCGCCTCGGCCTCCTGGAGATCGCCCGCCTGGTCGACGAGGGCAGGCTCCGCGCCGAGATCGACACGGTGCTGCCCCTGGAGGAGGCCGCGAAGGCGCACGCGCACGGCGAACTGGGCCGTACTCAGGGCAAGATCGTGCTCCGGGTGGCGTGACGACGGCCGGCTGGACGGCCTGCTACACCGCGGCCGTCGCCCTCTCCGTAGTGGCGATCGTCGCCGAGCCGACCACGCGCGTGCCGTCGTAGAGCACGATCGCCTGGCCGGGGGCCACGCCGCGCACGGGCTCGTCGAAGGAGACGTTCAGGGTGCCGTCGACGAGCTCGGCGGTCACCTCCGTCTCGCCGCCGTGCGCCCGCAGCTGCGCCGTGTACGTGCCGGGTCCGGTGGGCGCCAGGCCGCACCAGCGGGGCTTGATCGCGGTCAGTCCCGTCACGTCGAGGGCGGCGGCGGGGCCGACCGTCACGGTGTTGTCCACCGGGGAGATGTCCAGGACGTAGCGCGGCTTGCCGTCGGGGGCCGGGGTGCCGATCCGCAGGCCCTTGCGCTGGCCGATCGTGTAGCCGTACGCGCCCTCGTGCGTGCCGAGCTTGGTGCCTTCGGCGTCCACGATGTCGCCCTCCGCCTTGCCCAGGCGGGCGGCGAGGAAGCCCTGGGTGTCGCCGTCGGCGATGAAGCAGATGTCGTGGCTGTCGGGCTTCTTGGCGACGGCGAGACCGCGCAGCTCGGCCTCCGCGCGGATCTCCTCCTTGGTGGTGACCGTGTCACCGAGGGGGAACATCGCGTGGGCCAGCTGCCTCTCGTCGAGCACCCCGAGGACGTAGCTCTGGTCCTTGGCCATGTCGGAGGCGCGGTGCAGCTCGCGGGAGCCGTCCTCGTGGACGATCACCTGGGCGTAGTGCCCGGTGACGACCGCGTCGAAGCCGAGGGCAAGGGCCTTGTCGAGCAGCGCGGCGAACTTGATCTTCTCGTTGCACCGCAGGCACGGGTTGGGCGTGCGGCCCGCCTCGTACTCCGCGACGAAGTCCTCGACCACGTCCTCGCGGAACCGCTCGGCGAGGTCCCACACGTAGAACGGGATGCCGATGACGTCGGCGGCGCGGCGGGCGTCGCGCGAGTCCTCGATGGTGCAACAGCCCCGGGCGCCCGTGCGGAACGATTGCGGATTCGCCGAGAGTGCGAGGTGCACTCCTGTCACGTCGTGTCCGGCTTCGGCGGCGCGGGCGGCGGCGACGGCGGAGTCCACGCCGCCGGACATGGCGGCCAGGACACGGAGGGGGCGCGGGGCACGCTGCGGGGTCTCGGTCAAAGTCATAGCCCTTACAGGGTACGGGGCGACGGGAACCGTATGCCCGTGAGTAAGCGTTGACGATCACATGGGGGAAGAAACCGAGGGCGCGCGACAGAAGCCCGAGCGGCGGGGCATCGACCGGCGGACGCTGCTGATCGGCGGCGCCGCGGCCGCCGTCGGCACCGCTGTGCTCGCCAAGGACGAGCTCGGCCGCTTGTGGTGGCGGATGCCCGGCGTGGTCAAGAGGCGCGAGGAGGGCGAGGTCGACGCCCGGGGCGCGCAGTGGGTCGCCGCGTCGGACTACAACTGGCGGCGCGCGGACCGCCCGGACGACTACCCGATCGACCGCGTCGTCATCCACGTCGTCCAGGGCAGCTACCGCACGGCGCTGCGCGTCTTCCAGGACCCGGCGCACGGCGCGGCCGCGCACTACGTGGTGCGCGCGGACGGGCACGTGGCGCAGATGATCCGCGAGCTGGACGTGGCGTTCCACGCGGGCAACAAGAGCTACAACGAGCGCAGCATCGGCATCGAGCACGAGGGCTTCGTCGACCGGAAGTCGTCGTTCACCGACGCGATGTACGCGGGGTCCGCGAGGCTCACCGCGGGGATATGTGAGCGGTACGACATTCCGGTGGACCGTGAGCACATCATCGGCCACGTGGAGGTGCCGGGCACGGACCACACGGACCCGGGTCCGTACTGGGACTGGGACCGTTACATCAGCATGGTGCGGACCGAGCGCAACCGCCCCAAGAGAACCAAGAAGCCCGCCGCGGAGAAGCCGGAGAAGCCGGTCTAGCTCAGCCCCGCCGACCTCGCCCGTTCCACCGCCGGGCCGATCGCCGCCGCCACCGCGTCCACGTCCGCCTTCGTCGAGGTGTGGCCCAGCGAGAAGCGCAGCGTGCCGCGCGCCAGGTCCGGGTCGGTGCCCGTGGCCAGCAGGACGTGGCTCGGCTGGGCCACGCCCGCCGTGCACGCCGAGCCCGTGGAGCACTCGATGCCCTGCGCGTCGAGCAGCAGCAGGAGCGAGTCGCCCTCGCAGCCGGGGAAGGTGAAGTGCGCGTTGGCGGCGAGGCGGCCCGCCGGGGAGGGGTCGCCGCCGAGGATCGCCTCGGGGACCGTCGAGCGGACCGAAGCCACCAGGTCGTCGCGGAGCGCCCCGATCTCGGCGGCGAACCGCTCGCGGTGCGCGGCGGCGTGCTCGCCCGCGACGGCGAACGCGGCGATGGCGGGCACGTCGAGCGTCCCCGAGCGCACGTGCCGCTCCTGGCCGCCGCCGTGCAGCACGGGCACGGGGCTGTACTCGCGCCCGAGCAGCAGCGCGCCGATGCCGTACGGGCCGCCGATCTTGTGGCCGGAGACGGTCATCGCGGCAAGGCCCGACGCACCGAAGTCGACGGGGAGCTGGCCGTACGCCTGCACGGCGTCGGCGTGCAGCGGGACGCCGAACTCGGCGGCGACATCGGCCAGTTCACGGACCGGCTGGATCGTGCCGATCTCGTTGTTGGCCCACATGACGGTGGCGAGGGCGACGTCGTCGGGGTTGCGTTCGATGGCCGTGCGCAGCGCGTCGGGGTGCACGCGGCCGTAGCGGTCGACCGGCAGGTACTCGACGGTGGCGCCCTCGTGCTCACCGAGCCAGTGCACGGCGTCGAGGACGGCGTGGTGTTCGACGGGGCTGGACAGGACGCGGGTGCGGGCCGGTTCCGCGTCGCGGCGGGCCCAGTACAGGCCCTTCACCGCGAGGTTGTCGGCCTCGGTGCCGCCGGAGGTGAAGACCACCTCGCTGGGGCGGGCGCCGAGCGAGGCGGCGAGCGTCTCGCGGGCCTCCTCGACGGTACGCCGCGCTCGGCGCCCCGCCGCGTGCAGCGAGGAGGCGTTGCCTGTGACGGCGATCTGCGCGGTCATCGCCGCGATCGCCTCCGGAAGCATCGGGGTGGTCGCTGCGTGGTCGAGGTAGGCCATGGTGCGCACGATTCTACGAGCCGCGCGGGGTCGGACGACCGGGTGGTATCAGCCTGCGAGACTCCAGGACACGGTGTTGTCCATGGAGACGAGTGCGGCGAGCACGACGAGGTCGGCCACGCCGAGCCCGAGACCGAGCAGCGCGCGGCCCCTGCGGGTGGTGCCGCGCCACAGGGCCAGGCCCGCGAGGACGATGGCGACCGGACCGAGGAAGAGGTTGAGGACGAGCAGTCCGAGCAGGCCGAGGACGAAGGAGGCGACGGCCATCCCGTCGGCGTCCCGCCTGCCGACGGGGCGGTCTTCAGCAGTTCGTCCAGCGGCTCGATCAGCGATGAGTGCCATGGTGCGACTCCTGACAGGTGGAGGTGTCGTACGGATCAGTGGTGGCGCGCCCGGCGCTCGCGGATCGCGAAGACCGTGAGCCAGACGCCGATGACGGCGGCGGCGACGAGGGTGACCGGCAGTGGGGCGTGGGCCACGGAACCCATGGCGACACCAAGCAGCAGGAGGGCGGCGACAAGGAAGAGCATGAGATCAGGTCCCTCTCGATTCGGTGAACGCTTGTGGTAACAACTGTTCACTGACTGAGGAGTCTACTCCCTCTCCGGCTTCCGAATCTCGGAGAACAGCTGTTAACTGAATGGCATGAGTCACACCCTCGGCCCCCGGCAGGCCCAGAAGCAGAAGACCCGCCAGGCCCTCCTCGACGCGGCCCTGAGCCTCCTCGAGGAGCAGAGCCTGAGCAGCCTGGGTCTGCGCGAGGTCACCCGGACCGTGGGCGTCGCCCCCACCGCCTTCTACCGGCACTTCCGCGACACCGCCGACCTGGGCGTGGCGCTGGTCGAGGAGGCGCTCGGCAGTCTGCACACGACGATCGGGGCGCTCCTCGCGGCGACCGGGGACGGCGAGGAACGCATCTCCGCCACCGTGGAGGCGATCGCCGCGTACGTCCGGACGCACCCGGCGCACGTCCGCTTCATCGCCCGCGAGCGGCACGGCGGCGTCCAGCCGGTGCGGGCCGCGATCGGCGGCCAACTCGTCCTGTTCGCACGGGAGGTGTGCGACCAGTTCGCCAAGGAGCCGGAGTCGGCGGGCTGGAGCGACGACGACCTGCTCATGCTCGCGGGGATGTACGTCGACCACATGGTGATGACCGCTTCGGCGTTCCTGGAGGCACCGCCCGGCACCGAGGAGACCGTGGCGGACACCGCGCGCCGCCAGTTGCGCCTGGTGAGCCTGGGGCGCGGCCACTGGCTGGACGGCCGATGACCTCGACATGGAAGTAAGGGGCAATTACCCTCTACGCTCATGACGACCGCCCGCGAGAACCACGACGCCCGCGAGACCCTCGAGACCCGCGAGAACTGGACCCTCGACCACAGCTTCGACAGCTCGTCCGGCACCGTCCGCTGGACCGCGCTCGGCCCCGCCGACGCGCCGCCCGTCGTCCTGGTCCACGGCACCCCCTTCTCCTCGTACGTCTGGCGGGGCGTGGCCCGCGCCCTCTCCCGCGAACACCGCGTGTACGCATGGGACTTGGCCGGATACGGCGCGTCCGAGATGAGCGCGGGACAGGACGTCACGCTCGCCGCGCAGGCCCGCGTGCTCACCGAACTGCTCGCCCACTGGGGCCTTGAGCGGCCCGCCGTCCTCGCCCATGACTTCGGCGGCTGCGTCAGCCTGCGCGCCCACCTGCTGCACGGCGCCCGCTACGAACGCCTCGCCCTCGTCGACCCGGTGGCGCTCGCCCCCTGGGGCTCCCCCACCTACCGGCTGCTCGGCGCGCACGCCGAGGTGTTCGGGCAGCTGCCGCCCGCCCTGCACGAGGCGCTCGTCCGCGAGTACGTGGGTTCCGCGAGCCACCGGGGGCTGCACCCCGCCGTGCTCGAGCGGCTCGTGGCGCCCTGGTGCACCGAGGAGGGCAGGCCCGCGTTCTACCGGCAGATCGAGCAGAACGACCAGCGCTACACCGACGAGATCCAGTCCAGGTACGGCGAGTTGGACCTGCCCGTGCTGATCTGCTGGGGCACGGACGACACCTGGATCCCGGTGGCGCGCGGGCATGAGCTCGCCGAGGCGATCCCCGGCGCCGAGCTGCGGCTCATCGAGGGCGCGGGACACCTCGTACAGGAGGACGCGCCCGCCGAACTCACGGGCGAGCTGAGCCGCTTCCTGCGGACCCGGGTTCCTCGGGAGGCCCGTACAGCGCGGTGACGGCGGCGGCGCCGCGGGCGAGTTCCGCGCGGATCTCCGGCGGCGAGAGCACCTCCACGTGGTCGGTGAACGGCAGCAGCATCTTGGTCGAACCCGGATGGCCGAATTCGAGGCGGACGGTGATCCATTCGCTCGTGCCGTCGTCGGCAGGCTGCTCCACGAGCGTGTTGCCGTTGATGCGCAGGAACTGGTCGAAGCGGGCCCTGCGCACCCGGGCGGTCACCACGATGCCACCGGGCCGCTCCTCGACCTGGCGCTTCAACGCGGCCCAGGCGTCGGCGAGGTCGACCCCGGGGCGGCGGCGCACCGGCGCGTCCGTGAGCGTCGCGGAGCGGACCCGGTCGGCGCGGAAGAGGCGCGGCTCCCCGCGCCGGTCGGCGACCAGGTACCAGACGCCCGCCTTGGACACGAGGCCGTAGGGGTCCACGGTGTACGACTTCGGCTCCGCGTCGCCGCCGTGCCGGTAACGCAGGCGCAGTCGCCGGTCGGCGAAGACCGCGTCCTGGAGGGTCTCCAGGTCGACGGCGGGCCCAGGGCCCCGCATCCAGCGCGAGGCGTCCACCAGGATGCGGCGGCTGGTCAACTCGGCGGCGGGCCGGTGCGGTTCGGGCAGCGCGGCCATGACCTTGCGCAGCGCGGAGCCGAGCGCCGCGTCCAGGCCGAGGGCGGCGTGCGTGCCCTCGGCGGCGAGGATGAACAGCGCCCGCGACTCGTCGGCGGTCAGACCCGTCACGTCCGTGCGGAACCCGGCGAGCAGTTCGATGCCGCCGTGCCGTCCCCGCTCGGCGTACACCGGGACGCCGGAGGCGGACAGGGCCTCGACGTCCCGGTAGATCGTGCGGACGGAGACTTCGAGCCGCTCGGCGAGCTCGTGCGCGGGCACCCGCCCACGGGTCTGGAGCAGCAGCAGGATCGAGAGCAGCCGGTCGGACTTCACACGCTCAAGGATCCCTCAGCGCCCGGCGTCGCCGCCTACGACTTCAGCGCACGCGCCAGCTGCCGCGACTGCGCCACCAGACGCCCCGCGCTGTCCCAGACCTCCGCGTCCTCCTCCAGGAAGCCGCCCGCGAGGTTCCGCGTGGTGATCGAGACGCGCACCGGACCCGGGGCCGGACGGCAGCGGATGTGGACCGTCAGTTCCACGGTCGGCACCCAGCCCATCAGGCCCAGTTCGAAGGCGGTCGGCGGCAGCGCGTCGACCGCGAGGAGCAGGGACAGCGGGTCCGCGTCGCGGCCGTCGGCGAGACCGAACCAGCCCCGCATCTCCCCCTTGCCCGACGGCTGGCCGAGCGCCCAGCCCAGCGTCGCCGGGTCGAGCTTGAGGAAGAGCCGCTCGGCGATGGGCGAGCCACCGGGCACCGGCCCCTCACCGGGCGCGTCCTCGGCGCCGAAGCACTGCTCGACCGGCGGGATCGCGGGCGCCTCGGCCGTCGTGCGGACGTCGTCGGGGAGCGCGTCGAGGTCGCCGTAGGAGGCGAGCACGCGGATCCGCTCGACCTCACGGCCCTCGTCGTCGTACTGGAAGAGCGAGGCCTGTCCGGTGGAGAGCGAGCGGCCGTCGCGCACCACGTCCGTGCGGATCACGGCAGGGCCCGGGCGGGAGGCGGTGAGGTAGTGCGCGGAGACGGTGAACGGGTCGGAGTGCGGCAGGGTGTCGGCGAGCGCGCGGCCGACGACGGCCAGGAGATAGCCGCCGTTGACGGCGCCGAAGATCGTCCACCCGGCGGAGAGCTCGGTGTCGTGGACGCCGGGCTCGCGGCGGACGACGGCGGTGTCGCGGTCGAACTCGCTGTCGCCGATGCTCGCGGATGCCGAGCCGGAGGCCGGGCCGGGCGCCGAGCCGGAGGCCGATGCGGAGAGGGATGCTGCCGTTGCCATGCCAGCAACGTACAACACGAAACTACTGAGCGGTAGCTTTTTCTGCCGGATAGCAACCGGACCCCGCCGGGGCCCGCGCCGCCCCCGCTACGGCGTCTCCTCGACCTCCGCCTCCACCGCCGTCGACCGCCGGTTCCACGCCCTCGGCGCCCGCCAGTGGTAGTGCAGCGCGAGCAGCCGCAGGACGAACGCCGTCACCACGGCGAGGCCGCTGGTGAAGGCCGTCAGCATCTCGAAGCGGATGCACAGGGCGACCATCGTCGCGCCCACGATGGCGGGGACCGCGTACAGATCGCGGTCCCAGCGGACCAGCGAGGGCACTTCGTTGGCGACGATGTCGCGCAGCACGCCGCCGCCCACCGCGGTCATCAGGCCGAGGGCCGCCGACGCGGTGAGGCCGAGGCCGTAGTCGTACGCCTTGGTCGTGCCCGCGACGCAGAAGAGGCCGAGCCCCGCCGCGTCGAAGATGTTCACCGCGAGCTGGGTGCGCTCCACCTCCGGGTGCAGGAAGAAGACCAGGAGGGCCGCGAACAGCGGGGTGATGAAGTACCCGAGGTCGGTGAAGGCGGCCGGTGGGACCGCCCCGATGACCAGGTCCCTGAAGAGGCCGCCGCCCAGCGCGGTGACCTCGGCGAGGACGGCGATGCCGAAGACGTCGAAGTTCTTGCGCACGGCGAGCAGCGCGCCGGAGATCGCGAAGACGAAGATCCCCACGATGTCGAGCGCGTGCTGGACGGAGGGCGTGAACAGATCCTGGAGCACGCGCCATTCTTACCCGCGCGCGGCACGGCACCGGCGCCGCCTTCGCCGGGAGTTGAGACTTTCTCGTCCTACAGGCCGTGCCTACAAGGGCTCCGCCCGGAAAAGTCTCCTAAAGCACTTCAATGAGAAAGTTGAAGCGACCGGACGGCGAAAGGGGTACGGGAAATGAAATTCGTGCTGGAGGTCGACATGGGTGAGGCGGCCTTCGAGGGGAAGGCCGCCGATGAGCTGGGCCGGATCCTGCGCTACTGGGGCGGCAATCTGCGGCACTACGCCCTGGCGCCCGGTGACGGCGAAACGGTGTACGACTCCGGGTACCGCGAGGTCGGAGCCTGGCGGATCACCGCGCCGGAAGCGCCGGCTTCCCCTTAGTGAAGAGCCAGGTGTCGAAGAGGTCGTCGAGCTGCTCGCCGGAGATCTTCTCGGCGAGCCGCACGAAGTCGGCGGTGGTCGCGTTCCCGTTCCGGTGCTGCTTCGTCCAGGCCTTGAGGAGCGCGAAGAAGTCCTTGTCGCCGATGCGTTCCCTGAGCACCTGGAGCGTCATCGCGCCGCGCTGGTAGACGGCGGAGGCGAACATGGTGTCGCGCTGCGGGTCGCCGACGACGATCTGCCAGAAGGCCGAGTCGGCGGGGCGCGAGTTGTAGCTCGCGAGGAAGGCGTCATGGGCGGTCTGGGTGCCCTTGTGCTCGCTCCACAGCCACTGGGAGTAGGTCGCGAAGCCCTCGTTGAGCCAGATGTGGTTCCACTTCTCGACCGACACCGAGTCGCCGAACCACTGGTGGGCGAGCTCGTGGGCGATGGTCGACTCGCTGCGGATCGCGGAGTACACCGGCTTGGTCTGGGTCTCCAGGGAGAAGCCCGCCTGCGGCATGTCGTCGACGATCGCGCCGGTCTCCTCGAAGGGGTAGGGGCCGAAGACCTTCGACCAGTAGTCGGTGACCTCGGCCGTGACGCCGTACACGTCGACGTTGTTGCTGTTCTCCAGGACGGGGTCGATGGCGACGTAGATCGGGGTCCCGCCCGGGGTCGTGCCCTTCTTCACGTCGAACTTGCCGATGGTGGCGGTCGCGAGATAGGTCGCCATGGGCGTGGACTCGCGCCAGTGGGCGACGGTCTGGCCTCCCTTGTCGTACGTGTCGACGAGGCGGCCGTTGGAGACCGAGGTGAGGCCCTTGGGCGCCTTGATGCGGATGTCGAAGGCGGCCTTGTCGGAGGGGTGGTCGCTGGACGGGAACCAGGTGGACGCGGCGTTCGGCTCGCAGGCCACGAAGACGCCGTCGCCGGTCTTCATCCAGCCGTAGTCGGAGCCGAAGACGATGGGGCCGGTGAGCGGTTCGGGCACGCCGCCGTAGGTGACGGTCACCGTGAAGTTCTTGTTCTTGCCCAGGGCGTCGCGCGGCGTGATGCGGATCTCGTCGCCCGCGCGCGTGAACTCGGCGCGTCTGCCGTTCACCTCGATGCGGGTGACCGTCAGCTTCTGCAGGTCGAGGTCGAAGGACGACAGGTTCTGGGTGGCGCGCGCGGTGATGGTGGTGCGGCCTTCGAGGCGGTCGGTGTCGGGGTCGTAGGCGATGTCGAGACCGTAATGGCGTACGTCGAAGCCGCCGTTGCCGAGCTGGGGGAAGTACGGATCGCCGACGCCGTCGGCGCCGGGCTGGGGCGCGGGGGCCGCGGCGATCAGACAGAAGGAGAGCGCCGCGGTCGCGAGCGCTCCCAGACGTGCCGAACGGGAGAGTGCCATGAGTCTTCCCTTCGAACGCGTTCCGATGGGGTGTCCGAGGATCCGGACACGCAGACTCTGCACTCTCCCGCTAGGGCATGTACATGACCCAGGACGCGTAGTTTGTCCGGGTCAACTTGCCTTATCCGTCAGTCGACTTCTGACCCTTGTCCTTCGAAGCCTCGCCCTTGGAAACCGTGGCCTCCGGCTTCGCCTCGGCCTCGGCGGACTCCTCGGCCTCGGCGGTCTCCTCCGCCTTGGGCACCACCGTCACCACGTCGATCGCCTCCTTGGCGACCGAGAGCAGCGTGGTGTCCTGCGGGGCCTGGTCGTCGGCGTTCTCCGGGTGGTGGCACGCCACCTGGTGCCCGGTGCCGAGCGTGAGGAGCGGCGGCTCCTTCGTCTTGCAGATCTCCGTCGCCTTCCAGCACCGCGTGTGGAAGCGGCAGCCGGTGGGCGGGTCGATCGGCGAGGGCACGTCGCCGCGGAGCAGGATGCGCTCGCTCTTGGCGCCGCGCCGCCGCGGGTCGGGCACCGGCACCGCGGAGAGCAGCGCCTTGGTGTACGGGTGCATCGGCGTGGAGTAGAGGTCCTTGCGGTCCGCCAGCTCCACGATCTTGCCGAGGTACATCACCGCGATGCGGTCCGAGACGTGCCGGATCACCGAGAGGTCGTGCGCGATGATCACGTACGTCAGGCCGAGCTCGTCCTGGAGGTCGTCCAGGAGGTTGACCACCTGGGCCTGGATGGACACGTCGAGCGCGGAGACCGGCTCGTCGGCCACGACCAGCTTCGGCCGGAGCGCCAGCGCCCGCGCGATGCCGATGCGCTGGCGCTGACCGCCGGAGAACTCGTGCGGATAGCGGTTGTAGTGCTCGGGGTTGAGCCCGACGCGCTCCAGCATCTCCTGCACGGTCTTGCGCACGCCGCCCTCGGGCTTGACGCCCTGGAGCTTGAAGGGCGCGCCGACGATCGTGCCGATGGTGTGCCGCGGGTTCAGCGACGAGTACGGGTCCTGGAAGATCATCTGCACGTCGCGGCGCAGCGGACGCATCCCGGCGGTGTTCAGGTGCGTGATGTCCGTGCCCTCGAACTCGACGCGGCCGCCGGTCGGTTCGAGCAGGCGCGTGATGAGACGGCCCATCGTCGACTTGCCGCAGCCGGACTCGCCGACCACGCCGAGCGTCTCACCGGGGCGTACGTCGAAGGAGAGCCCGTCGACCGCCTGCACCGCCGCCACCTGACGCTGGAGCAGCCCCTTCTTGATGGGGAAGTGCTTCACCAGGCCGTCGACCTTGAGCAGCGGCTCTGGCGAGCCCTTCGTCTGCGCCGGGATCGTCATCTCACGGCCCTTCACGTCGTCTTTCACAGCTTCGGCGCAATCTCTTCGGTCCAGATCCGGGTGCGCTCTTCCTGCCCCATGTGGCAGGCGGTGTAGTGCCCCGCGGCCACCTCGCGCAGTTCGGGGCGCTCCTTGCGGGTGATCTGGTCCTTGGGGATGTCCGCGTAGGGGCAGCGCGGGTTGAAGGCGCAGCCGCTCGGCAGGTTGATCAGGCTGGGCGGGGATCCCTTGACCGGGATGAGGCGCTCGGTCTCCTCGCGGTCGATGCGCGGCATCGAGCCCAACAGGCCCCAGGTGTAGGGGTGCTGGGGTTCGTAGAAGACCTTCTCCGCCGTGCCGCGCTCGACGCACCGGCCGCCGTACATGACCAGGAGCTCGTCCGCCATCTCGGCGACCACGCCCAGGTCGTGCGTGATCATGATGACGGCGGAGCCGAACTCCTTCTGCAGGTCCCGGATGAGGTCGAGGATCTGCGCCTGGACGGTCACGTCGAGGGCGGTGGTCGGCTCGTCCGCGATGAGCAGCTCGGGGTTGTTGACCAGGGCCATCGCGATCATCGCGCGCTGGCGCATGCCGCCGGAGAACTCGTGCGGGTAGGAGTCGACGCGCTTGTCCGGCTGAGGGATCCCGACCCGGTCGAGCATCTCGATCGCCCGCTTGCGGGCGGTCTTCTTGTCGACGCCGTTGTGGACCCGGTACGCCTCGGTGATCTGCTTGCCGATGGAGTAGTACGGGTGCAGCGCGGAGAGCGGGTCCTGGAAGATCATCGCCATCTCGCGGCCGCGCAGCTTGCGCACCTCGTCCGGCGGGGCGCTCAGCAGCTCGGTGCCGTCCAGCCAGATCTCACCGGAGATCTGCGCCCTGCGGGCGCCGTACTGACCGGCGGTGTGCAGGCCGAGGATGCCGAGCGAGGTCACCGACTTGCCGGATCCGGACTCGCCCACGATGCCGAGGGTCTTGCCCTTCTCCAGCTGGAAGCTGAGCCCGTCGACGGACTTGACCAGGCCGTCGTCGGTCGGGAAGTGCACCTTGAGGTCGCGCACCTCCAGGAAGGCGGAGGGAGCGGGCGAGTTCGCGGCGACGGGTTCGCCCACCGCGGCTCCGCTCTTGGACAGTTCGGTCATCCCAGCCTCACTCGCGGGTCGATGACGGCGTACATAAGGTCGACGACGAGGTTGGCCACGGCGATCGCGAGCGCCGCGCACAGGGTCACGCCGAGAATGACGGGCAGGTCCTTGCTGCTGATGGCCCTGACCGCTTCGAGGCCCAGCCCCGGCAGGTTGAACGTGGACTCGGTGAGCACCGCGCCGCCCATCAGGACACCGAGGTCGAGTCCGAAGACGGTGAGGATCGGGGTCATCGCGGAGCGCAGCGCGTGCTTGCGGATGACGGTCGCCTCGCCGAGGCCCTTGGCTCGGGCGGTGCGGATGTAGTCCTCGCCGAGCACTTCGAGCATGGTGGCTCTGGTGAGGCGGGCGTACATCGCCGCGTTCAGGAAGGCTAGAACGATCCACGGCAGGATCAGGGTCTCCAGCCAGACCCCTGGTGAGTCGTCGGTACTGAGGCTGTCCGCGATCTTCACCCACCCGAGCTGGTGGACGAAGACCCCCATCGCGATCATGCCGGTGAAGAAGACGGGGAGCGAGACACCGGCGAGGGCGGTGGTCATCGCGGCGCGGTCCCAGAAGGAACCCCGCTTGAGCGCGGAGACCACACCGGTGGCGACACCCGCGGCGAGCCACAGGACGCAGGCCCCGGCGGCGAGCGCGGCGGTGACGGGCAGCGCGTCCTTGAGGGTCTCCCAGACGGGCGCCTCGGTGCGGAAGGAGTAACCGAAGCAGGGCGCGGGGCAGTGCGTGACGTCACTTCCGTTGACGTAGTCGCGCCCCATCGGGATGCCCTTGACGAAGTCCCAGAACTGGACGAGAAGTGGATCGTCGAGTCCGAGTTTGGTCCGGATGCCTTCGATCTGCTCGGCTCCGGTGGCCTTGCCGGCGAAGAGGACGGCGATGTCCTGTCCCGCCCACTTGGGCAGCATGAAGAAGACGGTGAAGGTCGCGAGCAGTACGACCAGCACCATGATGATTACGGCGATCAGGCGCCGGATGAGATAAGCAAGCACTGTGCGCGGCCCGGCGGTGACCGGGACCCCCTTGTGAGGGGTCCCGGTCATCGCCCGGGGCCATCACCTGCCCTTCGGACTGGCGGGATTCGGCGGCGATGTGACGGTCAATCAACTACTGGTACTGCAAAGGCAGTTACTTGAGGCGGTTACTTGACGACGCCGAGCGAGACGTAGTCGTAACGACCGTTGTACGCGTCGGACATGTAGGCGTTGGTGAGCCTCGAACCGCGCCAGGTGATGTTCTTCTCGTAGAGGAAGGGCATCCAGTCGGCCTGGTCCAGGATCCGCTTGTCGAGCTCCTTGTAGACCTCGCCCGCCTTGACCGGGTCGGTCTCGGCGATCGCCTTGTCGAAGAGCCCGTCGATCTTCTTGTCCTTGATCTGGGACTCGTTGTAGTTACCGGTCGGGTTCAGGAAGCGGCTGTCGAACAGCGGCTGCGCGTAACCCTGACCCGACGGGAAGTCGGGGCCCCAGCCACTCATCGTCATGCCGTAGCCGCGCTTCTTCACGACGGAGGGCGAGCCGGTGATGCTGGAGGTGTCGGCACCGTCGAGGGCGTCGACGTCGACCTTGATGTTGGCCTTCGCGAGCTGGGCCTGGAGCGCCTCGGCGGCGTCGACCTCACCCGGGTTGTTGTTGCGCGCGGTGAGCTTGGTGCTGAAGCCGTTCGGCATCTTGCACTGCTTCAGCTCGTCCTTGGCCTTGGCCAGGTCCGGCTTGCCCTTGCGCTTGAGGACGCCGTACGGGTCGTAGTCGCTGTGACCGGGGATCGCCACCGGGAAGGTGCTGTTGGCGATGTCACCGGCCGCGACCTTGCCGCCGCGGGTCTGCTGCAGGCTCGCGAAGTCCGTGGCGTAGAAGACCGCCTTGCGGCAGTGCTCGTTGTCGAACGGCTTCGCCGTGTGGATCAGCGCGACGTAGCGCACGAAGGACGTGTGCATGTTGTCGACGTTGGCACGGTGGTCCGAGACCGCGGTGACGCGGCCGGACTGGGTCATGCCCGTGCCGTTGAGGTCGACGTCGAAGTCGCCCTCCATCAGCTTCTTGTCGTTCTCCTCCAGGTTGGCGGAGATCGTCACGTCGATCTTGTCGGGCAGCGCGGCGCGGATCGGGTCCGAGGACTTCTTCCACTTGTCGTTGCGGACCAACACGATCTTCTTGTTGGACTTGTACTCCTGGAACTTGTAAGGCCCCGCGGAGAACGGCCGCTGCGTGTACTTGGCCTTCGTGTCCTTGGCCTCCTTCACCGGCGAACCGGTGGGCATGGCCAGGAACTGCTCGAAGTCACCGTTGCGCTTGGGCAGCTTGAAGATGATCGTCTGGTCGTCCGGCGTCTCGATCGCCTTCAGACCGCCCTTGTCCTTGTACGGCCCCTTGTACTCCTTCTTGGGGTCGAGCGTCTGGCGGATGTAGCCGGGACCACCGGTGATGGTGTCCGTCGCCCAGGCGCGCTCGATGCCGTACTTGACGTCCTTGGAGGTCAGCTTCGAGCCGTCCTCCCAGGTGACGCCGTCACGCAGCTTGTACGTGTAGGTCTTGCCGTCGTCGGAGATCTTCGCGGTGGAGGTCGCGAGGTCCGGGACCAGCTTCGTGCCGCCCTTGCCCGGCTTGGTGTCGTAGGACACCAACTGGCGGGTGTAGAAGCGCATGAAGTCCCACGACATGCCGTAGTAGGCACGCTGGGGGTCGGCGGAGTCGAGGTCCTGCTTGCCGACCATCTTCAGCGTCCCCCCCTTCTTCTTGGACGCGTTGGCGACCTTGTCGAGCGCCGCGTTGTAACCGGCACCCTTACCGCCGTCGCCGTCACCGTCACCGCTGCCGCAGGCCGTGGTGGTCACCAGCGCCGCGACGACGAGGGCCGCACCAGCGGTGAGCCGTCGTTTCGAGGAAACTGTGGGCATTTTCTCGTAACCTCCGAGATTCGCGGTCCCTGGCCATGAGCTGCCGGAGAACCATGGGGAGAGCCACCTGACGTGCGGCAGGGGCAAGTCAGTTGAGGACTTCTAGCGCGTCCCCTTCGGGTCGAGCGCGTCCCGCAGCCCGTCGCCGAAGAGGTTGAAGGCCAGGACCGTGATGAAGATCGTCACGCCCGGGAAGACCATGAACATCGGATCGTGCTCGTAGGTTTCGAGCGCGTCGCGCAGCATGCCGCCCCACGAGGCCGTCGGCGGCTTGACGCCGGCGCCGAGGAAGCTGAGGGCCGCCTCCGTGAGGATGTTGGTCGGGATCATCAGCGTCGCGTAGACGGTGATGGGGGCGACCAGGTTGGGCAGCAGCTCGCGGAAGAGGATGTGGCGTCGGCCGCCGCCGAGGCTGCGGGCCGCTTCGACGTACTCGCGCTCACGGAGCGAAAGCGTCTGGCCTCGGACGATGCGCCCGACGTACGGCCAGCCGAAGAAGCCGATGACCATCACGAGGATCGCGACGCGCACGCTGGTGCCCGTGAGTCCGAGCAGGTCGTCCGGCAGGACGGAGACCAGGGAGATGATGAAGAGCAGCTGCGGGAACGAGAGCAGCACGTCCATCACGCGGCTGATCAGCGCGTCGACCCAGCCGCCGAAGTAACCGGCGATGATCCCGAAGAGCGTGCCGAGCGCCACGGCGACGATGGCCGCGAGGAACGCCACGAGGAGCGAGATCCGCGCGCCGTAGACGATGCGGCTGAAGACGTCGCGGCCCTTGTTGGGCTCGACCCCGAAGAGGAAGTCGCTGCTCACTCCGCCGAGCGCGCCCTTGGGCAGGTTGGTCAGCTCGTCGAGCTTGTCCTGGTGGAAGTCGTTGGGCGGATGCCCCAGCAGGCTCACGATCAGGGGCGCGAAGATGGCGACAAGCACCAGGACCAGCACCGTGATGCCGCCGGCCAGGGCGACCTTGTCCCGCTTCAGGCGGTTCCAGGCGATCTGCTTGAGGGACCGACCCTCGACCTTCTTCACCCCTGCATCAACTGCGGGGGCGACGTCCTCGGTCGGGTCCGCGTCCGCAGGTGTGTCATGCAATGGTGCCGTCATCGTGGCAGGGACCCCTCTCAACCGGTGGTGACCGGCCCGCACTTGCCGCTGTAGCGACGTGATCAGTCCGTCGTACACAGGGGCGAAGGCCCCTTGGAGCGGGAGTCTTCATGCCCGTCGCGATCTGTTACCAGCCTTGGCGGTGAAAGGATGCGTAAACGTGATGCTGATCGAGGTGTTCCGTTATCCGGACGCGAGTGAACGAGGGTCGAACACGGGGCAGTTGGGGTGCAAGGCGGCACAGGAACCCATAGGGCCCCACCCGCATCAGAACGGACATCACGCCCGTTCTCGCTGATCAGTACCGCGATGTGTGGTGAGTGGCGCGGATCAGTACGGCGATGTGGCGCGGATCAGTACTGCGCGGGGTAGCCGTACCCACCGGCGGGCGCGGGAGCCGCCTGGGCCTCGCGGTCGTAGAACGGCCGGGCGTTCGCGCGCAGCCACATCGCGACCGGGTCGTCCTCGTCCGACATCGCGACGGTCGACACGGGAAGACCCTCGGGCACGGCCCCGATGGACTGCTGCATCATCGTGCGCACCGCGTCGACCGACGGCGGCGACGTGTCGTACACATCGAGGCCGATGGCCAGATATGGCGCACCGAGCGCGGGCTGCACCCAGGCCCTGCGCAGCGAGCGGACCGCGGGCGTGCGGTGCGCGTTCTGCGTCAACAAGGCGTAGAACTGAGGGATTTCGATGCTCGGCTCGGTCAGCCTCAGCGGCCCCGCGGGCAGCAGGTCCAGGCCGGAGGCGATACGGCGCAGATCCAGCCAGGGAA
This sequence comes from Streptomyces kanamyceticus, assembly GCF_008704495.1. NCBI lineage: Bacteria > Bacillati > Actinomycetota > Actinomycetes > Kitasatosporales > Streptomycetaceae > Streptomyces > Streptomyces kanamyceticus. Next base: position 3,204,057 of record NZ_CP023699.1, read on the forward strand.
TGCCGACGCCGCCGCCGGGGGCGTGCGGATTGAGCCAGAGGCCGTAGTGGTCGGGGTAGAGGGTGCGGGACACGTCGACGCCGCGCACCACCTCATAGCTGCGGTTCCAGCCACTCGCGGAGAGCTCCTGGGCGGAGGTCACACACGGTGCGTAACCGAGCCCCTCGATCTCCATGTTCCCGTACTGGGCGTCGGGGGATCCGGCCTGGCCGTGCCAGAGCAGCATCCACACCTGGTCGGCGGCGAGCGCGCGCAGCAGTGCCTCGTAGGCGTCGTAGCGCCCCGGCGTCACCTGGCGCAGCACCTGCTCGACCTGTCCCCCGAGGCTCGAACCAGCCCGTCCAGGGGAGACCCCATCGCCCGCGGCCGTGCCCGACGCACTCACCCGTAACCGCCCCTTCATGACGAAACCGACGAACCCCGTCGCCGGGCACCACTGTGCCCCGGCCGGGTCATGAAACCAGCTTAAGCGGCGATCCCGGCGCGGACTTGACGTACGTGGCCTCAGGCCGCGCGGTGATAAAAGGGCCGCACCCGCTCGCGCAGCCAGTCGCCCACCGGGTCCTGCGCCACGTCGAGCAGCACGAGGTTCACCGGCCACGGCGCGGGCGTCTGACCAAGAGCCCGAGCAAGGGCCTCCATCGGCAGGTCGCGCGCGTTGCCGTCCCAGGTGGACAGCTCGACGCCGATGAAGAGGGTCGGGTCGTCCGTCTCGACGTCGGCCAGGCAGCGGCGCGCCGTGAGCACCACGCCCGTCGCCTCGAACTCCCGGCCCGCCGCGGCCAGGAAGTCCACCGGGTCGTGCTGCCAGTCCGGCTCGTACAGACGTACCCGCCCGCCGCCCGCGGGCCCGTCCAGCGGGGTGCGTCCGGCGCGGCAGAGCTCGGCGACGGCCGCGGGCGGCAGCGGGACGCCGACGGTGCCGTCCGGGTTCAGGGCGATGCCCAGCTGCGGGGGAAGGCCGCGCGCGAACTCGACGGCGGGCGCCACGGTGTGGCCCATCCGGTCCGCCGCGTCGCCGAGGGCCTGGCGGAACTGCTGCTCGGAGCTGAAGACCGGGACGTACGCCTGGCCGTCGATCTCCAGCGTCGGCAGGTCGAGCGTGCCGTTCTCGGGGCCGCCGCCGTTCGGCAGCGGGATCCAGATCGGGCTGCGCCCGAGCACCTCGACGATGCGCCCGCCCGCGGAGGCCGCGGCGCCGAGGGAGGTCGCGAGCACCTCCTCCAGTTCGTTGCCCGGCCATCCGCCGTACGGATGGGCATGTGCCTGCGCCGGAAAGTCCATCTGTCCAACCCCTGCTCGCGACCGCTCTGCCTGCGGCTCGAACCCTATCCCCGACGGGCGGCGGGCTCAGCTGGGCTCAGCTCTCGAAGCCGATCCCCCGCAGCACTCCCGCGGCCCGCCGGTCCAGGAGCACCGCGGAGCCGCAGCCGCGCGGCAGGTCGCCGCGCTCGGCGGCGCCGACCAGGCGGCCGACCGTTCTGCGGTGCCGGGCGAAGGCGTACCGCGACACGCCGCGGCCGCGCGCCCGCTGGCCGTCGAGGGCGGTGTCGGCGGGCACGTCGAGGAGCAGCAGGTGCAGGGTCGTGCCGCGCCGCACGGCCTCGCGGGCGAGCCAGCGGCGCACCCACGCCTGGGTGCCGCAGTCGTGTACGACGACGCTCTCGCCGGAGCGCAGCACGCGGCGCAGGCCCGCGTAGTGCGCGAGGCGGACCAGGGGGCGGTAGACCGCGTACGGCAGCCGCCCCGGCATGCGGCGGGCCCAGCGGTCGCGGGTGTCCTGGGAGTCGACGCGCGGCCCTTCGACCGCCTGCCGCATCAGCGTCGACTTGCCGCCGCCCGGCAGTCCCGAGACGACGACCAGGTCGCCGGCGGCGAAGGTGAGGCGGTGCGGGCTGTGTCCTGCCCGCTGTCTGAGGTCCCTGACCACGGCGACCGGGAGCGGGACACAGCTCTCCCTGGCTGGGGCGATGGCCTGCTTGGGCAGCGCCACCCCCGTGGTCGTGGCGTAGACACTGGCCTTGCTGCGCACCGTGATCGGCCTCCCCATAGCGGTCACGTACTGCTTCCCCGGCAAGTGTAAAGAGAAGGTAATGCGGCACAAGAGCATTCCCGGGCCACGGCTCCCCCTCAGCAGGGTCGCGTGCAATGATGTGCCCGCCAACTCCATACCGGCCGTTTGAATCCGCGCGGGAGAGTTCCCAGCAGCCGTCGTACGACACGTTGACGACGTGCCGACGACGCACTGGGGCGCCGAAGGAGCAAGTCCCTCCCTTGAATCTCTCAGGCCCCGTACCGCGCGGGCGAGGCACATCTGAAAAGCGGACCGCTCCTGCGGTCCCACCCAAGGTGCAAGCCGGGTACCCCGCGTACGGGGACACTCCCGGCGAACCTCTCAGGTTCCGATGACAGATGGGGAGGATCGACCTCGCCCGTCATGCCCTGGGAGTTCCCTTCATGAGCACTGCCCCCCGTCTGACCGCCCTCGATGCCGCCCATCGCGCGCTCGGCGCGACCATGACCGACTTCGCGGGCTGGGACATGCCGCTGCGGTACGCCAGCGAGCGCGACGAGCACAACGCCGTGCGCACCAAGGCCGGTCTCTTCGACCTGTCGCACATGGGCGAGATCACCGTCACAGGCCCCGCGGCCGCGGACTTCCTGAACTTCGCGCTGGTCGGCAACATCGGCTCGGTCGGCCTCGGCCGGGCCCGCTACACCATGATCGTCGCCGCGGACGGCGGGATCCTGGACGACCTGATCGTCTACCGGCTCGGCGAGACCGAGTACATGGTGGTCGCCAACGCCTCCAACGCCCAGGTCGTCCTCGACGTGCTGAGCGACCGGGTCGCCCAGTTCGACGCCGAGGTCCGCGACGACCGCGACGCGTACGCGCTGCTCGCCGTCCAGGGCCCCGAGTCCTCCGGCATCCTGAAGTCGCTCACGGACGCCGACCTGGACGGGCTCAAGTACTACGCGGGCCTGCCCGGCACCGTCGCGGGCGTCCCCGCCCTGATCGCCCGCACGGGCTACACCGGCGAGGACGGCTTCGAGCTCTTCGTCTCCCCCGGCGACGCCGAGAAGCTGTGGAGCGCGCTGATGGAGGCGGGCACGCCCGTCGGCATGGTCCCCGCCGGGCTCTCCTGCCGCGACACGCTGCGCCTGGAGGCGGGCATGCCGCTGTACGGGCACGAGCTGACCGCCGCCCTCACGCCGTTCGACGCGGGCCTGGGCCGGGTCGTCAAGTTCGAGAAGACCTCGCAGTCCGACTCCTTCGTGGGGCGCGCGGCGCTCGCGGCCGCCGCCGAGCGCGCCGAGGCCGCCCCGCCGCGCAAGCTCGTGGGCCTGATCGCCGAGGGCCGCCGGGTGCCGCGCGCCGGGTTCTCCGTGGTCGCCGACGGCAAGGTCATCGGCGAGGTCACCTCGGGTGCCCCGTCCCCGACGCTGGGCAAGCCCATCGCCATCGCGTACGTCGACGCGGCGCACGCGGAGCCGGGCACGCGGGGTGTCGGCGTCGACATCCGCGGCACGCACGAGCCGTACGAGGTCGTGGCGCTGCCGTTCTACAAGCGTCAGAAGTAACGCTTCACGAGCGCCGGGGACAGCGCTCGCGGCCGCCGCGGCCTTCCCTCAGCTCCCCCGTTCATCAGCACTCCCCCGCGTACAGGAGAATTCAGGACATGAGCAACCCCCAGCAGCTGCGTTACAGCAAGGAGCACGAGTGGCTGTCGGCCACCGAGGACGGCGTGGCGGTCGTCGGCATCACGGAGCACGCGGCCAACGCGCTCGGTGACGTCGTCTTCGCCCAGCTCCCCGAGGTCGGCGACACCGTGACCGCGGGCGAGTCCTGCGGTGAGCTGGAGTCGACCAAGTCGGTCAGCGACCTGTACGCCCCGGTCACCGGCGAGATCGTCGCCGCCAACCAGGACGTCGTCGAGGACCCGTCGCTGGTCAACTCCGCCCCGTTCGAGGGCGGTTGGCTGTTCAAGGTGCGCATCACCGGCGAGCCGGACGACCTGCTCTCCGCCGATGAGTACACCGCCTTCACCGCCGGCTGACCCATACCGATAGGGATCGTGTGATGTCGCTTCTCAACACCCCTCTCCATGAGCTTGACCCGGACGTCGCCGCCGCCGTCGACGCCGAGCTCCACCGCCAGCAGTCCACCCTGGAAATGATCGCCTCGGAGAACTTCGCTCCGGTCGCCGTCATGGAGGCCCAGGGCACGGTCCTCACCAACAAGTACGCCGAGGGCTACCCCGGCCGCCGCTACTACGGCGGCTGCGAGCACGTCGACGTCGCCGAGCAGATCGCGATCGACCGGGTCAAGGAGCTGTTCGGCGCCGAGTACGCCAACGTCCAGCCGCACTCGGGCGCCTCCGCCAACCAGGCCGCCCTCTTCGCGATCGCCCAGCCCGGCGACACGATCCTCGGCCTGGACCTGGCGCACGGCGGCCACCTCACCCACGGCATGCGCCTGAACTTCTCCGGCAAGCAGTTCAACGTGGTCGCGTACCACGTGGACGAGGCCGGTCTGGTCGACATGGCCGAGGTCGAGCGCCTGGCCAAGGAGAACAGCCCCAAGGTGATCATCGCGGGCTGGTCCGCCTACCCGCGCCAGCTGGACTTCGCGGAGTTCCGCCGGATCGCCGACGAGGTCGGCGCGAAGCTGTGGGTCGACATGGCGCACTTCGCCGGGCTCGTCGCCGCGGGCCTGCACCCCAACCCGGTGCCGTACGCGGACGTGGTCACCTCCACCACGCACAAGACCCTCGGCGGCCCGCGCGGCGGCATCATCCTGGCCCGCAACAAGGACTTCGCGAAGAAGCTGAACTCCGCGGTCTTCCCGGGCTTCCAGGGCGGCCCTCTGGAGCACGTGATCGCGGCCAAGGCCGTCTCCTTCAAGGTCGCGGCGAGCGAGGAGTTCAAGGAGCGACAGGAGCGCACCCTGGACGGCGCCCGCATCCTGGCCGAGCGCCTGGTGCAGGACGACGCGAAGGCCGTCGGCGTCGGCGTGGCGTCCGGCGGCACGGACGTGCACCTGGTCCTGGTGGACCTGCGCGACTCCGAGCTCGACGGGCAGCAGGCCGAGGACCGCCTCCACGAGGTCGGCATCACGGTCAACCGCAACGCCGTCCCGAACGACCCGCGCCCCCCGATGGTCACGTCGGGCCTGCGGATCGGCACCCCCGCGCTCGCCACGCGCGGCTTCGACGCCGACGACTTCCGTGAGGTCGCCGACGTCATCGCCGAGGCCCTGAAGCCGGGCTTCGACGCGGAGGCCCTCAAGGCCCGGGTGACCGCTCTGGCCGACAAGCACCCGCTGTACCCCGGCCTGAAGTAGTTTCGTACGCTTTAGTTCGTACGTTCTTCCGGGGCACCGCGCACACTGGACACTGAGGACAGTGGGCGCGGTGCCCCGCACCACGTCTCGCGCCCGGCACCACCCGTGCTGTCCGTTCTTCTGCACCACCCGTACCTCTGCACCACCCGGCAGACAACGGCGTCTACCAACCACCATTGGAGTTTCCCGTGGCCATCTCGGTCTTCGACCTGTTCTCGATCGGCATCGGCCCGTCCAGCTCCCACACGGTCGGTCCGATGCGCGCTGCCCGCATGTTCGCGAGCCGCCTCAAGAACGAGGGCCTGATGGCCCACACCACCGCGATACGAGCCGAGCTGTACGGCTCGCTCGGCGCCACCGGGCACGGGCACGGCACCCCCAAGGCCGTCCTGCTCGGCCTGGAGGGCGAGTCGCCGCGCACGGTGAACGTGGAGTCGGCCGACGACCGCGTCGAGGAGATCAAGTCGACCGGCAAGCTGAACCTGCTCGGCATGCACGAGATCGCCTTCGACTTCGACGAGGACCTGATCCTGCACCGCCGCAAGGCGCTGCCGTACCACGCCAACGGCATGACGATCTTCGCGTACGGCCATGACGGCGCGCCCGTCCTGGAGAAGACGTACTACTCGGTGGGCGGCGGCTTCGTCGTCGACGAGGACGCCGTCGCGGGCGAGAACCCGATCGTCCCCGACGACACGGTGCTGAAGCACCCCTTCCGCACCGGTGACGAGCTCCTGCGCCTGGCCTCCGACACCGGCCTCTCCATCTCCGCGCTGATGCTGGAGAACGAGAAGGCGTGGCGCACCGAGGAAGAGATCCGGGCGGGCCTCCTCGACATCTGGGGCGTCATGCAGGCGTGCGTGTCCCGCGGCATGTCCCGCGAGGGCATCCTGCCCGGCGGCCTCAAGGTCCGCCGCCGCGCGGCCAACTCGGCGCGCCAGCTGCGCGCCGAGGGCGACCCGCAGGCCCGCGCCATGGAGTGGATCACGCTCTACGCGATGGCCGTGAACGAGGAGAACGCCGCGGGCGGCCGCGTGGTCACCGCCCCCACGAACGGCGCGGCGGGCATCATCCCCGCCGTCCTGCACTACTACATGAACTTCGTGCCCGGCGCCGACGAGGAGGGCGTGGTCCGCTTCCTGCTCGCCGCGGGCGCCATCGGCATGCTCTTCAAGGAGAACGCCTCGATCTCCGGCGCCGAGGTCGGCTGCCAGGGCGAGGTCGGCTCCGCCTGCTCGATGGCGGCGGGCGCCCTGGCCGAGGTCATGGGCGGCTCCCCCTCCCAGGTCGAGAACGCCGCCGAGATCGGCATGGAACACAACCTCGGCCTGACCTGCGACCCGGTCGGCGGCCTCGTGCAGATCCCGTGCATCGAGCGCAACGGCATGGCGGCGGTCAAGGCCGTCACCGCGGCGAAGATGGCGATGCGCGGCGACGGCTCCCACAAGGTCTCCCTCGACAAGGTCATCAAGACCATGAAGGAGACGGGCGCGGACATGAGCGTCAAGTACAAGGAGACGGCTCGGGGCGGGCTCGCGGTGAACATCATCGAGTGCTGAGGCGGCGGGGCCGGGTGCGTCAACAGGTGGCGTCGGAGCCGACCGGCTTCCTGGTGATGAGGTAGGCGTCGACGGCCTCGGTCACGCAGGAACCCGCGCGGCCGTACGCGGTGTGGCCCACGCCCTCGTAGGTCAGGAGCATGCCGCCGGGGAACTGTTCCGCCAGCGCCCGCGCCTCCTCGTACGGCGTGGCCGGGTCGCCCGTGGTGCCCACCACCAGGACCGGCGGGACGCCCTTGGCGCTGACGCGGTGCGGGCGCTGGGTGCCGGTGGGCCAGTTCGCGCAGGTCAGCTCGTCGACGACGCTTGAGGTGCCGTACACGCCCGCGGCCTTCCCCGCCGGGCCGAGGGCGTTCCAGTAGGGGCCTGCGGTGCGCGGGTGCGGGGTGTCCAGGCAGCTGACGGCGAGGATGGCCTCGTCGTCGTTCTCGGGGTCCGTGCCGCGCGGCTTCTTGTGGGAGTCGGTGGACGGCTCGTCGCCTTCGGCCAGCGCCGCCAGCTTGGTGCCGTCGCCGTCCACCGCCGCGCTCAACGCCTCGGAGAGGTCCTCCCACTGGTCCTCCGGGGTGTACATCGCGCCCGTGACGATGTCGAGCAGCGTCCTGGCGTCGACGTCGTACAGATCCTCGTCGTCGACCGGCAGCGGCTCACGCGCCGCCTGCTCGTAGAGCTCCTCGATCAGCTCGGATATCTCCCGCGGCGTCGCGCCGGGGCAGCTGTCGCCCGCGATGTCGGCGCACTGCTCGGCGTAGTCGTCGACGGCTCGGCGGAAGCCGGTGCCCTGGCTCAGCGCGCGCTGCCGCCAGTTCAGGGAGGGGTCGATCGCGCCGTCCAGGACGAGGGCGCGGACGCGGTGCGGGAACTGTTCGGCGTACGAGGTGCCGAGGCTCGTGCCGTAGGACCAGCCCAGGTAGGTCAGCTTCTTGTCGCCGAGCGCCGCGCGCAGGACGTCCAGGTCACGGGCCGCGTCCACCGTGCCGACCTGGCGCAGGATGCCGCCGCTGGCCCGTACGCACCCGGCCGCCTCGGCGCGGGCCGCGGCGAACGCGCGGGCGCGGTCCTTCGCGGTGGCGGGGGTGATCGGCTCGGGTTCCCCGGACTCCTCACCGGTGTCCTGCGCGCACGTCACCGCGGGCTTGCTGCCGCCCACGCCGCGGGGGTCGAAGGAGACGATGTCGAAGCGGGCGCGCACGGCGCGGCTGAACACCTCGCCACCGTCCGCCTTCAGGTCGCTCACACCGGAGGCGCCGGGCCCGCCCGGGTTGTAGACGAGCGAGCCGACGCGCTCGTCCGGGTCGGCCGTCGCCGCCTTCGTCACCGGCAGGACGAAGGTCTTCCCGTTCTCCGGGTGGCCGTAGTCCCTGGGCACGGTGAGCCGCGCACACTTCAGGTCCCCGCAGTCGGCCCACGTCAGCTTCTGCCCGTAGAACAGCTTGAGCGCGGCCTGCTCCTCCGCACCGGAACCGCCCGTGCCGCCCGTGCCGCCCGTGCCGCCGCAGCCGACGAGCGAGGCGGCGGCCAGGGACAGGACGGCCAGTGGCAGGGCGAGGGGGTGACGGCGGTGCCGTCCGGCGCGGTTCAAGGAGGGACTCCCGGGATCGGTTCAGGGAGCAGGATGCCCCGGGTTGTCTGAGGGGTGGACGAGGGGGTCGGTTCCGGCGACATCCCGTCCCGACGCGGGCAAATCGTCGTTGACGTGGGCCCGGACCGGGTCGCTTAGCGTGTGAAGCGGCAAGGCTGGAAGCCAGGCACCCCGGAGGACGCCGTGAGCGAGAGCATGTGGGTCAGCACCTCGATGCCGTACCTGACGCCGCGAGAGAGCGGGCAGCCCGACGCCTGGGGCGTCGAGGCCGCCGCCCGTGGCGGCAAGGGGAGCCAGCACATCACGTACGCCGGTGAGGTGCCCGCTCCGGAGGACGTCGCGGCCCTGCTCCACCTGCCCGCCTCGGAAACCGTCGTCGTACGCCGCAGGATCATCCAACTCGACGGCGAACCCATCGAGTTGACGGACACGTACTACCCGGCCCACATCGCCCGCGGCACCCGCCTCGCCGAGAAGGGAAAGATCCCGGGCGGAGCGGTCACCCTCCTCGCCCGACTCGGCTACACCGGCGTGCGCGTACGCGAGGACGTGATCGCCCGCATGCCCGACGCGACGGAACGCCAGACCCTGAACCTGGCCCCGGACGAACCGATCCTCCAGCTGAGCCGGGTCACACTGGACGCCGACGACCGCCCCCTCCAGGTCGACAAGATGGCGATGCCGGCCCACCGGCAGCGGCTGCGCTACGAGATCAGGATCGGCTGACCGTGCCCACCACCGACGACGGCCACGCGGACCGGCGGTCGCTCCACGAGCGGATCGCCGGTGGACCGGGCTCTACGAATTGCCCGCGCCGGTGCTGCCCACCGACCGGCCGTTGATTGCGTAGGCAATTGCGTAGTTCTACGGATGCCCCGGGCCAGGGGATTTGACAGGCTCAGCGTGGATGTATGCGCATCCATCCGGAGCCCGACCCCCTTCCGGGCTCCGGACCCCGCACTCGCCCCCGACCGAGGAACGCACATGGGCCTGCCCGAAGGCACCCGGAGCCTGTTCTCCCGCTCGTACGACGTGGACGCTTACGACGTGCACGCGTGCGCGTACGACACGGACGTCTTCCCGTACGGCGCGGGGGTGCCCGCGGGCACCCCCGGGAACCGGACGGCGCGGTAGGCCCCGGGCGCATGGCACACAGCTTCCAGGTCGACCTGCGCGGGCTCGTCGACCTTCTCTCGCACCACCTGTACTCCAGTCCCAAGGTCTATCTGCGCGAACTGCTGCAGAACGGCGTGGACGCCGTGACCGCGCGCAGGGTCTTCGAGCCGGACGCGCCCGCCGTCGTGCGGCTGTACCCGGGCGACGGCGAGCTGCGCGTCGAGGACAGCGGCGTCGGGCTCACCGAGGCCGAGGTGCACGGGCTGCTCGCGACCATCGGGCGCAGCTCCAAGCGGGACGGCCTGGAGAGCGCCCGCGCCGAGTTCCTCGGGCAGTTCGGGATCGGGCTGCTCGCCTGTTTCGTCGTCGCCGAGGAGATCCGGGTCGTCAGCCGTTCGGCGCGGGACCGTTCGGCGCCGCCCGTCGAGTGGCGGGCCCGCGACGACGGTTCGTACACCGTCCGTACGCTGCCCGGCACGGCCCGCACCGAGCCGGGTACGACCGTGCACCTCACCGCGCGGCCCGGCTGCGCCGACTGGCTCGGCGCCGCGCGCGTCACCGAACTCGCCCGCCACTTCGGGTCGTTGCTCCCCCACGACGTACGCGTCGGCGACGTGCCCGTCTCCGAGCGGCCCGCCGTGTGGGAGCGCGCGCACTCCGGGCCCGACGCGCGCAGGGCCGCGCTCGCCGCGCACTGCCGCGAGACGTTCGGGTTCGCGCCGCTGGACGCCATCGAGCTCGACGTGCCGCTCGCGGGCCTGCGCGGGGTGGCGTACGTCCTGCCCGGCGCGGTCAGCCCGGCCCAGCGCGGCGCCCACCGCGTCCACCTCAAGGGCATGCTGCTCACCGAGCGGGCCGACGAACTCCTGCCCGACTGGGCGTTCTTCGTGCGCTGCGTCCTCGACTCGGACAGCCTGCGGCCCACCGCGTCCCGCGAGAACCTCTACGACGACGACACCCTCGCGGCGGTGCGCGAGGTGCTCGGCGAGCGGATCCGCGGCTGGCTCACCGAACTGGCGGCCGGTGACCGGGAGCGGCTCGCGCACTTCCTCGCCGTCCACCACCTGGGCGTGAAGTCCCTCGCGCGGCACGATCCCGGGCTGCTGCGCGTGATGCTGCCGTGGCTGCCGTTCGAGACGACCGAGGGCACGGTCTCCCTCGACGAATTCGCCCGCCGCCACCCGGTCGTGCACTTCACCCGCTCCGCGGAGGAGTTCCGTCAGGTCTCCGCCATCGCAGCCGCCCAGGGCATCGGCGTGGTCAACGGCGGCTACACGTACGACTCCGAACTCGTCGAACTGCTGCCCGCCGCACGGCCCGGCAGCGTGGTCGCCGAGCTCGACACCGACACCGTCACCGCGCACCTGGACACCGTCGACCCGGCGCGGGAACTGGCGCTCGCCCCGTTCCTCGCCGTCGCCCGCGCCGCACTCGAACCGCTCGGCTGCGACGTGGTCCTCCGCGCGTTCCAGCCGGTCACCGTGCCCGCCCTGCACCTGGACGACCGCGACGCCCGGCACGAAAGGGCCCGCGCCGAGGCGGCCGAGGCCGCCGACGGGCTGTGGGCGGGCATCCTCGGCTCGCTGCGCGGCGGGCGGCCGCGGGCCCGGCTCGTCCTCAACCACCTCAATCCACTGGTGCACCGCATGGCCGCGGCACCCGATCCGCGGCTCGCCGCGACGGCGGTCGAAGCGCTGTACGGGCAGGCCCTGTTGATGTCCCAGCGGCCGCTGCGGCCCGCCGATTCCGCGCTGTTGAACCGGGCCTTCCTCGGGCTGCTCGACTGGGCGGTGCGGCCCGTGGACGACGACCCGACCGAACGACCCGCCGGGGAGCCCCGATGACCGCCCGTCCGAGCCACGAGATCCGCGCCGACATCTTCCGGCTCGACGACGAGCCGTACGGCAGCGCGCGCAACGCCCGCGCCGAGGCGCTCACCGACGAGGCGGCGGCCGCCGGTGACCGACCGCTCCTCGTGGAGGCGCTTGCCGCCCTGGTCCACGCGTACTCGTTCAGCGCCGAGTGCGACAAGATGTTCGTGCCGTTCGCGCGCCTGCTGGGGCTGTACGACGAGCATCCCGCGGACTTCGACGAGGACGACGTCCACCAGTTGCACTGGATGTTCAAGTGGGTGGCGGGGGACGCGCGGCAGCAGTACGACGTGCCGCTCGCCTCCATCGAGGAGTGGCTCACCGAGATGCGGCGCCGCTACCGAGTCGCCGGATACTCCGAACGGGCCGTGCACGGCTGCGAGTTCATGCTCGCCAGACACCTGGGCGACACCGCGCGCGCCGCCCGGGCGCACGCCGCGTGGACGGCCGCGGAGCGCGACGAGATGTCCGACTGCCTGGCCTGCGAGTGCGCCCTCGACGGCCTCTGGCTGCTGGAGCGCGGCGATGACACGGGGGCCCTGAAGGGCTGGCGGCCCGTCCTCGACGGCACCCACAGCTGCAACCGCGAGCCGCACGAGACCCTCGCCTGGTCCCTGCTCCCCCTGGTCCGCCTCGGCAGGCCGGACCTGGCCCGCGCGCACCATCTGCGCGGCTACCGCATGGTCCGCTCCGACGAGACGTTCGGACCCGTCGTCGGCCTGCACATCGAGTTCTGCGCACTCACCGGGAACGAGCCGCGCGGCCTGGAGATCCTCGCCGAGCAGGGCGCGCGCTGGACCCAGGACGGCGACCCGCTCGCGCGCCACGACTGGCTGGTGAGCACGGCGCTGCTGATGCGCCGCTTGGTCGAACTGGGGCACGGCGAGCGCGCCGTGCCGGGGCCGGGGGCGGGGCTGGGATCGGGGTCGGAGCTGGGGTCGGGGCTGGGGCTGGGGTCGGGGCTGGGGTCGGGGCTGGGGCTGGGGTCGGGGCCGGGGCTGGGGTCGGGGTCGGGGCTGGGGCCGGGGCTGGGGTCGAGGCCGGGGCCGAGGCCGGGGCCGGGGCCGTCCGGTGGGCAGTGGACCGCGGCGACGCTCCTCGACCACGCACGCACCACGGCGCTCGCCCTCGCGGCCCGCTTCGACCTGCGCAACGGCAACACGGCCGTCTCCGACCGCGCCCGCGCCACGATGGCGGCGCGGCCGTTGTGCGGGGCGCTGCCGTTGGGGCTGGGGGCGCTGCCGTTGGGGCTGAGGGCCGAGCCGTTGGGGTTGGGGGCGGAGCCGTTGGCTGGCGGGGGCGGAGGCACGACCTCCGAACCCGACGCTGGCTTCGGCCTCGACTCCGGCTCCGGCTCCGGCTCTAGCCCTGCTCTCGACTCCGACCCTGACCTCGGCTCTGCGCCCGGCTCTGGCTCCGCCCCTGACCCCGGCCCCAGCTCTGGCTTCGGCCTTGACCTCCGCCCGGGCTCCGGCCCTGACCCCGGCGCTGGTCCCGGCGCTGGTCCCGGTACTCACCTCGACTCTGCGCCCGGCTCTGGCCCCGGCCTCAGCTCTGGCTCCGCCCTTGACCTCCGCCCGGGCTCCGGCCCTGACCCCGGCGCTGATCCCGGTACTCACCTCGACTCTGCCTCCGACCCAGGTCCCGGCTCTGGGTCCGACTCCAGCTCCAGCTCCAGCTCCAGCTCCAGCTCCAGCTCCAGCCATGGTCTCGGTCCTGATCCCGGCCCTGACCTCGACTCTGGGCCCGGCTCTGACTCCGCCCCTGACCTCGGCCAGGGCTCCGGCCCCGGCTCCAACCCTGGCCTCAGCTTTGCCCCTGGCCCCGGCCCCGGCCCCGACGCCACGCCTGTCCGCACCCCCGGCGCGGCCCCCGAAGGCCCCGGCGGGCTCGACGCACCCCAACCACCCCAACCACCCACCAGACCCGCCCACCCCTCGACCCCCGAGCAACTCCTCCACCGCGCCCGCGAGTTCACCCGCAAGGCCCACCCCTCCGCGGGCACCGCCTGGCAGCAAGCCGTGGATGCTCTTGACGCCAGTCGTGGTGAGCCGCTCGGTGACGGTGATCGGGCCGATTGGCTCGATGCCCTCGCGCTCGACCTCAGCGGGGAGCAAGTGCCCCGGGGAGTCGCGCTGTTCGGGCGGGCCGCCGAGTGTCACGAGCGGGCCGGGCGGGCCGGGAGCGCGCTTGTCTCGCGGGCGCGAGCCCTGTTGTGCCGTCCGGACGCCATGGCCGATCCGGATACTCCGGGGCGGCTCGCCCAGCTGCGGGCGCGGGCCGACGCGCTGCACCCCGAGGGTGGTGCCACGACCGTCGACGTGGTCACGTTGTGGCTGCTGCACTGCCGGGTGCGCGCCGCACAACTGGCCGGTGCGATGCCGAGTGCCGCGGATCCGGAGAGCGAAAGGGCCGCCCTCAACGCCGAGTTGGACCTCCTCATCGACTTCGCCCGGCGCCACCTCGACGCCCCCGCCGTACTCACCCGCATCGCCGGGGCCACGGAGCTGCTCGGCCTGCTCGCCGTCGCCGACGACCCCGACGCCGCCGTCGAGCTGCTGCGCACCGCCGTCGTGCGCCACCACGAGTCGGGCCGCCCCTGGCTCGCCGCCAACGCCGAGATCCAGCTCGCCACGGTGCTGCTGAGCCGCGGCGAAGGGCAGCGCGCCGCCACCGTCGTACGCACCGTCCTCGACGACCCGGAACGCGTCCCGCTGCTCGCGTCGCGCGACCGGGCGCGGCTGTGTCTGGTCCTGGCCCAGACCTTGACCGGTCCCGACGAAGGCACGGAGGAAGGCTCGCTGCTCATCGACGCCGCGCACTTCGCCGAGCTGGCGGGCGAGAGCGCGGGGCTCGGCGCCCTGGCCAGGCTCCGGCTCGGCGGGCACTACTGCGAGCGCGGCCGCCACGACGAGGCGGCGGCCGTCCTGGAGGCAGTGTTGCCCGACCTCACGACGGCGGGGCACGACCCGCGCGACGTGGTGCGGGCCCGCGTCTGGCTCGCGCACTCCTATCTGAGTTCGGATCTGAGTTCGGACGAACCCGCTCTGGCCGCCGAGCAGTTCGCCCTCGCCGCCGACGCCGCGTCGGCCTGGCCCGATCAGCACCACCACGCGGCGCTCACCCAGCAGGCCGCGGAGGCGCTGGGCCTCGCGGGGCTCGGGGCGGAATCCGTGCGGGCGTACGAACGGGCCGTCGAACTGTGGAGCGGGCTCGGCGAGAACGCGGCGGCCGTCCGCGCGCTGCGGGCCCTCGCGTGGCAGACCCGGGATCCGGGCGCGGCAGGAGCGGCAGGCACGGCAGGGCCGGACGCCGCCGAGCGCGTCATGGCGCGGGCCGTCGACCTCTGCGAGCGCGCGGCACGGACCGCGGGTGACGACGACGAGCGTGCCGAACTCCGCATCGAACTGGGCCGCACCCACCAGCAGTTCGCCCAGCTGCACCTGGCACGCTCCGACGGCCCGCCCGCCCGCGAGCAGGACACTCCGCAGCGGTACACCGAGAACGTCGCCGCGTACGAGCGGGCCCTGGCCCGCACGGAACGGGCCACCGAGGCGTTCGCGGCCTGCGGTACGGCCGGGCAGGACGACCTCTTCGCCGCCGAACTCTTCGCCGTACGACTGGAGTCGGGCCTCGGACGGCGGACAGCCGCGGCCGAGCGGGCGCGCCGCCTCGCCACCCGGCTGCGCGAACTGCCCGACCCGGACGGCTCCTTGGCCGAACTCGGCGCCCTGTGCGCCGCGTTCATGGCCGAGAGCGACGGGAGCAACGGGAACTACGCGAGCGACGGGAACTATGACGAGAACGGCAGGCACGACGCATGAGCACTGCCGGATCCGCCCGCCGCGTGATCGACGACCGCTTCGAACTGCTCGACCGGCTCGGCGGTGGCGGCATGGGCACGGTGTGGCGCGCCCGCGACCTGGCGCTCGACCGCGAGGTGGCGGTCAAGGAAGTGCGGCCGCCGGACCCCGCCCTCGCCGAGTACGACCCGGAGGGCGCGCGGACGCTGCGGGCCAGGGTGTTGCGGGAGGCGCGCGCGCTGGCCCGTGTCGACCATCCCAACGTGGTGACCATCCACCACATCGTGGACGGCGGCGACGGCACGTACCCCTGGCTCGTGATGGAGCTGGTCACCGGTGGTTCGCTCCAGGACAGGATCGGGCGCGGGACGCTGCCGCCCCAGGAGGCGGCGGTCCTCGGGCGCGAGATCCTCGCCGCGCTGCGCGCCGCGCACGCGGCGGGCATCGAACACCGCGACGTGAAGCCCGCCAACGTACTGCTGCGCCCGGACGGCCGCCCCGTCCTCACGGACTTCGGCATCGCCGCGATCCGCGAGTCCACCGCCCTGACGGCCACCGGATCCGTCATCGGCTCCCCCGACTACATGGCGCCCGAACGCGTCAGCGGCCGCGACGGCGGTCCTGCCGCCGACCTGTGGTCGCTGGGCATGCTGCTCTACGTCGCCGTGGAGGGCCGCCACCCGCTGCGCAGGCAGAGCACCCTGGCCACCCTGGCGGCCGTACTCAACGAGGACGTACCGCCCCCGCGACGCGCGGGCCCGCTGGGCGGGGTGCTGCGGGCCCTGCTCGTACGGGATCCGGCGGCGCGGCCCGGGGCCGGGGAGCTGGACGGGCTGCTCGCGGTAGCCGCCAACTCCCGTGCGGGGGGCGGTGGTTCGGTGTCGGGCTCACCCGTGGACCCGCCCTTGGGGACGCGGCGCATGCCTGCGGACGCGGGGCGCGGCCCCAGTGACGCCACACCCACCTCCTACCGGCTCACGCCGCCCGCACCGCGCCCGACGTCCGAGCCGCCGCCGCTCGGCCCCGGTGCGGCACTGCGGCGGGTGCGGCGGGCGCGGGTCACCACGGGGGTCGCCGCGCTCGGCGGGACCGCTCTCGTCGGCGTCCTGGTGTGGGCCCTGCTGCCCGTGCCCGACGGCGAGGCCGGGGCATCCGGCGGCCGGGCCTCCGCACCGGCCTCCGCGCCCGCTTCCGCACCGGTATCCGCCCCCAAGGACGAGAAGATCAAGGAACCGGCTGAACCCCCCGAGAAGACCGACCTGTTGACGCCCGACGGGATCCGCGAATCGGTCGCGAAGCTGAAGCCGCTGATGGGCGGCGGCAAGGTCACGAGCTTCGTCGTCTACCCGGAGCACGTGTCCGCGCAGGCGCTCGTCAAGGGCAGCACGAAGCGCTACGACGGGTTCACCTACCGGGGCGGCGACTCGGCCGTCCGGGACGACGCGCGCGGCACCGTGATGTCCGGCACCGTCCCCGTGGACCTCGCGGGCTTCGACTGGGACGCGGTGCCCACCCTGTTCCGCAAGGCGGACAAGGAACTCGGCATCAAGCATCCCACCAGCCGCTATCTCGTCGTGAACACCGCGTCGACGATCTTCGAGAGCCAGCGGCCCGGCATGAGCGCCTACGTCTCGGACGCGTACGGCTCCGCGTACCTGAAGGCCGATCCGAAGGGCAACGTGATCGCCGCCTACCCGCGCGAGGACTGACCGCGCCCGACGGCACCGCGCGCCACCAGCGAGGCGAGGGCGGCGCGCGAGGTCACCCCGGTCTTGCGGTAGACCCGGGCGACATGGCTCTCGACCGTGCGGGTGCTGAGGCAGAGTCTGGCGGCGACGGCCTGGTTGGTGAGGCCCTCGGCGACCAGCGCGGATATCTCGCTTTCGCGCGGCGTGAGCGCGTCCAACGCGTCCAGCGCGGCGAGCGCGGTGCCGGGGACGGCGCCCGGCGGTCCCGCCGAGCCCGGTGGCCCGGGCAAGCCCGGTGGTCCCGCCGAGCCCGGCGACCCCGGGGATGCCGACGGGACCGAAGCCGCCAGCGGCCCGGGACCCCGCCGCCCGGGAAGCCCCGCCGCCGCCGAGGCGTCCGGCACGCCCTGCACGGGCGGAGCCGATGGGACCAACGGGACCGACAGGCCCGGTGCGGCCAGGTGAGCGGCCGGGTTCTGCATCACCTCACCGCCCGCCCCATCCGCAAGGCCGACGAGCAGCACCGCCCCGCCCTCCTCGGCGATGCGGCGGCCGCGGCGCCACATGGCGGCCGCCCGCGCGCCGTCACCCGTGGCGCGCACCAGCGGGGCGCCGAGCAGCAGGCTCTGCGCCTCCCTGAGCGCGGCGCCCGCCCTGGCGCTCTCCTGTGCCGCGTCGGTGAACGCCCTTGCCGCCGCTTCGAGTTGACCCCGCCGCGCCTCGACGAGTCCGACGGCGCGCAGCGCGGCGCCCCGCTGGGCGGGCAGGCCAAGCCGGTCGGCCTCGGCAAGCGCGCGGCCCGCCCAGCGCTCCGCGTCCGCGAGGTCGCCGGTGGCCAGCGCCGAAGTAGCGAGCAGCTCAAGGAAGTTGGGGCGTACGGAGGGCTGCAGTCGGGGCAGGTCGTGGCCGCCGCCCGCGGTCAGCAGGATGTCGCGCACGCGGTACGGGTCGCCCGCGCCCAGGGCGGCGTACGCGAGCTGGCAGCGGGCGAGCGTCGCCCACCAGCCGTCCAGGGCTCCCACGGTGGCCGCCGCTTCTTCGGCGGCGGCGAGGACCTCGGGGTCGCCGGGCGGCCGGGCCTGCATGAGGACCATGGCGCGGATTCCCCGCGCGATGCCGAGGAGTTCGCCGCCGCCCAGGGTGCGGGCGACCGCCACGGACTCGTCGGCGAGGGCGAGCGCGTCGGTGACGCGGCCCGTGGTGTACCTGGCGTACGCGCCGCAGAGCAGGAGCTGGGAGAGCGCGAAGGGGCGGCAGGAGCGCCGGGCGACGTCGACACCGCGCTCGACGTGGCGCAGGGCGGCCGCGGTGTCGTCGAGGAAGACCTCGCTCCAGGCCAGGCGCACCAGGGACTCGCACTGTCCCGCGAGGTCGGCGTCGGTCAGGACGTCGGCGAGCGCGGCGGCCTCGGCCGCGTACGCGCGCGCGGCGGCGGTCTCCCCCTCGTACGCCTCGCCCATGGCGGCCAGCGTGAGCGCCTCGGCCGTGCCGGGCTCGTCGCCGCGCGCGCGGGCGTCGGCGAGGGTGCGGGCGAGTTCCTCGCGCACCTGGGGGAAGCGGGTGGCGAACAGGGCGCGGCAGCCCCATTCGACGACGAGCGCGGTGCGCCGGGCGCCCACGGGCCCCGGGCGCCGGTCCAGTTCGCGGCGGAGCAGCGCGCCCGCTTCGGCGTAGCGGCCCAAGTGACGTTCCATGAAGGCGCATTGGACGACGGCGGCGGTACGCAGCCCATCACTGCCCTCGTCACCGTCCGCGTCACCGATCGCGTCACCGACCTCGGCACCGCCCCCGCCGTCCGGGCCGGGGCCGTGGTCGCCGATCAGCCGATGGAGCAGATCCCGGCTCTCCTTCACGGCGCCGGTCATGCCGAGCGCGGTGGCACGCCGGAGCATCAACTCGCCTCGCAGCGCGCGATGTTCGGGAGCGTCGGGCAGCACCCGGAGCACGGCGCCGAGGAAACGGGCGGCGTCGGCGGGCGCGGTGGCCGCCACCCGCTCCGCCGCCTCCGTCAGGACGGCGGCAGCGGCGGGGTCCCAGCGGGTCAGCGACCGGTCGACGTGGTGCGCCCGGTCGGCGATCGTGGCGCCGGTCCCGGCGAGTTCGGCGGCCGCGGCGCGGTGCAGTTCCTGGCGGCGCCAGTGGTCGATGCCCTCGCGCAGCCCCTCCCACAGGAGCGGGTGGCGGGGCGCGAGCCGCCGCCGCTCGGGGTCGGGACGGAGCAGGTCGCGCGCGACCAACTGACGTAGTGAGCCCACCAGTTCGGCGCGGTCGGCGCCGGTGAGGGCGCCGATCGTCTCGGTGGTCGCGTGCTCGCCGAGGACGGCGGCAGCCTCCAGCGCGGCGCGCTCGGGCGGGGTGAGCGCGGCCAGTTCGTCGAGCGGCGCCGGATGCCCGCCGCGCCCGCCGCGCAGCAGCGCCAGGAAGTAGAGCGGGTTGCCCTCGCTCGCGGCGTGCATCTCCTCGGCCCGCTCGCGCGGCACTCCGGCGGCGAGCCCGTCGGCGCACTCGGCGAGGCCGAGCGGCCCGAGTCCGGTCCGCAGTACGGCGCCGGTGTCGACGCCCCTGGTCAGCGCGGCGGTGAGGGCGGCTGCGGTCTGGCGTTCGCGTCGGGCGACAACGAGCAGGAAGGGGGCGCGGACAGGATGGCGTACGAGATGGTCGATGAGCTCGACGGACGCGGCGTCCGCCCAGTGCAGATCGTCGAGGACGACGACGAGGCCGGGCGCGGGCAGCGCGCCGAGCGCCGCCGCGGCCGCGCGGCACAGTCCGAACAGATCGTCCCCCGAGCCCTGCGCACGCCCGCGATCCACGCCCTGCGCACGCCCGTGATCCGCACCCTGCGCACGTTCGCGATCCTCGCCCTGCGCAGGCCCCTGCTCGACGCCGCCCTCCCCCGCCACGCCCCGTACGGCCGGGGGCAGTTCGGCCAGCGAGGGGAACGCCCGCGCGGCCCTCGGGTCGAGCTCGGCGAAGGCGTCGGCGAACGGGCGGAACGGACGGCTGCGGGACCGTTCTCCCGCCCGCCCCCGCAGCACGGTCGCGCCGCGCGCCCTGGCCCGCGCCGCGAACTCGGTGAGCAGTCTGCTCTTGCCGATGCCCGGCTCCCCGACGACATCGACGACCACGGGCACCTCACCGTGGTCCCCCCGCCCCGCACGGGGCTCGCTCCCCACGCGCCCGAGCGGCCCTTCGAGCCGGTCGAGCTCCCCCGATCTGCCCACGAACGGCGCCCGCTGGGCGGCCCCCGCCCCTTCGAATCTCTCCACCACGTTCCCCTCACGGCGGCACACGGCCCCCTCGGTCACGTTGTACCGCACGCGTCCCGCGCGGGAAGCGGGCCATGATCTCAGTTTGTGAACAAGAAGTGGCGAAAGGTCTCGGTTGGAGAACGAACCCGACGAAGAGGGTGCCCTCCTCACCGCGCGAAGAGCAGCGCCTCCGCCCCCACCGGCCGGTACCCCGCCGCCTGAAAGGCCCGCACGCTGCGCGCGTTGCCCGGTGCCTGCTGCGCCCAGACCACGTCCCCGTCCGGCACGAGGTGGCGCGCCGCCCGGGCCAGCGCCCGCCCGAGCCCCCGGTGCCGCGCGTCCTCGCCCACCTCGATCGCGGTCTCCCACCGTCCGGCGACGCCCCGCCCGATGACCAGCACCCCGGCCCCCTCCGACGCCCAGACCCGCACGTCGTCACGGCGCTTGCGGGCCCGCGCGACCCGGGGATGGTCCGGGTCGTCGAGCTCCCGCAGACCCAGCTCGGGCGCGGGTCCGCCCGGCAGCGCGGGGGCGACGGTCAGCAGGTCGATGGTGTCCGTCGTCCGCCCCGTGCGGTCCATGAAGGCCGCGAGGAAGCGCGCGTTGAGGGTGGCGGCAAGGGGGTCGCAGTCGAGCGACGCGAGCGTGGACCGCACCCACCGGGGGTCCTCGTCGGTGAAGACGACCGAGTGGGCGGTGAAGGCGATGACTCCCGCGTCACGGTGCCCCGGCTGCTCAACGACCGTGGTGGTGCCGTCCGGCGCGGGGAAGCCGCCCCGGGCCGCGGCGTCGAGGAGGGCCCCGAGGGTGCCGGATGCGCTGGCCATGGACGTACTCCTTGTGATCCGGTGCCGGGACGGCCGTTACCCTAACCTCCGTCAGTAGTGCACCAAGAAGGGGTGGATCCGGTGGCGGACATCGAGGAAGCGCGCAAGACGTTCGAGCGGTTCGACACGGACGGCGACGGCTTCATCACGGCGGCCGAGTGGAAGAGCGCCATGGCGCAGATGGGCGACTTCTACGTCACTGAGACGGTGGCCGAGGCCGTCATCGGCGCGAAGGACACCGACGCGGACAAGCGACTCTCGTTCGACGAGTTCTGGGCGAGCCTGAACAAGTAGGCGGTGCCGACCGCACGGAGGGGCCCCGCACACGCGATGTGCGCAGGGCCCCTCTCTCGCATCAGCGCACCGTCCGCGCCCGCACCGTCCAGCGCGCGTCCGTACGGTGCGCGGGCCCGAGCAGGCGGTCGGCCCGCGAGCGCCGAGCGCGGCGGGTGGCGTGGGTTCACATGACCGACGTACGCCCGCAGGTCGCGCAGGTCGACGCTCCCCATGCGCCGTCCGAACACCTCGAAGGTGCCGTACGTGGGGTGGGTGACCGCGCCGCAGAGGCCGATCAGCAGCCCCTGAGACAACGTGCCGGTCACCCCTCCTCCGCCCGCCCCGGCGCCCCGTCCTCACCTCCGTACAACCGCGCCGACGCATCCACATGCGCGAGCCGCCGCATCGCGTTGAACACCGCCTCGCCGAGCACCGTGCCGATCACCACGCTCTCCACCAGGTCGTCGACGGAGGCCCGTCGGGCCACGTAGCCGAGGTCGGCGCGGGCGACGAGTTCGGC
Organism: Streptomyces kanamyceticus; assembly: GCF_008704495.1. Classification (NCBI taxonomy): domain Bacteria; kingdom Bacillati; phylum Actinomycetota; class Actinomycetes; order Kitasatosporales; family Streptomycetaceae; genus Streptomyces; species Streptomyces kanamyceticus. The sequence continues at coordinate 3,225,891 of NZ_CP023699.1, forward strand.
GGCGTCGGCGTACTCGTCGAGGAGTTCCGTGAACGCGCCGTGGCCGACCCGGCCCATGGCTGCCAGCGCCCGTGACAGGTCCTCGCCCGCCGGGTTCGACTCGTGCGCTTGCCAGCCGCGCCGCGCGATCAGTTCCTGGACGGCGTCGCGCGCGGCCGTCGCCTCGGCGTCGTCGTCGGCGCCGCCCGCCGTGCCGAGCCGGTCCGCCGCGGCGCCGAGCACCTTGTGGAGCGGGCGACCCGGGTCGTCGATGGCCCCGAGGACCTCGGCGATCGCCGCCACCTTGAGGCCGCCGACGTCGAGGAGCGCGCGGATCAGCCGCAGCCTGCGCTCGTGCGACTCGTCGTAGTGCGCCTGATTGGGGCTGCTCAGCTCGCCGGGTTCGAGCAGCCCTTCGCGTACGTAGTACTTGATCGTCGGGACCGGAACCCCGGTCCTGCGGCTCAACTCGCCAATACGCACGGCCTGCCCACTCTCCTCGCCCCTGCCGGGGCACTCCTTGCCAACGCCCCGCCCATCATAGATAGTGGCGCTATCAGATAGCGGCGAGTGCCACTATCCACTCTTGATAGCCGTCACCTTAGCCACCACCCCCTGGAGGGGACACCCATGTCCTTATGGCGTTCATGGCACCGGCCCTTGGTGCTGTTCTCCGCGTCGATGGCGGTCATCGCCGTCATATCCGCCGTGGGACTCGTGGTCGACGACCGGGTCCTGGTGGGCGCGCGGATCTGGTTCAAGCCGCTGAAGTTCTCCGTCTCGTTCATCGCGTACGGACTCTCGCTCGCCTGGATGCTTTCGCTGCTCGACCGCGGACGGCGCGCGGGCTGGTGGGCGGGCACCGTGGTCGCGGCGACGAGCGCCGTCGAGATGGCGATCATCACCGGGCAGGTGGTGCGCGGGAAGCGCAGCCACTTCAACCACCAGACCCCGCTCGACGAGGCCCTGTTCAACACGATGGCCGTCACCGTCGTCATCCTCTGGCTCGGCACCCTCGCCATCGCGGTCCTGCTGCCGCGCGCCCGCATCCCCGACCGCGCCGCCGCCTGGACGATGCGCTGCGGCATCGCCATCGCGCTCGCCGGAGCCGCCGTCGGCTTCCTGATGACCCAGCCCGCGCCGGGACAGCGCAGGGGCGAGTCCTCGATCGTCGGCGCGCACAGCGTGGGCGTGGCGGACGGCGGCCCCTCGATGCCGCTGACCGGCTGGTCGACGACCGGCGGCGATCTGCGCATCCCGCACTTCGTCGGCATGCACGCGCTGCAGCTGCTCCCACTGCTCCTCATGACGGTGACAGCGCTCGCCCCGCGCTACGGCCGCCTCGCCGACCCGCGCGTCCGCCTTCGGCTCGTCCTGCTGGCGTCCGCCGCGTACGCGGCCGTCTTCGCCCTGATCCTGTGGCAGGCACTGCGCGGCCAGCCGCTGATCCACCCGGACGGCGCGACGCTCACCGCCGCGGGCCTCATCGCCGCCGCCACGACCACGGGAGCGGTCGCGGCACTGCGCCTCCGCACACCAACTCCCGTACAGAACAAGGCCATTGACGCACCCGCAGAGAAGGAGCTCGTCCCGTGACCGGATTCCTCTTCGAGCTCTCCTTCTGGCTGGCCGCGCCGGTCTGGCTGCTCATGATCCTCGCGCCCGGCTGGGGACCCACGGCCCGCATCGCCGCATCGCCCCTGACCGTCGTACCCGTCCTGGCCGTCTACCTCGCGCTGGCGCTGCCCGTCTTCCCCGAACTCTGGTCCGCGGTCAGGAGCCCGGACATCGACGGATTCCGCGCGCTCATGACGGACGCGAACGGCGCGGGCGCGATCTGGGCCCAGGTCATCGCCTGGGACCTGCTGATCGGACAGTGGATGTACCGCGAGTCCCGGCGGCTCGGCGCCCACCCGCTGGTGATGGGCCCCCTGCTCGTCCTCACGATCCTCCTCTCCCCCTTCGGCATGCTGCTCTTCCTGGGGCTGCGGGCCGCGCTCACCCGGCGGCGCGCAGCTTCCGGAACCGCCCGGGAGCCATCCCGAATTCCCGCTTGAACGCCTTGGCGAAGGCGAACTCCGAGGCGTACCCGGCCCGTTCGGCCACCGCGCGCAGCGGCGCCTCGTCAGGCCCGCGCAGCCAGCCCGCCGCCATCGTCATCCGCCACCACGTCAGATACGCGAGCGGCGGCGTCCCCACCGACGCCGTGAACCGGCGCGCGAAGGGTGCCCGCGACAGGCTGGCGAGCGCGCCGAGCTCCCCCACCGTCCAGGGGTGCGCGGGATCGCTGTGGATGGCGCGCAGCGCGGCCGCGACCGCCGGATCGGCGAGCGCGGCCGCCCAGCCGGTCAACTCGCCCGTCCTGCCGCGCACTTGCAGCCACCAGGTGCGCAGGACGAGGAGGAGCAGCGTGTCGAGCAGCGAGGTGACGATCGTGTCGGTGCCGGGCTGCGGATCCGCCAACTCGGCGCCGAGCAGGTCGAGCGCGGCCCGCAGTGCGCCGTTGCCGCCGTCGCCCGCGGGCAGGTGCACGACGTCGGGCAGTTCGGAGAGGAGCGGGTGGGGCCGGTTCTCGTCGAGGAGGTACGCGCCGCAGACCATGACGGTGGACGGCGGGCGCCCCGCCACCCGCCGCAGCGCGGGCGGCTTGGGCCAGGTGCCGTCGGGCAGCAGGCCGATCTCCTCCACCGGCGTGCCGGGTTCGCTGACGAGCGCGTGTCCGCCGCTGCGCGCGATGAACACCACGTCACCGGCCCCGAGCGGCACGGGCTCCGCACTCCCGTCCGCGGGCACCAGCCACGCCGATCCCTCGAGGACGGCGTGGAAGCCCGCCCTGCCGGGGCTGACGAACCGCACGCCCCACGGGGCGTACTTCTCCGTCCGCCCGGCGTGCGGGCGTCCGGTGCGCATCGCGGCCATCGCGTCACTCAGTACGTCCATGACGGAACCGTAACCCGGCCGTACGGACGGCGAGACGAACGGACATGGAGGCGGGATGACCAGGCATGGAGAGCGCCGCGCGGCCCGCCTAGCGTCTTGGACATGACGAAGAACACCACGAAGAACACCCCCAAGAACACCGCGAAGAACACCGCACGGACAGTCCTCTTCGACGAGGTGGGCGGGCCCGAGGTCCTGCGCGTCGAAGAGCTCCCGCTGGCCGCACCCGGACCCGGCGAAGTCCTCGTCCGCGTCGAGGCGTTGGGCCTCAACCGCGCCGAGGCGCTGTTCCGCGCGGGGACCTACTACTACCCGCCGACCCTGCCCGCGTCCCGGCTCGGCTACGAGGCCGCCGGGATCGTCGAAGCCGTCGGCGAAGGGGTCACCGCGCACGCCCCCGGCGATGCCGTCCTGACAGGACCCGGCATCGAGATGAGCGCCAGCGGCGTCTACGCCGACCGCGTCGTCCTGCCCGTCGGCTCCGTCCTGCCGCGCCCGGCCGGACTCGACGCGGTGACGGGTGCGGCGACGTGGCTCGCGTACTCCACGGCGTACGGCGGGATGCTGGAGACCGGCGGCCTGCGGCCCGGCGACCACGTGGTGATCACGGCGGCGTCCAGCGGCGTCGGCATCGCCGCGCTGCAGACCGCGGCGCGGATCGGCGCGGTGCCGATCGCGGTCACCCGCACCGACGAGAAGCGGCAGCGGCTCCTCGACCTCGGCGCGGCCCTGGTCATCGCGTCGGACACGGAAGACGTCGTGAAGGAGGTCCACCGCTTCACCGGCGGCAAGGGCGCCGAGCTGATCTTCGACGCGGTCGGCGGGGCGGGCCTCGCGGAGCTTTCCGGCGCGGCGGTGACCGGTGGAACGGTCGTCGTCTACGGCTTCCTCGACCAACGGAAGCCGATGCAGCTGCCGCTCAACTGGCCTCTCACCGTGCACGGTTACGCCAATTCGCAGATGTCGGAGAACGCGGAGGGTCGGCGCCGGGTGAACGCGTTCATCGAGTCGGGCGTCCGCGACGGCACGTTCCGCCCGGTCGTGGCGGAGGTCTTCGAGGGGCTGGAGAGCATCGGGGACGCGCATCGACTGCTTGAGGCCAATGGACATGTGGGGAAGGTCGTGGTGCGCCTGACGCCGTCGGAATAGTCCAGCCCTTCCGGAGGTTACCTCCGTTACGACAGTGGATCACCGGAAGGGCAGTCATGAAGATCGGCATCATCGGCGCTGGCAACATCGGGGGCAACCTCACCCGCCGCCTCACCGCCCTCGGCCACGACGTCTCCGTGGCCAACTCGCGCGGCCCGCACACCCTCACCGCCCTCGCCGAGGAGACCGGGGCCACCCCCGTCCCCGTCGAGGAGGCCGCGCGCGGCGCGCAGGTCGTCGTCGTCACCATCCCGCTCAAGGCCGTGCCCGGCCTGCCCGCGGGCTTCCTGGACGGCGCGGCCGCGGACGTCGCGGTCATCGACACCGGCAACTACTACCCGCAGCAGCGCGACGGCAGGATCGCCGAGATCGAGGACGGCCTGACGGAGAGCCGCTGGACGGAGCGGCAGATCGGCCACCCCGTCATCAAGGCGTTCAACGGCACCTACGCCCAGGACATCCTCGACAAGCCGCAGCCCAAGGGCACCCCCGGCCGGGTCGCGGTGCCGGTCTCCGGCGACGACGAGGCCGCCAAGCAGGTCGTACGCGACCTGATCGACGAACTCGGCTTCGACACGGTCGACAACGGCGGCCAGGACGACTCGTGGCGCCAGCAGCCCGGAACTCCCGTGTACGGCAACGCCGGTGACGTGGACGCGATCCGCGCGGCCCTGGCCGCGGCGTCCCAGGAACGCACGGCGGACTGGCGCGCCTAGGCGAGTACGTCCCTGGGCGAGTACGCCCTAGGGCGTGGCCCAGTCCCGCAGCTCGTCCTCGCTCGCGAAATCGGCCACGTTCTTATCCAGCGGTGTCGACGTGTGCTGGTGGATCGTCCAGTCCGCCTGGATGCGCGGCTTGCCCGCCGTCACGTAGTCGGCTATCCACAGGCCGTCGCCCGCGTAGGACGTGGAGTCGTGGTTGAGCCAAAAGTCGCGATTGCAGTAGAGAAGGGTCTTATGTCCGGGTCGTAGCCTTTTCACCTCGCGGATGAACCGGTCCTTCTCGGCGTTGGACGCACGGGTGCCGTCGCCCGTGCGCTCCCAGTCCACCGCCAACAAGTCCCCCGCCTTCTCAGGAGCCTTGCTCACGAAGTACGCCGCCTGGGCCGCGATGTTCCCCGGCCACAGGAAGTGGTAGAAGCCGACGACGCAGCCGCCGTCGCGGGCCCGCTTCACCTGGGCGGTCATTTTCGGGTTGGTGTACGAACGGCCTTCCGTCGCCTTGATGAAGACGAACGAGAGGCCGTCCGTGCTGAACGTCGACTGGTGCGAACTGACGTCGATGCCACGGATCATGGGCGCCTCCAGGGGTGGGGGGAGGGAGGTTCCTGAGCTGCCCCTTTGGTGCCCGGTGCCAGCGACGGTCAACCGTCAACCATCGATCGTTCAACGGAAGATCCCCGTGTGCCCGAGCGAGTAGCGGCCCGGCTGCGGGTAGACCGCGAGCCCGTGCGGCCCCTTGCCCACCGGGATGCGGGCCAGCTGGACGCCGGTGCGGGTGTCGATGGCGTACACCTCGGAGTTGTAACGCCCGGACAGCCAGAGGGTGTTGCCGTCCGCCGAGACGCCGCCCATGTCGGGGCTGCCGCCCTGCGGGAGCTTCCACTTCTTGGTGAGCTTGTTCTTCGGGAAGTCGAAGACGGAGATGGTGCCCTCGCCGCGGTTGGAGATGTACATCTCCTTGGAGTCGCGGCTGACGTACAGGCCGTGGCAGCCCTTGCCGGTGGGGAGCAGCTTGGGCGTCGTGAACTTCTTGCCGTCCAGGACCCACATGCCGTGCGCCATCATGTCGGCGACGTAGAACGTCTTGCCGTCCGGGGACATCTTCACGTCCTGCGGCATGGCGCCCTCGAAGGGGATCTTCTGCTGGCCGACGACCTCCATCTTCTCGGTGTCGACCTTGAGGAGTTCGCCGGAGAATTCGCAGGACACGATGAAGTAGCGGCCGTCCATGGAGAAGTCGGCGTGGTTGACGCCCGCGCAGGTGACCGGGACGGTCTTGACGCGGTTCATGGTCTTCGGGTCGCGGAAGACCAGTTCGCGGTCCATGGAGGCCATGACGACGGCGTACTTGCCGTTCGGTGTGAAGTAGAGGTTGTAGGGGTCGGAGACCTCGACGGTGCGTCCCGTCTTGCCGGTCACCGGGTCGATGGCGGTGAGGCTGTCGCCGAGGTCGTTGTTGACCCAGAGCGTCTTCATGTCCCAGGAGGGGACGACGTGCTGGGGCTGGTTGCCGACCGGGATGGTCTCGATGACCTCGTACGTCTTGGGGTCGATGACCGACACCGTGTTGGAGCTGGTGTTGGGGACGTAGACGCGCGGCAGGAACTTCTTGGCCACGGGCTGGAGCGCGTTCGGGCGGTCGGCCGCGTAGGCGTCCTTCGGGTCGAGCACGGGCGGCATGCCGGGCAGGCCCGGGGCCGCCTTCGGCTGGGCGGGCTTGCGGATGCCCGCCGTACCGAGGGCCTCGTCGGCGCGTTCGTCGCCGCCGCTGCCGCAGCCCGCGAGGACGGCGAGCGCGGCGCCGGTGGCGAGCACGGCCGCGGTGCGCCGGGTCAGGTGGAGTCTGGGGGGCGAGGTGAGTTTCCGATGCATCAGGTAAGGAGCTCCGTGGTCGTCACCGCGCGCAGACCGCGGCGTTCCAGTTCTTGCAGGACGGCGGGGAGCGCGGCGACCGTGTCCGCGTACCCGAAGTGGAGGCTCACCACGGATCCCGGGCGGATCTCGGCGGCGATCTTGCGGGTGACGGCGGGGGCGCCCGGCGAGGTGAAGTCGAGGGAGTCGACGTCGTACGAGAGGACGTGCGGGTAGCCCGCGCGGTGGGCGAGCCGTTCGACGAGGGGGGTCGCCGTGCGCGTGCGCGAGGGGCGGAACCAGGTGCCGATGGATCCGGTGAGGCGGCGCAGGCGGTCCGCGCAGCCGGTGATCTCGGCGTAGGCGTCGGCCTCGGGCATGTCGTTGACGTCGAGGTGGTGGTGGGTGTGGTTGCCGAGGTCGTGGCCGCCTTCGAGGATGCGGCGGGCCAGCTCGGGGTGCTCGTCGAGCCAGCTGCCGACGGCGAGGACGGTGATCCTGGCACCGGCCTTCTCGGCCTGGTCGAGCAGGGTCTTCGCGGTGGCCGGGTCGCCCTGGCCGTGGAAGGTGAGCGCTACCCGGGGGCGGGTGCGGGGGCCGTGGGCGATCTGGGCGGGCAGGCCGGGGAGGCGGCGGGGCGCGGGGGCCGCGGGGGCGGGCCGGGGAGTCTTGGCCGCGGGCGGGCGTGCGTGCGCGGCGGGTCCTGTGCCGGTCGTGGCGCACCCGGTGGTGAGCGCGCCCGTGACGGCCAGTCCGGCGCCCGCGCGCAGGAGGGCGCGGCGGTCGGTCTCGATCACACGACCATTTAATGGGTAAAGAGGCAGAAAGGGGGTGATTGTCCGCTTCGAGGCCCTCGCGGGTCGGAGTGACCGGGCGTCGACCCCGACGGGCGAACCTTGCTTATCGGCCGTCACAGGCTCCACTTAGCCAGCGTTTACCAGGCAGGTGTCCCATCTCACCAAGGATTCACCCCTAAACTGTCACTCTTTGACCACCTATGCCCGGAATGAGACTTTTGGATCGCTGGCCCCCGTCTGCCATAGTCGGAGCCACGACCCCCATTGACCCGGGCTCAGGTCGTCATCAGCGGCTGTGGACCACACCCCAATCGGTCCCGGCGCTTCACGCAGGCCCCCGCAGCGCCGACATACCGGCGACCCGGGGGCTTTCGTGCACCCGCCCCACCACCCGCCCCACCCCGCCCCGGGTGACCCTCAGCGGTCCAGGACCCGCATCTCGAACCACGTCGTCTTGCCGCGCGGCAGCAGATCGACGCCCCAGCGGTCGGAGAGCTTGTCGACGAGGAAGAGGCCCCGACCGCTCAGGTCCGTCTCGCGGACGGGCATCAGACAGGGCAGTCCGCGCGAGGGGTCGCGCACCTCTACGCGTATCCAGCCGCGCCGCCGCTGCATGCGCAGGCCGAAGACGCGGGCGCCGGTGTGCCGCACGGCGTTCCCCACGAGTTCGGAGACGAGCAGGACGACGTCCTCGGTGAGCTTCGGGGAGAGTCCCCAGTGGCGGAGGACCACGACCTGGGCGAGGCGGCGCGCGATGGCGGCGGACTCCGGGCGCGAGGGCAGCGGAACTTCCGCGTCCGTCGGATTGCCGAACAACTCCAGCGCCTTGAGCGCGTGTTCGTCCTCTACCGCCGGCGACCAGCGTGCCGCGGTCGCACTACCGTGCCGCCGCGGCCGTTCATAACCCTCCAGCCCCGCCATGCCCCCCATCATGGCCGCCCGGAGCGCCCTCCGGGGCCGTTCCGGCGTAATAGGCCCCCCGGAACCAACCATTCCGGGGGGCTGGATAGGCATATGCCACTGGCAGAACGGACCGCCAGAAGCGGCCCTGACCTGCGATGACTTCTCGCTTACGAGTGATCACCGAGTGCCCCGAGCACGGTGGACTTAAGGCTCTGTTAAGTCGGCCATAAACCGCTCCTTCGGGGGACGCGCGGGCGCGCGCGGGTCAACTCAGCTGACCTCGGGGGCAGTTCGGCGGTCGCGGCTCAGAGGAACTTGGCCTTGCCAGGTCCCTCCTCGACGAAGCTCCGCATGCCCCGCTCGCGGTCCTCGGTCGCGAACAGACCGGCGAACCAGGTGCGCTCGATGGCCAGGCCCGTGTCGATGTCCGTCTGGAGGCCCGCGTCGATCGACTCCTTGGCGGCGCGCAGCGCGATGGCAGGGCCCTTGGCGAGGCGCGCGGCCCACGCGTACGCCTGTTCGTACACCTCGGCGGCGGGTACGACACGGTCCACCAGGCCGATGGCGAGCGCCTCTTCGGCCTTCACGTGGCGGCCCGTGAAGATCAGATCCTTCGCCTTGGAGGGGCCGACCAGGCGGGCCAGGCGCTGGGTGCCGCCCGCGCCGGGGATGACGCCGAGCAGGATCTCGGGCTGGCCGAGCTTGGCGTTGTCCGCGGCGATGCGGAAGTCCGCGCAGAGCGCGAGCTCGCAACCGCCGCCCAGGGCATAGCCGTTGACGGCGGCGACGACGGGCTTGGGGATGCGGGCGACGGCGGTGAAGGACTCCTGCAGGGCTCCGGAGCGCGCGATCATCGCCGCGTGGTCCATGTCCTGCATCTCCTTGATGTCCGCGCCCGCGGCGAACACCTTCTCGCCGCCGTGGATCACCACGGCGCGCACGTCGTCGCGGCGGGCGGCCTCCTCGGCCAGTTCCTTGATGCGGTCCTGGGTGGCGATGTCCAGGGCGTTCATGGGCGGGCGGTCGAGCCGAATGGTGCCGACGCCTTCGGTGACTTCGAGGGTTGCGGTCATGGCAGCAGGTTAACGGGGGCTAACGCGCCGGAACCCGGTGCACTTGGTCACAGTGCGCCGGGTCCCGTACGGGAATGGAGGTGGGGGGCCTACGCCTTCCACTTCTCCCACGACATGTTCCAGCCGTTGTAGCCGTTGTCCGGCTGGATCTTCTTGTCGGCGGAGTTCTTCACGACGACGAGGTCGCCGATCATCGAGTTGCTGAAGAACCAGCCGCCGGGCGTCTTCTTGCTGTAGCCGCCGCGCACGTCGCTCAGGCCTATGCAGCCGTGGCTGGCGTTGGTGTTGCCGAAGGCGCCGCCCGACCAGTAGTTGCCGTGGATGAACGTGCCGGAGGTGGACAGGCGCATGGCGTGCGGCACGTCCTTGATGTCGTACTCGCCGCCGAAGCCGACGGTGTCACCGTTCATCCGGGTCACCTGGAGCTTCTCGCTGATGACCATCTCGCCGTTGTACGTCGTCGTGCCCGGGGCGCCCGCGGTGATCGGGATCTTCTTGATCTGCTTGCCGTCGCGCACGACCGTCATCTGGTGCGTCTTGGCGTCGACGGTGGAGACCTGGCTGCGGCCGACGGTGAACTTCAGGGTCTTGGTCTGCTTGCCGTAGACGCCGGGGCGGCCCTCGACGCCGTCGAGGTTGAGCTTGACGGTGACCTTCGTACCGGCCGCCCAGTACTTCTCGGGGCGGAAGTCGAGGCGGTCGTTGCCGAACCAGTGGCCCTCGACGGGGACCGAGGGCTCGGTCTTGATGTCGATGGCCTTCTCGACGGCCTCCGGGTCGGTGATGCCGCGGGTGAAGCGGACCGAGAACGGCATGCCGACGCCGACCTCGGTGCCGTCCTCCGGATTGAACTGGCCGATGAAGGTGTTCTTCGGCGTCAGCGTCGTGAAGGCGGTGTCCTTGGCGGACGCGCGTCCTTCGGAGTCCTTCGCCACGGCGTGCACCTTGTACGTGGTGGCCGCCGCGAGATGGTGGGCGGGCGTCCAACTCGCGCCGCCCGAGGTGATCTTGCCGGGGACCGGGTTGCCCTTGCCGTCCTCGACCTTGACCTCGGAGAGCTTGCCCTTCGCCGCGTCTATCTTGAGGGCGCCGCTGGTGGCGACCGACTTCGCGCCGTCCTTCGGCGCTATCGTCACGACGGCCGCCGACGCGGCGTTCTTGTCCGAACCGCCCTTGCCCTCGCCGCCCTTGTCCGAGCCGCCTCCCCCGCCGCAGGCCGCGACGAGGAGCAGTGCCGCCCCCGAAACCGCGGCCGTAAGGCCTCTGGCGCCCCTCCGTCGTACGCGCTCACGCGTATCCGACGAATCCCCCGATATCGGTCGCCCGTTCACGATCTTGTCTCCCCTCGCACGGCCTGGTCACAGGCCCGCACCCCAGTGCACCCCGCGCGTTTCAGACACGCGCAAGCGTTAGATAACCACACGCCCCGCAGCGATGACTCCCCGCCAATGTCACCGTTCCGTTCCAACTGGGCGCGAGGTGCGGGCAGACCAAGATCACCTGCTGGACGACCGCCGGTCACCCCGCGATCACCTGGTGGTGGGCCGTCGGTCAGCTCTCGCGCCGCCACTCCTTCCAGTCCATGTTCCAGCCGCCGAGGCCGTTGTCAGGAGCGACTTTCTTGTCATTGCTGTTCACGACTTCGACGACGTCCCCGATGAGGCTCCGGTCGAAGAACCAGCCCGCGGGCGTCCGTGAGCTGCCGCCCTTCACATCGCGCAGGCCCACGCAGCCGTGGCTGACATTCGTGTTGCCAGGGGCGTCCGGGGACCAGTAGTTGCCGTGCAGGAAGGTGCCGGAGGTCGTCAGGCGCATCGCGTGCGGCACGTCGGGGATGTCGTACTCCCCGCCGAAGCCGACCGTGCGGCTGTTCATCCGGGTCACCTCCAGCATCTCGGTGACCACCATCTTCCCGTTGTACGTGGTGGTCTTGGGGGCGCCCGCGGTGATCGGCACGGTGGAGATCACCTCGCCGTCCCTGCGCACCTCCATGGTGTGCTCGGCCGCGTCGACCAGGGACTCCTGGCTGCGGCCCACGGTGAAGGAGAAGCTCTTGTCCTGGAGGCCGTAGACCCCGCGTGCCGCCTGGACGTCCCGCAGGCGCAGGCCGACGGTGACCTTCGTGCCCGGCTTCCAGTACTCCTCCGGGCGGAAGTCCACGCGCGTCTTGCCGAACCAGTGCGGCTCGATGTCGACGGCGGGGTGCGCGGTGACGTGGATGGCGCGCTGGACGGCCGCGCGGTTCTCGATCTCCCGGTTGAACTCCAGGGAGACGATCATGCCGGTGCCGACGGTGGCGCGGTTCTCCGGTGTCACGTAACCGATGAAGCGCTCGTCGGGGACGTACGTCGTGAACGTGGTGTGCCGGGCCGAGCGCCGGCCGTGGCCGTCCATGGCGACCGCGTCGACCTTGTACCTCGCGGCGAGCGCGAGGGGGCCTTCGTCCAGCGGCCGCCAGGCCATGCCGTCCTCGTCGATGCGGCCCGGTACGTCGAACTCCTGCGCGTCCTGCGTCCGGACGACCTTCACCGACTCCAGGCGGCCGTCGGGGACCTTCACCTCGATCCGTTCGTCGGCCCTGACTCCCTTCATGTCGTCGTCGGGCGACACCCGGATCGCGTCGGCCGGCGAGCGCGACTTCCCGAGCACTCCGTCGAGCCCACCGGCGGAGCAGCCCGCCGCCCCGGCCATCAGGCCTGCCCATGTCAATACGGCGGCCAGTGCGGCCCCTGCGCGCCGTGCGCGCCTCGCAACCTGTCTCACGTGGGTCCCAACGACCGTCCCCCTGCTGGGGAAACGTGAGTGCGACGCACGCGGTGGGCAGAACAGTGAGGAGGACGACGTATGGGGAGCCGCGGCCGGGACGCCGCTCGCCCTTCTTCGCGCGTCGACCCACCGAGCCGCGGGAGGCGAGTAGGTGTCGAGCGCACCCGAGCAAGGGGCAGTGCAGGAGGCGCGGGCGAGGGGGCGGGTCACGCCCGAGCGGCCCGCCGCCGCCCTGAACGGAAGTACGCGCGCCACGGCGCGTCCGGTGCTCGCGCGGCCCGTGTGGCCGGGGACGCCGACCCCGTTGGGCGCCCGCTTCAGGATCGGGCCCGAGGGGGTCGCGGGCACCAACTTCGCGCTGTGGGCGGGCGGTGCGGAGGCGGTCGAGCTGTGCCTGTTCGACGAGGAGGGGGTCGAGGCGCGGCACGCCCTGACCGAGCTGACGCACGAGATCTGGCACGGCTTCGTGCCGGACGTGCGTCCGGGCCAGCGGTACGGGTACCGGGTGCACGGCCGCTGGGACCCGTGGACGGGCGCCCGCTGGAACCCGGCGAAGCTGCTCCTCGATCCGTACGCACGGGCGGTCGACGCCGGTGCGGGCAACGACTACGGCGTGCTGCCGCCCGAGGTGTACGGGCACGTGCGCGACTGGCCCGAGCAGCACGTGGCGGACACCGTGCGCGACGACAGGGACTCCGCGCCGTACGTGCCCAAGGGCGTGGTCGTGCACGACGACGCGCCGGACGACGAGTGGTCGGACGACCGGCGCCCCAAGACGCCGTGGGCGGACTCGGTCATCTACGAACTGCACGTACGCGGCTTCACCGAGCGGCATCCGGGGATTCCGGCCGAACTGCGGGGCACGTACGCCGGGTTGGCGCATCCCGCGGCCCTGGAGCACCTCAAGGTGCTGGGGGTGACGGCGGTCGAGCTGCTGCCCGTGCACCAGTTCGCGCACGAGGACCATCTGCTGCGCAGGGGGCTTCGCAACTACTGGGGCTACAACTCCATCGGCTACTTCGCCCCGCACGCGGCGTACGCGGCGTCGGGGACGCGGGGGCAGCAGGTCGGCGAGTTCCGGCGGATGGTGCGGGCGCTGCACGAGGCGGGCATCGAGGTCATCCTCGACGTGGTCTACAACCACACGGCGGAGGCCGGGGAGCTCGGCCCGATGCTCTCCCTGAAGGGCATCGACAACCGCGGCTACTACCGGCTGCAGTCGGGCGACGCGCGCCGGTACGCCGATTACACGGGCTGCGGCAACACCCTCCAGGTCGTCCAGCCGCACGTCCTGCGGCTGATCACGGACTCGCTGCGGTACTGGGTGAGCGAGATGGGAGTGGACGGCTTCCGCTTCGACCTGGCCGCCGCGCTCGCGCGCTCCTTCCACGACGTGGACATGCTGTCGCCGTTCCTCGCGGTGATCGCGCAGGATCCGGTCCTGCGGCGCGTGAAGCTGATCGCCGAGCCGTGGGACGTGGGTTCGGGGGGCTACCAGGTGGGGTCGTTCCCGCCGCTGTGGACGGAGTGGAACGACCGGTACCGCAACGCGGTGCGGGACTTCTGGCGGGGCGCGCTCCCTGACGTACGCGATCTCGGCTACCGGCTCTCCGGATCGAGCGACCTGTACGCGTGGGGCGGGCGCAGGCCGTACGCGTCGGTCAACTTCGTGACCGCGCACGACGGATTCACGCTGCGGGACCTGGTGTCGTACGAGCGCAAGCACAACGAGGCCAACGGGGAGGGCAACCAGGACGGGTCCGACGACAACCGCTCCTGGAACTGCGGCACGGAGGGCGAGACCGACGACGAGCGCGTACTGGAGCTGCGCCGCCGCCAGCTGCGCAACCTGGTGACGACGCTGCTCCTGTCCACCGGCGTGCCGATGCTGGTCGCGGGCGACGAGATGGGCCGCACGCAGGGCGGCTCCAACAACGCGTACTGCCAGGACAACGAGATCAGCTGGGTCGACTGGACGCTGCGCGACGAGCCCGGCTGGCGTGACCTCTTCGCGCTGACGTCCCGGCTCATCGGCCTGCGGCACCGGCATCCGGTGCTGCGCCGCCGCGCGTTCTTCTCCGGCCGTGCCCACTCGGCCGACGGGCTGCGGGACCTGGCGTGGTTCACGACGCGCGGCACGGAGATGACGGAGAGCGACTGGTACGCGCCCGCGGCGACGCTCGGCATGTACCTCTCCGGGCGCGACATCCCGAGCCGTGACGCGCGCGGCGCGCCGATCGTCGACGACAGCTTCCTGGCGATCCTGCACGCGGCGGACCGGCCCACGAGCTTCGTGCTGCCGGGGCCGCCGTGGGCCGATGCGTACGAGGTGGTCGTGGACACCTCGTACGAGGACCAGGGCGCGGCGCCGGGCACGGTGCACCGGGCGGGCGACGCGGTGACGGTGCCGGGGCGTGCGGTGCTGCTGCTGCGGGTCCGGAGCGGCTGATCGGCCTTGGTCCGTACCTGAGTCTTGCCCCGGTACCCGTGGCACCCCAAGCTCACGGTATGGACCTGGAGTTGCGGCACCTGAAGACGATCCGGGCGATCGCCGACGCGGGCAGCCTGACCAAGGCCGCCACCGCGCTCGGGCTCGCCCAGCCCGCGCTGAGCGCGCAGTTGAAGCGGATCGAGCGGGCCCTTGGCGGGGAGCTGTTCGAACGGGGGCGGCACGGGGTGCGGGCCACCGCGCTCGGTGAGTTCGTGCTGGCCAGGGCACGGGTCGTGCTGCCCGCCGTCAGCGGCCTTCGGGAGGAGGCGCAGCGGTTCGCGCAGACCTGGCAGGGCGGGGCGGGGTTCCGGCTCGGCGGTACGCACGGGCCGCTCTTCGGGGGCCTGGTGGACCGGCTCGCCACCGCGCACCCCGGGGTGCCGGTGACGACCCACACCACCTGGTCCGAGCGGGAGATCGCGGCGCGCACGGCCGACGGGCGCCTGGACTTCGCCCTGGTCGGCACGTGCGGGGCGAGCGCGCCGCCGGAGAGCGAGCTCCTGGTCTGGCGCGAGGTGGCCCGCGACCCCGTCTTCGTCATGCTGCCGACCGGGCATCCGCTGGCGGGCGGGCAGGAGATCGACCTGGCGCTGCTCGCGGACGAGTCGTGGACGGACGTGCCGGGGGACGGGTGCTTCGCGGACTGCTTCAGCGCGGCGTGCGCGCGCGCCGGTTTCACCCCGTCGCGGGTGTACGAGACGGACGTCGCGTCCTGCGTCCACCTGGTCCAGGTGGGCAGGGCGGTGGGTCTGTGCAGGGCGACGTTCCCGCCGACGCCCGGCATGGTGACCCGCCCCCTCGCGGGGGCTCCGCTCTACTGGCGCCACCTGCTCGGCTGGCATCCGGCGGCGCCCGCGCACGACACGGCGGCGGCGGTGTTCGCGCAGGCGCGGGGGGCGCATGCGGATGCGGTGGCGCGCAGCGAAAGCTATACGGCTTGGCTGGCGGCTCCTTCTCCGCCGCTTCCTCGGCGTCGGCCCTCCCTGTAGGAGCACCGGGCCCGCCGGTTCGATACGGATTCCTTCCCGCCCGCCCACCCGTATCTCCGCACCGGGCGTGGCCAGTTGGGCCTTCGGTGGGGCCCACGCGCATCCATAACGTCACCCACGGGGGGCAACTGACAGCTCCCCCACGGCAGTTGAGAGTTCTACGGTGTGGGCCATCCCCTCCCCTCCCCACCCCTCCCCGTCCGCCCCCATCGAGGAGACCTCCCGTATGCGCCCCACCCCACACAGACGCCTCGCCGCCACCTGTGCCGCCGTCGCCGCGGCCGGTGCGCTGGCCCTTGCCGGGCTGCCCGGCAGCGCGGCCGCCCAGGCCGATCCGTCCGCCACGTCCCCGACGACCCTTTCCCCTGCCGAGACAGCATCCGTCGCCAGGACATCGCCCGGCGTCCTGACGGCGATGCAACGCGATCTCGGACTCACGTCGGCGCAGGCCAAGGCCCGTTTGGTCAACGAGGCCGAGGCCGGCGCCGACGCGGGCGTGCTGCGCGGCGCACTCGGCCGTAACTTCGCGGGCGCCTGGGTGGGCGGCGCCACTTCGGCGACGCTCACCGTCGCCACCACCGACGCCTCCGACGTCCCCGCGATCGAGGCACGGGGCGCGAAGGCCCAGGTCGTGGACCACTCGGTGGCCCAACTCGACGCCGCCAAGGGTCAGTTGGACCGCGCCGCGAAGAGGACGGCCACGCGCGACGCACCCGTCTGGTACGTCGACGTGCGCTCCAACGCGGTGGTCGTACGCGCCGTGCACACCGCGGCGGCGAAGCACCTGGTCACCGCGGCCGGCGTCGGATCCTCGCTCGTACGCGTGGAGCGGACCACGGAGCGGCCGCGCCCGCTGTACGACCTGGTGGGCGGCGAGGCGTACTACATGGGTGGCGGCCGGTGCTCCATCGGCTTCCCCGTCACCAAGGGCACCCAGCAGGGCTTCGCCACGGCGGGCCACTGCGGGCGCGCTGGCACCGCGACCAGCGGCTACAACCAGGTGGCCCAGGGCACGTTCCAAGCCTCCATCTTCCCCGGCAAGGACATGGCCTGGGTCGCCGTCAACTCCCAGTGGACCGCCACCCCGTACGTGAAGGGCCAGGGCGGGCAACGGGTCGGCGTCGGGGGCTCCACGCAGTCCCCGGTGGGTGCGTCGATCTGCCGTTCCGGCTCCACTACGGGGTGGCACTGCGGCACCATCTCGCAGCACAACACCAGCGTCACCTACCCCGAGGGCACGATCAGCGGTGTGACCAGGACGACGGTCTGCGCCGAGCCCGGCGACTCGGGCGGCTCCTTCATCTCCGGGAGCCAGGCGCAGGGCGTCACGTCGGGCGGCTCGGGCAACTGCTCCAGCGGCGGGACGACGTTCCACCAGCCGATCAATCCGCTGCTGCAGCAGTATGGGTTGACCCTGAAGACCACGGGGGGTGGGGGCGACCCCGATCCCGGTGAGCCCGGGGGGACGTGGGCCGCGGGTAAGGTGTACGCGGCGGGTGACTCCGTGACGTACGGCGGGTCGACGTACCGGTGCCTGCAGCCGCATCAAGCGCAGCCGGGCTGGGAGCCGCCGAATACGCCCGCGCTATGGGAAGCCGTCTGAACGCGCGGGCGCGTCGTGGCTTGTCGCGCAGTTCCCCGCGCCCCTAACGGGCCCCTGCGGGGCCCTGACGAAGCCCCGCCTCAGCCCAGAATTCCCCTGCTATAAGCCGTAGCCACCGCCGCCGCCCGGTCCTTGACGCCCAACTTGCCGTAGATGTGGGTGAGGTGCGTCTTGACCGTGGCCTCGCTGATGAAGAGTTCGACGGCGATCGCACGGTTCGACGTGCCCTTGGCGACGAGCGCGAGCACTTCCCTCTCCCGGGAGCTCAGCGGCTCGTTGCCGGGGGCACGTACGCGTGAGACGAGCCGGGACGCGACGGCGGGCGACAGGACGGTGCGGCCCTCGGCGGCGGCGCGGACCGCGGTGAACAGCTCCTCGCGGGGGGCGTCCTTGAGGAGGTAGCCGGTGGCGCCCGCCTCGATCGCGGGGAGCGTGTCGGAGTCCGTGTCGTACGTGGTGAGGACGAGGACCCGGGCGCGGGCGCCGCGCCGGGTGAGTTCGGTGATCGCGTCGACGCCGCTGCCGCCGGGCATGCGCAGGTCCATCAGGACGACGTCCGGGTCGAGTTCGGCGGTCAGGGCCACGGCCTCGACGCCGTCGGACGCCTCGCCGAGCACCTCGAAGCCGGGGGCCGACCGGAACATGCCGCGCAGGCCGTCGCGGACGACGGGGTGGTCGTCGACGATGAGGAGAGTGATCACTTCAGTGCTCATGGCGGACCAACGGTACGCGAGCGGACACCGCGGTGCCCCCGCCGGGTTCGGACTCCACGGTGAGGGCTCCGGCGATGCGTTCGGCGCGGGCCCGCATGCCGTCGAGGCCGAAGCCGCCGCTGCCGGTGCGCGCCACGGTGGCGAGCGGGTCGAAGCCGCGCCCGTCGTCGCGGACGTCCAGGGTGACCTCGTCGCCCATGAAGGAGAGGGTGACGCCGACGCGGGTGGCGTCGGCGTGCCTCGCGGTGTTGGACAGGGCCTCCTGGACGATGCGCAGCAAGGTCGCCTCGATCTCGTCGTGGAGGTCTTCGGCGGTGCCGGTGACCGTGAAGTCGGCGCGCGTCCCGGTGCGTTCGGCCCATTCGGCGACCGTCTTCTTCAGCGCTTCGGGGAGCCTGTCGTACTCCAGGGGCGCGGGCGAGAGGTTGTGGACGGAGCGGCGGGCCTCGCCCAGGCTGTGCCGGGCGAGATCGGCGGCGCGGCCCAGATGTTCGCGGGCCAGCTCCTGGTCGGTGGCGCCCGCGACGACCTGGAGCTGGGCGATGATGCCGGTCAGGCCCTGCGCGATGGTGTCGTGGATCTCGGCGGCGAGCCTGCGCCGTTCGTCGGCGACGCCCGCCTCGCGTGCTTGCAGGAGGAGTTGGGCGTGCAGGGCGACGTTCTCGTCCATGGACTCCTGGAGCGCGGTGTTGGTGCGCTCCAGTTCCTTGATGGTGGCGGCCTGCACGCGGGCCCGCTCGTCCTCCTGCTCGGCGAGGTGGGCGAAGATGCTGAGCAGGACGATGTTGACCGCGAAGAGCGCGCCGAAGACGCCCCAGCCCGCGCTGTTGTCCGGCGGCAGACCGCCGGACTGGGAGCCCGCCATGATGATCGCGGTGGCGAAGAGGCCGGGTTTGACCAGGCGGGGCGAGAGCAGCCGCTCGGCGCCGAAGTAGCCGACGACGGCGTAGAACGCGAAGAACGGGTTGAGCCAGGTCAGGACGAAGGCGAAGGTCCAGCGCACGGCGTAGTAGAAGCTGCCCGCGGCGCTGGGGTCCGGGCGGGTGCGAGCCGCCCGGCCCCACCACAGCTGGAGCACGAGCGCCGCGGCGACCACGCCCCCGGCCACGTACCAGTCGACGGCGGTCATGCCGACCACCCGGCTGGTGCCGAGCGACATCAGGGTGCCGAAGCAGAGCAGGCCGTAGGGGCCCCAGCGGTTGAACAGTCCCCAGCGCTGTTCGACCGTCGTCGCGGCGTCCGCCGTGGTCGGGTTCATGTGCCAAGTGTCGGCCATCGGCCAGGCCACGGCGGGGTCCCTCCCGCTCACTCCCACCGGAACCAGCGCGCGGCCCCCGCCGACAGGAGCACCGTCCACGCGAGCAGGACGCCGAGGTGGCCGAGGCTCGGCCAGTCGCCGTCCGCCGCGTCGCCCAGGGCCTGCGCGGCGGCGCCGAGCGGGGCGAGCTCCACGATGCGGGCGAGCATGTCGGGCATCGCCTGGACCGGCAGCCAGACGCCCGCGCTGAACATCATCGGGAAGAAGACGGCGGAGCCGATGGCGGTGGCGGCCTTCGTGGTGGGGGCGAGCGCGGAGACCACGGCGCCCAGGGAGAGTCCGCACAGGATGGCGAGGAGCAGCGCCAGGCCGTACCCGAAGGCCTGGCGCGGCAGCGTCACGTCGAAGACGAGGCGCCCCACGGTCAGCGAGAGCAGGGCGGAGACGAGGGTCGCGGTGCCGAAGATGCCCATCTGCGCGCCGAGCACGGCGGAGGGGCGCACCGGGGTCGCGGACATCCGGCGCAGGATGCCGCGCTCGCGGTAGCCGGTGACGAGCGGCGGCATGGCCTGGAGCCCCGCCATGATCAGCGAGAGCAGCACGGTGACGGGGACGTACGCGTCGACGAGGCGATTCCCGCCGAGCGAGGCGTTGGTCTCGCGGAAGGAGGGGATGGAGCCGAGGATCACCAGGAGCAGGGTGGGGAACGCCATGATCCAGAAGACGGCGCCCGGTTCGCGGCGGAAGAGCCGCAGCTCGGCCCTGAGGACGGCCGACGAGGCCTTGGGCCTGGTGGCGGCGTGCGGTGCGGCGACGGCGGTGCTCGTCATGCCGATGCTCCCGTCAGGTCGAGGAACGCGTCGTCCAACGTGGCGTCGGAGACCCGGAGTTGGTGGGCGGTGATGCGGTGCCTGGCGAGCAGCGTGATGGCCGCGTCGACGGTCTCGTCGGTGCCGTTCAGGGTGTAGCGGCCGTCGCGGTGCTCGACGGAGGTGACCGCGGGCAGCGCCGCGAGCACGCGCTCGTCGAGCGGCGCGGACGGCGTGAACGACATGACCGTGGAGTTCGCGGCCCTGCTGATCAGGCCCGCCGGGGAGTCGAGGGCGGCGACCCGGCCCTTGTCGATGACCGCGATGCGGTCGCAGAGGCGCTGGGCCTCCTCCATGAAGTGGGTGACGAGCAGGACGGTGACGCCGCTGTCGCGTACGTCCTCGATGAGTTCCCAGGTGTCGCGGCGGGCGCGCGGGTCGAGCCCGGTGGTCAGTTCGTCCAGGACGACGACCTTGGGGTTGCCGATGAGGGCGAGCGCGATGAACAGGCGCTGCTTCTGGCCCCCGGAGAGCTTGCCGAAGCGGCTGTCGAGCTTGTCGGTCAGGCGCAGGCGCTCGGCGAGCGGCCGCCAGTCGGCGGGGTTCGGGTAGAACGCGGCGTACAGCTCCAGTGCCTCGCGCACGGTCAGCTTCGGCTGGAGCTCGCTCTCCTGGAGCTGCGCGCCGAGGATGCGGGTGAGGCGTTCGTGGTCGGCGACCGGGTCGAGCCCCGCGACGCGGACCAGGCCCGAGTCGGGGGTGCGCAGGCCCTCCACGCACTCGACGGTGGTGGTCTTGCCCGCGCCGTTCGGTCCGAGGATGCCGAAGATCTCGCCCTCCTCCACGGCGAAGGAGACGCCGTCGACGACGGTGCGGCCGCCGTAGGCCTTCTGCAGGTCGTGCACTTCGATGAGGGGCATGTGTCGAGAATCGCGGGTGGGCGGGGGTGCGGGCATCGCCCATCGCGCTCGAAGGGCCATCAGCCGATCGGTTGATGGGGGCGTACGACTCGGCGGCTGATGGGGGCGTACGCCCGGCGGCCGACGGCCTACGGCACCGGGTTCGGCGGCCCGGTCCCGACTCCGGACCCAGGTCCAGCGGAGGAAGCGGGTCGGACCGAAACTCGGTGGGCTCTGTCAGTGGCGATCCGTAGGCTCGCTCCTGATGCCGAAATCAGATGCCCCCCACAAGGATCCGTCGACCAAGGACCGGTCGACCGTACGGACGTTGCTGCGCCTGTGGCCCTATGTCCGGCCGGTCCGAACCCGCCTGATCACCGCGGCATTCGTCGCGATCGTCGCCTCGTGCACGGGACTCGTCTTCCCGCTCGTACTGAAGTGGATGGTGGACGGCCCGGTGGCCGACGGGGACCCGGCGGGGGTGTGGCTCGGGGCGCTCGTCCTGCTCCTGCTCGGTGTCGCCGAGGCGCTCCTCTTCGGCCTGCGGCGGTGGCTCGTCGCGCGCCCCCTGGCCAGCGTGGAGGCGGCGATGCGGGCCGACCTCTTCCGCCATCTGCAGCGGCTCCCGGTCTCCTTCCACGACCGCTGGGCGTCGGGGCAGCTGCTCTCGCGCGGTACGACGGATCTGATGCTGCTGCGGATGTTCCTCGCCTTCCCGCTGACGTTCCTCCTGGTCAACGGCGCGACGATCGTGGTCGGCGTGATCATTTTGCTGGGCCAGGACTTCACGCTCGGCCTGGTGCTGCTCGCGCCCGTGGCGCCGATGGTGATCGCGTGCGCGTACTACGAGGGTCGGTACACCGCCGTGGCGCGGCAGGCGCAGGACCAGGTCGGCGATCTGACGACCGTCGTCGAGGAGAGCGTGCTCGGCGTCCGCATCATCAAGGGGTTCGGGCGCCACCGCAGCCAGGCGCGGGCCTTTCGCGAACTGTCGCGGACGCTGCGCGGCACCGAGCTGGCCAAGGCCCGCATCCTCGCCTCGATCTACGCGGTGATCATGGCGCTGCCCGAGGCCGCGATCGGCGCCGCGCTGGTGCTCGGCACGGTGCGGGTCTCGGACGGCGACCTGTCCACGGGCACGCTGGTCGCCTTCCTCTCGACGGCGCTCGCGCTGCGCTGGCCCGTGGAGTCGATCGGCTTCCTGCTCGCGATGTCCCAGGAGTCCGCGACGGCCACGGAGCGGTACTTCGAGGTGATGGACGCGGAGCCGGAGGCGGCGGGACCTCGTACGGCAGACGCGGAGGCACCCGCTCCGGACGGCGGCGGCGGACTCCAGTTCCACGGCGTGGAGTTCCGCTACCCCGACGCGGGCCCCGAGACGCCCGCGGTCCTCGCGCACATAGACCTGCACGTACGCCCGGGCGAGACGATGGCCCTCGTCGGCGCGACCGGCAGCGGCAAGACGACCCTCACCGCGCTCGTCCCCCGGCTCCACGAGGTCACCGGCGGCCGCATCACCCTGGACGGCGAGGACATCACCGCGATGGACCGCGAGCACCTGCGCACCCTGGTCGCCGTGGCCTTCGAGGAACCGACCCTCTTCTCCGCGACGGTCGGTGAGAACGTCCTGATGGGCGCCGAGAAGACCGCGGGAGAAGCCGAGTTGACGCGCGCCCTTGAGGTGGCGCAGGCGGACTTCACCCGCGCTCTGCCGCAGGGCACCGGCACCCAGGTCGGCGAGCAGGGCCTGAGCCTGTCCGGCGGCCAGCGCCAGCGGCTCGCCCTGGCCCGCGCCGTGGTCGGCTCCCCGCGCTTCCTGGTCCTCGACGACCCGCTGTCCGCCCTCGACGTGCACACCGAGGCCCTGGTCGAGGCCGCGCTGCGGCGCGTCCTCGCCGACACCACCGCCCTCGTCGTGGCGCACCGCCCCTCCACCGTGCAGCTCGCGGACCGCGTCGCGCTGCTCTCCGGCGGCCGGGTCGCCGCCGTCGGCACCCACCAGGAACTCCTGCGGGACAACGCGGAGTACGCCTGGCTGATGTCGGGAGCCGACACCACAGCCGAACCCACAGCCGAACCCAGCGCCGAACCCACCGCCGCCGAGGAGGCTGCCCGATGACCTCGTCGACCTCCGTACGGGAGAAGCCCGCACACCCCGGGGAACCCGACCTGCCCGAGGCCCCCGCGCCCGCCGGCGACCCCTTCGACAAGGACGATCTGCCCGCGCCCCCGGGGGCCACCCGCACCCTGCTGCTCTCGCTGCTCGCACCGCTGCGCGGCCGGGTCGTGCTCGCCACCGTGCTGCTCCTGGTGCAGCAGGCCGTCGTGCAGGCGGGCCCGCTGCTCGTCGCGTACGCCATCGACCGCGGCGTGCCCGCGGTGCGCGCGGGCGACCACGGCCCGCTGATCGCGGTGGGCATCGGCTATCTGCTCTGCGCCGCGCTCTCCGGCGGGCTCCAGTACGCCTTCATCGTGGCCTCCGCGCGCGTCAACCAGGACGTCCTGCTCGACCTGCGCGGACGGATCTTCCGGCACGCGCAGGCGCTGAGCGTCGACTTCCACGAGCGGTACACGTCCGGGCGGCTGATCTCCCGGTCCACCACCGACGTCGAGTCGCTGCGCGAACTGCTCAGCGAGGGCCTCCAGGAGCTCATCACCGTCCTGCTCTCGTTCCTCTACATCTCGGTGATGCTGCTCTGGCTCGACCTGGGTCTTGGCGCGGTGGCCGTGGCGTCCTTCGTGCCGCTCTACCTCCTCGTACGCCTCTACCAGCGGCGCGCGGGCGCGCTGTTCCGCGACCGCTCCACGGCGATCGCCGCCGTCATCGTGAAGTTCGCCGAGACCATGAACGGCATCCGTCCCGTGCGGGCGTTCCGCCGCGAGCGGGCCAACGACGCGGAGTTCGCGGTGCTCAACTCGCGGCACGAGCGGACCAACGGCAGCGCGATGCTGGAGATGGCCAGGTACGTGATCGGCTCCCGGCTCGTCGCCAACATCGCGGTCGCGGGCATCGTCCTGTGGGGCGCCTACCGGGTCGCGGACGGCGGGCTCGCGCTCGGCGTCCTCGCCGCCGCCGTGCTGTACCTGCGGCGGCTCTACGACCCGATCGACCGGCTCGGGATGTTCCTGAACTCCTACCAGTCGGCGGCCGCGTCCCTGGAGAAGATCGCCGGGCTGCTCGCCCAGACCCCGACCGTGCCCGAGCCCCCGGCCGCCGTCACGCGCCCGCTGCCCGCCCTGGAATCCGCGCACCCGGGGCGCGAAGTGCGCTTCGACGGCGTGCGGTTCGCCTACCGCACCGGCGGCGAGGTGCTGCCCCGCTTCGACCTGACGCTGCCCGCGGGACAGACCGTGGCCGTCGTCGGCTCGACCGGCGCGGGCAAGTCCACGCTGGCCAAGCTGCTCGCCCGGTTCTACGACCCGACGGAGGGCAGCGTCCTGCTCGACGGCGTCGACCTGCGCGAACTCTCCGGCGCCGAGCTGCGGCGCGGGGTCGTCATGGTCACCCAGGAGGCGTTCCTGTTCTCCGGGACCGTCGCCGAGAACATCGCGATCGGGCGGCCCGACGCCACCCGCGAGGACATCGAGCACGCCGCGAAGGCCATCGGCGCCCACGACTTCATCATGTCGCTGCCCGACGGGTACGACACCGACGTGCGCAAGCGCGGCGGCCGGATCTCCGCGGGCCAGCGGCAGCTGGTGGCCTTCGCGCGGGCGCTGCTCGCCGACCCCGCCGTGCTGATCCTCGACGAGGCGACCAGCTCCCTGGACATTCCCGGCGAGCGGGCCGTGCAGCGGGCCATGCACACGGTGCTGCGCGGCCGCACCGCGGTGGTGATCGCCCACCGGCTCTCCACGGTGGAGATCGCCGACCGGGTCCTGGTGATGGAGCACGGCAGGGTCGTGGAGGACGGCGCTCCCGCCGAGCTCGTCGCGGGCTCGGGATCCTTCGCCGATCTCCACCGCGCCTGGCGGGACAGTGTGGTGAGCTGAGCGCATGTCTACTGATCGCATGGCTACTGATCGCACGGCTACTGATCACGTGACCGAAGAGCTGGTCGTCCCCGCGCTGTACGAGGGCTATCCCGGACTCGCCTTCGGCGGCTATGTCGCGGGTGTGCTCGCGGGCCGCACCCCGCCGGGGACGGTGCGGGTGGACTTCCGCGCCGCCATCCGCGTGGGCGTTCCCGTACGGTTCGGTGAACTGCCCGACGGGGGCGCCGCGTTGACCGACGACGCGGGAAACGTCCTGGCGGGCGCGCGCCCCGCGGCGGCTCTTGACCTCGACGTGCCGTCCGCGCCCACCTGGGACGAGGCCGTGGCGGCCACGGCGGCCTACCGTGCCGCGCCGCCCAGCGGTGTCGCCGACGGCTCGGTCGACTGCTTCGGCTGCGGTGACCGTGCGCCGGACCGCGGCCTGCGCCAGCACTGCGCGCCCGTGCCAGGGCGCGATGTGGTCGCCGCGGCGTGGGCTCCGCATCCCGCCTTCGACGACGGCTCGGGCGCGCTCAGGCCCGACCTGGCCTGGGCCGCGCTGGACTGCCCGAGCGCGGCTCCCGGAATCCACTTCGGGGGCCTGCGCAAGGGCGCGGTGACGGCGTCCCTGACCGGGACGATGCTGCGTCCCATGGCGGTCGGCGAGGACCACATCACGTATGCGTGGCTGATCGCGGAGTCGGGCCGCAAGCACGAGATGGGGGTGGCGGCGGTGACGGCTTCCGGGGAACTCTGCGCGGTGGGGTCGGCGTTGTGGGTGGACCCCCGCTGAAGGCTCCGCCGGACGTGCCGACTCACCACTGCGGGTTCGTTGTGGCTGAGCGCGCCGTTCCCCACGCCCCTTACGGGCCCACCGGCGAACTCTGCACCATCGGCGCGGCGTTGACTTAGTGCGCCACCGGATTAGCCGCTTTCGGCCCGCTGGCGGCTGCGGGGTCGTTGTGGCTGAGCGCGCCGTTCCCCACGCCCCTTACGGGCCCACCGGCGAAAAGCAGCCAGCGGTGACCGCCTGTTTCGGTCGAGGTACCCCCTGCCACGGGGGCTCATCAGGCTCTGCTATTAGGGGCCCTGCCAGACACCGGATAGCGAACGTCCCCTACCGGCCAACGGACTGATTCCGGCCAACTCTTGATGCGCTCCTGACAGCAACGTGCCTCTGGTGTCACTCTTCCCCTCGACCACCGCGCAGCTTTCAACAACGCGGCGGTTTCTCTCACGCAACACCCCGTGTGTACTGCCCAGTTCTGCGTTCCGCCTTGCTCTGCCCGGACGGCGACCCAACCGCCCGGTAGCTCTGGCCGCGCATCCCGCGGCCGCGCAGAAGGAGTCCCGCGTTGAGAAGCACCTCCCACAGACGGGCCGCCGCAGCAGGCGCCCTTTCCGCCGTAGCCGCTCTGCTCGCCGTCGCCGTTCAGGCGGGCCCCGCGTCCGCCGACGATCCCTGGACCAGCGCCCCCAAGGCGCAGAAGCTCGGGAACGTCGACCCCGGCGCGCTCGCCGCCAAGCTCACCCCCGCCCAGCGTGCGGAGCTCCTCCGCGACGCCAACTCCACCAAGGCGGACACCGCCAAGGACCTGGGCCTCGGCGCCAAGGAGAAGCTCGTCGTCCGTGACGTCGTCAAGGACCGCGACGGCACCCTCCACACACGCTACGAGCGCACCTACGACGGACTGCCCGTGCTCGGCGGCGACCTCGTGGTCGAGAGCGCCAAGTCCGGTGCGACCGAGGCCGTGACCAAGGCCTCCAAGGAGCAGCTCAAGGGCATCGACCTGAGCGCCGACATCAAGGCGTCGGCCGCGGAGAAGCAGGCGCTCGGCGCCGCGAAGGCCGCGGGCTCGAAGAAGACCGACGCGGACAGGGCGCCGCGCAAGGTCGTGTGGATGGCCAAGGGCGAGCCGACCCTCGCGTACGAGACCGTGGTCGGCGGCCTGCAGCACGACGGCACCCCGAACGAGCTGCACGTCATCACGGACGCGGCCACCGGCAAGAAGCTCTTCCAGTGGCAGGGCATCGAGAACGGCACCGGCAACACGCAGTACAGCGGCCAGGTGACGGTCGGCTCCGTCCAGTCGGGCTCCTCGTACAACCTCACCGACTCGGGCCGCGGCAACCACAAGACGTACAACCTGAACCACGCCACCTCGGGCACCGGCACCCTCTTCTCGGGTCCCGACGACATCTGGGGCAACGGCCAGGCCTCCAACCTGGAGACCGCGGGCGCGGACGCCGCCTACGGCGCCCAGCTCACCTGGGACTACTACAAGAACGTGCACGGCCGCTCCGGCATCCGCGGCGACGGCGTCGGCGCGTCCTCGCGGGTCCACTACGGCAACAACTACGTCAACGCGTTCTGGCAGGACTCCTGCTTCTGCATGACGTACGGCGACGGCTCGGGCAACTCCAAGCCGCTGACCTCCATCGACGTGGCGGCGCACGAGATGACGCACGGCGTCACGTCGGCGACCGGCAACATGACGTACAGCGGCGAGTCCGGCGGCCTGAACGAGGCGACGTCCGACATCTTCGCGGCGGCCGTGGAGTTCAACGCCAACAACGCCCAGGACAAGGGCGACTACCTCGTCGGCGAGAAGATCGACATCAACGGCGACGGCTCGCCGCTGCGCTACATGGACAAGCCCTCCAAGGACGGCGCGTCCAAGGACGCCTGGTACTCGGGCATCGGCAACATCGACGTGCACTACTCGTCCGGTGTCGCCAACCACTTCTACTACATGCTGAGCGAGGGCAGCGGCAAGAAGGAGATCAACGGCGTCCAGTACGACTCGCCGACCTCCGATGGCCTGCCCGTGACCGGAATCGGCCGTGACAAGGCGTCGCTGATCTGGTTCAAGGCGCTCACCACGAAGTTCACCACGACCACCAAGTACGCGGACGCCCGTAACGGAACGCTCGCGGCGGCCGGTGAGCTGTACGGCACCACCAGCGCCGAGTACAAGGCCGTCGCCAACGCCTGGGCGGCCGTGAACGTCGGCAGCCGTCCCGGTGGCGAGGAGCCCGGCACCTCGTTCGAGAACACCACGGACGTCGCCATCCCGGACAACGGTCCCGCGGTGACCTCGTCGGTCAACGTCACGGGCCGCACCGGAAACGCGCCGAGCGCCCTGAAGGTCGGCGTGGACATCGTGCACACCTGGCGCGGTGACCTGAAGGTCGACCTGCTCGCCCCCGACGGGTCCGTCTACCCCCTGAAGGCGGCCAGCGGCTCGGACTCGGCGGACAACGTCAAGGAGACCTACACCGTCAACGCCTCGTCCGAGGTGGCCAACGGCACCTGGAAGCTGCGGGTTCAGGACGTGGCCGCGCAGGACACCGGCTACATCAACAGCTGGAAGGTCACCTTCCCGTAAGCCTTGCCACCAGCCCCTCCGCAAGGCTTCCGTAAGCCTCGCAACCGAGCTGGGAACAGACGGCGCCGCCCCGGGTGAATCAACTCCCCGGGGCGGCGCGCTCGTTCACGCCCTGTTCGCAATGCGTATGTTGACCTTCGCTCAACGGACTAATTCTGGCCAAGGTTTGGCCAAGAGGCTGACATGTACCTGGCTCGAATGACACTCTTCCCTCGCACGGCACAGCAGCACACCCGCACCGCATCTTTCACACCCTGGTAGCTCCCCAATGCTGCCCGGGTCCCCACAGAAGGAGCTTGCGTGACCCCCCACATATCCCGGAAGCGTTCCACCCTGGCCATCGCCACCGCCGTGGCCGCCGGAGCGCTCCTGACCGCCGGACTGACCACCGGCGCTTCCGCCCAGCCCGTCGGCGACGCGACCCCCTCGGCCGCGCCGCAGAGCCTGTCGGCGTCGGCCAAGGCGGACCTCCTCCAGGACGCCAACGCCGACAAGGCCGCCACCGCGGACAAGATCGGCCTGGGCGCCAAGGAGAAGCTCGTCGTCCGCGACGTCGTCAAGGACCGCGACGGCACCACCCACACCCGCTACGAGCGCACCTACGAGGGACTTCCCGTCCTCGGCGGCGACCTCGTGGTGCACACCGCCAAGAACGGCAAGCTCAAGGGCGTCACCAAGGCGACCAAGGCGTCCGTGAAGGTCGCCTCCACCGACGCGAAGCTCGCCAAGTCGTCGGTCGCCAAGTCCGCCGAGTCGACCGCCGCCAAGGCCAAGACCAGCAAGGCCGACGCGCAGTCCCCGCGCAAGGTGATCTGGGCCGCCGAGGGCAAGCCCGTCCTCGCGTTCGAGACCAAGGTCACCGGCATGCAGAAGGACGGCACGCCGAGCCGCCTGCGCATCGTCACGGACGCCGCCACCGGCAAGAAGCTCTTCCAGCAGCAGGAGATCGAGAACGCCACCGGCAACAGCCAGTACAGCGGCAAGGTCGAGATCGGCTCCAAGAAGGGTGCCAACGGCTTCGACCTGACCGACGACAGCCGCGGCGGCCACTCCACGTACAACCTGGAGAACGGCGAGGGCGAGGGCAAGCTCTTCACGGACGACGACGACACGTGGGGCAACGGCAAGCCGGACGACGCCCAGACCGCCGGTGTCGACGCCGCCTACGGCGCCCAGGTCACCTGGGACTACTACAAGACCGTGCACGGCCGTGAGGGCATCAAGGGCGACGGCAAGGGTGCCACCTCGCGCGTCCACTACGGCGACAGCTACGTCAACGCCTTCTGGGACGACAGCTGCTTCTGCATGACGTACGGCGACGGCGAGGGCAACAAGAAGCCCCTCACCTCGATCGACGTCGCGGCCCACGAGATGTCGCACGGCGTCACCTCGGCCACCGGCAACATGGAGTACAGCGGCGAGTCCGGCGGCCTGAACGAGGCCACCTCGGACATCTTCGGCACCGCCGTCGAGTTCAACTCCAAGAGCCCCGAGGACATCGGCGACTACCTCATCGGCGAAGAGATCGACATCAACGGCGACGGCTCGCCGCTGCGCTACATGGACAAGCCCTCCAAGGACGGCCAGTCCCTGGACAACTGGAGCGCGGACGCGGGCAACGTCGACGTCCACTACTCCTCGGGCATCGCCAACCACTTCTTCTACCTGCTGTCCGAGGGCAGCGGCGCGAAGGAGATCAACGGCGTGAAGTACGACTCCCCGACCGCCGACGGCTCCAAGGTCGAGGGCATCGGACGCGACAAGGCCGAGAAGATCTGGTTCAAGGCGCTGACGACGGAGTTCACCACCACGACGGACTACAAGGCGGCCCGCGAGGGCACGCTGAAGGCGGCGTCCGACCTGTACGGAGCCGACTCGGCCGAGTACAAGGGCGTTGAGGCGGCCTGGACCGGCGTCAACGTCAAGTAACAAGCACCAAAGACTGCGCAGTTCCCCGCGCCCCTGAAAAGGGGCGCGGGGAACTGCGCGTTTTTGGGGGCGCGAGGAACGGCGCGATCTTTTAGGGGCGCGGGGAACTGCGCGACCAGCCCAAGGCGGCCCGCAGAAGACTCACCGCATCAAAACCCCCGCCTCCTCCCCCGTCGCCTCAGACGGAACAGCGACAAGGCCCAACTCCGCCCCGCTGGCCAGCAGCCGATGCGAGGGCAGGATCCGCACCGTGTAGCCGAACGGCCCCGTGCGATCCAGCGCGAGGGGCCCCTCGTACACGAGACGCCCCTCCCCGTCGGGCCCGCCCGTGGACTTCAACGGCACCGGAGACACATCAGCGATGTGGTCCTCCGGGTCAACGCGCCCCGCGAGGACCTGGACCTCCACGTCGTCCGGCGTGAGCTCCCCGAGCCGCACTCGCACCCGCAGGGACAACGTGGCGCCGAGCTCGGCGACGGCCCCGGTGGCCGACGCCTCGACGTGGTCGACGGCGACCCGCGGCCACCCCGCCCGGACCCGCGCCTTCCACGCCGCGAGCTCACCGGCCGCGGTGGCATCCAGCACCCGGTGCGCCCGCGCGGCCGGAACGTACAGCTTCTCGACGTACTCGCGGACCATGCGGCCCGCGAGGACCTTGGGACCGAGCCGGGTCAGGGTCCTCCTGACCATCTCGATCCAGCGGTCGGGCAGCCCGCCGGGCCCCTGCTCGTAGAAGCGCGGCGCGACCCGCCGCTCGAGGAGGTCGTACAGCGCCGCCGCCTCAAGCTCGTCGCGCCGGTCGTCGTCCGTGGCCGCGCCGTCCGCCGTGGGGATGGCCCACCCGAAGTCCGGCTCGAACCATTCGTCCCACCAGCCGTCCAGGACCGACAGGTTGAGGCATCCGTTCAGCGCGGCCTTCATGCCGCTGGTGCCGCACGCCTCCAGGGGCCTGAGCGGATTGTTCAGCCAGACGTCGCAGCCGGGGTAGAGCTTCTGCGCCATCGCCATGCCGTAGTCGGGCAGGAACACGATGTGCCGCCGCACGCGCGGGTCGTCGGTGAACCGCACCAGCTCCTGGATGAGCCGCTTGCCGCCGTCGTCCGCCGGGTGCGCCTTGCCCGCGACGACGATCTGCACCGGACGGTCAGGGTGCCTGAGCAGCTCCATGAGCCGGTCGCGGTCGCGCAGCATCAGCGTGAGCCGCTTGTACGAGGGGACGCGGCGGGCGAAGCCGATGGTCAGGACGTCCGGGTCGAGCACCTCGTCGATCCAGCCCAACTCGGCGGTGGCCGCGCCGCGTTGGCGCCACGACTCGTGCAGGCGGCGCCTGGCCTCGTGGACCAGCTGGGCGCGCAGCGTACGGCGCAGCTCCCAGATGTCGGCGTCCTGGATGTCGGCCACCGCGTCCCAGCGGTCGTCGCCGCCGGGGGCGCCGCCGACGGAGAGCGCGTGCTCGGTGCGGCGTTCGCCGATCTGCCGGGCACCGAGCCGGAACACCTCGGGGGCCACCCAGGTCGGGGCGTGCACGCCGTTGGTGATGGAGGCGATCGGCACCTCTTCGGCGTCGAATCCCGGCCACAGACCCGCGAACATCTCACGGCTCACCGCGCCGTGCAGGGTGCTGACGCCGTTGGCGCGGCTGCCGAGGCGCAGCCCCATCACCGCCATGTTGAAGACGTTGGGTTCGCCTCCCTGATGGGTCTCCATGCCGAGCCGCAGGATGTCGCCGACGTCGATGCGGGGCAGTTCGGCGTCGGGTCCGAAGTGGCGGGCGACCAGTTCGCGGTCGAAGCGGTCGATGCCCGCGGGCACGGGGGTGTGCGTGGTGAAGACGGTCCCGGCGCGCACGGCCTCCAGGGCGGTGTCGAAGTCGACTGCCTGGACGGCGAGTTCATGGATGCGCTCCAGGCCGAGGAAGCCCGCGTGGCCCTCGTTCGTGTGGAAGACCTCGGGTTCGGGGTGTCCGGTGAGTCGGCAGTACGTCCGTACGGCGCGCACCCCGCCGATGCCGAGCAGCATCTCCTGGAGCAGTCGGTGCTCGCTGCCGCCGCCGTAGAGCCGGTCGGTGACGTCGCGCTCGCCGGGGTCGTTCTCCTCGACGTCCGAGTCGAGCATCAGGAGCGGCACGCGGCCGACCTGCGCCTGCCAGACGTGCGCCCGCAGCTCACGGCCACCGGGCAGGGCGAGCGAGACGAGGGCGGGGGTGCCGTCGCTCTCGCGCAGGAGGGAGACGGGCAGTTCGTTCGGGTCGAGCACCGGGTAGTGCTCCTGCTGCCAGGCGTCGCGGGAGAGGGACTGGCGGAAGTAGCCGTGCCGGTAGAGCAGTCCGACACCGATGAGGGGGACGCCGAGGTCGCTGGCGGCCTTGAGGTGGTCGCCCGCGAGGATGCCGAGGCCGCCGGAGTACTGCGGCAGTGCGGCGGTGATGCCGAACTCGGGCGAGAAGTAGGCGACGGCGCGCGGGAGTTCGGGACCGAGCCGGTCCCTGCCCTCGGCATCCCGCTCCTGGTACCAGCGGCTCCCCGTGACGTACTCGCGAAGGTCGTCGACGGCTTCGGTGAGCCGCCGCACGTAGCTCTCGTCGCGGGCGGCTTCGGCCAGGCGCGCGGGGGACACAGCGCCGAGGAGGCGCACGGGGTCGCGGCCGGAGGACTCCCACAGGTCCGGGTCGAGGGCCGTGAAGAGGTCCCGGGTCCGCGGATGCCAGGACCAGCGCAGGTTACCGGCCAACTCGGCGAGCGGGCCGAGGGGTTGGGGAAGGACGGGACGTACGGTGAATCGACGGATGGCCTTCACAGCGACTCCACCTCTACGGGGAATGCGTTACGTATCGACCTACGTGTCGACGGTAGCGGTGACAGGACCCCGGCAACTACGGCGCATGTACGGGCGCGAGAGGGCCCGTACCCATGGCTGTACGGGCCCTTCGGCAGCATGAATTTCCACGCCACCGACCGGGTGCGCAAGGGACGCCTGCGGTTTCCGGCGGGTCCGGCGCGGCTCAACTGAACACCTGTTCCCCTGCCCTTTGGTGGCCCGCGCAACGGTCGAAGAATCAACCGTGCGACGGGAGTGACCCGTGGTGCACCAGGGGCCCTTGGACCGAACCAGCACCTCTCGCACACGCGTACGCCTACCATCTCGGCCGCATATCGAACACGGGAAGGGAACGGCCCCCTTCGGCCTTTTCCCTGGACGGATTCCGACCTGATTACCGCGTTGTTCCTTCGGCGGCCACCGCCGGGACCGACGAAAGACCCGGCTCGGTTTCCCAGATCCGGACCGTGCGCCGCCCCGTCGCGTACCGCGGCCAGCCGCCGCCCGGGTCGAGGTCACGGACGAAGGCGACCCAGGCGGCGTGCATCGCGTCGGCGAGCCGCCGCGGCGGGTTCTCGCCCGCGGCGGCGGTGACGCCCTCGGCGCCGAGCAGCCCGAAGGCGAAGGGCAGATCGAGGCAGTGGAAGGCGAGGCCCTCGGTGTCGCCGGGCACGGGCGAAGGCCAGCCGAACTCGTAGAGCCAGGTGGGGCGTCGGCGCTCGGCGCGCGCGTTCGCCACCGCCAGGTTCGGGCCGCGGAACACGAGGTCGGTCAGCTGCTGCCCGCCGAAGGCGTTGAACTCGTGCCGGGTGAAGCCGAGCAGCAGCGGCACGTCCGCGCCCAGGTCGCCTTCGGTGAGCTCGGTGAGCACCGGGCGCGGCACCAACTCGCCGTCGACGAACGGCGCGAGGAGCAGGCCCGGCAGTTCCGCGCGATCGGGGCCGGGGGCGCTCAGGGCATCCTGGAGTTCGAGGAAGCGCGCGTCGGACAGGTCCCGCAACGCCGCCGCGGTGGCGGGCACCCCGGTGCGCCGGGTGAAGAGCTCGGCGACGGCCGGGCCCGCCCACCGCTCCCCCGGCACCATCGTCGACGCCGACATGGCGAGCGCCGCGCGGAACAGGCCCTGGGCAGCGGGCGCGGCGAGCAGCGTCTGGACGGCGCCGCCGCCCGCCGACTGCCCGGCGACCGTGACCTTGGCCGGGTCGCCGCCGAACGCCGCGATGTTGTCGCGCACCCACTCCAGGGCGGCGATCCAGTCGCGCACGCCCCGGTTGTCCGGGGCGTCGGCCAGGTGCAGGAAGCCCTCGATGCCGAGCCGGTAGCCGAGCGAGACGAGCACGACGCCGTCGCGGTTGAAGGCGGCCCCGTCGTACCAAGGGCTGGCCGCCGAGCCCGCGACATAGCCGCCCCCGTGGATCCAGACGAGGACCGGGAGCGCCGCCGCCGGGTCCACGGCGGGCGTGAAGACGTTCAGGTTGAGGGTGCCCTCGCCGGGGACGGACGGCTCGGGGATGGTGGCGCCGTCGCCGAAGCCGCGGCGCTGGGCGGTCGGCCCGTAGGCGGTGGCGTCCAGCGGTTCGGTCCACGCGGTGGGCGGCACGGGCGGCGCGAAGCGGAGGTCGCCGACGGGCGGCGCCGCGTAGGGGATGCCGAGGAACCGGGCCCCGGTCGCCCTGTGTTCGCCGCGTACGGGACCGTGGGCGGTGCTGACGGTCGGTCTCTGTCGGTCGGCCATGCCCCCACCCGACACCTGATTCGGCCGCCACCGCAACAATCGCGGGGCCCTGTTCGCCTCGGCGCGGGACGGCAGGCTCGGCGCGGGACGGCAGGATCCCGTCCGACTACGCGCCCCGGCCCGCCGCGTGCCCGCACGCCGCCGCGATCTCGGCCGTGTCCCAGTAGAACGGCCACACCTCGGCGATCAGGCCCTCGCGCACCGTGAGCGTCTGCAGGATCGGGAACTCCAGGGTGCGACCACTGGCCCGCGCGCGGGCGCGCACCCGGGTGTGGACGACCGCCGTGCCACCGGTGGCGAGGAAGCGCTGGTCGACCAGGTCGAAGGAGTCCCACGCCGCGCTCATCGCGAGGAAGAAGCGGGCCATGCCGTCGTGGCCGCGCCACGTCCCGCCGTACGGCAGGGCCGGTGCCTGGTGCAGGACGACATCGGGCGAGAAGTAGGGCGCGAGCAGTTCGAAGGAGGCCCGGCCCGGGCCGCCCGCCGCCAGGTATCTCGCCTCCGCCGCGTACATTCCGGTCAGCACGGGCAGCGAATCAACGGAATCGGTTGTCGTCATGGGCCCCACCCTGACCGCCGTGCCCGTCCCGCACCGGCGGATTTCGGACCTCTGCCTACGCTCGCCGCCCCAGCGGCATCACGCGAGGTGGAGGTGGGGCCGAGCCGGTGAACAACCCATAAGGCATATGTGATTTGGGCCGGTCCCGACGTTTTCGGCGGGGCCGGTCTTGCATGTGCTGTTACGCGATAGTAGTTAACGAAGCGCCGGATTGCGCACCCGAAGGGTGTGGGCAGACTTTTCCGGTACGCACCGCGGCAGACACACCCGCACGCGCGACAGGACCCACCGCGGAACCTCTCCACACCCCCGTATCCGTGCACGCGGACAGGAGCGGTCAGACATGCCCCTAGGTTCACCCTCGCAGCCCACCATTCCCGTTCTGGACGTGCGTCCCGCCGTCCTCCGCGGCCGACAACCGGCGAAGGCCGTGGCGGGAGAAACGTTTCAGGTCACCGCGACCGTCTTCAGGGAAGGCCATGACGCGGTCGCCGCCAACGTCGTCCTGCGAGATCCCGAGGGGCGCGCGGGGCCCTGGACCCCGATGCGCGAACTCGCCCCCGGCACCGACCGGTGGGGCGCGGACGTCACGCCGGGCGCCGAGGGGCGCTGGACGTACGCCGTGGAGGCGTGGGGGGATCCCCTCACCACCTGGCGCCACCACGCGGGCATCAAGATCCCGGCGGGCCTGGACACCGACCTCGTCCTGGAGGAGGGCGCCCGTCTCCACGAACGCGCCGCCGCGGGAGTGCCGGGCGCCGATCGCCCCATCGTGCTCGGCGCGGCCGAGGCACTGCGCGACACGGGCCGCCCACCGGCGGCCCGTCTCGCTGCCGCCCTCACCCCGGAGGTGACCGGGGTGCTCGCCCGCCATCCGCTGCGCGAACTCCTCAGCTCCTCCGAGGAGTTGCCGCTGCTCGTGGAGCGGCGCAGGGCCCTGTTCGGCTCCTGGTACGAGTTCTTCCCGCGTTCGGAGGGCGCCGTCGTCCGCGCGGGCGCCCCGCCCGTGTCCGGCACCTTCCGCACGGCGGCCGAACGGCTGCCCGCCATCGCGGAGATGGGCTTCGACATCGTCTACCTGCCGCCGGTCCACCCCATCGGCACCACCCACCGCAAGGGCGCCGACAACTCCCTGTCCGCGGGCCCGCACGATGTCGGCGTGCCCTGGGCGATCGGTTCGCCCGAGGGCGGCCACGACGCGGTCCACCCGGACCTCGGGACGCTCGACGACTTCGACGACTTCGTCCGCACCGCGGAATCCCTCGGCCTCGAAGTCGCCCTGGACTTCGCCTTGCAGTGCTCCCCCGACCACCCGTGGGTGGAGAAGCACCCGGAGTGGTTCCACCACCGCGCCGACGGCTCCATCGCGTACGCGGAGAACCCGCCGAAGAAGTACCAGGACATCTATCCGCTCGCCTTCGACAAGGACCTGCCGGGGCTGATCGCGGAGACCGTGCGCCTGCTCCGCTTCTGGATGGGCCACGGCGTGCGCGTCTTCCGCGTCGACAATCCGCACACCAAGCCCGTGGTGTTCTGGGAGGAGGTGCTCGCGGACATCAACCGCACCGACCCGGACGTCATCTTCCTCGCCGAGGCGTTCACCAGGCCCGCGATGCTGCGCACCCTCGCCGCCATCGGCTTCCAGCAGTCGTACACGTACTTCACCTGGCGCAACGGAAAGGACGAACTCACCGACTACCTCGTCGAGTTGTCGACGGAGACCGCCCACTATCTACGGCCGAACTTCTTCGTGAACACCCCGGACATCCTGCACGGCTACCTCCAGGACGGCGGCAGGCCCGCCTTCGAGGCACGTGCCGTACTCGCCGCCACGCTGTCGCCGACATGGGGCGTCTACAGCGGTTACGAACTGTGCGAGAACGCCTCCGTCCGGCACGGGAGCGAGGAGTATCTGCATTCCGAGAAGTACCAACTCAGGCCCCGAGACTGGGAGTCCGCGGCCCGCAGAGGCGACTCGATCGCCCCGCTCATCACCGCCCTCAACCGGATACGGCGGGCCAACCCCGCCCTGTGGCAACTCCGCGACCTGCACTTCCACGCCACGGACAAGGAAGCGGTGATCGCCTACTCCAAGTCGGCCACCGACGCGGCGGGATCGAACACGGTTGTGGTGGTAGTGAACCTCGACCCTCACCACACCCAGGAGGCCACGGTCTCGTTGGACATGCGTCGACTCGGCCTGGACAGGCACGAGAGCGTGCCGGTGCGGGACGAGCTCACCGGCGAGACCTACCACTGGGGCAGGGCCAACTACGTGCGCCTCGGCGCGGGCGGCGCGCACGTACTCGTCGTCGGCCGGACGTTGATCGGAGGGTCACCCACAACATGATCATCAACGAGCCCGTCCAGGACACCTTCGAGGACACGCCCACCAAGGACCGCGACCCCGACTGGTTCAAACGCGCCGTCTTCTACGAGGTGCTCGTCCGCTCCTTCCAGGACAGCAACGGCGACGGCGTCGGCGACCTCAAGGGCATCACCGCCAAGCTGGACTACCTCCAGTGGCTCGGCGTGGACTGCCTGTGGCTGCCGCCCTTCTTCAAGTCACCGCTGCGCGACGGCGGTTACGACGTCTCCGACTACACCGCGGTGCTCCCCGAGTTCGGCGACCTCGCCGACTTCGTGGAGTTCGTCGACAGCGCCCACCAGCGCGGCATGCGCGTGATCATCGACTTCGTGATGAACCACACCAGCGACCAGCACCCGTGGTTCCAGCAGTCCCGCAGCGACCCCGAAGGGCCCTACGGCGACTACTACGTCTGGGCGGACGACGACAAGCAGTACCAGGACGCGCGGATCATCTTCGTCGACACCGAGGCGTCCAACTGGACCTTCGACCCGGTCCGCAAGCAGTACTACTGGCACCGCTTCTTCTCCCACCAGCCGGACCTCAACTTCGAGAACCCGGCCGTACAGGAGGAGATCATCTCGGCGCTGCGGTTCTGGCTCGACCTCGGCATCGACGGGTTCCGGCTCGACGCGGTGCCGTACCTGTACGCGGAGGAGGGCACCAACTGCGAGAACCTGCCCCGCACCCACGAGCTGCTCAAACGCGTCCGCGCCGAGGTCGACGCGCACTACCCGGACACCGTCGTGCTCGCCGAGGCCAACCAGTGGCCGGAGGACGTCGTCGACTACTTCGGCGACTTCGAAAAGGGCGGCGACGAATGCCACATGGCGTTCCACTTCCCCGTCATGCCGCGCATCTTCATGGCCGTGCGGCGCGAGTCGCGCTACCCGGTCTCGGAGATCCTCGCCAAGACCCCGGCCATCCCCTCGGGCTGCCAGTGGGGCATCTTCCTGCGCAACCACGACGAGTTGACCCTTGAGATGGTCACCGACGAAGAGCGCGACTACATGTACGCGGAGTACGCCAAGGACCCGCGCATGCGCGCCAACATCGGCATCCGGCGCCGCCTCGCCCCGCTCCTGGACAACGACCGCAACCAGATCGAACTGTTCACCGCCCTACTGCTCTCGCTGCCCGGATCGCCGATCCTCTACTACGGCGACGAGATCGGGATGGGCGACAACATCTGGCTCGGCGACCGTGACGCGGTGCGCACCCCGATGCAGTGGACGCCCGACCGCAACGCGGGCTTCTCGTCCTGCGACCCGGGCCGGCTCTACCTCCCGACGATCATGGATCCGGTCTACGGCTACCAGGTCACGAACGTCGAGGCGTCCATGTCGTCGCCGTCCTCACTGCTGCACTGGACGCGCCGGATGATCGAGATCCGCAAGCAGAACCCGGCGTTCGGCCTCGGCTCGTACACCGAACTCCCCTCGTCCAACCCGGCCGTGCTCGCCTTCCTCAGGGAGGCTCCGCCGTCCGGGGGCGAGAGCGACGACCTGGTGCTGTGCGTGCACAACTTCTCGCGTTTCGCGCAGCCCACCGAACTGGATCTCCAAGCCTTCAACGGACGCCACCCGGTGGAGCTGATCGGCGGGGTGCGGTTCCCGGCCATCGGCGAACTGCCCTATCTGCTCACGCTCGCCGGGCACGGCTTCTACTGGTTCCGGTTGCGCAAGGAAGCGGCGTAGGCTCCGGCAGCGCGACTCTCGCGCGGGGCGGTTTCCACCGCCCCGCCCTGGGCACTCCTACGCACAACCGGCACTCCCGCACTCTGCCTTGTCCGCGACGCGGAAGGGACGCGACGCCATGTCGGAAGCCGCCACCCGCCCCAGCGTGAACTCCGGCGCGCTGCTCGCCTCGCTCGACCCGCTGCTGCGCGCCTGGCTGCCGCGGCAGCGCTGGTTCGCGGGCAAGGGGCGGCCGATCAGCGTCCTCGAACCGGTGACGGTGACCGAACTCCTGCCCGCCAGCTCGCCGTCGGGCCTGCTCCACCTCCTCGTACGGGCCCGGGGGCCCGTGCCGCCCGCCCAGGACACGGCCGTCGAGGGCGGCCACGTCGCCGAACGGGCCACCGACTGCTACCAGTTACTCATCGGCGTGCGCCGCACCCTGCCGCCGCACCTCGCGCCCGCGCTGATCGGCCACGTCACCGAGGGTCCGCTCGCCGGGTTCACCGTGTACGAGGCGCTGCACGATCCCCGGCTCATGGCGCTGTTCCTGGAGCGGCTGCGGATGCCGGGCAGGCACGGCGTGCTGCGCTTCGAGCGGGATCCCGGCGCCGACATACCGTCGGGGCTCGCTCCCCGCGTGCTCGCCGCCGAGCAGTCCAACTCCTCTGTGGTGTACGGAGATACGTTCATCCTCAAGCTGTTCCGCCGCGTCACGCCCGGCGTCAACCCCGATCTGGAACTGCCGCTGCGGCTCGCCCGGCGCGGCTGCGCACGGGTGCCCGCGCCCGCCGCCTGGTTCCACGCGGACCCGGCGTATGGACTCGGGGTGGTCCAGCCCTATCTGGCGGGCGCCGACGACGGCTGGGAGCTCGCCCTGCGCATGATCGGCAAGGGCGAGGACTTCACCGGCGAGGCGCGGGCGATCGGCCGCGCCACCGCCGAGGTCCACACGGAGCTCGCGGCCGCGCTGCCCACCGTCACGCTCGGCCGGGCGCAGGTCGAGATCATCGCCGACGGCATGGCGGAGCGCCTGACCGCGGCGGCGCAGGCAGTCCCCGCGCTGCGGCCGTACGCGCCCGCGCTGCTCACCGCCTTCGAGGCGCTCGCCGACTTGGGCGGCGAGGGCCAGTCCTGGGCCGCGCAGCGCGTCCACGGCGATCTGCACCTGGGGCAGTGCCTGCGCGCCCCCGACGGCACCTGGTCGCTCATCGACTTCGAGGGCGAGCCCGCGCGCCCGCTCGCCGAGCGCCGCCTGCCGCAACCGGTCGCGCGGGACGTCGCGGGCATGCTGCGCTCCTTCGACTACGCGGCGTACTCCGCGGAGCTGCGGGCACCCGAGTGGGCGGCGGACTGCCGCGCCGCGTACTGCGTGGGGTACGCGGACGTCGCGGGCCGCGACCCGCGCACGGACCCGGTCCTGCTGCGCGCCCACGAGACGGACAAGGCCGTCTACGAAGTCCTCTACGAGGCCCGCCACCGCCCCGACTGGCTGCCGGTCCCACTGGCCGCCGTCCGCCGCCTCGCCCGGAACGGCTCCGCCGACGACGACCACTGACCCATCCCCTCCGGAGGAGGCCTCCCCAGTGACCCCGCGCCCCCGCAAACCGTCCGACGAAGCCGCCGCCCGCACCACCCCGCCCACGCCCCGTCCGCCGGAGCCGGACTCCAGCCCGCCCGCCCCCGCCGGGCAGGCCACCGGCCCGAAGGACGCGGGGAAGAAGCGGGCTCGGAAGAGCACGCCGAACGGGACGGCCGCGAAGCGCGCGAAGGCGCCGACCGGCCCGGCCACCAAGGCCGAACCGGGACTCGGGGCCGGGGTCGGGGCCGTGTCCCCCGTCCCCGCCCCCGACCGCGCCCGCCTCCTGGACGGCACCCACCACGACCCGCACGGCGTGCTCGGCGCGCACCCCGTGCCCGGGGGGGTCGCCTTCCGTGCGCTGCGGCCCTACGCCAGGTCCGTCTCCGTGGTCGCCGCCGACCTCCGCGCCGGGCTGCGCGACGACGGTGACGGGTTCTTCTCCGCCGTGCTGCCGCTGCGGGCCGTGCCCGACGGGTACCGGCTGGACATCTCGTACGAGGGGGCCGAGCTCGAGATACCCGACGCGTACGGCTTCCTGCCCGCGCTCGGCGAGTTCGACCTGCATCTGATCGGCGAGGGGCGTCACGAGCAGCTGTGGCACGCGCTCGGTGCCCGTCCGATGGTCCACCAGGGCGCGACGGGCACCCGCTTCACGGTGTGGGCGCCCAACGCCAGGGGCGTGCGGGTCGTCGGGAACTTCAACTTCTGGGACGGGACCGGGTTCCCGATGCGCTCGCTCGGCGGCAGCGGCGTCTGGGAGCTGTTCGTGCCGTCCGTCGGCGAGGGCGAGCTGTACAAGTTCGAGATCACCCGGCCCGACGGGTCCAGGACGCTGCGCGCCGACCCCCTCGCCCGCCGCACGGAGGCGCCGCCCGCCAACTCCTCGGTCATCGACGAGTCGCACCACGAGTGGCACGACGCCGAGTGGCTCGCGCGCCGGGCCGAGGTGCCGGTGCACCAGGCGCCGTTCTCCGTGTACGAGGTGCACCTCGCGTCCTGGCGGCCCGGGCTCACCTACCGGCAGCTTGCGGAGCAACTGCCCGCGTACGTCGCCGACATGGGCTTCACGCACATCGAGCTGATGCCCGTCGCCGAGCACCCCTTCGGCGGCTCCTGGGGCTATCAGGTCACCGGCTTCTACGCGCCGACGGCCCGCCTCGGCACTCCGGACGACTTCAAGTACCTCGTCGACGCGCTGCACCGCGCGGGGATCGGCGTCCTGATGGACTGGGTGCCCGCGCACTTCCCGCGCGACGACTGGGCGCTCGCCGAGTTCGACGGCAGGACGCTGTACGAGCACGAGGACCCGGGCCGCGCCGCGCACCCCGACTGGGGGACCTTGGAGTTCGACTACGGGCGCAAGGAAGTGCGCAACTTCCTCGTCGCCAACGCCAGTTACTGGTGCGAGGAGTTCCACATCGACGGCCTGCGCGTCGACGCGGTCGCCTCCATGCTCTACCTCGACTACTCCCGCGAGGACGGCGAGTGGAGCCCGAACGAGCACGGCGGCCGCGAGAACCTGGACGCCGTCGCCTTCCTCCAGGAGATGAACGCCACCGTCTACCGCCGCGCCCCCGGCGTCGTCACCATCGCCGAGGAGTCCACGGC
Organism: Streptomyces kanamyceticus; assembly: GCF_008704495.1. NCBI lineage: Bacteria > Bacillati > Actinomycetota > Actinomycetes > Kitasatosporales > Streptomycetaceae > Streptomyces > Streptomyces kanamyceticus. Next base: position 3,268,471 of record NZ_CP023699.1, read on the forward strand.
CTGGGACGGCGTGACCCGGGCCACCCACCACAAGGGCCCCGGCGGCTTCGGCGGCCTCGGCTTCGGCCTGAAGTGGAACATGGGCTGGATGCACGACTCCCTCGACTACATGGCCAAGGAGCCGGTGCACCGCAAGTACCACCACAACGAGATGACGTTCTCGATGGTGTACGCCTACAGCGAGAACTACGTCCTGCCGATCTCGCACGACGAAGTCGTCCACGGCAAGCGGTCGTTGGTGTCCAAGATGCCCGGTGACTGGTGGCAGCGGCGCGCCGACCAGCGCGCCTACCTCGGCTTCATGTGGGCCCACCCCGGCAAGCAACTCCTGTTCATGGGCCAGGAGTTCGCGCAGGGCGCCGAGTGGTCGGAGGGGCACGGCCCGGACTGGTGGCTGCTCGACCCGGCGTACGGCGCGGAGGCCGACCACCGGGGCGTGCGCGACCTGGTGCGCGACCTGAACATGCTCTACCGCGGCGAACCGGCCCTGTGGCAGCGCGACACCGACCCGGAGGGGTTCTCCTGGGTGGCGGGCGACGCCGCGGAGGACAACGTCTTCGCCTTCCTGCGGTACGACGCGGCGGGCTCGCCGCTGCTCGCCGTCTCGCACTTCTCACCGGTCGTCCGGCACGCCTACCGCGTGGGCGTGCCGGACGGGTTCGGCGCCTGGCAGGAGGTCCTGAACACCGACGAGTCCCGCTACGGCGGCGGCGGCGTCACCCACCCCGACCCGTTCAAGGCCGACCCCGTGCCGTCGCACGGCAGGCCGGCCTCGCTGCGCCTGACGCTGCCACCGCTGGCTACGGTGTGGCTTCGGCCCGCTTGAGCGCGACGGGCAGCTCCTCGGTGTACAGGACGCCGAGGCGCTGGGTGGCCCGGGTCAGCGCCACGTACAGGTCGCTGGTGCCGTACCGCGCGGGCTCGACGACCAGGACCGTGTCGAACTCCAGGCCCTTCGCCTGACGCGGGTCGATCAGGACGACCGGCCGCGTCAGGTCCGGGGCCTCCCCGGCCGTCACTCCGGGGAGTTCCGCGGCGAGCTCCGCATGGAGCTCGCGGGGGGCGATCACCGCGAGGCGGCCCTCCTCGCGCGCGTCCGCCGCGACCGCTGCCGCCACGGCGGCGGCGAGGTCGTCGGCGCGGCGCGCCCAGGGGAACACGCCGGTGGACCGCACCGAGCTCGGCGGCCGGAAGTCCGGGTTCCCCGCGGCCCTCGGCACCTCGGCCGCCACCTCCATGATCTCCACGGGGGTGCGGTAGTTGACGCCGAGCCTGGTGTACTCCCAGCGGTCCTGGACGTACGGCGAGAGGATGCTCTCCCAGGATCCGCAGCCGCCCGCCTCCGCGGTCTGCGCGGGGTCGCCGACGAGCGTCATGGAGCGGGTCGGGCAGCGCCGCATCAGCAGCCGCCAGGCCATCGCGGAGAGCTCCTGCGCCTCGTCGACGATGATGTGCCCGAACGCCCAGGTGCGGTCGGCGGCCGCGCGCTCCGCGGCGCTGCGGTGGTCGGCCTCCTCCTGGCGTTCGGCCATCCGCTCGGCGTCGATGATGTTGTGCGCGAGCAGGACCTCGGCGTCCTCCTCGTCCTTGTCCTCGAACTCGTACGTCCTGGAGGCCCGCGAGACGTCCAGGACGCCCTGCGCGTACGCGATCTGCTTGGCCCGCTCGGCCTCGGCCGCCGCGAGCGCGGCGCTGTCGTCGTGCCCGAGCAGCTCGGCCGCCTCGTCGAGCAGCGGCACGTCGGCGGGCGTCCAGGCGGCGCCGCGCGGCCTGCGGATCGCTGCCGCGTCCGTCTCGTCGAGGCGGGTCGGCTCGACGAGGAAGTCGTCGAGGAAGCCCTGCGGGGTCAGCGTCGGCCACAGCTCCTCGATGGCGGCGTGCACCTCGGGGCTGGCCGCGATGCCCTTGCCGAGCTGCGCGATGTCGTCGGGGCCGAGGAAGTTCGGGCCGCCGTACGGGTCGTGGCCGATGCGTTCGGCGAGCTGGCCGGTGAGCGAGTCGATGATCCGGAACGCGAAGTGCGGCCTGCCCAGGTTGTGCGGCACGTCCGCGTCACGGGCCGCCTCGCGCGCCTCGTGGGCGATCGTCCAGTCCAGGATCAGGTCCCCGTCGTCGTGCGCGATGACCAGGGGCTCGCCCGGTTCGGGGGTGGCCTGGCGATCGCGCAGCGCGCCCGCGAGCACCTCCGCCATCTCCGCGCGGCCCTTCACCTCGGCGGCCGCCGGGGTGTCGGTGCCGGTGGCGGTCACGCCGGGGAAGAGCTCGCCGACGGTGGACAGGAGCACGCCCGTCTCGCCGAGCGCCGGAAGCACCTCGCCGATGTAGCCGAGGAAGGCCGGGTTCGGGCCCACGACCAGGACCGCGCGCTTGGCGAGCAGCTCGCGGTGGGCGTACAGCAGGAACGCGGCGCGGTGCAGCGCCACGACGGTCTTGCCGGTGCCGGGGCCGCCCTCGACGACGAGGACGCCGCGGTGCGGGGCGCGGATGATGCGGTCCTGCTCGGCCTGGATGGTCTGCACGATGTCGTGCATGCGCCCGGTGCGCGCCGAGTCGAGCGCGGCGAGCAGCACCTCGTCGGCGTCGGCGCCCTCGAAGCCGGTGCGCGCGGTGTCGCCGAGGTCGAGGATCTCGTCGTGCAGGTCCGTGACCTCTCGGCCCTTGGTGGTGATGTGCCTGCGCCTGCGCAGACCCATCGGCGTATGGCCGGTGGCGAGATAGAAGGGGCGCGCGACATCGGCACGCCAATCGATCACGAGTGGGGTGCGTTCGGTGTCGGACGCACGGATTCCGATGCGTCCGATGTGGTGGTCGCGGCCGTCGCGGAATTCGAGCCTGCCGAAGCAGAGCCCGTTCTCCTGCGCGTTGAGGGCGGCGAGCAGCCCGGACTGCTCCGCCACCATGACATCGCGCTCAAGGCGCGCCTGCAGACCGTTGCCCACCTGCGACAACGACGCCTCGACGGCCGTCTCGGCCTCCTCGCGCAGCGCGTCCAGGCGCGCGTACAGCCCGGAGACGAATTGCTGCTCTTCCCGCAATTCCTCGGTTGACAATTCAGCCCCTCGCCGGTTACAGTGCTCTTATTGAACTTCTTCGCGACGCCGCCCTGCTTGAATGTGACAGCAATTGGGCAGAGCTTCGCGAAAGAATCCAATATACGCAGAGGAAAGCCCCGGACGTCAATTCGTCCGGGGCATTTCTCATGGGCCAGGTTCAGAGGCTGGGGTCAGAGCACGTCGGCCAGCTCCGCGAGGAGCTTGCGCTTGGCCCGCGCGCCCACCAGCTGCAGCACGGGCTCACCGCCCCGGAACACGATCATGGTCGGCGCCGAGAGCACCCGGTAGGCGATCGCCGTCTCGGGGCTGCGGTCCACGTCCAGCTGCAGGATCTTGATCCGGTCCGACTCCTCCCGCGCGATCTCGCTCAGCACCGGCGCCAGCTGGCGGCAAGGACCGCACCAGTCCGCCGTGAACTCCACGAGCACAGGGCGGTCCGGCTCGCCCAGCACCTCCCCCGCGAAATCCGCGTCCGTCACCTCGGCCACGCCCAGAGCCTTCATCGCCGTCATCCCCTCAGTTCAGTTCACACTTCGGCTCCGGACCCCCCGGAACCGCCGCCTCGGCCCGCGCCAGCTGCGCGCCGACCTGCGCCCGCACGGCCGACAACTCGCCGATCAGCGTGTCGAGTTCGGTGAGCTTGCGGCGGTAGACCGCGAGCGACGCGGGGCACGAGTCGCCCTCCGGGTGGCCGGAGCGCAGACACTCCACGAAGGGTCTGGTCTCCTCCAGGTCGAACCCGAAGTCCTGGAGGGTCCTGATCTGTGCCAGGAGCCGCACGTCACCCTCGTCGTACGTGCGGTAGCCGTTGCCGGTGCGCCGCGCGGGGAGCAGCCCGCGCGACTCGTAGTAGCGCAGCGTCCGCGTGGTCGTCCCCGCACGCGCCGCGAGCTCGCCGATTCGCATGTCCTCGACCGTAAGCGTTGACGTGGGCGTCAAGGCCAGCGCTCCGGTCCACCGCCGTCCGCTGAACGATGGCTTGGCCTCCGCTATACGAACAACGTTCCTTCGCCAACGCGAAGTAAAGATGCATTCCCGATCCATCCAAGTGGCGAGAAAGCGTTTCTGTTCACAACCGGAAGCGGGAGCAGGCTGGCATCCACACGTGATTGGCGGCGCGGCAGGCCGGCCTGTTCCGCAGGTTCGGCATGCCCATTTCCGAAAAGGGGCACAGCGTGGCGCTTGGCAGGACCGGGCAGAAGGCGGAACGGGCCGCCGCCGAGGCGGCCGAGCGGCTCCTGCGGCTGGGAGGGCTGCTCAGCAAGGCGCCGCGCACCCCCGACCAGCGGGCCGCCTTCCGTACCGACCAGAGCGTCAACGACGCCCCCTACCGGGACCGTTGGGCCCACGACAAGGTGGTCCGCTCCACCCACGGCGTGAACTGCACGGGCTCCTGCTCCTGGCAGGTGTACGTCAAGGACGGGCTCATCACCTGGGAAACGCAGGCGACGGACTACCCGACCACGGGGCCCGACCGACCCGAGTACGAGCCCCGGGGATGCCCGCGCGGCGCCTCCTTCTCCTGGTACACGTACTCGCCGACCCGGGTGCGCTATCCGCATGCGCGCGGCGTCCTGGTGGAGATGTTCCGCGAAGCGAAGCGGAATCTGGGCGGGGACCCGGTGGCGGCCTGGGCCGAGGTGACGGGCGACCCGGACAAGCGGCGCCGCTACCAGGCGGCGCGCGGCAAGGGCGGCCTCGTCAGGATCAGTTGGGAAGAGGCCCTGGAGATCGCGGCCGCGGCCCACGTTCACACGTTGCAGGTGCATGGTCCGGACCGCATCGCGGGGTTCTCGCCGATCCCCGCGATGTCGATGGCCTCCCACGCGGTCGGGGCCCGCTTCCACGCGCTGCTCGGCGCGCCGATGCTGTCGTTCTACGACTGGTACGCGGATCTGCCGGTGGCCTCGCCGCAGGTGTTCGGCGACCAGACCGACGTGCCGGAGTCGGGCGACTGGTGGGACGCCGCGTATCTGATGCTGTGGGGCTCCAACGTCCCCGTCACGCGCACCCCTGACGCGCACTGGATGGCCGAGGCGCGCTACCGGGGCCAGAAGGTCGTGGTGGTGTCCCCGGACTACGCGGACGCCACGAAGTTCGCCGACGAGTGGCTGCATCCGCACCCGGGCACCGACGGGGCGCTCGCCATGGCGATGGGGCACGTGATCCTCAAGGAGTGCTTCGTCGACCGCCAGGTCCCCTACTTCGCCGACTACGTCCGCAGGTTCACGGACCTGCCGTTCCTGGTGGAGCTGGAGGAGCGCGGGGCGAGCCATGTGCCCGGCCGCTTCGTCACCGCAGCCGACCTGGACCTCGCGCAGGAGGCGGAGACCGCGGCGCGGCGCTGGATGCCGGTCCTGATCGACGCGCCGAGCGGCGAGGCCGTCGTACCGAACGGCACGCTCGGCGACCGCTGGGCCAAGGGCGGCGAGGGCCGCTGGAACCTCGATCTCGGCGCGATCGAGCCGGAGTTGAGCCTGTACGGCGACGGGAGCGGCGCCCACGCGCGGGTGCTGCTCCCGCGCTTCGAGACGGACGGCGAGACCGTGGCGCGCTCCGTGCCGGTGCGGCGCGTCGGCGGGCGCCTGGTGACCACCGTGTTCGACCTGATGCTCGCCCAGTACGGGGTGGCGAGGCCCGGCCTCGAAGGCGAGTGGCCCACTTCGTACGAGGATGACTCGGTCCCCTGCACGCCCGCCTGGCAGGAGGCGCTCACCTCGGTGTCGGCCAGTGCCGTGGTGCGCGCGGCGCGGGAGTTCGCGCGGACCGCCGAGCAGACCCGCGGCCGCTGCATGATCGTGATGGGCGCGGGCACCAACCACTGGTTCCACTCCGACACGATCTACCGGTCCTTCCTCTCCCTGCTGCTCCTGACGGGCTGTCAGGGCGTGAACGGGGGCGGCTGGGCGCACTACGTGGGGCAGGAGAAGGTCCGCCCCTACGCGGGCTGGCAGCAGCTGGCCACCGGCGCCGACTGGGTGCGGCCCTCGCGCCAGATGGCGGGCACGCCGTACTGGTACCTGCACACCGACCAATGGCGCTACGAGGGTTCGGGCGCCAACCGGCTCACGGCGACGACGGGCCGGGGCGCGTTCGCCGGGCTGCACACGGCCGACCTGGTCGCCCGCTCGGTGCGCAAGGGCTGGATGCCGTCCGCCCCCACCTTCGCCGCCAACCCCCTCGACCTGGGCGACCGGGTGCGCGAGGCGGGCGCGGAGCCGCAGGAGTGGGTGCGCAGGGAACGCGACGAGGGGCGGCTCTCCTTCGCCTGCGAGGACCCGGACGACCCGGCGAACTGGCCGCGGGTCCTCACCGTGTGGCGGGCCAACCTGATCGGCTCGTCCGCCAAGGGCAACGAGTACTTCCTGCGGCACCTGCTCGGCGCCGCCGACAACGCGGCCGCGAAAGAGGCGCCACCGGACGAGCGCCCGCGCGAGGTCACCTGGCGGGACGAGGCGCCCCGGGGAAAGCTGGACCTGCTGCTCGCCCTCGACTTCCGGATGACGTCGACCACGCTCTTCGCCGACCTCGTCCTGCCCGCCGCCACCTGGTACGAGAAGCACGACCTGTCCAGCACGGACATGCACCCCTACGTGCACGCCTTCTCCCCCGCCATCGACCCGCCCTGGCAGGCCCGCACCGACTTCGAGATCTTCCACGGCCTGGCCGAGGAGGTGAGCAGGCTCGCCCGGGGCCGTCTGGACGTCCGCCACGACCTGGTCGCCACCGCCCTCCAGCACGACACCCCGGACGAGGCCCCGCCGGAGGGCCCGACCGAGCCGCGCTACACGGTGGTGGAGCGCGACTACACCGTGCTGGCCGAGCAGTTGGCCGCGTTCGGGCCGCTGCCGGACGCCGCGGGCATGCAGGTGCGCGGCCTGACCGTGCACACCGGCGCGGAGTCCCGGTGGCTCGCCGAACGCTGCGGCACCGCCGCAGAGGGCGCGGCGCGCGGCAGGCCGCTCCTGGACACCGACGTCAAGTTCTGCGAGGCGATCCTCGCCCTCTCGGGCACCACCAACGGGCGCGTCGCCGCCGAGGGCTTCGACCGGCTCGCCGAACGGTGCGGCCCCGGCAGCGACTTGAGCGAGCTCGCCGCCTCCGTCGCCGAGCGGCGCATCGTCTTCTCCGACACCCAGGCCCGCCCCGTGCAGGTCGGCGCCAGCTTCGAGTGGTCGGGCAAGGAGGGCCACGACCGGCGCTACGCCCCGTTCACCATCAACACCGAGCACCGCAAGCCCTGGCACACCCTCACCGGACGCCAGCACTTCTACCTCGACCACGAGTGGATCGCCGAATTCGGTGAGCAACTGCCCGCCTACCGGCCCCCGTTGGACCTGTCCGAGCAGACCCGGGCGTACGAGGACGGGGACGAGCGGTCGGTGACCGTGCGCTACCTCACCCCGCACTCGAAGTGGTCCATCCACTCCGAGTACCAGGAGAACCTGCTGATGCAGACCCTGGCCAGGGGCGGGCCCGTCATCTGGATCAGCCCCGACGACGCGGCCGCCATCGGCGTCGCCGACAACGACTGGATCGAGGCGGTCAACGCCAACGGCGTCGTGGTGGCCCGCGCGATCGTCTCGCACCGCATGCCGGCCGGCACCGTGTTCATGTACCACGTCCAGGAACGCCTGGTGAACGTGCCCAAGTCCGAGGCCACCGGGCGGCGCGGCGGCGTCCACAACTCCCTGACCAGGCTGCTCATCAAGCCGACCCATCTGATCGGCGGCCACGCACAGCTCTGCTTCGCCCCCAACTACTACGGCCCCACCGGCAACCAGCGCGACGCCCTGACCACCATCCGGCGCCGCGCGCAGAACGTGGAGTACTGACTGATGAAGGTCATGGCACAAGTGGCGATGGTGATGAACCTCGACAAGTGCATCGGATGCCACACCTGCTCGGTCACCTGCAAGCAGACCTGGACCAACCGCGACGGCACCGAGTACGTCTGGTTCAACAACGTCGAGACCCGCCCCGGACAGGGCTACCCGCGCGGCCACGAGGACCAGGAGAAGTGGCAGGGCGGCTGGCACCTCAAGCACGGCCGCCTCGTGCCGCGCAGCGGCGGCCGCGCCCGCCGCCTGGCCCGCCTCTTCGCCAACCCCCGACTCCCCTCCCTGTCCGACTACTACGAGCCCTGGACGTACGACTACGAGAACCTCACCACCGCCCCGCTCGGCGACGACGTGCCCACCGCGCCGCCCCGCTCCCTGATCGACGGCCGCCCCACCGAGGTGACCTGGGGCCCCAACTGGGACGACGACCTGGGCGGCGGACCCGAGCACCTGGCGGGCGACCCGGTCCTGCGCAAGATGAACGAGCAGGTGCGCCACGAGTACGAGCAGGCGTTCATGTTCTATCTGCCGCGGATCTGCGAGCACTGCCTGAACCCGTCCTGCGTGGCGGTGTGCCCCTCGGGCGCGATGTACAAGCGGATCGAGGACGGCATCGTCCTGGTGGACCAGGACCGCTGCCGCGGCTGGCGGATGTGCGTCACCGGCTGCCCGTACAAGAAGGTGTACTTCAACCACCGCACCGGCAAGGCCGAGAAGTGCACGCTGTGCTACCCGCGCATCGAGGCCGGTCAGCCCACCGTCTGCTCCGAGACCTGCGTGGGGCGCCTGCGCTACCTCGGCGTCATCCTCTACGACGCCGACAAGGTCGGTGAGGCCGCCTCCGTCGAGGACGAACAGAAGCTGTACGAAGCGCAGTTGGAGTGCTTCCTCGACCCGCGCGATCCGGCGGTGGCCCGCGCCGCCGAGGAGTCGGGCATCCCGCACGACTGGATCACCGCGGCCCGCCGCTCCCCGGTGCACGCCCTGATCAACACCTACAAGGTGGCCCTTCCGCTGCATCCGGAGTACCGCACCATGCCCATGGTCTGGTACATCCCGCCGCTCTCACCGGTCGTGGAGTCGCTGACCGCCACCGGCCACGACGGCGAGGACCCGGCCAAGCTGTTCGCCGCCATCGACTCGCTGCGCATCCCCGTCGAATACCTCGCCGGACTCTTCACGGCGGGCGACCCGGCCCCGGTGGAGGCCGCCCTGTGCCGCCTCGCCGCGATGCGCTCCCACATGCGGCGCGTCAACCTCGGCGAGGAGCGCGACGAGAACATCTCCCGCGCGGTCGGCATGGACCCCGCGGGCATCGAGGCGATGTACCGGCTGCTCGCCCTCGCCAAGTACGAGGACCGCTACGTCATCCCCACCAGCTACACGGCCACCACCGGACGCAGCGCCGAGGACCTGGCCGCCGGGTGCAGCCTCGACGGCGCGGACGGCCCGGGCATGTACACGGCCGACACCTTCCACGCGCCGCCCGAGCCGGAGCCCGCGGCGGCGGGCGCGGGTTCCGGCGGCGCGGGCCGGGGCCGCTTCAACCTCTTCGGCTGGAACGGCTCGGGCCGCCCCGAAGGCCTCTTCCCACGCCACCGCTGACGCCACCGCCCCGCACCGGAACCCCCCGCCGGAATCCCCCACCGGAAAGCAGAACAGCCATGACGTACACCGCGGTCCTGCACCAGGCCGCTTCCCTACTGCTGCAACACCCCGGCGCCCGCTGGGCCGAGCGCCTGCCCCTGATCCGCGCCTCGCTCACCGGACTGCCCGGCGACGAGGCCGACATACTGCGCCGGTTCTGCGACTCGGTCGCCGACACTCCTCAACTGGATCTTTCCGCCCGCTACATCGTCACCTTCGACCGCAGCCGCAGGCGCACCCTGCACCTGACCTACTACACCGACGGCGACACCCGCCGCCGCGGCGAGTCCCTGCTGCGCTGGCAGCACCTGTACCGCGAGCACGGCTGGTACCCGCCCGCCGACGAACTGCCCGACTTCCTACCCCTCGCCCTGGAGTTCGCCGCCCGCTGCCCCGTCCCCGGCATCCGCGCGCTCACCGAGCACCGCGCCGCGCTCGAACTGCTCCGCATGGCCCTGACCGACCACCGCAGCCCCTACGCCGACGTGCTCGGCGCGGTCTGCGGCACCCTGCCGGGCGCGGCCCCCGCCGACCGCGCCGCCGCCCTGCGCATGGCCCGCACGGGACCGCCGGTCGAGACGGTCGGCCTGCTGCCCTTCGCCGATCTGCCCACCGGGACGACCCGGCCGCAGGAGGCCCGCCGATGAACCATCTGCACACCGCCCTGTGGGGCGTGCTGCCCTATCTCGTCGTCGCCCTGCTCGTGATGGGCACCGCCTGGCGCTACCGCTACGACCGCTTCGGCTTCACCACCCGCTCCAGCCAGCTGCACGAGCACCGCCTGCTGTCCGTCGGCGGGCCGCTCTTCCACTACGGCCTGCTGTTCGTCGTCGCGGGCCACGCCATGGGCCTGCTCGTCCCCGAGTCGCTCACCGAACGGCTCGGCGTGCACGAGTGGCTCTACCACGTCAACGCGCTCGCCGTCGGCGGCACGGCGGGCCTCGCCACGCTCACAGGCCTCGGCATCCTGCTCTTCCGGCGGCTGCGCGTGCCCGCCGTGCGCGCCGCCACGAGCCGCAGCGACCGCGCCGTCTACCCGATCCTGGCCACCGTCCTGCTCAGCGGCCTGTTCGCCACGGCCACCACCCTCGTCCCCGACCCCTACGACTACCGCCGCGGCGTGGCGATCTGGTTCCGCTCCCTGTTCACCCTCGACCCCGACGTGCCCGCCATGGCCCACGCGCCGCTCGCCTACCAGGCGCACGCCCTGCTCGGGATGGCGCTGTTCGCCCTGTGGCCCTTCAGCCGCCTGGTGCACGCCTTCACCGCCCCCGTCGGATACGTCGCGCGCCCCTACGTCGTCTACCGCTCCCGCGGCGCGAGCACCCGGGCCCCCACGGCGTCCCGCCGGTGACCCGGGCTCCGCTCAGGCGGGGTCGCGGATGCCCACGACCGAGGCGGCCCACTCGTCGGCGCCGTGCCCGAGGTCGATCGCCCTGCGGGCCGCGGTGAGCACCCCGCGCAGGGCGGACGCGTCCAGGCCGCGGTGCTCGGCGGCGTGCACCAGGTGCTCGACGTTCGCGGCCTCCACGACGAGGTTGCTGGCCTCGGCGGGATACGTGCCGGAGTCCAGGTCCTTGGCGGTGCCCTCGACCGAGTTCTCCAGGAGGGAGATGTTGGCCTTCAGGTAGGGGACGAGCGCGGCCGCGGGCACACCGTCCTTCGCCGCGAGGGCGAAGCCGTGCACCAGGCCGTGCATCGCCGTCCAGAAGAAGTCGAGCAGGGCGAGGTCGTACACCGCGGCGAGCCCGTGGTCCTCGCCGACGTAGGCGCTCTGCCCGCCGAGCACCTTGAGCGTCGCCTCGTACTTCTCGTACGCGGACCTGGTGCCGCTGTGGAAGATCAGCGCGTCCGGCGTCCCGATCAGCTGGATCGGCACCATGACCGAGCCGTCCAGGTACGCGACGTCAAGACCGGCAGCCCAGGCGGCGGCCTCGCGGGCGCGCTCGGGGGTGTCGGAGGTGAGGTTCACCAGGAGGCGCCCGGCGAAGTCGGCCGGGGCCACCTGGTCGAGGATGGCCTGCGAGGCGGCGTAGTCCACGACGCAGACGACGACCACCTCGCCCGCGCGGACCGCTTCGGCGGGGGTGGCGGCGCGGACGGCGCCCCGGGCGACGAGGTCCTCGCCCTTGCCCGGCGAACGGTTCCAGACGGTGGTGGGGTGCCCTGCCTTCAAGAAGGCGCCCGCGAGGGCCTGGCCCATGGATCCGAGGCCGAGGACGGTGACGGGCGGAAGGGTCGTGGGGAGGGTCTCGGGAGAGGTCGGGGAAGTTGCCGGGGAGTGCTGGTTCGTCATGACCACCATCGTTGGCGGAGCCCCAACTCCCCACAAGTACCGACTATTTAGTCAGCTACGCACCACGAAGTAAGCATGGCGCCCCGGCCCTGCCCGCCCCGCCCCGACCCGCCCCGCTCAGCCGAAGTCCAGCTCCCCATAGGACCGTCGGAACTCGTGGAATTCCGCCACCCCGGCCATCAGGACCACGCCGTCCCACAGCCGCCCGGCCGCCTCGCCCCTCGGCGCCGGGGAGACGACGGGCCCGAAGAGCGCGCCCACGCCCTCGACGGACAGCACCGGCGTGCCGACGTCGTCGCCGACCAGGGCGACGCCCGCCTCGTGCGACGCGCGCACCACGGCGTCGTACTCCGCGGTCATCGCCACGGACTCCAGGGCCGCGGGCAGTCCCGCGTCGGCGAGCGCGGCCCCCATGCCCGACCAGTCCTGACGTGCGTGGATGTGCACGCCGAGGGCGTCGAAGTACCGCCCGAGCGCTTCGTTGCCGTGCTGTTCGCGCACCGCGGCGCAGACTCTGCCGTGCGCCTTCATGTACTCCCCGTACAGCCCCTCGGGGTCCTCCGGGTCGACGTCCCGCGCTTCGTTGAGCGCGGCAAGGCTCATCACCCGCCAGCGCACGGCGATGCCCCGCACGCTCTCCACCTCGCGCAGCCAGCGGGAGGTGACCCAGGTGTACGGGCATACGGGGTCGAACCAGAAGTCGACGTTCACGCGGTGCCGCTCGGAATCCCTGACGTTCACTCAGTCACCGTACGCCTTCCGTAAGTTGAGGCTTACGTAGGGCCTCCCTGAGCCAGTCGTCCGCCGCGCCCGGCGTCGGCTCCGGGCGCCCCGAGGGCGGGGCGGTGACTTCCGCGACGAGGTTCCAGTAGCCGTCGAGGCGCTGCTCCGCGGCGAGTTGGGAGCCGAGCCCGCGCCGGAAGCCGGGGGTGTCGCGGCTGCCGAGCGCGCCCGCGTGGGCGGCGACGAAGCAGTCGAGCGCCTCGCCCCCGTGCGGCGACCTGCCCTCGCGCACATCGGCCGCCGCGAGGGCGTACGCCTCGGTGAGGCCGTCGTAGAGCAGCTCGGGGCGGTAGCCGCGCCCGCCCCTGTGCGCCTCGGGCTGGAAGCGCGCGCCGCCGTCGCAGGGCGCGGAGACGAACGCCTGCAGCCGGGCGAAGGCGAGGACTTGGGCGGGCGTCGGGTCGTCGGGCACCGCGGGCACGGCCTGCTCGACGGTCGCGGCGAGGACCCGGGCGGGCAGCCGCGGGGGCAGCCAGCCGCGCCAGAAGCGGGCGAGCGGGGCAGTGCTCGGCGGCGTGGTCATGGCGCCGATCAGGCGCAGTCGCCCCGGGCGCTCCGCCGGAGTGCACTCGGCGACCAGGCGCAGGGCGGCCTCGCGCCAGCGCAGGGCGGTCAGGCGCGAGCCCAGTTCGCGCAGCTGACCCGCGATGGCGTCCTCCAGTGCGTCCTCAAGGGCGTCCTCGTGTTCGAGGACGCGGTCCACCTCGGGGACCGGCAGGTCGAGGGCGCGCAGGGAGCGGATCAGACGCAGCCGGTCGAGCGCCTCGGGGCCGTAGCGGCGGTGGCCTCCGCCGCTGCGGGCGGCTTCGGGCAACAGGCCGCGGTCGGAGTAGAAGCGGACGGTCTTGACCGTGACGCCCGCGTGTTCGGCGAGCAGGCCGATGCTCCACAATCCGTCGGTCGACAAGGCTTGAACCTCCCTCAGGGGGAGTTCTTACGGTACCGGCGCACGAGGCATACAAGACGTACGAGGAGGACTCATGACGACGTTCGTGCTGGTGTCGGGCGGGTACACGGGCGGCTGGATCTGGCGGGACGTGGCGGCCGGGCTGCGGGCCGCGGGCGCGGAGGCGCATCCGGTGACGCTGACCGGCACGGGCGAGCGCCGCCATCTGGGCGGGCCGGGGACGGACCTGGAGACGCACATCGAGGATCTGACGCAGGTGCTGGACCACCTAGACGCGCCCGACGTGGTGCTCGTCGGCTACTGCTACGGCATCTATCCGGCCGTCGGCGCCGCCGACCGGCGCCCGGGCCGGGTCGCGCGCCTGGTGTATCTGGACTCCCCGATGCCGCAGGACGGCTACTCCATGCTCGACCAGGTGCGCGAGCGGATGCCGGAAGGGGCGACACGCGAGCGGGTCCTTACGCAGGCGCGGCATGCCGAGGACGGCTGGCGGATCCCGGCGCCGACGCGGGAGGAGTGGCGGGAGTGGGGCAACCTCGCGGGCGTCACCCCGCAGGCGCTCGACCGGATCGTGCGCCTCGCGTCACCGCAGCCGCTGGGCCCGCTCGACCAGAAGCTGCGGCTCACCGGGGCGGCGGCGGACCTGCCGGTCACGGGCGTCTTCTGCACCGAGGGCGGCTCGATGGACATCGCGACCCTGGAGGCCCTGGTGGCGTCCGGCATGCCGCTCGTGCAGCGCCTCGCCGCCCCCGCCAACGGGTTCTTCGATATCGCCACCGGGCACTGGCCGATGATCTCCACCCCCGACGAACTGACGGACGTCCTGCTCAGGTCCGCCGCGGGCGAGGGCCACCGGCTCACCGCCCCCGCCACGTCCGGCACCCGCTAGTCGGCACTGCCCGTGGCCTTGTCGTAGGTGAGGAAGACGGTGCCGCTGTCGAGCAGTTTGGCGTCCGTACGCGCGTACAGCGTCGGCTCGAAGGCGCTGTCGTCGCCGAACAGCGAGATGCCCGAACCCAGCACCATCGGGCTCAGCTTGACGACGAGGCGGTCGATCTCACCGCGCAGCACCCCGGCGAGCACGCCGCCCCCGCACAGCCAGATGTCCTTGCCCTCCTCCTTCTTCAGCTCCCGCACCCGCTCGACGGGGTCGGTGGTGACGAGCTCGATCGCCGGGTCGGGGAGCTCGGTGCGGCTCCGCGAGAACACCAGGTGCCTCAAGTGCGGGTAGGCGTTGGGGATTCCGGCGTCGAGACCGATCTCGTACGTCTTGCGCCCTTCGAGGATCGTGTCGAAGTGGGTCCCCTCGGCGGTGATGCCGAGGGCGGCCCTGGCGGGCGCGGGCAGCGTCTCGGGGTAGGTGGCGCCGAGGTGCTCCACGTAGTCCTGCGCGACGGGCCAGAACCCGTCGGGCCCGGTGGGGTCGGCGCCGTCGGGCCCCGCGATGAATCCGTCGATGCTGACGGCGATGAAGTAGACGAGCTTTCGCATGCGGCTCCTTGGGTGTGACCGAGTCCGGTGACTGAGCCACGTCGAATGTTGTACTTCGAGTGAAGTGGTCAGAACGTAGTACTTCACCTGGAGTGGTGTCAACGGTTTACCCGGAGCTCTTCCCGGTGGCCTGGCGAAGCAGCCCCCGCACCTGGGCGCAGCACGCCTCCCCCGAGCCGGACGCGCACGGTTTTCCCGACATCCGCATGCGGAAACCACTCGAACTCCTCGACGAGCCGCCGCACCACGACCAGGCCGCGCCCGCTCTCGTCACCCGCGTCGGCCGCGTCGGCCCGCCGCTCGAACCCCGGGAAAGCGGACACCGGATCCGAGACATCGACGACAAGCCCCTCCCCCACGGCGAGACGCAGCCACACGTGGTGACCGGCGACCCTGCCGTGGCGCACGGCGTTGGCGAGCAGCTCGGAGACGACGAGGACGGTGTCGTCGATGTCCCCGCCCCACTGCCACGTCGTGAGCCGACGGCGAACGTGACGACGGGCGAGGCGCACGGTGGCGGTGGTCATGGGGTAGCCCATGAGCCATTCGTGGGTGGGGAGTTGGGTGGGGGCAGGGGGAGCCTTGGGATCGGGCATGGCGGAACCCTTGTTCGGCGGCACGGGGCCGGTACGAGCATTACCCAACTACCGTGACTGAGCTCGTCGTTCGACTTCAATCGAAACCCAGCTGATTAATCAGTCGGCTCAGGATTGGACTATGCGCAGATCTGCACAAAGGGGCGCGCGAACAGTGCAGTTGATGCCAGACTCGGCGCATGCCACCTAGCGACTCGCACGACAACCCATAGGCGGTGCACATGGCGGCCAAGCGTGGACGAACGGCACAACGACTCGAACTCGGTCTGCAACTCAGGCAGTTGCGTGAGAACTGCGGACTCGGCGACCGGAGCGGCGGACTCACACGTCGCCAGGCGGCGCAGGGCTTGCGCATCTCCGAGGCCTCGCTCCAGCGCATCGAAGCGGGCGCTCTGAACTTCCGGAACGTAGGAGATCTACGGAAGCTCCTTGACAGGTACGGAGTCACCGACGAGACCGTCATCGAGTCTCTGATCAGCCTCAACCGGGAATCCAGCAACCAGGATTGGCTGACGCAGTATCGAGGCCTCATGCCCGCGGGCATGCCTGGATTCGTCGGGCTGGAACCAGAGGCCCGCGCCATGAAGGCATACCACCCGACAGTGGTGTACGGCCTGCTGCAGACCGAGCGTTACGCACGCGCGACGCACGAGATGCACAAGCCGATCGAGGAGTACACGACCGAGTTCATCCGAAGTAGCGTGGAGTTGCGGATGAAGCGCCAGGAAGTGCTCACCCAGGAGTACCCGGTCAAGCTGCACGTCATCCTCGGCGAGGCCGCGCTGCGATACCTGGTGGGTGACGCCGACGTGATGCGCGAACAGTACGAAAGGCTCGGCCAGTTGTCGGGCTGGGACCACATCACCATCCAGGTGCTGCCGTTCCGCCGGAGCTACCGTTCCACAAATGACTTCGCGCTTCTCGACTTCGGCAACGCACTGCCGCCACGGGTCCAGACCGACAGCGCTTGGGGCTCCGTCTCCACCTCGGACAAGCCACGCGAAGTTGATCGGTTCAGCCGCCGGTTCGACGCCATGACAGCATCAGCGTTGCCTCCTGAGGACACGCCGGAGTTCCTGCACCGACTAGAACGAGAGCTGTAAATCCATGAACACTCACCTCACCGCATCCGAACTCGCCAGCGAGGACGTCTGGTTCAAGTCCACTTACAGTGACCCGGGCCAGAACTGCGTCGAGGTCGCCGACCTAACGGCCCCCCGCACCGGCATAGGCGTACGAGACTCCAAGAACCCCCACGGCCCCGCCCTGCTCCTCCACCCGTCGTCCTGGTCCGCGTTCATCACGCACGTGAGCCGAAACGCCGGCGCCTGACGGCTAGCCGCGCACGGCCGGGTTCCTGGCCAGCCACTCCTGGAGCTCGCTGTGCCGGAACTGGTAGGCACCGCCCACGATGCGGAGCAGCCCCGCGTGGTAGGCCCAGGCGAGGAAGGCGTCCGGGGTCAGCGGCATCCGGCCCTGGAGGCGGGCCGTCAACAGGAGCAGGGCGTAGATGAGTTGGCCGATCAGGTTCAGCGTCGCCCACGTGAGGGCGAGGAAGACGACACCGGCGAATCCGAGCTGGGTCACCGCTCCTATGCCGACGAGGAGCGGCCCGAGGACCATGGCGAGCGGAAGCAGCCACCGGAGACCTCGCCCCACACGCCGCGCCACGTCCCGCGTGCGCTCCGCCGAGCGCGAGCCGAGCAGGCAGCATCCAAGGACGTACGAGAGGGCCGCCCCCACCGAGACGCCCGCGAGGAAACGGCCGTCCGGGCCCAGAGTGCCGGGGTCCCAGACATAGGCGCACACCAGTGCTCCCCCTCCCGTCGAGTAGAGCCGCGCGATACCGAGACGCGCCAGCAGAGCGAGGGCGACGACCAGCGCGGACACGCAGAGGAGGAACCACGCCGCGGGGCCGATCCCCTGGAGCGCGAGCCCCGCGGGCCAGCCGAGCACCGGCAGCAGCGCACAGCCGATCAGCCCCCGCCGGTCGCTGTGGGCCACGAAGTCCTCGTCGACCGCCATGGCGCCCGCGACCACGGGAACGGCCGCGACTCCGAGCGCGTACCACCCAAGGTCCGGGACGTCCGCGTACCAACTTTCGAACGCGAACGCCGCGCCAAGGACCAGCGCGCCCGCGGGCACCAGCGCCCGGAAGCCGGTCCAGCACGCCCACCGGGCGGCGCCGAGCATCCGCTCGCCCGCCCGCGCGGGTCGCTGCCGCACCCGCTCCGAAGGACGTGACGGCTCGCGCCCGCCCACGACGCCCGCCCACCCGACCCCGAAGGCGACCGCGAGCAGCCCCGAGAAGGTCCAGGACTCCCTGGCACCCGCACGGTGCTCCCACCACTCCTCGGGGAACCAACGCGCCACCACGTCCGGAACGACGAGCAGGACCGACAACACCAGCGACAGAGCGGCCCCCACCACCAGGGCCGTCGTGGTCCACTTCCCGACGACCCGCCCCAGCGTCGCGATCCCGCCCTCCGGATCCGCCATGTGCCGCAGCCACCGATGGACCGCCACCGGGTCGTACTCCCGCTGCCGGATCCGCGCCGAACGCGCGCCCGCAAGGCTCGTCCTGGCCTGCCGCGCGGCGGCGTTCGCCGCGGCCGTCGCGGTGGGGACGCAGCGCGCGAGGAGGTACTCGCGCAGCTCGTCCTCGGTGCGGAAATCCGTCACCGGGTGCAGCGCGCGGGTCGCGTCGCCGCCGTACACGGCGAAGGCGAGCCCCAGGTAGAAGGGCGAGCCGAGGACCGCCGCCGCGGGACCCGCCGCCCCCGCGCGCATGGCGTCGGCCACCGCGTCCATCGGCGACACCCGCCCGTCGGAGCGCAACTCGACGTACGCACGGGCCTGGTCCGCGTCCACCCCGGCGATGCGCAGCAGCGTCGCCTCGCGCAACCACTCGTGACGCTCGGCGAGTTCGGTGTAGCGCCGCTCGCGGCAGGTCAGCACGAGCGGGGCGCTGCCGTCCACGCACTGGTAGTCGTTGAGCTCCCGCAGGGCCTCGCGGGCCCGGTCCGAGCCGTCCTCCGCGACCTCGGTGTCCATCTCGTCCAGGCCGTCGAGCACCGGCACGACCAGGCGCCGCGCGACAAGCTCGACCGCCGTCGCGCCGTCCACCTCGTACGACTTGACGAGGCTGGCCACCAGCCAGCGCTCGAAGCCGCCCACGGCCCTGCGCAGCCCCCACCACCGACGAGCGCGCGGCGGCGGCAGATCGCGGATCGAGAGACGGACCGGCACGGGGGCACCGGGCGCGCGCACCGCGAGGAGACGCACCACGAGATGGACCGCGAGGACGGTCTTGCCCGCGCCCGGGGGTCCGGTGACGACCAGACGTCCCGGCGCGGCGCAGTACCACCGCGCGACGTCGGAAAGACGCTGGCGCCCCGGCGGCTCCGCGCCGCCGGGCCTGGGTACCACGTCGACGTGCAGGTCGATGAGGTGCGCTCCGGTGCCGAGCATGTGGGTGCGCTCGGCGACCTCGACATCCTCGACGGATCGCGCGAGCCGGTCGAGGGCGACCACGAGACCGTCGCTCGCCCGCTGCAGGCGCAGGGCGCTCAGGCTGAGGGCCGAGCCGATCAGGAGCCCGAGCACACCCAGCGGGAGACCGAGGACCCCTGCCACGTCCTGCGGCTGAAGCCCCCCGCGCCGCATCGACAGAACCGCCCAGACCCCACCGGCCGACAGGGTCGCCACCCCGCCGACGAGCAGCCACCGCATGCCCCACCGGCCCTGCCGCGCCCCCATGGACGGCAGCATGCCCGAGCCCGGCCGGTCGGACCACCCCGAACAGCAAGCCGGGCCGCCCCCGGAAGAAAGAGGACGACCCGGCACACGGAGACGTACGGCTCAGCGCTGGAGCTGCGGCTCCGGCGACCGGTCCTCGGACGGCTGCGCCTCGTCGGAGGCCGCGGACCCGCCCCGCCCCTTGCGCGGCAGCAGCGCCGCGACGAGCACTGTGCCCGCGCCGAGGATCACCGCGCCGATCAGGCTGGTGTGGGACACCGCGTCCGAGAAGGCGGAGCCGACCGCGTCGGCCATCTTGCCCGCGCCCTGGGCGAGTTGTTCGGCCTGGCCCTTGAGCTGGGCGGCCTGCTGCGGGGAGCCCGCGTGGGCCGCCTTCTCCGCGACCTCGCGCGCCTGGTCGCCGATGCCCTGCGCCACCGCGTATCCGGCGCCGACGGAGTCCTGCGCGGTGTCCAGCGTGCCGTCGGGCAGCTTCGTGCCGGAGGCCGCGGCCGCGTCGGACAGCTTCGAGGAGTACGAACTGGCGAGCACCGAGCCGAGGATGGCGATGCCGAGCGAGCCGCCGAGCTCCAGGGACGTGTCGTTGACCGCGCCGCCGACGCCCAGTTCGGACTCGGGGAACGCGCCCATGATCGCGTCGGTGCAGGGCGAGAGCGCCAGACCGATGGCCAGGCCCAGGATGATCAGCGGGGCGACGAAGTCCCCGTACGTGGAACCGGAGTCCACCCGGGTCAGCAGCGCAAGCGCCACCGTGCCCGCGACCATGCCCGCCGAGACCGTGATCTTCATGCCGATGCGCGGGGTCAGATAGCCCGTGAGCGCCGAGCCGACGAAGACCGCGCCCGCGAGCGGCAGCATGCGCACGCCCGTCTCCAGCGGGTTGTAGCCGAGCACGAACTGGAGGTGCTGGGTGAGGTAGTAGAACGCGCCGAAGACCGCGAGGAAGAACAGCGCGACCGCGAGGTTCGAGCCCGCGAAGCGGCGGTCCAGGAAGCGGCGGACGTCCAGGATCGGGTGCGGGTAACGCAACTCCCAGGCGATGAAGGCCAGCAGGGCCACGCCCGCGACGACCGCCGCCGAGATCGCCTTCGCGTCCCAGCCGAAGTGCGGACCCTGGATGATCATGTAGACGAGCGCGCCGGTCCAGATGACGGAGAGCGCGCCGCCGACGTAGTCGATCCGGTTGCTGTGTCCGGCCTTGGACGGCGGCACGAGGACGAGCGCGCCGACGATGGCGAGGGCGGCGATCGGCACGTTGATCAGGAAGGTCGACGACCAGCCGTGGTTCTCCAGGAGCGCGCCCGCGACCAGCGGCCCCGCCGCGATCGCGAGACCGGCCGTGGCGGTCCACAGCACGATCGCCTTGGCCCGCTCGGCGCGCGGGAAGGTCGCGGCGAGCAGCGAGAGCGTGGCGGGCATGATCATCGCCGCGCCGAAGCCCATCACCGCGCGGGCCGCGATGACCCCGCCGGAGCTGTCCACCAGCGAGCCCGCGACCGATCCCGCGCCGAAGACGACGAGACCGAGCACCAGCGCGCCGCGCCTGCTGTACTTGTCGCCGATCGCGCCGAGCAGCAGCATCAGGGCCGCGTACGGCACGGTGTAGCCGTCGATGACCCACTGCAGGTCCGAGCTGGAGAGCCCGAGGTCCTTGGTCATGTCGGGGGCGGCGACGGTCAGCGCCGTGTTCGCCATCACGATGATCAGCAGGCTCAGGCAGAGCACGCCAAGTGCCCACCAGCGCCGTGCGTACGGCTGCTTCATCTCCTCGACCGGTTGCTTCATGAGCAGAGCCACCGAAGCCTCACCCTTCCATGGTTCACGTGCGTTCCTGCTTGCCCGGTGACCTTGCACAGCACTGTGCAATTACACACGACTGTGCAACTTACGCCATTGCACAGTGCCGTGCAAAACGGGCGCGTGCACAATGGAGCCCATGAGCCGAGCCGACGCCAACCGCCGCCGCATCCTGGAGGTGGCACTCGCCGAGCTGCTGCGCGACCCGGAAGCGTCCATGGACCAGATCGCGCGCGCCGCCGGCGTCGTCCGCAGGACGGTGTACGGCCACTTCCCCAGCAGGGACGCGCTGATCGGCGCGCTCATCGACGGCGCGGTCGAGGCGGTCGCCGCGGCCCACGCCTCGGGACGCGCCCAGTCGGACGACCCCGCCGAGTCGATCGCCCACTCGATGATCGCCATCTGGGAGATCGCCGACGGCTACCGCCTGCTCGTCGCCCTCGCCCAGCGCAGCGTCGCGATGGAGGGCATCAGACAACGCCTCGCACCGGTCCGCGAGCAGTGCGTGAACGTACTCCAACAGGGCCTGCGGTCGGGCGACTTCACCTCGACCCTGCCGCCCGCCGCCCTCGCGTACGTCCACGAACAGCAGCTCTTCGGCCTGATGGAGGCCGTCAACGACGGCCTGCTCGACCCGAAGGACGCGGGCCTGGCCGCCGCGTCGACGGCCCTGCTCTCGGCGGGCGTCCCCGCGGACCGCGTGCGGGAGATCATCGAGAACCTCGCGGCCTGACGGCGCGCCCCCAGAGCTCGACCACCTCGACGTACGCGAAAGCGCCGCCCACGACGCACGAGGGGGGAGTCTCGTACGTCGCGGGCGGCGCGGGTCGGGCCCCGTTCCGGTGGGGCCGGTACCAGGGGGGCCTTGCGGCCCGTCGTTACAGCACCTTCGCGGGCTCCTTGCCGCCACTCCGCGGCTCCGGCACGGCGTCCGCCTCCGTGCTCGCGTCCGCCGCGTCCCGCGCCCCGTGCTCGTCGTCGACCAACGTCTTCTCGTCGAAGGGCAGTTGGCCCGCGAGCACCGCGGTGACCCGTTCCTTGTCGACTTCCTTGGTCCAGGTGCCGATCAGCAAGGTGGCGACCGCGTTGCCCGCGAAGTTGGTGAGGGCGCGGGCCTCGCTCATGAAGCGGTCGACACCGATGATCAGGCCGACGCCGTCGACGAGGGCGGGCTTGTGCGACTGGAGTCCGCTCGCGAGGACCGCGATGCCCGAACCCGAGACGCCCGCCGCGCCCTTGGACGCGATCATCATGAAGAGCAGCAGCGAGATCTGCTCGCCGACGCCGAGCGGCTGGTGCATGGATTCGGCGATGAACAGCGAGGCCATGGTCAGGTAGATCATGGTGCCGTCGAGGTTGAAGGAGTAGCCCGTCGGGACGGTGATGCCGACGACGGGACGGCTGACGCCCAGGTGCTCCATCTTCGCGATGAGCCGCGGCAGCGCGGACTCGGACGAGGAGGTGGAGAGGATCAGCAGGAACTCCCTGCCCAGGTACTTCAGGAGCTTGAAGAGGTTGACCCCGGTCACCATGCGCACCAGCGTGCCGAGCACGACGACGACGAACAGGGCGCAGGTGACGTAGAACCCGATCATGATCGTGGCGAGCGCCTTGAGCGCGGCCACGCCGGTCTCGCCGATGACGGCGGCCATCGCGCCGAACGCGCCCACCGGAGCGGCCCACATGATCATCCCGAGCACCCGGAAGACCAGCTTCTGGATGTGCTCGATGCCGCGGAGCACCGGCTCGCCGGAGCGGCCCATCGCCTGCAGCGCGAAGCCCACGAGCAGCGCGACGAGCAGCGTCTGGAGCACCTCGCCCTGGGTGAACGCGGAGACCATCGTCTTGGGGATGATGCCGAGCGCGAAGTCGACGAGGCCCTTGTCCGCCTCGTCGGCCGCGGTGTGGCCCGCGTCCTTCTCGGACTGGCTGATGTCCATGCCCGAGCCCGGGTGCAGGATGTTGCCGACCAGCAGGCCGATGGCGAGCGCGATGACCGACATCGCCATGAAGTAGGCGAGCGCGAGCCCGCCCACCTTGCCGACCTTCGCGGCCTTGCGCACCGAGCCGACGCCGAGCACGATCGTGCAGAAGATGATGGGCGAGATCATCATCTTGATCAGGCTCACGAAGCCAGCGCCGACCGGCTTGAGCTCCTTGGCGAAGTCCGGCCAGATGAAGCCGACGGCGATACCGAGCAGCGCGGCGCCGATGACGGCGATGTAGAGGTAGTGCGTGCGGTCCCGCTTGGCTGCGGGTGCCGCGTGTGGGTCGGCCGTGCTGGTCACGGGGCCCTCCTTGAACGACGTCGTCGGCGTTGGGTGACGTATCCCCGGAGCGTGTCGGTGGTGACGCGCTCGCGAGATACGCACATCGGTGGCGCGCTCGCGGTGGACGTGGATCACGTGCCCGGCGAGTGCGCGGCTGCCCGCAGTGCGTGCGGCTCACGTCCTGGGCGATCCCGGTGACTATCTCTCGCCCTGTGAGGGCGGTCACCCTTGCGTTCATTTAGTTCGCACTTAACCGACCAGGCAGACTTGCCACATGCCCCGCACCCGTCCACGCCGCCCGCGCCGCCTGCCGCGCAGCCTGGCGGGCCAGCTCTTCGCGATGCAGATCGTGCTGGTCACGGTGGTGGTCGCCGGGTGCGCGCTCTTCACGTACGTGAGCGACAAGCACCAGGCGGAGGAAGGCGCGCGGCGCCAGGCGACCGCGGCGGCCCGGGCGGTCGCGGACTCGCCCTCCGTGCGCGAGGCGATCGCGGGCGACGACCCGACGCGAGAGCTCCAGCCGTACGCGAGCCGGGTGCAGCGGCACACGGGCGTCGACTTCGTGACGATCATGGACCCGCGCGGCATCCGCTGGACCCACCCCGACAAGCACCGCATCGGCGAGCGCTTCCTCGGCCACCGGGCCGAGGCGCTGCGCGGCAGGACCTTCTCCGAGACGTACACAGGGACCCTCGGCGCCTCCGTACGCGTGGTCACGCCGATCCGGGCGGGCGACGACGCGGACGGGCCGATCGTCGGCCTGGTCAGCGCGGGGATCACCATCCAGGAGATCACCGCGAAGGCGCGCGGCCAGCTGCTCGCGCTGCTCGGCGTCGCGGCCGCCGCACTCGTCCTCGGCGGCATCGGGACGTACGTCATCAACGCCCGCCTGCGCCGCAGCACCCACGGCATGAACGCCGCCGAACTCAGCCGCATGCACGACTACCACGAGGCGGCCCTGCACGCGGTGCGCGAGGGACTGCTCATGCTCGACGGACAGCGCCGCATCGCGCTGATCAACGACGGCGGCCGCGAGCTGCTCGGCGTCACCGGCGACACCGTGGGCCGCAACGTCGCGGACCTCGGCCTGCCCGCCCCGCTCACCGGCGCGCTCCTGGCCGCCGAGCCGCGCGTCGACGAGGTGCATCTGACCGCCGACCGCGTGGTCGTCGTCAACACCTCACCGGTGACCGGCGGGGAACGGCGCGGCACGGTCGTGACGCTGCGCGACCACACCGAGCTCCAGGCGCTCACCGGCGAGCTGGACTCCGAGCGCGGCTTCACCCGCGCCCTGCGCTCGCAGGCCCACGAGGCCGCCAACCGGCTGCACACCGTGGTCTCCCTCATCGAACTCGACCGCGCCGAGGAGGCCGTCGACTTCGCCACCGCGGAACTGGAACTGGCGCAGGCCCTGACCGACCAGGTGGTCGCGGCGGTCAGCGAACCCGTCCTCGCGGCCCTCCTCCTCGGCAAGGCCGCACAGGCCAACGAACACGGCGTCGAACTCGTCGTCTCCCCCGACAGCAGCATCGACGACGGCATGCTCCCGGCCTCCCTGCCGCCCCGCGACCTCGTCACGGTCCTCGGCAACCTCATCGACAACGCGGTCGACGCGGCCCAGGGCTCCCCCGCGGCCCGGGTCACCGTGACGGCCCGCGCGGACACGGCGGGCCTGCTCCTGCGCGTCGCGGACACCGGCCCCGGAGTCGACCCGGCCCAGCGCGAAGCGGTCCTCGAACGGGGCTGGTCGACCAAGGCGGCCACCGGCAGGGGCCTCGGCCTGGCCCTGGTCCACCAGACGGTGACGCGCAACGGCGGCACCCTGACGATCGAGGAATCCCCGGACGGCGGCGCCCAGTTCGAGGTCACCCTCGTCCACACCACGGGAGGCAGCAGGTGACCATCCGCGTACTCGTAGTCGAGGACGACCCCGTCGCGGCCGACGCCCACGTCCTCTACGTGAACCGCGTCCCCGGCTTCGAGTCCACCGAGAAGCCCGCGCACTCCGCCGCCGAGGCGCGCCGCGTCCTGGACCGCGCCCCCATCGACCTGATCCTCCTCGACCTGCACCTGCCCGACGGGCACGGCCTCCAGCTGGCCCGCTCCCTGCGCGCCGCGGGCCACCCGACAGATGTCATCGCGGTGACGTCGGCCCGTGACCTGGCGGTGGTCCGCGAGGGCGTCTCGCTCGGCGTGGTGCAGTACGTCCTCAAGCCCTTCACCTTCGCCACCCTGCGCGACCGCCTGACCCGCTACGCGGAGTTCCGCACGGCCGCCGCCGACGGCGAGGCCACCGGCCAGGACGAGGTGGACCGCGCGCTCGCCACGCTGCGCGCACCGGGCCCCGCCGCCCTCCCCAAGGGCCTCAGCGGCCCCACCCTGGAACGCGTCGTACGCACCCTGCGCGCGGCCCCCGACGGCCTGACCGCCGCCGCGGCCGCCCGGTCGGCGGGCCTGTCCCGGATCACCGCGCGGCGCTATCTGGAACACCTGGTGGAGACGGGACACGCGGCGCGCAGCCCCCAGTACGGCCAAGTGGGCCGCCCGGAACTGGTCTACCGCAGACTCCCCGCCCCGGAGTGACCCGCACCCCCGCTGCCCCCTCACCCCACCCCCCATAACAACGTTGTCACGACATTGACAAGCATCAACGCCGAGCCACCGCACGGGCATTGACCTTGCTCCGAGCCCGCCCTTACGTTCACCGGGCAACCCCGCGTTGCGGCCCCCACGTGGCAACCCGGCCGCGTCGGCCAGTAGGAGGTCGTGCCCGTGCGCCCTACCACCACCCCGCTGCTCCTCGCCGCCGCCACCCTGCTCGCCGCAGGCACCCTCACCGCGTGCGGCTCGGGCTCCGGCGACGACCCGGACACCGTGAAGGTCTCCTTCAAACAGTCCACGGACAACCAGATCAGGGTCATGGACACCTATCTGGCGGACGTCAAGAAGCAGTTCGAGAAGGCGAACCCCGGCAAGAAGGTCAAGCTGGTGCCCATCAAGGCGCCGGACTCGGAGTACTACACCAAGCTCCAGCAGATGCTCCGCTCCCCCAAGACCGCTCCCGACCTGGTCTACGAGGACACGTTCCTCATCAACTCGGACATCACCAGCGGGTACTTGAAGCCGCTCGACTCCTACCTGGACAAGTGGCAGGACTGGGATCAGTTCATCGACACGTCCAAGTCGGCGGCGAAGGCGGCCGACGGCAAGACGTACGGCGTCCCCGACGGCACCGACACCAGGGGCCTCTGGTACAGCAACGCCATCTTCAAGAAGGCGGGCCTACCGGCCAATTGGCAGCCGAAGACCTGGGACGAGGTCCTGGACGCGGCCCGCACCATCAAGAAGAAGGTCCCAGACGTCACCCCCCTGAACGTCTACACGGGCAAGCCCGCGGGTGAGGCGGCCTCGATGCAGGGCTTCGAGATGCTGGCGTACGGCACGGGCAAGAACCCCCTGTACGACCCGAAGTCCAAGAAATGGGTCACCGGCAGCAAGGGCTTCAAGGACTCCCTGAGCTTCGTGGAGACGGTCTACAAGGAGAAGCTCGGCCCGGACGTCTCGGACGCGCTCGACCCCAACTTCGCGACCCGCGTACGCGGTGAACTCCTGCCCGAGGACAAGCTGGGCATCAACCTGGACGGCTCCTGGCTCCCCCAGGACTGGGGCAAGGGCGCGGGCCACGAATGGCCCGAGTGGTCGAAGAAGCTGAGCCTCGCCCCCATGCCGACGCAGCACGGCCAGGCGCCCGGCAAGGTGAGCATGTCCGGCGGCTGGACCTGGGCGATCCCCTCCAAGGCGGACAACCCCGATCTCGCCTTCAAGTTCATCGAGACGATGCAGACGAAGGCGAACGCGCAGAAGTGGTACATCGCCAACTCCGGCATCTCCGTCCGCAAGGACGTAGCGGCCGACCCCGCCTACGTGAAGGCCCAGCCCGGCATCAAGTTCTTCACGGACCTGGTGGCCACGACGAACTACCGCCCGGCGTACCCGGCGTACCCCAAGGTCTCCACGGCGATCCAGGAGGCGATGGAGTCGGTGACGACGGGCGACGCGTCGGTCGACAAGGCGGCGTCCTCGTACGACGAAGAGGTGTCCTCGGCGACGGACGGCGCAGTAACCCAGAAGTAGCCGAAGCCCCGGTTATCGCCCCTCGGCACCGGGGGCTGTGCCCACCCTTCCCCAAGCTCTCGGCTTCGCTCGAGCAGGGGAGACCCCACTCGCCCAGCGGCACGATTGCCCACAGCGGAGCGGACCCGCAGCCGCTGAACCGGTCTGAGGGGACGTGGCGGTATGTCCGCCCGGAGCACTGGGGGCCACGAGCCGAGGTGCCCGTGGTGTGGCAAGGCTCTGGGACGGCGAGGACGGACATACCGCCGCGGCCCCGCCCCCACGACGGCCCCGAGGCGAACCCCCGCACCACCCGCAGAGAGTGAGTGCCGCAAAGTGACCACCGCACCCCACACGCACCGCGCACACCGCACCCGCCGAGCCCTACTCCGAGCCCTCCCCGTCTCCCCCGCCACCATCCTCCTGCTCCTCTTCCTCGCAGGACCCATCGGCTACTGCGCCTACATCGCCTTCACCGACCTCCAACTCACCGGCCAGGCCGAATCCAGCTTCGTGGGCTTCGCGAACTTCCGCGAAGCCTTCGGCGACGAACGCTTCCTCAACGCCGTCTGGCTGACCCTCGTCTTCACCGTCCTCTCCTCCCTGATCGGCCAGAACACCCTGGGCCTCGCCCTCGCCTCCTTCATGCAGCGCGCGTCGAAGCCGGTCCGCACCTTCACCGGCGCGATCGTCGTCACCGCCTGGGTCCTCCCGGAGGTGGTCGCGGGCTTCCTCCTCTACGCCTTCTTCCGCCGCGAGGGCACCCTCAACGCCGTCCTCGACTTCCTCCATCTCCCCTCCCAGAACTGGATGTTCACGCTCCCGATCCTGGCGGTCTCGTTCGCGAACGTCTGGCGCGGAACGGCCTTCTCGATGCTGGTCTACTCCGCCGCGCTCAACGAGATCCCCAAAGAGATCACGGAGGCCGCCGAGATGGACGGCGCGAGCGGCTGGCGCCGCATGTGGCACATCACGCTGCCGATGATCCGCCGCTCCATCGGCACGAACCTCATGCTCAACACCCTGCAGACGCTCTCCGTCTTCGGCCTGATCTGGGTGATGACCCGCGGCGGCCCGGGCAACCGCAGCCAGACGCTCCCCCTGTTCATGTACGAACAGGCCTTCCAGAAAAGCATGATCGGCTACGGCACGGCGGTGGCCCTGCTGCTCCTCCTGGTCGGCTCGCTGTTCTCCCTGGTCTACATGCGCCTGCTGCGCACGGAGGTCTGAAAGTGAAGCCGAAGCGGAGCAGCAACAGACTCTCCCGCCGCACCACCCACCGCCTGGCGGCCGACGCGGGCCTGCTCGCCGTGGCCGCCGCGTTCGTACTCCCGCTGGCCTGGGTGGTCCTGTCCTCCTTCGACCCGAAGGCGGACCTCAAGGTACGCGTCCCCAGCAGCCTCACCCTGGACAACTACGACAAGGTCCTGACCCCCGAGATCACCTTCACCCCGCTCCTCAACAGCCTGCTGCTGTGCGGCGGCGGCACCCTGCTCACGGTGGTCTGCGCGGCACTGGCCGCCTACCCGCTCTCGCGCTACAAGTCGCGCCTGAACCGCCCCTTCATGCTGACGATCCTGTTCGCGACGAGCCTGCCGATCACCGCGATCATGGTCCCGGTGTACGCGCTGTTCGTGCAGGTCGACCTGATCGACACGATGCAGGGCACGATCTTCTTCTTCGCCGCCTCCCAACTCCCGTTCGCCATCTGGCTGATGAAGAACTTCATGGACGGCGTGCCCAAGGAGCTGGAGGAGGCGGCGTGGACGGACGGCGCGTCGTCGTTCCAGTCCCTGCTCCGGATCGTGCTGCCCCTCATGGGCCCGGGCGTGGCGGTGGTGACCGTCTTCTCGTTCGTCATGATGTGGGGCAACTTCTTCGTCCCCTTCATGCTCCTGCTCACCCCGGAACAGATGCCCGCGTCGGTCAGCATCAACGACTTCTTCGGAAACAAGGGCACCGTGGTCTACGGCCAGCTGGCCGCGTTCTCGATCATCTACTCGACCCCGGTGATCCTCTTGTACGTCCTGGTCTCCCGCCGCCTGGGCGGCGGCTTCGCACTGGGCGGAGCGGTAAAAGGCTGATCTGAGCCGCCCGGCACAGAACTGTGACATGACTTCGCAGGCATACGTCCCCCGCACCCCATTCGTCACCACTCAACCATCTGGTATCAGCCATCGGCTCGGACTAGCGTGCTGAACTCGCGCCACCTCCCATCCCGCCAGGAGCCGACAGTGAACCGCCCTCTCCGCCTAGCGACGGCCGCGCTCACCGCGTCCGCAGCCCTGCTCCTGTCGTCGTGCGGCAGCGGCGACGACGCCAAGGACTCCGACAAGATCGCCGGTGCGGAGCAGGGCGGGGAGCGGCAGAAGTCGAAGGCGCCGAGCGAGCCCGCGCGGCAGGCGGACCGGCCGAAGATCGAGCTGCCCTCGGACCTCACGTACGCGTTCGAGTGGAAGAAGACGGGCGACAAGGCGAAGGACGCGGTGCTCGCGGACCGGGAACAGGCCATCCAGACGGTCGACATGGCCATCGCCGACAAGGATCCGGCCGAGAAGGCGATGCGCTTCTACCACCAGGAAGAGGCGGCGGCCCAGGCCCAGAAGTACGTCGAGGCCTACGTGAAGGCGAAGGCGCGCACCACCGGCGCCTACCGCTACTACGCCGCGACCGTCACGGCCGACGGAGGCAGCGCGGCCCTCACGTACTGCGAGGACCAGAGCAAGGTCTACGACAAGTACCTGAAGAAGAACTCGATCGACAAGTCGCCCGCCACGAAGAACAGTTACGTGCTGTACGCGGCGGAGCTGCGCAAGAACGACGCGGGCGTCTGGGTCACCACGAAACTGAACGCGACTCGGGGGAGCGACACATGCCAACCATGAAGCGCAGGACCGTGTGGCTCGCGGCCACGGCGGCCGTGAGCTGCGTACTGCTGACCGCGGGACCCGCCGCGGCCGAGAAGGGCGTCGGCGGCGGCACCCCGGCGGCGACGCCGGAGGTCGGCGGCGACCAGAAGGGCGGATCCCTGCTCGCCTCGGCGGGCGGCATCGTCTACGACCGCTCCAAGAACGGCGCGGGCCCCAGGACCGGCGCGATCGCCCCCACGGGCACCTACAAGCCGCCGCCGTGCTGGTACGGCCCCACCTACACGCCCGCCGAGTTCAAGAAGGAGCGCGAGGCGGTCTGGTCGGTGGACTCCACGGGCTACGAGTGGGACGCGGCGCAGCGCAAGAAGTACGTCGAGGGCGAGCCGTACAAGGACTTCAACATGGACAAGGCCGGGAAGGGCTATTGGTGGACGTCGTTCCCCAACAAGTCGTATCCGCCCGGCTGGGACTCGTGCAAGAAGGAGACCTTCTGGGTCGACAAGGGTGATCCGCCCCCGGCCGACGCGCCCGAGGCGATCGACCCGGAGATCCTCGCGAAGCTCGCGCTCGCCGAGATCCGCGTGCCCGGCACGAAGGTGTCGCTCGCCCCGAAGGCCACGACGAAGGTGAACCTGCCGACGTGGGCGTGGCTGGACGGCGCGGAGTTCAAGCCGGTGTCGGTGACGGCGTCGGTGCCGGTCCTCGGCATCGAGGCGACGACGACCGCCGAGCCGGTCTCGCTCAGGATCGACCCGGGCACGCCGGACGCCGAGACGTACCCCGCCTCCGGCGTCTGCGACCTCACGAAGAACGGGATCGGCGAGCCGTACGCCAAGGGCAAGTCGAAGGAGACCCCGCCCTGCGGCGTGAAGTACCTGCGCTCGTCCGGCAAGGGCTCGTTCCCGCTGAAGGCGACGGTCACCTGGAAGATCCACTGGGTGGGCACCGGCGTGAACGGCGAACAGGCCCTGCCCAACGGCGAGTTCGGGGCCGATCAGGACGTGGTGGTGGAGGAGATCCAGGCCATCAACCGCTAGGGCCTGTCCGGCGGGTCACCCTAGGACTTTCGCACCAATCCGCAACCTCGTAGGAACACACCGTAGTCGCCACCCCCGCTGGCGCCTACGGTGTGCCCGTGCAACCGAGCCAACCGCCGCACCAGCCCACGCCGCCCTTCAACTTCCCCGCCGCCCGCCGGCTGCGCGAGGCCCTCGGCATGGCGCCGGGTCACGTCGCGTACGGCATGCGCGCGAGCTACGGGCTCGCCCACATCACGCCCGACACGATTATGGCGTGGGAACGCGGGCTCGCCTCGCCCACCTCCGCCGAGCTGACCGCCCTGGCCGCGACGCTGTGGTGCTCGCCCGGTGAACTCATGGGCGCGGCGCGGACGTTGCGCGAGCACCGGCTGGCGCGCGGCCTCGCGCCCGAGGACGTCGCGCGCGCGGCGGGCGTGGAGATCCAGTCGTACCTGCTCATGGAGGAGACCGGCACCTGGCGCGGGAACGAGCGGCAGTCCGCGGCGCTCGCCCGGGTCCTCGATCTCGCGCTGGCCGACTTCGTGCACGTGACCGGCCGCGCCGAGCCGCTCGCCGAGCTGCTGCGCAGCGCCGTCACCACCCGCTGGCAGGGGTACGTACGACCGGTCACCAAGCTGCTGCCTCTGGAACGGCGGCAGGTCGAGGGCGTGCTGCGGCAGATGCACGAGGACTACCAGTCACGGATGGCGCGGACCCTGAGCTGGGGCGGCGGGGCGGGTTCCGACGCCTCCGGGGAGGCGGGCCGTGACTTCCTGGACCGAATCCTCGAACATTTCTGGCCTTTGGTCGGGGGCGGCCGGGACTAAAGCCCCGGCCCCGTAGAGCGAAGCGCGGACGTCTAGAAGACCGACTCCGCCTCGTCCATCCGGTCCTTCGGCACGGTCTTCAGCTCCGTGACCGCCTCCGCGAGCGGCACCATCGTGATGTCCGTGCCGCGCAGCGCCGTCATCCTGCCGTACTCCTCGCGGTGCGCCGCCTCCACCGCGTGCCAGCCGAAGCGGGTCGCGAGGACGCGGTCGTAGGCCGTGGGGGTGCCGCCGCGCTGGACGTGGCCGAGGATGACCGGCTTGGCCTCCTTGCCGAGGCGGGACTCCAGTTCGTACGCGAGGGCCGTGCCGATGCCCTGGAAGCGCTCGTGGCCGAACTGGTCGATCGCGCCCTTGCCGTAGTTCATCGTGCCGTCCTGCGGGTGCGCGCCCTCGGCGACGCAGATCACCGCGAACTTCTTGCCGCGCGAGAACCGCTCCTCGACCAGCGCGACCAGGTCGGCGGGGTCGAAGGGCCGCTCGGGCAGGCAGATGCCGTGGGCGCCGCCCGCCATGCCGGACTCCAGGGCGATCCAGCCCGCGTGGCGGCCCATGACCTCGACGACCATCACGCGCTGGTGCGATTCGGCGGTGGTCTTGAGGCGGTCCATGGCCTCGGTCGCCACGCCGACGGCCGTGTCGAAGCCGAAGGTGCGGTCCGTGGAGGAGATGTCGTTGTCGATGGTCTTCGGGACGCCGACGACGGGCAGGCCCGCGTCCGACAGCATCTTGGCGGCCGTCAGGGTGCCCTCGCCGCCGATCGGGATCAGCACGTCGAAGCCGATCTCCTTGGCGAGCGCGGGGGCGTTCTCGCAGGCGGCGCGGAACCGGTCGCGCTCCAGGCGGGACGAGCCGAGGATCGTGCCGCCGCGGGCCAGGATGCCGCTGACCGCGTTCAGGTCGAGGGGGCGGTAGCGCCCGTCGAGCAGGCCCGCGTAGCCGTCCTCGAAGCCGATGACCTCGTCGCCGTAGTGCGTGACGGCGCGGTGCACGACCGACCGGATCACTGCGTTGAGGCCCGGGCAGTCGCCGCCCGCGGTGAGAATTCCGATACGCATCGCGCTGTGTCTCCTGCTCGCTGTTGGTACTTGTGAGCCGATCCGATTGTTCCACGGCCGGAGGGGGGTCGCCGCTCACGGATGTCCGACGGATGCGCGTGCGATCCGGGGGCAGGGGCCTTATGGCCCTTGACCCGGGGCCTTTCGTCCGGCGGGCGACCCAGCCAGCCGCAGAGGTATCGTCAAGGGGACACAGCCGCGATATCGGGTCATTTGTCCATTCACCGGCAGGCAGCCATCAGTGGCCGAAGGACGGCCATCGGCGGGCAGCGGAGCAGTAGCGAAGAAGGGGAGAGCACGCGTGACGCGCAGCGTGTACGTGACCGGGATCGACCGCGGCGACGGCCGCCAGGTGGTCGAGCTGGGAGTGATGGAACTCCTGACCCGCCGGGTCGACCGGGTCGGCGTCTTCCGCCCGCTCGTCCACGACGGGCCCGACCGCCTCTTCGACCTGCTGCGGTCCCGCTACCGCCTCTCGCAGGACGCCTCGACGGTGTACGGCATGGACTACCACGAGGCGTCCGCGCTCCAGGCCGAGCAGGGCACCGACGAGCTGGTCTCGCAGCTCGTGGACCGCTTCCACCGGGTGGCGCGCGACTACGAGGTCGTCCTGGTGCTCGGCACCGACTTCGCCGCCACCCAGCTCCCCGACGAGCTGGCGCTCAACGCCCGCCTCGCGAACGAGTTCGGCGCCTCCGTGCTCCCCGTCGTCGGCGGCAAGAACCAGACCGCCGAGTCGGTGCGCGCCGAGACCCGCAACGCCTACCGGGCGTACGACAGCCTGGGCTGCGACGTACTCGCGATGATCACCAACCGGGTGGCGCCCGCCGACCGCGACGAGATACACGAGCGGCTCGAAGCCAGACTGCCCGTGCCCTGCTACGTGCTGCCCGACGAGCCCGCGCTCTCCGCGCCCACGGTCGCGCAGATCACCCACGCCCTCGGAGGCCGGGTGCTCCTGGGCGACGACGCGGGGCTCGCGCGCGACGCCCTGGACTTCGTCTTCGGCGGCGCCATGCTGCCGAACTTCCTGAACGCCCTGACCCCCGGCTGCCTGGTGGTCACCCCCGGCGACCGCGCCGACCTGGTGGTGGGCTCGCTCGCCGCGCACAGCGCGGGCACGCCGCCCATTGCGGGCGTCCTGCTGACCCTGAACGAACAGCCGGGCCAGGAGATCCTCACCCTCGCCGACCGACTCGCCCCCGGGACCCCGGTGGTCGCCGTCTCCGGCGGCTCCTTCCCGACGGCCGCCGAGCTCTTCGCGCTCGAAGGCAAGCTGAACGCGGCGACGCCCCGCAAGGCGGAGACCGCGCTCGGTCTGTTCGAGCGGCACATCGACACCGCCGACCTGCTCAACCGCGTCTCGGCGCCCAGCAGCGACCGCGTCACGCCGATGATGTTCGAGCACAAGCTGCTTGAGCAGGCCCGCTCCGACAAGCGCCGCGTCGTCCTTCCCGAGGGCACCGAGGAGCGCGTCCTGCGCGCCGCGGACGTCCTGCTCCGCCGCGGAGTCTGCGACCTGACCCTGCTCGGCCCGGTCGAGCAGATCCGCAAGAAGGCCGCGGACCTCGGCGTGGACCTCGCCGACTCCGAGCTCATCGACCCGGGCACCTCCGAGCTGCGGGAGCGTTTCGCCACCAAGTACGCCGAGCTGCGCGCCCACAAGGGCGTCAGCGTCGAGCTCGCGTACGACGTGGTGGCCGATGTGAACTACTTCGGCACGCTGATGGTCCAGGAGGGCCTCGCCGACGGCATGGTCTCCGGCTCGGTGCACTCCACGGCCGCCACCATCCGGCCCGCCTTCGAGATCATCAAGACCAAGCCGGAGGCGAGCATCGTCTCCTCGGTCTTCTTCATGTGCCTGGCCGACAAGGTCCTCGTGTACGGCGACTGCGCGGTGAACCCGGACCCGAACGCGGAGCAGCTCGCGGACATCGCCGTCCAGGCGGCCGCCACCGCCGAGCAGTTCGGCGTGGAGCCGCGGATCGCGATGCTCTCGTACTCGACGGGCACGTCGGGCTCCGGCGCCGACGTCGACAAGGTCCGCGCGGCCACCGAGCTGGTGCGGGCGACCCGCTCCGACCTGAAGATCGAGGGCCCGATCCAGTACGACGCGGCCGTGGAGCCCTCCGTCGCCGCGACCAAGCTGCCGGAGTCCGACGTCGCGGGCCAGGCCAGCGTGCTGATCTTCCCGGACCTCAACACCGGCAACAACACCTATAAGGCCGTGCAGCGCTCGGCGGGCGCGATCGCCGTCGGCCCGGTCCTCCAGGGTCTGCGCAAGCCGGTCAACGACCTGTCCCGCGGCGCGCTCGTCCAGGACATCGTCAACACCGTCGCCATCACGGCGATCCAGGCCCAGGCCCAGACGCCCACGCCCTCCGCCTGACCCCCCACAGAAAGCGTCTCCCTCAGTGACCGCCACTCGCGTACTCGTCCTCAACTCCGGCTCCTCGTCGGTGAAGTACCAGCTGCTCGACATGCGCGACAGCTCACGCCTGGCCGTCGGCCTGGTCGAGCGGATCGGCGAGGAGACCTCACGGCTCAAGCACACCCCGCTGACCGGCGGTGGCGCCACGTCTCGCGAGCGCGAGGAGCCGATCGCCGACCACGAGGCGGCGCTGAAGGCCGTCGCCGAGGAGCTGGCCACCGACGGCCTCGGCCTCGACTCCCCCGAGCTGGCCGCGATCGGCCACCGGGTGGTGCACGGCGGCCTGAAGTTCACCGAGCCGACCGTGATCACCGACGAGGTGCTCGCCGAGATCCAGCGCCTGGTGCCGGTGGCCCCGCTGCACAACCCGGCCAACATCACCGGCATCCGCACCGCCCAGGTGCTCCGTCCCGACCTCCCCCAGGTCGCCGTCTTCGACACCGCGTTCCACACGACGATGCCGGAGTCCGCGGCGCGTTACGCGATGGACGTGAAGACGGCCGACGAGCACCGCGTGCGGCGCTACGGCTTCCACGGCACCTCGCACGCGTACGTCTCGCGCGAGATGGCGAAGCTGCTCGACAAGGCCCCCGAAGACGTCAACGTGATCGTCCTGCACCTGGGCAACGGCGCCTCCGCGTCGGCCGTGCGGGGCGGGCAGTGCGTCGACACCTCGATGGGGCTCACGCCGCTTGAGGGGCTCGTGATGGGTACCCGTTCCGGCGACATGGACCCGGCGGTCATCTTCCATCTGGCCCGGGTCGGCGGAATGTCCATCGACGAGATCGACGTCCTGCTCAACAAGAAGAGCGGTCTGATCGGGCTCTGCGGCGACAACGACATGCGGGAGATCAGGCGCCGTATCGACGAGGGCGACAAGGAGGCCGCGCTCGCCTTCGACATCTATGTACACCGCCTGAAGAAATACATCGGCGCCTATTACGCCGTGCTCGGCCGGGTCGACGCCATCGCGTTCACGGCGGGCGTCGGCGAGAACGCCGCGCCGGTGCGCGAGGCGGCGGTGGCGGGCCTGGAGGAGCTGGGGCTCGCGGTCGACGGCGAACTCAATTCCGTACGTTCCGACGAAGCACGGCTCATTTCGCCGGAGTACGCGCGCGTGGCCGTCGCCGTGGTGCCGACCGACGAAGAACTGGAGATCGCGACGCAGACTTTCGCCTTGGTCCGCGACCGCAACGCCTGAGCGCACTTCCGCCCATTTGTAGATTCCACCAGACGGAATATTCCGTAGCGAAACAAACCGATAGGATCGCCCCCATGCGCCGTTCCAAAATCGTCTGCACGCTGGGCCCCGCCGTCGACTCCGAAGAGCAGCTCGTCTCGCTGATCGAAGCCGGTATGAATGTGGCCCGCTTCAACTTCAGCCACGGCACCCACGCCGAGCACCAGGGGCGGTACGACCGCGTCCGCTCGGCCGCCACGAAGACCGGCCGTGCCGTCGGCGTCCTCGCCGACCTCCAGGGGCCGAAGATCCGTCTGGAGACCTTCGCCGAGGGACCCGTCGAGCTGGTGCGCGGTGACGAGTTCACCATCACCACCGAGGACGTCCCCGGTGACAAGTCGATCTGCGGCACCACCTACAAGGGCCTGCCGGGCGACGTCTCCAAGGGCGACCAGGTCCTGATCAACGACGGCAACGTCGAGCTGCGCGTGGTCGAGGTGGACGGACCGCGCGTGAAGACGATCGTCGTCGAGGGCGGTGTCATCTCCGACCACAAGGGCATCAACCTGCCCGGCGCGGCCGTGAACGTGCCCGCCCTGTCCGAGAAGGACATCGAAGACCTGCGCTTCGCCCTGAAGATGGGCTGCGACATGGTCGCCCTGTCCTTCGTGCGCGACGCCGACGACGTCAAGGACGTCCACAAGGTGATGGACGAGGAGGGCCGCCGGGTCCCCGTCATCGCCAAGGTGGAGAAGCCGCAGGCCGTCGCCAACATGGAGGGCGTCGTCGCGGCGTTCGACGCGGTCATGGTGGCCCGTGGCGACCTGGCCGTCGAGTACCCGCTCGAGAAGGTCCCGATGGTGCAGAAGCGCCTCGTGGAGATGTGCCGCCGCAACGCCAAGCCGGTGATCGTCGCGACCCAGATGATGGAGTCGATGATCACCAACTCGCGCCCCACGCGCGCCGAGGCGTCCGACGTCGCCAACGCGATCCTGGACGGCGCGGACGCGGTCATGCTGTCGGCCGAGTCGAGCGTCGGGGCGTACCCGATCGAGACCGTCAAGACGATGTCGAAGATCGTCAAGGCGGCCGAGGAGGAGCTGCTCGCCAAGGGCCTGCAGCCGCTCGTGCCCGGCAAGAAGCCGCGTACGCAGGGTGGTTCGGTGGCCCGTGCCGCGTGCGAGATCGCGGACTTCCTCGACGGCAAGGCGCTGGTCGCCTTCACGCAGTCCGGTGACACGGCCCGCCGCCTGTCCCGCTACCGCGCGGCCCAGCCGATCCTGGCCTTCACCACCGACGAGTCGACCCGCAACCAGCTCACGCTGAGCTGGGGCGTGGACACCTACGTCGTGCCGCACGTCGACAACACCGACGCGATGGTCGAGCTCGTCGACGCCGAGCTGATCAAGCTCAACCGCTTCAACGACGGTGACACCGTCGTCATCACCGCGGGGTCGCCCCCTGGCGTCCCCGGCACCACCAACATGGTCCGGGTGCACCACCTGGGCGGCGGCGACCGCGACTGATCCCCGCCTCGTACGACACCGAGGGCGCCCCCTGTGGAAGGGGGCGCCCTCGGTGCTTGTGCGGCTCCCGGAAAGGTCCGTGCGCGGCTCGGCCGGTTCGGTCGGCCAGTCGGCCAGTCGGCTCAGTCGGTGATCGACTGCTGCAGTCCGGGGACCGTGAGGTTGCCACCGAACTGGCCCGCCTGCAGCACCTTCACGTCCGTGAAGTAGATCAGCGGGATGTTCAGCGGCGGCGGGTGCTCGGGGTCGAAGGTGATCGGGATGAGCCCGAACAGCTTGCCCGAGATCCGCTCGGTGTACATCGTCGTCTCCCCGCCACGGATCGTGGACGTGGTGCCCTTGGCGGCCTCGACGTGGTACTTCCTGCCGCCCGGTCCTTCGACGATCTGGTGCAGGTCGCCGATGTCGGTGTTCTGGACGACGTACTTCAGGGCCTGCTTGGTCTTGCCGTTGGGCATCGTCAGGTTCACGACGCCCTGGTAGTCGGCGCCCTTGAGCGTCAGGGAGCTGGCTTCCAGGTTCCACGGCTGGTTCGGGATCGGCGCGGGGGGCGTCTCGCCCTCTCCGGCGTCCTTCTTCTCGACCACGCACGGGAACGGCTTCTTGCCGTTCTCGTCCGGCGCCATCGCATCCTCGGCCTTGTCCCGCTCGGCCTTGTCCGCGGCGTCCTTCGCCGCCTTCTCGACGTCGTCCGCGACCTCGCCGGCCCCGTCCTTCGCCTTGTCGACGCCGTCCTTCGCCTTGTCGGCCCCGTCCTCGATGCCGTCCTTCGCCTTGCCGAGGGTGTCCTCGACCGGCTTGGTGACCTTGTCCGTGGTGTCCTTGACCGGGTCCTTGGAGGACTCGGGGGACTCGCTCTCCTTGGCGTCCGACGGGTCGGGCTTCGGAGTCTCGGACTTCTTCTCGTCGGGCGTGAAGGCGTCCTTGATGGCCTCGCCGACACCCAGCGGGTCCCAGGGGTTCTTGGTCTCGGTGGGCTCGGGGTCCGGCTCGGACTTCTTGTCGTCCGCGCCGCCGGAAGGCTTCGGCGTGGGCTCGGCCTCGTCGCCGGAGTCCGCCTTGTCGCCCGAGGAGGGCGAGGTGGACGGATTCGGCTCCTTGGCGTCGTCCTTCTTCGCCTCGTCCTTCTCGGCGCCGTCGTCCTTCTTGGCGTCGTCCTTCTTCGCCTTGTCCGCGGCGTCCTTCTCGGCCGCTTCCTCGGCGTCCTTCTTGGCCTGCTCCTCCTTCGCCTTGTCCGCGGCGTCCTTGTCCGCGTCCCCGGCCTCCTTGTCCGGCGCCGTGACACACGGGCCGTCCTGGAAGGGGTTGTCCGGGACACCGGGCTTGGCCTGCGCCAGCGTCGGAGTCAGGCCCATGCCCATGAGGACCGCGGTGGGCATCGCGGCGATGGCTATGGCCTTGCCCGCGGGCACCTGCAGCCGGGTGAAGAGCGGCTTCCTGGGTGCCGCGTGGCGCGGCCCGGTTCTCGCACGAGGCTCCCCCGCGGAGCTCTCGTGGTGGACCTCGTCAGCCGGCACGGCGCCTCCCGTTCGTCCCGTTTGTCGGGCTCGTTCCTGACAGATCGTCCAGTTCACCGCTCGCCCCGCCCGCGGCCGCCGAGACGGCGGGCTCGGGAGCCCCGTCGTCCGCGGGGTCGCCGGACCCCGCGGCCGCTCGCTTCGCGGGCTCACCGGCAGGCCGCGCGTCCGCCCAGGAGACGCCGAGGGCGCCGCCGATCATGGCGAGCAGGAAGCCGACGACGAAGCCGCCGAAGTTGGAGACGACGAGGGAGACCAGGGCGAGCAGGATCGCCGCGACACCCGCGAAGACCCGGGAGAGCGGCTGGAACCACATGGTCAGGCCGAGCACGACCAACAGCACGCCGATGATCAGCGATCCGGCACCGGCGGTGGTCGCCATCCGGATCGTCATCGTGCCGAGCGTGAGGTTCGCGTACGGGAAGTACATGATCGGGATGCCGCCGAGAAGTGTCAGCAGACCACCCCAGAACGGGCGCTGACCGCGCCACCCTCGGAACGATCGGCGCATCCGGCCGAGCTTGTCGCCCAGTCCCACTTGCGCTTCGGCGCTCATGTCGTACAGCTCCTCGGGAATGGCGTTTGGTTCTGTGTGTCGTACGGTGTCGGGCACGGGGACGGCTCCGTCAATGTGCCGTCGCGCCCCCGCGCCCGGCCGTTCATCGCATCGAGTGCGTACCGGTCATCGCATCAAGCGCGTACCGGCCCGCGTACTCATCCGCGTACGCGGCACCAGGGCATCAACTGCCCTAGTAGCACTCGTGCTTGCCCTTCTTGACCGACATGCCGAGGCCGGAGAGCTTGAAGGTGCCCGCGGTGGTCGCCCACGCGCGCTGCTTGACACCCTCGAAGTGCACCGACTCGGCCTGCTGCGCGAACGAGTCCGGGGCGTACTTGTCGCCCTTGGCCGGACCCGGCCCCTTGGTCGTCCGGTCGACCGAGACACCGATGTCGACGTTGTTGAAGGTCGGCTTGGCGACCTTCATGCTGTCGGCGTCGATGTAGAGCTTCTTGGCCTCGACGCGGTCGTTGCCCTTGCCACCGGCCCTGAGCGTCATCGACACGTCGCCGAAGACCGGCACCGGCACGACCACGGACTGGCAGAGGTTGGTGATCTTGGCTTCTTCGATGCCGACGACGGACACCGGGTGGTTGCCCGACTTCCCGCTGTCGAGGGCGCCGTACTGGACGAACCCCTCGCCGTCGAGCGTGTCAGCCGTCACCTTGAACTGCTGACCGGACACACTGAACGATGCCGCGAGCGCACCCTGGGACAGGGCCACGCCTATCGCGGCAGTCGCCGCGACGCTCGGCACCATGACTACGGCGAACCGCTTCCATCTGGTTCCGCCACGAGCCACGGATTCCATGACTTTCCTCCTTCTCGGACGTACATCTCCGGCCCTGACTGCTCCCGTTCGGACGGTTCAGCCGGGCAGGGATGGGAGAAGTGCTACGTCCTCGGGAAGGAGAGCGCCCGTTTCGGAGGCGCACAACCGCACCACACATCACCGGCGATCACCCCCGAGCGACAACCACTGGTCGCGCCTGACGCATCACGCACAACCTCACGGACAGGCCCTGCCGGAAAAGCGGCAGAGACCCCCCTGTCCAAGACCGGCGACGGCGTCACCGGCCTGCTCGGTGGGGACCCAGAAACACCGCTACCCGATTGGCTGTCGGACAGCGGGTTATTGGACCGAGCGTCGCCGATCGTGGTGCATTCTCGGCCCCCGCACAAGGGGGTTCGTTACTCGCTAGTAACGGGGGGATAACCGAAGCGCGACCGCACGGTATCGGTCGGGCACGGACGGTGGCTTAATCGGCCGGAGCAGAACGGGGCATCCACGGCCAAACGCGATCAGAAAGACGCTGCGGTCTTACTCCAAGTAACAGCGGCCGCGTTTACCAAGTTTTGGTAAAGCGCGGCCGCTGTGGCGCCCGGGAACAAGGTTTTCACTCGGGCATCACAAGCCCCCGCGTTTAGGGACTGGTCAGCCGACGGGTGGGTGCGTGGGTCAGAAGAGCACGCGCGCGAGCGCCGTACGCGCCGTCGTCACCCGGGGGTCGTCCGAGCCCACCACTTCGAAGAGTTCGAGCAGGCGCACCC
Organism: Streptomyces kanamyceticus; assembly: GCF_008704495.1. NCBI lineage: Bacteria > Bacillati > Actinomycetota > Actinomycetes > Kitasatosporales > Streptomycetaceae > Streptomyces > Streptomyces kanamyceticus. The sequence continues at coordinate 3,310,562 of NZ_CP023699.1, forward strand.
GCGCGGCGTCCCTGTCGTCGCCCGCCGTGCGCTTGACCGCGTCGATGAGGCGCCCGAAGGCGTCCTCGACATGGCCGCCGACCAGATCCAGGTCGGCCGCGGCGATCTGCGCCTCGACGTCCGCGGGGCGGTCGGCCGCGTCCTTGCGGACCTGCTGCGGGTCGAGACCCTGGACGCGCTGGAGCAGTTCGGCCTGGGCGAGACCGAGCTTGGCCTCCGTGTTGCCCGGGTCGTCACTGAGTACGTTCTTGTACGCCTGGACGGCACCGGCCAGATCGCCCGCGTCCAGCGCCCGCACGGCCGCTTCGAGCAGGGCGTCGTAAGGACCGGCGGGCACCTCGGCCGGCTCGGGGGCCTGCTGGCCCTCGGCCTCCGGGTCCACCACCAGGCCGGTCAGGCCGAAGCGCTCCTCGCCGACCTGGATCAGCTGATCCAGGGTCTGGCGGATCTGCGCCTCGGGGGCCGCGCCCTGGAAGAGGGGCAGGGCCTGTCCCGCCACCACCGCGAAGACGGCCGGAATCCCCTGGACCCCGAACTGCTGCATCAGCATCTGGTTGGCGTCGACATCGATCTTGGCAAGAAGGAAGCGGCCGCCGTACTCCTGCGCGAGGCGCTCCAGAAGGGGGCTCAGCTGCTTGCACGGTTCGCACCACTCGGCCCAGAAGTCGATGACGACCGGGACCTCGGCGGAACGCTGCAGGACCTCGTGCTCAAAACCCGCCTCGTCGACATCGATGACGAGGCTCGCGGGCGAGACGGCGCCCGGGGCACCGCCGCCCTGCCTGGCCGCTTCGGCGCGCGCCTGCTCCGCCTTCGCCTTGGCTTCCTGGGCCGCCTTCACCGCGGCGAGGTCGACGACTCCACTCATGGACATGTTCCGTGGCTGCATGAGTACATCCTCCCCCAAGCCGTGCGGGAACCGCGCCCGTCCGCCGCCCCCGCCGGATTACGGGGCATGCGTGGGGCTCGGCTCAAGGTCCCGAGGAGGACCGGTGGTTGACGCGGGGTCCCCACCCCGCACATGTGGTTGTCTCTCGTGGCTCTCGCTCATGGGCGTAGGAACGCGCCGTTCCCCGTGCCCATCTGCTTTCGCTACGCGTCGTAGCGTAACTGGCGGGCCCCGGACGTGGGAAGGCGGCCGCGGTGATCTCCCTCACTCGACACCCCGGCCCCATTCGTACTGGCCGGTATGGTCGCGGGCATGCAGAGCCGCATCACACCTCCCGCCCGCACCGGAGGCCGTCCGCGCAGCGCGGCGGCCGACGCCGCGATCCTGGAGGCGACCCGCCAGGGCCTGGTCGAGCTCGGCTGGTCCAAGCTGACCCTGAGCGACGTCGCCACGCGCGCGGGCGTCGCCAAGACCACCCTGTACCGGCGCTGGGCGGGCAAGAGCGAACTGGTCGTGGACGCGGTCGCGGAACTCTTCGACGAACTGGAACTGCCGGACAGGGGCAGCCTCGCCGCGGACATCGAGGGCGTCGTCCTGCAGTTCGCGCTGCTGCTCGGGCGGCCCGAGACCAAGACGGCGCTGATGGCGGTGGTCGCGGAGTCGACGACGGACGCACCACTGCGGGAACGAATCCGCACGTCCATCGTCGACCGCCAAAAACGCCTGGTCCTGGCCGGACGGGCGCGGGCCCAGGAACGGGGCGAACTCCCCACGGAGTCCGACCCGGTCTCCGCCGCCCGCACGGCCGACCTGATCTTCGACGTGATCGCGGGCGCGGTGGTCCACCGGGCGCTGGTGAGCGGTGAGCCGGTGGACGAGGAGTGGGCCCACCGCTTCACCCTGCTCCTACTGGGCGGCTTGGCAGCGGCGGCACAAACCTGAGCGGGTGACGCAGGGACGATTCGGCTAGGGCCGCGGGACGGTGACATTTGCGGCTCCGCCGCGCGAGCACGCACCAGCGGCACAAACCCGACCGGGTGACGCAGGGACGGCTAGGCCAGGGACGCGGGGCCGTGACCGACCGGGTGGCGCAGGAACGGCTAGGTCAGAGGCGCGGGGCCGTGACCGACCGGGTGGCGCAGGAACGGCTGAGTCAGGGGCGCGGGGAACTGCGCGACCAGCCCCCACCGGCCCGCGGCCAAGGAATCAGACCTGGTACCGCTCCGCAGCGAAAAGGTGCAGATTCTCGGCGACCCAGGCAGAGGTCAACTTCAGGCCCTCCGCCAAGGAGACCTCCGGGACCCACCCCGCCCACTCCCGCGCCCGGGAGTTGTCGGACAGCAGCCTCTCCACCTCACTGCCCGAAGGGCGAAGACGAGCGGGGTCGACGACCACGGACGCCTCGCGCCCGGACGCAGCGATGAGCGCCTCCGCAAGGTCACCGATGGAGATCTCCCGCCCCACACCGAGATTCACCGCGTGCCCGAGCGCCCGCTCGGACACCGCCATCGCCATGAACCCCCGCGCCGTATCAGTGACATACGTGAAGTCCCGCGTGGGCGTAAGCGACCCCAGCTTGATCTCCCGCGCACCGGAGTGCAGCTGCGCCAGGATCGTGGGAATGACCGCACGGGCCGACTGCCGCGGCCCGTACGTGTTGAAGGGCCGCACCACCGTCACCGGCAACTCGAACGCGTGCCAGTGCGACAGCGCCATCATGTCGGCGCCGATCTTCGAGGCCGAGTAGGGCGACTGCGGCTGCAGCGGGTGCGCCTCGCTGATCGGCGCGGTCAGCGCGGTCCCGTACACCTCACTGGTGGACGTGTGGACGAGCCGCCGCACGGAGTGCCGCCCGCACGCCTCCGCGATGTTCTCGGTGCCGACCACGTTCGTCTGGACGTACGCGCCCGGGGAGTCGTACGAGTACGGGATGCCGATCAGCGCGGCCAGGTGGAAGACCGTGTCGCAGCCCTCGACCGCGTCCATCACGCGCCCCGCGTCCCGCACGTCGCCCGCGATCATCTCGACCCGCGGGTCACCGAGCAGATGCGCCAGGTGCCCCTTCTCGGCGTACGGCTTGTAGTGGACGAACGCCCGGACCTTCGCGCCCGCTTCGAGCAGCAGGTCGACGAGCGTCGAGCCGATGAAACCCTCGGCTCCGGTGACGAGGACGGTGCGGTTCTGCCAGGAGAAGTCCTGCGGGGAAGAGGTGTTCACGCGTACTCCAGGTGTGCGGTGTGGTGGGTGAGTGCGATGACCCGCTCGGCGAGCAGGTCGGCGGCGCGGGCGTGCGGCCCGGGGTCCGCGGCGCCGCTCATCGCGGCGAGCCGTGCGGGGTCCGCGAGCAGCGGCCCCACGAGTTCGGCGAGGCGCTCCGCGGTCGTCTCCTCGTCGGGAAGGAGCAGCCCCGCGCCCGCGTCGGTCAGGACCCGGGCGTTGTGGGTCTGGTGGTCGCCCGGCGCGTGCGGGTAGGGCACGAGGACGGCGGGTACGCCGGTCGCGGCGAGTTCGGCGACGGTCGCCGAACCCGCGCGGCAGACGACGAGGTCGGCGGCCGCGTAGGCGAGGTCCATGCGGTCGAGGTAGGGCACGGCCTCGGCGACGGCGCTACCGCCCTCGTACGCGAGCCGGTCCCGCGTCTCCTCCAGGACCGCGGGCCCTGTCTTGATCAGGAGATGTACGTCGGTCCGCCCCTGCCAGCGCGCGGCGAGCCCGAGCGCGGCCCGGGTCAGACGCTTGGCGCCCAGGCTGCCGCCGTTGAAGAGGACCAGGCGGCGGCCTTCGGGCACGCCGAACGCGCGGCGCGCCTCGGCCCGCAGCGCGGTCCTGTCCAGGGCGGCGAGCGGCGCCGCGATGGGCATGCCGGTGGTGAACGCGCGCTCACCGCCGGGCAGATGGGCCCGGCTGCGGTCGAAGGCGACCGCGATGTTCGGGGTGAGGCGGGCCGCGAAGCGGTTGGCGCGGCCCGGCACGGCGTTGGACTCGTGGATGAGGCTCGGCAGGCCCGCCATGCGGGCGCCGACGATGGCGGGGGCGCTGGGGTAGCCGCCCATGCCGACGGCCACCTGCGCGCCCTGCTCGCGCAGGATGGCCCGGCACTGGGCGCCGGACTTCATCAGCGCGGCGGGCAGCAGATAGCGGCGGGCGCCGAGCGAGGGGTCGAAGGGGATCATGTCGACGGTGTGCAGGCGGTAGCCGGCGTCCGGTATCAGCCGGGTCTCCAGGCCGCGCTCCGTGCCGACGAAGGAGATCACCGCGTCCGGCACGGCCCGGCGCAGCGCGTCGGCGAGGGCGAGGCCCGGATAGATGTGCCCGCCGGTGCCGCCCGCACCGATCACGACGGAGAGACGGGAGGAGCCCGGACGATCCGAGGGATCGGAGTGAGAGGTTCGCATGGCAATGGAGCATTACGAGAGGGTCTAAGAGGGTTTTAAGAAGCACGTTTGGCACCGTGGGGGCATGAGCTTCACGAGCGCGACCGGCAAGGGCGCCCCACCGGGCGGCGCGGAACCGGCGCCCCACAAGATCCTCGTCGTGGACGACGACCCCGAGGTGCGCGCCGCGGTGGAGGACGCCCTGACGATCGAGGGCCACCGGGTCCGCGGCGCGGCCGACGGCCACCGCGCGCTCCTCGCGGTCGCCCGCTGGCAGCCCGACCTGCTCGTCCTCGACGTCCTGATGCCGGTCATGGACGGCCTCGCCGTCTGCCGCCAGCTGCGCGCGGCGGGCGACCGCACCCCGGTCCTGGTGCTGACCGCACTGGACTCGGTGAGCGAGCGCGTCGACGGCCTCGACGCGGGCGCCGACGACTACCTGGTCAAGCCGTTCGCCCTGGACGAGCTGGTGGCGCGCGTCCGGGCGCTGCTCCGCCGTCTGACGCCCGAGCTGCCCGAACGCGACGACGACGCCCTCTCGTACGGCGATCTCGTCCTGGACCCGGCCACCCGCACAGGACGCCGCGGCGGGCGCGCCGTGGAATTCAGCCGCACCGAGGCCGCCCTCCTCGAACTGCTCCTGCGCAACGCGGGGCAGGTCCTGCCGCGCGACCTCATCCAGCGCACCGTCTGGGGCCGCGACTTCGGCCCCGACTCCAACTCCCTCGCCGTGTACGTCGGTTACCTGCGCCGCAAACTGGAGTCGGGCGGCGAACCCCGCCTGGTGCACACCGTGCACGGCGTCGGCTACCGGCTCGGCACCCCGTGAGCGGCCGCCGCGGGCTCGGCGCGCGCTGGCTGCGCCGCAGGCCGCTGCGCACCCGGCTCGCCATGGCCGCGGCGGCGGCCGTGGCCCTGGTGGCGATCGGGGTGTGCGCGGCCGCGTTCTTCGTGATCCGCTACAAGCTGTACCAGCAGCTCGACCAGAACCTCGCGCAGTCCGCCGGGCTCATCGCCCAGCAGCACCGCGCCGAGGGCCCCGGCGTCATGACGGGCGAGTGCCGGTTCCTGGGCGCCCCCGCCTGCTCGCAGATCGTCCCCGAGGACCCCGCGAACGACCCGTCGAAGCCGTACCTGCTGCCCGTGACGCAGCCGACCCGCAGCGTCGCCGCCGGTCAACAGACCCCGTACTACTCGAACTTCACCCTCCCCGGCGGCAAGCCGGGCCGGATGTACACCACCACCTTCGGCAAGGACGGCGAGGCCGTGCAGGTCGCCCTGCGCGCCGACATCGCCGAACGCGGCGTCAGCCAGGCCGCGTCCCTGCTCTCCGCGGTGGGCGGCGCCGGGGTGCTGCTCTCCGGGCTCGGCGGCTACTGGGTCTCGCGCACCGGGCTCGCGCCGATCACCCGCCTCACCGCCACCGCCGAGCGCATCGCGGCCACCCGCGACGCCCGCCACCGCATCGAACTGCCGCCGGGACCGCCGGGCCGCGAGGACGAAGTCACCCGCCTGGCAGCCACGTTCAACACGATGCTCGCCGAACTGGAGGAGTCCGTCGCGGCCCGCCGCCGCCTGGTCGCCGACGCCTCGCACGAGCTGCGCACCCCGCTCACCGCACTCCGTACGAACGCCGAACTCCTCGCCAGGGCAGAGCGCCTGACGGATGCTCAGCGCGACCGGGCGTCCGGCGCGCTCGGCCGCCAGCTGCGCGAAGTCACCGGCCTCGTCAACGACTTGATCGAACTGGCCAGGGAGGAGGAGCCCCAGCCCCTCCTGGAGGAAGTGCGGCTCGCTCCCCTGGTCGCCCACGGCGTCGACGCCGCCCGCGGCCACTGGCCCGCCGTCCCCTTCGGCCTCCAGGTGGCACCGGAGGCGGTGGACCTCAGCGTCCCCGGCGTACCGGCGCGCCTGTCCCGCCTGCTGACCAATCTCCTCGACAACGCCGCCAAGTTCAGCCCGCCCGGCGCACCGGTCGAGGTCGCGCTGACCCGCACGGCCCTGACCGTGCGCGACCACGGACCCGGCATCGCCGAGGAGGACCTGCCGTACGTCTTCGACCGCTTCTACCGCGCCGAGAAGGCCCGCGCCCTGCCGGGATCGGGCCTCGGCCTGGCGATGGCACGCCAGATCGCGCACGCGCACGGCGCGGAACTGACGGCGGAACGGGCCCCTGGCGGCGGCGCCCAGTTCCGCCTGACCCTGCCCGGCAGGACCTGACGTGCCTGCTTGCCACTCCTCGCCCCGGCCCTACTTCTTCTTGGCCCAGGCGCAGCTGCCCAGCGTGGCCTTGCCCTTGGCGACGAACCGGTCGGCCTCGCGCGCGACGAGCACCCGGGTCTTGCCGCCCTTGCACACGACGGTACGGTCCCCGTGCCCGGCCAGATCGACCAGGATCTGGTCCCAGTGCCGGTACTGCACGTCATGGCCCGAGTCGGCGTACGTCCGCACCTTCGCCTTGCCCGGCAGCGCGTCCTGCCAGGTCTTCAGCGTCGACGGCGGCACGGTGGTGTCCTTCTTGCCGCCGTAGAGGTAGACGGGGGCGTCCAGCTTCGACAGGTCGGGGCCAGGACGCTGGCAGTACAGCTTCTGCTCGTGCACCTGCGGCGCCGGGTCGGCCTGCTGGCCGCGCTGGTTGTAGGTGCGCGCCCCTTCCTCGTACGCGGTGTCGGCGAAGCCGGGAATCGACTTCACGGGACTGTCGTCGGGGAAGGCCCACCACTTGCGCGGGTCCTTGATCTGGTCCTGCACGGCGGCGGCGAGCGCTTCGTCGGACAGACCGCAGTACGCGGGCTTGGCGCCGAAGGGCGGCAGGGCGGCCGCGAGGTGGAGCTGCGAGATCCGCCCGGGGGCGCGCGCCGCGAGTTCGGCGGCGTAGGGCCCGCCACCGGAGATCGCGATCACCGAGACGTCGTCGACGCCGATCTTGTCGAGAACCTCGATGGCGTCCTTCGCGAAGTCGGCCTTGCCCAGGTCCTTGTCGTAGTCGGTGTCGCCGAAGCCGTTGCGCTCCACGGAGATGAGCCGCAGGCCCAGGTCCTCGCGCGTCGAACGGAAGAAGTCCGTCATGTGCGACGCACGGGCGCTGGTGCCGGTGCCGCCGATGAACAACACGGGCTTGCCGTCCTTCTCACCGGTGTCCGAGTAGTGCGCGGTCCGCCCGTCGGAGAGCTTCGCCGCCCGCACCGTGGGCCCCAGCGAATCGAACTCGTCCTGCACCTTCGGCTCGGCCGGCGGACTCGCACTCACCTCACCCGAGCCGCCCACGAGCAGCGCACCGAGAATGGTGCAGGTGGCGGCGCCTATGGCGACGGCGGCGGTGCGGGCGTGACCGTTCGAGCTCAAGGGTGACTCCAGGGGCAGGACAGGCTGACCGGCACCGCCTGCCCTGGCCCCTGGGCCTTAAACCTACGAATTCACGCCGTCGACCGGGGCGTGGGGGGCTCGCCCCGTTTTGTACCATCTGCGGGCCGGTGGGGGCTTGTCGCGCAGTTCCCCGCGCCCCTAAAAGCCCCCCCGGCCCACAGTCGACCGAGAGGCCTAGAACCCCGGCGGCTCCACGTAGACCCCCCACTCGTCCCGGAGAACTCCGCAGATCTCCCCGAGGGTCGCCTCGGCCCGCACCGCGTCGAGCATCGGCGCGATCATGTTCGAGCCGTCGCGGGCCGCGGCCAGCATCAGGTCCAGCGAGGCACGGACCTTCGCGTCGTCCCGCCGCCCCTTGCGCCCCGCGAGGTCCTGGACCTGATCCCGCTCCACCTCGTGGCTGACCCGCAGGATCTCCAGGTCACCGGTGACGGAACCATGGTGGACGTTCACGCCCACGACCCGCTTGTCGCCCTTCTCCAGGGACTGCTGGTACTGGAACGCCGACTCGGCGATCTCGCCGGTGAACCAGCCGTCCTCGATGCCCCGCAGGATCCCGGACGTGATCGGCCCGATCGGGTGCTGCCCGTCGGGATGAGCCCGACGCCCCCGCTCCCTGATCTGCTCGAAGATCTTCTCCGCGTCGGCCTCGATGCGGTCGGTGAGCTGCTCGACGTACCAGGAACCGCCCAGCGGGTCGGCGACGTTGGCGACGCCGGTCTCCTCCATGAGCACCTGCTGCGTGCGCAGCGCGATCTCGGCGGCCTGCTCGCTCGGCAGGGCGAGGGTCTCGTCGAGGGCGTTGGTGTGCAGGGAGTTGGTGCCGCCGAGGACGGCGGAGAGGGCCTCCACGGCCGTACGCACGACGTTGTTGTACGGCTGCTGCGCGGTGAGCGAGACACCGGCGGTCTGCGTGTGGAAGCGCAGCCACTGCGCCTTGTCGGTCTGCGCGCCGTACACGTCGCGCAGCCAGCGGGCCCAGATGCGGCGCGCGGCGCGGAACTTGGCGATCTCCTCGAAGAAGTCGAGGTGCGCGTCGAAGAAGAAGGAGAGCCCCGGCGCGAAGACGTCGACGTCGAGCCCGCGCGAGAGGCCGAGCTCCACGTACCCGAAGCCGTCCGCGAGGGTGTACGCGAGCTCCTGCGCGGCCGTCGCCCCGGCCTCGCGGATGTGGTAGCCGGAGACGGAGAGCGGCTTGTACGCGGGGATGTCGCGCGCGCAGTGCTCCATCAGGTCGCCGATGAGGCGCAGGTGCGGCTCGGGCTGGAAGAGCCACTCCTTCTGCGCGATGTACTCCTTGAAGATGTCGGTCTGCAGCGTGCCGTTGAGGACGCCCGGGTCGACGCCCTGGCGCTCGGCGGCGACCAGGTACATGCAGAAGACGGGCACGGCGGGCCCGCTGATCGTCATGGACGTCGTCACGTCGCCGAGCGGGATGTCCTTGAAGAGGACCTCCATGTCGGCGGCGGAGTCGATGGCGACGCCGCAGTGCCCGACCTCGCCGAGCGAGCGCGGGTCGTCGGAGTCGCGGCCCATCAGGGTCGGCATGTCGAAGGCGACGGAGAGCCCGCCGCCGCCGTTGGCCAGGATCATCTTGTAGCGCTCGTTCGTCTGCTCGGCGTTGCCGAAGCCCGCGAACTGGCGGATGGTCCAGGTCCTGCCGCGGTACCCGGTGGGGTAGAGCCCGCGCGTGAAGGGGTACTCGCCGGGCCAGCCGATCCGCTCGAACCCGTCGTACGTGTCGCCGGGCCGGGGCCCGTAGACGGGCTCGACCGGGTCGCCGGAGAGCGTGGTGAAGTCCGCGTCGCGCTTGCGGGCCTTGTCGTAACGGGCCTGCCAGCGGCGGCGGCCTTCCTCGATCGCGTCAGCGTCCATACCTTCGAATTTACTAGGACGTCCTAGTAAATGTCGATGGGAAACCGCCGTGGGCTTGCCCACGGCGGTGGAGACTACGCCTTGGCGATGACCGGCGAACCGTCGGTGATCAGCGGCTCGACCTCGCGGACGACCTTGCGCTCGACGAAGAAAGCGGCCGTCGGGATGGTGCCGGAGATCAGCACCCAGAGCAGCTTGCCGAACGGCCACTTCGCCTTGGAGCCCAGGTCGAAGGCGAAGATCAGGTAGATGATGTAGAGCACGCCGTGGACCTGGGAGACGACCAGCGTCAGGCCCTCACCCTTGTCGAAGCCGTACTTGAACACCATGCAGGCGCACAGGACGAGCAACATGACGGCGGTGACGTAGGCCATCACCCGGTATCGGGTCAGCACGCTCTTCTTCATGCGATCGAGGGTAACGGCCCGTTTTGGCGCGATCTTCAGCGCCCCCGCCCGGAGCGGAACGGGTGGGCCCTACTTCTCCTCGAAGTCCTCCGCCGCCACCCGCAGGGGCCTGAGCATCGCGAAGATCTCCCCGCACTCCTCCGCGTCGTAGACGCCGAGCCCGAAGTCCATCGCCATCAGTTCGCGCGTCGCCGACTCGACGACCTCGCGGCCCTTCTCCGTGATGGAGGCGAGCGTGCCGCGGCCGTCGTTCGGGTTGGGGCGCTTGTCGACGAGGCCGGACTTCACGAGCCGGTCCACCGTGTTGGTGACCGACGTCGGGTGGACCATGAGCCGCTCGCCGATCTTCGACATCGGCAACTCTCCGGCCTGCGAGAACGTGAGCAGGACCAGCGCCTCGTACCGCGCGAAGGTGAGTCCGTACGGCTTGACGACCGCGTCGACCTCGGCGAGCAGGATCTGGTGCGCGCGCATGATCGAGGTGATCGCGCCCATGGCCGGGACCGATCCCCAGCGCTGCTTCCAGAGCTCGTCGGCGCGGGCGATGGGATCGAAGGGGAGGCTGAGCGGCTTCGGCACGGGATCGACCTTACCCGTCGGTCACATGGTGGTCAGCCCCGTCTCGCAATTCGGTCGCATGTTCCCGCGCGGCAGGCACCTGACGGGGCGCGGTGCGCCGCACCTCGGCCACCAGGAGCAGACAGCAGAGCGTACCGAGCACGCCCGAGGCCGCGACCACCGTGCTCACCGCGAAGAACTCGGCCGCCAGGCCCGCCAGCGCCATCCCGGCGCCCTGGACGGTCATGAGGCCCGCCGTGTGCACGGTCATCGCGCGGCCGCGCAGTTCCTCGGGCACGGCGTCCACGAACCAGCGGTCCAGGCCCAGGGTGTACGCCGATCCCGCGCCCGCGACGACCAGCGCGGCGAGGGACCAGACGAGGCCGGGGGTGACCGCGTACACGGTGAGCGGGAGCAGCGTGAGCGCGGCGAGGGGCACCACGACGCGGGCGCGCGCGGCGGCGGACAGGGCGGACCCCACGTACAGCTCGGCGGCGATGGTGCCCACCGGCAGGGCGCACATCAGCAGGCCGACGCCCGCGACGCCGATGCCGATCTCGTCCGCGTAGGGGGCGGCGAGCACCTCGGGGGCGACCATGAACATGGGCGGCACCCAGAAGAGCAGCAGCAGGGCGCGTACGCGGCGGTCGGCGAGGACCTGCCGCGTGCCGCCGAGCGAGTACCGCACGAGTGCCCCGCCGCCCTCGCCCGCGCGCGCGGGCCGCCGCTTGGTGCCGCACCGCAGGAGGAGCGCGGAGAGGGCGAAGGTGGCGACGGTGATGACGAGCGCGCCGCGCGGCGGGACGAAGGTGAGGAGTACGCCGCCGAGGCCGAAGCCGACGAGGACGGAGCTCTGCGAGACGATCCGCAGCAGGGAGCGGCCGAGTACGAAGAGGTCGCCGTCGCCGAGGACGTCGGTGAGGGTCGCCATGCGGGTCCCGTTGAAGACCGGGGCGATGAGGGCGTTGACGGCGCGCAGCGCGAGGAGCAGGGCGACGGGGGTCGCGGGCAGTGCCATGAGTGCCGCGCAGGCCGCGCAGAGCAGGTCGCAGACGACGAGCACCCGGCGCGGCGGGTAGCGGTCGGCGATCCCGGACAGGAGCGTCCCGCCGACGAGGTAGGGCAGCATCCCGAGCGCGAAGGTCAGGGCGCTCAGGAGGGGTGATCCGGTGAGCCGGTAGACGAGCACGGTCAGGGCGATCTCGCTGACGACGACGCCGAGCAGGGAGAGGGCGTGCGCGGCGAAGACGGTGCGGAACTCGCGTACGGCGAAGACACGGGTGTACCCGGTGGGCTCTGCTGGCATGGCCGCAGCCTCACGCGGGGGACGGTGACCGGCCTAGAGTTTCGGGCTCGGGCGAATCTTCGACGCCGGGCTTCGGCGCCGGGCTTCGGCATCCGGCCTCGGCATCCGGCTTCGGCGCCAAGCTTCAGCATCCGGCCTCGGCGTCCGGCTTCGGCGCCAAGCTTCGGCATCCGGCCTCGGCGTCCGGCCTCGGTGCCAAGCTTCAGCATCCGGCCTCGGCGTCCGGGTTCGGTGCCAAGCTTCGGCATCCGGCCTCGGTGCCAAGCTTCGGCATCCGGCTTCGGTGCCGATCGCGTCGGTGAAGGCGTCCGGGTTCGGTATCCGGCGAGGGGGGTCCATGCCGTTCCACATCCACTTCGGGCAGGACGATCTGTTGCGCTGCCGGTTCGCGGTGTCGCCGCTGTGGGAGACGCAGGAGGCCGTGCGTACGCTCAAGCGGCGCGAGCGGCACGGCTACCACCCGCACTGGCTGCGCCGCATCCGCGCGGCAAGCCGCGAGCTCGACCTGAGCGGCCTGTGGCTCCTCATGCCGCGGCGCGGGCATTCCCCCGACTTCCTCGCACCGCCGCCGATCGGGCCCGCCGCCCGTTTCGACGAGGAGATCGCGGGTGTCCGCGCGTCCGACCCCGAGGCGGCGAGGGACGACCTGGCGCGGGCGCTCGCCTGTACGCCGGGGGCCGCGGATTCGCCGAAGGGCAGGGCGCTGCTCGCCGATCCCGCGGGCGCGGTGCGGGAGCTCGCGGACGCCCTGGAGGCCGCCTGGCACGCGCTGATCGAGCCGGACTGGCCGCGTCTGCGGGCGCTCCTGGAGGCCGATGTCGCCTTTCACTCGCGGCGGCTCGCGGAGGTGGGGCTCGGCGGGCTGCTCCCGGAGATCGACCGGCGCCTGTCCTGGGACGCGGGCAGGCTGACCGTGGAGTGGCACGACGAGCACGTGCGGCATCTGGCGGGGCAGGGTCTCGTCCTGATCCCGAGCGTCTTCTCGTGGCCCGACGTGATCAGCGGGTTCGACCCGCCGTGGCAGCCGACGCTCGCCTATCCGGTGCGGGGCATCGCGGGGTTGTGGACCGAGTCGTCGGAACGTACGCCCGCGGCGCTCGTACGACTCCTCGGCAGGGGCCGCGCCACGGTGCTCGCCGCCCTCGACGCGCCCGCCACCACGTCGGGGCTCGCGCACCGGCTCGGGCTCGCGCCGTCCACCGTCTCCGCGCACCTGGGGGCGCTGCGGGGCGCCGGGCTCCTGGTGTCGCGGCGGTACGGGCACCAGGTGCTCTACGAGTGCACGCCCCTGGGCATCGCGCTCGTCACCGGAGGCGGTGTGGCACAAGGGCGGGATTGGCCCCTTATGTAACGATTGCCGGGCCGGCTGGCTGACCGACCGTCACTTCCGCGGTCACCTCGTCACCGTCGCCACCTCGTCACCGTCGCCCAAGGGGTCCTGATGCACCGGCTGCTCCGCACATGCACGGCACTCGCTGCCCTGGCCGCCCTCGGGCTCACCGCGGGCTGCTCATCGGATTCCGGGTCGGGACCGCAGGAGGCGTCCGCCGTGCGCGGCCCCGCCACCGACGGCACCCCGCCGCCCGGCAGCGCCTTCTGGGTCGACCCGGACAGCGCCGCCGCCCGTCAGGTCAGACAGTGGCAGGAGCAGGGCCGCGACCGGGACGCCGAGGCGCTCAAGCGGATCTCCGAGCAGCCGATGGCCATCTGGCCCGCCGGGGACGACCCGGCGCCCGACATCAAGGAGGCGACCGGGGGCGCGGCGGCCGAAGGGCGCACGGCGGTGCTCGTCGCCTACAACATCCCGCACCGCGACTGCGGCCAGCACTCGGCGGGCGGCGCGGGCAGCGCCGACTACTACCGGAACTGGGTGGACTCCTTCGCCGCCGCCATCGGCACCGCGCCCGCCGTGGTCGTCCTCGAACCGGACGCGATCCCGCACATCGTGGACGGCTGCACCCCCGCCGAGTACCACGCCGACCGCTTCTCGATGCTCTCCGAGGCCATCGAGCGGCTCAAGCGGCAGCCGAGGACGAAGGTCTATCTGGACGCGGGCAACCCCGGCTGGATCTCCGACGCGCGCAAGCTCACCGAGCCGCTGCACAAGGCGGGCATCGAGCGGGCCGACGGCTTCTCGCTGAACGTCTCCAACTTCCAGGACGACGAGACGGTGAAGGCGTACGGCCGGACGCTCTCGGCCACCGTCGGCGGCAAGCACTTCGTGATGGACACCAGCCGCAACGGCAAGGGGCCCCTGGTGGGCGACCGCCAGGACGCCTGGTGCAACCCGCCCGGGCGCGGCCTCGGCACCCCGCCCACCGACCGCACCGGCGACCCGCTCCTTGACGCCGTCCTGTGGATCAAGCGGCCCGGTGACTCGGACGGGCCGTGCCGGGGCGGCCCGGCGGCCGGGCAGTGGTGGCCGGACTACGCGCTGGGGCTCGCCAGGAACGCCAAGGAGGTGTGAGGCGGCCCCGGTCACCGGTTCACTCGCCTTACCGGTTCACTCGTCCACCGCTTCATTCGTCGCCGACGTGGATCCACTTCGCCTCGGACGGCGTGCCGCCCTTGTCCGTGACGAACAGCATGTACCAGCCCGGCGGCACGAGGGCCGCGTCGCCCCGCGGCACGTCCACCGTCACTTCGCCCTTGCCCTTGCTGACGCCCAGCGCGATCGAGCGCTGTTCCACGTCCGTGGTGTGCGTCACCGCGCTCGGGCGCATCAGCCGGGCCGACGCGATGTTCTCGGGGTGGTCGGTGCGGAACGTCGCGCGGCCGTCCGCCGGGAGTTGCTCGGGGCCCTCGCCGAGTACCGGGCGGTTCTTGCCGCCCTTGTGCAGCGCGGGCGGCGTGAAGATCTCCATGCGCTGCTCGAAGTGGCCCAGCTTGGTGTTCTGTTCGTTGTCGTAGAGCGGGTCGGAGCCGAACGTGGCGACCCGGCCGTCGGGCAGCAGCAGCGCCTCGGAGTGGTAGTTGCGGCCCACCTTGGGTGACGCGGCCTCGCGGAAGGCGTTGGTCTTGGGGTCGTAGAACTGCGCCTTGAGGATGTTGCTGCCGCTGCGGCCCCGGTAGTCCGCCGAGCCGTTGGACGTGAACACCGAGTCGTCCGGCATCAGCACGCTGTTCAAGTACCGTGTGCCCTGCGGGAGTTCGGGGCCCGTCTTGAAGGACGGGTTGTCCTCCTTGAGGTCGATCACCGCCGTGCGGCGCGTCGACTTCTCCGACTCGCCGACCCCGCCGCCGCCCATGACCATCACCTTCTGGTCCTGCGCGGGCGGCAGCAGCACGGACGCCGATGTCTCGGTCTGGTCGACGTCCTCCAGGCCGGGGACCTTCTCGAACTTGTTCGTCTCCAGGTCCCACAGGCCCGGCTCCCTGCCCTTGTCGGCGGGGCCGTAGCCCGCGTTCGACGCCGGGTAGAAGAGCTTGCCGCCCTTGGTGAGGAAGAGCGCCGGGTAGGTCGGGAAGTACCGCTTGGGCCCGTCCGACCACTTCTTCGTCCTCGGGTCGTAGATCTCGTTGTCGCCCGGGTCGATGACGCCCACGTCGTCGAGCCCGGAGACCGCGAGCACCTTGCCGTCCTCGAGGCCGACCAGCGTCGGGTACCAGCGGGCCTTGTCCATCGGGTCCACCGGGATGTACCGCTCGGCCTTCGGGTCGAACTCGTACGCCGCCTTGATCCCCTGGAAGTCCTGCTTCTCCATGTCGATCTTCTCGGCGATGCCGTACGCGTTGTCCGCGTCCTCGCCCGTCAGGCCCTCGATCTCGTACTGCGCCGACTTCTCCGTCACCGACTGCCTGCCCGGCTCCTTCGCCTCGACGAAGACGCGCACCTCGCTCGCCTTGACCTTCGTCTTCCAGGGCTGCATCACCCCGGCCTTGGAGTACGAGATCTCGAAGTCCCGCTTCGCCTTGGGGACTTCGACGTCGAACTTGCTGACGTACTCGACGCCGGACGGGGAGCGGAACGTGGTGCCCTTCTTGATGCTCACCGTGTTGTCCGGGCTCTCGTTCTTCACCCGCATGCCGCCGCCCGCGCGCTCCACCTCGCCGTCGAGCAGCTCGTAGCGCGCGGTGCCGCCCGCCACCAGGAGCCGCCCGTCGGGGAGTTGGGCGTGCCCGGAGCAGAAGAAGTCCTCCGGCGTGTCGATCTTCTTGAACGTGTCGTTCTTCGGATCCCACAGGATCGTGTCGAACGACCCTTCGTCGAATTTCTTCTGCTCGTTGCCCGAGCCCGCCACGATCAGCACCTTGCCGGTGTGCAGGAGCGCCGCGTGGATGGCGTTGGTGCGGTACTCCTCCGGAATGCCGACCTGTTTCCACGACCCGTACTTCTTCATGTAGCCGGGCTGGGCGATCTTGTACGCGTAGTACTGCTCCTCGGCGAAGGAGAGCGCGGCGGGGGCGTTCAGTCCGACGAGCAGCGCGCCCGCGCCGACTCCGATGAGCGTCTTCTTGGTGCGCTTCGAGGGCCGGTAAGCCATGGGTCAGTTCCCTCCTGTCGTCGTGCCGGTGGCGAACGCCGGCTCCGGCTCGCCGTCCGCTTCCGCTCCCGGTACGGCGGCCCGCCGCACCGCCTCCTTGCGCACCCGGCGCTCCTTGAGCGTCGTGAAGCCCCAGATCGTCACCGGGGCGAGGGAGATGACCATCGCGAGGACCGCCCACGTACGCATCGCCACATGGGTGTGGCCGAGCACGAAGGAGGCCACGAGCGAACTGACGAGGACCGCCGCCCAGAACAGGTGGATGCGGAACGTCAGCAGGCGGTCCGGGCTCGCGTCGCCGCCCTTGGGCGTGACCACGAAGCGGCTCGGGCGGCGCAGGAAGGCCGCGCCGAGGGACTTGAGGTAGATCGGCGCGGAGAGCGCCGACATCCCCATGCCCGCGAGTCCGCCGGAACCCTCCGGCTCGTGCGGGGACACGTTGTGGCGGCGGTTCCAGAGGTAGAGGCCGATCTGGAGCGCCGCGGCGTCGCTGTAGAGCATGAGCCAGACGGAGGCGGCGACTTGTGTCCCGCTCGCGCCGAACCAGAGGAACAGCACGCAACTGAGCACACCGAGCAGCCAGTTGACCGCCGTCATCGGGTAGTACACGAGCATCAGCGTGTACGAGAAGAGCCGCCCCGGCGGCATCGTGAACGGTGCCTTCCAGTACTGCTTGAACAGCGTCTCGTACGTGCCGCGCGACCAGCGCATCTGCTGCGTGAAGAAGTCCGTCCAGGATGCCGGGCCCTCCCCTACGGCCAGCACGTCAGGGGTGTACACCGAGCGCCAGTGCCGCTTGGTGAGCGGGTTGCGGCGGCGGTGCAGCTCGAAGCCCGTCGCCATGTCCTCGGTGATCGAGTCGTACAGGCCGCCGATCTGGGTCAGCGCGCTGATGCGTACGACGTTGTTCGTGCCGACGAACATGGGGGCGCGGTAGCGGTTGCCCGCGCGCTGGATCAGCGCGTGGAAGAGGAACTGCTGGGACTCGGCGGCCTTGGTGACGGGGCTCGTGTAGTTCCCGTAGACCTGCGGTCCCACGACGAACGCGATGTCCGGGTCCCGGAAGTAACCCATCATCCGCTCCAGGAAGTTGGGGAGCGGGACGTGGTCCGTGTCGACCGAGGCGAAGAACTCGTAGTCGGCGTGGTGCATGGCGAGCCACGCGTTGTAGTTGCCGTGCTTGGTGCGGGTCTTGTGCGGGCCCTTCTTGCGGTTCCACTCCGGTACGCCGTGGCGGGTGAAGTGGTGCACGCCGAGCTCGTCGCACAGGGCCTTGGCCTCGGGGTCGTCGCCCTCGTCCAGGAGCCATACGTCCAGGGGGCCCGTGTGGTGTATCCGGACGGCGCCCTCCAGGGTGGCGCGGACCATGGAGAGGGGTTCCTTGCCGGGGACGTAGGTGGTGAGGAAGGCGACGCGGGTGCCTTCCTCGGGGACGACGGGGATCGGGTCCCTGGCCACCATCGTCGCGTGGGCGATCGATGCGACGTTGACGACCATGAAGAGCTCGATGAGGCCGATCGCCACGAGCATCGTGATGTCCAGGCCGATCAGCCAGCGGTCGCCGCCCTCGCGTTCGGTCCAGTGGGTGGGCCAGACGAGGTAGACGAGCAGGAGGCCGGTGAGCACGGGGGCCAGCGTCATCAGGAGGACGGCGCGTATTCGGTGCGGCTCGCGGGAGAGGAGCTTGCTGTACTGGACCCGATAGCCGCTGCCGTCCTTGGCTTCGCCGGCGGCAGGCTCGGTGAGCGGGCCGGCGAGCGTGCTGTGGATCTCGTAGTCGTAGCCCTCCGGGTGCCGCACAGCGCCCTCCAGGTTCTTGTCCGGGTGATCGAACGAGCCGATACCCATACAAAAGGGGAGTTTCCTCGGCGTGTCGAACGGGGTTCGCCCGTGCGAGCGGTTTTAGGGTGGGCGGTTTGGGTGGGGTTGCGGTGGGGGGCGGGGCGTGCGGGGCGCTTGGGCCTTTCCCTCGGCGCCGGGTTCTTTTTGTAGGAGCACCGACCCCGCCGCTTCGCGCCGGATACCTTTCCCACCCGCCCACCCGAATCTCCGCGACGGACCCTCCCTGTAGGAGCAACCCGCCTTGGCTTCGGCTGTGAGGCGGGGCCGCGGCGGTATGTCCGTCCTCGCCGTCGCGGTGCACTGCCACGGCTTGGGCACCTCGGAACGAGGCCCCCAGTGCTCCGGGCGGACATACCGCCACGTCCCCTCGGGCCGGACGGCGGCTTACCGCTGTGGGCAGATGTTCCGCAGGGCGGAACGGGTGGGCACAGCCCCCGGTGCCGAGGGGCGGGACGGGGGCGCAAGCCACGGTGCGGGGAGGGGCAGGCCCGGCGCCGAGGGACGGGGACGGGGGCACGAGCCCCGGTTCAGGTTCGCGTGCGACGCAGACCGTGGCGGACCGCGCGTTGGGCGATGGGGCCCAAGTCCTCGACCGCCGTTACCAGCGTGGACAGTTGCTCAAGGGACGCCAGGGCCCGCTCCGTGCCGAGAGGGTCGACCCCTTCGTACAGCTCAAGACCGACGAAGGACGCCGCCACCGCCCGGGAGAGACCGACGGGATCCACGAACTCCCCGAGCGGGGACGCGGACAGGACACGGGTCAGGACCTTCTCGATCTCCTCGATCCAGAGGGCGAGCCCCGCCGCCGTCGCCGCCGCGAGGCGAGGCTGCGTCTGCGCGCCCGCGAGCAGCTGACCGAGGACGGCGACATGACCGGCCTCGCGCTCCTCCTCGTGCATCTCCCGCCCGAAGGCGAGCAGTTCGGAGAGGGAGGAGAGGGCGGAGAGCCGCTCCCGGTAGCGCGTCACGCGCTGCTCCGTGCCGTGCCTGCACGCTTCGGAGAGGAGCTCGTCGACGGAGCCGAAGTGGTAGAAGACCAGCGCCTGGTTGACCCCCGCCGCCGCCGCGATCGTCCGCGCGGACGTCTTGGCGATGCCCTGCTCCGTGAGCGTGCGCAGCGCGCCGTCGAGGAGCTTGGTCCGGGTCTCCTGGCCCTTGGCCGGGTCCTTCGCGGGTGTCACGCGCGCGCCTCCTCGCGCACCGGGCGCAGCCCTGGCCGGACTCCGCAGGCACGGACGTCCGCGTACGTCGCCTCGAAGGACCCCTCGTACCCGAAGAGCGGCCCGAAGTGCCGGTTCACGACCCGGACCTGGATGCGGAAGCGGCCGGTCCCGTCGTCGAAGGACTCCCGCACCTCCGCGTCCCCGCCGATCAGCGAGGGCACCCGGCAGTCCACAGGACCCTCCCGGAAACGGTGTTCTCCGGAGCGGATCACGAGCGAGCCGTCGGGCTCCGCCCGGAAGTGCAGGTCGCTGGCGAGGTGCTGGTGCGTGCCGAGGTAGTCGAGCACGCGGTCGCCCTTGGGGCTCAGGACCATCTGGGCGTCGAAGCGGCGGGGGCCGCCTGGCAGGTCGAAGGTGCGCACGAAGGTCACCGTCTCACGTCCGTACGTGTCGGCGTACGGCACGTTCTCGATGACGAAGGGCACGTTCCTGCCCTGGCGCGGTACGAGGATGTTGCGCGTGCCACCGGCCGCGAGGAACGGTTTCACGAAGCCCCTGCCGTGCCAGACGCGGTCCATCACGCCCCGGCCGGTGCACGCCTCGCCGCTCGCCAGGCCGACGGAGAAGCGGCGCTGGAGCTGCGGGTGGAGGCGGTCGAAGTCGGCGCCCAGCACTGTCCTGAAGATCGACGCGGGCTGCTTCACGACAGTGGCTCCTTGGCGAGGGTGGTGAGGACGCGCGGGGCACGCGCGCGTTCCGGTGGGGTGCGCAGACAGCGGCGGGCCGCGGGAGTCGTCGGCAGGGGCGGCAGCATCAGCATCAGGGCCGCCGTCGCGATGGCCGTCCAGGGGGCCAGGAGGACGGCCGCCACGACGCACAGGACGCGGACGACGACCTCCGCGACGCCGTGCAGGAGAGCCCGCTCTGGCGTGATGCCGCGCTCCAGCCAGAGCCTGAGCCGGTCGAAGGACCAGGCCGTCGCCCAGCCCATCAGGGGGCGGAAGGCCGCGCGGTCGGCGATCCTCCCGAAGCGGCCCCAGCGCGGTCGGTAGTCGTAGCCGGTGACGAAGCGGATGCCGTCGCCGTCGTCGGTCGGCACGTATCGCCAGTAGCCGCTGCCCTCTTCTAGGAGGGAGAGCGGGTGCGGTGAGGCGAAGCGCAGCGCGGAGGTCCTGGTTCCGTCGGGGCGGCGCTTCTCGCCCGCGGAGATTCCGGTGCCCGCGATCGCCAGGAAGGGCAGCACGCGCGTGGCGTACCGGAAGTGCTGCGGCTCGCCCTCCCGGCACGGCAGGTAGGCGATCTCGGTGAAGCGCAGGTCCCAGCGCTGGTGCCGGTCGGGCTCCTGGGTGCGGGCCCAGAGGTCGTCGAGATCGGCGCGTATGCGTGCCTCGATGTACAGGCTCACGGTAAACCCCCACGTCAGCGTGTTTTTGAGCGACCGCTCAATCCTTCTTTCACGGAAGGTACAGGTGTTTGAGCAGTCGCTCAAGTCGACAGACGCGAAAAAGCCCCCACCCGGAGGGCAGGGGCTTTTCGGGCCCTGAAGAGGTGCGGCCCCGAAGGGGCGCGGGGAACTGCGCGACCAGCCACAAGCGGGCCGCAGGGACACACACCGCTCAACCAGCGGAGCGCGTACGCGGAGCGATTACGCCGAGAGGTGCCGCTCCACCGTCTCCACCTTGGAGGTGAGGCCGTCCGTCACGCCCGGGCGGATGTCCGCCTTCATGACGACCGAGACGCGCGGCGCGCGCTCCTCCACGACGGCGACGGCGCGCTTGATCACGTCCATCACCTCGTCCCACTCCCCCTCGACGGAGGTGAACATGGCGTCGGTCCTGTTCGGCAGCCCGGACTCGCGGACCACGCGGACCGCGTCCGCGACGTACTCGCCGACGTCGTCACCGACCCCGAGCGGGGTCACGGAGAAGGCGACGATCATGCGCCCACCACTCCCTCACGGCGGGCGCGCGAAGCGATCACCGCGGCCTCGGCCTCGCGCTTGAGCTTGCGCTCGGCGAAGAAGCCGCCGGTCGGCAGGACGGAGAGCACGAAGTACAGGGCGCCGGTCTTCAGGTCCCACTTGGTGCGGTTCCAGGCGTCCAGCCAGAACAGCACGTAGAGGACGAAGAGCACGCCGTGGATCATGCCCATCGCGGGCACGGCGTTGAAGTCCGTGGTCCGCTTGAGCACCGAGCAGATGAGCAGCAGCAGGAAGGAAACGGCCTCGGGGGCCGAGACCAGGCGGAGGCGGCGGAGTGCGGAAGCGGTCTTGATGTCCACGGATCACCTTCGGGTGGGCGGGCGGCGGGAGGGGGCGGACGCACGGCGCGCGCCGATCTTGTGAACGCGCGCACAAGCGACCCCCATTGTGACATCGGGGCATTCTCGGGGTTCGCTCAGGGCCCTTCACCCTGTTCTGGGTGGGTACGCGGCGGCTACCGTCGGTTCGTGGCTACGTTCCGGCTCCAAGGGAGCAGAGTGCTCGCGGTCGACATGACCGGCGATGCCGTGAAGGCGAAGAACGGCTCGATGGTCGCGTACGACGGCCAGATGGCCTTCAAGAAGATGACCGGCGGCGGCGAGGGCATACGGGGCATGGTGACCCGCCGCGTCACCGGCGAGCAGATGACGGTGATGGAGGTGAAGGGGCACGGCACGTGCTGGTTCGCCGACCGCGCCACCGAGATCAATCTCGTACAACTGCGCGGCGAGAAGCTCTACGTCGAGGCGAGCAACCTGCTCTGCACCGACGCGGGGCTGCGCACGGGCACCAGCTTCACCGGGCTGCGCGGCGCGACCCAGGGCAATGGACTGTTCACGACGACCGTCGAGGGCAGCGGGCAGGCCGCGATCATCTCCGACGGGCCCGCGGTGGTCCTGCGCGTCTCCCAGCAGTACCCGCTGACCGTCGACCCCGGGGCGTACATCGCGCACCAGGGGAACCTCCACCAGAGCTTCCAGTCCGGGGTCACCTTCCGCACGTTCATGGGCGAGGGCGGCGGCGAGGCCTTCCAGATCCGCTTCGAGGGCGACGGCCTCGTCTATGTGCAGCCCAGTGAGCGGGCGACGATCGCGGGGGACGTCTGACATGCCTTTCCAGGAGATCAACTCGAAGATGATCGAGGCCACGGTGCAGCCGGGGGCCAAGATCTTCAGCCAGCGCGGCGCCATGCTCGCCTACAAGGGAGACGTCTCCTTCACCCCGAACATCCAGGGCGGGCAGGGCGGCCTGATGTCCATGATCGGGCGCCGGGTCGCGGGCGAGGCGACGCCCCTGATGACCGTCGAGGGCAGCGGCACGGTCCTCTTCGGGCACGGCGGCCATCACATCCAGGTGATCGGCCTCTCCGGAGACACCCTCTATGTGGAGGCGGACCGCCTGCTCGCCTTCGACGGCACGCTCCAGCAGGGCACGATGTTCATGGGCTCCCAGGGCGGCGTCATGGGGATGGTGCGCGGCCAGGTCAGCGGCCAGGGCCTGTTCACCACGACCCTGAAGGGGCACGGCGCGGTCGCCGTCATGGCGCACGGCGGAGTCATCGAGGTCCCGATCACCCCGCAGCGCCCGGTGCACGTCGACCCGCAGGCGTACGTCGCGCACCACGGCGACGTGCGCAACAAACTGTCCACGGCGCTCGGTTGGCGCGACATGGTGGGCCGCGGCTCCGGCGAGGCGTTCCAGCTGGAGCTGTCGGGCAGCGGCACGGTGTACGTCCAGGCCTCGGAGGAGAAGCTGTGAACCCGAACGTCTCGACCCCGGCGGGCGCCCCTGCCGTCTTCGACCCCATGACGCTGCCGAGCGACGACAACGTCAACGCGTACACCTTCTGCGTGGAGCTCAAGGGGAGCCAGTGGTTCCTGCAGAAGGGGAAGATGATCGCCTACTACGGGCGGGTCGACTTCAACGGCATCGGACACGGCCGCCTGGACCGCCTGGTCCGGACCAGCTTTCATTCGCCGCTGCACGCGAGCGACTGGGTCGTGGCGGAGGGCCAGGGCAAGATGCTCCTCGCCGACCGGGCCTTCGACGTGAATTCGTACGACCTCGAAGAGGGCAACCTGACCATTCGCTCCGGCAACCTCCTCGCTTTTCAGCCAACTCTCGCGCTCAAGCAATCGATTGTTCCGGGGTTTCTGACCCTGATCGGGACGGGCAAGTTCGTCGCCGCTTCGAACGGCCAGGTGGTCTTCATGGAGCCGCCGATCCGGGTGGATCCCCAGGCTCTCGTGGGCTGGGCCGACTGCCCTTCACCGTGCCATCACTACGACCACGGATACCTCACGGGCGTGATCGGGGGCGTGCGGGCACTGACCGGCATCGGCGGCACCTCTGGGGAGGAGCACCAGTTCGAGTTCGTGGGCGCGGGCACCGTGCTGCTCCAGTCCTCCGAGGCGCTCATGCCCGAGCACGCCACCGGAGAGGTGCCGCACCAGGCGGGCGTCCCGGGCGGACGGGGCACTCCGGGTCAACCGGGACAGCAGCCGGGCGCACCGCGTCTTCCCGGACAACTGGGGGACCTCCAGCGTCGCTTCGGGCTGTGAGCGGTAGTCTGCGGAGTGTGACGGCGAACGTCTGTGCCCCTCCGTGAGGCAGGTGGTGCGAGGCGCGTCACATCCCACCATTCGTTCACCTTTCAACTTCTTAGGTAGAATCGATTCCATGGAGACCGAGACGGCCCCGCAGTGGCTGACCGATGAGGAACAGCGCGCTTGGCGCACCCACGTGGAGGTCAACAGGATGCTGACGTATCAGCTCGAAAAAGACCTCCAGCCGTTCAACCTGACCATGAACGACTACGACATCCTCGTGCACCTCTCCGAATCCGATGAGTTGCGGATGCGTATGAGCGATCTCGCCGCCGCCACTCTGCAGTCCAAGAGCCGCCTGTCCCACCAGATCACCCGCATGGAGAACGCGGGCCTGGTGCGCCGTGAGAACTGCGAGTCCGACCGGCGCGGCCTCTACACCGTCCTCACCGAGGAAGGCATGGAGACCATGCAGAAGGTGGCACCACACCACGTCGCCTCCGTGCGGCGGCACTTCGTCGACCTCGTCTCGCCCGAGTCGCTCGGCGATCTGCGCAAGGCCCTGACCCCGATCGCGGAACACCTGCGGGGACAGCGCGGCAAGCCCTGACGCCCACCCGCGCGTCCTCGCACGTCTTCGCACCCTGCGCGCTCTTCGCACCCGGCAGCGGCACCCCTCACTCCGCCGACGACTGAGGGATCGGCAGCCGGAGCTCGAAGAGCGCACCGCCCGACGGCGCCTCCCGGACCACGAGGGTGCCGCCGTGCCGCACCGCCACGTCCCGCGCGATCGCGAGGCCGAGCCCGGCCCCGCCGTCGTCCCTGCTGCGTGCGTCGTCCAGGCGTACGAAGCGTTCGAAGATCCGCTCACGCTCGCCCTCCGGCACGCCGCTCCCGTCATCGGCCACCTCAAGGACCGCCCAGGCACCATCGGTCCTGGTGGTGACCGCGACCTGGGAGCGCGCGTGCCGCTGTGCGTTGTTCAGGAGATTGCCGAGCACCCGCGCCAACTGGCCACGGGAACCGGCGACTTCGAGACTCTTGAGGTCCGTGCGCACGTCGACGCGGTCCCGGGTGCGCTGCGAGAGCTCCTCGCGGACCAGCGCCGCGAGGTCGACCCGCGCGCCGCCCGGCTTCTCCCCCGCGTCCAGGCGGGCGAGCAGGAGCAGATCGGCGGCGAGCTCCTGGAGCCGCACGGTGTCCGCGACCGCCCCGTCGACGTCCAGCAACTCCGGGTGCGCGGCGCCCACTTCGAGCTGGGTGCGCAGCGAAGCGATGGGGCTGCGCAGCTCGTGGGAGGCGTCCGCGACGAACCGGCGCTGGCGCTCCACGGAGGTCTGCAGGGCCGTGAGGGTCTCGTTCGTGGTGCGGGCCAGGCGGGCGATCTCGTCGTGCGTGTCCGGCTCGGGGACCCGGCGCGCCAGGTCCTCGGACGCGGTGATGGCGGACATCTCCTCGGTGATGGCGGCCACCGGGCGCAGCGCCCTGCGCGTCACCAGCCAGGTGGTGCCCGCGACGACGGCGAGCAGCAGCGGGAAGCCGACCAGCATCGACGTCAACGCCGTGGACACCGCGCTCTGTTCGTCGGAGAGGGAGCCGCCCGCGTAGACGGTGAGGTCGCCCGTCGACTCGTTCTCCGTACTCACCTCGACGGCGGCGAAGCGGTAGTCGGCGCTCTCGCCGTCGACGGTGGCGGAGCCGTTGGTGTACTCGGTGTCGTCGGAGATCTCGGACTCGGACCCGTCGCCGCCCTTCCCCCGGTCTTCGCCCTTGCCCCGGTCTTCGCCCTTCGCCTCGCCGTCGTCGTCACCCGACGGCTTCCCTGCCGCGGTACCGGGCTTCACCGCGTCCACCCCGGTGCCGCTGATCCGCTCGAGGTCCTCGCTCGCCGCGACCAACCGCCCGTCCTCGTCCACGACTTGGACGGGGGCGTCCTCACCGTCGGGCAGGTCGAGATCGGCGGGCGAACGGCCCGAGACCAGCTGCGACGCGACCTCGCGGGCGGCGGACGAAGCCCGGGCGCCCGCCTGGTCGGTGAGGTTGGTGCGCAAGGAGAGCAGCACGGCCGCGCCCGCCGCGATCAGGGCGAGGGCGACGACAAGACCGGCGCCGAGCGTGGCCCTGGCCCGCACCGAGCCGAAGAGCCGCCTCATCGCGGGGCCTCCAGACGGTAGCCCGCGCCGCGCACGGTCTTGATGAGGGCGGCGCCCAGCTTGCGGCGCAGCGTGCTGATGTACACCTCGACGATGTTGGGATCGCCCTCGTACGCGAAGTCCCAGACGTGTTCCAGGATGTCGCCCTTGGAGACCACCTCACCGGCCCGCGTCACCAACTGCTCGAGGACCGCGAACTCCTTGGTGGTGAGGGTGACTTCGTCATCGCCGCGGAAGACGCGCCGCGCGGCCGTGTCGACCTTGAGGTCCCCCAGTGTGTGCACGGGCGAAGGGCCACCGGACCCGCGACGGCGCAGCAGCGCCTTCACCCGGGCGACGAGCACGACGTACGAGAAGGGCTTGGTGAGGTAGTCGTCGGCGCCCGTGTCCAGGCCCTCCGCCTCGTCGTACTCGCCGTCCTTCGCGGTGAGCATCAGGATCGGTACGTCGTGGCCCGCGGCCCGCAGCATGGCGCAGATCCGGTAGCCGTTCATGCCGGGCAGCATGATGTCGAGGACGACCAGGTCGTACGTTCCCTCGCTCGCGCGGTGCAGCCCGTCGATGCCGTCGTGCACGACGTCGACGGCGTACCCCTCGGCGGTCAGGCCCTTGGCCAGGGAGAGCGCGAGGCGCTTCTCGTCCTCCACGATCAACAGACGCATGCGTTCAGGGTCGCAGAGCGAAGCTGAAGAGTTCTTCAGGCGGCTTCAGGCTGGGTTCAGGGTCGCTCCGCCAGATTGGTCCTCGTCGAAAGCGAACGAAGCGAGCGGCAGCGGCCCACAGGACGCCGCCGCACCGCCCACCGTCTCGGGAGGGACCCCTCATGAAGCGCAACATCGTCATCGCCACCTTCGCCGCCGCGGCCCTGGTCGCCGGAGGCACCGCCACCGCCCTCGCGGTCACCGGCGACGACGAGTCGACGGCCGCCAAGCACTCCAGCGTCCAGGTCAAGGACGTCAAGGACGACGACCGCGACGACACGGTGGAGAACGTCACCGAGGCCAAGGCCGCGAAGGTGACGGCGGCGGACGCGATCAGGGCGGCCCTCGCGGACACCCCGGGCACCGCGGTCTCCGCCGAGCTCGACGACGAGGACGGCGGCCTGGTCTGGGGCGTCGACGTCCTGAAGGGCAGCACCTGGCACAACGTCGAGGTCGACCCCGGCACCGGCAAGGTCCTCGGCTCCTGGGTCGACAAGGACGACGACGGTGACGACGGTGACGACGCCACCCGCGTGAACTCCGCGCTCAAGGGCGCGTCCACCAGCGCCGAGGACGCGGCGAAGGCCGCCGCGGCCAAGGGCACCGTGACCTCCGTGGACCTGGACGACGACGGCACGGCCGGTGCCTGGGAGGTCGAGACGACCGACACCAAGGGCGCCGAGGCCGACTGGCACGTGGGCCTGAAGGGCGACAAGGTCACGGCCGACCGCTCGGACCGCCACGACGACCGGGGCGACCACGACGACCGTGACGGCAAGGACCACGACGACGACGGCTCCGACGACTGAGGCAGCTCGGAGCGGCACCCCCGTCCCCACCGAGGCGGCGTCACCGACGCCGCCTCCGGCGCGCGCTCAGCCCGACGTCACCCCGAGGTCAACCCGGCGACCAGCTCATCAGCTGCCGCATAAGGGTCCAGCTCCCCCGCCACGATCCGCTGCGCGAGAGCGGACAGGCGGCGGTCGCCGTGCAGGGAGCCGATCCGTTCCCGCAGGGCGGTGACCGCGATGGCCTCCACCTCGTGCGCGGCCCGCGCCGCGCGCCGCTCCGCGAGGACGCCCCGCTCCTCCATCCAGGCCCGGTGCTTCTCCAGCGCCTCGACGACCTCGTCGATGCCCTCGCCGCGCGCCGCGACCGTCTTCACGATCGGCGGCCGCCAGTCGCCGGGGCCGCGGGATTCGCCGAGCCCGAGCATGTGGTTCAGCTCGCGCGCCGTCGCGTCCGCGCCGTCGCGGTCCGCCTTGTTGACGACGTACACGTCGCCGATCTCCAGGATTCCGGCCTTCGCCGCCTGGATGCCGTCGCCCATGCCGGGCGCGAGCAGCACCACCGACGTGTCGGCCTGCGAGGCGATCTCCACCTCGGACTGCCCGACGCCGACCGTCTCGACGAGGATCACGTCGCAGCCCGCCGCGTCCAGGACGCGGATCGCCTGCGGCGCGGCCCAGGCGAGCCCGCCGAGGTGACCGCGCGTGGCCATCGAGCGGATGTAGACGCCGGGGTCGGACGCGTGGTCCGACATCCGCACCCGGTCGCCGAGGAGGGCGCCGCCGGAGAAGGGCGACGACGGGTCGACGGCCAGGACGCCGACCCGCTTGCCCGTACGCCGGTAGGCACTCACGAGCGCGGACGTCGATGTCGACTTGCCGACTCCCGGCGACCCGGTGAGGCCCACCACGTACGCGTGCCCGGCCAGCGGGGCCAGCGCGGCCATCACCTCGCGCAACTGCGGGGACGCCCCCTCCACCAGGGAGATCAGCCGGGCCACGGCCCGCGGCCTGCCCTCGCGGGCCTGCGCCACCAGGGTGGGGACGTCCTGCATGAAACAGCTCCGTTCGCTACGTACGGGACACGGTCGGCCGTGGGGTCAGCTCTTCGCCACCTTGACGATCAGCGCGTCGCCCTGGCCACCGCCGCCGCACAGCGCGGCCGCGCCCACACCGCCGCCGCGCCGCTTCAGTTCGAGGGCGAGGTGCAGGACGACGCGGGCGCCGGACATCCCGATCGGATGACCCAGGGCAATGGCCCCGCCGTTGACGTTCACCTTTTCCGAGGACACCCCGAGGTCCTTCATTGACTGCACCGCGACGGCCGCGAAGGCCTCGTTGATCTCGATGAGGTCGAGGTCCCCGACCGCGAGGCCCTCCTTCTTCAGGGCGTGCTGGATGGCGTTGGACGGCTGCGACTGGAGCGAGCTGTCCGGGCCCGCGACGTTGCCGTGCGCCCCGATCTCCGCGATCCAGTCGAGGCCGAGCTCCTCGGCCTTGGCCTTGGACATCACCACGACCGCCGCGGCGCCGTCGGAGATCTGCGAGGCGGTGCCCGCCGTGATCGTGCCGTCCTTGGCGAAGGCGGGGCGCAGCTTGGCCAGCGACTCGACGGTCGTCTCGGCGCGGATGCCCTCGTCCTTGCTGAACAGGACCGGGTCGCCCTTGCGCTGCGGGATCTCGACCGGGGTGATCTCGGCCTCGAAGATGCCGTTCTTCTGGGCGGCCGCGGCCCGCTGGTGCGACGCGGCGGCGATCTCGTCCTGCTCGGGGCGCGCGATGCCGAGGCGGGTGTTGTGCTTCTCCGTCGACTCGCCCATCGCGACACCGTCGAACGAGTCGGTCAGACCGTCGTACGCCATGGAGTCGATCATCTCGATCGCGCCGTACTTGTAGCCCTCGCGGGACTTGGGGAGCAGGTGCGGGGCGTTGGTCATGGACTCCTGGCCGCCCGCGACGACCACGTCGAACTCGCCCGCGCGGATCAGCTGGTCGGCGAGCGCGATGGCGTCGAGACCCGAGAGGCACACCTTGTTGATGGTGAGCGCGGGGACGTTCATCGGGATGCCCGCCTTGACGGCGGCCTGGCGCGCCGGGATCTGCCCCGCCCCGGCCTGAAGGACCTGGCCCATGATCACGTACTGCACCTGGTCGCCACCGATTCCGGCCCGGTCGAGCGCGGCCTTGATGGCGAAACCGCCCAGGTCAGCACCCGAGAAGGACTTCAGGGAGCCGAGCAGACGGCCCATGGGCGTGCGCGCGCCCGCGACGATCACTGAGGTGGTGCCGGTCGTTCCAGACATGTGCCACGGCCCCTTGGGAGGAGAAGTTAACGAGGGTTTATCTGAATGTACTGAGCGGTACTCCCCGCGTCATCGGGCGACGACTGTGATCGCGCGCACGTTGCGTAATCACCGCATGAAGCGCTGCACTTGAACCATGCTGACGCGAATCGATCACATCGGGATCGCCTGTTTCGACCTCGACAAGACCGTCGAGTTCTACCGCGCGACGTACGGGTTCGAGGTGTTCCACACCGAGGTCAACGAGGAGCAGGGCGTACGCGAGGCCATGCTCAAGATCAACGAGACGAGTGACGGCGGCGCCTCCTACCTCCAGTTGCTCGAACCGACCCGCGACGACTCCGCGGTGGGCAAGTGGCTGAAGAAGAACGGCGAGGGCGTGCACCACATCGCCTTCGGCACCGCGGACGTCGACGGGGACGCCGCGGCCATCAAGGACAAGGGCGTACGCGTCCTCTACGACGAGCCCCGCATCGGTTCCATGGGGTCGCGCATCACCTTCCTGCACCCCAAGGACTGCCACGGCGTCCTGACGGAACTTGTCACTTCCGCGCCTTCCGAGTCACCGGAGCACTGACCTCCGTATATCTGGGCCGGTAGGGTTGGCCGCGGCCGCCCGATTTCTGGGCGGTCACGTGCCGGGGTCCGGGTTTCGGGGGACGAGCGTCGGGGCAGCAGCCCATGCTTCGCTGTTGATCTGACACCATTCTCCCGGGGGCCCCGTTCGGCCGATGGACGGGGCTCGTTGGAGAGACTTGCGGCCAGGAGTGGGGCTTCCCCTGCTCGAGCGAAGCCGAGGGCCTGGGGAAGGATGGGACCGCGCAGTGCGGGGCTACGAACGCCAAGAGAACTCGCGGGCTGAGACCGACAGTCTTTCGCGGTTCGAGGCCGAGATGGACCGGCTGAAGACCGATCGGGAGAAGGCCG
This sequence comes from Streptomyces kanamyceticus, assembly GCF_008704495.1. Taxonomy (NCBI): domain Bacteria; kingdom Bacillati; phylum Actinomycetota; class Actinomycetes; order Kitasatosporales; family Streptomycetaceae; genus Streptomyces; species Streptomyces kanamyceticus. The sequence goes on from NZ_CP023699.1 coordinate 3,341,225, forward strand.
TCCAGCACGCCGAGGATCTCGGCTACCAGGTCGAGGTGTTGCGCGCCAAGCTGCACGAGGCGCGCCGCAACCTCGCGTCCCGCCCTGCCTACGACAGCGCGGACATCGGCTACCAGGCGGAGCAGCTGCTCCGTAACGCCCAGATCCAGGCCGAGCAGCTGCGCGCGGACGCCGAGCGCGAGCTGCGGGACGCCAGGGCGCAGACCCAGCGCATCCTTCAGGAGCACGCCGAGCAGCAGGCCAGGCTCCAGTCCGAGCTGCACACCGAGGCCGTGACGCGGCGCCAGCAGCTCGACCAGGAGCTGAACGAGCGCCGTCAGACCGTCGAGTCGCACGTCAACGAGAACGTGGCCTGGGCCGAGCAGCTCCGGGCCCGTACGGAGCAGCAGGCCCGAAGGCTGCTCGACGAGTCGCGCGCCGAGGCCGACCAGGCGCTCGCCGCCGCCCGCGCCGAGGCCGAGCGCGTCGCCGAGCAGGCCCGCCAGCGCCTGGCGAGCGACGCCGAGTCCGCCCGCGCCGAGGCGGAGGCGACCCTGCGCCGCGCCCGCAGCGACGCCGAGCGCCTCCTGAACGCCGCCTCCACGCAGGCGCAGGAGGCCACCGACCACGCCGAGCAGCTGCGCTCCAGCACGGCCACCGAGTCCGAGCAGGCGCGCCGTCAGGCCGCCGAGGCGAGCCGGGCCGCCGAGCAGCGCATGACCGAGGCCGACACGGCGCTTCGCGAGGCGCGCGCCGAGGCCGAGAAGGTCCTCGCCGAGGCCAAGGACACCGCGTCCAAGCAGCTCGCGGCCGCCGAGGGCGCGAACGAACAGCGCACGCGCACCGCCAAGGAGCAGGTCGCCCGCCTCGTCGGCGAGGCCACCAAGGAGGCCGAGGCCACCAGGTCCGAGTCCGAGCAGGTGATCGCCGACGCCCGCGCGGAGGCCGAGAAGCTGATCACGGACGCCTCGGAGAAGGCGCGCACGATCACCGCCGAGGAGACCGCCGGCCAGCTCGCGAAGGCCGCGCGGACCGCCGAGGAGGTCCTCGACAAGGCGTCCAGGACCGCCAAGGAGACCACCAAGGCCGCCACCGAGGAGGCCGAGCGGATCCGCACGGAGGCCGAGGCCGAGGCGGACCGGCTGCGCGGCGAGGCGCACGACATCGCCGAGGGGCTCAAGGGCGCGGCGAAGGACGACACCAAGGAGTACCGCGCCAAGACCGTCGAGCTGCAGGAGGAGGCGCGCAGGCTGCGCGGCGAGGCCGAGCAGCTGCGGGCCGAGGCCGTGGAGGAGGGCGAGCGGATCAGGGCGGAGGCCCGCCGCGAGGCCGTCCAGCAGATCGAGGAGGCGGCCAGGTCCGCCGAGGAGCTCCTGGCCAAGGCGAAGGCCGACGCCGACGAGCTGAAGTCGGCGGCGACCACCGAGAGCGAGCGGGTCCGCACCGAGGCCATCGAGCGCGCCACGACGCTGCGCAAGCAGGCCGAGGAGACCCTGGAGCGCACCCGCGCCGAGGCCGAGCGGCACCGCGAGGAGGCCGCCGAGCAGGCCGAGACCACCAAGTCGGAGGCCGAGGACGCCGCGCGCGAGCTGCGCGAGGAGACCGAGCGGGCCATAGCGGCCAGGCAGGCCGAGGCCGCCGACGAGCTGGCCAGGCTGCACACGGAGGCCGAGGAGCGCCTGGCCGCCGCCGAGCAGGCGCTGACCGACGCCCGCGCCGAGGCCGAGCGCATCCGCAAGGAGGCCACCGAGGAGACCGACCGGCTGCGCACGGAGTCCGCCGAGCGGATCCGCACGCTGCAGGACCAGGCCGAGACGGAGGCCGAGCGGCTGCGCACGGAGGCCGCCGCCGACGCCTCGCAGGCCCGCGCGGAGGGCGAGAGCGTCGCCGTACGGCTGCGTTCGGAGGCCGCGGCCGAGGCCGAGCGGCTCAAGACCGAGGCGCAGGAGTCCGCGGACCGGGTGCGCGCGGAGGCGGCAGCGGCCGCCGAGCGCGTCGGCGCGGAGGCCGCGGAGGCCCTGTCCGCCGCCCAGGACGAGGCGGCGCGGCGCCGCCGCGAGGCCGAGGAGACCCTCAACTCCGCGCGCGGGGAGGCCGATCAGGAGCGCGAGCGGGCCCGCGAGCAGAGCGAGGAGCTCCTCGCGTCCGCCCGCAAGCGCGTCGAGGAGGCCCAGGCCGAGGCGGTCCGCCTGGTCGAGGAGGCCGACCGCCGCGCGACCGAGATGGTCTCGGCCGCCGACCAGCACGCCCAGTCCGTACGGGACTCGGTCGCGGGCCTGCACGAGACGGCGCAGGAAGAGGTCGCGGGTCTGCGCTCCGCCGCCGAGCACGCCGCGGAGCGTACGAAGACCGAGGCGCAGGAGGAGGCGGACCGCGTCCGCTCCGACGCCTACGCCGAGCGGGAGCGCGCCACCGAGGACGCCAACCGCACCCGGCGCGAGGCGACGGAGTCGTCGGAGGCCGCCAAGTCGCTCGCGGAGCGCACCGTCGCTGACGCGATCGCGGAGGCCGAGCGGATGCGTTCGGACGCCTCCGAGCACGCCCAGCGGGTGCGTACGGAAGCCTCCGACACCATCGCGTCGGCCGAGCAGGACGCCTCACGTACGCGAGCCGACGCCCGTGAGGACGCCAACCGCATCCGCAGCGACGCGGCGGGCCAGGCCGACCAGTTGATCGGCGAGGCGCGCGGCGAGGCCGAGCGGCTGCAGAACGAGACGATCGCGGAGGCCGACCGCGTCCGCGCCGAGGCCACCGAGCAGGCCGAGCGGCTGCGCGCCGACTCCACCGCGGAGGCCGAGCGCCTCACGACAGAGACGGCCACCGAGGCGGAGCGGCTGCGCACCGAGTCCGTGGCGAAGGCCGAGAAGCTCATCTCGGACGCGACGGGCGACGCCGAGCGGCTGCGCGCGGAGGCGTCCGACACGGTCAACTCCGCGCAGCAGCACGCCGAGCGGATCCGCAGCGACTCCGAGCGCGTCAAGGCGGACGCCGCGAGGGAGGCCGAGCGGCTCACGTCCGAAGCGCGCGAGGAGAGCGAGCGCACCCTCGACGAGGCCCGCGGCGCCGCCAACAAGCGCCGCCAGGAAGCCGCCGAGCAGGTCGACACGCTCATCACGGAGGCCGCCGCCGAGGCCGAGAAGCTGACGGCCGACTCCCAGGAGAAGGCGCTCAAGGCCACGACGGACGCGGAGGCGCAGGCGGACACGATGGTCGGCGCGGCCCGCAGCGAGGCCGAGCGCCTCGTCGCCGAGGCGACGGTCGAGGGCAACTCCCTGGTGGAGAAGGCCCGTACGGACGCGGACGAACTCCTGGTCGGGGCGCGCCGCGACGCGACCGCCATAAGGGAGCGCTCCGAGGAGCAGCGCGACCGGCTCACCACCGAGATCGAGGAGCTGCACGAGCGTGCGCGCCGCGAGTCCGCCGAGGCGATGAAGTCCGCGGGCGAGCGCTGCGACGCGCTGGTCAAGGCCGCCGAAGAGCAGCTCGCCGAGGCCCAGTCGAAGGCCAAGGAGCTGGTGTCGGACGCCAACTCCGAGGCGGGCAAGGTCCGTATCGCCGCGGTCAAGAAGGCGGAGGGGCTCCTCAAGGAGGCCGAGGCGAAGAAGACCTCGCTGGTGACCGAGGCCGAGCGGATCAAGTCCGAGGCGGAGGCCGAGGCGACGCACATGGTCGAGGAGGGCAAGCGCGAGCTCGAGGTGCTGGTGCGCCGCCGCGAGGACATCAATGCGGAGATTTCCCGTGTCCAGGACGTGCTGGAGGCGTTGGAATCTTTCGAGGCACCGTCGGGCGGCGCGAAGGACAATGGCGTCAAGGCGGGAGCAACTGCGGGGTCGACTCGTTCGGGTGGCAAGTCGTCAGAAGGCTAGCCAACGAGCCGTCTTCCGTGATCGGCAAGGACCTTCGACCCTGTCGCTGGCAAGTGCTCCGGCGGTTAGCCACTCAAAAGGGGTGTCATTCTCCAGATCAAACGGGCATCTGCTCGATGACACGCCGCTTGGACCCCTAGGATTCCCTCTATCACCTCACCGGTCTCATTCGACAGGAACCCCATGAGCGACACTTCCCCCTACGGCTTCGAGCTTGTGCGGCGTGGGTACGACCGCGCTCAGGTGGACGAACGTATCTCCAAGCTCGTCTCCGACCGTGACAGCGCTCTTGCTCGTATCACTGCTCTGGAAAAGCGCATCGAGGAACTGCACCTCGAGACGCAGAACGCCCAGGCCCAGGTCGCCGACGCCGAGCCGTCGTACGCCGGTCTCGGTGCTCGCGTCGAGAAGATCCTCCGCCTCGCCGAGGAGGAGGCGAAGGACCTGCGCGAGGAGGCCCGTCGCGCCGCCGAGCAGCACCGCGAGCTCGCCGAGTCCGCCGCCCAGCAGGTGCGCAACGACGCCGAGTCGTTCGCGTCCGAGCGCAAGGCCAAGGCCGAGGACGAGGGCGTCCGGATCGTCGAGAAGGCCAAGGGCGAGGCGAACACGCTGCGCGCCGAGGCGCAGAAGGACGCCCAGTCCAAGCGCGAGGAGGCGGACGCCCTCTTCGAGGAGACCCGCGCCAAGGCCGCGCAGGCCGCCGCGGACTTCGAGACGAACCTCGCCAAGCGCCGCGAGCAGTCCGAGCGCGATCTCGCCTCGCGGCAGGCGAAGGCGGAGAAGCGCCTCGCGGAGATCGAGCACCGCGCCGAGCAGCTCCGACTTGAGGCAGAGAAGCTCCGCACGGATGCCGAGCGTCGCGCTCGTCAGACGGTGGAGACGGCTCAGCGTCAGGCCGAGGACATCGTCGCGGACGCGAACGCGAAGGCGGACCGGATCCGCTCGGAGTCCGAGCGCGAGCTCGCCGCTCTGACCAACCGCCGCGACTCCATCAACGCGCAGCTCACCAATGTGCGCGAGATGCTGGCGACGCTTACCGGTGCGGCGGTCGCTGCCGCGGGTACGCCCCCGGAGGACGAGCCGATCTCTCGTGGGGTGCCTGCGCAGCAGACTCGCTGAGGCTCTCGGGATCTGCGGGCCCGCTGTAGCTGGTCGCGCAGTTCCCCGCGCCCCTGACGGGGCGCCCCTGCCCCTTGCCACTCCGGTGGCAGGGGGCTTTGTCGCGTTTTAGCGTTGGCGCATGATCGAGCTCGAGGGGCTGACCAAGCGGTACGGCGAGAAAGTCGCCGTCAACAACCTGACCTTCACGGTCCATCCCGGCATCGTCACCGGCTTCCTCGGTCCGAACGGCGCGGGCAAGTCCACCACCATGCGCATGATGCTGGGCCTGGACAACCCGTCCGCCGGGGCCGTCCGCGTCGACGGCATGCACTACTCCCAGCTGAAGGACCCCCTCAAGTACATCGGCGCCCTGCTCGACGCCAAGGCCATGCACGGCGGCCGCAGCGCCTTCAACCACCTGCTCTGCCTCGCCCAGAGCAACGGCATCCCGCGCGGCCGCGTCGACGAGGTCCTGGACACCGTCGGCCTGACCGCCGTCGCCAAGAAGAAGGCCAAGGGCTTCTCGCTCGGCATGGGCCAGCGCCTGGGCATCGCGGGCGCGCTGCTCGGCGACCCCGAGATCCTGATGTTCGACGAGCCGGTCAACGGGCTCGACCCCGAGGGCATCCACTGGATCAGGAACCTGATGAAGTCGCTCGCCTCGCAGGGGCGCACCGTCTTCGTCTCCTCGCACCTGATGAGCGAGATGGCCCTCACCGCCGACCACCTCGTCGTCATCGGCCAGGGCCGCCTGCTCGCCGACATGACGATGTCGGACTTCATCCGGCAGAACTCCCGGTCGTACGTCAAGCTGCGCTCCCCGCAGCGCGAGCGCCTGCTCGACGTGCTGCACGAGGCGGGCATCACCGCCGTGGAGGCGGGCAGCGGCACGCTCGAAGTGGACGGCACGTCCGCGGAGCAGCTCGGCGAGCTCGCCGCGAGCCACCAGCTCGTACTCCATGAGCTGAGCCCCCAGCAGGCCTCGCTGGAGGAGGCCTTCATGCAGCTCACCGCGGAGTCCGTGGAGTACCACGCGCACTCGGACCACGCCGGGCCGAGCGCACCACCGGCCGCCGAGGGCTGGGGCGATGGCTGGCAGCAGCGGAAGGAGGCCTGAGCGATGGCCGCGACGCAGGTACTGAAATCGGAGTGGACCAAGATCCGCTCGGTCTCCTCGACCGTCTGGACGCTCGGCCTCGCCGTGGTCGTCACGATCGCGCTCGGGATGTTGATCAGCATCCTGTCGAAGAACGACTACGACAAGCTCGACGCCCGGGACAAGCTGACCTTCGACCCGACCTACACCAGCTTCGCCGGGATGTCCCTCGGCCAGCTCGCGCTGATCGTCTTCGGGGTGCTCGTCGTCTCGAACGAGTACAGCACCGGCATGATCCGCACCTCGCTGGCCGCGGTCCCCCAGCGCGGCACGTTCCTGTTCAGCAAGGTCCTGGTGGCCACGCTGCTCTCGTTCGCGGTGGGCCTCGTCACCAGCTTCCTCACGTTCTTCGTCGGCCAGGCGATGCTCGGTACGCACCGGGCGCAGATCGGCGACCCAGGGGTGCTGCGCGCCGTCATCGGCGGCGCGATCTACATGACGCTCATCGCGGTGTTCTCGATGGGCGTCGCGGTGATGCTGCGCAGCCCGATGCTGTCGCTGGGCATCCTGATGCCGTTCTTCTTCCTGATCTCCAGCATCCTGGGCAACGTCTCGGCGACCAAGAAGATCGGCCGCTTCCTGCCCGACCAGGCCGGCAGCAAGATCATGCAGGTCAAGACGCCGTTCGACGACGACACCCCGTACGGACCCTGGGGCGGTCTCGCGATCATGGTGGTGTGGGTCGTCGCGGCGCTGCTCGGCGGGTACGTACTGCTGAAGAAGCGGGACGCGTAGGGCCTGTCCGGCGGATCATGGCGCTAGCCCGCACCCGGACCCAGGGGGGCGTGTGACCACTCAGGACCGCGGGCTCGCGGCACTCGGCTTCGACGGGGTGCCCGCGCTGCGTCCGCTGACCTACCCGGGCCGCCCGGTCGGAGCCCCCTCGCTGCTGACCGGCGCCGAGCTGCTGCCGCTGCGCGCGAGGCCCGGCGGGCCCGGTGCGTGGGCCGTCGGGGGGCACGGGCCGCGCCGCTCGCTCGACGCGGTCCTCACCGGGCTCGGGCAGGCCCCCGTCGCCGAGCGCCGCCCCGTCATCGCCGTCGGCTCGAACGCCTCCCCCGGGCAGGTGACCCACAAGCTCGCCGGACTGGGCCTCTCCTGTGCCGTGCCGATGGTCCCCGTGCGGCTGCGCGGCATCGGCGTGGGCTGCTCGGCCCACATCGGCCGGGCCGGATACGTGGCGGCCGCCCCCTACCCGGACCCCACCGCGCGGCGCGCCCTCGTCGTCTCCTGGCTGGACGCGGCACAGCTCGCCGCGGTCGACGGCACGGAGCTGCCCAACTACCGGCGGGTGTGGCTGCCCGGCGTCCCGTACGAGATGGCCCTGCCCGGCGGGACGCCGCTCGACGGCGCGTACCTCTACGTGAGCGCGCGCGGCGTCCTCGCCGACCCGGCGACGGGCCTGCCGCGCCCCGGCGGCGGCGACCAGGCGGCACTGCTCGACGCGCTCCTTGCCGCGTCCCCGGCCCTGCGCGCGCTTCTCGGGCCCGACGCGGCGGCCTGGGTGCGGCGGGCCGCCGCGGACGCCGCACTGCGCGAGCGGGGCACACAGCTCTTCGCCGCCGCGGGCTGGGTGCTGCCGTTGACGGACCTTCCGACCCCGCTCGGGTGACCCGGCGGTTTTACTAGCTCTTGGCTGGAACCGTCAGCTCCCCGTTATCCTCCTAACCCTTACGGGGGCGTGTGCCCCGACGTCCTGAACCATTCGATGGGTGCGGAGAATGATCGAGGCAGTCGGCCTGACGAAGCGCTACGGCGCCAAGACAGCCGTGTACAACCTTTCCTTCCAGGTGCGGCCCGGTACCGTCACGGGCTTCCTGGGCCCCAACGGCTCGGGCAAGTCGACGACGATGCGCATGATCCTCGGGCTCGACGCCCCCACCACGGGGCAGGTGACGATCGGCGGTTACCCGTACCGCAAGCTCCCCAACGCCCCGCGTCAGGTCGGCGCGCTGCTCGACGCCAAGGCCGTGCACGGCGGCAGGCACGCCCGCAACCACCTGCTGTGCCTCGCGCAGCTCTCCGGCATCCCGGCCCGCAGGGTCGACGAGGTGCTCGGCGTCGTGGGTCTGCAGGAGGTGGCGAAGAAGCGCTCCAAGGGCTTCTCGCTCGGCATGGGCCAGCGCCTGGGCATCGCGGCCGCGCTCCTGGGCGACCCGCAGGTGCTGCTCTTCGACGAGCCGGTCAACGGCCTCGACCCCGAGGGCATCCTCTGGGTCCGCAACCTGATGAAGTCGCTCGCCGCCGAGGGACGTACGGTCTTCGTCTCCTCGCACCTGATGAGCGAGATGGCCCTCACCGCCGAGCACCTGATCGTGATCGGCCGCGGCCAGCTGCTCGCCGACATGAGCGTCACGGACTTCATCTCCCACAACTCCGCCGACTTCGCGCGCGTGCGCACGCCGGAAGGCGACGGGCAGCAGCGCGAGAAGCTGTCGGCCACGCTGTCCGAGGCGGGCGGCCAGGTCATGCCCGAGCAGGACGGCGCGCTGCGCGTGACCGGCCTGCCGCTCCCCCGCATCAGCGAGCTCGCGCACGGCGCGGACGTCCGCCTGTGGGAGCTCTCCCCGCACCAGGCCTCGCTGGAGGAGGCGTACATGCGGATGACGCAGGGCGCCGTCGACTACCGCTCCACGGTCGACCAGCGCGCGGGCCTCCAGCAGCAGCTGCCGCCCGGCGCGCCGCTGCCCGGCCAAGGCCAGCCGCCGCTGCCCGGCCAGGGCCAGCCCGGCTGGTACGCGCCGCCGCCGCCCCAGCAGGGCGGTCAGCCCTTCGCGATGCCGCAGCCGCAGGACGGGCAGAACCCGTACGCCGCGGCTCCCGCCCCCGACATGTCCAAGCGCGCCACCGACAACGAGGATGCACGATGACCACGCCTCCGACTCCGCAGCAGCAGCCGCAGGCGCAGCAGCCCCAGCAGATGTACGCCCCGGCCGGGGCGCCCGCGCCGCACGCGGCCCCGATGGCCCCGCCGCCCGCCGCCCCCGCGCCGCCGTCCGCCTGGCAGCAGGCGATGGCCAACGCCTACACCTCGCCGATCCCGGTCAAGAAGACCCACCTCGGCAACGCGCTCAGCTCCGAGTGGACGAAGATCAAGTCGGTCCGCTCGACGATGTGGACCCTGGGCACCTTCCTGGCCCTCGTCGTCGGCATCGGTCTGCTCGCGGCCGCGAACACCGAGCCGCGCAACTACGCGGAGATGCCGTTCACCGTCCCGGCCTTCTTCGGCCTGATGCTCGGGCAGATCTGCCTGATCACGCTCGGCGTCCTGGTCACCTCGTCCGAGTACGGCACGGGCATGATCCGTACGACGTTCACGGCCTCGCCGCAGCGCCACCGCGTCCTCGCCGCGAAGATCCTGGTCTTCTTCGCCACGGCCTTCGTCGTGTCCGCGGGCTCCATCCTGTTCGTCGGCCTGGTGACGTCGAGCCTGAACAGCGGCCCCGAGGCGGGCGACATCCCCTGGGCGGGCACGGTCTTCAAGGGCAGCCTGTACGTCTCGCTGCTCGGTGTGCTCGCGCTCGCCGTCGGCTCCATGCTGCGGCACTCCGCGGGCGCCATCACCGCGATGCTCGGCGTGGTCCTGGTCCCCGCGATCATGCCCGCGTTCCTGATGATCTGGGAGAGCACGCAGTCGCTCGGCGAGAAGATGAACGACTACAACGCCATCACCGCCCTCGCCAAGATCTTCGGCGCGGAGGACGACGGCACCGGCGGCGGTTCGCAGCTGACGGTGCTCGTCGTCGTCACGGCCGCGGCCGTCGCGGGCGCCTTCGCCCTCCTGGAGAAGCGCGACGTCTAGCCGTACGAGGCTCAGTACCTCGGAGCGTTACGGGACCGCTGCACCCGCGTGGTGCGGCGGTCCTTCGCGTTCCAGCACGCCTTGTGCCAGTGCCTGCGCTCGTCCACGCCCGAGTGCTCGGGCCAGGCCACCACGTGCGCGAGGCCCGAGGGGATCTCCTGGTCGCAGCCGGGGCAGCGGTAGCGCTTGCCCGCCGCGCTCGCGCCCGCGACGTGCCGGACCTTCCACGTCTCGCCCTGCCAGTCCTCGGAGCGCTCGAAGCTTCCGTAGCGGCCGCCCTGTTCCGCGTCGGCGGACGGCGCGGACGGGCTCGACTCTCCGGCGCCCTTGGGGCGGTTGCGACGCGGGGACACAGGACACCTCACGGGCTGTACGGCTATCAGGGGTGCGACCAGCCTACGCGCCACGTCGAGGGGTACCCGTCCCGCACCGGCGCCCACAGGGCCCCCTGCCATTGCGCAGAAAATCCAACAATCTTCACGCCAGGCCGTGCCTTTGGCACGTGTCACGCGTTGTTGCCCGTAGGGGGAGTGCCTGCGTCGGCGCCAAGGAGGCAGGAGTTTCATGCGTGTAGGTAGTTTTGTTCTGGCCGCCCAGTTCCCCGGTCAGGGGCAGGGGGAGGCGCTGCACCGGGCGGTGCGGTCCGCCGAGGTGGCCGAGGAGGCGGGGCTGGACGCGGTCTGGCTCGCCGAACACCACTTCGTTCCGTACGGCACGTGCCCGTCGGCGGTGACGCTGGCGGCACTGCTCCTCGGGCGGACCCGGCGTATCCACGTCGGTACGGCGGTGAGCGTCCTGCCCACCGTGCACCCCGTCGCGCTCGGCGAGCAGGCGGCGCTGCTGCACCTGACGTCCGGCGGACGCTTCTCGCTCGGCGTCGGACGCGGCGGCCCGTGGGTGGACCTGGAGGTCTTCGGATCCGGTCTCGACGCGTACGAGAAGGGGTTCCCCGAATCCCTCGACCTGCTGCTCAAGTGGCTGCGGGAACCCCGGGTCGAGAGCGCGGGCGAGCGGTTCGCCTTCCGCGAGGTCGCCGTCGTACCGCGCCCGCAGGAGGCGCTCGGCGGCCAGGGCGAGAGCGGCCCCGAGGTCGTCGTCGCCTGCACGTCGCCGTCGAGCGTGCGGCTCGCCGCGCAGCGCGGTCTGCCGATGCTGCTCGGCATGCACGTGGGCGACGTCGAGAAGGCCGAAATGGTGGCCTTGTGGAATCGGCACGCACGTGCTTCGGGGCATACGCCCGAGGAAATCGCCACCGCCGCGCACGTCTCCGCCGGTGTCGCCCAGATCGCCGACCGGCGTCTGGAGGCGGCGGAGATGTTACAGAAGGCCATGCCCGGCTGGCTCAAACAGGGTCTGGACGCCCATGTCACGGTGGACGGCCGCAAGCGGGCCATGCGCGATCCGCTCGCCTACACCGAACTGCTCTGCGGGCTGCACCCCGTGGGCACCCCACAGGTCTGTGCCGACCGGCTCGCCGCCACCTCGGAGCGCACGGGCATCACGCGCTTCGCGCTGCTCGTCGAGGGCTCCGGTGATCTCACCGCCACCGAGGAGAACGTACGGAGACTGGGCGCCGAAGTGCTGCCCCAGCTCGGCTGAGGCTGCCCTCGCGCTGCGGAGCTGCCGCTCCGGACTGAACACCTCCCGCGTACGGAGCGGCAGCAACAGGCGTCAGCAGTCGCGCAGTTCGGGTGACTGGTTGAGCAACTGGCCCCGGATCGAGGTGAAGCGGGCGAGTCGTTCGTCCACCGACGGGTCCAGCGGGAACACCGCCACGCGGTGGCAGTTCTGGAATGCCAGACGCACTCCGAAGTGCCGCTGCAGAGCGCCGCGAATCGCGTCGCTCGCGAGCGCGCGCAACAGCTGTCCGCGTGCCTGCTCGTCCGGCGGCGGCGTCTGGTTGTCGGCGAACTCGCCGCCGTCAACCTTCAGCTGGGCCACCAAGGAGCTGATCATCTCCCATGCGTAAGGCAGGGAGCTCCGGACGCAGTCGACGAATGCTGCTTCGTCCACCTCGCCTCGCTCGGCCTGTTCCAACAGTGCCGGTGAGACGTCCAGCGACATGGGTTCTCCTCTCACACCCCCGGGGAGCGGGGGCTTACGGACAGGGAAGGAGTCCGCATACGCAGCGTGCACGGATGACGACCTCCCGCTTCTACGGTAGGCAACGGGCGGTAACGGCACCAGGAGATTGGGCACATAACCGGCCAGGATCGAACAGGTTCATCGTCGGACAAGTCGTGCGCGTGACGGAGAGGGGTGGGCGAATCGCGTGCACCGGCCCCGGTCGAGTAGCGTTGCGCCCCATGCGTCTCGTCATTGCCCGATGCTCCGTGGACTACGCGGGCAGGCTCACCGCCCATCTCCCGTCGGCCCCCCGCCTGATCCTCGTGAAGGCGGACGGCAGCGTGTCGATCCACGCGGACGACAGGGCCTACAAACCACTGAACTGGATGTCCCCGCCCTGCACCTTGAAGGAGGGTTCGGGGGACGACGCCGGGGTGTGGACCGTCGTGAACAAGGGGGGCGAGAAGCTCATCATCACGATGGAGGAGATCCTGCACGATTCCTCCCACGAACTGGGCGTCGACCCCGGCCTCATCAAGGACGGCGTGGAAGCACACCTTCAGGAGCTCCTCGCCGACCGGATCGAGACACTCGGCGACGGATATTCGCTGATCCGCCGCGAGTACATGACGGCGATCGGCCCGGTGGACATCCTCTGCCGCGACGCCGACGGACAGACCGTCGCCGTGGAGATCAAGCGGCGCGGCGAGATCGACGGCGTGGAGCAACTCACGCGCTATCTCGAGCTGTTGAACCGCGACCCGCACCTGGCGCCGGTCAGGGGCATCTTCGCCGCACAGGAGATCAAGCCGCAGGCCCGGGTGCTCGCCACGGACCGCGGCATCGGCTGCGCCATCCTGGACTACAACGCACTGCGCGGCATCGAGGACGACAAGCTGCGGCTGTTCTGACCCGTCGTACACACGCTCGTACGCATACGGAGAGGGCCGGGTCCTGGTGGACCCGGCCCTCTCCGTATGCGCCCGTCGCGCCGGAGCGCCTAAGCCGTCCCCGACTCGGCCGGGGACTGCGGCCCACTGCTGCTCGCCGGGCCGCTCGCCGACACCGAGGTGTCGGGCGAGGACGGCGGGGCGTCGCTCGTGGGAGGAGTCGTCGGCGGGGTCGTGGGCGGCGTCGTCGGCGGGGTCGTCGGCGGCTTGGTCGGCGGGGTCGTCGGCGGCTTCGTCGGGGGCTTCGTCGGCTTGGTGGGCTCGTCGGTCGGCTTGGTGGGCTTGTCCGTCGGCTTCGTCGGCTCGTCGGTCGGATCGCCCGACGGCTTGCCGCTCTCGGTCGGCGAGCCCGAAGGCTTCCCGCTGTCGCTCGGCGTGGGGTCGTCCGACGTCCCGACGACGCCGTCCTTGCCCGGGTCGTCGGGACGGCTCGTGGAGTCCTTCTGCGGCTTGTCGGCGTCGAGGCCGCCGCCGTCGCGGTCCTCCTTCGCCGACTGCTCCGTCTTGACCTTGTCGCCCTGGGACGGGTCGTTGTTGTCGGAGGTGGCGCCGAGCGTGACGACCGTGCCGAGGACGGCGACGAGCAGGGCGCCCGCGCCCGCCGCGATGAGGTTGCGCCGGGTGCCGCTGATGATGGAGCGGCGGCTCGGCGCGGGTCCCGAGCCCACGACGGGGCTGATCCTGCTGGTGACCAGGGTGTCCGGCTCCGGGGGCGGCTCCGGCAGGGCGAAGGCCGCGGGGATGCCGCCGGGGGGCGACGCCGACTCCTCGTACCGCGCGTCGGGCACCTCTTCGCCCGCGGTGGCGCCGCCGCCCGGCAGCATGCCGCCCGAGCGGTCGGCGACCAGGGCGAGGGCCCTGCGCCCGGAGATCATGCCGCGCTTGTCGGCGAGTGCGCCGCGCAGGCCTATGGAGGCCTCCAGCTCGGCGCGGGCCCGGTCGAGCTGTCCGCCGCAGAGCGCGAGGATGCCCAACTCGTGGTGGAAGTAGGCCTCTTCGGCGACCTCACCGGCGTTCCGCGCGGCTTCCTGGCCGGATCGCAGGGCGCGCTCCCAGGCGCCCCAGTCGAGCCCGCCCGCGAAGGCGGGCGCCGCGGTGCGGGCCAGCAGCACGGCGGCGCCGCTCGCCGGGGCGACCAGCGCGCCGAGCGCGGCGAGCACGGCGTCCGCCTCGGCGGCGACCCGCTCGGGGGTGACCGAGGGGTGACCGGACCACCAGGCGTAGTGCTGGGCGGCGGCCTTGGCCTGCGCGGCGTCGTCGTCGGTGTAGCCGAAGGACTCCAGCTGGGTGCGGACCCCGGCGGCGAGGCGGTAGTGCGCGCCGACCGCGCCGACCAGGGCGCAGCTCACCAGTTCGGCGAGGGCCGCGTCCGCGTGCGTGTCGCCCACCAGGGCCGGCAGGTGCGCCTGGTGCGGCAGTTCGCCGCCGAGCGCGACGGCGAAGCGCAGCGTGGCGCGGGCCGACGGGCTGAGCCGGGACGCGAGCAGGGCCGCGGGCGCCGCGCCGTCGGCGAGCGAGGGCAGCGGTACGTCGGGGCCCTCGACGGCGTCGAAGGGCGCGTCGACCGGGCTCTCGACGTAGTAGCCGTTCTCCTCGAAGGCGGCGGGGTCGGCGCGCAGTTGGTCGCGCTGCCGGAGCAGGGCGCCGGCCTGCACGAAGCGCAGCGGCAACCCCTCGGACTCGAACCAGAGGTCGCCCGCCCAGTTGGCCTCCTCGTCGTCGAGGACGCGGCCGACGACGCGCTCCAGGAGCTCCAGGCCCCCGCCGCGGCCGAGTCCGCCGAGGAAGACCTCTTCGAGGGAGGATTCGGCGGACGGCGCCGCGACGTCGGGCGTGGCGGAGATGACGAAGGCGCACTCGGGTGTCGCGTCCAGCAGCTCGTCCAGGCCCGCGCCGCCGAACTCCAGGTCGTCGAGGACGACGACGGCGCCGATGTCGTGGACGAGTTCGAGCAGCAGGGCGCGCTCGGGCCGGTGCAGCGGTGCGTTGTAGACGTGCGCGAAGAGGTCGTGGAGCAGCTCCGTGACCGTCCTGCGGTAGCCGGAGAGCCGGACGACGCCGTCGGGCGCCAGGTCCGCGCAGTCGTCCGCGACGGCGTTCAGGAGCGTCGTGCGCCCCGATCCCGCGGGTCCGGTGAGCCGTACGGAGCGGCCGCGCGCGAGCAGTCGTACGAGCCGCTCGCGCTCTTCCTGGCGCTCCAGGAGCGGCAGCCTGGGCAGTGCGGGCCCCGGCGGCACGGGCGGCATCGCGGCCCTGCGCAGTTCGGCGCGCTCGGCCGCGGTGTGCTTGGTGGGCCTGCCCGGGCGTTCGCCGGGCGGGCAGGCCTCGATCTCGCTGCCGTCGACGGGATTGACGGTGAGCAGGAAGTCACCCGAGACGAGCTGCACGGTGCGGGCCAGCACGGGTGCGGGCTGGCCGAAGTCCGGTGTCATGGGGTCGCGCTGCGGGCGCGCGGGGCGCGCCGATCCGTCGTCGTCGAAGTCGTTGTCGTAGCCGTCGTCGAAGCCGTCTTGGCCGTACTCTTCCGGTCCCCGGTTCATCGGGTCCATGGTCTTAGCCCCCCAGATGCGTGGTGTGCAGAGCCCCCTCCGGCCTTCGTGCACACTGCGCTGTCGCTTCTGGTCCGGTGCCCCCGTGCGGGTTCGTATATCGGTGGGCGACCGAACCCTAGACCTTTGCTCAGTATCTACGAGAGGGCGGGGTACCGCCCCGCCCGAGACGTCACAGTCTCGTGAGGATTGTGCGTGAGGTGCGGGTTCAGGCTCTGGGGAGCGATTCGACGCCGATGCCGCCCTCGATGGCGAGGATCCGGTGCAGCCGGGTCGCCACGAGGAGGCGCTGCATCTGGGGCGGCACGTGGCGCAGCACGAGCCTGCGTCCGCACCTGCCCGCTCTGCGGTGCGCGCCCATGATGACGCCGAGTCCCGTGGCGTCCCACGAGTCGAGTTCGGACAGGTCGAGCACCAGATCGCCGGCTCCGTCGTCGACGGCCGAGTGCAGGACCGTACGGGCGTCCGCCGCGCTGCGTACGTCGAGGCGTCCCCCGACGACCAGCTGGGCCTGGTCGCCCCTGATGTGCATATGCGCTCCCCGAGAGTGCTGTGTCTGCTGTGACGTCTGATCCGTAACGCGTTCTGCGTATGTCACTGCAACTGACTGCCGCGCGGGCAAGGAAGTTGCCGTCTGTAAGCGAACCGATACCGAATTCACTCCGAGGGGTGACCCGCGAGGCGACGAAGCGTCCGACGAGGCGTCAGGCGGCGTACGTCAGTACTGGTTCAGTGCTTGTAGAACCCTTGCCCGCTCTTGCGCCCGATGTCACCGGCGTCAACCATCCGGCGCATCAGCTCCGGCGGCGCGAACTTCTCGTCCTGGGACTCCGTGTAGATGTTCTCGGTGGCGTGCAGCAGGATGTCGACGCCCGTGAGGTCGGCGGTCGCGAGCGGTCCCATGGCGTGCCCGAAGCCGAGCTTGCAGGCGATGTCGATGTCCTCGGCGGTGGCGACGCCCGACTCGTGGAGCTTGGCGGCCTCGACGACGAGGGCGGAGATCAGCCGGGTCGTCACGAAGCCCGCGACGTCACGGTTGACGACGATGCAGGTCTTGCCGACGGACTCGGCGAACTCACGGGTGCGGGCGAGGGTTTCGTCGCTGGTCTTGTAGCCGCGCACGAGCTCGCAGAGCTGCATCATCGGTACGGGCGAGAAGAAGTGGGCGCCGACCACGCGCTCCGGGCGCTCCGTCACGGCCGCGATCTTGGTGATCGGGATGGCGGAGGTGTTGGAGGCGAGCACGGCGTCCTCGCGCACGAGCTTGTCGAGCGTACGGAAGATCTCGTGCTTGACCTCGAGCTTCTCGAACACGGCCTCGACGACGATGTCCGCGTCGGCGACGGCGTCCAGGTCGGTGGTGGTCGTGATGCGCCCGAGCGCCGCCTCGGCGTCCTCGGCGGCGAGCTTGCCCTTGCTCACGAACTTCTCGTAGGAGGCCTTGATCCCGTCGGTGCCACGGGTCAGGGCCTCATCGGTGACGTCTCGCAGGACGACGTCCCAGCCCGCCTGGGCGGAGACCTGAGCGATGCCGGACCCCATGAGTCCGGCTCCGATGACGGCGAGCTTCCGTGCCACTGTTCCGACTCCCCTACCGCTTATCACGCTTGGCTTACACGCTGTTTACGCATGCCTCTTCGGCGCACGTTAGCGGTCGTGAGGGCGCATGTGTCCGCGAAGAGATGCGCGTCACGTCTCAGATGACGGACATCACACTGACACGGATCATTTGGCGCCACGCACCGCGTAGTTGAGGACTTTCTCGCTGAGCAGGTCCTCCATCTCGTCGAGCAGGACGAGCGCTTCGCGGGAGACCTCGGCGGGCTTGCGGCACTTGGTCATCTCGTCGCCGATCCAGGCCATGAGCGTGCTGTGGACCCAGGCGAGCTGGCCCGCGACGAGCCCGGGCAGCGGGTCCCCCTCGGCGGCGCCGGTCTCCTCGGCGAGGGTCCGGGTGAGCCGGTCGACGACCTCCTGCTGGATGGCCCAGAGCCGGGAGCGCAGGGCGTGCGCCTCGGTGATGACCTTCATGAAGTCGGCCCAGCCGGGGAAGAGCCCGACGGTCGGCGACACCGCCTCGACGTCGGCGCGCAGCTCGCGCAGGACGGCGTCGGCCGCGGACTCCCCCTCGCGGCGGCCGCGCACGTGGCCGGAGAGCCGGTCGACGACGCTCTCGCCCCGGTCGAGGAAGAGGTCCTCCTTGGCCGGGAAGTAGTTGTAGACCGTGTTGACCGAGACGTCGGCGGCGTCCGCGATCTCCGCGATGGTAACGGTCACGAAGCCGTGTTCCAGGAAGAGCCCGGTCGCGATGTCCGAGATCCGCTGCTTGGTCTGCCGCTTCTTGCGCTCCCTCAGGCCCTCACTCATCCCTCCATCCTAGGGTCTCTGAAATTTTGGAGAGATTGCAAAATTGCATGGACTCTGTTTTTGTGGTCGCCATGGCAATCATCAGCACCTCCGGGCTCGCCCGGACCTTCCAGACCAAGGGCGGCCCCGTCGAGGCCGTCCGCGGCATCGACCTGCGCGTCGAGCCCGGCGAGATCCTCGGCTTGCTCGGCCCCAACGGCGCGGGCAAGACCACCACCCTGCGGATGCTGACCACGCTCCTGCCGCCCACCGGGGGCGCCGCCACCGTCGCGGGCCGCGACCTGGCCCGCGACCCCGAGGGCGTGCGCGCGAGGATCGGGTACGTCGCCCAGTCCGGCGGCGTCGACCTGAGCGTCTCCGTACGCGAGGAGCTGGTCACCCAGGGCCGCCTGTACCGGCTGACGAAGGATCAGGCGGCCGCGCGCGCTGAGGAACTCGCGCGCGACCTCGGCCTGACCGAGCTGATGGAGCGCCCCTGCGCCGCGCTCTCCGGCGGCCAGCGCAGGCGCCTGGACCTCGCCCTCGGCCTCACCCACCGGCCCGAGGTGCTCTTCCTCGACGAGCCGACCACGGGCCTGGACCCGGGCAGCCGCGCCGACCTGTGGAAACTGGTGCGGCAGCTGCGCGACGAGCACGGCACGACGGTCTTCCTCACCACGCACTACCTCGACGAGGCCGACGCGCTCGCCGACCGCCTGGTCATCGTGGACAAGGGCGTGGTGGTCGCCGAGGGCACCCCGAGCGCGCTCAAGCTCCGGTACGGCGGCTCGATCGACGCCACGCTCCAGGACACCTTCCTCGCCATCACCGGACGCGACATCGACCCCCAGCCCACCGCCGACACGGCCCCCGTCGCCGTCTGAGACCCCAGGACCCCTTCGATGCCCGCACTGCTCTCCGACACCGCGCTGATCTTCGGGCGGTACGCCCGGCAGACCCTGCGCTCCAAGTTCCAGATGCTCTTCGGCGTCCTGACGCCCCTGCTGTACCTGCTCTTCTTCGGTCCGCTCCTCTCCGACCTGCCGCTCGGCTCGCGGGGCGACTCCTGGCAGGTGCTCGTGCCGGGACTGCTGCTCCAACTCGGCCTGTTCGGCGCCTCGTTCAGCGGCTTCGCGATCATCGTCGAGAAGCAGTTCGGCGTGGTGGAGCGGATGCGCGTGACACCCGTGAGCCGCCTCGCGCTGCTGCTCGGCCGGGTGCTCCGCGACGCCCTGCTCTTCGTCTTCCAATCGGTGCTGCTCGTCATCGCCGCCCTGGCGATGGGGCTGCGCGCGCCGGTCGGCGGCATCCTCATCGGGTTCGTGTTCGTGGCGGTGCTGAGCGCGGGGCTCGCCTCCCTCTCGTACGCCCTGGCGATGAAGGTCTCCAAGGCGCACGAGTTCGGGCCCGCGGTGAACGCCATCAGCCTGCCCGCGATGCTGCTCTCGGGCCTGATGCTGCCGATGGCACTCGCGCCCGCCTGGCTCGACGTGCTCTCGCACTTCATGCCGTTCCGCTATCTCGTGGACGCGGTACGGGCGGGCTACGTGGGCGCATACGGCACGACGGCCATGCTGTACGGCGTCCTGATGGCGCTCGGCTTCGTCCTGGTTTCCGTGACGGTGGGCACACGTGTCTTCCAGAAGGCCGGTGCCTAACTACGCTGGCCGCATGGTCAATCTGACGCGCATCTACACCCGGACCGGCGACCAGGGGACGACGGCCCTCGGCGACATGAGCAGGACCGCCAAGACCGATCTGCGGATCTCGGCGTACGCCGACGCCAACGAGGCGAACGCCGCCATCGGCACCGCGATCGCCCTCGGCTCGCTCGACGAGGAGGTCGTGAAGGTCCTCGTACGGGTCCAGAACGACCTCTTCGACGTCGGCGCCGACCTCTCCACGCCGGTCGTCGAGAACCCCGAGTACCCGCCGCTGCGCGTCGAGCAGTCCTACGTCGACAAGCTGGAGGGGGACTGCGACCGCTTCCTCGAAGAGCTGGAGAAGCTGCGCAGCTTCATCCTCCCCGGCGGCACGCCGGGCGCGGCGCTGCTGCACCAGGCGTGCACGGTGGTGCGCCGGGCCGAGCGCTCGACGTGGGCGGCGTTCGAGGCCCACGGAGCGGTCATGAACCCGCTGACCGCGACGTATCTGAACCGCCTCTCCGACCTCCTGTTCATCCTGGCCCGTACGGCCAACAAGGAGGTCGGAGACGTGCTGTGGGTGCCGGGCGGGGAGCGCTAGCGCTTGCTCAGGATGTCCTCGCGGTCGGTCCGCTCGGGCTCGGCCGCCGGGGCCTTCTTCGGAAACAGCGTGTAGCTGAGCGCGATCAGGCCGTGGATGCCCGCCGTGCGCCAGGCCGTGTACATCCAGCTCTCCAGCGACGAGGTGCGGCTCGGGTCGTCCACGTACCACATGGCGAGCAGCAGCAGGCCGCTCGCGACGGCCGCGGCCACCACGGAGCCGAGCCAGACCTTGGCCTCGTGCAGGGCGCGGGGCGTTCCGTAGCGCGGCGGGCGCGGCACCGGGGTGCCGTTGAAGCGGTGCGCCGCGTGGCCGTCGAGCCACTTCACGGTGCGGTGGCCGTGGCCCACGGTGTAGCCGATGTAGAGGGCGGCCAGGCCGTGCTTCCAGCTGGGGTCCGCGCCGTTCTTCAGGTCGACGGCGGTCACGATCAGGAGCAGCACTTCGAGGAGCGGCTCGCACAGCAGGATCGCGATGCCCAGGCGCGGCATCCGCAGCAGATAGCGGGTGGCGAGACCCGCGGCGAGCAACACCCAGAAGCCCACCTCGCAGATGATGATCAGCGTGACGATCACGGCTGGCTCCTTCTGGTCGCTTCCTCTGTCACCCTCCAAGACTCCCGCCGCACGCGCCGCCGATCATCGTCGCCAGTGACGAAGTGGGGCTGCATCCTTCGATGTAGCGGCGCCCCTGCGGCGGCCGCGGTAGGCACTTCGATGTAGTCGCCACCGGCCGGGTTCCTCCCCCAGGACCAGGCAGCGCACCCGGCTCACCGTGTTGGATGGGGGCATGGCCCTGCCCCTCGCCCGCCCGCACCGCGTCGATGTCACCATCGCCTCGGTCAGCCTGCTCAGCGGGCTCGCGCTGTGGGCGCTCGGCCTGCACGCGCAGACGGACCGGCCGCTCGACGCCGACTGGGCCCTGATCCCGTTGTTCGTCCTCGCGGGCCTTTCGCTGCTGCGGCGCACGGCCCCGCAGTTCGCCCTGGTCTGCGCGACGCTCACGCTGGCCGCCGACCAGTTCACGGACGGAAATCTCGCGTCGATCCTGATGTTCACGGACATCGTGTACGCGTCCGTCGTGTACGGCTCACCGGCCGCCGCCCGCCGCATCCCGGTCACCACGGGACTGTTCACGGTCGCGGTCACCATCGGCTTCCTCGCGTGGCTCCGGATCCCGGAGGCCATCCTCATCGGCGTACTCGCCGGAGTGGTCTCCTTCGCGCCCGCCACCACGGGCGTGCTCGTGCGCAACCACCGCGAGGCCGCGGACGCCGCCAAGCTGCGCGCCGAGCAGACCGCGCTGCTCGCCGAGATGGACCGCGTCCAGGCCGTCATGGCGGAGCGCGCCAGGATGGCCCGCGAGCTGCACGACATGGTCGCCAACCACCTCTCGGCGATCGCCATCCACTCCACCGCCGCGCTCTCCCTGGACACCCCGCAGACCAGCAAGGACGCGCTCGCCGTCATCCGCGAGAACAGCGTCGAGGGCCTGGCCGAGATGCGCCGCCTCATCGGCATCCTGCGCTCCGACAGCGGCGACCTGGAACCGGCGGCCGCGCCCACCCTCGACGGCCTCGGCTCCCTGATCGCGGGCGCCCGCACCAACGGGCTCGACGTCACCCTCGACGACGCCCGCGCCGCGGAAGGACCGAAGCTGCCCGCGCCGGTCGAGATGGCGGCGTACCGCATCGTCCAGGAGTCCCTCACCAACGCCCTCAAGCACGCCTCTCCCGGCCCGGTCACCGTGGCGCTCGCCCAGGAGCCGCGCGCCCTGCGGATCCATGTGACGAGCCCGTACGACGACCCGTCGGGACCGCGCGCGCCCGGCTCGGGAGCCGGCCTCGTCGGCATGCGCGAACGCACCGAGCTGCTCGGCGGGACCTTCGAATCGGGCCCGGAGAGCACCCACGAAGGCAAGGTGTGGACCGTGTCCGCCGCCCTGCCCGTCGACCCCGCAGACGAAGGAGCCAAGGAATGATCCGGGTGCTTGTCGCCGAAGACCAGTCAGCCGTGCGCGCGGGACTCGTCCTGATCCTGCGCAGCGCGTCCGACATCGAGGTGGTCGGCGAGGCGGCGGACGGCGAGCAGGCCGTCGAGCTCGCCCGCGAGCTCCGCCCCGACCTGGTCCTGATGGACATTCAGATGCCCCGCCTCGACGGGGTGTCGGCAACGCGCCAGGTGGTCTCCGAGGGGCTTGCGGACGTCCTCGTCCTGACCACCTTCGACCTCGACGAGTACGTCTTCGGGGCGCTGCGCGCGGGCGCCTCCGGCTTCCTCCTGAAGAACACCGAGGCGAAGGACCTCCTCGAAGGAGTACGCACGGTCGCGCGCGGCGAGGGCCTGATCGCCCCGGCCGTCACGCGCCGTCTGATCGCGGAGTTCGCCGCCCCCGCCAAGGCCGTACGCAGGGAGAACGCGCCGGACCCGGCAATCATCGAGAGCCTCACGCGCCGCGAGCGCGAGGTCCTCTCGTGCATCGGCGAAGGACTGTCCAACGCGGAGATCGCGGACCGGCTCTCCATGGCGGAGGCGACGGTGAAGACCCATGTGAGCCGGATGCTCGGCAAGCTGGAGCTGCGCAGCCGGGTCCAAGCGGCCGTCCTGGCGCAGGAGTTGGGGATCTGATCCGCGGATCACGGCGCACGAGGGGCACAATCCGGCCATTGGTTCAGACCTCTTGACCGCTGGTCCAGACCTTTCTATTCTCACCGCACTGCGGTGAGCACTCCCCCACGTGTTCCACGTGCTCACGGGCGGCGCAGGGTCCCAACCCCTAAGACCCCCCGGAACTCACCCGAGGAGCACCTCGTGCGCTTCACACAGAGCCAGCACGCACGCTCGAGACTCAGACTCAGACATCGAACCGTGGCCGGACTGACCACCCTGCTGCTACCGCTCGCCACCCTGGTCGCCCTCGGCGGTTCGGCCGAGGCGGCCCCGGAGGCCGCTCCCCAGGCCGCACCCCAGGCCGCTTCCGAAGCCACCGCCACGTACGCCAAGACCCAGGACTGGGGCAGCGGCTTCGAGGGCAAGTGGACCATCAAGAACACCGGCACCACCACGCTCAGCTCCTGGGACGTCCAGTGGGACTTCCCCGCCGACACGAAGGTGACCTCGGCCTGGGACGCCACCGTCACCAACTCCGGCACCCGCTGGACCGCCAAGAACCTCGCCTGGAACGGGACGCTCGCCCCCGGCGCCTCGGTCTCCTTCGGGTTCAACGGCTCCGGGTCCGGCGCCCCCTCCAAGTGCACGCTGAACGGCGGCAGTTGTGACGGCGGCAGCGTCCCCGGCGACAACCCGCCGAGCGCCCCCGGCACCCCCGTGGCCTCCGGCATCACCGACACCTCGGTGAAGCTCGACTGGAAGGCCGCCACCGACGACAAGGGCGTCAAGAACTACGACGTGCTGCGCGACGGCGCCAAGGTCTCGACGGTGACGGGGACCTCGTACTCCGACACGGGCCTGACCAAGGGCACCGACTACTCCTACACCGTGCAGGCCCGTGACACCGCCGACCAGACGGGCCCCGCCAGCGGCGCCGTCAAGGTCCGCACCACCGGCAGCACCGACCCGGGCCCGGGCCCCGGTGACAAGGTCAAGCTCGGCTACTTCACGGAGTGGGGCGTCTACCAGCGCAACTACCACGCGAAGAACATCGCCACCTCCGGCTCGGCGGGCAAGATCACGCACATCAACTACAGCTTCGGCAACGTCCAGGGCGGCAAGTGCACCATGGGCGACTCCTACGCGGCGATCGACAAGGCGTACACCGCCGACCAGAGCGTCGACGGCGTCGCCGACACCTGGGACCAGCCGCTGCGCGGCAACTTCAACCAGCTGCGCAAGCTGAAGGCGAAGTACCCGAACATCAAGATCCTCTGGTCCTTCGGCGGCTGGACCTGGTCCGGCGGCTTCACCGACGCCATGAAGAACCCGGCGGCCTTCGCCAAGTCCTGTCACGACCTGGTCGAGGACCCGCGCTGGGCCGACGTCTTCGACGGCATCGACCTGGACTGGGAGTACCCGAACGCCTGCGGCCTGTCCTGCGACACCTCGGGCCCGGCCGTCTTCAAGAACATGATGCAGGCGTTCCGCACCGAGTTCGGCGCCAAGAACCTCGTCACGGCCGCGATCACTGCCGACGGCTCCCCGGGCGGCAAGATCGACGCCGCGGACTACGGCGGCGCCTCGCAGTACGCCGACTGGTACAACGTGATGACGTACGACTTCTTCGGCGCGTGGGACGCCAAGGGACCGACGGCCCCGCACTCGCCGCTCACGGCCTACCCGGGCATCCCGAAGGACGGCTTCAACTCCGCGGCCGCGATCGCCAAGCTGAAGGCGAAGGGCGTGCCCTCCGCGAAGCTGCTGCTCGGCATCGGCTTCTACGGGCGGGGCTGGACGGGTGTCACCCAGAAGGAGCCGGGTGGCACGGCTACCGGCGCGGCGCCCGGGACGTACGAGGCGGGCATCGAGGACTACAAGGTCCTCAAGAACTCCTGCCCGTCCAACGGGACGGTCGCCGGTACGGCGTATGCCCACTGCGGCAGCAACTGGTGGTCGTACGACACGCCCGCCACGATCCGCGCGAAGATGGCCTGGGCCAAGGAGCAGGGCCTGGGAGGCGCCTTCTTCTGGGAGTTCAGTGGGGACACCTCCAACGGGGAGTTGGTGAGTGCCATTAACGACGGGCTGAAGTAGCCCGTCTACAGAAGCCCGGGAGACAGGTACGCCCCCTGTTTCCCGGGCTTTCGTGTCTTTATCCGCGGGCCGTATGCGGCTGGGCGCGCAGTTCCCCGCGCCCCTTACGGGGCGCCCGTACTCACGCCACGTTCACTCGCTGGCCCGGCGGTGCCGCCTCAAGCCACGCCAGGAAACCCGTCAGCGCGTCCTCGCTCATCGCCAGTTCCAGGCGGACGCCACGGTGCAGGCAGCCCAGGACTATGGCGTCGGAGAGCAGGGCCAGCTCCTCCTCGCCGTCGGGGGCGCGGCGGTCGACGACCTCGATGGCCGAGCGTTCGAGGACCCGGCGGGGTCGGGGAGCGTAGGAGAAGACGCGGAACCACTCGATCCGGTCACCGTTGTAGCGGGCGACCCCGTAGCCCCAGCCTTTGCCGGACGTGTCGCCCTTCTCGGGCGCGTCCCAGCGCAGGCTGCAATCGAACGTTCCGCCGGAGCGCTGGATCAGCCGACGGCGCAGGCCGAAGACGAAGAGCCCCACCAATACCAGCGCGATCACAGCAAGTCCGCACACGAGCAGAGTGAGGATCATCGGCACCGACCTCCTCGCCTCTTCGAACGGACCAATACATTGCACCCGCATTGCCTCAGCCGCGACCCGGTCCGGAATGTTCCCGGACCTGGCCGCGGCTGAGTCACGTTACGCCGCGCGCTGGGGTCAGCGCGCCACCGCACGCAGTCGGACGTCGGCACGCCGCTCGGCGGAGGCGTCGGCCTCCGACTTCGCGCGCTCCAGCGCCCGCTCCGCACGCTGGACGTCGATCTCGTCGGACAGCTCCGCGATCTCGGCCAGCAGCGACAGCTTGTCGTCCGCGAAGGAGATGAATCCGCCGTGGACAGCGGCGACGACAGTGTTGCCGTCGCTCGTACGAATGGTCACCGGGCCCGACTCCAGCACACCGAGCAGCGGCTGGTGACCGGGCATGACGCCGATGTCGCCGGACGTGGTGCGCGCGACGACCAGGGTGGCCTCACCGGACCAGACACTGCGGTCCGCTGCGACCAGCTCGACATGCAGCTCAGCAGCCAAGGGTGGCTCCTCGGGTCACCACCCGGCGGTTCGGCCGGGTGTTGGGTCAAATTCTAGTGGGCGTACGAAGAGGGGCGGGACACGGCCCCTGCGCGGGGTGTACCCGCCCCTCTCCGCGATGAGCTACGAAGCTCAGGAGACGCCGAGCTCCTTGGCGTTCTTCTTGAGGTCCTCGAGACCACCGCACATGAAGAAGGCCTGCTCCGGGAAGTGGTCGTACTCGCCGTCGCAGATCGCGTTGAAGGCCGCGATCGACTCGTCGAGGGACACGTCCGAACCGTCCACGCCGGTGAACTGCTTGGCGGCGTGGGTGTTCTGGGACAGGAAGCGCTCCACGCGACGGGCACGGCTGACGACGAGCTTGTCCTCTTCGCCGAGCTCGTCGATGCCGAGGATCGAGATGATGTCCTGGAGGTCCTTGTACTTCTGCAGGATCGTACGGACACGCATGGCGGTGTCGTAGTGGTCCTGCGCGATGTAGCGCGGGTCCAGGATGCGGGACGTGGAGTCCAGCGGGTCCACGGCCGGGTAGATGCCCTTCTCGGAGATCGGACGGGAAAGCACCGTCGTCGCGTCGAGGTGGGCGAACGTGGTCGCCGGGGCCGGGTCGGTCAGGTCGTCCGCGGGGACGTAGATCGCCTGCATCGAGGTGATCGAGTGACCACGGGTCGAGGTGATGCGCTCCTGGAGGAGACCCATCTCGTCGGCCAGGTTCGGCTGGTAGCCCACCGCGGAGGGCATGCGGCCGAGCAGGGTCGAGACCTCGGAACCGGCCTGCGTGAAGCGGAAGATGTTGTCGATGAAGAACAGCACGTCCTGCTTCTGCACATCGCGGAAGTACTCCGCCATGGTCAGACCGGCCAGGGCGACGCGCAGACGCGTGCCCGGCGGCTCGTCCATCTGGCCGAAGACCAGGGCGGTCTTGTCCAGCACGCCCGCCTCGTCCATCTCGACCATGAGGTCGTTGCCCTCACGGGTGCGCTCGCCGACGCCCGCGAAGACGGAGACACCGTCGTGCAGCTTGGCCACACGGACGATCATTTCCTGGATGAGCACGGTCTTGCCGACACCGGCACCACCGAACAGACCGATCTTTCCACCCTTGACGTACGGGGTGAGAAGGTCGACGACCTTCAGGCCGGTCTCGAACATCTCGGTCTTCGACTCGAGCTGGTCGAACGCCGGGGCCTTGCGGTGGATGGTCCAGCGCTCGGCGTCGGCGACCGTGGACGGGTCGTCGTTCAGGACCTCACCGAGGGTGTTGAACACCCGGCCCTTGGTCACGTCGCCGACCGGCACCGAGATGCCCTTGCCGGTGTCGGTGACGGGCGCCTGGCGGACCAGGCCGTCGGTGGGCTGCATCGAGATCGCGCGGACCACGCCGTCGCCCAGGTGCTGGGCGACCTCGAGGGTCAGCGTCTTGCGAGCGCCCTCCTCGGCCGGGTCGTCGACCTGGACGTGCAGGGCGTTGTAGATCTCCGGCATCGCGTCGACGGGGAACTCCACGTCGACGACCGGGCCGATCACCCGGGCGACGCGGCCCGTGGCAACGGCCGTCTCAACAGTGGTCGTCATTACTTGTCACTCCCCGCGGTCGCGTCGGACAGGGCTGCAGTGCCGCCGACGATCTCGCTGATTTCCTGGGTGATGTCGGCCTGGCGGGCCGCGTTGGCAAGCCGGGAGAGGCTGTTGATCAGGTCCCCGGCGTTGTCGGTCGCCGACTTCATCGCGCGGCGCGTGGCGGCGTGCTTGGAAGCAGCCGACTGGAGCAGCGCGTTGTAGATACGGCTCTCGACGTAGCGCGGCAGCAGGGCGTCGAGGACGTCCTCCGCCGACGGCTCGAAGTCGAACAGCGGAAGGATCTCGCCCTTGGTGGACGACTCCTCCGCGACCTCTTCGAGACTGAGCGGCAGCAGTCGGCCGTCGATGGCCGTCTGCGTCATCATCGAGACGAACTCGGTGTAGACGATGTGGAGTTCGTCCACGCCGCCCTCCGCCGTCTCCTTCTCGATCGCCTCGATCAGCGGTGCCGCGATGTTCTTGGCGTCCGCGTACGTGGGCTCGTCGGTGAAGCCCGACCACGATTCCACGACCTTGCGCTCGCGGAACTTGTAGTGGGCCAGACCACGGCGGCCGACGATGTACGAGTCGACCTCCTTGCCCTCGGCCTCGAGACGCGCGGTCAGCTGCTCCGCGGCCTTGATGGCGTTGGAGTTGAAGGCACCGGCGAGACCGCGGTCGCTCGAGAGGAGCAGCACCGCGGAGCGCGTCGCCGCCTCCGGTTCCGTCGTCAGCGGGTGCTTGGTGTTCGAGCCCGTGCCGACCGCGGTGACCGCGCGCGTGAGCTCGGTCGCGTACGGCGTGGAGGCCGCCACCTTGCGCTGTGCCTTGACGACACGCGAGGCGGCGATCATCTCCATCGCCTTGGTGATCTTCTTGGTCGCGGTGACGGATTTGATGCGACGCTTATAGACCCGGAGCTGGGCTCCCATGAGTCAGGTCCCTTCCGTCGTCACTTACCGGCGGCGGCCGGAGCGTCCTCGCCGAGAAGCTTCCCGTCCGAGGTCTCGAACTGCTTCTTGAACTCCGCGATGGCGTCGCTGACAGCGGTGAGCGTGTCGTCCGACATCTTGCCGCCCTCCTTGATGGAGGTCATGAGGCCCTGCTCCTTGCGGTGCAGGTACTCGAGCAGCTCGCGCTCGAAGCGACGGATGTCCTTGACCGGCACCTCGTCCATGCGCCCGGTGGTACCGGCCCACACGGACACGACCTGGTCCTCGGTCGCCATCGGCTCGTACTGCGGCTGCTTGAGCAGCTCGACCATGCGCTGGCCGCGCTCGAGCTGGGCCTTGGACGCGGCGTCCAGGTCGGAACCGAAGGCGGCGAACGCCTCCAGCTCACGGAACTGGGCGAGGTCCACACGGAGGCGACCGGAAACCTGCTTCATCGCCTTGTGCTGCGCGGAACCACCGACTCGGGAGACGGAGATACCGACGTTCAGCGCGGGGCGCTGACCGGCGTTGAAGAGGTCCGACTCCAGGAAGCACTGGCCGTCGGTGATGGAGATGACGTTGGTCGGGATGAACGCCGACACGTCGTTCGCCTTGGTCTCGACGACCGGCAGACCGGTCATCGAGCCCTTGCCCAGCTCGTCGGAGAGCTTCGCGCAGCGCTCGAGCAGACGCGAGTGGACGTAGAAGACGTCACCCGGGTAGGCCTCGCGCCCCGGCGGGCGGCGGAGCAGCAGGGACACGGCGCGGTAGGCGTCGGCCTGCTTCGAGAGGTCGTCGAAGATGATGAGGACGTGCTTGCCCTCGTACATCCAGTGCTGGCCGATGGCCGAACCGGTGTACGGCGCCAGGTACTTGAAGCCGGCCGGGTCGGACGCCGGGGCGGCGACGATGGTCGTGTACTCCAGCGCGCCGGCCTCTTCGAGCGCACCACGCACGGAGGCGATGGTGGAGCCCTTCTGACCGATGGCGACGTAGATGCAGCGCACCTGCTTGTTCACGTCGCCCGAGCGCCAGTTGTCGCGCTGGTTGATGATCGTGTCGACGGCCAGGGCGGTCTTGCCCGTCTGGCGGTCACCAATGATCAGCTGACGCTGGCCACGGCCGATCGGGGTCATGGCGTCGACGGCCTTGTAGCCGGTCTCCATCGGCTCGTGCACCGACTTGCGCTGCATGACCGTGGGGGCCTGCAGCTCAAGGGCACGGCGGCCGACGGTGTCGATGTCGCCGAGGCCGTCGATCGGGTTGCCGAGCGGGTCGACGACGCGGCCGAGGTAACCCTCGCCCACCGCGACCGACAGGACCTCGCCCGTACGGCTGACCGACTGGCCCTCCTCGATGCCGCTGAACTCACCGAGGACGATCGAACCGATCTCGCGCTCTTCAAGGTTAAGCGCGAGACCGAGGGTCCCGTCCTCGAACTTCAGCAGCTCGTTGGCCATGGCCGAGGGCAGGCCCTCGACCTTCGCGATGCCGTCGCCGGCAAGGGTGACCGTACCGACCTCCTCGCGCGAGGCCGCGTCCGGCTTGTACGCCTGGACAAAGTTCTCCAGCGCGTCCCGGATCTCCTCCGGCCGGATCGTGAGCTCCGCCATCTGGGTTCCCTGCTCTCCTTGTTGGGCCCGAAAGTTTTCTTGGGGGGTCTGGGGTCAGCCCCCAGGAATCCTCTGCACGGCCCAACTAGGGCCGTAGGTCATGCTTGTTGAGTTACTGGCCGACCACGCGGCGACCGGCTTCCTCGATGCGGTCCGCGATCGAGCCGTTGATGAGCTCGTCGCCCACCTGGACCGTGATCCCGCCGAGGACCTCGGGGTCCACATCGAGGTTGAGGTGCATCGAGCGTCCGTACACCTTGGCCAGGACGGCGCCGAGACGCTCCTTCTGCCGGTCCGAGAGCGGAACGGCGGAGGTGACGACGGCGACCATGCGGTTGCGACGGTCCGCGGCCAGCTTGGAGAGGGACTCGAGTCCCTCTTCCAGGCTACGTCCACGCGGCGCGGTCACAAGGCGCTCGATGAGCCGCTCCGTGACGGTCTCGGCGCGACCGCCGAGCAGGCTGCGCAGCAGCTCGCCCTTGGCCGTGCCGGTGGCGGCGCGGTCGGTCAGCGCGGCGCGCAGCTCGGTGCTCGACGCGACGATCCGGCCGAACCGGAAGAGCTCGTCCTCGACGTTGTCCAGGGCGCCGGACTTCTGCGCACCGGTCAGGTCGGCGAGGTCGGCCAGCTCCTCGAGGGCGTCCACCAGGTCACGCGACCGCGACCAGCGCGAGCGCACCATGCCCGCCACCAGGTCGGCGGTCTCGCCGCCCACCTGGCCGGTGAGGAGACGGCCCGCGAGCTCGGCCTTGGCCTCACCGGACTGTGCCGGATCGGTCAGGACCCGGCGCAGCGAGACCTCACGGTTGAACAGCGCGGTGACCGCGGCCAGCTCGTCGGCGAGCTTCTTCGCGTCGACCGAGGTGCTGTCGGTCAGCGCGTCGAGGCGCTCACGCGCGGCGGCCAGGGCCTCGCGGCTCGCTCCGTGCGCTGTCATCGAGTTGCCTCGGCCTTCTCCTCGAGCTCGTCGAGGAAGCGGTCGATCGTGCGGCTCTGCCGGGCGTGGTCCTCCAGGGACTCACCGACGAGCTTGCCGGCCAGGTCGGTGGCCAGCTGGCCCACGTCCTGACGCAGCGACTGCGCGGCGGCCTTGCGGTCGGCGGCGAGCTGCGCGTGACCGGCGGCGACGATCTCCTCGCGCTGACGCTGGCCCTCGGCCCGCATCTCGGCGATGAGCTGGGCGCCCTGCTCCTGCGCCTCCTGGCGCAGACGCGCGGCCTCGTGACGAGCCTCGGCGAGCTGAGCCTTGTACTGCTCAAGAACGCTCTGGGCCTCGGTCTGAGCGGCCTCGGCCTTCTCGATACCGCCTTCGATCGCCTCCCGGCGCTCGTCCAGAACCTTGTTGATGTTCGGGAGGAGCTTCTTCCAGAAGAAGAAGAAGACGATGGCGAAGGCAAGGGCGCCGACGAGCAGCTCAGGACCCGGCGGGACGAGCGGGTTCTGCTCTTCCTCGGCCGCCAGCTGAACCAGGTTGGCGATCACATCAATGCCTTTCGTCGAAAAGTGTCAGTAAGAAGTGCTTACTTACCGAACACGAACGGCATAACGATGCCGATGAGGGCGAGCGCCTCACAGAAGGCGAAGCCGAGGATCTGGTTGGCGCGGATCAGGCCAGCAGCTTCGGGCTGACGCGCCAGCGCCTCGGTGCCCTTACCGAAGACAATGCCGACACCGATGCCGGGGCCGATCGCGGCGAGGCCGTAGCCGATGGAACCGGTGGAGCCGTGCAGGCCCTTCTCGGCGGCGAGGTTGACCATGTCGAGAGCAGCGGACATGCCGTTACTTCCTTCTCTTTCACTGGCCGGTGGGGGTTGGCCACCGGACGATCTGGGGGCTTGTGGAGGAGGGCTGGCTCAGTGGTGCTTCGCGAGAGCGCCCTGGATGTACGAGCAGGCGAGGAGCACGAAGACGTACGCCTGGACGGCCTGCACGAAAAGCTCGAAGAGGATCATGACCACGGTCATCACGAAGGAGACACCGGCGGCCGGGATCATGTAGCTGTTCAGCAGGTACCAGGAGGCGACGGTGAACATCACCAGCATCAGGTGACCGGCGAACATGTTGGCGAACAGTCGCACCGCGTGCGTGAAAGGCCGCACGAGCAGGTTCGAGAAGAGCTCGATGAACGACACGAGCCACTTGATCGGACCGAGCGAGTTGTCGTAGCCCGTGACGTTCTTCCAACCGCCCACGAACCCATGGCGCTTGAAGGTCAGCGGCAGCCAGATCAGGTAGACCAGCAGCGCGAGCACGGCCGGATAGGCGATGACCGACGAGACCGGGAACTGCGAAAGCGGAACCACGGACCAGATGTTCATGATCCAGATGAAGAAGAACAGCGAGACCATCAGGGGGACGTACTTCTCGCCCTCCTTCTTGCCGAGGGTCTCGTAGACGATGCCGCGGCGTACGAAGTCGTAGCCCGCCTCGCCCATCATCTGGAGCTTGCCCGGAATCACCTTGGCCTTGCCGAAAGCGGCATAGAAGAAGGTGATGACGACGAGCGTGGTCAACAGGGCGAGCAGCATCACCTTGTTGAACTCGAACCCGCCGACCGTGAAGATCGGCTTGAAGAGGAACGAGTGCAGGCCCGGAGCCGGGAAGCCGCATCCGTCGGACATGATCCGACAGCTCCAGTCAAAGGCGAGCTCAGTTTGGTCAGCACTCACCGCGGGCTCCTTCGGCGTGACGCATAGGTACGGCAACCTCGTTGTCGTGTCGGCGCGGCGCGCAGCCGCGGGTCGGCACCGGACTGGTGTTTCGGAAGTGGGAGCGGCGTTCAGGCATCGAGCCTCGCGATCGTGCAGGCGTCAGCTCAGATGCCCGCGCCAGCAGTGCCGCAGTTGGCACCGGACGATAGCAGCATCTCGAACGGGCATTTATCCCGCCCCTACCCTTCACTGCGAGGACCCCGACTTCTCCGGCTTGTCGCTGTTATCGGAGTCGGGCTCGACGTAAAGGATCTTCGCCTTCATGTGCGCGCGGGCCTGGCCGATCATCCAGACGACGGTCGCGATCACGAGCGCGAGCGCGAATGTCTTGGGATTGAAGAGATCAGTGTCCTTGAACAGACCCACGAAGATGAGCAGCAGCAGGAGTTGGGCGACGTAGAGCATCATGCCCATCGCCTGAAACAGCTGCGGAAGCGATTTTGCCGTCCGCTGCAAGGCGTACATGCCGAGCCCCATGAAGGCGATGACGACCACAGTGCCGACGACGGCCCCGATGGCTCCCTTGCCGCCCGCGACCACACCACTGATGACGGCGACGATCGCGCCGACGGCGGCTGTGGGCACAGCGGACTGAAGGAGAGTTCGGGTGTCTTGAGACGGCATGGCGGCAGCTCCGCTTACTGATGGGGGCAGGGTGTCGTCATGGACGAGCGTAGACCCGGGTCGAGAGGGTCCCTCGGGCCAATGGACCGTCGCACTACGGTCCTTCGGCTCTATCCCCGGGTTTCGTGAACGGTATCACAAACTATTTGATGAGGTCTTTACCTGCTCGGTGTGCTCACTGTCACACATGAGAGTGAACCTGCGCGTCTGTGCACGCTCGGCGCCAACTTGTCTGGTAATGGGGCGATTTAGTGTCGCGCCTCAGCGCGACGAACCCGCCTCGCGCCGATCCTGGAAGCGCGAACGGGCGCCGATCGCGGTCGCTCCGTTGACGCCCGCGGCGACCGGCGTCTTCTCCTCCTGGTCCACAGGGGTCTCCGCTCCCCCGTGCACCCCCTCCGCCCCACCGTGGGCGCCCTGTTCGGCCGCGCCGCTGCGGCGGTAGCGAGGCGGCACGAACGCCTCGGCCCAGCGCGGTGTGCGCGGTGTGAAGCGCGGCAGCAGCAGGAGCACGAGGCCGACCGCGCTGAGCGCCACGATGAGGAGCAGCATCCACACGCTCGTGGAGTGCACCGAGTACGCCACGGTGCCGAAGGCGATGAGCGCCGACCAGAAGTACATGATCAGGACCGCGCGGCTGTGCGAGTGCCCGATCTCCAGGAGCCGGTGGTGGAGGTGGCCGCGGTCGGCGGCGAAGGGCGACTTGCCGTTCCAGGTGCGCCGCACGATCGCGAGGACCAGGTCGGCGAACGGGATGGCGATGATCGTCAGCGGCATCAGGAGCGGGATGAAGACCGGGAGCATCGCGTGCGTGGCGTCGCGGGTGCCGCCGAAGTTCAGCTTCATCGCGGCCGGGTCGACCTGTCCGGTGACGGAGATCGCGCCCGCCGCGAGGATCAGGCCGATGAGCATCGAGCCCGAGTCGCCCATGAAGATCCGGGCGGGGTGCATGTTGTGCGGCAGGAAGCCCAGGCACATGCCCATCAGGATGGCGGCGAAGAGCGTCGCGGGGGCCGCGGCCTCGATGCCGTACCCGTACCAGATCCGGTAGGCGTACATGAAGGACGCGGCGGAGGCGATGCACACCATGCCCGCCGCGAGGCCGTCGAGGCCGTCGACGAAGTTCACCGCGTTGATGGTGATCACGACGAGCGCGACGGTGAGCAGCGTGCCCTGCCACTGGGTCAGCGAGACCGTGCCGACGCCGGGGACCGGGATCCACAGGATCGTCAGACCCTGCATGACCATGACGCCCGCGGCGATCATCTGGCCGCCGAGCTTGATCAGGGCGTCGATCTCGAACTTGTCGTCGAGGACGCCGATCAGCCAGATCAGCGCCGCTCCGGAGAGCAGGGCGCGCGGCTCGTTGGAGTTCTCGAAGACTCCCCGCAGGTTCGGCAGGTGATCAGCGACCAGGAGCCCCGCGCACAGGCCGAAGAACATCGCGATACCGCCGAGCCGGGGCGTGGGCTCCCGGTGTACGTCACGAGCGCGGATCTCCGGCATGGCGCCGGCCACGATCGCGAACTTCCGCACCGGGCCGGTCAGCAAGTAGGTCACCGCGGCCGTGATGCAGAGGATCAGCAGGTATTCACGCACGGGCATCCCCACAGATATCGCTGGCCATCTCAGCCCCACACCCTAGCTTCGCGCGCATATGGTTGGGGACTTCCGGGTAGCGACGATGGTTGCACGATCACGCGCAGGTCACGGACGCGCCCACCCCGTCCTAGCCCGCATACGGCGGAAACCTGCCCACCAGTTCGCGTACCTCTTCTCGTACGTTCGGGTCTTCGCGCACCGCGTCGACCAGCAGTCCCGCGATGCGCACCATGTCCGGCGCGGTCATCCCCTGGGTCGTGACGGCGGCGGTTCCCAGCCGTAGACCGCGGGTGTCGCCGTGCGGCAGCGCGCACGTGTCGAGGACGATCCCGGCCGCCGCGAGTCGGCCGCGGGCGGTGCGTGCGTCGACTCCCAGGGGTGTCGGATCGGCCAGAATCAGATGGGTGTCCGTACCGCCGGTGGTGATCGCGAAACCGGCGGCGGCAAGACCCTCGGCCAGCATCCGTGCGTTGATCACCACCTGATGGGCGTACGCGGTGAAGGCCGGTGTTGCCGCTTCGCCGAAGGCGACGGCCTTGGCGGCGATCGTGTGCATCTGGGCGCCGCCCTGCGTGAACGGGAAGACGGCCCGGTCGATCCGTTCGGCGAGCTCCGCCCCGCACAGCAGGAGGCCGCCCCGAGGGCCGCGCAGGACCTTGTGCGTGGTCGCGCAGACCACGTCCGCGTGCGGCACAGGGCTGGGCGCCGCTCCCCCGGCCACCAGGCCCATCGGGTGCGCCGCGTCGGCGATGAGGTAGGCGCCCGCGTCGTCGGCGATCTCGCGGAAGGCCGCGTAGTCGATGTGCCGCGGATAGGAGATCGAGCCGCAGACGATGGCCTTGGGGCGATGCGTACGGGCCAGGGCGCGCACCTGGTCGTAGTCGATGAGGCCGCTCTCGGGATCCACTCCGTAGCCGACGAAGTCGAACCAGCGTCCGGAGAAGTTCGCGGGTGAGCCGTGCGTGAGGTGTCCGCCGTACGGCAGTCCCATCGCGAGGACCGTGTCCCCCGGTCTCAGCAGCGCGGCGTACGCGGCGAGCACCGCGGAGGACCCGGAGTGCGGCTGTACGTTGGCGTGCTCGGCGCCGAAGAGCGCCTTGGCGCGGTCGACGGCGATCCGCTCGGCGACGTCCACGAGCTCGCAGCCGCCGTGGTGCCGGGCGCCGGGGTAGCCCTCCGCGTACTTGTTGGCGAGCGGGGAGCCCAGGGCGGTGAGGACGGCGGGCGAGGTGAAGTTCTCCGCGGCGATCAGCTGCAGGGAGTCGGACTGCCGCACGACCTCCCCCACCAGGACGTCGGCGAGCTCCGGGTCCTGTCGGCGCAGCGCGTCGAGATCCGTGTACGCGACGGAGGCGCCGCTGGACGCGGTGCCCTCCGTGGTGACCGTGCTGAGCGACATGGTGGGCTCCGGGGCCGTGCGGGGGTGACCTCAGATCCAATGTAGGCCCGCGGGGGCGGGCCCGCGCGGGCCCGGAGTCTAGGTGTGGGCGTTCACCCCGGTCAGGGCCGTCACCACGGGGTCCAGGGCCTGGTTGATCTCGTCGCCGACCGAGCGGAAGAAGGGCAGGGGTGCCCCGTAGGGGTCGTACACCTCGTCGGCCTCCACGTTGGGGGCGAGGAGCCAGCCGCGCAGGGCCGCCGCGGCGCGCACCAGGGCCCTGGCGCGCTCCACCACGCCCTCGTCGGGGTCGGGCAGGGTCGTCGGGTCTATGGCCCGCACGAGCCGCGTGAACTCCTTGAGCGTGAACGTGCGCAGGCCCGCCGAGTGGCCCATCGAGATGACCTGCGCCCGGTGGTCGCGGGTCGCCGTCAGGACGAGGTCGGCGCGGATGACGTGGTCGTCGAGGAGCTCGCGGCCCATGAACCCGGTGGCGTCCGCGCCGAAGTCCGCGAGGACGGTCTCGGCGTTGGTCTCCATGGGGGCGCCCTCGTGGCCCCAGGTGCCCGCGCTCTCCACGATCAGACCGCCCGTGAAGGGGTCGCCGAGCCGGTCGGCCAGGGCATGCCGGGTCAGCCGCTCGGTGATCGGCGAGCGGCACACGTTGCCGGTGCTGACGTGGAGGATGCGGAACGCGCCCGCAGAGCCCGGGAAGCCCGCTATGCCACGCCCCGTCTCAGGGGCTGTCAATTCGCCACCTCGAGGTCGGGTACGACCTTGCGCAGCTCCTCGGCGGAGAGCGCGCCCGCCCGCAGCAGCACCGGCACCTTGCCCGTGACGTCGACGATCGACGACGGGACGATGCCGGGGGTCGGGCCGCCGTCCAGGTACACGGAGACGGAGTCGCCGAGCATCTCCTGGGCGGCGTCGCAGTCCTCGGGGGCCGGGTGGCCCGTGAGGTTGGCGGAGGAGACGGCCATCGGGCCGACCTCGGTGAGCAGTTCGATGGCGACGGGGTGCAGCGGCATGCGGATGGCGACCGTGCCGCGGGTGTCGCCGAGGTCCCACTGGAGGGACGGCTGCTGCTTGGCGACCAGGGTCAGGGCGCCGGGCCAGAAGGCGTCGACGAGCTCCCAGGCCGACTCGGAGAAGTCGGTGACCAGGCCGTGCAGGGTGTTCGGTGAGCCGATGAGGACGGGGGTCGGCATGTTGCGGCCGCGGCCCTTGGCGTCCAGGAGATCGGCGCAGGCCTCCGGGGTGAAGGCGTCGGCACCGATGCCGTAGACGGTGTCGGTGGGCAGCACGACCAGCTCGCCACGGCGGACGGCGGACGCGGCCTCGCGCAGACCGGTCGTACGGTCGGTCGCGTCGTTGGTGTCGTATCGCCGTGCCATTTAGCGGGCCTCCTCGTACACGTACTGCTGGCTTGACGTCTTGGTGGTCACGGCATCGCCTTGCGGGCGGTGGCGAAGCGCGGCCGGTTGTTGAGGTCGGGGTGGTCGGCCGCGTCGGCCCAGCCCCGCTCCTCGGTGAAGATCCACGGCACCTGGCCGCCCTGGGTGTCGGCGTGCTCGACGACGACGACACCGCCGGGGCGGAGCAGCCGGTGCGCGGTGCGTTCGATGCCGCGGATCAGGTCGAGGCCGTCCTCGCCGGAGAACAGGGCGAGCTCGGGGTCGTGGTCGCGGGCCTCCGGCGCGACGTACTCCCACTCGGTGAGCGGGATGTACGGCGGGTTGGAGACCACCAGGTCGACCTGTCCGTCGAGCTCGGGGAGCGCGTCACGGGCGTCGCCCTGGGAGAGCTTGACCCTGGATCCCTCGACGTTCTTCCGGGTCCACTTCAGGGCGTCCTCGGAGAGCTCCACGGCGTGCACCCGCGAGCGCGGGACCTCCTGCGCGAGGGCGAGCGCGATGGCGCCCGACCCGGTGCACAGGTCGACGATCAGCGGCTCGACCACGTCCATGGCGCGCACGGCGTCTATGGCCCACCCGACGACCGACTCGGTCTCCGGCCGCGGCACGAAGACCCCGGGGCCGACCTGCAGCTCCAGGTACCGGAAGTAGGCGTGCCCGGTGATGTGCTGGAGCGGCTCGCGGGCCTCGCGGCGGGCGATCGTCTCCCAGTAGCGGGCGTCGAAGTCCGCGTCCTTGACGGAGTGCAGCTCGCCCCGCTTCACACCGTGTACGAAGGCGGCCAGCTCCTCCGCGTCGTTGCGCGGCGAGGGCACGCCCGCGTCGGCGAGGCGTTGGGTGGCCTGGGCCACTTCCGCGAGCAGCACGCCGCGGGGGTTTGGGGGTCGCCCCCCAAGATGTTGCTGCACGCTGGTCCTCCGGGCTGAGCTGTGGACGGGCGGGGGTGTTACGCGGCGGCGAGCTTGGCGGCGGAGTCCGCGTCGACGCAGGCCTGGATGACCGCGTCGAGGTCGCCGTCGAGCACCTGGTCCAAGTTGTACGCCTTGAAACCGACGCGGTGGTCCGAGATCCGGTTTTCCGGGAAGTTGTACGTCCGGATCTTCTCGGAGCGGTCGACGGTGCGGACCTGGCTGCGGCGCGCGTCCGCGGCCTCCTTCTCCGCTTCCTCCTGGGCCGCCGCGAGCAGCCTGGAACGCAGAATACGCATGGCCTGCTCCTTGTTCTGGAGCTGGCTCTTCTCGTTCTGGCAGGAGGCGACGACTCCGGTGGGCAGGTGCGTGATGCGCACCGCGGAGTCGGTGGTGTTGACGGACTGGCCGCCGGGACCCGAGGAGCGGTAGACGTCGATGCGCAGGTCGTTCGCGTGGATCTCGACGTCGATCTCCTCGGCCTCGGGCGTCACCAGGACACCGGCGGCCGAGGTGTGGATGCGGCCCTGGGACTCGGTGGAGGGCACGCGCTGCACGCGGTGCACGCCGCCCTCGTACTTCAGCCGGGCCCAGACGCCCTGTCCCGGCTCGGTGGCACCCTGGCCGCCCTTGGTCTTCACGGCGACCTGGACGTCCTTGTAGCCGCCCAGCTCGGACTCGGTGGCGTCGATGATCTCGGTCTTCCAGCCGACGCGCTCCGCGTACCGCAGGTACATGCGGAGCAGGTCACCGGCGAAGAGCGCCGACTCGTCGCCGCCCGCGCCCGCCTTGACCTCCAGGATGACGTCCTTGTCGTCGGACGGGTCCCGGGGCACGAGCAGCAGGCGCAGCTTCTCGGTGATCTCCTCGCGCTGCCGCTCCAGGTCCTTGACCTCGGCGGCGAAGTCCGGGTCGGAGGCGGCGAACTCGCGCGCGGTCTCGATGTCCTCACCGGTCTGCTTCCAGGCGCGGTACGTCGAGACGATCGGGGTCAG
This sequence comes from Streptomyces kanamyceticus, assembly GCF_008704495.1. NCBI lineage: Bacteria > Bacillati > Actinomycetota > Actinomycetes > Kitasatosporales > Streptomycetaceae > Streptomyces > Streptomyces kanamyceticus. The sequence continues at coordinate 3,380,798 of NZ_CP023699.1, forward strand.
CTCGGCATAGCGCTTGTTGAGCTTGCGCGCGTTGGCCTGGTCGGCGTGGACCGACGGGTCCGCGAGCTTGTTCTCCAGATCGGCGTGCTCGCCGATCAGTTCCTCGACCGCCTCGAACATCGGGGGCTCCTGGTTTTCTACGCGAGGTTTCTACGCGAATTGGCTGCGGGACGGCAAAAGCGCCGGTCCCGGCCACCCCCTCCCGAGGGCGGCCGATGACCGGCGCAGTGGCTCGCTACTTGTTGGCGCCTGCAGCCTTGCCGAAGCGGGCCTCGAAGCGGGCCACGCGGCCACCGGTGTCGAGGATCTTCTGCTTGCCCGTGTAGAACGGGTGGCACTCGGAGCAGACCTCGGCACGGACGGTGCCGCTGGAGATCGTGCTGCGGGTGGTGAACTCCGCGCCACAGGTGCAGCTGACCTGGGTCTCGAAGTACTCGGGGTGGATGTCGCGCTTCAAGGTGTCTCCTAGTTTCGGGAGGGCGCCGGGTCGTACGCGCGGATTGCTCGTACGTGAACCGGGGCCGACGTACCAGTCTGCCAGGACCGGCCGTATCTCCCAAAACCGGGGTGGGGGCCGATCTATTCCTGAGGGCTCGCCGGCCGCTCTTCCCGGGGGCTCAGTCGCTGCTCACCACGGAGCCCACGGAGCCCTTGTCGCCCGCCGACTTGTCCGTGGCGGACTTGGGGATGGGCTTGTCGGCCTTGAGCGCGCCCCAGACCTCCTTGCCCGCCTGCTCCAGGGGCAGCACGCGGTTGCGGTCCGCGGGGTCGTACTCGACGGGCAGCGTGACCATCTTCATGTCGCCCGCGCCGATGCCCTTGAGGCCGTTGGCAAAGCTCGCCAGGGACTTCACGTCGTTCAGGTCCGAGTCGGTGGTGATGGCGCTGGTCGCGTCGTCCGCGAGGTCGAAGAGCTTCTTCGGGTTGCTGAAGACGCCGACGTCCTTGACCTGGTTGAGCAGGGCCTTGATGAACGCCTGCTGGAGCTGGATGCGGCCCAGGTCACTGCCGTCACCGACGCCGTGCCGGGTGCGGACGAGGCCGAGCGCCTGCTCGCCGTCGAGGGTGTGCTTGCCCGCGTCGAGGTCGAGGTGGCTCTTCTCGTCCTTGATGGGCTGCTTCGTGGTGAGCTCGACGCCGCCGAGGGTGTCGATGAGCTTCTTGAAGCCCGTGAAGTCGACCTCGAGGTAGTGGTCCATCCTGATGCCGGACATCTGCTCGACGGTCTTGACGGCGCAGGCCGGGCCGCCGACCTCGTACGCCGTGTTGAACATCTGCCGCTGGCCGCCGGGGTCGGTCGTCTTGCCGTCCACGGACTTGCACTGGGGCCGGGATATCAGGGTGTCGCGGGGTATGGAGACGATGCTGGCCTTCTTGTGGCCCTTGTAGACGTGGACGATCATCGCGGTGTCCGAGCGGGCCGCGCCCTCGTCCTTGCCGTACTTGGCGTTGTCACCGGAGCGCGAGTCCGAGCCGAGGACGAGGATGTCCTGGGAGCCGTTGTCGACGTCGAGCGGGCGGTCGGTGCCGAGCGCGGCGTTGATGTCGACGCCCTTGATGTTGCCGTTGAGCTTGAAGTACACGTAGCCGGCGCCCACTCCGCCGAGTACGACCACCGAGGCCGCGGCCCATGCCGTGCCGACGAGCACCTTGTGGCGCGTGGGGCGGGGCTTGCGGCGTCGGCCGCCTCCGCCGCGCTGACGCTTCGGCGTCGTATCGGCCGGCGTGCTCTCGTCGGTCATCTGCTCCTCAGTCCTCGTCGGTCGGTAACCCCCTGCTTTCAGGGACAGGCGCGGTTTTTCGTCACTTGTCAGACGTCGAAACCGCTTGAAGGGTTGCACAGCGCCCTGTGAGCGCCCCGGGTTCACACCGCTACGCGCCGTACGCAACGGCACTGCTTTTCGGCCCCTCACCTGCGGTTTCCCTCAGGTCCGGACTACTGCGCGTGATCGTGAGAATCTCTTATGTGTGTGGCCAAGGTCTCGCTTTGGTCTCGTTCCGCACCATGCGCGCCATCCGCAACAAAAGGGCCGCCCCGTCACCAGCGTGACGGGGCGGCCCTTTTGACTGCTGAGGACGACTAGTCGTTGCCGTTGCCCGGCGCCGGGGTCGTCTTCTGGATCTGGAGCAGGAACTCCGCGTTCGACTTCGTCTGCTTCATCTTGTCCAGGAGCAGCTCGATCGCCTGCTGCTGGTCGAGCGCGTGCAGCACGCGACGCAGCTTCCAGGTGATGGCGAGCTCGTCGCTGCCGAGCAGGATCTCTTCCTTACGGGTACCGGACGCGTCGACGTCCACCGCGGGGAAGATGCGCTTGTCCGCGAGCTTGCGGTCGAGCTTGAGCTCGGCGTTGCCGGTGCCCTTGAACTCCTCGAAGATCACCTCGTCCATGCGCGAACCGGTGTCGACGAGCGCGGTCGCGAGGATGGTCAGCGAGCCGCCGTCCTCGATGTTGCGCGCGGCGCCGAAGAAGCGCTTGGGCGGGTAGAGCGCCGTCGAGTCGACACCACCGGACAGGATGCGGCCCGAGGCCGGGGCGGCGAGGTTGTACGCACGGCCCAGACGCGTGATCGAGTCGAGCAGCACGACGACGTCGTGGCCCAGCTCCACCAGACGCTTGGCGCGCTCGATGGCGAGCTCGGCGACCGTGGTGTGGTCCTCGGCGGGACGGTCGAAGGTCGAGGAGATGACCTCGCCCTTCACCGACCGCTGCATGTCGGTGACCTCTTCCGGACGCTCGTCGACCAGGACGACCATCAGGTGGCACTCGGGGTTGTTGTGCGTGATCGCGTTGGCGATCGCCTGCATGATCATGGTCTTGCCGGTCTTCGGCGGGGCCACGATCAGACCGCGCTGTCCCTTACCGATGGGCGCGACGAGGTCGATGATGCGGGTGGTGAGCACGCCCGGGTCGGTCTCCAGGCGGAGCCTGTCCTGCGGGTAAAGGGGCGTCAGCTTGTTGAACTCCGGTCGCCCGCGCCCGGATTCGGCCGCCATGCCGTTCGCCGAGTCGAGGCGGACGAGCGCGTTGAACTTCTCGCGGCGCTCGCCGTCCTTGGGCTGGCGGACGGCTCCGGTGATGTGGTCACCCTTGCGCAGGCCGTTCTTGCGGACCTGGGCGAGCGAGACGTACACGTCGTTCGGACCCGGGAGGTAACCCGACGTACGGATGAAGGCGTAGTTGTCGAGGATGTCCAGGATGCCCGCAACGGGGATCAGGACGTCGTCGTCGGAGACCTGCGGCTCGTTGCCGAAGCCGCCCTCGTCACGGCCGCGACGGCCCCGGCGGTCCCGGTAACGGCCGCGGCGGCCGCGGCGGCCGCCGTCGAAGTCGTCGTCGTCCTGCGGACCGTTGTCCCGCTGCCGGTCCTGGCGGTCCTGACGGCCGCCGCCCTGCTGCTGACGGTCCTGGCGGTCCTGGCGGCCGCCACCCTGCTGCTGGTCGTCGCCCTTGTTGCCGCGGCGGTCGCGGTCACGGCCGCGGCCCTGCCGGTCGCGGCGGTCGCGGCGGCCCTCGGCGTTGTCGCCGGCGCCCTCGCCGCCCTTGGCCTCGGACGCGTCGCCCTTGGCCTCGGCCTTCGACTCGCCCTTCGCCTCGGCGGTGACGGTCTCCGGGCTGCCCGCGTCGGCGGTGGCCCTGCGACGACGACGCTCACCCGCGGCCTTGTCCTCGCTGGCGGGCTGGCCGGGGATGTCGATCTGCTGCTGGGCGGCGGCCTTGGCGGTGACCTTCTCGGCCTTGCCGCCCTCGCTCTTGTCGGCGGCCTTGCCCGCCTTGCCGGTGCTCTCCGCGGCGTCCTCGCCCGTACGGGCCTTGGAGGTGGCGCGGCGCTTCGGCTTGGTCTCCGCGGTGTCCGCGGCGGCGGCGCTCTTCGCCGGGGCTCCGCCCCCTGCCTGCGCCTCCTTGATGACCTCGATCAGCTGGCTCTTGCGCATGCGCCCGGTGCCCTTGATCCCAAGGCCCGATGCGACCTGCTGCAGTTCCGCCAGCACCATGCCCTCGAGGCCGGTGCCGCGGCGCCGCCGGGACCCGGCCGAAGCACCGGTGGCAGGCGCCGCGGAGGCGTCCGTGGCGGGCGTGTCGGCAGTCACGCCCATCAGATCGGTGGTGTCGCTCACGAAGGGTCCTTCCCTGGAGCGGACGTCGGCCTGTCTGGCTCGGCGACCGGTTGTGCTGTCCGGCGGTCCCTGTGGTGGGGAACGTGCCGGGGCGGTGGTCCGCCAACGCGGCGGAAGAATTCACTGGTGATGGCGATTCCCGGTGCGGTGCCACTGATGTGCGGTGTCACCCGGCTCGGTCACGCCGGTTCCGGAGCGTGCTCAGGACCGTTCAGTGCGAGGCACAGAACAGTTTGGGAGGCTCCCGGAAGAATGGTTGTCCCGGACGGGGACACAAAGCACCTCGCCATGGTGGGGTCGGGTGCAGACTTGAGATTAACACTACCGGATCCAACAAACATTCCCCCTCTCCGAACCCGGACACCCCGGATTCGCGCGTTTTCCCGCCTCAGGGCGCAAGCGGCAGCACGCTCGCGCCTGTGGCGTCGAGCGCCAGGCGATTGGCCGCCCAGCCCTCTCCTGCCAAACGTGCGACCTTGTCGGCCGCACTGTCTTCGGCCAGCGCGAGGACCGTGGGCCCCGCGCCGGAGATCACCGCGGGCACGCCGTCGGCGCGCAGCCGCTCCACCAGGGCGGCGCTCTCCGGCATGGCCGGGGTGCGGTACTCCTGGTGCAGACGGTCCTCGGTGGCGGGCAGGAGCAGCTCGGGGCGCCTGGTCAGGGCCTCGACGAGCAGCGCGGCCCGGCCCGCGTTGGCGGCCGCGTCGACGTGCGGGACGGTGCGCGGGAGCAGTCCGCGCGCGGTCTCGGTGAGGACGGGCCTTCCCGGCACGAAAACCACCGGAACGATGGAATCGGCGGGTTCCATCCTGATCGCGCGCGCCGCTCCCCCGTCCATCCAGGAGAGCGTGAATCCGCCGAGCAGGCACGCGGCGACGTTGTCGGGGTGCCCCTCGATCTCGGTGGCGAGTTCGAGCAGCGCGGCGTCGTCCAGCTTGGCCTCGCCACCTATCGTCACGGCGCGCGCGGCGACGATTCCGGCGCAGATGGCGGCGGAGGAGGAGCCGAGGCCCCGGCCGTGCGGGATGCGGTTGGCGCAGACGATCTCAAGTCCGCGCGGCTGTCCGCCCAGCAGGTCGAAGGCGGTGCGCAGGGAGCGTACGAGCAGATGCGACTCGTCGCGCGGAAGGGTCTCGCTGCCCTCCCCCGCGATGTCGATGTTCAGGCCTGAGTCGGCCACCCGGACGACCACGTCGTCGTACAGACCGAGCGCCAGGCCGAGGGCGTCGAAGCCCGGGCCGAGGTTGGCGCTGGTGGCGGGGACGCGCACCCGGACGGCGGCGGCGCGGAACGCGGGACCGGCCATCGCTCGATGACTCTCCTTGAGCTGCGTGTTTTTTGAGGCTGCGTATTTTCACTACGCGCCACATGTACGGATTTTCACTATGTGCCACATGTACGGAACACCCGAAGGCCGCGAACAACGGCGGCACCGCGGCATGTGCGGCGGGGCGGGTTCGGTACAGCCTATCGAAGGAAGGTTCTGTGGCGACATAGGGCGCACAGGAGGCGCACGATGCGTGTCGTAAGCCCCCTGTGCCACCCCCTGTGCGGAGTTGCGGGTCGTGCCTGTGGTTACGCCAGGCCGAGGCGTTCGGCGGCGGCGGCCGCGTCGACCGGGACGGTGACCGGCTGCGGGGCGCCCGCGACGGCCCAGTCGGGGTCCTTGAGGCCGTTGCCCGTGACCGTACAGACGATCCGCTGGCCCTTGTCGACCTTGCCCTGCTCGGCGGCCTTCAGCAGACCGGCGACCGACGCGGCCGACGCGGGCTCCACGAAGACACCCTCCTGGGACGCCAACAGCTTGTAGGCGCGCAGGATCTCACGGTCCGTCACCTCGTCGATGACGCCGTCCGACTCGTCGCGCGCGGCGAGGGCGAAGTCCCAGGACGCGGGGTTGCCGATGCGAATCGCGGTGGCGATCGTCGAGGGGTCCTTGACGATCTCGCCGCGCACGATGGGCGCCGAGCCCGAGGCCTGGAAGCCCCACATCCGGGGAGTGCGCGTCGACACCGAGTCGGCGGCGTACTCCTTGTAGCCCTTCCAGTAGGCGGTGATGTTGCCCGCGTTGCCGACGGGGAGGACGTGGATGTCGGGGGCGTCGCCGAGCGCGTCGACGATCTCGAAGGACGCGGTCTTCTGGCCCTCGATGCGGTACGGGTTGACCGAATTGACCAGCGCCACCGGGTAGTTCTCGGAGAGGCCGCGGGCCAGGTTCAGGCAGTCGTCGAAGTTGCCGTCGACCTGGAGGATCTTCGAGCCGTAGACGAGCGCCTGGCCCATCTTGCCGAGCGCGATCTTGCCCTGCGGGACCAGGACGGCACAGACCATTCCGGCGCGGACCGCGTAGGCGGCGGCCGAGGCGGACGTGTTGCCGGTGGAGGCGCAGATGACGGCCTGCGCGCCCTCCTCCTTGGCCTTGGTGATGGCCATGGTCATGCCGCGGTCCTTGAAGGACCCCGTGGGGTTGGCGCCCTCGACCTTGAGGTGGACCTCGCAGCCCGTGCGCTCGGAGAGCACCTGCGCGGGTACGAGCGGCGTACCGCCCTCGCGAAGCGTCACGACCGGCGTCGTGCCGGAGACCGGAAGACGGTCCCGGTACTCCTCGATGATTCCGCGCCACTGGTGGGTCATTGCTGCCTACTCCCCTTCAACCCGCATGATGCTGGCGACACCACGCACGGTGTCGAGTTTGCGCAACGCGTCGACGGTGCCGGTGAGGGCGGCGTCGGGCGCGCGGTGAGTGACGACGACGAGGGATGCCTCGCCGTCCTTGCCCGTCTGACGGACCGTGTCGATCGACACGCCGTGCTCGGCGAAGACCGTCGCGACCTGGGCGAGCACGCCCGGCTTGTCGGCCACGTCGAGGCTGATGTGATAGCGCGTGACGACCTCGCCCATGGAGCTCACGGGCAGCTGGGTGTACGCGGAGTCGCCGGGCCCGGTGGACTCGGCGAGCTTGTTGCGGCACACGGCGACGAGGTCGCCGAGGACGGCGGACGCGGTGGGCGAGCCGCCCGCGCCGGGGCCGTAGAACATCAGCTGGCCCGCGGCCTCCGCCTCGACGAAGACGGCGTTGTACGCGCCGCGGACCGAGGCGAGGGGGTGGCTGAGAGGGATCATCGCGGGGTGCACGCGCGCGGTGACGGACTCGCCGTCGGCGGCCCGCTCGCAGATCGCGAGGAGCTTGATGGTGCAGCCCATGCGCTTCGCGGATGCGAAGTCGGCGGCGGTCACCTCGGTCATGCCCTCGCGGTACACGTCGTCGAGCCGCACGCGCGTGTGGAAGGCGATCCCGGCGAGGATCGCGGCCTTGGCGGCGGCGTCGAAGCCCTCGACGTCGGCGGTCGGGTCCGCCTCGGCGTACCCGAGCGCGGTGGCCTCGTCGAGGGCCTCCTGGTAGCCCGCCCCCGTGGTGTCCATGGCGTCGAGGATGAAGTTCGTCGTCCCGTTCACGATGCCGAGGACGCGGTTGACCTTGTCACCGGCGAGGGACTCGCGCAGCGGCCGGATCAGCGGGATGGCGCCGGCGACGGCGGCCTCGTAGTACAGGTCGCGGCCGTGCTCGACGGCGGCGGCGTGCAGGGCCTCGCCGTCCTGCGCGATGAGCGCCTTGTTCGCGGAGACGACGGACGCGCCGTGCTCGAAGGCGGTGGTGATGAGGGTGCGGGCGGGCTCGATGCCGCCGATCACCTCGACGATGACGTCAATGTCACCGCGTTTGACCAGGGCGGTCGCGTCGGTGGTGATCAGGGAGGGATCGATTCCCTCGCGCACCTTGGAGGGGCGGCGGACGGCGACCCCGGCGAGCTCCACCGGGGCGCCGATCCTGGCTGTGAGGTCCTCGGCGTGCGTCGTCATGATGCGCGCCACCTCTGAGCCGACAACCCCACAGCCCAGCAGCGCCACCTTCAGCGGACGCGTACGCATCATCCGACCTCACTTCTCCTACATCTACGGTGGGACCAGTCTCACCCACCGGAACGGACTTTCTATCCATTGTCCGGATTCTGAGACACCAATTTCATCATCCGACGTCGAGACGCAGGAGATCTTCCTCCGTCTCGCGCCGGACGATCACCCGCGCCGCACCGTCGTCGACGGCCACGACGGGCGGGCGCAGAGCGTGGTTGTAGTTGCTCGCCATCGAACGGCAGTACGCGCCGGTCGCGGGCACCGCGATCAGATCGCCGGGTGCGAGGTCCGCGGGCAGGAACGCGTCACGCACCACGATGTCACCACTCTCACAGTGCTTGCCGACCACCCGCACCAGCATGGGCTCGGCGTCGGACGAGCGGGAGACGAGCGCGACCGTGTACTCGGCGTCGTAGAGCGCGGTGCGGATGTTGTCCGACATGCCGCCGTCCACGGAGACGTACGTACGCAGCCCGTCGAGCGGCTTGATCGTGCCGACCTCGTAGAGCGTGAAGGCGGTCGGGCCGACGATGGCGCGCCCGGGCTCGACGGAGATGCGGGGGGTGCTGAGCTTCGCGGCCGCGCACTCGCGCCCGACGATCTCATTCAGCGCCGCGGCGATCTCGTGCGGCTCGCGCGGGTCGTCGTCGGAGGTGTACGCGATGCCGAGGCCACCGCCGAGGTCGATCTCGGGCAGCTCCACGCCGTGCTCGTCGCGCACCTCGGCGAGCAGCTGCACGACGCGGCGGGCGGAGACCTCGAACCCCGCCATGTCGAAGATCTGCGACCCGATGTGGCTGTGGATCCCGATCAACTCGAGCCCGTCCAGCTTCAGCGCCCGGCGCACGGCCTCGGCGGCCTGTCCCCCGGCCAGCGCGATGCCGAACTTCTGGTCCTCGTGCGCGGTGGCGATGAACTCGTGGGTGTGCGCCTCCACGCCCACGGTCACGCGGATCTGTACGCGCTGGCGCTTGCCGAGCCGCTCGGCGACGTGCGCGACGCGCACGATCTCCTGGAAGGAGTCGAGCACGATCCGTCCGACGCCGACCTCGACGGCCCGCTCGATCTCGCCCTCGGTCTTGTTGTTGCCGTGGAAGGCGATGCGCTCGGCGGGCATCCCGGCGGCCAGCGCGGTCGCCAGCTCCCCGCCGCTGCACACGTCCAGGTTCAGCCCCTCCTCGTGCAGCCACCGCACGACGGCGCGGGAGAGGAACGCCTTGCCCGCGTAGAAGACGTCGGCGTCCGCGCCGAACGCGTCGCGCCAGGCCCGGCAGCGCGCACGGAAGTCGGCCTCGTCGACGAAGTACGCGGGGGTGCCGAACTCTTCGGCGAGCCGCGTCACTTCGATGCCGCCCATGCGGACGACGCCTTCGGCGGTACGGGTGGCGGTGCGGGACCAGACCTTGGCGTCGAGGGCGTTGAGGTCGGTCGGCGGAGCGGCGTAGTGCCCCTCGGGCAGTACGTCCGCGTGGCGGGGCCCGGCGGGGTGTGCGGAACGGCTCATGGCTCTGTCGTCTCGTCTTTCACAGGTGGTCGGGGGCGCTGATGCCGAGCAGGGACAGGCCACCGGCAAGCACCGTCCCGGCGGCTTCGGCGAGCGCGAGCCGGGCGCGGTGGGCGGCCGAGGGTTTCTCGTCACCGAGCGGCAGCACGGTGTGCTGGAAGCCGAGCAGGGCGTCGGCGGCGGTGACGAGGTGCCGGGCCAGGCGGTCCGGCGCGTGGTGGCGGGCGGCGGAGGCGAGGGCTTGGGGGTGGGCGGCGAGGACGTCGAGCAGTTCCTGCGCGTCCTGGACTTCCTGCGGCTGGTCGGCGGGGTCGCTCGTGAATCCGAGGTCGGCGGCGTTGCGCGTGAGGGCGCGGGAGCGGGCGTGGGCGTACCGCACCCGGAACAGCGGATTGCCCTCGCGCTGCGCGAGGTGCTCGTCGCCGATGCGGGGGCGGTCGTGCGCCGCCGGGTGGAGCAGGGCCCAGCGGGCGGCGTCGCGGCCGAGCCGGAGGGGGTCTTCCGGGGCGGGTACGGGGCGCAGGGCGCGGAGGTCCTTGGGCGGACGCCCGTACGCGTCGACGCGCACATCGAGAACGGCCACCCAGTCGGCGTCCGGAGCCTCGTCGCAGGTGGTGCGGACCAGGACGCCCTGGGAGCGCAGGATCCGGCGCAGCGCGTCGGCGACGACGACGGCGCGGACCTCGTGCGGCACGTGGATCTGGGCGAGCTGCCCGGTGTCGGGGTGGACGTGCCCGTAACAGCGCCCGCGCGCGATCACGTCACGTACGAGAGCGGCGCCGCGCGTCCCCGCCAGGGTGATGTTCAGGAACCCGGGCCCGGTGATGTCGATCCCCGCGATGCCGGGTTCGCGGGCGAGCCGCGGCGACAACACCTCGGCAACCTGCCTGGGCGACCGCCCGGCGGCACGGGCCACCTGGAGGGCAACGTTCGTCGCGTAATCCCCACACCCACCGGGCCGCGGCCGCTCCACCCGAACGACCTCCGGCACCTCCACGCTGAGCTCCCCGTCATCGACGGCACGACGCATGGCGCGCAGCACGGTGCGGGAGAGCTCGACGGGGGTCACGGGTCAAGCGTAGGGGAGGAGGGGGGTGGGTAGGCGACTTGGTTTACGGGATGGTCCGGGATGTGGACGGGGCGATGTCTCTGCGACTGGGGGGTGGCCGGGGTCCGTGGTGCCGCCCGGGGTGGGCAGGCGTTGCTGGTGTTCGGGGCGGGGCAGGCCTCCCGGGCCTCCGGGATGGGTCAGACGCCACGGGTGTCTGGGGCGGGGCTGGCACCACGGGGCGACCGGGGCGGGACAGGTGCGACGGGTGACCAGGGTGAGGTAGGCGCCACGGGCGACCGGAGCGGACCAGGCACGACCGGCCTCCGGGATGGGGCAGACGCCACGGGCGTTCGGAGCGGGCCAGGCGTCACGAGTGTCCGGGGCGGGGCAGGGCCTCGGGGGGTCTGGTGATGGGGCGGGCGTCCCTAGCGCCCAGGATGGGCCAGACGCGACGGGCGGTCGGGGTGGAGCAGGCGAGTCAGACGCTGCTCGTGGATCAGGGGGCAGGGTGTCCGGCGCATTCGGCTTCGCCGGTGCCGCCTCCGGTGCGGCCGGTGGGGCTGCTGCCGGGGATGTCCCCGAGCGGCTCGTCCCGGACCTCATCAGCCCCGGTCGCCGCCCCATACTCGTGCCCGTGCCCCCGCTCATGCCCAGGGCCGCGTCCTTCACGCTCCATCAGCTGACGGACGACCCCGACCAGTTCGTTGGGCTCGAAGGGCTTGGCGAGGAAGGCGTCGACACCGACCTCCAGGCCGCTCTCGACCTCGTACTGCGTGCACGCGCTGACGATGACGATGGGCAGATTCCGGGTGCGCGCGTCGGACCGCAGCCGGGCCGCGGTGCGCAGGCCGTCGAGCCGGGGCATCACGACGTCGAGGGTGACCACATCGGGCTGGACCTGCTGCACGACGTCCAGGCACTCGACACCATCGGCCGCGGTCACGACCTCGAAGCCCTCCAGCTCGAGGTTGACCCTGATCAGTTGCCGGATGACCTTGTTGTCGTCCACAACAAGCACGCGGCCGGACACGCCTGACACAACTCGAGAGTAGGTCCGCACCGGCCACCGCGTCCGGGTTTTCCCCACTTCCGCCCCGTGCGAGGGAGCCGACGCGGGCACCCGTGACACCAGAGACGGCGGTACCACCCCGCTGACCACGGAAGCACGGAAAAACCCGTTCATGGAGAGCCCCGGAGAGCTGGTAGTGTTCAACCCGTCGCCGCTCAACCAGCGCCGATACGCCCCCGTAGCTCAGGGGATAGAGCAACGGCCTCCGGAGCCGTGTGCGCAGGTTCGAATCCTGCCGGGGGCACCCTTTATGAGGTGCCCAAAGACCCCGTCACCAGCGGAAACGCTGAGGCCGGGGTCTTTTTGCGTTTGCAGGCATGTGCAGCTCTGCGCCGTCCAAAGCGGCCGTATGTCGGGGCTCGTGGACGACCTGTGGACGGGATCTTGGAGCGTTTCCGCAGGTGGGATCAACTATCCGCAGCCCCAGGCCCGCTGAGCGCCGTGGCCGCCCGTCACAGCAACTGGGCGTGTCAGAGGCGTGCGCTTGGATGAGCGAGTGGCCGTTCAAGACGTTGCTCGGCAGCTGCCCGAGATATCCGTGCTCCGCGAGCACTGCCGTTCCTTGGCAGTACTGGAGGCCATCCTGAGCCCTGAGTGGGAGGCCCGGTACTACTCCTTCAACGACCGATGGTCCGAGACGGCGTCGATGGCCTCGATGAACGGGGCGGGCGACGAATTCTCGATCGTCTTCTCCCTCGCCGGCGCCTACGTTCGCGGGTTCGCCCACGAATCACCGATGAGCCCCTACGCGGAGGACGGACCTTGGCACGGGGTGCTCGACGACGTCCCCGATGCCTTCCGATCATGTGTCGAGGAGCCGGCGTTCTGCGACAAGGACGATATGCCCGTCGTCACAGCATGCACGTGGAGAGAGACGGATGATGTGGCTTGGAAGACGGGGAGGATCGACTACCCCGACGAGCAGCCGGACGACCCGGACGGCGCGGAGTACCTCTTCCAGCTGCTCGTGAACCGCTCACCGGAAGCGTTCCAACGGTGGGCCGAGGACTACTACGAGGCTCCGGTCGCAGTGGAGGCCGTGGTCCACGTCTTCGCTTCCCGTCCTCTGAGCGACTCAGTCGTCAACGCGTTGAACCCAGAGATCACCGTGGCCGATCTCGCCTAGGACCTCGCGGAGATCGGCTACCGGCTGAGCTAAATCCGGCGAGGAATGACGAAGCCCCTGGACAGAACACCAGGGGCCTCAGTTGACGGAACCGGTGTCACTCGTACTCGCGCAGCAGGTCCTCAATGCGCCGGTTGGCCACCTCGTGACGACCGTCGAGGCACTTCGCGTAGCGGGTCAACAGGACCTCAACGCTGTTGTCGGCGCGCTCAGCTACCTCGGTGGGGTCGACGCCGGCGTTGAGCCACGTGGAGAGCGCGGAGTGCCGGAGGTCGTACGGCCGACTGGCGAGCGGCGAGGCTGCCACCGCGGTGGGGAGCGCGAGAGGCGGGCCTCCTGCCACACGCGGTAGATAGGTCGAGGAGGGCACGACGGCCCCCTTCTCGCTGAAGAAGAGACGCCCGTCGGAAGCGGTGCCAAAGGTGTCCAAATGCTCGCGAAGCATGCCCACGAGCTGGGGCGGGATCGGTACGCGCCGGACGTCCTCTGTGGGGCGGCTCTTGAGCCCACGGTCATCGTGGGTCTCCCCCGTGTCGGTCCACTGTCTGCCGACCGAGGGACGCGTTCGGTGGAGGAGCGCAGAGCCCCAGCCCGCGTCTGGCATGACGAGATCTGTCTCAGCAAGGCCGACCGCCTCAGCAGGAAGGAACCCGCCGAAGTACATGCAGGCGAAGAAGCCGACGAGGCGCCGGCCACGAGCGCGGCGGTAGCCACCGATGTAGGAGACGGCTGTGAGCAGGTTGCGCGCCTGCTCCGGATTGGCCACCACGCGCGGATCCACCTGGTTGGACACCTTGGGCTTCTGCCAGCGAACGGCAGTGATGGGGTTCTCTTGCAACTCCCCCAGGTCGACCGCATAGTTCGCTGCATTCACCAGGGTCCGCCGCTTACGCCGCACCGTTTCGGCAGCCGCGGCCGTGCCGTCGAGCTTCAGCTTGAGTGAGTAGAGAACCTGCCGAGCCACCGCAGGATCGGCCAGGTCCGCCAGAGATCGGGATGCCTTGGCAACCCAGTGCAGCACGTTCAGAACATCGTCCGGGACTTCGCGGGAGTCGGGGCCGGGCAGGAGGAAGGCCCAGTTCCTGAGCGCACGACGCAGGGCCGTCTGGACGATGCGTTGCAGGGCAACTAACTCGCCCCCGCCATTCTGACGACGGGAAGCCTGGACGAGGCGGAGCAGCACAGCCGGGAGATCTGCGGCTAATCGGAGATCGATTACGAGCGCAACAAGGCCAGTTGGCTCAGTACTCAGCCAGACCAAGAGCTCGACCCCGAGGCCACACTCCGCCAGCTCGGCGAGTTCGAAACGGATGCCCGCGGGCGAGGCGTCACCCACACGACGTTCCGCAGGATCACCGAAGCCCTAGGACTTCACGGCGCTCAGCGCCAAGGCCTCAGAGCCCTCCTGCTCAACAGCCGTCCGGAGCAGTACCAAGCCCCGCTTTAGCACCTCCCAGCCGAAGCCTGAGTAACAACTTTCTCTACTGGTTCAAGCACCCGGCTGCGCTCCGCTCCGCCGGGCGGGCTTCCCGGCTCCGCTCGGGGCTGCGCCGCCGCCCGCCCACTGTGGATAGGCCCGGAGGTCATGAGTCGAGCACCCGACGAGTACGCGGCCACCGGTCACAGACGATGCCTCCGGCGGGGGATCGGCCGGCACCGGGTGGGAGGAAGCGCCGTTCCCGGCCGCGGGCACATCGTGGCGAGCGTGGCGTCCACCGCCGACCCAGGCAGAGCCGAGCAGTCGCGGCCCATGGCGTCCAGGTCGTTCGTCCAGTTGGGCGCTCCACCTGGACGCCATGAACCACGCCCGCTCCACGGTGTGTGGGTCGACGGCGGACGGGATGGAAGCTGGAGGAGATCTGTAGTTGCTGTGGGGATACAAGTACCGTGTCGAACTTGGCGCCCAACTGCGTAGGAGCTGGCTTTGATTCCGATCGTGGACATCGACGTTGACCCATCGTTTCCAGCGAACTTGGCGATGGGCTGGCCGGACGAGGAGGACGTGAGCGAGGAGGGCTACGGCTACTTCCATAACGTCTGGGCCATGGGGGATGTCACCCGCAGCGAAGCCCTCGCCATGATCGAGGAAGAGCAACATCTCGTAAGGCTTGTTGACCAAGCAAGCCGAACCGATGCGGAATTCGAAGCTGTCGCCAAGGCCGTAGAAGCTGGCGAGCTTGACTACCTTCCTGACGACTACGCCACGCGGTATGCCGACAGCGAACTCATCCAGCTCGTAACCGTGTTCGCGGACGAGGGATCGCCACTCGACACGCTCGAACTCGGGGTGGCTGGCCTCACATTCGCCCTGTCCTCCGTCAGGTGCTTCACCGCAGCGAGTTGCCGTAGACACTGTTCCGACGGCTCTTGGTCAGACCGGCCAGTGGTCTTCTTTGCTGCGGAAAGATCCACCGTCCAATGGCTCACACCCATGGTGCGCGAGAGTGGGTGCGGTTTCGCAGACGGCAGCGAGCGAGCCGACAAGCTGTTGATCGTGGAAGCCCCATCGATCACCAACTTCATGACACTCGCCAACCTCATCGTCCGGCTGACCGAACGACAGGACAGCTCCAAGCCGTCGTAACGAGTCCGCCGTTCCCGGGCCTGACCTCCAACTAGGGGTCCGCATCATCGAGCTGAGTGATCGTATGTATTTCTACGATCCTCATGCGTAATCTGTTTGCCACCGTCGCGCTAGGTCGCTGTGCCACTGCTCAGGGGAGAGCTCCCGTGGACCGGCGACAGGGGGAAAAATGACATCTGAGGCAAACCAGACATCACCTGAAATTCTCGACTTAACGCCATCCCCTCGACTCCTTGAGGTGTTGGGCGATATTCCGTACAAGCCGTGGCAGTGCTTAGCCGAGCTAATCGATAACGCGTTTGACGATTTCCTTTCCGACGCCTCCGGGGATCCGCAGAATCCCGGCGATGTCCACATCACGCTCCCGCGGCAAGGATCCCCCGAGGGAGACGCCTTCGTGTGCGTCGCCGACAACGGGCGCGGGATGAGCCGCACTCAGCTAGAACTAGCCTTGCGCGCCGGATACAGTCCTAACAGCAGATATGGCAACCTTGGTCTATTCGGTATGGGGTTCAATATCGCTACCGCTAACCTAGGTGCGATAACTGAAGTTCGAACCACCCGCGCTGGCGACGAAACCTGGCTCGTCGCCGAAATCAACTTTCCAGAGATGCAGCAAAACAAGAGCTTTGCCGTACCTCTGCGCCAGGAGCCAAAAGACGATCCTGGGCATCACGGAACTGAGATCACCGTGAGCAAGCTGCGGCCCGACAAGCGCTCCGCGCTACGACGATCGCAGGTTGCCAGCACCATCAGGGATCAGCTGGGCCGAGTCTATTCCTATCTTCTGCGCGATAAGCAGGCGGTACCCGAGATTCCCGGTACCTCCTTGGCCGGACGCGGTTTCCATCTTTACGTAAACGGGACAGCCGTCAAGCCACGCCTGCCCTGCATCTGGAGCTCGTCTCGTACGGTCACGTACCAAGGTTCTGAGATCAATGCCGTCCAGCACATCGATCACGATCTCACTCCGGCTTGGGCGTGCCAAGACTGCGGTCACTGGCACCGCGTCTCCCCCGAAAAATGCGTCGAGTGCGGCAGCGAAAACCTCGACCTACGCGAGCGAAAGATCGTTGGCTGGGTCGGTATCCAGCGTTACCTACACCTCAGCGATTTTGGGGTTGACTTCCTGCGCAACGGTCGAAAAATTCTCGTGTCAGATCGGGATATTTTCAATTGGGAGAACCCTGATACCGGAGAGAGTGTAGTCGAGTATCCAATTGAACTCGGCGCAACACAGGGCGGCCGAATCGTAGGTGAGATTCACCTCGATCATGTTCCCGTCACGTATCAGAAGAACGATTTTAAGAGAGATTCCCGTGACTGGATCACGGCGGTACAGCTCGTCAGAGGTGAGGGGCCCGTGCAACCTCGCAAGGCTGCGAACCTCAAATACGAACCCAACACCTCCCCAATCGGGAAGCTCTTCAACGCGTACCGACGGAACGATCCAGGTACCAAATGCCTCATCCCTGGTGAGGGCGGTAAGGCCCTTCACGACAAGGCGCGGGAATGGGCTTCGTTCTTCCGACAAGGTCTGCCCGAGTTCTCGACTGACGAGAAGTGGTACGAGGCTGCCCAAAAAGCAGACAGGCACAGGACAGAAAAAAGCCAGGAGAGGCCAGTACCTACTCGCGCCGATGGCACCAGCCAAGTGAGTGCTGGCACTGCTGGTTCACGGCCGACAAGTGATGTACTCATTCGAACGGGTCTCGATTTCGAAGACGACGTCGCTACTACCGATGCCTCAATTGCATCAGAGCCCTCTACCCTTGACGCCGTTGAGACAGAGGAACAGCGTTTTACTCGATACCGCGACCATGCAAGCTCAATGGCAGATCTAAGCGGCGCCGTGAGTGTAGCTCATCTAGGTAAGCGTCATATCACTGTATACGACACCACCGAGCCCTTGATTGACCACTCAGGCCGAGTAACACCATGTGTTTCTAGAACGGGGCGAGGCAACACGGTTGAGGTATACGTAAATAGCGATCATGAGGTTTTCAAAGAATTTGGGCGCGATCCTCGTGACTATGCCTTTATAGAGATCGCCGAGGTTTTACGGGCTCTAGCGAACACGAGCGATAGCACCGCGCGAGTGGCCGCTGAAGTGACCACTCAATTCCCCGACCAACGCTTTACCGATGCATCGATGCGTGAACGAGCAACCGTCATCCTTAATCGAGTTCGCGATCAGCTAGAGACAGTCGGCTCGCCTCACGCCCCACTCCTATGGAACAGTCTGCCTCAGGTCGAGAAGCAGGCAGCCGAAAAGCACGCAGCGAGTACTGAACCGAGACTGGTGTGGGATGCCGCAACGCTGAGCGGCGAGTTCATACCCCACCTCACTCCAGACGGAATTGCCGCACTGGTCCGCGCTCATCCTGAACTACTACTGGACGACGCAGTCTTCGCGACAAAGTGGTCGACCTGGAACGACCCCGAGGCCCGCGCATCTCAAGTGAGTCGTCTAAGTCGCCTACTTGAAGTTATCGGCTCTTTCCTCGCCAATACCAGTGGCAATACAAGAGTAGATCTCGCGATGATGAGACTGACACTTGACGCAATCTCCACGGAGATGGCGGAGGCCTCAGAATGAGCGAATCATTCGTGGCGCCTGAATTCCTTCTAGATATCGGCCCTATAGCCTTTACGAAGCAAGTGGAGCGACTCCTACTGCACCTTGGATTCAGCGACGTGACAAACGTCGATGGATCCAATGACCAAGGCGGTGACCTGATCGCCCACCGCAAAAGACAAAAGTGGGTGTTCCAAGCGAAATGGAAGTCGCGAGGAACGGTTCCGCCATCAGCTATCGACGAAGTCCTGAACGCCAAATCTTTTTACCGCGCCGACCGGTCCGCCATAGTCACCAACGCTCGCTACGGGCCGAAGATGGAACAGCGACGCGCTGAACTTCGGCGGGTTGGGCACCCAATCGAGCTGTGGTCGGGCCGTGAACTGATTGACCTGTACAACAGCGATCAAGCATGCGCGAAGCGTCTGCCGGCCAGGGACTTACGCGCATACCAGGCTCAAGCTTTTGAGGAGGTTGTTCAAAAGCTTGAGGAGCAAAACCAATCTCTCCTAATCTTGGCAACAGGACTTGGCAAAACGGTTATTGGTGGCGAGGTTATAGCGCGCCATCTTGCTCAACATCCTGGTGACAAGGTACTGGTCGTCGCCCACACGAAAGATCTCGTGGAACAGCTGGAGCGAGCACTCTGGTTTCACATTCCCAAGACCGTTCGCACACAGCTTCTAACTGGCGATCATAAGCCGGACGACCTACGCGGAATTACGTGCGCCACAGTTGCAAGCGCCTTAAACTACATCCGGAGTGGCTATCGCCCCGGAATCGTAATGGTTGACGAAGCTCATCACGTATCGAAGAATGGCAATTTTGCGGAACTGCTAGACATACTTTCCGAGGTGCCGCGGTTCGGGGTAACTGCTACCCCTTGGCGCGGCGACAGATTTGACATTCGCAATCGGTTCGGCGATCCAAGTTTTACTCTGGGGATCGACGATGGTATGCGCCTTGGGTACCTGGCAGAGGTCCACTACAAGCTGTTCTCCGACAACATCGACTGGGACTTCGTCCGGCAAGCCAGCAAGCATAGTTACAGTGTACGAGATCTAAACTCTCGTCTTTTCTTGCCTGAACGTGATGAAGCCATTAGAGATCGTCTGATTGAGGCCTGGTCACGCACTCGTGAGCCCAAAGCAGTGGTCTTTTGTCGAACTGTAGAGCACGCTGAGCGTATCGCGTCACTCTTGAATCAAGTTCCTCAATGGAAAAATGTAAAATCCGTTCATGCGGGGCTGAACCGGCGCGAACGTCAACTACGCCTTATGGCCTTTCGCCAGGGCGAGATCCCCATCATCACAGCCGTCGATGTGCTGAACGAAGGTGTGGATATTCCAGACGTCAACATCATCTGCTTCGCACGGGTCACGCACAGCCGGCGCATCTTCGTGCAGCAGTTGGGCCGCGGACTCCGTCTGCGCTCCGGTAAGAGTCATGTCGAGGCTCTGGACTTTGTCAGCGACATCAGGCGCGTTGCTGCAATCATGCGCCTTAGAGAGAAGGTCTCTGCCGACGAGATCGAGACACTTCGACTCAGAACCATGGGAACACGTTTTGAGTTCACTGACGCCCAAGCGGAGTCTTTGATGCGGGAATGGATCAAAGATGCTGCGAGCCTGGAGACGGCACTCGACGAACACCGCCTTCAGTTCCCTGACCCTGACGGACTTCAGGAGGGAGCGTGAGCGATATCCCTGACCTGATTAGACGCCAGGTCATTGGCGAGGTCTACCGCCAAGCTGACACGCTCGGTTGGGATTCGCTCAGCATGGTAGAACGAACCGCGCAATACAACCTGTGGTTAGACGACGATCAAGTCGGTGTCGTCCTCACCCGGTTCATGCCACGTGAACGCACTCGCATGTGGCTGAAGGACGTGCCAATGAAACACTACAACCGAGCCCGCAGTGGCATCGGTCCATATGCTGATTTGGTTCGGACTCCCTTGCCCAGCGCCGGGCAGATTGCGGCTCAGGCCCTGGGCCAGGAAGCACTAGTAATCGACGGATCGGTTCGAGAAAAACCCAACCGATGCCGAGTTCTCCTCGGGCCCTCGGAAATCCTTATGTTCTGGGACAAGGTACGGAACCTTCAGAACCTAGTTTGGGCGGGCTTGAACACCCTTGTAGACGGCGGATCTCCGCCCATCTTGGTACTGACACTTTTGCGGGGCGAGAAGTTGTCAGATAGCGAAATAGGGAGGCATCAGAAACTGTGTCACCGCGCCGGCCTTGAAGTACGCCACGTCACCGTACGGTGAGGACCTGGAGCAGCGCAGGGCGGATTTTGGCTGCCTAAGAATGTTAGGCATTGTCGATCGGCAGTAGAAGTATGCGGGATCCAGAAGTTACCAGTCGAATCATGTCAGCGGTGGGCAATCGGAATACCGCCCCCGAGATCACACTTCGGAGCGCACTCTGGAAAGAAGGACTTCGATTTCGAGTCAAGTCCGCGCTGTTCGGGAAACCCGATATCGTTTTCCCGGGGCCGAAAGTGGCAGTCTTCGTCGACGGCGATTTCTGGCATGGAAACGCTTGGCGCATTCGCGGCATGGCATCTTTTGACGCTCAATTCGAACACATAAATAACGGAGAACGTTGGAAAGCGAAGATTTGTAGAAACATGGAGCGCGATCTCATCGTCAGCAATACGCTTTCTGGTGACGGATGGGTCGTGTACAGAGTATTCGAATCTCGTCTCAAAGAAGACCTCGTGAGCGTGATCAGCGAGATCTCGGCTCTCGTCAGGTCTAGACGTAAAGTCAGCACAGTACAAAGCGACGAAAACGGTCGCACGAAGGGGAATCTATGCCAAGGTCGGTAGAACTCTTCGCCGGCGGAGGCGGCATGGCGCTCGGTATGCTAAAAGCCGGATTTGAGCATGAGCAGCTCGTTGAGAGAGATCCGCGTGCCTGCTCAATCTTGCGCCAGAACGCTGCCACTTCACCTACGCTCTGGAGCGAGGACAGCATCCGAGAGATGGACGTGGTCCATTGGCTCAAGTCGATGCGGGATTCAGGACTTCAAGATATCGACCTAATCGCTGGCGGCCCCCCTTGCCAGCCATTCTCGATAAGTGGAGCTCACGCGGGCGAGAACGACGAGCGGAACATGTTTCCTGCGGCAGTCGAGACTGTCCGGATTCTACGACCCAAGTGCTTCGTCTTCGAAAATGTCCCTGGATTGCTCCGGCCATCGTTCGAACCCTACTACCAGTACGTAATAGATCAGCTGACCAAGCCGTCAGTCCGCCCTCGGAAGGGCGACGAACACTGGTCTCAGCATCAGGCCAGGATCAAGGAAACCAAGCGCCCTAGCCTCAGCTACCGCGTTCACAGACAGATAATTGAGGCGGCCGATGTCGGGGTTCCCCAGACACGCAAGCGTGTGTTCTTGATCGGCACTCGTGCAGATATTTCATCTGCCGACCATTGGGTCGATGTCCCCACGACACATAGCAAAGACACTCTGCTTCGAGACCAGTGGGTTACTGGAGCCTATTGGGAGACGCGGAATCTACCAAAGCCTCCAATGCCCGAGAACGTTAAGGCCCGCGTAGAACTACTGCGCCGTGAGGACGCACTGTTCGAATCGTCCCTGCCCTGGCGGACTACACGAGATGCGTTGGTGGGGTTGCCTGATCCTCTAGAGGCGGCGGAAGCTGTCGGGGTTCTGAACCACAAGGGAATTCCAGGCGCTCGTACTTACACTCGCCACCAAGGAGGCTGGATCGATTGGCCAGCGAAAACCCTGAAAGCCGGAGTGCATGGGGTCGCTGGTGGCGAGGCAATGATCCGTTTCAGTGATAATTCGGTTCGATACCTTACCGTTAGAGAGTCGGCTCGAATTCAGACATTCCCTGACAACTACGAGATGCCAGGAAGCCGCACGGCCATGATGAGAGCTATTGGTAACGCTGTAGCGGTTGAAGTTGCCGCTCTCATCGGCCAGCAGCTGCGCAAGACGTTGGATCTCTGACGTCTCGCCCAGCGCCCGAACTCTGCCAACCCCTCAGCGGACGAGACGTGCCCTCAAGGCCTGTGGACTATTCGTGGACCGGTTGCCAAATCCAGCCCGACGCCACGTCCCTGGCCAGGGGGAGCACCGTCCTGCGAAGCCCTCTCCGGAGCCGCGTGCGCAGGTTCGAATCCTGCCGGGGGCACCTCGTAGTAGGTGTCCGAAGACCCCGCCAGCAGCGCTTTCGCTGAGGACGGGGTCTTGGCGTATCCGCAGACGCGCTGCGTCGGGACCGGTCCGCCCCCGCCCCCGCCCCCACTCAGTCGCGCAGCGCTATCCCCTCCCAATACCGCCCCGTATTCGTCCTGCGCAGCGTGCCGCCCAGTTTGTGCAGGGCGTCGTGGAGGCTCTGGACCGGGCAGGTGGCGCCGGAGGACCACGTGGACCAGGCCGCGCGTACCGTGCTTGCCGGGATGCGGGGGCTGTCGGGTGGGGCCGGGGTCACCATTTCCTTGAGGAAATCGTCCAGGGCTTCGGCGTCCCTCGCTCTGCGGCGGGCCGCCAGTGCCGTGTCGGCGGACACCTCGGCCAGGATCGCCTCCAGTTCGCGTACCCGGGACTCGGATGCGGAGAGCGTTCGCTCCGCTCGCTCAAGTCGGGCCGTCAGGCGGGTCTCCTGGCGTTGCGCGGTTTCGTCCTGTCTCGACCTGCCCTGGTTCCATGGTTCGGTCGAGTGGTCCTTGACCAGGTACTTGATGGCCGAGAAGAGTACGTCGACGTCGTCGCGCGCGTTGCCCAGGAGGAAGTTGCAGGACTGGCAGAGCGCGCCGCGGACGACGCCGGTGTCGTGGCAGTGGTCCACGGCGAAGATGCCGGACTCGAATCCGGAGATGGTCGAGCGGCAGATCATGCATGCTTCGACGGCGCGGACCGCCCTCGTCTGTTCCAGCGTCAGGGCGTACGTGCTGGCCGTCAGCTGGACCGCCTGCACCTCCGTGCGGCAGTCGTCGCCGCAGTAGCGGGCCGGTCCCGTCGGGACGAAGGGGGTTCCGCACTGTTCGCAGTCTTTGGCCATCGCCATGTTCGTCCGTCGCCCCGTGCCCGCCATCAGCCCCGTCAACCCCGTCAGACTCGCGAGGATACCGATGGCCCCGGGTCCGTCCGCTGACGTCCCCGCGTAAGCCCCGTTGATACATCGGCAATCGAATGTTGATTCGCGGTGCGCACCCTGTGTCTATTGATGCTCGGGGGAAGACAGGGAAAGCCAGTGCCAGATACACGTATCTCTGTGGCTGTCCATGCCGCGGATCCCTTGGGCCGGGCCGGGGTCATCAGCCACCTTCGGCAACAGCCCAGTGTCGAGCTGGTGGATCGCCTCGGTGGTGCGGAGGCGGGCGCCGATGACACGGAGCAGGTCGCCGTCATGCTCGTCGACCGGCTCGACGACGTCGCCGGGGCCGAGCTGCGCCGGCTCGTCAGGTGCGGGGAGCAGCGCGTCGTGCTGATCGCCAGCGAACTGCGCGAGCCCGAGTTGATGGCCGTCGTCGAATACGGCGTGCAGGCCATACTCTGGCGCCATCAGGCCACCCCGCAGAAGCTGTTGCACGCGGTGCACAGTGCCGCGCGCGGGGAAGGGGAGCTGCCGCCGGATCTGATCAACCGGCTCATGACCCAGCTCGGACAGCTGCGGCGGTCCGCGCTCGACTCCTCGCCCGGTGGCGGCGGGACGCTCGTGCCGACGCTCGGCATGGCCCCCCGCGAGGTGGACGTCGTCCGGCTCATCGCCGAGGGGCTCGACACCAAGCAGATCTCGGAGAAGCTCGCCTACTCCGAACGGACCGTCAAGAACGTTCTGCACGCGCTGATGACGCGCCTGCAGCTGCAGAACCGCGCGCATGCCGTCGCGTACGCGCTGCGGGAGGGGTACATCTAGTGATTCACGACGTCGACGAGGTCCTGCGCGGATTGCTGCGCGGGGCCCTTCCCGACGCGGCCGGTGACGTCGTCTTCGAGGCGCCCACCCGGGACTGGGCCGCCCGGCGGAACGCGCCCACGCTCAACGCCTACCTCTACGACATCCGCGAGGACGTGGCCCGGCGCGAGCGCGGCGCCTACGCCGAGCGCGGGGCCGACGGCACGGTGCTGCGCAGGCGGCAGCCGCCCCGCTGGTTCCGGCTCTCGTACCTGCTCACCGCCTGGACCAACCGGCCCGAGGACGAGCACCGGCTGCTCTCCGCCGGTCTCGGCACCCTCCTCGGGCACGAGCTGCTGCCGCCGGACGCCCTGCCCGAGTCGCTCGCCGCGCTGGGCGTCTCGATGCCGCTCACCGTCGCCGTGCCGCCGCCCGAGTCGCGGTCCATCGCCGACATCTGGTCCGCGCTCGGCGGCGAGCTCAAGCCGTCCCTCGACGTCGTGATCACCGTGCCGTTCCCGGTCTCGCCCACCTACGACGTGGCGCCGCCGGTCACCGAGAGCGCGGTCGTCGTCCGCGGCTTCGACGGGCTCAACTCCGACGCGCGGCCCCGCGTGCTGCGTACGTCGGCCGCCGACCGCGCCGACCGTCCGGAGGGTCCGTGAGCAGCGGGCCCGACGCCCTGCTCGCCCGGCTCGACGCGCTGCGCGACCGCGTTGCCGGGCTCGTCGAGCGGCGCAGCGGCGACGATCCCACCGCGGGCGATCCGCTCCGCGGGCTGTATCTGACGGCCGAGAGCGCCCTTCGCATCGCCCACCAAGGGCAGGGAGAAGGGCGGGGAGAGGGGCCGGGGGGCGTTCCGTCGGCCCTTGAGGAGTCCGTGGAGGGGGGCGGGCATCTTCCCGACTCCTTCCACGAGTTGGCTCTGCGCTTCTCCCTCACCTCCCTCGACCAGCACATCCTCCTCGCCGCCCTCGCCCCCGACGTGGACCGTCGTTTCGAGCCCTTGTACGGGTATCTCAACGACGACGTCGGACGGCGGCGGGCCACCATGGCGCTGGCCCTCGACCTCCTCGGCACCGGGCCGCACGACCCCGTCGCCCGCGGCCGTTTCCATCCGCTGGCGCCGCTGCGTGCCGGTGGGCTCGTCCAACTCGACGACGAGGACCGGCCGTTGCCCGGGCAGGCGCTGCGGGTGCCCGAGCGGGTGGTGGCGTGGCTCCTCGGTGATGATGCCGTGGATCCCGAACTCGTGGGTGGGGGCGTCGAGTTGCTGCCGTCGGACGAGGGCGCCGTGCCCGTCGCCGATGGCGTCGCCGCGCGGCTCGCCGCCGTCGCCGCCGCCGGGCCCCTCCTCCTCCATCTGCGCGAGCGCAGGGAAGGCACCGCCGCCGAGCCGGTGGCCGACGCGCTGCGGGCCGCGGGACTGCCCGTACTCCTGTACCGGCCCGCGCTCGCGGACGTCCCCGGGGGCGGTGACGTACCCGGCAGGACCGGCGAGTCCGAGCAGGCCGCCGCCCTGCGGACCCGCACCTGTACCGCCCTCCTCCGCGAGGCCCGGCTGCGCGGCGCCGCGCTCCTCGTGGGGCCGCTCTCCGCCGAACCCGGCGCCCTCGTACGGCAGCTGGCCACCGGCGACGTACCCGTGGTGTTCTTCGGCGGTGACGCGTACGACCCGGGGTGGGCTCCGGACGCCGGGATCCTCGCCCTGGACGCGCCCCAGGAACAGACCGACGCGCCGCGCGCCTGGCGTGCGGGGCTCGGCCAGGACGACGACCTGGGGTTCGATCTGCCCGAGGCCATCGCGCCCTACCGGCTCGGCGAGGCCCAGATCAGGCGGGCCGCCCGCGCCGCCGTCGGGCTCGCCGCCTTCGAGGGCACCGGGCTTACCGCAGCGCACGTCCAGCTCAGCGCCCGGCAGCAGTCGGCGCCGCTCCTCGACCGGCACGCCCGGCGGATCCGGCCCGCGGTCGGCTTCGGCGATCTCGTACTGCCCGATGAACCGCTCGGCCTGCTGCGAGAGCTCGCGCTGCGCGCCCGGCACCGCGATCAGGTGCTCGGCGAGTGGCGGCTGCGCACCGGGGGCGGCCGCGGGCGCGGGGTGATCGCGCTGTTCGCGGGCGACTCCGGGACCGGCAAGACGCTCTCCGCCGAGGTGGTGGCCGGTGAACTCGGCCTGGACCTCTATGTGGTGGACCTGTCGGCCGTGGTCGACAAGTACATCGGCGAGACGGAGAAGAACCTGGAGCGGATCTTCGCCGAGGCGGACCGCACCGACTCGGTGCTGCTCTTCGACGAGGCCGACGCCGTCTTCGGCAAGCGTTCCGAGGTCAAGAGCTCGCACGACAGGTACGCCAACCTGGAGAGCGCCTACCTCCTGCAGCGTCTGGAGGCCTTCGACGGGATCGCCGTACTGACCACCAATCTGCGGGCGAACATCGACGACGCGTTCACCCGGCGGCTCGACCTGGTGGTCGACTTCCCGTTCCCCGACGTCGAGCAGCGGGTCGCCCTGTGGCACACCTGCCTCGCGGGCACACCGCGCGCGGCGGACATCGGGGACGAGATCACGCGCTGCGCCAAGGACTTCGAGCTGGCGGGCGGCGCGATCCGGTCGGCCGCGGTGACCGCCGGTTATCTCGCGGCGGGGCACGGCGGGCCGGTGTCGGGCGCGGACGTACGGGCCGGTGCGCGGCGCGAGTACCGCAAGATGGGCCGCCTGGAACCGGGGGTCTCGCTGCCCTGGCGGTGAACCGCCAGGAACGGGAGAGGGCGGCACGCCTCGGCGTGCCGCCCTCTTCTCCATCCGCTGTACGCGCTACTCCGGCCAGCCCTCGATCGTCCAGCCCATGCTGTTGCGGTCGTCGCACTTCCACGTGACCGCGCTGGTGTCGTTCTGCATGTCGACCAGGCACTCACCGGAGCCGACGGCGACGATCCGCGTCTTGCCGTCCGGGCGCTTCTCCAGCTTCCACTTCTGGTTGTCGCCGAGGCGGCCGGTCTTGATGTTCTCCGGCGTCGCGTGGACGATCTGGACGATGTTGGTGTTGACCTTCTGGTCCATCACCGTGCCCGGGGCGCTCGCGGGCTCCAGGGCGTAGGTGTCGGACTCGGGGTAGTGGTGCAGGATCCAGTCCTGGTTCTTGCCGAACTTGTCCGTGAGGTCGGGGTTCTGTCCGACGTACGTGCCGTCGGCCTGCTCCCCCTTCACGACCTCCAGGTACCAGCCGCTGCCCTCGACGCTGCGGATGGTGTGCGTCTTGGGGCCCTTGGGCTTCTCGTCCCCGCCGCCGCCACCGCCGCCGCCCGGCTTGGAGTCTCCCCCGCCGCCACCGCCGGTGGCCGGTTTCTCGGGCTCCTTCTCCTCCTCCTTCTCGGAGGGCTTGGGCTTGGGCGCGGGCTTCATCTCGTCGTTCTGCGGCAGCGGCTTCTGCTGCTCGACCTTCTCCTTGGCCTGTGTGGCGAGGGAGGGCTTGTGCTGGAACCACACCACCGCGAACGCGATGGCGAGCGCCAGGATGATCGAGCCGACGGCCGCCACCCAGCGCGGGATCACCGACGGCTGGACGTAGGTGCCGCGCAGCTCGACCGGCTCGGGCACACCGGCCCGCAGCACGGAGACGGTGAAGGGGTGCTTGCGGGTGCCGCCGATCCAGCTCACCGCGCCGGGCTTGATCCCGAGGTCCGCGAAGGCGGCCCGGCCCGGGGAGACCTGGACCGAGCCGGGCTCGGAGACGACCTCCAGTTCCTCGCCGTTCTCGCGTCCCGAGAAGGAGGCGGTCAGCGGCTGGTTGCCGAGGTTGTCCACGGCGATCGCGGCCTTGGCGCGTATCCGGCCCCGGACGACCGAGGGCACGAGCTCCGAACGGAGTTCGGTGAACGGGCCCACCGTCACCTGGCCCTCGACCACGTTGGCGGTCTCGGGCGCCTCGCGCGGCTGCACCCGGACGCCGAACGGCGTCGGTCCCGCCTGCGCGTCCGAGGTCCTGGGCGGGGCGATCTCGATCTCGGCGGTGCCCTCGGCGCCGGGGTACAGGCGCAGCACATCAGGCTGGATGCGGGACCAGCCGGCCACCGCTCCGACCATGTGCAGCCGGTACTCCTCGACCGTGTCACCTGTGTTGCGGATCCGCAGGCGTACCTTCGCCACGGAGCCGGGCTCCACGGTGGTCGCCGTAGGTTCCAGTGCGCTCCACATATAGCTCAACGCCCTACTACTCCGGGGTTCTTCACACTTCCGCCGACCATGGCCTGCAGGGTGGCGCTGTCCGCGACACCGCTGGCGGGCAGGCCTACCGCCTTCTGGTAATCCTTGATGTGCTGGGCCGTCCCGCTGTCGTACCTGGCGGTCTTCGGGGCCTTGCGGCCGTTCTCGAAGTAGCTGACGCCGTACTGGGCGTAGGCCCGGTCGCGGTCCAGGTCCGCGTCGCTGATACCGGCCTGCGAGGCCCACCAGAACGCCGCCTGCAACTGCATGACCTGCCAGTTGTCGGCTCCCGCGCGGACGTCGTCGGCGCGGATGCCCTGCGCCCACAGCGAGGTGAGGGTGGCCCGGCCGAGCGTGCCCTCGTCGTCGGTGGCGAAGATCTGCGCCGTGTTGTGCCCGGTGCTCTCGCCGGAGCTGATCACGGCCCGCTGGTAGCAGATCAGGCTGGCCTGGGTGTTGGCGTCGATGACGCCGGGCGACCAGTCGCCGGTGAGCTGGCACTTGTTCTTCGAGCCGAGCGCTTCCAGGCGGCGCTGGGCGTACTCGACGACGACGTCCTTCTGGTAGCCGCGTCCCCACGCGGGGCCCACCTTGGCGGCGCCGCCGCTGCCGCGCTTCGTCTTCTTCGCGTCGGAGCCACCGCCGTCATCGCTTCCGCCGCCGCCACCGCCGCCCCCGCCTCCGGAGGACGAGCCCGAGCCGCCCCCGGAGCCGTCGGGTGCCTCGTCGCCGCCCTCGTCGCCGCCGGTGTCCAGGTCCTTCGGGGGCGGCGGCGCGTCGTCGAGCTTCTCCTTCTCGCCGCCCTGCGGTGCCGAGTTCGGCGGGGCCGCGGCCTGGTTCTCCCTGGCCCCGCCCGTGATCTTGGGCGAGAAGGAGAACCAGCACACGACGAAGGTGACGGCGAGCGCCGCGAGGATGCTGCCCGCGGTGAGCAGCCAGCGCGGCAGGACCGGGCGCTGGTCGAAGCTGCCCGGCAGGTCGTAGGAGGTCTCGTCGCCCGAGCGGCGCACGGAGACGGTCAGCGGGTGCGGCTGGGCCGAGCCCGTCCACTGCACCCGCTGGGGGCGCACCGTGAGGCGGGCGAACGCGGCGCGGCCCGGGGCGATCTGGACGCTCGGGGCATCGAGGTCGAAGGAGAGCCGTCCCGCGTCGTCGCGGACGTTGAGCGCCGCGGTGAGCGGGGAGTTGCCGAGGTTGTCGACGGCGATGGAGGCCCGGCCGCGGAAACGTCCGACGATGGTGGGCGGCAGGAGTTCGGCCCGCACCTCGGCGAACGGCGTGATGGTGACCTGGCCCTCGACGACGTCGCGCGCCTCGGGGTGTTGCCTGGGTTCGACACGGATGCCGAACGGCGTGGGGCCCGCGGGGGCGTCGGGCGAGCGGGGCGGTGCGAAGGAGATCTCGGCGGTGCCCTCGCTGCCCGGGTACAGGCGCAGGACCTCGGGTTCGACGCGGGACCAGCCCGCGGGTGCGCCGAGCACCGACAAGCGGTACTCCTCGACCGTGTCTCCCGTATTGCGTACGCGAAGCCGCGCGGCGACGCGGCCACCAGGATCAACGGTCACCGCGGCCGGGTCCAGGGAGTTCCACCACGTCATATGGGGCACGGTAGAGGGTGACGTGCCCTGACCTCCTGTACGAAAGGGCCGCCTCAGGGGCAGACCGCGCTGCCCTTGCGGCCCTGTGCCCGCGTGGCGTCCAACTCGGCGAGCACGGTGGCGATTTCGGTGGCCTCCACGGCGCCGCGCCGGTCCATGACGCGGTGTGCGCCGCGCAGGGCGGTGCGGGCGCCCTCCAGGTCGCCCCGCGCGAGCAGTGCCCTGCCGCGCGCGGCCTTCGCCAGGGCGCGGCAGAACACGTCGCCGAGTTCGCTCTCGATGGTCAGGGCCTGGTCCGCGCAGGTCAGGGCCTCCTCGAGCCTGCCCTTGGCCAGTTCGCAGTAGGCGAGGCGGGCCCAGCACAGGGCCTCCCAGCGCGGGGACCGCGACCAGCGGTGCAGCCGCTGCGCCTCGCGCAGCCGGTCGGCGGCCTCGGCCGCGCGTCCTTCGGCGAGCAGCGCGCAGCCTATTTGGTAGAGGGCGTGCGCGAGAGTGCCCGTGCTGCCCGACGCGCGGGCCTGGCCAAGGGCCTCGGCCCGCGCGGTGTCCGCTTCCGCGTGCCGTCCGAGCGCGGCGTACGCGCGGACCAGGTGGGCCAGGATCTGGATCCGGTCGCCGCGCCCGTCGAGCGCGCCGAACCTGTCGTAGGCGTGGGTGAGTTGTTCGAGTGCTTCCTCGGCGCGGCCCATTCCCATGAGCACGATGCCCAGTTCGTGGCTGCTCTCGGCGCCGACGAGGGCGTCGCCCGCGGACTCGGCGAGGCGCAGGCTCTCGCGCAGGAGGCGTTCGGCGCGGGCGTAGGTCTCGGTGCCGTAGTGGAGGGTGCCGAGGAGGCGCAGGGCGCGGCCTGCGGAGAGGTCGTCGCCGTGGCGGCGCGCGGTCTCCAGGGCCAGTTCGGCGAGCGGTTCGAGGTCGCGGTGGCGGGCGGTGCCCGCGACCAGGTGGGACCAGGCGGTGAGCAGGTCGACGGTGGGGCGCAGGCCTGGCGGCGGCGTGGCGTCGTCGGGTATCGCGTCGGGTATGTGGCGCAGGGCGTTCTCCGCGGCCGCGTACAGGCGGGTGTGGGCCACCACCAGCCAGTCGTGCGCGGCGGCCGCGTCGGGCAGGTGCTTTCCCTCGGACGCGGGCTGGTGCAGCAGGGCGGGCAGCACGCTGTGCGGTTTCGTACGGCGGATCGCGGTGACGACGGTGGCCAGAACGTAGTCGAGGAAGCGGAGCCGGGCGGCGGCGCGCTCCGTGGCGCTCTCCTGGCGCTCGCACTGGCGGGCGGCGAAGAGCCTGACCAGGTCGTGGTACCGGTAGCGGTCGTCGTCGTGCAGCTCCATGAGCCCCGCGTCGACCAGGCGTTCCACGGTCGTCTCGGCCTCCTCCTCGCTGACGTCGAGGAGGGCGGCCGCGGCGCCCCTGCAGAACGACGGCATGTAACAGAGCGACAGGACGCGGAAGGCGCGGGCGAGTTCGGGGGCGAGCGCCTCGTAGCCGAGCCGGAAGGTGGCCTCGACGCCGAGGTCGGCCACCCGCAGCTCGTCCAGCCTGCGGCGTTCGTCGCGCAGCCGGGCCGCCAGGTCGGCGACGGAGCGGCCGGGCCGCGCGGCGAGCCTGGCGGCGGCGATCCGGACGGCGAGCGGGAGGCCGCCGCAGGCGGCGACCAGTTCACCGGCGGCCGCCGGTTCGGCGGAGACCCGCTCGGGGCCGACGATCGCGGCGAGCAGGCCGAGCGCCTCCGCCTCGTCCATGACGTCGACGTCGACGAGGCGGACGCCCGGCAGGGCGATGGTGCGCGAGCGGCTGGTGACCAGGACCGCGCAGCCCGGGGCGCCGGGCAGCAGCGGGCGCACCTGCGCGGTGTCGCGCGCGTTGTCCAGGAGCACGAGGACCCGGCGGCCCGCGAGCAGCGAGCGGTACAGCGCGGTCTGCTGGTCGAGACCGTCGGGGACGGCGCTCTCGGGTACGCCGAGGGCGCGCAGGAAACCGACCAGGGCGCTGCCGCTGCTGCCGTCCGGCGAGGGGTCGGGGGCGCTCAGGTCCACATAGAGCTGTCCGTCGGGGAACTCCGCCCGTACGGCGTGGGCGACGTGTACCGCGAGGGCGGTCTTGCCGACGCCGCCGAGTCCGGTGAGCGCGGCCATGGCCATCGCGCTGCCGTCGACGGCCGTGCGCAGCACCTCGCGCAGTACGCCCGACTCCCGCTGGCGGCCTGCGAAGTCCGGTACGTCCGGGGGCAGTTGGGCGGGTACGGGGATCATGCGGGTGGGGCCTGTGGCGCCGGGCTGCTGCTGCGTGCCCGCCGGTGCGGGGGCGGTACGGCGGCGGGGCGGGGTCGCGGGCTGGCCCGGGGCGAGCGGGGCGGGCCGCGCGGGGGTACGGGGCCTGGCCGCGGCGCGTTCGGGGGCCACGGCCAGGGATGCCCCGCCGTCCGGTGCGGTGGTGGGTTCGGGGGCCTCGGTGCACATCGGGCGCCGGACGGCGACACCGGCCGCGGGGCGCCGGTCGCGGGTGCGCGCCTGGGCGTTGCCGTCCGCGTCGTCGGGGGCGCGGGCGCCGCCGCGCTCCCGGGCGGCCTCGGAGAGACGGCGTACGGAGCTGGCGGCGCGCTGCGCGCCGACGCGCTGGGCCGGGGCCTGGCGCGCCGTTCCGGTGTTCTGCCCGGATGCCGTCGGCGCCGGGAAGGCGTCGCCCTTCAGGAGGTCCTCGTGGAGCGTCGCGAGTTCCGCGCCGGGGTCGACGCCGAGCTCCGTGGCCAGGGTGTGGCGGGTGGCCTCGTAGACCGCGAGGGCGTCCGCCTGGCGGCCGCCGCGGCGCAGGGCCAGCATCAGCAGGGCCTGGGCGCGTTCGCGCAGCGGGTGTTCGGCGGCGAAGGCGCGCAGCGGCGGGGTGGCCTCCGCGTACCTGCCCAGTTCCAGGGCGCAGGCGAAGAGTTCCTCCTGGGCCGTGACGGAGAGTTCGGTGAGCCGGTCGCGCTGGCGCTCGGCGTAGGGGCCGGGGAGTCCGGCGAGCGGCGTGCCGTTCGACAGGGCGAGGGCGGCGGTCAGCTCGCCGTACGCGCCCGCGTGCTGGCGGGCCCCGCGCAGTCGGCGTGCGGCGGTGAGGCGGTCTTCGAGCCCGGTCGCGTCGAGCGCGCCGCGCGGCACGCGCAGGGCGTAGCCACCGCCCGCCGAGACGAGGAGGCTGGCGCGCCCCCTGGCCTGCCGGTCGGGTTCGAGGAGGGCGCGCAGTCGGGATACGTACGTACGCAGGGTGCCGACCGCGCGAGGCGGCGGCTCCTCGCCCCACAGGGCGTCCACCAGCTCCGACACGGACACGGGGCGGCCGTGGCTCAGGAGCAGCACCGCGAGGGTGGCACGCTGCTGCGGCGACCCGAGCGCCAACTGCCGCCCGCCGCGCCAGGCGCGAACGGGGCCGAGCAGCTGGAAGGTCAGGGCGCGGCTGGGGTCGGTGGGGCTTGCGGGGGTGTGGGGGCTTGCGGGGGTGTGGGGGCTTGCGGGGGTGTGGGGGCTTGCGGGGTGGCTAGGGCTTGCGGGGTTGTTAGGGCTCGCCGGGTGGCTAGGGCTTGCGGAGTTGTTGGGGCTCGCCGGGTGGCTAGGGCTTGCGGAGTTGTTAGGGCTCGCCCGGTGGCTAGGGCTTGCGGAGTTGTTAGGGCTCGCCCGGTGGCTAGGGCTTGCGGAGTTGTTAGGGCTCGCCCGGTGGCTAGGGCTTGCGGAGTTGTTAGGGCTCGCCGGGTGGCTAGGGCTTGCGGAGTTGTTAGGGCTCGCCGGGTGGCTGGGGTCTGTGGGTCGACTGGGGCCTGTGGGTCGACTGAGGCCTGCTGCGTCACCGGGGTCCGCCGGACCGCCAAGGCCGCCCGGGTCGCCAAGGCCGCCCGGGTCGCCGACGCCGCCCGGAACACCCGGCCCAGCCGGATTACTCAGGTCACCCAGAGCGACTAGGCCGCTCGGAGCGCCTGGGCCGCTCGGAACACCCAGAACCCTCGGGTCACCGTGGCCAGCCTGATCACCCACACCGCTCACGCCGCCCGGCCCACCCAGGTCACCCAGGTCACCCACACCGCTCGGGTCACCCGCGTCACCCAGGCCGCCCGGATCCCCCGGGTGGCCTGGACCGTTCCATCCCGCTTCGGTTTCCGTGTTCCGGCCCGGGTCGCCGTCCGCGTCGCCCAGCATTGTCAGCCCGCACCCCTTGCCCCGTGACGCACCGCGAATGTGCCCGTTCGTACTGGCCGCGGTTGGCCATACGAACCAAACGTTACGTCAGTACCCCGGGTCACCCGGACCCCGTAGGAACCTTGCCCACCTTGTTGACCAGCAATTGACGCGGAACAAGCCACAGGGCAAGGGAAATGCGCCATCGAGGAGTCACATTCGGCCGAACCCCGCATTCCGCCTCCGTCCATGATCGAACGGGCAGTCTGTCCTGCCCCCGAGGACGTCCGTCCGCCTCTGTGGCCAGCCGCGCGCACCCCGCACCATCGGGACGGGCGTCCGGACCGCGATCGGACCGATCCCGCGCGAGGAGCCGCGCCAGCTGCCGCCAGCCACCCGCCGACCCGTGCGGTGGCCGAACGGGCAGTGGCCTCTGCCCTCGGTGACGTCCGTCCGTCTCTACTGCCCGGCCGCGTCCTGGGACATCGTCGTAGAAGACCGTACGACCAGCGGGAGCAGACCGCGGCCACGGGGAACCGGCACACCCGGGCCGACGTGCCGGCGCAGGATCCCGTCATCGCGAGGAGAGAACGGAAACATGCCCAACTACCTGTCCCCCGGTGTCTACATCGAGGAAGTCGCCAGCGGCTCGCGACCCATCGAGGGAGTCGGTACCTCGGTGGCGGCCTTCGTCGGTCTCGCGCCGCACGGCCCGCTCAACGAGCCGACGCTGGTGACCAACTGGTCGCAGTACGTGGCCGCGTTCGGCGAGTTCACGGACGGGTACTACCTGGCGCACTCCGTCTACGGCTTCTTCAACAACGGCGGCTCCGCGGCCTACGTCGTGCGCGTCGGCGGCAGCAGCGCCGACGAGCCGCAGCAGCCCGCCACCGCCACCGCGCAGGCCCCCAAGGAGCTGACCGCGGGCACCCCCGTGGCGCTCGGCGGCTTCTCGGTCGCGGCGATCACCGCAGGGTCCGCCGCCGGTGGCGCGCTCACCGTCGAGGTGCAGGACAGCGAGGGCGAGAGCGCCGCCGACCGCTTCAAGCTGGTCGTCAAGGACGGCGAGAAGGTCGTCGAGAGCTTCGACGTCAGCTCCAAGAAGACGGCCCGCAACTACGTCGTCACGCAGGTCAAGCAGCGCTCCAAGACGATCGTCCTGGAAGAGGCCGCGGCCGGTGGCCAGGTGGCCAAGCCGGACGCGCAGTCCGTCACGCTCGCGCCGCCCGCCGCCGCGCCCGCCCCCGCCGTGCCCGCCTCGAACGGCGCGGCCGCCCCGGTCCAGACCGGCCAGTTCATCGGCGACTCCGCCGACCGCACCGGCTTCGGCGGCCTGGAGGCCCTCGACGAGATCAACATGGTCGCGGTGCCGGACCTGATGGCCGCCTACCAGCAGGGCCTGATCGACGAGGAGCAGGTCAAGGCCGTCCAGCTCGGCCTCATCTCGCACTGCGAGCTCATGGGCGACCGCATGGCGATCATCGACCCGCCGCCGAACCTCAACGCCCGCCAGGTCCGCCAGTGGCGCCAGGAGCTCGCGGGTTACGACTCGCGCTACGCCGCGCTCTACTACCCGTGGATCAAGTCCTTCGACCCGGCCAGCGGCCAGTCGGTGGTCGTGCCCCCGTCCGGCCACATGGCCGGTGTGTGGGCGCGCAACGACGCCGAGCGCGGTGTGCACAAGGCTCCCGCCAACGAGATCGTGCGCGGCGCGATCGACCTGGAGCTGCAGATCACCCGCGGTGAGCAGGACCTGCTCAACCCCATCGGCGTGAACTGCATCCGCGCCTTCCCCGGCCGCGGCATCCGCGTGTGGGGCGCGCGCACGATGGCCTCCGACCCGGCCTGGCGCTACCTGAACGTGCGCCGCTACTTCAACTACCTCGAAGAGTCGATCCTCATCGGCACCCAGTGGGTCGTGTTCGAGCCGAACGACCACGCCCTGTGGGCGCGCATCCGCCGCAACGTGTCGGCGTTCCTGGTCAACGAGTGGCGCTCGGGCGCCCTGTTCGGCCAGCGCCCCGAGGACGCCTTCTACGTGAAGTGTGACGAGGAGACGAACCCGCCGGAGTCGGTCGACCTCGGCCGCGTCGTCTGCGAGATCGGCATCGCGCCGGTCAAGCCCGCCGAGTTCGTGGTGTTCCGCCTCGCGCAGTTCTCCGGCGGTGGCGGCGAGCTGGAGGAGTAGCCCGCCCCGCGCGCGGGCCGGGCAGGCCCGCGCGCTTCCGGTCCCCACATACGTATCGGCAAGAACCGCAACAGGAGTGAACCCCCTTGTCCCTTCAGCCCGGTGATGCGCTCACTACCCACAACTTCGGCCTCCAGATCGACGGCGTCATGGTCGAGTACCTCCAGGAGGTCAGCGGCCTGTCGATGGAGCAGGAAGTCATCGAGTACCAGCAGGTCTCGGCGGACGGCAAGCCCGTCGTCAAGAAGATGCCCGGTGTCAAGAAGGCCGGTGAGTGCACCGTCACGCGCGGCATGACGCAGAGCCCCGTCTTCAGCGAGTGGATCAACAAGTCCATCGCCGGTGACATGGGTTCGGCGCGCAAGAACGCCACGATCATGATGATGGACTACCAGAACTCCCCGGTGAAGCGGTACAACCTCCGCAACGCCTGGTGCAGCAAGGTGGAGACCAGCGGGGTCAAGGCCGGCGACGCCGCCGCGCTGACCGAGCAGGTCACCATCGTCTTCGAAGAGCTGGTCATCGAGTAATGCGGCGTGATGGCCCGGCGGCGGGCATGGCAGCGGGTACGGCGGGTCCGGCGGGACCCGCCGCGGCAGGCGCGGTAGCGGGGGCTCGTGAATCCCTGCGTACGGAGTTCGAGTTCGAGCTTCCGCGCGGGTACGTCGACGAGTCCGGCACCGTGCACCGCAACGGCGCGATGCGGCTCGCGACGGCGCGCGACGAACTCGTCCCGCTGCGGGACGTGCGCGTCCGCGAGAACCCCGCCTACCTCTCCGTCGTGCTGCTCGGCCGGGTCATCACCCGGCTCGGCACGCTCGGCTCCGTCCACGACGGCACGGTGGAGAACATGTTCGCCTCCGACCTCGCCTTCCTCCAGGACTTCTACCGGCAGATCAACGCGGAAGGACACACCCGCGCGGCCGTGGCCTGCCCGCACTGCTCGGAGTCCTTCGAGGTCGAGCTGGCCGGGAGCCGCCTGGGGGAATCGTGACGTACGCGGCCGACCGCATCGAGGAGGAAGTCGCGTACCTCGCCTATCACTTCCACTGGGGCCTGGACGACATCCTCGACCTCGAGCACGCCGACCGGCGCGGGTACGTGTCGCGGACGGCCTCGCTGGTGGAACAGGCCGAAGCAGCACGGCAGTGACGGGACAACAGTGTGGTGTCGGTGGTCGGTGGCCGGTGAGTCGAGGTAAGTGATGGGCTTGTTCAGGTGGGGCCGGGGGGATCGGTCCCGGGGGCAGCGGGATGCCGCGGTGACGCCGGGTGCGCCGGTCGAGCCGGAGGCGACCGCTCCGGACGCGGGTGCGGACGGGGCGGTTGCCGGTGCGCCCCGTGGCGGTGACGGTGGCTGGGCCACCGCGCCGCCGGTCCAGCGGGTCCTCGCCGCACCGCGCCCGGTCTCCGAGCCGGGCTTCGCCTCGATGCTCGCCACCCACCAGAACCCGTCCTTCGGCGGCCAGTTGGGCCACGCCGTACGCTCATCGGCCCCCGGCGGCCTGCTCCGCGACGTCCTCACACCCGTCGTGGGCACGCCGGGCAGCCTCGACCTGCCGTCGCTGCGGTTGCCGGTGCGGCAGGAGGGTGGGGCCGCGGAGGCGGGTGACGGGGGCTCGGGTACGCCCGCCGGTCCCTTCGGCGCTTCTGCTGCGTCTTCCGCGTCTTCCGCGTCGGCTGCCGCTTCTGGGGGCGGCGGGCAGGCGGCGCCTCGGGGGCGTGGGTCTGCCGCGGCGCGCAAGGGGCCGGGATCCACGCCCACGCCGGTGGCGCGGGCGGCTTCGGCTGGAGGCACGTCTTCTCCGGCGGCGGGTGCGGCTTCGGCTGCCGCGTCTTCGGGTGGGGCCGCTGCTCCGGGTGGCGCTGCTGCTCCGGTGCAGCGGGCCGCTTCGGGGGCGAGCGGGGGTTCGGCACCGGGTGGGGCTTCTGGACCGGCCGTGACTCCCGGTCCGTCCGGGTCCGCCGATCGGTCCGCCGCTTCCGGTTCGTCCAAGAGGCCTGGTTCGTCCGGGACCTCGGGGCTGCCCGCGGCTCCAGGTGCGTCTGAGACGTCCCAGCGGCCCCTGGCTTCCGACCCGTCCAGGAGTTCCGGTCCAGTCTCGGCTTCCGGTCCTGCCCAGGGGTCCGGTCCGGCCGGGGTCCCGGGGTTGCCTGCGACTCCTGGCCCATCCGCGTCTTCCCAGCGGCCCTCGGCTTCCGACCCGTCCAAGAGCTCCGCTCCGGCCTCGGCCTCCGGTCCTGCCAAGGGGCCCAGCCCGTCCGGGACCTCGGGACAGCCCGTGGCCGCTGGCCCGTCCGGGACGCCCCAGCGGCCGTCCAGGAGCTCCGGTCCCGGCTCGGCCGCCAGTCCCGCCAACAGGCCCGGTCCGTCCGGAACCTCGGGACAGCCCGTGGCTCCTGGCCCTTCCGGGACGTCCCACCGGCCCTTGACTTCCGACCCCTCCAGGAGCTCCGCTACGGCCAAGGGGCCCGGCCCGTCCGGGACTTCGGGGCCGACCGGGGCCGCTGGCTCGTCTGCGGCATCCGACCCGACCACCGTTGCCAGGTCGGCCAGGCCCGGGGGCCCGTCCAGCACCTCCCACTCGTCCAGGACTCCTGGTCCTTCCGGGGCTTCGGGACCGGTCGTGCCTCTCGGCCCGGCCGCGACCAGCGCGCCGTCCCCCACTTCCGGCCCGTCCGTGACGCCGGGCTCGCCCACGGCCCCGGGTCCGTCCACGGCTCCTGGGCCCGGTGGGGCTTCCCGTACGCCCGGTACCTCGGGCCCGTCCGGGGCTTCCGGACCGGCCAAGACCCCTGGTTCGTCCGGGTCTTCGGGTCCCGCCCGGACTCCCGGTGCTTCCAGGACTTCGGGTCCGTCCGGGGCCCCCGGCCCGTCCGCACCGCGTACGCCCGTTGCCTCCGGCCCGTCCGGAACTCCCGGTCCTTCCGGGGCTCCCGCCACACCCAGGTCACGGGCCGCGTCGGGCCCGCAGACCTCAGCCCCGTCCCCGGCCACCCCGTCGGCCGCCTCCGCCTCCGGCCCCGCCGTGCAGCGCGCCGCCGCCTCCCGCAGGGACGACAAGTCGCGCACCGCGGCGTCGCCGGACTCCGGTGCACGCGCTCCCGGCCGTACGCCCGGTGCCTCCGGTCCGTCCGGAACTCCCGGTCCTTCCGGGGCTCCTGCCACATCCGGGCCGCGGGCCTCGTCGGGGCCGCAGGCCTCAGCCCCGTCCGCTTCCGGCCCCGCCGTGCAGCGGCGCACCGCGCCTCTCGCCGGTGACCGGTCCCTCTCCGTGCCCGGCGCGGACGACGCCCCCACGGGCGACGGCCCCGGGCCCCGGCTGACTCCGATGTCGGACGCGGACGTCCAGGCCCTGAGCCCGGCCGTTCCCGTCGTGCAGCGGATGCCCGTGAAGCGGTCCCCTCTGGTCTCGGCGACGCCGCCCGCGGAGCCTCAGCGGCGGCTGTTCCCCGTCGGGTCGGTGCCCACGGTGCCCACGGTGCCCGCTGCCGGGCCCACCGGGAGCTCCGCCCCCGCGAAGGCCACCACAGACTCGGCCCCCTCCGGGCCGACCGAAGTCCCCGGGCCGGTTCCCCCGGCCGGTCCGGGGACGCAGGCCCGGACCGCTCGCACGTCCGCGAGCGCGTCCGAGGCGGCGGGTCCCGTCGCTGCACGGGCGGGTACTACCCCCGTCCCGTCCGTGCAGCGTCGGGCCCCGGTACGCCGGATACAGCGCAAGCCCGACGGCGGCAGCGGCCCCTCCGCCGCGCCGAAGGGACGTCCTCGTACGGGACTCGGCTCGCCGCTCGGCGAGGTGCCCACCAGCGGCCCCGCGCCAGCGCCAGCACCCACGCCCGCGCCCGCGACCGCCCCCGGCAGCAAGGGAAGCTCCCGCCGGAGCCCGATCGGCGCGCCCGTCACGCCTCCGGAAGCCACCACGCCCGCCGCGCCTGCCATGCCTGCCGCCCCCGCCACCCCCGTACAGAAGGCCGAAGCACCCGCGCCCACAACCCCGCCGGTGCCCCCAGCCGCGCACGCGCCCAAGCCTGTGACTACGCCGACGCCCTCACCCGCACCCACACCGGCAGAGACACCCGCGCCCAAGTCCCTCCCTCGCCCTCTTCCCCTCCCCGTCGTCCCCGTCAACCGCCGGATCGCCCCCGGGAGTTACCGGCCCGGCGGCCTCGGCGGGCCGCGCCCCCTGCCGCTGAGTTCCTCCCGGGGACTCGCGGTCCAGACGGCGCCGGACGACTCCGCCCCCGGCCCCTCCGTACCGCCGAAGGGCCCCGCACCCACGCCCGCCCCAGCTCCGCTCCAGCGATCCTCCGCCGCGAGCGGCGGCCCCGCCGACGCCTTCCACGCCGCGGCCCCCGTCGTCGTACCGCTGGCCAAGCACTCCGCCCAGGCTCCCGCGCGCGCCGCCGTGCCCACCCCGCCGGTACCGGCCCCCGTGCGCCCCACCGTCCAGCGGCGCGCGGCGGCTCCCACCCCGGCCCCCGCTCCTCCGCCGCCCCCGGCACCCGCACCCGCACCCGCCCCGGCGCCCCGGCGC
Source organism: Streptomyces kanamyceticus (assembly GCF_008704495.1). NCBI lineage: Bacteria > Bacillati > Actinomycetota > Actinomycetes > Kitasatosporales > Streptomycetaceae > Streptomyces > Streptomyces kanamyceticus. The sequence goes on from NZ_CP023699.1 coordinate 3,421,288, forward strand.
CCCGCACCCGTCCAGCGCACCGACGCCGCCCCCAAGACAGCGGCACCGGCACCCGCACCGGCAGCGGCACCCGCCGCCGCGTCCGAGTCCGAGCCCGCCGCCTCGGGGCCGTCCGCGCCCGCCGAGATCGACGAGCTCGCCCGGCGGCTCGTGGCGCCCCTGTCCCGGCTGCTCCGGGCCGAGTTGCGCGGTGACCGCGAGCGGCTCGGGCGGCTGCGTGACCACGGCCGCTGACCCGTCCGCCCGCCGCCTGCGACCATCCGGTCTCCCCTCCGTCCGCCACAGGAAAGAACAGCCCGATGCCCTCGACCCTGGACCCCGGTTCCACCGTCTTCTTCAAACTGACCATCGACGGTCAGGACCTCGGCCTGTTCAACGGGTGTGACGGCCTGTCCTCCCAGGTGGAGGTGGAGCAGCGGCAGGAGGGCGGCAACAACGGGTTCGTCTGGCAGCTGCCGACCCGCGTGACGTTCTCGACGATCCGCCTGACCCGGCCGCTGACCGCCGACACCTCCCGCGTCGCCGCCTGGATCTCGTCCATCGCGACGGGGATCTCGCGGCCCACCGCGCAGATCGCCGCGCTGCGCGCGGACGGCTCGATCGTCGCCCAGTGGGGGCTCGTCGAGGTGCTCCCGGTGAGCTGGCAGGGGCCGAGCCTGAGCCCGGACAGTCCGAGCGTGGCGACCGAGACGCTGGAGATCGCCCACCACGGCTTCACCGACGCGGGAGGTGCCTGAGATGGCCGCGCCGTCCGGCGGCAAGGCGGGCGCGAGCCTGGTCCGCGCCGCGCTCGCCATCCACCAGCCGCCCACCGATCTCGGCGGATCGATGGGCGGGCGCATCGGTGAGGTGGAGTTCCAGTTCAATCCGACGCAGCTCCAGATGGGCCGCACCGCGGAGTGGCGCACGCAGCCCGCGGTCGCCTACACGCGGGGCGCGCCGCCGAAGTTCACCGGCGCCCAGCCCGCCACGCTGCAGCTCGAGGTGTTCCTCGACTCCTCGGGCACGCCGAACGGCGGCAAGGTGCAGAAGCAGGTGGAGCTGTTGCTCTCCTGCTGCGAGGTGACGCCGCAGAGCGTGTCGACCAAGCGTCCTTCGCCGCCGTGGGTGCGGTTCTCGTGGGGGTCGTTCAACACGGTGCAGTTCGTCGCGTACGTGACCAGCGTCAGCGCGACGTACACCCTGTTCAACCCGACCGGCGAGCCGCTGCGCGCGACCTGTTCGCTGTCGCTGACCGAGGTGGCCATGCCCACCAAGGGGCAGAACCCGACGTCGGGCGCGCTGTCCGCGCGGCGCGTGCACCGCACCGTCGCCGGTGACTCGCTGGCCTCGCTGGCCTGGCGCGAGTACGGCGACGCGACGCGCTGGCGGCTGATCGCCGAGGCCAACGAGATCGACGACCCGATGCGGCTGCGGCCGGGCACGGAACTGCTCCTGCCCGCCGCCGACGAGCCCCGCATCGCCCCCGTTCACCCGGAGTCCGCATGAGCGAGAAGACGTACACGAGTGTCCTGCACGCCGAGATCGGCGGCGCCCGGCTGCCCGACAAGCTGGCCGTGCTGCTCGTGGAGGGCTGGGTGGACTCCAGCGTGAACGTGCCGTCCGCCTTCCAGCTGACCTTCGTCGACAGCGGCGGCGACATCCTGCAGAAGTTCCGGCAGATCAAGGTGGGCGCGGAGGCGGTGCTCTGCCCGTTCACCGACGGCGTGCGCGGCAAGCCCATGCTGACCGGCGAGGTCACCGCCCTTGAGGTGGACTCGGACGCGAGCGGCAAGACCCTCGTGGTGCGCGGCTACGACCCGGGGCACCGCCTCCTTCGCAACCGCCGGGTGCAGGGCTATCCGAACATGACGGCCTCCGACATCGTGCGCCGCGTCGCAGGTCTCAACCGCCTCAAGATCGGCAAGATCGAATCCACTCCGACCGTGTACGAGCTGGCGACCCAGCCCAACATCACGGACTGGGACTTCCTGTCCCGCCTCGCCCAGGAGAACGACAGCAGGCTCTCCTTCGACGAGGACGGCAAGCTGAACTTCGCGGGCCTCAAGCCCGCCGCGGGGGCGCCCGCCGACACCACTCCGTCCGCGCAGAGCCCGTACGTCCTGGAGTTCGGGCACAACGCGCTGCACAGCCGGGTCGCGGTGACCGCGTCGGGGCAGGTCTCCACCGCGGGTGCGCGCGGCTGGGACGTGCGGTCCAAGCGCGCCCTTTCCTCGACGTCCCCGGCCACGGTCAGCAAGGACATCGACGCCGACATCACCCCGGCGCAGCTGTCCCAGCCGTTCGGCAAGTCCGAACTCACCAGCACGCAGACGCCGTACACCACCCAGGCGCAGGTGCGGCACGCCGCCAAGTCGCTCGCCGACGACGTGTCGGGCTCCTTCGCGGAGCTGGAGGTCGCGGTCACCGGCAACCCCGACCTGCAGCCGGGCAGGCCGGTGGCGCTCAAGGGCGCGGGCTTCCCCTTCGAGGGGAAGTACACGGCGACCGGCGTGCGCCACGTCTTCGAGTCCGGGCGTCCCTTCACCACCTGGCTGACCGTGTCGGGGCGGCAGTTCCGTTCGCTGTACGGGCTCGCCTCGGGCGGCGCGGACGCCGCGCCGCCGATGCCGGGCGTGGCCATGGCGCTGGTCAGCAACGCCAAGGACCCGATGAAGATGAACCGGGTCAAGCTGCGCTTCCCGTGGCTCTCGGACACCTACGAGAGCGACTGGTGCCGGATCGCCCAGCTGGGCGGCGTACGCGGTGGCGGGCTGATGATGCCGGAGGTGGGCGACGAGGTGCTCGTGGCCTTCGACCGGGGCTCTCTCGAACATCCCTATGTGCTCGCCGGGCTGTACAACGGCAGGGACAAGCCGACGCCGAACACGGACGGTCTGCAGCCGATCGACCCGACGAGCGGCCGGGTCAACTGGCGCTCCATCTCCTCGCGCAGCGGCCACACCATGGAGCTCGTCGACGCCAAGTCCCGCATGAAGAGCGGCATCAGGCTGCAGACGGGCAACGGCCGCCTCACCGTCCACATGGACGAGACGAAGACCAGCGTGACCATCAAGAGCGACGGTTCCGTCTCCATCACCGGCACCCGGAACGTCAGCATCAAGGCGGGCGGCAACCTGTCGCTGACCGCGGGCGGTTCGCTGACGATGAGCGCGGGCGGGGCCGTCGACATCAAGGCGGGCGCCAAGTTCGGCGTGATGGCGGGCGCCGCCGCGGACATCAACGCGACCGGCGCCATCAGCCTCAAGTCGGCGGGCGCGGTGGCCGTGAACTCGGTCGGCGCGGTCTCCGTCACGGCGGTCGGCGCGGTGGCCGTCTCGGCGGGCGCGGCGGCGGCGATCAGCTCGCCCGCCACGGTCGCGCTGAGCGCACCGGCCGTCCTGCGCAACGGCATTCCCTTCTAGACGGTCTGGGCGGCTCGAGGAAATTGAGGGACATGCGACGCAAGGGGGTCACCGGACATGAGTGAACAGTTCGTCGGCGCGGGCTGGACCTTCCCGCTGCGTACCGACGCGGGCGGCGGCATCGCGCTGGCCCGCCGCGAACGCGAGATCGAGGAGTCGATCCGGCTGGTGCTCGCCACCGCGCCGGGCGAGCGGCCGATGCGGCCCGAATTCGGCTGCGCCGTCCACGACATGGTCTTCGCGCCGGTCAACGAGGCGACGGCGGGCCGGATCAGGTACGAGGTGCGGTCCTCGCTGGACCGCTGGGAGCCACGGATCGAGGTCATCGACGTCGAGGTCAGCCCCGCCCCCGACGACCCGTCCGTCCTGTTCATCGACGTGAGCTACAGCGTGCGCGGCACCAACAACCCGCGCAGCCTCGTCTTCCCCTTCTACGTGATCCCTTCCACGGAAACCGAAAGCGGAGTCTGAAGTCCGATGGCCCTGCCCGCACCCCACCTCGACGACCGGCGCTTCCAGCAGTTCGTCGACGACGCCAAGCGCTACATTCAGCAGCGCTGCCCGGAGTGGACCGACCACAACGTCTCCGACCCGGGCGTCACCCTCATCGAGGCGGTCGCGCACATGGCCGACCAGGTCGTCTACCGCCTCAACCGGGTGCCGGAGAAGAACCACCTGGCCTTCCTCGACCTGCTCGGCGTCACCCTCTTCCCGCCCGCCGCGGCCCGCGCCGACGTCACCTTCTGGCTCTCCGCGCCGCAGACCGAGCCGGTGGTCCTGCCCGCGGGTACGGAGGTGGCCACCAGCCGCACCGAGACCGAGGAGGCGGTGGCCTTCGCGACCGAGGGCGACCTGACGGTGGTGCCCTGCGAGCTGGAGTCGGTCCTTCGCCAGGAGTCGGGCGGCACCCCGCAGGACTGCGGGCAGGACGTCTTCGGCGGCCGCGACGTGGCCGCCTTCTCGGCCTCGCCGCAGCCCGGCGACACCCTGCTGTTCGGGCTCAGCTCCCCGGTGCCGCGCTGCGCCGCCGTGCTCCAGCTCGACAGCCGCGTCGACGGCGTCGGCGTCGACCCGCGCCAGCCGCCCCTGGTGTGGGAGGCGTGGACCGCGGACGGCTGGACGGAGTGCGAGGTGGAGGAGGACTCCACCGGTGGCCTCAACCGGCCGGGCGACGTGGTCCTGCACATTCCCGCGGGGCACACCGTCTCGCGGATCGGCAGACAGGACGCGGGCTGGCTGCGCTGCCGGGTGACCGAGGCCGTGCAGGGCCAGCCGTTCTACAGCGCCTCGCCGACCGTGCGCGCCGCGTCCGCGTTCACCATCGGCGGTACGACGACGGTGGCGCACGCCGACGTGGTGCGCGACGAATCGCTCGGCGACTCCTCCGGCGTACCGGGACAGCGCCTCCGCCTGGCCCAGGCGCCGGTCGTCGCCGACCGGCCGCCGCTGGTCCTGGAGGTCTCCGAGCACTCCGCGGACGACTCCGGAGACGGCGACAACGACGGGGCGGGCTGGCACCAGTGGCAGGTCGTCTCCGACTTCGCCTCATCGGGCCCGCTGGACCCGCACGTGACGCTCGACGCGGCGACCGGCGAGATCGCCTTCGGGCCCGCGGTACGCGAACCGGACGGCTCCCTGCGGCAGTTCGGCGCGGTGCCCGCCAAGGGCGCGGCGATCCGCGCGACCCGCTACCGCACCGGCGGCGGCCGCGCGGGCAACGTGGCGCGCGGCGCCATCCAGGTGCTCCGCAGCTCCATCCCGTACGTCGCCCGGGTGGAGAACCGCGAGGCGGCGCGCGGCGGGGTGGACGGCGAGACCGTGCAGGAGGCCAAGGTGCGCGCGCCGATCGCGCTGCGCGCCCAGGAGCGCGCGGTGACCGCGCGCGACTACGAGGAGCTCGCGCGGCGCGCGGCGCCCGAGACGGCCCGCATCCACTGTCTGGCCGCGGACACCGCGGAGGCGGGCGAGAACGCGGTCCGGGTCCTCGTCGTCCCGCAGGCCGTGTCCGACCGGGGCGGGCGGCTCCGCTTCGAGCAGCTGGTGCCGGGCGAGGAACTCCTCTCGCGCGTCACCCAGTTCCTCGACGACCGGCGCCCGATCGGCACCCGGCTCGCGGTCGGGCCGCCGTTCTACCAGGGCGTCACGGTCGTCGCCACGCTGCACTCCTTCCGCGCCGCCCAGTCGGAGAAGGTGCGCACCGAGGCGCTCGACGCGCTGTACGCCTATCTGGACCCGCTGACCGGCGGCGCGCACGGCGACGGCTGGCCGTTCGGGCGTCCGCTGCGCGCCGGTGAGATCTTCGCCGCGCTGCAGCGCGTGCCCGGCGTCGAGCTGGTCGACGAGGTGCTCCTGCACCCCGCCGACCCGCTGACCGGGCGGCGCGGCGACGCCACCGACCGCATCGATCTCGCGCCGTCCGCGCTCCTCTTCCCCTTCGACCACCGCGTCCGCGTCATCGAGGCCCGATGAGCGGGCAGAACGGCGACGGGGCAGGCGCCGCGTCCATGTCCAAGGGCGCGGGGTCGTCCTCCGCGTACATGTCCAAGGGCTCCCCGTCCGCCGGGCAGGGGACGGGGAACGGCAGCGGACCCGGCGGCGGGCACGGCGCCGGGCACGTGAGCGTGTCGCACCGGGGCAGCGTCGACTCGCTCGGCTCCGCGCATCCGCTCGACGAGCAGCTCCCCGCCGTCTTCGCCGACGACGACTTCGCGCTGCGCTTCGTCTCCGGTCTCGACGTCGTGCTCGCCCCCGTCTTCACCGTCCTGGACTGTCTGGAGGCGTACTTCATGCCCTCCCTGGCACCCGAGGACTTCCTCGAGTGGCTGACCGACTGGGTCGGCACGGAGCTCGACGGCACGGAGCCGCTGGTGCTCCGCCGGCACGCGGTGGCCTCCGCGGTCGCCCTGCACCGGGTGCGCGGCACCCGGCGCGGTCTGGCAGCCGCCGTCGAACTCGCCTTCGGCGTACGGCCCGAGATCACCGAGAGCGGCGGCGCCACCTGGTCCGCGCGGCCGCTCGGCTCCTTTCCCGGCAACCCGCGCCCCGGCCTGCACATCGCTCTGCCGGTCCGCGACCCGGCGTCGGTGGACGGGCACCGCCTGCACGCCGTCGTCGCCGCGGCCCGCCCCGCCCACCTCCCCTTCACGGCCGAGGTGACCACCACACCGTCCCTGAGGGAACCCACCCATGACCGAGAAGCCTGAGATGTCAGACTCCCCTTCCAGTACCGCTCCCTGCCCCGAGTGCGGCACCCCGGCCCGCAAGCACGGCCAGTCCTTCTGCGACTCGTGCGGCGCCTTCCTGCGCTGGGACACCCCGGCCGCCCCCGCGGGCACAGGACCCGGCGCGTCCCCCGCCGACGACGCCGTGCCCGACCTGCCGCCGGGCCCGGCGCGGGACCACGCGCGCGAGGGCTCCGTGCCCGGTGCGGCGGCGACGACCGTGCCGCTGCCGACGACCCCGCCCGGCGAGCCCGCCTACCAGCCCGCGCAGCCCCCGCACCCGCCGCAGGCCCCGCAGCCCCCGCAGCAGCAGGCCGGGGCCCACCCCGACGGCGGTTACGCCCGTCAGGACGACCAGCGGCCGTCCGCCGGGCACTCCGACACCGCGATCAGGTCGCTGCTCGTGCCGGTGCCCGACTCCGAGCCCGTCGGCCCGCCCGAGGCGCCCGGCGGCGTGCTGCCCGGCAGGCCCGAGGCCGCCCGCCCGCGGGTGCGCCAGGCCGCCGTGCCCGCCGAGCCCGAGTCGGGCATGCCGTGCCCCGGCTGCGGGGTGCCCAACGCGCCGCGCAGGCACTTCTGCCGCAGCTGCGCGACGCCGCTGAAGGACCACTCCGGCCCGGCCGCCGAAGGCCCGTACGCCGGACAGCGGCCGCGCCTGAACCGCGACCGCACCCGGTGGATCTACCGCGCCGTGGTGGCCGTCATCGTCGTCGGCGTGGTGGTCGGCGGGATCTTCGGCGGGCCGCCCGCCGCGCGCGCCGTGCAGGACCACTTCGCCAAGCGGGTCCCGGTCCGCCCGACGGACTTCAGCGCCTCGCACTCCTCGCCCAAGCACGGCCCCCAGGTGGCCTTCGACGGCTACTCCAACACCTGGTGGGGTACGGGCTATTCGGGCGACTCGGCGGGCCAGTGGCTGCAGGCCGACTTCGGCCAGCCCACCGACCTGCTCAACCTGCTGATCACGCCGGGCACGTCGCCGCGCACCGCGCAGGCCGCCGAGCAGGCGCGGCCCATGGAGTTCGACCTCGTGGTGACGGACTCGGCGGGCAAGGAGCGCACCTTCAAGCGCCGGATCAACGACGGCGGCGCGCAGAAGGTCGACGTGCGGGTGCGCGACGCGGTCTCCGTCCGCCTGGTGGTCCGCTCCGCGTACGGCGCGGGGGACAAGCGTCAGCTGGCCATCGCCGAGCTGGAGTACTTCGGCAGGTCGACCGGCGGTCAGTGAGCCGGTGGACAGCAGGCGGGGGCGGTCCGGTTCCGGGCCGCCCCCGCCTTGTCATCCGGCCTTGCCATCCGGGCCGCCCCGCCTTGTCAGTGGTGCGTGCCATGATCGCTCGTATGACCGTCGCACTCCCCCACCAGGCGAACTCCTCGACCGTGTACGTCGATTGGGTCCGCGCCCACGACCCGGCCGCGTTGAGCGCCGCCGAGGACCTCGCCGACAAGGTGCGGGACGACCTGCGCGGGGCGTACGAGAAGCCCGGGCAGGCCATGGGCGTGCTCGAACTGCGGGCCGGACGGCTGCCGTCCGCCCATCTGCCGTGGTTCTGGGACATGGTGGGGCACCGGTTCTGCGGCACGTCGGCCCGGTATGCCGGGAAGGCGTACGGCCTGGCGCGGCGGGCCGAGAAGGAGCACCGGCTGCCCCTCGACACCACCTACCAGGTGGCGAACGCGCTGCTCTACGCGCGCGAAGGAGCCCTGCCCAGCAAGGAGATGGGCGCTCATCAGCGCGCCCTTGCCGCCGCGCTGCCCGGGGCCTCGGCCCATCAGGAGTTCGTGCGCTTCCTGGACGCCTGGTCCGGCTCGTCGGCCGGGCTCGGCGCGGATCTGGTGACCCGATTGCGGGCGTCCGCGCGGGGCGCGGGACTCGGTGTGGCCGAGGAGGCCCGGGTGCTCGGCGACGTGCTGCGCCGGGCCGCGGGGAAGTCCGTCCCTGACGCCCTCTTCGACGCCGCGGCGCGGGTGTTCGCCGCCTCCGGAGAGCCCCTCGACGACTCCTTGAGCGGCGAGCTGTGGGGAATCTTCCCGGGCAACGACACCGACGGCGCCGCCTGGCTGCGGATGCTGGACGCGTGCGGCGCCGTCGACGCGGTGACCGCGGGGCGCGCAGTGCCGGTGGGCGGTCTCGCGGGCTGGCTGGAGCGGTTCGCCGCGGCGTACGCCTACCGGCGCGCGGGCGGCGGCGGGATCCGGCGGCAGCAGATGCCCGTCGAGGTCCTCCACCTGGTGGACCGGATCGCGCCGCGGCTGCGCGGCGAGTCGCGGGACGTGCGGCTGCACCGGACCAAGTGGTCCTCCTACACGGGCCTGGACGCCGACCTCCTGGACGCGTGCCTGGCGGCCGGGGTGCCCGTGCACGACCCGGGCGAGCGGGTCAGGCTCACCTACTGGGGCGAGCGCTCGCACCGCGATCTGAAGGCCCTCGCGGGGGACCCCGTCTTCGGTCCTCGGCTCGAAGGCACCGTCCACGCGCGTGTGCGGCGCGGCACCGCCGTTGCCCTCCTGCCGGACAACGAGGGCATCAGCGCCGAGGTCCACGAGCGCGTCGAGCGGCTGCTCAAGGAGGTGCGCGGGGGCGGCGTCGCCGGGGCCGACGAGGCGTTGCGCGAGCTCGGCGAGGTGCTCGACAGGCCCACCGTGGCGGCGCTCGGCGGTCTTGAGGAGGCGCTGGCCGGACTCGACCTGGTCGGACCGCTCGCCAGGGCGCTGCGGGGCGGCCTGGTGGAGGAGTTCGGCTGGCCCGCCCTCGAAGAGGCGCTCGCCGAGTTCCCCGAGGGGGAGGCGCTGTCCGTCACCTCCACGTGGCCGGTCCTCACGGTGTACTCCCGCGAGCGCGCCATCGCCGTCGACCACGAACGACGGCGCGCCGCCGGCGAGTTCACGCTGCCCGAGGACGCCACGATGCACTCCGTGCACTACGCGGGCGGGCGGTTCCTGGTGGGCTGGAGCGTCAAGGACGTCATGCCGCTGGTCAGTCAGGCGTTCTGGACGGACAGGCCGCAGGACGTGTTCCGCCCAGAAGACCCGCTGGGCATGGTGCCGTTCGGCGGGTCCATCGACGGCGCGCTCGGCTTCCAGTTCGAGAGCGCGGACGGGCAGGGGCGGTACGACGGGCAGCGGATCATGCGCCCCGGCGACCGCTGCGGCATCGCCGACCACGAGCAGCAGCTGAGCGACGGCAGCCGGTACTGGGGTTCGAGCATCTTCGGCAACGAGGGCCACCGGCGCGGCGGGCGCGACGCCTGGGCGCGCTTCGACCCCGCCACCGGCGAGCGCGGCGAACAGGGCGGCCTGCCCGACTTCCCCGGCGCCCCCGCCGCTCCCGCCACCGAGAAGGGCCTGGCGCTCGACCCGGACGAGATCTCGCTCGCCGCCCTGCCCCCGGGGGCAGGTGCGTCGCCGCTGGGCCAGGCGGGCCGACTGGTGGGCTGCCGCGTCCTGTTCCACACCGGCGACCCGGAGAAGACCCGGCGGTACGTCGTGGAGGGCATCGACGGCCGCCGGGCCCGGTTCCGCATCACGCGGCAGGGGCAGACCCCCTGGGGCATCCTGCGCATGCCCGAGGGCGGCGAGGACGGCGTGCTCGCCGAGACCGACCGGGTGCGCTGCCACTCCGCCGACGACGGTTCGCTGCTGTGGGAGCTGCCAGGATTCCCCGACAAGGACTGGCTGCGGATGCGCAGGGCGGCGCCCGGCCTGGAGAAGCAGGACCGGCTGCACACGGCAGAGCGGCTGCCCGCGCCGCCGCCCGCCTTCTGGCACTTCCTCTCCCCGCGCGACCCGGCGTCCTCCAAGGCGCTGCGCGCGGCCACCGAGGACACGGCGCGGGCGCTGCTCGACGCGGCGCGGCGCGAGGAAGCGGAGTGCGCCGTGCGCGCCGAGCTCGCGCGGGTGCTGCCCGGGGTGACCGAGGCGCGCATCGCCGACGCGGTCGTCCGTACCGCGCTGCGGGCCGCGGACATCCTGCGGCGCCGCGCGGAACTCTCCCGGCTCGTCGACATCATGCGGGCGCCGTCGCCGGTCGCGCTGCGGGTCCAGGTCCCCGACTCCGACCTGAAGGCGGCCCTGCGCGCCGTCATCACCGAGCCGTGGGGCCACGCACCGGCCCCCACGGGACCGACCGCCGCGACGCTCACGGCACTCGCCGCGGACGGCCGCTACCTGCGCGGCGAGATCGACGACGACACCCGCCGCCTGAGCACCCCCGCTCCCCCGGCCGACTGGACCCCCCTGCTCGGCCACACCGACGCCGTCTCCTGGCGCGCGGCGACCGAGGCCACGCCGGACGCCGAACGGGCGGCGCTGGCGGAGCTGTTGAGGGTGTGGGCCGAGCAGCCGTTCGCGGAGGCGGAGGGCGGGGGCGAGGGTGAAGGCGAGATCGGGACCGGAGCCGAGGCCGACATGCGGGCCCGGGCCAGGGCCGGGACAGGAACCGACACCGGGACCGGAGCCGAGGCCGACATGCGGGCCCGGGCCAGGGCCGGGACAGGAACCGACACCGGGGCCGGAGCCGGGGCCGGGGCTGCCTCCGAGGCCGGAACGCCAGCTACGACCGACGCCGGGGCCCGGCCCGGAACGGGAACCGGCACCGATACCGGAGCCCGGCCCGGAACCAGCACCGGAGCCGAGGCCGGAACCCGAGCCGCGACCGGAGCCGGAGCCGGAGCCGCGACCGACCCTGCCGACTCCACCGACCCCACCCTGGCCAGTCGGCAAACCCACGGCTGGCGTACCGGCCGTGCCCGCGCGGGCGCCATCGCCGCGCGGCGGGCCGCCGGTGGGCTCGTGGTCGCCTCCGCGCTCGACGATCGCCGGTTCGCGAGCCGGCCCGACCCCGTCCTGCGCTTCGTGCAGCGCGCGGCCGAGCCCGCGCCCGAAGGGGCCGAGGAGTGCGTGACCGTGGTGGTCGGGCGGGACGAGGCCGGGCGCATCGGGCGGCTGCTCGAACTGCTCGGCGCGCACGGCCCGTTCAGCCCCGGCGCCGAGGCGGTCGAGGAGTTCTGCAGGATCACCGGCGTCCGGCGCGCCGTCGGGCGGCTCGTGCTCGACGGGCTGCCCGGCAGGGACGGCTCCGACGAGCACCGCAAGCTGCTGCGCGCCGCGCCCTACCGCGCGGGCAAGGACCTCCAGCGGGAGTACGACGACGCGTTCTCGAAGCTGGGCCTCGAAGGACGCAGGGAGATCCTCGCCGCCGGACTCCCGGACGCCACCGAGGAGTTGGCGGAGCTGTGGACGGAGCCCGGCGCCCGCGCCGCGGCCCGGCGCATGGCCGAGGTGTGGAACGACCGGATCGGCGCGCGGCCGTACGTCGACGAGGACCTGGCCGACGCGCTCGACGGCGCCCTCGGCCTCGGCCCCGTCTGGGCGCAGGTGCTCGCGGGCGCCGCCCCCGGCGACGTACCGACGGAGCCCCGCGCCCGCGTCCTGCTCGACGACGGATACGGCGGCCTCGCCCTCCACCACGCCCGCCAAGACGGCTCGCCCTTCCGGCCCGCCTACAGCTGGGACCTCACCCATCTCCAGCTGCCGTCCGTCCTCGCGTGGGCGCTGACCGAGCGCCCCGTCGGCGACATCGCCGCGGGCCGGGCGGCCGGGCTGTACGGCGCGCTGCTCGACTGGCTGCGCTCACCCGACCTGCTGCTGCCGCTCGGCCGCCACCGGATCCCCGGCGGCGCCGCCGAGTTCGAGCGCCTCTTCGGTCCCACCCGCCACCCCCTGCGGCTTTCCGACGAGGCCCGCGCCCGGGCGTACGGCGACGGCAGCGGGGGCACGGGCGGCGAGCCCGTCGTGGCGTACGACGACGGGCTGCTCGTCGTCGGCGGGCGCTACGGCGACGTCTTCATCCGCCCCCGCGGCCTCGACGACACGGCCAAGCTCCGGCGCGTGGAGCGGCTCTGCGCCGAGCTCGACCTGCCGGACCTGCTCCTGGGCGTACGCCGGGTCCAGACGCTGTACGACGGCGGCGGCCTGGCCCGCATGGTCGAGCGCGCCGCCGACTCCCCCGTCCCCGCGGGCGGTTACGAGCTCGACCCGCGGCTGAGCGCCCCCGGCCTGGTCGCCGAGGCCGCCGAGTCGCTGGGCGTCGGCACGGACGCGGCGGCGCTCCAGCTGCAGCTGCTCGCCCTGCCCCGCCCCGCCGACCGCGACGTACGCCGTTGGAACGGGTGGACCGCCGCCCGCCACAAGGCCGTTCAGGCGGAGCTGGCCGCGGCGGGCGCCGTGGAGACGGGCAAGCGTTCCCGCGCGGGCCGCACGGCGTTCGTGCCGGGCGGCTGGACCGAGGCCAAGGCGCCGCACCTGCCCCTGGAGACGGCCAAGCTGGACCCGCACCTGGCCGAGTCGGACGCGTCCGGGGAGCTCACGGGCCCCTTCCTGCGGCTGTTCCCGCCCGTCCCGCCGCACGAGTTGTTCGCCCGCGCCTGGGCCAGGACCGGGGAATGACATCCTGTCCGGGACGGACGGCGCCGCGAGCCACGGACGGCAGGCGGCCGTCCCGAGCAGGCGACCCCATCACGAGAGGACGCGGTCAGTGAGCGACTGGATACGGTGCTTCCACCCCGCACCCGAGGCCCCGGCCCGGCTGCTCTGCTTCCCGCACGCGGGCGGCTCGGCCAGCGCCTACCACCCGCTGTCGGCCGCCGTCAGCGGCGCGGTGGAGCCGCTGATCGTGCAGTACCCGGGGAGGCAGGACCGGCACGGCGAGCCGTTCGCCGAGCGGACGGACGAGGTCGTCGACGCGGTGCTCGCCGCGCTCGCGCAGCACCCGGGAGACGCTCCGCTCGCCCTGTTCGGGCACAGCATGGGCGCGGTCATGGCCTACGAGACGGCCCGGCGCCTGACGGACCGAGGGCGGCCGCCCGTGGCCCTGTTCCTCTCCGGACGGCAGGCGCCCTCGGTGCCGCGCCGGTCCACCGGGCCGCGCCCGGCGCGCGAGCTGAGCGACGCCGAACTCCTTCAGGACATGCGGGAGTTGTCCGGCACGGACGACGAGGTGCTCACCGAACCCGAGCTGCTGCCGCTCATCCTGCCGCCGATGCGCGCCGACTATCAGCTGCTCGACGACCACGTCCACCGCGCGGGGCCCCGCCTCGGCTGCCCGATCGTCGCCCTGACCGGCGAGAGCGACCCGCGCGTCACGCCCGACGGCGTACGGCTCTGGGCGGACGAGACCGACGCCGCCTTCGACTGCCACGTGCTGGCGGGCGGCCACTTCTTCCTCGACGCCCACTTGCCGTACGTCGCGGAGGTCATCGCCTCCGCACTGCGCCACCGCGAGAGCGAGGGCACCCGGGTGGGGTGACACCGCGCCCGACCCGTCCCCGCATGCCGTCCCCTCACGCCGACGCGCGCCTCTTGGCCGTCGTCTTCTTCGCCGCGGCCGACTTCTTCCGCGTCGTCTTCTTCGCCGCCGTGGCCGTCTTGCGGCCCGTCTGCGCCGACTTCGACGCGGACTTCTTCGCGGTCGCGGTCGCCTTCTTCTTGGTGGCAGTCGACTTCTTGCCGCCCACCTGCTTCGGCGCGGCGGGGGCCGACTTGGCGCGGCGCGCGGGCAGCGGCGTCACGTCCGCCACCGCGTCGTCGTCCGCGGCCTCGCCACGCGCCGAGCGGGCCGCGCGGACGCTGTTCTCCAGGGCGGCCATCAGGTCGATGACCTTGCCGCCGCCCGCCTCGGCGGCGGGCGCCTGCTCCGTGGGGGCCGTGCCCCCGACCTTCGCGGCGATGAGTTCCTCGACCGCGTCGCGGTAGTCGTCGTGGAGCGTGGAGATGTCGACCTCGCCGAGCGTGTCCATCAGGGCGTCCGCCAGGTCGAGCTCGGCGTCGCGGACGGTGACGTGCGAGTCGGGCGCGACGCCTTCGGGGACCCGGATCTCGTCCGGCCAGAGCAGCCCGTGCATGGCGATCACGTCGTCGACCACGCGCAGCATGCCGAGCCGCTCCTTGCCCCGCAGCGCGAACTTCGCGATGGCCACCTTCTTGCTGCGCTTGAGCGCCTCGCGCAGCAGCGTGTAGGGCTTGGCGGCGGGGACGCCGTTCGCCGAGAGGTAGTACGCCGCGTCCATCTGGAGCGGGTCGATGCGGTCCGCGGGGACGAAGGCGACGATCTCGATCGTCTTGGCGGTCGGGATCGGCAGCGCGGCCAGGTCCTCGTCCGTGATGGGGATGACCGAGCCATCCGCGTCCTCGTACCCCTTGCCGATCTCCGCGGACGTCACCTCGCGGTCCTCCAGCTCGCACACCTTGCGGTAGCGGATCCGGCCGCCGTCCTCGGTGTGGATCTGGCGGAAGGAGATCGAGTGGTTCTCGGTGGCGTTCACGAGCTTGATCGGAATGCTGACCAGACCGAAGGAGATCGCACCGTTCCATATGGATCGCACGTCCGGCACCTCTCGCTAGGACGGGGGGTCGATTTGTGGTGATTTATGGGACTCTCATCGTATGACGCCGATCACCGAGGTGGAGGGGCGGCGGCTCGCGCTCAGCAATCTGGAGAAGGTGCTGTACCCGGCGGGCGGCTTCACCAAGGGCGAGATGCTGCACTACTACGCCAGCACGGCGGGCGCCCTCCTCGCGCACCTCCACAACCGGCCCGTCTCGTTCCTGCGCTACCCGGACGGACCCGAAGGCCAGCGCTTCTTCGCCAAGAACGTGCCCCCCGGCACCCCCTCCTGGGTGCGCACCGCCGACGTGCCGCGCTCCGACGGCACCGCGCGCCAGATCCTCGTACAGGACCTGGCCACGCTGATGTGGGCGGCCAATCTGGTCACCGAGTTCCACACCCCGCAATGGCAGGCGGACGCCCCGGGGCAGGCCGACCGCCTGGTCCTGGACCTGGACCCCGGCGCCCCCGCCACCATCGTGGAGTGCTGCGGGGCCGCGCTCTGGCTGCGGGAGCGGCTGATGGCCGACGGCTTCCACGTGTACGCGAAGACCTCGGGCAGCAAGGGCCTGCACCTGCTCGTACCGCTGGAGCCGACCCCCGCCGAACGGGTCACGGCGTACGCGAAGGAGCTGGCCGTCGAGGCCGAGCGGGAGCTGCCCGCGCTCGTCGTGCACCGGATGACGCGGAGCCTGCGCCCCGGCAAGGTCTTCGTCGACTTCAGCCAGAACGCCGCCGCGAAGACGACCGCCACGCCCTACACCCTGCGGGCCCGCCCCGAGCCGACCGTCTCCACCCCCGTGACCTGGGCGGAGATCGAGCAGTGCGACGAGCGGGACCAGCTGGTCTTCCGCGCGGACGACATCGCGCCCCGCCTGCGCAGGTACGGGGACCTGCTCGGCCCGCTCATCAACCTCAACCGGGCCAGACCGCTGCCCGCGCGGTCGCCGCGATGACTCCGGCCGCGCCGGTGCGGGTGGCCCTCGCCCAGACGGTGAGCGCGCTGCCGGAGGGCGGCGGCTGGGCCTACGAGCCGAAGTTCGACGGGCACCGCCTGGTCGTGCACCGCGCGGCGGACGGCCAGGTGACGCTCCAGGCGCGCTCCGGGCGCCTGGTCACGACCGCCTTCCCCGACCTCGTGGAGGCGGCGGCCGCGCTGCCCGCGGGCACGGTCCTGGACGGCGAGGTCGTGGTGTGGACCGAGGGGCGCATCGACTTCGCCGCCGTACAGCGGCGGGCCGCGGCGACCCAGTCGCGCGCCGCCCAGCTCGCCAGGACCCTGCCCGCCTCGTACGCCGCCTTCGACCTGCTCACCGAGGACGGCGAGGACCGCCGGGGCATGCCCTACGAGGAACGCCGTGCCCGTCTCGTACGACTGCTCGAACCGCTCGGGCCTCCCCTCCAGGCGGTCCCCTCGACGACCGACCGCGCACTGGCCCTGACCTGGTACGAGACACTGCCCGCGACCGGCGTCGAGGGTCTGGTGATCAAGCGGCTCGACGGCGCGTACCGGGGCGGCACGCGCGCGTGGCTGAAGCTGCGGCACAGCGACACCCGCGACGCGGTGGTCGTCGGCTGCACCGGAAACCCCGCGCACCCCCGCGCCCTGGTCCTCGTCCTGCCCGGCGACGGCACCCCGGTGGTGTCGTCCCCGCTCTCCCCCGCGGTACGGACGGCCGCGGCCCGGGCGCTGCCCGCACCGGCGGGCGAGGGCGTCGCGACGGCGATCGGCATCGGCGACGTGACGTACGCGGCGCTGCCCGCGGAGCCGGTGGTCCTCGTCGAGGTGCGGCGGAACACGACGCGGCACGCTACGGCGGTCGTGGTGCGGTTCCGTGACGCGTGACCGGCATCACTACTAATCAAGTTTGACCAGATCGACTTCGTGGCATATCTTCTCCGTCAGTAGTCAAACTTGATGAATCGCTGAATCACCGAAGAGGAGACCGCGTGACCTTTCTTCCCGAGACCGGATACGTGCCGACCGACGAGGACCGCGCGAGCCTGGACGCCTGGTTCGCCGCCTACGACGCGCACAGCGCGCGGCGCGACGTGGAGCGCATGGCCGACCTGGCCGTCTTCCCGCTCAACCTGGTCAGCGACGACTCCGCGGGCGACGGGCGGTCCGCACAGTGGGACCGGGAGCAGTTCGTGGGCACCATGACGCACGTGATGGGAGAGGGCGGCGAGGACATCACCTTCGAGTCCACGCGCACGCCCGTCTTCCTCTCCCCGGCGATGGCCGTCGTCTTCACCGACTCGGTGATGACGGCGAACGGCGAGAAGCAGCAGCTGCGGTACGCCGACATCCTGATCAGGCGCGGTGGGTCCTGGGCCTTCCAGACCATGATCCAGGGCGGCTGGGGGGACAACTTGTAGCCGCCACCGGTACCACGAGCGGTCAGACCCGCCGCCAGGTGCGGCGGTCCCTGGCCAGTGCGTGCAGCGCCTCCACGTCGGCCGGTTTCAGCACACCGCCCAGGTGCGCGAGGCCCGGCAGGTCCGGCTCGCGCAGGACCCGCACGTCGCGCGGCGGCGCCGCGAGGTGCAGGTCCACCGCGCCGGTCCCGGCGATGGCGAGGACGGGGCGGACCTCCGCCGTCAGCGCGAAGGAGGCGCGGCCCGCGTCGGAGCGCAGCCCGCGAAGCAGCGGTACGGGGTCGCCGCGGCCGACCGTCACCAGCGGGTCCGCGATGCGCACCCGCTGCTTGCGGACGGCGAGGGTGCCCACGCAGAACAGGCCGCCGGGGCCGATAAGCAGATGGTGGACGCGGGCGCCGCCGGGCAGCGGGATCGAGTGGAGCACGCGCCAGCCCGCGCCTTCGAGCCCGTCCAGGGCGTCACCGACGGCCTTCTCGCCGACGAGCGCGCGGTACCTGGCGTCGGCACGCATCCTGCGGGGCACCACAGGATCGCGCTCCAGGGCGACCCGCAGGGCCTCGCCGGGGCGGTTCGGCGCGAGGTCGTCGTCGGGGTGCAGCGCCAGGCGGGCCATCTCGACGGGGGTCGGCACCGGTGGCGGACCCACCGTGACCTGGCCGGTGAGGAAGGGTCCGAGGGCGTCGAGCACCTCCACCTCGCGGTCCTCGCTCAGCAGGTTCACCCGGGACGCCTCCCGGTCGTACCACGCCACGTTCCTGCCGTCGGCGAGGCAGACGTACAGCCGCTCCTGACCATGCCGCCAAGCCGGTACGACGCGCAGTCCGCTCATGCACCACCACCCCCTCGACCATGGGAGCAGGCCGGACCGCCCGGGGGCAAGAACCCGTTGGGGGCAAAGAGAAGTTGGGGCGTTTTTGCGCCGACTTCGACCGGTCCCTCTGCGATGTCCCTCCGGTCCCGTAACGGCACTGCCTGCACAGCTATGGCGGGCTGTTACGTAGCCGGTGAATTGCCGCAATGGCTGACATCTAACTTCGTAGCTGTCCACCCGATCGCACCGGAGCGACCAGCCGACAGACCGTAAGGAACGTCCCGTGAGCACCCACCGCCGCCACACCCTCCTCCGTACCGCCGCCGTCTCCGCCCTCGCCGGTGGCGCACTGCTCATACCGGTGGCGGGCGCCTTCGCGGACTCGCCCTCGGCCGAGCCGACCGCCTCGCCGACCGCCTCACAGTCGCCCGACAAGACCGACAAGCCGAGCGACAAGCGGGGGCCCGTCTTCGAGGTCACCCTCGGCAACGGCGCCAAGGCCAAGGTGCAGAACCGCGGCGGCGCGTACGTCGCGACGATCTCCGTCGACGGCAAGCAGATCGCGACCCTCTCCTCCACCCACTCGACCGTCACCCAGGGCGGCGTGCGGTACGAGCTCTACTCCTCCAACGGGCACATCGGCATCACCTACCTGAAGGGCAAGGACGGCAAGGACGGCAAGGACGGCAAGCACGACCAGAAGGTCACCCCGAGGGGCGGCGTCAAGGCCGGTGCCGAGGGCGTGCACAGCGCGAGCGACCCCGCCTTCCTGGTGGCCGGTGGCGGCATGGCGGCGGCGGGCGCGGCGGGCCTCGGCTTCGCGATGCTGCGCCGCGGCCGCACGGACTCCTGAACCCCCGTCCCCCTCCCCCCTTCTCCCAGGAGCCCTCGTGAGCACCCCCACCGACTACGAGCCCGCCGAGACCCCCGAAGCCCGGCAGCGCCGTCACACCTTCCGCATCGCCGCGTCCGCGGCGCTCCTCGCGACCCTCGGCATCGGCCTGATCGCCTGCGGCCAGGGCGGCAAGGGCGACCCGGCACCCGACGTGAAGGTCAACAACGCGGCCGCCGCGCAGGCCAAGCGGGCGCCCGAGCCGCTGACGGCGGCCAAGCCGACCGGCCTGCGGATCCCCTCGGCGGGCGTCGACGCCACGTCGATGCTCGACCTGGGCGTGGGCGCGGACAAGGAACTCGACGTACCGCCGGTGGACAAGGCCGACGAGCCCGGTTGGTGGACCGGCGGCGTCACGCCCGGCGAGAAGGGCGCGGCCGTGATCGTCGCGCACTACGACACGGCGAAGGGTCCCGCGCTGATGAAGAACGTCGCGAAGGTCAAGGTCGGCGACACTGTCGAGGTGCCCCGCGCGGACGGCTCGACGGCGACGTTCAAGGTCCGCGAGATCCAGCAGGTCGACAAGAAGGACTTCCCCACCAATAAGGTGTACGGAGCGACCGACCGGCCCGAGCTCCGCCTGCTGACCTGCGGCGGACCCATCGTGGACGGTCACCGCTCGGACAACATCATTCTCTACGCCGACCTGGTGGCGTGACACCGGGACCGGTGCCACGACAGGCCGCGCCCCGCGGCAGGCAGGAGTGCAGTGAACCGCAGTCGGCTCGCGCTCGCCGCGGCCCTCACCGCGGCCGCCGCGCTCCTCGTCGGCGGCTGCGGCGACCCGGGCGGACCGCGCGGGGCCGGGGCGACACCGACCGCCGAGG
Source organism: Streptomyces kanamyceticus (assembly GCF_008704495.1). NCBI lineage: Bacteria > Bacillati > Actinomycetota > Actinomycetes > Kitasatosporales > Streptomycetaceae > Streptomyces > Streptomyces kanamyceticus. The sequence continues at coordinate 3,441,205 of NZ_CP023699.1, forward strand.
GCCCCACCCACCTCTGGCCCGACCTGCCGCCGCCGTCCGCGCCCGCCGAGGACTACGGCGCGATAGAGGCCGTGAAGGTCACGGGCGTCAAGGTGCCCGGCGGCGATCTGCACAAGGTCGACCCGGCCGACGTCGTGCGCGTGGACTTCATCCAGAACCCGGGGACGTACGAACCCTCCGACACCGCCTACAAGAAGACCGTCGAGCGGCTCAAGGACTGCGCCGCCGACAACTCGGGCGGGACGGGGCGCTGCCCGGTCCTCAAGGCGTACTACCGCGATCTGACCGGCGACGGCAAGGACGATCTGATCGTCGGCATCTCGACGCCCGACGACAACCTCGACATCCGTGTGTACGCCGAGGAGGACCGGCGGCTCACCCAGATCATGGAGATGAGCGACGCCGTGCTCGGCGTCGAACTGGCCGGGCGCGACCTGATCATCCGGGCCATCTCCAGCCTGCCGGGGTACGAGTACCACACCGTCTGGTCCTGGGACTCGCACCAGAAGACGATGCTGCCGACCAGCGACGAGATCGTTCGCTCCGCGAACGCGTCTCGCCCCAAGTCGCTTCCGTCAAAGGCTTCCGATGCGCCTTCCTCCCGGAGTCCCCGGCAGTCCCCCTCCGCGTCCGCCCCGGACGACGGCCGATGAGCCGCCGACCGCCGCGCGGGCCGCGGCTGCCCGCCTGGACGGCGACGCTCACCTGGAAGGCCGCCGTCTTCATCACGGTGATGTGCTGCGGGCTCGCCGCGATGCTCGGCGCACTCGTGCACGTCTCGGTGACCAACCAGACCGTGGGCCAGGCCCGCGAACGCGCGCTCATCCGCCTCAAGGACGTCACCGAGCGGTACGAGGCGGGCGACCGGCTCGGCCCCGGCGCGGGCGTCGACCCGAAGGGCCTGCCCGAAAGCCTGCGCGACCTCGCGGTGAGCGGGCAGCGCGCCACGATGGTCGCGGCGCACGAGTCCCGGCCCACCATGTGGGCCGCCGGACCCGCCGACGGCGGCCGCGCCATCGCCGTCCAGGTCGACTACGCGCAGGGCGCCCGCACCATCGACGGCCTCGACCGGGCCATCCTCGGCTCCTCCGTCCTGGCGATCGGCGCGACGCTGCTCGTCGGCGCGTTCGCGGTGACCCGCGTGACGCGGCGCCTGCACCTGACGGCGCAGGTGGCCAGGAAGATCAGCGCGGGCGACCTCGACGCGCGCGTCAACGACCCGCACTCGGGCCCCTCCGCCCAGGGCACGCCGCGCCACCAGGACGAGGTCGCCGCGGTGGCCGGGGCCCTGGACACCATGGCGTCCTCGCTGCAGGGCAAGCTCCTGAGCGAGCAGCGGTTCACCGCGGACGTGGCGCACGAGCTGCGCACCCCGCTGACCGGGCTGCACGCGGCGGCCGAGCTGCTGCCGCCGGGGCGGCCGACCGAGCTGGTGCGCGACCGGGTCGCCGCGCTGCGCACGCTGACCGAGGACCTCCTGGAGATCTCGCGGCTCGACGCGAAGAGCGAGCGGGTGGACCTCGACGCCCACCGGCTCGCTCCACTGGCGGAACGGGTGGTGCGCTCTTCGGGACCCGGCACGGAGCTCGTCGTCGTACGCGACGTGTGCGTGGAGACCGACCGGCGGCGCCTGGAGCGGGTGCTCGGGAACCTGGTCGCCAACGCGCTCAAGCACGGGCGGGAGCCGGTGCTCGTGACCGTCGACGGGCCCGTGGTCACCGTGCGGGACCACGGGGACGGTTACCCGGACTACCTCCTGGAGCACGGCCCTCAGCGGTTCCGCACGGAGGGCACGACCAAGGGGCACGGTCTTGGCCTCACCATCGCGCTGGGTCAGACGCGGGTGCTGGGCGCCCGGCTGACGTTCGCCAACGCCCCCGACGGGGGCGCGGTCGCCTCTTTGCGACTGCCGCACGAGGAACCGCCCGAGCCGGACGCGAACGAGAACAGGGGCGCCCCGTAAGGGGCGCGGGGAACTGCGCGCTCAGCGCGCGAAGGGCCGCAGTCGCGTCTGCCGAGCAACCCGGCAGACGCGACTGCGGCTTTTCTGTGGTTGCTCGCGCAGCTCCCCGTGCCCCTTACGGGGCACCTCCGCGCGGCACAGCATGTGGCGTTGCATGCACCATGCGCCACTTTTACGGTGAATTGCGGCTTAAGCGACGCCGCAACACCCCCGAGGAGGCCCCATGTCCCTGCGGAGCACACGCACCGCCACCCGGCTAGGCATACTCGCCGCCGGCGGCGCCCTCGCCGCGCTGACCGTCGCCGGTCCCGCCGCCGCCCTGGACGGCTCGAACAACGGCCACCCGCCCGTATACAAGGGCCGCGTCACCGCCAAGTCCGGGCTCCTGCTGCGCGACGCCCCGACCCGCGGCAGCCGCGTGGTCCGCAGCGAGCCGTACGGCAAGGTCGTCACCATCTTCTGCAAGACGACCGGCGACACCGTGGGCCGCAACAACCTCTGGTACCTCCTCACGGACGGGACCTGGGCGTGGGGCGCCGCGCACTACATCGCCAACATCGGACAGGCCCCGCGCTGGTGCTGAACGTCGACATAGTCGACATAAGCGGACTTTAGGTCCTGTCACTTGCTACGTTCCCGGCATGACCGGAACACGGGCATGACCGGAACAAGAGCGGGCACGGCATCCACCGTGGTCCCCGCTGTCCGCGTCCCCCGGCGCCGTGGCACCGAACTCGCCCTGCTCGTCGTCGCCGTCCTGCTCTCCGTGTACGGCTACTGCGACGTCGGGCTCGCCAGGAACGGCACCGTCCCGCCCGGCGCCGCCGGATACGGCGCCGGGCTCGGCGTGCTCGCGCTCCTCGCGCACCTCGCCGTCCGCTTCCGCGCCCCGTACGCCGATCCGCTGCTCCTGCCGATCGCGGTGCTCCTCAACGGCCTCGGGCTCGTCCTCATCTACCGGCTCGACCTGGAGACCCCCAGCGACGAGGCGGCGCCCACCCAGCTGATCTGGTCGACCATCGGCGTCGGGCTCTTCATCGCCGTCGTGCTCGTCCTGCGCGACCACCGCGTACTGCAGCGCTACGCCTATCTCTCCGTCGTCACCGCACTGGTCCTGATGATCGTGCCGATCTTCTTCCCCGCCGTGAACGGCGCCCGGATCTGGATCAGGATCGGCGGCTTCTCCATCCAGCCCGGCGAGTTCGCCAAGATCCTGCTCGCGGTCTTCTTCGCCAGCTATCTGGCGGCCAACCGCAACGCGCTCGCCTACACCGGCCGCACCATCTGGCGGTTCAAGCGGCTCCAGCTGCCCACCGGACGCGTCCTCGGCCCCATCGTCGCCATCTGGCTGCTCAGCGTGGGAGTCCTGGTCCTCGAACGCGACCTCGGCACCTCGCTGCTCTTCTTCGGGCTCTTCGTGATCCTGCTGTACGTCGCCACGGGGCGCACCGGCTGGATCGCGGTGGGCCTGCTGCTCGCCGCGCTCGGCGCGTTCGCGGTCGGCTCCCTCGAACCGCACGTGCACAGCCGCGTCACCGACTGGCTGCACCCCTTCGCCTCCATCGACGCGGGGCAGGGCCCCAACCAGCTCGCCCAGTCCCTCTTCGCCTTCGCGGCGGGCGGGATGCTCGGCACCGGGCTCGGCGCGGGCCACTCCATCCTCATCGGCTTCGCCGCCAAGTCCGACTTCATCCTGGCGACGGCGGGCGAGGAACTGGGCCTCACGGGGCTCTGCGCGATCTTCCTGCTCTACGCCCTGCTCGTGGAGCGCGGCTACCGCGCGGGGCTCGCCCTGCGCGACTCCTTCGGGCGGCTGCTCGCCATCGGGCTCGCCTCGATCGTCGCGCTCCAGGTGTTCGTGATCGCGGGCGGCGTGATGGGGCTCATCCCGCTCACCGGCATGGCGATGCCGTTCCTCGCGCAGGGCGGTTCGTCGGTCGTCACCAACTGGATCATCGTGGCGCTGCTCATCCGGGTCAGCGACTCGGCGCGCGCCCAGCCCGTCGGCAACGCGGACAGGGCGGACAGGGCGGACAAGGAGGCCAGGTGACCCGATACATCCGGCACGCCGCCGCGTTCTGCGCGCTGCTCCTGATCGCGCTGCTCGTCAACGCCACCCGCGTGCAGGTCGTCCAGTCCGACGCGCTCGACGACAACCCGGCCAACCGCCGGGGCGCCATCGTCCGCTTCGACCAACCGCGCGGCGACATCGTCGTCGACGGCCGCGCGGTCACCGGCTCCAAGGACACCGGGGAGCAGCTCCGCTATGAACGCACCTACAAGAACGGCCCGTTGTACGCGCCGGTGACCGGCTTCGCCTCGCAGGTGTACGGCACGACGTTCCTGGAGAACGCCGAGGACGACATCCTCTCCGGCACCGACCCGATGCTCGCCCCGCTCCCCCTGTGGAACGACATCACGCGCGCGCAGAACCCCGGCGGCAAGGTCGTCACCACCATCAAGTCGGCCGCGCAGCAGGCCGCTTACGCGGGGCTCGGCGGCAAGAAGGGCGCGGTCGCCGCGATCGAGCCTTCCACCGGGAAGATCCTCGCGCTGGTGAGCACCCCTTCGTACGATCCCGAACGGCTCTCCGGGACGAGCAAGTCGGTGGCGGACTCCTGGGCCGAGCTGAATTCCAGCGCGGCCAAGCCGATGCTGAACCGGGCGATCCGCCAGACCTATCCGCCCGGTTCGACGTTCAAGGTGGTGACGGCGGCCGCGGCGCTCGACGCGGGCGTGGTGACGGACCTGGACGCGGCGACCAGGTCCCCGAACCCGTACACGCTGCCCGGCACCAGCACCCAGCTGACCAACGAGGTGGACGGCTGCACCAACGCGAGCCTGCGCTACGCCTTCCAGTGGTCGTGCAACACGGTGTTCGCCAAGCTCGGTGTCGACACCGGACTGAGCGACATGGCGGGCACGGCGCGGAACTTCGGGTTCAACGACAGCGGCCTGAAGATCCCCTCGTCCGTCGCGGCCAGCAACTTCGACACCTCGATGGACAAGGCCCAGCTGGCGCTCTCCGCCATCGGGCAGTACGACACCCGGGCCACGCCGCTGCAGATGGCGATGGTCTCGGCGGCCGTCGCGAACGGCGGCTCGGTCAAGTCCCCCTATCTGGTGGACCGTACGACCACGCGGGACGGCGACGTCGTCGACACGACCGGCACCAAGTCCCTGCGCCAGGCGATGAATCCGGCGACCGCGATGCAGCTGCGCGAGATGATGACGGACGTCGTCGAGGAGGGCACCGGGAAGAACGCGGCGATCCCCGGCGCGACGGTGGGCGGCAAGACCGGCACCGCCCAGCACGGCATCGACAACTCCGGCACGCCGTACGCCTGGTTCGTCTCCTGGGCGCAGGCCGCCGACGCCGGTGAGCCCGCGGTGGCCGTCGCGGTCGTCGTCGAGGACGCGTCGGCGGACCGCGGGGACATCAGCGGGGGCGGCAGCGCGGCGCCGATCGCGAAGGCGGTGATGGAGGCGGCACTGAAGCCCTGACGCGCTGGCGCGCGACCTCCGTGGTCAGACCGCCTCACCGGACGCGATCGCGTCCGACACCTCCGCCACGCGCGCGTGCTCCTCGGCGGCGAAACGCTCCGCGTCGAGCTTCTCGGCGATCTCCTCGTCCTGGGCCATGAGCTGGTCGAGGTTGGCGTTGCCCATCTCGAAGACGCCCATGTCGACGTACGCCTGCTGCAGGCGCTTGCCCCACAGGCCGATGTCCTTGACGCACGGCACGATGCGGGAGAACAGCAACTGGCGGAAGAGCGCCAGGAATTCGGACTGTTCGCTGTACTCCGCCGCCTGCGCCGCGGGGATGCCGAAGTTCTCCAGGACCTCCACGCCGCGCAGCCGGTCGCGCATCAGGTAGCAGCCCTCGATGACGAATTCCTCGCGCTCGCGCAGCTCCGCGTCGGTGAGCTGCTGGTAGTAGTCGCGCAGGGCCATCCGCCCGAAGGCCACGTGCCGGGCCTCGTCCTGCATGACGTACGCCAGGATCTGCTTGGGCAGCGGCTTGTCGGTGGTGTCGCGGATCATGCCGAAGGCGGCGAGCGCGAGGCCCTCGATGAGAACCTGCATGCCGAGGTAGGGCATGTCCCAGCGGGAGTCGCGCAGGGTGTCGCCGAGCAGCGACTGGAGGTTGTCGTTGATCGGGTAGAGCATCCCGATCTTCTCGTGCAGGAAGCGTCCGTAGATCTCGGCGTGCCGGGCCTCGTCCATGGTCTGGGTGGCGGAGTAGAACTTCGCGTCCAGGTCGGGGACGGACTCCACGATGCGCGCGGCGCACACCATCGCGCCCTGCTCGCCGTGCAGGAACTGGCTGAACTGCCAGGAGGTGTAGTGCTTACGCAGCTCGCCCTTGTCCTTGTCGGTCATCTTCGCCCAGTAGGGCGTGCCGTAGAGCGACATCGACTCGTCGGGGCTGCCGAGGGGGTCGAGCGGATCGACCTCCAGGCCCCAGTCGATGCGCTTGTTGCCGTCCCACTGCTTGTCCTTGCCCTTCTGGTAGAGGGCAAGGAGGCGGTCGCGCCCTTCGTCGTACTCCCAGCTGAAGCGGGCCGAACTGGCCGATGGAACCTGCCAGTTGAGCCCTCCGGTTGTTGTGGTGTAGAGCTCGTGCGTCGACATACGGGCAGGCTCACACGCTGCTATACCAAGGGTCAACAAGTCGTGCGCGAGGGATTGACGCCCTTGCTGACAAGCAGTCTCATAAGTGGTGACCGCCGGTAACGCGCCTCTGTATGTGAAGGCAGGAACAGCCATGACGACCGTGACGGAAGACGTTTCGCTCGACGGCCTGCGAGACGCGCTCGGCCTGCTCAAAGACCGGGAACAGGTCGCCGTCCGCCTCCTCGAATCCTCCGCCAAACACTCCTTCGACCCCGACGAGGAACTCAACTGGGACGCACCGGTCGAGGAGGGCAAGTGGTTCTGGCCGCCCGAGCTCGTCTCCCTCTACGACACCCCGATGTGGAAGCGGATGTCCGAGGAGCAGCGCCTCGACCTCGCCCGGCACGAGGCCGCCTCGCTCGCCTCGCTCGGCATCTGGTTCGAGATCATCCTGATGCAGCTGCTCGTCCGGCACATCTACGACAAGTCGCTGACCAGCTCGCACGTGCGGTACGCGCTGACCGAGATCGCCGACGAGTGCAGGCACTCGATGATGTTCGCGCGGATGATCCAGAAGGGCGGCGCCCCGACGTACCCCGTCACGCGCCTCAACCACAACCTCGCGCGCGTCCTCAAGACCGTCTCCACGACCCCCGGTTCCTTCGCCTGCACGCTGCTCGGCGAGGAGATCCTCGACTGGATGCAGCGCCTCACGTTCCCGGACGAGCGCGTCCAGACGCTGGTGCGCGGCGTGACCCGCATCCACGTCGTGGAGGAGGCCCGCCACGTGCGGTACGCCCGGGAGGAGTTGCGGCGCCAGATGGTGACCGCGCCCCGCTGGGAGCGGGCGCTGACGCGGGTCAGCTGCGGTGAGGCGGCCCGGGTCTTCTCCATCGCCTTCGTGAACCCCGAGGTGTACACGAACGTCGGCCTCGACCGGCGGGAGGCGGTGGCGCAGGTGAAGGCGAGCGGGCACCGTCGGGAGGTCATGCAGACGGGCGCGAAGCGGCTCACCGACTTCTTGGACGACATCGGGGTCATGCGGGGTGCAGGGCGACGACTGTGGAAGTCGTCCGGGCTTCTCGCCTAGAGCTCGGCGCTCGGCTGCGGGTTGCTCCTGGTTGCTCGCGCAGTTCCCCGCGCCCCTAAAGGGGCCCACCCCGAGTTACGCTGCGGGCATGACCCCGACAGCAACCACCCGTGCGTACCGCCGCCTCAGCGTCGAAGCGCGGCGGAGGCAGTTGCTGGAGTCCGCGCTTGGTCTCTTCGCGCACCGCGCGCCCGAGGAGGTCAATCTCGACGACGTCGCCGAGGCGGCCGGGGTCTCGCGGCCGCTCGTCTACCGCTACTTCCCCGGCGGCAAGCAGCAGTTGTACGAGGCGGCGCTGCGGTCCGCGGCGGACGAGCTGGAGCAGTGCTTCGCGGAGCCCCCGCAGGGACCGCTCACCCAGCGCCTCTCCCGCGCGCTCGACCGGTACCTGGCCTTCGTCGACCAGCACGACACGGGGTTCAGCGCACTCCTCCAGGGCGGCAGCGTCGTGGAGACCTCGCGGACCACCGCCATCGTGGACGGGGTGCGCAGGGCCGCGGCCGAGAACATCCTGGCCCACCTGGACGTGCCCGAGCCCGGGCCCCGGCTGCGGATGACCGTGCGGATGTGGATCACCGCGGTCGAGGCGGCCTCGCTGATCTGGCTGGACGAGGACAAGCAGCCGCCGCTCGACGAGCTGCGGGACATGCTCGTCGAGCAGTTCATGGCGGTGCTCGTGACGACGGCGGGCCGCGACGAGCAGACCGCGGGGGTCGTGCGGTGGGCGCTGGCCCTGGAGACGCCGGAGGGACCCGTGGGCGGCCTCGCGCGGCGCGTGCTGCCCGTGGTCAGCGACGCGGCGCACCTGCTGTGACCCGCGGTGTGACACTGGTGCCGTGAAGAGCGAAGACACCCCCTTTGTCGGCGGCCCGCTGGACGGCCGCGTGCTGCCCGTCCTGCTCGGACAGACCGGGCACCCGCCGAAGGTGTACCGCGTCCCCGTCCCCGACGACGCGGGCGGCCCGCCGACGGTGCTCGTCTACCGCCGGGTGGCGGCGGAGACCGGAAGGCGGCTCGCGCTGACTCCGAAGTGGCGGTACGAGTACGACGCCGACGGCGACAAGAACACGGGCCTGAAGTGGCCGTGGTCGAAGCCGAACAAGGACTGACCGGCACGGAGGCGCCCCGTAAGGGGCGCGGGGCTGCGACATGTGCGGCTCCGCCGCGCGGGCGCGAGGCTACCGGGCCCCTGTAAGGGGCGCGGGGAACTGCGCGACCAGCCACATGCGGCCCGCGGAAACGCACGTACGCCCCGAGGCAACACCCCACGCCGACGTTCACTGGACGAGTGACCTCATTGCGCCACCCGCCCACCGCCCGGAGGCGGACCACGGCACCCGGCCCGATGCTCACGGTGCGCGCCGGAGGTCCTGGCCCGCACCGGAGGTGATGAGGTGTCAGGAAGGCTGCTGCGATGGGCCTGCACCGGGGCCGCGCTCGGAGGACTGCTCACCACCACTCCCCCGGCGGGAGCCGACCCCGCCCCAGGCCCAGGCGCCCGCCCCGTCGCCGAACTGCTCACGGACCTCCAGCGCCTCTACCAGTCGACCGAAGAGGCATCGGAGACGTACAACGCGACCGAGGAGAAGCTCAAGAAGCAGCGCAGGACGGCGGCTGACCTCCACGAGAAGCTGATCGAGGCGCGCGCCTCGGTGCACGACAGCAAGGGCGACGCGGGCCGCCTCGCCCGCCAGCAGTACCAGGGCTCGTCCGACCTCTCCCCCTACCTGCGGCTGCTGCTCGCCCGCGACCCGCAGCACGCGCTCGACCAGGGCCATGTGATCGGCCGGGTGGCCGCGGGCCGGGCCGCCGCCGTGGAGCGCCTGGTCGGCGGCGAGAAGAAGGCGGACGACCTCGCGGCCGCGGCGAAGAAGGCCCTGGACACCCAACTCGCCCTCGCCGGGCGGCAGAAGAAGCAGCGGGACACCGTACGCGGACAGCTCAGGGAGGTCGAGGAGCTGCTCGCCGCGCTCACCGCGGACCAGCTGGCCGCCCTGCGGCAGGCGGAGGACTCGGGTGCGGCCGACGCCCAGCGCCAGTTCCTGGACTCCGGCGCGCTCGGCGGTGGACAGGCCGCGCGGGCACCCTCATCGCAGGGCGGCCGTGCGCTCGACTTCGCCGTACGGCAGATCGGGCTGCCCTACGAGTGGGGCGCCGAGGGCCCGGAGGCGTACGACTGCTCGGGGCTGACCCAGCGGGCCTGGGCGCGGGCGGGCCGGGAGATTCCCCGGACGAGTCAGGAGCAGTGGGCCGAGCTGCGGCGCATCCCGCTGTCCGAGCTGCGCCCCGGCGACCTCGTCGTCTACTTCCCGAAGGCCACGCACGTGGCGATGTACCTGGGCGAGGGCAAGGTCGTCCAGGCGCCGCGGCCCGGCGCGCGGGTCAAGGTCTCCCCGATCGCGGCGAACCCCGTGCTCGGGGCGGTACGGCCCGACCCCGAGGGCCGGGCCGTGCGCGACTACACCCCGCCGGTGCTGCCCGAGGGAGCCACCTCGGGCAGCGACCTGGGCTACGGCGCCGGTCAGGCGCCCGGCGCGACCGACTCCAGGTAGGCGGCGGCCTTCTCCGGGTCGTAGAAGTAGTTCTCGAAGTCGGCCGGGTCGTTGAAGCCGTTGGCGAACCGGTCGGCGACCGGCTGCAGCTGGCCCGCCGCGCCGAGGATGTTCAGGACGTGCTCGGGCGGCGCGCCCAGCATCGCGTTGGTCCACTTGGTGACCCACTGCGCGGTGTCCCAGTAGCGGTCGAACGCCGATTGCATCCACGCCTCGTCGAAGGGCTTGTCGCCGTGCTCGACGATGGAGGAGATGTACGAAGCGGCGCACTTGGACGCCGAGTTGGAGCCCTGCCCGGTGATCGGGTCGTTGGCGACGACGACGTCGGCGACGCCCAGGACCAGGCCGCCGCCGGGCAGGTGACCGATGGGCTTGCGCACGGTGGGGGCGTAGCGCCCGGCCAGCGTGCCGCCCGCGTCGGTCAGTTCGACCTTCGTGGCGCGCGCGTACTCCCAGGGCAGGAACTTCTCCAGGAGTTCGAGGGTCAGGGCCAGGTGCTCGCTCGGGTCCTTGACGCCCTGGAAGACGTCGAGCGGGCCGCCGGGGACGCCCTCCCAGAAAAGGATGTCGGCGCGTCCCGACGTGGTGAGCGTCGGCATGACGAAGAGCTCGCCGACGCCGGGCACCAGGTTGCAGCGGACCGCGTCGAACTCGGGGTGCTCGGGCCGCGGGCCGAGCCCGTGCACGTACGCGACGGAGAGCGCGCGCTGCGGCTCGGTGAACGGCGAGCGGGACGCGTCGCGCTCGAACATCGAGACGAGCTCGCCCTTGCCCGCCGAGACGAGCACCAGGTCGTAGGCGCGCGAGAAGTAGTCGAGGTCGCCGACGGCGGCGCCGTGGATGACCAGCTGGCCGCCGCGCTGGGCGAACGTCTCCATCCAGCCCGCCATCTTCACGCGCTGGTCGACGGACTGGGCGTACCCGTCGAGCTTGCCGACCCAGTCGATGACGCGGGAGGAGTCCGGGCCTGCCACCGAGACGCCGACGCCCTCGATCTTCGGGGCCTGCGACTCCCAGAAGTTCGCCTGGATGTCGCGCTCGTTCTGGAGCGCCGTGTGGAACATGCACTGCGTGGACATGACCCGGCCCGCCCGGATCTCGTCCGCCGTGCGGTTGGACATCAGGGTGACCTCGTACCCCTGCGCCTGGAGCCCGAGGGCGATCTGGAGCCCGGACTGACCGGCTCCCACGACAAGTATCTTCCGCATGCGGGTCCTTCTTCTTCCTCGGGGCTCTTACTCGGGGGTCGCGTCTACTCAGGGGTCGCGTCGAGCGCGTGGCCGACCAGGGCGAGGAGCGACTCGATCGCCGAGATGCGCTGCCGGGCGTCCATGATCAGCACGGGTATGTGCGACGGAACCGTCAGGGCCTCGCGCACATCGGCCACCGCGAACTCCTCGCTGCCGTCGAAGTGGTTGACGGCCACGATGTACGGCAGGCCGCAGCTCTCGAAGTAGTCGAGCGCGGGGAAGCAGTCGGAGAGGCGCCGGGTGTCGGCGAGCACGACGGCGCCGATCGCGCCGCGCACCAGGTCGTCCCACATGAACCAGAAGCGCTGCTGGCCCGGCGTACCGAAGAGGTAGAGGACCAGGTCGTCGTCGAGCGTGATCCGGCCGAAGTCCATCGCCACCGTGGTGGTGGTCTTGCCCGGCGTGCCGCTGAGGTCGTCGGTCTCGGCGCTGGCCTGGGTCATCAGCGCCTCCGTCTGGAGGGGCTGGATCTCGGAGACGGCCGTGACCAGTGTCGTCTTGCCGACGCCGAAGCCGCCCGCCACCACGATCTTCGTGGCGATCGGGGCGCGCGACCTGTCCGTCTGCCAGGGCTGCAACTGCTCCTCGTCCTCGAGGAGTTCAGAGACGGCGGAGTCCACTCAGCACCCTTTCCAGCAGTGCGCGGTCGGGCTGACCCGGGCCGTGGCCCGTTCCGTACACGCGGATCTTTCCCTGGTCGGCGAGGTCGCTCAGCAGGACGCGGACCACGCCGAGCGGCATCTTGAGGAGGGCCGCGATCTCCGCGACCGTGCGCATCCGGCGGCAGATCTCGACGATCGCCCGCATCTCCGGCATCACACGGGTGGAGAGGTTGCCCTTGGGCAGTTCGAGGCGCTCCTCGGGCGCCTCGATCGCGGCGTTGCTCGCGACGAACGTCTCGACGAGCAGCACGTGCCCGAACCTGGTCCGCCCGCCGGTGAGCGAGTAGGGACGCACCCGGGCGGGTTTTCGGTCACCGCCGCGCTGCGGCAGCTTCGGCGTCGTACGGCTGCTCATCCTGCTACCGCTCATCGGGCGCTCTCCATCGACTGGCGCAGTTCGCTGCGGAGTTCGGGAGTGAGGACGTGCCCGGCGCGGCCGACGAACAGCGCCATGTGGTACGCCACGACGCTCATGTCGCAGTCCGGGGTGGCGTGCACACCGAGCAGCGAGCCGTCACTGATCGACATGACGAAGAGGCTGCCCTCCTCCATCGCGACGACGGTCTGCTTGACCGCGCCGCCGTCCATCAGCTTGGCGGCGCCGATGGTGAGCGAACCGAGGCCCGACACGATGGTGGCCAGGTCGGCGCTCGAACCCTTGGGGCCTTTGGGGTTCGCCGCGGGGCGCCCCTCGGCGTTGCGCTCGGGGTCGGAGGACAGCAGCAGGAGACCGTCGGAGGAGACCACCGCGACGGAGAGCAGGCCCGGCACCTCCTCGACGAGGTTGGTGAGCAGCCAGTGCAGGTTGCGGGCTTCGCTGCTGAGTCCGTACGCGGACGGGTCCTTCGTGGTGGATGCGCCGGTGGCACCGGCTTCGGCGGAAGAACTGGGCGTGCGCATGGGCGCAGTCAACTGCTTGCCTCCTCGACTGAATCCCCCATTACGTCTGCGGCTTCTGCGTTCTTTTCGTTACCTTGCGGCGCTTCGTCACCTTGCGGCGCTTCGTCGCCTTGTCCCGCGATCTCGGCCTCCACGTCCCGCCGGCCGCTCAGCGCGCCCTGGTGGAAGCCGCCGAGCCTGCGGCGGAGCGCCTCCGCGTCCACGGATCCCCGCACCTTGGGCGCGGCGGGCGCGGGCGCGGTGATCTTCGGCGTCCGCTTGGGCAGCCCCTTGTCGGTGACGCGCTCCCACTTGGGAGACTCCTCCTCGGGCTCCTGCCGTGGGCGGGCGGGCACAGCCCCCGGTTCCGGCTCAGCGGACGACGGCGGAGGCACGAGCTCCATGGTCGTTTCCGACGTAGGAGCAGGCTCGGGATCAGGCGACGGCGCAGGCTCCGGAGCCAGCTCAGGCAGCGCCGACTGCACCGTCCGCTCCGCCGCGGCGATCAGCGGATCCTCCCCGCCGGTGGTCAACCGCCCGGGCAGGACATTGGAGTTGGCCTCGGCCGCGGAGCCGGGCAGGTGCGTCAGGGACTCGCCCGCACGCGGCGCCGCGACCACGGCGGGCGACGGAGCGGGCGCGAGGATCGCCTTGGGCAGCACCACGACCGCCGCGACGCCCCCCTGCTTCTGGTCCCGCAGCCGCACCCGCGCCCCGTGCCGCGCCGCGAGCCTGGCGACCACGTAGAGGCCGAGGCCGAGGCCGTCCCCGCCCTCCTGGTCGTACGCGGCGTCCGGGTCGAAGTCGGCCAGGCGCGCGTTCAGTTCGCGCATCCGGTCCTGGGTGACGCCGATGCCCTCGTCCTGGACGGAGAGCATGACCTCGCCGCTCTCCAGGAGCCAGCCGGAGACCTCGACGGAGGCGTCGGGCGGCGAGAACGACGTCGCGTTCTCCAGGAGTTCGGCGGTGAGGTGGCTGATGTCGTCCGCCGCGAAGCCCGCGACGTGCGCGTGCGGCGGCAGCGTGGCGATGCGGACGCGCTCGTACCGCTCGATCTCGGAGACGGCGGCGCGCACCACGTCGACCAGCGGGACCGCGCCCGGGTGCTGGTGTCCGTGGTCGGCACCGGCGAGGACCAGGAGGTTCTCGCTGTGCCTGCGCATGACCGTGGCGAAGTGGTCGAGCTTGAAGAGCGTGGCGAGCCGGTCGGGGTCCTGCTCGCGGTCCTCCAGGTTCTCGATGACGGCGAGCTGGCGCTCCACCAGACCGAGCGTGCGCAGCGCCAGGTTCACGAACGTGCCGTGGATGGACTGGCGCACCCGCTGCAAGTGGACGGAGGCCTCGGCGAGTTCGGCCCGCAGGGCCTCGCGCTCGTCGGCCATGGACTCGCGCCTGCCGATGAGGTGCTTGCGGTCGGCTTCGAGCGTGGTGACGCGCTCGTGCAGCGCGGCCGCGTGCCCGTGCAGGGCGTTGACGGAGCGTACGACCTGGGCGAACTCGTCGTCGCGGCCGGTGAAGCGGATCGGCTCCTGCGGCGCGGGCTCGGTGGCGAGGCGGGCGGAGCCCAGGCGCAGCACGGCGAGCGGGCGGGTCAGCGAGCGGGCCGCCGCCATCGAGACGCCGACCGCGACGAGGAGGCAGACGCCGACGAGCGCGACGCGGATCTCCAGCTCGGTGACCTCGTCGTCGCGCAGCTGGGCGAGCTGCTTGGTGCGCGCGACGCCGAGGGCTGACTCGGTGCCGCGCATCGTCTCGATCCGGGCGGAGAGCGCGGCGTCGACCTTCTTGCGGTCGTAGCCCCGCTCGGCGGTGGAGAGCGTGGGCTCGTCGGTGAGGCGGGCCAGGTACTTCTCCGCGGTGCCGACCTCGGAGCCGGTGACCGTCGATTCGTACGTCGCGCGGGCGGAGTCGCCCGCCGTGTCGCTGAAGTCGGCGAGCGCGGCCAGCTCGCGGACGTGGGCCTGCTGGGCGGCGGCGCTGAGCTCGTCGCGGCGCTTGCCGTCGGCCGGGGAGTCCTCGGTGCCGGTGGTGGGCAGTCCTGTGACCGGGTCGACGGACGACGTGGACGTGGTGCCGGGCACGGCGAGCGCGGCGAGCAGCAGGCCGCGGGCGGCGGCGGCCTGCTCGACGGCGTGGTCGAGGTCGGCGAGGGCGAGGGCGCCCTTGTTGGCCTCGGGGGGCAGCCGCTCGGCCAGTTCGCGGGTGAGTCCGTGGAGTTCGGCGATGACCTTCGTGTACGCCTCGTGCGTTTCGAGAGCGGTGCTCTTGCCGGTGAGCGCCTCTCTCCGGACGGCCCCGATGTCGGCGAGGTCGGCGCGCAGCCCGGCGGGCGCGTCGGCGTCGCGCAGCTCGTCGATCTGCCGGTCGACGCGGGCGCTGCGGCTCTTGGAGAGGCCCTTGCCCTGGGAGCGGCCCGCGGCGATGAAGGAGGTGACCTCGTCGCGCTCGTCGGCCAGCGAATGGCCGAGGGAGACCGCCTGCTGGGTCCGCTCGGCGAGCGTCACCAGGCTCTGCGCGTCGTTCAGTTGACCGGAGGCGGCGACGATGGCGGGTGCGCCCGCTCCGACGATGGCGGCGGCCACCACGGCCACGGCGACCATCAGCCGATTGCGTACGCGCGCGGTGGGCGCCTTGGTGACGTGCGGCGCGGGGGCGAAGGAGGCCGCCACGGGGGACGGCTCGGGCGCGGCGGCGTGATCGGTGGGGGTGCTCGATGACGGCGCGGGCCCTGAGTCGCCCGGGGCGGACGGGGCGGTGGAGGTGGACGGGTCTCCGGCGGCAGACGGGTCTCCGGGGGCGGGCGAGGCAGGTCCCGGGGTCGAGGAGGCCGCGGGCGGCGCCGCTGACGGATCCGTGGCGGTGCGCTCCGGCGCACGCTCGGTCGGGGTGGTCGCGCCCGGCGTGGCCCCTTGGGAGGCCGACTGCTTGCCTTTGCGCCCAGGCCGCATCTTCTGCACCGGTGCTCGCATTCTTGGTTTTTCGTCTGCCCTCGGGCCCGGGTGACGATCTGTCAACACGAGCGCGCCCCCGGTACGGCTCCCGACCCTTCCAGTGCCGGTGAGTGGCGGTCGGGCATCGCCTGCCCGGCCACCCGAAGGAGTGAACATCGGCGGGGAGTTGGCGGGCAAGTCCCGGTCGGCGGGGTCGCGGGCCCGCGCGGTGTGCCGGTTGGACGTCTCCCACAGGCTTTGGCAGGATGCGCCGCCACACCCCGGCGGAGGTGATCATTCCGGCCGAATTCAGGCGCGCCTTCCGCTGGTACGGGCCATTCATCCACCCCTTTGCGGCTTCTGGTGGGCCTTGTGAAGGGGTCGTGCAGACTGGCCGGATGCGTATCGAACTCGCCACCGAACCCGGCGACCCCACGCGCCCCAACGAGGACTACGCGTCGGTCGCGCTACCCGCTTCCGGACAGGGCGGATCGCTCGTCCTCCTCGACGGCGTCACGCCGCCCGAGGGGGCGGTGGGCTGTCTGCATTCCGTCCCCTGGTTCACCGCGCGACTCGGCGGCGCATTGAGTGAACTGTCCGTTTCACGGCGGGATATGACGCTGCCTGAGATCCTGGCGGAGTCCATCTCGCGTACCGCCGACGCCCATAGTTCAACCTGTGACCTTTCTCACCCGCGTACCCCGCAGGCCACCGTGGTCCTGGTGCGCTGGGACGAGGAGCGCGTCGAGCACCTCGTCCTCTCCGACTCGGCGCTGCTCCTCGCGGGACCCCGCGGCGCGGTGACCGCGATCCTCGACCGGCGCCTGGCCGAGCTGCCGCCCGCGGTCCGCACCATGCGCGACCAGGTGCGCGCCCTGCCGCGCGGCTCGGCCGAGCGCGAGGTGGCGGGCCGCGCCTACGCGGCGAAGGTCGAGGCCCTGCGCAACGCGGAGGACGGCTTCTTCACCGCCGCGGCCGACCCCACGGCCGCCCTGCGCGCGGTCGTCGGCGAGAGCGCGCGGGCCGAGATGACGGCGGTGGCGGCGCTCACCGACGGCGCGGGCCGCTGGACCGACACGTTCCACGAGGGCGACTGGACCGAGTGCTTCGCGCTCCTGCGCAAGGAGGGTCCGCAGCATCTGATCGACCGGGTGCGCGAGTTGGAGACGGCTGACCCGCAGGGTCTCGCCTTCCCGCGCGGGAAGCGGCACGACGACGCGGCGGTGGTGTACGCGGAATTCTGATCCAGCTCCCCACCCTCTCCCACCCTTTCACTCTCTTTCACTCTCTTTCTCTTTCTTCCCCTTTCCCATCTCGGGATCATTTCAACTGAAGCAGAGATAAGGGATTCGGTGTTGAAATTCCGAACCGCGAAAGGGAAGGATCGGCAGCCGAGGGAGCCGCCTGGCCGCGTCCGGCCATGCGCCCACGCACGAGAGGGAATTGAATGTCGCGCAGGGCAGTCATTTTCGGCGCGGTGCTCGCCGCCGCGCTGGCCGTCACCGGCTGCGGACCGGGCGAGTCGGACAGCGGGGGCGAAGGCGGTGACGGCGGCGCGGAGTCATCGGCCGTCGACGCCGCGCTGCTCGGCCAGGTGCCCACCGCCAAGGTGAGCGAACTGGCGGGCGCGATGGGAATGTGGACCACGGAAAAGAACTTCGTGAAGACCGACCTGAAGAAGATTTCCGGATATCCGCTGTCCGGCGGAAAAGCAGAGTGGGAGATACCGCTCGGCGGCGAGGTCTGCTGGTCCTCGCCGCAGGCCACCTCCGAAGGGCTGATCGCGGTCCTCTTCCGCGACGACAAGGACGACCCCGCGGTCTGCACCGAAGTCGGCCTCGTCGACCTGGACAAGGGCAAGCTGCTCTGGCGGAAACAGGGCCTCGACACCTACGGCGGCCGCCAGATGTTCGACGAGGTGACCATCGGCGGCGGCACGGTCGCCGCGGCGGGCACCGGCGGCAGCGCGGGCTGGACGACGGGCGGCAAGCCCCTGTGGTCGCCCGCGAGCACCGACGACGAGAAGTGCCCCGCGGAGGGCTTCGCGGGCGAGGGCGAGAAGCTGGTCGCGGTGCGCGACTGCGGCGACACCGACCACCCGAAGCTGACCCTGCAGACCATCGACCCGGCGACGCGCGCGGTGAAGTCGGCGTACGCGTTCGAGCAGGGCATCGAGCACGCCCACGTGGTCTCCGCCGAGCCGCTGGTGGTCGCCGTCGACGACGGGGACTCCCCCGGCGGCTCCGGCATCACCGCGTTCCTGACGATCGACGACGGCGCGGCGCGCGGCAAGCCGCTCGCCACGATCGGCACGAAGGGCGGCAAGTACGGCAAGTACGACGCCGAATGCCCCAGCACGAACGTCACGGACTGCAGGCAGCTCGCGGTCGACGAGAAGTCGGGGACGCTCTTCCTGCCCACCCGCGATCCAGGGCCCGGTTCCGCCGCCGACAACGACGTCGTCGCCTTCGACCTGAAGACCGGCAAGAAGAAGGGCACGGTCCCCGGCACCGCCGCGGGCGCCATGACCCCGGTCGGCGTGGACGGCGGCGGCAAGGTCGTGGTGTACCAGGACGCGGACATCGTCGGCGAGACGGGCGGCGCGGTCTGGCGGATCGACCCGGCCTCGTACAAGAAGACGAAGGTCATGCAGAACCCGGGCGCGAGCTACGAGATGGAGAGCCGCTTCGAGACGGACCGGCGCACCCTCTTCGCCGGTGAGCGCCTCTACCTGGGCGCCGACCACGTCAGCGAGCCCTCCGAGGTCTACAAGAAGAAGCAGCCGCTGGCGGTCGTCTTCGGCGCGAAGTAGGCCTGTTCCGCGGGCGCCCGGTCGGAAATCGCCCGGGCGCCCGCACCCCTCAGGTGTCCGCGCTCTCGTTCAGCTGACCGAGGAGGCGGGCGAGTTCGGCGACCTCCGCCCGGTCCCAGCCCGCGAGGCGGCGTACGTACTGGGCGCGGCGGCCCGCGCGCACCGTGCGGAAGCGGGTGCGGCCGTCCGGTGTCAGCTGGATCAGCCAGGCGCGGCCGTCGGCGGGGTCGGGTTCGCGGGCCACCAGGCCGAGTTCTTCGAGGGCACGCAGTTGACGGCTCATCGTGGCCTTGCCGACGCCGATGTACGCGGCGAGGTCGGTGGCCCGCTGCGGGCCCGAGTCGTCCAGACAGACGAGCAGGCCGTACGCGGCGGGCTCCAGGTCGGGGTGGACCTGGCGCGCCATCTCGCCGGACGAGGCCCGCGCGCGGCGCATCAGGAGCGACAACTCCCGTTCGAGGGAGAGGAACTCGCTGTCCACCCCTTGTTCGACGCCGTCGTGCGCCCCGCCCGTCACGCCCTCTTCTGCAGCACCCATGTCCCGCTTTCCCGATTCTGAAAGTTATCGCCGGATGGCCCGCTCGCCGTGCCCGTCGTGGCAGCGGCCTGACCAGTATTTCGCAAGGTCGGGACGGTGCCGCCCCGATGGCACCGTCACAGGAGTGGACCAACGGCACAACCCGCGCCCTCTTCCCTCACCCGGGTCTACGTGCGTAGCTTTTCAAGTGACATGTTCACACCACAGCATGTCGACAGGTCCCCACCGAGCACCACCGAGGCCTTCGGAGGCACGAAGATGCCCGTGCACAGACCCGGACCGGCCCGCCGCTCGCGCTTGTCGCCGGCGGGGGTTCTCCTCGCAGTACTGTCCGCTCTCTCCCTCCTCCTGACGCTCCCCACGGCGGCCCAGGCGGACGACGTCCCCGACCGCGGCACCGCGCGGCTCGGCCAGGGCGTCATCGAACACGACGGCCAGGGCGGTCGGCCCACCGGCGGTGACGCCGCCCAGACCGAGGGCGTCGACGTCAGCAGCCACCAGGGCAACGTCGCCTGGCAGACGCTGTGGAACAGCGGCGTGAAGTGGGCCTACGTCAAGGCCACCGAGAGCACCTCGTACAAGAACCCCTACTTCGCCCAGCAGTACAACGGTTCGTACGGCGTGGGCATGATCCGCGGCGCGTACCACTTCGCGACGCCCGACACCTCCTCCGGCGCCGCCCAGGCCAACTACTTCGCGAGCAACGGCGGCGGCTGGTCGCGCGACGGCAGGACGCTGCCCGGCGCGCTCGACATCGAGTGGAACCCGTACGGCGCCGCCTGCTTCGGCAAGTCCCAGTCCGCGATGGTCAGCTGGATCCGGGACTTCCTGACCACGTACAAGGCGCGCACCGGGCGCGACGCGGTGATCTACACCGCCACCAGCTGGTGGAAGCAGTGCACCGGCAACTACGGCGGCTTCGGCTCCACCAACCCGCTGTGGATCCCCCGCTACAACACCAGCCCGGGTGAACTCCCGGCGGGCTGGGGCTTCCACACGATGTGGCAGTACACCTCGTCGGGCCCGACGGTCGGTGACCACAACAAGTTCAACGGCGCCCTGGACAGGGTGGTCGCGCTCGCCAACGGCTGAGCGTGCGACGGAGCGGCCGCCCCCGGTACCGGGGGCGGCCGCTTCCCTCCGCGTCGCCTACGCGGCGGCCGGGATCCTCACCTCGGCCTCCGTCAGGGCCAGTTCGAGCACCTGGCGGACATCCGTGACCGGGTGCACGTCGAGCTTCTCCAGGACCTCGGCGGGGACATCGTCGAGGTCCGCCTCGTTCCGCTTGGGGATGATCACCGTGGTGATCCCGGCGCGGTGCGCGGCCAGCAGCTTCTGCTTGACGCCGCCGATCGGCAGGACACGCCCGGTCAGCGAGATCTCACCGGTCATCGCCACGTCCGTGCGGACGAGCCGCCCGCTGAGCAGCGACGCGAGGGCGGTCGTCAGCGTGACGCCCGCGCTCGGCCCGTCCTTGGGCACCGCGCCCGCCGGGAAGTGGATGTGCACGCCCCGGTCCTTCAGGTCGCCGACCGGCAGCTCCAGTTCGGCGCCGTGCGAGCGCAGGAAGCTCAGCGCGATCTGCGCCGACTCCTTCATCACGTCGCCGAGCTGACCGGTGAGCGTGAGCCCCGACGCACCGGTCTCCGGGTCCGCGAGGGACGCCTCCACGAAGAGGACGTCGCCGCCCGCCCCGGTGACCGCGAGCCCGGTGGCCACGCCGGGCACCGCGGTGCGGCGCTCGGCCGGGTCCTGGGCGGACTCGGGTACGTGGTGCGGCCGCCCGATGAGCCCGCGCAGGTCCTCGTCCTTCACCGTGAACGGCAGCTCCCGCTCGCCGAGTTCGTGCTGGGCCGCGACCTTGCGCAGCAGCCGCGCGATGGACCGCTCCAGGTTGCGTACGCCCGCTTCGCGCGTGTACTCACCGGCGAGCTTGCGCAGCGCGCCCTCGTCGAGGACCACCTCGTCCTTGTCCAGGCCCGCCCGCTCCAGCTGGCGCGTGAGCAGGTGGTCGCGGGCGATGACGACCTTCTCGTCCTCGGTGTAGCCGTCGAGCCTGACCAGCTCCATGCGGTCGAGCAGAGCCTCGGGGATGGCCTCCAGGACATTCGCCGTGGCGAGGAAGACGACGTCGCTGAGGTCGAGTTCGACCTCCAGGTAGTGGTCGCGGAACGTGTGGTTCTGCGCCGGGTCGAGCACTTCGAGGAGGGCGGCGGCCGGGTCGCCCCGGAAGTCGGAGCCCACCTTGTCGATCTCGTCCAGGAGCACGACCGGGTTCATCGACCCGGCCTCCTTGATGGCCCGCACGATGCGCCCGGGCAGCGCCCCGACGTACGTACGGCGGTGGCCGCGGATCTCCGCCTCGTCGCGTACGCCGCCGAGCGCGACCCGCACGAACTTGCGGCCCATGGCGTGCGCCACGGACTCGCCGAGCGAGGTCTTGCCGACGCCGGGCGGGCCCACCAGGGCGAGCACCGCGCCGCCGCGGCGGCCGCCGACGACGCCGAGGCCGCGATCGGAGCGGCGCTTGCGCACCGCGAGGTACTCGGTGATGCGCTCCTTCACGTCCTGAAGCCCGGAGTGCTCGGCGTCGAGGATCTCCTGGGCGCCCTTGATGTCGTACTCGTCCTCGGTGCGCTCGTTCCAGGGCAGTTCCAGGACGGTGTCCAGCCAGGTCCTGATCCAGGAGCCCTCGGGCGACTGGTCGCTGGAGCGCTCCAGCTTGTCGACCTCCTTGAGGGCGGCCTCGCGGACCTTCTCGGGCAGGTCCGCGGCCTCGACGCGGGCGCGGTAGTCGTCGGACTCCTCACCCTCCTGCTCGCCGTTGATCTCGCGCAGTTCCTTGCGCACGGCGTCCAGCTGGCGACGGAGCAGGAACTCGCGCTGCTGCTTGTCCACGCCCTCCTGGACGTCCTTGGCGATGGTCTCGGCGACGTCCTGCTCGGCGAGGTGCTCGCGCAGCTGCGCGGTGGCGAGCTTGAGCCGGGCGACCGCGTCCTCGGTCTCCAGGAGTTCGATCTTCTGCTGCGTGGTCAGGAACGGCGAGTAGCCGGAGTTGTCGGCGAGCGCGGAGACGTCGTCGATCTGCGTGACGCGGTCGACGACCTGCCAGGCGCCGCGCTTCTTCAGCCAGCTGGTGGCGAGCGCCTTGTACTCCGTGACGAGTTCGGTGACGGCGCCGGGGGTGGGGCCTCCCCTGCTCGAACGGAGTTGAGAGCTTGGGGAAGGCTCGGGGACCGAGTCGTCGAGCCGCAGGCCCTCCACCCAGAGGGCCGCGCCGGGCCCCGTCGTACCCGCGCCGATGCGGACGCGGCCGCGGCCGCGGATGAGGGCGCCCGGGTCACCGTCCGAGAGCCTGCCCACCTGCTCGACGGTGCCGAGCACGCCGGTCGACGCGTACGTGCCGTCGATGCGCGGAACAAGCAGCACCTTCGGCTTGCTGTCGCCACTGGACCTCGCGGCCGCCTGGGCCGCCTCCACGGCGGCTCGTACGTCGGCGTCGGACAGGTCGAACGGCACCACCATGCCGGGCAGGACGACCTCGTCGTCCAGCGGAAGCACGGGCAGAGTGAGCGGTGTGGACGTCGAAGCCATGATCTCCCCTTCGGCACTCAAGTTGAGCTGTATCGACTCAATGCTTATGAGCTTCGGGATGTTCCCCGGGGCGTGTTCGCTCTGAGCGATCAGGAAACCGGTGAGCGGCGTACGCCCGATAGAGAGGGCGTGAGACTGTTCCGCCCCATGGGGGCCGCCCCGGACGACGACGGGGCGCTGCTGCGGTCCGTCGCCGACGAGGACGCGGATGCGCTGGCCGCGCTGTACGACCGGCACGCCGGCTGGCTGCACGCGCGGCTCGCACGGCGCTGCGGCGACCCCGACGTCGTACGCGAAGTACTGCAGGACACCTTCATGACCGTGTGGCGCTCGGCCGGTTCGCACCGGGGCCGCGAGGCGGGCGGCTGGCTGTGGGTGATCGCGGCGCGCACAGCCGAGGACGCCCGTGATCGCCACCGGCCCCCTGACGGAGACCGCCCCGTCCGCGGAGGAACACGTCGGGCTGGAGTACGCGGACGTGGCCCTGGCCCTCGCCCCGTTCGCGGCGGCGGCCTGCGCGGCGGCGCTCCTGGTGCACACCGGCGACGGCGTGTGGCGCCCCGATCCGGCGCGGCCGCCCTCGTCTGCGACGACGGCACCCCGCAGGTGAGCGCGGCGCTGACGGATCTGCGGACGAAGCTGCGCGGGGTGCCGGAGCGGCTGGTCGGCGGGCCCTCGCGGCAGGGGGAAGACAGTCGGTGGGAGCCCGGCCCCGGCGGTGGGCCCGGCACCACGGGGCGCCTCGCGGACCTGGAGCCCGCCGTCGTGCGCGACCGGCTCGTCGACCCCGCCTCGTACGCGAACGCGGTGGCCGGTGAGCTGCTGGCCGCGGACTGTCCGGCCCGCGCCACCGAGGGCGCGGACGCGGAGCGGGCGACCGCCGTCAACGACGCGGTGCTCCAGTGGCTCGCGCCGTCGCCGTCCTTCGCGTACTACGGGCCGCGAGCGGAGCGGCGGTTTCGGCGGATCGAGGCCCTGACGACAGCGGAGCGCACCGCGTACCTGACGGAGTACTTCGCTGCCGGTCCCTGCGCCCCGAAGGAGGTCCCGTCCCCGTGAATCTCCTCCTGAACCGTTCCGGCAGCCTCCTGCACGCCAGGGCGCGGACCCTGCCCCTCACCCTCGCGAGCCACGGCGGCACCGTCCGGGTCCCCGTCGTCGTGCTCGGCCCGCTCCTCGCCGCCTCGGCGATCGGCGTCGGGCTGCGGAACGTGCTCGGGGACGTGGGGCTCGTGGCCGGGGCCGCCGCGCTGATCGGGGCGCGGCTGAGCTGGCTACCGGTGCTGGCGTACGGCAGTGCGGTCTACCTCGCGGCGCCCGACCCCGGGGGTGCCGCCGCGCTCTGGGCCTGGCTGATGCAGCCGGGGCCGCAGGGCGCGTCGTGGGCGGTGGCCTGCGGCCTCTTCGTCTGCGGCGGTGCGCTCTACGTCCGGTGCGGGGCGCGGCCCGAAGGACCCCGGGACTGACGCCCGCGGCCGAGCAGCGGCCAGGTGGCCACGCCGATCAGGAGCGCCAGGAGGTGGCCCCAGTTCGTCATCGGGTCGGCGAACTCGATCAGGTCCTCGACCAGCATCAGGCCGAAGCCCGCCAGGACGGTCCAGCGCAGCCACGGCGCGAGCAGGCCCGCCAGCGCGCCGACGCTGGCCGCCACGCCGAAGCTGATGCCGTAGTCGAGGCGGTGCAGGGAGCTGTCGGGCAGGTGCCCCGCGAGGACCGAGAGGCCGACGGGGACCTCGGTGGCGAGCGTGGCGACGCCGTGCCCGAGCAGGAAGACGCCCGCGGTGCGCCAGGCGCCGATGCGGCGTTCCAGTGCGGTCAGGACGAGCAGGAAGCCGATCGCGTACGGCGAGGTGATGCCGCCCGCGATCCACAGGGCGCTGGCCACCAGGACCAGGCCGGGGGCGTGGGCGAGGTTGGTCACGTCCGTGCTGGAGCTCTGGAGCAGGGAGTCGACGAGGCTCGGGGCGGCGTACTCGGTGAGGAGGGACGTGGCCGCGAGGACCAGGGCGTAGACGAAGGTGAAGGGGGCACCCTTGGGGGTGGGGAGGAGGTGCCACGGGTGGAGGGGGTGGCGGAGGGGGGCGCTGGTCCGCTGCGGGGCTCCGGTCCGCTGCGGGGTTCCGGTCCGCTGCGGGGTTCCGATTCGCTGCGGGGTTCCGGTCCGCTGCTGGGTGCCAGTCCGCTGCCGGGTGCCAGTCCGCTGCTGGGTGCGCTCCGTCTGTTCAGGGGCGGGGCCGTCCCGGTATACCCGTCCTCGCCATCCTTGCGCCGGCGCCTCCGAGCTCGCCCCTGGAGCCTGCGCCACTGTGCTCCGGGCGGGAATACCGGTACGTCCCCTCCCGTTTCGAGCGCGACCGTCCGCCGGTGGGGGCTGCTGCGCGGGGATTCCGTTCAGGGGCGGCTCCGGGTCCTCCTGGGGTCCGGGCATGACCTCGGGGGACTTCACGCTGTGGTTCACGGGTGAGGCGCTCCTTCCGTCTTCGCCCACCCTTTGCCTCTTTTTCCGGCGTTGTCTATGACCGACGCCACGTGAGGGGCGATTCACAGCAACCTCTTGGGTTCATTTCGCGTTGCGGGGTGCGGCCGCATAACTCGCTTACGGCTCGCGGCAGTAGCTTCTACGCTGGCGCCCATGCACACCCACACCACCGCCCCCGTCGTCCTCGACCGGCGCGAGGGGCCGTACGGCGAAGTCGTACTGCGGCGCCACGGTGAGCTGCTGCAGATCATCGCCAACGGCTGCTTCCTGATGGACACCTCGAACGGACGTTCGGAGCGATTGCTCGTCGACGCGGCGCGCGACGCCCTCGACGACAGGCCCGCGCCCGATGTCCTGATCGGCGGACTCGGCGTCGGCTTCTCCCTCGCCCACGCCGCCGCGGATCCCCGCTGGGGGCGCATCGCCGTGGTCGAGCGCGAGCAGGCGATCATCGACTGGCACCGCGAAGGGCCCCTCGCCGAGCTCTCCGGCGCGGCACTCGCCGATTCCCGCACCGAGATCCTGCACACAGACCTGGTCGCCCACCTGGTCAGGACGCGGGACACGTACGACGCCCTCTGTCTCGACATCGACAACGGACCCGACTGGACCGTGACGGAGGACAACAACTCCCTTTACTCGCCTACCGGTCTGGCCTCCTGCAAAGCACGCCTCAACCCCGGCGGAGTACTCGCCGTCTGGTCCGCCCAGCCCTCGTCCGCTTTCGACGACGCTCTACGGAATGCCGGATTCTGTGGGGTACGCACCAAAGAGATCCCCGTTGCCCGAGGCGTCCCCGACGTGGTGCACCTCGGCGTAAGGGCTGCGTAGCCGAGGTGCCTTCGCGACCCGTACCCTGCTGACCGAACACAAGCGATCAGTGTCAGGGGCGGGGCGATGGAGCAGACACACACCTCCCACAACGGCGCTACGGCGGCGATGCCCGGCGCTCAGCGCCGGGTGCTGGTGGTCGAGGACGACCCGACGATCGTCGACGCCATCGCCGCCCGGCTGCGCGCCGAGGGTTTTGTCGTGCAAACGGCGGGCGACGGGCCCTCGGCGGTCGACACCGCCCAGGCGTGGCAGCCCGATCTGCTGATTCTCGACATCATGCTGCCGGGCTTCGACGGCCTGGAGGTGTGCCGCCGGGTGCAGGCCCAGCGGCCCGTCCCCGTCCTCATGCTCACCGCGCGTGATGACGAGACGGACATGCTGGTCGGGCTCGGCGTCGGCGCGGACGACTACATGACCAAGCCGTTCTCCATGCGGGAGCTGGCGGCGCGCGTGCACGTCCTGCTGCGCAGGGTCGAGCGGGCCGCGCTCGCCGCGACCACGCCCCGCAGCGGCATCCTGCGCCTGGGCGAGCTGGAGATCGACCACGCCCAGCGGCGAGTGCGGGTGCGCAGCGAGGACGTCCATCTGACGCCCACCGAGTTCGACCTGCTCGTCTGCCTGGCCAATACGCCGCGTGCGGTGCTCTCGCGCGAGCAGCTGCTCGCCGAGGTGTGGGACTGGGCCGACGCGTCGGGGACCCGCACCGTCGACAGCCACATCAAGGCGCTGCGCCGGAAGATCGGCGCGGAGCGGATCCGTACGGTGCACGGCGTCGGGTACGCCCTCGAGACGCCCACACCGTGAGGCGGGCCCTGCGATGAGCGGGCCCTTCGGAGGGCTGCAGCCGTTCTCCATCAAGACGAAGCTCGGCGCCCTGGTGGTCGTCTCGGTGTTCATCACCACCGGACTGCTCCTGGTCGCCATGAAGACCGAGACCGAGCTGCGCTTCATCACCGTCTTCTCGGTGATCGCCACACTGCTGATCACCCAGTTCGTGGCGCACAGCCTCACCGCGCCCCTTGACGAGATGAACGCGGTGGCCCGCGCCGTCTCGCACGGCGACTACACGCGCCGGGTGCGCGGCGCCGACCGGCGCGACGAGCTGGGCGACGTGGCCTCCACCATCAACCGCATGGCCGACGACCTGGAGGCCCAGGACCGGCAGCGCAAGGAACTCGTCGCCAACGTCTCGCACGAGCTGCGCACCCCCATCGCCGGGCTGCGCGCGGTCCTGGAGAACGTCGTCGACGGCGTCTCCGCCGCCGACCCGGAGACCATGCGCACCGCCCTGAAGCAGACGGAGCGCCTCGGCAGGCTCGTGGACACCCTCCTGGACCTGTCCCGCCTGGACAACGGCGTCGTCCCGCTCAAGGCCCGCCGCTTCGAGGTGTGGCCCTATCTGTCGGGCGTCCTGAAGGAGGCCAACATGGTCGCCTCCGCGCGCGGGGGCATCGCGTCGGGCTCCGGCAGCCATACGCGTACGGACGTCCATCTGCACCTCGACGTGTCGCCGCCCGAGCTGACCGCCCACGCGGACCAGGAGCGGCTGCACCAGGTCGTGGCGAACCTCATCGACAACGCCGTCAAGCACAGCCCGCCGCACGGCCGGGTGACGGTGCGGGCCCGGCGCGGTTTCTCTCCGGAGTCCCTGGACCTGGAGGTGCTCGACGAGGGCCCCGGAATCCCGGAGTCCGAGTGGCACCGCGTCTTCGAGCGCTTCAACCGCGGCAGCCACGCGGGCGCCCCCGCCCACGGCCAGGGCAACGACGGCGGCACGGGCCTCGGCCTCGCCATCGCCCGCTGGGCGGTCGATCTGCACGGCGGCCACATCGGAGTGGCCGAATCCCCTCGGGGCTGCCGGATCCAGGTCACTCTTCCGGGCCTGCCCGAAGTGTGAAGTTGACGTAGGGTTCGAGACGGAAGCGGACCGCGGGCGGATCTCAGCCCCGCCCGGGCGCCGCCGCCGCGCGTAGACGCCTCATCGGCGTACCCGCGCGGCCATCTGGCGTTGCAGAACCTCGCTTGTTTCCCGCCATTTACGGCCCTGAAACCCTCGTTCCGGTGTGACTTACGCGACGGATGACGGGCCCGGTCTGCACCTCGTGGCAATGGAGGCGTAGCCTTAATTCCCGCTGTCCATCACCTTGTGAAGCGGAAGAGGGCGGTTACCGCCGTGTCGTCACAGTCCCCCAGTAGTTCGAGCATCTCGACCGACCAAGACGGTCAGGGCAAGGACCCTGCTGCTGCCTTCGGTCCCAATGAGTGGCTCGTCGACGAGATCTATCAGCAGTACCTCCAGGACCCGAATTCGGTCGACCGAGCCTGGTGGGACTTCTTTGCCGACTACAAGCCAGGGGTGGGCGCTTCCGTAGCCGCCGCCCCGGCGAAGCCGGCGGGTGACGCGGCCGCGGGGGCTGCGCCCACCACCACTCCCGCCGCGCCCGCTGCCCCGGCGAAGTCCGCGGCTCCGGCCGCGCCCGCCGCGCCCGCGGCTCCGGCCACGAGCAGCTCGGCCGCTCCGAAGGCCACGCCCGCCGCGGCGAAGCCCGCGGCGGCAAGCAGCGCCGCAGGCGCCCCCGCCTCCAAGCCGGCGGCCGCTGCCGCCAAGGCAGCTGAGCCGGCCAAGCCCGCCGAGGCCCAGGGGCCCGAGTACGTGACGCTGCGTGGCCCTTCGGCCGCCGTCGCGAAGAACATGAACGCCTCGATCGAGGTCCCGACGGCGACGTCGGTCCGCGCGGTCCCGGTGAAGCTGCTCTTCGACAACCGCATCGTCATCAACAACCACCTCAAGCGCGCCCGCGGCGGGAAGATCTCCTTCACGCACCTCATCGGGTACGCGATGGTGCAGGCCATCAAGACCATGCCGTCGATGAACTACTCCTTCGTGGAGAAGGACGGCAAGCCGACCCTGGTCAAGCCGGAGCACATCAACTTCGGCCTCGCCATCGACCTGGTCAAGCCCAACGGCGACCGCCAGCTCGTGGTCGCGGGCATCAAGAAGGCCGAGACCCTGAACTTCTTCGAGTTCTGGCAGGCCTACGAGGACATCGTCCGGCGCGCCCGCGACGGCAAGCTCGGCATGGACGACTTCACCGGCGTCACGGTCTCGCTGACCAACCCCGGCGGCCTCGGCACCGTCCACTCGGTCCCGCGCCTGATGCCCGGACAGTCGGTCATCATGGGCGTCGGCGCCATGGACTACCCCGCGGAGTTCCAGGGCACCTCCCAGGACACCCTGAACAAGCTCGGCATCTCGAAGGTCATGACGCTCACGTCGACCTACGACCACCGGGTCATCCAGGGCGCCGCCTCCGGCGAGTTCCTGCGCATCGTCGCGAACCTCCTCCTCGGCGAGGGCGAGTTCTACGACGAGATCTTCAAGGCTCTCCGGATCCCCTACGAGCCGGTCCGCTGGCTCAAGGACATCGACGCCTCGCACGACGACGACGTCACGAAGGCCGCCCGCGTCTTCGAGCTGATCCACTCCTACCGCGTCCGCGGCCACGTCATGGCCGACACGGACCCGCTGGAGTACAAGCAGCGCAAGCACCCCGACCTGGACATCACCGAGCACGGCCTCACCCTGTGGGACCTGGAGCGGGAGTTCGCGGTCGGCGGCTTCGCCGGCAAGTCGATGATGAAGCTGCGCGACGTCCTCGGCGTCCTGCGCGACTCGTACTGCCGCACCACCGGCGTCGAGTTCATGCACATCCAGGACCCGAAGCAGCGCAAGTGGCTGCAGGACCGCATCGAGCGCCAGCACGCCACGAAGCCGGAGCGCGAGGAGCAGCTGCGCATCCTGCGCCGCCTGAACTCCGCGGAGGCCTTCGAGACCTTCCTGCAGACGAAGTACGTCGGCCAGAAGCGCTTCTCCCTGGAGGGCGGCGAGTCGGTCATCCCGCTGCTCGACGCCGTCATCGACAGCGCCGCCGAGTCGCGTCTGGACGAGGTCGTCATCGGCATGGCCCACCGCGGCCGCCTGAACGTCCTCGCCAACATCGTCGGCAAGTCGTACGCCCAGATCTTCCGCGAGTTCGAGGGCAACATGGACCCCAAGTCCATGCACGGCTCCGGCGACGTGAAGTACCACCTGGGCGCCGAGGGCACCTTCACCGGCCTGGACGGCGAGCAGATCAAGGTCTCCCTCGCGGCGAACCCGTCCCACCTGGAGACGGTCGACCCGATCATCGAGGGCATCGCCCGCGCCAAGCAGGACGTCATCAACAAGGGCGGCACGGACTTCACGGTCCTGCCCGTCGCCCTGCACGGTGACGCGGCCTTCGCGGGCCAGGGCGTGGTCGCCGAGACGCTGAACATGTCGCAGCTGCGCGGCTACCGCACCGGCGGCACGGTCCACATCGTCATCAACAACCAGGTCGGCTTCACCGCCGCCCCGGAGTCGTCGCGCTCCTCCATGTACGCCACGGACGTGGCCCGCATGATCGAGGCGCCGATCTTCCACGTGAACGGCGACGACCCCGAGGCCGTCGTCCGCGTTGCCCGTCTGGCCTTCGAGTTCCGCCAGGCGTTCAACAAGGACGTCGTCATCGACCTCATCTGCTACCGCCGCCGCGGTCACAACGAGTCGGACAACCCGGCGTTCACGCAGCCGCTGATGTACGACCTGATCGACAAGAAGCGCTCGGTGCGCAAGCTCTACACCGAGTCCCTCATCGGTCGCGGCGACATCACCCTGGAAGAGGCCGAGCAGGCGCTGCAGGACTTCCAGGGCCAGCTGGAGAAGGTCTTCACGGAGGTCCGCGAGGCCACCGCGCAGCCCGGCGAGGCCGAGGTGTCCGCGCCGGAGGCCGAGTTCCCGGTCAAGATCGACACCGCGATCTCCCGTGAGATCGTGAAGCGGATCGCCGAGTCCCAGGTCAACATCCCCGACCGGGTCACCGTCCACCCGCGCCTGCTGCCGCAGCTGCAGCGCCGCGCGACGATGGTCGAAGAGGGCACGATCGACTGGGGCATGGGCGAGACCCTCGCCATCGGCTCGCTGCTCCTGGAGGGCACCCCGGTCCGCCTGTCGGGCCAGGACTCGCGCCGCGGCACGTTCGGTCAGCGCCACGCGGTCCTCATCGACCGTGCGACGGGCGAGGACTTCACGCCGCTCCTGTACCTCTCCGAGGACCAGGCGCGTTACAACGTGTACGACTCGCTGCTCTCCGAGTACGCGGTGATGGGCTTCGAGTACGGCTACTCGCTGGCCCGCCCCGAGGCTCTGGTGATGTGGGAGGCGCAGTTCGGCGACTTCGTCAACGGCGCGCAGACGGTGGTGGACGAGTACATCTCGGCCGCCGAGCAGAAGTGGAACCAGCACTCCGGCGTCACGCTGCTGCTGCCCCACGGCTACGAGGGCCAGGGCCCGGACCACTCGTCCGCCCGCATCGAGCGGTTCCTCCAGCTGTGCGCGCAGAACAACATGACCGTCGCG
The DNA here is from genome assembly GCF_008704495.1 of Streptomyces kanamyceticus. Lineage (NCBI taxonomy): Bacteria > Bacillati > Actinomycetota > Actinomycetes > Kitasatosporales > Streptomycetaceae > Streptomyces > Streptomyces kanamyceticus. Next base: position 3,472,842 of record NZ_CP023699.1, read on the forward strand.
ATGCCGACGCTCCCTTCGAACTACTTCCACCTCCTGCGGTGGCAGGTGCACAACCCGCACCACAAGCCGCTGGTCGTCTTCACCCCGAAGTCGATGCTGCGCCTGAAGGCCGCCGCGTCGAAGACGGAGGAGTTCACCAGCGGTGGCTTCCGCCCGGTGATCGGCGACGCGACGGTCGACCCGGCCGCGGTGCGCAAGGTGGTGTTCTGCGCGGGCAAGCTCTACTACGACCTCGAGGCGGAGCGCACCAAGCGCGGCGCGACGGACACGGCCATCATCCGCATCGAGCGCCTGTACCCGCTGCCGGGTGCCGAGCTCCAGGCGGAGATCGCCAAGTTCCCGAACGCCGAGAAGTACCTGTGGGCGCAGGAGGAGCCGGCGAACCAGGGCGCGTGGCCCTTCATCGCCCTCAACCTCATCGACCACCTGGACCTGGCGGTCGGCGCCGACATCCCGCACGGCGAGCGCCTGCGCCGCATCTCGCGCCCGCACGGCTCGTCCCCCGCGGTCGGCTCGAAGAAGCGTCACGAGCAGGAGCAGGAGCAGCTCGTACGCGAGGTGTTCGAGGCCTAGGCCTCGACGGTTCTCCGTACGGTGGGCCCGGTCCCGAGCGCTTGTCGCCCGGGGCCGGGCCCACCGGCGTACACGGGGGAATCGGAACACTGCCTATGCTGGACGCCCCGAGCACATCGTCCGAACGCGGAGCCTGTTTTGTACTTCACCGACCGTGGCATCGAGGAACTGGAGAAGCGGCGCGGCCAGGAGGAGGTCACCTTCGAGTGGCTCGCCGAGCAGCTCCGCACCTTCGTGGACCTCAACCCGGACTTCGAGGTGCCGGTGGAGCGCCTGGCCACGTGGCTGGCGCGGCTGGACGACGAGGACGAGGACGAGTAGTCACCTGCCGAGCAGAGCGGGGGCCAGCTCGCGCCACTGCGGCAGCGGCAGTTCGGCCGGGTCCTCGGTGAGCACCTGTACGCAGACGTGGTCGGCGCCCGCGTCGAGATGCTCCCGCACGCGCGCGTGGAGCACGTCCACGTCTCCGTAGGCGACGATCGCGTCGACCAGACGGCGGCTCGGACGCCCTCCCGCCATGTCCTGGTCGCCGAATCCCAGGCGGCGCATGTTCGCCGCCTGATGGGGCGCTCTCGTGACGTAGCTCGCGACGTGCGCGACGGCCACCTCGCGGGCCCGGTCGACGTCCGTGCCGAGGACGACGGCCTGCTCGACGCCGAGGAACGCGTCGGGCCCCATCGCCTCGCGGGCCACTGCGGTGTGCTCGACGGGTACGAAGTACGGGTGGGCGCCCCAGGTCCGCTCGGCGGCGAGCCCCAGCATCTTCGGGCCGAGCGCGGCCAGGACACGGCGCGGTGCCGGGTCGGGGACCGGGCCCTGGGCCGGGGCCGCGTCCATGGAGTCCAGGTAGCGGCGCATCGTCGACAGCGCCTTCCCGCGCGCGGGGACCGGGTATCCGTCGACCTCGCTGACGGTGTCGTCGACCCGGTGGCCGCCGAGTCCGAGCAGGTAGCGCCCGGGGAAGGCCTCGCCGAGGGTGCGCTCCGCGGCGGCCATGGTGAGCGGGTCCCTGAAGGCGATGTTGGCGATGCCCGAAGCGACGACGACGCGACGGGTCGAGGACAGCAGCAGCCAGGCCTGTCCTACGGAGTCCCGGCCGAACGCCTCCCCGTACCAGAGCGCCCCGTACCCCAACTCCTCGATCTCCGCCGCCGCTTCACGCACCCGCCCCGCGGGCTGTCCCTCGAAGGCGAGCGTCCAGATCCCGGTCTCGCCGAGCCCGGTCCGTGCCAAGGCGTCACTCATCGCCCCTCCTTGCGCCACAGGCAATGCGGAGAACCTCTCCGCTTAACGAGTGAGACCATACGGAGAACCTCTCCGCCTGGCTAGCCCCCGGCGCGGGGGAACGGAAGGATGGCCCCATGACGACGGCCCACGAACGACAGCCGCGCGCCGATGCCCGACGCAATCGCGAGCGCATCGTCGCCGCCGCGCGCGAAGCGTTCGCCGAGTCGGGTCCTGACGCCTCCCTGAACGACATCGCCCGCAGGGCGGGGGTCGGCCCCGGCACGCTCTACCGGCACTTCCCGGTGCGGACGGCCCTGCTGACGGCGGTTCTGAAGGACCGCATCGACACGCTGTGCGGCCGCGCCGACGAACTCCTCGCGACGGACTCCCCCGACGACGCGCTCGCCGAGTGGCTGCACGTCCTGCTCACCCACGCCCGCGCCAACCAGGGCCTGGGCGGCGCCGCGATGCTCGAGGAACTCAGCAGGCCCGACGCCCTCGGCTTCGACTGCCACCAACGCATCCGGGACACCGCGGAGCGACTCCTGACCCGCTCCCAGCACAACGGCACGGCCCGCCCCGACCTCACCGCCACGGACCTGATCCAACTGGTGGTCGGCATAGCCCTCTCCACCACCCACCGCGCCACGGACCCGTCCCAGCCGGACCGCCTCCTCGCGCTGGTGCTCGACGCGGTGATGGGGCGGCGGGCGGAGGGGGCTGGGGCGTAGGGGGTCGGCGGTGGGCGTGAGGGGCCGCGCCGTCGGGAGGGGGCGAGCCTGGGGCTCCGTACCGCCGGGCGAGGGGGCCTGAGACCCCAGGCCACCGACCAAGGGCGGCCCGAGATCCCGCACCACCGGCCAAGAGCGGCCCGAGACGCCACGCCACCGGCCGAAGGCAGACCCAAGATCCCGCACCACCAGCCGAAGGCAGACCCGAGCCCCCACGCCACCGGCCGAAGGCAGACCCAAGATCCCGCACCACCAGCCGAAGGCAGACCCGAGCCCCCACGCCGTCGACCGGCGGCGCAGCCTGCCACCGGTACCAGGGCCGACCCCTGGGCCGGGACCACCAGGACCCGGACCAGCACCGGCACCGGCACCCGCACCCGCACCGGCGCCAGCCCCTCAATCGCGGGCGCGCAGCCTGTCGTACGCGAGGCCCAGCGCGCCCTGCACCAGGAGCAGCGCGGCCGCCGCCGCCCAGCCGCCGCTGCGTCGCCGCACCGCCCACGCGGCCAGCGGGAGTCCCGCCGCCACCTGTGCCGCGGCCAGCGCGCGGGCGCGCGGGCCGCGCACCCAGGGGCCCAGCGGGCCCTTCTCGACCACGTCGAACTCCGCCCGCACCGCGTCCCGCCAGCCGGACCACTCGACCTGGCGCGCACCCCGCTGCACCCGCGCGACCTCGCGCAGGCGGTCGGCCGGTTCGCCGGGGGTGAGGCCCGTGGGGAGCGTGAGTCCGGTGCGGGTGAGCACCGCGAGGAGGCCGAGCATCCTGGCGCGGGCGTCGGCCTCGCTGTCGGGGCGGGCGAGCGCCTCCAGGGACTGCATGTCGAGGACGGGGTCGAGGCCGAGGCGCGCGGCGAACGTCCGCATGGCCTCGTCCTCGCCGACGGGCGTCCCGTTGGCCAGCCACACGTAGCCGACCGTGCGCCGGAAGCCCGCGGCGAGGGTGTATCCGGAGCGGTCCGAGTCCCACCACAGGGCGAGGACCGGCCAGGTCGACCCGACGGCGAGCGCGGTGGCCCAGCCGGTGAGCACCCGGTCGACCGGCTCCTCGCCGTGCAGCCAGGGCTTGCCCTCGGGCACGAGCACGCTCCACCCGGGACCGGCGGGCGCGAGCAGCATCCGCTCGCGCAAGAGCTGGGCCACGGCATCGACGGTGTCGGGCTCGGCCCGGCAGAGCAGCAGCGCACCGGCGGATCTGGCGCGCTCGGAGACATCGGACGACATGGCCCCACGCTAGGACAGATCGGAATGAGGTGCATAAATGCCACAGCCGGGTGGCGGCCCTCTCTCGCCCGACCGCGTTTATGTCTTGACTTTCCGTATCCGCGATATATCGTGAGTATCAGAGACGCGATATGGCGCGTCGCGTCCGTTCCGCCAAGGAGGTCACCCATGTCCGAGTGGTCCGTCGCCGAGCCCCGGAAGCTCACGTTCGACGCCCCCGTGACGACACTCCACGTACGCGTCGTCAACGGCACGGTGAACGTCGTGGGCACGGACGAAGGTTCCGCCCGCCTGGAGGTCTCCGAGATCGAGGGCCCGCCCCTGACGGTGACCCACAAGGGCGGCGCCCTCACCGTCGCCTATGACGACCTGCCCTGGAAGGGCTTCCTGAAGTGGCTGGACCGCAAGGGCTGGCGCCGCAGCGCGGTGGTCTCGCTCGCCGTGCCCTCGGGGGCGCGCGTCGAGGTGGGCACGGTCGGCGCGGGCGCCATGGTCTCCGGCATCGAGGGCCGCACGGAGGTGCGCGGCGTCACGGGCCCGACGACCCTCGTGGGACTCTCGGGCCCGGCCCGCGCGGAGACGGTCTCGGGCAGCGTCGAGGCGCAGGACGTCACCGGCAGCCTGCGGTTCTCCTCCGTCTCCGGCGACCTCACCGTCGTGGAGGCGGCGGGTTCCTCCGTCCGGGCGGATTCGGTGAGCGGCTCGATGATCGTGGACCTGGACCCGGCGGGCGGCGCGACCGATGTCGCCCTGACGAGCGTCTCGGGCGAGATCGCGATCCGGCTGCCGCACCCGGCGGACGCGGAGGTGGAGGTGGACACCGCGAGCGGCTCGGTGTCGAACGCCTTCGAGGATCTGCGCGTGAGCGGCCAGTGGGGCGCGAAGAAGATCACCGGACGGCTCGGCAGCGGCCGGGGCAGGCTCAAGGCGACGACGGTCTCCGGCTCCATCGCGCTGCTGCGCAGGCCACCGATGGAGGAAGATCCTTACGACGAGGTCCCCCTGGAGATCCCCCCGGAGGACACCGCCGAGCCGACCGACGGCCCGACCGACGGCCCGACCGACAAGAAGGTGCTCTGAAATGCCCCCCGTGTTCGCCCACGGCCGCCTGCGCCTGTACCTGCTGAAGCTGCTCGACGAGGCGCCCCGCCATGGGTACGAGGTGATCCGTCTCCTCGAAGAGCGCTTCCAGGGCCTGTACGCGCCTTCGGCGGGCACGGTCTACCCGCGCCTGGCGAAGCTGGAGGCCGAGGGCCTGGTCACGCACACCACGGAGGGCGGCAGGAAGGTGTACTCGATCACGGACGCGGGCCGCGCCGAGCTGGCCGACCGCAGCGGCGAACTGGCCGACCTGGAGCTGGAGATCCGCGAGTCGGTCGCCGAGCTCGCCGCCGAGATCCGTGACGGCGTGCAGGGTGCGGCGGGCGAGCTGCGCCGTGAGATGCGGGCGGCCGCGGAGGAGGCCCGTGCTTCCGGTGCCTCCGGCGGCCGCAAGGGGCAGGGCCACGGCTACCCCGACCCGTCGGACTTCTTCGACTGGGCGTCCGGCGACAAGGAGGGCTGGCGCCAGGCGAAGGAGGAGTTCAAGCGCGCCAAGCAGGAGTGGAAGGAGCAGGCGCGACGGGCGAAGGACGAGAGCCGCCGGGCCCGCGAGGAGGCCCAGCGGGCGCGCCGCCAGGCCAAGGAGGCGCAGGAGCAGGCGCAGACACAGGCCCAGCAGGAGTTCGAGCGCATCGCCCGGCACGTCCAGGAGCAGGTGCAGGACCACTTCACCCGGGGCGACTGGCCGACGGGCGTACGGGAGGGCCTGACGGAACTGGCCAAGGAGTTCGGCGAGTTCGGGAAGGACTTCGGCAAGAGCTTCGGCCGCGGGGGGACGGAGCCGGGGACGAAGCCCGAACCGGCCGCCGAGGAACCGAAGTTCAGCAAGGGCGGCCCCGAGGGGCTGGCCGTGGACTACGCACCGGACTGGGCGAAGGAGGACCCGACCGACGACCCGGCCCGTGACCTCGACCGCCTCCTCGACCGCTTCCGCGACGACATCCGCGACGCGGCCAGGGACCACGGGGTGTCCCCCGACCAACTCAGCGATGCCCGCCGCCACTTGTCCACAGCGGCGGCACACATCGGAGCGACGCTGCGGTCACCGCGCCCCTGAGAGGGGGCGAGCCGAGAACCGGGATGGCGGGGGGACACCTCCCCCCGCCACCTACCACCTACCACCTACCAGCCGCCAACGGCGCCCAGCCCCCACAAGAGACTCCAGCCCTTCGGGTAGGAGCACGGGTGGAGCGGGCGGGTAAGGGGGCCGCCCGCAGGGCGGAAAAGCCACCGCCCCAGCACAGCGCAGCGCCGCGCAGCGTTACCCGGCCATCGCCTCCCCGCCCCCGCCCTGAAGAACCCTCCTGACCGACCCCTCCGTCACCCCGTGGTCCGCCAGGACATCGGCGATGGCGCCGCGGCCCAGGGTGAGCGCGAGGAGCAGGTGCTCGTCGCCGAGTTGGCGCCCCCGTTCACCGGTGACGATGCGCAGCGCCCGGACGAGTACGTCCTTGGCCTCGGGCGTGAAAGGGCGGTGGCCGGACCGCGCGACGCCAAGGAGGCCGCGCCGGGGGCGCGCGTCCGACAACGCCCCCGCGCCATGAGCCTGTTCGACCCGGGAGACGACTTCGCCGAGGTCGATGCCGAGACCCGCCAGGGCATCGACGTCCGCCCGGCTCATCCCGCCCCTGCGTCGTACCTCTTCGAGGGCGGCGGCGATCGAGTCCCGCCGCCCCTTCGCGCCGAGCGCGGCCAGGACGAAGGACGCCCGGCTGCCCTCGCGGTCGAGGAGCGAGAGGAGGAGATGGCCTTCCTCGACGCTGTCGTGCCCCGCCCGTTCGCAGTGGACGACCGCGCCCTTGACGACGTCCCTGGCGCTGCGCGTGAACCGTTCGAACATCACTGCCTCCCGTACTTCTTGTGCACGGCCTGCCTGCTCACTCCGAGCTCCGCGGCGATCTCCTGCCACGACCAGCCCCGCACGCGCGCACTGCGCACCTGCACGGCCTCCAACTGCTCCACCAGCTTCCGCAGCGCGGACACGGCTCGCAGCCCGATCCGTGGATCGCGATCACCCGCACGCTCGGCGAGGTCCGTTGCTTCGCTCATGCATGTCAACTTACATTGACAAGCACTCCGCGTCAACCAGAGTTGACATCAGGGCGGCCCCTCAGACCTCCAGCACGATCTTCCCGAACTGCCCGCCGGACTCCAGCCGTTCGAAGCCCTCCCGCGCCCGGTCGAGCGGCAGCACCTCGTCGATGACGGGACGCACGCCCGTGGCGGCGCAGAAGGCGAGCAGGTCCTCCAGCTCGTCCTTGGTGCCCATGGTCGAGCCGACGACCTTCAGTTCCAGGAAGAAGATCCGGGTGAGCTCGGCGTGCGAGGGCCTGTCGCCGCTCGTCGCCCCGGAGATCACCAGCGAGCCGCCCGGCTTCAGCGACTTGACCGAGTGGGACCAGGTCGCCGCGCCCACCGTCTCGATCACCGCGTCCACCCGCTGCGGCAGCCGCGCGCCCGGCTCGACGGCCTCGACGGCGCCGAGCTCAAGGGCCCGCTTCCGCTTGGCCTCGTCCCGGCTCGTGGCGAAGACCCGCAGGCCCGCGGCCTTGCCGAGGACGATCGCGGCCGTGGCGACGCCGCCGCCCGCGCCCTGCACGAGCACCGAATCCCCGGGGCGCACACCGGCGTTGGTGAAGAGCATCCGGTAGGCGGTGAGCCATGCGGTCGGCAGGCAGGCGGCCTCGGCGAAGGAGAGCTCCTTCGGCTTGGGCAGTACGTTCCAGGTGGGCACGGAAACCTGCTCGGCGAAGGTCCCCTGGTACTTCTCGGTCAGGATGGACCGGCCCTCGCGGGGCCCGACGCCGTATCCGGACTGGCCGATGACGGAGTGCAGGACGACCTCGTTGCCCTCCTCGTCGATGCCCGCGGCGTCGCAGCCGAGGATCATCGGCAGCTTGTCCTCGGCCAGGCCGACCCCGCGCAGCGACCACAGGTCGTGGTGGTTGAGGGAGGCGGCGCGGACGTTCACGGTCGACCAGCCGGGGCGCGCGCCGGGGGCTGGCCGCTCCCCCAACTCAAGTCCTTCGAGCGGCTGGTCACGGTCGATTCGGGCGGCATAGGCAGCGAACATGCCGCAGACGATAGGCAGGCCGGGCGGCCCGACGGAACCATGCGCCACTGTGACACGCGTCCCGCGCCCCGAGTCCGGCCTCCCGCGTCCCGCGTCCGCCCCGGAGGGCCCCACGGAAAACGCCCACCCGTTGTCCGGCTGAAAGCCGGAAACGGATGGGCGCCTGACGAACGGCGGAGCCGGGACGTCAGCGGCGAGCCACGCCCTCGGCGCGCGCCGCGGCCGCGACGGCCGCCGTGACGGCCGGGGCGACCCGCTCGTCGAACGGCGAGGGGATCACGTAGTCCGCCGAGAGCTCGTCACCGACGACGCCCGCGAGGGCGTCGGCGGCGGCGATCTTCATGCCCTCGGTGATCCGCGATGCCCTGACCTGCAGCGCACCGGCGAAGATGCCGGGGAAGGCGAGGACGTTGTTGATCTGGTTCGGGTAGTCCGAGCGGCCGGTCGCCACCACGGCCGCGTACTTGTGCGCGACGTCCGGGTGGACCTCTGGGTTCGGGTTGGCCATGGCGAACACGAAGGAGTCGGGCGCCATGGAGGCCACCGCGGGCTCCGGGACGGTGCCGCCCGAGACGCCGATGAACACGTCGGCACCGGCGAGCGCGGCCTCGAGCGAGCCGCTCAGACCGGCCTTGTTGGTGAGCTCCGCGAGCTCCCGCTTGACCGGCGTCAGGTCGTCCCTGTCCCGGCTCACGATGCCCTTGCGGTCGGCCACGGCCACGTCCCCGAGTCCCGCTTCGAGCAGGAACTTGGCGATGGCCACACCGGCCGCGCCCGCACCGGAGATCACGGCGCGCAGGTCGCCGAGCGTGCGCCCGGTGAGCTTGGCCGCGTTCCGCAGGGCGGCGAGCGTCACGACGGCCGTGCCGTGCTGGTCGTCGTGGAAGACGGGAATGTCGAGCCGCTCCTGGAGCTTGCGCTCGATCTCGAAGCAGCGCGGGGCCGAGATGTCCTCGAGGTTCACGCCGCCGAAGGACGGGGCGAGCCGCACCACGGTCTCGACGATCTCGTCCGCGTCCGTGGTCGCGAGCGCGATCGGCACCGCGTCCACGCCGCCGAACTGCTTGAAGAGAATGGCCTTGCCCTCCATCACGGGGAGGGAGGCCTCGGCGCCGATGTCGCCGAGACCGAGCACCGCGGTCCCGTCGGTCACCACGGCGACGACATTGGATTTCCATGTGTAGTCGTGCACGAGCTCCGGCTGCTCGGCGATGGCGCTGCACACCTTCGCGACGCCGGGTGTGTACGCGAGGGACAGGTCGTCCTTGTCGCGGACCGGCACGGTGGCCTGCACGGCCATCTTGCCGCCACGATGCAGCGCGAATGCCGGATCGAAGGGCTCATCTGCACCCGCAGGGCCCACGTGATCCGTATCGCTGTCGCTGCGAGGATTGACGATCTCCGCTGCCACTTGTCTGACCCCTTAAGTCTTATTCATCAGTTGAGGGTGTCCACTCCTGGTTGAGAAGTGGGCGGGCACCGCGTCCGTTCCCCGCCTGTCGGCGGGGGGAGGTACGAACACGCGGGCGCGCCGCACACGCGCCCTGAGCCCCGGATGAGGGGTGTAACCGTCTTTTCTACCGGATAGGTCCGACCGCCGACGAGCTGTATTTGTTTCGACCCTAGGTCATTTGACCGATTTTACCGAAAAGTGCATTTGCATTGTCCGCATCGCGAGATAGATCGTCTTTCACTTGGTTAACGGCGATTCGCTCCCGTACCGATAAGCCCTTGCTGTACCGGGCTGTTCCCATTCGAGGCCCTCCCGTTATCCGATTTTGACATCTCAGGCACCCAGAATCGGACGGTCCGAATGGCAAGATGCCGTCATCACACGAGGTCGCGACACCCGAAGGTGTGTGCCCGACCCATCGGCAACTCCCTCATCCGCCGGAGGACCCACCATGACCGCAAGCTCCCTTTGTCGTAAGACCGCAGCGAAGTCCGCGAAGTCCCGGATCGTCGCGGTCGGCGCGCTCGCGGTCGCCGGCACGCTGCTGCTGTCCGGCTGCGGCGACCAGACCAAGGACAAGGGGTCCGACTCGGTCAGCAACGCCCCGCTCGCCGACAAGCTCCCCAAGGACATCCGCGACAAGGGCGTCATCAAGGTCGGGTCGGACATCGCCTACCCGCCGGTCGAGTTCAAGGACAAGTCAGGCAACACCGTCGGCATCGACCCGGACCTGGGCGAAGCGCTCGGCAAGCAGCTCGGCGTGGACTTCGAGTTCGAGAACGGCACCTTCGACACCCTCCTCGGCGGCCTGCGCTCCAAGCGCTACCAGATCGCCATGTCGGCCATGACGGACACCAAGAACCGTCAGGAGGGCGTCGACGAGGACACCGGCAAGAAGGTCGGCACCGGCGTCGACTTCGTCGACTACTTCACGGCGGGCGTCTCGATCTACACCAAGAAGGGCGAGGACCAGGGGATCAAGACCTGGGCCGACCTCTGCGGCAAGAAGATCGTCGTCCAGCGCGGCACCGTCTCGCACGACCTGGCCAAGGCCGAGTCGAAGAAGTGCGGGGGCGGCAAGAAGATCGCCATCGAGCAGTTCGACAACGACCAGCAGGCCCAGACCCGACTGCGCTCCGGCGGCGCGGACGCGGGTTCCTCCGACTTCCCCGTGGCCGCGTACGCGGTGAAGACCTCGGGCGGCGGCAAGGACTTCCAGCTGGTCGGCGAGCAGGTCCAGGCCGCCCCGTACGGCATCGCGGTCTCCAAGAAGAACCCGGAGCTGCGCGACGCGATCAAGGCCGCGCTCGACGCGATCATCAAGAACGGCGAGTACGAGAAGATCATCAAGAAGTGGGGCGTCGAGGCCGGCGCGGTCAAGGAAGCCAAGGTCAACGGCGGCAAGTGACCGCGTCCCTCCTAGTCGCTGAAAGGCCACTCCCGTGACCACCGACATCTCCAAGAAGGGCCCCGAGGACGACGTCCCGAAGGCGCGCCCCGCGGAGGCCATCAAGGCCATCCCGGTCCGCCACTTCGGCCGCTACGTCGCCGCGGTCCTCGCGATCGGCGTCCTCGCCGCCATCGTCTACGCCTTCTCGCAGGGCGACATCAACTGGGGCGCGATCCCCGACAACTTCTTCGACGAGCGCATCCTCAAGGGTGTCCGCGAGACGTTGATCCTGACGTTCCTCTCGATGCTCATCGGCGTCGTCGGCGGCGTCATCCTGTCGGTGATGCGCCTGTCGAAGAACCCGGTGACCTCGTCGATCGCCTGGTTCTACATCTGGTTCTTCCGCGGTACGCCGGTCCTGGTCCAGCTCTTCGTCTGGTTCAACCTCGGCTTCGTCTTCGACTACGTGAACCTCGGTCCGATCTACAAGGACGAGTGGTCGGACTTCATGACGCCGTTCCTGACGGCGCTGCTCGGCCTCGGCCTCAACGAGGCCGCGTACATGGCGGAGATCTGCCGCGCCGGTCTGCTCTCGGTCGACGAGGGCCAGACCGAGGCGTCGCACGCGCTCGGCATGAGCCACGGCAAGACGCTGCGCCGCGTGGTGCTCCCGCAGGCGATGCGCGTGGTCGTGCCGCCGACGGGCAACGAGTTCATCAACATGCTGAAGACGACCTCGCTGGTCGCGGCCGTCCAGTACTACGAACTCCTCAAGTACGCCCAGGACATCGGCACCTCGTCGGGCGCGACGGTGGAGACGCTGCTGCTCGCCGCCTGCTGGTACCTGATCATGACGTCGATCCTCAGCGTCGGTCAGTACTACCTGGAGCGCTACTACGCGCGCGGCTCGTCCCGCACCCTGCCGGCCACCCCGTTCCAGAAGATCAAGGCCAACATGTTGTCGCTGAGCAACCGCGGCGGAGGGGTGAGCTGATGACCGCCATGGTGAAGTCCGAGGGCGTCCACAAGTCCTTCGGCAACGTAGAGGTCCTCAAGGGCATCGACCTCCAGGTCGAGCAGGGCGAGGTGTTCTGCCTCATCGGCCCTTCCGGCTCCGGCAAGTCGACGTTCCTGCGCTGCATCAACCACCTGGAGAAGATCAACGCGGGCCGTCTCTACGTCGACGGCGAGCTGGTCGGCTACCGGCAGAAGGGGGACAAGCTGTACGAGCTCAAGGACAGCGAAGTCGCCCTGAAGCGCCGGGACATCGGCATGGTCTTCCAGCGCTTCAACCTCTTCCCGCACATGACCGCCATCGAGAACGTCATGGAGGCGCCGGTCCAGGTCAAGGGCGTCCCCAAAGCGCAGGCGCGGGAGCGCGCCGGGCAGCTGCTCGAACGGGTCGGCCTCGCCGACAAGGCGGGCAACTACCCCTCGCAGCTCTCCGGCGGCCAGCAGCAGCGCGTGGCGATCGCCCGCGCGCTCGCGATGGACCCGAAGCTGATGCTCTTCGACGAGCCGACGTCGGCACTCGACCCCGAGCTGGTCGGCGACGTACTCGACGTGATGCGTGACCTCGCGGAATCCGGCATGACGATGATCGTCGTCACGCACGAGATGGGTTTCGCCCGCGAGGTCGGCGACAGTCTCGTCTTCATGGACGAGGGAGTGGTGGTCGAGTCGGGCCACCCGCGTGACGTCCTGACGAACCCGCAGCACGAGCGGACGCAGTCGTTCCTGTCGAAGGTTCTCTAGCCCCGTAAGGGGCGCGGGGAACTGCGCGAGCAACCACGACGCGCCCGCACTCGAAGAACTACGCGAAGGGGCGGTACGGATCCAGATCCGTACCGCCCCTTCAGCACTGCTACTTCAGGCCCAGCACCAGCGAGTCGGACGGCGAGGCCCACACGACACGGGCCTCGGAGAAGCCCCCGTCGCGGAGGGACTGAGCGTGCCACTCGGCCGAAGGCATGTCCCCGTCCGCGTGCTCCCCGTAGATCTCGAACCGCTTGGCGGTGGGCGCCGCGAGGGCCGGATCCGCGGCGGCGAGCTGCCACCACTCCTTCCAGTCGAGGACGCCCTCGGCCTTGGCCCGGTCCATCCGCCGGTGGCGCAACGCCCGCTCCGCCGCGTTGATGCCCGGCGTCGCCGGATCAGGCATGTGATCCGCGTTCATGAAGACACCGCCCTCGCGGACGAGCCCGGCGACCTGCCCGTAGAGCGTGGCGAGCGGTTCGCTGTAGAGCCAGTGCAGCGCCGTCGCCGTGAGTACCGCGTCGTACGAGTCGTACGGCAGCGCGGCGGTCCACTCGGGGTCCTTCAGGTCCGCGGTGACGAAGGTGACCCGGTCGTCCCCGGCGAAGGTGCCCTCGGCGATGGTGAGCAGCGCCGGGTCCAGGTCGACGCCGACACTGGTGGCGTCCGGGAACCTCTGGAGCAGCCGGTCCGTAATACTTCCCGTACCGCACGCCAGGTCGAGCACGCGCGGCGCGGGGCCGACGACGGCCTCGACCATGTCGAGCATGATCTGGAACCGCTCCTCACGGTCGGGCAGATACCACTGCTGCTGCCGGTCCCAACTGTCCTGCCAGGCGCCCCAGTTGGTCCCCGCCTCGGCGCCGGTCTCAGTTCCGGTCCCCGTTCCAGCCATCAGAACCCCTCCGCTTCGTAATACCCTGGTACCGCCATCGGTCATTACCGGCCGACGACTCGACGATAGCCCGCGCCCGTAAGGACTACAAGTGGAACTGGCCCATTACTCAGACTTCGCCGTACGCCTGGTCAACAGTGAGGAGCCGGGCCGCGACAAGGACATGCTGACCTCCGTCGAGGTCATCAAGGAGCTGTTCGGGCCGAGCACGCAGATGGCCCGCCGCGCCACGGACTCCGACCTCACGCGCTTCCGTTCGGTGCGGGCCAGGCTCAGGGCAGTCTTCGAGGCGGCCGACGAGGGCGACGAGACGCTCGCCGTCGACCTGCTGAACTCGCTGCTCCTGGAGTTCCCGGTCAGCCCGCAGATCTCGGGCCACGACCACCGGGACGAGGACGGCCGCCCGCTGTGGCACATGCACCTGGCGGACCACTCGTCGAACGCGACCGCGGGGTACGCCGCGATCGCCGCGATGGGCCTCGCCTTCCACCTCACCGAGCACGGCGTGGACCGCTTCGGCCTGTGCGAGGCGGCGCCGTGCCGCAACGCCTACCTCGACACCTCGACGAACCGCTCCCGGCGCTACTGCTCGGACCGCTGCGCGACCCGCGCCAACGTCGCCGCCTACCGCGCCCGCAAGCGCTTGGAGACGGAGCGGTCGGCCGGTACGGGCCGCGCGGCGGACAGCGCCCAGCGCACCGCCGCGAACGGCGAACGCCGCCCCGGCGCGGGCGGGCGGTAGCGGAACCGCACCTTCCCCAGGACGAGGTCCTCGGGAACGACTCCGTAGTCCGTGCTGTCGCCGCCCGCGAACGCGTTGTCGCCGAGCACCCACCAGCCGCCGTCACGGCGCTCGGTGGCGCGCTTGACGACCAACAGGTCCTGCTGGAACGGATGGCGCAGCACCACCACGTCCCCCGGGCGCACGCGCGCGCCCCAGTGCACGAGCAGCCGGTCCCCGTGGCGCAGCGTGGGCACCATCGAAGGCCCCGTCACCTCCGCCGCGCCAAACGGCAAGACGGCCCTTCCGCGCTCGGTCTCCTGTGACAGCTCCGGCATCACCGCACCTCCCCGGTCCTATCCTCCACCAGTCCCAGTCTGACCCTGGACTTTTGTCCTAAGCCCATGGGGGCACCCGCAAAAACCCGCCTCTCACGGAGTAATGTCCCACCTGAGAAGACGATCACGAGGAAGGACAGCAACATGCTTTCCCGCCTGTTTGCCCCCAAGGTGAAGGTCAGCGCCCACTGCGACCTGCCCTGCGGCGTGTACGACCCGGCCCAGGCCCGCATCGAGGCGGAGTCGGTCAAGGCCGTCCAGGAAAAGATGGCCGGCAACGACGACGTGCACTTCCAGGCACGCGCCACGGTCATCAAGGAGCAGCGCGCCGAGCTCGCCAAGCACCACGTCTCGGTGCTCTGGAGCGACTACTTCAAGCCCCCGCACTTCGAGAAGTACCCGGAGCTGCACCAGCTGGTCAACGACGCCCTCAAGGCCCTCTCGGCCGCCAAGGCCTCGAAGGACCCGGCCACGGGCCAGAAGGCGCTGGACTACATCGCCCAGATCGACAAGATCTTCTGGGAGACCAAGAAGGCCTGATCTCCGGCCAGGCCGTCCGACCCGTGGTTGCGCGGGTCGCATCGCCTACTTGACCGCACCCGGTCCGCGGGTCGCCGAGCACGGCGTCCATGACGGACGGGGTGCGGTTCTCGTTTCCCCGGCTTCCCCCGTACTCCTCGTAGCTCCCCGCACTGAAGGAGACGACGTCAGCATGAAGCTGCCCGACACCGCGCACACGTCCCGCCCTTGGCGGATCCACGAGATCGCGCACGACTTCCGCCTCTACGACGTCTGGGCGCTGCCGACGCCCGGCGGCCCCGACGACTTCCCGCGCCTGGTGCGGAACACGGCCGCGGGCGACACGACGGGCAACCCCTCCTGGATCGCCCGCACGCTCTTCGCGATCCGCTGGAAGCTCGGGAAGCTGTTCGGCTGGGACGACCCGAAGGCGGGCCTCGGCTCCCGGGTCCCGACCCTGCGCGACCGGCTGCCGCGGGATCTGCGCGAAGGCCCGACCGGACCCGAGTTCGACCGGCTGCCCTTCACCTCGGTCTATCTGACCGACGACGAGTGGGCGGCGGAGGTGGCCAACTCCACCGTGCACGCGGTGCTGCACCTGGGCTGGGTCCCGGACGGGTCCGGTGGCTTCCGCGGCCAGATGGCCGTCCTCGTGAAGCCCAACGGCCTGTTCGGCAAGGCGTACATGGCGGCGATCGCACCCTTCAGGTACCTGCTCGTCTACCCGGCGATGATGCGCGGCATCGCGCGCGATTGGCACGAGTCGGCGCCCCGGCCGTGACCTCGCGGCGCGCTAGGGCCCTTCTGACGGATCTCCGTGGGAGAAGGAGCGGCGTTCGGTGCGTGCCCTCGGCGTGCGGTGTGAAGGGTCATGTGGCGGAGCCACCTGTCCCTTTGCGCCGTGCGGCGAGGGTGCGTGCCGGGCGTCGCGACGCCGCGGAGATCCGTCAGAAGGGCCCTAGGGCGTACGCCGAGGTCTGGCGAGGCCCAGGTCGTACGCGAGGATCGTCGCCTGGACCCGGTCGCGCAGGCCCAACTTGCCGAGCAGGGCGTTGACGTGGGACTTCACCGTGCCGGTCGTCACGCCGAGCGCCTCGGCGATCTCCGCGTTGGTGTGGCCCGCGGCCACCAGGGTCAGGACCTCGCGTTCGCGGGGCGTGAGGGACTCCAGGAGTTCGGGGTCCGGGGCGGGGGCCGTGTCGGCGAAAGCGGCGATCAGGCGGCGCGTGACGGTGGGCGCGAGCATGGCCTCGCCCGATGCGACCACGCGGATCCCCGCGAGGAGTTCCTCGGGCAGCGCGTCCTTGAGCAGGAAGCCGGACGCTCCGGCGCGCAGGGCGTCGTGGACGTAGGCGTCCTGGTCGAAGGTGGTCAGGACCAGGACGCGCGGGGCCTGCGCGCCCCGTCCCTCGGTGAGCAGGCGGGTCGCGGTCAGGCCGTCCATGCCCGGCATGCGGATGTCCATCAGGACGACGTCCGGCGCGAGTTCGCCCGCGAGCCGCACGGCAGCCGCCCCGTCCTCCGCCTCGCCCACCACGTCCAGGTCCGGCTCCGCGTCGACGATCGCCGCGAATCCCGCACGGACCACCGCCTGGTCGTCGACGACCATCACTCGGACGGTTCCAGCACGGTCCGCGCCGCCGGTCCGGTCTTCGCCGTCCGCGCTCTCGGCAATGAGGGGGGTGATGGTGGTGCCTCCTTCGGAGTAGTGGTGGGGGGTGTGGGGACCGGGGGTGGACCCGGGCCCCCCGGGCGCCCGGCGCCCTGGTGCGCCGCACGGCCCGTAGCCGACGCCGTGGTCTCCCTCAAGGTGCTCAGGAGGTCCCGCATCGCCGACAGGGCCGCCCTCGCCGCGTCCGCGACGGACCGCAGGTCACCGGCCTCGGCGCGGGTGATGACGTCGGATGCGTGTCGCAGGACCTCGCCGCGCAGTTCCACGGCGATGCGGCGGCGCTCCTCGTACGCCTCGACGACCGCCGAGTGCACCGTCGCCGCGAGGGCGTGGTCCTCGTACGCCCTGATGCGTTCGCGGCGGGTACGGACCACCGCGCCGATGCCCCAGAGCGCGGCCAGCGGGAACAGGAAGACCGTGCCGATCGCGCAGGCCAGGAAGAGGAGGAGACCGAGGCCGTCGCCGTCCGCCGCGAGTTCCGGCATGCCGTCGGCCGTCGCCAGGGCGAGCGAGGCGAGCGTGAGACCGGCCGCGCCCACCGCGGGTACGGGCCAGGTGAAGCGGGCCGGACCCGCGTACTCCGCCACCGCGTACACGCCCACGCACGCCGCCGCGCCCCCGGACGCCATCAGGCACAGCGCCACGTCGGGGTCCAGCACGCCGAAGGCGATGCCGAGCGGCGCGCACCAGGTCGCCGCGAGCGCCGCGCACAGGACCGCCCAGGGCGCCCTGCGCCGCCACAGCAGCGGCAGGGTCTGCGCGAGCACGGGGCCGATGGCCGTCCAGAAGTCCGCGGGGCGTTCGACGAGCACCGCGAAGACGGGGAACGCGGCGACCGCGAGCACGGTCGCCCCGTCGGTCACGTCGAGGCCGCGCACGGCCGGGTGGCGCGCCATCCGGCCGTGCGGACCCCCCGTGCCGAGCGGCAGCCGCGCGCGCACGGCCCAGCCGGGTCCGTCCTCGCGCGGCCCCGCCTCCAGGGTTCCGTCCAGCGCGACGGCCCGTTCCCGCATGCCGAGCGTGCCGCGCCCCGAGCCGAGCCGCTGACCGGCCCCAGGTCCTGCCGCGCCCCCGTGCGCCTCGGGCGCCCCGTCGTCCTCGACCGTCAGGTCCACCGCCCCGTCGCGGTCCGCCACCTCCACGCGTACGCGGACGGCGGCCCCCGGCGCGTACCGCAGCGCGTTGGTGAGGGCCTCGCGCACGATGCCGAACGCCGCGTCCGCCACCGGCCCCGTCAGCGCCGCGAGGTCCTGATCGACGTCGACGGCCGGACGCGCTCCCAGGCGGGCGAATCCGGCGGCCAGTTCGTCGACGCGTTCCGCGAGGGCGCTGTCCTCGTCCGCCGCCGACGTCCGCATCATCGCCACCAGGCGGTGCAGGGCGGCCAGCGTCTCGCGGCCGCTGTCCGCCGCGAGCTCCAGGGCCTGCGCGGTCAGTTCCGGCCTGCTCCCGCCGAGCCGCAGGGCGGCGTCCGCGGTGACCACCACCGAGGTGAGGTGGTGGGCGCTGACGTCGTGCAGTTCACGGGCCAGGCGCTGCCGTTCGGTGGTGGCGGCCCTGCCCCGGTCCGCCTCGGCCCGCGCGAGGTCCCTGGCGGCGGCCCGGTGTCCCGCGTGCCTGCGGCGGCGGCCGCGGCCCAGGCCGAGGACCGTCAGGACGAGCGCGCCGCTCACCAGGATCTCGCCGCCGACGGCGGCCGCGGAGTCGAGCTGCACCATCGCACGGACGGTCTCGCACCCGGCGAGCACCGCCCCGACGAGGGCGGCCCGCCGTGCCGGGCAGCGCACGGCGACCGAGTACAGGGCCACGAGCAGGCTCACCGAGTGCAGCAGCGACGCGTCCTCGGGCAGCGGCAGGCACGCGAGCAGGACGGCCTCGGTGGCGAGCGCGGCGACGACGGGGTGCCTTCGGCGTACGCCGAGCGCGACGGTGACCGCGACCGCCGCGCCGAGCCCCGCCAACAGCCCGTCGGCGCCGACGGGATCGCCGTCCCGCAGCAGGCGGCCCGGCCAGTAGGCCAGCTGCAGCATCACGAGGAGGACGGGCAGCAGCCAGTTCCGTATCCGCTCCATATCGGCCCCAAGGATACGGAGCGGCGTCTATCCCTGGTTAGAGAGCCTGATCGTGCCGACGGGCGACGCTTGCGCGCGCGGTGATCCGGAATGCTGAGAAGCATGACGACGACGCCCCCGCCGGCCGGTCCGCCGCAGCGACACCCGGCAGATCCGTACGCCTACGCGCCGCACGCCGAGTACCCGCCGTACGCCCAGTACCCGCCGCACGCCCCCTACGTCCCCTACACCCCCTACGTCCCTCCGCCCCTCCCCTACCACCGCCTCGCCCTGATCACGGGCCGCCACCAGTGGTGGCGGCCGCTCGCCGGGACCGGTCTGGTGCTCGCGGGGGCCGTGGCCGTCTCGCTCGTGGTGCTGCTCGGCGGCGAGATCGTGGGCGCGGCCCTGAACCGGCCCACCGGCAAGGACGGGTTCCGGGTGTGGGGCGGCGTCGGCGAGACGGGGCAGGCCCTGCTCTCGCTGGCGCTGCTGCTTCCCGTGGTGCTGGCCGCCGCGCACTGGGCGCAGCGGCGTCCGGCGGGGACGCTGTCGTCGGTGACCGGGCGGCTGCGGTGGGGCTGGCTCGGACGGTGCGCGCTGGTGGGACTCCCGCTGGTCGCGGGGTCGTTCGGGGTCATGCTGCTGCTGCCCGAGACGGGCGGTGCGGGACCGGAGGGCACGGAGTGGGCGGGGCTCGGGAACTTCCTGCTCGGGCTCGCGATGGTGTGCGTCCTCGTGCCGTTCCAGGCGGCGGCGGAGGAGTACGCGTTCCGGGGCTGGCTCACCCAGGCGGTCGGCGCCTGGTGCCGGTCGCCGTGGGTGGCGATCCTGCCGCAGGCGCTGCTGTTCGCCGCGGCCCACGGGTGGGGCACGCCGTGGGGGTTCGCGGACCTCGTGGTGTTCGGCCTCGTCGCGGGCGTCCTGACGGTGCGTACGGGCGGACTTGAGGCCGCGATCGGCCTGCACGTGCTCAACAACCTGCTCGCGATGGGTGTCTCGGCGGCGATCGCGGGGGCGCTCGCCTCCGACGAGACGGCGGCCGACATGGACTGGACGGCGGTGGCCGTCGACGTCGTGATGCTCTGCGCGTACGCGGCGGTCGTGCTGTGGCTGGCGCGGCGACGGGAGGTCCGGTCGGTGTCCCCGGGGACCGCGCGGTAAATCGGTTGCCGCACGCGCGGGCCGCCTGCTGCACTGGGGCAAGTCGGCGAGAGCCCGGCACCACTACGTCAGGCCCGAACCAGGCCCGAGTCAGGAGAGAAAATGCGGCGTTCGTGCATGTCCATCCCGGAAGGAAGTCACCCCTCTTCTAAGGACATGACGGTACGTGCATTCATCTGCTCCGCACACCCTGAACCTGGGCATTCTCGCCCACATCGACGCCGGTAAGACCAGCCTGACCGAGCGGCTCCTGCACGCCGCCGGTGTCATCGACGAGCCAGGACGCGTCGACGACGGCAGCACGCAGACCGATTCGCTCGCCCTGGAGCGACAGCGCGGCATCACGATCAAGTCCGCGGTCGTCTCCTTCGTGATCGACGCCCCGGAAGGCGACGACGCGGGCGGCGGCGCGGGCGACAACGCGAGCGGCGGCGTCAAGGTCAACCTCATCGACACCCCCGGCCACCCGGACTTCATCGCCGAGGTGGAGCGGGTCCTGAGCGTGCTCGACGGCGCGGTGCTCGTGATCTCCGCCGTGGAGGGCGTGCAGGCGCAGACCCGCGTCCTGCTGCGCACCCTGCGCCGACTGCGCATCCCCACGCTGATCTTCGTGAACAAGACGGACCGTCGCGGCGCCCGGTACGAGGGCGTGCTCGACCACATCGCCGCGCGCCTCACCCCGGACATCGTCCCGATGGGCACGGTCCCCGGCCTCGGCACGCGCGAGGCGCGCTTCGTCCCGTTCACCGCCGACGGCGCCGCTGACAGCGGCTTCACCGCCCGCCTGACCGAGCTGCTCGCCTCGCACGACGACGCGGTTCTCGCCGCGTACGTCGAGGACGCGGCATCCCTTTCGTACGACCGACTGCGCGCCGAACTGGCCCGGGCGACCCACCGCGCGCTCGTGCATCCCGTCTTCTTCGGCTCGGCCGTGACGGGCGTCGGAGTCGCCGAACTGGCGGCCGGTATCAGGGAGTTCCTGCCCTCGGACGCCGGTGACCACGAAGGCCCCGTCTCCGGCAGCGTCTTCAAGGTGGAGCGCGGGGCGGCCGGGGAGAAGATCGCCTACGTACGGATGTTCTCCGGCACGGTCCGCACGCGCGACCTCGTCGACATCGTGACGGCCGAGGACACCGACAGCGGCCGCGCGGGCAAGGTCACCGCCGTCACCGTCTTCGACCAGGGCAAGGACGTGCGGCACGCGGAGGTCGGCGCGGGGTGGATCGGCAAGCTCTGGGGGCTCGGCGACGTCCGCATCGGCGACGTGATCGGCGTACCGCGCAAGGGAGTCGAGCCCGGCGCGCACCACTTCGCGCCGCCGACCCTGGAGACGGTCGTCGCCCCGGTCCGCCCGTCCGACCGGGGCGCCCTGCACGTCGCGCTCACCCAGCTCGCCGAGCAGGACCCGCTGATCGGCCTGCGGCAGGACGCCGTCCGCCAGGAAGTGTCGGTCTCGCTCTACGGAGAGGTGCAGAAGGAGGTCGTCCAGGCGACGCTCGCCGAGGACTTCGGGCTCGACGTCTCCTTCCGCGAGACCACGACGATCTGTGTGGAGCGGGTCGTCGGCACGGGCGCGGCGTTCGAGATCATCGACAAGGACCCCAACCCGTTCCTCGCCACGGTCGGCCTGCGGGTGGCGCCCGCGCCGCTCGGCGCCGGGGTGGATTTCCGGCTCGGGGTCGAGCTCGGTTCGATGCCGTACGCGTTCTTCCGGGCGGTCGAGGAGACCGTCAGGGAGACCCTGCACCAGGGCCTGTACGGCTGGCGCGTCCCCGACTGCACGGTCACGATGACGCACTCCGGCTACTGGCCCCGGCAGAGCCACGCGCACGGCACCTTCGACAAGAGCATGTCGAGCACCGCGGGCGACTTCAGGAACCTCACGCCGCTGGTCCTGATGGACGCGCTGCGCCGGGCGGGCACAGTGGTGCACGAGCCGATGCACCGCTTCAGGATCGACGTGCCGGGCGACACGTTCGGCGCGGTCCTGCCCGCGCTCGGGCGGCTGCGGGCGGTACCGCACACGCCGACCACGAGCGGAGCGTCGTACCACGTCGAGGGGGACATCCCCGCGAAGCAGGTGCACGCCCTGGAGCAGCTCCTGCCCGGACTCACGCGCGGCGAGGGCGAGTTGGAGTCCGCCTTCGACCACTACGAGCCCGTGCGGGGCGCCCCGCCCACCCGCGGCCGGACGGATCACGACCCGCTGAGCCGCAAGGAGTACCTGCTGCGGGTGGTGCGCCGCACGTCCGGCGCGAGCCGGGAGGAGCCGGTCACGTGACACCGTCCGCACGCCCGCGGAGCGGGTCCCACTCAGTCGTCGAACGACGGAATGCCGAGCCCCGCGAGCCGCTCCCGGTCCGCGATGATGTTGATCTCCACGATCCGGCCGCCCACGACCGTGAACGACGCGAGGGAGAACGGCTCGCCGTCCGGGACGGCGACGAGCCCCGGCACCCCGTTGACCAGGACCAGGCGCGAGACCGGCGCGAACCGCGCGAACATCGCCGCCTGCCCGGCCACCGTCGCCGCGCCCCGCACCAGCTTCGACAGGCCCGACGACAGTTCGCCGGTGTCCGCGCGCAACACGACGTCCGGGTCGAGGAGTTCGAGCAGTGCCTCGAAGTCGCCCGCCTTCGTCGCGGCCATCCAGGCCTCGACGACCTCGCGCTGCTTGGCGAGGTCGGTGTCAGGGGCGGGCGCCGAGCCCTGCACGCGGCGCCGGGCCCTGCTCGCCAGCTGCCGGGTCGCGGCCGCCGAGCGCTCCACCACGGGCGCGATCTCGTCGAAGGGCACGGCGAACATGTCGTGCAGCACGAACGCGAGGCGCTCGGCGGGCGCGAGGGTCTCCAGTACGACGAGGAGGGCGAGGCCGACCGAGTCGGCGAGCAGCACCTCCTGCTCGGGGTCGGCGACCGCGTCCATGCGGCCGACCACCGGGTCCGGCACGTGCGTGTCCAAGGAGGCGCCCAGGGACACGTCCAAGGAGTCCTCGCGCCGGGACTGCCGCGAGCGCAGCATGTCGAGACACATCCGCCCCACGACGGTCGTCAGCCAGCCGCCGAGGTTCTCCACCGCGCCGGAGTCGGAGCGGCTGAGCCGCAGCCACGTCTCCTGGACGGCGTCCTCGGACTCGCTCAGGGAGCCGAGCATGCGGTACGCGACGGCGTTCAGGCGGGGCCTGTGCTCCTCGAACCGGGCCGCGAGGGCGGCAGCGGCAGCGGCTTCGTTCTGGTCCATGCGTCACATTCTCCCGTCGCGGTCCGTCATGACAATGACGGATCGGACCGTTCCGGTGTGACGTTTCCCCCTGCTCTCACCAGGAGTTCCTCTTGTTGACCGATGACGATTCGCCGTCCGATGACGACTTGCTGATCGACGACGACCTGCTGATCGACGACGACTTGCTGATCGACGACGATCTCGTCCGGGGGCTGCTCGCCGAGCAGTTCCCGCGGTGGGCGGAGCTGCCCGTCTCGTCCGTGCCGCTGCCCGGCATGGACAACGCGACCTTCCGGCTCGGCGACGACCTCTCGGTCCGGCTGCCCCGCTACGAGCGCTGGATCGGGCAGGTCGAACGCGAACAGCGCTGGCTGCCGTGGCTCGCCCCGCAACTGCCCATCGCCATCTCCGCACCGCTCGCGTCGGGGCGGCCCGGCCGGGGCTACCCCTTCCCGTGGTCGGTCTGCCGCTGGCAGGAGGGCGAGGCGGCGACCACCGAAAGCCTCGCCGACCCGGTGCGCACGGCCACCGAACTGGCCGGATTCATCAGGGCGTTGCAGAGGATCGACGCGACCGGCGGCCCGGCCCCCTGCCTGAGCAACGCCTTCCGGGGCGAGCGCGTGGGCACGGAGTGCGACTCGCTGGCCGCCGACTCCCTCGTACGCGCGAAGATCGCCAAGCTGGCCGGGATCGTCGACACGGACGCCGTGACGGCGGTGTGGGAGGCGGCACTCGCCGCGCCCGCGTGGGACCGTCCCCCGGTGTGGCTGCACGGCGACCTCGCGACCGGCAACCTCCTCGCCGTGGAGGGCCACTTGAGCGCCGTCATCGACTTCGGGACGCTCGCGGTGGGCGACCCGGCCTGCGATCTGATCCCGGCCTGGATGTTCCTGCCCGCCGCGGCGCGGGACACGTTCCGCGAGGCGGTGGACCAGGACGACGCGACGTGGGCACGGGCCCGCGGCCTGGCGCTCGCCGGATCGCTGCCGGTCCCCGACGACCCGTTCTTCGCGGTTCCCGCGCGGGTGACGGCGTCGCTGCGGCACCTGGACGCGGTGCTTGAGGATTTCCGGGCGTACGGGGGGTAGTTCCGAGCTGCTGCCCTGTCTCTCGCTGTCACACGGGGTCAGTCAGACCTGGAGCGCCGGCTCCAACACCGCGCGCAGGTCCGCGTGTTCGCGGTACAGCAGCCCGGTCATGCCGAGCGCGGCGGCCGCGTCCACGTTCTCCTGGCGGTCGTCGACGAAGAGGCAGCGGGCCGGGGCGACCCCGGCCCGCTCCGCCGCCGTCTCGTAGATGCGGCGGTCCGGCTTGACGATGCCGAGGTCGGCGCTGCTGATCACGTCGTCCACGAGCCCGCTGGGCCCGGTGAGCCCGAGCAGCGCGAGATCGTCGGCCAACCACGGCGTCGCGTTGGTGACGAGCAGCACGGGCAGACCGGCGGCGCGGGCCCGCCGCAGCATTCCCACGACCACCTCGTCGGCGCGGAACTTCGCCTCGGCGAGCGTGCTGGCGAGCTCCCGGCCGCGCGCGTGGGACACCCGGTCGGCGAGCCCGCGCGCGATCGCGTCGATCCACTGGTCCTTGGTGATCTCGCCGCGCATCAGCGGCAGGTCGGTCTCGGGCGCGAAGGCGATCTCGGCGGTACTGCCCGCGGCGAGCCCCGCCTCACGCTCCAACTGCTCCAGTTCCGCCATGTCGTAGAAGCGGATCACGCCGTCGAGGTCGCTGAGTACGGCGTCGAACGCGCGGCCGGAGATCGTCATCGCATGTGTCTATCACGGGGGCGAGGTCCGGGCGGCCCGCCCTCTAAGGACCCGTCCAAGGTCCCGTCCAAGGTCCCGTCCAAGGTCCCGTCCAAGGTCCCGTCTAAGGTCCCGTTACGTGAACCGACACGACAGTCTCGACAGACACATACCGTTCGCGCGCCTGCACAACGTCCGTGACCTGGGGGGCCTGCGCACCGCCGACGGACGTGCGGTGCGGTGGGGGCTTCTGTACCGCGCCGACTCGCTCGGCAAGCTGCGGGCCGACGAGGGGGCGGACGAGGCCGAGCGCGCGGACTGGGCACGCTTCCGCGCGCTCGGCCCACGTACCGTCGTCGATCTGCGCTACGACTGGGAGATCGACGCCAAGGGCCGGGTGCCGGAGCTGCCCGACCTCGCGTACCACCAGCTGAGCATCGAGCACCGGCCCTACGACCAGGCGGCGCTCGGCCCGGACGTCGATCCCGGACCGTATCTCGCCGAGCGGTACTTGGAGGTGGCGCACGACGGCGTCAAGGAGATCAGGGGCGTCCTCGACGTCATCGCGGCATCGGCGGCGGCCGATGAGCCCCTCGTGTTCCACTGCGCGTCCGGCAAGGACCGCACCGGGCTGATCGCCGCCCTGGTCCTGGCACTGCTGGGCGTCCCCGACGACGTGATCATCGAAGACTTCGCCCTCACCGACCACGCGTCGCCCCGCCTACGCGCGGACTGGCGGGCCGCACACCCCGACGCCCCCAACCTCTGGCCGGGCTACGGCAAGGCGCCCGCGGAGGTCATGACGCTGTTCCTCAGGGCACTGGCGGAGCGGTACGGGTCCGTACGGGGGTACGCCGATGAACTCCTCGGTACGGATGGGGAGTTCGTGGAGGTGCTGCGGGGGGCGTTGCTGGGGGCTCCGGGGTTCGAACCTCAGGATCCCCGCGCCTGAGCTTCGGCACTTCTGGGCCCTTGACGCCCGGCCCCGCCTCCTGGACTCCCAGCTCCGGGATTCTGGGCTTCCCGGCTTCCCGGCTTCCCAGCTCCCGACTTCCGGTTTCCCGGCTTCCCCGCTTCCCGCCCTCGTACAGAACACCCTCCGATCCACCTCCACAACCCGGAAGCCCGGAGCCCCGGAAGCCGGAGGCCGGGAGCCGGGAGCCGGGAGCCGGGAAACCGGAAGTCGGGAGGCCCGGAATCCGGGGCCGAGGGCCCGGAGGCCAGGCCGATCAACGCTGCAAGCAGGGAAAAGCCCCGGAGCCAGCGCTCCGGGGAGCCCGGAGGCCGAAAACCCGGGAAACCGGGGAGGCCGGGAAGGCCGGGAAGGCCGGGAAGGCCGGGAAGGCCGGGAAGCTGCCCCCCTGGAGTCGAGAGGCTCAAGCCCGCCGGGCCCCTGGAGCCCGGCGGGCTTGAGCCACCCGGTTCACTCTGCCGTCCGCACGGACCACGCCCCCGCCGCGACCACCAGAGCCATCGCCCCGTACTCCCGGAGCCCGAGCCGTTCGCCGAGGACGACGAAACCCACGCCCGCGCCCACCGCGGGCCCCAGCGCGAGCAGCACGCCGAAGGTCCGCGCGCCGATGCGGCGCAGGGCGAGCATGTCCAGGGAGTACGGGATCAGCGACGAGAGCAGCGCGACCAGGAATCCCGTGCCGAGCAGCGCCGGATGCGCGACGACGGACCGCCCGTCGACGGCCGCCGCGACCGGCACCAGCAGGCAGGCCCCGATCCCGAGCGCCACGGTGAGCCCGTCCCAGCCCGGAAAGAGCCGCCCCACGCGCTGGTTGAGGACCACGTAACCGGCCCTGCAGAGCGCGGCCGCCGCCCCCGCCACGACCCCGACGCCGGGCAACGCGCCGCCCGGCACGGCGAGCAGCAGTACCCCGGCGAGCGCGAGCAGCCCGGAAAGGAGGTGCGCGGCCCTGCGGGACAGCGCGAGCGCGAGGGCCAGCGGGCCGAGGAGTTCGAGGGTCGCCGCGACGCCCAGCGGAAGGTGGCGGATCGCCTGGAAGTACGCGGCGTTCATCCCGGCGAAGACGACACCGAGCCCGGCCGCGGCCCACCACTGCGCGGCCGTCAGACGCGCGAGCCGCGGCCGGACCACGACCCACAGGACGAGCGCGGCGAACCCGAGCCGCATCCCGGCGAGCGCCGTGGGCCCGACCTGGCCGTACGTTCCCTTGGCCAGCGCGGAACCGAACTGCAGGCTGACGATCTGCGCGAGCACGAGCCCGGCGGCGACGCGAGCGGCCCGCCCGTCACTCTTCCCTGGCCCCTGCGCATCACCTCTCCCCCCGGAACCCGGCGCCGCGCTTCTCCCACCCGAGCCCTCCGCCCCGCCTCTCCTACCCGAGCCCTCCTCAGCGCCTCTCCCCCCGGAACCCCGCACCGCGCCCCTCCTGCCCGAACCCCACGCCGCGCCCCTCCTCCCCGAGTCCCCCGCCCCGCCTCTCCCGCCCGAGCCCTCCTCAGCGCTTCTCCTCCCGGAACCCCGCACCGCGCTTCTCCTGCCCGAACCCCACGCCGCGCTTCTCCCACCCGAGCCCTCCGCCCCGCCTCTCCCGCCCGAGCCCTCCGCAGCACCTCTCCCCCCAGAACCCCGCGCCGCGCCTCCCTTACCCGAGCCCCCCGCCCCGCCTCTCCTCCCCGAGCCCTCCGCAGCGCCTCTCGTCCCCAAGCCCCCTGCCGCGCCTCTCCTCCCGGAGTCCCCCGCAACACCCCTCCCACCCGGCTCCTCCGCAGCACCTCTCTTCCCGGAGCCCCTCGCAGCTCCCCTCCTCCCCGGCCCCTCCGCCGCCCCGCTTCTCCCCAAGTCCCGCGCCGCATCTCTCACGCCCGTCAGCGTGATGTCATGCCCTTATGCATTTCAACCATTACGGAGGCGAGGCGGCCCTGCTCGCCGCCGACCTGGCCAACTCCCACTCCCCCACCCCCGTGGCCCCACTGGCCCCACTGGCCCCACTCCTCGCCGCGCGCGGCATCACGGACCACGACCTCACCACCGCCCAGGAGGACGACCTCCGCGCCTGG
This sequence comes from Streptomyces kanamyceticus, assembly GCF_008704495.1. Classification (NCBI taxonomy): domain Bacteria; kingdom Bacillati; phylum Actinomycetota; class Actinomycetes; order Kitasatosporales; family Streptomycetaceae; genus Streptomyces; species Streptomyces kanamyceticus. The sequence goes on from NZ_CP023699.1 coordinate 3,500,723, forward strand.
TCCGTACGGCTGGCGGAATGCTTCGGACCGCAAGACCTCCCGCACCGCTGCGCCCGCGTCAACGCCCTGCTGGCAGGCGCCTCCAGCAGCCCCCGCATCTCCCTGCACGACGGCCACCCGCACTTCCACTACAGCGCCCCCGCCGCGGATCCGGCCGCCCACGTCCGCGCCCTCACGGCGGCTGGCCTGGCCTACGTCGTCTGTTTCGCCGAGGCCCACCGCCTGGGCCGCTGCGCCCGCACGCCCTGCGGCATCGCCTTCGTGGACACGTCCCGCAACGGCCGCCGCGCGTACTGCTCGGTGCGCTGCGCGAACAACGACGCGGTCGCCCGCCACCGCGAAAGACGACGCCGCTGAGCCACCCGCCACCGAGCCCATGCCACCGTGCTCACGTCACCACGCCCATGTCACTGGGCTCACGTCACACGCGGGGCACGGCGCGCCCCCCTCACTTCTCCCCGAGCACCTCGCGGACGCGCCCCCGCAGCCGCTCCTGGTCCGCGCGCACCGCCTCGTACCGCGCCGCGTGGCGGCGGATGTCGGCACGCTGCTTCTCGTCGCTGACGACCCACCACACCCCGGCGACGTTCAGCTTCCTGTTGCACTCGATGTCGGCGACGGCCGTACCCAACTCCCGTTTCGTCCGCGCGGTGTTGCCGTCCGAGGCGCCCTTGCGCCACGCCTTGTCGAGGAAGGCGTCCCGCGGACTGTCGTACGCCTTGAAGCCCTTGTCCTGGACGCAGCGCGACCAATCACCGAACACCCTACGCACCCTCGCGTCCTTGGCGACGGCCTTGCCGATCTTCTCGGAGCGTTTGGTGACGTACCCCCACAGGAGCGTGCGCTTCGTCGCGTCCCCCATGAGCCGACGCGAACTCTCCCCCGTACAACCGCCCTTGGGCACCTTGAGGCCGTGCACCACGGCACCCGCGTGCCCGGCCCCGCCGAAGTCGTCCAGCACCTCGTGCTCTCGCTGCGTCACCGCCCGCCCCTCCGGCCCCGCGGGCTTCGGCGTGAACTTGGCGTCCGGGTCGAAGCCGTAGCCCCAGCGGCGGGCGTGGTCGAAGTCGAGCACCCCGTACGGGGAAATCGAGACCACCGTCGAGGTGAAGGTCGTGCCCATCTCCCGAAACGGCTCCCGCCGGGGATTGAGGGGAAAGTCGGCGAAGCCGTAGGAGCGCATGCAACGCTGCACGAGACGCGACGTCGCCTGCCCCATGCGCTCGCTGTCGCGATCACTCAACTCATATGCGTCCAGCGGCAGTTCGGGATAGTCCGCGCTACTCCTCACACGCGGCTCACCGTCCCCAAGACTCCGGCCAGACACCCCGCCACCACCAGGCCCGTCCCCGGACCCGCACCCCTCCAACACGGCCCCCACCAGAGCGAGTACACCCCACCGCGCCCTCATCGAACCCCTCCCCAGGCGACATCACCAACCGACCGTGGGACCCTACTCCCCGCCGGAATCCGCCCCCTCCGACGGCCTCACGCCTTCAGCGCATCCCCCACCATCGAGAGAACCTCGTCCTCGGAAAGCCCGAGATCAACAGCGTCCGATACGAACTCCCGCACTCGCTCCACGAGTTGGGCACGAGCCCGCGCCGACGCGCTGTCGGCGACAATGGCACCCCGCCCCCTGCGGAGCTCGATCAGCCCCTCGTCCCGCAGGCGCTGATAGCCGCGGAGCACGGTGTGGACGTTCACGCCGAGCGATCCGGCGAGCATCCGGGCGGCGGGCAGCCGCTCCCCCGGCCCGGCGCTGCCGTCGACGACGGCACGGCGCGCGCAGGCCGCGATCTGATCGGCGAGCGGCACCGCCGATGTCGTATCGATCCGGAACAGCATGCCGTCAGCGCTCCGCGGTCCGTCGTTCGACCAGGGTGTTGAGGAGCGCGGCGGCCGTGGCCGAGTCCTCCACCGTCACGGCGAACAGCTTGCCACTCGTACGCCGTACGACCAGTGCCTCGCCGGACCTGACGATGACCCCGGACCGTCCTGGCCGTACCCGATATCCCCAACCACCGTAATCCGCCATGGCGTTGATGGACTCACTGTCCGCCCGCTCTATCCGGTCCAGCGGCAGCCGTATGCGCGGCCAGGCCAACGCGCTGGGCGAGACGGTGAGACCCCGCCGGTCGACGGTGACGCAGGGCCGGGCGAACGCGGCGACGAGCAGCCCGGCCGCGACCAAGACGAGCGAGCCCGTCCACTCACCCTGCATCCAGGCCAGAGCGACCCCCGCCCCGGCCATCGCGGCACCGAGCCCCCCGAGCCAGGCCGAGCCCGTCCTGCGGACCCACCCGGCCACCTCCGCGTCGCCGAGCCCGAGCCGCACGGCATCGGCGTCCCGCGCGGCGCCGCCCGCCGGGACGTCCGACAGCGCCATACGCCGGGCCAGCGCGAGCCCGAGGAGCGCCCCGACCCCCGCGGCCACCGCGGCGACGCCGACCGCCACGGCCAACTGCCACAGCGGGAACCGGGCCGACGCACCGTCCGCGAGGTCACGGTTGGCGACGAGGCTCGCCGCCATCGGCCACCCGAGGAACGCGGCGGCCGCCCAGCAACCGGCGAGCAGCCCCGCAAGTCCGCGCCGATACGTGCCAAATCCACTCTTGAGCACCATGAACACGGCCACCGCGCCGAGCCCCACGAACAGCGCACTGCCCACCACCAGATAGGCACCCCGCCCCACGTACCCGTCGGCGGCACCGTCGGCACCGAAGTGACTGGCGATCCGCCCGGGCAGCCGGTCCCGCAGCACCGCGTACACCACCAGCTCGCCGAGGAACGCGAGCGCGAACGGCAGTACGGCGACCGAGACAAGACCGGCACGGCCGCGAGGACGCTCGCGACCGGAACGTCCAACGGACCCCTCAACCTGCGACATATAGAAAACCTCCCTTGTTCGCATCCTACTAGAACAATGAAGGCACAAAAGGGGCACACAAGAACGCCACACAAGAACCCCGCACGAGAACGCCGCACAAAGAGGCCACGCCCCACCCGCGTCAACGCCCCCCACCGGCATCGACATCGGCACTCCCCACATCCGACACACCCTCACCGCCGGGCACGCCTTCACCGCCGGGCACGCCTTCACCGCCGGACGAATCCGTATCACCAGACCCCGGGGACCCCCCGGCCCCCTCAGCGCCCCGCCGCCCCTTGGACCTGACGCGCGAGGGGGAATGCCCATGCCCGCGACGCCGCACGGCGGGCTCCCCGCTCTCCTCGTCCACGACGTACGCCTCGCACTCCGCGTTGCGGCACGGCCCGGGCCCCCACGCGGGGACGAACACCCCGAGAACTTTGCGCCGCCGGATCGCCGTACCCACGATCTGCCCACAGCACCCGCACACAGGTTCGCCCTGCGCTCCGGGGCCTGCCGGATCTGCCCCGCCCCCATCACTGCCCATGTCATCAGGCTATTCCGGCCACGAACAGCGAGACAGCCCCCGCGACGTCAGGCGCTGACCCCGCCCACAACTCCCCTCGGCTCACGCCACATCGGCCACATGCGCGGGCCGTCGGGCAGGTCCAGCGTCGTCCCCATGAAGACGAACCCGAGCCGCGCGTACAGATCGCGGCTGCGCGCGTTGCTCGCTTCGAGGTAGGCGTGCAGCCCGTCGCGGTCACACCGCTCGAGAACGGCGTTGACCAACTCCGATCCGAGCCCCTCGCCCTGCCGCCCGGGCCGCACGGCGATCATGTGCAGATACTCGTGTGCCCGGTCGGTCGGGTGGATCGCGTCCGTCAACCGCCCGATGAGCTCGACGCGTTCGTTCGCGGGATCCACCGCCTCGCGCAACAACGCGGGCCCGTCCTCCTCCCCCTCGGCCACCCCGCCGGGCACCGACCACCACAGGGCGGCGGCGTCGCCGTCCTCGGTCACATCGACGTACCCCTCGGCGAGCGCGAGATCGAAGAAGGCCCCCATCAACCCGCCGTGCATACGCAGCCGATGCTCCTCACCGGGAAACACCCAACTGCTCACCGGGTCCCGCATGAACGCCTCGTCGAGCAGCCGGACGATGTCCGCCCGATCGGCCACGCCGCCCCGCCGTATCGCCACACCCACAACCCGCCCCTTACCTCAGACGCACCCAGCGGCTGCAGCCTAAGCGATCGCTCCCCACACCCCTCACGTGCGACGGGAGCCCTCTCGCGGAGCAAGGAGCAAGGAGCAAGGACGGGCATACCGCCGCGACCACACCGGGCTCACCCCACACACGGGGGGGTGCCTCTATGACTTCGGTCAAGGGGCAACGGGGGTTGGTGGTTGGTAGAAGGTCCCGTCGCGGAGCATCGCGAAGAGCACGTCGGCTCGGCGTCGGGCGAGGCAGAGGAGGGCCTGGGTGTGATGCTTGCCTTCCTTGATCTTCTTGTCGTAGTAGGTGCGGGAGGCGGGATCGGACAGGGCGGCGAACGCGGAGAGGAAGAAAGCCCGCTTGAGCTGCTTGTTCCCTCTCCTGGACTGCTGTTCGCCGCGGATCGAGGAGCCCGAGCTGCGGGTCGTCGGCGCGAGTCCCGCATAGGCGGCGAGGTGGGCGGCTGAGGGGAACCTGGTGCCGTCGCCGACGTCGATGAGGAGGCGGGCCGCGGTCCTGACGCCGACGCCGGGCATCGACGTCAGGACCTGGGAAAGAGGGTGTGTCTCCAGCAGCTCGTCGAGTCGTTTCTCCAGCAGACGGCGCTGGTCGAGCACGGCGGTCAGGGACCGGGCGAGGCTGGGAACGATCAGTGCGGCCGCCTCGGTGCCCGGGACGACGACGGTCTGTTCGTCGAGCGCGGTGAAGACGTCCTCGGTCAGACGGGCCGCCATCCGCGGAGCCTTGGGCCGCAGCAGGTGGGTGACCTTGCGGCGTCCGGTCTGGCGGATCTGGGCGGGCGAGCCCAACCTCTCCAGCAGGACCAGGACGGCCGGGTGCTGCATGCGCGGGCCGAGCACCCGCTCCAGGTGCGGGTGGACCTGCGTGAACAGGCCGCGGAGCCGGTTGGAGAGCCGGTTGGCCTCAGCGACCAGGTCGTCGTCGAACCCGACGAGCATCTCCAGCTCGGCGACGGTCTCGTCGTCCAGCTCGATGGAGCGAAGCGTGTGCGGCATCGCCCTGGCGGCGTCGGCGATGATGAACGCGTCGCGGGCATCGGTCTTGGCTTCGCCCGGATAGAGGTCGGCGATCCGCCGCATCGTCAGTCCGGGCAGATAGGCGACCTGGCAGCCGACGGCTCGGGCAACGGCCAGCGGCAGGGCTCCGATGGAGGCCGGCTGGTCGACGACCACAAGCACGATGCCGTGCTTGGCCTGGAGTTTCGTGAAGACCTCGCGGAGCTTGGGTTCGCTGTTGGGCAGGCGTTTGTCGAGGGCCTTCTTCCCGGCCGATGTGACAGCGGTGGCGTGGTGTTCGCCCTTGCCGACGTCCAGGCCGAGGAAGACGTCGATGTCGCTGATGTCGATCACGTCGTGGTTCCTTCGGTGCTGTTCACCCGGCCTCGCCACGGCACTGATCGCCACATCCACATTACGAAGAGCCTCCCGACCTGGGGAAAGGCCGGTGGTCATGCCTCTAATCAGCGGTCTGTCAGTGCCTTCGGAGCCGGTGACACCACCCCCCGGGCCATGCACTCGACAAGGGGAGGTAGTCATGCCAACTCCGAAGGCCGGTAGTCCCGTTGCGGGACTACGAGAACGGTAATGGGGGGGGGCAAACCACGAACCGTTCACCGCACAAGCGCCCCCGCCACCTCAGTACGTACGCCGAGTGACGAACTCCGCGAGCGCCAACAACCCACCCGCGGCCTCCGGATCGGGCACGGCCCGGGCCAACTGCCCCACCGCCCGGGACATCCGATCGGCCGCATGCACCTGCGCCCAATCCCGCCCCCCGGCCCTCTCCACCGCCCCGGCAACCCGCGCCAACTCCCCCTCTCCCAAACCGACATCAGCCCCACCACCGGAACCAGCACCGGAACCGGCCCCCGCACCGCGCCCCGCCACCCTCCCGTACAACTCGGCCAGCTCCCCCGCAGCCGCCGTCCCCGACCCCAACGCGGCAACCACGGGCAACGACTTCCTCCGAGCCGCGAGATCCGCCCCCGCGGGCTTCCCGGTCCGTCGCGGATCTCCCCAGATCCCGATGACGTCGTCGATGAGCTGGAACGCCAGCCCGGCCTCGCGCCCGAACCCGTCGAGCGCCTCGACCTCCTCACAGCCCGCCCCCGCGTACACCGCCCCCAGCGCACACGCGCACCCGAGCAACGCCCCCGTCTTGGCCTCGGCCATCGCGAGGCACTCGTCGAGCGTGACCTCATCGGGCCCGCGCCGCTCCAGCGCACAGTCCGCGTGCTGCCCCGCACAGAGCTCCACGACGCACGCGGCCAGGCGGGCGGCCGCCACCGAGGCCCCGGGATGGGGATCCTCTGCGAGCAGCCGCTGCGCCAGCGCCTGCAAGGCGTCTCCGGCGAGGATCGCGTCGGCGTCACCGAACACGGTCCACGCGGCGGGCCGGTGGCGACGCGTGGTGCCGCGGTCCATCACGTCGTCGTGCAGCAACGTGAAGTTGTGGACCAACTCCACGGCCGCCGCGGCCCGCACGGCCATCGCGGGCTCCCCACCGAGCGCCCGCACCGCGGCGAGCACGAGCGCGGGCCTGATGGCCTTGCCCGCGTGCCCGGCCGCGGCCGTACCGTCCGCGTGCTCCCACCCGAAGTGGTAGAGCACGACCCGGCGCATGGACCCGGGCAGCGAGTCCACGGCCCGGCGAAGCTCCGGATCGACGCAGAGCCGCGCGGCCGCCAATATCTCACCGGCCTCACGCTCCCCACCCGCTTCCGAGCCCGAGCGGAACCGCGAACCAGAACCCGGCCCCGAACTCGATCCCGACCCCGACCCCGAACCCCTGTCCATCGTCGTGTCCGTCATGGACTCACCCCGAAAAGGATGTGGACGGTGGCGTTTCCTCGGCCTGTGGGCGCGTACGAAGGGCATGTACCCCGTGCGCCGAGCACGAACACGGTCACGGCCACGACCGCTCACTCACCTCCAGCGGCCGATCTCGACGTTCTCCAGCACACCGAGCGCGTCCGGCACGAGCACTGCGGCGGAGTAGTAGGTGGACACCAGGTACGAGATGATCGCCTGCTCGCTGATGCCCATGAACCGCACGGACAGGCTCGGCTCGATCTCGTCCGGGATGCCCGTCTGGTGCAGCCCGACGACGCCCTGCTCGTCCTCTCCCGTACGCATGCAGATGATGGACGTCGTCCGCGCCTCGGTGACCGGGATCTTGTTGCACGGGTAGATCGGCACGCCGCGCCAGGTCGGGATCCGGTTGCCGCCCACGTCGATGGTCTCGGGGACGAGTCCGCGCTTGTTGAGCTCACGGCCGAACGCGGAGATCGCGCGCGGGTGGGCGAGGAAGAGCTTGGATCCGCGCCTGCGGCTGAGCAGTTCGTCCAGGTCGTCCGGGCTGGGCACGCCGTCGTGCGGCTGGATGCGCTGGTCGTACTCGCAGTTGTTCAGGAGCCCGAACTCGCGGTTGTTGACGAGCTCGTGCTCCTGGCGCTCCTTGAGCGCCTCGACCGTCAGCCGCAGCTGCTGCTCGGTCTGGTTCATCGGCTGGTTGTAGAGGTCGGCCACGCGCGTGTGGATGCGCAGCACGGTCTGGGCGACGCTCAACTCGTATTCGCGCGGGGACGATTCGTAGTCGACGAAGGTGCCGGGCAGCACCGCTTCGCCGACGTGGCCCGCGGAGAGGTCGATGGGCGCCTCGCCGAACGTGTTGGTGCGCTGCGTCGGCATGGAGCGCAGCCGCTGGAGGTGGGCGCGCAGCGACTCCGAGCGCCCCGCGACCTCTTCGAGGTCCTGGCGGGGCAGCGCGAGGACGGTGCACGCGGTCACCGCGCGCGTGGTGTACTCCCAGATCGACTCGGCGTCGAGGAGCGCCTGCTCGCCGAAGTAGGCGCCGTCGGCGAACGTCCCGAGCACCGTGTCGTCGCCGTAGGGGCCCGCGCCGACCTTCTCGACGCGGCCGTGCGCGAGCAGGAACACCTCGTTCGCCGCGCTGCCGAAGAAGGCCAGGACCTCACCCGCGGCGAATTCACGCTGGCGGCAGCGCTGCGCGAGCTCCCCGAGCACTTCCTGGTCCTCGAAGTTCCGCAGCATCGGCAGCTCACCGAGCTCGGCGGGGATGACCTGCACCTGGTCCCCCGTCTTCACGAAGGTCACCCGGCCGTCGCCCACCGAGTAGCTCAGCCTTCGGTTCACCCGGTACGTACCGCCCTGTACCTGCACCCATGGCAGCATCCGCAGCAGCCAGCGGGAGCTGATCTCCTGCATCTGCGGTGCCGACTTGGTGGTGGTGGCCAGATTCCGTGCGGCCGACGTGCCGAGACTCTGCTGCGGCTGCTCCGACTCGGCACGGATCTCTTCGCCTACCGACATTGGCTATGCCCTCCCCAGTTACCCACGGTGATCTCGGCAGCCCAGCCTTCCAGCACTCAGCGTGCCCGCGCCATTACACAAACGAGCGGGAATGGATCTCCCCTCGGCTGGGCAGGGCGGGCGTTTCCACTCGTTCGGCCCAGCTCGGGATGTGTCGGACCCCGCCGACTGGTGGGCTCGGGAGATGACCACCTCCGAGGCATCCGCAGCCGCCGCGGAGGATCCGGCTCCGTCGGCCCCGCTCGCGCCGCCGGGCGAGCGGGGCCCGGTGCGCTGGCTGCGCGCCATCGGCCGGGCCTTCGAACCGGTCCGCCGCGCGCCGGTCACCGTGTTCGCCGTCGTCGCGCTGTGGGCGGTGGGCGCGTTCACGGGCAGCCTCGGCGGCGGCCCGCCCGAGGCGCTCCTGACCGACGTGGGCGTGGGGGTGCCCGCGTTCGCGGACGGCCGCTGGTGGACGCCGCTGACGGCGGTCCTGTGGTGTTCGGGGATCGGCAACTACATCGGATCCACGCTGTTGTTGCTGCTGCTCGGCTCGGCTGCCGAGCAGCGCATGGGTTCGCTGCGCACCGGCGTCGTGCTGTTCCTCGGACAGGTGCTCGGCTCGCTGCTCGGCACCGCGGTCGTCAAGCTCGGCTCGCTGGCGGGCGAGGACTGGCTCGACGGGCTCGCGCGGGACCTGACGGCGACGCCCGGCATCGCCGCCTGCGCCGTCGGCGCCTTCCTCAGCTTCCGGCTCAGCGCCCTGTGGCGGCGCAGGCTCCAGCTGATCCTGATCGTCTTCCCGCTGATGCTCGCGCTGTACGTCGGCCACCTCCAGAACGTCCTCGTCCTGGCCGGCACGGTCGTCGGTCTGGCGCTCGGCGCGCTCGCGCACCGCGAGACGCACCGGCTTCGGATGCCGCACGCCTCGCACGCGGAGGGCCGGGTCCTGGTCGCCCTGGTGGTGGCGGCCTCCGCCATCGGCCCGCTCGTCGCCACGCTCTACAAGGACTCGCTCGGCCCCTTCAACGTCCTCGATCTGTACGTCTCGGGCGGCCCGAGCGCCCAGGAGATCGCCGACGCCTGCGTGCGAGCGGGCACGGAGTGCGCCCGCATCCGCGCCGAGGACCACTTCTACGGCTCCCCCGCGATGCTCATGGGCATCGCCATCCCGCTGCTGCTCCTCGTCCTCGCCGAGGGGCTGCGGCGCGGTCTGCGGCTCTCCTGGCGGATCACGGTGGCCGCGCAGCTGCTGTGGCTCGGGCTCATGGCGTACCTGCTGAGCGACGTCGTCTCGCACGCGGACCGCTACGTCCTGGAGGGCAGCGACCAGGCGGATCAGAAGGCCGCGATGATCCAGGCGGTCGTCGAGCAGATGCTGCTGCCGCTGCTGGTCCTCGTGCTGCTCCTCCTCGCCCGGGGACTCTTCGACCAGCGCCTCGCCCGGGCCACCGTGACCTGGCTCCTGGGGACCGTCGGCGGCGCGCTGCTGCTGGCCTGTCTCGCCTATGTGGGCATCGGCTACGCGGTGCGCGACCAGTTCACGCCCGACGCGACGTTCTCGAAGCTGGTGTCGGGCCTGCCCACCCAGTTCTTCCCGCCCAGCTACGAACCGTTCTTCTTCCAGGGCCAGGCCCCCGTCCCGGTCGGCGGCACCGCGCTCGCGCTGTACGAGTACTGCGGAATGCTCTTCTGGGTGGTCACCCTGATCGCCCTCTTCGTGGCGTTCCGGCGGCCCCTGACGCACGCCGACGACGAAGCGGCCACGCACGCGCGTGCCCTGCTTTCGGCGCACGGCGGCTCCACGCTCTCGTATCTGACGACCTGGCCGGGCAACCACTACTGGTTCGCCGCGGACGGCCGGGCCGCGGTCGCCTACCGGGTGCACTCCACGGTCGCGCTCACCACGGGCGACCCCTTCGGCGAGACGTCCGCGCGCGCGGACGCGATCGACGGCTTCGCCGAGTACTGCGACGAACGCGGCTGGACCCCCTGCTTCTACAGCGTCACGGCCGAGGCCAAGGCCCGTACGGACGCGTTGGGCTGGAGTGCGGTGCAGGTCGCGGAGGACACCGTCGTACCGCTCGCGGAGCTGGCCTTCACGGGCAAGAAGTGGCAGGACGTCCGCACGGCCCTGAACAAGGCCAAGAAGGAGGGCATCACCGCCGAATGGCACTCCTTCCCCGACGCGCCGATCGCCCTGACGGACCAGGTCCGCTCGATCTCCGAGGAGTGGGTGGCCGACAAGGGGCTGCCGGAGATGGGCTTCACGCTCGGTGGCCTCGACGAGCTCGATGATCCGCACGTGCGCTGTCTGCTCGCCGTCGACGAGGACCGCACGGTGCACGGCATCACGAGCTGGATGCCGGTCTACGGAGACGTCGACACACGCGAGGACGGGGCCGGGCCGCGTCCGGTGGGCTGGACCCTGGACTTCATGCGGCGCCGCTCCGACGGTTTCCGCGGCTCGATGGAGTTCCTGATCGCGTCGGCGGCACTCGGCTTCAAGGAGGAGGGCGCCGCGTTCCTGAGCCTCTCCGGAGCGCCGCTGGCCCGCTCCGACACCGGCGAGCCGCCCGCCGCCCTGCAGCGCCTCCTGGACCACGCGGGCCGCGTCCTGGAGCCGGTCTACGGATTCCGTTCGCTGCTGAACTTCAAGGCGAAGTTCCAGCCGCGGTACCACCCGATGTACATGTGCTACCCGGATCCGGCGGCCCTGCCCAACATCACCCGGGCGATCGGCAAGGCGTATCTGCCGCACATGAAGCCCTCCCAGGGGGTACGCCTGATGCGCAAGCTCACGGCGTAGCCGCACAGGAGCGGGGAACTACAAGATCCGCGCACCCGTTGAACCACACGCGGGGCAACGGCCCCACCCGCATCCACCGCACCGACCGGCAGGAGACAGCAATGGCAGGCTTCCTGGATCGCGCCAAGGAACAGGCGCAGAGCGCCCTCGCGCAGGGCAAGCAGAAGGTCGACGAGGTCCAGGAGAAGCGCGCGGGCGACGCCCTCCTGAAGAAGCTGGGCGCCGCGTACTACGCGGAGCGCCGGGGCACCGGATCCCCCCAGGCCACCCAGCAGGCACTGGAGGCCCTGGAGAGCCACGTCGCGGCCAACGGTGACGGTTTCCTGCACGGCAACTGACCGGATCGACTCGCACGGTGCCCGAACAGCCACCGGATTACTTCCGAACAACTGGTCCGGGCACCGGAGTTCCGGTACAAGCAGGGCGTACGAGGCGGACCGCGACCGGCGGCCGTCGCGCCTTGCAAAGGAGACGGTCATGGCCCCACCCATGTCCGCTGGCAGGTTCCTGGACATCCTGCGAGACGAAGGCGTGACCGTCGTCGAGGTAGGCGACTGGGAGCACCACAACCGCAACCACAAGGGCCCCTGGGGTCCGGTGCACGGCGTCGTGATCCACCACACGGTGACGTCGGGCAGCCAGCGCACGGTGGAGATCTGTCGCGACGGATACGCGTCGCTGCCCGGCCCGCTCTGCCACGGCGTCATCACCAAGGACGGCCGCGTCCACCTGGTCGGCTACGGCCGCGCCAACCACGCGGGGCTCGGCGACGACGACGTCCTGCGCGCCGTGATCGCCGAGAAGCGGCTGCCGCCCGACAACGAGGCGAACACCGACGGCAACCGCTACTTCTACGGCTTCGAGTGCGAGAACCTCGGCGACGGCGAGGACCCCTGGCCCGACGAGCAGCTGGAGGCGATCGAGAAGGTCTCGGCCGCGATCTGCCGCCACCACGGCTGGACGGAGCGCTCGGTCATCGGCCACCTGGAGTGGCAGCCGGGCAAGGTGGACCCGCGCGGCTTCACCATGGACTGGATGAGGGACCGGATCGAAGAGCGCCTCAAGTAGCCCAAGGGAAACAGCCCACGAGAAACACCCCACGGGGAGCCCGGCGCGGGGCTCCCCTGCCGGACGGCATGCCCCGGGGGACAATGGCTGAGTGCGCCCCACCCCGCCCGTCACACCCGCCCCGGCCGCCCTGCGGCCCCGGCTGCCGTCGCCGCTGCAGCACGTCGACGACGACCGTTTCACCCGCCACGGCGTGCGGCTGCGACTCAAGCGGGACGACCTGATCCACCCGGACCTGGCCGGCAACAAGTACCGCAAGCTCGTCCTGAACCTGGCGGCGGCGACCGGCGCGGGCCACGACACCCTGCTCACCTTCGGCGGCGCCTACTCCAACCACCTGCGCGCCACCGCCGCGGCGGGCCGTCTCCTCGGGCTCGCCACGATCGGCGTGGTGCGCGGCGACGAGCTCGCCGGGCGTCCCCTGAACCCGTCCCTGGCCCGTTGCGTGTCCGACGGCATGCGGCTGCGCTTCGTCGACAGGGCGACGTACCGCCGCAAGCACGAGCCCGGAACGCTGGCCGAGCTCCTGGGCGCGGCGGGCGCCCGCGACGCGTACGTGATCCCGGAAGGCGGCAGCAACTCCCTTGCCGTCCGCGGCTGTACCGCGCTGGGCGAGGAGCTGCGCGAGAGCACCGACGTGGCGGCCGTGGCCTGTGGCACCGGCGGCACCCTGGCGGGCCTGGCCGCCGGGCTCGGCCCCGACCGGCAGGCCGTCGGCATACCGGTCCTCAAGGGCGACTTCCTGGGCCCCGAGATACGGGCCCTGCAGCGCGGCACGTTCGGCGCCCCGACCGCCAACTGGCACCTGGACGACCGCTTCCACTGCGGCGGTTACGCCCGCACCACCCCCGAACTCATCGCCTTCGCCGAGGACTTCGAGGACCGGCACGGCCAGGCACTCGGCCTCTCCGTGGAGCGCCTTTACGTCGCCAAGCTCCTGTACGCGCTGACCGCCCTCTCCGAAGAGGGCGCCTTCCGGCCCGGGACCCGCCTCACCGCCGTGATCACCGGTGCGCGCGAGGACCTGGCTCAGTCCTCGACCTCCCGGTAGGCCGCCGCCTCCTCCAGGTCCAGCTTGCGCAGCAGTGTCCGCATCATCTCGTCGTCGATGCGCCGCTCGTCCCGCATCTTCACGAAGACCTCCCGCTCCGCGGCGATCGCCTCGCGCGCCAGCCTGCGGTAGGTGTCGTCCGCCGACTCCCCCGTGACGGGGTTCGGTTGGCCGAGCCGCTCCCACACGGAGTTGCGGCGCCGCTCCAGAACGGTCCGCAGACGGTCCTGGAGGGGCGGAGGAAGGCAGTTGCGACGGTCCCGCATGAGTTCCTCCACCCGCGCCTCCGCGGCCTGCGAGGCGGCGTTCTGCGCCTGCGCCTCCGCGAGGGTCTGCGCCTGCGCGTCCCGTCCGGGCAGTTTCAGGACACGGATCAGCCAGGGCAGCGAGAGCCCCTGCACGACTAGCGTGCCGATCACGGTCGTGAAGGTCAGAAACAAGACAAGATTGCGCGCGGGGAAGGGCTCTCCGTCATCCATGACGAGCGGGATGGAGAAGGCGATCGCCAGCGAGACCACGCCCCGCATCCCGGCCCAGCTGACGATCAGCGGCCGCCGCCAGTCCATGTCGTCCTCGCGCTCCTTGATCCGCGTCGACAGCCACCGGGGCAGATAGGTCGCCGGATACGACCACACGAAGCGCACCAGCACGACGAAGACGAAGACCCCGACCGCGTACCCGACCGCCTGCCCCACGCCGTACTCGCCGAGCCCCTTGAGAACGACGGGCAGTTGGAGCCCGATGAGCGCGAAGACGGCCGACTCCAGGATGAACGCGACGACCCGCCACACCGCGGCCTCCTGCAGCCGCGTCTCGAAGTCGACCTGCCAGGAGCGATGCCCCAGGTAGAGGGCGACGACGACCACGGCGAGCACTCCGGAGGCACCCACTTGTTCCGCGGCCGCGTACGCCACGAAGGGGATGAGCAGCGACAGCGTGTTCTGCAGCATCGCCTCCTTCAGGTGGGTGCGCAGCCAGTGGATCGGCACCATCAGGAGCAGCCCGACGCCGACCCCGCCGACCGCGGCCAGCAGGAACTCCTGGATGCCGCCCGCCCAGCTCGCGCCCTCGCCGACGGCCGCCGCGAGCGCGACCTTGTAGGCGGTGATCGCGGTCGCGTCGTTCACCAGGGACTCGCCCTGGAGGATCGTGGTGATCCGCGAGGGGAGCCCCACCCGGCGCGCGATGGCGGTCGCCGCGACCGCGTCGGGGGGCGCGATGACGGCGCCGAGGACGAGCGCCGCGGTGAGCGGCAGGTCCGGGATGAGCAGATACGCGAGCCAGCCGACGGCGAGCGTGGCGAACAGGACGTAACCGACCGAGAGCAGCGCGACCGGCCTGAGGTTGGCGCGCAGGTCCAGATAGGAGCTCTCCAGGGCGGCCGTGTGCAGCAGCGGCGGCAGGATCAGCGGCAGCACCACGTGCGGATCGAGGTGGTAGTCGGGCACTCCGGGGACGTAGGCGGCGATGAGCCCCGCCCCGACCAGGAGCAGCGGCGCCGGCACCGGAGTCCTGCGCGCGGCCCCGGCCACCACCGCGCTCGCCGCGATCAGTGCCACCAGCGGCAATACGTCCATCGCCAGACCCCTCCGCGTTCCTCGTTCCCGTCGTAACCTGGCCATCATGAACGAGTGCTCGCACGTCACAGCGCTGCCGCACCCCGAACCCGAGCCGCTGAGCGAAACGTGCCTCGAGTGCCTCGCGGTCGGCAGCCACCCCGTCCAACTGCGGCTGTGCCTGCTGTGCGGGCACGTGGGCTGCTGCGACTCGTCGCCGTTCCAGCACGCGACGGCGCATTTCAAGGACACCGGACATCCGGTGATGCGCACCTTCGAACCGGGCGAGAGCTGGCGCTGGTGCTTCGTGGACGGTTCGATCGTCTGAGGCCTGGGTACGTCACCTCCCTGTTGAAGTGACGGCCCATACTTTGCAATTGGGCCCGCAGACCCCTAGCCACTGTCCGTACCCGTAGGCTTACTATGAGTGACAGCATCGGGGCGGGGTCTCCGGGACACGGAGCTGGGGAGCGCGGTAGCGTCACCGCAGAACGACGTGGTGCGTTACCCGTGTGACGCAGTCCGGACCCGCCACTGCACGGCAGGCCCGGAGCCCCGAAAGTGCTTGTACCACCTTGGAGGTGAGGGTGTCCCAGATCGCAGGCGAACCCGGGAATCAGGACTTCGTGGAGGTCCGCCTTCCGGCTGCGGGCGCCTACCTGTCGGTGCTGCGGACGGCGACGGCCGGCCTCGCGGCGCGTTTGGACTTCACTCTCGACGAGATCGAGGACCTCCGTATCGCGGTCGACGAGGCCTGCGCGATCCTGCTCCAGCAGGCCGTGCCCGGCTCCGTGCTCAGCTGCGTCTTCCGGCTCGTCGACGACTCACTGGAGGTGACGGTCTCGGCGCCCACGACCGACGGCCGGGCCCCTGAGCGGGACACCTTCGCCTGGACTGTGCTGTCGGCCCTCGCGGGCCAGGTCGACTCCACCGTCGCCGAGGACAACACCGTCTCGATCAGCCTCTACAAGAAGCGCGGCGCGGGACCCGGGCCGGCGTGAGGAACGGGGACGGGCCGGTGCGGGACGAAGAGCGTGGCACACAAGGTCTGCCCGTCGGCGGCAGGGAGGGGACGTCCCGTATGACCACCGGAATCCCCGAGCAGCAGGCCAAGCCGCACCCGGAGGACCCGGGGAAGCCGGGTCCGCTGGCAGCGGCCGATGTGTCGGAGCAGGCAGAGCCGACCGCCAAGGACGAGCTCAGGAAGCTCTCCGGCCGAGGCGGCGGGCGACGGGCGGGAAACATGAGCGAGCACGAGCACGGCCGGCACGATCCACGGGACCGCAGCGGCGCACGCGCGATGTTCATCGAGTTGCGCGCCCTGAAGGACGGCAGTCGGGAGTACGCGGAGCTGCGCAATCAGCTGGTCCGCATGCACCTGCCGCTCGTCGAGCACCTGGCCCGCCGCTTCCGCAACCGCGGCGAGCCGCTCGACGACCTCACCCAGGTCGCCACGATCGGTCTGATCAAGTCGGTGGACCGCTTCGACCCGGAGCGCGGCGTGGAGTTCTCCACGTACGCGACGCCGACGGTCGTCGGCGAGATCAAGCGGCACTTCCGTGACAAGGGGTGGGCGGTCCGCGTGCCGCGGCGTCTGCAGGAGCTGCGGCTCGCGCTGACGACGGCGACCGCCGAGCTCTCCCAGCTGCACGGCCGCTCACCCACCGTGCACGAGCTCGCGGAGAAACTGGCCATCTCCGAAGAGGAGGTCCTGGAGGGCCTGGAGTCGGCGAACGCGTACTCCACGCTGTCCCTGGACGTCCCCGACACGGACGACGAGTCACCGGCCGTCGCGGACACCCTGGGCGCCGAGGACGAGGCCCTGGAGGGCGTCGAGTACCGCGAATCGCTCAAGCCCCTCCTGGAAGACCTGCCGCCGCGCGAGAAGCGCATCCTGCTCCTGCGCTTCTTCGGCAACATGACGCAGTCGCAGATCGCCCAGGAAGTCGGCATCTCCCAGATGCACGTCTCGCGCCTGCTCGCGCGCACGCTCGCACAGCTGCGCGAGAAGCTCCTCGTCGAAGAGTGATGACTCCAGCGGAGCGATGACTCAAGGAGTGATGACTCAGTGACTACTTCTGGTCCTGCACATCGCCGGGGCCCCGGATCCCCAGGGCCTCGGTCGCCGCGGGATTGACCAGGAGTACGAGCGAGGCGATCGCCACGGCCGCGAGCGCGATGCCCGCCGGAATCGCCGCGCTGTCGGCCTGCAGCAGCTGCCAGGCCACCGGCAGCGCCATGATCTGCGTGATGATCGCGGGCCCGCGGCTCCAGCGGCGCAGCTTCAGGAGCCCGCGCGCGGCAAGGAGCGGCAGCAGCGCGAGGACGATCAGCGTGATGCCGCCCGTCTCGGCCTGCCGCGGACTGTCGGGCGACCCCGCGAGCCCCATCACGAGCATGTAGACACCCCCGCCGAGGAGGGCGAGCCCTTCCAGACCGGCGAGTGCCGCCGCGGCGGTCAGCCGTCCGGGACGCGGCCCCGTCTCGGGCGCCTGAGGGGCTTCGGGGGTGGTTTTCCGCTCAGTACTCACTCCAGCAGGGTAGCTCTGCGTAGGCGCGGCCCGGCACCTCGGTCTAGGCCAGGTAAAGACGGCTAGGTAGTCTGCTTCGCATGCGTGCACTCCTCGTGGTCAATCCAGCGGCAACCACCACCAGTGCGCGTACGCGTGATGTCCTGGTCCACGCCCTCGCGAGCGAGATGAAGCTCGAGGCGGTCACTACGGAGTACCGCGGCCACGCCAGGGACCTCGGTCGGCAGGCCGCGGAGAGCAAGGACATCGAGCTGGTCGTCGCCCTCGGTGGCGACGGCACGGTCAACGAGGTCGTCAACGGCCTGCTGCACCACGGCCCCGATCCGGACAGGCTCCCCCGTCTCGCCGTCGTGCCCGGCGGCTCCACCAATGTCTTCGCGCGCGCCCTGGGGCTGCCGAACGACGCCGTAGAGGCCACCGGCGCCCTCCTTGACGCCCTCCGTGAGGGCAGCGAGCGCACGGTGGGTCTCGGCATCGCGGGCGGCACTCCCGGCACGGAGGACGAAGCCGTGCCGTCGCGCTGGTTCACGTTCTGCGCCGGGCTCGGTTTCGACGGCGGCGTGGTCGGCAGGGTCGAACAGCAGCGGGAGCTCGGCAGGCGCTCGACGCACGCCCTCTATGTGCGCCAAGTGCTCCGTCAGTTCATCGACGAGCCCCACCGCAGGCACGGAATGATCACGCTGGAGCGGCCCGGCGAGGACCCGGTGACCGACCTGGTGATGTCCATAGTCTGCAACACCTCCCCCTACTCCTACCTGGGCAATCGCCCCCTGTACGCGTCCCCGCAGGCGTCCTTCGACACGGGCCTCGACGTCCTGGGTCTGAAGAAGCTCTCCACCGCCGCGGTGGCCAGGTACGGCACGCAGCTCCTGACGTCGACGCCGGATCGCGGACCGCACGGTAAGCACGCGGTTACGCTCCACGACCTCACGGACTTCACCTTGCAATCGAAGGTCCCCCTCCCCCTCCAGATGGACGGTGACCACCTAGGGCTGCGGACGAGCGTGACGTTCACAGGCGTACGCCGTGCACTGCGTGTGATTGTGTGAGTGGAAGGGCCTAAAGTCCTTTCACTCGAACGTTTAGGCCAGGGTCCACCCCATAGAAGTACGGCTGTGACCCAGTCGACACTGAGGAATCAAAAAAAACTTTCCTGAAGGGGTTGTATCCGCAGCCGAGGTTTGCGAATCTCTACATGGCGATCGGGACGGCCCGCAACATCGGCCCCACAGAGAGCCAGAACCCCTCCTCCACCACAGGTCCACACCAGGCGACTGGTTGTCGGCCCTTCCCGTGCGGGGGGATTCGTGAAAGCGTTCACATTCACAAGCAACCCGCATGTAATACCAAGGAGAGGTAGCAGCCATGGACTGGCGTCACAACGCCGTTTGCCGCGAGGAAGACCCCGAGCTCTTCTTCCCTATCGGCAACACCGGTCCTGCGCTGCTGCAGATCGAGGAAGCCAAGGCCGTCTGCCGCCGCTGCCCCGTCATGGAGCAGTGCCTGCAGTGGGCGCTCGAGTCCGGCCAGGACTCCGGCGTCTGGGGTGGCCTCAGCGAGGACGAGCGCCGCGCAATGAAGCGCCGCGCCGCTCGCAACCGTGCACGCCAGGCCAGCGCCTGACGACCACGCCCCCTACGAGCCTGAGCTTGGCGGCGCGTACAGCGAGTACGCATCTCCCGCCCCCGAGCCGCAGCCGCGCAGTACCCCCGATGCGCATCGCAACGTGAGCAGTGAGCCCCGGACCACATCGGTCCGGGGCTCACTGCTTTGCCGTGTCCGTTTGCCGCCGCTACGGGCAGCTCCTACTTGTCGCCGCTCACCGGCACGTCGAGGATGACCCGCGTGCCGCGCTCGGGGGCGCGGACCATGTCGAAGGTGCCGCCGAGCTCCCCCTCGACCAGCGTGCGCACGATCTGCAGGCCGAGATTGCCCGAGCGGTGCGGATCGAAGTCGTCGGGCAGGCCGACGCCGTCGTCCTGGACGGTGATCAGCAGCCGCGCCTCCTTGCTCGTGCCGCCGCGCACCGCGGAGACCTCGACCGTGCCGGTGTCCCCCTCGCGGAAGCCGTGCTCCAGGGCGTTCTGCAGGATCTCCGTGAGCACCATGGACAGCGGGGTGGCTACCTCGGCGTCGAGGATCCCGAAGCGGCCGGTGCGCCGGCCCGTCACCTTGCCGGGGGAGATCTCGGCGACCATCGCGAGCACCCGGTCGGCGATCTCGTCGAACTCCACGCGCTCGTCCAGGTTCTGCGAGAGCGTCTCGTGGACGATGGCGATCGAGCCCACCCGTCGTACGGCCTCTTCGAGGGCTTCGCGGCCCGTCGCGGAATCGATACGGCGGGCCTGGAGGCGCAGCAGCGCGGCGACCGTCTGGAGGTTGTTCTTCACCCGGTGGTGGATCTCCCGGATGGTCGCGTCCTTGGTGATCAACTCGCGCTCGCGGCGGCGGAGTTCGGTGACATCGCGCAGGAGTACGAGAGAGCCGATGCGGGGCCCCTTGGGCTTGAGCGGGATCGCGCGGAGCTGGATCACACCGTCGCCGCCCTCGATCTCGAACTCGCGCGGCGCCCAGCCGCTCGCGACCTTGGCGAGCGCCTCGTCCACCGGGCCGCGGGACGGCGCGAGTTCGGCCGTCGCCCTGCCCAGGTGGTGGCCGACGAGGTCGGAGGCGAGACCGAGCCGGTGGTACGCGGAGAGCGCGTTCGGCGACGCGTACTGGACGACGCCGTCGGCGTCGAGCCGCAACAGACCGTCACCCACGCGCGGGGACGCGTCCATGTCGACCTGCTGCCCCGGGAACGGGAACGAACCGGCGGCGATCATCTGTGCGAGGTCGGACGCCGACTGGAGATAGGTCAGCTCCAGACGCGAAGGGGTGCGTACGGTCAGGAGGTTGGTGTTGCGCGCGATGACGCCCAGAACGCGCCCTTCCCTGCGTACGGGGATCGACTCGACCCGCACCGGGACCTCCTCGCGCCACTCCGGGTCCCCCTCGCGCACGATGCGGCCCTCGTCGAGGGCGGCGTCGAGCAGCGGGCGGCGACCGCGCGGGACCAGGTGGCCGACCATGTCGTCCTGGTAGGAGGTGGGGCCGGTGTTCGGCCGCATCTGTGCCACGGAGACGTAGCGGGTGCCGTCGCGCGTGGGGACCCAGAGCACGAGGTCGGCGAAGGAGAGGTCGGAGAGCAGCTGCCACTCCGAGACCAGCAGGTGCAGCCACTCGAGGTCGGAGTCACCGAGGGCGGTGTGCTGGCGTACGAGTTCGTTCATGGAGGGCACGCGTGCGAGCGTACCTTTCGCTTCCCGCGGGGCCACTCCCCCGAGGTTTCCGCCGGTGATCCGGCGGCGCGGCAAGGGGCTCCGCGCTTCCCGACGAGCCGCGGCGCCAGGGCGGGACCCTCAACCCACCCACGGCACCGCAGCCCTTCAGGTGCATCGGCCGCCAGAATGTGCGGTACTGGCCGCCGATCGGGAGGCTCCGGCGCGGTCAGGGCAGAGAGCGCCGGCTCCTCGGTCCACCCTCCTGTGCGGGGAGGGCGGATGCTTTACCCACGCATTGTGGACTAGACCATTCTCCCATGTCTATGCGTCGGCAGATGTTTGTTGTCGTCTCTTCCTCCGAGCGTCAGACGCCATTCTCCGACAGTCGGCCCTGCGGCCACGCGCTCATGGCGAGATCGGCGACCGCCTCCAGATCCTGCCTGGTGGCACCGTCCCTGGCCTGCTGCGACATCCCCTGGAAGACCGCCGCCGTATAGCGGGCCAGGGCGGCGGGATCGGTGTCCGCGGGCAGCTCCCCCGCCGCCACAGCCGCGGCGATGCGGGACTCGATGCCCGCCACGTTGGCGTTCCGCCGCTCGCGGAGGGCCTTTTCCACCTCGGGCGTCGTGCAGTTGGTGGCCGCGGTGATGACGAGGCAGCCGCGGGGGTGGTCCGGGTCGGTGAACTCGGCCGCCGCCTCGTGCAGCATCCGCGACACCGCGCCGCGCGCGGTCGACTCCTCGTCGAAGGCGCGGCCGCCGAAGGCCCCGTGGGTCGCCCCGTACCGCACGACGACCTCGTCGAAGAGCGTGCGCTTGTCGCCGAACGCCGCGTAGAGGCTGGGGGCCCCGATGCCCATGACGCGTGTGAGGTCGGAAACGGACGTCGCCTCGTACCCGTTCTCCCAGAAGGTGCGGATCGCCTGCTCAAGGGCCGTTTCCCGGTCGAAGGAGCGGGGGCGTCCACGCTGTTTCGTCGCCATGGGGTGAATTGTATAGCGGGCGCTAGTAAATGCGATCGGGATCGGGTACGGTTTTTTTCTGTAGCGACCACTAGAGAAATTCCCAGAGGAAGAGGGGGCGCCTGACATGGGTGCATCTGCGGGCAGGCTTGCGGGGAAGACGGCGCTGGTCACGGGCGGTAGCCGGGGCATCGGGCGAGGCATCGCCGAGCGGCTCGGGCGGGACGGGGCGCGGGTCGGCGTGCACTTCGGCAGCAATGAGGTGGCGGCGAAGGAGACCGTGACGGCGATCGAGGCCGCGGGCGGATCGGCCTTCGCGTTCGGCGCCGAGCTGGGGGTGCCCGGTGACGCCGAAGCGTTCTGGACGGAGTTCGACCGGCACGCGGACGGCCTGGACATCCTGGTGAACAACGCGGGCATCGGCCTCTACAGCCACGTGGGCGAGGTCCAGGAGGCGGACTACGACCGCGTGTTCGCGGTCAACGCCAAGGCACTGTTCTTCGTCACCCAGAAGGGACTCGACCGGCTGCGCGGCGGCGGACGGATCATCAACATCTCGTCGGGCGTCACGCGCATCGCCTTCCCGGTCACCGTGGCGTATTCGATGACGAAGGGCGCGGTGAACGTCCTGACGCACACGCTGGCGCAGGAGCTCGGCCCCCGCGGGATCACGGTCAACGCGGTCGCGCCGGGCATCATCGAGACGGAGATGATGGACGGCATCCCCGAGGCACAGCAGGCGGAGATGGCGGGGTATTCGACCTTCGACCGCATAGGCCAGCCCGCCGACGTGGCGGACGTCGTCTCCTTCGTGGCCTCGGACGACGCGCGATGGGTCACCGGCCAGTACATCGACGCGACGGGCGGCTCGATGCTGGGACTGTGACCTGCTGGTCGGCGGCCCGTGCCGGGGTCCGCGGCGGCGCGGGCCGGTGGGCGGGTCAGCGCGTCTCCGTCACCTTCGCGAGGGCCCGTGGCGCGTCCGGGTCCTGCCCGCGCGCGATGGTCACCTCGTAGGCGAGCAGTTGCAGGGGGATGATCTCCAGGATCGGCTGGAGCTCTTCGGGTACGTCGTCGGTGGGCAGGACGAAACCGGCCGACGCCTGCTCGACCTGTGCCTTCGGGCCGATGACCACCAGGTCGGCGCCGCGGCCGCGCAGCCGGTCAAGGACGGGCTGGAGCGCCTCGCCACCCCGGCCGTCCGGCACGACCGCGATGACGGGCGAGATGTTGTCGACCATCGCGAGCGGGCCGTGCAGCAGATCGGCGCCGGAGTAGGCGAGCGCCGGGATGTAGCTGGTCTCCATCAGTTTCAGGGCCGCTTCCTTGGCGGTCGGATAGCCGTAACCACGGGAGGTGATCACCATGCGCTCCGCGAAGCGGTAGCGGGCGGCCAGGACCTTGACCTCGCCCTGCCTGTCGAGGAGTTGGGCCGCGAGGTCCGGCAGCAGCGCGGCGCCGGTGTCGCCGCCGGGCCCGGCGAGCCCTTCGACGAAGAGGTGGAGGGCGAGCAGAGCGGCGGTGTACGTCTTCGTCGCGGGGAGCGCCCTCTCCGGTCCCGCGAGGATGTCGATGTGGTGTTCGCAGACGGCGGCCAGGGGTGAATCCGGATTGTTGGTCACCGCGAGGGTGATCGCACCGGCCTCGCGCGCGGCCTGGGCGGAGGCCACCAGGTCGGGCGAGCCACCGGACTGACTCACGGTGACGACCAGGACGTCCCGCAGGTCGGGCTTGGCCCCGTAGGCCGTGATGGTGGACATCGAGGTGAGGCCGCAGGGCAGACCGAGACGCACTTCGAGGAGGTACTTCGCGTAGAGCGCGGCGTGGTCGGAGGTTCCACGGGCGGAGAGCAGGACGAAGCGGGGCTTCTTCTCGGCGACGAGCCGCGCGGTCTCCTGGATCTCGGGGGCGCCCGTGTCGAGGATGCGGCGCAGCACCTCGGGCTGCTCGGCCATCTCCCGGCACATGATCCGCCCCGGCAGCTCGCTCTGCGGGTCGCGCCCGCTCTGGGGGTGGTGCTCGCCCTGGGGATGGTGCCCACTCTGGGGGTGGTGCTCGCCCTGGGGGTGATGCCCACCCTGGGGATGGTGCTCGCCCTGGGGGTGGTGCCCACTCTGGGGGTGATGCCCACCCTGGGGATGGTGCCCGCCCTGCGGGTCGCGCCCGCCCTGGGCATGGTGCCCGCCCTGGGGATTGCCCTCACTCTGCGCATTGCCCCCGCCTTGCGCATTGCCCTCGCCCTGCGGGTGGCGCCCGTCCTGCGGAGTCATGGCGGTCATGCCTCCCACTCTCCCCGCTCGGAGCGCGGGGCGCCTCTGCTGCGGCCCGCCGCGTGACGGGGGGCGGGGACACCAAGGGCGCCAAGGGCAGGGGGGCGCCAAGGGCAAGGAGCGAAGGGCTGGGGGGCGCCAAGGGCAGGGCGCGAAGGCGGGAGGGATGTGGGGCGGGGTTCGCGTGGGGGTCGGGCGCTCGACGGGCGGAGGCGGTGTGGAGAGCCGAGCATGGACCGCAGGAATCGACTGTTCTGGCGGCGCAGCTCTGCTAGATTGGTCTATACCACCAGTCCTCTGAAGCCCCTCTCCAGATCGGCAGGCCCAGCGTGGAAGTTGTCATCGTCCCGGACGCCAAGGCAGGCGGCGAGCTCATCGCGGAGGCCATGGCCGCCCTGGTGCGCCGCAAGCCTGACGCCCTGCTCGGTGTCGCCACCGGATCCACCCCGCTGCCCATCTACGAGGCGCTGGCCGCCAAGGTCGCCGCCGGTGCCGTGGACGCCTCGCGTGCGCGCATCTGCCAGCTCGACGAATACGTCGGGCTGCCGGTCGGGCACCCCGAGTCCTACCGTTCCGTGGTCCTGCGTGAGGTCGTCGAGCCGCTCGGGCTCAGCGAGGCTTCCTTCATGGGCCCCGACGGCAGCGCGGAGGACGTGCAGGCCGCCTGCGAGGCATACGACAAGGCGCTCGCCGAGGCCGGTGGCGTGGATCTCCAGTTGCTCGGCATCGGGACCGACGGGCACATCGGGTTCAACGAGCCGTGCTCGTCGATCGCGTCGCGGACGCGGATCAAGACGCTGACGGAGCAGACGCGGGTGGACAACGCGCGCTTCTTCGACGGCGACATCGAGCAGGTCCCGCACCACGTCATCACCCAGGGGATCGGCACGATCCTGGAGGCGCGGCACCTGGTGCTGCTCGCCACGGGTGAGGGCAAGGCGGACGCGGTGGCCGCGACGGTCGAGGGGCCCGTGGCCTCCGTCGTACCGGCGTCCGCGCTGCAGCTGCACCGGCACGCCACGGTCGTCGTGGACGAGGCCGCGGCCTCCAAGCTGAAGCTCGCCGACTACTTCCGGCACACCTTCGTCAACAAGCCCGACTGGCAGGGTCTGTAAGGGAGACGCACGCAGACACGCGCAGACACGCAGACACGGAAGGGGCGCCCCCGCCAGGGGGCGCCCCTTCCCGCGTCGGTTGCCCGGCGCGGGTGTCAGCCGCCGATGACGACCTCCGCCGCCGCGGTCCCGCACACCCGTGCCGCACCCCGCGTGGCGATGTGCAGGGCGCCGATCGGGGCGGACTTGGGGACGCCCATCTCCACCACGACCGTGTCGGGGCGGGCCGAGACGAGGGTCTTCAGGGCGTCGGACATCCAGGCGTGCCGGTGGGCGTCGCGGACCACCGCGACGATGCGGCGCCCGCCCGCGGCCGCGAGCGCCTTCGCGCCCGCGCCGTCCCCGGAGAAGGTGCCCGACTCCGTGCCGGGGAAGGCGGCCGTCAGCTCGGCGGTGACGCCCCAGGGGGTCTCGTCGCCGACCGCGATGTTCGGCAGCGGGGAGAACGTGGCGACGTAGGGGGCCTCGGTGACCGGGGCCGCGTAGGTCTCGCCGCGGGTGACCGTCAGCGCGCGGCGGGCCGCGACGAGACCGATCTCGGTGTCGGGCGCGCCCCCCGAACGACTGGCCGCGCCCGACACCGAGGTCCAGCTCGCCAGCGCCCGTACGCGCTCGGCCGCGTCGGCGAGGCGTTCCTCGGGGAGTTCCCCGGTGCGTACCGCCTCGACGAAGGCGTCCCGCAGTCGCAGCACGGTCCCCTCGTCCGAGGGGCCGCCGCCGGTGCAGATCGCGTCGGCGCCCGCGGCGATGGCGAGCACGCAGCCGCGCTCGAAGCCGTACGTCCCGGCGATCGCGTGCATGTCCATGCCGTCGGTGACGATCAGGCCTTCGTAGCCGAACTCCCCGCGGAGCAGGTCGGTGAGGATGCGGCGGGAGAGCGTCCCCGGGTTGTCGGGGTCGAGGGCCGGGGCCAGGACGTGGCCGCTCATCACGGCGCGGGTGCCCGCGGCGATCGCGGCGCGGAACGGCGCCAGGTCACGGGAGTCGAGCACGTCCCTGCCGACGTCGATGAGCGGCACCGAGTGGTGCGAGTCGACCGCGGTGTCGCCGTGCCCCGGGAAGTGCTTGGCGGAGGTGGCGACGCCGGCCGACTGCATGCCCTCGACGTAGGCGGCGGTGTGCCGCGCGACGACGAGGGGATCGGATCCGAAGGAACGTACGCCGATGACCGGGTTGTCCGGGTTGGCGTTGACGTCCGCGGACGGCGCCCAGTTGAAGTTGATGCCGCAGGCGGCCAGGCGGCGGCCGAGGTCGGCGGCGACCTCACGGGTGAGGTCGGTGTCGTCGACGGCGCCGAGCGCGTGGTTGCCCGGGTAGGAGGAGCCGGTGCGCACCTCGAGGCGGGTGACGTCGCCGCTCTCCTCATCGATGGCGATCAGGAGGTCGTCGCGCTCGGCCTTCAGCTGCGCGGTGAGGGCGGCGACCTGCTCGGCGGTGCGCACGTTGCGGCCGAACAGACTGACGGAGGCGAGGCCTTCGCCGATCCGGTGGCGTACCCAGTCCGGCACGGCGGTGGTGCCGTCGAAGCCGGGCTGGAGAACGGTCAGGGCGTTGCGGGTGAGCGTGTCACCGGCGTGGGTCGTGGAAGTCGTCATGGTGCGGCGTTATCCCTTCACTGCGCCGTCGGTCAGGCCGCTCACGGCCCTGCGCTGCAGGAAGACGAAGAGGATCAGGATCGGGACGGCGAAGAGCGAGGCGGCCGCCATGGTGGCGCCCCAGTCGTCGCCGAATTGGGTCTGGAAGCTGGAGAGCCACACCGGCAGGGTCTTGGACTCGGCTTCCTTGTTGAGCACGAGGACCAGCGGGAACTCGTTCCAGGCGGTGATGAAGCCGAAGAGCGAGGTCGACATCAGGCCGGGCGCGAGCAGCGGCAGGATCACCCGGCGGAAGGCCTGCATGCGGGTGCAGCCGTCCACCATGGCGGACTCCTCCAGCTCCTTGGGCACCGCGGCGACGAAGCCGCGGAGCGTGAGGAGGGTGAAGGGCAGGATCATCACCATGTAGAAGAGGGTCAGCGGGATCAGGCTGTTCAGCATGTCCGCGTCGCGCACGATGATGTAGATCGCGATGACCATGACTTCCCACGGCGCCATCTGCGCCAGCATGAAGCCGATGATGAAGCCGCGCCGCCCCTTGAAGCGCATCCGGGCGAGGGCGAAGGCCGCGGTCACACCGATGATGAGCGAGAAGACCACCGCGAGCAGCGTGACGATGAGGGAGTTGCCCGCCATCGTCCAGAAGTGGTCGGCGTCCACCGCCGTCTTGAAGTGTTCGAAGGTGGCGTTGGTCGGGAACCAGACCGGGTCCTCGGCGATGATGTCGCCGGTCGGCTTGAAGGCCGTCGCGAACATCCAGTACACGGGGAAGACGCAGAAGATGAAGATGACGACAGCGACCAGGTTGGGCCACAGACGGCCCATCAGCGAGCGCTTCACAGCTCGTCCTCCTCTTGCTTGAGCACGATCCGCAGGTAGAACGAGGTGATGGCCAGCAGGATGACGATGGTGAGCAGCGCGATCGCCGCGCCCATGCCGAAGTGCTGGTTGCCCATGCCCTCGATGTAGGCGTAGACGGGCAGGATCTCGGTGAGCCGGTCGGGGCCGCCCTCGTTGATCGTGAAGACCTGGACGAACGCCTTGAAGACCCAGATGATCTCCAGGAACGTCGTGGCGTAGAGGAAGGGCCGCAGGTACGGCATCGTGACCTGGGTGAACTGCTTCCAGGCCCCCGCGCCGTCGAGGGACGCGGCCTCGTACAGCTCCTTGGGAATGGTCGTCGTGGCGGCGTACAGGTTGATCGCCACGAAGGGGATGGACATCCAGACGATCAGCAGCAGGACGACGAAGAAGGTCGAGGCCTGCGTGGCCAGCCAGTCGTGGTCGGCCATCGACTCGAAGCCGATCTTGGCGAGCACCCAGTTGACGACGCCGAAGCGCTGCGCGAACAGCCACTGGTAGACGGTGCTCGCCGCGACGACGGGCATCGCCCAGGCGAGCACGAGGCCGACCAGGAGGAAGGTGCGCATCTTCCGGCCGAGGCGCGCGAGCAGGAGTCCCACGAGCGTGCCGAGGACCATGATCAGCACGACGTTGACGGCGGTGAAGGCGACCGAGCGCCCGGTGACCCGCCAGAAGTCCTCGCCGGTGAGGACCTCCTTGTAGTTGTCGAATCCGTTCCACTCGGTCAAGTGCAGGATGAACTGCCGCATGTTGAGGTTCTGGAACGACAGGATCCCGTTGTTGACCAGCGGCCAGCCCAGCAACAGCAGGGTGACGATGATCGCGGGGGCAAGAAGCAGATAGGGCGTGACGCCGGTGAGACGTCCGGCGGATCTGCGCGGGCCCCCTGGTCGTGGCCCGCCGTCCGATGTCTGCACCTCCGTCGGGCCGGAGGGCGGCCGTTCGGTCTTCTGCACGGTCATGCTCGCCATCTCTTTCGTGGGCAACGCGAAGCGCTGGGGCCGTCCGGGGAACGCCGGGGTCGGCCCGGATATCGCCGGGGGGCAGCGCGGAGAACGCAGGGAACGCGGGGTGCGCGCAGTGCGCATGGTTACGCCGGGGGCAGCGGGGTCGTGTCACCCGCCGCCCCCGGCAGGGCACGCGTCCTTACTGCTTCTGCGCCAGGCGCTTGTTGAGCTCGCCCTCGACCTGCTTGGCGGCGGCGGCAGGCGACTTACCGTTGAGCACCGCGGTCATGTAGTTCTTGATCGGGTTCGGCGGGTTCTCGACCGCGCCCCACTCCGGGATCAGCGGGGTGGTGCCGCCGCCGGAGGTGGCGGGGGCCGCGGCCTCGGCGGCCGGGTTGCCCTTGAGGTTGGACTCCAGCGCCTTCTTGTTCGGGATCGTGCCGCCTTCCTTGGCGAACTGACCCTCGAACTTGTCGGACAGCGCGATCTTCAGGAACTCCTTGGCGAGGTCCTGCTTCTTGCTGGTCGCGGCGATGGCGAGGTTGGAGCCGCCGAGGAAGACACCCTCGGGCTTGTCGGCCGTGGCGCCGGGGATCGTGAAGAAGCCGATGTCCTTCTCGATCTTCGGGTTGGCCTTGATGGCGGTGGGGGCTTCCCAGCTCATGCCGATGAAGGCGCCGGTCTTGCCCTTGGCGAAGACCTCGGCCTGCTGCGGGGTGGCCTCGTCCTTGTTCTTCGGCGCCTTGGAGAGGTCCGCGAACTCCTTGTACGTGTTCATGGCCTTGACGACCTTCGGGTCGTCCAGGTTGGAGACGTACTTGTCGCCGTCCTTCTTGACGAGCTCGGCGCCCTCGCCGATGGTCAGGCCGACGAAGTGGTACCAGTTCTGGCCGGGCAGGTAGATCGGCTCGGCGTCGGTCTTCTCGCCGATCTGCTTGAGGTCCTTGAGGAACTCGGCGCGGGTCTTGGGAAGCTCCTTGATGCCGGCGTCGGCCCAGATCTTCTTGTTGTAGACCACGACGCGGTTGAGGACGAACCACGGGGCGGCGTACTGCTTGCCGTCGATGACCGAGGCCTTGTTCATCGACTCGGTCCAGTCGGCGCCGATCGACTTCTTGAGGTCGTCGAGCTCGGCGAGGCCACCGGTCTTGGCGTACGCGGCGGTCTGGGTGTTGCCGATCTCGAAGACGTCCGGCGGGTTCTCCTCGGAGAGGGCGGTGGTCAGCTTCTGCTGGATGCCGTTCCACTGCTGGACTTCGAACTTCAGCTTGGCGCCGGTCTTCTTCTCGAAGGCCGCCGTGACGTCCTTCTGCCACTTGTCCGGCGTCGAGCCGTCCATCGCCCAGAGCGTCAGCGTCTCGCCCTTGTAGCCGTCGGCGCCCCCGGCCTTACTGTCGTCGTCGCTACCGCCACAGGCCGCGACCGAGACCAACATGCCCGCGACACCGATGGCCGCTATGAGCTTGCGCTTCACGTCACCCTCCTCAAGGGATGCCAGTCAACCCCCCACCCGCAGCGACCAAATGGACCGAGATCTGCCCGTGGGACTGGAACCTGGTCTTTAATGGTGTAGACCAGTACGGGGAGCTTGGCCTAGACCTTTAGGGGTGTCAAGGGTGTATAAGAAGGGCTGTCGCGTCCGTTATCGGACCGACACCTGAGCAGGCGGAGTCTGCTCGGCCCGTACCGTGCCACGATGTGAGCCGCGACAGACGGAGGAGCCGGTGACGGCAGCAGCACAGGAGCCGGGAAGGCAGCCGATGGGCACCGAGACGGGTGGCACGGGGACCGATGTGGGCGCGCCCTCGGAGGGTGCGACAGTCGGCCGTACCGCACGCGTTCCCAAGTACTACCGCCTCAAGCGTCACTTGCTCGACATGACCGAAACGCTGCCCCCCGGCACCCCCGTCCCCCCGGAGCGTACGCTCGCCGCCGAGTTCGACACCTCTCGTACGACGGTGCGCCAGGCCCTCCAGGAGCTGGTCGTCGAGGGCCGCCTGGAGCGCATCCAGGGCAAGGGCACCTTCGTCGCCAAGCCGAAGGTCTCGCAGGCCCTCCAACTCACCTCGTACACCGAGGACATGCGGGCCCAGGGCCTGGAGCCGACCTCGCAGCTCCTGGACATCGGCTACATCACCGCGGACGACACCCTCGCGGGCCTGCTCGACATCAGCGCGGGCGGCCGGGTGCTCAGGATCGAGCGGCTGCGCCTGGCCAACGGCGAGGCGATGGCGATCGAGACGACCCATCTGTCCGCCAAGCGCTTCCCCGCACTGCGCCGCTCCCTGGTCAAGTACACCTCGCTCTACACCGCGCTCGCCGAGGTGTACGACGTGCACCTCGCGGAGGCCGAGGAGACCATCGAGACCTCGCTCGCCACCCCGCGCGAGGCGGGTCTGCTCGGCACCGACGTCGGCCTGCCGATGCTGCTCCTGTCCCGGCACTCCCTCGACGGCTCGGGGCAGCCGGTGGAGTGGGTGCGCTCGGTCTACCGCGGCGACCGGTACAAGTTCGTGGCCCGCCTCAAGCGCCCCACGGACTGATCCGGCCACCGGCCGACACTCGGCCGACACCCGCCCGGGGTCTGGCGCGGATCACTTCGCTGCTCTACGTTCCTCCCGTCATCGCATGATGAACGGGAGGACGCCCCGGTGCGCAGAGCAACTCCTCGATCCATCGTCATCTGGTCCCTCGTCGCGCTGATCGGCGCCGCGGGCTGGGCCGTCCTGGCACTCGCCCGCGACGAGGAGGTGTCGGCCGCCTGGATGGTGGCCGCGGCCCTCGGCACGTACGCCATCGCGTACCGCTTCTACTCCAAGTTCATCGCGTACAAGGTCCTCAAGGTCGACAAGTCGCGGGCGACGCCCGCCGAGCGGCTCGACAACGGCATCGACTTCCACCCGACCGACCGCCGGGTGCTCCTCGGTCACCACTTCGCCGCGATCGCGGGCGCGGGACCGCTGGTGGGGCCCGTGCTCGCCGCGCAGATGGGGTACCTGCCCGGCACCATCTGGATCATCGTCGGCGTGATCTTCGCGGGTGCCGTGCAGGACATGGTCGTGCTGTTCTTCTCCACCCGGCGCGACGGGAAGTCGCTCGGGCAGATGGCGCGCGAGGAGATCGGCCCGTTCGGCGGGGCCGCGGCGCTGCTCGCCACCTTCGCCATCATGATCATCCTGCTCGGGGTGCTCGCGCTCGTCATCGTCAACGCGCTCGCCGAGTCGCCGTGGGGCACCTTCTCCATCGCGATGACCATCCCGATCGCCCTGCTCATGGGCTTCTACCTGCGCGTACTGCGTCCGGGCCGGGTCAGTGAGGTCTCCCTCATCGGCATCGCCCTGCTGCTGCTCGCGCTGGTCTCCGGGCGCTGGGTCGCCGAGTCCTCGCTCGCGGACACCTTCACGCTGGCGCCTTCGACGCTGGTCATCTGGCTGGTGGCGTACGGCTTCATCGCCTCGATCCTGCCGGTGTGGATGCTGCTCGCGCCGCGCGACTACCTGTCGACGTTCATGAAGATCGGCACCATCGTGCTGCTCGCGCTCGGCGTGGTGATCACCCTGCCGACGCTGAAGATGGACCCGGTCACCGACTTCGCCTCGCGCGGCGACGGCCCGGTCTTCGCCGGATCGCTCTTCCCCTTCGTCTTCATCACCATCGCCTGCGGTGCCCTCTCCGGTTTCCACGCGCTGATCTCCTCGGGTACGACGCCGAAGATGATCCAGAAGGAGACGCAGGTCCGGATGATCGGCTACGGCTCCATGCTGATGGAGTCGGCCGTCGCGATCATGGCTCTCGTCGCGGCGAGCATCATCGACCCCGGCCTGTACTTCGCGATGAACGCACCGGCGGGCGTCATCGGCGACACCGTCCAGGAGGCGTCCAAGGCCGTCGCGGGCTTCGGGTACTCCATCTCACCGGCCGATCTGGCGCAGGCCGCCAAGAACGTCGAGGAGTCCTCGCTGCTCTCGCGCACGGGCGGCGCGCCCACCCTCGCGATCGGCGTCTCCGAGATCTTCTCGAAGGTCACCGGCGGCTCGATGCGGGCCTTCTGGTACCACTTCGCGATCATGTTTGAGGCGCTGTTCATCCTCACCGCGCTCGACGCGGGCACGCGCGTGGGCCGCTTCATGCTCCAGGACATGCTCGGCAACGTCTACAAGCCCTTCAGGAACGTGAGTTGGCGTCCCGGACTCGTCCTCACCAGCGCCGCGGTCACCGGCCTGTGGGGGTACTTCCTGTGGGTGGGCGTGCACGAGCCGCTCGGCGGGATCAACCAGCTCTTCCCGATCTTCGGCATCGCCAACCAGCTGCTCGCGGCCGTGGCACTCGCCGTCTGCACGACGCTCCTCGTGAAGTCCGGGCGCCTCAAGTGGGCCTGGATCACCGGGATTCCGCTGGTCTGGGACGCCACGGTCACGCTCACCGCGAGCTGGCAGAAGGTGTTCTCCAGCGATCCGCGCGTCGGCTTCTTCCAGCAGCGCTCGAACTACCAGGACGCGATCGACGCCGGAAAGGTCCTGCCGCCCGCCAAGACCATGGACGACATGCACACCGTGGTCACCAACTCCACGGTGGACGGCGTCCTTTCGGCCGCGCTCGCCCTGCTCATCGTCATCGTGATCGCCGACGCGGCCCGGATCTGCGTCAAGCACATCCGCGATCCCGCCGCCTCGCGCCTGAGCGAAGCGCCGTACGTGGAGTCGAAGTTGACGGCCCCCGCCGGACTGATCGCGACGCGCGAGGAGAAACGGGAGCTGATTCCATGACGTGGCTGCTGCGCGGCGCGCGCTGGATGCGGTGGTACGTCCGTGAGCTGACCGACGAGTCGGCGTACGAACGGTACGTGGCCCATATTCGCAGGGACCATCCGGCCGCAACTGTCCCCAGCCGCCGCACTTTTGAGCGTAAGCGGACAGATGGCCAGGAGTCGGACCCCCGACAGGGGTTCCGCTGCTGCTGAGCAGGCACATTGACGCACTGTTGACCCGTCCGTTATCCGGACGGGGGTTCCATAGATCAAGACTCTCGCTTAGATTTCCCGCACGTTAAAGGTGGGATAAGCGAGGGAGCGGAGCCGTGACATGTCAGATGCGCCTGAAGTGAGCCGACCGGTGGTCACACCGGTCCGGGTGGTCATCGCCCTCTGTCTCGTCGCGCCGTTCGTGGCGATGCTCTGGGTGAGTTCCTACGCGAAGATCGAACCGACCTTCATCGGCATCCCGTTCTTCTACTGGTACCAGATGCTGTGGGTGCTCATCTCCACGCTCCTGACGATGATCGCGTACAAGCTGTGGCAGCGTGACCAGCGCGCCCGTAAGGAAGGCGGGCGCTCATGAACGA
Source organism: Streptomyces kanamyceticus (assembly GCF_008704495.1). Taxonomy (NCBI): domain Bacteria; kingdom Bacillati; phylum Actinomycetota; class Actinomycetes; order Kitasatosporales; family Streptomycetaceae; genus Streptomyces; species Streptomyces kanamyceticus. The sequence goes on from NZ_CP023699.1 coordinate 3,534,515, forward strand.
CGGAGTCAACGGCGTCGCGCTCGCCGTCTTCATCTTCTTCTTCATCGCCGTCACGGTGATGGGCTTCCTCGCCGCCCGCTGGCGCAAGGCCGAGACCGAGAGCCTGGACGAATGGGGCCTGGGCGGACGGTCGTTCGGCACCTGGGTCACCTGGTTCCTGCTCGGCGGCGACCTGTACACGGCGTACACCTTCGTGGCCGTCCCCGCGGCGATCTACGCGGCGGGCGCGGCCGGTTTCTTCGCCGTCCCGTACACGATCCTCGTCTACCCGCTGATCTTCACCTTCCTGCCGCGCCTGTGGTCGGTCTCGCACAAGCACGGGTACGTGACCACGTCGGACTTCGTCCGCGGCCGGTTCGGCTCCAAGGGGCTCTCACTGGCCGTCGCGGTCACCGGCATCCTCGCCACGATGCCGTACATCGCGCTCCAACTGGTCGGCATCCAGGCCGTCCTGGACGTGATGGGCGTCGGCGGAGGACCCGACACCAACTGGTTCGTCAAGGACCTGCCGCTGCTCATCGCCTTCGCGGTGCTCGCCGCCTACACGTACTCCTCGGGCCTGCGCGCCCCCGCGCTCATCGCGTTCGTGAAGGACGGCCTGATCTACCTCGTCATCATCGTCGCCATCATCTACATCCCCATCAAGCTCGGCGGCTTCGACGACATCTTCGCCAAGGCCGGTCACGCCTTCGAGCAGACCAACCCGGCCACCGACAAGCCGCGCGGCGCGCTCGCGCCGCCCGAGGCGGGCCAGTGGACGTACGCGACGCTGGCGCTCGGCTCGGCCCTCGCGCTGTTCATGTACCCGCACTCGATCACGGCGACGCTCTCCTCCAAGAGCCGCAACGTGATCCGCCGCAACACCACGATCCTGCCGCTGTACTCACTGATGCTGGGGCTGCTCGCGCTGCTCGGCTTCATGGCGATCGCGGCCGGGATCAAGGTCGACAACGGCCAGCTGGCGATCCCGCAGCTCTTCGAGGACATGTTCCCCGACTGGTTCACCGGCGTCGCCTTCGCCGCGATCGGCATCGGCGCGCTCGTGCCCGCCGCCATCATGTCCATCGCGGCCGCGAACCTCTTCACCAGGAACATCTACAAGGACTTCCTCAAGCCCGACGCGACGCCCGAGCAGGAGACCAAGATCTCCAAGCTGGTCTCGCTCCTGGTGAAGGTGGGCGCGCTGGTCTTCGTCCTGACCATGGACAAGACCGTCGCGATCAACTTCCAGTTGCTCGGCGGCATCTGGATCCTGCAGACGATGCCCGCGCTGGTCGGCGGCCTGTTCACCCGCTGGCCCCACCGCTGGGCGCTGCTCGCGGGCTGGGCGGTCGGCATGGTCTACGGCACGCTCGCGGCGTACGGCGTCGCCTCGCCCACGCAGAAGCACTTCGGTGGCTCGTCCGACACGATCCCCGGCATCGGTGAGATCGGCTACATCGGCCTCACCGCGTTCGTCCTGAACGTGATCGTGACCGTGGTCCTCACCTTCGCCCTGAAGGCGCTGAAGGCCCCCGAGGGCATCGACGAGACCTCGCCCGGGGACTACACGGCGGACGCGGGCGATCCCGGCGTGGTCCAGGACCTGCCGAAGGCGACGGCCGGCGCCGGGCACTGATCCCCTGACCCGCTCCTTCCACACCCGACATGGGCCGCCGGAAAACCGGCGGCCCATCGTCGTACCCCTGTTGCACACTTCGCCACATGGACATCACGATCAGAGACGCGCGCCCCGACGAGTACGAGGCGTTGGGCGACCTCACCGCGGGGGCATACCTCGACGACGGACATCTGAGCCTCGGGGCCGACGACCCCTACCTCTCGGTGCTGCGGGACGTGGCGGGACGCGCCGCGCAGACCGAGGTCCTGGTGGCCGCGGCCGACGAGGGGCCGCTCGGCTGCGTGGCCTTCGTCCCGTCCGGCGGGCCGATGGCCGACATCGCGCGGGCCGACCAGGCGGAGATCCGCATGCTGGCCGTATCCGCCGCGGCGCGCGGCAGGGGCGCGGGCGAGACCCTGGTGCGGGAGTGCCTGCGGCGCGCCAGGGACGCGGGCCGCACGGGGCTCGTCCTGTCCACCCAGCCCTCGATGCGTGCCGCCCACCGGCTCTACGAGCGCCTCGGCTTCGTACGGACCCCGGAGCGGGACTGGCAGCCGATCCCCGACCTGACGCTGCTGACCTACGAGTTGACGTTCTAGGACACTCTCCGCACCACCGGCCGTTCGGCGTCGACACAAGATGTGGGCCTGCTTCAGAAACCCGGCACAAGATGTATGCTCGTGCTCGCTGTCGTCGCAGGGGAATCCGGTGCAAGTCCGGAACTGTCCCGCAACGGTGTATGTGTACGTCTTTGTCGTACCCGCAAGTCCGAGGACCTGCCGGCAGCGCACCCGAGCCGTCCGGCCCGGGTGCCGACCGTCCGGGCCTCGTGGAGTGGGCCGGTGGACGCGGTACGCCGCCCTGCCCGGGTGCGCCCGTGCACCATTCCCTCCCCTGGCCCAGAGCCGAGCGAGGGAGAGCTCCACGTGACCATCGCGCCTGCCGAACCTGCGTCAGCGACGACCACGCCGACCGCCGAGGGTACCGACGCGCCAGGGACCGCGCTGCTGCGCACCCTGACCGACCTCACCGCCGACCTGCCCGACGCCGACGCGGGGCGGGTCGCCGCCGCCGCGCTGCGCGGCAGGTCGGCCCGGGCCGACGTGGCCGAGCTGCGGGAACTGGCGACCGAGGCGGCCGCGGGGCTCATCTCGGAGGACCCGGCGTACTCCAAGCTCGCCGCCAGGCTCCTGTCGATCGGCATCCGCGAGGAAGCGGCCACGCAGGGCGTGCGCTCCTTCACCGACTCCGTCGCGGTCGGCCACCGCGAGGGCCTGATCGCCGACCGCACGGCGTCCTTCGTCACCGAGCACGCGGCCCGGCTCGACGCGCTCGTGGACGCCGCGCTCGCGGACGGCGCGGACTTCCGCTTCGGCTACTTCGGCCTGCGCACCCTGCACAGCCGCTACCTCCTGCGCCACCCCATCACCCGGCAGGTCATCGAGACCCCGCAGCACTTCATGCTGCGCGTGGCGAGCGGCCTCGCGGAGACTGCATCTGATGCAAAGACAGCCAGCGCCCGCGCCCTGGACGAGGTCGCCGCGCTGTACGGCCTGATGAGCCGCCTGGACTACCTGCCGTCCTCGCCGACGCTGTTCAACTCCGGCACCCGGCACCCGCAGATGTCCTCCTGCTACCTCCTGGACTCCCCGCTCGACGAGCTCGACTCGATCTACGACCGCTACCACCAGGTCGCGCGGCTCTCCAAGCACGCGGGCGGCATCGGGCTCTCCTACTCCCGCATCCGCTCCCGCGGTTCGCTGATCCGCGGCACGAACGGGCACTCCAACGGCATCGTGCCGTTCCTGAAGACCCTCGACGCCTCGGTCGCGGCCGTGAACCAGGGCGGGCGCCGCAAGGGCGCGGCCGCGGTCTACCTGGAGACCTGGCACTCCGACATCGAGGAGTTCCTGGAGCTGCGCGACAACACCGGTGAGGACGCGCGCCGCACGCACAACCTCAACCTCGCGCACTGGATCCCCGACGAGTTCATGCGCCGGGTCGCCGCCGACCAGGACTGGTCGCTGTTCTCCCCGGCCGACGTGCCCGAGCTCGTCGACCTGTGGGGCGAGGAGTTCGACGCCGCCTACCGCGCGGCGGAGGCCGCGGGTCACGCGAAGAAGACCATCCCGGCCCGGGACCTGTACGGCCGCATGATGCGCACCCTCGCGCAGACCGGCAACGGCTGGATGACCTTCAAGGACGCCGCCAACCGCACCGCCAACCAGACGGCGGAGCCCGGCCACACGGTGCACTCCTCCAACCTCTGCACGGAGATCCTGGAGGTGACGGACGACGGGGAGACGGCCGTCTGCAACCTCGGCTCGGTCAACCTCGGATCGTTCGTACGCGAGGGTGACATCGACTGGGAGCGGCTCGACGAGACCGTCCGCACCGCCGTCACCTTCCTCGACCGCGTCGTCGACATCAACTTCTACCCGACCGAGCAGGCCGGGCGCTCCAACGCCAAGTGGCGCCCGGTGGGCCTCGGCGCGATGGGCCTCCAGGACGTCTTCTTCCAGCTGAAGCTGCCGTTCGACTCCCCCGAGGCGCGCGCCCTTTCCACCCGCATCGCCGAGCGCATCATGCTCGCTTCGTACGAGGCGTCCGCGGACCTCGCCGAGCGCAACGGCCCGCTGCCCGCCTGGGAGAAGACCCGCACCGCGCGCGGCGTCCTGCACCCCGACCACTACGGCGTCGAGCTGACCTGGCCGGAGCGCTGGGCGGCCCTGCGGGAGCGCATCGCCACGACCGGCATGCGCAACTCCCTGCTGCTCGCCATCGCGCCGACCGCCACGATCGCGTCCATCGCGGGTGTGTACGAGTGCATCGAGCCGCAGGTCTCCAACCTCTTCAAGCGCGAGACGTTGTCCGGCGAGTTCCTCCAGGTCAACGCCTATCTGGTGCAGGAGCTGAAGCGGCTCGGCGTCTGGGACGCGCAGACCCGTGAGGCGCTGCGCGAGGCCAACGGCTCCGTGCAGGGCTTCGGCTGGATCCCCGAAGAGGTCCGCGACCTGTACCGCACCGCGTGGGAGATCCCGCAGCGCGGCCTGATCGACATGGCGGCCGACCGCACCCCGTTCCTCGACCAGGCGCAGTCCCTGAACCTGTTCCTGGAGACGCCGACCATCGGCAAGCTCTCCTCGATGTACGCCTACGCCTGGCAGCGCGGCCTGAAGACCACGTACTACCTGCGTTCACGTCCGGCGACGCGCATCGCCCGCGCGGCCTCGGGCACGACCGCCCAGGCCGCCGCCCCGATCCCCGTCCAGCAGGCGACCCCCGACGCCGACGCGATCGCCTGCTCTCTTGAAAACCCCGAGTCCTGCGAGGCCTGCCAGTAATGAGCTCCACCACCAACTCCGAGAAGAACCTGCTCGACCCGGGCTTCGAGCTGACCCTGCGTCCCATGCGCTACCCGGACTTCTACGAGCGCTACCGGGACGCGATCAAGAACACCTGGACCGTCGAGGAGGTCGACCTCCACTCGGACGTCGCCGACCTCGCCAAGCTCTCGCCGGGCGAGCAGCACATGATCGGCCGTCTGGTCGCGTTCTTCGCGACGGGTGACTCGATCGTCTCCAACAACCTGGTGCTCACGCTCTACAAGCACATCAACTCCCCCGAGGCGCGGCTCTACTTGAGCCGTCAGCTCTTCGAGGAGGCCGTGCACGTCCAGTTCTATCTGACGCTGCTCGACACCTATCTGCCCGACCCGGAGGACCGCGCCGCCGCCTTCGACGCGGTCGAGGAGATCCCCTCGATCCGGGAGAAGGCCGAGTTCTGCTTCAAGTGGATCAACGAGGTCGAGAAGCTGGACCGCCTGGAGAGCAAGGCCGACCGCCGCCGCTTCCTGCTCAACCTCATCTGCTTCGCCGCGTGCATCGAGGGCCTGTTCTTCTACGGTGCCTTCGCGTACGTCTACTGGTTCCGCAGCCGCGGCCTGCTGCACGGCCTCGCGACCGGCACCAACTGGGTGTTCCGTGACGAGACGATGCACATGAGCTTCGCCTTCGACGTGGTCGACACGGTCCGCAAGGAGGAGCCCGAGCTCTTCGACGACGCGCTCCAGGAGCAGGTCACGGACATGCTCAAGGAGGCCGTCGAGGCCGAGCTGCAGTTCGCCCGCGACCTGTGCGGCGACGGCCTGCCCGGCATGAACACGGACTCGATGCGCGAGTACCTGCAGTGCGTCGCCGACCAGCGCCTGCAGCGGCTCGGCTTCGCGCCGGTCTACGGCTCGGAGAACCCGTTCTCCTTCATGGAGCTGCAGGGCGTGCAGGAGCTGACCAACTTCTTCGAGCGGCGGCCCTCCGCGTACCAGGTCGCGGTCGAGGGTTCGGTCTCCTTCGACGACGAGTTCTGAGTCTGGCGCAACCGGGTCCCGGTGTGCCCGCCCCGTCACGGGGGGTGGGGTGGGCACACCGCTCGTTCAGCGCGGATCGGCCCGCAGGACGAGCCGCTTGGGGTGCAGCGTGATGCCGATCTTGGTACCGGTATCGGTCTCCGCGACCGGCGTCAGGCGCCACTTCGGGATCACCGTGCCCAGGATCAGGGCCAGTTCAGCGAGGCTGAAGTGGTCTCCAGGGCACTTTCGGTTGCCGACACTGAACGGCATCATCGCGAACTCGGGGACGTCGGAGGCGCGTTCCGGATTCCAGCGGTCCGGGTCGAACTCCAAGTGCCGCTCGAAGGAACGCGGGTCGCGCTGCATCGCGTACACGCTGTAGACGATGTCGGCGTCCGCCGGAATGCGATAGCCGCCCAGCTCGGTTTCGGCCACGGACCTGCGGGTGAATATCCAAGCCGCGGGCCGTATACGCATGGCCTCCGTGACGACATTCCGGAGGTGCGGCAGCCCGCCCAGGTCGGCGAATGTGATCGCCCGCCCCTGCGCGACGGAATTTACCTCTTCAACCAATCGCCTTTCCTGCTCCGGGTATTCGGTCAGGAGATGGAACGCCCACGCCAGTGTCGAGGCCACATTCTCGGCTCCCGCGACGACCAGGGAAACCACGTGGTCGTGGATCTCCTGATCGGTTATGGGCGCCCCGGATTCGTCCGTGGCCCGCAGCAATTCCGCGAGCAGGTCGTCCGGGCCGCCGGGCCCGGCCGCACGGCGCTCCGCGACGATCTCGTCGACGAGCGCGTGCAGATCGGCGAGCGCGCGCTCGAAGCGCCGGTTGGCCGGGGTCGGCACCCGGTAGAGCGGCCCGACCGACAGCACCATCCGGCGGTAGAGGCCCTCGAAGACGGTGTGCAGCGACTCGCTGATGCGGTCCGCCTTCTCGCCGATGGAGTCGACCTCCAGGAGCGAGCGGGAGACGACGCGCACCGCCGTGCGGAACATCTCCGCGCTGACGTCGACGGTGCCGCCCGGCTGCCAGCGGGCCGCCGTGGCGCGCGCCTCCTCCTCCATCACCTTGGCGTAGTCAGCGATCCGCTCGGGCCTGAACGCGGGCTGCATCATGCGGCGCTGGCGCCGGTGCAGCTTGCCGTTGCTGGTCGCCACGCCCTTGCCGAGGAGCACTTCCAGGGTGTCCCAGAGCGGTCCGCCGACGATGTACTCGGGGTTCTTCAGGAGGGCGCCGACCAGTTCCGGATCGCACACCGCGTACGCCGTCTTGGGCCCCAGCCTGATCCGTACGAGATCCCCATGGTCACGCAGATCGGCGAGGAAGCCCAGTGGGTCACGCACCAGGTTCCAGGCGTGGCCGAGCAAGGGCGCGCCCCCGGCGACGAGCGGCGGGGTGCGCAGCGGGCCCGGTCCTGAAGCGGCGGGGGCGGGTATTGCGGATTCGACGCTCATTCCTCACCAACCAGTTTGTTTTCCGCCACGGTGCCTTCCGTGACGTAGGGGGGTATGGATCGGTCGTCCCAGCTGTCCACGCGATAGCGGCCGGATTCGTGATGGAACCAATAAACGGAAGAGAACCAGTTCCGCATGTTGAAGACGCAGGATTCCACCGCGTCCGCGAGATTCCGTCCCTCGGCACTGCCGTCCGCCAATTGGGCGGCGAATGAATGCACTTCCTCCTCCGCCGCCAGGAATTCCGTGACGCATCGCGTGACGCGCCTGTGGACCTCCGCCACGGCCTGTTCGAGCGTCATTCCCTCATGGTGGATGAGGCTGATCCCGAGATTGTGCAGTTCGTCTCCCGCGAGTTCTTTCGGGAGTGAGCACAGGTCGTTGTACCAGGCCGAGAAGTCCTGGGTCGCGAGGGCCGCCCGCCGGTATGCGGGGTGTTTCCGCACGGGGCGCGGCAGTTCGCGGCGCGCGGTGGGTTCGAGCAGGTCGATCCACGCCCAGTGCGCGAACGTGAGGCGGCGCAGCTCGACGTACGCCTCGACCGTGGGCACCGTGCCGGTGCGCCGGTTCCTGAACTCCTCGTCGTACGCGTCGATCACCGGGTGGAAGTGCCGGGCGAACCTGGCGTTCCAGCTGGGGCCGAGGAACGCGTAGAGCCGCAGGACGCAGTCGGCGAACCCCGCGACCAACGGGTCCCTGTGGTCCAGGTACGGGCGAGGTTCGTTGAGGGCCCCGTGCAGGCCCCGGCACAGCCACCGCCACTGTGCCGTCCTGCCGTGCACCGAGTCCCTGTCGTGCCGGTCGTCCCATGCGAAGAACCAGCTGCTGAGGTCCGCTATCGCGGTGAGCAACTCGTCCGGCGCGCCAATGTAGTAGCCCGCCACCAGGTCGGTGTAGCACAGGCTGTCCGCGTACCGCTCGACCTTGTCCGGGGGCATGAGCCGCATTTCGCGGAGCCAGGTCCTGGACTTCTCCTGAAGCTTTGGCCAATACGGGTGCAGACGGCGAGGAAACGCTGCCTCGATCACCGGAACGGCCAGCGCCGGTGGGACCGATACCGTCTGTGTGTGTGGCTGTGTCTGTGAAGTGCTCCCGGAATATGCAGGCACGGACGAACCCCTTTCAGCCGCTTGAGGACGCACGCCCCTCCCGCCGTGCCGGGCGCGCGCCGTTGCGTATCCCCGCGCTTTCCATTCAGCACCACAACTGACCGTTCAGGGAACAGATTTGCGCCATTCACTACCCCCCTGTGCCGAGAACATCCCCTTACATGACTGAATATGGATCACCAGCAGCTGATTTTGCTCGCACATCCGATCGGCTCACGACAACGGCCCCTGGTCGGGGAGTAGTTCCCGACCAGGGGCCGCTCGTGTCACGCGGTTCCCACGCCTCTCAGGCGTCGCGTGCGTCAGTCGTTCGGCACCACCGGGTAGCGCGGCGTGCCCTCTTCCATCTGCCGCAGCGCGTCCTTGCGCTCCCGCTTGGAGAGACGGTCGATGTACAGGTAGCCGTACAGGTGGTCCGTCTCGTGCTGCAGGCAGCGCGCGAAGTAGCCCGTACCCCGCACCTTGATGGGGTTGCCCTTCTCGTCCTGCCCCGTGACCTCCGCGTAGTCGGGGCGGGCGAGGGGGGCGTAGGCGGTCGGCACGGAGAGGCAGCCCTCGCCCGAGTCGTCCAGGCTGCGCCGCTCCGCGGGCAGCTCCTGGACGACGGGGTTGCAGACCACGCCGACGTGGCGCACGCCCTCGTCGTCCATGCAGTCGTAGACGAACACCTTCAGGTCGACGCCGACCTGGTTGGCGGCCACGCCCACGCCCTGCGCGACGCGCTGGGTCGCGAACATGTCGTCGATCAGCTTCGCGAGCTCGTCGTCGAAGGCCGTGACGTCCTTGCACTCCTTGTGCAGGACCGGATTGCCGACGACGGTGATCGGCCGGGACGAGCCGCGCTCGCGGTAGGCCGTCTCGCGCTCCTCGCAGTCCTCCGTGTCGATGACGAAGCCCTCGTCGTCGACGGGGAGCACCCCGTCGGAGAACTGCTGCTCAGTGTCCTGCGCCATGTCCGCCGTACGCCTTCCTTGAAGCCCTCAAGAGTTTGTGCCGGTACAGCCTACGGCGAAGCGTCAGCAGACCTCTTCGAGATCCCGCCAGTCGCGGGAGTCCGGGCTGTCCGCCACCCAGCCGTCGAGCAGACCGCGCACCAGGCCCGCGGGCGCCGCGATGCCGCACTCGCGCTCGGGCACCCAGACCGCTCCCGGGCTGCGGTGGCCGAGCGGGCCCGGGTGGCCCGGCTCGCTGTGGTCGTGCGGGTCCAGGTGCTCGCCGTCGCCCTCGTCGCTCGGCATCCGGGACTCGGAGCACATCCGGCAGAGCAGCCGTACGGAGGACGACCAGTCCTCGGCGGCGAAGCCCGCGTCGGAGGCGAGCTGCTCCAGGGCGTCCCTGTCGGCCTCGGTGGCGGCCTCCAGGAGCACCACCCAGGTCGGCACGGGCGAGGGCGCCCAGAGCTCGATCTCGTCGAAGACGGGGTAGGAGTGCCCGGCCGCCGTGGTCCGCTCGCCGTGCGGGACGCCGTCGTGCAGCACGACCTCGCCCCAGCGGCGCCCGGACGAGGGCAGCGGGATGGACAGGAGCTCGATGCGTGCCGGGTCGAGCCTGCGGCCCCACACGACCTCGGCCTCGCCCTCCGGCGAGAGCCGCACGGCCGCGCTGCCGAGGTCCATGCCCGTCGGCTCGCCGGACGCCGCGACCCCGCCGGGCACCTTCAGGCCGTACGCCTGCCAGGCGCGGCGGGCCAGCGGCCAGTCCTGGAGGGCGGTCGCCGCGATGCCGACGTTCCACCAGTCGGGGGCGCCCGCCGACCGGTCCAGGAGCGCGACGGCGCGCAGCCCGGCGGCCCGCGCCTGCTCCCAGTCGTGCCGGAACTTGTGCAGGAGCGCGAGATTGAACCAGGACTCGGACAACCAGGGTTCGAGATCCGCCGCGCGCGTGAGCAGTGCCCCCGCGTCCTCGTACCGGCCGTCGCCGATCAGCGTGAACGCGCGGTCGGTCGCCTGCCGCCATGAGGCGGAGGGCCGGTGCCGTCCCTTGCCGAAGATCCTCACGATTCCCGCCTGATTCCCGCCTGTCACGATTTCTTGAAGACACATCCTCCGAGGGCGCGGCGTCGGGGTCCGTGCCCCCGTGCACCCTCTTCTTCGCATCCAACCACGTACGGTCGGACGCCCGCTCATTACCCATGGGTTACCCAGCCCGGCACCACCTCAGGCCCGCCCGTTCCCTGCTGTCGCGCGGCCCGGACACCCTTAGGGGCCGCCCCGCCTGGACAGCACCCGTGCGAGGGACTCCACGACCTCCGCCTGGTAGTCGCGCCCGGTGGCCAGGCGCAACCGCTCCAGGGCCCGCAGCGGGCCGTCGAGCGATCCCCTGGGTCCTTCTCCCCGCGCCATCTCGTCGTACGCGTTCGCGGTGCGCACAATTCGCGCGGTGAGCGGCTGGTCGCGGTACGGATCCGCCTGGCGCTCCACGACGACGGCGACCGCCGAGTCCACCCCGGTCTGGCGCACCACGGCCCCGCCCAGCAGGGCTATCCGGCGCTGTTCCGTCTCGGGGAGGGCCGCGGTGGCGCCCGCGGGGACCGGGTCGACCAGGGAGAGCTGGCCGATGTCGTGCATCAGCGCCGCGTGCTCCAGGACGACGAGGTCGGGCTCGGACAGACCGAGGTCGCGCCCCACGGCCCTGCTGAGCCCGGCGACCCTGCGGGCGTGCCCCTGGGGGGTGTATCCGGCGATCTCCGTCGCCCTGGCCAGGGACGCGATGGTCTGCCGGTAGGTCGCGCGGACGGCCGCGTACCGCCGGAAGGACAGCTGGGTGAGCAGCAGCGGAACGCTGAACACCGGCAGCGCCCAGAGCCCCGCCACGGCCACCGCGAGCGCCATCACCGCGCCCGTCGCGCACACCGCGGAGCCGATGCCGAGCATGGCCCGCAGCTCGTCCCGCAGGAGCGGGCCGAACGGCCATCCTGTGCGGGCGCGCGCCGTCGTCGCGGCGAGCACGGCGTCGCAGAGCGCGGTCAGGACGAGCAGCGCGACGATGACGAGCGCGAAGTACGGACCGTGGCCGACCCACTCCTTCAACTTCCCCGAGTTGTACAGGGGTTGGAAACAGACGGCGGCGAACGCGACGGTCAGCACGCGGCGCGCCATGTGGTCGGGCGATGGCCCCTTGCCGAGCGCCACGTGCGGCACGGCGCCGACCAGCGCGGCCGCGACGACCACGGCGATCACCTGCGGGGCGCCGTGGTGCGTGGGCTGCCCGGCGTTCTCCCCGAGCAGGGCGTACGCCAGGGCCCCCGCGGCCCCGAGCGGCGCGGGCTCCCGGTCCCGCACGCTCCCCCACCGGGCCAGCTCCCCGAGCGCGACGAGCACCCCGAAGGCGAACGCGACGCGCCCTTCGGTGATGCCGTGCCAGAGGGTCCACCCGAGGGAGCCCACGGCGAGACAGGACGCCACTGCCGTGCCCACGGTGCCGAGCGAGGGAACGGAGGCACTCACCCCGACACCGAGCCAGGCACCGCGGGCGCGGGCAGAACCGGCGCGGACGGCACCGCGCCACCGGGGGCAGGAACGTCAGAGGTGACCTCGGGATGCCACCCGTACCGCTCGAGCGCCCGCGCCAACGCCCCGACCATCGCGGGATCGAACTGCGCCCCCGCACACCGGGCGAGCTCCTCCAGGGCCACCGGCACCGGCCGGGCCCGCCGATAGGACCGCGTGGACGTCATCGCGTCGAACGCGTCCGCGACGGCCACCACCCGCGCGGACTCGGGGATCTGCGCCCCGGCGAGGCCGTACGGATACCCGCTCCCGTCGATCCGCTCGTGGTGGTGCAGGATCGCCGCCCGCGCGTCGCCCAGGAATCCGATGCCGCGCACCATCTCGTGTCCGTACTCGGGATGCAGCTCGATGACGCGGCGCTCCTCCGGTGTCAGGGGTCCGTCCTTGCGCAACAGCCGGGTGGGTACGCCGAGTTTGCCGACGTCGTGCAGGATGCCCGCGAACCGGAGCACCTCCACGCGCTCGTCGCCCATGCCCAGCTCCCTGGCGATGAGCACCGAGGCGCGGCCGACCCGTTCGCTGTGGCCGCGGGTGTACTTGTCCTTGAGGTCGACGGCCTGCACGAGCGCCCTGATGGTGGCCTGGTGGGCGGCCCGCTCACGGTGGTACTGCGCGAACACCCAGCAGGAGACGCCCATCGGAAGCAGCACGAGCAGCCCGGCCGCCGGGCCGTAGGGGCTGGTCCACAGGACCGCCATCATCAGCCCGGCGAGGCCGTGCACCGCGACGGGCGCGAGCGCGCGCGGGAAGAGCCCCCGCCAGGCGAGCCGCACCGGCACCCGCTCGGCGGTCACGGCGACCCCGCCGTCCAGGGCCGCGAGCACGGCGGAGAACGCTAGCACGGCGGCTCCCGCGGGCCCCAGGACGTACGGGAAGTCGGGCGCCGCGCAGGCCCCGGGACCGCCGAGCGCGCCGAACACGCGGGCCGCCACCCAGGCGGCGACGGCGAGTTGGGCCGCGCGCCAGAGCCTGCGCACCCATCGCGGATGCCGCTCGACGCGGGCGAGCAGCGCGCCGGGCACGGCGACGAGGGCGGCGGCCGACGGCGGCAGCAGGAACACCCCGGCGAGCAGCACGGGGAAGAAGGTGCCGAGGCCGCGCGGGGCCCGGCGGCCGACGAAGCGGCACCGGGTGATCTGCTCGCACCCGGCGTAGAGCACCGCGAGCAGGGCGACGGCGGGCCACGGCGTGCGCGCGCCGAGCGCGGGCAGACCGGGCACGGGCGCGCCGAACGCGGGCACGGCGCAGGCGGCGCCCGTCAGGGCGACGCACAGGATGTACACGCGGGCCCGCGCCGGCACCGACCGCATGGAGTTCTCCTCACCGTTCCAGTTCCGGAGAGTAGAGCGGTGGCATCGCGGCCAGCGCCCGGCAGCCGTGAATTAGCACGTTCGAGTGACCGAAGGGGAGAACGGGGAGAACGAGGGCGGGCCGCGACATTCAATGTCGCGGCCCGCCCTCGTACGGTCAACTCACGCCGGTGGCACGGCGGTTCAGGCTTCGCCCGCCGCCACGTCCTGCGTGATGTCGTTCTCCGGCACGGCCTGCCCGGAGCGGATGAGGTCGATGCGCCCCATCACCTTGGCCCGCAGGTCGACCGGAACGTCGTCCTGGCCGCAGCAGCGCTTCACCAGCTTCTTGACCGCCTGCTCCAGGCCGTACTTCTCCAGGCACGGAGAGCACTCCTCGAAGTGCGTCTCGAACTTGGTGCAGTCACTGTCCGGCATCTCGTGGTCCAGGAACTCATAGAGATGGTCCAGGACTTCGGTGCAGTCAGTTTCGTGCGGCTCTCCGCAGCTCATGAGCCCGAGCCTTTCGTTCCGTTCGACTCCCCGGCACCCGCCGGGACGAGCCCGCGGTCACGGGCGTAGTCCTCCAGCATGCCGCGCAGCTGGCGACGGCCGCGGTGCAGTCGGGACATCACCGTACCGATGGGTGTCCCCATAATGTCCGCGATCTCCTTGTAGGCAAAGCCCTCTACGTCGGCCAGATAGACGGCGATGCGGAATTCCTCGGGGATGGCCTGGAGCGCCTGCTTCACGTCCGAGTCGGGCAGGTGGTCCAGTGCCTGCGACTCGGCGGAGCGCAGACCGGTGGACATGTGCGACTCCGCACGCGCCAGCTGCCAGTCCTCGATCTCCTCGGCGGCGCTGCGCTGGGGCTCGCGCTGCTTCTTGCGGTACGAGTTGATGAAGGTGTTCGTGAGGATGCGGTAGAGCCACGCCTTGAGGTTGGTGCCCTCGCGGAACTGGTGGAACGACGCGTACGCCTTCGCGTAGGTCTCCTGCACCAGGTCCTCCGCGTCCGCCGGATTGCGCGTCATGCGCAGCGCCGCCGAGTACATCTGGTCGAGGAACGTCAGCGCGTCCCGCTCGAAGCGGGCCGTGCGCTCCGCGGCCGTCTCGGACTTCGCCGAGTCCTCTCGGGGCTGCTCCGCCTGGCCGTGCTCGGCCCCTGCGTCGGTCCCAGTGACCGGACCCACCTCCTCCAACGACGTGGTGAGACCGAAAGCAGCCCCACTCGAATCGGAGGATAGACGACGATCCGCTCCGCGCGCCGCCCGAATAGGTGTGGTTTTGGGCGCGCTCAGCACCGTCCACTCCAGGTCAGACGACGTGGAGCGGTTCGGGCAGATGGTCGAACCCATGCGGCGGACTCCCTCTCGTACGAACAGCTTCGGACGGCGTCTGCCGTCTGTTCTGCACAACAGAGGTCACCCGGCCAACATTCCCGCCCAGCGGGCCACGGCGTCCGTGATGCCGTTCACTGCCTCGTCCTGCGAGATCTCCGCCCGCTTGGGCACCGCGAACCCGTGATCGCCGTACGGAACTTCCACCAGCTCGTACGTACCGTCGGGGAATTCCGCGGGCTTCCCGAACGGATCGTTGCCGCCCTGTACGACGAGGGTGGGCACTCCGGAGCCGAGCAGTTCGTCGGCGCGGGACTTCTCCGGCTTGCCCGGCGGATGCAGGGGGAAGGAGAGCGCGAGCACGGCGGCCGCGCCGAGCTCGGTCGCGGTGCGGCAGGCGACGCGGGCCCCCGCGCTGCGGCCGCCGGAGATCACCGGGAGGCCCTTCCTCACCAGCGCGGGCCAGATCCCGCGCCACCCCACGTCCAGCGTCTTCGGCGCGGGCGCCACCTTCTTGCCCGCGACCCGCCAGGGCTGCTCCACGAGGGCGACGCTCACGCCGTGCGCGGGCAGCACGGCGGCGAGGGCCTGGAGGTCACGGGCCTCGATGCCGCCGCCCGCGCCGTGGCTGACGGCGAGCACGAGGCGGGCGCTCTTCGCGGGGACGGCCGGGTGCCAGGTGATCCTCGCCGCACCGGCGTCGGTCTCAACGGTCTCGATCTTGGTCACGTGTGCAGGGTGTCAGAAGAGCGTGCCTTCTTCGGGACCCTCCAGCTCCGTCAGGAGCTCCGGGCCGTTGTTGCGGACGTTGCTGACGGCGGTGGACACCGGATAGGCGCGCAGCAGACCGTGCGGCGGCGGCTCCAGGAGCGTGCGCAGGTCGTCGGCGTCCGTGCGGGCGGGGTCGAGCCAGGCGTCCCAGCGGTCCGGGGTCAGCATCAGCGGCATCCGCGGGTGGATGTCGGCGAGCGAGCGCGGGCCGTCGTCGGGGGCGGCCGCGAGCGGCGTGGTCTCCGCCTCCGTGGTGATCACCGTGCAGGTCACCCACCAGGCGAGGGGGTGCTCGTCGGGCAGGGTCTTGTCGCGCCAGAACTCGTAGAGCCCGGCCATGGCGAAGACCGAGCCGTCGGCGGGCGTCACGAAGTAGGGCTGCTTGCGCGGCCGCTTCTTCTTGCCCTCGACCTCCAGCTGCCGCTCGTCGGGAGCGGTCACCCACTCGTAATAGCCGTCGGCGGGCAGGACGCAGCGCCGGGAGGTGAAGGCGCGGCGGTAGGACGGCTTCTCGTGGACGGTCTCCGCGCGGGCGTTGATCATCCGGGCGCCGCCCTCGGGCGTCTTGGCCCAGGAGGGCACAAGACCCCACTTCAGGGTGCGGAGCTGGCGAACCGGACGCGGGTCCGCCGCGTCTTTCACAGGACGGTCGAGGACCGCGTAGACCTCTTTGGTGGGCGCCACGTTGAAATCGGGGGCCAGGGCCTCCTCGGGCTCCCACTTCTCGATCTCGAAGACCCCCGCGAGATCCTCGGGCCTACGACTGGATGCATACCGTCCGCACATGCGTGCCAGACTGCCAGACCGCGTACGACCAGAGGGAGCAGTCCAAGCAATGGAAAGCACCGCCAACGCCAGCCCGGCCGACCTCTGGGACCGGCTCTTCGGCACCCAGGCCGCGCCCGAACAGTGGCTGGTGATCGCGGCCGGTGTCGTCGCGCTCGCCGTCGTCGTCCCGCACGGCGTCTGGCGCGTGGCCCGCAACGCGATCACCATCGCGCACGAGGGCGGCCACGGCCTGATCGCCCTGCTCACCGGACGCCGCCTGGACGGCATCCGGCTGCACTCCGACACCTCGGGCCTGACCGTCTCGCGGGGCAAACCGACCGGCATCGGCATGATCCTGACCGCGGCCGCGGGCTACACCGCGCCGCCGCTGCTCGGCCTCGGCGGCGCGGCACTGCTCTCGTCGGGGCGGATCACGGCGTTCCTGTGGATCGCCACCGCGCTGCTCATCGCGATGCTGGTGATGATCCGCAACGCGTACGGCGCCCTGACGGTGGTCGTCGCGGGCGGCGCCTTCCTGGTCGTCTCCTGGCTCGCGCCCACGGACGTGCAGGCGGCCTTCGCGTACGCGGTGGTGTGGTTCCTGCTCCTGGGCGGCGTGCGTCCCGCCTTCGAGCTGCAGTCCAAGCGCAGGCACGGCGGGGCGGGCGACTCGGACGCGGACCAGCTGTCCCGGCTGACCCACGTGCCCGCGGGGATGTGGCTCTTCCTCTTCCACGCCGTGTCCCTCTGTTCCCTGATGGGCGGCGGGCGCTGGCTGCTGGACGTCTGAGCGGGCTCCTGGCCAGCCACTAAGGAGACGTCTGAGCGGGCTCGCGGCCAGCCACTAAAGTGAGGGCATGACCGAAACTCCGGCGCACACCGCCCTCTGGCCCGCCCCGCACGCAAGCGGAGCCGTCACCGCGACGGTCCACGTCCCCGGTTCGAAATCGGTCACCAACCGCGCGCTCGTCCTCGCCGCGCTCGCCGCCGAGCCGGGCTGGCTGCGCCGCCCGCTGCGCTCGCGCGACACCCTGCTGATGGCGGGCGCACTGCGCGCCATGGGCGTCGGCATCGAGGAGGGCGTGGGCCCGGACGGCTCCGGCGAGGCCTGGCGCGTGATCCCCTCGGGCCTGCAAGGACCCGCCACGGTCGACGTGGGCAACGCGGGTACGGTCATGCGCTTCCTGCCCCCGGTCGCCGCCCTCGCCGACGGCCCGATCCGCTTCGACGGCGACCCCCGCTCGTACGAGCGCCCGCTGACCGGCGTGATCGACGCGCTTCGCGTGCTCGGCGCCCGGATCGACGACAGCACGCACGGCAGCCCCGGCGCCCTGCCGCTGACCGTGCACGGCGGCGGCGCCCTGGAGGGCGGCCGGGTCGAGATCGACGCCTCGTCCTCCTCCCAGTTCGTCAGCGCCCTGCTGCTCTCGGGCCCGCGCTTCAACCAGGGCGTCGAGGTGCGGCACGTGGGCGGCCCGCTGCCGTCCATGCCGCACATCCGGATGACCGTGGACATGCTGCGCGCGATCGGCGCCCAGGTGGACACCCCGGAGTCGGGCGGCGAGCCGAACGTGTGGCGGGTCACCCCCGGCGCCCTGCTCGGCCGCGATCTGACCGTCGAGCCCGACCTGTCGAACGCCCAGCCGTTCCTCGCCGCGGCCCTGGTCACCGGCGGCACGGTGACGATCCCGGACTGGCCCGCGCACACCACGCAGCCCGGTGACGCGCTGCGCGGGATCTTCACGGAGATGGGCGGCTCCTGCGAGCTGACCGAGCAGGGCCTGGTGTTCACCGGGAGCGGCTCCGTGCACGGCATCGACGTGGACCTGAGCGAGGTCGGCGAGCTCACCCCGGGCATCGCGGCGGTCGCGGCCCTCGCCGACTCCCCCTCGACGCTGCGCGGCGTCGCCCATCTGCGCCTGCACGAGACGGACCGCCTCGCCGCGCTCACCAAGGAGATCAACGAACTCGGCGGCGACGTCACCGAGACCGCGGACGGCCTGCACATCCGCCCCCGGCGGCTGCACGGCGGCATCTTCCACACCTACGACGACCACCGCATGGCGACCGCGGGCGCGATCATCGGCCTCGCGGTGGAGGGCGTGGAGATCGAGAACGTCGCGACGACGGCCAAGACCCTCCCGGACTTCCCCGACCTCTGGACCGGAATGCTCGGGAACTGACGGGCGGATCGACGACCATGCGCCGTTACGGCAAGAACCCCGACGAGGACGACATCCGCGTCCGCCCCAACCGCAAGGGCAACCGCCCCCGCACCCACATCAGGCCCAAGCACGAGGACGCGTCCGAAGGGATGATCCTCACCGTCGACCGCGGCCGCCTCACGGTCCTGGTCGACGACCGGATCGTGCTGGCCATGAAGGCCCGCGAGCTGGGCCGCAAGGCCGCCGTGGTGGGCGACAGGGTCGCGGTCGTCGGGGATCTGTCCGGCAAGAAGGACACCCTCGCGCGGGTCGTGCGCATCGAGGAGCGCGCGTCGGTCCTGCGCCGTACGGCGGACGACGACGACCCCTACGAGCGCGTGGTGGTGGCCAACGCCGACCAGCTCGCCATCGTCACCGCGCTCGCCGACCCCGAGCCGCGCCCGCGCCTGATCGACCGCTGTGTCGTGGCGGCGTACGACGGCGGGCTCGAACCGATCCTCGTACTGACCAAGTCGGACCTGGCACCCGCCGACAAGATCCTGGAGACGTACGCCACGCTCGACATCCCCTATGTGGTCACCAGCCGCGAGGAGTTCACCGACGGCGCCGAGCTCGCGCAGGTCCACGCGCTGCTCGACGGGCGCGTCACCGCGTTCGTCGGGCACTCCGGGGTGGGCAAGACGACGCTGGTCAACGCGCTCGTCCCGCCGGAGCGGCGGCGCACCACCGGGCACGTCAACGCGGTCACCGGCCGCGGCAGGCACACCACCACGTCCGCCCTGGCGCTCCCCCTCGCGGGCGTGGGCGGCTGGGTGATCGACACTCCGGGCGTACGGTCGTTCGGGCTCAACCACGTGGACCCCTCGCGGGTCATCCTCGCCTTCCCCGACCTGGAGCCGGGGACGGTGGACTGCCCGCGCGGCTGCAGCCACGACGAGAAGGACTGCGCTCTGGACGCCTGGGTGGCCGCCGGACACGCCGACCCGCAACGCCTCTACTCACTGCGCAGACTGCTCGCCACGCGGGAGCGACGCGACGGCGACTGATCTGCCTGTTGTTTGCGCCTCCCCGGCACAGGTAAATGCATAATCGCACCAAGCCGGATTCAAGCCAGACGAAGCGGTCGCGGATCGTCTACGGGTACGGGAGGCAGGGACACATGGCGTGGCTGCTGGTCATCGTGGCGGGGATTCTTGAGACCGGCTTCGCGGTCTGTCTGAAGCTCTCGCACGGCTTCACCCGGCTCTGGCCGACGATCGCGTTCGCCTGTTTCGCGCTCAGCAGCTTCGGCCTGCTGACGCTCGCCCTGAAGAAGCTGGACGTCGGGCCCGCCTACGCGGTCTGGACGGGCATCGGCGCGGCGGGCACCGCGATCTACGGAATGATCTTCCTCGGCGACCTGGTCTCCACGCTCAAGCTGGTCTCGATCTCCTTCGTGATCGTCGGAGTGATCGGGCTCCAGCTGTCCGGCTCCGCGCACTGAGCGGCTCCCGCTCCGTGGGCGACCCGCTCACTTGGCGCTCACCCAGCGCCCGATGGCCCCGCGGACCAGCTCCGCGGGGTCGTCGTCGCTTCCGGCGGGCGCCACGACGTACGACAGGGCGAGCCGGACCGCGCTCTCGCAGGCGAGGGCGAGCTCCGGGTCCCGTGCCGAGCGGCCCCTGCCGCCGAGCGCGAGCACCGCGCGGTCCCGCACCAGCGCGAGCAGCTCCGCCGACGTGGGCACCCCGGCGTCCGCGCGGCGCTGCGCGGGCACCGGTGACGTGGACCCCTTCGACCTGCTCGGCGCGGGAAGGCGCTCGCCCCAGCAGCCGGTGAGCGCGGCCCGCACCAGCGCGTTGCCGCGCGCGGCGCCCACCGTCCACGCGGCCACGGCGGCCAGCCGCTCCGCGGGCTCGCGCTCCTCGGCGAGCGCGCGCTCGACGCCGTGCAGATAGCCGTCCGTCTCGCGCCGCAGCAGGGCGCGGGCGAGCCCGTCCTTGCTGCCGAACTCGTTGTAGAGGGTCTGCCGGGACACCCCGGCGACGGCCGCGACGTCGACCATGCGGACGCCGGGCCACGGTCGCCTGGCGAGCGCGGTGTAGGCCGCGTCGAGTAAGGATTCCCGTGCTGCAGGCATCGTCGCCTCCCCGGGCCGCAGCGGCTCCGGTGCCAGAGTTGACGCGCTGGGGGGCACTGTCAAGAGGTCCGGCGCGAGGTGGCCGCTGGCGCGCGCCCGGGCGCTGTGGCTCGTGCTGTACGAGATCGATACTGTTCACTCATGTCCGACTACCACGATGATCTGCGTCTCGCCCATGTCCTCGCGGACGCCGCCGACGCCCAGACCATGGACCGGTTCAAGGCCCTCGACCTGAAGGTCGAGACCAAGCCGGACATGACGCCGGTGAGCGAGGCCGACAAGGCGGCCGAGGAGCTGATCCGCTCCCAGCTGCAGCGCGCGAGGCCGCGCGACGCGATCCTCGGCGAGGAGTACGGCATCGAGGGCACGGGTCCGCGCCGCTGGGTGATCGACCCGATCGACGGCACCAAGAACTACGTGCGCGGCGTCCCGGTCTGGGCCACGCTCATCTCCCTGATGGAGGCGGGCGAGGGCGGCTTCCAGCCGGTGGTCGGCGTCGTCTCCGCGCCCGCGCTCGGCCGCCGCTGGTGGGCGGCGAAGGGCGGCGGCGCCTACACGGGACGCAGCCTCACCTCGGCGACCCGGCTGCGGGTCTCCGAGGTCTCGCGGCTCTCCGACGCCTCCCTCGCGTACTCCTCCCTCTCGGGCTGGGAGGAGCAGGGCCGCCTGGACGGCTTCATGGACCTCACGCGCGCGGTCTGGCGCACCCGTGGCTACGGCGACTTCTGGCCGTACATGATGGTGGCCGAGGGGTCGGTCGACATCTGCGCCGAGCCGGAGCTCTCGCTGTGGGACATGGCGGCGACCGCGATCGTCGTGACCGAGGCGGGCGGCGACTTCACCGGCCTCGACGGCAGGCCGGGACCGCACAGCGGCAACGCGGCGGCGTCGAACGGGCTGCTCCACGACGAGCTGCTCGGCTATCTCAACCAGCGCTACTGAATCAGCGCTACGGAACCAGCGCTACTGACGCGTCCCGTACGCCCTGAACTGACCCCGCGCGCCCCCTTGCTGGGCCCCTGCGAGGCTGCGACTCTGAGAGTCCCCCCACTTGTGAACTTGTGAATCCGTTCTCCAGCAGGGAGCGGAGGCAATCCTTCGCCCACAGGGGGGCCTCGGTTTCACCAAGGAGGTGGCTCACGCCCATGCTCGTCCGCGACGCCATGAGCTCGATGGTCCTCACCATCGGCCCCACCCACACCCTCCGCCAGGCGGCCCGGCTGATGTCGGCCCGTAAGGTCGGCGCCGCCGTGGTCCTGGACCCCGACACCTGGGGCCTCGGCATTCTCACCGAGCGGGACATCCTCAACTCGCTGGCCACGGGCCAGAACCCGGACCTGGAGACCGCGGGAACGCACACCACGACAGAGATCGTCTTCGCCACCCCGGCCTGGACGCTCGAGGACGCCGCGGACGCCATGTCGCACGGCGGCTTCCGGCACCTGATCGTCATGGACCACAACGAACCGACCGGCATCGTCTCCGTACGCGACATCATCCGCTGCTGGGCGCCCGACCGGCGGGCGGCGCGCACCGCCACCCTGACGGGCTGAACACGGCGGCGGGCCGGCTCCCGTGGGAACCGGCCCGCCGCTCTTCTACGACAAGTGGTGCTGGTCAGCCGCGCAGGGCCTGGACCGCGGCGTCCAGCCGCTTGCCGAAGTCACCGTCCGCCTGACGGAAGTTGTCGATGGCGCGCTGCGCGATGTCGTCGCGCGAGACGCCCGCGATGTTGCCCGCGAGGTTCTCGATCAGCCGCGCCTTCTCGTCCTCCGACATCAGCCGGTAGAGGTCGCCCGCCTGCACGAAGTCGTTGTCCTCGGCATGCGAGGGCGTCTCGTGGTTGCCGGTGCCGCCGGAGACCGCGGTGGTCGCCCAGAGCGGCCGGTCCGTCTGGTACGGGCCGCCGAAGGAGTTGGGCTCGTAGTTCTTCGCGCCCTTGTGGCGGCCGTCGTACAGGAAGCCGTCACGGGAGTGGGTGCGCGCCTCGGTGGCGTGCGGGCGGTTCACCGGCAGGTGGTCGGCGTTGATGCCGACGCGGTAGCGGTGCGCGTCGCCGTACGCGAAGAGGCGGCCCTGCAGCATCTTGTCGGGCGAGGGGCCGATGCCCGGCACGAAGTGCGCGGGCGAGAAGATCGCCTGCTCCACCTCGGCGAAGATGTTCTCCGGGTTGCGGTTGAGCTCCAGCTTGCCGATCTCGATCGGCGGGTAGTCCGCGTGCGGCCACACCTTGGTGAGGTCGAACGGGTTGAAGCGGTACTTCGCCGCGTCGGCCGCGGGCATGATCTGCACCTGCACGGACCAGCTCGGGAAGTCACCGCGCTCGATGGCCTCGCGCAGGTCGCGCTGGTGCGAGTCGGGGTCCTTGCCCGCGAGCACCTCGGCGTCGGCGGCGGTGAGGTTCTTGATGCCCTGGTCGGTCTTGAAGTGGTACTTGACCCAGAAGACCTCGCCCGCCTCGTTGCTCCACTGGAAGGTGTGCGAGCCGAAGCCGTCCATGTGACGGTACGACGCGGGGATGCCACGGTCGCCGAAGAGCCAGGTCACCTGGTGCGTGGCCTCCGGGCTCAGGCCCCAGAAGTCCCACACGTTGTCGGCTTCCTGCGAGCCCGTGTACGGGTCGCGCTTCTGCGTGTGGATGAAGTCGGGGAACTTGATGGCGTCCCTGATGAAGAAGACCGGGGTGTTGTTGCCGACGAGGTCGTAGTTGCCCTCCTCGGTGTAGAACTTCAGCGAGAAGCCGCGCGGGTCACGCACCGCGTCGGCCGCGCCGAGGTTGCCCGCCACGGTGGAGAACCGCAGGAACGTCTCGGTCTCCTTGCCGACCTCGGAGAGGAACTTGGCGCGCGTCCACTGCGAGACGTCCCGGGTGAGCGTGAAGGTGCCGTACGCACCGGCACCGCGCGCGTGCACGATGCGCTCCGGGATCCGCTCGCGGTTGAAGTGGGCGAGCTTCTCGAGGAGCAGCTGGTCCTGGATCAGCATCGGCCCGCCGACGCCCGCGGTCTCGCTGTTCTGGTTGTCGGCGACCGGCGCTCCGGCCTCCGTGGTGAGCGGTCCCTGCGTCACGTGCGCCTCCTGCGTCATTGCCTGCGTTTCCTGTCCCTTGGCGTATGCCGGTTCCGATCCTACAATGGACATTGTCTAAGTCAAGTAAACGTCCAAAGTCACACCCGTTCGGGACTTAGGTCCCTTGCCTGTTAGGCTGGCCCTCATGAGTGACCTACTGGAACGACTGCGCGGACGCGGCTGGCGCATGACCGCCCAACGACGCGTCGTGGCCGAGGTCCTCGACGGGGAACACGTCCATCTCACGGCGGACGAAGTGCACGCCCGCGCCGTCGGCAAGCTGCCCGAGATCTCCCGGGCGACCGTCTACAACACGCTGGGCGAGCTGGTGACCCTCGGCGAGGTCCTCGAAGTCTCGACGGACCGCCGCGCCAAGCGGTACGACCCGAACGCGCACCAACCCCACCAGCACCTGGTCTGCGCCCGCTGCGGCGCGATCCGCGACGTCCACCCCACGGGCAACCCCCTGACCAGCCTCCCCGACTCCGAACGCTTCGGCTTCACGGTCGAGGGCGTGGAGGTCACCTACAAGGGCATCTGCCCGAACTGCGCGGCGGGGTAGCGCTTTTCCGTACGCTCGCGGCGGCCCCGGCACCGAAAGGTGCCGGGGCCGCCGTCGGTTTGTGGGCAGGCGTTCCGCAGGGCGGAACGGGTGGGCACAAACCGACCACGGTCCGCAGAGAACGACGAATCTCAGCCAGGGCAGACCTCTTCCAGTATCTGACGGTCCGTCATATTCTCGGCGACGCCAAGACCATCCGCCCGCCCTCCGCAAGGAGACCCCCGTGGGAGATCCGCACCCCAAACTAGAAGCCCACGCAGTAACGAGAACCTTCGGCCGAGGCACCAAGGCCGTGCACGCCCTAGGCCCCGTAGACCTCAAGATCGCCCCCGGCGAGTTCACCTGCGTAGTCGGCCCCTCCGGCTGCGGAAAGAGCACCCTCCTCCGCATAGCCGCAGGCCTACTGCGCCCCAGCAGAGGCGAGTTGACGATCCGCACAGCCGCGCAGCGACCCGCCGCGATGATCTTCCAGGACTACGGCATCTACGACTGGAAGACCGTCCAGGCCAACGTCCGCTTCGGCCTGGACATCCAGAAGGTCCCCCGCCGCGAGGCGAACACCCGCGCCACGGACTGGCTCACCCGCATGGGCCTCGCCGACTTCGCCGACGCCTACCCCGCCGCCCTCTCCGGCGGCATGCGCCAGCGCGTGGCGATCGCCCGGGCGCTGGCCGTGGAGCCCGAGATCCTGCTGATGGACGAGCCCTTCGCGGCCCTGGACGCCCAGCTCCGCACGATCCTCCAGGACGAACTCCTCGCCCTCACCCAGACCACCCGCACCACCACCCTCTTCATCACCCACAGCCTGGAAGAGGCGATCGTCCTCGGCGACCGCGTCCTGGTGATGTCCGCCCGCCCCGGCCGCATCATCGCCGAGCGCCGCCCGCCGTTCCCCCGCCCCCGCTCCGGCGAGATCCGCACCACCCCCGAATTCACCGCGCTCAAGAGCGAGTTGTGGGACCTGTTGCGCGGCGAGGTCGGCACGGAGGCGGCGGCATGAGCACGGCCACCAGGAAAGCCGCCTCCGCGGAGCGCGGCGAGGACGTCCTGGTCAGAAGGCCGGGACCACGCGAGCTGCACCCCACCCGCACCCATCGCAGACGCCGCGCGCTCGAACTGTCACTCGCCGTCGGCGTCCCCGCGGCACTGGTCCTGCTCTGGCAACTCGCCGCGGTCCAGGGCTGGATCGACGACCGCGTCTACCCCGCGCCCCAGACCATCATCGAGGACGGCTGGGGCCGGGCGGCCGACGGGGAGCTGTGGCCGGACGTCTGGGCGACACTCAAGCGCGTACTCGCCGGGTACGCGCTCGGCACCGTCGCCGGGTACGCGCTCGGCCTCCTGATGGGCTCGCTCTCCCTCGTACGCGCGGCACTGGAGCCCACGCTCGACGCGCTGTACGTCGTGCCGAAGCTGGCCCTGCTGCCCGTCTTCCTGAACATGTTCGGCCTCGGCGAGGGCCCGCAGGTCGCCCTGGTCGCCGCCACCGTCTTCTTCTTCGTCTGGATCTCCACGATGGCGGCGGTCCTCGCCGTGCCGTCGGGACACCGGGACGCGGGCCAGGTCTTCGGCGCGTCACCGTGGCAGATGTTCCGCCACGTCCTGCTGCCCGCCTCGCTCCCCGCCGTCCTCGTCGGCGCGCGGATCGCGGCCGGGGTCGCGGTCCTGGTGATCGTCGCCTCCGAGCAGATCGCGGCGGCGGACGGCCTCGGCCATCTCATCTTCGACTCGCGCGCGCTCTTCCAGAACGACGTGATGTTCGTCGGCATCGTCTGCGTCGCCGTGCTCGGCGTCGTCTTCTCCGAACTGGTCAGGATCGCGGGCCGGTTGCTCACTCCATGGGCCCCGCGCGACCGGGGCCGGAGCCAGTCATGACCCCAACTCCCGTACGCGGCATGCTCGGAGGCACCATGCGCACCCGCACCACCGCACTGACCCTGCTCACGGCGGGCTCGCTGCTCGCCGCGACGGGCTGCGCGAAGGAGGACGACGCGGCCCCCTCCACCCCCGCCAAGCCCCGCACGGTCACCTCGGTGTCCGGCTGCGGCAAGGGCAGTTGGACCGATCCCGCCGACCTGGACCCCGACCGCGCACCGGCCCGCTGTTCCCCGAAGGCGCCCGCCCCCAGGCCCCTGCCCAAGGAGCGCAGCCTGACGATCGCCACCGGCACCTTGAGCGCCGAGTACGTGGCACCGCTCCAAATGGCCGTGGACAAGGGCGAGTTCAAGAAGGAGGGCCTCAACGTCCACCTGAAGGTCCTGCCCACCCCCGACGCCCTCCCCCTGCTCGCCAAGGGCGACATCGACGCCCAGTGGGCGGCCCCCGAGGCCGCCGTGATGAACGGCATCACCAGCGGCTTCGACATCAAGTGGACCGCGGGGAACTTCTCGCCCGCCGCCGCCTCCAAGAGCGGCCTGTGGGTGAAGCTGAGGAAGAACGAGACGGCGGCCCACGTGCCGATGGCGGGCCGCAAGCTCGGCACGCTGATCGGCAAGGGCTCCGTCATCGCGTACCCCATGGACAAGACCCTGAAGAAGCACGGCGGCGGCCTCGACGAGGTTCAGTTCCAGCAGCTCGGCTCCGCGGACGTCCTCACGGCCCTGCAGAACGGCGGCACCGACTCGGCCTGGCTGCTCGACCCGGTGTGGCGCAAGGTCGACGGCGACAAGCAGTACGCGTTCCTGGGCGGCCAGCCCCGGGGCGAGCCCCTGGGCGGACTGCTCTTCGGCCCGAACCTGCTGACCAAGGACCCGGACGCGGGCGTCGCGTTGCTGCGCGCCTACATCAGGACGGTCAACACGTACTTCGCGGGCGACTACAAGCGGGACCCCGCCTTCGTCGGCGAGCTGGCGAAGCTCCTGAAGACGGACGAGGCGGTCCTGAAGTCGACCCCGTCGCTCCACATGGACTGGGAGATCCGCGCGGGCACCACGGACCGCCTCCAGGACGCGTACCGCGCGGCGGGCGTCTCGGAGGGCGCCAAGATCCCCGAGACGAAGGTGGTGAACCGCAAGCTGTACGCGGAGGCGGTGGGCCACAAATGACGAGCCCCACGTGACAGGCCCCGCGTGACAGGCCACAGATAGCGGGCCGGAAATGAATCGAGGGCCGGAAGCCAATTGGCTTCCGGCCCTCGACCGTCAGTAGCGGGGACAGGATTTGAACCTGCGACCTCTGGGTTATGAGCCCAGCGAGCTACCGAGCTGCTCCACCCCGCGTCGGTAAACCCAACTCTACGTCAGGCCCCCGACCAGCGCAAATCCGTTCCCATTCGCCCCGCCCGCCCGCGAGTCGCCGCCCCCGAGTCACCGTCCGCGCGTCACGCGGTCAGCTCCTGGTGGAGCGCCTCCTTGAGCCGGGCGGCCCGCTCCGCGACCTCCGCGGGCCCGAGCTCGACGGCGCGCGAGGCCCACCGCTGTCCCTGCGCCAGCTGCCCGCGCCGGGCGTACAGGAGGGCGAGCCTGAGCGCCGCCCGTCCGTGCCCCGCGTCCGCGGCCCGCGTCCACCAGAGCGCGGCCTCCGGCTCGCTGCCCTCCCTGGCGAGCAGCAGCCCGAGGTTGAACGCGCCGTTCCGGCTCCCGGCCTCCGCCGCGAGCCGGTACCACCGCGCGGCCTCGACGACATCGCCACGCCCCGCGGCCAGCATCCCGACCCGGACCTGGGCGCGCCGGTGCCCCAGCTCGGCGGCCCGCTCGTACCACTCCTCGCACTCGGTCTTCTCCGCCGCGGGCTCGCCGAGGACCGGCGGCCCGACGGACGGGCTCCGCGCGTCGAGCACGGTGCCGAGCCGGTACGCCGCCTCCGCGCTGCCGCCGCCCGCCGCGCACCGCAGATGCCGCTCGGCGTCCTGCTCGTCGCCCTCGCGCAGCCGCGCCGTGCCCACCTGGAGCGCGGCGTCGGTGTGCCCGGCCGCCGCCGCGCGCTCGTACCAGCGCAGGGCGGCCGCCTCGTCGTCCCTGCTCGCGTAGAGGATCCCGAGGTTGAACGCGGCGTCGACGCTGCCCGCCTCGGCCGCCTTGGAGAACCACGGCTCGGCCCCGGCGGCGTCGCCGTGCTGCAGCAGCAGCACGGCGAGCGCGTTGGCGGCCTCGCGGTGCCCGGCGTACGCGGCTCGGCGGTACCACTGGTCGGCCTGCGCGGTGCGCCCCTGCTCGGCGCAGAGCAGGCCGAGGTTGTACGCGCCGTTCACGTCGCCCGCGTCCATCGCCGCGCGGTACCACCGCTCGGCGGTCTGGGTCTCGCCCCGCTCCGCGTGGAGCGCGCCGAGCGCGTTCGCCGCGTTCCCGTCGCCGTCCTGCGCGGCCTTGAGCCACCACACGGCGGCGCTCTCCTCGTCGCCCGCGTCCCGCAGCAGGAAGCCGAGCGCGCAGGCCGCCCTGGACTCCCCGTCCTTGGCGGAGTTCAGGTACCAGCGCCCGGCCTCCTTGAGGTCGCCGCGCTGCTCCAGGATCGCGCCGAGGTGCAGTGCGGCCCGTCGGTGGCCGCGCGCGGCCGCCTGGCGGTACCACTGCTCGGCCTCGTCGGCGGGCGACGGCGCGCCGTCCCCGGCCCGGCCCGCCTGTCCGGCCCGCCCTGCCTGCCTCGCCTGTCCGGACCGCCCGCCGCGCTCGGCGCCCCGCTCGCCGCGCTCGGCGCCTTCCGCGTCGGCACGCCGGTCCAGCGCGCGCGCGAGCCGGTAGGCGGCCTCACGGTGCCCCCGCTCGGCGGCGGTCCGCATCCAGCGCTCGGCCCCGACGTCACCGCGGTGCTCCAGGAGATCGGCGAGCGCGTACGCCCCCAGGGTGTGGCCCTGCTCGGCGGACTGCCGCAGCCAGTACTCGGCGGCGGGCTCGTCGCCGCGCTCGCGGTGGTGCCGCCCGAGCGCGTGCGCCGCCGCAGCGGACCCCGCGACCGCGGCGACCCGCCACCAGCCGGCCGCCTCTTCGGCGTATCCGCGCTGGTGGAGAAGGACCCCGAGATTGTTCGCCGCGGCGCGGTCGCCCTCGGCGGTCGCCGCGCGCAGCATCGATTCGGCCCCGTCGAGGTCACCGCGGCGCAGCAGCAGGCTTCCGAGCACACTCATCGCGTCGACGTCCCCGGCCTCGGCGGCCAGCCGATGACGCATTTCTTCGGCCGCCGCCCCGGGATCCTCCCGGTCGGCCGGCTGCGCAAACCGCCCCGTCTCCAACAGAGTTGCCTTGTCCCCCATAACGTCCATCGTCGCACCACCTGCAACCTGGGTACACCTGGTATACCGCAGCCAGTGAGGTCACTTCAGCGTTTTGTCGACATGCCCACAGAGAGATAAGTGAAACACAGATCCCCCAACTCTCCCCCGACAGAGCACCGTTCGCATTTCTTGGCATAGGACACCCGCACACGACCGGCACCACGACACACGACGAAGGCCCGGATCCGTAAGGATCCGGGCCTTCACCTTGCAGTAGCGGGGACAGGATTTGAACCTGCGACCTCTGGGTTATGAGCCCAGCGAGCTACCGAGCTGCTCCACCCCGCGCCGTTGTGTTCAAACCGTACCACGGCGCGAGGTGGAGCTTTTACCGCCCGGTTCCACCGCCCGGTCAGTCGGCCTTGTCGGCCCCTGGGTCCTTGGCTCCCTTGTCGGCCGCCTGATCGCCGTTCTTGCCGGCGTTCTTGTCGGCGCCCTTGTCAGAGCCCTTGTCGCTCTTCTTCGCGGCCTTCGCCGAGGCGTCCTCGGCCCGCTGCAGCGCCTCCTGGAGGCGGTCCTGCGCCTCGCCGTACGCCTTCCAGTCGTTGTCCTTCATGGCGCTCTCGCCGTCCTCGAACGCCTTCTGGGCGTCGTCGAGGGCGTCCTGGACCGTCGGGTCGTTCGTCGACGGCGGCTTGGTGGTGTCGCCCCCGTCGTCGGCCGGTGGCTTGGTGCCGCCGTCGGCCCCGAAGACCTGGTCGAGGCCGTCCTTCAGGGAGTCCGCGAAGGCCGTCTCCGTGCCGTACGACACGGCCACCTTCTTCAGGAGGGGATACGCCGACTTGCGTCCCTGTACGTAGACGGGTTCGACGTACAGGAAGCCGTCGTCCAGTGGCACGGTCAGCAGATTGCCGTAGAGGACGTCGGAGTCGGCGCCCTTCATGTCCCGGACGAAGTTGCCGACCTCCGCCATGGAGTTCAGCTTGTTCTGCACCTGTTCAGGGCCGTCGACGTCGCCGCCCACTCTCAGCAGCTGCATCTTGCCGTAGTTCTCGCTTCTGGCATCGGCGTCGACCGACATGAAGGCCCGTAGGTTCGGCCGCTCGTTCGGAGTGAACGTCGTCGTCAGTGAGAACTGCTGCTGCGTCTGGCCCGGCGACTTCATGGACAGGTAGTACGGCGGGACCGCGCTGTCGTCCTTCTTCGTCGGGTCGTTCGGCACCTGCCAGGCGTCACTCGCGTTGTAGAACTGGCCGGCGTCCGTGACGTGGTACTTCGTGAGCAGTTCGCGCTGCACCTTGAACATGTCCTGCGGGTAGCGCAGGTGGTCCATCAGCTTCGGCGGGATCTCGCTCTTGTCCTTGACCGTGCCCGGGAACGCCTTCTTCCAGGTCTTCAGGACCGGGTCCTTCTCGTCCCAGGTGTAGAGCTTGACGTCACCGGTGTACGCGTCGACGGTCGCCTTCACCGAGTTCCGGATGTAGTTGACCTGGTTCTGCTGGGCGATCACCGTGCGCTGGCTGTCGGCCTGCGACAGCGAGTCCGCGGTGGAGTCGCCGAGCGTGGTGCGCGACGCGTACGGATAGCCGTTGCTGGTCGTGTAGGCGTCCACGACCCACTGGATGCGGCCGTCGACCACCGTCGGATAGACGTCACCGTCGATCGTCAGCCAGGGCGCGACCGCCTCCACGCGCTCCTTGGGCGTGCGGTTGTAGAGGATCCGCGAGCCCTCGCCGATCGCTCCGGAGTACAGGATCTGCGGCTCTCCGAAGGACACCGCGTACGCGGCGCGGTTGATCGGGTTGGAGAGGTTGACCCCGCTCTTGCCCTTGTAGCTGTAGGTCTTCTGACCCCCGCCGTCCTCTTCGTAGTCGAGCTCCTTCTGGGGCCCGCCGACGATGGAGTACTGCGAGGTCTTCTCGCCGTAGTAGATCCGCTGCTCGTACTCACCGAGGCTGCCGTTGGTGGGCAGTCCTGACTCGGTGAACGCCGGGGCGCCCTTGGAGCCCTTCTTGGTCTCCGTGCCCTTGGCCGCGACCATGCCGTAGCCATGGGTGTAGGCGAAGTGGTCGTTGATCCAGTTCCGCTTGTCGAGCTTGTTCACGTTGAGCTCGCGCAGGCCGACGATGGTGTCCTGGCCGTTGTAGCGGTCCACGTCCAGCGTCTTGGGGAACTGGTAGTAGCTGCGCTCCTGCTCCAGCTGCTGGAACGTCGGCGAGACGATGTTCGGGTCGTTGAGGCGGTAGTTGGCCGCCGTGTCGGCGTCCTCACGCTTCTTCTTGGCGCCCGCGTCGACCTTGCCCTCGCCCTTGAAGGACTCGGGCTTCACTCCGCTGATGCCGTAGGCGTTGCGGGTCGCCTCGATGTTCTTCTCGATGTACGGCGCTTCCTTGGCCTGCTCGTTCGGCTGGACCTGGAACTTCTGGACGATCGCGGGGTAGAGCCCGCCGATGAGGATCGCCGAGAGCACCATCAGGCCGAAGCCGATGACCGGCAGCTGCCAGGTGCGCCGCCACAGGGTGGCGAAGAAGAGCAGGGCGCAGATGACGGCGATGCAGAACAGGATCGTCTTCGCCGGCAGGTAGGCGTT
Organism: Streptomyces kanamyceticus; assembly: GCF_008704495.1. Taxonomy (NCBI): domain Bacteria; kingdom Bacillati; phylum Actinomycetota; class Actinomycetes; order Kitasatosporales; family Streptomycetaceae; genus Streptomyces; species Streptomyces kanamyceticus. The sequence goes on from NZ_CP023699.1 coordinate 3,566,364, forward strand.
GGCGTCGACGTACTTCAGTCCCGTCCAGTTGTCCGTCGCCTTGAAGTCACTGGACTTCACCGCGAGGCCGTACCGGTCGAGCCAGTACGCGATGGCCTTGAGCGAGACGAAGACGCCGAGCAGCACCGAGAGGTGGCCCGTCGCCGCCGCTGTCGCGCGCGCCCCGGGGCTGGTGATCCGCAGCCCGCCGTACAGGTAGTGCGTCAGGGCGGCGGCGACCAGCGAGAGCACCGCGGCCGCGAAGCCGAAGCCGAGCAGGAAGCGGTACCAGGGCAGGTCGAACGCGAAGAAGGACACGTCCATGTGGAACTGGGGGTCCTTCTGGCCGAAGGGCACCCCATTGACCCAAAGGAGCCAGGTGCGCCACTGCCCCGCGGCGGACGCGCCCGCGATCAGGCCCACCAGGGCGGTGATCCCGATCAGCAGCCACTTCTTGTACGGGGCGATGCCCATGCGGTACCGGTCGAGGCTCTGCTGCTCCATCGACATGGCACTCAGCGGCGGGCGCAGCCGGTGCGCCAGCCAGATGTTCACTCCGACGGCGGCCGCCATGAGCAGGCCGAAGACGAAGAAGAGACCGATCTTGGTCCACAGGGTCGTGGTGAAGACCGATGAATAGTGGACCGAGCGGTACCACAGCCAGTCCGTCCAGAACCCCGCGAACATGACGAAGGCCATGGCCAGCACGGCCAGGACGCCCAATGTCATGAGCAGGGTCCGGACCCGCCGGGAGGGCCGGCCCACTCTGATCCGTGGCCCCGTCGGGCCTCCGCCGCGGTCCGGCATCTGGAAAGCCAAGGTGCGCACCTCGAAGTTCGCTGTTGATTCTCTGTTGGTCCGTCAGGCCCCCGGAGATCGCGGACCCACACCTATGCAACTTACCTACGCTTTACTCGGTTCCCGTTTCGCGGGACTAACGAGGCAGGATTGTGACCATGTCCAACACTCCCATGGCAGCGAGTCCCCTCACCCGGGCCGTACTCGAGATCGACGAGTACGTATCCGGCCTCGGCTGGGACCGGCCCGCACGCCTCTTCGCGCTCGTCGACACGGCGCGACTGCGCACCCAAGAACCCGGCCTCGCCTCCCAGCTCGGCCTCGACGACGGCGTGGAACACGCCGGATTCACCCCCATCGAGCAGGAGGAGATCCCCGCGGCCAAGCCGCTGGACGAATTCCTCGGCACCATCGCCTGGCCGGACTCCGTGACCGGCTGCGCCCTCACGGTGGAGCGGCTGATGCTGCCGCCGTCCGCGGAGACGTCCGTCCCCGAGGGGCTGAGCGAGGCTCAGCTCGCCAAGTGGGTGGCCGAGCACCCGGACCGCCAGGAGGTCCGCATGACGGTCGCGGTGCTCCGTGACGGCGCCCGTGAGTCGGCGCTGCGGCTGCGCCAGAAGGACTCGCCGACCGAGGTCCTCACCGGTTCGGACCTGGTGCCGGGTCTGGCGGACGCGCTGGCGGCGACGTTCGCGTAGCGGTCCCCTGGTTCGTCGCGCACGCGGGTGGGTCTCCCCCCACCCGCGTGCACTTCTACGCTTCTACTTCGCGGTGCACTTGGGCAGGTCGGCGGTGTGGCCCTTGCGGAGGTCCTCGAGGGACTTCACGGCGTCGTCGATGGTGTCCACCTTGATGAGGGTGAGCCCGTCGGGAACGTCCTTCGCGGCGGTCGCGCAGTTGTCCTTCGGCGTGAGGAAGTACTCGGCGCCCTTCTCGCGCGCGCCGACCGTCTTCATCTCGATGCCGCCGATCGGTCCGACCTTGCCGTCGTCCTCGATGGTGCCGGTGCCTGCCACGAACTTGCCGCCGGTGAGGTCCTCCGGAGTCAGCTTGTCGACGATGCCGAGCGCGAACATCAGACCGGCGCTCGGCCCGCCGACGTCGGCCAGCTTGATGTCGATGGTGAACGGGAAGGTGTGGTCGGTCCCTGCCTTGATGCCGACGACCGCGCGGCCGTCCTTCGCCTTCTCCGTGGTCATCTTGATGTCCTCGGTACTGGTCGGCTCCTTGCCCGCCTTCTCGGCGGCGGCCGCCTCCTTGACCGGGACCACGGTGAAGACGACGTCCTCGCCCGCCTTGTGCTTGGTGACGAGCTTGGCCACGTCCGGCCACTCCTTCACGGGCGCGCCGTCGACCTTCTTGATGACGTCGCCCGCGTGCAGCTTGCCCTCCGCGGGGCTGTCCTTGAAGACGGTGGTGGCGACGACCTGCGACTTCACCGGGATGTCCAGCTCCTTGAGTGCCGCCACCTTGGCGCTCTCCTGGGACTGACTGAATTCCTCGGCGTTCTCCTGGGAGGACTGCTGCTCGGTCTTGCCGTCCGGGTAGAGCGTGTCGTGCGGCACCACGATGTTGTCGTGGGCCAGCCAGCCGTACACGGCCTCGGCGAGGTTCATCTTGTAGTCGGCGCTGGTGACCCTGACCGTCGTCATGTTGAGATTGCCGGTCGTGGGATAGGTCTTGCGCCCGGAGATCTGCAGCACCGGCTCGCCGTCGTGGTCACCGAGGGTGTTCACCGTGGGCCCCGGGGACATCTCCGAGTAGGGCACCTTGATGAGCACTCCCGCGCAGAGCAGCGCGATCAGCATCAGGGTGGACGCGAGCATCGTCGTGGTGCGGCGTGGCATGGAACGACAGTACGGGACGGGCCTGTCAGCGCACCCCTGGGGCCGGTCCGTACGGGGAATTCACCGGATGGCGCGGGACGCGGTGACGGCTCAGGTGCCGGAGTGCGACTTCTCCATGGCCTCGCGGAACGCCGCGTAGCCGTTGAGCTCGGTGACGTCGCCGGTCCGTCCCGACTTGCGGTTGCGGGCGGCCCAGCTGCCCCACAGACCCGCGCCGACCGCGGCGAGAAGCGGAATCAGCAACCAGGCGAGCGATGCCACGTCGACCTCCCGACCCCATGAGCGACCACCACTGACAGATCAGCAGATTAACCATCCGCATGGTCAACGCTCACGGCAGGGGTCCGGTTACGCAACCGGAGTCACCCGCACCCATCGCGCACCAGCAGCCTCAACAGGCGCCGACCCGCCCTCCCGTCGCCCGACCACCGCCCCTCAACGAGCGCTACGCGCCCACCCATTCATCCTTGCCATCCGAGAACCGCTGGTGCTTCCAGATCGGCACCTCGTGCTTCAGGTCGTCGATCAGCTTGCGGCAGGCGGCGAAGGCCTCGGCGCGGTGCGGGCAGGAGACGGCCACGATCACCGCGAGGTCGCCGACGGCCAGATCACCGACGCGGTGGACGGCGGCCAGCGCGCGCACCGGATATTCGGCGACGACCTTCTCGGCCACCCGGCGCATCTCGGCCTCGGCGGTGGGGTGCGTCGAATAGCCGAGCTCGTCGACGTCCGCGCCGCCATCGTGGTTGCGGACCGTCCCCACGAAGAGCGCCGTGCCGCCCGCGGCGTCGTCACCCGCGGCCCGGAAGACCTCGTCCAAGGAGAGCGGGGTCTCGCGGATCGCGAGGAGGCGGATCGGGTCCTGTGCGGCCTGCTCGCCGGGGTGGTCCATCGTGGTGCGTGCCATGCGGCCATGGTGCCGCACTGCGCGCCCGACACGGAATAGACCTTTCGACCGGCACGCGCGCGTGCCGGGTTGGAGTTCCCTACAGGGCTGTGCTGGACGGGGAGCTCCCGCCGTGGGCAATCGTGCCGCTGGGGCGGCACGGGTGGGCACGGCACCCCGTCGCCGAGTGGCGCTCGCGGGGGCATGGAGCACGGCACCCCGGCGCCGAGGAGCGGTGGAGAGGGCAGGAGGCACGGCCCCCGTCCGCCGAGGAGCGTAAGCGGGGCACCAGCCACGGGAAGGGCCAGCCCCACCCGCCGCCTCAGATGCGCCGCCGCGCCTTCCGCGCCCTGCGGACCACCGCCGCCGCACCGAGCAGCGCCACCGTCGCACCCGCGGCCCCCGCCGCAGTCGCGTCCTTGCGGCCGAGGCGGCGCCCGGCGACCGTACGCCGTCCCGAGACCTCTTCGAGCAGCTCCGCGAGGACCTCCTCGTTGGTCCACTGCGGCCGCCACCCGGCGTCGTGCAGCCCGCTGACGCTGACCACCCAGGGGTACATCGTGTACGCGAGGTCACCGGCCGGGGACGGAGTGAGACCGATGCGGTGCAGCCGGGCGGCGGCTCCGAGCGCGACCGCCGACGGCAGCTCCATGCGCCGGATCCCGCTGAGCTCCTCGACCTCCTCCTGCTCCAGCCAGCCGTCGCAGCCGACGGCGAGCTCGCCGTCGACCTTCTCCAGGACGGCGTACTCCAGAGCGCTGCACAGGTCCTCGACGTGGCAGAACTGCCAGGCGGGCCGCGAACCGGCCACGACGAGAAGGCGGGGCGACTCGAAGTAGCGGGTCAGGGCCGTGTCCGTGCCGCCGACCAGGGTCGCGGGGCGTACGACGGTGACATTGAGGCCGGGGTGCGCGCGGGGCGCCCTGCGGGCGAGCCGCTCGACCTCCAGGAGGTCCCCGACGCCGGTCGCCTCGGCGGTGGCGCGCAATTCGGCGTCTTCGGAGAGGGGCAGTTCGTTGTCGGGCAGCGCTCCGTAGACCATCGCCGACGTGCAGAGCACCACACGGTGCACGCCCGCGGCCGCGGCCGCCGTGAGGACGGTCTGGGTGCCGCGCACGTTGTAGGCGGTGCGGGCCGCGCCGTCGGTCTCCAGGTCGAGGTCGAGCGCCAGGTGCACCACGACGTCGGCGCCGCGCAGCTTCTCGGCGATCGCCGGATCCCGGACGTCCAGAATGTGCCACTGAGCCTGCGAGCAGTCGCCGCGGCGCTCGTCGATGGCGATGACCTGCTTGATCTCCTCCGAGGCCGCGAGGCGCTCGGTCAGCAGCGCGCCCACCCCCGAGGCGGCGCCGGTGACGGCGACCACGGGCCCGCGGACAGGCGACGGGGTTGAGGGGTTTCGCGCTGCGCGAACCTGTGGATCTGGGGAACTCACCGGGCGTCTCCAGCGGTTGTCTTCAGTACGTACGCGAATGACGCGTACGTACCAGGTGGCATCCATCCTGCCGCAGGCCATGAGTCGGCGAAGCACCGAGGCCCGATCCCGTCACGGTGTCTACGCTGGGTGGTGTTGTAGCGCCGCCGCCGGAACGATACCGGCGGCCTGACGAGCCGAGGAATCCCGTGAGTGACACCCCATTCGGATTCGGCCTTCCGCCGGAGGAGCCGGAAGACGGCGACGAGGGCAAGAAGAAGGAATCCCCTGGACAGGGACAGGGCGGGGGACAAGGCGGCGGACAGGGCGCCGGTGGCCCCGCGAACCCGTTCGGTTTCGGGTTCCCCGGAGCGGGCGGCCCCGGCGGCCCCGGCGGCGGTGACAATCCGTTCGCCGCGATGTTCGGTTCGATGAATCCGAACGACCTGGGTGCCGCCTTCCAGCAGCTCGGCCAGATGCTCTCGTACGAGGGCGGCCCGGTGAACTGGGACATGGCCAAGGACATCGCCCGCCAGACCGTGTCCCAGGGCACGGCGGACGGCACCAAGGACGCCAGCGTCGGACCCGCCGAGCGCTCCGCCGTCGAGGAGGCCGTGCGCCTGGCCGACCTGTGGCTGGACGACGCGACGTCGCTGCCCTCCGGATCCGGCACGGCCGTGGCGTGGAGCCGCGCCGAGTGGGTCGAGGCGACCCTGCCGGTGTGGAAGGAGCTCGTCGATCCGGTCGCCGAGCGCGTCGGCCTGGCCATGGGCGATGTGCTGCCCGAGGAGATGCAGGCCATGGCGGGCCCGCTGATCGGCATGATGCGCTCCATGGGCGGCGCCATGTTCGGCCAGCAGATCGGCCAGGCCGTGGGCGTGCTCGCGGGCGAGGTCGTCGGCTCCACCGACATCGGCCTGCCGCTCGGCCCGTCCGGCAAGGCCGCGCTCCTGCCGGTGAACGTCGAGGCCTTCGGCAAGGACCTGGGCATCGACAAGAACGAGGTGCGGCTCTACCTGGCGCTGCGCGAGGCCGCCCACCAGCGGCTCTTCGCCCACGTCCCGTGGCTGCGCTCGCACCTGTTCGGCGCGGTCGAGGGATACGCGCGCGGCATCAAGGTCGACACCTCCAAGCTGGAGGACGTGGTCGGCCAGCTCGACCCGCAGAATCCGGAGCAGCTGCAGGAAGCGCTCCAGCAGGGCATGTTCCAGCCGGAGGACACCCCGGCGCAGAAGGCCGCCCTGGCCCGCCTGGAGACGGCTCTCGCGCTCGTCGAGGGCTGGGTGGACGCAGTGGTGCACGCCGCCGCCAAGCCGCGTCTCTCCTCCGCCGACGCCCTGCGCGAGACGCTGCGCCGCCGCCGTGCCACGGGTGGCCCCGCCGAGCAGACGTTCGCCACGCTGATCGGTCTCGAACTGCGCCCGCGCCGTCTGCGGGACGCCTCGCGTCTGTGGGCCTCGCTCACGGACGCGCGCGGCGTCGACGGCCGCGACGGCCTCTGGGAGCACCCGGACATGCTGCCGACGGCCTCCGACCTGGACGACCCCGACGGCTTCGTGCACCACGAGCAGCTGGACTTCTCCGAGCTGGACAAGATGCTCGGCGAGGCGGCCAAGGGCGACGACGAGGGCGACAAGGGCGACAAGGGCACCGAGGACGGCGGTAAGTGAGCCTGTACGACGACGCCGTCCTCGTCCTGAAGGGGTACGAAGAGCAGGCCGAGCTGCGCCAGGCCTATCTGGACCACTTGTCCACGCACGGCGAGGACGGCATGTGGAAGCCCTGCACCGCGGGGCACATCACGGCGAGCGCCCTGGTCGTCGACCCCTCGCGCGGGCGCGTGCTGCTGACCCTGCACAAGAAGCTGCGGATGTGGCTCCAGATGGGCGGCCACTGCGAGCCGGGTGACACGACGCTGGCCGAGGCCGCGCTGCGCGAGGCGACCGAGGAGTCCGGCGTACCGGGCCTCACGCTCGTCGCGGGCGGCCCCATCCGCCTGGACAGGCACCCGATCCCGGGCCCGTGCACCCAGCACCTCGACGTCCAGTACGCGGCGCTCGCCCCCTCCGACGCGGTGGAGGCGATCAGCGACGAGTCCCTGGACCTGCGCTGGTTCGCGTACGACGAGGTGGCGGATGTGGCGGACGACTCGGTCGTACGACTGGTAGAGGCAACAAGGGCGCGCCTGTAGGTATGTGCCCCTGAAAGGGGCGCGGGGAACTGCGCGACCAGCCACATACGGCCCGCACACAGATCCCCGCGCCCCTTCCCGCTTGCCCCGCGGGAGGGGCTAACTCCAGACGTTGCCTTGGTTCTGCCCGCGGGCACCTTGCTGACCCATCCCGAACTGCGCCTGGGCGCCCCGCCCGAGAACCGCGTTCTGCGGCGGCAGCATCTCGCTGGGCTGGACGAGCGCGTAGCCCTGTCCCATGAAGCTGAGCTCCCAGCCCTCGCCGGTGTTGCCGCGGCGCCGCCACACGCCCGAGGAATGGGTCTGCGCCTGCATCTGGACGCGCAGCCCGTTGGACCACGCGACGATCGCGTCGGCGTCGGCGTTGACGTACCGGTCCGGCGTGACCTGGAGCATCAGCGGCTGGCCCGACGTCATCAGGGCGACCTTGCCGCGCCCGGTGATGTTGAGCTGGTACTTGCCGGAGCCGGAGATGCCGTACTGGCTGTCCACGGCGATGACCTGGTGGGTCAGCGACGAGTCCATCGCGAGGACGTAGCTGCTGTCCACGGTCAGGCCGTCCTGTTCCACGTCCACGACGTGGATGTACTGCGCGAGGTTGGCGAGGTAGACCGTGCCCTGTCCGTGACAGCGCATCAGGTCAAGGCCCTCGCCGGTGTGCGCGCGGGCCCGCTGGTTGCCCCGGCTCTGGTACTCGGCGTCGAACTCCATCAGCCCCTGGTAGGCGACCATGGCGCCCTTGCGGGCCAGGACGTCGTCGTGGCCCTCCAGGGCGACCCGCAGCATCTGCGGGTTCTGGACGGAGTAGCGCTCCTGCGTCTGCTGTTCGGCATGCGCGAAAAGTGGGCTCTGCATGGTGTGTTGCTCCCCCTCAGCCCCGTGCTCGGAGACGGTCGGTGCTGTCCTCGCTGGGCTGTACGACGACGATGCCCTCTCCGGAGAAGCCCATCTGGTAGGCCTCGCCGCTGCCGCGCCCGATCAGGGAACCGGCCTTGAAGCTGCGCTTGCCCTTCACCTTGAGGTTCGGGGACCAGGCGATCAGGGCGTCCGGGTCGACGTACGTCTCGTCCTCGCCGCGGCCGCAGTCGACCACGATCGGCGTGCCGCGGGAGGTCAGCGCGACCCAGCCCTGGCCGGAGATCTTGATGTTCCACAGGCCCTGTCCGGCGAACTTGGCCATGCCCTTGACCCGCTCCACGCCCCACTGGAGGGAGGCGTCGAAGGCGAGCAGGTTGGTGCCGTTCACCGAGAGGGAGTCGCCCGCCAGATTGATGACGACGACGTCCGCTCCGTAGTCGGCGAGGTAGAGAAGGCCGTCTCCGGAGCACTTCATCAGGGGCGCGCCCTCACCGGTCATCCACTCGCGCGCGACCTGTCGGACGGCGGGCGGATTCGGCTCGTACTGCACGAACCCTTCGTAGGCGACCATCGAGCCCACGCGCGCGAAGAGGTCGTTGCCGGTCTGCATGGCCACCTTGAGCATGTGGTGGCCGTGGTTCTCCATGCGGGCGGCGACGGGTGCGGGAGCGAAGCCCGCGAACTGCTGCTGATTCATGACGGGCTCCCTCAGACCTCGTACGGCTGGACGACGATGAAATTGCCGGGCGCGCCACGGAACTGGAGGTTCACGCTCTCCCCCGTGGAGCCCGCGTACGCGTTGCTGCGCAGCCGAACCTGGCTGGAAACGATCGCCTGTGCGGCGGCCGACCAGGCGACGACGGCGTGGCAGTCGGCGAACGTCGTCGGCGTCACGGGCAGCACGACGGGCACGCCGTGGGTCTTCACGATGACCGTGCCGGTGCCCTGGAACTGCATGACGAACAGCGCGCCACCGGGGATGCCGTGGCCCTCGATCCTGCGCACCTCGTGCTGCAGCGTCTCGTCGAAGGCGAGGACGTTCTCCGCGGAGACGCAGATCGCGTCGCCCTGGAGTTCGATCGGGTGCAGATGCGTGCCTTCCTCGGCGAGGAAGACCTGGCCCCGGCCGGAGCACCGCATGAGCTGCATCTCCTGGCCGGTGGAGTTGCCCACGATGCGGCCCGCGAACCCGGCGCCCTTGTAGCTGAACTCGACCTTGCCCTGGTAGAGCACCATGCTGCCCTGGCGGGCGAGTATCGGCTGGTCGGCGACGCCCAGGTCGACGCGGATCAGCTTCTCGTTCTGCTGCGTCCAGCGTTGTCCCGTGGGGGCCTCGCGGTACTTCTGGAGGGCCGCCGCGACACCGGCACCCTGTGGGGCCGCGCCCTGCGGAGCCCCGGCCTGGCCGGGGAACTGGCCGCCCGGGGGCTGCTGGCCGTAGCCGGGAGGCATCGGGGCACCGGGCTGCTGGCCGTACCCAGGGGGCATCGGGGCACCGGGCTGCTGGCCGTACCCAGGGGGCATCGGGGCACCGGGCTGCTGGCCGTACCCAGGGGGCATCGGGGCCTGCTGCTGTCCTGGCACCTGGCCGAATTGCGGCTGCTGCGGCGGCGGCTGCTGGCCGGGCTGTCCGTACGGCGCGGGGGCCGGCGGGGGCGGCATGGTGCCACCGGGCGGCTGGTTCATCGGAGCCACGATGGTCTGCGCGGCGTGCACCGACGGGTCCGCGGGAGCAGGGGGCGGGGGCGGAGTGGCGCCCTGAGGTGGTGCGAAGTTCTGCGCGGGAGCAGGGGCGGGGGCCTGCGGCGGCGCGGCGGCCGCGGGAGCGCCGAAGGCGGGCGGCGCGGCGGCCTGCGCGGGCGGGGCGAAGGAAGGCGCGGCGGCCTGCGGCTCCGGGGCGGCGGGCTCCTCCTCCGCGACCTCTCCGCCGAAGTTCTTCAGCAGGGCGTCGAGCCCGCCGTCGAAGCCCTGGCCGATCGCGGCGAACCGCCAGACGTCCTTCAGGTAGAAGTCGCCCAGCATGACGGCGCGTTCGGTGGAGAACTCCGCGCCGCTGAAGGCGTAGCGCGCCACTTCCTCGCCGCCCGCGACGATGCGGACGTACCCGGAGGCGACCTGCGACATCTGCCCGGCGCCGTCGATCGTCGCCGTGAAGGAGAGCCGCTGGATCTGCTGCGGGATGCGGTCGAGCGTGACGCGGAAGGACTCGGTGTCGCCCGCCTGCGCACCCAGGAGCTGGATCGACTCCTCGGGTGACTTGGGCTGGTTGAAGAAGATGAAGTAACGGTCGTCCGAGAGCCGCTCGCTCGCGTCCAGGCCGAAGCAGCTGATGTCGAACGTCAATCCGGGGGCAGTGATCTGTACGCCTACGTACAGATCGGTCCCCGCGGTGAGGTCACTGATCTTGGCCTTGTGGCCGCGTTGGAATTCCCTGGCCATACGTAACGACCGTCCCCCATCCCGAATGTGAATGCGTCGCGTCAGGCTAACCGCAAAGTCCGACAGCGAGCCAAGCCGGTACAGACCCGCTACACAACAGCGGGATCCGGCGGACGTTCACTCCTCGCGAGCGGCCGGCAGATGGGGCAGCCGATCGGCCGCGACCACCCCTTCGAGGTACCCCCTGGCCCGCTCCGTACGGGGGTAGGCCTCCAGAAGACGCCAGAATCGGGGGCCGTGTCCGGGTACGAGGAGATGTGCCAGTTCATGGACGAGGACGTAGTCGACGACGTACTCGGGCATGCCCTGCAGCCGGTGCGAAAGGCGGATGCTGCCCTCGGAAGGGGTGCAGGAACCCCAGCGAGTGTTCTGGTTCGTGACCCAGCGAACGGAGGCGGGCCTGGCCCGGCCCTCGAAGTACTGGTCGGACAGCTGCCCCGCGCGCTCGGCGAGCTCCGCGTCCCCGAGGAGGCGCTTGCTCTCCTGCGCCGCGAGCTTGTCCAGCATCACGTTGACCCAGCGCTGCTCCTCCGCCTCGGACATCCGGGCGGGGATGAGGACGACGGTGCGGTCGCCCTCGCGGTAGGCGGAGACCGTTCTGCGGCGGCGGGCGCTCCGTCTGACCTCGACCGCGCTGGCACCTCCGCCGGACGACGGTGGACTGGTCGTGCTGCGCTGTGGAGTTCCGGCGCGATGCGCCGAGGTCTCCCCAGCGACGCGAGGGGACGGGTCGGCGGGCACGCCCCGACGTTACCCGCTGGGCATAGGGGAAGTCCCGCCTCCGGGACGGTTCGGCGCTGTTCCGCTCCCCGTGCGCTGGATTAGTACGACAAGCATCCCCTGCCTGTGGACAACGCGGCGCGGCTGTCCGGCGTGACGGGCATTCTGGCAATCGATCGACACGGCGGACGGGACGTGCCGAGCGGCCTACGGGGGACGACCATGCATCCGATCTTGAAGCCCGCGCTGCGGCGCGGCTGGCGTGACCTGAGCACCGTGCAGTTCGGGGTCGCCTCCGCGCACGCCTTGATGCTCGGCCCGATGGACACGGCGACGGGCAGCTTCCTGACCTTGCTCGACGGGACCCGGGGACTGCCGCTGCTGCGGGCGGAGGCGCAGCGGATGGGCCTGCCCGACGGACACGTGGACAGGCTGCTCGGCGAGCTGTCCCGGGCCGGCCTGCTCGACGACTCGACGGGCGGCGGCCCCGCGGCCGAATCCCTGCGCAAGCGGGGCGCGGTCATGGACCGGCTCCGGTCCGACCTGGCCTCGCTCTCGCTGCTCTCCCCCGAGCCGGGCGAGGCGATCGACAAGCTGGCGGCGCGCCGGTCCATGCGCGTGCGGGTGCAGGGCGCGGGGCGGCTCGGCGTGGCGCTGGCCTCGGTGCTCGCGGGGGCGGGCGTGGGCCGGGTCGACGTGCTGGACGGCGGGCACGTCGAGCCGTGGGACGTCGCGCCGGGTGGACTGCCCGCCGAGTCGATCGGCGAGCGACGGGACACCACCGCGCGCCGCATCGTGCGGCAGTGGGCACCGGATCGTCCGCCCAGGGCGCCGGAGGGAGAAGCGGGGCTCTCCCTCGTGATCATCGCCCCGCGCGACGGACTCGCGGCGTACGCCCCCGATCCGGCAGCCGTCGAAGGACTCATCACCGCGGGCACCCCTCATCTCTACGTCGGGGTGATCGAGGGCACCGCTGTGGTGGGCCCGCTGGTCCTGCCCGGGGCGAGCGCGTGTGCGGGCTGTCTCTTCCAGCAGCGTGCGGACCGCGACCCCACCTGGCCGCGGATGCTGGCGCAGTGGCGCTCGGGGCCCGCGCGGCAGGTGCCCGCCTGCGACCTGGCCCTGTCGACCGCGGCCGCGGGGCTGGCCGCGGGGCATGCGCTCGCCTTTCTGGACGGAGTCTCCTCGGCCTGCGCGGGCGCCCGCTGGGAGGCGTCCGTGCCCGGATTCGAGTGGCACTCTCGTCCGGTTTGGCCGCATCCCGCATGCTCTTGCGGAGCGGGTGCGCGCAATAAGGGGGATCAGGCCACCGTGGACCGAGAGCCGCACGACACAATGGCCGGGTAACCGCCTGACAAGGCGCGGCTGTCTGGGACTTGGAGGGGCGCATGTCTGATCTTCCCCGGAAGGCGGTCACCCGTACTGCCAAACTGGCCGCCCTCCCGCTCGGCTTCGCGGGGCGCGCGACCTGGGGGCTCGGCAAGCGGATCGGGGGCAAGTCCGCGGAAATCGTCGGACGCGAGCTGCAACAGCGCACGGCGGAGCAGCTGTTCAAGGTCCTCGGCGAGCTGAAGGGCGGGGCGATGAAGTTCGGACAGGCGCTGTCCGTCTTCGAATCGGCGCTGCCGGAGGAGGTCGCGGGTCCCTACCGCGCGGCACTCACGAAGCTACAGGAAGCGGCGCCGCCGATGCCGACCCGCACGGTGCACGCCGTGCTCGCGGAGCGCCTCGGGGAGGACTGGCGCGACCTGTTCCAGGAGTTCACGGACAAGCCCGCGGCGGCCGCGTCGATCGGCCAGGTGCACCGGGCCGTCTGGGCGGACGGGCGCGAGGTCGCGGTCAAGGTCCAGTACCCGGGCGCGGGCGAGGCGCTGCTGTCCGACCTGACTCAGCTGAGCCGGTTCGCCCGGCTCCTGGGGCCGCTGATTCCGGGGATGGACATCAAGCCGCTGATCGCCGAGTTGCGCGACCGGGTGTCGGAGGAGCTCGACTACGGCTTGGAGGCGCAGGCGCAGCAGGCGCACGCGGAGGAGTTCGCGGGCGACCCCGATGTGGTCGTCCCCGCGGTGGTGCACCAGAGCGATCAGGTCCTGGTGACCGAGTGGATCGACGGGACGCCCCTGTCGGAGGTGATCGCGGACGGCACGCAGGAGCAGCGCGACCGGGCGGGTCAGCTCCTTGCCCGCTTCCTCTTCTCCGGCCCCGCGCGCACCGGCCTGCTGCACGCCGACCCGCATCCGGGCAACTTCCGCCTGCTGCCCGACGAGAAGAGCGGCTGGCGCCTTGGGGTCCTCGACTTCGGCACGGTGGACCGGCTGCCCGGCGGGCTGCCCGTACCCATCGGTGAATCGCTGCGGATGACGCTCGACGGCGAGGCCGACGCGGTCTACGAGATGCTGCGCGAGGAGGGCTTCGTCAAGGAGAGCGTCGACCTCGAGCCGGACGCGGTGCTCGACTATCTGCTGCCGATCATCGAGCCCATGCTGGTCGAGGAGTTCACGTTCACGCGTGGCTGGATGCGCAGCCAGGCGGCCCGGGTGGCCGACCCCCGCTCCCCCGCCTATCAGTTGGGCAAGCAACTGAACCTGCCGCCGTCGTATCTGTTGATACACCGCGTGACGCTGAGCACGATCGGGGTCCTGTGCCAACTGGGCTCGACGGTGCGGATGCGGGACGAGCTGGAGGAGTGGCTGCCCGGCTTCGCCGTGGAGACCGAGACGGAGGAAGCGGAGGAAGCGGAGGTAGAGGAAGCGGAGGCGGACGAGGCCTGAGCGTTCACCACCAGGGCGAGTCGAGGCGGCCCTCGATGGCTCTGATGTTGTCGCGCGCGCAGGAGTCACAGAAGTAGTGACGGCTGCCGTTCTCCACGGAGCAGGTCCAGGTCGGCGGCGCGCCTTCGGCGATGGTGCCGCAGCGGGAGCACACGAGATTCTCCGTGCCCGCATTGTCCGTGCCGGTGGGCTGAGGATTCTGCTGGTCCACCCGGCGACCATAGCGCCGCGCGCGGAAGATCGGTGAGTCCAACGCACCGCGGGGGCCGGTCCGTTCGGACCGGCCCCCGCATCGTTCTGTCGTTGTACTGAGCCGCGTGGGCGGCTCCTACTGCATGACGGCGATGGCGAGCGCGCGCCGGGCGCGCAGCGACGCGCGCTCCGCGCGGCGTTGCATGCGGCGGGCCGCCATCAGGCGCTCGGCCGGGCGCTGGGCCTCGGCCTCACGCATGCGTTCGTGCATATGCGCACGAGCCATGGCTTCTGGGATGAGTTGCATCTCACGGGTCCTGTTCTGGCGCGAGGTGTTCGCACCGGTGGTGGTGAAGTCTGTGATCGCGGAGCCTGCGGGCTCGCTGGTGGCTGCCTTCATCGGGGCCTGCTTCTGGGGGTCGTGCGTCAAGGGGCGATCGATCGTTCCGACGGTGCTCATGCGGCGACCGGGTTCTTGCGCGGACGACCACGCGGCCGCTTGCGAGCGACGACCACGCCCTGGACGAAGAGCTCGCCGCCCCAGACGCCCCAAGGCTCACGCCGCTCCTTGGCGCCGGCGAGGCAGGCCTCCATCAGCGGACAGGTGCGGCAGAGCGACTTGGCGTACTCGACATCGGCCGGCGACTCGGCGAAGAAGACCTCCGGGTCGTAGGCACGGCAGGGAACGGGTACGCCGAGGTTCTCGATGGCGTCGTCGAGCGCGGTGAGCGCGGTGAGGGGAGTCAAGGTCGGGTCCTCCGTGGGTGCGGGCGGGGGGAGCGTCTGTGAAGGCGGTACGGACGGGGCGTGCGCTTCGAGTTGCACGGTGGTGTTTTCCTCGTCTGGTCGTGCCGGCCTGGGTCGGCCGGTTGGCGGCTGGTACCGGGTCTTTCTGGTGGCCCCTTCACTCCGTTCTCCCTGTTCTGGGGAAAACAGAAGGGCCGCGGATCCCGGGTGGGGTTCCGCGGCCCTGAAGGCGCCGGTCTGATCGAGGATCAGACTGGATCACTCCAGGGTTCGAGCCCACGGAAGGCCCACATCGTGTGGTGCTGCGTCGTCTGCTTCCGGAATCCGGCACCGGCTGCCGCAAAGGCATAGGCCTGCGCCTCCGCTACTGCTGCTTCCGGTGCCTTGGTCGGTCGCTCATTGCCCTCATTGGCCTCGACGATCGGGAGACCGGCGAGAGGCAGGGCGGCGGACATCGGACGCACGGCGGGGATGCCGCCGGACAGACCGGTGCCCTGGTTCGAGAAGCCGAGCAGGCAGGAAGCGACGACCGAGCGATCGGTCATTTTGACGGTGCTGATGAAGCTCTCGTTGATGCTGATCACTGGAATTCGCCTCCTCTCGGCGTCTAGTGGATCGGCCGGGGCCGATCCTGCGGACTGTCAAGTACAGCACGGAACCGGGGCTTCGGAGAAGCCGCCGTTTCCGTGTTAAGAACCTATGGGTCTTCCTTGCGCATGCGCAAACTATTTTTTCGACGAGTTTGAATCATTCTTCATCGGCGCCCCTTACAGGCTCCTGACCTGCACAGATAGCGAGGACGTCGGCTCCGAAGCGGTTGAACTTACGGACGCCGACTCCCGGGATCCGGGCCAGCTCCCCCTCGTCGTCCGGCACGGCCTCCGCGATGGCGATCAAGGTCTTGTCCGTGAAGACGCAGTACGCGGGCTGCCCCAGGCGGCTCGCCTGACCCGAGCGCCACTCCCGAAGACGCTCGTAGAGTCCTTCGTCCATGTCGGAAGGACAGTCTTCGCACCGCATGAGCTTCATCTCGCCCGCCTCGGTCAGCGTCCGCCCGCAGACCCGGCAGCGGGCCGGGGTCCGGTTCTTCCGCTGCCGACGGCCCGCGGGGGTGCCGGTGCCCTCGCCGCCGCTGCCGCGCTCGACGCCGCCGGGGCCACCGCCCGCGGCACGCGCCGCCGCACCCGCCCCCGAGCCCGGGCGCAGGCCGTCCATGAAGCGGCTGGGGCGGCGGTTCGGGCGGCCGCCCGGGGAACGGGAGAGGGCCCAGGAGAGGGAGAGGTGGACGCGGGCGCGGGTCACGCCCACGTACAGGAGCCTGCGCTCCTCCTCGATCTGCTCGTCGGTCTTGGCGTAGGTGATCGGCATCATGCCCTCGGCGAGGCCGACCAGGAACACGGCGTCCCATTCCAGGCCCTTGGCCGCGTGCAGCGAGGCCAGCGTGACGCCCTCGACGGTGGGCGCGTGCTGGGCGTTCGCCCGCTCGTCCAGCTCGGCCACGAGGTCGGCGAGGGTCGCCTCCGGCTTGGCCCGCGCGAAGTCCTCGGCGAGGCGCACGAGCGCCGCGAGGGACTCCCACCGGTCCCGGGCCGCCCCGGAGCCCGCGGGGGGCTGGTTCGTCCAGCCCTTGGTGGAGAGCACGGCCCGGACCTGGGAGGGCAGGTCGACCACGTCGTCCAAGAGGGCGTCGTTGCCGCCGAAGCGCGCCGCGCCGCGCAGGGCCGCGCCCGCTTCCCGCACCTCGGTGCGCTCGAAGAACCGCTCGGCGCCGCGCAGCTGATAGGGCACTCCGGCGTCGGCGAGCGCCTGTTCGTAGATCTCCGACTGCGAGTTCGTACGGAAGAGGACCGCGATCTCGCTGGCCGGGACGCCGTCGGCGAGGAGGGCGCGGATGCGGCGGGCCGCGCCTTCCGCCTCGGCGGGCTCGTCCGCGTACTCGACGTAGACCGGCTCGGCCCCGGGGTCGCGCTGGGAGATCAGCTCCAGGCGGTGGTCGGCGGCGCGGCCGCGGGCCTGGGAGAGCAGGCCGTTGGCGAGGTGGACGACCTGGGGCGTGGAGCGGTAGTCACGGACCAGCTTGACGACGGTCGCTCCCGGGTGGCGGGTGCGGAAGTTCAACAGGTGGTCGGGGGTCGCGCCGGTGAAGGAGTAGATCGTCTGGCTGGCGTCGCCGACGACGCAGAGGCTGTCGCGCTCGCCGAGCCACAGGTCGAGCAGGCGCTGCTGGAGGGGGCTGACGTCCTGGTACTCGTCGACCACGAAGTGCTGGTACTGGGAGCGGATCTGCTCGGCGATGTCATGCCGGTCCTGGAGGATGCCGACGGTGAGCAGCAGGACGTCCTCGAAGTCGATGACGGCGCGGTCGCGCTTGAGGTCCTCGTACGCCGCGTAGAGCTGGGAGATCTCGGCCGGGTCGCGCGGGACGTCACGGCCGGACTTGACGGCGGCCGCCGCATAGTCCGCGGGGACGGTCTGGGTGACCTTGGACCACTCGATCTCGCTGGTCAGATCCCGCAGCTCGTTCCGGTCGAGGCGGATGCGGCAGGCGGCGGCCGCGTCCGCGACGAGTTTGATCTTGCGGTCGACGATGCGGGGCAGCGAGCCGCCGACCGCCTTCGGCCAGAAGAACTGCAGCTGGCGCAGGGCCGCCGAGTGGAACGTGCGCGCCTGGACGCCGGAGGCGCCGAGCTGGCGCAGCCGGCCGCGCATCTCGCCCGCCGCGCGGTTGGTGAACGTGACAGCCAGCACGCTGGCGGGCTGGAGGATCCCGGCGCGCACGCCATAGGCGATCCGGTGGGTGATCGCCCGTGTCTTGCCCGTACCGGCACCCGCGAGGACGCACACCGGCCCGTGCAGGGCGGTGGCCACCTCGCGCTGCTCCGGGTCGAGCCCGGCGAGCACCGCGTCGGCAGAGTCCGGGACCTGCGGGAAGAGAGTGGAGTGCGTTGCTGATGTCACCCTGCCATGCTGCCAGGTCGCCAGGGGCCGGTGAGCCCGTTGTCCACAGGGCGCCGCAGCCGGTCGTACTAATGCGGGAATGGTGGCCGGGTCGCGTACGTTCGACTGATTGCGAAGACGCACCCCGAGCGATGAAGGAGCACACGAGAGATGCCGGGCACCGTGACGATGTACAGCACCACGTGGTGCGGCTACTGCCGCCGCCTCAAGGGCCAGATGGACCGTGAGGGCATCGCGTACGAGGAGGTCAACATCGAGCACGACCCGGATTCCGCGGCCTTCGTCGAGAAGGCGAACGGCGGAAACCAGACGGTTCCCACCGTCCTCTTCCCGGACGGCTCCACGCTCACGAACCCCTCGCTCGCGCAGGTCAAGCAGAAGCTGGCCTGATCGGGCGGACGCCGGGCCGAGGCCTCGGCTCAGCCCACGGTCCCCGGCTTCGGCAGGGGCTTGCCGTACCAGAGCTCGATCAGACGGGCCGCAATCGAGATTCCGTAGGGAGGCAGGACCTCCCCGGACTCGAATGCGGCCCGCAGGTCTTCCCGGGAGAACCAGCGGGCTTCCTGGATCTCCTCGCCGTCGACCTGGATCTCCGATGAGGTCGCGTCGGCCATGAAGCCCAGCATCAGGCTGGAGGGGAAGGGCCAGGGCTGGCTGGCGACGTACTCGACGTCGCCGACCGTGACGCCCGCCTCCTCGAAGACCTCCCGGCGCACCGACTGCTCGATGGACTCGCCCGGCTCGACGAAGCCCGCGAGGGTGGAGAAGCGGCCCTCGGGCCAGTGCACCTGGCGGCCCAGGAGGATGCGGTCCTCGGCGTCCCTGACCGCCATGATCACCGCGGGGTCCGTGCGCGGGTAGTGCTCGGCGCCGCACGCCTGGCAGCGGCGGATGTGCCCCGCGGCGGCGATGATCGTGCGCTCGCCGCAGCGGGAGCAGAAGCGGTGCAGGCGCTGCCAGTTCTCCAGGGCGACGGCGTGCACCATCAGGCCCGCGTCGCGCGGCGAGAGCAGCAGCCCCGCCTCGCGCAGCCCCGCGGGGCGCGCGGACTGGTCCATGCGGCCCGGCAGGGTGTCCTTCTGGAGCGCGAAGTAGCTGACGCCGTCGTCGCCCGTGCCCAGGAAGTAGCGGTGCTCCTCGGTGAGGGGCGCTTCGAAGGCGGGCGTCATCACCAGTTCCGTGGCGCCCTCCGGTGTCTCGTCGATGAGCACCTGACCACCGGAGACCACGAAGACCCGGGTCGTCGGGTGGCTCCAGGCTGCGGCGAGCCAGGCCTCGTCCATGCGGTGGTGGGCCGCGCGGTCGATGCCGCTCTGCGCGGTGAGCGAGACGGGCCGGTCTGCGGTGCGGTCGGTCCAGGTGGTCACAGGTGCTTCCAACTCCCCCGATGGAATGGGTGGTTCAGCAGGACGTGCTCAACGGTCTGCCGGGCGTGCTCGGCGATCCGGGGACTCTCAGTGTGCATCGCGCCAGTTCTCCGCGAGGTCGCCCCACAGGTAGGCGGTCGTCTCCACGCCCTTGAGGAGCAGGTCGAGCTCGACCTTCTCGTTCGGCGCGTGCCAGCCGTCGGAGGGGACGGAGATGCCGAGGAACAGCACGGGCGCGCCGAGGACGTCCTGGAGGTCGGCGGCAGGCCCCGAGCCGCCCTCGCGCGTGAAGCGGATCTGCTGCTCGAAGGCGCGTCCCATCGCGCGGACGACGGACTGCAGCGCCGGGTGGTCAAGCGGGGTCAGGCACGGGCGCGTGGCGGAGCCGAAGGTGATCGTGTGCCGGATGCCCGGGGGCAGCCGGTCGGCGACCCAGGTGCGCACGGCCTCCTCGACGCGGTCCGGGTCCTGGCCCGCGACAAGCCGGAAGGACAGCTTGAGGAACGCGGACGACGGGACGATCGTCTTGCCGCCCGCTCCCTGGTAGCCGCCGCCGATGCCGTTGACCTCGGCGGTGGGGCGGGCCCAGATGCGCTCCAGGGTGGTGTGCCCCGCCTCGCCGTGGGTCGCGTGCGACTTGGCCGTACGCAGCCAGCGCTCCTCGTCGAAGGGCAGCTCGGCGAAGAGTTCGCGCTCGCGGTCCGTGAGTTCCGTGATGCCTTCGTAGAAGCCGGGGATCGCCACGCGCGCGTGCTCGTCGTGGAGGGCGGCGACGAGGCGGGCGGCCTCGGTGGCGGGGTTCGGGACCGCGCCGCCGAAGGAGCCGGAGTGGATGTCCTGGTCGGGTCCGCGCAGCTCGATCTCGCAGTCGGCCAGGCCCCGCATTCCGGTGCAGACGGTGGGGGTGTCCTCCGACCACATGCCGGTGTCCGAGACGATCACCGCGTCGGCGGCGATGCGCTCGCGGTGCTCCTCGATGAGCGCGCGGAAGTGCGGGGAGCCCGACTCCTCCTCGCCCTCGATGAGCAGCTTCAGGTGGACGGCGGGCGCGGTGCGGCCGGTGGCCGCGAGATGGGCGCGGACACCGAGGGTGTGGAAGAAGACCTGGCCCTTGTCGTCGGCGGCCCCGCGCGCGTACAGCCGGTTTCCCTCGACGACCGGCTCGAACGGGTCGGTGTCCCAGCCGTCCTCGCGGGCGGCGGGCTGCACGTCGTGGTGGCCGTAGACGAGGACGGTGGGGGCCCGCGGGTCGTCCGAAGGCCACTCGGCGAACACGGCGGGCGCGCCCGGCGTCTGCCAGACCTCGACGGTCGGGAAGCCGGTCTCCTTGAGCTTGGCGGCGAGCCAGTCGGCACTGCGGCGCACGTCCTGTGCGTGGTCGGGCTGGGCCGACACGGACGGTATGCGCAGCCACTCGGCGAGGTCGTCGAGGAAGGCGGCACGGTTGTTCTCGATGTACGTACGGACGGCGCTGTCCGGTGTCTCGCTCATGGTCACGAGCCTATCCGCCATCCGGGGCCGGCTCTTCCGGCGGTTCGGCGTCCGGGTCGGTGGCCGGTTCTTCGAGCAGCAGGCGTTCGAGCTCGGCGCGGCCCGGCAGGTGCCGGGGCCGCGCGGTCTCTCCGCTGCGCACGTACAGGAAGGCGGCCTTCACCGATTCCGGAGGGACGCCCTGCTGCTCGGCCCAGGCCAGCCGGTAGACGGCGAGCTGCAGGGGGTCGGCGCTGTGGGTGCGGCTGGTCTTCCAGTCGACGATCTCGTACGTCGTGTCGGCTCCGTCACCGTCCTTGTAGACGGCGTCGATGCGGCCCCTGACGACGCGGCCCGCGATCACGAACTGGAAGGGGACCTCCACGCGGTAGGGGGTGCGGTGGGCGTACTCGGTGCGCTCGAAGGAATCCTTGAGGGCTTCCAGGTCGCGCTCGTCGGCGATCTCGGCCTCGTCGGGGCCACCGCCCGGCAGGTCCTCCGGGGCGAGCATCGGCAGCGTGAGGCTCTCGAAGCGGGACTCGATCCAGGCGTGGAAGCGGGTGCCCCGGCGGGCGGCGGGCTGCGGCGGGCGCGGCATGGGGCGGGCCAGGTCCTGCGCGAACCCTTCGGGGTCGGCGGCGAGGCGCATCAGCTCGGACGCGGTGAGCGAGGGCGGCACGGGCACGTCCCTGACGGCCTCGCGGGCGCGCAGCAGCTCGCCGGTCAGCGCGTCCAGGTCGCGGTCCCAGGAGGCGAGGGTGCGGGCCTCCTCCGGGGTGAGGCGGGCGCGGGGCGCGTCCGGCGCGGTGCGGGTGTCCGGGACGCGCTCCGCGGGGTGCGGGCGGGCGTCGGGCGCGGGTGCGGGCAGCGGCACGCGGGCGTGGCCGCCGCCGGCGGGGGCGCCGGGGCGGGCGGTCTCGGTGCCGGGGGCGTCCGCGGGGTGCGGGACGGCCGGGCGCTCCTTCGCCAGGGAGTCCCAGTCCGCCGCGTCGGCGTCGGCGGCGCCCTCCTCGTCCTCCGGAGGGGGCGGCGGCCACTCGGGGTCGTCGGCCGGGGGCACGTCGTCGTGCGCCGACGGGTGGGCCTCCTCGTGGGAGCGGGCGTGCTCGGGCGCGCTCTCCCCCGTCAGGCGGTCCAGGTGGTCGAGGACCGTCCGCGCGGCGGCACGGCGGCGGGCCAGGGAGGCGTCGTCCAGCGGGAGCGGCCAGGCGCGGTCGGCCGTCTCCTCCCGCAGCGCCGGGTTCTCCTCGTCCTGCGCCGGTTCGTCCGCCCAGACCTCGATCTCGCCGTGGCCCGCCGCGCAGTGGTCGTGCAGGGCCTGGAGGAAGTCCGAGGGGCCGCGCGGCTTCTTCTGGGAGGGGCCCCACCAGTGGCCCGAGCCGAGGAGCAGCGAGCGGGGGCGGGTGAACGTCACGTAGCCGAGGCGGAGTTCCTCGGTGCGCTGGTGGTCCTTCATCGACTCGTGGAACGCCTTCATGCCCTTGGCGTCCCACGCGTCGACGTCGGGCAGCGTGGCCGCGTCACCGCGCAGCTCGTGCGGCACGACCTTGGCCTGGGCGGTCCACTTCTCGCGGCCCTGTGCGCTCGGGAAGGTGCCGTTGACCAGACCGGGGACCGCGACGACGTCCCACTCCAGGCCCTTGGACTTGTGGGCGGTGAGCACCTTGACCGTGTTCTCGCCGCCCGGCAGGGCGTTGTCCAGGCCCTTCTCGTACTGGGCGGCGGTGCGCAGGAAGCCGAGGAAGGCGAGCAGCGAGGCGCCCTGGTCGTTGGCGGCGAAGGACGCGGCGACGTCGAGGAAGTTGGAGAGCGTCTCGCGGCGGCGGGCGGCGAGGGCGTGCGGGGAGGCGGAGAGCTCCACTTCGAGGCCAGTCACGGCGAGCACGCGGTGCAGCACGTCCATCAGGGGGTCGGAAAGAGAGCGGCGCAGCTCGCGCAGCTCGGCGGCGAGCCGGGCGAAGCGCACCCGCGCGTCCGCCGAGAACGGCAGCCCGTCGTCCCCTCCGGAGGGGTCGTCCGCGGCGAGCGGTGTCTCCAGGAAGGTGTCAAGGGCGTCCGCGAGCGATATGACCTCGGCCGGGTCGACCCCCTCGACGGCCTCGGCGAGGCGCCGGTCGGGATCGTCGGGGGCGGCGTGCCCGTGCCGTACGAGGAGGCGGGCGCGGCGCCCCAGGAGGGCGAGGTCGCGGGCGCCGACGCGCCAGCGGGGGCCGGTCAGGAGCCGCACCAGGGAGGCATTGGCCCCCGGGTCCTGGAGGACCTCGCAGACGGCGACGAGGTCGGCGACCTCGGGGAGGTGCAGGAGT
This sequence comes from Streptomyces kanamyceticus, assembly GCF_008704495.1. Classification (NCBI taxonomy): domain Bacteria; kingdom Bacillati; phylum Actinomycetota; class Actinomycetes; order Kitasatosporales; family Streptomycetaceae; genus Streptomyces; species Streptomyces kanamyceticus. Next base: position 3,589,307 of record NZ_CP023699.1, read on the forward strand.
CCGGAGAGGCCGACGACCTCCACGGGGATGTCGCGGGCGACGAGGGCGCCCTGGATCTCGCCGAAGTCCGTCGCCGTGCGGCACAGGACCGCGATCTCGCCGGGTGCCGTGCCGGTGCGCACCAGGTGGGCGATCGAGTCGGCGAGCCAGTCGATCTCCTCGGCGTGCGTGCGCAGCAGGGCGCAGCGCACCACGCCGTCGCGCTTGGCGCCGGGCGCGGGCCGCAGGGCCTCCACGCCCGCGTGCATGGCGCGCAGCGGCTCCGCGAGGCCGTTGGCGAGGTTCAGGAGGCGGCCGCCGCTGCGGCGGTTCTCGCTGAGCGCGTGGCGGGTGGCGGGGCGCCCGTCGGCGTACGCGAAGTGCTCGGGGAAGTCGTCCAGGTTCGCCACCGAGGCGCCGCGCCATCCGTAGATCGCCTGGCAGGGGTCGCCGACCGCGGTCACCGGATGGCCCGTGCCGCCGCCGAACAGGCCGGACAGGAGGATGCGCTGGGCGACCGAGGTGTCCTGGTACTCGTCGAGGAGGACGACGCGGAACTCGTCGCGGAGGATCTCGCCAACCTCCCCGCGGGTGCGGGCGAGCGTCGCGGACAGGGCGATCTGGTCGCCGAAGTCGAGGAGGTCCCTGGAGCGCTTGGCCGCGCGGTAGTGGCCCACGAGCTCGGCCAGTTCGAGGCGGGCGGCCGCCGTCTCCGGGACCTTGCGCAGCTCGGCGTTGCTGAGCTTGGCGTCCGCCAGGGCGCGCAGCAGCTCGGTGTCGTACGCGCGAAGGCGCTCGGGCCGCACGAGGTGTTCGGCGAGCTCGCTGTCGAGGGCGAGGAGGTCGCTGACGAGGTCGGGGAAGGACCGGGTCAGCGCCGGATAGGGTCCTGGCGCCTCGCGCAGCACGCGCGCGGCGAGCTGGAAGCGGGTGGCGTCGGCGAGCAGGCGGGAGGTCGGCTCCAGGCCGATGCGCAGGCCGTGGTCGGTCAGGAGGCGGCCCGCGAAGGCGTGGTACGTGGAGATGACGGGCTCGCCGGGAGCGTTGTCCGGGTCGACCGCGTCGGGGTCGGTGACGCCCGCCTTGACGAGTGCCTGGCGCACCCGCTCGGCGAGCTCGCCCGCCGCCTTGTTCGTGAACGTCAGGCCGAGCACCTGCTCGGGGGCGACCTGTCCGGTGCCGACCAGCCAGACCACGCGGGCCGCCATCACCGTCGTCTTGCCCGACCCCGCTCCGGCAACGATCACCTGCGGGGCGGGCGGCGCGGTGATGCAGGCCGTCTGCTCCGGGGTGAACGGGATGCCGAGGAGCTCTTTGAGCTGCTCGGGGTCGGTGATACGAGGTGGCACGTCAGAGAGGCTAGCGGTGGCCACTGACATCCGGGACGAAACCGGACGCGGGCGGCCACCGCCCGCTCATGGCAAGCGTGGGGTCAGGAACCCGAGGCCAGCTTCTTCGGGTCGACGACCTCGCTGGCCGGCGGAGCCTTGACGTCGACGGCCTTGCCGTAGTCGCTGAAGTTCACGGTGCCGGGGCCTTCGCTGCCCTTGTTCACGACCTTCAGGAAGTACGGCTTGCCCTCCAGGGCGACGTAGAAGGTGGTGGTCTCGCTGCCCTTCTTGCGGGTCAGGACGGCCGCCTTCGCGCCGCCGACCTCGGCGTCGTCCCCCCGCTTCAGCTTCTTGAGGTTCTTGTTGCTGAACATGTCGTCCGGGTTGCAGACGGGCTTGCCACCCTTGTTGGACTGCTTCGTCCAGCGGCCCTTGAGGAGCTTGGCAGCGCCGCCGCTGCCCGTGGTGGACTCCCAGAACTTGTCGTCGCCCTTGGTGTACGAGAACTCGCCGGAGGCCAGGAACTCGGCCTTGCCCGTCTCGGCCGAGCCCATCGTGCCCTTGCAGTCGCCGGACTTGGCGACGGCGAACTCGATGTCGCTCGTCTGGCCGTTCTGCTTCATCTGGCCCTTCATCCGGTAGGACCCCGCGTCCTTGGATGCCTTGGACGCCTTCTCGGCGATCTTGTCGGCGCTCATGCCGTCGAAGGGGTCCTTGTCACCGTCGCTGCTGCAGCCCGTGACGCCGATGACGGCGGCGGCGCAGGCGACGGCGGCCACTGCCAGGAGCTTCCGGTTGGCTGCCATGTGTATGTCTCCTCGGAAAGGTGCACGATCGGGCGGTCCGCTGAGTGCACGGTTCAGCTTTACCGAGACCTTAGATGGCCTGTGAGCCTGCTATGAACGCGGTTGGCCCACCGTGACTTCCACCACCAAAGGCACACGTGTCGCCGTCGTCACTCCACTACGTGACGGCCCTCCGGGCGCGCGCTGCACGAGGCGCGGAAGGCGCAGTGGGCGCAGTGCTGGCCCGCGGTCGGGGTGAAGCGTTCGTCGAGGACCTTGCCCGCGGCCGTCGCAAGGAGGTCGCCGATCCACTCTCCGGAGAGGGGCTCCTGGGCCTGGACCTTGGGCAGGGCGTCGCCGCCGTTCTTCTTGGCGGCGCCCTGGCGCAGCTGCACCAGTTCGGCGCCGCCCGGTTCGGGGCGTACGCCTCCGAAGACGTCGTCCGCGGCGCCCTCGCGGACCGCCAGCTGGTAGACGGCGAGCTGCGGATGGCGGGCGACGTCGGCGGCGGTGGGAGCCTGTTTGCCGGTCTTGAAGTCCACTACGTAGGCGCGGCCTTCCGCGTCCTGCTCGACGCGGTCCATGGAGCCGCGCACCCGCACTTCGTAGGGACCCGCTCCGAGGGTCACGTCGAAGCCGTGCTCGCTGGCGAGGGGGGTGCGGCTCGCGCGGTCCATCACATGCCACTGGAGGAAGCGTTCGAGCGCCACGCGCGCGTGCTCCTTCTCCTGCGACGACTTCCAGGGCGCGTCGAAGGCGAGCGCGTCCCACACCGAGTCGAGGCGCTCCATGAGGACGGCGAGGTCGGCGGGCGTACGTCCGGACGCGACCTCGTCGGCCAGGACGTGCACCACGTTGCCGAAGCCCTGGGCGGCGGTCGCGGGCGCGTCCGCCTTCACCTCGCGGCCCAGGAACCACTGCAGGGAGCAGGTGTTGGCGAGCTGGTCGAGTGCGCTTCCGGAGAGCACGACCGGCTTGTCCCTGTCCCTCAGGGGGACTTCGCTCGCCGTCGGCTCGTACATGCCCCACCAGCGGTAGGGGTGCGCGGACGGTACGAGGGGGCGTCCGTCGGCGTCACCGAGCGCGGCGAGCTTGGCCAGGCGCTGGGCCGCGGCCTCCCGCAGGGTCTCCGAGACGCGCGGGTCGACGGTGGTGGCGCGCAGCTCGGCGACGAGCGCGGAGACCGACAGGGGGCGGCGCGGACGGCCCGTTACGTCCTTTGGTTCGACGCCGAGTTCGGTGAGGAAGCGGGAGGGCTGGTCGCCGTCGTCCGCCGGTGCCTTGACCGCGGTGACGACGAGGCGTTCACGCGCGCGGGTGGCGGCGACGTAGAACAAGCGGCGTTCTTCGGAGAGGAGCGCTCCCGGCGTGAGGGGTTCGGCGAGGCCGTCGCGTCCGATGCGGTCGGCCTCCAGGAGGGAGCCCCGGCGGCGCAGGTCGGGCCAGAGGCCCTCCTGGACGCCCGCGACCACGACGAGGCGCCACTCCAGGCCCTTGGCGCGGTGCGCCGTCATGAGGCGTACGGCCTCGGGGCGTACGGCCCTGCGGGTGAGTGTGTCCGCGGCGATGTCCTGCGCCTCGGTCTCCTCCAGGAAGTTGAGGGCGCCGCGGCCACCGGTGCGCTCCTCGGCGCGGGCCGCCGCGGCGAACAGCGCGCACACCGCGTCGAGGTCGCGGTCGGCGTTGCGCCCGGCCGCGCCGCCGCGCCGCGCGGTGCGCTCCAGGCGCTTGGGCCACGGCGTGCCGTCCCAGAGCTCCCACAGCGCCTCCTCGGCCGTACCGCCGCCCGCGAGGCGCTCACGGGCCTTGCGCAGCAGCGCGCCGAGACGCTGGGCGCCGCGGGCGTACGTCGGGTCGTGCGCGACGAGCCGCTCCGGCTCGGCGAGGGCGCGGGCCAGCAACTCGTCGGAGGGCGGCGGCAGATGGTTGCCCGCGGCGCGCTCCTCCTCACGCAGCGCGCGGCCGAGCCGACGCAGGTCGGCGGCGTCCATGCCTGCCAGGGGGGAGGTCAGGAGGGTGAGGGCGGTCTCGGTGCCGAGCCAGGCGGGGGCGGTGGTGACTTCAGTACGTGGGGCGCCGGGCTCTTCGGGGGCGTGCCGTTCGGAGGCATCCCCCTCGGAGATGGCCTGTTCGGAGGCGTCCGCCTCGAAGACGCGCCCTTCGGAGACGTCCCGATCGGAGACACCCCCTTCAAGGGCGTCCCCTACGGAAACGTCCCCTTCGCGTGCCCCTTCTCCAGAAGCCTCAGGAGCGTCTCCCCCCGAGGCGTCGGCCTCGGATGCGTCTTCCCCAGGAGCGCCCCCCTCAGAAATCCCCTCCTCAGAAGTCCCCTCCTCAGAGGCACCCGCCTCCTCCAGCACCGCCGTCGCCACCACCCGCAGTGCCGACAGCAACGGCACCACCGCGGGCTCGTGGCGCAGCGCGATGTCGTCTCCGTCGATGTCGAGGGGGACGCCCGCCGCGCTGAGGCTGCGCCGGACCGCGGGGATCGTGCGGGCGCCCGCGCGGACCAGGACCGCCATGTCGCTCCAGGGGACGCCGTCCTCCAGGTGCGCGCGGCGCAGGATGTCCGCGATGTTGTCGAGCTCCGTGCCTGCCGTCGGGTACGTGTAGACCTCGACCCGGCCGCCGTCACGGACCGGTGTCGGCTCCCGGTGGACCCGCACCTTGTCCGCGGGCAGCCTGGCCAGCGGCATGCGGCGGGTGACCAGCCGGGTCGCGGCGAGCAGCTGCGCGCCGGACCTGCGGGACGTCGTCAGGACCTCGACGGGCGCCGGGGTGCCGTCCGCGCGCGGGAAGGCGTACGGGAACTCCAGGATGCCGTTCACGTCGGCGCCCCGGAAGGTGTAGATCGACTGGTCGGGGTCTCCGAAGGCGACCAGGGACCTGCCGCCCCCGGCGAGCGCGTGCAGCAGCCGCACCTGGGCCGGGTCCGTGTCCTGGTACTCGTCCACGAAGACCGCGTCGTACTGCGCGCCGAGCGCCCGTGCCACCTCGGGGCGGCGCGCGAGGAGCACCGCGCGGTGCACCAGTTCCGCGTAGTCGAGCACTCCTTGCATGTCGAGCACGTCCAGGTACTCGGCGAGGAAGGACGCGGCGGCGCCCCAGTCGGGTCGGCCGCTGCGCCGGGCGAAGTCGTTCAGGGCCGCGGGCCCGAGGCCGAGCTCGCGGCTGCGGGCGAGCACCGCGCGCACCTCGTCGGCGAAGCCGCGGGTGGTGAGGCAGGCGCGCAGCTCGTCCGGCCAGCGGATGTGCGCGCGGCCCTCCCGCGCGAGGTCGACCTGGCCCGCGAGGAGCTCGCGCACCGCCACGTCCTGTTCGGGCCCGGAGAGCAGCCGCAGCGGCTCCACGAACAGGTCGGCGTCCTGGTGGGCGCGGACCAGGGCGTAGCAGAAGGAGTGGAACGTGGTCGCCTGCGGGGCGCGCGCGGCGCCGATGCGCAGCGCCATGCGGTCGCGCAGCTCCACCGCGGCCTTGCGGCTGAAGGTGAGCACCAGGATCCGTGTGGGGTCCGCGCCCTCGGCGACACGCGCGGCGACGGCCTCCACGAGCGTGGTGGTCTTGCCGGTGCCCGGTCCCGCGAGGACGAGGAGCGGCCCGCTCCTGTGGTCAACCACCGCGCGCTGACGTGCGTCCAAGCGAGGGGGATCCAGCCGGTCCGGCAGGGTACGCACCAGTCGGTAGGCACCCGGGGTCCCCTGTCGTACCTGGTGGTGCGACGGGTGCCGGATGATCCGGGCGGAAGAAGGGGAGCTCACGTGGGTCGCCGGTCCTGGTGGGTGTGCTGGTCGATGAGCGGCCGGGCGGTGGCCGAGGGGTGAGGGGGATGCGTGCTGTCGACGCTACGCCAGTGGGCAGGGAGGACGCGGCGCTTCCCCCGTACGGGCCACCGGGCCGCCATCGAGCCCCGGGATGGCGGAAGCTGTCAGGTGTGAGCCTCCGGAGCCTGCGGGCGAGCGTCCCCCGTGGTGTCGGCCCTTGTCTCAGCCCGCGCCGCGGCCCTTGCGTCATCGTCGGCACCACCGAGACCGTGACCCGCGTCACCGCCGTCCCAGCGCGCCCTGCGCATGTCGATCTTCGGCACATGCCCTTGGGCGGCGCGCGAAGCCTGTCGCAACGGCGTGCCTTCCTCGCGGTACCGCTCCAGCGCGTGCAGCTCGTGACCCGGCAGAAGTACTCCGTCCGAGCGCACGACACGCCACCACGGAACGACTTCTCCGTAGAGGGCCATGACCCGTCCCACCTGCCGGGGGCCGCCCTCCTCCAGCCACTCGGCGATGTCTCCGTAGGTCATCACGCGCCCCGGAGGGATCAGTTCCGTGACATCGAGAACCCGCTCCGCGTACTCCGGCAAGACCTGCGCCGCACGGTCGGACGGGGCCTGTTCCCTTCGGCTCTCCTCGTTCATCCGGCCCATCCTGCCGCACCCCGCCGACACGGTGACGGGCTCGGAACGGAACGTGCCGCGCCCCGTGCGACAGGGCACAAAGTGTCGTTTCGTGACCACTTCGCGTCCTTGCGTTGCCCCCTGCTGCCCCCCTGCGGCGACCTGGCATGCCACCATCGTGCGGGCGGTGACTGGTGATACGAGATCAAGAAGAGACGACGGAACGGCAGGGCGTGCATCCCGATGAGAAAGCGGGCACCTCTGCGTCCGAGTCACACCTGGACACCGGTGAGCGCGCCCTGAAGACCGAGAAGACCGAGAAGAACCAGACCGAGCAGGCCGAGCAGGCCGAGCAGACGGAGCAGCAGGCCGACCACGGCGCCGACTGCATCGAGGGCGACGCCGCGCACACCGACCGCGTGGAGCGCGACGAACCGCTCCTCGCCGCGCGCGTGCACCGCCCCTCCGACCTCATGCGGCTGCTCGTCGGCGTCCTGGCCATCGCCGTACTCCTCGCGATCGCCGCGTTCGCGCACGGCACGACGTCCGGGCTCGAACAGGACATCGACAAGGGCACCGAGCAGGCACCCGACCTGCTGATCAAGGTGGCGGGGCTCGTCGCGAGCATCGGGGTCCTCCTCGTCCCCGTCGCCTTCGCCATCGAGCGCCTCGTCAAACGCGACGGACTGCGCATCGCCGACGGGGTGCTCGCCGCCGTCCTGGCCCACGGCGTGACGCTGGCCACCGATCTCTGGGTCGCGAAGGCCGCCCCCGGCTCCATCCAGGACGCGCTCACCAAGCCGTCCCCCGCCGACATCCACGCGTTCACCGATCCGGTGCACGGCTATCTCGCGCCCGTCATCGCGTACATGACGGCCGTCGGCATGTCCCGCAGGCCGCGCTGGCGCCTCGTCCTGTTCGTGATTCTGCTGCTCGACGCCTTCACCATGCTGGTCACCGGCTATACGACGCCGTTCTCGATCATCCTGACGGTGCTGATCGGCTGGGCCGTGGCCTACGGAACGCTCTACGCGGTCGGCTCGCCGAACGTGCGGCCCACCGGGCAGACCCTGCTCGCGGGCCTGCGGCACGTCGGCTTCCATCCCGTGAGCGCCGCGCGCGAGGAGTCCCCCGACAGCGAGCACGGCGACCGGGGGCGCCGCTATTTCGTCACGTTGGAGGACGGCCCTCCGCTCGATGTCACGGTCATCGACCGCGAGCAGCAGGCGCAGGGCTTCTTCTACCGCGTGTGGCGCAGGCTCACGCTGCGCGGGATCACCCAGCGGCGCAGCCTGCAGTCGCTGCGCCAGGCGCTGGAGCAGGAGGCCCTGCTCGCGTACGCGGCGATCGCGGCAGGGGCCAACGCGCCCAAGCTGATCGCCACCTCCGAGCTCGGCCCGGACGCGGTGATGCTCGTCTACGAGCACACGGGCGGCCGGTCCCTGGACTCCCTGCCCGACGATGCCGTCACCGACGAGCTGCTGCGCGACACCTGGCGGCAGGTGCAGGCGCTGCAGTCCCGCAGGATCGCGCACCGCAGGCTCGCGGGAGACGCGATTCTGGTGGATCGTTCCGGCACGGTGATCCTCACCGATCTGCGCGGCGGTGAGATCGCCGCCGGCGACCTGGTGCTGCGCATGGACATCGCCCAGCTCCTGACCGCCGTCGGCCTGCGCGTGGGCGCCGAGCGCACGGTGGCGTCGGCCGTCGAGGTCCTCGGTCCCGACGCGGTGGCCGACTGTCTGCCGCTGCTGCAGCCGATCGCCCTCACCCGCGCCACCCGCGCCACCCTGCGCAAGCTGGCCCGCGAGCGCTCCCAGCGCGAGCGTGACGCGGTCCTCGAGGCGTCCCGCACGGCCAAACAGGGCGCACGCGCGCACGTGGCCGACGACGAGCAGACGGGCAAGCAGGCCCAGAAGCAGGAGAAGCAGGCCGCCAAGCAGGAGCGGCAGGCCGAGAAGCAGGCCATAGACGACGCCCTTGAGCAGGCCCGCGAGGAGGATCTGCTCACCCAGATCCGTCACCAGGTGCTGCTGATCCGCCCGACCGCGCCGGTCGAGCCCGCGCAGCTCGAGCGGATCAGGCCGCGCACGCTGATGAGTTTCATCGCCGGTGCCATCGGCGCGTACTTCCTGTTGTCGCAGCTCACGCACGTCGAGTTCGGCACGCTCTTCCAGCAGGCGCAGTGGGGCTGGGTGGCCGCCGCGGTGGGCTTCTCCGCGCTGAGCTACTTCGCCGCCGCGATGAGCCTGCTCGGCTTCGTGCCGGAGCGGGTGCCGTTCCTGCGGACGGTGGCGGCGCAGGTCGCCGGGTCGTTCGTGAAGATCGTGGCGCCCGCCGCGGTCGGCGGTGTCGCGCTCAACACGCGCTTCCTGCAGCGCTCCGGAGTGCGGTCGGGGCTCGCGGTGGCGAGCGTGGGGGCCTCGCAGCTCTTCGGGCTCGGCTCGCACATCATGCTGCTGCTCGTCTTCGGCTATCTGACCGGTACGGAGAAGACGCCGTCGTTCACGCCGTCCCGCACCGTCATCGCCGGTCTCCTCTCGGTCGCGGTGCTCGTCCTCGTGGTGACCGCGATCCCGTTCCTGCGGAAATTCGTCGTCACGCGCGTGCGCTCGCTCTTCGCCGGTGTCGTGCCACGCATGCTGGACGTACTGCAGCGGCCGCAGAAGCTGCTCACCGGCCTCGGCGGCATGCTGCTGCTCACGTTCCTCTTCGTGCTCTGTCTCGACGCCTCGGTCAGGGCGTTCGGCAGCGACGAGATGACGAACCTGAGTCTGGCGAGCGTCGCGGTGGTCTTCCTCGCCGGCAACGCGCTGGGCTCCGCGGCGCCGACTCCCGGCGGTGTGGGCGCGGTCGAGGCGACGCTGACGCTCGGTCTGATCGCGGTGGGTGTGCCCCGGGACGTGGCCGCGCCCGCGGTGCTGCTCTATCGACTTCTTACGCTGTGGCTGCCGGTGCTTCCGGGGTGGCTGTTCTTCAACCACCTCACAAGGAAGGGGCTGCTTTAGCGCTTCGCTGGGGGGCAGGGTTCTCCTGCGGGTGCGTGGGGGCTTGGCGCGACGTTCCCCGCGCCCCTTACGGGGCGCCCCCTTCAGAACAGCAGCAGGAGTGCCGTCAGGAGCAGTGCGGCCCCGACGACCTCCACCGCGCCGACCACCGGCACCTTCACGCCCTTGCCGGGCAGGAGTGCCGCGCGGGCCAGGTAGGCCGCGAACGGGACCGCGAGCCAGGGGTTCAGCGCGTACGCGGCGGGCACCGCGAGCGCGTGGTAGGTCACCGACGCCCCGTAGTAGGCGCGTGAGCCGCGCTCGCGGATCATCGTCTTCACGTACGGCACCGTCCCGACGAAGAAGAGCAGGCAGGCCAGGGCGGGGCGCCAGCCGTCGGTGAGGTCGCCGCCGCCCATCCGCAGGGTCACCAGGAGCATGCCGCAGGCGGGGACCACGGCCGCCAGGCCGTTGAGGAGCGCCCGTTCCCTGTTCCGCCGGGCGTACCAGGTGTTGAGCGCCACGAAGGGGGCCGCGCAGGCCGCCGCGAGCAGCAGCCACGGGTAGCCGAACAGGAGGGGCACTCCGCAGGCCGCGCAGAGCGCCGTCGAGCCCAGGGCGGGGCGCACGTGACGGCGCGGGGCGCGCGGGTTGCGGGAGATGCGGCGCAGCCTGAGCCACTGCTGTACGTGGAAGGCGGCGATGTACCCCGTCAACCAGGCGGCGAAGAGCGGCAGATGGGCCCACCGGGGGCCCTGCCCCGGTCCGTCGGGGAGGAAGACGCCCGCCGCGAAGGGCACCGCGAGCATCGCCCACGCGCCGTGCTGATTCGGCAGCCAGGTGCGGAGCACGCCCCTCTTCTTCTTGGCCATGCGGCCAGTCTGGCAGCACAGGGCCCGCGGAATTCCGGCAGGAGGTCACGCCTGTACGGGACCTAAGTCCCCGGGGTGGCAACCGAATTGAGGCTTAGGGTCGATGCAGGCGGCACGTGCCGTGCGGCCTTTTCTTCGGGACGCCCAGGAGATGTGACGTTGCAGCAGAGAAAAGACGTCGCGGAGACGCTCGTGAAGGCCGGGAGTTTCTTTTCCCGTACCGCTGAGACGTCCGATGATCTGCACCGGGTGCAGCACATCGGGGGCCGGGACGGCGAAGCCTTCTACCGGGACCGCTGGAGCCACGACAAGGTCGTCTATTCCACGCACGGCGTGAATTGCACGGGATCGTGCCGTTGGAAGGTGTACGTCAAGGACGGCATCATCACCTGGGAGACGCAGGCCACGGACTATCCGTCCGTCGGACCCGACCGTCCCGAATACGAACCCCGGGGATGTCCGCGCGGCGCCTCTTTCTCCTGGTACACGTATTCGCCGACACGCGTGCGCTATCCCCATGTGCGCGGCACGCTTCTGGAGATGTACCGGGAGGCGAAGTCCCGGCTGAAGGACCCGGTGCTCGCCTGGGCGGACATCCAGGCCGATCCGGCGCGCCGCAGGAAGTACCAGCAGGCCCGCGGCAAGGGCGGTCTGGTACGGGCGACGTGGGACGAGGCCGTCGAGATCGTCGCGGCCGCGCACGTCCACACCATCAAGGAGCACGGCCCCGACCGGGTCGCGGGCTTCTCCCCCATTCCCGCGATGTCCATGGCGTCGCATGCCGCGGGCGCGCGTTTCCATTCCCTCATCGGCGCCCCGATGCTCTCCTTCTACGACTGGTACGCGGATCTTCCGGTGGCTTCGCCGCAGGTGTTCGGAGACCAGACCGACGTGCCGGAATCGGGCGACTGGTGGGACGCCGCGTATTTGATGATGTGGGGCTCCAACGTTCCGGTGACGCGGACGCCGGACGCGCACTGGATGACCGAGGCACGCTATCGGGGGCAGAAGGTCGTCACCGTTTCGCCGGACTTCGCGGACAACACGAAATTCGCGGACGAGTGGATGCACCCGCATCCCGGCACGGACGGCGCGCTGGCCCTCGCCATGGGCCACGTCATCCTCAAGGAATTCTTCGTCGACCGGCAGACGCCGTTCTTCGAGGACTATGTACGCCGTTATACGGATCTCCCTTTCCTGGTCACTCTCGACGAGACCGAAAAGGGCCTCGTACCGCACAAGTTCCTCACCGCGGCCGACCTCGGCGAGGAGACGGAGAACGCGCGGTGGAAGACCGTCCTGATCGACGACGCGAGCGGCGAGCCGACGGTGCCGGGCGGCACGCTCGGCCACCGCTGGGGCGAGTCGGAGACCCCCGACTGGAATCTCGACCTCGGCGACACCGTGCCCCGGCTCACGCTGCACGGGGAGGGCGCCGAGAGCGCGGAGATCCTGCTGCCCCGCTTCGAGGACGACGCGGACGGCGTCATCCGCCGGGGAGTGCCGGTGCGCCGGATCGGCGGCCGTCTGGTCACCACCGTCCTGGACCTGATGCTCGCCCAGTACGGCGTCCCGCGCGCGGGGCTGCCCGGTGAGTGGCCCGACTCCTACGAAGACGCCTCCCAGCCCGGCACGCCCGCCTGGCAGGAGACGCTCACCTCGGTACCGGCGGCGCAGGCCACGCGCGTGGCGCGGGAGTTCGCCGAGACCGCCGAGGCGTCGCAGGGCCGCTGCATGATCCTGATGGGCGCGGGCACCAACCACTGGTTCCACTCCGAGACCATCTACCGGACCTTCCTCGCGCTGCTCACGCTCACCGGCTGCCAGGGGCGCAACGGCGGCGGATGGGGTCACTACGTAGGGCAGGAGAAGTGCCGCCCGGTGACCGGCTGGGCGACGCTCGCGAGCGCGTCCGACTGGGCGCGGCCGCCCCGGCACATGATCGGCGCGGGCTGGTTCTACCTCCACACCGACCAGTGGCGCTACGACACGCTGCCCGCCGAGTCCCTCGCTTCGCCGCTCGGCGAAGGCCGCTTCGAGGGGATGTCCGGCGCCGACTGCCTGGCCGCGTCGGCGCGGATGGGCTGGATGCCGTCCTACCCGACCTTCGACCGCAATCCGCTGGATCTCGGCGAGGCCGACGACCCGGTGGCGAGCACCGTCCGCGAACTCAAGGAGGGCACGCTGGGCTTCGCGGGCGAGGATCCCGACGCGCCGGGCAACTGGCCGCGCGTGCTCAACGTATGGCGGGCCAACCTGCTCGGCTCGTCCTCCAAGGGCAACGAGTACTTCCTGAAGCATCTGCTCGGCACCCACTCCAACCTGCCCGAGGACGGGCCGCGTTGCGCGCCGCGCGATGTGAAGTGGCACGCCGACGACGTCGAGGGCAAGCTCGATCTGCTGCTCTGCCTCGACTTCCGGATGACGTCCACGACGCTGCTCTCCGATGTCGTCCTGCCTGCCGCCACCTGGTACGAGAAGCACGATCTGTCGTCCACCGACATGCATCCCTTCCTGCACGCCTTCACACCGGCCGTGGACCCGCCCTGGCAGGCGCGCACCGACTACGACGCGTTCCACGCGGTGGCCCGGCGCTTCGGCGAACTCGCGGGCGAGCACCTGGGCGTACGCCGCGATCTGGTCGCCACGGCGCTGCAGCACGACACTCCGGGCGGCGAGATGGCCCAGCCCGGCGGGGTCGCCCTCGACTGGTCGAAGGGCGAGTGCGAGCCGGTCCCGGGGCGCACCATGTACAACCTCGCCGTCGTGGAGCGCGACTACGGAGCGGTCGGGGAGAAGTTCGCGGCGCTCGGCCCGCTGGTCGACGGGCTCGGGGTCACCACGAAGGCGGTCACCTTCGACGTCGCGGAGGAAATCGCGTACTTGAAGGAGAAGAACGGCACGGTGCGCGGCGGCGTCGCGGACGGCAGGCCGCGTCTGGACACCGCGCAGCGGGCCTGCGAGGCGATCCTGTCGCTCTCCGGGACCTCCAACGGCCGCCTGGCCACTCAGGGCTTCAAGACCCTGGAGAAGCGCGTCGGGACGGATCTGGCGCACCTGGCGGCCGAGGCGGAGGGCAAGCGCATCACGTTCGCGGACACCCAGGCCCGCCCGGTGCCGGTCATCACGTCTCCGGAGTGGTCGGGCAGCGAGTCGGGCGGGCGCCGCTACACCGCGTTCACCGTCAACACCGAGCACCTGAAGCCCTGGCACACGCTCACCGGGCGGCAGCACTTCTTCATCGACCACGACTGGATCCACGAGGTCGGCGAGGCGCTGCCCGTCTACAAGCCGCCGCTGAACATGCACCGCCTCTACGGAGAGCCCGAGTTGGGATCTCGAACGGACGGCCGTGAGGTCGCGGTGCGCTTCTTGACCCCGCACAACAAGTGGGCGATCCACTCCATGTACCAGGACAACCTCTACATGATGTCGCTGGGGCGCGGCGGGCAGACCGTGTGGATGTCGCCGCAGGACGCGGAGGCCATCGGCGTCCGCGACAACGAGTGGATCGAGGCCGTGAACCGCAACGGCGTCATCACCGCCCGCGCGATCGTCTCGCACAAGATGCCGCCCGGCACGGTCTACATGAACCACGCGCAGGAGCGCACGGTCGGCGTCCCGAAGACGCAGAAGACGGGCCGCCGGGGCGGCATCCACAACTCGCTCACCCGGATCATGCTCAAGCCCACCCATCTGGTCGGCGGCTACGCCCAGTTGACCTGGGCCTTCAACTACCTCGGCCCGACCGGCAACCAGCGCGACGAGGTGACGGTCATCCGCCGCCGCTCGCAGACCGTGTCCTACTAGAAGCCCCGGAGTACTGACACCATGCGCGTGATGGCCCAAGTAGCCATGGTCATGAACCTCGACAAGTGCATCGGCTGCCACACCTGTTCGGTCACCTGCAAGCAGGCGTGGACCAACCGCAAAGGCACCGAGTACGTCTGGTTCAACAACGTCGAGACGCTCCCGGGACAGGGCTATCCGCGCCGCTGGGAGGACCAGGAGCGGTGGCGCGGCGGCTGGGAGCGGACCAGGTCGGGGCGGCTGCGGCTGCGGGCCGGAGGGCGCCTCAAGCGGCTCGGCCAGATCTTCGCCAACCCCGAACTGCCGGAGCTCTCGGACTACTACCAGCCCTGGACGTACGAGTACAAGAACCTCACCGACGCCCCGGCCGGTGACGACATGCCGGTCGCCAAGCCGGTCGCCCAGGTCACCGGCGAGCCCATCGGCACCATCGAGTGGGGCCCGAACTGGGACGACAACCTCGGCGGCGCCCCCGAGCACGCGCCCAAGGACCCGCTGGTCGAGAAGATCCGCGACGAGGTCGGCGAGAAGATCCGCTTCGAGTTCGAGCAGAGCTTCATGTTCTACCTGCCGCGGCTCTGCGAGCACTGCCTGAACCCCGCGTGCGTCTCCTCGTGCCCCTCCGGAGCGATGTACAAGCGCGTGGAGGACGGCATCGTCCTGGTCGACCAGGACCAGTGCAGGGGCTGGCGGATGTGCGTGACCGGCTGCCCGTACAAGAAGGTCTACTTCAACCACTCCACCGGCAAGGCCGAGAAGTGCACGTTCTGCTTCCCGCGCGTGGAGGCCGGGCTGCCGACGATCTGCTCCGAGACGTGCGTGGGGCGCATGCGCTACCTCGGCGTGATGCTGTACGACGCCGACAAGGTGGCGCAGGCCGCCGCGGTCGAGGACGAACACGACCTCTACCCGGCCCAGTTGGAGTGCTTCCTCGATCCGCACGACCCTGCGGTCGCGGCCGCCGCGCGCGCGTCCGGCATCACCGACGAGTGGCTCGACGCGGCCCGCCGCTCCCCCGTGTACGACCTGATCAGGACGTACCAGGTGGCGCTGCCGCTGCACCCGGAGTACCGCACGATGCCGATGGTCTGGTACGTGCCGCCGCTCTCCCCGGTGGTCGAGGCGGTCGCCGCGGCCGGCCGGGACGGCGAGGACGCGGGCAACCTGTTCGGCGCCATCGACGCGCTGCGGATCCCGGTGGAGTACCTCGCCGCGCTCCTCACGGCGGGCGACACCTACGCCGTGGACGCGGTGCTGCGCCGGATGGCCGCCATGCGCGCGTACATGCGCCGCGTCAACCTCGGCCAGGAGCGCGACGAGTCCATCGCCACGGCGGTCGGCCTGACCGGGCAGGAGATGGAGGACATGTTCCGTCTCCTCGCGATCGCCAAGTACGAGGACAGGTACGTGATTCCGACCGCGGCCCGCACCGAAGCGGACGCCCTCGCGGACGCGCACCCCTTCGAGGACGCCGCCGGAGGATGTCCGGTGGCCGACGCCCCGGACGGCGCCTCCGGAGAGCGCGTCCTGCTCAACCTCAGCCCCACCCGGAGGAGCGCATGACCCCCGACGCCCTCGTCCGGCTCGTCGCGGGGCGGCTCCTCCAGTACCCCGACGAGCGCCTCTACGCGGATCTGGACCTGCTCCACGAAGCGGTGGACCAGCCCGCCCTGCGGGAATTCATCGCCCACGCGCGTGGGCAACGGCCGCTGGACCTCGCCGCGCACTACACGGACGTCTTCGACACCCGTAACCGCCGCTGCCTCTACCTCACCTGGTGGTCCGACGGCGACACCCGCAACCGCGGGCTCTCCCTGGTGCGCGTCAAGCGGGTCTACCGCGAGCACGGCCTGGAGTTCGCCTCCGAGGAGCTCCCCGACTTCCTGCCCGTCCTCCTCGAGTTCGCCGCGCGCGAAGAGGCCGCGGGCACCGCCCTGCTGGAGGAGCACCGCGCCGGACTCGAACTCCTCCGCCTGGCCGTCACCGACGTCGGCACGCCCTACGCGCGCGTGCTCGAAGCGGTCTGCGGGACGCTCCCGGGGCCCTCTCCGAAGACGCGGGCCGAGGCGAAGGCGCTCGCCCGCAGCGGGCCGCCGCGCGAGACCGTCGGGCTCGAACCCTTCGGCCCCGGAGTCGAACTCCCCTGGCCCACCGTCCCGGAAAGGACCCCGGCGTAATGGACCTCCTCCTGTGGGGCGTCATGCCCTACGTCGCCGTCACGCTCCTCATCGCGGGCCTGGTGTGGCGGGCGCGCTACGACCGGTTCGGCTGGACCACGCACTCCTCGCAGCTGCACGAGTCGCGCCTGCTGCGGATCGGCTCGCCGCTCTTCCACTTCGGGATGGCGTTCGTGGTGCTCGGCCACGTCGTCGGGCTGCTGATCCCGGACAGCTGGACGGACGCGGTGGGCGTCAGCGACCACGCGTACCACCTGATGGCGGTCTCCACGGGAGCCGTCGCCGGGCTCGCCGCGGCCGCGGGCATCGGCATCCTCGTCTACCGGCGCCTACGGGTGCCCGCCGTACGAAAGGCCACGCTCCGTAGCGACCACGTGATGTACACGGTCCTGCTGGGCGCGATGCTGCTCGGCCTGATCGCGACCGTCCTGAACTCCTCCGGAGTGGTCGACTACAACTACCGCGAGGGCATCTCCGTGTGGTTCCGGAGCCTGTTCACGCTCCAGCCCGACTACCACCTGATGGGCGCGGCGCCGCTCGCCTTCAAGCTGCACATCGTCTTCGGCTTCGCGCTGTTCGCGCTGATCCCCTTCTCACGGCTCGCGCACATCGTCAGCGCCCCCTTCAAGTACCTCTTCAGGCCGTACGTCGTCTACCGCGGCCGCGACCCCCGCCAGCTCGCGGGGCGCAAGCCCAAGCGCGGCTGGGAGCGCGTCTCATGAGCGCCGCCGGAGCACGCCCCGCACGCGTCGTACGGCGGCCCCGGCACGCCGTCGACGAGCGGCCCTTCATCGTCATCTGGGAGACCACGCGCGCGTGCCCGCTGGCCTGTCTGCACTGCAGGGCCGAGGCCCAGCCCGAACGGGACCCGCGCGAGCTCGACGGCGCTGACGCCCGCCGTCTGATGGACCAGATCGCGGCCTTCGGGAAGCCGTCCCCGCTCTTCGTGATCACGGGCGGCGACCCGTTCCAGCGGGCCGACCTGACCGACCTCATCGCGTACGGCACGGCGCTCGGCCTGCGCGTCGCCGTCTCCCCCTCGGGGACGCCGACGCTCGACCGGGCCAATCTGACGGCGGTGCGGGACGCGGGAGCCATCGCCCTGTCCCTGAGCGTCGACGGGTCCACGCCCGCGCGCCACGACGCCTTCCGCGGTGTGGACGGCGTCTTCGAATGGACCATCGACGGCTGGCGCACCGCCCGTGAGCTGGGCCTGAAGGTGCAGGTCAACACCACTGTCACGCGTGACAGCCTGGAGGACCTCGCGGACATCGCGGCCCTGGTGCGGCGCGAGGGCGCGATGCTCTGGAGCGGCTTCGTGCTGGTCCCGACGGGCCGCGGCGAACAGCTCTCCGCGCTCGGCGCCGACGAGGTCGAGGACGTCCTGCACTTCCTGTACGACACGGGCGCGGTGCTCGCCACCAAGACCACCGAGGGCCACCACTTCCGCCGTGTGGCGCTGCAGCGCACCATTTTGGAACGGCACGGCGAGACGCCCGAGTTGGGCCCCCTGTACGCGCGCCTGACTGCACGCGCGCGTGAGCTCGGTCTGCACGACGGGGAACGGCGCGCGGTGCGCAGGCCACCCATGGACGTCTCCTCGGGGCGCGGCTTCGTCTTCGTCTCGCACACCGGCGAGGTGCACCCCAGCGGCTTCCTGCCGCTGTCGGCGGGCAACGTGAAGCACCATCCGCTCGGCGACATCTACCGGGGCTCCGCGCTCTTCGCGACGCTGCGCGACCCCTCGCTGCTCGGCGGCGCGTGCGGGCGCTGCGAGTTCAACACCGTGTGCGGGGGCTCCCGTTCGCGTGCGTACGGGGCGACGGGGCGGGTGCTCGCCGCCGACCCGTGGTGCGCGTACGAGCCGGGCAGTTTCCCGTACCAGGACGAGCTGCGGGAGCTGCTCGCGGACGCGGCGCCTGCCCGTCCCACGCGCGCCGCCCGTACGGAAGGGAGCGCGGCATGACGCGTTCAGTGATCGTCGTCGGCGGCGGCATCAGTGGTCTGACGGCCGCCTGGCGGCTGCGTGGCGACGCGGAGGTGACCGTCCTTGAGGGCGGCCCCCGCATCGGCGGCAAGCTCCGCACGGGCACGCTGGCGGGCGCGCCCGTCGACGAGGGCGCGGAGTCGCTGATGGCGCTGCGCCCGGAGGCGGTCCGGCTCGCCCAGGACGTCGGCCTCGGCGCCGAGCTGTGCGATCCGGCGCCCGCGCCCACCACCTTGTGGTCGGACGGGGCGCTGCGGCCGCTGCCGCAGGGCCACGTCATGGGCATCCCCACCGAGCCCGACGCGCTGGCGGGCACCGGGCTGCTGTCCGAGGAGGGCGCGGCCCGGCTCCGCCACGAGGAGGCGCTGCCCGCCGAGGCCCTCACGGAGGACGTGTCCGTGGCCGAGTACCTCGGCGGGCGGCTCGGCCAGGAGGCCGTGGACCGCCTGGTGGAGCCGCTGCTCGGCGGGGTGTACGCGGGCCGCCCCGACCGGCTCTCGCTGCGGGCGGCGCTGCCGCGGGTGGCGGCGGTCGCGGAGCGGGGCGAGCCGCTGCTGTCCGCGCTGCGGAGGATGCGTACGCCCCGGGGCGCGGCGCAGGGCCCCAGGGTCGTCCCGGTCCAGGGGCTGCGCGGCGGCACCGGTCGCCTGCCGCGGGCCGTCGCCGAGGCGAGCGGCGCGCGGATACTGACCGGCACGCGCGCGCGTGAGCTGCAGCGCACCGCGGCGGGGCGGTGGCGGGTGCTCGCCGTGACCAGTGACGGGCCGCTCCTGATGGAGGCGGACGCGGTGGTCCTCGCGGTGCCCGCGTACGAGGCGGCCGAACTACTGCGTCCGCACGCGCCGCTCGCCGACGCGGATCTCGGCGCCATCCAGCACGCCAGTACCGCCGTGGTGACCATGGCGTTCCCCCGGACGAAGGCGCTCGCGCGGGGTGACGCGCTGCCCGAGGGCAACGGTTTCCTGGTGCCGGCCGTCGACGGCCACACCATCAAGGCCGCCACGTTCCTCTCCAACAAGTGGCGGTGGCAGAGCGAGGCCGCGCCCGACGTCTTCCTGCTGCGCACCTCGATCGGCCGCGTCTGCGAGGAACACCGCCTCGACGTCCCCGACCGGCACCTCGTGCGCAGCTCGGTCATCGAGCTGCACCAGGCGCTCGGCTCCATCGGCGAGCCCGTCGCGGCGCGGGTGACTCGCTGGGAGCGGGGGCTTCCGCAGTACGGGGTGGGCCACAAGGAGCGGGTCGCCCGGGTCCGGGAGGCGGTGGGGAAGCTCTCCGGGATCCAGCTGTGCGGGGCGGCGTACGAGGGGGTGGGGGTCGCGGCGTGCGTTTCCACTGGGACGGGGGCCGCGCGGGCGCTCACCGAGGGGTGAGATCCGCCCCGTGGCCGGTGCCCGCCCACACCGCGGCAGGTGCCCCCGTCTGCCCCCTCGGCACCATGGCCGTACCCACCCGCACCGTGGCCCGAGCCCTCGCCCCTCGGCACCGGGGGCTGTGCCCACCCGTTCCGCCCTGCGGAACGCTTGCCCACAGCAGCGCGCCCCACGGCCCGAGGCGGCCCCACACCTCACCCACACGGCCCGCGCCCCGAGCGCGCCGTCTGGAGCCCCCGCAGGATGGGCTCATGCCCACACTGCTCCAGCCACGTGCCGCCGCCACCACCGCCGCCCTGCTCGTCGCCACGCTCGCGGCCTGTGGCGGTGGCGACTCCAAGGACGAGGCCCTGCCGGACCAGAAGCTGAGCTGGAAGGACTGCCCCGCGCCCTCGGCCGCCGAGGGCAGCGGCGGCGCTCCGTCGCCGCTGCCCGGTGGCGCCGAGTGGCAGTGCGCCACCATGAAGGCGCCGCTCGACTGGGCGAAGCCCAAGGGCGACACGATCGACATCGCGCTGATCAGGGCCCAGACCAGCGGGAACAAGGACGACCGCATCGGCTCCCTGGTCTTCAACTTCGGCGGCCCCGGCGGCTCGGGCGTCACCACCCTGCCCGCCTTCGGCGCGGACTACGCCAAGCTGCGCACCCGCTACGACCTGGTCAGCTTCGACCCCCGCGGCGTCGGCCGCAGCGCGGGCATCAAGTGCGAGGACGACGAACAGCTGGACGACTACTTCCAGCAGGACTCCACCCCCGACGACGCCGCCGAGAAGAAGAAGCTCGTGGACAACGTCACGTCGTTCAACAACGCCTGCGAGAAGAACTCCGGCAAGACTCTCCCGCACGTCCGCACCACCGACGCGGCCCGCGACATGGACCTGATGCGCCAGGTCCTCGGCGACGACAAGCTGCACTACTTCGGCATCTCGTACGGCACCGAACTCGGCGGCGTATACGCCCACTTGTTCCCCAAGAAGGTGGGCCGGGCCGTCTTCGACGCGGTGGTCGACCCCACCCAGACGGCCGAAGAGGGCTCCCTCGGCCAGGCCGAGGGATTCCAGCTCGCGCTCGACAACTTCGCGAAGGACTGCACCTCCAAGGTGGAGGACTGCCCGGTCGGCGACACCGAACAGGACGTCAAGGACCGGATCGCGAAGCTCCTCAAGGACCTCGACAGCAAGCCCATCACCGGCCTGCCGCCCCGCGAACTGACCCAGACCGCCGCCACCAACGGCATCGCGCAGTCCCTGTACTCCAAGGACTTCTGGCCGTACCTCACCCAAGGACTCGAAGAGGCGTACGACGGCGACGGCAAGATCCTCATGGCACTGTCCGACTCGATGAACGGACGCAGCGAGGACGGCGAGTACAGCAACATCCAGGCGGCCAACGTCTCCATCAACTGCGCGGACGACAAAGCGCGTTACACCAGGGAGTACGTCGATCAGAAGCTCCCCGAGTTCCGCGAGGCGTCACCGCTGTTCGGCGACTACCTGGCCTGGGGCATGGTCGGCTGCACGGACTGGGCGGTGGAGGGCCAGGCCGACCACCCGAACGTCGGTGCGCAAGGGGCGCCGCCCATCGTCGTCATCGGCAACACGGGCGACCCGGCCACGCCCTACGAAGGCGCGCGCAAGATGGCGCAGGCGCTGGGCAAGGGCGTCGGGGTCGAGTTGACGTACAAGGGCCAGGGCCACGGGGCGTACGACAGCAAGAACGCGTGCGTACGGGACGCGGTGAACGGCTATCTCCTTGACGGCACCGTGCCGAAGGCGGGAACGGTCTGCGGCTGACCTCGGCACCCGCCCCCACACCCACACCCACACTCGCACCACCGCCCCGGCCGCTGTCAGTGGCCCCGCCTACTATGGCCTGACTGTCTTCCAAGGGGGGAAGCGCGTCCATGCAGCGTTTCGTGCGTTCCGCGGCCCTGGCCGCGGCCGGGGTCCTGATGGCGGGGCTCGCCGTCGGCTGTTCTTCGGACGACGGCGAGGGGGACGCCAAAGGCAGCGGCAAGAGCAGCGGCGAGGACTCCGCGGCGAGCGGCTCGGACGCGGCGCCGAAGCCCGACCCCTCCTCCTCCCTGCCGCCCTCGGTCACCGCACAGAAGCTGGACTGGTCCCGCTGCGAGGCGCCCGAGGGAGGCACCGCGCCGGGCGCGCAATGGCAGTGCTCGACCCTCAAGGTCCCCCTCGACTACGCGAAGCCGAAGGGCGAGACGATCGGCATCGCCCTGATCCGTGCCACATCGACCGCCAAGACCACCGCCAAGACCACCGGCAAGAAGAGCGACCGCATCGGCTCCCTGCTCTTCAACTTCGGCGGCCCCGGCGGCTCGGGCGTCTCCGGGCTGCCCTCCTTCGCCGACATGTACGACAAGCTGCGCACCCGCTACGACCTGGTCAGCTTCGACCCGCGCGGCGTCGCGGCCAGCGAGGGCGTGCGGTGCCGCGACGACAGCGCGACGCAGGCCGCCGAGCGGAAGGTGGACCTCACGCCGGACACGGCGGCCGAGGAGGAGACGTACTTCAAGGACGCGGCCGACTTCGGCGCGGGCTGCGCGCGCGGGGCGAAGAAGGTCATCGGCCATGTCTCCACGGCCGACGCCGCCCGCGACATGGACGTCATGCGCCAGGTCCTCGGCGACGACAAGCTGCACTACATGGGCATCTCGTACGGCACCGAACTCGGCGGGACGTACGCGCACTTGTTCCCCAAGCGGGTCGGCCGCCTGGCCCTCGACGCGGTCGTCGACCCCAGCGCGGACTCCGTGGGCCACGCGGAGAACCAGGCACGCGGTTTCCAGCGCGCCCTCGACAACTACTTCACCTCGCTCGGCGAGGACCCGAAGAAGGGCTCCGCGAAGGTCGTGAAGCTGCTCAAGGGCCTCGACGCCGAGCCGCTGCGCACCTCGGGCGACCGCGAGCTGACCGAGTCCCTGGCGATGACCGGCATCACCATCACGCTCTACAGCAAGCAGACCTGGCCGACGCTGACCCGCGCCCTCCAGGACGCGGAGAAGGGCGACGGCACGGCGCTCCTTCAGCTCGCCGACGCCTACAACGAACGCGATCCGTCCGGCCACTACAGCACGCAGAGCCACTCGCAGCGGGCGATCTCCTGCCTGGACGACAAGGCGCGGACGACTCCGGAGGAGGCGAAGCAGCGGCTCGGCCGGTTCCGTGAGATCTCCCCGGTCTTCGGCGAGTTCCTCGGCTGGGACACGGCGGGCTGGTGCCACGACTGGCCGGTGGCCGGACAGTACGAGTCCCCCGAGGTGAGCGCCCCCGGCGCCGCCCCGATCCTCGTCGTCGGCAACACCGGCGACCCGGCGACCCCCTACGAAGGCGCCCGCAAGATGGCGGACGAGCTCGGCAAGGGCGTCGGCACGCTGCTGACCTGGAAGGGCGAGGGCCACGGGGCGTACGGCAACGGCAGCGACTGCGTGGACGGCACGGTCAACGACTACCTCCTCACCGGCACGGTCCCGAAGGACGGCAAGGTCTGCTCGTCCTGAGGGAACCCGCGGGGAACCAAGCCCGTCCGGCGTTTGAGGACGAGCCCTCAAGGCGAGCAGTTGACGCAAGAACGGGGGGCCCGCACCAAAAGGTGCGGGCCCCCCGTCTCCGTTCAGGCGCTACGCCTAGTAGACCGGCTTGTCTAGTAGACCGGCTTATCGGGCTCGATCTGGTTGACCCAGCCGATCACGCCGCCGCCCACGTGCACCGCGTCCGAGAAGCCCGCCGACTTCAGGACCGCGAGGACTTCCGCACTGCGGACACCCGTCTTGCAGTGCAAGACGATCTTCTTGTCCTGCGGAAGGCTCTCCAGGGCGGTGCCCATGAGGAACTCGTTCTTGGGGATCAGCTTGGCGCCGGGGATGGAGACGATCTCGTACTCGTTCGGCTCGCGGACGTCGATGATCTCGATCTTCTCGTCGCCGTCGATCCACTCCTTGAGCTGCTTGGGAGTGATCGTCGAACCGGCCGCCGCCTCCTGGGCCTCCTCCGACACGACGCCGCAGAAGGCCTCGTAGTCGATGAGCTCGGTGACGGTGGGCTTCTCGCCGCAGACCGCGCAGTCGGGGTCCTTGCGGACCTTGACCTGGCGGTACTGCATCTCCAGGGCGTCGTAGATCATCAGGCGGCCGACCAGCGCGTCGCCCGTGCCCGTGAGGACCTTGATCGCCTCGGTGACCTGGATGGAGCCGATCGACGCGCACAGCACGCCGAGGACGCCGCCCTCGGCGCAGGAGGGGACCATGCCGGGCGGCGGGGGCTCCGGGTAGAGGCAGCGGTAGCACGGACCGTGCTCGCTCCAGAAGACGGAGGCCTGGCCGTCGAAGCGGTAGATGGAACCCCAGACGTACGGCTTGTTGAGCAGCACGCACGCGTCGTTGACCAGGTAGCGGGTCGCGAAGTTGTCCGTGCCGTCGACGATCAGGTCGTACTGGCTGAAGATGTCCATCACGTTCTCGGCCTCGAGCCGCTCTTCGTGGAGGATCACGTTCACGTACGGGTTGATGCCGAGGACCGAGTCCTTCGCGGACGCCGCCTTGGAGCGGCCGATGTCCGCCTGGCTGTGGATGATCTGGCGCTGCAGGTTGGACTCGTCGACCTCGTCGAACTCGACGATGCCGAGCGTGCCCACACCGGCGGCGGCCAGGTACATCAGGGCGGGCGATCCGAGACCACCGGCGCCCACACAGAGCACCTTGGCGTTCTTCAGCCGCTTCTGCCCGTCCATCCCGACATCGGGGATGATCAGGTGGCGGGAGTACCTGCGGACCTCGTCGACGGTGAGCTCAGAGGCGGGCTCGACCAGGGGTGGCAGCGACACGGGGACTCCGTTGGTCGGAAATTCGGAACGGTTGTTCTGCGTGTAACACTGCCACGCCCTCCTTCATTCCGAGACACCTGTTCCGATGCGCGAGACGATTTCGTCCCAGTAACCGGGCATGGACTCCCAGGGCGCGTTCGTACCGCCGTCACCGACCCGGTCGGTGAAGTAGATCGTCGAGGCGCCCTGCCAGCGCGCGATGCGCAACGCCTCCTCCAGATGCCCGCGCGGCATGCCGTGCACGAAGTGGCAGAAACGCTCGGGCGGATAGTCGGCGGTCCACTCGGCCACCTGCGACCAGCGGTAGTCGCTCCACGGGCCCGTGAAGGTCACCAACTGGTCGCCGGTCTCGGCATATCCGGGGTACGGATGGGTGCCGTGGCCGAGCACGATGTGCGCGTCGTCGATCAGTGCGCGCAGCGTCGCGACCGTCCTGCGGACCTCGGGCAGCGCGGCCCGCTCGGTGGGACAGCGGTCCAGCGAGAAGCCGTCGACCTGGTACCAGTCGAGATAGCGGTGGGCGTCGGAGACCAACTCGCCGAAGGGGCGGGCGCCGTACGTCATGTCGAGGTGCCCGAGGACGCGGACGCCCGCGTTCCGCAGCCGCCCCGCCGCCTCCAGGCAGTGTGGATCGGGGCGCTCCCCTGGTCCGTTCGCGACATTCAGGACAACCCACTTCAAAGGGGTTCCTGGGCGGGTGAGTTCGGACCATTCGGCGGCGGCCACGAGCGGGTGGGCGAAGCCCGGAATGCCGAAGCCGATGCGTACGTCGGTGCTCGCGGTGCCCCAAGCGGTCCTGGTCAGATGCGGCATGCGGCCTCCATCCAGATGTCGGCGAGTGACTCTTCGAGGTTGATGCGGGGCCGCCAGCCGAGCCGGTCGCGCGCGGTGCGCACGTCCGCCTGCTGCCAGCTGCCGCAGCCGTCCGGGTAGGGGTACGCGGCCGGGGCCCCGTGCTCTGATTCGGTGCGGGGGTGCCCGATGGATGGCCGTACGGGCACCTGGTCCAGTTCGTGCAGCGCACCGCCGTATCCCGCGACGCGGGCGAGCACGGCGGCCGCGTCGCGCAGCCGCACGGCGCGGCCCGCGCCGATGTTCACCACGCCCTGGGCGGCGGAGAGCGAGGCGGCGTGCACGGCGCGCGCCACGTCCCGTACGTCGACGAAGTCCCGCTGCACGCCGAGGCCGCCGAGCTTGAGCTCGCCGTCGCCCGCCTGCATGGCGCGCCGCATGGCCTCCGCGAGCCGCCCGAGCGGGGAGCCCGCGGGGGTGCCGGGGCCCGCGGGCGAGAACACGCGCAGGACGACGGCGTCGAGCCCGGAGCCGAGCACGAGTTCGGTGGCCGCCAGCTTGCTGACGCCGTAGGGCCCGCCGGGCCGTGGCACCGCGTCCTCCGCGGTCGAGGATCCCGGCTGGCTCGGCCCGTATTCGGCGCCGCAGCCCAGCTGCACGAGCCGGGCCCCGCAGCCGCTGCGGCGCAGGGCCTCGCAGATGGTGGCGACGGCGACGGTGTTGTGCCGGGTCAGCTCGCGGGCACCCCCTCGCGTGGCACCCGCGCAGTTGATGACGACGCCCGGGTGCACCGCGTCGAGGAAGCGGGTCAGCGCGCCGGGACTGCCGCTCGCGAGGTCGAAGCGTACGTCCGAGTCGTCGCCGCGGCCGAGCGCGGTCAGCTGCACCGCCGGGTCGGCGAGCAACCGGTCGGCGACGAAGCGGCCGAGGTAGCCGTTGGCTCCGATCAGCAGCACCCTCATCGGGGGCCTCCCGGGGTTACCGCGCGGAGGCGGAGGTGGAGGCGGCTGCGGGTGATCATCTGTCTTTCTCCTTCGGGAGGTTGCCGTGGTGCACGGGATAAGGCCCGCGGTGTCGGCCCCGCGGGAGAGTGGTCTGCACGGTGGTGCGCGAGGGCCCCTGCGGGGCGGGCTGAGGTGCGGTCGGGGGCGCTCCCGACGCGGGCGCTCGCGTCGCGCCGGTTCACAGCGCGTCGCCGGGGCGGGCGTGGGCGGAGGCCCTGGTCAGGGTCCTGGTCGCGTGGATCAGCAGGGCGAGGGCCGCGATGCCGCAGGCGAGGGTGGGTACGGCGCCGGGGCCCCAGACGTCGACGACGGCCGTGACGGGTTCCGCGAGCACCTCGCAGCCGGGCAGCCGCCCCGCGAACACCAGGGCCACGGCCACCGCTTCGGCCGCACCGGCCGCGCCGAGCAGCAGGGCGGGCGCCCGCGTGGAGCCGTACGCCCCGAGCAGCCGTGCGAGCAGCAGCAGCGCCCCGAGCGCACCGGCCCCGCCGAGGGCACCGCCGGACACGTCGCCGAGCGCGGCACCGGACGCGCCGCCCGGCACGCCGCCGGGCGCATCGCCCCACTCGCCCAGCACCGCACCGGACAGCACGAGGAGGGCCGCGAGCGCCGCCAGGAAGATGCCGACCGCGCCGAGGAGCAACGGCCGCACCGCGTGGGCGAATTCATCGAGTCCGCGGCTGGCCCCGAGCCGCCCCCCGGCCCGCACGGCGAACAGCCGGGCGCACCAGATCGCGGGCGCGACGGCGAGGGAGAGAGCGAGGGCCGCGGCGAAGGACGGCGTCCAGAGCTCGTCGGGTCCGCCCGCCACGGCGCCCGCCAACAGCCCGTCGCCCAGGAGTGCGTACGCGAGGAGGAAGCACGTCCACGCGCGCGTGGACGGCGCCGGACGGGCCGAGGTGCGCAGTGGCCCGTACCGGAGGGCGATGCGCAGGGCCACCGCCACGGCGACCGCGCCCCCGAGCCCCAGCGCGAGCCGCGCGGCTCCTGCGGAGAGGGCGATTCCGCCGACGGCGAGCGCGCACACCGCACCGGGCAGCAGCGCGAACAGGGCCCACCCCCGGGGTACTTCGGGCACGCCCGGTACGCCGTCGGCGGCGCTCGGCGACGCGTGGTCGGTGTCGTCGTCGCCGGCGCGCGGCACGCGCGCGTACATCTCCTCGGCCAGGGCGAACACATCACGGTGGCGGAAGCGGGCCGCGGCCCTGTCGGTCACGCCGTGCGCCTCCAGGCCCGCGGCGATCTCCAGCGGGTCGACGGCGCGGGCGCACAACTCACGGTGCCGGTGCATCAGCGCTTTCACGGGGTCGACGCCGCCGCGCCGCCCCACCTTGGCGACCGCGGCCCGCGCGCGCCCCGCCCTGCCCGCACCGGCACCCGCACCCGCACCGGATCCCGAACCCGCCTCCCCAAAGGCAGGAATCGACGCCCCGAACTCAGGAACCCGGACTGACGCCCCCGGCTCCCCCGGCATCAACTCCGTTGCCGCGCCCGCGAGAAGCTCCTCCGACCGCGCGTCCCAGCCGTCCGCGCCCCGCGGCGCCCGGGGCGCGTCCACCGCGTCGGATCCCTGCCGCTCCACGCCGTTCATACGGCCGCCCCCTTCAACTCGGCGTCCGCGGGCACACGTTCCACGGCCCACCTCGGCACCCCCGCGCTCTCGCTGCCGGGCTCCATGCCGGACGCGCGCCCCACCGCGACCGCCCAGCGGCCCGGCACGGACGCCTCCGCGGGGTTCGCGAACGGCACCGGTTCGCCCGACTCGTCGAGGGCCTCCCTGCGCACCGGGCAGTGCGAGACGATCTCCAGATAGATCCCGCGGAAGGCCGCGACGTTCTGCTCGACGGTGAAGAGTTCGAGCGCCCTCGCCCGCGCCGCCGCGCCCAGGCGCGCACAGCGCTCGGGGTCGCGCAGGAGCGCCACGCACGCCTCCGCGAGCGCCCGCGGATTGCGCGGCGGCACGACGAGACCCGTGCCGCCGATGACCTCCACGACCGCGCCGACGTCCGTCGAGACGGTCGCGCGGCCGCAGTACATGGCCTCGACGAGGCTGATCGGGAAGCCCTCGACGACGCTCGACAGGACGACGACGCCCGCGGCCGCGTACGCGTCGGCGAGCTCCGGGGTCTCGGGCCCGCCGATCTCCTCGAAGGAGACGGGGTTGTCGCCGACCGCGTGCGCGCCGTCGGCCTCGTCCGGGAAGAGCTGCGCGGCGAGCGCCCTGCAGTGCGCCAGATAGGCGGCCGCCTCGGGCCCTTCGGCGGGCGCCCCGACGATGCGCAGCCGCGCGCCGGGCTCCTCCTTGCGGACGTCCGCGAAGGCGTGCAGCAGGGAGATCAGGTCCTTGGCGGGCTCGATGCGGCCGACCCACAAGAGGGTGCCGCGGTCGGCGGTGAGGTCGTCGTAGCCGCTCTCGCCGACATCCGTGAAGCGGTCCGACGCCATGCCGGGGTAGACCGTGCGCAGCTTGGCCCGGTCGGCGCCGCAGCGCTCCTGCCAGCGGCGGGCGTGCGTGTTGCCGGGGGTGATGAGGGTGGCCCTGTCGTACACCTCGGCGGCGAGCAGGCCGTGGAAGGAGGCGAGCAGGGCGCGTGCGGGGGCGCTCAGGCCGGTGTCGCCCGCGGCGAGGTAGTGCGCGCGCAGCTGCACCCCGTACTCGGTGACGAGCAGCGGCACTCCGGCGAAGTGCCTGGCAAGCAGCCCTGGCAGCGCCGCGGGTCCGCCGGAGGTGGCATGGCACAGATCGACCGCGCCGAGCGCGTCGTCGGCGTACCAGTCGAGGGAGAGGGGGCGCAGCGCGCGCTCGATGAGGCCCGCGACGGCGAGCAGGTCGGGGACCCGGACGGTGCGGGCGGCGCGCAGCGCGCCGGGCGCACGGCAGGCGCTCTCCAGGGCGCGCACGGCGGCCTCGGAGCGCAGGGCACCGGCCAGGCCGCCTTCGTCGCGGGCGAGTTCGGCGAGTCCGTACAGCGCGTTGCCGAAACGGTCCGCCACATCCTGGGAGCTGTGCGCCGCGTCGGCCGCGCCGCCCCCGGAATCGCCCCGGCAGATCACCGCCGCCAGCTCCCCGAAGCACTCCGTGAACCGGCGCCTGGCCCGCCTTCCATGGCCTCCCCGGGGGCCCGCGCCGGACAGCGCGGCATCGTCGGCGGTCCACAGCGGCGCCGTGCGCACCCGGCTGACCTGGGGCGGGAGGGCGATCCAGCCCTGCTCCTCCTGCTGCCTGCCGCGGCTGAGCGCGTAGACGTCGAATTCGTGCCGCTCCAGCCCTCGCACGAGCCGGTCGCACCACAGCCTGGCCTCACCGCTCACATACGGATAGCCACCCTCCGTAAGCAGTCCGATGCGCACGAGTGCACCCCCGATCTCCCGTTTGAGGAGCCGCCGTTGGTCCGGCGGCTCGCAGCGGGACGAACGTATGCGGTCATGCCGGTGGCGCGATGGACGGTTGTCCATCGCGCCACCAGAAGGGGTGAACGGCCGTAACTTTCCCGCGTCGGTAGCGTTCCGTCGCGCTATAGCACCCGGGAAGCCCCTTTTCGCTACGGAGAGTTAGGCTGCGGCCATCTCCTGGCCGTCCGCGGCCAGCTCCTCGCGCGCCTTCCGACGCCGCGCCGCCGCCTCGGGGTCGAGCGCGGGCACGGCAGCGAGCAGCCGCTTCGTGTACGGATCGCGGGGCGCTCCGTACACCTCCTCCGCCGGACCGCACTCCACGATCCGGCCCGCCCGCATCACCGCGACCCGGTCGCTGACCTGCCGTACGACCGCGAGATCGTGCGCGATGAAGACCAGCGCGAGCCCCAGCTCCCGCTGCAGCTCGGCGAGCAGTTCGGTCACCTGGGCCTGCGTCGTGACGTCGAGCGCGGAGACCGGCTCGTCGCACACGATGATCCGGGGTTCGGCGGCGAGCGCCCGCGCGATGCCGACGCGCTGGCGCTGACCGCCGCTGAACTCGTGCGGATAGCGGTCGTAGTGCGCGGGTTCGAGCCCGACGCGGGACAGGAGATCGCTCACCCGTTCCCGTACGAGGGAGTCCTCGGCCCCCCGTGCGCGCAGCGGATCCGCGATGGACTCGCCGATGGAGCGCCGCGGGTTGAGCGAGGACACCGGGTCCTGGAACACCATCTGCACATCGGTCCTGACCCGGCCGCCGGGCTGCTCCGCACCCCCGTGACGGAGTTGCCCGGCGCTCGGCTCCAGGAGGCCAACCAGCATGCGGCCCAGCGTCGTCTTGCCGCTGCCGCTCTCCCCCACGATCCCGAGGGTCTCGCCCGCGCGCACGGTGAGCGACACCCCGTCGACCGCCGTGAGGGCCCGTCGGCCCCGCCCGAACTCCCGCCGCAGACCGACGGCTTCGAGGACGACCTCGCCCCGCTCAGCGGCGGCGCGCCCGCGCGGCACGTCCACCCGGGGCACCGCGTCGAGCAGCTCCCGGGTGTACGCCTCGCGCGGCGCCCCGAGCACGTCGCGCACCGCGCCCCGCTCCACGGCGCGCCCGCCGCGCATGACCAGGACGTCGTCCACGCTCTCCGCGGCGACGCCCACGTCGTGCGTGACCAGGAGCAGCCCCATGCCGGTCTCCTGGCGCAGCGTGTGCAGCAGGTCGAGGATCTGGGCCTGGACGGTCACGTCGAGCGCGGTGGTCGGCTCGTCGGCGACCAGGAGCGCGGGTTCGCAGGCCAACGCCATGGCGATGAGCGTGCGTTGGCGCATGCCGCCGCTGAACTCGTGCGGCCGCGCCCGCGAGCGGCGCGCGGCGTCGGGGATGCCGACCCGGTCGAGCACCTCCACGCCACGCGCGCGTGCCGCCCGCCGGGAGGCTCCCGTGTGCACCCGGTACACCTCGGCGATCTGGTCGCCCACCGCGTAGTACGGGTCCAGGGAGGACAGCGGATCCTGGAAGACCATCGCGGCGGTCCCGCCGCGCAGCCGCCGCAGCTCCGCGTCCGGTGCCTGCGCCACGTCGACGCCGTCGACCAGGACGGAGCCGGTGACCCGCGCCCCGGTGCCCCGGTGCAGGCCGAGCAGCGCGGCCGCCACGGTCGACTTGCCGGACCCCGACTCGCCGACCAGGGCGAGCGCGCCGCCCGCGTCGAGCGAGAAGGAGAGCCCGTCCACGGCGCGTACGCCCGATGCGAACTCCACGGAGAGGTCCGTGACCTGGACGAGACTCATACAAGGACCACCCGTCGGTCGGCCACCGCGTACAGCACGTCCGCGACGGCATTGGCGAGCACCACGAAGAAGCCGGTGACCATGACCATCCCGACCACCACCGGCAGGTCGACGACCTTGACGGCGTGCACGAGTTCGCGCCCGATGCCGGGCAGGCCGAACAGCGTCTCGCTGAGCACCGCGCCGCCGAACATCGACCCGACGTCGTTGGCGGTCAGCGCGATGACGGGCGCCAGGGCGCCGCGCAGCGCGTGCCTGCCGATGATGGACCTCTCCCCCACGCCGTACGCGCGGAAGGTGCGCACGTGGTCGTCGGCGAGCGTCTCCAGCATCGACGAGCGGGTCAGGCGCGCGTACTTGGCGGCCTCGATGAGGGCCAGCGAGAGCCAGGGAAGCAGCAGGTTCCACGCCCACTGCGTCGGGTCGTCGCCGAATTCGACGTACTGCGGGAAGGGCAGCCACTGGAGCTGGCCGCAGACCACGATCATCAGCAGCAGGCCGATGACGAAGACGGGCGTCGCCGTGCCCGCGAGCGTGACGGCGGTGAGCACCCGCTCGCTGAGGCGGCCGCGCCGCCAGGCGGAGAGCACGCCGGTGCCCACGCCGAGGATCAGCCACATCACCATCGCGCCGAGCGCGAGGGACGCGGTGACCGGCAGCTTCGTCAGGATCAGCTCGGTGACCTGCTGGTCGCTCTGGTAGGAGAGGCCGAGGCAGGGCGCGTCGCAGTGCTCCACCGCCGTGCCGGTCGAGTAGTCCTGGCCGACGAAGATGCCCTGAAGGAAGTCCCAGTAGCGGACGTAGAGGGGGTCGTCGAGCCGCAACTGCTCGGCGACTTGCTGCACTTGGGCGGGCGAGCAGCGCGGTCCGCAGGTGATCTGGGCGACGTCGCCGGGCGCCGCGTAGAACACCGCGTAGACGATCACCGAGAGGGCGAACAGCGTGGCGACGGCGCCGAGCAGGCGCCGCAGCAGGAATCCGGTCATGCCTTGGCCTCCCTCTTGCGGCCCGTGCCGACCCGCAGCCGGGACGCGGCCCGCGGGTCGAGCGCGGTGCGCACCCCGTCACCGAGGACGGTGAGCGCGAGCACGGTGACGAACAGCGCGCCCGCGGGCAGGAGCAGGTACTGCGGCGCCGCCTGGTACCAGACGTCGGCGGACGTGAGCATCTGTCCCCACGACGCGGTCGGCGGCTTCACGCCCACACCGAGGAACGACAGCGCGGCCTCGACCGTGATGTTCACGGGGACGAGCAGCGCGGCGTAGGTGATGACGGGCGCGGCCAGCGCGGGAAGCAGCTCGCGCCGGGCGATCCGCACGGTGCCCCAGCCGCTGAGCCGCGCGGCGGCCACGTAGTCGAGTTCCTTGAGCGTGACCGTCTGGGCGCGCACGATCTTGGCCATGTTCCCCCAGGCGACGAGCCCGATGACCAGGGCGACGAGCACGGGACGCGGGAATCCGCTCGGCACGATCGCCATCAGCGCGAGCGCGAGGACCATCAGTGGCAGCGCCACCATGACGTCGGTGGCGCGGCTGAGCAGCTGGTCCACCCAGCGGTTGCCGATCCCGGCCGCGACGCCGACGACGACGCCGAGGAACACCTGGACGACGGTCGCGGCGAGCGCGACGCCGAGCGAGACCCGCGCGCCGTACACGAGGCGGGCGAAGAGGTCGCGCCCGGTCTGCGGTTCGACGCCGAGCCAGTGCTCGGCGCTGATCCCGCCGAAGGAGCCGATGGGCACGCCGCCGCGCGCCGAGTCGATGAGATCCGGGTGGTACGTGGTGGGGTCCTGCCCCGCGATGGCGGTGAGCAGCGGCGCGGCGAGCGCCACCAGGACGAGCAGCGCGACGACGACCGCCGCGACGAGGGCGGCGCGCTGCTCGCGCAGCCGCCGCCAGAAGGTCGTCACGACTACTTCACCGCGACCTGGGAGATGTCGAGCACGCCGGTCCAGTCGCTGATGACGACGTTCTTGACGTCCTTGCCGTAGAGCCGCTTGTAGACCGGGTGGAACAGCGGCACGGTCAGCGCCTGCTCGCCGATCTTCTTGTCGAGGGCGCCCCAGCGCTCGGCGGCCGCCTTCAGGTCGGTGAGCTTGTTGATCTCGTCGATCTCGTCGTTGACGGACTTGTCGTTCAGGAAGCCGGAGTTGAAGTTGTAGCCGTCCTCGACGATCTGCCGCCCGTCGAAGATGGGCGCGAGGAAGGGCCCGCCGGAGGGCCAGTCGGCACCCCAGTGCGCGAGGAAGAGACCCGGCTCCTTCTTGGCGCTGTGGACGGTGTCCTTGTAGTCGTTGTCCTCGAGTCCCTTGAGCTTGACGGTGATTCCGGCCTTCTTCAGGGCGTCCTGGAGGGCCGTGGCGATCTCCGGGCTGGTCTCGAAGTCCTTGGCGTTGGAGTGCGTCAGGGTGACGGTGAGCCCGTCCTCGTACCCGGCCTTCTTCAGGAGCTCCTTGGCCTTCTTCGCGTTGCCGTTCTCCCCCGCGGGGAAGTGGTCGTACTTCGTGTATCCGAAGGACTTCTGGTTGGGGAGGTAGGTCGTGGCGGGCTCGGCGAGCGAGGAGCCGCCGGCGGCGTTGACCACCGAGGAGCGGTCCACGGCGTACGAGATGGCCTGGCGCACCTTGGGGTCGTCGAAGGGCTTCACCTTCGGGTTGAAGGCCAGGTAGTTGGTGTAGCCGAAGTGCCCGGTGCCGACGTGGGCGGCCTTGTCGTCCTTGCCGCCGAGCTGGGCGAGCTCGGCGGGGCCGAGGTTGGTGTCGGTGGTGACGGCGGCGGCGTCCGCGCCCTGGCTAGCGGAGAGCCGCTGGTTGATGACGGAGGAGTCGAGTCCGGAGCGCACGTCGATGACGTCCGGGTAGGCCTTGCGCTCCGGGTCGGTCTTGGCGGACCAGTGCGGGTTGCGCTCCAGGCGCAGTCGCTCACCGTCGTTCTCGTTCTTGACGACCTTGTAGGGCCCGGACGAGACCGGGTGCTCCTCGTACTTGGTGCCCTTGTCCTTGGCCTTCGGTACGGGGGTGAACTGCGTCTGCGTCGCCAGGTAGGGGAATTCGCCCTCGGGCTTGTTCAGATGGAAGACGATGGTGCGCTCGTCGGGCGTCTCGATGGACGCGAGACCCTTGCCGCCCTTGTCCTTGTACGGGCCCTGGTACTTGTCCCCGCCGACCAGCCAGTCCCTCAAGTAGGGCGCGCCACCGCTGAGTTCGGCGGCGAAGGACCGCTCGATGCCGTACTTCACGTCGGCCGAGGTGATCGGCGAACCGTCCTCGTACTTGACGCCCTTCTTCAGGGTGTACGTCCATACGGTGGCGTTCTTGCTCGGCTTGCCCAGGTCCGTGGCGAGGTCGGGGACGACCTCGGCGCCCTTGGCGCCGTCCTCGCGGTTGCGGGTGGTCAGCGTGCGGAAGACGAGGCTCGGCACGTTGCCGCCGCCGGAGGTGTAGAGGCGCGCGGGGTCGAAGTCGGTCTGCGGGTCGCGGTTGAGCACGGAGAGCGTGCCGCCCTTGGCGGGCTTGCCGTCGCCGCCGCTGCCCGCGTCGTTGTCCTTCGGGCCCGCGCAGGCGGCGACGCCAGAGGCCAGGACCAGGCTGACGGATGCCGCTGCCACGCGGCGGGCTATGACGGACGTTTGACGCATCGGAAGGAGGCCTCTCGGGGAGCGCTGCGAAACGGCAGCGGAGCAGCAGGAATTGAGCAGAGCTCACCCCGGACAGGCGTGGGAAAAAGCAGCGAGATCCAGCAGCGGACGGTCGAGGGCCTACGAAAGGTCTACGGACGGCCGAAGCGGGGAAAAGGCGACGCACGCACCGGGGCGGTCGTCAGCAACAGTGAATGTCGGCCACGCAGAGCGCGGTCACGCCGAACAGCGCCAGCTCAATGGCGGCGCTCGACGGGGCGTGACTGTTCGACATGCGGAGAAATATGAACGAACTTCCGACGGATGTCAAAGCGACCGCCGGAGCCCCCCGGCTCCCCCGGCTCAACGCTTGGGAAACACCCAGGGGTTGGCCTTGCAGGTGATCCCGTCGTGATCAAGGAATTTGGTCTGCTGCTGCATGACGGGCGCGAGGTCCCCGTCCTTGTCGCAGTCCGTGTGGTTGTAGCCGAGCCGGTGCCCGACCTCGTGATTGATCAGCATCTGGCGGTACGGGAAGATGGCGTTGCCGAATTCCTTCCGCACGGCGTCGCCGTAGGTCTTCGCGCCCTGCGCCCACCGATAGGCATTGATCATCACGCGTTCCGTCGCCGCGGAATCGCAGGACACATTGTCCTGGGTCGTGTCGAGACCGGATTTCGCGCACCAGTCGGCGGTCGTTCCCGGGCTCGCGAGGGTAATGACGAAATCGGGCTTCCCCGACGATATCCGCTCGAAGGTGCGGGCCTTCGCGTGGGCCCAACTCCGGTCGTCGTTCAAGGTCTTCTGCACGGCCTTCGCGAAGAGTTCACCGTCCAGACCGAGACCCTTCTCGACGTCGACGCGATACTTCCAGAGCCGTCCCTTACCGGGCGCCTTGTCGAATCCGGATATCGCGGCGAAGTCCCCGGACGCCTTCAGCTTCGCGTCCAGCGGGTATTTCTTGCCCATTTTCTGCTCGTACGTCGCCGGGGTCGCTTCCGGCTTCTTGGTCGGCGCCACCCGGGCATCGGAGCGCGAGGCCGGATCGTCGGTGTCGCGCGCGCCGCCGTCGGGCGCGGACCGGCTCTCCGTGTTCGAGTCCTTGCCCCCGTCGGCGACCTGACCCGCCACGACGACCGCGAGCACGGTGGTCACCGCGGCGGCCGCGATGCCGGTGAAGGCGCGGCCCTTGCCGCTCTTCGCGCGGCCTTCGCCCTCGGGCTCCGCGTCGGTCTCGCCGCCGTCGGCGCCGAGCGGGGCATCGGGGTCCTCGTCCCAGTCGGTGACGGAGGCGTACGGGTCGCGGGGCGGCGGGGGCGCGCTCGGCGACGGGGTGGCCGTCGGCGATCCCGCCGGGGGCGTGCCGTTCCGGTCGCCGCCGCGCTCGGGAAAGGCCGTGACGTACTCGCGCCGGGGTCCCGGCACCGTGTACCCGGCGCCCATCCGCGGCCCGGAGCCGCTGTCCGTGACGTCGCCCCAGCCGCCACCGGGCTCCCGCTGCTCGGGATGCCCGCCACGCACATGCGGAGCACCGTGGGCCGGGGTCCCATGAGCCGGAGTGCCGTCCGGCGCCGACGTCCCGGTCGACGACGGTGCCGGTACCTTCCGTCGGCGCCCGGTGCCGGGACTGGGCGGGCGGCTCGCGCTCTGTGCGAGCGGTATGCCAGAGGTGCCCGTGGTGTTCTCGGTGTCGACAGGTCCGCGACGGCTATGACGTCCCACGCGCCGCCTCAGCTCCCTGAATCCGTACGATGACCGGCCAACTCGCCCGTATCCGCGAGGAGTTCGCGGAAGGCCGTGGCCACGGTCTCCGGATATTCCATCATCGCCACGTGCCCCGCCTCCGGCAGGGTCAACAACCGCGAGTCGCGGAACGCGGCGGCCGCCCGGTGGGCCATGCGGTACGAGACGAGCAGATCGCGCCCTCCGTAGACGAGCAGGGTCGGCGCGAGCACCCGCTCCGCCTGCCGCCACAGACCGTGCTGGCCGCCCAGCGTGTACGCGTTCACGATCCCGCGCGCCGAACGCGCCATCGCGTCCCAGAAATAAGGGAGCTGAAGCCTGCGCTCCATCTCCCGCACCGCGGCGCTGAACCCTTCCGGCGTCACTCTGCCGGGATCGCCGTAACAGAGCCCCATGAGGCCGCGCACCCGCTGCTCGGCCGTCCAGTCCTTGGTGAGCTTGGTGAAGAGCGACGCGACGCCCGGCACCGCGAGCAGCCCGGTCGGCAGCGCCGTGCGCTGCACCCGCAGCTCGGGGAGCGCGGGCGACACCAGCGTCAGCGTGCGGACGAGATCGGGGCGGACCGCGGCGACGCGCGTCGCGACGGCGCCGCCCATCGAGTTCGCGACCAGGTGGACGGGGCCGCGGGCGCGCGCGTCGACATAACGGATGACCGCGCGCGCGTGCCCGGTGATGGAGTAGTCGCCGTCGTCCGGTGGCGGGGAGTCCCCGAACCCCGGCAGATCGAGCGCCTCGCAGTCCACGACGTCTTCCAGGAGCGGCATCAGGGCCGACCAGTTCTGCGAGGAGCCGCCGAGCCCGTGCACGTACAGCGCGGGTGGCAGTCCGGTGCGCGTCGAGGGCCTCGACCGCACGGACAGCGTGAGTCCCGGCAGGCCCACGGAGTCGAGCCGCTCGCCCGCCGCGACCGCCACGGCACCCGGCTTGGGTGCGACGGCACTGGCCAAGAGATTCGGCAGCTCGGTCGAAGACATGCGGCAATGTTACGAGACGATCACGCGGTAGTTCACGTGTTCGCCGTCACAGATCTCACACGGATCACGGGCAACCTCCGCGCCGCTCGCCGACCGATCACATAGCGCCCCGTACGGGTGTCTCCTACGCTCATAGAAGAGGGCGAACAGGGCACTCGCACCACTAGGCACCACTAGGGAAGAGAGCCACGATGACCGTCGATCCCAGCGACCCGGAGACCTTCGAGGCCGAGAGCGAGGCGACAGCGGCGGCCGAGGCCGACGTCGAGGCCCCCGAGGCCGACTCCGCCGAGCAGCACACGGACCTCACACCCCAGCACGACGACTCCCTGCGGGACGCCGATCCGGACGCCGCGAACGAGGCGGACCTCGCCGAACAGGCCCGCGTCGTCAGTCTGGACGAGGACGACTACCGATAGGCCGGCGGTGACCTGACCGTGTTTGCCCCGCTACGCGCAGCTGCGAGGCCCTTCTGCGGTGGTCCAGTACGTGAAATTCTGCGCTCGCACCGCGCACATCACTGTTACCGAAAAGTACGATGGCGGCGCGGCGCTCACCGCACATCGGACGATTGGGAGGCGGCGTGACAGCCATCGAGCAGACAGAGGCAGCACGCCCGAGGGGCACACGCCTGCCCCGCCGTGCCCGACGCAATCAGCTCCTGGGCGCTGCCCAGGAGGTATTCGTCGCACAGGGGTACCACGCGGCCGCGATGGACGACATCGCCGAGCGCGCCGGCGTCAGCAAGCCGGTGCTCTACCAGCACTTCCCGGGCAAGCTCGACCTCTACCTCGCACTGCTCGACCAGCACTGCGAATCCCTTCTCCAGTCCGTCCGCACGGCGCTCGCGTCCACCACGGACAACAAGCTGCGCGTCGCCGCGACGATGGACGCCTACTTCGCGTACGTGGAGAACGAGGGCGGCGCCTTCCGCCTCGTCTTCGAGTCCGACCTGACCAACGAGGCCGCGGTCCGCGAGCGCGTGGACCGCGTCACGCTGCAGTGCGCCGAGGCGATCTGCGAGGTCATCGCCGAGGACACCGGCCTGCCCGGGGACGAGGCGATGCTCCTCGCCGTCGGGCTCGGCGGGTACTCGCAGGTCGTCGCGAGGTACTGGCTGGCCAGCGGCAGCACGGTGCCCCGCGACAAGGCGGTGGAGCTGATCACCTCGCTCGCCTGGCGCGGCATCGCGGGCTTCCCGCTGCACGGCATCGAGGGTCACTGACCCCTCGCCCCTCTGTTCCCGTTCCGTGTTCGCTACCGGCGTTCATGGCCGCGGCCTTCCCCATCCCCTCACCGGGCTAATGTGTGCTGGGTACGGCGCGGACGGCCGCGCACAGACTGACCGTCGGAGGGACAAAGCCGTGGAGGTCAAGATCGGCGTGCAGTACGCGCCCCGCGAGATCGTGCTGGAGAGCGGCCAGAGTGCCGAGGAAATCGAGCGCGCGGTGTCCGAGGCGCTGACCGGCAAGTCGCCGCTGCTGAGCCTCGTGGACGACCACGGCCGCAAGGTCCTGGTTCCGGCCGACCGCCTCGCGTATGTGGAGCTCGGCGAGCCCACCGCGCGCAAGGTGGGCTTCAGCGCCCTGTAGGACGCACACGCAAGAAGGGCCCGGTGGTCACCAACCACCGGGCCCTTCTTGCGTGTTGACCGAAATGACGGCACCGCCACCGGCTCACGGAGGGTTGCATTCCGGCCGCCTGGGGTAGACCGGCTACGACCGATTTGCACCTGGCCGCGAGGGAGGCACCACCATGATTCTCGAAGCACTCGGCGCCGCACTGCTCGGCCTCGCGCTGGCCTGGGCCACCGCGCACCGCCTCGGCCACCGGCTGCCCGCGCGCAGCCTGGTCCTCGCGACGGGCCCCGCGGGCGCCCTCATCGGCGCCTTCATCACGCACATGGCACTGGGCCCCGGCCACGCCGCGGCGACGCTCACGGGCGCGGTGGCGGTCTCCGCGGCCCTGCTCTCACTCCTGCTCCGCCCCACCCGAGGCAGACTGCGCCACTCGGCTACGGCGTAGGGGCGCGGGACTGGGGCCCCGTAAGGGGCGCGGGGAACTGCGCGACAAGCCACAGCGCGCCCGCAGCCGAAATACGGCCCCCACGGTTCAGCTAGGCCGCAAGGCCAAGCGCAGCCATCCGCTTGGTGTGCGCCTCAGTGATCCGAGAGAACATCCGCCCGACCTCAGCGAGGTCGAACCCATCGGCCACGCCCCCGACCAGCATGGTCGACAACGCGTCCCGGTCGGCAACGACCCGCTGGGACTGCGAAAGGGCCTCGCCCATCAGCCGCCGCGCCCACAGCGCGAGCCGCCCGCCCACACGCGGCTCCGCCTCGATCGCGGCCCGCACCTTCTCCACGGCGAAGCTGGCGTGCCCCGTGTCGTCGAGGACGCCGAGCACCAGCTCGCGCGTATCGGCGTCCAGCCTGGCCGCCACCTCGCGGTAGAAGTCGCTGGCGATCGAGTCGCCGACGTACGCCTTGACCAGGCCCTCCAGCCAGTCGGACGGCGCGGTCTGCCGGTGGAAGCCGTCGAGCGCGGCGACGAACGGCTCCATCGCCTCGGTCGGCTCCGCGCCGATCGCCGAGAGCCGGTCCCTGAGCTGCTCGAAGTGGTGGAACTCGGCCGACGCCATCTTCGCGAGCTCCGCCTTGTCGCCGAGCGTCGGCGCCAGCTTCGCGTCCTCCGCGAGCCGCTCGAACGCCGCGAGCTCCCCGTAGGCGAGTGCGCCGAGGAGGTCCACGACCGCGGCACGGTAGTGGGGCTCGGCGGAAGCTTTCGCCCAGTCCTGGGCGGCGACTCCGGTGGGTTCGGGGGCGGATTCGGCAGGGGTGTCAGACGTCTCCATGAAGCGCACAATAGCCCGCCTGCCGTAACGCGGAAGGCCCTGGTCATGCACTGTGACCACGACCATGTGACCAATTCGCCGGACACGCATGCGAGATTCCGGGGTACAGTGGTAATGCGCCCGCTGAATATTCGACGGGCCGTACGAATGAGGATGCCCGGTCGGTGGCCCGATCGGCTCCGACCTGACAGCCCTCCAGGGCGTACGCGCAGATGCGTACGGCATGAGGAGGGAACCTCAGCGGTACGAGCGCTCGAGCGCAGGCAGTGGTCCCGCGCCCCCGGCCCGCCCCCCAAGCAGCCGGCGGTAGTGGCACGGTCACGACCCCCAGCGTTCGCCTCGCGCCGCGTCTCACAGAAGAGGCATTGCCCTGACTACGACTTTCCGAGAGCTCGGGATTCTTCCCGAGACGGCCGAGGCCCTTGAGGCCGTCGGCATCATCAATCCCTTTCCCATCCAGGAGATGACGCTCCCCGTCGCCCTTTCCGGCACGGACGTCATCGGCCAGGCCAAGACCGGCACCGGCAAGACGCTCGGCTTCGGACTCCCGCTCCTGGAGCGCGTGATCGTCCCCGCCGACGTCGAAGCGGGCCGCGCCAAGCCCGAGCAGCTGACCGAGGCGCCCCAGGCCCTCATCGTCGTCCCCACCCGCGAGCTCTGCCAGCAGGTGACGAACGACCTCCTGACCGCGGGCAAGGCGCGCAACGTCCGCGTCCTCGCCATATACGGCGGCCGTGCCTACGAGCCGCAGGTCGAGGCCCTCAAGAAGGGCATCGACATCGTCGTCGGCACGCCGGGCCGACTGCTCGACCTCGCGGGCCAGCGCAAGCTCGACCTCAAGCACATCAAGTGCCTGGTGCTCGACGAGGCCGACGAGATGCTCGACCTGGGCTTCCTGCCCGACGTCGAGAAGATCATCAACATGCTTCCGGCGAAGCGCCAGACGATGCTGTTCTCGGCGACCATGCCGGGCGCCGTCATCGGCCTCGCCCGTCGCTACATGTCGCAGCCCACGCACATCCGCGCCACCGCGCCGGACGACGAGGGCCAGACCGTCGCGAACACGAAGCAGCACGTGTACCGCGCGCACAACATGGACAAGCCCGAGATGGTCTCGCGCATCCTCCAGGCCGAAGGCCGTGGACTCGCGATGATCTTCTGCCGTACGAAGCGGACCGCCGCCGACATCGCCGAGCAGCTCGAGCGCCGGGGCTTCGCCTCCGGTGCCGTGCACGGCGACCTCGGCCAGGGCGCCCGCGAGCAGGCGCTGCGCGCGTTCCGCAACGGCAAGGTCGACGTGCTCGTCTGCACCGACGTGGCCGCGCGCGGCATCGACGTCGGCGGCGTCACGCACGTCATCAACTACCAGTCCCCCGAGGACGAGAAGACCTACCTGCACCGCATCGGCCGCACCGGCCGTGCGGGCGCCAAGGGCATCGCGATCACGCTGGTCGACTGGGACGACATCCCGCGCTGGCAGCTGATCAACAAGGCCCTCGACCTGGGCTTCCCCGACCCGGTCGAGACGTACTCCAGCTCCCCGCACCTGTACGAGGAGCTCGACATCCCGGTGGGCACCAAGGGTGTTCTGCCGCGCGCCGAGCGGACCCGTGCGGGTCTGGGCGCGGAGGAGATCGAGGACCTCGGCGAGACCGGTGGGCGCGGCCGCGGTGGCCGCTCCGGCGGTCGTACGGAGGACCGCGAGCGTGGCCGCGACCGCAATCGTGACCGGGGGGACCGGGACCGGGACCGTTCGGGCCCGCCCGCCGCGGCCGAGGACGAGCGCCCCGCGCGCACGCCGCGCCGTCGTCGCCGCACGCGCGGCGGCAGCCCGCTGGACGCCACCGCCACCCCGGCCGCCACGACCGCGCCGGTCGCACCCGCCGCTCAGGAGGCCGTCGCGGCCCCCGAGGCGACGGAGCCGCGCACCCCGCGCCGTCGCCGCCGCACGCGCGGCGGAGCGTCGGAGGCCCTGGCCACGGCCGAGAGCACGGCGACCGTGACCGAGGCTCCCGTGGCCGAGGCCGTCGTCGAAGCTGTCGAGGCCGAGGCTCCGGTGACCAAGCCGCGTCGTCGTACGCGCAAGGTCGCGGAGAAGGTCGCCGAGGCGGCCGTCCCCGAGATCGAGGCGGAAGCCCCGGTCGAGAAGCCGAAGCGCAAGCCCCGCAAGACCGCCGCAGCCAAGGCCGCCGAAGCCGCCGTCGAGGCTGTCGAGGTCGCCGAGGCCGAGGCCCCGGCCGCCAAGCCGCGTCGCCGTACGCGCAAGGTCGCGGAGAAGGTCGCCGAGGCCGCCGTCCCCGAGATCGAGGCCGAGGCCCCGGTCGAGAAGCCGAAGCGCAAGCCCCGCAAGACCGCCGCGGCCAAGGCCGCCGAAGCCGCCGTCGAGGCTGTCGAGGTCGCCGAGGCCGAGGCCCCGGCCGCCAAGCCGCGTCGCCGTACGCGCAAGGTCGCGGAGAAGGTCGCCGAGGCCGCCGTCCCCGAGATCGAGGCCGAGGCCCCGGCCGAG
Organism: Streptomyces kanamyceticus; assembly: GCF_008704495.1. Classification (NCBI taxonomy): domain Bacteria; kingdom Bacillati; phylum Actinomycetota; class Actinomycetes; order Kitasatosporales; family Streptomycetaceae; genus Streptomyces; species Streptomyces kanamyceticus. Next base: position 3,632,497 of record NZ_CP023699.1, read on the forward strand.
AAGCCGAAGCGCAAGCCCCGCAAGACCGCCGCAGCCAAGGCCGCCGAAGCCGCCGTCGAGGCCGAGATCCCCGCGCAGTCCGTGGAGGAGCCGAAGCCCAAGCGTCGGACCCGCAAGGCCGCCGCCGCTCCGGTGGAAGCGGCCGAGGCCGAGGCACCCGCCGAGAAGCCGAAGCGCCGTACGCGCAAGAAGGCGGAGCCCGTGGAGACCACGGAAAGCTGACGCCAGGTCACGCGCTCGTCGAAGGCCCGCCCCCGTTCGGGGCGGGCCTTCGCGCGTCGTACAACCACCGGGCCCCTTCACCGGTCATCCAGGACGACAGCGGATCATCCGGAACAAGCGGAACAGAGGACGTAACCCGATGCACGCTCGCTCCTTGCTCGCCGCCGCGGCCACGGCAGGCCTCGGCGCCACCCTGCTGACCTTCGCCCCCGCCGCGGAGGCCCATCCCGACGCGTCCGCCGCCCGCGCGGCCACCTGCAAGGAGGCGTCGCTGCGCGTGGTGGCGTCCGCGTCGGCCGAGCCCGGCGTACTCCGCATCAGCGTCACCAACAGCGGCCCCGCCTGCGTCGTCGACCGCGTCCCGACCGTCACCTTCGGCAACCTGGACGGCGCTGCCCAGCCGGTGCCGCCGTCGGAGAGCGCCCCGTACAAGATCGCCACGGGCGGTACGGCGTACGCGGCCGTGCGCACCGTCGACGACCCGGGCAACCCGCAGGCACGCGTCGTGGACTTCGTGACCGTCGCGGGTGACCCCTTGCACGCGGGCCGCCGCTTCACCGCCGACGCACTCGGCCTGCCCGACGGCGTGCGCGTCTGGGAGCCGGTGACGACGTGGTGGAAGCCGACACGGGCCCAGGCCGACGCCGCGCTGCCCGCCTGAGACACGGGCGGACGGCCCGCTCCTGCCCGGCGTACCGGGGCCGGGCGGGCCGTCTAAGCGGCCTTGTGGAAGTTCGGTGCGGTTCGGGTGCGCCCCGAAGGGGCGCGGGGAACTGCGCGACCAGCCACGACGCGCCTGCGGATGTGGACCGTATTCCCCGCGATGCGCCACAAGCGACGCCGCCTGACGCGCCCCGGGCGGCACGAGGCAGGCGCGCTGCCCCGCCATGGAGCCGACCGGTTAGCCTCGGCCCATGAGCAGGCCTCCCACCTTCGTCCCGCCCCCGTGCGCCACCGCGCGCACCCTCCGGACCGCCCGCGGTGACTTCGCGGTGCTCGACGCGGTCCCGCCGCGCGGCGTCCCGGTCGCCGGGACCGTCCTCATGCTCCCCGGCTTCACCGGCAGCAAGGAGGACTTCATCGCCCTCCTGGAGCCGATCGCCGCCGCGGGCTACCGCGCCGTCACGGTGGACGGGCGCGGGCAGTACGAGACCGCGGGGCCGGACGACGAATCGGCGTACGCCCAGGAGGAGTTGGCCCGCGACGCCCTCGCCCAGGCGGCGGCACTCGGCGACGAAACCAGTGCCGGTCCCGGTGCCCTCGCGCTGCTCGGCCACTCCCTGGGCGGCCAGGTGGCCCGCGCCGCCGTGCTCCTGGCGCCCGGCACCTTCTCCTCGCTCACCCTCATGTCGTCGGGCCCCGCCGCGATCACTCCCACCCAGCAGACCCGCGCCACGATGCTGGCGGACGCCGTAGGAGTGCTGTCGATGGACGAGGTGTGGCAGGCCATGCGGGCCATGGAGCCGCCGCCCCCGCAGGACGCGGACACCGGCGCCGAGGACAGCGCCGACGACAGCGAGGCCCTGCGCGCCCGCTGGCTGCGGCACAACCCGGCCCAGCTGATCGCCACGGCCCGCCAGCTCTGCACGGAACAGGACCGGGTCGACGAGCTCGCCGCGACGCCGCCGCCCAAGCACGTCCTGTCGGGCGAGCGCGACGACACCTGGCCCGTGCCGCTCCTGGACGACATGGCGCACCGCCTGCGGGCGCACCGTTCGGTGATCGCCGGTGCCGAGCACTCCCCCAACACGGACCGCCCGGCACAGACGGCGGCAGCCCTGATCGCCTTCTGGGACCGGCACCGGGCCTGACGTCAGTACTGCGTCTGCAGGTGGTCCCAGAACCCGTCCCGCAGCGCCCTGCGCAGATCCGACTGCCCGCGCAGCGAGTACTGCAGCAGCCGCTCCGCCTCCACGAGGAGTTCCTGGTCCACCGAGCCGGGCAGGTACGGATGCCCGGGGAGCAGTCCCACCAGCGCCTCGCGCCCCCGCGCGGCCAGCCACTTCGCGGCGATCTGCGCGCCGACGAAGCGGACGTCGTCGCGCGAGGGACGGTGCGCGGAGGGGCCCGCCTCGTACGTCGTGGCCGCTCGCCGCGTGACGTACGGCTTGAAGAAGTCGAGGTCGAACGTGCGCTGGCTGTCGACCTCCCAGAGCAGCGGCTCCGCCTGATTGCGTCCGTCGGGCGCCTCGATGCCCCAGAGGTGGACCCGCGCGCCGTACCCCTGTGCGGCCTCGACGGCGGAGACCAGGTCCTCGTCGCCGCCGATCAGCGCGGCATCGCTGATGGCGCGGTGCCTGGCGAGGGACTCCAGGTCGGTCCTGATCAGCGAGTCGACGCCCTTCTGCTGATTGTTGGCGTTCAGGTTGCCGAGCCTGACCTTGACGTCGGGCAGCTCGGCGATGGACTGCTGCTCGGTCGTGTGGATGCGGCGCCTGGCGCCGTCGTACCAGTAGACGCGCAGCAGACGGCTGTCCGCGAAGATCGTGCGGGCCTTGTCGATGAGCGCCTCGATGAGCCCTTCGGCGTCGAGATCGAAGGCGCGCCGGTCCTCGGTACCCGTGGCGAGCCGCCCCGCGGCCGCGTACAGATACCCGGCGTCGACGAAGATCGCGTGGGTGGACGGGGTCTTGGCCACCTCGGCGAGCATCCGCTCCAGGAGGCCATTGGCGCGCTCCAGCTGAGCGCTGATGTCGGCTGCGCTGATCTCGTCCGCGCCAGGTTCGCCCGCGTCCGGGGCGGCTGCGCTGTGGTCGGCGTCGTTCATAGGGAACCCAGTCTCCCGCCGGTCACACAGCGAACACAACCGGTCCCGCTACTCGTAGGTAATTAGGTTCGCGAAAAATTTCCTTAGCGTAGGGAATGTTTGCTGGAAGCAACTCGTTGTACCCATCAGGAACGCGGGGCGCTCTAGCCCCGCAACCCACACTTAACGGGCAGGCAACGGCCTGGCCACACTCAGTAGTTCTCCTTCAGGAGGATGACCAGACGAAGGGAGAAGCCACCATGCGCTTCGAAATCATGCGACTTGACGACGTCGACGGCTCCGCCGTGGACAGCACCGTCGTGGACGCCGCCTCCGTCAACCGGATCGTGCAGCAGGCCGCAGCCATAGGCCAGCGCATCTATATCCGCCCGGCCGAATCCTCGGCTTCGTAACACTTACGCGTACGCAGACGTCGAAGGGCCCCGGCACCAGTTGGTGCCGGGGCCCTTCGTGCGTCCGCGCGACCTCAGCCGCCCTTGATCACCTGCGTCACGCCGTTGATGATCTGCTGCACGGCGATGGCGGACAGCATCATGCCCGCGAGTCGGGTCACCAGGACCACGCCGCCGTCCTTGATCACGCGGATGATCAGCAGCGAGTACCGCATCACCAGCCACAGCACCACGTGCATCGCCACGATCGCCGACCAGACGGAGATCTGCGTGGCGGCGCTGTGGGCGTTCTGCACGGCCAGGATGACCGAGACGATCGCGCCGGGCCCGGCGAGCAGCGGCATGCCGAGCGGTACGAGCGCGACGTTGACGTCCTTGGTCTGCTTCGGCTCGTCCGTCTTGCCGGTGAGCAGGTCGAGCGCGATGAGCAGCAGCAGGAGTCCGCCCGCGATCATCAGCGCGGGCACGGAGACGTGCAGGTAGTTGAGGATCTGGTGGCCCACGAGACCGAAGACGGAGATCACGCCGAAGGCGACGCAGACGGCCTGGAAGGCCATCCGCTGCTGCACCTTGGCGGGGCGCCCCGCGGTCAGACCGAGGAAGATCGGGGTGATCCCAGGGGGGTCCATAATCACGAATAGCGTGAGAAAGAGGGATCCGAAAACGGCGACGTCGAACACAGTGATGGCCTTGCAGAGAGTCGAGAGGCGTACGAAGGAGCCACGCCGGACGGCGCCGGGCACGAGGCACGGGCACAGGGCACGGCAGCAACCATCGCGGAGGCGCGGTGGAGTGAATGGAGTGGTGTGAGGGTGTCGCGGGGCGCTACGCGGCGGAGTGTCCGCCCGCGCCCGGCACGGGGAACGCCCCGGTCGCCCTGCGGGTGATCTCGCCGTAGATCTCGGGGTCGGTGGTGAACTCCCCGAGCACGCACGTCTTGCGACTGCCGTGGTAGTCGCTGGACCCGGTGGCGAGCAGGCCCAGGTCCGCCGCGAGGCCGCGCAGCCGGGCGCGGGTCTCGGGCGCGTGGTCCATGTGGTCGGCCTCGATGCCGTCGAGACCCGCCGCGGCGAGCCGGGCTATCGCGGCCTCGGGCACCACCTGGCCGCGCTTGGCGGCCGCGGGGTGCGCGAAGACGGTGACGCCCCCGGCCGCCTTGACCAGGCGGATGGCGTCGAAGGGGTCGAGCTCGTGCTTCCCGGCGTACGCACGGCCGCCGTCGGCGAGCCACTCGGGCGTGAAGGCGTCGGAGACGGTGGGCACGACGCCCAGCTCGACGAGGGCCTCCGCGACGTGCGGGCGCCCGACGGAACCGTCGCCCGCGATGCGCGCGACCTGCTCCCAGGTCACCGGCACACCGAGCGCCTGGAGCTTGCCGACCATCGCCTTGGCGCGCGGCACCCGGTCGTCCCTGACCAGCTCGCGCTCGCGGGCGAGCTCCGGCTCTTCGGGGTCGAAGAGGTAAGCGAGCATGTGCAGGCCCACGCCGTCCAGGCGGCAGGAGAGCTCCGCGCCGGTGACGAGGGTGAGCCCGGCGGGCAGGGCCTCGATGGCCGCCGCGTATCCCCTGGTGGTGTCGTGGTCGGTGAGCGCGACGACGTCGAGCCCGGCTGCGGCGGCGTTGGCCACCAGCTCGGCCGGGGTGTCCGTGCCGTCGGAGGCGGTGGAGTGGGTGTGCAGATCGATGCGCACGCTGCGGACTCCAGGCTCTGGCGGGACGGCGTAAGGGGACGGTCAAGGATAACGGGAACCGGCCGCTCCACCCGCCGCGCGGAGCGAGGCGTCGCTCACGGAGCGGCTCCCGTGGCTGGTGCCCCTGCCCCGTACGGCCCGCACCGGGGTCTCGCGCAGTTCCCCGCGCCCCTTAACCACAACGCACCGACCGGCGACGTCTCAGTCAGGGGCGCGGGGAACTGCGCGAAGCCCCGGTGCGGGCCGTACCGGTCCGGAGGCATGGAGGCGGCGCCGGTCCAGCCGCTAAGGCATGAGCAGGCGCGGTGACAGCGCCCCACACGGCAAAAGATCCACTTCCGCACCGGCGTCCCGCAAATCCGTGAGCACCAGTTCGTCGTACATCAGAAGCCCCGACTGCTCCGGCCACGCGATGGCCCACAGCCACAGGCCGCGCGCCTCGCCCGCGAAGACGGCGCGGTCGTCCGGGGTGCCCGACACGTGCCACATCGGCGTCGGTCTGCCGGCCGCGAGGACCTTGGCCTGCGGCGGCTTCTCGACGCCCATGTGGGGTCCTGGGTCGGGTCCGTCGATGCCCGCGTAGCGCGCGCCGAGGCCGACGCCCAGCTCCTCGGCGACGAGCACCAGCTCGCCGACGCCGCCGAGCGGCGCGGGCCCCGAGCAGGCCACCGCGGTCGCCCGCCCGCCGCTGCGGTCGTCACCCGCGCAGACCACGCCCGTGAACAGCCAGCCGACCGGCAGCGGCCACGGCATCCACACCGGTACCTGCGCGCGGCGCACCACGACCTGGAGGGCCTCGACGCTGGGCGGGATCACGGGCTGCAGCGGGTGCACGGTGCCGTGCACGTCGCACTGCCAGGAGTCGGCAAAGAGACCGGGAGCCCTGACCCGGCCACCACACTTCGGGCAACTGGGTTCGCCCCTCATAGCGCCCAACGGTCCTCCCCGGTCGTCGCCCCGTCAAGGACGATCACCCGTCCGGTGGCGCCGTCACCAGGCAAAACTAGATGTAGCTTGCATCCTTTAGCCTCCCTAACTTAATATGTGTATACATCAACGAACTCGCTGGAAGCAGTGAAGGAGCGGCTGTATGAACAGCAGTACGGGAGGCCCCGCCGAAGGGGATCCATTCGACGCGGGAGCGACCAGCCTCCTGCGCCAGCCGAAGGCCGTATGGGCCACCGCGGGCGCGTCCGTCGTGGCCTTCATGGGCATCGGCCTCGTCGACCCGATCCTGCCCTCCATCGCCAAGGGCCTGGACGCGAGCGCCAGCCAGGTCTCGCTCCTGTTCACCTCGTACTTCCTGATCACCGCCGTCGCGATGCTGGTGACCGGCTTCGTCTCCAGCCGCATCGGCGGCAAGAAGACCCTGCTCCTCGGCCTCGCGCTCGTCGTGGTCTTCGCCGCCCTCTCCGGTACGTCGGGGTCGGTCGGTGAGCTCGTCGGATTCCGCGCCGGGTGGGGCCTGGGCAACGCGCTCTTCGTGTCGACCGCCCTCGCCGTCATCGTCGGCGCGGCGGCGGGCGGCAGCGCGGCCGCGATCCTGCTCTACGAGTCGGCGCTCGGCCTCGGCATGGCGTGCGGCCCCCTGCTCGGCGCGCTGCTCGGCGACGCCAGCTGGCGCTACCCGTTCTTCGGCACCGCGGCGCTGATGGCGATCGGCTTCCTCTGCATCACGGCGTTCCTCAAGGAACAGCCGAAGCCCGCGAAGAAGACCTCGCTGCTCGACCCGGTCAAGGCACTGGGCCACGGCGGGCTCGCCTCCGTGGCGGCCTCGGCGTTCTTCTACAACTACACGTTCTTCACCGTGCTGGCCTTCACGCCGTTCGTGCTGAACATGACCCCGTACAAGTCGGGCGCGGTCTTCTTCGCCTGGGGCGTGCTGCTCGCGGTCTTCTCGGTGCTCGTCGCGCCGCGCCTCCAGGAGCGGTTCGGGTCGCTGAAGGTGCTCGGCGGCTCGCTGGTGCTGCTCGCCGCGGACGTCCTGGTCCTCGGGTACGGCAACCACACCGCGGCTGTCGTCTGCACGATCCTGTCCGGCGCGTTCATCGGCGTGAACAACACCGTCTACACCGAGCTCGCCCTCGGCGTCTCCGACGCGCCGCGCCCGGTGGCCAGCGCCGGGTACAACTTCGTGCGCTGGTTCGCCGCGGCGGCCGCGCCGTTCTTCGCGCCGAAGATCGAGGAGTGGAGCAACATCCACATCCCGTTCGTGGTCGCGGCGGTCACGGCGGTGCTCGGCGCGGTCGTGGTGCGGGTGCGCAGGAACGCCCTCACGCACGAGGCCGAGGAGCTCGAACCGAAGCACGCCACGGAGGATGGCGTCACGGTCTTCGCCAACTAGGGCTCACGACAAGGGATTTCAGTCCAGCGACACGGACTTGCGCAGCGGATCGCGCAGGTCCGTCCCGCTGTTCAGCCACCGCTCCTGGAGGGCCGCCGCGCCGTGCACCCGCTTCCACGCCGCCTCGTTCGGCGTCATGGGGAGGAGGGGCAGGAACCGTACGGGATCCATGGGCTCGTCGAGGTCCAGATCCTCGACCAGGCCGCCGGACTCCGCGACGAGCACCGAGGTGAACGGCGCGCCCGGCCACAGCGGTTCGCCCACGTCAAGGGACGCCCCTGCCGCCACGACCAGCCCCTCGACCTGGGGCGAGGCGGCGAGCACGGCCAGCGGGCGCAGCACCTTGTCGGTGTCGGCGAGCCCTCCTCGTACCGAAAGGACGAGCTCCGCGCGCGGGCCCTTGACCGGGTCGGCGAGTGCGGCGGTGGGGTCGGTCATCGGCTGGACCGACATACCGAGCGTGGCGTAGCGCACGACGTCGCCGTCCGTGAAGCGCAGCACTTCGAAGCGGTCGGTGCCGAGGAAGGTCACCGCGGCGCGCGCGTCGGGTTCCCCCAGGCCGGTGCGGAGACGGGCCTCGACGAGGGCAAGAACATCAGCCATGACGCGAGCATAGAACTCGTCAGTGAAGCGCAAAGCGGGGGCTTGACACTTCAGTCGGCTGATAGTGTTGGCCGCTGGCTCAGGGCAGCACGCAGAAGCGTCGCTTTCAAGCCCTGCAGACAGACACTGACTCTGCGCCACGGGCGCAGAGGGCGCATGGGACTTCCCTTACGGGGGACCGGCCGGAGGAGGTGGGGCTGCAATGGACCGAAGTCGACCGTGCAGTACCACCCGCTCTTCCGCCCGGTGAATCACGCAGCCCGGTAGCTGCGCACGCACACACACGCACCGCATGCACTGTTCGTGCCGTGTGCGACGGAAGAGCACTTCGTTTTCACCTGATCTGTCTGAGTTCCCTGATCTGTGTCAGTAGCGAAGCTGCCACCGCAACGGTGCGGTGCTCCCCGCTTTGTGGACGTGCCAAACATTCCCGCAGTAGGACGTCCCCATTCCGGGCAGTTCCAACCGTTGCAGGCGGCCTCCGTCGAAGGAGCCTGCCCATGTCGATGATCCGCGACCTTCGTGCCGCCGTCCGCCCCTCGCTGCGCAAGGACGGCAGCGGCTACCCCGCCTCGCCCACCTCCCCCTACCCGTACGACGCGACCAGGGACGCCGCGTCGGCCGTGGTCGACTGCGCCGTCTACCGCGACGGGCGGCGCCTTGAGTGCGCCGACGCCCTCACGCCGCACGAGGCGATGCTGGAGGTGCGCAAGCGGGGCGGCTTCGCCTGGATCGGCCTGCACGAGCCGACCGAGGCCGAATTCGCCGGTATCGCGGCCGAGTTCGGGCTGCACCCGCTCGCCGTCGAGGACGCGGTCCACGCCCACCAGCGGCCCAAGCTGGAGCGCTACGACGACACGCTCTTCACGGTCTTCAAGACCATCCACTACGTCGAGCACGACGAACTCACCGCCACCAGCGAGATCGTGGAGACCGGCGAGGTGATGTGCTTCACCGGCCGGGACTTCTTCATCACCGTGCGGCACGGCGGGCACGGCTCGCTGCGCGCCCTGCGCCGCCGCCTCCAGGAGGACCCCGAGCTGCTCGGCAAGGGCCCCTCCGCCGTCCTGCACACCATCGCCGACCACGTCGTCGACGGCTACCTCGCGGTCGCCGACGCCATGCAGGACGACATCGACGAGGTGGAGAGCGAGGTGTTCTCCGCGCCGAGCAAGGGCAAGGGCAGTTCGCGCGGTGTCGACGCCGGACGGATCTACCAGCTCAAGCGCGAGGTCCTGGAGTTCAAGCGGGCCGTGTCCCCGCTGCTCCGCCCGATGCTGCTGCTCAGTGAGCGGCCGATGCGGCTCGTCGACCCCGACATCCAGAAGTACTTCCGCGACGTCGCCGACCACCTCACGCGCGTGCAGGAGCAGGTGATCGGCTTCGACGAGCTGCTCAACTCGATCCTTCAGGCCAACCTCGCGCAGGCCGCCGTCGCCCAGAACGAGGACATGCGCAAGATCACCTCGTGGGCGGCGATCATCGCCGTACCGACGGCCGTCTGCGGGGTCTACGGCATGAACTTCGAGCACATGCCCGAGCTGAAGTGGCGCTACGGCTACCCGATGGTGCTCGCCCTCATCGGCGGCGTCTGCTTCGCCATCCACCGCACCCTCAAGCGCAACGGCTGGCTCTGAGCGTCACTCGATAGGCTGCCGCCATGACTGCTGACCCCGCCGCGGCCGCCGACCCGCTGCTCGACCGTGCTCTCGTCGAGGAGGCCACCAAGAAGTCCGGCCTCATCTGGGTGCAGGGCGAGGGCTCGCCCGCCCGGGCGCTGTGGCACGTCTGGCACGAGGGCGCCGCGCACCTGGTCGGCGACGGTCCCGACGAGCAGCCGCTGCCGGGACTCGTCGACGGGGGCCGCGCCGAGGTCACCGTGCGCAGCAAGGACAAGGGTGGCCGGGTGGTCGCCTGGACGGCGGACGTGAGCGAGCTGGCGCCCGGCTCCGAGCCGTGGGAGGCGGCTGTCGCCGAGCTCAAAGGGAAGCGGCTCAACGCGTCCGACGCGGAGGGGATCACCGAGCGGTGGGCCTCGCAGTGCCGGGTCGTACGGCTCACTCCGCGTGGGGCAGTGACGGAGGTGCCCTCCGGGTCGCTTGCCGCCGCGCCCTTGCCGACTGCGGCGACTACGCGTCAGCCGGTGCCGGGGGCTCTGCCCCGGCTGCTCTTCAAGCGGAAGCGCCGCTGAGGTTTTCGCCGCTTTCGGGTGCGGGCCCGTCGTGGTTGCTCGCGCAGTTCCCCGCGCCCCTTCGGCACTCGCCCCTGCGGGGCTCAGTGCCTCATGACGTCGGCAGCTGCTTCCCGTAGTCGACCAGTTCCGTCTTGTCCGGCTCCTCGGCCTTGAAGTCCTTGCCCCAGTCGGTGAGTTTGAGGGTGCCCGCGTGGCCGCCGCGCTCCAGGCGCAGGGGATAGGGCTTGCCGTCCAGGGAGACGTCCAGGGTGCCGCCCGCGCCCTCGTCGCCGGTGATCTTGATGGTGCGCGTGCTGCCCGTCTTGCCGCGGTCGCCCTTGGCGAGTTCGCCGTGCAGCGTGAGCATGCCGTCGAGGAGCACGCTCTTGTCCGTGAAGCCGCTCAGCTGCTGGTAGGCGGGGTCGCCCTCGGGGACCTTGACGTACTTGCCGTCCAGCTTGGCCGCGGCCGTCTCGTCCCCCTTGGCGCCCTTCCCGTCGCCCGCGCTCTTCTTGTGCGTCCAGAACTCCGAGTCGGCCTTCAGGTACAGCTGCTCGCCGACGCGCAGGAGCTGGAACGTCTGGCCCTTGGAGGTGACCGTGCCGGTGCCGCCCTCGTCCTTGACCCGCATGTCCAAGGTGTAGGTGTGGTCCTTGCTCACCACGGTGCCGGAGAGCCGGACGGCCGGCGCGTCCGTCGCGGCCTTGCTCGCCTTGCTCTGGATCTTCGACGCGGGGAGCTTGCCGACGCCGTTGGTGCCCGCGTCCGGGTCCTCGCTGCTGCACCCCGTCAGACTGGTGCCCCCCACCACCAGGCCCGCGCACATCGCGCTCACGAGTGCGGCCCTGCGGGTGCGGCTTGCCGGGGGAAGTGCGGTCACAGGTGGCGCTGCCTCTCGTGCGGACGGCCTCTACGGCTTCGGCAGTACGGCAGCGTACCTCTGCCGGCGCAGCGGCTCGGCGCCAGTCCGTCCGGAGCCTCCGCCGGGGCGCATCCGACAGGGACGGGCTAGCCTGAAGCCCGTATTGCCGGATCAAGCGGGATGAATCCCCAGGTGAGAAGGGAGCGCACGCATGGCGGCAGGCGCCCCCAGAGTATTCGTCTCCCACCTCTCCGGCGTCCCCGCGTTCGACCCGAACGGCGACCAGGTGGGCCGGGTGCGCGACGTGGTCGTGATGCTGCGCGTCGGGCGCAGGCCCCCGCGGCTGCTCGGCCTGGTCGTGGAGCTGTCGACGCGGCGGCGGATCTTCCTGCCGATGACCCGCGTCACCGGCGTCGAGTCCGGCCAGGTCATCACCACGGGCGTACTGAACGTACGGCGCTTCGAACAGCGGCCGACCGAACGGCTCGTCCTCGGCGAGATGCTCGACCGCAGGGTCAAGCTCGTCGATTCGGGCGAGGAGGTGACCGTCCTCGACGTGTCGGTCCAGCAGTTGCCCGCCCGCCGCGACTGGGAGATCGACCGGGTCTTCGTGCGCAAGGGCAAGGCAGGAACGTTCCGGCGAAAGGGCGAGACGCTCACCGTCGACTGGTCGGCCGTCGACGGCTTCTCCCTGGAGGAGCACGGGCAGGGCGCCGAGAGCCTGCTCGCCACCTTCGAACAGCTGCGCCCCGCCGACCTCGCCAACGTCCTGCACCACCTCTCGCCGAAGCGGCGGGCCGAGGTCGCGGCCGCCCTCGACGACGACCGGCTCGCCGACGTCCTCGAAGAGCTCCCCGAGGACGACCAGATCGAGATCCTCGGCAAGCTCAAGGAGGAGCGCGCGGCGGACGTCCTGGAGGCCATGGACCCCGACGACGCCGCCGACCTGCTCGCCGAGCTGCCCGAGGACGACAAGGAGCGCCTGCTCACCCTGATGCAGCCGGACGACGCGGCGGACGTGCGGCGCCTGATGGCCTACGAGGAGCGCACCGCGGGCGGTCTGATGACGACCGAGCCGATCGTGCTCCGCCCCGACGCCACGGTCGCCGACGCCCTCGCACGGGTGCGCATGGAGGACCTCTCCCCCGCCCTCGCCGCACAGGTGTACGTGTGCCGCCCGCCGGACGAGACGCCGACCGGCAAGTACCTGGGCACCGTGCACTTCCAGCGGCTGCTCCGCGATCCGCCCTACACGCTGGTCGGCTCGATCCTCGACGACGACCTGCTGCCCCTCGCCCCGGACGCCACCCTGCCCGCCGTCGCCGGGTTCTTCGCGACGTACGACATGGTGGCCGCGCCCGTCGTCGACGAGGGCGGCGCACTGCTCGGGGCGGTCACCGTCGACGACGTACTGGACCACATGCTGCCCGACGACTGGCGCGAGACCGAGTTCCATCTGGAGGAGGAGGCGGGGCATGGCGGCTGACCGCGAGCGCGAGAACCGCACCGAGCCGAGGCCCTCCCGGTTCCGCCTGGACCAGCCACGCGTGCCGCGCACCAAGCTGCTGCCCGACTACGACCCCGAGGCGTTCGGGCGGATGTCGGAGCGGATCGCGCGGTTCCTCGGCACGGGCCGGTTCATCGTCTGGATGACGGTCGTCATCATCCTGTGGGTGGTGTGGAACATCGCCGCCCCCGACGCCTACCGCTTCGACCAGTACCCGTTCATCTTCCTGACGCTGATGCTCTCCCTCCAGGCGTCGTACGCCGCTCCGCTGATCCTGCTCGCGCAGAACCGCCAGGACGACCGCGACCGCGTCAACCTCGAACAGGACCGCAAGCAGAACGAGCGCTCCATCGCGGACACCGAGTACCTCACCCGCGAGATCGCCTCGCTCCGCATGGGCCTCGGCGAGGTCGCCACCCGCGACTGGATCCGCTCCGAACTCCAGGACCTGGTCAAGGAGCTGGAGGAGCAGCGCGCCCTATTCCCGCGGGAGCGCTCGCGGGGAAGTGATGTAGGCGACCGTTGACGGGCCTTTCCCGGCCCGGGTTACCGCGCCGTACTATCGGTCGTATGGCTACGGAAGACGCGGTGCTTGAAGCACTGGCGACGGTGAACGACCCCGAGATCCAGCGACCCATCACCGAGTTGGGGATGGTCAAATCTGTGGACATCGCCCCCGACGGGGCGGTGGCGGTCACCGTGTACCTGACGGTCTCCGGCTGCCCGATGCGCGAGACGATCACCAAGAACGTGACGGACGCGGTCGCCGCCGTCGAGGGCGTCACGCACGTCGACGTCACGCTCGACGTGATGAGCGACGACCAGCGCAAGGAGCTGGCCGCCGCGCTGCGCGGCGGCACCGCCGAGCGCGAGGTCCCCTTCGCCAAGCCCGGCTCCCTGACCCGGGTCTACGCGGTCGCCTCCGGCAAGGGCGGCGTCGGCAAGTCCTCGGTGACGGTGAACCTCGCGGCCGCGATGGCCGCGGACGGCCTGAAGGTCGGCGTCGTGGACGCGGACATCTACGGCCACTCCGTACCCCGCATGCTGGGCGCCGACGGCAAGCCCACCCAGGTCGAGAACATGATCATGCCGCCGTCCGCGAACGGCGTGAAGGTCATCTCCATCGGCATGTTCACCCCGGGCAACGCACCGGTCGTGTGGCGCGGACCGATGCTGCACCGCGCCCTCCAGCAGTTCCTCGCCGACGTCTTCTGGGGCGACCTGGACGTGCTCCTGCTCGACCTGCCGCCGGGCACGGGCGACATCGCGATCTCCGTGGCGCAGCTCGTGCCGAACGCCGAGATCCTCGTCGTCACGACGCCCCAGCAGGCCGCGGCCGAGGTCGCCGAGCGCGCGGGATCCATCGCCGTACAGACCCACCAGAAGATCGTCGGCGTCGTCGAGAACATGTCCGGGCTGCCCTGCCCGCACTGCGACGAGATGGTCGACGTGTTCGGCACGGGCGGCGGTCAGCGGGTCGCGGAGGGCCTCACGAAGACGACGGGCGCGACGGTTCCCGTCCTCGGCTCCATCCCGATCGACGTACGCCTGCGCGAGGGCGGCGACGAGGGCAAGCCGGTCGTCCTGACCGACCCGGACTCCCCCGCGGGCTCGGCGCTGCGCGCCATCGCGGGCAAGCTGGGCGGCCGCCAGCGCGGCCTGGCGGGCATGTCGCTGGGGGTCACGCCGCGCAACAAGTTCTGAGTGCCCCGAAGGGGCGCGGGGAACTGCGCGACCAGCCACGGCCGGCCCGCAGAAAACCACGCGCCCCACGAAACCCCGCTCCACGCAGCGCTATGCGTACGAGGCGATGTCCTTGATCACCGAGAAGCCAAGGCCGTACGCACTCATCCCGCGCCCATAGGCGCCAAGGTGCACGCCCTCCTTCGTCGAGCCCGCCAGGACCCAGCCGAACTCGGACTCGCGGTAGTGGAACGGCGTCGGCACCCCGTCCACCGGCAGGGAGAGCGCCGACCAGTCGGAGCCCTCCAGGTCGTCCGCGAGGACCCAGGCCGTCTCCGTCTGCTGGTCCAGCCAGTCGTCGCGCAGCGTGTGGTCCATCTGCCCGGGCCAGGTGTGGGACAGCAGGCCCACACCGGCGAGCCAGGCCGCGGAGGAGACCGAGGTGGCCTCCAGGACGCCGGTGCCGTCGGAGCTGCGCCGTACGGGATTGGCCGCGACGGTCACCACGACCGCGAAGCGCTCCTTGTCGCTGTTGCCGAGGGTGCCCTCGGCACGGACGGACGGCTCGTCGCCGTGCCCGATCGAACCGTGCTCCACGGCACCGTCCGCCGTCGCGCCGACCTGCATCAGCCAGCGCTGCCCCGTGAAGGCCTCGTCAAGGCCGTACCAGGGGAAGGGCGCCAGCAGGTAGCCGTCGACCGTGCGCCGGGCGGAGGGCACCGCTTGTGCGGTGCCGTCCGCGGCCGGCGCCTGCGCGCCTACGCGACTTGTCGTCTCCATGTACCCGGCCGCCTCCTCGCTCTCGTCGGTCCGGCGCGGCCCGCCCCCCTCGGGCGTCCTCACGCCGGACAACAAGGCAGGATAGCCACACCCGTTCCCGGCGGTGGCTCAGGAGATGGCTCAGGTGGCGTCCGCGTCGAACGGCGGACGGTCCCCGGCTTCGAGCTTCTTGGGCTCCGCGGGCTGCTTCAGCATGTCGACGCGGGCTCCCTTGGAGAGCGAGGCGGGCGCTCCTTGCGAAGAGCCGTCGGAGCCGTCGGAGCCGTCCGAGGAGTCGCTCTCGCGGCCGTGCACGGCGTCCGCGACCTCGTTCATCTCCTTCTTGAGGTCGAAGCCGTTGCGGATTTCCTTGAGCCCGAGCTCGTCGTTGTCGAGCTGCTTGCGGATGAACTTCTTCGGGTTCAGGTCCTCGAACTCGAAGTCCTTGAACTCCGGGCCGAGCTCTTCCCTTATGTCCGCCTTCGCGCTGTCGGAGAACTCGCGGATCTTGCGGATCGTGCGGGAGACGTCCTGAATGACCTTCGGCAGCTTGTCGGGGCCGAAAATGAGCACGGCGAGGACGACCAGCGTCACTATCTCGAGTGCGCCAATGTCATTGAACACCTTGAACTCCTTGCGATGTCCTCAGCCCGTTGCGTGGTCTGGACCGTGACCACGGTACCCGCCGCTCGTGTCTGTCCGGTAGCCGCTGCACGACAACCCGGGACACACCTGGCCAGTCCTTTACTCAGGTCCCGCCCGCCGAGCCGAGCACCAGCGTCACCTCGCGGTCGGCGCCGCCGCGCTCGACCGTCAGCTGCAGGCGGTCCTTGGGGCGGTGCGCGCGGACCTTGATGATGAGTTCGTCGCTGGAGTGCACGGCGTTCCCGTCCACCTCGGTGATGACGTCGCCGGGCTTGAGACCCGCCTTGTCGCCCGGTCCCCCCGCGTTGACGGCGGGGCCGCCGTCCTTGCCCTTGTCGGCGATGCGGGCGCCGTCGCCGGTGAACTCCGTGTCGAGCGTGACGCCGATCACCGGGTGCGTCGCCTTGCCGAAGTTGATCAGCTCCTCGGCTACGCGCTTGCCCTGGTTGATGGGGATGGCGAAGCCGAGGCCGATCGACCCCGCCTGGCCGCCGCCCTGCTCGGAGCCGTCGTCGGCGGAGCGTATGGCGCTGTTGATGCCGACGACACGGGCCTTCGAATCGACCAGCGGGCCGCCCGAGTTGCCCGGGTTGATGGGGGCGTCGGTCTGCAGCGCGTCCACGTAGGAGATGTCGCTGCCGTCGCCCTTCTCGCCGCCCGCGGTGATGGGCCGCTCCTTGGCGCTGATGATCCCGGAGGTCACCGTGTTCTCCAGGTCGAAGGGCGCGCCGATCGCTACGACGGGGTCGCCGACCTGGACGTTCTCGGAGTTCCCGAGGGTCAGCGGGTGCAGTCCGCGGACGCCGGAGACCTTGACCACGGCCAGGTCGTAGCCGGAGTCGCGGCCGATGACCTCGGCCTTGGCGGTCTGGCCGCCGCTGAAGGTCACCGTGATCTCGCCGCCGGTCCCCGCGGGCTCGACGACGTGGTTGTTGGTCAGGATGTGGCCCTTGGAGTCCAGCACGAAGCCGGTGCCGGTGCCCTGCGCCGAATCGCCGCTGACGTGCAGGGTCACGACGCCGGGCAGGGCCGCGGACGCGATGCCCGCGACGCTGCCCTTGGGCCGGTCCTTGGACTCCGTGTCCGCCTGCGGCAGCGTGATGTCACCGACGCCACCGTTGCGCTCCAGGTACGACCCGATGGCCCCACCGATGCCACCGGACACGAGAGCGATCAACACGAACCCGACGACGACCACGCGCCGCGCCCGCTTACGCCGCTTCTCCGGCGGCTCGGCGGGCAACGCCCCGGTCTGCTGGAGCGGCGCGTTCCAGGGGTCGTACGGCTGCCGGGGCGGGGGGCCGCCGGGGGCCGGGGCTCCGGGGTAGGGGGCGGGGGCCGGGGCCGGGGTGCCGTGCGGGGGCGTGGAGCTGTGGGGCGGGACCGGGGCCGGGGGCTGCGTGCCGTGCGGAGGCGTAGCCCCGTGCGGAGGCTGCGGGAGCGCCATGCCGTGGACAGGGGGCGGGGTCTGCGTGCCGTGCGGAGGTGTAGCCCCGTGCGGGGGCTGCGGGAGCGCTGTCCCGTGGGCCGGGGTCGCCGCCGGGTGCTGGACCGGCGGCGCGAGGGCCCAGGGCCCCGGCTCGCCGTACGGCGGTGTGCCGTAGGGGTCCGGATCGTGCAGGGGACGCGGGCGCTCGGCGGGCAACGCGGCGTCGGTGTCGTGCGTGGGGGCGAGGGGCGGGGCCTGCGCCGCCGAGTCACCGGAGGTTGGGCCACTCGGCATCGGTGCGCCGGGCATCGGCGCGCTCGGTATCGCGGTTTGCGGAGCCGGGGGCACCGAATCGGCCGGGACGCCGGGCACGGACGGCGCCGAGCCGCCCTGCATCGGGGCACTCGGCACCGAGTCATACGAGACCGGGGGCGCCGAA
Source organism: Streptomyces kanamyceticus (assembly GCF_008704495.1). NCBI lineage: Bacteria > Bacillati > Actinomycetota > Actinomycetes > Kitasatosporales > Streptomycetaceae > Streptomyces > Streptomyces kanamyceticus. The sequence goes on from NZ_CP023699.1 coordinate 3,650,014, forward strand.
TCGGCCGGGACGCCGGGCACGGACGGCGCCGAGCCACTCTGCATCGGGGCACTCAGCACCGAGTCATACGAGACCGGGGGCACCGAATCCGCCGGGGCGCCGGGCACGGACGGCGCCGAGCCGCCCTGCATCGGGGCACTCGGCACCGAGTCATACGAGACCGGGGGCACCGAATCGGCCGGCACGCCGGGCGCGGACGGCGCCGAGCCGCCCTGCATCGGGGCACTCGGCGTCGGGCCATCCGGTATCGGCGCGGACGGCATCGGAGCTTGCGGGGCCGAGGCCTGCGAGGCGGGGTCCACCGAATCCGCCGGGGCGCCGGGCGCGGACGGCGCCGAGCCGCCCTGCATCGAGCCGTGCGGGGCCGGTGCCACCGAATCCGCCGGAGCGCCGGGCACGGGCGGCGACGCGTCGTCCTGCGGCCAGGGCGGGGCGGGCGACGGTTCGGCCGCCGGAGGCAGGGGCCGGGATGGGTCCTGGGTGGGCTGCGGCGCGGAGTCCGGGGCCGGGCCCTGTGTGTCCGGCCGGGGGCGGCTCCACCACTTCGCCTTCGTGGGCTTCCCCTCGTCCATGTTCTCCCCACAACTGGCCCGCGGCGGACGCCGATTAGGTACTCAACCCCGCGCCCGCCGAGTCCCCCGGCAAGCACGGCCCACCGAGGATTCAACCAGGTTCGCCCGCCGGAGCGCAGGGCGACGTCACGTCAGCGCAGCTGCGACGTTCCCTTCAGCGGCGCCGACGTGGCGGCACTGAACGACTCGGTCCCCAGCGGCCCCACGGAGCCCCCCGCACCCGGCAGTTCGGAATCCTGGGTCTCCGCGACCCGACGGTCCGGGGACGGCGGGTGTATCAACGGGGACATCGCGGTGGCACCGCCCACCAGCGGCGCGGTCAACGCGTACACCGGGTCCTGTTGGCGCAGGGGCCGCGCGGGCGCGCCGGGCAGCAGGGGCCCGGTCACCTCGGTCGGCGCGACGGGCGCCTCCAGGGCGCCGGGGCGCCTGCCCTGCACCGACAGCGGATTGCCGCCGCCGCGGCGTCGCGTGGAGTCCGACGTCGCCGCGGGGCCCGAGCCCTGGGTGCGCTGCGGAGTCACGTTGCTGTTGCTGCCGGAGCCGCCCGCGCGGGAGTCGCTCACGTCGACGGGCGCGACCGCCGTGACGCCACCCAGCGCTATCGCGGCCAGCGACACCGCACCCGCGGCCGCGAACGCGAACCGGCGCCCGCGCCAGGCCGAGCGCTCGGGCTCGGGCCTGCGAACCTCATGGATGCGGAAGCCCCGCTGCTCGCTGGGGAGCACCGCGGCGTGGGCGCCGGACGGCACGTACCCCACGAAGGACTCCGTGCTCACGCCGAAGACGCCGGACCGGGGCAGTCCGGCCGATCCGGTCGCCCCGGTGGCGAACCCGTCCCCGGGGGGTCCGGGGGGTCCGGGGGGCTCGATGCCGCCTCCTGGAAGACCTTGCAGCCTGGCCAGGAAGCTCTCGGTCGGCGGCGGCGGCGCCGCCTGCGCGAAGACGTTCTTCAGCCGACGCTGGGCGTCGGCCTCGGTCTTGCACATCGGACAGGTCGCCAGATGTGCGAGGACGCGCTCGCGCGCGTCATGGCCCAACTCGCCGTCCACCAGGGCGGCGAGTCGGTCCCCCAGATGCTGCTCGGCCTCGGCTAGATGCCGTTCGGCAGGATTCGACCGTGATCCACTCACGCGGTCGCGCCCCCTCCTCCCGGCACCACGGCCCCCGTCACCGCGAGCGAGCGGCGCTCGGCGCGGGCCTCGGGCGACCGGTGCTGGAGCGCCTTGCGCAGCTGCGAACGGCCACGGTGGATACGGCTGCGGACCGTACCCAGCTTGACGCCGAGGGTCGCGGCGATCTCCTCGTACGAAAGGCCCTCGATGTCGCAGAGCACCACGGCGGCACGGAACTCGGGCGCGAGGGTGTCGAGCGCCTGCTGGACGTCCGCGTCGAAGTGCGTGTCGTTGAAGACCTGCTGGGGCGACGGCTCGCGGCTGGGCAGCCGCTCGGCCGCGTCGTCCCCGAGCGCGTCGAAGCGGATGCGCTGCTTGCGGCGCACCATGTCCAGGAAGAGGTTGGTGGTGATCCGGTGCAGCCAGCCCTCGAAGGTGCCGGGCGTGTAGGTCGAAAGGGACCGGAAGACACGGACGAAGACCTCTTGCGTGAGGTCCTCGGCGTCGTGCTGGTTGCCGGTCAGGCGATACGCCAGGCGGTAGACGCGGCCGCTGTGCGTGCTGACGATCTCCTCCCAGGTGGGCGGAGTCCACGCCTGCGCATCCGCGTCAGCGGCAAAGGTCGCGGTCTGAGCGGAGTCGTTGGCACGGAATCGGTCAGCGGTGTTGGTCACGGATTTCGGCTCACCCGCCAACCTGAGAAAACGCCGGAGCGCTCCTCCCCGATCCGCGGACGCAGCCGCACCTCCCCTATCGGCTCTGGTGGTGTCCAGTGGAGCCCCTACCATAACCACCTCGCCCGTTAGCTCCGGATAAGCGTTTTTACGTGAATTTGGTACGGGCTTCCGCGTAGGTGTCCTGCCCCTTCGACGCGCCCGCTTCCAGTCTTGATCCATCCGTTACCCCCGTTGCGCTCCCACCCCCTCATAACGCCCGGTCCCATCTGCGGGTTCCCGGCCCCAACGGATACAGTCACGGCCAGGCAACCACGGGGACAGGAGAGGGCCATTACCGGCAACCGGCAGACGAGCTGGGCGTTCGCCGACGCCTTTGTCGCCGAGGACGAGGCGCTGCGCTGGGCCCGGGACCGGGCCCGGGAGACAGGGCTGTCCTCGGTGTCGCCCGGCACCGGCGCCGCGCTGCGGATGCTCGCCGCCACCGCTGACGCGAAAGCGGTGGCCGAAATCGGTACCGGGACCGGAGTGTCGGGGATCCACCTGCTGCACGGCATGCGGCCGGACGGCGTACTGACCACGGTCGATCCCGAGCCGGACCGCCAGCAGTTCGCCCGCCAGGCCTTCCGCGCGGCCGGGTTCGCGGGCAACCGCGCCCGGTTCATCCCGGGGCGCGCCCTCGACGTCCTGCCGCGCCTCGCGGACGGCGGGTACGACCTCGTCTTCTGCGACGGCGACCGCACGGAGTCCCTCGAATACCTCGCTGAATCGTTGCGCCTGCTGCGGCCCGGTGGGCTCGTCTGCTTCGAGGGCGTCTTCGCCGACGGCAGGACGGTGGACTCGGGGCCGCAGCCGGTGGAGGTGCTTCGGCTGCGGGATCTTTTGCGGACGGTGCGGGAGAGCGGGGATCTGGTGCCGTCGTTGGTGCCGGTGGGGGACGGGTTGCTCTGTGCGGTCAAACGGTAGCGCTGTGCTGGCTTGAGCGGTTCTTCCGGTGACGGGGGCCACGTAGCCGCTGCGCGCATGCCCCACGGGGTTTCGCGCAGTTCCCCGCGCCCCCAAAAGACCCCCGCGACGGGGCCCATGTAGTCGTTACGCGCACGCCCCACGGGGTTTCGCGCAGTTCCCCGCGCCCCTAACAGCATCCCCCGCAACGGGGCCACGCGGCCGTTGCCCGCGCCCCTCAAGACACCTCCGCGACGGGGCCCACGCAGCCGCTACCCGCACGCCCCACGGGGTTCCCCGCGCCCCTAACAGCATCCCCCGCAACAGGGTCACGCGGCCGTTGCCCGCGCCCCTCAAGACACCTCCGCGACGGGGCCCACGCAGCCGCTACCCGCACGCCCCACGGGGTTTCGCGCAGTTCCCCGCGCCCCTAACAGCATCCCCCGCAGCCGTGGCCCCCGCCAGGAACCACTCTGCCCCGGCATCGTCACGCGATGCCGGGGCAGTGAAAAGTTTGGGCGCGCTTCCGCGTCAGCCGACGACCTTCTTCAGGGCGTCGCCGAGTGCGTCGGCCTCGTCCGGAGTCAGTTCGACGACAAGTCGTCCGCCGCCTTCGAGCGGAACGCGCATGACGATGCCCCGCCCCTCCTTGGTCACCTCGAGCGGGCCGTCGCCCGTCCGCGGCTTCATGGCCGCCATGCTCGTTCCCCTTCCTGAAACCAGCTCATCGCAGCCGACAACCCAGGTGTCACCGGCATCGAACACATTGCTTCCAGGCCATTATCCCGCATGGCGGGACCCGATGACCAACATCGGTCGGCATCGCTTGCGCAACGCGCGCCCGCAAAACCACCCAATTCGGCGATGTGGCTGCGATACTTCGCCGCCTCGTACGCCTCAGGGACCCGGATTTCTTTGACGCAGGTCACATCTCCGGCCTCGTACCGGAGCCCGATGATCTCCGTCATGCTGACCTCACTACGTACTGGACCAGCGGAGGGGACCACCATGTCGGACAGCGTGCTCTACGAGGTGAGCGGCGGACTCGCGACGATCACGATCAATCGCCCCGACGCGATGAACGCGATGAACACCGAGGCCAAGGTCGCCCTGCGCGACGCCGCGCGGGCCGCCGCCGACGACGACGCCGTGCGCGCCGTACTGCTCACCGCGACCGGGCGCGCCTTCTGCGTGGGCCAGGACCTCAAGGAGCACATCGGGTCCCTGATGGCCGACCGCGAGGCGGGCAGCGGGCAGACGATGACCACCGTCAAGGAGCACTACAACCCGATCGTGCGGGCCCTCGCCGGGATGCCGAAGCCCGTGGTGGCGGGGGTCAACGGCGTCGCGGCCGGCGCGGGGTTCGGTTTCGCCCTCGCCGCCGACTATCGCGTCGTCGCGGACAACGCGAAGTTCAACACCTCCTTCGCCGGGGTCGCGCTGACCGCGGACTCGGGTGTCTCCTGGACGCTGCCGCGGGTGATCGGCCCCGGCAGGGCCGCCGATCTGCTGCTGTTCCCGCGCAACATCAGCGCGCAGGAGGCGTACGACCTGGGCATCGCCAACAAGGTCGTACCCGCCGCCGAGCTGGCCGAGGAGGCCGCCAGGGTGGCCCGCACCCTGGCCGAGGGCCCGACGCTCGCCTACGGGGCCCTCAAGCAGTCCCTGGCCTATGCCTCGGGCCACACCCTGGACGAGGCCCTCGACAAGGAGGACGAGCTCCAGGCGAAGGCGGGGCAGTCCGAGGACCACACGATCGCCGTGCGGGCCTTCATCGCGAAGGAGAAGCCCACGTACCTCGGGCGCTGACGGTCAGCCCGCCGCCGCCTCGCGGGCCACGCAGTCCGCGAGGTGGTCGTTGACCAGGCCGCAGGCCTGCATCAGGGCGTACGCCGTGGTGGGTCCGACGAAGCGGATGCCGCGCTTCTTGAGGGCCTTGGACAGGGCCGTGGACTCGTCGGTGATCGCGGGCACGTCGGAGAGCGTCCTCGGCGCCTTGCGGGAGGCGGCGTCGGGGGCGAACGACCAGATCAGGGAGTCCAGTTCGCCGTCGGACCAGTCGGCGAGCACGCGCGCGTTGGCGAGGGTGGCCTCGATCTTGGCGCGGTTGCGGATGATCCCCGGGTCGGCGAGCAGCCGCTCGCTGTCCGCGTCCGTGAACTTCGCGACCGAGGCGATCTCGAAGTCGGCGAAGGCGGTGCGGAAGCCCTCGCGGCGCCGCAGGATCGTGATCCACGACAGGCCCGACTGGAACGCCTCCAGGCAGAGCCGCTCGTACAGCGCGTCGTCGCCGTGGACCGGGCGGCCCCATTCGTCGTCGTGGTACGCCACGTAGTCCTCGGTGGACAGGCCCCAGGGGCAGCGCAGGCCCCCGTCGGGTCCCGCGACGGCGTCGCTCGTGCTCACTGGTCGTCCCCTGTCTGCCGCTGCTCGTCCTGCCGCTGCTCGGCCGGTTCGGCCGCCGTGCGCGGTTCGTACCCGTCGAAGAGGTCCTTGCCGCCGACCGCGGTGGCCTGCGCCCCGGCGAGGGCCGCCTCCAGCTCGGCGATGCGGGCGTCCCGCTCGGCCAGCTCGGCGCCGAGGCGGCCGAGCACCTCGTCCACCTCGCCCATGTGGTAACCGCGCAGTGTCAGCGGGAAGCGCACCTCGTCCACGTCGGCGCGGCGCAGCGGGCGGTCCTCGGGGAGCGGGTCGGTGAACCGCTCGGGCGCGGCATCGGGCAGCGCACCGCTCTCGCCGCCGCCGACCACGGCGAGCGTCACCGCGCCGACCACCACCACCAGGGCGATGACCAGGAACAAGAACAAGACCATCTTCAGGCCCCCACGCTCGACGTGCCCGTGCTGAAACTGTCAGGGTCCGATCGTGCCATGCGGCACTGACAGTTAAGGTCGCAGGCGGCCGCAGTGCGACAAGGACCCAGGAGGATCACAGGGGATGCTCAGGCTTGGCAGGCGCGAGTTCGACGCGCACGAGCCGGTGATCATGGCGATCGTCAACCGGACCCCGGATTCCTTCTACGACCAGGGAGCCACGTTCCGCGACGAGCCCGCGCTGGCCCGGGTGGAACAGGCGGTGGCCGAGGGCGCCGCGATCATCGACATCGGCGGGGTCAAGGCGGGCCCCGGCGAGGAGGTGACCGCGCAGGAGGAGGCGCGCCGCACGGTCGGCTTCGTCGCGGAGGTGCGCAGGCGGTTCCCGGACGTGGTGATCAGCGTCGACACCTGGCGGCACGACGTGGGCGAGGCGGTCTGCGAGGCGGGCGCCGATGTGCTCAACGACGCCTGGGGCGGGGTCGACCCGAAGCTCGCGGAGGTCGCGGCGCGGTACGGGGCGGGCCTTGTGTGCACGCACGCGGGCGGCGCGGAGCCGCGGACGAGGCCGCACCGGATCACGTACGACGACGTGATGGCCGACATCCTGCGCGTGACGGTCGGCCTGGCCGAGCGCGCGGTGGAGCTGGGCGTTCCGCGCGAGTCCGTGCTGATCGACCCGGGGCACGACTTCGGCAAGAACACCCGGCACAGCCTGGAGGCCACCCGCAGGCTCGGCGAGATGACGGAGACGGGCTGGCCGGTCCTGGTCTCGCTGTCCAACAAGGACTTCGTGGGCGAGACCCTCGACAAGCCGGTCAAGGAGCGCGTCATCGGCACACTGGCGACGACGGCGGTCTCGGCGTGGCTGGGCGCGCAGGTCTACCGCGTGCACGAGGTCGCCGAGACCCGCCAGGTCCTGGACATGGTGGCGACGATCGCGGGGCACCGGGCACCCGCCGTCGCGCGGCGCGGACTCGCCTGAAAGCGCCGCGATCCACCGCGGCCGGGACGGAATCCGGCACAACCGTGCGAAGCCCGAGAGGCGCCCCAGCGCCAAGCGCTCCGCTGGAAGTATGGGCCACACCTGCGGGTGCGTCGTGGCTGGTCGCGCCCACGCGGCGGAGCCGCATGTCTCACGGCCCCGCGCCCCTTCGGGGCGCGGCTCCTCCCGGCAGTTGCCGTCGGGAGGTAGCCGCACGTCCCGCGCGCGGGACGTTACTTCCCGACTTCCTTGGTGACCAGGGAGATCGCCTCGTCCACGTCGTCCGTGACGTGGAAGAGGAGCAGGTCCGCCTCCGACGCCTTGCCCTGGGCGATGACCGTGTTCTTCAGCCAGTCGATCAGGCCGTTCCAGTACGCCGACCCGAACAGGACGATCGGGAAGCGCGTGACCTTGCGGGTCTGTACGAGGGTGAGCGCTTCGAAGAGTTCGTCCAGGGTGCCGAGGCCGCCGGGCAGGACCACGAACCCCTGCGCGTACTTCACGAACATCGTCTTGCGGACGAAGAAGTAGCGGAAGTTCACGCCGATGTCGACGTACTGGTTGAGGCCCTGCTCGAACGGCAGCTCGATGCCGAGACCGACGGACATGCCCTTGGCCTCGACCGCGCCCTGGTTCGCGGCCTGCATGGCGCCGGGCCCGCCGCCCGTGATCACCGCGAAGCCCGCCTCCACGAGCGCCTTGCCGATCTCGACGCCCGCCGCGTACTCGGGCGAGTCCTCCGCGGTGCGCGCCGAGCCGAACACGCTGATCGCGGGCGGGAGTTCGGCGAGCGTGCCGAAGCCCTCGATGAACTCGGACTGGATGCGCAGGACTCTCCAGGGGTCCGTGTGCACCCACTCGGAAGGCCCGTCGGAGTCGAGGAGACGCTGGTCGGTGGTGCCGGGCTGGACCTGGTCGCGGCGCCGCAGCACCGGGCCGAGCCGCTGCTCCTCGGGACGCTTCCTGCCCTCGGTGCCCTCAGGGTTGCTCATCGTCTGCTCCCTCCATGCGTGCGTGAATCACAGCGTAGGTCTACGCGGGTTACGGCCGAGGGACGTCGGGATGTCCGGTTCAGCAGCCCCATCCGTGTCAGGCCGTCAGCCAGCCGCGCAGCCGCTCCTCCGCCTCCGGAATCCGCTTCGCCTCGACGCGCTCGTCGACCTTGTGGGCGAGCAGCGGGTTGCCGGGGCTGTAGTTGACCGCGGGCACGCCGAGCCTGCTGAAGCGCGCCACGTCCGTCCAGCCGAACTTGGGGCGGGCCTCGCCGCCGACCGCCGCCACGAAGGCGGCGGCGCCCGGGTGGGTCAGACCGGGGCGGGCCGCGCCCGTGTGGTCGTCGACGATGAACTCCTCGACGCCGCAGTCCGCGAAGTAGTCGCGCACGAAGGCGAGTGCCTCCTCCTCGCTGCGGTCAGGGGCGTAGCGGAAGTTGACGGTGACGGTGCACTCGTCGGGGATCACGTTGGTGGCGACGCCGCCCTCGATGCGGACGGCGTTGAGCCCCTCGTGGAACTGGAGGCCCTCCACGACCGGCTTGCGGGGCTCGTACGCGGCGAGCTTCGTCAGGATCGGCGTCGCGGCGTGGATGGCGTTGGAGCCCATCCACGCGCGCGCGGAGTGCGCCCGCTCGCCCTTGGTCTTCAGGAGCACCCGCAGCGTGCCCTGGCAGCCGCCCTCGACCAGGCCGTCGGTCGGCTCCAGGAGGATCGCGAAGTCACCGGCGAGCCAGTCGGGGTGGGCCTCGGCGACGTGCCCGAGGCCGTTCAGGTGCGCGGCCACCTCTTCGTTGTCGTAGAAGACGAAGGTGAGGTCGCGGTTGGGCTCGGTCACCGTCTGCGCGATGCGCAGCTGGACGGCGACGCCCGACTTCATGTCGCAGGTGCCGCAGCCCCACAGGATGCCGTCGTCGTCCAGGCGCGAGGGCACGTTGTCCGCGATCGGCACCGTGTCGATGTGCCCGGCGAGGATGACCCGCTCCGCGCGGCCCAGGTTCGTACGGGCCACCACGTTGTTGCCGTGCCGGTCGACGGTGAGGTGCGGCAGGGCGCGCAGCGCCGTCTCGATGGCGTCGGCGAGCCCCTTCTCGGACCCGCTCGGGGACGGGAAGTCGACCAGCCTCGCGGTCAGCTCCGCGGCGTCCAACGTGAGGTCAAGCGGCGTATCGGTCATGCTCACGACCCTAACTCCACAGGCCCCCGCGACCGCTCGCCGGACTCCGGCACCTCCCGGAACTCCAGTACCTTGGACGCGTGCCTGAGCCCCCCACTCCCCTCCGGCGCGGCCGTCCCGCGCGCCTCGGGACCGCGCTCGCCGTGCTGCTCGCCGTCGCGGCTTATGTGGCGGTGCAGTACGTGTACGGGGGCAAGCCGGAGCCGCGGTGCACGGTGGTGTCGGGCAACGGCGACGGCGCTTCGTACACGTTCACGGCCGAGCAGGCGCGCAACGCCTCGACGGTCGCCGTGGTCGGCACCTCGCGCGGCATGCCCGAGCGGGCGGTGACCATCGCCCTGGCGACCGCGCTGCAGGAGTCGGGCCTCCACAACCTCGGCCGCGGCGACCGCGATTCGCTCGGCCTCTTCCAGCAGCGGCCCTCGCAGGGCTGGGGCGACGAGCGGCAGATCATGGACCCGGCGTACGCGTCGGCCCGCTTCTACGCCCATCTCGCCGAAGTCCCCGGCTACTCACGGCTGCCCCTCACGGTCGCCGCGCAGCGCGTGCAGCGCAGCGGCTATCCGCAGGCGTACGCCAAGCACGAGCCGGACGCGGCGCTGCTGGCCGCCGCGCTGACCGGCCGTGCGCCCGCCACCCTCAGCTGCGAGGGCAGGCCGGGACCGGATCCGGGCGGTGCGGCGAAGGTGCGGGCCGCGCTGGTCCGCGACTTCGGCCGCGCGGTGCGCCCTGCCGACACCGGGGGCCGCACGGTCTCCGTGCCGGTGGCATCGGCGGCGACGACGGCGGCGGACGGCGGCGCCCCCGCGCGCGGCTGGGAGCTGGCGCACTGGGCGGTGGCCCAGTCCTCCGCGCTTGGCATCGAGCGGGTCTCCTACGCGGGACGCGAGTGGCGCGCGAGGGACGGCGGGGACTCAGGGGGTTCAGGAGGTTCGGGGGGCTCCGGGGACGGCGCCGGGCAGTGGCACAGGACCGCGAAAGACCGCGGAAACGGCGCCGCGGGGCCCGCGCGGGACACGGCCGAAGTCCGAATCGTCACTGGGCAGTAGTACGGCGGGTCACTCGATCGGGGCACGGCGATCATCCGACACCGACACCTCTCCCGGATTCACCCCGCCCCTCCCCCGTACCCCCCAAATCCCTTGAGAACAAAGGGGATTAAGGATTCCGCGCCGATTCGGAGCGCAGGGCGTTTGCCCGTTTTTATCCGCAGCCGATAATGCGACGCATTACCAACTCTTTACGTTGGGCCACCGCAACCTTCGCGGACTTCGAGCGGTAGTCACTGCGTCCGATCGCCGGAACCCATCCGGCGGGCAGCCGGAGCAGAACCGGCCGGACAACCCAACGTTCTCTCCCGTCTGAAGGAGCATCATGTCCCTCCCCCTGACCCGCCGGATCGCCCGTGCCGCGCTGCTCGGCGCAGCCGGTGCAGCTGCCGCGGTCGGTGCGGCCGGCTCCGCAAGCGCCGCGGCCCTCCCGGCCGCCCCCGACCTGGGCGGTCTCACCGCCCTGGACGGTGCCAACCTGGGCAACACCGTCGACGGCGCCACCCAGAACGCCAGCAACCTCGCCGGTGAGACCGGCAGCAAGGCCGTCAAGAAGGCCGTTCCGACCGCGGGCAAGGCCGTCGGCAAGGGCGCCAAGACCACGACCCCGGCCGCGCAGAAGGCCGCCGGTGACGTCGCGGGCAGCGCGGGCGAGGTGCTCGGCGACACGGCGGGCACGGCCACCGACGGCGGCCTGCCCACCGACGCGGTCACCAAGGGCGGTCTGCCCACCGACCAGCTGCCGCTCAAGGGTCTGCCCCTCGGCTAGTCCCCGCACGCACGCGTACGGACGCGGGAAGGGCCCGGAGCCGATGGCTCCGGGCCCTTCCCATGCCCACAGGCGCGCGCCTCAGGCCAGCCGCGCGACCGCCTCCGCCACGCGCTCGTCCGTCGCCGTCAGGGCCACGCGCACGAAGCTCTCGCCCGCGGGCCCGTAGAAGTCGCCGGGCGCCACGAGGATGCCGAGCCGCGCGAGGTGCCCGACGGTCTCCCAGCAGGACTCGTCGCGGGTCGCCCACAGGTAGAGGCTCGCCTCGCTGTGCTCGATGCGGAAGCCGTGCTTCAGGAGCGCGTCGCGCAGGGACGCGCGCCGGGCCGCGTACCGCTCGCGCTGCGCGTGCACGTGCTCGTCGTCGCCGAGCGCCGCGACGACCGCCGCCTGCGTCGGCGCGGACGTCATCATGCCGCCGTGCTTGCGGATCTGCAGCAGATCGCCGAGCACGCCCGCGTCACCGGCGATGAACGCCGCGCGGTAGCCCGCCAGGTTGGACCGCTTGGAGAGCGAGTGGACGGCCACGATCCCCTCGTACGAACCGCCGCACACGTCCGGGTGCAGCACCGAGACCGGCGCCGCCTCCCAGCCGAGCTCCAGGTAGCACTCGTCGCTGACGAGCAGCACGCCGTGCTCGCGCGCCCAGGCGACCGTGCGGGTCAGCTCGTCCTTGGACAGGACGCGGCCGGTGGGGTTGGAGGGCGAGTTGAGCCAGAGGAGCTTGAGGCCGGTGGGGTCCAGCTGGGTCGGGTCGTCGTAGGCGACGTACTCCGCGCGGGCGAGGCGCGCCCCCACCTCGTACGTCGGGTAGGCGAGCCGCGGGTAGGCGACCACGTCGCCCGGGCCGAGGCCCAGCTGCGTCGGGAGCCAGGCCACCAGTTCCTTGGAGCCCACGACCGGCAGGACGTTGCGGTGGGTGATGTCCCGTGCGCCTAGGCGCCGTTCGCACCAGCCGGTGATCGCGTCGCGCAGCTCGGTGGTGCCCCACACCGTCGGATAGCCCGGCGAGTCCGCGGCCGCGACCAGTGCTTTCTGGATGAGCTCGGGCACCGGGTCGACCGGGGTGCCCACCGACAGGTCGACGATGCCGCCGGGGTGGGCGGCCGCCGTGGCCTTGTACGGCTCGAGCTTGTCCCAGGGGAAGGTGGGAAGGCGGTCGGAGACTACGGACACGTGGTGACTCCCGTAATGCGTGTGGTGCGTAGGGCGCTTGTACGTCGCGTACGACGCTGTGCAAATGCCCCGGTCCCGTACGGCGGTGTGCCGTACGGGACCGGGGCGGCGCTCAGATTGCCGCTGCTAGCCCTGGTCCTGGTTCTGCGGCGGCAGGGCGGCGATGAAGGCGTGGTCGCGCTCGATCAGACCGAGCTTGCTCGCGCCACCGGGCGAACCGAGCTCGTCGAAGAACTCGACGTTCGCCTTGTAGTAGTCCTTCCACTCCTCAGGAGTGTCGTCCTCGTAGAAGATCGCCTCGACCGGGCAGACCGGTTCGCAGGCTCCGCAGTCGACGCATTCGTCCGGGTGGATGTACAAGGACCGGGAGCCCTCGTAAATGCAGTCGACCGGGCACTCCTCGATGCACGCCTTGTCCTTGACGTCGACACAAGGCTGCGCGATGACGTAGGTCACGCTGTCGTTCCTCCTCGATACGGGCGTTGGCGGGCCGTCTTCAGGCTCCGCTCGCCTGGCGCGCGGGAGCGCGGCGTCGTCGATGCCCGCCCCTAGTATCTCCGTTCCCGGGCATGATCCGAACAGGAGGGGCGTACAGAGCTGTGGAATTCACTGCGGGCGGACGGCTTGAGGTCCGAATCACCCCTGCTGACGTGGGTAAACGCGTCTCTGTTCGACGCGTGACCGGGGCCCTGGAGCCTGCCGGGAAGTTCACCGACACGGTGGGTGTTCTCACATCGTGGAACGACGGTGTGGTGCTCATCACACGACGGGACGGCGAGAGCGTCAGGATCGACGAGGGATCCCTCGTCGCCGGGAAGGTCGTTCCCGCGGCTCCGGCCCGCAGGCGGGGTCCCGCCGCCTCGTACGAGGAGCTGGCGCGGGTCAGCGCGCGGGCCTGGCGGCCCGTGGAGAGCGAGCGGCTCGGCGAGTGGGAGCTGCGGGCGGCGTCGGGGTTCACCCGGCGCGCCAACTCGGTGCTGCCGCTCGGCGATCCGGGCAGGCCCCTGGACGAGGCCCTGACGCGGGTGCGCGACTGGTACGCGGCCCGGGAGCTGCCCGCGTACGTCCAGACCGCGACGGGCGCCGAGGGCACCCAGGAGCTGCTCTGCGCCGATCTGGAGGCACGCGGCTGGGAGCGCGAGGTGAGTGCCCGGTTGCACATCGGCGGGCTCGCCCCTGTCGGGGACCTGGACGCGGACGTGGCGCGCGTGGAACTCTCCCGGTCCTGTGACGAGGCGTGGCTGCGGCGGTACAAGAGGTTCGGCGTTCCCGGACCGCATGTGCTCAAGGTGCTGGCGAGCGGGCCCTCGGTGTGGTTCGCTTCCGTGCCCGGGAGCGGTGACTCCCCGGCCGCCATCGGGCGGTGCGTGGTGGACGGGCGCTGGGCCGGTTTCATGGCGGTCGAGGTGGACCCCGCGCACCGGCGGCAGGGACTGGCCACCGCGGTGATGACCGCGCTGTCCCGACAGGCCCTCGCGGAGGGCGCGTCGGCGGCCTGGCTGCAGGTGGAGGATGACAACGACGGTGCGCGGTCGCTGTACGACGGGATGGGCTTCGCGGCGCATCACGCGTACCACCACTACCGGTACGGGGCCGCCTGAGCGGGTCCGGCGGGACGGGAACGCGGACGGGAACACGGTGGACGGGAACGCCGCGAACGGGAACGCGGCGGACGCGAGGCCCCGGGCGTAACACCTCACGCGCGGGCGGCACGTGGGCACGTAGCACACTGCACGAGAGCACGGCACGGGAAACAGCGCCCGTCGAGGGCATGAGACACGAGGCACGTATGCACGCGGAGTCCGGCGAATGGCGGCGGCGGTTCGCCGAAGAGGCAAGGTCCGAACGGCCCGGTCTCGCGCCGCTGTGCCTGCTGATCGGCGCGGAGGCGGATCCCACCCTGGACGAGGCGGGCATCGACGCCGCCGAGATCGAACTGGACCGCCTCGCCGGTCTGTTGCCGTTCGAACCCGGCGGCCCCCGGGCGTGGGCGGCCGCGCTCGCCGAACTCCTCGGCGGGCAGTGCGGGTTCGAGGGGACACCGGGCGACTACCAGCGCCTGGAGTCATCCCTCCTGCACGAGGTGCTGCGGCGCCGCAGGGGGCTGCCGATCCTGCTGTCCGTGGTGTGGATGGAGGTGGCGCGGCGCGCGGGCGCCCCCGTGTACGGCGTGGGCCTTCCGGGCCATTTCGTGGTCGGCTTCGGCCCCAAGGACGAGCAGGTGCTCGCCGATCCGTTCGACGGCGGACGGCTGCTGACCGGCGCGGACGCGGAGCTCCTGGTGGCCGGTACGACGGGCGGCGGGATCCAGCCCTCGATGCTGACGCCCGCCGATCCGCTGAACATCATCCAGCGCATCCTCAACAACATCCGCGCCTGGGCCGCCGCCCGCCCCGAGCGTTCTGACGTCGCGCTGTGGGCCCTCGAACTGTCCCTGCTGCTGCCCTCGCACCCGGCCAGGCTGCGCTACGAACGAGCCCAACTCCTCGTACAGCGCGGTGACTTCCTGGGCGGCGCGGAAGCCCTTGACGAGTACGCCGATGTGGTGACGACGGTCGAGCCGACCACCGCGGAGCGGGTCAGGCACCAGGCACGGGCCGCCCGCGCGATGCTCAACTGACCCCCGCGCCACCCTTCGTACTGAGCCAGGACGGACACCGGACGGACGTATCGATCGGCCCGACCGGGCACCAGGGACGTATGCACCCCCGAACCGCCCAGTGGCGGCGCCTGTTCGCGGACGAGGCCGGGTCCGAGCGGCCCGATCTCGCGCTGCTCTGCCTGCTGATCGGCACGGAGGCCGACCCCTCGCTCGACACGACGGACCTCGACATGACGCGGCGCCTGCTCGACCGGCTTGCCGCACAGGTCGCACAGGCCGTGTCCGCGCGCGGGACCGGAGCCGCCGAAGACCCCCGCTCCTGGG
Organism: Streptomyces kanamyceticus; assembly: GCF_008704495.1. Lineage (NCBI taxonomy): Bacteria > Bacillati > Actinomycetota > Actinomycetes > Kitasatosporales > Streptomycetaceae > Streptomyces > Streptomyces kanamyceticus. Next base: position 3,665,207 of record NZ_CP023699.1, read on the forward strand.
CCCTCGCCGTGGCCGAACTCCTGGGCCAGCGCTACGGGTTCAAGGGCGGACCCGGCGTGTACCAGCGCCTGGAGTCCTCCCTCCTGCACGAGGTGCTCAGACGCCGCAGAGGGCTGCCGATCCTGCTCTCGGTGCTCTGGATGGAGGTGGCGCGGCGCGCGGGCGCCCCCGTGCACGGCGTGGCGCTGCCGGGGCACTTCGTGGTCGGCTTCGGGGGCGAGGGCGGCGGCGACGACCAGGTGCTCGCCGACGCCTTCTCCGGCGGCCGCGTGCTGAGCGCGACGGACGCGGCGCTGCTCGTCGCCGCGGCCACCGGGGCGCCGCTCGTGCCGTCGATGCTGCGGCCCGCGGGGACCCTGGACATCGTCCGGCGGATCCTGAACAACGTCCGCGCCTGGGCCGCGCCGCGGCCCGAACGCTCCGAGGTCTCCCTGTGGGCGATCGACCTCTCGCTGCTGCTGCCCGCGCCGAACGCCCGGCTGCACTACGAACGCGCCGAACTCCTGGTGCAGCGAGGGGACTACCTCAGGGGCGCGCGGGAGCTCGACACCTACGCCGACGCGGTCGCCGCCGAGGACGCGGCGACTGCGGACCGGGCCAGGCGGCAGGCGCACGGGGCGCGGGCGATGCTGAACTGACCTGTCACGCGCGGGCGTTGGTGGCCCGGCTCAGAGCCAGCCCTTGTCCCGCGCGACCTTGACCGCCTCGGCGCGGTTGCGCACGGCCAGCTTCTGGATCGCCGTCGAGAGGTAGTTGCGGACCGTGCCCTGCGAGAGGTGCAGGTCCTTGGCCAGTTCGGCGTTGGTGGCGCCGTCGGCGGCCGCGCGAAGGACCTCGCGCTCGCGGTCGGTGAGCGGGTTCGCGCCCCCGGCGAGGGCCGCGGCCGCAAGCGTCGGGTCGATGACCCGCTCCCCCGCCAGGACCTTGCGCACCGCGGCGGCGAGCTGGGCCGCGGGCGCGTCCTTGACCAGGAACGCGTCGGCGCCGGACTCCATGGCGCTGCGCAGATAGCCGGGCCGCCCGAACGTGGTGAGGATGACCACCTTCAACCCAGGGAGTTCGGCGTGCAGTTGGGCCGCCGCCTCGATGCCCGTGCAGCCCGGCATCTCGATGTCGAGCAGCGCCACGTGCACCTCGTGCGAGCGGGCCGCGGCGAGCACCTCGTCGCCGCGGGACACCTGGGCGACGACCTCGATGTCCGGTTCGAGACCGAGCAGGGCGGCGAGTGCCTCCCTGACCATCGACTGGTCCTCGGCGAGCAGCACCTTGATGACGCCGCCACCCGCACCGCTGTCGCCGTCCGTGCCGCTCCCGCTGTTCACGCTGCTCATGAGGGGGATCCTACGGCCGCGTCGGCGAGCGGCACGCGGACGGTGAGACGGAAGCCGTGGCGGGCCGCGGGGCCCCTCTCCAGGTCGCCGCCGACGGCCTGGACGCGCTCGGCGAGGCCCGTGAGGCCATTGCCCGCCGCGGCGCCGGAGCCACCCGAACCGTCGTCCTCCACGCACAGTTCCAGGCGCCGCCCCGCGAGCGTCTGCCGGGCGGTGAACGTCACCGTGCAGCGCCGGGCGCCACTGTGCCGTACGACGTTGGTCACGGCCTCCCGCAGCGCCCACGCGAGCGCCGCCTCGCCCTCCTCGCCCGGCAGTTCGGCGGGCGCCTCAAGGGGCACGTCGGCTTCGACGCCCGCGGCGGTGAGCGCCGTGCGCGCCCCCGCGAGCTCGCCCGCCAGGGTGCGCCGCCGGTAGCCGGAGACCGCCTCGCGCACGTCCACCAGGGCCTGGCGGCTGACCTGTTCGATGTCGGCGACCTGCTGCGCGGCCTTGTCGGGGTCGGTGGGCAGCATCCGCCCCGCCAGCTCGCTCTTGAGCGTGATCAGCGAGAGCGAGTGGCCGAGCAGGTCGTGCAGGTCCCTGGCGAGCCGCAGCCGCTCCTCGTTGGCGGCGAGCTGGGCGACGGTGGCGCGGGCCTGGCGGAGCTGGATCGTCGTACGGATCAGTTCGCGCACGCCGGACATCGCGAAGCCCACCAGGAGGGTGATCACCCCGAGGCTGCCGATCAGGTCGCCGAGGCCGTCGTCCCGCAGGCCCACCAGGATCATCAGGAGGGTGACGCCGGGGATGACCCACATCGCGTACGCCACCGGAAGGACCGCTCCCGCGGACACCGCGACGTACACGAAGAGCCCGAGCCACTGGTCGCCGAAGCAGAACGAGAGGACCGTGGCGAGGACGACGAGCGCCGCGAACGAGCCGATGACGGGGCGCCATCGGAGGATCCTGGTGGTGTAGCGGAAGACCAGGGCCAGATAGCAGACCACGAAGACCGTGAGGCCGAGCCAGCCGAACACCGTGGCGAGTGCCGTGTGGCGGCCCTCGGCCAGATCCGTGATCGGGGAGCTCAGGAAGATCAGCCAGACGCCGATCCAGGCGGCCTTCGTCAGGAACTGGCGGCGGCCCCGGGTCGGCCGCCCGAACGTGTACACGGGGTGCAGCTCGTTGCCCCCAGCGTCTGTCTCGCTCACGCCTTCAGTGTGTCCTTCCGGTACAGCCACGCCGCGCCGCCCGCGAAGAGAAGGAAGTAGGCGACGAGCAGCGTGACGTCCTTCGCGTGCGGGGCGTCGCCCAGTTCGATGGCCTGCCCGAGGGCAGCGTACGCGTGCGTGGGCAGCCAGGACGCGATGTCCCGCAGCCACTGGGGGAAGGTCGTCGTCGGCATCCACAGGCCGCCGAGCACGGAGAGCCCGAAGTAGACGATCATCGTGATCGGGCGCACCGCGTCACCGGAGGCGAGGTAGCCGATCGCCACGCCGAGCGCGGCGAAGCAGAGGCTGCCCGCCCAGATCGCGCCGGTGAGCGCCAACCACTGCCAGGCGTCGAAGCGGACGTCCTTGACGGCCGCGGCGACCACGAAGACCACGACGATGGACGGCAGGCTCACCACGGCCGCGCTCGCGGTCTTGGCCAGGACGTAGCCGCGCCCGGGCAGCGAGGTCAGGCGCAGCTGCCGCACCCAGCCGTTCTCGCGCTCCTTGGCGATGCGCTCGCTGTTGCCCATGAGGACGGCGGTGAGGGCGCCGAACGACGCCATGGACACCATGAAGAGGGAGGGCAGGCTCAAGCCCGTCCCCTCGACCTTCTCCGTGCCCGACTGGCCGCCCGCGATGATCAGGTAGAGCAGCGACGGATAGATCACCGAGAAGAACAGGAACTTGCGGTTGCGCAGGGAGCGGGTGATCTCCAGCTTGACGAGCGCGCGCGAGGCGAAGGGGTACGTCGGATTCGTCATCGGGTCCTGGCCTCCTCGGCCTCGGTGATCGCCACGAAGGCCTGTTCGAGGCCGAGCCCGGCGACCTCCAGATTGCGGGGGTAGACGCCGAGGCCGTACAGCGCGTGCACGGTGGCGTCGGCGTCCGTCGACTGGAGTCGGACCGTGTGGCCCGACACGTCGAGCGCGGTCAGGAACGGCAGCGCGCGCAGCTCGGCCGCGAGCGCCTCGTCGATGGCCGCCAGGTCGAAGGAGACCTTGCGGGCGCCCGCCTTCGCCTTGATCTCGGCGGCGGTGCCGTCCGCGAGGAGGCGGCCGCGGTGCAGGACGAGGACGCGGTCGGCGATCGCGTCGGCCTCCTCCAGGTAGTGCGTGGCGAAGAGGACGGCGCGGCCCTGTTCGGCCTGGTCGCGCATGGTCGCCCAGAACGCCTGGCGGGCGGTGACGTCCATGCCGGTGGTCGGCTCGTCCAGGACGATCAGATCGTTCTCGCCCGCCGTGGCGAGCGCGAAGCGCACCCGCTGTTCCTGGCCGCCGGAGAGCTTGTTGACCTTGCGGTCCGCGATCTGTGTGATGCCCGCGTGGGCGAGCACGTCGCTCACCCGGTGGGGCCGCGGGTGCAGCGCGCAGGCGAGCCGCACCAGTTCCTTGACGGTGACCTCGTCCATCAGGCCGCCGCTCTGCAGCATGGCGCCGACCCGGCCCGCGGTGATCGCCTCGCGCGGGCTCGTGCCGAAGACCCGCACGGTGCCGCTGTCCGGCTGCCGCAGGCCGAGCAGCAGGTCGAGGGTGGAGGACTTGCCCGCGCCGTTCGGTCCGAGCAGGGCCACGGTCTCGCCGGGGCGGAGGTCGAGGGTGAGGGCGTCCACGGCGCGCACGTCGCCGTAGCTCTTGGTCACCTGCTCGAAGCGCACGGCCGGGGCGCCGGGCGCCGCTGTGGTGGTCGTCATGCGTCCATCGTCGCGAAGGCGCAGGTGGGGGCGGCAGTGTCGACTGTGGTGACTCCGGCATGACATCTGTCATGCCGGAGTCGTCCGGCCCCTGCTAGCTCGCGTTCGTCTGGATCACGCCGGTCCGCTCGGCGGTCGTCTTGCCGACCAGCGCCTTGCCCATCGCCTGGGCCACGTCGGTCGGCTGGACCGGCGTCTTGTCGCCGTTGCCGCGCTGGATCAGTACGCCGTCGAACACGTTGCCGTAGAGCTTCTTGATCTCGGCGAGGTTGTAGCGCACCTGGAGCGTGCCGTCCTTGAGGACCTTCGTCTCGAGGATCTTCGGCAGCGACTTCGTCGGGCCGAACGGGATCGTCTTGCCGCCCGCCGCGATCGTGATGTTGGCGGACATGGCCGGCGTGGCGAAGGTGGTCATGAACTTGTCGACCTCGGCCTTGGAGACCGTCGGCTTGCGCGTGGTGACCGGGACCTGGACGGTGCCCGCGCTGCCGGTCTCGACCTGCTTCTTGTAGGCCTGGGCGACGGCGCTCGCGGACGCGCTCGCGTCGATGCCCTTGCCGACCTTGCCGTAGACGGGGACGGCCTTGCCGGGCACGAACTTGACCGTGCCCTCCTTCGCCGAGCCCGAGCCGCCCGCGGCGCGCTCCAGGGCGGCCGCCAGCTTCTCCTCGTCGACGGGCATGACCGGTTCGACGACCCGCTCGCCGCCGAACAGCGAGCCGACCACCGAGACGGGGTTGTAGTCGCTGCCCGCGGCCTCGCGGACGGTCGACTGGCTGTCCAGGGTCAGGCCCGACTGGTCCGGCTTGAGCGTGGCCGGCGCGCCGGCCACCGACAGCTTCAGGGGCTTGGTCACGCGCTCGCCGAGCGCCGCGTCGAGCTTCTTGACGGCCTCGTCGCGGGTGCCGCCGCCGATGTCGACGCCGAGCACCGTGGTGCCCTTCGGTACGTCGGCGTGGTTCATCAAGAGCCCCGCGCCGTACGCCCCGCAGCCCACGACGACCACGGCGGCCACGAGGAGGACCAGCTTGCTGCGGCCCTTCTTCTTCGCCTTCTTCGGCGCGGGCGCGGCGGGCGGCACGTCCGAGCGGACCGGCTCGGGCAGCTTCGGCGGGGTGTGCGCGACCGGCCCGTCCGCCTGCGCGCCCGGCGCGAACGGGGAGTTGTCCTGGACGGGCGGTACGACGGGGATGCCGCTGGTCAGCGTCTCGCCGGAGACGTTGCCGCCCGGCGTGGGCGCGCCGGGGCCGCCGGGCAGGGAGTCAGGACCGCCCGAGGCGGGCGGCCGCGGGCCGCCGGGCGGCGGCGACACGGGTCCCGCCTTCTGCGGCGTGAGGATCGCGGTGTCGTCGCTCATGCCGCCGGAACGGGGCGGCCTGCCCGCCGAGTTGGCGGGGCCCTGGCCGGGGCCGGAGGGGCCGCTCGGGGGCGTGGGCGGCGTCAGCGGGCTGTCGCCGGTCACCGGGCCGCTGGTCGGCCCCGCGGGGCCGCGCGCGCCCTGGCCGCGGAAGTCGTCCGTGCCCGCGGAGAAGTACGGCAGGTCGCCGCGCGTCGGGTCGCCGCCCTGCGGGGCACCGGCGCCGAGGGGCCCTGAGGCCACCGCGCCGGACACGTCGAAGGCACCGGAGCCGTTCGCGCCGGGACCGCCCGAACCCGCGCCCGAACCGGCGCCCGGGGAGCCGCCGTTGGTCGACGGACCCGCGCCCGGCGCGGGCTTGCGCGGCGCGAACCAGTCGCTGGTCTTCTCCTCGGCCGCGGCGCCGCCCGCACCACCGGAGGTGGCCTGCGACGCACCCGTGGCGAAGGCGGAACCGGAACCGAAGGAGTCACCGGCCGCGCGGCGCGCCCCCGCTGCGCCACCAGAGGCCAGCGGGCCCCCGGCCGACGGGTCCTGGCCCGCCTCGCCCGCACCAGAAGCACCAAGAGCGCCCGGCGCACCCGGCGCGGAGGGCTCACGGCGGTCCGCGTCGTCCGCGCGCACGGCGTCGCCGTCGCCGACGGGCGTCCGCATGACGACCGGCGGGATGGGGCGCGATCCGGGGATGTTGATCCGGATCCGCGTGGTCAGTGTGGTCTGGGTCTCGGGCTCGTCAGGACGCTCGTCGGCGGCCTGCCGCCGCGCACCGTCCGCGCCGCCGTCCGCGGCAGCGCCCTGCGCGGGGGAGCCGTACGGCGGCGTCCCCGAGGGGTATGCGGCTCCACCGCGCCCCTGGGGCCCGGAGGACGAACTGTCAGTTTCACGACTCAAGGCAGGTTCTCCCGGTTGGTTCCGCCGCCCGTCTCGGCCTCTCGCAGGGGGTCCCCCCGGCCGGAGGTGGGGGAGGCTCGGCGGCCGCACCACCATACTGGCCGCCGTCGGCACTCATCCTGTGACCGGCGTCAAACCCGTGCGGGACACGGGCCGAACTGGTACGTCACTTGCCAAGTCGGGCGGCGGAGCCGCCCGGTTGCGACGGGCGGCCGAGCGTGGCACACATCACAGCCACCGCCATGCCGCCGAGCAGGAAGCCGTAGGACCCGAGCCCCGCGGCGAAGACGAAGTCGCCTTCGGGTCTGGTGGCGGTCAGCAGGACGACGGCGACCAGCCAGCCCGCCGCGGGCGCCACGGCACCCGCTCTGGTGCCGATCGCGCGCGCACCCCCGTAGAAGGCACCGGCGGCGCCCAGGAGCCCGAGCAGCAACCCGGCGGGGAAGAAGCCGCCTTGGACCAGCGCCCCGGCCACGCCGACGAGGGCGCCGAGCACGAAGAGCCCGGCGTAGGCGGCGAGTCGCCCCAACCGCAGGGGCTGCGCGAGGAAGCTGCCCGCCGGTACCGCGGCAGCGGCGGCACCCGAACCGGAGCCGGAAGCGGAAGCGGAACCAGAACCGGAAGGATTCTTCGAGGGCTTGGGAGCGCCGTCCCCCGACGACGCACGAGAACGCGTACTCACAGCGCGGTCACCTCAGCCACATCCGTCACCCTTTCGAGGCCGGCGAACAGATCGCGCTCACGACCACCGACCCCTGTCGGCACTTCTCCCCGCACCCGCTCGAAGTACTCCACCTCGAAGATCGGCTGCGCGCGGTCGTTGGAGAGGATGAAGAGCGGCTCGCTGACCTGGATCTGGGTGGCGTGGGCGCGCATCGCCGCCGCCTTGGCCGCCTTGACGGCGGTGCCGTCGATCTCCGTGGTGACGCGCTCGTCGTCGGTGACGCCCGGCACGTCCGCGACGACGGCCGGGGTGGTGAAGGGCGAGGACCGCAGCGCGTCCGCGAGGCCCGCGAAGCGCTCGTCGGCGACGGAGCGCGGGACGCGGTTCCAGTAGATCTTGGCGATGGTGTGCGGCTCGCCGAGGTCGGCGCGGAAGGCGGGCTCGGCGGCGAGCTCGGCGGCCCGCATCGCGACGCGGTGCGCCTGGATGTGGTCGGGGTGGCCGTAGCCGCCGTCCGGGTCGTACGTCACGAGGACCTGCGGGCGCACCTCGCGGATCACCTCGACGAGGTACGCGGCCGCCTCGTCGAGGTCGGCCGACCAGAAGGCACCCGCCCGGTGGTTCTGCTCGGCGCCCATCATCCCGGAGTCGCGGTAGCGCCCGGTGCCGCCGAGGAAGCGGTGGTCGGTGACCCCCAGCTCCCGCATGGCGGCCGCGAGCTCCCCGACGCGCCGGGCGCCCAGGGAGTCCTCGCGGTCGGCGGCGAGATGGGCGAGCTCGGCCGGGATGACCTCGCCCTCCTCGCCGAGCGTGCAGGTCACCAACGTGACATGGGCGCCGTCGGCCGCGTACCTGGCCATGGTCGCGCCGGTGGTGATCGACTCGTCGTCGGGGTGCGCGTGCACGAGCAGCAGGCGCCGGGCGGGCAGTTCCGTCATGGGACCACCCTACGAGCACCGCGGGGAGGGCTCAGAACTTGATGTCGCCGATCATCCCCGCCACGTTCGTCGTCAGCTCGCTGATCGTCGGCGCCACCGACGAGCTCGCCAGGTAGAAGCCGAGCAGCGTACACACGACCGCGTGCCCGGCTTTGAGTCCTGACTTCTTGACCAACAGGAAAACGATGATCGCCAGCAGCACCACCGCCGAAATCGAGAGTGCCACGGCGGTCACCTCCAAGTCGTTGCCGTAACCCAGTGCGGACGCACGCCAGCAGGTTCATACCCACCAAGCGCTACGGATCATAACTATCCGTGTGGACGCATGAGTCGGAGCACGGCAGCACAGGGGGCGCATGCGCCCTAGGCTCGGGGGATGACCACCGAGAACCCCGGAATCACCAGGCCCGACGAGAGCCCGGCACAGCGGCTCTCCTTCCCGCGCGCGCACGCCCGCACGCAGCGCTTCACGCTCGGTGCGCCCCGTTCGTTCGCGGTGGCGCCCGACGGGTCGCGGGTCGCCTTCCTGCGCTCCCCGGCCGGTACGGACCGCACGCACCAGCTCTGGGTCCTCGACGTGGCGGACGGCGGCGGCGAGCGCGTGGCGGCCGATCCGGGGGCGCTGCTCGGCGGCGCGGAGGAGGAGCTCTCGGCGCAGGAGCGCACGCGGCGCGAGCGCAGCAGGGAGAGCGGCGCGGGCATCGTGGGCTACGCGACGGACGCCGCGGTGGAACTGGCGGCGTTCGCGCTGTCGGGCAGGCTCTTCGCCGCCGAGCTGCGCGCGGGCACGACGCGCGAACTCCCCGCCGTGGGGCCCGTGCTCGACCCGCGCCCGTCGCCCGACGGTCGGCACATCGCGTACGTCGCCCGGGGCGCGCTGCGCGTGACGGGCGCCGACGGCACGGCGGACCGGACGCTCGCGGCGCCTGAATCCGGCCAGGAAGAAACCGTCACATACGGGCTCGCCGAGCACGTCGCCTCCGAGTCGATGGCGCGCTACCGCGGCTTCTGGTGGTCCCCCGAATCCGACCGTCTGCTCGTGGCCCGGGTCGACGACGCCCCCGTGCGGCGCTGGTGGATCGCCGATCCCGCGCACCCGGAGCGGGAGCCCCAGCGGGTCGCGTACCCGGCCGCGGGCACGGACAACGCGGACGTACGACTGTTCGTACTCGGCCTGGACGGCACGCGCACCGAGGTCGTCTGGGACCGGGCCCGCTTCCCCTATCTCGCACGTGTGCACTGGTCAGCGGATGGCGCGCCGCTGCTGCTCGTCCAGTCGCGCGACCAGTGCGGCCAGCTCTACCTCGCGGTGAACCCGGACGACGGGTCCACGCGGATGGTGCACGCGGAGGACGCGGATCCGGCGACGGCGTGGCTCGACCTCTTCCCCGGCGCCCCCTGCTGGTCGCCGAGCGGCAAGCTGGTGCGCATCGTGGACGAGGGCGGCGCCCGGGTCCTCGCGTGGGGCGAACGGCCCCTGACAGGACCGCAGTTGCACGTCCGCGCGGTCCTCGACGTGACCGAGGAAGATGTCTTGATCTCGGCGTCGGCGGGAGCGGCCGCGGCCGCTCCGGAGACCGGCGAGATCCACGTCTACCGCGTCAACGAACTGGGCGTGGAGCGCTACTCACGGGAGCCCGGGGTGCACTCGGCGGTCCGCGCGGGCGGCCTCACCGTCCTCGTCTCCGCCTCGCTGGAGCGGCCAGGGTCCCAGGCGCTGGTGCTGCGCGACGGCAAGCAGGTGGCGGCCATCGCCTCGTACGCGCAGCGCCCGGGGCTCACGCCGCGCGTGACGCTCACCGAAGGGGGCGCACGGAAGATCCCGTGCGCCGTCCTGCTCCCCACGGAATACCAGGCGACGGACGGGCCGCTCCCGGTACTGCTCGATCCGTACGGCGGTCCGCACGGTCAGCGCGTTCAGCATGCGCACAACATCTTCCTCACCTCCCAGTGGTTCGCCGACCAGGGCTTCGCGGTGATCGTCGCGGACGGCCGCGGCACCCCGGGCCGCTCCCCCGCCTGGGAGAAGTCGATCAAGAACGATCTGACGCTGACGCTCGACGACCAGGTCGACGCGCTGCACTCGCTCGCGGCGACCGGGGAGTACCCCCTGGACCTGGACCGGGTGGCGATCCGCGGCTGGTCCTACGGCGGCTACCTGGCCGGGATGGCGGCGCTGCGCCGCCCCGACGTCTTCCACGCGGCCGTGGTCGGCGCCCCCGTGACCGACCTGCGGCTGTACGACACCCACTACGAGGAGCGCTACCTCGGCGACCCGAACAAGTCTCCGGACATCTACCGCCACAACTCCCTGGTCTGGGACGACGGCATCGTCGACGCGGCCGAGCCGCACCGCCCGATGCTGATCGTGCACGGCCTCGCCGACGACAACGTGGTGGTGGCGCACACCCTGCGGCTGTCCTCGGCGCTGCTCGCCGCGGGCCGCCCGCACGAGGTGCTCCCGCTGTCCGGCGTCACGCACATGACGCCGCAGGAGCAGGTCGCGGAGAATCTGCTGCTGCTCCAAGTGGAGTTCCTGAAGCGCTCGCTGGGCCTGTGACGGGCGACCGGCGGGGGCGGCGGCGCGCGCGGCCCCCGCCGGTCTACGGCACGACCTGCTTCTCCTCCGCGAAGTGGCACGCCGAGTCGTGCGCGGCGGGGCCGCCGCCGATGCGGAACTCCGCGGGCACCGCGAGCTCGGGCACCTCCAGGGAGCACCGCTCCCGCGCCTTCCAGCAGCGGGTGCGGAAGCGGCAGCCGGAGGGCGGGTTGGCGGGCGAGGGCACGTCGCCGCTCAGGATGATCCGCTCCCGGTGCTCGCGCGCCTCGGGATCGGGCACCGGCACGGCGGAGAGCAGCGCCTGGGTGTAGGGGTGGGTGGGGTGTTCGTAGATCTGTTCGTCCGAACCGATCTCGACGATCCGTCCCAGGTACATCACGCCCACCCGGTCGGAGATGTGCCGCACGATCGAGAGGTCGTGGGCGATGAAGACGTAGCTCAGGTCGAACTCGTTCTGGAGCTTCTCCAGGAGGTTGATGACCTGGGCCTGCACCGAGACGTCGAGCGCGGAGACCGGCTCGTCGGCGACGATCACCTCGGGCCTGAGCGCGAGACCGCGCGCGATGCCGATGCGCTGGCGCTGACCGCCGGAGAACTGGTGCGGATAGCGGTTGATGTACTCGGGGTTGAGCCCGACCACGTCGAGCAGCTCCTGCACCTTCTGGCGCCGCGAGCCCTTCGGGGCCACCTCGGGATGGATCTCGTACGGCTCCCCGATGATGTCGCCCACCGTCATGCGCGGGTTCAGCGAGGTGTACGGGTCCTGGAAGACCATCTGGATGTTGCGCCGGACCGCCTTCAGCGCACGCCCTGACAGCTTGGTGATGTCCTCGCCCTTGTACCGGATCTCACCCGCGGTCGGCCGCTCCAGGTTGACGAGCATCTTCGCGACGGTCGACTTGCCGCAGCCCGACTCGCCCACGATGCCGAGGGTCTCGCCCTGGGTCAGGTCGAAGTCGACGCCGTCCACGGCCTTGACCGCGCCGACCTGCTTGCGGACGACGATGCCCTGGGTCAGCGGATAGTGCTTGACCAGACCGCGCACCTGGAGGATCGGCTCGTGCCCGGAGGGCGAGCCGTGCGCGGCGAACTCCGACTCGGCGCGGGCCTTGTCCATCAGCTGCCGCGCGGTCTCGCCCTCCTCCTCGAGCCGCTTCTTGCTCACATGCTCACCGTGCGACATCGAGCGTCTCCTTCCAGAAGTGGCAGGCGCTCCTGCGTTCGGCGGCGAGGCCCTCGTACGTCACCTTCGCGAGCGGTGGCTCGTCGGTGCGGCAGACGTCCTGGGCCATGGGGCAGCGGGGGTTGAAGGCGCAGCCCGGCGGGATGTTCATCAGGTTCGGCGGCAGGCCCTTGATCGCGTAGAGGTCCTGGCCCTTCTGGTCCAGGCGCGGGATGGATTCGAGCAGGCCCCGGGTGTACGGGTGGGCGGGTGCCTGGTAGATCTCGTGGACGGGGGCCTTCTCGACGATGCGGCCCGCGTACATGACGGCGATGGTGTCGGCGACGTCCGCGACGACCCCGAGGTCGTGGGTGATGAGGATCAGGCCCATGTTCATCTCGCGCTGCAGCTCCGCGAGGAGGTCCATGACCTGCGCCTGGACGGTGACGTCGAGGGCGGTGGTCGGCTCGTCGGCGATGATCAGCGAGGGTTCCAGCGCCATCGCCATGGCGATCATGATGCGCTGGCGCATGCCGCCGCTGAACTGGTGCGGGTACTGGCCGACCCGCTCCTTGGCGGCCGGGATGCGCACCCGGTCCATCAGCTCGACGGCCTTGGCCCTGGCGTCCTTCCTGGACAGACCCTTGTGGACCACGTACATCTCGCCGAGCTGCTCGCCGACGCTGAGCACCGGGTTCAGCGAGGACAGCGCGTCCTGGAAGATCATCGCCATCCCGGCGCCGCGCACCTTGCGCCGCTCCTCCTCCTTGAGCTTCAACAGGTCCCTGCCCCGGAAGAGGATCTCGCCCGCGGTGATCTTCCCCGGCGGGATGTCGAGGATGCCCATGACGGCCTGGGCGGTCACGGACTTGCCGGAGCCCGACTCACCGAGGACGGCGAGGGTCTCGCCCGCGTCCACGCTGTAGTCGACGCCGTTGACGGCCTTGGCGACCCCGTCCCTGGTGCGGAACTCCACGTGCAGATCGCGTACTTCGAGCAGCTTGTCCGTGCCCGGCGCCCCGGGTACGACGGCCTCGGATGCCACGGTTGCCATGTGCGCCTACCTCAGCTTGGGGTCGAGGGCGTCGCGCACCGCGTCGCCGAGCATGATGAACGCGAGCACCGTGATCGCCAGCGCGCCGGCCGGCCAGAGCAGCATGTGCGGGGCGTTGCGGATGTACTGGGAGGCGGCCGAGATGTCGATGCCCCAGCTGACGGTCGGCGGCTTCAGGCCGACGCCGAGGTAGGAGAGCGTGGCTTCCAGGGCGATGTACGTACCCAGCGCGATGGTCGCCACGACGATCACCGGGGCGACGGCGTTCGGCGTGATGTGGCGCAGGAGCATCCGCGAGTTGGAGGCGCCGAGGGCCCGCGCCGCCTGGACGTAGTCGTTCTGTTTGGCGGTGATGACGGAGCCGCGCGCGATGCGGGAGAGCTGCGGCCAGCCGAGCAGCACCATGAAGCCGACCACGGGCCAGACCGTGGAGCTGGTGACCACCGACAGGAGCACCAGACCGCCGAGGACGACCGGGATGGCGAAGAAGATGTCGGTGATCCGGGAGAGGATCGCGTCCCACGCCCCGCCGAAGAACCCGGCGAGCCCGCCGAGCACGCTGCCGAGGATCGCGACGCCGAGCGTGGCGCAGACGCCGACGGTGACCGAGACCCGGGTGCCGTACACGACCCGGGTGTAGACGTCGCAGCCCTGTTCGTTGAAGCCGAAGGGGTGTCCTGGCGAGGAACCCTTCTGGCGGTTGGCGAGGTCGCAGTCGAGCGGGTTGCCGGAGGCGATCAGCGAGGGCCAGATCGAGATGATGACGAGGAAGACGATCACGAGCCCCGAGACGATGAAGATCGGGTTGCGCCGCAGGTCCCGCCAGGCGTCCGACCACAGGCTGCGCGCGGGCGCCGAAGGTCCCGCGCCGCCGTCGGGCCCGCCCGGGGTCAGGGAGGTCCCCTCGCTGGTGGCGAGGTCCATCGCGCCGCCCGCACCGGTCGCGGCGATCGCGCCCTGCGGCTCCTTGGGTTCAGGCATAGCGGATCCTCGGGTCGAGTACGGCGTACAGGAGGTCGACGATCAGGTTGGCCACCAGGAAGACCAGGACGAGGACGGTCACGAAGCCGACGACGGTCTGCGTGCTCTGGCGGAGGATCCCCTGGTAGAGCTGGAAGCCGACGCCGTGGATGTTGAAGATCCGCTCGGTGACGATCGCGCCGCCCATCAGCGCGCCCACGTCCGTGCCGATGAAGGTGACGACGGGGATCAGGGAGTTGCGGAGCAGGTGCCGGGTGATGACGCGGCGCCGTGGCAGGCCCTTGGCGATGGCGGTGCGGACGTAGTCGGCGCGCCGGTTCTCCGCGATGGAGGTGCGGGTGAGCCGGGTGACGTACGCCAGGGAGACCGAGGCGAGGACCAGCCCGGGCACGAGCAGTTCGTTGAAGGGCGCCTCGCTGGACACCGAGGGTTTGATGACGCCCCACTGGACGCCGAGCACCAGCTGGAGCACGAGTCCGGTGACGAAGGTGGGCACGGAGATCACCACGAGCGTCACGAGCAGCACGACGGTGTCGATCGGGCGCCCGCGCCGCAGCCCCGTGAGCACGCCGAGCGAGATGCCGATGACGATCTCGAAGACGATCGCGACGATGGTCAGCCGGATGGTGACGGGGAAGGCGGCCGACATCAGCTCGGTGACCTTCTGGCCGTTGAAGGCGGTGCCGAAGTCGCCGGTGAAGACGTTGCCCATGTACGTCAGGTACTGCTGCCACACCGGCTTATCGAGGCCGAACTCCTTCTTCAGCTGCATGGCCGTGGCGGGATCGCACTTGCGGTCGCCGCACAGGCCCGCGACGGGGTCGCCCATCACGTTCACCATCAGGAAGATCAGCAGCGTGGCGCCGAAGAAGACCGGGATCATCTGCAGCAGACGCCGGATCACATAACGTCCCATGGGGGCTCCGGAATTAGGGGGAGCGGCCGCCCCTGGCCCTCGCGGGCGGGCGGCCGCTCCCGGCGTCTCAGTTGACCTTGATCTCGTTGTAGACGGGCACGCTGAACTGGTTCAGCGCGACGTTGGAGACCTTGTCCGAGTAGCCCGCGCTGCCGTTCTGGTACCAGAGCGGGATGGCGGGCATGTCCTTGGCCAGGACCTTCTCGGCGTCCTGGAAGGTGCTGACGGCCTTGGCCTTGTCGGTCTGAGCGTTGGCCTGGTCGACGAGCTTGTCGAAGTCCTTGCTGTCGTACTTGCCGTCGTTGGACGGGGCGTCCGTGTAGTACGTGGGCTGCAGGAAGTTCTGGATCAGCGGGTAGTCCATCTGCCAGCCCGAGCGCCAGGCGCCGTCGAGCTGCTGCTTGGACGCCTTGCTGCGGAAGTCGGCGAAGGTGCCGATGGGGTTGCCGACGCAGGCCTTGTCGTTGCCGAGCGCCTTGTTGATGGAGTTGCAGACGGCGTCGACCCACTCCTTGTGCGAGCCGGTGTCCGCGTTGTACGAGATCTTGAGCTGGCCGCCGGGGATGCCGCCGCCCTCGGCGACGAGCTTCTTGGCCTGCGCGGCGTCGTACTTGCAGGGGTCGCCGCAGAGCCCGTCCTTGTAGCCGCCGTCGTCGCCGAGCACGGGCGAGGTCCAGTCGGTGGCGGGCGTGCGGGTCTTCTGGAAGATGCCCTCGGTGATCTGCTCGCGGTTGATCGCCATGGACAGGCCCTGGCGGACCTTCTCCATGCCCGGCTTGTTCCACTTGCTGTCGTAGAACGGGAAGGCGAGGGTCTGGATGATGCCCGCGGGGGTGTTGATGTAGCGGTCGCCGAGGTCGTTCTTGGCGTTGCTGAGCTGGGATGCCGGGACGTCGTCGACGAGGTCGAGGTTGCCCGCCATCAGGTCGGTGTAGGCGGTGTTGTTGTCGGTGTAGACGTTCATGTCCACACCGCCGTTCTGCGCCTTGTCGTCGCCGGGGTACCCGTCCCACTTGCGCAGGGCCATCTTCGAGCCCTTGGTGTACGAGTCCACGGCGTACGGACCGTTGCCCACCGGCTTCTTGAGCCAGGCGTCGTGGTCGTCGTAGAACGCCTTGGGCAGCGGGGCGAAGGCCGGGTAGCCGAGGGTGTCGGGCCAGGTGGAGAACTTCTGGCTGAGCTTGACCGTGAAGGTCGTGTCGTCGACGACCTTGAGCCCGGAGAGGGTCTGGGCGCTCGCGGCGCCCGTCTCCGGGTGGACCTTGTCGTAGCCCTCGATGTAGCCGAAGAAGTAGGCGTTCTTCTGGTTGTTCTTGAGGTTCGCGCCGTAGTTCCAGGCGTCCACGAAGGACTTGGCGGTGACCTTCTCGCCGTTGCTGAACTTCCAGTCGTCCTTGATCTTGACCGTGAAGTTCTGCGCGTCCTTGGTGTCGATCGAGTCGGCGATCATGTCCTTGGCCTCGCCGGTCTTCGGGTCGTACCGCTTCAGGCCGCGGAAGACCATGTCGAGGATCTTGCCGCCCTGGACCTCGTTGGTGTTCGCGGGTTCGAGCGGGTTCTGCGGGTCGCCCCAGGAGGAGCTCACGATGCCGGAGCCGTCGCCGCCACCGCCGCCGCTTCCCCCGCCACCACAGGCCGTCGCCGCGAGGGCGACGGCGACCGCACCAGCGGCCCACTTGGCGTGCGTGGCTCCACGCATGGAGTCCTCCTGTCCTGAAGCCGAGCCGCAGCTCCGCGATACGTGACCTGTCTCACTTACCGCCAAATATCGCCTCAGGCGTCATGAACCGCACATTTAGCCCACCCGTACGAGTCGGAGCCCATCCGGATGTACGTATTCCGAGACTGCGGCGCCCGCATAACGGACTCATTGCCGGGCTTGTCATGAACAATCCGAGTTGTCCATCACGCTTGATTACGCGAAGGCAATGCGCATGCCAAGCTTGCGCAAAGTCGCAGTAAAGGATCCCAAGGTCCACTCAAGGGGCCTGACGATTCATTGACCGCGCGGGAAACGCCTTGCGAAAGTCGCGCCTAGCCCGTAGGTGCCCGGTTGTCCTGCGGATTCCTGACGACCCTGCCGGGCCTGGAGTGCCATGACCTCGCCAACTCCCGCTGCCGCCGCCACGCTTGAAGTGACGGACAAGACCGACGGCGCGCCTTCCTCGCCCAACGACAAGGGCAGCAAGGGCCGTTCGCCCGGACGGCTCGCCTGGACCCGGTTCAAGCGGGACAAGTCCGGCATCATCGCCGCGGGCGTGGTCGTCTTCTTCTTCGTGATCGCCCTGTGCGCACCGCTGATCGCGAAGCTCTACGGAAAGGACCCGTACACGACGTACGGGCTCGACGACCCCTCCCTGCTCAACGAGTTCGGCTATCCGGTCAAGGCGAACGGCGGGATCGACGGCAGTTTCTGGTTCGGCGTCGAGCCGACCCTGGGCCGCGACGTTTTCACCTTCCTGCTCTACGGAATCCGCAACTCCCTGCTGATCGCGGCCATCACGACGCTCCTGGTGACGTTCTTCGGGATCGTCATCGGCATCACCGCCGGATACATCGGCGGCAAGACCGACTACCTCATCGGCCGGATCATCGACATCCTGCTGGCCTTCCCCTCCACGCTCTTCTACATCGCCTTCTTCCCGGTGATGATCTCGATCCTGGTCAGCCCCACGGACAAGACGCCGATGTGGCTGATCGTCACCAGTCTCATCACGGTGATGACCGCGTTCGGCTGGGCGCCGATCGCGCGACTGCTGCGGGGTGAGGTACTCGCCCTGCGCGAGCGGGAGTTCGTGGAGGCGGCGAAGGTCACGGGAGCGTCTCCCACGCGCATCATCTTCAAAGAGCTCCTCCCCAACCTGTGGACGCCGATCCTGATCCAGGCGACCCTCGCCCTGCCGCTGTTCGTCACCGCGGAGGCCGGACTCGCCTTCCTCGGTGTGGGGCTCGAAGAACCCACGCCGGACTGGGGCGTGATGATCCAGAACGGTTCGAAGTACTACCAGGACGACATCACCTTCATGGTGTTCCCCGGTCTGGCCATGGTGATCTTCGTGGTCGCCTTCAACCTCCTCGGCGACTCCGTGCGCGACGCGCTGGACCCGAAGACCAGGCGCTGACGCTCCCCCGCGGCCGGTCCGCCCGACGGGGGCGTACCGGTCCGCCTTCTCAGCCTTCTCCGCTCTTCTTCCTTCACACACAGGGTTGGTAGCAACATGGCAATCTCCCGCAGAAACCTCCTCATCGCCTCGTCGTTGGCGGCGGGCGGGTCGCTCGTCCTCTCCGCCTGCAGCAGCGGTGACTCGGGCGGCGGCAAGGGCGGTGCGCACGGCGGGGCCACGGAGTACACGGGCGCCAACGTGAAGATCGGCACCGCGGAGGACTCCGCGGGTCCCGCCGCCGAGGTCCCCGGCGCGAAGAAGGGCGGCACGATCTACGGCGTCGCCGAGGACGACGTGTCGCACATGGACCCGCAGCGCATCTACTTCGCGTACAACTCCACGATCGCCATGCTCTTCGCGCGCGCCCTCACCGGCTACAAGACCGACATGAAGGGCCGCCAGACCCTGGTCGGCGACCTCGCCACCGACACCGGCAAGTCCTCCGACGGCAACAAGACCTGGACCTTCACGCTGAAGGACGGTCTGAAGTGGCAGGACGGCAGCGAGCTGACGGTCGAGGACGTCCGGCACGGCATCGAGCGCGGCTGGGCCCCGTTCATCACCGAGGGCGCCGCCTACGTCCAGACGGCGCTGACCGGCAAGGGCGCCAAGTGGCGTGACGCGTACGAGGGTCCGTACAAGGGCAAGCACCTGGACTCGATCGTCACCGACAAGGCGAAGAAGACCATCACCTTCAAGCTGAAGGAAGCCCGTCCGGACTTCAACTTCACGCTGGCGATGAGCTCGTACGCCGCCACCCCGGTGAAGCACGACACCAAGGAGAAGTACGACAAGGCGCCCTTCTCCTGCGGCCCCTACATCGTCAAGGCCCGCTCCATCGACAAGTCGATGACGCTGACGCGCAACAAGCACTGGGACCCGAAGACCGACCCGATCCGCAACGGCTACCCGGACGGCTTCGAGTTCGAGTTCGGACCGACAGGGCTTGAGTCCTGCGACCGCTTCATCGCGGACCAGGGCAACGACAAGCAGATGGTCGCCATCTACGAGAACATCCCGGCCGAGCGCATGCAGAAGGTGCTCACCACGCCCGACATCAAGGCGCGCAGCTTCAACGGCCTCTCCACGGGCACCTACTACTTCGCCATCAACATGAAGCGCGTGCCCGACCTGGAGGTCCGCAAGGCGCTGCTCATCGCCTGGCCCCTGGAGCAGAGCCGCAAGATCTACGGCGGGACCAGCGCGGGCGAGTACGCGACGACGATCCTCAGCCCCGACATCATCGGCCGCGAGAAGTTCGACCTGTACGGCAAGCTCGACAAGCCGCAGGGCGACGTGAAGCGGGCGCACGAGATCCTGAAGAAGGCGAACAAGCTCGGCACGAAGATCGTGTACGCCTTCCCGCGGCGCCCCACGTACGACAAGACCAAGATCGTCATCGAGAAGAACCTGCGCGAGGCGGGCTTCGACCCGGTCATCAAGCCGCTCAACTCGACGGACTTCTACGACCAGGCCCAGCGCCTGGACAACAAGTTCGACGTGATGTGGTTCGGCTGGTCCCCCGACTGGCCGACCGCCTACACGATGATGCAGCCGATGTTCGACGGCGAGGCCATCGGGGACGGTCAGAACAACGTCTCGCAGGTGAACATCCCCTGGATCAACGAGGCGATCAAGAAGAACGCGGTCATCCCCGACCCGAAGGAAGCGGGCAAGGCCTGGGCCGCGCTCGACAAGCGGATCATGAAGGAGGTCGTGCCGATCATCCCGGAGACCTTCCAGCGCCGCTGGTACCTGCACGGTTCCAAGGTCGGCGGCGCCATCCACGACCCGCAGTTCGCGGCCACGCTGCTCTCCAAGGTGTTCGTCAAGGCCTGACGACGGTGTACGTCAAGGCCTGACGACCGGCCCCCCGGGGCGGGCTCCCCCATGAGGGCGTCCGCCCCGGACACCACCTCCCGCACGGCATCCGTCAGGAATCCCAACGCCCATGTTCCGCTTCCTCATTCGCCGCATCGTCGGCGGCGCGGTGATCCTGCTGATCATCAGCGCCATCGTCTTCCTCCTCTTCTACACCGCCCCGCGCGACCCCGCGCGTCTGGCCTGCGGCAAGGTCTGCCCGCCGGAGACGCTGGCGCTTGTGAAGCACAACCTGGGGATCGCCGACCCGGTGCCGGTGCAGTACTGGCACTGGTTCGAGGGCCTGTTCGTCGGCCGCGACTACGACACCTACGGCTTCTGCGACGCGCCGTGCCTCGGCTACTCGTTCCGCAACCGTGAGCCCGTCCTCGCCACCATCCTCGACCGCTTCCCGGCCACGGTCTCCCTCTCGTTCGGCGCCGCTGTCGTGTTCGTCATCTTCGGCGTGGGCACCGGCATGCTGGCCGCCGTCAAGCAGGGCAAGGCCCTCGACAAGATCGCCTCGTCCGCGTCGCTGATCGCCTCGTCGATGCAGATCTACGTCGTCGGCGTCTTCGCCGTCTACGTCTTCACCGACCAGTTGCACCTCCTGGACCGGCCCTCGTACACACCACTGTCCGAGAACCCCGCCAAGTGGTTCTCCGGGCTGCTGATCCCCTGGCTGGTGCTCGCGCTGATCTTCACCGCGAACTACACGCGCATGGCGCGCTCCCAATTGGTCGAGTCGATGAACGAGGACTACGTCCGCACGGCCAAGGCCAAGGGGCTCTCGCGCCGCACCGTGTTCTTCCGCTTCGCCTGGCGCGGCGCGATGGGGCCGATCGTCACCATCTTCGGCCTCGACCTCGGGGTGCTGCTCGGCGGCGCCATCATCACCGAGAAGACCTTCGCCCTGCACGGCATCGGCGAACTCTCCGTGAAGGCGGTCGACACCAGCGACCTGCCGCTGCTGCTCGGCGTGGTCCTGGTGGCCGCGGCGGCGATCGTCGTCTTCAACATCATCGTCGATGCCCTGTACGCGCTGATCGACCCGCGCGTACGGCTGTCCTAGGGCTCAGGGAGCGAGATCTGATGAGTACCCCCTTCCTGTCCGTACGGGACCTGCACGTCCACTTCTCCACCGAGGACGGCATGGTCAAGGCCGTCGACGGCCTCGACTTCGATCTCGAGCGGGGCAAGACCCTCGGCATCGTGGGCGAGTCCGGCTCCGGCAAGTCCGTGACCAACCTCGCCATCCTCGGCCTGCACCACAAGGACAGCTCCGTCATCGACGGTGAGATCCTGCTGGACGGCCAGGAGCTGCTCACCGCCACCGAGCGCGAGCTGGAGAAGCTGCGCGGCAACAAGATGGCGATGATCTTCCAGGACGCGCTCGCCTCCCTGTCGCCGTACCACACGATCGGCCGCCAGATCGGCGAGACGTTCCGCAAGCACACCGGCGCCTCCAAGACGGAGGCGCGGGGCCGGTCGATCGAGATGCTGAAGAAGGTCGGCATCCCGCAGCCCGATCTGCGCGTGGACGACTATCCGCACCAGTTCTCCGGCGGCATGCGCCAGCGCGCGATGATCGCGATGGCGCTGGTCTGCAACCCGGCACTGCTGATCGCCGACGAGCCGACGACGGCGCTCGACGTGACGGTCCAGGCCCAGATCATGGACCTGCTCAAGGAACTTCAGCAGGAGTTCGGCACCTCGATCATCTTCATCACGCACGACCTCGGCGTGATCGCCGACATCGCGGACGACGTCCTGGTGATGTACGGCGGCCGGTGCGTGGAGCGCGGTACGAAGCAGGAGGTCCTGCGCGCGCCCCAGCACCCGTACACCTGGGGCCTGCTGGGCTCCATGCCCTCGCTCGAAGGCCCGGTGGACGTCCCGCTCTCGCCCATCCCCGGCACCCCGCCGAGCCTCCTCAACCCGCCGTCCGGCTGCCGCTTCCACCCGAGGTGCACGTTCACCGAGCAGGTGGGCGGCGGGCGCTGCGCGGACGAGCTGCCGCTCCTGGAGCTCTCCGAGGGCCGCGGCGCCGCCTGCCACCTCACGGCGGAACAGCGCAGCGAGTTCTTCGCCGACTTCGCGAGCACGCGCACCGACTGACGTACAGACGTACAAGAGACGGGACTTCACGACGATGAGCAGCACCCCTCCCACTCCTCTCCTGGATGTCAGCGGGCTGACCAAGCACTTCCCGGTGATGGGCGGCTTTCCGTTCCGGCGCAAGATCGGCGCCGTACAGGCCGTGGACGGCCTGGACTTCACCGTCGCCGAGGGCGAGAGCCTCGGCCTGGTCGGCGAGTCCGGCTGCGGCAAGTCGACGACGGGACGTCTTGTCACCCGCCTCCTGGAGCCGACCGGCGGGAAGATCTCCTACCAGGGGAAGGACATCACGCACGCCTCGCGCAAGGAGCTGGCGCCGGTCCGCTCGGAGATCCAGATGATCTTCCAGGACCCGTACGCGTCGCTGAACCCGCGGCAGACGGTCGGCAAGATCATCTCGGGTCCGATGGAGGTCAACGACATCAACCCGGCGGGCGGCCGCGAGGCGCGCGTGCGCGAGCTCCTGGAGACGGTCGGGCTCAACCCCGAGCACTTCAACCGCTTCCCGCACGAGTTCTCCGGCGGGCAGCGCCAACGCATCGGGGTGGCGCGAGCGTTGGCCCTCGAACCCAAGCTGATCGTCGCGGACGAACCGGTGTCGGCGCTCGACGTCTCGATCCAGGCGCAGGTGGTGAACCTGCTGCAGAAGCTCCAGCAGGACCTGGGCATCGCGTTCCTCTTCATCGCCCACGACCTGGCCGTCGTACGCCACTTCTCGCAGCGGGTCGCCGTGATGTACCTCGGCCGCATCGTGGAGATCGCGGACCGTGAGGACCTGTACGGGAACCCGCGCCACCCCTACACCAAGGCGCTCCTGTCCGCCGTCCCCGAGGCGACCGCGGACGACGTGCCGCGCCGCGAACGCATCCTGCTCACCGGGGACGTCCCGTCCCCGGTCAACCCGCCCTCCGGCTGCCGCTTCCGCACGCGCTGCTGGAAGGCGGAGGACAAGTGCGCGACGGACAGCCCGCCGCTGGTCCAGCTGGACGGCAACCGGGACGGGCACCTGACGGCGTGCCACTTCCCTGAGTCCGCCTCGGAGTTGGCGATCCCGGCGGCTCGCAAGTCGCTGTAGCCCGCACAGCGACCCGGTTCCGGCCCGCGCCTCCCCCTTGACCCGAGCTGGGCGCGGCGCCCGGAGCCGGGCCACCCGGAAGGCCCGTGCCGCCCCGGGGCGGCACGGGCCTTCCGTCTGGGTCCCCGCCCTCAGGACGACCGGTCGAAGTCGTCCACCGTCTCCACCACCGAGAGCCACTTGCGGCCGTGCTCCAGGTACACGCGCAGGTGGGACCGAGGGCCCGTGTCCGTGCCCGTGTAGTACGCGTCCGCCCCCGCCCCCCGCCGCTCCATGCCGCAGTCGCCGAGCACGTTGCGCAGGTGCCGGAGCACCGCGTCGGTGTCGGTGGCCGTGCGGAACTCGGCGTAGCGGTGCCGGGCGGCCGCGTTGTTGTCCCCCTGGTACATGCGGGCGAAGCGGGTCTGGTCGGGCTCCTTCCCTCCTCCGGTGGGTGTGCAGCCGACGTCGTCGATGCCGACCTTGCCCAGGGTCAGGTCCACGTCACCGCCACGGTCCCTCTCCTTCCAGTGCCACTTCCCGTACAGCGGCAGCTCCTTGGCCCGCAGCAGGTGCACCACACCGTCGTTCTTGTACGGGGTGTCGCCCTGCCCGTACGTACGCGAGGGCCCCGCCGGGCGCACGTCCCTGCCGCCGTCACCGCTCCCCGGCACCGCCGCCCACACCACCGCCCCCGCCACGACCGCGACCGCCGCCGCGGACAACGCGATCCGACGCCTGGCCCGCCGCCGACCGCCCCTGGCCCGCAGCTCCGCGCCCTCCGGCATGCGCAGCGGGACGTCGTCGAGCAGCTCCTCGACCTGGACCTGTCGCCCCTGGATCTCAGCCATGGTGGGCCGCCCCTTCCGTGCGGAACGCCGCCGTGTCGGCGAGGCGTTCGCCCAATACCTTGCGGGCCCGGCTCAGCCGGGTGCGCACGGCGCCGCTGGAGGCGCCGGTCTCCTGTGCGACCTGTTCCACGGGCAGGTCGAGGAGGTGGTACAGGACCACCACCTGCCGCTGCTGGGGCGGGAGTTCACGCAGGGCCTCCACCAACGCCACGCGGTCCGCGGAGAGTTCGGGGAGGTCGGCGCCCGGGCCGTGTCTGAAGTGGGCGCGCACCCGGTTCCGCGTACGCCGCCAGGTGCTGATGGCGAGCCGCGCCGCCACCGTCCGCACCCACGGCAGCGGATCCCCATCGCGGGTGAGCCGGTCCCACCGCTGCCACGCCCGTACGTACGCCTCCTGCACCGCGTCCTCCGCCTCCGCGAGATCGCCGGTCATCGCGTAGACCGTGGCGACCAGGCGTTTGGCGGTGGCGGCGTAGAACGCGTCGAAGTCCGCGCCGTACCCCTGGTCTGTCTCTTCGGGCCGCGTCGCCATCGTCCCCCGTCCATCCCTCGTCCGGCGCGCACGTCCGCCCGCCGCTCCTGACTCATACACGCCGGGGGGCCGGAAGTTGTTACAGGTGACTTCCCTGCACCCGATCGGACGCGAGACGGGCGTGCAGCTCCACGTCGTGCCGCACCCCGTCGTACGCGAGCTTCTGCCGCTGCACCCCCTCCACGGCGAACCCGGCGGCGCGGGCCACCCCGCACGACGCGGGGTTGTCCGTGCGGTGCCCCAGCTCCAGCCGGAACAGGCCGAGGTCCCTGAAGGCCCACCGGGCGAGCGCCGCGCAGCCGCGTGCCGCCACGCCCCCGCCGCGGGCCCGCTCCACCGTCCAGTACGACACCCAGCCGGTGGCGTGCGCGCGGTTCACCGCACCCACCGCGACGTGGCCGAGGGGCCGGTCCCCGGCGTCCACCACGGCGAAGGCGTACGCCGAGTCCGCCACGCGCTCAGCGGCGCGGCGGGCGATCCAGCGGCCCGCCGCCCCCGCCGAGTCCACGGGCTCGTCCGCCTGCCGCTCCATCAGCGGCGCACGGAAGGCGGCGAGGACCGCCGCGGCGTCCCGCTCCCGCCAGGGGCGCAGGACCAGTCCCCCGCCCGCGTCGATCCCGCCCGCTCGATCCGTCTCCGCCTGCCCTGCCATCGGAGTCCCTCCTGTTCCGGGGAAACGGGGAAACGGGGAAACGGGGAAACGGGGAAACGGGGAAACGGGGAAACGGGGAAACGGGGAAACGGGGAGCGCCCGGGACCTCGTCGGTCCCGGGCGCTCCCCGTGATGTACAGCCCGGTCGTGCGCTAGCCGACCAGCACCGCCTTCTCCTCCGCGAAGTGGCACGCCGACTCGTGCGCCGCGGGAGTGTCCTGCCCCGCGAACCGCTCCGGGATCGCGAGCAGCGGGATCTCCTTCGCGCACTTGTCCTCCGCCTTCCAGCAGCGGGTGCGGAAGCGGCAGCCCGAGGGCGGGTTCGCGGGGGACGGCACGTCGCCGGTGAGGATGATGCGCTCGCGGCCCTCGCGCGCCTCCGGGTCCGGCACCGGGACGGCCGACAGGAGCGCCTGCGTGTACGGGTGCGTCGGGTGCTCGTAGATCTGCTCGTCCGAGCCGATCTCCGCCATCTTGCCGAGGTACATCACGCCCACGCGGTCCGAGATGTGCCGGACGATCGACAGGTCGTGCGCGATGAAGAGGTAGGAGAGGTTGAACTCGTCCTGGAGCTTCTCCATCAGGTTGATGACCTGGGCCTGGACGGAGACGTCCAGGGCCGAGACCGGCTCGTCGCAGATGATGATCTCGGGGTTGAGGGCCAGACCGCGCGCGATGCCGATGCGCTGGCGCTGGCCGCCCGAGAACTGGTGCGGGTAGCGGTTGATGTACTCCGGGTTCAGGCCCACCACGTCCAGGAGGTCCTGGACCTTCTGGCGGCGCGAGCCCTTGGGAGCCACCTCGGGGTGGATCTCGAAGGGCTCCCCGATGATGTCGCCCACCGTCATGCGGGGGTTGAGCGACGTGTACGGGTCCTGGAACACCATCTGGATGTTGCGTCGCACGGCCTTCAGCGCACGCCCGGACAGCTTGGTGATGTCCTGGCCCTTGTAGAAGACCTCGCCCGCCGTGGCCCGCTCCAGGGTCATCAGGAGCTTGGCGACCGTGGACTTGCCACAGCCGGACTCGCCCACGATGCCCAGCGTCTCGCCCTGGTACAGGTCGAACGAGATGCCGTCGACGGCCTTGACCGCGCCGACCTGCTTCTTGATGAGGATTCCCTGCGTGAGCGGGAAGTGCTTCACCAGGTTGCGGACCTGGAGGATCGGCTCGCCGCGCTCGACCGGGGCCTCGATGGCCGCGACGGCCTCCTCGGCGGTGGCCGCGTCGACCGTCTCCACCTCGGAGACGTTGGGCGTCGCGTCCTGCGGCTCGTCGGCCTTCGAGAGCTTCTTCGGCTCAGCCATGGATCGTCTCCTTCCAGAAGTGGCAGGCGCTGCCGCGCCCGGCCAGCTCCGCGCCGTCCTGCTCGGTGACCGGCGCCAGGGCCGGGACCTCCGTACGGCAGATGTCCTGCGCCTTGGGACAGCGCGGGTTGAACGCGCAACCGCCGGGGATGTGGAGCAGGTTGGGCGGCAGACCCTTGATCGCGTAGAGCTCCTGGCCCTTCTGGTCCAGGCGCGGGATCGAGTCCAGGAGGCCGCGCGTGTACGGGTGCGCCGGGCGCTTGTAGAGCTCGTGCACCGGCGCCGTCTCGACGATCCGGCCCGCGTACATGACCGCGATCTTGTCCGCGACGTCGGCGACGACGCCGAGGTCGTGGGTGATCAGGATCAGGCCCATGTTGTACTCGCGCTGCAGCTCCGCGAGCAGATCCATGACCTGGGCCTGGACCGTCACGTCGAGGGCCGTGGTGGGCTCGTCGGCGATGATGAGGTCAGGCTCCAGGGCGAGCGCCATCGCGATCATGATGCGCTGGCGCATACCGCCGGAGAACTGGTGCGGGTAGTCGTTCACCCGTTCCCTGGCGGCCGGGATCTTGACCTTCTCCATCAGCTCGATGGCCTTGGCCTTGGCCTCCTTGCGGCTCGCCCCCTCGTGCACCTGGAACATCTCGCCGAGCTGGTAGCCCACCGAGAGCACGGGGTTGAGGGACGAGAGCGCGTCCTGGAAGATCATCGCGATCTTGCGGCCACGGACCTTCCTGCGCTCCTCGTTGGACATCTTCAGCATGTCCTGGCCGCGGAAGAGGATCTCGCCCTGCGGGATCTTTCCCGGCGGCATGTCGAGGATGCCCATGATGGCCTGGGCCGTCACGGACTTGCCGGAGCCCGACTCGCCGAGGACAGCGAGCGTCTCGCCCGCGTCCACGCTGTAGTTGACGCCGTTGACGGCCTTGACCACGCCGTCCCGGGTGTGGAACTCGACGTGCAGGTCCTTCACGTCCAGGAGCCTGCCGCTCTTCTCCTCGCCCGAGCGGGGGGCGGGGATCGAGTCGGATTTGAGATCGATGCTGGTCATGTACGCCTCCCTCAGCGCAGCTTCGGGTCGAGGGCTTCGCGTACAGCGTCGCCGAGCATGATGAACGCCAGCACGGTGAGGCTGAGCATCCCGGCGGGGAAGATCAACGTGTGCGGGTTGTTCCGGATGTCGCTGAGGGCGTCGGAGATGTCGCCGCCCCACGAGAGCGCGTCGTCACCGAAGCCGAGACCCAGGTACGAGAGCGTCGACTCGGCGACGATGTACGTGCCCAGCGCGATGGTCGAGATGACGATCACGGGTGCGACGGCGTTCGGCAGGATGTGCCGGAACAGGATCCGCTTGGTGTCCGCGCCGAGCGCCTTGGCCGCCATCACGTAGTCCGCGTGCTTGGTGGTGATGACAGCGCCGCGCATCACGCGGGCGATCTGCGTCCAGCCGAGGAAGGCGAGCGCGCCGGTGATCACCCAGACGTTGCGCACGGTGAAGGAGTTCAGGACGACCATGGCACCGAGCAGGAACGGGATGCCGAAGAACACGTCGGTGATCCGGGAGAGCAGGCTGTCCCAGATGCCGCCGAAGTAGCCCGCGAGCATGCCGATCAGGCCGCCGAAGACGGTCACGAGGATGGTCACGCCGAGGCCGACCATGATCGAGTTCCGCGCGCCGTAGACGACCCGGGCGTAGACGCTGCGGCCCTGGCGGTCGTATCCGAACCAGTCCGCCTGGAAGAAGTGCGTGAGGTTCGGCTTCTGCAGGAAGTGGTTCGTCAGGTCGCCGTACTTCGGGTCGGCGCTCGTGAAGAGGCCGGGGAAGGCGGCCACCAGGAGCAGCAGCAGGATCAGCACCGAGGAGATGAGGAACAGCGGCCTGCGGCGCAGGTCCTGCCAGGCGTCGCCCCACAGGCTGCGCGGCTTGCCGGGCGCCTCGCCCGCGTCCACGACGGCGGTCTGGGGTCCCTCGGGCGTGACCGTCTGGTCCGTGGCCGGGGTCTTGGTGATGTCAGGCATAACGGATCCTCGGGTCCAGGACCGCGTAAAGCAGGTCGACGATCAGGCTGGCGAGGAGGTACACGAGCACCAGGACGGTGACGACACCGACGATGACGGCTCCCTCGCGCTGGCCCAACGCTCGGTAGAGGAGGTTGCCGACGCCGGTCACGTTGAAGATGCCCTCGGTGATGACCGCGCCGCCCATCAGGGCGCCGATGTCCGTACCGAGGTAGGTGACCACCGGGATCAGCGAGTTACGCAGCAGGTGCCGGGTGACGATCCGCTTGCGCGGCAGCCCCTTGGCGACCGCGGTGCGCATGTAGTCCGCCTGCCGGTTCTCGGCGATCGAGGTGCGGGTCAGGCGCGCCACGTAGGCGAGGCCGACCAGACCGAGCACGAGCGCGGGCAGCAGCAGTTCCCCGATGTTCTCGGAGTCCTGCACCGTCGGGGTCACCCAGCCGAGCTGATTGCCGAAGATCAGCTGGAAGAACAGACCGAACACGAAGATCGGGACGGAGATCACGAGAAGCGTGAAGAGCGTCACCGCGTTGTCGAGGACGCGGCCGCGCCGGATGCCGGCGAGCACGCCCAGGGTGATGCCGACGACGAGCTCGAACGTCCAGGCCATGACGGCGAGTCTGAGCGAGACCGGGAAGGCCTGCTTGATCTCGTCGAGGATGGGCCTGTTGCCCGCGATGGTGTGACCGAAGTCGCCCTGCAACAGCCCACCCATGTAGTGGAAATACTGCTGCCACAGCGGCAGATCAAGCCCACGGTCGTGCTTGATCTGCGCCACCTGCGCAGGGTCCGGCGGCTTGTCTCCCCACAGTGCCGCCACCGGGTCGCCGGGGAGCACGTTGACCATCAGGAAGATCAGCAGGGTTGTCCCGATGAAGACCGGGATCATCTGGAGCAGTCGCCTCGCGACGTAGCGCCCCATGGTGGTGCCTCCGTCCATTGCGGAGCCGCCCGCGAGGTGACGCCCGGGATCGCCGGGCGTCACCTCGCGGAAGCGGAACTCCGACGACTGCTACTTCTCGAAGACCTCGACCTCAGTGAGGATCGGGTCGCCGGCCTGGTCGAACTCGACCTTCTTCACGTTCTTCGAGTACGCGGAGAGCGTCTTGTTGTACCAGAGCGGGATGCCCGGGAAGGTGTTGACCAGCTCCTTCTCGGCCTGCTGGTACAGCTTCGCCGAGTCGTCGATGGTCTTCGCCGCGTCGGCCTTCTTGGTCAGCTCGTCGAACTTCTTGTCCGAGAAGCCGCCCTTGTTGCCGTCGACGCCGGTGCCGTAGAGGTCGGCGAGGAAGTTGCCGTTGAACGGGTAGTCGAGCACCCAGCCGGAGCGGTACATCGACTTGACCTTCTTCTGGTCACGGATCTCCGTGTCCGCCGCGAAGTCGGTCACCGGGTCGCCGACGCACTTGACGCCGGTCGCGTTGGTGATCGAGTTGCAGACCGCGACGACCCAGTCCTTGTGCGGCTGGTCGGCGTTGTACTGGATGGAGATCTTGTTGCCGGGAACGCCGCCGCCGTCCTTGATAGACTGCTTGGCCTTCTTGGCGTCGAACTTGCAGTACTCGCCACAGGCGTCGTCCTGGTAGCCCTTGACGCCCTTGGCGACCCAGCCGGTCGCGGACTCACGCGTGCCGTGGAACACCGTCTTGGCGATGGTGTCGCGGTCGATCGCCATCGACAGGCCCTGGAGGACCTTGGGGTCGATGTCCTTCCACTGCTTGGTGTAGAAGGCGAAGTTGACCGTGTTGAGCGCCGAGAAGTCCATGTCGATCGCGCGGTCGCCGAAGTCCTGCTTGAAGTTGGCGATCTCGCTGTTCGGGACGATCGGCATCGAGTCGACGTTGTCCGACTTCAGGTCGGCGTAGGCCGCCGTGTCCTTGTTGTAGGCCTTGAAGTCGACGCCCGCGTTCTTCGGCTTGTTGGCGCCCTTGTAGCCGTCCCAGGCGCGCACCGAGATCAGCTTCTTGTGGTCCCACTTCTGGAACTTGTACGGGCCGTTGCCGACCGGGGCCTCGCCGTACTTCTTCGGGTCCTTCAGCGCGGCCGAGGGCAGCGGGTAGAAGGGGGCGTAGACCAGCTTGTACGCGTAGTACGGGATGCCGCTCTTCAGCGAGATGGTGAAGGTGTTCTCGTCGACGACCTTCAGACCGGACATGGCCTTCTTCTCGGCCTTGCCCTTCGCCGGGTGCACCGCGTCGTAACCCTGGATGTCGCGGTACCACGCGCTGTTCTGCTGACCGTTGGCCGGGTCGGCGGCCCAGTTCCAGGCGTCCACGTAGGACTTGGCGGTGACCGCCTCGCCGTTGTGGAACTTCCAGCCGGGCTTCAGCTTGACGGTCCACACCTTCGAGTCCTTGTCGGGGGTGACCGACTCGGCGTTCTCGTAGGTGATGTCGCCCTTCTTGTCGTAGTGGACCAGACCCGTGAAGAGCGAGTCGATGACGACGCTGCCGTAC
Source organism: Streptomyces kanamyceticus (assembly GCF_008704495.1). Classification (NCBI taxonomy): domain Bacteria; kingdom Bacillati; phylum Actinomycetota; class Actinomycetes; order Kitasatosporales; family Streptomycetaceae; genus Streptomyces; species Streptomyces kanamyceticus. The sequence continues at coordinate 3,695,963 of NZ_CP023699.1, forward strand.
GCCTCCATGGTGTTGGACGGCTGCAGAGCGTTCTGCGGCTCACCGTTGGCGTAGCTGACGATCCCCTTGGGGTCGACCTTGCGATTGCTGTTGTCGCCGCTGTCGCTGCCGCCACAAGCGGTGGCAGTCAGCGCCACAACACCGGCTATCGCGACCCACTTGGCGCTCTTGGCACCACGCATGGGGTTCCTCCTCATGAGTCCACTTGTTCACTACAAGAGGGGGTACGTGAAATCCCGCCGACACCCCTGACGGCGAAGATCGTGTACCCCAGTGTGCTCGTGAGTCGGCGCTCCCCACAGCGCGTGACCCATTGACCCGAGCTATACGCGGTCAACTATTAGCCATGAGGTACCGCCCGACCACACCCTTTTGGTCTCGGTTCAATCACACCTGGCACGTACAACTTCCAAAATCCGGACAAACCGATCCGAGATAGATGGTTGCGAAACGGACGTGTTACACATCTAACGGTCAGTGACGTCCGAATAGCGGACACTCCGTGCCCGAAATCCGGTTGCCGAGAGACACTTCGCGACACCATCGAGGCCGGGAGTTCGCCGAGGTGTGACCGGGCGGGCAGTGGGAAGCGGCGGGAAGCGACACCGTACCGCCCCCGGACACGCGGAAGGCCGGTTTCCGGCACCCCCGTGGGAGCGTCGGAAACCGGCCTCTCATGCCCGAACTGGCTGTGCGCCAGCCTCAGTTGTGCAGAGCCCTCAGAGGGCCCCGTGCCCCCGGAGGGGCCCGCGTCAGCTGTGCTTGGCGCGCGACGCCGTGCGGCCGCGCTGCTTCTGGTCCAGGACGACCTTGCGGATGCGCACGGTCTCCGGGGTCACCTCGATGCACTCGTCGTCGCGGCAGAACTCCAGGGACTGCTCGAGCGAGAGCTTGCGGGCGGGCACGACGTTCTCCGTCGTGTCCGCGGAAGCCGCACGCATGTTGGTGAGCTTCTTCTCCTTGGTGATGTTCACGTCCATGTCGTCGGCGCGCGAGTTCTCACCGACGATCATGCCCTCGTACACCTCGGTGCCGGCCTCGGTGAAGATGACACCGCGCTCCTGGAGGTTGACCATCGCGAACGGCGTGACCGAACCCGAGCGGTCGGCGACCAGCGAGCCGTTGTGACGGGTGCGCAGCTCGCCGAACCACGGCTCGTGGCCCTCGAAGATCGAGTGCGCGATGCCGGTGCCGCGGGTCTGCGTCAGGAACTCCGTACGGAAGCCGATGAGGCCGCGGGACGGGACGATCCACTCCATGCGGATCCAGCCCGAACCGTGGTTCGTCATGGTCTCCATGCGGCCCTTGCGGGTCGCCATCAGCTGCGTGATGGCGCCGAGGTGCTCCTCGGGCGAGTCGATCGTCATGCGCTCGATCGGCTCGTGCGTCTTGCCGTCGACCTGCTTGGTGACGACCTCGGGCTTGCCGACGGTCAGCTCGAAGCCCTCGCGGCGCATCTGCTCGACCAGGATGGCGAGCGCGAGCTCACCACGGCCCTGGACCTCCCAGGCGTCGGGGCGCTCGGTGTCCAGGACGCGGAGCGAGACGTTACCGATCAGCTCCTTGTCCAGGCGGTCCTTCACCTGGCGGGCGGTGACCTTGTGGCCCTTGCCGCCCTTGCCGACCAGCGGCGAGGTGTTCGTACCGATGGTCATGGAGATCGCGGGCTCGTCGACCGTGATCAGCGGGAGCGCGATCGGGTTCTCGGGGTCGGCGAGGGTCTCACCGATCATGATCTCCGGGATGCCGGCGATCGCGCAGATGTCGCCGGGGCCCGCCTTCTCGGCGGGCTTGCGGGTGAGCGCCTCGGTCATCATCAGCTCGGTGATGCGGACGTTCGACTGCGAGCCGTCGCGCTTGATCCACGTGACCGTCTGGCCCTTGCGCAGCTCGCCCTGCTCGACGCGGCAGAGCGCGATGCGGCCGAGGAAGTTGTCCGCGTCCAGGTTGGTGACGTGGGCCTGCAGCGGCGCCTCTTCGTCGTACTCCGGGGCGGGGACGTGCTGGAGGATCGTGCTGAAGAACGGCTCCAGGCTGTCGCTGTCCGCGGGGACGGTGCCGTCCTCCGGCTTGGTCAGCGAGGCGATGCCGTCACGGCCGCAGGCGTAGACGATCGGGAACTCGATCTGGTCCTCGTCGGCGTCCAGGTCGAGGAAGAGGTCGTACGTCTCGTTGACGACCTCGTCGATCCGGGAGTCCGGGCGGTCCGTCTTGTTGATGCACAGGATGACCGGCATCCGGGCCTGGAGGGCCTTGCGGAGCACGAAGCGGGTCTGCGGCAGCGGACCCTCGGAGGCGTCGACGAGGAGGACGACCGCGTCCACCATCGACAGACCGCGCTCGACCTCGCCACCGAAGTCGGCGTGGCCGGGGGTGTCGATGATGTTGATCGTGATGACGTCGCCGCCATCCTTGGGGTGGTACTTGACGGCCGTGTTCTTGGCCAGGATCGTGATGCCCTTCTCACGCTCCAGGTCGTTCGAGTCCATCATGCGGTCGTCGAGCGACTCCGCAGCATGCGCGGCGAAGGCACCGGCCTGCTTGAGCATGGCATCGACGATGGTCGTCTTGCCGTGGTCGACGTGGGCGACGATGGCGACGTTACGAATGTCATGGCGCGTGGGCATACGAGCTGCGCTTCTCCCGGGAAGAGTGGACGGCGGCGCGTACGGTCCGGTACGCGTGCCCTGCCGGGCAGACAACACGCCACGGCCTTACCCCAGTCTACGTGGCCCGCGCGGAGGCGGCCTCCGCGGGGGTCAGGGCGCCGCCCCCGACGGGGCTCGGGAGGCGGCTGGGGTGAAGGGGAAATGCGCAGGTCAATGGGTAGGGACGACCTTGCCCGCCGGGGTGTCCGGCGGGCAAGGGAGTTGAGCGGAATCTGAGCGTCAGACGCGTGAAGAGTCGGTGTACGCCACTTTTCCGACGGCTGTTCACGTCACTTTCCGACGGCTGTGTACGCCACTTTTCCGTGAGCGGTGTACGTCGTTTTCCCGCGAGCGGTGTACGTCACTTCTCCGACGGCTCCGTCGACGGCTTGGCGCCCGGCTTCAGGAAGCCGATGTCCTCGAATTCCGGGGACTGGAACCCGAAGGCTCCCGCGTTCGCCAGATTGGCCTTGGCCGCCATCAGCTGGGGGCGCTGGTAGAGGGGGATGGAGCCCGCCTCCGCCCAGATCCGGGCGTCGGCCTTCCTGACCAGGGAACGGGCCGTCTCCTCGTCGAGCTCCCCCGCCGCCTGGTCGAAGAGCTGGTCGATGTGGTCGGTGCCGACGCGCGTGTAGTTCTGCTCGACGTTCAGCGAGCCGTCCGCGGCCGGGATCGGCTTGGCGAAGATCGGCCGGGCGTCGGTGGCGGGGAAGGCCGACGCGGGCCAGGAGTAGAGCGCCAGGTCGTACTGGCCGGACGCGATGTGGTCCTTGAAGTAGCTCTCGTCGGCGACCTTGGAGACCTCGGTGCGCACCCCGATCCGCTCCAGCATCCGCGTGATCCGGTCGGCCACCGCGCGCAGCGGCTCCGAACCCTCCCCCGACGGGAGCACGAAGCGCAGCGTGAGGGACTTGCCGTCCTTGGCCAGCGGGCCGCCGACCGCCGCCGGGGCCGCGGTGCCCCTGGGCGCGTAGGCACCGGGGGCGCCGCCCTTGGCCTGGTCCTTGGCGCCCGGGTGGGACTTGGCCTGGGCAGCGGACTGCTTCTCCGCCTGCTGCTTGGCCTGGCCGCCCGGGTCCTTCTTCTTCTGCTCCTTCTCGGCCTCGCCGGGCAGGCCGAGCACATCGGCCTGCCGGTTCAGCGCGGCCCGCTGGTAGGCGGCCGCGGGGGCCGGGGCGAGCACGGTGGTGCCGTTGTCGCCGGGCTTCCCGTCGTCCTCGCCGACGATGTACGTCCCGTCGCCCCCGGAGCCCTCGGATCCCTCCGAGCCCTCGTCGGACTCGCGCGACTTCTTCTTCTCCGCCTCGCTGCCCGCGGTCTTCGCCTTCTTGTCCTTGAGCGGGGCGCCCGGCATCCAGCCCGCGTCCGCGAGCAGCGCCCTGGCCTCGGTGGTGTCCTGCTCGCCGAGGGCCCCGCTGTTGTCGGCGTACGCCTGCTGTCCGGCGAGCGCGAGGTGGCTGCCGACCGGCTCCGCGGGCAGGCCGAGCGGCTTGAGCACGGTCGCGGCGAGCTGCTCCCTGTCCAGGGCGCGGGCCACCGCGCGGCGCACCCGGTCGTCCGCGAGCGGGCCCTCGGAGCCGTTGAGTGCCAGCTGGGTGTAGGCGGGCTCCAGGGACTTGCGGACCACGTAGCCGCGCAGGCCCGTCTGCTCCTTCGCGTACTTCTTGACGGCCTTGCGCGTCTTGGAGCGCGCCGCCGCCTCCGTCTCCGCGGCCTCCTCGTCGGAGCCGTGCGCGATCGCCCAGGAGCGCAGCGCCTTGCCGGGGGTGATCGTCGATCCCGGGCCGTGCGCCAGCGGACCCTGGGCGGCCTTGTCGCGGGCGGCCAGCGAGATGCGGTCCGCCTCCGCCGGGTCGATCTCGGCCAGGTCGACGTCACCGTCGGCGAGCGCCTTGGCCCGCTCGTCGCGCGGCACCGCGCGCAGCACGAGCTTGTCCAGCTTGGCGGGCCTGCCCCACCAGCGCGGGTTGCGCGCCAGCGTCACGTCGCCCGCCTTGCGGTCGACGTCGGAGAGCGTGAAGGGTCCCGCGGTCACCTTGAGCTTGCGGCGCGCGCCGTCGTTGAAGCCGTCGGGGGTGCCCATGACCTGCTTGGGGTACAGCGGCGAGAACAGCGAGCGCCAGTCGGCGTACGGCTTGGCGAAGGTGACCCGCACCTCCAGGTTGTTCGCGCCGCGCTCGATCTTCTCGATGCGGTCGTAGCCCGCGTTGCGTGCCGTCCAGTACGCGGTGTCCTTGCCCGAGAGGGCCCGCCACTGCGCGGCGAAGTCGTCGGCGCCGATCTCGCGGCCGTCGCTCCAGACGGCCTGCTGGTTGAGCTTGTACAGGACGACCTGCCGGGGCTCGCGCTCCACGACCTCGGCCGACTCCAGGAAGTCGGGGTTGGCCTGCGCCCTGCCCTGCGCGTCGATCCTGAACAGCGAGGGCAGGACCGCGCCCGCGACCCGCGAGGTGCCCGGATCGGCGTCGGCCTGGAAGGAGTTGAGGGTTTCGGGCAGTGCGTCGACCGCCCACTTCACGGTGCCCCCGTCGGCGACCAGGTCCCGGGCCGCGGGTGCGACGTCCTGGCCCGCGGTCGGCCGTCCTGCCTCGTCGTTCGAGCTGCATCCGGCGAGGGCGGGCAGAGCCAGTACCCCCGTCGCGAGAAACACGACAGATCTGACTCTGACGCGGTCGTGGGACATGGCTGGTACCTCCGGGGTCCGGGGCTCGCCCGGCCGCCCGCTGCCAGGTCCGGGCCGGGTTCGATCACGTTTGGGGGTATATGGAGCTGATCACATCTATCGCCCCACTGAAGGGGACGGGATCGGTCACGCGGCGGAGGCACGACGTGGGGGCGCGCAGATCCCACTCGTGCGGCCCAATAGTCCGGCCACCCGGTCCGGCCGCCTGGCCCGGCCACCCGATCCGGTCACCGGCGGACACTTTCGGTCCCGGCCGACGCGACCGGCGCGTGATCCGGCGCATTCACGGCCGTCGATCCGGCAATCGGTGCAGATCTCTTCACAAGCCGGGATGTGAAGCGCGACACTCGCAGGCGCATGAGCGTTGCCACCGCACACCTGACAGTGAGGGCAAGTCATGGCTCTGCACGATGAATTGACAGCCGTTCAGCGCTGCGTCGACGACTTGGTCCGCACCGTCGGCAAGCTGGAGCAGCAGGCCGGTGACGAGCTGGCGGACAGCGTCGACGTACGCCGGGTGCGTACGGACACCGACCACCTGCGCGAAAGCGTCGCCCTGCTGCGCGCTGCCGCCCCCGCGCCCGGCGGGACGCCACGCAGGCCGGACCTGGTGACGATCCCCGACACGCCGTACGACAGCTCTCTGTGGACGGACTCCGACGACGAGGGCCTGGGCGCCCGCGACCGCCGCGCGCCCTGACGGACCGCACCCCCCGCCCCGCCCTGAGCCACGCCCCTCAGAGCCCCTCCCCCAACCGCGGAAGAAGGAGTGGAGCCTCGTTGGCCACCGGCACGGAACCTCAACCGAAAAGCGGCAGGACCCCGGCAGGCGGCGTGCGCGACGGCACGCGCGCCGCGATCGGCGCTGCCCATCTGCGGACCGACCGCTGGTGGCTGGCGCCCGCGGTGACAGCCGCCGGGCTGTTCGCCTTCGTCGTCTACTCGACGTGGCGGGCGTTCGCGAACGCGGACTATTACCACGCGCCCTACGTGTCGCCGTTCTACTCACCCTGTCTGGCCGACAACTGCGAGCCGATGCGCTCGGGCCCCAACTGGGAGATCTTCGGCAGCTGGTGGGGCCTGTCCCCCGCGCTGCTCATCCTGATCTTCCCGCTCGGCTTCCGGCTGACCTGCTACTACTACCGCAAGGCGTACTACCGCGGCTTCTGGGCCTCGCCACCGGCCTGCGCGGTCGCCGAGCCGCACAAGAAGTACTCGGGCGAGACCCGCTTCCCGCTGATCGTCCAGAACATCCACCGGTACTTCTTCTACGCGGCGGTCCCGGTCGCGGGCATCCTCACGTACGACACCGTGCTCGCCTTCCGCGACGAGCACTACGCATGGGGCCACATGGGCCTCGGCACCCTGATCTTCGTCGTCAACATCTCGCTGATCTGGGCGTACACGCTCTCCTGCCACTCCTGCCGGCACATCGTCGGCGGCAAGCTCAAGCACTTCTCCAAGCATCCGGTCCGCTACCGCATGTGGCAGTGGGTCGGGAAGTTGAATGCCCGTCACATGCTGCTCGCCTGGGCGTCGTTGATCAGCGTGGCGCTCGCCGACTTCTATGTGTACCTGCTCGCGTCCGGCGCCTTCGACGATCCGAGGTTGTTCTGATGTCTCCAGTGGAACGGCAGCAGTGGGACGTCGTCGTGGTGGGCGCGGGTGGCGCCGGTCTGCGGGCCGCGATCGAGGCCCGCGAACAGGGCGCGCGTACGGCCGTGATCTGCAAGTCCCTGTTCGGCAAGGCCCATACGGTGATGGCCGAGGGCGGCATCGCGGCCTCCATGGGCAACGTGAACTCCGGCGACAACTGGCAGGTCCACTTCCGGGACACCCTGCGCGGCGGCAAGTTCCTCAACCAGTGGCGGATGGCCGAGCTGCACGCGCGCGAGGCGCCCGACCGCGTCTGGGAGCTGGAGACCTGGGGCGCGCTCTTCGACCGCACGCCTGACGGCCGGATCTCCCAGCGCAACTTCGGCGGCCACGAGTACCCGCGCCTCGCCCACGTCGGCGACCGCACGGGCCTCGAACTCATCCGCACCCTCCAGCAGAAGATCGTCGCCCTCCAGCAGGAGGACTACCGCGAATTCGGGGACTACGAAGCGCGCCTGAAGGTCTTTCAGGAGTGCACGGTCACGCGCGTACTGAAGGAGGAGACCGGCGACGGTGACGGCGTCGGTGGCGGCGGTGGCGGTGGCGGGCGGGTCTGCGGGACCTTCTGCTACGACCGCGAGTCCGGGCGCTTCTTCGTCCTGGAGGCACCGAGCGTGGTCCTGGCGACCGGCGGCATCGGCAAGTCCTTCAAGGTGACGTCGAATTCGTGGGAGTACACCGGTGACGGGCACGCGCTCGCGCTGCTCGCCGGGGCGCCGCTCCTGAACATGGAGTTCGTGCAGTTCCATCCGACCGGCATGGTCTGGCCGCCGTCGGTGAAGGGCATCCTCGTCACCGAGTCCGTGCGCGGCGACGGCGGCGTCCTCAGGAACTCCGAGGGCAAGCGGTTCATGTTCGACTACGTGCCCGACGTCTTCAAGGAGAAGTACGCGCAGTCGGAGGAGGAGGGCGACCGCTGGTACGACGACCCGGACCACAACCGCAGGCCGCCCGAGCTGCTGCCCCGCGACGAGGTCGCGCGCGCCATCAACTCCGAGGTGAAGGCGGGCCGCGGCTCACCGCACGGCGGCGTCTTCCTGGACGTCTCCACGCGCATGCCCGCCGAGGTCATCAAGCGCCGACTGCCGTCCATGTACCACCAGTTCAAGGAGCTCGCCGACGTCGACATCACCGCGGAGGCGATGGAGGTCGGGCCGACCTGCCACTACGTGATGGGCGGCATCGCGGTCGACTCCGACACCGCGGCCGCGCGCCGCGTCGCCGGGCTCTACGCCGCGGGTGAGGTCGCGGGCGGCATGCACGGCTCCAACCGGCTCGGCGGCAACTCGCTCTCCGACCTGCTCGTCTTCGGACGGCGCGCGGGACTGCACGCGGCCAGGTACGCCGCGGGCCTGACGGCCAGGCCCGCCGTGGACGAGGTGCAGGTGGACACCGCGGCGGCCGAGGCACTGCGGCCCTTCAGCGCCGAGGGCCCCGAGGACGGGGCGACGCCGGAGAATCCGTACACCCTCCACCAGGAACTCCAGAAGACCATGAACGACCTGGTCGGCATCATCCGCCGCGAGGGCGAGATGGCGCAGGCCCTGGAGAAACTCGCCGACCTGCGGGTGCGCGCCCGGCGGGCCGGGGTCGAGGGCCACCGGCAGTTCAACCCCGGCTGGCACCTCGCGCTCGACCTGCGCAACATGCTGCTCGTCAGCGAGTGCGTGGCGCGGGCCGCCCTGGAGCGCACGGAGAGCCGCGGCGGCCACACCCGCGAGGACCATCCCGCGATGAGCCGCGAGTGGCGCCGGGTCAATCTGCTCTGCCAACTCGCCGATCCCAGCGGCGGGTTGGCGGCCACCGATCCCGTACGCGGCCAGATCGATCTCGTCCGCGTGACCACCGAACCCATCCGCCCGGACCTGCTCGCCCTCTTCGAGAAGGAGGAGCTGGTCAAGTACCTGGCCGAAGAGGAGCTGTACGAGTGAGTTCGTACGACGCGCGATTCAAGGTCTGGCGCGGGGACACCGGCGGCGGCGCCCTGGAGGACTTCAAGATCGAGGTCAACGAGGGCGAGGTCGTCCTCGACATCATCCACCGCCTCCAGGCCACCCAGGCGCCCGACCTCGCGGTGCGCTGGAACTGCAAGGCGGGCAAGTGCGGTTCGTGCTCGGCGGAGATCAACGGGCGGCCCCGGCTCATGTGCATGACGCGCATGTCGGTCTTCGATCCCGACGAGGTCATCACGGTGACGCCGCTGCGGGCCTTCCCCGTGGTGCGGGACCTGGTGACGGACGTCGGCTTCAACTACACCAAGGCGCGCGAGGTCCCGGCCTTCGTGCCGCCCGCCGACCTCGGTCCCGGCGAGTACCGCATGCAGCAGGCGGACGTGGACCGCTCGCAGGAGTTCCGCAAGTGCATCGAGTGCTTCCTGTGCCAGGACACCTGCCACGTGGTGCGCGACCACGAGGAGAACAAGGGCGCCTTCGCCGGGCCGCGCTTCCTGATGCGGGTCGCCGAGCTGGACATGCACCCGCTGGACGCGGCGGCGGACACCGGCCTCGACCGCAAACGCACCGCGCAGGACGAGCACGGGCTCGGCTACTGCAACATCACCAAGTGCTGCACGGAGGTGTGCCCCGAGGGCATCAAGATCACGGACAATGCGCTGATTCCCTTGAAGGAACGGGCGGTTGACCGGAAGTACGATCCGCTGGTCTGGCTGGGGAACAAGATTCGGCGGCGGGGGGAGTAGCCGCCGGGCGGGCCCCTGGGGGTAATCCCCCAGGGGGATTCTCGTGATCGCCCCCATGGTCCGGGGGGTGGGGCGCGATCAGCATGGAGGCATGACTTCTTCCACGGCTTCGGCTTCGGCTTCCTCGGCTTCGGCTTCGGCTTCCTCGGCTTTGACGCGTCGTACGTTGATGGGGCTTGCGGCGGCCGGGCTCACGGCGGCCCTGCTGCCGCTGCCCGCGACCGCCTCGGCGCGGGCGGCCACGGCGGCAGGATCCGCGGCCGTCGCCGCCCAACTCCTCGCGCCCACCGGGCCGTACGCCATCGGAACCGTCTCCGCGCGGCTCGTCGACCGTTCGCGGCACGACCCGTGGGTGCCCGCGCAGCCGTACCGCGAGCTGATGGTCAGCGTCTGGTACCCGGCCGCGCCCGGTTCCGGCGGCGGGCATGCCAGGGCGCGCTACATGACGCCGGGCGCCGCCGCCCGCTGGGACGCCGCCGCGCCGCACGGCATCCCCAAGGGCGCGCTCGACTTCGCCGCCACGCGCACCCACGCCCGCGAGGGAGCCCCCGCCGACACGCGGGGCGGGCGGCGTCCCGTGCTCGTGTACGCGGCGGGTGCGGGTGACCCGCGCACCTGGGGCACCGCGCTCGTCGAGGAGATGGCCAGCCGCGGCTATGTGGTGGTGACCGTCGACCACACCTACGAGAGCCCGGCCGTCCAGTTCCCCGACGGCTCGGTCAAGGACTTCGGTCCTGTGATGAAGGCGTTCGAGGAGGCCGAGAAGAACCACACCGTGCCGGAACTCCTCAAGAAGACCACCGACGTGCGGGTCGCCGACTCCACGTTCCTGCTGGACAGCCTGGGTTCGCTGCCGCACGGCCTGTCCGGCGTGGTCGACCGGCGGCGCGTGGGCATGGTCGGCCACTCCGCGGGCGGGATCGCCGCCGCGCAGACGATGTACGAGGACCGCAGGGTCAGGGCGGGCGTCGACCTGGACGGCACGCTGGAGTTCAACCCCGAACCGCTGGGCACCAACCTGATGCCGGTCGCGCGGCACGGTCTGGACCGCCCGTTCCTGCTGATGGGCAGCGACCGCCCGACCGAACCGTCCTGGCGCGCATTCCTGTCCCACAGCACCGGCTGGAAGCGGAACCTGACGCTGCGGGGCTCCCAGCACCAGGCGTACACGGACCTGTCCGCGCTCCTGCCCCAGGCCGGGGTGGACCGGCAGACCGTCGAGAAGAACATCGGCACGATCGACCCGCGCCGGGCGGTCACGGCCCAACGGGCCCATGTGGCCTCGTTCTTCGACCGGTGGCTGAAGGGCAAGGACGACGGACTCCTCGCCGCGCCGTCGGGGCGCTACCCGGAGGTGGAGTTCACGGGGTGAGCCTTCCCCGGTTCACGGGGAGCGCCGCCCCGCTGCGCCCCTTGTGCCACACTGCCGCGCATGCGCATACCCCGCCCCTTCCTGGCCGTACTGCTCACCGGCGCGCTGAGCGCGAGCGCGGCGGCCTGCTCGCTCCCCGGCGGGGAAGACGGGGGCGGCGACGACGGAACAGGGCTCGAACGGGCACTCGACGCGATCCCCGCGTCGGCCGCCGACCAGGCGGTGACCTACCGGGACGTGCGGACCACGCGCCGACTCGTCGCCGCGGACCCCGCGCTCTACCGGGGCCTGGCCGGTTACGGAATCCTCGAAGTCGTCCAGCACGGCTACACGGGCGGCAGCGTCCGCGCGGACTGGGGGTTCGACGCGAAGGACGTACGCGCGTCCGTCCAGATCGGCGACGGCTCGCTGCTCACCGGCCACTTCGACACGGACGCCCTCGCCCGCGCCATGAAGAAGCAGGGCTACAAGGCCACCGACACCGACGGCGGCACCCGCTACAAGAAGTCCGGCGATCCCACCACCTACGAGGCATCCGACTCCACCCGCGTCAGCATCCGCTCGAACGTGAAACTGGGCCTCGACGACCCGGCCAAGTCCCTTCTGGACAAGGACACTTACGCGGACATCGCCGACTGCCTGGGTGACGTGTACGAAGCGTCGTACTACGCCGAGCGCGAGGACGCGGACACCGTGCTCTTCGCGATCGGCGGGCGCCTCGGCAAGGACGGGAAGTCGTCCTCGGAGAAGCTGTGCGCGCGGGCGGCGTCGAAGCGGGCGGCCAAGGCCACCGCGGCCCGGCTCCGCGAGAAGACGGCCCCCGACGAGCGCTACGCGGGCTCGAAGGTGACCGTCGGCGAAGGCGAGACCCCGCTCATCACGATGACCTGGAAGAACAGCGCCAAGTCAGGCCTGCGCCCCGGCGACAACGACAAGACGGGGGAACTGCCGGGGTTGCTGATCTGGGGCCGGAAGCAGGGGTAGCGAGGGGGGGGCGAGCTAGGCCCCTGCCTGCTCCCACGCCCGGCGCTCCGCGTTCGTCAGCCAGTGGACGTACCACTGGGCGAACGTCACCCTCGCCGTGCCGCCGACGAACTCGACCGGGACCACGCCCTCGGCGGCCGCGCGGGCGTCGTGCCACATCGTGCCGCGTTCGGGGCCGGTGAGGGCGAGCAGCGTGTAGTAGGCGCAGCCCTGTTCGCTCACGTAGAGGGCGCCGTCGGTCAGGCCCTCAAGGAGTTCGTCGTCGCGTGCGTCCCAGGCCGCGTGGTCCTCTCGGAACCTCTCCGCCTCCCCGGCCGTGTCGCCGTACGCGGACCGCTGGGGCTCGGCCGACTGGTGCTCCTCCCACTCGGCGGTGCGCTCGGGGCGGAACGGCGGGGGTGAGGCGTTGGTTCCGTACGCGTACGGGGCCGCGTCCTCGACCGGCTCCACCGGGAACAGCCCGTAGTCCGGGCCCGCGCCGCCCGCCCCCACCTCCAGCAGGAAACCGCGGTACTCGGCGGGGAAGGCCACCCCGCGCCGCCACTCCACGGCCCCGATCTGCTCCTCGGTCAGCACCGGGCGCAGCTCGAAACGGTGACCGTACTCCTGGAAGTACGCACCGAAGACCGCCCGCCGGTTCGGCGCGGCGCGCAGCGCGAGCACCCGCTCGCGCACCCCGGCCCAGACCCCGCTCACCTGCGCTCCTCCCCGTTCCCGCCGCGCCCGGAAGGGGACCCGGCCTTGCTCACGGTCACCGTACGCGCCTACTGTGAATGCGCTTTCAGAACGGGTCGACCGGAACGGAAAACCGGCACGTGGTCTTGGCGCGAAGAACCGGAAGCGCAGAACCGGAATCGAGAAACGAGCAGGCGATCGGGTGAGCACAACTCCCACGGTGTACGACGTCGCGGAGCAGTCGGGCGTCTCCATCGCGACGGTGTCGCGCGTCTACCGCAACCCGGACTCGGTCCGCGAGAAGACCCGTGAGCGGGTGCTCGCCGCGGCCCGCGAGCTCGGCTACGTGCCCAGCGGGAACGCCCGCGGGCTCGCCAGCCGTTCCACCGGCGTGCTCGGGCTCTGCTTCCCCGACCACTCGGACCCGGACACGGAGACCGAGGCCGCCGCGGCCGACGCCGACGACGACCACGCCTTCATGCTCTACTCCGACCAGATCATCCGCGGCATGGAGCGGGCCGCCCGCAGGCACGGGTACGCGCTGCTGATCGCCGCGTCGCTCAAGGGCGGCCCGGAGAGCCTGGTCGCCAAGGTCGCGGGGCGGGTCGACGGCTTCGCCGTCCTCTCCAGGACCGTGCCGACCGAGGACCTCGACGTGATCTCGCGACGGCTGCCCGTCGTGATGCTCGCCGGGCCCCGCGAGAACGACGAGCTCGACCACCTCGACCACATCGAGGTCGCCAACGCCGACGGCCAGCGCGAGCTGACCCGGCACCTGGTCGATGACCACGGCCTGCGGCGGCTGGTCTTCGTCGGCGGCGAGGAGCGCTCGCCCGACGCGCAGGCGCGGTTCCTCGGGTATCAGGAAGCGTGCCGGGAGGCCGGACTTCCCGTACGCGAAGAGCCCGATCTGCGCGCCGAGATGATGACCCAGGCGGAGGGGGCGCGGGCCGCCGACGAACTCCTCGACCGGGCCGAGGCGGCCGGACCGCCACCCGATGCCATGCTCTTCGCCAACGACCAGATGGCCATCGGCGCGCTGCACGCCCTTGAGCGGCGCGGGGTGCGGGTGCCCGACGACATCGCCGTCACCGGGTTCGACGGGATCCCGCTCAGCCGCCTGGTGCGGCCCGCGCTGACGACCGTGCGCCAGCCGATGCGCCAGCTCGGCGAGGAGGCGGTCGAACTGCTCGTACGCAGGCTCGGCGCGGAGCGCGAACGGGAGCCCGTCGACCTGATGCTGCCGGTGAGCGTGGTGCGCCGGGCCAGCTGCGGGTGCGGGCGGGGATAGCGGCTCGCGGCTCGCGGCTAGCCGCCAGCGGCGATCAGCTGAGGCCGCTACGCGCGGCGTTCAGCCGAGGCGCGCGGCGAAGAACCTCTCGCGGGCGTCCCGCAGCGCCTTCGCCTCCCGCTCCGTTCCCTCGTGCGCGAAGTGGCCCGCCGTCAGGACATGGAGTTCACGCGGGCCCGCGATCGCGTTGTGCACCGCGAACTGACCCGGCGGCGGGACCGAGGGATCGAAGAGCGCGGGCGCCGTGAGGGTCGGCACGCGGAGGTACGTCGCCGCCGTCGCCGCGTCGAAGTAGCGCAGCACATCGGTGACTTCGGGGTGCTCCCGGTGGTACGCGCGGACCGCCTCCCCACTGCCCGCACAGGGGAGCGTGAGCCGCAGCGGGTGGTTGCCGAAGGTGGGCACGGTCAGCTGCGCGGCGGCGAACCGGTCGTCCCAGGGCAGCGCGAGCGCACCGAGACCGCCACCGAAGCTCTCCCCGAGGTAGCCGAGGCGGGCCCGCCCCGTTCCTCCGGTCAACCCGGGTACCAGTTCGAGCAACGCCGACGCCGCACACCAGAGATCGGCCACGCAGTCCGCGATCACGTAGGTGTCGCGCGACCCGATGCCGTGCAGCACGTGCTCGTCGGCCCGCACCGGGATGCCGGGCAGGCAACCCCGGGTCTCCATGCCCCGGACGCAGGGCAGCAGCGCGGCCGAACGCGGCAGCGGCAGCGGGACGTCCGGACCCGGTTGGTCGCGTCCGCCGTAACCGTGCCCGATGACGAAGCCGTGCTCCACGGGGCCGTCATCGGGCAGCACGAGCCAGCCGCCGACGCGCACTCCACCGACCGACGCGTACGTCACTCCATGCACACGGACACCGTCACGCACCTCCTCCACGGGACCGACGACGGGCTCGGTCGCGATCGCGCGGGCGGCCTCGTGGCGGGCCCGCCAGAAGGCGGCGAAGTCGGCCGGTGCGGGCGGCGCGGGCACCGCGAGGAGGTCCTCGACGGTGTGGCCGTACGCCGGGTCGAACGGGAAGTCGTGCGAGAACGCGGGCATGCCGCGACCCTAACCAGGGCCAGGCGCGGCCCGGGTCGGCGCGAGGCGAGGACCGGGAGCAAGGACCAGGGCAAGGACCGGGGCAAGGACCAGGGCAAGGCCCAGGCCACCCAGCGGCAACTGGACTGCGCCGCATGAGGCAACCGCCACATTTCCTTTCAGCATGCAAACATTCCGCATAGCTTGCTCAAGCCACGCACTTCGCACACGCCTCCCATGTCGCCCCCGTTACGGGAGTGTGACCAAGACCCCCTTGCGGTCACCAGGGGCACTGCCACAGAGTGATGTATGCGCTTACAGACAGCGCATACATCCGACGCCGCAAGACGCCGGAACGTCAGGGAAGCTCAAGGAGGAGCCGTCCATGCACCGCGCCGCCAGAACCGCTTCGGTCGCCATCGCACTCGCGACGGCGTTCGCCGTCACCGCATGCGGCAGCTCCGCCGGTGACGAAGTCGCCGCCGACAAGAAGCAGACGCTCACCGTCTGGGCCATGGGTGCCGAGGGCGAGAAGCTCGCGGAGGTCGCCGAGCAGTACAAGAAGGCGAACCCGAACATCACCGTCAAGGTCACCCCCGTCGGCTGGGACGTCGCCCACCAGAAGCTGGTCTCCGCGGCCGCCGCGGGAAAACTGCCCGACGTGGCGCAGATGGGCGGCAGCTACCTGGGCGAGTTCACCGAACTCGGCGTCCTGGAACCGGTGGACACCAAGACCTTCGACAAGAAGGACTTCTTCCCTGCGGGCTGGCAGCAGGGCGAGGTGGACGGCACCTCGTACGGCGTGCCCTGGTACGTGGACACCCGCGTGCTCTACTACCGCACCGACCTCGCGAAGAAGGCGGGCGTCGACAAGCCCCCGGCCGACTGGAAGGGGCTGCGGGACATGGCCTCGGCCCTGCGGGACAAGGGCGACAGCAAGTGGGGCATCTACCTCCAGCCCCGCGGCCTCGACACCGTGCAGTCCTTCTACCCCTTCCTGTACTCGGCGGGCGGCGAGATCGTCGACAAGGACGGCAAGGCCGCCTTCGACAGCCCCGCCACGGTGAAGGCCCTCAAGGAGTACGGCGCGTACATGAAGGACGGGCTCAGCACGAAGAGCTCGCAGCCCGGCTACGACCCGCTGAAGGACTTCAACACCGGCGACGTCCCGATGTTCTTCTCCGGACCCTGGATCAGCACGCTGATCAAGGACCAGTACCCCGGCCTCAAGGGCAAGTGGGGCATCGCGCCCGTCCCCGCCGACAAGACCTCCACGTCGATGGCCGGTGGATCGAGCCTCGTGATCTCCAAGGACAGCCCGCACAAGGCCGCCGCCAAGGAGTTCATCCAGTACCTGACGGACGCCAAGGGCCAGGCCGACTGGTTCGAGCGGACCAGCGACCTGCCCGCCAACACCAAGGCGTGGGAGAGCGGCGAGCTCGCCGACAACCCCGACCTGCAGGTCTTCAAGAAGCAGATGGAGACCGCCAAGACCTCGCCCGCGCTGGCCAAGTGGACCGAGGTGACCTCCAAGGTCGACGCGGCCATCGAGTCGGTCACGCAGGGCAAGGCCTCCGCCGAGGACGCCGCCGAGAAGGCGCAGTCCGAGATCGAGAACCTCGTGAAGTAGGCAGCGATCATGAGCACCACTAGCGGAAAGGCCGCCGTACCGGTGGCCGGGGTGCGGGGCGGCGGCCCGGGGACGGCACCGTTCCCGGCCACCGGCTCCAAGGACGGCCACGACGACGGCCGACGGCGCGGACGCGGTCACGGACACGAACGTGGTCGGGGTCGGGGGCGCGGACACGGCCGCGGCATGGGCGTACAGAACTGGGCCGGGTGGCTCTTCTCCACCCCCTTCCTGGTCCTCTTCACCGTCTTCATGGCGTTCCCCATCGTCGCCACGCTGGCCATGAGCTTCACCGACTTCGGGCTGCGCAACGTGACCCGGCCCTGGGAAGCGAACTTCATCGGCTTCGAGAACTACACCAAGCTCTTCGGCGACGAGAAGTTCCTCAAGTCCCTCTTCAACACCGGGTACTTCGTGGTGGTCGGCGTTCCGCTCACCATCTTTCTCGGGCTTCTCGTGGCCGTCCTCCTCAACAACGGGATCGATCGCGCCCGGACCTTCTTCCGGGTCGGGTTCTACGCGCCTGTCGTGACCTCCATCGTCGCGGTGGCCGTCGTCTGGCGGTTCGTGCTCGATCCGAGCGATGGGCTCATCGCCGGTCTCTGCGCCGAACTCGGGCTCACCGCACCGGACTTCCTGGGCAGCGAGACGCTCGCCATGCCCTCGCTCATCGCGATGGCCGTCTGGCGCAATCTCGGCACGGTCATGGTGCTCTTCATCGCCGGACTGCAGGCCATTCCGACCGAGGTGCGCGAGGCCGCCAAGCTGGACGGGGCCAGCGCCTGGCAGGAGCTCCGCCGGATCACCGTGCCACTGCTGCGGCCCACGCTGCTCTACGCCACGGTGATCACCACGATCGGCTATCTCAACGTCTTCGAGGAGCCGTTCGTCATGACGCAGGGCGGTCCTTCGGACTCCACGCTCACCGTGTCACTGAACATGTACCGCGAAGGCTTCAACTTCTTCCACATGGGCTATGCCAGCGCCATGGCGTACGTCCTCTTCGTGGTGATCATGGGCATCACGGTGCTCCAGCTCCGACTGCTGAAGGACAACACCAAATGAGCGCCAAGTCCCAGGTGATGAAGCGGCCGCTCGTCTATGTGCTCCTTTCCGCCGGGCTTCTCATCATGTCCGCGCCGTTCCTCTGGATGGCCCTCTCGGCCTTCAAGACGGCCGAAGAACTGACCGCGACGCCGCCCGTGTGGATTCCGTCCGAGTGGTCCTTGGACAGCTTCCACCGGCTGCTCGACAAGCTCGATCTGCCGCTCTACTTCATGAATTCGGTGATTGTCGCGGTGCTCGTCACCGTCGCCAATCTCGTCTTCTGCTCGATGCTCGGATATGCCCTGGCCAAGCTGAACTTCATCGGCCGGAACAAGATCTTCGCCCTGGTCCTCGGCGCCCTGATGGTGCCGGGCAATCTGATGCTGCTGCCCCTGTTCGTGCTGATGAGCAAGTTGCAGCTGATCGACTCCTATGCCGCCCTCGTGCTGCCCTTCGCGGCCGGTGCCTTCGGGGTCTTCCTCATGCGGCAGTTCATGCAGTCGATCCCCGACGAACTGCTCGAAGCGGCCCGGATGGACGGCGCCAGTGAGTGGTACATCTTCTGGCGGATCGTGATGCCGCTGGTGAAGCCCGCTCTCGCGACGCTCTCGATCTTCACGTTCCTCGGGTCCTGGAACAACTTCGTCTGGCCCCTGATCGCGACCAACGACCCCGACAAGTACACCCTCCCGGTCGCCCTGGCCACCTTCGCGACCGACCCCAACAAGTCGTCCGGCTCCAACGGGATGCTGATGGCCGGGGCGTTCCTGATCGTGCTGCCGGTCCTGATCGTCTTCGCCGTGCTGCAGCGGTACTTCACGCAGGGCATCGCCACCGCCGGTATGAAGTAGCCCCCCGGGCGCCGCTTGCCCCGCCCGGCACTCCCCCACCTTGCAAGAGAAAGACATCTCGCGATGACGCACACCCCGATCCCGTTCCCCGAAGGCTTTCTGTGGGGCGCCTCCACCGCCGCCCACCAGATCGAGGGCAACAACACCAACAGCGACTGGTGGGTGAAGGAGCACAGCACCGGCACCCACATCCAGGAACCCAGCCTGGACGCCTGCGACAGCTACCACCGCTGGCCCGAAGACATGGACCTGCTCGCCGAACTCGGCTTCACCGACTACCGGTTCAGCATCGAGTGGGCCCGCATCGAGCCCGCCGAGGGACGGTTCTCCCGGGCGGAGCTCGCGCACTACCGGCGGATGGTCGAGGGCGCGATCGAGCGCGGCCTGCGGCCGATGGTCACCCTGCACCACTTCACCGTGCCGCAGTGGTTCGAGGCGCGGGGCGGCTGGACGGCCGAGGACTCGGCCGAGCTGTTCGCGCGGTACGTCGCCGCCTGCGCGCCCGTCATCGCCGACGGGGTGCCTCATGTGTGCACCATCAACGAGCCCAACATGATCGCCGTCATGGCCGGGCAGGCCAAGCGCGGTGACATCGGCTTCCCGCCCGCCGGTCTGCCGACCCCGGACGAGGAGACCACGCACGCGGTGATCGCCGCGCACCGGGCCGCCGTGAAGGAGGTCAGGGCGATCGACCCGACGATCCGCGTGGGCTGGACCGTCGCCAACCAGGTCTACCAGGCGCTGCCCGGCGCGGAGGACGTCACCGCCGCCTACCGCCACCCGCGCGAGGACGTCTTCATCGAGGCCGCGCGCGGCGACGACTGGATCGGTGTGCAGTCCTACACGCGCACCCGGATCGGCGCCGAGGGTCCGATACCGGCGCCCGACGACGCCGAGCGGACCCTCACGCAGTGGGAGTACTACCCGGCCGCCGTCGGGCACGCGCTGCGCCACACCGCCGCCGTGCTCGCCGATGCCGACGTGTCTCTGATCGTCACCGAGAACGGCATCGCCACGGATGACGACTCGCGCCGCGTCGACTACTACAAGGGCGCCCTGGACGAGGTCGCCTCCTGCCTGGAAGACGGCCTCAACATCGGGGGTTACCTGGCCTGGAGCGCCCTGGACAACTACGAGTGGGGCTCCTATCTGCCCGCCTTCGGCCTGATCGCCTGGGACCGCGAGACGTTCGCCCGCACGCCCAAGCCCTCCGCCCACTGGCTGGGCGGCCTCGGCCGCACGCGGGAACTCCCGCGCCTGACCGACTAGGCGCTCCGCGCGAGGACCGCCCCTTCGGGGCACATCGCGCCCTCCCGAACCCGGGGGCCGGCCGCACCTGACAGCGGTCGGCCCCCGTACCACCGCACGTACTGCCCGCAGCACCGCACGCCACGAACCTCCCCTTCCATACCTGTCGCTGGGAGCTGGACCTTCATGGATCGTCGTACTTTCCTCGCGGGAGCGGCCGGAGCGGCCGGAGCCGCCGGAGCCGGTGCCGCCGCTCTGGCCGTCGGCGCCGCCCCGGCCGCCGCCACCGGGACCCCGCGGGCCCCGTCGTTTAGTCCTCATACCTCTGATACACCGCTGCTGCGGAAGTGGTTCCATGCCACGCATCACTCGATCGAGGCGATGACGACCGACCTCGGTCTCGCCGCCGACAAGATCGACGTCAGCGGCCCCGGCGCCCCCGTGCCCTCGCGGCAGACCTCGCCGACCAACATCGGCTGCGGGCTCTGGACCACCGTCGCCGCCCGCGGCCTCGGCGTCATCGGCGACGGCGCCATGCACCGCCGCCTCGCCCGCACCGTCGCGGCCGTCGAGAAGCTGGAGCGGCACCACGGCTTCTGGCTCAACTGGTACGACGCGCACGACGGTTCGGTCCTCACCAGCTGGCCCGGCACCGGCGACCCGGTCCGCCCGTTCCTGTCGTCCGTCGACAACGCCTGGCTGGTCACCGGCCTGCGCATCGCCGCCCACGCCGACCCCGCCCTACGCCACCGCATCGCGAGACTGCTGGCGGGCGCCGACTGGTCGTACTTCTACACGCCCTACGACCCGGCGGACCCGGTCGCGGGCCCCGGACAGCTGCGCGGCGGCTTCTGGACCGACACCGGCGAGCCCACCGCCCATCACTACGGCGCCCTCAACACCGAGCCCCGGATGGCCAGTTACCTCGGCATCGCGGACGGCTCGATCCCCACCGACCACTACTGGCACCTGCTGCGCACCATGCTCCCCGAGCACGAGCAGGAACAGCGGCCCGGTGGCGCCTACGTCACCATCGACGGCGTCCGCGTATGGCAGGGGCACTACACCTACCGGGGGCGCAAGCTCGTGCCCACCTGGGGCGGCTCGATGTTCGAGGCGCTCATGGTGCCGCTCTTCGTGCCCGAACCGGAGTGGTCCCCGCGCGCGTGGGGCACCACGCACGACCGCTACGTACGCGGCCAGATCGAGCACGGCCTGGCCGAGGAGAAGTACGGCTACTGGGGCTTCTCCCCCGCGAACATCCCCGAGGGCGGGTACCGCGAGTACGGCGTCGACGCGATCGGCATGCAGGTCGACGGCTACCACTCCCTCGGCGTCGTCACGCCGCACGCCTCCTTCCTGGCGCTCCCCCACGCGCGCGGGGCGGCCATCGCCAACCTCAAGGCGCTGGAGCACGACTTCGGGGCGTACGACGAGACGTACGGATTCCGCGATTCCGTGGATGTCCGCAGCGGACGGGTCAGCGACTTCGTGCTCGCCCTCGACCAGGGCATGATCGCCGCCGCCCTCGCCCAGGAGCTGCGGCCCGGGCTGCTGCAGGCACCGTTCCGCACCGGCGGCTTCGTCACGCGCGTGCGGCCGCTGCTCGCCAAGGAGCGCTTCAGCATCTGAGGCGCCGCTCCGGAGGCGGCGCCCCGGGAGGCGGCGCCCCGGGAGGCGGCGCCCCGGATACCGCCATACGCTCCCAAATGTGACACAGCCCTCGCGCATAGCCGGGCGGGCGGCAGCGGCCGCGGTGGCCGTGCTGCTCGCCTGGTTCCCGTTGCTGTGTCCCCCGCCCGCGTTCGCCGACGATCCGGTCACGCTCTCGCGCGGCGGCCAGCTCACCGACAGGGCGGGCGTGCTCGGGGACCGGAAGGACGCCGCCGAGCAGGCCCTCGACCGGCTCTACGACGACCGTGGCATGCAGCTCTTCGTTACGTATGTGCGCGATTTCTCCGGCCGCTCCGCGCAGAGCTGGGCGGACGCCACCGCCCGGCGCAACGGCCTCGGCATCGACGACGTGCTGCTCGCCGTCGCCACCCGCGACCGGCAGTTCGCCTACTCCGTGGACGACGCGTCACGGCTCACCGACGCACAGCTCAGGGACGTCGCCACCACCGCGATCAGACCCGCCCTGCGCGAGAACGACTGGGCGGGGGCCGCCATCGGCGCCGCGAACGGCTACCGCGCGGTCCTCGCCGGTCAGCCGGTGCCGACCCCCGCGATCACGCCGGGCGCGGCCGACCCGGGCGCCGACGACGACTCCACCGCCGGTGACCTGGTGCTCCCCGTGGTCGCGGTGGGCGTGGCGGGGATCGCGGCCACGGTCGCGTACAAGCGGCGCAGGAAGCGGGTCACCACGCGGACCACGCCCGGCGGCGGCTGGAACCGCGGCGCGGGCAAGGACCTCACCCCGCTGCCCGAGCTCGACGAGCGGGCCCGCCGCCTGCTCGTGGAGACCGACGACGCGATCCGCACCAGCACCGAGGAACTCGGCTTCGCCACCGCCCAGTACGGCGAGGAGGCGGCCGAGCCCTTCAGTGCCGCGCTCGCGTACGCGCAGTCCGAGCTGACGGCCGCGTTCCGGCTGCGCCAGGAGCTCGACGACGCCTTCCCCGAGGACGACCCGACCAGGCGCCGCATGCTGGACGAGATCGTCGCGCGCTGCACGGAGGCGGGCCGCCGCCTCGACGCCGAGACGGCGGGCTTCGACCAGTTGCGCGCCCTGGAGAAGAACGCCCCGGCGGCCCTGGAGCACGCGGAAACGGTGTTCCGGCAGGTGGCGGGGCGTACCAGCGCCGCCGGTGACACCCTCGCCGCCCTTCTCGCGAAGTACGCGCCGAGCGCCTCCGCGTCCGTCGTCGGCCATGTCGAGCAGGCCAAGGACCGTCTGGTCTTCGCCACCACGCACCTCAACCAGGCCCGGCAGTCCGTGGACGCGGGCGAGAGCGGGAACGCCGCCGTCCATCTGCGCGCCGCCGAGGGCGCCGTCGACCAGGCGGGCACCTTCGTGGACGCCGTCGACCGCCTCGCCGACGAGCTCGCGCGGGCCGCCGAGAAGCTGGCCGCCGCGCTCACCGATTCCGAGACCGACCTCGCCGACGCGCGCGGCCTCCTGGAAGGCACCGCGGAAGGCGTCTCCACGGCCGATCTGCGGGGCCGTGTCGCCCGCGCGGAGCCGTGGTCGCCGAGGTGCGCGGGCGGGCGTCCGCGGGCCCCTACGACCCCATCCAGGCCCTGCGCCGCGTCGAGGAGGCCGACGCCGCACTCGACGAGGCGCTCGCGGGCGCCCGCGAGCGCGAGGTCTCCGACCACCGCGCCCGGTCCCTGCTCGCCCAGGCCCTGCTCACCGCGCGCAGCGCCGTCGGCGTCGCCGCGGACTTCGTCACCACGCACCGCGGCGCCGTCGGCAGCGAGGCGCGGACCCGTCTCGCCGAGGCGCAGCGCCACCTCGGCCGGGCGGAGGCGGCCCAGGACGACGACGCCGCGGCCGCGCTCGCCGACGCCCAGCGGGCGGACTCGCTGGCCCGGCAGGCGCAGCAGCTCGCCGAGCGTGACGTACGGGGCTACGGCAACCCCTACGGAGGGCTCGGCGGAGGCGGTGGCCGGGGCGGCGGCACGGGTGGCGCGGTGCTCGGCGGGATCATCCTGGGCGAGCTCCTCGGAGGCGTGGGCCGGGGCATGGGCGGTGGCACGGGCGGCGGAGGCGGTCCCTACGGAGGGGGCGGTTTCGGTGGCGGCGGGCCCGGGAGCTTCGGTGGCGGCGGGACGCGGGGGCGCCGGGGCGGAGGCGGCAGGTTCTGACGCTCTACCGGCTCTGACCAGCGCCCCCTCGTACGGCTCCAAGGCCCCCTCGTAGGAAGAAGACGACTGCGAAGACCACCTCGCAGACAGACCACCTCGCAGACAGACCACCTCGAAGACCACCGCAAGGAGACGAGCGTCATGACCAAGCAGACCATCCTCGGCCGCGTCGCCCAGCTCGCCAAGGCGAACATCAACGCGCTCCTCGACCAGGCCGAGGACCCCCAGAAGATGCTCGACCAGCTGATCCGCGACTACACGGAGAACATCAGGGAGGCCGAGGAGGCGGTCGCGACCACCATCGGCAATCTGCGGATGCTGGAGCAGGACCACAAGGAGGACCAGGACGCGGCCCTGGAGTGGGGTGCCAAGGCGCTCGCCGCCAGCAAGAAGGGGGACGAGCTGCGCGCGGACGGGAACGCCACGGAGGCCGACAAGTTCGACCGGCTCGCCAAGGTGGCGCTCGGCCGTCAGCTCCGGGCCGAGAAGGAGGCCAAGGAGGCCGAGCCGACGATCGCGTCGCAGACCGAGATCGTGGACAAGCTGCGGTCCGGGCTCGACCGGATGAAGGTCAAGCTGACGGAACTGCAGTCGCGGCGCGATCAGTTGGTGGCCCGCGCCAAGACCGCCGAGGCCCAGAACCAGATGCTGGACGCGGCCCAGAACATCGACGTGCTCGACCCGACCAGCGAGCTGAGCCGCTTCGAGGAGAAGGTGCGGCGCGAGGAGGCACGGGCGCTCGGCAAGCAGGAGCTCGCCGCCTCCTCGCTCGACGCGCAGTTCGAGGAGCTGGACGGCCTGGGCGACGCGGCGGAGGTCGAAGCCCGCCTCGCCGCCCTCAAGGCCACCACGTGAACGCGGCGTCCGGAACGGCCTGACAAGAACCGAACAGCCCCACCAGAGCTGTCTGCTCAGAACAGACAGGTCAGAACAGACAGGTCAGAACAGACGGGTCAGAACAGACTGAGCAGCGCCTCCGCCGCGTCCATCGGCTCCACATCACCGTTCGGCAGCGCCAGTTCGAACCAGACCGTCTTGCCGTGCGGCGTCTTGCGCGAGCCCCAGGCCGCGCTCAGCAGGCCGACGAGCTGCAGCCCGCGCCCGCCCTCGTCGGTGTCGCGGGCCCGGCGGCGGCGCGGCTGGACGAAGCCGCCGTCCCACACCTCGCACACCAGCGTGCGGTCCAGCAGGAGACGCAGCCTGATGTCGCCCTCGCCGTATCTGAGGGCGTTGGTGACGAGCTCGCTGACCAGGAGTTCCGCCGTGTCGCAGAGCCGCCCCAGGTCCCAGGAGCGCAGCTGGTCGCAGGCCAGTTCGCGGGCGCGGCCCACCGACTTGAGGTCGCGCGGCAGCGTCCAGTCGCCGACGTGCTCGGCGGGCAGTCCTTCGACGCGCGCCATCAGGAGCGCGATGTCGTCCTCTCCGTGGTGGGTGTCGAGGGTGTTCAGGACGTGGTCGCAGACGTCCTCAAGGGCCGGTGGGGCGTCACTGAGCGCGCGTACGAACGCGTTCAGGCCCTCGTCGAGCGAATGGTGGCGGGATTCGACCAGGCCGTCGGTGTAGAGCGCGAGCAGGGCGCCCTCGGGGAGTTCGACCTCGACGTCCTCGAAGGGCTCGCCGCCCACGCCGAGCGGCATGCCGGGGGGCACGTCGAGCATGAGGGCGGACTCGTCCGGCTCGACGAGCACGGGCGGCAGATGGCCCGCGTTGGCGAAGGTGCAGCGCCGCGTCACGGCGTCGTAGACCGCGTACACACAGGTGGCTAGGTAGACCTCGCTGAGGTCCGCGTCCGCCGCCTTGCGGGCCGCGCGGGTGGCCTGCTGGGGCCCCGCGGGGTTGCCGAGGCCGCGGGCGATCTCGTCGAGGGCGGAGAGGACCTCGGCGGGTTCCAGGTCGAGCAGCGCCAGAGTGCGTACGGCGGTGCGCAGTTCGCCCATGGCGACGGCGGCGCGCAGGCCGCGGCCCATGACGTCGCCGACGACCAGCGCGGTGCGGTGTCCGGGGAGCTCGATGACGTCGAACCAGTCGCCGCCGACCTCGGTGGCCGCGTTGCCCGGCAGGTAGCGGCAGGCGATGTCGAGCCCGGACGCCTCCGGGTCGCCGGGCGGCAGCAGGGAGCGCTGCAGTATCAGCGCGCGCTCGTGCTCCCTGCGGTAGAGGCGGGCGTTGTCGATGCAGACCGCGGCGCGCGCGGCCAGCTCGACGGCGAGCGCCCGGTCGCGCTCTCCGAAGGGTTCGCTGCCCTTCGTACGGGAGAACTGGGCGAGGCCGACCACGGTGTCGTGCGCGACCATCGGCACGGCGAGCGTGGACTGGATGAGCCCGCCGGTGAGCCTGCTCGCGGAGTCGTCGTCGCCGCCCGTGAGCAGCCGGGGCCGTGCCGTGCGCAGCGCGTCGGCGCACGGCGAAGTGAACGCGTAACGGTGCACGGCGCCGACGTCCACGGGCCCGGTGCCCGCCGGAAACGGAGCGTCCGCCACGGCGCTCGCGAAGGCCACCCTGCGCAGCTCCGCGCTGCCGTCGGCGAGCCCAGGCGGCGTCTCGTCGCCGTCGAGGAGCCCTTGGTAGAGGTCCACGGACGCGAGGTCGCAGAAGCCGGGGACGGCGACGTCGAGGAGCTCCCTCGCGGTGGTCTCCAGGTCGAGGGAGTTGCCGATGCGGGCGCCCGCCTCGTTCAGGAGTGCGAGGTTGCGGCGGGCGTGGGCGGCCTCCCGGGCGGCGGCGTGCCGCCGGGTGACGTCGGTGCCGAGGCCCGCGACACCGATGGGACGGCCCGAACCGCTGTGCACGCGGTAGAGGTTGATCGACCAGTGCCTGCGGTCGGAGCCGCCGGGCGTGGGGCCCACGATCTGCATGTCCGTCACGGCATCGCCGGTTTCCAGGACCCGCTTGAGGGCGGCGGACATGCGGTCGGCCTCGTGGCGCGGCAGATAGTCGTGCACGGTGCGGCCGCGCTGGTTCTCGATGCCGCCGCCGAAGACCTCGACGAAGCGGCGGTTGGCGCGCTGCACCTTCAGGTCGGTGCCGAACAGCAGGAAGCCGAACGGAGATTGGCCGAAAATGGCCTGCGAGGCCGCGAGGTCCGTCTCGATCTGCCGGAGCGCGCGGACATCGACGACGATGCAGACCGCGGCCCGCTCACCGTCCTCCGTCTCGGTCGGCATGACGTAGACCTCGGCGATGCCTTCCGTGACGACGTCCGTGACGACGTCCGTGACGGCTTCCGTGATGCCTGCCGCGTCGCCGTCACCGAGCCCGCTCCCCCCGGCCAACCCGCTCTCCTCGGGCATGCGGAAGGGGACGATGCCCGTCCACTCCCGCCCGTCGAGGATCTCCGCCATCTTGCGACGGCCGCTCGCGCGCAGCTCGGGCGGTACGAACGCCTCGATCGGGTCCTTGCCCACGGCGTCCCGCGCGGCCACGCCGAACAGCCGCTCGGCCCGCGCGCTCCACTGGTCGACGAGACCGTCGGCGCCGATCGAGAACGAGGCGACCTTGATGTAGTCGTAGATCGAGCCGGGTGGGTTGCTCTGCCAGGTCCCGTCCGCCATCGCTTCAGCGGGCCCCTCGGCCCCGGCGTCACCTGGCTCGTCGGCCATGCCGTCGCCGGCACCCTCGGCAGTCGCGTCGCCCGACGGGCCGTTCGGCTCCGTCGCCTTCGCTGGTATCTCGCTCACGCGAACCGTCCCCTCCAGCTCACCGCGTCCGGCACCGGTCACCGCATACGGCTGACCGCAGTATCCAGCACTACGGCAGCGCGCCACACGGCGTTCACGATCACAGCACGGACTCGACTCCTTTTGGCCCGCGCCGCCCTTGTGCCCGACACCCTTCGCACACTGCAAGTCTTCTAACCCGGCAGCGCCAGCTCGAACCACACCGTCTTTCCCGTCCGGCCCGTCCGGCCCGGACGTGTGCCCCAGCTCCTGGCCGAGCGGGCCACCAGCTGGAGGCCACGGCCGCCCTCGTCATCGGGCCCCGCGGTCCGTTCCAGGGGCGGGTCGGGGAGCGGGTCGGACACCTCCACACGCAGCGTGCCCATGGGGTCCACGGGGCGTACGAGGCGTACGCCGATGGGCCCTGACGCATAGCGCAAAGAATTGGTCACCAACTCGCTCACGAGCAACACGGTGACGTCGCCGAGCGGTGCGAGGCCCCAGTCGCCGAGTTGCTTGCGGACGACGGCGCGGGCGGTGCGGACGGCGCCGGGGTCCGCGGGAAAATCCCATTCGGCACAGTCGCCTTCGGTGTCGATCACGCCGAATCACTTCCAGACCAGCTGCGGAACCTGTCCGGTTTCATGGGGTTAATGGGCACATACCCGATATCCCGGCAGGATTACCGCTTACCTGGGCGCACTGTGGCACGAACGGCGTAGGCGGAGTCAGTCCGCGGCGCCCGGCAACGCGAGCGCCGCCTTCACCGCGGGCACGTCGGCGGCCAGCCAGTCCACCGACCAGACCTCGTCGGGCGTCAGCCAGCGCAGCGCGTCGTGATCCTCCAGGGGCTTCGGCTCGCCGGAGACCAGGCGGGCCTTCCACACCCGCAGCTCATATCCCTTGGGCAGCGGCCACTGCCCGGGCACTCGCTCCAGGGGTACGGCCTCGACGCCCAGTTCCTCGCGGAGCTCGCGCACCAGTGCGTCCTCGCAGCGCTCGCCGGGCTCGACCTTGCCGCCGGGGAGCTCCCAGCCGCCCGCCAGTTCCGGTGGCGCGGAGCGCCGCGCGGCGAGCAGGCGGTTGCCGTCGTACAGGGCAGCGCCCACCACGATGCGATCGTTCATGAACCGGAGCCTAGGCGCTCCGCGGGGCCGTTCGTCGAGTGCGGGCCGCCTCTGGCTGAGCGCGCAGTTCCCCGCGCCCCTTGCGGGGCCCCGGCCCCAGCGGCTACGGGATGTCCCCTCCGCTCAGCGTCCGCTGCCGTTCGGGCTCAGCTTTTCGATCCAGTACAGCTGCTTGTGGCCGCGGTCGTCGAGGCTGTCCGCGATCTTCTGCGCCTCGGCCTTCGTCGCGTACCTGCCCACGCGGTAGCGGTTGCCGTTGTCGTCCTGACGTATCACGAGCCAGGGCAGCAGAACCGTCCCGTCGTTCATAGCGCCCCTCCGCTCGCCGCCCCCGGCGCGCCCCACGCCTCGATCAGTAAGGAAACCGCAATCCGCATATGCCCGAGCCTACGCCCGACCTTTACTCAGCGGATACGAGTTTGCACAAAGAGATACGCAGGAGGTGTGCAATCGGCCAACGGCCGGGCAACGCCGGGGGGGCGCATCCGGTCGGATGCGCCCCCGGCGGGAACTTCGACGTGCGGGACGGGGCTCAGGCCCGTCCGGCGGGGTTACGGACCGCAGTCCACGTACGACGGGGTCATTTGACCGGCAGGTGGTAGGCGATCCGGTAGCGGTCGGCGGGCACCACGACGTCGGCGGTCTCCACGGGGCGGCCCGATGCGTAGTACGTGCGCTGGACGACGATGACGACATGACCGGGGACGCCGCCGAGCGAAGTGAGCTCCTCGGCGAGACCGGGGCGGGCGCCGACCTCCTCGGCGACGTTGTCCACGACCACGTCGATGGCGGCCATCCGCTCCACCACCCCGCAGCCGCCGAGCGGGCCCTCCTCGGGGAGCATCACGGGGGTGCGGCCCGTGACGGCGAGGGGCTCCCAGGAGGTGGAGAGCATCATCGCCTCGCCCGCGTCCCGGAAGACGTACTTGGTGCACATCACGCGCTCGCCCACGCGGATGCCGAGCCGCTCGGCGATCACGGCGCTCGCCTCCGCCTGCTCGCTGCGGGACTCCCAGGTGCCCCGCGCGCCGTCGGCCGCCTGCTCCTGGCGGAAGGGCGTGGAGCCGCCGGACAGGGAGCGGTACCCCGTGCGGGCGATCTTGCGCGGGACGGGTCGCTCGCGCACATAGGTCCCCGAACCGGAGCGGCCCTCGACGAGCCCTTCGGCCATCAGGACCTTCCGGGCCTCCAGGGCGACCGTGTCCGAAACTCCGTACTCCTCGCGGATTCTGGCTTGCGAGGGGAGCCGGGTGTGCGGCGGCAGCGAACCGTCGGCGATCTTCTTGCGGAGATCACCCGCGACACGCAGATACGCCGGCTGCTCACCGAAAGTCACTGGCCACTCCCATCAGGTTGACAGACAGCAACAGCCTGGCAACCGTGGGTTGTTGGGTGCAACCCAAGGCCAAGGAATCACCCGAAGTGATGATTTCTCTCCCCGCAGGTCTTTACGCAGGGCCTTTCCCCGGATATAGCGACCGCTCAAGCGTGGTGAGGAAACGTTCGGTCGCCGCGCGGGCGATCTGACTGCCCCAGCCGCCCCAGTTCACGTCGAAACAGTGGTCGGCCCACGGCAGTTCGACATACGTCGCCGGGGCACCCGCGCCCTTCAAACGCCGCGCGAGCTCGCGCGCCTGGCTCACCGGGACCGCCCGGTCCGCACTGCCGTGCAGCAGCAGCGTCGGCGGCACGTCCCCCCTGACCAGGCGTGCCGGTGAACCGAGCCGGTAGCGGGCGGGCACGGCGGTCGCCGAACCGCCCATCAGGCGCGGCATCATCGGGTCGCCGCGCAGTACGGTCCCGGCGATCAGGCGCCGCATGTCGGTGGGCCCGTAGAGCGAGATCACCCCGGCCACAGAGCTGTCACGCACCGCGCAGGAGGCCGGAACTCGATCGTCACCCTCCGTATAGGCGGCGGAGAGCGCGAGGTTGCCACCGGCCGAACTGCCCGCAAGGAGAAGGTGATCGGGGTCGACGCCGTATACGCGCGCGTGGCGCCGCACCCAGCCCACCGCGCACTTCACGTCGCCGATCTGGTCGAGCTGGGTGGCGCCGGGCGCGAGGCGGTAGTCGATGTCGAAGACGGACCAGCCGCGCGCGTTGAACCACCGGTTCCATTCGGGGGTCTGGCTGCGGTGCCCCTTGTTCCAGCCGCCGCCGTGCACCCACACGACGGCGGGGTGGCGCACCGCGCGCCGCTTCGGCAGCACCCACAGGTCCAGCTTGAGCTTCTGCTTGCGCCGCGCACCGTGGCCGTTGCCATGGCCGTTGCCGTTGCCCACGCGCGCGTACGTGAAGGAACGCTCGCTGGCGGGCACCTTGGCGTAGTTGACGCCGTCGAAGTACCGGGTGGCGCCGAGCTCTTGGCCCGCGCGCCCGGCCGCACCCAGGGCCGCCGCGTACGGCATCACGCCGTACACCAGGGCGGCGAAGGAGGCGAGCGCGGCCAGCCCCGCGCACCAGGGGTGACGCCGCCCCGAGGCCGCCGCGGCGACGAGGCCGAGCAGGCCCGGGGGCACGAGCAGCAGATCCCAGGAGGTGATGGCGGCCGCGACGAGCACCAGGAGCGGGACGCGGGGCAACGGGGCGGCGACGAGGACGGCGAGCGCAGCGTTCAGGAGTCCGGCGGCGAGGAGCAGGGCCCGGGCCGCTACGGGAGGCGGCTTGACGGACGTCACGCCGAAGAAATATCACAGAAGCGGACAAAAGGTCCCCAGGGTGGGCGTTTCGGCGACGCCGAGGCGCGGACCCCTCCTGCGGACGGCTCCGTTAGACCTCGGCGCTGTCAGACCTCGGCGCCGTCAGACCTCGGCACTGTCAGACCTCGGCGCTGTCGCCACCGTCCGCGCCGCCGTCCGTATCGTCATCCGGGCGCCCACCGGTGCCACCACCCGTACCGCCACCCTTACCGTCGCCCCGCAACGACCCCTCGAGGGAGCGCGTCTGGTCCGCGGCGGCGTACAGGCACGTGATGTGCCTGCTGCCCTGGCGCCAGGTCTCGCGGTCCGGGACGAAGAAGACGACCTCGGCGCCGCTCAGGTCGGCCGACGACCCCTTCGTGTACGAGGTCGCGTACGCCGTGCACCTGCGCTCGGCGAGACCCTGGACCGCGGCATCCCCGGGGAAGGAAGGGTTGTTCACCCGGAACGACGCGAAGACCTCGGCGTCGTGCGGGCGGGCGCAGGGCACTTCGTCGATCTCGTATTCGTACGTCGCGCTGTCGAGGTCACTGTCGGGGACGTTGAAGCAGCCGCCCTTGTCGACGGGGAAGGCACCGCCGCGGGCCTCGCGCGCGGCCTCCCTGAAGCCGTCCATGAAGTCACGCGCGGCGCCCGTGGTGACGGCGAGGACGAGCAGCACGACGCCGAGCCCGGAGAGGATGCTCCCCGCGATCGCGAGACCCTTGCCGCGCTCGCCCTTCTTCTTGATCTGCGAGAGCCCGACGAGGCCGAGGACCAGACCGACGCCGGGTATGCAGCACAGGATGCCGAGGACCAGCGAGGCGATCGCGAAGCCGTTCACCGGCGGCCGGGAGTACGGCGAGTACGGGCCGGGCCACTGCTGGTAGGGAGCCCCTCCCGGCGGGCCGTACGGAGGCTGCCCCTGCGGACCGTACGGCCCGGGGTAGGGCGGCTGCGAACCTGACGCGTACGGGCCGGGCGGCGGCGGTATGTCCACGGGGGCCGTGCTCCTGACGGTGGGCGATGCGGAGAGCTTGGCGCATCGTAGTCGGGAGCGGAGGCGAAACGGCAAATGCGGCCTCAAAGGTCACAACTCGGGCACTGGTCCGCTCCAGCCCCGCGGACCGGAGCGAACCAGGCGAGAAACGGGACGGGCCCGAATCAGAACAAAGGACTTCAGAACTCAGGACCTCAGAACTGCAGACCCCAGGAGTCGATCTTCCCGGTGTCCTGCGCCGCGTTGTCGCTGACGCGCAGCTTCCACGTGCCGTTGGCCACCTCGGACGAGGCGTTCACGGTGTACGTGGTGTTGATGTTGTCCGAACTGCCGCCGGTCCCGTACGCCTTGAGCGTGTACGCCGTGCCGTCCGGCGCGATCAGCTGGACCTGGAGGTCGCCGATGTAGGTGTGCTGGATGACGACGGGGACGGACAGGGAGGCGGGCGCGTTGCCGTCGACACCGGTGACGTTGATCGGCGACTCGGCCGTGGCGTTGTCGTTGATGGCGAAGTCTTCGGTGTTGCTGAACGTCTTGCCCGGCGGGTTCGTGGTGCCGCCCGTGACGTTCAGGAGGCGGTTGGGCGAGCCGGTGCCCGGGCTGCCCACGACGCCGGTCGACGAGGCGCTGACCAGGCCCGCGGAGACCTGCGCCGGGGTCGACGAGGGGTTCGCGCCGAGGTAGATCGCGGCCGCGCCCGCGACGTGCGGAGACGCCATCGACGTACCGGAGATGGTGTTGGTCGCCGTGTCGTTGGTGTTCCACGTCGAGGTGATCGAGGAGCCGGGCGCGAAGATGTCGAGGATGCTGCCGTAGTTCGAATAGCTCGCCCTGGCGTCGGTGTTGGTCGTGGCACCGACGGTGATGGCCTCCGCCACGCGCGCGGGGGACTTGGTCGACGCGTCGGTCGACTCGTTGCCCGCCGCGACCGCGTACGTGATGCCGGACGCGATGGAGTTGCGCACGGCCGTGTCGAGCGCGCTGTCGGCACCGCCGCCGAGCGACATGTTGGCGACGGCGGGCTTGACCGCGTTCTTGGTCACCCAGTCGATGCCCGCGACGACCTGCGCCGTGGTGCCCGAACCCGAGTTGTTCAGGACGCGGACGCCGACGATCTTGGCCTTCTTGGCGACGCCGTGCAGGGTGCCCGCGACGGTGCCCGCGACGTGCGTGCCGTGGCCGTGGCCGTCCTGCGCGGTGTTGTCGTTGTCGATGGCGTCGTAGCCGTAGGAGGCGCGGCCGCCGAAGTCGGTGTGGCTGATGCGGACACCGGTGTCGATGATGTACGCCGTGACGCCCTCGCCCGCGGAGTCCGGGTAGGTGTACTTCTGGTCGAGCGGCAGGTTCTTCTGGTCGATGCGGTCCAGGCCCCAGGACGGCGGGTTGTTCTGGGTCGCGGTGGCAGTGAACGTCCGGTTCTGTACGACGGTGTCGACGGCCGGGTCGGCCGCGAACTTCTTCGCCTCGGACTCGGTGAGCTCGACCGCGTAGCCGTTGAGGGCCTTGTCGTAGGTCCGCTCGATCTTCGCGCCGTACGCCTTGGCGAGGGCCTTGCCCTCGGCGGAGCGGGCCTTCGGGGCGTCCTCGTCGAGGCTCACGATGTAGCTGTTCTTGATCGAGCCGGGGACACCGGCGTTCTCGATCGTGCCTTCCGCGCGGTCCGGCCGGGCGGTCGCCGGAACGGCGGAGACGACGCCGAGGGCGAGGGCCGCGACCGCTGTCGCGCTGATCCCGGCCAGTCTTCGGCGGGTATGACGCATCACTGCCATCTGAGGGGTCCTCCTCAATAGGTGCTGCGCTGGTGGGGGTTCGGTGCCATTGATGCCTTTGGTGCCGTTGGTGCCCACACTCGCGGAAGCGTCGGGCAGGAACATGTCAAGGCAACATGCCGATCCTTGCCTCCGTCGGGACGAAAGATTGGCGGATCCATAGGAATCCCACAAGGGCCAGGTTCGGACGTAACTCGACTGTCGTACAAGTGTCATGACAGGTCGTCAGGAACTGTCATGAAGGGGGCGGGGCGCGTACGGAGGCCGTGCGGAAGCGGCACCGGGGTCGCGTGGGGGGCGTGTGCGGGGCCGTACGGAGGGGGCTCGCGAACGCCACCGCGGCCCGCCACCAAGTAGGGGGTGAGACCGCCGTCCGGCGGTCCGGGAGGGAGGGCTCATGACACCGGACGAATGGGCGGGGCCCACCAGCGACGAAGCCCTGCTGGCCCGCGCCGCGCGGGACGCGACGGCCTTCGAACCGCTGGTGGTGCGCCACTCGGCGGCGCTGCACGGGTACTTCGCCCGGCGCGCGCCCGGCGCCGCGGATGACCTGCTCGCCGAGGCGTGGCTCCAGGCGTACGCCGCTCGGCGCGGGTTCGACGCGGCGCGCGGCCCCGCACGGGCCTGGCTCTTCGGCGTGGCCAGAAACGTCCTGTCGGCGCACTGGCGACACGCCGCCCGTCAGCGCCCCGGGCCGTCCGGCGAGGCCCGCGACGACCCGTGGGACGCGGTCGACGCGCGGCTCGACGCGGCGGCCGTGGCACCGGCGTTGCGCGGGGCGCTCGCCGAACTGCCCGCCGAGGAGCGCGAGTTGCTCCTGCTCGTCGCCTGGGAGCAGTTGACGCCCGGGGAGGCGGCCGCGGTGGTCGGCGTCCCCGCGGGGACGGCCCGCTCGCGGCTGCACCGCGCCCGTACCCGGCTGCGCTCCGGCGCGCCCCTCAACCTGACAGGAGACCCGGCATGACCGAACGCACCACCGACCGTGTGGACCCGCTCGACTTCCCCGGCGCCGCGCAGTTGCTCGCCGCCGGTGAGGTGCCGCCGCCCGCGCCCGTCGCCGTGACGGCGGCCCGCGAAGCGGTGGCCCGCGCGGCGGCCGCGGAGGTGACCGTCGTCCCGCTGCGCACCACCCGCGTGCCGCGCCGCGGGGGGCTGCTCGTCGCCGCTGCCGCCGTGGCCGCGATCGCCGCGGGAGCCGTGGTCTACCCCGTGCTCGACGTGGGCGGCGAACCGGCGGCGACGGCCTCGGCGAGCACGTTCCTCGACGACATGGCGGCGGTCGCGGCGGACGCCCCCGCGACGCACGCGCCGTACTGGAAGGTCCGCGTCGAGACGGTCAACCAGGACGACGGCAAACGCACGGACACCACGTTCTTCGACCGCGTGGGCCGGATCTGGTCGGTCGACGCGGACGGCACGGTCCACGAACCGCCCATGGGTGAGGAGGGCAAGGTCAAGAAGTGGCCGGTGGGCAAGAAGTGGCTGACGTGGCCCGAACTCGACAAGCTGCCCACCGACGAGAAGGCGCTGGCGGCGCTCTTCCCCAAGGACGCGAACAGCCGATCCCAGCAGGTCGTGATCATGCTGGAGGACTCCCCCGCGAGCCCGGAACTGCGCGCCGCGCTCTTCCGCCTCCTCGCGGACACCCCCGGCATGAAGCTGATCGGTGACGTGCGGGACAGCAAGGGCCGCGCGGGGGTCGGGGTCGAGATCACGGCGGAGGCGGGGTTCAGCACGGGCCCCGGCAAGGGCGTGAAGTACTGGACCACGGACCGCTACATCGTCGCCCCCGACACGGGCCTCCTCCTGGAGACGACCCACAAGATCCGCGGCCAGGACATCCCGGCGGACCGGGACACCTGGCTGGAGGTGGGGCCGGCGGATCGGGTGGGGTGAGTGGGGCACGGGGCGTGGGCTGAGCGGTGCCGGGTGCGGGTGCCGTCGACGGGTGCCGGGGGCACGTCGACGGCACCTGGGGGGCGTCGGCTGAGCAGCGCCCAGGGCGTCGGCAGATCCCCGCTCGGGAATGTCGGCTGAGCCCATCCGGGCATGTCGGCTGGCCCGCACGGGGACGTTGCCTCCGCCCGCACCCGGGACGTCGGCCGAGCCACACCCTGCAACCTCGACCGAGAAGCCACGCCCAGGACGCCGATCGACGCGCACCCGGCAACGCCCGCCTGAGCCACACCCAACGACCTCGACCGCCCACCCCCATAAGCAGGACAGCCCCCAGGCCCCAGACAGACGCGGCCCAGGACCGCCCCACCGGACGCCCCCGGCGCACGCCTCGCACCCGTGCGCCCACGCGCCCACCCGTCCGCAGGACGGTCCCGGCGCGGCATGCCGTGCCCGGGCCGCCCCACGGAGCATCGTCGGCCCGTGAAGCCATACTTCGCCACCGCCCTCCTGACCGCCACCCTGACCCTGACCACCACGGGCATCACCACAGCCAGCACCGGCACCACAAGCACCACAAGCACCACCAAAGCCACCGCCGCACGCACCCCCACCCCCCGCCCCGAGTCCCGCTGCGGACCCCCAGGCGACCCCACCTGGGCACCGACAGCCACCCGGCGCGGCCCCGCGAAGGGCGCCTACAACCCCTACGTCGGCAACGGCTACCTGGGCGTACGCGTGCCGCCCGCCGGTGCCGGATACAGCCCGCCCGACCCGGACGACAAGGACGAGAAGACCGGCTGGCCCCTCTACACGCCCCGCTACGACGGGGCGTTCGCGGCGGGCCTCTACGCGCGCGGCCCGGCGAACACCGCCCACCGCGAGGCCATCGCCGCGCTCCCCCACTGGAGCGCCCTCGACCTCACCGTCGGCGGCGAGACCTACGGCCCCCGCAGCCGCGTCTCCGGCTACCGGCAGACCATGAACCTGCGCTGCGGCTTCGTACGCACCTCGCTGACCTGGACCACGGCAGACGGCCGCCGCACCGACCTGGCGTACGACGTCCTGACCGCCCGCGACCGGGCGCACACCGGCGCCGTACGACTCCGCCTCACCCCGCACTGGACCGGCGCGGCCACCGTCACCGACCGCATCGACGGGCGCGGCGCCCGGCGGATCGCGCAGACGGGTGGCGGGCCGCGCGGCAAGAAGACGATGGACGTGGCCTTCCGCACCGACGGCACCCACAGGGACGGCGCCGTCGCGTCCACACTCAAGGCTCCTGGAGTGACCCATCCGGCGCGCCGCGCAAGGGAGTTGAGCAACAGCCAGTCGGCCGACTTCCGCGTCCGTGACGGCGGAACGTACGACATCACCAAGTACGTGGGAGTCGCCACCACCCGCACGCCCACCACCCGCACACCCACCATCCGCACGCACCCCACGCCCCGCACCACCGCGCAGACCGCCTCGCGCCAGGCCGCCGCCCTCGGCTGGGACGCGCTGTTCAGCTCGCACGCGGCGGCCTGGCGGCGCCTGTGGGCCTCCGACATCGAGATCCCAGGGCGCCCCGACCTCCAACTCTGGGCGCGCTCAGCGCAGTACGGACTCCTGTCATCCACCCGCCCCGGCTCCCGCGACAGCATCGCGCCCGCCGGTCTGACCAGCGACAACTACGCGGGCATGATCTTCTGGGACGCCGAGACCTGGATGTTCCCCGCACTGCTCGCCACCCGCCCCGATCTCGCCGAACCCGTCCTGGCCTACCGGCACTTCACCCGTGCGGCGGCCCGCGAGAACGCCTCGAAGACCTCGGTGAAGGGCCTCTTCTACCCGTGGACCAGCGCGAGCCGGGGCGCCCTGTGGTCGGAGTGCCAGAGCTGGTATCCGCCGCACTGCGTCCAACAGAACCACCTCCAGGGCGACATCGCGCTCGCCGCCTGGCAGTACTACCTGGCGACGGGTGACCGCGCCTGGCTGCGCGAGCGCGGCGGGCCGCTCCTGAAGGGCATCGCCGAGTACTGGATGTCGCGCACCACCCTGAACAAGGACGGGAGTTACTCGATCCAGAACGTCGCGGGCCCCGACGAGTACAGCAACGGCGTCACCGACGGCGTCTACACCAACACCGTCGCCGCGACGGCCCTGCGCGCCGCCGCCCGCGCGGCCCGCGTCCTCGGCGAGCAGGCCCCCGCGGCATGGACGCGGACCGCCGACCGGATCCGCATCCCGTACGACAAGAAGCGCAAGATCTATCTCCAGTACGCCGGTTACGCCGACTCGACCATCAAGCAGGCCGACACCGTCCTGCTGACCTACCCGCTGGACTGGCCCATGCCGAAGGGCGCGGCCGCCGCCACCCTCGACCACTACAGCGCCCGCACCGACCCGGACGGACCCGCGATGACGGACTCCGTGCACGCGATCGACGCGGCCGCGATCGGTGAGCCCGGCTGCTCCTCGTACACCTATCTCCAGCGCTCCGTACGCCCGTTCATGCGCGGCCCGTTCGCGCTCTTCTCGGAGTCGCGCGGCACGAAGGCGGGCGCGGGCGACGCGCTCGCCGGGTCGCCCGCGCAGGACTTCCTCACCGGCAAGGGCGGTTTCCTCCAGGTGTTCACGCACGGGCTCACGGGGCTCAGGCTGCGCGAGGGCGACGCGCTGCACCTGGACCCGACGCTGCCGCCGCAGCTCGCGAAGGGGGGCGTGAAGCTGCGCGGGATGCGGTGGCGCGGGCGGACGTATGACATCGCGATCGGCCCCAAGGAGACGACGGTCAGGCTGACTTCGGGCGACGCCTTCCGCGTCGAATCACCACGCGTCGAATCACCGCGCGTCAAGTCACAGCACGTCGAGTCACCGCGCGGCGGCACCGTCACCGTCGCCCCGGGCTCCCCCGCCGTACTCAAGACCCGCCGCCCCGATCTGACCCCGACGACGGACGCGGCGCGCTGCCGCCCGGCGACGGCGACCTCCGAGGACCCGGGCCTGTACGCGGCCGCCGCGGTGGACGGCAACCCGGTCACGGCCTGGTCGCCGACCGCGCGGAACGCATCCCTGACCGTCGACCTCGGCCGCCCGGTCCGGCTCGGCGCGATCAGCCCCAAGTGGGCGGTGCGGCCGGCGAGTCAGCGCGTCCAGACATCGAAGGACGGACACACCTGGCACGCGCCCGACGCGACCCCGGCCCGCCACGTGCGGATCACGGTCCGGGCGGGCGACAAGGCACCATCACTGCGCGAACTCACGGTGAAACGCAGCAGCCCAACGTCAAACTGACGATCACTCAGGAAGTCGCGGCCGACGCCTCCCGTGCCCGGTCGCGGCCTCGTAGGCGGCGCCCACCTCCAGGACGGCCCGGTCGGCGCGCGAGGGGCCGACGATCTGCAGCCCGACCGGGAGCCCGTCGGGCGTGAACCCGGCGGGCACGGAGAGCGCGGGCGTGGCAGGGACGGAGAGGAGGTACGCCGAGCGCATCCAGTCGATGTAGGTGTGCTGCGGCTGCCCGTCGACGACGGCCGGATACTCCAACTCCACGGGAAACGGCGCTACTTGACTCACCGGCGCGAGCAACACGTCGTACCGCTCGAAGAAGCGGGCCACCGCCAGATGGATGCGGGTGCGCTCGGTGGTGGCGCGGGCGAGGTCGGCGCCGGTGAGCTTGCGCCCCTCCTCGATGTTCCACACGAGGCTCGGCTTGAGGGCGCCGGGGGCCGCTTCGAGGAACACCCCGAGCGACAGCTCGAAGGACTGCGCGCGCAGCGTACGGAAGACCTCGTCGGCACCGTCGAGATCAGGGCACGCCTCCTCCACGTGACACCCCAACTCCTCGAAAACCTTGACCTGTTCGTCGAGTACGCCGCGCACATCCGAGTCGACGGGCACTCTGCCCCCGAGATCGGGCGCCCAGGCGACCCGCAGCCCTCGAAGATCACGCTCAAGGGGCGCACGGAACACCTCACCCGGCGTCTCCAACGAGAGCGGACAGCGCGGATCGGGCCCTGCCATCACCGAGAGCAACAGCGCGACGTCGGCGACCGTGCGCCCCATCGGCCCGGCGACGGTCAGGCTCCCCCACAGGTCGAGGGCCGGATGGACGGGCACGCGCCCCGGTGTCGTACGCAGCCCGACGACATTGCAGAAGGAGGCGGGATTGCGCAGCGAACCGCCCATGTCGCTGCCGTCGGCGATCGGTTGAAGCCCGGCGGCGAGCGCGGCAGCCGCCCCACCGCTACTGCCACCCGCACTGCGGTCGAGCCCGTACGGGTTGCGGGTGGCACCGAAGACGGGATTGAAGGTGTGCGAACCGGCGGCGAATTCAGGGATATTGGTCTTCCCCATCCGAATGGCACCGCCCAACTCAATCCTCTGTACGAGCAGTTCATCCTCATCGGGCACGAAGTCGGCGAGCAGCGGCGACCCTTGCGTGGTGCGCATGCCGCGCGTGAGGTGCGTGTCCTTGAAGGCGATGGGAAGCCCGTGGAGCGGCCCCGGCTCCACCCCGCGCACAAGCCGCTCATCGGCCTCCGCCGCAGCGGCGAGCGCACCATCCGCATCAAGCGTGACGATGGCGTTGACGACGGGATTGACCCGCTCGATCCGCGCCAGATGAGCCGCGACCACCTCACGCGCCGAAAGCTCCCGACAACGAACGAGCCGCGCGAGCTCGGTGGCGTCCAGCAGACAGATGTCCATGCGGGGAGTCTGCCCAGGGGAACGCGGGTTCCCCGGCGGGTATCAGCCTTCTGCCGCGCGGGGCCCGGGGTGGGGCCTCAGTCCACCGAGCCGGAATCAGAGGCAGGAGGCGCACGGGAGCCTGTTCGCCCGGCGCGAGCTCGGGAGCGAACTCGACCCACACACGGGCGATGTCCAGTGCGGCCGCCCCGTCGGCTCTCCGGTTG
Organism: Streptomyces kanamyceticus; assembly: GCF_008704495.1. NCBI lineage: Bacteria > Bacillati > Actinomycetota > Actinomycetes > Kitasatosporales > Streptomycetaceae > Streptomyces > Streptomyces kanamyceticus. Next base: position 3,736,606 of record NZ_CP023699.1, read on the forward strand.
CCGATGTCCCACATCGGCCGCAGAACCCCGGCTCCGGGTATGGGTGTGCACCGGAACGTCTCATCGGCGGGGCGGAGTACGAGTTCAGCCCGAATGCCCCCTACCTGCGCCTCGGCGCCCCGCCACCAGCACCACTCCCGACTCCGCTCGAACCCCAGCAGTCCCGCCGCCGCTCCCATCCCCTCCCAGAACCCCGCCGGCGCGGTCCATCCGCCCTTCAGCTCCAGAAGCAGGTCGAGCGCCACTTCCCACTCGTCGTGCGCGAGATGGTCCCAGACATCAGAAACGGTGATGTCGTCGTCGCTGGCAATGCCTTCGGGCACCAGCAGCGAGGCGGCTTCAAGCATCCCGACGACGTCCATGCACCCATTGTCGACCAGCGGCACAACTGGATGCGCCCGCCGTGCACGCCTACGAACTCGACGGGCCGACCGGCTCGTACGCGCCGGCAGGGATTTTCCGCCACGCGCTCCAGCAGTCCGTCCCGTTCGAGATCACTCTCGAACGGGACAAGCTCACGCCGGGCCACTCGGGCTGACGCCGCGATTCCAGGCCAGTGCCAAGTCAGCACGGGAATGCGGAAGGGGTCGGACTCAGCGGAGTCCGACCCCTTCCTGCCTGCACGCTTGGCGAATTTCCTAGCTCACAGCGACGGCGCAATCACACGTTGAACCGGAACTCCACGATAAGGATTTGACCTGCGGAAATGTGCGGGCATCCAGCACCGATCCAGCACGGGAGTCACTCCTGAGCACGAGAAGCCTCAAAGGCCCGAACCATACCCGCCAACGCCCGCGTATGCACCAGTTTCGCGAGGCTCCGCGGCGCGTGCACATCAGACGCGCAGCACTCGCATGCAACGTCCCAGGGAACCCATAGACGTTCTCGGTCACTCGGACACAGACAGACGCTCATGCGCTTTCACAGGTAGGCAAGCCAGTCTTTCGCCAGCGGCTCAAATTCCCTCCAGCCAGTACCGACTCCATCACGCGCAACGTAGATTCAGGCAGGAAGACAGCCGAGCGGGGATATGGTCGAAGAGCTATGTGAGGGCGGGGAGCAATGGTCAGGGCTTGGACAGTCCGTGGGGGCCAGTACGGAGAGCGCGAAGAGCAGGCGATTGACGAAGGCGTGGTGATCGCCGGCTGGGAGGAAGTCGGCGATCTGAGCGGCTGCGCGTCGATCGCCGATGTGGGGGATGTACTGGCGCGGGCCTATCCCGATGAGCCGCCCGGCAGGGTGGACAACTGGAAGCATCAGCTGTGGCGCTTCATCACGATGGAGACCGGAGATCTGGTCGTGATGCCCCGCAAGTTCCTCGGAGTCGTCGCCATCGGTCGGCTGACTGGCGGATACGAATACCGGAGCGAGGCCGCCCCCGGCTTTCGGCACACTCGCAAGGTGGAGTGGGTGCGCACCCAGGTGGAGCGTGCCGCGATCGGTGGCGACCTCCGCGACAGCATCGGCGCATTCCTGACCGTGAGCGAGCTGCGCCGCCGTGACGCAGCACACCGTGTCGAGACACTGGCGCAGACCGGTGTCGACCCGGGCTACAAGGGCGCCGTGGAGCCGCCTGCGGACCCCGAGGCGTTGGAGCAGGATGTGCGCGACGAGGGCACCCGGCAACTGACCGCCCGGGACCTGATCGGCCTGTGGGGCTGGCAGAGGCGCACCGGTGATGTCATCGACCTCGTCGACCGGGAGCTCACTGCTCAAGGTCTGCAGGTGGCCCCGCACTTCACGGAGGTCCAGCTCGACGGCCTGGTCACGGTCTCCGCAGAGGAGACCACCCTGGCGGGGGAGGCGACTCAGGAAGCTCCGGGGACGGACCTTGGCCACACGCCTACAAGGGTCGCGGGCGAGGATCTGAGTCGCCACTGGCGCATCGGCAGCCTCCCCTTCGCCCGCGACGTGGTCACGGTCGGCTTCGACGAACCGCTCAACCGCGCCATCACACGCATGGTCCAGGGTGACTTCTCCCAGCTTCCGGTGGTGAACCCGAACAACGTGCTGCGCGGGGTAGTCACTTGGGAGAGCATCGCGCGAGCCCAGTTGGGGCATCGCGGCGCCACCATAGCCGCAGCTTTGGATCCTCATCCGCTTACCTCCCAGGAGCAGGAAGAGCTGTTCGTCCGCATCGACGACATCCAGCGTCACGGATTCCTCATCGTCACCGACGGCGACAATCTCGTGCTCGGTATCCTCACCGCGTCTGACTTGGCCGATCAGCTCAAGCTCCGGGTGGAACCGTTCATCCTTCTCGGCGAGGTCGAACGTCGGCTGCGTCGCCTTACCGATCGATTGCCCCAGGACGAGCTGCCCGTCGGCTCAGGCGTTCGCAAGGCGCGCGCCGCAGGCAAGTACCTCACCCTCGGCCAGTACCCAGAAGTCCTCAAGGACGACGCCTGCTGGGCGAGGCTGGCGTGGCCGTATGAGCAGGACGATCTCGTCCGCCGTGTCACCGCCGTCAAGGACTACCGGAACGAACTCGCTCACTGGGACATGGACGCCCCAGAGACGAAGACCGAGGCTCTGACGGAGACCAAGCAGTTGCTGAGTCTGCTGAAGCTCATCGACCACGACCCGCGGCCGTAAGCGGCTGAATCATCCTGGTCGGGACCTGTCAGGCTTCCGGCTCAGGCTTGTCGAGGCCGAGCTGAATCACCGCGAGCGCTTCGGCGATCTCGACCGCCAACTCGTCGTCCGGACCGCTGATCAGAACGACATCCTGATAGAGCGGTTCCAATACCTCCTTGGCCTCTGCCGTCCGCCCTTGAGCGAGCAGCAACATGCCGATGTTGTGCCGCAGTTCCAGTGCTTCTTCGCTCGCGTCGCTGTCAGCGGTGCGTACGACGTCCAGCACTTCCCTCAGCTGCGCCAGCGCGTCGGTAACCATGCCGAGCTCGGCGCGGCACCGTGCGGCTTGGGCACGGCAGGCACGGGCCTGCTCGCTGGTCGGCCCTGCAATGCGGGCATACGCGTCAGCGAGCGTGTCGAACTCGGGACGCGCGGCGCGGTAGTCACCGCCGAGAAGACGCACGGCGGCACGTTGCCTGCGCAGTGCCAGTACGGCCTTGTTCTCAGGGCCGAGCGCGCGGGCCGCCGGTTCGATGACCTCCCCGAGCACCTCGACTGCCTGCGCGAACCGGTCTTCGCGGATGAGGTGGTCAGCCTGGTCACGGGCTGCCCTGATGTCCTCGCGCAACTGAGCCGGCACCGGCATGGGCTGCAGCACGGCAGGGTTTGGCCGGTCGGCAGCGCGTGCCTGTTCACGAGCCCGGGGTGCATACGGCTTACGGTAGAGCGCGGTCGGGTCAGGCACTCCTGTAGGGCCCTGGCTGCCGTTGACGGCCGTTGCCTCACCGGGCAGCGGCAGAAACGGAAGCAGCCTTTCGTACACCTCTTGCGTGTCGGACGGCCGTTCCTCGGGGTCCTTGCCCAGCAGGCGCAGGACCAGTTCCTCCAGTGGCTGCGGCACCTCGGGACGCAGCTGTCTCAAGGGCATGGGCTCTTCACTTACATGCTGGTACATGAGACCGAACTCATCACCAGCGGTAAACAACAGGCGACCGCTGAGGAGTTCGTGCAGCACGCAGCCGAGCGCATAGAGGTCCGTCCGCGGCGTGATGGTGCCGCCCCGCACTTGCTCAGGAGCCATGTACTGATACGTACCGATCGGTGTCCCGGTGGCAGTCAGCTTGGTGACATCCGTGCGGAGGATGGCAGCGATGCCGAAGTCCAAGACCTTCACTGTGCCGTCGCGGGCAACGAGGATGTTGGACGGCTTCAAATCTCGATGAATTACCGGGACTTGGTGGGCATGCGACAGCACGGTCGCAACCTGTGCGGCAACTGCTGCCGCCCAGCCGATCGGCATCGGCTGGGCCGAGTTGACGTAGTGGGTCAGCGAGACGCCGTCGACGAGTTCCATCACCAGGAACAGCCGCTCCAGCGAGGCGTCAAGCACCGCGTCATACACCTGAGGTACGCCGGGGTGCTGAATGCGCGCGGTGATTCGAGCCTCACGCTGGAAGCGCTTGGCGAATTCCTCGGCAAGGTGCGGGGCTGCAGCCAATGACGCTTGCCGGAGCAGCTTTACGGCGACCGGGCGGTCAAGGACTGTGTCGTAGCCGCGCCACACGTCGCCCATGCCGCCGTGGTCAAGCTCCTCAAGGAGTTCATAGCGGTCGGAGATGGGCTCGGACGGCACGGTGCTCTCGCTTCCTGCGGTGATCGGCGAGTCGTGGTATTCGCGGTGTGACGGTACGTGTCCAGTGTGACGAATGGGGTGATCACTCGTCCAGGCCCGGATCAGCCAGGATCACGAAGGTGATGCCGAAACCAGGCTCTGGCATCGCCACCGTGAGAGGTGACAGACCAGGGCATCAGAACCCGTCGTCGACCCCTTCCTCCCGCCGAATCATCCGCCAGGCTGCCTTGCGTGCGCTGCGGTCGAGGCTCGACTTGAAGCCCTTGTCGCCACCGAAGTACTGACGGCCGAGGCCGGCAATGGTGTCGATATGGTCGGCCATCTTGTCCTCGAAGACGTCATCGAAGACCAGGCCGAAGTTATCTACGTCGTTGTTGGCCACGGCGGCGGCCCGCACCTTCGGGTCGGCCTTGGCCTCTTCGAAGGGGCGCAGGACGTCCTGCTCGGTGAACTCGGTGCCGAACTTCTCGTTGAACTTCTCGATCAGCTCTGACAACAGCGACTTCTCGACCTCCATGGCACCGCCGGCCCCGTCACCGAATCCCTTCAAGTCGGCCGCCCCCTCGGGGCTGAGGGAGACGTCGTACTCGCCCGTCTTCTCCACGCGCATGTGGCTGAGGTCAACTTCACCTATGTCCACGCCTCCGTCGGCGCGCCGCGGCAGCCGGTTGAGCAGATGACGGCCGTACAGATGCAGCCGCTCCAACTCGGCATCCTGGTACGGCACGATCTGCGCGAGGAACCCGTACTTGCGTACGTAGTCGTTGAGGTTGGCGCGGAAGTCCTCGGCGGTCTCGACCTCCTCGTCGTCCTCGCTCTCCATCAAGGCGGTGAACCGCTCGACGGCCGAGGACAGCAGCCGGTACAGCTCGGCGTGCAGCTTTTCCCACTTGGCCTGCGAGCCGCCCGCCTTCTGTTTCGCCTCAAAGTATGCAGCGGCGAACTCGTCCATCTCTTGCTCGGCGAGAACCGGCGCGGACATGACGCGACCCTGCGCGGTGTAGAGCACGTTCGGGTCGGAGGGGAGGGTGTTCGCCTCCTCGAAGTACGGGCGGAAGGCGTCCTGGATGTCCTCGGCCTCGTTCACGAAGTCCAGGACAGCGAGATCGGACTGCGCCTTGCGCTCGGCGGTCCGGTTCAGCCGGGACAGCGTCTGCACGGCGGCGATGCCAGTCAGTGTCTTGTTGACGTACATCGTCGTGAGGAGCGGCTGGTCGAACCCGGTCTGGTACTTCTCCGCAACGACCAGGATCTTGCACTCGGGTTTGCCCCGACCACCCGCCTTCACAGCCTTGTCGTCGGCGCGCGTGTACGCGAACGCCTCAGGCAGCGCGCTCTCGGCGAGCCCTCCATTCTCCTTGCTCTCAGTGGTCTCCTCACCGTCGACGGTGAGCGAGCCGGAGAAGGCGACAAGAACTCCGAGGTCCGGGTGCTTGGTGTCGTACTCCCGGTCCTTGATGTAGCTCTTGATGGCACGCGCCATCTGCACGGCGGACTGCCGTGACGCAGTGACCACCATCGACTTCGCGCGCCCGCCCAGCCGGCCGCGGGTGTGCGTGACGAAGTGCTCCACGATCACCTGAGCATGCTGCGCGACGGTCGAGTCGTGGGTGAGCGCGTACCGGGCGAGCAGGCCATTGGCCTTGGAGGGGTCGACCTCCTTCTCGTCCGGGTTCTGGTTCACCAGCTTCCAGTACGTGTTGTACGTGACGTAGTTGCGCAGCGGGTCGAGGATGAAGCCTTCCTCGATGGCCTGCCGCATCGAGTAGGTGTGGAAGGGGCGGTACTTGGCCTCACCGGCAACGGTGTCGAGCGTGCCGAAGAGTTCGAGAGTCTTGGCCTTGGGGGTCGCAGTGAAGGCGAAGTAGGAGAGGTTCGCGGCCTGCGCCCGTTCCTGCGCCTTCTCCTTGAGCTGGTCGGTGAGCTTGACAGTCGTCGCACCCGCGTCCTCGGAGTCTGAGTCCAGACCGAGGTCGCGCAGGGCGGCCTTGACGGCGGTGGCGGCGTCTCCGGACTGCGAGGAGTGCGCCTCGTCGACGACGATCGCGAACCGACTCCCCGCGATCTCGGTCGGGTTGCGCTTGATGTAGTCGAGCAGCGCCGGGAACGAGTGCAGGGTTACGGTGACGATCTTCCCGGTGTCCCGGGACAGTGCGCGGGCAAGCTGCTCACCCTTCGCCCCGTTCTTCTCATCGATCTTCACGACGAGCCCGGTGGTACGCGAGAAACTGCCGACGGTCTCGCGAAGCTGAGCATCGAGGTTGCGTCGGTCGGTGATGACGATGACCTTGTCGAAGACCGGCTCGCCGGGTGCGATGCGCCCCGCGGTCACGGCGTCCTGGTCGAGGGTGCGCGGGTCGGTGCCAGCGTGCAGATCTGAGAGCCGGTGGGCGAGCCAGCCGATGGTGTTGGACTTGCCGGACCCGGCGGACGCCATGATCAGGTAGTTCTGACCGGAGCCGTGGTGGGCGGCGTGCGCGGTCAGCTTCTTCACCACGTCCCACTGGTGGAAGCGGGGGAAGATCGTGGTCCGGCCGACGCCCTTCTTCGGCTTCTGCTGGTGCACGAAGCGTTCGAGAAGGTCGAGCCAGTTCTCCCGTTCCCAGACCTGCTCCCAAAGGTAAGAGGTGGCGTACTTACCAAAAGCGGCCGGGGCGGGGTTTCCAGCGCCACCGAGCCGACCAGGGCCTTCGGAGCCGGTGTTGAAGGGCAGGAAGCGGGTGCTCTTGCCCTTGAGCTGGGTCGCGACGAACACGAGGTCCGGGTCGACAGCGAAGTTCGCGACGACCCGCTTTGCAAAGATCAGCTCGGTCGAGTCACGGTCACTGCGGTACTGCTCCTTGGCGTGCTCGACGCCCTGTCCGGTGAGTGGGTTCTTCAACTCGGCCGTGGCGAGCGGGATTCCGTTGAGGAACAGGGTCAGGTCGAGGCGGTGTCCCCAGTCGGCCTGCTTGGTGGCGTACGGAAGTTCGCGGACGACGGTGAGGCGGTTGGCCCGGTACGGGGCGAGGATGGCGGGGTCCGCGACGAGGTTCGGCTTGAAGTAGGCGACGCGCAACTTCACGCCGCGGTCCTTCACGCCTTCGCGGAGGACGTGTAGCACGCCGTGCTCGGCGATGGCCTGGTCAAGGCGCTTGGCGAACCCGCGCTGGGCCTCGGCCTGACCGCCGTAGACGTTGGCGAGCTCGTACCACTCGTCGGGCTGGGTGCGTCCGATGAAGGTGAAGAGCTCGTTGGTGTCGAGACCGAGATCAGCCTGGTAGTCCTGGGGGTTGGCTTCGCGCCAGCCACGATCGAGGAGGGCGGCGACTATGGCGGAGCCGAAGGCTTTCTCGTTGTGCACGGGGGTCATGGGGTCGGGACTCCGTCCGTTACGTTGCGACCGCTGGCGGTGGCGACGTCGAATTGGCCGGTTACTGCAGCGGTGATGAGGGCTTGGCGACGTTCGGCTAGCAGAGCGATCTGGCGATCTGCAAGTCGCGACAATCGCATGCTCTGCTCTCGCCCGTTCTCAATCTCACCCACAAGGGCATCTTGCTGCGGGCGTGGCGGACAGTGGACTCGGAGTTTGAGTCCGTCACCCACACGCATGTGCTCATGGAGCGCCCCGGCACCTAGTAGCCGGAACTGTCGATCCATGTGCGACGCAAGGAAGTTGAAGAGGAGCAGTTCGGGCCTCATGTGACGCTCGTCCGCCCGATAGAGCATGATGCGCTGCCCGAGAAAGACAGGAGCCTCGGAAAGCAACATCCCTGCTTGTCCGAGCGGGGCCTCACGGGTGAGAAGAACATCTCCAGAGCGTGGCACACCTCTCCGGTTCCACTCGACGAACACTTCTCGTTCAACAGAAAAGCAATCCGTCAAGTCTACGCGGCCATCCCGGATATTCGACGTGCGGATCATCTTGAACTGGGTGGAGGCTTCGGACGTTCGCGCCGTCTTGTTCACACAGTCAACGATGGCACGGCACACTGACGAAACAGGGACCGTGGACTCATGCGGGAACCTGGAGAATGCCCGGTCGATCACCGCACGCGCACGAGCGACCGCAAGCTCACCCAGTCGGGCAAAACGTTGAGACAGTGCGTCAACTCGCTCAGTCTCGGCATCAAGGAAGTCTGCGATGCGACGCTGCTCCTCCAGAGAGGGAACAGGGAGCGGGATAGCGCCAAATTCATCCGGGTTGATCCTGGGCGTGCGAACATTCCCAAGATTAACTGACCCAATCCCACGTAGCCGCAGAACCACCTCCCCCGCAAACCAGGATGAGCGGAAGAGGTGGTGCAAGTATCTCCCATACACTAGCGGCCCCGGACGGAGAACCATGTAGTCTGGGCTCACTAGACCCGAAAATGAACTCTGCCCCATAGCACCCTGATAGGCAGACATTCTATTCACAACAATGTCGCCCGGTGCACACACTTTATAGTTGCCCAGATCTTCCGCTCTCGCCAATGCGTCAGTCAGGTTACTGCGCGGCACTACACCGTGATACCTGGAAACCGAAAGGAGTGGGAGGTCCTTAACGCCAGCCCGGACTTCCATCTCACGGAAAAGATACTTTCCCAAGACCTCCTTGGTCATTCCGTCACCTCCCCCAACAGCCCCTGAATCTCTGCCTCCAGCGCCTTCAGCTCAGCGTCGATCTCCGCCAACGGCCGCGGCGGCTCGTACACGTAGAAGTGCCGCGTGAACGGGATCTCGTAGCCGATCTTCGTCTTCGCGTGGTCGATCCACGCATCCGGCACATGCGGGTGCACCTCGCGCTTGAGGTACTCCTCCACATCCTCACCCAGCGGCACGTTCTCGTAGTCCCGCAGTTCCGGGTCCGGCTCCGACTCGCCCTTGACCTTCTGGACCTCACCCTCAGGGTCGCGGACCCCGACCACCTCACGCATCGCCTTCATGAACGGCGCGCCCCCCGGCCAAAGCAGTCCGGCCGCCACCACTGCGTCCTTGAGGGCGACGAACGCCTCCGTCTTCGTCTCCCACGTCGAGCCGAGCAGCGGGCGGAACGCCTCCACGAACTTCTCCGGCTGCGGGAGCTTCAACACCGGCTTCGCTGTCGCTAGCCCTGCCAGTGTTTCCCCCGTCACCGCGAAGCGAAGCTTCAACGGCCGCTCCACAGTGATCCGTTGGTAACCGAAGGCCGAGTTGTCGAAGATCTTCACCTTGCCGTGCAGCTCGTGCTCCGTGTCAGCCGCGACCTGCACCGCCTCTGCGTACAACCGAGTGATGTCGGCGATATGGTTGGGCTTGCCGTTCTTCCCGTCACCCAGCTCCTTGCGCTTGTCGCCCAGCGACTTGCGCATCTTGACCCACTGGTCACGGGCATCGAGGAGCACGACCTTGCCCTTGTGGTCGGGAGCCTTGCGGTTGGTCAGGATCCAGAAGTACGTGGAGATGCCGGTGTTGTAGAAGAGCTGGTCCGGCAGGGCAACGATCGCCTCCAGCCAGTCGTTCTCCAGGATCCAGCGGCGGATCTCCGACTCGCCCGAGCCGGCCGCTCCCGTGAACAGCGGGGAGCCATTGAAGACGATCGCGATGCGGGATCCTCCTCCCCCATCGACGTCTACCGGCTTCATCTTGGAGAGCATGTGCTGGAGGAAGAGGAGCGAGCCGTCGTTGATGCGAGGCAGGCCCGCACCGAAGCGGCCCGCGTCGCCCATCGACTTGTGCTCGTACTCGACCTCGTCCTTGACCTTCTTCCACTCCACGCCGAACGGAGGGTTGGCCAGGAGGTAGTCGAACTTCTTGCGTGCGTGGCCGTCGTCGGAGAAGGAATTGCCCGCGGCGATGTTCTCCGGGTCCTGGCCCTTGATGAGCATGTCGGAACGGCAGATCGCCCACGACTCCGGGTTGAGCTCCTGCCCGTACACCTCGACCGTCGCGTCCGGGTTGAGGTCGGTGATGTGATCCTCGGCCGCACTGAGCATGCCGCCCGTGCCGCAAGCCGGGTCCATGACGCTCCGCGCGACGCCGGGGATGCTCAGCGCGTCGGCGTCCGGGGCCACGAGGAGGTTGACCATCAGCTTGATGACCTCGCGCGGGGTGAAGTGCTCACCGGCGGTCTCGTTGGACTGCTCCGCGAAGCGACGGATCAATTCCTCGAAGATGTAGCCCATGTTGTGGTTGGGCACGTTCTCCGGGTGCAGGTCCAGGTCCGTGAACTTTCCGATGACCTGGTAGAGCAGGCCCGCCTCATCGAGCTTCTTGATCTGGCGACCGAACTCGTACTTCTCCAGGACTTCTCGCGCGTTGTCGGAGAAGGCGTTGACGTAGATCTGGAGGTTGGCCGCCGCCGTGTTCGCGTCGTTCGCGATCTTCTTCAGCGTGAGGGTGCTGGTGTTGTAAAAGGCATGGCCGGAGGCGCGACGCAGCAGCCGCTCCGGCTTCACCTCTTCGTCCGCGTACTTGGCGTACTCCTCGGCGAACTTTCCACGCGTCGGATCAAGGACACATTCGAGACGACGCAGCACCGTGAACGGCAGGATGACCTTGCCGTAGTCGGACTGCTTGTAGTCGCCGCGCAGGAGGTCGGCGACGGACCAGGCGTGGTTCGCCAGTTCCGTGTGCTTGTTGCTGTTCAACGGTTTCCCTTCGGGCCTGGTTCCCAGGGCGGGACAGGCGGGGCGAATGTGATCCGATGCGGTGGGGAGGCTCGATGCCTCCGAAAGGTGGTCAGGCGGGTGCTATGCCGTCACTGTCGTCCGGCGGTGGCAACAGTGTCCCGCTGGTCAGGCCATCCGCGAGCGTCTTTGGCATCACCGTGGCGAGTTCAGTCACTCGGCGCGCCACCTGCCGCACGGCATGCAGTTGGCGGAAGGCTTCGCCATATTTGCGCTGCTCCTCCAGAGGGAGCAGGGGCACGCGAAGCCGGGATGGATCGATGTGCAGCGAACTGGTCCCGACTGAAGCACTGTTGAGGTTGTCCTCGGCGGAGAGGAAACCGGCCAGGAACCAGGCATCGAGGCGTTTCGGGTCCGGGCGGATCAGGCGGACTCCGCGGCCGATGACCGCGCCGCTGTCCTGCTCGTCGGCGACACGGGCCTTCGTGCCGCTGTCGCTACGGATCTCGGCCAGCAGGACATCGCCTTCGGCGACGATAGCCGTCGGGTGTGGGACTGGCGTATCCGGATCATCGGCGGCCCGCTGTCCAGCGGCAAGGTCTCGCCCGCTGAGCACGGGCCGGTTCGCGAACTCGGCGGGGGGCGAAGGGTCCCGCTCTCGAGAAGAGGGCGGGCCAGCGCGGTGGATGGTGAGGGCCCCGCCGCGCGTGAGGTCGGCAAGGGTCGCCGTGCGCCACTGGCGAGCCTCAGCGCCAGCTGCGGGCCATTTCTCCGTCCGCGCTACAGCGGCCAACCCGTCGGCGGCATGCGCTAGCTCACTTCGGAGTCGGCTGGCTTGCTCAGCGACGGCAGCCGGGTCTGCCGCAGCCGCCATAGTACGGATGTTGCGGGCCGGGGTGATGTCGACCAGATCGTCCAGGAGGTCCACTACTGGGACGGCACGAGCCTGGCCCGGAACATCCTCGAAGCCGGACGGGTCAGAGACGTACGAGGTCCAGTAGCGCAGCACGTTCTCGCTCAGGGTGTCCCAAGCCGCGGCGGCCACACCTTCGCGGCCAGCCATTCTGGACCCCACCAACGTCCGTGCAGACCGGGGCACAGACTTTCCGTCCGGGTCGGTCAGGGCGGAGCCCTCCACGCACAGGACCAACTGATGCTCTGGGGCTGCCAGTTCAGGTCGCTGGAGAATCCACATATGCAGACCGATGTGGAGTGGCGGGGCGGTCCCCGTGGGTAGCGCGACGACCGCACGAAGGGCACCGGTCCGGATCAACTCGGCGCGGATACGGCGGCTCAGGGAGCGGGTGGCGGCGGCCGGCGGCAAGAGTACGACAGCGAATGCCCCGGGCGTGACGTGGGCCAGCGCGTGCTGAACCCATGCCAGTTCCGAGTCTCCGCGAGGCGGGACCCCGTAAGCCCATCGGGGGTCGTAGGCGAGCTCATCATGACCCCAGTCACGGTCACCATAAGGCGGGTTGCACAGCACGCCGTCCGCGATGAGGTCGGTGAAGGCGTCGGCGCGCAGGGAGTCTTCCGCGCGGATGTCAACCGTGGAATCGGGAGCTTCGAGGCCCAGGTGGATCAGGCTCCGCCGGGCCTGTACGGGTACGAGGTCCTGACCGTACAGGTGCTGCGCACCTTGCCGGGCTGCGGCGACGAGCAAAGCACCGCTGCCGCAGGCCGGGTCGAAGACACGTCCCGGATAAGGGGACTGCGGCGTGGCAGCACCCAGGAGCCGGGCCATGAGTAGGGCCAGCGGGCCGGGTGTGACGTACGCGCCGCTGGTCGCCTCGTCCTCCAACTCGCGCTCCGCCAGCACGTCCACAGCACCCTGCGTCTGACCGGCCTCGATGCAGCGGAGCACAACCCGGAGCAGCGACGCGTCCGACGCCGTGTAAGACACGTCGCCGAAACGGGCCCCTGGCGGCACGGATAGCTCATGGACGCTCTCTTGGGCCCGGAGCGCCACATCTTCGTCTGATAGCGCATCAGCCGCTTCGAAGAGGTCGGGGTGCCTACGCTCAGCGAGCACGAACGGGAGCAGGCGGGCCGCCACCGAACGATCGTGCGCACTCAGCCGCAACAACGTGCGCAGCTCCTCAAGGGGCGGGGTCTTCTCGCCGTGTCCGCGCCCTGCGAGCCAGACGCGCACCTCTGCGAGGTCGTACAGCGGACTGCTGTCCGTCCCCCCCGCGGGGGACGGAAAGTCCGCGTGTCGTCGACGCCAGTTGCTGACTGTCGCACGCGTCACCCCAGCAAGGCGGGAGATCTCCGCCGCGGTGACCTGAGCGGATACCTCAGGCGCGACGGAAGGCTCGGGTTGCTTCGGCATGACAAGGGTTCCTCGCTGTTCGACATGAGCGACAGGAAACAGGTTACACGTCACTGAACTTGCGTCAATCGTTTGACAGTGCTTTCAATTATATGCTGAACTCGAATCGTCGCCAGCCATAAACGTCTGGCATCAACATCAAGGGGAACTCGTGACCATCGCCATGCCCACCGCCGCCGTCGAAGGCATCCAGCTCACCGTGACCGCCTTCCGCCCGGACGCCGTCATCGGCACCATCGGTCTGCCCACGCTGCTCCAGCTCGTCCCGTCTCCGAAGGCAGAGGAGGACAAGCGGGCACTGAAGTACGCGTCCGGTTCGGTGCGCCGCCACGCCGAGGTGCGCGCCCTGGTGCAGCGCATGCTGAAGTCGACGCAGAAGGGGCGGAACGTCGCCGCGTACGCCTCCTACATCGCGGGCGGCGTCAGCGGCGGACATGGTGCCGCCTGGTCCACGCCGCCCATCACGCTCTGGCTGGACGGCCAGCCCGGCGCGGTCGGCGACGAACTCGTCCCGGGCAGCGGGATCTGCCGGATCGCGGTGCTGCCGGGCTCTCCCGTGGTGGCCATCGACGGGGAGACGCAGGTCACGGCCTGGCACGAGCTGTACGACGACCCGGAGCGGTTCGGCGTGACCTTCGAGCAGCTGAGCCAGGTCCGGGTGCCCTTCGAGCTCTACTTCGGACTCAGCGTCCAGGACGCCCGGCAGATCTTCTACGACCGCAACGTCGAGGGCGTACCCGTTGCCAAGAACCTCGCCATGTCCATGGACCAGCGCGACATCGGTACCCAGATCGCGCACCGCATCGCGGAGATCGTCAAGGTCGAGCACGACGGAAAGGTCGTACCGCTCACCAAGCTCGTGCAGAACCGCAAGCGGCAGTTGACCAAGGCCGACCCTGAGGTCGTCACGCTCTCCGCGCTCCGCGTCCTGGTCATCACCGCCCTGCACGGACGCGCGGGGCTGAACCTGTCCTCGTCGACGGTGCACGACGCCGACCTGCCGGACGGCGTCGATGCCGAACAGGTCGAACGGGAACTCGTGCCGCTGCTGTCGCACCTCATCTCCGGGCTCTACCCCCACTTCGCGGCGCGCGACGCCGTCAGCGCTCCCGCCGTCCTCGCCGGTATCGGTATCGCCGCCCACCAGGCGACGAGTTGGACGGCGACCGGCACGCGGCTGAGCCCGGACGAGCTGGTACGCCTTCTGGAGCCGGTGCGCTTCGAGCGCGAGGCCCGCTACTGGGACGGGGTGGCCGCCAGCGCCAATGCCTCCGGCACGCTCAACTTCGGCGGCGGCGCCAAGGACTCCGGCGGCCGGGTGGCCGACGCGATCCTGGGCCCGGACACGGACCACGGCCGCCGGATCCGGGGCTGGTGACAGAGAGGCGTACGCACTGGGCCGTAGCAGCTCCCGGCGCACCGCCATGGATCCTGATGCCCACATGGGCGGGGCGGCTCAGCCGACTCCGGGCCGCCCCGCCCACGCCCGTCCCATACGAGACCGGAGGACAGAGTGAACGCACTCGAAATGCGTGAAGTGGAAGACCTGCTCAGGGACCTCATCAGGTCCGCCGGACTCGACTGGCTGCTCGACGAGCTGGACGAGGCCATCGCCACGGGCGTCGCGGAGGAGAAGCTCCTTCAGCGCCGCCGCGGCGCGTCCACCGAGGAATACGAAGCACTTGCCGTCGACGACGTGGGCACGGACATCTTCCACAGGTCCCTCAAGCGGGGGGCGTCCGTCGTGGTCACCACCCGCCCCATGAACGCCCGCGAGCGTACGGAGTTGCATCTCGATGCCCTGCGCCGGCTGTTCCTGGAACTGCCCGAGATCGAAGCGGAAACCCTCAAGATCGTGAGCGCCGAGAGTGATCCGCACCGCGCACCTGTGCGCAGCGTTCGGTTCGTCCCCGACGAGGAACTCACCGGGCGCCGCGACCAGACCCATGACGTCGCCGCACGCCTTCCCGAAGACACCCGCGCACACCTCCAGAACCTGTTCCGTGAAGCTCGCGAGGAGATCAGCCGATGAGCGCCGTCAACACACTGCTCCACGAGATCCAGACCCTGCTCGCTGGCCCCGGAGTCTCTTACACCTCCGCATCTCAGCCCTGGGACGTCTACGAGGGCTACCTCTTCTCCCTGGCAACCTCCACCGCGAGCAATCTGGGAGCCTCCGTCCACTACAGGGACGTCGATGGGAACGTCGTTAACAATCTGGTGTTCCGCACCAGCCCCGGCCAGCTCTACAGCACCACACACCTGTACACCCACGCCGTGGTGGAATTCAACCGCGCCCCAGCACTGGAGGTACACCTCGGCGTTCAGGTCCAGGGGAACTCCGGCGTGCTGCACGAGTGCGACGTCCTGATCCTGCCCGCCGACGAGGCGGCGCTCTCACGGCAGATCCGGATGGCGCCGCGGGGCAACAAGTGCCTGCTGGCCATCGAGTGCAAGTACTACACCGCCAGCCGGGTCGGCATCGGCCACGCGCGCAATTTTGAAGGGCTGCACAGCGACCTGAGGACCGCCCGGAACCTGTTCGTCTCCAACACGGGAGCGTCGAGCGTGGTCAAGTACCTTTCCGCCCGCAAGCGCGGATACGAGAGGGAAGTCGTGCCGGCCAACGTCAACACCGTCGGCTACACGCGTGGCCAGATCCGCGAGGCGTTCAAGATCTACCTCGGCAAGACCGCTCCGTCCACGGTGATCTGATCCAGGCACACACGCTTGACTTGATGACACAATTATCATGTCATGGAGTCATGCTGTACGCGACTCCCTCCCTGAACGCCGACGACCAACGGGCCCTCGACGAGATCGAGAGCATGCGCCGCTCCCTGCGCCACATGCTCCGGGCCACCCCACGCTGGACCCGCCAGCTGCGCCGCAACCTCACCGCCCGCGCGATCGCCGGATCGAACACCATCGAGGGGTACGCGGCGACGGTCGATGACGTGGAAGCTCTCATGTCCGGTGAGGAACCGCTGGAGACCGGAGAGAAGACGCGTGCCGAGCTGGAGGGCTACCAGCGCGGTATGACCTACATCCAGGCCCTCGCCGACGCCGGTGACGACTTCCGGTACGACGCCGGCCTGCTCAACGGTCTGCACTTCATGCTCCAGGGCCACCACCTTGATAAGCGCCCCGGGCGCTGGCGCGACGGGCCTGTCTACGTCACCAGCCCCGACGACCCCTTGGTCCCCGCCTACACCGCGCCCGACCAGGCGGACGTTCCTGCTCTGATGTCGGAGTTCATCGACTGGCTCAACGAGGGCGTCCTCGACGCCCCCGTCCACGTCCGCGCCTCCATGGCCCACCTCAACCTCGTCAAGATCCACCCGTGGAAGGACGGCAACGGGCGTATGTCCCGTGCCCTGTCCACCCTGGTGTTCTCCCGCGAGGCCCTGATGCCACCCGAGTTCTCCTCCATCGAGGAGTGGCTCGGCCGGGGACAGAACACCTACGCCTACTACCAGGTTCTGGAGGACGTGGGCGGCCCCCACTGGAGTCCGGAACGGGACACCCGGCCCTGGATCCGGTTCTGCCTGACCGCCCACCACCGCCAGGCCCAGCAGGCCCAGCGCCGCTTCGATGTCATGTCGCGGGCCTGGACCCGCCTGGTCGAGGGCGTCGAGGCAGCCGGCCTCGACGAACGGGTCGTCTACGCCCTGCTGCCCGCCTTCTCGGACGCGAAGGTGCGCCGCACCGTCTACCAGCAGGACGCCGATCTCAGTGACCAGCAGGCCATCCGCGACATCCGGGAACTCGTCGCCCGCGGCTGGCTCGTCCCCCACGGCAAGGCCCGCGCCCGGTACTACGCCCCAGGCCCGCTCATGGACCCGGTCCGGGAAGAGGTCCGCCAGTCCATGGAGCCGTATGTGGATCCCTACCGGCGGGAGCGCTGACCCGCCCGCGCTCACCAACGCCGCCAGACTCTGACGGCGCGCCCCACCCTGTGCGCTCCCGTCCAGCACGGATCCAGCACGGTAGAGATATGAGGGGTGATGACAGGTGACGAGAGGTCAGAAAATCCAGCACCTATCCAGCACGGTAAAAACCTAAGGGTCTGACCCCGAAGAGTCAGACCCCATTTGATCTGCATGTTTGCCAGACCAGCGACGTGGTGTTATGTCACCCGCTACACATTGAAGCGGAACTCCACCACATCCCCATCCTGCATCACATACTCCTTGCCCTCCATGCGCGCCTTGCCCTTGGCGCGGGCCTCGGCGACCGAGCCCGTTTCGACCAGGTCCGCGAAGGAGATGACCTCGGCCTTGATGAAGCCCTTCTGGAAGTCCGTGTGGATCACGCCCGCCGCCTCGGGGGCCGTCGCGCCCTGGGGGATCGTCCAGGCGCGGGACTCCTTGGGGCCTGCCGTGAGGTAGGTCTGGAGGCCGAGGGTGCGGAAGCCGACGTGGGCCAGGGTGGCGAGGCCGGGCTCTTCCTGGCCTACCGACTGGAGGAGTTCGAGGGCCTCGTCCTCCTCCAGTTCCACGAGCTCCGACTCCAGCTTGGCGTTGAGGAAGATCGCCTCCGCGGGGGCGACCAGGGCGCTCTGCGCGGCCTTGAAGTCGTCGTCCGTCAGCTCGTCCTCGTCCACGTTGAAGACGTAGAGGAAGGGCTTCGTCGTGAGGAGGTGCAGGTCGTGGAGGAGCTCCTCCTTGCCGGAGCCCTGGACGATGCCCGCCGAGAAGAGCGTGTCGCCCTTCTCCAGGATCGCCTGGGCCTCCTCGACCGCCTTCACCTTCGGGCCGATGTCCTTCTTGATGCGCGACTCCTTCTGGAGGCGCGGCAGGACCTTCTCGATGGTCTGGAGGTCGGCGAGGATCAGCTCGGTGTTGATCGTCTCGATGTCGTCCTTGGGCGAGACCTTGCCGTCGACGTGGACGACGTTCTCATCCTTGAAGGCGCGGATGACCTGGCAGATCGCGTCCGACTCGCGGATGTTCGCGAGGAACTTGTTGCCGAGGCCCTCACCCTCGCTCGCGCCCCGCACGATGCCCGCGATGTCGACGAAGTCGACCGTGGCGGGAAGGATCTTCTGCGAGGAGAAGATCTCGGCCAGCTTCGTCAGACGGGGGTCGGGGACGCCGACCACGCCCACGTTCGGCTCGATCGTCGCGAACGGGTAGTTGGCCGCAAGGACGTCGTTCTTGGTCAGGGCGTTGAACAGGGTCGACTTGCCGACATTGGGCAGACCGACGATTCCGATCGTGAGCGACACGTTGCGACTTCCCGTACGTGAGGTGGGTGAGGTCCTGGGGTGGGTGGGCCTTGGGGCCTGAGCGGCCTTGGGGCGATCCCCCAGTCTACGGCGTGCGGGCCAGGCCCCCGTCTCCGTACCGGCTACGTATCGAACGCATGGCCAAGCTCGGCCAAAGCGCGTGTCCCGCGCATGGTTCCGTACGGAAACCGACCTAGGTTGGTCCGGTGGAGCAACATAGGACGCGTCCCCCTCAGTCCGCCGCGAAGGCCACCCCCAAGGCCGCCCAGAAGGCCGCCCAGAAGGCCGCCCCCAAAGCTCGGCAGCGGCGTACCGCGCCGTTGCCTCCGCAGGGCGGCCCCGCGGACCGGTCCGCCGACCCGTCCGCCGAGTCCTCGACGGTCTACCGGGCCGCGGCACGTTCCCGCCGCCCCGTTCCGCCGTTCGTCCTCGCCCTGCGCAGAACGCCCCTGTACCGGACGCTGCGCCGGGTGCCGAACCCGCGGCTCACCGGGCTCGGCAGCGGGCTCTTCTGCTCGGCGGTGATGTTCCTGCTCGCCTGCCTGATCTGGCTGCTGGTGGGCGACTCCGCCGTCACCTATGGAGTGCTGTTCCTGCCGGTGGCCGCGCTCACCGCGTTCTGGGTGCGCCCCGCCGACCTGGTCACCGCGCCGATCGCGGTGCCGATCGCGTTCGCCGTGGGGATCCTGCCGGTCTCCGGGGGCACGGGCGGGTTCGGCGGCCACTTCATGGCGCTCGTGACGTCGCTGGCCCTGCACGCGGGCTGGCTGTACGGCGGCACGCTCGTCGCCGGGCTCGTCGTGACCGTACGCAAGGTCCGGCTGATCGCGCAGCGGCGGCAGGCGCGTGCCGGGCGGGGCCCCGCGGCGGGGGGCGGGAAGCGGCTGCCCGCCGCCTAGCCGCTGGTCTCGCCGCTGGCCGCGCTCCGTGAAACGGGCTACGCCCCGCGACGGGCTACGCCTCGCCCGCCGCCGCCATCGCCGCCCCCACGATCCCCGCGTTGTTCTGCAGCTGCGCCGGGACGATCTCCGCCCTGATGCCCTCGATCAGCGGCAGGAACTTGTGCGCCTTGCGGCTCACGCCGCCGCCGATGATGAACAGCTCCGGCGAGAACAGCATCTCCACGTGCGCCAGGTACTTCTGGACGCGCCCGGCCCAGTGCTCCCAGGTCAGGTCCTCGTCCTCGCGGGCCTTGGAGGAGGCCCGCTTCTCCGCGTCGTGGCCGTGCAGTTCGACGTGGCCGAGCTCGGTGTTCGCCACCAGGCGGCCGCCGGTGAACAGCGCGCTGCCGATGCCCGTGCCGAAGGTGAGCAGGATGACCGTGCCGGTGCGGCCGACGCCCGCGCCGAAGTGCATCTCGGCGACGCCCGCCGCGTCCGCGTCGTTCAGGACGGTGACGGGGACGCCGCCGAGCCGGGACGAGACCAGGGCCTGGATGTCCGTGCCGATCCAGCTCTTGTCGACATTGGCCGCCGTGCGCGCCGTGCCGTCCGTGATCACGCCGGGGAAGGTCGCACCGACGGGCCCCGTCCAGCCGAAGTGGTCGACGACCTCGCGGACGCCGCCGACCACCGCGTCGGGAGTGGCCGGATGCGGGGTCAGGACCTTGTGCCGTTCCGTCGTCAGGTCACCGCGGTCCAGGTCCACGGGAGCGCCCTTGATTCCGGATCCGCCGATGTCCACACCGAAGATCTGCATGGACCCCACGTTAAGGCGCGATCAGCGCTGTGACAGCTCGGCCGCCTCGGCGCGCAGGTCCCTGCGGAGCTCCTTGGGCAGCGAGAAGGTGATCGACTCCTCGGCCGTCTTCACGGTCTCCACGTCCGCGTAGCCACGCTCGGCGAGCCATTCGATGACGCCGTCCACCAGGACGTCGGGCACGGAGGCGCCGGAGGTCAGGCCGACCGTGGTCACGCCCTCCAGCCAGGCCTCGTCGATCTCCTCGGCGTTGTCCACCAGGTGCGACGCGGGCGTGCCCGCCTCCAGGGCGACCTCGACCATGCGGATCGAGTTCGAGGAGTTCTTGGAGCCGACGACGATGACGAGTTCGGCGTCCTCGGCGAGCTTCTTCACCGCGATCTGGCGGTTCTGCGTGGCGTAGCAGATGTCGTCGCTGGGCGGCGAGAGGAGGTTCGGGTACTTGCCCTTGAGGGCGTCGACCGTCTCCATGGTCTCGTCTACGGAGAGGGTGGTCTGGGAGAGCCAGACGACCTTGTCGGGGTCGCGGACCTCGACGTTCGCGACGTCGTCGGGGCCGTCGACCAGCGTGATGTGGTCGGGCGCCTCGCCGGACGTGCCGATGACTTCCTCGTGGCCCTCGTGCCCGATCAGGAGGATGTCGTAGTCCTCCTTGGCGAACCGGACCGCTTCCTTGTGGACCTTGGTGACCAGCGGGCAGGTGGCGTCGATCGTCGCGAGCTTGCGCTCGGCGGCCTCCGCGTGGACGGTCGGGGCCACGCCGTGCGCCGAGAACATCACGATGGAGCCCTCGGGGACCTCCACCGTCTGGTCGACGAAGATGGCGCCCTTCTTCTCCAGGGTCTGCACCACGTACTTGTTGTGGACGATCTCGTGGCGGACATAGATCGGGGCCCCGTACTGCTCCAGGGCCTTCTCGACGGCGATCACGGCACGGTCCACACCCGCGCAGTAGCCACGGGGAGCGGCGAGCAGGACACGGCGGGAGCCAGGCGTTGCAGTCATACCCACCATCGTAAGGCCGCGTTCAGCGCGTCAAAGATCGGCTTCTTGGAGAGACTGGGGGCCTGCGTAGATCTACGGAGGCACCATGTCCGGACAGTCCGCCAGTACCGGAGTCCCCGCAGGGGGCGCCGCACCCGCCGAGGGCGAAGGGCTGCGGCGAAGTCTGGGGTTCCGGGACCTCGTGGTCTACGGCCTGCTCTTCATCGCGCCGATGGCCCCGGTCGGTGTCTTCGGGACGCTCGACGCGAAGTCGCACGGCGCCGTCGCCCTCGTCTATCTGATCGCGACGGTCGCGATGGCGTTCACCGCATTCAGCTACGCGCAGATGGTGCGGGTGGTCCCCCTGGCGGGCTCCGTCTTCGCCTACGCGCGCGTGGGGCTAGGGAACGGGCCCGGTTTCATCGCCGGGTGGATGGCGATGCTCGACTACCTCCTCATCCCCGCGGTCGCCTATCTCTTCTCCGGCATCGCGATGAACTCCCTGGTCCCCTCGGTGTCGCGGTGGGTGTGGACGGCGCTCGCGGTGCTCATCACCACGGCGCTGAACCTGTGGGGCGTCCGGGCGGCGGCGCGGGTCGGCTTCGCGGTGCTCGCGATGGAGGTCGTGGTCCTGCTGGTCTTCGTGGTCGCGGCCGTCGTCGTGCTCATCCAGGACGGGGCCCAGCGGGGCTGGCTCTCGCCGCTGACCGGTGACGGTTCGCAGGGCGCCTTCGCGCTGTCGGCGGTGATCGGCGCGGTGTCGATCGCCGTCCTGTCCTATCTGGGCTTCGACGCGATCGCGTCCTTCGCCGAGGAGGTGACGGGCGGTTCGGCGAAGGTCGCGCGCGCGGTGCTGATCTGCCTCGCGCTCGCGGGCTTCCTGTTCATCCTCCAGACGTATCTGGTGGCGCTCCTGGAGCCGCTGTCGTCGGCCGAGCTCGCGGCGGACCCGGCCAAGCAGGGGACCGCTTTCTACGACACGTCGGAGGCGGCGTCCGGGGTGTGGCTGTCCAAGCTGGTGGCGGTCAGCAAGGCGATCGGGGCGGCGTTCGCGGCGCTCGCGGGGCAGGCCGCAGCGGGACGGCTGCTGTTCGCCATGGCGCGCGACCGGCGGCTGCCCAAGGCCCTGTCCAGGACCGATTCCGGGACGCCGCGGATCGCGCTGCTGTGCGCGGCCGTGGTCACGATGGTCGCCGCGGTGTGGGCGGCCCGGCGGGACGACGGGATGGACCACCTGGTGTCGGTGGTCGACATCGGGGCGCTCACCGCGTTCCTGCTGCTGCACGCGAGCGTGGTGGGCTGGTTCGTGGTGCGCCAGCGCGACGCGGCGTTCAGCTGGTGGCGGCACATCCTGATCCCCGTCCTCGGAGCGGCGATCGTGGTGGCGGTCATCTGGGAGGCGGCGGGCTCCGCACAGGTGGTGGGCGCGGTGTGGCTGGGGGTGGGCCTGGTGGTCCTGTTCGTACAGAGGCAGGGCCGGGCACGCACAGATAGGCCGGACGCCCCGTAAGGCGGGCGCCCCGTGAGGGGCGCGGGGAACTGCGCGAGCAACCACGAATCACCCGCACCCGGAGTGCGACCTCCCGGCAGGACGTCACCCCGGTGCGGATGCCACAGCGGTGTCATACCCGCCGACTAGGCTCAACGCATGGCTCTGAACACGTCCGCGGACACCCCGCTACCCGTCGGGGAGGTGTCGCGCCTCATCGGCGGCTGGATTGACCGGCTCGGCGCCATCTGGGTCGAGGGGCAGATCACACAGCTGTCCCGCAGGCCGGGCGCCGGTGTCGTCTTCATGACGCTGCGCGACCCGTCCCACGACATCTCGGTGAGCGTGACCTGCTACCGCCAGGTGTTCGACGCCGTGGCGGACGTCGTCTCCGAGGGCGCGCGCGTCGTGGTGCACGCCAAGCCCGAGTGGTACGCGCCGCGTGGCCAGCTCTCCCTGCGGGCCGCGGAGATAAAGCCGGTCGGCGTCGGCGAACTGCTCGCGCGGATCGAGCAGTTGAAGAAGAGCCTGGCCGCCGAGGGCCTCTTCGCGCCGGAGCGCAAGAAGGCGCTGCCCTTCCTGCCGCAGCTCATCGGGCTCGTCACCGGCCGCGCGTCGGCCGCCGAGCGCGACGTCCTGGAGAACGCGAGGCACCGCTGGCCCGCCGTCCGCTTCGAGGTGCGCAACGTGCCCGTCCAGGGCGTGCACGCGGTGCCGCAGGTCGTGGGGGCCCTCAAGGACCTCGACGCGCTCGACGAGGTCGACGTGATCATCGTGGCGCGCGGCGGCGGCAGCGTGGAGGACCTGCTGCCGTTCTCGGACGAGCAGTTGGTACGGGCGGTGGCGTCCTGTCGTACGCCGGTCGTGTCGGCTATCGGCCACGAACCGGACAACCCCCTCCTCGACCACGTGGCCGACCTGCGCGCCTCCACGCCGACCGACGCGGCCAAGAAGGTCGTGCCGGACGTCGGCGAGGAGTACGAGCGGGTGCGGTGGCTGCGGGACCGGGCGCGGCGCAGCATGGACGCCTACCTCGACCGCGAGGAGCGCGGCCTCGCGCACGCCCTGGCCCGGCCCTCCATGGAGCATCCGCACCGGATGATCGAGGAGCGCGAGGAGCAGGTGGCCGCGCTCGTCGACCGCAGCCGCCGCACGCTCGGACACCTCCTGGACCGGGCGGGCTCCGAGCTGACGCACACCCACGCGCGCGTGGTGGCCCTGTCGCCCGCCGCGACCCTCCAGCGGGGGTACGCGGTGCTGCAGAAGGCGGACGGCTCCGTGGTCCGCGACCCCGAAGAGGTGGGCGCCGACGAGGAGTTGCGGGCCCGTGTCGCCGAGGGCGAATTCACCGTACGAACCACACAAAACGACATCTAACGACATCTAGGGTGGGCTCATGACCAGCAAGACGGACGAGGCCGCGGGCCCGGCGGACGCCCTCGGCTACGAGCAGGCGCGGGACGAACTGATCGAGGTGGTGCGCCGCCTGGAGGCCGGTGGCACGACCCTGGAGGAGTCGCTGGCCCTGTGGGAGCGCGGCGAGGAGCTGTCGACGATCTGCCGCCGCTGGCTGGACGGCGCCCGCGCCCGCCTGGACGCGGCGCTCGCGGGCCCCGAGGCGGACGGCGACCCGGACGACGACGCCGATTCCTGAGGCGGCGGCGCCGACTTCCGCGGCGACGACACCGGCTCCCGCGACGGCACCCGGCCTGACCTGCGGCTTGTGAGGCGGGTCACGCGACACCGACTTTGGTTGAAAGTTGAACAGTGACGGCGTAGTGTCATGGACGCAAGCCCGGAAACGGGCATGGCAGACACCCCCGTACGCATCGAGAAGGTTGATCCATGTCTCTCGCCCTTGACCCCGCCGCCCAGGACCTGCTCTTCCGCGAGGCCCGCACCGCGAACACCTTCACCGACGAGCCGGTCTCCGACGAGCAGGTTCAGGCGATCTACGACCTGGTCAAGTACGGCCCGACCGCCTTCAACCAGTCGCCGCTGCGCGTCACCCTGGTCCGCTCGCCCGAGGCCCGCGAGCGCCTGGTCGCGCACATGGCCGAGGGCAACCGGCCGAAGACCGCCGCCGCGCCGCTCGTCGCGATCCTCTCCGCCGACAACGAGTTCCACGAGGAGCTCCCGGCGCTGTTCCCGCACTTCCCGCAGGCCAAGGACGCCTTCTTCTCCGAGCGCCCGGTCCGTGAGCAGGCCGCCTCGCTCAACGCCGGCCTCCAGGCCGCGTACTTCATCGTCGGCGTGCGCGCCGCCGGTCTGGCCGCGGGCCCGATGACCGGCTTCGACTTCGCCGGTGTCCAGAAGGAGTTCCTGGACGACGACCACACCCCGCTGATGGTCATCAACATCGGCAAGCCGGGCGAAGACGCCTGGTTCCCGCGCTCCCCGCGCCTCGCCTACGACGACGTCATCACGACCGTCTGAGCGAACCCCCGAGCGACGCGAAGGGCCCCCGGCACATCGCCGGGGGCCCTTCGCGCATCCACGCTCGTCGCGGTCAGGACGTCTTCAGGGACTCGGCCATCTTCGTCAGCTGACCGAACGGCGCCGTGCCGAGGACGACCGTCGTGGCGCCCTTCTCGGTGCGCACCAGGGCGTCGTACGTCTCGCCCTCGTACCGCTGCCACTCCTGGCCGCCGATCTCCTCGGTGGCCTTGGTGCGCTTGGCCTCCTTGGTGACGGCCTCGATGAACTTGGCGGGCTTCTCCGTGGACTGCTTGATCGCCACGTACTCGTCCTCCGGGTCGAGGAAGCCCAGGTGCCAGCTGTTGTGCTCCTCGCCCCTGTACCGCACCGACGTCGCCTTCCAGTCCTTGGAGAGGCCCTCGGGCGCCGCCACCGGATAGGGCGCGCCCCGCCGGGCTGTCAGGAGCTCCACGCGGTAGTCCTTCCGCTCGACCGGGGTCTTGGACTCGTCATGCGGGATGAAGATGTAGATCACACCCGCGACGAGGGCGATCACCACCAACGACCACAGCATGTTCTTGACGGTCTGGTTGCCTTGTCTTCCTGCCACTCCCCCATGGTCTCAGGCACCGGATCCGGCCCTTCCCCCGGTGCCCGATCCGCTCATGCGTGGGGCCCTCTGCTCATTTTGTCGGCCTGCGGATAGAGTCATTCACAATCCCTCATCCGGCCGTCGTCGTATCAAGCAGAAAGGTGCGCTCCGATGACCGAGCATCATCTCCCCTCCGAGCTCGAGGTTTCTCCCGAGGCTCCCGACCGCAACCTCGCCCTGGAGCTGGTCCGGGTCACCGAGGCGGCCGCCATGGCCGCGGGCCGCTGGGTCGGCCGCGGCGACAAGAACGGCGCGGACGGCGCCGCTGTCAGGGCCATGCGGACCCTCGTCTCCACCGTCTCGATGAACGGCGTCGTCGTCATCGGCGAGGGCGAGAAGGACGAAGCCCCGATGCTGTTCAACGGAGAGCACATCGGCGACGGCACCGGCGCCGAGGTCGACATCGCCGTCGACCCGATCGACGGCACCACGCTGACCGCGAAGGGCCAGCCGAACGCCATCGCCGTGCTCGCCGCCGCCGACCGCGGCGCCATGTTCGACCCGTCGGCCGTCTTCTACATGGACAAGCTGGTCACAGGCCCCGAGGCCGCCGACTACGTGGACATCAACGCGCCCGCTTCGGTCAACATCCGCCGCGTGGCCAAGGCCAAGAACTCCTCGCCCGAGGACGTCACGGTCATGATCCTGGACCGCCCCCGGCACGGGGGCATCGTCAAGGAGATCCGCGAGACCGGCGCCCGCATCAAGTTCATCTCGGACGGCGACGTCGCGGGCTCGGTCATGGCCGTCCGCGAGGGCACCGGCGTCGACCTGCTCATGGGCATCGGCGGCACCCCCGAGGGCATCATCTCGGCCTGTGCGATCAAGTGCCTCGGCGGTGTGATCCAGGGCAAGCTGTGGCCGCAGGACGACGCCGAGCGCCAGCGCGCCATCGACGCGGGCCACGACCTGGACCGCACGCTCTCCACGAACGACCTCGTCCGCGGGGACAACGTCTTCTTCGTCGCGACCGGCATCACCGACGGCGAGCTGCTCCAGGGCGTCCGCTACCGCGCGGCGAACGCGTCGACGTCGTCGCTGGTCATGCGCTCCAAGTCGGGCACGATCCGCAAGATCGACTCCGATCACCGGCTGTCGAAGCTGCGCGCGTACAGCGCGATCGACTTCGACCGCGCCAAGTAGGCACCGCGTACACCGAAGTAACCACGCGTACGCCGAAGTAGCCACCGCGTACGTCGAAGGGGGCGCCCCGTGCGGGGGACGCCCCCTTCGGCATGCGCGAACGGGCCTGCGGGAAGTGGCCCCGCCTACCCCGCGGCGGCGATCCCCGCCGTGTGGGCGGCCTTCTTCAGCTCCAGGTCACGCCTGCGGCGGCGGGCCAGGACCACGCGGCGCTCGGCGGCGGTGAGGCCGCCCCACACCCCGTACGGCTCGGGCTGCAGCAGGGCGTGCTCACGGCACTCGACCATCACGGGACAGCGGGCGCAGACCCGCTTCGCCGCTTCCTCGCGGGAGAGCCTGGCCGCGGTCGGTTCCTTGGACGGCGCGAAGAACAGTCCGGCCTCGTCTCGGCGGCACACGGCTTCCGTGTGCCAGGGGGCATCATCGTTCCTGTCCCGCACTGGCACCCGCTGACCCGGAACGGCGGCTACCTGCAGGGACTGATGCGACGGTTGCAGCACGGTCTACTCCTGACGACGGCTTCGCGAGCGAGAGACGATGCAGCAAGCTCTACCCGCTGTGTGCGCGCCTATGCACTGAGTTCCGATGTACGGAAGTCCAGTCGCCCAGGGAGACGCGTGCGACGTCAGTGCCCGAGATGTTTGCGCACGTACTTGTGCAGATCCTGGACGAGCCGACCGCGCTTGGGCCGCGCCTCGATGCTGCCGAAGAGCGCGAAGCCGTCCACGAAGACGACCGGGGCGTCCTGCTCGGCGGAGTCGAGGGTGTCCACCTCGAAGCTGCCGAGGATGCCGGTGCCGCTGCCGCGCAGCGACACGTTCTCCGGGACGCGGACGTCGACCGAGCCGAAGATCGAGACCGCCTTGATGACCACCTGGCGCTGCTCGAAGATCGCCTCGCTCAGGTCGATCTCGACGCTGCCGAAGATCGCGTACGCGTGCGTGCGGCGGGCCACGCGCCAGCGGCCCTTGCGGACGCTGCCGCTGAGCACCGCGACCAGGTTCTCGTCGGCGACCGGCGGGACGGCGCCGGGGGACGGCCTGGCGGGAGCGGGGTCGGGGGCGTGGGTCCCGGCGGGCGCGGCGCCGTCCACCGCGGGCAAGTCCCTGACCAGGGGCTCCAGCTCGGCCATGGTCTTGGCGCTGTAGACCCCCTCGATCCGGTCCGCGTGCTCCTCGGTGGTGAGGCGGCCCTCGGCCAGCGCCTCGCGGAGTATGTCCGCCGTGCGGTCCCGGTCGGCGTCGGACGCGCGGAGCGAGCCCGGGGCGTCGGCCGTGGCGGGAGCGGGCTGCGGGGGTCGCTTTTCGAGGTCCACACCAGCAGCGTACCCAAACGCGATAGATCGCGACTACCCCCTGTGGACAACCCGGGGGGCGATCGAGGGAACGGCCACGGAACCGGCCACGGGGGGCAACCACGAATCCGGCCACGGGACCGGACGGCGGATGTACTGAGCCTTACCTCACAAACCCGGCCCGCCCCGCGCGCTCTACGCTGGTGGGCGCGTCGCCAATGGAGGCCGCGCCGCTGTCTGCCGAGTGAGGAATGGCCGTAATGCCAGAGTTTGCGTACTCCGATCTGCTCCCGCTGGGAGAGGACACCACCCCGTACCGGCTGGTGACCGCCGAGGGTGTGTCCACCTTCGAGGCCGACGGGCGGACGTTCCTCAAGGTCGACCCGGAGGCGCTGCGCAAGCTCGCCGCCGAGGCGATCCACGACATCCAGCACTACCTGCGGCCCGCGCACCTGGCCCAGCTGCGGCGCATCGTCGACGACCCGGAGGCATCCGGCAACGACAAGTTCGTGGCGCTCGACCTGCTGAAGAACGCGAACATCGCGGCGGCGGGCGTGCTCCCCATGTGCCAGGACACCGGCACCGCGATCGTCATGGGCAAGCGCGGCCAGAACGTCCTCACCGAAGGTGAGGACGAGAAGGCGCTCTCCAAGGGCGTCTTCGACGCGTACACGAAGCTGAACCTGCGCTACTCGCAGATGGCTCCCCTGACCATGTGGGAGGAGAAGAACACCGGCTCCAACCTGCCCGCCCAGATCGAGCTGTACGCGACCGACGGCGGCGCCTACAAGTTCCTCTTCATGGCCAAGGGCGGCGGCTCGGCGAACAAGTCCTTCCTCTACCAGGAGACGAAGGCCGTCCTGAACGAAGCCTCCATGATGAAGTTCCTGGAGGAGAAGATCCGCTCGCTCGGCACGGCCGCGTGCCCGCCGTACCACCTGGCGATCGTCGTGGGCGGCACGAGCGCCGAGTTCGCCCTGAAGACCGCGAAGTACGCCTCCGCGCACTACCTGGACGAGCTCCCCTCCGAGGGCTCCCCGACCGGCCACGGCTTCCGCGACAAGGAGCTGGAGGAGAAGGTCTTCGAGCTCACCCAGAAGATCGGCATCGGCGCGCAGTTCGGCGGCAAGTACTTCTGCCACGACGTGCGCGTGGTGCGCCTGCCCCGGCACGGCGCCTCGCTGCCCGTCGCGATCGCCGTCTCCTGCTCGGCCGACCGCCAGGCCACCGCGAAGATCACCGCCGAGGGCGTCTTCCTGGAGCAGCTGGAGACGGACCCGGCGCGCTTCCTGCCGGAGACGACGGACGAGCACCTGGGAGAGGAGGAGGACGTCGTCAAGATCGACCTCAACCGGCCGATGGACGACATCCTCGCCGAGCTCGGCAAGCACCCGGTGAAGACCCGCCTCTCGCTGACGGGACCGCTCGTCGTGGCCCGCGACATCGCGCACGCCAAGATCAAGGAGCGGCTCGACGCGGGCGAGGAGATGCCGCAGTACCTGAAGGACCACCCCGTCTACTACGCCGGTCCCGCGAAGACCCCCGAGGGCTACGCGTCCGGTTCCTTCGGGCCGACGACGGCGGGCCGGATGGACTCCTACGTAGAGCAGTTCCAGGCCGCGGGCGGCTCCAAGGTCATGCTGGCCAAGGGCAACCGCAGCAAGCAGGTCACGGACGCGTGCGACGCGCACGGCGGCTTCTACCTGGGCTCGATCGGCGGCCCCGCCGCGCGCCTCGCGCAGGACTGCATCAAGAAGGTCGAGGTCGTCGAGTACGAGGAGCTCGGCATGGAGGCGGTCTGGAAGATCGAGGTCGAGGACTTCCCCGCCTTCATCGTCGTCGACGACAAGGGCAACGACTTCTTCCAGAACCCCGCTCCGGAGCCGACGTTCACGCACATCCCGGTGCGCGGTCCCGGCCAGGCGTGACGACGAACCAGACGTAGCACTACGAAGGGGCCCTCTCCGCGTACGGAGAGGGCCCCTTCGGCATGCCCGGGGTCAGGCGAACCGCTGGTTCGCCGCCCCCGCGCACTTCTGCAGCCGCACCGGCTCCTTGGCCCCCGCGAGGGTCAGACAGAGCCCGGTGTCGGCGGCGGGGCGCACCGTGCCCGCCGTACGGACGAACTTCTGGTTGTCACCGCCGTGGCAGTTCCAGAGGGTGACCGCGGTGCCCTCCTTGTACGAGCCGTCGGGCACGTCGAGGCAGCGGTCCTGGGTCAGGCCGGTGTGCAGCGACCGCTGGGTGTCGTCGTACCACCAGGTCTGGTTGCGGTTGCCGGTGCAGTCCCAGCCCTGGACCTTGGTGCCGTTGCGGCTCTTGGACGCGTCGACGTCCAGGCAGCTCTGGGTGGCCTCGTTCTTGAGGGGCTTGTAGGCGTCGTCCCAGGCGCCCTTGTAGAGCTTCGGGCTGCCCGTGCTCGCCGGGTCGGCGCAGCTGCCCTCGCCGTAGCCCGAGTTGTAGATCTGGGTCAGGCAGGACGCGAAGGCCGCGTGGCCGCGGGCGTTCGGGTGGAAGGACTGGCGCACCGAATTGGAGTCCGGCGGGAAGGGGTTGGACACGTCGATGTAGAGGCCGCGCGCCCAGGTGTCCTCCATGCAGACCTCGTGGCCCTGGAAGAGGCGGGAGTTGTCGAGGTAGGTCGCACCCGCGTTCCTGGCGGCCTTGCGCATGCCGGTCCCGAAGGTCGGCACCGCGTAGTTGCGGCCCCACTCGGTGTCGGAGTCGTAGCCGAGGCCGCCGCAGACCAGCTTGCCGGGGAACTGGGGGTTGTCGCGGAAGTCCGGGCCGATCGGGCTCGGGTACCCCATGGCGACGAGCTTGTAGTCCGCCGCCTGGTAGCCCGCGTCCTTCATGACGGTCTTGAGGTCGCGGATGGACTGCTCGACCTTGGGCACGAGCCCGTCGACGCGCGCCTGCCAGCCGTCGTTGTACTTGCCCGCGCACGCGCCCTGGCTGAGCAGGAAGCGGGTGACGCAGTCCGTCATCACCCCGGAGAAGTCGAGGTCGTCGTTGGCGCCGATGACGAGCAGAATCGTCTTGATCTTGGTGTTTCGGGCCTTGATCGCGAGGTTGTCGCTCTGCACCAGCTCATCGGCGTACTGCTTCTGACCGCCGATCTTGATGTTGACGGTCTGCGCCCCCGAGCACGCGACGTTGTACGTCACGTCGGCCGGGATGCCGGTGCGGTGGATCGCGGCGTCCGGCGAGCGGTGGCACCAGTTGTCCGGGCCGTTCGTGCCGGGTTCGTACGTGCCGACGCCCTCGCCGGAGATCTCGCTGTCGCCGAGCGAGATCAGACCGGTCTTGCGGTCGGCCATGGGGCGCTCGCCCGGGCTGCCGTAGAGCTTGGTGGCCTCGTCCGCCCGGATCTTCTCCAGGTCGGGCGGGAGCGGCGTCGACGCGGGTGCCTTCGCCCTGTCCCCGTCCGCCGCCTGGGCGGGTACCGCCGCTGCCGTGCCGAGCACGGCCGTCATCGCGACCGCTGCCGCGAACGAACATCGCAGCCGGCCCCGCCCGCTGCGCCTGATGCGCTTCATTGCGCCTCCCCGGTGTGGTGTTACCCAGGGTTTTACTGGCCGGTAGCAGGGCTTGGGAATACCTGGAACAAGACAAGTGCTCAACTTTTTACGGGGTTTGGACGAGAGGTAGGTTCGAGAGCATGACCAGCGACGCCAGCGACGACCGCACCGGCGAGTACCGGACCGAGCACGACTCCATGGGTGAGGTGCGGGTTCCCGCGCACGCCAAGTGGCGTGCGCAGACCCAGCGCGCGGTGGAGAACTTCCCCATCTCGGGGCAGACCCTGGAGCGCGCCCACATCGCCGCGCTCGCGCAGATCAAGGCCGCCGCCGCCAAGGTCAACGCCGGGCTCGGAGTGCTCGACAAGGACGTCGCCGACGCCATCGCCGACGCGGCCGCCGAGGTCGCGGACGGGCGCTGGGACGACCACTTCCCCGTCGACGTCTTCCAGACCGGCTCCGGCACCTCGTCCAACATGAACACCAACGAGGTCATCGCCACGCTCGCCACCGAGCGACTCGGCCGCGACGTGCACCCCAACGACCACGTCAACGCCTCGCAGTCCTCGAACGACGTCTTCCCCTCCTCGATCCACATCGCGGCGACCGGCGCGGTGACCGGGGACCTGGTCCCGGCCCTCGAACACCTCGCCGCCGCCCTGGAGCGCAAGGCCGGGGAATTCGCGGACGTCGTGAAGTCCGGGCGCACGCACCTCATGGACGCCACGCCCGTCACCCTCGGCCAGGAGTTCGGCGGCTACGCGGCGCAGGTGCGGTACGGCGTCGAGCGGCTGCGCGCCTCGCTGCCGCGCCTGGCCGAACTGCCGCTCGGCGGCACGGCCGTGGGCACCGGCATCAACACCCCGCCCGGCTTCTCCGCCGCCGTCATCGCCGAGGTCGCACGCGCGACCGGGCTGCCGCTGACCGAGGCGCGGGACCACTTCGAGGCGCAGGGCGCCCGGGACGGCATCGTCGAGACGAGCGGCCAGCTGCGGACGATCGGCGTCGGCCTGACGAAGATCGCGAACGACCTGCGCTGGATGGCGTCGGGCCCGCGCACCGGCCTCGCCGAGATCAGCCTCCCGGACCTGCAGCCCGGCTCCTCGATCATGCCCGGCAAGGTGAACCCGGTGCTCCCGGAGGCCGCGCTGATGGTCGCCGCGCAGGTCACGGGGAACGACGCGACGGTCGCCGCGGCGGGCGCCGCGGGCAACTTCGAGCTGAACGTCATGCTGCCGGTCATCGCCAAGAACGTCCTGGAGTCGATCCGACTGCTCGCCAACGTGTCGCGCCTGCTCGCCGACCGCACCGTCGACGGGATCACCGCGAACCGGGAGCGGGCGCGGGAGTACGCCGAGTCGTCGCCGTCCGTCGTGACGCCGCTGAACAAGTACATCGGGTACGAGGAGGCGGCGAAGGTGGCCAAGAAGTCCCTCGCGGAGCGGAAGACGATCCGTGAGGTCGTGCTCGAGGCGGGGTACGTCGAGCGGGGCGTGCTCTCCCTTGAACAACTGGACGAGGCGCTGGACGTGTTGCGCATGACGCACCCCTGAGTGGTGGGGCGGCGATCGCCCACGGCGGCGCGCGCCCCACGTCTAGTATCTGTTCATGACAGACCTCGACGGGAATACGACGGTGGACGGGGCGGCCAGGTGGGCGCCCGGGGAGCACATTCTGTGGCGGTACCGGGAGAACGCCGGGCGCCGGTTCCACATCTGTCGCCCCGTCACCGTCGTACGAGACAGCGAGGATCTGCTCGCCGTGTGGATGGCGCCGGGCACCGAACTGGTGAAGCCGGTGATCGCCGACGGGACCCCGGTACACCGCGAGCCGCTCGCCACCCGCTACACCAAGCCGCGCGCCGTCCGCAGGGACCACTGGTCGGGCACCGGCGTCCTGAAGCTGGCGCGCCCCGCCGAGCCGTGGTCGGTCTGGCTGTTCTGGGAACCTGACTGGACGTTCAAGAACTGGTACGTGAACCTTGAGGAGCCACGCACTCGTTGGGATGGAGGGGTGGATTCCGAGGATCACTTTCTGGACATCTCCGTGCGCCCCGACCACAGCTGGCGCTGGCACGACGAGGACGAGTTCGCGCAGGCCCTGCGGGTGGGCCTGATGGGCGCGGAAAAGGCCGCTGACGTCCGGGCGGCGGGCCGGGCCGCCCTTGACGCGATCGATGCGTGGGGGGCACCTTTTTCGGACGGCTGGCAGCACTGGCGTCCCGATCCGTCCTGGGTCGTACCGTCCCTGCCGGATGACTGGGACCGTACGCCCGCGCATGTGTCCTCATGAGACCCTTGATGCGCCCCCGTGGTTCAAACGTAGGATCGTCCTCCGCAAGGGCGCACAGCAGTAACTCGGTGGGTCTGCACGGTGCCTGACAGGAAGTCATCGAGGGGCGGCAGAACGTGAGCGAGGACCGCAGGGGTCAGGCCGAGGCCTTTGACGCCATCGGGCAGCACTACGACGACGCCTTCCCGCACAAGGAGGGCCAGTTGGCCGCGGGGCGCCTGCTGCTCGACGCGCTCGCGCCCGGCTCCCGGATTCTCGACGTGGGCTGCGGAACGGGTCTGCCCACCGCCCGGCAGCTGGCCGGATCGGGTCACACGGTGCTCGGTACGGACATCTCTTCGGGCATGCTCGAACTGGCGGGAAAGAACGTCCCGGCAGCGGAGTTCCGGCTACTGGACATCGCGGACCTCAGCGCCGAAGGGCCCGAAGGGGTCGGCACGTTCGATGCCGTCGCGTGCTTCTTCGCCCTGCTGATGCTGCCGCGCACGGAGATTCCCGGTGCGCTGCGGCGACTGCACTCGCTGCTGCGTCCCGGCGGCCTGATGGAGCTGTCCATGGTCGAGGCCGATCTGGACGACTCGGCAATTCCGTTCCTGGGGCACACGATCCGGGTATCGGGTTACCTGCGGGACGAACTGCGGCAGGTCGTGCGGGACGCGGGCTTCGAGATCACCGGCGAGGACACGTACTCGTACGCCCCCGCGAGCGCCGACGCACCACCGGAACACCAGGTCTTTCTGCACTGCCGACGCGGCTGAGCAACGTGCAACGCTGGACGGCGCGCACGGCGCGCAGCCCCGGACGGACGGATTCGAAACGCGTGACGGAGCACCTCACCCCCCACGAGGGTCGCAAGGCACCAAGTGGTCGCAAGGCACCAGGTGCCGGCGCGACCGCCCCCGCGGACCCGCGCGGGGCGCTGCTGCGTTCCCCCGAGACGCCTCAGGGCGGGGGCGCCGCCCTACCGGCACAGGCACGCACGGGCGACGCACCCTCGGGAGCCCCGATGACGTCAGGTGACGAGCACTCTCAGCCCTCCGCGTACTCCGCCGCCGAGCCCGACCCGCACCGGCCGCGCCCCGAGCCCGAGGGCGGCCCCGCGCTGCCGGGTCCTGAGCCGCAGGGCCCGCCGGACGGCGAGGAGCGGCGCACCGGACAGCCGAGGCCGCCGGGCACCGGGCCCACGGCGATGCGGCGCGACGGCGACCGGCTGCGCTACGTCGGCGCGGCCACCCGGCGCATCGCGCGCGGCATCGACCTCGACGAGATCGTGATGGGCCTGTGCCGGGCGACGGTGCCGACGTTCTCCGACGCGATCCTGGTCTACCTGCGCGACCCGCTCCCGGTCGGCGACGAGCGCCCCACCGGACCGCTCGTGCTCCGCCTGCGCCGCACCGACCGCCTCCGCTCCATCGACGGCAGCTCCGAGGAACCGGACACCGAGAGCGGCGGCACGGGCACGCTGCCCGCGCTCCAGGTCGTGCAGCCCGACATCACCGACGTCATGTCCACCGCCGAGCTGTGCGAGGTGCGTCCCGGCGGCGCGCTCGCCGAGGTCCTTCGGGGCGTACGCCCGGTCTTCGCTGACTCGGCGGCGGCCCGCGCGGCGCTGCCCGAGCTGCTCGGCGAGGGGCGCACGCTGCCGTCCGGGCAGCGGGCGATCCTGGCCCCGCTGCGGGGCAGGCGCCGGGTGATCGGCGCCGCGGTGTTCCTGCGCCGCCCTGACCGGCCCGCGTTCGAGGCGGACGACCTGCTGGTCGCCGCCCAGCTGGCCACGCACAGCGCGCTCGGCATCGACAAGGCCGTCCTGTACGGCCGCGAGGCGTACATCGCCGACGAGCTGCAGCGCACGATGCTGCCCGAGACCCTGCCGCGCCCCACCGGCGTGC
Source organism: Streptomyces kanamyceticus (assembly GCF_008704495.1). NCBI lineage: Bacteria > Bacillati > Actinomycetota > Actinomycetes > Kitasatosporales > Streptomycetaceae > Streptomyces > Streptomyces kanamyceticus. The sequence goes on from NZ_CP023699.1 coordinate 3,772,327, forward strand.
GGCTCGCCTCGCGCTACCTCCCGGCGGCCGAGACGGCCCGGGTCGGCGGCGACTGGTACGACGCGATCCCGCTGCCCGGCAGCCGGGTCGCCCTGGTCGTGGGCGACGTCATGGGGCACTCCATGACGTCGGCGGCGATCATGGGCCAGCTGCGGACGACCGCGCAGACCCTCGCCGGTCTCGACCTGCCGCCCCAGGAGGTCCTGCACCACCTGGACGAGCAGGCCCAGCGGCTCGGCTCGGACCGCATGGCGACCTGCCTGTACGCGGTCTACGACCCGGTATCGCACCGCATCACCATCGCCAACGCGGGGCACCCGCCGCCCGTCCTGCTGCACCTGGGCGGCCGCGCCGAGGTCCTTCGGGTGCCGCCGGGCGCCCCGATCGGCGTGGGCGGCGTGGACTTCGAGGCGGTGGAGCTCGACGCCCCCGCGGGCGCGACGCTGCTCCTGTACACGGACGGGCTCGTCGAGTCCCGGCTCCGCGACGTGTGGACCGGCATAGAGCAGCTGCGTGAACGCCTCGCCGCCACCGCGCAGTTGACGGGACCCGACCACCCGCCGCCCCTGGAGGCCCTCTGCGACGAGGTGCTCGACATGCTCGGCCCCGGCGACCGGGACGACGACATCGCGCTGCTCGCCGCCCGCTTCGACGGGATCGCGCCCAGCGACGTCGCGTACTGGTTCCTGGAGCCCGAGGACGCGACGCCGTCCCGGGCCCGCCGCCTCGCCCGCAGCGCGCTGGTGCGCTGGGGCCTTGAGGACATGACGGACTCGGTGGAGCTCCTTGTCAGCGAGGTCGTCACCAACGCCGTGCGGTACGCCTCGCGCCCTGTCACGCTGCGGCTCCTCCGTACCGACGTGCTGCGCTGCGAGGTCGGCGACGACGTGCCGCAGCTGCCCAGGCTGCGGCAGGCGCGGGCGACAGACGAGGGCGGGCGCGGCCTGTACCTGGTCAACAAGATGGCGCGGCGGTGGGGCGCCACGCGCCTGAGCACCGGAAAGGTGGTCTGGTTCGAACTGAACCGGAATTAGACCCCGTCCAAATGTTGCCGACACCCAGTCGGCGGAGTTCACTGGCCTGTGTGCCCGAACCCCGCCCCTTGGGAGGAAGCGCATGACCTACACGACGAACAACGCCGGGATCCCGGTCGAGAGCGACGAGCATTCGCTCACCGTCGGCTCGACCGGGCCCATCCTGCTCCAGGACCACTACCTCATCGAGAAGATGGCCCAGTTCAATCGGGAGCGGGTTCCCGAGCGGGTGGTGCACGCCAAGGGTTCCGGAGCGTACGGAACCTTCGAGGTCACCAACGACGTCAGCGAGTTCACCAAGGCCGACCTCTTCCAGCCGGGCAGGCGCACAGAGATGCTGGCGCGCTTCTCGACCGTCGCGGGCGAACAGGGCTCCCCCGACACCTGGCGCGACCCCCGCGGCTTCGCGCTGAAGTTCTATACCGAGCACGGCAATTACGACATGGTCGGCAACAACACACCGGTCTTCTTCGTCCGTGACCCGATCAAGTTCCAGGACTTCATCCGCTCGCAGAAGCGCACGTTCGGCAGCGCGCTGCGCGACCACGACATGCAGTGGGACTTCTGGACCCTCTCGCCCGAGTCGGCGCACATGGTGACGTGGCTGATGGGCGACCGCGGCATCCCCAGGACGTACCGCCACATGAACGGGTACAGCTCGCACACCTACATGTGGATCAACGGCGGCGGCGCGAAGTTCTGGGTGAAGTACCACTTCAAGACGGACCAGGGCATCGAGTTCCTCGCCCAGGACGAGGCCGACACGCTCGCGGGCACCGACGGCGACGCGCACCGCCGCGATCTGTACGAGTCGATCGCGCGTGGCGAGCACCCGAGCTGGACGCTGAAGGTCCAGATCATGCCGTTCGAGGACGCGGCGGACTACCGCTTCAACCCGTTCGACCTGACGAAGGTGTGGCCGCACGGCGACTACCCGCTGATCGACGTCGGCAGGATGACGCTGGACAAGAACCCCGAGGACTACTTCGTCCACATCGAGCAGGCGGCGTTCGAGCCCTCCAACATGGTGCCGGGCATCGGTCCTTCCCCGGACAAGATGCTGCTCGGGCGGCTCTTCTCCTACCCGGACACGCACCGCTACCGGATCGGCCCCAACTACGCGCAGCTGCCGCCCAACCACGCGCGTTCGCCGATCAGTTCGTACGCCAAGGACGGCCCGATGCGCCACGAGCCCGCGAACGTGGCGCGTCCCTACGCCCCCAACTCCTACGGGGGCCCCGCGGCGGCCGCACAGCAGTCCGTCGACCCCGCGGGCTGGCAGGTGGTGGGCGAGATGGTCCGCGAGGCGTACGCACTACACGCCGAGGACGACGACTTCGGCCAGGCGGGCACGCAGGTCAGGCAGGTCCTCGACGACGCCCAGCGCGAGCGTCTGGTGGGCAACATCAGCGGCCATCTGCTCGACGGCGTCTCCGAGCCGGTGCTCGACCGCGCCCTGCAGTACTGGCGCAACGTCGACAAGGACCTCGGCGACCGGGTCGCGGCGAAGGTCGGCGACGGCTGACGGCCCCCGCAGGACCACGCAGGAGCACGCAGAACGCGGAAGGCGCCCCGAACCATCCGGTTCGGGGCGCCTTCCATGCGTGCCGGGACGTCAGTCTCTGCCCGACAGCGAGTCGTCCGGATCCTCCGGGATCCCGACGGAGCTCGACGGGTCCGGATCCTGGGTGGGCGGCTTGATCGTCGGAGTCGGCGTCGTCGGCGGCGCCGTGGGCGTCGTCGGCGTGGACGTCGGCTCGGTCGGCTTCGTCGTCGGCTTCTTCGTCGGGTCGTCGTCCGGCTTCGTCGGCTCGTCCGTCGGCTCCGTGGTCTTCTCGGGCGTCGGCTCCACGGGCGGCGCGATGGCCGCGCCCATGCTCGTGTCCAGGTCGAACTCGCTGGGCGCGCCCATCGCGTCGAACGTGTACGCGGCCCAGATCTCGGCGGGGAAGCCGGAGCCGTTGACGCGCGGGAAGCCGCCCGCGCCCTTCATGGACACCTGCTTGTGCTGCTCGTCGGTGCCCTGGGCGCCCTCGCCGAACAGGCCGACCGAGGTGACGAGCTTGGGCGTGTAGCCGGTGAACCAGGCCGACTTGTTGTCGTCGGAGGTACCGGTCTTGCCCGCGATGTCCTGCGAGGCGTTGCGCACCGCCTTGCCCGTACCGTCGTCGACCACACCGGTCAGGACCGAGGTGAGCGAGTCGGCGGTGCCGCGCTTGATGACCTGGTCGCCGATCGGGTCCGGCAGGTCGACGGTGCGGTCCTTGTGCTCGACGGAGGCGACGAGGGCCGGGGTGACCTTCTTGCCGTGGTTGTCGAGCGTGGCGTAGACGCCCGCCATCTCGAGCGGGCTCGCGCCCATGGAGCCGAGGGTCTGGGCGGGCACCGCGGGCAGGCCCTTGACGTTCATGCCGAGCTTGCCCGCCATGTCCATGACCTCGGGCATCCCGACGTCCACGCCCATCTGCGCGAAGACGGAGTTGACGGACTTGTTCATCGCCTTCTGGACGGTGACGGGTCCGTAGTTGACGTCGTCCTCGTTCGGCGGGGCGAAGCCGATGTCGCTGCCCTTGACCGGGCGCTTGCTGGTGCCGTCGTAGACGGTGCTCGCCGTGATCGGGTTGCCGTCCTGCGTCCGCGCGCCGTTCTCCAGGGCCGCGGCGAGGATCAGCGGCTTGAAGGTGGAGGCCGACTGGTAGTCACGGCGGGTGGCGTTGTTCGTGTAGTGCTTCACGTAGTCCTCGCCGCCGTACATGGCGAGGACCTTGCCCGTCTTGGGGTCGACGGACGCGGCGCCCGCCTGGACCCGCGCGTCCGCCTTGCTCTTCTTGCGGTCGATCTTGTCGTTCAGCTTCGCGTCGACGGCCTTCTCGAGCTGCTTCTGCTTCTTCGGGTCGATGTTCAGCGTGACCGTGTAGCCACCGGCCTCGAACTCGGCCTCGCTGAGGCCGCTGTCGCGCAGCACCTCGCGCTTGGCCTCCTCCACCAGGTAACCGATCTGGCCCTCGCGGCCGGGCGGCGCCTTGGGGTCCTCGGGCGTGGGGAACTTCATCCCGGCCCGCTCGCCCGAGTCCAGCCAGTCCTCCTCGACCATGTTGTCGAGGACGTAGTTCCAGCGCTGCTTGACCAGCTTCTTGCCGGTCGGCGACGCGACCGCCCAGTCGTACTGGCTGGGCGCCTGGAGCAGGGCGGCGAGATAGGCGCCCTGCCGCACGTTCAGCTTCTTGGCGTCGATGCCGTAGTAGGCCTGGGCGGCGGCCTGGATGCCGTAGGCGCCGCGGCCGTAGTAGCTGGTGTTGATGTAGCCCGCGAGGATGTCGTCCTTGCTCGTCTCGCGGTCCACCTTCAGCGAGACGACGAGCTCCTTCAGCTTGCGGCTGACGGTCTGGTCCTGGCTGAGGTAGTAGTTCTTCACGTACTGCTGGGTGATCGTCGAGCCGCCCTGCTTGCCCTTGCCGGTCACCGTGTTGAGGACGCCGCGGGCCGTGCCCTTGAAGTCGATGCCCTCGTCCTTGTAGAAGGACTTGTTCTCGGCGGCGACGAAGGTCTTCTGGACCGCCTCGGGGACCTTGTCCAGGTCGACGATCTCGCGGTTCACGTCGCCCGTGCGCGCGATGACCTTGCCGTTGCTGTACCGGTAGACGTTGCTCTGCTTCTTCGCGGCGGCATTGCCCTCGGGGATGTCCACCACGAGGTACAGGATCACGAAACCGAGCATGCCGAGCAGGATGAACCCGAAGAACGTCCCGAGGATCTTCTTCCAGGTGAAGAAGCGGCGTATGCCGGTGCGCTTGCCGCCGGACGGGCGCCCGCGGCGCGCTGCCCTGCGGGCACCGCGCTGGCGCGCTTGTCGTGCTTCGGCTCGGCCCATGACTGAGAGTGCTCCGCTTCCGTCTAGTCCTCATGCGTACGTCGAGTCAGCTCATGAAGCTAACACCGCACCTCGGGGCAAACTCCTGCCGATCCGGTCTTTTCCGGACGTGACAATGAGCACCTGTCCCTATGAAACCGACGATCCCACGGCCCAGATGGTTGCCCAGGAGTCGAACCTGTGAGCTCTAAACCGAGCGTATACATCGCACGTATACACACGGTGTAGAGTGCTCCACATGTCCATTGGCCACACCCTTCTGGGACTCCTCGAGTCGGGCCCCCGGCACGGCTACGACCTCAAACGCGCGTTCGACGAGCGGTTCGGGCACGACAAGCCCCTGCACTACGGGCAGGTCTACTCGACCATGTCCCGGCTGCTGAAGAACGGCCTCGTCGAGGTCGACGGCATAGAGGCGGGCGAGGGCCCGGAGCGCAAGCGGTACGCGATCACCGAGGCCGGCATCACCGACGTCCAGCAGTGGCTGGCCACGCCGGAGAAGCCGGAGCCCTACCTCCAGTCGACCCTCTACACCAAGGTCGTCCTGGCCCTGCTCACCGGCCGCGACGCGGGCGAGCTCCTCGACGTGCAGCGCGCCGAACACCTGCGCCTGATGCGCATACTCACCGATCGCAAGCGCAAGGGCGATCTCGCCGATCAGCTCATCTGCGACCACGCGCTCTTCCATCTCGAAGCCGATCTGCGCTGGCTGGAACTGGCCACCGCGCGGCTCGGCAAGCTCGCCCAGGAGGTGCGCTCCGCATGACCCCCGCAGGTTCTCTCCTCGTGGCCGACGGACTCCGCAAGGTCTACGGCCCCACGACCGCGCTCGACGGCGCCGACTTCTCCATCCACCCCGGCGAGGTCGTCGCCGTCATGGGCCCCTCCGGCTCCGGCAAGTCGACGCTGCTGCACTGCCTGGCAGGGATCGTGCGGCCCGACTCGGGCTCCATCACGTACGGCGGCCGTGAGCTGACCGGCATGTCCGACACCCAGCTCAGCGCCCTGCGCCGCAGCGAGTTCGGCTTCGTCTTCCAGTTCGGCCAGCTGGTCCCCGAGCTGACCTGCGTGGAGAACGTCGCGCTTCCGCTGCGGATGAACGGCGTGAAGCGCAAGGAGGCCGAGGCCACCGCGCTGGCCTGGATGGACCGGCTCGACGTCGCCGAGGTGCGCGACAAGCGGCCCGGCGAGGTCTCCGGCGGCCAGGGCCAGCGCGTCGCCGTGGCCCGCTCCCTCGCCCCGAGCCCGCGCGTGATCTTCGCCGACGAGCCGACCGGCGCGCTCGACTCCCTCAACGGCGAGCGCGTCATGGAGATGCTCACGGACGCCGCCCGCTCCACCAACGCCGCCGTCGTCCTGGTCACCCACGAGACCCGCGTCGCCGCGTACTCGGACCGCGAGATCGTCGTGCGGGACGGCAAGTCCCGCGACATGGAGCGGGCCTCATGAGTGACACCCGAGTGCGCTCCGAGCCCTCGATAGCGGTGCCGACCGCCGTGGCCCCGACCGGAGTCGCCGCCTGGATGCGCGACCTGGGCATGGGCATACGGTTCGCGACGGGCGGCGGCCGCGAGGGCTGGATCCGCACGATCCTGACCGCCCTCGGCGTCGGCCTCGGCGTGGCGCTGCTGCTCGGCGCTGCGTCGGTGCCGAACATGCTGCAGAACCGCGACGACCGGTCGTTCGCCCGCACGCCGCACTCCTCCTTCGACGGCAAGCCGCTCAAGGCGACCGATTCGACGGTGGTCATCCGCGACACCGGCACCACCTTCCGCGGGAAGAGCCCGACCGGCCTCTTCCTGCGCGCCGACGGCAAGAGCCCGGAGCTGCCGCCGGGACTCGACAAGATCCCCGCGGCCGGCGAGATGGTCGTCTCGCCCGCGCTGCGCGACCTGCTCGACGACCCGGCGAACAAGCTCCTGAAGGAACGCTTCGGCGACTACCGCGTGACCGGCACCATCGGCAAGGCGGGCCTCCTCTCGCCGGTGGAGCTCTTCTACTACGCGGGCAGCGACAAGATCACCGCGACGGGCAACAACTACCGCGTCCAGAGCTTCGGGCAGGACAACTCGCTGCCCCTCGACCCGTTCCTGATGGCACTGGTCGTGCTGATCTGCGTCGTGCTCCTCACCCCGGTGGCGATCTTCATCGGTACGGCCGTGCGGTTCGGCGGCGAACGGCGCGACCGGCGGCTCGCGGCCCTGCGCCTGGTCGGCGCGGACGCCCGCGCGGTGCGCAGGATCGCGGCGGGCGAGGCGTTGTTCGGCGCGCTCGTCGGGCTCGCGGCGGGCGCCGTGTTCTTCCTGCTCCTACGGGAGTTGGTGGGCGTGGTCGACATGACGAACGTCAGCGCCTACCCGTCGGACATGGTGCCCTCGCTCGGCCTGGTGGCCCTCGTCGCGGTGGCCGTGCCGGTGTCGGCGGTCCTGGTGACGCTGCTCTCGCTGCGCTCGGTCGCCATCGAACCGCTCGGGGTGTTCCGGGGCACCAAGCAGCGCAAGCGCCGCCTGTGGTGGCGGCTCGCCCTGCCGGTCCTCGGCATCGGCACCCTGCTCTACTCCGGCCGCATCGACCGCAGCATGGGCAACGAGGCCGTCAACGTCACGGCGATCGCGGTGGGTTCGGCGCTCTCCCTGATCGGGCTCAGCGCGCTGCTTCCCTGGCTCGTCGAGGCCGTCGTGGGACGACTGCGCGGCGGGCCCGTGCCCTGGCAGCTCGCCGTCCGCAGGCTTCAGCTGACCACCGGCACCGCGTCCCGCGCGGTCAGCGGGATCACCGTCGCGGTGGCGGGCGCGGTGGCGCTGCAGATGATGTTCGCGTCCATGCACGACGACTTCAACGAGATGACGGGCCAGGACACCACGCGCGCCCAGCTCACGGTCCGCAGCGGGGCCGCGAGCGGCCCGCTCGCCCAGCGGATGATCGACGACTTCACCGCGACCAAGGGCGTCACCAAGGTCATCGGGACCGTGCAGGCGTTCGTCACCCGGCCCGACGGCAAGAAGGTCAGGGACATGACGCCGACCACGGAGGTGACCATCGGCACCTGCGCGACCCTGCGCGAGCTGGCGAACCTCAACTCCTGCAAGGACGGCGACGTCTTCGTCTCGCACACGGGCAGCAAGGAGCAGAACGGCTGGGTGGACCAGACGGCGCGCCCCGGCAAGCCGGTCAACATCGGGCCCGACCCCGACTTCAACAAGAACGCCAAGCAGGTCCTGTGGACGCTGCCGAAGGACACGCCCACCGTCCAGGCGCGGACCAACCCGTCCGGCAGGAAGATCGACGGCATCTTCGCGACGCCGAGCGCCATCGACATCAAGAAGCTGGACGACGCGTCGACGACCTCCTGGGTCAAGACCGACCCGAAGGTGGCGGACGCCGAGGAGTACGTGCGCAACACGGCGATCCGCATCGATCCGTTCATCGGCGTGGACACCCTGAAGTCGGTCGACCGCGACAAGCAGTACGCGTCCATCGCGCGCGGTCTGCAGATCGGCGCGACCGCCACGATGGCGCTGATCGCGGCGTCCATGCTGGTCTCGATGATCGAGCAACTACGGGAGCGCAAGCGGCTCCTCGCGGTTCTCACCGCGTTCGGCACGCGCCGCTCGTCGATGGCGTGGTCGCTCCTGTGGCAGACGGCACTGCCGGTGGCCCTCGGCCTCGGCCTCGCGATCGTCGGCGGCCTCGGCCTGGGCGTGGTGATGACCCGCATGATCGACAAGGGGGTCACCGACTGGTGGTCGTTCCTGCCGCTGACGGGCGCGGGCGCGGCGATGGTCGCGATCGTGACGCTCCTCAGCCTGCCGCCCCTGCGCAGGATGATGCGCCCGGACGGCCTCCGCACGGAGTAGTGCCCCTTAAGGGGCGCGGGGAACTGCGCGCTCAGCCACACGCGGCCCGCGGAATACCGAGACGGCCGTCGCACGGGAACGCCGGTGCGGGTTCACACAACCCGCACCGGCAACGGCCGCACCGCACCCTGGAGGGCAAGCGCCAACTCCTCGTACTCCGCCCCCCGCGCAGCACCACTCCGCATCGCGAGCGCGATCCGCCGCGTAGGCGCCGGATCCGCGAAGTACCCTGTCAGCAGCTGATTGCTCCGACTGGTCTCCACCCGAACCGCGGTGCGCGGCAGGAGCGTCACCCCGAGCCCTCCGGCCACCAGTTGGACGAGGGTGGAGAGCCCGGCGGCGGTCGTGGTCACCGGGGCGTCCGCGCGGCCCGCCTCGCGGCAGATGTCGAGCGCCTGGTCACGCAGGCAGTGCCCCTCGTCGAGGAGCAGCAGGTTCAGCTCCTTGAGCGCCTCGCGCGGAATGCCCTCGCGGCCGCCGAGCCAGTGGTCGAGGGGCGTCACGAGCACGAAGTCCTCGTCGAACAAGGGGAGTTCGGTCACTCCGGGCACACCGAGGGGCACGGCGAGCAGCAGCAGGTCGAGCCGTCCCGCCGCGAGCCCTTCGAGGAGCGAGGAGGTCTGCTCCTCGTGCACCTGGAGGTCGAGGTCCGGGTACCTCTCGTGCACCAGCGTGATCACCGTCGGCAGCAGGTACGGCGCCACGGTCGGGATCACGCCGAGCCGCAGCGCCCCGGTGAACGGCGCGCGGACCGCGTCGGCCTCCTCCATCAGCGCGCCGACCTCGTCGAGCACCGCCTTGGCGCGCACCGCGAGCCGCTCCCCCGCCGACGAGAGCAGCACCTTGCGCGTCGTACGCTCCAGGAGGGTCACTCCGAGTACGTCCTCAAGCGCGGAGACGGCGCCGGACAGCGCGGGCTGGCTCATCCCTATCGCGGCGGCCGCGTCCCTGAAGTGCAGGTGTTCCGCGACGGCGGTGAAGGCCCGCAGCTGGGCGAGGCTCGGCTGGCGCGCGCCTCTCTTGGTGACGGCGGTGACGGCCTTGGGGGTGGCCACGGGCTCTCCTCTTTACGACGGCGACTGATAGCTGGAACCGATCAACACGACCCACTCTAGCTATTTCCCTAATCAATGCACCCTGTGCCACCATCGACAGCAGTCCAACCCCCCAGGAAACTCCCCAAAAGGGATTTTCTTTGCTGCAAGGAGAGCGCGTGCTCACTGTCGGTGACAAGTTCCCCGAGTTCGACCTGACTGCCTGTGTCTCGATGGAGAAGGGCTCGGAGTTCGAGCAGATCAACCACAAGACCTACGAGGGCAAGTGGAAGATCGTCTTCGCGTGGCCCAAGGACTTCACCTTCGTGTGCCCGACCGAGATCGCGGCCTTCGGCAAGCTGAACGACGAGTTCGCCGACCGTGACGCCCAGATCCTCGGCTTCTCCGGCGACTCCGAGTTCGTGCACCACGCCTGGCGCAAGGACCACCCGGACCTCACCGACCTGCCCTTCCCGATGCTGGCCGACTCGAAGCACGAGCTCATGCGTGACCTCGGCATCGAGGGCGAGGACGGCTTCGCGCAGCGCGCCGTCTTCATCGTCGACCAGAACAACGAGATCCAGTTCACGATGGTGACCGCGGGCTCCGTCGGCCGTAACCCGAAGGAGGTCCTCCGGGTCCTGGACGCGCTCCAGACGGACGAGCTCTGCCCGTGCAACTGGTCCAAGGGCGACGAGACCCTCGACCCGGTCGCGCTGCTCTCGGGCGAGTGAACGGAGCCTTCTGACATGGCACTCGACGAACTGAAGTCCGCCATACCGGACTACGCCAAGGACCTCCGCCTGAACCTGGGCTCGGTCATCGGCAACAGCGACCTGCCGCAGCAGCAGCTGTGGGGCACCGTGCTGGCCTGCGCCATCGCGTCCCGCTCCCCGAAGGTGCTGCGCGAGCTGGAGCCCGAGGCGAAGGCGAACCTCTCCCCCGAGGCGTACACGGCCGCCAAGTCGGCCGCCGCCATCATGGCGATGAACAACGTCTTCTACCGCACGCGCCACCTGCTCTCCGACGCGGAGTACGGGACGATGCGCGCCGGTCTGCGGATGAACGTCATCGGCAACCCGGGCGTCGAGAAGGTCGACTTCGAGCTGTGGTCCCTCGCGGTCTCCGCGATCAACGGCTGCGGCCAGTGCCTGGACTCGCACGAGCAGGTCCTGCGCAAGGCCGGCGTCGACCGCGAGACGATCCAGGAGGCCTTCAAGGTCGCCTCGGTCATCCAGGCGGTCGGCGTAACGCTTGATTCTGAGGCTCACTTGGCGGAGTAGTCCGCCCTGTCGATCACCGGCTCCGCCGGGTTCGTCCTCAAACGCCGGACGGGCTGGATACATCCAGCCCGTCCGGCGTTTCGCGTATGCCCAGACCTACTTCGGCGACTCCACAGGAGCGACGTCCGTAGCCGTCGCCCCCCTCGGCTGCGGCGACTGCTTGAGCGCCGCCTCCCTGGAGTACGCCCGCAGATATCCCACGACCGTGTTCGTCACGGCCACGAGCGGCACCGCGACCACCGCGCCGCCGATCCCGGCGACGAGACCGCCCGCCGCGACCGAGAGCACGACCGCCAGCGGATGCACCCGCACCGCGCGGCCCAGGATGAACGGCTGCAGGATGTGGCCCTCGATCTGCTGTACGGCGAGGACCACGGCCAACGCCATCACCGCGGTGAACACGCCCTGCGTGACCAGTGCGACGACCACCGCGAGCGCGCCCGAGATCACGGCGCCGACCAGCGGGATGAACGCGAACAGGAAGATGAAGACGGCGAGCGGCACCGCCATCGGCACCCCGAGGAAGTAGATGCCGAGGCCGATGAAGATCGCGTCGATCAGAGCCACTATCACCGTGCCGCGCACGTACGCGGTGAGCGTGCGCCAGGCCCGCGGGCCCGCGCCCTCGACACCGGGCCGCGCCTGGGCGGGCACCAGCTTCAGCGTCCACTGCCAGATCCGCTTGCCGTCGTACAGCAGGAACAGCGTCGAGAACATCGCGAGCAGGATGCCCGTCATCGCCTCGACGATGACCGTGACGCCCTCCAGGCCCGCGGAGGTCAGCTCCTCGGTGTTGGCGCCGACCGCGTCGCGCAGGCTCTTGGCGATGTCGTTGATCTGATCCTCGGTCACGTGGAAGGGGCTGTTCAGCAGCCACTTGCGCAGATCCTCGATGCCGCCCTGGACCTGCCGCGACAGTTCGTCGACGTTGTCCATGACCTGCCAGACCACGAACCAGCCGACCAGGCCCATGATCACGAAGCCGAGGATCGCGGTGACGGCCGTCGCGAGCCCGCGCGGCAGACCGAGCCGCTTGAGCCTGGCCACCGTCGGCTGCAGCATCGCGGTGATCAGCAGAGCGGCCACGAAGGCGAGCACCACCAACTGCACCGCGCTGATGACCTTCATCAGCACCCAGAGCGTGCCCGCGAGGACGAGCAGCCGCCAGCCGGCCTCGGCCGCGACCCGCATCCCCCACGGCACGGCCGCGACGGGGTCGGGTCTGGCCGCTATGGCCGGTGCGTAGGCGGGCGGCGGGGGCACGTGCTCGTGCTCGGCGCCCTGCTCCTCCGCGTCGTCCTCGACGCAGTCGCGACTGCGACCGTGCTCGTGGCCGCCGTCGCGCTCCCTGGCCTCCCTGGCCAGGTCGTCGCGGACCTCACGCTCCACGTCGTCGCCGTCGTCGACGTCCTTGTCGCGGCGCTGCTCGTTCAACCGCTCGCTCATCTCGCTCAGGCCTGCGCCGAGCCGCCCGAGCCACCCTGGCACTCGCGACATGATCCGTCCTCTTCCCCCGTCTTTCCCCACCACTCCCCCCTGGAGCTGTCCGGACCGACCGTACACGTGCGAGACCCCTCACCGAAGGACGGTGAGGGGCCTCGAAAGGTTGAGCACGGCAGCGGCCTGTGAGGGCCTAGTACCAGTTGTTCGCCTGCCAGAAGGACCAGGCACCGCACGGGCTGCCGTAGCGGTCGTTCATGTAGTTCAGGCCCCACTTGATCTGCGTGGCGGGGTTCGTCTGCCAGTCGGCGCCGGCCGACGACATCTTGGAACCCGGCAGTGCCTGAACGAGGCCGTACGCGCCCGAAGAGGCGTTGGTGGCCTTGTAGTTCCACGTCGACTCGTGGTTGACGATGTTGCTGAAGCACTGGAACTGGTCCCCGGGGACCATCTGCCGTGCCATCGCCTGGACCTGCGAGACGGAGTAGGAGCTCTGGGGAGCGAAGCTGGAGGCGTCGCGTCCGGAGGAACGGCTGGCCTTGGTCTCGGCCTTCTCCTCGCGCTCCTTCTTGGCGGCGGCCTTCTCGGCTGCCTCGGCCTTCTCCGCCTTCGCCGCGGCCTTCTGCTTCTCGATCGCCGATGCGGCGGCCTGCTTGCGGGCCTCCTCCGCGGCGGTCTTCTTGGCAGCGGTGTCGGCGGCCATCGCCTGCGCGTCGGCCTGCTGCGTCAGAGAAGCGGTCTGGACCTGGGCCTGCTGGCCCGCGGGTATGTCTGCGAGGAGCGTCGCGTCGCTTGCCGCTGCCTCGAGGTCGTTCGTATTCGAGGGCTGGGTGTCGCCCGAAGCCACACCCACGACAGCGCCGACGGTGGTGACCGCGGTGGCAGATGCCACGGCGAATCCCCGGACCGAAATCCGGCTCACACGGTTTCCTTCCAGCATCGCCCGCATAGGTGACCTCGCGGACGCAATCGTGCCCCTGGCGCTGGCCTCCGCTTGCTACTCGGTCACGGGAGGCACGGGCCCGGTGGACAACTCCCGCTATGGGAGCGCCGCGTGGTGCTCGGGCGGCATGCGACGGCCACTATGAAGTTCTGTTGTGCTTGTACCGCTGGGGGTACACGTGTGTCGCATGCGGGGCCTGACAGGACCCAGACTCTGCCCCAGCCGTACGCCGCAAGGCAATTCTCTGTTGCGTGGGAAAGCTCACACCCCGTTTGCCCCAGGAGTTTTCTGGAAACCGGGGCGCATCAAGACGCCGCCCGGCTAAGCTCCTTCGCTTTGCCGGGCGGCGCCTCGTGCGGCACAACTGCCTCTCAATGCCTCAGATCTGACCGTCCTCCAGCATTTCGGTCACCAGGGCCGCGATCTGCGAACGCTCCGAGCGCGTGAGCGTGACGTGGGCGAAGAGCGGATGGCCCTTCAGCTTCTCGACGACGGCGACCACTCCGTCGTACCGCCCCACGCGGAGGTTGTCGCGCTGGGCCACGTCATGGGTCAGGACGACCCGGGAGTTCGCCCCGATACGGGACAGAACGGTCAACAGGACGTTCCGCTCCAGGGATTGCGCCTCGTCCACGATCACGAACGCGTCGTGCAGCGAGCGCCCGCGGATGTGGGTGAGCGGAAGCACTTCGAGCATCCCGCGCGCCGTCACCTCCTCGATGACCGCCTTCCCCGCCACCGAGCCGAGCGTGTCGAAGACGGCCTGCGCCCAAGGCCCCATCTTCTCGGCCTCGGTGCCGGGCAGATAGCCGAGCTCCTGCCCGCCCACCGCGTACAGCGGCCGGAAGACCATCACCTTCTGGTGCTGCCTGCGCTCCAGGACGGCTTCCAGGCCCGCGCAGAGCGCGAGCGCCGACTTGCCGGTGCCCGCGCGACCGCCCATCGACATGATGCCGATCTCCGGGTCCAGGAGGAGATCGAGCGCGATGCGCTGCTCGGCGCTGCGACCCTTGAGGCCGAAGGCCTCCCGGTCGCCGCGCACGAGGCGGACGTTGCCCTCGGCCGTGACGCGGCCCAGGGCCTTGCCGCGCTCCGACTGGATGGTGAGTCCCGTGTGCACCGGCAGGTCGGCGGCCTCGGGGACGTACAGGGTCTCTTCCTCGAAGAGGAGGTCGACCTGCTCACCGGAGAGGGGTAGTTCGGACATTCCGGTCCAGCCGGAGTCCGTGATGGCGAGCTCGGCGCGGTACTCCTCGGCGAGGAGACCGACCGACGACGCCTTGATTCTGAGCGGCAGGTCCTTCGACACGACCGTGACGTCGTACCCCTCCGCCTGGAGGTTGCGGGCGACGGCGAGGATCCGTGAGTCATTGTCCCCCAACCGGTAGCCGGCCGGGAGCACGCCGGGATCGGAGTGGTTGAGCTCGACGCGCAGCGAGCCGCCGAGGTCCCCGATGGGGATCGGGGCGTCCAGGCGGCCGTGCCGGATGCGGAAGTCGTCCAGCAGGCGCAGCGCCTGCCGGGCGAAGTAGCCGAGCTCCGGATGGTGTCGCTTGGCCTCCAATTCCGTCACCACGACGATGGGCAGCACGACTTCGTGCTCATCGAAGCGGGTCAGGGCGTTGGGGTCGGCCAGCAGGACGCTGGTGTCGAGAACATAGGTGCGCCTGTCGGGCATGCGGCGCTTTGTGCTGGTCACCACGGAAGGACGTACCCCCTCGGATGAGGTCGGGGAGCGACGGAGGGTTTGCTGGGCCGGGTCGGGCGGGAGAAATCCCGGCCGGTCTCGGACCGCGATGCGCGGGCCGGAATCCGGCCCTCCCGGTTCCCGACGGAGTACGTGCTCTCCGTGCGGTCGTCCTGGTGCAAAGGGCCTCCCGGGCGGACGGCCCCGTGCCGTCCGCTGAGATCCGACATCCGTGAATCGGATGTCGGCCTGGAAGGCTTATTCCCTCGAACAAGCGCAGCCATGCCAGGGCATATGACGACGCGTTGGTTAACTCTGGGTTACCCCGACCTCAGGGGCGCGCGGGAGTCAGCCGCCGTAGCGACGGTGGCGCGCCGCGTAATCCCGCAGCGCGCGAAGGAAGTCGACCTTTCGGAAGGCCGGCCAGAAGACCTCGCAGAAGTAGTACTCGGAGTGAGCGGTCTGCCAGAGCATGAATCCGGACAGACGCTGTTCACCACTCGTACGGATCACCAGGTCCGGGTCCGGCTGGGCCCTGGTGTAGAGGTGCTTGCCGATCAGGTCGACATCGACCTTGTCGGCCACCTGTTCGAGCGACTCGCCCTTGTCGGCGGCGTCGAGGAGCATCGAGCGGACGGCGTCGGCGATCTCCTGGCGGCCGCCGTAGCCGATCGCGACATTGACCACTATCCCGTCGACGTCGGCCGTGGCCTCCGCGGCCTCCTTGAGGACGTTGCGCATCTCCGACGGCAGGATGTCGGTGGCGCCGACGTGCTGGACGCGCCAGCGGCCGTCGCGGCCAAGCGAGCGGACCGTGTCCTCGATGATGCCGAGCAGCGGGCCCAGTTCTTCCTTGGGACGGTCGAAGTTGTCCGTCGAGAGCAGCCACAGCGTGACGACCTCGACGTCCGTCTCGCTGCACCAGCCGAGGAACTCCCCGATGTTGTCCGCGCCCGCCTGGTGGCCCTGGGCGGTGGTGGATCCGGCGGCCTTGGCCCAGCGTCGGTTGCCATCCATGATGACCCCGATGTGCTTGGGCACCTGGTCGTGGTCCAGGTGGCCTTCCACCCTGCGTGCGTACAGCCTGACCAGCAGGCCGCGCAGCCTGTCCCGCAGGTTCACGGTCTTTCAGCCCCTCCGTGCAGACGGCAGTCCCGAAGGCGAAAGCCTACCGCCGTGAAACGGGGGCGAGCGCCACGCGGCGGCGGTGGACTGTCGTAGCTTCGTCACCATGAACGACACCTCTTCCTACGCCGCATCGGCGAACCGTTACGACTCGATGGAGTACCGGCGCACCGGCCGCAGCGGTCTGAAGCTGCCCGCGGTCTCGCTCGGCCTCTGGCACAACTTCGGCGACGACAAGGCCCTCGGCACCCAGCGCTCCATCCTGCGCCGCGCCTTCGACCTGGGCGTCACCCACTTCGACCTGGCGAACAACTACGGCCCGCCGGCCGGCTCCGCGGAGCTGAACTTCGGCAAGATCTTCGCGCAGGACTTCGCGTCCCACCGCGACGAGCTGGTCCTCTCCACCAAGGCCGGCTACCTGATGCACCCCGGCCCGTACGGCGAGTGGGGCAGCCGCAAGTACCTGCTCTCCTCGCTCGACGCCTCCCTGGCGCGGATGGGCGTGGACTACGTGGACATCTTCTACTCCCACCGCTTCGACCCGGACACCCCGCTGGAAGAGACGATGGGAGCGCTCGCCTCCGCCGTCCAGCAGGGCAAGGCCCTGTACGTCGGCGTCTCCTCCTACAACAGCCAGCAGACCGCGGAGGCGGCCCGCCTGCTGCGGGAGATGGGCGTGCCCGCGCTCATCCACCAGCCGTCGTACTCGATGATCAACCGCTGGACCGAGGACGACGGCCTGCTCGACACCCTGGAGGCGGCGGGCATGGGCTGCATCTCCTTCGTGCCGCTGGCCCAGGGCCTGCTCACGAACAAGTACCTGAAGGGCATCCCGGAGGGTTCGCGCGCGACGCAGAACAAGTCGCTCGACCCGGGCCTGCTGAGCGACGAGGTCCTGCGGCGCCTCAACGGCCTGAACGACATCGCGGCGGGCCGGGACCAGTCCCTCGCCCAGCTCGCCCTCAACTGGGTGCTCCGCGACGAGCGGATGACCTCGGCGCTGATCGGCGCCTCCAGCGTCAAGCAGCTGGAGGAGAACGTGGCGGCCCTCGCGGGTCCGAAGCTGACGGACGAGGAGCTGACCGCCATCGACACGTTCGCGGTGTCGACGCCCGGCACCAACATCTGGGCCGGGCGGGGCTAGCGCCCGGAGCGGATCGTGCACGGGAGCCCCGGCCGGATGCGTTCCGGCCGGGGCTCCTTGTCGTCCGTCGTCAGGCGCGCGGGCGCTTGAACCACGCGCCCGCCGCGCCCTGGGAGAGCAGGACGACGACGGCGATGGCGGCGAGCAGCGGCAGCAGGCCCGCCGGGTTGCCGCTCGCCGCGCCGCCGAGGGCGAAGGCGATCTGCACGCTCATCAGGACGATGCAGGTGACGCGGATGCCGTTGCCCACGGTCCCGTAGCGGAAGGCCATGCCCGCGGAGACCAGCAGGCAGACGTTGACCCCGAGGGCCGCGCCCGCCGTCTCCGGGTTGACGATGAAGATGGCGCTGATCGAGCCGAGGATCGTGAGTCCGCCGAGGACCCAGAGGACTATCTGTGCGGCGCGGACGACGCCGGGCATCTGCTGCGGGGGCACCGGGCCGTAGCCGTAGCCGTACGCGCCACCGGGGTCCTGCGCGGGGCCGGTGTAAGAGGGGAGACCTGACTGCGGGTTGTGCGGCGGGCCGGGCGGTGGGGGGAACTGGTTCGACATGCCCCTGACCATAACCGGATGTCGATCTTCCGCCGTCGGACGGGCCATGGGACGGGCCGTTGGACGGGGGCCGTGGGCGAGCCGTCGGACGGGCCTTCGCGCGGGAGCCCGGGGGCCGCGGAGCGCGGGGACAAAAAAATCGGGCCGGTCCGTGGGGGGGAGACGGACCGGCCCGAGGGGGGGTTTCCACCATAACCCTTCGTAAGTGATGCTGCGTGCATTGGCGTGCCACAACTACTCTCCGAGACCGGCCGACGACTGCGAGACCCCGTTCTCACGGCGGAATTCGGCATTCTGCGGCGGATTCAGGCCGGGCGCGGCGATACCCCCCAAGAGGGACCCCGGCGAGGTTCGCGCGCTTGACGCACCGGGACGCCCGGCCGCTACCGTCGCGGCCATGGCGACGATGACGGTCTCCGGACCCCCGGAAGGAACGCCGCGGGAGATCGCGGCAGCGCTCCCGGCGATCGAGGCGGAGACCGAAGGGGCGACCGGGGCGGAGATCGAGGTGGAGATCGCGGACTCGGCGCGGGCGCGGCGGCGCGGGCTGCTCGGGCGCGCGGGGATCACGGGGGCGCTCCTGCTGACTCCGGCGCGCGGCGTGCACACCGTCGGGATGCGCTTCGCCCTTGATGTGGCGTACCTGGACAGGGAGTTGCGCGTGCTGTCCGTGCGGACGATGCGCCCCGGGAGGGTGGGGCGGCCGCGAGTGCGGGCCCGGCACGTCCTGGAGGCCGAGGCCGGGGCGATGGCCCGGTGGGGCGTACGCCGGGGCGCGCGGATCGCCGTACACGGTACGGAGTGACGGCTCGCGGCGCCGCGCGACCCCCTCCGCCGCACGGCACCGCACACGGAGCTTTGCTCG
Source organism: Streptomyces kanamyceticus (assembly GCF_008704495.1). Taxonomy (NCBI): domain Bacteria; kingdom Bacillati; phylum Actinomycetota; class Actinomycetes; order Kitasatosporales; family Streptomycetaceae; genus Streptomyces; species Streptomyces kanamyceticus. Next base: position 3,791,163 of record NZ_CP023699.1, read on the forward strand.
CGCGAATTAGCCTTGGTCTGAACTTACGTGACGCTTAGGGGCGGATCGAGCCAGTCTTGATAACGATGCGGAATCAAGACTTCGATTCAGGGAGCTACGTCACCGCTTGCGGATTATGCGCAATTCGCTCGCCATGCAAAATTCGCGCTGTATGCCGGAAATGCTGCCGCCTGACGCGCGACCTACCCCGCGACGGCAGTGGCCTCGGCCGCCCCCGCCTTGTTGGCGATCACCTGCTGCATGTGCTCGTCGCCCCACAACCCGAGGGGAATGAGCGCGGTGTTGAGGGAGTTGCCGAGTGCGGTCAGTGAGTACTCGACCTTCGGCGGCACCTCCCGGTACACCTCGCGGTGCACGATGCCGTCCGACTCCAGCTCGCGCAGCTGCTGGATCAGCACCTTCTCGCTGACCCCGATGATCTGCCGCCGCAGCTCGCCGAAGCGCAGCGTCTTCCCCGCGTACAACGCCCACAGGATCATGGGCTTCCACTTGCCGCCGACGACATCCACCGCGGCGTCGAGTCCGCAGGAGTACGGCTCGTTGTCCTTCCTCATGGTCAACTCCTCTGATCCGCCCGGTCCCTTGTCCGATCGACAGTACCCAAGAGCGTGGCGGAGCTGTCCGCGGAAGGCCTTGGGAGCTAATGCCTTCGGAGCTAAGGCTTGCGGAGTTCGAAGAGGTGGCGGGCGCTGTGCGCCACGAACGGTCCCTCCGCCCGGATCCGCTCGTGCAGCGCGAGCAGCTCCGGCCGGTACTTCTCGACGCTGAAGTCGGGCACCATCCAGATGACCTTGCGCAGGAAGTGCACGACGGCGCCCACGTCGAAGAACTCCATCCGCAGCCGCTCGGCCCGCAGCTCGACGACCTCAAGCCCGGCCGCCGCCGCCTCGGCGCGCTCCAGGTCGGGGTGGCGCCCGTTCCGCGTCTCCCGCGACTGCGGCCCCAGGAAGTACTCGACGACCTCGAAGGCGCTGGCGGGACCGACGTGCTGCGCGAAGTACGTGCCGCCGGGGCGCAGCACGCGGGCGATCTCGTCGAAGTGGGCCTTCACCGGGTGCCGACTGGTCACCAGGTCGAACGCCTCGGCCGCGAACGGCAGCGGGTCGTCCTCCGGGGACGCGACGACGGCGACGCCGCGCGGATGCAGCAGGGCGGTGGCCTTGGCGACGTTCGCGGGCCAGCCCTCGGTGGCGACGGCCAGCGGGGGCAGCGTCGCCGCGGAGGCGAGGACCTCGCCGCCGCCGGTCTGGATGTCGAGCGAGGCCCTGGCCCCGGCGAGCCGCCCCGCCATGGCCTCGGCGTACCGCCAGGAGGGCCGTGCCTCGGTGGCCCTGCCGTCGAACCAGGAGAAGTCCCACCCCGCGGTGGGCGCGGCGACGGCCTCCTCGACGAGCTCGTCGAAGCTGCGGGGGTCGTGGGTGCTCGGGGAACTCATGGGGCTCATGATCGCATCGGGGCGGGACGGGGGCATGGCCGCGGGGACCGATCGGAGGTTCGTATTCGGGGTGTACGTCGGCACGACCGAGCCGTCACACTCCGAACGACGGTCACACTCCGAACGACGGGAGGAGCACGCCATGACCGAGACCCGCCAGCCCCTCATCAGCTCGGCGCGCCACTCGCCCATGACCGACGAGCAGCGCAAGTCGCTCGCGCTCGCCTACCTCAAGGCGTTCGACCGGGGCGGCAAGACCGTCGAGGGCATCCCGCTCCTCGACCTCTTCGCGGACGACGCCCAGGTGTACTTCCCCAAGTGGGGCCTGGCCGACGGCAAGGCGGAGATCGGCAGGATGTTCGCCGACGTGGGCGGCACGCTCCGCGCCATCACCCACCACTACGCCGATTTCAACTGGGTGTTCTCCGGTACGGACACCGTGGTCTGCGAGGGCAGCAGCCACGGTGAGCACAGGGACGGACCGTGGCGGGCGGACCTGCCCGCGTGGGGCGCGGGCCGTTTCTGCGACGTCTTCGAGATCAGGGACTGGCTGATACAGCGGTGCTTCATCTACTTGGATCCGGACTACGCGGGCCGCGACGTGGCGCGGTATCCGTGGATCAGCCGCTAGTTCCACTGGTGCCGCCGGTTCCGCCGGTTCCGTTGCCGGGCTCCGCGTCGCCGCTGGTCCCGGAGGCGCCGCGCGGGAACGAGACCTCTACCCTGCGGTTCTTCTTGCGGCCCTCCTCGGAGCCGTTGTCCGCGATCGGGTAGTCCTCGCTGTAGCCGCGTACGGCGTAGGTGACCTCGGGGCCGAGGAACTTCGACATCTGGTCGTGCACGGCTTCCGCGCGCTCGCGGGAGAGCTTCTTGCCGTGGGAGTACGAGCCAAGGTCGTCCGTGAAGCCGAATACGCGTACGTCCGTGGCCTTTTGGTTCTTGGCCTCCTCCGCGATCGCCTTGATCCGGGCGTTCGCCTCGGGATTCAGCTTCGAGCTGTCCTTGGGGAAGAGGACCTCCGCCTGCAACGCGAACTTCACGTCCGTGTTGGTGTCCTCGCGCCGCTCCTCGCCGCCGAGGTCCTCGACGACGGACTTGATGTCCAGGACCTTGGCCGGCGCGAGCGTGGCGCCGTCGGCGAGCTTGAGGCCCGGGCTGTTGGAGTCGACTTCGGGGGGCGGGGAGGTGGTGGTGCTGCCGGGGGGCGTGGAGGGGTCGTCGTCGTCCGCGACCGCGGCTGGGCACGGGGTGAGCAGGAGGAGCAGGGCGGTGAGGGTGGCGGCGCCTGCGGTGCGGGTGAGGGGGTGGCGGGTGAGGGGGTGGCGGGTCATGGGTCACTCGCCCTCGGAGATCTCTATGGGGGCGGGGGGCATCGAACCGACCTGGAAGGTGACCTTGTCGGTGCCTTCCGGCGGGGCGGGGAACTGGGCGAACCAGTCGACCGTCTGACCCGAGTCGAGGCCACCCTCGAACTTGGTGCACAGGCAGCGCCCGCTCGTGTCCCGCAGCACCAGGTACCGCTTCTTGCCCTGCCCGTCCACGAGGCTGGCCCCCGCGACGGAGCCGCCGTTCTTCTGCAACTCCTTCTCGTCCCCGCGCCATTGACCGCCCGTCCAGAGGCCTCCGGACGAATTCGTGACTTTGCCCGAGACGGTGAGGAAGCCGCCTCCGTCACGCTTCGCCGACGTGATCACGAGGGTGACCCCGTCGCCCTTGGCTTCGGCCAGGGCCTGTTCCGCCTCGGGCTTCTGCGGCTCGTCGTCCTTGCCCTCTCCCTTGGCCGACGGCGTGGACTTGGAGTTCGTGTCTGGCTTCTCCTCGTCTCCGCCGCCACCCCCGCCACAACCAGCGACCGTGAGAACCAGCCCAGTCGTGATCGCCACAGCGGTCATCGCCCTGCGAGCGATCATGGTGCGCCGAGTGTTCATGGCTACGGCTTCCTTCTTTCGTCGATCGCCGGTCAGTCGGCCAGGTGGACAGAGAAGAGGAGCGACGGGTCCGGGAGATCGCCGGGTTCGAAATCGTCGGGGTCGATCTCGATGGGGTCTTCACCGTCGCAGTCGAGTTCCACGACCTTTGCCGGGTCGGCCGACGGGTCGACGTCACACCGCGGCTTGATGATTGCCGTGGCGTCGGCCTTGGCATGCCTGGATTCCGTGCCCGGGATGATCGAATCGCCGACGGTGTAATTGGTCGTGATCTCCGCCTTGAATCCCGGATAGCCGTTCACTTCGGCGGGTCCGACGACAGCGGTGGAGTCGTTCTCCGCGGCCAGCGCGTCTGCCGCCTGTTGGGCCCCTTCGCCGGTGATCTTGTCTCCGGCCAGCCAGTCGACCCAGTCGTCCCCCTCACCGATGGACAGCACCAGTCCATCGATGAGCTCGTCCCTGGCGTCCTGGGCCGCGGCCAACGCCGCCGCGTCAGCGGCTGTTTGGGCGCCGTTTCGCGCCGAGGCGGCCTGGGCGAACGCGAAGAAGGCGAACGCGACGAAAAGCAGGATCCCCGTCAGCCAGATGTAGATGGGGAGCGTCTGCCCTCGGTCGCCATGCAAGCGGCGACTCGTCATCCTCCGACGACGTCGCTCACCGCATTGCCGATCGCCGTGGAGATCTTGTTGTCGAGGGCCAGCCCGTCGATCAACGTATAGATCCCCGCAATAAGAATCATCAGCCCCGCATACTCCACGAACCCCGCCCCCGCGTCCCGGTCCCTCCCCCGGACCCGCGACGCCACGGAGACCGTCCAGTCCACCCAGACTTTGAGCACGCGTTCCTTCAGCACGACGGCTCCTTCTCTCCCACCAGATACCGCGCCCTTTGTGGTCAGAGGCAACGTACGCCACAAGGCGTGCATCGGCAGCAACTCTGCGCAACGTATGCGGTATCCCGGTTGCCCGGCCCGCAAGTTGGCGGGTTCTCTTCCCCGTCGTTGAGATCACCATGCACGAAGTCCCCTCCTGCGAACCGTGAACTCAGCCCCGACTGTCCCACACCGAGTTGCATCCGCGAAGGCGTTTCGCGGAGGTGGTCCGGATCCGTGCGCGTCCGACCGACCGGCGCACGTCCCGCCGCGCATCTCAACGGCCCAGTATCGAGCCGAAGTCGGAACCCGAGCCCAGGAACATGCCCGCCGCGATCAGGATCATCGTCGCCGGGAGCATGAAGACGAGCGTCACCATCGTCGCCTTGGGGATGGTCTTCGCCGCCCTGCGACGGGAGTTCTGCGCGTCCGTGCGGCGCATGTCCGTCGCGAGCTGGATCAGGGTGTCCGCGATCGGGGAACCCAGTTCCTCGCCCTGCTGAAGGGCCGAGACGAACTGGGCGACCTGCTCGGACGCGTTGCGGCGGCGCAGTTCGTCGAAGGCCTGGCGGCGGCTGACGCCCATGTCCATCTGGCGCAGGGTGATGCGGAGTTCGTCCGCCCACGGGCCCTCGTACTTCTCCGCGACGCGGTCCAGCGCCTGGCGGAAACCGAGGCCCGCGGAGACCACCACCGCGAGCACGTCGAGGAAGTCGGGCAGCGTGCGGTCGATGACCTCTTTTCGCTCCCTGATCGCCTGCCAGATCAGCCCGTCCGCCGCGGTCGCGCCGAAGGCGAGGGTCAGCAGGCCGAAGAGGGGCGAGCCGTTGGTGAGGAAGACGAGGCCGAGGACGACTCCGAAGATGCCGTAGACCGCCCTGCGCGCCGCGTAGCGGTCGATGGTGAGGCCGCCGGGGTTGCCCGCCATGTCTATCCTGCGGCGCTTGGCGTCCACCCGGCGCGGGCCCATCAGGCGCAGCACGAGGGGCGCGAAGCGCATCCCGAGGCGGTCCACCGCCGAGCCCGCCGCCGAGACGCGCGTCGCGCCGACCTCCAGGGCTACGGCCAGGTCGGTGGGGAGCTTGGCGTCCGCGCGGTACATGCGGATGCCCTGGCAGACACCCGCCACGGCCAGGCCCATCACCGCCGCCAACGCCAGCGCTATCAACGTAACTCCCCTGCCCAGTAGGTGGTTTCTAGACTTCGATCTTGCCCAGGCGTCTGATCACGAAGAAACCTATGCCGTACAGGCCCAGCGAGATCAGGATCAGTGTCTGGCCCACCGGCGAGCCGGTCACCCGCTCCAGCGCCCCCTCGTTCGAGGAGTTGATGAGGAGCAGGGAGCCGAGGCCGAGGAGCGGGACCGTGAAGGCCGTCGCGTGGACCTCCGAGAGCATGGTGCGGACCTCGCGCCGGGTCTCTTTTCGGTCCTCCAGGGTCTGCGTGAGGTTGCGCAGCGAGTTGACCACCGTGCCGCCCGCCTTGTTGGAGAGGACCAGGGTCGTGACGAGGACTATCAACTCGCGAGAGGGAAGGCGGTCGGCCAGTTCGCCCAACGTGTCGTCGATGGAGCGGCCGAGCGTCAACTGATCGGCCACGTGCGAGAGTTCCTCGCCCGCGGGCGCCTCAAGCTCCTCCGCCGCCATCGCGAGCGACGTACGCAGCGCCAGGCCCGCCGCCGTCGCGTTCGCCAGGATGCGCGCCACATCCGGGAGTTGATTGATGAACGCCTCGATGCGCTTCTGCCGCTGCCAGTTGAGGAAGGCGACCGCGCCCCATATCGCCACGATGCCCGCGATCGGGCCGAAGAAGGGGGCGAGGGTCGCGGCCGCGATCAGCCAGAGCGCGGCGACGACCGCCACGACGTAGGTGAAGAACTCGCCCGCCGTCAGGTCGAGTCCGGTCGAGGAGAGCCGCAGGTGGATGGAGCGGCCGAGGCGGGTGCGGCGCAGTCTGCGGTCGACGGCGGCGAAGCGGCGGGTGCGGCCGGAGCCGCCGCCGTCGCCGATGCCGGGCCCGAGCGCCAGCCGGTCTTCCATGGCCTGGCGTTGGGCCCGCCCCGACGCGTACGTATGGATGCCCGCGACGGCGAGCGTGCCGGTCAGGATCGTGGCGCCCAGCGCGAGGAGGGCGGGGTTGTTCATCGGCATCCCCTCAACCGATCGCTTCTCTCGTGTTCAGTACGTCGATGGCCTCCGCCACGCCGAACGCGGGCGGCACCGGTTCGTTGGCGACGTACAGCTTGTCCGCGATCTCGCGCGGCAGCGGCAGGTGCTCGAAGTAGCCGTGCACGACGCGGTCGGCGCCGAGCGGGCGCGGCACGAAGCGGGTGACCGGCACGATGCGGAAGTGCTGGCGGCCGTGCGAGACGAGCAGGACGATCTCGGAGACCTTGCGGGATCCGTCGCCGTGCCGGGAGAGCTGGATGACCACGTCCACGGCCGAGTTGATCTGGTCCTTGAGCGCCTCGAAGGGGATCTGCACCTCCGACATGGAGCCGAGGGTCTGCAGCCGCATCAGGGCGTCCTCGGCGGTGTTCGCGTGGACGGTGGCGAGGGAGCCGTCGTGGCCCGTGGACATCGCCTGGAGCATGTCGAGGGTCTCGCCGCCGCGGACCTCGCCGACGATGATGCGGTCGGGGCGCATGCGCAGGGAGTTCCTGACGAGGTCGCGGATGGTGATCTGGCCCTTGCCCTCGACGTTCGGGGGGCGCGATTCGAGGCGGATGACGTGTTCCTGCTGGAGCTGGAGCTCCGCCGAGTCCTCGATGGTGATGATGCGTTCGTGGGCGGGGATCAGACCGGACAGGGCGTTGAGCAGGGTCGTCTTGCCGGTGCCCGTACCGCCGCTGACGATGAGGTTGAAGCGGGCCCGCACGAACGCGGCGAGCAGCATCAGCATGTGCTCGTCGAGCGAGCCGAGGCCGATGAGTTCGGGCAGCGTATAGGCGCGCGGGAAGCGGCGGATGGTGAGGGTCGCGCCGGTCAGGGCGAGCGGCGGGATGATGACGTTGACGCGCTCGCCGGTGGGCAGCCGGGCGTCGACCATCGGATTCGACTCGTCCACGCGGCGGTTGACGGTGGAGACGATGCGTTCGATGGTCTGCATGAGCTGGTCGTTGGAGGCGAAGCGGAGCGGCAGCTGCTCGACCCGGCCGTTGCGCTCGACGAAGACCGAGTCGGGGCCGTTGACCATGATCTCGGTGATGGACGGGTCGGCGAGGAGCGGTTCGAGCACGCCGAGGCCGAGTGCCTCGTCGACGACGCGGCGGATCAGCTGGGAGCGCTCGGAGGTGGAGAGGACCGGGCCCTCGCGGCTGATGATGTGGCCGAGTACGCGCTCCAGGCGGACGCGGCGGTCCGCGGCGGCGAGCGAGGACATCTCGGCGAGGTCGATCTCTTCGAGGAGCTTGGAGCGGTAGACGGCGACGAGGCCGTCGTCGCGGCTCGGCTCGGTCTGGTGCGTGGGGGCCACGCGGGCGCGCAGGCTCATGTCGTGCGTCAACCTCCCTGGTGCGTAGGCCTGTTCAGTTGCCGTCGTCGTCGTTGGGCATCGTGGCTTCCTTGGTGACGCTCCAGTCCGTGTCGACGAAGGGGAGCAGCGTGGGGACGTGGACCCGGACGGTGGCTGTCGTCGTGGTGGCGCCTTGGCCGACGCTGACCTCGGCGACCAGGCCGTCGTCCATGGCTGCCGTGCCCGCGGCCTCGCCCGAGTCGCCCTGGGAGGCGGCGCGGGCCGCTGCGCGGGCGCCTGAACCGGCTTGGTTGGCCGCGTAGCCCACCAGGCCCAGTTGGATCGCGGCGAGCCCCACGAGGAGCAGGATCGGCAAGAATCCCGCGAACTCCAGCATGGACACTCCGCGGTCGTCCCAGCGGCGCCGCCTCGATGCCCACGTTCCGCCCCTCTGAACCGGGGGCTGTGCCCACCCGTTCCGCCCCGCGGAACAATTGCCCACAGCAGTCATCCCTCCCCCTCCTTCGCCGCCCCGGCCTTCCCCTTCACCGTCCACCCCGCGTCGATGCCCGGAAAGAACACCGGGACCTCGACCGAGACCTCGGCCTTCCATACGGGGCCCCCGTCCGTGCAGGAGATCGACGCGTCCTGCCAGGCGCCCGGCAGGTGCTTCTTGGCCGCCGTGGCGCACGCCGCGCCGCCGCCGTCGCCCATCGCGTACGCCGCCGTGGCCGCCCGTGCCGCCTCGTCGGCCGCGTTGCCCGCGAGGGAGTACGAGTAGCCGTAGAGCGCGCACTGCCACAGCAAGGTCATGACGACGAGCAGCAGCGGAAACATCCCGGCGAATTCCAGCGTGACCGCGCCCCGGTCTGAGCCCGCCGCCTTCTTGCGCAGGGCGAGGCCGCCGCGTTTGCCGTGGCCCGCGGCCTCCTGGTCGATGAGGCCGAGTTCACCGGCCAGGCCCCACAGCGCCTGTTTCACCGAGGAGCGGCTGTCGAGGTCCTGCATGCGTCCGGCGTCGACGGCGCCCCGCAGTTCCTTGAAGGCGGCGGGCACCGTGGACGTGGCGGTCCGGGTGCCGGTGACGCGCTCCACCAGCGAGGGCTGGATCTCGGACGCCTTGCCGTGCCGGTTGACGACGGTGACGGTCTCCTCCGCCTTGCGGATCTGGAGGCGGTCCCAGAGCCGCACCATGCGCTTGGCGGCGCGCACCGCGACGACGTCGGGGGTGACGAGGAGCAGGGCCTGGTCGGCGAGTTCGACGGCGACGGCGCTGGCCGCGGTGACGAAGGCGCCGCAGTCGACGATCACCACGTCGTAGCGGGCGCGCAGGGCGCCGAGGGTCTGGCGGGCGACCCGGTCGGTGACCTCTTCGCCGCGTTCGCCGTCGGCGGGGGCGAGGAGGAGGCCGATGCCGGTCTCGTGGGTGTAGACGGCGTCCTGGAGGACCCGGGGCGTGATGTCGGTGATCGCCGCGAGGTCGGCGACGGAGCGCCGGAACTGCACGTCGAGGTAGGAGGCGACGTCGCCGGACTGGAGGTCGAGGTCGAGGAGGGCCACCGAGCGCCCCGACGCCTGGGCGGCGAGGGCGAGCTGGACGGCGGTGACGGTCGCGCCGACGCCGCCCTTGGCCCCGCTGACCGCGACGACGGTGCCCGCGCCGGGCGCCCCGGGAGCGCCGACGCCCGCGTACAGCTCGATGCCCCCGCTGCCCAGGTGGCGGCGCATCCCGGTGGACCAGGAGGCGGCGGCCTGGACGCGTTCGGCGAGGGCGTCGTAGGCGAGGGGGACGTTCACGATGCCGCGCGCCCCCGAGTCCATGGCGGCGGTGAGCAGCCCGGGGCTGGTGTCGGCGGTGATCAGGACGACGCCGACGGCGGGGAAGCGCAGGACGAGGTCGCGGATGAGGTCGAGGGCGGGGACGGGACCGATCCGCTCGTGGACGAGGACGACTTCCGGCAGCTCGTCGACCGACTCGGCGGCGAGCCTGGCGAGGGTGTCGAGCAGCGCGGTGGAGTCGCCGACGGGCAGCGCCGGTTCCGCGTCGGGCAGCTGTCCCACGAGCGTGGACAGCGCCCTCGCGGCGTCGATGTCGCCGACGGCGGGGAGGATCCGAGTGGTCATACGAGACCCCTTACTTGTCCTCGTCGAGGGTGTACGTCCGGTCCCGCGGCGGCACGGTGGCGTCGCCGCCCGCGCCGACGAGCGCGAGCCGGACGTGGGTCGCGAACGACTCGGCGTACGCGACGCGCTGCGCGTCCGCCGTGCCGAGGGCGAACGTGATCGGTACGGCCTCCGTCGCCTTGCGGCGCGTGCGGTCGTCCTGGTTGGGTTCGAGCGGGGTCAGCTTGCCGACGTCGAGCACCTTGGCGCCCTCCACGATGACTTTGGACTGGTCCTTCGCCTTGTCGGTCTCGCCCTTGAACGTGGCGTAGATGTTGACCTTCGAGCCCGGGGTGATCTTGCCCGCGACGCCGGTGGCCGCGTCGATCATGATGGCGATCTCCTGCTGGCCCGGGCCGAGTTCGGGCCGCTCGACGATCATGTCGGACTGGAGCAGCGAGCCCTTGCGCAGCTGGGTGACGGCGATCTTGCCGCGGATCGCGCGGAGGTCCCTGACGGCGTTGTCGGAGAGCCACCGCTCGGGCATCTCGACCTTCTTGAACTGGTCCGCGGTCAGTTCCTTGTAGGGCGCGATGTCGTCCTTGAGCTTGTACGCCGCGACCTCGGGACCCACTTTCCCGTTCACGTCGCGGATCACGGAGAGGACACCCGCGAACGCGCCGAGCGCGCACAGGACCGACAGGACCAGCAGGATGACGCCGCGGCGCTGGCGTGAGTTCATGGTCCTGACTACCTCGATCGGGTGCGGCTGGCTACGGACAGTGAGCGGGGTGGCGCGCGTGCGGTCGTCGGTCGCGTACGAGGTGCGGGGGCGGGGCCGTCGGAGCGGGCGGCGGGCTAGGTCGCGCCTCTGGGCAGGGCGGTCGGGGCGCGGCCCTGGCCGGATCCGGCGGGGCGGAGCCGGTGGCCCGGTGGCGTCAGGGCGCGGGCCTGCTGCGCGGGGCGTTCGCCGGGCGGCGGCAGGGGCGCGGCGCAGAACGCGCAGCGGTCACCGATGAGTTCGAGCCCGCACCAGTGGCAGTCCTCGCGGCGTACGGAGGACACCAGCTGGTAGAGGACGGAGATGTCCGGGATGGCGGCGGCGAACTCGACGAGCTTGCCGGTCGCCCACCAGCGCGCGGACTCCGCGGGCAGCCGGGCCTCCTCGATGCCCTGGGTGTGCCAGGCGGCGGCGAGCGTCGTGGTGACCCAGTCGGCGGCGATGCGGCCGGGCGCGTAGAGCAGCTTGGTGCCGAATCCGGGGCCCTGGAGGTGGGCTTCGCCGTCGCCCGTGATCTTCACGAGCCCGGGCCTCGGCGTCGCCAGGACGGCGAACTGGGTGCCGGGCAGCCAGGACTTGGCGTGCGACTGGAGGGTGACGGGCACCCGGTCGAGCTTGGCGACGGAGCCGAGCAGGGCGCCCGCGTAGATGTAGTGCGAGAGCAGCCTGGCGGCGGAGGCGAGCACGCCGGGGCTGAAGTCGCAGATCGACAACTGCCGCAGCTGCAGGGCGAGTACGGCGATGCCGAGCGGCGGCAGGTCGGAGCGCAGGACGGCGATGCGGTCGCTCTCCAGGAGCGAACGGATCGCGTGGAGGCGGTGGGTGACGGCCGCGGGCGCGGAGGCCGGGCACAGCACGACGACATAGCCGTGGTGCTCGATGAGCGTGTCCATCTCGGTGAGCGACTGGTCGAGCGAGTACGCCCCCGGGGGCCGCACCGCGCACTGCAGGACGGCGGCCGACGGGGTGTGCCGGTCGGGCGAGGGCAGCACGAGATCGGGGCCGGTGACGGCTATGGCGGTCGGCAACGCGTACACCCCCGGTCCTCGTGCACTCCTGCCCCAGCACCATATCCACGTCATGGTCGCCTCAACACCCAACTTCGCACTGTTCATGTGGAGGTGGACGCCGTCCGGCGTGAACCAAGTGGTGCTTGAGGCCTTGACAACTCAATTGGTCTGGACCAACTTGTACGACCAAGCCAGGGACACCATGCCGAGCGGGCACCACCCTGGCGGACGACGGTGGCCACCGTTCCCGCACCACCTCCCCCACCCCCAACTCCCCCCAACTCCCCCCACGGAGGCAGCAGTGGACCGCACACGGAGCAGAACGGGAGCGGTACTCGGGTCCCTCACGGCCCTGGCCCTCGCCCTCGCAGGGCTGTTCACCGGCGGCGTGGACAGCGCGCACGCGGACAGCACGAACGCGCGGACCCGCGCCGTACCGAAGCACGCGGTGACCGGCTACTGGCAGAACTTCAACAACGGCGCCCAGGTGCAGAAACTGGCCGACGTCCAGGACGAGTACGACATCATCGCCGTCTCCTTCGCCGACGCCACCGCCACCCAGGGCCAGATCACCTTCAACCTCGACTCGGCCGGGCTCGGCGGCTACACGGTCGACCAGTTCAAGGCCGACATCAAGGCCAAGCAGGCCGCGGGCAAGTCGGTGATCATCTCCGTCGGCGGCGAGAAGGGCGCGATCGCGGTCAACGACTCCGCGTCGGCCAACGCGTTCGCCGACTCCACGTACAAGCTGATGCGGGAGTACGGCTTCGACGGCGTCGACATCGACCTGGAGAACGGCCTCAACTCCACCTACATGACGCAGGCGCTCAAGTCCCTGTCGTCCAAGGCCGGTTCGGGCCTCGTCCTGACCATGGCTCCGCAGACCATCGACATGCAGTCCCCCTCGACCGAGTACTTCAAGACCGCGCTCGCCGTGAAGGACATTCTCACAGTGGTCAACATGCAGTACTACAACAGCGGTTCGATGCTGGGCTGCGACGGCAAGGTCTACAGCCAGGGCACGGTCGACTTCCTGACCGGGCTCGCCTGCATCCAGCTGGAGAACGGCCTCGCGCCGTCCCAGGTCGGCATCGGCGTACCCGCGTCGTCGCGCGCGGCCGGTGGCGGATACGTCGCCCCGGACGTCGTGAACAGCGCCCTGGACTGCCTCGCCAAGGGCACCGGCTGCGGCTCGTTCAAGCCCGCCAAGACGTACCCCGACATCCGGGGCGCGATGACCTGGTCCACCAACTGGGACGCGACGGCGGGCAGCACCTGGTCCAAGGCGGTGGGCGCGCACGTCCACGGGCTTCCGTAACCCTCGGTTCCCTCTCAAGGCCGCAGCGCCGCCGCTCCCCCGGCGGCGCTGCCGTTCGTTCGCGGCCTACCCAGCGGCCCGCCAGGGGCCTACCAGGGCAGGTCGCGCACCTGCTGCACGCAGAGGATCAGGAAGAGCAGCCCGGCGCCCGCCAGCATCACGTTGCTCAGCATGCCGTTGCGCCACTCCTTGGGCGTGCGCGAGGAGTTGAGCAGCCAGAGGAGTGTCAGGGCGAGGAAGGGCATGAAGAACGCGCCGAGTACGCCGTAGGCGATGACGAGGCCGAACGGCTGGTCCAGGAAGAGCAGGCCCATCGGCGGGAACGTCAGCCAGAGCAGGTACGCCCGGAACGGCACCGACTTCTCGCGCTTGCCCGCCGCGACCTCGGCGACCATGCCCTCCTCCTGGGCGGGGGTGCCGTCGGGGACCCTGCGCTCGCGCTGGATGCGCTCCACGAAGTCCGCGAACATCAGGCTCACCCCGTGCCACACGCCCATCAGCGCGCCGAACGACGTGGCGAAGAAGCCGATCAGGAAGAGGTTCGCGGTGACCGCGCCGAACCGGTCCTCCAGGACCTTGCCGAGGTCGATGAGGCCCCGGTCGCCCGAGGTGAGGGCGATGTTCGTGGAGTGCAGGAGCTCGGCGCCGATGATCATCATCGCGACGACGAAGATGCCGGTGGTGATGTACGCGACGCGGTTGTCGAGCCGCATCACCTTGAGCCAGCTGATGTCGGTCCAGCCCTTGGAGTTCACCCAGTACCCGTACGCGGCCATGGTGATGGTGCCGCCGACGCCGCCGATCAGGCCGAGCGTGTAGAGCAGCGAACCGTCGGGCAGGGCGGGCACGAGGCCCTTGACGGCGTTGCCGAGGTCGGGGGCGACGCGGATCGCGACGTACACGACGATCAGGAACTTCATGCCGATGACGACCGTCATGACCTTCTCGAAGACGGCGTACCGGTTGAACCAGACGAAGGCGAGGCCGAGCACGCCGCACAGGACCGCCCAGGCCTTCAGGCTCGGCCCGTCGGGGAAGAGCGCGACCAGCGGCAGGGCGCTGGAGGACATGGCCGTGGCGCCGTAGACGAAGCCCCAGATGACGACGTAGATCGCGAAGTAGTAGGTGGTCCACTGCCCGAGGCTGCGCCAGCCCTCGAAAAGGGTGCGCCCGGTGGCCAGGTGCCAGCGGCCCGTCGCCTCGGCGAGGGAGATCTTCACCAGACAGCCGATGATCGCGGCCCACAGCAGCGTGTAGCCGAACTTGCTGCCCGCGATGAGCGTCGCGACCAGGTCACCGGCGCCGACGCCGGTCGCCGCGACGACGATGCCGGGGCCGACGTACTTCCAGCTCGCCTTGCGGAGCCGGACGACGCCCTCGCCCGTTTCGGTCCCGCCACTCGTCGATTCAGCCATGCGATCAAGAAACCGCAAAGACAGCTGGTGCACAAGGGGTTGGGGAGCGCGGACGTGCCGGTCGGCGGGGTGCTTCGGCGGTTTGGCCAAAGACAGCGTTGACCGGAGCATGCCACGCATCCACGATGGGCCCGCACCGCACCGCACCGCACGCGTCGCACTGAGCCCACCCCCACCCCCGAGGAGACTTCATGCGACTTCGGATACGCGGCAGAAGATCCGCCGCGCTAGCGGCACTTCTCGCCCTCGCCGTCGCGGCACCCATCACCGCCAACGCCTCACCGGGCTCGGCCGACCAGGCCCCCCGCAAGACGGCGGCGGCCGACGACAACGAGACGCGTCAGTACGAGATCCCGCTGCGCGACGACCGCGCGGCCCGCACCGCGCTCGCCCGCACCGGCGTCGCCATCGACGAGGTCGACGCCCGCGCGGTGGTCGTCTCGGCGTCCGGCCAAGAGGCGGCGAAGCTGCGGGAGTTGGGCTACAGGCTCAAGCCCCTGGCCGGACCCCCGAAGCGTACGGACGGGCACGCGATCGAGCCCAAGGACTTCCCGCCCGCCGACGCGAAGTACCACAACTACGCCGAGATGAACGCGGAGATCGACCAGCGCATCGCGGCGTACCCGAGCCTGATGACGAAGAAGGTCATCGGCAAGTCGTACTCCGGCAGGGACATCGTCGCCATCAAGATCAGCGACAACGTGGGCACCGACGAGGCCGAGCCGGAAGTCCTCTTCACCCACCACCAGCACGCCCGCGAGCACCTGACGGTCGAGATGGCGCTGTACCTGCTGCGCGAACTCGGCGCGGGCTACGGCTCGGACGCCCGCATCAAGAAGATGGTGGACTCGCGCGAGATCTGGATCGTCCCCGACATGAACCCGGACGGCGGCGAGTACGACATCGCGACCGGCTCGTACCGCAGCTGGCGACTGAACCGACAGCCCAACTCCAACGGCCGCACCGGCACCGACCTGAACCGCAACTGGGGCTACAAGTGGGGCTGCTGCGGCGGCTCTTCGAGCACCCCTGGCTCCGAGACCTACCGGGGATCGGCCGCCGAGTCGGCGCCCGAGGTGAAGGTCGTCTCCAACTTCGTGCGCAGCCGCGTCGTCGGCGGCAAGCAGCAGATCAAGGCCGCGATCGACTTCCACACGTACAGCGAACTGGTCCTGTGGCCGTACGGCTACACGTACAACGACACGGCGCCAGGGCTGACCCAGGACGACCGCGACGCGCACGCCGCCGTCGGAAAGAAGATGGCCGCGAGCAACGGCTACACGCCCGAGCAGTCCAGTGACCTCTACATCACGGACGGCACGATCGACGACTGGCTCTGGGGCGACCAGAAGATCTTCAGCTACACCTTCGAGATGTACCCGCGATCCGGCGGCGGCGGCTTCTACCCGCCCGACGAGGTCATCGAGCGGGAGACGTCACGCAACCGCGACGCGGTCCTGCAGCTCCTGGAGAATTCGGACTGCATGTACCGTTCGATCGGCAAGGAGCAGCAGTACTGCACGAGTTGACGCTCGCGCGCGTGCGACGCGGCCCCGGTCCCCTTCGAGGGTCCGGGGCCGCGGCCGTCCTAGAAGAAGTTCTCCTTGCCGATACCGGCCGACAGGGCGTCGTGGATGATCGTCGCCTGGGCGAGGCAGGAGGTGTGCGAGGCGCTCCCCGCGGGCCAGTTCTCGTTGCACGCGAACCGCATCTGATTGTGCAGGCGCTCGTCGAGCCAGGCCTTGGTTTCCTCCGTGGGGCTCAGGCTGAGATGGGTGGAGCCGTGGTTGCCGTAGTTGCGGTAGCCGAAGTCGTGCTGGGCGCATGCCTCGTAGAAGACGCCGTCCGGCCAGAACGTACAGCCGTCCGTGTCCCAGTCGAACGGTGGGATGTGGTCGTGATTGATGAAGTCGAGCCTGCTGAGGCCCATGATGCGGTCGGCCTCGCCCCGGACGTCGGCGACGGACCTGGAGGCGGGCCCGGCGTACGCCTCCCCCGGCAGGACGGCGACCGCGAGCAGCGCGGTCAGGACAGTGGCGAAGGCTTTGCTCAGTACGTTACGGGCGCGCATACGGCGGCTCCAGGCTGGTCAGGGGATGCCCGACGATCACCGGGCGCTCCCCATGCTGGGCGCGGCGCCCCCACCCCGACGGCCAACACGCGGCCGTCTCACTCTCCCGGGTCCCGCCATATCGTTTCGCCACGCCCTCGGTTCACGGCTTGTGGGTCACCCAGAGCAGTTCCGCCGGCCAGCGATGTGCCCAGTCGGGCGGGTCGGTCTCGTTGTAGCCGTTGGGTGTTCCGGGTTCGGGCCGCGGCTCGATGAGGTCGTCGATGACGAGACCCGCGCCGCGCAGGACCCTGACCCAGTCGCCGTAGGTGAGCTGATAGCTGGTCGCGCCGTCGCCTTCGGCGATGGTGTTCAGACCGAAGTAGTCCTGCCGCAGCGTCGTGGTCACACGGCTCGCGGCTTCGTCGTAGCACGCTTCGAACCACGGGCTGGCGACGTTGAACACCAGGCGCCCGCCCCGGCCCAAGACGCGTGCGGCCTCCGGGACGGCCAGGTGCGGGGGCGCCCAGCTGAGCCCACCGAAGTCGCAGAACACCAGGTCGAAGCTGGCGGCGGCGAAGGGGAGTTGTTCGGCGGCGCCCTGCACCAGCGGATAGCGGACCGCTCCCATCGCGCGGTCCGCCGCGGCGAGTTGGGCGTCCGACAGGTCGAACCCGACCACGGCGGCACCCTCGGCGGCGAGCGCCCTGGACCACTGGCCTGCGCCGCAGCCGAGTTCGAGGACGCGCTTGCCGGTGACGTCGCCCAGGGCGCCCAGGTGCGCGTCGGGGATGGAGTACATGCCCCACAGCCGGGGTGCGGCGCCGATCTGCGGGTCGTGCTCGTGCTGGTAGGTGCTGCTGATCCGGTTCCAGAGCCGCCGGTTGGCGGGGATGCTTTCCACGCGCCGACTCCAGCACCGCCTGCCGGGGGCGGTCAACACGATTGGGGCACTGGCCCGCGCGGTCACTTCATCTTGCACAAAGTGGCGTCGACGAGCCGGTCGGTGCGCTCGTCGCGGTCCTCCGTGTTCAGGTTGGTGGAGCGCATCACGATGACTCCCTTCTTGCCCTTGTCGATGAAGCCGTTGGCGTTCAGATGACCGATGGTGGTCCCGCCGTGGCTCCAGGAGCCGCCGCCGCAGCTGAGCTGCGTCCAGAAAATGCCGAGCCCTGCTTTCCTGGGCGCCACGCTGCCCTCCATCGGGGCCGGCACCGTCTTCTGCATCTGCGCCAGCTGCTTCGGCGCCAGCAGCTTGCCGCCGAGCAGAGCGCGCCAGAAGCGCGCGAGGTCGGTCGAGTTGGTGACGAGGTCGCCCGCCGAGCTGCCCCAGGTCATGCTCATCTTGGTGCTGTCGACCAGTGGGCCGCCGGGCTTGAACTGGTGATAGCCCTTGGCGTGCGGCCGGGGAAGGCCGGTGCGCGTGCCCGCGGAGAACGTGTGCGTGAGGCCGAGGGGTTCGATGATCCGGGCACGGACCTCGTCGCTCCAGTGGCGCCCCGTCACCTTCTCGATGATCATCCCGGCGAGTATGTAACCGGTGTTGGAGTAGCTCCAGCCCTTGCCGGGCTCGAAGGTGGGCCGGTTCCGCAGGGCCATGTCGACCAGTTCGCGCGGCTGGTAGCGGTCGAAGCGGTGCTTCTGGAACTGGTCTCCGTCGAGGATGGGCAGCTGAGCGGCGTAGTCGGGCACCCCGCTCGTGTGCTGCAGCAGCTGGCGCACGGTGATCCGCCCGCCGTCGTTGCCGTTGCCCTTGACCACTCCGGGCAGCCAGCGCTCGACCTTGTCGTCGAGTCGCATGCGGCCTTCGCCCACGAGTTGCAGCACCACGGTCGAGACGAAGGTCTTGGTGTTGCTGCCCATCCGGAAGTAGCCCTGGCGCGGCACCGGCAGGTCGGTGCCGAGTTCGGCGGTGCCGCTGCGCACGGAGCTGCTCCCGCGACCGTTCACCAAGGTGGCCTCGGCGCCCACCGTTCCGTCCTCGCGGACGATGTCGTCCAGGCCCCGTTGAAGGTCCGCCCGGCCGGAATCGGCCGCTCGGACGTCCGGCTGGGCCGCCTGCGCCGCGGGCATCGCCAGTGCCGCCGTGGCGGCGACCGCCGCCACGGAGCCCAGGGCGAGACGGCGGCGCGTGGAGACGGGGTTTCGTGGCTGCGTCATGGTGGTTACCTCGCATGTCTTGGAGACCGTTCGAGGCACCTGCCTCCCGTGCGGGCACGGTGTGTTGTGGTGCCGAACAGTCGGCCGGACGGTGCGTCCTGACCAAGATCATTCACCCATGGGGAAGCGCTGGGCGACCATGACGGAGCCCCCCGGCGGGAGGTATGGACAACCCCACCCTCGTGGGGTCGCTCAGAGGCGGCAGCTGATCTCCATGCCGTCCTCCACGGGGAACGTGACGCTCTGGTACCCGTTCCGGGAGTCACGGACGTAGTCGAGGTAGGGCGCGAGGTCCGCCAGGTCGACGTCGTCGGCGACGACGAGCGTGCCGGGCGCCAGGCGTGGTTCGAGGAGTCGCAGGACGGGCAGGCACAGGTCCTTCCAGCCGTCGAGGAGGACGAAGTCCGCGGCGTCGGTGACCGCGGCGAGGGTGTCGCGGGCGTCTCCTTCGAGGACGGTGATCAGGTCGTCGAGACCCGTCTCGGCGAACGTCCGGCGGGCGGCCGCGGCCTTGGCGGCGCTCAGTTCCGTACTGATCACGCGCCCCGTCCCGTTGTCGCGCACCGCGGCGGCGAGGTGGAGCGTGGAGATGCCGAAGGACGTGCCGAACTCGACGACGGTGGCGGGGCGGGCGGCCCGGATCAGGTTGTAGAGGAGGCGGCCACCCTGGGCGGAGATCGGCATGTACACCTCCGCCTTGGCGTCGGCCTGTTCCTGCGGGTCGAGGGGCGCGGAGCCCTGGGGCCACTCCGCCCGGATCCGCCTGCTGGTCGCCTCGTCCTGTTCGGCCTGCCGGAACATCCGGTCGAGGGCGGAGGCGACGCGGGGGTCTTCGAGGGTGTTGGTGGGTGCCATGAACCTAGACTAGACGCACCGTTGCGTAGCGTCTAGAGATGCTGGCCTACTCTGGCCCCGGGAGGCAGACATGGAACGAGGACGTACGGCCGACGCCGCGGCCGGGCCACCACCGGCGGCGCGCCACCACGGCAACAGGCACGGCCGCAGCGAACAGGCCCGGCAGGCGGTCCTTGAGGCGGCCGACGACCTCTTGGTCGAGAAGGGCTTCACCGGCGTCACCATCGAGGGCATCGCCGCCCGGGCGGGCGTCGCCAAGCAGACCGTCTACCGCTGGTGGAAGACCAAGACCGACATCCTCCTGGACGCCTTCCTCCAGGACGCGGCCGAAGCGCTGACGCCGCCGGACCACGGCGACCTGGCCCCGGACCTCCGCGCCCACCTGCGCCAACTGGCCCTGTTCCTCACCCGGTCCGACGCGGGCGCCGTCTTCAAGGCCCTCATCGGGCACGCCCAGCACGATCCCGCGTTCGCCGCGGCGCTGCGCTCCGGGTACCTCGACGAACAGCGCCGACGCGACCGGCTCCCGCTGGAACGCGCGGTGGCACGCGGCCAGCTCGCCGCCGGACTCGACATGGCGGCGGAGATCGACCAGCTCGTGGGGCCGGTCTACCACCGCGTCCTGGTGACGGCGGAACCCGTCGACCAGGCTTTCACCGACCGCCTCGTGGAGGCGTTCCTGCACCGCGCGGGCGCGGGGGATTTGGGAAGCAGATGACTCTGAAGGCAGGCCAGCGGGTAGTGCTGGCAGCGGACACCCGGCTGACCGATTCGGCCGAGGTGGCGGGGGTCGTCCTCGGGTTCCTGTCCCTGGCGGCGGGCATCGGCGGGACCGTCGAGCAGGTGGTCGGCCACGAGGACGCGGGCGACGACGTGCGCGAGTACGAGCGGCTCAAGTCGCTGCTCGACTCCTTCGGGCGCGAGATGCCCCCGGAGAGCAGGAGGCAGCTCGAAGAGAAGGTCGGCGCCCTGGAACCCGCGTGGACCGCCTTCCAGGAACGGACGCCTCGCGTGAGCGTGCGGGTCCGCTTCGACAACGGGTTCGTCCTCGACGGGGCCCACGAGGACCTCTTCGTCCCTGCCTGAGGTCGGGCGCGCGCCCTGGGCGAACCACGGCGCCCGGCCACCCACGATCAGTGTGCCGAGCGCCGCGTTCATCGGCACCAGCGACCCGGCGGTGTCACTCGCTCAGGTACGGCGCCGGGTCGGGACCTTCTTCGCCCGCCGTCCGGACAGGCCCCAGCGCCGCGACTACTTGGCGCAGCTCTGGTCGCCGGTGGGCAACTTGCCCGTGGCCAGGTAGCGGTTGACCTTCTTGTCGACGCAGGCGTTCTCGTAGAGGCCATAGACCGCGTGCCGGTTGGCGCCCTTGACCGTGATCAGCTTGGAGCTGGGGAGCTGGTCGTGCAGCGCGACGGCGCCCTTGTGCGGGGTGCGCGGGTCACCGGTGGCGGACACGATCAGCGCCTTGGCGTCGTGCTTGACCTGGGTGGGCTTCTCGCGGGGCCGGTCCCAGAAGGCGCACGGGCCGATGTTGTTGTTCACCGCGCCGAAGCGCGGGTAGGCGGCGCGGCTGCGCTGGATGTCGCGCCAGTAGACCTCGGGGTCACGCGGGGCGGCCACGTCGCCGCAGATGACGGCGGTCTGCGAACTGCCCATGTTCGACTGGTCGCCGGTCGTCGCGAGCCGCAGGAGCCCGGCGAACTGCGGCGAGAGCTTGGTCGGCGCCTGCCCGGCGGCGGCCTTCGCGAGGACGGACACCTGCTCGCCGAGGGACGCCCGCGAGGCGTCGGTGTCGCTGTCGAGCCCGGCGAGGAGCACGAACGGGACCTGGGTGTCGTCGAGTCGGAAGGCGTCCGGGGCGGTGCCGACGGTCAGCGGGGCGCGCGAGGACTTCTTGATGACCCCGTCGATGGTGGCGAGGACCTGGGCGCGGGTGCGGCCGAGTCCGTAGGTGTTGTCGCGGGCAGCAGCCCACGTGGCCCAGTCGGCGAGCGCGCGCTCGTTCTCGCCGACGGCCTCCTTGAGCAGCCGGGGGCCGAACTTGCGCGGGTCGATGGCGCCGTCCAGGACCATGCGGTCGGTACGTCCCGGGAACATCTGGGTGTATACGGTGCCGAGGTAAGTGCCGTACGAATAGCCGAAGTAGGAGATCTTCCTCTCGCCGAGCGCGCCACGGATGACGTCCATGTCGCGGGCGGTGTTGCGGGTGCTCACGTGCGGCAGCACGTCCGCGTTGCCGGCACGGCACTTGGCGGCCAGGTCCTTGTGCAGGGCGACCTGGCGCTCGAAGCTGGCCCGGCTGAGACCGGCCGAGAAGAGGTTGGTGCCGACGTTCCAGCCGCAGTCCAACGGGGTGCTGCGGCCGACGAATCGGGGATCGAAGCCGACGATGTCGTACCGCGGCCCCGTCTTCTTCATCCACGCGTGGAATTCCGGCGGCGACTGGACGGCGCCGTTGCCGGGACCGCCGTTGTTGAGCAGCATCGAGCCGATGCGGTGGCGGGTGTCGGTGGCCTTGAGCCGGGACACCGCGACGGTGATCGTACGGCCCTGGGGCTTGGCGTAGTCGAGCGGCACGGTGACGTCCGCGCACTGCACACCCGCCTTGTCCAAGTCGCGGCCCATGGCGTCGTCCGGGCCCTTGGCACAGTCGCCCCAGCCCAGGCGCTGGTCGTAGTAACGGTCGAGCCCGGCACCGGACTTCGACGCGGCGGAGGTCCCGGCGGGGGTGGCCGTGGCGGTCGCGGCGGGGGCCGCGCCGAGGCAGGCGGCGAGGGCGAGGCCCAGGGTCGGGATCCGTATATGTCTCATACCGTCAGACGCTAAGCGGAACGACTACTCCCACTCACTACGGCTGTCCCCCCATTCTCGACGGGGGCAACCCCCATCAGCGGCCCCGCCACCTCACGGCCGTACGCGAACGGGGCACCCGGCAAGCGCTGCCGAGTGCCCCATCCGCGTACGGCCGGAGAGAAGAAGAGAAGAGACGTATCGCTACACGAACAGGCTCACCACGCCCGCGACCGCGAACCCGGCCACCGACAGGACCGATTCCAGCACCGTCCACGTCTTCAGCGTGTCCCGCTCGCTGATGCCGAAGTACTTCGCCACCATCCAGAACCCGCCGTCATTGACGTGCGAGGCGAAGATCGAGCCCGCCGAGATCGCCATGATGACCAGGGCCACGAACGCCTGCGAGTAGTCGCCCTCGGAGAGGAGCGGGGCCACGATGCCCGCCGTCGTGACGATCGCGACCGTCGCCGAACCCTGGGCCACGCGCAGGATCAGGGAGAGCAGGTAGGCGAGGACGATGATCGGCAGGCCCACGTCCTGGAAGGTGTCCGAGATGGCCGCGGCGACGCCGCTGGCCTTGAGGACCGCGCCGAAGATCCCGCCCGCGCCAACCACCAGGAGGATGTTGCCGACCGGCTTGAGGGACGAAGTCGACACCGTCTCAAGGGACTTGCGGGACCAGCCGCGCCGGATGCCGAGCAGGTAGTACGCCATCAGCAGGGCGATCGTCAGCGCGACGAAGGGGCTGCCGAAGAACTCGATGACCGACCGGAACGTGGAGGGGTCGAAGGCGATCGAGGAGAAGGTGGCGAGGAGGATCAGGAGCAGCGGCGTACCGATGATGGTGAAGACGACGCCGAGCGGCACCGGCTTCTCGCTGGGCTGTACGCCCGAGGCGCGCTGCTCGGCGACGACCGCGGCCTTCGCCTCGTCGGCGGCCTCGACCATGTCCTGCGGCACGGGCACGAAGATGCGCTTGCCGATCCAGGCGGAGTAGACCCAGGCGGCGAGGACCGCGGGGATGCCGCAGACGATGCCCATGAGGATGACCCAGCCGAGGTCCACCTTCAGGAGACCCGCCGCGGCCACCGGACCGGGGTGCGGGGGCAGGAACGCGTGGGTCATGGAGAGACCCGCGAGCAGGGGGAGGCAGTAGAGGAGGATCGACTTGCCGGAGCGCTTCGCCGCGGCGTAGACGATCGGTGCGAGGACGAAGATGCCGACGTCGAAGAAGACGGGGACACCGAAGATGAGGCCCGTCAGGCCCATCGCGAGCGGGGCGCGCTTCTCACCGAAGAGACCGAGCAGGCGGGAGGCCAACACCTCGGCGCCGCCGGAGACTTCGAGGATCGCGCCGAGCATCGTACCGAGGCCGATGATGATCGCCACATGGCCGAGGATGCCGCCCATGCCCGACTCGATGACCGAGACCGCGTCGGACTTCTGGACCGTGCCGAAGAGTTCGGTGACGGAGAGACCGGCCGAGAGGCCGACGACTATGGAGACCGCGAGCAGCGCCACGAAGGGCTGCAGCCTGATCTTGATGATCAGGAAGAGCAGGAGCACGATGCCGAGCGCGGCGACGGTCAGGAGACCCGCCGTGCCGTCGATCAGGGTGAGGATTCCGCCGGTGTGCGGTGGCGCCTCGGTGGCGGGGGCGGCCGCGAGCGCCGCGAAGGGAGACGGGGACATCTTTGACCTCGTAAGTGCATGGGACTTTCGGAGCAGGGGGGATCGCGGCACGGCGCCCCGGGGGAAGGCGCCGTGCCGTGACGACGTACGGCTTGCTGGTGGGTGATGCGCGTCCTCAGGACGTCGAGCGCGTCAGCTCAGAACGGCGAACTCGTCAGCTCAGAACGGCGAGCGCGTCAGCTCAGAACGGCGAGCGCGTCAGCTCAGGACTGCGAGCGCGTCGATCTCGATGAGCAGGCCCTTGGGCAGGCCCACGTAGACGGTGGTGCGGGCGGAGGCCGGGGCCTTCAGACCCTGCTCCTCGAAGTAGGAGTTGTAGATCTCGTTCATCTCCGCGAAGTGGTCCACGTCCGTGAGGTAGACGCGCATCATCATCACGTCGTCCCAGGTCGCGCCGCCCTCTTCGAGGATCGCCTTGACGTTGGCGAAGGTCTGGAGGGTCTGCTCGCGCAGGGTCGGGCCCGCGGGGGTGGGGGCCTTGCCCTCCTCGGCGGGCAGGAAGCCGACCTGACCGGCGACCTGAAGGATGTTGCCCTTCTTCACGCCGTGGGAGAACTTCGCGGGCGGGGTGGTGTGGGTGGCCGGGGTGAGGGCGATCTTCTCGGTCATTCGCTGATCAGGCTTCCTTGAGAGGGGTGGTTTTCGCATCGGACCGCGCGTCGGCCTTCGCCTCGGGCACGGCGCCGGAGTACTCCCGGCTGATGGCGTCCGCCGTGCGGCGCACCAGCGGAAGGAGGGTGAGGAGTTCCTCGGCCGTGACGACCACGTTCGGCGCGGAGACCGACATGGCGGCGACGACACGGCCGTCCGCACCGCGGATGGGGGCCCCGATGCAGTTGATGGACTCCTCGTGACCACCGAGGTCGGTGGCCCAGCCCTGTTCGCGCACCTTGTCCAACTCCCGCAGGAACGCTGCGGCGTTGGGTGTCGAACGGGACGTGTAGGTGGGGTAGTCGAGCTTCTCCGCGATGGCGCGGCGCTCGGCTTCCGGGAAGTCGGAGAGCAGCAGCTTGGCGACGGCGGCGACGGTGATGGCCACCGGCTTGCCGATGCGCGAGTACATCCGCACCGGATAGCGGCTCTCGACCTTGTCGATGTAGACGACCTCCTGCTCCTCGTACACGGCGAGGTGGACCGTGTGGCCGCACTTCTCGTTGAGCGCGAGGAGGTGGGGGTGGGCGATCTCGCGTACGTCGAGGTTCTCGACGGCCTCCTGGGCGAGCGCGAAGAGCCGCGCGCCCAGGCGGTAGCGCTGGTCGGACTGGCGGAATACCAGGCCGTGTTCGAGCAGAGTGCGGAGCAACCTGAGCGCCGTGGACTTGTGGACGCCGAGCCGGTCGGCGACCTGGCCCAGGTCGGCGGGGCCCTCGGCGAGCAGCGGCAGGATCGAGAGCGCGCGGTCGACGGTCTGGCTCATGGGGTACGTACCTCCTCCTCGGCCTCGGTGTCCTCCGGGACGCGCGCCGTCCAGCCGGGGCCGAGACGCAGTCTCCCCCAGGCGGCGTCGTCCAGGGCGGCGAGGCGGTCGGCGTGTACACGGGCAGGGGGTGTGGCGAGGTCACCGGGGACGGTGAGCGCGGCGGCGGCCATCAGGTGGCCGTGCCGCAGGCGCCGCGCGGCCGGCAGGCCGCGCAGGGTGGCGGAGAGGAAACCGGCGGCGAAGGCGTCCCCGGCGCCGACCGGCGCGACGACGTCCACGCGCAGGGCGGGCTCGAAGACGGCGGGCTCGCCGTGGCCGTAGACCGTGGCGCCGCGGCTGCCCTGCTTGACGACGAGCGTGGCGGGCTCGGGCAGGGCGGCGCGGATGGCGTCGGGGCCGCCGCTCACGCCCCAGGCCGCGGCCGCCTCGTCCTCGCCCACGAAGACCAGGTCGGCGCCCCGGGCGAGATCGAGCAGGACGTCGGGGCCCGCGCCCGCGTCCTTCCACAGGCCGGGGCGGTGGTTGACGTCGAAGGAGACCAGGTGCGCCCGGCCGGTGTGCCGGGTGCAGAGCTGGCGTACGAGGTCCAGGCAGTCGGCGGAGAGCGCGGGCGTGATGCCGGACAGGTGCAGGATGCGGCCCGAGGTGAGCGCGTCCTGGTCCACGGAGCCCGGCGACATGGCGGACGCGGCGGAGCCCGCGCGGTAGTAGACGACTTCGTGGGCGTCGGTGTCGCGGTCGTCCGCGGTGCGGAAGTAGATGCCGGTGGGGCGGTGCGGGTCGCGGCCGACGGCGGAGGTGTCCACTCCGTAGCGGGCGATCGTCTCCACGAGGTGGTCGCCGAAGCCGTCGGTGCCGACCCTGCTGACCCAGCGGGCGGTGTGCCCCGCGGCGGCCAGGGCGCAGGCGACGTTCGACTCGGCGCCGCCGATCCCGCGGTCGAAGGACGGCACGTCGGCGAGGCGTCCGGGCCGCGCGGGCAGGAACGTGACCATGGACTCACCGAGTGCCACGACGTCCACCGCTGCCTGTGCGGCTGCCTCTGCGGCCGCCCGTGCGGCTGCCTGTGCGGTCACGATCTCTTCAGCCTCTCAACCGACTTTCCGGATCCGTTGACCCGGCGTTGGCTCGGATGTTAGACAGCAGTAAGCGACATACGCAATGACCGTTGCACATAATGCAACGCACTCTTGGAGGAGGCGCCCATGGCCGCCGACAACGCCGTCGACCGTCCCGCAGATCCCCTGGCCGCACTCGCGGACGAGCGGGTCGATCACCGCTTCAAGGGACTCCCGCCGGACGCGGAAGGGCTCACCGTCGGCGAGCTCGCGGCCCAGCGCAGGAACCTCTTCACCGGCGGCTTCACCACCCCGGTCCTCGCACTCTCCGCCGAGCGCCTCGAACACAACCTCGCGCTCATGGAGACGTACGCCGAGCGGCACGGCCTCGCCTTCGCCCCGCACGGCAAGACGTCCATGGCCCCGCAGCTCTTCCACCGCCAACTGGAGCGCGGCGCCTGGGGCATCACGCTCGCGGTCCCCCACCAGGTGCGCGTGGCCCGGGAGTTCGGCGTGTCGCGGATCTTCCTCGCCAATGAACTCGTCGACGCGGCGGCGCTGCGCTGGCTCGCCGGTGAACTCACCGCCGACCCCGGCTTCCGCTTCGTCTGTTACGTCGATTCCGTACGCGGAGCCGACCTCATGCACGCCGCGCTCAGCGAGGCGGGCGCCACCCGCCCGGTCGACGTCGTGGTCGAACTGGCCGCGGGCGACGGGGCACGGACCGGCGCGCGGACCGAGGCCGAGTGCTTCGAGATCGCCAACGCCGTCGCGGGCGCGGACACGCTGCGGCTCGTGGGCGTCGCCGGATACGAGGGCGAGGTGCCCGATGCCTCGACCGGGACGGTCACCGCGTGGCTGCGGCGGCTCGTCGCGCTGCTCGTCGAGTTCGACAAGGCGGGGCGGTTCGCCGATCTGCCGGAGGTCGTGGTCAGCGCGGGCGGCAGCGCGTGGTTCGACGCGGTCGCCGAGGTGTTCGCGGAGATCCCCGAACTCTCCCTGCCGGTCCTGAAGTTGCTGCGCTCCGGCGCGTACGTCTCGCACGACGACGGGCACTACCGGCACCTCACCCCGTTCAACCGGGTGCCCGAGGAAGGCGCCCTGGAACCCGCCTTCCGGCTCTGGGCCCAGGTCGTCTCCCGGCCCTCCGCCGAGCAGGCGTTCACCAACGCGGGCAAGCGGGACGCGGCGTACGACCTCGATCTGCCGGAGGCGCAGGTCGTACGACGGGGTGGGGTGGAGCGACCCGCGACCGGGGTCACGGTCACCGGGCTCTCCGACCAGCACGGGTGGGTCCGTACGACACCCGAGGCGGAACTCGCCGTGGGCGACTGGGTCGGGATGGGCCTTTCGCACCCGTGCACGGCGTTCGACAAGTGGCAGCTGATTCCCCTGGTCGAGGGGGACGGGACGGTCGTCGACTACATCCGCACGTACTTCTGACCGGGGGGTCTTGGGCGGGGGCCCTCCGCGCCGCAGGGTGAACGCAGGAACCCCCAAACCCGCCGCTCCGCGGCGGACCTTCCCCACCCGCCCGCCCGTTTGCTCCGCACCGAACAGTGAGCGTAGGGACCCCGCCCACCCGTTTACCCCGCACCGGACAGTGAACGTAGGAGCCCCGAAAGCCCCACCCACCCGTCCGCCGCCGACGGCGGTCAACCCCCTCCGGGGGCCACCCGCACCCGGCGACGAAACCCGCACGGGTGGTGCGGGTGGGAACGACAGACCCGGCCGGAGGCCGGGTGCACCACAACAGACCCGCGGCCAAGCGAAGAGAGAGGCACCACCATGGACCTGGTGATCCGAGACGCACGCGTCATAGACGGCACCGGAGGTGCCTCCTACCGCGCCGACGTCGGCGTACACGAGGGCAGGATCAGCACGATCCACCGGGAGGGGGAGGACGCAGGCCCCCGCCCGACAGGGCAGAGCACCCTCGACGCCCAAGGCCTAGCGCTAGCGCCCGGCTTCATCGACATGCACGCCCACAGCGACCTCGCCCTCCTCAGGGACCCCGCGCACACCGCGAAGGCCGCCCAGGGCGTCACCCTGGAAGTCATCGGCCAGGACGGCCTGAGCTACGCCCCCGTCGACGACCGCACCCTCGCCCAGGTCCGCCAGGCCATCACCGGCTGGAACGGCGACGGCAGCGACATCGACTTCACGTGGCGCACGGTCGGCGGCTACCTGGACGCGCTGGACAGCGCGCACGGCGGCCACGGCATCGCGGTGAACGCCGCGTACCTGATCCCCCAGGGCACCGTCCGCATGCACGCCATGGGCTGGGACGACCGCCCGGCGACCCCCGCCGAGCTGGAGCGCATGAAGCAGCTCGTCGCCGAGGGGATGCGGGAGGGCGCCGTCGGCATGTCGTCGGGCCTGACGTACACGCCCGGCATGTACGCGGACGACTCCGAACTCACCGAGCTGTGCAAGGTGGTGGCCAGGCTCGGCGGCTACTACTGCCCGCACCACCGCAGCTACGGCGCGGGCGCCCTCCAGGCGTACGAGGAGATGGTGAACCTCACCCGTACCGCGCACTGCCCCCTCCACCTCGCCCACGCCACCATGAACTTCGGCGTGAACAAGGGGAAGGCGCCCGACCTGCTCGCGCTCCTGGACGCCGCCCTCGCCAAGGGCGCCGACATCACCCTCGACACGTACCCCTACACACCGGGCTGTACGACGCTGGTCGCCATGCTGCCCAGCTGGGCGAGCGAGGGCGGCCCGGACGCGATCCTCACCCGCCTCCAGGACGACGGGACCGCCGAGAAGATCCGCCACCACATGGAGGTCATCGGCGCCGACGGCTGCCACGGCGTACCCATCGAGTGGGACACGATCGAGATCTCCGGGGTGAGCGACCCGGGCCTGGCCTCCTGCGTCGGCAAGACGATCGCGCAGTCCGCCGCCCAGCGCGGCGAGGAGCCGTGGGTCACCGCGCGCCGTCTCCTCATCAACGACAAGCTGGGCTCCACGATCCTCCAGCACGTGGGCCACGAGGAGAACGTCCAGGCGATCATGCGGCACCCGGTGCACACCGGTGGCAGCGACGGCATCCTCCAGGGCTTCAAGCCGCACCCGCGCGCGTACGGCACGTTCCCGCAGTACCTGGGCCGCTACGCCCGCGAGTTGGGCGTGCTGTCCCTGGAGGAGACCGTCGCGCACCTCACCTCGCGCCCGGCCGCCCGGCTGCGCCTCGCCGACCGGGGCACGGTCCGCGAGGGCTACCGCGCCGACCTGGTCCTCTTCGATCCGGAGACGGTCGCGGCGGGGTCCACCTTCGAGGCCCCCCGCACGCTCCCGACCGGCATCCCGCACGTCCTGATCGACGGCAGGTTCGTGATGCGGGACGGCCGACGCACGGACGTCATCGCGGGACGCACCGTGCGCCGGACTCCCTGAACAGCCTTACGGAACCCGCCCGTTACCGCCGCGCCGCGGTCGGCCGGGGCAGCTTGCAGCCCTTCCGGTTCAGGTCGATGCTGCTGCCCTTGCCGACGCACGGCACGATCCCGTACGTCTCCTGCGCGTAGTTGATGTCCTTGCGCACGGTCACGTTGCCCTTGCGGTCGACCTCACAGGGGTTGTTGAGGGTGCAGCGCTCGCCGTCCTCGTTGCCCGTGTTGTTGATCGCGGCGACCTTGCCGGTCTTGTGGTCGATGACGGGCGAGCCCGACGTGCCCCCGATGGTCTGGCAGGCCGAGGTGTAACGCACCGAGTCCTTCCAGGTCCACTCGCCTTCCTTGAGGCGGTACGCGAAGCCGTCGATGTCGCAGCTGTAGGTCTTCTTCCAGTAGCCGGAGACGACCGTGATGGCGCGCCCCTTCACCGGGTGGTCGGCCGACAGCTCCAGCGGCTTGATGCCGTACTTCTTGGTGATGTCGCGGTAGCTGCTGGTGAGTTGGTAGATCGTGACGTCGGTGTCCGTCATCGTCGCGTAGGACACCTTGGACGCGGTGAGCGTGGCGACGTCGTTCGCCTTGGCGTCGAGCAGCTTGAAGGTGCGGGTGGACGGCTGGTCGACGATCACCTCGCCCGCCGCGGGGAAACCGGACTCGACGCAGTGGCCGTTGGTGAGGACGAGCGCCGGGTCGTCCGGCTTGGACTTGGGGCTGCGGACGACGGAGCCGGAACAGTTGCTGAGCGCCACCGTCCCCGCGAAGTCCACGGCCTTGGCCTTCGGGGCCGGTTGCTTCCCGGTCGTCCCGCCGTGTCCCGCGAAGGCCGGTGCCGCCCCCGCGCCGGCCAGTGCGAGAGCGAGTATTCCGCCCGCGAGTGTCTTGCTGGTCTTTCCCATCCGTGGAGCCCCCCTTGTGACGTACGCCTGTCGTGCGGTTGTCAGGGGCATTCTTGGGGTCCGTGTTGCGGCCGGACAAGGGGTGGGAACTCTTCCATTTCACCCACGTGGTGTGATGCGGACAGAGTGCTCACCGGGCCCCGAACCGAGCGTGAGCGTACGGGACTTGGCGTCCCAGGAGCCCTGCTCGCCGCCCGGACCGCTCCCGCCGCCCGTCACGCGCCCGCCCTCGGGGAAGTGCCGCGCGGGCAGATACACCTCCGTGCCGCCCCGCACACCGGCCTTGCCCCGCCAGCGCACCGTGAGCGCCTTGTCCGCCGCGTCCCACCGGTAGGCGACGGGGTCCCCCGCGATGGCCTTGGGGTAGGGCCGGTCGAGCACGGGCAGCAGCGCGGTCGGCTTCATGTCGGCGTCCCAAGGGGCCCAGGAGCCGGGGTCGTTGGACCAGTACGCGATGCCCGCCCCCATCTCGTCGGCCGTCCGCTGCACCTTCTCGACGTACTCCATGGCGCCGGGCAGCCCCACGTCCAGGCCGAACTCCCCGATGACGACGGGGGCTCCGAGCCGCCGCGCGGCCTTCTCGGTCTGCTCGCGCCAGGCCCGCAGCGAGGTGTCGACCTGCCCCAAGGCGTCGCCGGTGTAGCCGCCGCCGAGGTCCATGGGGAGGGGATAGAGGTGGGGCGCGTACGCGATGCGGGCCTCGTCACCGTCGCCGCGCGGGTCGGCCAGGCGCGGAAGTCCTGTCGCGAAGCCCCAGTTGGCGCCGATGGCGGACGGTTCGACGAAGATCCAGTGGTCGCGGTCGACGGTACGGACGGCGTCGATGCCGTCCTGGTAGAGGCGCGCGAGCGGGCCCGACTCGAAGGCGGGGCCCTGCACGCTGCCGCCCCAGGGCTCGTTCATCAGGTCGTATCCGATGACCGTGTCGTCGTCGGCGAAGTACCTGGCCACCTCCCCCAGGGCGCCGACGTAGTGCCCCCGCAGATCGCGCCCGCCGCCTTCGACCGTCCCCCAGAAACGGTCGAAGGCGCGGACGGTCCCGGGCTCGGCGTAGCCGAGTTCCCAGGGGTCGGTGGGGGCGGCGGGCAGCCCGTCGGTCTCGGTGGCCCACGGCGGGGCGCCGTTGCCGCCGACCGCGGGCCCGTACACGTCCTGGTGCATGTCGAGCAGCACGTGATAGCCCCGCTCGCCGTACCAGCGCACGCGCTCGGCGACCTTCCGCAGATACGTCCTGTCGTACTTCCCGGGCGCGGGCTCGACGTTGCGCCACTGGACGAGGAAGCGGACGAAGTTCGTGCCCAGCTCGCGCCGTTCGCGCGCGACGTCCTTCTCCTCGATCCACGGCATGCCGTCGGCCGCCGACTTGGCGCTGCTCGCCGTGGACAGACCGCGCAGCACGAGCGCCCTGCCCTGCCGGTCGGTGATCCACCGGTGGCCGCTCGCGGTGTCGGCGCGCCCGGCGCCCGCGCCCTCGGGGCCGACCGCGACGAGGAGGGCGGCCGCGACGGCGAGCACGACACCGCCGAGGGCCCAAGTCCGCCACGCCTCAAGGGATTTCATGGCCCGGATGGTAGATCGCGGGCACCCCGTCGCAACAGACCTGAGCATTGTTCACTTTTCTTCGGTCAGAACCCTGTCGGCACCGGCCCGCGCCGCCTACAGTGACGCGCCATGCGGACGACGATCGACGCGCTGCGGGCGCGGACGGACGGCACGGTCGTGGTGGCCTGCGTCTGCCTGCTGCTCGTCCTGCTGCACGGCAGCGCGACCCTGCTGACCGCGTTCACGGCGCGGGCGGGCCTCTCGGTGGCGCCGAGCGCGCTCGGCGTGCCTTTCGCCCTGCCGGGCCTGCGGGCGACCCCGCTGGGCGCGACGGACTGGTCCTGGCAGCTCTGCGAGGACTTCGCGGCCCTGCTCCTGATCGCCGTTGCCGCCGCGCGGATGCGCCGCCACCTGCGCAAACGCCCGGTGGCGGGCAAGGGGCGGCGGCTGCTCGCGGGCTGGACTGCGCTGATCGCGGGCGCGGGCGCGGCGGGCGTCTGGCGGGGCATGGTCGCGGCCCGCATGGTCGAGGCGGGCATCTGGGGCTGGCTGGGCCTCGCCCTGGCCGGGGCGCTCTTCGGCGCGCTGTGGGGCCTGGCGCTCGGCTGGCTGCCCGGTGCGGCGGCGGCCTTCAGCGGCAGCCTTCAGCGACACGGCGCGCGGGACGGAATTCCCACCGGCGACGGAAATAACCCAAGCACCCGGTGAAGAAATGAAAAACAATTCAGAACGCGGGAATTCATCCCGGAAATGCAACGAGTCGGGGCCCGCACCGAAGTGCGGGCCCCGACTACGAAGTACGCGTCAGCGTCAGGCGGGAACGATGTTCTCGGCCTGCGGGCCCTTCTGGCCCTGCGTGACGTCGAAGGTCACCTTCTGACCCTCCTGGAGCTCGCGGAAGCCCTGGGTGGCGATGTTCGAGTAGTGGGCGAAGACGTCAGCGCCGCCACCCTCCTGCTCGATGAAGCCGAAGCCCTTTTCCGCGTTGAACCACTTCACGGTGCCAGTAGCCATGTCATATCTCCTTCGGGGCAGTGCCCGGAAGCCCACACTGTGCGGACTCCACGTCGCCGCGATGATTGCCCCGTCCGGAAAAAGATCCGGCAATACAAAGTGCCCCGTCGGCACTGATCGCCAACCGGAGCACCTGGAGTCTCTGGGAACCACAACTGCAACTGATATCGACAGTAGCACGGCGCTCGCTTCCGTGCCGGATTACTTCTTTAGAACTGTCGACCGGAACCGTCACCCTCGATTAACCCTCATCGCGCATGGTGCGAAATTCTGTATTTGCCGGAACAGATATCCGTCAGACCTCCCCGCGGCGGAGCTCCTCGTTGAGGCGCAGCGCGTCCTCGAGCTGGTCCTCCAGGATGACGATGCGGCAGGCCGCCTCGACCGGCGTGCCCTGGTCGACGAGCTCGCGGGCGCGCGCGGCGATGCGCAACTGGTAGCGGGAGTAGCGGCGGTGGCCGCCGTCGGAGCGCAGCGGCGTGATCAGCCCGGCCTCGCCGACCGCCCGCAGGAAGCCCGGCGTGGCACCGATCATCTCGGCGGCCCGGCCCATCGTGTAGGCGGGGTAGTCGTCGTCGTCGAGCCGGTCGGGTCCGTGCGAGGGTTTCACCAGGGGAACGCTACCAACGGTACCGACGCATGTCTGCTTCGGCCGCGACAGGTTTCCGCCCGGCACGGGTGCCCGGTGGGGGTGGCGCGCCGCGGGCGCCGCTCCCCCACCGGGACCGCGGGGGACTACTTCACCGCCGAGGGCTTCGGCAGCTCACAGCCCGCCCTGCTCAGGTCGATCTTGTTGCCGGGCGCGACGCACGGCACGATCCAGTAGGTCTGCTGCGCGTAGTTGATGCCTTCGCGGACCGTGACCTTGCCGTTCTCGTCGACCTCGCACGGGTTGTTGTCCGTGCACTCCTCACCGCTCTCGTTGCCGGTGTTGTTGACGGCGACGACCTTGCCGGTCTCGTCGTCGATCACCGGAGAGCCGGACGTGCCGCCGATCGTCTCGCAGGCCGGGGTGTAGCGGACCGAGTCCTTCCAGGTCCAGTTCCCCTCCTTGAGGCGGTACGCGAAGCCGTCGACGTTGCACTTGTACAGCTTCTTCCAGTAGCCGGAGGCGACGGTGATCGCCCGGCCCTGCTCGGGGCGCGCCGAGTTCAGTTCGAGGGCCTTGATCCCGTACTTGCTCTCGATGTCGCTGTAGGTGCTGGTGAGCTGGTAGAGCGAGATGTCGGTGTCGGTCATCGTGCCGTAAGCGATCTTGCTGGCCTTGACCGTGCCCGCGTTGCCGCCCGAGGCGTTGAGCAGCGTGAAGCTCCTGGTCGACGGCTTGTCGACGAGGACCTCACCGGGCCCGGGGAAGCCGCTCTCCAGGCAGTGCCCGTTGGACAGGACGAGCGCGGGGTCGCCGGGCTTGGAGTCGGGCACGCGGACGACGGAGCCGGAACAGTTGCTGAGCGCCACCGTTCCCGAGAAGTCGACGGCCTTGGCCCTCGGCTTCGCGGGCGCCTCGTTGCTCACTGCCGTCGCGGGCGCCGCCGTGGCTCCGATCAGGAGGGCGGCGAAGCACGCACCGACGAGAGGCTTCTTCATGTGGGGGTCCCCTCTAGTGACTGTGTGACCGAAGTGACTTCGGTTTTGTCATGCGCATTGTTGAGGTCCGGGGCCCCGAGGGCAAGACCACAAACGGACACAACTGACCGCTGACAGAACAGATTTGCCCACCACCACCCGCCCCACACCCACCCGTCACCGGAGCCGACGGGCCGGAACCGACGTGGTGGAAAACACGAAGCGGCCCGCCCCGCACGCGCTTAAGCTCACGCCTATGCAGGTCATCCAGTCGACGAAGCTCGCCAACGTCTGTTACGAGATCCGGGGCCCGGTGCTCGAGGAGGCGATGCGGCTGGAAGCGGCAGGCCACCGCATCCTCAAGCTCAACACCGGCAACCCCGCCGCCTTCGGTTTCGAGTGCCCGCCCGAGATCCTGGAGGACATCCTCCGCAACGTGGGCGACGCGCACGGCTACGGCGACGCGAAGGGCCTGCTCGCGGCCCGCCGCGCGGTCGTCATGCACAACCAGACCCTCGGCATCGAGACCGACGTCGAGCACGTCTTCATCGGCAACGGCGTCTCCGAGCTCATCGTGATGGCCATGCAGGGCCTGCTCGACGACGGCGACGAGGTGCTCGTCCCCGCGCCCGACTACCCCCTGTGGACGGCCGCGGTCTCCCTCTCCGGCGGCACCGCCGTGCACTACCGCTGCGACGAGCAGGCGGACTGGATGCCGGACCTCGCCGACATCGAGCGCAAGATCACCGACCGCACCAAGGCGCTGGTGATCATCAACCCGAACAACCCGACCGGCGCCGTGTACAGCGAGGACGTGCTGCGCGGCCTCACCGACATCGCGCGCAGGCACAACCTCCTGGTCTGCTCGGACGAGATCTACGACAAGATCCTCTACGACGGCGCGACCCACACGCCGACCGCCGCCATCGCCCCCGACCTGCTGACCCTCACGTTCAACGGCATGTCGAAGGCGTACCGGGTCGCGGGGTACCGGGTGGGCTGGATGGCGATCTCGGGCCCGAAGGCGCACGCCTCCTCGTACATCGAGGGCCTGACGATCCTCGCCAACATGCGCCTGTGCGCGAACATGCCGGGCCAGCACGGCGTCGTCGCGGCGCTGAGCGGACGCCAGACGATCAACGACCTCGTCCTGCCGGGCGGCCGCCTGCTCGAACAGCGCGACACGGCGTACGACCTGCTCACCCAGATCCCCGGCGTGAGCTGCGTGAAGCCGAAGGGGTCGCTCTACCTCTTCCCCCGGCTCGACCCGAAGGTCTTCAAGATCAAGGACGACCGGCAGATGGTCCTCGACCTGCTGCGGGCCGAGAAGATCATGGTCGTGCACGGCACGGGCTTCAACTGGCCCGAGCCCGATCACTTCCGGGTCGTGACGCTGCCCACCGCGACGGACCTCACGGAGGCGGTCACCCGGATCGCGCGCTTCCTGGACGGCTACGGCCAGCCGTGAAGGCGCTCCGATAGGCCCAGCTCAACTTTAGACAGAATCTAAGCTAGGATAGCTTTCAAGAACCCGCTTGGAGGCCATCTCATGTACGAGCCGATCCGCACCAAGTCGGTCCACTCGATGGCCGACGACGCGGGCTTCCCGCACCGCACCCGCGAGGAGGAGCTGGACATCCAGCTCGCCGGGCACCTCGCGGCGCTGCTCGCCGTCACCGACGAGCTGCGCGCACTCGCCCCGTCCGCCGAACTGGACGCGGCCGCCGAGCGGTTGGCGGACCAGGTCGCCCGCCTGCGGCTCGGCGCGCAGCCCCCGCGGTCCTCCGTGGCGAGCGCGATCCACGAACCCCACCTCACCGCCCTGCACCAGCGCGCCCACGCCCTCGCGGGCCGCGCCCTGGTCGTCGCGGCATCGCGCGCCGACACCGCGGCCGCGATCCTGGCCGCCGAGCGCATGGACGTCCACGCGGACGCCACGCGCCTGGTCGGCGCCTCCTGAACGGCCCCGGTCCGCGGCCGGGGAGGCCGCGGACCGGGCGCCACCAGCGGTGACGACGACCGGGGGTATGCGTCGCCTAGCCGGTGATCTTGACGGTGGCCTTCGCCGACGACGCCGTGTGCAGCGCGTCGCCGTCGTAGCTCACCTCGTAGAGCGTCTTGCCGCGCTTGTTCGGCAGGTCCTTGATCCTGAACGTGCCGTCGGCCGCGACCGACGCCGACGTCAGCTCGCCCGTCGTGCCGAACCGGTCGGTCCGCGTCACCTTCAGCGCGATCCCGGACGGCAGCGCGCGGCCCTGTCCCGCCAGCTTGCCGGTGATCTCGACACCGCCCGCGCGGGTCGCCTCGGCCGGCGCCGTCAGCTCGACCGACGTCGGCGCCTTGGCCACGTCGACCGTGATCTTGACGTCCTCGGCGGGCCGGTGCGTGACGTCACCGAGGAAGCGCAGCGTGTACGTCGCCTCGCCGAGCCTGTCCGGTACGTCCAGGACGGTGAAGCTGCCGTCGGCCGCGACCTTGGCGGCCGCCACCTCCTGCGTGCCGTCGGCGTCCTCGCGGACCGCGGCGACCTTCACGGGCTCCGCGGGAGCGGGCCCGTCGAGCTCCAGCTTGCCGCGGATGCCGAGCGGCTCGCCGACCACGGGCTTGGCTGGCGTGGTGCCGAGCGTGCCGGTGAAACGGGAGTCGTACTGGGCGGCCGGGGGCTTGATGATGTGCAGCCAGTGGCCGAAGCCGCCGTCCGACGTCACCGCGAACAGCCGCGAGCCGTCCTTGGCCCAGCCGAGGCCCTGCGGCACGACCTGCGAGCCGTCGAGCTCCCCTTCGAAGGCGAACTCGATCGGCGTGCCCCGGTCCGCCGGGTCGGCGGGCTGGATCAGCAGGTCGGACACGCTGCCCGCGGCCACCGCGCCGCGCGCCACGTACTTTCCGTCACCGCTGAACGCCACCGCAGTGGCCTTCGCCCCCGTCGGCAGCGGCTGGTAGCCGACCGGGGCGTCCGACAGGTCCGACGCGTCGAGCAGCCGGGTGCCGTACGCCGCGTCGGCGAGGGCGATCCGCTTGCCGTCGGCGCTCTGGGCGATGTCCTTCAGGTCGAGCGCGCCCTTGCCCTCGGCGTCCGCGAAGCGCCGCTGAGGGCCTCGTACCAAGTTGGCGCCGCTCGCGTCGAACGTGGTGACGAACGCGTTGGCCGCGTTGTTCGCGCCCGCCTGCCCCATCACGAGCCGGTCCGGGGCCCCGGGCCCGGACTCCAGCTTCAGCCGCCCCTCGCTGTTCCAGCCGGTGTTGAACGAGGCGGTGCCGCTGACCCCGTACAGCAGGGCGTTGTTGTCGGGCCTGTCGCAGTAGGAACTGCCGCTGTACGGCGTCTCGGTGAACCACGTCTTGCCGCCCGCGACAGCCATCTCCCGGCCGCAGGTGACGTCGTAGGGCGTGCTCGCGGCGCCGGTCCTGGTCTGGGTCGCCGTGTCGAACGAGAGGATGCGGTTGGACTGCGACACCTGCAGCGTCGCGCCGTCCGCGCTGAGCGCCATGCCGGACGCGGGCTGGTCGGTGGCGAGCGAGCCGACGCGCTTGCCCTGGAAGTCGTAGACCAGGACGGCGCTCGCCCCGCTGCCGTTCTTGTTCCCGTCGGTGACGTAGATCCGCTCGTGCGCGTCGTCGACCACCATCGCCCCGAAGTACGAGATCGGCAGCTTGACCACTTCGTCCGACGGCGTGGCCGCGTACGCGGCGGGCGTCCCGACGGCGACCAGGCCCGCCGAGCCGAGGACCACCGCGAGCGCGGCGCCCGTGACCCGTCTTGACCGCTGAGACTTCTTCAACTCGGCCCCCCACAGGCTTTCTTGGCGGCACGCGTCGATCAGCGGTCCCCCGTGTGGGCACCATGAAACATGTGAGGGCCATGTGAAGGCAAGGTGCACAAGATGCGTGTACGAGCGGATGCGTTCCCTCCGCACACACGGCCGCACATGCGGATGAGCCCCGCACGCCGTTGTGCGGGGCTCATCCGGAACGTGCGGGCGTCAGCCGAGACGCTTCACCAGGGCGCGGTACTCGTCCCACAGCTCCTTGGGCGTGTGCTCGCCGAAGGTGTTGAGGTGCTCGGGCACGAGCGAGGCCTCGTCGCGCCAGACCTCCTTGTCGACCGTGAGCAGGAACTCCAGGTCGGCGGGGGCCAGTTCGAGCCCGTCCGTGTCCAGCGAGTCGACCGTCGGCAGGATGCCGATCGGCGTCTCGACGCCCTCGGCCCGGCCGTCCAGGCGGTCCACGATCCACTTCAGGACGCGGGAGTTCTCACCGAATCCGGGCCACACGAACTTGCCGTCCGCGTTCTTCCGGAACCAGTTGACGTAGTAGATCTTGGGCAGCTTCGCCTGGTCCTTGTCCGAGCCGACCTTGACCCAGTGGTTCATGTAGTCGCCCATGTTGTAGCCGCAGAACGGCAGCATGGCGAACGGGTCGCGGCGCAGCTCGCCGACCTTGCCCTCGGCGGCGGCGGTCTTCTCCGAGGCGACGTTCGCGCCGAGGAAGACACCGTGGTTCCAGTCGAAGGACTCGGTCACCAGCGGCACGGCGGAGGCGCGGCGGCCGCCGAAGAGGATCGCCGAGATCGGCACGCCCTTGGGGTCCTCCCACTCGGGCGCGATGATCGGGCACTGCGAGGCGGGCGTGGTGAAGCGGGCGTTGGGGTGCGCGGCCGGGACGCCGGACTCGGGGGTCCAGTCGTTGCCCTTCCAGTCCGTGAGGTGCTTCGGAGTCTCCTCCGTCATGCCCTCCCACCAGACGTCGCCGTCGTCCGTGAGCGCCACGTTAGTGAAGACGGAGTTGCCCCACAGCGTCTTCATCGCGTTGGCGTTGGTGTGCTCGCCGGTGCCGGGCGCGACGCCGAAGAAGCCCGCCTCGGGGTTGATCGCGTAGAGGCGGCCGTCCTCGCCGAACCGCATCCAGGCGATGTCGTCGCCGATGGTCTCGACGGTCCAGCCGGAGATCGTGGGCTCCAGCATGGCGAGGTTGGTCTTGCCGCAGGCGGAGGGGAACGCGGCGGCGACGTACTTCGACTCACCCTGCGGCGGAGTGAGCTTGAGGATCAGCATGTGCTCGGCGAGCCAGCCCTCGTCGCGCGCCATGACGGAGGCGATGCGCAGGGCGTAGCACTTCTTGCCGAGCAGGGCGTTGCCGCCGTAGCCGGAGCCGTACGACCAGATCTCGCGGTCCTCGGGGAAGTGCGAGATGTACTTCGTGGAGTTGCAGGGCCACGGCACGTCGGCCAATGGGGCCTCCCCTGCTCGAGCGGAGTCGAGAGCTTGGGGAACGTCGGCCAGCGGGGCGCCCAGCGTGTGGACGGCCTTCACGAAGAACCCGTCCTCGCCGAGCTCGTCAAGGACGGCCTGGCCCATGCGGGTCATGGTGCGCATGGAGACGGCGACGTACGCGGAGTCGGTGATCTCCACACCGATGGCGGACAGCGGTGACCCGACCGGGCCCATGCAGAACGGCACGACGTACATCGTCCGGCCGCGCATCGAGCCGCGGAAGACGCCCTTCTCCCCCTGGAAGATCTCCCGCATCTCGGCGGGGGCCTTCCAGTGGTTGGTCGGGCCCGCGTCCGCCTCCTTCTCGGAGCAGATGAAGGTGCGGTCCTCGACGCGCGCGACATCGGTCGGGTCGGAGGCCGCGTAGTACGAGTTCGGACGCTTGATCGGGTCGAGCTTCTTGAACGTGCCCTTGGCCACGAGCTCTTCGCACAGGCGCTCGTACTCGGCCTCGGAGCCGTCACACCAGACGACCCTGTCCGGCTGCGTCAGTTCGGCGATCTCGTTGACCCAGGAGACCAGCTCCTGGTGGTTGGTCGGGACTGTGTCCAGGGACACGGGAGCCGCGATGTCGCGCGCCACGATTGCTCCTAATCGAGGGGTTTTTGATGATGTATGCCCCGTGGGGGCTGCGACCCGGACGCTTCACGTGTAGTTCCCTCTGGCGCTCATCCGGTGCCGACCGCACTCATTTGATCATCCGACGCAACCGCGCATCTGTCCAGAGGGCCTCACACCTGAGCGGCGTGAGCATCGCCACTTGTACGGGGACGTCAGGGTTGCGTCCGGTTGATGTCCGACTTACGGGTCCGTAGGTACGATGCGGCTCATGACCGCCCCCGTCCCCGAAGCGATCCCGGAGCCCGCGGGCGCCGGTTCACTCGCTTCATCCGCGCTGCCCCTGCCGCTCCCCGCGAAGCCGAAGATGCGCGGCTGGCTGCACGCCGGCATGTTCCCCGCGGTGCTGATCTCCGGCCTGGTGCTCACCGCGCTCGCGGACTCCACCCGCGGCCGGATCGCCTGCGGCATCTTCGCCCTGACCGCGTGTCTCCTCTTCGGCGTGAGCGCGCTCTACCACCGGGGCAACTGGGGCCCGCGGGCCGACGGCGTCCTGCGCAGGCTCGACCACTCCAACATCTTCCTGATCATCGCGGGCACCTACACCCCGCTGACGATGCTGCTGCTCCCCGACGCGACGGGGCAGTGGCTGCTCTGGGGCGTCTGGGGGGCCGCCGTCGCGGGCATCGCCTTCCGCGTCTTCTGGGTCGGCGCCCCGCGCTGGCTCTACACGCCGTGCTACATCGCGATGGGCTGGGCCGCCGTCTTCTTCCTGCCGGACTTCATGCGCACCGGCGGCATCGCGGTGCTCGTCCTGGTCGTCGTCGGCGGACTGCTCTACAGCGCGGGCGGCGTGATCTACGGCATCAAGCGCCCCAACCCCTCGCCCCGCTTCTTCGGCTTCCACGAGGTCTTCCACTCGCTGACGCTCGCGGCGTTCGCCGTGCACTACGTCGGCATCTCCCTGGTGGCGTACCAGCACGGCTGACGCACCCCTCCCCTCTCCCCCAGTGGCCGCGGCTCCCCAGCCGCGGCCACTTTTTTCATGCCCGACTTCCCCTGCCCGACTTCCCCTGCCCGATATTGACAGCAACTCTCTTTTGAGAGTTACTCTCACTTCATGGCAACTGTCAGAAATTCCCCTGCCGCCGCACACCAAGGCGACCCCCGCCGCTGGTGGGCGCTCGGCGCCCTGGTCGCGAGCCTGCTCGTGCTCGGCTTCGACATGACGATCCTCAATGTCGCGCTGCCGACGATGGCCGGACAGCTCGGCGCTAGCACCGGTGAGCAACAGTGGATGGCGGACGCGTACGTCGTGGTCTTCGCCTCGCTGATGCTTCCCGCCGGGCTCCTCGGCGACCGGTTCGGGCGGCGCAGGATGCTGATGACGGGGCTCGGGATCTTCCTCGCGGGCTCGCTGATCGGCACCCTGGCCGACGACGTCTCCCTCGTCGTCGTGGCCCGCGCCGTCATGGGCGTGGGCGGCGCGCTCGTCATGCCGCTCGCGCTGGCCGTGCTGCCCGCGCTCTTCGCGCCGGGCGAGCGCACCAAGGCCGTCGGCATCGTCTCCGCGGCCTCCGCACTCGGCGCGCCGCTCGGTCCGATCATCGGCGGCTGGCTGCTCGACCACTTCTGGTGGGGCTCGATCTTCCTGATCAACATCCCGATGGTCGCGATCGGCCTGGCCGCCTGCCTGTTCCTGCTGCCCGAGACCAGCGACCCCGCGTCCCCCAGGGTCGACATCGTCTCCACCGCGCTGACCGCCGCCGGACTCGGCGCGCTCATCTACGGCATCATCGAGGCGCCGGGGCGCGGCTGGTCCGACCTCCTCGTCCTCGGGATGCTCGCGGGCGGCGCCCTGCTGCTCGCCGCACTCGTCCTGCGCGAGCGCCGCATGACGCGCCCGATGCTCGACATGTCACTGCTGCGCGACCGCGCCTTCCTCCTGAACACGATCGCGGCGACGCTGGTGATGTTCGTGCTCTCCGGCCTGATGTTCGTGCTGCCGCAGTACCTCCAGGCCGTCCTCGGCAACGACGCCTTCGGCACCGGCCTGCGCATGCTGCCGATGATGGGCGGGCTCCTGGTCGCGGCGAAGGGCGCCGAGCCCGTGGTGCGGCGCTTCGGGGCCCGCGCGGTGATCAGCGGCGGGCTCGTGGTCCTCGCCTTCGCCGCGATCCTCGGCAGCCGCACGGACGTCGACAGCGGCTACGGCTTCACCGCGCTGTGGCTCTCGGTGGCCGGTGTGGGCTTCGGCTTCGCCGTCGTGCCGTCCATGGACTCGGCGCTCGGCGCGCTGCCCGTGGAGCGCGCCGGATCCGGCTCGGGCCTGCTGATGACCGTACGACAGGTGGGCAGCGCCCTCGGGATCGCGCTGCTCGGCTCGCTGCTCGCCGGGGCCTACGCCGACCGGCTCGACACCGCCGGTCTGCCGGGGCCCGCGGCCGGGGCGGCGGACGACTCGGTGGTCGCCGCGCACGCCGTGGCCGAACGGCTCGGCACGCCGGGCCTCGCCGAGTCCGCGAACTCCGCGTACCTGCACGGAATGGATCTCGTCCTGCTGGTCAGCGGTGTCGCCGCGCTGGTGACGGCGCTGTTCGTCGCCGCGTTCCTGCCCGGCAGGGTCGACAGGCCCGGGCGGCCCGCGGCCCGGAGCACGGCCCGGACGGATGCCCGACAATGACGTCATGACGGCCGCACGAACCTCCGCACCCGCGAGCGCCCCCCTGCTGGGCCTTCGCGAGCGCAAGAAGCTCAAGACCCGCCTGGCGATCCGGGAGGCGACCTACCGGCTGATCGCGGAACAGGGGTACGAGGCGACGACGGTCGAGCAGATCGCGGAGGCGGCGGAGGTCTCCCCCTCGACCGTCTTCCGCTACTTCCCCACCAAGGAGGACATCGTCCTCACCGACGAGTACGACCCGTTCCTGGAGAGCGAGTTGCGGGAGCGGCCCGCCGACGAGCCGTTCGTGGAGTCGCTGCGGCACGTGCTGCACCGGACGGTCGGCCTCGGCTTCGCGGAGGAGCCCGAGGTGACCATGCTGCGGACGAAGCTGATGGCCGAGGTGCCCGCCGTGCGCTCCCGGATGCTGGAGAGCATGT
The DNA here is from genome assembly GCF_008704495.1 of Streptomyces kanamyceticus. NCBI lineage: Bacteria > Bacillati > Actinomycetota > Actinomycetes > Kitasatosporales > Streptomycetaceae > Streptomyces > Streptomyces kanamyceticus. Next base: position 3,834,863 of record NZ_CP023699.1, read on the forward strand.
CGGTCACCGGCGCCATCCTGTGCCGCGTCATCGCGGACCGCACCGACCGTGACCCCGGGGACCTGGAGGTGCGTGCCTTCGCCATGGGCCTGATCGGCGCACTCACCGAGACCACGGCGTACTGGGCGGAGCGCGACCACCAGGACGATCTGACCGCTCTCCTGGACCGGACGCTCGACATGCTGGTGGGCGGGTTCGGGTTCGCCGGTACCTCGGACAGCTGAAGGGCGGACGACTGAGGGGCGGACGGCTGAGGGGCGGACAGCTGAGGGGCGGGCGGAAACCTCGGGTGGCCACGGCACTCGCCGTGCCATCCTGACCGCATGAACGGACCGGAGATCGTCGTCAGCTTCGCCCCCGAGCTGGCCCTGTTCGTCCCGCACGAGCGAAGGAAGGGCCCCACCAAGGCCGTCACGGACGGCGCGTCCACGCTCGGGCACGTCGTCGAGTCGCTCGGCGTGCCCTTGACGGAGGTCGGCGCACTCGTGGTGGACGGCGCGGAGGTCGCCGTGGGGCACGTCCCCGCGGCGGGCGAGACCGTCGCCGTACGCGCGGTGACGCGGCCCCAGCCCGTCCCCGGCGCCCCGCTCCGCTTCCTCCTCGACGTCCATCTCGGCACGCTGGCGCGGCGGCTCAGGCTGCTCGGCGTCGACACGGCGTACGAGAGCACGGACATCGGCGACCCGGCCCTCGCCGCGCGCTCGGCCGCCGAGCGCCGCGTGCTCCTCAGCCGCGACCGGGGCCTGCTGCGCCGCCGCGAGCTGTGGGCGGGCGCGTACGTCTACAGCGACCGCCCGGACGACCAACTCCGCGACGTCCTCGGCCGGTTCGCCCCCGCCCTGACCCCCTGGACCCGCTGCACCGCCTGCAACGGCACGCTCCGCTCCGCGACGAAGGACGAGGTCGCCGACCTCCTTGAGGGCGGGACACGCGGCACGTACGACGTCTTCGCCCAGTGCGGGGACTGCGTCCGCGTGTACTGGCGGGGCGCCCACCACGATCACCTCGAGGCGATCGTGGGGCGAGCGGTGGAGGAGTTCGGCGGAGCTTGAGATCTCAGCCCCTCCGGCGTTCGAGGAGCGGGGTCTGGGGCGAAGCCCCAGGTTCACAGGTTCACCGGTTCACGGGTTCACGGGTTCACGGGTTCACGGGTTCACGGGTTCACGGGTTCACCCTGACAGCTTCGCCGCCAGCTCGGCCGGGTCCGTCGTCGGCGCGTCGCAGACGAAGCCGCGGCAGACGTACGCCGCCGGCCGACCGGCGACCAGCCCCCTCCCCGCGAGCAGCGGGAGTTCGCCGGAGTCCGGCGGCCCCGCCGCGACGACCACGCCCGGCGCCGTCCCCAGCAGTGCCGTGCGGTGCAGGTCGCCGAGGACCTCCCCCACGACCGCCACCTCGCGCGGCCCGTCAAGGGCCGCCTCCGCGACGGCGAGGCCGTGGCCGATGAAGCGCGGCACGCGCGGGCCGAGCGCCTTGACGATGCCCAGCGCGCGCTCCGCCGCCGTGCGGTGCGGCTCGGCGCCGGTCTGCGCCGCGTACGACAGGAGGGCACCCGCGGCGGCCGTCCACCCGGAGGGCGCCGCGTTGTCCGTGGGGTCCTGCGGGCGGCGGATCAGCTGCTCGGCGTCGGCCGCCGTGTCGAACAGCGCCCCGCTCTCCGCCTCCACGAACTGGCCGAGGACGTGGTCGAGGAGGAATCCCGCGAACTCCAGCCAGACGCCCTCCCCCGTCACGGAGGCCAGCACGAGGAAGCCCTCGGCGACGTCGGCGTAGTCCTCCAACACACCGGCGTTGGCGCCGACTTGACCGTCCTTGGAGGTCCGGGCGAGCCGGGCGCGGGCATCCATGTGGAGTCGTACGAGAAGGTCCCCCGCGCCCACGGCGGCCGCGATCAGATCGGGGCGGTCGAAGTACGCGCCGACCTCGGCGAGCGCGGCGATCGCCAGGCCGTTCCAGGCGGCGACGACCTTGTCGTCACGGCCGGGGGCGGGCCGCTCGGCGCGCGCGACGAGAAGCCGTTCCCGAATCGAGGCGAGGCGGTCGGAATCCGCGTCCGGCCCTTCCCTCCGCGGCAGTTGGAGAACAGAGGCACCCTCCTCGAAGGTGCCTTCCGCCGTCACGCCGTAACACTCAACGGCGAGCTCCGCATCAGCCTCGCCCAGGACCTCCCTCAACTGCGCGGGCGTCCATACGTAGTACGCGCCCTCGACGTGCGCGCCGGTCGCCGGATCCTCGCTGTCCGCGTCGAGCGCGGAGGCGAACCCGCCCTCGTTCGTGCGGAGTTCACGGACCATGAAGTCCGCGGTCTCCAGGGCGACACGGCGCGCCAGGTCCGATCCGGTGGCCCGCCACAGATGGGCGTACGCGCGGCACAGCAGCGCGTTGTCGTACAGCATCTTCTCGAAGTGCGGCACGATCCACTCGCGGTCGACGGAGTAGCGCGCGAAGCCGCCGCCGAGCTGGTCGTAGATGCCGCCGCGCGCCATCCGCTCACAGGTGTCCGCGGCCATCTGCAGCGCGCCCTCGGCGCCCGTGCGGGCGTAGTGCCGCAGCAGGAACTCGACCGCCATCGACGGCGGGAACTTGGGGGCGCCGCCGAATCCGCCGCGCGTCGCGTCGTAGTCGCGGGTCAGCCCGAGCAGCGCCTGCGCGAGCTCGTCCTCACCGGGCTTCTCGTCGGCGTTGTGCGTGAGCTGCCGCTCGCCGAGGTCCCGCACGATCTTGCCCGCCACCTCGGCGACCTCGCCGCGCCGGTCCGTCCACGCGCGGTGCACGCCGTCGAGGACCTGCGGGAAGGAGGGCATGCCGTGCCGGGGCTCCGGCGGGAAGTAGGTGCCGAAGTAGAAGGGTTCGGCATCGGGGGTCAGGAAGACGGTCATGGGCCACCCGCCCTGCCCCGTCGCGGCCTGCACGGCCTCCATATAGACGGCATCGACGTCGGGCCGCTCCTCGCGGTCGACCTTGACGTTCACGAACTTCTCGTTCATGAGCGCGGCGGTCGCCTCGTCCTCGAAGGACTCGTGGGCCATGACGTGGCACCAGTGACATGCCGAGTACCCGACGGAGAGCAGAACGGGTACGTCGCGCCGTTTCGCCTCCTCGAAGGCCTCGGTCGACCAGGGCCACCAGTCGACCGGATTGTCAGCATGCTGAAGCAGATAAGGCGAGGTCACACCGGCCAGCCGATTCATGCGATCCAGCCTCTCACAGCGCCCCGCCCCGACAGCGAAGCCCGCCCGTCTTCCGAATCAGGTGCCCCGGCATGGCAGAACAGCAGGCTGAGCACAACGGTGCCAGAACTGCCGAGGCTCCTCGAAGGAGGTACACCATGCCCCCCGAGATGGTGGCGCCCGCGTGGATGCATTCGCAGATCAGCGCGGAGCAGTACGACTCCTGGTCCGACGAGCAGTGCGCCGGCATCGAGATCGTGGACGGGATGGCCGTCGTGAGCCCGAGCGCCTCCAAGCAACGCAACCGGCTGGCTCGGATCCTGGCCAATGCCCTGGACGCTGCCGCGGGCCCGGACTGGAACGTCGACACGGACTTCGACGTCCGCCTGCAGGAGGTTCCGCTCACCAACCGCGGACCGGACGTCATCGCCTATCGGGCGGAGACCATCGACCTCACCCCACGGCGAGAAGCACGGGCACGTGTCGGCGCCGCGCCTCCTCGAACGCCTCCGGGGACCGCTCCCACCAGTCGGCAGGGTTGTCAGCAGGCTGCAACAAGTACGGGGAGGCGGCATCAGCCAGGCGGTTCACCATGTGGGCAGCACCGGCTGCGGGAGCCCCGAAACCGGAACTGACTGGTGAAGTCGGTGCCAGCTGGTCGATCCGTACGGTCCTGCCGCACGCACCCCGGCTATGCAGTCGAGTGGCATAACTACCCCCACTCCTCCTTATTGTGCAAGTGACAGTAACTGAAGTACCTTGCAGGGCATGCAAGATGACGTGTGGTCACCACCTCCTGTACTACTGACGGTCGATCTCGTGATCCTGACGCTGAAGGAGAGCCGCCTCCACGTGCTCCTGGTGGAGCGGGGCGAAGATCCCTTCCGGGGCATGCCCGCCCTACCCGGAGGATTTCTGAACCACGATGGCGAGGAGATTCTGGATGCCGCCCACCGCGAACTGAGCGAGGAAACGGCACTGACCGCCGGTTGGGTGCACCTTGAGCAGCTGGCCACCTACGGGGACTCGGGCCGCGATCCGCGGGGCCGAGTCGTCTCCGTAGCCCACCTGGCGATCGCGCCGGGGCTGCCCGACCCGGTAGCGGGAACGGATGCAACCGATGCCGCGTGGGTTCCCGCGGAAGCCGTCCTGTCCGGCGAGGTGAAGCTCGCCTTCGACCACCGCCGAATCGCCACGGACGGGATCGAACATGCGCGCACCAAGCTTGAGTTCTCGGCTCTGGCCACAGCGTTCTGCAGGGAGATCTTCACCATCGCAGAGCTGCAACAAGTGTACGAAGCCGTCTGGGGCACCGAACTCGACACCCGGAACTTCTACCGGAAGGTCCAAGCCGCGAAGGGATTCATCGTCCCAGTCGGCACGAGTCGCAGGACCACAGGAGGACGGCCCGCACGGCTGTACCGAGCCGGCCCGAAAACCGTGCTGTTCCCACCGCTGATCCGACCCGCGCCATCCGCGATGGACGAAAACACGAGAGAGAAAGAGGAATAGATGCCGAGTGGCCAGGTGGTGGTTCTCACTGCCCTCAATCTTGAATACCAGGCCATGCGCCAGAAGTTCGCAGGTACGCAGGTGCATCGCCACAAGCGTGGTACCCGGTTCGAGGTGGGAACCGTGCAGGGCACATCGTGCCGTGTCGCCCTTGGCCTGACGAGCAAAGGGAACAGTTCCGCCGCAGTGATCGCCGAACGCGCGATTCAGGAATTCTCGCCGCCGGCCGTGCTGTTCGTCGGGGTCGCCGGAGCCCTGTGGGACACCGCCAGGCTGGGCGACGTGGTGATGGCGACACACGTGTACGCCTACCACGGCGGCACCAGCGAGGACGACGGACTCAAAGCCCGCCCTCGAGTATGGGAAGCACCGCACGGCATCAGCCAGCTCGCCTCGCACCTGGCCCGCCTGAACGACTGGGCGGACCCCATGTCCGGTCACGAGGACGTGCCGCAAGTGCGCTTCGGAGCAATCGCCGCTGGCGAGGTCGTCCAGAACTCGAGGATCTCGGCCGAGGCGAAGTGGATTCGACAGCACTACAACGACGCACTCGCCATCGAGATGGAGGCGGCCGGTGTGGCGCAGGCCGGCCATCTCAACGGGGCACCGGTGGCCATCATCCGAGGGATCAGCGACCGGGCGGACGGCACGAAGAACAGTGCGGAGGACCGCAACTGGCAGCCGCGGGCCGCAGCGAACGCGGCTGCGTTCGCCACCCGGTTGGCAGTGGAGCTGTCGGGGGAACAGGAGGAGACCGCAATGTCCCAGGACGACAGCGTCCGTTCGGCCGACCAGTTCGACCGACGCGTCAGCAACACCGCCCACCACAGCAGCGTCGGAATCATGGCTGGCTCGGTCACGGGCAGCAGCGTCCACATGAACTCGGCCCCGAAGGCATCCGGCACGACGGACCTGATCGCAGAGCTGAACGGTTTCCGCGAGCAGTTGCGGCGGCACCGTGCTGAGGGCGCCCTCGACGAGGACACCTATCGAGAGGCCCTGAACGATCTGGACTCCGCTCTCCGGACGGCCGGGAGCAACACCCCTGAATCGTCGAAACGGACGGCCATGACGCTCAGGAGGCTGCGTGGCTTGGTCGCGGAGTGCCCCGCACTGGTGGCCGAGCTGGCCCCCATGGTGGCTGCGGCCGGTGACCTGGCATGAGCCATGGCAACGATGCCGCATACAACTCGGCCGCCTACGACTCCACCGTCGGAATCCAGGCTGAGACCGTGCACAACTCCAACGTCTACTTCGTCCACCCGGACGCTTCGCCGCAGGAGAAGTACAGGGTGGGGGTGCGGTTACTCGAGGACGGCATCCCGAGCCGCGCCCGCGAAATGATCACCGATGCGATCGCCCACGGGTACGACAGCGCGGAGGTTCGTTTCCACTGGGTGCTAGCCGCACTCAGCGCACGCACCTACGACGATCTCAGCACCGAAGAGGTCCAACGGCTGCACTACATCTCCGGGCTCGTACGGAGCTTCGTCGAGGACGAGTGGAAGGAAGCCCTGCGCGTCACGTTCGGCCTGTTGGCGGTGCTCAGCACTGCCGACGGCGAGACCGGACCCGTGCTGAAGCAGCTGCAAGACCTGCCGCTCCGACAGCACAACGCGATCCTCCGCCACCTCGACCTCATGCTCACTGGAGGGCTGAAGGACGGTCTGTGGGCGGAGACCCGCGAACGAGCCAGGGCGGAGCGCTTCGGCAACGACCGGGGCCAGCGGGTCTGGGCCTACTTCGCACCTGTCCCCATCGGTGCGCGGGCCGTTCCGCCCCACCCGAGCACCGCTGCCGCCGCCAAGGCGGCCCTCCCTGTCCGGACGGTCCTGTTCGTCGTCAGCAGCGTGCTGCTCTGGGCCCTGGCACTGGTCGCTGATCCGGCCAAGGCGATCGTCGAGTTGCTGGTGGCGCTCAGCGCGATGCTGACTGCGGCCCGCTTCGGCGACCGGTGGTGGGGCCGGGAACCCCGGTTGGACCTCACTGCCGGGACCAGCGTCCCGCACACGCACGGCCCCTCCTCTGACGTGGACGGGTTCACCAAACGCGTCCGCCATTCGTTCGATCACTACTTCAGCGTTCGCACGCCCCACGAGTTCACGCCGGACGCCTGGCTCGCCCACACCGCTCAGGTCCGCAGCAGCCTCGCCGCCGAGATCGCGGACCTCTACCGGGAGAGCCGGGTCAGTGTGGACCGGATCACCTGGTTGATCCGGTACCTCGCTGAGGACGCCCGGAACCGCCACACCAACGGCACCCTGTTCGAAGATGACCGCCAGGACCGGCCTCCGGTCAGGACAAAGGCCCTGACCGTGGTGGCCCTAGCCGTTCTCGGCGTCACGGCTCTGGCCGCGTTCGGCACGGCAATCTCAGGTACCGCCTCGCCACGGTCGCTGTGGGCGTTCCTGGCCGTGCTCGGTGCGGCCTGGTCCGGGCACGCGGCCGCTTCCCTGTGGCTGGAGGTCAGGCGTGAAGAGCACCGGCTGACCCGGGAGACCAAGAAATACCGTGAGCAACTGACCGCACGACAGGACGCGCACCAGCGCTGGCAGTCGCTCCTGGATGCCACGCGCCCCAGCGAGTGGCAAATGGAGACCTGGCTCACCTGCGACAAGACTTCGTTCGTTGATGAAGCACTCCGGCACCACCGGCTCACCTGGCGCGACCTGATCACCCACACCATCCTGGTGTCCCCCGCCCCTTCTTACAAACGAGGCCGGGTCAGACGCGGCCCCTGGCGGTACTCGCACTACGTATTCCGCTTGTTCCTGTTCACCCAGGACGGCATCCGCGAGATGAGCTCGGAATTCAACTTCTCCGACGCAACGCGCAAGAAGGAGCAGCGGAGCAACTACCGGTTCGACGCTCTGTCTTCCGTGCAAGTGGCGGAAAATGCCGATGGGGGCTACGAACTGGAACTCGTCCTCACTAACGGACCAGCCAGGAAGATCCGTGTCAAGGACGCCGATGCCCATCAACTGGCGCCGGACGAGAACTCTCAGGAAATCTCCGAGATCAACCTCAGTGCGGCCGGCTCCACCCACACCTTCCGCCTCCTGGAGGGGGTAGCGGCGGACGGGAAGGGTTGGCTCGAACGACACAGCCCCAACAATCTGACCCCCTTCCAGATAGCCGGGTGATCCTGAACTCGAGCATGGGAATGCCTGTGACTTCCACGGACGATGTCACCGAGAGCAAAATCCTGCTGACCGAGTACGACCGCCTCAAGGAGGAGCAGAAGACCCGCATAGGATTCCGCGACAACCTCCTCTACTTCACGCTCGCCGCAGCCACTGCGGTCGTGACGGTCACCGTCCAGAGCGGACAGTTCCGACTGCTGCTCTCCGTCCCCGCGATCTGCCTGATCCTGGGATGGACCTACCTGGTCAACGACGAGAAGGTCTCGGCAATCAGCTACTACGTCCGCGACCAACTGGGACCGCGCCTGGGGGAACTCGCCTCCGCCAACGGCACGGTGTTCGGCTGGGAGGTCTACCACCGCAGCGTCGCAGGCCGCACCATGCGCAAACGGCTTCAGATCGCGGTGGACCTGTCCGCGTACCTGGTCTTGCCAATGGTCTGCACGACCGCGTTCTGGTGCTCTCCCAGCGTTCAGCCTCTGCTCGTGCTCACTTCTCTCGTGCAGACACTCGCCCTAATCGTGCTGGGCTGGCAGTTCCTACGCCGTGCGGAGCGGTAGCACTAGCACCACCGGACCCGCTCCACGTACGCGTACGACGCCTCCGATGCGCTGAGGGGCGGGCCGGGCTCGATATTCGGTCAGCAGGCCTGCCCAAGCCAGGTACTGACGGAGCGTGACATACGGCTCGGGCACCCACTCGTGTGAGGCGTCGTCTCCTCGCCCCACGGCCACCAGTCCACAGGGTTGGAGGCAGGGCGTCCCGAACCGTTGCCCTGAGGTGAAGCAGAGCTGCGAAGCCGCTCAGGCGCGCGGAGCGGATGGCCCTGTCGCCGACGCTATCGCCGGATGACGGAGCGAATCCAGGAGAGTTGCTGGGACACTTCCCCGGCCTCGGCACTCTTCTCGCGGTCGGAGCCGTTGAAGACGCCGATAAGGGTTTCGGTGCCTCGCGGGCCAACGGTCATCACCGGGCCTCCGGAGTCGCCCCCGGCGGGAATTCCGCGCACCTTCTTCATGCAGAAGTCGGGGCCGCCCGGTGCGGTGTGCCCCGCGCACAGGGGGTCGTTGGGCCGTACGACCTTCAAGTCCGACTGCTTGAGTACGGGGGACTGGCAGGCGCTCTCGTCCGTGGTGCAGGTGGCGCCCCACCCGTACTGCCGCACGGCCTGGCCGCGGTGGACGCCGACCGTGGCCAGGCGCGCCGTGGGGACGTTCATCGGCGGGACCTTGACGAGCATCATGTCGGCGTGCGCGCTGCCCACGCGCTTGCGGGGGACGGGGCGGACCGTGGTGCCCCTCCGCATGTCGAGATTGCCCACCCGGAAGGAGATCCGCTTGTCGGCGACCGGCAGCGCCTGCTCGTAGAAGCAGTGCGAGGCGGTGAGGATCCACTGGCGAGCGACCGCTGTCCCGGTGCACGCCGGTTTGCCGTCGACGAGCATGCGCACCGCCCACGGGCCGTAGGTGCTCTTCGACCCGCCGATGACGGCGGAGGCCGGAGCGGACGACATCACCGAGCCCGCGACCAGCACCAGGGTGGTCAGCAGCAGTGCACGAAAGCGACGCGCCATGCAGAACAACTCCTCTCACAGAGGTACAGCCGTACAGGTAGTGAGAGACCCCGCCGGGCAAAAGCGTTCCGCCCGAGCGCTACGACATCAGTGGCCAGTTCCGCAAGGCCGCGTCCGCCAGTTCCTGGAGTTCGTCGTGGCCGACGCCGCTCGCGGCCTGTACCGCGATGCCGAACGTCAAGGTCGTGACGTAGCGGGCCAGTAGCCCCGGATCGGTTTCCGGGGGCAGGTCGCCGTCGTCCACGGCTCGCCGGAAACGCTCCTCGACGCGGATGCAGCCGTCGTTGCGCCAGGCGGTTAGGAGGTCGCGGACTCCGTGGCCCGGGGCGCTGGTGGCCAGGGCGCCCTGGACGCCCAGGCAGCCGCGGGGGCAGGCCGGGCGGGTGCTGGTTCGCACGGCGCCGGACAGGATCGCGGTGGCGACGGCGAGCGCGGTCGGCTCATCGAGGGCCTGGGTCAGGTAGCCGCCGGGGCCTTCGCTGTAGCGCTCCAGGGCCTTGCGGAACAGCTCCTCCTTGCTGCCGAAGGCCGCGTACATGCTGGTGGTCGAGATGCCCATCGCGCCCGTCAGGCGGGCCAGGCTCGCCCCCTCGTAGCCGTGCTCCCAGAAGACCAGCACGGCGCGCTCAAGGGCGTCGTCGGCGTCGAATCCTCGCGGTCGGCCGATGGGGCCGGTGCCGGGGCCCGTGCCGGCGCCGGTGCCGGGGCCGCTCTTCTTCGTTGCCATCCCCGCAGCCTACCTCTTCCGCATCGATCGATACGGAAGTGCTACGGTTCGACTTCCGCATCGATCGATGCGGAAGTCGAGGGAGGCTATCCACGTGGGATCACTTGAGGGCAAGACCGCGCTTGTCACCGGGGGCAGCGCCGGAATCGGTCTGGCCAGCGCCGTCCGGCTGGCGGCCGATGGCGCGCACGTGTTCATCACCGGCCGACGCAAGACCGAGCTCGACGCGGCCGTCGAAGCGATCGGTCCATCGGCCACCGCGTTGGTCGGCGACATCTCGGACCTGGCCGACCTGGACCGGCTCTACGAGGCGATCCGCGACCGGGGACAGGGCCTGGACGTGCTGTTCGCGAACGCCTCCGTCGCCGAGTTCGGGACGCTTGAGCAGGTCACCGAAGAGCACTTCGACGCGCTCTTCGGCATCAACGCCCGGGGCACCCTGTTCACCGTGCAGAAGGCGCTGCCCCTGCTCAACGACGGCGCCTCGGTGATCTTGAACGGCTCCACCAGTGCGACCTCCGGCGACGAGGCGTTCGGCGTGTACGCGGCGACCAAGGCCGCCACGCGCTCGTTCGCCAGGACCTGGGCCAACGAACTCAAGGGCCGCGGCATCCGGGTCAACACGATCTCGCCGGGACCGACCGACACCCCCGGCCTGTCGGGACTCGCCCCCGACGCGGAACAGGCCGCGGACCTCAGGCGGCAACTGGCGTCACAGGTACCGCTCGGCCGCCTCGGCCGCCCGGAGGAGATCGCCGCCGCGGTGTCCTTCCTCGCCTCCGGGGAGAGCAGCTTCATCACGGGTGCGAGCCTGTACGCGGACGGCGGGCTGAACCAGATCTGAGTGCCGTGGCCGCACGCGCGGCGAGGCCCGCCCGGCCCTGAAGCCGAGCCGGAAGCTGGATCAGTAATAGCTCTTCTTGCCGTCGAGGAGTTCCCTGACCAGGTCCGCGTGCCCCGCGTGCCTGGCCGTCTCCTCGACGAGGTGGGTCAGCATCCAGCGGAGGTTGGCGCCGCCGGACTCGAATCCGGTGTGGCGGCCCGAGTCGTCCAGGGACGCCGCCGCGGTGATCTCGTTGCTGCGGGCGCACTGAGCCTCGTACTCCGCGAGGAGCTCGGCGAGCGGGCGGCCGTCGGTGTACCAGTCGGCGTCCTCGCGCGACTCGTCGAACGACGGGTTCTGCTTCTCGTCGCCGCCGAGGAACAGCACTTCAAGCCACAGGTGTTCGGCCCAGCGCAGATGGGAGACGAGACCGGCCATCGTCACGGCCGGTGAGGTCGGGATGAGGGAGCGGTGCGCGTCCTCTTCGCTCAGGCCCTCGCACTTCCCGCGCACGATCTGCCGCTGCACGTCCAACCAGCCTATGAGCGCGGTGCGTTCGTCCGCCTGGAGCGGGGGGCGTACCAGTTCCGATGTCATGCCGCGGCACGCTACCGGGGCGACCGGAAGGCAGCACCTCGATTAACCCCGAGCCGATCAGCCGAGCCGTTCGGGGCGGACCCGCCCCGAACCTCCCATCGCAAGGACACCCTCGCGCCGAAGCCCCGTACGCAGGACACTTGTGACCGCAGGCAACTGTTGCTCTCGGAGGGGGACCATATGCGGGACAGCCATCGGGCCGAGGCCGAGCGGCTGTTGGGACGGGCGGTCGAGGAGGAGGTCCGGCGTTCGGGCGGGCGCGTCGACGGGGGCGTGCTGCTCTCGCGGGCGCGCGGCGCGCTCGACGCCATGGCGGAGACGGCCGCCGAGGAGTACGCCGCGTACACCACCGCGCTCGACGAATCGCAGGCGGGACAGCTCACGTTCGGGCAGCGCTACGCCCGTGAGGGCTCGGGCACTCCCCTGCTGGTGGCCGTGGTCGCGGCGCTCGCCGCCGGGGTGTCCGACCTGTCGTTCGGCACCAGCGTGGGCACGGCCCTCGGCACCGGCGCGGTCGTCGCCGTCGCGGGCGCCGCGGCCACCGTCCTGAAGGTGACGGCCTCGCACGTCCCCGCGGCCAGCAGGCACGCCGGTGCGCTCAACCAGCCAGGCGGACCCGAGCAGTTGAGGCTGCAGTGGCTGACCGCGCTCGAAGTGCGCGGCATCCGGCCCTTCCTCGACCAGCAGCGCGTCCTCGCCGCGTCGACCGGTACCCGTACGCAGAAGAAGACCGCGCCCCAGCTGCGCGGCACGGACAAGAGCGCGGCCGCGCGCAGGCGTTCCGTCCTGGAGCAGTCCTTCACCCAACTCCCGGAGAACGTCGGCCCCTTCGCGGGCCGCAGGGCCGAACTCGCGCGGATAGCCCAGCACGTGCACGCGGCGCGCGCCAGCACCGACACCCGGCCCACCGTCGTCGTCCTGCACGGCGCGCCGGGCTCCGGGCGCACCTCGCTCGCGGTGCGGGCCGCGCACGAGCTGCGCGACCAGTTCCGCGGCGCGTGCGTGGTGGACCTGCGCGGCGACAACCCGCAGGAGTCGCCGCTGTCCACCCGCGACGCCCTGCTGCATCTGCTCAACCGCCTCGGCGCCCCGCGCGAACAGCTCCTCTTCCGCGAGCGCTCCTCGCAGGAACAGCAGGTGAAGCGGCTCAGCGAGCTCTACCACCAGTATCTGACCGGCCTCGCGGTGACGATCGTCCTGGACGACGCGAGCGACGCCGAGCAGGTCCGCACGCTCATCCCCGAGCGCTCCGACAGCCTCGTCCTCGTCACCTCGCGCGAACCCCTCGACCTCCCCGACGACCTGCCCGCCTGGCTGCACCTGCTGCCGGTCGACGCCCTTGACGAGGCGGGCGCCGAGCAGCTCCTGCGCGAGAGCGCCGAGGATCTGCCAGGACCGTACGACGCTGAATCCGCCGACGCCGTACGGGAGTTGTGCGGCGGTCTGCCGCTCGCCCTGCGCGCCGCGGGTTCCTCGCTCGGTCCGCGCACGCCGCGCCAGCTGGCCGCCGACCTCGCGGCGTACGGCCCGGTCGACCCCGTGGAGCGCGTCCTGTGGCTGCGCTACACCGACCAGGCCGAGCCCGCCCGCCGTCTGCTGCGCCGCCTCGCGCTCGCCGGGCGGGCCTCGCTCGGCGCGGCCGCGGCGGCCGCGCTGCTGGCCACCGACGAGCAGGAGGCCGGGCGCCGCCTCACCGAGCTGTCCCGCGCCGGGCTCGTCGACCACGTCCGCGGCAGCCGCTACCGCCTGCACGACCTCGTGCGCGCCTTCGCCCAGGCCCGCCTCCTGGACGAGGAGGAGCCCGCCGAGCGCAGCGCCGCGCAGGAACGTCTCATCGCCAGCTACGGCGAGCTTGCCGACACCGTCATCCGGCTCGTCGACGGCAAGACGTCCACCCGCGCCGACCAGTTCGGCCAGCACGGCTTCGCGTCCCTGGACGCGGCGCTGCGCTGGCTCGACGACGAGTCGAGCTTCATCACCGCCGCGCTGCGGCACGCGGAGGGCGTCGACCAGCAGGCCGTCCTCAACCTGCTCGGCGCCCTGTGCGACTACTGCCTGCTGCGCGGCGACCTCTACCGGCTCGGTGAGATCAACGAACTCGCCCACGCCATCGACCAGGGCCTGCTCGGCCGCAGCGTGCAGTGGCGCACCGGCATCGCCGCCCGCCAGCTCGGCGAACTCGACCAGTCCCGTACGACGCTGAACTCCGTCGTCGACCTCTACTTCGAGGCCCACCAGGACGCGGCGGCCGCCCGCGCGCTCGGCTCGCTCGGCATCACGCTGCACCACCAGGGCAACCTCAAGGAGGCGGCCGCGCGCCTCAACGACGCGCTGGAGCTCCAGTCCGCCGACGAACTGGCGGGCGACCGCGCCTGGACGCTGCACGCGCTCGCGGCCGTGGAGCGCGACCGCGCCCACCTCGGGCAGGCCCTCGACATGCTGGACAAGGCGCTGGTCCTGCACCGTGCGAGCGGCTCCGTGCACGGCGAGGCGTGGACGCACTTCCAGCTCGGCCAGCTCAATCTGCGCAGGGGCGACGTGCCGCGCGCGGAGACCGAGCTGCGCGACGCCCTGGAGCTGTACGGCCGCACCCACGACACCCGCGGCGAGGCCTGGGCGATGACACAGCTGGCCCGGGCCCGCCTGGTGGACGGCGACCCCTCGCCCGCGGTCGACGGACTGCGCCAGGCGGTGTCCAGGCACCGCGACAACGAGGACGCGCGCGGCGAGGCCTGGTCCCTGTACTACCTCGGCCAGGCCCTGGAGGAGACCGGCAACCTCGACGAGGCGGTGCGCGATCTGGAGCGGGCCCGCACGATGTTCTCGCGGATGCGGGACGTGTACGGCCTGGCCTGCGCGCGCCACCACTCCGCGCGCGTCACCCGTGACCAGCGCGCCGCCCAGACGGGCTCACTGCGCAACTCCGGCTTCGCCCGCCAGCTCCTGGTGGACGCCCGCGCCGACTTCCAGCGGATCGGCGTCGCGCACGGCGAGGCCTGGACCTGTCTGGAGCTGGTCGTCGTGGACGCGGGCAACGCCCGCGCCCAGCAGGCACTCGCCCTCTGCGACGAGGCGATCGCGCTCTTCGGCTCGTACGGCGACCGGCGCGGCGAGGACTGGGCACGCTTCCTGCGCTGCACCCTGCTGCCGTACGCCTCGCCCGGCGGCTGGGAGATCGGCACGGCGGTCGCCCAGGAGGAACTGAGCCAGCTGGCCCGCGCGGGCCACCCGGTCCGCGACGGCAAACTCGACGAGTACATCCAGGCATACGACCTGCTCCTGGAGCGCGGCGCCGAGCTGGAGACGGGCTGGCAGGCCTGGCGCCTCGGCATGGTCCCGAACCGCCACGCACGGGAGGTGATGGGCGTCCCGGTACCCCAGCCCGGCTGAGCCCGCGCCCGCCCTGACGGCGAGGCGGCCGCTCAGGCGCCGTCGGCCTCCTGCGCGGCCGCCTCGATCAGGTCGCAGACGGGCCCGGGCTGGGAGGCCAGCGAGGCGTGGCTCGCGTCCAGCTCGATGGTCTTGCGCGGGGCCATCCGCCGCGCCATGTGGCGCTCGTTGTCGGGGTGGATCATGCGGTCGGCGGTGGAGACCTGGTACCAGGTCGGCTTGGCACGCCAGGCCGGGGCCGTGATCGCGTCACCGAAGGTCGAGCCAAGCGGCGCCTTCTGCGTGACCGCCATGACCAGCGCCTCGTCGGCGGTCAGGTCCTGGGCGAAGCTCTCGTGGAACTTGTCCTGCTTGATCCACAGGTAGCCGTCGGAGTCCGGGGCGATGTTCTCGAAGGCAGCGGGCGGCTTCTCCTGGCTGAGCTGCCCCGGGCTCTCCCCGGCGTCGGGCGCGAACGCCGCGACGTAGACGAGCCCGGCGACGTTGGGCAGGTCACCCGCCTCGGTGATGACCGCCCCGCCGTAGGAGTGGCCGACGAGCAGCACGGGCCCTTCGATCTGCCGGACCATGGCGCGGGTGCGCGCGGCGTCGTCGGCCAGCGAGGTCAGCGGGTTCTCGACCGCGTGCAGGGAGCCGAAGCCCCGTCCGCGCAGTTCGACGATGACCTTGCCCCAGTGGGCGGCACCGCCCCAGAACCCGTGTACCAGCACAATGCTCGGCTTGTCCGCCATGACATCGCACCCATCCGCTCGGCCCCCCTGCGTAGGCATGACTCACGCTAGGCGGACCGGCGACCGGCCGCGACCCGGGCTCGGCGGGACCGGCACCAGAACCGGAACCGGAACCGGCACCACCGCTATGTCACCCGGGGACCCGGGACGAGGAACGTCGGTCGCGCGCTACTTCTCGCCGTCGGGACGCTTGCCCTCCGCGCCCGCTCCGGCGCCCACCGGCTCCTTCTCGGACGGCGACTCCTTGAAGTCGACCTTCCGCATGTGCCGGTTCATGGACTTCATCAGGCCCCAGACGGCCAGGGCCATCACCGCGAACACGATGAAGCCGAGGACGCCGGGAGTCACCTTGTTCTCGTCGACCTCTTTGGCGAGAGGGGCGAGCTGCGTCATTGCCAGATGTGCGTTCACGCTAGGCATTGTCGCGGATGCCCGCAAAGAGGTCGTCCTCGGGGAGGGAAGTATCGACGAGCGACTTCGCGAGCTCGTACTCCTCCGTGGGCCAGACCTCCTTCTGGAGCTCCATCGGGACGCGGAACCAGCCGCCGTCGGGGTCGATCTGCGTGGCGTGCGCGATCAGGGCCTTGTCGCGGATCTCGTAGAAGTCGGCGCACGGAACGTGCGTGGTCAGCGTGCGCTCGACCCGCTCGAACTCGTCCCAGCGCTTGAGCCAGTCCCCGTACGGCGACTCCATGCCGCGGTCGATCATCGCGTGGTGCAGCGCCTCGGTGCGCGGCCGGTTGAAGCCCTGGTTGTAGTAGAGCTTCTGCGGCTGGAAGACCGGGCCGAACTCCGGCTCCGGGTACTTCTCGGCGTCCGCGGCGCCGTCGAAGGCCACCATCGAGATCTTGTGGGTCATGATGTGGTCGGGGTGCGGGTACCCGCCGTTCTCGTCGTACGTCGTGATGACCTGCGGACGGAACGAGCGGATCTGCCGGACCAGCTCACCGGCTGCCTTGTCGACGTCCTCCAGGGCGAAGCAGCCCTCGGGCAGCGGCGGCAGCGGGTCGCCCTCGGGCAGGCCGGAGTCGACGAAGCCGAGCCAGTCCTGCTTGACGCCCAGGATCTCGCGCGCCTCGTCCATCTCCTTCCTGCGCACCTCGTGGATGTTCTCCTGGATGTACTTGTCACCCTGGAGCTTGGGGTTGAGGATGTCGCCGCGCTCCCCGCCCGTGCAGGTCACGACGTGCACGTCCACCCCCTCGGACACGTACTTGGCCATCGTGGCCGCGCCCTTGCTCGACTCGTCGTCGGGGTGGGCGTGCACGGCCATCAGTCGCAGCTGCTCAGTCAAGACTCGATCCTCAGATAATCGGGCGCCCCTGGGTGCTTGTGCGCGATGGGCGGCTTCTATAGTGACGGAACCGGGGGGCGGAAAATTCCGGCATCCCCTGTTCCTGGAGGACGATCATGGCGGCGGTGGGCTCGAAGGTCCCCGAGGGCCGATACGGCCGCTCGCGTACGGCCGACGAGGCCGCTGATCGCAAGCTCAAGCTGGTCGGCGCCGTGCTCGGCGTCCTCTTCCTCGGAGTCGTCGGCTGGTTCGGCTACGACTACATCAACGGTACGAAGATCAGCGCCGAGATCATCAAGTTCGACGTCGTCTCCGACGACTCCGTCGAGGTGCACCTCGAAGTGCGCAAGGACGCCGACGCCAAGGGCTACTGCACGCTGCGCTCGCAGGCCGAGGACGGCGCCGAGGTGGGCCGCGCGGACTTCCGCTTCGACCAGCGGCAGGACCGCGTCGACAAGCGCGTCACGCTGCGTACGAAGGCCCGGGGCACCAGCGCCGAGCTGCTGGGCTGCCACTCCGACTGAAGCCGCCCCGCCTTTGCGGCGCTCACCTGCGCTGACGATTTTCTGATGGCTTATGTCCTCCCCCTGGCGCGCCTGAATTGTTAGGCTCGTGGTTTCGCCCACCCGTGAGGGAACATCCTTCTGGGTAGGGCGATGCTTTGTATTCCCAGTACCTACGAGGAGCACCTGTGACCCAGACCAGCGAGAACGTCACCTGGCTGACCCAGGAGGCGTACAACCAGCTCAAGGCCGAGCTGGAGCACCTGTCTGGTCCTGCGCGCACCGAGATCGCGGCCAAGATCGCCGCGGCGCGCGAAGAGGGCGACCTGCGCGAGAACGGCGGGTACCACGCGGCCAAGGAGGAGCAGGGCAAGCAGGAGCTCCGCGTCCGCCAGCTGACCCAGCTCCTGGAGACGGCCCGGGTCGGTGAGGCCCCCGCCGACGACGGTGTGGTGGAGCCGGGCATGGTCGTCACCATCGCCTTCGACGGCGACGAGGACGACACCGTGACCTTCCTGCTCGCTTCCCGTGAGTACGCGAGCGCCGACATCGAGACGTATTCGCCGCAGTCCCCGCTGGGCACCGGCGTGAACGGCAAGAAGATCGGCGAGGACGCGGAGTACGAGCTGCCGAACGGCAAGCTCGCCTCCGTCAAGATCCTCGCGGCCAAGCCGTACCAGGCCTAGCGTTTCCTTTCACGCTCCGGCCATGACTGAGCCCCCGGCACTCACGGTGCCGGGGGCTTCGTCGTACCCGGTCAGGCCGTCGCCGAGCGGTACTTGCGGACCGACAGCACGCGGAACACCAGGATGATCACGACGGACCAGATCAGCGACGCCCACACGGGGTGCTCCATGGGCCAGGCGCCGGTGACGGACTTCGGCACCCCGTCGATCGTGTTGCCGAACAGCTCACGGGCCGCCGCCACCGTGGCACTGAACGGATTCCATTCCGCGACGTACTGAAGGAACTTCGGCATTCCGTTGACCGGCACGAAGGCGTTCGAGATGAACGTCAGCGGGAACAGCCAGATCAGGCCTCCCGAGGTGGCCGCCTCAGGCGTACGCACGGAGAGGCCGATCAGCGCGCCGATCCAGGTGAACGCGTAGCCGAGCAGGAGCAGCAGGGCGAAGCCCGCGAGGACCTTGCCGATGTTCTCGTGGGTGCGCCAGCCGACGAGCAGGGCGACGACCGCGAGGACGGCCAGGGTCACCGCGGTCTGGACGAGGTCGGCCAGGGTGCGCCCGGTGAGGACCGCGCCGCGCGCCATGGGCAGCGACCGGAAGCGGTCGATGAGGCCCTTGTGCATGTCGTCGGCGATGCCCGCGCCCGCACCGGCGGTGGCGAAGGTGACGGTCTGCGCGAAGATGCCCGCCATCAGGAATTCCTTGTAGGCGCCCGCGCTGCCCGACGGCGCCCCCGGGATGTTGATGGACCCGCCGAAGACGTACGTGAACAGCACCACGAACATCACCGGCTGGATGACCCCGAAGAGGATCATCTCGGGAATCCTGGTCATGCGGATCAGGTTCCGCTTGGCCACGACCAGGGAGTCCCTGATCGACTGTCCGACGCCCCCCGCGGGCAGCGGAGCCACGAGCTTGCGCGTGCCGGAAACGGTGCTCACTTGTCGGCCTCCTTGTCGAGCCGGGACTCGCCGTCGGCGTCGGCGCTCTCGTCGCCGTTCCCGTCCGCCAGCTCGGCCACGTGGCCGGTCAGCGAGATGAAGACGTCGTCGAGGGTGGGGCGGCGCAGGCCGATGTCGTCGATCTCGATGCCGCGGGTGTCGAGGTCGCGGATGACCTCGGCGAGCAGCTTGGCGCCGCCGGTGACGGGCACGGTCAGCTTGCGCGTGTGCTCGGCGACGGCGACCTCGCCCTTGCCGAAGCCGCGCAGCACCTCGGTGGCGGGGGCGATGTGCTCGCGCTCGTGCACCACGACCTCGACGCGCTCGCCGCCGGTCTGCGCCTTGAGCTGGTCGGAGGTGCCCCGCGCGATGACGCGGCCGTGGTCGACGACGCAGATGTCGTGCGCCAGGTGATCGGCCTCTTCGAGGTACTGCGTGGTCAGGAGCAGCGTCGTACCGCCCGCGACGAGCTCCTGGATGACCTCCCAGAGCTGCTGGCGGTTGCGCGGGTCGAGGCCGGTGGTGGGCTCGTCCATGAACATCACGGGCGGCGACACGACGAGCGCGGCGGCGAGGTCGAGGCGGCGGCGCATGCCTCCGGAGTACGTCTTGGAGGGCCGGTCGGCGGCGTCCGCGAGGTTGAACCTGTCGAGCAGCTCGCCCGCCCTGGCCTTCGCCTCCTTGGCCCGCAGCTGGTAGAGCTGACCGACCATCTGGAGGTTCTCGCGGCCCGTCAGGTACTCGTCCACGGCGGCGAACTGGCCGGACAGGCCGATCGAGCGGCGCACTTCGTTCGGGTGTTTGAGGACGTCGATGCCCGCGACGACGGCCTTTCCGCTGTCGGGCGTGAGGAGCGTCGTCAGACAGCGGACCGCCGTGGTCTTGCCCGCGCCGTTCGGACCGAGGAGGCCGAGCACGGTGCCTTCCGGGACATCCAGATCGACGCCGTCCAGAGCCCTTACGTCGCCGAAGGTCTTCACCAGGCCTTCGGCGTAGATGGCGCCTGGCATGTGGGTTCTCCCAGTGGTGTGGGTGACTTCCTACGGAAAAGTTTAGATTTGCCGGACATCGCTCGCCCGGCGACCGGTGACGCTGGACACACCATAACGCGATGTATCGCGTTGCCGTACAGGTTTTTCCCAAAGAGGTGCGGGTGCCGGGGGCGGGCTCAGCCGATGACCGGGTAGCCCGCGTCCCGCAGCGCCGCGCCGACCTCGACGCAGTGCGCGGGCCCCTTCGTCTCCAGGTGCAGCTCGACCTCCGCCTCCGTGAGTCCGAGCCGCGGATCGGTGCGCACGTGACTCACGTCGAGGACGTTGGCGTCCACCTCCGACAGGACCCCGAGGAGCGTGGCCAGGGCGCCGGGCCGGTCCGTCAGGCGCAGCCGCAGCGACAGGTAGCGGCCCGCCGCCGCCATGCCGTGGCGCAGGATCCGCTGCATCAGGAGCGGGTCGACGTTGCCGCCGGACAGCAGCGCCACCACCGGGCCTTCGAACGCCTCGGGAGCGCTCAGCAGGGCCGCGACGGGGCTCGCGCCCGCCGGTTCCACGACCATCTTGGCCCGCTCCAGGCAGAGCAGCAGGGCGCTGGAGAGCGCGTCCTCGGAGACCGTGACGACGTCGTCCACCAGGTCCTCGACGAGGCGAAACGGTACGTCTCCGGGGCGGCCGACCTTGATGCCGTCGGCCATCGTCGCGGGGTTCACGATCGACACCGGGTGCCCGGCGGCCAGCGAGGGCGGGTACGCCGCCGCGCCCGCGGCCTGCACGCCGACCACGCGTACGTCGGGGCGCAGCGCCTTGACCGCGACCGCGATGCCCGCCGCGAGACCGCCGCCCCCGACGCCGACGAGGATGGTGCGCACCTCCGGGCACTGCTCCAGGATCTCCAGGCCGACCGTGCCCTGCCCGGCGATGATGTCGGGGTGGTCGAAGGGGTGGATGAAGACCGCGCCCGTCTCGCGCGCGTACTCCTGCGCGGCGGCCAGGGTCTCGTCGACCACCTGGCCCCGCAGCCGCACCTCGGCGCCGTAGTCCCGGGTCGCCGCGACCTTGGGCAGCGGCGCGCCCACGGGCATGAAGACCGTGGAACGCACCCCGAGCAGCGAGGAGGCGAGCGCCACGCCCTGCGCGTGATTGCCCGCGCTCGCGGCGACCACACCGGCCGCGCGCTCCTCGGGGAGCAGGCCCGCGATGCGCACGTAGGCGCCGCGCAGCTTGAAGGAGCCGGTCCGCTGGAGGTTCTCGCACTTGAGGTGCACCGGGGAGCCGACGAGGCGCGACAGGTGCCTGCTGCCCTCCATCGCCGTCGAGCGGGCCACTCCGGAGAGCATCTTCTGCGCGCCGCGCACGTCGTCGAGGGTGACCGTCGGCAAGGGGGCGCGCGTGCGGTAGCTCATGCCGGCAAGTCTTGCAGCCGACGTCCGACTCCTCCTGCGGTGACCAAGGGCCGAGACTGTTCTCCCCGTAGGTTTGCGCAGCGCAGGTACGGTACGCGCTCCGGCCGCGTACCCTGTCCCCCAACCCACTGCCCTCGCATGAAGTGAGCCCCCGGCCATGCCCACAACTCCGGACATGACGACCGCCAGCGACCCCGGCCTTCTCGACAGCCTGCAGCACCAGGTGGCCGTGTTCGCCCGCCGCGCGGAGCAGACCCGCCTCGGCGGCGTAGGCCAGGTCCGCAACTCCATGGACCGTGCCGCGTATCTGCTGCTCAACCGCCTCGACAAGGAAGGCCCGATGGGCGTCAAGGCGCTCGCCGCGAGCATGGGCATCGACTCGTCGACGGTCACCCGGCAGGTCGCCCCGCTGGTCGACACCGGACTCGTCAAGCGCACCTCGCACCCCGAGGACGGCCGGGCCGTGGTGCTCCAGCTGTCGCCGCGCGGTCAGGCCCGGCTCGACGAGGTGCGCTCCTCGCGGCGCGAACTGATGGCCGAGCTGACGCAGGACTGGGACCCGGTGGAGCGCGAAAGCTTCTGCGCGCTCCTCACGCGCTTCAATTCCGCCCTCTCGGCACGCCAGACGTCACAGACGGCGCCCGGCGGAGAGGTTCCGGCCACTCCGGAGTCTTGACCCCGGCCCGCGTCTGGCCTCAGATGAGACCGGGATCCCCCTTCCTTGTGGCCGGGAGGTGCGGTGCGCGAACGGCAGGCGTTCCAGAACGCCCGCCGAGCCCGGGAGTTCGAGGCGTTCGTCGCGGGCGCGGCAGGGCGGCTGCTGCATGCCGCCACGCTGCTCACCGCCGAGCCCGCCGACGACAATCCACGCGCGCGTGCCCTGCTGACCGCGTCCCTCGCGCACACGTACGCGATCTGGGACCGGCTGCGCGGCGAGGACCCCTATGACCGCACCCGCCAGCAGCTCGCCCTGCGCTTCGGCCGCGCGGCCTGGCGCGGGCACCGCGGCCGCGGCGGCGTCCTGGAGCGGCTCGGCACGCAGGAACGGCTGATCCTCGTCCTGCGGATGTACGAGGGCGTGGCCGAGGAGCAGACGGCGGCGCTCCTGGGGCTGCCCGCCGACCGGGTCCACACGATCTGCGCCCGCGCGATGGCGACGGTCCTGCACCCCCCGCGCGGTCCCGCGCCCACGCGCGCCCTGAGCGAAGCGGCACCCTCATGATCCTGGCGGCACGCCGATGAGTCAGTACGAGCGCAAGGAAATGGCCGTACGGCGCCTTCTGGAGGGCACTCCGCCGCCGGTGCCGCCCGAGCTGTACGACGAAGCGGTACGGCGCGGCGGGCGGATGCTGCGGCGCCGTACCGCGGCGCGGCGGCTGTTCTGGATGCTGCTCCTGACCGCCGCGGTCGCCTTCGCCGTCTGGGCGTCCGTCGCACAGCCGTGGGTGGAGCCGCCCTCGCGGACGACTCCACCGCTCACCCGCTGGTAGCGGGCGCGGGCTCTAGCCGAGCGCCTGCTGGAGGTCGGCGATGAGGTCGTCCGCCGACTCGATGCCCACGGAGAGGCGCACCAGGGCCGCGGGGACCTCCAGGGCGGAGCCCGCCACCGAGGCGTGCGTCATGCGGCCCGGGTGCTCGATGAGGGACTCGACGCCGCCCAGGGACTCGCCCAGGGTGAAGAGCTTCGCGCGGTCGCAGACCTCGACGGCCGCCTCCTCGCCGCCCTCGACCAGGAAGGAGACCATGCCGCCGAACGCCTTCATCTGCTTGGCGGCGATCTCGTGGCCGGGGTGCTCCGGAAGGCCCGGGTACAAAACGCGCGTCACGCGCGCGTGCCGGGTCAGCATCTCGGTGACCTTCGTGGCGTTCTCGCTGTGCCGGTCCATGCGCACCGCGAGGGTCTTGATGCCGCGCAGCACCAGCCAGGCGTCGAAGGGCCCCGCGACGGCGCCCATCGCGTTCTGGTGGTACGCCAACTCCTCGCCGAGGGCCGCGTCGTTGACGACGAGGGCGCCGCCGACGACGTCCGAGTGGCCGCCCATGTACTTCGTCATGGAGTGCACGACGACGTCCGCGCCGAGCGCGAGCGGCTGCTGGAGGTAGGGGCTCGCGAAGGTGTTGTCGACGACCAGGCGGGCACCGGCCTCGCGGGCGATCTGCGCGACCGCCGCGATGTCGGTGATGCCCAGCAGCGGGTTGGAGGGGGTCTCCACCCAGATCGCCTTCGTACGGTCGGTCAGCGCGGCCCGCACCGACTCCGGGTCGGAGGTGTCGGCCACCGACCACTCCACGCCCCAGCGCGAGACGACCTTGTCGAACAGGCGGAAGGTGCCGCCGTACGCGTCGTTGGGGATGACCACGTGGTCGCCGGGGGCGAGCAGCGTGCGG
This sequence comes from Streptomyces kanamyceticus, assembly GCF_008704495.1. NCBI lineage: Bacteria > Bacillati > Actinomycetota > Actinomycetes > Kitasatosporales > Streptomycetaceae > Streptomyces > Streptomyces kanamyceticus. Next base: position 3,858,739 of record NZ_CP023699.1, read on the forward strand.
AGGAGGCAGTCCTCCGCGGCGAGGCCGGAGGCGAAGGCCAGGCCGCGGGTGCCGCCCTCCAGTGCGGCCAGGTTCTCTTCGAGGGCGGTGCGCGTCGGGTTGCCGCTGCGGCTGTACTCATAGCCGCCGCGCAGGCCGCCGACACCGTCCTGCTTGTACGTGGAGACCTGGTAAATGGGCGGGACGACGGCGCCCGTGAGGGGATCCGCGGTGTTGCCCGCGTGGATCGCCACCGTTTCGAAGCTCTGCGTGCTGTGCGAGTCACTCATGCGGCCTGAGCGTAATGCGCGCACGGGTCCTTCCGCCGGGTCGGTACGGGTACGTCCCGCCAGGTTGGCCAATTGTCGGACGCGTCTGGTTCGCTTGTGTCATGGAGATTCTCTGGGTCCTGATGGCAGTGATCATGATGGGCGCGGTCCTCGGGCCCGTGCTGCTGCGCAGGCGCGGCGGAATCCGGCAGGTCGCGCCGGGCTCCCCGGACGCCGCGGACCCGGCGAACTACGGCTTCCTGCGCCAGGAGGAGCTGGACATCCGCATGCCGGGCCCGGACGGCGACCTGCTCGACGTCCTCGACCACGTGCAGCGCTCGCAGGCCTGGGAGGCGGCCTCGCAGCTCCTCGCGGGCACCGAGACGCACGGCGAGCGGCGCTGGCAGCGGGTGCAGGCGTTCGCGGGCGCGGCCTCCCTGGAGCTGCAGCAGCGGCCCGGTGGCGTGAGCGAGGGCCCCGGCGGGCAGTGGCTGCGGGTGTGGCGGGCCGAGAAGCCCAAGGACGCGGGCGGCGCCGCGGTGCACGCGGAGTTCCTCGTCCAGCAGGCGTGGCGCACCTCGTCGCAGGGCACGGACGAGTTCCGGATCATCCTGGAGGAGGCCAAGGAGGCGTGCGGGCAGGCGGCGCTGCTCTCCCCCGGCGACCCCGTTCCGTACATCATCGAGCTCTCCATCGCGCGCGGACTCGCGTACTCCCGCGAGGAGTTCGAGCAGCTGTGGCTGAAGATCCTGGACCGCGCGCCCGCGCACATGGGCGCGCATCTGGCGGCGCTGCACTACTGGTGCGAGAAGTGGCACGGCTCGCGCGACCTGGCGTACAGCTTCGCGGAGGCCGCGGCGGCCCGCGCCCCGCGCGGCTCCCTGCTCGCCGCGCTGCCGCTCTTCGCGGTCTACGAGCACCTGCCCGAGGTCAATCTGGTCCGCGGCTTCTACCAGAGCGAGGTCGTCACCAAGGCCGTCGAGGGCGCGCTCTTCGCGGTGCACGCCGCGCGCGCGGACGACCCGATGCTGGCGCACGTCCGGCACCTCCTGGTCTTCTTCCTGGTGCGCTGCGAGCGCTGGTCCGAGGCGATGAACCAGCTGGTGCTGGTGGACGGCCACGTGGGCGCGCTGCCCTGGACGCTGTCCGCCGACCCGGCCGCGGACTACGCGGTGTACCGCGCGCTGGCGGTCGCGGGGTACGAGGCGAACGGCGGCAGCCCGGCGACGCTGTCGCACTGAGCCCCGGGGCGGACCGGGGCGGAATGCCCGGGGCCGTACGCACGTTCTTGCCTACGACCCCTGTCACGCACGAGGAGAGACCCACATGATCTTCGGCCGCACGCCCGAGCTCCCCACCCCCGAGCAGGCCCTGAAGGGCCGGGCGACCCCGGAATTCGAGGTCCCCTCGCGCCACACGGTCCTCGGCAACCCGCTGCTCGGCCCCTACCCCGATGGCCTGGAGGTCGCCGACTTCGCCCTCGGCTGCTTCTGGGGCGCCGAGCGCAAGTTCTGGCAGACCGCGGGCGTCTGGACGACGTACGTCGGCTACCAGGGCGGATACACCGAGAACCCCTCCTACGAAGAGGCGTGCTCGGGCCTGACGGGGCACACCGAGGCGGTCCGCGTCGTCTTCGACCCGTCCAAGGTGTCGTACGCGGCGCTCCTGAAGCTGTTCTGGGAGTCCCACAACCCCACGCAGGGCTTCCGGCAGGGCAACGACGTCGGCACGCAGTACCGCTCGGCGATCTACACCCACTCCGCCGACCAGCAGGCGATCGCGGCGGCGTCCCTGGAGGCGTACCAGAAGGTCCTGACGGCCTCCGGGCACGGCACGATCACCACGACGGTGCTTCCGGCCGACAACAAGCCGTTCTGGCCCGCCGAGGCGTACCACCAGCAGTACCTGGACAAGAACCCCGACGGGTACTGCGGGATCGGCGGGACGGGCGTCACGCTGGCGGAGCCCTTCGAGACGAACTGGGGCGTGTCCTGCCCGACCGGTGTCGCCGCCGCTCCCGAGCCCACCGAGTAACAGGGCTCGCGGCAAGGCGGGGCGGATCGCGCCCCTCCCCTCCTACGATGACCCGCATGATGCTGCTGCGCAGAATGGTGCGGGTCGTCATGGTTGTCGCGCTGGCCCTGGTGGGGGCGGTACAGGGGAGCGCGACGGTGCGGGCCGAGGAGGGGAGACCTTCCTCCGACCGGCAACTGCTGTTCTACAACCACGCCTACGGAGTGCTCGACCGGGAGACCGCCGACGCCATCGAACACTCCGCCTACCTGCGGGACTTCGCCAACTTCCAGGTCCGCACCACGACCGGATCCGACGGGCAGACCTGGACGGGCCGCTATCTGATGGGCCGCGAGACCTATCTCGAACTCTTCGGCATCGGGGACGTGTCAGGGCCCGACGGCACGCTCGGGTCCGCCGGGATGGGCGTCTCGACCGAGCGCGCCGGTGACATGGCGACGGTCCTGAAGCGGCTGCGCGACCTCGGCGTCGAGAAGCCGGTCGAGTTCCGCCAGACGCGGGACTTCGGCGACGGCGTGCCGGTGCCGTGGTTCGACGCGGTCTTCACCTCCGACCAGTACGACGCCTTCGGCGCGTGGGGGATGGAGTACCGGCCCGAGTACTTCGCCGACCCGCGCAGCAACACCGAACCGGCCAACTATCCCGGTGACGTGGGCCGCGAGCGCTACCTGTCCGACGCCTACCGCGACCACCTGATGCGCGACGTGACCTCCGTCCGCCTGGGGATCACCCCGCGCGACCTCGGCAACACGGTGCCGCTGCTGCGGGCCGGCGGGTTCGACGTCAAGGCCACGCCGGACGACGGCGTCGTCGCGCGCGGGGGCGGCACCACGATCCGCCTCGACCCGGTCCCGCGCGACCGGGCGGGCCTGCGCCAGGTCACGATGTCCCTCAACCACCCCGTGAAGCGCCACGTGGAACAGATCGGCAGCTCCACCCTCACGGTCGGCCCCGGCGCCCGCGCCGTATGGACCTTCGACACCCCGAAGTAGCGCCGCGGAGCACCACCACCGAGACTCCTCTGCCCTCGGCGAATCTGCCGCGGGCAGAGATCTCTGACAGGCGCGGCCTCGGCGGGCAACAGTGAGGTCACGGCGCGGCGTCGGGAGCCGCGGGACTTCAGGGAGGACCGATGTCTGTACTCGACAGCGGCTGGGACGTGGCGCGGCCACGGGGTGAGGACGGCGAGAGCGTCCCTTCGCGCTTCGACGACCATCTCGCGGCCCAGCTGCTCAACCAGCGGATCGTGCTCCTCGGGACGCAGGTCGACGAGGTGTCCGCCAACCGCGTCTGCGCGCAGTTGCTCGTGCTGTCCGCGGAGGATCCCAAGACCGACATCGGGCTCTACATCAACAGCCCGGGCGGGTCCGTCTCCGCGGGCCTCGCCATCTACGACACCATGCGGCTGATCCCGAACGACGTGGCCACGCTCGCCATGGGATTCGCCGCCAGCATGGGCCAGTTCCTGCTCAGCGTCGGCACCCCGGGCAAGCGGTTCGCGCTGCCCAACGCGCGGATCATGATGCACCAGCCGTCCGCGGGCATCGGCGGCACCACCGCGGACATCGCCATCCAGGCCGAGAACCTGGAGTTCACCAAGAAGGCCATCGAGCGGATCACCGCCGAGCACACGGGACAGAGCGAGGAGACGATCTCGCGCGACGGGGACCGCGACCGGTGGTTCACGGCCGAGCAGGCCAAGGAGTACGGCATGGTCGACCGCGTCGTCGAGTCGATGGAGGACGTACGGCCCGGCGGGACCAAGCGGCCCATCGGGCTCGGAATCTGAGGGGGGATCAGGAAATGAGCCAGTACACCATTCCCACCGTCGTCGAGCGCACCCCGCAGGGCGAGCGCTCCTACGACGTCTACAGCCGCCTGCTCTCCGAGCGCATCATCTTCCTCGGCACGGAGATCGACGACGGGGTGGCCAACGTGGTCATCGCGCAGCTGCTCCACCTGGAGTCCTCCGCCCCGGAGCGCGAGGTCGCCATCTACATCAACTCGCCCGGCGGATCGTTCACTTCGCTCATGGCGATCTACGACACGATGAGCTTCATCACCGCGCCGATCTCGACGTTCTGCGTCGGCCAGGCCGCCTCCACCGCCGCCGTGCTGCTCGCCGGGGGCGATCCGGGCCGACGGTTCGTGCTCGACCACGCGCGCGTGCTGCTCGGGCAGCCCGCGAGCCGGGGCCGGCAGGGGACGGTGTCCGACCTCAGCCTCCAGGCCAAGGAGATGCTGCGCATCCGCTCCCAGGTGGAGGAGGTGCTTTCCCGGCACACGGGGCACGACGCGGCGACCCTGCGCGCCGACATGGACCGGGACAAGTTCTTCACCGCGCAGGAGGCCGTCGCGTACGGGCTCGCGGACCAGGTGCTCAGCAGGCGGTCCCTGCCCGCCGCCGCCTGACCCGTCAGGCGGCCAACCGCACCTCGCCCTGGAACGACGCTCCGGCGGGCCTCGCACGGGGGAGGCCCGCCAGGCGGCTCTGGGCCAGGGAGAGCAGGTCGGGCAGGCCGAGACCCAGCGCGCGGGCGGCGGCCGCGAGGACCTCGGAGGAGGCCTCCTTGCGGCCTCGCTCCAGCTCGGAGAGGTAGGGCATGGAGATCCGGGCGGCGTCCGCCACGTCCTTCAGGGTGCGCTCCTGCGCGAGGCGCTCGCGGCGCAGGACGTCGCCGACGAGGTCCCGCCAGAGGGGCTCCCGCCGCTGCTGCTCGGCCTCCTTGCCCGGTGGGCGCAGAGGAATCACACGGGCTTCGTTCGGCTGGGACTTCGGCCGGGAACTCTGCTGGGAACTCTGCTGGGGCTTCGGCTTCTGCGGCGCTCGCGCCTCGTCGCTGCTCACTCCCCCAGCGTAGGAGCGGTACGACCATGAGGGGAGTACGAGGCGTTCTGCCGCCCGCGAAACCGCTACGTCGTCCCCGACCCCACCGACGACGCGTCCCGCCCCCAGCTCGCGAGCAGCCGCAGCCCCTGCGCCGACGCCGAGTCCGGCTCCGCGTGGTACATCATCAGGGACTGGTCGCAGTCCTCCGGCAGGCGCAGCGTCTCGAACGACAGGGTCAGTTCGCCGACCAGGGGGTGGCGGATGCGCTTGGTGCCGTGGCCCTTCTCCAGGACGTCGTGCGTGGCCCACAGGCTCCTGAACTCCTCGCTCTTCACGGAGAGTTCGCCGACGAGGGCGGACAGCTGCGGGTCGTTCGGATAGCAGCCCGCGTCCATGCGCAGATAGCTGACGATGTCCGAAGCCTTCTGCTCCCAGTTCACGAAGAGCTCGCGCGAGCGCGGGTCGAGGAAGCAGATGCGCGCCCAGTTCCGGTCGGCGGGGGCGAGCTCGCCCCAGTCGCCGAAGAGCGCGGCCGCGAGCGCGTTCCAGCCGAGGATGTCGGAGCGGCGGCCGACCACGTACGCGGGCACGCCCTCGATGGAGTCGAGGAGCTGCTGCAGCACGGGCCGCATGTACTGCTGGCGTACGGCTTTCTTCTTCTTGTGGGCCTTGGGCTTGGCGAGGTGCGTCAGGTGCGCGTGCTCGGCGTCGGTCAGGCGCAGCGCGCGGGCGATGGCGTCGAGCACCTCCGCCGAGACGTTGCGGCCGTTGCCCTGTTCGAGGCGGGTGTAGTACGCGACGGAGACCCCGGCGAGCTGCGCGAGCTCCTCGCGGCGCAGCCCGGGCACCCTGCGGTGGCGCCCGAAGTTCGGCAGCCCGACGTCCTGGGGCTGCAGCCGCGCCCTGCGGGTGCGCAGGAACTCGCTCAGCTCGGCCCTGCTGTCCAGGGGGCGGCCCTCGGGGATCTCGTCCATGCGTTCCAGTATCCCCAGTATTCAGGGTCGTACGACCGTGAGCCTGACCCCGCCAGTGGTAGGCACAGCGGTCGTAGGCAGAACAGGTGTCTGGGTAAGTCCGCAGGTCACCGGCAGGCTCGTAGCCATGACTGAGCAGATCACCACCGTTTCCGCGTATGCCGCCGCCGCCCCCGGTGCGCCCCTGGAGCGCACCACCGTCCCGCGCCGCACCGTCGGCGAGTCCGACGTCCTGATCGACATCAAGTACGCCGGTATCTGCCACTCGGACATCCACCAGGCCCGCGACGGCTGGGGCGAGGGCATCTACCCGATGGTGCCGGGCCACGAGATCGCCGGTGTCGTGACCGAGGTCGGTCCCGGTGTCACCAAGTTCGCCGTCGGTGACCGCGTCGGCGTCGGCTGCATGGTCGACTCCTGCCGCGAGTGCGAGAACTGCGAGGCGGGCCTGGAGCAGTACTGCGCGCAGGGCAACATCGGCACGTACAACGCCCTCGACAAGAACGGCGAGCCGACGTACGGCGGCTACTCCACGCACATCGTCGTGGACGAGGCGTTCACCGTCCGCATCCCCGACGGGCTCTCGCTCGACGTGGCCGCGCCGCTGCTCTGCGCCGGAATCACCACGTACTCCCCGCTCGCGCACTGGAACGCGGGCCCCGGCAAGAAGGTCGCCGTCGTCGGCCTGGGCGGTCTCGGCCACATGGCCGTCAAGATCGCGAACGCCATGGGCGCCGAGGTGACCGTCCTGTCGCAGTCCCTGCGCAAGAAGGACGACGGCCTGAAGCTGGGCGCCGAGCACTACTACGCGACCAGCGACGACGCCACCTTCGAGGCCCTCGCGTCCACCTTCGACCTGATCGTCTCGACGGTCTCCGCGCCGCTGCCCCTGGACAAGTACCTGGGCCTGCTGCGCACGGACGGCGCCTTCGTGAACGTCGGCGCGCCCGAGGAGCCGGTCTCGCTCAACCTGTTCTCCGTGATCGGCGGCCGCAAGACCCTCGCGGGCTCCGGCATCGGCGGCATCCAGGAGACCCAGGAGATGCTGGACTTCTGCGCGACGCACGGGCTCGGCGCGGAGATCGAGCTGATCCGTGCCGACCAGATCAACGAGGCGTACGAGCGGGTGCTCGCCAGCGACGTGCGCTACCGCTTCGTGATCGACAACGCGACGATCTGAGGACGTGGCGATGTGCTGACGCGGCGGGCGGCCGCCGTGTCAGCTCACCGTGGCCGGAACCGGACTGGGCCCCGCGCCCTAGGCCGCAATGCGCAGCCCACCGGGTCCCTGTGACCGATACGGCGCCGGGGCGCCCGCGCCTACCGTTGTCCATCTCACCGCGGCACAGCGGGAGTCACGGCAATCGAGGAGGTCGCACGGTGTCCATCGAGCTGAACCACACGATCGTCACGGCCAAGGACAAGAAGGAGTCCGCGCACTTCCTCGCGGACCTCCTCGGCCTGGCGGTGAGCCCGCAGTACGGCCCGTTCATCCCCGTCACGATCCCCAACGGGGTCACCCTCGACTACGCCGACGGCGACGGCGGCCCGATCGTGCCGCAGCACTACGCCTTCCTCGTGTCCGAGGGCGAGTTCGACGCGATCTTCGGGCGCATCAAGGACCGCGGTCTCACCTACTGGGCCGACCCGTACCACCAGCACAAGAACGAGATCAACACGCACGACGGCGGCCGGGGCGTCTACTGGGAGGACCCGAACGGCCACAACCTGGAGATCATCACCAGGGCCTACGGCTCCGGGGACTGAGCGAGGAACGCGAGCACCGGCTCCGTGGCCACGTCCGCGAACTCCTCGAAGTAGGCGTGCCGGGCACCGGGCACCAGCAGTGTCCGCGCGTCCGGGATGCGGCCTGCGAGCAGCGAGGCGTTGGCGGTCGGGTTGAACGCGTCGTCCGTGCCGTGCACGACGAGCGTCGGGGCCTTGATCCGGGGCAGCGCGTCCCAGGCGTCGTGCCGGGCGCTGGCCCGCAGGTGCCTGCGGCGGGCGTACCCGGGCATGGTGGGATCGCCCAGCGTGTGGAACTCCCGGCCGGGGCGGGCGCGTTCCTGCTCGGCCAGCCAGCCCGGGGTGTACATGAGTTCCAGCAGAGCGCGGCGCACGGCGTCCGGATCGGCCTGGGTCAGGGCCTTGCGGACCTCGGGCCCGCGCTCGACGCCGTGCGGGCCGCCGGGCGACGTACAGCCCAGCACGAGCCGCTCGACGCGCTCGGGAAAGTCGGCGGCGAGCCACTGCGCGACGCGCCCGCCCATGGACGTGCCGTAGACGTGGGCGCGTCCGATTCCCGCGTGGTCGAGGACCGCGAGCACGTCACGGGCGAATCCGGGGGTGCTGTACGTGTCGGTGTCGGGCCGCTCGCTGCGTCCTGTCCCCCGGTGGTCCATGACGACGGTGGTGAAGCGCGCGGCGAAGTCGGCGCGCACCGGATCCCACCAGTGGTGGTCGTTGGACTGCCCGCTGAGCAGCACCAACGGCGCGCCGCTGCCGTGCAGTTCATAGTGGATCGCGACGCCGTCGGCCGCCTCGGCGAAGGGCACGACCGCTCACTTCTCCCGCAGGTCGGCCACGAGCCGGAACCGTTCGAGGACGAGCTCGGTGGTGTCGTCCACGGTGAAGTCCTCGTCGCCGAGCGCGGCCCGCATCTCAGGCCCGTGCCAGAACTCCTCGTGCCCGGCCCGCCACTGCGCGACCGTCGTGAACCCTTCGCCCTCGTCCACGGCGTGCGCGAGATCCACGTCGGCGAGCGCCGCGATCCGCACCTCGGTGATCTCGATGACGCCGACGTCCCGCCCTTCGGAGTCCACGACCACGGACCGCTCACCCACCTGGGGCAGCGGATCCCCCTCGTGCTCGTAGTCGGCCACGAGACCGGTCGTGGAGATCTTGGACCCGTCCAGGATCGCCGCGACGAGCTGGTCGCGGAGCGGCCCGGGGAAGGCGAACTCGGCCTTGGGGAGCGACGTCATGGGATCACAGTAATCGGCCCGCGACGGCGCCCCCGCGGTCCTTCGCTCAGGGCCGGTACGGCGGGGCGGCGGCGCCCCAGTCCCAGAGCGCCTGAAGGACGGGGCCGAGGTCCCGGCCGCGCGCGGTGAGTTCATAGGTGACCGCCGAGGGCCACCCGGGCGTACGCACGCGCCGGACGACGTCGGCGGCGGCGAGCCGCGCGAGACGTTCCGAGAGGACCTTGTCCGACAACTCGGGCAGTGCGGCGGCCAGTTCGCCGTACGCGAAGCGATCGCCGCGCAGCAGCTCGCGCACCAGCAGGGTGGTCCAGCGGCCGCGCAGCGCGGCGAGGGTGATCTCGACGGGGCACTCGGGGCTCGGCGCTCTCACCCCGGCCCGCGCGTCGTCGGGCAGCCCGGGCTCGGGACCCGCGCCGCTTACCGTTCGGTGAGTCACGAGAGGGCCTCCTACGGTGCAGCCATGACGACCACGACGATAACCACCCCGTTCACCCTGCCCACCCGCGCCGAGGACGTCCCCGCCGCCTTCGCCGAGCGCTTCAACAGCGGCGACGCCGACGCCGTGCGGGAGCTCTACGAGGAGCGGGCCGCGTTCGTGCCCGAGTCGGGCGAGGCGGTGCACGGCAGCGCGCGGATCTCCGCCGCGAACGCCCCCTTCCTCGCCCTCGGCCGGCCGATCTCCGTACGCCCCCGGCAGGTGCACGTCGCCGGGGACATCGCGCTGCTCGTCGTCGACTGGGAGATCGGCGGCGCGGTGCGCTCCACGGCCACGGACGTGGCACGACGCGGCGCCGACGGGTACTGGCGATACGTGATCGACAGTCCCTTCGGCGCCGCGCCGGTGTCAACGCACTAGCCGCGCGTCACCCCGAGAAGCTCACTTCCCGTAGTACGCGTTGTAGATCGACAGCGTCGACTTGTTGCCCTTCTTGTCCGCGACCTTGGCGTGGAAGGAGATCCCCTCGCCCTTGGGCGGGTTCTTCACGGAGATCTTCCCGCCGCTGACCGTGGCCTTCTTCCAGGTCTGGCCGTAGTCGTAGGAGACGTACACCGCGAGGGACTTGAGGTTCGACCCGGCCGCCGCGCCGAGCACCGTGACCGGCACGGACTGCTTCTTGTCCGCCTCCGCCCTGCTGCTCAGGTCGACCGCGGGGCTGAACCGGACCGTGGAGACCGGCAGCTTGGCGCTGTCGACCTTCTTGGAGCGGAAGGTGAAGCCGGCGTCGATGCGCGTGGAGGCCGCGGCCACCTTGACGCTGCGCTTCACGGACGTCGTCAGCTTGTACTCCGCGTCGGCCGACGGGACCTTGAACGGCTTCTCACCGGCCAGCGGGTCGTCGTTCTCGCCGACCTTGGTGCCGTTGCGGTACAGCGTCGACTTCACCGACGAGTACAGCGAGGAGCCCGCGTGCGTCTTGCCGTCGGCGAACAGCGGCAGGTAGCCCGTGATCTCGTTGCCCTGCCGGAGGACGCCGTAGTCGCCGCCGATCCGCGGGCCGAAGACGGCCGTGTTGAACGTCTTCTCGTAGCTCTGGCCCGCCTTGAAGGTCTGCGGCGTGCCCAGCGAGTAGCGTGCCTCGGTGGTCGGGAAGCCGTCCTGGTCGGGGGCGCCGTACTGCTCGAACTCCAGGCCCCACTTCACCTTGTCCGCGGTGGACACGTAGAGCGTGCGTTCGCTGCGGAGCTTGGTCGGGACGGAGACGGACCAGCCGCCGCCGCTGGAGGGCAGCTCGCCGTAGGCGCGCAGCGAACCGGTCTTGCCGCTGCTGGACGCGCCGAGCCCGGCCTTCACCGTGGCGAGCTCGCTCGCCTTGTACTTCTTGGTGTAGCCGGTCGCGATCTGCTTGACCGGTCCACCGGCGATGGTGTTGTACTCGGTGTTGTCGCCCTTGGTCCAGACGGCCGACCACTGCTGGTCGAGCGTCACGCCGGTCGGGGCCGCGCCGATCGAGGCGGTGTTGAAGCCCTTGTACTCGTCGAGCAGCCAGCCGAAGCCGGTGCCGCCGTCCGCCGTCCCGACCGTGTACTCGGGCGCGGCGAGGACGCCCTTGACGCCCGGGTCCGGCACGGTGACGTCCACCGGCTTGGCCGTCCGCGCGTCGATCGTCACCGTCGTGTCCTTGGTGACGTCGAGCTTCGGCTGGGCGATCCAGTCGATGCCCTTGGTCGAGTCCGCCGGGTCGACGACCACGTTGGCGTTGAGGACGTAACCGCCCTTGGGCACGCGGACCTTGACGGTCCCCGACGCGTCGTACGGCGAGAAGTCCCTGTCGACCCCGGATCCGGTGATGCCCACCATCAAGACGTCGTAGTTCTTGGTCGGCTGACCGTCACGGCCGAGGCTCTTGAGGGTGACGTCGTACGACTCCACCTCCCGGTCGACCGCGGCCGCGGTGCGCACGGACTGGCCGCCGCCGCTCGCCACGACGTACGCGGAGTAGGTCCCGTCGACCGTGCCGCCCAGCTTGGAGTTCGCGGTCAGGTCGACGGAGGCGGTGCCGCCCGCCGGGACGGTCACCTTCGTCGCGCCGAGCGTGAAGAAACCGGCCGGGGCCGGACGGCCCTTGGGGTCGGTGCCCGCGGCGGTCAGGTCGAGGGTGACGGGGTCCTTGCCGAGGTTGCGGTAGGTGACCTTCTTGGTGATCGGCTTGTCGTCGGTGTGGGGCCACTGCTGCGTACCGAAGCTGACCGAGACCGGGTCCGCGATCACGGACTGCTTGATGGCCTTGTCGACCGCGATCCGGCCCGAACCCTGCTGGAACGGCGTGTACTTGCCCGGCTTGGTGGACCCGGTGAGCGCGCCCTTGAGCTCGGAGTACTTCCAGTCGGGGTGCTGCTGCTTGAGCAGCGCGGCGGCGCCCGCCACGTGCGGGGTCGCCATCGACGTGCCGGAGATCGTCAGATAGCCCTCGGGGTTCTGGCCGACCTCCTTCTCGATGACGCTGCCCGGCGCCGCGGCCGCGGTGATGTCCACACCGGGGGCCGTCACGTCGGGCTTGATGGCGCCGTCGCCGACCCGCGGACCCTGGCTGGAGAAGTCCGCGAGCTTGTCGTTGTCGTCGACCGCGCCGACGGTCAGGGCGGCGTCCGCGCTGCCGGGCGAGCCGACGGAACCGGGCTCCCCGTCATTGCCCGCGGCGATCGCGAAGAGGACGCCCTTGTCGGCGGAGAGCTTGTTGACCGCGGCTTCCAGCGGGTCGACACCGGGGGTGTCGCCGCCGCCGAGGCTGAGGTTGACGACGTCGGCCTTCTCGGCCGCCGCCCACTCCATGCCCGCGATGATCTCGGAGTCCTCGCCGTAGCCGTCGTCGCTGAGGACCTTGCCGTTGAGCAGCTTGGCGCCGGGCGCGACGCCCTTGAACTTGCCGCCGGACTTGGCGCCCGTACCGGCCGCGATGGAGGCGACGTGGGTGCCGTGGCCGTAGCGGTCCTTGGCGTCGGGCGAGGTGGAGAAGTTCTTCTCGCCGACGACCTGGTCCTTGAGGTCCGGGTGGGTGGCATCGATGCCGGTGTCGAGGACGGCGATCTTCACACCCTTGCCGTCATAGCCCGCGGCCCACGCCTTGTCGGCGCCGATCTGCTTGACGCTCTTGTCCAGGCTCGCCTTGCGGGTGCCGTCGAGCCAGACGTGCGCGATGCCGGACGCGGCCGCACGGGCGCCGTCCCGCTCGCTGGTCAGCGCCTTCCACAGGTCGCCCGCGTCCCGCTTGGGAGTGGTGAGGGCGTCCGCGTTCAGCGCCTTGAGTGAGCGGCGGACGGTGGTGTCACCGGCGGCCCTGACGTCGGCCTTCGCGGTGGCCTGGGAGGCACCCTTGTAGCCGACGATCAGCTTCAGGCCCTTGGCCTGCGCCGTCCGGTTGCGCTTCTTGTTCAACTCCGTGACGTCGAACAGCCGTTGGTCGATGCGCCCGTCGGCTATCAGGCGTCGCGCGTCGGCGGGTATGAGCAGCGTGTGGCCTTCGGTGCGCCGCACCTGTACGGGGATGTGCTCGCGGCCCTTGGCCCTGTCGAGTCCGACGACCCGGCCCTTGGCGTCGAGCACCGCGCGGTCGCCGGTGATCAGCGTGACGTGGCTCTTGCCCGTCAGCTCACCCGCCGCCGTGCCCTTCGACCCCCCTGCGGCTGCCGGACTCGCGGTCGCCGAGCTGGTCATGCCCGCCGCGAGTGCCACGGCGACCGCCGTGGCGATGGTGGCCCCGCACGCTCTCTTCACTTGTCTGTGCAAGTCTCCCCCTGGAGGTTAAGGGGCTGCCGCCCCTCGGACGTCGAAGTATGCCGAGGGGCGAACATCTGCTCAATAGTGAGACAGATGTGGGGAGTTGATACGCGACGGAATTCATGACGCCTTAACGGAGGTTGGCCCGGATCGAGCCAATGTGCCTCTCACCCCGCCGCGTTTTCCGCGACCGAAATGCGGCCGCCCCTGATCATGGCGAGCCGCGGCGCGATAACGCCGTTACGTGCGACAACGCTGTCACGCGTAACCATCACAAAGGTCAGGCCGTGCGCTTTCCACACCCCTTCGAGCAATTCCATGATCTCGTCGCGCACGGCCCCTTCGAGATCACCGGCCGGCTCGTCGGCGAGCAGCACCTTGGGGCGTTTGACCAGGGCGCGGGCGATGGCCACGCGCCGCGTCCCGCCGTCGCGGAGCTCACCGGGCAGCCGGTCGCCGCACGCCCCGAGGCCCACCGACTCCAGTGCGGCGGCGGCCCGTTCGCGGCGGGCGGCGCCGTCGAACCCCAGGGGCGCGAGCGCCGACTCGACGTTCTCCAGGACGCTCAGCGCGGGGCTCAGGTCGCGGTCCCCGCAGACGTAGCCGATCGACTCGGCACGGACCGCGGCGAGCCGTGCCTCGGGCAGCGCGGCCAGATCGGTGCCGTCCAGTTCGACGCTGCCCGCCGTGGGCCTGCCGTAGCCGCCGAGCAGCCGCAGGAGCGTGGACTTGCCGCTCTTGGCGGGGCCCTGGACGACGAGCCGGTGCCCGTCGCCGACGACCAGATCGACACCGGCGAGCGCGTCCACCGTCCCCGCGCCGCACCAGTACCGCTTGGTGACGCCTCTGAGCTCGTACATGGTCGCGACGGTAGATACGCCCGGTGATGAACGGATAAGGCGCGCTTGAGAGCAGCATGAGAACGGCGGTGGCCCGCACCCCCGAGGGGATGCGGGCCACCGCGTCGTACGGAAACGGAAGGGGAGCGGGATCAGACGGCGGAGCCGGCCTTCCACTGCGCCCAGTCCATGTTCCAGCCGTTGAGGCCGTTGTCCGGGGCGATCACCTTGTCACCGGTGTTGCGGACGTCCACGACGTCACCGGTGATGGAGTTCTCGTAGAACCAGGAACCCGGGGTGCTCTTGTCGTTCGCACCCTTGGCGTCCTGGAGGCCGATGCAGCCGTGGCTGGTGTTGGCGCCGCCGAAGATGGAGGGCGAGCCCCAGTAGTTGCCGTGGATGAAGGTGCCCGAGTTCGAAAGGCGCATGGCGTGCGGCACGTCCTTGATGTCGTACTCGCCCTTGCCGTCGCCGTCCTTGAAGCCGACGGTCGCGCCGTCCATCCGGGTCTCCTTGAACATCTCGGAGACGACCATCTTGCCGTTGTACGTCTTGTTCTCGGGCGAGCCCGCGGAGATCGGAATGGACTTCACGACCTTGCCGTCGCGCGTGACCTTCATCGTCTTGGTCTTGGCGTCGACGATGGAGACCTGATTGCGGCCGATCTTGAACTGGACGGTCTTCTCCTGCACGCCGTAGACGCCGTCGGCGCCCTCGACGCCGTCCAGGCTCATCTTCAGCGTGACGGTGGAGTTGCCCTTCCAGTAGTCCTCGGGCCGGAAGTCCAGGCGGTTCGCGCCGAACCAGTGGCCGACGACTTCCTGGCCGCTGCTGGACGAGACCTTGATCGCGGACTGGACGTCCTTCTTGTTGCTGATCGCCTTGTCGAAGTTGATCGACACGGGCATGCCGACGCCGACGGTGGAGCCGTCCTCGGGCGTGAAGTTCCCGATGAAGCTGTTGGCCTTCGAGACGGTGGTGAACGACGAGTTCTCGTGCGCCTTGCGGCCCTCGGAGTCCTCGGCGGTGGCCGCGATCTTGTACTTCGTGGCGCGCTCGAGCTGGGCGCTGGGCTGCCAGCTCTTCTTGTCGGGAGATATCTTCCCGGCGACCGCCTTGCCCGCGTCGTTCGTCATGCTGACGTCCGAGAGCGTGCCGTCGCTGACCGTGACCTTGGCCGCGCTGTTGATGCTTGCGTTGTCGGAGCCGTTCTTCGGCGCGATCTTGATCTGGGCCGCCGAGGTCTTCTTGGCCGCCGCCTCGTCGACCTGGTTCTGCGACTCCTTGCCGCCCGACGCCTTGTCGCCGTCGTCGCTGCTGCAGGCCGAGAGCACCAGGACGCCGCCCACCAGGGCGGACACGGCCGCCAGGCCCTTGCGACCGGGCCCACGACGCCTACTGTCCGTCATCACACGCATCTCCATAGTTGCCGAATCCCCAACATCCAACCCCGAGAGTCCCCGTAATCCCGCCCGCATAACGCCTGCCCGGTTCGTCCCGTTCCACAATCGCGGAGAATGTGGGGAACACCACGTCCGCGGTGCTGGAATGACGGCCGGTCATCACTGTGCGGGATGTGACGGCCACCCGCCGTGCATCCTGAGACGACGGAACCCCGGACGACGGTTGCCGTCCGGGGCCCCTGATTCCACTTTGTTTCCGGTACCCGGGAGCGCTACACGTCGTCGTCCTCGCCGCCATCATGCTCGTCCGGGTCCCAGTCCGGCGAATCGGGGTCGTAGTCGATCGCCTCGCTGCTCCACGACGCCTGGCTGAGCTCGACCCCGGGGACCTGGCTGACCAGGTCGAACGGGTCCACGAGATAGGCGAGCGCCTCCGCGGCGTCCTCCTTGACGGCGGCCTCGGCGTGCGCGCGCTCCTCGGCGGGCATCTGCTCGTCCTCGGCGATGCGGGCCAGCGCGGCGCCGGTCAGCTTCTCCGCGTCGCCCACCTCGACGACCATTTCGACCCTCAGGCGTACAAACCGTGATGTCTCATCTGTGCTCATACGACGGAGCGTAAGGCCCGCGTCCCCCGCGACTTTCCCGCGACCCGCGGCTTTCACTACCATCGCCCCACACGGCCAATTCGCCAGCACCACAAGGGGGATCCGATTCCGTGTCCGCACGCCGATCGTTGCTGACCGCCACCGCCGCAGGAGCTCTCCTCGGTGCCATGTGGTTCGTCCCCTCCGCGAACGCGACCTCCCCCGCGACGCACGGAATACCCCGCGAGCGCCCGGCGGCGACCGCCACCGCGCACCAGGAGACCGACGCGTACACCGCCGCGGACGAGAGCGACCGCCTGGCCGAGACGGGCGGCTTCGACACCACGCCGTACGTGATCGGCGGAACGGCCTTCCTGGGCTTGGGGGCGGGCTTCGTGGCCTTCTCGGTACGCAGGGAGAGGTCGGGCGGGACGGCTTACTGAGGGGCCGCGTCCCTGTGGTCACGCGGCGCCCGTCGGGTGCGCCGCGTGGCGCCCCAGCTCGCACCACAGCAGCTTTCCGCCGCGCCCGAAGAGGTCGTCACCCAACGGATAGCCGCCCCACGCGTCCGCGTAATGGCATACGAGGAAGAGCCCACGCCCGCCGTCCGCCTCGACCGGCACGGAGCACAGCCCCGCGCCGCCGGGCCGCCCGTCGAACGGGGGTGGGATGTGCGGATTCGAATCCCACACACTCACCCGCAACCGCCGCCCTCCGTCCAGCGCGCGCAGCCGCAGGGTGGCGTCTCCTTCGGCGTGCAGATAGGCATTGCTGACGAGCTCCGACGTCAGCAGTTCGGCGGCGTCGGCGAGTGCCGTGAGCCCGTGCGTGGCCAGGACCACGCGGAGCGTGCTGCGGGCGACGCGCGGGGCGCGGGCGTCGTGCGGCAACTGGAGGGCGTACGCCCATGGGGCGGGTTCGACGAGCGGGGCCGAGGTGGGCCTCGGCGGGGATACGGTGACCATGAATGCCTCCTGCGGTGGCGGGACTTGGGCGCTCTTCGGCTGCGCCGGGCGGTGGCAGTGTCGCGGGCTTGTGTTGGCTCGCGGTGCGCTTCCGGCTTGTGGGCGGGGCCAGTTGAGCGGTTCGGGTTTCACCGTAGACTGCGCTTGCTGAATGTTTTGCACGCATACGCAAAATAAACAGCAGCTTCCTTCGTGTGGGTGACGTCCCGCATGGGGTGTACGGAACGGAGCGAGGAACCATGGCACCGAGGAGCGCACCCTCAGCGCGCCGCCAGCGCATCGGCGTCGAGCTGCGCCGACTACGCGAACGCGCGGGGATGACCGCAGCCGAGGCATCCCGTGCACTGGGCACCACACAAGGCCAGATCAGCAACATCGAGGCCAACCGCTTCGGCGTGAACCCCGAGCGAGTCCGCACGCTCGCCCGCATCTACGGCTGCACCGACACCCAACTGGTCGACGCTTTGGCCGATATGGCAGCGGAGCGCACACGCGGGTGGTGGGAGGAGTACCGCGAGATTCTGCCGCAACGGCTCTTGGACCTCGCGGAGATGGAGCACCACGCCGCCTCGCTGCGAGTCGCTCAAGTCATCAACATCCCGGGCCTGCTGCAGACTCCTGAGCACGCTCGCGCGCTCTTCCGTGAAGCAGTCCCGGAACTGCGCCCGCACGAGATCGAGCACCGCATCTCCCACCGCATCAAACGCCAGGCCGTCCTGTTCCGCGAGCAGCCGGTGCCGTACACCGCGATCATCCATGAGGCCGCGCTGCGGATGCAGTTCGGTGGCCGCGAGGTAGTCAGGACGCAGCTGGAACACCTGCTCCGGATCGAGGAGGAGCCGAACGTAACCGTCCGCGTCATCGCCTTCGATGGCACGTCATTCCCCACCAGCGGCCACGGGGTGGACTACGCCTACGGCCCCGTGACCGATCTCGACACCGCGCAGCTGGACACCACGCATGGCGTTCAAGTGATCGACGCTGGTGGGCAGTTGGCGAAGTACCGTCTGGTACTGGACCGCATGGAGAAGGTGGCCCTGAAGCCAAGCGCCTCACGCGACCTCATCCACCGCCTCATCCAGGACGCCTGAAGGAAGCCCTACGTGACCAATCTGAACTGGCAGAAGTCCACCTACAGCGAGGAGGGAGCCTCCTGCGTCTACGTCGCCGCAGCCCTCACCGGAACAATCCACATCCACGAAAGCGACGACCACCCCGAAGCCATCCTCACCACGGGGCCACGCCAGCTCCGCGCCCTGATATCCGGCATCCGGAACCGAACAGAGGGCCCCACCGGCAGGTGAGCGCCTTCACGCCCTACCGCAAGGTCGTGTGCACCCGGTGCAGATAGCTGAAGTCATGGTCCTGGCGACGCCGCGTCACCGGGCGGATCTCGCGTGTCGCGACGTTGAGGGCGAAGCCGCCGACCACGCCGAGGCACCAGTCCAGACCCGGCAGCAGCTGGGAGCCGACCGCCGCCGCGGCGAGGCCCACCGTCGCTGTCACCGACCGGTGCACCCAGACGATCCTGCTGTCGCGCGCCGCGGACCGGTAGTCCGCCACCGCTTCGTCGAGCTCTACCCGGAGTTGGGCGACGACGTCGGCGGGGTGTTCGTAGTCGCGTCGCAGGTCACCGAGAAGGCGGTGCAGCGCGCGCATCAGCCGTCGGCGTTCGTCCGCGTACTTCTCCCGGAAGGCGAGCACGTCGTTCAGCGAGGCGGCGACAGCGGGCACGGGCAGCAGCTGGCCCAGCTCCATCTCCCAGGCGAGGCCACGGTTGTTCGGGGCGGGTCGCAGGGCCCGCCGCTGGGCGTCCACACGCTCGGTGTAGGGAAAGAGGTGCCGGTCGCGCCTGCGCCAGGCGATCTCCCGGGCGAGCATCCCGACGACCAGCTCCTGCACCTCCCTCGTCATGGCCAGACCGCGACCACCCGGCAACCGTTCGGCCAGGCGCGACTCGGTGAGTTCCGCCTCGAGCCACGCCTCGGTCTTGCTCGGGAGCAGGAAAGCCTCATGCGGCACCGGGCCGGGCAGCGGCCTTTCGCGGGCGAAGGACCGGAGCTCTTCCCCTAGGACCTCGCGGAGTTGCCGGGAGGGCGGCGGGCCGTCGTCGGGCTCCTCGTCGATGAGTTGGCGGGGCATGGTGAGAGGGGTGTAGAGCTGTCGTTGTTCCAGTGCCTGTAGCGGGGGCGCGATGGCGGCCTCGCGAATCTCCGGGTCCAGGGGGACCACAGAAGCGAGGCCGTCCCAGTACAGCAGCGCCTGATGCACCACTTCAGTGGGCGGGTTCACCAACGGGTAGTACAGCAGGACAGCCACCGCGGCACCCTCGTCCATCGTCCATCGTCCCTAATGGGAGATCACCGTAGCGACAGAACGCGAGGGGTACGGCTGAAGCACGCGATTCACCGGAAAACGCCCCACCTCCCTACCGCTCCGCCCCCTCCCTGGGCGACCCCACCCCCTCCGACGGAGCAGCCCGCTCCGAAGGAGGAGCAACCCCCAACCGCGCCGCCCGCAACGCGGGAAACCTCGCGGCCACCGCCAGCGTCGCCACCACGCACACCACCCCACCCGTCACCACCGCGAAGCGCGCCCCGCTCAACTCCGCGAGGAAGCCGACCGCCGCGTTGCCGAGGGCGGGCGAGACCGTGGCCTGGACCATCCAGAGTCCGCTGACCCGGCCTCGTAGTTCGTCGGGGGTGCCGTGCTGGAGCAGGGCCGAGCGGAGCGTCTCCGAGATCAGGTCGCCGAGTCCCGCGAGCGCGAGCAGCGCGAGGGCCAGCGGCAGGACCGTCGTCAGGCCGAAGCCGACGAGCGAGAGCCCCCACAGGAGTACGGCCCCGATCAGCGCGTGTCCGCCCGCACGCGCCGTCCAGCCACTGGTGGCGGCGCCGACGAGCGCGCCGAGCGCGGGCGCCGCGTAGAGCAGCCCGACCACGCCGGGGCCGCCGCCGAACTGCTCGTCGGCGAGGACCGGATACAGCGCCTGCGGCATGGTGAAGACCATCGCCGCCGCGTCGACGAGCAGCAGGCCGACGATGAGCCGGTGCCCCCGGACGAACCGGACGCCGTCCGCGACGGCACCGAAGGCCTGCCGCAGCCCCTTGCCCGTGGCGCTCGCCTGCGGCGCGGGCAACGGGCGTACGAACAGCAGCGCCACCGAGAAGACCAGGAACCCCGCCGCGTCCACCGCGAAACAGGCGGCGAGCCCGGGCCCCGCGACGAGCACGCCGCCGAGCGCGGGCCCGAGCAGGGCCGCGAGCTGGGTGGACGCCGCCGTCAACGCGCCCGCCGCGGCGAGGCGTTCGGTGCCGACGAGGGCGGGGATCGCCGCGAGCATGGCGGGTCCGCCGAGCCCCGCGAAAAGACCGGTGAGGCCGGTGGCCACGTAGATCACCCACAACTGCGGCTGCGGGAGCAGGGCGTTGACCATGAGTCCGGCGGCGACGAGGGTCAGCGGGAGCCGGGTGACGAGCATCAGCGTGCGGCGGTCACCCCGGTCGGCGAGCACGCCGCCGATCAGCACGCCGACGACCAGCGGAAGCGCCCTGGCGAGGCTGACCAGGCCGATCTGCGCGGGTGATCCGGTGAGGTCGTAGACCTGCACGGCGACCGCGACGCTCGTCATGAGGGTGCCGATCAGGGCGCCGAGGAATCCGGCGTACAGCAGACGGAAGTCGCGGCTCTCGCGGAGCGGGGTGAGGTCCATGGCAAGACCGGAACGGGGCATGAGCGGCTCCAGGAAAGGGAGTTAGGTCAGCCTTACTTGGATCACCCTGCCGATCGGCTCCCTTAAAGTCAACATGTGTGAAGTTCTGGCGCGACGGGGCGCGCACACATCTGGCAGCCCTTGCTAACGTCATCGCCGATGACCACCGACCCCGCGCCCGCCAGGCGCCGTCCGACCCACCGCAAGGGGCGCGCCACCCTCACCCGCGCCTCCGTGGGGCAGGCCGCGCTCGACTTCCTCGGGCGGCACGGGCCCGCCGAGCTGACCATGCGTGCGCTCGCGACGGAGCTCGGCGTCTCGCCACGCGCGCTCTACAACTACGTCGAGGACCGGCGGGACTTGATCACGGTCGCCGCCGAGATCTTCCAGTCCGAGTGGCGTCCCCCGACCCTCGACCCGGCCCCGGACCGCTGGCGCGAGACCCTGCGCGCGTACTGCCACGACCTGCGCGCGCACTACCGCCGCCACCCCGGCATGACCACGCTGGCGCTCAGCGAGAACATCACGATGGCCCGCCACCCGGTGATGCTGCGGAACGTGGACGCGCTCATCGGCTTCTTCACCGAGATCGGGGGGACCGGCCTGCCGCCCCGCGAGGCCTACCTCGCCTGCATGGAGACCATCCGCCAGATCGTCGGATTCGTGGAGTTCCAGGACCGCCCGCACGACCGGCCGCCCGAGGACCTCGACCCCGCAGAGCTGCGGCAGACGCCCCCGCCCTGGCTGCGCGAAGGGGCCGACGACCTCCCCCATCTCCGTAGGGCCGCCGAGGACCAACACTCCGAACTCCCGGACGAGGTCTTCGAGTTCACCCTCGACGTACTGGTCGATGGCATCGCCGCGACTGCCGTGAAGAGGCGTGACCTCTGACCTCTTGACGTAGTTGGTCAGCCCCCTTAACCATGTCGCCCAGTCCGCGCACCGACAGGTCCGCCCCGGCCCTGCCCCCTCTCCCGCGGCCTGGAGGATCCGTGTCCGGAGCCCCACCGCCCGCCCCCGACAGCAGCCACGGCTCCGACCGCTCCGACGGCAAGGGCTTCGTCCGCCGCGTCGGCCCCTTCCAGGCCACCGCCATCAACATGAGCCAGATGTGCGGCATCGGCCCCTTCGTCACGATCCCGCTGATGGTCGCCGCGTTCGGCGGGCCGCAGGCCGTCATCGGCTTCGTCGCGGGCGCGCTGCTCGCGCTGGCCGACGGGCTCATCTGGGCGGAGCTCGGCGCGGCCATGCCCGGTTCCGGCGGGAGTTACGTCTATCTGCGCCAGGCGTTCCAGTACCGCACGGGACGCCTGATGCCGTTCCTGTTCGTGTGGACGGCGATGCTGTTCATCCCGATCGGCATGTCGACCGGGATCGTCGGCCTCGTCCAGTACCTCGGCTATCTCGCGCCGGGCATGGGACAGACGACCGGGGACCTCGTCGGGCTCGGCGTCATCGCCCTGGTGATCGCGCTCCTGTGGCGGGGCATCGAGCACATCGCCCGGATCACCGCCGTGATGTGGGTCGTCATGCTCGTCTCGGTCGGGGCCGTGATCCTCGCGGCGGCCACGCACTTCGACCCGGACCTGGCCTTCACCTACCCCGCGCACGCCGTGGAGTTGACGAGCAATCACTTCTGGATCGGCTTCGCCGGGGGCCTGACCATCGGCATCTACGACTACCTCGGCTACAACACCGCCGCGTACATGGGCGCCGAGATCAAGAACCCGGGCCGCACCCTGCCCCGCGCCATCATCTTCTCGATCCTCGGCATCATGGTGATCTACCTGCTCCTGCAGATCGGCACGCTCGGCGTCATCGACTGGCACCGCATGACGGACCCGACCGACATCGCCTCAACGTCTGTGGCCTCGGCGGCACTTGAGGAGACCTGGGGCAAGAGCGCGGCGAACGTCGTCACGGTCCTCATCCTCATCACCGCCTTCGCCTCGGTCTTCGCGGGGCTGCTCGGCGGCTCACGGGTGCCCTACGACGCCGCGCGCGACCGCGTCTTCTTCAGGCCGTACGCCAAGCTGCACCACCGGCACCGCTTCCCGACGCTCGGCCTCGCGACCATGGGCGTGGTGTGCGCCATCGGCTTCATGATCGGCAGGCACACCGACCTGGCCACGCTCATCCAACTCCTCACCACAGTGATGGTGCTGGTCCAGGCACTCGCCCAGATCGCCGCCGTGACGGTGCTGCGCAGACGGCAGCCGGGGCTCCGAAGGCCCTACCGCATGTGGCTCTACCCGGTGCCGAGCCTGGTCGCCCTCGTCGGCTGGCTCGTCATCTACGGGTACGCCGACAAGAACTCACCGGGGCGGCACCCCATCGAATGGTCGCTCGCCTGGCTGGGGCTGGGGTGTGTGGCGTTCCTGCTGTGGGCGCGCTTCGAGAAGGTGTGGCCGTTCGGCCCGAAGGAGATCTCGGAGGAGTACCTGGAGGCTCCGGAAGGAGGACCGCCACGCCGGACGGATACCGTCGCCCCGTGACAGAGACCCCCTGGGACGTCCTGCTGCTCGGCGGCGCGTCCGGCATCGGCAAGAGCCTGTTGGCGGCCCGACTGGCCGACGAGCACAAGGCGTTCGTGGTGGAGTTCGACGACGTCGTGGAGGCGGTGCGGGCGATCACGACGCCGAAGCAGCACCCCGGACTGCACCTCTTCGACGCGTACGAGGATGTCGAGGCGGAGCTGCCGGAGGACCGCGTGCTCGCCCTCCAGATCGCCACCGCCCGCGCGCTCGAACCCGCCGTCACCGGTGTCGTACGCAACCGTCTGACGGTCGACGCGCCCGCGGTGATCGAGGGCGACTACCTCACCCCGGCCGCGGCGGCGCGGGCCGTCCGCGAGGGAGCGGCGGCGGGCCGCCGCGTCCGGGCCGTGTTCCTGCACGAGGGCGACGCCGAACAGATCACCGCCAACTACGCGGCGCGGGAGCCCGCGGCGGGCCGCCAGCCGGAACGGGCGCGGGTGGGCGCGGCGTACTCCCACTGGCTGGCGGAGCAGGCCAGGGAGCACGGGCTGCCCGTGGTGGACGCCCGCCCCTGGCCCACACTCGCGAACCGCGTACGAAAGGCGACCGCCTAGGGCCTGTCCGGCGGACGGGCCCTAGCTCAACGGCCCCGTGACCGGCTCGACCGCCGCCACCAGCGCACCGGTTCGTACGAACGACTCCGCCGCGGCCAGATCGGGAGCGAGGAACCGGTCGGGGCCAGGACCCTCGACGCCCGCCTTGCGGACCGCGTCGATGACGGCCCGGGTGGCGGGCGCGGGGGTGAGGCCCGCGCGAAGCTCGACGGCGCGCGTGGCGGCGTACAGCTCGACGGCGACGATGCGGGTCAGATTGTCCACGGCCGTACGGAGCTTGCGGGCGGCCGACCAGCCCATGGAGACGTGGTCCTCCTGCATCGCGGAGGACGGGATGGAATCGGCGGAGGCGGGCACCGCGAGCCGCTTCATCTCGCTCACCAGGGCGGCCTGCGTGTACTGGGCGATCATCAGCCCCGAGTCGACCCCCGCGTCGTCCGCGAGGAACGGCGGAAGCCCGTGCGAACGGTTCTTGTCGAGGAGCCGGTCGGTGCGGCGCTCGGCGATCGAGCCGAGGTCGGCGGCGGCGATCGCGAGGAAGTCCAGGACGTACGCGACGGGGGCGCCGTGGAAGTTGCCGTTGGACTCCACGCGCCCGTCGGGCAGTACGACCGGGTTGTCGACGGCGGCGGCCAGCTCCCGCTCGGCGACCGTGCGCGCGTGCGCGATCGTGTCCCGGCCCGCGCCCGCGACCTGCGGGGCGCAGCGCACCGAGTAGGCGTCCTGCACGCGCGGCGCGTCGTCCTGGTGGTGCCCGGTGAGGCCCGACCCCGCGAGCACGGCGGCCATGTTGGCGGCGGACGCGGCCTGCCCCGGGTGCGGCCGGATGGCGTGCAGCTCGGGCGCGAGGACCTTCTCCGTACCGAGCAGCGCTTCGAGGGTGAGCGCCGCCGTGACGTCGGCGGACTTGTAGAGCATGTCCAGATCGGCGAGGGCCATCACCAGCATGCCGAGCATGCCGTCCGTGCCGTTGAGGAGGGCGAGCCCCTCCTTCTCGCGCAGCTCGACGGGGCTGATGCCGTGCGCGGCGAGCAGCTCGCCCGCGGGCCGCAGCTCCCCGTCGGGCCCCTCCGCGTCGCCCTCGCCCATCAGCGTCAGCGCACAGTGGCTGAGCGGCGCGAGGTCGCCGGAGCAGCCGAGCGAGCCGTACTCGTGGACGACCGGCGTGATGCCCGCGTTCAGGACATCGGCCATGGTCTGCGCGACCTCGGGGCGTACGCCCGTGTGGCCCGAGCAGACCGTCTTCAGCCGCAGGAACATCAGCGCACGGACCACTTCGCGCTCCACGCGCGGGCCCATGCCCGCCGCGTGCGAACGGACGATGTTGCGCTGCAGCTGGGCGCGGAGATCGGGTCCGATGTGCCGACTGGCGAGCGCGCCGAAGCCGGTAGACACGCCGTACACGGGTTCGGGCTTGGCCGCGAGCGCGTCGACGATCTCGCGGGACGCGGCGAGGGCGGTCCGCGCCTCGGCGGTCAGTTCGATCCGCGCGTTGCCGCGCGCGACGGCGATGACGTCGGCGGCGGTCGTTCCGGATGTCCCTAGGGCCACAGTGCCCACGCTGTGCATATCCATATTCAGCAGCGTACGGACTGAATCGCCAGGTGTCACGGGTAGATCTGCCCCGGACCACTTACCGCGACCGCGCCAGGGGCCCGGGGAGCCCGGCCCCCACCGGGCCGCAGCCGCCCGCGCTCCCGAGGGACGTGGGGGTATGTGCGAACGGAGCACAGTGGAGACCGGGGCAAGGAAGCAAGGCCAGTGGCCTCCGCCCCGGGATGGCGAGTACGCACATACCCCCGCGGCCCCGCCCCCAAGACGAACCCAAGGCACAGACCCCAGCCCAAAGGAAACCCGCCAGCTACCGCCCCCGGAACCTCCGCCGCTCCCCCACCTCCCGCTCCCCCGACACCGAATCCGCCAGCCGAACCACCGGATCCTCCCCACCCACACCCCCACCGCGCCCCGCAACCACCGGTTTAGCCGCCCGCGCCGCCTTCGCCCGGTACTGCGCCGCATCCGCGAGCCGGAAGAGACGACGAGCCGACCGCACCGCACCGATCGGATCGCCGGTGGACGCGACCCCGCAGGCCACCCCGTCGCCGAGCTCCAACTCACCGGCCCGTACGCACAGTTCCTCGGCCACCCGTACCACCTCATCAGCCGCGGGCCCCACCGAAAGCAGACAGAACTCGTCGCCGCCGAGCCGCGCGGCGAGCGCCCCCGGCAGCATGGCGCCGCAGAGCGAGAGGACCGACCCGAACCGTTCCAGAAGGCGGTCGCCGACGGCATGACCCCGGGTGTCGTTGACCCGCTTGAGCCCGTTCACGTCGCAGACGACGAGGCTCACCACGACACCG
Organism: Streptomyces kanamyceticus; assembly: GCF_008704495.1. NCBI lineage: Bacteria > Bacillati > Actinomycetota > Actinomycetes > Kitasatosporales > Streptomycetaceae > Streptomyces > Streptomyces kanamyceticus. The sequence goes on from NZ_CP023699.1 coordinate 3,884,979, forward strand.
TCCACCCGATGCCGCTCCACCGCCTCGTCGAGCCGCAGATCGACCGCGCGCCGGTTGGCGAGCCCGGTGAGCGCGTCGGTGAAGGCGAGCCGCCGCGCCTCTTCGAGGCGTTCGGTCTGGGCGATCCCGGCGGCGACCACGGCCGCGAGGACCGTGGCGAAGTCGGCGTCGGCCCGGTCGAAGACCGGCGCGCCCACCGGCCGCGCCACGTACAGCTCGCCCCACGCGCGCCCGTGCAACACGATGGGCGCGACCACACAGCAGCCGCGCCCGCGCCGACGCAGCGCGGTGACGCGCTCGTGGCAGTAGCCCGCGCTCCTGCCACCCGCGGGCCCCTCGACGGTCTCGACCCAGGCGTGCGGCTCACCGCCACCGGCCCAGCGTTCGTGCAGGAACTCGGCGATCTCCGGGAACTGGTTGACGGGGTAGGACTCCCGCTCCGGGAACTCCTCCTCGCCCTCGGCCCGTTCGCCCGCGTTCACGAGCACCCGCAGCCGCCCCAGATCGCGTTCCCACACGGAGAGCGCGGCGAAGCTCCCGTTCAGCGCGCGGCAGGCACCGAGGGCGGCCGCGCGCCAGGACTCACGCGGAGCATGCGCCGCGGCCATCCCCTGCGCCAGCTCCACGACGGCCCGCAGCCGGACATCCTCACCCATGACCCCAGGCTAGAAGATTTACGACATTTAGGAACTTCGGGACGCAGCCCGAGCCGCACCCGCCACTCACCCGCGACGAGCCCGCCCCGCCCCCACTACTCCCCGGGCCACTCCGGCTTCCGCTTCTCGTTGAACGCGGCGACGCCCTCCACCCGGTCCCCGGAGAACGCCACATCGCGCCACGCCGCGTCCTCCACCTCAAGCCCCGCACGCAGGTCGAGCCCCTGCCCGAGGCGCAGCGCGCGCTTGGCGGCGCGCAGCCCGACGGGCGAGTTGGCGGCCATGCGGGCGCCGAGCGCGAGCGCTTCCGTGCGGGCCTCGTCCCCCTCGACCAGCACGTCCACCAGACCCAACTCCCGCGCCTCCGCGGCCTCCACGCGCCGCGCGGAGAAGATCAGCTCGGCCGCGCGGGCGGCCCCGACGCGGCGCGGCAGCAGCTGGGTGCCGCCGCCACCGGGGATGACGCCGACCGACACCTCGGGGAGCCCGACCACCGCGGTCGAGTCGGCGACGATCACGTCGCACGACAGCGCGAGCTCGAACCCACCGCCAAGGGCGAAGCCGTGCACGGCGGCGATCGTCGGCATGGGCAGTTCGAGCACACCGCCGTAAGCACCACGCGAAGTGGGCCGCTGACGGCGCAACTCGGCGTCGCTGAAGGAGTTCCGCTCCTTGAGGTCGGCGCCGACGCAGAAGGCCCGCTCATGGGTGGAGGTCAGGACGACGACGCGGGCGGCGCGGTCGTCCGTCAGCGCGGCGCAGGCGGCGGCGATGGAGCGCCCCATCTCCGCCGAGACGGCGTTCATGGCCTTCGGCCGGTCGAGAACGAGCTCGACGACGTGCCCGTGCCGCCTGACCGCCACGTACTCCCCGTACCGCTGCTCGTCACCCATGACGCCTCCTCCACCCGGTTAACGACCGTTACCGAAGGATCATGTCAGCCGCCCCGACCCCAGTGGAAGGGCCTGCGGTCAGCTCCTGCGGGCGAGCAGCCAGGGCTCGACGACCCCGAGCCCGCGCACCGGCCGCTGCCACATCGGCTGCAGGGCGAAGCGGTAGGTGGGCGGCTCCTCGCCCTCCTTCTCCGCACGCTCGGCCAGCGCGGCGGCGTCCGCCTCGGAGGCGGGCGCGTCACGGGTGCGCGTCAGCTCCTCGGCGAAGGCCCCGTCCACGAGGACGGCGTCCCGGGGAGCTATCGACGTGAGCCGGGACGCGAGGTTCACGGTCGTGCCGAAGACGTCGCCCATGCGCGTGGTCACGGTCCCGAAGGCGATGCCGACGCGCAGCTCGGGCATGGTCTCGTCGTTGGCCATGGTCTCGATAAGCCGCAGCGCGATCTCCGCGGCGGTCCCGGCGTCGTCGGCGGCGTACAGCACCTCGTCGCCCAGCGTCTTGATGAGCCGCCCGCCGTGCGCGGCCACCAGGTCGGCGGCGGTGGTCTCGAAGGCCTCGACGAGCTCCCCGAGCTCCTCTTCCTCCATACGCCGGGTCAGCCGCGTGAAGCCCACGAGATCGGCGAATCCGACCGCGAGCCGCCGGTCGACCATCTCCTCGTCGTCGGCGGCCTGCACCACCCGCCCCGTGGCCGCGGCGAGCTGGCGCCGCCACACATAGACGAGGAACTCCTCCAGCTCGGGCAGGAGCAGCTCGACGAGCGGATAGGTGACTTCCGTACGGGTCATCCCGGGCTCGGGCGGTTCGGTGAGGCCCTCCAGGAACGAGTCGATCTGCCACTCCGCGAGCCGCGCGGTGGTCTGCCCCGTCGACCGCGCCACCTGCACGGCCATGGCCTCGCTCAGCAGCCCCGCCTCGACGAGCCCTGCGAGCCGCCGCAGCGCGAGGACGTCGGCCTCGGTCAGCGCCTTGGCCTGCCCGATGTCGGGGAAGCCCATGGCCCGCCAGAACCGCGAGGCCAGCTCCATGGACACGCCCGCGCTGCGAGCCGCCTGGAAGGGCGTATAGCGACGATCGGCCCCGAGGATCAACTGCTCAAGCCTGAGAGCGAGGGGATCCTTCTCCGGATCCTCGGACTTCTCGTCCACTTCGGGGACCCCGGCGCCCACTTCCGGTACCTCGCCGGATCCCGTGTCGTCGACGGTCACGCCTGCTGCCCTTCCGATCTGCCGCGGTCAGGTATCGACCGGCGCCAACTTTACGGCAGGTGTGCCGCACCTCACTCCCGACTCCCGTGACGTTCCTCTTGACCTACGCCCCGAGCGTCGGCGACGGCGCTTGCGCCCACCCGCCCGCACCGTGGCCGGTGCCCCCGTTCCCGCCCCTCGGCGCCGGGGGCTGTGCCCACCCTTCCCCAAGCTCTCGGCTCCGCTCGAGCAGGGGAGACCCCACTCGCCCTGCGGCACGATTGCCCACAGCAGAGCGCGCCCGCAGCCGCCATCCGGCCCGAGGGGACGTGGCGGTATGTCCGCCCGGAGCACTGGGGGCCACGAGCCGAGGTGCCCAAAAGGTGGCAAGGCTCTGGGACGGCGAGGACGGACATACCGCCGCGGCCCCGCCCCTACGACGACGAGGCGCTCACCCGGCCCCCCGCAGATGCACGATGTCCCCGGCCCCCACCGGCTGCTGCACCCCGTCCTCCGTGGCAAGCACGAGCCGCCCGTCCCCGTCGACGGCGACGGCCTCCCCCGTGATCGACCGGTCCCCCGGCAGCTCGGCCCGCACCGTACGCCCCAAGGTCGCGCACCCCGCCGCGTACGTCTCCTGAAGCCGGGAGGCCCCCGGATCCCCGCCCGCGGCCCGCCAGTCCCCGTACCACTGCTCGAACGACCGCAGCACGGCCCGCAGCAACGGATCCCGGTCCGTGGTGGCCGCCCCCGCAAGACCCAACGACCCCGCGGTCGGCACCGGCAGCTCGTCCTCGCGCAGCGTCACGTTGAGCCCGACGCCCACCACGACACCGCCCCCGTCGACGGGCCCGGCCCGCTCCGCGAGGATCCCCCCGGCCTTGCGTTCGGCGCCCTTCACAGTCACCAGCAGGTCATTGGGCCACTTGAGTGCGGTGTCCACCCCGGCCGCCCGCGAGAGCCCCGTGGCGACGGCGACACCGGTGAGCAGCGGCAGCCACCCCCACCGCTCGACGGGCACTTCGGCGGGCTTGAGCAGCACGGAGAAGAAGAGCCCCGACCGGGCGGGAGCGGACCACTGCCGATCGAGCCGCCCCCGCCCCGCGCTCTGCTCCTCGGCGACGAGGACGGCCCCTTCGGGGAGCTCACCGGCCCGCCCCACGAGATCGCTGTTGGTGGACCCGGTACTGGCGACCACGTCCAAGGAGGTCCACAGACCGCCCTCGCGAACGAGAGCGCGCCGCAGCGAAGCGGCGTTCAGCGGCGGCCTGTCCAGGTCGGACCAGCGATTGTCTTCAGCATCTGACGACGTCATGCAAGCCACCCTAGGTGTGGTAAACGCCGCACTGCCGATCCGTATCGGCGCCGATACGCTACGGGTCAGTAGCAAGCCGCACCGCAGGCCGCCACCGGCCGCAAGCAGCCGCCAGAAGTCGCCAGAAGCCCCGATGAGCAGGCAGGGAGCCGCATCCCTATGTCCGAGATCGACATCCACACGACCGCAGGCAAGCTCGCCGATCTGCAGCGCCGCATCGAGGAGGCCAAACACGCGGGTTCGGCGCGAGCGGTCGAGAAGCAGCACGCCAAGGGGAAGCTGACGGCGCGCGAGCGGATCGAACTCCTCCTCGACGAGGGGTCCTTCGTAGAACTGGACGAGTTCGCGCAGCACCGCTCGACCAACTTCGGTCTTGACCAGAACAGGCCGTACGGCGACGGCGTGGTGACCGGTTACGGCACCGTGGACGGCCGCCCGGTGGCCGTGTTCTCACAGGACTTCACGGTCTTCGGCGGCGCGCTCGGCGAGGTCTTCGGACAGAAGATCGTCAAGGTCATGGACTTCGCGCTGAAGACCGGCTGCCCGGTCATCGGCATCAACGACTCCGGCGGCGCCCGCATCCAGGAGGGCGTCATGGCCCTCGGCATGTACGGCGAGATCTTCCGCAGGAACACGCACGCCTCGGGCGTGATCCCGCAGATCTCCCTCGTCGTGGGGCCCTGCGCGGGCGGCGCGGTCTACTCCCCGGCGATCACCGACTTCACGGTGATGGTCGACCAGACGTCGCACATGTTCATCACGGGCCCGGACGTCATCAAGACGGTCACGGGAGAGGACGTCGGCTTCGAGGAACTCGGCGGCGCCCGCACCCACAACTCCACGTCGGGCGTGGCCCACCACATGGCGGGCGACGAGAAGGACGCGATCGACTACGTCAAGTCCCTGCTCTCCTACCTGCCTTCGAACAACCTCAGCGATCCCCCGGCCTTCCCCGAGGAGGCGGACCTGGCGCCGACGGACGAGGACCGCGAGCTCGACACCCTCATCCCGGACAGCGCCAACCAGCCGTACGACATGCACACGGTGATCGAACACGTCCTGGACGACGCCGAGTTCTTCGAGACGCAGTCGCTGTTCGCGCCGAACATCCTCACCGGCTTCGGCCGGATCGAGGGCCGCCCGGTGGGCATCGTCGCCAACCAGCCGACGCAGTTCGCGGGGTGCCTGAACATCGACGCCTCCGAGAAGGGCGCCCGCTTCGTCCGCACCTGCGACGCGTTCAACGTCCCGGTCATCACCTTCGTCGACGTGCCGGGCTTCCTGCCGGGCGTCGAGCAGGAGCACACGGGCATCATCCGGCGCGGCGCGAAGCTGATCTACGCGTACGCGGAAGCCACCGTCCCCCTCATCACCGTCATCACGCGCAAGGCGTTCGGCGGCGCGTACGACGTGATGGGCTCCAAGCACCTGGGCGCCGACCTCAACCTGGCCTGGCCGACCGCGCAGATCGCGGTGATGGGCGCGCAGGGAGCGGTGAACATCCTGCACCGCCGCACGATCGCGGCGGCGGAGGACCAGGAGGCGACGCGGGCCCAGCTGATCCAGGAGTACGAGGACACGCTCCTCAACCCGTACACGGCGGCCGAGCGCGGCTACATCGACGCGGTCGTCATGCCGTCGGAGACCCGCGCCCACCTCGTACGCGGCCTGCGTCAGCTGCGGACGAAGCGGGAATCCCTCCCCCCGAAGAAGCACGGCAACATCCCCCTCTAGTCCCCCAGCCCTCTCCCAGTCCCCCAGTCCCCCACGGAGCGGTCATGATCAAGGTCGTACGGGGCAACCCGACCCCGGAGGAGCTCGCCGCCGCCTTGGCGGTGGTCCAGGCGCGCGCCGCGGCGGTGGCGAACCAGCCGTCCGGCGCGCCCACGCCCCCCGACGCGTGGGCCGACCCCGCGCGCGTGGCCCGCCACCGGCTGCCCGCGCCGGGCCCCACGTCCTGGGGCCGCAGCTACTGGCCCGGCTAGTACTGCCGTACCCGCCCAACTCACCGAGCGGGCCCGGGGAACTTGAGTACGCGTACTCAGGCGCCCCGGCCTCGCCGGCCGCAGTATCGAAGGCATGCTGTGGTCGGACCCGGAGAACAACCCGCCCAAGGACATGCGGGACATGCAGGCGAAGATGCGCCGTGCGGGACTCGTCCTTGCCCTGGCCATGGTGGTGGCGATGTTCGTCCTGGGCATCAGCTGACGCGTGCCCCGCGCAACCGGCGGCTCGCTACCCTGGCCGCATGAGTGATCCGCGCCGCCGTCTCGTGCTCGCCTCCCAGTCCCCCGCCCGCCTCGGGCTGCTCCGCCAGGCGGGCCTCGCCCCCGAGGTGATCGTCAGCGGGGTCGACGAGGACGCGGTCTCCGCACCCACCCCCGCCGAGCTCGCCCTGGCCCTCGCCGAGGCCAAGGCATCGGTGGTCGCTGCGCGCCCCGACGTCAAGGGCGCGCTGGTCATCGGCTGCGACTCGGTGCTCGAACTGGACGGACAGGCGCTCGGCAAGCCCGCCGACGCCGAGGAGGCGACCGCCCGCTGGAAGTCGATGCGCGGCCGCGCGGGCGTCCTGCAGACGGGCCACTGCGTCTACGACACCGCCTCCGGGCGGTACGCGTCGGGCACGGCGTCGACCGTGGTCCGCTTCGGCGAGCCCTCGGACGACGAGATCGCCGCGTACGTCGCGAGCGGCGAACCGCTGCACGTGGCGGGGGCGTTCACGCTGGACGGCCGCTCGGCCCCGTTCATCGAGGGCATCGAGGGCGACCACGGAAACGTCATCGGCCTCTCTCTGCCGCTCCTTCGCCGCCTGCTCGCGCAACTGGGCGTGGGCATCACGGAGTTGTGGGCCTGACCCCTCAGGCGGCCCCTCAGACGGCCCCTCGGGCGACTTCTCAGGCGGGCTGCGGGGCCCCGTCCTGGGGCACCTGACCCTCGCCGCCGCCCTCGTCCTGCCGCGCCTTCTTGTCGTACGCGACGAGCGTCAGGACGAGCAGGCCGAGGACGACCATCATGAACGCGAACGCGGGCCAGCCCGCCAGGCCGACGGAGAACGCGCCGAGCAGCGCGTGCACGACGGCGCAGCTGATCAGAAGCAGCCGCCCGAAGGTGCCGGGAGCGCGGTCGAGGGCGGCCGCGCGGATCAGGACGATGCCGCACAGCACGAGGTAGCCGCCGAAGAGGATGCCCGCGATCCAGGTCGACACGGTCATCGCGCGCGGGTCGAGACCGGCCAGGGACATGTCTTGCTTGTCGACGACGAGGCCGAGGAACCAGTTGAGGAGCGCGATGCCGACCGCCTCCGCGAAGAGAACGATCGCGCCCACCCAGGCCACCGGTCTGCGCGCCACGGCGCCCCACCCACTTTCCGCTGCTTCCGCTGTTACCCCAAGTACGTTCGAGCCATCGCGAACGCTACTAACGGGTAAACCCGGGGACAAGGGCTGCGCCGAAGGCAAAGAATCATTGGGCCATTCGTAGGGACTCCACAAAGAAAGGCGTCCCGCCGCAGCGCGGACTCACAGAGACCTTGGCCACACCGGAGGGCTAGGCTGCCGAGCAGGAAGCCTGCGTACCGTGGTACGACAAGGGATTTCACGGATCGGGCGAGCCTCGAATCACACTCCGTGTGGGCAAGCTCACCCTTGGGGACGGGTCGTAAGCCCGTGTCGGCAGTCCCTAAACTCGGCTTGTTTCAAGGAGGGAGCCATCGTGCGCAAGGTGCTCATCGCCAACCGTGGCGAAATCGCTGTCCGTGTTGCTCGGGCATGCCGGGACGCAGGGATCGCGAGCGTAGCCGTCTACGCAGATCCCGACCGGGACGCTCTGCATGTACGGGCGGCCGATGAGGCGTTCGCGCTGGGCGGTGACACTCCGGCCACCAGCTACTTGGACATCTCCAAGGTGCTGGCCGCGGCCAAGGACGCGGGGGCGGACGCGATCCACCCCGGCTACGGATTCCTTTCGGAGAACGCCGAGTTCGCGCAGGCCGTCATCGACGCGGGTCTGACCTGGATCGGCCCGCCGCCGCAGGCCATCCGTGATCTGGGCGACAAGGTCGCTGCGCGACACATCGCGCAGCGTGCCGGTGCCCCGCTGGTCGCGGGCACCCCGGACCCGGTCTCGGGCTCCGACGAGGTCGTGGCCTTCGCCGAGGAGCACGGCCTGCCGATCGCCATCAAGGCGGCGTTCGGCGGCGGCGGCCGCGGCCTGAAGGTCGCGAGGAACCTCGAAGAGGTCCCCGAGCTGTACGACTCCGCGGTGCGCGAGGCGGTGGCCGCCTTCGGCCGCGGCGAGTGCTTCGTGGAGCGCTACCTGGACAAGCCGCGGCACGTGGAGACCCAGTGCCTGGCCGACCAGCACGGCAACGTGGTCGTCGTCTCGACCCGTGACTGCTCGCTGCAGCGCCGCCACCAGAAGCTCGTCGAGGAGGCCCCCGCGCCGTTCCTCTCCGACGCCCAGGTCGAGGAGCTGTACAGCGCCTCGAAGGCGATCCTGAAGGAAGCCGGTTACGTCGGCGCGGGCACCGTCGAGTTCCTCGTCGGCGCCGACGGCACGATCTCCTTCCTGGAGGTCAACACCCGTCTGCAGGTCGAGCACCCGGTCACCGAAGAGGTGGCGGGCATCGACCTCGTACGCGAGATGTTCCGCATCGCCGACGGCGAGGAGCTGGGCTACGGCGACCCCGAACTGCGCGGCCACTCCTTCGAGTTCCGCATCAACGGCGAGGACCCGGGCCGGGGCTTCCTGCCCGCGCCCGGCACCGTCACCGCCTTCGCGCCGCCGTCGGGACCCGGTGTCCGCCTGGACGCGGGCGTCGAGTCGGGATCGGTCATCGGCCCGGCCTGGGACTCGCTCCTGGCCAAGCTGATCGTGACGGGCGCGACGCGTGAGCAGGCGCTGCAGCGTGCCGCGCGTGCCCTGGACGAGTTCAACGTCGAGGGCATGGCCACGGCCATCCCGTTCCACCGTGCCGTCGTCAGGGACCCGGCGTTCGCGCCCGAACTGACCGGCTCCGACGCCCCGTTCACGATCTTCACGCGCTGGATCGAGACCGAGTTCGTCAACGAGATCCCGGCCTTCGCCGCGCCCGCGGTGGACGCGGACGCCGACGAGGAGCCGGGCCGCGAGACGGTCGTCGTCGAGGTCGGCGGCAAGCGCCTCGAGGTGTCCCTCCCGTCCTCCCTGGGCATGACGATCGCGCGCACCGCGGCGGCGGGCGGCGCCCGTCCCAAGCGGCGCGCGGCCAAGAAGTCGGGCCCCGCCGCCTCCGGCGACACCCTCGCCTCGCCCATGCAGGGCACGATCGTCAAGGTCGCGGTCGAGGAGGGCCAGGAGGTCAACGAGGGCGACCTGATCGTCGTCCTGGAGGCCATGAAGATGGAACAGCCCCTGAACGCGCACCGTTCGGGCACGATCAAGGGCCTCACGGCGGAGGTGGGCGCGAGCCTTACCTCCGGTGCGGTCATCTGTGAGATCAAGGACTGACTCGGCGACGGGGTCGCTGGGGCTCGGCGACGGGGGCTCCTGAAACTCGGCGACGGGGCCCCCTGGGGCTCCGCCCCAGACCCCGCTCCTCAAACGCCGGAGGGGCTGGATTTTCGCCCCGCCGGGCTGAGTACTCGCTGGTCGGGCTGAGTCGAATACGTGCCGGGCCGAGCTGGATGATCCAGCTCGGCCCGGCGGCATTTCCGGCGCGACCCGGCGCACTTCCGGCCCGGCCCGGCGGTATTTCAGACTCGCCCGGCGGCACTTCAGACTCGGCCCGGCGGTATTTCAAGCCCGTCCGGCGATTGAGGACGAACTCGGCGGAGCCGGTGATCGGCATCAGCCACGGCGCCGACCCGCATGCAACCGCCCCCAGCCCCACCGCGTCCTACCCCCACGTAGAACCGAAGACCACGGGGGGACTTCAGTGACACGCACGGGGGACGTACTCTGCCTGCCGCCCGCCGCAGGCGCCATCGCGAGCGCCGCCTGGTACGCGGCGAACGCGGACACCGGACAGCACTACGAAGCGGGCCTGATCCTCGGCATCGCCGCGGCTCTGACCGTGGCCCTGCTGCGCCGATTCACCACACTGCCGCTGGGCCGCCGCCGCCCCTACACCTTCGCCCTGCCGCTGCCCGCGCCCGACTGGCGCGCCCCGCTGCCGGATCCGCGGGGCGATCCCGAGGCGCTGCGCGGATACGCCGAGGAACGCGCCGCGCTCCTGAGCGACGCTTCCGCGCTCGGCGACAGCCTGCGCGACACCTGCTCCCTGACACCGCCACTGCGCACGGAGCTGACCTCGTTCGCGACGACGGCGTCGATCCAGGCGAGCAACTCGGTGATCCTGCCCGCCTTCGAGGGCCCCGCGAGCCCCGATCCCGCGTACGACGCCGCGCACGCGGTCGGCGAGCTCGTCGCGGGCATCGAGTTCAGCCGCATCGGGATGCGGGCCATCGAGGCGCTGGTGACGGAGCAGCCGCTGCGCCCCGACCCGCCCTGCTACTTCAACCCACTGCACGCACGCGGGCACGCGCGCGTGGCACCGCCCGTCGTCCTGGAGGGCGCCGCGGTGGAGGTGGCCGCCTGCGACGCCTGCACGCGCGAACCGGCGCCGCTGCTGGTGCCGTCGGCGGCGGGACCCGTGCCGTACTACGAGAGCGACGCCGTGGATCCGCGCTGGCGGCTGCTCGGCTACGGCGCGGTGGTGCCGGACAACGGGGCGACGATGATCGCCACGGCGCACGACGGACTCCGTCCCGGCGCCAAGCGGCAGCGGACGAAGGTGGGTTGAGGATGTTCACGGGGGATCTGGCCGCCGGCGTACTGAGCGGACTCGTCGTAGGCACCTGCGTCACGTATCCACTGCTGCTCTGGCTGGCGCGGAACCTGCGCGGCGGCACCCTGCCGCCGCGCAGGCGCGAGCGCAGGGCCCGCGCGGAGCTGGACACGTTCTTCGGCCGCGGAGCGGCCTGAACACCGTCGCCGACCGACCGGGCCCGAGTGGCATCCTTGAGGGACGCGTACGTTCACGAAGGGTGCGGGGATGACGACCGGCACGGAACAGCAGGCGAGAGCGCCACAGGAGTCCGCGCGCGCCATGCGGGCCGACGCACGCCGCAACTACGAGCGGCTGCTCACCGAGGCGCGCACCGCCTTCGCCGAGCACGGCACGGGCGCGTCCCTGGAGGACGTGGCACGCCGCGCGGGCGTCGGCATCGGCACGCTCTACCGGCACTTCCCGAACCGGCACGCGCTGATGAGCGCGGTGTGGGAGGACGCGGTCTGCGACCTGCTCACGCGCTCGCACGCGCTGCTCGACGACCCGCAGCCCTGCGCGGCCCTGGTGGCGTGGCTGCGTGCCATCGTCACTCATGCGGGTGAGTATCGCGGCCTGTCGAGCGCCCTCATGTCGGCGTCGCACGACGACAGTTCGGCGCTCGCGCGGTGCAGCAAGCCGATGAGCGAGGCGGGCTCGACACTGCTCGCCCGCGCGCAGGAGGCGGGGGCCGTACGACCCGACGTCTCCATCTCCGACCTGCTCCAGCTGACCAACGCGATCTCACTGGCGGCCGAGGAGACCCCGGACGACCCGGAGCTGGCCGACCGCCTGCTGCTCCTGACCCTGCGGGGCCTGCGGGCGGACGAGCAGCCGACGGCGTAGCACCCGCCGCCGGGCAGGTCGCGTCACCCGCAGGCCCGACGATCAGCGTCGCCGTAGATCGGCGACCCGCGCGGACCGCTCCCCGGGCGGCTGTTCCCCGAGAAGCGCGTTGCGCAGCTGGCCAGGACCCGCCCCGTGGTTGCGACGCTGACCCGGCAGGGGCACGTCCCGGCGCGGCTGGCGCCCCGCCGGGACGGAATCGACACCGGGCCCTGCGTTAGGGCTGGCGGAGCCGCCCGCCACCGCGATCTGCACGCCCTGGTCGGCCAGTGCCTGCAGTTCGGTGGCCGCGCGGTCGTCGTGCGCCGGCGGCTCGTCCGTGACAAGGCGGGTGATGACGTCCGTCGGCACCGTCTGGAACATCGTGTCGGTACCGAGCTTGGTGTGGTCGGCGAGGACCACGACCTCGGCGGCCGCCTGGACAAGGGCGCGGTCCACGCTCGCGGAGAGCATGTTGGACGTGGACAGGCCGCGCTCGGCGGTCAGGCCACTGCCCGAGAGGAAGGCCCTGGAGACCCGCAGCCCCTGGAGGGACTGCTCGGCCCCGCTGCCCACCAGCGCGTAGTTGGAACCGCGCAGGGTGCCGCCTGTCATGACGACTTCGACCCGGTTGGCATGCGCCAGCGCCTGTGCCACCAGGAGCGAATTGGTGACGACGGTCAGACCGGGTACCCGCGCGAGCCGTCGGGCCAGCTCCTGCGTGGTCGTACCCGCCCCGACGACGATGGCTTCGCCTTCTTCGACGAGTCCCGCCGCGAGATCGGCGATGGCCGTCTTCTCGGCGGTCGCGAGATGTGATTTCTGCGGAAAGCCGGACTCCCGCGTGAATCCGCCCGGCAATACCGCACCGCCATGTCGGCGGTCGAGGAGTCCTTCTGCCTCCAGCGCGCGCACGTCCCGCCGTACGGTCACTTCGGAGGTCTGGACGACGCGGGCGAGCTCACGGAGCGATACCGCTCCGTTGGCTCGCACCATTTCGAGGATCAATTGGCGACGTTCTGCAGCGAACACGAAACTGACAGTAACCCCAACGACCGTCTGCTTTCAGCAGTTTGCGCCGAATTACAGAAGTTGTTCGCACGGCAGGGTGGGAAGTGGTATAGGTGCCTACTCACTCCGAGTATGCCGCGCGAATGCGCGACAACACTGCGTGACCTGCGAAGAGTTGATTCAGGCCGCTCCGTGGATCAGCTCTCGCCCGCCGTCTTCCGGGTGTGAAGTTGACGCGCCACCTCGGCGATCGACCCCGAAAGCGATGGGTACACGGTGAACGCATTCGCGATCTGCTCGACCGTCAGATTGTTGTCGACGGCGATCGAGATGGGATGGATCAGTTCCGAAGCGCGCGGCGCGACGACCACTCCGCCGACCACGATGCCCGTGCCGGGACGGCAGAAGATCTTGACGAAACCGTCGCGGATGCCCTGCATCTTCGCGCGCGGATTGCGCAGCAGCGGCAGCTTCACCACGCGCGCGTCGATCTTGCCCGCGTCGACGTCGGCCTGGCTGTAGCCGACGGTCGCGATCTCCGGGTCGGTGAAGACGTTCGAGGACACGGTCTTCAGGTTCAGCGGCGTCACCGCGTCGCCGAGGAAGTGGTACATCGCGATGCGCCCCTGCATGGCCGCGACGGAGGCGAGCGCGAAGATCCCGGTCACGTCACCGGCGGCGTACACACCGGGGGCGGAGGTCCGCGAGACCTTGTCGGTCCAGATGTGCCCGGAGTCCTTCAGCTTGACCCCGGCCTCCTCCAGACCCATGCCGCTGCTGTTCGGGATGGCGCCGACGGCCATCAGGCAGTGCGTGCCGGAGATGACGCGGCCGTCGTTGAGCGTGACCTCGACCCGGTCGCCCACCCGCTTGGCGGAGGCGGCACGGGAGCGGGACATGACGTTCATGCCGCGGCGCCGGAAGACGTCCTCCAGGACGGCGGCGGCGTCCGGGTCCTCACCCGGCAGCACCCGGTCACGGCTGGACACGAGGGTGACGTTCGACCCGAGCGCCTGGTAGGCACCGGCGAACTCGGCGCCGGTCACGCCGGAGCCGACGACGATGAGTTCCTCGGGCAGCTCGTCGAGGTCGTACACCTGGGTCCAGTTGAGGATCCGCTCGCCGTCGGGCTGGGCGTCGGGAACCTCGCGCGGATGCCCACCGGTGGCGATCAGCACGGCATCGGCGACGAGGGTCTCCTCGCTCCCGTCGGCCGCCCGCACGACGACCTTCCGCGAGCCGTCGATGTCCTGCTGGCCCTCGAGCCGTCCACGCCCGCGCAGGACGCGCGCACCGGCCCTGGTCACCGAGGCGGTGATGTCGTGGGACTGGGCGAGCGCGAGGCGCTTCACACGGCGGTTGACCTTCCCCAGATCCACACCCACCACGCGCGCGGGGCTGTCGATGTGCGGAGTGTCGTCCGCGACGATGATCCCCAGCTCCTCGTACGAAGAGTCGAAGGTGGTCATCACCTCGGCCGTCGCGATCAGAGTCTTCGACGGCACGCAGTCGGTGAGCACCGACGCCCCGCCCAGACCGTCGCAATCGACGACGGTCACCTCCGCGCCGAGCTGGGCCGCCACAAGGGCCGCCTCGTATCCGCCGGGTCCGCCGCCAATGATCACGATCCGAGTCACGTAACTCATTGTCCCGCACGCTTCAAGGAGGTTCGCCCCGGGGCCCTCCGTCCGTGGCCCCGGCCCTTCTGTTACGGGAGAGGCCCAGGTCTCGCTGCCGTACCCTCGACCACATGTCGCTCTACGCCGCGTACGCCGGCAATCTGGATCCGCGGCTCATGTCACGCCGCGCCCCGCACTCACCGCTGCGCGCGACCGGCTGGCTGAACGGCCACCGGCTCACCTTCGGCGGGGAGCACATGGGATGGGAGGGCGCGCTGGCGACCATCGTCGAGGCGCCCCGCTCCCAGGTCTTCGTGACGCTCTACGACATCGCCCCCATGGACGAGGACTCCATGGACCGGTGGGAGGGCGTGGGCCTGGACATCTACCGCCGCATGCGGGTGCGGGTGCACACGCTGGAGGGCGAGGAACCGGCGTGGGTGTACGTCCTGAACGGGTACGAGGGCGGGTTGCCTTCGGCGCGTTACCTGGGCGAGCTGGCCGACGCGGCGGAATCGGCGGGCGCCCCCCACGACTACGTCATGGAACTGCGGAAGCGGCCCTGCTGAGCGCTCCGCGGGACATGCGGTACCCATCCGCGGGCCCGTCGTGGCTGGCCGCGCAGTTCCCCGCGCCCCTTCGGGGCACACCCGAACCGCACCGCACCTCCACTCTCGTCGGAAACGACAAGACAACGATCGCGATCCCGTAAGCATCGTCATCTACGCGCGTAGGGCGTGACCGGCTACTCTCATCGGCGTGAACGCTTCAGTTATTCCGGACGACATCCAGGGCGACCCCTACGCCGCCGCCGACGCCGCCGCCGCGCGCCTGCGTGAGCTGACGGGCGCCGAGACCCACGACGTAGCCCTCGTGATGGGCTCCGGCTGGGCGCCGGCCGTCGACGCGCTCGGCGAGCCCGATGCCGAGTTCCCGGTCACCGAGCTGCCCGGCTTCCCGCCCCCGGCCGTCGAGGGCCACGGCGGCCGCATCCGCTCCTTCAAGGTCGGCGACAAGCGCGCGCTGGTCTTCCTGGGCCGCACCCACTACTACGAGGGCCGTGGCGTGGCCGCCGTCTCGCACGGCGTGCGCACCGCCGTGGCCGCGGGCTGCAAGACCATCGTGCTGACCAACGGCTGCGGCGGCCTGCGCGAGGGCATGCGCCCCGGTCAGCCGGTGCTGATCAGCGACCACCTCAACCTCACGGCGACGTCCCCGATCATCGGCGCGAACTTCGTCGACCTCACGGACCTGTACTCGCCGCGGCTCCGGGCGCTCTGCAAGGAGATCGACCCGACCCTCGAAGAGGGCGTCTACGCGCAGTTCCCCGGCCCGCACTACGAGACCCCGGCGGAGATCCGCATGGCCCGCACCATCGGTGCGGACCTGGTCGGCATGTCCACCGTCCTCGAGGCGATCGCCGCGCGCGAGGCGGGCGCGGAGGTGCTCGGCATCTCCCTCGTCACGAACCTTGCCGCGGGCATGACGGGTGAGCCGCTGAACCACGAGGAAGTCCTCCAGGCGGGCCGCGACAGTGCTACCCGCATGGGTGAGCTGCTCGGTAAGGTCCTGGGCCGCATCTGACAGCCCCTTCGGCGACGGGTGGGCGCCCCCTGTCACGCCCCTCGGCAACGGGGGCTGTGCCCACCCTTCCCCAAGCTCTCGACTTCGCTCGAGCAGGGGAGACCCCACTCGCCCTGCGGAACATCTGCCCACAGCGGCGGAACCCCCACCGGCCCGCAGGCGCCGAACCGGCCCGAGGGGACGTGGCGGTATGTCCGCCCGGAGCACTGGTGGCCACGAGCCGAGGTGCCCAAAGTGTGGCAAGGCTCTGGGACGGCGAGGACGGACATACCGCCGCGGCCCCGCCCCACATCCGAACCCAAGGCGCACCAGCCAGGACGAAACCCGCACACGAGAGGCTGAAGACACGTGCAGGACCACGCCGAACGCGACGGACACGACGGACGCGACGGACTCATCGCACGGGCCCAGGCATGGCTCGCCGAGGACCCGGACCCCGAGACCCGCGAAGAGCTGGCCAAGCTCATCGACGCCGAGGACACCGACAACCTGGCGGACCGCTTCAGCGGCACCCTCCAGTTCGGCACCGCGGGCCTGCGCGGCGAACTCGGCGCCGGCCCCATGCGCATGAACCGCGCCGTGGTCATCCGCGCCGCCGCGGGCCTCGCCGCGTACCTCAAGTCCAAGGGCCAGACCGACGGCCTGGTCGTCGTCGGCTACGACGCCCGCCACAAGTCCGCCGACTTCGCCCGCGACACCGCCGCCGTGATGACCGGCGCGGGACTCAGGGCGGCCGTCCTCCCCCGCCCCCTCCCCACCCCCGTACTCGCCTTCGCCATAAGGCACCTCGGCGCGGTCGCGGGCGTAGAGGTGACGGCCAGCCACAACCCCCCGCGCGACAACGGCTACAAGGTCTACCTCGGCGACGGCTCCCAGATCGTCCCGCCCGCGGACGCGGAGATCGCCGCGCAGATCGACGCCATCGCGTCGCTCCACGACGTGCCCCGCCCCGAGAGCGGCTGGGAAACCCTCTCCGAGGACGTCCTGGAGGCCTATCTGGCGCGCACGGACGCCGTCCTGGCCCCGGACTCCCCCCGCACCGCCCGCGTCGTCTACACGGCGATGCACGGCGTCGGCAAGGACACCCTCCTCGCGGCGTTCGCCAGGGCGGGCTTCCCCGAGCCGACGCTCGTCGCCGAACAGGCCGAGCCCGACCCGGACTTCCCGACGGTCGCGTTCCCCAACCCGGAGGAGCCGGGCGCGATGGACCTGTCCTTCGCGACGGCGGCCCGCACCACCCCGGCCCCCGACCTGATCATCGCCAACGACCCGGACGCGGACCGCTGCGCGGCGGCGGTCAAGGACGGCACAGACGGCGCGAACGGCGCGGACTGGCGGATGCTCCGCGGCGACGAGGTGGGGGCGCTCCTCGCAGCACACCTGGTCAAGCGCGGCGCCCAGGGCACCTTCGCGGAGTCGATCGTGTCCTCGTCCCTCCTGGGCCGCATCGCGGAGAAGGCGGGCCTCGCGTACGAGGAGACCCTGACCGGCTTCAAGTGGATCGCCCGCGTGGACGGCCTGCGCTACGGCTACGAGGAGGCGCTCGGCTACTGCGTGGACCCCGAGGGCGTACGCGACAAGGACGGCATCACGGCGGCGCTGCTGCTCACCGAACTCGCGTCCGAGCTCAAGGAGCAGGGCCGCACCTTCCTCGACCTCCTCGACGACCTGGCCGTCGAGCACGGCCTGCACGCCACCGACCAGCTGTCGGTCCGCGTGGAGGACCTGTCCCTGATCGCGGACGCGATGCGCCGCCTGCGCGAGCAGCCGCCGACGGAGCTCGCGGGCCTGCCCGTGACCCTGGCGGAGGACCTGACCCGGGGCACGGACAAGCTGCCGCCCACGGACGGCCTGCGCTACACGCTCGACGGCGCCCGCGTCATCGTCCGCCCGAGCGGCACGGAGCCGAAGCTCAAGTGCTACCTGGAGGTGGTGGTCCCGGTGTCGGCGAAGCAGGAGCTCCCCGCGGCGCGCGCCAGGGCCACGGAACTCCTCGCCGCGATCAAGCGGGACCTGTCGGCGGCGGCGGGCATCTGACGGTCCTGTCCCACCCGGAACCCGAAGCGGAGCCACCCGCGAGAGTGGTTCCACTACGGCAGCTGACGCAGTGATCCGGTGCGCTGCCGGTCCCCCAGGAAGGGTCGACCGGTAGCGCACGATCACGTTCCGGGAGCTGCCGCAGTGCCGTACGGAATCTCCGAGCCCTCGACCGCCGCCCCGTCCCGCGTCCCCGCGTCCAGGCGCCCCCGCAACGCCGCACACCCGTCCCCCGCACTCCGCGCCCGCGCGGTCCGCGCCCTGCGCCACGCCTCCCCCGCGCTCCTCGCGTACGCGGCCGTCCGCACGCTCGGCCTGCTGGTGTTCGGGGCGTGGGCGCACCACAAGCACCGCGGGGTCCGGCACCTCCTGATGGAGTCGTGGGACTGCGACTGGTACCTGAAGATCGCCGAGCACGGCTACGCGCACACGCTCGGCACCCAGTTCGACGCGAACAACCTCGCGTTCTTCCCGCTGCTCCCGTCCCTGATCAGGGCGGGCGACGCGCTCGTGCCCGGCCTGCCGCGCGGAGCGGTGGGCCTGGGGATCGCGCTGGTCTGCTCGTTCGCCGCGGCGTGGGGGATCTTCGCGGTGGGCGACCGGCTGTACGGCCGCAGGGCGGGCGTCGTCCTCGCGGTGCTGTGGGGCAGCCTGCCGGTGGCGCTGGTGCAGTGGATGGGCTACACGGAGTCGCTGTTCACGGCGCTCACGGCGTGGTCGCTGTACGCGGTGCTCACGGGCCGCTGGCTGTGGGCGGGCTCCCTGGCGGCGCTGGCGGGCGTGACGCGCCCCACCGGGGTGGCACTGGCGGCGGCGGTGTCGCTGACGGCCCTGCTCTCCCTCCGCCGCCGAGCCCCCTTCGCCGTACGCCCGCTGCTCGGCGCCCTGCTGGCCCCGCTCGGCTGGCTCGCGTACGTCGGGTGGGTGGGCCTGCGCCTGGGCCGCTGGGACGGCTACTTCGCCGTACAGAAGCTGTGGCACAACGAGTGGGACGGCGGCGTGGAGACGCTGCGCCGGATGCACGCGCTGTTCGTGATCGAGCGGCCGCAGCTGTTCCTCGCGATGGTGACGGCGGTGCTGCTCGGCTCGGTGGTGCTCTTCGTGCTCTCGGCGGGCGACCGCCAGCCGCTGCCGCTGCTGGTCTTCACGGGCCTGCTCCTGCTGATCGTCCTCGGCAGCAGCGGCGTCTACTTCCCGAGGGCACGCTTCCTGCTGCCGGGCTTCCCGCTGCTGCTGCCGGTCGCGGTGGCGCTGGCGCGGGCGAGGACGCACGTGCTGGTGACGGCGCTGACGGCCCTTGCCCTCACGTCGGCCGCGTTCGGCGGGCACATGCTCCTGGCGTGGCTGGGGCCGCCGTAACCCCTACGGAGGCCCTACGGACAGGGACCGGCTCAGGTCACCGCGAGCAGTACGACGAGCAGCACGGCCCCCGCCGCGCACGGCGCGAGGATCTCGTACGCCCAGCGCACCACGGGCTCCCCCTGCGCCGACTCGGCGTCGGCCTGCCGCTCGGCGAGTTCGCGGAGGCTGTCCATGGACTGGTCGCCCGTGGAGCGCGTGGCCCGCGTCGTGGGGTCGAGGAAGGACTTGCCGCTCGTCGGGTCACCGGCCGCGGCGGCCTGCGACTGCCTGCGCGCCGCCTTCTTGCGGCCGCGCAGCGAGACGGGGATCGCCCAGAGCTGGAACTTGGTGCCGTCGTTGGTGAGGACCTCGTTGGAGTATCCGGAGCGGAGCGTGGCGACGGACGCCCACGGCAGCGTGATGCTCCGGAAGGGGTTGCGGATGCGCAGCCGGTCGTCGTTGGCGTAGACGCAGGGCCGCACGGTGTACGCGACGACCAGCGGCACGGCGAGCAGCAGTCCGGCGAGCGCGAGCCACGGGGTGCGGCCCTCGCCGCGGATGGCGGCGTCGACGCCGAGCCAGGTGCCCAGGGCGAGCAGCAGGACGCCACCGGCGATACCGGCCGGGGACCGGAAGGTGCGGTCCTGATAGGCGGGCTCCGCCACGGGGTTCTGAGGGTCGCTCATACCCTGATTCTGCCTGAAGCCCACGCGGGCCCCTCCTTCGGTCCGCCCCGGCCCCGATAGGGGCGCGGAGAACTGCGCGAATCCCCGGGTGACTCGCGCCTGACGTGGGCAGTGGGCCATGGGCCAAGGGGCGCGGGGAACTGCGCGAATCCCCGGGTAGCTCGCGCCTGACGTGGGCAGTGGGCCATGGGCCAAGGGGCGCGGGGAACTGCGCGACCGGCCCCGCACGGCACGGGCCCGACGTGCGGACCGACCCCGGAGCGGACCCTCCCCGGCCAACCCCACCCCTGTACAGCAGCTACGCGCGTAGATATGCTCCCCTCGTGACCATGCCCACTGCATTCGCTGACGTGACAGCGTCCGACAGCACGCTCCGCCGCTTCCTTCACGGGCTGCCCGGCGTCGACGCGGTCGGCCTGGAGGCGCGTGCCGCCTCGCTCGGTACCCGTTCGATCAAGACCACGGCGAAGGCGTACGCCATCGACCTGGCCATCTCGATGATCGACCTGACGACCCTTGAGGGCGCCGACACCCCGGGCAAGGTCCGGGCGCTCGGCGCGAAGGCCGTGCATCCGGACCCCACGGACCGTGACACGCCCCGCACCGCCGCCGTCTGCGTCTATCCGGACATGGTGGCCACCGCCAAGGAGGCCGTCGCGGGCAGCGGCGTGCAGGTCGCGTCCGTCGCGACCGCCTTCCCCGCGGGCCGCGCCGCCATCGACGTGAAGCTCGGCGACGTGCGCGAGGCCGTCGCCGCGGGCGCCGACGAGATCGACATGGTCATCGACCGGGGCGCGTTCCTGTCCGGCGACTACATGACGGTGTTCGAGCAGATCCGCGCCGTGAAGGAGGCCTGCGGCACCGCCCGCCTGAAGGTCATCTTCGAGACCGGCGAACTCTCGACGTACGACAACATCAGGCGCGCCAGCTGGATCGGCATGATCGCGGGCGCCGACTTCATCAAGACCTCGACCGGCAAGGTCGGCGTCAACGCCACCCCGGCCAACACCCTGCTCATGCTGGAGGCGGTCCGCGACTTCCGCGCGCAGACCGGGGTACAGATCGGCGTGAAGCCCGCGGGCGGCATCCGCACCACCAAGGACGCGGTGAAGTTCCTCGTCCTGGTGAACGAGACCGCGGGCCCCGACTGGCTGGACAACCACTGGTTCCGCTTCGGCGCCTCGTCGCTCCTGAACGACCTGCTGATGCAGCGCCAGAAGCTGGCCACCGGCCGCTACTCCGGCCCCGACTACGTGACGGTGGACTGACCCATGACCTCCACTCCCTTCGAGTACGCACCGGCGCCCGAGTCCCGCTCCGTCGTCGACATCGCCCCTTCGTACGGCCTGTTCATCGACGGCGAGTTCACCGAGGCCGCCGACGGCAAGGTCTTCAAGACGGTCTCCCCGTCGACCGAAGAGGTCCTCTCCGAAGTCGCGCGGGCCTCCTCCGAAGACGTCGACCGCGCGGTGAAGGCCGCCCGCAAGGCGTTCGAGAAGTGGTCGGCGCTGCCGGGCGCCGAGCGCGCCAAGTACCTGTTCCGGATCGCCAGGATCATCCAGGAGCGCAGCCGCGAGCTGGCCGTCCTGGAGACCCTGGACAACGGAAAGCCCATCAAGGAGACGCGCGACGCCGACCTCCCCCTGGTCGCCGCGCACTTCTTCTACTACGCGGGCTGGGCCGACAAGCTGGACCACGCGGGCTACGGCCCGAACCCCGCGCCCCTCGGCGTCGCGGGCCAGGTCATCCCGTGGAACTTCCCGCTCCTGATGCTGGCCTGGAAGATCGCCCCGGCCCTCGCGACGGGCAACACGGTCGTCCTGAAGCCCGCCGAGACCACTCCCCTGAGCGCCCTGTTCTTCGCGGACATCTGCCGCCAGGCGGGCCTGCCCAAGGGCGTCGTCAACATCCTCCCCGGGTACGGCGACGCGGGCGCGGCCCTGACCGCCCACCCCGACGTCAACAAGGTCGCCTTCACCGGCTCCACCGCCGTCGGCAAGGCGATCGCACGCCAGGTGGCGGGCACCGACAAGAAGGTCACGCTCGAACTGGGCGGCAAGGGCGCGAACATCGTCTTCGACGACGCCCCCATCGACCAGGCGGTCGAGGGCATCGTCACGGGCATCTTCTTCAACCAGGGCCAGGTCTGCTGCGCGGGCTCGCGCCTGCTGGTCCAGGAGTCGATCCAGGACGAGCTGCTCGACTCGCTCAAGCGCCGCCTGACGACGCTGCGCCTGGGCGACCCGCTCGACAAGAACACGGACATCGGCGCGATCAACTCCGCCGAGCAGCTCGCCCGCATCACCGCGCTCGCCGAGACCGGCGAGGCGGAGGGCGCCGAGCGCTGGTCGGCGCCGTGCGAACTGCCGTCCTCCGGCTACTGGTTCGCGCCGACGCTCTTCACGAACGTGACGCAGGCGCACACCGTCGCCCGCGACGAGATCTTCGGCCCGGTCCTGTCGGTGCTCTCCTTCCGTACGCCGGACGAGGCGGTCGCCAAGGCGAACAACTCGCAGTACGGGCTCTCGGCGGGCATCTGGACGGAGAAGGGCTCGCGCATCCTCGCGGTCGCGAACAAGCTCCGGGCGGGCGTCGTCTGGGCCAACACATTCAACAAGTTCGACCCGACCTCGCCGTTCGGCGGCTACAAGGAGTCGGGCTTCGGCCGCGAGGGCGGCCGGCACGGGCTGGAGGCGTACCTCGATGTCTGACCGACTCACGGTGTTCAAGACCTACAAGCTGTACGTCGGGGGCAAGTTCCCGCGTTCCGAGAGCGGTCGGGTGTACGAGGTGACGGACTCCAAGGGCAAGTGGCTGGCGAACGCGCCCCTCTCCTCCCGCAAGGACGCGCGTGACGCCGTCGTGGCCGCCCGCAAGGCGCAGGGCGGCTGGGCCGGCGCGACCGCGTACAACCGCGGCCAGGTCCTCTACCGCGTCGCCGAGATGCTGGAGGGCCGCCGCGAGCAGTTCGCACGCGAGGTCGCGGACGCGGAGGGCATCTCCAAGTCCAAGGCCGCCGCCCAGGTCGACGCGGCGATCGACCGCTGGGTCTGGTACGCGGGCTGGACGGACAAGATCGCCCAGGTCGTCGGCGGCGCCAACCCGGTGGCGGGCCCGTTCTTCAACCTGTCGACGCCGGAGCCGACCGGTGTGGTCACCGTCGTCGCGCCCCAGGAGTCGTCGTTCCTGGGCCTGGTCTCGGTGCTCGCCCCGGTGATCGCGACGGGCAACACGGCCGTCGTGATCGCCGCCGAGGAGTCCCCGCTGCCCGCGCTCTCGCTCGGCGAGGTCCTCGCGACGTCCGACGTGCCCGGCGGCGTGGTCAACATCCTGACCGGGAAGACCGCCGAGATCGCGGCCCCGCTCGCCGCGCACCAGGACGTCAACGCGATCGACCTCACGGGGGCGGGCACGGAGCTGGCCCGCGATCTGGAGATCGCGGCCGCCGACAACCTCAAGCGCGTCTTCCGTCCGGGTCCCGTCGACTGGTCGGCCGACCCGGGCACGCACCGCCTGACGGCCTTCCTGGAGACGAAGACGGTCTGGCACCCCACGGGTTCGCTGGGCGCGTCGGGCTCGGCCTACTAGCCACTCCCGCACACCGAAGCCCCGGTCCTCCTCCGTCCAAGAGGGCCGGGGCTTCGTCATGCGCGTGCTACCTCAGATGCCGAGCCGCGCGGCGATCCCGTCGAGTACGCAGTCCAGGCCCGACTCGAACATCCACGTCTCGTCGTCCTTGCGGTCCGCGCTGTGCGCGTAGCGGTGGTACGTCGGGTAACGGCCCGTCGCCATCAGGTAGTTCATCTGCGGCGCGAGCGCGGTCCGCGACTCCTCGCCGGTGTGCCAGCCGTGCTCGTCGCGGTAGCGCCGCAGGACGACCTCGGCCTGCGTCGAGCCCTGCACATAGGCGTTGACGGTCCGGAAGGCGACCATCATCTGGTCGGCGTCGAGGCCGAGGCCGTCCAGGGACGCCAACTGCCGCTCGGCGACGGCCATCCGGCTCGGCGTGAGCGCGTACAGCGGGGTCGGCATGTGGGCCAGCCACGGATGGTTCAGCATCAGCTGCCGCGCCTGCCCGGCGAAGGCGTGCAGGACGTCGCGCCAGCCGGACACCCCATCGGGCACCACGAGCTCGCCCGTCACCTGCTCGACCATCAGCACCGCCAGCTCGTTCTTGTCGGCGACGTGGCGGTACGCGGCCATGGGCGCGACGCCGAGCTCGGTGGCGAGGCGGCGCATGGTGACGGCGGGGAAGCCCTCGGCGTCGGCGATCCGCACCGCGACCGCCGCGATCTTCCGCAACGTCAGCGCGGTGCGCTGGGTGGCTGCCGGGCGCTCGAGACGCTCCCAGAGCGAAGGGTCGGGCTGGCTCTTCTTCTTCTCTGTGGCCATGCGTACACCGTATCTCCAGTAGACGCCGTACACACTCGCGTGTACGTTGTACACGGAAGATACGTCGTACACATTCCAGGGGGATCCCATGACCGCAACCACCTCGCACCCGAACCCGAACCCGGCCCCGCTCCGCGTCGCCGTCCTCGTCGGCTCCACCCGCGAAGGCCGCTTCGCGCCCGTCGTCACCGAGTGGATCAAGGGGCACATCGCCCAGCGCGCCGACCTGAGCGTCGACGTCGTCGACCTGGCGGAGACCCCGCTGCCCACGGTCCTGCCCGACTTCGGCCAGGCGCCGCCCGCCGCCACCCAGGAGGCGCTCGCGCTGGTCTCACCGCGCCTGGCGGAGGCCGACGCGTTCGTGTTCGTCACGCCGGAGTACAACCACAGCTTCCCGGCAGCCCTGAAGAACGCCATCGACTGGCACAACACGCAGTGGCACGCCAAGCCGGTCGGCTTCGTCTCCTACGGCGGCATCTCGGGCGGCCTGCGCGCGGTCGAACAACTCCGCCTGGTCATGGCCGAGTTGAACGCGACGACCATCCGCAACACGGTCAGCCTGCACAACGTCTGGGGCCTGTTCGACGAGGAGCGGGCGATGCGGGACCCCCAGAGCGAGGCCGCCGCCAAGTCGATGCTCGACCAGCTCACCTGGTGGGCCCAGGCCCTGCGCGAGGCCAGGAACACCCACCCGTACGCCGCCTGACGCCACGTCACACACATCGGGGAAGCCATGAACCAGCGTACGGAAGACGCACCACCGCCCTCCCGCCTCGTCATCCTCGGGCTGCTGCTCGGCATCATCCTGGCGACGCTCGACGGCACGATCGTCGGCACCGCGCTCCCGACGATCGTCGGCGAACTCGGCGGCCTGGAGCACTTCTCCTGGGTGGTGACGGCCTATCTGCTCACCGCCGCCGTCTCCACCCCGATCTGGGGCAAGGCCGGTGACCTGTACGGCCGCAAGGGCAGCTACCTGGCCTCGATCACCGTCTTCCTCATCGGGTCCGTACTCTGCGGACTGGCCCAGGACATCGGCCAGTTGATCGCGTTCAGGGCGCTCCAGGGACTCGGCGCGGGCGGCCTCTTCGTCGGCGCGCTCGCCCTCATCGGCACGCTCCTGCCGCCCGCGCAGGCGGGCCGCTCCCAGTCGATGATCGGCGTACTGCTGCCCGCCGCCATGATCGGCGGACCGCTGCTCGGCGGCTTCCTCACCGACCAGCTGGACTGGCGCTGGGTCTTCTACGTCAACGTGCCCGTCGGCGCCGCGGCCCTCCTGATCGTCGGCCTGCTCATCCGGCTGCCGAGCACGCGCAGCACCGCCCGCGTCGACTACGCGGGCGCCGCGCTCCTGACCGTGGGCATCCTGGCGCTCACCCTGCTCGGGACCTGGGGCGGCACGACGTACGACTGGTTCTCCCCGCAGATCACGGGCCTCGCCCTGCTCACCGCGGCCGCGCTCGCCGCGTTCGTCCGCGTGGAGCTGCGCGCGCCCGAACCGATCGTGCCGCCGCGGCTGTTCCGCGACCGCAACTTCACGCTCGCCCAGGTCCTCACCTTCCTCGCGGGCGCGGCGATGCTGGGGGCGGCGAGCTACCTGCCGCAGTACATGCAGTTCGTGCGCGGCATGTCGTCCACGCGGAGCGGTCTGCTGCTGCTCCCTTTGATGCTCGGCATGATGGGCGCGCAGCTGTACATCGGGCGCGCGGTAGGTCACGGGGGTGCCTACCGCGCGTATCCGATCGTCGGCGGCGCGGTCGCCACGGCGGGCTCCCTCGCCCTGCTCACGGTCGGCGTGGGCACCGCCACGGCCGTGACCTCCGCGCTCACCTTCGTGCTCGGCGCGGGCCTCGGCTGCCTGATGCAGCCCGCCCTGCTGATCACCATGAACAGCGCGGAGCCCCGCGACATGGGCGCGGCGAGCGGCACCACCACGCTGCTGCGCACCATCGGCGGTTCGCTGGGCGTCGCCGTGCTCGGCTCGGTCTACACCGGCCGTCTCGCCGGCACCCTCACCGACCGGCTCGGCCCGGAGGGCGAGCGCCTCGCGGGCGGCCACCAGCTGACTCCCGCGGCCCTCGGCGACCTGCCGGGTCCTGTGCGGGACGCCTTCCGCGCCGGGGTCTCCGGCGGTCTGCACGGCGTCATGGTGGGCACGGCCGCACTGTGCGCGCTCACGTTCGCGGCGGCCTGGCTGATCCGCGAGGTGCCGCTGCGGTCCAGCACCGGGGCGACGCCCGGGACGGCACCCGAGGCGGCGCCCGAGGCCGGTCAGCCGGGCAGCAGCCCCGTCGCGGGACCGACCACCGGCAGGTCCTGAAGGGCCGCGCCCTCGGCGAGCGGCGCGGTGGCGACCGCCGTGCTGACCGGCTTGAAGTCGGCGATCTGGGTGCCGAGCGAGTTGTCGAGCGGGTCGACGCTGGTACCGGCCAGCGGGTTGAGCCGCAGGGCCTTGGCCGGGGCGAGGCCGCCCGCCGTCGAACGCTGCACCGCCTCCATGACCGCCTGTCCGGGGTCCCCCGCGTCGGCGTCGCCCGCGGGCGCGGAGAATCCGGCCGCCGGAGCGGCGGAGACCGGCTCCACCGCGCTCGCGTTCGCCGCGCCGCCCGCACCGAGCGCGGCGCCCGCCGCGGTGACGGTCAGGCCCACGCGCAGCAGGGCGCGAGCGCCGGGACGCGGGGAGTTGGATGCTGTGTTTCGTGCCATGGGTACCGCTCACATTCCGTACGTGTCGAGTGATCGAGCGCACACGTAGCGTAGTTGAGGCGGACGCCGCCGCCCAAAGCCGACCCGCGTCACGGACGGGTCCGTACTCGGACGCGTACCCGGGCGCTGCGCTGGCACTGGCGCTGGCGCTGGCGCTCAGACCAGCTTCGGCAGCAGCAGTTCGGCGTCCCGCTGCGACAGTTCGACCCCGAAGACGTCGGCCAGCACCTTCGGGACCTCGTCCGCGGCCAGCTCCCTGCTCTCCGGCGGCCCGGGAACGCCGGGCCTGACCGTGGTCAGCAGCCGGTTGTCGAGGAGGTGCAGCCGGTCCTCG
Source organism: Streptomyces kanamyceticus (assembly GCF_008704495.1). Classification (NCBI taxonomy): domain Bacteria; kingdom Bacillati; phylum Actinomycetota; class Actinomycetes; order Kitasatosporales; family Streptomycetaceae; genus Streptomyces; species Streptomyces kanamyceticus. The sequence goes on from NZ_CP023699.1 coordinate 3,912,371, forward strand.
TGCACACGCTGCGCGAAGACCCGGTCGCTGAACGGCGAGTGCGGGCTGGACGAGCCGAAGTGGTTGCTCACGCGCAGATCGGCGGGGTACTGCGGGTGGAGCGTGAAGGTGTGCCGGACCATCCACCCGTCACCGGTGGTGTCGGGCTGCCCGTCACCCGCGCGCACGGGCTGGTACAGCGCCCAGCCGTCGGCGCCCGGCGTCACCTCCTGGCGCCGCAGCCGGTACGCCCAGGTGCCGTCCGACACCTCGATGTCGTCGGCCAGCTCGATGGGCTCCAGCGGGCTCGACCCGAAACCGACGTCGCTCAGCAGGCGCCTGCCCCCGAGCTCCACCACGACCATGGCGTGCGACTCGGGCCTGATCTTGGCCGTCTCACCCATCTGCACCCGGCCCTGCACCACCGAGAACCGGAACCCGAGCCGCTCCAGAGCCGCCGCGTACAGGGTGATGTGCTCGTAGCAGGTACCGCCGCGCAATCCGCCGATCAGCTTGGCCTGGACCACATCGAGGTCGAGCGAACGCTGCTTGCGCAGCACCGCCTCCAGGTTCTCCCAGCGCACCGAGAGCACATGCGCCCGGTGCAGCGCCCGCAGCGTCTCCTCGGTGGGCGCGCGGTCCCCCTCGTAGCCGAGGTGGGCGAGATAGGCGTCGAGGTCGAGTGCGTCACCGTGCCACATGCGGAAGGTCCCCCTGGATCATCTGGGCCATCTGGATCATCGCGTCAACTGCCGTAACGCGTACGACATCGCCAGCGATCTCCCCCGCGACGCTATTCCGCGAGGAACCTCGGTCCTTGGTCCTCGGCCTTCCGGCGGAGGGTCCCGGACGCCCCGGCGGCCCCGCCCCCTTGCGCGTCGGTTGATAATGGTCGACGTTCCGGACAACTCACAGGGGAGAAGGGTCACCGCATTGAGCTCCCACCCGCCGATACCCACGCGTGTCGTGCTGCTCACCGGCCCCTCAGGATCGGGCAAGTCCTCCTTCGCCGCCCGCTCCGGGCTGCCCGTCCTGTGCCTGGACGACTTCTACAAAGAGGGCGACGACCCCACGCTGCCGCAGGTCCCCGGCAGTACGGACATCGACTGGGACTCCCCGCTCTCCTGGGACGCGGACGTGGCGCTCGCCGCCATCGAGGAGCTGTGCCGCACGGGACGTACGCGCGTGCCCGTGTACGACATCGCCACCAGCTCCCGGGTCGGACAGGAGACGCTCGACATCGAGCGCACGCCCCTGTTCATCGCCGAGGGGATCTTCGCCGCGGACATTGTGGCGCGGTGCGCGGAGACCGGTGTGCTCGCCGACGCGATCTGTCTGCGGGGCCGCCCCTCCACCACCTTCCGGCGGCGGCTCCTGCGGGATCTGCGCGAGGGCCGCAAGTCCGTGCCGTTCCTGCTGCGGCGCGGCTGGCGCCTGATGCGCGCGGAACGCGCCATCGTGGCCCGCCAGAGCGCGCTCGGCGCGCACCCCTGCGGCAAGGACGAGGCCCTGGGCCGGGTCGCCGCCGCGGCGGCGGGCCGCTGCGTCAAGGCACGCGCCGACGCCGCCTGAGAGACACGGCGAAGCGCCCGCCGGGCCGTAACCCGACGGGCGCGAAACTCCCCGGAGAACCGGAAAAGCAGCGAGGACCGGAAAGACCCCCCGGCCTTCCGGTCCCGCTACTTGTTTCCCCCGTGACTCCCCCGTGCTGTTCCCCCGTGTGTTCCCCCCTGCTCCCGCCGCGTCCCCCCGGAGCGGCGGCCCCCCATCCTCAGGCGACCAACTCGCCGAAGGACTCCTCCTGGTCACGGCCGAAGCTGAGGACGTCGTCCTCGCGCAGCCGGCGCAGGGAGCGCCAGATGCTGGACTTCACCGTGCCCACGCTGATGTCGAGGATGTCCGCGATCTCCGGGTCGGTGCGGCCCTCGTAGTAGCGGAGGACCAGCATCGTGCGCTGGAGTTCGGGCAGCCGGGCCAGGGCCTGCCACAGCACGGCGCGCAGCTCGGTGCCGCGCATCGCGTCCGTGTCGCCCACCGTCTCCGGCAGTTCCTCGGTCGGGTATTCGTTCAGCTTGCGGCGGCGCCACGCGCTGATGTGCAGATTGGTCATGGTGCGGCGGAGGTAACCCCCGACCGCGGCCTTGTCGCTGATCCTGTCCCAGGCCCGGTACGTCGAGAAGAGGGCGCTCTGCAGCAGGTCCTCGGCCTCGAAGCGGTCACCGGTCAAGTGATAGGCGGTGGCGTACAGAGAGGCGCGACGCTCCTGGACGTAGGCGGTGAACTCCGCCTCCGACAGGGACTTCCGCTCCCCCGAGTCCTCCCTGTACGCGGCTCCCCCGTCTGTTCCCGCAGGAACGACGTGTCCCCCGTGTCCCCCGTGTCCCCCCTGGCAGGCGTCAACCACCGTCATGTACGTGGTGTGCTGACGCCCGGTGCCGCGAGCGCACCCCCGCCCGCTCACGGCACCGGACTTCTCAGAGCCCCGTCCGACGTCGTGGAGACGCGTGACAACTGCGCTTGAGCTGGTGCTGTGCAGCGTATTCATCTCGCGCCCCCCGTCGGTGGAGTCCGGCTTGATCGGTTGTGCTTCGGTGCTTCTTGCTTGTGACCAGAACTCTGCCCGAGGCACTTCATGACGGTGTCCGCCGACTGTCACAGGCCTGCAACAGCGCTTCGCACCCCCTTTCGCGCGTGAGGGTGACGTGTGGGAGGGGGTACCTCCCAACTCTCTTCACAGCTTGGGGGAGCTCCAGCAGTCGAACTAGGGCCGTGGCATGGGACAGAATGACGTCCGTGCCTTCCCTGTTGCTGATCGAGGACGACGACGCCATCCGGACGGCCCTGGAGCTTTCGCTGACGCGCCAGGGACATCGGGTGGCCACTGCTGCCACCGGCGAGGACGGCCTGAAGCTGCTCAGTGAGCAGCGGCCGGACCTGATCGTGCTGGATGTGATGCTGCCGGGCATCGACGGGTTCGAGGTGTGCCGTCGCGTCCGGCGCACCGACCAGTTGCCGATCATCCTGCTGACCGCGCGCAATGACGACATCGACGTGGTGGTCGGCCTGGAGTCCGGCGCCGACGACTACGTGGTCAAACCCGTGCAGGGCCGGGTGCTCGACGCCCGGATCCGTGCCGTGCTGCGGCGCGGTGAGCGCGAGGCCAACGACGCGGCGACGTTCGGTTCGCTCGTCATCGACCGCGCCGCGATGACCGTGACGAAGAACGGCGAGGACCTGCAGCTCACGCCGACCGAGCTGCGGCTGCTCCTGGAGCTGAGCCGCAGGCCGGGACAGGCCCTGTCCCGCCAGCAGTTGCTGCGCCTGGTGTGGGAGCACGACTACCTCGGCGACTCACGGCTCGTCGACGCGTGTGTGCAGCGCCTTCGCGCGAAGGTGGAGGACGTGCCGTCCTCGCCGACCCTGATCCGTACGGTGCGCGGCGTCGGATATCGGCTGGACACGCCTCAGTGACCAAACCGCACGACAAGCTCCGCGGCTGGGCCGCGGCACGCAAGGCGATACTGGCCGGTTTGCGCTTCACCAGCCTGCGGCTGCGACTGGTCGTGGTGTTCGGCCTGGTGGCGCTCACCGCCGCCGTCTCCGCGTCCGGCATCGCGTACTGGCTCAACCGCGAGGCCGTGCTCACGCGCGCGCAGGACGCGGCGCTCAAGGACTTCCGCCAGCAGATGCAGACGCGCGCGGGCGCGCTGCAGGTGCATCCTTCCCAGGAGGAACTGCAGTCCGCCGCCGGGCAGATGGCGACCAGCAGCCAGCGCTACAGCGTGCTCCTGGTCGCGGCCAAGAAGGGCGGCGGGCAGATCGTCGGCTACTCCGACCTGGACGAGTTCACGCTCGCCAAGGTGCCCGAGTCCCTGGAGAAGGCGGTCAACGAGGAGCAGCCGGTCACCTCGGGCAACAAGAGCACGTACCACCTGTACTGGCAGCGCACCGTCGTGCACGGCACGCCCTATCTGGTGGGCGGCGCCAAGGTGAACGGCGGCGGCCCCACCGGGTACATGCTCAAGTCCCTGGAACCGGAGGCGAAGGATCTGAGTTCGCTCGGCTGGTCGCTGGCGATCGCCACGGGGCTCGCCCTGATCGGCTCCGCGCTGCTCGCGCAGGCCGCGGCGACGACCGTCCTCAAACCCGTGCACCGCCTGGGGGTTGCCGCGCGGCGGCTCGGCGAGGGCAAGCTGGACACCCGCCTGAGGGTCTCGGGCACGGACGAACTCGCCGATCTCTCCAGGACGTTCAACAGCACGGCGGAGAGTCTGGAGAAGAAGGTCGACGACATGAGCGCCCGCGACGAGGCGTCGCGCCGCTTCGTCGCCGACATGTCGCACGAGCTGCGCACGCCGCTGACCGCGATCACCGCGGTGACCGAGGTCCTGGAGGAGGAGCTCGACGCGGAGACCGGCTCGGTCGACCCGATGATCGAACCCGCCGTACGCCTGGTGGTGAGCGAGACGCGGCGCCTCAACGACCTGGTGGAGAACCTCATGGAGGTCACCAGGTTCGACGCGGGCACCGCGCGGCTCGTCCTGGACAACGTGGACATCGCCGACCAGATCACCGCGTGCATCGACGCGCGCGCCTGGCTCGACGCGGTCGAGCTCGACGCGGAGCGCGGCATCATGGTGCGCCTGGACCCGCGCCGCCTCGACGTGATCCTCGCCAACCTCATCGGCAACGCCCTCAAGCACGGCGGCTCCCCGGTGAAGGTGTCGGTGCGGCTCGCGGGCGACAAGCTCGTCATCGCCGTACGGGACGGGGGCCCGGGCATCCCCGAAGACGTGCTGCCGCACGTCTTCGACCGCTTCTACAAGGCGAGCGCGTCCCGGCCGCGTTCCGAGGGCAGTGGCCTCGGGCTCTCCATCGCGCTGGAGAACGCGCACATCCACGGCGGCGAGATCACGGCCGCCAACTCGGCCGAGGGCGGTGCGGTGTTCACGCTGTGGCTGCCGCGCGACAGCTCCGACGCCGAGGACGAGCGGGCCGAAGGGGGCCAGGCATGAACGGGCGAGGGATGCGCGGCGCGGTCATCGGCCTGGTGCTCGCCGCCGCGCTCACGGGCTGCGGGATCCGGTCGACGGAGGTGCCGACCGACTTCGGGCCCGCGCCGTCGCGGATGCCGTGCGTGATGTCGAACTCCGCGACGCTGTCCTCGCAGTCGGGCGACGGCGTGCCCGTCCAGGTCTTCCTGGTGTGCGCGTCGCAGCTGGTGACGGTGGACCGGAGCGTGCAGATCCGTACGGACAAGGCGACCGCCGACCAGGTGCGCATCGCGCAGACCCTCCTCGACGAGCTGGCCACTCCGCCGTCGGACCAGGAGAAGCAGGCGGGCTTCGTCACGGACGTGCGGGCGGGCACCACGGTGACGGGGCCCGGTGACGACGACCCCGACGGCACGCTCCGCTTCAGTACGCCGCCGGAGGATCTGTCGGCCTTCGCGCTCGCCCAGATCGTGTGCACGCTCGCGGACAGCGCGGCGGCCGACGACCACTCGGTGATCATGGGCGGGCCCGCTGGGACACCGCTGCGGCGCTATGAGTGCACGCAGGAGGTCCGCTCGCGGCCGGGCACCGTGGCACCCCCCACACAGAGCGTGGGCTCCTGACGCGGAACCGATCCTGCCGTTCCCGGCGTCTTGGGGGGCGTGCGTCAAGGCTCGGGCGGCCGCATTGCCGCCATCCGCTTCCGTGCGGCGGGGGGATTCCTCCTCGCCGCACATCTTCTGCTCGTCGGGTGGATCACGCTGCGTCCGCTGGACGTGCCCTGGGTGAGTGCCGCGAATCTGCAGCCGCTCGCCGGGATCAAAGCGGACCTCGCGCTCGGCGGCCTCCAGGCGACCCGCCGGATCGGCGAGGCGCTGCTGCTGCTCGCCCCGCTCGGGATACTCCTCCCGCTGGCGGGCGGGCGGCTCGTGGTGTCGCCCTGGGGTTCCCTGGTGCGAACGGTGGCCGCGGGAGCGCTGCTCTCCCTGGGCATCGAGCTCCTGCAGACCGGGGTGCCCGGGCAGGTCGTCGACATCGACTCGCTGCTGCTCAACACCCTCGGGGTGGCCCTCGCGCACGTCGCCGTGGTGCCCGCGACCAGGGCTTGGCTGCGCCGCCGGAAGGAGCCGGGGCTGTTCAGGGCCCTCCCCCGGGAGGAGCTGTCTCAGGGTCCGACCCCGACGATTCCCAGGGTCGGTATCGCACCGTAGAGCGACGCTCGCCGCTGTTCGCGACCGTACCTTTGAAGCATCGAGGCCGACGAGGAAGCCTCACACCCACGGTTCGCGAAGGAGCCCGACATGACCGCCCTTGCCCGCCCCACCCACGGCCGGATGATCGGCGGAGTGTGCGCAGCCCTGGCCAAGCGTTTCGGCACGTCGACGACGACGATGCGCGTGATCTTCGTGCTCTCCTGCCTGCTGCCGGGACCGCAGTTCCTGCTCTACATCGCGCTGTGGGTCCTGCTGCCCTCGGAGGACAAGGCCCGCCAGGCCTGGTGACCTCGCGCGGACAACACGATGGGGCGCCCCTCACGAAGAGGGGCGCCCCATCGGCGTACGTACGAGGAGGGTCAGCCGAGCGGCAGGCCACCGGGGAGGGCGCCGGTCGCGCCGCCGACGGGCAGGCCACCGAGCAGGCCGGAGACCGCGTCACCGGGGCCGGGCGTGCCGGGCTTCCCAGCGGCGTCCAGGCCACCGGTGAGGGCGTTCTGCCCGGCGGCGAGGGACTCGGGGGCCCCGGCGGGGAGGGTCTTGGCGGCCTGGTCCAGCGGGAGCGCGGAGGAGACGGTACCGAGGGCGGCAGCGGCGTCGGGAACGGCGGGGGCGGCGTTGGCGGCACCCGCGCCGGCTGCGGCGAAAGCGGCACCGAGAGCGGCGACACCGATGGTCTTGGCGGCAGACTGCTTCATCTTCTATGCATCCTTGCGTCTTTGGACGACGGGGCTTCGAGTGGTCCAACGACGGTGATGAGCCACGATCACGGCCCACAAACAACGAATTAGCGGCCGGGAATGATGACTCCCGACCGCTGACGCGTCACACAAAGAGGTGCGAATTCCCGCTAGCCCTCGACAGAAGTGCTGGTCGAGACGGTCTGACGGAACAGCCATTCGGACTTCAGCTCGGCATAGCCGGGCTTGACGACGTCGTTGATCATGGCCAGTCGTTCATCGAAAGGAATGAATGCTGATTTCATCGCATTGACAGTGAACCACTGCATGTCGTCGAGCGTGTAGCCGAACGTGCCGACCAGGTGCTCGAATTCGCGGCTCATGCTGGTGCCGGACATCAGGCGGTTGTCGGTGTTCACCGTCGCGCGGAAGTGCAGCTTGCGCAGCAGGCCGATCGGGTGCTCGGCGTACGAAGTGGCGGCGCCCGTCTGCAGGTTGGAACTCGGGCAGAGCTCCAGCGGGACGCGCTTGTCGCGGACGTACGAGGCGAGGCGGCCGAGCTGGACCGTACCGTCCTCCTCGACCTTGATGTCGTCGATGATGCGCACGCCGTGGCCGAGGCGGTCGGCGCCGCACCACTGCAGTGCCTGCCAGATCGACGGCAGGCCGAAGGCCTCGCCCGCGTGGATGGTGAAGTGGTTGTTCTCGCGCTTGAGGAACTCGAAGGCGTCGAGGTGGCGGGTGGGCGGGAACCCGGCCTCCGCGCCCGCGATGTCGAAGCCGACGACGCCCAGGTCGCGGTAGCGGTTGGCGAGTTCGGCGATCTCCAGGGCGCGGGCCGCGTGCCGCATGGCGGTGAGCAGCGCGCCCACGCGGATGCGGTGGCCGTTCGCCTTCGCGCGGCGCTCGCCCTCGCGGAAGCCCTCGTTGACCGCCTCGACGACCTCTTCGAGGGTGAGGCCGCTCTCCAGGTGCTGCTCGGGGGCGTACCGGATCTCGGCGTAGACCACGCCGTCCTCGGCGAGGTCCTCGGCGCACTCGGCGGCCACGCGGTGGAGGGCGGCCTTCGTCTGCATCACGGCGCAGGTGTGCGCGAAGGTCTCCAGGTAGCGCTCCAGGGAGCCGGAGTCGGCCGCCTCGCGGAACCAGATCCCGAGCTTGTCGGGGTCGGTCTCGGGCAGTCCCTCGTACCCGTTCTCGCGGGCGAGGTCGACGATCGTGCCGGGGCGCAGGCCGCCGTCGAGGTGGTCGTGCAGGAGCACCTTCGGGGCCCGGCGGATCTGTTCGGCACTGGGCGTTTCGCGGTCCGTGTGACCGGTTGCGTGAGTCTGGCTCGTCATTTCGGCACTCTAGCGCCTACGCGCGTAGAACTCACTGGTCGATACGTAACAGTGACCCTGCGGACGGGTGGCGTACACCATCGCTTCTGACACTGTTCTGTCATGGCACAGCAAGGGACGGCGGGGCCGACGGGCACGGCGAGGCTCGGGCGCGTGATCGGGACGGGGCCCTCGGCGGTGAGCGGAGTGGTGCTCCTGCTGCCCGCCGGCACCGAGACATCCACCCGCAAGCCGTCGCCGCTCGCCGCGGGCGGCGTCCGCGCCCTTGGCCGCAGACTCGCCCAGGACGGCCGCGATGCGGGTCTCGCCGCCCATGTCGTGCACTACGGCTGCCGGGGGTGGAACGGGGCGCAGGCGCAGCTGGCGCGGGACGCGACCTGGGCGGTGGAGGAGATCGTACGTCGCTACGGCGATGTCCCCGTCTGTCTGGCCGGAGTCGACATGGGCGGCCGCGCGGCGCTGCGCGCGGGCGGGCACGAGGCGGTCAACTCCGTTCTGGCGCTGGCCCCTTGGCTGCCCGAGGACGACGTGGCCGCGCCGCCCGAGCCGGTGAAGCAGCTCGTGGGGCGCCGGGTCCTCGTCGTCCACGGCACGAACGACGAACGGACCGATCCCGAGCTGTCGTTCCGGTACGCGGAGCGTGCGAAGAAGGCGAACCGGGACGTGTGCCGGTTCGAAGTGCACTCCGACGGGCATCGGTTGCACCAGCATCAGGCCGAAGTGCTCGCGCTTGCCTCCGACTTCGCGATGGGTGTGCTGTTCGGGGCGGATTTCGCGCGGCCGTTGGAGGACGCGTTGGCGGCTCCGCCGCCGTTGGGGTTGCGTATGCCTCTTGCCTCCGGCTTCGGGCAGTCTCTTCGACGGTGAGTCTGCGACGGGCTGGTGTCGATCACCGGCTTCGCCGAGTTCGTCCTCAATCGCCGGACGGGCTGATACCTGCCTGCGGCAGCAGCCTCCCCTTCCTGCTCAGCAAGAACTCCTTGAACGCCGCCACCGGCGGAGTGTCGGGGTGGCCGCCCAGCCACGCCACGCCGATCTCGCGGACCGCTCGCTGGCCCGTCACCGTCAGTTCCACAACTCCTGGGCGGGGGACGGCCGGTGGAGGCAGGAGAGCCACTCCCAGGCCCGCCGCGACCAGGCCGCGCAGTGTCTCCGCCTCCTCGCCCTCGAAGGCCACGCGGGGCTTGAAGCCCGCCTCCTGGCAGAGGTCGTCGGTGATGCGGCGCAGGCCGTAGCCGGGCTCCAGGGTCACGAAGGCCTCGTCGGCCGCCTCGGTCAGGCGGACGCGTTTGCGGGTGGCGAGGCGGTGGTCGTCGGGGACCACCAGGCGCAGGCGCTGCTCGTCGAGGCGGCGGGCGACCAGGTCGGGGGCGTCGGGCACCGGTGAGGTGAGGCAGAGGTCGAGCTCGCCCGCGCGCAGGCGTTCGATCATCGCCTCGCCGTAGTTCTGGACGAGGCTGAAGCGGACGCGCGGGTGGTCGGCGCGGAAGGCGCGGAGCAGGCCTGGGACCGTCTCCGAACCCATGGTGTGCAGGAAGCCGAAGGCGACCTTGCCGGTCGCCGGGTCGGCGTCCGCCCTGACCGACTCGGCGGCGCGCTCCACCTCGCCGAGCGCGCGCTCGACCGAGGCGAGGAAGGTGCGACCCGCCGGGGTGAGCGAGACCGTGCGGCCGCGGCGCGCGAAGAGGTCGACGCCGAGGTCCCGTTCCAGGCGTACGAGTGCGCGGGAGAGCGTCGACTGGGGGATCTGCATCTCCTGCGCGGCGCGCGTGACGTGCTCGGTGCGGGCGACTCCCGCGAAGTACGCGAGGCGCGGCGCGAGGAGCGTCACGATGTCCTCCGCGTCACTGTTGCGTGACAGGCGCGGCGCTGACCTCTGCTGATGCTGCATGGGAACGATTATGGGGTTTCCATGCATTGGACGCATCAAAAAACCGGCCGTACGTTCTTGGACATGCCTCCTGCCAGTAGCGGGGCGTCCGCCACCCATGCGGTCGCCCTCACCCCGCCGTCCCCCGCCATCGACACCGACACGCGCCTGACCCCCGGCGGGCCCGGCTACCGCCGCATGAGTTTCGCGCTCTTCCTCGCGGGCGTCGCGACGTTCGCGCTCCTCTACTCCACGCAGGCCCTGCTGCCCCTGGTCTCCGCCGACTTCGGCGTGAGCGCGAGCACGGCGAGCTGGACGGTGTCGGCGGCGACCGGGGCGCTGGCCCTCTTCGTCCTGCCGCTGAGCGCGCTCAGCGAGCGGTTCGGGCGGCGCGCGGTGATGACGGCCTCGCTGACCGTCGCCGTGGTGGTGGGACTCCTCGTCCCCTTCGCCCCTTCGGTCGAGGTGCTCATCGCGCTGCGCGCCGTGCAGGGCGCGGCGCTCGCGGGGCTTCCCGCGTCCGCGATGGCGTTCCTCGCCGAGGAGGTGCGGCCCAAGGCCCTGGTCGCCGCGATCGGCATGTTCGTGGCGGGCAACTCCATCGGCGGCATGAGCGGGCGCATCATCACGGGCTGGGTCGCGCAGGCCTGGGGCTGGCGCGCGGCGGTCGGCGTGGTGGGCGTCATCGCGGTGCTCTGTGCCCTCGCCTTCCGCGCGCTGCTGCCCGCGCCCCGGCACTTCACGCCGGGCTCGCTCAGCCCCAAGTCCCTCGCGCGTACGGTGCGTACGCATCTGTCGGACCCGCTCCTGTGCAGGCTGTACGCGATCGGGGCACTCTTCATGACCGTGTTCGGCGCGGTCTACACGGTGATCGGCTACCGGCTCACCGAGGCGCCCTTCTCGCTCCCGCAGGGCGTCATCGGCTCGATCTTCCTCGTCTACCTCGTGGGTACGGTCTCGTCGGCCGCCGCCGGGAAGCTGGTGGCACGGCTCGGGCGGCGCGGGGCGCTGTACCTCGCGGTGAGCACGACGGCGGGCGGACTGCTGCTCTCCCTGTCCACCTCGCTGATCATGGTCCTGCTGGGGCTCGTGCTGATCACTGCGGGCTTCTTCGCGGGCCACGCGGTCGCGTCCTCGTCGGTGAGCCGCACGGCCACGACCGGGCGGGCGCAGGCGTCCGCGCTCTACCAGTCCGCGTACTACCTGGGCTCCAGCGCGGGCGGCACGCTCGGTGCCGTCGCCTTCCACGCGGGCGGCTGGGGCGGCACGGTGGGGCTCGGGATCCTCGCGGTGCTCGGCGTCGTGTCGGTCACCGTGTGGGGCTCGCACGCGGCCCGGGTGCGGGAGCGGCGCGGTCTGCTGGCCGCCGCGCACTGACCGGGCGCGCGCCGCCCTGCCGCACAACTGGCCCCCGCCTGCGGGTTCTCCCACTCCGGGGGCCGTTGTCAGTGGGCTGCGGTAGCTTCCGGAGTGGGCCTTCTGCCGGGCCCTTCGGAAGTAGCCGCAGGGGTGGGTTGGGATGAGCGACATCGCAGGGACGACGACCGATCTGGACAGCACGCTGGAGAAGTACCGCGTCGAGCTGACGGGGTACTGCTACCGCATGCTGGGCTCGGCCTTCGAGGCCGAGGACGCCGTGCAGGACACGATGGTGCGCGCCTGGCGCAGCTTCGAGAAGTTCGAGGGCCGCTCCAGCGTCCGCTCGTGGCTGTACCGCATCGCGACGAACGTCTGCCTGGACATGCTGAACGCAGGCAACCGCCGCGCCCGTCCCATGGACCTGACCGCCGCAGCCCCGCTGGCCCAGGCGGCGCTCACCCCGCGCCCGGACAACACCTGGCTCGAACCGATGCCGGACGCGCGCGTCCTGCCCACCCTGCACGACCCGGCCGAGGCCGCCATCGCCAAGGAGTCGGTGCGCCTGGCGTTCGTCTCCGCCCTGCAGAACCTGCCGCCCAAGCAGCGGGCCGTCCTGATCCTGCGCGAGGTCCTCGCGTGGAAGGCCAGCGAGGTCGCCGAGCTGATCGACACCTCGGTCGCCTCGGTGAACAGCGCGCTGCAGCGGGCCCGCGCCACCCTCGCCGAGCGGCCGGGCGACGACACGGCCGTCTCGAACCCGCTGGACGAGGAGCAGCAGAAGCTCCTGGACCGCTATGTCGCCGCCTTCGAGGGGTACGACATGGCCGCGCTCACGGCGCTGCTCGCCGAGGACGCCGTCATGACGATGCCGCCGTTCGACCTGTGGCTGCGCGGCACCGAGGACATCACGGGCTTCATGACCACGGTGGGCGCGTCGTGCGCCAACAGCCGCCTCCGCCCGGTGAACGTGAACGGCACCCCGGGCTTCGCGCACTACAAGCCCGACCCCGACAACGGCGGCTTCTCGCCCTGGGCGATCCAGGTCATCGAGATCTCAGAGGGCCGCATCACCGGCTTCCACTGCTTCCTGGACACCCCGCGGTGGTTCCCGCTGTTCGGCGTGCCCCTCCATCTCGACGACTAGCCCGAGGAGTTCGACGAGACCGACGAGCCCGAGCAGGGCGAGCAGGGCTGGGGTGGGGTTCCTGAGCCGGATCCGGCCCCCGGCCCTGCGGGCGGCGAGCTGCAGCCTGGCGATGGCGTCGACGGTCGACATGTCGGCGGTGGTGACGTCGGTGACATCACAGATCACGTCGCCGCCGCCGGGCCCGTGCCGGACGGCGGCGACCTGTTCGCACAGGGGTGGGACATCGCCGGGGCGCAGTGGCCCGGCGATCCGGATGAGGTTCTCTGCTGAATCGGCCACGCAAGGATGACTCGCGGGGCCGGTGGAACTCATCGGTGCCGGGCCGTACCGACGTCGGTCAGGCGGTCAGGACTCCGTCGGCTGCTGCTGCCGTCGCCTGCGGACCCGCAGCGTCAAGGGGTTCACGAAGTCGCCCCGGCCGCTGTCGTACTGCTGCTCGTGGAAGGTCTGGCCCGCGCCCGAGCCGTACATGCGGAAGAACCACTTGCTGTTCCACTCCTCCTTCGCGGCGGCCAGGCGCATGAACTCCTGGGTGCCCTGCTGGACGTTCCCCGCGAGGCCCTGGAGCAGCTTGTTCACCTGGTCCATCTCCGAGCCGCGGGGCAGCGGCTTGCCTCCGGGGCGCAGCAGCGGGATGGCGGTCTTCGCCTTGAACTGCTCGACCAGGCTGGGGAGCAGTTCCTTGAGCGCGTCACCGGAGTTGCCGGTGCGGGTGTAGTTCTCCAGGGTGACGCGGTCCTGGCCGTCCGCGCTGATCGCCGCCACGCCCGCGAAGTGGAAGCCCCAGATGTCCTGCGGCCGTTCCGTGGGGGTGGCGGAACCGGCGAAGTCGAGCTTGTCGCTCTGGCCCAGGGAGACCGTGGTGAAGCCCTCGCCCACCTCGGGGGCGGCGGCCTTGTTCACGCCGAGGCCCGCCGAGGCGGCGTCCATCGCTTCGGGGCGCTCGCGCAGGGCGCCGCCGTACCGCTTGGGGGTGGCCGTGTCGGGCTCGTCGGTGTGTTCGGCGTGGTCGGCGAGCTCGCCCGCCACGGAGTCGACGGTGGCGTCCTCCCAGGGCCTGGCGTCCTGGCCCGCGAGGACGACGTCCGTCTGCCTGCCGCCGCCCATCAACTCGCGGGCCACGTCGATGCATTCGGACTTCAGCAGGTTCGCGAAGCCCGACGGGGCGTTCGTGGGGTTGTCGCGCGTCTCGGGCTGTACGCGCTTGAGGACGACGGAGCTGCCGTCGGCGGGCCTCTGCACGGAGATCTGGGCGCCGCGGGCCGCGAGACGGTACTTGCTGCCGACGCCGTTCTGACCCCACAGGGCTTCGTTGCTGGCGTCGATGACGGCCTGCGTCGCGTAGAACTCCTTCGGCTCGCGCTCGGTGTCGTGCACGGCCATCGTTCCGTCGCCCGCGACCCTGAGCGGCAGGCCGAGCTCTCCGGCGGGCGGTTCCTGCCCGGTCTCCTCGGCCACGTCCTGCTGGAACGGGTCGTGGGTGCGGGCCCCGAGGTGGTCCACCGAGTGCTTGCCGATCCGCTCCGGGTCCTCGACCAGGGTGCCCTGCGGTGACTGCGACTCGAAGTAGGGGCCCTCGTCCTGCTCGCTGACCAGGCTCTTGACGCGGCCGGTGGCGTATCGCTGGACGGCGCCGGTGCGCGTGGTGCTCGGGTTGTCGTTCTGAGATACGGCCGTCGCGGGTGCGTCGGCCGACAGTGCCCGGTGGGCGTTGGCCTCCGCCTCGCGCTCGAAGCGGTCGGCGGGGTCGGAGACCTTCAGGCCCGTGCCGTCGTCGGTGCCCGCGACCGGGCCCTGCCGCTGCTGGATGACGTGCGTCAGCTCGTGGGCGAGGGTGTGCCGGTCGGCGCCGCCTTCGCCGATGACGACGTGGCTGCCCGAGGTGTAGGCGCGGGCGCCCACCTCCGCCGCGGACGCCTTCGCGGCGGAGTCGGTGTGGACGCGCACGTCGGAGAAGTCGGCGCCGAGCCGGGCCTCCATGTCGGTGCGGGTCGTGTCGTCGAGGGCCTTGCCCGCGGAGCGCAGGACGTCGTGGACGGCGGAACGTTGGACCTGCGGTTCGTCGCGGGCGGGTGGGTGGCCTGCCTGGCGCAGCAGCTGGACCACGGCGGCGTTGCCCGCGCCGCGTTGCAGGCCGAGGAGGCCTGCGGGCGGCGACGCGCTCCCGGGCCTGCGGGCCGGGACCCGGGGCCTCTCGGTCCCGGTCGCTCTGGTGCGGTCGTGGTCGTGCAAGGTGGCGTCTCCCCGTGCGGGTTGCGGATCTCCTCCTGCATACGGGGTGGCGGGCCCCTGGGCCAGAGGCGGAAGGGCAGGTCCACGTGCCCTTCCGACCAGGGCCCCGTCAGGGGCGCGGGGAACTGCGCGCCCAGCCACGACGCACCGGCACCCAAATCCCCGAGCCTCCGTGGCCCCTGGGGCTCCGCCCCAGACCCCGCTCCTCAAACGCCGGAGGGGCTGAATTTTCCCGCCCGAGGCGCTGAAGTTCCGGGCCCCGCCCGGAAGACCGGAATTGCTCGCCTCGCCCGAAAGACCGAAGAGCGGGATGCGCTCACCCCGCCGAGGCCGAGGCTCCGGGCCCCGTCAGGGGCGCGGGGAACTGCGCGGCCAGCCACGACGCAGCCGCACCCGAATCCCCCAGCCCCCGCCGCCCCTGGGGCTCCGCCCCAGACCCCGCTCCTCAAACGCCGGAGGGGCTGAACTTTCCCACCCGAGAGCCCGGAATTGCCCGCCCCGCCGGGGCTGAACTTCCGGGCCCCGTCAGGGGCGCGGGGAACTGCGCGCCCAGCCACGACGCAGTCGCAGTCGCAGTCGCAGTCGCACCTGACCCCTAACCGATCCGATCCAGCACAATCGCCCCCGGCGAGAAACCCGTTCCGGCGGGAGCGATGTCGTACGCCGCCTCCAGCGACTGGAGCGCGTACTCGAAGCGGGACGGCGTGTCCGTGTGGAGGGTGAGCAGGGGCTGGCCCGCCACCACGGCCGCCCCCGGCCGCACGTGGAGTTCGACGCCCGCGCCCGCCTGGACCACGTCCTCCTTGCGGGCGCGCCCCGCGCCGAGGCGCCAGGCGGCGACGCCGATGTCGTACGCGTCGAGGCGGGTGAGGACCCCGGACGTGGGGGCCGTCACCACGTGCCGCTCCCGTGCCACCGGCAACTCCGCGTCCGGATCGCCGCCCTGCGCCGCGATCATGCGGCGCCAGACGTCCATCGCGGAGCCGTCCGCGAGGGCCTTCGCCGGGTCGGCGTCCGTCAGGCCCGCCGCGTCCAGCATCTCGCGGGCGAGGGCGAGGGTGAGTTCGACGACGTCCGCCGGGCCGCCACCCGCCAACACCTCTACCGACTCGCGGACTTCGAGCGCGTTGCCCGCCGTCA
The DNA here is from genome assembly GCF_008704495.1 of Streptomyces kanamyceticus. Classification (NCBI taxonomy): domain Bacteria; kingdom Bacillati; phylum Actinomycetota; class Actinomycetes; order Kitasatosporales; family Streptomycetaceae; genus Streptomyces; species Streptomyces kanamyceticus. Next base: position 3,928,326 of record NZ_CP023699.1, read on the forward strand.
GGCCGAGCGGCGTCGACATGTCGGTGAGGAGCGCCACCGTGCGTACGCCGCTGTCCGTGCCCAACTCGACCATCGTGGAGGCGAGTTCGCGGGCGTCGTCGAGGTTCTTCATGAACGCGCCGGTGCCGACCTTCACGTCCAGGACCAGGGAGCCCGTCCCCTCGGCGATCTTCTTGGACATGATGGAGGAGGCGATGAGGGGGATGGCCTCGACCGTTCCCGTCACGTCGCGCAGCGCGTAGAGCTTCTTGTCCGCGGGGGCCAGGCCGTCGCCCGCCGCGCAGATCACCGAGCCGACGCCGTCAAGGACGTTCAGCATCTCCTCGTTGGAGAGCAGCGCGCGCCAGCCGGGGATGGCCTCCAGCTTGTCGAGGGTGCCGCCGGTGTGGCCGAGGCCCCGGCCCGACAGCTGCGGCACGGCCGCGCCGCACGCGGCGACCAGCGGCGCGAGCGGCAGCGTGATCTTGTCGCCGACGCCGCCCGTGGAGTGCTTGTCGGCGGTGGGGCGGGAGAGCGAGGAGAAGTCCATGCGCTCGCCGGACGCGATCATCGCCGCCGTCCAGCGGGCGATCTCCTTGCGGTTCATGCCGTTCAGGAGGATCGCCATGGCCAGGGACGACATCTGTTCGTCGGCGACCGCGCCGCGCGTGTACGCGTCGATGACCCAGTCGATCTGCTCGTCGCTGAGCTCGCCCCGGTCGCGCTTGGTGCGGATGACGGAGATGACGTCCATGGCATGTCCTTCCAGCAGTACAACGGCGTACGTGCGTACATACACACATAGGTATCTTCGCGACTCTACGCGCATAGAGCCAGGAGATGAAGGTGGCCCCGCACCGGGATCAGGAAGATCCCAAGGGCGCGGGGCCGACGTTCAGTTGAGGCGTTCGGGGCCGAACGCGTCCGGCAGCAGGTCGCCGAGCGTGCGCACCCCCGACGACGTCTCCAGGAGGAGACCCGCGCCCCCGAACTCGTACAGGAGCTGGCGGCAGCGGCCGCACGGCATCAGGATCTCGCCCTTGCCGTCCACGCAGGTGAAGTGCGTGAGACGGCCGCCGCCGGTCAGCTGGAGCTGCGAGACCAGGCCGCATTCGGCGCACAGGCCGAGGCCGTACGAGGCGTTCTCGACGTTGCATCCGGAGACCGTGCGGCCGTCGTCGACCAGGGCCGCCGCGCCGACGGGGAAGCCCGAGTAGGGCGCGTACGCACGGGACATGGCCTCGCGCGCGGCCTCTCGCAGGGCGTCCCAGTCGGCGTCGACAGCGGTGGTGCTCACTTGCCTTGTCCCCTTCGGTAGGGCATTCCGTCCGCCTTCGGCATCCGCAGCCGCTGGGCGGAGAGCGAGAGGACCAGCAGGGTCACGACGTACGGGGTGGCCGTGACGACCTGGTTGGGGACCTCGTCGGTCAAGCCGTACCACAGGAACATCAGCGCGGAGACGGCCGCGGTGATCACCGCGGGCACGTAGCGCTTGCGCCAGGCGAGGTAGACCGCGCCGATGACCAGCAGGATCGCGAGGAGGAGGAGCAGCGCGTGGACGTTCGTGCCGCCACCCCGGAGCTTCAGGCTGTCGGTGTAACCGAACAGGCCCGCGCCGAGCGCGAGTCCGCCCGGCATCCAGTTGCCGAAGATCATCGCGGCGAGGCCGATGTAGCCGCGGCCGCCGGTCTGGCCCTCCAGGTAGATGTTGGAGGCGACCAGGGAGAGGAAGGCGCCGCCGAGGCCCGCGAGGCCGCCGGAGATGACCACGGCCAGGTACTTGTACTTGTAGACGTTCACGCCGAGCGACTCGGCCGCGATCGGGTTCTCGCCGCAGGAGCGCAGGCGCAGGCCGAACGAGGTGCGCCACAGGACCCACCAGCTCAGCGGGATCATCGCGACGGCGACCACGGTGAGCGGGGAGACGTTGGTGATCAGGCCGCCGAGCAGGCCCGCGAGGTCGGAGACCAGGAACCAGTGCTTGCCGTTGAGGTCGGAGAGCCAGTCGGAAAGGCCCGGCACGGAGAAGCTGCCGAGCGAGTCGACGGGCGGCGACTGCTTGGAGGTGCCGCCCTCCTCGCCCTCGAAGGCGAAGGTGGAGAGGTAGCGGGTCGCGCCCAGGGCGAGGATGTTGAGGGCCACACCGGAGACGATGTGGTTGACGTTGAAGGTGACCGTCACGATCGCGTGCAGCAGACCGCCGAGCGCGCCGCCGAGGATGCCGAAGAGGACGCCGACCCAGGGGCCCCACTGGTATCCGGCGAACGCGCCGAACCAGGTGCCGAGGATCAGCATGCCTTCGAGACCGATGTTGACCACGCCCGCGCGCTCGGCCCACAGGCCGCCGAGGCCCGCGAGGCCGATCGGCACGGCGAGCTGGAGGGCCGTCGACATCTGTCCGGTGGAGGTGATGCCGTCGGCGCCCGTGATGATGCGGACCGCGGAGGTCAGTACCAGGACGCCCGCGATGACCAGCATCAGGACGGGGAGCGAGATGCGGCGGCGGCCCGGCGCGGGCTGCTTGGCCGGGGGCTTGGCCACGGATGCCGTACTCATCGGGCAGCCACCTCCTTCACGGAGTCGTTGTTGCCGTTGCCGTTGCCGTTCGCCCGTGCGGCGGCGGCCAGTTCCTCACCCACGCGCTGCTGCTGGCGGCGCAGACCCCAGCGGCCCACCGCCTCGTAGGAGACGACGACCGCGATCACGATGATGCCCTGCATGATCACCGCGATCTCCTTGTCGTACGGCTCCGGCTGCGCGTAGTCCAGGGCGGGCGACGCCTTGTCGAGGAAGGCCCAGAGCAGTGCGGCGAGCGCGATGCCGACCGGGTTGTTGCGGCCGAGCAGGGCGATGCCGATGCCGATGAAGCCGAGTCCCGAGGGGAAGCTGAGGCTGTACGTGTGGGTGTCGCCGAGCAGGATCGGCATGCCGGAGAGGCCCGCGACCGCGCCCGAGATCAGCATCGCGGTGAGCGCCATGCGCTTGGCGTTCACGCCGCTGGCCGCGGCGGCGGACTCGGAGGCGCCGGTGGCGCGCAGGTCGAAGCCGAAGCGGGTGCGGTTGAGGATCAGCCAGTACAGGACGCCCGCGAGGATCGCGACGAACACGAAGCCGTAGATCTCGCCGGAGGCGCCCATGCTGATGCCGGGGAACCAGCCGGACTCCTTCATCACGCCGGTGGTCTGGTTGTTGCCGACCGGGACGCCGAAGTTCTCGGTGAGCGTGAGGTAGCCGATGACGCTCGTCGCGATGGCGTTCAGCATGATCGTCGCGACGACCTCGCTGACGCCGCGGGTGGTCTTCAGGACGCCCGCGATGCCCGACCAGAAGGCGCCGGTGAGCATCGCGACCACGATCAGGAGCGGGATCTGCAGCGCGGCGGGCAGCGCGACGTGCGCGCCGACGACCGCGGTGATCATCGCGGCGAGGCGGTACTGGCCGTCCACACCGATGTTGAACAGGTTCATCCGGAAGCCGATGGCCACCGCGAGCGCGGCCAGGTAGTACATCCCGGCCTGGTTGATGATCAGCACCTGGACGTCGGAGTACGTGGCCTGCTCGAACATCAGGGAGTACGGCTCGATCGGGCTCTTGCCCGAGGCGAGCAGCACGCCCGAGGTGAGCACCACGGCCACGACGAGGGCGATGACAGGGCCTGCCACCGCGAGGAGCACGCGCTCCTTGTCGAACTTCTTCATCGGGTCTCGTCCTCCTCGGAGCCGTCACCGGACTCGACGTGTTCCAGGTGACCGGAGGAGGCGCCGGTCATCGCCGAACCCAGTTCCTCCGGCGTGATGGTGGCCGGGTCGGCGTCCGCCACGAACCGTCCGCGGTAGATCACGCGGAGGGTGTCGGAGAGGCCGATCAGCTCGTCCAGGTCGGCGGAGATCAGCAGGACCGCGAGGCCCTCGCGCCGTGCCTCGCGGATCTGGTCCCAGATCTGGGCCTGCGCGCCGACGTCCACGCCTCGGGTGGGGTGGGCGGCGATCAGGAAGCGCGGCTTGTGGCTCATCTCGCGGCCGACGATCAGCTTCTGCTGGTTGCCGCCGGACAGGGAGGCCGCGGTGACGTCGATGCCGGGCGTACGGACGTCGTACTCCTCGACGATGCGGCGGGTGTCGGCCTGGGCGCCCTTGGGGTCCAGCCAGAAGCCCTTCGCGTTGGGCTTCTCGGTGACGTGGCCGAGGATGCGGTTCTCCCACAGCGGCGACTCCAGGAGGAGGCCGTGGCGGTGGCGGTCCTCGGGGATGTAACCGATGCCTTGTTCGCGGCGCTTGCGGGTGGGGAGTCCTGTGACGTCCTCGCCGAGGAAGCGGATGGCACCGGTGTCCGCGTGCTTCAGGCCGATGAGCGCGTCGATGAGTTCCGTCTGGCCGTTGCCCTCGACACCGGCGATGCCCATGACCTCGCCCGCGTGGATGGTGAACGACACGTCGTCCAGGACGCGCCGCACCTCCCCGCGCTGGACTTCGTCCATGAGCAGGCTCGCCGACGACTTGCCGGTCGACACCATGCCCTTGTCGTACACGCTGAGGTCGGCGACCTCGATCACGGGACGGTCGGTGACCGTCGACTCCGCCGTCTCCGGGGTGGGCAGCTCGCTGCCGACCATCAGCTCGGCGAGCTGGCGGGGCGTCGTCTCGGACGGGATCGCCGTGCCCACCGTCGTGCCGCGCCGGATGACCGTGATGTCGTCGGCCACGGACAGGACTTCACCCAGCTTGTGCGAGATGAAGATGACGGAGAGGCCCTCGGACTTCAGCCCGCGCAGGTTGTCGAAGAGCGCGTCGACCTCCTGCGGCACGAGCACGGCCGTCGGCTCGTCCAGGATCAGTGTGGTGGCGCCGCGGTAGAGGACCTTGAGGATCTCCACGCGCTGCCGGTCGGCGACGCCGAGGTCCTCGACGTACGCGTCGGGGCGCACCCCGAGGCCGTACCGCTCGGAGATCTCGGCGATCTTGCGGCGGGCCGCGCCGCCGATGCCGTGCAGCTTCTCGCTGCCGAGGACGATGTTCTCCAGGACCGTCAACTGGTCGGCGAGCATGAAGTGCTGGTGCACCATGCCGATGCCGCGGACGATCGCGTCGGCGGGGCTGGAGAAGGAGACCTGCTCGCCGTCGACGGTGATGGTGCCCTCGTCCGGCTTCTGCATGCCGTAGAGGATCTTCATCAGGGTCGATTTGCCCGCGCCGTTCTCGCCGACGAGGGCGTGCACGGTGCCCTTGCGGACGGTCAGGTGGATGTCGTGGTTGGCCACGACGCCCGGGAAACGCTTGGTGATGCCGCTGAGCTCAACGGCGGTGCCACCGGCGGCGGTTGGTGCCTTGCCGGTGGGCGGAGGGCTGGTGGACGCGTCGATGGCGCACTCTCCTCGGAGGCCGAAAGGCCTTGAAGGGCCTGAGGGAAAGGGGCCGCCTACGCGCGCAGTGCCCCTGCTTTTGGGCAACTTCCCTGGTGTGGGAGGAAGTTGAGGTGTGTTCCGCGCGAAAGGGGCGCGGGTGAACCATCGTCCCCCACACCCCGTCGCACAAGAATCACGCTGCTGTTACGGCAGCCTGTGTGCCGTTACGGCTTGGCCTTGACCTTGATCTTGCCGCTCTTGATGCCCTCTTCGGCCTTCTTCACGGCGGCCTGGACATCGGTCATCTTCTTGAACTCGGGGTTCGAGTCGGTCAGCGCGACACCGCCGGAGGCGAGGTCGGCGCGGACGACGCCGCCCTTGGCGTTGCCGTCCTCGACGGCCTTCGCCAGGTTGTAGACCGAGCCCGCGACGTCCTTGGTCGCCGAGGTCAGGATGTACTTCTTGTACTTGGCGAGCGCGTCCTGCTTGTACTGGTCGGAGTCGACGCCGATCGCCCAGACCTTCTTGGCGGCGGCGGCCTCGATGACGCCCTGACCGGAGAGGCCCGCGGCGTGGTAGACCACGTCGGCGCCCTTCTCGATGTGGCCCTGGGTGGCGGTCTTGCCCTTGTCGGGGCTGGTGAACCCGCCGTCCTCGGCCTTCTCCGTCAGGTACTGCTTGACGACCTTGACCTTGGGGTTCGTGTCCTTGACGCCCTGGACGAAGCCCGCCTCGAACTTGTGGATGAGCGGCACGTCCACGCCGCCCACGAAGCCGACGGTCTTGGACTTGGTGACCTTGGCGGCGGTGACGCCTGCCAGGTAGGACGCCTCCTGCTCGCTGAAGACCAGGTCGGAGACGTTCTTCGCCTTGACGGTCTCGTCGTCGACGATGCCGAAGGAGACCTTCGGGAACTTCGCGGCGACCTCCTTGATCGCCGGGGCGTAGGCGTAGCCGACCCCGATGACCGGGTTGTAGCCCTGCTTCGCGAGCTGGGTGAGGCGCTGCGCCTTGTCGGCGTCCGACTCGCCGTCGACCGGCTCGACGGCCTTCTCGCCGGTCTTGAACTCGGCGGCGGCCTTCTTCATGCCCTCGGTCGCCGCGTCGTTGAAGGACTGGTCGCCGGCGCCGCCGACGTCGTAGGCGATGGCGACGCCCTTGTTCTTGTCGTCCTTGCTGGCGGCGGCGTCGCTTGACGTGCCACCGCAGGCAGAGACGGAGACGGCGAGGGCGGCGGTCGCGGCGCCCGCGACAGCTATTCGAGACACCCGGCGCATAGAGACGAACTCCTTAGTACAAGCAAGCACAAGCACGTACGAGCGCCTCCTGGCGCCGATTTCGCCGCAGCGTAACGCGCGTAGACCTGACATAAGAACCCTTCTGTCCGGTCCGTTATCGAGCTGTGGCCACCAGATGTCCGGTGCCCGAACGCCGGGTGGGCGCCCCCTTCGCGGGAGCGCCCAAGCGCCGCAGTACGTACTACGTAAAACGTCTCCGTGCCGCGCGCTACGGCGCGATCTTGACCTTGACCTTGCCGCTGATGATGTCTTCCTTGGCCTTCTCCACGGCGGCGACGACGTCCTTCATCGCCGTGTACTTCGGATTCGAGTCGGCGAACCCGACGCGGCCCGACTTCAGGTCGTAGCGCTGCTCGCCCTTCATCGGCTTGCCCTCGACGACCGACTTCGTCAGGTCGTAGACCGCGCCGCCGACGTCCTTGGTCGCCGAGCCGAGGATGTAGTCCTTGTACTTGGCAAGGGCCTTCTGCTTGTACTGGTCGGAGTCGACACCGATCGCCCACTTCTTCTGCGAGCCCGCCTCCTGGATGACGCCCTGCCCGGAGAGCCCGGCGGCGTGGTAGATCACGTCGGCGCCCGCCTCGATCTGACCGCTCGCCGCGTTCTGTCCCTTGTCGGGGCTGGAGAAGCCGCCCTCCTCGGGCTTCTCGGTCAGATAGCGCTTCTCGATCTCGATCTTCGGGTCCACGGACTTCACGCCCTGGACGAAGCCCGCCTCGAACTTGTGGATGAGCGGGATGTCCACGCCGCCCACGAAGCCGACGTGCTTGACCTTGGTGACCTTGGCCGCGGCGACCCCGGCGAGATAGGAGCCCTGCTCCTCGTGGAAGACGAGGTCGACGACGTTGTCCGCCTTCACGGTGTTGTCGTCGATGATCCCGAACGTGGTGTCGGGGTACTTCTCCGCGGCGGCCTGCACGGCGGGCGCGTAGACGAAGCCGACGCCGACCACCGGGTCGTAGCCCTGCCGGGCGAGCTGTTCGAGCCGCTGGACCTTGTCGGCGCTCGACTCGCCGTCGCCCGGCTCCATGTCCACGCCGCCGATCTTGAATTCCTTGCGGGCCTTCGAGTAGCCCGCGTAGGCGGCGTCGTTGAAGGACTGGTCGCCCTTTCCGCCGATGTCGTAGGCGAGGCCGATGCCCTTGCCCTCGTACTTCGACGACCCGGCGGACCCCTTGTCCTTGCCGTCGTCCTTCGACGCCTCGTCGCTGGTCTTGCCGCACGCGGAGGCCGCGAGGGCGAGGCTCGCCACCGCCACGGCCACTTGGGAAAGTTTCGATACACGACGCATAGGACGTACTCCTTACGTTCCCCAACGCACCGTTGACGGCGCTGATTTCGGCGCACAGTAACGCGCGTAGAAAGGGAGGGGAACGGGGTTTCGCGCGGCCGTTACCTATTCGTGTACCTACGCGTGCACTTCTTCGTTGCGGTCTTCGTCCCGGGGGAGGCTCACTCCCGGTCCGCGTCGAGCAGCGCCGCTGCGGTGAAGAGTTCCACGCCGACCGTGATGGCCGACTCGTCGGCGTCGAAGTCGCCCTGGTGGAGGTCGCGGACGACGCGCTCGCCCGGCTTGCGGACGCCGAGCCGGGCCATGGCGCCCGGCACGTGCTCCAGGTACCAGGAGAAGTCCTCGCCGCCGAGGCTCTGTTCGGTGTCCTCGACGGAGAGCGGTCCGCGCCGCCCGGTCATGGCGTCGCGCAGCAGGTCGGTGACGACCGGGTCGTTGACCACGGGCGGCACTCCGCGGATGTAGTTGATCTCGGACTTGGCCCGGTAGAGCTCGGCGACCTCCTGGATGGCGCCGTGCACCAGGTCGGGCGCCTGCCGCCAGGCCTTGAGGTCCAGGCAGCGCACTGTCCCGGAGAGCTCGGCGTGCTGCGGGATCACGTTGCACGCGTGCCCCGACTCGATGCGGCCCCAGGTCACCGAGAGGCCGGAGCGGGCGTCGATGCGCCGGGCGACCAGGGCGGGCACCTCGGTGGCGACCTTGGCGGCCGCGGTCACGAGGTCGGTGGTGAGGTGCGGGCGCGCGGTGTGCCCGCCGGGGCCGTCGAGCGCGACTTCGAGGCGGTCGCAGGCGGAGGTGATGGGGCCGTGCCGCAGGCCGATGCGGCCCGCGTCGACGCGGGGGTCGCAGTGCACCCCGATGATCCGGCCGACGCCGTCGAGGACACCCGACTCGATGGCGTCGGGCGCGCCGCCCGGCAGGACCTCCTCGGCGGGCTGGAAGATCAGCCGGACGGGGCGGGGCAGTTGGCCGCGGGCGGCAAGGTCGGCGAGGACGAGTCCCGCGCCGAGTACGACGGTGGTGTGCACGTCATGTCCGCAGGCGTGGGCGCGGTCGGGCACCGTCGAGCGGTACGGGACGCCCAGCTTGGTGTCGGGGATGGGCAGCGCGTCGATGTCGGCGCGCAGCGCGAGCATGGGCCTGGCGCCGTCCCACTCTCCGATGTCGCAGATCAGCCCCGTACCGATGGCGAGGACGCGGGGCTTGAGCCCCGCGTCCTCAAGCCGGGCCTTGAGGGCCGCGGTGGTACGGAACTCCTGGTTGCCCAGCTCGGGGTGCATGTGCAAGTCGCGGCGGAAGGCGACGAGTTCGGCGCGCAGCGCTTCGGGCAGCGCACCGGGCAGTGCTTCCGCGGGAGCGGACTCGGATCCCGGCTCGGCTTCGGACTCGCGGGACATCAATTGGTTCACCCTGTGAAGGGTAGGGCGACGTGGGGGCCAACTGACCCACGATCAACAAAAGTTCAGCCCGATAGGGGAAGAATTCGTGGCCGCGTGGCGCATGGGTGTTGGTCGCGGTGGGTAAACTTTTAGGCCGTCGCGAAGGATGCGGATGGCGTTCGGGACCTGTAATAGGCCGGTGTCTTAGGCCAGTGTCACGGTGGTGAGCGGGGGCGCGAGTGCGCCCGGCGGGGCGCGGCGGGCCGCGCGTCGCACTTCTAGGACAGTATCTGTCCTACTTGGGTCCTACCGTCGGCGACACCCGACCGCACCCCTCGGAACGAGAACGGTGGTACCGATGAGCCTCGTCACCAGGAACCAGCCCGAGTCCACGCCCACGTGGACCGACCTCGACGTCACCGAAGGAGCCGAGGCCGAGCGCGCGGCGGAATTCTACGGAGCGGTGTTCGGCTGGGAGTTCCGCGCCGACGCGGGCCACGGGATCACCTGCCTGCTGCGCGGCCGCCCGGTCGCGGGGCTGCGGACGGTATCCGAGGGCGCGGACCGCCTCGGCGCCTGGCGGATGTACTTCGCCGCCGACGACTGCGACGCGGTGGCGGGGCGCGCCGTGGCGGCGGGCGCGACGGTGACGCGGGGCCCGGACGACATCGGCACGCTGGGCCGCACGGCCGTGCTCCTCGACCCGGTGGGCGCCGAGTTCGGGCTCTGGCAGGGCCGGGACCTGCTCGGCTGCGAGTTGGTGAACGAGCCGGGCACCCTGGTCCGCAACGACCTGTCGACGCCGGAGGCGGAGCGCGCGAGGACCTTCTACGCGGCGGTCTTCTCCTACACCCTGGACGGGAACAAGGACCTGCCGGACTTCGACTTCACGTTCCTGCGGCGCCCGGACGGCCACGAGATCGGCGGCGTCTTCGGCGTCCCGGGGGCGCCGTCGTCCCGCTGGGAGACGACGTTCGAAGTGGCGGACACGGACGCGGTGGCCGCCCGCGCGACGGAGGCGGGCGGCGCGGCCGAGGCACCGTCGGACACGCCGTACGGCCGGATGGCGCGGCTCACCGATCCGCTGGGCAGCGCGTTTCATGTGATCGCGCGGCCGCGGTAGGCGAAGGGCGGCGGCCCGGAGGTCGCCCTCACCAGAGATGCGCGGCGGCAGCCAGCCCGGCGGAGGAGCCGGCGCGCGTGCCCGGCGGCACTGGTGACCCACCCGGCCTCACAGCGCGATGAGCCCCGCCGCCGTCCCGCGGAAGCCGCAGGCGTCGAAGTAGAAGCCGCGCAGTTCGTCGTCGAAGTCGACGTGCAGCCACTCGCAGCGCTGCTCGCGCGCGCCTTCGACGGCGCGGGCGACGAGTCCGGTGCCGATCCCCCGCCTCCGGTGCCGGGCGGCCACGGCGGTGTCCAGGACGAAGGCGTGCACCCCGCCGTCCCAGGCGACGTTGACGAAGCCGACGAGGTCTCCGTGTTCGCCGTCCCGCGCGCAGACCCAGCCGAGGCTGTGCCGTGCCAGCTGCGCCCGCCAGCCGATGTCGAGGACCGGGTGCCCGAACCCCTCCGCGTGCAGGACGTTGACCTCCGCGTCCTCGAAGGGGCCTCGCCACTCGTAGGTGATCGTCATCCGGGGATGATAGCCACGGCCGTACGACCGGCGCCTTGGACTTTTCCGTCCGGTTGACCTCAACTGTGGTTGAGGGAGGAACGTCGGGTGGCATGACGCATCTTCTCGATCTCCTCCACCCCGACGCGGGCACCGTCCTGATCAGCGAGTGGCGCACCGGCACCCCGGAGCGCACCCGGGCGGCCGCCGACGCCGTCATCCAGGAGTGGGCCGCCGCCGAGGCGCCGCCCGCGCGGCTGGCACAGCACCTCTTCGTCGCGACGGACGGCACCGGACTCCTGCACTACGCGCAGTGGACGAGCGACGAGGACCACCTGGCGTGGGCCCGCGCCTACCGCGGCGCCGTGATCAGCCGTGTCGACACGCTGGTGCCGGGGATCGAACGCCCTGGCCTCAACCGGACCCGGCTGCACCGCAGCGTGGTGCACGACGCGGGGCACCGCCCCGGCGTCTTCGCGATCACGATGACGACGGCGGTTCAGGAGACCCTGGAGAACGCGTCCACACCGGCAACGGGCCTGCTGGCCACGCACATTCACCTGACGGCGGACGGCGGGCGCGCGATCGTCGTCTCGGAGTGGACGGACGGCGCGGCGCACGAGAAGGCCGCGGCCGACGCGCCCGGCGTAAGGAGGTACACGCTCCACCACTCGCTCACGGGCGGCCGGGCCTCGTCTTCTCCCACCCACCCGCCCCTCCCCCAGTGACGAAGCCCCTCAGACGCCGAGCTCGAACCACAGCAGCTTGCCGCCCCGCCCGAAGAGGTCGTCCCCCAGGGGGTGTCCGCCCCAGGCCCGGGCCCACTGCGCGACGAGACCGAGGCCGCGCCCGCTGTCCGCCTCGTGCGGGACAGGGCGCAGTGGGCCGCGGCGGCCGGGTGGCTTGTCGAAAGGGGAAGGGATGTGCGGGTTCGTGTCCCACACGCTGACCCGCAGCCCGCTCGGGTCGTCGGTGCCGCGCAGGCGCAGGGCGGCGGGGCCCTCGGAGTGCCGGTAGGCATTGGTGACCAGCTCGGACGTCAACAGCTCGGCCACGTCTGTCAGTTCAGCGAGTCCGTACGCGGGAAGGACGGCGCGGGACGTCATGCGGGCGATGCGGGGAGCGCGGGGGTCGTGGGGCAGGTGAAGGGCGTACGACCAGGTGTGGGGCGGGGATACGGTTGCCATGTCGCCTCCTTGGGGGCGGAGTTCGGTTCGCTCGCTGGCCCTGCCGGGCGGTGGCATGCCGCGCCTCTTGGACGCGGTGCGCTTCCGGCTTGCGGGGCTGGGCAGTTGAGCGGGTCGAGTGACACCGTAGGCTCACGAGTGGCCTATATTCCATCGATACGGAGTAAGGGAGGCCATAGCCGCTCCTGTGGGTGACACGCCTCCCCCGTTCCGGGCCCGAAGGGAACTGAATGCCCCCCAGCAAGACCCCCACGCTCCGTCAGCAGCGCCTGGGCGCTGAGCTGCGAAAGCTGCGCGAGCGGGCCGGGCTCTCCACCGTGCGGGCGGCCGCCCTGCTGGGTGTCAACCAGTCACGCATCAGCAATATCGAGGCAGGCCGGTACGCGGTGGGCGCCGACCGCGTCCGCGTGATCGCCCGCAACTACGCCTGTTCGGACGAGGCTCTGGTCGGCGCCCTCGTCGGCATGACAGGGGGCCGCACACGCGGGTGGTGGGAGGAGTACCGGGGGAACCTGCCGAACGGCATGCTGGATCTCGCCGAGCTCGAACACCACGCCGACGCACTGCGTGTCGCGCAGGCCTTGCACATCCCCGGGCTGCTGCAGACGGCACAGCACGCCCGTGCGCTGTTCGCAGACGCCGTACCGCCTCGCCTCCCTCACGAGATCGAGCACCTGATGTCGTACCGGATCAAGCGCCAAGCAGTACTACACCGGGGCACTCCGCTCCCGTACACCGCCCTGATCCACGAAGCGGCGCTCCACATGCGGGTCGGAGGACCGGCCGTCGCAGCAGAACAGCTCAACCACCTCGTGGAAATGGGCCGACGGGCCCACATCTCCGTACTCGTCATCCCCTTCGGCCGGGGCGCCTTCCCCGGCTCAGGGCAAGGCATCGACTACGCCCACGGGCCTGTCACTCACCTCGACACGGTCCAGCTGGACACCGAGCATGGGAGTGAATTCCTGGATGCAGCAGCCCAGTTGGAGCGCTACACCACAGTCCTCGACCGCTTGGAGAAGCTGGCACTCCCAGCCGAAGAGTCCCGAGAACTGATCGCCCAGGCAGCCGCCACCCAGAAGTGAAGGACCCGACACGATGCCCGAACTCGCTTGGCAGAAGTCCACGTACAGCTCGGAGGCCTCCTCCTGCGTCAACATCGCCACCGCCCCCGACGGAACGATCCGCCTCCGCGAAAGCGACGAGCCAGAGGCCATCCTCAGCACGTCTCGCGCCCAACTCGGCACCCTCATACGCGCTGTCAAGAACACGCGCCTCTGACCTCGGGAACCGGGATCTTCGTTGGTGCCCAGGGGGGACTTGGACCCTCCACTCGGGCATCAGCTTCATGCCAGTGCTGCGGCGCCTCGCACCCTTGACCTGCCGGACGAGTCAATTTATGCGGCAACGCGCATAGTCGCGTCCACGCATAGACGGCCCAGCCGGGGCTCCGTACCGTCATGGCCAACAGGCCCAACCAGGGCTCCGGCATGGGGGTTTCGCATGGCACGCGAGGAACTGACCCGGCTTACCGGCAACGGCAGCGGGGAGTGCGGTGAAGAGGACTGCCCCAACGTCTATCGCACCACTAGTGGCTCCCTCATCGTCCAAGGCGACGTATCGCGGGCTTTCACTCCGCCTACCGGGGAAGGGCTTGTTGAGATCCCCGAAGAGGTCTTGCGGGAGGCCGTACGTGCTCTTGGATGGTGACGAGTGGCAGGCAATGTTCCGCGACTTCCACACGCAAGCGTGGCGGCTCGAAACACTGCCGCAGTACCTCATGCCGCAGGAGGCCGAAGAGATCCAGGCTTTCAAGGACGGCAAGCGCATCGATCCGCATGCCTACACGTCGACCTATACCGACCGGATTAAAAGGCAGCTTGCCGAGGGGAAGGCGAACGGGCGCGTACATGTCCTTACGCGCCCACTCTCTGAGTACCTGCGGTTTGAGTTCGCTCGCTACTACGAGCCACACGCAACGGCCGGCGAGGATATCCGCATCCTCGATGTGACCGACCGAGTCAACCCGTTGGCGGGCATCCAAGACTTCTGGATGTTCGACCGCTCCACAGTGGTGCTCATGAACTATGAGCCCGACGGCAGGCAGATCAGCCGGGAACTGCACGAAAGCGACCCTGCGCCGTTCATCGAATACCAGCGGATTGCGGTAGCCGAGTCGGTCCCATTTCGGGAGTACGTGAGCGGGTGACGTTTGGGCCTGAGCAGCTAGGCCAGTCAACGGAAGAGTTGGCGGTCTTACTGAAAGGACTGCGCAAAGGGGCCGGTCTCTCCGGGGACCGGCTCGCCAAGCGCATGAACGTGTCCCAATCCAAGGTAAGCCGGATCGAGAACGCCAAGGCGCAGCCGTCCCTCGTGGACGTAGAACAGTGGCTTAGGGCGACAGACGCATCACCAGAAGCCGCAGACCGCATCATGACCTTAGCGAGGCTGGCCAACACGCAGTGGCGCGACCTGCGAAGCCTGCGCCGCACCGGTCTCGGTTCCCGGCAAGCCGAGTTGAAGGCACTCGAAGCCTCCTCGGTGCATATGCGGTACTTCCTGCTGTCGATGATTACCGGCCTACTTGCCACCCCTGACTACGCGCGGGCCAGCCTCTCGCATTCACCAGCCGATACAAGCAAGGCCGTGGCGGGCAAGCTGGAACGACAGCAGGTACTTCACGACGCATCGAAACGGTTCACTTTCCTGATCACTGAACAGGCTGCACGCTTCCCACTCATCAAGCGCCACGCTATGGCCATGCAACTTGACCATCTGGCATCCCTGACGTACCTGCCTAATGTACGGCTCGGAGTCATCCCTGTAGGGACGTTTCTGCCTGGCACGCCATTGAACACATTCACAGCCTATGACGACCGAATGGTGACAGCGGAGCTAACCACGGGGTCGATAGTGTTCCGCGATGCTCGGGATATCCGAACCTACCTTGATGACTTCGCCGGATACGAAGCGCAGATGCTATTCGACGATGCGGCCAGGGCGAAGCTCGGGGAGTGGTCGGCGACCTGTCGAAGTGATCTTTAGTCGACAACGCGAATAACGCTGGAGCCGTTGCCGCGACCGGCCGATGATGCCCCTATGCCGACCAAACAGAGGAATCCCAGGAACTCAGGAAGGTGCACCATGCCCGGAACCGACCTGTACGCCCTGCCTATCGATGGAGTCGTGTTCGTCAAGGCGTGCGGAGGTAACACGCACCCGGACGGCGAAGCGTGCGCGCAGCTCGCGAAGATCGGCCCCAACGCGTGGGCTCTGAGCGACAGCAAGCGGCCTCATGCGGAGCCCCTGAGGTTCACCACTGAGGAACTGGACGCGGCCGGTATCGACCCGGCGCGCTTCGGACTCTCCGCCTGATCTACGGCACTCCCCGAAAGCGGCTCTCGACCCGTCCCCCGTGGGTTGGGGGCCGCTTCCGTATCTCCTCAAGGTGGGACGTCCGTTGCACATCCACGCCTATCTGTGGACCGGCCCTAAAGCGCACTTCGACGAGGACGCGTTGAGACGGCCGCCGTACCCCGATCCGCCGCCACCGCCAGCAGGTGAGGACGACAAGGACGGTCTGCGGCTAGCCGCCCGTTACCGGCAAGTCGTGGCCGAGTTTCCCGTGACCGGCCTACCACCTATCGAGACTGCTCACTGGTTGATGAAGCCGTCGAAGCTCATCCGGGGCACGTGGAAGGATCCGAAGCCGGCCGCCGAGTGGCTGGGGCTTCAGCTCGCCGAGTACGCTCCGCGGTTCGCCTCCGAGCAGGATCGAGACACGACGCGGCTGGCGGTGCATGTGGCGGCGGCAGCCGATCGTCTGGGATGGGGTGGCGACGTGTCGCTCGGCCACTACCTGAACGGACAGTCCTACCTGTCTTTGGCCCTGGTGACGTGCACGCCCAACAACGCGGCGCCGGACACACTCTGCCCGGAACGGCGCTGAGGGACGTTCCCGGACGGGGACCCTTTCCAGGACGGCGTGGTGTCGCTGTCCGAGAACCACAGGGGTGGCAGCCGCGCCTTCTCGCGCGTACCGCGCGGGGTTGATGCCTTGGGGGAACTACGGCAGGGGTTGACCCCGCCGCAACCGTGGGTGCACCCGGGAGTCCCCCTCCCGTTGGACGCGGAACGGCGGGCCCCGGACCTAGCGTGCACCGGGTCCGGGCGGCGCACGGGAGCGCCGCCCCTTCCTCTTCTCGGGAGCACCCATGACCCACCACCGCAAGGCAGCGACCGTCCTGGCCGCGGGGATCCTCGCCGCGACCGCCGCGACCGGGGCGGCCGCCACCGCGTCGGCGGCCGAGCCCTCGCCCGCCGCGCCGTCCGTCTCGGCGAGCTGCTCGTGGCGCACCAACGTCGGCTTCTACTGCGGCTACGACACCAGGAACGTCTACAGCGACTACGGCGACAGCGGCAGGCAGGTCAAGGAGATCCAGGCGCTGCTCCGCTTCAGGGGCATCGGCATCGGACCCGACGGGATCGACGGCAAGTTCGGCAAGGACACCCGCTCGGCCGTGCAGAAGTTCCAGCGCTCCTGGCACCTGAACGACGACGGCATCGTCGGCCCCAACACGTGGAGCTACCTGCGGACCGGGGTCTGAGGAACCCCGGCCCATGACCGGGCCTCAGGCAGGTGCCGCATGCCGTACCGACGTCAGCCGGTGCACGTCCCGTGCCGTCCCCGTCACCCCGGACAGGAAGCCCTGGGCGCGCGGGGACGCCGTCTCGGTCAGCCAGGCCGGGTCGATGTCGCAGACCGCCACCTTCACCTCGGTGCCCGCGAGGGCGAGCGGGAGGGTGTGCACGACCGTCGAGGGGAAGCTGAGGATCGTACGGCCGATCGGTCCGCGTCGTGCGATCAGTTCCAGGGGCAGGTCGGGGCGTACGACCTGGAGGCCCGTCTCGACCGCGAGGCGGTGGAGCTTCTCGGCGCTCTCGCGGCGGTGCGCGAAGTAACGCGTCGCGCCGTGCGTGTGCGAGAGCGCGCGGACCGCCTCCACGTAGCGGTCGGGGTCGACCACGCCGGTCTCCACCAGGGAGGTGCCGACGAGGTCGGCGCCCCGGGTGATGCGGGGCGGGCCGAAGCGTTCCCGGGTCCAGGCGAAGGCGTTGACGGAGAGCGTCACGCCGTCCGGTGCCTGGTCGATGGGCATCGCGGAGAAGACCTCCACGCTGCGCGCCCCGCCGGGGGTGAGGCGGCGCCGCGCCGTGGCCGACACCGGGGCGAAGACCAGGTCGCGGGGGCCGGGTCTGCCGCCCTTGCGGTGCCAGCGCACCAGGCGTTCGCCGCGGGCGAGTTGGGCGATGAACTCCATCGTGGCCGTGCCGTCGTCCACGACGACCAGGGAGCGGGCGCGGGTGATCGTGAGCAGCAGCTGTACATAGCGCGAGAAGGGGTCGCCGATCACTATCCGGTCGGCCCTGCGCAGCGGTCCCGCGAGGCCGCCGATGGTGTGGAAGGGGGCCGCGGTGCCACCGCGCGCCTCCTCCCAGCGGACTTCGACGCCCTCGTCGCGGGCCAGCTGGGCCATGCGCCGCAGCTGGCCACGTGTCATCGGGTCGTTCGGGGAGAGGACGACGACGGTGAGTCCCCCGGTCGGGCCTGTCGCGGCCGCGGCATGCGCCCACTCCAGGACGTTCAGAAGCTGAACAGGGCTCTCCACGAAGGCGAGCGTGGAGGGAGCGGTGGTGCCGGTGGCATCGGCGGCTCGGCCGACTCGGGGGCTCATCGTCGTATGTCCGTATCCCGTTAATCCGTATCCGGTTAAAGCGGGCCGCGTGCTCAGACGGCGACCGGCTCGGTCTCGGCCGACTCGCTCTCGGCGACGACGCCCGCGACGCGGCGCAGCTTCTTCATCGGGCCGAGCTCCGACTCGTAGACCTTCTTGACGCCGTCACCGAGGGAGGCCTCGATGGTGCGGATGTCGCGGACCAGGCGGGTCAGGCCCTGCGGCTCGACGGAGGCGGCCTGGTCGGAGCCCCACATGGCGCGGTCGAGGGTGATGTGGCGCTCGACGAAGGTGGCGCCGAGGGCGACCGCGGCCAGGGTGGTCTGCAGGCCGGTCTCGTGGCCGGAGTAGCCGATCGGGACGTTCGGGTACTCGGCCTGGAGGGTGTTGATGACGCGGAGGTTGAGCTCCTCGGCCTGCGCCGGGTACGTCGACGTGGCGTGGCACATCAGGATGTTGTCCGAGCCGAGGACCTCGACCGCGTGGCGGATCTGCTTCGGCGTCGACATGCCGGTGGAGAGGATGACCGTGCGGCCGGTGGCGCGCAGGGCGCGGAGCAGCTCGTCGTCGGTGAGCGAGGCGGAGGCGACCTTGTGGGCGGGCAGGTCGAACTTCTCCAGGAAGGCGACGGCCTCGGTGTCCCACGGCGACGCGAACCAGTCGATGCCGCGCTTGGCGCAGTGCTCGCTGATCGCCTGGTACTCGGCCTCGCCGAACTCCACGCGGTGGCGGTAGTCGATGTAGGTCATGCGGCCCCAGGGGGTGTCGCGCTCGATGTCCCACTGGTCGCGCGGGGTGCAGATCTCCGGGGTGCGCTTCTGGAACTTGACCGCGTCGCAGCCGGCCTCGGCGGCCACGTCGATGAGCGCGAAGGCGTTCTCCAGGTCACCGTTGTGGTTGATGCCGATCTCACCGGTGATGTACACGGGCTGACCGGGGCCAGCCGTCTTCGAACCGAACTGACGGAGACGGGAGTTGGCGCCGATGGTGGTGACGGGGCTGATGGTGCTCATGGCAGAACAGTCCTTAACTGTGGAGGGAGTCGAGAGAGGGGCCGAGGATCCAGCTGGCGATCTCTCGGATCGCGCCTTCACCGCCGGGGACGGTGGTGACCGCGCGGGCCGCGCCGCGCACGACGTCATGGGCGCTGGCGACCGCCACGGGCCAGCCCACGAGGGCGAAGCACGGGAGGTCGTTGACGTCGTTGCCGACGTAGAGCACGCGCTCGGGAGCGATGCCCTGCTCCTCGCACCACTGCTTCAGTGCGAGGTCTTTCCTGTCGATGCCGTGCAGGACGGGAAGCTTGAGCTTCTTCGCGCGCGCGGCGACGACCGGGTTCTGTTCCGTGGACAGGATCAGCATGTTCAGGCCGCTCCTGCGGAGGGCCGCGATGCCGAGGCCGTCCCCGCGGTGCACGGAGACGAACTCCCGTCCGTCGGAGTCGATCAGCACCCTGTCGTCGGTCTGGGTGCCGTCGAAGTCGAGGACGACCGCGTCGATGTCGGCGGCGGTCGGGAGGGCGGCCTCGTCTCCTGGACGGGCCGCGTCGAAGAGCGGGGCGAGCGCGCGGGCGCGGGCGAGGTCGTGCGGGTCGTCGACCTCCAGGACCCGGGCGGGGTCGGTGCGCACGGGCTCGGTGTGGCCGAAGAAGCGGTGCTTCTCGGCGCGGAAGCCCGTCGCGTCCATCGCGTAGGCGGCGCCGGTCTCCAGGAGGTCCTGGGGGCGGTCCTGGCGGCGCGGCCGGAAGGACTTGTCGTGGTTGACGCCGTAACCGCCGCGCGTACGGGTGGAGTTGGCGAGCGTGGCGGTGCCGCCGACGGCGTCCGTGCGCTGCGCGGTGACCTCGGCGGATCCTTCCGTGGCGTCGTCGGCGGCGTCGCGCCAGATGAAGCCGTGGAAGGGGGCGACGGTGACGGCGGTGTCCGCGCCGTTCTCGACGACCGCGGCGGCCACCCCGTCGATGTCCTCGCGGGTGAGGAAGGGGCTGGTGCACTGCACGAGCAGGACGACGTCCACGGCGGCGCCGTGCAGGGCCTCGTGGGCGTCCATGGCGTGCAGGACGGCGGCCTCGCTGGTCGCGGTGTCACCGGCGATCGCGGCGGGACGCAGGACCACTTCGGCGCCCGCGGCGCGGGCGGCCTCGGCGATCACGTGGTCGTCGGTGGAGACGACGACGTCGGTGACCAGGCGGGAGGCCCGGCATTCGCGGATGGCTCTGGCCACCAGGGGCACGCCGCCGACCGGGGCGAGGTTCTTGGCGGGCACGCCCTTGGACCCGCCGCGGGCGGGGATGACGGCGAGGACGCGGCGCACCTGCGTGCCCGCTGGGTCGGGGAGGGACATGGCGGCTCCTGAGGGGTCGGCCGAGGAGGGGTGGTGGGGGGTGACGGCGCCGGTGGTGCCCGCGGGGCTCACAGCTCGCCCATCCGCCGGATGACGGGCGCCACGCGCTGCACTCCGTGGCGGTAGGCGCCGCGGGCCGCGCGGCGCACGATCTGCCGTACGGGACCCGGGTCCTTGTCGGCCGCGGGCGCGCCCGGCAGCGGTGCGCCGTCCGGGCCGAGGTGGTGGCGGGCGAGGATGGCGGGCAGGTAGCCACGGGCGGTGGTGAGGTCGTAGTACGGCGCCAGGGGCGGGAGTTGACCGGCGGCCGCGTCGGCGAGCAGCTCGGTGACCCGCTCGCGCGCCCCGTCGAAGGCCCGCTCGTAGCTTCCGTCGGCGGCGACGCCCTGCCTGGCCAGCCACCGCTCGTCGGGCTCGGGCAGGTCGCCCGCGTCGAGCCCGTCCCAGGAGGTGAGGCAGCCGGAGCCGGTGAAGTGGTGGTTGCCGAGTGCTTCGCGGACCCCGAGGTCGGTGAGGACGGCGGTGGGGACGCGGCGGTGCAGGGACTCCAGGGCCGCCGTGGAGGAGACGGTGACGAGCAGGTCGGTGCGGTCGAGCACCTCGCCCATGTGCCCGTAGACGAGGCGGCAGTTGGCGGGCAGCCCGCCCTCGACGCGCTGCGCCAGCTTCTGGTAGGGCAGCTCCTCGATGTGCGTGGTGTGCTCGCCCGGCCTGCTGCGCAGCTTGAGCAGCACCTCGCGGTCGGGGTGCAGCCTGGCGTGTTCGACCAGGCGGCGCAGGAGGTAGGTGCGCTGGGCCGCGCTCTCGGGCACGGAGGGCTGGGCGGCGAAGACGACGGTGTAGGGGTCGTGCTTCTCGTACGGCTCCCCGCCGAGGAACGGCAGTGCGGCTTCCGTCACCGCGGACGCGTCGGCGCCCACCCCCTCGTACACGGCGCGGAAACGGTCCGCGTCCTGGCGGGAGTTGGCGAGGACGACGTCCGCGCCGTGCCGCAGCAGGAGGCCGTCCGCGAGCTTCTCGTAGACGACGCCGACGTAGCCGGTGACGACGACGGGCCGATTGCCCGCGCCGCCGGTCAGGCGGGCGTCCTCTATGACCCGGGCGAGACCGTGCAGGACCGCCTGGACCGCGCCGCCCACCAGGGCGAGCACGATCACGTCGGGCGCGTCGCGCTCCATCTCCCGCAGGAACTCGACGGCGGTGACCTCGCGCAGCGAGTCCGCGCGCACTCCCACCTCTTCGAGCTGGCGGGGGGTGGGGGTGGCCCGGCCGCGGAGCAGGTAACCACTGAGCCGGTGGCTCTCCGGCCCATGCTCGTCGGGCGCATGCCCGTTCGCCCCATGCCCGTTCGGCCGATTGTCCGATACGATGCGGTTCGCGGTGAGAGCGCCCCATTTCCATCGCGTATCGGAATCGGCGAGCACGGCGACCCGCAGCGGGTTTCGATGACTTCCTTGCACGTCCCAGACGCTAGGAAGGCATTTCGATTCGCGGCCCAACTCAGGTGCAACAAACGGTTAACAGCATGCCGACGAATGGCGAATCAGCCCCGGAAATGGCCGCCAGGAGGGCTGGTTAACCATTCCGCCACACGTCGTTCACCTGACATCCCACTGCGGGTCGACCTGAATCACGGGCCGACACCTAACGTCACCCACGTGGTTAAGCTCTCCGTCATCGTGCCGTTCTACAACGTGCAGCAATACGCGCCCGACACCTTGAAGAGTCTGCGTGCGAACGCGCGTGACGACTTCGAATTCATTCTCGTCGACGACTGTTCGCGCGACGAGACACCGGACATCCTGGAGCGTGCCGCGCGCGAACTCCCCGGTGCCGTTCATCTCAGACACGAGACGAACGGCGGCCTGGCGACCGCCCGCAACACGGGCCTCGACGCGGCGCGCGGCGAGTACCTCACCTTCCTGGACGGTGACGACTGGCTCGCCCCGGGCTACTTCGCCCAACTGGTGGCCGCCATCGAGGAATTGGGCTGCGACTTCGTGCGCACCGACCATGTGCAGTGCACCGCGCGGGCCCGCACCGTGCACCGCGTGCCGCACGGCAGGCGGGGCGAGGTGCTCAGTCCGCGCGACGTCATCCTGCCCGCCGACCGTTCGACATCCGTCGACTACGCCTACGCGTGGGCCGGCATCTACCACCGCAGGCTCGCGGACGCGGGCCTGCTCCACTTCACCGACGGGCTGCGCACCGCGGAGGACCGGCCCTGGATCTGGCGGCTGCACCGCGAGGCCGAATCCTTCGCCGCGGTGGGCCTTCTCGGCGTGTTCTACCGGCGCGGGGTCGCCTCTTCGCTCACGCAGATCGGCGACGTACGACAGCTCGATTTCATCAAGGCATTCGACCAGGTGGTGCGGGAAACCGCGGCGGACAGGGACGCGGACGAACTCCTGCCCAAGGCCGTGCGGACTTACTGTGCGATCATCTCCCACCATTTGGGATCCATCGAAAGGTTCGAGCCATCCGTGGCGCGCAAATTGAAGTCAATGAGTGCGGCCGCGCTGAAGCGGATGCCGCAGGGCGTTCTCGACGAGGCGCTCGACTCCATGGACATACAACGGGCGACCCGTCTTCGCAGGCTGCGCAGGCGCCCGGTGTCGGCGGAGGTGGCCGCGTAATGGCGCAGCCCCGTACGACGTCCGATCCGGCGTCCCGTACGACGCAGATCTTCCTGGCGTCCACGCTGTACGGCACCGCGACGCTCGCCGCCGCCCTGGACGCCGACCGCTTCGGCCCGGCCCACCGGCGGATCCTCCTCGTCAGCAACAACGCGGCGACGCCCGAGACGACGACGCCGCTGGACGAGATGCCGGGCTTCGAGCGGCTGCGCGGCCGCTTCGACGAGGTGCGCTCCTGGAACGAGGCCATCTCCCCTTTTCACCCGGGTGGCTGGGCCCCGCGCGGCGACGACGTCGTGCTGTGGGAGCGCTACATCCGGCTGCTCTGGGACCTCGGTGACGACGACGTCGAGCTGGCCGTCGAGTCGATCCAGGTCAACCCGGCCCTGGCCCTCGCGCAGATCTTCACCGGCGTACCCGTGGACGTGTACGCCGACGGCCTGATGAGCTACGGCCCCACCCGCAACAAGATCGACCCGCTGGTCGGCACGCGCGTGCGGCGCCTGCTCCACCTGGACCTGGTGCCGGGCCTGACCCCGCTCCTGCTCACCGAGTTCGACGTGCCCCCCGAGGTCGTACCGACCGAGACGTTCCTGAAGGTCCTCGGTGAACTGGCCGAGGACGAGGAGGAGTTGCCGGAGATCGAGGCGCCCGCGCTGGTCCTCGGCCAGTACCTCTCCGCGCTCTCCATCCTCACCGCGGAGGAAGAGGAGGAGCTGCACATCCGCATGGTGCGCGGCGCCGCCGAACTCGGCCACACCCGCGTGGTGTTCAAGCCGCACCCCACCGCGCCCGCCCGCTGGTCGCGCTCCCTGGAGAAGGCGGCGCGGACGATGGGCGTCGACCTCACCGTCCTGGACACGCCGGTGCTCGCCGAGGTGCTCTACCAGCGGATGCGGCCCGCGCTCGTCGTCGGCTGCTTCTCCACCGCCCTGCTCACCGCGTCCGCGCTCTACGATCTGCCCGCCGCCCGCACCGGCACCGACCTGCTCCTGGAACGCCTCGCGCCCTACCAGAACAGCAACCGCGTCCCGGTCACCATCGTCGACGCGCTGCTTCCCGAGCTCACCGACCGCACGGCGGTCACCGAGCAGCGCACGGGCATGGGCGTGGCCGAGCTGACGCAGCTCCTGAAGGCCGTCGGCTTCGCGATGCAGCCGCAGATCTATCCGGGCCTGCGCCCCGACGCCGAGCGTCATCTCGCCACGCACCTCGACGCCCGCACCTGGCGCTACTTCAAGCGGCGCCGCCTCACCGCGCTCGCCCTGCCCGGCGCGCTGCCCTCGCAGCTCGCCTTCATCCCGCGCAACGCGACGGTACGCCGGGTCGCCCGCCGGGCCCGCTCGGTGCAGCGCACCATCAAGAGGACCGCGCTCGGATGACCGCTCCGGCCCCCATACTCCCGAAGCACGCGCCGGGAGCGGACACCACCTCAGGCACGCCCCCGGCCGCCTCCGCGCCCGCCCGCGCGCGCCCGCGCCTGCGCGCCCTGGACGGACTGCGGCTGATCGCCGCGCTGATGGTCGCCGCCTACCACTACGGCGGCCGGGACGGCGAGATCGCCCAGGCCTGGGGGAGCTCCCCCGCCGACCAGTTCCCGACGGCGAGCGAGTGGTTCGCCTACGGCTGCCTCGGCGTCCAGATCTTCTTCGTGATCAGCGGCTTCGTCATCTGCATGAGCGGCTGGGGCCGCCCGCTGCGCTCCTTCTTCGCCTCCCGGGCCTCGCGCCTGCTGCCCGCCTACTGGGCGGCGATCGTCCTGGTGACGGCGGTCTTCGCGCTGCCGGTGGTCACCTACGCCGCCGTCTCGCCCAGCGACGCGCTGGTGAACCTCACCATGCTCCAGCAACCGCTGGGCGCCGACCGGGTGTTGGGCGTGTGCTGGACCCTCTGGGCCGAGCTGCGCTTCTACGCCCTCTTCGCGCTGTGCGTGGTCATGCCGGGCGCGACCCGCGCCCGCGTGGTCCTCTTCTGCGCGGGCTGGACCCTGGCGGCGGCGATCACCGAGGCCGCGAACGAGCCGCTGCTCGACCTGATCCTGATGCCCGAGTACGCGCCGTTCTTCATCGGCGGCATCGGCATCTACCTGCTGCACCGCGACCGCCGCGACGTCACGGCGTGGGGCATCGTCGGGGTGAGCTGGCTGATCGGCCAGCACTACGCGGTCAAGGGCCTGTGGCACGCGCCGAACCCGGACTTCTTCTCCTACCGCTCCGCGTCCGTGATCATCGCGGTGGTCACGGCGGGCTTCGCCGCGGTGCTCCTGATCGCCCTCGGCTATCTGCACCGCGCCGACTGGCGCTGGCTGACCGTGGCGGGGGCGCTGACGTACCCCTTCTACCTGGTGCACGAGCACTTGGGCTGGGTGACGGTGGCCGCGCTGCACCGCAAGCTGGGCCTGCCCTCGTACGCGACGTTCGCCCTGACCGTCGCGGCGATGCTGCTGCTCGCCTGGCTCCTGCACCGCCTCGTGGAGCAGCGCCTTACCCCGCTGATCCGCACGGCGCTCACCCGGAGCCGGTAGCCCCGAGCGTCGCCCCGATGCCCGCGACGACCGCGGCGAGTCCCGCCTGGAAGCCGCGGTCGTGGTCGCGGAACATCTCCTCGCCCGCGGCCGCGGCCAGCGGGTACGCGGCCAGGCGCGCGGCGCGGGCCGCGAGGTCGTAGCCGCCTTCGCCGCTGGCGGGGTCGGGGCCCGTGGCCTGCTCCTCGATGACGTACCCGATGGTGTAGCTGTACGCGGTGAACCAGGCGCGCGCGGCCGCCCCTGGCGTGAAGCCCGCCGCGGTGAGTACCCGCAGATGGGCCTCCATGGGCGCGGCGTACGACGTGTCCGTGAAGTGCGTGCCGCTGTAGACCTTGGCGCCGTCGCGGTAGCGCAGCAGGTGCGCGCGCAGGCCGCGCATCGAGCCGGTGAGCGCCACCCGCCAGTCGGGGTCGGGAGTGGCAAGGAAGTCCTCGGCCATGCGCCGCATCAGTTCGGTCGCCATCTCGTCGAGCAGCGCCTGCTTGTCCTTGAAGTGCCAGTACAGCGCGGGCGCCTTGACGTCCAGGCGCTGGGCGATGGCGCGCAGGGTCAGCCCTTCGAGTCCGGTCTCGTTCAGCAGGTCCAGCGCGGTGCGCGCCACCAGGGCGCGGTCCAGTTTCGTCGTGGCCACCTTGACAACTTAACACCGTTAAGCCCATGCTCCGGACATGGAACTTAACAACGTTAAGGAGACGGGTGTCCTCATCGCGGGCGCCGGTCCCACCGGCCTCGCCCTCGCCTGCGACCTGGCCAGGCGCGGTGTGCCCGCCCTCGTCGTGGAGCGGGCGCCCGCCCTCTTCCCCGGCTCGCGCGGCAAGGGCATCCAGCCCCGCACCATGGAGGTCCTCGACGACCTCGGGGTGCGCGACGCGGTCCTCGCGGCGGGCGGCCCCTACCCGGTCGGCATGGTGTGGCGCGACGGCGAACGGCGGGGCGAGCGCCGGATGTTCGACGCGCCGGAGCCGACCGGGGCCGCGCCGTACGCCGGGCCGTGGATGCTCCCCCAGTGGCGCACCCAGGAGATCCTGCTCGCGCGCCTGCGGGAGCTCGGCGGCGACGTCACGTTCGGCGCGGCGGTCACGGAGCTGACGCAGGACGCGGACGGCGTCACCGTCGGCCTCTCGACGGGCACGGCGGTGCGCGCGGCGTACTCGGTGGCGGCGGACGGCGGTCGCTCCACCCTGCGCCGGGCGCTCGGCATCGCCATGACCGGCGAGACCGTGGACCCGAACCCGGTCCTGGTCGCGGACGTCCGCATCCCCGCGCTCGACCGCGACAACTGGCACATGTTCCCGCCCGCCGATGACGGTGACGCCTTCCTGGCGATCTGCCCGCTGCCCGGCATCCCGGACTTCCAGCTGACCGCGCGGTTCGCGCCGGACACGACGCCCGACCTCTCCCTTGAGGGCGTGCGCGAGGTCGTCGCCGCCCGGACGCACCTGTCCGCCGACGACGTCACCGAGGTCCGCTGGGCCTCGGACTTCCGCCCGCGCGCGGCCCTTGCCGACCGCTTCCGCGCGGGCCGGGTCTTCCTGGCCGGTGACGCGGCGCACGTCCACTCCCCCGCGGGCGGCCAAGGCCTGAACACCAGCGTCCAGGACGCCTACAACCTCGGCTGGAAGCTGGGCGCGGTCCTTCGCCGGGGCGCCCCCGACACCCTGCTCGACACCTACGAGGAGGAGCGGCTGCCCAACGCCGCGCACATGCTCGGCCTCTCCACCCGCATCCACCGGGGCGAGGCCAGGCGCGGGGCGGCCACCCAGCAGCTCGGCATCGGCTACCACGCCTCGTCACTCGCGGCGGAGACCCGCACGGGCCTGGCCGACGAGGCGCTGCGGGCGGGCGACCGCGCCCCCGACGGCCCGGGCGCCTCGGCGGGCGAGCGGCTGTTCGACGCGTTCCGCGGTCCGCACTGGACGCTGCTCGCGGTGGGCACGGACGCGGAACTCCCGCCGCTGGACGGCGTGTTGGTCCACACGCACCGCGTCCCCGCGTACGAGCCCTACGGCAAAGGCGTCTTCCTGGTCCGCCCGGACGGATACCTCGGGTGGGCGGGGGCGGACGCGACGGGGGTGCGGGCGTACCTGAGGACTCACTTCGGGGCGGTTGACCTCAAGTCGACTTGAGGTCCTACCTTCGTGGCCATGACGACTTTCACGTACTCACACAGCGACGCCGAACTCCTCAACCAGCCCATCGGATACTGGAGTTCGGCCGCGGGCTCCGCCGTGGTCCACCACATCCGCACCCACCTCGCCGAGCTCGGCCTCACCCAGCCCCAGTGGTGGGTGCTGGGACAGCTGCACGACGCGCCCGAGGGCGGCCGCGACCGCGGCGAGGTCGTCGGCATCCTGCGCGGCTACCTGGACACCGGCGACGGCGCCCTGCTGCACAACATCAGCGCCCTGCACGACCGCGGCCTGATCACCGAGGACACCGCGGGCCGCATCGCCCTGACCGACGAGGGCCGCGCGCTGCGGGAGCGCGCGGCCGAACGGCAGAAGAAGATCCTCGCGGAGATCAACGAGGGCATCACGCCGGAGGAGTACGTCCTGACGCTCAAAGTCCTGCAGCGCATGATCCACAACGTGGGCGGTTCGGCCTGGCACCACTGAGCCGACGCCGCCCCCCTGCTCGTCAGACGCTGCTGAGCGACAGCTTCACCGCGAAGCCGATGAACAGCGCGCCCGCCGCCGACGTGGCGCCCGCGGAGAGCCGCTTGCGGCGGCGGAAGGCGGCCGCGAGCCGGGTGCCGCTGAATATCAGCGCCGTGAGGTAGAGGAAGCTCGCGATCTGCGCGAGGGCCCCGAGGACCACGAAGGAGAGCGCCGGATAGGCGTACCCGGGGTCGACGAACTGCACGAAGAAGGCGATGAAGAACAGGATCGCCTTCGGGTTGAGCAGGCTGATCACCAGCGCCCTGCGGAACGGCCGCTCGGCCGCGCCGCCGTCCGCCGGGTCCTGGCCCGTGTCCGCGAAGCGCTCACGGCGGGAGCGCCACATCGCGGCGGCGGCCCGCAGCATGCCGATCGCGAGCCAGGTCAGGTACCCGGCGCCCGCGTACTTCACGATCCCGAAGAGCACCGCGTTGGCCTGGAGCAGCGAGGCCACACCGGCTGCCGAGAGCGTCATCAGTACGGTGTCGCCGCACCAGACGCCCGCGGCCGCGGTGTACCCGGTGCGGACGCCCCGGCGCGCGGCGACGGAGAGCACGTACAGCGAGTTCGGTCCCGGCAGCAGGACGATGAGGACGAGGCCCACGAGATAGGTCGGAAGATCGGTGACACCCAGCATGGCCGGAGTGTCGCACGTGCGTACGACATGAGGCACGTGCGTCCGGAGACCGGACAGCGCGCGCCCGTCATGACCGTTCGCGCCCTTGCGCCGGGCGCCCGAGTTGCGGAGCATGCGCTCTACGGATCGGCTGGGCGACGCACACGGGGGTGCGATGGGGCGATCACTGCCTTCCTGGGACGTGCCGTTCGCGGCGGAGTCGCTGCCCAAGGAGCACCTGCCGCTCCTCATGGCCGTCGGCACGGGCATGACGGACCGGATCCGCTTCCTGGAGTACTTCGAGGAGCACGCCGCCGAGCACCACGAGGGGACGTACCTCCTCGGGCTCGCCCACCTCCAGTGCGGCATGCCGTTCGGCGCGCTGCTCATCCTGTCCCGGCTGGCCGACGAGCGGCCCGAGCACGTCCCGGTCCGGGTGGACCTGGCCACCGCGCTCGTCCACGCGGGACGGCCGGAGACGGCGCGGAAGGTCCTGGAGCAGACCACCGAGACCCTTACGCGGCGCGGCGGCAATCTGAGCGCGCGCTGGCTGCGGGAGGTCGGTGAACGCGTCGCCTGGATCGACCGGACGATGGAACTGCGCGCCCTGGAACGGGAGTTCCTGGTGCTGCGGGCCGCCGCCTGGTCGGAGATTCCGTCCGAGGGAGCCCCCTCGGAGACGCTGCTGCTACAGGCGCAGACGCTGTGCGCCCTCGGTGAACTGGACGAGGACCCCGCGCCGCTCTGGGAGGCCGCGGGGATCGTGGTGGAGGTACTCGCGGCGGCGCCCGGCAGGATCTCGGCCCTGGAGATGCTCGTGCGCATCGCGCGCTCCGGTCTGCCGATGTCGGCCCAGCGGGGGGCGCTGGACAGCCTGCGCCAGCTGGCCCCCGGCTCGCCCGCGCTCAAGGCGGCCCGGGCGTCCACCCTGGAGGAACGCGCGCTGCGCCGCCGTGAGGGCGAGTCCGAGTGGTACGTCATCCAAGGGGACATCGAGCACGGCGACGACGAGACGCGGCAGCGGGCCGTGGAGCGGATCCAGCGGCGTGCCATGTGCGGGGACTACCGCTCGCCGTTCCTCGCCGCCTGGATCTCCTTCACCTCACACGCGGACCACGCGGACCGGTCGGAGACGCTGCGGGGCCTGAGCGAGGAGGTGACGCAGGAGACCGACATGGCACCCGACGACCTGCTCGTCATCGCCGAATCCCTGGCACGCTGCGGCCTGCGGACCGAGGCCCTGGACCACGCGCGACGCTGCGCCCACCAGACCGACGACCAGGACGCGGCGACCCGCGCCGAAGCGTTCATGGAGGCCCTCGATGGCACAACTCGGTGAGGAGGCGGCATCGGCGGTCATGCGCATGATGGTCGCCGCCACGTTCGACGAGGTCCTGACGCTCCTGGACCGCATCCCTGCCTCCCAACGGGGGTCGGCGGCGAAGTTGTTGCGGTGGATGGATGGGGTCGGGGAGGACGGGGACGAGGGAGTCGGGGACGGGGACGGGGAGGAGGGGGGCGCGGGTGCGGGGGCGGGGGCGGTGGCGGGCGCGGGGGCGGTGGCGGGCGCGGGCGCGGCGGCGGGCGCGGGCGCGGCGGCGGGCGCGGGCGCGGCGGCGGGCGCGGGCGCGGCAGACGAAGGCGCGGCGGCAGGCACGGCAGGCGCAAGCGCTGCGACGGATGCGACAGGCGCAGGCGCCGCAAGGGGTACAGCAGAGGCAGGCGCTGCGGCGAGCACAGCAGGCGCAGGCACAGCGACGGATGCGGCGAGCACAAGCGCCGCAAGGGATACAGCAGACGCAGGCGCTGCGGCGAGCACAGCAGGCGCAGGCACAGCGACAGATGCGGCGAGCACAAGCGCCGCAAGGGATACAGCAGACGCAGGCACTGCGGCGAGCACAGCAGGCGCAGACACAGCGACAGATGCGGCGAGCACAAGCGCCGCAAGGGATACAGCAGACGCAGGCACTGCGGCGAGCACAGCAGGCGCAGACACAGCGACAGATGCGGCGAGCACAAGCGCCGCAAGGGATACAGCAGACGCAGGCACTGCGGCGAGCACAGCAGGCGCAGACACAGCGACAGATGCGGCGAGCACAAGCGCCGCAAGGGATACAGCAGACGCAGGCACTGCGGCGAGCACAGCAGGCGCAGGCACAGCGACGGATGCGGGCACAGACGCTGCGGCGAATGCGGCGAGCGCAGGCGCCACAGCGGATGCGGCAGACGCGAACGCTACGGCGGGCGCAGGCAGGGCGACGGATGCGGCAGGCACAGACGCTGCCGCAGACGCGGGCGCTGCGGCAGACGCGGCGGGCACGGGTGCGGCGGCAGACGCAGCGGGCGCAGCAGACGCACGTGCGGCGGCAGACGCAGGCGCGGCCCAAGATGTCGGTGCGGATCGTGACGGCGAAGGCGTTGATGCGCGACCCCGTGCCGCCGAGTTGCATGAGTTTCTGGCTCGGATCTGTCTGACCGGACTCACCAGCGAGGCGGACCCGGCCGCGGGTCGGGGGCCAGGGGTCGCGACGGGATCGGGCGTGCCGGGTGCTGACACGGCGGCCCGTCGGGGGACGAGGGCCGCGGCAGGATCGGACGTACCGGGCGATGACACGACCACTCGTCGGAGGCCAGGGGACGCGACGCGCTCGGACGTAGCGGATGCTGACACGCCCGCCCATCGGGAGCCGGGAGCCGCAGCCCGCTCGGACGTGCCGGATGCCGACACAACCACCCGTCGGGAGCCGGGGGACGCGACGCGCTCGGACGCACCGGGCGATGACACAACCACCCGTCGAGAGCCAGCGGACGCAGCCCGCTCGGACGTGCCGGATGCCGACACGACCGCCCGTCGAGGGACGAAGGGCGTGGCGGGCCCGGACGTGTCGGGTGATGTCACGACCGGTCCACCCCAACTCGCCCCAGAACCCGTCGACTTCACCGAACTCCTCATCCTCGCCGCCCAAGCCCCCGGCATGCTCCCCGCCCACCGGCTGCTGCGCGAGCACCGTGCCCTCGTCCCCGACGAGCCCGTCCGCGCCGCCCTCGCGGTGATGGGTGCCCCCGGCCTCGCCGAGCGGGAGTTCGCCGTCAAGCAGGACCTGCTCGCCGCGCTCACCCCGTTGAGCGAGAGCCCGCCGGACCGGGTCACGGGGCTGTGCAACTGGGCCCGTGCGCTGGTCGGGCGGAAGAAGGCCCGGCGCGCCCTGTTCCACGCCTCGCGCGCCGTCGCGCTCCAGGAGGCGGCGGGCGACGACCGGTCCCTCCTGCCCGCCTACCTCTCGCTGTCCGCCGCCATGGCCGACCTCGGCGACCGCGCCGGGGTGCGCCGCGTGCTCAACCACGCCCTCGACCGGGCCGACGGCCGCCCCACCTCCTCCCCGCACGACGCGGCGGAGGCCCACACCCAGCTCGCGGCGCTCTGCGTCTACCAGGACGTCCGCTACCAGGAGGCACTCGACCACCTGGCCGCCGTGCGGAGCCTGAGGGAACGCGGGGCCAGGACCCCGTTGTCGGAGTCGGCCCTGCGGGAGCTGCAGGCCCGCGCGTGGGAGGGCGTGGGGGCGTACGGAGCGGCCGTGCGCGCCTTCCGGGGCCTGCTCGCCGAGGCCGCCGACGACGGCACCGGGGACCGGCGGCGCCAGATCACCCTGTGGCTCGCCCGCTGCACGGCGGCCCGCGGCCGCCACCGCGAGTCCCTGCAGATCCTGCTCGCCGAGACCGCGAGGAGCGACGCCGAGGCGGCGCCGCAACTCCCGCAGATCCGGCTCCTGGTCGCCAAGTCCCTGCTGCGCGAGGCCGGTGAGGCCGCCGAGGGCAGCCAGGAGCGCGCGCTGCGGCTCGGCGAGGCGGCGCACTGGCTCGTCCTGTGCCTGTTCGACTCGGCGGGCAGGCACCTGTGGGGCAGCGTGGGCGAGGTCTTCCTGAGCTTCGCGGACCTGGCCGTGCTCGACGGCGCACCGGCGGCCGCCGCCGACTGCCTGCGGGACGCGCTTGTCATGACGACCGGCGCGGCGCAGGACGACGAGCCCCACCCGATCCACCTGCCGCCCCGCGCCCTCGCCCCGTTCGAACAGGGCCAGGTCGCGCAGGCCCTGGCGGAGAAGGAGCTCGACCTGGCGCAGACCCTGGCCTTCGCCTGCCACCAGGTACGCGTCTCCAACGCGACCATCCCCCAGCTGACGGTCGCCCTGACCCGCGTGCGCATGCTGGCCCTTCAACGGCTGTCTCGCATCGCCGCCACGGAGCGCGAACGCGCCGCCCACGAAGCCGAGTTGACCACCCTGTACACCGACTGCCTGGCGGGCGACGCCTGGTACGTCGTACGCGATCTCTGCCTGCCCGTCGCCGACCACCTGGCCGCCGCGCACGGCCCCGCCGTCGCCGAGAGCCACCTGCGCGCCACGCTCGCCGCCGCCGGACGCCACGAGAGGTCCGACGACACCGTCGGCATGCGCCTGGCCCTCGCCCGCCTCCTCGCCGAGGATCCCGCCCGGCAGCAGGAAGCCTTCGACCAGTTGTGGGAGTGCCGCAGGCTGCTGCTCGCGCAGCGCACGAACGACCACGGCGCGCACTCCTGGCAGGAGTGGGCGGGCCAGACCCTGCCCGTCCACGAGGAACTGCTCGCGCTGCTCCTGGCCGAGGGCGAAGGACCGGAGCGGCTGCGGCTGCCCGACCACAGGTCCGCCCCCTGGCTCGCCTTCGAACTGCACGAGGAGGTGAAGTCCCGGGGCATCGTGGAGGACCGCTCGCGGCTGCCGCTCCCGCGGCCCGCCTCCGCGTACCTCGACCCCGAACTCCTCGCGTCCGAGGCCAGTCTGCTGCCCGGCCTGCGGAGGCTGCTGCGCGAGGCGGACCGGGTCGATCCCGGACGCGGGCAGGCGCAGAGCGCCGCGATGCTGGACCGCGTCCAGAAGTCGTTGGCCGAGAAGGCCGCCGAGATCGGCCGCGCCGCGCCACGCCACGAGCGGCTCCGGCTCGCCAGGGGCATCGGCCTGGACGGCGCGTTCCACCTCGTCGAGGAGCACGCGCCCACCGAAGGGCTCGTCCTCGCCTCGTACTTCATCGGGGAGCGGCACAGCTTCTGCTTCGTGATCGCCTCCGGCGAGCGGCGCCTGCACATCTACCGCGTGCCCACCACCCGCGCCGCCCTGCACACCGCCGCCGACACGATCCGGCGCACCGTCGACGGCGATCCGACGGCCTTCCCGCCGCGCCCGAAGATCCACCCGCGCCGCCCGGTGCCGCTCCCGCTGGACGGGCTCCGCGGCCTGCTGCCGTTCCAGGACGTCCTGGAGGGGCGGGAGTTGCTCTGCGTCGCCCCGCACGGGCCGCTCTCCGTACTGCCCCTGCACGCGCTGCGCCTGGCCGACGGCAGCCACCTCGCCGAGCGGGCCGCCCTCGTCTACACGCCGAGCGTGTCCACCCTGGAGTACCTGCTCCTGGACCGGCCCGCACGCCCCGAACGCGTCCTGCGCGTCGACGTCGCCTCACTGGAGGACCTGGCGGCCACGGACACCGGCCAGGGCTTCGACGACTCCGTGCCCGAAGCGCTCGAAGGGCCCCGCACGACCGTCCTGACCGGCACCGCGGCGACCCCGCGCAGCGTCCTGAAGGCCCTGGGCGAGCACGACTTGGCGTACATCGCCTGCCACGGCCACTCGGGCGAGGGCGAACCCGGCGACGCCGCCCTCATCCTGACCGACGGCCGCGCGCACGCCAGCATGCACACGAGCGCCGCGCTGCCCGACGCGCTGCCGTTCCTGCTCCGCGCCAGGGACATCGGCACCACGTCCGCGACACCGGACACGGTCGTCCTGCGCGCCTGTTCGGCGGGCTGGCACGATCCCGCGCACCTCGGCGAGGACTTCACGGGCCTGACGCAGGCGCTGTTCCGCGAGGGCACGAGGACCGTGGTGGCCCCCGTCTGGCGGGTGAACCAGCACAGTTCGGCCGAACTGCTCGACGGCATCGCGCGCGAGCGGATGGCCGGTGAGCCGCTGTGGCGCGCGCTGCGCAGGGCCCAGCGACGGCTGATGACCGACACCGAACGCCCCTGGCTGGCGCACCCCTACCACTGGGCGGGCTTCATCCCGCTCGGCGACTGGCGGTGAGCCCCCCTGCCCCTACACGTGCCCCCGAACCCAGGAGAGACCAGCCCATGAGCACCGCCGACCTCACCCGCCTGCCGGACCGCACCGTCGTGCTGGCCCTGGAGGAGATCACCCACACCCTGACCGCGGCGGCGCCGACGCCGCTGCCCGTGGCCAGCGCCGGGGAGGCAGCCGACGTCATCGACGCGCTGTTCGCAGCCGCGCGGCTCGACCCGCCCGCGCTGGGCTCCGCGGGCCCGGGCGCCGCCCGCGCGGTCCTCGCCAGGCTCGCCGCGGACGAGGACAGCGCCGCGGTGAGCGCGCCCGTGCTCGCCGATCCACCGGCCGACGACCAGATGGGCCTCGCGGAGTCCGCCGACCACATCGTGGTGATCGGTGCCGTCATCGCCTGGCTGCGGCTCAAGGTCGACTTCCGCTTCCACCGCAAGGACGGCGTCAACGAGGTCGAGTTCGAGCTCTCCCAGAAGCCGCCCACGGCCGGTTACCTCCAGGAACTGGCCCAGATCATCAAGGACTTCTTCCAGCCGCAGCCGTAAGAGCAAGAGGGGGGAGACCGGGGCAGGCCGCCGTCGGTGCCGGAGGGCTCAGAACGCGTCGGCCGGTACGTAGGACCTCCACACCTCCCGCAGCGCCCCGCACACCTCCCCCACCGTCGCCCGCGCCCGCAGCGCGTCCTTCATCGGATAGAGGACGTTCGCCTCGCCCTTCGCCGCCTCCTTGAGCGCGGCCAGGGCGCTCTCCACCGCCTCCGCGTCCCGCTCCGCGCGGAGCCGGGCGAGGCGGGCGGTCTGCCGTTCCTCGATGGCCGGATCGACGCGGAGCGGCTCGTAGGGCTCCTCCTCGTCGGCCCTGAACCGGTTGACGCCGACCACGACGCGCTCGCCCGAGTCGGTCTCCCGGGCGATCCGGTAGGCGTTGCGCTCGATCTCGTCCTTCTGGAAGCCCTGCTCGATGGCGTGCACCGCGCCGCCCAAGTCCGCGATGCGCAACATCAGTTCGCGCGCCGCCGCCTCCACGTCGTCCGTCATCCTCTCCATCACGTACGACCCGGCGAACGGGTCGACCGTGGCGGTCACGTCCGTCTCGTACGCGAGGACCTGCTGCGTACGCAGGGCCAGGCGCGCGGACTTGTCGGTGGGCAGCGCGATGGCCTCGTCGAAGGAGTTGGTGTGCAGCGACTGGGTGCCGCCGAGGACCGCGCCGAGCCCCTGGACGGCGACCCTGACCAGGTTCACCTCGGGCTGCTGCGCGGTGAGCTGGACGCCCGCGGTCTGCGTGTGGAAGCGCAGCATCAGCGACTTGGGGTTCCGCGCGCCGAACTCCTCGCGCATCACCTCGGCCCACATGCGCCTGGCCGCGCGGAACTTGGCGACCTCCTCAAGGAACGTCGTACGTGCCACGAAGAAGAAGGAGAGGCGCGGGGCGAAGTCGTCCACGTCCATGCCCGCCGCGACCGCCGTACGCACGTACTCGATGCCGTCGGCGAGGGTGAAGGCGATCTCCTGCGCGGGCGAAGCGCCCGCCTCCGCCATGTGGTAACCGGAGATCGAGATGGTGTTCCACTTCGGGATCTCGGCCCCGCAGTAGCGGAAGATGTCCGCGGTCAGGCGCAGCGAGGGGCCCGGCGGGAAGATGTACGTGCCGCGCGCGATGTACTCCTTGAGCACGTCGTTCTGGATCGTGCCGGTGAGCCGCGCGGGGTCGACTCCCTGTTCCTCGGCGACCAGCTGGTACATGAGGAGGAGCAGTGCGGCGGGCGCGTTGATCGTCATCGACGTGGAGACCTCGCCCAGCGGGATGCCGTCGAAGAGGACCCGCATGTCGTCCACCGAGTCGATGGCCACGCCCACCTTGCCGACCTCGCCGTGCGCGATCGGGGCGTCGGAGTCGTGGCCCATCTGGGTCGGCAGGTCGAAGGCGACGGACAGGCCCGTCGTGCCGTGCTCGATCAGCTGCCGGTAGCGGGCGTTGGACTCCGTCGCCGTACCGAAGCCCGCGTACTGGCGCATCGTCCAGGGGCGGCCCGTGTACATGGAGGGGTAGACGCCCCTGGTGAAGGGGTACGCGCCGGGGTCGCCGAGCCGCTCCGCCGGGTCCCAGCCCGCCAGCGCCTCGGGTCCGTACACGGGCTCGACGGGCAGTCCGGACTCCGACTCATATGTCATGTATCCAGCTTGCGCCCGCGACCGGCAGGCGTCACTCTCGGCAAACCGGGAAACACTTCCAGGAGTGATGTCCAGGAGCACCGGGGGGCCTGATGGGCAAGGGCGCGATATCCGTGGGAGCCGTGGCGGTGCTGATGCTCGCCGCGGGATGCAAGGCCGCGGAGATCGACACGGACGGCGGGCGGCCGAGTGCGTCGGCCACGGGCGGCGGTGACGGCAAACCGGGCGCGTCGGCCCCCGCGACGCCCCCACCGGACCCGACCCCCGACCGTACGGATCCGTCGCGTGCGCCGGATCCTTCGGAGCCCGCGGAGCCGTCACGACCGGCGGAGCCCCCGAAGACGCTGATGGCCCGGGGCGCGCACGGCGGCCAGGTGCGGGAGCTGCAGGCCAGGCTGCGCCAGGTCGCCTGGCTCCACGAGAACCCCACGGCGACCTACGGCCCGGCGACCGCGGGCG
The DNA here is from genome assembly GCF_008704495.1 of Streptomyces kanamyceticus. NCBI lineage: Bacteria > Bacillati > Actinomycetota > Actinomycetes > Kitasatosporales > Streptomycetaceae > Streptomyces > Streptomyces kanamyceticus. The sequence continues at coordinate 3,965,664 of NZ_CP023699.1, forward strand.
CGGTCGAGGGTTTCCAGGGCAAGCGCGGCCTGCCCCGTACCGGCGACGTGGACACCGTCACCTGGCAGCGGCTGCTCGCCATGACGGACGAACCGACGCGGTTCGAGCTGTACTCGGGCGGCGGCATCCCGCCCGCGAAGCCGGATCCGCGCTGTCTGACGGGCCGCGTCCTGTGCATCGCCAAGAGCAGCCGCACCCTGACCTGGATGATCGACGGCAAGGCGGTCTCCACGATGGACGTGCGCTTCGGCGCGCAGTACACGCCGACCCGCGAAGGCACCTTCGAGGTCTACTGGAAGTCCCGGGAGCACGTCTCGACGCTCTACGACGCGGCCATGCCGTACGCGCTGTTCTTCAGCGGCGGCCAGGCCGTGCACTACTCGTCGGACTTCGCCGCCACCGGCTACAGCGGCGCCTCGCACGGCTGCGTGAACGTCCGGGACCACGAGAAGATCGTGAAGCTCTTCGACGAGGTGCGCACGGGCGACAAGGTCGTCGTCTACAAGTGAGGGCGGTCTCCGGGAGCGCTGTCTCCGAAAGAGCTGTCTTCGGGAGCGCCGGGGAGGAAAAGCAGCGTGGGCGGGATCGGGGGAACGTATCCCGCCCACGCTGGTGGCACGGAGCCGAAGGTACGGGGGGAACCCCCGGCTCGTGCGCGGGCCGATGACCAGTCGGCTCACTACTTACTGCGTCACCGTGCCGAAAAACGTCACACCCGGTCTCGGAATGCCGTCGCGCGGGGGTTAGGGCAGGACCGGCAGAGCGCGGTACGAAGCCGTGGGGGTCGTCCCCGGGACGGACGGGGTCGACGGGGGCGGGCCCGGGTTGCCCCCTGTGTCACCGCCGGACGAGCCGCCGTCGTCGCCGCCGTCCTCGCCACCGCCGCCGCTCGAACCGCCGTCGTCGCCGTCGTCACCGTCATCGCCGCCGCCATTGCCCTTGCCATTGCCGGCGCCCGCGTTGGCACCGCCGTTGCCGCCGCCGCCCGCGCCGCCGAGCACCCGGCCGCAGAACTCCTCCACGCGGGCCCGGCCCTTGGCGGCCTCTTCGAGACGGCGGCGCTTCTCGCCCTGGAGCTCGCCGCTGCGGTAGGCGCGGCAGGCGGCCACGGCCTTGCGGTACCAGTTCTTGGTCTTGTCGCCCTGCGGCTTCTCGGTGCGGTCGGGCCGTCGCGTGGGGCCTTGGGTGTCGCCGCCCGCCTCGGCCTCGGGGGGCGAGCTGCTCTCGGCCTCCCGCGTGGGCTCCTGATCCGGCGCGCTGCTGGCGTCCGGGTTCAGGTCCTCGGAGGGCGTGCCCGCGTCGTCCGACGGCGTCGGCAGGGACGTCTCCGGGGTGGCGACGGGCGATGCGGAAGCGGCCGGGCCCGAGTCGCCGTGCCTGCCGAACGGCGAGGGCAATACGCCCGTACCCGCCGCCACGGCGACACCGCCGACCATGCACGCCGCGAGCGCGGCGGCGAGCCCGAACCGCACCGGTCTGCCCCACCGGGACGGCTGCGGGCGCTCGCCCGCGCGACCGAGGCGCACGGTCTCGCCCGCGGCCGCCTCGTGGGCGGGCGTGGCGTAGGCGGCGGAGCGGGTGGCGGCTCGCGCGGAGCCGGGCCCCGCGGCGCGGAAGGCGGCCAACGCGGCGGCCTCGCCGGGGAGTTCACCGTGGGCGAGCTCCTGCGCGTGATGCTGGGGGCGACCCTGTTCGTAGCTCTGTCCGTGGCCCTGTCCGTGGCCCTGTTCCTGCTCCCGTGCCGCGCGCTGCGTGCCGTCCTGGGGCGCCGCGGCGGAACCGTCCGTTCCAGGGGCGGTCGCGCGGTCGTCGGCGGCCAGCGCGCCGAGCGCGCGGGCGAGCCTGTCGGCCTGCGCGCGCACGTGAGGGTCGACGCCTTCGAGGGGCTCCCCGCGCAGCAGACGCTCCGCCGCGTCGCGGTCCAGCCACTGGTACTGCTCGTCGGCCATCACATGTCCTTCTGCGTCCGCGTACGCGAATGCGTCACACCGGCGGACGTCACCGCGTGCCCGCGCGGCTCTCTCTGAGGGGGTACCGCGCCGAGCGCGTCCGTCGGATCCGCGCCGTCCGCGCCGAGCAGTTCCGCGAGCCGTTTCAGACCGCGGTGCGCCGCCGTACGGACGGCTCCCGGGCGCTTGCCGAGGGTCTGCGCCGCGCTCTTCGCGTCGAGGCCGACGACGACGCGGAGCACGACGGCCTCCGCCTGGTCCTGCGGGAGCTGGGCTATCAGGGCGAGCGCCGCACCGGTGGCGAGGGACTCCATCGCCTCCCCCGCGGTGTCCGCCTCGCCCGGTTTGCCGGTCAGCTCGGACTCGTCGCCGCCTATCGCGGGGCGGCGGCCCCGCATGCGTATGTGATCGAGGGCGCGGTTGCGCGCGATGCGCGCGGCCCAGCCCCTGAACCGGTCGGCGTCGCCGCTGAAGCGGTCCAGATCGCGCGCTATCTGCAGCCAGGCCTCGGAAGCGACGTCCTCGGCGTCCGGCTCGGCAACCAGCGTGCGTACGTATCCCAACAGCCGCGGGTGCACAGCGCGGTACACAGTACGGAACGCGGTCTCGTCCCCGTCCTGCGCCGCAAGCACCGCGGCGGTCAGCTCCGCGTCGTCCCCCAGCACTCTCTCAATCCTGCCACTCGGAGATCTGCGCCCGGCCCCGGCGCGAAGCAGCACGCTACGGCCTCGCCAGGCTCCACGTCCATGTTTGTACAACGCGCAACTACCGGGTGACAGAGCGCGGTGTGACAGAAAACGCACGCGCGGCGCTGAAGGAAGTACGGACCGCACGCGGTTCGTGCCGCGTGCCGGTAGGGGCCTCTCCTGTGGGGGGTGGCGGCCCCTTCCATCGCGGAGATGCCCCGTGCTCTGATCTGGCAAGACACAGAGTGCGGGGCATCTGTACGCGCCCGGAAGTCGACCGGGACGCCTACGCCACCCGCGCCTTGCGCCGCCCCCGTGGCCGCCAGTCGTCGCGGCGGCGGGTCCGTGCCCGGTGCGCTCCCTCGTCGCGGGCCGCGCGGAACGCCGCGAGGGCCTGCCGCTGCGCGTCCGTGTCCAGCGCGGCGTCCGCGTCGGCCCGCACGGCCGACCCGAGCAGCGAATCAAGGGAAGGACCGCCCCGCGTACCTCCGGGGCCCGGGAGTTCGTCCATGTTCATCTCGACTCCCCCAGCGTGCCGGGCCCGTCATCCGTCACACCGCCGAGGCCGAGCCGCTCGCCGAGCTTGCGCAGTCCCCGGTGGGCGGCCGTGCGCACGGCCCCGGGCCGCTTGCCGAGCACCCGGGCCGACGCGGGGCCGTCGAGGCCGACGACCACCCGCAGCAGGACGGCCTCCGCCTGGTCGCGGGGCAGCTCGCCGATGAGGTCGAGCACCCGCCGGGTCGAGATCGCCTCAAGGGCCTGTTCGGGGGTGTCGTGCGGTCCCGGCAGTTCGAGCATGTCCTGTTCCAAGGCGGCGGGGCGCGGCCGGGTCCGCTGTCTGCGCAGGTGGTCGAAGGCCCGGTGCCTGGCGATCGTCGCGGTCCAGCCGCGGAAGCCCGCCCCGTCCCCGCGGAACCGCCCCAGGTCCCTGGCGATCTCCAGCCAGGCCTCGGCCGCGATGTCCTCCGCGGTCTCCCCCTCGGTGCCGACGAGGCCGCGCAGATAGCCGACGAGGCCGGGCTGGACGAGCCGGTAGGCGATGGCGAAGGCGGCCTCGTCGCCGTCCTGCGCCGCCGCGACCGCTCTGCCCAGTTCCTCGTCGTGCGCCTGCGCGCGACGGGGTTTCCCACCCTGGCCCAACGCATTCCCATCCGGCCGACGCGGCACAGTTCACCGTGCCCGTGCCCCCACGGTCACCAGCGTCCCCCGGCGCGGAAACGTCACAGCGCGAGAGGGCGTGGCCATCGGTGTGGGCCGGGTGGCGGGTCCCCCGGCGTACGCGCCTCACACCTCGAAGAGCGAGCCGCCGCCGGTGCTTCCCGAGACCTCCGAGATGTCGATGGTCTGCGCCGCCGCGGGGGCCACCGCCTCGACCGGCTCGTCGTAGTCGGACATCCGCATCCTCATCGTCTGGCCGTTCTCCTCCGCCTCCAGGCCGAGGACGTACGGCTTGCCGTGCGCGGCCACGTACACGGTCGTCTCCCCGTTGCCGTGCTCGACGAGCGGGATGACGTCCTCGCCGTAACGCCGGGTCTGGCCTTGGGCCTTGATGACGTCGTCCGGGCCCGGGCCGCCGGGCATCTGTCCGGTGATCTTGTCGAGGTCGCAGCTGTCCACCGGCATCGAGGGGCCGCCGACGGCTCCGCCCGTCGGGATCTTCAGATACTTTCCGCGCGCCAGCGCCGTCCGCTCGCGGGCCCGCGCGGCGATCTCCGGGCCCCGTCGGACCGCCAGCTCGCGGATCTCCTGGAGGGACTCGTCGCTGAACCGCACATAGGTCGCCTGGCCCTCGATCATGATGAGGTCGCCGCGCTGCGCGGGGCCCGCGTCGAACGTGCCCGTGCAGTTGCTGTCGCGGTCCATGTGCAGGGAGACCTTCTGGCGGCCCTGCGGGCTGGTCTTGTCGACGCCGAGGCGGAGCGATTCCACGTCCTTGAACAGGCCCATGGCCTCGACGGAGATCTCCTTACCGCGCCGCTCGTTCTCGGGCGTGACCTTCTCGAGGGTGCCCCCGGAGTAGCTCACCGTGCGGTCCTTGGTGCCGCAGGACGTGAGGGCGCCCGCCATCGCGCCCACCGCGAGCGAGAGTGCGGCCGCCCGCACCCACCGTCTTTCCGTCCCCGTACGCCGGTACACGTGACTCCCCGCCCATAGACATTTCACAGGTTCACAACTCTCACATGACCCAGCGCACCCACCCGTCGCGCTGTCACACCTGTGGCGTGCGGGATACATCACGCGACAAATCGCCCGCGCGCCTACAACCCTTTGCCACTTCGGTCGGTCGTAGGGACTCGCTTGGTTCACCTGGAATTCGCTGAGGGGTGGGGCAATTGAGCCCGCGCAGAACACGTGACAGAGGACGTGGAAGAGCTCCTGAGAAGGCTCGTTCCGCACATGCGTACAGACCGTCGAGTCTGCGGCGCAGGGCGTGGCTGACGATCGGAGCCGTCGTGCTCGGGAGCGCGGGCACGGTGCCGTACGCGATGGCGGAACCGGGCGGCGCGGGCGGCGCGGGCGAGAACTCCGCGATACCCACCGGGGACTTCAACCGTGACGGCATCACCGACCTGATCGCGGGCACCCCCGAGGCGTCGTCGCACCGCGGCCGCGTCACGGTCCTGCCCGGCGGCCTCGACGGGCCCGTGGCCGCGTCGAAGATCTCTCTCACGCAGGCCGGCGAGGGCGTCCCCGGTGCCTCGGAGACCGGCGACGACTGGGGCGCGGCGACCGCGTGGGGTGACCTGAACGCCGACGGGTACGCCGACCTCGTCATCGGCGCCCCCGGCGAGGACGACTCGTCGGGCAACACCGACCGCAGCGCGGTCACGATGCTCTACGGCCCGGAATTCACGTCCGGCACGGACATGCAGCTGGCGGACGACTTCCACTACAAGGGCGCCAGGTTCGGCTCCGCGGTCGCCTCCGGCGACTTCAACGCCGACGGGAAGGCGGACGTGTTCGCCGCCGCGACGGGCACGGGCGGCTCGTGGGCCGCGCGGCTCGACGCCGACCACGAGTCCGGCGGCAGTCTCACCTCGGGCGACACGGCCATCGCGTACGCCGACGCGGCGTCCGGCGACTTCAACCGCGACGGCTACGCGGACGTCGCCCTCACCTACCGCGACCAGGCGGGCAAGGGCAAGGTCGCCTGGTTCAGGGGCGGCCGCTCGGGCCTCAGCCGGGTCGGCGTGCTCTCCGTCCCCGGCGGCCGCTCGGTCGCCGTGGGCGACGTCAACGGCAACGGCTACGACGACCTGGTCATCGGCCAGCCGTACACGGCCGAGTCGGGCGCGCACGCGGGCGGCCAGGTGACGGTGGTGCCCGGCACGTCGACGGGCCTCACGTCGACCGGCGCGAAGACCGTCCACCAGGCCACGTCCGGCGTCCCCGGCGCCGCGGAGGCGGGCGACGCGATGGGCTGGTCGGTCGCGGCGGGCGACTACGACGCCGACGGCTACGCGGACGTCCTGACCGGCGCCCCCGGCGAGGACATCACCCGCTCCGGCACGAGCCGTAAGGACGCGGGCACCTCCCTCCTCCTGAAGGGCTCCTCGGCCGGCCTCACCGGCACGGGCGCGAAGGCCTTCTCGCAGGACGAGCCCGGCGTCCCCGGCGCCACGGAGAGCGGCGACCGCCTCGGCTCGTCCGCGACACTCGCCGACCTGTCCGGCTCGGGCCGCGCGGACCTGGCCATCGGCGTGGAGGGCGAGGACGCGGGCGACGGCACGATCCTCCAGCTGGACAGCGGCAGTTCGGGCGTGCCCGGGTCGAGCGGCGTCTATTACGGGCGTACGGCGCTGGGTACGCCGGTCGGGGCGCGACTCGGCCAGGCGCTGACGCCGTAGCGCGGCGCGCCCGGTGCCCGGCGGATCACCCCGTCTGCCCGGTGGATCACCCCGTTCCGCTGGGCACCCGGCAGTCCGCGGGCTGCGGCTTGCCCTGCGGCCAGCCGATGCCGACGAACTCCAACTTCCGCGTGGTGGGGTTCAGTTCGACCACGGCCACCGGCTTGTCGTAGGCGTTGCCCGCGTTGGTGAGGCAGATCAGGCCGCTGGTGCCCACGACCCGGTTGGTCGCCTCGATCCGCTGCCACATGTCGGAGACCCGCTTCAGGGACGGCACCGTGCCCTCGGTCTGGGCGTTGGCGAGCAGGACGGCCTTGGCGATGGTGCGGACGCCGTCGTGCACCAGCATGGTGCGGGAGTCGTCCAGGCGGACGTCACCGATGTCGCCCGCGGATCCCCTGCCGATCAGGAGGCGCAGTTCGCGCAACTCCTTCTGGGGCTCGGTGAAATAGTCGGGACGCTTCTTCGCCGCGCCCTCGCGGCCCAGCTCCGTGTCCCAGGCGGCGGGGTGCCCCGGAGCCGCGTACTGCACCGTGATGGTGGGCTCCTTGCCGTCGCCGCCGCGCAGCTTCGCCCAGTCGTCGCCCTTCATGTAGCGGTTGAGCGTGGCCGAGCCCGAGCCGCTGACGATCGTGTACTTCTTGCCCTTGCACTGCACGTCGGCCAGTTTCAGGGCGAAGAGCCGCAGGTGTACGGGGCGGCCCGCGAAGTAGACGTAGCGCGCCGACGACTGGCAGATGTTCTGGGCGATGAGGGTGAAGTCGTTGCCCGTGTCCCCCGGGTCGGTGATCGAGGGGGACTCGAACGGCTGGTCCTTGGGACCCGGAGGGCCCGGTTCCTTGCGGCTGAAGGCCTTGGCGAGCGAGTCGTTGTAGATGTCGTGCGACCGCGTGTCCTTGACCAGGACGGTCTCCTCGTCCTTGAGCCTGCCGTGGAAACTGGCCAGCGCGTCCGCCTGCTGCCGGTTGGTCGGGATGATGCGGGCGAGGCCGGGATAGGGGGCCTTGCCGGTGCTCTTCTCCGGGTTGGCGAGTTCGTCCGCGCTGACGCGGCTCGCGAGGACCGGGATGTGCAGTTCGTCGGTCAGGCGCGAGATGGCCTTCTCCGTGGCGTCCAGGCTCAGGTTGAAGCCGGTGACGGCGCGGAGGTTCTGGCTCTTGTCGGTGGACATCGCGGCCAACTGGTCGACGACCTTGGCCTGTTGGGCGTACCCGTCACCGGGGTTGGCGAGCACGAGGCGCATCAGCGGGGTGCTCTCGTTGCGGTTGGACCGGTACTGCGCGAGGTAGGCGCCCTGGATCTCGCTGCGCAACTGCACGCGCTCGGCGGCGATGTCGGGCTGCAGCGGCAGCATCAGGGCCACGGTGACGTGGGGCTTGTCGCCGACGAAGCGCTCGTTCTCCTTCGCGATCGCCCGGGCGACCTCGGAGATCTGCGGCGTACCGAAGTCGTAGCCGGAGCCGTTGACGCCGATGCACTCGCCGCCGTGCTTCTCGACTCCGGAGGCGCAGCTCTCGGGTTCGCCGATGGGCGGCAGGAACACCCACAGGAGTACGCCCGCGGCCACGAGGCCGAGCAGCGTGAGGATCCTGCGCATCCAGTTGGCCCAGAACGTGTTGTACAGCCAGTTCCCGAACTGCCTCAACGCTGCCCTCCCTCTCTGTCAGCCCTGCCATCTCTGTCAGCTCTGTCAGCCGAACCCGATGTGCTCCGTGCACACGCACCGGTTCAGCGGCTGCTTGTCCTCGGCGCGGTCGCCCCAGTCGCGGGCCATGCGGATGAGCAGCGCGGCCCCGTCGGCCGCCCTGGCGACACCGGCGCCTTCGGGCCCTTGGTCGCGCACCGCATCGTCGGCGATCTTCGACAGTTCCTCGCTGAGCTCGCGCAGCGGCCCGCGCAGCACCGTCGGCACGGTCTCCGCCAGCGGCTGGGTGCGGTCCTCGGTGAGCCAGACGGCGTGCAGCAGCCGGTCGATCTGGCGCCGCAGGGTGTCGCCGCGCACCTGCGTCTCGCCGAGGGCGCGCGCGTACCGGTCGTCGTCGGCGCCGATCAGCGCGGCGTCCGCGATGGCGAGGAGTTCCGCGCACCACTCGGCGGCGGTCCTGCTCAGGAACGTTCCTGCCAGATAGCGCGTGACGAGGTCCGCGCCGTCGGAGGCGAGCAGGTGGTGCATGCGGTGCGCGCCCGCGGTCACGAACAGCGCGTCGGCGTGCTGGTCGCCCAGGCCCCGGTAGTGGCCCTGGAGCAGCGCGTGGTCCGCGTGCCAGGCCGCGCCGCCCTCGCGCAGCCGGTACAGGCGCCGGGTGAGCAGGCGGCGCAGGCCGAGGTCCCCGATGAAGTGCCGGGGGCAGTGGGGCCAGCCGGCGTCCTCCAGGAGTTCGGCGATGCGGTAGGCGTTGAGGCGATCGGTGCGGTCCTCCTGCACGGCGCGCACCAGGGTCTGGGCGCACTCCACATCGTGCGCCACCGACAGGTGGGTGAGCAGGTCGAGCCAGTGGCCGCGGTGTTGCGGCGGCAGCTCCTCGGGGAGCACGCGGCCCACGAGTTCGTCGACGAGTACGTCGGCGACCGCCCGGTCGGCGACGGGACGGCCCTGGTCGTCCTCGCCCGCGGGCACCCGGGCGTCCAGGATCGCCCAGTCGGTGCACTCCTCGGGCGTGGGGAACGACGCGGCGGCGGTCGCCTCGCCGAGCCGCGTCACGAACAGCGGACGGCCGCCGCTCAGCCGGTGCACACCGCTGTGGACCCTGAGTCGTACGGCGTTGTCGGGCTGCGCGCGGCCGCCCCTGAGCCTGCTGAGCTCGTCCTTCTGCTGGTCGCGGCTGAGCACGGGCATCCGTACGCGCAGCACGCCGCGCCACAGCGGCGCGTGATCGGGAACGGCGTCCGGCGGGCGGCTCCACGCGGGCAGCGCGCCCATGTGCGACCGCCACGTGGCCATGTCGTCGTGGTCGCTGCCCGCCCGGTGCAGGAAGCGGCCGCCGTCCTCGCGCCGGGCGGTCGCGACGATCACCAGCCGGTCGTGGTGCCCCCGCTCCCGGTCTTCGAGCGCGGGCTTCAGCAGGCGCCGCCCCAGCGAGCCGTCCGCGTGGTCGAGGAGCAGCGCGGGCCGCCCCACGCGCGTCAACTGCCCGCGTACGTTGCGGTAGGCGGCGTCGATGTCCTGCCGCAGCGCCCGCAGGAGGAACCCCTCGGCGATGCGCCGCGCCTCCCCGCCCTGCTGGAAGTCGTCGGCCAGCGACCGCAGCCCGACAAGGGGCTGACCGCCCGCGCCGGGATACTCCCCGTAACAGGACTCGAGAGCCGCCCTGCCCTCCTTGGAGGCGCGGGCGAAGAGCCCGTCGAGGAGCGCGTTGATGAACGGCCCCACCAGCGAACTGGTGACGAGCCCCAGCAGGAAGCCCACATAGTTCTTGGCCGTCCCCTTCAGCACACCGCGCCAGAAGGACCCCGGCGGCAGCAGCCCGTCGAGCCGCCCCACCTCGTCCACCAGGAGCGTCGCGGGGGCGAGCGGGTCGCTCGCCGCCACGGCCGCGAGCCCCGCGTACAGCCGCGGCACGGCGATCCCGCCGCCGTCACCGCGCCAGTCGACGTACTGCGAGGCGATCTTGCGCAGCACCTCGGTCACTTCCGACCGGCTCCGCGGCCGCTCCTCCGCCTGCTCCCGGCAGCCGGTCAGCGCGCAGTCGACGTGAGCGGTGGGCACGCGCGGCCCGAACTGCCCCCGCACGCACCGCAGAAGCCGCCCTTTCCCGGTCCCGGGCCCGCCCACGAGCAGCACCACGGGAAGGTCCTCCCCATAGAGCAGCTCCCGCTTCCGCCCGGCCGCCGTCCTGCCGAGCAGCCGCGCGATCAAGCCGCCGTCGGACAGCAGCTCATCGAATCCGAGTTGATCAGGCACGGGCCTCTCCGTGGCCGCGAGTGGCCAGATCGCCGAATGATGGCTCGTCAGGCTAACGAGACACCTGAGGCTTTGGGGAGAGTTCTCACATACGGCTGGGATTCGGCTGGTTACCGGCTGCCGGATCCCCAGGCTCAGCACGCCGCCCGTCTCTCCCTGCGCATGGCGTACTCGCCCCCCACGGCGCGTCGCCGAGGAGACCGTGCCTCCTCCAACTCATGGGCCAGCCGCCGCAGTCCGCGATAGGCCGCCGCCCGTACCGCCGCGGGCCGCTTGCCGAGGACTCGCGCGGCCGCGGGGCCGTCGAGTCCCATCACCACACGCAACAGCACCGCCTCCCCCTGATCGGGCGGAAGCGTCGCGACGAGCCGCAGTACGCGCGCGGTGGAGAGCGACTCGAGGACCTGGGCGGCGGTGTCGTCCGTGCCGGGCAGTTCGAGCGCGTCCTGGGAGAGGAGCGAGGCGCGCGGCCTGCTCCTCTGGCGGCGCAGATGGTCGATGGCACGGTGGCGCGCGACAGTCGCGGCCCATCGGCGGAATTCTCCGCCGCCGCCGTGAAACCGGCCCAGATCGCGGACGATCTGCAGCCAGGCCTCGGACGCGACGTCCTCGGCGTCCTCGCGGACGAGGCCGCGCAGGTACCGGAGAAGACCCGGATGGACACAGCGATAAACCATGGCGAAAGCAGCCTCGTCCCCCGCACTGGCTGCCCCGAGGGCCCGCGTCAACTCCTCGTCGTTGCCCGCCGCACGGCGATGTTCCCCACCTTGCCCCACGCTCTCCTCTTAACTCCGCTGACACTGTCCACCGTGCCCGTGCCCTGCCCGCGCCCGCGGTCCCGCTCCGCGGCTCACTCTGCCGCAGTCACCCAAAACAAAAGAAGACTCAATAAACCAGCGGCGGCTGCTTCACGCCGCGTGACGTACCCGTCCGGGCAACGTCAGATAGAAGGTCTGGAGCGAAGCTTCGGAACCTTCTATTCCGCCCTGCTCAAGACAATTGACGACCTTGCCCAAGGGGTTCCAAAACCGACCGTCCGGCATTCGGACACCGACGGGCTGCCCGAAGAATTCCCGCTGCTCCCCGTCGAAGTCGACCCAGACGGCACCGGCACGGCGAACAAGGACTTCCCCGACATAGGCTCCAAGTCCGAACAGTGTTCCCGCGATCTCGGCGCGCTCGCGGCGACCTTTGCGGAGCCCGTCGATAAGGAAGTCGACCACGCGCAGGCTGGCCACGGAGAAGTCGAGCGGCAGTCGATTCCGCATCGTCACATGCGCGACGAACCCCCGCGCCCGCCCGCGCATCTCCCCCGCTCTCGGCACCTGTCCTCCGCCGCCTCTTCCCCCACCGTCCATGACTCCACCCCTCCGCTCCAGCAGCCACGAGGGTTCGCCACGCGCCCTCCCTCTACCAAGCGGAAGTCACCGCCGCACCGTGACGGCTCCGGACATGCTCCTTCTCAGACGAGCCGCCAATCGACCTCCCGCTTCACCCATTAAGTCCGCTATCTTCCCGGCCTGGTGAACGGTGGTCGGGATGTTGTATAACCGGGCGGATTTATCGGGGCCGCCACCGGCCCCTGTCGCTCCTGGGGTGGGGAAATGAAGAATGAGATCACGCACGAAATCGGGGAGACCGTCGTGCCGGAAAGCGAGATCGAGGGAAAGACGGTCGGCGAGATATCCAACCGGCGCGTCGTGTCCGTGGGCGCCGCGCTGATCGGCCTCTGCGCCGCGTTCATCACCTACGGCGTCCTCGACGAGGACGAACCGGAGCGGCAACGCCCCGTCCCCACCGCGTCGGTGACGTACCGCATCACGGGCTCGGGCGACGCCGGAGTCTCGTACGTGGCCGGGAGCGCGAAGGGCGCCGCCAGGGTGGAGGCCGGTGTCGAACTGCCCTGGCGCAAGACCGTCCGCGTGCCGCTCGGCGAGGACCCGGCCGTCAGCATCCGGCTGGGCAAGGCGGGCGGGGAGGCGAGCTGCGCGCTCGCGATCAGCGGCGAACACAAGCGCAGGGCCACGGCGTTCGGCGCCTACGGACGGGCCACGTGCTCGGCCGACCTACCGGCGAAGCGGCACTGACGTCCTACCCACGCCCCCGCGCCCGCCGCGACACCACCGCCCGCAGCACCCTGCGCCCCTCCATGGACACGTCCAGGGCCTGCCGCAGGCCGCCCGCCGGGCCCGCGCCGCGGTTGGCCAGGAGTTCCAGGATCCTTATCTGGCGGCGGAGTTCGGCCGCGACCAGCGGGGACATGCTGTCCGTGCGGCCCTCGCGGCGGGACCGTACCGAGCGGCCCGCGCCGTCCGGTGCGGTGTCCAGGATCCTGTGCACCTGGAGCGCGGCGACGGAGCAGCCGTCGGCCCACTCCCGCACCTCGGCGCCGCCGTGCGCGCCGGGGACAGCGGGGACAGCGGGGACCGCGTCGAGCATGCGCCGGGCCAGCGCCACCGCCTCACCGGCCGCCCCGGGCGGCTGAGCCGCGGGAGCGAGCGCCTCCCGCGCAGCTGCCAGCGGCCCGCCCCAGTCGCCGCCGTCGGCGAGGCTCGCCCACAGCGGGCGCAGCAGGTCGTCGTCCGCGCCGAGTACCGGCACGCACCGGTCGAGGCAGGCGAGGCCGCTGGCCGCGAGGCCCCTCTCGTCGGCCTGCGCGATCAGCTCCACGAGGCTCATGCTGTACGTCTCCCGTCCCGGACCCTGCACTGCCCCTTACTGCGTGCACTGCCCCGGTAACGTCACTGCCGTCACTGCGGCACGACACCGAGCCGGTCGAGGAGGCGGAAGAAGAGCTCCTCCGCCGAGGGTTCGGCCTCCGCGTTCAGTACGTCGAGCAGGGGCCCCGTCCGCGCCGTACGGCCCGACTCGGCGGCCCAGGCCACCGCGCGTTCGGCGGCGTCGCGCGGTTCGAGGAAGTAGTCCTCGACGGTCAGCCCGTCGTCGCCGAGGTATCCGGCCATCGCGCGGCGCGCCAGACAGGTGGTCCAGGCCCCGCTCTCCGGCGCCGACGCCTCGATGACGACGCAGTCGCTGTCCATCACGTATCCGAAGAGCGCGGGCGCGCCCGTCTCCAGGGCCAGCGTGTTCATGTTGCCGACGTCGCGCGTGCCGTCGCCGCCCGCGACCTCCCACACCTGCCAGCCGTCGTCCCGCTGCACCAGGAGGCTGAGCTCCTCGCGGACGCCCGCCACCGCCGAGAGCTCCGCGAGCGGCCGCTCGCTCCTGCCCACGACGTAGTACCCCCAGTAGCCCATCGCCGTACCCCCGCCGTGCTCCGTGCTGCCCCGTTCTGCCTTCTTCGGGCGAATACACCACATGCGTGGGCGAGTTCGCCACCAGAAAGGAGAAACCAGAGAAGAAACCGAAGGGGCGAAGAAGGAGGGAAGAAGCAGGGAAGAGGGGGGAAGGGAAGATCGGTCAGCCCAGCGGAAGGCCGCCCGGCACCGCCCCCGGACCCGACCGCGCCTTCTCGTCCTGCATGCGCGTCAGACGGTGCACGAAGAGGATCGCGAGGACCGCGGCCACGACGTCGAGCGCGTCCGACACCATCATCCCGGTGAGGGCCGAGTTGATCTTCTCGGGCTCCTCCGCATCCGAGTAGCGCTGCCCGGCGAGGCGGCCCGCCGTGATGCTCACCAGCCACAGCGCCCACCAGGCGTTGATCAGCCAGGGCGTCTCCCGCTCGCCCGGTGCCTCCAGGCTCTTCGAGCGGTCACCGCTCGCGTCCCAGATGTCGATGGCGATCCGGCGCGGGAACCACAGGTTCACGACCGGCACGAACCAGCTGCCCACCGTCCAGCCGCGGGACTTGCTGTGGACGTGCGGGTCGAACACCTCCGCGTTCACGCGCACGCGGTGGAACCAGACGAGGAAGACGACGCAGGTCGCGAGGAGCGCCACCAGCTGCAGTCCGCCGGCGCTGGCGTAGAGCGTGTCGGCGTGCTCGGCGTCCAGCTCGATGTCCTCGCCGTACTCCCCCGAGATCAGATCGTTCATCACGCCGCGCATCGCGGTGGCCGCCCACAGCGCGTACAGGTCGACGGCGATGACGACGCCGAGCAGCGCCATGACCGCCCGGCCGAGCCCGACCGGCGAGCGCAGCCAGGTGGCAGGTCCGCTGCCGGGGCGCGCGGGCGGCGGCGCGGCCGCGTAGGCCGCCGCCGTGACGCAGCCGTCGCAGAGCCCCTCCGACGTCGTCGCCGTGTTCGACTGACATTCTTTGCACAGCATGGCCGAGCTACCCCCCACGGGTTCACGGACTTGGTCCGGTGTTCGAAGGCCGCCCGCGTCCCTCCCCAGGGCGCGTACGACGGCCGACGGACCATACCTCACCGGGACAGACCCCACCGGGACAGACCGCCCCGATTCAGGCCCCTCGGCAGGTCAGCCCGTCTCGTCCGCCAGCTTCACGAAGTCGGCCCAGGACCGCCCCGGATCGCGCGGGTCCCACAGCTTCTGCACCGTCGCCCGCAGCGGCATCCGGATGCCCCGCGCCACCTGCTCCTGGGTCTGCGAGCCCGCCAGGTCGCACCAGACGGCGAAGGTGCCGCCGAGGATCTGGCCGTCGTACTCCTTGCTCACCGGGCGCGTGCCGCGGAGCACCAGCGGGGTCCAGTTCTCGTAGATCCGCTGCCCGGTCGGGTAGCGGAAGGTGTTGGGCTGGCCGAGCACGTAGTAGAGGTACTCGTCGTTGTAGTTGAGGAGTTTCCGGCCCGCGCGCAGGTACTCGACGGGCTCGCGCGCGCCGATCTCCTTGCCCGTCCAGTACGCCACGTCGAGGTCGTCGGCGGCCTGCTCGGTCCCGCCCCGGAAGAACCCGTCGTTCCAGGCCGCCAGCTTCTTGTCGAACGGGCGCACGGCGTCGGCCCGGTCGTTGAGCCAGCCCGTCGCGAGGTCCTGCACCCGCCCGTCGGGGCCGTACTCCTCGCGGGCGGCGGCGGCCAGCTGCGGGTAGGAGGCCTCGGGGTCCTTGACCGTGAGGGCGCGGTACTCGTCGGCGCCGAGGTGCCAGTGCGCGCCGGGGAACAGCTCCGCGTACTCCTTCAGGAGATCGTCGACGATCTCCGCCGCGCCCGGCTCGGAGATGTCGACGGCGCCGCGCGTGGCGATGCCCCGGGCGTCGCGGAGCTGGAGGGAGGGGTGCTGGCGGATGACCGCGCCGAGGTGGCCCGGCGAGTCGATCTCCGGCACGACGGTGATGTGGCGGCTCTCGGCCAGTTTCACGATGCCGCGGACCTGCGCCTTGGTGAGGTGGTCCGAGGAGACGATCTCGGGGTGCGAATCGGACGCGACGCGGAACGCCTGGTCGTCGGAGAAGTGCAGCCCCAGCTGGTTGAACTTGAGGTCGCCGAGCTCCCGGATCCGGTCCTCGATCCACGCCACGTCGAAGTGCTTGCGGGCGATGTCCAGCATGAAGCCGCGCCGCGCCTTGGCCGGACGGTCCCGTACGACGCCCTCGGGAGCGGTCCTCTCCCCGCGCACCTCCTGCTTCAGGGTCCGCGTCCCGTAGAAGACGCCCGCGTCCGTGGGGGCCGTGATCCGCACCCGGCGGTCCTTCACGGAGAGGGTGTACGACTCGGCTTCCTCCCCCGACGCGAGCGCCAGCTCCACGTCCCCCTGCCGGGGATCGCCCTGACCCGCGTACTTCAGCTTCAGCTCACCGGCGAGCAGGCGGCCCTCGTCGGCCAGGTCCTCATCGCGGACGACCACACGGCCCGAGTCCCCGGGACGCCAGCCGGGACCGCGCGCCGCCTCGTGCTCGCGCACGGCGGGGATGGTGTCGGGCGCCTTGGAGAGGGCGTAACTCCTGGCTGGGCTTGGCGAGGCGGCGGACTTCCCGTCCGAAGGGGGCGGATCCGCGGGCCCCCCGCCTTCATCGGGCCAGACGGCGACGGCGAGCACGACGGCCCCGGCGACGAGGGCACCCCCGGCGGCCACGACGGGCCCGCGCTTCACAGCTCACCCCGCAGAACGGGACGAAAGGGTGGGCAAATGGAGGAAATCCGCCGCGAAGCGGCAGCACGAAACACCCCGTACGGCACCACACCACATGTCAGACCCATGGATCCACGCTACGACGCACCCTCGCGAGAGACTCGTCCACACCACGATGCGAAACTCTCCCGTACGGGTGAAATTCGCTCATCCATCGGACGTCTGTCACCACGCCTCGCTAGCGTGGCGACCACCCCCGCACCGCACCGCCCCGCCCTTGCCGTCCCCTGCCCAGGAGCGCACGCTGCCCCCGCACCGTTCCCCTAGTCCCACCGGCCGCGCCGCCCTGCAGCAACTGAACTCCGCCACACCGGACGCGGCCGAAGCCGCCCTGCTCACCTGCTGCGGCAGCGGGTACTGGGCCCGCCAGGTCGCCGCCCACCGGCCCTACCCCGACCTGGACGCGCTCCTCGCCGCGGGCGACGAGGCGTCGTACGACCTGGCGCCCTCCGACCTCGCCGAGGCCCTGGCGAGCGAGCCCCTCGACCCCACGGTCCCGCAACAGGGATCGCACCCGCGCGCGCCCGTGGCCAGCAGGGGCCGCGGCACCTACACCGCCGTGCACACCGCGCTGCGCGCCGCCCACGCCGCGTACGAGAGCCGTTTCGGGCACTCCTTCGTGATCTGCCTCGACGACGCCGCGCCGAGCGAGGCCCTCGACCTGCTGCTCTCCGGCCTCCGGTCACGCCTCGGCAACGATCCTGAGGACGAGCGCGCCATCGCCGCCGAGGAGCTGCGCAGGCTCGCCCGCGGCCGGATCGCGCGGCTGACCATGGCCCCGGCCAGTCATGACACGGACACCACGCACGAGAGGGCCGCGGGACACGCCGCCCGCGAAACCCGCCCGCGGCCGCGTCCCGATAGCCCGTACGTGCCTGTTTGATTGCCTGTTTGATCACACCGGCGGACCCGGGGCAGGTACACCGACAACTCGTCGATACGATGACGAGCGGCCGGTGGACCGTACCCGGCCGGGCTCGTCCGACAAACTGTGTCTCATCGGCAAAAAGATGGCGGCCGGCCCCAATCCCCGCTCCCGGAGGGTTCTTCCGTGCCGGCTGGAACGCTGTACCGCGGCCGGGAAGGCATGTGGTCATGGGTGGCTCACCGAGTCACCGGTGTCCTCATTTTCTTCTTCCTGTTCGTGCATGTCCTCGACACCGCTCTCGTCCGCGTCTCTCCGGAGGCGTACGACGACGTCGTGGCTACCTACAAGACGCCGATCGTCGCTCTCCTTGAGTACGGCCTGGTCGCCGCCATCCTCTTCCACGCGCTCAACGGCCTGCGCGTCATCGCCGTGGACTTCTGGTCGAAGGGTCCCCGCTTCCAGAAGCAGATGCTCTGGACCGTCGTCGGCATCTGGCTCGTCCTGATGGTCGGGGCGCTCTACCCCGTCCTCGGCCACGCCGTCCGCGAAGTCTTCGGGAGCTGACGCCAGAAATGTCCGACACCACGCTTGAGAAGTCCGGAACGTCCGGGGTCGGCCCCGTCGAGGGCGTCTCGCTCTACGACGCCGACAACCCGGCCCCGGTCATCGAGGCCCCGCGCAAGCGGACCTCCAAGACCCCGCGCTCGACCCGCGGCAACTTCGAGATGGCCGCATGGCTCTTCATGCGCCTGTCCGGCGTCGTCCTGGTCGTCCTCGTCCTCGGCCACCTGCTGATCCAGCTGGTGCTCGACGGCGGTGTCTCGAAGATCGGCTTCGCGTTCGTCGCGGGTCGCTGGGCCTCGCCGTTCTGGCAGGTCTGGGACCTGCTGATGCTGTGGCTCGCGATGCTGCACGGCGCGAACGGCCTGCGCACGGTCATCAACGACTACGCGGAGCGCGCGAACACGCGCCTGTGGC
Source organism: Streptomyces kanamyceticus (assembly GCF_008704495.1). Classification (NCBI taxonomy): domain Bacteria; kingdom Bacillati; phylum Actinomycetota; class Actinomycetes; order Kitasatosporales; family Streptomycetaceae; genus Streptomyces; species Streptomyces kanamyceticus. Next base: position 3,983,891 of record NZ_CP023699.1, read on the forward strand.
TCAAGGGCCTGCTGTACACCGCCACGGTGTTCACCATCCTTCTGGGCACGCTGGTGATCTTCACCTTCGACCCGAACATCCGCTAAAGCCGAGGCGACTTCAGTGAAGATTCACAAGTACGACACCGTCATCGTCGGCGCCGGTGGCGCGGGCATGCGCGCCGCCATCGAGTCGACGAAGCGCAGCCGCACCGCCGTGCTCACCAAGCTCTACCCCACCCGCTCCCACACGGGCGCGGCGCAGGGCGGCATGGCCGCCGCGCTCGCCAACGTGGAGGAGGACAACTGGGAGTGGCACACCTTCGACACGATCAAGGGCGGTGACTACCTGGTCGACCAGGACGCCGCCGAGATCCTGGCGAAGGAGGCCATCGACGCCGTCCTCGACCTGGAGAAGATGGGCCTGCCGTTCAACCGCACGCCGGACGGCACCATCGACCAGCGCCGCTTCGGCGGCCACTCCCGCAACCACGGCGAGGCGCCGGTCCGCCGGTCCTGCTACGCCGCGGACCGCACGGGCCACATGATCCTCCAGACCCTCTACCAGAACTGCGTCAAGGAGGGTGTGGAGTTCTTCAACGAGTTCTACGTCCTCGACCAGATCATCGTGGAGGAGGACGGGGTCAAGAAGAGCGCGGGCGTCGTCGCCTACGAGCTGGCGACCGGCGAGATCCACATCTTCCAGGCGAAGGCCGTGGTCTACGCGTCCGGCGGCACCGGCAAGTTCTTCAAGGTGACCTCGAACGCGCACACGCTCACCGGTGACGGCCAGGCGGCCTGCTACCGGCGCGGCCTGCCGCTGGAGGACATGGAGTTCTTCCAGTTCCACCCGACCGGCATCTGGCGCATGGGCATCCTTCTCACGGAGGGCGCCCGTGGTGAGGGCGGCATCCTCCGCAACAAGGACGGCGAGCGCTTCATGGAGAAGTACGCGCCGGTCATGAAGGACCTCGCGTCCCGTGACGTCGTGTCCCGCTCCATCTACACGGAGATCCGTGAGGGCCGCGGCTGCGGTCCCGAGGGCGACCACGTCTACCTCGACCTCACGCACCTCCCGCCGGAGCAGCTGGACGCCAAGCTCCCGGACATCACCGAGTTCGCGCGGACCTACCTCGGCATCGAGCCCTACACGGACCCGATCCCGATCCAGCCGACCGCGCACTACGCCATGGGCGGCATCCCGACGAACGTCGAGGGCGAGGTCCTCGCGGACAACTCGACCGTCGTCCCCGGCCTGTACGCCGCCGGTGAGGTCGCCTGCGTCTCCGTGCACGGCGCCAACCGCCTGGGCACGAACTCGCTCCTGGACATCAACGTCTTCGGCCGCCGCGCGGGCATCGCCGCCGCCGAGTACTCCGCCAAGAACGACTACGTCGAGCTTCCGGAGAACCCGGAGGAGCTGGTCGTCGGTCTCGTCGAGCAGCTGCGCGACGCCACGGGCACCGAGCGGGTCGCCGAGCTCCGCAAGGAGCTGCAGGAGACCATGGACGCCAACGTCATGGTGTTCCGCACGGAGCAGACGATCAAGACGGCGGTGGAGAAGATCGCGGAACTCCGCGCCCGCTACAAGAACGTCTCCATCCAGGACAAGGGCAAGCGGTTCAACACCGACCTCCTGGAGGCCATCGAGCTGGGCAACCTGCTCGACCTGGCCGAGGTCATGGCGCAGTCGGCCCTGGCCCGCAAGGAGTCCCGCGGCGGTCACTACCGCGAGGACTACCCGACCCGCGACGACGTCAACTTCATGCGCCACACCATGGCGTACCGCGAGGTCGCCGACGACGGCAAGGACTCGATCCGGCTCGACTACAAGCCGGTCGTCCAGACCCGCTACCAGCCGATGGAGCGTAAGTACTGATGGCTACCCCGACGATGGACAAGCTGGAGGCCCTCGAGGCCGACTCCACGTCCTCCCACCTGATCACGGTCACGTTCCGGATCCGCCGCTTCAACCCCGAGGTCTCGGCCGACGCCAGCTGGGAAGACTTCCAGCTGGAGATCGACCCGAAGGAGCGCGTCCTGGACGCCCTCCACAAGATCAAGTGGGACCTGGACGGCACGCTGACGTTCCGCCGCTCCTGCGCGCACGGCATCTGCGGCTCGGACGCCATGCGCATCAACGGCAAGAACCGCCTCGCCTGCAAGACCCTGATCAAGGACGTCAACCCGGCCAAGCCGGTCACGGTCGAGCCCATCAAGGGCCTGACGGTCCTGAAGGACCTGGTCGTCGACATGGACCCGTTCTTCCAGGCCTACCGCGACGTGATGCCGTTCCTGGTCACCAAGGGCAACGAGCCGACGCGCGAGCGTCTGCAGACGGCCGAGGACCGCGAGCGCTTCGACGACACGACCAAGTGCATCCTGTGCGCCGCGTGCACCTCGTCGTGCCCGGTGTTCTGGAACGACGGCCAGTACTTCGGCCCGGCCGCGATCGTCAACGCGCACCGCTTCATCTTCGACTCGCGCGACGAGGCGGGCGAGCAGCGCCTGGAGATCCTCAACGACAAGGACGGCGTGTGGCGCTGCCGCACGACGTTCAACTGCACGGACGCCTGCCCGCGCGGCATCGAGGTCACCAAGGCGATCCAGGAGGTCAAGCGCGCGCTGATCACGCGTCGCTTCTGATCGCCTCTTCGCTCGGACGACTTCGTGGGCCCCGCTCCTTGTGAGGAGCGGGGCCCACGGGCGTACATGGGCGTACACGGGCGTCGATAAGTCCAACCACCGGCCCCGGTACCCCCATGTACACGACAGCGGCTCTCCCGCACACTCCGGTGCATGCCTCGTCGTAGCTCCCGCTCCCTCGCCGTCAGGGCGGTTCTCGCCGTCACGCTCCTCGCCGGTGCGCTGGCGCTGCCGTCCGGCGCCGAGGCGGCTCCGAGCGGCGGCAGCGATCCAGCGCCCGTGACCGTGCCCACGCTGCGGAACTGGCAGGGCGCGAAGGGAACCTGGGAGCTGACCCGGGCCACCCGGATCGTCGTGGCGCGGGGCTCGGGGCAGGCCGCCCTGCGCCCCACCGCCGCCCTGCTCGCGGACGAACTCGCCGCGCAGGAGGGCATCCGGCCGAAGGTGGTGACGGGCAGCCCACGCCCGTACGACATCGTGCTGCGCATCGGCGGCGGCGAAGTGCCCGAGTCCGCCGAGGGGTACGCGCTGGCCGTCGGCGCCGACCTGCGCATCACGGCCCGCGAGCGCCAAGGAGTCTTCTACGGCACGCGTACGCTGCTCCAGGCCCTGCGCACCGCGCCGACCGCGCACACCGTGGCGCGCGGCACGGCGACCGACTGGCCCACCCACGCCTCGCGCGGCCAGATGCTCGACGTGGGCCGCAAGTACTTCCCCCTCGACTATCTGAAGCAGCAGATCCGCCAGTCGGCCTGGTACAAGCTGAACACCTTCCACCTGCACCTCTCGGACTGGAACGGCTACCGGATCGAGAGCGCGAAGCATCCCGGGATCGTCGCCGAACAGCACTACACCAAGGGGGAGTTGCGCGACCTGGAGGAGTACGCCGCGCGGTACGGCGTCACGATCGTCCCGGAGATCGACCTGCCGGGCCACGCCGTCGCGATCGGTGACGCCCGCCCCGACCTGGCGTTCGCCTGCGAGCCGATGGCGCGTCCGGACAACAGCTGGGAGGGCTCGGACCGCGGCCACTGGACGCTCGACTACACCAAGCCGGCCACCCGCGCGTTCGCCAAGGACCTGATCGCCGAGGTCGCGGAGATCTTCCCGCGCAGCCCCTACCTGCACATCGGCACGGACGAACTCCCGGGGACCGCCGCGCAGAACGCCTGCCCCGAACTCGTCGCGTACCAGAAGGAGAAGGGCTACCCGCACCCCGGCGACGTCCTCGTGGAGTACATCGACGAGCTGGACGCGGCGGTGCGTTCGCACGGCAAGACGACACAGATCTGGCAGTGGTGGGACTTCCAGCAGGAGACGAGCATCGACCCGGACAAGCGGATCGTCGTCAACGAGTGGCTGTCGGGCCCCGAGGGCCGTGCCGCGCAGGGCTATCAGGTGGCGGGCTCGCAGGACGGCCCGCTGTACGTCTCCCCCGGCTTCGGCGCCAAGCCGGGCAGCTACGGCTTCTTCGACGTACGCACGACCTACCGCGACTACCCCTTCACGACGGCGCCCGGCATCCAGGGCTACCGCGTGTCCCGCTGGTCCGACCACACCCAGACCTTCGCCGTCGGCTGGGTCGACCACTTCGCGCGCCGCCCGCTCGCCGTGGTCGCCGACCGCACCTGGGCGACCCCCGCGGGCTCCGACGTACGCCCCTTCCTCGACCGGTACGACCAGGTCGGTGACGCCGTGCCGGTGCGGGCGGCCGACCCCGGCGACCTCGCATCGCAGATCGGGGCGAACCCCGGGATGCTGCCGGGATCCGGCTTCACCGCCACCGCGACGAGCGAGGAGAGCGCGGGCGAGCCGGGCGGGGCGTCGCGCGCCGTCGACAACGACCCGTACACGCACTGGCACTCCGCCTACGGCGCCGCGCTCCCGCAGGAGTTGACCGTCGACCTCGGCGCCGAGCGGCGCATCGCGGGGATCCGCTACCTGCCGCGCCAGGACGGCGGCGTGAACGGGCTGGTCAAGGAGTACGAGGTGCGCGTGCCGGACGGCTCCGCCTCCGCCTGGCGGACCGTCGCCCACGGCGCCTTCCCCGCCGACCGCACGGAGTTCACCGTGCCGTTCGCGGCCACGAAGGCCCGGCGCGTGATGCTGCGCGTCCTGAGCGAGCACGGCGGCGAAGGGACGTACGCGGCGGTGGCGGAGCTGGATGTGGTGCGGGCGAGGTAGGGGGCGCCGAGGTAGCGGGGCATTGGAGTGGCTGGGGTGGCGGCGGGGGCCGTACGGCTCAAGAAACGCGCGCCCGCGGCGCGGTGCACGCGCGCCTGCGCCCCTGCGGCGCCCCTCGCCCTAGCCTGACGGAATGTCAGACAACCAGTCGGTCGGCCTGTCCGCTGACCAGTCCGCAGAGCTGCTCGGCTTCGACAACGTCCTGTTCCCCGTCGGCGACCTCGGCGAGGCCGTCGGGTTCTACGAGCGGGCCGGGTTCCCCGTCTCCTTCCGGCTCGACGAGCTCGGGCTCGCCATCTTGAAGGTGGGCAAGGAGACGCCCGGCGTCCTGCTGCGCAGGGAGGACGGCATCACCCCGCGTACGCCGCCGTGGCCCTCGCCCCGCGTATGGCTGGAGGTCAGGGACGCCCGCGCCAAGGGCCGCGCCCTCGCCGACGCGGGAATCCCCCTGCTCGCCCCGCCGTTCTCCGTCGCCACGGGGTGGACCGTGGAGATCGCCGACCCGTGGGGGAACGTCGTGGGATTCACGGACTACCTCAAGCGCCCGGAGCTGGCACGGACTTAGGGCCTGTCCGGCGGATCAGGGCGCGCTCGGGTGGCGCGCACCGTCCGGTGCGGGCGGGCGGGGTCTGGTGCGTGCGGCCGCAAGGCGGAGGAGGGCGGCAACGCAGTGGGGCCTCCCCTGCTCGAGCGAAGCCGAGAGCTTGGGGGAGCGCGTGCCAGACCCCGCGACAGCGCCATGATCCGCCGGACAGGCCCTGGGGGCGGGCCGGTCAGGAGCGGTCCCAGCCCGCCCCGCCGCCCTCCTCCGCCAGCACCATGATCCGGCGCAGCATGTCCGAGAGCTGGGCGCGCTCCTCCTTCGGGAGCACTCCGAACAGCCGGTCCTCCTCGTGGCCCACCACACCCATCGCGCCGAGCCAGGTCACCCTGCCCTGCTCCGTGAGCCCCACGTCGACCCTGCGGCGGTCCCTCTTGGAGGGCGTGCGGCGGATCAGGCCGCGGCGCTCCAGGCCGTCCAGGCGGCCGGTCACGGAGGCGGGTGCCAGGTCCAGGTCGGCGGCCAGTTCGGAGGGGGTCGCCGAACCGCCGCGGCCCGCCAGCTTGTGCAGGGTGTCGAACTCGTGGCGATCCAGGTCGAAGTCGGTCAGGGACTGCTCACGGACCCGGCGCAGGTGGACGGTCAGCTTCTTCATGCGCGTGACGGCGCCTTCGACGTCCGGGTCGAGGGTGGGCAGGACCGGGAGCCATCGCTCCAGGTGCCCGTCCGTCCAGTCCTGATCCCGGTGCCGGTCCCCGCTCTTCTTCGCATCCGCCATGGAGAGCAGCGTACTTCGGGTCCATATATTTCGTTGACGAATAGTTCGGAAACGAAATACAGTCCGCTCCCATGTCCCGGTTCCTGCCTCAACTCCTCCTGCCTCAACTCCTCTTGCGAAACCGTTCCTTCCGCCTCCTCTTCCTCGGCCGCTCCCTGTCCCTCGTCGGCGACGCCGTCATCCCGGCCGCGCTCACCCTCGCCGTGCTCCGCGCCACCGGGTCCACCTCCGACCTCGCCCTCGTCCTCGGCTGCGCGATGGGACCCCGGCTGCTCCTGCTGCCGCTCGGCGGTGTCGTCGGCGACCGGTTCGACGCCCGCACCGTCGCGCTCCTCACCGACGTCACACGCTGCGCGACACAGCTCTTCGTAGGCATCGAACTGCTCGGCGGGGATCCTCAGTTGTGGCACATCGCCGCCGCCTCGGCCGTCGGCGGGGCCGCGTCCGCCTTCTCCATGCCGACCCTGCCGCCGCTCATCACCGGCACCGTCGCCGAACAGGACAGGCTCGGCGCCAACTCACTGCTCGGCGTGGTCAAGAGCGGCACCGCCCTCGGCGGACCCGTGCTCGCCGGGCTGCTCGTCGCGTTCGCGGGCCCCGGCTGGGCCTTCGTCCTCGACGCCGCCTCCTTCGCCGTCAGCGCGTGCCTCCTGTCGGTGCTCCGCCTCCACCGCGCCGCCCCCGTGGAATCCGTCGGCCGGAGCTCCCTGCGCAAGGACCTCGTCGAGGGCTGGCAGGAGGTGCGCGGCCGCGACTGGTACTGGACGAGCCTGCTCGGCCACTCCGCGTGGAACGGGGCCGCGGCCGTCCTGATGACCCTCGGACCCGCCGTCGCCGTCGCGGAGTTGGGCGGCGAGGGGGTCTGGATCTGGCTCCTGGAGGTCGGCGCCGTCGGCCTCCTCCTCGGCTCCCTGCTCGCCGGGCGCGCCCGGCCCCGGCGTCCTGTGCTCATGGCCAACCTCGGGCTCTCGACGTACGCGCTGCCGCTCGCCCTGCTCGCCTGCCAGGCCCCGGCCCCGGCCGTCATCGCCGCCTACGGCCTGGCCCAGGCCGGTCTCGGCTTCCTCAGCCCCGTGTGGGACACCTCGGTACAGGCGGCGATACCGGCCGGGGCGCTGGCCCGCGTCACCTCGTACGACTGGCTGCTCTCGATGGCCGCGATGCCCCTGGGATACGTCCTGGCGCCCCTGGCGGCGGACGCCTGGGGGCCCGGGGTCCCCCTGGGGATCGCGGCCGTCCTGGTGGCCGTGGCGTGCGCGGGGACGGCGGCGGTGCCGGGGGTGCGCCGCTTCGCGCTCCCTGCACGCCCGGCGGAAGCTGAGGCGGACGGCGCCCTCGTCTGACAACGGACGGCGAACCAGGGTCAGTTCACGGCGTCCACCCCGTCCCCGGTCAGCGTCACGTCGTACGTCAGTGGCTCGTCACCGACCATCACGTGGCGGGCGCTGGATGCGTGTCCTGGGGCCGTGGCCGCGAGCAGGTGGGCGCCAGGCGCGGGGGCCGCGACGATGTACGAGCCGTCGGCCAGGGACGTGACGCGGTCCAGTTGGCGCCCGCCCTTGGAGAGCAGCGTGAGGATCGCGCCCTGGAGCGGTTCGCCGTCGGCGGTGCGGACGAAACCGTGCACCACCGACGCGCCCCTGGGTGCGTCCATCTGAGGCACGCGCGCGTGGGGCACGGTTTCGAGCGACGGACCCGGCACCGGCGCCGGGTCCGGCCCCGGGTCCGGCCCCGGGTCTGGCTCCGAGTCCGACTCGCGCGGCTCCACCGCCAGGTGCGGAAGCCGCTTCTCCAGACCCGCGGGCAGCCACCAGTTGGCGCGGCCGAGCAGATGCATCACGGCAGGGACCAGGGCCGTGCGCAGGATGAACGCGTCCAGGGCCACCGCCGCGGCGAGCCCGATGCCCGCCATGGCGCCCTCCAGGTCGCCGCTCAGCACGAACGCGGAGAACACACAGATCATGATCAGGGCCGCGCAGTTGATGACCCTGCTGGTCTCGGCGAGCCCCACCCGCACGGCACGGGCGTTGTCCTTGGTGTGCACCCACTCCTCGTGCATGCGGCTCACCAGGAACACCTGGTAGTCCATCGAGAGTCCGAAGAGCAGCGAGAGCATGATGACCGGCAGGAAGGCGGTGATGGGCCCCTCCTTGCCGATGCCGAGCAGTTCGGTCCCCCAGCCCCACTGGAAGATCGCGACGAGCACTCCGAAGGACGCGGCCGCCGCGATCAGGTTCATCAGGGCCGCGGTCAGCGGCACCACGAGGGAGCGGAAGGCGACCAGCAACAGCAGGAAGCCCAGCCCGATGATGGCTCCCACGAAGTAGGGCAGCCGGTCGGCGGTCACCGCGGCGAAGTCCTTGAACACCGCCGTCACCCCGCCCACGTGGGCCTCGACCCCCGCTTCGGGGATCACGTCGTCCCTGAGGCGGTCGATGAGCCGGTCGGTCTCCTCGGACTGGGGCGAGGTCGTGGGCACCACCTGGATGACCGAGATGCCGTCGGCGGGCGGCGCGGCGGCGACCCGCGCGACGCCTTCGGTGGCACGGATCCGCTCCACCAGGTCCCCGGTGGCCGCCTTGCCGGCCCGTTCGGCGACCACTTGGAGCGGCCCGTTGAAGCCGGGCCCGAATCCTTCGGCCAGCATGTCGTACGCCTGCCGGGTCGTCGTCGACTCCTGGTGGTTGCCCTGGTCGGTCGCGCCGAGCCGCAGCGAGAGCAGCGGCAGCGCGAGCACCGCCATCACCGCCACGGCGAGCAGCGCGATCGGCCGGGGCCTGCGCTGGACGTACGAGGACCAGCGCGCCGCGAGCCCGTTCGGCTCCTCCGACTCCGGCCCTGCAGCGGCGAGTGCGCGGCGCTGGCGGCGGCTGAGCACGCGCGGCCCGAGCAGGCCGAGGAGCGCGGGCAGCAGGGTGGTCGCGGCGAGGACGCTCAGGACCACGGTGAGGGACGCGGCGATGACCACGCCGTCCAGGAAGCGCATGTTCATCACGAGCATCCCGGCGAGCGCGATGCACACCGTGCCGCCCGCGAAGATGACCGCGCGCCCCGAGGTGTTCATCGCCCGCACCGCGGACTCCTCGGGCGCGAGCCCGCGCAGGATGCCGCGCCGGTGCCGCGTGACGATGAACAGGGCGTAGTCGATGCCGACGCCGAGACCGATCAACGAGCCGAGCAGCGGCGCCACTTCGGGGATGTCCGCGACGTGGCTGAGCAGCATCGTCGACAGCATGCCGAGGCCGACTCCGAAGACCGCGACGACGATGGGCAGCAGCATCGCGAAGAGCGCCCCGAAGGCCAGGAAGAGGACGATCGCGGCGGCGGCGATGCCGACCAGCTCGGCGGTGCCGGTGGGCGGCTCCTGGACGCGGGTGATCGCCTGGCCGCCCAGTTCGACCTGGAGGCCGTCCCGCCCGGCCGCCCGCGCGGTGTCCACCACGTCCTCGACCAGGGCCTTCGGCACGGCGTCCGCCTGCTTGCCGAAGGTCACCTCCGCGTAGGCGATCCGTCCGTCCTCGCTGATCTGCGCGGCGCCCGCCCGCTGGGACGCGTACGGACTCGCGACCTCGCCGACGCCCGCCATGCCCGCGATCCGCGTCAGCTCGGGCTCGATCCTGGACCGTACGTCCGCGTCCCGCACGGACCCCTCGGAGACCCGCCACACCACGGTGTCCGTGTCGCCCGAGCGCTCCGGGAACGCCTTGGTCATCAGGTCGTACGCCTGTTTGGAATCGGTGTCCGGCAGGGAGAAGACGTTCGAGTAGTCGGTGCCCGCCTGCGTACCGGCCGTACCCAGACCTAACAGTGCCCCCACCCACAGCACCAGGACCACCAGCCGGTGCCGCAGGCACCAGCGCGCCAATGCCGCCACGATGCGTTTCCCTTCGTCGCCTTGTCGTGTCCCCCGACGCCCTGTCGCTCCGGTGCCTCAGCATCGGCGGCGCGGCGGTTCGAACGGCACGGCGCGGCCATGATTCTCAAGCAACTCCAAGGCGTGTAAGGGCACTTCGTACCTCGGCCGCGCCGATACTGAAGGCATGAGCCACGCCGAAGACGCCCGTGGAACAGATGTCGGACGGACGCGCGACGCGACCGTCCTCGTCGTCGAGGACGAGCCGAGCATCGCGGACATCCTGGCCATCGCCCTGCGCTACCACCGCTTCGACGTGATGGTCGCGGCCACCGTGCGCGAGGCGCTCGAACACGCCGGGCGCACCCGGCCCGACGTGGCGCTGCTCGACGTGATGCTGCCGGACGGCGACGGCAGGGCGCTCGGCAGGGAACTGCGGGCGCGCCTGCCGGAGGTGGGGGTCGTCTTCCTGACCGCGCGGGACGCGCCCGCCGAGATCGTCGGCGCGCTCGGCTTCGGCGACGACTACATCACCAAGCCGTTCAACATCGACGAGGTGGTGGCCCGCATCGGCGCGGTCCTGCGCCGCACCAGAGCGCGCGACGTGCTCCCGGAGCGCCCGCCACTGCGCTACGGAGACCTGGAACTGGACGAGACGACGTACCTGGTGCGCCGCGCGGGCCGCACGGCGCAGCTCACCCCCACCGAGTACGCCCTGCTGCGCTTCCTGGTGCGCAACGGCGGCCGCGTCGTCTCCAAGGAGCAGCTCCTGCGCCACGTATGGAGCTACGAGCACACGGCGGAGTCGACCGTCGTGGAGACCTACATCAGCTATCTGCGGCGCAAACTGAACGCCATCGGGCCGCCGCTGATCACGACGCGGCGGGGCGTCGGATACGGGCTCGCGTGACGTCACGGGCCCGCGTGGCCGCACGGGGCGGGCGTCGCGGGCCTCGCGGGCGCCGCGGGCGCCGCGTGCGCCGTGGCATGCACTCGCTGCGGGCCCGGCTCACCCTCGTGAACGTGGCGCTCCTCGCCCTCGGCATCGTCGCCGCGGCGGCCGTGAGCCTCATGGGCATGCGCCACTACGTGCTCGCCAACGTGGACACGCAACTGGCCACGTCACGCGAGTCGTTGGAACGCATGGGATTCACCATGAAGCAGATCGAGTACCTCAGCGAACTCGGGGTGGCCCTGGACAAACTCTCCCCCGGCAGCGGGGACACGAAGGGACTCCCCAGCGCGGACAGCGTGTTCGTCGCGGTCGGCCCCGCCGGGAAGCCGCTGGCGATCGGCACCCTCGAACCGACGGCGCGCCAGCGCGCACTGGCCGACGCCGTCGACGACCCCGCCGCGCTGGCCGCCTCCGGAGACCCGCACGACGTCACCCTGGGCGGCACCCCCTACCGCGCGGTGGGCGCGCGCCTCAAGGACGGCACGACCGTCCTGCTGGCCACCTCTACGGAGAGCCTGCATTCCGGCATCAAGAAGGCCCTCAAACTCGACGCCGCCTTCGGAGTGGTCCTGTTGGGGCTCCTGGCCGTCCTGACGATGCTCGCCGCGCACCACCGCCTCCGCCCCCTGGAGGACATGGTGGAGACCGCGTCCGCGATCGCCGAGGGCGACCTGACGCGCCGCGTCCCCTCCCGCCCCGACGCGGTCACCGAGACCGAACAGCTGCGCGTGGCCCTCAACTCCATGCTCCACCAGGTCGAATCGGCCTTCGAGACCCGCGAACGCAGCGAGGACCGCCTGCGCCGCTTCGTCGCGGACGCCTCGCACGAGCTGCGTACGCCGCTGTCCGCGATCCGCGGCTACCTCCAGCTGTACGACAAGGGGATGCTGGCCGACCCGGAGGAGCGCACGCGCGCGTGGGGGCGCGTCAACGCCGAGACGGACCGGATGAGCCGCCTGGTCGACGAACTCCTGACCCTGGCCCGCTTGGACCAGCGCCCCGAACTGCGGCTGCGGGACGTCGACCTGAGCCGCCTCGTCCGGGAGGCGGCGGACGACTTGCGGGCCCAGGACCCCCTACGCCCGCTCACGGTCCACGCGGACGGCCCGCTCCTGGTCCGCGCCGACGAATCGGGCCTGCGCAAGGTACTCGGCAACCTCATCACCAACGTCCGCGTGCACACCCCGCCATCGACACCCGTCACGCTCGAAGCGGAGCGCACCGCCGGGTCCGTACGACTACGCGTCACGGACGAGGGCCCCGGCCTCACCCCCGAGGACGCCACAAGAATCTTCGACCGCTTCTTCCGCACGGGCGGGGGCGCGGGCAGCGGGTTGGGCCTGGCGATCGTACGGGCCGTAGTCACGGCACACGGCGGTGAGGTGGCGGTACGTACGGCGCCGGGGGCGGGGCTTGCGGTGGTGGTTACGTTGCCGGTGGGGGGTGAGGGGATTGGCGGGCCCCCCGCGCCGGGCCCCCTGTGACGAGGGCTTGCGCGAGCTGAGGCGGGGCGACACAAGCCGACGCGGGCCCGTGTAGTCGACGCAGGGCAACGCGGACGTCGGCGACGCGGCGCGAGCCCGTTCGCCCGGTGGGTGCCACCGGATCACCCCCGCACCAGCGCCCAGACCGTCTTGCCGTCGCCACCGCGCCGCCACACACCCCACGCGTCCGCGAGCGCGTCGAGAAGGCGCAGGCCGCGGCCGCCCTCGTCCTCCCAGCCACCCGAGCCGCGCGGCTCAGGCCCGGAGAGTCCCTCGTCGGACACCTCGATGAAGCACGCCCCGTCGGCGAGCACCGTCACCGCGACCTCGAAATCTCGCTCGGTGACGGGCCCGTGGAGGATCGCGTTCGTCGCGAGCTCCGACACGAGCAGCACGGTGTCGTCGAGCGCCCCCTTCCCCGGCGCCTGCCCCCAGGCCGACAAATGATCACGCACCCGGGTCCGGGCGAGCGGCACGGACGCCGGGTGCGGTGGCAGGCGGAAGACATCACGTCTCAACAATCCTGGTTCCCCCTCCGGCACAGCACGCGTCAAGAACCGCACAAACATCCGACACCAATGCTGCGCAGAGAGACCGCCCGGTGTCACCGCGTCACCCCAGGACTCGCCGATATCCGGCCAGATCCGACCAGTTTCAGCTCAACCACCCCCGAGGAGGGCACTTCAGACCCGGCGCGACGCCAACTCCACGACCGTGATGTCCGACGGCGCCCCGACCCGCACCGGCGGCCCCCACGCGCCCGCGCCACGGGTCACGTACAGCTGGGTGTCGCCGTACCGCTCCAGGCCCGCGAGCGTCGGATTGGCCAGGTCGGCGATGAGGTTGCCGGGCCACAGCTGGCCGCCGTGGGTGTGCCCCGAGAGCTGCAGGTCGACACCGTGCTCGACGGCGTCGTGGATGACGACGGGCTGGTGGGCGAGGAGCACGGAGGCCCGCGAGCGGTCCCGGTCGCCGAGCGCCTCGGCGAAGTCGGGCCCCTTCCCCTCGCTCTCGCCCGCCACGTCGTCGACCCCCGCGAGGTCGAAGCCGGGCAGCTCGGTGCGGGCGTTCCGCAGCGGCCGCAGCCCCAGCTCACGCACGTGCTCGACCCACTGCTCGGCCCCGGAGAAGTACTCGTGGTTGCCGGTGACGAAGAACGCGCCGTGCCGCGCCCGCAGCCCGGCGAGCGGCGCGGCGGCGGGCCGCAGGTCCTCGACGCTGCCGTCCACCAGGTCGCCCACGACGGCGATCAGATCGGGCTGCGTGGCGTTGATCGTGTCGACCACGCGCCGCGTGAAGTTCCTGCCGAGGATCGGCCCGAGGTGGATGTCACTGACCACGGCGATCCGGAACCCGTGCGCCGCGCGCGGCAGTTTGGCCAGCGGCACGGTGACCCGCTTCACCTTGGGGCCGCGCAGCACGCCGTACGCCCCGTAGCCGACGGTCCCCGCCGCGACGGCCGCGGCGGTCCCACCGACGACACGGGAGACGAAGAGCCGCCGCGAGGGAGCGGGGCGCGCGGCGGGCTTCTCTACGGGCTTCTCTACGGGCTTCTCTACGGGTTCCTCGACCGGCGCCTCGGAAGGGACCTCTACGGAGCGGGCCTCCTGGGAAACGGCCGCTCCGGAGGACACCTTCTCGGAGGGCACGTCCGCAGTGGGCGCAGTGGACGCAGTGGGCGCATCCGCGACAGCCGCACCACCCCGCTGCACCCACCCCCGCAACAGCACCCGCACCGCCTCCCCCACCACCAGCGCGAGCACCAGATAGAGGAAGAGCGCCATCCACAGGAAGCCCGGCCAGGCCAGGACCCGCTGGAGCCAGAACGGCGCACCGGCCCGCTCGGTCACCAGCGCCGCGACCATCACGACCGGCGCGGCCACGACGAGCACCGTCCCGACGTGCCGGACGAGGGACCCGGGAGTGGTGGTGTCCCGCACGAGGCGACGCCACACGTACCAGTGAAGTCCGGCGAAGGCCGCGAGGACGGCAAGGCCCATGAGGACCAGGAGAACGACCACGGCTATGACCTTGCGCGCAAGGCACGCACTCCACGGAACCCGATGACCCCAACCACCGTCCCCAAGACAAAGGAGACAACGGCGAGCGTCAGGTGCACCCAGAAGTACCCGGTCGGGTTGTCTGCGTCATCGAAGGCCAGCCCACTGCCGTCCTTCCACAGGTTCTTGACGAAAGTGATCCAGATGAACCAGCTCCACACCCCGAAGGCGAGCAGGAACCAGGAGACCGGGCGGCTGAGCTTCATACGTTCAGTATCGCGAGGCCTCTCTCCGCACCGCCGCCGGGGTGGGGAGGCCGGGACACAGCGCACCTCGGCGACGACTTCCACAGCGGCGCCCTGTACGTTCTCGTCCGTGCCTGCCTTGAAAAAGACCGCCTTCTTGGTCGCTTCCGCCGCATTGTTGTCCATGTCGACCGCGGCGCCCGCACTCGCGGACGGTAAGCCCGGAGGGGGCGACGACCAACCGAAGCCGCCCGGCAAGATGTCCACCGTCGGCGGCGCCCAGCTCGGCAAGCCCGGCACCCAGGTGCGGCTCAAGTCCGGCGCCCCCGTGCTGCCCAAGGACCTGACGGGACGCTCCTGGATCGTCTCGGACGCGGAGTCCGGCGAGGTGCTCGCCTCGCACAACGCGCACTGGCGGCTGCCCCCGGCGAGCACCCTCAAGATGCTCTTCGCAGATACGGTTCTGCCGAAGTTCCCCAAGACGCAGAAGCACAAGGTCGCGCTCTCCGACATGGCCGGCATCGGCGCGGGCAGCAGCATGGTCGGCATCAAGGAGAACGAGACGTACTCCGTCCACGACCTGTGGCTCGGCGTCTTCCTGAAGTCCGGCAACGACGCGGTGCACGTCCTGTCCGCGATGAACGACGGCGTCCCGCAGACCGTCAAGGACATGCAGAAGCACGCCGTGGACCTCCAGGCGCTCGACACGCACGTGGTCTCCCCCGACGGCTACGACGCCAAGGGCCAGGTCTCCTCCGCGTACGACCTGACGCTGTTCGCCCGCTCCGGACTGCAGAAGAAGGACTTCCGCGAGTACTGCGCGACCGCCACGGCCAAGTTCCCCGGCGAGACCAAGAAGGTCACCAAGGGCAAGGACAAGGGCAAGACCAAGCGCGAGTCCTTCGAGATCCAGAACACCAACCGGCTGCTCACCGGAGCCCCCGGCGTCAACCCCTACAAGGGCATCGCGGGCGTCAAGAACGGCTACACCACGAACGCGGGAAACACCTTCACCGGTGTTGCCGAACGGAACGGCAAGGTCCTCCTCGTCACCGTCATGAACCCCTCCTCCACCGAGACCCACGCGGTCTACAAGGAGACCGAGCGGCTCTTCGACTGGGGCTTCAAGGCCTCGGGCAAGGTCGACCCGGTGGGTGAGCTCGTCGCCCCGAAGGGCGCCTCCACCGGCGCGGGCAAGGGCGCTCCCGGCAGCGGCGGCGAGGGCTCCGGCACCGAGAACGCGGCCCACGCCTCCGACAACGGGTCGAACGGCATGGGCATCGCGCTCGGCGTGACGGGCGGCGTGCTCGCCGTGCTCGCCGCCGGTGTCTTCGTGATCAGGCGTCGGCTGCCGCTGCCGGGCCAGGCCGGTCGCCGCGCTCCGCGCGCCTGACACCGGCCTCTTCGGAGGCCGTCCCTTCGGAGGCCGTCTCTACGGAGGCGGCCTCTTCGGTTTCCGCCCCCTCCTTGTGGGAGGCCCGCCGCGTCGCCGTCCAGGCCGCGCAGAACAGCAGCAGCTTCGCCGTGAAGTTGATCCACAGGAGCAGCGCGACGGGCACTCCGAAGGCGCCGTACATGCTCTTGGCGGCAACGCCCTTCATATAGCCGCCGAGCAGCAGCTTGAGGAGCTCGAACCCGGCCGCGCCGATCAGCCCGGCGATGAAGAGGTCGCGCCGCTCCGGCTGTACTCCGGGCAGCAGCGTCAGGACGTAGAGCAGCAGCAGGAAGGCCGCGAGGACGGCGATCGCGAAGGCGAGGATCCTGAGCAGCAGCGCGCCCCAGCCCTGCTCGTCGATGCCGAGGAAGTCGGCGGTCCTGCCGACGGCGGTCGAGGCGAGCCCGGAGGCCGCGACGGAGGCGAGGCCCGCGCCGCCGAGCCCGATGAGCACCCCGGCGTCCTTGACCTTGCGCAGGACGGGGTTCTCCTCCTCGTCCGCCAGCTCCCAGACGGCCCGCAGGCACTCCCTTATCGAGCCGACCCAGCCGATGCCGGTGAAGAGCAGCAGGGCGCCCGCGACGAGACCGATGGTGCCCGCGTTGGCGACGAGCGCGTCCAGGTTCAGCTGGTCGGCGATCCCGGGGACCTGCTCGGAGATCTTGTCCTGCAGCTTGTCCTGCTGCTGTTTCGAGAGCGTCGCGGCGGCGACCGCGGCGGCGACGGTGAGCAGCGGGAAGAGCGCGAGGAAGCTGATGAACGTCATGGCCGCGGCGAGGCGGGCCCAGTGCACGCGGTCGAGCCGCTCGTAGGCGTGCCACGCGTGCGTGCGCATGGCCCGTTCGACGAGCGGCCCGATCACGGGCAGTTTTTTCAGCCAGTCCATGACGCCTCCCTGCTCACAGTCCTGCCCGATGTCCGGAAGACCAACGTCCGAGTACCCCAGAACCGCAGAACAGTGGCGAACGCCATACCGATGCCCGCTCCGGAGACGGTGTCCGCGCGCTGCGACGTGAAGCCGAGGCCGTAGTGGGACACGGCGATGCACAGGAGTTGCACCAGGGCTCCCGCGATGTTGACGGCGAAGAAGACCGCGTACTGCCGCAGCCGCGAGGCGTCGGCGGTCTCGCGCCGGTAGGTGCCGAGCGCGTTGCCCGCGTACGCGACCGAGCAGCCCGCCACGAAGGACAGTGCCTTGGCGGTCAGCGGGTCCATGCCGACGGGTCCGCGCAGCCAGACGAAGAGGCCGAGATCGGCGGCGTACGCGCAGATCCCCGCGGCGGCGAAGCCGAGCAGTTCGGGCCCCAGCGCCCGCAGCCGATCGCGTTGGGTTTTCACACTCACCAGTCCGTGACGGCGAGGCCGTACATGGCGAGCCACACCAGGCCGATGACGGCGAGCGCCCGGTCGCGCAGCACGACGTCCTCGGGCTCACCCGCCGTGCCCCGGTCGGCGAAGACGGCGTAGCGCAGGATCGCGAGGATGAACGCCGCCATGGACAGCTGGCGCCAGGGCAGCAGGCTGCCGTTGGCGGTACCGCCGCTCTCCATGGCCCACAGGCAGTACGCCAGGACGGCGACCCCTGCGGCCAGCTGCCACACGAAGCGCAGATAGCCGGTGGTGTACTCGGTCAGCAACGCGCGCGTGGCGCCGAGCTTTTCGGAGCTCCCTGCCATCTGCACGGCCTCCGAGTAGCGCTTGGCGGAGACCATGAAGAGCGCCCCGAAGCCCGTGGTGATCAGGAACCAGCGCGACAGCGGGATGCCGAGCGCGAGTCCGCCGATCATGGCGCGCATCAGGAAACCGGTCGTCACGATCGTCAGGTCGACGACCAGGACGTGCTTGAGGCTGACGCAGTAGGCGAGTTGCATCCCTACGTACGCGGCGAGGAGCGCGGCCGTCAGCGGGGTGCACAGCACCGCGGCGGTCACCGGGGCGAGCACCGCGAGCACTCCCCCGACGGCGTACGCGACGGGCACCGGCACCTGTCCTGCCGCGACCGGTCTGCGGCACTTGGTGGGGTGGGCGCGGTCCGCGTCGGCGTCGCGCGCGTCGTTGATCAGGTAGACGGCGGACGCGGCGGCGGTGAACAGCACGAAGACGATCGCGAGTTGGCTGAGCGCATGGCGTGAGAAGAGCTCGCCCGCGGCCGCGGGAGCCGCGACGACCAGCACGTTCTTCACCCACTGGCGGGGCCGCGCGGTCTTCAGGAGGCCGAGCGGCAGGCTGATGGGTCCCGGCCTCGGCGGCTGGGGCGGACGGGCGCGTTCCAGAGTGGCGGAACGTTCAGGCATGAGTGCGGCCTCCGTTCATCCAGGCGGCTCCCGCCCGCGCGGTCAGCGCCCCGAGCGCCGCGCCCGCGGCCACGTCCGTCGGGTAGTGCACGCCGACGACCATCCGGGACACGCACATGGCGGCGGCGAGCGGCGGGACGAGATGGGCGCCGACGGGGCCCAGGGCGCCGTACGCGACGGCGGCGGCCGCCGCCGAGGTGGCGTGCGAGCTGGGGAAGGAGTGGCGGCCCGAGGTGCGCACGAGGGGCACGACGCCGCGACTGTTGGGGCGCGGTCGGCGCACGACCTGCTTGACGCCCATGCTGACCAGGTGGGCGGCGACGGTCAGCGCCGTGCCGCGCAGCCACGCGCCGCGCCGCTCGCGGTCCACGTAGGCGCCGGTGAGTCCGGCGGCGATCCAGAGCGCGCCGTGCTCACCGCTCCAGGAGAGGGCGCGCGCGGCGGACGCCACGCGCGGATTCGCGCCGCAATCGCGCAGGGCCGCCAGCAACCGGTGGTCCATGTCGTGCATGTGGCCTCTTTTTCGAAGACATGTCGAGAGCTGGGCATATCGACTCTTCTAGGCAACGCACCAATATTTACGGCAATGTTGAGTGACACTCCATCAATCACCCATTTCGGTGAGGAGATGGATGATTAGGAGCAAAGTATCCCAGTATGGGCGATACGGTCGTTCGCATGCCTGCCGACTCCCCCACCGACTCCCTCGCCGCCCCCTCGACCGGCTCCCCCGCCGTCCCCGCGCCCGTGGTCATGTCGGACGCCGTGTCCGTCTCCGGCTGGGGCCGCACCGCCCCGACCACCGCCCGGCTCGTCAGGCCGCGCACCCAGGAGGAGGCCGTCGCCGCGGTGCGTGACTGCGGGGAGCGCGGCGGCATCCCCCGGGGCCTGGGCCGTGCCTACGGAGACGCGGCACAGAACGCGGGCGGCGCCGTCTTCGACATGACGGGCCTGGACCGGGTGCGCACCATCGACACCACCCGGGGGTCGGGCACCGACGCGCCAGGAGCCACGGTCGTGTGCGAGGCGGGGATCTCGCTGCACCGCCTGATGGAAGTCCTGCTCCCCCTCGGCTGGTTCGTGCCGGTGACCCCCGGGACCCGCTACGTGACGGTCGGCGGAGCCATCGGCGCCGACATCCACGGCAAGAACCACCACGTCTCGGGATCCTTCTCCCGGCACGTGCTCGCGATGGACCTGCTCACCGCCGACGGCACCGTCCACACGGTCACGCCCGGCACGCCCCTGTTCGACGCCACGGCGGGCGGCATGGGCCTGACCGGCATGATCCTTTCGGCGACCGTCCAACTGCAGCCGGTCGAGACGTCCTTGATGAGCGTCGACACGGAACGCGCCACGGACCTCGACGACTTGATGGCCCGCCTCGCCGCCACCGACCACCGCTACCGCTACTCGGTGGCCTGGATCGACCTCCTCGCGCGCGGCGCGGCCATGGGCCGCTCGGTCCTGACCCGCGGCGACCACGCACCCCTGGACGCGCTCCCGGCCCGGGCACGCGCGCGTAGAGCCCCACTGGCGTTCCGCCCCGGACAACTGCCCGCCGCCCCCTCGTTCGTACCGGAGGGGCTGCTCGGCAAGGCGTCGGTGGGCCTGTTCAACGAACTCTGGTACCGCAAGGCGCCCCGCTCCCGCACCGGCGAGCTGCAGAAGATCTCCACGTTCTTCCACCCCTTGGACGGCGTCCCGCACTGGAACCGCATCTACGGACGCGGCGGTTTCGTGCAGTACCAATTCGTCGTCGGATACGGCAAGGAGGAGGCCCTGCGCCGCATCGTGCGGCGCATCTCGGACCGCGGCTGCCCCTCCTTCCTCGCCGTACTCAAGCGCTTCGGAGAGGGCGATCCCGGCTGGCTGTCCTTCCCGATGCCCGGCTGGACCCTCGCCCTCGACATCCCGGCGAACCTGCCGGGACTCGGCTCCTTCCTCGACGAACTCGACGAGGAGGTGGCCGCCGCCGAAGGGCGCGTCTATCTCGCCAAGGACTCGCGGCTGCGGCCCGAGACGCTCGCCGCGATGTATCCGCGGCTCGACGACTTCCGCGCTCTGCGGGCCGATCTCGACCCGCGCGGCGTGTTCCGCTCGGACCTCTCCCGCCGCCTCGACCTCTAGGAGACCGGTACTCATGAAAGACGCCTTCGGCACCCCTCAGTCCCTGCTCGTCCTCGGCGGCACCTCCGAGATCGGCCTGGCCACCGCGCGCCGCCTCGTGGCACGCCGCACCCGCACCGTATGGCTGGCCGGGCGTCCTTCGGCGGACCTGGAGAAGGCCGCGGCCGCACTGCGCGACATGGGCGCGGACGTGCGCACCGTTGCCTTCGACGCCCTCGACCCCGAGTCCCACGAGGAGTCCCTCGGCAAGATCTTCACCGAGGGCGACATCGACATGGTGCTGCTCGCCTTCGGGATCCTCGGCGACCAGGCGCGCGACGAGGACGAGCCGCTCTCCGCGGTGCGCGTCGCACAGACCAACTACACCGGCGCGATCTCGGCGGGCCTGGTCTGCGCGCGGGCGCTGCAGTCGCAGGGACACGGCTCCCTGGTGGTGCTCTCCTCGGTGGCGGGCGAGCGGGCCCGCCGCTCGAACTTCATCTACGGCTCCAGCAAGGCGGGCCTCGACGCCTTCGCCCAGGGCCTCGGCGACGCGCTGCACGGCACCGGGGTGCACGTGATGGTCGTCCGCCCCGGCTTCGTGCGGTCGAAGATGACGGCGGGCCTGGAGGAGGCGCCCATGGCGACCACCCCGGACGCGGTGGCGGAGGCCATCGAGACGGGCCTGCGGCGACGCTCGGAGACGGTGTGGGTGCCCGGGGCGCTGCGGGTCGTCATGTCGGCGCTGCGGCACGCACCGAGGCCCTTGTTCCGACGGCTGCCGGTCTAGGCGACGGGTGCCGGTCAGGCGACGGCTGCGGGTCTAGTCGCCCCGAGGGGGCTCGTACGTGGCGACGGCGGGCAGGAGCAGCGGGCCGCCGCTCTGCAACACGTAGACCTTGCCCACGCCGACGAACTTCCGCGTCCCCGGCACCGGCACGATCGGGTCGAGCCAGAGCTGCTGCTTGCCCTTGGCCGTGACCTTGCCCTCCACGGGCAGACGCGGCCAGGACACCTTGGTGCAGCGGCCCTCAGGCGAGCGGTAACGGCCTACTCCGAAGAGGAGCCCTCCATCGGCGCCGTGCGTGACGATGCTCCTGGTGAGACACGGATCCCGGTCGGCGCCCCTCCGCTCGTGCCACCGGGAGCCGTCCCAGCGCAGCAGGACGTCTTCGATCGGGGGCTCCTGATCGACCTCTCCGTGGTTGAAGTCGTGCGAGCCGTTCGCCCACACCTCCTTCGGAGAGACCACTTCCACGTCGTCGAGGAAGGCTCCCGCCTCGGGCGGAACGGGGTCGGGGAAGCGGTAGGTCGGCGTCGGCGTGAGCTTCCAGGAGGCGCCGTCCCAGTGCATCGCGGCGGGCTGGCTGAGCTCGCGGCCCTCGCCGCCCACTCCGGGGCCGCTGTCGCGGAAGCCGACCGCCCACAGACCGTCGCGCGCCGTGCCGCCGAGCGCCGTGGCGTGTGCGGGCAGCTCATGGGAGCTCCAGCGGCCGCCGTCCCAGTGGTACGCCTGCTGCTGGCCGTTCAGCACCCATACGTCGTCGGGGGCGAGGACCTTGGCGTCGGTGACCGCGCCCGGCGGGCGCTGCACGCGCTGCCAGCCGCTGCCGTCCCAGCGGGCCACGCCCACCGCGTCGTCCTTGCCGGAGCCGAAGAGCCACACGTCGTCCGGACCCGAGGAGTCGAGCCGAGGGTGAAAGATGTTCCCGTCGAGTTCGGCGGGCGCCTTCTGCCGCCGCCAATCGCCGCCTTCGTAGTGCAGCAGATACTGGGCGTCCGGGTCGTCCATCATGCCGTTGCGCAGCTCGTAGCCCGCCGCCCAGATGTCGTCGGCGGACGTCGCGGTGACGGCGGTCAGCTCACCCTTGCCCGCCTTGTCCACATACTTCAGGGACCACGATCCGCCCTTGGCGGACGCGGCGGCACCCGTCGAGGAGCCGCTGCCGGTGTCCTTGGGATCCGCGTGATCGGAGCCGCAGCCCACGGCGGTCAGGGCCAGCGCGGCGAGCACCACGGAGACACGCCACCCGCGCGTGGTGTTCGTGACGGCACGAGCTGACGCGGTTCTGCGCATGGATCCCCCCGGAACACGATCTGCCGGGGGCGACCCCCGTCAGCGAGCGGGCAGCGTACCCCGGGCCGCCGGGGCCTGGGCCTGAGGGGGCACTACAGGGCCGCCGAAAACGAACTCGCGCAGCTTGCGCCAGATGCCGTCGGAGCCCTGCTCGTACAGGGCGAACCCGGTGCAGGGCCACTCGGCCTCGTACTCCGAGAGCTCCTGATAGGCCCGGTCCATCGCCTCTTCGGAGATGCTGTGCGCCACCGTGACATGCGGGTGGTAGGGGAACTGGAGCTCGCGCTCCATCGGTCCCGAGGCGTCCCGCACCCGCTCCTGCAGCCAGGAGCAGGCCGAGCCGCCCGCGACGACCTGCACGAAGACGACGGGCGAGAGCGGCCGGAAGGTGCCCGTCCCCGAAAGCCGCATCGGGAAGGGCCGCCCGGCCGCCGCGACCGAATCCAGATGCGCCTCAACCGCGGGCAGCGCGGACGCGTCCACCTCAGTGGGCGGGAGGAGGGTCACGTGCGTGGGGATGCCGTGCGCCGCGGGGTCCCCGAAGCCCGCGCGCCGCTCCTGGAGCAGGCTGCCGTGTGGCTCCGGGACCGCGATCGACACACCGATCGTTACGGTCCCCACGTCGTACTCCTGTCGTCGTATTGGTGGGCAGGGGGCGCTGCTGGGCAGCGCGGGTGCGGCTGTCGTGCTCGGTCCGGGCTGTGTGCTCGGTCCTGTGGGGCTCAGTGCTTGGCGGGCAGGAAGCCCACCTTGTCGTACGCCTGCGCGAGCGTCTCCGCGGCGACGGCACGTGCCTTCTCCGCGCCCTTGGCCAGGATCGAGTCGAGCGTCTCCGGGTCGTCCAGGTAGGCCTGGGTGCGGTCCCGGAACGGGGTCACGAACTCGACCATGACCTCGGCGAGGTCGGTCTTGAGCGCACCGTAGCCCTTGCCGACGTACTTCTGCTCCAGTTCCGCGATACCGGTACCGGTGAGCGTGGAGTAGATGGAGAGGAGGTTGCTGACACCCGGCTTCTCCGCCGTGTCGTAGCGGATCACCGTGTCGGTGTCGGTGACGGCGCTCTTGACCTTCTTGGCCGTGGCCTTGGGCTCGTCGAGGAGGTTGATCAGGCCCTTCGGCGTGGACGCCGACTTGCTCATCTTGATCGACGGGTCCTGGAGGTCGTAGATCTTCGCCGTCTCCTTGAGGATGTACGCGGAGGGGACGGTGAACGTCTCGCCGAAGCGGCCGTTGAAACGCTCGGCGAGGTCACGGGTGAGTTCGATGTGCTGGCGCTGGTCCTCGCCGACCGGGACCTCGTTGGCCTGGTAGAGCAGGATGTCCGCGACCTGGAGGACCGGGTACGTGAAGAGGCCCACCGAGGCGCGGTCGGCGCCCTGCTTGGCGGACTTGTCCTTGAACTGCGTCATGCGCGATGCCTCGCCGAAGCCGGTGAGGCAGTTCATGACCCAGGCGAGCTGCGCGTGCTCGGGCACGTGGCTCTGGACGAAGAGCGTGCAGCGCTCCGGGTCGAGACCGGCGGCGAGCAGCTGGGCGGCGGCGAGCCGGGTGTTGGCGCGCAGCTCCGCGGGATCCTGCGGAACCGTGATCGCGTGCAGGTCCACCACCATGTAAAAGGCGTCGTGGGACTCCTGAAGGGCTACCCACTGGCGGACCGCGCCGAGGTAGTTGCCGAGGTGGAACGAGCCTGCGGTGGGCTGGATTCCGGAAAGCACACGGGGTCGGTCTGAGGCCATGCGGCCCATTCTCTCAGGTGACTCTCATAGCTCGGAAACAGGTGTGTGACGGGTGGGAACCGATCGCGTCCGGCCGGTGTATCAAGAGTGTGAGGGCACAGGGGGAGGTCCTGGAGGGGGGCCGCGTCGTCGACGAGGGTGCGGTGATCGCCCGCGTGCGCGCCGGAGAGCCGGAGGCGTATGCGGAATTGGTGCGCGCGTTCACCGGTATCGCTCTCAGGGCGGCGACGGCACTCGGAGCGGGATCGGACGCGGAAGACGTGGTGCAGCAGGCCTTCTTCAAGGCGTACTGCTCACTGGGGAGATTCAGGGACGGCTCGGCGTTCAGGCCGTGGCTGCTCTCGATCGTCGCCAATGAGACGAGGAACACAGTGCGTTCGGCGGTCCGGCAGCGTTCGGTCGTCGGCCGCGAGGCAGCGCTCGCCGAGGCGGAGCCGCTGATACCGGAATCGGCGGACCCGGCCGTGGCGGCCCTGGAGGACGAGCGCAGGGCGGCGCTGCTCGCCGCCCTCGACCGGCTCAGTGACGATCACCGCCTGGTCGTCACCTACCGCTATCTCCTGGAGATGGACGAGGCGGAGACGGCCCAGGCGCTCGGCTGGCCGCGGGGCACGGTGAAGTCCCGGCTGAACCGCGCGCTGCGCAAGCTGGGGCAGCTGTTTCCCGAGGAGATAGAGGCGAGAGGGGAGAGCAAGGAGAGCAAGGGGAGCGGGGAGGGAGGTGGAGGGAGGTGGAGGACATGAGTGAGCGGCGCCGCGAGGACGACGACGCGGCCAAGGCGGCGCGGCTCCGCCAGGAGCTGCGGGCCCTGGGCCGATCGCTGGACGCGCACGGCGGGGGCGGCTCGGGCGGCGACTCGATGGCCGAGCGCGTCATCGCGCAGATACTCGCGGAGCAGCTCCCGCCTCCCGTGACCGAGCGGACCGGCCCCGTCGAGCGGCTGCACAGGCTGCGGCGCGGTCTTCGGATGCGCTGGCGGACGGTGACGGCCGCGCTCTGCGGGCTGCTCACGGTGCTCGCGCTCACGCCTCCGGTGCGGGCCGCGGTCTTCGAGTGGTTCGACTTCGGCGGCGTCGAGGTGCGGTACGACCCGTCGGCGACCCCGACGGGCAGCGCGAGCGTGCCCGCGTGCGCCGATCCGGTCCCGATGCGCGAGGCCCGGCGCCTCGCCGGGTTCGCGCCCGTAGTGCCGGACGCACTCGGCACACCGGCCGCGGTGTCGGTGACGCGCGAGCCGGGCGGCCGCGCCCTGCTCACCCTGTGCTGGCACGAGGACGGCAGGACGATCCGGCTCGACGAGTACCCGGCACTCCTCGACCCGGGCTTCGCCAAGACGGTGCCGCTGCAGCCCGAGTGGCTCGACGTGGGCGGGGAGGCGGCGCTGTGGTTCGCCCAGCCGCATCGGCTCACCCTCCGACTGACGGACGACGACGGCGACCGGTGGCGGCGCACCGAGCGCATGGCGGGCCCGACGCTGCTGTGGACGCGCGACCGGGAGCGGCTGACGCTGCGGCTCGAAGGGGTGGCGTCGAAGCAGCGGGCGTTGAAGATCGCTGAATCAGTTCGTTCCGGGTCCTCCGGATCGGGAACCTGAACGGCTCGGCCGGTGTACCAGAAGTGAACCGGTGCGGAGGTGCCGCGCCGAAGGGCGGCTGGGGGATCGGACATGGGGAAGGCAAGGGGAGTGTGCGGATCGGCGGTCGGGCTGGCGGCCGCGACCGCTCTGGTGCTGCTGAGCGCGCCACACGCGGCGGCCGGCGGGCCGACGAGCGTGCTGCTGGTCTCACCGGAGAGCACGGAGGTCGCGGCGCTGTACGTCAACGACGCGAGGTACGGCCAGTTGGAGCGCTCGCTCGAACCGGCCGGTTCCCTCGGCGAACCGGGCGAACAACCACCGGGCCTCGGCATCGGCGAGAGCACCCGCCAGATCAACATCACCTGGATGGTTCACGACGTGAGCACATGGCGGGTGGACCGCGTCTATCCCCCGCTGTCCGGCAAGAAGGATGCCGCCGTCTGGGTGCACCGCTCGACGGACGTCGGATCGCTCAACGGCACCTGGTACAAGGCCAAGGGGCCCGAGCGCCTGAGGTCCCTTTTCAAACAGATGGGGCTGCTGGGCAAGGCGTCCCAGGAGGGCAGTTCCGGGATCGCGCCGGACTCGCTGGAGACACCGGCGGCACCGGAGAAGAGCACGGACCAACAGGCGGCCGCCGCGAAGGGCGACGGCGGGGGCAGTTCCGACACCGACTGGCGGTGGGCGATACCGGGCGCCGGGGCAGGCGCGGCCGCCGCCCTGCTGCTGCGCGGCCCGGTGGCCGAAGGCTGGGCGGCAGCGACGACGTGGCGGCGACGGCCTCATGAGCCCGGTCCCCGACAGGAGCTGCGGGACCTGTGAACTGCCGTCCGCCGCGCCGGCCGGGCAGGCGGGCAGGCGGCGGGCACGGCGGACGGTACGGCAGTGGGGCAGACCGTGGGTCAGGCGGTCGGCAGGCCCGGCGCCGGGTACGCGGCCATCAGGTCGGCGACCTCGCGCCTGATCTTCGTCAGGGCGTCCTCGTCCCCGGCGTCCGCGGCGGTGACCGAGCGGTCGATCCAGTCGGCGACGGTCGGCATGTGCTCCGGGCCCAGTCCGCGCGAGGTGAGGGAGGGGGTGCCGATGCGGACGCCCGAGGGATCGAAGGGTTTCCTCGGGTCGAATGGCACCGTGTTGTAGTTCACGACGATCCCGGCCCGGTCCAGGGCCTTGGCGGCGACCTTGCCCGGGACGTCCTTGGGGGTGAGGTCCATCAGGATCAGGTGGTTGTCGGTGCCGCCGGAGACCAGGTCGAAGCCGCGGGCCAGCAGGGCCTCGGCGAGGGCCTTGGCGTTGGCGACGACGGCGTGGGCGTAGTCACGGAAGGAGGGCTGGGACGCCTCGTGCAGGGCGACCGCGATGGCCGCGGTGGTCTGGTTGTGCGGGCCGCCCTGCAGACCGGGGAAGACCGCCTTGTCGATGGCCTTGGCGTGCTCCTCGCGGGACATGAGCATCGCGCCGCGCGGGCCGCGCAGGGTCTTGTGGGTGGTCGTGGAGATCACGTCGGCGTGCGGCACCGGTGAGGGGTGGGCGCCGCCCGCGATGAGTCCGGCGATGTGCGCGATGTCGGCGACCAGGACCGAACCGGCCTCGCGGGCGATCTCGGCGAAGGCCGCGAAGTCGATGGTGCGAGGGAGGGCGGTGCCACCGCAGAAGATCAGCTTGGGGCGTTCCTTGAGGGCGAGGTCGCGGACCTCGTCGAGGTCGACGAGACCGGTGTCCTGGCGCACGCCGTACTGCACGCCGCGGAACCACCTGCCGGTGGCGGAGACGCCCCAGCCGTGGGTGAGGTGGCCGCCCATCGGCAGGGCCATGCCCATCACGGCGTCGCCGGGCTCGGCGAAGGCGAGGTAGACGGCGAGGTTGGCCGGGGAGCCGGAGTAGGGCTGGACGTTGGCGTGCTCGACGCCGAAGACGGCCTTGGCGCGGGCGATGGCCAGGCGCTCGACGAGGTCGATGTTCTGCTGGCCCTCGTAGTAGCGGCGGCCCGGGTAGCCCTCGCTGTACTTGTTCTGCAGGACGGTGCCCGAGGCCTCGAGGACCGCGACGGATACGTAGTTCTCGCTGGGGATCAGCCGCAGAGTGTCGGCTTGCAGCTGCTCCTCGGCCCCGACCAGGGCGGCCAGTTCGGGGTCGGTGGCCGTCAGCGCGGGATGGATCGGTCCAGAGCTGGGCCGGGCGGAAGAAGGGAGAGTCATGGCGTCCTCCGGGGCGAGCGGTGAGTGTCCGGTCGTGGTCCCGGGGTGCCGATGGGGCATCCCCCTGCTCGAGCGGAGCCGAAAGCTTGGGGAAGGGCGGCACCTCGAAGGTTTTGCCTTGCACGGCTTCCTCGGGGTTCGTTCCCCGTGCGCCAGTCGCCGTGCTGTAGGGGCCACCTTAGCTGGCGCGCCGATACGGCATGTTTCTTCGTCCATGATGCGAGCGACGATAGAAATTGGGCGCCACACCCGCCTCATGCCGCACGACGAACGGAGACCCCGTGTCGACCACGCCAGCTGCTTTTGCGTCATCGCCGTCGTCATCGGCCACCGAGGAGTTGATCGCCTCGGCCGAGTCGCACAGCGCGCACAACTACCACCCGCTGCCCATCGTGGTCGCGTCGGCCGAAGGGGCCTGGATGACCGATGTCGAGGGACGCCGCTACCTCGACATGCTCGCCGGGTACTCGGCACTCAACTTCGGCCACGGCAACCGCCGTCTGATCGAAGCGGCCAAGGCACAACTGGATCGAGTGACGCTCACCTCGCGCGCCTTCCACCACGACCGGTTCGCGGAGTTCTGTACGCGCCTTGCCGAGCTCTGCGGCAAGGAGATGGTGCTTCCGATGAACACCGGCGCGGAGGCGGTGGAGACCGCCGTGAAGACCGCGCGGAAGTGGGGGTACCGCGTCAAGGGCGTGCCGGACGGGCAGGCGAAGATCGTCGTCGCGACCGACAACTTCCACGGCCGGACCACGACCATCGTCAGCTTCTCCACCGACGAGGAGGCGCGGGCGGACTTCGGTCCCTACACGCCGGGGTTCGAGATCGTGCCGTACGGCGACCTGGGGGCGTTGCGGGCCGCGATCACCGACAACACCGTGGCGGTGCTCCTCGAGCCGATCCAGGGCGAGGCCGGGGTGCTGGTACCGCCGCCCGGATATCTGGCGGGCGTGCGGGAGTTGACCCGCGAGCGCGGGGTGCTGTTCATGGCGGACGAGATCCAGTCGGGGCTCGGCAGGACGGGACGGACGTTCGCGTGCGAGCACGAGGGCGTCGTGCCGGACGTGTACGTGCTCGGCAAGGCGCTCGGGGGCGGGGTCGTGCCGGTGTCCGCGGTGGTCGCCGACGCGGATGTGCTCGGGGTGTTCAAGCCGGGCGAGCACGGGTCGACGTTCGGCGGCAATCCGCTCGCCTGCGCGGTGGCGCTCGAGGTCATCGACCTGCTGTCGACGGGCGAGTTCCAGCAGCGGGCGACGGAACTCGGCGAGCATCTGCACGCGGAACTGGGACTGCTCACCGGCACGGGCAAGGTGACGGAGGTGCGCGGGCGCGGGCTGTGGGCGGGCGTCGACATCGCCCCGTCGTACGGCACGGGCAGGGAGGTCTCGGAGAAGTTGATGGAGCGCGGGGTGCTGGTGAAGGACACGCATGGGGCGACGATCCGGATCGCTCCCCCGTTGGTGATCAGCAAGGAGGACCTGGACTGGGGGCTCGACCAGCTGCGGGAGGTACTGAGCTAGATCTGCGAGGTTTGGGGCGGTTAGTCCCATTCAGACCTTTCAGGGCGCTCAGGCCGTTCGGGACGTTCGGGACGTTTGACCCTGGCGAGTCAGTCCGGTTTCCGCATAGCTTTGCTTCTCTTTTGTCCTGATTGGTGAAGCTGTGCGGGGTGGGGTTCTGTGGGGGTACGGGCGTGGCATTGGGTGGCGCTGGTGGCGGCGGTGCTGCTGCTGTTCACGGCCTGCCAGTTCGCACTCGGCGAGGAGGACAAGACCCCTCAGTACGTCAAGGACGGCACCGCCGACCTCGAACTGAGTGTCACCGGGCGGCCGACGCCGGAGACCCTATCCGTCATCGAGAAGGCTCTGGTGCGGCTGAAGGAACGGGACGTCGAAGGTCTTGCCGGGCTGGCGAGGGACGACGACGGGGCGAAGGACACCGCTCGGGCCTGGGTCAAGAAGTGGGGGGACGCGGCGCAGAAGCCGGTCGTCGTGGACTTCACCGACGACACGATCAGCACCTGGATCACCGAGCTCCGGTTCAAGGGGGAGCGGGAGCCCCTGTTGATGGACCTCAAGCACAAGGGCAAGGACAAGGGGGACCCCAGCCGTGAGATCGGCATCATCATGAGCCCCGGGTACTACGACCACTGACGGGGGTCGTCCAGGGCCGGGCGGATGCGGCGGAGGGCGCGGTCGATGTCCTTGCGTTCGGCGGGTGGCAGCGGCGCGCCCACTGACTCGCGGAGGGCGGCCGCGGTGCCGAGGAGTTCGGCGGCGTGGACGGGGTCGTCGGCCAGGGAGCGGGCGCCCGCGAGGCCTTCCAGGGCGAGGGCCACGGCGCGTTCGTCGCCGGTGGTGCGGGCCACGGACAGGCCGTCGCGGTGGAGTCGCTCCGCGCGCGGGGCGTCGCCGCGCTGTTCGGCCACGTAGCCGAGCTGGGCCAGGACCAGGGCCGTGCCGGAGTCGACGCCGAAGCGGCGGTTGAAGTCCAGCCAGGGCAGCAGGAGTTCCTCCGCGGTGTCCAGGTCGCCGCGGTGGCGGGCGCCGATGGCGAGGCCCGTCTCGGCGAACTGCTGGGCGGGGCGGTGCGACTGCTGGGCGGCGAGGCGGGCGGCGCGCTGGTGGTGGTCGGTGGCGGCGGGGTCGTCGCCGGTGAGGAGCGCGAGTCTGCCGAGGCGGGAGAGGCGGAAGGAAAGGTCGGTCCAGAGTTCGAGTTCTGCGGCGCCGCGCACGCCGTCGCGCTGGAGGCGGGCCGCTTCGTCGTAGTCGGCGGCGATCTCGGCGAGCACCCCGAGCTGTTCGGACGACTGCAACTGGCCCCAGCGGTCGCCGAGCCGGGCGAAGAGGGCGGCGCTGCGGACGGCGTTGTCGCGCAGGGCCACCAGGTCACCGCGGTAGAGGGCGCGGGTGGCCCGGGTGGACAGAGTTGCGGCCTCACCCCAGCGGTCGCCCGCGGCCCTGAACTCGGCGAGCAGCGCGTCGACCCGGGCGTCCTCGCTCGGCGTGTGGTCGAACCCGCACCGCGCGAAGGCGAGCAGCCAGCGGGAACGGGCATCGGCGGGGGTGGCGGCCTCACGCTCGCAGGAGAGCCCGTGCGCACAGCTCTCCTCGCCGGTCAGCAGGGCGAAGGCGGCATGGGCGGAGGCGGCGGCGGTACGGGCCGAGCGGAGGTCCGGGGCTTGGGGCTGGGGCTCGGGCTCGGGCTCGGGCTCGGGGAGGTTCAGGGCCAGGTTCAAGGAGTGCATGGCTTCGCGGAGGCGGCCGCGGAGGAACCAGTACCAGGTCAGGGCGTTGACCAGGCGCAGGGCCGTGGTGGCGTCGGCGTCTGCGGCCGACCACTCCAGCGCGGCGCGCAGGTTCACCGCTTCGCGGTCGAGCCGCCGCAGCCAGCTCCGTTGTTCGGGGCCGCGCAGGGCGGCGGCGCCGCGTTCGGCGAGGGCGGCGAAGTGGTGGGCGTGACGGCGGCGCAGAGTGGCGGTCTCGGCGGCCTCGTCGAGGCGTTCGAGGCTGTACGCGGTGACGGATTCGAGCATGCGGTAGCGGGTCTCGGGGGCGTCCGACATGTCTGATGCGTACGTGTCTGATGCGTACGTGTCTGATGTGTACGTGTCTGACATGTAGATGTCTGATGCGCAGACGTCGGATGCGCAGATGTCGGATGCGCAGATGTCGGACGTGTAGATGTCGGACGTGTACTTGTCTGACGTGTTCGCAGGGGTGCCGACCGTCGCCGGGGCGAGGAGGGAGCGGTCCACCAGGCGGGTGATCAGGTCGAGGACGTCGAGGGCGTCGAAGGTCTCGTCCTCCATGGCCCCCACCCCCGGCTCGGCCGGATCCCCCGGAGGTGACAGCACCTCCTCCGCGCTCTCCAGGGTGAAACCGCCGTTGAATACGGCGAGTTGACGCAGGGCCCGGCGTTCTGGGGGTGTGAGGAGCTCCCAGCTCCAGTCGATCATGGCGCGCAGGGTGCGCTGGCGGGCCGGGGCGTCGCGGCGGACCTGGTTCAGGAGGCGGAAGCGGTCGTGCAGGCGGTCGGCGAGGGCGTGTACGCCGAGGGTGCGTACGCGGGTGGCGGCGAGTTCCACGGCGAGCGGGATGCCGTCGAGGCGGCGGCAGATGAGGGCGGCGGCAGCGCGGTTGCCGTCGTCGAGGACGAAGCCGGGCGCTGCGGCCGCCGCGCGGGTGGCGAAGAGCCGCAGCGCCTCTTCCTCGTCGAGCGGCGCGACCGCCTCAAGGATCTCGCCCGACAGGGCGAGCGGCTCCTGGCTGGTGGCGAGGATGCGCAGGTGCGGCGCGTGGCACAGGAGTTCGGCGGCCAGGTCGGCTGCGGGGCCGAGGACGTGTTCGCAGTTGTCGAGGACCAGCAGGAGCCGACGGCCCACGAGCGCCCGCCCAAGCCTCCCGAGCCGCCCGGGTTGCCCCAGCCGTCCGGCCTCAGTCACCAGGACGGAGGAGGTCACTCCCGGCTCCGGCGGGTCCGCCGGGGCGTCGTCGCGGATGCCGAGGGCCGCCGCGACCGTGGAGGTCACCTCGCCCCGGATGCCCGCGAGTTCGGCCAGGTGGATGCCGTCGGGAAAGTCCTCCGCCAGACCCGCCGCCGACTCCAGGGCGAGGCGGGTCTTGCCGACGCCACCGGGCCCGGTGAGGGTGACCAGGCGTCCGGATGTGATCAGTTCGCGTACGCGCTTGACCGCCTGTTCACGGCCGATGAGGCCGGTGACCTGCGCGGGCAGGTTCACAGGCGGCCGATCCACGGCGGGCGCCGCGGGAGCCGCAGGCGCCGGTGTCGAGAGGTCCGCGTCCTGGCGGAGCATCGCCTCGTGCAGGGCGGCGAGTTCGGGGCCCGGGCCGATGCCGAGTTCGTCGGCGAGGCGCAGGCGCAGGTCGCGGTAGGAGTCCAGGGCCTCGGCCGGGCGGCCCGACCGGTACAGGGCGCGCAGGTAGGTGCCGCGCAGCCGTTCGCGGAGGGGTTCGCGTGCGACAAGGGGCGCCAGCTCATCGGCGAGGAGCGCGTGTTCGCCGAGGCCGAGGCGGAGTTCGGCCAGGGTCTCCTGCGCGGTGAGCCGCTGCTCGTCGAGGCGCGAGACCGTCTCGCGTACGAAGTCGGCGTCGCGGAAATCGGCGTACGCGGGCCCGCGCCACAGCGCCAGGGCGTCGGTCAGGAGTGACACTTTCGTACGGGGATCGGCGCCCGCGTCGTACGCACGCGAGGTCAGCGACGCGAACCGGTCGGCGTCCACGTCCTCGCGCGCGATGCGCAGCTCGTATCCGGCAGGACCGTGTGCGACGAGGCCGCGGCCGCCCGGCTCGGCCGCCTCCAGGGTCCGGCGCAGCTGGGAGACCTTCGTCTGGAGGGAGTTGGCGGGCGACGACGGAAGCCGGTCGCCCCAGAGGTCGTCGACGAGCGTGTCCACCGGGACCGGGCGGCCCGCCCGCACGAGGAGCGCGGCGAGCAGCGCGCGCACCTTCGGCTCGGGAGCGGGTGCGGCCGCCCCGTCCCGCGTGCGCACCACCAGCGGGCCAAGCACCTCGAATCGCATACGGCCACGTTAATCGGGCCCGCACGGCCGCTGACGGGCCCCCGTGCGCGGACCGTCAGAGTTCCGTGCGCGCACCCCGGCACGGTGGTTCCCGTAAGCGACGCAGCAAGAAGCCCGAAGCACCGGAAGGAATCGTCATGACCCTCTCCCGCGAAATCCGCCTCGCCGCCCGCCCCACCGGCGAACCCACCCCCGCCGACTTCGAGTTGGCCACCACCCAGGTCCCGGGTGAGGGCGAGCTCGCCGAGGGGCAGATCCTCGTACGCAACACCTGGATGTCGGTCGACCCGTACATGCGCGGTCGCATGGACGACGTGCCGTCCTACATCCCGCCGTTCCGGCTGGGCGCGCCGCTGGAGGGCAGCGCGCTCGGCGAGGTCGTCGCGTCCCACGCCCCCGGAGTGCCGGTCGGCGCGACCGTCACGCACTTCCTGGGCTGGCGGGAGTACGCCGTGCTCGACGCCGCCGCCGCGACGGTCGTCGACACCTCGATCGCCCCGGCCGACGCCTACCTCGGCCCGCTCGGCACGACGGGCCTGACCGCGTACGCCGCGCTGACCCGCACCGCGCCGGTGCGCGAGGGCGACGTCGTCTTCATCTCGGCCGCGGCCGGTGCGGTCGGCAGCGTCGCGGGCCAGATCGCCCGGGAACTCGGGGCGTCGCGGGTGATCGGCTCGGCGGGCGGGCCCGCGAAGACGAAGAAGCTCCTCGACTCCTTCGGGTACGACGCGGCCATCGACTACCGCGCGGGCGGCCTGCCCGAGCAGCTCGCCCAGGCCGCGCCCGACGGCGTGGACGTCTACCTCGACTCGGTCGGCGGCGACCACCTGGAGGCCGCGATCGGCGCGATCCGTCCCGGTGGCCGCATCGCGCTGGTCGGCGCCATCAGCACCTACAACGCGACCGAGCCGCCGCCCGGACCGAACAACCTCTTCCACGCCGCCAAGCAGGAGGCGACGCTGCGCGGCATGCTCGTCACCAGCCACCTGGACCTGTTCCCGGAGTGGATCGGCCGGGCGGCGCCGCTGCTCGCCGACGGCAGTCTGCGCACCGAGCGGACCGTCGTCGACGGCATCGAGCGGGCACCGGAGGCGTTCCTCGGGGTGCTGCGCGGGGCGAACACCGGCAAGATGCTGGTCCGCATCGGCGCCGTCACAGGGTCACATGCCGTCACAGGGGCACACGCCGTCACAGGATCACATGAGGGATGAACCTCGCGTACTCGTCCGTGATCAGCCCCGCCGACTCCCTGATGCCGAGTCCGGCCGCCTCGTCCTCGACGACCCACGCGCCGAGGACGACGCGGTTGCCGTCGAAGTCGGGCAACGGAGCCAACTCCTGGTAGCAACAAGGCTCTTCACGGAGGACCGGCGCGGCGCCCGGCTCGTGCACCGTCACTCCGGCGCCTTCCCTGCCGAGCAGCGGCTTCGCCACGTACCCCCGAGTGGTGGCCAGCTCGCGCGGCCCGTCCAGATACGCGGGCAGCAGGTTCGGATGCCCCGGATACAGCTCCCACAACACGGCGAGCAGCGCCTTGTTGGAGAGCAGCATCTTCCAGGCGGGTTCGATCCACAGCGTCGAGCCGGTGCCGCCGCCGTTGTCCAGGGTCTCCAGGACGTGCGGCGCGAAGCGGTCCGTGGTCAGCCACTCCCACGGGTAGAGCTTGAAGCAACTCCGCATGAACCGGAGCTTCTTGTCGACGAAGCGGCCCGAGAGCCGGTCCCAGCCGATGTCCTCCATGGAGATGGACTCGGCGGCGAGACCCGCCTGTTCGGCGGTCTCGCGCAGGTACGCGACCGTCATCAGGTCCTCGCCGAGTTCGTCGGCGGCGGAGTGCGCGAAGTACAGGGGGCCGCCGGGCGGCAGGAGCGGGGCCTGCTTCTTCCAGGCGTCGACCAGGCGTTCGTGGAGGGAGTTCCACTGGTCGGCGCCGGGGAAGCGCTCCTCCATCCAGAACCACTGGGGGCTCGCCGCCTCGACCAGGGACGTGGGCGTGTCGGCGTTGTACTCCAGCATCTTGGCCGGGCCCGTGCCGTCGTAGCGCAGGTCGAACCGACCGTACAGAGAAGGGAGTTCGGCCTTGCGCCGCCACGCCTCGGCGACGGCTTCGATCACCCTGGGGTCCGTGATGCCGAGGTCGCCGAAGCGGTCGTGCTCGACGATGTGGCCCGCCGCCGCGAGGCACATCGCGTGCAGTTCCTCGACGACCTCCTCCAGCGCCTCGACCTCGGGGAGCGAGAAGACGTAGTACGCGCTCTCGTCCCAGTAGGGGCGCAGCGAGTCGTCGGGGTAGCGGGTGAGCGGGTAGATGAGCCCCTGGTCCTCGACGGTCTGCTGCCAGCCGGGACGGGGGTCGATGACGCGGCGTTCCATGATTCGTACGCTCAGCCGCCGCCGCTGCCGCTGCCCGAGCAGCCGAAGCCGTCGCGGTCGACGGCCTCGCTGCGGCTGAAGGTGCCGTAGTCGGCGTAGCGGCCGTCGACGTCGGCGTCGTAGTACCAGGTGGGATCGGTGCGGCCGGAGCCCGTGCCGGTGCCGGTGCCCTTGCCGGTGCCGTACGAGCCACCCGCGCCCGTCTTGCGCCCCGAGGTCCCCGTCTTGCAGCCCTTGTCGCTGACGATCTTGTATCCGAGCATCGCGTCGTAACTGTCCCGGTCCACGCAGCGCCGGTCCGGGTCCGAGCCGCAGGAGGTCAGGGCGGCGGCGAGGACGCCCATGCCGCCGAGTACGACCGTGCTGGACCGCAGCCGCCGTGGTTGTTTCTGTGCCATTGTTCCGCTCCCCCGTCGTCTTACTTCGTACGTCGTGCTTCGTACGTCACGCTTCGTACGTCACGCTTCGTACGTGATCGGCGATCAGCGTAAGTAACCCCAGGCACGCCCTGCCCGGCGCCTCCCCTCGATGTCCCTTGGATCCCTTGGGTCTCCTTTGACTCGCCTTCCTCTACAGTCACTTCGTGTCTCTTGGGATGATTTGCGCTCTCGGTTCAGCGGTCTGCTTCGGCACCGCCTCAGTTCTCCAGGCGGTCGCCGCCCGCGCCACCGCGCCGGGCACCGGCTCCGGTGTCGACCCCGCGCTGCTCCTGCGCGCCCTGCGCCAGTGGCGTTACCTCGCCGGACTCGGGCTCGACGGACTCGGCTTCCTGCTCCAGATCGTCGCCCTGCGCTCCATCCCGATCTACGCGGTGGGCGCGGCGCTCGCCGCGAGTCTCGCCGTCACGGCCGTGGTCGCCGCGCGCCTCCTGCACGTACGGCTCAGCGGCGTCGAGTGGGGCGCGGTGGGCGTCGTCTGCGCGGGCCTCGCGATGCTCGGCCTGGCGTCCGGGGCCGAGGGCGAGCGCACCGGCTCGACGACGCTCCGCTACGTCATGCTCGGCGTCGCCCTCGCCGTGCTGCTCCTCGGCGCGGTGGCGGGACGGCTGCCCGACCGGGGCCGGGCCCTCGCGCTCGGCCTCGGCGCGGGCTTCGGCTTCGGCGTGGTCGAGGTGACCGTACGCCTGATCGACGACGTCTCGCCGGGCGCGCTCGTCACCAACCCGGCGACGTACGCCCTGCTGCTCGGCGGAGGCGCCGCCTTCTTGCTCCTCACCTCGGCCCTGCAGCGCGGCTCGGTGACCACGGCCACCGCCGGGATGGTGATCGGCGAGACGGTCGGCCCCGCGCTCGTCGGGGTGGTCTGGCTCGGCGACCGCACCCGCGAGGGACTCGAATGGCTGGCGATCCTCGGCTTCGCGGTGGCGATCGCGGGGGCACTGGCGCTCGCGCGGTTCGGCGAGGCGCCGGAACAGGCCGATGGGCCCGAGGAGTTGAGCGAGTCCGCACCGCAGGGCTGAGCCGCCCCCAGGGGGGCCTGCCTGGGCCGAGTTGACACCCCACGTCACAGAAAAACGCTTAGCCGCCGCCCACCCCACCCGGTACGGTCTCGTCGTCCTCACAGTTCCCACCTGGAGAGAAGGCCCCGACGATGGCATGTCGTATCAGTGAGCTCGTCCTCGGTTGCCGCGAGCCCGAGGCGCTCGCGCGGTTCTGGTGCGAGGTCCTGGACTTCGTGGTGCTCGATCAGGAGGAGGGCTGCGTCGAGATCGGGGCGCGCGACGGGTTCGGCGGCTCGCAGCCGACGATCATCTTCAGCTACCGGGAAGAGCCGGAGCCCGGCAAGACCCGGCTGCACATCGACGTCAACGCCACCGACCGCGACCAGGACGCCGAACTCGAACGCCTGCTTGCCCTCGGAGCGCGCCCCGCCGACATCGGCCAGACCGGCGAGGAGCAGTGGCACGTGCTCGCCGACCCCGAGGGCAACGAGTTCTGCCTGCTCAAGGCCCGCCTCAACCCGATCTGACGGTCATCAGGCCTCAGATCCTCAGATCCTCAGGTTCTCAGATCCTCAGGTTCTCAGGGAAGCACCCGGCACAGCGCCTCCAGCGCCCCCGCCCACGCGTGCTCCGCCGGTGTCCCGTACCCCACCACCAGCGCGTCCGTCTGCCGCGCCCCCGCGCGTGGATGCCGGAAGCGGGACAGGCCCTGCACCGCGAGACGTTCCCAGTTGGCGGCCTGGACGACGGACTGCTCGGTGCCCGGCGGGAGTTCGACGACGGCGTGCAGGCCCGCCGCGATGCCGGTGGCCCGCACCTCCGGGGCCCGTTCGGCGAGGGCGGCCACCAGTTGGTCGCGGCGGCGCCGGTAGCGCAGGCGGGCGGCGCGCACCTGACGGTCGTACGCGCCGGAGGTGATGAACTCCGCGAGCGTCAGCTGGTCCAGGGCGCCGCACGCCCACCCCGACGCGTCCTTCTCGCCGAGGACCTCGTCGCGCAGCGCGGACGGCAGCACCATCCAGCCGAGGCGCAGGCCGGGGGCGAGTGACTTGCTGGCCGTGCCGAGGTAGACGACGCGTTCGGGGTCCAGGCCCTGAAGGGCGCCGACGGGCTGGCGGTCGTAGCGGAACTCGCCGTCGTAGTCGTCCTCCAGGATCAGTCCGCCCTCGCGCCGCGCCCAGTCGACGGCCGCCGCGCGCCGCTCGGGACGCAGCGGCACCCCCATCGGGAACTGGTGCGCGGGGGTGAGGAGCACCGCCTTCGAGGCGCCCGCGCCAGACCTGCCGGACCCGCCGGACCTGCCAGACCCGCCGGACCCGCCAGACCCCAACCCCGCCGTGCACGTGCCCAGTTCGTCGAAGTCGAGCGGTGCCGTGCGCAGGCCCGCGCGATGCAGCAGGTTCCAGTGGACGTCCAGGCCGTACGACTCCACGGTCACCTCGGGCAGTCCGCGCTGCCGCAGCACCCGGCCCAGGATCGAGAGGCCGTGCACGAATCCGGCGGTGACGACGATGCGGTCGGGGTCGGCGCGCACGCCGCGCGCCCTCGCGAGGTAGCGGGCGAGTGCCTCGCGCAGTTCGACGCGGCCGCGCGGATCGCCGTACCCGAGCGCGTCGTTGGGGGCGGCCGCCATCGCGCGGCGGGCCGCCTTGAGCCACTCCGTACGCGGGAAGGCGGACAGGTCAGGGGTGCCGGGGGTGAGGTCGTACGTCGGCGCGCCGCCCTTCCTGCGCGGCGTCGCGGCCCGCACCGGCGGCGCGACGACCCGCTCGGCCACGCGCGTGCCCGAGCCCTGCCGCGCGGTGAGCCAGCCCTCGGCGACCAGGTCGGCGTACGCGTCGGCGACGGTGTTGCGCGCGATGCCGAGGTCGACGGCGAGCGAGCGGGACGACGGCAGTCGCGTGCCGGGGGCCAGGCGGCCGCCGCGCACGGCCTCGCGCAGCGCGTCGGTCAGGCCCTTGCGGACGCCACCGCGGGACCTGTCACCGTCGCGGGACGCTTCGCCGCCGCGAGACGCGTCGCCGCCCGTTTCCAGGTGCAGGTCGACGCCCAGAGTGGCCCAAGTTTCTCCCATGGAAATGGACCATACCCGTGGGCTACCACGACCGTAGGCTCATGGTCATGACGACGAACGAGAACACCACAGGAACCACGACAGGCGCCACCAAGGAGTACGTCCACGAGCACAGCCCCCGCCTGGACTGGGCCCAGCACGCCCCCGAGGTCTTCAAGGCCATGATCAAGCTCGACACGGCCGCCCGTAAGGGCCTCGACCCGGTGGTCTTCGAGCTCGTCAAGATCCGCGCCTCGCAGCTCAACCACTGCGCGTTCTGCCTCGACATGCACACCAAGGACGCCCTCGCGGCGGGCGAGAGCGTCGAGCGGATCATCCAGCTCAGCGCCTGGGACGAGTCGCGGCACTTCTACACCGCCAAGGAGGTCGCCGCGATCGAGCTGACCGAGGCGATCACCGTCCTCACCGACGGATTCGTCCCCGACGACGTGTACGCGAGGGCCGCCGCGCAGTTCGAGGAGGCCGAGCTCACCCAGCTCATCGCCGCGATCACGGTCATCAACGCGTGGAACCGCTTCGGCGTCACCACCCGCATGGTGCCGGGCCACTACAAGGCCGGGGACGTCAAGTGACCGCCCGTACCACGCACTTGGACAAGCGTGTCGCCGGGGCGATGAGCGCGCTGAGCGGCGCCGCCAAGCAGGGTCTCGGCGATCCCGTGCTCGCCGAACTCGTGATGATGCGGGCCTCGCAGATCAACGCGTGCGCGTTCTGCCTCGACATGCACGTGGACATCGCCCTGGAGAACGGCGAGTCCCCGAAGCGGATCGCGCTGCTCAACGCCTGGGAAGAGGCCGGGGAGCTCTTCACCGAGCGGGAGCGGGCGGCGCTCGCGCTGACCGAGGCGGTCACCGTACTGACCGAGGGATTCGTCCCCGACGACGTGTACGAGGTCGCGGCCAAGCACTTCGGCGAGGCCGAGCTCGCCCATCTCATCGGCCTGATCGCCGTCATCAACAGCTGGAACCGGCTGATGGTCAGCCGCCGCATCGCGCCCGGCGGGCCCGCGTGGTGAGCGCCGCCGGGACGCTGCGCGCCCTGCACCACGACCGGGCGCCCGGTGATCCGCTGATCCTTCCCGGGCCGTGGGACGCCGCGAGCGCGCGGGTCTTCGAGGAGGCGGGCAGCCCCGCGCTCGCCACGCCGAGCGCCGGGATCGCCCACTCCCTCGGGTACGAGGACGGGCAGGTGCCGCCGGACGAGATGTTCGCGGCGGTCGCCCGGATCACCCGGGCGGTCTCCGTGCCGGTGACGATGGACGCCGAGGCGGGCTACGGCCTCGGCGCCGGGGAGCTGGTGGACCGGCTGCTCGAAGCGGGCGCGGTCGGCTGCAACCTGGAGGACTCCCACGGCGGCGAGGACGCGGGAGTGCTCCGCGACCCCCGGGAGCAGGCGGACTGGCTCGCCCAGGTGCGGGAGGCCGCGGGGGAGCGGCTCGTCATCAACGCGCGCGTG
The DNA here is from genome assembly GCF_008704495.1 of Streptomyces kanamyceticus. Lineage (NCBI taxonomy): Bacteria > Bacillati > Actinomycetota > Actinomycetes > Kitasatosporales > Streptomycetaceae > Streptomyces > Streptomyces kanamyceticus. Next base: position 4,024,868 of record NZ_CP023699.1, read on the forward strand.
GACACGTTCGTACGGGGTGTCGCCGATCCGGAGCGGGCGGTGGAGCGGGCCCGCCTGTACGTGGCGGCGGGCGCCGACTGCGTGTATCCGATCATGGCGCCGGTCGAGGCGATTCCCGTACTGCGTGCGGGGATCGAGGGGCCCATGAACCTGCTGGCCAGGCCGGGCGGGCCCGCCCCCAGGGAGCTGGGGAAGCTCGGCGCCACGCGGATCACGTTCGGCCCCGGTCTGCTGCGCCGGGCGATGTCGGCACTGCGGGGCATCGCGGACGAGCTGACGTAGACGCGAGGGTGCCGGGTGCCCTTCGAAAGGGCACCCGGCACCGGAGCAGAGCAGGGACGAACGCCTACTTAGGCAGCCACGACTTCCACTTCGCCGGGTTCTTGGCGATCCACGCCTTCGCCGCGTCGTCCGGCGACATCTTCTTGTCGGCGATCATCAAGGAGACCTCGTTCTGGTCCGCCTCCGACCACTTGAAGTTCTTCAGGAACGCCGCCGCCTCGCCGCCGTTCTTGGCGAAGTCCGCGTTGAAGTACTTCTGGAGCGGCGTGTGCGGGTAGGCACACTTGATCTTGGCCGGGTCGGCGTCGCAGCCCTCCTTGTACTCGGGCAGCTTCACCTCCGTCATCGGCACCTTCTCGAACAGCCACTGCGGCTTGTACCAGTAGGTGAGGAACGGCTTCTGCTTCTTGGCGAACTGCTCGATCTGGGTGATCTGCGCCGCCTCGGACCCCGCGAAGACCACCTCGTAGTCGAGGTCGAGGTTCTGCACGAGGGCCTTGTCGTTCGTCACGTACGACGGGGAGCCGTCCATGAGCTGGCCCTTGTCGCCGCTCTCGGACGTACGGAACTGGTCGGCGTACTTGTTGAGGTTCTTCCAGTCCGTGACGTCCGGGTGCTTCTTGGCGAAGTACGTCGGGACGTACCAGCCGATGTGCCCCGTCACGCCGACGTCGCCGCCGGGGACGATCGTCTTCTTGTCCTTGACGTAGCGCTGTTCCTGCTCGGGGTGGCCCCAGTCCTCCATGATCGCGTCGACGCGGCCCTGGCTGAGGGCGTCCCAGGCGGGCACCTCGTCGATCTGGACCTTGTCGACCCGGTAGCCCAGCTCGTTCTTGAGCAGGTACTCGGCGACGGCGACGTCCGCCTGCGCGCCGACCCAGGACTGGACCGAGAGGGTCACCGTCTTGGCCCCGGCGGCGTTCGCGTACGGCGACGCCTGCTTGGTCATGTCGGCGGCACCGCAGCCGGAGAGCGCGAGCAGCGCGCCGACCGCCGTGACCGCACTGGTCACACGCGTACGAACTCGCATGTCACGCTCCCTTCTTCGCGCGGCGTTCCGTCGGCTGCGTGACCCGGTCGAGCATCAGGCCGAGGCAGACGATCGCGGCACCGGCCACCAGGCCGGTCGCCAGGTCGCCCTGCGCGATGCCGAACACCACGTCGTAGCCGAGCGCGCCACCGCCGACCAGACCGCCGATGACGACGACGGCGAGGACCAGGACGACGCCCTGGTTGAGGGCGAGGAGCAGGGCGGGGCGGGCCAGCGGGAGCTGGACCTGGCGCAGCTGCTGCCAGCTGGTGGCGCCGAGGGAGCGCGAGGACTCCATCGCGGCGGCGTCGACCTGGCGCAGGCCCTGCGTGGTGATGCGGACGACGGCGGGCAGCGCGTAGACGACGGCCGCGGCGACCGCGGGGGCGCGGCCGATGCCGAAGAGGGCGACGACCGGGATGAGGTACACGAACTGCGGCATCGTCTGGAAGACGTCGAGCACCGGGCGCAGCAGCCGTTCGAGCCGTGTGCTGCGGGATGCCGCGATGCCGATCGCGAAGCCGAGCACCACCGTCACGGCGACACCGGCGAGGACCTGCGAGAGCGTGTCGAGGGACTTGCTCCACACGCCGAGCACGCCGATGGCGGCCATCGCGGCGACGGCGGTGAGCGCCGTCTGCCAGGTGCCGATCAGCCAGGCGAGCGCGGCGACGATGAGCAGGACCGACCACCAGGGCAGGCCCTGGAGGCCGTCGCGGACCGGGTTGAGGACCCAGGTGGTGAAGTGCGCGGCCCAGTCGGCGGTGCCGCCGACGACGGGCACGTCGGTGTAGAGGTGGTCGACCATCCAGTCCTTGGCCGTGTTGACCGAGGGGGCGATGTTCACGACCCATCCGGTCGGCCAGTCCACGCGGTCCGCGAAGCGGGCGGCGAGCGCGGCGACGACGGTGACGGCGGCGGCGACGGACCAGCCGCGCCAGCCGCGCAGCGGCGAGTTGTCCTCGACGTGCGCGCCCATACGCTCGCCCGCGGCGCCGGTCACCCGGTCGAGGACCACGGCGAGCAGCACGATCGGGATGCCACCGGCGAGCGCCTGACCGACGTCGACGGTGGACAGGGCCTGGTAGACGCGGTCGCCGAGGCCGCCCGCGCCGATAACCGAGGCGATGACGGCCATGGAGAGCGCCATCATGATCGTCTGGTTGACGCCGAGCATCAGCTGCTTGAGGGCGAGCGGCAGGCGCGCGGAGAACAGTCGCTGGCGCGCGGTCGCGCCCAGCGAGCTGACCGCCTCCATCACGCCGCCGTCGGCGCCGCGCAGGCCGAGCGCGGTGAGCCGGGCCATGGGCGGGGCCGCGTAGACGACCGTCGCGATGATGGCCGCGGGCACGCCCATGCCGAAGACGAGGGCGAACGGCAGCAGGTACGCGTACGCGGGAAGGACCTGCATGGTGTCGAGGACCGGGCGCAGGATCCGGAAGATCCGGTCGTTGAGGCCGCCCGCGAGGCCGAGCAGCAGACCCAGGATGACCGAGGCGAGGACGGCCACGATCATCAGGGCGAGCGTCTGCATGGTCGGCACCCACATGCCGAGCAGGCCGCACACGGCGAACGACGCGGCTGCCATGACGGCGAGCTTGACGCCCGCCACGCGCCAGGCGATGAGCCCGGCGGCGGCGGTCACTCCGGCCCAGCCCGCGGCGAGCAGCACCAGGTAGACGCCGCGCACCGACAGGACGATGGCGTTGCTGATGTGCCCGAAGAAGTAGGTGAACAGCCAGTGGCTGTCCCGGTTGTCGATGATCCAGTCGGTGGTCTTGCCCAGCGGCTCGGTCAGGTCGACGGTGAGCGCGTCGGGCCAGGCGCCGGACGCCCACTTGGCGTTGAGGATCGGCACGACGACGGCCGCGGCGACGGCGAGCAGCAGGAGCTTGCCGACGGCACGGTGTCGCAGGAGCGCGCCGATTCCGGTATCTCGTACGGGACTCGATGCGGTGGCGGTGGCCATCAGGCGACCACCTCACCCTTGCCGGGGGCCGTTCGCGCGGCGGATGTCGTACCCGCGACCACGTCGAGCAGTCCGGCGTGGTCCACCACGCCCAGGCAGCGCTTGCCGTCCATCACGCGCACCGGGAAGCCGGAGCGGGCGACGGCCTCGATGGCCTCGGCGACCTTGGCGTCGGGCGCGAGGGCCGCGCCGCGGGACTCCTCGTCGGCGTCGGCGGGGCGCATCGCGCTGCGCACGGTCATCACGTCGGCGCGGGCCACGTCGCGGACGAAGTCGCGGACGTAGTCGTCGGCCGGGGAGCCGACGATCTCCTCGGGGGTGCCGAGCTGGACGACGCGGCCGTCGCGCATCAGGGCGATGCGGTCGCCGAGCTTGAGGGCCTCGCTGAGGTCGTGGGTGATGAAGACCATCGTGCGGCCCTCCTCACGGTGCAGCCGGACGACCTCTTCCTGCATGTCGCGGCGGATCAGCGGGTCGAGCGCGCTGAACGGCTCGTCGAACAGGAGGACTTCGGGGTCCACGGCGAGGGCGCGGGCCAGGCCCACACGCTGCTGCTGACCGCCGGAGAGCTGTCCGGGCTTGCGCTGCTCAAGACCGTCGAGACCGACCTTCGCGACGACTTCGAGGGCCTTGGCGCGGCGCTCGGCCTTGCCGACGCCCTGGATCTCCAGGCCGTACGCGACGTTGTCGAGGACCGAGCGGTGCGGCAGGAGCCCGAAGTGCTGGAAGACCATGGCGGCGCGGTGCCTGCGCAGTTCGCGCAGCCGGGCCTTGTCCATGGCGAGGACGTCCTCGCCGTCGATGGACAGGGCGCCCGACGTCGGCTCGATGAGCCGGGTCAGACAGCGTACGAGGGTGGACTTGCCGGAGCCCGACAGGCCCATGACGACGAAGACCTCGCCCTTGTTGACCTCGAAGGACACATCGCGCACGGCGGCGGTGCAGCCGGTCTGCTCGCGCAGTTCGGCGGGGCTCAGGCCGTGCAGCGAGGTGTCCTCGGGTATGCGCTCCGCCTTGGGTCCGAAGACCTTCCAGAGGTTCTTGACGGCGAAGACGGGGTTGCCGCCGCCCTCGCCGCTCGTCTTGTCGGTGTCCGTGGATGTCGTCACGGCGGCCTCGCTCATCGAGCGTCACCGCCAAGCATCTCGGCACATTTCTCCCCGACCATGAGTACTCCGATCATCGGGTTCACGGCGGGCATCGTCGGGAAGACGGATGCGTCCGCGATACGGATTCCGGCCATGCCCCGGATCTTCAACTCCGGGTCCACCACTGCGAGTTCATCAGTGGAGGCACCCATTCGGCAGGTGCCCGCAGGGTGGTAGACGGTGTGCGCGGCCTTGCGCACGAGCTCGCTGATCTCGGCGTCCTCGGTGACCTCGGGGCCGGGGAAGACCTCGCGCTTGAGCCACTTCTTGAACGGCTCGGCCTCGGCGACCTTCCGCGCGAGCTTGATGCCGTCGACGAGGGTCTGCCCGTCGTAGTCGCCCTCGTCCTCGAAGTACTTGAAGTCGAGCGCGGGCTTGACCTCCGGGTCCGCCGACGTCAGGTAGAGACGGCCGCGGGCACGGGACTTGGGGATGTTCGGCGTCATCGACACACCGTGCTCGGGGCGCTCGTAGCCCAGGCGCTCCGGGTTGTCGGTGAACGGAATTTGGTAGAAGTGGAACATCAGGTCCGGGCCCTTGTGGGCCGGGTCCCGCTTCACGAACAGACCGGCGTCCGAGTCCATCGCGGAGTTGCCGGGGATCGGCCCGTTGGTCTCCCAGACGATGACCGACTCGGGGTGGTCGATGAGGTTCTCACCGACGCCGGGCAGGTCGTGCACGACCGGGATGCCGAGGGCTTCGAGGTCCTTCTTCGGACCGATGCCGGAGTGCATGAGCAGGCGCGGGGTGTCGACGGCCCCGGCGCAGACGAGCACCTCGTTACGGGCGGTGAGGAGCTTCTCCACACCCTCCTTCGTACGGATGTGGACGCCGCGCGCGGTCTTGCCCTCCAGCTCCAGCTTGGTGGCCCAGGTCTCCAGGAAGAGGTGGAGGTTGGGGCGGTCACCGGCCTCCATGTGGGGGTGCAGATAGGCGACCGACGCGGAGGAGCGCTTGTTGTTCTCCGGGTGGTACGAGAGGTCGAAGAAGCCGACGCCCTCGTCGAAGGGCTTGTCGTTGAAGCCGACGACCTCGGGGACGCCGAGCGCGCTCTTCGTCGCCTCGACCCAGTCGGTGGCGATCTGGTTCTGGTCCTTCTTGGCGACGCGCACGACGTTGTTGCGCAGCTTGCCGAAGAAGGGGTCCATGGCCTTGGCGCCCCAGCCGGTGGCGCCCGCCTCTTCCCACTCGTCCCAGTCGGAGGGCAGCGGCTTGAAGGAGATCAGGGTGTTGTGCGACGAGCAGCCGCCGAGCACCTTGGCGCGGCTGTGCAGGATGTGCGAGTTGCCGCGCGGCTGCTCCGTGGTGGTGTAGCCGTAGTCGAGGTCGCCGCCGAGCAGGCCGAGCCAGCGGCGGAGCGTGAGGACGTCCTCGCGGTCGATGTCGCTGGGGCCGCCCTCGATGACGGCGACGGTGACGTCCGGGTTCTCGGTGAGGCGGGACGCGATCACCGATCCCGCGGTGCCGCCACCGACGATGACGTAGTCGTACTCGGTCTGGTCAGACATGCGTGCGTGCTCCTCTTCCTGCGAGGTCGTGCGAAGGTGCTTGCGCGTAATGAGCGGGGGGTGCTCGGGGGGGTGAAGGTGCTTGACGTACGCGCGCGGGGCGGTGTGTGTGCCGCCCCGCGCGTACCGCTACGTGCCGGGGATCAGCCCGCGAACCAGCGGACCGGCTGTGGCGCCAGGTTCTGGTAGATGTGCTTGGACTCGCGGTACTCGGCGAGTCCCGCGGGGCCGAGCTCGCGCCCGACGCCGCTCTTGCCGAAGCCGCCCCACTCCGCCTGCGGCAGGTAGGGGTGGAAGTCGTTGATCCAGATGGTGCCGTGGCGCATCCGGCGCGCCATGCGGCGGGCGCGGCCCGAATCGGTGGTCCACACGGCGCCCGCGAGACCGTACTCGGTGTCGTTGGCGAGCGCGACGGCCTCGTCCTCGGTGCGGAAGGTCTCGACGCTGAGGACGGGCCCGAAGACCTCTTCGCGTACGACCCGCATCTCGCGGTGGCACTGGTCGAGCACGGTCGGCTCGTAGAAGTAGCCCTCGGCCGGACGGACGTCGCTGGGCTCGGGGCGCTTGCCGCCGGAGCGGAGCACCGCGCCCTCCTCCAGGGCGGAGGCGACGTACATCTCGGTCTTCTCGCGCTGATGCTCGGAGACCAGCGGGCCGCACTCGACGCCCTCTTCGGTGCCGCGGCCGAGCTTGATCTGCTGGGCCCTGCGGGCGAGTTCGGCGACGAAGCGCTCGCGGATGGACTCCTCGATGATGAGGCGGCCACCGGCGGAGCAGACCTGCCCGCTGTGGATGAAGGCGGCGTTCAGCGCCTGGTCGACGGCGGTGTCGAAGTCCTCGTCGGTGGCGCAGGCGTCGGCGAACACCACGTTGGGGTTCTTGCCGCCGAGCTCCAGGGCGACCTTCTTCACGCCGAGCGCGGCGGCCTGGGCGACCTTGGTGCCGGAGACGAGGCCGCCGGTGAAGGAGACCAGGTCGACGTCGGGGTGGTCGGACAGGCGGGCGCCGACCGTGTGTCCTGGGCCCGTCACGATGTTGGCGACACCGGCGGGCAGGCCCGCCTCCACCAGCAGCTCGATCAGCGCGACCGTCGTCAGCGGAGTGACCTCACTCGGCTTGATGACGAAGGTGTTGCCCGCCGCGAGGGCCGGGGCGATCTTCCAACTGGCCTGCAGGAGCGGGTAGTTCCAGGGCGTGATCATCGTGCATACGCCGACGGGCTCGTGCACGACGACGCTGTGAATGTCGTCGGACCCGGCGTCGACGACGCGCCCCGCACCCTCGCCGATGACGAGATCGGCGAAGTACCGGAAGGCGTCGGCGACGCAGTCCACGTCGACCCGGCCCTCTTCGAGGGTCTTGCCCGCGTCGCGGCTCTCCAGGAGCCCGATCTCCTCGCGGTCGCGCACGAGGAGGTCGGCGACCCGGCGCAGGAGCGCGGCGCGCTCGGCGACCGGGGTGCCCGGCCAGGGGCCCTCGTCGAAGGCGGTGCGGGCGGCTGCGATGGCGGCGTCCGCGTCTTCCGTGGAGCCCTCGGCGATCACGGCGAACGGCTTGGCGTCCGCCGGGTCGAGGATCTCGCGGGTGGCTCCGGAGGCGGCGTTCAGCCACTCTCCGCCCACATGGATGGTCTGTTGTGCGGACACGTCCCGTTTGCCTTCCGTTCCTGTCATTTGCCCCGCCTGTCACTCGCGGTAGCCGGGTGCACCTGCCCTGAGGTGGAGAAAGCATGCGCAACCCGTGACTGAAAGTGCGCTGTGTCACTGCGCGTGCGGGCACTCGGGCCCAAACGTACGCTCGATGCATGGTTTGTCACCGGAGGTGACGTCATGAGTGGAATGTCCAGGAAGCGCGTGAGGGGAAGCGCGGCGTGCTGCGCGGCCGCACTCCTCATCCTCCCCGCATGTTCGTCGGACGGCGACGGCGAGGACAAGACCAAGGCCAAGGGCGATGCCGGGGACCTGAGCGCACGGGAGATCTCCGACAAGGCCAAGCGGGAGCTGCTCGACGCGAAATCCGTGCACATCTCGATGAGAGCGACGGGCGCGGACGCCACGAAGGACACGGATTCGGACACGGATTCCGACGGCGATTCGGACTCCGACTCGGCGGACCCGGCCTCGATGGAACTGACGCTCGACCGTGACGACAACTGCGTCGGCTCGATGAAGATGGCGAATGGCGCCGCCCTCGACCTGGTCAAACGCGGCGACAAGGTGTGGATGAAGCCGAACAAGGCGTTCTGGCGGACACAGGTGCCCGGCGGCGCGGGCGAGGCGGCCGCCGAGATCTTCAAGAACCGCTACATCCACGGCAGTACGAGCGACGCAATGCTCAAGGAGGTCACCGGCATCTGCGACCTCGGCAAGATCCAGAAGGACATTCAGGACGACGCCGACGACAAGACGAAGTCGCTGGCCAAGGGCGAGCCCACGACGGTCGACGGCACCGCCGCCATCCCGCTGACCGGCAAGGACGACGGCAAGGAGATCACCCTCTACGTCGCCACCGAGGGCAAGCCGTACCTGCTGAAGGCGGTGGAGAAGGGCGACGGCGACGACACGACGACGACCTTCTCCGACTACGACGAGCCGGTCCCTTCGAAGACGCCGTCACCCGACGAATCGGTCGACGTCTCCAAGCTCGAACAGCAGCTGCGGAAGACCTGAGTCACCCGGCGGAAGCGCCGACCGGTTCCCCGTCGACGTCGTCCAGGTCATCCCCGTCGTCCCCGTCCACCGGCTCGTCGGCGGCCGTCAGGCCCGCCATCCACAGCGGCATCAGCCAGTGCACGACGAACACGCTGAACAGCACGGGGAAGATCATCCCCTCGATCTCGAACCCGGCGAGGCCCGCGCCGCCCACGGCGACGGTCACACCGAGGAGCAGCCACATCATCGCCTGGTGGGCGCGGGTCACCACGCGGTCCTTCTCGGCGCGCTGGCGCTCGTCCAGGGCGCGGGCGCGCAGTTCGAGGAGGCCCCGGGTCGCGCCGTTGATCACGCCGGTCGCGACGCACCACGGCAGCAGGACGCCGAGCATCCCGAACGTCGCCCAGCGTTGGTCCCCGAGCACGGAGTAGAGCCAGCACGCGATGCCGAGCGCGGTCAGCGCCACGTGCGCGACGACGACGGCGCGGCGGCGGCCCGCGGTGGCGTACAGCGGGGCGGCCTCGCGGCGGTTCATGATGGCGTACATGCGCCGGTCGTATCCGGTCATCCGCTCCTGCTGCCCCGGCAACCCCTGCTGCCCTGGCTGCGCGCTCTTGCCGCTCATCACTGATTCCTCCCGTAGACCTGATCGGTGAGCGGGCGGAACGGGTCGAGGGAGAACAGCGCCTCCACCGGCAGCTCGAAGAACTTCGCGATCTTCAGCGCGAGGTCGAGGCTCGGGTTGTACTGCCCCCGCTCGATGTAGCCGATGGTCTGGTAGTGGGCCCCCACCGCCTCGGCCAGGCTCTGGCGCGACACCTTCCGCTCGGCGCGCACCATCGCCAACCTGTTGTGCACTTGCTCGCTCATGTATAAGAAGTACTACATTCGCGAGTACAGCGACAACACCGACAGCGACAACACCGACGAGGAAGAGGTCACGGGAAACATGTTCGGCACCAAGCGGGAAATGACGGTGGTCGCCCTGCGCGACACGGACGCGATCGCGGACGAGCTGCGCGAGGCGCTCGCGACGGCCGACGCGGCGGAGCGCCCCGGCCTGGAGCGCGCCGCCGCGATCGTCGCGCGCGTGGCGGCCGTCCCCGACTCCGAGGTGCGCGGCCGCTGGGCCCTGAACCACCTCGCGGCCGCCGGCCACACGGGCCCCGCCGACTCGGTCCGCGCGGTCAAGGCCCTGCGCCAGGCCGAGCCGGGCCTGAGCCTCGCGACGGCGGTGCAGCTGTCGAAGGAGGCGGCGGCGCTCCAGGCGAAGGAGCCCGGCAACTGACGCACCCGTTCCCTCCCCCGCCCCCTCCCCTGCTCACTCCCCCGCTCACTCCCCCGCCAGCAGATCCCGCGCGCACGCCCGCAGCCACGCGTGCGCCGGATCCGCGTCGTGCCGCGGATGCCAGGCCATGCCCAGCGGCAGGAGCGGAAGGTCCAGCGGCATCTCGAAGGTGACCAGGCCCATGGCCTCCGCCAGCGGGGAGACCCAGGAGGCGCCGAGGCCCACCAGGTCCGTGCGCAGCAGGACGAAGAGGGACGAGGAGAACGTCGCCACACTGCCCACCACCCGTCTGCTCAGGCCGAGTTCGGCGAGGGCCGCATCCAGCGGCCCGGCCAGCCGCCCCCTGCGCGAGACGGTCAGATGGCTCGCCTCCGCGAGCCGACGCGCCGTCAGCTTCCCCTTGAGCAGCGGGTGTCCCGGCCGTACGACACCGAGCATGCGGTCGTCGCGGAAGTGCTCGACGTGCACCTCGGGCGCGGTCGTGTCGATCACCCCGAGCTCCAGATCGGCGGTGCCCTGACGCAGTACGGGCGCGTCCACATGGCTCTCGCCGAGGAAGCGGAGCCGCACCCCCGGCGCCTCGTCGGCCGCGCGTGCGAAGAGTTTCGGCCCGTACGCGGCGGCGACCGCGTCCGAGCCGAGGATCGTGAACGTACGCGAGACCGTCCGAACGTCCACGGCGCCGGGCCCCGCGAAGAGCGCGCGGGCCCGCTCCACCACCGCGCCCACCTCGGCCCGCACGGCCAGCGCGTGCGGCGTGGGCACCATGTGCCGACCCGCCCTGACCAGGACCGGATCGCCCAGGGCCTTGCGGATGCGGCCGAGGGTGCGGCTCATCGCGGGCTCCGACAGATGCAGTCGGCGGGCGGCGCCGGACACGCTCTGCTCGTCGAGCAGCACGTCGAGGGCGGCGAGCAGATTGAGATCGAGGCCGCCGGGACCCGCAGCGCTGGATTGCGTCACGCGCATTCACCCCTTGCGAAAGATGCACTGGAAAGCAAGTCGGTGCCGAGCCTACGGTGAACGGACATCCCCACCACGACGCTCCCCGGGAGGAGCCTTGCCCTCGCCTGCCCGCACACCCGCAGACACCGCGCCCCACACCCCGGCACCCACACCACCGTCACACTCCGCGCCATCCCCACCACCGGCGCCATCCCCGCCGCCTACTCCGTCCCCACCGCCCACTCCGTCCCCACCGCCCCTACGCCGCTCAACCCTGCTCACCCTGTGCGCCTGCGTCATGGCCGCCCAGGGCATGGTCGCCGCGATCAACCTCCTTGTCCCGCAGCTGAGTTCGTCCGCGCTGCACCCCTCCCCCAGCCAGCTCCTGTGGACCGTCGACGCCTACGTCATCGCCTTCGCGGGCCTGCTCATCCCGGCGGGCGCGCTCGGCGACCGCTACGGCCGCAAGGGCGCGCTCCTCGCCGGTCTCGGCCTCTTCGCGGCGGGCGCCGCCGTCAGCGCGCTCGCCGGTTCATCGGCGACGCTGATCGCGGGACGGGCGGTCTCCGGCGCGGGAGCCGCGCTGATCATGCCCGCCACCCTGTCGGTCCTGATGCGCGTCACCCCGCTCGCCCACCGCCCGCGCGCACTCGCCTCCTGGGCGCTCTCCGCCGGACTGGGCGGCCTCGCGGGCAACATCGGCGGCGGGCTCATCGGCTCCTACCTGCCCTGGCAGGCGCTGTTCTGGGTGATGGTGCCGCTGGCCGCCCTGCTCGCACTGGCGGTGGCGCTGACAACTCCCCGTACGGACAAGGCAGTCCAGACCCCCGCCCTGGACCCCCTGGGCACACTCCTGCTCACCGGCGGGCTGCTCGCGCTGCTCTTCGGCATCATCGAGAGCCCGCTGCACGGCTGGACATCGGCGCGCATCCTGACAGCCTTCGCGGCGGGCGCGTTGCTCATCGCCCTCTTCGTCAGCCACGCGCTGCGCTCCCCGGCGCCCCTCTTCGACCCCCGGATCTTCGCCTCGGCACGGCTGCGCGCGGCGACCCTGGGCACGGCGGTGAGCTTCTTCGGCCTCTTCTCGCTCTTCTACGTCAACTCGCAGTTCCTGCAGTACGAGAAGGGGTACGGCGCCGCACGCGCGGGCCTCGCGATCATCCCGCTCACGGTCGGCATGGTCGTGATCCCCAGGATCGCGGCACGCTGGTCGGAACACCCCCGCCCGGTGGCGGGCGGCGGCCTGCTCCTGATCGGCATCGGCCTGCTGGGCGCGTCGACCGCGACCGGCTCGACGCCCTACGCGGTCTACGCCTGCTGGCTGCTGGTCATCTCGGCGGGCACGGGCCTGTGCATGCCCGCGCTGACGATGAGCGTCGTCACCTCGCTCCCGCCCCACCAGGCGGGCCTCGGCTCCGGCCTCAGCACCTCGGCACGCGAGGTGGGCGCGGCACTGGGCGTGGCCGTCACGGGCACGGCCCTGGCCTCGCACAGCGGGGATGGCTTCGCGGGCGGGATGGAGGCGGCGCTGCGGATCGTGGCGCTGGTGGTGATCGCGGCGGCGGGTCTGGTCACGCTGGGCTACGGCAAGACGGCGCCCCGCGTCTGACGGGCACGCCTCGAAACCCGAAAACAGTGAACGCCCCTCGGCGGCCGCGCGGAGCGGCCGCCGAGGGGCGTTCACCAACAGAATCAGATCAGACCCGATCAGGCTTGATCAGCTCAGATCAGACCGAGACCGCGCACGGCCTCGCGCTCCTCGGCGAGCTCCTGGACGGAGGCGTCGATGCGCGTGCGTGAGAACTCGTTGATCGACAGGCCCTGGACGATCTCGTACTGGCCGTCCTTGGTGGTGACGGGGAAGGAGGAGATCAGGCCCTCCGGGACGCCGTACGAACCGTCGGACGGGATGCCCATGGAGGTCCAGTCACCGGCGGCCGTGCCGTTCACCCACGTGTGGACGTGGTCGATGGCGGCGTTGGCGGCGGAGGCGGCGGAGGACGCGCCACGGGCCTCGATGATCGCGGCGCCGCGCTTGGCGACGGTCGGGATGAAGTCGTCGGCGAGCCAGGCCTGGTCGCTCACGACGTCCGCGGCGTTCTTACCGGCGATCTCCGCGTGGAAGATGTCCGGGTACTGGGTGGCGGAGTGGTTGCCCCAGATGGTGAGCCGCTTGATGTCGGCGACCGAGGAACCGGTCTTCTTCGCGAGCTGCGAGAGCGCGCGGTTGTGGTCCAGGCGGGTCATCGCGGTGAAGCGCTCGGCCGGTACGTCCGGGGCGGCGGCCTGCGCGATGAGCGCGTTGGTGTTGGCCGGGTTGCCGACGACGAGCACCTTGATGTCGTCGGCGGCGTTGTCGTTGATGGCCTTGCCCTGCGGCTTGAAGATGCCGCCGTTGGCCTCCAGGAGGTCACCGCGCTCCATGCCCTTGGTACGGGGGCGGGCGCCGACGAGCAGCGCGACGTTGGCGCCGTCGAAGGCGACGTTCGGGTCGTCACTGATCTCGATCGAGTTCAGCAGCGGGAAGGCGCAGTCGTCGAGCTCCATGGCGGTGCCCTCGGCGGCCTTCAGCGCCGGCGTGATCTCGAGAAGGCGCAGGTTGACCGGCACGTCCGCGCCGAGCAGGTGGCCCGATGCGATGCGGAAGAGCAGCGCGTAGCCGATCTGGCCGGCCGCGCCGGTGACGGTGACATTCACGGGAGTGCGGGTCATGGCGATCTCCGTAAGACAGCTGGCGGTGGGGGTCCCTGTCCCTACGTACGTGGATCCCCTGGTTCCTGGATCCCCGCCGACGCCGCGCCGAGTCCTCGATCGCCTCTCGATGATCGATCTCTTGGCATCAAGAGAGATCCGCCGTCAGGCTATCGCGCCCCGGCTGCCCCTGACTCCCGGGCCTGTGTGGCCCGGCCCACAGCCCCCGTGGTGGGGGGGCGGCCGCCACCTCGGGAGAGGGAGCGTGGCGGCCGCCGTGGGGGTGTGACCACTCCCGTGGGGGTACGGTGCGCCTGCCCTCCGGGGAGCATGTCATTCCCCCCTGCCGCCGTTTTTTCTCTCCACCCCGGGCCAGGGGGTCGGCCCCAACTCCCCGTGCCTGCAGCCGGAATCCCTGCAGGAGCCCCAACCCCGCCGCTCCGCGCCGGATACCTTTCCCACCCGCCCACCCGAATCTCCGCGACGGACCGCCCCTGTAGGAACAACCCGCCTCGGCTTCGGCTGTGGGACAGGGCCGCGCCGCTGTGGGCAATCGTGCCGCTGGGCGGCACGGGTGGGCACAGCCCCCGTCGCCGAGGAGCGGGAACGGGAGCACAAAACACGGCGCGGGCGGGGGTGGGGACACCCCCACCGGCCCGCAGCCGCCCGCGCTCCCGAGGGGACGTGGGGGTATGTGCGAACGGAGCACAGTGGAGACCGAGGCACGGAAGCAAGCCCTATTGGCCCCCGCCCCGGGATGGCGAGTACGCACATACCCCCGCGGCCCCGCCCCCAAGACGAACCCAAGGCGACACCAGCCCCGACCCCGAGGGACGCTACTCCGTGCAACCCGTCTGGCCAGACGCCAGCGTCGCGCACGCCTTCGCCGCCGTGCCGTTCTTCACCGCCACCATCGGCGTATACGCGTCGAAGTTCTTGTCCACAGTCCCGCTCTGCTTGGCCCCCGCACCCCCACCGCTCCCGGTGATCTCCACCGTGTCCCCGGGCGCCGCCTGCGTGATCCGCGCCCAAGCGGCCTCGCACACCTTGCTGAACCGCACCTCGATCACCGTCTTGCCGATCAAGGCCCGCGACGTCGTCTTCGCCAGCTCCCCGCCGCACCCCATGTTCTCGGGATCCTTGCCCGCGCAGTCCGTCCCGCGGCACTCGACCCCCGCGGGCAACTTCGCACCGCTGGAGCTGGGCGTCGCCGACGGCTGCGCCTCGTTCCCCTTGTCGTCGCCGCCCCGCGTCAGAAACACAGCCGCGGCAATGACGACCAGCGCACCCACGACCCCCGCGAGAAACATCGTCAGCTTCCTGCGCCGCCGCTGCTTGTCAGGAGACCCGACCTCTTCTTCCCGCTGCGGCACCGCGCCGAAGGCCGACGCGGAGACATCCCCGTACGAAGACGAAGGAGCACCGAAACCACCACCAGCCGGAGCTGGATCCGGAGCTGGAGCTGGAGCTGGAGCCGGGCGCTGCGGCGGCACCGTGGGCGAGACCCCGGCCGGTCCAGCGACCCCCGTCGCGCTCCCGAGCCCCCCGCCCCCGTTCCGCGCAGCCGCCCCGTCCCCCTTCGACTTGGACGACTTGGACAACTTCGACGAGCCCGTCGGATTCTGCCCCAACTCCCCCAGCGCGGCCCGCGCCTGCGAGATCCGTATCGCCTGCATCGTCATGTCGTGCCGCTGCTCGGACCGGCTCCACGCCCGCTCCGCCAGCTCCCACATGGTGATGAGGTGCACCGGCTGCGTTCCGGTCACCTCGGCGAGCGCGACGATCGCCCCCTTGGGCGCGAGCAGCCGCCCGTTCAGATAGCGCTCCCACGACGTCTTGCTGTAGCCGGTCCTGTCGGAGACCGCCGCGATGCTCAGCCCACTGCGGTCGACGAGCCTGCGCAACTGGCTGGCGAACTCCCTGACCTGCGGGTCGAGCTCATCCGGTAGCGCCTTCCAACGAGGCATTGCTCCCCCTATTCCCCCCGTACGTGCCTGTCCTGCCCCCGCGCGTCCGTCTTGCCGCCATCCCGTTCTGGACTACCCAGAGGGATGCGCAAAGTCAGGATCTCAGTTCCCGCCGTGGGGGCGCACGGGAGCATTCGGGCCACTGGCGTGCGGCGTCACACCCCCCGCGATCCGCGGAACAGTGTCCCACCGCCGTCCCGCTCCACGATGCGGAACCCCTGGCAGCGGTCCGGGACGTCACCAAGCATCTGGATTACCCCGATTACCCCGATTACGAGAGTTGCCCCTTCCTTCCGCTCGTGCGGAGATCGGACCAAGCTCGTTGCACGCCTCGAACACCGTTGCGGAATGGTCACCTCCGTGCCACAGGGGCCGGTCATCCCTTGTCCGTGGTTGGCGGGTCCATGACTCTGGATCTCGAGCGAAACGCATCGCTTACATCGGCTGATTCCCACCGGAACCAGCGCGCTGACCGGCGGCGTTCGTCCTCCCACGGGGGTGAGGACGGGCGCCGTCTCAGGTTTACGCAACCCGTCCCACGAAAGGGTCGAAGAACCGCACACCGGCCATGTCCTGCAGCGCGGGAGCGCGGCGGATCGACAGAGTTCGTGAGGAAGAACGACGCAACGCGTGCAGCAGCGCATGCGGTAACCAGCAGCGCATGCGGCGCACACACCTCACGAAGGGCCCGGACATGACATACGGCAAGCGTCTCGCCCGCCTCACCACCGGCGCACTCGCCGCCTCCGCCCTCCTCGCCACCGGCCTCGCCACGGCCCCCGCCGCAACTGCGGCCCCAGTCACGGCGATCCAAGGCACCGCGCCGTCCTGCGTGAAGCGGGACGTCATCAAGCACAAGAAGTACGTGAAGGTGACCAACCTCTGCGGTGAGGCCATGCACCTGAAGGTCGTCATCGACTGGGGCAACGACTCGCCGTGCCTGACGTACCAGCACGGCGAGCAGTGGGAGTGGAACTGGGGCCGCGGCTCGTACGGCAAGGTCGTCACCTGCTGAACCGCGAGGTGGCCACCGGCTGAACCGTGAGGTGACCACCCGCTGAACCACCCGGGCCCGCCGCCGAACCGGAACGCGGGCCCCCTCACCCCCCAGGCGTAACGAGCCCCGTCTCGTACGCCACCACCACGGCCTGCGCCCTGCTGTCCAGGTCGAGCTTGCTCATCGTGCGGTTGAGGTGGGTCTTGACCGTGGCCTCGCTGATGTAGAGCCGCTCCGCGATCTCCGCGTTGGTCAGACCGCGCGCGATGAGCTTCAGGACCTCGACCTCCCGCAGCGTCAACGCCCCCAGATCGGGGGGCGGTTCGTCGCCCGCGCCACCGGGCCCCGCCGCCTGCCGCGCGAACGCCTCGACCAGGCGCCGCGTCACGCTGGGCGCGAAGAGCGCGTCGCCGCCGCCGACCGCCGCCACCGCGGCGAGCAGCCGTTCGGGTCCGGAGTCCTTGAGCAGGAACCCGGAGGCTCCGGCCCGCAGCGCCCCGTACACGTACTCGTCGAGGTCGAAGGTGGTGAGCACCAGGACGCGCGGCGCCGGTTCGGGCGACTGCGCGAGGATCTTCGTGGTCGCGGTGATGCCGCTCATGCCCGGCATCCTGATGTCCATGAGGATCACGTCGGGCCGGGTCCGCGCGGCGAGCTCGACCGCCTCGGCGCCGTCGCCCGCCTCGCCGACGACCTCGATGCCCGGCGCAGCTCTGAGGAGCCCCACCAGACCCGCGCGGATGAGGAACTGGTCGTCTACGACGAGCACTTTGATGCAGCCGGTCATCCGGTCATTCCGTAGCGTCGTCCCCCTGCGCTGCGGCCCGCGCCGAGGTCGGCAGGGTGAGTCGCACGGCGAACCCTCCCTCGCTCAGCGGGCCGATGCTGATCGTCCCGCCGTAGAGCTTGGCCCGCTCCCGCATCCCAAGCAAGCCGTGCCCGCTACCGGTCCGTAGTCTGTCCGGAATCACCTCCTGGCCGCCGGACGGACGGGAGTTGGTGACGGACACCTCGATGTGCTGGCGCAGATAGCCGAGTTGGACGGTAGCGGCGGCGCCGGGGGCGTGCTTGATGACGTTGGTCAGCGCCTCCTGGACCACGCGGTACGCGCAGAGTTCGACGCCGGGCGCGACCTCGCGCGGCGTGCCGGTGACGCGCAGTTCGACGGGGAGGCCCCCGGCGCTCACCCGCTCCGCCATCTCGCCGAGCCTGGCGAGTCCGGGCATGGGCGCGTCGGGGGCCTCGGATCCGTCCTCGCCGTCATCGGGCCCTGACCGCAGCACGCGCAGCATGCGGCGCAGCTCTTCGAGGGCCTCGCCGCTGGTCCCCGAGATGGTGCCGAGGGCCGCGTGCGCGGTGGTGGGGTCGGAGGCGAAGACGAACCGCGCGAGGCCCGCCTGCACGGATATCACCGACATGTGGTGAGCGACGACGTCGTGCAGTTCGCGGGCGATCCGCCCGCGCTCCTCGGCGACCTCGCGCCGGGCCCTCTCGTCCTGCTCGCGCTTCAACTGCCGCGCCAGCTCGGCCGATTGACGTGCGACGTAACCGAAGCGCCACAGCACGAGCGAGAAGCCGACGGCCTGTCCGACGACGGACGCCATCACGGCGTCCTCGCTGATCAGACCGGCGTAGATCCATACGGCGGACATCAGCCCCGCACCGGGCAGGGAGACGCGGACGGGGTACACGGACGCAACCGTATAGACGGCGATCATGGGCCCGAAGGTGTTCACGACGGGCCAGTAGCCCAGCGTGACGTACACGACGCACGCCAGGTGGACGACGAGCAGGACCGTGAGCGGCGCCCGGCTCCTGAACACGGCGGGCAGGTTGACAAGACCCACCAATATGTAAGCCCTGGCGTCGAGTTCAGGCCATCCCTGCCGTACGGACTCCTGCCCGAGCAGCACGGCCACCGTGGTCAGGGCGACCGCGATGAGCGCGTCGACGACTAGGGGGTGGATCCGCATCGCCGCAGCGTAACTCGCGTCCTTGCGGCGTCACGTCAACCAGCGGCGGTACCGCGAAAGTTGGAGGAACCGCGCGGCTACCGCAGAGGGTGACCCCGACGTCCAACCAGCACGCGATGACGCGGGCCTGGCGAGTCCGTAGGTTCGGGTGGGAGCAGGCAGGGCCGCGACGCACGAGAGCGGCCGTCCGAACGGCGATGGCCCGTCCTCACCGGGGGAAGGACGGGCCATGGCCACTCAAGCGGCGCGGTCGAGCGGCGCGGTTCAGATCGTGTAGTGCAGCGTGTCGTCCAGGAACGGGATCTCCAGGATCGGGTCCGGCTGCGCCATCATCGCGAGGAGCACGATCGCCCCGCCGAGCACGCCGTACGTGACCATGTCCGTGAACCGCGAACGGACCGCGAGCATCCCCACGTCCGGCAGCATCCAGCGCAGCACGGCACCGCCGATGAGCGCGAGACCGATCAGTATCGTGCCGAAGCGGAACGCGTCGAACGCGGTGATCAGCAGGCCGAGCCCGACCGTGGAGACCACGGTGAGCAGGGGCCACTGCCGGGCGGGCGCGGGCGCGTCGCCGGGCGCCGCGCGGCCGCCGCCCTCGGGCCGCGCGGTGTCCCGCGTGAACAGCGGGAAGCGGCGCGTCACCTTCCGCGGCCGCCCGTCCGGGCTCGGCGCGCTGACCGCGCCCTTGGCCTCGGGAGCATCCGGGGTCTGCCCCGGCTCAGGTCCTGCACTCATGGCCTGGCACCTTTCCCGTTCAGCTCGCGGAGCGTTCCGCCGCCTCGACGACGTTCACCAGGAGCTGCGCGCGGGTCATCGGGCCGACACCGCCGGGGTTCGGCGAGATCCACCCGGCCACCTCGGCGACGCCCGGGTGGACATCGCCGACGATCTTGCCGTTCTCGTCGCGCGAGACGCCGACGTCCAGGACGGCGGCGCCCGGCTTCACGTCCTCGGGCTTGATCAGGTGCGGCACGCCCGCCGCGGCGACGATGATGTCCGCCCGCCTGAGGTGGGCGGCGAGGTCACGGGTGCCGGTGTGGCACTGCGTGACGGTGGCGTTCTCGGACTTGCGGGTGAGGAGGAGCGGCATGGGCCTGCCGATGGTCACGCCGCGGCCGACCACGACGACCTCGGCGCCCTTGATCTCCACGTCGTGTTGCCTGAGCAGCCGGATGATTCCGTACGGCGTGCAGGGCAGCGGCGCCGGCTCGTTCAGGACGAGGCGGCCGAGGTTCATCGGGTGCAGGCCGTCGGCGTCCTTGTCCGGGTCCATCAGCTCCAGGACGCGGTTCTCGTCGATGCCCTTGGGCAGCGGGAGCTGGACGATGTAACCCGTGCACTCCGGGTCCTCGTTCAGCTCGCGGACGACCGCCTCGATCTCCTCCTGGGAGGCGGTGGCGGGCAGTTCGCGCTGGATGGAGGCGATGCCCACCTGCGCGCAGTCGCGGTGCTTGCCCGCGACGTACTTCTGGCTGCCCGGGTCGTCGCCGACCAGGACGGTACCGAGTCCGGGCGTGACGCCCTTCTCCTTCAGGGCCGCCACGCGGGCGGTCAGTTCGGACTTGATCGCGGCTGCGGTGGCCTTGCCATCGAGAATCTGGGCGGTCATGCCCCCATCTTCCCGGATGACACCCGCCCGGTACCAATCAGGGCACTCCCCCGGGCGCACCGCCGTTGCGCCGCTGATCAGCGAGGTTGCACTTGCACAACACATACGGACTACGGCTGGACAAATAAGCCACGGCTAAAGAACCATGTGCGGCACAGTGCCGCGGCAGTGTCGGGGGGACGGACCGCATCTGTAGAACTTCCTCCATGGTGTGCCGCGTCGTCCCCAGCACGACCCGACGGAGGAAGACCGCCATGAGTTACGGCGACCCGAACAACCCATACGGGCAGCCGCCCCAGCAGCCCCCGGCCGCTCCCGGGTACGGCTATCCCCAGCAGGGCCCGCCCGGCGTCCCGCCGCAGCAGGGCTACGGCTACCCGCAGCAGCAGCCCGGCTACCCGGGCTACCCCGGTTACCCGGGCGGCAACATGATGCAGCAGTCGATGCCGGGCCTCCTGATGACCGCGCGGGTCTTCCTGTTCCTGATCTCCTCGGTGCAGATCCTGTCGACCATCGGCTTCCTCTACGGCGCGGCCGTCGCCAACGACGTCTCGGACAGCGCCGACGAGTTCGGGCTCGACGACGCGGGCTTCGGTGACGCGGCCACCGGCCTGTTCGTGGTCTTCGCGCTCATCGCCGCCGCCTTCGCCGCCCTCTCGATCACGCTCGGCGTGAAGTTCGGCCGCGGCGGCCAGGGCGTGCGCATCACGACGGTCGTGTACGGCGCGCTCGGTGGCATCGTCGGCCTGATCTACCTCTTCGTCGGCCTGGACACGGGCTACGCGACCGCGATCATCGGCCCGCTCATCTGGGTCGTCTTCGCCGTCATCATCACCCTCGCGCCCGTCGTCCCCAGCGGCACCGCGTGGTTCAACCGCCCTCGCTACTGAGCGAGTTCCCCGGCGTACGCGTACAAGGGCCGCACCACTCCTGACACAGGAGGGTGCGGCCCTTGTGCGTACGTCACGCGTACGTCAGCCATGCGTACGTCAGATCATGCGGCTCAGTGGAAGAAGTGCCGCGTCCCCGTGAAGTACATCGTGACGCCCGCCTTCTTCGCGGCCTCCACGACCAGCTCGTCGCGGACCGAACCGCCCGGCTGGACCACGGCCTTGACGCCCGCGGCGGTCAGGATCTCCAGACCGTCGGGGAAGGGGAAGAACGCGTCGGACGCGGCGTAGGCGCCACGGGCCCGCTCCTCGCCCGCGCGCTCGACGGCGAGCTTCGCGGAGTCGACGCGGTTGACCTGGCCCATGCCGACGCCGACCGAGGCACCGTCCTTGGCGAGCAGGATCGCGTTGGACTTCACCGCGCGGGACGCCTTCCAGGCGAAGGCGAGATCGGCGAGCTCGCCCTCGTTCAGGGCATCGCCCGTGGCGAGCGTCCAGTTGGCGGGGTTGTCGCCGTCGGCCTGCAGCCGGTCGGTGACCTGGAGCAGCGCGCCCCCGTCGATCTGCTTGACCTCGACCGCGTTCGACGGCGCCTGGTGGGCGCGCAGCACGCGGATGTTCTTCTTCTTGGTGAGGACTTCGAGGGCGCCGTCCTCGTACTCGGGCGCGACGATGACCTCGGTGAAGATCTCGGCGACCTGCTCCGCCATCTCCTTGGAGACGGGGCGGTTGACGGCGATCACGCCGCCGAACGCGGACAGCGGGTCACAGGCGTGCGCCTTGCGGTGCGCGTCGGCGACGTTCGCGCCGATCGCGATGCCGCACGGGTTGGCGTGCTTGATGATCGCGACGCAGGGCTCGTCGTGGTCGTACGCGGCACGGCGCGCGGCGTCCGTGTCGGTGAAGTTGTTGTACGACATCTCCTTGCCGTGCAGCTGCTCGGCCTCGGCGAGACCGCCCGTGCCGTCGACGTACAACGCGGCGCCCTGGTGCGGGTTCTCGCCGTAGCGGAGCACGTTGTCGCGCGTGTACGTGGCACCGAGGAACTCGGGGAAGCCGGACTCGTCGGCGGCGGCGCTGTGCTCATCAGCGGCTCCGCCGCGGGCATCGGCGAACCAGCTCGCGACAGCCACGTCGTACGCCGCCGTGTGCTGGAACGCCTCTCCCGCGAGCCGCTTGCGCGCGGTCAGGTCGAAGCCGCCCGCCTTGACCGCCGCGAGCACGTCCGCGTAGCGCTTCGGGTCGGTGACGACCGCGACCGAGGGGTGGTTCTTGGCGGCGGCGCGGACCATCGAGGGGCCGCCGATGTCGATCTGCTCGACGCACTCGTCGGGAGTGGCGCCCGAGGCGACGGTCTCCTTGAAGGGGTACAGGTTCACCACGACGAGCTGGAAGGGCTCCACGCCGAGCTCGGCGAGCTGGCGCCGGTGGTCCTCCAGGCGCAGGTCGGCGAGGATCCCCGCGTGGACCTTCGGGTGCAGCGTCTTGACGCGGCCGTCCAGGCACTCGGGGAAGCCGGTGAGCTCCTCGACCTTGGTGACGGGCACCCCGGCGGCGGCGATCCGCCCGGCCGTCGAACCGGTGGAGACGAGCTCGACGCCCGCCTCGTGCAGCCCGCGCGCGAGCTCTTCCAGGCCGGTCTTGTCGTAGACGCTGACGAGCGCGCGCTTGATGGGGCGCTGCGCGGCGTCGTTCGCGTTCGCGGCGTTGTTCGCTTCGGCGGTCACGGGATAAGAACCTTTCGTCCCTCAATGCGGTAGCCGTGCCGGGCCAGACGCCCCACGACATCGACGAGCAGCGTGCGCTCGACTTCCTTGATGCGCTCGTGCAGAGCGCTCTCGTCGTCCTCGTCCCGGACCTCGACCACGCCCTGGGCGATGATCGGGCCGGTGTCGACGCCGTCGTCGACGAAGTGGACGGTGCAGCCGGTGACCTTCACGCCGTACGCGAGCGCGTCGCGCGCGCCGTGGGCCCCCGGAAAACTGGGCAGCAGCGCGGGGTGCGTGTTCACGACCCGCCCGCCGAAGCGCGCGAGGAACTCCTTCCCCACGATCTTCATGAACCCGGCGGAGACGACCAGATCGGGTTCGTACGCGGCGGTCGCCTCGGCCAGCGCCGCGTCCCACGCCTCGCGGGTGTCGTGGTCCTTCACCCGGCAGACGAAGACCGGGAGCCCGGCGCGCTCGGCGCGCTCCAGGCCCGCGATGCCGTCGCGGTCGGCGCCGACGGCCACGATCTCGGCCCCGTAGCCCTCCGTGCCCTCTTCGCCGATGGCGTCGATCAGGGCCTGCAGATTCGTGCCCGACCCGGACACCAGTACGACGAGGCGCTTGGGGCGCGCGACCACAGCGCTCTTGGCCACAGCGGGGCCCTTTCTCGGAGGTGCGTCTTTGTATGGTCGTACGAAGGCTTCGTGCTCCGTGATACGGGGAACCCTACGAAGCGGCCGACCGCCAGCAACGATACCGGCACCCGGAACCGCCCCTCACGGGACGGTGGCGCGGGCGGAGGGTAGCGTCTGGGGGAAAGGCGCCTGAATACCGACGAATGCCGAGTTGCCGAGCCATCGCACGACGGCTCCTCCACGGCCCTACCTAGGGGAAGACGCACACCTGATGCCGGACCGTAGCCGCCCTTCGTCTCCACCGCAGGACTCCGATTCCCAGGGACCGAAGTCCCGGGGCTCGGGCCAGCAGGGAACGGGCAAGGACGACGACAACCCCTTCGCGCCGCCGCCGGAGGGGACACCGGACAAGCCCTGGCAGCCGCGCCGCCCCTCGGGCGACTCCCACCAGGACGGCGAAGGATCGGGCTCCCCCTGGGGCAGCCAGTGGAGCGACCGGCAGCCCGGCCGCTCCCAGGGCGGCTTCGGCGAGCGCCCCGGCCAGCAGAACGGCCCCGGCCAGGAGGGCCCGTCGGGCTCCGGCGGGGGCGGCGGCGGTGGCATGCGCTGGGACCCGACCGACCCGGCCCAGCGCCGCGCGCGCTACGCCCTGCTCTCCGGCATGTGGGGCTTCTTCTTCGCGCTCTTCGGCTGGCGGTACGTGGCGCTACTGCTCGGCGCGCTCGCGCTGATGTGGGCCATCCAGTCGCTGCGCGCCAAGCGGCGCACCCCCGACCCGACGGCCGCCGCGCCCACGGGCCCCGACGGCACACCGCGCACCGACAAGACGCCCACCACGACGCGGCCGCAGACGACGGCGGCGATCAGCGGCCTGGTGACGGGGGCGCTCGCGCTGGCCATGGTGGCGGCCACGTTCACGGCGCAGCTGGTGTACCGGGACTACTACACGTGCGTGGACGACGCGCTCACCAGCGCGTCGAAGCAGTCCTGCGAGGACCTGCTGCCGAAGCCGCTGCGCCCGCTCCTGGGCGAGCAGGACGACTGAGGCTCCGCCGCGCCACGAAGCTCCTTACGGGCCCGTTCACCCCGAGCCGGGGTGGGCGGGCCCTTCGCGTTCCGGCTCCTCCGGAAGGACTCCCGACGCTTCCTTCAAGGCGCGCCAGCGGGCCTCGCGTTGGGACTCGTCGTGCCAGGAAGGCGCGGGGGCGTCGGTACCAGTACCGGTATCCGCGAAGTCGTACAGCTCGAAGCTCACCGGAGCCGGTGCGGCGGGCTCGGCGGGCGAGGCGTCCGCGGGGGTGCGACGGCCTGGCCACGGCAGCCGGACCTTCGGCACCCGCACACTCATCCGTACGCGAGGCATCGGTACCCGAACCCGCGCGAAACGAGGAAGACGCAGAAGACGCCGCCGCAGTGAAGGCGCCCCCGCGAGCCCCTCCCCCACGGGCTCCACGGACTCCACGGGCCCGTCCGCCACGGACCCCTTCGGCGCCGCAGGCTTGGGCTCCCGCAGCCGCCACGCCCGCAGCGCCAGCGCCCCCGGCACCCCGACCAACGCCGACCAGCCGAGCGCCGCCGCCCCCGTCTGCCACCACACGGGCCCGAAGTCGGCGAGCACGGCCGTGCCCATCGGCCCGCCCGCGAGCGCGCCGAGCACCGCCGTCGCCGCACCGCACACGGCCGCGGCCGCCGCCGCGCCCGCGGCCGTCCGGCCCCGCGACCACGCCTCGTCCCGCTCGCCGAAGGCCGGGGCCGCCACCCGTACCGTGCACCACGCGACCATGAGCCCTGCCGCCACGGGCACCGCGGCGGCGGTCCAGGTCAGCGGCGATCCCGGCCCCTCCGGAGGCACCGCGGCGAGCAGCGGGAACGGCGGGAGCAGCGGCCCCGCGCCCACGGACAGCGGACCCGCCACCGTCCCCGTGCCCAGGGCGAAGCCGGGGCCGAGTCCGTAGGCGGCGCCCCACACCGCGGCGTTGGGCACCAGCGCGAGGGCGAGCAGAAGCACCGCGAACCGCCCCGACCACACGTCCGTGACCTGCGCGAACGACTCCCGCATCGGGCCCGCGTGCAGCACCAGGGAGACCGCGACGAGCAGCGCACCGCCGCCGACGAGCACCAGCGTCGCCGCCGCCCCTGCCCGCGCGAGGGCCAGTGCCCGCCTGCGCACGAAGAAGCCGCGTACGAAGAGCGCCCGCACCCCGCCGGGCAGCGCGGTCAGCGCCCGCCGCAGCGATACCGGTAGCGGCCCGCGCGGACGGCCGTGCGCCGTCCACACCCCGAACCCGGCCGCGACCACCACGAGCACCGGCAGGTGCACGGCGGCGCCGACCCAGGACGCGCTCAGCTCACCGCCCGCCGAGTAGAGCGTCGCGGCCGCGCCGACCAGCAGATAGCCGGTGACCACCCCGCACCACGCGGTGCGCACCGCGTGCCCGCGCCCCTCGGGGGCCGCCGCGTCCCTGGCCGCCCGGTGCACGAGCCAGCCGGGCAGGACGACGAGCAGCAGCGGCGTGACGCCGACCGGCGCGGGCACCCCGGAGAGCGTGTCCGTCCTGATCAGCTCGGTGCCGTGGGCGAGCAGCCAGAGCGCCGCCGCCACGTGCAGGGCGCCGCCGGGCCCGCTGTCCGGGTAGGGCGAGCTGATCCACAGCACCATCACGAGGACGGCGAACGAGCCGAGCCCGAGCCCCGCGGCGACGGCCCCGCCGACGACACAGGTGGCAAGACCTGGCGAACGGTCACCCGCCCGTTCGGTCAGCGGCAGCGACTTCGGCTGTAGCTGCGGCTTCACGGGCGGCGGCGAGGCGCTGGGGTCGGTCGTTCGGTTCACCCGGCCATGCTCCCAACGACACGCGCTTTCTTCCCGTAACAGGCGAATACCGGATGTGTCACTCAAGATACGTTTATGTACTTTTTCGTACGGCGGAACGGCTGCGCCCGGCCGTCCGCCGCACGTCGGCCCACCGTGCGGAGAGTCCGATGCCCCAGAGCCCTGCCACGCCTCTGCCGTCCCCCAAGGAACGCCGCAGGCTGCGCGAGGCGAAGTCGCTGAGCCAGGCCGATGTCGCCGCGAAGGTGGGCGTCACCCGCGAGACCGTGCGCTCGTGGGAGACGGGCCGCACCAGCCCGCGCGGCCGCAAGCGCGACGCGTACGCGAAGCTGCTCGACGCGATCGCGGACGAGCAGTCCGCGGTAGTCCGGACGGCCGAGCCCGCGCCCCCGTCCGAGCCCTCGGCACCACCGGTGGTCGACACCCCGGCCCCGAAGCCGAAGCCGAAGAACGGCACCCCGCACAACGGCTCCGCCGCGGACCGCGGCAGATCGCGGACCCGGCCCGAGCCCACCGCCAAACGCGCGTCGAAGCCGCGGGCCACCCCGCGCGACTCCCGCAAGCTCCCCCACCGCGGCCTGGCACCGGTCGGCGCCCGGCGGACGGCCCCCGCGTCACCCGGGCCGGAAAGCTCCGAGCGGTCGGATCAGCCCTCCCTCACCCCCGCACAGGCCTTCGACGCGCTCTGCGCCCACTGCGCCCCCAGCCTCGTACGCCAGACGTATCTGCTCACCGGGCACAGGACCCTCGCGCGGGAGTCGGTGGAGCGGGCCTTCCAACTGGCCTGGCAGCGCTGGCCCGAGGTGGCCGTCGACCGTGACCCGGCGGGCTGGGTGCGCGCGGCGGCGTACGAGTACGCGATGTCCCCCTGGCACCGCTTCCGGCCCAGCCAGCGGCACCCCGACGCACCGCCCGCCGAACCTGCCGACCGCGCCTTCCTCGCCGTACTCCTCAGCCTGCCGCCCGCGCAGCGCCGCACGCTGCTGCTCTACGACGGCGTCGGGCTCGACCTGCCCGAGACCGCGGCCGAGACCGAGGCGAGCACGCCCGCCGCGGCCAACCGGCTCCTGCACGCGCGCGAGGCGGTCGCCGAACGCCTGCCCGAACTGGCCACGCCCGACGCGCTGCACCGGCGCCTCGGCGAACTGGGCGGCGCGGAGAAGCTGGGCACGCCGAAGGCCGAACGCATCCGCACCGGCAGCGAGCACCGCGCCCGCTTCTGGACGCGCACGGCGATCGCCTTCACGGCCCTGATCATCGGCGCGACGGCCCTCACCCTGAGAACGGCCCCCACGCACTACGAGCCCCCGCAGGCACCGGGCAAGGCCATCAGCGGAGTACCGGCCCGGATGGGCCCGGGCCCGCTCTCGTACGAGGAGACGGAACTCCGCAAGAAGCTCCGCGAGGAACTGGCCAGCGGCCCGGAACGCCTGACCCCGCGGCCGGAGTAGCCCCGTAAGGGGCGTGGGGAACTGCGCGCTCAGCCCCACCGGGCCCGCAGCCAAAAACAAAAGTGGGCCCGCACCTCAAAAAGAGGTGCGGGCCCACAATCAACGGCTAGGTCAGCCCGCCAGGATGGCGCGCGCGAGCTTCGCCGTCTCGGTAGGCGTCTTGCCGACCTTCACGCCAGCGGCCTCAAGCGCTTCCTTCTTCGCCTGCGCCGTGCCGGAGGAGCCGGAGACGATGGCACCGGCGTGGCCCATGGTCTTGCCCTCGGGCGCGGTGAAGCCCGCGACGTAGCCGACGACCGGCTTCGTCACGTTGGCCTTGATGTAGTCCGCCGCGCGCTCCTCCGCGTCGCCGCCGATCTCGCCGATCATGACGATCAGGTCGGTGTCGGGGTCGGCCTCGAAGGCCTCGAGCGCGTCGATGTGCGTCGTGCCGATGACCGGGTCGCCACCGATGCCGACGGCCGAGGAGAAGCCGATGTCACGGAGCTCGTACATCATCTGGTACGTCAGCGTGCCGGACTTCGAGACCAGGCCGATGCGGCCCGGCTTCGTGATGTCGCCCGGGATGATGCCCGCGTTCGACTGACCCGGCGTGATCAGACCCGGGCAGTTCGGGCCGATGATGCGGGTCTTGTTGCCCTTCGACTTCGCGTACGCCCAGAAGGCGGCGGAGTCGTGGACGGCGATGCCCTCGGTGATGACGACGGCGAGGGGGATCTCGGCGTCGATCGCCTCGACGACGGCGGCCTTGGAGAAGGCCGGGGGCACGAAGAGGACGGACACGTTGGCGCCCGTGGCCTCCATGGCCTCCTTGACCGAGCCGAAGACCGGTACCTCGGTGCCGTCGAAGTCGACCTTCGTGCCCGCCTTGCGCGGGTTCACGCCGCCGACGATGTTGGTGCCGTCACCGAGCATGAGCTTGGTGTGCTTCATGCCCGTGGCACCGGTCATGCCCTGGACGATGACCTTGCTGTCCTTGTTGAGGAAGATAGCCATGGCTGTTCTGTCCCTCGTCCCTTACTTCGCGGCCGCGAGCTCGGCGGCCTTGTCGGCCGCGCCGTCCATGGTGTCCACACGCTGCACGAGCGGGTGGTTGGCGTCGCTCAGGATCTTGCGACCCAGCTCCGCGTTGTTGCCGTCGAGGCGCACGACCAGCGGCTTCTCGACCTTCTCACCCTTCGAGGCGAGCAGCTCGAGAGCCTGCACGATGCCGTTGGCGACCTCGTCGCACGCGGTGATGCCACCGAAGACGTTGACGAAGACGGACTTGACGTCCGAGTCGCCGAGGATGATCTCCAGGCCGTTCGCCATGACCTCCGCGGAGGCGCCGCCACCGATGTCGAGGAAGTTGGCGGGCTTCACGCCACCGTGGTTCTCACCGGCGTACGCGACGACGTCCAGGGTCGACATGACCAGACCGGCACCGTTACCGATGATGCCGACCTCGCCGTCGAGCTTGACGTAGTTGAGGTTCTTGGCCTTGGCGGCAGCCTCGAGCGGGTTGGCTGCGTCCTTGTCCTCGAGGGCCTCGTGGTCGGGCTGGCGGAAGTCGGCGTTCTCGTCGAGCGAGACCTTGCCGTCCAGGGCCAGGATGCGACCGTCCTTGGTCTTCACCAGCGGGTTGACCTCGACGAGGAGCGCGTCCTCGGCGACGAAGGTGTCCCACAGGGTCACCATCGCCTCGGCCACGCCCTCGGCCACCTCGGCCGGGAACTTCGCCAGGGCCACGATCTCGCGGGCCTTCTCGATGTTCACGCCGTCGACGGCGTTGACCGGGACCTTCGCGAGGGCCTCGGGGGTCTTCTCCGCGACCTCCTCGATGTCCATGCCGCCCTGCACCGACGCCATGGCCAGGAAGGTGCGGTTGGTGCGGTCCAGGAGGTACGAGACGTAGTACTCCGCCTCGATCTCCGGGGACAGCTCGGCGATCATCACCTTGTGGACCGTGTGGCCCTTGATGTCCATCCCGAGAATGTCCGTCGCACGAGCGACGGCCTCGTCCGGGTCGGCGGCCAGCTTCACGCCGCCGGCCTTGCCGCGGCCACCGACCTTCACCTGTGCCTTGACGACCGACTTGCCGCCCAGTCGCTCGGTGGCCTCGCGCGCCGCCTCAGGCGTGTCGATGACTTCACCGGCCAGCACCGGTACACCGTGCTTGGCGAAGAGGTCCCTCGCCTGGTACTCGAACAGGTCCACGCGCGTCCGTCCCTTTTCCGTGATCTCGCTGCGATCTCGCTGCTTTGGTGTCAGCTGTCTGCGTGGGCGTGCCGCGGAGGGCAACGTGACTGCGCTGTCACAAGGGAGGCGTAGGACGGAGTCCGGTACGCGGCATGTCCGTCTCGCAGGTTATCGCCGCGGGCCGTAGGTCCCTAAATCGCAGATCACATTTGGGCGGTGATGACTGTCACAGATCACCTGTTCCGCGGGCCGGGGGCGGCCCCTGCCGCACCAGGGGCCGCCCGTTTGCTCCAGTTAATCCAGTTGCTCCAGCTACTTCCCGCGGTCAGGCGGTGTGCGGGGGGCCCGGCGTGATGTCGCCGGTCGCGCCGCGCACTCCGGTGACGGCGTTGCCCACGAGGGCCCGGGCGTCGCCGACCGGGGTCGCGGGCTTGTCCTGGGCCGGGAGCTTGTCCCGGACCTGGTCGGCGTCGACGGTGGGTGCGGTGTCG
Source organism: Streptomyces kanamyceticus (assembly GCF_008704495.1). Classification (NCBI taxonomy): domain Bacteria; kingdom Bacillati; phylum Actinomycetota; class Actinomycetes; order Kitasatosporales; family Streptomycetaceae; genus Streptomyces; species Streptomyces kanamyceticus. Next base: position 4,055,116 of record NZ_CP023699.1, read on the forward strand.
ACGGACTTCACCTTGGCGGCGGCACCGGTCGCGGCCTTCTTGACGTCGGGGAGGTCGCCCTTGACGTCCTGCACCGCGTCGGACGCCTGGTCCGGCACCGCGATGGAGTGCTGGGGCAGCTCGTCCGCGCTGGCGCGGATCGGCGCGGAATCCGCGGACTGCCCGGCACCGGCGAGGAGCCGGACCGGCGCACGGCCGTCGAACGCCGCGGTGTGCAGATCGCCGTGCACGACGCTCACGTTACCGAGGGACCCGCTGAGGTGGACGGGCGCGGACAGGGGCCCGTGCCCGGTGCCGTGCTCGCCCGCGGTCACGCAAGCCCCCTGCTACCGATGCGTGTTCATGTCCGGTTCCCCGCTGTCGTATCCGGTATGGGAAGTGGGCGCCTTTCGATCGCCGCGGCCATCACGTCGGGGAAGAGGTCCGGTGTGCAGGCGAAGGCCGGTGCGTCGAGGGCGGCGAGCGCCGCCGCGTGCTCCCGGTCGTACGCGGGTGTCCCCTCGTCGGAGAGCGCGAGCAGCGTCACGAACTGCACCCCGGACGCCTTCATCGCCGCGACGCGCTTCAGCATCTCGTCGCGTATGCCCCCTTCGTAGAGATCGCTGATCAGGACGACGATCGTGTCCGCGGGCCGGGTGATCTGCGACTGGCAGTACGCGAGCGCCCGGTTGATGTCGGTCCCGCCCCCCAACTGCGTACCGAACAGCACGTCCACGGGGTCGTCGAGCTGGTCGGTCAGGTCGACGACGTTCGTGTCGAAGACGACGAGCCGCGTGTTGAGCGACCGCATGGAACCGAGCACGGCGCCGAACACCGAGGCGTAGACGACGGACGCGGCCATCGACCCCGACTGGTCGATGCAGAGGATGACCTCCTTCTTCACCGACTGGGACGCCCGCCCGTACCCGATCAGGCGCTCGGGGACGATCGTGCCGTGCTCCGGCAGGTAGTTCTTGAGGTTGGCCGCGATCGTGCGGTTCCAGTCGATGTCGTGGTGCCGGGGTCTGCTGACCCGCGCGCTGCGGTCGAGGGCGCCGGTGAGCGTGGCGCGGGTCCGCGTCTCGAGCCGCTTCTCCAGGTCCTCGACGACCTTGCGCACGACGGCACGCGCGGTCTCCTTGGTGGTCTCGGGCATGGCCTTGTTGAGCGAGAGCAGCGTCCCGACCAGGTGCACGTCGGCGTCGACGGCCTCCAGCATCTCGGGTTCGAGGAGCAGCGTGGAGAGCCCGAGCCTGTCGATGGCGTCGCGCTGCATGACCTGGACGACGGACGAGGGGAAGTACGTCCGGATGTCCCCGAGCCAGCGCGCCACGGACGGCGCGGATCCCCCGAGCCCCGCCGAACGTTCCCGCCCCCGGGCGTCCTTGGCGTCCCCTCCCCCGTACAGCGCGGTGAGCGCACCGTCCATCGCCGCGTCCTGCCCGGCGAGCCCGCACCCGGTGCCGTCCGCGTCACCCCCACCAAGCACAAGCCGCCACCGCCGCAACCGCTCGTCCACCACTCCGCTCATCGCCCCACCCCCGCAAGATCGCTGTGCCCGTCCACGCCGCCGCCCGCACCGGAGCCATCTCTGCCGGTGCCACCTACCTCGCTGCTCCCTGCTCGGTTTCCGCCCGCCCCGATGCCGTCCGCCTCCCTGCCGCCTCTCCCGGCGCGGGACAGCCGCCCCTCACCCGCACCGGCCCCGCCCCGTGCCCCACCCCCGAGCAACAACTCCACCACCGCCAACACGGCATCCGCACGCGCGGCGTCGAGCTCCGGGTCGAACCCGGGGATCCCTCCCGCGCCCGAGGCCACCGCACCGGCTCCCCCGCCGGGCCCACGCCGCACCAGCTCCCCCAACGTCCGTCGCACCCCTGGCTCGTACGCCGAGAACGTGCGCCGCAGCAGCGGCAGTACGTCGGTGAACGCGTCGTCGGAGACTCCGCTCAGCCAGTCGTCGACCAGCCCCAGCAGCCGCTCGTCGTGCACCAGCAGCATCCCGCCGCCGGACGCGCCCCCGACGAACCCCTCGATCCAGGCGGCGCCCTCGGCGGGCGCGCTGCCCCGGGAGAGCGCGAGCCCCATGAGCCGGGCGACGTCCTCGTCCCCCAACTCCCCGCCGTCCAGGAGCAGCCGCACGCACCGCCCCCGTACGACCCCGGCGACGGCCTCCCGCCGGGCGAGCTTCCGCAGCACGGAGTACCACCGGACGCGGATTCCCTGCGCGCCCCCCGCGGCCGACGCCGCACCGGCCGCCCCGCCCGCCGGACCGGTGTCCGACGGCGACGCCAGCTCACCCAGCAGCCCGACCGCCTGATGCACCGCGTCGACATGCCCCCGCATGGCCAGTGCCGCATCCGCGTCGAGCCCCGCGCACGCGGGCGGCAGGCCCACGAAGACCCGCTCGGCGAGCCCGAGGGCCACCGCGCCGAGCCCCCCGGCACCGGTCCCCCGCACGTCCCCGTACCGCAGCGAGCGCACCAGTGCGGGCAGCGCCTGCGCGAGGTGCCCGACGTCCGTGTCCAGTGCGGCCCGGTCCGCGAGGACCCGCATCACCACGGGCAGCGCGTCCGGCAACTCGGCCAGCAGGCACCGCTCCGCGAGCGCGGTGACATCGGCGAGGGCGACCGCCTCGACCGCGTCGGCCGACGCCCTGCCCGTGGCCGCGCCGAGCACCGTGGTCCCCCACACCCCCGCCTCCGCGACCCGCACGGAGAGCTCAGGATCCCAGCGCAGCCGCCAGGTCTCCCGGAACGTGCCCGTGCTCCCCCGGGACACGGCCGGATCGCCCCAGCCGATGCCGAGCAGCCGGAGCCGGTGCAGCAGGGTGCTGCGCGCGGCGTCGGTCTCCTTGCGCAGGTCGAGCTCCAACTGCCGCTCCAGCGCCTCCGGTTTGAGCCGCAACGTGCGCTGTATCCGCGTGAGGTCGCGCTGCAGCGGCACGGCGGGCGCCGCATCGGGCACCTCCCCCAGCACGTCCCCGACGACGAGCTTGTCGTGCACGAGCCCGAGCGGTACGTCGGAGCCCTCGCACATCACCGCCCGTACGGCATCGGTCGCCTCGGTGAGCCCGGCCAGCGGCCGCCCGCGCATCGCGGCGAGCGTGTCGGCGAGCCGTACCGCCTCGATGACGTGCGCGGACGACACCAGCCTGTCCTCGGCGCGCAGCAGCCCCGCGACCTTCGTCATCCAGCGCTCGACGGGCCGGTCGGGGGTGCCGAACAGATGCCCGTACCACCCTGGTGACGTGATTCCCGCGCCGTACCCACTGGTGCGGGCGAGCCTGCGATGCGTCCAGGGCACCCACGTCATCTCGGCCTTCACCTTGGGCAGCCCCTTGAGGAGCGCCCGGTCGGCGGCCACCGTGACCTTCCGCCGCAGCGCGGGAACGTGCCAGGCGCCGCACACCACGGCGACCCCGCCCGCCCCGAACTCCTTCCGCGCCGCGCGCACTTGGATCCGCATATAGGCCTCGCGCACCAGGTCGCGCGCGTGCCCGCCGTCCCCGTACGTCTCGCGCAGCGCCGTCATGGCGTCGCCCAGCGCCTCGAACGGTGCGAACGCGTCGCCGACGGGCCCCCGGTGCTCGACGACGTCCTCCCACCAGCGCTCGGGATCGTCGTACCCGGCGGTCTCGGCGAGCACGGCGATGGGATCGATCCGCACGTCACCCCGCCCCTCCGCGCCCCCTTCGCGCTCCCCCTTGCTCTCAGCCTCCCCCTCCCGCTCACCCTCGCGCTCCTCCTCGGCGCGCAAGGCGAGCGAGTGCGCCGCGGGAAGGTCGATGAACCGCACCGGCACGCCCTGCCCGAGGGCCCACCGGATGGCCACCCACTCCGGAGAGAACTCCGCGAGCGGCCAGAACGCCGAACGGCCGGGCTCGTCCACCACATGCGCGAGCAGCGCGACCGGCGGCCGCATCCCCTCGTCGGCGGCGAGCGCCACCAGGGCGTCGGCCTCGGGCGGTCCCTCGACGAGGACGACCTCGGGGCTCCCCTCGTCGAGCGCGGCCCGCACCGCACGCGCGGATCCCGGCCCGTGATGCCGCACCCCAAGCAGCAGCGGCTCCCGCGCCGTCGTCATGCGCTCACCTCGCGGCAGGCGCGGTAGAAGTCCTTCCAGCCGTCGCGCTCGCGCACGACCGCTTCGAGGTACTCCTGCCAGATCACGCGGTCCGCCGCCGGGTCGCGCACGACGGCGCCGAGGATGCCGGCCGCGACGTCACCGGGACGCAGCACGCCGTCTCCGAAGTGGGCCGCGAGCGCGAGTCCGTTGGTGACGACGGAGATCGCCTCGGCGGTCGACAGCGTGCCGCTGGGCGACTTCACCTTGGTACGCCCATCGGTGGTGACGCCGTCGCGCAGCTCGCGGAAGACGGTGACGACGCGTCGTATCTCGTCGAAACCCTCGGGCCCCGTGGGCAGTTCGAGCGAGCGGCCCAGCTGGTCGACGCGGCGCGCGACGATGTCGACCTCGGCCTCCGCGCTCTGCGGCAACGGCAGGACGACGGTGTTGAACCGGCGGCGCAGCGCGCTCGACAGGTCGTTGACGCCGCGGTCCCTGTCGTTGGCGGTGGCGATGAGGTTGAAGCCGCGTACGCCCTGCACCTCCTGCCCGAGCTCCGGGATCGGCAGGGTCTTCTCCGACAGGATCGTGATCAGCGTGTCCTGCACATCGGCGGGGATGCGGGTCAGCTCCTCGACCCGCGCCGTCATGCCCTCGGACATCGCGCGCATGACGGGGCTGGGCACGAGCGCGTCTCGACTGGGCCCGTGCGCGAGCAGCTGCGCGTAGTTCCAGCCGTACCGGATGGCCTCCTCGGGGGTACCCGCCGTGCCCTGCACGAGCAGGGTCGAGTCCCCGCTGACCGCGGCGGCCAGATGCTCGGACACCCAGGTCTTGGCGGTGCCGGGCACGCCGAGCAGGAGCAGGGCGCGGTCGGTGGCGAGCGTGGTGACGGCGACCTCGACGATGCGCCGCGGCCCCACGTACTTCGGCGTGATCACGGTCCCGTCGGGCAGCGTGCCGCCGAGCAGGTACGTCGCGACGGCCCACGGCGAGAGCTTCCACCGGGCGGGACGGGGCCGGTCGTCCTGCGCGTCGAGCGCGGCGAGTTCGTCGGCGAACGCGTGCTCGGCATGCGGCCGCAGAACCTCCGCGCCGCTCACGGAACCGGTCGCGGAATCGGGCACGGAATCGGTCGTGGACACGGTTGCGGACACGGGCCCGTTCGCGGTCGCGGACGTCGTCGAGTCGACGGAAACGGTCATGGAGCGATCCCCCTCCAGCTCGTCCGGGCACATCTGGCCCGGATGTGTCTCCACCGTGCACCACGCCACTGACAATCGCCCCGAGCAAGCCCATGACCTGCACAAACACTCGCCCTCCGGTCGATTGTCAGTGGCGGCACCTACCTTCGAGACATGACTCAGCAGGGGGTGCGCTGGACGGCGGATCAGGTGCTGGCACTGGCTCCTGATGCCCCGTCACGCAAGGCGGGCAGCAAACTCGGTGTCGCCGGCCCATGGTCGGAGGCGGGCAGTTCTGGCGAGGGGACGGTGTGGGGCCTGTGCAAGGGCAGTGGCAGCAAGCCGTATCAGACGGTCGTCGACATCACGGGCGCGGGCGACGCGGCGGGCCCGGCGTACAAATGCAGTTGTCCGAGCCGCAAGTTCCCGTGCAAGCACGCGCTCGGGCTGCTGCTCGTCTGGGCGGGCCAGGACGGCACCGTACCGGAGGGAGAGCCTCCGGCCTGGGCCGAAGAATGGCTGGCGGCACGCCGTAAAAGGACGACAGAGAAGAGGAGTTCACCCACACCCTCCACCCCCGCCGACCCCGAAGCGGCACAGCGCCGCGCGGAGAAGCGGGCGGAGCGGATCACGGCGGGCGTGACGGAGCTGGAGCAGCGCCTGTCGGACTTGCTGCGCGGCGGCACGGCGACGGCCGAGCAGACGGGGTACGGCCTGTGGGAGGAGACAGCCGCCCGCATGGTCGACGCGCAGGCCCCTGGACTGGCCGCGCGCGTACGGGAGTTGGGGGCGATCCCGTCATCGGGCCCGGGCTGGCCGGTCCGCCTCCTTGAGGAGTGCGCGCTCCTGCACCTCCTGGACCAGGGCTGGCTGCACCGCGAAGAGCTACCGGCCGAGCTGGCAGCCACGGTCCGCTCCCGCGTCGGCCTGCCCGCCCAGCCGCAGGGACCGCCGCTGCGGGACCACTGGCTCGTGCTCGCCCAGTACGACACGGCGGACAGCAAACTCACCACGCGCCGCATATGGATGTACGGCACGGAATCGGACCGCACGGCACTGCTCCTCTCCTACGGGGCGGCGGGCCGGGCCCCGTCGCTCGCGCTGCCGGTCGGCCTTGCGTTCGACGCCGAACTGTCGCCCTACCCGGGCGCGGTCCAACTCCGGGCGGACCTCGGCGAGCAGCTCACCGCCCCCGCCCCCACACCGCTGCGCCCACCGGGCGTCCGCGTATCCGAGGCGACAGCACGCTACGGAGAGGCCTTGCGGAAGGACCCATGGCTGGAGTCACACCCCGTGACGCTGGCCGAAGTCATCCCGACACGGTCCCAGGACACCTGGCAACTGACGGACCCCGAGGAGAACTTGGCACTCCCCCTCGCCCCGTCGGCCGCGTCCCGACCGGGCCTGTGGCGCCTGGTGGCGCTGTCCGGCGGCGCACCGCTCACGGTGTTCGGGGAGTGCGGCCACCGCGGCTTCACCCCCCTGGCGGCCTGGCCGAAGGACGCGGAAGGAGCGATCCCACTGTGCTGACATCTCAGGAGGCAAGGATGCCCGCGGAGGCAAGGACGCCCGCGCTCACGCCCTGGGAGGAGCTCGTCACCACGGCCCTCCTCGGCACGGACCGCCGCGCGCTCGCCACGCCCGGCAAGGAGGCACCGCGCACGCTGCTCGACGAGGCGGCGGCGCACACCGTACGCCGCAGGGCCGGTCTGCGCCCCGCCCCCGCGGCCGCACCGCCCGAGCCCGCGACGGACGACCCGAGGCCCCCGGTGCCTCCCGCGGCACGGCGCCGCCTGGCGACGCTCCTCACCGACCAGCCGGGCTCCGGCGGCAGCGGCAGACGGGGCGCGGCACCGGACCTGATGGAACTCCTGCCCCAGTGGCTCTCCCTGGCGAACGCGCGGGGCTACGGGGCGCCGCCCGAGCTGCTGCCCGCCCTGCTCAACGCGGCACGCGGCCGCACGGACCTGCGCCCCCAGGCGCTCACCTTCGCGGGCCCCCGGGCCCTGTGGCTGGCGCGCCTCAACCCGGACTGGAAGTTCGCGCTGCGCTCCACCCCGGGCGGCGGCATATCGCTTCCGGACCCCGACGACACGGCACAGGTCCGACAGCTCTGGGAGGAGGGCCTGTTCGCGGAACGAGTGGCCCTGCTCACCACCCTCAGGGAACACGACGCGCAAGCGGCCCGCGCCCTGCTGTCCGCCACCTGGCGGACGGAGCGCGCGGAGGACCGCCTGATGTTCCTCGACACCCTCCGCACGGGCCTCTCCGAAACGGACGAGCCCTTCCTGGAAGAGGCCCTCACCGACCGCAGCCGCAACGTCCGCGCCACGGCCGCCGAGCTGCTCTCCGCACTCCCCGCCTCGGCACTGGCCGCGCGGATGGCGGCCCGAGCGGCTTCCTGCGTGGCCGTGGACCACGTGGCGAGCACCCCGACACTGACCGTGGAAGCCCCGCACGAGTGCGACGCGGCCATGGAACGGGACGGCGTCCTCCCCAAGCCCCCCGCCGGCCGCGGTGAACGCTCCTGGTGGCTCGGCCAGTTGGTGGACTCGGCCCCGCTCACCAGCTGGCAGAGCCGCCTGGGCAACCGCACGCCCACCGAGATAGTGGCGCTCCCGGTGGCCGACGACTGGCGCGGCGAACTGCACGCGGCATGGTGCAGGGCGGCCGTACGACAGCGGGACGCGGCCTGGTCAAGGGCCCTGCTGGGCACTCCCGCGTCCCCTGACGCCGCGGGCCCGGGAGCGGTCTCCCTGGCCGAACGCGCCAAACTCCTGGCGTCCCTCCCCCCGCGGGAACGCGCCGACTGGGTGGCGGGTTTCATCGCCGCACACGGCCTCTCGGAAGCCTTCCAACTACTCGGAGTCTGCGCGACCCCCTGGGCGGAACCGCTGGGCCGCGCGGTGGTCGACTCCCTGAACATCGCCCGGGACGCGGGCAGTTACCCCTGGAGCTTCAGCGGAGTGATGGGCCTGGCGGAACGCTGCCTCGACCCCGCGGAGGCAGTACGCCTGGAGGCCCTCACGGCCATCCCCGACGAACCCGAGAACGCTTCCCCCGGCGCAGGCAGCTACTGGTCGGAAGCCTTCCAACGCCTGGTAACCACACTCCGCCTAAGAGCCGCGATCACCACAGAGCTAACCCCTGACAAGCCGCAACGGAACGGCAGCTGAGCGACCACGAACGCGCCCGAGGGGGACGGAACAGAACCCCCACCGGCCCGCACCGCGAGCGTTCCCGAGGGGACGCCCCACCCACCCGCAGTCGCGAGCGCGCCCGAGCAGGGGACGGAACGGAACCCCCACCGGCCCGCAGCCGCCCGCGCTCCTGAGGGGACGTGGGGGTATGTGCGAACGGAGCACAGTGGAGACCGAGGCAGGGAAGCAAGTCCTATTGGCTCCGGCCCCGGGATGGCGAGTACGCACATACCCCCGCGGCCCCGCCCCACAGCCGAACCCAAGGCGACACCAGCCCACCCGCCCCCCAAGGCGCCCCGCCAGCTCACGCCCCCGCAGGCTGCCGCACATTGGCCCGAACCCACTCGACGATCGACGTCGTAGTGGCCCCAGGCGTAAAGATCTCGGCGACACCCTTCTCCTTCAGCGGCGCGATGTCCGCCTCCGGAATGATCCCGCCCCCGAACACCTTGATGTCCGCCGCGTCCCGCTCCTGGAGAAGCTCGATGACGCGCGCGAACAACGTGTTGTGCGCCCCGGACAGGATGGAGAGACCGATCGCGTCGGCGTCCTCCTGGATCGCGGTGTCCACCACCTGCTCGGGCGTCTGGTGCAGCCCGGTGTAGATGACCTCCATACCGGCGTCCCGCAACGCCCGCGCGATCACCTTGGCCCCGCGATCGTGCCCGTCGAGCCCCGGCTTGGCGACCACAACGCGGATCGGACCGGCTGCCACACCCATCACTGCCTCCATGTCCCCACACCGCACGAACGGCGGGGCAAGTGAACGAACGTTATCCCCAGCATCGCGCACCCGGCAGTTTCGCGGTGGAGACCGAGGGGGAAATCACACGTTGGGACACGTTCGCTGCGCGTCGCTCCGTCATCCGGGAGCTCACGCTCCACATCCGGACCGGACCAGGCGCGAGGGGAGCCGCGACGAGATCGCCGGGCCACCACACCGGCAGCCGCACGGCGTGGTGGCCCGGCGCATCGGCGATGCACGGGGGCAAGGAGCGCACCGCTCGGGGGGCACAGGGCGCCACCCGCACGGAGGCCACGGAGAAGCCCTCCGCACGCCGACTCCTCGCCCACGACTCCCCCTAGGGCACACGGGGGACAGAGCCGTCCTCCCGTGCGCCAATCGGGAGGTCGACGATGCCGATGACAGGGGCCCACCCCTTTCGCCAACTCAGCGCGATCAGCCAGCTCGGCTGGCTGCTGCCAAAACTGGCGAAGGCGAAAAGGGTCAAAGGCATCTCCCTGGCCCTCCTCAAGGCGACCGCCCTGGAACTGACGATCCTCACGGGACACCTCCTCCTCTATCCCTCGGGCATGGCCCAGGAACGCAGGACGCCCCCGCTCCAGCCACCCCCGGACGCCCCCCGCCTCCCCCCGGACGCCAGGCCCCCGGTCCTGCTCCTGCACGGCTTCATCGACAACCGCTCCGTTTTCGTGCTGCTGCGCCGCGCCCTGGCCAAGGACGGCGGCCGCCGCGTGGAGTCCCTCAACTACTCGCCGCTCACCTGCGACATCCACACCGCCGCCGAATTGCTGGGCCGCCACATAGAGGAGCTCTGCGAGCGCACGGGCCACGCCAGGGTCGACATCGTGGGGCACAGCCTCGGCGGACTGATCGCCCGCTACTACGCGCAGCGCCTCGGCGGCGACGTACGCGTACGCACGCTGGTCACCCTCGGCACGCCGCACACCGGGACCCGCGTCGCGCCGCTCGCCGACGCGCACCCGATCGTCCGGCAGATGCGCCCCGGCTCAGCGGTGATCGAGGAACTGAAGGAACCGGCACCGGGCTGCCGCACGCACTTCGTGAGTTTCTGGAGCGATCTCGACCAGATCATGGACCCGCTGGAGACGGCCTGCGTCGACCACCCCGACCTGACCGCGCAGAACATCCGCGTCACCGGCATCGGCCACCTGGCGCTCCCGGTGCACCCCGCGGTCGCGAACGGCATCATCCAGGCGCTCGACCTGGCGCACCCGGGGACGGACGCCAAGGGCGCGCCCGGCGGGCTGACGGTCGCCTGACCCCGAAATCGCCGCGCAAACATCGAACGGACATCGAACGCAGGGCCAAAGCTGTGCCCACAGACCGCCGAAAGACGGCCGAATGCCCGTTTCCTGAGACCACGAAACCTGACGAAGATTGTCGCGCCCGTATACCGCCGGGTACAGTCGCCGCACTGCTCTGCCCCTGCTGCCGAGGCGAAAGAGAAGTTGGTGAACGACCGTCACCCGTCGGGGAGCTCGACTCCCCCGCCCTCGGCACCCGGCGCCGACTACGCGCACTACGCGACGTACGACCAGCACGGTGCCGCGCCCCATGGGCACGACGCCTACGCCACCGGCAGCTTCAGTACCGGGAGTTTCGACACCGGCAGCTTCGCCGCCGACCCGCTCTTCGGGGACATGCAGGGCGGCCAGAGCACGTACGACACGGGCCAGTGGGCGACCACCACCGGCACCCAGCAGACGCTCAACTACGACGCGTACGCGGCGCAGCACCACGCGGCCACGTACGACACCGGCGGCTACGACACCACCGGGATGTGGGCGACGGGCGGCTATCAGCAGCTCACCGACATCCCCTCGCAGCCGGGCCCCGAAGCCAGCGGCCAGTGGGACGCCACCGCCTGGAACCAGCCGCCGAGTACGGGCCAGTGGGACACGCAGACCTTCGAGACGGGTGCGTACGACGCGACCGCATGGAACTCGGCGGGCCAGACCTACGAGCCCCCCACACCCCACGCGCACCCCGAACCTCACACGCACCCCGAGCCGCACGAGCCGACGTCGTACGAGCCCACCGACTCCTACGAGCCGACGGGCACCTACGAACTCACCGACCCGTACGACCTCACCGCCGCCACGTACGAAGCCGACTCCCCTTACGGGACCGAGGCCGCGTACGAAGCCGAGGCCGCCTACGAAGCCGCGGCGGCCTACGGGGACGACGAGCCGCTCGATGACGAGACCCGCAGCGCCGAGGCCGGGACCCGCGCACCCCGCGGCGGCCGCGGATCGGGCGGCGGGGGCCGCTCGAGGACCCGCCGCCGCAGCCCGGCCAAGCGCTCCGCGCTCTTCACCGTCGCCGTACCGTCGGCCTGCGTGATGGGCGTCGCGGGTGTCGCCGCCGCGTCCGTGGGCAACTTCGGCGGGGACGAGAGCAAGGACACGACGGCGTCCGCCCCGGACCCCACGTCCGTGAAGCCGTCCGCCGCCAACAACAAGCTGGACACCCAGCTGGCGAACCTCTCCGCCGACGCGGGCGACTTCGCGGACCGCGCGAGCCGTACGCAGGAGCGCATCGACCTCAAGGCCCAGAAGGTGGCCGCCGAGAAGAAGGCGGTCGCGGAGGCCGCGCGCAAGGAGCGGTTGCGCCCCAAGTTCGCGCTGCCGGTGAAGCAGCACGGCCTGAGCGCGTACTACGGCCAGGCTGGCGTCAACTGGATGTCCGCGCACTCCGGCATCGACTTCCCCGTGTCGTACGGCACGGAGGTGCTCGCCGCGACCGACGGCACCGTGTCCACCAAGTGGAACAGCGCCTACGGCAACATGGCGATCGTGACCGCCAAGGACGGCACGGAGACGTGGTACTGCCACCTCTCCACGCACAAGATCTCCAGCGGCCCCGTGAAGGCGGGCGAGGCCATCGCCTTCTCCGGCAACTCGGGCAACTCCACAGGACCGCACCTGCACTTCGAGGTGCGTCCCGGCGGCGGCTCCGCGATCGACCCGCTGCCGTGGCTGCGCAGCCACGGCCTCGACCCGACGTAGGCAGCGAGCGCCGTCGTCCCGCGGGGTCAACCGACCCCACGGGACCACAGTCCGTAGATCCCCGAAGGCCCCTAGGGACCCCTAGGGGTCCCTAGAGCTTCTCCACCGGCGCGTACCTCAGCAGCAGCCGCTTCGGCTTGGGCTCTCCGAAGTCCACCGTCGCCTCGGCGTTCGCACCCGATCCCTTGACGCCGACCACGGTCCCGAGGCCGAACTGGTCGTGCGTGACCCGGTCGCCGATCGCGAGCGAGACCACCGGCTTCTCCGTGGCACGGCGCGTGGCGAATCCCTGCGCGCCCCCGGAGCGCGACCGCGCCGAGGACAGCGACGAGGCGATGCCACCGGCCGGACCTGACGAGCCAGACGACGCCGGGGCGCCGATGGAGCCCGTCCGCTTCCAGTCCAGGTGGGCGTCCGGGATCTCCTCCAGGAAGCGCGACGGCGGGTTGTACGAGGGCTGGCCCCAGGCGCTGCGCATCGAGGACCGCGTCAGATAGAGCCGCTCACGCGCGCGCGTAATGCCCACGTACGCAAGACGCCGCTCCTCCTCCAGCTCCTTGACCTGCCCCAGCGAGCGCATGTGCGGGAAGACGCCGTCCTCCATGCCGGTCAGGAACACCACGGGGAATTCGAGGCCCTTGGCGGTGTGCAGTGTCATCAAGGTGATGACTCCGGAGCCGTCGTCCTCCTCGTCCGGGATCTGGTCGGAGTCGGCGACGAGGGCGACGCGCTCCAGGAAGTCGGAGAGCGAACCGGCGGTCGCGGCACCAGCCGCGTCCTCCTCGCCCGCTGCTCCCTCTGCGTCCGCCGTGCCCTCGGCGCCCTCTGCGGCGTCAGCGGACTCAGCGGCCTGACCGCTCTCCTGCTCGAACTCCAGCGCCACAGCGGCGAGTTCCTGAAGGTTCTCGATGCGCGTCTCGTCCTGCGGGTCGGTGGACGCCTGCAACTCGGCGAGATAGCCGGTCCGTTCGAGCACGGCCTCCAGGACGACCGCAGGGCCCGCGCCGGACTCGACGATGGTCCGCAGCTCCTCCATCAGCGTGTTGAAACGCCTGACGGCGTTGGTCGACCGGGCCGCCATTCCGTACGCCTCGTCGACGCGGCGCAGCGCCTGCGGGAAGGAGATCTTCTCGCGCTGCGACAGCGCGTCGATCATCGCTTCCGCGCGGTCGCCGATGCCTCGCTTGGGAACGTTGAGGATGCGCCGCAGCGGCACCGCGTCCTCGGGGTTGGCGAGCACGCGCAGGTACGCGAGGACGTCCCTGACCTCCTTGCGCTCGTAGAAGCGCACGCCGCCGACGACCTTGTAGGGCAGGCCGACGCGGATGAAGATCTCTTCGAAGACACGGGACTGAGCGTTGGTGCGGTAGAAGATCGCGACGTCGCCGGCCTTCGCGTCGCCCGCGTCGGTGAGGCGGTCGATCTCGTCGGCGACGAACTGCGCCTCGTCGTGCTCGGTGTCGGCGACGTACCCCGTGATGCGCGCGCCCGCGCCCTGGTTGGTCCACAGGTTCTTCGGGCGGCGGCTCTCGTTCCGCTCGATGACCGCGTTCGCGGCGGTCAGGATCGTCTGCGTGGAGCGGTAGTTCTGCTCCAGGAGGATCGTCGTCGCGTCCGTGTAGTCCTCCTCGAACTGGAGGATGTTACGGATGGTGGCGCCGCGGAAGGCGTAGATGGACTGGTCCGCGTCACCCACCACGCAGAGCTCGCCGGGGTCGTCACCCTCGCCTCCGGAGGGACCGACCAGCTCGCGCACCAGGGCGTACTGCGCGTGGTTGGTGTCCTGGTACTCGTCGACCATGACGTGCCGGAAGCGGCGCCTGTAGTGCTCGGCGACGTCGGGGAAAGCGCGCAGGAGGTGGACCGTCGTCATGATCAGGTCGTCGAAGTCCAGTGCGTTCGCCTCGCGGAGGCGGGACTGGTACATCGCGTAGGCCTGGGCGAGGGTCTTCTCGAAGCCGTCGGCGGCCTGGGCTGCGAAGTCCTCCTCGTCGATCAGCTCGTTCTTCAGGTTCGAGACCTTGGCGCTGAAGGACTTCGGCGGGAACTTCTTCGGGTCGACGTCCAGGTCGCGACAGACCAGGGCCATCAGACGCTTGGAGTCCGCGGCGTCGTAGATCGAGAAGGAGGACGTGAAGCCCAGCTTCTTGTACTCGCGGCGCAGGATGCGGACGCAGGCGCTGTGGAACGTCGACACCCACATCGCGTTCGCCCGCGGTCCGACGAGCTGCTCGACGCGCTCCTTCATCTCGCCCGCGGCCTTGTTCGTGAAGGTGATCGCGAGGATCTGGCCGGGGTGCGCACCGCGCTCGGCGAGGAGGTACGCGATGCGGTGGGTCAGCACGCGGGTCTTGCCGGAACCGGCACCGGCGACGATGAGCAGCGGGGAGCCCGCGTGCACGACCGCCGCGCGCTGGTTCTCGTTGAGGCCGTCGAGAAGCGCCGCCGGGTCGATGACCGGGCGCGGGGCACCACCGCGGTAGTGCGCGTCCCGGGTCATGGGCGCGTCGAACTTCCCGTCGAACAGATCGTCCGGAATGGGCTCCGGAGTGGTGTCCTCGGGCGGCGGCGGGGGCTCTTCGTCCGCGGCCCGAGAGGGCTGCAGGTCCGCCAGGAAGCTGTCATCAAAGAGGCTGCTCATCGCCTCCCGAGTCTAGGCGGCCCCACTGACAACCCGCCCCGGGTTCCGGCCACCTCCCGCCGATGACGGTCCGCCCCGGGGCGATCACGCTCCGCTCCCGCGCGTCATGCCCACATCAGGAGCTTCGAAAAGTCACGAAAATGTATCGGGCATATCGAACATCAACCTTCACACGGGCCACACGAGTTGGCTAGCGTGCTGCGCGGGCCGCACGTCCCCCCACCGGCGAACCCCGCCGGGAACGGGTGGCCTACGCCGAGTCCGACATGCTCGGAGCCGGGGACCCACCAAGACCTTGGGGTGAATCGGTCCCGTACGGAGTACGAGGCAAGTACGAAGTACGGGGCTGTAGGGCAACCTTCCGGACCACCCGCCCGAACCCGACAGCTAACCCGGTAGGCGGTCTACGGAAGGAGTCGCCTCTCTTGGCGTCGCACCGCAAGCCGCGGACCCGGACAGCCGGAAAACGCACGGCCCCCGCCATCGGCATCACCACGGCCGCCCTCACCTCCGTGGCGCTCCTGTCACAGAGCGCGCAGGCGGCCCCCTCCGCGCCGACGAAGCCCAGCCTCGAAGAAGTGCAGAAGAAGGTCGACGACCTCTACCACCAGGCGGGCGTGGCCACCCAGAAGTACAACTCGTCCAAGGAGAAGACCGACAAGCAGCGCAAGAAGGTCGACCACCTCCTGGACGACGTGGCCAAGCGCACCGAGAAGCTGAACGCGGCCCGCCAGGAGCTCGGCTCCTTCGCCGCCGCGCAGTACCGCACCGGTGCCATCTCGCAGACGGCGACGATGATGCTCGCCAACGACCCGCAGGGCTACTTCGACCAGAACCACCTGTCGAACCGGCTCACCGAGCGCCAGAAGAAGGCGGTCGACGACTACCAGACCGAGCAGGCCTCGGCGACGAAGCAGCGCACGAAGGCGGCGAAGAGCCTCAAGACGCTGACCGACTCGCGCGACGACCTCAGGACGAGCAAGCGGACCGTCCAGAAGAAGCTGGGCGAGGCCCGCACGCTCCTGTCTGAGCTGACCGCCGAGGAGAAGGCCAGGCTCGCGGCGATCGAGCGCAAGAAGGAGCAGGCGGCCAAGCGCAAGGCCGACGAGCTGGCCCGCAAGCAGGTCGCGGAGGCGGAGCGCAAGCGCAAGGCGGAAGAGGCGGCGCAGAAGGAGAAGAACGAGGGCCAGGGCGAGGGCGAGGGCTCTGGTTCCGGCTCGGGCTCGGGCACCGGATCGGGCTCAGGTTCCGGCTCCGGCTCCGGCTCCGGGAGTACGGACGGCAGCTACGCCACCAAGGCCGCGAAGGTGATCGACTTCGCCGAGGCCCAGATCGGCAAGCCGTACGTCTGGGGCGCCACGGGCCCCGACTCCTACGACTGCTCCGGACTCACCCAGGACGCGTGGAAGGCCGCCGGGATCTCCCTGCCGCGCACCACGTGGGACCAGGTGAAGGTCGGCACGACGGTGAAGACGGCCGACGCCAAACCCGGTGACCTGGTCTTCTTCTACGACGACATCAGCCACGTCGGGATCTACATCGGCAACGGCAAGATGATCCACGCCCCGAAGCCGGGCGCGAACGTCCGCGTCGAGTCGATCTACTACATGCCGATCCACAGCGTGGTGCGCCCCGCGTGACGGCCTGACTACGCGCGCGTGGCCCGCATCCTCCAGGGGATGCGGGCCACGCGCGCGTAGAGAGCGGAAAACTCAGGTCCAGAGCACCGCGATGAAGATGTTCGCCACGGTCAGCAGACCCACCGCCCCGAACATCCCCTTGTCGACCTTCTCCTCGTCCCGCTTCACATAGACCAGCGCGAGGATCACGATCAGCACGGCCATCTTGATGCCGATCTTGAGGTTGTTGACCGGGTTGTCGTCCGCCTGGTTCAGGCCGACCAGGACGACACCGGTGACGAGCATGGTCAGCGCGCCGTGCAGCATCGCGGGGCTGAAGCGGGCGGTGCCCTGGCCCATCTGCTTCATCTGGGTCAGGAAGCCGCCCAGGAGCGAGGCGATGCCGATGATGTGCAGGCCGACGAAGAGATGGATGAGTACGTCCATGAGCCGGAGCCTAACCGGGGCCTGTTCCACCCCACACGGCCGGTCCCTTATCACCGTCACGCAGGCTGTCAGGGAACAAACGTCGCATCGGTCACAGAGCCACGCGAAGTGGATGTTAAAGAGTGATTTGCACGGTCACATTCAGTCACCGCGTCGCTCACATTTCTCAGTTACGTGCAATCCCTCACCAGGCCGTGACGGTCAGGTTTAGCGTCCTGGACCAGGTGACCGACTCCCCACCGCCGCCCGGACCCGGGGCGGCAGTCGGCCACCACCGCCGAGGAACCGGCGGCGGTCCGCTCCCCCTGTGCGGGCCGCCGCCGGACACGTAAGGAGCCTCTCTCCGTGTCAGCGCACCGCAAGCCCAAGCAGCGCTCGCTCAGCGGCAACACCGCCCGCACGGCCGTCACCATCGCCCTCGCGGGAGCCGCGTCGGCGACCGCGTTCGACGGCGTGGGCAACGCGGAACCCCGCCTCAGCCCCGCCGAGGTGAAGTCCAAGGTCGACTCGCTCTACCGCGAGGCGGAGATCGCCACCGAGAAGTACAACGGCGCGAAGGAGAAGGCCGAGAAGGCCGAGAAATCCCTCGGAGTGCTGCGCGACGAGGCGGCCCGCAAGACGGCGAAGCTCAACTCCGCCCGCGAAGAAGTCGGTTCGTACGCCACCGCCCAGTACCGCACCGGCGGCATCGACCCGACCGTGCAGCTGGCCCTCTCCTCCGACCCCGAACAGTTCCTCGACCGCGCCGCGCTCGCCGACCGGGCGGGCAACCGCCAAGCGGCGACCGTCAGCGGCATACACAAGCAGCTCCAGGAGATCGACCAGCTGCGCTCCGAGGCGGACGACCGCCTCGACGCCTTCCACAAGCGCCAGGCGGAGCTGAAGAAGCAGAAGAAGACGGTCACCGGAAAGCTCGACGAGGCCAAGCGGCTCCTCTCCCAGCTCACCGGCGAGCAGCGCGCCGCGCTGGCCCACCCCGACGGCGACCGCGCCACCCGCTCGGACGCCCGTGCCGCCGCCGTCGGCGGTTCGGCCAAGGCCCCCAACTCCCGCGCCGCGTCCGCCGTCTCGTACGCCTACAAGGCCATCGGCAGCCCCTACGTCTGGGGCGCCACAGGACCGAGCGCCTTCGACTGCTCGGGGCTCACCCAGGCCGCCTACCGCTCGGCGGGCGTCTCGCTGCCCCGCACCACCTACGCCCAGATCGCCGCGGGCGAACGGATTCCGCGCTCCGCGCTGCGCCCCGGTGACCTGGTGTTCTTCTACTCAGGCATCAGCCACGTCGGCATCTACGTGGGCAACGGCCAGATGATCCACGCCCCCAACCCGAGCGCTCCTGTACGGCTCGCGCCCATCGACCAGATGCCGTTCGCGGGCGCCACCCGCGTGGCGTGAAAGGGCCGTTGAGCCCCGGCCGATCCGGTCACCCGGTCGGCGCGATCCGGCCACGGAGCCGCAGGTAATGTCACGTCCATGCCTAGCCGTACGCTGCCGCCGCCCCCGCCACCCGTGCACCTGCGCACCTGGCCCGACCGGCAGACGTTGCTCACCGACCGCGGCATGGCTCTCGACGACTTGCGCAGGCGGTACTTGGGAGTGCACCGGCTCCTGCTGCTGTGGCTGTGCGGCTTCGGGGGCGTCGTCGGCTGTGCGCTCCTCACGCTGCCGCTGCAGTTCATCGACGACAAGGACCCCAGCGGCTTCCTGCTCGGCCCGGTCCTCATGGTGCTCGGCGTGGCGGTGCTCGCCCCCTCGGTGATCGGCGTCGTCCTCGGCCTCCGCCACGACCGTCGGCTACGGGAACTCACCGACGCCTGGCTCGCGTTGGACAGCCACCCGGCCACCGACGCCCGCCTGCGCTCTCCCGGCCTCAGCCTCTTCTGGCTGCTGTCCTCCCTCGCCGTCTGCGCGCTCGGCCTGTGGGCGTCCTTCGCCGCGGCCGCGTACGCCGAACCGGGACGCGACACCTACGCCGATGTCGCGCTCGGCATGGGCGCGGGCCTGGTCCTGTGGCTGACGGGCCTCATCGGCGGCGCGAAGGCCGCCCGCCACTACCGCTGGGCCCTGCGCAGGCTTGGCCCGGCCGCGTCGGTGGTCAACGCGGTACATCGCTGACCATGGCTGGGCCCTCAGCTGTCCGTGGGCACCTCTCCCTCTGGCCAAAGTCAGCCCACAGAGCTCAACGAAGTGCTGGTGTCTCACCTAGCCACAACCTACGACCGAGGTCGTCCAGCTCAGCCTTTCGCTGCTCACAATCAGGGATGGCACGCCGAAGCAAAGCCCAGTAATCCGCCCCGTGCCCAGAGACGCGAGCATGCGCCAGCTCATGGGCGATCACATAGTCGACAAGATGCGCGGGGAGCTGAAAGACAGCCCAGTGCAGCGCCATCTGCCCCCGCTCTCCCACGCCCGCTCGGTACGTGCCCCACCGATTGCCCACGTCCCGGACAGCCACATCAGGTTCGGGAACCTCCATGCGCGCGCCCCACGGCTGCAATCGGCCCTGTGCCCAGCGCAGCCCGGCTCTCCGGTACCAAGCGACCACCTCACGACGGGCCTGTCTCGGATTCCCGGCGATCGCCGCGTCCAGCCGCAGCCTCCCCGCGACGAGGCGGACGGGCGCTGCGTCGCTTTCGTCCACTAGGAGCAGCCGGTATTCGCGCCCCAGATAGAAGAAGCTCTCGCCGTCTCTGAAGGACCGCACCGGATGCGCCGGACGGTGTTCCTCCCGCAGCCGGAGCTTGTCGGCGATCCAGGCCTCGCTCTGTCTGACGAATTCCTCGGCCCGACCGAGCTCACAGTCCGGCGGAACACGGAGGGTCAGCGAGGCGTCCCTCTCGACGGTGAGGCCCAGCCGCTTACGCCGGGCACTCACCGTGACCAGGAGTCTCCTGCCGTTGACCATGACTGTCTGGCCGTCCGTCAAAGCGGTACGACCGATGTCCATGGCGTCAGAGAGTGGGAGGGCGGCTGGCACGCACCCTATTCTCCCCTCCCCTTCGCCCTGAAGGATGCGGCATGCCGCTGCGCATGCCCGGTGAGCGACTCAGACAGGTCGCGCAGCGCCCGCCGGTCCCGCTCCTTCGGTCGCAGGCCCTCCTCACGCAGGAGGTGCCAGATCCCGACCTGAAGATCGTCCAGGCTCGACTCGTTCCCGGACCACGAAGCGCTGGTGACATGGTCGGCAATCAGGGAAGTGAGATCTACCGTCACCCGGCGCAGGAATTCCACGTCAGGCACGTCGAACGCCGGGGACTCCGCCAGCAGGTCCGACACCTTCGTGTACAGCTGCTGTTCGACAGGCGTCAGGTCGGCGACAGCCGGATCAGCCTCCTCCGCCTTCCGCGCCCTGTCGATCAGTGGGCCGATCCGCACCTTGATCTCGTCCCAGCGCCCGTCGAACTCCTGAAGGATCTGCTCCAGCTCCTGTGACAGGGTCCGGTGGATGGGCCGCTCCCCGTTTTCCCGCCGCTCTTCCAAGTGGTAGCGGAGCGCCTGTACCTGTTCCGCCGCGGCTTCCTCCAGGTCTGGGATACGGTCCACGACCTCGTCGAAGTCGGGCGCGAGGATGGATACCGGCGCGATGACCTGTGTGATCTCAGGCAGAACCAGATGGTCGGCGACCATGGCCCGCACCTTGCGCCCGTACGCCCGCATGGAGAAGCCCCCGCGCTCGGCATCCCGGTAGTGCCTGCGCACCCGCTTCTGCAAGGCCGTCCAGTACCGCGCGTTCGCCACCTGCGCCAAGGCGCCCTCGTGCGGGAGTACGCGCTCCAACGCGCCCAGGAACACCCCGAGCTTCGCATCGAAGTCGGCGCGCGCCGCAGGGTCGTCCAACGCACGCATGCCACGCCCGAGCCCCCCGGGCGTATCGAGGCCCGTGATCCCCATGTCGGCGAGGAATCGCTCCATCTCGGCAGCGGCCGCCTGCATGTCCGGGACCTCACTCGCCAAGCTGCGCACCGTGCGGAGTGTGGGGCCGTCTCCCTTGTACGCGGGCAGCGTGACAGCAAGGTCGCTCAGTACGCCGTAGTAGTCGACGACCCGGCCCTCGTGCTTGTTGTGGCGTGGCCGATTCACCCGGGCGATGGCCTGCAACAACTCGGCGTCCTGGATGGGCCGGTCCAGGTACAGGGCCTGCTCGATGGGGGCGTCGAATCCGGTGAGGAGCATGGACTTGACGATGAGGAAGGCGACCGGCCGCCTCTCCTCGACGACGGGCACAGCCGCACCGCTCCACGGATTCATCGCGATCGTGCCGCCCGGCACCGGGTCGGGCTCGGGCTCGTGCGTCACCACCCAAGGGTTGTCCGGCGGCAGCTCCGGGAACGGCTCCAGGAACCGGTCGATGTTCTCCTGCTGCCGCAGCGGATCGGTCCACTCCCGCCACAGTCCCTGCTTCTGCTCGCTACCGGCGGAGATCACCGGTACGAAGTCGATGCGCCGCAGCACCTCCTGGTACTGCCACGCGCGGAGCAGCACCAAGTCGTCCCACGTGTAGTCCTTCAGGTCCTTGTGCCGAAGCGTCGCCGGGTCGAATTCACGTACACGGGCAAGAAGTTCGGCGCGGGCATCATTCAGCATGTGCCGGTAGAGCACGGCCGCACGCCGGCTCACCGCCGCCACCTGAGCCTTGAAGCCGCCGGTCAGCGGTCCGGTGACATAGTGCTCCAGCATGTCCACGGCCTTGGCCCGGATCATCGACACGGACTCGGCGACGGCACGGCTGGTGGGCTTCAGCTTGCCGCGGACACGGTCCTTCTGCTCCTCCCGCAGGCGCGCGATCAGATCCTCGAACTTCTGATTGAGCTCGGCCTTGTCGCGCACCTCGGCCGACCCGGTCCGCCCTTCGTAACGGACCGGCACGACGACCTTGTCCCGCTCCGCCTCGTCCATCAGGTACGAGTCGAGGAACTTGTCGTCGGGCTCAAGCCCGAAGATCCGCCCCGTGTCGGTGAGCCTGCCCTTCATGATCGGCGTACCCGTGAAGCCGATTCGGGCGGCGTTCGGCACCGCGTCCCGCAGGCACGCGTGCAGCACGGAGGTGTGCGACCGATGCGCCTCGTCCACGAGCACCAGGACACTCGCCGACGTACTGCACTCGGTGAACCGACGCCTGATCTCCTCGATGGCCGCGTCGTCCGGCGTGGGATCCGCGGCCTCCTCGGCGTTCCCGCCTTCCTCGATACGGGCCTGCGCGGCGGTGAACTCCTCGCTTGGGTCCCGCTCGTCACTGCTCGCGGTCTCGCCCACGACTCCAGGAATGCGCCCCAAATACTTCTGGATCATCGCGAAGATGACCGCGCGCCCGCCCGGCTTCCCGGCGCGTCCCAGCATGCCCTCCACGTCCGCCTGAGACGTGGCGACCCGCACCGCGCACCCGCTGACGCGCACCGCCGCCGACAGCTGTTGCTCCAGCTGCTTGCGGTCGGTGATGACGAGCACCGTGAAGCGGTTCAGCTCCGGATCCCGGCTGGTCTGGAGCCTGCGGGCGAGGAAGGCCATTGTCAGGCTCTTGCCGGAGCCCTGGGTGTGCCAGATGACACCACCGCGCTCATCGACTTCGGCAGCAGGGTCCTCCAGGGTGCGCCCGGTCCGCAGCTTCCGCACGATCTTCTCGACCGCCCGGTACTGCTGGTGCCGACAGACCGCCTTCACAGTGATCGGCGGTTCACCCTGTTTCGTCTTCACCGGAAGCTCGAAGACGTAGTGCCGGATGATATTCAGCAGGTTACGCGGCTTGAGGACGATCGCGACGAGCTTGTGCTGATCGGTCGGCGACTGCCCCGGCTCGACGAGCCGCTCTCCGTTCTCCCGCCGGACGGCCTGAAGGACACGGCCAAGCGCCTTCTCGTCCTCGTAGTCGGGGGTCACACTCCGCCAGGCGGCGAAGTGCTCCTCGCTGGACGTGATCGTGCCGAGAGCCGCCCCGCTGTCACCGGCAGCCGCGACAAGAAGCTGCACGGGAGCAAAGAACTCCGGTACGCCGCCAGGGCGTTCGTGCGGCTCCCTGGGATCGTCGTCGAGCGGCACCCCGGCGTAGGCCCGCAGATCGCGGACCGCAGAGCCGACCGGGTCCTTGCGGTCCGGGCTCTTGCACTCGACGACGGCGACCGGGATGCCGTTCACGAACAGCACGAGGTCGAGAACGGCTTCCGCCCCATCGGGAGTACGCACCCGCAACTGGTCGACGACCAGGAACTCGTTGCGCCGCAGGATCTCGTCGTCCCCGACCCCCTCCAACTCCCAGTCAATGTACTGGACATGGACGGTCCGGCCCTGGTGGTGCACTTCGTGACCGGTGGCCGGGGTGCCGCTCAGGAGCAGACTGGTTACATGGCTGTTGACGTCCTTGAGGGACGTGGTGGCGACATTGCGTGCGGCTCGGCTCAGGTCGTCGATGGCGGCGTCGGCGTCGGCGCCATCCATCCAGGTCTCGCCAGTGCCCGCGACGCGGTTGAGGCGCTGGACGGCGCGGCGGAGGCGCTTGGTGAGCAGTACGTCGCTGTAGGCGCGCTCGTCGCCCTCCGGGGCGGACTTCTCACTGAGGTCCGGTCCGTGGATGTGCTGCCACCCCATCGACTTCAGCTGGTCGATGATCGGGTGCTCCACCTCGTCGAGCTCGGCCGTGCCGCGTTGCATGTGCTGGCGCCTTTCCCGCGTTTCCCGTCCGTCGATGCGCTCCAGGCGCTACGGCAGTGGCCGCTTTCGACCGTTGTTCTATTCTGCGCGAATCGTGACGGATGCGGGGTGGAAAATCGCGGTTCAGGGCAGCCGAGTTCCGGCCAGGCGGGGTGGCTGGAGTGTGTCGTGGCGGGTGGTGAGGGTGGCGCGCAGGATTGCCGCGTGACGGTGTACGTCGATGGTGTCGGCGCCGTCGACGACGCCAGGGAGCGTCGACCCCTCGGTGCACGCCCTGCACAGGCCCTGCGGCAGGGCCTCGGAGCGTCCGGGGACACCGCATGCGGTGCACTCCAGGATGACGCGGGGTACGCGTCCTGCGGGGGCTTCCTGCTCCGGCTCGGGTGGCAGCTTGTCACGGAGCCTGCGGGCGACGAAGCCGCAGGGCGAGTGGACGGATTCCGGGAGGCCGGAGGTGAGGGCACTGGTGAGCTGGGCGCCGGTGGCTCCTCGGGCGAACCATTCGGAGACGAGGGGTTCGAGGGTGGCGCAGTCGGCGGCGGAGAGGGTCAAGCGGGGTTCGGTGCGGCCGAGTTGGGCGAGGACTCGGTAGGCGGTTGAGGTGTGAGACCGGCGCTGCGGCTGGGGTTCACCGCTCGCGTCCGCGGCTGGCTGCTCGGGCTTGGGTTGTACGTCTCGTACGCCAATGGGGGCGCCGCCCTCGGACACTGCGTCACCGGCGAGGAAGCAGGCCCACCATTCGCTGTCACGTGCGGTGCGGGACCAGTGGGTACGGAAAATCCAGCGGGTGCCGTTGTCGCCGGTCGCGGCAAGGCACCGGACACGGCGCAGATGTCCGGCGCGGGAGAGTTCGTTGAGGGCGGTGCGGACGGCCTGCTGCCCATAGAGGGGCGAGGCCTTGGCGAGGGTCTTGGCGTCCATGGCGGCGCCGTCCGGGAGCCGGTCGATGAGGGTGGCTAGGTGGCTCTCGCGGGGCGGGAGGTGACCGAACGGGCTGGAGTCGGCGGGGCGGCGAGGTCCTTCAGCAGGGGCCGAGACGGAGCGTTTGCCGTAGCCGGGGTTGGCCATGGGGTGTGCGGGGGCGGGCAGGGCGGCGTTAGAATTTTCGCAAGCCACGAGATCGCTCGATTCGATCTTTGGGTGAGACCCCGGCCGGTGCTGGTAACACCTGTCGGGGTTGTTTATTGCTGCGAACGCTAGAGGGTGGCGACGCGGTGTGGCAAGTCGGTCACGAAAAGTGATGTGCAGTGCGTGCGGGAGCAGTTGGGGCGGGAGGGCGGGTTAAACCCACCACCCATTCCTTACAAAAGGAGCTCGGATCTTGGCGCCCGAAGCTCGGGGCTCAGGCGCCGTGCGACGCGTACGAGATGAAGGCGGCCCAGGCGCCGGCGGGGACGGCGAAGCGGGGGCTTCGGGGGCCGAGCTTCGAGTCTCGGACGTGGATGACGTGGAGGCAGATGGGAGCTTCGAGGCAGTCGCCACCCTGGCCATCGCTGTGGCTGGACTTGCACCAGTCAAGGGCGACTTCGAGGCAGTCGCCACCCTCGGTGTTGCTGTAGCTGGACTTGAACCACGCCAGCCCCTCGCTCATAGCTCCTCCGCCACCTTCCTGATGAACCGAGCCGATTGCTCGGCATTGAGGGATTGCATGCGGATCATGCCATGGCGCTGAGTAAGCAGGGCGACCTTATCCGGCTCGGAATGGAGAACTCCGGTCGACTGCCCCTCCTCGTACGCAAGGTTCTCGTGGTCAGGCGTCTCCAATAGCACGAGGGGACCGTTCAGTCCCGTATGCGCACCCTGGCCAACTGGAAGCACTTGGACGGAAACATTGCGGAGGGCTCCCATGTTGTGCAAATGGTTCAACTGCTCGCGCATGCAGTCGCAACCACCAACGGGCTCATGCAAAGCGGCCTCGTAGATCACGAACCCAAAGAGGACCGTGGGGCAGCGCACCAACCTTTCCTGCCGCTCCAGTCGACCAGCCACTCGAGCCTCGATCGTCTCGTCGTCCAGGGGAGGGCAGTTCGCGCCGAGCAGTGCCCGCATGTAGCTCTCAGTCTGCAACTGCCCTGGAACAAAGAGCGGTTGGTACGAGTGCAGAGCCGAGGCTCGGGACTCAGCCTCGGCGTAGTCCTTGGAGTACGAAGGGAACCTGTCCGGCTTGAGGTAATCCTGCGCTGCCAGCAGGAGTCCGTGCGCTTCGAACAACTCGTCAGCGACCTGGAGCAGCCTCAGTGTCGGCTTCCGCCTCCCTTGCTCCATGGACTTTACGTACTCGTAGTCATACCCGGCCTCGATGGCCAGCGCCTCGCGAGTGAAGCCAGCACGCGTGCGCCAGAGCTTGATCTGATTCCCGCAGTACCGCCACGTCATGGGCGGCTCAGAACTTGTGGCGCTCACCGCATCCACCTCCCGGGTCCACGGCGGGTACAACCACCCTCTGTACCCGCGCCGCTACTCCTGAGGCTACGCGCGAGCCACGACCGTGAACTCGGCAAACGACGAAAGCTCACACGCAAGGACCGAACCACGCATGCCGACGCAGACCGGCTCCACCCCACAGCCCACCGCGCCCGCGCTCCCGCAGGAGATCGAATGGCGCCTGCCCCGTCACGCCCGAAGCGTGAGCAAGGCCCGAACGCTCCTTACGGAGCAGGCCACTTCATGGAAGCTCCCGGACGACCTGACGGAGACGGCGGTACTCCTCCTGAGCGAGCTGATGACAAACGCGTACCGCCACGCAAAGACCTCTCCGGGCCGCGAGATCTGGGCTCGCTGCGTACTGACGGAAGACCACCTCCACATCTCGGTCACGGACGCGAACGACACGCTTCCGACTCCGCGTCGGGCTTCACCAGAGGACGAATCGGGCCGAGGCCTGGCGTTGGTGACGATGCTGGCGGATGCCTGGGACGCGGAACTACGCGAGGGCGGCATCGGCAAGACAGTCTGGTTCGAGCTGCACTTGACGCCGCCAACGTAGCTTTAAGCCACGTCCTGCACCCGCACCTTCCCCGACAAGAGGTCATCGACCAGCCCCTGCTTCAGTCGGCGCAGCTTGGCGAGAGCGTCTTCCTCGCTCGCGATTCGCTTGTCCCACGCGTCGAGCGTCCTGACGACGTTCCTCTGATCTTCGAGCGAAACCATCGGGAACGGAAGCGACGCGAATCGGTCACCGCCTAGGTGGGCGATACTCGTTGTCTTCTTCGCGATAGTCGCAAACACGCCAGTGGTCAACCAGTACGAGAATACGGTCTGCGCGTACTCCGGCAGCACATCCTCGCCTACACGGAACCGCACGAGGGTGTTCTGGAATTGGAACTCGCCTTCTCCCCTCCGGTAGATCGCACTCCTTCCGACGAGCTCAAGGCTCTGACCTTCGTTGAGGAGAATGTCGCCAGGACGCAGTTCGTACGTCCTGCGCTCCGAGTCCGAGAACCCCATCACCTTTACGTCGGAATAGTTGATCCACCCGTCGAGGACGTTCGCCACACGCAAGTAGGGCAACTGTGTCCCGAATTGTCGACTGCTCGGCGAAAGCTGCTTACCCATCCGGACCTCGCCGACCTCACGCACGGTCGGCCAGATTCCACTACGGCCGCGCTCGGCCTCGGGAGCACTTGGGATCGCCGAGATCAGCACCCCACGACGTACCGTCCGCAGCTTGGCGATGGCCGCCTCGATTGCCTGCTCTTGCTCGGTCAACGATGCAAGGGCTTCAACGATACGTTGCTGATGACGCAGTGACGGCAGGGGGATAGAGAAGTCCAGAAGGTCACTCTTGGAGATCTTGAATTGACCGCTGGTGCTGCGCATCACCGCTTCTACCTGTCGACGAAAGAGAGGAGAGGAAATAACCAGACCGAGATACGCAGAGTCCAAACGCTCCCGTTTCGGCACCAGTCGATATACGAGGTCTGGCAGAAGAAGTCCCTTACGGACACCGCCGGGAACAACGCACCCGACACCCACCAACCTCTTAGACCCGTTAGCCCGGGCAACCAGAACGTCACCTGATCCGACTTCCAGGGCAGGACGAGGGCTAAGAGCCGGAGGGAGTCGTTTCGCTTGGCTGTCAATAAAGAACCCCGAGGTGACGGCACCCAAACTCAGAACTCCCCATTCCGATTTGCCGGGAGCGTAGGGTTCGCAAATGGGGCTCCAGCCGGACTCGATGCCGAGCAGAGTGTCGCGAAGCAACACCTCCGGGTGCGACTTAAGCGACATAACCCAGCTCCTTCAAGAACCCCTCCAACGCCCCCGCAGCCCTCTCCCGCCGCCCCTCAATCTCCCGCAAAGAAACCCCGTACTTCCCCTCCCACACCCGATACGCCTCGCCCAACTCCCGCTGACGCCGCACCACATGACCGCCCAGCTTCCCGGACAGGTCATCCCGCAGGATGCCGAGCACCACGTCCCTCTCCCCACCGGCCTCGGCCAGCTCCTCCCGAGCCCGGGTGAGCCCCGCCTTCCGCGCCGCACCGGCAGCCGCGCCCCCCTCAGCCACCACCGGCTCCGGCTCCGCCCCCGCCTCGGCCTCCGGCAGCTCCATCAACGCCCCCTGACCAGCCGCGACTTGCTCCGCAGCCCGAGCCCGCCCCTTCCCCGAAGCCGAGCCACCCTTCGCCCCAGCGCCACCGGCACCGGCACCGGCCTTCTTCGCCACCCTCTCCCGCTCAGCGTCCCGCTTCCGCTGAACCGCCGGCACCGGCCAGAAGTCGTCCTCCAGCTCCTCGATGGCCTTCTTCGCCTCGCCCCTTTTCTTCGTCAGGTCCCGCATCTCAGCCTTGCTGAGCACCGCCTTGACCAGCTCCGGGTCCATCTCCCCCGCGCCGGAGTCCTCGGCGTCGCCCCCCTCCGCCGCAGCCAGCGCAGCCGCAACCGCCGCCTCCGCCTCCTGCGCCGCCTTCACCTTCGCGTCGAGCTCCGCGTGCGTACGCTCCGCCGACGCCAGGTCTTCCAGGAATCCAGGGGCAATCGCCGCGACTACCTTATGGTCGTACGCCTGACGCCGCTCCGCCGCCGTACGGTCCCGCGCCCCGCCCGTACGCGGGTCCGGCTCCGGCGCGAGCATCGTCTCGACGGTCTCCACCCAGCCGTCCACGACCCCCGTGAAGCCGTTGACCGACAGCGCCTTGAGTTCGTTCTTCGCGTCGTGCCACCAACCGGCGACCGCCCCCGCGAGCGCGTACCGGTCCAGAAGCCCCACAGTCAGCAGCCGATCCCGGAACGAGCCGATCAACTCGCCACGAAGCCGGGCAAGTTGAGCCTTACGCTCCTGCTCTGTACGGTCGTCGCCGTCGACCGGCTCCAGCACCGTGATCTGCTCCGTCTCCGACGTCCACCACTCCTCGAAGGCGCCCCAGAGCTCCCGCTCACGCCCACTCGCCAGCTCCGCGAGACGCACCGCGTCCGGCCGCTCCCCCTCCGGAAGGAAGTCGACGTACTCGGAGTCGTTCTCCCGCACCGCGAACAGATCGCGCACCCCGATGCCGTACGCGTCCAGAAGCGGCTTCTTCGCCTCGACCTCGGCGACGGGCACTCCCCCCACCAAGTGCGCCCGCACATCCTGTGGCTCCGGCGGCGGCGTGTTGTCCACGTACCGGCGGATGTTGCAGTTGAAGTCGTTGCGTTCCAGCTCGTCCCGCTGCACGGCACGCGCGAAGCCCTCGACATCCTCGAAGACCTCATCGCCCTCGAACGCGTGGAACGTGGAGACGATCTTCTCGATGTGCTCGGGAAGGAGCACATTCTGGGCACGCTCCGCGTGGAACTCGCGGTCGGCGTTGATGAAGAGGACTTGCCCACGCCGATCCGGTCGCCTCTGCCCCGGCGGACGCAGCACGATCACACAGGCCGGGATGCCCGTCCCGTAGAAGAGGTTCGGGGCGAGTCCGATCACCGCCTCGACGAGGTCGTGCTTCAGCAGCTCCGCCCGGATCTTCTGCTCCTGTCCGCCGCGGAAGAGCACACCGTGCGGCATGACGGTGAAGACCGCGCCAGCCTTCAGCTTCACCATGTCCAGCATGTGCTGGAGGAACATCAGGTCGGCCTTGCCGCGCTCGGACGTCTGGCCGTACGGCATCCGATCCGTGAGCCCCGGCACCTCCGCCATCGTGTAGTCCATGGAGAAGGGCGGGTTGCTGAGGACCAGGTCGAAGTCGCGTTCCGGATGCAGCGGATTGGTGAGGGTGTCACCGGTCCGCAGGGAGAACTTCTTGGCTCCGTGGAAGAGCATGTTCATCGTGGCCATGACCCACGAACCGCTGTTGGCGTCCTGGCCTGCGAGGCCGAGATTGCGGGAGTCGCCGCCGTGCTCATCCACGTACTCCATCGCGTGGATGAGCATTCCGCCGGAGCCCACGCACGGGTCGTACACGCGCATGCCGCCGTGCGGGCGGGCCAGCTCCACCATCATCCGGACGACCGCACGCGGGGTGTAGAACTCACCGCCCTTGCTGCCGGCCGAGTCCGCGAAGTCCTTGATCAGGTACTCGTACGCAGCACCGATCATGTCGGGGAACTCGAAGTCCTCACCACAAAGGCGGATGCTCCCGAAGTGGTCGATCAGCGCCGCGAGCCGCTTGTCGGCCAACGCCGCGGCCGAGCCCTTGCCGCTTCCACCACCGCCGATGCGGTTGAAGTTCACGTGCGCGAACAAGCCGCGCAGCTCGCTGTTGCCCTTCTGCCTTTCAAGGGCATCGAGGGCGGGCTGGAGGGCCTCCGTGGCTACGTTGTCGACGGCACCGGCCAACGTCTCCCAACGTGCTTCCTGCGGGACGAAGATAGCGCCGAGCGGCCCGTACTCCTCGTACGACTCCGCATCATCCTCGGCATCTTCCTGACTCTCGCCTGCCGCCAGACGCTGCTGAATGACGACTTCACGTGCCGCTTCGAACTCGTCATTGACACGCTTGAGGAAAAGGAGCACGAAGATGAAGTCTCGGTACTCGGCGGCATCCATCGTGCCACGCAGAATGTCCGCCGCCGCGAAGAGATGGCGTTCCAGCTGCGCGAGCGTGAGCTTGGCCACGTACGGCACTCCCTGAGATGACTGGCGATTCGTCCGGTTGCACCGGGAAGCCTAAGGCTTTCACGGCCTCGGGAATCACCGCGCACAGGAAGTCACCGTCAGTAGTCGACGACGTCCAGGCCGTCCTCGACGAAGCGCCATACGTCCGTGTAGGGGTCCCACCGGCTCTGGTCCGGCCCCGTGTACTCAGGAGAGAGCGCTTTGGCGAACTGCCGCGCCTTGTCGTACTTCCCTTTGAGCTGGCCCGGCATGACGCGCTTCGCCTGCTCCTTGGAGACCGACTGGATGGTGGGGCCGTAGGTCTGAGGGAAGGCGGACTGGTTCCGGAGAAGGCCCGCGGCGCTCTCACAGACTCCGCCGAACGAGCTCGTGTGATCCTTGTAGTGAAGCAGGCGCCACAACTCGAAGCAGGGGTGAGAGTACGCGACGTGCACCTTGGCCTTCTTCGCTCGCGAGAAGGCGGTAGGGATGTCCTCGTGCTCATCGCGGTCGAAGAGGCACCACACCTGAGGCCAGTTCCAGTCCGTCGGCTTCAGTTTCGCTTTCTTCGCGGCCCGCTCAACCTCGACCCACTTGTCGATCGCCTCTTCCACGAGCGGCAGGGGCTTGCGGCGTTTGGTCGGGGCGCTCCGGTTCTCAACGGTGCAGACGATCTCGCGTCCCGACTCAGCACGCTTGCCGTTCTCGGTCACGAAGGTGATGAACTCCGGCTCGGTGACCTCGCCTTCAGTGAAGACGAACACTTCACGCCGCAGTACCTTCGGCTTCCGGTTCCGCCCCGGATTGTCCCTCCCCTTGTCCCTCGCCATCAGGAACGCTCGGCCTCCCCCGTCAGTACCGTCAGCACTTTTCGTCCGATCTGCCCCTGGCTGACGTTCGGCACTCCACCGAAAGCGCCTGCCAGGTAAGAGTCCGCGAGATCCTCATCGGGACCAGGATCAACATCACTCAACGGATACAGCTCCGTGGCGCCGCCCTTGTCCTTCTCCGTGAGCCAGATCTGCCCCGGATCCAGCGAGCGGCCACCCCTGGGTGTCTTCAGCAGCGACGCGTCATGAGATGTGAACAGCAGCTGCGCTTGCTTGGCGTTGGACCACGGAGCCTGGAAGAGGCGGACCACCTCAGCCGCGAAGCGCGGATGGAGGCTGGCGTCCAACTCGTCGATCAGCAACACGGCTCCGCTGTCCAAGGCCAGCAATAGCGGCCCGATCAGCGCGAACCATGAGCGGGTACCGAAGGACTCATTGGCCCAGTCGAAGGCCACCGGCTCGTCACCGGTACCTCCATGAAGCAGCTTCACAGTCGGGGCGTTGTCTCCGGACCGCCGCACGACCTCAGCACCTTGGATGCCCAGGTCAGCGGCCCGCAGAAGCTCCTGGACACGATCTCGCGTCGCCTCGTCGAGCAACTTCTCCGCGGTATACGCCTCACGCTGCCTCAGCTCGGTCTCCGGCGTGATGTCCCAGAGGTTCGACCTGAACCAGTCGTAAATTTTGGAGAGTTGAGGATGATTGTCGCTGGCCGCGCGGCTGACAAGGAGGGCGTTCGCGCGTGTCGTGCGGGCAAGGCGCGCACGGTCCTGCACCCGCTCACCCGGGAACTCGTACGCACTCTGACGCGAAGCATCCCGGTCGAGCCACACCTGGCGGCGCCCCTTGGGGTACGCGTGGAGCCACTCCGACTCGACCCGCTTGTCACCCAGCTCGAAGCCGTATGTCCACCGCACGCCGTCATCGAGTACAAAGTCGGCCTCGTAGAAAGTGCTTTCGGCTGCGGCCTTCGGGTCGAGCCCGAAGGGTTGACGATCGGGGATTCCGGTGTATGACGTCCAGGGCCCGTATGAACTGAGGACCGCTTCCCTCATCTTCTTCAGCGCGGTGATGACATTGGACTTGCCCGAAGCGTTCGCACCGAAGACACCCAGGACCGGGAAGACCTGGAGCGACTTCCCGTCTGACAGCTCCAACGCACGCGCCGCGTCCGATTCCTCGCCCTGCGGGACGACGAAGGACAGCTCCTGCTCCTCGCGCAGCGACCGCACGTTGGCCGTGCGGAACCTCAGCAGCACACCGTCCTCCTCTCGTCGCGCAAAGGGTAACCGCGTGATCGCGTACGCGCCTACCGGTCGGTCAAGTCAGACCAGCCGTCGCGCCGTCGCCCACCGCGTCAGCTCATGCCGGTTGGACAGCTGAAGCTTCCTCAGCACCGCCGACACATGCGACTCCACCGTCTTCACCGAGATGAAGAGCTGCTTGGCGATCTCCTTGTACGCGTACCCGCGCGCGATGAGCCGCAGCACCTCGCGCTCGCGCTGGGTGAGGCGGTCCAGGTCCTCGTCGACCGGGGGCGCGTCGGTGGAGGCGAAGGCGTCGAGGACGAACCCTGCGAGCCTCGGCGAGAACACCGCGTCGCCCTCCTGCACCCGGAAGATCGAGTCGACCAGATCCGTGCCGGTGATGGTCTTGGTGACGTAGCCGCGGGCCCCGCCCCGGATGACGCCGATGACGTCCTCGGCGGCGTCGGAGACCGAGAGCGCGAGGAAGCGCACCGGATCCGTCGCGGCGGCCATCAACGGCGCGCAGCGGCGCAGCACTTCCACACCGCCGCCGCCGGGCAGGTGCACATCCAGGAGGACGACCTCGGGCCGCGTGGTCGTGATGACCGTGACCGCCTGGTCGACGTCGGCCGCTTCTCCGACGACCTCGACTCCCGTGACCTCGGTCCGGCCGATCTCGGCCTGCACTCCGGTGCGGAACATCCGGTGGTCGTCGACCAGGACGACCCGCACACGACGCCCGCCCTCGCTCCCGCCCGCCCCGGCCTGCTCCGCGGGCTCGTTCGCCTCGGTCGCGTCGCTCATGTCGTCGCCGTCCTCTCCATCTCCAGCTCGACTTCCGTGCCGCCCCCGGGCACTGCGCGCAGCCGCGCCGTGCCTCCGTTGCGCTGCATACGGCCGATGATCGATTCTCGTACGCCCATGCGGTCGTCCGGCACGGAATCCAGATCGAAGCCGGGACCGCGGTCCCGGACGGACACGAACACCGTCTCTCCCTCGACCTCGGCGAAGACCTGCACCGCACCGCCCTCGCCACCGTACTTGGCGGCGTTCACCATCGCTTCCCTCGCGGCCTGCATCTGCGCGGTCAGTCTCTCGTCTAGCGGGCAATCGCCGACCACGACCACCTCTATCGGGACGCCGTGCTTGTCCTCGACCTCCGCCGCGCTCTGCCGGACCGCCTCGGCGAGGGTGTCGGGCTCCTCGTCCTCGTCCTTGCCGGTGCCCTCGGGCTTGTAGAGCCAGGCCCGCAGGTCGCGCTCCTGGGCGCGGGCCAGACGGCGGACCTCGCTCGCGCTCTCCGCGTTCCGCTGGATGAGGGTCAGGGTGTGCAGCACGGAGTCGTGCACGTGGGCGGCGACCTCGGCCCGCTCCTGGGCCCTGATGCGCATCAGACGCTCCTCGGAGAGGTCCTGCGTCATGCGGACGAGATACGGCCCGGCGAGGAGCGCGATGCCGACGAGCACCGCGAGCGCGGCCTGGAGGACGGCGCCCAGATGCGCGGCGGAACCCTGGAGCACGAAGACGCCGGAGACGCCCGCACCGACGAGCAGCACCCCGGCCGCCGTCCGGGCGATCGTCAGCGTGCGCCTGCGCCGGCCGACGGCCATCCAGCGGGCCCTGCGGGCATTGTCGGCCTGGCGCCAGACCAGGGCGACCCCGGCCGCGACGAGCAGGGTCGGGAAGACGTACGCCTTGGTCGAGCCGTCCAGGTCCACATTGCCGACGAAGATCATGGCTACGACGACCATCG
This sequence comes from Streptomyces kanamyceticus, assembly GCF_008704495.1. NCBI lineage: Bacteria > Bacillati > Actinomycetota > Actinomycetes > Kitasatosporales > Streptomycetaceae > Streptomyces > Streptomyces kanamyceticus. The sequence continues at coordinate 4,089,515 of NZ_CP023699.1, forward strand.
CGAGGAGCGCGACGATCTGGCCCTTGTCCGGCTTGCGGGCGACGAGCCTGCGACGGCCGTCGGACGACGTCTCGGTGGCGACGGCCGCGGGCGGGCGCTCGGAGCCGACACCGCCGATGCCGAGCGGGACGAAGAACCAGAACGCCGCGTACAACAGCGCGCCCAGGCCGTCCGCGGTGAACAGGCCGACGAAGACGAGCCGGACCCAGATCACGGGCAGTCCGAGATGTCCCGCGAGGCCGCGCGCGACACCGCCGAGCCAACGGCCGTCACCGCTGCGGTAGAGCTTGCGCAGCGGTCGGACGTCGTCGATGGGCGGTGCAGCGGCTTCCGGCATGACACCGATATTCACACGTGCGCGCGGATGCGGGCATCAGGGTCGACCCCCGAGACTTCCCTGATCTCCGCCCCCGCCCCGGCCCTGTCAGGGGCGGGACCCCAGGCGTCTCAGGGGTGATATCAGGGTTCGGCCAGGGTCGTCCCGACTGCCGCGGCGGCCTCGCGGCAGTCACCATGGACGCATGACAGATCAGCAGCCCGCCGAGACGGAGACCGAGGCCGCCCTCCGCCATGCCCTGCACGGCTCGCGGGACGAGCCGGGCGGTTTCGCTGACGGTGTCGCGGGCGGTTTCGAGCCGGGCCTGCCCGCCGTGGAGCGGAAGTTCCGCCGCGACCGCGGGCACAAAAAGCTCGGTGGCGTGTGCGCGGGGCTCGGACGGCACTGCGACATGGACCCGGTGATCTTCCGCATCGGCCTCGCGGTCCTCGCGATCACCAGCGGCATCGGCCTGGTCGTCTACGGCTTCGCCTGGCTCTTCGTGCCGTACGAGGACGAGGAGGAGAACGAGGCGCGCAGGCTGCTCTCCGGCCGGGTCGACGGGCAGGCCCTGACGGCCGTGCTCTTCGCCCTCGTCGGCTGCGGCGTCTTCCTCACACTGTTGAACAACGGCGGGGCGCTGACCTTCGCCGCCGTCCTCACCCTCCTCCTCGCGGGCGCGGGGTACTGGTCGCAGCAGCGCGGCGCCCCCTACCCCGACCCGGTGGCGGCGCACGCGGCGGCCGACGCCCCGCCCGAGGCGAAGGCGCCACCCGTCGCGGGCAGCCCCTCGTGGTGGCGCGACCCGATAGTGAAGGACGGCACGCACGACGGGGCGTCCGGCTACTTCTGGGGCCCCGGGGGCCTGGACGTCGGCTATCAGCCGAGCGGCCGCCACCCCGGTACGCCTCGCGGCGAGACCCCGCCCGCCCCGCCGCCCAAGCCCCGGGGGCCTCGCTGGATCGGCGGCTGGGTGTTCCTGTTGGCTCTGCTCGCGGGCGGCCTCGGTACCGGCCTGACCTGGGACACGAACCCGCTCGGCACGACATTGCAGACCGGCCTGGCCTGTGCTCTCGCGGTGTTCGCCATCGGCATCGCGGTCAGCGCCCTCCTGGGGCGCACGGGCGCGGGGTCGATCGTGCTCGCGGTGCTCACGGCCGGTCTCCTCGCGGCCACGGCGGCCCTCCCGAAGAACATCACCACGCACTACGCCCGCACGGACTGGATACCCGCCACGGCGGCGGACGTCCGGCCGCAGTACGAGGTGGGCCTCGGCACCGGCAGGCTCGACCTGAGCAAGATCCACATCGGCAAGGGCCAGACGGTGAAGACGCACGCCGAGGTCGGCGTGGGCGATCTCCGGGTGATCCTGCCGAAGGGCGCCACCGTGCGCCTCGACGCCGAAGTGGGCCTCGGCGACATCGTGTTGCCGAGTGACAAGGACCTGGACATCGCTCCGGGACGGGAGAAGAAGGTGACGCTGGAGCCGCCCTCGGGCGGCAAGTCCGGCGGCACGATCGATCTGCGCCTCGAAGTCGGCGTCGGACAAGCGAAGGTGACCCGTGCTACGTCATGAATTCCACCCGGGAAAGCTGGTCGCGGGCCTCTTCCTGCTGGCGGTCGCCGTCGTGTACGCGGGCGATGCGGGCGGCATCTGGGACGCGCCCTGGTTCGTCGCGCTGCCGATGGTGATGGTCGGTCTGCTGATCGCGGGTGTGGTGGCGGCGGTCCACGGGATACGCCCGCGCTCCTCGGGCCGTTCGGGCACCCGACGCTCTCCGGACTAGCCCCGGACGGGCTGACCGGACCGGGCGAACCGATCGGCCCCGGACCGACCCTGCCGAACCCTGGCTAGCCGAGCCCCATCGCGTTCCTGCGGCGTTCGGCGAGCAGGGCGTCGACGGAGAAGACGGAGGCTCCGGCGAGCACCAGGGGCAGCCAGGCCATCAGGTACGCCAGGTCGTTGCCGTAGTAGTAGGGCTCGGTGGACCAGCTGACGGTCAGCCAGAGACTGAGCGAGATCAGCGCTCCGCCGAGCGCGGCGAGCCGGGCGAAGAGGCCGATCAGGGTGCCGATGCCGACGGCCAGTTCGCCGAGGGCGATGGCGTAGCCGAAGCCGACGGGGCTCTTCAGGGCGAGGTCGACGAGTGCGGGGATGGCCGAGATGTCGCGGACTCCCTCCATCATGGCGCCGATCGAACCCGCCCCGCTGGCCTGCATGAAGGCGCTGTCGGTGAGCTTGTCCAGACCCGCGTAGATGAAGGTGATGCCGAGGAAGACGCGCAGGGGAAGCAGGGCGTAGCGGGTGGCGGACTCCCGCCAGTCGTCGCGCCTGACATAGCTGGTGTGGCTGTCCGTCCGCATGCCGTGCGCCATCGCTCCGCCGCCTCTCCCGTCGACCCGTCATCTGACCATACGTACGAAGAGGGACCGCTGCTCACCGACGTGCGGCGGATTTCATGACATCGGCCCGGCAGTCCCGGGGGGAGGCTCTGATGGGGAAGCGATGGTTTCAGTCCGTGACGTCGATCGTGACGCGGTTCGTCTCGATGCCCGCGGCGGTGATCACCTGGACGTCGACACGGCCCGGCTCGACGTCGACGGGGACGGGCACGGTCAAGGTGGCGTCGGTCGGGTTGGTGAAGCCGCCCGGCACGGGGACGAGCGGCACATGGACGTGCACGGTGCCGATGCGGACGACCATGCGGGCGAGCCGGTCCGCGGCACCGGCGCCGGGCGGCACGAAGCCCGCGCCCCGGATCTCGATGTCGTCACCCGTACGGATGGGGGCGTCCAGGTCGCCCGCCTCCCGGGAGCGGACGACGGAGAGGATCACGGGACGGCCGCCTTCGGAGTACTTGCCGGCCAGGTACGTCGCCGCGGAGACCAGGACGAGCAGGGCGAGCCCCCACGGCAGGTCGGGCAGCTGTTCGGGGCGGCGCGCGAGCCGGACCGCGGCGAAGACCACGGCGACCGCGCTGACCAGGGCGTACTGCACATCGGTGAAGCTGCCGCTGCCCGCGTCGTCGGTGAGCGGGTCGGCGGCCCGCGGCCGGTCGGCGCGGACCTTCTGCAGCCGCTGCCCGAGCACGCGCACACCGACGACACGGCGTACGAGCACCGCGACCCCGCACACCACGGCGAGGACGGTCACCACCCCGGCGGCGCGGGCGAGCTCGAGCCCGGCGATCAGCTCGTCCCGCCGGTCGGCACCCGACGCCGCGGCCAGCTGGCCCGCGAGGACGAGCACCGCGAAGACGACGAGGAGCACCCAGGAGGCGGCCACGGCACGCGAGGTGGAGATCCTGTTGTCCTCTCCGATCACCGGCGCGAGGACCCCGCCGCGCGCCCGGTGGAGGTATCCGGCGCCGGTCAGCAGCCCGCCCACGGCCAGGGCCGCGAGGAGACCGGCCGTGCGTGCGGCCGTCCAGCCCGTGCCGATCGCGGTCAGCGCCTGGACCACGAGCAGCACGGCGAAGGCGCCCCAGACCACGACGAGCGTGCGCGTCCACAGTCGGTGCGGCCAGGCGTCCCCCTCGGCCCTGCCGCGCTCGGCGACGGCCCGCGCGGACTGCGTCAGCTCGTCCGACACCCACTGCCGGGACGCGCCCGCCGAGTGCGCGACGGCGGGCGGCAGCCCCTCCCCCGCCGCGAGTGCGTCGCGCTTGGCGAGGAACTCGGCCACGGCACGCCGGTGCCCTTCGCGAGCGCCGTGCGGGCAGCCGCCGCACGTGCAGCCGCCCCCGTGCGCGCCCTGTCTCGCCTCCTGCACTGCCACCGCGTACGCCGCCTTCCCCACCCTGAGGGCCGCCGGGGCCGCCCGTGAACTTCCTTGCAGAGAAGGGGAATTGTGCCGCACTGAAGGGCGAACGGATCCCGCGGCTCTGGTCAGCGGGAGTGAACGCGCCACGCTCCCGTTGACGGGCAGGTCGCGGACCTGGGCGGATGCCTCAGGCCAGCAGATCCGGTTCGCTGCGGCTGATGTCCTGCCACAGGGATTGGTAGTTGATCCACGCGACCAGATCGCTGCCGAGCTGTTCGCGGGTCTGCACCGCCTGCTTGTGGCCGATGAGCACCGGGCGGCCCGCGGCCCGCGCGCTCAGCTGGACCTGACAGGAGCGCTCCATGGTGATGAACCACCAGGCGGCGGCGTCGACGGAGTCGCCGACGGTGAGCAGGCCGTGGTTGCGCAGGATGACCGCCTTGTGGTCGCCGAGCGCGGTCGCGATCCTGCGGCCCTCGTCGGCGTCGACGACGACACCGGTGTAGCCGTCGTACAGCACGTGGCTCTCGTAGAAGGCGCACGCCTCCTGGGTGATCGGGTCGAGGAGTTCGCCGAGCGTGGCGAGGGCGCGGCCGTGCAGCGAGTGGCAGTGCGCGACGGCGACCACGTCGGGCCGCGCCAGATGCGCCTGGGCGTGGACGGTGAACGCGGCCTGGTTGACGTGGTGGCGCCCCTCGACGACCTGCCCGTCGGCGTTGGCGAGGACGAGATCGCCGACGGTGATGTGCTTGAAGGGCATCCCGAAGGGGTTCACCCAGAAGCAGTCGGCGTACTCCGGGTCCCGCGCGGTGATGTGCCCGGAGACGCCGTCCTCGTACCCGAGCCGTCCGAAGAGCCGCAGGGCCCCGGCGAGGCGCTCCTTGCGGTGGCGCCGTTCGTCCGCCACGGAGTCGTGCACGGGCGGCATCGCGAACTGCAACCGTTCGACGGGTATCGGTGTGGGCGCCTGCATGTGTCCTCCATCCCTGGCTGTACGGGGCGGAAGTTACCGGTGGGAAGCACAGGAGGACAGAGGCAGGGCACGATCAACGGTGCCGCGAATGAGGACAGGAGGTGTCGGGTATCCGCGCCAGACTCTCCGTATGTCGTGCAACTGGGAAGCCTTCGCCACCGCAGAGTCCGACTTCGCCGAGACCGTCGAGAAACGCTTCGGCGCGTTCACCCATCACACCCTCGCGACGCTCCGCAAGGATGGTTCGCCGCGCACCACCGGGCTGGAAGTCCGTTTCCTGAACGGCGAGTTGTGGCTCGGCATGATGCCGAACTCGCTCAAGGCGCTCGACCTGCGCCGCGATCCGCGCTTCGCGCTGCAGGCGAATCCGGGACCGGGCACGGAGATGGCGGGCGGCGACGTCCGGATCGCGGGCCGGGCTGTCGAGGTGCGGGATCCGGAGGTCGTCGCGCTCTACACGGAGGCGGTGAATCCGCCGGACCCGAACGCGTTCCACCTCTTCCGCACCGAGCTGACGGAGGTGGTGCGGACGTACATCGAGGACGGCACGTACCTCGCGGTGCGGCTGTGGAAGCCCGGTGCTCCGTCGCGTGTCACCCGCAGGACCTGACCCTTCGGGCGCGTACGCGAGCGGCGCCGCCCACAGGCTGTGGACGGCGCCGCTCCAGGCATCTCTTCGCGCACACCGTCAGGCGTGCGGGGAGATCACTCCCACTCGATGGTGCCCGGCGGCTTGCTCGTCACGTCGAGGACGACGCGGTTCACGTCGGCGACCTCGTTCGTGATGCGCGTGGAGATCTTCGCGAGGACCTCGTACGGCATGCGGGTCCAGTCGGCCGTCATGGCGTCCTCGGAGGAGACGGGGCGCAGCACGATCGGGTGGCCGTACGTGCGGCCGTCGCCCTGGACGCCGACGCTGCGGACGTCCGCGAGCAGCACGACGGGGCACTGCCAGATCTCCCGGTCGAGACCGGCCGCCGTCAGCTCCTCGCGGGCGATGGCGTCGGCCTCGCGCAGCAGGTCGAGGCGGTCCTTGGTGACCTCGCCGACGATGCGGATGCCCAGGCCGGGGCCGGGGAACGGCTGGCGCTGGACGATCTCGTCCGGCAGGCCGAGCTCGGCGCCGACCATCCGGACCTCGTCCTTGAACAGCTGGCGCAGCGGCTCGACGAGCTCGAACTCGATGTCGTCGGGCAGGCCGCCCACGTTGTGGTGGGACTTGATGTTGGCGGTGCCGGTGCCGCCGCCGGACTCGACGACGTCCGGGTAGAGCGTGCCCTGCACGAGGAAGGCGACCTCGGGGCCGTCCTCCTGGAGGATCTCCAGCTGCGCCTGCTCGAAGACCCGGATGAACTCCCGGCCGATGATCTTGCGCTTCTCCTCGGGGTCGGAAACCCCGGCCAGCGCGTTCAGGAACCGCTCGCTGGCGTCGACGACCTTCAGGTTCGCGCCGGTCGCGGCGACGAAGTCCTTCTCGACCTGCTCGGTCTCGCCCTTGCGCATCAGGCCGTGGTCCACGTAGACGCAGGTCAGCTGCGAGCCGATGGCCTTCTGCACGAGGGCGGCGGCGACGGCGGAGTCCACGCCGCCGGACAGGCCGCAGATGGCGCGCTTGGTGCCGACCTGCTCGCGGATGGCGGCGACCTGCTCGTCGATGACGTTGCCGGTCGTCCAGTTCGGCTTGATGCCCGCGCCGCGGTAGAGGAAGTGCTCCAGGACCTGCTGGCCGTGCGTGGAGTGCATCACCTCGGGGTGGTACTGCACGCCGTACAGCTTCTTCTCGTCGTCCTCGAAGGCCGCGACCGGCACGACGTCCGTGGACGCGGTGACGGTGAAGCCCTCGGGCGCCGCGCTGCACGCGTCGCCGTGCGACATCCACACGGACTGCTCGGCCGGGGTGCCCTCGAAGAGGGTGGAGCCGGGCTTGGAGACGGCCAGCGGCGTGCGGCCGTACTCACGGGCGCCGTTGTCGTCGACGGTGCCGCCGAGCGCGGTCGCCATCAGCTGGAAGCCGTAGCACATGCCGAAGACGGGGACACCGGCCTCGAAGAGCTGGCGGTCGACGGTGGGCGCGTTCTCCGCATACACCGAAGAGGGGCCGCCGGAGAGGATGATCGCCGCGGGCCTCTTGGCGAGCATCTCGGAGACCGGCATCGTGCTCGGCACGATCTCGCTGTAGACCCGGGCCTCACGGACGCGGCGGGCGATGAGCTGGGCGTACTGCGCTCCGAAGTCGACGACCAGAACGGTGTCGGGAGCGGCGGCAGCGGGGGGCGCTGATGGCACGGCGGCGGCCTTCCGGCGTTGAGCGTGAGCGAGAGGCTCAGTGCGTGAGCAGGGGGTCTGTGTTTGTCGATTCTAACGGGCCTGGCGGGACCTTCCTCGTCGCATCCGACGGAGCGGAGCCGCCGTGCGGACGTCTCAGCATCCGAGCCGCCCGGGAAGCCGGATTGACCGGGCACGCGCGCGTGGGGGCATACTGGCCCCGTGACCAAGCACCTGAGCTTCCTCTTTACCTATGGCAACCGGCCTGCCGGCTGCCATGGTCGAGCTGCTTGATCACCTGACAAGCGACTTACCGGGCGCCCCGGGCCGACAAGGCCCGGGGCGCTCTGTCGTTCGCGGACCTTGCCGCTCCGGGGCTCCCCACCCACGAAGACCCAAGGCCACGAGGAGCCCCGCATGACCGCCACCACCGCCACCACCGCCACCGCCACCGACAAGACCGGCGCCCGCACCCCCGAGGCCGCGGACCTGATCGAGAACTCCCGTGAGCGGATCGACACGCTCGACGACCGCATCATTGGTCTCATCCAGGAACGGATGGCCGTCTCGGCCGTCATCCAGGAAGCCCGCATCACCTCCGGCGGCCGCCGCGTGAACCTCTCCCGCGAGATGGAGGTCCTCGGCCACTACAGGGACGCGCTCGGCAAGCCCGGTACGGCGCTCGCGATGACGCTCCTGGAGCTGTGCCGGGGCCGGGTCTGACCCGGCCCCGGACGCCCGCGGACCTGCCGCGGGCGCCTGTGGACCTGAGTTCGGACGCATTCTCACCCGTACGGCGCGTGACCGGTTCCGGGCGGGCTTCGTTGGTCCCGGTGTCCGTGTCAGCCAGGGGCGGGCCCGTAAGAACCACGCGTGGCTCCGCTGGAGCGATGAGGCGTACGGATCGCATTCGTACGCCGTGGGACCTCGCTTCAGATTTGTGACCGGACGGCAGGGGACAGCAGCCCGGTCACCCAAGAGAACGGTCGGCTTCGGGGACGCTCGGAGTCGGCCGGCCTCCGTCCCCTTTCCCCTATAGATGTGGTCGAAACGGTTGCGCCCCCAACAACGCATCCAGCACGATGCGTAAGAGGGCGGGGCTCCAAGTCCCCCATCCACAGCTTCACTGCCAATGGTCGATACCACTCGAGCGCCCCCTGTGCGCCGGGGCGGCCACCGGCACTCGAACCTGCGGCGCACTCCCCCCGGCGCCGCCCCGAGGCATCGACGCTGCCCTGACGTCGGTGCTGACAGCCAAGGGCCCCGCGGATCCGTCCCGCGGGGCCCTTCGCTACGTCACCTCATACCTTGCCGAGCTGTACGTCGACGATCTCCGGGGCGACCTTCGGGTCCTCGTCCGCCGTGGGCGTGCCGGCGCCGTCCCTGCCGTCCCGCGCGGCGTCCTTGTCCTGCTGGACGCCCTCGGGGTCGTACATGTTCGACGCCTCGAAGACGACGAGGGTCGCGCCGCGGCGGGCCACCGTGACGCTCTCGCGCATCAGGAACTCGCCCTTGCGCTGGGCCAGTTTGTACGACACGGCCTCGTCGCCCTTGTCCGGCGCGGGCAGCCCGTGGACGCCGAGGTACCGGTCGCCGCCGACGCCGAAGGTGGAGCACTTCTTCGACTTCAGGGCCGCGCGCAGGCCCTCCATGGTCTTCGTGGCGTCGGCCCGCGGATAGGTGGAGAGGCCGACGCCGGTGATCGTCGGATCGCCCTTGCCGGAAACGCTCAGTACGCGCCCGGCGTGGGCGTCGGCCTTCGGCGGCGCACCCGGTCCGAGCACCGCGGCGAGCGGCGCGCAGACCGCGGGGGACACGGTGCCCGCCGGGCGCGCGGCGGGCTCGTCGGCCTTCTCGACCTTGTAGCCCTTGATGTCATGGGCCGTAAGGGCGGCCTTCTCCAGCTCGGCGGCGCCGCGCGAACCGCCGGAGCCGCCCGCACCGCCGTCCGTACCGGAACCCGCACCGCCGTCCGTACCGGAACCCGCGCCCGCGCTCTTGCTCGCGCCCGGCTTCGCCGACTTCCCGGCGTCGTCGGCGCCACTGTCACCGCTGCCGCCGCACGCGGCCAGCGCGCCGAGGGCGGCCACGACGGAGGCGGCCACCACGGCCCGCGACACAGCTGACTTCACGTTCTTCCCCCACTCACTTCACTCACGCATCGCACCGTGCGGAGTCACCCGCACCACTTCTACGACGGAGGAAGATCGCCGACGGTTCCGTCCCGCCGGGCGGTCTGTTCACCAGCCCCAGATCCAGAAGCGGAACGGGCTGAGCAGTGCGATCGCGAGGGCCATGCCGCCGATCACGATCACCACGCTCCACACCCGGCGGCTGCGCTCGGAGCGGCCGCCGCGGCTCGGTCCCGTGGGCGCCGCGCGCCAGCCGTCGGGGCGCCACGGCTCGGGATCGGCCTTGCGCTTCCCGCGCCTGCGGCGGAGGCGTCCGGCTTGCTCCGCCTGCTGGCAGGCCGCCTCCTCGTCCAGGCGCCGCAGCCGCTCGGCCACCATGCGCGCCCGCGCGGACGGCTCCTTCGGCGCGGTCGAGCGGATGTCCCGCTCGCTGTCCTTCTCGAATCTCTCCCACACCTCGTCGGGTATGGCCACGCTGTCCCCTCCCCCTTTGGGATCAAGCCCGTTGAGATGAGGCCCCTTGAGATCAAGCCCCTTGAGATCAAAACCCGTTCGGGCCGGGGAAGTTCTACGGCACCCCGTCCCACCGGCACAAGCGCTGTGATCCACCGCACATAAGAATTCCGTCAGTTCGAGGACAACCATTCACAGGGATCGCAGGTCATGCATGCAGTAACAACGGCCACACCCGCGCCCCACCGCGGAGGGCTCCACCTCCGCACTGTCCACCCGGCAGTGCGCCGGACTTCCTGAGGTCTTCATGAAGCTTCGTCGTGCCATGGCTGCCGCGGCCGCTACGGCTGCCATAGTCCCGCTCGCGCTCCTGTCGGCGCCCGCCGCGTTCGCGACCGAGGACACCACCACCGCCGCCCCGACCGAGACGGCCACCGAGACGCCCAAGCCGACCGAGACGCCCACCGAGAAGCCCACCGAGACGCCCAAGCCGACGGACAAGCCGACCGAGACGGCCAAGCCGACCGAGAAGCCCACGGAGACGGCCAAGCCGACCGAGAAGCCGACCGAGAAGCCCACGGAGAAGCCCACCGAGACCGCCAAGCCGACCGAAGAGCCGACCGAGCCGCCGGACAGCTGCCCGGTGGACGAGGACGACGAGGACGTCGACTCCAAGCTGGAGATGGCCATCAACGGCCTGCCCGGCAAGATCGTCGCGGGCAGCGGCTGGCACCAGTTCAAGCTGACCGCCTCCAACCCCACCGACGAGGCGCTCGGCGAGGTCACGTGGATCGCGGCCGTGGACAGCAACGGTGAGGACGAGAAGGACTGGCTGAGCAACTTCGCCAACCTCCAGTACTTCGACCCGGAGACCAAGTCCTGGGAGTCGATCGACGGCGACCTGGACGGCGGCCTCGCCTTCGGCGTCACCGAGCTCGGCGCCAACGAGAAGGTCGACATCAAGCTGCGGCTCAAGGTCAGCGCCAAGGCCCCGGCCGGACCCGGCTACGCGATCGGCCTCGGCGGTTACGTCGACTCCAAGACGAACTGCACGCACAACTCGTTCGACTACTACCCGCTGACGATCCTCAAGGCCGGTAGCGACAACGACAACCCGGGCACGGCCAAGCCGAAGCCCGGCAAGGACCAGCCGACCAACGTCACGAAGCCGCAGGGCGGCGCCAAGGAGCTCCCGGTCACCGGCAGCCTCGCCGAGACCGGCTCCAGCTCGATGCTGCCGACCATCGGCATCGCGGGCGGCATCGCCGTCGTCGCCGGTGCGGGCGCGGTGTTCGTCGTGCGTCGCCGCAAGGCCGACGCCGCCGCGTAACCGCGGCAGCCGCCCGACGGCGGCACCTGATCACGCGGAAGGACCTGCGCTCGGAGGGGGGTGCAGGTCCTTACGTGTGTCCGGGGTCATCAGTCCACGGGCCCAGGGGAGCTACGGCTTCTTGGGCGGCACCGTCGGCATCCCCAGGAACGGCAGCCTCAGCGCGCCGAAGGCGTCCGCGGGGACCGCCGGGGTCTTCGGCTCGACCGCCGCGAGGCGTACGTACGCGGTGCCCTGCGCGGGACGCGGGTCCTCGGTGCCCTTGTTGGGCCAGAACGACATGGCGCGCTCGGCCTGCGCGGTGATCGTCAGGGACGGGTTCACGCCCAGGTTCGCGGAGACCGCGGCGCCGTCGACGACCGAGATGCCGGGGTGGCCGTAGAGCCGGTGGTAGGGGTCGATGACGCCGGTGTCCGCCGAGTCGCCGATCGGGCAGCCGCCGAGGAAGTGCGCGGTCAGCGGGGTGCCCATGAGCTCGCCGATGTTCGAGCCCGGGAAGCCGTTGATCTCCTGGGAGAGGATCGTCGCGGCGCGGGTCGCCTCGGCGATCTGGTTCGGGTTCGGCGCGCCGTGGCCCTGCCGGGCGGTGAGCAGGCCCTTGCCGAGTCCCTTCTCCTTGCGGTACGTGGTCAGGGAGTTGTCGAGCGACTGCATCACCAGGCCGATGATGGTCCGCTCCGACCAGCGCCGGTTGGACAGGGAGCGCACCGCGAGCAGCGGGTGGCGCGCCATGTTGCCGAGCCAGCCGGTGACGCGGTCCTTGCCGCCCTTGACGCTGTACGGGACCTGGAGCAGCGTCATGCCGCCCATCGCGTTGGACTTCTTGCCGTAGCGGACGGGCTCGATGTGCGTGCTGTCGTTCGGGTGGATCGACGAGGTGATCGCGACGCCCTTGGTGAAGTCGACCTTCTCGGCGCCGTGCCGTTTGCGGTAGCGCCGGTCGGTGGTCTGGGCGCCCACCAGGGCCTCGGAGTTGGTGCGGGTCAGGGTGCCGAGCCGCGCGGAGACGCGCGGCAGCAGCCCGGCGTCCTTCATGCGGTGCAGCAGGGTCTGCGTGCCGTACGTCCCCGCGGCGACGACGACCTGGCGGGCCTTGAACGTACGGCCCTTGCCCTTGCGTTTGTCGTCGGTGGGCAGGGTGCCCACCGCGAACCCGCCCCGCGAGTCCTCGGTGACGGCGACGACCGAGGTCATCGGGTGGACGACGGCGCCCGCCCGCTCCGCGAGGTAGAGATAGTTCTCGTTGAGGGTGTTCTTCGCGCCGTGCCGACAGCCGGTCATGCACTCGCCGCACTCGGTGCAGGCCCTGCGGGAGGGTCCGGCGCCACCGAAGTAGGGGTCGGGAACTTCCGCGCCGGGCCTGGCCGTTGACTGACCGTCCGCGTCTTCCTTGTCGCCGAAGAAGACACCGACGGGCGCCATGTGGAAGCTGTCGCCGACCCCCATCTCCTGGGCGGCGGCCTTCAGATGGACGTCCGATGGCGTCGTCGTCGGATTGAGCCGTACGCCGAGCATGCGCTTGGCCTGCTCGTAGTACGGGCCCAGCTCGTCCTGCCAGTCCGTGATGTCCTTCCACTGCGGATCGTTGAAGAACGGCGCGGGCGGCACGTAGAGGGTGTTGGCGTAGTTCAGCGAGCCGCCGCCGACGCCTGCGCCCGCGAGGACCATCACGTTGCCGAGCAGGTGGATGCGCTGGATGCCGTAGAGGCCGAGGGCGGGGGCCCAGAGGTAGTTCTTCAGGTCCCAGGAGTTCTTGGGCAGGGTCGCGCGCGTGAAGCGGCGACCGGCTTCGAGCACGCCGACGCGGTAGCCCTTCTCGGTCAGGCGCAGGGCGGAGACGGCGCCGCCAAAGCCTGAACCGATGACGATGACGTCGTAGTCGTAGTCGTAGTCGTAGTCGTAGTCGTACGAAGCGTCGCCGCCCGCCCGGTTCTGGACAGAGCTCTCCTGTGACATTGACTCTCCTCGTTGAAACTCTGCGGGTGCGTCGTAGCTGGGCGCGCAGTTCCCCGCGCCCCTTCGGGCGCTCCCTCGGGGCTTGGGCTAGCGCAAGCGGAACGCCTTCATGACCTTCAGGCTCGTGCTCATGAACGCCGCGTACTTCTCGTCGTCCAGGCCGAAGGACGGCGCGAGCGGCATGATCCGCTGGGTGGCGACGGTCTGCGCCTCCGTGTACTTGAGGATGCCCTCGGAGCCGTGCCTGCGGCCGAGGCCCGATTCCTTCATGCCGCCCATCGGGGACTGCACGCTGCCGTAGGCGGGCGCATAGCCCTCGTTGACGTTGACGGTGCCGGTGCGAAGCCGGGTGGCGACCTCGCGGCCGCGCCTGCCGTCCTTCGTCCAGACCGAGGAATTCAGGCCGTACGACGTGGCGTTGGCGAGCTCGACCGCCTCGTTCTCGTCCGTGAAGCGGTAGATGGAGACGACGGGGCCGAAGGTCTCCTCGTTGCAGACGGACATCGGGGCCTCGACGCCGTCCAGGATGGTCGGCTCGAAGAAGTAGGGGCCGATGTCCGGGCGGGCGACGCCGCCCGCGACGAGCGTGGCGCCCTTGGCGACGGCCTCGTCGACGTGCCGGGTGACGGTCTCCAGCTGCCGCTCGCCGACGAGGGAGCCCATGTCGGCGCCGTACGCGAGGGACGTGCCGAGCCGCATGGCCTTCGTCCGCTCCGCGAAGCGCTCGACGAACCGGTCGGCGATCGACTCGTGGACGTACAGACGCTCGATGGAGATGCACAGCTGGCCCGCGGACGAGAAGCAGGCGCGCACCGCGCCCGCGGCGGCCTTGTCGACGTCGGCGTCGTGCAGGACCAGCATGGCGTTCTTGCCGCCGAGTTCGAGCGAGACGCCGACCAGGCGGGCCGCGGCGCCCTGGGCGACCTCGCGTCCTGTGCGGGTGGAGCCGGTGAAGGAGACGTAGTCGGCGTGCTTGACGAGCTCGGGGCCGACGACCGGGCCCTCGCCGAGGACGACCTGGAAGACCTCCGAGGGCAGTCCGGCCTCGATGATCAGGTCGCGGGCCCACAGCGCGGTGAGGCAGGTCTCGGTGTCGGGCTTCATCACGAGCGCGTTGCCCGCGACGAGAGCGGGCAGCGCGTCGCCGATGGACAGCTCGAAGGGGTAGTTCCAGGGGGCGATCTGGCCGACGACGCCGCGCGGCTGGCGGTTCTCGGTGACCTTGGTGAGGGTCGGGACGACGCCGGTGTGCCGCTTGGGGCTCAGGTACGAGGGAGCCTTGCGGCCGTAGTGCCGGGCGGCGACCGCGACGGCCTGGATCTCCTCGTGCGCGTGCAGCCGGGCCTTGCCGGTCTCCAGCTGGATCAGGTCGAGCACCTCGGCCTGGCGCTGGAGCACCAGGTCGTGGAAGCGGAGCAGGACGGCGGCGCGCTGCCTGACGGGGGTCCTCGCCCAGGCGATCTGGGCGGTGCGGGCCCGCTCGAAGGCGGTGGCCACGTCCTCGGGGGTGGACTCGGGCAGGTCGGCCAGCTTCTCGCCGGTGAGCGGCGTGTGGTTGGCCGTGCGCCCGGAACCTATGACGTCACGGGTGAGCTGGGCGATCAGCTCGGGCGTGACCACGTCGGCGGCGGTGCGCGCGCCTTCGGGAGCCGGGGCTGTCGGGTTCGTTCCGAGGGGCGCTGCGGTGGCCTGCGAGTCCGTCATGCTCGTGAGACTAGGCCCACGTCAGGCTTTTGGGTACCCATCGGTAATGGGCCTTCACCACTCACGCACACGACGCCAGTGATTGCTGGCGGCAAAGCCGCTGATCAGCGCGTTGTCGTGACGCACGGCTCGCTTACGCGGCAATTTCAGGAGCCGGTCATGTCCTTTCCGATCTTGAGACGGTCGCGCACTCCCTTGAAGAGCGCGGTGCCCTCGCGCTCCTCCCGCGTCCCCTTGGGCATGTCCACGCGCAGCTCGTAGAACTCCTGGTCGGCCGTGATGATCACGAGCTGCATGCAGCGGGTCGCGGTGCCGTCGTCGTACGTCGTGTCGGCGATCGCCGCGTCGTAGCCGTGGAAGGACGTCTTGGTGTAGTTCGTGCGGGCGCCCGCGTCGTTGTCGTGCCAGGTCGCGGCCTCCTGCTTCGCCCAGGTCATGGCGGGTGTCGATGCCGTGTCCTCCCTGGTGAGCCGCACCTGCAGCAGGCTGCCCTCGGAGGGGCTGTAGACCACGAGGCGGGCCGCGGTCCGGGCGTGGTCGGCGTCGCTGTCCTCGCGCGCGAAGACCTTGTACGTGGACGGCACGGAGATCTCGGCGTCGATCTTGCGCTCGGGGCGGGTCTTCCAGGCGGCGGGCTTCTTGCTGGCCGAGGAGTCGTCCGGGATGTCGTGGGGCGCGTCGACACGGCCCGGCGGCGCGCCCTCCACCCCCTCGTCGTACGAGGTGTCGCCACCGCCCACGGACACACCGAGCCACACACCGCCGCCCACCAGGAGCGCTCCGGCGAGCGCGGCGGCGAGCAGGGCGGGGGTACGGCGGGACTTGGGGGCGGGAGCCGGATCGGGGGCCGGATCGAGGGCCGGATCGGGAGCCGTGTCCGGGACGGTGGGCTTGAGGTTGTCCCGCCGGGACATCCGCAGCGTCCCCACGTCGTCCGACAGCTCCCGCATCCCCGACGGGTCCTGCGCGGGCGGGTGTTCGAACGGCGCGGGCAGCGACCGCCCCTCCGCCACCGCCTCCAGCGCCGCCGCGATCTCGGCCGCGCCGGGCCTGAGATCCGGGTCCTTGGTCAGCAACCGTTCGATCAGCGGCCCCAGTTCACCGGCCCGCTCGGGCGGCGGCGCCTGCGCGGAGAGGACCGCGGCGAGCGTGGACTCCATCGTCGTACGGCGGAAGGGGGACCAGCCCTCGACGGCCGCGTAGAGGAGCACGCCGAGGGACCACAGGTCGGACTCGGGACCCGCGCCGCGCCCCGACATCCGTTCGGGCGCGATGAATTCGAGGGAGCCGACGAACTCGCCGCTCACCGTGAGCGACTCCTCGCCCTTGATGTGCGCGATGCCGAAGTCGGTGAGGACGACGCGGCCGTGCGTGCCGATGAGGACGTTGGCGGGCTTCACGTCGCGGTGCACGATGCCCTGCGCGTGCGCCGCGGCCAGCGCGCCGACGACCGCGAGCCCGATGCGGGCCGACTCCTCGGGCGCCAGGGCGCCCCGCTGGAGCACCTCGTGCAGGGACTCGCCGCGGATCAGCTCCATGACGATCCACGGCAGTCCGTCCTCCAGGACCACGTCGTGGATGGTGACCGCGGCCGGATGGTCCACGCTGGCGGCCGCGCGGGCCTCCCGGTGCAGCCTGGCGTAGATCCGCCGCACCATCGCGTCGTGCGGATCCCCGGGCAGCCGCGGCTGCTTGACCGCGACGTCCCTGCCGACCAGTTCGTCGACGGCACGCCACACCGTGCCCATGCCCCCGGAGCCGATGCGCTCCGCCAGGCGGTAGCGGCCGCCGACCAGACGACCGTCCCGCTCTCCCCCGTCGGCGCTCATCAGACGTCGTCGATGTCCAGGTTGTCGATGGCGGTGCTCGCGACTTCACGGCCCCGTTCGGTGAAGTCGCCCTTGCCCGGGTAGCTGATGACCAGCTTGTACATGTCGCCGGACCCGGTCTTGTAGTAGAAGGCCTTGAGCTCGCGCGGGCGCGGGTTCTGGCTGTCCGTGCTGGAGTACACGACGGTGTTCTCCGCGGCCTTCTTGCCCCGGTACTCGGTGTCGCTCTCGGGGTCGGTCTTGGGCGCGGGGTCGGACGCCATACCGAGGTCGTACTTGCCGGACTGCTTGAAGTCGGCGTCGTCGTCGTACATCTCCGCGGCGGCGGTTCCCGCGATCTCGCCGCTGTCGTCCTCGGACTTCTTGACCAGGGACAGGAGGACCCAGACGCTGCCGCTCTGGTCGGTGTACTGGACCCAGTGCTTCTCGTCGTCGGCCTCGGGCTTGGAGACCTGGTATCCGGCGGGCACCGCGAGGGTCGCCCCCAGGCCCTTCGCCTCCTTGGTCTCCCAGTCGCTCGGCAGCGATCCCGCGAACGGGTCCGCGACGACCAGGTACGCCGCCACCGCCGCCGCGACGACCGCCGCGCCGATGCCGATCAGCGTCTTGCGGCCGAGGACGACGCCCTTGCGGCCGCTCCCGGCGTCGCCGGTCGGGACGAACTGCGTCGGAGCGGGCTGCGGAGGCTTGGCCGCCTCCTCCAGGAGGGCGCGGACCCGCGCGGCGTTCGGCCGCTGCGCGGGGTCCTTGGCCAGCAGGCCGTTGATCGCGTCGGCCAGCGGCCCGGACGCCGAAGCGGGCGCCGCGGGCGTCGCGTTCAGGACCGACTGGAGCGTCGCGGGGGTGTTGCTGCGGCGGAAGGGGGAGACGCCCTCCGTGGCCGCGTACAGGACGACGCCCAGCGACCAGAGGTCGGACGCGGGTCCTGGACGCTGCCCCAACACCCGCTCGGGGGCGATGAATTCGGGCGATCCGACGAAGCCGCCGGTGTCCGTCAGATTGGTCTCGCCCTCGATCTGGGCGATGCCGAAGTCGGTGAGGACGACGCGGTCGTGGTTGCCGAGCATCACGTTGTCCGGCTTCACGTCGCGGTGCAGGATGCCCGCCTGGTGCGCGGCGTCCAGGGCGTTCAGGACGTCGCGCCCGATGCGAGCGGCCTCTCGCGCGCCGAGCGTGCCCTCCTGCAGCGCGGCGCCGAGCGAACGGCCCCGCACCAGCTCCATGACGATCCAGGGCTGCCCGTCCTCGACGGCCACGTCATGGACGTTGACCACGGACGGATGGTCGAGCCTGGCCGCGGCGCGCGCTTCGCGGCGCATCCGCTCGAAGGCGTTGGCGCGCTCGCGCTCGGGCAGGTGGTCGGGGAGGCGCGGCTCCTTCACCGCGACCTCGCGGTCCACCGTCTCGTCCTTGGCGCGCCACACCGTGCCCATGCCGCCGTGGCCGAGCTTGGAGAGCAGCCGGTAGCGCCCCGCGACGAGCCGCCCCGCACCCGGCTCGGCCTCGCCGCCCTGTTGGTTCGGCACGACCTGGGTGGGCTGGGCGTACGGGGAGGGGGGCGGGGTGGGAGGGGCGGGCTGCTGGGACTGCTGGTGTTGCTGGGGCTGAGCCTGAGCCTGCGGCGACTGGTGCTGCGCCTGCTGCGTCGGCGACTGCTGCGGCTGCTGTGGCTGCTGCGGCGACTGCTGAGCGTACGGATTCCCGGGATGCACCCCACCGTTCTGCCCCGCTTGCCCGGACTGCCCAGGTACGCCCGGCTGCTGCGGCGGCTGCAGCCCGAAGCTGGTGGGCTCGTTCGGGCCGTAAGAGGCTCCCCCGTCGTTACTCATGCCCCCATGAGTACCTTGCCGGGCACATCGGTTTCCAGCCGGGTCGCCCACTTGTGACCGGGGTGATGCACGCGGCGCCGCGTCACCCCGACGTACGGCCACCTCGCCTCACCGGCGTACGAACGTGTCGACCGCCGTGTCGAAGTAGCGCCGCGCCTCCGCCGCGTCCGCGACCGGCGCCGAGACCCACACGTCGTACATCCGGCCGCCCTCCTCCCAGCACAGGTCGTACGTGTGACGCGCGCCCTCCGCCGCCGTGAAACCGTCCCAGGTGAACTCCCACAGGGCTGCGGGCCTGCCGTTGTGCGTGGCCTCCGTGACCTCGTCTTCGCGGTAACCGGGGTTGTTCTCGGGCCCCTTGGCGGCCGAGCGGCGCTGCACGGCGAGCGGGCCGCCCGGCTCGGTGGCCGACTCCTTGATGCCGATGCGGTAGGCGCCGCCCGGCGAGACGTAGAAGACGCGGGGCCCGTCCACCTCGCGCCGGAAGCGGTCGGGGACGGCGAGCGTGAAGCCCCTGGGGTCCTTGACGATGTGGTAGCCGTCGGGGGCCTCGGGGGTCGAGGGGCGCGCGGTGGGGGTGGTCACCGTGACGGTGGGCGCCGGACGGCCCGTCACCGACGCCGAGTGGGAAGGCTCCCCGCCCCCGTCGCCGTCCCGGCCCATCAGGAGCGCGGCGGTGGCGACCCCGGCCCCCGCGACGGCCGCCACCAGCGCCGCCGCGATCAGCACGGCCCGCCCGTGCCGCCGTCGGCCCGCCGGGTGCCCGGCGGCGGGCGGCCGCGCCCCCGCGGGCAGGTCGCGCTGCGTGGGGGTGTGACCGCCGCGCCCCGGCAGCACGTTCCTGCCGGAACCGGGTCTCTCCCGCGGCGACGCGGGCATCCGCCCCGTGTCGACGTACGCCGCGAGCAGCCGCTCCGCCTCGTCCGTGTCGAGCCGCCGCTCCGGATCGCGGTCGAGCAGGCCGAGCACCACGGGCAACAGGGGCGCGACGGCGGCCGACGGGCGTATCTCGTCATAGACGACGGCGTGCAGGACGCCGCCGATCGAGTCGCGGCGGAAGGGCGACTCACCGGCCAGCGCGGTGGCGAGGAGCGCGCCGAGCGACCACAGGTCGGACTCGGGTCCCGTCCGCTCCCCCGCCATCCGCTCGGGCGCGGTGTACTCGGGCGAGCCCACGAACGATCCGACCTCGGTGAGCGTCGTCGCCCCGGTGACCTGCGCGATCCCGAAGTCGGTGAGGACCACGCGCCCGGTGGCCTGTTCGAGGAGCACGTTGGCGGGCTTGAGGTCGCGGTGCAGGACGCCCGCGCCGTGCGCGGCGCGCAGGGCGCCGAGCAGGTCGATGCCCATCCGGGCGACGGCGTGCGCGTCCAGCGGCCCGCCCCGCGCGAGCCGTCCCGCGAGCGAACCGCCCTCGATCAACTCCATGACGATGTAGGGGTGTTCGTCCTGTACGACGACGTCGTGGACGACGACGATGTGCGGATGCCGCAGCTGCGCGACCGCCCGCGCCTCACGCAGGGTCCGCTCGCGCTGCTGGTCCGCCTCGGAGTCGGAGAGCGTCTCGTCGCGGTCCAGCTCCTTGACGGCGACCTGGCGTCCCAGGAGCAGATCGGTGGCGCGCCACACGACTCCCATGCCGCCCCGGCCGAGCCGCGCCTCAAGCCGGTAACGGCCCGCGATCACACGGGCGTTGCCGCCACCGGCGCCCCCGCCGGTGTGGTCTCCCAGGCTCCCCATGCGGCCATCATGCCCCACACGTGTGCGAACGGAATGGGGTGAAGCACGCCGCGGTCCTGATCCGGCCGCTCAGTTCACCTTGCGCTCCCGCCACCCCTGCAGCATCGCGTCGAACTGCTCCCGGGTGGTTTCCCAGCCCTGTGCGGGCGCCGACATGTAGATCGCGTACTCGACGCCGTCCCGGCTGATGTAGGTCTGCGAGATGGCCCTGCGCGGCCCCGCGGTCGTGTCGTTGGCACCCGCCGTCCAGCTGAACTGCCACAGCGCGCCCGGCCGGTCGCGGAAGGTGTTGGAGTTCAGATCGAGCCGTTTGTACGCGGGGAGCTTGACCCGCAGGCCCTTCTCCAGGGCCAGCTGGTGCGTGTAGGGGCTGTCGAACGTCGGAGCCCTGTCGACGCCTATGCGCAGGAAGCGGCGGCCGCCGTCGGGCGTGTAGTCGATCTGGCTGCCGTCGACCTCGCGGTTCCAGTTCTTGGGCAGTCGCAGGCTGAAGCCCGCCGGGTCGTTCACCCGCTTCCACTCCTTGGGGATGCCGCCCACGTCCGTACCCGGACCGCCGTCGTCCGCCCCTGCCCCGGCTCCCGCGCCCGAACCCTCGTCCGCGTAGTGCAGATAGCCGAAGACACCGGCGCCGCCGAGCAGCGCGGCCACCACGACGAGGGCGATGCGCGCGGGCCAGCGGCGCCGCTCGCGCGAGGAGGCACCGTCGGAGCCCGTGCCGCCGACGACGGTGTGCCCGTGGCCCTGTTGCTGCTGCGGATGCGCGGTCGAGGTCTGCCCCTGCCCGTACGCGGTGGGCGTCTGCCCCTGCCCGTACGTCCCGGCGGATGTTCCGGCGGAGGTTCCCCCGGGCGTCCCTGCGGACGGATGCACCTGCGTCGGCACGTACGCCTGCGCCTGGTGCGGCCTGCGCCCCTCCGCCGCCTCGGCCAGCATCGCCTCGGCGTCCTCCGCGCTCGGCCTGGCCGCCGGGTCCTTGCTCAGGAGCGCGCTGATGATCGGCGCGAGGGCCCCCGCGTGCTCGGGCGGCGACGGCTCCTCGGTGACCACGGCCTGCATGGTGCCGAGCGGCGAGGTGCGCCGGAACGGGGAGTTGCCCTCGACCGCCGTGTACAGCGTGGCGCCGAGCGCCCACAAGTCGGACGCGGGCCCGGGGTTGGCGCCGCTGACCCGCTCGGGCGCCAGATAGTCGACGGAGCCCACGACCTCGCCGGTCCGCGTGATCGTCGAGTCGCCCTCGATCGCGGCGATCCCGAAGTCGGTGAGCAGGATGCGCCGGTCGTCGGCGAGCAGGACGTTGCCGGGCTTGACGTCGCGGTGCAGGACTCCGGCGGCGTGCGCGGCGCGCAGCGCCTTCAGGGTCCACAGGCCGATGCGGGCGGCCTCGACGGGGTCGACGCGGCCGTCGTCCTTGACGGCGTCCGCGAGCGAGCGCCCCACGACCAGCTCCATCACGATCCAGGGCCGGTCGTCGTACTGCACCACGTCGTGGACGGTGACGACCGCGGGATGGTTGATCCGGGCGGCGGCCCGCGCCTCGGTCTGGGTGCGCGCGAAGAGGACCGCGCGGTCGGCCTCCTGCACGAACTGCGCGGCCGTCAGTTCCTTGACGGCGACGGCACGGTGCAGCACCTCGTCCTGCGCGCGCCACACCCGTCCCATGCCACCGCGGCCGATGGACTCACCGAGTCGGTAGCGGCCCGCGAGGAGCAGGCCCTGCATCTGATTCACGTTCCCCCGCAATGGTCTTGACAGGCCCAGGTTAAGGAGGGAAGCCCGTGCAGGGAACCGCCGGGGGTCCACGGAGACCGCACTGTGACGCATGTCGTGGATGTTCCATGCTGGTCAGAGGGGCTATCGGAGCGTGGCCGAAATCTGCCCCACGGCAGCCGCGCCGGAGCTCGGCGGGTGGTCGACGCGGACTCAGCCGACGACTTGATAGGTGGTCGACGCCTGCTCGTACAGCCGCGTCACCTCGTCCCGCTCCGCCTCGGGACCGCGCACCTGCACCACGTGGTACTTCCCGCCGACCACCATCGCGAGATTGCGTACGAAGACCTCGCGGCCCTCGGCGTCCTGCCAGGTGAACTGCCCCTCGGCCATGGCCCGCCCGCCGACGTCGATCCGCCGCATCCCGCTGGACGTCGCCCACGACGAGTCGCGGAAGGGCTGCAACTCGCGCTCGTGCTCGCGCTGGTACTTCATCGGGTCGCTGCCGTAGCTGTCCGTGCCGTCCCGCCCCGGGACCAGGAGCAGCTCGAAGTCACCGTGCGTGTAAAGGACCTGCCCCCGGCCGTTCTTGGGCTCCCGGTCCCAGCCGCTGGCGACGGCGACCCGGAAACCCTCGGTGTCCTTGCGCAGCGCGAACCCGCGGGGCAGATCGGGGTCGGTGGTCTGCGGCTCCTGCGAGCCGGGGTTCTTGGTCCTGGTCGGCTTGTCCTTGGGCTTGCCGTCCGGCTTCTCCCCGTCGCTCGGCCGCCCGTCCGGCTTGTCGTCGCCACCGTCCGTGCCCGGCCCCGAACTGACCTCACCCGCCGAGCCGGTGCGCCCGTCCGAGGTGCGGTCACCAGACTTGGGCATGAACAACATGGCGTACGCGACGGCCGCGACGAGCCCCACCAGGATGGCGATCAGCAGCAGCCGCCCGAGCGAACGGGGCCGCGCCCCGCTGCCGGGCCGCGGCGCGCCCGGCCTCGACCTGCGCGGGCCTGTCTCCCGCAGCCGGGTCTCGCTCAGCCGAGCCTCCTTGGGCGCCCTGGCCTCCCGGGGCGCCCGCGGTGCCCGGGCGGCCTTGACCTCCTTGCCCTGACCTCTGCCCCTGCCTCGCTTGTGCTTGTGCCGACCGTGCTCCTGCCCGGTGGTGGCGGGCACGGCGGACCGCCGCTTGCGCACGACCTCGCCACGGCGCCGTACGACGGGCAGCCTGCCCGCGTCGTACGGCGGCACCGGCACGACGTGCGCCCCCGCCTCCGGCTCCGGCGCCGACCGCACCAGCGAGCGCAGCCAGCCGCCCAGCTCCTCGAAGTCGAGCCGGTCGGTCGGGTCCTGGCGCAGCAGCGACTCGACGACGGGCCGCAGCGGCCCGCACTCCTCGGCGAAGGCGGGCGGCTCCGCGCACACCATCTGCACGAGCTCGGTCGTACTGTCCTCCGGGTACGGCGCGTGCCCCTGCACCGCACGGAAGAGCAGGGCACCGAGTGCCCACAGGTCGGTGGCGGGTCCGATGGGCGCGGCGAGCTGCCAGTTCTCGTGGACGGGCCCGGCCTGCTCGGGCGCCCAGCGCTCGGTGACGGCTCCGACGACGACCATGCGCGCGTGCCGGGCGCGCTCGGCGGCGAGCGCGGTGGTGGGGCCGCGGCGGGCGGTGGCGTCGGGGGCCAGGGGGGCAGGCGTCGGCGGCTCGGAGGGCAGAGGTTCGGGGGTCAGTGGGCCGGATTCGTATCCAGACTCGTACCCGGACTCGTACCCGGACTCGTACGCGCGCTCAGGGGAAATGCCCTGAGAACTGTCCTGCGCGGCCCCCTGGTTACGGTGCCGCGGCACCGCCCCGTGCCAGGGTTTCGCGACGCCCGCGACCCCATAGGGATCCGAGATCCGTCCGGGCACGGAAGGCTCTTCGTCGTCCAGCCGCGCCGCGGCCCGTGCCCCCGCGCGGTACGCCGCGATGGCCCCGGCCCGCGCGGCCCGCGCGTCACCCGGCGGCAGCCCCGCGGACTCCGGGGCTGGCTCGATCTCCACGTCCCCGGACCGGCCCCGGCCGCGATGCCCCTGCCGCTGCCCCTGTTCCTGGCCGAGATCCTGTCCTTGGTCCTGGCCCCGATCCTGGCCGGGATACCCGATCTGGTCCCGGTACAAGGGCAGCCCTCGGCTCCCTGACCGCCCGCTTCCGTCCCCGCTCCCGTCCCCGCTCCAGCCCTCGTCCCCGCCCTGGTCCGGCTCCCCTAACCCGTCCCCGAACCCGCCCTCGCCCCCGCCCCCGCTCCCGTACGCGGCGACGTTCCCGACGGACCCGGCCGAACCGGTCGCCTCGCCCTCCTCCTCGGGGCGCGGGTCGTACCCGCACAGCGCCTCCTCGGCCGCGCCCGCCGCGAGGCCCGTCAGCATCACCCGGCCGTCATCGCATATCAACACCGTGCGCGCGGTGATGTTCCGGTGCACCCAGCCGTGTCCGTGAAGGACCCGCAGCGCGGCGAGCACGTCCGCCGCGACCTCCGCCGCCCGGTACGGACTCAGCGGCTGGTCGGCGAGCAGCGCGGCCAGCGGCCTCGCCGCCACCAACTCGCTCACTATCCACAGCGAGCCGCCCTCGGCGAACACGTCGAAGACCTGGTCGAGCCGCGGATGGTCCGGTATCTGCGCGGCGGACTGCGCCGCCTCCATGGCGCGGCGGACCGCGGGATCCGTGGGACTGCGCGTCGTACGCGCCGATGCCCGCCGCACGCCGCTCCCGGCCGTCGCCCCCGCCCGCGGCACGAACCCCGCGGGCAGATCGTGCGGCACCTCCTCGTCGAGCACTTCCGCCTCGACGATCTCGGGCAACGGCACCTGCCTGACCAGGACTTCCTGACCGCTGTACGTGTCGAACGCACGCGACTCGGCGAGCTCGTACTCATCCGAAGGCGGCAGCGGCAGGCGGTAGCGGTCGGCGAGCACCCGTCCCGCATAGTCCTCCACGACGCATCCCCCGTCCCGCCCGGCGGTCAATTCCGTTCGTCTTACGGCTTGTTGCGGTGGCGTACGGTCCGCAGGCACTCACGATACGTGCCTTGCGCGAACCGCATTGAGGGGACCGGAGATCTCAGGACTTCGGCTCGAACGTCTTCGTGAAGGTCCGCCAGGCGCCCTTGCGCTCCGCGCTCCCCCAGTCGTCGGCCTTGGCCGTGTACATCATTCCGTAGCCCAGCCCGCCGTTGACGACGAAGCCACGGTCTATCGACCGGTACTTGGTGCCGCCGTCGGCATAGGTGAATTCCCAGTCAGCCGTGTTCCAGTCCCGGTAGTCCACCTTCTCTATCCGGATCCGGTCGTACTGGGAGCGCACCATGTAGTTCTCCTGGCTCTTCCAGTCGGCCACCGGGTTGTCCTTGGGAGTGGTGGTCCAACCGACGAGCAGCTTCTGCCCGTTCGGCCCGGTGAAGCGCGCGCCCGCGCTGCCCGTGGACTGGTACTTCCAGCCCTTGGGCAGGCCTATGGAGAAGCCCTGGCCGTGCTTGTACGTCGACGCGGCGCCGTCCCCCGGCTTCTTGCCCTTGTTCTTCTTCTCGTCCTCGTCCTTGTCCTTGGCGTCGCCCTTGCCCGGGTCGTCGCCCTTGTCCGATTCCGCGCCGGCGCCCTTGTCGTCGCCGGTACCGGTGCCCTTGTCGGACCCCTTCTCGGACTCCTTGGCACCGTCACCGGCCGTCGCCCCGCTGGAAGCGGCCTTGTCGCCGCCCTTGCTGTCCTTGTCGGAGCCCTTGTCGTCGCCGCCGAGCGCGAAGGCGAGCACCGTCCCGAGGACCGCGAGCACGGCGACCACGGAAGCGATCACCAGGGTCCTGCGCGGCACCACATCGGTGAGCGACGCCTTGACCGGCGCCCGCGGCGAGGCTCCCGGAGGCGGCGGCACGGCGGTGCCGCCCGCGCCGGTACCCGTACCCCGGGCGGTCGCCGAGGCGGCGGCCTTGCGGACCGAACGCAGCGCCCCCTTCACCCGGTCGGCGGCCTCCTCGGCCTTGCGCCCACCGAGCGTCCCGGAGGACCCGGCCGCGCCGACGCCGGCGGAAGACGCGGGAGGACCGGCAGGAACAGCGGGAGGAGCGGAAGGGACCGGAGGGGCGGAAGAAGAAGCAGAAGCAGAAGGGGAAGCGGAAGGGGAAGCAGTAGGAGAAGCGGCAGACGCCGCGGCAGAGGAAGCCGCGGCAGAACCGGCGGCGCCCGATCCGCCGAGCCCCTTCCTCCCCGGCCCTCTGCCCGAACCCTTACCCGGACCCTTCCCCGAGCCCTTGCCCAGCCCCTTCTTGCCCAGTCCCCTCTTGCCCGGAACGGGCGGCAGCGGCACCACCTTGGTCGCCTCGACCGGCTCCGGCTCCGCCTTGGGCTCCGGCGCGTGGATCACGTCGATCAGGAGCGCCCGCGCCCCCACGTCGTCGAGCCGCTGCTCCGGGTCCTTGGCGAGCAGGCCGTAGATGACCTTCTCCAACGGACCGGCGTTCTGCGGCTGTTCCACGTCCTCGGTCATCACCGCGGTGAGGGTCGCGATCGCCGACCCCTTGTCGTACGGCGGCACGCCCTCCACCGCCGCGTACAGCAGGCCGCCGAGCGACCACATGTCGGCCGCGGGACCCGGCTTGTGCCCGCGCGCCCGCTCCGGCGAGATGTACGACGGCGCGCCGACGAGCATGCCGGTGGACGTGATCGACGGGTCGCCCTCGACCTGCGCGATGCCGAAGTCGGTCAGGACGACCCGGCCGTCCTCCGCGATCAGCACGTTCGACGGCTTCACGTCACGGTGCAGGATTCCCTCGCGGTGCGCGGAGCGCAGGACGTCGAGCACGGCGAGCCCGACCTCGGCCGCCCGACGCGGCGTCAGAAGACCGTCCTCGCGGATCGCTTCCGCGAGCGACTTGCCCTCGACCAACTCCATCACGATCCACGGCCGGTCGTCCTCGTCGACCACGTCGTAGACGGTCACGGCGCTGGTGTTGCGGATCCGCGCGATCGCCTTGGCCTCGCGCAGCGTCCGCGTGATGAGCCGCCGCTTCTCCTCCTCGTCGATGCTCGATGGGAACCGCAGCTCCTTCACCGCGACCGTACGGCCAAGCGTCTCGTCCTTGGCGCGCCACACAGTGCCCATGCCACCGCGGCCGAGCACCTCTCCCAGCCGGTACCGGCCGGCGAGGAGACGTTCGCTCTTGTCCCGACGGGCCTCACCCGTCTGCTCCGCGTCCGACATGCGTCCCCTCTGCTGCTACCGCTGCTACCCGCGCAACCCGCCCTGACAGAGCCTTCATTGTCCCTTACTCAAGGACCGCCTTACGCCCAGGGTCCAGGGTCCCTCATGAGGGACCGCGCACAAGGAGGGGCCCGACGTGCCGAAACCGCGCACGCTGTCGGCCGTCCTCCTCGTGGCGGCCCTCCGCGGTGGAAGGGCCGACCCGTCAGGGCTCGTGAATCCGGCCTTGGACGTCACTCTTCCGCTGCTCACCGGCCGAGGCAAGGCCGCGCCCCCCGTCCCCCCGTCCCCCGACCGTCAGTTGAGCGGCACGATGTCCGGCGCGCCGAGCCGCGCCGCGTCCGCGGTCAGGTCGTCCGGCTGCCGCTGCGACTCCCGCTCGGCCTCCACCCGCTTCTCGTAGTGCTGTACCTCCCGCTCGATCTGGTCCTTGTCCCAGCCCAGGACGGTCGCCATCAGTTCGGCGCACTCGCGGGCGCTGCGCGTGCCCCGGTCGAAGGTCTCGATCGAGATGCGCGTGCGCCGCGTCAGCACGTCGTCCAGGTGCCTCGCGCCCTCGTGCGAGGCCGCGTACACCACCTCGGCGCGCAGATAGTCGTCCGCTCCCTGCAGCACCGCGCCGAGCGTGGGGTCGGCGGTGACCAGGTCGAGGACTTCCTCGGCCAGCGAGCCATACCGGTTCAACAGGTGCTCCACGCGCACCACATGAAGACCCGTCCGCGCGGCGATCCTGGCGCGCGCGTTCCACATCGCCTTGTACCCCTCGGCGCCGACCAGCGGGACGTCCTCCGTGACGCAGTCGGCGACGCGCTGGTCCAGACCGTGCACCGCCTCGTCCACGGCGTCCTTGGCCATCACGCGGTACGTCGTGTACTTGCCGCCCGCGACGACCACGAGGCCGGGCGCCGGATGCGCGACCGTGTGCTCGCGCGACAGCTTGCTCGTGGCGTCCGACTCCCCGGCGAGCAGCGGCCGCAGCCCCGCGTACACCCCCTGGACGTCGTCCCGCGAGAGCGGCACCGCGAGCACCGAGTTCACGTGCTCGAGCAGGTAGTCGATGTCGGCGCTGGACGCGGCCGGATGCGCCTTGTCGAGGTCCCAGTCCGTGTCGGTCGTGCCCACGATCCAGTGCCGCCCCCACGGGATGACGAACAGGACGCTCTTCTCGGTCCGCAGGATCAGGCCGGTCGTGGAGTTGATCCGGTCCTTGGGCACCACGAGGTGGATGCCCTTGGACGCCCTGACGTGGAACTGTCCCCGCTCGCCGACCATGGCCTGCGTGTCGTCCGTCCACACACCGGTGGCGTTCACGATCTGCTTGGCCCTGATCTCGTACTCCCCGCCCCCTTCCACGTCCTGCACGCGGGCGCCGACCACGCGCTCGCCCTCGCGCAGGAAGCCGGTGACCTTGGCCCGGTTGGCGACCTTCGCTCCGTACGCCGCCGCTGTGCGCACCAGTGTCGCCACGTAGCGGGCGTCGTCCATCTGCGCGTCGTAGTACTGCATCGCCCCGACCAGGGCGTCCTTCTTCAGGCACGGGGCGACGCGCAGCGCGTGACGTCGGGTCAGGTGGCGGTGCGTGGGCAGTCCTCGGCCGTGTCCGCGCGACATCGACATGGCGTCGTAGAGCGCGACGCCCGATCCCGCGTACAACCGCTCCCAGCCCTTGTGCTGCAAGGGGTAGAGGAACGGCACCGGCTTCACCAGGTGCGGGGCGAGCCGCTCAAGGAGGAGTCCGCGCTCCTTCAGCGCCTCCCGCACGAGCGCGAAGTCGAGCATCTCCAGATAGCGCAGGCCGCCGTGGATCAGCTTGCTCGACCGGCTCGATGTGCCGGACGCCCAGTCCCTGGCCTCGACCAGGCCGGTGGACAGGCCGCGGGTGACCGCGTCGAGTGCCGTACCCGCGCCGACCACCCCCGCGCCCACGACCAGGATGTCCAGCTCCCGGTCGGCCATTCCCGCAAGTGACTCGGCACGCTCCGCCGGCCCCAGTGTCGCTGTCCTCACCGCTGCCTCCCGTTGCGATCGGGTGTGGTCGGACTCACATCATGCCCAGATTTCCGCCGCGCCCGCTGATCGCCGCCGCGACCTGTGGACAACACTCCGGACTTCGGGGCCGGGCAATGCCACATATCGGTCATATTTACTCCTAGTCTGACATTGCGCTGGTCCGCCTTGTCCACAGGGCTTGCGCACTCGTCCCGGTCCGGCTATTGGGAGGACGGCCCACCGCCATGCCCGCAGATCTCGCTGTCATCGGTCTCGGCCACCTCGGCCTGCCCCTCGCCCAGGCCGCCGTCGCCGCCCGCATCGCGACCATCGGCTACGACCCCGCCCGCGCCGCCGACCTGGCGGGCGGCAGGCTGCCCTGCGACGGCGCCGAGGGCACCCTCACCGCGGCCGACGTCCGCCGGATGCTCTCGGGGGGCTTCCGGCCGACCACCAACCCGGTCGAGCTCGGCCGGGTCCGTACCGCGGTCATCTGCGCCCCCACACCGGCGGCCGCGGACCGCTCGCTCGACCTGACCCAGGTGGCCGACGCCGCCCGCGCCCTGGCCGCGCGACTGCGCCCGCACACCACGGTGATCCTCGAGTCCCCCGCGTACCCGGGGAGCACGGAGGAATTCCTCCGTCCCATCCTCGAACAGGGATCGGGCCTGCGCGCGGGCCGCGACTTCCACCTCGCGTACTCCCCCGGCCGCCTCGACCCGGGCAACCGGCTGCACGGCTACGCGGGCACCCCCAAGGTCATCGGCGGCCTCACCCCGGCCTGCACGGAGTCGGCCGCCGCCTTCTACGGCCGCCTCACCGACAAGGTCGTACGCGCGCGTGGCCCCCGCGAGGCCGAGACCGTGCACCTCCTGGAGACCAACTACCGGCACGTGAACATGGCCCTGGTCAACGAGATGGCGGTGCTCTGCCACGACCTGGGCATCGACCTCTGGGACGTCATCCGCTGCGCGGAGACCAAGCCGTTCGGCTTCCAGGCGTTCCGCCCCGGGCCCGGCGTCGGCGGCCACGGCGTCCCCCTGGACATCCCCAACCCCTCCCGCGGCGCCCGCCCCCTGCGCATGGTCGAACTGGCCCAGCAGGTCAACGACCGCATGCCTCAGTACGTCATCCAGCGCTCGGCGACCCTGCTCAACGAACACGGCAAGTCCGCCCGCGGCGCCCGTGTCCTGCTCCTCGGCGTCACCTACAAGCCGGACCTCGCCGACCAGCAGGGCGCCCCCGCCCAGGAAGTGGCGACGCGCCTGATGGAGATGGGCGCGGCCGTCAGCTACCACGACCCTTACGTCCCGAACTGGAGCATCCTCGGCCGCCCCGTCCCGCGCGCCGACTCCCTCTACGAGGCGGCCGCCGACGCCGACCTCACGATCCTGCTCCAGCACCACCGCACGTACGACCTCCAGGGGCTCGCGGTGAAGGCCCAACTCCTCCTGGACACCAGGGGAGCGACCCCGGCGGGCGCCGCACACCGGCTGTGAACCGGCGCGTTCCCCCGGGCGTTGGCCACGACTGCTACTGTGCCGCCCTTCTGCCGCACATCAGTACGGCAACCACGCCCCAGGGGGACCCGAATGACCCAGCCACCCCAGCCACCGGACGGCAACCCGTACGGCCAGCAGCAGCCCTACCCGCCGCAACAGCCCTACGGCCAGCAGCCCTACGGCCAGCAGCCCCCGCAGCAGCAACAGCCGTACGCCGCCTTCCCGCAGCAGCAGCCCGCTCCGCAGGGCGGCTTCCCGATGGCCCCGCAGCCGCACGGCCGCACGGGCAACGTCGGCCTCGGCGTGGCCGTCGCCATCGTCCTGCTGTTCGTCACGGCCGGTGTCTACGGCGCCATCATGAAGGCCGTGGAGCACGAGATCGGCTACGCCGCGGTCGCTGTGGGCCTGATCATCGGGTTCTGCGCGGGCAAGGTCGGCGGACGGCACCCCGCGCTCCCGATCGTCTCCGCCGTGGTCGCCCTGATAGCCGTGTACCTGGGCCAGCTCACCGGGTACGCGATGGCCATCGGCGAGGGCCTCGACGTCTCGTTCTTCACCGTCCTCACCGACCACTTCGACCTGGTCAACCAGGTCTGGAAGCACGAGAAGGACGTCCTCACCTTCGTCTTCCTCGCCGTCGGCGGCGCGGCCGCGTTCTCCGCCGCCAAGAAGGCCGGGGACTGACCGGCCCACGGAAACATGCGAAGAGAAAAAGGGTCCGGGCCCACCTTTCGGTGGGCCCGGACCCTTTTCCGCTCAAGCGGAGCGACGCGTCGGCTCAGCGCTTGTGCTGCGAGTCCGCGACGGTCACCTCGACGCGCTGGAACTCCTTGAGCTCGCTGTAGCCCGTGGTCGCCATCGCGCGGCGCAGCGCTCCGAAGAAGTTCATCGAGCCGTCCGGGATGTGCGAAGGCCCGGTGAGGATCTCCTCGGTCGTACCGACCGTGCCCAGGTCGACCTTCTTGCCGCGCGGCACGTCCTCGTGCACGGCCTCCATGCCCCAGTGGTGGCCCTTGCCGGGCGCGTCCGTGGCGCGGGCCAGCGGGGAGCCCATCATCACGGAGTCGGCGCCGCACGCGATGGCCTTGGGCAGGTCGCCGGACCAGCCCACGCCGCCGTCGGCGATGACGTGCACGTACCGGCCGCCGGACTCGTCCATGTAGTCACGGCGGGCGGCCGCGACGTCGGCGACGGCGGTGGCCATCGGCACCTGGATGCCGAGCACGTTGCGCGTGGTGTGCGCGGCGCCGCCGCCGAAGCCGACCAGGACGCCCGCGGCGCCGGTGCGCATCAGGTGCAGGGCGGCGGTGTACGTGGCGCAGCCGCCGACGATGACCGGGACGTCCAGCTCGTAGATGAACTGCTTCAGGTTCAGCGGCTCGGCGGCACCGGAGACGTGCTCGGCGGAGACCGTGGTGCCGCGGATCACGAAGATGTCGACGCCCGCGTCCACGACGGCCTTGGAGAACTCGGCGGTGCGCTGCGGGGAGAGCGCGGCGGCGGTGACGACACCCGAGTCGCGCACCTCCTTGATGCGGCGCCCGATGAGGTCGGCCTGGATCGGCGCGGAGTAGATCTCCTGGAGCCTCCGGGTCGCGTTCTCCGCGTCCAGCTCGGCGATCTCGTCGAGCAGCGGCTGCGGGTCCTCGTGCCGCGTCCACAG
Source organism: Streptomyces kanamyceticus (assembly GCF_008704495.1). Taxonomy (NCBI): domain Bacteria; kingdom Bacillati; phylum Actinomycetota; class Actinomycetes; order Kitasatosporales; family Streptomycetaceae; genus Streptomyces; species Streptomyces kanamyceticus. The sequence continues at coordinate 4,121,890 of NZ_CP023699.1, forward strand.
GCCCTCGAGGTTCAGCACGCCGAGGCCGCCGAGCTCACCGATGCGGATGGCGGTCGCAGGCGAGACGACCGAGTCCATGGGGGCGGCCAGGAAGGGCAGCTCGAAGCGGTAGGCGTCGATCTGCCACGCGATCGAGACCTCCTTCGGGTCGCGGGTGCGCCGGCTCGGTACGACGGCGATGTCGTCGAACGCGTACGCGCGGCGGCCGCGCTTGCCGCGCCCGATCTCGATCTCTGTCACGTTGTGGGGCCTTTCCCTCTTGGTCTGCCTGTCCAGTATCCCCGACACGCGTGGAAGGGGCGGCCCCGGTCATCCGGGGCCGCCCCTTCCACGCGCGCGTGGAGCCAGGAGGCTACTTGCTACGGCTGTAGTTCGGCGCCTCGACCGTCATCTGGATGTCGTGCGGGTGGCTCTCCTTGAGGCCCGCGGACGTGATGCGTACGAAACGGCCGTTGGCCTGGAGGTCGGGGACGGTGCGTCCGCCGACGTAGAACATCGACTGGCGCAGGCCGCCCACCAGCTGGTGCACGACGGCCGAGAGCGGGCCGCGGTAGGGCACCTGCCCCTCGATGCCCTCGGGAACCAGCTTCTCGTCGGAGGCGACGCCCTCCTGGAAGTAGCGGTCCTTGGAGAAGGACTTCTGCTCGCCGCGGGTCTGCATCGCGCCCAGCGAGCCCATGCCGCGGTACGACTTGAACTGCTTGCCGTTGATGAACATCAGCTCCCCCGGGGACTCCTCGCAGCCGGCGAGCAGCGAGCCCAGCATGACCGTGTCCGCACCGGCGACGAGCGCCTTGGCGATGTCTCCGGAGTACTGCAGGCCACCGTCGCCGATGACCGGGACACCGGCCTCCTTGGCGGCGAGCGACGCTTCGTAGATGGCCGTTACCTGCGGTACGCCGATACCGGCGACGACGCGCGTCGTACAGATGGAGCCGGGTCCGACGCCCACCTTGATGCCGTCGACACCGGCGTCGATCAGGGACTGCGCGCCGTCCCGCGTGGCGATGTTGCCGCCGATCACGTCGATGCCGGGGGCGTCGGACTTGATCTTGGCGACCATGTCGCCGACCAGGCGGGAGTGGCCGTGCGCGGTGTCGACGACGATGAAGTCGACGCCCGCGGCGACCAGCGCCTGGGCACGCTCGAACGCGTCACCCGCGACGCCGACGGCGGCGCCCACCAGGAGGCGGCCCTCCGCGTCCTTGGCGGCGTTCGGGTACTTCTCGGCCTTCACGAAGTCCTTGACCGTGATGAGGCCCTTGAGGATGCCCGCGTCGTCGACCAGCGGAAGCTTCTCGATCTTGTGGCGGCGCAGCAGCTCCATGGCGTCCACGCCGGAGATGCCGACCTTGCCGGTGACGAGCGGCATCGGCGTCATGACCTCGCGCACCTGGCGCGAGCGGTCCGACTCGAAGGCCATGTCACGGTTGGTGACGATGCCGAGCAGCTTGCCCGCCGGGTCGGTCACCGGGACGCCGCTGATGCGGAACTTCGCGCAGATCGCGTCGGCCTCGGCCAGCGTCGCGTCCGGGTGCACCGTGATCGGGTCGGTGACCATGCCGGACTCGGAGCGCTTCACCAGGTCGACCTGGTTGGCCTGGTCGGCGATGGAGAGGTTGCGGTGCAGCACGCCGACGCCACCCTGCCGCGCCATGGCGATCGCCATGCGGGACTCGGTGACCTTGTCCATCGCGGCCGACAGCAGCGGGACGTTCACTCGCACGTTCTTCGAGATGAGCGAGGAAGTGTCGATCTGGTCGGGCGCCATGTCCGACGCGCCCGGCAGCAGCAGCACGTCGTCGTAGGTCAGCCCGAGCGTCGCGAATTTTCCGGGCACTCCGTCGACGTTTGCAGTCATGACACCTTCCCCAGATGGCCTTGATCGGTGCGGATGTCCATGCTAACGGGATCCGAGGGTGTCTCATTCCACGATCAAGATCATCGGCAAGCTTTGTACGTTCGTACGTCGTACGTTCACGCGTTCCTGCTACTGCTCGGCCAGCGCCCGCAGACGACTCAGCGCCCGGTGCTGGGCCACACGAACCGCCCCGGGTGACATCCCCAACATCTGCCCGGTCTCCTCCGCCGTGAGCCCGACGGCGATCCTGAGCAGCAGCAGCTCCCGCTGGTTCTCCGGAAGGTTGGCCATGAGCTTCTTGGCCCACTCCGCATCGCTGCTGAGCAGGGCACGCTCCTCGGGACCGAGCGAATCGTCGGGCCGCTCCGGCATCTCGTCCGAAGGCACCGCGGTCGATCCGGGATGGCGCATCGCGGCACGCTGCAGATCGGCCACCTTGTGTGCGGCGATCGCGAAGACGAACGCCTCGAAGGGGCGCCCCGTGTCCTTGTAGCGCGGCAGCGCGAGCAGCACGGCGACGCACACTTCCTGCGCCAGATCCTCCACGAAGTGCCGTGCGTCACCCGGCAGGCGGGAGAGCCGCGTACGGCAATACCGCAGCGCCAGCGGGTGCACGTGTGCCAGGAGATCGTGCGTGGCCTGCTCGTCACCCTCGACCGCGCGAAGGACGAGGGCACCGATCACCGTCGTCTTGTCATCGCGCATCGGTCCATGGTGCCTTGACGGCGACTGATCCGTCGCACCGCGTCCGTAGTTGTGCACTGAAGCGTTATGAGCAGGCGCGCCGGAAGTCATCTCCTGCGCCCTCCCCTCCCGCTCGATCGACTCGTCCCCGAGGAACTCCACACCTCAAGGATGCGGCATCGGCGGCGAAGCGACAGCAATCGCTCCCGATGCGGGGCGCGACGGGCATCCGTCACCCCGCCCACCACCCGGCGGGCGGGGCTCGCCATGCCCCCGCGGCGACACATTCAGCGGACCAGGCCCCAGCGGAAACCGAGCGCCACTGCATGCGCCCGGTCCGAGGCGCCGAGCTTCTTGAAGAGCCGCCTGGCGTGCGTCTTCACGGTGTCCTCGGAGAGGAAGAGCTCGCGCCCGATCTCCGCGTTGGAGCGGCCGTGGCTCATGCCCTCGAGCACCTGGATCTCCCGCGCGGTGAGCGTGGGCGCGGCGCCCATCTCGGCCGAACGCAGTCTGCGCGGGGCGAGCCGCCAGGTCGGATCGGCGAGCGCCTGGGTCACCGTCGCCCGCAGTTCGGCGCGCGAGGCGTCCTTGTGCAGATAGCCGCGGGCACCGGCGGCGACCGCGAGCGCGACACCGTCCAGGTCCTCGGCGACGGTGAGCATGATGATGCGCGCACCGGGGTCGGCGGACAGCAGCCGCCGGACGGTCTCCACGCCGCCCAGACCGGGCATGCGTACGTCCATCAGAATCAGGTCCGAGCGGTCGGCACCCCAGCGGCGGAGGACTTCCTCGCCGTTGGCTGCCGTCGTCACACGCTCGACACCGGGCACGGTCGCGACCGCGCGGCGGAGCGCCTCTCGGGCAAGCGGGGAGTCGTCGCAGACGAGGACGGATGTCATGACTGTCCTCCGCGGCTCTCACAGCTGCTGCGCGTCACCTTGAGCCTCCAGGCTGGTACATATTCGTCACCTGTGCGGTTGACGCTCTCGGACACCTGCCCGAGCGCTTGTTCTTTCAACCGCCTCGCACTCTCAACGACGGTCACCCGAAAGAGTTACGGGGCGATCGGCCACGTTCGGCACTCTACGTGAGGGCGCGGACACAGCGCAGACAGCGCAAGAGACCCTCAACCTTTCATCACAAGCTATGCCCCATTTAGCGCCTTTTCTTCCCTTTTCCTGGTGTCTGTGGCTAGATTCGCAATGAGTCATATTTTCATCTCCTTAGACAGTAGATGTACGGTCATGGGCACCGTATCCGCGTCAAAACGGCTTCAAGGGGACCAGCAATGGCAGATTTCTCCCGCCTTCCCGGACCGAACGCAGATCTCTGGGACTGGCAGCTCCTCGCGGCCTGCCGCGGGGTCGACAGCTCGCTCTTCTTCCACCCGGAGGGCGAGCGGGGCGCGGCGCGCAGCGCACGCGAGAACTCCGCCAAGGAGGTCTGCATGCGGTGCCCGGTGCGCGCGGAGTGCGCCGCGCACGCACTCGCGGTGCGCGAGCCCTACGGCGTATGGGGCGGACTGACCGAGGACGAGCGCGAGGAGCTCATGGGGCGCGCCCGCAACCGCCTGGTCACGGCGTCGGCCACGACGGCCGCCGCGTCACACCGATGAAGGAACGTTTCCTCTGATACGTCTGACACGTACGAGTCACGCGCACGACCACGTCCGCGTACGTACGAACGATCAGCGGGCGGCGGCCCGCGCCAGGTGGTCCAGCGTGGCGGCGACGGCCGGCACCTGGGCCAGATCAGGCAGTGTGAGCGCGACGATCTCGCGCCGCACGGCCGGCTCGACCGTCACGGTGCGGGCACCCTTGGGGCGCACCGACTCGATGGCGAGCTCGGGCAGCACCGCGACCCCGAGGCCCGCGCCGACCAGACCGATCACCGCCGGGTAGTCGTCGGTCGCGAAGTCGATGCGGGGCACGAAGCCCGCGCCCTCGCAGACCTCCACCAGCTGCCTGCGACAGCGCGGGCAGCCCGCGATCCACGACTCGTCGGCGAACTCACCGATGGTGACCGACGCGGCGGCGGCGAGCCGGTGCCCCTCGGGCACGAGCCCGACGAGACGGTCCGCGAGCAGCGGTCGTACGACGAGGTCGTCCCACTCCTCCGCCGCGGTCGCCCCTTCGTACCGGAAGGCGAGGGCCACGTCGCAGTCGCCCTCGCGCAGCATCTCCACGGAGCGCGGCGGCTCGGCCTCCACGAGCGAGACGCGGGTGCCCGGGTGCTCCGCGCGCAGTGCCGCGAGGGCGCAGGGCACGAGCGTCGAACTGCCGCTGGGGAAGGAGACGAGCCGGACCCGGCCCGCGCGCAGGCCCGCGATGGCGGCGACCTCCTCCTCCGCGGCGGTGAGCCCGGCGAGGATGCCCGCGGCATGCCTGACCAGGGCGTCTCCGGCCTGCGTCAGACGCATCTCGCGGCCGGTGCGGATCAGCAGCGGGGTGCCCGCCGAGGATTCGAGTGCCTTCATCTGCTGGCTCACGGCGGGCTGGGTGCAGCCGAGCTCGCGCGCCGCCGCCGAGAAGGAGCCGGTGGCGGCAACGGCTCGCAGGACACGGAGATGACGGGCCTCGATCATGCTTCGAGCATAAGCGACGCTTGGACATGTCGCGAAATATTGCATCGCGGCTTTGGGACGGGCTCGCCTAACCTTCCTGTCATGAAGCTGCTCTCCGTAAATCTGGGCCGCCGCACGGCCGTCGAGTACACCGACGCCTCGCACGGCCTCACCGGGATCGACAAGAAGCCGACGGACGAATCCGTCCTGGTGACGGCGCCGGGGGTGAAGGGCGTCGGCGGGAGCGGACTCGTCGGCGACGAGATCGGCAACCTGCGCCACCACGGCGGACACGACCAGGCGGTGTACGCCTTCGCGCGCGAGGACCTCGACGTCTGGCAGGACCTCCTCGGGCGGCCGCTGGCCAACGGCGGCTTCGGCGAGAACGTCACGACGTCCGGGATCGACGTGAGCGGCGCGCGGATCGGCGAGCGCTGGCGGATCGGCTCCGGTCCGCTCCTCGAAGTGACGAGCAGCCGCATCCCCTGCCGTACGTTCCAGGGGCACCTGGACGAGAAGGGGTGGGTCAAGCGGTTCACCCGGCACGGTGTCCCCGGAGCGTATCTGCGAGTGATCGAGCCGGGCGAGATCCGGGCGGGCGACCCGGTCGAGATCGTGCACCGGCCGGCTCACGAGGTCACCGTCGCCCTGCACTTCCGGGCCGTCACGACGGAGCGGTCGCTGCTGCCGCGGATGCTGGACGCCGCTGACGCGCTGCACCCGGAGACGGTGGCGAACGCACGCGAGTACGTCGAGAAGTACGGCGCACCGGACGCGTGACGCCGGGGCCCTCGGGATCACTAGCCTGGGGCCATGACTACGGCTCTGATTACGGGATCGACCGCCGGCATCGGCGCCGCCTTCGCGCGGCGGCTCGCGGCTGACGGGCACAACCTCGTCCTGGTGGCGCGCGACACGAAGCGGCTGCGGGAGCAGGCGACCGAGCTGCACGACCGGCACGGCATCGAGGCGGAGGTGCTGACCGCGGACCTCTCCACGGACAAGGGCATCGAGTCCGTCGAGGAGCGTCTCTCGCGCCCCAGGGAACCCGTCGACCTGCTGATCAACAACGCCGGCTTCGGCAACAAGGGCAAGTACTTGGACGTCCCGATGAGCGACGAGCTCATCATGCTCAAGGTGCACTGCGAGGCGGTGCTCCGGCTGACGTCGGCGGCGGTGGAGTCGATGCGGGGGCGCGGCAGGGGCGGGGTGGTGAACGTCGCGTCGGTGGCGGCGTTCGTACCGCGCGGGACGTACGGCGCGTCCAAGGCGTGGGTCGCGCAGTTCACCCAGGGCGCGGCGAAGGACCTGGCGGGCTCGGGCGTACGACTGATGGCGCTCTGCCCGGGCCTGGTGCGGACCGAGTTCCACGAGCGCGCCGGAATGGGCACGTCCAACATCCCCAAGTGGATGTGGCTCGACGCGGACAAACTGGTCGCGACGGCACTGGCCGACCTGGCCCGGGGCAAGTCCCTGTCCATCCCGGACCCGCGCTACAAGGCACTGATGGGCGTGGCGAAGGTGACGCCTAGGTCGCTGCTCGGTGGGGTGACGTCGCGCACTGGGCGTAAGTACGGACCGCGGTAACTCTGCGAGGGCTTGGGCGGGGGCGTCTGCCGGGTTGCTGATCGTCGCCGACTGCGGGTCGTGGTCCGTCCTCGCGCAGTTCCCCGCGCCCCTAAACGCGCCCCTGACGGGGCGCCCCGTCAGGGGCGCGGGGAACTGCGCGATCAGCCACGACGAAACCCGCAGTCGGCGACGAGCCGCAACCCGGCAGACGCGCCCCCGAAAACGGACTGAGGCCCGGCCCCCGTAAAGGGAGCCGGGCCTCAGTCACCGTTCAAGCCGAGCGCAGCGGTCAGTGAGAGTGACCGTGCCCGTGCCCAGCGCCAGCGTCGCCCTCTTCCTCGGCCGGCTTCTCGACGACCAGGGTCTCGGTCGTCAGGAGCAGCGACGCGATGGACGCGGCGTTCTCCAGGGCGGAGCGGGTGACCTTGACCGGGTCGAGGAGACCGGCCTTGACCAGGTCGCCGTACTCACCGGTCGCGGCGTTGAAGCCGAAGCCCTTGTCGAGCTCGGCGACCTTCGAGGTGATGACGTAGCCCTCGAGGCCCGCGTTCTCGGCGATCCAGCGCAGCGGCTCGACGGCGGCGCGGCGGACGACGGCGACACCGGTGGCCTCGTCGCCCTCCTTGCCGAGGTTGCCCTCGAGGACCTTGACGGCGTGCACCAGAGCGGAGCCACCACCGGAGACGATGCCCTCCTCGACCGCGGCGCGGGTCGCGGAGATGGCGTCCTCCAGACGGTGCTTCTTCTCCTTGAGCTCCACCTCGGTGGCGGCGCCGACCTTGATCACGCACACGCCGCCGGCCAGCTTCGCGAGGCGCTCCTGGAGCTTCTCGCGGTCCCAGTCGGAGTCCGTGGCGTCGATCTCGGCCTTGATCTGCGAGACGCGGCCCTCGACGTCGGCCTTGTTGCCGCCGCCGTCGACGATCGTCGTGTCGTCCTTGGTGATCGTGACGCGGCGGGCGGTGCCCAGCACGTCGAGACCGACCTGGTCGATCTTGAGGCCGACCTCTTCGGCGATGACGGTGCCGCCGGTGAGGGTGGCGATGTCACCGAGCATGGCCTTGCGGCGGTCGCCGAAGCCGGGAGCCTTCACCGCGACGGCGTTGAAGGTGCCGCGGATCTTGTTCACGACCAGGGTCGAGAGGGCCTCGCCCTCGACGTCCTCGGCGATGATCAGGAGCGGCTTCGAGGCGTTGGCCTGGATGACCTTCTCGAGCAGCGGCAGGAGGTCCTGGATGGAGGAGATCTTGCCCTGGTGGATCAGGATGTACGGGTCGTCGAGGACGGCCTCCATACGCTCCTGGTCGGACACCATGTACGGCGACAGGTAGCCCTTGTCGAAGGCCATGCCCTCGGTGAAGTCGAGCTCCAGGCCGAAGGTGTTGGACTCCTCGACGGTGATGACACCGTCCTTGCCGACCTTGTCCATCGCCTCGGCGATGAGCTCGCCGACCTGCGGGTCCTGGGCCGACAGACCGGCGACGGCCGCGATGTCGGCCTTGTCGTCGATCGGACGGGCGGTGGCGAGGAGCTCCTCGGAGACGGCCGCGACGGCGGCGTCGATGCCCTTCTTCAGGGCGGCCGGGGAGGCGCCCGCGGCGACGTTGCGCAGACCCTCCTTGACCAGGGCCTGGGCGAGCACGGTGGCGGTGGTGGTGCCGTCACCCGCGATGTCGTTGGTCTTGGTCGCCACCTCCTTCACCAGCTGCGCGCCGAGGTTCTCGTACGGGTCCTCGACCTCGACCTCACGGGCGATGGTGACGCCGTCGTTGGTGATGGTCGGGGCGCCGAACTTCTTGTCGATGACGACGTTGCGGCCACGGGGGCCGATCGTCACCTTGACCGTGTCGGCAAGCTTGTTGACGCCGCGCTCAAGGGCGCGACGGGCGTCCTCGTCGAACTTAAGGATCTTCGCCATGGGAGCGATTCAGCCCTCTCGAAAACTCGGGTGAACGAACTGCGCCCCTCGCCGCCCGGCTTCAGCGGGGTGACCAGGGGCGCAGCTCAAAGCAATGCTTCTGCTTCGGGGTGAACTACTTCTCGACGATCGCGAGCACGTCGCGAGCCGAGAGGACGAGGTACTCGTCGCCGTTGTACTTCACCTCGGTGCCGCCGTACTTGCTGTACAGCACGACGTCGCCGACCTTGACGTCGAGCGGCAGGCGCTCGCCGTTCTCGAAGCGGCCCGGGCCCACGGCGAGGACAGCACCCTCCTGGGGCTTCTCCTTCGCGGTGTCCGGAATGACCAGGCCGGAGGCCGTGGTCTGCTCGGCGTCGAGCGGCTGGACCACGATGCGGTCCTCGAGCGGCTTGATGGCAACCTTGGAGCTTGCGGTCGTCACGATCCGGTCTCCCCCTTCGGAGATCTACGGGGTTAACAGTCTGGGGTGGCGACCAGGTGGATCCGTCGTCGCGGGTGCCGGACCTGCCCGTCGCTGTTGGCACTCTCCAGCGGGGAGTGCCAGAAGCGAGACTAGGACGGGGATTAGCACTCGGTCAAGCGGAGTGCCAATCGACTGCGTCTGGCTTTAGCGGGGCTTGGAGTGGTGCTCCCTGTTGTCGCAACGCTTCTTGTGGGCCGGGGGTTCCTTGTCGGCGATTCGTGGGCGCCCCGTTTTCGCCGGGTCGGCAGGTGGGGCTGTGCCCACCCGTTCCGCCCTGCGGAACGCCTGCCCACAGCGGGGAGCGCCGGGCTCCCCCTTCGTGCCCGGTTTACGCGGTACCTTCTGGGCCGCCTTCCGCCCGAGCCTCTCGATCGGGTCCACCGATTCCGCGCAGCCCGTGAGGAGCGTGGGCGCGAGTACGCCGCACAGCAGGGCCCCGGCCAGGAGGCGGCGGCGCGCTCGCGCCCGGGGGGTCACAGGTAGTCCTCCAGCCTGGCCACCGCGTACCCCTTGTCCGTGACCGTCTTCATGACCTTGCGGACCATGTCGGGCATCGTGCCCTTCCAGTCCGCGCGGCCCCGGAAGTGCGTGAGGATGATGTCTCCGGGATGCAGGTCCCGGTCCCACTCGCGCCACTCCATGTGGTCGGCGAACGCCTCCGACGCCCACAGCGGCACCGCCTTGATGCCACAGGACTTGGCGGCGCGCAGGGAGTCCTGGTTGTAGTTGCCGTACGGCGGGCGGAAGAGTTCGGGCCGTTTGCCGTAGCGCTTCGCGATGACGTCCTGCATGCCGCAGATCTCGCGGCGCTGCGCCTCGTAGGAGAGTCCGGGCAGGTAGCGGTGGTTGAGGGTGTGGTTGTTCAGGGTGATGCCGCGGGACTGCATCTTCTTGAAGTACGCGTAGTCCTCCTTGACCAGGTAGTCACTGAGGAACGCGGTGTACGGGAGCTTCAGGTCGCTCATCATCCGCAGCAGCGCCGGGTCCTTCTCGGCGCCGTCGTCGATGGTCAGGAAGACGACCTTCTCCGTGGTCGGGATCGTCGTGAAGACGGGCGGCAGGCTCGACTGGCCCTTGACCTCGAAGCCCTTGCGGGTGGTGATGTGCGGCTTGGCCGCGGGGGCGGGGGGCGCCGCGAGCGGGGTCTTCGCCAGGCCCCAGCGCTTGGCCGCAGCGACCCGCGCGGCCTGGGCCGCGCCGAGCCGCTTGGCGTAGGAGTCGAGGGCGCGGGCGGGCGGGGCCTGGAGCGGCTGCTGGCCGTGGGCCGGTTCGACGGTGTCGGATTCGCCCCCGACGGCGCAGCCCGACGCGATCGCGACGACCGTGATCACCGCGACGGCGGCCCTCGTCTGATTCTTCCGCCTTCTGGCGGATTCTTCCGTTTGTCGTACTAGTTGCATGGCGCCGGATCCTCGCAGCTCAAGGACCTGCCGAAGGGCCGACACCGCCACCGGCCGCGCACCATCCACCGACTGGCCCACAATGGGGCAGGTGAACGACCCGAACACGCCGAGCGGCCACGAGACCGACCCCGGCGACCCTCTCGGCAACCCCCTCGCCGCCTTCGCCGCCCTGCGCACCGACGCGGGCCTGGCCCTGCTCGACGAGGTGCGGGACGTGCAGCCCGCGCAGGAGCTCGCCGCCGCGACCCGGCTGCGCCGCGAACACCCGGCCCCGCTGGTCTCCGCGGCCCTCGCGCAGGCGCGCCTGCGGCAGCGGGCCGCGGCGAAGTTCGGCGCGCGGGACGCGGCCCGGATGTTCTTCACGCCCAACGGCGTCGAGCAGTCCACGCGCGCCTCCGTCGCCGCGCACCGCGCCGAGAGCTTCAAGACGCTCGGCGTACGGTCCCTCGCCGACCTCTGCTGCGGCATCGGCGGCGACGCGATCGCCCTCGCGCGGGCGGGCATCTCCGTGCTCGCCGTCGACCGGGACCCGCTGACCTGCGCCGTCGCCCGCGCCAACGCCGAGGCACTGGGGCTCGCCGAGCTGATCGAGGTCCGCGAGGCGGATGTCACCGAGGTGGACACGTCCGCGTACGACGCGGTGTTCGTGGACCCGGCGCGCAGGGGCGGACGTGGCCGGATCTTCGACCCCGAGGCGTACTCACCGCCGCTGTCCTGGGCGGTCGCCGCCGCGCTCGACGCGCCGCGCGCCGCGCTGAAGATCGCGCCCGGCATCCCGCACGAGGCGGTACCCGCCGAGGCCGCGGCGGAGTGGATCTCGGACGGCGGCGACGTGAAGGAGGCGGTGCTGTGGTTCGGCACGGACGCCCCCGCCTCGCACCGCGCGACGCTGCTGCCGGGCGGCGCGAGCCTGTGGTCCTCGCTCGACGCGATGCTGCCCGACCCGCCCGTCCGCCCCGTCGGGCGCTATCTGTACGAGCCGGACGGCGCGGTCATCCGCGCGCACCTGGTCGCGGAGGTGGCCGCGCGGGTGGAGGGCGGCCTGATCGACGAGACCATCGCGTACGTCACGTCCGACGCGCTGCACCCGACCCCGTACGCGGTGGCGTACGAGATCACCGACCAACTCCCCTTCGGCGTAAAGAAGTTGAAGGCCCTGCTGCGGGAGCGCGAGGTCGGCATCCTGACCGTGAAGAAGCGCGGCTCGGCGGTCGAACCGGAGGAACTGCGCCGCAAGGTGAAGCCGCAGGGAAAGAACTCGGCGACGGTCTTCATGACCCGGGTGGCAGGCGCCCCGACGATGCTGATCGGCCATCCGGTGGGGTGAGCCCCGTGAGGGGCCCCGCAGGGGCCTTCAGGGGCGCGGGGAACTGCGCGCCCAGCCACAGCGAGCCCGCAGCGAAGGTCTCAACAGTCGGCGGCCCGAGCCAGAAGCATTTCCCGCTCCCGCGCATTGCGGGCCAACGACGCCGCCCGCTCGAACTCCGCGCGAGCCTCGGCCGACCGACCGAGCCGGGCAAGCAAGTCACCCCGCACACTGGGCAGCAGGTGATACCCCTCCAGCGCTGGTTCGGCGCCGAGGGCGTCTACCAGCGCCAACCCCGCCTCAGGCCCCTCGGCCCGAGAGACCGCCACCGCCCGGTTCAACTCGACCACCGGGGACGGGGTGCGGGCGGCAAGCAGGCCATAGAGCGCGGCGATCTGCTGCCAGTCCGTCTCCTCGTACGTATGCGCGTGGGCGTGACACGCGGCGATCGCGGCTTGCAGGGCGTACGGCCCCAAGGCCCCCGCGCCCGCAGCAGCGGCCTGTGCCTGAGCCAGCGCAGCGTATCCGCGCCGGATCAGCATCCGGTTCCAGCGGCCCCTGCTCTGGTCCGCGAGCAGCACCGGCTCGCCCGCGGGGCCCGTCCGCGCCGCCGAGCGGGACGCCTGGAGCTCCAACAGGGCCGCGAGGCCGTGGACTTCGGACTCCTTGGGCATCAGGCCCGCGAGCACCCTGGCGAGCCGCAGCGCGTCCTCGCACAGGGCGGGGCGCAGCCAGTCGTCGCCCGCCGTGGCTGCGTACCCCTCGTTGAAGATGAGGTAGATGACTTCGAGGACGGAGCCGAGCCGGTCCTCCCTGTCGGGCCCGTACGGGACTTCGAAGGCGACGCCCTTCGTGGCGAGGGTGCGCTTGGCCCGCACGATCCGCTGCGCCACCGTCGGCTCCGGCGCGAGCATCGCGCGCGCGATCTCCGCGGTGGTCAGGCCGCCGAGCAGCCGCAGGGTCAGCGCCACCCGGGCCTCGGCGGAGAGCACCGGGTGGCAGGCGGTGAAGACGAGGCGCAGGAGGTCGTCGTCGATGTCGTCGGGGTCGGCGGGTTCGTCGGTATGCGGCGGCGCGCTCTCCAGGTCGCGGCCGACCTCGGCGAGCTTGCGGGCGTAGCGCTCGCGGCGGCGTACGAGGTCGATGGCGCGGTGCTTGGCGGCGGTCATCAGCCAGGCGCCCGGGTTGTCGGGCACGCCCTGTTCGGGCCACTGTTCGAGGGCGGCCACCAGGGCGTCCTGGGCCAGTTCCTCGGCGATGCCGACGTCCCGCACGATCCGTGCGACGCCCGCGATGACGCGCGGCGACTCCATGCGGAAGACGGTCTCGATGGCCTGGCGGGGCTGCTCGTCCGACGACATGGGGCGGGGGTGCTCCGGGGGATGGCTCACGGCGATCCATCAGAGCACCCCGACGCGGCGGCCGCAAAGGCTCAGCGCCTACTCAGCGGCTCAGCCCTCGCTCGACGGCTCAGCGCCTGCTCAGCCCTCGATCTCCCGGACCTCCGCGGTGATCGTCCAGTAGTCCTCGTGGGTCGAGAGGAACCGCTTGGCCCACTCGACCGCCTCCGCCATGTCCTTGGCCTGACAGATCGAGTAGCCCCCGACGACCTCCTTGGTCTCGGTGAACGGGCCGTCGGTGGTGGACAGTTCGCCCTTGTCCCAGGTGACGCGGGCGCCCTCGGAGGTCGGCCTGAGGCCCGCGGTGTCGAGCATCACCCCGGCCTTGGTGATCTCTTCGAGCAGCGCGCCCATGCGCTCCTGGAGCTCGGGGCTCGGGCCGCCCTCGGGCACGTTCTTCTCGTCGATGCGGATCATCGTCAGAAAGCGCGGCATGGTGGTCTCCCATCGGGTGGTGGCGGGGGCTTCTCCTCGCCTCTCACCCCTGCGTCGAACGGGAGACGCCCGTTTCGACATCGTCGCCGAGATTCTTGGAAGTTTCTTCGTGGGCGGACGTCTGCGCAGGTCGCGGGGGTGTCGAGGCGGGAGTGCGACGCCCGTGCAGCACCGCCGTCGCCAGTGCGGCCGCCACCAGGAGCCCGGCGGACACGGCGAAGGCCGTCGCATGGCCCTCGGCGAGGGACGCCCGGTCGGTGCCCGTCCCCGTGGCGCTCGCCGCGACCGTGACCAGGACCGCGAGCCCCAGCGAGCCGCCGAGCTGGCGCGAGCTGTTGAGCAGCCCGGAGGCCATGCCGGTCTCCTCGGGGGCGACGTCACCGGTCGCCGAGGTGCCCAGCGGTACGAAGCACATGCCGATGCCGACGCTCGCCACCAGTGAGGGTCCGAGGATGGAGCTCAGGAAGGTGCCGCCCGCCTCGACGGTCAGCGCGAACCAGCCGAATCCGGCGGCGCCGAGCAGCCCGCCCGCCACAAGGAGCGTCCGCGCGCCGACCCGGCCGACCGTACGGGTCGCGACCGTCGACCCGGCCACGATGCCCGCGCAGAACGGCAGGAACGCGGCACCGGCCGCCGTCGGGCCGTACCCCATCACCTGCTGGAGGTAGAGCGAGGTGAAGTAGAAGGCGGCGAACTGCCCCGAGGACATCAGGAGCGCGAAGACGTTCGCGGAGAGCACGGGCCGGTGCGCCGTGCTGAGCAGGCGGAGCCGGAGCAGCGGCTCCCGTACGCGCGTCTCGACGACGGCGAAGGCCACGAGCAGCGCGGCCGCCGCGCCGAGGGTGGCGAGGGTGGTGGCCGATCCCCAGCCGTACGTCTCCGTGCGCACCAGGCCGAGCACGAGCACGGTCATGCCCGACGTGACGAGCAGGGCGCCCGCGAGGTCGAGGCGGGGCGCGGGCCCCGTGCGGCGGTCGGCGGGCACCCCGCGCCGCGCGAGCAGGAGCGCGGCGACGACCACGGGCACGTTGACCAGCATCACGGAGCGCCAGCCCGCCCAGTCGGTGAGCAGGCCGCCCGCCATGATGCCGACCGCGCCGCCGAGCGCCCCGGCGATGCCCCACAGACCGAGGGCGCGCGAACGGGCGGGCCCCGCCGCGTAGTTGACGGTGATCAGGGCGAGCGCGACGGGGGCGAGTGCCGCCGCGCCCGCGCCTTGGACGGCGCGGGCCGCGATGAGCTGCCCCGGTGTGAGCGCGAGCCCGCCCGCGAGGCTCGCCGCGCCGAAGACGGCGAAGCCCCAGACGAGGGTGCGCCGCCGCCCGATCAGGTCGGCGAGCCGTCCGCCGAGCATCAGCAGGCCGCCGAAGGCGAGCGCGTAGGCGTTGACGACCCAGAGCAGCGAGTCGGCGGCGAAACCGAGGTCGGCGCCCATGTCGGGCAGGGCGATGTTGACGACGGACATGTCGAGGGAGACGAGGAACTGCACGGTGAGCAGCACCGGCAGCAGCCAACGCCCTTGCGGAGCGTTCGGATTCACCATGCGACGCACATTACTATACGCGTATAGAAACTCCGCAAGCCCTGCTTGCGGAGGCAGGCGCGGCAACGTCGAGGCAGGCACGACAATGAGCCGGTGGCAGAAGAAGCAGAAGGCGCGGAAGAACCCGTGAAGAAGAAGCGCGGCGTCGGCCGCCCCCGCCGCGTCGACACGGAGACGATCGTCGCGACGGCCCGCCGGATCCTGACCGAGGAGGGCGTCGCGGCGCTGAGCATGCGACGGGTCGCCAAAGAGGTCGGTACGACGCCGATGGCGCTCTACCACCACGTGCGCGACAAGGACGACCTCCTGATGCTCACGCTCTCCGGCACCGCCGCGACGACCCCGCGCCCCGAGCTGCCCGCCGAACCGCGCGAGCGCCTCCTCGCCGTCTCCCTGCACATGCACGACACGCTCGCGCGGCTGCCCTGGGTGGTCGAGGTGCTCGGCCTCGGCGATCTCACCGACAAGGGCGCGCTGTGGATGGTCGAGGAGATCGTCGGCGCGGGGATCGACTGCGGGCTCACCCCCGCCGACGCCGTCCGCGCCTACCGGACCATCTGGCACTGCGTCTACGGAGACCTGGTCTTCCGCCAGGCGATGCGGCGCCGCGCCGAGGACCCGGACCGCAAGCGGTACTTCCCCGACATGCTCACGGAGGCCGACGCCGACGAACTCCCCCACCTCGCGGCGCTCGCGGGACGCTGGGACGAGCTGACGGAGGACTACGACGTGGCACACCAACTGGGCGCGGTCGTCGACGGGTTGCTGGGCCGGGCGGAACGCGCCCCCACCAGTCCCGGATAGCACAGGACGTGTGCCAGGCTCCCCTCATGCCCTTCGACCACAACGACCACTACCACCGGCTGCTCCTGCGCAAGCTGCCGCCGCACGGCCGCACCGCCCTCGACATCGGCTGCGGAACCGGCCGCTTCGCCCGACGCCTCGCGGAACGCGGCTACGAGGTCGACGCGCTCGACCCGTCGGCGGAGGTCATCGCCGAGGCGGAAGCGGTCGGCGGCGGGCCCCGGTACCGGCAGGCCGACGTGACGGCGCTGGACCTCCCCGAAGGCCACTACGACGTCATCAGCTGCCTGGCGAGCCTGCACCACATGCCGTTCGACACGGTCACGCGCCTGCGCGCCGCCCTCGCGCCCGGTGGCACCCTGCTCGTGCTCGGCTGCTACGCCGGAATGACCTCGTGGGACGTCGTGGCGTCTCCGGCCAACGCGGCGGCCAGAGTGGCGGTGTACGCGACCGAGCGCCTGCGCGGCACGCACACACCCCCGCTCAAGCCGCCCGTGGCACCACCGGACATGCGGCTCCCGCGGATCCGCGCCGAAGCGGCCCGCCTCCTGCCCGGCAGCCGCGTGCGCCAACTGCTCTTCTGGCGCTACCTGTTGACGTACCACCGACCCGCCGGGAGCTGACGGCGCTAGCGCGACTCGACGGACTCGACCGACTCGAACCGCCACCGGTGCACGAGCCGCGTCACCAACTCCGGCGAGGGCTCGGCCAGTTCGGGCAGATCCGCGTCGAGCGGCGCGTCCCACCACGTGATGACGAGGACCCGGTCCTGCGGCGCACGGAAGGTCTCACGCCGCAGCGGCTCGCCGGACAGCTCCTGCGCCCGCGCCCAGGCGAGCAGGTCGTCCCCGCGCCCCTCGACGGCACGGGCCTCCCACATCAGAGCGATGCTCACGAGTACAGGTTCTCCTTGCTGACCTCGTGCACGTGGTCATGCCCGTGCGCGTGTGCGTGCCCCGGCACGTGCGGCTCCGTCACCGGCAGCGACGAGTCCGCCGACAGGTCCCAGTCCGACGCCGCCCTGTTCCGCGCCACCATCTCGGCGCCGAGGGCCGCGACCATCGCGCCGTTGTCGGTGCACAGCTTGGGCCGCGGCACCCGAAGCCGGATCCCGGCCTTCTCGCACCGCTCCTGCGCGAGCGCGCGCAGCCGCGAGTTGGCGGCCACGCCGCCGCCGATCATCAGGTGGTCGACGCCCTCGTCCTTGCAGGCCCGCACGGCCTTGCGGGTCAGCACGTCGACGACCGCCTCCTGGAAGGACGCCGACACGTCCCGCACCGGCACCTCCTCGCCCGCGGCCCGCTTCGCCTCGATCCAGCGGGCGACGGACGTCTTCAGTCCGGAGAAGGAGAAGTCGTAGGCGGGGTCGCGGGGCCCGGTGAGCCCGCGCGGGAAGGTGATGGCGTTCGGGTCGCCCTCGCGCGCGTAGCGGTCGATGACGGGCCCGCCGGGGAAGCCGAGGTTGAGCACCCGCGCGATCTTGTCGAACGCCTCGCCCGCCGCGTCGTCGATGGTCGCGCCGAGCGGACGTACGTCCGAGGTGATGTCGGTGGAGAGCAGCAGCGAGGAGTGCCCGCCCGACACGAGCAGCGCCATGGTCGGCTCGGGCAGCGGCCCGTGCTCCAGCTGGTCCACGCAGATGTGCGAGGCGAGGTGGTTGACGCCGTACAGCGGCTTGCCAAGCGCGTACGCGTACGCCTTGGCGGCCGAGACGCCGACGAGCAGCGCGCCCGCGAGCCCGGGCCCCGCGGTCACCGAGATGCCGTCGAGGTCCTTCGCGCTCACCCCCGCTTCCTTCAGGGCGCGGTCGATGGTCGGCACCATCGCCTCCAGGTGGGCGCGCGATGCGACCTCGGGCACGACGCCGCCGAAGCGGGCGTGCTCGTCGACGCTGGAGGCGATGGCGTCGGCGAGCAGGGTGGTGCCGCGGACGATGCCGACGCCGGTCTCGTCGCAGGAGGTCTCGATGCCGAGGACGAGGGGTTCGTCGCGCGAGTCAGCCATGAATCTCGGTTCCTTGTACGCCGGTTGCGGAGGTGGAGGGATCGGTGCGGCGCATGACCAGCGCGTCCACGTTGCCGGGCTGGTAGTAGCCGCGCCGGAAGCCGATGGGCTCGAAGCCGAAGCGCTCGTACAGCTTCTGCGCCCGGGTGTTGTCGACCCGCACTTCCAGCATCACCTCGGCGCACTCGAAGGCGGTCGCGGCCTGGAGCAGGTCGGTGAGGAGCCGGGCGCCGAGGCCGGTGCCCCAGTGGTCGCGGGCCACGGCGATGGTCTGGACGTCGGCGAGGTCTCCGGCGGCGGCGAGTCCCGCGTACCCGACGAGGCGGTCGCCGTCCATGGCCACCACGTAGCGGCGGGTGGCGAGCGGCCCGCGCGCGTGGGCGAGCTCGGACCAGAACATCCCGCGCGACCAGGCGTCGTCCGGGAAGAGCTCCTTCTCCAGGAGGAACACGGGATCGATGTCCCACCAGCGCATCTCGCGCAGCACGGCGCCGTCGGTCTTCCGGGCCGCCTGGGTCGCCTCGGTCACTTGGGGGTGACCACCTTGTAGTTCTTGGGCACCTGCGCGTCGGGACGGCGCAGGTACAGCGGCCGGGGCTCCAGGAGCTCCTCGCCCGCGGCCAGCCTCTCGGCGGCCAGCGAGGCGAGTGCGGCCGCCGACACGTGCTCGGGGGCGCGGGCGTCGGGGAACGTGTCGGGGTAGAGCAGCGCGCCCGCGCCGACGGCGGGCAGCCCGTCGACCTCGGCGGCGATGTCCGCGGGCCGGTCGACGGCGGGATCACTCACACGAGTGCGTACGTCGTCGTAGCGCGCCCAGTAGACCTCTTTGCGCCGGGCGTCGGTGGCCACCACGAAGGGGCCCGACTCGATGCCGGAGGCGTACGCGAGGCCGTCCAGGGTGCACACCCCGTGCACCGGGACGCCGAGGGCGAGGCCGAACGTGTCGGCGGTCATCAGGCCGACGCGCAGACCGGTGTAGGGGCCGGGGCCCACGCCGACGACGATGCCGGTCACGGCGTCGAGTCTGAGCCCGGCGTCGGCCAGCACGCGGTCGACGGCCGGAAGCAGCAGTTCCCCGTGGCGGCGGGCGTCCACCTGGCTCGACTCCGCGATGACGGATGAGCCGTCGTGGAGGGCGACGGTGACGGCGGGCGTTGCGGTATCCAGAGCGAGCAAGAGCACGCGAACAGCCTACGGCTCCGACGCCCGTCGCACGGCCGCACCGGCAGGGGGGCCGCTGCCCGGGGGACGGGGGCGCGGCTGCCCCGGGGAGGGGGGCGACGGCTGCTACCGTCACCCCGTAGCCGTACGCAGTACGAAGAGGTGGGTGGCGCAAGGTGTCAAGGAGCAGCTCGGGATTCGTGGCCGGGCTCACCGCCGCTGCGCTCGCCGTGGTCGGCTTCCTCGCCTACCAGGCGTCGGCCAGCGCGCCCGACACCCTGGGCAAGCCCGACAAGTCGCCGTCCGCCTCCGCGTCGCGCTCCCCCAAGGACAAGAAGAACCCCACGGCGCTGCCCGCGCAGTCCGGCACCGGCGAGCGGGTGGTCTACTCCCTGGGCGACGACCGCGTCTGGCTGGTCACGGCGGCGGGCAAGGTCAAGCGCACGTTCGAGGTCACCCCCGGCACGGTGGATCCGACCCCCGGCAAGTACGCCGTGACCTCCCGGACGGGCTCGGTCACCGGTACGGACGGCACCCCGATCGAGCACGTCGTGATCTTCACGACCAGCGACGGGGTCGCGATCGGCTTCAGCGCGGCCCTCGACGGCTCGACGCCCAAGCCCGACCCCGCGAAGAAGACGGGCGGCATCCGCGAGTCCCGCGACAACGGTGACGCGATGTGGCAGTTCGCGGGGATCAGCCAGAAGGTCGTCGTCGTTCCCTAGCCCCGTCGCTCCTGGGGGCGGGGTCACTGGGCGGCGTGGACACCGCGCTGGCCGCGGCGCAGGACGCCAGCAGATCGCTCATGGAGAACCGCGCGGGCTCCGGCACGCGCGCGGGCCCTGGCAGCGGCAGCCCGTGCGGCTGCGGCGGCTGTACGTCACGTTCTGAAGCCGACATGGATGCCTCCTGGGCTCCGGGGGCAGACGTGGTTAGGCAGACCTAACCAGCACCGGTATCCATGTGACCACGCCCGACACGCGCCGCGCAACATTTTGCCGACGGCTTGTCGGAACGTTCGGCGAAAGCCCACGCCGCCCAGAGCCCGGGCGAGCACACGCCCATGCGGCCCGAGGCCTACGCCGCCAGCAGTGTCAGGTCCTCGTCCGCCCAGCGCGTGCCGAGCCCCGTCAGCGTGACCTCGCGGACCTCGTCCGTGGTGTCGCCGACGGCACGGTCGATGACCACCCTCAGGCGGTCGTCCGAGAGCTCCTCGACCTTGCCGTCGCCCCACTCGACGACGATCACCGAGTCGGGGAGCGAGACGTCGAGGTCCAGGTCCTCCATCTCGTCGAGCCCGCCGCCCAGGCGGTACGCGTCGACGTGCACGAGCGCGGGGCCCGCGCCGAGCGGAGGGTGGACGCGGGCGATGACGAACGTCGGCGACGTGACCGCGCCGCGCACGTCGAGGCCCTCGCCGAGCCCTCTGGTCAGCGTCGTCTTCCCGGCGCCGAGCTCGCCGGTGAGCATGACGAGGTCGCCGGGGCGCAGGATCTTGGCCAGGCGGCGGCCCAACTCGCCCATCTGCTCCGGGGAGTTGACCGTGATCTTGAGGGTGGCGGCAGGGGCCTGGTGGTGCGGTGCTTCCATACCGTCCACGTTAGCCCCTGGACGCCGCCGCACCGTCCGCCACCGGCACCCCGCCCGCCCGCGCGAGCAGCTCCACGAGCCGGTCGGTGACCACCTCGGGGTGCTCCAGCATGACCATGTGCCCCGCGTCGGGGACCAGGACGAGCTCGGCGTCCGGCAGCCGCTCCGCGATGGCCTCGCTGTGCCCGCTCGGCGTCACCATGTCGTGCTCCCCGGCGAGGACCAGGACGGGCAGGTCCGCGAAGTGCGTGAGCGCCTCCGCCTTGTCGTGCTCGGTGAACGCCGGGTAGAACTCGGCCACCACGTCGATCGGCGTCGACTCGATCATGCGCTCGGCGAACCGCGCGATCGCCGGGTCCACGTCCTTGGACGAGAACGAATAGCGCTTGATGACGCCCGCGAAGAGGTCGGCCGTGGCCCGCCGCCCGCGCTCCACCAGCTCCGCCTGCGAGCCGAGCGCCCGCAGCACCCCGGGCAGCACCCGCCGCACCGCGTTCATCCCGGCCACCGGGAGCCCGAAGTTCACCTGTCCGAGCTGCCCCGACGACGTACCGACCAGGGCGACGCCGACGACCCGCTCGCGGATCAGCTCGGGGAACTGGTCGGCGAGGGCCATCGTCGTCATGCCACCCATGGAGTGCCCGACCAGGACGAGCGGCCCCTCGGGCGCCGCCGCGTCGATGACGGCCTTCAGGTCGCGCCCCAGATCGTCGATGGAGACGGGCACGCCGCTCTCCAGCTGGTCGACGCCGCGCCCCGAACGGGCGTGGCTGCGCTGGTCCCAGTAGACCGCGCGCACGACGCCGCGCAGCGCGGCCCGCTGGAAGTGCCAGGAGTCCTGGCTCAGGCAGTAGCCGTGGCTGAAGACGACGGTGACGGGCGCGGCCGCCCGGCGCCCGAAGCGCCCGCGCGCCCGCGCCGCCCGGCCGCCGTCCGGCTCGACCTCGTCGACCTCGTAGAAGAGCTCCGTGCCGTCCTCGGCGTACGCCGTGCCCGGCATGCCGCGCAGCGAGCCGTACGGACCCGACGCGTCGAGCGCGAGCCGCGCCTTCTTGCGCATGCCGCGGCCGACGGTGAGCCGCTCGATGGCGACACCCGCCGCGGCACCCGCGGCGATGACCCCTATCGCGGCACCGGCCACACCGGCCCTGCGCCAGTTCCCGGCCGCGGTGGCGGCCTCCGTCACCGCTTCCACCGCGGCCGCCCCCGTGCTGCTCTCGCTCACGTGCCGCTCCTCAGTCCGTTCCGTCAGTCGTCGTGCTGCTCGTCCGCTCCGGTCCGCTCGTTCACATAGACGCGCGGGACGCGCGATCCGATGCGGGTGACGATCTCGTACGCGATGGTGCCCGCGGCCTGCGCCCAGTCCTCCGCGGTCGGCTCGCCGCGGTCGCCGGGCCCGAAGAGCAGCGCCTCGGAGCCCACTTCGGGCTCGTCCCCGCCGAGGTCGACCACAAACTGGTCCATCGCGATACGACCGGCCGCCGTCCGCCACTTGCCGCCGACCAGGACGGGACCCGAGCCGGACGCGTGCCGCGGAATGCCGTCCCCGTACCCGGCGGGGACGAGGCCGAGGGTGGTGTCCCCGGGGGTGGTGTAGTGATGCCCGTAACTGACGCCGTGACCCCCGGGGGCCTGCTTCACGTGGGCGAGCGAGGCGGCGACCGTCATGACGGGGCGGAGGCCGAAGTCCTGCGGGGTGCCGATCTCGGGGCTCGGCGAGACGCCGTACATCGCGATGCCGGGGCGTACGAGATCGAAGTGGGTCTCCGGGAGGGTCAGCGTCGCCGGGGAGTTGGCGATGTGCCGCACCTCGGGGCGGACGCCCTGCCCTTC
The DNA here is from genome assembly GCF_008704495.1 of Streptomyces kanamyceticus. Taxonomy (NCBI): domain Bacteria; kingdom Bacillati; phylum Actinomycetota; class Actinomycetes; order Kitasatosporales; family Streptomycetaceae; genus Streptomyces; species Streptomyces kanamyceticus. The sequence goes on from NZ_CP023699.1 coordinate 4,144,430, forward strand.
GGCGTACGCCACCATCTCGCGGAAGACCGTGAGCTGGGCGGCGATCGAGGGGTGGCCCGGCTCGTCCGCGCACGCGAAGTGCGACCAGAGCCCGGTGACCTCGATGGTCCCCTCGGCCTCGGCGCGCAGGGCCTCGGCGATCAGCTCGGGCCAGTCCTCGGGCATGCAGCCGTTGCGCCCGAGGCCCGTGTCGGCCTTGAGCTGGACGCGGGCGGTGCGGCCCGCCTGCCGGGCGGCCGCGGTCACCTCGCGCAGCGCCCACAGGGCGCTCACCGACATGTCCAGGTCGGCCTCGACGCCCTCGCGCCAGGGGTCGCCCGGCGTCCACAGCCAGCACATGATCCGCCCGGGCAGACCCGCGGCCCGCAGGGCGAGCGCCTCCTGCGGCGTCGCGGTGCCCAGCCAGTCCGCGCCCGCGTCGACCGCGGCCCTGGCGCAGGGCACCATCCCGTGCCCGTACGCGTCGGCCTTCACCACGGCCATGAACGCGGCGCCCCGCGCGCGGGCGCGCAGGGCACGCACATTGGCGCGGAGGGCGGCGAGGTCGATCTCGGCGCGGACACGGAAAGGGGCTGTCTCGTTCATCGCGGACAAGTGTCTCAGAGGCCACCGGCAGCCCCGTCTCGGCTCAGGTGCCGGGCTTGCGGCCCCACACGTAGACCCGGTCGCCCTTGAGGAGCGTCTTCCACAGGGCCTTCGCGTCGGCAAGCCGCATGTTCACACAGCCGCGCGAGCCCGGCGGGCTGTAGACATTGCCGTAGATGGCGTGGAACGCCTGCCCGCCCTCGAAGAACTGGCTGTACGGCATGGGGGTGTTGTACAGCGAGGACCAGTGGTTCTTGTGCTTCCAGTAGACCTTGTGCCAGCCGGTGCGGGTCCGGTATCCGGCCCGCCCGGTGCGGATCGGCACGGGCCCGAGCAGCACCTTCTCGCCCTTCTTCACCCACATCAGCTGCCGGGACAGATCGACGCAGGCGAGGCGGTACGCGCGCGTGGGGCACTTCTTCGTCGCCGCGGGGTTCTCGCGGGCGTCGAGCAACCGCATCCTGGCCCAGGTCACCGGGCCCGCGAACCCGATGGCGGGCCGGATCCCCTGCTTGCGCTGGAACGCCCTGACGGCCCGGCAGTCCGCCACCGACTGCCTGCCGTCCACCGTGCGCCCGAGGTAGCGCTCGACCTGGCGCTGGTAGGGCCCGGCGCGCTTGGTGCACACGGCGGCCGCGGCCTTGCCGGTGACCTCGCTCGGCGGCACGTACTCGATGAGGGCGTCGGCCCCCGGGGGCCCGTCCGCGGGCTCGATCGCGTCCTCGGCGGCGCTCGGCCGGTACACGTACGGCAGCAGGGCCTGGTCGGGGGTGTCCAGCTGCCACGGGTCGGGCGGGGCGAGCGGGACGCCGGGAACCAGTGCGGCGGGCGCGGGGGCGGGCCGCGGCGGCGCGGGGTCCGCGGCCGCGGGGGCGGCGGGCAGCGCGGCGGCCAGGGCGAGCAGCACGGCGAAGCCGCGCTGGGCTGTCTTACTGATCATGTGATGAGCGAACCCCGGACCGGTGCCGTGCCGCCGTCAGCCGCGCGCGGGTGTCACCCGAAGAGCAGCACACCCACGCCCGGCCGCCTGGCGGGACGTACGCCCACGCCTTACCGCCGTACGCCCACGCCCTACCGCCGCGCACCCACGCCCTACCGCCGTACGTCTCGCCAGGCGGCCGGAATCGCGTCGGCCACGTCGTGCGCCCCCACCGGCGCCCCGTCCGCGGCGAGCCGGGCCGCGAGGCCGTGCAGGTACGCGCCGACGGACCCGGCGTCCAGCGCGCCGAGACCCGCCGCGAGCAGCGACCCCGCGAGCCCGGACAGCACGTCGCCGCTGCCCGCGGTGGCGAGCCAGGGCGTCCCGGTGGGATTGACGCGCACGACGCCTTCGGCCGCGCCGACCAGCGTGGTGGAGCCCTTCAGGAGCACGGTCGCCCCGTAGCGCCCCGCCAGCTCCCGCACGGCGGCGAGCCGTCCCGCCTCGACCTCGGCACGGGAGACCCCGAGGAGCGCGGCGGCTTCGCCCGCGTGCGGCGTGAGCAGCGTGGGCGCGCGCCGCTCGCGCACGGCCCGCTCCCCCGCGAGCCGCAGCCCGTCGGCATCGATCAGCACGGGCACCTCGGCGTCGACCACGTCCCGCAGCCGCTCCGCGTCGTCCCCGAGCCCCGGACCCGCCACCCAGGCCTGCACGCGCCCTGCCTTGGACGGCGGCCCCTCGGACACCAGCGCCTCGGGGAACCGCGCGATGACGGCGTCCGCCGCGGGCCCCACGTACCGCACGGCGCCCGCGCCCCCGCGCAACGCGCCCGCGACGGCGAGCACGGCGGCCCCCGGGTACCGCGCGGAACCGGCGACGATCCCGACCACGCCCCTGCGGTACTTGTCGCTCTCCCCGGTCGGCACCGGCAGCAGCCCCGCCACATCGGCGTACTGCGGGGCCTCCACCACAGGCTCACGCCCGGCCATCTCGAGCCCGATCCCGACAAGGCGCACCACACCCGCGTACTCGCGAGCGGGATCAACGAGCAACCCCGGCTTGTACGCCCCGAAGGTCACGGTCACATCCGCCCGCACCGCATCGCCGCGCACCTCACCGGTATCCGCGTCGACACCACTGGGCAGATCAACAGCGACAACGGCCCCGTCGGACTCCCACGCCACAACAGCGAGCCGAGCGGCACGGTCCCTGAGCCCCCCACGCCCCCCGATCCCCACAATCCCGTCGACAACGAGCCGAGCCCCCCGCACAAGCCCCTCGGCCCGCGCATCCTCCGCGTCCACGACAACACCCCCCGCGGCACGCAGAGCATCGAGCCCACCCCCATGAACCCGCTCCGGCGAGAGCAACACGGCACTCACCCCGGCACCCCGCCGAGCAAGCCGGGCCCCCGCGTACAGCGCATCCCCGCCGTTGTCCCCACTCCCCACCAACAAGGTGACCCGCGCCCCGTAAACCCGGCCGAGCACCCGCGCACACTCCACGGCAAGCCCCGCCGCGGCCCGCTGCATCAACGCCCCCTCGGCCAGCCGCCCCATGAGCTCCCGCTCCCCGGCCCGAACACTCTCCACGCCATAAGCAGTACGCATACGCCCAGTCTGCCCCGCACAGCGGGCACGCCCGGGGGAAACGGCGCCGAGTGGGGAGAGCTACCCCTCAGCGATCACCACAGCGGAAGCGACCCCCGCATCATGGCTGAGCGAAACGTGCCACCCCCGAACCCCCAACACGGCCGCCCTCTCCGCCACACTCCCCCGCACCCGCAGCCGCGGCTGCCCGCTCTCCTCGACCCACACCTCGGCATCCGTCCACCGAAGCCCACCCGGCGCCCCCAACGCCTTGGCCAACGCCTCCTTCGCCGCGAACCGCGCCGCCAGCGAAGCGACGCCCCGCCGCTCCCCGCTCGGCAGCAGCAACTCACCCTCCACGAACAGCCGCTCCGCCATCCCCGGCGTCCGTTCCAGCGCGGCCCCGAACCGCTCGATCTCCGCGACGTCGATGCCAACCCCAATAATCATCTGCGCAGCGTGACACACCCCACCCTCGCGCCCGTTCAAACAGCCGTAACAATGGACTGTGATCTCTTCGGTCTCCGAGCCAACGAAGGCTCCGCGGAGCGCCCACCGGCACAAGCCGGAGGCGACTCCCTACGTCGATCTCACCCGCACGGAGTGGAGCGCCCTGCGCGCCAAGACTCCCCTCCCCCTGACCGCCGAGGAGCTGGAGAAGCTCCGCGGCCTCGGCGACGTCATCGACCTGGACGAAGTGCGGGACATCTACCTCCCGCTCTCCCGCCTCCTGAACCTCTACGTCGGCGCGACGGACGGCCTCCGCGGCGCCCTCAACACGTTCCTCGGTGAGAAGGGCTCCCAGTCGGGCACGCCCTTCGTCATAGGAGTCGCGGGCTCCGTGGCAGTCGGCAAATCAACCGTCGCCCGCCTCCTCCAGGCCCTGCTCTCCCGCTGGCCGGAACACCCCCGCGTGGAACTCGTCACCACGGACGGCTTCCTGCTCCCCACCAAGGAACTCGAAGCCCGCGGCCTGATGTCGCGCAAGGGCTTCCCCGAGTCGTACGACCGCCGCGCCCTGACCCGCTTCGTGGCGGACATCAAGGCGGGCAAGGACGAGGTGACCGCGCCCGTCTACTCCCATCTGATCTACGACATCGTGCCCGGCCAGCGCCTCACGGTCCGCCGCCCCGACATCCTCATCGTCGAGGGCCTGAACGTCCTGCAGCCCGCACTCCCCGGCAAGGACGGCCGCACCCGCGTGGGCCTCGCGGACTACTTCGACTTCAGCGTGTACGTGGACGCCCGCACGGAGGACATCGAGCGCTGGTACCTGAACCGCTTCAAGAAGCTGCGGAACACGGCGTTCCAGAACCCGTCCTCGTACTTCCGCAAGTACACACAGGTCTCCGAGGAGGAAGCCCTGGACTACGCCCGCACCACCTGGCGCACGATCAACAAGGTGAACCTCGTGGAGAACGTGGCCCCCACCCGGGGCCGCGCCGCCCTGGTCGTCCGCAAGGGCCCGGACCACAAGGTCCAGCGCCTGAGCCTGCGCAAGCTCTGATCACGGCTCTGACCACGCCGACTACGCTGCGCGCATGCTGCACCTGCGCCTCATCACCCCCTCGGACAAGACCGACGCCGTGGTCCGCCTGATCGAGAAGACGGTCGGCACCACCCACCTCGCGGTGGTGCCGGGCGCCGCCCGCGACCCCGTCGGCGACGTCGTCATGTGCGACGTCGCACGCGAGGCGGGCGACGAACTGATCGGCGGCCTGCGCGCGCTCGACATCGACAAGTCCGGTTCGATCGCGGTGGAGAACATCGACCTCTCGCTCTCCTACCGGGCCGACAAGGCGGCGGACGAGGCACCCGGCGAGGGCGCGGACGCGGTCCTGTGGGAGCAGCTCGCCGACGCGACCCACGAGGAGTCGACGCTCTCCGTCACGTACGTCGCGTTCATCACGCTCGCCACGATGATCGCGGCCTGCGGCGTGGTCCTGGACAACGCGATCCTGATCGTGGGCGCGATGGCGGTGGGCCCGGAGTTCGGCCCGCTGGCGGGCTTCTGCACGGCCCTGGTCCAGCGCGCGCCCCGCCTCGCGCTGCGCTCGCTGATCGCGATCGTCGCGGGCTTCGCGGTGGCGATGCTGGTGACGGTGGGATTCAGCTACTTCATGGACGGCGTCGGCCTGTTCAGCCAGGACATGCTGGAGAGGGCGCGGCCCAACACGGCGTTCGTCTACGCGCCCGACTGGTTCTCGTTCGTCGTCGCGGTCCTCGCGGGAATCGCGGGCATGCTCTCCCTGACCTCGGCGAAGTCGGGCGCGCTCGTCGGCGTCGCGATCTCGGTGACGACGGTCCCCGCCGCGGCCAACGCGGCGGTCGCCCTCAGCTACGGAGAGCCGGGCCAGACCTGGGGCTCCACCGAGCAGTTGCTCCTGAACCTGCTCGGCATCGTCCTGGCGGGCACGCTCACGCTGCTCGCCCAGAAGTACTTCTGGGCCCTCCAGCGCAAGCGCGCCGCCAGGTCACGACACGTCTAGCCCAGCGCGGACTTGACCACATCGGCGAGCCGCCCGGCCACCGACCGCGCCTGCTCGATGTCGGCCGCCTCGACCATGACCCGCACCAGCGGCTCGGTCCCGGAGGAGCGCAGCAGCACGCGCCCCGTGGAGCCCAGCTCGCGCTCGGCGTCGGCGACGGCGGCGGTCAGCTCGGCGGAGGTCGTCACCCGCGACTTGTCGACGTCGGGCACGTTGATGAGGACCTGCGGGAGGCGCTCCATGACGCCGGCGAGGTCCGCGAGCGTACGCCCGGTCTCGGCGACCCGCGCCGCGAGCAGCAGCCCGGTCAGCGTGCCGTCACCGGTCGTCGCGTGGTCGAGGATGATGACGTGCCCGGACTGCTCGCCGCCGAGGGCGAAGCCGTGCTCCTTCATCGACTCAAGGACGTAGCGGTCGCCGACGGCGGTCTGCACGAGCGAGAGCCCCTGCGCCTCCATGGCCAGCTTGAAGCCGAGGTTGGACATGACGGTGCCGACGACGGTGTCGTGCCGCAGCGAGCCGTGCTCCCGCATGGCGAGGGCGAGCACGGCGAGGATCTGGTCGCCGTCGACCTCGGCACCGGTGTGGTCCACGGCCAGGCACCGGTCCGCGTCCCCGTCGTGCGCGACGCCGAAGTCGGCCTTGTGCTCGACGACGGCGGCCTTGAGCAGCTCCAGGTGCGTGGACCCGCACCCGTCGTTGATGTTCAGGCCGTCGGGCTGGGCGCCGATCGTGATGACCTCGGCACCGGCGCGCGTGAACGCCTCGGGCGAGACGCGGGCGGCCGCGCCGTGCGCCTCGTCGAGGACGATCTTCAGTCCGTCGAGGCGGTTCGGCAGGACGCCGATGAGGTGCGCGACGTACTGATCGAGCCCCTGGTCGTACGACTTCACGCGGCCGACGCCGGACCCGGTGGGCCGCTGCCAGGGAGCGCCGGTGCGGTGCTCCTCGTACACGGACTCGATGCGGTCCTCGAGGTCGTCGGCGAGCTTGTGGCCGCCGCGGGCGAAGAACTTGATGCCGTTGTCCGGCATGGCGTTGTGGCTGGCGGAGAGCATCACGCCGAGGTCGGCGCCCAGCGCACCGGTGAGATGCGCCACCGCGGGGGTGGGCAGCACACCGACGCGCTGGACGTCCACGCCCGCGCTCGCCAGGCCCGCGACCACCGCGGCCTCCAGGAACTCCCCGGACGCACGTGGGTCACGGCCGACCACCGCTACTGGGCGATGGCCTTCGAAGGTGCCCACCTCGGCCAGTACGTGCGCCGCCGCCACGGAGAGTCCGAGCGCGAGCTCGGCCGTCAGATCCGCGTTGGCGACACCACGCACGCCGTCCGTGCCGAAGAGTCGTCCCACTGCTGTCCTCCGAACGTTCCAGAAAACCCAATACCCCTGTCCCGGTGGTTCCCGGAGCCCCAGGGGTTCCTGATAGACGAACGCCCCGGCAGCACGGTACGTGCCGCCGGGGCGAACGAAAGTACAAGCAGGCAGCGATTAACGCTTGCTGTACTGCGGGGCCTTGCGGGCCTTCTTGAGACCGGCCTTCTTGCGCTCGACCGCACGGTCGTCACGCTTGAGGTAACCGGCCTTCTTGAGGGCGGCGCGGTTGTTGTCGACGTCGGCCTCGTTCAGCGCACGGGCGACACCGAGACGGAGCGCACCGGCCTGACCGGAGACGCCGCCACCCGAGATGCGGGCGATGACGTCGTAGCGGTCGTCGAGCTCGAGCACCTTGAAGGGCTCGTTGACTTCCTGCTGGTGGACCTTGTTCGGGAAGTAGTCCTCGAGCGTACGCCCGTTGACCTTCCACTTGCCGGTGCCGGGCACGATGCGAACGCGCGCGATGGCGTTCTTGCGACGGCCAAGGCCGGCGGCCGGCTGCGGGTCGCCGAAGCGGGCCGCGTTCGACTCCGAGGTGTACTCGCCCTCGACGGGCGCCTCGGACTCGGTGGTGTACTGCTCGACGTCAACAACCTCGGTCTCTTCGACCGGCTGCTCAACGGTGGTCTCGGCCACGATTCTCCTCAGAATTCTTTACGTCTTTGGGGGTGGCCGGAACTACTGCGCGACCTGGGTGATCTCGAACGGGACCGGCTGCTGAGCGCCGTGCGGGTGCTGGTCGCCCGCGTAGACCTTCAGCTTCGAGAGCATCTGACGGCCCAGGGTGTTCTTGGGGAGCATGCCCTTGACGGCCTTCTCAACGGCCTTCTCGGGGCTCTTCTCGAGCAGCTCGTCGTAACGGACGGAACGCAGACCACCCGGGTAACCGGAGTGGCGGTACGCCATCTTCTGGGTCTTCTTGTTGCCGGAGAGGTGCACCTTCTCGGCGTTGATGATGATGACGAAGTCACCGGTGTCAACGTGGGGCGCGTAGATCGGCTTGTGCTTGCCGCGCAGAAGGGTCGCAGCGGTGGTCGCCAGACGACCCAGGACGATGTCCCGGGCGTCGATGACGTGCCACTGGCGGGTCACATCGCCGGGCTTGGGGCTGTACGTACGCACTTCGTAGCCTTCGCTTCTTCAGTGGATGGGGTCCAGACACACGGCACCCAGGAAGCGATCATGCAGCTGGGGCCCACAATGCCGGGACACTGCCCGTATGCGAGCCACTGGTAACTGCTCCAGGGAACCTACGTAAGGGCCCTTTCGCGTGAGAACGAGGGAAGCCAATACGTATCAGTCCCCGAGACTACCCGCGCTGCCCCGTACGGGTCAAAACGCGCACCCGGAGACCGGCGACCCGGCTCCACCGCACCAGGCGGCCCTGCCCCTCCAGGCCAACCGCCCGAGGCCCGAGCCCGCCCCACACCAGGCGGGGCGCCGCGCACCGCCACCCCACGACCACCGCGAGCGCACACAGCGTCACCGCGTCCTTGAAGGCCCGCCGCGTCCCCTCCTCCAGCCACGGCCAGGTGAACCCCGGCACCTGCGGCACGAGCGCCACCCAGAACCACGGGCTCCGCCCCACGGCCCCCGGCGTCAGCACCCCGGCGAGCAGCAGCGGAAGGACGACCATCAGGTAGTGGTCGTACGAAGGCCGCGAGACCAGGAAGGCCGCGAGCATCAGCATCACGGCGCACTCCACGACCCGCGCCGCCCCCTCGTCACCCCGCCCCCACCGTCGCCACGCACACCACACCCCGGCCGCCGCCGCACCCGCGGCAAGCAGCGTCGCGAGCGACTGCGGCACCCCGAGCCGCGCGAGCACCGCTCCGGGCGACGCCTCATAGAGACGTACGAAACTGTCCTGGCCACGCAGCAGGAACGGCAGCGTCCGCGTGAAGAAGCCCCCCGGATCCGGCAGCAGGAGCGCCACCGCCACCGAGACCGCCACGGGCACCCCCACCGCGACCGCCAGGGCCCGCCACCGCCGCCCGAAGAGGAAGAGCAGCACGACGGGGGCGAGCAGGGGCTTCACCGCGACGGCGGCGCCGATGGCGAGGCCCGCCGCGACCCACCTGCCCCGGCAGAGAAGGAGCAGCGCGAGCGGCAGCACGGCCGCCGACGCCACGGTCCAGTTGCCGAGCGCGACCAGGTGCCCGAAGGGCGCGAAGCCGAGCGCGAGACCGAGCAGTCCGTACGCGGCGAACCTGCTCCCCAGGGCGATCCCGTGGATCCGCAGCGCGCACACCCACCCGACGACGAGGCCCGCGGTGACCGCGACGGGCACCAGGAAGCGCACCACCGCGGTCGGCAGCAGGGCCCCCGGGACCGCGGCGAGCACGGCCCCCGGCAGATAGAGGAAGTGCCGGTCGGCGTAGGGCGAACGCCCGTGGAGCCAGGACTCGGCGGCCCGCACCACGATGGCGTTGTCCATCCCGCCGTCCGGCACCGCGAGCCCCACGCGGACGCTCCCGGCGAGCAGCACCACGCCGAGCACGGCCCAGGCCTGCCAGGAGGCAGGACACAGGAGCCACCTCCGCACCGCGCCCACCTCTACTGCCCCATTAACCTCCGTTTTGCCCGTATCCATACGCCTCAGGCTAGGTCGAGCACCCGCCTCGACCCCCGCTCAACATCCCCAACTCCCCGTCTAAGATGCGGCCCATGAGCTTTGGGCAAGGGGGACCTCAGTGGGGTCCGGGGGGAACGGGCGGGCCCGGCGGCGGACCCACGCCCGACTGGGCGGCACTCGCCGAAGCCTCCGAGGCGCGCACCCGGCGCCGCAAGTGGCTGCTGATCGGCGGCGGCGCGTTCGCCACGATCGGCATCGCCGCGGCCGTCGCCATCACCGTCGTCTCCGCGAACAGCGACGACAGCTCCGCGTCGAACAAACCGGCCAGCGAGCTGCCCGCGACCGCGGACATCCCCGGTGCGAGCACGGACCCCGAGCCGTCCTTCAAGGAGACCACTCCGCCGCCCCCGCCGGACCCCAAGGACTTCATCTCCAGCGCCAAGAAGGACAAGGCGCCGCTCACCCCCGAGGGCCTCTTCCCCGGCAAGACGTTCACGTCGGGCGAGAAGGTCTACAAGAAGGGCGCGACCGACAGCACCACGAAGTGCTCGGCCATCACGCAGAACGCGCTGGGCTCGGTCCTCGCCAAGAACGACTGCACCCGCCTGATCCGCGCCAGCTACATGAGGAACGGCATCGCGGTCACGGTCGGCGTCGCCGTCTTCGACACCGCGGCCGACGCCGCCAAGGTCAAGGAGCAGGCGAGCAAGGGCCTGGTCCACTCGCTGCCGGGCAAGGGCATCCCCAACTTCTGCCGCACCGGCGTGTGCCGCGGCACCTATAACGCCTACGGCCGCTACGCGTACTTCACCACCACCGGCTACACCAGCGGCAAGGACGTCACGGACAAGGACCCCAAGGCCTACCCCGTCGGCGACGACCTGGCCAGACTCGCCTTCCAGCGGATCACCCAGCGGGGCGAGGCCCAGGCATCGGCCGCCGCCAACGCCCCGCAGCAGTAGCGCAGTCGCGAGCCCGGGCGGGGCTCAGCAGCACCCGGCCCCGGGCAGCGTCCGCTTGTTGCGCGCCTCCTTGCTGCGCGCGGCGAGCAACTCGTCGGCGGGATAGCCGACTTCCTCAAGAGTGAGCCCGTGCGGCCGCACGACGTGCACCGCGGAGTCCCGCACCCCGGCCGCGAGCACCTTCGCGGGCCACTCCACGGGCCGGTGCCCGTCCCCCACGAACAGCATGGCGCCGACCAGCGAGCGCACCATGTTGTGGCAGAACGCGTCGGCCCGCACGGTCGCTTCGAGGATCCCGTCGTCCCGCCGCACCCAGTGCAGTTGCTGCAGCGTACGAATGGTCGTGGCGCCCTCGCGCTTCTTGCAGTACGCCGCGAAGTCATGCTCCCCGACGAGCCCCTCGGCCGCGGCGTTCATGGCGTCGAGGTCCAACTCCCAGTCGTGCCACAGGACATGACCGCGCAACAGCGGGTCGACACCGCCCGGGTGGTCGGTCACGCGATAGGCGTAGCGCCGCCACACGGCCGCGAACCGCGCGTTGAACCCGGCGGGGGCCTCGGCCACCTTCCACACCCGCACATCGTGCGGAAGCCGTCCCGCGAGCCTGCGCAGCAGCTTGTCGCTGTGCTCGGCCCACACGCTCTCCGGCAGATCGACGTGGGCGACCTGCCCCCGGGCGTGCACCCCGCTGTCGGTGCGCCCCGCGACGGTCAGCTCGTACGTCTCCTGCGACCGGGTCACGGTCCGCAGCGCGCTCTCGATCTCGCCCTGGACGGTCCGCTGGCCCTGCTTCTGCTTGGCCCAGCCGGAGAAGTCCCTGCCGTCGTACGAAAGGTCGAGACGCACCCGCACGAACCCGGGCTCTACTTCATCACTCACACCAACCATCCTCTCAGCAGGACCGACATGCGAAAGCGGGCCCGCCCCGAAGGGCGGACCCGCTTCACTTCAAGGCAGAGCCTCAGGCGTCCTTGGACTCCTCGGCGGCCTCAACCGGCTTCGCGTCCTCGACGGGCGCGTCGTCCTTCTTGAGGGCGTCTTCCTTGACGGCACGCTTCGTGGCGGCCTCGGCCTCACCGGTGGCCTCCTGGGCCACGGTCAGGGCCTCCACCAGCTCGATGATCGCCATGGGCGCGTTGTCGCCACGACGGTTACCGATCTTGGTGATGCGGGTGTAGCCACCCGGGCGGTTCACGTAGCGCGGACCGATCTCCGTGAAGAGCGTGTGCACGATGCTCTTGTCGGTGATGACGGACAGCACCTGGCGGCGGTTGTGAAGGTCACCCTTCTTCGCCTTGGTGACCAGACGCTCCGCGTACGGGCGCAGGCGACGGGCCTTCGCCTCGGTGGTGGTGATGCGGCCGTACTCGAAGAGCTGCTTGGCGAGGTTCGCCAGCAGAAGCTTCTCGTGCGCGGCGCTGCCGCCCAGACGGGCACCCTTGGCAGGCTTCGGCATGGTGTTTCTCCTTGATGTCTGCCCCGGCCGTATCAGGTACCGGGGTCAGTGGCACCCGCGCCCCGTAAGGGGCGCGGGGAACTGCGCGACCAGCCAAAAGCCGGTCCGCAGAAAAATCAGTACTGCTCGGTCTCGACGAAGCCCGCGTCCGCGTCGTCGTCGGCGCCGAAGGCGTCCGCGGCGGCGGTCGGGTCGAAGCCGGGAGGCGAGTCCTTCAGCGCGAGACCCATGCCGTTCAGCTTCATCTTGACCTCGTCGATCGACTTCGCACCGAAGTTGCGAATGTCGAGCAGGTCCGCCTCGGAGCGGGCCACGAGCTCACCCACGGAGTGGATGCCCTCGCGCTTGAGGCAGTTGTACGACCGAACGGTGAGCTCGAGCTCCTCGATCGGCAGGGCGAGATCAGCGGCAAGGGCGGCGTCCGTCGGGGACGGGCCCATGTCGATGCCCTCGGCGTCGATGTTGAGCTCACGGGCCAGACCGAACAGCTCGACCAGGGTCTTACCGGCGGACGCCATGGCGTCACGCGGGCGCATGGCCTGCTTGGTCTCGACGTCGACGATCAGCTTGTCGAAGTCGGTGCGCTGCTCGACACGCGTGGCCTCGACCTTGTACGTGACCTTGAGGACCGGCGAGTAGATCGAGTCGACCGGGATGCGCCCGATCTCCTGACCGACCTGCTTGTTCTGCACGGCGGAGACGTAGCCGCGACCGCGCTCGACGGTCAGCTCCATCTCCAGCTTGCCCTTGCCGTTCAGCGTGGCGAGGACCAGGTCGGGGTTGTGCACCTCGACACCGGCCGGCGGGGCGATGTCAGCGGCGGTGACGAGACCGGGACCCTGCTTGCGCAGGTACATCACGACGGGCTCATCGTGCTCGCTGGAAACGACCAGCTGCTTGATGTTGAGGATGAGGTCGGTGACGTCTTCCTTGACGCCCGGCACGGTGGTGAACTCGTGCAGGACACCGTCGATGCGGATGGACGTGACGGCCGCACCCGGGATCGAGGAGAGAAGGGTCCGACGCAGGGAGTTGCCGAGGGTGTAACCGAAGCCCGGCTCCAGCGGCTCGATCACGAACCGGGAGCGGAATTCGTCGACGACCTCTTCGGTCAACGAGGGACGCTGAGCGATCAGCATGAAGTGAATCCTTCAGTCATGGGCACCCACTATTTGATGCCCTTGAGTACTGACAAGGGTACGGGCGATACGGCTCCGGAGAGCCGTACCGCCCGAAAACCCTCAAACAACCGTTACCGGTCGTCGTGCGTCAGACGCGACGGCGCTTGGGCGGACGGCAGCCGTTGTGCGGCGTGGGCGTCACGTCCTGGATCGAGCCGACCTCAAGGCCGGTCGCCTGGAGCGAACGGATGGCGGTCTCACGACCGGAACCCGGGCCCTTGACGAAGACGTCGACCTTGCGCATGCCGTGCTCCTGCGCGCGACGGGCAGCCGACTCGGCGGCCATCTGCGCGGCGAACGGCGTGGACTTGCGCGAGCCCTTGAAGCCGACGTGGCCGGCGGAGGCCCAGGAGATCACGTTGCCGGTCGGGTCCGTGATGGACACGATCGTGTTGTTGAACGTGCTCTTGATGTGCGCGTGGCCGTGAGCGACGTTCTTCTTTTCCTTGCGGCGCACCTTCTTGGCAGCGCCCTGACGACCCTTGGGGGGCATCTATATCTCCTACGGGAGGTGGTCGGTCCTGCAGCGTCAGCTGTCGATAGACCGCTGAGCGAGGACTACTTCTTGCCCGGCTTCTTCTTACCGGCGATGGCGCGACGCGGGCCCTTGCGGGTGCGGGCGTTCGTGCTGGTGCGCTGACCGCGGACCGGCAGACCACGACGGTGACGGAGACCCTGGTAGCAACCGATCTCGACCTTGCGGCGGATGTCGGCCTGGATCTCGCGACGGAGGTCACCCTCGGTCTTGATGTTGGCGTCCACGTACTCGCGGATCTTGACGAGGTCTTCCTCGGTCAGATCGCGAACGCGGGTGTTGCGGTCGACCTCGGTGGCGTCCAGCGTCTGCTGGGCCAGCGTGCGGCCGATGCCGAACACGTAGGTGAGGGCGACCTCGATGCGCTTCTCGCGCGGGAGGTCAACACCTTCAACGCGTGCCATTCATGGCTCCTGTTGATTCTTCGGAGGTCTTCAGCAGAACCACTCCCGGTCGCCGTCCCCTCTTACGAGAAGAGAGTCGGTACGTACCGGGTCCTCGGCCTCCGAGCCGAGGGTGTCGCCCTCCATGACCGGTGGAACACCGGCGGAACTGAAGAGGGACGGGCCCTGCGTATCTACTTACGTGCGTCGCGCGAAAATCTGCGAACTGCAGTCGTGCGTCAGCCCTGGCGCTGCTTGTGGCGCGGGTTGTCGCAGATAACCATGACCCGGCCGTGACGGCGGATCACCCTGCACTTGTCGCAGATCTTCTTGACGCTCGGCTTGACCTTCATTGGTGAGGTTCTCCGGGTCAGTGCCACCACCCCGCGCGAGCGGGATGCGGGCAAGATCTACTTGTACCGGTAGACGATCCGGCCACGCGTCAGGTCGTACGGAGACAGCTCCACCACGACCCGGTCGTCAGGGAGGATGCGGATGTAGTGCATACGCATCTTGCCGCTGATGTGTGCCAGGACCTGGTGGCCGTTCTGGAGCTCCACCTTGAACATGGCGTTCGGGAGAGACTCGACGACAGTGCCTTCGATCTCGATGGCACCTTGCTTCTTGGCCACGCTTCGCCCTTCGAATCGACTACCTTGATCGACTCCGTTTCCCGTATGCAGACACACGGATGCACGAGAGCCGACGCGTCAGTCTACGTCAGTGCACTCGGAAAGACGAATCGAGGAATTGTGCCCCATCGGCAAGATCCTTAAGCAAGCAGCCACGCCGGTACCGCATGCCTGTCAGCCCAACGGATCCGGCGCGACGGTAACCCCATACTCCGCCAGCTTCGCCCTGCCGCAGTCGGGGGACGTCAGCACGATCGGACCCTCCTCCGTCAACGCCACCGAGTGCTCCCAGTGCGAGGACCAGGTGCCGTCCGTCGTGATGACGGTCCAGTCGGACCAATTCTCCACGCCCCTCTCGCGGGCTCGGCGCCAGGGCGCCTCACAAGCTTCGAGCGGCTGCGCCGGACTCCGTCCGCCGGGCGGCTCAGCCTCAGCCCAGCGGGTCGGGCGCCACCGTAACCCCGTACTCCGCCAGCTTCGCCCTGCCGCAGTCCGGGGACGTCAGCACGATCGGACCCTCCTCCGTCAACGCCACCGAGTGCTCCCAGTGCGAGGACCAGGTGCCGTCCGTCGTGATGACCGTCCAGCCGGACCAATTCTCCACGCCCCTCTCGCGGGCTCGGCGCCAGGGCGCCTCACAAGCTTCGAGCGGCTGCGCCGGACTCCGTCCGCCGGGCGGCTCAGCCTCAGCCCAGCGGGTCGGGCGCCACCGTAACCCCGTACTCCGCCAGCTTCGCCCTGCCGCAGTCCGGGGACGTCAGCACGATCGGCCCCTCCTCCGTCAACGCCACCGAGTGCTCCCAGTGCGAGGACCAGGTGCCGTCCGTCGTGATGACCGTCCAGTCGTCCTCCAGGACCTCCGTGCGGGGCGTGCCCAGGGAGACCATCGGCTCGATGGCGAGGCAGAAGCCGGGGACCAGCTTGGGGCCCTTGCCGCGGCGGCGTTCCACGTAGTTCAGGAGGTGCGGGTCCATGTGCATCTCGGTGCCGATGCCGTGGCCGCCGTAGTCCTCGACGATCCCGTACTTGCCGCCGCCGGGCTTCGGCTGGCGGCGGATGTACGTCTCGATGGCACGGGAGATGTCGACGAGGCGGTTGCCCTGCTTCATGGCCGCGAGCCCGGCCCACATCGACTCCTCGGTCACCCGGGAGAGCTCGACCAGCTCCGGAGCGTGACCGGTGCCCACGAACGCGGTGTAGGCGGCGTCGCCGTGCCAGCCGTCGATGATGGCGCCCGCGTCGATGGAGATGATGTCGCCGTCCTTGAGGACGGTCTTCTCGTCGGGGATGCCGTGCACGACGACCTCGTTGACCGAGGTGCAGATCGTGGCCGGGAAGCCGCCGTAGCCAAGGAAGTTGGACTTCGCGCCGTGCTCGGCGATCACCTTGCGCGCGACGTCGTCCAGGTCCTTCGTGGTGGCGCCGGGCACCGCGGCCTCACGCGTCGCGGCGTGGACGGCGGCGACGACAAGGCCCGCCTCACGCATCTTCGCGATCTGCTCGGGGGTCTTGATCTGCACCATGGGGCTTCCGCTCTCCGTCATCCGTCAACAAACCGGCTACGTACACAACAGTACGGCCGCGGTCCCCCAGAGGGCACCGCGGCCGAAACAGCGTACAGCGTACTGACTACTTGTCGCCCTTGAGGGCGTCCATCGCCCGCTTGGTGACCTCGTCCACCTTGCCGAGCGCGGAGATCGTCACGACCAGACCCTGGGTCCGGTAGTAGTCGATGATCGGCTCGGTCTGCGTGTGGTAGACCTCGAGGCGCTTGCGGACGGTGTCCTCGCTGTCGTCCTCGCGCTGGTACAGCTCGCCGCCGCAGACGTCACAGACGCCCTCGGTCTTCGGCTTGGAGTACGTCACGTGGAAGACGTGGCTCGAGTCCTTGCGGCAGATGCGCCGCCCCGCGATCCGCTTGACGACCTCGTCCTCGGGGACCTCCAGGTCCAGGACGGCGTCGAGCTTCACGTCGTCGGCCTTGAGGGCCACGTCGAGCGCCTCGGCCTGCGACACGTTGCGCGGGAACCCGTCGAGCAGGAAGCCGTTCTCGGCGTCCGACTGCGCCATGCGGTCCTTCGCCATGCCGATCGTCACCTCGTCCGGCACGAGGTTCCCGGCGTCCATGAACGCCTTCGCCTGCTTGCCGAGCTCCGTGCCCTGGCTGATGTTGGCACGGAAGAGGTCGCCGGTGGAGATGTGCGGGATCGACAAGTTCTTGGCCAGGAACGCGGCTTGCGTTCCCTTGCCCGCACCGGGCGGCCCGACGAGGACGATTCGCATCAGCGGAGGAACCCTTCGTAATTGCGCTGCTGGAGCTGGCTCTCGATCTGCTTCACGGTTTCCAGACCCACACCCACGATGATGAGGATGCTCGTCCCGCCGAACGGGAAGTTCTGGTTAGCCCCGAAGCCCACCAACGCCATCGTCGGCACAAGAGCGATCAGGCCCAGATACAGCGAACCCGGCCATGTGATCCGGTTGAGTACGTAGCTCAGATACTCAGCGGTCGGACGGCCAGCCCGGATGCCCGGGATGAAGCCACCATACTTCTTCATGTTGTCGGCGACTTCCTCGGGGTTGAAGGAGATCGCGACGTAGAAGAAGGCGAAGAAGACGATCAGAACGAAGTACGTGGCGATGTAAATCGGGTGGTCACCCTTGGTCAGGTTCGCCTCGATCCACGTCTTCCATCCCGACTGCCCACCCGCGAACTGGGCGACCAGCGCGGGAATGTAGAGCAGTGACGAGGCGAAGATCACAGGGATGATGCCCGCCTGATTGACCTTCAGCGGAATGTACGTCGACGTTCCGCCGTAGGACCGGCGGCCGATCATTCGCTTCGCGTACTGGACGGGAATGCGGCGCTGCGCCTGCTCGACGAAGACCACCAGACCGACCATGACGAGACCGACCGCGATGACGGTGCCGAACTCGATCCAGCCGCCCGCCAGGTCACCCTGCTGCTTGATGGCCCACAGGGCGCTCGGGAAGGTGGCGGCGATCGAGATGAACATCAGGATGGACATGCCGTTGCCGATGCCGCGGTCGGTGATGAGCTCACCGAGCCACATGACACAGGCAGTTCCTGCGGTCATCGTGATGACCATCGTGACGGTGACGAAGATCGACTGGTCAGGCACGATCTCGCTGGCGACCGAACAGCCCTGGAACAGGGTGCCGGTGCGGGCGGTGGCGACCAGGCCCGTGCCCTGAAGGATCGCGAGCGCGATGGTCAGGTAGCGCGTGTACTGCGTGATCTTCGCCGTGCCGGCCTGGCCCTCCTTCTTGAGGGCCTCGAGTCGGGGGATCACCACGGTCAGCAGCTGCAGAATGATGCTCGCCGTGATGTACGGCATGATGCCGAGGGCGAAGATCGTGATCTGCAGCAGCGCGCCACCACTGAACATGTTGACGAGACCGAACAGACCCTGGTTCGAGTTGGCCTGGTCGATGCACTGCTGGACGTTGGTGTAGTCAACTCCCGGAATCGGTACGTGCGTACCGATTCGGTAGATCACGATGATCCCGAGCGTGAAGAGCAGCTTCTTGCGCAGGTCGGGCGTCTTGAACGCCCGGGCGAACGCGGTGAGCACGGTGCCTCCTGCGACCCCCGCGCGCGTGCGCCAGAGGTGGTGGTCTGAGGTTCGACGAATACGTATCAGTCAAGAAAACCGTGCGGGCAGACCGCACGGAGCTTAGACAGTGCACGCCACCTTACCGGCGACCGTGCCCCCCTTGGAACGACCAACCGGGGATGCCCCTTTTGTGGGGCATCCCCGGTTGGGAATCGCTCATGTCATCGACACGTCTGAGGGAATATCAGACGAGCTCGGTGACGGTACCGCCGGCGGCGGTGATCTTCTCCTTGGCGGAGCCGGAGACGGCGTCAACCGTCACCTGCAGCGCCACGGTGACCTCACCCTGGCCGAGGACCTTGACGAGGCTGTTCTTGCGAACCGCACCCTTGGCCACGAGGGCCTCGACGGTGACCTCGCCACCCTCGGGGAACAGCGCGCTCAGCTTGTCGAGGTTCACGACCTGGAACTCGGTCTTGAACGGGTTCCGGAAGCCCTTGAGCTTCGGGAGACGCATGTGGAGGGGCATCTGGCCACCCTCGAAGCGCTCCGGAACCTGGTAACGGGCCTTGGTGCCCTTGGTACCACGACCAGCGGTCTTACCCTTGGACGCCTCACCACGACCCACACGGGTCTTGGCGGTCTTGGCGCCCGGGGCGGGCCGGAGGTTGTGGACCTTCAGCGGGTTCTGCTCCGCCATGTCAGTCGACCTCCTCAACCGTCACGAGGTGGCGGACGGTGTGCACCATTCCGCGGAACTCGGGGCGGTCCTCCTTGACGACCTGCGTGTTGATGCCCTTGAGACCAAGGGAGCGCAGGGTGTCGCGGTGGTTCTGCTTGCTGCCGATGTACGACTTCGTCTGCGTGACCTTGAGGCGAGCCATTACGCACCCGCCCCGGCACGTGCACGAAGGAGAGCCGCGGGGGCGACGTCCTCGAGGGGCAGACCACGGCGAGCCGCGATCTCCTCGGGACGCTGCAGGCCCTTGAGGGCCGCCACGGTCGCGTGCACGATGTTGATCGCGTTGTCGGAGCCCAGGGACTTCGACAGGATGTCGTGCACGCCGGCGCACTCGAGCACGGCACGCACCGGGCCACCGGCGATAACACCGGTACCGGGGGAAGCAGGCTTGAGCAGGACGACGCCCGCGGCCTTCTCGCCCTGGATCGGGTGCGGGATGGTGCCCTGGATACGGGGGACCTTGAAGAAGTGCTTCTTGGCCTCCTCAACACCCTTGGCGATGGCGGCCGGCACCTCCTTGGCCTTGCCGTAACCGACACCCACGGTGCCGTCACCATCGCCCACTACGACGAGCGCAGTGAAGCTGAAGCGACGACCACCCTTCACAACCTTGGCGACACGGTTGATCGCGACAACGCGCTCAACGTATGCGGTCTTCTCGGCGGCAGCGCCACCGTCGCGACCCTTCCGGTCCCGCCGCTCGCCGCCACCGGCACCGCCACCGCGGCGCTGGGGTCCAGCCATTGGAATTACCTCTCTCTGTTTCCGCTAGCTACGCAGTGACACAGGTCGCTGCGCGACGGACGACTCAGAACTTGAGTCCGGCTTCGCGGGCGGCGTCCGCCAGGGCGGCGATGCGCCCGGCGTACTGGTTACCACCACGGTCGAACACGACAGCCTCGACGCCAGCGGCCTTGGCGCGCTCGGCGACCAGGGCGCCGACCGACTTGGCCTGCGCGGACTTGTCGCCCTCGGCCCCGCGGATCGTGGTGTCCAGGGTCGAAGCCGACGCAAGGGTGTGACCCTTGATGTCGTCGATGACCTGGGCCACGATGTGGCGGTTGGAGCGCGTCACGACCAGGCGCGGACGCTCAGCCGTACCCGAGATGTGCTTACGGATGCGGATGTGACGACGCTTGATGGCAGCACGCTTGTAAGCGTCGCCCTTAGCAATCTTGACACCGTATGCCATGGCTTACTTACCCGCCTTTCCGACCTTGCGGCGGATGACTTCGCCTTCGTACTTGACGCCCTTGGCCTTGTACGGGTCGGGCTTGCGCAGCTTGCGGATGTTGGCCGCAACCTCGCCGACCTTCTGCTTGTCGATGCCCTCGACCGAGAACTTGGTCGCCGATTCGACCTTGAAGGAGATGCCCTCGGGCGCCTCGATCAGGATCGGGTGGCTGTAGCCGAGCGAGAACTCCAGGTTGGAGCCCTTCGCCAGGACGCGGTAACCGACACCGCTGATTTCGAGCTTCTTCACGTAACCCTGGGTCACGCCGGTGATCATGTTCGCCACCAGCGTGCGGGACAGGCCGTGCAGGGCCTTGTTCTGACGCTCGTCGTTCGGGCGGGTGACGTTCAGAACGCCGTCCTCACCCTTAGCGATCTCGATCGGCGCGACGATGGTGTGGCTCAGGGCGCCCTTGGGGCCCTTGACCGCGACCGTCTGGCCGTCGATGGTGACGTCCACGCCGGCGGGAACCGTGATGGGGAGCTTGCCAATACGCGACATTAGCTATTCCTCCGTTCCCGACTACCAGACGTAGGCGAGGACTTCCCCACCTACGCCCTTCTTGCCTGCCTGCTGGCCGGTCAGGAGACCGTGCGACGTGGAGATGATCGCCACGCCGAGGCCGCCGAGGACCTTCGGCAGGTTGGTGGACTTCGCGTAAACCCGGAGACCGGGCTTGGAGATCCGCTTGATGCCCGCAATGGAGCGCTCACGGTTCGGGCCGAACTTCAGCTCGAGAACGAGGTTCTTGCCAACCTCGGCGTCCTCGACCTTCCAGCCCGTGATGAAGCCCTCCTGCTGGAGGATCTCCGCGATGTGAGACTTGATCTTGCTGTGCGGCATAGCCACGGAGTCGTGGTACGCCGAGTTCGCGTTACGCAGACGAGTCAGCATGTCCGCGATCGGATCAGTCATGGTCATGAATTGGCCTTCGGCCTCTCTCGCCGTGGTTTCCTATCTGCGCCATCCCTCTCCCCACTCAGAGGCGGGACGGGTGCGGCGCGGGGACCTACGGCGTAGTAAGTCGGTCAGGGCGGCAGACGCCCAACCCTCCTAGCCTAAGCCATGTGGAGGACGGCATCTGCCAACCCTTTACTTACCGAGAGATCCAGACAATCCCGTATGCCCAAGGGGCAGTGGGACTACCAGGAGCTCTTGGTCACGCCCGGCAGCTCGCCACGGTGAGCCATCTCACGAAGGCACACGCGGCACAGGCCGAACTTGCGGTACACGGAGTGCGGGCGGCCGCAGCGCTGGCAGCGGGTGTAGCCGCGCACACCGAACTTGGGCTTACGAGCAGCCTTGGCAATCAGAGCCTTCTTCGCCATCTCGCTTACGCCTCCTTGAAGGGGAAGCCGAGGTGACGGAGAAGGGCACGGCCCTCAGCGTCGTTGGTCGCCGTGGTCACCACGGTGATGTCCATACCCCGGACGCGGTCGATCTTGTCCTGGTCGATCTCGTGGAACATGACCTGCTCCGTGAGACCGAAGGTGTAGTTGCCACGGCCGTCGAACTGCTTGGGGGACAGACCACGGAAGTCGCGGATGCGCGGCAGCGCGAGCGACAGGGTGCGGTCCAGGAACTCCCACATGCGGTCGCCACGGAGCGTGACGTGGCAGCCGATCGGCTGACCCTCGCGCAGCTTGAACTGCGCGATGGACTTCCGGGCCTTCGTCACGGCCGGCTTCTGACCGGTGATCGTGGTGAGGTCGCGGATGGCGCCGTCGATCAGCTTCGAGTCACGGGCGGCGTCGCCGACACCCATGTTGACCACGATCTTGACCAGGCCGGGGGTCTGCATGACGTTCTCGTACGAGAACTCTTCCTGCAGCTTGCCCGCGATCTCCTCGCGGTACTTCGTCTTCAGACGCGGAGTGGTGGTGGTCGTCATCAGATGTCCTCACCCGTCCGCTTGGCAACGCGGATCTTGTTGCCGTCTTCGTCGAAGCGGAAACCGACACGCGTGACAACCTTGTTGCCGTCCTTCTCCACGACCAGCTGGACGTTGGAGACGTGGACGGGAGCCTCGGTGGTCACGATGCCGCCGGCCTGCGAACCGCTGGCGGTCGGGCCGGCCTTCGTGTGCTTCTTGACCCGGTTGACACCCTCGACCAGGACGCGCTCGTCGCGCGGGTAAGCGGCAATGACCTTGCCCTGCTTGCCCTTGTCCTTACCGGTGATGACCTGGACCAGGTCGCCCTTCTTGATCTTCATGCTTACAGCACCTCCGGCGCGAGCGAGATGATCTTCATGAACTTCTTCTCGCGCAGCTCACGGCCGACGGGGCCGAAGATACGGGTGCCGCGAGGGTCGCCGTCGTTCTTCAGAATGACGGCGGCGTTCTCGTCGAAGCGGATGTACGAGCCGTCCGGACGGCGGCGCTCCTTGACGGTGCGAACGATGACCGCCTTGACGACGTCACCCTTCTTCACGTTGCCACCGGGGATCGCGTCCTTGACGGTGGCGACGATGACGTCACCGATGCCCGCGTAGCGGCGACCCGAGCCACCGAGAACACGAATGGTGAGAATTTCCTTCGCACCCGTGTTGTCGGCGACGCGAAGTCGCGACTCCTGCTGGATCACGTCTATCTCCTGTTTGTCTGCCGGTTCCCGGCAGGGGCCTCATCCCTTGCGGGACGGGCACCCTGCCGAGCCTGGCGGAACGAACCCTGAGGGAAACCCCTCAGAGAATTACTTGGCCTTCTCGAGGATCTCGACGATGCGCCAGCGCTTGGTCGCCGACAGCGGACGCGTCTCCATCAGGAGGACGCGGTCGCCGACGCCGGCAGCGTTCTGCTCGTCGTGCGCCTTGAGCTTGTTCGTACGGCGGATGACCTTGCCGTACAGCGCGTGCGTCACGCGGTCCTCGACAGCGACGACGACGGTCTTGTCCATCTTGTCGCTGACGACCAGACCCTGACGGGTCTTGCGGAAGCCGCGGTCGGTCTTCGTCTCAGTCACGTTGCTCTCGCTCATCAGGCGCTCTCCACCGTTTCGATGCCCAGCTCGCGCTCACGCATCAGGGTGTAGATCCGCGCGATGTCCTTGCGGACGGCCTTGAGCCGACCGTGGTTCTCGAGCTGACCGGTCGCCGCCTGGAAGCGGAGGTTGAACAGCTCTTCCTTGGCTTCGCGAAGCTTGTTGAGAAGCTCCTCGTCACCCAGTTCGCGCAGCTCGGACGCCTTGGTTCCCGCCGACATCACGCTTCACCTGCCTCGCGCTTAACGATCTTGCACTTCATCGGCAGCTTGTGGGCTGCACGAGTCAGAGCTTCACGCGCGATCTTCTCGTTGGGGTACGACAGCTCGAACATCACGCGTCCGGGCTTGACGTTGGCGATCCACCACTCAGGCGAACCCTTACCGGAACCCATGCGGGTCTCGGCAGGCTTCTTGGTGAGGGGGCGGTCCGGGTAGATGTTGATCCAGACCTTGCCGCCACGCTTGATGTGACGCGTCATCGCGATACGAGCTGCCTCGATCTGACGGTTCGTCACGTACGCCGGGGTGAGGGCCTGAATGCCGTACTCACCGAACGCAACCTGCGTGCCACCCTTGGACATACCGCTGCGCTTCGGGTGGTGCTGCTTGCGGTGCTTGACCCTACGGGGGATCAGCATTTCGGTCAGGCCTCCGTTCCGGTGCTCTCAGCAGCCGGAGCGGCAGCGGCGGGAGCGTCGGCCTTGGGGGCCTCGGCAGCCGGCGCGGACTGCTGCTGCGGCTTGCGGCCGCGGCCGCCACGCTCGCCACCACGGCCACCACGGGCCGGACGGTCGTTGCCGCCGCCACGGGCCGGGCGGTTACCCGCACGGGCAGCGGCGTTCTCGGCGCGAACCTCGGCGATGTTCTTGACGTCGCCCTTGTAGATCCAGACCTTCACGCCGATGCGGCCGAAGGTCGTCTTGGCCTCGAAGAAGCCGTAGTCGACGTTCGCGCGGAGCGTGTGCAGGGGCACACGGCCCTCGCGGTAGAACTCCGAGCGCGACATCTCGGCGCCACCGAGGCGGCCACCACACTGGATCTTGATGCCCTTGGCGCCGGCCTTCATCGACGACTGCATGCTCTTACGCATGGCGCGACGGAAGGAGACGCGGGAGGACAGCTGCTCCGCGACGGCCTGGGCCACGAGCTGAGCGTCGACCTCGGGGTTCTTGACCTCGAGGATGTTCAGCTGGACCTGCTTGCCCGTGAGCTTCTCGAGGTCACCGCGGATGCGGTCGGCCTCGGCGCCACGACGGCCGATGACGATGCCGGGCCGAGCGGTGTGGATGTCCACACGCACGCGGTCACGGGTGCGCTCGATCTCCACCTTCGAGATGCCGGCGCGCTCCATGCCGGACGTCATCATCCGACGGATGGCGACGTCTTCCTTGACGTAGTCCTTGTACAGCTTGTCGGCGTACCAACGCGACTTGAAGTCGGTCGTGACACCGAGCCGGAACCCGTGCGGGTTTACCTTCTGGCCCATTACCGGGTTCCTTCCTTGCTGCTGACGACCACGGTGATGTGGCTGGTCCGCTTACGGATCCGGTAGGCACGGCCCTGAGCACGCGGACGGAACCGCTTCAGGGTCGGGCCCTCATCCACGTACGCCTCGCTGATGACCAGCGAAGAGGCGTCAGAGTGGTCGTAGTTGTGCGCGGCGTTGGCAATGGCGCTGTCAAGCACCTTGCCTACCGGCACGCTCGCGGCCTGCGGGGCGAAACGCAGGACCGCCTGAGCCTCCGTGGCATCCATGCCACGGATGAGGTCCACCACGCGGCGGGCCTTCATGGGCGTGACGCGGATGTACCGCGCCTGGGCCCTGGCTTCCATGGTTGTCCCTTCGGTGTTAGTCATAGTCGATTCCACCCCGCCTTAGCGGCGCTTCGACTTCCGGTCGTCCTTGACGTGACCCCGGAAGGTGCGCGTCGGCGAGAACTCGCCGAGCTTGTGGCCGACCATCGACTCGGTGACGAACACCGGGATGTGGGTCTTGCCGTTGTGCACCGCGATGGTGTGACCCAGCATGCTGGGGATGATCATCGAGCGACGGGACCAGGTCTTGATGACGTTCTTGGAACCGGCTTCGTTCTGAGCGTCCACCTTCTTTACGAGGTGGCCGTCAACGAAGGGTCCCTTCTTGAGACTGCGCGGCATCTAAACCCGCTCCTAGCGCTTCTTGTTCGACTTGCGGCGGCGGACGATGTACTTGTTACTCGCCTTGTTGCGATCACGAGTACGACCCTCCTTCTTGCCCCACGGCGAGACCGGGTGGCGACCACCGGAGGTCTTGCCTTCACCACCACCGTGCGGGTGGTCGACCGGGTTCATCACGACACCACGCACGGTCGGGCGGACGCCCTTCCAGCGCATGCGGCCGGCCTTGCCCCAGTTGATGTTCGACTGCTCGGCATTGCCGACCTCGCCGATGGTGGCGCGGCAGCGCACGTCGACAAGACGGATCTCGCCGGACGGCATGCGAAGGTGCGCCATGGCGCCTTCCTTCGCGAGCAGCTGCACGGAGGCACCCGCGGAACGGGCGAACTTCGCGCCGCCGCCGGGCCGCAGCTCGATGGCGTGGAGCGTCGTACCCACCGGGATGTTGCGCAGCGCCATGTTGTTGCCGGGCTTGATGTCGGCGCCAGGGCCGCTCTCAATCCGGTCACCCTGCTGCGTGCCGCGCGGGGCGAGGATGTAGCGCTTCTCGCCGTCCGCGTAGTGCAGCAGCGCGATGCGCGCGGTGCGGTTGGGGTCGTACTCGATGTGCGCGACCTTCGCCGGCACGCCGTCCTTGTCGTGACGACGGAAGTCGATCACGCGGAAAGCGCGCTTGTGTCCGCCACCCTGGTGACGAACGGTGATCCGACCGGCGTTGTTACGGCCGCCCTTGCTGTGCAGCGGGCGAACCAGCGACTTCTCCGGCGTGGACCGCGTTACCTCGACGAAGTCGGCGACGCTGGAGCCACGACGGCCCGGCGTAGTCGGCTTGTACTTGCGGATTCCCATTTCTCAGTCCTCGTCCGATATTCGGACCAGGGCGCTCCGTTAGGAGGCCTGGCCGAAGATGTCGATACGGTCGCCCTCAGCAAGGGTCACGATGGCGCGCTTGGTGTCGGCACGCTTGCCGAACCCGGTGCGCGTGCGCTTCCGCTTGCCCTGACGGTTGATCGTGTTGACCCCGGTGACCTTGACCGAGAAGACCGCCTCGACGGCCTGCTTGATCTGGGTCTTGTTGGAGCCGGGGGCCACGATGAACGTGTACTTGCCCTCGTCGAGCAGCGCGTACGACTTCTCGGAGACGACCGGCTTGACGAGGACGTCGCGCGGGTCCGAGAAGGACTTGCTCAGCGGGGTGGGCTCAACAGCGATCTTGCCCTCGGTCGCGATGCGCTTCGCCTTGGCGACACGCGCGGCCTTGGCGGCCTTCGCAGCCTTGGACGCGATGCTCTGGTGACGAATAGCCATCAGGCTTCGCTCCCTTCGGTCTCATTGGCCTTGGGGCCAGACACGAAGGACTCGAAGGCGGCCTTGGTGAAGACCACGTCGTCCGAGACGAGCACGTCGTACGTGTTCAGCTGGCCCGGCTCCAGGATGTGCACCTGGGGCAGGTTGCGGGCGGAGAGCAGCGAAGTCTCGTCCGCGCGGTCGATGACCAGGAGCACGTTCTTGCGCTCACTGACCTTGCCGAGCAGCGTCTTCGCGGCCTTCGTGGAGATGTCGCCCTCGACCACGTTGGTGACAACGTGGATACGAGCGTTGCGGGCCCGGTCGGTGAGGGCGTGGCGCAGGGCCGCGGCCTTCATCTTCTTCGGGGTCCGCTGCGAGTAGTCACGCGGCTGCGGGCCGTGGACGACGCCACCGCCGGCGAACTGCGGCGCACGGGTCGAACCCTGGCGCGCGCGGCCGGTGCCCTTCTGACGGTAGGGCTTCCTACCGCCACCACGGACTTCGCCGCGACGCTTGGTCTTGTGCGTGCCCTGACGGGCCGCGGCCAGCTGTGCGACGACGACCTGGTGAAGCAGCGGGATGCTGATCTTCTCGACGTCGAAGATCTCCGCGGGGAGCTCGACCGTCCCGGTCTTGTCGCCTGCCGGCGAAAGGATGTCAATGGTGCTCATGGGTTACCTCAGGCCCCCTTGGCCGCAGTACGGACCAGGACGAGGCCGCCGTTCGGACCAGGAACCGCGCCCTTGATGAGCAGCAGGCCCTTCTCCGCGTCAACGGCGTGGACGGTCAGGTTCTGGGTGGTGACCCGCTCGTTGCCCATGCGACCAGCCATGCGCTGGCCCTTGAAGACACGGCCGGGCGTGGCGCAGCCACCGATGGAACCGGGCTTGCGGTGCACGCGGTGGGCACCGTGGGAGGCCTTGCCACCGGCGAAGTTGTGACGCTTCATCACACCGGCGAAGCCCTTGCCCTTGCTCTTACCGGTGACGTCGACCTTGATACCGGCCTCGAACGTCTCGGCAGTCAGCTCCTGGCCGAGGGTGTACTCGCTGGCACCAGCGGTACGGATCTCGACGAGGTGGCGACGGGGGGTCACGTCGGCCTTGGCGAAGTGGCCCTTGAGGGGCTTGTTCACCTTGCGCGGGTCGATCTCGCCGAAGGCGATCTGGACCGACTCGTAGCCGTCGCTGTCATTCGTGCGGACCTGGGTAACGACGCAGGGTCCGGCCTTGACCACGGTCACCGGGACGATTCGGTTGTTCTCGTCCCAGACCTGGGTCATGCCGAGCTTCTCGCCCAGGATGCCCTTGATCTGCTTGGTCATCTTCTCCGCGCCCTTCAGAGCTTGATCTCGATGTCAACGCCGGCCGGAAGGTCCAGGCGCATCAGCGAGTCAACGGTCTTGGGCGTCGGGTCGAGGATGTCGATCAGGCGCTTGTGCGTGCGCATCTCGAAGTGCTCGCGCGAGTCCTTGTACTTGTGCGGCGACTTGATGACGCAGTACACGTTCTTCTCAGTGGGCAGCGGCACCGGGCCCGCGACCGACGCACCAGTGCGAGTCACCGTCTCGACGATCTTCTTCGCCGAAGAGTCGATGACCTCGTGGTCGTAGGCCTTGAGCCGGATGCGGATCTTCTGTCCCGCCATGGCTACTTAGTAGTCCTTCGTCTCGAAAGCTCTGGCTCCCGGGAGGCCCTTTTTTCTACTTCCTCCGACCCACGCGGTCGGGCGTGTCGCAGTCCCGCTCACACAGATCTCCCGAAGGATTTCCCTGCTAGGGGCTGCGGCCCTTGATGACCGCGGGTCCGGGGGAAGAAACCCACCGGGTGCCTGGCAGAGCCACCGCACCGCACTTCCCGAAAGATTCCCGTACGTCCGCCACAGCGCTGCCTTACGGCAGATGGGGCGACGAGTACTGTGGGACTCGCTTTCAGTCCTCCCGGCGGGAGGCGCACAGCATCGGCACTCAACCGAGCAACCTGAACAGTGTGCCATACGTGGGATGCCGAAGGCCAATCGGGGCGAACTGTCAAGCTGCCACGGCCAAGATCGCGTGCACATCGCGTACACAAGGAGCCCCGCTCACCCAGAGGTGAACGGGGCTCTTCGCTGCGCTCAGTTCAGAGCGACCGGGTCTCCCCGATCTTCAAGCAAGCGGGAAGCTTACTTGTTGATCTTGATGACCTGGCCGGCGCCGACGGTCCGGCCACCCTCACGGATGGCGAACTTCAGGCCCTCTTCCATCGCGACGGGCTGGATGAGCTCAACGGTCATCTCAGTGTTGTCGCCCGGCATGACCATCTCGGTGCCCTCGGGGAGGGTCACGACGCCGGTCACGTCCGTGGTGCGGAAGTAGAACTGCGGGCGGTAGTTGTTGAAGAAGGGGGTGTGACGGCCACCCTCGTCCTTCGACAGGATGTAGGCCTGGGCCTCGAACTCGGTGTGCGGCGTGACCGAACCGGGCTTGATGATGACCTGGCCGCGCTCGACGTCCTCGCGCTTGATGCCACGGAGGAGCAGACCGACGTTCTCACCGGCCTGGCCCTCGTCGAGCAGCTTGCGGAACATCTCGATGCCGGTGACCGTGGTGGTGGTCTTCTCCTGCTTGATGCCCACGATGTCAACGGTCTCGTTGACCTTGAGGATGCCTCGCTCGATACGACCGGTGACGACGGTGCCACGACCGGTGATCGTGAAGACGTCCTCGATCGGCATCAGGAACGGCTTGTCGACGTCACGCTCGGGCTGCGGGATGGACTCGTCGACGGCCTTCATCAGGTTGAGGACGGACTCACCCCACTCCTTGTCGCCCTCGAGCGCCTTGAGCGCCGAGACCTTGACGACCGGCAGGTCGTCGCCCGGGAACTCGTACTCGGAGAGGAGCTCACGGACCTCGAGCTCGACGAGCTCCAGGATCTCCTCGTCGTCCACCATGTCGGCCTTGTTCAGGGCGACGACGATGTACGGAACGCCGACCTGGCGGGCCAGGAGCACGTGCTCCTTGGTCTGCGGCATCGGGCCGTCGGTGGCGGCGACCACGAGGATGGCGCCGTCCATCTGCGCGGCACCCGTGATCATGTTCTTGATGTAGTCCGCGTGACCGGGGCAGTCGACGTGCGCGTAGTGACGGTCCTCGGTCTGGTACTCGACGTGCGCGATCGAGATCGTGATACCGCGCTGGCGCTCCTCGGGAGCCTTGTCGATCTGGTCGAAGGCCGAGGCCTCGTTCAGGTCGGGGTACGCGTCGTGCAGCACCTTGGTAATGGCGGCCGTGAGGGTCGTCTTACCGTGGTCAATGTGACCGATGGTGCCGATGTTGACGTGCGGCTTAGTCCGCTCGAACTTCGCCTTCGCCACTGGGTCCTCCTGTGGAGTGGTTCTGTACGCCTTGCTTCATCGGCGCCAGGTGATCTTTGCTGGGAAGCCAGCCGCCGGGGTTCTTGCCTCGTGGGGTCGGACCCCGGCGGATGGTGTCAAGCCTAAAGCGTGAACTCGGGTGAGTTACTCGCCCTTGGCCTTCGCGATGATCTCCTCGGCGACGTTCCGCGGAACCTCGGCGTAGGAGTCGAACTGCATTGAGTAGCTTGCGCGACCCGACGTCTTGCTGCGGAGGTCTCCGACGTAGCCGAACATCTCCGAGAGGGGCACGAGGCCCTTCACGACGCGAGCGCCACTGCGCTCCTCCATGGCCTGGATCTGGCCACGGCGGGAGTTGATGTCGCCGATGACGTCGCCCATGTAGTCCTCGGGCGTGGTGACCTCGACGGCCATCATCGGCTCGAGCAGCACGGGGCTGGCCTTGCGCGCGGCCTCCTTGAAGGCCTGCGAACCGGCGATCTTGAAGGCGAGCTCGGAGGAGTCGACCTCGTGGTAGGCGCCGTCGAGAAGCGTGATGCGCACACCAGTCATCTCGTAGCCCGCCAGGATGCCGAACTGCATGGCCTCCTGCGCACCGGCGTCCACCGACGGGATGTACTCCCGCGGGATGCGGCCACCGGTGACCTTGTTCACGAACTCGTACGACGCGTCGCCGTCCGTGATCGGCTCGATCGCGATCTGCACCTTGGCGAACTGACCGGTACCACCGGTCTGCTTCTTGTGGGTGTAGTCCACGCGCTCGACGGTCTTGCGGATCGTCTCGCGGTACGCGACCTGCGGCTTGCCGACGTTCGCCTCGACGCGGAATTCGCGCTTCATGCGGTCGACGAGCACCTCGAGGTGAAGCTCGCCCATACCACCGATGATGGTCTGGCCGGTCTCCTCGTCCGAGTGGACCTGGAAGGAGGGGTCCTCCTCCGAGAGGCGCTGGATGGCGACACCCAGCTTCTCCTGGTCGCCCTTGGACTTCGGCTCGATGGCGACCTGGATGACCGGCGCCGGGAAGTCCATGGACTCCAGGATCACCGGCTGCTTGTCGTCACAGAGCGTCTCGCCCGTGGTGGTCTGCTTGAGACCCATGACGGCGACGATGTCACCGGCGCCCACCGACGCGATCTCCTCACGCTTGTTCGCGTGCATGCGGTAGATCTTGCCGATGCGCTCCTTCTTGCCCTTGACCGAGTTCAGCACCGCGGTGCCGGCCTCGAGGCGACCGGAGTAGATCCGGACGAAGGTGAGCTTGCCGAGGTGCGGGTCGCTCGCGATCTTGAACGCGAGGGCCGACAGCGGCTCGTCGTCGGACGGCCGACGCTTGACGACCGTCTCCGGGTCCTTCACGTCGTGGCCTTCGATGGCCTCGACGTCCAGGGGGGACGGCAGGTAGCGCACGACCGCGTCGAGCAGGGGCTGGACGCCCTTGTTCTTGAACGCGGTGCCGCAGAACACGGGGGTGACGGTGGTGTCGCCGCCCTTGCCCGAGGCGATGGTGATGCGACGGATCGCCGCGTACAGCTGCTCCTCGGTGGGCTCCTGGCCCTCGAGGTACAGCTCCATCATCTGCTCGTCGTTCTCGGCCACGGCCTCGAGGAGCTTGCCGCGGTACTCGTCGGCAGCCTCGGTGTGCGTGTCCGGGATGTCGACGATGTCGTAGGCCTCGCCCATCTTGGTCTCTGCGGACCAGACGAAGGCCTTCATCGTGACGAGGTCGACGACGCCCTTGAAGTCAGCCTCCGCGCCGATGGGCAGCTGCATGACGATCGGGGTCGCGCCGAGGCGGTCGACGATCATGTCGACGCAACGGTGGAACTCGGCACCGGTGCGGTCGAGCTTGTTGACGAAGCAAATGCGCGGGACGCCGTAGCGGTCCGCCTGACGCCACACGGTCTCGGACTGCGGCTCAACACCGGCGACGCCGTCGAACACCGTCACGGCACCGTCGAGCACGCGGAGCGAACGCTCCACCTCGACGGTGAAGTCGACGTGGCCCGGGGTGTCGATGATGTTGATGGTGTGGTCGACGTCGTTCAGCGGCCAGTGACAGGTGGTGGCAGCAGAGGTGATCGTGATGCCACGCTCCTGCTCCTGCTCCATCCAGTCCATGGTGGCGGCGCCGTCGTGAACCTCACCGATCTTGTACGAGACACCGGTGTAGAACAGGATCCGCTCGGTGGTCGTCGTCTTGCCCGCGTCGATGTGAGCCATGATGCCGATGTTGCGCACCTTGGCCAGGTCAAGTGAAGTGGTAGCCATATCGGCTCAGTCTTCTCTCGGTCTCGATGTGGGTAGCGACTACCAGCGGTAGTGCGCGAAGGCCTTGTTGGACTCGGCCATCTTGTGGGTGTCCTCGCGCTTCTTCACAGCGGCACCGAGGCCGTTGGAGGCGTCGAGGAGCTCGTTGAGCAGACGCTCGGTCATGGTCTTCTCGCGACGGGCGCGGGAGTAACCGACGAGCCAGCGCAGGGCGAGCGTGTTCGCACGGCCCGGCTTGACCTCGATCGGGACCTGGTAGGTCGCGCCACCGACACGGCGGGACTTGACCTCGAGGGTCGGCTTGATGTTCTCGAGCGCGCGCTTGAGGGTGATGACCGGGTCGTTGCCGGTCTTCTCCTTCAGGCCCTCCATGGCGCCGTACACGATGCGCTCGGCGGTGGAGCGCTTGCCGTTCAGCAGCACCTTGTTGATGAGGGAGGTCACCAGAGGAGAACCGTAGACCGGGTCGATGATGACCGGGCGCTTCGGGGCGGGGCCCTTACGAGGCATTCTTACTTCTCCTTCTTGGCGCCGTAGCGGCTGCGGGCCTGCTTGCGGTTCTTGACACCCTGGGTGTCAAGGGAGCCGCGGATGATCTTGTAACGAACACCCGGCAGGTCCTTCACACGGCCACCACGCACGAGCACGATGGAGTGCTCCTGCAGGTTGTGTCCCTCACCCGGAATGTAGGCCGTGACCTCGATCCCGGAGGTCAGACGCACACGCGCGACCTTACGGAGGGCCGAGTTCGGCTTCTTCGGGGTGGTCGTGAACACACGCGTGCAGACGCCGCGGCGCTGGGGCGAACCCTCGAGTGCGGGCGTCTTGTTCTTCTCGACCTTGTCCTGCCGGCCCTTCCGGACCAGCTGCTGGATCGTAGGCACTACTTCTCCGGTTTCTGTGTGCCGAATAGTAAAGCTAACCTGGAACGTTGCCGACCCACGCGGTCGGGTGTGTCGAATGCTGCAGACTCCCGCCGCAAGGCGGAAAGAGGCGCAGATTACGGTGGCCGTTCTCGGACTCACGATGCGGTTGAGGACACGCGCGCGAGCCCAGGCACACCCCAGGCACAAGGTCTGAGCGTACCTACCTCATCGGGGTTGGTCAAAACAAATGCAGGCCACCGCGACACGCCGGACTTCTCGCCCATCGCCGCGTACCCCTCCCAGGCCCCGATCCGCTCGATTCTGCGCGTTCCATATTCATGGTGGACCCGGGGTCAGTAGCTTGATCGGTCCGCTGGACGATCGGGGGACCCATGACGGCGGCCCACTTACCCGGGGACGACGGTCTGGACGACCGCGTCCCCTTCCTCGCCCGCCTGGAGAGCGACGAACGGTCCGCTCTCCTCACGCTCGGTCACGAGCTGAACTTCGGACCGCGCACCCAGCTCCTGCACCAGAACGAACCGTCCTCGCACGTCCTGCTCATCCTGCACGGCTGGACCAAGGTCACCGCGGCGGCCGCCAACGGCTACGAGGCGCTGCTCGCCCTGCGCGGCCCCGGCGACATCATCGGTGAATCCGCCGCGCTGACCGGGCGGCCGCGCTCGGCGACGGTGACCTCGCTGGAGGCCGTACGCGCGATCGCCGTCGAGCACGAGCGGTTCACGGTGTTCCTCGGCCGCTCCCCCGCCGCCTCGTTCGCCCTGCTCGGGCTGACGTCCGACCGCACCAGGGCGGCCGACAGGCGCCGCCTGGAATTCGCGTCCATGAGCGTGCGGGAGCGGTTCGCCGCGCTGCTCCTCGACCTCGCCCGTACGCACGGGCGCCGTACGGACGAGGGCGTCGAGCTCGCCGTACCGCTGAGCAAACAGGAGCTCGCCGGGTCCGTCGGGGCGTCCCGGGAGATGGTGCAGCGGCTGCTCAAGGAGTTGCGGGACCGCGGCGTGGTGACCACCGGGCGGCGCGCCCTGGTGATCATGCGGCCGGACGTGCTGCGGCGCATCGCACGCGCCGAGCGGCCGGGACCCTGGTGACCGAGAGCGACCCCTTCTCCCCCGAGAGCGACTCTGTGCACACGGTCACACTTCGAGTGCGTCATCCGCCCTCACCACGGGGAGCCGGTCCTCGGCACGCTTCAGGTCATGCCGCTCCCCGAGCGAAGGGCGACCATGACCGACCCCGTGAGCCGCACGATCCTGCTGCTCGACATCGAGAAGTACAGCGACCGCGACGACGTCGAACAGGCGTATCTGCGGCGCATGTTGTACGACATCACCGACCGCGCCCTCGAAAGCGCCGACGTCGACGAGACCCTGCGGCTCCGCGCCGACCGCGGCGACTCCGTGATGGAACTGATCGACGCCAACGCCTCGGTGCGCGCCCTGCTGCGCGCCCTGCTCGACGAGGTGCCCGCCCAGCTGCGGGCGGTGAACCGGATGGCGTCGAGCTCCGCGCAGATCCGGCTGCGCGCCGTGCTCGCCACCGGGTACGTCGCGGTCGACGAGCTCGACGGCTGGGTGGGGTCCGACCTCAACCACGCCTGCCGACTGCTCGACGGCGACGTACTGCGCAGAGCGCTGCGGGAACGTACGAACGATTTCGCACTCGTCGTCTCGGAGAGCGTGCACGCGGGGATCGTGCGGCACGACAGCCCTGGCGTTCCTGCCGACGAGTTCCACGCCGTGACCGTGGCCAGCAAGAACGGGCCGCTGCGCGCGTGGCTGCACGGGCCTGTGCCCGCCGGGGCGGATGACCACTGCGAGAGGGGGGAGGGGGGAGCCCCGGCGCCGGATGTCAGCTCGGGGGAGCGTCCGGCGCCGGGGCGGGAAGCAGCCGCTCCGGCAGGCGGCGCTCCGGCGAGCGGTGCTCCAGCAGGCGGTGCCACCTTCACCTTCAACGGCGGCGCGCCCGCCTTCGGCGGCTCCCTGGTCGGCGGCGACCAGCACGGGGTGTCCGGCGGGACGGTGCACGGCGACGTCCACCTCGGCGGCAGCGGCGCACCCGCACCCGCACCGAGCGGTACGGACTCATGACCGCGTACGCCGATGAGCGGGCGGACCGCGAGAGCCCCGCCGCCCCGGCCGCCGACGGCGGCGAGACACCGGCGCAGGCACCGACACAAGTGCCGCAGGACACCGCGAACGGGGCGCAGGAGCAGCCCGACGAGCCGCAGGAGGCCCATGCCGCGCGGCGTGAACTCATCGAGCACGCACCGGAGTTCATCCTCGGCGCCTCGACCGTGTTCGGCGGCTCCCTGGTCGGCGCCGACCAGCACGGGGTGTCCGGCGGCCAGGTCACGGGCGACGTCTTCATGGGCGGCAAGACCGAGCACCACCACCACGGTCCCGCCGGGCCGCGGCACGCCTCCGGTGAGATACCGCGCGCCGAACTCGACGGGCTTGCCGCGGTCTTCGCGGAGAGCGACTCCTTCGGCCCCGCCCTCGAACGGCTGTCCAGTGAGCGGGTGGTGATCCTCACCGGGGCACACTCCACCGGCCGCAGGGCCGCCGCCCTGATGCTGCTGCACCGGGTCGGCGTGCGAGCCGTGCGGGCCCTGGACCCCGAGGTGTCCCCCGCCGCGCTCCCTGACCAGCTCACCGGGGCGCAGGGGCACGTGCTGTGCGAGCTCGCCCTCAGCCGGGGGCGTCCGCTGCGCGAGCACCACGTACTCGCCGTACGGGAACGCCTGCGCGAACACGACGGCTACCTGGTCGTGACCGCCGAGCGGTCCGCCGCCCTGCACGGTGTCGGAACCGAGCGGTGGGAGCCACCGCGGGCCGCCGACATCCTCCACAACCACCTCGGCCACCTGCTCGGCGACAGCGGCGCCGACGAAGCCGCCGGTCTCGACGTGGCGCGCGACTTCCTCGCCCACGACCACCGTCCGCGGGAACTGGCCGCCTTCGCCGCCAGGCTCGCCGACGTCCACCGTGGCACCGCGTCCCTGGACGATCTCGCGGGGTTCAGCAAGGCCACCGTCGAGCAGCGGGTGCGGCAGTGGTTCGACGACTCCGCGACCGACCTGCGGGACAAGGCGTTCCTGATCGCCCTCGCGGTCTTCGACCAGGCGCCGTACGCGCTCGCCGCCGAACTCGGCGACCGGCTCTACGCGGAGCTCCAGCTGACCGAGACCCCCGAGGAGCCCGCGCGGATCCCCGTCTTCGGCTCGTCCCCCGCCGAGCGCCTGCGCCTGGCCCGCGCCCGGGGCTACGAGGAGAACGAGTCCACCGAGTGGGGCCCGGTCCCCCAGCTGATGGCCGAGTACGAGGACCCGCGCACCGCCCGCGTCCTGCTCGACGAGGTGTGGACCGGGCACCCGTCCGCGCGCCCCGCACTGATCCGCTGGATCAAGCAGCTCGCCGCCGACGGCCGTCCCGTCGTCCGCACCCGGGCCGCCGCCTGCACCGCGATGCTCGCCGCCGCCGACCTGCCGTCCGCCATGGCGCAGCTCATCGACGGCTGGGCCACCGCCCGCGCCTTCGCGCCCCGCCTCATCGCCGCCAACGCGCTGACCCTGGCGCACCTCATCGGTGTCCCCGCGGTCCCCCGGATCCTCACCCAGTGGTGCACCGACCGGCACTACGCCCGCCGCTGGACCGCGATCCGCGGCCACGCCCTGCTCGCGCCGCTCAGCCCCGACCAGGCGCCCGCCGCCCTCGACGCGCTCGCGGGCCGCGCCCGCACCGACGCCAGCAGCGACTACGAACAGGTCCAGCTCGCCCAGTCCGCCGCACTGCTCCTCGCCGCGGGTGACCGCACCGAGATGCTCGGCTCGCTGGCCGCCCTCGGCCACCAGGAGTCACCCGCCGTCCGCTCCTTCGTGCTCGCCGCGTTCGTCACGGCCTGCGCGCACACCGACGAGGACGGGGTGCTCGCCTGGTTCACGGAGGAGGGCGTCGACGACCCGGACGGCATCCGCGACCTGGCCACGCTCTGGCGCCTCGCCCTGAACGACCGCACGCACACCCGGGCCGCCCTCGCCGCGCTGCGCTCCTGGGTGTACGAGGCCGAACGGCGCCCCGGTACCGAGCACGCGCTCGCCGCGCTGCTGCCCCGGCTCGTCGTCAGCGGCGAGGACCTGGCCCGGCTCAGCCATCTGCTGCGCACCGTGCCGGGCAGCCGCGGCGGGCCGCCGCCCGAAGTCGCCGGACGCCTGACGACCGTACTGACCGCCCACCCATCGAGGAGTTGAGCACATGGCGGACTTCCGCCGCCCGCCCGAGTGGCAGCAACACGCCGACCGCCACACGCAGTTGGTGGACCCGGTCCTCACCGTGCGGCCGATCTCCCGCTTCGAGTTCGCCCGGCGCCCCGCCACCGGGATCGACCACGCCCTGGTCTTCGCCACGGCGGGCGGGACGTACGCCGCGTTCGTCCCGCCGCACCGACCCACGCGCGGGGACGCCGCGTCCCAGCGCTACACGGCGGTGTACGAGGTCGACATGGGACTGCACACCGTCCATCTCGACCTGGAACTGCCCAGCGACGACGACGCCTTCACCTTCGCCGCGAGCATCGACATGAGCTGGCAGGTCGGCGATCCCACGCGGTACGTGACCAGCGGCGAGCGCAACGTCCCCAGCAGGCTCCGCGGCGAGCTGGAACAGCTGGCGCGGCCGATCACCCGGGGCCACTCCATCGAGGAGAGCCCGGCGGCCGAGTCCGCGGTGCGGCGGGCCGTCGACTCCGTGCCCGGCGGCTTCGCCTCCGCCATCGGGCTGCGCGTCGGCTGCGCGGTGCGGCTGCGGCTCGACGAGGCGGCGATCACGCACCGCAGGCAGCTGCGGGACATCCGGTACGCCGGTGAGCTCCTGGACCCGCAGCACGCCCTGCGGATGCGGGCGCAGCACCAGGACCACGAGCTGGAGCTGCTGCGGGACCAGCAGCTCCGGGAGATCCAGACCCAGAAGATCGACTTCTACCAGTACCACCTGCAGCGGGGCGGCACCGCGGCCCTCGCGCTGCATCTGTCCCAGCACCCCGAGGACACCCAGCTCGTCGCCGAACACGTGCTCAGCGACCAGCGCCAGCTGATCCAGGTCCAGTCCGACCTTGCCGGTCAGCTGCTCAACGGCGACGAACTGGAGGACTACCAGAAGGAGCAGCCACGCCGCCTCGCCATGCAGGTGGCCAACGACATCCTCAACCAGCGGCTTCCCGGAGCGGGCAAGGAGCCACCGGCACCGGCCGCTCCCCCGACTTCTCCCCCGGTCTCTCCCGCGCCCGAGGGCGGATACCTGGAGCAGCCGCCGGACCCCGGGGACCGGCCCCGGTGACGTCCTCCACCGACCCGTCACCCACGTACACCCGCACAGAGGTCGGCGAGCGGCTGCTCGCCGAGCTCCGCACCGAGATCGCCAGGGCCGACGCCAAGGCCGCCGTCCTGGTGGCCGCGCTCGGCCTGACCGGCGGCATCTTCAGCGGGCGGCTCGCGGGCAGCGAGTGGACACCGGGCCGGCTCGGCCTGCCGGGCCAGTTCGTGTGGTGGTGCGGCGTCCTCAGCCTGGTCCTCTCGCTGTTCTCCCTGCTGATGACCGTGCTGCCGCGCTACCGGGACTCACCGTGGACACCGGGCAGGCCCCTCACGTACTTCGGCGACATCCGGCTCGCCGCCCGCACCGGCACGCTGGCGGACGCGCTGACCGAGACCGCGCGCGACCCGGCCGCCGCGCTGCTCACCGCGCTCGACGAGACCAGCGGGATCGCCGCCCGCAAGCACCAGTGGATCCGCACCGGCCTGATCGCCTACTGCACGGGCACGGCCCTGATCCCCGCCTCTCTGCTCATCGGCTGACCTCTCACCACCCGACCGAGGATCCCCATGACACCACCGCCGACGCCCCAGCCGGACCCACAGGGCCCCGCCGACCCGACGCCGCCACCGGCCTATCCCCAGGAGCCGCAGTACCCGGGCACCCCGGCAGCCCCAGCCGCTCCCTCGTATCCGCAGGAGCCTCAGTACCCCCAGGAGCCCTACTCCCCACCCCAGCCGCCCCAGCCCCACCCCCACGAACTCACCCTCGACCAGCGCCGAGTCCACCTCGCCGAGCGCCAGCGCGGCGCCGACGCCGCCGCCATCGGCGGGCTGTTCCTCCACGTGCCGAACTTCCTCTGCAGCCTGGTGATCGTCGGCATGGTCGCGCTGTTCCTGGGCGGGATCGGCCTGATCCTCGTCCTGCTGTGGCTGCTGAGCGGACTGCTGATCTTCAATCGCGCCGCCGAGGGCGTCATCGCCCGCCACCTGCTGCGGCTGCGCTACCCGACCCAGCAGGAGCTCGCCCGCCTCCAGCCGGTCTGGCACGAGGTCACCGCACGCGCGGGCGTCGAAGGACGTACGTACCAGCTGTGGATCGAGGACAGCGACGACCTGAACGCGGTGGCCGCCGCGGGCCACATCGTCGGCGTCACCCGCTTCGCCGTGGACCGGCTGCCCTCGGGCCAGCTCGCCGCCGTCCTCGCGCACGAGCTCGGCCATCACATCGGCGGCCACTCCTGGTCGACCCTGCTCGGCTACTGGTACGCGCTGCCGGGACGCCTCGCCTGGCGCGTGGTGCGCGGCGCCGCCGCCGGGGTCCGCCGCTTCTCCGGCTGCCTGTCCTGCTTCGGGGCGGGGCTCATCATCATGGTGTTCGGCGGCCTGGTCGCCGCCACCGTCCAGACGCTCTACGGCCTTCCGTTGCTGCTCCTCGTCATGCCGTACGCCATCGCCGCGACGGGCCGCCGCGCGGAGCTCCGCGCCGACCAGCAGGCGGCGGCACTCGGCTTCGCGCCGATGCTCGTCGAGGTCCTCGACCAGATGGAACGCGCCGAGCACTCGGCACTCCCCCTCGGCACCCACGCGGGACACCAGCAGGATTCGCGGG
The DNA here is from genome assembly GCF_008704495.1 of Streptomyces kanamyceticus. NCBI lineage: Bacteria > Bacillati > Actinomycetota > Actinomycetes > Kitasatosporales > Streptomycetaceae > Streptomyces > Streptomyces kanamyceticus. The sequence continues at coordinate 4,184,534 of NZ_CP023699.1, forward strand.
CCCGGCTCCTCGCCTCGCACCCCGACCACCACACCCGCCTGCACCACCTGCAGCCCTACCTGCGGCCGCGGGCCTGACAACGCCGAAGGGCGGTCACCCCGTCCACAACGGGGTGACCGCCCTTCAACTCAAGCGACTCGCTTACTCCGCTTACTGGTTGTACGGACCGTAGTCGTAGTCCTCCAGCGGAACGGCCTGGCCGGAGCCCGTGCCGAACGGCGAGTAGTCGATGTCGTCGTAGCCGACGGCCGAGTACATCGCGGCCTTGGCCTCTTCGGTCGGCTCGACCCGGATGTTGCGGTAGCGGGAAAGACCCGTACCGGCCGGGATGAGCTTACCGATGATGACGTTCTCCTTGAGGCCGATCAGGGAGTCGGACTTGGCGTTGATCGCCGCGTCCGTCAGGACCCTGGTCGTCTCCTGGAAGGAAGCCGCGGACAGCCACGACTCCGTCGCCAGCGAGGCCTTGGTGATACCCATCAGCTGCGGACGGCCGGAGGCCGGGTGGCCGCCTTCCGTCACCACACGACGGTTCTCGGTCTCGAACTTCGAGCGCTCGACGAGCTCGCCCGGCAGCAGCTCCGCGTCGCCGGACTCGATGATCGTCACGCGGCGCAGCATCTGCCGGATGATGATCTCGATGTGCTTGTCGTGGATCGACACGCCCTGGCTGTTGTAGACCTTCTGGACTTCGCCGACCAGGTGGACCTGGACCGCGCGCTGACCGAGGATCCGCAGCACGTCGTGCGGGTTGGTGGCACCGAAGGTGAGCTTCTGGCCCACCTCGACGTGGTCACCCTCACGCACGAGGACCTTGGCGCGCTTCGAGATCGGGAAGGGAGTCTCGTCGCTGCCGTCGTCCGGCGTGACGACGATCTTCTTGGTCTTCTCGGTCTCCTCGATACGGATGCGGCCAGCCGCCTCCGAGATCGGGGCGACACCCTTGGGCGTACGAGCCTCGAAGAGCTCGACGACACGGGGCAGACCCTGGGTGATGTCGTCACCGGCCACACCACCGGTGTGGAAGGTACGCATCGTCAGCTGCGTGCCGGGCTCACCGATGGACTGGGCGGCGATGATGCCGACCGCCTCACCGATGTCGACCAGCTTGCCGGTGGCGAGCGAACGGCCGTAGCAGAAGGCACAGGTGCCGACCGCGGACTCACAGGTCAGGACCGAGCGGGTCTTGACCTCCTCGACGCCGTTGGCGACCAGGGCGTCGATGAGGACGTCACCGAGGTCGACGTTGGCCGGCGCGATGACCTTGCCGTCGATGACGACGTCCTCGGCCAGCATGCGGGCGTACACCGAGGTCTCGACGTTCTCCGTCTTGCGGAGCACACCGTCCTCGCCCTTGACCGCGATCTTGAGCTTCAGACCGCGCTCGGTGCCACAGTCCTCCTCGCGAATGATGACGTCCTGAGAGACGTCGACCAGACGACGGGTGAGGTAACCGGAGTCGGCGGTACGGAGAGCCGTGTCCGCCAGACCCTTACGGGCACCGTGCGTGGAGATGAAGTACTCAAGGACCGAGAGGCCCTCGCGGAACGAGGCCTTGATCGGACGCGGGATCGTCTCGTTCTTCGCGTTCGACACCAGACCACGCATACCGGCGATCTGACGCATCTGCATCATGTTTCCTCGGGCACCCGAGTCAACCATCATGAAGATGGGGTTCGTCTTGGGGAAGTTCGCGTTCATCGCCTCGGCAACCTCGTTGGTCGCCTTGGTCCAGATCGCGATGAGCTCCTGTGTGCGCTCGTCCTTGGTGATCAGACCGCGCTCGTACTGCTTCTGGACCTTCTCGTCCTGCGCCTCGTAGCCCTTGACGATCGCCTTCTTGGCCTCGGGGACCACGACGTCGGAGATGGCCACGGTGACACCGGAGCGGGTCGCCCAGAAGAAGCCCGCCGCCTTCAGGTTGTCGAGCGTCGCCGCCACGATGACCTTGGGGTAGCGCTCGGCGAGGTCGTTGACGATCTCGGAGAGCTGCTTCTTGCCGACCGAGTAGTCGACGAACGGGTAGTCCTCGGGCAGCAGCTCGTTGAAGAGCGCGCGGCCCAGGGACGTACGCAGCCGGAAGCTGTCGCCCTGCTGGTACTCCTGCTCGCCCTCCTCGGCGACCGGCGGCACCCAGCCACGCGGCGGGATGGTGCCCACCGGGAAGCGGATGTCGACCGTCGACTGGAGCGCCAGCTCGCCGGCGTCGAACGCCATGATCGCCTCGGCGACGGAGCCGAACGCACGGCCCTCGCCCTTGGTGTCACGGAGCTCACCGTCGGTGGTCAGGAAGAACAGACCGAGGACCATGTCCTGGGTCGGCATCGTGACCGGACGGCCGTCGGCGGGCTTGAGGATGTTGTTCGAGGACAGCATCAGGATGCGGGCCTCGGCCTGCGCCTCCGCGGAGAGCGGCAGGTGCACGGCCATCTGGTCACCGTCGAAGTCCGCGTTGAACGCGGTGCAGACGAGCGGGTGGATCTGGATGGCCTTGCCCTCGACCAGCTGCGGCTCGAAGGCCTGGATGCCGAGGCGGTGCAGCGTCGGCGCACGGTTCAGGAGAACCGGGTGCTCGGCGATGACCTCTTCCAGCACGTCGTACACGACCGTGCGGCCGCGCTCGACCATGCGCTTCGCCGACTTGATGTTCTGCGCGTGGTTCAGGTCGACCAGGCGCTTCATCACGAACGGCTTGAAGAGCTCCAGCGCCATGGCCTTCGGCAGACCACACTGGTGCAGCTTCAGCTGCGGGCCGACGACGATCACGGAACGCGCGGAGTAGTCCACACGCTTACCGAGAAGGTTCTGACGGAAGCGGCCCTGCTTGCCCTTGAGCATGTCGGACAGCGACTTCAGCGGACGGTTGCCGGGGCCCGTGACCGGGCGACCACGACGGCCGTTGTCGAAGAGCGCGTCGACGGCCTCCTGAAGCATGCGCTTCTCGTTGTTCACGATGATCTCGGGGGCACCGAGGTCAAGGAGTCGCTTCAGGCGGTTGTTGCGGTTGATCACGCGGCGGTACAGGTCGTTCAGGTCGGAGGTCGCGAAGCGGCCACCGTCCAGCTGCACCATCGGACGCAGGTCCGGCGGGATGACCGGCACGCAGTCGAGCACCATGCCCTTGGGGCTGTTGCTCGTCTGCAGGAACGCGGAGACGACCTTGAGGCGCTTGAGCGCACGGGTCTTCTTCTGGCCCTTGCCGGTACGGATGATCTCGCGGAGGCGCTCGGCCTCCTCGTCGAGGTCGAAGGACTCCAGGCGCTTCTGCAGCGCCGCGGCACCCATCGAGCCGTCGAAGTACGTGCCGAAGCGGTCACGCAGCTCGCGGTAGAGCAGCTCGTCGCCCTCGAGGTCCTGGACCTTGAGGTTCTTGAAGCGGTTCCACACCTCGTCGAGACGGTCGATCTCGCGCTGCGCACGGTCGCGCAGCTGCTTCATCTCGCGCTCGGCACCTTCGCGCACCTTGCGGCGCACGTCGGCCTTGGCGCCCTCGGCCTCGAGCTCGGCCAGGTCGGTCTCGAGCTTCTTGGCGCGGGCCTCCAGGTCGGAGTCGCGACGGTTCTCGACCTGCTGGCGCTCCACGGAGACGTGCGCCTCCAGGGAGGGCAGGTCGCGGGTGCGGCGCTCCTCGTCCACGAAAGTGATCATGTACGCCGCGAAGTAGATGACCTTCTCGAGGTCCTTCGGGGCGAGGTCGAGGAGGTAGCCCAGGCGCGACGGGACGCCCTTGAAGTACCAGATGTGCGTGACGGGCGCGGCCAGCTCAATGTGGCCCATCCGCTCACGGCGCACCTTGGCGCGAGTGACCTCGACGCCACAGCGCTCACAGATGATGCCCTTGAAGCGGACACGCTTGTACTTGCCGCAGTAGCACTCCCAGTCCCGGGTCGGACCGAAGATCTTCTCGCAGAAGAGTCCGTCCTTCTCGGGCTTGAGCGTGCGGTAGTTGATGGTCTCCGGCTTCTTGACCTCGCCGTGCGACCACTGTCGGATGTCGTCCGCGGTGGCAAGGCCGATCCGCAGCTCGTCGAAGAAGTTGACGTCGAGCACTTGTCGTCAATCCCTCTTTCGGGGTCGTGTCTCAATCATGGTCTGAACGGGTCCGGGGAGAGCCGGCCGGATACGAGATCCGGCCGGCCAACCCGTCAGACCTCTTCGACGCTGCTCGGCTCGCGCCGGGACAGGTCGATACCGAGCTCCTCCGCCGCGCGGAAGACGTCCTCGTCGGTGTCACGCATCTCGATGGACATGCCGTCCGAGGACAGCACCTCCACGTTGAGGCAGAGCGACTGCATTTCCTTGATGAGCACCTTGAAGGACTCAGGGATGCCGGGCTCGGGGATGTTCTCGCCCTTGACGATGGCCTCGTAGACCTTCACGCGGCCGGTCACGTCGTCGGACTTGATCGTCAGCAGCTCCTGGAGGGCGTACGCGGCGCCATAAGCCTCAAGCGCCCACACCTCCATCTCACCGAAGCGCTGACCACCGAACTGAGCCTTACCACCCAGCGGCTGCTGGGTGATCATGGAGTACGGACCGGTCGAACGCGCGTGCAGCTTGTCGTCGACCAGGTGGTGCAGCTTGAGGATGTACATGTAGCCGACCGAGATCGGCTCCGGGAACGGCTCGCCGGAGCGGCCGTCGAACAGGTTCGCCTTGCCGGACGGCTGGACCAGACGGTCACCGTCGCGGTTCGGGATCGTGGCCTCGAAGAGACCGGAGATCTCGTCCTCACGGGCGCCGTCGAAGACCGGGGTCGCGACGTTGGTGCCCGCGGGCACCTGGTCGGCGCCGATGGCCTGCAGGCGCTGCGCCCAGTCGTCCGCCAGACCGGAGACGTCCCAGCCGCGGCTGGCGAGCCAGCCGAGGTGGATCTCCAGGACCTGTCCCGGGTTCATTCGGGACGGCACACCCAGCGGGTTCAGGATGATGTCGACCGGAGTTCCGTCCTCGAGGAACGGCATGTCCTCGATCGGAAGGATCTTCGAGATAACACCCTTGTTGCCGTGGCGACCGGCGAGCTTGTCGCCGTCCGTGATCTTGCGCTTCTGCGCCACGTAGACACGAACCAGCTGGTTCACGCCCGGCGGCAGCTCGTCGCCCTCTTCACGGTCGAAGACGCGGACGCCGATGACCTTGCCGATCTCGCCGTGCGGCACCTTCAGCGAGGTGTCGCGCACCTCGCGCGCCTTCTCACCGAAGATCGCGCGGAGCAGGCGCTCCTCCGGCGTCAGCTCGGTCTCACCCTTGGGCGTGACCTTGCCGACGAGGATGTCACCGGCGACGACCTCGGCACCGATACGGATGATGCCGCGCTCGTCGAGGTCGGCGAGGACCTCTTCGGAGACGTTCGGGATGTCCCGGGTGATCTCCTCCGGGCCGAGCTTGGTGTCACGGGCGTCGACCTCGTGCTCCTCGATGTGGATCGAGGAGAGGACGTCGTCCTGCACGAGGCGCTGCGACAGGATGATCGCGTCCTCGTAGTTGTGACCTTCCCAGGGCATGAACGCCACGAGCAGGTTCTTGCCGAGGGCCATCTCGCCCTCTTCGGTCGCGGGACCGTCGGCCAGGACCTGGCCCTCGATCACGCGGGCGCCCTCGTCGACGACAACCTTCTGGTTGACGGAGGTGCCCTGGTTCGACCGGGAGAACTTGGCGATGCGGTACGTGGTGTACGTGCCGTCGTCGTTCGTGACGGTGACGTAGTCCGCGGAGACCTCCTGGACCACACCCGCCTTCTCGGCCTTGATCACGTCACCGGCGTCGACCGCACAGCGGTACTCCATGCCGGTGCCGACGAGGGGGGCCTCGGCGGTGATCAGCGGCACGGCCTGACGCATCATGTTCGCGCCCATGAGCGCGCGGTTGGCGTCGTCGTGCTCGAGGAACGGGATCATCGCGGTCGCGACCGACACCATCTGGCGCGGCGAGACGTCCATGTAGTCGACGTCCGTGCCGGGCACGTAGTCGATCTCTCCGCCACGACGGCGGATCAGGACGCGCGGCTCGGCGTAGTGGAGGTCGTCCGTCAGCGGCGCGTTGGCCTGCGCGATGACGAAGCGGTCCTCCTCGTCGGCCGTCAGGTAGTCGACGTCGTCGGTGACCTGGCCGTCGACGACCTTGCGGTACGGCGTCTCGACGAAGCCGAACGCGTTGACGCGGCCGTACGAAGCCAGCGAACCGATCAGACCGATGTTCGGGCCTTCGGGCGTCTCGATCGGGCACATGCGGCCGTAGTGGGACGGGTGCACGTCACGGACCTCGAAGCCCGCCCGCTCACGGGAGAGACCACCCGGGCCAAGCGCCGACAGACGGCGCTTGTGGGTGAGACCCGACAGCGGGTTGTTCTGGTCCATGAACTGCGACAGCTGCGAGGTGCCGAAGAATTCCTTGATCGACGCCACGACCGGGCGAATGTTGATCAGGGTCTGCGGAGTGATCGCCTCGACGTCCTGGGTCGTCATGCGCTCACGCACGACGCGCTCCATACGAGCCAGACCCGTACGGACCTGGTTCTGGATGAGCTCGCCGACGTTGCGCAGACGACGGTTGCCGAAGTGGTCGATGTCGTCGGTCTCGACGACGATCGACGTGCCGCTGTCGCCAACGGTCTCGACCTCACCGGCGTGCAGCTTCACCAGGTACTTGATCGAGGCGATGATGTCCTCGACCGTGAGGATGCCCGCGTCGAGCGGAGCGTCCGCACCCAGCTTCTTGTTGACCTTGTAGCGGCCGACCTTCGCGAGGTCGTAGCGCTTCGGGTTGAAGTAGAGGTTCTCAAGCAGCGTCTGAGCGGCCTCACGGGTCGGCGGCTCGCCCGGACGGAGCTTGCGGTAGATGTCGAGCAGCGCGTCGTCCTGGCCCTGGGTGTGGTCCTTCTCCAGGGTGGCGCGCATGGACTCGTACTCGCCGAACTCCTCGAGGATCTGCTCGGTCGTCCAACCGAGAGCCTTGAGCAGAACGGTGACCGACTGCTTGCGCTTGCGGTCGATGCGGACACCGACCATGTCGCGCTTGTCGATCTCCATCTCCAGCCAGGCACCCCGGGACGGGATGATCTTGGCGGAGAAGATGTCCTTGTCGGACGTCTTGTCGATCGAGGAATCGAAGTAGACGCCGGGCGAACGGACCAGCTGCGACACGACGACACGCTCGGTGCCGTTGATGACGAAGGTGCCCTTGTTCGTCATGAGCGGGAAATCGCCCATGAAGACCGTCTGGGACTTGATCTCGCCGGTCTCGTTGTTGGTGAACTCAGCGGTGACGAAGAGCGGGGCGGCGAACGTGAAGTCGCGCTCCTTGCACTCGTCGATCGAGTTCTTCGGGGGCTCGAAACGGTGGTCGCGGAACGTCAGGGACATCGACCCGGAGAAGTCCTCGATCGGGGAGATCTCCTCGAAGATCTCCTCCAGACCGGACTTGGTGGGGACGTCCTGTCCGCTGTCCAGAGCCGCCTCGACACGAGCCTTCCACGCGTCATTGCCGAGCAGCCAGTCAAAGCTCTCGGTCTGCAGCGCAAGAAGGTTCGGAACCTCGAGGGGCTCCTTGATCTTTGCAAAGGAGATGCGCAGCGGGGCGGTGCTGGCGCCGTTGTTCGTATTCGCGGTCGAGGCAGTGCGCGAGGCGGCCAAGAGGGGGTCCTTCCGAGGGCTCGGACTCACTACGCGCGTACCGGTCCCAAGCGGGACACAGAGACAGACTTCCCAGGTCAGGGAAGGATCGGTCCACAGTGCTCAAGCATGGGCATGCCCCTGGTGACGGGCAGGAGGCAGCTAACAGGCAGCGCAAAGGGTCAGTGTAGCCACTAGGCCCACTGATGTCCAGTGCGGGTTTTTGAAGACCCTCGTTGTTCTCAACCCCTGCTGCAAGCCACGCCCTCGATGCACATCGATACTGCCCTCTTCGCCGCCGATCCATGCCTCGGATCCGGATCGTTGTGACGACGCGTCCTGAGAATTGCGCGCTGCGTGCGGTTCGTCAAGGCCCCCCTTGCCCGGACTTGGCTCTGGGATCGTCACCGTCACGGGGCGTCCCGAGGCACAACGAAGATCACCATACTCGTCGGGACCGACATCGCAAGGCACCCGTGGCGGGAGTGCCCGAGAACGCCGAAAGGCGACCACCCACTTGGGTGATCGCCCTTCGGTACGCACGCGTTACAGCGCGAGAGCCTTACGGCCCGGAAGAGTCAGACGACTCTCGAAGTCACTTGACCTCGACGGAGGCACCGGCGCCCTTGAGGGACTCGGCAGCCTTCTCGGCGGCCTCCTTGGTGACCTTCTCGAGGACCGGCTTCGGGGTGCCGTCGACGAGGTCCTTGGCCTCCTTGAGGCCCAGGGAGGTGAGCTCGCGCACGACCTTGATGACCTGGATCTTCTTCTCGCCGGCGCCGGTGAGGATGACGTCGAACTCGTCCTGCTCCTCGGCAGCCTCGGCCGGGGCGCCCGGGGCACCGGCGGCGACGGCGACGGTGGCCGCGGCGGCGGTGACGTCGAACTTCTCCTCGAAGGCCTTCACGAACTCGGAGAGCTCGATGAGGGTCATCTCTTCGAACTGCGCGAGCAGGTCGTCCTGGGACAGCTTCGCCATGGTGGCGTCCTTCCACTAATTCGGCTGGTGCCGGGTGTACATGAAGGCGGGCGTACGTTGGGCCCGCTGTGACCGTCGCCTCAGGCGGCGGTCAATGTGCGAGCCGAATTACTCGGCACCGCCCTGCTCGGCCTGCTTGGCACGAAGCGCCTCCGCGGTGCGGACGAACTTCGACGGCAGCGCCTGGAAGAGCTGAGCAGCCTGCGACTGCTTGCCCTTGAACGCGCCGGCCAGCTTGCTGAGCAGAACCTCGCGGGACTCGAGGTCCGCGAGCTTCTTGAACTCGTCGGCGGACAGCGCCTTGCCGTCAAGGACACCGCCCTTGATGACGAGGTTGGGGTTCTCCTTGGCGAAGTCACGAAGACCCTTCGCCGACTCCACCGGGTCACCGGTGACGAAGGCGACCGCCGTCGGACCCGTGAACAGGTCGTCCAGCGTGTTGATCCCGGCCTCGTTGGCCGCGATCTTGGTCAGCGTGTTCTTCACCACGGCGTACTCGGAGTTCTCACCGAGCGAACGGCGCAGCTGCTTGAGCTGGGCCACGGTGAGACCCCGGTACTCGGTCAGCACGGCGGCGTTCGAGCTGCGGAACTTGTCCGTGAGCTCGGCTACCGCGGCAGCCTTGTCGGGCGTCGGCATAGAGCGTCGGCCTCCTTCCGGGTGATGAGGACCGCTCAGAAGGGGCTGGGAAAAACAGAACGCCCCGGCGCGGGCGCCGGGGCATGAGCTCGACCGAACAGAATCCGGGAGCACTTCCACAGTCACCTACGCGGGTCGTCCGCAGTCATCAGCGGATCCTTCGGCCACCGCACACTCTTGCGAGCACACGGCAACGACCAGCGGTCTTTGGCTTCTGTGGAAGCGTACGCGAACGGGTCCGCGACAGGCAAATCCGGTCAGCCCTGGAGGCCCTTCATCTCCTCGCCGAGGTCCATGACCAGCTTCTTCGGCGGGGCCTCGACGTGCACCGGCTTGTTGTAGTCGAGGAAGGTGACGGTCATGTCGAGCGCACCCTTGTCGGCCTTGCCGCGGGCGCGGAACTGCTTGGTGTGGTCCTCGCCGTCGACCCACAGGTCCATCGTGAGCTTCTTGATGCCCATGTCCTCGTACTGCTTGATGCTCTTCTCGCGGCGCTTCTGGGTCGCCGCGTCCCCGTCCTTGGCGAGCTTGTGCAGCTGGTCGAGGCTGACCGTGCCCGTGTAGCGCGTGGTCTCGACGCCGCCGACGGACTCGCTGCCGACCTTCTTGAGGTCCTTGGAGCCGGTCAGGAGCGTGGACTGGTCGGCCGGGTTGTTGTCGGCCTGCCCGGAGAGCGAGCTGGCGGGGGACTTCCCGCCCTTCTCGCCCAGGCTCTTGGCGTCGAACTTGATCCAGCTCTTGCCGTCCATCTCCTTGGCGGCCGCCGCGCCACCGCCGAGGTAGAGCGCGCCACCGACGAACCGCATCTCGACCTTGTCCGGGCCCTGGTCGGGCGCGGACATCTTCATCCGCATGGCGAGCGGCTTGGTGCTCATCGCCGCGTCGGCCTGGACCCGCCCGTCCCCCGGGACGCTGCCCTTCATCCGGAACGTGAACGACGTGAGGTCCTCGGTCTTGGCCGCGGCCTTCTTCACGGCCGCCGCGGGCGCCATGTCCGCCCCCGCCTTGTCGGACTTCTCCGACCCGCAGCTGACCGCGCCGCCGGCCAGCAGCACGGCCGCCAGCGCCGCGCCAGCGGTTCTCTTGCGTCCCCCGCGTACAGAAAAACTCATGACCCCACCCCTAGGAACATTTGATCCAATTTGCTTCGGTGGAGATTACCCGAAGGAAAGCCGTGATTCCTCCGGGTTGTCCGGTGGTGGGGTCCTAGGCCGACAGCCGGCGCGTACTACGCCGCGGGCTGCTGCTGCTTCATCAGGTCCTTGAAGCTCACGGTGTCCGAGGCCGCGGGCTTCGCGACCGACAGCGGCGTGCCGTAGTCGGTGTAGTAGGCGGTCTGCTGGAAGGGGCCGTTCTTCGTGTCGGCCTTCTCGATCTTCTTGACCAGCAGATCGTCGTCGTTGACCCAGATGTCGATCTGCTCGGTGCTCATCCCGGCCTGCTCGAACTGCTTCTTCAGCTCCGCCGACTTCGCGTCGTCGAGGTTCGCGCTCTTCTTCGTGAGGTCCGTGACGTCGACCGTCCCCGAGTAGTGGGTCGCCTTCACCCCGCGGACCTTCTCCTCGCCCACGCGCTTCACGTCGCCCGAGGCCAGCAGCATCTTCACCGACTGGTTGGGCGTCGCGTTCTGCATCTGGTCCTTGAAGACCTCACCGGCCGCGCCGCTCATCTCGGCGAGGGTGTCGTAGTCGTACTCCACCCAGTGCTTGCCGCCACCCGCCTGGGCCGCGAACTTGGGCCCCATGTTCGCGTAGAAGCCGTTCTTCAGATAGCGGTAGTTGATCTTCGACTGGCCGAGCTGCTCCATCTGCTGGGCCTGCGTACCGCCGGTGAAGCTCACCGTGACGTCACCCGTGATGCCGTCGGACCAGCCCATGACGCCGTCCATGTCCATGGTCGACTGGGTGCCCATGGTGGTCGTGCCGTCGACCTTGGCGGTGTCGGCCTTGTCCGTGGACGTCTCGATGGTCTTCAGGGCGGCTATCGGGCTGACCTTGATGCCGCCCTCCTTCGCGCCGCCGTCCGCCTTGTCGGAGCTCTTGGAATCGCCCGAACCACAGGCGGCGAGCCCGGTCAGTGCGGCGGCCACCGCTATCGAGAGACCGGCGCGTCGCATGGTCGTGCTGTTCATCTAGTCCCACCCCTTGGCAATCGTGGTGAACCTGCACGCTAGCGCAGGCCTCTGACAGGCGTTACTGCGAAGGCTCACGGGAACGAGGACGGGCCCCGCACCTCGAAAGGTTGCGGGGCCCGTCCAACAGAACGCGTGCGCGACGCGGCTGCCGTCAATGTCAGACGGCGGCCGGGTCCTCCTCGACGAGGAGGTTGCGCGTGCGGTTCGAGTCCAGCGGAATGCCGGGGCCCATCGTGGTGGCGATGGCGGCCTTCTTGATGTAGCGACCCTTGGCGGCCGACGGCTTCAGACGGAGGATCTCCTCCAGGGCCGCGGCGTAGTTCTCCACCAGCTTGGTGTCGTCGAAGGACACCTTGCCGATGATGAAGTGCAGGTTCGAGTGCTTGTCGACGCGGAACTCGATCTTGCCGCCCTTGATGTCGTTGACAGCCTTGACGACATCGGGGGTCACGGTGCCGGTCTTCGGGTTCGGCATCAGACCACGCGGACCGAGCACGCGGCCGAGGCGGCCGACCTTGCCCATGAGGTCCGGGGTGGCGACGACGGCGTCGAAGTCCAGGCGACCCTTGGCGACCTCGTCGATGAGCTCGTCGGCGCCGACGATGTCGGCCCCAGCGGCTTCCGCGGCCGCAGCACGGTCACCGGTCGCGAAGACCAGGACCCGGGCGGTCTTGCCGGTGCCGTGCGGGAGGTTCACGGTGCCGCGGACCATCTGGTCGGCCTTGCGCGGGTCGACGCCCAGACGCATGGCGACCTCGACGGTGCCGTCGAACTTGGTCGAGGAGGTCTCCTTGGCGAGACGGACGGCCTCGAGCGGGGCGTACAGCTTCTCCCGGTCGATCTTGGCGTCCGCAGCGCGGAGAGTCTTGCTGCGCTTCACTTCTGCTCCTGTGGGTTCAGGTATGGAGTCGTGGTGCGGGCCAGCGCGTGGCCCTACCACTGAGAAAGGTCAGACGGAGGGGAGTCTCAGCCCTCGACCGTGATGCCCATGGAACGGGCGGTGCCGGCGATGATCTTCGACGCGGCGTCCAGGTCGTTGGCGTTGAGGTCTTCCATCTTGGTCGTCGCGATCTCACGGATCTGCGCCTCGGTGACCTTGGCGACCTTGGTCTTGTGGGGCTCGCCAGAGCCCTTCTCGACACCAGCGGCCTTCAGGATCATCTTGGCGGCCGGCGGCGTCTTGGTGATGAAGGTGAAGGAGCGGTCTTCGTAGACCGTGATCTCCACCGGGATCACCCAGCCACGCTGCGACTCGGTCGCGGCGTTGTACGCCTTGCAGAACTCCATGATGTTGACGCCGTGCTGGCCCAGCGCGGGACCGACCGGCGGGGCCGGGTTGGCGGCACCAGCCTGGATCTGGAGCTTGATAAGCCCCGTGACCTTCTTCTTCTTGGGAGGCATTGCTCTCTCCGGGTCCTAGTGAGAGTTTTCAGCCAACCATCCGGTCATCCGGATGGAGGCATACCGCACAACGATAACGGGTATAGTCGTGCAGCTAAAAACCGAGCAGGTCAGACCGGCTTTCGCAGCCTGTCTGACCTGGTCGGAAGCGGGTGTTCCAGAGGACGCCGGGAAGGCTAGTTCTTCTGGATCTGGTCGAAGCTGAGCTCGACCGGGGTCTCTCGGCCGAAGATCTCGACGAGGCCCTTGACCTTCTTCGAGTCGGCGTTGATCTCGTTGATCGTCGCCTGCAGCGTCGCGAACGGGCCGTCGGTGACGGTGACCGAGTCGCCGACCTCGAAGTCCAGGACCTGGACCTCGACCTTGCGCTGCGGAGCGGGCTTGCCCTCGGCCTCCGCGGCCTCGCGGGCGGCCTTCTCCTCGGCCTCAGGGGCGAGCATCTTGACGATCTCGTCCAGGGTCAGCGGGTACGGGTCGTAGGCGTTGCCCACGAAGCCGGTGACGCCGGGGGTGTTGCGGACGACGCCCCAGGACTCGTTCGTCAGGTCCATGCGCACCAGCACGTAGCCGGGGAGCTTGTTCTGACGGATCGTCTTGCGCTCGCCGTTCTTGATCTGGGCGACCTCTTCCTGCGGCACCTCGGCCTGGAAGATGAAGTCCTCGACGTTGAGCGAGACGGCGCGCTGCTCGAGGTTGGTCTTCACGCGGTTCTCGTAACCCGCGTACGTGTGGATGACGTACCACTCACCGGGGAGGGTGCGGAGCTCTTCGCGCAGGGCGACGATCGGGTCGACCGGCTCGGCCTCCTCGACGGGCTCGTCCTCGGCGGACTCCTCGTCGGCGACCTCGGCGGCAGCGGCCTCGTCCTCTTCGGACTCGGCGACGGCCTCGGCGTCGCCCTCCAGGTGCATGGCAGCCTCTTCGGCGGGCTCGCCCGCGGCAGCGTCGGCGGCCTCGGCCTGATCCGGCGCCGCGGCGTCCGCCGCCTCGACGATGTCGAGCTGGTCCTCCACGGACTCCGCCGACTCGATGGCGTCGTTCAGGTTCGGGTCAGACACGGTGGCTGCTTCTTCCTGGATACAGAGGGGTGGAACGCGCGAAATGGGCGCCGGGAACGGCGCCCTTCGCTCTCGGCTCAGCCGAAGATGTACTTGACAGCGTGGCTGAAGCCATAGTCAATCACGGTCACAAGACCGATCATGATGACGACGAAGACGATCACCACTGTGGTGTAGGTCGTCAGCTGACTGCGAGTCGGCCAGACAACCTTACGGAGTTCCGCGATGATCTGGCGGTAGAAGAGCGCGAGACGACCGAAGGGGCCCTTCTTGCCGCGCTTGCCGCCCTTGCGGGCCTTCTTCTTCGACTCCTGCGCCTCGTCCTGGGCATCAGGCATGTCGATGGAGCCCACGGCGTCCGTCACTCGTCCTCACCTGATTCCGGGTCGTGGCCGTGCCGCGCCCGGTATGAGCCGCACGGCGGTGCAATGCAGTACGTACATGCGCACACATCCTGGCGAAGGAGTGTGTAGCAGGGCCGGAGGGACTTGAACCCCCAACCGCTGGTTTTGGAGACCAGTGCTCTACCAATTGAGCTACGACCCTTTGTTTTCCCCAACCTACCGCATCCGCCCATGTGCACGGAGTGCGTTGAGAGGAGCGGCCGGTGAGGGCCAACGAGCAGTGAGTGTACGTGGTCCGCGGCCCTCCGTCGAACAGCTTCGGATCCGATGCTCCGGGAAACCCGTGTGCCGGGGGTCTTCGGGGTCTGGAACGATGGGGTGATGAGCGCTGCAACTTCTCCGACCGAGCGCCGGGTTTCCGCCCGCATCGGTGCGATCTCCGAGTCCGCGACCCTCGCCGTCGACGCCAAGGCCAAGGCACTCAAGGCCGCCGGTCGTCCGGTGATCGGGTTCGGCGCGGGTGAGCCCGACTTCCCGACCCCGGACTACATCGTCGAAGCGGCCGTCGAGGCCTGCAAGAACCCGAAGTTCCACCGCTACACCCCGGCCGGCGGGCTCCCCGAGCTCAAGGCCGCGATCGCCGCGAAGACGCTGCGCGACTCGGGCTACGAGGTCGACGCCTCGCAGGTCCTGGTGACCAACGGCGGCAAGCAGGCCATCTACGAGGCGTTCGCCGCGATCCTCGACCCGGGTGACGAGGTCATCGTCCCCGCTCCGTACTGGACGACCTACCCGGAGTCGATCCGCCTCGCGGGCGGCGTCCCGGTCGAGGTCGTCGCCGACGAGACCACCGGCTACCGCGTCTCCGTGGAGCAGCTCGAGGCCGCGCGCACGGAGCGTACGAAGGTCGTGCTCTTCGTCTCCCCGTCCAACCCCACGGGCGCCGTCTACAGCGAGGCCGACGCGGAGGCCATCGGCCGCTGGGCCCTGGAGCACGGCCTGTGGGTCCTCACGGACGAGATCTACGAGCACCTCGTCTACGGAGACGCGAAGTTCACCTCGCTCCCCGCGATCCTGCCCGAGCTGCGCGACAAGTGCATCGTGGTCAACGGCGTCGCCAAGACGTACGCGATGACCGGCTGGCGGGTCGGCTGGATCGTCGGCCCGAAGGACGTCGTGAAGGCCGCGACGAACCTGCAGTCGCACGCCACGTCCAACGTCTCCAACGTCGCGCAGGCCGCCGCGCTCGCGGCCGTCTCCGGTGACCTGGTCGCCGTCGCCAAGATGCGCGAGGCCTTCGACCGGCGCCGCAAGACCATCGTGCGGATGCTCAACGAGATCGACGGCGTGCTCTGCCCCGAGCCCGAGGGCGCCTTCTACGTGTACCCCTCGGTGAAGGCCCTCATCGGCAAGGAGATCCGCGGCAAGCGCCCGCGGAACAGCGTCGAGCTCGCCGCGCTGATCCTGGAGGAGGCCGAGGTCGCGGTGGTGCCCGGCGAGGCCTTCGGGACGGCCGGCTACCTGCGCCTGTCCTACGCGCTCGGTGACGAGGATCTCGTCGAGGGCATCTCGCGGCTCCAGAAGCTGCTCGCCGAGGCCCGCGACTGACGTTCCCGGCTGCCGTTCCCGGCGGAAAACAGCACTCCACGCGTGCGTGCGGGCCGTCCTCCCCTTGGGGAGGGCGGCCCGTTTCTTCGTTCGGAGGAGGCCACGAAGGGGGAAAGCCGCTACCGGGACGCCGGGTGCGTACGGCAAGATCCTCCAATGGAGCGTGTACGAGACGTAAGAGAGCTGCCCAAGGCCCATCTGCACCTGCACTTCACCGGGTCGATGCGGCCCGCCACCCTGCTCGAGCTCGCCGACAAGTACGGCGTACGGCTCCCCGAGGCACTGACCGGCGCCGAGCCGCCGAAGCTGCGTGCGACCGACGAGCGCGGCTGGTTCCGCTTCCAGCGTCTCTACGACGCGGCGCGCTCCTGTCTGCGCGAACCCGAGGACATCCAGCGCCTGGTGCGCGAGGCCGCCGAGGAGGATCTGCGGGACGGGTCGGGGTGGCTGGAGATCCAGGTCGACCCGACGTCGTACGCGCCGCGCCTCGGCGGGCTCATCCCGGCCCTGGAAGTCATCCTGGACGCCGTCGAGAGCGCCTCGCGGGAGACCGGCCTCGGAATGCGCGTGCTCGTCGCCGCGAACCGCATGAAGCACCCGCTGGACGCTCGCACGCTGGCCCGGCTCGCGGTGCGCTACGCGGACCGGGGCATCGTCGGCTTCGGGCTCTCCAACGACGAACGGCGCGGCATGGCGCGGGACTTCGACCGCGCCTTCGCGATCGCGCGCGAGGGCGGGCTGCTCGCGGCGCCGCACGGCGGCGAGCTGACCGGGCCCGCCTCGGTGCGGGACTGCCTGGACGACCTGGACGCCTCCCGGATCGGGCACGGCGTGCGGGCGGCCGAGGATCCCCGGCTCCTGAAGCGACTCGCGGACCGGGGCGTGACGTGCGAGGTGTGCCCTGCGTCCAACGTCGCCCTCGGCGTCTACGAGAAGCCGGAGGACGTGCCCCTGCGGACGCTCTTCGACGCCGGGGTGCCCATGGCGCTCGGCGCCGACGACCCGCTGCTCTTCGGCTCCCGCCTTGCCGCGCAGTACGACATCGCGCGCGTGCACCACGGTTTCACGGATGCCGAACTGGCCGAACTGGCACGGCAGTCGGTGCGCGGCTCGGCCGCCCCCGTCGCCGTACAGGACAAGCTCCTGTCCGGAGTGGACGAGTGGCTGGTCAGTTGACGCCCTTCAGGAGCTGACGTCCGTCAGGAGCTGATGCCCTTCAGGAGGGTGCGGGCGAGGGCCGCGGCGAACTCCTCGACGGGCTGCGGGGGCTGCTCGGCGACCGTGGCGTCGTAGGCGAAGGAACGCTGCGCGCAGGCGCCCATGAGCAGCGAGGCGGCGGCGAAGGTGTCGGCGTCGGGGGCGATGCGTCCCGCGTCGCGCTCGGTCCGCAGATAGGCGTCCAGGGCCTCGATGGGCATGTGGGGGCCGGTGCCCAGCGCCCGCATGGAGTCCTCGTGGCGGCGCTTGAGTTTGGGGTCCGCGTACAAGGAGGCGCCGATCGGGAAGCTCTCCGCGTAGAAGTGGGTGGCCAGGCGGGCGATCTCGACGAGGTTCTCCTCCACGGAGCGCTCCCCCGGCTCCTCGATGAGCTGGCGCAGGCGGGGGTTGAGCCGCGGCAATCGCTCCTGGAGGACGCTCACGAACAGCTCCTCTTTGCTCGCGAAGTGCTTGTAGAGCGCGGCTTCGGAGCAGCCCGCCGTCTTGGCGATCTCCTTGGTGGTGGCGCGGGAGAGGCCGAGGGTGAGCATGAGTTCATGGGCCGCGTCGAGGATGCGGGCCCGGGTGGGCTTCTGCTGCATGTGTCGTCCAACCAGGCTTGACGAATGGGTGAGTACTTACTCACCCTAGAGGAGAGTGAACACTTACCCACCTTGGGAGGCGCACGATGAAGCTCACGGTGTTCGGTGCGACGGGCGGCATCGGCAAGGAGATCGTCCGGCAGGCGCTGACGGCGGGACACGAGGTGACGGCCGTCGTACGCGACCCCGCGCGCCTGGAGGTGACCGGCGAGCGCCTGGAGGTCTTCCGGGCCGACGTGCGCGACCCGGAGGCGCTGCGGCCCGCGGTCGCGGGCCGGGACGCGGTCCTCTCCGGGCTCGGCCCCCGCAAGCGCGCCGACGCGGGCATCACGACGGAGCTGACGCGTTCGGTGCTGCGGGCGATGGACGCGGAGGGGGTGCGGCGCCTGCTGGTGGTGAGCGCGGGCCCGGTGGGCCCCGAGCCCGCGGACAGCCCGCTCGTCGACCGGGCCGTGCTGGCGGTGATCAACCGGGTCCTGAAGGACGTGTACGTCGACCTGACGGCCATGGAGGCCGAGCTCGCGGCAAGCGCGACGGACTGGACGTCGGTCCGTCCCCCGAGGCTGCTGGACAAGCCCTTGACCGGCACCTACCGCACGGTCGTGGGCGGCTTCCCGCGCGCGGGGCGCACGATCGCGCGCGCGGACGTGGCGCACGCGATGCTGGCCATGGCCGACGACCGCGCCAGCGTGAAACAGGGCGTGGGCGTGGCCTACTGACCGGCCCCTACAGGCTGACGCCCACCGTCACCGGCTCGTTGACGAGGGTGATCCCGAAGGCCTCGCGCACACCGGCGACGACCTCGCGGGCGAGGTCGAGGAGGTCCTCGGTGGTCGCGCCGCCGCGGTTGGTGAGCGCGAGGGTGTGCTTGGTGGAGATGCGGGCCCTGCCCTCTCCGTAGCCCTTGGTGAAGCCCGCCTTGTCGATGAGCCAGGCCGCCGAGGTCTTCACCCGGCCGTCGCCCGCGGGGAAGCCGGGCGGGGTGACGTCCGGGCCGAGACGGTCCGCCACGCGCGCGTGGAAGGCCGCGAACTCCTCGTCGGTGAGGATCGGGTTGGTGAAGAAGGACCCCGCCGACCAGCTGTCGTGGTCCTCGGGGTCGAGCACCATGCCCTTACCGGCGCGGAGCTTCAGGACGGTCTCCCTGGCGATCGCCGCCGGGACCCGGTCCCCCGCCTCCACGCCGAGCGCGCGCGCCGTCTCCGGGTACTTGAGCGGGGCGCTCATCCCCTGCGCGTCCTCCAGCTCGAAGCGCACGCGCAGGACCACGAAGCGATCGGGATCGGCCTTGAAGCGGCTGTGCCGGTACGAGAAGTCGCACTCGGCGTTCGCGATGGTGACCGTCTCGTGGGTCTTCCTGTCGTAAGCGACCACTTCGGTGATCGTGGACGAGACCTCCTGGCCGTACGCCCCCACGTTCTGGATCGGCGTCGCACCCGCGGAGCCGGGGATTCCGGCGAGGCACTCGATGCCCGCGAGACCGGCCTCGACGGTGCGGGCGACCGCGTCGGTCCAGACCTCTCCGGCCGCGAGCTCCAGCTCGGTGCCGTCGAGTTCGAAGCCCCGCGTGGCGATGCGCAGGGCGGTGCCTTCGAAGCCCTTGTCGCCGATGACCAGGTTCGATCCACCGCCGATGAGCAGCAGCGGAGTCCCGGTGTCATCGGCCTCGCGGACGGCGGCAACCACCTCGGCATCGGTGGCCGCGGTGATCAGTCGGGTCGCGGGGCCCCCGAGGCGGAAGGTGGTCAGCGGGGCGAGGGGGGCATCGTGGAGTTCCTGCACGTGCTCAAGAGTACGAGAACGGCCCCGCCGGTCGGGGCGGGGCCGTTCTCGTCCGGCCGCTCAGGCGGCGACCAGTTCGTCCCGCTGCTTCGACGTGGCCTCCGAGGGCCCCGTGGGCGTCGCCCCGCGGGAGGGGATGAACAGCGCCGCCACGGCCCCGAGCGCCACCACCGCGGCGCCCACCCACAGTGCGGGCTCCAGCCCGTTCACGAAGTCCCGCCCGGACGCGTAGCCGCCCTGCGCCGAGAAGATCGAGGACATCACGGCGATGCCGAGTGCGCCGCCGACCTCGCGCAGCGCGTTGTTGGCGCCGGACGCGATGCCCTGCTCCTGCGGCCGCACGCTGGACATGACCAGGTTGGCGGCCGGGGCGAAGTAGAGGGCCATCCCGATGCCGCTGATGATCAGGGCGGGGAGCTGCACGCCGTACGCCGCGTCGGGGGCCACCACGACGGCGTACCAGGCCAGGCCCAGAGCTTGCAGGAAGAGGCCCGCGGCGACGACCGGGCGGCCGCCGATCCGGTCGGAGAGGTACCCGGCGAGGGGCGAGACGAGCATCGGCATGCCGGTCCAGGGCAGCATCCGCAGTCCGGCCTCGGTGGGCGAGTAGCCGAGGACGATCTGCATGTACTGGCTGAGCAGGAAGATCGAGCCGAACATGCCGAGGAACATCAGCAGGCTCGCGGCGTTGATCCCGGAAAACGCACGACTACGGAAGAGGCGCATCGGCAGCATCGGCGCCTTGTTGCGGATGCCGTGGTGGACGAAGCCGCCGAGCAGCGCGGCGCCCGCGATCAGGCTGGTGAGGACGGTGGCACTGGCCCAGCCGTCGAGAGGACCGCGCACCAGGGCGTAGACGATTCCGAAGAGTCCGCCGCTGGCCAGCAGGGTGCCCGCGATGTCGAGGCGCGCTCCGGAGGCGTACGACTCGGCGAGACGGAGGCGGGCGAGCGGCAGCAGGGCCAGGCCGAGCGGGACGTTCAGCCAGAAGATCCACTGCCAGGACACGTGTTCGGTGAGGCTGCCGCCGATGAGCGGCCCACTGGCGACCGCGAGACCGTTGACGGCGCCCCAGATCCCGTACGCCATACCGCGCTTGGCCACCGGCACGGCCGCCGTCAGCAGGGTCAGCGTCAGCGGCATCATGATCGCGGCACCGGCTCCCTGCACCGCACGGGCGGCGACCAGGGCCTCGAGCCCTGGCGCGAGGGCCGCGGCGGCCGAGGCTCCGGTGAAGACCGTGAGACCCACCATGAAGAGCTTGCGCCGCCCGAACCTGTCCCCCAGGGCGGCGCCGAACATCAGCAGGACGGCGAAGGTGAGGGTGTAGGCGCTCACGGTCCATTCGAGGTCGTGCAGCGCTCCTCCGAAGTCCTCGCGGATGGAGGGCAGGGCGGTGGTGACGACGAGGTTGTCGAGAGCCGCCATGAACCCGGCGACGCTGGTGACGACGAGGGCCCAGACGGCGGTCCCCCGACTCGGTGTGTGCTGTTCCATGACTCCCCCTGGATAGCGAAGCTTGCGGGTTTTGGTTAGTTATTGATGACTAACTTTGCTGGGCAGACGGAACCACGCCGACGGACGACGAGGAGCCCGCCCTGCGGGACGGTGATGCGCGGAACGGCGACGCGGAGCAATGGCGAGAACGGTGGCGCGGAACTACTTCTTCGCGGGGTGATCCTTGACCCGGGCCGAGAGATAGAGCCCTTCCCAGACCCTGTGCTCAGCCGGAAAGCCCATCGCGGCAAGGGTGTTGACGAGCATTCCGTAGGCCAGGAAGGTCGTGGTCTCGTCCACGTCCGCACCGAGCGGCACGTGCACCGTGTCCCACAGATCCATCCAGGCCGTGCGGACCATCTCGCCGAACTCGTGGTCACCGGAGGCCTCCGCCGCGGCCACGGTGACGTACGTCTGCAGCTGCATCTGTAGCTTGTCCGGCTCCTTGGCGATCAGCTCGGTGTACGCCTCCGCCATGGCGTGCAGCGCCTCTTCGCCGTGCAGCCCCTCGGCCGCGGCTTCGAAGACCTTGCGGACGTCCTCCATGCAACGGGCCGACGCCGCGAGGAACATCGCCTTCTTGCCGGGGAAGAGCCGGAAGAGATACGGCTGCGAGACACCCACGCGCTTGGCGATCGCCTCGGTGGAGGTCCCGTAGTACCCGCCCTGGGCGAACTCCTTCATCGCCGCGCGGATGACGCTCTCGCGCCGCTCCTCTGCGCTCATCCTGACCATGCGGCTAAGTTAGTGGTCAATCACTACCTACGTCAAGCAGTAAGGGGCGCCCGCAATTGCGGGCGCCCCTTACTGCTACTGCTTCTACTGCTACTGCTTCGTACTGCCTCGGTCAGGCGAGCTGGACGACGGCCCGGGACATGCCCAGGACCTTCTGCCCCTCGCTCGTCGCGACGAGGTCCACCCGGACACGGCCGTCGTCGAGCTTGGCCCCGACCTTGGCCGCGACCTCGATGACCGCGCCCTTGTCGTCGTTCGGGACGACGACGGGCCGGGTGAAGCGCACGCCGTACTCGACGACGGCTCCCGGGTCGCCCGCCCAGTCGGTCACCACGCGGATCGCCTCGGCCATGGTGAACATGCCGTGCGCGATGACGTCGGGAAGGCCGACCTCGACCGCGAACTTCTCGTTCCAGTGGATCGGGTTGAAGTCACCGGACGCGCCCGCGTACCGCACGAGAGTGGCGCGCGTCACCGGGAAGCTCTGGGCCGGCAGCTCGGTGCCGACCTCGACGTCGTCGTAGGAAATCTTCGCCGTCATCGCCTCAGGCCCCTTCCGCCGCACGCGCCACGAGCTTGGTCCAGGCGGTCACGACGTGCTCACCGGCCTCGTCGTGGACCTCGCCGCGGATGTCCAGGATGTCGTTGCCCGCGAGCGACTTGATGGTCTCGATGGACGAGGTGACCGTCAGCCGGTCCCCCGCACGCACCGGGCGCGTGTAGACGAACCGCTGGTCCCCATGGACGACCCGGCTGTAGTCGAGCCCCAGCTGCGGGTCCTCGATGACCTGGCCCGACGCCTTGAACGTGATCGCGAACACGAAAGTCGGCGGGGCGATCACATTGGAATGACCGAGAGCCTTGGCAGCCTCCGTGTCGGTGTACACGGGATTGGCGTCGCCCACGGCCTCGGCGAACTCGCGGATCTTCTCCCGGCCGACCTCATAGGGATCGGTGGGCGGATAGGACCGCCCCACGAAGGACTGGTCGAGCGCCATGGACTCGGCACCTCCTGCGATTGGTTTCATCAACGACGCGAGGCCGCCCCCAAAAATCTGGGGACGGCCTCGTGTACGAGCCTGTGTTTAGCGCGTTTCGCGGTGCGCAGTGTGCGCGTTGCAGCGCGGGCAGTGCTTCTTCATCTCAAGACGGTCCGGGTCGTTACGCCGGTTCTTCTTGGTGATGTAGTTCCGCTCCTTGCACTCCACGCAGGCCAGCGTGATCTTCGGGCGGACGTCTGTGGCAGCCACGTGAGTGCTCCTTGACGGACGGATGGACGGATGAACGCATAAAAGAGTAGCCGATCGAAGGACCGACCCCACAATCGGCTACTGTTAGTAGCGGTGACCGGACTTGAACCGGTGACACAGCGATTATGAGCCGCTTGCTCTACCGACTGAGCTACACCGCTGCGATGCCGGATCCCCTCGCCCGAAGGCGAGGATCACCTGACATCAGAGCCCCAATGCGGAATCGAACCGCAGACCTTCTCCTTACCATGGAGACGCTCTACCGACTGAGCTATTGGGGCGAGCGATGAAGACATTACACGGTCGGCCGCCGATCGCCCAAATCCGTTTCGTCAGGGCTCTCCGGGGGCATCGCGAAGGCCGCCTCAACCGTCTCTGAGCGCCTCATCAGTGCCGTCGCACCACACCGGTACGACTATTGCGCTCCTCCTCGAAGCGGGCCTTTCGCCGCCCTAGGCTCGACTCACGCTGCGTGATCTTGACGCCTCGCGCGATCTCGACGCCTCGACCGACTGCAGCCGCCCCCGAGCCCCAGGAGCGCGATGCCCGACAGCCAGCCGCAGCAGCCCCACTCCTCGGGCTCCTCGGGCCCCGACCCGGCCGAGTCCGGCGCGCTGCTGCTCTGCGGGGCGCGGCTCACCGACGGCAGGACCGTGGACGTCCGGCTCGGTGGCGGGCGCATCGAGGCGGTCGGCACGGCCGGCAGCCTGACCGCGCACGCCACGCGCGTGGACCTCGGCGGCCACCTCCTGCTTCCGGCCGCCGCCGAACCGCACGCGCACGGTGACACGGCGCTCTCGGCCGAGGTCGAGGGCCCCGTCTCGTACGACGTCCCGGACGTGCAGCGCAGGGCCACGGAGTCGGCTCTGCTGCAACTCGGGCACGGGGCCACCGCGGTGCGGTCCCATGTGCGGATCGGCGACGTCCAGGGGCTCGGCCCGATGGAGGCGGTGCTTCAGGCGCGGCGTTCGCTGCGGGGTCTGGTCGATCTGACGGTGGTCGCCGTGCCCCGGCTGCTGACGGGTATCGCCGGGGCCGACGGGCTCGCGATGCTGCGGGACGCGATGAAGATGGGCGCCTCCGTAGTGGGCGGTTGTCCAGATCTCGACCCCGATCCGACGGGGTACGCGGAGGCCGTGCTCGAACTCGCCGCCGAGCACGGCTGCCCCGTCGACCTGCACACGGACGGCGCCGACCCGGCCAGGCTCGGGCGGCTCGCGGCGATGGCGGGCGGTCTGCGTCCCGGGGTGGCGATCGGTCCGTGCGGCGGGCTCGGGCGGCTGCCCGTGGAAGTGATTTCGCGCACGGCCGACCAGCTCGCGGCGGCGGGCGTGACGGTCGTCTGTCTGCCGCAGGGCGGCTGCGGCGGTGCCGAGCGGCGCGGTGCGGCTCCCGTGCGGCTGCTGCGGGCGGCCGGGGTGCGGGTCGCCGCGGGCAGCGGCGCGATGCGGGACGCGTCGAACCCGGTCGGGCGCGGGGACCCCCTGGAGGCCGCCTACCTGCTGGCTTCGCAGTGCGGGCTGCGGCCCGACGACGCCTACGGAGCGGTCAGCGGGTCCGCGCGGGCGGCCATGGGGCTGCCCGAGGTGCGCGTCGAGGCGGGCTTCCCCGCGGAACTGCTCGCCGTGCGCGGCGACCGGCTCGCGGGGGCGCTGTCGCTCGCCTACAGCCGCGTCGTGGTGCACCGGGGGCGCGTGGTGGCACGCACCAGCGCGGTGCGCGAGTACTGCGACTCGGCCGCCGCGGTGGCCCTCGACCTGCCGCGGCAGGGACGCGCCAAGGGGAACGAGCCGGGACGGCCCAAGGGCGGCGGGACGGCTTCCTGAGGGGCCTCCTGATGGGCCTCCTGAGGGGCCGGACGCGGGCGTGTCGGGGCCTGTTCGGGGAGTGCGGGGGCCGTTTGGGGCACACGGCCCTTGAAGTTCCGGGCACACGGCCCCTGAACCGGGCACACGGCCCCTGAACCGGGCACACGGCCCCTGAAGGCGTCTCATCCGCGTGGGGCGAACCTGCCCGCCCTGCCGTACGGTCGGAAACATGCGCATTGTCATCGCTGGGGGTCATGGTCAGATCGCGCTGCGGCTCGAGCGTCTGCTCGCCGCGCGCGGTGACGAGGTCGCCGGGCTGATCCGCGCCGCCGGGCAGGAAGCCGAGCTGCGCGCGGCCGGTGCCGAACCGCTGCTGTGCGACCTGGAGTCGGCGTCCGTCGACGAGGTCGCAGGGCATCTGCGGGGCGCCGACGCCGCCGTGTTCGCGGCGGGCGCGGGTCCCGGCAGCGGCGCCGACCGCAAGAGCAGCGTGGACCGCGGCGCCGCCGTGCTGTTCGCGGACGCGGCGGAGCGGGCCGGGGTGCGGCGCTATGTCGTCGTGTCCTCGATGGGCGCCGATCCGGCGCACCAGGGCGACGAGATCTTCGACGCCTATCTGCGGGCCAAGGGCGAGGCCGACGCGTACGTGCGTTCGCGTGACGCCCTGGACTGGACGATCCTGCGGCCCGGGATGCTCACGAACGACGCGGGCACCGGTCTCGTACGCCTGGAGGCGGCGACCGGCCGCGGGCCGGTTCCGCGCGACGACGTGGCCGCGGTGCTCGCCGAGCTCGTGGAGACGTCGGCGACGGCCGGGCTGACGCTGGAGCTGATCAGCGGCTCCGTGCCGGTGCCTGTCGCGGTCAAGTCCGTCGCGGGGAACTGAGTCCCGGCGAAGGCGAACCGGAGCGGAACCGGAGCGGAACCGGAGCGCGGGCCCTCGCGGAGGCACCTCGCCCCTCGTGACGGCACCGCGGCCCCTCACGGCGGCGCTGAGGGCTCAGAACAGCGGGAGCTGCCCCGGGACCGTCGGGACCACATAGCCGTCCAGGGCGGCCTGTACGGCGCCGAGCTGGGCATGGCTGCGCGATCCTGGACAGGAGACCAGCTCTTCGCCGGCGCGCGGCCCCGGCGGGTCGTGGCGAGCGAACCGGCCACCGACGACGGCGATCTCGCGGCGGCACTCGGGGCAGTTCCTGCGGCGGGATGACATGTGATCAGTGTGCCCACCCGGAGCGCGCGAGGCTCGTTGCCCCTGCGGAACGCCCCGGATGCACGTACGAAAAGGCTCCGGCCCGCGTTCCCCCAGGTAAACGACGTGCGCCCCAACTGCGCGACGGAATAGCGCAGTTGGGCTTTGGCACCGTGGGCGCGGCCCTATCCTGGCCCCCAGGACGGCTGGCAGGTCACGCCGCATGGATGCCCCGGAGGGCAGATGGAACCCGCCGTGATCGGAGCCCGACTCGCGTCGAGCGTCGTGGGCCCGCTGGTCAGAAGGCTGTTCCAGCCCGAAGGCGCGGGGGCGGACCTCGTCGACAAGCCCGTCCGGGTGTCCCGTCTCGTCTCCTTCCGGGGCGAGAAGCGCACGCTCTCCGACAAGGACCTGCGGAAGATCTCGGAAGAGCTGGTCCAGCGTGCCGCTCACTCGACCGGAGTGGAGGAACTGCTTCCGTCCTTCGAGAAGCAGGCCGTCATCCACGCCGTCACCGACTCGCTGCGGTCCCTCGGGACACTGGAGATGGACGACGTGCAGGCCGTGCGCCTGGGGCATCTCGCGCTCTCCCAGCACCTGCGCGCCCAGAACAGGACGGCGACGCTGGGCCTGTCCCGCGACGCGGTCACTCTGCACGCCGGGGTCCTGGACACCGCCTGCCTGCACATCCTGAACTTCTTCAGCCAGCGGTCCACGTTCGTACCGCGCACCCTGCTCGAACAGAGCCGCGGCATCGAGGAGCTGACCCGGAAGATCGACTCGCTGATCACCCGGTCGCCGTCCCCGGCGGACGGTCCCTTCGAGGAGCGGTACGCGCACTACATCGCGACCAAGCACGGCAAGTTGAGCATCTTCGGCCTCGACCTGTCGGGTGCGCCGGAGAGCTGGCGGCTCGACGTGGCCTATCTCCGACTGAACGCGGCCGCCGACGTGTTGAGCGCCGCCCCCTCCGTCGTACCGGCCGATCACGTCCTCGCGGGCCGCAACCGCGTGCTCCTCCGCGGGCTCGCGGGCTCCGGGAAGACCACCCTCATCCAGTGGCTCGCGGTCTCCACGGCGACGAGGTCGTTCGACGATCAACTGCTCCATCTCTACGGTCTCGTGCCGTTCGTGCTCCCGCTGCGCACGCTGACGCGCAGCGGCGCCCCGCTCCCTCCCCCCGACGGGTTCCTGTCGGCCGTGGACTGCCCGATCGCGGGCAGCCAGCCGCACGGGTGGATCGACAGGGTGCTGCAGGCGGGGCGCGGACTGATCCTGATCGACGGGATCGACGAGATCCCCGAGGGCGACCGCAACGACGCCCGCCGCTGGCTCCGGGAACTGCTCAGCGCCTACCCCGACAACCGCTGGCTCGTCACCTCACGTCCTTCGGCCGTGCGGGAACGCTGGTTGAACGACGACGACTTCGCCGAGCTGGACCTCGCGCCCATGAAGCGCGACGACATCGCCGAGTTCATCCACCGGTGGCACAAGGCGGCCGGCATCAGCGACCAGTACGCCAGCGAGCTGCTGCGTACGGTGCGGGCCCAGCAGGACCTGAGCAGGCTCGCGATCAACCCCCTGATGTGCGGGCTGATCTGCGCACTGCACCAGGACCGCCGCGGCTATCTCCCCGACGGCCGCAAGGAGATCTACGACGCGGCCCTGTCGATGCTGCTCTTCCGGCGTGACCGCGAGCGTGGTGTCTACAAGACGGGGCCCATCCACGTCAGCGAGGCCGAGCACATCCAGCTGATCCAGAAACTGGCCTACTGGATGATCCGCAACGGCCGCTCCGAGATGACCCGCAGCGACGCGGTGGAGCTGCTGGGCCAGGTCCTGCCCGCCATGCCCAAGGTGGCCGAGCAGGGCACTCCGGAGGAGGTCTACCGGCATCTGCTCGTCCGCAGCGGCCTGCTCAGGGAGCCGAGCGCGGACTCCATGGATTTCGTCCACCGCACTTTCCAGGACTACCTCGGGGCGAAGGCGGCCGTCGAGGGGCTCGACTTCGACTTCCTGATCGCCAACGCGCACCTGGACCAGTGGGAGGACGTCATCAGGATGGCCGTGGCCCACGCCCGGCCCACCGAACGCACGTACCTCCTCACCGGCCTGATCAGGCGCGAGGACACCTCGTGCCAGGGCAGGGACCGGCTCCACCTCCTCGCGGCCGCCTGCTTGGAGCACGCGACCGAGCTCGCCCCCTCGGTGCGCGCGGAGGTTCAGGAACGGGCGTCCGCCCTCATCCCCCCGCGCTCGCCGGACCAGGCGCGCGCGCTGGCGGCGATCGGGCCCTTCGTACTCGAACTGCTGCCAGGACCGCGAGAGCTGCCGCAGCGCCCGACCGCCCCGGACCCGCTCGCCACGGAGGAACAGAAGGCGAAGGCCGTGGCGGAGGAAGCGGCCTACTGGGCGGTGGCCGACGAGGCGTACTTCACCGTGCTCACGGCCACACCGATCGCGACGGACGCCGCGATCGAACTGCTCGCCAAGTACCGCAACCACCCGGACCTGCGGATCCGCAACGAACTCGCGCGCGCGTGGGGCAGGTACGAGACGGACCTGTACGGCCAGGAAGTGGTCGCGCACCTCGCCGAGAACGGCCTCTACTTCCCCGTGTCGAACCTGTCCGAGCTGCGCGCGCTCCGCAGCTTCGGCGGGCGCTCCCACATCAAGATCACGGGCGAGTTCACCGTGGCCGAGTTCGTCGCCACGTGCCCGGGCCAGCGCCTCACCCACCTGTGGATCGAGGCCGACACGGGCCCCACGTGGGACTGGCTTCGCCTCTTCCCCAAGCTGTGCGAACTCACCATCGAGACGCGCCACCCGAGCATCGACCTCAGCACCCTGGAGGGGGTTCGCAGCCTGCTCACTCTCCGTGTCCCCGAAGAGGTCGCCCTCGTCGGCTCGGACCTGCTTCCGGAGTCCACGGCGATCGTACGAGGGGGTCTCGGCCCGGTCTGAACGGCAATCGGTCTGAACGGCGACCGGTCGGAACGGCGATCGAGGGCCAGGCCGGAGGCCAGGATCACCCACACACGAAGAAACCCCCTCCGCTCTACGTTTCCGCAGATCGGAGGGGGTTTACCTTCATGTGGCGGCGCCAGGATTCGAACCTGGGAAGGCTGAGCCGGCAGATTTACAGTCTGCTCCCTTTGGCCGCTCGGGCACACCGCCGGGGTCGCTGCCTGGTTCCGCTTGCGCGGCGCTCCGTGGCAACGACGTAAACGATACCTGATGGACAGGGGTGCTTCGCCACCCGATTGATCGGCACCCCACGCGGGGTCGGTGGCTAGGCTTTGCGGATGCGGCCGGCGCCATTGGGCCGCGTATCCGCTGAGTACGCATACCCCGACACCCCGATACAAGGAGCCACAGGACATGGCCGACTCCAGTTTCGACATCGTCTCGAAGGTCGAGCGGCAGGAGGTCGACAACGCCCTCAACCAGACCGCCAAGGAGATCTCGCAGCGCTACGACTTCAAGGGCACGGGTGCCTCGATCTCGTGGTCCGGCGAGAAGATCCTGATGGAGGCGAGCGGCGAGGAGCGGGTCAAGGCGATCCTCGATGTCTTCCAGTCCAAGCTGGTCAAGCGCGGCATCTCGCTGAAGTCGCTGGACGCGGGCGAGCCGCAGCTGTCCGGCAAGGAGTACAAGATCTTCGCCTCGATCGAGGAGGGCATCTCCCAGGAGAACGCGAAGAAGGTCGCCAAGATCATTCGTGACGAGGGCCCCAAGGGCGTCAAGGCGCAGGTCCAGGGCGACGAGCTGCGCGTCAGCTCGAAGAGCCGGGACGACCTGCAGACCGTGCAGGCGCTGCTCAAGGGCCAGGACTTCGAATTCGCGCTGCAGTTCGTGAACTACCGGTAATCAACTGGTCTGACCTGCACGGACGTTGTCAGGCTGAGCGAGCGGGGCACAACGGGGGCACATCGCCGAGGACAGCCTCAAAGGCGACCCCCGTTGTGTCCTCCTCGTGACGGCTGGAAGCCCAACCGCGCCATCCCCGGTGAGAACACCCTCGCCGACGAGTACGGGCTCTCTCGCCCGGAAGAGCCGGCGCCGGGCAAGTAGAAGCGCGCCGCAGGCATCAGTCGCGCGTAGCCCCCTCGGGCCAGAGCACCCGCACGGGCACACCCTTGGCCTCTGCGTAGGTGACGACATCGGCAGTGCCGCCGTAGCCGCGCGCGGGTCGGCCGTCCCAGACCGCGAGCAGTTCGTCGACCTGGTCGACGAGCAGTTCGCTACCCCTCATGTGCGCGTCCGAGTCGGAGCCGTCGAGGCCGGTTCGGTGCACGGTCGATGCTCGGCTCAGCAGCGTGTCGTACGTGGGGTGATGCCAGTCGGGGAGACCACCGCGGTACTGCTCGGCGGGAATCACCACCTCGACCCGGCCACCATGGTCGAGTACGGCCTCTGCGAACCAGGCGTCAGGCCCGTCCGCGATGCAGCTCACACCGACCAACTCGGCCACGTCGTAAGCCTCGACCGCATCGGCCAGCGCCTGGCGAACCTGCCGCTCGACCTCCGCGGACAGCCCACGGTGTCCCGTGATCCCGACTCTCATGTCTTCATCTCCCGGTCATAGGTAGGCGTCGTGCAGTCGCGTGTCGAAATCGCGGACAACCGTGGGCGGGGTCGCCGACGAGTAGCTGCGCCGGAACGTCCGGGCGCGCTCGACGACGCGCCCCGACCGCAGCCGCAGCCCTACGTCGAGCGAGCGGGTAGCGAGCGCGAACGCGGCGTCGAGGTGCCCCGATGCCACGTGTCCGCTCGCCACATCGAGGCCCAGCAACGCCCTCTGCTTCTCATGGTTCGAGGACAGTGCGGCGGTGGCATCGTCGAGCGAAGTGAGCACCCATCGGGGACGTGCGAGGCGCGCGCCACAGGTCACCCGCGCCGCTGCCACCTTGCGCAGGTCGAACGCGAACACCCATGGCCACGGCGGAGGTTCCTCGCCGGGCATCTGCTCGGCCTCGGCAGCACTGGTGAGCAGCGCCCTCTCGGCGGCCCTCTCGTCCCCACCCGTGGCGTGCGCGATCGCCTCTAGAGATGACAACCACGCTGCCGCAATGGCCGGACGCTCGCCGCCGATCTGTTGCCGCGCCGTGCGGATCAAGCTCAGGCCCTGCGCGACGTTGCCCGCCTCGACCTCGAATTGCGCGAGACTGCCCTGCTGATACGCGATGAGCAACCGGTCACCCGAGCGTCGTGCCGCCTTGATCGATGCGCCGTACCACGTGCGCGCCGAGCCAGCGTCGGCCATGTCCCAGGCCAACCACCCGGCAAGGCTGGCGACTTCGCTACCCGCCGCCGCAAGGTGAGCACGCATCGCCTGGTCAGCCACCTGCGCCGCGACGGTCTGCACGAGGCGCATGTGTCCTTGCACAGTGTCCGCAAGTTGCCGCGCGGGCACGGTCGCGTCCATCCGCCGGTACGCGGTGGTTGCGACGCGCAGCACGTCGGCCGGGCTCGCACCCCAGTCGAGGGGCGCGGGTGCCGCTGCGCCGAGCACGGGGGCCGCTGCCGTGACGAGTGCCCCGGCCATGAATCTGCGCCGTTCCACTGGGTCGAGCCCTTCCATAGGCGTGACCAGGGCCGCGCCGTCGTCGGCGAGGCCGACCAGTCCGGGCGCAATGCCAAGGTGATGAGCGGCCCTCGCAAGGGTGTTCATGTCGTAGGTGGCTACGCCCCGCTTCTCCATCCGGGATACCGCGGATTGCGATAAGCCGATGACGTCGCCGAGCTGCCTCTGTGTCATACGCACGGCACGCCGGGCGAGTTCGAGCACCCGCCCGTAGTCGCCAGCCCGCTACGCCTCTCTCGCGGCGGTGTCCGACCAGTCCATGCGTGCCTGCCCCTCAACGGTAGGTACCGCGCACCGGGTTTGCGAGCGCGGAAATGCGTCCGACGCATACGCGCATGAGCCCTGCGCATCGTTGCTGGTTCACTCTCTGCCCTGCGCGGTTCCCTCATCTCCTCGCGTACATACCCGAGAAGAGAGCAGCAGTGATGCAGCGCAGACCCGCATGGATCCGTTACCTCAGCAAGCCGAAGCTATGTGCGGCTGGGGAGGATTGGGACGCGGTGCGCGTCTCGGCCGACGTCGGAGTGCGCGCGGTGCGCGACTTGGAAGCCCGCGGCGTCCCGGTCGGGCCCGTCCTGCACGACCGGTGCAACGGGCAGGCGTACTTCCTCACCGCTCCTGGCACCGCTCAGAACTGGCAGCAGGACGGTACGCAGGCCCTTGGCTCAGGTTCATGGGTCGTGCTCGCCCCGCCCGGCTGGGATGGCCTCTTGAAGTGGGTGAACGACCCGACGGACGGGCCCGCTCACACCGGCACGGACGACCTTGCCGCCGCCCTGGTCGCCGCCGTCGCCACGGGAGAGGACACGGAACGGTGAGCCAAGCCGCCAAGGTCCACTACGCCGGGCCGAGCCCGCTCGGAGAGAGCGGCTACCGCACCGGTCTGGAGTGGAACATCAACGGTCTCGCCCGCGCCCGTGCCGCCGAGATCATCGCCGAGCACAGGGCAGCGCAGACCGAGGTCGTACGCGACGCACACCTGCGTTCCGACTGGGCCGCACACGCCGTGCGCTCTCCAGACCTGCTCAGGGTCGTACAGGAAACCATCGGCGACTCAGTCGCCGTCGAGAACACGTTCCTGATGATCAAGTGGCCCGGTCGGGACTTCCCGGTGCCGTGGCACCAGGACGGGACCAACCCGCGCATGCAGCTCGACCCCGAACTCTCCGTCTCCGCATGGCTGGCCGTGACCGACGCGACCACCGTCAACGGCTGCTTGCAAGTGGTCCCCGGCTCGCACGCCGCCGGATACCTCGACTACGGCCGCGAGGAGAGCGACGCACGGCGCGGCAAGGCGCTCGGCGTAGAAGGCATGCCCAACACCCCGCACGAACGGGGTGTGTGGCTGTCGCTCGACGCCGGACAAGCCTGCCTGATGGACGTCCGACTGATTCACCGCTCGGACAGCAACATGACCGTCGGCGCACGCATCGGCCTGAACATCCGCTACGTCGCTCCCGGCGCGATCCACCCGAGCGGCTCCCACAGCCCCGGCCTGTACCCGCTCACCGGGTCGGACTGGTGACCCACAAGGCACCATCCGAAATCGAGAGGAGCACCACCCGTGACCATCCTCGACACCAGTGCCCCACCGATCACCCGCGTCCGCGTTCTCACCGGAGAGGACGCCGACCCCGCCCGCCGGGGCAGTAAGACGGTCATCGCGTTCAGCGACTGCCGTTACTACTGCCCCGACGCCGCCACCGTCGAGCGCTGCATCGCGCACCTGCGCGACAGCGATGACCGCCTGCGCTCCCGCCCCGAAGAACAGATGCTCTGGGACTGGGAATGCACGTACTTCGAGGCCGACCCGGACAACCGGAACGGCGGCGGGACGATCATCCTCGGCGTCGCCTGGTACGACCGCCCGTTCTTCGACGACCGCCGCGGAGCCTGGTTCGGCGCCATGCATAACCGCATCTACGGCGAGATCGGAGTCCCCTTCGAGAACATCACCGTGCAGCACTGGCTCGCCCTCGAAGCGGCGCAGTGGAAGCCCGGACCGCAGCCCGCGTAACCGCTCCGCACCGGTCACTCATGCGGCCAGCCTCCCCGCAAGCCCCTCGGCCCCCGTCGCGTCTGCACCACGTGGCGGGGGCCGTGGTACGCCACGCCCCGCCCCTACTCCGCGGCCACCGCGTGCCCCTGGGCAGCCGCAGGTGCGGGCAGAGCAGCGTCGGGGCGCAGCAGTCGCGAGGCGACGAGCAGCGAGGCCAGTGCCGCCCCCGCCACCATGCCCCCGCCCACGACGAACGCACCTCGCGGCGAAGCATCGACCAGGAACGGCAGCAGCAGCATTCCGGCCGTGCCGCCGGTACGAATCACTGTCTGGTCGACGGACATCAGCCGCAGCCGCTCGGCGGGCGCGAACGCGCCGAGGTGCGCCCGCAGAGTGACGCTCGTCGCCGGGGTGACCAGACCGCTCACGAGGGCGAGGAGCAGCAGAGCGGGTAGGTCGAGCACGAGCCCCATGCACGCCGTCGCAACGCCCTGCATCGCCCATGCCCCGCAGTACACGGCCATCCAGCTGCCCGAACAGCGGCTACTGGCGAGCGGGTTGCCGAGCAGCGCCCCAACCCCCACGGCCGCTGTCACGAGGCCGTAGACGGCCGCCCCGGTGCCGTACCGGGTGGCGAGCAGCGCGGGCATGCCGACCGCCGTCACGGCCGAGCAGAACAGGGCGACGCCGTGCAGTCCGACTGCCAAGCCGACGCGAGGGTGCGCCCGTACCACCGGCCACGCGCGAACCGCGGACCGCGCCTTGCCGGGGCGCTCAAACGCTCCTCCACCAGCCGCCATGGCGTACCGGCGGGCCAGCCACCCGAGAGCCACCGCCGACACCGCGAAGGTCACTCCGTTCAGCGCGAAGAGCTGCACCTCGGAGACAGCGAGCAGCAGTAGACCGATACTCGCCGGACCCGCGATCCGGGCGATACGACCTGTGAGGTCGAACAGGCCCGTGACTTCCTGCACCCGCTCGGGTTCGACGAGGTCGGGCACCAGGGCGCCGAGGTTCGGATCGAACAGCGCCCCGAGGCTCCCGAGCAGCAGCACGCCGAAGAGCAACAGGGCCACGCCCCACGGGTCCGGCGACCACAGGAAGGGCAGTGAGACCGCGACCAGCGCCCGCGCGGCGTCGACCCGGGCCAGCCGCCCGAACGTCGAGAACCGCGCCACGACGTGACGCCCCGCCGTCCCGAGCACGATGTAGGGCAACGATTCGACGACCGCGACGAGCCCCATGAGCGACGCCGACCCGGTCGAGGTGAACACCACCCACATGACCGCGAGCGCGTACAGCCGATCCCCGAGGACGGACAGACTCTGCGCGAGCCACAGCACCAGTACGGGCCGCTGCCGCAGCAAGCGCAGGTAGTTCAATGTGCCCTCCGGGGCGGACTGTACGGGCCGAAAGGCAGGTGCATCCGACCGGATCGGCGACCACCCTAGGCCCGACCGGCGCACCGGGCACGCCGTTCTCGGAGACCTCAAACTAAAGGCGGTACGCCGCTACCGAGCTCGACGTACACAGAGCCGATCGCCGCTACAGACTGACCGCCTTCGGGGTTCAACTGCGCGGCGGCGCCGAGACAGTTCAGCATGATGGAAGCGACAGGCCGCTAAACCTGGGGAGCAGCATGGGGATGTCAATCTCAGACCGCAAGCGACTCTGGGGGCGTTCAGGGAACAGGTGCGCGTTTCCCGAGTGCGACCGGCGACTAACATCCGATATGCAGGAGTACGTCAATGATGCCGAGGCGGACCAAGGTGTAACTCTCGGCGAAGAAGCACACATAATTGCAGAGTCAGGTAACGGGCCGCGAGCGAATCCCAAAATTCCACAGCAGCAGAGGGACGCCTACGAGAATCGCATTCTCCTCTGCGAAGAGCACCATAAGGTAATCGACACTTCAAACGGACGCTTCTTTTCGGTCGAAGTCCTAATGGAGATGAAACGGGAGCACGAGTCAGCCGTATCCCGGAGCATGGACAAGCCGTCGAAGGATGCCGAGGAGGCAGCCGAGCGCGCCGCGAGGTTCGTAGCCGATTGGGAGCAGCGCATTGATCTGGAGCACTGGGACTCCTGGACGTCATGGCTCCTGACCCCTTCTCCCACCATGGAGCGGGACCGGTTCGACCGATTCTCGCAGGCGGCTATCTGGCTCGGCTCCAGAGAATGGCCCACCTCCCACTTCCCAAAGATTCGCCAGAGCGGGAAACTCTTTACCGAGATCTGGCGAGACCTCGTAGGGGTGATTGATCGCGAATTTTCGGATCACAGAATCCTGCGAGAGCGTTTTTGCCTGCGCGAGAAGCATAAAGAAATTGAGTGGGACGAGGACCTGTACAAGAGATACGGAGACGAGTACGACTTCAACTGCGACCTGATTCACGAACTCATCTTCCACCTGACGGCTTCAGCGAATCTCCTGTGTTCCAGGGTTCGGGAGGAACTCGACGCAAATTACCGATTCGACGCCGGAAAAGTTGTAATCACTCGCGGCCCAAACGAGCAGCTCCGATTTGAGCACTTCAGCCCGACGTATGAAAGTAAACAGTTGGCATCCGGGGCACCCTATCCGGGCATCGACGAACTCAGAGCGCACGTGGCAAGGTCCGCTCACCATCGCCCGTGACTTGCACGGCCACGGGTCGCGCCTCCCAGGGCACAACGAGGGCACACGCCCCCAGAAGATCATGGAAAACCGCGACAACCACCGGCAGTGGTTTCCGCAGGTCAGGGAAGATTCTATGAAGTCCGTGCAGGTCAGACGATCACCCGGGAAGTTCGTGAACTGCCGGTAGTTCCCGTAGTTCCCGCGGTCGTACGACGCCGAAGGGCGGGCGCCCAGGCCGGGTGCCCGCCCTTGCTGCTGGCCGCAGTTCGGGGGAACGGTGCTCAGCGGCGCGAGTGGCCGAAGAGGATGCGGTAGGCGATCAGCAGGACGAGTGAGCCGCCGATGGCCGCCGCCCAGGTGGCCCCGTCGTAGAAGTCGTTGACGATGGGGCGGTCGAGGTAGCGGGCGGAGAGCCAGCCGCCGATGAAGGCGCCCGCGATGCCGATGACGGTCGTGCCGATGAATCCGCCCGGGTCGCGGCCGGGCAGCAGCAGTTTGGCGGCGGCTCCGGCGAGCAGTCCCAGGATGATCCAGCTGATGACGCCCATGCGGCGACCTGACCTCTCTCGCGAACCCTTCTCGCGCGGTGAGCTTTTGTGCGTTCTGTCCTGAAGGACGTCTCTACGGAGTGGCGCGGTTGCGGTGATCCGCAAGGTGCGGCGCACACCACAGCGACCGGCGGCCCGCCCGTTCGGCCTCAGGCCAGGACGACCCCGATGCCCTCGTGTACGACGAAGGCGAGCAACTCCTCGAAGGACGGCGGGCGGTCGTCCGTGCGGGGTGTCACGCCCAGGCAGGTCCTCGCGATGTGCGCGTCGTGCCAGACGAGCGTGAAGGGCGCCAGCGCGCCGAAGCCGCCGCGCAGGCACTCGGACAGGGTGTCCAGGTCGCGTCCGAAGTAGCCCGCGGGGCCGTTCAGCGCCTCGCCGAGCGCGCAGTAGAAGGCGGGCTCGTCGGTGATGTGGCGGCCGTCCAGGTGGTACGAGACGCCGGCTCCCGCGTCAGGGCTGCGCCGCCTGCCGTTGACCCGGGCGACGCCGAGCCAGTGCGCGCGGCCGTCCGTCCCGTGCCGCGCCCAGCCGTTGCGCTCCTCGGGGCGGCCGCACCACCAGGTGTCCCAGACCTCTCGGGCGGCGCGCGGCGGGCGTACGGTCCACGGGTCGAGGGCGAGGTCGACGAGGCCCTGTCCGCGCGCGGACGGGATCCAGGCGACGACCTCGCCCTCCACGGCGTGCTGCAGGGTCTGCCCCATGCTGCCGAGGCGCAGCACCCTGCCGTGCCCGAGGTCGCTGCCGCCCGCCTCCAGGGCGTCCCGCAGGGCGCCGCGCGGGGAGCAGCCGATGAGTCGTACGGGCGGCTCCACGAGCTCGTCCGACGTGGCCGGTTCGTCCGGCAGTTGGTCGGCGAAGAGCTGCTCCGCGTCGGCGCAGAGCGCCCAGATCTCGTCGTACGGGGACCGGTCGGGGTCGTACGCCGCCAGTGCGTACCTCGGCAGTTGCACCGGAGTGCGCCCGCTCTAGTAGCGCGCGGCGAACGGCTGGTCGGTACGGACGATCTCGCGGCCCAGCGGCAGCAGCGAGACCGGGATCAGCTTGAAGTTGGCGATGCCCAGGGGGATGCCGATGATCGTGACGCACAGCAGGAAGCCGGTGACGATGTGGCCGATGGTGAGCCACCAGCCCGCGAGGACCAGCCACAGGACGTTGCCGATGCAGGACGGGGCGCCCGCGTCGCGGCGCTCGACCGTCGTGTAGCCGAAGGGCCACAGGGCATAGCGGCCGATGCGGAAGCTGGCCAGGCCGAAGGGGATACCGATGATCGTGATGCAGAGCAGCGCACCTGCGACCAAGTAGGCCAGGAACATCCAGAAGCCGCAGAGGACGAGCCATATGACGTTCAGGATTGTCTTCACTGGTGGCGACCTGCCATCTGCTCGAGTCGGGCAATGCGCTCCGCCATCGGCGGATGCGTGGAGAACATCTTGGACATGCCCTGCCCCGGGCGGAAAGGGTTCGCAATCATCATGTGACTCGCCGTCTCGAGACGGGGCTCGGGCGGCAGCGGCAACTGCTTCGTCCCGGCGTCGAGTTTACGCAGTGCACTCGCCAGGGCGAGCGGGTCTCCGGTGAGTTGGGCGCCGGACGCGTCCGCCTCGTACTCTCTGGAGCGGCTGATGGCCAGCTGGATGATGGAGGCCGCGAGCGGGCCGAGCAGCATGATCAGGAGCATGCCGAAGATGCCGGGTCCGTCGTTGTCGTTCGACCGGCCGATCGGGATCAGCCAGGCGAAGTTGACCAGAAACATGATCACGGAGGCCAGCGCGCCCGCGACCGACGAGATCAGGATGTCGCGGTTGTAGACGTGACTGAGCTCGTGGCCGATGACGCCGCGCAGTTCGCGCTCGTCCAGGATCCGCAGGATGCCGTCCGTGCAGCACACCGCCGCGTTGCGCGGGTTGCGGCCCGTGGCGAACGCGTTGGGCGCCTCGGTCGGTGAGATGTAGAGACGCGGCATGGGCTGACGGGCCTGGGTGGAGAGCTCGCGGACCATGCGGTACAGCTCGGGGGCCTCGAACTCGCTCACCGGGCGGGCGCGCATGGCGCGCAGGGCGAGCTTGTCGCTGTTCCAGTACGCGTACGCGTTGGTACCGAGCGCCACGAAGAGCGCGACGACCAGGCCCGTACGCCCGAAGAAACTGCCGATGACGAGGATGAGCGCGGACAGTCCCCCGAGGAGTACGGCGGTCTTCAATCCGTTGTGCCGGCGGTGCACGGTACGCCCTCCTGGTGGTGCGTGGGGGAACCCTCTGCTGACTGGTGCTTCCACTGTTCAGTGGACCCTCCCGTACTGGTCAACGCCAGGCGGAGGGCACTAGTTCCCTTGTGCGCGCAGGAGCGGTGTAGGCCGCGCGGGTGATGGCCCGCGCGGTCGTCGGGGGCGGGCCCTCAGAAGAGTCCCGTGTCGGCGAACCGCAGCACGAGCTGGGGCGCTCCGGAGAGCGCGACGCCGAGGATCGCGGTCAGGGCGATGGCCACGGTGAGCGGGGCGGGGGCGCGGTGCTTGACGGGCTCTCCCTGGGGGGCGCGGAAGAGCAGCGCGGTCCACTGGAGGTAGTAGAAGAGCGCGATCACGACGTTCACGGCCATCACCACGGCGAGCCAGCCGAGGCCCGCGTCGACCACCGCGGAGAAGACCGTGACCTTAGCGAAGAGGCCGATGATGCCGGGCGGCAGGCCCGCGAGGCAGAGCAGGAAGAAGCCGAGGACGAGGGCGGCGAGCGGGCTTCGCGCGTACAGGCCGCGGTAGTCGCTGACGCGGTTCAGGCGCTGTGTGCGGCCGACGAGGGCCGCCACGGCGAAGGCTCCGAGGTTCACGGCCGCGTACATCAGGGCGTACGCGACGGTGGAGCCGATGGCCTTCTGCGCGCCCGCGTCGTCGTCGGCGTATCCGGCGGCGGCGATCGGCACCAGGAGGTAGCCGGCCTGGCCGACCGAGGACCAGGCGAGCAGGCGGACCGCGCTGTACGCGCGCGTGGCCCGCTGTCGCAGCGCCGCGACGTTGCCCGCGGTCATGGTGAGGGCGGCGAGGACCGCGATCGCCGGGCCCCAGACGTCCGCGTACGAGGGGAAGGCGACGACGGTGACGAGGATGAGCCCGGTGAAGCCGACCGCCTTTCCTACGACGGAGAGGTACGCGGCGACGGGCAGGGGCGCGCCTACGTAGGTGTCGGGCACCCAGAAGTGGAAGGGCACGGCCGCCACCTTGAAGGCGAAGCCGACGAGGGTGAGGGCGACGCCGGTCTGGGCGAGCGTGTGCAGCTGCCCGTCGACGTCCTGGAGCTCGGTGGCGATCTCCGTGAGGTGCAGGGTGCCGGTCGCGGCGTACACGAAGCTGACGCCGAGGAGGGTCACCGCGGTCGCGGTGACCGAGGAGAGGAAGAACTTCAGGGCCGCTTCGGAGGAGCGCTTGTCGCCGCGCTTGAGGCCGACGAGCGCGAAGGCGGGCAGGGAGGCGACTTCGAGGGCGACGACGAGCGTCGCGAGGTCGCGCGATGCGGGCAGCAGGGCGGCGCCCGCGGCGGAGGACAGCAGCAGGAACCAGTACTCCCCCGCGGGCAGTTCGTCCTGGGAGTCCTTGAGGGTGCTCATGGAGAGCAGGGCGGCGAGCAGGGCGCCGCCTAGGACCAGGAGCTGGATGACGAGGGTGAAGCGGTCGGCGGTGTAGCTGCACGCGTGCGTGCCGCCGCCGGCCAGGCAGAAGGTCGAGCGGTCGTCGTCCAGGAGGGGCAGCAGCGAGAGCGCGGCCGCGGCCAGGCCCGCCACGGAGATCCAGCCGAGGACCGCCTTCTTGCCGGGGCCGACGAAGAGGTCGGCGACGAGCACGACGAGGCCGACGAGCGCCGTGATGGTCGGCGGTGCGATCGCGACCCAGTCGACGGACTGGACGAGGCTTGCGGCGCTTTCGGCGGCCACGGTCACGACTTGCCTCCTGTGAGGAGCTTCTGCACGGCCGGGTCGGTCAGGCCGAGGAGAGCCGCGGGCCAGAGTCCGGCGAGGACGGTGAGGGCGACGAGGGGGGTCCAGGCGGCGAACTCGTAGCCGTGGACGTCGGCCAGTGCCTTCGGCGCGGGCTCGGCCGCGGGCTTCGGCATGGGGCCCATGCAGACGCGGCGTACGACGATGAGCATGTACGCGGCGGTGAGCAGGGTGCCGAAGGCCGCGATGGCCATGAAGGTGAGGAAGGCGGGACGGCTCAGGTCGTCGGCGGGCTTGAACGCGCCGAACAGCGCGAGCATTTCGCCCCAGAACCCGGCGAGCCCGGGCAGCCCGAGCGAGGCGACGGCGCCGAAGGCGAGCAGGCCGCCGAGGCGGGGTGCCTTGCCGTAGAGCGCGGCGCCGGACTCCTGCGCGAGGGAGTCGAGGTCGGTCGTGCCGGTGCGGTCCTTGAGCGCGCCGACGAGGAAGAACAGCAGGCCGGTGATGAGGCCGTGGGCGATGTTGGCGAACAGCGCGCCGTTCACGCCGGTCGGGCTCATCGTCGCGATGCCGAGCAGCACGAAGCCCATGTGGCCGACGGACGAGTACGCGATGAGGCGCTTGAGGTCGCCCTTCGCGCCCTGCCTGGCGAGCGCGAGGCAGGCCAGGGATCCGTAGATGATCCCGACGACCGCGAAGGCGGCGAGGTACGGCGCGAACTCCCGCATCCCGTCCGGCGCGACGGGCAGCAGGATGCGGACGAACCCGTACGTACCCATCTTCAGCATCACACCGGCCAGCAGGACCGAGCCGACGGTCGGCGCGGCGGTGTGGGCGTCCGGCAGCCAGCTGTGCAGCGGCCACATCGGCGTCTTGACCGCGAGCCCGATCCCGATCGCCAGAACGGCGATGACCTGCACGGATGTACTCAGGCCCCGGCCGTTGTCAGTGGCGAGTGCCACCATGTCGAATGTGCCGGACTTGAGCCCGATGAGGAGCAGGCCCAGCAGCATCACGACGGAGCCGAGCAGCGTGAAGAGGATGAACTTCCAAGCGGCCCGGGTCCGTTGCTCACCGCCCCAGCGGGCGATGAGGAAGTACATCGGGATGAGCACCATCTCGAACGCCAGGAAGAACAGCAGCAGATCGAGGACGGCGAAGGTCGCGAGGGTGCCGGACTCGAGCACGAGGATCAGTGCGACGAATGCCTTGGGAGACGGGCCCGACGGCATTTTGAAGTAGCTGTAGAGCGCGCAGAGGAAGGTCAGCAGCGCGGTCAGGACCAGAAGGGGGAGCGAGATGCCGTCGATGCCGAGATGGATGCGCACGTCGAGTGCGGGGATCCAGCTGATATCGGTCGTGGCCTGCATCTTCGACGGCTGGTCGTGGTCGAAGCCGAGCGCGAGGACGATCGCGGCGATGAGGATCGCGCCGGTCACGACCACGCCGTGGCGGAGCACGGCCTGGTCGGGCGACTTCCCCTTCAGTCCGGGCGGGGCGGGCAGGAGAGCGGCCACGGCGCCGATGAGCGGGCCGACGACGATCAACGCCAGAAGAAACTGCATCACGGACTCACTGATACCGATCACGGCTGCTCACGCTCCGGCGGTGGCGACGAGGACGGCGGCGACGGCCAGGACGACCGCGCCTGCGAGCAGCGCGCTCAGATAGGTCTGCACGTTGCCGGTCTGCGCCCGGCGGACGGCCGCGCCCAGCCAGCGGGGTGCCGCGCCCGCGCCGCGCACGTACGTCTCGACGACCTCGCGGTCGAGGAAGCGGACGAGCCGCGCGGCGGCCTGGACGGGGCGTACGAACAGGGCGGCGTAGACGGCGTCGAGGTGGAAGCCGACGGCCGCGTGGCGGTGCAGGGGGCCGAGCAGCAGACGGCCGGGGTCAGCCGGGTCGGGTGCCGATGCCACGTCTCCGTACGCGGGGGCGTGGGTGGCGATGGCCTCCGCCTCGACCAAGCCCCCGTCACCGTCCGGGTTCGCGGCGACCGCGCCCATGGGGACATGGGCGGCGAGCGTCGTGGTGTGCCGCCACGCGCCGTAGGTGACCAGGGCGCCGACCAGCGCGACACCCGTGCCAAGAACGGAGGTCGTGAGTGTCGGGGCGAGTGAGTGGCCGTCGAACCAGTCCGGCAGGACACCGACGGCGAGACCGAAGGCGAGGGAGGGGACGGCGAGCACCCAGAGCACGGCCGTCATGGTGACGGGCTGCTTTCCGTGGTCGGGGGCCTCGGCGCCCTTCCCGTGGAAGGCCAGGAGCCACAGACGCGTCGCGTAGGCGGCGGTGAGGAGGGCGGTGAGCAGACCGGCGAGGAGGACGATCCAGCCCGC
This sequence comes from Streptomyces kanamyceticus, assembly GCF_008704495.1. Classification (NCBI taxonomy): domain Bacteria; kingdom Bacillati; phylum Actinomycetota; class Actinomycetes; order Kitasatosporales; family Streptomycetaceae; genus Streptomyces; species Streptomyces kanamyceticus. The sequence continues at coordinate 4,227,390 of NZ_CP023699.1, forward strand.
CGCGGCGGGCACGGAATCGGCGTGGCCCGTGGCCGTGTGCTCGGCGGCGCCGAGCACCGCCTCCTTGGAGAAGAAGCCGCTGAACGGCGGGATCGCGGCGAGCGCGAGGAGCGCCACGGTCATCGTCCAGTAGGCGTCGGGAATGCGGTCGCGCAGGCCGTTCATGCGGGACATGGCGGCGAGCGAGTTGGTACCGGCGGCGTGGATGATCACGCCCGCCCCGAGGAACAGGAGCGCCTTGAAGGCGCCGTGCGACAGGAGGTGGAAGACGGCGGCACCGCGGTCGCCGACGGCGAGGGCGCCGGTCATGTAGCCGAGCTGGCCGATCGTCGAGTACGCGAGGACGCGCTTGATGTCGTCCTGGGCGAGCGCGGCGAGAGCCGATCCGGCCATCGTCACGGCGGCCATGACGGCGAGGACGACCAGGGCCGCCGCGGAGGCGGCGAAGACGGGGAGGAGCCGGGCCACGAAGTAGACACCGGCGGCGACCATCGTCGCGGCGTGGATCAGCGCGGAGACGGGCGTGGGGCCCGCCATCGCGTCGGGCAGCCAGGTGTGCAGCGGGAACTGCGCGGACTTGCCCGCCACGCCCGCGAGCAGCAGCAGGGCGATCAGCGTCGGGTGGTCCAGGCCGCCGTCCGCGACCTTCGCGAGGATCGTCGTGACGCGGAAGGAGCCGGTGTCCGCGGCGAGCGCGAACAGGCCGATCAGGAAGGGGACGTCGCCGAGCTTGGTGACCAGGAAGGCCTTCAGGGAGGCGGCGCGCGCCTCGGGGGTCTCCCAGTAGTGGCCGACCAGGAAGTACGAGCAGATGCCCATGATCTCCCAGCCGACCAGGAGCACCATCAGGTCGCCGGAGTAGACGACGAGCAGCATCGCGGAGGTGAAGAGGGAGACGAGAGCGGCGTACGAGGGGTAGCGCGGGTCGTCGCGGAGGTAGCCCGTCGAGTAGATCTGCACGCAGGAGGCGACGACGCCGACCAGGACGGCGACGAGGGCGGCGAAGCCGTCGACGTGCAGGGCGAGTTCGATGGGGACCGAGCCGGTCGGGGTGAGCTCGGTGGCGGCGTCCAGGGCGGCCGTGCCGCCACCGGTGCCGCCGCCCTGCCGGACGGCCACGAGCACGGCGAGGAGCAGGGCCGTCAGCGTGGGCAGGACGGCGAGGGGACGTACGAGACCGGGGACCTTGCGGCCGAGCAGCAGGCCCGCGGCCGCGCCCAGGAACGGAAGGAGGGGGACGAGGACGGCGAGGGTGGTCGTGGTCACGCGGTGGCCTCAGCCTTCTGCGCCGGTGCGGCCTCTTCGCCGGTGTCGTCGGTGTCGTCGAGGGCGTCGGCTTCGCCGGGGTCGTCGGGGTCGCCGTCCGGGCCCTCGGCGGTGTCGCGGAGGTCGTCGACGGCGGAGCTGCCGCGGTTGCGGTAGACGGCGAGGACGATCGCGAGGCCGATGCCGATCTCGGCGGCGGCGATGGCGATGGTGAACAGCGTCAGGGCCTGGCCAGCGTGCAGGGCGTCGCGGAGCCAGACGTCGAAGGCGACGAGGTTGAGGTTGACGGCGTTGAGCATCAGCTCGACGGACATCAGGACCAGGATCGCGTTGCGGCGGGCCAGTACGCCGTACAGGCCGACGCAGAAGAGGAGGACGGCGAGGACGGCGGGATAGGCGAGGTGGAGGTGCATCAGCTGTTCTCCTCCCGAGTCTGGTCCTTGGCGGCGCTTCGGTCCTTGGCGGCGCTTCGGTACTCGGCGGCGCTTCCGTCTTCGGCGGCCTTCTTGCGGGACAGGACGATCGCGCCGACGAGGGCGGCGAGGAGGAGGACGGAGAGCGCCTCGAAAGGCAGTACCCAGTGCCGGAAGAGGATCGATCCGGTCACGTCGGTGGAGCCCTGGGCGGCGCCGTCCAGGTCGATCACCGTGGTGCGGAACGCGTCCACGACGACCCAGACCAGGGCGGCAGCGGCGGCGAGCGCCACCGCGAGCGCGACCGGGCGGTTGCCCGAATCGGCGTCCGGCGAGCGGCCGATGGGGGCCCTGGTCAGCATCAGACCGAAGAGGAGGAGGACCACGACGGATCCGACGTAGATGAGGACCTGCACCCAGGCGATGAACTCCGCGGTGAGCAGGAGGTACTCGACGGCGAGTCCGCCGAGCGCGACCACCAGCCACAGCGCGGCGTGCACCAGCTGCTTGGTCGTGACCGTGATGACGGCCGCGCCGAGGGTGACGAGGCCGACGAGGAGGAAGGCGATCTCGACGCCGGTCGGGGACAGGAAGCTCTGGGTTTCGGCGGCGATGTTCACGACTCCTCGCCCTTCGCCTCGGCCGCGGCCAGTTTCTCGGCGGCCTTGCGGGCCGTGACGAGTTCCTTCGGGTCCTCGGCCGCGGGGTCGAGGGCGGGCGGCGCGGGAACCGTCCACATCCACTCGCGGAGCTTGTCGCGCTCGTGGGTGAGTTCGTGGATGTCGGTCTCGGCGTACTCGAACTCCGGGGACCAGAACAGCGCGTCGAAGGGGCAGACCTCGATGCAGATGCCGCAGTACATGCAGAGGGAGAAGTCGATGGCGAAGCGGTCGAGGACGTTGCGGCTGCGCTCGCGGCCGCCGGGGGCGGCGGCCGGGACCGTCTCCTTGTGGGAGTCGATGTAGATGCACCAGTCGGGGCACTCGCGGGCGCACAGCATGCAGACCGTGCAGTTCTCCTCGAACAGGCCGATGACGCCGCGGGTGCGCGGCGGAAGCTCGGGCTGGGCCTCGGGGTACTGCTCGGTGACGGTCTTCTTCGTCATCGTGCGGAGGGTGACGGCGAGGCCCTTGGCCAGGCCGGACCCGGGGAGCGGAGGCATTTAGTTGATCGCCACCTTCACGATTCCGGTGAGCGCGATCTGCGCGAGGGCGAGCGGGACGAGGAAGGTCCAGGAGAGCTTCTGGAGCTGGTCCTCGCGGAGACGGGGGTAGGACACGCGCAGCCAGATGACCACGAAGGCGAGGACGGCCGTCTTGAGCAGGGTCCAGACCCAGCCGAGCCCTTCGGCGCCCCACGGGCCGTGCCAGCCGCCCAAAAACAGGACGGTGGTCAGGCCGCACAGGACGACGATTCCGGCGTACTCGGCGAGGAGGAAGAGGGCGAAGCGCAGGCCGGTGTACTCGGTGTACGCGCCGAAGATGATCTCCGAGTCGGCGACCGGCATGTCGAACGGCGGGCGCTGCAGCTCGGCGAGGCCCGCGACGAAGAAGACCAGGGCGCCGACGATCTGCCAGGGCAGCCACCACCACGCGAAGGCGTCGACGATGCCGGGCAGCGAGACCGTGCCCGCCGCCATCGCGACCGAGGCGGCGGCGAGCAGCATCGGGAGTTCGTAGGCGAGGAGCTGGGCGGCGGTGCGCAGGCCGCCGAGGAGGGAGAACTTGTTGGCGCTCGCCCAGCCCGCCATGAGCGAGCCGAGCACGCCGACGCCCATCACCGCGAGCACGAAGAAGATGCCCGCGTCGACGACCTGGCCGACCGCGCCCTCGCCGGGGCCGATCGGGATGGCGATCAGGACGAGGAGGTAGGGCAGGAGGGCGATGGCGGGCGCCAGTTGGAAGATGCGGCGGTCGGCCTCGGCCGGGACGACGTCTTCCTTCTGGGCGAACTTCACGCCGTCGGCGACGAGTTGGGCCCAGCCGTGGAAGCCGCCCGCGTGCATGGGGCCGAGGCGGCCCTGCATGTGGGCCATCACCTTGTGCTCGGTCTGGCCGATGACGAGGGGGAACACCAGGAACACCGCGAAGACGATGACGAGGCGCAGGGCGACGTCGAGGGCGTCGTTCACTCGGTGCCTCCGGGGCGTTCGCCGTTTTCGGGGGGCTGGGTGGGCTGTTCGGGCTTCGGCTCCGGTCCGGGCTCAGGCTGCTCCGGCTCGGGCTTCGGTCCGGGCTCAGGCTGCTCCGGCTCGGGCTTCGGTCCGGGCTCAGGCTGCTCGGGCTCGGGCTCCGGCCGCGTTCGCTTCGCGTCGTCGAACGCCGGGCGGGCGTGGTGCCACGGGGCATCATCCGAACCGCTCGGGGCATCCGAACCGCTCGCGGCCGGTGACTGCGCCTCCTCGGGCTCGGCCGCGCCCTCCGGGGCGGGAGTCGGCTCCGGAGCCGCTGCCGCCCGCTGGGACGCCGAGCCCTGGCTGACGCTGCGCGAGCGCCTCGCGGGACGAGCGGGCGCCGTGGTCTCGGTCGACGCGGCAGGAGCCCCCGGACCAGCCGAAGCCCCGGCTCCCGCTTCCGCCGCCCCCGCGGCGTCCGCGGCCTGGCTCGCCGACCCCTCCCCCGCCGTACGCGTCCTGCGCGCCGGGCGTTCGCCGCCCGCCGCGCCGCCCGCTGCCGCGCGGCCCGCGCCGCGCGCCGGGCGGGCCGGGGCCGGTGGGAGCTGGCCCTTCAGCGGGCCCCACTCGTTCGGGTCGGGTACGCCGGGCGGCAGCATCTGGCGGCGCTTGGGGCCGCCGTGCTCGGACTCGCCCGGTTCCTTGGCGCCCGGCCACGCCTTCGCGACGCGGGCGGCGAGGACGAAGTCCTTGCGAAGCGGATGGCCCTCGAAGTTCTCGGGCAGCAGCAGCGGGACGAGGCCGGGGTGTCCTTCGAAGGTCACGCCGAACATTTCGTGCGTCTCGCGCTCGTGCCACGCGGCGCCCGCGTAGACGTCGACCGCGGAGGCCAGGACGGGGGCGTCGTGCGGCACCGTCGTACGGACGAGGAGTCGGCGGACCGGCGCGAGGGCCACGACGTGCGCCGAGACCAGGAAGCCGGTGCCCGGTTCGTCGACCGCGCTCAGCCAGTCGAAGTAGGTGCAGGTGAGGGTGGTGCGGGCGGTCTCGAGGGCGGTGGTCCAGGAGGCCGCGGGCACGTCGACGGTCAGGACGTCGTACGACTCCTCGGCCGTCGCCTCCGGGCCGAAGAGCTCCTCGACGGGGCTCGGCAGCCAGCCGGTCATGTCGTGGCCTCCCCCGGGGCGGGCGGTTTCACGAGGCCGCTCCGCAGGGCGGCCGTCGAGGGGCGGGCGCCGGAACCGTTGCCGTACCGCTCGCCGAGCGACTCGCGCGCGATCTTCTCCTGGAGCTTGAGGATCCCCTGGAGGAGGGCTTCGGGGCGGGGCGGGCACCCGGGGACGTACACGTCGACGGGGATGATCTGGTCGACGCCCTTCGTGACCGAGTACGAATCCCAGTACGGGCCGCCGCAGTTCGAGCAGGCACCGAACGAGATGACGTACTTCGGTTCGGGCATCTGCTCGTAGAGACGTTTCACCGCGGGCGCCATCTTGTCCGTGACCGTGCCGGAGACGACCATCAGGTCGGCCTGGCGCGGGCCCGGCGCGAAGGGGATGACGCCGAGCCTGATGAAGTCGTGCCGCGCCATGGACGCGGCGATGAATTCGATGGCGCAGCAGGCGAGGCCGAAGTTGAAGACCCAGAGCGAGTACCGGCGGCCCCAGTTGAGGACCACCTTCATCGGCTCGGGGGCGAGGCGCGCGAGCGCGCCGAGGCGCTTGGGCTCCGGCAGGAGCACCGGCTCCGAGGGAGTCACGTCCACGTCAGGACGCCCTTCTTGTATGCGTACAGCAGGCCGACGGCGAGGAAGCCGAGGAAGATGAACATCTCCACGAGGGTCGTCGCGCCGTAGCCGGGCGCGGCGAAGACCGTCGCCCAGGGGAAGAGGAAGATCGAGTCGACGGCGAAGATCACGTAGAGGAACGCGTAGACGTAGTAGCGGACCTGGGTGTGGGCCCAGCCCTCGCCGACCGGGTCGACGCCGCACTCGTACGTCAGGAGTTTCTCGGGCGTCGGCACCACCGGGCGGAGCAGTCGTCCCGCGCCGAAGGCGACGGCGACGAACAGCACGCCCACGACGGCGAGCAGCCCGACGACGGAGTACGACTGGTAGTAGCTCGCCGCGACGTTCGTCACGTGCACGTCAGTCCCTCACTCCCTGACCGCCCTTGACCCTGACCCTGTTCGACGATCTGTACGCACGGGAGTCTAGGGCCTGCTAAAGCCTCGGTAAGCAGAGCGTCACGCTTCGGTCAGGGCGAGGTGGGGTTATCCCCCGCGCTTCCGGGCGGCGGCCCTCATGGCTTTGCGGCGGCCGACCGGGCACTCTGGCGCGTATGACCGCTAGCTCCACGCCACTTCACGACGACCGGCCGCCGCCCGCGCGCTTCGCGTACGACACGCACACCTGGAAGGAGATCGCGCACCTCCTGGTGAATCTGCCCGTGGGCATGCTCGGTTTCCTCTACGCGGTGTCCGTGCTGGCCATCGGCGTCCCCCTGACGGTGACGGTCGTCGGCCTTCCGCTGCTCGCGGTGGGGCTGCTCGGCGCCCGCCTGATCGGCAGGGCGGAACGGGCGCGCGCCAGGAAGCTGCTCGGCGTACGGATCGACGAGCCGAGCCCGATGCCGATGATCGGTACGTCCGGCTTCTTCGGGCGGCTGTGGTCGAGCCTGAAGGACCCGGTGGGCTGGCGCACCATGCTGTACTCGTTCATCCGGCTGCCCTGGGGCGTGCTCACCTTCGGCGTCATGGCGACCGGGCTCTTCGTGGCCTGGCCGGTGCTGCCGTTCATCGCGCGCGGCCTGGCCAACGCGGACCGGGCGATGGTGCGCGGGCTGCTCTCCCCCTCCGACGAGCTGGAGCGGCGCATCGCCGAACTGGAGTCGGACCGCGGCGTCGTCGTGGACACCGCCGCCGCCGACCTGCGCCGCATCGAACGCGACCTGCACGACGGAGCGCAGGCCCGCCTCGTCGCCCTCGCCATGGGCCTGGGCCTGGCCAAGGAGAAGCTCACCGAGGACCCCGAAGCCGCCGCCCGCATGGTCGACGAAGCCCACGGCGAAGTGAAGGTCGCCCTGCAAGAACTCCGCGACCTCGCCCGCGGCATCCACCCCGCCGTCCTCACCGACCGCGGCCTGAACGCCGCGCTCTCCTCCCTCGCCGCCCGCTGCACCGTGCCGGTGAAGGTGACCGCCGACCTCCCCGCGCGCCCCGCCGCCGCCATCGAGGGCAGCGCGTACTTCACGGTCTCCGAGCTGCTCCAGAACGTCAGCAAGCACAGCGGCGCGCGGTCCGCGAGCGTCGAGGTGTGGCGCTCGGAGGACCGGCTCCTGATCCAGGTGTCGGACGACGGGCGCGGCGGCGCGCGGCTCGACGGGGGCACGGGCATGGCGGGCCTCGCGGACCGGCTCGGCGCCGTCGACGGGCTCTTCGTGATCGACTCCCCGGAGGGCGGACCGACCACGATCACGGCGGAACTGCCCTGGCGCGACCGTGCCAGTGACCCCGCACCGCAGCCCGGCGCCGGCCGGAGGTAGGGAAAACCCCCGGTCGAAGACGCCGACGCACTCCATGGTCCGCAGCGGCGCGGGCGGCGATTCTGGAGGTACGACAACCGAGCAGAAACGGACGACACCGATGGCCACGGAATACGGACAGGGGTACGCACAGATGGACCGGCCGGACTTCCGGGCAGCCGACGTCGAGGAACGGCGGCGCCACCGCATCCCCGCCGGGCTGCGCGCCCCGATCGAGGCCCGCACCTGGCGGGAGCTTCTCTACACCGTGCTGAGCCTGCCGATCGGCATCACCGCGTTCGTCTTCGCCGTCACGATGGTCTCGCTCGGCGCCGGGCTCCTGATCACCTTCATCGGCGTCCCGGTGCTCGCGGGTGCGCTGGCCGCCTGCCGCGGCATCGGCGCCCTGGAGCGGACCAGGGCCCGGGCGCTGCTCGGCATGGACATCGCCTCGCCCGAGCCGCTGCGGCCGCGCTCAGGCGGCCTGATGGCGCACATCGGGGCCGTCCTCAAGAGCGGCACTTCCTGGCGGAACCTGCTCTACTCGCTGCTGCTCATGCCGTGGTCGCTGTTCTCGTTCATCGTGGCGATCGTCTTCTGGTCGTACGGCTGGCTGATGCTGACGTACCCGCTGTGGTTCTGGCTCTTCCCGATGTACGGCGGCCAGGACGGCATCCAGCTCTACGGCGACGACGGCCACCGCATCTACCTCGACAACCCCTTCGAGATCACGCTCACCGCGGCGACCGGCCTGCTGATCACGCTGGCGACGCCCTGGATCCTGCGGGCCCTGACCACCGTGGACCGCCTGATGGTCCACGGCCTGCTCGGCCCCTCGCAGCTCGCGACCCGTGTCGTCGAACTGGAGTCGGACCGCGGCGTCGTCGTGGACACCGCCGCCGCCGACCTTCGCCGCATCGAACGCGACCTGCACGACGGAGCGCAGGCCCGCCTCGTCGCCCTCGCCATGGATCTGGGCCTGGCCAAGGAGAAGCTCACCGAGGACCCCGAAGCCGCCGCACGCATGGTCGACGAAGCCCACGGCGAAGTGAAGGTCGCCCTGCAAGAACTCCGCGACCTCGCCCGCGGCATCCACCCCGCCGTCCTCACCGACCGCGGCCTGGACGCGGCGCTCTCCGCGCTCGCCGCCCGCTGCACCGTGCCGGTCCAGGTGGAGGTGGACCTGTCGAGCCGCCCGGTCGCCGCCATCGAGGGCATCGCGTACTTCACGGTCTCCGAGCTGCTCCAGAACATCAGCAAGCACAGCCGGGCGAGCCAGGGCACGGTCGACGTCTGGCGTACGGAGGACCGGCTGATGCTCCAGATCACCGACAACGGCGTGGGCGGCGCCGACACCTCGGCGGGTTCCGGTCTCGCCGGGCTCGCGGAGCGGCTCGACGCGGTCGACGGGATCCTGGTGGTCGTCTCACCGCACGGCGGACCGACCACGATCACCGCGGAACTGCCCTGGCGCGCCTAGCACTTGAGCCACTGGTACGTGAGCCACCCGAACCGACCCGCCGCCTCCCCCGGATTGGATACCTTCGCCCCCAGCGGCGCAGGACGTCCCGGGGGAGGCGGCATCATGCAGAGGGTCAGGCCACGGCTGCGCGAGCGGCTCGCGCAGCGGCTGAGCGGCACCGCCCCCGCGCCGCCGCAGGACGCGGGCGGCGGGCCCGCGGCCACGAACGGCCAGCCGTTCGACTACCGGGTCCGGGTCCTCGTGGAGATCCACCGGGATCCGGACGAACTGGCCCTCGCGGAAGAGGTGTTGGCAGGCCGCGGCTGGCCGGTGCGGGCACCGAAGCCCGGCGAGTACGCGCCGGACGAGGTGACCGAGGGGTACGTGCCCCGGATCGTGGAGGTCCGGCTGCTCGGCGCCCGCGACGGCGCGGCCCAGCAGGCGCTGCACATGGTGATGGACCTGTCGAAGGCCATGGAACTGGCCCTGCACGTACGGGACGCGGCGCTCATCCAGCACCGGCCCGATCCGCACATCACCTGGGAGATCCATCCGAGACGGGTGCCGGGGCCGCGCGAACGGTTCCGGCGGTTCTGGGCCGACGACGGCACGGACGACGCCGCCCCGCGGCCCCTGCGGGTGATCCGGATCCCGGAGCAGGCCCCTGAGTCGGACGCGCTCGCGGCGGCGGCCTCGCACTCACCTGCCTGGCCGCCGTTCGACGCCGCGGAGCACGCGGTGCGTCCCGCGCGGATCAACCGGCTCTCCCCCGCGTGGTGGGGCCAGGCGTTCCTGGCCCTGGTCACCGTCGCCGCCGCGCTGCTGGCCATCCGCCATCTGCACCTCCCCGACGAACCCGCGCCCGTCGGCTACTCCGTCCTGTTCTCCGTCGGCATCTCGGCGATGGGCCTGCTCACCTCCGTCTTCGGCGCGGGCGCCTGGTTCGCCCTGCGCCAGTCGAGCGCGCTGCGGCACGTCCTGCCCTGGGCGCTGCCGGTCGCGCTGCCCGCCGCGTTCGCCGCGGTTCCGCAGGTGGGGCAGCTGCTCCACACGTCGTACCTCTCGGCGTTCGACCTGTCGGGCGAGGTCGAGGGCGGCGGCTGGAGCGACGCGCTCAGGGCCGGGCTGCTCCTGACGGGGGCGGCGCTGTACGGACTGCTCATCGGGCTCGGCGCGGGCGGCTGGGTGTACCGGACCACCGCCCGCTCGGGCACCCCCTTCGGCCTCACGCTGTTCATCGGCGTCTACGCGGGGCTCGCCGCCGGTCTGGTCCTGGCCAACACGGTGATGGAGCGCGCGGGCGACTCCGGCGACGACGCCCGCGCCACCGCGGCCGCGTACCGCACGCCCGGCTCCTACTACGGCCTGGAGCCGGAGTTCGTCTGCGTGCTCCCGAAGGGCAAGGAACCCCCGATCTACGGCGGCCGCCTGCCCACAGGGCGGCCGCTGCTCACCTTCGGTCCCAAGGGCGATCGCGTCTCACTGTGGGATCCGAAGGCGGAGCGGGCGCTCGGCATGCGGCTCGAAGACGCCACTTTCGTACCCGCCAAGACCGAACACGGCAAAGCGATCTGCCCGCGAACGCCATAAGGCCCCTCGTCCGCGCGATACTGAAGGGGTTGGGGGCCGGAATTTCATACGCGGGGGGCCGTGGACGTGGAGGACAAAGTGCGGGTGGTCATCGCCGAGGATTCAGTGCTGCTCAGGGAGGGGCTGACCCGGTTGCTGACCGACCGCGGGCATGACGTGGTCGCTGGTGTGGGTGACGCCGACGCACTGATCAAGACAATCACCGAGCTGGCGGCGGAGAACGCCCTGCCGGACGTGGTCGTCGCCGACGTGCGGATGCCGCCGACGCACACCGACGAGGGGGTGCGCGCCGCGGTGTACCTGCGCGCCCAGCACCCCGGCCTCGGTGTCCTGGTCCTCTCGCAGTACGTCGAGGAGCAGTACGCGACCGAGCTGCTCGCCGGATCGAGCAGGGGGGTGGGCTATCTGCTCAAGGACCGGGTCGCCGAGGTGCGCGAGTTCGTCGACGCGGTGGTGCGGGTGGCCGACGGGGGCACGGCGCTCGACCCCGAGGTCGTGGCGCAGCTGCTCGGCCGCAGCCGGAAGCAGGACGTCCTCGCGGGGCTTACTCCGCGTGAACGCGAGGTACTCGGCCTGATGGCCGAAGGACGGACGAACTCCGCGGTCGCCCGGCAGCTCGTGGTGAGCGACGGAGCCGTCGAGAAGCACGTGAGCAACATCTTCCTGAAGCTCGGCCTGTCCCAGAGTGACGGGGATCACCGCCGCGTGCTCGCGGTGCTCACCTACCTCAACTCATAGGGAACTGACACCCTGTCAGATGGCGTCGGCGAGCAGTCGCTCGTCCGACGCCCACCAGGCAGCCGTCGGACAGTCGCAAGTGAGCCACCAGAACGCCGCAAGGAAAGCCATAGAGAGTCCTAGAACCAAAGGATGAGCCGGAAGCGTCATCCAAGAAGGGCCGGGGGGCGAGGCAGACCATGACAAGTCGGTACGTAAGGGCGTCTCAGAAGCACGTCCACCATGCGAGCTACCCGAGGAAGGCGACCCTTACAGACGTAGGGTGGGCCTTGGAGGCGTCAGCCGTCCTGGCGTTTCCGCTCAGCCGCCTCGAGGGAGGTCCAGTTCAGTGACCAGCCAGGTCAGTAGCCCAGCCGAGCAAGCCGACGGGGCAGTCGTCGGAGAGCAGCGAAAGCACGCGGGTGAGAAGGACGTACGCCGCCTGGATCGTGTGATCATCCGCTTCGCGGGTGACTCCGGGGACGGCATGCAGCTCACCGGCGACCGGTTCACCTCCGAGACCGCATCCTTCGGCAACGACCTGTCGACGCTGCCGAACTTCCCCGCGGAGATCCGCGCACCCGCCGGAACACTCCCGGGCGTCTCCTCCTTCCAACTCCACTTCGCCGACCACGACATCCTCACGCCGGGCGACGCGCCGAACGTGCTTGTGGCGATGAATCCGGCGGCGCTGAAGGCGAACATCGCCGACGTGCCGCGCGGCGCGGAGATCATCGTCAACACCGACGAATTCTCCAAGCGCGCCATGCAGAAGGTCGGTTACGACGTCTCGCCCCTCGAGGACGGCTCCCTGGACGGCTACAGCGTGCACCCGGTGCCGCTGACCACGCTGACCGTGGAGGCGCTCAAGGACTTCGACCTCTCGCGCAAGGACGCGGGCCGCTCGAAGAACATGTTCACGCTCGGGCTGCTCTCGTGGATGTACCACCGGCCGACCGAGGGCACCGAGAGGTTCCTGCGGGCCAAGTTCGCCAAGAAGCCGGACATCGCCGAGGCCAACATCGCGGCGTTCCACGCGGGTTGGAACTTCGGCGAGACCACCGAGGACTTCGCCGTCTCCTACGAGGTCGCCCCGGCGTCCCAGGCGTTCCCGACCGGCACCTACCGCAACATCTCCGGGAACCTCGCCCTGTCGTACGGCCTGATCGCGGCGGGGCGGCAGGCCGATCTGCCGCTGTACCTGGGCAGTTACCCGATCACGCCCGCCTCGGACATCCTGCACGAGCTGTCCAAGCACAAGAACTTCGGCGTGCGCACCTTCCAGGCCGAGGACGAGATCGCGGGCATCGGTGCCGCGCTCGGCGCGGCCTTCGGCGGCTCGCTCGCGGTCACCACCACCTCCGGGCCCGGTGTCGCGCTCAAGTCGGAGACCATCGGCCTCGCCGTCTCCCTCGAACTGCCGCTGCTCGTCGTGGACATCCAGCGCGGCGGCCCGAGCACGGGCCTGCCGACCAAGACCGAGCAGGCCGACCTGCTGCAGGCGATGTACGGCCGCAACGGCGAGGCCCCGGTGCCGATCGTGGCGCCGAAGACCCCCGCCGACTGTTTCGACGCGGCCCTGGAGGCGGCCCGGATCGCCGTCACCTACCGCACCCCGGTCTTCCTGCTCTCCGACGGCTACCTGGCCAACGGCTCGGAGCCGTGGCGCATCCCCGACATCCACGAACTCCCCGACCTGCGCGTGCAGTTCGCCTCGGGCACCAACCACACCGAGGACGACGGCACCGAGGTCTTCTGGCCCTACAAGCGCGACCCGCAGACGCTGGCACGCCCGTGGGCCATCCCGGGCACGCCGGGCCTGGAGCACCGCATCGGCGGCATCGAGAAGCAGGACGGCACGGGCAACATCTCGTACGACCCGGCCAACCACGACTTCATGGTCCGTACCCGGCAGGCCAAGATCGACGGCATCGAGGTGCCCGACCTGGAGGTCGACGACAAGGGCGGCGACGCCAACACCCTGGTCCTCGGCTGGGGTTCGACGTACGGCCCGATCACCGCGGCGGTCCGCAGGCTGCGCGCGGCGGGCCGGCCCATCGCCCAGGCCCACCTGCGCCACCTCAACCCCTTCCCGCGGAATCTGGGCGAGGTCCTCAAGCGTTACGACAAGGTGGTGATCCCCGAGATGAACCTCGGTCAGCTCGCCACAGTGGTCCGCGCCGAGTTCCTGGTGGACGCGGTCTCGTACAACCAGGTGAACGGCATGCCGTTCAAGGCCGAGCAGCTCGCCACGGCTCTCAAGGAGGCCATCGATGGCTGACACGAAGACGGCCGGGTCAGAGGGGACCGGGAGCACGATCGAAGCGCTTTCCCTGGTGCCCAAGGCCGAGGCCAAGCAGTCCATGAAGGACTTCAAGTCCGACCAGGAGGTGCGTTGGTGCCCCGGCTGCGGTGACTACGCCGTGCTGGCCGCCGTGCAGGGCTTCATGCCCGAGCTCGGCCTGGCGAAGGAGAACATCGTCTTCGTCTCGGGCATCGGGTGCAGCTCCCGCTTCCCGTACTACATGAACACCTACGGGATGCACTCCATCCACGGCCGCGCCCCGGCGATCGCCACCGGACTCGCCTCCTCGCGGCGGGACTTGAGCGTCTGGGTGGTCACCGGCGACGGCGACGCGCTCTCCATCGGCGGCAACCACCTGATCCACGCCCTGCGCCGCAATGTGAACCTGAAGATCCTGCTCTTCAACAACCGGATCTACGGCCTCACCAAGGGCCAGTACTCGCCGACCTCCGAGGTCGGCAAGATCACCAAGTCGACGCCGATGGGGTCGCTCGACGCGCCCTTCAACCCGGTCTCGCTGGCGATCGGCGCCGAGGCGTCCTTCGTGGCCCGCACCGTCGACTCCGACCGCAAGCACCTCACCTCGGTGCTGCGCCAGGCGGCCGAGCACCCCGGCACGGCGCTCGTGGAGATCTACCAGAACTGCAACATCTTCAACGACGGCGCCTTCGAGGTCCTCAAGGACAAGCAGCAGGCCGAGGAGGCGGTGATCCGCCTGGAGCACGGGCAGCCGATCCGCTTCGGCGCCGACGGGACGAAGGGCGTGGTCCGCGACGCGGTGACCGGTGACCTGAAGGTCGTCGCGGTCACCCCGGAGAACGAGGGCGACATCCTCGTCCACGACGCGCACTCCACGTCGCCGACGACGGCCTTCGCGCTCTCCCGGCTCGCCGACCCGGACACCCTGCACCACACCCCGATCGGCGTCCTGCGCGACGTCGAGCGGCCGGTGTACGACACGCTCATGGCCGACCAGCTGGACAGCGCCATCGAACAGAACGGCAAGGGCGACCTCGCCGCGCTGCTCGCGGGCGGCGACACGTGGACGGTCGTCGGCTAGCCCTCGCCGGTCGACTGCCGTACGCCGAGGCCCGGTCCTGATCCGTCAGGACCGGGCCTCGTCGTATGCCTCACGCGCCTTCTGGACGTCGCCCATGCGCCGCTCCGTCCAGGTCGAGAGGGTCCTGACCTGCGCGGCGGCCTCGCGTCCCAGATCGGTCAGGGAGTAGTCGACGCGGGGCGGGATCACCGGCTTGGCATCGCGGTGCACCAGGCCGTCGCGCTCCAGGGTCTGCAGGGTCTGGGTCAGCGACTTCTCGCTGACGCGGCTGATGTCGCTGATGGCGCGGCGCAGCTCGCTGAACCGGTACGAACGCTCTTCGAGCGCGATCAGGATCAGGACGCCCCAGCGGCTGGTGACGTGCTCCAGGACCAGGCGGTAGGGGCACAGCGCCTCGACGGCGGACTTCTGGGTACTTACGGCCATGCAAGTACCTTACTTCAAGGTGGGTACTTACGGATAGTTAGTGTCGAAGCTAGGGTGGGTGGCAGACCACACCGAAGCGTTACCCACCAGGAGATTTCAGACATGAGCATCGTCGTCACCGGAGCCACCGGACACCTCGGCCGTCTCGTCGTCGAGGGGCTGCTCGCCGCCCGGGTCCCGGCCGGGGAGATCGCGGCCGTCGTCCGCGACAAGGACAAGGCCGCCGACCTCGCCGAGCGTGGCGTCGAGCTGCGGGTCGCCGACTACAGCGCCCCCGAGACCCTGCGCGGGGCCTTCGCCGCGGGCGACCGCGTCCTGCTGATCTCCGGCAGCGAGGTCGGCAGCCGGGTGCCGCAGCACCGCGCCGTGGTCGACGCCGCGCGCTCGGCGGGCGTCGCGCTCCTCGCGTACACGGGCATACTCGGCGGCCCCGACGCCGACTTCGACCTCGCGGCCGAGCACAAGGAGACCGAGCGGATCATCCTCGACTCCGGCCTGCCGCACGTCTTCCTGCGCAACGGCTGGTACCACGAGAACTACACCGAGCACCTCGCCCCGGTCCTGGCGCACGGCGCCGTCGTCGGCTCGGCGGGCGAGGGCCGCGTCGCCTCCGCCTCGCGTGCCGACTACGCCGCGGCCGCCGTCGCCGTACTGACCGGCGAGGGCCACGAGGGCAAGACCTACGAGCTGAGCGGCGACGTGGCGTGGAGCCTCGCCGAGTACGCCGCCGAGGTGGCCGCGCGCACCGGCAAGGACATCTCGTACGCGAACGTCCCCGCCGAGCAGCACCTCGCGATCCTGACCGGCGCCGGGGTGCCGGAGCCGATGGCGGCGCTCCTCGTCGACGTGGACGCGGCTATCGGGCGGGGGCGCCTCGCAGGGACGAGTGGTGACCTGGCGCGGCTGATCGGGCGGCCCACCACGCGGATCGCTGACGCTGTGTCTGTGGCGGTCACTGGCTGATGCCCCGGCCCGGGGCGGAGCGGCTCAACCCCTTCGCCCTTCGGGCTCGTCCTCAAACGCCGGACGGGCTTTTCCTCCTCCCCCTGTGTCATGAGCGTCTCTCTTTTACGGGCATGACATGGCGGGGCTCCCGGCGCTACCTTCAGGGGGCAGCGTGGGGCTGCCGAGCACCAAGGAGGGGCCGTGGACAGCGGAGCAGCCGGGCAGTCGAGGAGTGAGCAGCGGATCGGGCTCCTGAACGGCTTCGCGGCGTACGGGATGTGGGGGCTCGTCCCCCTCTTCTGGCCCCTGCTCAAACCGGCCGGCGCCATCGAGATCCTCGCCCACCGGATGGCCTGGTCCCTCGTCGCGGTCGGCATCGCGCTGCTCTTCGTACGGCGCTGGGCCTGGGCGGGCGAGCTGATCCGGCAGCCGCGCAGGCTGGGCCTGGTGGCGATCGCCGCGGCGGTCATCACCGTGAACTGGGGCCTCTACATCTGGTCGGTGAACACCGGCCACGTCGTGGAGGCCTCGCTCGGCTACTTCATCAACCCCCTCGTCACCATCGCCATGGGCGTCCTGCTGCTCGGCGAGCGGCTGCGGCCCGTGCAGTGGGCGGCGGTCGGCGTCGGCCTCGCCGCGGTGCTCGTGCTCGCGTTCGGTTACGGCAGGCCGCCGTGGATCTCCCTCGTCCTCGCCTTCTCCTTCGCGACGTACGGCCTGGTGAAGAAGAAGGTCAACCTCAGCGGCCTGGAGTCGCTCACCGCCGAGACCGCCGTGCAGTTCCTGCCCGCGGTCGGCTATCTGGTGTGGCTCGGCGCGCAGGGCGACGCCACGTTCGGGTCCGAGGGCGTCGGGCACGCGGCGCTGCTCGCCACCACCGGTGTGGTGACCGCCGTGCCCCTGGTCTGCTTCGGGGCCGCGGCGATCCGGGTGCCGCTCTCCACGCTGGGGCTGCTGCAGTACCTCGCGCCCGTCTTCCAGTTCCTGCTCGGGATCCTGTACTTCCACGAGGCGATGCCGCCCGAGCGGTGGGCGGGCTTCGCGCTGGTGTGGCTCGCGCTGTCGTTGCTGACGTTCGACGCGTTGCGCATCGCGCGGCGGAATGCGGTGCGGGTGGCTGCCGCCAGGGGAGCGGTGGCCTCGGCGGCGTCCCGGCCTGCGGCCGCGTCGGCCGCCTCGCCCGGTCGTGAGGCGCGGGAGACGGTCGTCTGAGCACGGTGGGCGAGCTCGGGTTCGTCGTGGCTGAGCGCGCAGTTCCCCGCGCCCCTAACGGGGCGCCCAGGCCCCTGCCTTCGCGCGCTCCTGTACGTACTCCGAGAAGTCGCGCGGCTCTCGGCCCAGGACGTCCCTGACTCCCGACGTGGGCGTCGCGTTGTGGCCCTCGGAGAGGAAGACGAACACGTGGGCCAGCGAGCGGGCCGCCTCGTCGGGGACGCCGTCCGCGACGAGTTCGGCCACGTACTGCTCCTCCGTGACGTGCTCGAAGCGCATCGGCCGGCCGGACGCCGCGGCGATCTCCGCGACCGCGTCGCCGAAGGAGAGCGCGCGCGGGCCCGTGAGCTCGTAGACGCGGTGCGTGTGGCCCTCCTCGGTGAGGAGCGCGGCCGCCACCTCGGCGATGTCCGTCACGTCGATGAAGGGCTCCGGCACGTCGCCGGTGGGCAGCGCGAGGCGCCCGGCGAGCAGGGGCCCGTGGAAGAGGTCCTCGTCGAAGTTCTGCGCGAAGTTGTTGGGCCGGATCACGGTCCAGTCGACGTCCGCGTCACGGACCGCCTGCTCCGCCTCCGCCATGCCCGGCTCGAACGAGTGGCCGTACAGCTCGACCCCGCGGCCCGACAGGACCACGAAGCGCCGCACGCCCGCGGCCTTGGCCTGCGCGATGAAGTCGGCGATCGGCTCGGCCTCGGTCGGTACGACCAGGTAGAGCGCCCTGACACCCGCGAGGGCGGGCGCCCAGGTGGCGCGGTCGGTCCAGTCGAAGCGGGTCCCCGAGGTCCGCGAGGCGGCGCGGACGGCATGCCCCGCCGCGCGCAGCCTGGCCACCACGTGGCGTCCTGTCTTGCCGGTGGCGCCGAGTACGAGGATGGGGTCGGTGGACTCAGCGGTCTGGGTGGACTGGGTGGTCTGCTGCTCGGTCTCTGTCATGGGGCCAGCCAACTCTCCTTGCGCGGCGCGTGACATGGGCATCCGTCTCGCAGGGATCGGTGTCCGTCTACGT
This sequence comes from Streptomyces kanamyceticus, assembly GCF_008704495.1. Lineage (NCBI taxonomy): Bacteria > Bacillati > Actinomycetota > Actinomycetes > Kitasatosporales > Streptomycetaceae > Streptomyces > Streptomyces kanamyceticus. The sequence goes on from NZ_CP023699.1 coordinate 4,245,426, forward strand.
CTACCGTGGGGGCATGGATGCTCTGGGGGATCTGCTGCGCGGGATACGGGCGGACGGGGCGCGGTTCGACCGTGCGGTCCTGACGGGACCGTGGGAGGTGACGTGCGCCGAGGGCGCCGCCCTCGAACTGATCACCGTGGTGCGCGGCTCGGCACTGATCACCGCGGAGTCGGACGAACCACGGACCCTGCACGAGGGTGACACCGCGATCGTCTCCACGACCGCGCCCTACACGGCGGCGCGCACGGGCGGCCCGGGCTCCGGCGGGTGTGAACTGGTCTTCGGTGCCTACCAGTTCGACGGCTGCGTCGGACGGCGGCTGATCAGCGCGCTGCCGCCGCTGCTCGTCGTCCCCGGCGGCGCGGAGTGCCTGCCCATCATCGAGCTGATCGCCGCCGAGGTGGCCGCCGACCGCCCCGGCCGTCAGTACGTGATGGACCGGATGCTCGACTGGATGCTGGCCTGCACCCTGCGCGACTGGTTCGACCTGCCGGGCTCCCGCCCGCCCGCCTGGTACCGCGCGCTCGGCGACGACGTGGTGGGCCCCGCCCTGCGCGCCATGCACGACGAACCCGCGCGGTCCTGGACGGTGGCGGCGCTCGCCGCGCGCTCCCAGGTCTCGCGCGCGGCCTTCGCCCGCAGCTTCACCGACCTGGTGGGCAGGCCCCCGATGGCGTACCTCACTGAGTGGCGCATGACGCTCGCCGCCGAACTGCTCGCCGAGCCCGGCGCGACGGTCGCCGCGGTGGCGGGGCAGGTCGGGTACGCCGACGGGTTCGGGTTCAGCGACGCCTTCAAGCGGATCAGGGGCATCGCGCCGAGCGGCTACCGCGCGTCGCTGACCGGGAACCGGACGGCCGCGGGCTCCCTCAGAGCGGCGGGCTGACCGCCACCCGCGACGGGCCCGCTCCCGCCCGCGTGGCCGCCGGACGCACCCCTTCCCTTGCGTGCGCCGCGTACGCCGACCACCGCGACGACCACGCCGAGGCCCGCCATGACCACCGGGACGATCAGCGCCACCCGGAACGCCGACAGGTCCACGCCGTCCGCCCCGCCCCCGTGGCCCGCCCCGCCCGCGTGCCCGCCGGACGAGACGAGTCCGTAGACCGCGGTCACGGCGGAGATGCCGATCGCCGCGCCGAACTGCGTGGCGGTGTGCAGCAGTCCGCTCGCCAGGCCCTGCTCCTTCGCGGCCACGCCGTCCGTCGCCGCGATCATCTGCGGGCCGAGCGTGAGCGCGAAGCCGGTGCCCGCGAGGAGCAGCGTCGGGAACATCGCCAGATACGACCAGTCGGCGCCGACCGGCAGGAACAGCGCGTACGCCGCGAAGGCCATCAGGAAGCCACCGAGGATCACGCGCGCGTTGCCGAACCGCCTGACCAGGCGCGGGGTGAGCGTCGGCGAAAGCAGCACGTCGCAGCCCAGCACGAGCATCGCGACGGCGGTCTGCCAGGACGGCCAGCCGCGCAGCTCCTGGAGGTACAGCGTCAGGACGAACTGGAAGCCCATGAACGCCCCGAGGTAGAGCAGCGACCCGAGCCCGGCCCGCACCACGGACCCCGTACGGAAGATCCCGAGCCGCACCAGCGGATCCGCCGTGCGCCGCTCGATCCCCACGAACGCGGCGATCAGCAGCAGCCCCACGACCACCGCGGCGACCGTCAACGGCCAGTCGGCGAAGCCGTGTTCGAGCCGGACGATGCCGTACGCCAGGAGCAGCATGGCCCCGGCAGCGGCGGCGGCCCCCGGCAGGTCGAACCGCCGGGACCGCTTCGGCCCTGTGGGCGCCTGTGCCGGGGGGACGAGCCGCAGCGCCGCGGCCAGGATCGCGGCCGCGAAGAACACCGGCGTGAAGAACACCCACTGCCAGCCGAGCTCGGTGAGCAGCCCGCCCACGACGAGGCCGAGCGAGAAGCCGCCCGCGGACGTCCCCGCGAAGACGAGCAGCGCCTTGTTCCGCTCGGGCCCCTCCTCGTACGAGGTGGTGATGATCGACATCGCGGCGGGCGTCATGAACGCCGCGGCCACACCGGTGACGAACCGCGCGACGACCAGCATCCACCCCTCGGTCGCGAAGCCGCCGAGGCCCGAGAAGACCAGGAAGACCCCGAGCCAGACGAGGAACATCCGCCGTCTGCCCAGCAGATCGGCCGCCCGGCCGCCGAGCAGCGTGAAGCCCGCGTACCCGAGGACGTAGGCGCTGACCACCCACGCCGCCGTGGCGGTCGAAAGGCCCAGGTCGGACCGGATCGAGGGGATCGCGATCGCGACCATGGCGATGTCGATGCCCTCCAGGAACACCGTCCCGCAGAGGACGAGCAGCAGCGCCCAGGCGCGTGCACCCATGATGGAGCTCCTTCGAAGGCGGGGACAGTTACTCGGCCGAGGGTCGGTTCCCTCTTGTAACCAATGGCATCCTGCGGCAGCATCGAGAGGCATGGAAGAAGGCACTTTGAAGTCACCGAGTAACCGCGAAGGCACCGTGGACCACAAGGGCTCCGTGGACTACGGAGACGCCGATCCCTTCCAGTGGGACACCCGCGAGGACTGCCAGGTGCGGCAGATCCTCGACCGGGTCGCCGACAAGTGGTCCCTCCTCGTCATCGCGCTCCTGGACCGCCGCCGCCTGCGCTTCACCGAGCTGCGGCGCGAGATCGACGGGATCAGCCAGCGCATGCTCACGGTCACGCTGCGGCAGCTGGAGCGCGACGGCCTGGTGAAGCGCACCGTGCATCCGGTCGTGCCGCCCCGCGTCGAGTACGAACTCACCCCGCTCGGCGGCACCTTGCACCACACCATCCAGACCCTGGTCTCCTGGACGGAGGAGCACCAGAACGAGATCGCCGTGGCCCGCGCCGACTACGACGCGCGCGCCGCCGCGGAGGAGTCGACCGGGGTGCGCTGAGCGACGCAGGCGTACTGAGAGACGGTGACGGGCTGAGCGACGGTCGCGCGCCCGGCCCCGGGTATGAGCCCGGTGGCGGGAGCGTGCCGGGCGGCGAGGAACACGGAGACCACCCAGAGCAGCCCCAGGTCGACGCCCAGCTCGACGACCGCCGCGAACTGGTCCGTCGTGAACTTGAATATCTGGCCGACCAGGAGGTCCACGAGCAGGGCGGCCCGGAACAGCCGCAGGGCCGCCGTCCGGTCCCGCCGCAGCCGTAGCAGACCGGCAACCCCCAGCGTCGCCGACGCGACCTCGGTGAGTGCGACGGCCAACTGGGCGCCCGGCTGCGGTTCACGCGCCAGCTGTCCGGCGAAGAGGTCGAAGGACATCCAGCCCGCGAACAGCAGCGCCTCGGTCAGCAGACAGGCCACGGCGATCGCACACACGAGCCGGGTCCTGGCCAGCCACCGCAGCCCGCGCCCCACGCCCTCCACCCAGCGCCGCCACCACACGGGCGGCGCCGGTGGACGCTCGGGGACGGCGGCGAGCAGCCGAAGCAGCGCCGCGTCCACCTCCCGGTCCGAACCCTCGACGAGCCGCAGCGCCACCTGACGCTGCTCGGCCGTGAGACCGCCGGTGACTCCCGCGAGGGCGAGGTCGGCGGCGTTCGCCGTGCGCTGCCCCGCGTCGAGGGCCGCGCTGTCCGCCGTACGACGGCGCAGGGCATGGGCGAGCAGGAGCAGCAGCGCGAAGCTCAAGTAGATGATCCCGGCGGCCGGTTGGTAGAAGTACCCCGGCTCGTCCGTGATCTGTTTGCCTATCTCGTCGATGAACAGGCCGAAGCCGACGCCCCCGACGAAGGCCCCGGTCAGCCGGGCCGCCCGCCCGAGGAAGCCGAGCGTCAGCAGGATCGCCGCCATCATCAGCAGCCCGCCCCACAGCATGTGGGCGATGTGCAGCTGACTGTCGCCGCCCCCGCCGAGCTTGGGGTACCCCGCCTGGGCGAGGAAGGCGCGGGTGACCAGGACCGTGGCGATCCCGGTCAGCGCGAAGACGTTCAGCGGGACGGCGGCGTCGGCGGCACGCACGAGAGTTCTACGCCGCATGAACCCGCCCCCCTCTCTCCGATCGCGCGACGGGTCGTGTGAGTCCGTCGTGTGATTCCAGAGTGGCCCGAGCCACACCCCGCCGTGATCCGGGACCACCCCGACCCGCCCCCCAAAGCCCCCCTAGGTGAGGGGAGTTCACCAACCACTCGGTAACCGATATAACTGGTTACCATGACCACCCTGCACTGGAAACTCGTCATCGACGCCAACGACCCGCACGCCCAGGCGGTCTTCTGGAGCGAGACGCTCGGCTATGAGATCGAGGACAACAGCGCCCTGATCGAACGGCTCCTCGGCATCGGCGCGGCGCCCGAGGCCGCGACCCTCGACTTCCGCGGCCGTCGCGCCTGGCGCGACCTCATCGCCGTCCGGCACCCCGACGACCCGTACGACGAGGCCACCGGCACGGGCCTGCTCCGCAGGATCCTCTTCCAGCGCGTGCCCGAGACGAAGAGCGGCAAGAACCGGCTGCACCTCGACGTGCACTCCGAGCCGGGCCGCCGCGACGACGAAGTCGCGCGCCTGCAAGGGCTCGGCGCCTCGGTCGACCAGCACGTCAAGGAGCCCGGCGGCGAGTGGGTGATCATGAAGGACCCGGAGGGCAACGAGTTCTGCGTGCACTGAACGAGTTCCGCGTGCACCGACAGAACGCCTCAGTCCCCCGTCGGCTTCTTCAGCACCTCGACCAGCGCCGAGATGCTGTGCTCGCGATGCCCCCGCTCGACCGCCCTGCGCACCAGGTCGTTGAGGGGCTCGACCCAGGACGCGTCGATGTTCGCCTCCCTGGCGAGCTCCTCCTCGTATCCGATCGCTTCGTGGAACACGCCCACGGAGGAGGCCGGTCGGCTGTAGTCGCCGGAGTCGATCTCCTGCGCCAGCATCGGCAGGAGGGAGGCGATCATCTCCAGCCACTTGACCTCGTAGCGCACCATCGAGCTCACCGGCAGCCCGCGCGCCTGCACGAGAGCGGCGCCCTGGAAGAAGCCGACCAGCGCCGGAAGGAGCGTGGCTCCGACGGCCGACTCGTAGAGGGCGGCGAGATCGGGGTCCGCCCCCAGGTGCACGGTGTCGCCGCCGAGGACCCGCAAGGTGTCCACGTGTTCGTCGAAGGTCGCGCGATCGCCCGCGTAGTAGAGCAGCGTGTCCGGCGCGCCGACCGCCGCGGGCACGTTCTTGACCGCGCCGTCGAGGAACCGCGCGCCCCGCTCCGCCGCCCAGGCCGCCATCGCGCGGGCGCCCGCGGGAGTCCCCGAGTTGAGGGTGACCAGCGTACGTCCCGCGAGCCCGGCGGCGGCCGGTTCCAGTGCCGCGCGCGTGGCCTCGTACGTGGTCAGGCAGGTGATGATCAGCGGGCTCGCGGCGACCGCCGCCTCGATGGACGCCGCGTGCGTCGCGCCCTTGGCGACGAGCGGCGCCGCCTTGCTCGCGCTGCGGTTCCATACGGCCGTCGGACGGCCCGCGTCGACGTAGGCGTCGGCCAGGGCCGCGCCCATCGAGCCGAGTCCGATGACCGTCACGGGGGTGCCTGTGCCGTCCGTCATGTAGTGCTCCTGTCCCGGGTGGGTGAAGGGGAAGCGGTGTCGCCCCTCATGCTCGGGTGGCCGCGACGAAACCCTCAAGTACCCACTAAATAGTGCGCACTTACCCCTAGGTGGGTGACCGGCGGCCTTCTGTGCCGCGCGCGGTGGCAAGCTGATGGTGACGCCCCGTCAGCCAGGAAGGCCGGTATGCCTCCGAGACACACCGCCCTTACCGACGCCGAACGCGCCCACCGTCTCCTCCTAACCACCTGCGCCGCTTTCGCCCTGCTCTCCCTGGTCCTCGTCCCGCCCTCCCTGCCCCTCGGCTGGGACGAACTCGTGTACGCCAGCCGGTTCTCCCCGTACGCGCCCGCCACCCCCTTCAGCGCGCCCCGCACCCGCGGCGTCCCGTTCCTCATCGCGCCCGTCGCCTCCTGGAGCGATTCGGTCGTGCTGCTCAGGCTCTGGCTCACCCTGCTCTCCGCGACCGCGCTCTACCTGGGGTTCCGCCCCTGGCTCCGCGCGGCGCACCGGCCGTCGGCGGCTGCCGTCGCGGCCGCGCTGTACGGCGGCCTGTGGGTCGCGCTGTTCTACGCGAGCGCCGCGATGCCCAACCACTACACGGCGATGGGCGCCGTCGGGGCGGTCGGCCTCTTCCTGCGGGCGCGACCGGCCCCCGCCGCGTACGCGGGGATCGCGGCCTGGCTCGCCCTCGCCACCCTGATGCGGCCCAACGACGGCGCCGCGATCGCCGTGCCGCTCCTGCTCGCCGCCCTGCTCGTACCGGCCCTGCGGAGTCACGGTCGCCTGCTGGCCGTGCTCGGCGGGCTCGCGGCGGGGGCGCTGCCCTGGCTCATCGAGGCGTACGTCCGTTTCGGCGGGGTCCGCGAGCGGCTCGCGCGGGCCAGTGAAGTCCAAGGCGATCTGCGGCCCTTGCTTTCCTTCACGCACCAGCTCACGGTCCTGGACGGCCCGTTGCTCTGCCGCCCCTGCGACAGCGACGGCATCAGGCTGGTGACGGCGGAATGGTGGCTCCTGCTGCCGATCCTGCTGACCGCCGGGCTCCTGGCCCTGCGTCGTCGCACCCCCCGCGCCCTGCCCGCCCACGCCCTGGCCCTCCTCACGGCCCTCTCCGCCGCCCTCCCCTACCTCCTCCTCGTCCCCTACGCCGCTCCCCGGTTCCTCCTCCCCACCCACGCCCTGCTCGCCCCCACGGCTGCGACGGGGCTGCTCCCGCTGGCCGGGCACGCGCGCGGCGCCGGGCGGGCCCGTGCGGTGGGTGTCGTGCTCCCGCTCGCTCTCGCCCTGGCCCTCGTCGGCCACCTCATAACCCAACTCCAGCTCGTCCAGGGCAACTCCAGGATCCAAGCGGGCGCCCGCGGCGACTGGGCGCGGGTCGCCGAGGCGCTGAACGCGCGGGGCGTCGGCGGCGACAGCGCAGCCTCCCCCTGCGTCCTGCGCGGGAACACCTCCGTGATCCCCATCGCGTACGCCACGGGATGCGAGCCCGGCGGATCCGCGCGGTCCACCGCCGACCCCACCCCCGCCCCCGCCGCCCTCGTGCTCCGCGACGCCGCGCCCCCGCGCTGGGCCCGCGACTGGCCGCGCCACGCCGTGCCGGGCACCTACGCCCCCGGCTGGGTCGTCCACGTACGCCCCTGAGGGCCGACGCGCCCGATATCCGTAACTCCCTGCCCGTTTTGCGCTCTTGACGTCACCACGGCCCCACCCGCACCATCAGGCCCATTCGAACTCGTACGCCATACGAGCGAGTCACCCCACACAAAAACGGAATACGTAACACGGAAACCGGAGCCCCCACATGAAACTCTCCGTTCCCGGACGTACCGCCGCGGCCGCAGTCATAGCCGTCGCCGGACTCCTGACCACGAGCGCGATATCCAGCGCGGCCCCGACCTCGGCGTCCCCCACGACGCCCCGCGAGGCGGCCGCCGCACCCGACATCCCCGTCGCCAACGTCAAGGCGCACCTGTCCGAACTGCAGTCCATCGCCAGCGCCAACGGCGGCAACCGCGCCCACGGCAGCGCGGGCTACAAGGCGTCCATCGACTATCTGAAGGGCAAGCTGGACGCGGCCGGATTCACCACCTCCGTGCAGGAGTTCACGGCGGGCGGCGACACCGGCTACAACCTGATCGCCGACTGGCCCGGCGGCGACGACGGCAAGGTCGTCATGGCCGGTGCCCACCTCGACAGCGTCTCCGAAGGCCCCGGCATCAACGACAACGGGTCGGGCTCCGCCGCCGTCCTGGAGACCGCGCTCACCGTGGCCCGCGAGCAGTACAAGCCCACGAAGCACCTGCGGTTCGCCTGGTGGGGCGCCGAGGAGATCGGCCTGGTCGGCTCCTCGCACTACGTCGACAAGCTGCCCGCGGCCGACCGCTCGAAGATCAGCGGCTATCTGAACTTCGACATGATCGCCTCCCCGAACACGGGCTACTTCGTCTACGACGACGACCCCACCATCGAGAAGACGTTCAAGGACTACTACGCGGGCCAGAACATCACCACGGATCCGGACGACGAGGGCGACGGCCGCTCCGACCACGCCCCGTTCAAGCAGGCGGGCGTCCCGGTCGGCGGCCTGTTCAGCGGCGCCGAGACCACCAAGTCGGCGGCGCAGGCGGAGAAGTGGGGCGGCACGGCGGGCGAGCCGTTCGACAAGTGCTACCACTCGGCCTGCGACGACGAGTCGAACCTCGACGAGACCGCGCTCGACCGCAACAGCGACGCGGTGGCGTACGCGGTGTGGGGTCTTTCGGCGTAAGCGCCCCTGAAACGGGTGCCTCCGTAGCGGGTGCCTCCGTAGCGGGTGCCTCCGTAGCGGGCGTCTCCGTAATGCGCGTCTCCGTAGTCGGCGCGCCCACAACAGGCACCCCTGCCCCATGACCCTGGACGCGATTGCTTGCGCGTGCATATAGTGCGCGTGCAAGTAATCGCCGCCCGGCCGCATGCGACGCGACCGGCCGAGCCCAGGGGGACTCCCATGACCCGCAAGTTCCTGTTCGTCGTCGGCAGCGCCCGCACCGGAGGCAACTCCGAGCTCCTGGCCCGCGAGGCCGCCGAGCAGCTGCCCCCGGACGTCGAGCAGCGCTGGCTGCACCTGGCGGACCTGCCGCTGCCCGACTTCGAGGACCTGCGGCACGACGAGAACGGCGTCCGGGCCCGCCCCCGCCCCGTCGACAACAACGAGGCACTCCTCCTGGACGCCACCCTGGAGGCCACGGACATCGTCATCGTCTCGCCCCTGTACTGGTACTCCCTCTCGTCCCAGGTCAAGCGCTACCTGGACTACTGGGACGCGTGGCTCGAGACCCCCGAGGCCGAGTTCAAGGACACCCTGACGGGCCGCACCCTGTGGGGCGTGACGGCGCTCGCGCACACGGAGGAAGTGGTGGCCGAGCCGCTGATCGGCACCCTGAACCACACCGCCGCCTTCTTCCCCATGCGCTTCGGCGGCGTCCTGCTCGGCAACGGCACCAGGCCCGGACACGTGCTCAAGGACGACGAGGCCCTGGCGCGCGCCAAGACGTTCTTCGCGCAGGAGCCGCCGGTGGCCCGCTACCCCTACGACCGGGCGTAGTTACGCCAGCCGACCGGGCGTAGTTACGCCAGCACGTCCTTCGCCCCGAACCGCGCCCACGCCGCCGACCCGAAGACGGCCGCGTACAGGCCCTGCATCTGCAGGTTCTTGATCAGGTCGTCCCAGTAGATCGGATCGCGCATCAGATCCGCGAAGGACAGCCAGTAGTGCGAGAAGAAGTACGGGTGAAGGCCGTGCAGCTGGGGGATCTGGTCGAGGATCTGGACCGTGATCAGCAGGCCGACGGTGGTCGCCATCGCCGCGATCCCGCTGCTGGTGAGCGTCGAGACGAAGAGGCCGAGCGCGGCCACGCCGATCAGTGAGGCGGCGACGACGAGCGCGATGAGCAGGGCCCGCAGCAGCCCGTCGCCGAAGCTCATCCGGGTGCCGGAGATCGTGGTGACGTCGCCGAGCGGGAAGAGCAGCGCGCCGGTCGCGAGCGCGGACGTGGCCACCACCAACGTCGCGGCCAGGCAGAACGTCAGTGTGGTCGCGTACTTCACGATCAGCAGCCGGGTGCGTCCGGCGGGGGCGACGAGGAGATAGCGCAGCGTGCCCGCGTTCGCCTCGCCCGCGATCGCGTCGCCCGCGACGACACCGATCGCCATCGGCAGGAAGAACGGCAGAGTCGCGGCGAGCGCGGTGAAGACCAGGAACAGGCCGTTGTTGGTGATCTGCGCGATGAACGCGGGACCGCCTCCCTCGCCGCCTCCGCCGATCGTCGAACCGTCGCTCGTCTCGATCTTGACCGCGACACCGACGAGGATCGGCACGGCGGCCAGCACACCGAGCAGCGCGATCGTCCGCCAGCGACGGAAGGTGATCGCGAGTTCGCTGCGGAAGAGTCCGAGGGTCCAGAGCGGCTTCGGCTCCCGCATGCCGTACGCCGACCGCGCCTCTCCCCCGTTCCTGCTCCCGCCCGCCTTCACGAGGTCAGCCCGCGACATCGAATCCCTCCCCCGTCAGAGCCACGAACACGTCTTCCAGGGAGGCCCGTTCGAGCCCGAAGCCGCGGACGCGTACGCCCGCGCCGACCAGCGCGGCGGTCAGGTCGGACAGCTCCGCGTCCTGGCCGGGTGGCTCGCACGTCACACGGTCCTCCGTCACGACGAGGTCCGTCGCGCCCCGCTCCTTGAGCACCCGGGCCGCGTCGCCCGGGTCCGGTGTCGTCACGACGAGCCGTCCGCGCGCGCCCGCCGCGAGGTCGGCGACCGGGCCCTGCGTGATGAGACGGCCCCGGGTCATCACCGCCGCGTGCGTACAGACCTGCTCGATCTCGTCGAGGAGGTGCGAGGAGAGGAAGACCGTCGTACCCTCCGCCGCCAGCTCCCGCACCAGTGTGCGAATCTCCCGCATGCCCTGCGGGTCGAGTCCGTTGGTCGGCTCGTCGAGCACGAGCAGCTTGCGCGGCTGCAGCAGCGCGGCCGCGAGCCCCAGGCGCTGCTTCATGCCCAGGGAGTACGCCTTGGCCTTCTTGCCCGCCGCCGCGGTGAGCCCGACCCGGTCGAGCGCCGCGTCGGCCCGCGCCCGGCGCGTGCGCGGATCGGCGGCAGGGTCCGCGGAGTCGTACCGCAGGAGGTTGTCACGGCCGGACAGGAAGCCGTACAGCGCCGGGCCCTCGATCAGCGCGCCCACGTGCGGCAGCACGGTGCGCGTGGCGCGCGGCATGGGGCGGCCGAGGACGTGCGCCCGTCCCGACGTCGGCTCGATGAGGCCCATCAGCATGCGGATGGTGGTCGTCTTGCCCGAGCCGTTCGGCCCGAGGAAGCCGAAGACGCTGCCTTCGGGGACGGTGAGGTCGAGCCGGTCGACGGCCAGGTGCTTGCCGTAGCGCTTGCTGAGCGCGTGCGTCTCGATCACGCCGGTCGGCGCCGTCGCACCGGACGGCTCGTTCGTTCCCGACACCGTTGCCTCCCACTCCCCGCGGACCACGCCCCCGCGGACCGCGCCCCGATCAACAAGCGGACCGAGGGTGGCCTCACCCCCGGTCCGCCGGTCCCGCCCGCGCGTCTAGCGGTTCGCCGCCTTCACGAGCGCGTCCTTGGTGACCGCGCCCACGTAGACCTTGCCGTCGTCCGTGACGAGGGCGTTGATCAGGCGGGTCGAGAAGACCGTGCCCTTACCGAACTTGCCGCTGACCTGGTCGCCCAGGGAGTCGAGCAGCTTCTGCGCGTCCGGCGGGACATCGCCCGAACCGGCCGTCGGCAGGCCCTGGCCGCCCGGCAGCTTCAGCTCGGCGATGGTGCCCCAGCCCTCGCCGATGACGTTCAGGCCGTCCAGGTCCCCTTCCTTGAACTGGTCCTTGCCCTTGAGCTGGTCCTTGCCCTTGAAGTCGCCGCCCTTGTCGGCGTGGTCACCGGCCTCGGTGACCTTCGCGCCCTTGGGCGGCGTGAAGTCGAAGGTGGACGCCGACGGCTTGCCGAAGTCGACCTTGGTGAAGCCCGCGTCGACGACGGCCGCGCCGCCGGATGCCGGGGTCAGGGTGAACTTGAGCGGCGTACCGGTCTCGGCGTCCACCGCGACGGTGATCTGGCCGATCGTCGAGCCCGACTGCTTCGGCTTGACCACCAGGCGGTACGCGTCGCGGCCCGCGACCTGCGCGGTGCCGTCGACCTGCACGGACGTCGTGCTGTCGACGGCCTTCAGGGCCTGCTCGGCGAAGTCCTTGGGGGTGGCGGGCACCTCCTTGGGCACGTCCTTGTCGGCGCCCTTGCCCTTGCCCGCGGCCGAGCCCGCGTCCTTCGCGTGGTACGCCTCGTTCGACGCGCTGTCGTACGCCCATACGTCGTCGCCGTTGTGGATCAGGCTGTACTCGGCGGCGTCCTCCAGGACGGACACCTTCTGCTTGTCCGGGCCGTCGGCCGCGACGCGCAGGGTGTGCGTGCCCGACGCCAGCTCCATCAGCTTCGCCTTGGGGTCGGCGGCCGAGCCCTTGCCCTCCTCGCCGCCGTCCCCGCCGGAGCCGCCGCCACCGGCGAAGCCGCCCGCGAGGCCGCCCATCGACGGCAGGCCCAGATCGGTGCTGATCTTGACGTTGCCGGAGAGCTGCTGCGTGTCCGAAGCGGCGATCTTCTCGATGAGCTTCTGTGCCGAGATCTTCGGCAGGTCGGGGTCGCCCGAGGTGGCGAGCGCCGGGACGAGCCCGATGGTCGCCGCGGCCACCCCCGCCACCGCGATCGGGACGACGTAGCGCGCCGCCTTGCGGCGGCCCACCCGCAGCTCCCCCGTCTCGCTGGTGTCCTGCTCCGGTTCGTACGGTGCCATGTGTGCCCTACCTCCGTGGTCGGCGGCGGCCTAACCCGTGACGTGCCTCGTCCACCCCGCGCCGCCATTCTCACCCGAATTGGTCAGGAGTGGTGGTCCTTGTTGCTCTCCATCCGACCAAATCGGCCGTCGAGAAACGTCAGACCCCGGGCGCAACTCCGCCTACTTCCCTGGGATGACATGAGGCGGCGCCGCCTCCCCCGACCCGTAGGGGGCGGGGCTCCGCACCGGCCTGGCCTCAGCCCGCCCGGTGCACCACGAGATCGCAGAGCTCGACCAGGGACGCCTTCGCGTCGCACTCCGGCAGCGGCGCGAGCGCGGCCCGCGCCTCCTCCGCGTACCGCACGGTGTCCCTGCGGGCCTGTTCGAGCGCCGGGTGGGCCCGCAGCCTGGTGAGCGCCTCCGCGTGCCGCGCGTCGTCGGTGAGGTCCGATTCGAGCAGCTCGCTCAGGGCGATGTCCTCGGCGAGCCCGAGCCGTGCCACGCGCTCGCGCAGCCGCAGGACGGGGAGCGTGGGGATGCCCTCGCGCAGGTCCGTGCCCGGCGTCTTGCCCGACTCGTGCGAGTCGGACGCGATGTCCAGGACGTCGTCGGCGAGCTGGAAGGCGACGCCGAGCCGCTCGCCGTACTGCGTGAGGACGTCGACGACGGTCTCGTCCGCGCCCGACATCATCGCGCCGAACCGGCACGCCACGGCGACGAGCGATCCCGTCTTGCCGCCGAGCACGTCGAGGTAGTGGTCGACCGGGTCGCGTCCCTCGGTCGGCCCCGCCGTCTCCAGGATCTGTCCGGTGACCAGGCGCTCGAAGGCCTCGGCCTGGATCCGGACGGCGTCGGGGCCGAGGTCGGCCAGGATGTAGGAGGCGCGGGCGAAGAGGAAGTCGCCGGTCAGGACGGCGACCGAATTGCCCCAGCGCTGGTTGGCGCTTTCGACGCCGCGGCGCACGTCCGCCTCGTCCATCACGTCGTCGTGGTAGAGCGTCGCGAGGTGGGTGAGCTCGACGACCACGGCGGAGGGCACCACGCCCGGCGCATAGGGGTCACCGAACTGGGACGCGAGCATGACGAGGAGGGGGCGGAAGCGCTTGCCCCCGGCGCGGACGAGGTGTTGAGCGGCTTCCGTGATGAACGGGACCTCGCTCTTGGTGGCCTCGAGCAGGCCCTCCTCGACAGCCGCCAACCCGGCCTGGACATCGGCTTCGAGAGCCTGGTCCCGCACGCTAAGACCGAACGGCCCGACGACGGTCACGAGAGGTTCTCCTGTCTGCTGACGATCACATGGCGAACTCGGTCGATCATTGGATCTCGGTCGATGACACGGTTTGTCGATGTGTCGCTGCCATCACTCAAGTCAGCGTATCCGGTCGACTTTCGATCACAGCGAGCACCTGCCCGCACAGAGGCGGCCGGGCGGAAGCCAATCTCCCCCGGTATGTTCTTGATCAGCCCATACGACCGACAAGACCCTGCCGCACCAGAAGGTGTGTAACGACCGGGAGCAGCCGCTTTGTCCCGTACTACGGCCGAGTACGAGCCGCCCGCAGAGCCGCCGACGGACCCGCCGCCGGGCGACGACCACGCCTTCTTCGGGCAGCCGCGCGGTCTGCTCACCCTCTCCGGCCTGGAGGTCTGGGAGCGGTTCTCGTTCCTCGGGATGCAGGCCATCCTGGTCCTCTACTTCGCCGACTCCGTGGCGAACGACGGCATGGGCATGGACGCGGGCACGGCCGCTTCGGTCTCCGCGGCGTACGGAACGCTGGTCTATCTGGTCTCCGTGGCGGGCGGCTGGCTCGCCGACCGCATCCTCGGCTCGTACCGCGCGGTCCTGTGGGGCGGCGTCCTCATCGCCTGCGGCCACTACTCGATGGCCGTGCCGACGCCGACGATGACGTGGGTGGGCCTCGGCCTGATCAGCGCGGGCACCGGGCTGCTCAAGCCGAACGTCGCCTCGATGGTCGGCAAGCTCTACCGCACCGAGGACGAGCGTCGCGACGCCGGTTTCGCGCTCTACTACATGGCGATCAACGTCGGCGCCTTCGCGGGACCGCTGATCACCGGCTGGCTCGGCGACCACAAGGGCTGGCACTGGGGCTTCTCGGCGGCCGCGATCGGCATGACCTTCGGCCTGATCCAGTACGTCGCGGGGCGGCGTCATCTCGCGGGGCGCAAGGCGTCCGCCGAGTTCGCGCTGCCCAGGGACGCGATGCGCCGGGCGGTCCTGACGATCGTCGTCGGCTGTGCGGCGGCCGCCGCGGTCGCGGCGCTCCTCGCCGCCCTCGGCTGGCTGACCATGGACCGCTTCGTCGACCTGCTCACCCTCATCTCGGTGATCGCGCCGGTCGTCTACTTCGCGGTGATGTTCCGCAGCCCGCGCGTCACGGGCGAGGAGCGGCGCAGGCTGCGCCCCTACGTCGTGCTCTTCCTCGCCTCGGTCGTCTTCAACTTCATCCTCTTCCAGGCGTACTCGACGATGATGCTGCTCGCGTCGACCAACGCGGAGACGTCGATCCTCGGCTTCCACTTCCCCGCCAGTTGGTACGCCTCCGCGCTCGGCGCCTTCGAGGTCGCGCTCGCCCCCGTCGTCGCCACCCTCTGGGCGCGGATGGGCCCCCGCCAGCCGCATGCCTCCAACAAGATCGCGTTCGGGGTGATCCTGGGCGGCCTCTCGTTCCTGCTCATGGTCATTCCGACCTCGGGGCACGGCGGCGACAGCTACAAGATGGCCGCCTGGTGGATCGTCGGCTCGTACCTGCTGCTCGGGCTCGGTGACGTCCTCCTGGAGACCTCGGGCATGTCCGCCACCACGAAGCTCGCCCCGAAGGCGTTCGCCAGCCAGACCATGGCGCTCTGGTTCCTGTCCCTCGCGCTCGCCAACGGCATCCAGGCACAGGTCGTGAAGCTCTACGGAGAGGTCTCCAACCCCGCGTACTTCGGCGTGAACGGTGGCATCGCGGTCCTCGCGGGCATCGCCGTCATCGCACTCGCCCCCTGGCTGCGCCGCACCATGCACCCCGTCCACTGAGGACGTCCCGTCCACCGAGGTTCCTCCCATGTCGCACACACCGAAGATCCAGACCGACTTCCCGTACGAGACCGCCCACGAGGACATCCGCGTACCCCTCTCCGACGGGACGAAGCTCTACGCGCGCGTGTGGCGCCCCGTCACGGACGAGCCCGTCCCCGTGCTCCTGGAGTACCTCCCCTACCGGCTGAGCGACTGGACGGCGCCCCGCGACTGGCAGCGCCACCCCTGGTACGCGGGCCACGGCTACGCCTCCGTGCGCGTCGACGTCCGCGGCCACGGCAACAGCGAGGGCCTGCCCACCGACGAGTACTCGGCACAGGAGCTCGCGGACGGCGTCGAGGTGGTGAACTGGCTCGCCGCGCAGCCCTGGTCGAGCGGCAAGGTCGGCATGTTCGGCATCTCCTGGGGCGGCTTCAACTCCCTCCAGATCGCGGCCCTCGCGCCCGAGCCGCTCAAGGCGATCGTCACGGTCTGCTCCGCGGACGACCGTTATGACAACGACGTGCACTACATGGGTGGTTCCGTCCTCGCGGTGGACATGCACGCGTGGGCGGCGACGATGCTCGCCTTCGTGTCGCGCCCGCCGGACCCGCTCTTCGTCGGCGACGCCTGGCGCGAGATGTGGCTGACCCGCCTGGAGGCCGTCGAACCCTTCATCCACACCTGGCTGGAGCACCAGACCCGCGACGACTACTGGCGGCACGGCAGCGTCTGCGAGGACTACTCCGCGATCGGCGCCGCGGTCCTCGCGGTCGGCGGCTGGCACGACCCCTACCGGGACACGGTCCTACGCCTGGTCGAACACCTGCCCGGCGACGTGCGCGGGCTCATCGGCCCCTGGTCGCACCAGTACCCGGACCGCGGCCTGCCGCCGGGGCCCGCGATCGGCTTCCTCCAGGAGACGCTGCGCTGGTGGGACCACCACCTCAAGGGCGTCGACACCGGAGTGATGGCCGAGCCGAAGCTGCGCTCCTGGATCAGCGACTCACATCCGCCGGCCACCGTCTACGAAGAGCTGCCCGGCGGCTGGACCGGCGAGCCCGCCTGGCCATCGCCGAACGTCACCCCCCTCTCGTACGCCCTCCAGGGCACCCCCGTAGTCGTCGAATCCCCTCAGCACACCGGCCTCGACGCGGGCCGCTTCTTCCCCTTCGGCAACGACGCGGACCTGCCGCCCGACCAGCGCGACGAGGACGCGAAGTCGGCGTGTTTCGAATTCGAGGTGCCCGCGCGGGTGCGCGTGCTCGGCCGTCCGAAGGTGACGCTGCGGCTGCGCGTGGACGCCCCCCACGGGCAGGCGATCGCCCGCGTCTGCGACGTCGCCCCCGACGGCTCCTCCACGCTGGTCACCCGCGGCGTGCTCAACCTCTCCGCGCGCCACGGCAGGGACCGCGCCGACGCCTGGCCGGTCGGTGCCACCGAGGACGTCACGTTCGAACTCAACGGCATCGGCCACACGTTCCCGCCAGGACACCGCATCCGCCTCGCCGTCTCCTCCGCGTACTGGCCCTGGATCTGGCCGCGGGCGGACTCCGCGGGCTTCACGCTCGATCCGGTCGGCAGCTCGCTCGAACTCCCGGTGCGCGAGGGCGACCTGGACCCGACGATCACCTTCGAGGCCCCGGAGCAGTCGGAGCCGCTCGGCGTCGTCTACCCCGCGACCCTCGACGAGCAGCGTCCCGAGCGTCTCGTCGTACGCGATGTCGCCAAGGGCGAGTGGCGCCTGGAGGTCGACCCGCGCTACGGCGGCACGCGCGTGTACCCCGACGGCCTCGAATTCACCGAGGACGCCCTGGAGACGTACACGATCAACGAGTCCGACCCGCTGAGCGCCCGCACCCGCTCCGACTGGACGATCCGCCTGCACCGGCCCGAACTGGCGTGGGACGTCCGCATCGAGACGCACTCGGAGATCACCTGCGACGCGGCGGACTTCATCACCGCGAACGAGGTCGTGTGCAAGGACGGCGACGAGGTCGTCTTCCACCGGACCTGGGAACGACGGATCCGGCGGACGGCGGGCTAGCCGTGCTCGGGTGGGCCCGCGCTGGCCGTGCCCGAGCAGGCCCGCCCTACCCGTGCCCGAGCAGCCCCTCCAGTACGACGGCGATCCCGTCCTCCTCGTTGGACAGGGTCAACTCATCGGCGACCGCCTTGAGTTCGTGGTGGGCGTTGGCCATGGCCACGCCGTGTGCCGCCCACGCGAACATCGGGATGTCATTGGGCATGTCACCGAAGGCGACCGTGTCGGCCGCCGTCAGGCCGAGGCGCTCGGCGGCCAGCGCGAGCCCGGTCGCCTTGGTCACCCCGCACGGCTGCAGCTCCACGGTGCCGGGACCCGACATCGTCACCGTGGCGAGCGAGCCGACCGCGTCCCTGGCGACCGCGGCCAACTCGTCGTCCGCCAGCGTCGGATGGCGCAGCAGGACCTTGCTGATGGGCTCCTCCCACAGCACGCCACGCCCCGGCACCCGCACCGCGGGGAGCGTGGGGTGCGGCATCTCGTACCCCGGTTCGATGAGCGTGAGCCCCTCAACGCCGTCCTGGTCCACGGCCGCGTACACCTGTCCGACCTCGGCCTCGATCTTCCCGAGCGCGGCCTCGGCGAGCTCGCGGTCGAGCGTCACCGACCACTCCATGCGGTCCGCGCGGGCGTCGTACAGCTGCGCGCCCTGACCGCAGACGGCGAGACCGTCGTACCCCAGGTCGTCGAGGAGCGGCTTGACTCTCGGCGCGGGCCGCCCTGTCACCACCAGGTGCCGGGCCCCCGCGCCCGCCGTCCGCGCGAGCGCTGTCCGCGACCGGTCGGAGACCGTGTCGTCGCCGCGCAGCAGCGTTCCGTCCAGGTCCGTGGCGATGAGGGCATATGCGATCCGAGCGGCCATGATCGAGAGAATACGGATCCTGAGCCCTGGCGTATGCGGCTTGACAGGGCTCATGTGAGGCCGGATGCGGCCGAGCAGTCCACGGTTCACCGGAAAGTGGAAGATCTCATTCCGGAAAGCGTCCGCCCGGCCGGAAATGCCCGATTCAGCCGTGCGTCCGCGCCACGTGCCGCGCGAGCCGCGGCGACGCGAACTCCGTGCCGCACACGAACCGCATCACCGGTCCGTACGACGAGCCGCCCAGCATCCCGGTGAAGTAGAGCCCCGGTATGGAGGACACGTAGCCCGCGCCCAGCCTCGGGGTGCCGCGGCTCACCGCGAGCCGGGCCCGCAGCCCGTGGCCGAGGAAGTCCATCGCCTCGATGTCGACGCGGTAGCCCGTCGCGGCCACCACGTGGTCCGCGGCGAGGTCCTCCCTGCGCCCGTCATGCGTCTCGACGGTCAGGACGGGCTGTCCGTCCCGCACCTGTGCGGCCCTGATGCGGCGCACCTCGCGGGTCTGGACCTTGCCGTCGTAGCGGTCGCGCAGCCACCAGGCGCCCAGCGGGCCCAGGATGCGCCGGACCAGGAAGTGCCGCGCCGACGGCGGCAGATGGCGGTAGGGATCGGCGTGGTAGCTCAGTGCGTACAGGGACCAGGCCCGGCCGAAGGGGGACTCCGGGCGGAACTTCGGCTGCCGCCACGGCGGTTCGCCGAACGCCACCGCGCCCTTGCCCCGGGCCACCACCCGCACCCGCGCGCCCGCCTCGGCGGCGAGCACGGCCGTCTCCAGGGCGGACTGCCCCGCGCCCACCACGATCAGGTCGCGCCCCGAGAAGCGGGACAGGTCGTGCAGCTGCGAGCTGTGCGAGACAGGGCCCGTGGGGGTAGGTCCGTCCGGCACGGCGGCGGCGAGCTCGCCCGGCGTCCGGGCCAGGCCCGACAGACCGGTGGCGACGACGACCGCGCGGGCCGTGAACTGCTCTCCGGAATCCAGCTTCAGCTCGAAGCCCCCGGCGCCGCGCCGGTCCACGGAGACCACCCTGACCCGCTCCAGGTCGGGCACCAGCTGCTGCTGGAACCACTCCCCGTACGCGGCGAACGTCTCGACCGGGATGATGTCCTCGTCGGTGACGAGGCGTCTGACGCCCGCCGCGTCGCAGTAGTCGACGAGGGTGTGGCCGCGCTGCGGCGCGTCGATGTTCGAGGCCACCGGGGTCGACTTCAGCAGCATCCCCTCGGGCATGCAGGACCGCCAACTCACCATCGGCTCGCCGAACACCCGCACCGGAATGCCGCGCGCCCGCAGATGGGCGGCGGTGGACAGGCCGTAGGGCCCGGCCCCGATGACTGCTACCGGTTGGATCACGAAGTCCCTCCCCAGGACGTCACCATGAAGCTGTCCTTCACGTCACGCGTGTGCCTACTTCGTGGTGGTGCTTCCTCGGCGGTTGGTCCGCCACAGCTGGTACAGATGCTTCGCCCCCGGTCGTACGAAACGGGCGAGCATCGTGAAGAACGGCTTCATGTCGTCCGCGGCCAGCCAGGCGAGCTCCGTGCCGCTCGCGCGGGTGGGCGCGTGCGGCGTCGTGTATCCGCTGCGGCGGTACGCGAGCAGGGCGGGCAGGTCGATGTTCTCCACGACGTACCGATGACCGGCGCGCTGTTCCCCCTCCGGAACGGCACGCCCTGTCAGGTCCAGGTGCATCGCACGGACGACGTCGACGCCCGACTCGCTCTCGAAGAGCCGGAACTGGGCGCCCATGCGCGGGTTGAAGTCGAGCAGCTTGTACTGACCGTCGCGCCGGTCGAAGCGCAGGTCCAGATCGATGATGCCGGTGAAGCCGATCTGTTTGATGAAACGCGCGGCGAGGTCGGCGAGTTCCGGGTTGTCGACCACGAACGCGTTCGCCGTCATGCCCGCGTGCGGTGGCCAGGAGCGGACCTTGACACCCGTGAACATCGCGCGCGGCATCGAGTCTGCGTCGAAGTACGCGTGCACGATCCAGTCCTCGGCCTGCTCGCGCGGCAGGTACTCCTGGAGTATCACGCCGGGCCGCTCGCCCCAGTCGCGAGCCAGTTCGAGCAGGCCCTGCGGGGTCTCTATCCGCGTCGTCCCGTTCACCGCGGGACACGTGCGGCGGGTGAACGCCTCGCGATTCTTGGCCACCACGGGGAAGCTCGCCGTGGCGGCGAACTCCGCGATGTCCGACCGGCTTTCGGGGAACGAGGCGGCGGGCGAGGTGATGCCGTGCTCCTCGCACAGCTCGTGCAGGCCCTGCTTGCTCGCGAGGCGGCGGGGTAATTCCGCTTCCACCCTCGGGAAGAGGAAACCGCCGAATCCCGTGCCGGTCCCCGACAGCTCGTCCTGGTGCTCGGCGATCAGGACGGCCGCCTCCTCGTCGGTGGGGATGAGGACGGTCGGCCTGCCTATCCTGCGCCCTATCCGGAGCAACCCGTCGACCAGGCGTTCCGGCGCTTCCGTCCCGGTGGTCGGCCAGGGGAAGGCACGGGTCAGATGGCGGGAGGCGGCGGCCGGCGTGTAGCGGTCCTCCGTGATCGCGTACATGGGTACGCCCAGGCGGCCGAGGGTACGGATCGCGCCCACGCCGCCGTGGTGCAGCGGGTAGCCACCGAACTTGACGATGAGTCCCGGAACGTTCCGGTCCGGTGTGAGTCGCGCGCTGTCGGACATCCTGGCCACGGGTCCCCCCACGTATGCCCCCTACCGACCCGGACCCACCCCGTCCGCGTCCCCCACCAAAGGACGCTAAGCCGGAATTGACCACTCCAGCAAGGCTTATTCGGACATTGCGAACTCTTTAGGCACTGCCGAAAACAGGCGCTCCACACGTAACGTGTGGCACACACCTATGGAAAGCGAGGCAGGTACGCATGTCCGAGCAGACCCCGCTCGACCCGGCCGCCGACGACTCCCGCGGCCTCCCCGACGGTGATCCCTTCGGCCTGCCCGAGGGCGACCCCTTCGGCCCGCACAACCTCCCCTACGGAGTGTTCTCCCTGGCCGGGGAGGGCGACGACCGGCGCAGGGTCGGGGTCCGCCTTGGCTCGTACGTCCTGGACGCGGGCGCCGCGGCCGCCGCGCTCGGCTCCCCCTACGTGTCGCTGCTCGCGCGCCCGACGCTCAACCCGCTGCTCGCCGCGGGCCGCACGGCCTGGTCCGACGTGCGGCGCGCCCTGACGGCGTGGGTGACCGTCCCGGCCCACCGTGATGCCGTACGCCCCCTGCTGCATCCCCTCTCCGGAGTGACGCTGCACCTCCCCTTCGAGGTCGCGGACTACGTCGACTTCTACGCGTCGGAGCACCACGCGACCCACCTGGGCCAGATCTTCCGCCCGGACGCGCCGACGCCGCTGACCCCCAACTGGAAGCACCTGCCCATCGGTTACCACGGCCGGTCCGGCACGGTTGTGGTCTCCGGGACGGATGTAGTACGCCCGACGGGCCAGCGCAAGGCCCCCGCCGACACCGCCCCCGTCTTCGGGCCCTCGGTGCGGCTCGACATCGAGGCGGAGGTCGGCTTCGTCGTCGGCGCCCCCTCCGCGCACGGCACCCCCGTACCGCTCGCGGACTTCCGGGAGCACGTCTTCGGCCTCTGCCTCCTCAACGACTGGTCGGCGCGCGACATCCAGGCCTGGGAGTACGTGCCGCTCGGCCCCTTCCTCGGCAAGTCCTTCGCCACCTCGGTCTCCGCGTGGATCACCCCGCTTGAGGCGCTGGACACGGCCCGGATCACGCCTCCGGAGCGCACCCACCAGCTGCTGCCCTACCTGGACGACTCCGCGGAGTCGGCGGCGGACGAGCCCGGCGGCTACGACCTGCGCATGACCGTGACCCTCAACGGCCAGGTGATCTCCGAGCCGCCGTTCTCCACCGTGTACTGGACGGCCGCCCAGCAGCTGGCGCACATGACGGTCAACGGAGCGTCCCTGCGCACCGGCGACCTGTACGGCTCGGGCACGGTCAGCGGCCCCTCGGCCGGTCAGTACGGCTCCCTGATCGAGATCACCTGGAACGGCCGCGACCCACTCGAACTCCCCGACGGCAAGCGGACGTTCCTGGAGGACGGCGACGAGGTCACGCTCTCGGCCTGGGCACCGGGCCCGGACGGGACCCGGGTGGGCCTCGGCGAGGTGACGGGGCGGATCGCGGCGGCGCGATAGCACGGGGCGGCGGCACGGTCGCCCGGCGGCACGGTCGCCCGGCGGCACGGTCGCCCGGCGGCACGGTCGCCCGGCGGCGACGCTGAACGCGTCGCCGCCCTCACCGGCCTCCCCCTAGGAGGCCCAGTCCGGCTCCTCGTCCCCCCACCAATCCGGCTCCACCTCATCGCTCAGCGGCGGCTCGGCCCCGGCGGGTGAGGGGGACCCGGCAGGTGCGGCGCCCGCGGCGGCAGGCGCCCCGCCGAGGAACTCCGCGACGACCCCGACCACGCCCTCCCCGTACGTCGCCCGCTTCTTCTCGCCCACGCCGCTGATGCCCGCCAGATCCGCGACCGACCCGGGGCGCAGCGTGGCGATCTCGCGGAGTGTGGCGTCGTGGAAGATGACGTACGCCGGGACGCCCTGCTCCTTGGCCTGGGCGCCGCGCCAGGCGCGCAGCGCCTCGAAGAGCGGGATCGCCTCCTGGGGCAGCTCGGCGACCGCCGCCGCCGACTTCGCCTTGCGCTCGCCCTTGGACGCCCGCGCCGCCGGTGCCCGCTTCGGCTCCTTGCGCAGCCGCACCTCGCGCTCCCTGCCGAGGACGGAACCACTCGTCTCGGTGAGCACCAGCGTGCCGTACTCCCCCTCGACCGCGATCAGCCCCTGGGCCAGCAGCTGCCGGACCACGCCCCGCCATTCGCCCTCCGCGAGCTCCTCGCCGATGCCGAAGACGGAGAGCTGGTCGTGGTCGAACTGGATGACCTTCGCGGTCTTCTTGCCGAGCAGGATGTCGATGATCTGGCCGGTGCCGAACTTCTGGCCGCGCTCGCGCTGCAGGCGCACGACGGCGGAGAGCACCTTCTGCGCCGCCACCGTGCCGTCCCAGGTCTCGGGCGGGGTGAGGCAGGTGTCACAGTTGCCGCACGACTCCGCGCCCGCTTCCTGGCCGAAGTAGGTCAGGAGCTGGGCCCGACGGCACTGGGCGGTCTCGCACAGCGCCAGCATCGAGTCCAGGTGCGAGGCGGCCCGGCGCCGGAACGCCTCGTCGCCCTCGCCGCCCTGGATCAGCTTCCGCTGCTGGACCACGTCCTGCAGGCCGTACGCCATCCAGGCCGTCGACGGCGCCCCGTCACGGCCCGCGCGGCCCGTCTCCTGGTAGTAGCCCTCGACGGACTTCGGCAGGTCGAGGTGGGCGACGAAGCGGACGTCCGGCTTGTCGATGCCCATGCCGAAGGCGATCGTGGCGCAGACGACGAGGCCCTCCTCCCGCAGGAAGCGGGACTGGTTCCGCGCGCGCAGGGCGCCGTCCAGGCCCGCGTGGTACGGGACGGCCTCGATGCCGTTCTTGCAGAGGAACTCGGCGGTCTTCTCGACCGAGTTCCGCGAGAGGCAGTAGACGATGCCCGCGTCGCCCGCGTGCTCCTCCTTCAGGAAGGACAGGAGCTGCTTCTTCGGCTCGGCCTTGGGCACGACGCGGTACTGGATGTTGGGCCGGTCGAAGCTCGCCACGAAGTGCTTGGCGTCGGGCATGCCGAGACGCTCGGTGATCTCCCGGTGCGTGGCGTGCGTGGCCGTCGCCGTGAGGGCGATGCGGGGCACGTCGGGCCAGCGCTGCCCGAGCACGGAGAGCGCCAGGTAGTCCGGCCGGAAGTCGTGCCCCCACTGCGCGACGCAGTGCGCCTCGTCGATCGCGAAGACGGAGATCTTGCCCCGCGACAGGAGGTCGAGGGTGGCGTCGAGGCGCAGCCGCTCCGGCGCCAGATACAGCACGTCGAGCTCGCCCGCGAGGAACTCCGCCTCCATCACGCGCCGCTCGTCGAAGTCCTGCGTGGAGTTGATGAACCCCGCCCGCACGCCGAGCGCCCGCAGCGCGTCCACCTGGTCCTGCATGAGTGCGATGAGCGGCGAGACCACGACGCCCGTGCCCGGTCTGACCAGGGCCGGGATCTGATAGCAGAGGGACTTTCCGCCGCCGGTGGGCATGAGGACGACGGCGTCCCCGCCGCCCACCACGTGGTCGATGATCCCTTCCTGCTCGCCACGGAACGCGTCGTACCCGAAGACGCGATGGAGCGTCCGCAGCGCGTCGCTCTGCGTCACCGAACCCGCCACCGGGTCCGGTGCCGTCACCTCGCTCATGCCACTGATCCCATCCATCGCCCTGTCCCCCGCCGTACCGGTCGTCCCCGTCGCACGTCCTGCCTCGACCACTGCCCTCCACGATAGGGCTCCGCACCGACAGCCCGGAAAGTTATCCACAGGCCCGCACCCACCACACGCCACCGCCCGGCACCCCAGTCGAACAGGGTGCCGGGCGGCGACATACGGAAGAGACGTACGGAAGAGCGGACTACCGGACGGGCGGGGCTAACGGACGAAGACTCCCGCCTGACCCGCCAGATCCAGGAAGTACTGCGGGGCCACACCGAGCACCAGCGTCACCGCGACGCCCACGCCGATCGCCGTCATCGTCAGCGGCGAGGGCACCGCGACCGTGGGTCCGTCCGCCTTCGGCTCGCTGAAGAACATCAGCACGATCACGCGGATGTAGAAGAACGCGGCGATCGCCGACGACAGCACACCGACCACGACGAGCGCGCCCGCGCCGCCCTCCGCCGCCGCCTTGAACACCGCGAACTTCCCGGAGAACCCGGAGGTCAGCGGGATACCGGCGAAGGCGAGCAGGAAGACCGCGAAGACCGCGGCGACCAGCGGGGACCTGCGCCCGAGCCCCGCCCACTTGGACAGGTGCGTGGCCTCGCCGCCCGCGTCCCGCACCAGCGTGACGACGGCGAAGGCGCCGATGGTCACGAAGGAGTAGGCGGCCAGGTAGAAGAGCACCGAGGAGACGCCGTCGGGCGTGGTGGCGATGACACCGGCGAGGATGAAGCCCGCGTGCGCGATCGACGAGTACGCCAGGAGCCGCTTGATGTCGGTCTGGGTGATCGCGACGATCGCGCCGCCCAGCATCGTGATGATCGCGACGGCGTACATGACCGGGCGCCAGTCCCAGCGCAGCCCCGGCAGGACCACGTAGAGGAGCCGCAGGAGCGCGCCGAACGCGGCCACCTTCGTCGCCGCCGCCATGAAGCCGGTGACCGGCGTCGGGGCGCCCTGGTAGACGTCCGGCGTCCACATGTGGAACGGCACCGCGCCCACCTTGAAGAGCAGCCCCATCACGATCATCGCGGCGCCGATCAGGAGCAGCGCGTCGTTGCCCATGGTGTCGGCGAGCGCCGGGTCCACGGTCTTCACGTTGCCCTCGACGACGTTCGCGATCGTCGCGTACGACACCGAACCCGCGTACCCGTACAGGAGCGCGATGCCGAAGAGCGTGAACGCCGAGGCGAAGGCGCCGAGCAGGAAGTACTTGACGGCGGCTTCCTGCGACATCAGGCGCTTGCGGCGGGCGAGCGCGCAGAGCAGGTACAGCGGCAGGGAGAAGACTTCCAGCGCGATGAAGAGCGTCAGGAGGTCGTTGGCCGCCGGGAAGACGAGCATGCCGCCGACGGCGAAGAGCGCCAGCGGGAACACCTCGGTGGTGGTGAACCCGGCCTTCGTGGCGGCCTGTTCGCCCTCACTGCCCGGCACGGCACCGGCCTGCGCCACGAACGAGTCGACGCGGTTGCCGTGGGTCACCGGATCGAGGCGGCGCTCGGCGAAGGTGAAGATCGCCACGATGCCCGCGAGCAGGATCGTGCCCTGCAGGAAGAGCGCGGGTCCGTCGACGGCGATCGCGCCCATCGCCGCGATGTGCGCCTTCGTCGTACCGAATCCGCGGGCGGCGAGCCCGACGACGGCGGCGAAGGCGGCGGCGAGCGCGACCACGGACACGAACAACTGAACGTAATAACGGGACTTGCGCGGGACGAAGGCTTCGATGAGCACTCCGATGACGGCCGCGCCGATGACGATCAATACCGGCGACAGCTGCCCATACTCGATCTTGGGCGCGTCGATCTTGTCGATCGGATCTGCCGCCATTGTCCACAGGCTGTGGACGGCTGATGCGCTCACTTGGCCGCCTCCACCTCGGGCTTGGGGTCCTTCTTCTGTACGTCGGACATCGTGTGCTTGACCGCCGGGTTCACCAGCTCGGTGAGCGGCTTCGGGTAGACCCCGAGGCCGATCAGGAGCGCGATCAACGGGGCGACGACGACCAGTTCCCGCACCCGCAGGTCCGGCATGGCCGAGACCTCCGCCTTCACGGGGCCCGTCATCGTCCGCTGGTAGAGGACGAGGGTGTAGAGCGCGGCGAGCACGATGCCGACCGTCGCGATGATCCCGACCACCGGGTAGCGCGCGAACGCGCCGACCAGGACCAGGAATTCACTGACGAACGGCGCGAGCCCCGGCAGCGAGAGCGTCGCGAGGCCGCCGATCAGGAAGGTGCCCGCGAGCACCGGGGCGACTTTCTGCACCCCTCCGTAGTCGGCGATCAGGCGCGAGCCGCGCCGCGAGATCAGGAAGCCCGCCACCAGCATCAGGGCGGCCGTCGAGATGCCGTGGTTGACCATGTAGAGCGTCGCGCCGGACTGCCCCTGCGAGGTCATCGCGAAGATGCCGAGGACGATGAACCCGAAGTGCGAGATCGACGCGTACGCCACCAGGCGCTTGATGTCGCGCTGGCCGACCGCGAGCAGCGCTCCGTAGATGATGCTGATCAGGGCCAGGACGAGGATGACCGGAGTCGCCCACTTGCTCGCCTCGGGGAAGAGCCCGAGGCAGAAGCGCAGCATCGCGAACGTGCCGACCTTGTCCACGACCGCCGTGATCAGTACGGCGACCGGGGCGGTGGACTCCCCCATCGCGTTCGGCAGCCAGGTGTGCAGCGGCCACAGCGGCGCCTTCACCGCGAAGGCGAAGAAGAAGCCGAGGAACAGCCACCGCTCGGTGTTGGTCGCCATGTCCAGCGTGCCGTTGGCACGGGCCTCGGCGATCTCCTGGAGCGAGAAGTTCCCCGCCACCACATAGAGCCCGATGACCGCGGCCAGCATGATCAGTCCGCCGACGAGGTTGTACAGGAGGAACTTGACCGCCGCGTACGAGCGTTGGGCCGCTGCCTTCTCGTCGCTGCCCGAGTGGGCGCGGTCCCCGAAGCCACCGATGAGGAAGTACATCGGGATGAGCATGGCTTCGAAGAAGATGTAGAAGAGGAAGACGTCGGTCGCCTCGAAGGAGATGATCACCATCGCCTCGACGGCCAGGATCAGGGCGAAGAAGCCCTGAGTGGGACGCCATTTATAGGGGGCCTTGGTCTCGATGGGGCCTCCCCTGCTCGAACGAAGTTGAGAGCTTGGGGAAGGATCGGCGTCGTGCCAGCCCGCGAGGATGATGAAGGGCATCAGGAGCGCGGTGAGCGCGATCAGGGCGACACCGATGCCGTCCACGCCGAGTTCGTAACGCACTCCGAAGTCCGCGATCCAGGAACGCGATTCGGTGAGTTGATAGCGGGCGCCGTCCGGGTCGAACCGCACGAGCACGGTCACGGCGAGCGCGAGCGTCGCGAGCGAGACGAGCAGCGCCAGCCACTTGGCGGCGCTCCGCCGGGCGGCCGGTACGGCCGCCGTGGCGATCGCGCCGACCGCGGGCAGGGCCGCCGTCGCTGTCAGGAGGGGAAAGGACATCGGTATCAGACCGCCCTCATCAGCAGGGTCGCGGCGATGAGTACCGCAGCGCCGCCGAACATCGAGACCGCGTAGGAGCGGGCGTAGCCGTTCTGCAGTTTGCGCAGCCGCCCGGAGAGGCCGCCGACCGAGGCCGCGGTGCCGTTGACGACTCCGTCGACCAGGGTGTGGTCGACGTAGACCAGGGAGCGTGTGAGGTGCTCGCCGCCGCGTACCAGGACGACGTGGTTGAAGTCGTCCTGGAGGAGGTCGCGGCGGGCGGCCCGGGTGACGAGCGAGCCGCGCGGGGCGGTGACCGGGACGGGACGGCGCCCGTACTGGACGTAGGCGAGGGCGACGCCGATGACGAGGACCACCATGGTGGCGCCCGTGACCGTCGCGGCGCTCAGCGGCGAGTCGCCGTGGTCGTGCTTGGTGACCGGCTCCAGCCAGTGCATGAAGCGGTCGCCGATGGAGAAGAAGCCACCCGCGAAGACCGACCCGAAGGCGAGCACGATCATCGGGATGGTCATGGACTTCGGGGACTCGTGCGGGTGCGGCTCGTTGCCG
The DNA here is from genome assembly GCF_008704495.1 of Streptomyces kanamyceticus. Taxonomy (NCBI): domain Bacteria; kingdom Bacillati; phylum Actinomycetota; class Actinomycetes; order Kitasatosporales; family Streptomycetaceae; genus Streptomyces; species Streptomyces kanamyceticus. Next base: position 4,274,039 of record NZ_CP023699.1, read on the forward strand.
TCCGCATCGGGCTGCCAGCGCTTCTCTCCGAAGAAGGTCATGATCATCACACGCGTCATGTAGTACGCGGTGATGGCCGCGCCCAGGAGCGCCACAGAGCCGAGGATCCAGCCCTCCGTGCCGCCCTTGGCGAACGCCGCCTCGATGATCTTGTCCTTGGAGAAGAAGCCGGAGAGCCCGGGGAAGCCGATGATCGCGAGATAGCCGAGCCCGAAGGTCACGAAGGTGACCGGCATGTACTTCCTGAGGCCGCCGTACTTCCTCATGTCGACCTCGTCGTTCATGCCGTGCATGACCGATCCGGCGCCGAGGAAGAGCCCGGCCTTGAAGAAGCCGTGGGTCACCAGGTGCATGATCGCGAAGACGTAGCCGATGGGGCCGAGGCCCGCGGCGAGGATCATGTAGCCGATCTGGGACATCGTCGACCCGGCGAGGGCCTTCTTGATGTCGTCCTTCGCACAACCGACGATCGCACCGAACAGGAGCGTGACCGCGCCCACGACCGTGACGACGAGCTGCGCGTCGGGCGCCCCGTTGAAGATCGCTCCGGAGCGGACGATCAAGTAGACGCCCGCGGTCACCATGGTGGCGGCGTGGATCAGGGCCGAGACCGGGGTCGGGCCCTCCATCGCGTCGCCGAGCCAGGACTGCAGCGGCACCTGCGCGGACTTGCCGCACGCGGCGAGCAGCAGCATCAGGCCGATGGCCGTGAGCTTGCCCTCCGACGTGTCACCCGTGGCCTCCAGGACGGGCCCGAAGGCGAACGTCCCGAAGGTGGTGAACATCAGCATGATGGCGATCGAGAGGCCCATGTCGCCGACCCGGTTGACCAGGAAGGCCTTCTTCGCGGCGGTGGCCGCGCTGGGCTTGTGCTGCCAGAAGCCGATCAGGAGGTACGAGGCGAGGCCGACGCCCTCCCATCCGACGTACAGGAGCAGGTAGTTGTCGGCGAGGACCAGGAGGAGCATCGCCGCGAGGAAGAGGTTCAGGTAGCCGAAGAAGCGGCGGCGCCGATCGTCGTGCTCCATGTACCCGACGGAGTAGATGTGGATCAGGGTGCCCACACCGGAGATCAGCAGGACGAACGTCATCGACAGCTGGTCGAGCTGGAAGGCGACGTCCGCCTGGAAGCCCTCTACGGGGATCCAGCTGAACAGGTGCTGGGACAGCGAGCGCTCCTCGGCGCCCTTGCCCAGCATGTCGGTGAACAGCACGACGGCGATGACGAAGGAGGCGGCCGCGAGCAGCGTGCCGAGCCAGTGGCCCACGCGGTCCAACGCCCGCCCGCCGCACAGCAGTACGGCCGCTCCGAGCAGAGGCGCCGCGACGAGCAGCGCAATCAGGTTCTCCACGATTCAGCGACCCCTTACAGCTTCATCAGGCTGGCGTCGTCGACCGAGGCCGAGTGGCGGGAACGGAACAGCGACACGATGATCGCGAGCCCGACCACGACCTCCGCGGCGGCGACGACCATCGTGAAGAAGGCGATGATCTGGCCGTCGAGGTTGCCGTGCATGCGGGAGAACGTGACGAACGCGAGGTTGCAGGCATTGAGCATCAGCTCGATGCACATGAACACCACGATCGCGTTCCGCCTGATGAGCACGCCGGTCGCGCCGATCGCGAACAACAGGGCGGAGAGATAGAGGTAGTTGACCGGGTTCACTTCGACGCCTCCTCGGTCCGTCCGCTGTCGGTGCGGCGCAGGTCGGGCCGCTCGAGCCGATCGGTGGAGCGCTGCTCGAGCGCCCGCAGGTCTTCGAGCGCCTCGTCCGACACGTCGCGGATCTGGCCGCGCTCGCGCAGGGTCTGCATGACCGTGAGCTCGGAGGGGGTGCCGTCGGGGAGCAGGCCCGCGATGTCCACGGCGTTGTGCCGTGCGTAGACGCCGGGGGCGGGCAGCGGCGGCAGGTGCTTGCCCTCGCGCACCCGCTCCTCGGCCCGCTCGCGCTGGGTCTTGGCGCGCTCCGTACGCTCGCGGTGGGTCATCACCATCGCGCCGACCGTGGCCGTGATGAGCAGGGCGCCGGTGATCTCGAAGGCGAAGACGTACTTCGTGAAGATGAGCCCCGCGAGGCCCTCCACATTGCCGCCCGCGTTCGCCTTGCCCAGGCCGTTGAACTCCTTCACGGAGGCGTTCCCGATGCCCGCGAAGAGCAGCACCGCGAAGCCGAACCCGCACAGGGCGGCCAGCCAGCGCTGCCCCTTGATGGTCTCCTTCAGGGAGTCGGCGGCGGTGACGCCGACGAGCATGACCACGAAGAGGAAGAGCATCATGATCGCGCCGGTGTAGACGACGATCTGGACGATGCCCAGGAAGTACGCGCCGTTGGCGAGGTAGAAGACCGCCAGGATGATCATGGTCCCGGCCAGGCAGAGCGCGCTGTGCACGGCCTTCTTCATGAGGATGGTGCACAGGGCGCCGATCACCGCGACCGTGCCGAGCACCCAGAACTGGAAGGCCTCGCCGGTGGAGGTGGAGTAGGCGGCGAGCGCGCTCATGCCTCCACCCCCTTGTGCCGGGACTCTTCGGAGGGCTTCTCGGAGGGCTTCTCGGAGGACTCGTCGGCGGGCTTCTCGCCCTTGGAGACGGCCACTTGGGGAACGGTCCCCGGCGCGGCCTCGGTGACGAGCCCTCGGTAGTAGTCCTGCTCGTCCATGCCGGGGAAGATCGAGTGCGGGCTTTCGACCATGCCCTCGTCGAGCCCGGCGAGCAGCTGCTCCTTGGTGTAGATGAGGTTCTCGCGGCTGCTGTCGGCCAGCTCGAACTCGTTCGTCATCGTCAACGCGCGCGTGGGGCACGCCTCGATGCACAGTCCGCACAGGATGCAGCGGGCGTAGTTGATCTGGTAGACGCGGCCGTAGCGCTCACCGGGTGAGTAGCGCTCCTCCTCGGTGTTGTCCGCGCCCTCCACGTAGATGGCGTCCGCGGGACAGGCCCAGGCGCAGAGCTCACAGCCGATGCACTTCTCCAGGCCGTCCGGATGGCGGTTGAGCTGGTGCCTGCCGTGGAACCGGGGAGCGGTGGTCTTCTGCTGCTCCGGATACTGCTCGGTCAGCCGCTTCTTGAACATGGCCTTGAAGGTCACGCCGAAGCCCGCCACGGGGTTCTGGAACCCCTGCTTCGATTGATTCGACTGGTTCGGTTCAGCCGACTGCTGCGGCTGCGCCGGCAGCTTCGACTTGCCCGACCGGGCCGGCTGGTTCGACTGCTCAGCCATCGGACGCCTCCTTTCCGTCATTGCGGGTTCCGTCACTTTGAGTATCGGGGCCACCACTGACAATCAGCTCCCGCTCCTGGCGCGAGCGGCGGCGTGGCACGGGTGGCAGGCTCTGTCCTGGCAGCGGTGGCACGGGGAATCCGCCCGCCATCGGGTCGAAGGAGACCGGCTCCTCCTCCTCGACGAGCGCCGCCTCGCCCTTCTCGCGCTTGTCGCGGAAGATGTCGACGACCACGGAGAGCAACAGCAGTGCGATGACTCCGCCGCCCACGTAGAGCGCGATCGAGGTGAAGTCGTAGTTCTCGTTCCGCATCGCCCTGACCGTGGCCACGAGCATCAGCCAGACCACCGAGATCGGGATCAGGACCTTCCAGCCGAGCTTCATCAGCTGGTCGTAGCGGACGCGTGGCAGCGTGCCGCGCAGCCAGATGAAGAAGAACAGCAGCAACTGGACCTTGATGACGAACCAGAGCATCGGCCACCAGCCGTGGTTCGCGCCCTCCCAGAACGTGCTGATCGGATACGGAGCCCGCCAGCCACCCAGGAAGAGCGTGACCGAGACCGCCGAGACGGTGACCATGTTGACGTACTCGGCGAGCATGAACAGCGCGAACTTGATGGAGGAGTACTCGGTGTTGAAGCCACCGACGAGGTCGCCCTCGGACTCCGGCATGTCGAACGGCGCGCGGTTGGTCTCACCGATCATCGTCACGATGTAGATCAGGAACGAGACGGGCAGCAGCAGCACGTACCAACGGTCGGCCTGCGCCTCCACGATCGCCGAGGTCGACATCGACCCGGAGTAGAGGAAGACGGAGGCGAAGGCCGCGCCCATCGCGATCTCGTAGGAGATCATCTGCGCGCAGGAGCGCAGACCGCCGAGCAGCGGATACGTGGATCCGGAACTCCAACCCGCGAGCACGATGCCGTAGATGCCGACGGAGGCGACCGCGAGGATGTAGAGCATCGCGATCGGCAGGTCGGTGAGCTGCATCGTGGTGCGCTGGCCGAAGATCGAGACTTCGTTGCCCGCGGGGCCGAAGGGGATCACGGCGATCGCCATGAAGGCCGGGATCGCGGCGACGATCGGGGCAAGGATGTAGACCACCTTGTCCGCGCGCTTGACGATCAGGTCTTCCTTCAGCATCAGCTTGATGCCGTCCGCGAGGGACTGCAGCATGCCCCAGGGGCCGTGCCGGTTGGGGCCGATGCGCAGCTGCATCCAGGCGACGACCTTGCGCTCCCACACGATGGAGAAGAGCACCGTCACCATCAGGAACGCGAAGCAGAAGACCGCCTTGACGGCGACCAGCCACCAGGGGTCACGGCCGAACATGGACAGGTCTTCCGCCGCAAGCGGCACCACGGTGTGCATCACGACGTCACCTCCGGGGCCTCAGAGGGCTCCGGCAGGACCGCCGGGCCGATGCGGACGAGGTCGCCGGGGTGCGCGCCGGTGTCCGAAGTGACGCCGCCCCCGGTCGAGTTCAGCGGCAGCCAGACCACCCGGTCGGGCATCTCCGTGACCTGGAGCGGGAGTTCGGTCGTCCCGGCCGGGCCGCTGACGGCGAGGACGTCGCCGTCCTTGACGCCCGCCTCGGCGGCCGTGGCGGGCGACACGCGCGCGTGGGCCGCGTGCCGCGTCCCCGCGAGCGCTTCGTCGCCGTCCTGGAGGCGGCCCCGGTCAAGGAGCAGCCGGTGTCCGGCGAGGACGGCCTCTCCGGAGGCGGGCCTCGGCGACTGGGCGCCGGTCTCCAGGGGCTCGGTCGCGTAATAGGAAGGTGTGGCGCTTGTCGCCTCGTCAGAAGGGTGGTGGTGGGAGACGGGCGGGACGTCCCAGCCGCCGAGCCGGTCCAGCTCGCGCCGGGTGGTCAGCAGATCGGGCAGGCCGAGGTGGATGTCACCGGCGTCGGCCAGCATGTGCAGGACGCGGGCGTCGGTCGGCGCCAGCCTGCGCGTCATCTGGTCCGGCTTGAGCGCGGCGTCGAACATCCGCGCCCTGCCCTCCCAGTTGAGGAAGGTGCCCGGCTTCTCCGCGACCGCGGCCACGGGGAGCACCACGTCGGCGTGGTCGGTGACCTCGCTGGGCCGCAGCTCCAGGGAGACCAGGAAGCCGACCTCGCCGAGCGCCTCACGCGCGCGTGCCGGGTCGGGCAGGTCGGCGACCTCGACGCCCGCCACCAGGAGGGCGCCGAGCTCACCGGTCGCGGCGGCCTCCAGGATCTGGCCGGTGTCGCGGCCGTAGCGGTGCGGGAGTTCGGCGACGCCCCAGGCGGACGCGACCTCGTCCCGTGCGCGCGGGTCGGTGGCCGGGCGTCCGCCGGGCAGCAGCGAGGGCAGCGCGCCCACCTCGATGGCGGCCCGCTCCCCCGCCCTGCGCGGGATCCACACCAGTTGCGCGCCGGTGGCGGAGGCGGCCCGCACGGCGGCGGTGAGCCCGCCGGGCACGGCCGCGAGCCGCTCGCCGACGACGATGACCGACCCCGAAGTGCGCAGCGCCTCGGCGGCCTTGGCCCCGTCGTCCGAGAGGCTCACTTCGGCGGCGAGCGCGTCCAGCCACTCCGTCTCGGTGCCGGGCGCGGCGGGCAGCAGCGTGCCGCCCGCCTTCTCCAGACCGCGGGTCGCGAACGTCGCGAGGGAGAAGGTGCGCTGGCCGTGCTTGCGCCAGGCCTTGCGCAGCCTCAGGAAGACGCCGGGCGCCTCCTCCTCGGACTCGAATCCGACGAGCAGGACGGCGGGGGCCTTCTCCAGGGCGGCGTAGGTGACGCCGGACCCGTCCAGGTCCCTGCCGCGCCCCGCCACCCGGGCCGCCAGGAAGTCGGCCTCCTCGCTGCTGTGCACGCGCGCGCGGAAGTCGATGTCGTTCGTGTCGAGCGCCACGCGCGCGTACTTGCTGTACGCGTAGGCGTCCTCCACCGTGAGGCGGCCGCCGGTCAGGACACCGGCGCGGCCGCGCGCGGCGGCGAGACCACGCGCGGCGGCGTCCAGTGCCTCGGGCCAGCTGGCGGGCTCCAGTTCACCCGTCGACGCGTCGCGCACCAGGGGGGTGGTGAGCCGGTCCGGCTTCTGCGCGTACCGGAAGCCGAAGCGCCCCTTGTCGCAGATCCACTCCTCGTTGACCTCGGGGTCGTCCTGCGCGAGCCGCCGCATGACCTTGCCGCGCCGGTGGTCCGTGCGGGTCGCGCAGCCGCCCGCGCAGTGCTCGCACACCGAGGGTGACGAGACCAGGTCGAAGGGGCGCGAGCGGAAGCGATACGCCGCCGAGGTGAGCGCGCCGACCGGGCAGATCTGGATGGTGTTCCCGGAGAAGTACGACTCGAAGGGATCGCCCTCGCCCGTGCCGACCTGCTGGAGCGCGCCGCGCTCGATCAGCTCGATCATCGGGTCGCCCGCGATCTGGTTCGAGAAGCGGGTGCAGCGCGCGCAGAGCACGCACCGCTCGCGGTCGAGAAGCACCTGCGTGGAGATCGGCACCGGCTTCTCGTACGTCCGCTTCTTGCCCTCGAAGCGGGTGTCCGGGTCGCCGACCTGCATCGCCTGGTTCTGCAGCGGGCACTCGCCGCCCTTGTCGCAGACCGGGCAGTCCAGCGGGTGGTTGATGAGGAGGAGCTCCATCACACCGCGCTGCGACTTCTCCGCGACGGGCGAGGTCAGCTGCGACTTCACGACCATGCCGTCCGTACACGTGATCGTGCAGGACGCCATCGGCTTGCGCTGGCCCTCGACCTCGACGATGCACTGGCGGCAGGCGCCCGCCGGGTCGAGGAGCGGGTGGTCGCAGAACCGGGGGATCTCGATGCCGAGCAGTTCGGCGGCCCGGATCACCAGGGTCCCCTTGGGGACGCTGATGTCGATGCCGTCGATGGTCAACGAGACGAGGTCCTCGGGCGGAACCGCCGCCTCACCGCCCCCGGAGGGAGCGCTGTTGGTGGTCACTGTCATGCGTTCACCTCCGTGGTGTGGGCGGGCCTGTCGGCCCAGAGCGTCGACTTGGCCGGGTCGAAGGGGCAGCCCCTGCCGGTGATGTGCTGCTCGTACTCCTCGCGGAAGTACTTCAGCGAGGAGAAGATCGGTGATGCGGCGCCGTCGCCGAGGGCGCAGAACGACTTGCCGTTGATGTTGTCGGCGATGTCGTTCAGCTTGTCGAGGTCGGCCATGACGCCCTTGCCCGCCTCGATGTCGCGGAGCAACTGGACCAGCCAGTAGGTCCCTTCGCGGCAGGGCGTGCACTTGCCGCAGGACTCGTGGGCGTAGAACTCGGTCCAGCGGGTCACGGCCCGCACGACGCACGTCGTCTCGTCGAAGCACTGCAGCGCCTTGGTGCCGAGCATCGATCCGGCGGCGCCCACGCCCTCGTAATCAAGGGGTACGTCGAGGTGCTCGTCGGTGAACATCGGGGTCGAAGAGCCGCCGGGCGTCCAGAACTTGAGCCGGTGCCCGGCCCGCATGCCGCCGCTCATGTCGAGCAGCTGGCGCAGCGTGATGCCGAGCGGCGCCTCGTACTGCCCCGGGCTGGTGACGTGCCCGCTGAGCGAGTAGAGCGTGAAGCCGGGGGACTTCTCGCTCCCCATCGACTTGAACCAGTCTTTTCCGCGATTCAGGATCGCGGGAACGGATGCGATGGACTCGACGTTGTTCACGACAGTGGGGCATGCGTAAAGGCCCGCGACCGCAGGGAAAGGGGGACGCAGTCGCGGTTGGCCTCGACGGCCTTCGAGCGAGTCGAGCAGCGCGGTCTCCTCACCGCAGATGTACGCGCCCGCGCCCGCGTGCACGGTGAGTTCGAGGTCGAGTCCGCTGCCCAGGACGTTCTTGCCGAGGTAGCCCGCCGCGTAGGCCTCGCGGACGGCCTCGTGCAGCCTGCGCAGCACGGGGACGACCTCGCCCCGCAGATAGATGAAGGCATGCGACGAACGGATCGCGTAGCACGCGATCACGATCCCCTCGATGAGGGAATGCGGGTTCGCGAAGAGGAGCGGGATGTCCTTGCAGGTCCCCGGCTCCGATTCGTCGGCGTTGACAACTAGATAGTGTGGCTTGCCATCGCCCTGGGGAATGAACTGCCACTTCATTCCGGTGGGGAAGCCCGCGCCGCCCCTGCCCCGCAGGCCCGAGTCCTTCACGTACGCGATGAGGTCGTCCGGGTCCATGGCGAGGGCCTTGCGCAGCCCTTCGTACCCGTCGTGGCGCCGGTAGGTCTCAAGGGTCCAGGACTTGTCCTCGTCCCAGAAGGCCGAAAGGACCGGCGCCAGCAGCTTCTCGGGGCTGGTCTCGTTGTTGATCTCGGCTGCCACGGTCATCACTCCCCCTCCTCGGTGCCCGCGCCAGAGGGCGACTCATCACGCGGGTGCACCACGCGCGGCTGCGGCAACTCGCCCTTGGCCAGGCGCAGTCCGATCAGCGACGCGGGGCCCGCGCCGCCGCTCGCCTCGACGGCACCGGGCCGCTCGTCGGGGAAGCCCGCCAGGATCCGGGCGGTCTCCTTGTACGTGCAGATCGACGCGCCGCGCGTGGGCTCCACCGGCACGCCCGCGCGCAGGTCGTCGACGAGCCGTTTGGCGGAGTCGGGGGTCTGGTTGTCGAAGAACTCCCAGTTGACCATCACCACGGGGGCGAAGTCGCAGGCGGCGTTGCACTCGATGTGCTCAAGCGTGATCTTGCCGTCCTCGGTCGTCTCGTCGTTGCCGACGCCGAGGTGCTGCTTGAGCTCGTCGAAGATCGCGTCGCCGCCCATCACCGCGCACAACGTGTTGGTGCAGACGCCGACTTGGTAGTCGCCGGACGGCTTGCGCCGGTACATGGTGTAGAAGGTCGCGACCGCGGTGACCTCGGCCGTGGTCAGGCCGAGCACCTCGGCGCAGAACCGCATGCCCGTGCGCGTGACGTGCCCCTCTTCGGACTGCACCAGGTGCAGCAGGGGAAGGAGGGCCGAGCGCGAGTCCGGATAGCGGGCGATGACCTCCTTGGCGTCCGCGTCGAGCCTGGCGCGCACGTCGGCCGGGTAGTCGGGGGCGGGGAGTTGGGGCATGCCCAGGCTGACGCCCGCACTCTGCTCGGAAGGAGTGGTGGTCACCGGTCGACGCCTCCCATCACGGGGTCGATGGACGCGACGGCGACGATGACGTCGGCGACCTGGCCGCCCTCGCACATCGCCGCCATGGCCTGCAGGTTGGTGAAGGACGGGTCGCGGAAGTGGACCCGGTAGGGGCGGGTGCCCCCGTCGGAGACGACATGCACGCCGAGTTCGCCCTTGGGCGACTCGACCGCCGTGTACACCTGCCCCGGCGGGACCCTGAAGCCCTCGGTCACCAGCTTGAAGTGGTGGATGAGGGACTCCATGGAGGTGCCCATGATCTTCTTGATGTGGTCGAGCGAGTTGCCCAGACCGTCCGGGCCGAGCGCCAGTTGCGCGGGCCAGGCGATCTTCTTGTCCTCGACCATGACGGGGCCGGGGGCGAGCCGGTCGAGGCACTGCTCGACGATCCGCAGGGACTGCCGCATCTCTTCCAGGCGGATCAGGAACCGCCCGTAGGAGTCGCAGGTGTCGGCGGTCGGGATGTCGAAGTCGTAGTTCTCGTAGCCGCAGTAGGGGTCCGTCTTGCGCAGGTCGTGCGGGAGGCCCGCGGAGCGCAGGACGGGGCCCGTGGCGCCGAGCGCCATGCAGCCGGAGAGGTCCAGATAGCCGACGTCCTGCATGCGGGCCTTGAAGATGGGGTTCCCGGTGGCGAGCTTGTCGTACTCCGGGAGGTTCTTCTTCATCTTCTTCACGAACTCTCGGACCTGGTCCACGGCGCCCGGGGGCAGGTCCTGGGCGAGTCCGCCGGGCCGGATGTACGCGTGGTTCATCCGCAGGCCGGTGATCAACTCGTAGATATCGAGAATGAGTTCACGATCACGGAAGCCGTAGATCATGATCGTGGTCGCGCCGAGCTCCATGCCGCCGGTGGCGATGCACACCAGGTGCGAGGAGAGCCGGTTGAGCTCCATGAGGAGCACGCGGATGATCGAGGCGCGGTCCGGGATCTGGTCCTCGATGCCGAGGAGCTTCTCGACGCCGAGGCAGTACGCCGTCTCGTTGAAGAACGGCGTCAGGTAGTCCATGCGCGTGACGAACGTCGTGCCCTGCGTCCACGTGCGGTATTCGAGGTTCTTCTCGATGCCCGTGTGCAGATAGCCGATGCCACAGCGAGCCTCGGTGACGGTCTCGCCCTCGATCTCCAGGATCAGCCGGAGCACGCCGTGCGTGGACGGGTGCTGGGGACCCATGTTGACGATGATGCGCTCGTCGTCGGCCTTGGCCGCCGACTGGACGACCTCGTCCCAGTCGCCGCCGGTGACCGTATATACGGTCCCCTCGGTGGTCTCACGAGCGGAAGCGGGGGAAGTTCCCTGAGTTGCAGACATCAGCTGTACGACCTCCGCTGGTCCGGAGCCGGGATCTGGGCGCCCTTGTACTCGACGGGGATGCCGCCGAGGGGGTAGTCCTTGCGCTGCGGGAAGCCCTGCCAGTCGTCCGGCATCATGATCCGCGTCAACGCCGGGTGACCGTCGAAGATCAGACCGAAGAAGTCGTACGTCTCGCGCTCGTGCCAGTCGTTGGTCGGATAGACCGAGACGAGGGAAGGGACGTGCGGATCGGCGTCGGGGGCACTGACCTCGATGCGGATCAGCCGGTTGTGGGTGAGCGAGCGCAGGTGGTAGACGGCGTGCAGCTCGCGGCCCACGTTCTGGGAGGACGCGGTGCCCTCGAAGTGGACGCCGCTCACGCCGGTGCAGAGCTCGAAGCGCAGCGCCGGGTCGTCGCGCAGGGTCTGGGCGACGCGCAGGAGGTGCTCGCGCGCGATGTGGAAGGTGAGTTCGCCGCGGTCGACGACCGTCTTCTCGATCGCGTTCTCCGGGACCAGGCCCTGTTCCTCCAGGGCCCCCTCCAGCTCGTCGGCGACCTCGTCGAACCAGCCGCCGTAGGGGCGCGAGGAAGCGCCGGGCAGCGCGACGGTCCGTACGAGACCGCCGTAGCCGGAGGTGTCGCCGCCGTCGTTGGCGCCGAACATGCCCCTGCGTACGCCGATGACCTCGCCGGCCTCGTCGCGCGGCGCCGGTACGCCGTTGCCGTTCAGGTGCTCATCGTGCGAGCCATGCGAGTCGTGCGCGTCACTCACCGCAGCAGCCCCTTCATCTCGATGGTGGGGAGCGCCTTGAGGGCCGCCTCCTCCGCCTCACGGGCCGCTTCTTCCGCGTTCACGCCGAGCTTGGAGCCCTGGATCTTCTGGTGGAGCTTGAGAATCGCGTCCATCAGCATCTCGGGGCGCGGCGGGCAACCGGGCAAATAGATGTCAACAGGGACGACATGGTCCACACCCTGCACAATCGCGTAATTGTTGAACATCCCACCTGATGACGCGCAAACCCCCATGGAAATGACCCACTTGGGATTGGGCATCTGGTCATAGACCTGCCGCAGCACCGGCGCCATCTTCTGGCTCACCCGGCCCGCCACGATCATCAGGTCCGCCTGGCGCGGTGAACCGCGGAAGACCTCCATGCCGAAGCGCGCCAGGTCGTACCGCCCGGCGCCCGTCGTCATCATCTCGATGGCGCAGCACGCGAGGCCGAACGTGGCCGGGAAGACGGATGACTTGCGCACCCAGCCCGCGGCCTGTTCGACGGTGGTCAGCAGAAATCCGCTCGGCAGTTTCTCTTCGAGTCCCATGCTCTTTGCCCCTCAGACCTTTAGTCCCATTCCAGGCCGCCGCGCCGCCATACGTACGCGTACGCGACGAAGACGGTGAGCACGAAGAGCAGCATCTCCACGAGCCCGAAAATCCCCAGCGCGTCAAAGGTGACGGCCCAGGGGTAAAGGAAGACGATCTCGATGTCGAAGACGATGAAGAGCATCGCCGTCAGGTAGTACTTGATGGGGAATCGCCCACCACCGGCCGGCGTCGGTGTCGGCTCGATACCGCACTCGTACGCCTCGAGCTTGGCTCGGTTGTACCGCTTTGGACCGATAAGCGTGGCCATGACCACGGAGAAGATCGCAAAGCCTGCCCCGAGGGCTCCCAGCACGAGGATGGGCGCATAGGCGTTCACGCTCCTCGCTCCTCTCAGTCGGCACTGACTGTTGGCGGTTGCGTCGGACCGCGCCCTGAATCCCATCGAAGATCGCGCACATGTGAAGCAGGTCACAAGCCCAACTGCCCCGCATCTTATGCCCGGCGGTCTGTGATCTGCGACACGGGGTGCGACAACGGCTTTGTGATCTCCACCACCTGACGAAGGATCATGAAGTCGGATGAGCGGTGATCTTCGTACGCGAAGCGCCTGAGTGATCACTAGAGGTGACATCTTGACGAGTCACCCCTGGTCGAGAGCGTGCCGCTCTATCAAGACAGGGGACCCACAGGCAAATTGGTGCTGGACGGGATCGCTTGATAGAGGAGCCGCGTTCACACTTTGGCGGGAGAGGTGTGGACGGATGTGGACGCGTGCGCCGATTCACGAACGGGTGGACGCCGGGCGACTCAGGCAACTCGCCAACGGTCGGCACCGAATGTCTCGCGAACGGGCGAGCACCCCTCCGGATGGTTCGAAATCGGCACAGAGGGCACCCGAAAACTCCGGGAGATCTCAGGGAGGTCTCGGCCAGGTCTCAGGGAGACCCCCGAGAGGGTCCCCGTGTGACCTGTGCCACAACGCCTCTCGCGCCGAATAAACCGGGCTTGGCCAACCGGCTCAACCGGTGGTAGACCAAGGGCAATTCGGACGTATCATGGAAAACCCATGATCACAGGCGTGATCGGCCGTGTCCGCATTGCCCGTTACGGCGTCAATAAGAAGCGACACGCCCGGGATTCAGCCGCGCCGCGGGCAACTGTGGCGCAGGACACGTTTCTTGAAGGGAACCCTGAGTCCCTGATAGCGGTTGGTCTCATGTCCCACACCGCTCACATACCCAGCCACCGGAAGCCCCGCCGCAGCGCCACGAAGGTCGCCCTGCGCGCCGGAGTTGCCGGTGGCGTCCTCAGCACCCTGGCAGTGGCCGCGGCGGCCGGTACGGCGAACGCGGCCGAGCCGGTGACCGAGACCATCGAGATGCCCACGCTCAGCGCCGATCTGTCCGCCCAGATCGCGCACTCCGCCGACGTCACCCAGCAGGCCGCCGACTCCTACGAGTCGCGCGCCGAGCAGGACGCCGCCGCCTCCAAGGCCGCCAAGCAGGCCAAGGAAGACCAGGCGCAGGCCGAGAAGAAGGCCGAGGCCAAGCGCAAGGCCGAGGCCGCCGCCAAGAAGAAGGCGGAGCAGGAGCGCGCCTCGCGTTCCACCGAGCGCACGAACCTCTCGACGCAGTCCACGGGTGGCGGCTCCTCCGCGAGCTCCTCCGACTCGGTCGCTCCCCCGGCCAGCGGCAGCGTCGGCTCGGTCATCAGCTTCCTCAAGTCGCAGCTCGGCGACGCCTACGTGATGGGTGCCTCGGGCCCCAACGCCTGGGACTGCTCCAGCCTGGTGCAGGCCGCGTTCAAGCAGGCGGGCGTGGACCTCCCGCGCGTCTCGCAGGACCAGTCGACGATGGGCACCGAGGTCGGCACCTCGAACCTCCAGGTCGGCGACATCCTCTACTGGGGTGGCAAGGGTTCCGCCTACCACGTCGGTGTGTACATCGGTAACGGCCAGTACCTGGACGCCGCCAACCCCAGCAAGGGCGTTGTCATCCAGGACCTGTCGGGTTACCCGGCCTCGGGCGCCGTGCGCGTCCTCTGACGGCCTCTTAGCGACACGAACGAGGGCCGGAACCCCCCAGTGGGGTTCCGGCCCTCGTCATGCCCTGAGACGTGCGCTCAGCCGTTCTTCGGGACGTACGCTCAGCCGTTCTTCGGCGAGAGCTCCGCCATCCGCGACCAACCGTCGCCCTCGATCTCCATGTTCACGATCTCGGGAACCTCGGCGATCGCCTCCGCCATCGTGTCCATGGCGGCCTTGAAGTGGTCGGAGCCGACGTGCGCGGCGCCCGCGTCCCCGTCGGCGAATGCCTCCAGGAGCACGAACTGGTTCGGGACGTCGACGGAGCGGGACCACTCGAAGAAGACGTTGCCCGGCTCCGCGCGCGTGGCGGCGGTGAATGCGGCGGTCCGCTCGATCCAGCTGTCGCTGTGCTCGGGGCGGACGGTGAACTTGACGGCGATGAAAATCATGCGTCCACCCTGCCTCCGACCCGGCACTACGACCAAATCAGACCTTACGGACGCCGCTTCACGCCTTCGGAGCCACCTTGCTCAGCCCGTTGATGATCCGGTCCATCGCGTCGCCGCCCGTCGGGTCGGTCAGGTTGGCGAGCATCTTCAGGGTGAACTTCATCAGGATCGGGTGGGTCAGGCCGCGCTGGGTGGCGATCTTCATGACCTTCGGGTTGCCGATGAGCTTCACGAAGGCGCGGCCCAGCGTGTAGTAGCCGCCGTAGACGTCCTTGAGGGTCTGCGGGTAGTTCTGCAGCGCCAGTTCGCGCTGGGCGGGGGTGGCACGCGCGTGTGCCTGCACGATGACGTCCGCCGCGATCTGGCCCGACTCCATGGCGTAGGCGATGCCCTCGCCGTTGAACGGGTTGACCAGGCCGCCCGCGTCGCCGACCAGGAGCAGGCCCTTGGTGTAGTGCGGCTGGCGGTTGAAGGCCATCGGCAGGGCGGCGCCGCGGATCGGCATCGTCATGTTCTCCGGGGTGTAGCCCCAGTCCTCCGGCATCGAGGCGCACCACGCCTTGAGGACCTCGCGCCAGTCCAGCTCGCGGAAGGCCTTGGAGGAGTTGAGGATGCCGAGGCCCACGTTGGAGGTGCCGTCGCCCATGCCGAAGATCCAGCCGTAGCCGGGCAGGAGCCGGTCCTCGCCGGGTCCGCGCCGGTCCCACAGCTCCAGCCAGGACTCCAGGTAGTCGTCGTCGTGGCGGGGCGAGGTGAAGTACGTCCGCACGGCGACGCCCATCGGGCGGTCCTCGCGCCGGTGCAGGCCCATGGCGAGCGAGATCCGCGAGGAGTTGCCGTCGGCCGCGACGACGAGCGGGGCGTGGAAGGTGACCGGGGTCTTCTCCTCGCCGAGCTTGGCGTGCACGCCGGTGACGCGGCCCGTGCGGTCGTCGATGATCGGCTCGCCGACGTTGCAGCGCTCGTGCAGGCGGGCGCCCGCCTTCTGCGCCTGCCGGGCGAGCTGCTCGTCGAAGTCGTCGCGCTTACGGACCAGGCCGTAGTCCGGGTAAGAGGCGAGATCCGGCCAATCCAGCTGGAGGCGCATGCCGCCGCCGATGATGCGCAGGCCCTTGTTCCTGAGCCAGCCCGCCTCTTCGGAGATGTCGATTCCCATGGACACGAGCTGCTTGGTGGCGCGGGGCGTGAGGCCGTCGCCGCAGACCTTCTCCCTCGGGAACGCGGTCTTCTCCAGAAGCAGTACGTCGAGCCCGGCCTTGGCCAGGTAGTACGCCGTCGTCGACCCGGCGGGCCCGGCGCCGACGACGATGACGTCCGCTGAGTGTTCGGAGAGGGGCTCGGTCACGGCGGGTTCTCCCCAAGGCTCGAAATCATTGTGCCGACCGGCACGGGATACGGGCAGTCTATGAGGCGGTACCGATCAGCCAGCCGAAGGGCCACACGTGAGCGACCAGACAGCGACCCTGCCCGCCGTGCACCTGCGGGTTCCCACCCACGAGGACGCCTTCGCCTGGCACCGGCTCTTCGACGACCCCGAGGTCATGGAGTTCTTCGGCGGCACGTCGGCGGAGCTCTCCATGTACGAGGAGCTGACCGCGCGCCAGCGCAGACACGACGCCGAACTGGGCTACTGCCTGTGGACGTTGCTCGACGCGGACGGCGAGCCGATCGGCTTCACCGGCGCCCAGCCCTGGCCCCGCGACTGGGGCCCGACCGGCGAGATCGAGATCGGCTGGCGCCTCGCCCGCTCGGCCTGGGGCAAGGGGTACGCGACCGCGGCGGCGGTGGCGACGGTCGAACGGCTGCGCGCCGCGGGGGTGCCGAGCGTGGTGGCGATGGTCCGTTCGGGCAACGAGCGCTCCATCGCGGTCACCCGGCGGATCGGCATGGAGCTCGCCGAGACGTTCACCACCCCGTGGGCGCAAGGCGATGCGGAGCCCCGGCGCGTGGCCCACTGCTTCCGGCTCACCCTGTAGCGGGTCTACCCTGCCGGTACCGCAGAGGGGGTGACGTCCGTGCCCGAGCCGCCCAGGGTGCCCGAGCCGCCCCAGGTGCGCGTGCCACGCCTGATCGGCCTGATGGCGATGGACGCCCGCGAGGCCGCCGCGCGGCACGGCGTGCGGCTCGTGGCGCCCGACCGCCCCGGCTTCCACGACGTCGTCGTCGAACACGTCGTACGCCAGTACCCGCCACCCGGTGCGGACGTGCCGCACGGCGCGGCCGTCACCGTCTGGTTCGACCTGGGCCCGGGCGAGGGCGAGGGCGGCGCCGGGGTGCGCGAGCCGCGCCGCCCGGGGCCGCCGGGCGGCGGCGAACTGCGCAGGGAGCTGGACGAGCCGGGGCCCGAGGTGACGGCCGCGCCGTGAGCGGCGCGGGGGCCCGGCCGCCCCGAGCCCCAACCATCCAGCGACTCAGTCGCTGATGAGCCGCCAGGTGTCCAGGGCCGTCCGATGCGTCTTCGCGCCCTCGCCGGACGACAGGAAGTCCTCGCGCCAGGAGAACTGGATCGCGTACTCCGTGCCGTTCTCCGCGATGTAGCTCTGGTCCAGGGCGTGGATGGTGCGGTCCGCCTTGTCCGTGTAGGTGTACTCCCAGATCGCGCCGGACCGCCCCTGGAAGGTGTTCCGCTCCAGCCTGACGCGCTGGTAGTCGGACTTGTCCGGGGCCGACTTGGTGTGCTCCTCGATGTTGGTGAAGTTGTCGTACGACGTGTAGGGCGCGTCCGTGACGACGCCGACGAGGAACTCCTCGCGCCCGGTCGAACCGGAGTACGTGATCTGCCCGGGGCGCTGCGGATCCACGGGCTGCCTGCGCCAGCCCTCCGGCGCCGCGAAGGAGAACCCCTCGGGGTCCGTCATGATCTCGGAGCCTTCGGGGACGTTCACCGCTCCGAGATTGCCGGAGTCGCCGGAACCCCCCGAAGCCCCGGCGCTCGCGGCATCCCCGCTGCTGCTCGGCTCCGGGTTCTCCGTCCCGCCGGACGCCACCGGGCTCGGCGCCTGGGACCCGGACTGGCTCGCCGATGCGCTGGCCCCCTTCGCCGCACCGTCCGTCTTGTCGTCACCGCCGCCGTTCTGCCAGAACAGGATCCCGGCCGCCGCGCCGCCGCCGATGACGAAGGCCCCGGCGATCGTGGCCACCCAGATGCCCGCGCTGCTACGGGGCTTGGGGGCGGGCGCGTACGACGGGGTGACTTCGATGGTGGGCACGTACGAAGGGGCGGATGCGTTCGAAGAGGTGGGTGTGTACGAAGGAGTCGGCAGCGCCCCCGGCACGGGAGGCGCCATCGGCGCGACCGGAACCGCAGCCGCACCCCCGGCCGCAACCCCCCGCTCCCCCACCATCCGCAGCAGGTACGGCGCGAGGAACGTCGCCGCGCCGATCCACAACAGCCCGAACAGCAGTACTTCGGGGACGCCGATCCCCGTCTCCACGGAACCGCTGCCGCTGCCGCTGCCCCCGCCGAACTCCGAACCCCCGCCACCGCTACCGGCCCCGGACGCCTCGACGCCGAACCCGCTGCAAGCGGCGAGCAGCAGTACGAGCCCGAAGAAGACGCCCGCGGCGAGGAACTGCTCGCCGCGGCGGCCCGCGAGGCGCCGTGCCGCGAGCACGCCGATGGTCAGCGCGCAGACGAGGCCGAGCGCCAACGCGCCCACGATCGCCCAGTCGTTGGTGACGTCACCCAGTTCGGAGAGGCCGAAGGAGCCGCCCTCCTGGCCCCCGCCGTACATCGAACTGCCGCCGCTCACCGACGCCTCGGCCGACGCGCCCCAGCCGATGCCGAGCGCGGTGACCGCGAGGTTCGGCAGGAGGAGCAGCGCGACCAGGAGCGGGGAGAAGTCCGTGTTGTCGAGGTCGGTGAGTTCGGCCAGGTCGTCGACCTGGGTGAGGCTGATGAACGCGACGAGCGAGCAGAGCACGAGGACGACGACGAGGGCGCGCAGCGCGGTGCCCGCGGCGCGGACGACGGCCTGCGCGCCGGGGCGTGCGGCCATCCGGTGCACGAGGTCGTCGCGGTGCAACACCCCGCAGGAGACGGCGAGTCCGAGCAGCAGCGCGCCGAGCGCGGCGAGCACCGGGGACGACGAGATCTCGATGCCCTCGATCTCGGGCTGCGCGAAGAGCGCGAGCGCGAGCACGCCCGCGGTCACCAGCAGCGTGACGCGGACGGCGGCTTCGAACCCCACCGTGCCGCCGGGCACACCACCCGGCGCGGCGGCGGCGCGCACCCGGATCCGGTTGCGCAGGACGCGTACGCCGATGAGGAGCGCCACGATCCACAGCGCGGTCACGGTGAGCGGGACGAAGTGCAGCGACGCGGTGCCCTGGAGCACCTGCTCCGAGGAGTCCGAGCCGAGACCGTCCGTACCGTCGAAGACAGGGCGCTGCTCGTGGCCCGACAACGCGAAGCCGCCGCCGACGGATTGGAGCAGCAGCGCGAGGCTGACCCGCAGCCGGTCGACGAAGCCGACGACCACCTCGTCGTCCTGCCCGTACGACGGACTGGCCAGCGCCACCGCCCCGACGAGCAGCAGCACGAGCGGCCACAGGGCGGCCTGCACGGCACCGGCCCAATCCCCACGGAACGTACGGCCGAGGAAGGCGCCGACGGGCGAGGGCGTGACGGGACCCGGCAGATGCGCGGGCGGCGGGGGCATGGACGGTGCGACCGGTAGAGCCGCGGGTGCCTCGGGCTCGGCCCCGGGCTCGGGGGCACGCTCGCGTCCGCACTTCATGCAGAAGCGGGCCTCGTCAGGAGCGGGAGCCCCGCAGTGTGGGCAGTACGACGCCATCAGAACGCTCCGTCGGTCCAGGAGATCACCGGATGCCGGAGCACCGGTGAGAATGACCGACCCGTCAACCATAAGAACCACATAAGGAAATGGCCGGGTCGCTACAACGGACACATCTTGCCCGGTGGCCGGTTCCCATGGGCGCGGGATCCCCAGTCTCAACTGGAGCGTTACGAAGAGCCCTTGACCAGAGGCCTGATCAGAGGCCCTTGATCAGAGCTGCTTGAACCCGCGGTGCAGCGCCACCACGCCCCCGGTGAGGTTGCGCCACGCCACCTTCGACCAGCCCGCGTCCTGGAGCAGCGCGGCCAGCGCGGGCTGGTCGGGCCAGCTGCGGATCGACTCGGCGAGATAGACGTACGCGTCCGGGTTCGACGACACCGCGCGCGCGACCGGCGGCAGCGCCCGCATCAGGTACTCCTCGTAGACCGTCCGGAAAGGACCCCAGGTCGCGTGCGAGAACTCGCAGATCACGACCCGGCCGCCGGGCTTGGTCACGCGGTACAGCTCGCGCAGCGCGGCGCTCGTGTCCTGGATGTTGCGCAGCCCGAAGGAGATCGTCACGGCGTCGAAGGTGTCGTCCTTGAACGGCAGCTTCGTCCCGTCGCCCGCGGTGAACGGCATCCAGGGGTGGCGCTTCTTGCCGACCGTCAGCATCCCGAGCGAGAAGTCGCACGGCACGACGTACGCACCCGCCTGCGCGAACGGCTGCGAGGAGGTGGCGGTGCCCGCGGCGAGGTCGAGGACCTTCTGCGCGGGGCGGGCGTCGACCGCCTTGGCGACCGCCTTGCGCCAGAGGCGGGCCTGGCCGAAGGAGAGCACGTCGTTGGTGAGGTCGTAGCGTTCCGCCACGTCGTCGAACATCGTGGCGACTTCGTGGGGCTGCTTTTCCAGGGAGGCGCGGGTCACTTGCTCATTGTGGCAGGCCCGGGTTCTTTCGCCTGCGGCGGGCGTTCCGCCGTCACGTGTGCCGTCTTCCGCCGCTGGCGAGTGCGGGTTGCGTGGTGGTTGCTCGCGCAGCTCCCCGCGCCCCTTACGGGGCGTCCCCTTGCCGGGGCCCCTCAGCGGGCGCGGTACACCAAGCGGCCCGCGATCACCGTCGCCACGCACGTTCCCGCGCCGCGTCCCACCAGTTCGGCGCGGTTCCGTACGTCGAAGATCGCGAACCTCGCCGCGGCGCCCTCCGTCAGCGGCGGGAGCAGGACCAGCGGGGTCGGTGACAGGGACGGCGGGCCCGGCAGGCGCGGTGGGCGCTGGCCCACCGCGAGGCCCGCCCTGCCGACGGCGTCCATGACGGGGCGCGCGCGGAGTTCACCCGCGACCGCCACCGTGCCGTGCGCCAGCATCCGCTGTACGCCGCGGCGTGCGCTGGCGCTCAGGCGGGACGGGTCGGCGCGGAAGATCGCCGCCGCGCGCTCGCCGCCGATGGGTTCGGTCCCGAGCTCGTCGGCCTCCCGGGGGTCCGGGTGGTACGTGGCTTCCAGGAGCTCGGGGGCGTACGGATTGAGCAGCCCCGGCGTCAGGATGCCGGGCCAGCGCCGGACACGGGCCGAAGGGTGCGCGGCGGCCAGCTCCTCGTGGGGGCCGACGGCGGCGATGCTCGCCCCTTCGGCCAGGACCGCCGTCTCCGGAGAGTGCTCGGCGACGTGAAGTGTCAGCAACGGGGCCTCAGTTGGTGGCGAGGAGCTTCAGCTCCGGGTGGGCCGTGCCGCCCTCGATCGCCGTGGAGGAGATGTGCGAGGCGACGCGGTCGTCGACGGGGTCGTTGGCCGGGTCGTCGTGCACGACGAGGTGCTCGTACGTCGTGGCGCGCTGGGCCGGGACGCGGTCCGCCGTGCGGATCATGTCGATCATGTCGCGCAGGTTGTTGCGGTGCTTGGCGCCGGCCATGGAGACGACGTTCTCCTCCAGCATCACCGAGCCGAGGTCGTCCGCCCCGTAGTGCAGCGTGAGCTGGCCCGCCTCCTTGCCCGTGGTCAGCCAGGAGCCCTGGATGTGCGCCACGTTGTCGAGGAAGATCCGGGCGATCGCGATCATGCGGATGTACTCGAAGATCGTCGCCTGGGTGCGGCCCTTGAGGTGGTTGTTCTCGGGCTGGTACGTGTACGGGATGAAGGCCCGGAAGCCACCCGTCCGGTCCTGCACGTCGCGGATCATCCGCAGGTGCTCGATGCGCTCGGCGTTGGTCTCGCCGGTGCCCATCAGCATGGTGGAGGTGGACTCCACGCCCAGGTTGTGGGAGATCTCCATGATCTCCAGCCAGCGCTCGCCGGACTCCTTGAGGGGCGCGATGGCCTTGCGCGGCCGCGCCGGGAGCAGCTCGGCACCCGCGCCCGCGAAGGAGTCGAGACCCGCGGCGTGGATCCGCTGGATCGCCTCCTCGACGGAGACCTTGGAGATCCGGGCCATGTGCTCGACCTCGGACGCGCCGAGGGAGTGGATGACCAGCTGCGGGAAGTCCTTCTTGATCGCGGCGAAGTGCTTCTCGTAGTACTCCACGCCGTAGTCCGGGTGGTGGCCGCCCTGGAACATGACCTGGGTGCCGCCCAGCTCGACGGTCTCCGCGCAGCGGCGCAGGATGTCGTCGAGGTCGCGGCTCCAGCCCTTCTTGGTGTCCTTCGGAGCGGCGTAGAACGCGCAGAACTTGCACGCCGTCACACAGACGTTCGTGTAGTTGATGTTCCGCTCGATGATGTACGTCGCGATGTGCTCCGTACCGGCGTAGCGGCGGCGGCGCACGGCGTCGGCGGCGGCGCCGAGCGCGTGCAGCGGGGCGTCACGGTAGAGGTCGAGCGCCTCTTCCGGGGTGATCCGCCCACCTGCGGCGGCACGGTCGAGGACGGACTGAAGGTCGGCCTTCTCGGTCACCGGGGCGTCCCTTTCGTAAGGGTTGTGGACGGACCACGCCAGCGTACGCCAGGGCCCCCTCGGCCCTCCGACGTGGGCTCAGGCGGGCGTGCGAGGCGGGTGTACAAGGTGGCCTCAGGCCGCGTACGACCCGATGAGCAGGCCCACGAACGCGCCGCCGAGCAGGAAGGGGCCGAAGGGGATCGCCGTCTTGCGTCCGGCACGGCGGGCGACGACCAGCGCCCCGCCGTACAGCGCGGCGAGCAGGAACCCGGCGAAGGTGCCGAGCAGCAGCGAGCCCCACCCGTACCAGCCGAGCACCGCCCCCAGACACAGCGCGAGCTTCACGTCGCCGAAGCCCATGCCGTTGGGGTTGATGAGGAAGAGCACGAAGTACGCACCGGCCAGCGCGAGCGCCCCGTACAGCGCGCCCGGCCACGACCCCCCGTGCTCGGGCAGCAGCGCGGCGCCCCCGAGCAGCAGGGGCGCGGCGCCCGCGAGCGGCAGCGTCAGGACGTCGGGGAGCCGGTGCACGGTGAAGTCGACGATGGTCAGCAGCACGCCGAAGGGCGCGAGCAGCAGCCAGACGCCGAGCTCGGGCCGCGCCCCCGTGGTGAGCGCGAGCGCGGCGCAGACGAGGGCGGTGGCGGGGGCGACGACGAAGGTACGGGGCCCGTACCAGTCGCCCTTCGGGCACCGGGCGAGGCCGACCCACGAGGCGAGCGGCTGCCCGGTCGGCGTCTCGGCCCGCCACGCCTCTTCCGGCGGAACGGAGAGGCGGTAGGCGGCGCGGGGCACGAAGAGCCCGGCGATGGCGCCCCAGAGGGCGCCGCCGAGGACGAGGATCAGCTCCACGGGATTCCGTCTCCCCCGTTGTGGGCAGGCGTGCCGCAGGGCGGCACGGGTGGGCACAACGCCCCGGTGCGGAGCGCCGATGACCGTGGCACTAGCTCACCGCGGTGAGGCCACTGCGCCAAGCGGGCAGCAACTCGTCCAGCAACGCCTCGGTCCTGGGCGGCAGCCCTCGCGCGCCGCTCCGGGTGACAAGATCCGCAGCGACCTGCTGCAAGCGGGCGGGGTCTTCCGTGGCATGCGTCGCGCGGAGCAACTCGTTCCAGAGCCGCTCATCGCCCGGCGCGGAGCCCAGCGCGGCGTTCAGCGCCTCGATCGCCTTCTCCGCCCGCCCCTTCTCCAGGTGGAACTCGGAGAGCGCGAGCCCGATGTCGGCGACGAGCAGCGGCAGCTGCGCGTCGATGATCTCGTGCGTGAGCCAGGCGTACCGTCCCTGCGGCCGGTCGGCGAGCAGCGGCCCGCGCACCAGGACGAGCGCGTCGGTGAGCATCCGCCCGCGCACGGCACGGTTGGCGGCACCGCGCCCCTGCGTGGCCTCGTGGTAGAGCGAGCGCAGTACGTCCAGGTCGGAGACGACGGACTTGGCGAGCGTGAGCCGCCCCGTCTGGTCGGCCCGCAGCCTGGGCGATCCGTCGGGCTCGGTGCCGAGCCACTCGCGCAGCCGGTCCACGAGCGCGTCCCGCACGTCGTCGGTGACGCCGCGCGGCCACAGCGCGGAGGCGAGCACCCGGGGGTGCACTCCCTCGCGGTGCAGGAGCAGCAGGGCCAGGGCCTCGTGCATCAGCGGGCTGCGCTCGCCGTCCGGCGTCTGCAGGCCGATGATCTCGTACGTACCGACGAGGCGGGCGTAGACCGCGGGGCGCCCCTGCTCGGTGACGTCGACGAGGAACGGCGGGGCCGCGGCGGGTGCGCCGCCGTCGGGTCCCGCGGGGGCTCCCGCGCTCTCCGGGTCGGCGTCGCTGAAGAGCCGGACGACGGCGCGCTGCTGGGCCTCCGGCAGCGCCTGCGCGTCCAGTTCGAGCCCGAGCAGCGGGGCGAGCAGCTTGCCCGCGCGGGTGATCTCCATCTCCCAGGCGGCACCGGGCAGGTCGCCGGACTCGGTGCCGACCAGGTAGCCGATGCCGAGGCGGCCCGCGTCGGCGGCGAGCTCGGCGAGCTTGATCGCGTCGTCCGCGCTCGGCTCGGCGGCGAGCAGCACGAGGTGCGGGGCCCAACGGGTGTGCTGGGCCGGGCCCGTACGCCCGGTGAGCACCGAGTCGTGGCCCGCGGCGCCGAGCGCGCCGCGCCGCTGCCGGGTCTCGGCCTCCATGGTCTCGATGAGTGCCTCGACGTCTTCCAGGTGACGGAGACGGTTGGGCGCGAGCGGGGTGAGGTCCTGGCCGAAGCCGACGACGGTGATGGTCATCCGGTCCGACCAGCCGTTGGTGGCGAGCTCGGCGGCGACCGAGGCGAAGACGGCGGCGCGGTCGGCCTCGCTGCCGCTCAGCGAGACGATGCCGGGCACGGACTCCAGGTTGAGCAGGAGCCGCGAGTCGTCGCGGGTGCCGAGGCTGACGAGCCCCGGGTAGGGCGCCGCGGTGTCGACGTCCTCGTACTGCTCGGCGTCGGTGCGCGCCAGCATCCAGAACGTCTGGTCCTGCCCCAACTGCCAGGGGGCGGGCGGCCGCCCCGCGGGCTGCGCGAGCTGCAGGTGCAGGTCGCCGTTGCTCAGCCACGCGGCGTAGACGGTCGGCAGGGGGCGGTTCTCCTCCGCGAGCGTGGCGGCGAGGCCGCGCAGCGAGAGGTCGAGCAGGCGTACGCCCTCGGGGTCTGCGCCCACGAGCAGCGCGTCCTGCACGTCGGCCGCGTCGCCGGTCGGCGTCGGCGGCTGCATGCCGCGGCCGCCGCCCGTCGCGCCCATGGCGGACTGCCACAGGGCGTGCCGCCTGCGCCTGCCGAGCGCGAGGAGCAGGCCCGCGGCGAGCAGGGGCGCGCCGAGGAGGGCCTCGGGAAGCCCGAAGGAGGAGGAGTCGTCGTCGGAGGCGCCGGTGGCGGCGGGCGCCTGCTGCTGCGGCCCCTTGCCCTGACCGTCGCCCTGCCCCTGCCCGTCACCTGCGGGGCGCTGCTCGGGCAGGGAGATGTGCGCGGTGTCGCGGTCGACGGACCCGCCGCCACCTTGCTGCCCACTGCCACCCTGCTCGGCGCCCTGTTCGCCACCACCCTGCTGCTGGCCGCTGTCCCCGGACTTGGAGTAGTCGGAGATCTGCTCCTGTACGTCCTTGGAGACCTTGGGCGCCTCGTCGGGCATCTCGACGATCTCGCCGCCGTGCGCGTCCGCGGGCATCTCCATGATCCAGCCGGGCCTGATGAGGCTCGCCTCGGAGAGGCGCGAACCGTCGGGCTGCTCACGGTCCTTGTTGAGCTGGTAGATCTCCTTGTACCGGCGCCCGTCGCCCAGGTGCCGCTCCGCGACCTCCCACAGGGAGTCGTGGTGGCGCCCCTCGGGGGGCTGGATCCGGTAGTACTTCGTGTCCCCGGCCTTGGCACCGCTGCCGCCGTCGGCGTGCGCCGCGGCCTGGTCGGCCTGCGCGGCGAGGGCATCGGCGGCGCTCGCGGCCTGCTGCTGCTCCTGCCCGAAGAGCCCGGGAGTCTGATGGGCGGAGGCGGCGGACGCGGGCTTCTGGTTGCCCTCCAGGGACTGCCCGAACTGCGAGAGCCCCGGCGCGAAGCTGGCGGCGGTGGCGCCCACGAGGAGCAGGGCGGCGACCAGTTGGCGCGCGAGCAGCTGACTGCCGCCCGCGCCCGGCACCCGGCCGGGAATGCCGACACCGGAGAACGCGGCTTTTATCTCCACGAGCACACAGGCGGTGAACTGCGCCCAGGCGAGCCAGACGACGACGGTCAGCACGTTGATGAACGTGCTGGCGGTGATCTCCTGCTGCAGCCAGTCCAGCGAGGGCGCACCCCCGGGCAGCGGCCACCCCACGAAGTACGCGAGCGCTCCGGGCACGCCGACGAGAAGCACGGTCAACGCGACGAAGGCGAAGAACGCCTTGACGAAGTCCCCGAAGGAACGACGGCGCCCCGGCAGGGGCTGCGGCGTCCTGTTCCGCGGAGACCGCGGATTCGACGGGCCGCCGCCCGAAGAACGTGAAGTGCTGCGCGCCATGGCGGGTGTCCTGAAGTCGTGATGGGTACGAGCCGTGACCGAAGGCCTGAGCTTCCTGAGGTGCTACCGCGTTGATGTTACGGAAGCGCACTGACACGGGACAGGGAGACAGCGCGAGCACCTGCCCGATTCCTCACCGGGCGTACCTTTGCGCCAACTTTCTCCCGCGTCACAGTTCCGGTACGGAATCGCTTCGCCCGCGTAGCACTTACCAAGTGTTCACTTCCGTCACCCCGAAGGCCACGGGACGCTTCTTTGAGCGCTCAGCTGCCGCAGAACCCCGCTTGGTAGCTTCGTTCTCTCCTGCACACCTGCACACGCCCGTCTGTGTGCCGAACTCTGGGAGACCGTGATCGTGGCCCGTCGTAGCCTGCCCACCGCCGCCGCATTCGCCGTCGGTGCGGCACTGCTCCTGACCGCCTGCGGTGGCGGCGGGGACGACGGCTCCAAGGACAAGACCGAGGGGGCGGGCGGGGGTTCGGACAAGCCGTCGGCTTCGGCGTCGGCCGACCCGGCGGGGCCCGACGTCAGTGTGCCGAAGGACCTGAACCTCGTCTTCGACTTCTCGGCGCCGTCGGATCCGAAGCAGGCCGGGGCCGTCGACAACGCGGCCAACTACATCCGCGCGCTCAAGCACGGCATCGTGCGACAGGACGCGAACGATCCGGGGTACCGGTACTACTCGGGCGCGCAGGCTGCCCGGTATGCGAAGACGCAGATCAATGCGTGGATCGACGGCGGCTGGGTGCCCACGGGTACGGACCGCTACTTCAAGTCCGATGCCACCGAGCTGAGCGAGGGGAAGGCCGTACTCGTCACCTTCTGCCGCAACCAGGCGAAGTCCTTCAGCAAGGACATCAAGGGCGGCAAGGTCCACACCGGCAAGGAATCGCTCGACAGCTACCAGAAGTTCAGCGTCCTGATGAGCCCGCCGAAGGGCGGGGACAAGATCTGGAAGGCCCAGAAGATCGAGGTGCAGGGGAGGGTGAAGGAGTGCCGAGGATGACCGAGGGCCTGCGGCGGTGGCAGTGCCTGGCGGCACCTTCGAGACCACCCAGGAGATGAACGTCCAGGAAGTCCAGTCCATCAACCGCTAGCAGCGATCGTGCTGTCAGGGCGTGACCACCGGCACCCCTGAGTCCGCGAGGGCAGCCGTGATGCCTTTGGCCTGAGGCGATCTGAGTTCGATGCCCCCGCCTGAGCTCAGGAGCAGATCGACGCTGGGGTGGAGCCAGGCGACGGTGGACGGCAGGAAGACGACGCCGGTGAGGTCGGCGAGTGGCACCTCAAGGGCGCCGCCGTCCGTGCCGCGCAGGTGCAGGGTCCCGGACTGGACGGCCAGGGCGCCGGTGCGCGACGGTCCGTCGTCCCAGGCGGAGGGTGCGGCCGCGATGTTGTGCCGGGTGTGCGCCGGCTGTTCGTTGAGGCCGTAGCGCACGGGGTGGACGACTGTCCCGACGGGGAACGACGGCAGGAGAGCGTCCGCTGCTTCGGCGAGCAGCGCGCGCTCGCGGCGCCGCCTGAGCTGAACCAGCGGCGCTCCGAGTGCCAGGAGGGACAGCGCCAGGAGTCCGAGGACGGCCAGTGCGGCGGCGTTCTTCGGGCGGGCGACCACGAAGATGATTCCGATGACGGCCGTCGGCGCGATCGTGGCGAAGTAGAGCAGGGCCGCCGGGTGGATGCCGGATCGCGGGGTCGACGCCGTTCCCGTCAGTTGGTCACGGTGCTGGTGGCGCATGCGCTCGCGGGCTCGGACGACCCGCTCGCGTGCGGCCCAGCCGTAGCGTGCGGCGTACTTCTTGACCGGGGCCCAGGCGAACAGTCCGGCCACTACCGTGCCGGGCAGCGCCGCGGCGGCCTGTGGGTCGGTGGCGGATGCGATGAGGATTCCCGCGAGAGTGATGACCAGGAGGAGAGCCACTCCCGCGTTGAAGAATCGTGCGTGAGGTGCCTGTGCGCCGTAGGCCGTGGGGAACAGTGAGTCGTGCCCCCGGTCCACCGCGGCCCACTCGCGCAACAGGTGCCAACGCCGCGTTGTCCTGGTGTGCAACTTACGCAGGACCAGCAGCGCCGGCACGGTGACGCCCACGAGCAGAAGAGCGGACAGGACCACGGACACGGCCACGTCGACACCGTTACTCGTGTCTGAGGTGAGGGTGTCGGCCATCCCTGCCGGTACGAGCATGACCGTGAAGGAGACCGCCAGCGCGCACAGGAGAAAGGCCCCCGCCCGTGCCCGCGAAAGGTCCTCACGGACCAGCGTGTCGAGGGCCTGCTCCTGGGAGCGGAGAAGCTCGGAGCGACCGGGCCAGGATTCGGCCGCGCCGGGTGGGTCGGGAAGTGGCGCGGCGCGGAGGGGCGAGCGTCTCGTCGTAGGACGCTCGCTGGTGATGTCGGTCATCTGCGCTCCTCTGTCGCCCTGTTGGTCACGTCAGCCGCTGTCCACAGTGACGAAGACCGAGTGTCCGGCCATGACGGCCACCAGGCCTGCCAGGTCCCTGACCTGATCGGAATCGAGGCACGTTCCCACGACCAGGAGCCCCTTGCCTCCCTCCGGAGGACAGCTCAGCACACCCGCCAGCCCTGTCTGATGGGGTGACACATCGGTCTCCCGACTCACCGGTACCTCCACCGGAGACTGCGCCATGAATCCGATGCCGATACCCATGTCCGTGGCGAAGCGCTCTACGTAGGCCATACCGCCCAGGAACGCCTCGTCGAACACGCGGGACAGGAGCGCCCCGAGGTCGAGTTCGGGCGGTCCCGGCGGGACGGCTACGACGCCCGCGTAGACCTGCCAGAGCACCTTTGCGCCTGTGCTGGGCAAAGGAGCTGTGACCACCCCGTTCATCAGCACGCCGTTGGCGAAGAGGTGGTCGTAGCGGAACATCAGGACGTCGATGAACTGCTCCCGGTGCTCGGCCGGGGTGTCCGGATAGCTGAGGCGAATGAGTTCGGCACAGCGCCCTCGGGTTGCTTCCCTGTCGTCCCCGTCGGCCATGAGATCGAACCAGTCGGACGGCACGGTCAGCTTGACGGACCCGGGTTCGATGGCAGGCGTCGCCGCGCGGCCGCTCACCCGGTCACCTTCGGCTGCTGCGTGGTCGGGCCGAAGTCCCATGCGGCGATCTTGCCCACTGTCTCCAGGGTGTCGCCGCCGCCTTCGGCGGTCATGACGTTGCCCGTCCAGGTCATGAAGAATCCCGCAGTGCGTGAAGACATTTCGCTCTGGCTCATGGCATAGCCACGAGTACCGGCACCTACGGACCCTCCCATGGCCAAGTGGAAGAACCCGTGGGGAACTTCCTTGTCCGGGCCGATGAACTGGCGCGCCACACGTGTGGGTGCCCCCGACGACCGGGCCGTAGCCAGCACGTCGTCGCCGATCTTGCTGCCTGCCTTGGCCAGACCGAATCCGGCAGCGTCCATGATGACGTCCTTGGTCAGCGCGGCCTTGCCGAAACTGCCCGTGGTACCGACTGCCGAGAGATAGTGCGCGGCTAGCGCCGTTCCCGACAGGAAGAGGGAAGCTGCCCCAAGGAACTGGAGACCCGGCACAAAGGCCATCAGCCCGGTGAGGGCACTGAGCAGACCGGCGATGTCCCCGATCAGGTCCAGCAGCGGGGCGAGTCTGCCCAGATACTCGATGGCCAGGTCGTGCAACGTGGCCAGGAGGTCACCGAAACCGTCGAGCCAGTCGCCGATCGTGCCTCCGAGCTTCTCCCAGAAACCGGGTTCGTTCGGGGCGATGCCGATGGCCTTCCTCAGGCGCCCGGCAGCGGATTTCCCTTCCTCCTCGTAAGTGCTGTGGAGGGTCCGCGCCCGCTTGCGTACCTCTTCGAGCGGATCGGTCGCATCAGACGTCTCGTCCTTGGCCTTGGCCTTGGCCTCGGCCTCGGCCTTGTCTGCGGCATGCTGGGCCTCCGCGGCTTCCCGCTCCAGGGCACGCGCCGCCTTCTGCTTGTCGCGCATGTAGTCGGCCCAGCCCCGGGCCACGTCCTTGGCACCGTCGAAGGAGTCGAAGGCGTCGTCGATCCTCGGGCGGAAATCCTCATCGAGCAGTTCACGGAAGGCGACGGCGGCCTTCCCCCGCCATTCGCCGTCGTCGGCGCCCTTGAGGACACGCTTGACCTCCCCGAGCGCGCTAGCTGTCTCACGAATCGCGTCGGCCACTTTGTCGACCGCGTCGTGGTCCCCAGGGCACGGAACGAACCCGAGGGCGGGGAAGGCCTCGCCGGAAAGAGCACTCACTTCGGCTTCGCCGCCTTCGACAGTTCGGCGGCGAGATCCACGTCGAGCTTGTCGAAGGTCTTCTCGATCCTGTCCAGCGTCTTCGCCGCTCCCTTGGCGAACTTCTTCATCTGGCTGATCCCATAAGCCCACTCGCCGCCGAATTCCTCCATTCGACGCTCGAGTTCAGCGGCCCCCATGGACTTCGCATCGATATCGGCCATGGCACGAATCGGCTTGCCGAGGAGGTCCTCGACGCTGCGCAGACTACGACGCACCCGGTCCAGCATGTCGCCGTCGATGTAGAGATCACTCACCTGCGGCTCTCCCGCCTCTCGGTGTCTCACCGCCCAGCCGGTCAGCGGTTGACGGCCTGGACTTCCTGGACGCTCATGTCCTGGCTGGTCTCGAAGGTGCCGTCCGGGAGATCGCCATGTGCGCCTCCCGTGCCCTTCCAGGAGATGTCCCAGTTGATGGATGCCTTCAGCTGGTACGGCTCACCGCTCGTGGCCCGGAGGTAGTTGATTCCGCAGGGCGGATCCGCGTCGGCCGCGCCCTTGGCGTACGGCGTTCCGATGCTGCCGTCCGCATTGATCTGGCAGTCACCGGAGGCGGGGTACGCCTGCGCGTCCTCCGTGCCGGGATCCAGATGGAGAGCCACCGGCTTGGCCGTGGTCACCGCCCACAGGCCTGTTCCGGGCAGGTCGGCGCGGACCTCCACACCTTTGAACGTCCCCTTGTCCAGCCATACCCAGGTGGGCAGGTTCACCGTCGACCGGGCATGCGGCTTCAGCTCGATCTCCGTGTCCGGGACCTTGATCTTGTCGTACGCGAAGGCTGCGAGGGTCTCGGGAGTCGGGGCGTTCTTGTCCTTGGGGATGGTGCCGGCGGCCTGCCAGAACATGATGCGGCCGCAGTCCCACGCCTTGGAGTCCTGGTACATGTCCTTGCGGACCGTGCTGCGCCAGAACATCCCCTTCTTGCCGATGTTGTAGTTCTTGTAGCCGTCGGCGGTGCTGCCACCGGGGACGTTCGGGTCGAAGTCGGTATCCGACTTCCCCTTCTCGTAGTGGTCCACCCAGAGGCCGTTGCTCCACCACACATGGGCATTGACGAGCCCGCCCTCGCCGGTCGCGACGGCGGCCTTCAACTGCTTCGGGGAGAAGACCGGCTCGTACCAACACGCCGGGGGCTGCCAGTTGGGGTCCACAGACGCAAGTTCGCCCACCGATGCCTTCGCCGTCCGGCCACGCGGACCGGTGACCTTGATCTTCGAGTGGGAGACCGATGCCATCAGCTCGTTGCCTGAGGCGTCGCCCTCCACGGAGTCATGTGTCGCCCCGCCGCCCGTTGACTCCTCCCCACCTCCGCCTACGGCGAGCGCCGAAGCAGGGAACAAGACCGCTGCAACAGCGCACAATGCCAACGCGGCCTCGACAGTGCTCCGGTTGAGTGTCACCGGTCGCAGCCTCCCCGGTCCGTCTGCATCGTCGAGGTCTGCCACACACCCTGAGCGTTCTTGTCCAACCGCGTGCGGTACTGGACCTTCGGGTCATCGCCGTCCGGCGTACCTTCGACCTTGTCCGTCTTGAGGTTCCGGGTGTATCCCCTGGCCTCGTCAACGCAGTAGAAGAGGACTCCGAAGCCCTCGTTGCTCACGTGCACCTGGGGTTTGGAGATGCGGACGCTCCCCTTGAGGGTGAGGCCCTTGTAGGTCCTGACCCACGCAGGTCCGGACTTGAGGGTTGCGCCCGTGCTGTAGAACTTCAGCGCACTGTCCTGCGGATCACTCGCGATGATGGCGGCGTAACCGGCGCGCAGCCGCTCCTTCCCGTCGTTCAGGATGGTCTGCAGCTTGGGGTCGCTGTTCGCCCAGCCTTCGAAGTTCGCCTGGAACGTATGGGGCAGCGTGATCTCGGGCCGCCCGGCGGCCCCGTCCGCGGACGGTGACGCCCCCTCCGACCCGCCTCTCCCCTCATCAGCCCCGACAATCCTGCCGTCGGCTCTACCGGCGCCCGATCCGCCACAAGCGGTCAGCGACAAGACTGTGGACGCGGTAAGCACGGCAGCCGATGCGAGCCGGGCAAGGTGGTTCACGCGGGCTCCTGAGGGGGAGGGAGGCGATGGGGTTCGCTCATGCGAACCGCACGCTATCCATCAGGGCCCAGCGCATTCGGGACGTTTCCGCCAATCCCGTGCGGTGGACGGGGTGGGCCGCACCGGCCGCAGGGAGGGTGTTGTTGGGTGAGAGGCACCCGCCCGGTCCCCGCGGAATCCGTGCTCCGATGCCTCGGACCAGGCAAGACACGCAGGGACCGCCTGCTGGCCGCCCGCAGTCGCTCGGCCCCCGGGATCAGCCACAGCTCAGAGCAAGCGCCCCTGGCATACGCCCCGACGCATCATCAATACGTGTGATGAGCCGACCCGGCACCCCGCCGCTCCGGCCTAGCCGACCTCGTTCTCCGCCACAGCCCGGCCCTTCACCGTCACATCGCCCCCGTAGAACATCCCCGTGAACACCGGGCTGTAGGTCATCTGGACCTCGACCTCGACCTGTTGGGCGTTGGCCGTCACGCAGTGGGTGTTGCCGACGTCCGCGCCGATCAGGCCCGCTTCCTCGACGAAGGCGCGGACTCGGGCCTCACAGTTCTGGTAGTTGATGGGTGCGCCCTTGGCGCCCTCGTAGATGCCCTCGGTGTCGAGGTCCTGGGCCGCGTAGCGCGCGGCCTGTTCGGCGATGTCCGCGGCGCGTTCCCGTTTGGAGATGGAGAGGCCGCCGTCGATGACGAACGCGGAGAGCGTGAGGAAGACGATCGCGAAGATGATGACCGCGCCCGCGCCCGAGCCGCGGTCGTCCAGGCGCGTGCGGCGGGCGTCGAGCCAGCCGCGTACCGCCGGGGAGATGGCCGGGGAGATGGCCGGGGAGATGGCCCGGGAGAGCTTCACGCCGACCTCCGGTACGGGTCCAGCGGGGAGCTGAACTCCGCCTTCAGCGTGGTCGCGACGTCGAGGCCCAGCATCGCCAGGCCCTTCACCCGGCAGCTGACCTCGACCGTGAAGAAGGGGTCGACGTTGGGGTCGAAGCCCGCGCTCTTCTGCGTGACGCTGACCGGGCCCGAGCAGACGTCCGCGAGGTCGGCCTGCGCGGCCCTCTTCGCCTCGGCCATCGCCGTACCGTGCTCCTTCTGGATCGAGCCCGCGCGCGCGGCGTCCCGCGCCGCGCCGTCGATGGCCCCGCGGCCGTCGACGAGTTGACCGAAGGCCACCAGGACCAGGATGAAGAGGATCATCACCGGGGCCAGGAACACCACTTCGATGCTGGAGAGTCCCCGATCATCGCTGGAGAGTCCCCGGTCGTCCCGCATCCCGGCGGAGGCAGAGGCGGAGGCCGAACCCTCGCGCGGTGCGTGCCGCGTCACTCGCCCTCCTCCACGAACCGCTCCACGGGCCCCGCCGACTGCGCGTGCACCGTCATGCTGAAGCCGGGGAAGACCGAGGGCACCTTCGCCGTGATCTCCACCCCGACCGTGCCCTGTCCCTGCTGGATGGTCTTCACGGCCGGGTTGAGCACCAGCTTCGGGCCGAGCTGGCGGATGTAGGCGTCGGCCACGTCACGCGCCTCGCCCCGCCAGCCGCCCGCGTTCTCGTCCGCCGTGGCGCGGGCCTTGCGCGCGCCCGCCTGGGCCGCGGCCTGCGCGACGTGGTCCGCGAAGAAGTACAGCGCGAACTGCACCGTCGCGAAGATCATGAAGAACAGGACCGGAGTGAGCAGCACGAACTCGATCGCGGTCATGCCGGATTCGCCGCGAGTGGAGGCGGCCTCCACCCTGCGGCGTACGAATCCACGCATTCTTCGCACCCGAACCCCGTCCCCGTCCCCGTCGCCCTTCACGATGCCGTCAGTGCCCCCAGCAGACGGGCGTCAGCAGGTGCTGCCCGCGTCCGCGCCCTCGATGCAGTCGCTGACCTTGTGCGCACCCTTGTCCAGGGCCGCGTTGATCACCGCGGCGACCACGCCCACGATCGCGACCACGACGGCCGAGATGATGACCCACTCGACCGCGGAGGCGCCGCGGTCCAGTTCGCCGGAGCGGGCGCGCTGCACCCGGCCCTGCAGGAAAGTGATCATGAAGTCCAGACCCGCGTTACCGGTGCTGAAGTTCCGTCCGTTCATGGTGAGTTGTCCTCTCAGGAGTGGTGGGGGGATGGGTGCCGGGCCCCGTTGTCGTCCGGCACCGCCGTCGTCGTTGGATCGCTGCCGCTAGACCTGGAACACGCGCATCGCCGCCGGGTAGATGAGGAAGACCAGGAATCCCGCACACAGCATCAGCTGTGCGACCAGCATCGACTGGGACTTCTCGCCCGCACTGCCCTCGATCTCGGCGAGTTCGCGGTGCCGCATCGTCTCGGCGCGGGAGGCCAGCGACTCGCGCACCTTCGCGCCGTCGTCCGCCACCAGCGCCAGGGACGCCGACAGGTCCTTGAGCTCTTCGACGCCCAGTTCCTCGCCGAGCGAGCCGAGGGCCTGCCACTGGCTGACACCCGTGATCCGGGCGTCGGCCAGAGCGTTTCGAATGCGTTGCGTCGCCCATCCGTCGGAGACCTCCGCCGCCGCCATGAGCGCCTCGGGGAGGCCACGGCCGCCCGCGAGGCTCATCGACACCAGGTCCAGATAGGCGCCGATGACGCGGCGCAGATCGCGCCGCTTGTCTGCCGCGTCCCTGCGTACTTCCAGGTCGGGCAGGAAGAAGAAGAGCGCGCCGAACATCAGCGCGAGCCACACCGGGATGATCGGGCTCTTGCCGACCCCGAGCGTCCAGATGACGGCGAAGAGGAAGGGCCCGAAGAACACACCGGCCGCCGCGAGCAGCACCTTGGTCGCGAGGAACTTCTCCCAGCTGCGGTCGAGGACCGCGAGGTCCGCGCGGAGCGAGCGCTGCTCCCAGCCCTGCTGGAGGTAGAAGTCGGCGACCCGCGTGCCCACGCGGGAGCGCATGGTGCCGAGCCGCCCCGGGGCTTCGGTGTCCGAGGTGGCCCGGTGCGACTCGTAGGCCGCGCCGCGCGCCCGCATCGCGTCGATGCGGGCGACCGTGGCGACCGCGCTGCGCTTGGACGGCATCAGGGCGCGCACGAGGGCGAAGATGCCGAGGCCCAGGACGGCACCGATCACTATCGGCATGGTCAGGCTCATCGACGTACCCCCTCAGGGTTCGAGTAGCCGGGAAGACCCTGCTGGGCGGGCTGGGCGGGCTGCGCCGCCTGGTCGGGGCCGCGCGGGCGCACGAACTGCACGCCCGGCTCGTCCTTGACCAGGAAACGGTCCGGCGTCTCCACCGTCGACAGCTTGCGCAGCCACCAGAAGCCGAGCGCGAACAGACCGCAGACCAGGGCGAGTACGGCCTGTCCCACCGCCGTTCCGTACGGCTCGACGAAGTCCCTGTTGAAGATGGAGAGGCCGAGGACGAAGGCGACCGAGACCGCCACCACGATCTGCACCGAACGCCGGGTCGACGCGCGCTGCGCCATGACGCGCTGGCGCATGTCGACCTCCTCGCGCGCCGACTTGGCGAGCGCGCCGAGCACGTGCCGCAGACCGGGGCCGCGCAGCTTCGCGTTGAGGATCAGGGCCGCGACGATGATGTCCGCGGACGCGTCGTCGATCTCGTCGGCGAGCACCTGCAGCGCCTCGGGCAGCGGCGTGCGCGCGCGCAGCCGGTCCACGAGGGCGTCCAGGTGCGGGCGCAGGACGGGGGCCGCGGCGCGCGCGGAGGCGGGGATGGCCTGTTCGAGGCCGACCGCGCCCGCGATCGTGTCGCGCAGGGACTCGGTCCAGGCGGCGAGCGCCTCGACGCGGCGCATCTGCGTGCGTTCCTCCGCGGCGCCGCCGAAGAGCTTGTCCCAGAAGAAGACGAGGATGCCCGCCGCGATGCCCGCGACGGCCCAGCGGGTCAGGAGCAGGACGACCAGGCCGACGCCGATCGCCGCGGAGCCGCGCCGCCCGATGAAGCTGATCAGTTCGCCGGCGCGCTCGCTCGCCTTCTGCTTCTCGTGCGCGGGCTTGGCGGGCAGGCCGCGGATCGCGATCGCGAGGAGCGCGAGGCCGCCGCCCGCGGCGACGCCGCAGCCCAGCGCGTACAGGACGGGCAGCGAGAAGACTCCGCCCATCGAGCCGAGTGAGTTCATGTCGTGCTCACCCCCATTGCCCGGCGGGCCGGTAGCCGAAGGCCGCGAGGTCGTCCATGCAGGCGATCGGCGCGTGCGCGACGACGCGGCCGTCGGGGGCCTCGGCGAAGACCTCGCTGGAGAGCACCCGCCCGTCGACGCCGTTGACCTCACGCACCGACGTCACCATGCGCTGGAGCTTGCCGCCGGTCTGGTAGTTGTTGCGCCGCTGGATGAACACGACGAAGTTGACGGCTCCCGCGACGAGCATCTGGCTGGCCTCGATGGGCAGCCGCTCGGAGGCCTGCAGCGCATACGTCGAGATGCGGTTGAAGACCTCGCTGGAGCTGTTGGCGTGGATCGTGGAGAGCGAGCCGTCGTTGCCCTGCGACATCGCGTTCAGCATCGTCACGATCTCGTCGCCGAGCACCTCACCGACGATGACGCGGGAGGGGTTCATGCGCAGCGAACGGCGCACCAGCTCCGCCATCGAGATCTCGCCCTGGCCCTCGGAGTTGGGCAGCCGCTCCTCGAACGCCACCACGTTGGGGTGCAGATCGGCGAAGGTGTCGAGGCCGAGTTCCAGGGCGCGCTCGACGGTCACCAGGCGCTCGTGCGGCGGGATCTCGTTGGCGAGGGCGCGCAGGAGCGTCGTCTTTCCGGCGTTCGTCGCGCCCGCGATCATGATGTTCTTGCGGGCCCGGACGGCGCAGGCCAGGAAGTGCCCGACCTCGGGCGTCAGAGTCCCGTTCCCCACCAGGTCCGACATGAAGACCTTGCCCATGCGGGCACGTCGGATGGAGAGGGCGGGGCGCCGCGTGACGTCCATGACGGCCGAGAGGCGCGAGCCGTCGGGCAGGCGCAGGTCGAGCTGCGGGTTGGCCGAGTCGAACGGGCGGGAGGAGAGACCGGAGTAGGCACCGAGGATCTGGATGAGCTCGACGAGCTCCTCGTCGGTCTCGGCGACCGGGTCGGCCTTGGTCTCGCTGCCGTCGGCGTATCCGACGAACACCTGGTCGTAGCCGTTGATGTCGATGTTCTCGACCTCGGCGTTGTCGAGCAGCGGCTGGAGCCTGCCGACGCCGAAGAGCGCGGCGTGCACGGCGGCCGCGTACTGCTCCTCGGTCTCCGCGTCGAGCGGGGTGCGCCCGGCGTTGATCTCCGTGCGCGCGTGCTCCTCGAGGATCTGCGCGATGACGGCGCGGGCGTAGTGCCGCTCGTCCTCGCCGGACATCGGGGTGACGCCGGAGACCTGGTCGAGGCGCCGCTGCTCGGCGATGCGGTCACCGGCGTCCTGCCGGAACCGCTTGACCAGCTGATGATCGACGGGTGCGCTCATCGGCCCGCCCCCGCGGCCGGGTTGGCCCAGGCCGCGCCGTACTGCTGGTACAGGTCGACGGTCACCTTGCGCGCCGACCTGATGAGCAGCGACTTGTCGAGGCGGCCGCGCCTGCGCCCGGCCAACTGCTCGGCGCCCGCAGGGTCGTCGGCGAGGGTGCCTACGACGCGGGCGCCGGTCTGCGCGGCCACCAGCATGTCGTTGACCTGGTGGACGAGCTTGGCGGACGTCGAGGGGTCGGCGATCAGCAGGACGCCGATGAGCGGCTGCGCGAGCGTCGCGGCGCCGCGCGGTCCGCCGTGCAGCTTGGTGGCGAGGGCGGCGGCCCGGTCCCGGACGCGCGCGATGGCCTCGGGCTCGGTGCGCGAGACGAGCAGCACGAGCGCCGCCTGCGGGAAGAGCTCGACGGCCGGGGTGTCGCCGCTGATCCGCCCGCAGTCCGCGATGACGTCGGCGGGCGCGTTCGGCGAGTCGGCGAGCTGCGAGAAGGCGCGGCCGAGGGTGGGCCACAGGCCCGCGAGCCCGGCGGCCTGCTCGGCGATGCCGAGGCCGACGAGCACTTCGAGCCCGCCCGACAGCGGCTGGGTGTGGTCCCAGAGCTGGTCGGGCACGAGCCCGCGCCGGGCCGTGGCGGCGATGCTCAGCATGCCGGTGTTGGGGTTGAGCGGTCCGCCGTGCGCGGCGGCACTGCGGTAGACCAGGTCGCCGCCCGCGGGGTCGGTCTCCGCGACGAGCACGCGGCGCGGCCAGACGGCGGCGAGCGCGACGGCGGCGGTGGTGACGCCGGGGGAACCCTTGTCCGCGGCGAGAGCGATGAGCGCCATGTCTCTTCTACTCGCCTCTAGTTGCTGTCATTGGTGACGCGGACGATGACGACCTTGCCGTCGGACGCGGAGCTGGCGAGTCCCGCGACCTCCTCCTGCGGCACGAGGAGGGTGATG
This sequence comes from Streptomyces kanamyceticus, assembly GCF_008704495.1. Lineage (NCBI taxonomy): Bacteria > Bacillati > Actinomycetota > Actinomycetes > Kitasatosporales > Streptomycetaceae > Streptomyces > Streptomyces kanamyceticus. Next base: position 4,312,764 of record NZ_CP023699.1, read on the forward strand.
TTCAGGTTGCCCGTGCTCACGGTGGCGTCGCTCTTCTCCGCGACGGTGTTCACGCGGGCGGAGGCCACCAGCGGCTCACCGGCCGCGGCCCCGTTGCCGCTCGCCGACCCCTTGCCCGTGGAGGTGCCCGAGACGACCGGGTACGCGGCGACGGTGTCACCGGACTTCAGGTCGGACGGGTACTGGCCCTCCTTGAGGGAGAGACCGACGGACGCCTTGCCCGCGGGCAGGCCGGAGCTCTTGGCGAACATCTCGCCGACGACGATGGATCCGGCGGGGATGGCGCTCTTCGCCTTGAGCTTGGAGAGGGCGCCGCGCTGCTCCCACTTGACGAAGTTCAGGCCGGTGTCGTCGGAGACGAGCACGGACCTGATGTTCTTGTTCTCGACGGGCGACTCGCCCGCCGCGATGGGCGCGACCACCTTCACGACCTCGATGCGGTCACCGGCGCGCAGCACGAGAACCGTGGCGCCGAGGGCGCCGACGAGGATGAGGAGCACGGCCAGCGCGGCCAGTGCCGGTTTGCGCTCGCGAGGCGGCGCGGGAAGGCGCTCACCGACACCTGGCTGAGCCGGCGCGGCGGAACGGTTGTTGCCCGCCCCCATACGCTCCTGGATCTTCACGCAACTGCTCCCCGCACGCCCAAGAAGATTCGGTCAATTTCCGTCATTCGTGACACTCGCGACTCTCTACGCTCCACCTCGGGCGGGCTATTCAGCCCCAGGATCAGTGTCAAGTCATCGCACCGTATCAGCAGCACATAAGCCCCTCAAGGCGCGTTAAGGATCGCGAAGCACGGGCCTCTCATCGTTATCCACGCGCAATCCGCGCCGTTTGGTTCCGATGCCGTTCCCAGGTCTCAGGAAGTGGGATCGATGTGCGTACGCGAATAGAGACGCTTTGCACGATGGGGCACTTGTCAGCCACAGAGGTGACGCCGGGCAGGCCCCGATCGGTTCCCACCAGCCACGCCTCGTACGACGGCACGCACCTCGCCCCGGCGGCGCCGTCACGGAACGCCCGCCACTCCTCCCCACAACCCACGCAACTCGGTTCCGCCCGGCGCCGAATGAACCGGACTCCCGCCATCCCCCTCTCACATTCCGGCGCAAGGGAACCGGAAAGCAATTGTTGAACGATAGACCAAACCCCGTTCATTCACCGGCAGTTGGCGGTCGATTGGTTCGGACCTTTCGCGCGCACAAAGAAATGACCGCAATTCCTGCTCGCACGAAAGAGAAACCAACCCCCCATGAAGACCCCCACGAAGACCCGTACAAGCACGAAGACCCGTACGAGAACCGCCGCCGGAGTCGCCGCCTCCGCCGCCGCCCTGGCGATGGTCGCCACCTCCGCCCCCGCCGCGCACGCCGTCATCGGCGGCACCGAAGTCTCCAATGACGCCTACCCGTTCATGGTCGCGCTCATGGACAAGGGGTCGGGCAGCGCGCTCGACCGGCAGTTCTGCGGTGGCAGCCTCGTCACGGCCGACACCGTGGTGACGGCCGCGCACTGCCTCGTCGACGACGCGGGCAAGCCGGTCAAGCCCAAGTCCCTCCAGGTGGCGGTCGGGCGGACCGTGCTCTCCGCCGAGCAGGGGCAGATACGCAGCGTCGCCAAGGGCGGCGTGGTCGTGCACCCGCGCTACCTCAAGGGCAAGGAGGCGTACGACGTGGCCTTCCTGCAGTTGGCGAAGCCGGTCCGCGGCATCGCCCCGGTCGCGCTGCCCACGCAGGGCACCGACGCCCTGATCCGCCCGGGCCAGAAGGCCACCGTCGCGGGCTGGGGCAACACGGACACCGAGATGACCTACACGCCCGACCGGCTGCGCCAGGTCAAGGTCCCGATCATCTCGCACGCCGAATGCGGCACGAGCTACAAGGAGTACGACTCGAAGGTCAACTTCTGCGCCGGGGTCGAGGGCAAGGACTCCTGCCAGGGCGACAGCGGCGGCCCCATCTTCCGCGACGTGCCCGGTCGCAGGGCCCCGATCCTGATCGGCGTCGTCTCGTACGGCGACGGCTGCGGCGCGCAGGGCGCCCCCGGCGTCTACACGTCCCTCAGCTCGGCCAAGCTGTGGAAGACGCTGGACGAGTCCGCGGCGGGCAAGAAGGTGAAGCGGGCGATGCACCGTCGCTGAAGTGGCGGCGGGTGACGTGAGTTGACGGTCCGGGGCGTCGTGTGAGGAGGACGCCCCGGACCGCCGTCTCCGCGAGGAGTGTGACGCTGTCCATGCCGATGTAGACCTTGCCGTCGGGGGGTCCTCCCACTCGGCCGCGACGGGGTCGAGCCGGAGACCCATGCGGGCCATGGTCCGGCGGGCCCTCTCTCCTCACTGGCGAGACCGCCGAAGTCGCCACTCACCCCGTCACTCCCCGTCGCTCTTGCCCTTCTCCTTGCCCGCTTTCACGGAGTCCCTGGCCTGCTTGGCCAGGTCGTCGTCCAGCTTCTTGAACTCGCGTACGACCGCGTCGGACAACTCCGCCAACTGGTCGAGCTGCTGGCCGATGTCCTCGCGCCCGTCCTCCCAGTTGGACTCGAAGTCATCGAGGGAGTCGTACACGCCGCTGTCGCCGATGTCGTCCTCGTAGGACTCGAAGGTCTTCTTGGTGCGGTTCATGCGGTCCTTGACGGAGCGCAGCCGATCGCCGTAGTCCTCGAGGTCGGTGAGTGGGATGGAGAGATCACTCTTGCCCTTGCCGCCCATGATGGTGTCCCCCTTGCGTATGGCGTCGGTACCGCGAGTCAGTGCCACTCGTCCGGATCGAGCTCGGCCGCGACGAATCCGTCCCCCGACGTGACGACCAGGTCGGGCTGCCGCACGGCGAGTTCGACCCTTTCACGGTCGAATGTGTCGAACTCGAAGATGAAATGCTCAGCGACGGCGGGTCGGTCTAGCGGGAATCCGTCGAGGTCCACCGCCGAATTCGCCCGGTCCGCGCCCTGGCAGAGCACCGACACGAAAAGCGGGAAGTGCTCCGCGTCGAGCAGTGAATCCGCTCCGCGAATGACACCCGCGATACCGAAGCGACCGGTGACCGCGCCGCACAGGTCGTCCAGACAGTCCACCAAGGCGTCCCAGTTCCTGCCGTAATAGCCGGGGAACCGAAGGGCCTCGGCGAACGCGCGGTGCACACCCTGCTCGGTCATGAGGTCGGCCGCGGCGAAGCGGTGGACCTGGCCGCCCTTGGACTCCAGGGCGGCCAACTGGCGTTGCACCTCGGCGGTTCCCCGGGGGACGAAGACGACCCAGGGAGCTGCGGTCCCCGTGACATCGAAGCCGGTCATTTCTGCTTCACCCCGTGAATTCGCCGACGTAGTAGAACGTTCCGTAGTGGTCCGGGGTGTAGTACGCGGGGCCGGGTCCGTCCTTCGGAGTCAAGAGCCGTTCAGGACCCCTGATCTCCTTTCCGCAGCCCGGTGCACTGCACTGCGGCAGGTCGGTCTTGGCGTTGACGTCCCATTCCTTGTACTTGCCGCCCGGCAGGGCGGACTTGTTGTTACCCCAGTTCGCGTTGCCATGGTAGCCGTCGACCTTTCCGATTCCGCCGGGCCGGGCATTGACCTGGTTCAGCATGTCCGTGGCGCGTTGCGGTGCGGGGCCGGGGAGGCGACCGAGTCCTTCGGGGCTGCCGCTGTCCCCGCCGTGCTGCTGGCACAGGGGTGCCAGGCCCAGCGGGTCGGACCAGGTGTGCGGGTTGTGGACGTAGGCGACGGGGTTCGGTGCCGGGAGCAGGCCGAGGGGGTCGGGGCTGGTGTAGCGGGCCGTCTCGGGGTCGTAATGACGGTGGTGGTTGTAGTGGAGGCCGGTCTCCGGGTCGTGGTACTGACCGGGGAAGCGCAGCGGTGTGTACGCGCTCGCGTCGCTGTTCCAGACCGTGCTTCCCCACAGGGTGGACCGGGTGTACCAGGCGATGTCCCCGTCCGGCGAGAGCAGCTCGACCGGGGTTCCGACGAGGTCGGTGACGATGGCGAAGAACCGCTCGTCGATGGTCTCCTGGGGCGCGTCGGCGGCCCAGACGCGTTCGGCCTGGCTCACGGGCGAGAGCCCGTCGTGGTCCCAGGTGAGTGTGGTGCGCAGGCCCGCGCTCCCGCCGCCCTGCCCGGCAGACGGCGCCGGGATCCGCTGCGCGGCCTCCTCCGGCCCCTCAGTTGTCTGCTCGCAGAGCGTGTTGCCGTCCCAGGTGAAGACCGTGCGCTCCAGGACGCTCTCCCCGTCGGCGGCGAGGCGGAGCTTGCCGGTACGTCGGCCCAGCGGGTCGTAGGTGTAGCGCCAGCGGCCGCCGTCCGGCGTGGTGACGGCCGTGAGCCGGTCCTCGGCGTCCCACTCGTAGAGCCAGACGTCGGGCTTGCGGGAGAGCCGGGACTTGCGGCGCATGACCATCCGTCCCTGGGCGTCGTACTCGTAGTGGACCCGGCCTGCCCGGGTCAGCCGTGTTCCCGTGTAATCGCGCGATCCCGTGGCCTCGTTGCCGGGGTGCCGCGTCGGCCAGGCCGCCTCGGTCTGGTTGCCCGCGGAGTCGTAGGCGTAGCGCTCGCTCCAGCCCGCCGCGTGCACCGCGGTGACACGGCCCTGGGTGTCGAGGTCGAAGCGGCGGCTGCCTGTGCGGGAGTCCCGCATCCCGGTGAGGTGCCCGTCGGGGCGGTAGGAGTAGGAGCGCTCCGAGAGCGGGCGGTTGCCCGGCGCACTGCTTTCCTGTGTCACCAGTCGGCCGACGCCGTCGTAGCCGCGGGTGAGGGCGAGCGCACGGTCGATGTGCCGGGCGACCTCGCGGTCCGCGGCGTCGTGCGCGAAGTCGATGGTGTGGCCTGCCGCGGCCAGCCGTACGGTACGTCCCGCGGCGTCGTACTCCCAGGTGCTCCGAGCGCCCGAAGGGGTGGCGCGCAGGGTGCGGTTGCCCGCGAGGTCGTAGCCGAAGCGCATGGTCCGGCCGTCGACGGTCTCGGAGATGCGACGGCCGGCCGCGTCGAGTTCCACGCGCAGACTGCTCTCGGGACCGACGGCCCCGGTCAGTGAGCCGTTCGCCGCGTACGTGTACGTGGTCAGTGAGCCGTCCGCGTCCTTGGCGGTGGTCTGTCCCAACGCGTCGCGCCGGTAGTGGATGTGCTGGCCGAGCGCGTTGGTCCGGGAGGTGAGGAGTCCGGCCGCGTCATAGGCGTAGTGGGCGGTGCGCCCGTCGAAGTCGGACTCGGAGAGCAGCCTGCCCACCGGGTCGTAGGTGTAATTCCAGGTCAGGCCCTGGGGATTGGTCACCTGGGTGAGCTGGAGACCGGCGTCGTGGGTGAAGGTGTGGCGGTCGCCGCCCGGGCCGACGCGGGCGCTGAGGCGGTCGAAGTGGGTGTACTCGAACGTGGTGGCCTGGCCGACGGAGTCGATGTGGCGGACGCAGTTGCCTTCGCCGTCGTACTCCCAGCTCTCGTGCGCTCCTTCCGGGTCGGTGCGGCGCGCGATCAGGCCCTCGACCGTCCATTCCAGGCGGGTGCGGTGGCCGAGCGGGTCCGTCACCTCGGAGGTCAGACCGAAGGCGTCGTACGCGTAGCGTGTGGTGCCGCCGAGGCCGTCGGTCACGGTCAGCGGCAGTCCCGCGGCGTTGTTCGTGCGGACGGCGGAGCGGCCGGTGGCGTCCCGGGTCTCGGTGAGGCCGCCGTCCGTCCCGCGCGTGAAGTGCGTGGTCGCGCCGAGCGGATCGGTGATGGCGGTGACGTTGCCGCGCTCGTCGTTGGCGAACTGCCAGGAGGCGCCGTCCGGCAACTCCATGGCCGTGGGGACGTGCCGCTCGTCGTAGGTGATGCGGATGAAGGTGCCGTCGGGCCGGGTCACCTCGGTCGGCTGCCCCAGTTCGTTGTGGGAGTAGGCCGTGGTGTGTCCGAGCTGGTCCGTCCTCGCGGTGACATTCTGACGGGCGTCGTATGCGGTGGTGACGGTGGAGCCGAGCGGGTCGGTCTCGGCGACGATCAGGCAGCGGTCGTCGACGGCGACCTGGGTGGTGGCGCCCTGCGGGGTGGTGATCTCGGTGATGCGGCAGCCGGCCCTTGCGGGGTCCTTGAGGTCGTAGGTGAAGGTGTTGGCCATGTGCCCGGCCATGCCCTGCTGAGCGGTGCAGCGGTCCTGGTCGTCGTAGGTGTAGCTGTAGCGACTGTGGTTGGTGTCCTGCCAGGCGGTGAGGCGCAGCCGCTCGTCGTAGGCGAACCGCATGGGCAGGCCGGAGGAGTTGGTGACGGCGGTGAGGTTGCCGTCGGTGTAGCCGTACCGCTTGATCACGGTGTCCGCGCCGTCCGCGTCGCTCTTGCCCGGGTCCCGGCCTGTCAGGGCCAGGGCCGTGACGCGTTCGTCCTCGACGGTCAGTTTCAGGTGGTAGCCGCCGCTGTGGCGAATCGCGGTCGGGGTGCCATCGGCGTCGTGTTCGAAGTCGATGGTGTTGTGGTTGCGGTCCGTGATCCGGGTCAGCAGTGCCACTCCGTCACCGGGCGTGGGCGGGGCGAAGCGGCGGGTGTGGCCCGCGACCGGGTCGGTGAGGTGGTAGCCGCCGTCCTCGGCCGCTACCAGGGGCCAGTGCGGCCCGGACTCTGGCAGCACGGGGCGGCCCGGCCGTTCGGGGTGGGGGTAGGCGAGGAGCATGCCGTCCTCGGTGACGAACACGACGCCCTCGTCGTCGGCTTCCAGGCGCTGGTCCAGGGTGGAGGTCCAGGTCGGTCCGAACCAGCCGCCGCTGCGGTATCCCGAGGCGACCCGGCGGGTGAAGGCCAGCGGCAGGGTGCCGGGCAGCGTCACGTCGGTCTCGGCCAGGAACATCTGCCCGGTGGCCACGTCCACCGGGTCACCACAGCCCTTGATCTTGCTCCTGACCCGGTTGTAGGCACCCTTCGCGCCGTCCTTGAGCGCGGTGCGGGCAGACTTGAAGCCCTTCAATCCACCCTTGAGGCCCTTCAGTCCCTTGCCGAGTTTGGCGGCGGTGGTGATGCCCTTCATGCCCGGTACGCAGTCCAGCGCGGCGAACGCCACGTCCATCAACGTGGCTTGGCCTTTCGCGTATTTGCTCAAGGTGTCCGCCAGGACGATCGCCCCGGCCACGATCACGATCGCGGCCAGGATCGGCCCGCCGACGATCATCGCGATGATCCCGACCACCGCGACGACGACCTTGCACACCGCGACGATGGTGTCCCAGTTGTCCGAGACCCAGTCGCCGATCTCCTCCCACCACTTGCGGTTGCGGATCCCCGCGTCGGAAGCCTCGTCGATCTTCCGCTTCGCCGTCCCCGCCGCGTCCTCACGCATCTTGCGGGCGTCCTCGGCCATCTTCTTCGCCGCGTCCAGCGCGCTCTGCGCCGAGGACACCTCGCCCTTCGCCGACTTCTGCGCCTTCTCCGCCGAGTCGGCGTTGCGCGTGGCGGCCCTGACCTTGTCCCCGTCCGGCTTGGGAACGTCCTTGCCGGGCTTGTCCTGGTACTTGTCGGCCTCCTTGCCCGCCCGCTCCACCCAGGAATCGGCCGAAGACAGACGGGACTTGGCGCTGTTCAGATCCGCCCGCGCCGCGCGGCCGTCGGCCAGCGCCTTGTCCGCCATGGACTGCGCGCGCTCCAGCTCCGGCCAGTACCCCGACAGCGCGTCGCCCGCCATCTCATAGCTCTTCTTGAGCTTCTTCAGCTTGGCCGGGGCATCCTCGAACTTCTCGGTGAACGCGTCCGCCGTCTTGCCCGCCCACCGCAGGATCGCGTCCTCGCCCGCCATCCCCTTGATGTCCCGCAGCACCCTGCCGACGTCATCGGCGAAATCATGCAGATTTCCCGCCAACGACCGCACCCTGTGCGGATCACCCGGCGTCGGATCCTTCTCCAGATCCAGGACATGCCAATCCCTCGGCCGATGGCCTCCCACGCGACTTCCCCCGTCACACGTGCAACTTCAATATGGGTACGCGGGGACGAAACTACTCGCAGAGGTGCAAGTGGCGGAAGGGGCGGAGGAATTCAGTCGCCTCTCGTCATTCCGCAAACCGGAACGTGGAAGTCACCGCATCGAAGATGTCGAAGAACGAGTCCGTGAGCTCGAGGAGCTGGCTGCTGCCTGACACCAGAGCCACCTTGCCCTCCTGCCCCGGAACCGGAATGAACGTCTGCATCAGGACGACCCGGATCGTGCGCTCGTCGCCCGGTACGGAGATGTCCTCGATGCCGTACGTACGCGCCGCGAGCCCGACGCCGGGGATGTCGACCGTCGTCGCCTTCCGCCACGCATCGCCCTCCCGCTTGGCCTCGCGCACGCCGAGCTGGGCGACGATGCGGTCGGGGTCCGTCGGCAGGACGTCGCCGTTCGGTGTGCGGGCGCCGACCAGGGAGACCGTGACCGAGCCCGTGACCGGGGTGTCGCCACCGAAGCTCTCCGCCATGCAGCCGCAGTACAGGGCGCCGGACTGCCAGGCGTCGTGCGACGCCTTGCGCAGGAACGCCTCGTAGGTCTCGCGGTGCGGGGCCAGCTCGGGGCGCTGCCGGATGCGGTCGTTGAGCATCTGCCGGATGGCGGCGTCGCGCGACTCGGGGCGCACGTCGAACTCCCACCACGTCTCCGGCACCTTGATGCTGAATCCACCGCGCGCGATGGTCTGCGGTTCCGTGTAGCGGGCCATGGTCGGCGCCCTCCCCGTTCCGTTCCCCGTTGTGATCGTCACCGTCGTGATCGGCTTCCGCCGACCAGCCTACGAGGCCAGGGCGGACGGCTCCCCCTACTCCCCCGTCGCCCTACTCCCCCGTCACCCCGTCGATCCGCTCCCTCAAGAAATCCGCGTGGCCGTTGTGGCGGGCGTACTCCTCGATCATGTGCGTGAGGATGTAGCGCAGGGAGTACTCCTCGTCGCGGAAGCGCACCGTGGCGTCGAACGAGTCGGTGGCGTCCACCAGGGCGCGGGAGCGGGCGCACTGCGCGTGCCAGATCTCGAACGCCTCGTCGGGGTCGGCGTCCGCCACGTCGAAGTCGGCGTGCTCACCGGGCACCCGTGAGCGCCAATGGGCGTGCGGGTCCTCGCCGTTCAGCACGCTGCCGAACCAGCTCCGCTCCACCTCCGCGAGGTGTCTGACGAGTCCGAGCAGGGACATCTCCGAGGGCGGTACGGCCCGTTCGCGCAGCTGGTCGGCGGTGAGGCCCGCGCACTTCATCGCGAGGGTCTCGCGCTGGTACTGGAGGAAGGCGACCAGGGAGGCGCGTTCGCCCGCACCGGAGCGCGGGGGTTCGGCTCGGCGGTGGGGTGCGGTGCGTGTCTCGGCGGTTTCGGGCATCGCGCCATCATGCCGAGGGGGCACGTGCGTACGCATCTGGAATATGGGGACCAGGGGCGACGGCGACATCCGGCTCAGAGCAGGTCGTTGAGCCAGTTCGACACGGCGTCCTGTCCGGCCTGCCGGATCAGTTCGTCGACGGGGCCCGGCGGCTGGGCCGACGCGGCGTCCGGCCTGGCGGGCGTCGGAATCGGCTGGCCGAGCCAGACGGGCCGCCCCCGCTTGGTGGCCATGGCCACGGGGAATCGCAGATCACCGCAGACCAGGACTATGCCCCGGCCATCGGTCATGGACAGCCAGGCATCCTCCGGCATGCGGCCGACGAACGTACGGACCACTTCACGGTCCGGGGAGAGCAGGTGGACCAGATGCATCTGGGGGTTGTGCGGCGTGCGTTCCACGCGGCAGGGCCAGACCTGCCACGGGGACGCGGTGAGCAGCTCGCGGGCCTGCGCGAGGGGGCGCGCGCCTTGCGCACGGGACCAGTCGTCGGCGAAGGGCCACACGCCGAGCATCACGAACACGGTAAGGAAGGTCAGGGGGCCGGAGTCCGTGATTCCTGCGGCCATGACGCAGAGGATCAAGGTGAAGGCCATGTACAGCGGTACGGTCCTGCGCCGCGTCGCGCGGTGGTCCACCTCGGCCTTCTGCCGCCAGACACCGAGGTAACGGGCGGTCGACGCCGTGTCGATGGCTTTGCGGGGCAGCACCCGGTACCCGTACTCCCTGGCCAGCATGATGCCCCCCTGACAACTGTGCCGTGCTGTCACTCCACCACCAGTGGAGTGCGGGGACAAGTGGCCGGGCACGGTGGGAGGTTGCTGCGGTGCGGGAACGCACGCACAGTAAAGTGCCGCGGACGCACGGTCCCGCCCCACCCGTCAGAACCACCCGCCACAGGAACCACGTCAGGAGCTCTCATGAAGCGGACCCGCCTCACCCAGGCCGCCGCCGCCCCCGTCCTCGCCCTCCTCTGCGCGGCCGCCCTCACCGCCTGCGGGGGTTCCGACTCCGGTTCCGACTCCTCCGACGGCTCCAAGGACTCCGCCGACAAGTCGGGGACGTCGGACGCCCCGGAGAAGGCCGCCGACCCGGCAGCCGATCTCGACCGCGCCGTCCTCGCCAAGGACGAGGTGAAGGGCTACCGGATCGACAAGCCCGCCCAGGAGTTCGTGTTCGCCAAGTCCAAGGGTGAGATCAAGCTCGACAAGGCGGACTGCGCCCCGCTGGCGTACGCGATGAACCAGCTCCCCCTCGGCACCCCCAAGGCCGACGCGATACGCGTGGCCGCGGGCGCGAAGGGGCCCGGCGCCTTCACCTACGTCACGCTCGCCACGTACGAGAAGGGCGCGGCGAAGACCGCTCTCGCCGAGCTCTCCAAGGCGGTGAGCGCCTGCGGCGGCGGCTTCACGGCCAAGGCGGGCAAGACCACCAACCCGTACTCCTCCATCGCCGCCGAGACCGCCCCCGCCCCCGCGGGCGCCGACGAGTCCTTCGCCTTCAAGGCCACGCAGAAGTACCAGAACAACACCCACACGCTGCGCGCCCAGGCCGCCCGCCACGGCGACACCATCGCGCTCTACTTCGCCGTGGACGGTCTCGCGTTCACCCAGTCCCGCCCGGGCGACGCGAAGATCGCCACGGCGGTCGTGAACGCGCAGAGCGCGAAGCTCGGGTAGCGGACAGCGGGTAACAGCGCGCCCTAGGCGCCCGGCGTCACGCTGATCCACCCGGCGAACGCGTCGATGTCGTCCATCGCGCCGAGCATCCGCCGCGGATCCGGCGCCGCGGCGATGACCACGACGTCGCACCCGGCGGCCTCGTGGCGCCAGGCGTAGCGCACCCCGGCGACGATCGCGCGGTCCTCGTCCGTCTGCGTGTACCGCAGGGAGCGCAGGCCCGTGCCGAGCGCGTCGGTGGTGAAGTCCTCCACGATCGGCTTCTCCACGAGCGCCGTGTCGTCCGTGGTGACCAGGGCCCGCAGGCTCTCCTCGCGGTCGCCGTCCGCCTCGACGGAGGCGACGTACACGGGCAGCGGCATTTCCCGCGGGTCGGGCAGGTGGAGGTAGACGTCGAACCCGGGGTGGCTCGCCGGAAACCGCTCCGCGCAGGCGCGCAGCGTGGCGGCCAGGCCCTTGAGGTCCTTGCGGGTCGGGTCCAGGTCGGTGTCGCCCCACCACGCGTCGGACATGTAGCGGCCCCACTCCTTGGGGCCCTTCCACGGCGTACCCGTCCAGGAGTTCGGGATCTGCATCCACAGATCGGTGTCGTAGTCCACGTGCGGCCAGCTCATGCTCGGCTCCATCGGAAGGTGCTCATCATCGCGTCAAACAGTTCTACGAAGAGGTCGGCGAGCGCGTCGTCGGGGTCGCCCTCGCCGAGCGTGGAGAAGACGACGCCGAGCCAGCGCCCCGGGTCGCCGGGCACGGGGACGACGTAGTCGACGCGGCGCGAGGCGAGTTCGCCGCCGCCCGGCGCGCTGGCGGCGACCGTGCGTTCCGTACGGACCGCCCGTACGCCGTCGAGCTCGGCGGCGGTGGTCTCGCCGTCCCGTCCCGGTGCTTGAAGGAGGCGGCGCGAGACGGCCGAGGGGTCCACGGCGACCTCGTCGGGGAACTTCATCTCCGAGACGACGATCGAGGCGGGCACCGCGATGCCGTGCATCCGCTCCAGCGGGAGGTAGACGTCGAGCGCCTCGGCCTTGCGGGCTTCGGTCACGGCGTCCTTCAGGCGTCGCTCCAGCTCGCGCCGGTAGGGCCCGATCCGGTCGCGCGGCGCGTCCGCCGGCAGCGTGGCGAAGGCGTCGTCGACGATGGCGCGTATCGCCTCTTCCGTGCCCGACCGCATGGGGACGCGGACCCACTCGGGCGGCAGGATCAGCTGGTAGCCGCGGGGGGCGGTGGTGGTGCGGTCGGTCACGTCGGCCTTCGGTGAGATGCGGTCGTCGGTCATGGCTTGCGCCCTCGCAGGGCACGGAACTTGGGCAGGCCCCACTGGGTGAGCGGCGCCGCGAGCGGGATCAGTACGTAGAAGAGGGAACCGGTGACGAACCCGGTCAGGCCGTTCAAGAGCGCGTGGGCGAAGACCACGACCGGAATCCCGAAGTCGCGCTGCGGCGAGCGCTCGTACTTCAGGATCAGCCCGATCACGAAGGCCGTGGCGACGACGCTCGCGGGTCCAAGGACATAGCGCACGACGAACGCCGTGACGTCATCCGACGCGGCAGCCACGATCATGGCCGCGCAGTACAGGAGCGGAGGTACCAGCGAGATCACACGCACCACGGCGACGTCCTTGCCGTAGGCCTCCTCCGCCTCCTCCGCCGCCCGCTCCTTCGCCTCACGGCTCCGGTCGAGGGCCGCGAAGTAGCGCTCGCCGGGCTCACGTCGGCCGCCGTCACCGCTCCCCCGGCTCACCAGGTGGACCCGACTTCGGCGGTGTACTCGTTCTTGTAGTTCTGGAACGGCTCGAAGTACGGCTTGTCGGTCCATGTGTCGCTGGACCCGGCGAGCTTGCCGCCCAGGTCGATGCCCTGGCCCGCGGCGAAGACCTGCTGGTTGTGGCGCAGATAGCTCTCGGCGCCCTGGCTGGCCGTGTGGACGGCGTCGTCGCCCGCGTAGGCGGCCCGCGTCTTCATGATGTCCTTGTACGCCACGGCCGCGTCCTTGTCGCCGCCCGCCCGCAGGATGTCCGCCTTGCTGACCTTGGGCAGCGGCGCCTTGGTGGCCACCTTCTCCGCGCCAGCGCCCGCCTTGGCCGCCAGCGCGTCGGCCTGCTCGATCGCCTCGCGGGCCGCCCGCTTCTGCGCCTTGGACGCGCCCTTGTTGGCGAGGGTCCGCCCGGCCTGTCCGTACGCCTTGCTCATGCCGTTCTTCGCGGCGCTCGTGGCGGCCTTCTTGGCGCCCTGCCCCGCGGCGAGCCGGGTGGCCGCCTGGCCCGCCTTCAGGCCGGACACGGCACCGCGTCCCAGGCCCATGGTGGCGAGCGCGAACACGTCGAGGGCGACGTCCGCCCAGGAGCCCTGTCCGGCGGCCGCCATCCCCACTCTCGCCACAAGGACCGCGATTCCCGCGGCGAGGACCACCCCGATCCCGATGCCGGAGATGAAGATCGCCGCGATGGCGAGGGCGGTGGCGACGTAGCTGGCGATCTCGATGACGACCTTCAGCCAGCCCGCGTTCTTGTCGATCCAGTCCTTGACGTTGTCCCACCAGCTGTCGGTGAGCGGGTCGTCGTCGATGGCGTTCTCGATCAACGTGGCGTAGTGGTCGGCCTCGTTGTCGTACTTCTCCTTGGCCTTCTTCAGGTCCTTCTTGGCCTGGTCCTCGTCGCTCTTGGCCAGCTCAAGGGCGTCCCCGGCGGCGGACTGGGCGCCGCGCAGCTCACCGGCCCAGCCCGAGAGGTGCTTCTTGACGCCCTCGTACCGCTCCGCTGTCTGGTCGAGCTTCTTGCCGAGTTCGGCGGCGCCCTCGGTCAGCTTGTCCGAGTACTTGCCCTTCAGGCCTTCCTTCTTGGCTATCTTGTGCAGCTTCTCCGCCTGGTCGCGCAGCTTCTTCGCGACGTTCTTCATGTGCTCGACTTCGTCGTCGATGTCCTTGGGGGACCCGGGCACCGGGTCGCTGTCGGCGAGCGGATGCCAGTCCGTGGGGCGCGCCATGATGTTCCCTACTTCCCCTTCGCCTTCTCGCGCTTCGCCTTCGCGGCCGAATCCGCCAGGTCCTTGTCGGCCTTCTCGAACGTCTGCCTGGTCGTCTCGACCCAGCCGCCGATCTTGTCGATCTCCTCGACGAGGCCCTTGCGGTGCCGGTCCCAGTTGTCGACGAACGTGGACATCGCCTTGGCCATGCGGGGCGCCCCCACCACGGCCCTGAGTTCCTTCTTCCAGTCGTCGATGCCCTCGAACTCGCCCTTGATGAAGTGGAGTTGCTTCTCCGTCGTCTTGAGCAGCGTGATGTCGACCGACAGGTCCGGAGTGCCCACGCGATTCCCCCTTCTCGCTTCGTTCTGTTCTTAGCCGCACGCGGGGCGGTCGAGCAGGAACCTGCCGCGCTGTTGATGGATCACATACGGAATTGCTTGCAGGAGCGTCGCGAGAACCCCCATGAGCACCGCCGTCCACGCGGCGGCGGGGTGCGTGTCCATGAGCCGGACCCCGTGCACGACCGAGAAGCAGGAGCCGACGGCCATGACCGCCGTGGAGGAGACGCCGACCAGGGTGCGGGGGAAGCGGGACACCGCCCGCGCCGCCCGCCCGGACGTGGGGAGCAGGCGCAGACCGAGGGCCGGTCCCTTGGGCCAGGCCGCCTGCCCCGTCACCCGTCGTTCGGTCACCGGCAGGGCCAGGGCGCCCCGGAGCGCCGCCCATCCGTCGCGCCCGCCGTCGCCGCCGAACCACTGGCGCCAGGGCAGTACGACTCTGATCTGGCCGTCGGGGCCGCGCAGTTCGACCCCCACGGGCTCACCCGACCGCACGCGTACGAGCACCAGCGCGGTCACGGCGTGCGGCCCCCGGCGGGCAAGGCGGTGCTCCTGCCCGGAGATGTCCTTGAGGACCAGGTCGTGGCGCTCGACGCGGAGCTCGGTGTCGCGGCAGAACCTGACCGTGGCGCGCGTGCCGGAGGTGGGGCGCGGAGTGATCCGGGCCGATGCGGCGGGGGCGGTGTGGCGCCGCAGCCGCAGGCGGGTCCAGGCGCGCAGCGCGAGGCGGGCCGCCGGGGCGGTCAGGGCCGCGCCCGCCGACACCAGGACGAGCCACGGCGCGGCGGCGTCGGAGAACAGGAGCGCGGTGAAGGTGGCGCCCCAGACGGCGGCGGCGCCGCCGCGCGTCAGCCAGTACCAGGCGGGGAAGACGCCGCCCGGCGCCAGCGAGACAACGCGCTGGCGGGTGCGCCGGTCGACGAGCGGGTCGTCCGCGTCCCGCACGGTGTGCAGCGGAATACCGGCGGCCGCCAGCAGGCCCGCCACTCCGGTACGGCTGAGGAGCTGCTCCCCGTGTACGTAGCGCTGCGGCAGCTGATCGGCCTCGGGCAGCCAGTCGTCGAGACGCACACGCCCGATCAACAGGCCCTTACTGTCCTGCAGTTGGAGCTCGCCCCAGGTGCCGGGGAGCGGCGGCCCCATGCGCTCCGCGTCCGGTCCCCCCACATCGACGAAGACGGCCCGGCTGATCCCCTCGCCCCCGACCGGCAGCCGCCGCGTGCCGGAGCGGGTGCGCAGCACCAGGTCGCCGCCGTCGACGAAGAGCCGCGCGCGACGGCTCAGCTCCACGCCGGGGCCGGGCTGGGCGCGGGGCCTGAGGGCGGGCTCGGGCGGGACCGGGGCATCCGCCACGGGATCCGCTACGGGATCCGCCACAGGATCCTCCACGGCATCGGGCGCGTCGTGGCTCATGCCGTGTGCACCGCCGCTCCCATCGCCCCACCCATCGCTCTACTACACCTATGTAGAGCGAAGTTATCATCGCAAGTGGACCTCGCCCCGGCAGCTACGTCCACCGGGAACCCGTCACGCCCGTCGCGTCACGACACGATGACAGTCCGGCGAGATGGCATGACATATCCCGTTATCAAACCTGGCGGAACTGTCAACCCCCCAGCTAGCGTCACCCCGTTGGAGACACCCCTCGCCCCACCGGGAGCCGACTGTGAACCGCCGCACTACGCGCACCATGCCTGTCACCGCCGCGCTCGCCGTGACCGGGGCCCTGCTCCTGACGGCCTGCGGCGGCTCCGACGGCGACGAATCCAAGGACAGCGACAAGATCGCGGGAGCCGAGCAGGGCGCGGATAAGCCGGAGAAGTCGGCGGATCCCTCCGGGGCACCGGCGGAGGACAAGCCGGACGGCGTCGACCTGACCCTGCCGAAGAGCATGAATCTGGTCTTCGACTGGAACAAGCCGAAGGACAAGAACGAAGCGGCCGCGATGAGTGACGCCGCCAACTTCTTCCGGGCCATCTACCGAGGCGTGGACAAGCGCACGACCGACGACGCGGCCGTGACCGCCTACTCCACTGCCGACGGGCTCCGCTACGCGAAGGTCCAGATCAAGGAGTGGATCGACGGCGGCTGGACCGCCACAGGCACCCTGCGCCACTACCAGGCCAGCACGCGGTCGTCCGCGAACGGCAAGTCGGTGGAGGTCTCGTTCTGTGCGGACTCGAGCAAGTTCTATGGCAAAGAGATCAAGTCGGGGAAGGTCCTGAAGACCGAGGGCAGCATCAAGGACTTCGACCACTACAAGATCATCATGGTCAAGTACCCCACAGGTAAAGGCCTGTGGCAGGCGTCCAAGGTGTTCGTCGAGACGAAGGCGGAGAAGTGCCGGTGAACAGATCGCGACGTACTGCCCCCAGAGCCACCATCACAGCCCTGACACTCGCCGTCAGCGTTCTCGTCCTCGCGGGGCCCGCCTACGCGGGGAAGCCCGTGGGTTCGGACAAGGGCGCCAGCACGGACACGGAAGGCGGCGGCGACGGGACCGGCATCTACGCCGCCGCCCAGGTCAAATACACCGGCGCCGTCAGCAAGCCCGGCAGCCCGGGCAACGTCACCTCCTCCGACGTCACCTGGGACCCGCCGCCCTGCTGGTACGCCCCGTACCTCGGCGCCAAGGACTTCAAGAAGGAGATGTCCGGGAACCTCAAGGACGCCATGGGCAAGCCCGGCATGGGCGGTCACGCGGGCGCCGCGCTCTCCGAGACGCAGCGGCACTACGAGGACGACTACGGCTGGGCGGACACCCCCGGTTACAAGGACTACAACGTCGACAAGGACGGCAAGGGGATGTTCTGGGCCGGGGTCGAGAACCCCGAAGAGCCCGACTACCTCAAGCGCAAGTCCTGCACGGACCTGCCGTTCTGGGTCGACAACGGCGAGAAGCCGCCGGCCCGGTACGAGGAGGCCATCACGCCCGAGATGCTCGCCGCCCTCGCCTACCAGCACATGCAACTGCCCGACACCAAGGTGTCCCTCGCGCCCGACGGCACCACCAAGGTGAACCTGCCCACCTGGGCCTGGCTCGACAAGGCAGTCTTCGACGACGTCGAGGCGACGGCCGCGATCAACGTGCCCGGGTTCGAACTCCACGCGACGACGACCGCCAAGCCCAAGTCCCTCACCCTCAAGCCGGGCACCGGCGACGCCACCCTGATCCCCGCGAGCGGCGAATGCCCCATCGTCGACGGCAAGATCGGCGAGCCGTACGCCAAGGGCAAGTCCAAGGAGACCCCGCCCTGCGGCATCGTCTACGGCCGCTCGTCCGGCGGCGAGACCTTCCCCCTCAAGGCCGCCCTCACCTGGGAGATCAGCTGGACGGGCACGGGCCAGGCGGGCGCGCAGCCGATGCCCGACGGGACGATCGAGGTCACTCAGGACATCGCGGTCGAGGAAGTGCAGTCGATCAACCGATAGCAGAACATGCTCAGTTGGGTGCGCCCTTCACTATCGAACCTGTCGAAAGTAAGGGCGCGCCCCTCACTATCGTCACTAGTGGCACCCCAGGCCCCCTGGATACGTTCGTCCGGGTTCAAGTCGAGGCGGGGGGGCCGAGATATGGGTGACAGACTCAGAGCGGATCTGGACCTCATCAAGGATTGCTCGGATGCGCTGTACGGCATCCACCGAGAGTTCAAGGAGCACGGAGACCCCTCCGACGGCTATGAGAAGGCCCTCGGCAGCGAGAAGCTCCGCGACATCTTCGACGACTTCTCCGGCACGTGGAAGAAGACGCGCAAGAAGCTGATGAAGGACATCGAGAACCTCGCCAAGTACACGGCGGAAGCCGCCAAGACGTACGACGACGTGGACCATGCCCTCGCCGAGGCCCTCAGGGACGCGAAGAAGAGCGCCAAGAAGGGGAAGAAGTGAGCGCGCGGCCGACCGACTGGGAACCGCTCTTCGACTCGGATCCGATACCGGGCGATCCGCACGAAGTGGCCGCGCTCGGCAAGAAGTTGCGCCGGATGGCCGACGAGATCGACAAGCAGGCCAGGAACATCAAGGCGCTCGCGTCCGTCGAGAACTGGGACAGCGAGGCCGGGCGCGCCTTCCACGAGACGGCGGGCGACACCTCCAAGCGCCTGCGGGACGCGTACGACCGCTATGACGAGGCAGCCCTCGCGATCGGCACCAAGGTGAACGAGGGCGGCGGCGAGTCCAAGGAGTACGCCAGCGAGCTGCACCGCGCGCAGCGCATGGCGGACAAGGCGCTGGCCGACTTCCGGGCCATGGAGCCCGAACACAAGGCCACGCAGGCCGCGTTGGGCAAGACCGACGGCACGGTGCCGTCATCGGCGGAGGACAGCGTCGAGCGCTCGAAGCAGCGCAAGAAGCTCGACGAGTCCACGAAGGTGATGGCCGGGCACCGGCAGACGATCATGCAGGCCCAGGAGATCCGTGACGACGCGGCGAGCGCCGCCGCCAAGAAGATCAAGCGGATCATCCATCACGACGAGGTCCGTGACCCCGGCGGATTCATGAACTGGATCGCGGACCACGCCGACTGGTTCACCGCGGCGGCCACGATCCTGGCGGTGGTGGCCCTGGTGGCGGCGGTCGTCCTGACGGGCGGTATCGCCGCGATCATCGTGGGCGTGGCCGCCGCGCTGAGCGCCACGGCGCTGACGGGCCGGTTGTACGACGTCTTCGCCAGGGGCGGGAAGTTCGACTGGGTGAAGATCACCATCGACGTGCTCGGCATCGTCCCCGGCGTCGGCTTGCTCAAGGGCCTCGCGGTGGGCGCCAAGGGCGTCACCCGGCTCGCCGCCGCCAGGGAGGTCGCCTGGGGCATGTTCACCAACGGCATCGCGGTGAAGAGCATCAACAGCGGCGTGGGCCTCGCGTCGAAGCTGCTGAGCGGGAAGCTGGCGGCGAAGGTGCCAGGCTTGAGCAAGATCGGTTCCAAGCTCCCCGGCGCCGGCTTCCTGCCGGAGAACGTGACGCGCTTCATCAAGGGCGCCGCGCTGGCGAACCTCGGCGTGCAGTCGGCGATCAAGCTGAACCGGGCGCTGCCCGACCAGAGCGACCAGGCGCCCAAGCACGCCACCCCCGACCCCAGTCCGGGGCCGAGCCCGAAGCCGGGCCCGAGTACGCCACCGTCCACCCCGGACCGCCCGTCGCCCTCCCCGCGGCCGAGTCCGACGTCCGCGCCGTTCCACGGCGCGCTCGCACCCGCAGGGTAAGGAGGAGCCATGCCAGGCCCCACGTCGCGCCGTGACTTCCAGGCGCTCCAGAACGGACAGTTCGTCGACGACGGCGGCCAGACGCACGATCTGGTCCCCGCCTCCGTCATCGCCTCCGTCCCCGCAGCCAAGGAGGCGGCCGAGCGGTACGGGCGGGAGGTGCGGTTCGACTTCCTCGACGACCGTGCCGTACTCGCGATGCTGTACCGCCGCAGTCAGGACACGGCGAAGGCGGGCGTCCTCGGCTGTCTCTTCGCCCTGCCGCTGTTCGTCTTCGGGGCGGGCGCCTGGCCGTTCTGGGACCTGGTCGCCGTCGAGAAGCCGCGCTCGTTCCAGATCGCGTTCCTGGTAGCGGACGCCGTGATCGTCGTCGGTCTGCTCGTCGCGCTCTACCTGCTGCGGCGGCGCAGCCTGCTCGACGAGACCAACCGCAACATGCGGTGCCGTGCGCGGCTCTACCGCAAGATCGCCGTCATCGCGCGCAACGGCGGGGCCGACGTCCCCTTGCTCTACCCGCACTACGGCATGTACATCACCTCGCGGAAGTTCTTCCCCGAAGCGCCCGAACACCCCGTCCCGGTCCTCCCGGAAGGCAACGGCCTCACGTGACCGCCCCCACCGAACTGCCGGACCGCCTCGAATTCATCCCCACCGGGCCCGCCCCCGGCGCGAACACGGCCACGGTCCGCTCCGACACCATTCACGTCCGCTGGGTGATGCCGGAGATCTTCCACGACATCCCGCTGCACGAGGACGACGAGGACGAGGCGGTGCGGCTCCTGGAGGAGCTGGCCGAGAAGGCGCTGCCCGGGGCCGAGCCCGAGGACTGCCTCAAACTGGCGGTCGTCATCGCGCTCGGCATGGACGACCTGCTCGCCGACGGGGCCGAGTTCGCGGCCGTCTGCGTGGCGGCGATCGGCGAGGAACCGTGCACCGCCACGGTCTTCACCTCCCTCACCGACAGCCCCGAGACGGAGGACGGCGACGCCGTCGCGGCGATCGCCGCCGGCCTGCGCGGGCTGCGCGCGGGCGAGGTCACCGAGATCCAGCTCCCGTGCGGCCCCGCCGTCTCCTGCATCGGCACCCGCGAGGACCGGATCAGCGGCCAACTGACGGAATCCGGCGCGGATTTACCGGTCCCCACGTCGTACGTCCGCGTGTACCTCCCGCTGCCGAACCTGACCACGGTCGTGCTGGAGATGAGCACGCCCACACCGGTCGGCTGGGACACGTTCTGCACGGTCTTCGGGAACGTGGTGAGCAGCATCCGCCTGTTCCACGCGGACGGCACCCCGCTGGTCATCGAGCCGGAGTGACCGGTGTGAAACGGGTGTGCGACCGCCGGGGAGTCATTACGGTGGCCCCATGCAGGACGACCGGGAAGAAGAGGACAGGGACGGGGACGAGGACAAGGACCGCGAGCCCGGGCCGTGGGAGTACCGGGCGCGGGAGGGGTTCATCAGGAAGCTGATCCCCGGCGAGGTCATCGCCGCCGTGCCCGCCGCCCGAAAAGCCGCCGAAGTAGAGGGCCGCAGGGTGCAGTTCGACTTCCTCGACGACGAGGCGGTCCTGAAGATGCTGCGGCTGCGCTCCATCGACGACGAACAGCTCATCAGCGCCGGGAAGAGGGCGGGCTATCCCACCGCCTTCATCCTCTTCGGTCTCTTCGTCTACTGGGGCGCGTACGTCCAGGCCTGGGAATCGGACCGCAACAAGTCGCTCTTCTACGCGGGAGCCGGAGCCATCGTCGCGGTGACACTCCTGCTCTTCGTCGTCACACTGGTCCGGCAGTGGGGAAATCGCCCGCGCCAGAAAGTCAGGGCCCGCGCGGCCGCGTACCGGAAGATCGCCCACATCGCCGCGGAGAACGGCGGTGACATTCCGACCTTCTACCCGCATTACGGCCCTTATCCGTTCGCGGCGAATTTCCACCCGGAGGCGGACGAACTCGAACTGCCGGAGCGGAACAGGTACTGAGGAGCCTGCCGGGGTTCCCGTGTCCAACCCCACACCCAGGGTGCGGTTCGCCGCCCGTCGCGAGGCGATCCGGGAGGCGATAGCGACAGCAACCCGCAATGCGGCACGGCAGCTTCCGGCTTTTCCAGGTGCGGGGGCCATTGTTGGAGCCACGGGCCGTTGCGCTCTTCGCCGAACGATACGGCGACGGTAAGCCTGGATAAGGCGACTTGCACCATTTTCGCCGGTGGCGCGGCCGTCAATCCCACAGATACCGTCGGTGCGATGGAGACCCTCTCGCCCAACAGGAGCCGACCGTGAAACGCCGCACCATGCCCACCATCGCCGTGCTCGCCGCGACCACGGCTCTGGTCCTCACGGGCTGCAGCAGCAATTCCGATTCGAGCGACAAGATCGAGGGAGCGGGCGGGGAGGCGAGCACGAGCCCGAAGACCCCTAAGGACTCGTCCACCGCACCGGCCAAGCTCCCTGACTTCGGCCTGCCCGCCGATGTGAAGGTCGAGATCGAGTCGGACACGACGGGCGACAAGGCGAAGGACCGGATCCTCAAGGAGCAGGCCGAGGGGCTGATGGCCCGGCAGCGCGTCTATGTGGACCTGGACCCCAATTCGCGCTATCTGACGCGGTATTACGCCGATGAGGCACTCGCGTTCTACGTCTCGGAGATCAAGAAAGCGAAGGCGGAAGGACGCACCATCACCGGGCTCTACCGCTACTACGACCGCAAGGTCCAGAGCCACGACGACGACACCGCGACCGTCACCTACTGCGAGGACCGCTCCAAGGCGTACGCCAAGGACATCAAGTCGGGCAAGGCGCGCAAGACCAAGCCGAGCCCCGAGGACTTCATCAAGAACACGGCCACGCTCGCGAGGACCGAACAAGACACTTGGCTCGTGCAGTCCTTCCGCGGTGAGACCTCGTCGAAGGAGTGCCAGTGAGCAGGCTGCGCAAGGTGACCCGCACCGCGGCAGGTTCGGGCATAGCGGTTCTCCTGGTGCTCGGCTCCGTGGGCCCGGCGGTGGCGGGCGACGGCAGCGGCAGTTCCGGTGAACCGCCCGCGGGTGACGGCGGCGGCTCGTCCGGGAACGGCGCCATCGGGGCGCAGGTCCAGTTCAAGACCAACTTCAAGGGCGGCAAGGGCGCCAGCCCCATCGCCCAGAGCGAAGGCTCGTGGGACCCGCCGCTGTGCTGGACCCAGCCCAAGTTCACGGGGAAGCAGTACAAGGAGTACTCGGAGAAGACCGCGCCCATCGACCCGACCTCCGGCAAGCCCCTGCCGGGCTGGGACAAGGGCAAGGAATTCCACGAGAAGGACAAGGGCGCCTGGTGGTACCGGACGTACGACGTCGACCGGCTGAGGTCGGGGAACGTCAAGCCCGCTGACATGGCCAAGTGCACGCCGATCACGCCCGTTCAGTGGGTCGAGCAGGGAGACCCGCCCAAGCAGGCCATCTCGCCGCTCGTGCTCGCCGGCCTCGCCTACGCGCGGACCAAGCTCCCCGCGCCCCCGGTCACGCTCCGGCCCGCCGCCGACAACCAGATCGTGAACCTGGCCACGCACGTGAAGTTCGACGCGCCGATCGACCCGGTCTGGGTGACGGCCCACTTCGACCACCTCGGCGTCGACATCGCGGCGACCACCGTCGCCAGGCCCGTCGCCCTCCGCGTCGACGCGGGCACCGAATTCGCCGACCCGCAGTCCTGCACGTACGACTTGACCAAGTCCAAGTCCGGCTACCAGCTGGACACGTCGAAGGACGGCTGCAACATCAAGTACCGGAAGTCCTCAGGTGACGGTGCCTACCAGCTCCAGGCGCGCGTCACCTGGAAGGTGACCTGGACCAACTCCGCGGACCCCGAAGGGCCCGCGCAGCAGCCGGCGCTCCCCGACGGCCTGTCCACGTTCGAACAGGACGTCGCCGTCAAGGAGATCCAGTCCATCAACCGGTGAACCGGTGAGACGACCGGGCCGGTGCGCAGGCACCGGCCCGGAGTCAGTCCACCCAGCCCAGCGAACCCGCCATCGCCTCGCACAGCCGCTCCATCGGCCCCACCATCCCGGTGAGCGGCGCCGCGAAGGCGAGCATCAAGTAGCCCGTGCCGCCCGGCATGTGGACGTGGAAGTCCAGGCTCGCGGGACCGAGGACGCGTACGGCGGGGCCCGCGGGCAGGTCCACCACCGTGATCTCGCGCTGTGGACCGCCCTCCTCCTGCCTCAGTTCGAGCAGTTCCGCGTACGCCTCCGGCTCCGCCGGAGTCTTGCCCAGCGGCACCAGCGAGACCAGGAGCGAGGCGGGCATGCCGCCGTCCCGCGAGGTCGCCAGGAGGTAGAACTCCATGGCGCCGCGCGTGCGCCCCGTCTCCGCGGTGTTGCGCAGGGTCGCCCAGACCTTGCGCGTGAGGTCGGCGGAGACGCCGCGGCCCTCCGCCTGCCGGTCCACGAAGGTCTTGAGCTGGGCGCGCCACCGGTCCTGGGTGAGATCGATGCGGAACCAGTCCCGGGGAACGAGCAGGCGGTAGTCCCTGGGAACCGCCGCCCGGGGCGGGGGCAGATCGGTCCCCGGTGGCATGTCCGTCACCCCGGCATCACCACAGTCGCCCCCTCGTCGTCGAAGAAGCGCACGCTCTTCACGATCCCGGCGAACATGGCGGAGAAGGTGTCCCATCCCTCGGCGGTCGGGGTGCCCATCTCCAGGACCACGGCGGTCCCGTTCTTGACCGGGATCTGCACCTGGATGAAGGAGGTCGTCAGCGGCTCCGCCTGCCCGGTCTGGGTCAGCGCGGCGTCCACCATGGCCTGACGGCTGCCGACGCAGGTCACCGCCGGGCCGCAGGGCAGCATGACCTCGGTCACCTCGCCGATGTCCAGGTGCCGCATCGTGGTGGCGATGAAGCCCGCGGGATTACGTCCCGCCCGCTCGTCCAGGTCCGTCATGCTGACGTTGACCGTGGCGGTGCAGCGCACGCCCTCCACCTCGGTCGTGACGAACCCGGCGTACTGGACGCCCGCCTCGATGAAATCGTCGTAGTTCAGCGCGCACATGACAGCCCATTGCACGCGCACTTCCTCATCGGCGCCGGGCAGCGTGGTCGCGGCGAACGCGAGCAGCTGGTCGGCGAGGTCGTCCAGGTCCTCGGCCTCGAAGGGCAGCTCGAGGAAGCCCTCGGGCATCACCCAGCGGACCTCGATGCCGTCGCCCCCCGCGAGGCTGCGGCTGTCCTCTTCCACTTCAGTACTGTCAGTGGCCATCCGAACCTTCATTCTCAGGCCGCCAGAGCCGCGTTGAACGGCTTCGGCGAGGGACGGGGCGAGGGGGAGGGCGTGGGGGTGGGCGCCGGCTTCTTCGGCGGCGCCTGGTACCCGGTCTTCTCGCCGTTCTCGCCGTGGAACATCCGGTTCAGGGCGCTGGCGAGGCCCCCTCCCTTGATGGCCGCGGTGATCTTCTTTCCGTCGAGGAGTTCCTTGCGCGCGGTCTTGCCGAGGATCTTGTTGGCCGCCTTGACCGCCACGCCGTTCAGGAAGTTGTGTCCGACGCCGTCCAGCGCGCGCAGCCCGTTGAAGCGCAGCGCCTTCAGCTTGGAAAGCCCCTTGAGGCCCTTGACCAGCTTGAAGCCCTTCAGGGCGCCGAGGCCGGGGAGCACACCGAGCAGGTCGGCACCCAGCTTCAGGAAGTCGAGCTTCCCGCCGCGCGCGATCATGTCGTACGCATGCCCCGCGAGGGCCGCGGCGCTGGTGAGCACGGCGAGCGTCGCGAAGATCGGCACGAGGAACTGCAGTGGCGGCACGAAGGCGCAGATCACCGCGAGCACGGACAGTACGGCGGATATGTTCGACAGCGCGTCCGCCCAATCCGCGAGGAAGTTCATGAAGCCGCCGGGGTCACGCACGTCGTCGTGGTGCACGACGTTCTTGATGTGCTTGGCGGCCTTGTCGCCCGCGTCGTCGTAGATCTCCCTGGCTTCCTTCACCAGTTTCCGCGACGCGCCGATGTCGAGAAGGGCCTCGGACTTCTTCTTGACCCAGCGGTCGTACTCCTCCTTGTCCTTCGCGGGAATGTTGTTCATCGGATACTTGTCGGTGAACTTCTTCACCTCACGCTCGGCGACGTCATGGTCACCCTTCGCCAGGTGATAGTCGCTCAGCGCCTTGTCGGCCTTCCGCTGCGCCCTGCGCATCTCGCTGGCGAACTCGTCCGAGCTGCCCTCGCGCACCTGCTCACCGACGGCCTTGGCGGCCTCGTCGTAGCGCTCGTACGACTTCTTGAGCTTGTCCGCGGTGCCACCCGCCATTTCGTGGAAGCCCTTACCGGCCTCACTGTCCCAGCCCTCCACCGACGAGAGGGCCTTGATGACCCGGGACTGCTCATCGATCATGTCGGCCATCTTGCGCAATTTCCGCCCGAGTTCGGCGACTTCCTCCGGATCGCCCGGGGTCGGGTCGTCATGCCACAGCGGCGGCCAGTCGCTGTCCGTCCTGCTCATTTCTTCCCCTTGCTCTGCGCCTTGGCTTCCCTGATCGCCTTGGCCAACTCTTCATCGATCTTGTCGTACGTCTTGGCGGCGGTCGAAGTGAACTCGGCCAGCTTCTCGAGCTCCTTCATGAGCTTCTTCCTGGTTTTCTTCCAGGTGTCCCCAAATTCCGAAAAGGCATCTTTCAGACCGCCGTGCCCCACCGCGGCGCCGTACTCGTCGGCGGGATTCCCGTTGCGTTCGAACTCGTCGTGGATCTTCCCCAGATCTCGTGAACACTTCTTGATGGCGGCTAGATCCGCCTTGATGTGGTCCCCCACGGGGACCACCCCCCTTCTGGCTGATACCGGCTATGCACGGGACAACAGCGGTCCCACCAACCGAATTCTTCCTCCCGGGTGCCACCCGGCACCCGATACGCTCTCGATTGCAGCAAGTTTGTTCCGTACCGACATTCCGTGCCGACGAGGAGAGTCTTGACGTGACTTCCAGGGGCGAGCAGCGCATGATTTCCGATCGTCTCGGCGTCCGGGCCGAGGCGGCGGGATGGTGCACGATCGACAAGATCCCGGACCCGCCGGCCGAGGTGCTTCAGGCGGCCGGTAACCCACGGCTGCGCCCGGCCGTCATGCCCCCGCTGGGCATGCTCGGGACAGCGGTCGGTGCGCTGCTCATGCCGTTCGTCATGCTGCTGTCCCTACTGGACAGTGCCCGAGAGGCACTTGATCGGCTGTTCGAGAGTAAGAAGGACGAGAAGCGGCGGGCGCGCGAGGACGAGGCCCGGCGCAAGGCCATCGTCGCCGAGCAGGGGCTCGACCGCGTCTTCGACGGCAACTGGAGTGGCGCGGCGGGGCAGTTCCTGCTCCGCTGGTACGGCCACTCCTCTCACCATCAGCGTTTCGTCGTCGCGACCGAGGACGAGGTCGTCCTCGCGGCGCCGCCCAAGCGCGTGTCGGTGGGACGCGACAAGCGCATGGAGGTCGTCGCCCGCCTGGCCACCGGTCAAGCCGTGCTCTTCGACCCGTTCCTCGGCGAGTTCAGGACCCAGTTGCTGCTCCTGAAGTTCCACGACGGGTCGTGGCTGCGGCTCACGACCGAGGAGTTCCGCGGCGAGCTCCACATGCACGTGCTCCGGCAGCCGTCGTCGGGCAACTGACGCTTCACGCAGGGGAGTTGGCGCCGCGGATCGCACGGAGCCGACGACCGGCCCGCGGCGGCGCCGCCGCACCGCCTCGGGCCCACCCGCCTACCGACGGGGAGTGGGGCGACGGAGGCACCCCCGTCGCCCCACTCCTCGTCGGCGTGACGTCCGCGGCTACTTCTTGGCGGCCTTGCCGAGCTCGTCGTCGATCTGCTCGAACTTGTCCGCGGCGTTGGTGAGGTAGTCACCCATGCCGTCGAGACCGTCGATGGTGTCCTTCGCGCCCTTGACGAACTCGTCGAAGCTCTCGTCGAACGCCTTCGAGGCGCTCTTGGTCACGAAGCCGGACTCGACCAGGTTCGCGATGTACTTCCGCAGACCGTCGAGCTTCTCCTTGAGCTTGTCCTTCTCCTTGACGACATGCTTCGCAGCATCCCGCATGTCCTGATATGTGACATCAAGGTCCTTGGACATTGACCCTCCTCTTCAACTCGCCCCAGGGCCAACCCCCGTGGCTCCCGTTCAGAACGGAAGATGTGATCGTCCGCTCCTGCGGCAGCAGCTTACGGGTGAGGCGGAGGGGAACACACCCCGGTTCAGTTGCAGCTCTGCTATAACCGCGCACCCTCCCGCGTACACGAGGACCCGCATGAGGGCCCACACGAGCCGATAGCAACCGCAACCACGCAATTCGACGCGGCGGCCCAGGCGGGCCAAAGGCGACGGGGACGGCCACCCGTGCGCTCTTCGCGTCACGACACCGTGACAGTTAAGCGGGATGCGGCAACTTGTCCCGCTATCTTCCCTGGCGGTCCGGCCACCCCACGGTTAACGTCGGCGCACTGGAGACACCCTTCGCACCCTGCCTGTCGCAAGGAGACAACCGTGACCGATCTCGGTGTGGACTACGACTACCTCTACACGATCAAGAACGACCTCGGCACGGTGCGCAGGGAATTCAAGGACTGCACCGGGCACCAGGAGGACCTGCGGGACGAGTACGGATCGCCCTACGTCTCCGGGGCGATGGGTGATTTCACCACCAACTGGGACGACCACCGCAAAGAGCTCCTCGACAACATCGACAAGGTCGGAAAGCTCGTTGAGCAGGCCATCGAGAACTTCGAGGAGCTCGACAAGGAACTGGCCGAGGCCAGCAAGGGCAAGAAGAAGAACAAGTAAGGGAGACAGCACGTGACTGGCCGTCCGGTCGACTGGTCCCCCCTCGCCGAATCAGACCCGACTCCGGGCGACCCGGTCGCCGTGCGCGCGGAGGCGAAGCGGCTCGCGAGCATCGCCGAGACACTGTCCCGGCAGGTGAAGAAGCTCCGTCAGCTCGGCGACGACGACAACATCAAGGGCAAGTACGCGAAGAGCCTCAAGGAGGAGTCGGACGAACTCGCCGGGCGCTTCGACAAGACCAAGGGCCGGTACGAGAAGGTGTCGGGCCATCTGACCACCTGGGCCGACGAGTTGGAGCACGCCCAGGGCATGGCCAAGAAGGCGCGCGACAAGGCGCAGGCCGACGAGAAGGACGAGGACGCGGTCAAGGAGGCGAAGAAGGACCTCACCAAGGCCACGTCCCACTTCAACAGCCACGCCATGACGGCGCGCAGGAACATCCTGGACGCGATCGACGACGCGGTGGAGGACAGCACCTGGGACGACCTGGTCGGCTGGGCCAAGGAACACGCGGACGGCTTCAAGCTCTTCCTCGACATCCTCAGCTGGGTCGGCACGGCCCTGGCCATCGTCGCGATCTTCGTACCCGGGCTCAATCTCCTGGTCATCGGCATCGGCATCGCCGTCGTACTGGGCCGCATGCTGCTCGTCGCCGCGGGCAAGGCCACCTGGATGGACGTCGCCTTCGACGCCTTCGGACTGCTCACCATGGGCATCGGCCGGGGCGCCATGGCCGGGCTCAAGGTGGCGAGCAAGTCGACTCGCGCCGCTTCCACCGTGCAGCGGGTCACCAAGCTCAAGGGCGGCCTCGCGGCCACCAAGTCCATGCGCAACCAGCTGGCCAACCGGCTGGCGGGCGCGACCGACGACACGGCCAAGGCCGGTATCCGCGCGGAGATGAACGCCCTGCGCAAGGGCATCGCGGGACGCGCGGGAAAGGTGGCCGACGAGCTGCCGCCGCCCGGCAAGTGGTCCACGGCCGCGCACCTGGGAGACAGCGAGCTCGCGGCCCTGCGCAAGGGGATCAGCACGAACAAGAAGCTCTTCGGCGACGGCATCTCGCACGGCACCAAGGCGGGCGGCAACGTGGCCTACGGCGCCGCCATGGGGTCGGCCTACGCCGGTACCGCCGTCGACTGGGGCGACAAGCTGCTCGGCGACAACGACACCCTGAACGCGGCGAGCGACGGTCTCGACATCCCGCACAAGCCCAGCTGGGACGCGTACAACGACTTCAAGGGAAGCCACGGCGTGACACAGGCCCAGTCCGCCTGGTGAGCGACCGCGACAACGCGCCGGCAGGCCGCGACAGACCGAACCAGGAGCCGTGCGGATGACGGACAACACCACAGCGGGCACCGGCGCGGCCGCCGCCCTGCCCCCCGAGGACAGAAAGGTGATCAGGAACGCGCGCATCGTCCTCGTGACGCCGCTCGCCTTCCTCATCGTCGCCATCATCGGCGGGGTGCTCATCAACTCCGGCGCGCTCCCGGATTCGCTCAGCGGCGTCTTCCGGGTGCCGGGGCAGGCGCTGCCGCTCCTCGCCGTCGCCGCCCTGTCCCTCGGCGTGGTCACGCTGCGCCGCCAGGGCCGGTGGCGAGGGGACTTCCTCCTCTACTTCGCGGGCGGCGGGCTCGCCCAACTCGCCCCGCTTCTCCTCCTCATGCACCACTACCCCGCGGTCCTCATCAGCCCGCTGCTGCCCGGCGCCCTCACCCTCGCGTACGGAGCGCTCGACCGAAGGAGCCGCCACCATGCCGACGGCTGACGCCAGGAACGCTTTCGGCTACACCCTCGTGATCCCTCCCGGGTGGACGAGGATCCCTCTGAAGGAGGGGACCCAGGACGCGGTCAAGAAGATCGTCGACGACGCCGCGGACCGGCTCTCCCCCGACCTGCCCAGGGACAAGGTGGCCGACGCGCGCCTGGAGCTGTACCGGCGGCTGAACGCCTCGGTGAAGGAGGCACGCCAGCGGGACGGCGTGGACCTCTACCTTCCGGTGGAGCCCATGCACGGGCTCCTCATCGCCGCCTCGATCATCGTCACCAAGCCGGAGACGGCGCAGCGGGACGGGGTCACACGGCACGACGTGCTGACCCAGCTGCTCGCCGGTGCCACGGACTCCGAGCCCGCCGAGGTGGACGGCGCGGCGGCGGTGCGCAAGGCGCGCACGGTGCCGGCCGACCCGGCGAAGGGTGTCGAGGCACCGTCCCGGCACGTCGACTACGTCGTCCAGGTACCGTCGAACGGAGCCGATTCCGGCTGGCTCGTCGTCAGCTTCAGCACCCTCGGCGACGGCGACCCCGAGGGCGACTTCACCGAGATCCTCGTCGAGCTCTTCGACGCCGTCATGACTACGTTCCGCTGGAGGACCGAGTGACCGTCACCTTCTCCCTCGACACGGACAGCGACGCCACCGTCTGGCCCGCCATGCCCATCCTCGGGGAGGGACGGGGCGCCGCGCGCGACCGCAAGAAGTGGGCCCGCCGCACCTCGGAGCTGCTGTGGGCCCTCGTCGACGACGAACCCGTCGACAAGAAGCAGGTCAAGATGCTGGCCTACGAGTTGGACTCCGTGGCGGAACAGCTCCCCCGGACCGTCCCCGTCCACCAGGTCTTCCTCTACGTCCCCGACCCGCGCCGGGAGTTCCTGACCTTCCTCGTACACGCGGGCCCGAGCGAGGGCGACGTCGACGCGACCCTGGACGAGCTCGTCCAGAAGAACGAGCCGGGCGCCGCCCAGGACCCCGAGGTCATCGACTTCGACACCACCCACCTGGGCCGCGGCAAACGCTCGATCCGCTACTTCGTCGCCGCCAAGGCCGAGGCCATGTGCGTCTCGGTGAACTACGCGTGGCGCATCGAGTCCCTGGGCATCGACGTGATCGTACGAACCCTGGGCGAGGACATCGGGTGGATCACGGCGAACATCGACGAGTTCGACGAGTTCGCGCGGAGCTTGTTCGTGAACGTGGACGCCTGACGGGCCGCAGCCCGCACCGCGGTTACCGGCACTCCACGGCCTTCTCCTCGACCCGCACCTTCTGGGCCCGCCAGGGGCCCTCGGAGTTCTTGGCCGGAGTCATCAGCACCTGCCAGGAGTTGTAGTCGCTAATGCTCGGCTCCGTGCGGTGCACCTTCTCGGTCTTCACTTCCTTGCTGTAGAGCTTGCTGCTGTCGCTGCAGAAGGAGACGACGGCCGACTTCTCGTTCTCGGCCGGTGAGACCTTGGTCCGGCTGAAGCGCATCTCCCCGCTGATGGAGAAGCCCCTGTCCACGCGCTGCTCGATCTGGTCCTTCGCATAGGCCTGAGCGGGGCTCCGCGATTCCGAGTAGAACTTGTACGCCGGGTCGTCCACGTCCTGCTTCGTGATCCCATGGCGAATCGCCCGCACGAACTTCCGCGCATTCCCCATGGCCGCTGCCTGATCGGGGTCGGTCACGTTCACCTTGTCGAAGACGAGGCTGACATCCGACGGAAGTGACATCTCGGGCCGGTCGCTCCCCGCGGCCTCGCTCTTCCGCACCCGCGGGCTCTCACTCTTCTTCCCACCGTTCTCGTCGCCCCCGCCTCCGCACGCCGTCAGCAAGAGGGCTGCGGCAGCCGCGAGCGAGACAGCGATCGGGCGGATGCGGCTGCGGTTCACGTATGACTCCCAAGGGGCGACAGTTCGACGAGCCACCCGAAGGTACTGAAGGGGTCAATGCCTTTGCCAGGGCCGACTTTGTCTACTCCCAGTGCAGCGTCCCGGCCACGGTGTCGAAGAGTTCCACCATCTTCGGCGCCAGGCCCTCCATCGGAGTGGAGAAGGTGAGAGTCAGCCACTGCCTGCTCGCGGGGACGGGCACGTGGTAGCTCACGGTCGTCGTCGCGAGAGTGTTCCCCATCTGACGCTTGGGATCAGGGGCTTCGGTCTTCTCCGTCCGTACGGCGTCACCCGCGGCGTCCAGCTTCCGCACGTCGGCCGGGTGCCCCGTGTCCACCAGGCGGCGGGCCAGGTCGTGTGCCGTGCGGCAACCCGGCCAGCCGTCCGGAAGCAGGCTCACGAGCAGCGACGACGCCAACGGCACGCCCTCGACGGTCAGCAGCGAGATGTACAGCTCGACACCACCCTCGCGGTGGGCTGCCTTCGCCTGCTTCTGCAGGTCCCTCATCAGCCGTTCCTTGAGTACGGGCGCGTTGTCGATGCCCGCGAACTGCCGGTCGGCAAGGGCGACGATGCCGCGGTCGCGTTCGTCGGGGTCGAGGTGCAGTTGGAACCAGCCAGCGGGAACGAAGATCGTGTAGTCGGTGGGTGGGGTGTCCCATTCGGCGGGGAGGGGCATCTCATTCCTCGTCGCAGGAGCCGGGGACGGGGACGGGGACGAGGCGCAAGCTGGGCACGAGGCGGTCCACGAGATCGGTCAGCTCGTCAGTGCGTTCGAAGTTGAGCCATCTTGCTTCGATCAGCAGGATCTCCTCATGGCCGGTGGGCCAGACCCAGTACCGGAGGCACTCACTGAGTTTCTTGCCCCATCCGAAGCGCCTCTTCTCCATCAGTACCGCCTGCACCCGGACCGCGGGGCCGATCGGCAGTTCGACGTCGTGGATCTGTGGCTCACCCCTCACCTCGGCGTAGGACCACTTCAGCAACATCTCCCGGTACTCCTCGGGAGAGGGACGGGGGACGCCGTCCTCTCCGTAGGCGAGGACCGACAGGTCCGCCAGGAAGATGCCGCCCTCCGTGTACGCGACTGTCGTCAGGAGAGGGCCGGACTCGAAGGCCGTCAAGGCGTGCTTCTCCAGCTCCTGTTGGAGTGACGCCTTGCTGACACCGAGACTCAGCGGATTGAACTGCGCCGCGAGGTCCGCGGCCATCTGCGCGGCCTCCGCGCGAGTTCCCTCGTGCAGTGTCAGGGGAAGCCAACCGCTGTCGAAGTCGAACTCGACGAGGTAGTCGTCCTCGGGGCCGAGCGAGCTCTCCGCGGACTTCTTCTGCTCTGATTCCATCAGCTCACCTCGTCAATGAGAAGGCCACCAGCGGTGATCCCGCTGCCCGCCACGTTCAGTGCCGTCACTCGACTCGACACTTGGTTGACCGCGTATCCGTCGCCCAGCCCCTTGCCCAGATGCTTGAGCTCCTTGAGGTCCGACGCCACGGAGGCGTCCGACAGGGACATCGACTTGAGCCCTCCCTTGATCACGCTGCCGTTTCCGCGATCTCGGAGCGCCTGCGCGGCTTCACGGTAGCCACCCTTGAAGCCGTCCTTCCACGTGGAGCTCTTGAAGATCTCGGTGACGGGCTCCGTGATCGACTTCGAGATGTCTCCCCGCTCGATTCCCTTGACGACTCCCGCATCATGGTTGAGTTTGTGGCGGTTTCGTTTGAGTTGCCGCGGAGTCGCCTTGCCGCCCTTGGCGAGCCGCATACGCCCCAACAACCCCTTGGCATACCGCCCACTGACCTTGGACATCGCCTTGCCCGCCCCCATCATCAGCAACCCCACCGCCGCCGTGGCGAGCGCCGTCCAGGACTCGTCGCCCATGGCGACCTGGATGGCCGTGCACGCGATGTTGACCAGTGTGGCCACCATGGAGATGGCGCCCAGGAGCCCTGCGAGGCCCTGCCCGATGATGGGGATCCAGCCGACCGCGAGGGCCGCGATTCCGGCCCACTTGGAGATGAGTTCGGTCCATCCCGCCGCCCACTCCACGAAATCCGCGAAGCCGTCCCAGAAGCCGTCCTTGAGGGCATCGCCGGAGATGACGTCGTCGATGGCCTCGCGCGCCTTCTTCGCAGCCGCGTCGCGGATGTCCTGCGCCTTCCGCAGCTTCTCCCGGGCTTCCTCCAGGGCCTTTCCGGCAGCCTCCGCCCGGTCCTCCAACTTCTCCTTGCGCCCCTTGCCGCCCTCCTTGCCCTCACCGCCCTTGCCGGAGTCACCGGAAAGACCGTCCAGCCCCTTCTGGGCGGCTCCCTTGTCGGCCTCGGCATCCTGGGCGTCCTGCCGGGCGATCTCGGCGATCCGCTGGGCACGGTGGAGTTCGGTGGCGTAGTTGCCGGGCCTGGCCGCGGCATTCGACTCGTAGTCGGGTCCGTGGTCCACGATCCGGTCGCCGACCTCGTCGGCCACCGTCTTGTAGCGCTTGTGCGCGGCCTCCAGGCGGCCCCGGCACTTCTTGGCCTTCTCACGGAACTCCTTGCCCGCGTCGCTGTCCCAGGACTCCACCTCGGACGCCGCCTTGAGGTGACGTACCTGTCGCTCGAGCTCGTCAGCCGTCTTGCGGAGCTTGCGGCCCAGCTGCTCCAGGCGATCGGGATCGCCCGGCACCGGGTCGTGGTCGGCGAGCGGCTGCCAGTCCTTCGTGCGCGCGCCGGCCATCAGGGCTTCTTCCTGTTCTTGTCGGACTCCCGCAGAACCCTTGCCAATTCGCTGTCGACGCTCTCGTACGTCTTCGCGGCAGCCTTCGCGAGCTCGCCCAATTGCTTGATCTCGTCGCCGAGTTCCTCGCGGTGGCTCTCCCAGTTCCCCACGAAGTCCCCGAACTGCCAGGAGAGGTCATGCTCACCGAAGTCGTCCTCGTACTGGCCCTTCAGCTTCCCCAGACCGTCGAACGCGTCTTTGATCCTCGCGAGACCGACCCCCATCTCCCGGATGACCTCCAGGTCGTCGATCCTCGAGTACTCGCCCATGGGGGCGCCCCCTCCGTACGTCGTCGTACCCGGCCACGGGCAGCGAGGACAGGCAGCAGGGACCGCCCCCGTGGCACACCGTGAACGCTCAAACGGATGATGTGATCTCCCGCTCTCGCGCAGGCATCTTACGGATGGTGCACAAGGGATCACAGTCCGTTTCCACCACAACGCCGCCGTGAGCAAGTGCGAAGCGGCGCCGGTCGCGGGTCGTGCGACTCCGCTGTGGGCCTGTGTCCAGGCCGTTGCCCCCGGAAAGGGGGGAGCGGATATCGTCTCAGCCATTGTTCAGTTACGGGGAGGACGATCGTGCGCCTGACTCTGACCGTCGTCGATCCGTTCGGCGGTGGCACCGCCGACGTGGTCCTCGACGCGGATCCCGAGTCCACCGTGCAGGACATAGCGGTGGAGCTGGCCCGGCAGGTCGGGCACAGTGGGGCCCAGATCATTCCGATCGGGCAGCATCAGGCTCCGGCCGCGGGCGCGCCGATGATCTATGTGGACGGGTACGCCGTCGATCCCTCGGCCACCGTCGTGACCTCGCCGCTGCGCGAGGGTGCCGTCGTGAGCCTGAACGATCCTGCCGGGTGTCTGCCCGGGGAGCCGTCCGGTCTGGTCGAGCTGCGGGTGGCGAGCGGGGCGGCCGCGGGGGCCGTGCACCGGCTCGGCATCGGGCGGTACGACATCGGCAGCGGGCCCGCCTCGTACATCCGCGTCGACGACCCGGAGATGCCCGCCCGCGCCCTCACCCTGTCCGTCGCGACCGACGGCACCTGCCAGGCCGCCCTGCACGGGAGCGACAAGGACAAGGCGGGCGTGACCCTCGACGGCACCCCCTTCGGTGAGGAGAAGGACGAGGACGAGCCGATCACGGAGCCCGTGCCCGAGGGAGAGTCCAAGAAGGACAGGAAGGCACGGGAGCAGCGGGAGAAGCAGGCGCGGAAGGAGTGGAAGGAGCGGAAGGAGGCTCGGGCCAGGGCTCGGGCCGCGGGGCCGCGCTCCACCGTCGCCTGGCCCCTCGGCGCTCAGATCGCGCTCGGGAACACCCTCCTCGAACTCGTCAGGTACGTCCCGCCGAACGCCGCGCTCAAGTGGTCCGAGGACGGCGCGGGGCTCGACTACAACCGGCCGCCGCGGCTGCGCCCGCCCGAGCGGCAGACGACGTTCCGGCTGCCCACGCCGCCCCGCGAGTTCGAGGCGCGGCCGCTGCCCTGGCTGATGGCGCTCTTCCCGCTCGTCGGTGCCGTCGTCGCCGCGATGATCTTCAATCGCTGGTACTACCTGATCATGGCGGGCCTGAGCCCCATCATGCTCTTCGGCAACTACTTCATGGACAAGAAGCACGGGCGCAAGTCCCATGCGAAGCAGGTCAAGGAGTACAAGGAGACCAAGGCCCGGATCGAGAAGGACGCGCAGGACGCGCTCGTCGCCGAGCGGTTCGATCGACGTAATGCCGTCCCCGATCCGGCGACCGTGCTCGCGCTGAGCACCGGGCCCCGTACCCGGCTCTGGGAGCGGCGCCGCACCGACGCCGATCATCTGCTGCTGCGCTTCGGCACCGGGCAGTTGCCCTCCGAGGTCGTGCTCGACGACCCCGAGAAGGACGAGCACCGCCGCCAGGTCACGTGGAAGATCGAGGACGCGCCCGTCGCGCTGCCCCTGAAGGGCCTCGGCGTCATCGGCATCGCGGGCCCCGGCGACTCGGCGACCGCGCTCGGCCGCTGGGCGGTCGCGCAGACCGCGACGCTGCACAGCCCGATGGACGTCCAGTTCTACGTCCTGACCGAGAACACCTCGCAGGAGTCCTGGGACTGGATGCGCTGGCTGCCGCACGCCAGGCCGTCCGGCGGCCAGGACATCAACGTCCTGATCGGCACGGACGCCGAGACGGTCGGCGCCCGCATCGGCGAGCTGACCCAGGTCCTCGAAGCGCGCCTGAAGATCCTGGAGGAGAACAAGAGCCAGGGCGCCAACTTCAGCGAACCGGACATCGTCGTCGTCTATGACGGCTCGCGACGGCTCCGCTCGCTGCCCGGCGTCGTACGGCTGCTGCGCGAGGGCCCCGCCGTCCGCATGTACGCGCTCTGCCTCGACACCGAAGAACGGTTCCTGCCCGGCGAGTGCCAGGCGTTCGTGGTCGCCGAGCCCAAGCCCCGCGAGCACGAGAACTCCCCCGGCTCCGGTGCCTCCGCGCAGCAGCTGCCCGCGCAGCCGCAGCAGGCCCCCGGCGGCTTCCCCTCCTTCCAGGCCTGGCACGCCACCGCGCCTGACACCCGGCAGACCAGCGCCCCGAGCGAACTACGGCTGCGCGTCGAGATGACAGGTGCCGAGCGCCTCAAGGACGTACGCCCCGACTTCGTGACCCCCGCCTGGTGCCTGCGTCTGGCGCGCTCCGTGTCGCCGCTGCGCGACATCAGCGGGGAGACCGAGGACTCCGCGCTTCCGGGGTCCAGCAGGCTCCTCGACGTACTGCAGCTGGAGCCGCCGACGCCCGGTGCCATCACCGCACGCTGGCAGGCGGGCGGGCAGTCGACGATGGCCGTCATCGGTGAGTCCTACGACGGTCCCTTCGGCCTCGACATGCGCAAGGACGGGCCGCACGGCCTGATCGCCGGTACGACCGGTTCCGGTAAGTCGGAGCTGCTCCAGACGATCGTGGCCGCGCTCGCCGTGGCCAACACCCCCGAGAACATGACGTTCGTCCTCGTCGACTACAAGGGCGGGTCCGCATTCAAGGACTGTGTGAAGCTGCCGCACACCGTCGGCATGGTCACCGACCTCGACGCGCACCTCGTGGAGCGCGCCCTCGAATCGCTCGGCGCCGAACTCAAGCGGCGCGAGCACATCCTCGCCGACGCCGACGCCAAGGACATCGAGGACTATCAGGACCTGGTGCGGCGCGATCCGTCCCACCCGCCGGTGCCCCGACTCCTCATCGTCATCGACGAGTTCGCCTCCATGGTGCGCGACCTGCCCGACTTCGTTACGGGGCTCGTGAACATCGCGCAGAGGGGTCGTTCGCTCGGCATTCATCTGCTCCTCGCCACCCAGCGGCCCTCCGGTGTCGTCTCCCCCGAGATCCGCGCCAACACCAACCTCCGCATCGCCCTTCGCGTCACCGACGGCGGCGAGTCCTCCGACGTCATCGACGCCCCCGAGGCCGGACACATCTCCAAGAACACCCCGGGACGCGCGTACGTCAGGCTCGGCCACGCCTCCCTCGTGCCCTTCCAGTCGGGCCGCGTCGGTGGCCGCCGCCCCGGCGCCGCCGACCCGACGGTGCTCGCGCCCTGGGTCGACGCCCTGGACTGGACCTCGCTCGGCCGCGCCGTGGCCACCAAGCCGAAGGCCGAGGCCCGCGAGGAGGAGGAGATCACCGACCTGAAGGTCCTGGTCGACACGATCATCGAGGCCAACCAGACCCTCGGCATCCCCGCCCAGCACAGCCCGTGGCTGCCCGCGCTCGGCGAGATGCTTCTGCTGGACGAGATCCCGCTCCCCGCGCCCCGCACGGGCCCCGGCGCCCTGGCACCCGCCGCGTACGGCGTCGAGGACCTGCCCGCCGACCAGGCACGCCGCCCGGTCGTCGTGGACTTCGCGCACTTCGGCCACCTGATGATCGGCGGCGCCCCGCGCTCCGGACGCTCCCAGGTGCTCCGTACGATCGCGGGCTCCCTGGCCCGCACCCACTCGTGCGCCGACGTCCACCTCTACGGCATCGACTGCGGCAACGGCGCGCTCAACGCCCTGACCCGCCTGCCGCACTGCGGCGCCGTCGTCAGCCGCAACCAGACCGAGCGCGTGGTGCGTCTCGTCAACCGCCTCAAGGGCGAACTCACCCGCCGCCAGGACCTTCTTGCCGACAAGGGCTACGCGGACATCGGCGAGCAGCGGGCCGACGCCGCGGCGGACGAGCGCCTTCCGCACATCGTCATCCTGCTCGACCGCTGGGAGGGCTGGCTGCCCACGCTCGGCGAGATCGACCACGGCTCGCTGACCGACGAGGTCTCCACGATGATGCGCGAGGGCGCGAGCGTCGGCATCCACCTGGTGATGACGGGTGACCGCCAGCTCCTGGTGGGCCGCATCTCCTCGCTCACCGAGGACAAGTACGGCCTGCGCCTGGCCGACCGCTCCGACTTCTCGATGCTCGGCATCCCGGCCCGCAAGGTCCCCGAGGAGATCGCGCCGGGCCGCGCCTTCAAGAACGAGAGCGGTACGGAGACGCAGTTCGCGCTCCTCTCCGAGGACGTCACAGGACAGGGCCAGGCCGCCGCGATCAGCGCGATCGGCGAGGCGGCGACCGCCCGCGACGCCGAAGTGCCGCGCGCCATGCGCCCGTTCCGCGTCGACACGCTGCCGAGCCGGATCACCTTCGACGAGGCGTGGGAGCTGCGCGACCCGGAGGCATCGCGCTCCAAGCTGTGGGCCCTGGTGGGCATCGGTGGCGACGAGGTCATGGGCCACGGCCCCGACCTCGCCGAGGGCGTGCCCGCGTTCGTCATCGCGGGCCCGGCCAAGTCGGGCCGCTCCACGGTCCTGATGAACATGGCCCGCTCCTTCCACGCCCAGGGCGTACGCATGGTGATCGCGGCCCCGCGCCAGTCGCCGGTGCGCCAACTGGAGGGCACCGAAGGCGTGTTGAAGGTGTTCACCGAGGACGACATCGACGAGGACGAGTTCGAGGAGCTCATCGACGAGGCCGACGCGTCGCCGGAGAACCCGGTCGTCGTACTGATCGACGACGCCGAGATCTACGAAGACGCGGACGCCGCGAGCCAGTTCAAGCGGATCATCCAGCGCGGCGCCGACCTGGGCCTCGCCCTTGTGCTCGCCGGTGACGAGGAGGACGTCTGCAGCGGCTTCTCGGGCTGGCAGGTCGACGCCAAGAAGGGCCGCCGCGGCATTCTCCTCTCCCCGCAGGACAGTTCGAGCGGCGACCTCATCGGCCTGCGCATCTCGCGCAGCATGGTCGGCGGACCCGTCGCGCCCGGCAAGGGCATGCTGCACCTGGGCACCGGCGAACTGGCCACGCTGACCACTCCGTTGTAAGGGTCGCGCCATGGGGGGATAGACACGCAAGGCCCGGCCGCGCGCCGCCGGGCCCGCGCTGCGGTACGAGCACGTGCCGGGGGTGCGGGCCTCGAACCGGCCGGAGAAGGGGAGGCGGGCCAGGAGGGGCGAGCGGGGCGGCTGGCTCTTCGGCACCGCCGTGTCCCTCGCCGTGCTCGGCGCGGTGGTCCTGTTCGGCCTGGCCGACCTGGCCTGGGGCGCGACGCTGTGGGGCGACGTCGCCCCCGGCCGGCCGGGCGGGGGCTACGGCTTCGCGGTCACCATCGGCCTGCTCGCGCCGCCCGCCGTCGCCGCGATCGTCGTCCCGCTGAAGGGCGCCGACTGGCGGCGGGAGACCGTCCGTTCACTCGGCCGTGCGGCGGCGGCACTGCCCGGCACGG
Organism: Streptomyces kanamyceticus; assembly: GCF_008704495.1. NCBI lineage: Bacteria > Bacillati > Actinomycetota > Actinomycetes > Kitasatosporales > Streptomycetaceae > Streptomyces > Streptomyces kanamyceticus. The sequence goes on from NZ_CP023699.1 coordinate 4,353,112, forward strand.
CGCTGACCTGCCTCCTCCTGCTGCTCTGCTTCGGAGCGACCAGGCCCAAGCGCCGACGCAGGGGCCCGGAGTGCTTCGCGCACGGCGAACCCTGCTGGGTGCACGAGCAGTACCCCTACCTGTGGCTTGCGGGCATCGCGGCGGCCCTGCTCTGCGCGGCGGCGGGCGGCTGGCTCGCGCACGCGTACGTCAAGAGGCGCCGCGCCGCGCCGCGCTCACTCCACCGGCGAAAGCCGCGCCCTAGGATCTCCCGCCGCCGGGTCGTCGGACGTGTAGACGAGGGCCTTGCCGTCCGGGCGCAAAGAGACCGTGTGGACGGTCTGCGCGCACTGGCCGCCGTTGCCCTCGGCGCCCTTGCCGGTCGCCACGAGCTCCTTCGCCGTGGCCGACTTCAAGGTGAGTACGTCCGTACAGGTGTTGCCGATCGGGTCGTCCTGCACGACCGTGCCGATCCGGGCGCCCGGCTTCTTCGCCTGCTTCACGGTGACCGTGAACGTGCCGAGCGGGACCGCGCCGCCGTTGGCTTCGGCCTTGCCGCGCCAGGTGCCGAGGTAGGCCTCGGGGACCTGCCCCGTGCCCGGCGCGCCGGTCGCCGCCGGGGGCTGGGCCGACCCCGAGTCCTGCGAGGAATCGTCGTCCTTCGGCAGCAGCCCGAAGACGAACACCGAACCGACCGTGACGGCTGCCAGCGCCCCCGCCACGGCGAGCGCGACGGTACAACTCACCTTGCGACCGCGCCCGTTCGGCCCTTCGGGCACGGAGGCCGCGGCCACGGAGACGGAGAGCTTGCCGGGCGGCCGGGCGTCGGTGGGGTGCGTGGCCTCCATGGGCGGTGAGGGCCGCGCGTCCCGCTGCTGGGGCAGCTCGGCGTACGAAGGGTCATGCGCGGGGGCGTACGTGGGGCTGTGCGACGGGTCGTACGAGGGGGCATACGTCGGGTCCGCCGGGCCGAACCCACCCTCCACCGAAGGCGAGTTGAACGCCACGGGCCCCGAGGGAGCGTCCACCGAGGCCACCCCCGCACCCGCCCCCGCCCCCGTATCCATGTCCAGGATCCGCACCGCACTGCGGCTCACCCGCTCGACCACAGGCCCCGGCAGCCAGCCCGCGGCCACCAACGGCGCCGCGCCCTCCGGGGCGAGCCGCGTCGCGACCTCAGCGGGAGTGGGTCTGACGCCCGGTTCCTTGGCGAGGCAGGCGGCGGCGATGTCCCGCACATCGCCGCTCAGGGCGCCCAGTTCGGGCTGCTCGTGCACGACCTTGTAGAGCAGCGCGGCCGACGAGTCGCCGGGAAAGGGTGACTCCCCCGTCGCCGCGTAGACCAGGACGGCGCCCAGCGAGAAGACGTCCGCCGCCCCGGTGACGCCCTTGCCGAGGATCTGCTCGGGCGACATGTAGCCGGGCGAGCCGATGGAGACGCCGGTCGAGGTCAGCGAGGCCGTGCCGTCCGTGGCCCGCGCGATGCCGAAGTCGATCAGGCGCGGCCCGTCGAGGGTGAGCAGTACGTTCGACGGCTTCACGTCGCGGTGGACCAGGCCGAGGCCGTGGACGTGCGCGAGCGCCTCGGCGAGGCCCGCGCCCAGGACGCGTACCGAGTGGTCGGGCAGCGGCGCCCCGTCCCGCACCGCCTCCGTGAGCGAGGGCCCCGCCGCGTACCCGGTGGCGACCCAGGGCACGGACGCGTCCGGGTCGGCGTCCAGGACGGGGGCCGTCCAGTCGCCGCCGACCCGCCGCGCCGCGTCCACCTCGCGGCGGAAGCGGGCGCGGAACTCCTCGTCGAGCGCGAAGTGCGGATGGACGACCTTGACGGCGACGGTGCGGCCGCCCGTGCTGCGTCCCAGATAGACCCGGCCCATCCCGCCCGAACCCAGCCGGCCGAGCAGCCGGTAGGGACCGATCACGGTGGGTTCGTCGGCTTCGAGCGGTTGCATGACGTTGGCCTCCCCCAGGCACGCCGCCGGACACCTCGCGCACCTTGCCACTGCGGATCAGCGTAGTGCGGGCCCGGGCCGCCCCGGCCCGGGCAACGAAAGGGGAAAGGAAGGCCCGCGCCGGGCCGCAGAGGGAACGCCGGGTCCCGCATTTACCTCTACAGGGGAGTAAATGCCCACATCGCCGCCTGCCCCGTCCCCGCCCCGAGGTCCCCATGAACCGCCGCCGCCCGTCCCCCACCGCTCTCGCCGCGACCGCCGCGGCCCTGACCTCGGCGCTGCTCCTGTCGGCCTGCTCGTCCGACGAGGGCGCCCCCGTCACCTTCGACAGCCCGACGTCGTCGGACACCGCGCGCCAGGCGAAGGGCCCCGCGGCCGACAAGACGCGGCTGCCCACCGGGCCCCGGTCCCAGTTCACGACCGAGAACACCCTGGAGGACGGCACGAAGATCGGCGTGACGACACTCAAGGGGAAGAAGTCCGGATTCACCGGCAAGGTATGGGTCTGGGCCCCGAAGCAGTACTTCGACCCGAAGTACGCGCATAGCGGCTTTCCCGTTCTGATAGCCCTGCCCGGCGGCCCCGGCTACCCGAACAATTACTGGATGGGAACCGACCTCAAGCTGGAGAGCTCCATCGCCAAGTGGTCGAAGGAAGGCAAGAGCCTGCCGTTCATCGTGGTGATGCCGGTACTCAATCCGGACGCAAAGAACTATTACGACGGCAGCGATATTCCGGGCCAGCCGAAAATGGGCACCTGGATGACGGACGACGTCCCCGATTTCGTCAAGGCCAATTTCCGCACCTTCAAGTCACGGGACGGCTGGGCCTTCATGGGTTCGTCCTCCGGCGGCTTCGTGGGCCTGAAGTCGGTCCTGCAGCGCCCGGAGGAGTTCCGGGCCGTCATCGCGAGCGGCCCCGACACCGTCCCCGACTCCCCGCTCTGGGCGGGACACGAGAAGGAGCGCCAGGCCAACAACCCGGAGCGGCTGGCCCGGCACCTCATCGACCGCAACGGCCCCGAGGTCGACATCGCCTTCCAGATCGGCACCAAGGAGTCGGGCCAGGCGAACCTGCGGTCCTTCATGAAGACGTACGGGAAGGGCCCCGTGAAGACGCGCCTCAACGTCATCCAGGGCGGCGGCCACAACGCGCGCAGCTACGTCCCCGCCATGGCCGACGGCCCCATCCAGTGGATCAGCCAGCACATGCAGGCGCCGATCCCGAGCAGCTGAGGGCGCTACGACCCCAGCAGCTCCACCCGTACGTCCGCCGGGAAGCCCGTCGTCGGACCGACCCGGCGGGCGAACTCGGTGACTCCCTCCAGCTGCTCGCCGCCGAAGCGGAAGTCGAGCGTCGTGAAGTACCGCTCCAGGACTCCGGCGTCGAAGGACTCCCAGCGCGCGGCCTGCTCGGCGACCTTGCCGACCTCCTCCAGGGAGAGGTCGCGGGAGGACAGGAACGCCTTGTGCACCTCGCGCACCACCTCGGGCTCGCGCAGCGCGTAGTCGCGCCGGGCCGCCCAGACGGCGAAGACGAACGGCAGGCCCGTCCACTCCTTCCACATCGCGCCCAGGTCGTAGACGTCCAGGCCGAGCTTGGGGGCGTCGATCAGGTTCGCGCGCAGCGCCGCGTCGCCGATGAGCACGGCGGCGTCCGCCTCCCGCATCATCAGGCCGAGGTCGGGCGGGCACGTGTAGTAGTCCGGGCGCACCCCGTGCCGCTCGGCGAGCAGCAGCTGGGCGAGGCGTACAGACGTACGAGAGGTCGAGCCGAGGGCGACGCGGGCGCCGTCCAGCTGGTCGAGCGGCACCTGCGAGACGATCACGCAGGACATCACCGGGCCGTCGCAGCCGACCGCGAGGTCGGGGAAGGCGACGAGGTCGTCGGCGTTCTTGAGGAACTCGACCAGCGTGACGGGCGCGATGTCGAGTTCGCCCCGCACCAGCTGCTCGCTGAGCTTCTCAGGGGTGTCCTTCGTCAGCTCGAAGTCGAGGAGCGTCCCGGTCCGCGCGAGGCCCCAGTACAGGGGCAGGCAGTTCAGGAACTGGATGTGGCCGACGCGCGGCCGAGGGGTGCGACGGGGACTGGGCAGCTGTTCGGCGCCTGCCCCCGCGAGGTCGTCCAGGGGAGAATTGTCCACATCGGCGAGGCTAGCCCCCGTGCGGTACGGTGCGGGCGCCGGGCCCCTCGTGCGGCTCGCCGCGTCCATCGGGAGCCTTGCGCGGGACCCGCCGGAGGGTGTCGCGACAACCCTCCCGAGGCCTCTGTGTCAACCCTCCTGGGGGCCACATCAAACCTCCGGGTGACGTGATCTTGCCCCCTATTGCATTCAGCTGCCTGCGTGCTAAGCTCGCCGCAAGTTGCAGTTTGGTTTCCCTTGCAGTACAGAGCCTGCGGAGCATGTAACTCCGTGGGCTCTCGTCGTTTTCAGACTTATGCAGTTGTTTAAACAATCGCTGGTTCTGGAGCAGGGCAACCCTTTGGCCCAAGGAGGGCTTATGGCTACCGGAACCGTGAAGTGGTTCAACGCTGAAAAGGGCTTTGGCTTCATTGCCCAGGAAGGCGGCGGCCCGGACGTCTTCGTCCACTACTCCGCGATCAACGCGAACGGCTTCCGCTCCCTTGAGGAGAACCAGGCCGTTTCCTTCGACGTGACGCAGGGTCCGAAGGGCCCGCAGGCGGAGAACGTCACCCCGATGTAATCGGACGCTCCACGCAAGTGGAGCGTGTGATTCCTCCGGTGACTTGATCCGGACATGGATGCAGTACCCAAGGAGCCCTGCTCCTCCGTTTCGGCGGGGGAAGCGGGGCTCCTGCCTTTTTCTGGCCCCTGGGCCTTGGGCGGGGGGCCGGGGCTCAGCCCCCCCCGTCCGGGGGCTCGGGTGCCGTGGGCCTTGGGCGGGGCCCTGGGGCTCAGGCAGGACCGTGAGCCCCAGGCGAGTCCGTGGTCCCTGGCTCAGGCAGGCCCCTGGCCTCAGCCCGGTTCGTAGGCCTCAGCCGGGGCGCTTGAGCCTCGGGCGGGCGCCTGGAATTCGGGCGGGCCATTGAACTCGGGCGGGCCCGTTGGCCTCAGGCAGGCCCCTGCCTCGGGCGGGGACCTGGACCTCGGCCGGACCCGCTGGGACTCGGGCGGGCCCGTTGACCTCAACCAGGGCCCTGGGCCTCAGCCGAGCCCCTGGCTCAGGCAAGCCCCTGGAACTCGGGCAGGACCCTGACTTCAGGCAGGCCCGTGGGCCTTGGGTGGGGTCCTGGCCTCGGCCGGGTTCGTGGGGCTCAGGCGGGCCCGTGGGGCTCCGGGTCGGGGCCTGGGGATCAGCCATCCGGGGCCTGTCTCAGGTGGGTAGTGCCGCTCTTGCCCGCGCCGCGTTCGCCGGGTCCCAGTTCTCGCCGGGGACCGAGGCCAGGAGCAGCTTCGTGTACGGGTCCTCGGGGGCCGTCAGGACGCCGTCCGTCGGGCCCCGTTCCACCACCCTGCCCCTGCGCATCACCAGCACCTCGTCCGTGACGTGCCGCACCACCGCCAGGTCGTGGCTGACGAAGACCAGGGCCACGCCCGTCTCCCCGCGGATCTCGTCGAGCAGCTTCAGGATCTGGGCCTGGATCGATACGTCCAGGGCGGCTACGGCCTCGTCCAGTACGAGGATCCGGGGGTCCACGGCCAGTGATCTCGCGATGGCCAGGCGTTGGCGTTGGCCGCCGGAGAGTTCCCTCGGGCGGGCGCCCGCCTCTCTGGTGCCCAGGCCCACCTGGTCCAGGAGGGCCTCGGCGCCGCTTTCGTCCTTGTCGTGCAGGCGCAGGGCCGTTCGTACGCACTGGGCTGCCGTGAGCCTTGGGTCCAGGGAGATGTACGGGTCCTGGAAGACCATCTGGATCTCGCGGGCGCGGGCCAGGCGGGCGGCCTTCCCTCTGGGCGTACGGGGTTCGCGTGGCTTGCCCTCGACGCTGATGGTTCCCCTGTCCGGGCGGACCAGGCCCACGAGCATCCTTGCCACGGTGGTTTTGCCGGAGCCGGATTCGCCCACTATGCCAAGGGCTCCGCCCCGGGGGACTGTGAAGGTCACCGCCTCTGCGGCGGTGTGGCGCTCCCCTCCGGGGAGGGGGTACGTCTTGGTGAGGTTCTCTGCTTGCAGCAGGCCGTCTGTCGTCATGAGTGGCTTGCCTTCGTCGTAGCGGTACTCGGCACCGGGGGTTGTGCCCACCCGTTCCGCCGGGCGGAACGCCTGCCCACAACAGCGCACTCGGCTGTCCCGCCGTCTTCCAGCGGCGATCGCTGTGGCGTCCACGTCTCGCAGCTCTCCTCCGACTCCCCGCACCTCGACACGAACGGGCAGCCCGTGAACGTGTCCGAGAGGGATGGAGGGCGGCCCGGGATCGGGTGGAGGGTCTGGGTGGTGCCCAGGGTCGGGGAGCAGGCGAGGAGGCCTCGGGTGTAGGGGTGGGCCGGGGTGGTGAACAGGGCCTTGGCCGAGCGGGATTCGACCACTCGGCCCGCGTACATGACGTACACGCGGTCGCAGTACGCCGCCGCCAGGTGCAGGTCGTGCGTGATGAGGAGCAGGCCGAGGTCGCGGTCGGCGCGCAGGGTGCGCAGGAGGGCGAGGATCTCCGCCTGGGTCGTCACGTCCAGGGCGCTGGTCGCCTCGTCGGCGAGGAGCAGGCGCGGTTCGGCGGCCAGGGCGCCCGCGATGACCACGCGTTGGAGCATGCCGCCGGAGAGTTCGTGCGGGCGCTGGCGCAGGCGGCGGGCAGGGGAGGACAGGCCCACCGCTTCCAGGAGTTCCACCGCGCGAGCGCGGTCCGCGCCGCGTTCCTGGAGGAAGTCGCCGATGCGGCGCACCGGGTTGAGGGCGGCGCGCGGGTCCTGGTGGACCATGGCGACGGGGCCGGCCCGGTGGGCGCGCAGGCGTTCGCCGGTGAGGGCGAGTACGTCGGTGTCGGAGGAGAAGCGGACCGAGCCGGTCGCCGTCGCGCCGGACGGCAGCAGGCCGATCGCCGCCTTCGCCGTCGTCGACTTGCCCGAGCCCGATTCGCCCACCAGACCCACGACTTCGCCGGGGGCGACGTGCAGCGAGACCGAGTCGAGGACGGGGCGCGCGGCCCCGGGGATGCGGACGGTGAGGTCCTTGATGTCGAGCAGCGTCATGGTCACTGCCTCCCTAGCCGGTCGGCGGCCCAGACCCCGACCACGTTGAAGGACACGACGACGAGGGCGATGGCCGTGCCGGGCACCATCGCGGGCAGCAGGGCGCCCTGGACGACGGCGGCCTGGCCCTCCTGCACCATCAAGCCCCAGTCGGAGGAGGGGGGTTGGGCGCCGAATCCGAGGTAGGAGAGGGTCGCGAGGGACATCAGTGCTTCGCCGAAGAGCACGACCAGGTAGCCCAGGACCGCGCGGGCCAGGTTCGGTACGACGTGGGCCGCGCAGATGCGGGCGCCGCCCATGCCCAGGACGCGGTACGCGTCGACGTAGGGCTTGCGGGCCTCCGAAAGGGCCAGTGAGCGCGTGTACTTGGCGATGGTCGGGGTGAAGGCGAGGCCGAGCGCGAGGACGGACGTCGTCATGCCCGCGCCGAAGACGGCGATGATCAGGACGGTGAAGAGGAGGCCGGGGAAGGCGTACATCACGTCCGTGAGGCGGGAGACCAGGGCGTCGACCCAGCCGCCGCGCCACGCGGCGAGCACGCCGAGCGTGACGCCGAGGACCGCCGCCACCGCGAGGAGGAGCACCGGTGCGATCAGGCTGGTGCGGGCCCCGTGCAGGGCGCGGGAGAGCAGGTCCTGCCCGGAGGAGTCGGTGCCGAGGAGGTGGTCGCCGCCCGTGCCGACCAGGGAGGCGGACAGGTCGATGGTGTCGGGCGCGTAGGGCGCGAGCAGCGGTGCGAACACGGCGGCCAGGACCACCAGGGCGAGGAACGCTCCGGCGATCATGACGCCGACGGGGCGTCGGCGGCGTACGGCCGAAGGCGCGAGGGCGAGCGCGGGCGCCGTCATGAGGTGGCCTCCTTCACGCGCGGGTCGAGCAGCGGATGGACGACGTCCACCAGCGTCGTCACCACGATGTAGCCGGTGACCATGAGGAGCAGGACGGCCTGGGCGACGGGGAAGTCGTGGGTGTTGATGGCGCCGACGAGGAGCGAGCCGATGCCGCTGATGCCGAAGGCGGTCTCGACGACGACGGTGCCCGCGAGCATCCCGGCCATGACGAGGCCGCACATCGTGACGATGGGTCCGAGGGCGTTGCGCAGCACGTGGCGGCGGATGATGTCGCGCTCGGGGACGCCGGAGGCGCGGGCCACCTCCACGTGGTCGGAGGCCGCCGCGTCGGCCATGGCCTGGCGGGTGACGCGGCTGATGATCGCGAGGGCGCCGAGCGCCAACGACAGGGCGGGCAGGGTCAGATGGCGCAGGGTGCCGGTGACTCCCTCGCCGCTGCCGGTGACCGGGAACCAGCCGAGCTGGACGCCGAAGAGCGAGACGAGCGCGATGGCGGCGACGAAGGACGGTACGGAGGCGGCGAGCGTCGTGCCGCCCACGACCAGGGAGTCGACCCAGGTGGACCGCTTCACGGCCGCGAGGATGCCCGCGCCGACGCCGAGGACGACGAACAGGACCGTGGCGTACGCGACGAGTTGGAGCGTGGTGGGGAAGCGGGCCGCGACCAGATCGGAGACCTGGTCGCTGTACTTGAAGGAGCGGCCCAGGTCGAAGTGGACGCAGTCCCACAGCCACCGCCCGTACTGGACGACGAGGGGTTCGTCCAGGTGGTACTGGGCGCGGACGGTGGCGAGCCGCTCGGGGGTCAGCTTGTCGCGGCCGCCCGCGAGGAAGACGGCGGGGTCGCCGGGCGCCGCGTACACGGCGGCGAAGATGACGAACGACGCGGCGAAGAGCGTGGCGAGGAGGCCGAGCAGGCGGCGGGACACCCGGGAGACGAGTGACGTCATGTGGCTCACCTAGCCCTTCTTCAGGCCGAGTCGGGCGGCCCACGGGTAGTAGAGGTAGGACTGGGAAGCGGGCGGGCCCGTCATGCGGTCGTCGATGACCAGCGCGGAGGGCACCTGGGCGAGCGGGATCCAGACGGCCGCGTCGGAGAAGCGGCGCTGCACGTCGAGGGCGAGAGAGGCGCGGCGCTTGTCGTCGAGGGTGCCGAGCGCCCGGTGGACGAGCTTGTCGTACGTCTTGTCCTTGAAGCCGACCCAGTTGTTGGAGGAGTCGGAGAGGCCGTTGTCGTAGAAGCCCATGGGGTCGGCCTTGGAGATGTACCAGTCGCCGACCAGCACGTCGATGTCGGCGCGGGCCCCCGGGTCGCTGTAGAACTCCTCGAACTGGGCGGTGGGGACGGTCTTGATCTGTCCCTTGAGGCCGATGCGCTGGAGGGCGGCGCGCGCCGCGTTGGCGACGACCGTGCGGCCCTGGCTGCTGTCGGTGCCGATGACGACGGGGTCGGCGGGGGCGCCCGCGGACTTCACCAGACGCTTGGCCTCGGCGAGGTCGTCGGCGGTGGGCGAGGCGGGCGCGACGTCGTCCAACTCGTCCTGGGCGGCGGCGAACCGCTGCTTCTCGTAGCCCCAGGCGCCGGATCCGACGGGTGTCGCCCAGGGCTGGACGAGCCCTCCGTAGCCGGACCGCGCGATGCCGGTGCGGTCGATGGCGAGGGAGAGGGCGCGGCGGATCTGCGGGTCCTTCAGACCGCCGCGGGCGGTCGGGATGAGGACGAGGGATGCCGTGGAGGGGCCGTAGTACTGGTCGATGCCCTTGGTGCCGCGCAACGCGGAGGCGGTGTTGGGCGATTCGGCGTACGCCCCGTCGGCCGCGCCCGTCTTCAGCGCGTTGACCAGGGCGCTGTCGGAGGCCCAGCGGAAGGTCACGCGGTCGGTGAGCGGCTTGGCGCCCCAGTACTTGTCGTACGCCTCGATGGTGAGGGAGTCGCCGGACTTCCAGCTGCCCAGGGTGTACGGGCCCGAGCAGGCGTCGCCCTGCCCCGGGGTGCCGAAGTCCTTTCCGGCGGCGGTGACTTGCTTCTCGTTCCAGACGATGCCCGCGTCGCCCGCGAGCGCCTTGGTGAAGAGGGCGTCGGGGGCCTTGAAGCGGATGGTGATCTCGCGGGCGCCGCTCTTCTTCATGGAGCGGACGTTGCCGAATTCGTCGGCCTGCTCCATGTCGGGATCGGCGTGCCGCTTCAGGCTCCACAGGACGTCGTCGGCGGTGAGCTTCGAGCCGTCGTGGAAGGTGACGCCGTCGCGCACGGTCAGGACGAGGGTCCTGTCGTCGGGCGCGTGGGCCTTCTCGGCGAGGAAGGGCTTGACCGTATTGTCGGGCTGGAGCTGGTAGAGCCGTTCGCAGACGTTGGTGAGGACGACGCGACCCGCGCTGGAGCCCTGGGTGTCGAGGTCGAGCGAGTCGGGCTCGTCCTCAAGGAGCCAGTTGGCCTTGTCCTGGTGCCCCTTGGCGGCCGGGGTCGACGCGGTCAGCTTGAGCTTCGCCGCGTCGGCGGGGGCGCCGCCGGTGGCGGCCGTGTCGGCGCCGCTGCACGAGGCGGTGGCGAGCAGGGCGGTGGCGGCGAGGCCCGCGGCGACCGCGTGCCGACCGCGCTGGGACGTTCTCATGAGTGGTCTCCGTACGGTCCTTCGTAGAGGTTCCAGGGCAGGTGCTGGTAGTCGCGGTCGCACGGGGTGCCCGCGGTGACGTGGTAGTCGCCGCTGGTCAGGTCCACACAGGAGGAGACGAGCGTGGCCCAGTGCCGGACCGGCTCCTGGCGCGGATCCGGGTGGGTGCACAGCGACTCGGGAAGACCGAGGTGGTCGGACATGGCCTGCTTGATCAGCTTGCGGGACTCGTCGGGCCCGGTGGCGTCGCGCAGCGCCCGCAGTCCCTGTTCGGCGCGGGGGACGCGGACGAGGGAGTCGGACGACATGGGGCGGTAGCCGTCGGCGAGGGCGGCGGGGATGCCCGCCTGGTAGTGGTTGCCGTGCACGAGGAGGCCGTCGGTCGGGTACATCCAGCCGTGCCCGGCGGGCGTCGTCTCCAGGTCGATGGCGAAGCCCTCGCGGCAGGTGAGCAGGGCGTTGCTGGCGATGTGGGCGCGGGCGCGGCAGAGCACGTCGAGGGCGTCGGTGATGGTGGGCTGGTCCAGGACGCTGCGGCGTACGACGGTCTGCGGCAGGCCCACCGCGTCGTCGAAGCGGCCGCCGAGGCCGTTGGCGTTGAGCGCGATCCCGGCGGAGCTCGCGCCCTGGCGGCCGATCTGGCCCGCCTCGACCTGCATGATCAGGGTGGGCTTCGGGGGCTGCACGATCCGCAGCATGACGACGGTGTCGGCGACGCCCGCGCGCCAGTCCCAGTTCTGGCCCGCCCAGACGTGGCCGTCGCCGCTGGCCTCGTCGTAGGCGGCGAAGGAGGTGCAGCCGTCGGCGGGTTCCTCGTCCGGCGCCATCTCGGCGAACGACTTGTCGTAGATGACCTCGCCCCGGGCGTTGAGCGCGAGGACGTCGAGGAGGGTCACCCCCGCCCCTTCGGCTATGCCCTCCATCTCCTCGACCAGGTCGGGGGCGTAGTCGCGGACGGGCTCCAGCCAGCGGGCGGCCCGCGCGGTGACGCGGTCCCAGGTCAGCCCGGCGGAGTGGCCGAAGGCCTCCTCGTAGTAGCCGAGCGCGGCGTGCAGCTGGGGGCGGACGGCCTCGCCGTACTGGCGGCCGCGCTCGGTGGGCGTTCCGGAGATCTCGATCACGGGGAGCGTGCGGGGTGCCATGGTTCTCCTAGCGACGGGGAGCCTGTAACGTCGGTTACAAGAAGCTCTCCCTTTGGAATGCGTTGCCCAGGAGAGTAACCGCCGTCACACGAGAGTCAATAGCCGTAATGGAAATTTCAGAGGGTGTGGAGCGGCTCAGGGCCGCCGTGCGCGACCAGTGGGAAGCCCTGTCCGCCTCCGAGCGCGCGGTCGCCCAGTACCTGGCGAGCGCGCCGCCCGAGTCGCTGCTCTTCGCCAGCGCGCAGGAACTCGGCACGGCGAGCGGCACGAGCAACGCCACGGTCGTGCGCGCGCTGCAGCGCCTCGGATACACCGGACTCCCCGCCCTCAAGCGGGAGTTGGCGTCGGACTTCACCTCGGCGGTGGCCCCCGAGGTGCGCCTCAAGCAGCGCATCGCCCATGTGGGCAGGGACCTCGGCGACATCTGGGACGACGTCTTCGACGAGGCGCAGGAACGCATCGAGCACGCGCGGCGCCTCACCCCGGACGACGCACTGCGGGACGCGGTGGGGGTGCTCGCCGACGCCGCCGAGATCCACTGCTACGGGGTCGCGGCGTCCGAACTCGCGGCGCGGCACATGGCGTTGGCACTGGGCCGGATCGGGCGCCGCGCTCGGTACGTCGGCGCGACCGGCTTCGCGCTCGCCGACCACCTGCTCGGGATCCGACAGGGGGACGCGGTGGTGATCTTCCAGCCGGGGCGGGCGCTCGCCGAGATCTCCGTGCTCGTCGAGCGGGCTCGGGCGGTGGGGGCGCGGGTCGTGCTGGTGACGGATGAACTTGCCGAGTTGTACGGGGGGCGGGTCGATGCGGTGCTTACTGCTCCGCATACGCCTACGGGGATTACCACGGAGGCGCTTACGGCGTTGGTCGTCGCCGATGCGGTGTTGCTGGCGCTGACCACGCTGGATGAGGGGCGCGCTGTTGATACTTCGCATCAACTCACTGCGCTGCGCGAGCAGTTGCTGGCCTCTAGGCCTCGGAAGGGGTGAGCTCGGTTCGTTTGCGTCTGCGGGTGGGTGGGGGCTGGTCGCGCAGTTCCCCGCGCCCCTAAAAGATTGCGCCGTTCCCCGCGCCCCTTACACCCGTGTTCCTGGCCGCCCGCTCGCTCGCGCGCCTTAAAGATTTGCGCAGTTCCCCGCGCCCCTTAACGGCCGCGCCCCGGGGTGCCCCGTAAGGGGCGCGGGGAACTGCGCGGCCAGCCCCCACCCGCCCGCGGGGGGGTCACACGTGTTGCATCACCAGGACGAACGTCGTACCAGGGGCCAGCGCCTCGTAGGCATGGGGGACGTCACCCCGGTAGGACATGTAGTCGCCGGGGGACAGTTCCACCGATTCGCCCCGCGGCCCCGCAAGGAGGCGGCCCGTGCTGATGACGATGTGCTCGACGGAGCCGGGGATGTGGGGGTCCGACTCGCGGGCGGGGCCGGGCTCCAGCGCTCCGTGGTAGATGTCACGGCGGACCCCCGTCGGGCCGCCGGAGAGCAGCGTGCCCACGTACGAGGAGTTCTCCGCGCGCATGGAGGGGCCCTCGCCCGCGCGGATCACCGTGACCGCCGGGGCCGGGGACTCCACGAGCACGCTGAACGGGACGCCGAGCGCCACCGCGAGGGACCAGAGCGTCTCGATGCCTGGGTTGCCGGTGGCGGCCTCCAGCTGGGACAGGGTGGACTTGGCGATGCCCGCCCGTTTGGCCAGTTCGGAGAGGGAGAGGCCTGCCTTGGTCCGCTCGCGGCGCAGTGCGGCCGCGACCCACTCGCGGGGCATGCGGGACCCGTCGGTCGTCACGTCGTTCGCTCCTGATTCTCCCCGTGCGTTCGCTAAAGGGGACCGATCGTTCGGCTTGACGAACGCTCCCCGCTCCGCCCATCCTACGACGCATGCGTTCGCCACACCGAACAGATGACCCGACACGACGAATGGACGAGGGCTCCCGCCCCGGTCTCGTCCGCCTCGCCCACCTGCCCCCCGGCGTCCTGCGCGACATCGCGCTCGTCTGGCTCGCCGACGCCGTCGTCGGTGTCTCCTTCGGCGCCATCGCCGTCGCGGGCGGGCTTCCCGTCTGGGTCCCCGTGCTCATGTCGCTGCTCGTGTACGCGGGCTCCGCCCAGTTCAGCGCCGTCGGCATCCTCACCGCGGGCGGCGGCCCGGTGGCCGCCGCGGCGACAGGGCTGCTCCTCAACTCCCGTACGGCGGCGTTCAGTCTGGCCCTCGCCGACGACCTGGGCCGCTCCTGGACGGCGCGGCTCATCGGCGCGCACCTCATCACGGACGAGACGGCCGCGTTCGTGCTCGCCCAGAACGGCGGCAAGCAGCGCAAGGCCGCCTTCTGGATATCCGGCATCGGCCTGTTCGTGGCGTGGAACCTCAGCGTGCTCGCGGGCGCGCTCGCCGGGTCCGCGCTCGGTGACACGGACCGGTTCGGGCTCGACGCGGCGTTCCCCGCCGTGCTGCTCGCCCTGGTACTTCCCGCGCTGCGCGCCGACAGCGCGGCCCGGCGGGCATCGGCGGCCGGTGCGGTGATCGCGGTCGTGGCGGCGCCGCTGCTGCCCGCGGGCGTCCCCGTGCTGCTCGCGCTGCTCGGCCTGCTCGCGGCACGCCGCGGACCCCGCCATCCCCGCCGTCCCCGCCGTCCCCGCCGTCCCCGCCGTCCCCGCACCGATCGCACCGATCGCACCGATCGCACCGACCACACCACCGCCCCCGGGAGCGCCTCGTGAACGCCACGCTCGCCTGCGTCCTCGCCCTCGCCGCGGGCACCTACGTCTTCCGTCTGGCCGGTCCCGCACTGCACGGGCGGGTCGAACTGCCCGCCCGCGTACAGGAGTTGCTGACGGTGGGCGCCACCGTCCTGCTCGTCGCGCTGCTCGCCACGGGGGCGTTCACCGAGGGGCAGGGGTTCGCCGGGTGGGCCAGGCCCGCCGGTGTGCTCGTCGGCGGGGTCCTCGCCTGGTGCAGGGCGCCGTTCGCGGTGGTCGTGGTGGGCGCGGCCGGGGCTACGGCGCTGCTGCGTCTGGCCGGGGTCCACTAGCCGGGTCGGCCGCGCCCCGCTCCCCGTACGACCCCTCCACCCGCTCCCCGTACAACCCCTCCACCACCTCCGCGTACCGCTCCGTCACCGCCTGCCTGCGCACCTTCAGGCTCGGCGTGAGCAGCCCGTCCGCCACCGTGAAGTCCTCGTCGAGTACGGCGAAGTCACGGATGCGGGCGGGGCGCGAAACGGTGGCGTTGGCGGCGTCCACGGCCTCCTGGACCAGGGCGCGCACCCGCGGGTCGCGGGACGGCGGCCCTTCCCCGAGCCGCACGCCGCTCCGCGCTGCCCACCCGGTGACCTCCTCCGCGTCCAGCGTGATCAGCGCCACCGGATGGGGTCGCCGGTCCCCCACCATCACCGCGCGCGACACGAACCGCGAGTTCTGCAGGGCGAGTTCGGTCAGCGACGGCGTGAGGTTCTTGCCCGCGGACGTGATGATGAGGTCCTTCTTGCGCCCCGTGATGGTGAGGAATCCGTCCGCGTCGAGCTCCCCCAGGTCGCCGGTGTGCAGCCAGCCGTCGGCGTCGACGGCCTCGCGGGTGGCCTCGGGGTCGTGGTGGTAGCCGGGGAAGACCATGGCGCCCCTGGCGAGCACCTCCCCGTCGTCCGCGATCCGCAGCTCGACGCCGTCGACGGGGCGGCCGACGGTCCCGTACCGCACGGCGCCCGGGTGGTTGAGGGTGAGCACCCCGGCCGACTCCGTCATGCCG
The DNA here is from genome assembly GCF_008704495.1 of Streptomyces kanamyceticus. Classification (NCBI taxonomy): domain Bacteria; kingdom Bacillati; phylum Actinomycetota; class Actinomycetes; order Kitasatosporales; family Streptomycetaceae; genus Streptomyces; species Streptomyces kanamyceticus. The sequence goes on from NZ_CP023699.1 coordinate 4,368,538, forward strand.
TACCCCTCGTAGACCGCGATCCCGCAGGCCCGCAGGAAGTCGATGGTGTCGGGGGCGATGGGCGCGCCGCCGGTCAGCGCCCACCGGACGCGGCCGCCGAGCGCCTGCCTGACCAGGCCGTAGAGGGCTTTGTCCGCGGCCTCGTGGGCATCCCTGAGCTCGGGCGGCAGGACGCCGTCGGCGGCCAGGACCCCGATGCGTACGGCCTCGTCGAACCGCTCGCGGCCGCCCTCCTCCGCCTCGGCGAGGGACAGCACGACGGACCGCACCTTCTCGAACAGGCGGGGCACGGAAGGGAGATGGGTGGGGCGCGCCTCGGCCAGCTCGGCGACGACGTTCTCGATGCGCCCGCCGTAGAACGTGAGCACCCCGCCCTCGATGAGGGTGGTGAACTCGATGAGCTGGGCGAGGAGATGGGCCAGCGGCAGATAGAGGTACGTCGAGTCGCCGGGCCCCCCGTCGATCAGCGGCAGCGTGGCGCCCTGCACGGCGAGCAGGTTCCCGTGGGTGAGCAGGCACCCCTTGGGCAGGCCCGTGGTGCCCGAGGTGTAGATGATGGTGGCCAGGTCGCCGGGTCGCCGCGCCGCCGCACGGGCCAACAGGGCTTCCTCAGCCGCCAGTTCGCCGGGCTCCTCGCCCATGAGGACCAGGTGCCGCAGGCCGGGCAGCCGCTCCCGCAGCCGCTCCACCTTCGCCGCCTGCGCGGCGTCCTCGCAGATCACCACCGTCGCGCCGGAGTCCCCGAGGACCCAGGCGACCTCCTCGTCGCCCGCCGTCGGATAGACCGGGACGACGACCGCGCCCGCCGCCAGGACGCCGAAGTGCGTGCGGGTCCACTCCGGGCGGGTCTCGGCGAGGATCGCCACGCGGTCGTCGGGCCGCACGCCACGCGCGATCAGGGCGCGGCCCACCCGGCGTACGGCATCCCGCAGCCCGACGTACGAAAGGTCGGCCCATGCCTCGTCGCGACGGAACCGCAGGGCGGACAGCTCGCCGTGGCGGTCGGCCGCCCATTCCGCCAACAGTGCGAGGTTGGGCGGCACTTCGGACGGCTCGGGTGATTCCTTCCGCGTCAGCTGCATGCGTACGACGGTAGGGAGCGCGCCCGACCACCGGGATGACGGGAAACGTCAGCACCGCTGACCGGGGCGCTCAGCGACGCGGTGTGTCGGGTCACCCCTCCCGGCGCTAACGTCGTGACATGGCCAGGCGGACGATCACCGTGCACCATGTGCGGGCCGTGCTGCGCGGCGCCGAGCGGCGCGGCGTGGACACCGTGCCGCTGCTGCGGGGCGCGGAGATCCCGCCGCTGCTCCTCGGCGACGACAGGGCCCGGGTCACCGCCCCGCAATTCACCCGCCTGTTCCGGGAGTTGTACAGCGCGACCCAGGACGAGTTCCTCGGCCTCGGGTCCGCGGCGAGCAGGCCGGGGACGTTCGCGATGATGTGCCGGGCCTCGCTCGGCTGCCGCGACCTGGACGCCGCCGTACGCCGGGGCGTCGCCTTCTACGGACTGTTCCCCGGCGGCCCCGACCTCGTCCTGGAACGCCGCGGCGACGACGCCGTCTTCGGCGTCCGCAACGACCTCGAACAGGACTACTTCCTCGCGGAGTGCCTCGTCATCATCTGGCACCGGCTGTGCAGCTGGCTGATCGGCCGCCGCATCCCGCTGCGCTGGGCCGAGTTCGGGCATCCGCCGCCCCCGCACAAGGACGAGTACGAGCTGCTCTTCGGCTGCCCCGTACGGTTCGGTGCCGAGCGGACCGGCGCCGGATTCGACCCGCACTGGCTGACCGCGCCGCTGGTCAGGGACGAGGCGGCGCTCGACGAGATGCTGCGCCGCGCGCCCTTCGAACTGCTCACCCGGCGCGAGTACGGCACGACGGTCGCCGAGCAGGTGGGCCGGGTGCTCGCCCGCGCCCTGCGCACCTCGCCCCGGCTGCCCTCGCTCGGCGAGATCGCCGCGCGGCTCGCCGTGAGCCCGGCGACGCTGCGCCGCAGGCTCGCCCAGGAGGCCACGTCGTACCAGCGGTTGAAGGACGCGGTGCGGCGCGACGCGGCCATCGCGGGCCTGGTGGAGGGCGGGGAGCCGATCGCCGTGCTCGCGGCGCGGCTCGGGTTCTCCGAGGACACCGCCTTCCACCGGGCGTTCCGGCGCTGGACGGGCACGACGCCGGGCGCCTACCGGACGGGACGGCCCCTACGCACCCCGACCGGCGCGCCCGCTCCCGTCCCCGCCTACGAACCCTCGCCCGGCGGCGAGTCCGGCAGCGGCGGGATGCCGTCCGGTGGCGGCGGCGCGTCTTCCTGAGCCCGCTCGCCCTCCTGAGCCCGCTCATCCTCCTGAACCCGCTCATCCTTCTGAACCCGCCCGTCCGGCAGGCCCGAAGGCGGCACCGCGTCCGCCGGGGGCGCGCCGTCGGGCCTGGCCCCCGCGTCCTCGATCACCATGCCGTTGACGACCGGCGCGGCGCCGCCGATCGAGGCCCCGGCGCCGTTCACCGCCGACTCGCCCTCCAGTTTGCCGAGCCGCCTGCTGACCCGGCCGAGCGCGATCAGGACGGTGATCAGCGAGGCGGACGTCCCCTCGATGCGCCGTGTGTACCGCACGGCGTCCTCGTACGAGGCGTGCGCCTGGACCAGGAGTTCCTGCGCCTCGTAGGCGTCGCCGATGTCCTTGAGGACGGTGGCGTACCAGCCGGGGTCGGCTTCGCCGTCGACCAGGTCGAGCACCGCACGGTAGGACGCGACAGCGTCCTGGTAGGCACCCTCCATCCCCATGCGGCCCAACTCCTCATAGGTGAGAGCCACGTTGTGCAGGACGGCGGCCTGCCGCTCCAGATCTTCGATCTTGGGGGTCTCGACGAGGAGCCGCTCAAGGACGTCGCGCGACTCGGTCGGTTCGCCCATCGCGAGCAGGGTGTTGGCGAGCGCGGTCATGGTGGTGGCGAGGTCGCTCGGGTTGTTGGCGCGCCGTTTGTACGATTCGGCCTGCCGGAAGTACTCGACGGCCTCCTTGAGGTCGCGTGCGTCGCGGTAGGTGTCCGCGATGTCGTGCAGGACGACACCGTAGACACCGGGCGACTCCTCGGGATCGGTGAGGTCGCGGGCCTCGTGGAAACAGGCGAGCGCCTGCTCGAACCTGGCGGGGCGCGCCTTGCTTGTCTCTTCCGGCATGGGAGTTCTCCGTTCGGCGTCGGGTGTCGGTGGACTCTGCTGATCGCTCGGCACTGTGCCGTCGCCCGCCCTCGCCCGGCCCTCGCGCAGGTGCTGGCGCCCTCGCGTGATCAGCACGGACGTCAGATTCACGGCACCGGTCGCCGTCTGGCTGTGGTGCGGTCCGAACAGGCGGAGCAGGTCGTCGTGGAGCTGCCGGTAGGCGAGGACGGCGCCCGCCACATCGCCCGCGCGCTCCCATTCGTACGCCAGGCCGCTGCGGCACGCGAGCGACTCGATGTGGTCGGGGCCGAACACCCGGCCCATGTCGACGAGGAGCTGTTCGCTGGCGATGATCCCGCGGTTGCGGTCACCCGACTCCCCTATCCAGTAGGCGAGTTCACCCCGGGTGTCGAGCGTCTCCGTGTGGTCGGGGCCGAGCACCCGCTCCCGGTCGGCGAGCAGCTCCTCGTACGCGGCGACGGCACCCCTCGCGTCGCCCGCCTGCCCCCGGTAGCGGGCGAGGTTGTGGCGGGCCCTGAACGGCTCGGGATGGTCGCGGCCCATCACGCGCTCGCGGTCGGCGACGAGCTGTTCGAGAGCGGCGATCGCCCCCGCCGTGTCGCCCGCCTCGCCCCACCACAGCGCGAGGAAGCCGCGGGCGCTCAGCGTCTCGGGCCGGTCGTCGCCCACCTCGCGCTGGAGGTCGACGAGCAGCTGCTCGAAGCCCATCAGGGCACCGGACACGTCCCCGATCAGACCGCGCGAGTGGGCGACTTCGTGGCGGGCCCGCAGGGTGTCGACGTCGTCGGGCCCGCAGACCCGCTCGTAGTCGTCGAGCACTTCGAGGAGCGCCGCGAGCGACTCGCCCGGGTGACCCGTGAGGGCCCACAGGTCGGCCACGTGGAGCCGGGCCTCCAAGGTGTCGCGGTGGTCGGGCCCGAGGCGCCGGGCGGCCTGTTCGGCGAGCGTCTGGAAGTAGTCCTTGGCGTCGCTGTAGCGGCCCGCCGCCGACAGGCTGCTCCCGACGTCGAAGAGCACCTTGCCGGCCCGGTCGCCCCACAGCGCGGACTCGGCGACGCGGCGCAGGGCGTCGGCGTTGGCGCGCAGCGCGCCGCTCAGCGCGGTGTCGCGCTCGACCTCGGGCCAGGCGTCCGCCAGCGCGGCGGCGGACGCCCACGCGGCCTCGTCGAGACGCTCGCGCTTGAGGGACTCGCGGATGCTGCGCTGGACCAACTGGTGGACGCGGACGGCCTGGTGGGGCACGCCCGGCGTGTAGTCGATGAGGTGCATGCGGTGCAGGGCGCGCAGGGCTTCGACGGCGTCCTCCTCGTCCACCGCGACCTCGGCCACCGCGCCTTCGCCCTCGCCGACGCCCTCGCCCTCGTCGGCGCCGACCGCGTCCTCGGCCGCCTCGCGGCGCATGGCGAGATAGGCGCGGGCGACGTCGCCGGTGAGGACGGCCCCGGGGATGCCGCTGGGATCGAGCAGCGCGATGAGCTCGAACATCGGCGACGCGAGTCCGTACGGCCGCATCCGGTCGGCGCGGTCCAGGGACAGCGACCAGGCCGCGGCGACGCTGACGCTCTGGGTGTCGGGCAGCATGCCGCGCTCGGGCACCAGGCGGGCCAGGCTCCGGGTGCGGCCGGAGAGCAGGGCGCGGTACTCGGCGCAGCTCAGGTCGGTCTCCAGGAGGTAGGCGGCGGCCTGCGAGAGGGCGAGCGGCAGATCGCCGAGGTCGCCCGCGAGCAGGGCGACGCACTCGTCGTGGTCGGCGGCGCGCGGGGCGGGCCGACCGCCGGGGCCGCGGCGGGCACCGGAGAGCACCTGGGTGAGGTAGCCGACGGACTCCTCCCTGGCGAACAGGCCGACGTCGATGCAGCTGTGCCCGTGCCCGGTGAGGACCGCGTCCCTGCGCCGCGTGGTGACCAGCGTCCTGCCGTGCGGCCCCGCGGGCGGCCACAGGCCGATGCGCGGCAGGGCGGGGTCGGCGAGCAGGTCGACGGGGTCGGCCAGATCGTCGAGCACCACCATCCAGCCGGGCCCGCGCTCCCCATCGGATCCGGGCCCGCGTGGCTGCAGCCAGGCGAGGAACTGGGCGGCGGCCTGTTCGGAGTCGGCGTGCACGATGCCGAGGAGCTCCTCGGCGGCCTGCGCGTACGCGTCGACGACGGCCTTGCGCTTGACCGCGGTGATCCAGAGCAGCACGTCGATCTCGCGGTCGTGCAGCAGGTCACGGGCGTAGCGGGCGGCGAGCTGGGTCTTGCCGACCCCGCCGGTGCCCGCGAGCACCTGGCCGAGCACGGCGGTGCCGCCCCCTGCCATCTCCCGGGCGAGCGTTCTGCCCGCGCCGCGGTCCTGGAAACAGTGCGCCTCCTGGGGCAGCACTCCGACGATGTGCGGGCTGCGCCGCGTGAGCGGCCTCGGGCCCGCCGGTCCGCTCAGCCCTCGGTCGGATCCGGCGGCGAAGGGCGGTCGAGGCCCAGGTTTCCGTACATCTTGTCGATGTTGACCGCGTTGCCGTAGGTCACCAGGTGCCCGGCGGCCTGCGCGCCGGGCCCCGACGCCGAGACCTGTGTGACGTGCGGCGCCCGCTTGGCGATGGTCTGCCGTAACTCCTCGACCAGGACACGCAGTTCGTCGCCGAGCTCTTGGCGCACGGTCTCGTCCAGGTCGTCGAGGGCGATCTCGAAGCGGGTGCGCCAGGAGATCCGTTCGTCGTCCCGCAGCCGCCTGCCGGGTTCGCCCTCCGCGGTGGAGAGCGCGGTGCCCGTCCGGTCGAGCCTGGCCAGTTCGGCCCGCTCGCGCGCGGCGTCACCGCGGCCGAACCAGCGGGCCACCGCGGCCCGTACGGCCGTCCAGGCGTCCGTGCCCGCGGCCTGTACGACCGCCGTTCCTCCTGCGGCCGCCAGCGCTGTCATGGCGTCGTCGAGCACCGCCATCACCCCCATCGTTCCAGAGCCCGCGGCTCCCCCTCTGTGAACGTAGCGCCGGGCCGCTCGCCTGGATACCTGCGTGCCGGGGTCAACGAAGGTGAGCGTCCCGGTCAGCCCGTTACTTACTCATGAGTCACTACGTTCTTCGACGGAACAGCAGAGTCCAGAAGGAACAGCAGAGCCACCGACGACAGTTGGGAGAGCCGCATGCACACCCGCACCGGCCGCAGAGCCCTGGCCGTGGCCGTCGCACTCGGCCTTTCGGTCATCGCCCCGCTCACCGCGGCCCACGCCGAACCGGGCACGGGCGCGAGCGCGAGCGCCGGGGGCAGCCTGTCCCCCGGCGACCTCGTGAGCTCCGAGCCGAGCAGCTTCCACCCCCTGCCGGGACAGCCGACGAACACCAAGGCGTGGAAGATCAACTACCGTTCGAGCACCGCGAAGGGCGAGCCGAACACCGTCTCCGGCACCGTCATCGTGCCGCAGGACGGCAGGAAGGGGCCGCGCCCGCTCATCACGTACGCCGTGGGGACCGTCGGCGTGGGCGACCACTGCGCGCCCAGCGCGGGCTTCCCCAAGGGCACCACCCTGGAGGCCAACCTCATCCAGCAGCTCACCCTGCGCGGCTGGGCGGTGGCCGTCACCGACTACGAGGGGCTCGGCACGCCCGGCGACCACACCTACACGGTGGGCCGCGCCGAGGGCCAGGCCGTGCTGGACGCCGCCCGCGCCGCGATCCGGCTGCCGCAGGCGGGCCTCGGCAAGGACACCCCGGTCGGCATCATGGGCTACTCGCAGGGCGGCCAGGCCTCGTCGTGGGCGGCCGAGCTGCACGACTCCTACGCGCCCGACCTCGACGTCAAGGGCACGGCGACCGGCGGCGTCCCCGGCGACCTGGAGAAGGTCGCCGCCTTCAACGACGGTTCGTACGGCTCGGGCCTGATCTTCATGGCGGCCATCGGCCAGAACGCGGCCTTCCCCGAGCTGAACCTGGAGTCGTACCTGAACCCGGCGGGCAAGGCGCTCATCGGCGCCATGCGGAACAGCTGCGTGGCGGACGGCGCGGTGCTCGGCTCGTTCAAGTCGATCGCGTCGATGACGACGAAGAACCCCCTCGAACAGCCCGACTGGCAGCAGCGCCTGCGGGAGTCCGGGGTCGGCACGCACAAGCCGGACGCGCCGGTCTACCTCTACCACGCGCTCCTCGACGAGCTCATTCCGTACGGCGTGGGCAAGCAGGTCCGTACGGACTGGTGTGCGAAGGGGGCGAACGTGGAGTGGCACACGGTGCCGGTCGGCGAGCACGTGAGCGGCGTCATCACGCAGTCGCCGTTCGCGGCGCAGTGGCTGGCGGACCGCTTCGCGGGGAAGCCGGTGCGGGGCAACTGCTGAGCTGGGTACGGGTTTCACCTGCGGGCGCGTGGGGGTGCGTGGGGGCTTGCTCCGGCAGCTCCCACGCGCCCTTGCCGCGCCCTTGCCGCGCCCTTGCCCCGGAAAAGGACTGTGCGGGTCCGCCCCGCCCCTCATAGGATCTTGAGGTTCGCAGGACTTGGAGACCGGGGGGAACTACTCGTCATGCTCATAGCGCCGACCGCACTGTCTCTGGCCATGCTGGCCCTGTTCGTCCTGGCGATGAAGGCGTCCGACGCGATGCCGCAGCGCCGCACGGCGGACCCGGCGGCGGAACCGGAGGGACCCGGAAGGGGAGCCACACCCCGATGACCGCACCGTCCGCACCGTCCGCACCGACCACACCTTCCGCGCCCTCCGCACCGTCCGTGCGCTCCGCGCCGCTCACGCCCCCGCCCGGCGACCCTTCGCTGGCGGACCCCGCGCCGGGACCCGACTTCGTGACGCCGGTGGCCAACGTCTTCGTACGCGCGCACATGGGCCTGCCCGAGATCGACGCGAGCACCTGGACCCTGTCGGTGGAGGGCCTGGTCGAGCGGCCTTTCCGACTCGACCTGGCCGCGCTCCGCGCGCTGCCCGCCGAGCAGCTCACGGCGGTGCACGAGTGCTTCGGCAGCCCGTTCCGCCCCGACACCCCGACGCGCGCGGTGGCGAACATCGAGTGGACGGGCCTGCCGCTCGCCGCGCTCCTGGACCGCGCGGTGCCGCTCGCCGGGGCCCGGCACGTGCGCTTCGAGGGCGCGGACACCGGCTCGTTCCAGGGCGACGACGGCGTCTCGTACGTGAAGGACCTGCCCCTGGCCACGGCGCGGCGCGACGTGTTCCTGGCCCACGGCATGAACGGTGAGCCGTTGCCGCCCCGGCACGGGTATCCGCTGCGCGCCGTCGTACCGCGGATGTTCGGCACCAACTCGGTGAAGTGGCTGACCCGGATCGTCCTCACGGACACCCGCCCCGAGCACACGTTCACCACCCGGTTCTACACGCGCGTCCTGCCGGGCCACGACACCCCGCAGCCGGTGCGCGAGATCGACGTCAGCAGCAAGCTGCTCTCGCCCGCGCCCGCCGCCGAACTCGGCCCGGGCACCCAGGTGTTCAGGGGCCGGGCGTGGAGCAGCACGGAGGTCGTCTCGGTCGAGGTCTCCGTCGACGAAGGCCCGTGGGAACGGGCCCACCTCGACGTGCTCGGTTCCGAACCGACCTGGCAGGGCTTCCACCTGATGCGCCCGCTGCCGCCGGGACCGCACACGGTCCGCTCGCGGGCGAGGGACCGTGCGGGCCGGGTGCAGCCGCCGCCGGGAGCCCGCAACTCGGTGCACGAGGTGGCGTTCACGGTCGCGGGCTGAGAGGTCAGAAAGGCTTGGTCGGCAGGTACTTGCCGTCCAGCGTGATGACCGCGCGCTCGCCGCCCTCGGGGTCGGCGACCTTCTTCACGTCCAGCTTGAAGTTGATGGCGCTGATGATGCCGTCGCCGAACTCCTCGTGGACCAGGGCCTTCAGGGTGGTGCCGTAGACCTGGAGCATCTCGTAGAAGCGGTAGATCGTCGGGTCGGTGGGAACGGTGCCGTCGAGCGAACCGCGCGTCGGGATGGTCCGCAGCAGCATCGCCGCGTCCGCGTCCAGGCCGAGCAGCTCGGCGACGGCGTCGGCCGCGTGGTCCGGCAGGGCGTGCTGGCCGAGCACGGCGGCGGTGACGAAGGCGACCGAGAGGCCGCCGGTCACGTCGGCGATCTGCTGCCAGGACAGGTCCTTGCGGGTCTTGGCATCGACGGCGGCGATGGCGAGGGCCTGACGGGCGGCGGGGTCGAACTGGGCGTGCGGCATGAGGGTGTTTCCTTCCATGGGTTTACGGGGGGGGATGGATCTCGTGGTTCTACTGGTGGGTGCCTACTGGTGAACAGGCGTACCGGCGACGCGACTTGGGAATTCGACGTCCTCCACCGATCCGGTGGGGATGTCGAAGACCCAGCCGCGCAGCGTGAGCGTCCGCGCCACGAGGGCGCGGGCCACCGAGGGGTGGGTGGCCAGATTGGCCAGCTGCGCACCGACGTTGGCACGCACCAGGGCGGCCACGTCGTGCGTCGGCAGGGCATCCACGTGCCGCAGCCAGTCGGCGACGGCGGGCAGCGCGCCCAGGTCGTGCCCCTCGGCGAGCGCGGTCATCGCGCCGCAGCCCGAGTGCCCGCAGACCACGACGTCGTCGACGCCGAGGACCGCGACGGCGTACTCGATGCTCGCGGCAACCCCGTCGGCGCCAGGGCCGTACGGGGGCACGAGGTTCCCCGCCGTACGGATGACGAACAGCTCGCCCGGCTCGCGCTGGGTGATCAGCTCGGGCACGACGCGGGCGTCGGAGCAGCTGATGAACAGCGTGCCGGGCCGGTGCGTGGTCGCCAGGCGGGCGAACAGGTCCGCCTTGCCGGGGAAGACGTCGCGCTGGAATCGGGCGACGCCCTCGCCGAGGTCGTGGATGGTCACGTGGTCACTCCCTTCGGTGGCGGCCGGGCCCGCCGGGGGGCTCCGCACGGAACAGGGGTTTCCGTGCCGAACCGGGATTCCCGTGCGGGACCGGCCTGAGATCCACCATGCATGACCTGCGCCTATAGCGTCCAAGACGTACTACGGATGACTTCTATCGACCACATCTATAGTTGCTGCATGGCCCCGGAACTCCGTCATCTGCGCTATCTGCTCGCCGTCGCCGAACACGCCAGCTTCACGTACGCCGCCGAGGAGCTGCGCGTCTCGCAGCCGACCCTGTCGCAGCAGATCAAGCAGCTCGAACGGGCCGTCGGCGCGCAGCTGCTCGACCGCACGGGCCGCGCCGTCCGGCTCACCGACGCGGGGAGCGCCTACGCCCACTACGCCCGCCGCGCGCTGCAGGACCTGGCCGCCGCCGAGCGCGCCCTGAGCGAGGTCGCCGACCTCTCGCGCGGCACGCTCCGCCTGGCGACGACCCCGACGTTCACCGCCTATCTGGTCGGCCCGCTCGCCGCCCGGCTGCACGAACGGCATCCGGGGATCGCCCTCGACGTCAGGGAGAGGTCCCAGGACGACATCGAGAGCGGCCTGCTCGCCGACGAGCTCGACCTGGGCATCGCCTTCGACGGGCCGCGGCCGCACCGGGCGGGCGTCACCGGCACCGACCTGTTCACCGAGACGCTCGGCCTGGTCGTCGGCGACGCCCACCCGCACGCGGGCCGTACGCGCCCGCTGCCGGTCCGCGAACTCGCCGACTGCCCGCTCGCGCTGCTCAGCCCCGGGTTCGCCACCCGCGACCACATCGACGCGCACTTCGCCGGGCACCGCGTCCAGCCGCGCATCGCCGTCCAGGCGGACTCGATCAGCGCGCTGACGGAGATCGTCCGGCGCACCCCGCTCGCCACGGTGCTGCCCGACGCGCTGACCCGCGACCACCCGCACCTGCACCCCGTGCCGCTGTCCCCCGCGCTGCCGCCCCGCACGGTCACGCTGCTGCGCAGGGAGAACGCGTACGAGACGGCGGCGGCCCGCGCGTTCGCCGAACTGGCCCGCGCCTGGGCCCACTGACCGTCCCGTACCGGGGAAGGGCGCCCCGCCTCAGCCGCGCGGCAGCAGCCAGGCCGCGAGGGCCGTGGTGACGCACAGGAGGAGTCCGACGACGAGGAGCCCCAGGTGCATGCCCGCGAGCGAGAAGCCGGAGCCGCCGCCCGCCAGGAGCGCGCCGAACAGGGCGACGGACATCGCACCGCCGGTCTGGCGCAGGGAGTTGAGCAGCCCCGACGCCGTACCCGCGCGCTCGCCGGGCACGCTGTCCATGAGCTGCGCGGTCAGCGCGGGGACCGCGAAGGCACCGCCGAGTCCGGTCGGCACGAGGAGCAACAGGACGAGCCAGAGCGGCGTCTCGGCGCCCAGCGGCAGCAGGGCGAACATCGCGAGGGCGAGCACGGCCTGCCCCACGACGATCACGGGCCGCCGCCCGAACCGCTCGGCGGCGCGCGGCGACATCAGGTTGGTGGCGGTGATGAGCACGGCGAGCGGCACGAACATGAGGCCCGCCTCGACGCCCGACATGCCGCGCAACTGCTGGTAGTAGAGGCCGAGGAGGAAGGTCACGCCGTAGAACCCGGCGTTCACGGCGAAGCCGACCGCGAGGGCCACGGTGACCGGCCGCCTGCGCAGCAGCTCCAGCGGCACCATGGGCGCGCGGTGCCGCTTCTCGGCGGCGTGGAAGGCGAATCCGGCGCCGACGGCGACGGCGAACGCGGCGAGCACCGGCGCGCTCGTCCACCCCAGGTGCCCGCCCTCGATGACCGCGAACGCGAGCCCCGCCAGGGCGAGTACGGCGGTCACCTGACCCACCAGGTCCAGGGGCGCGGGCCTGCGGGGCGAGGCGGCGGTACGGGTCAGGAGGGCCAGGATCAGCGCGCCCACCGGCAGGTTGAGCAGGAAGACGGCACGCCACCCCGCGGTCTCGGTGAGGACGCCGCCGAGCACGGGCCCGACCGCGACGGCCACCGAACCGCCCACCGTCCACAGGGCGATGGCGCGGGCCCTGCGGCGCGGGTCGTCGTACGCCTGCCGGATCAGCGCGAGCGAGGCGGGCATCACGATCGCGGCGGCCCCGCCCTGCGCGACGCGCGCCGCGATCAGCGACCCGATGCCCGGCGCGAGGGCGCAGGCCAGCGAGGCGACGGTGAAGAGCCCCACGCCCCACGCGTACGCCCGCCGCGCCCCCGCCCGGTCGGCGAGCGCCCCCGCGGAGAGCATCAGCGCCGCGAACATCAACGTGTACGCGTCGACGACCCACTGCAGCCCGGCCATGCCACCGTGCAGGGAGTCACGGATGTCGGGCAGCGCGATGTTCACGGCGGTGACGTCGATGGTGATGACGGTGAACCCGAGCAGGGCGGCGATGAGGGCGACGGGGGAGGAGGGGGCGGAGAGGCTGGACCGGACACGGGGCGGATCAAGGACGACGGACATGGTGCTCCTAGAGGCAGGGCGCGGCGCGGAGATACGGGTGGGCGGGCGGGAAAGGCCCCTACAGGCGGGGCTCGGCGCGGAGATACGGCGGTGCGGGCAGGGCCCCTACAGGCGAGGCACGACGCGGAGAAACGGGTGGGCGGGCGGGAGAGGCCCCTACAGGCGAGGCTCGGCGCGGAGATACGGGTGGGCGGGCGGGAAAGGCCCCTACAGGCGGGGCTCGGCGCGGAGATACGGGTGGGCGGGTGGGCACCCCGTCGCGGAGCGACGAAGAAACACCAGCCACGTGCGGGCGGCACAGACGTCAAGGCCGCGGCCCGGCAACTCGTACCCCCTGGACCCCGACACCCGAGCCGCCCGCAACAAGCCCCACTCTCCGCCCAAGCCCCACGCAGTGGCAGGCCGCACTTCACCGGGCCCCCGCGTTCCAGGCCCTGACACACCCCCCCCATTACCGTTCTCGTAGTCCCGCAACGGGACTACCGGCCTTCGGAGTTGGCATGACTACCTCCCCTTGTCGAGTGCATGGCCCGGGGGGTGGTGTCACCGGCTCCGAAGGCACTGACAGACCGCTGATTAGAGGCATGACCACCGGCCTTTCCCCAGGTCGGGAGGCTCTTCGTAATGTGGATGTGGCGATCAGTGCCGTGGCGAGGCCGGGTGAACAGCACCGAAGGAACCACGACGTGATCGACATCAGCGACATCGACGTCTTCCTCGGCCTGGACGTCGGCAAGGGCGAACACCACGCCACCGCTGTCACATCGGCCGGGAAGAAGGCCCTCGACAAACGCCTGCCCAACAGCGAACCCAAGCTCCGCGAGGTCTTCACGAAACTCCAGGCCAAGCACGGCATCGTGCTTGTGGTCGTCGACCAGCCGGCCTCCATCGGAGCCCTGCCGCTGGCCGTTGCCCGAGCCGTCGGCTGCCAGGTCGCCTATCTGCCCGGACTGACGATGCGGCGGATCGCCGACCTCTATCCGGGCGAAGCCAAGACCGATGCCCGCGACGCGTTCATCATCGCCGACGCCGCCAGGGCGATGCCGCACACGCTTCGCTCCATCGAGCTGGACGACGAGACCGTCGCCGAGCTGGAGATGCTCGTCGGGTTCGACGACGACCTGGTCGCTGAGGCCAACCGGCTCTCCAACCGGCTCCGCGGCCTGTTCACGCAGGTCCACCCGCACCTGGAGCGGGTGCTCGGCCCGCGCATGCAGCACCCGGCCGTCCTGGTCCTGCTGGAGAGGTTGGGCTCGCCCGCCCAGATCCGCCAGACCGGACGCCGCAAGGTCACCCACCTGCTGCGGCCCAAGGCTCCGCGGATGGCGGCCCGTCTGACCGAGGACGTCTTCACCGCGCTCGACGAACAGACCGTCGTCGTCCCGGGCACCGAGGCGGCCGCACTGATCGTTCCCAGCCTCGCCCGGTCCCTGACCGCCGTGCTCGACCAGCGCCGTCTGCTGGAGAAACGACTCGACGAGCTGCTGGAGACACACCCTCTTTCCCAGGTCCTGACGTCGATGCCCGGCGTCGGCGTCAGGACCGCGGCCCGCCTCCTCATCGACGTCGGCGACGGCACCAGGTTCCCCTCAGCCGCCCACCTCGCCGCCTATGCGGGACTCGCGCCGACGACCCGCAGCTCGGGCTCCTCGATCCGCGGCGAACAGCAGTCCAGGAGAGGGAACAAGCAGCTCAAGCGGGCTTTCTTCCTCTCCGCGTTCGCCGCCCTGTCCGATCCCGCCTCCCGCACCTACTACGACAAGAAGATCAAGGAAGGCAAGCATCACACCCAGGCCCTCCTCTGCCTCGCCCGACGCCGAGCCGACGTGCTCTTCGCGATGCTCCGCGACGGGACCTTCTACCAACCACCAACCCCCGTTGCCCCTTGACCGAAGTCATAGAGGCACCCCCCCACGACACAACCCCCCACGCCCCTCCCGCACCAGGGACAATGGACAGATGACCGAAAGCACAGGGAGCGCGCCCACCACGGTGGCGACCACCGGCACGGAACTGGGCAGGTACCTCCGCGCCCGCCGCGCCCGCGTCACCCCCGCCGAGGCGGGCCTGCCCGCGGGCACGGGCCTGCGCCGCACGCCCGGCCTGCGCCGCGAGGAACTCGCGACGCTCTCCGGGGTGAGCGTCGACTACTACACGCGCCTGGAGCGCGGCCGCGAGACGAACCCGTCGGCCGCCGTCATCGACGCGCTGGCCCGCGCCCTGCGCCTGACGGGCGACGCCCACGACCGCCTGCACGACCTGGCCGAGCTGGCCTCGGGCAGGCTCACGGAGCCGCATCCCACGACCGACCAGACGGTCCGCGCGTCCACCCTGAGGATGCTGGAGGCGCTGAGCCCGCTGCCCGCGTACGTGGTGAGCAGGCACAGCTACATGCTGGCCGCCAACGCCCCCGGCAGGGCCCTGATGCCCGGCCTGTGGGACTGGCCCCCCGAGCAGCGCAACGTCACCCGCTACGTCTTCCTGCACCCGGTGGGCCGGGAGCTCTACCAGCCGTGGGAGGAGACCGTCGCCCAGTCCGTGGCCCATCTGCGAGCGGTCGGCGGCGCCGACACGGACTCCCCCGAGCTGACCGTCCTGGTCGGTGAACTCCTGCTCAAGTCACCGGACTTCGCCCGTCTCTGGGAGCGGTACGACGTCCGCGAGCGCGGTGGCGGCAGCAAGTCGTTCGCCCACCCGAAGGTCGGCGCGATGACCCTGACGTACGAGGTGATGCAGCTGGCCAGGACGGGCGGCCAGCGCATGGTGGTCTACCAGGCGCCGGAGGGCACGCCCGACGAGGCGGCGATGCTGCGCCTGTCCCCGCAGGGGTAACCCACACGGGCAGCCCTCCAGCCCCCCCAGCCCTCCAGCCCCCCAACCCTCCCGCGCTCACTCCGCCGCACAAGTCCCCGCCATAGGCGTCTCCCCGTACAGCAGGAACCCGTCGACCTTGTCCCGCACGCACGTGGAGCCCAGGTAACCGGTGTGCCCGTCCCCCTTGTTGTCCAGGACGACGGCCTGCGAACCGAGGCGCTTCGCGGTCTCCTCCGTCCACCGGTAGGGGGTGGCCGGGTCGCCGCGCGTGCCGACGAGCAGCATCTTGGGCGTCTTCACGTCCCGTACGTCCGCACGGATGTAGTCGGTGCCCGCCGGGCGCCCGAAGCAGAGCAGCACCGGCATCAGCATCGACTTGCCGAAGACCGGCGACGCCTCGTCGAACTCCTCCTGGAGCGTGCCGATCTCCTTCTCGATACGGGCGGCGTCGGGCCGGTCGGGGTCGTCGGCGCAGTTCACGGCCATGAGCGCGGCGGTCATGTTGTCGGCGGGCACGTCCCCGGCGGACACGTCCTCGGCGGGCACGCCCCCGGCACGCCAGGACATGCCGACCGGCCCGTTGCCGAGACCACCGCTCATCCGGATCAGCGCGCGCGGGTCCCCGTCCGCGAGGAGCCCGCCGAGCGCCTGCGAGAGCGCGGGCCACGCCTGCCTGCTGTACAGCGCCTGGCTGAGCACGGCGACGACGTCCTGCCCGGTGAACTCCCCGCCGTCCGCGGCCTGGAGGGGCATCGCGTCCATGTCCTTGATGAGCTGGACCATGCCCTGCCGGGCGGCCCGCGCGTCCGTGCCGAAGACACAGCCCGCGTTGCCCGTGCACCAGGCGAGGAAGTTGTCGAGGGCGGTCTGCCTGCCCTCGGCGGTGGCCAGGGACTGTTCGGCGACCGGCTCGGTCAGCGTGTCCACTCCGTCGAGCACCATCCGCCCGACCTTCTTGGGGAACTGCGCCGCGTAGACGGCGCCGAGCCGCGTCCCGTACGAGAAACCGAGGTAGTTGAGCTTCTTGTCGCCGAGCGCCTGGCGCATGACGTCCATGTCGCGGGAGACGTTGACCGTCCCGATGTACGGCAGGACGGGACCTGACTTGGCCGCGCACTCCGCGGCGACCTCGCGCAACTCGGCGAGCAGGGCGCCCGGGTCGTCCTGTCCCCCCTCGCCGGTCCCGGTGTCGTCCGTGGCGTCCGTGGCGTCCGCGGCGTCGCCGCAGCTGACGGGGGCGCTCTCGCCGACCCCGCGCGGATCGAAGGAGACCACGTCGTACCCCTTGCCGAGGTATCCGAACTCCTTCTGCGAACCGGCGAGCGCGGAGACACCGGGACCGCCGGGGCCGCCGAAGTTCAGGAGCAGGGAGCCGCGCGGCTCGCCGCTCGCGCTCGACCGCAGCTTGATCATCGCGAGGTCGACGGTGCCCTTCGACGGCCGCCCGTAGTCGAGCGGCACGGTCACCTTCCCGCACCGGACGTCCTTGGCGTGGCCGGAGGCCTCCGCGACGTCCCCGGTCGCGCCCTTGCAGGCGGACCACTTGATCTTCTGCGTGTAGTAGCGCGACAGATCGGGCCGCCCGCCGTCCGCGTCGGCCGCGGCGGCCGGGAAGAGCCCCGGCACGCCCGCTCCCACGACGATCAGCACGGTGACGCCGGCGAAAGCACAGGCTCCGCGCACGGCAACCTCCCAGGGTGTTCCCCTCGCTCACCCTAAGCGCCGGGCACGGGCACCGCCCGTTCAGCGCCCCGTCACCGTACGCACATGCCGATCACCCTCCGCGACGGAAGCTCGCCCCTCCCTCCCTCAGTCCCGCTCCAGGATCGCGGTGACGCCCTGCCCGCCCGCCGCGCAGACGGAGATGAGACCGCGCCCCGGCCGCCCCCGCTCCGCGAGCAGCCGGGCGAGCGTCGCGACGATGCGCGCCCCGGTGGCGGCGAAGGGATGCCCGGTGGCGAGCGAGGACCCGGCGACGTTGAGCCGCTCCCTGGGTACGGTGCCGATGCCCCGCTTCTCCCACGCGGCGAGCGTCGCGAGGACCTGCGAGGCGAACGCCTCGTGCACCTCCACGAAGTCGAAGTCGCCGAGCCCGAGCCCGGCCCGCTCCAGCATCCGGGGCACCGCGTGGGCGGGCGCCATCAGGAGCCCGTCGCCGCCGCCCGCGACGTCGCCGCGCACGAAGTCCACGGCGGCCGTCTCGCACGCGGTGAGATACGCGAGCGGTTCGACGCCGCGCCGCGCGGCCCACTCCTCGCTGGCGAGCAGCGCCACGGCGGCCCCGTCGGTCAGCGGCGTCGAATTGCCCGCCGTCATCGTCGGGTTGGGCCCGTCGAGACCGAACACCGGCTGAAGCCGGGCGAGTTTCTCCACCGTGGAGGCGGGCCGCAGGTTCTGGTCCCTGGCAAGGCCACGGAACGGTACGACGAGGTCCTGGAAGAACCCCCGCTCGTACGCGGCGGCGAGCCGCTGGTGACTGGCGGCGGCCAGCTCGTCCTGCGCCTCGCGCGCGATGTCCCACGCCCGCGCGGTCACGGCGGCGTGCTCGCCCATGGAGAGCCCGGTGCGCGGCTCGGCGTTGCGCGGGACGTCCGGCACGACGTGCCGGGGCCGTATCCGGCCGAGCGCGCGCAGCCGCCCGCCGAGGGAGGTGGCGCGCCGGGTCGCGAGCAGGATCCGGCGCAGCTCGTCGTTGACGCCGAGCGGCGCGTCGCTCGCGGTGTCGGCGCCGCCCGCGATGCCGGACTCGAGCTGCCCGAGCATGACCTTGTTGGCGACGGCCATGACGGCCTGGAGGCCGGTCCCGCACGCCTGCTGGATGTCGTACGCGGGCGTCCGGGCATCGAGCGTCGACCCGAGGACGACCTCCCTCGCGAGGTTGAAGTCCCTGCTGTGCTTGAGCACCGCCCCGGCAACCAATTCCCCCACGGATCCCTCTTCTCGCAGGGCGTGGCGCGCCACGAGACCGTCGACGGCCGCGGTGAGCATGTCCTGGTTCGACGCGGTCGCGTACGGACCGTCGGAGCGCGCGAAGGGGATGCGGCTGCCGCCGATGACGGCCACGCGTCGTACGGAAGGAAGGCTCATGTCTCGACCAACTCCTGACTCTTGAGTAACCTTACTCAGAAGTAAATTTAGGACTCAGCTGGGAGTTGGACAATGGCCGACCGCTATCTGAACCTCACCGCCACGGCGCCCGGCCGCTTCCTCACCCGCCGCCTGGGCCTGCCCCGACCGGTCCCACTACGCCGCTGGTCCCCCGAACATCCACGCCTGGACGGCGAGTTGCTGCTCCTCACCACGGGCGGCTCCCGCCACACGGACGCCCTCGTGGAACTCCTCACGGCCCAGGGCCTGCCGCCCGCCACAACCTCCGGGCGGCCCGCGGCAGTTGTCCTCGACGCGACGGGCGCGGCCCGCGTCGCCGACCTCACCGAGGTGCACACCGCGCTGCATCCCGTGGTGCGTTCGGTGGCGGACAACGGCCGCGTGGTCGTGCTCGGCTCCCCGCCCGACCCCGACGACCACCACCAGGCGGCGGCCCAGCAGGCACTCGAAGGGTTCGTACGCTCCCTCGGCAAGGAACTCGGCCGCGGCCGCACCGCCAACCTGGTCCGCGTCCCCGGCCCGACCGGCTCCGCCTCCTCCACCCTGCGCTTCCTCCTCTCCCCCAAGTCCGCCTACGTCACGGGCCAGTTGATCGAGACCGGCCCCGACGCGGCGGTGCGCGACCCCGACGACTGGGAACGCCCCCTGGCCGGACGTACGGCACTGGTCACCGGCGCCGCACGCGGCATCGGCGAAGCGGTGGCGGACGTCCTGGTCCGTGACGGCGCGCGCGTGGTGCTCCTCGACGTGCCCTCGGCCCAACAGGACCTGGTCCGCGTGGCGGATCGCCTGGGCGGCACGGCGCTGCCCCTGGACATCACGGCGGACGACGCGGGCGACCGCATCGTCGCGGCGCTGCCCACCGACGGCGGCTTGGACGTCCTCGTCCACAACGCGGGCATCACCCGCGACCGCACCCTGGCGAACATGGAGCGCGAACGCTGGAACGCGGTGCTCGACGTGAACCTCGGCGCGGTCCTCTCCACGACGGACACGCTCCTGCGCACCGGGGTGCTGCGACCCGGCGGCCGGATCGTCGCCACCTCCTCGATCGCGGGGATCGCCGGTAACGCGGGCCAGACCAACTACGCGGCCAGCAAGGCCGGGATCATCGGCCTCACCCGCTCCCTCGCGCCTCGCGCGCTCGCGGAGCACGGCGTCACGATGAACGCGGTGGCCCCCGGCTTCATCGAGACTCGGATGACGGCGTCGGTCCCCCTCCTGATCCGCGAGGCGGGCCGCCGCATGAACTCCCTGTCCCAGGGAGGGCTCCCCATCGATGTCGCCGAGACGGCCGCCTGGCTGGCGACGGGGGGCATGAACGCCCAGGTGATCCGAACCTGCGGCCAGAGCCTGTTGGGCGCGTAGCGCTGCGCTGTTCCTGTAGGAGCGACTACCCCGCCGCTTCGCGGCGGATTATCCCCACCCGCCCACCCGTATCTCCGCGACGGGCCCTTCCTGTAGGAGCCGCCTCGCTTGCCGTGGGGCGGGGCCGCGGCGGTATGTCCGTCCTCGCCGTCCCAGGCGCACCGCCACGGCTTGGGCACCTCGGAACGAGGCCCCCAGTGCTCCGGGCGAACATACCGCCACGTCCCCTCAGACCGGACGGCGACTGCGGGCCGCTCCCGCCCCGCCCCCGCCTCCCGCTGCGGGCGACCGCGCGCGGGTGGGCTACCGCTGTGGGCGACCGCGCCGATGGGCCGGACCCGGTGGGCAGGTCCGCGCTGCTGTGGGCAATCGTGCCGCTGGGCGGCACGGGTGGGCACAGCCCCCGGCGCCGAGGAGCGAGGACGGGAGCGCAAGCCACGGCGCCGGTGGGGGGACGGAACCCCCACCGGCCCGCAGCCGCCCGCGCTCCCGAGGGGACGTGGGGGTATGTGCGAACGGAGCACAGTGGAGACCGGGGCAAGGAAGCAAGCCCTACTAGCCCCCGCCCCGGGATGGCGAGTACGCACATACCCCCGCGGCCCCGCCCCCAAGACGAACCCAAGGCGCAGACCCCAGCCCAAGGCGCCCCCGCCAGAAACCCCACTCCGAAAGGACCAGATGTCCCTCATCCGAGCCGCCCTCGCCTCCCCCTTCAAGCGCCCCACCCCAACGCCCAACCCCCCACCACCCGCCTCCACGAAGTCGTACACGTCAAGCCCCCGCACCTCGCCGCCTACAAGCACCTCTGCGGATTCACCGACGACCCCCACACCCTCCCGCCCACCTACCCGCACGTCCTCGCCTTCCCCCTGGCCATGCGCCTGATGTCCGCCCGAGACTTCCCGCTCCCCCTCCTCGGCCTCGTGCACACGTCCATCGACATCACCCAGCACCACGCCCCGCACCCCACCGAGGCACTCCAACTCGACGTACACGTAACACAGTTGGCCCCGCACAGGCGCGGCACCGAAGCCACCCTCACCACCGAGGCGCGCGACACCGACGGCACCCTCCGCTGGGAGTCACACAGCACGTACCTGGCCCGCCACAAGGCACCGACAACCCGCCCCGAAGCACCGGCCGCCGAACCCGAACCCGAACCCGCCCCCGGAACCGAGTGGCACCTCGCACCCGACCTCGGCCGTCGCTACGCCTCCGTCAGCGGCGACCGCAACCCCATCCACCTGCACCCACTGGCCGCCCGCCCCTTCGGCTTCCCCCGCGCCATCGCCCACGGCATGTGGACCGCCGCCCGCTGCCTCGCGGAGCACGAGCCGACACGGGACGCGGGCCCCGACGCCCGGCTCCACGTCCACGTCGACTTCAAGGCCCCCGTACTGCTCCCCTCCACCGTGACCTACACGCCCCGCGGCCCCGCCTTCGAACTACGGGCCGCCGCCACCGGCAGGCTGCACCTCACGGGGTCCAGCGCCGTCCTTCCATGAGGTCACCGAGCCCCGCCCAGGCGAAGTTCATGAGGGTCGCCGCAGCCTCCTTCGCGGAGACGGACGCGTCCGTGTTGGCCCAGTCGGCCAGCGACTCCGCCGCCCCGACCAGCGCCTGGGCGAGCCCGGCCACCTCGCGGTCGGGCAGCGCGGGGTTACGGTGCGCCTCCCGCGCCGCCTCGGCGATGAGGACCGTCACGAAGGCGAGGATCTCCTCCCGCATCCCGGCGACCTCGGCGGCGAACGGCGCCCCGTTGGTCCGCGCCTGCGCGTGCAGCACCGCCCACCCGTCGGGCCGCTCCGCGGTGTGCTCGAAGAACGCCGTGAGCCCGGACCAGAGTTGCCGGTCGGCGGGCTCCGTCGCCGACACCCCCTCGCGCACCGCGGCGACGAGCGCGGCGGCTTCCCGCCGTATGCAGGCGGTGAAGAGCTGTTCCTTGGAGTTCAGGTACAGGTAGACCAACGGCTTGGAGACACCGGCGAGTTCGGCTATCTCGTCCATGGAGGCGGCCCGGTACCCCCGCTGCCCGAAGATCCGCACCGCGGCGTCCATCATCTGCTGCTCGCGCACGGCACGCGGCATCCGCTTCTGCCGCGACACGATCTTCTGTCGCGGCGCGGCCTTCTGCCGCGACACGTCCTTCTGCCGCTGCTTGTCGACCACGTCGGCCCCCGTCTTCCCTCACAGCCCCGTCCGAGGTCAGCGTACGGTCAACGGAGGCCCGTCCACGATTAACGGAGGGCGGGGACGTCCCTCACGCCACCTCCCCGCCCACCGCCGCGATCAGCGCCTCCACCCTGGCCCCCAGCTTGGCGGCGATCCCGTCCCGCAGCGGCCCGTACACCTCCTCGTTGAGACGGAGCGTCTGAGCCCCGCGGAAGAACACGTCACCGGCGTGGAAATCGGTCCGAAGGAGCCGCCCGAGCACGGTCGCCGGGTCCTCGACGCGGAACCGGAACCGCCCGAGCCGTACGGCAAGGAGACCATCGGCGGCCTCGGTATCGACCTCAGCCACCGCGACCTGGAAATTTCCGCGTCCCCCGAATTGCCCGTACTCCTCGAAGAGTTGTAAGGCCCGGTCGTCCGCGGAAAGCCCGGACAGCTCCCGAAGCGCCGCGGCGGCCAGACCGAGAGCAGGCCCGTCAGAAATTCCGCCGAGTGCCGCGAGGGCCGGTGCGTCGACCCGGTAGGGAAAGGCGCTGGCCCGGTGCCGGACGAAGCCCTCGTGGCTCTCCACGATCCAACCGATCGATTCCAGAGTTTCCCCGAAGACCTCGTACCAATTCTCCGCCTCGGTGAACCGGTTGACCTTCCTGTTGGCGACGAGCTGCGCGAGGAGCAGCGAATGCAGCACATCATTTCCCTGCCGCCCGGAAACCCCCGCCGTCAAGACGACGAGCCCGCCTGCGGCGACGACGACGCGCCCCTCGCCCCGCGGCACCGGGACCTCAGATCTCCAGGTCGTCGATGAACTGGCTCGCCTTGTCGCCGAGCTTCTTGATGACGGCCTCGCGGACCTGTGCGTACACGTCCTCGTTGAGCGTCATCGTCTGGCGGGCCTGCTGCATCGTCGTACTGGCGCGCGGGAAGCTGAAGAACAGCACCCTGGTGACGCGTTCCGTGGTGGTGAAGTAGAACATGCCGATCTTCATGACCACGGTGTCGCCCGAGGAGACGCCGCACGCCGCGATCTGGAAGTTGCCCAGCTTGTCGCTGTGCGCGTTGCTCTCGAAGAGCACCACGCTGCGGTCCTTGTCCGGCAGGGACTTCAGGGAACCGATCGCGGCCTTGGCCACCGAGATCTCGCCGGGTGAGGCGATGGCCTGGAGCAGTGCGATGACGGCGCGGTCGACGGTGAACCGTGACCCCGCGACGGTGAGCTTGGCGAAGCTGAAGGACGGCACGACCCAGCCGACCTGTTCCAGGACGGAGCGGTAGTAGTCGTACCACTTCTTGGTGTTCTCGTCGCGGTCGTACTTCTTGTTGGCCGCGAGCTGGGCGATCAGCGTCGCGTTGAGCACGTCGGACTTCTGCTGCCCGTTCAGACCGTCGGTGAAGGCGACGATGCTGCCCGCGACGACCGCGGCGGACTCCTCTTCCTGGAGCGCCAATCCGGGTGGCACATAGCGCATTTCGGGCTGATCGAGTTCCAGGTTCTCAATGAACTGGAGCGCGTCCGTGACTTTCTGTTTTGCCTCGACCTCGATGTCGGAAGACGTCATTACGCCTCTTCTGTCACATGCCGGATAAATGGCGAGGCGAACCCCGCTGGTGTTCCTGGGAAACTGCCCCTCAGAACTGATCCGAGCCGCTGTTTGAGGGTCATATTAAACCCGCCCATGAAACCGTCAAGGCCGTGCACACAAACGACGGAGCCCCGCTCCGGAAGGGTTCCGGGGCGGGGCTCCAGGGGTCACGAGGAGACCCGGGGACTCAGGCCGACTCAGGCGGCCACAGGCACCGCGCGCGACGAGGGCGACTCGTCGAAGTCGTCCAGCGGGGACGCCGAAGCGCTTTCGTACGCCTCGTGGTCGAGGATCTTCTCGCGGGCCGCGACGATCACCGGGACCAGCGCCTGTCCTGCCACGTTGGTGGCGGTGCGCATCATGTCCAGGACCGGGTCGATGGCGAGCAGCAGGCCCACGCCCTCCATCGGCAGGCCGAGCGTCGACAGGGTCAGCGTCAGCATGACCGTGGCGCCGGTGAGACCGGCGGTGGCGGCGGAGCCGACGACCGAGACGAACGCGATGAGCAGGTACTCCTTGATGCCCAGGTTCACGTCGAAGATCTGCGCGACGAAGATCGCGGCGATCGACGGGTAGAT
This sequence comes from Streptomyces kanamyceticus, assembly GCF_008704495.1. Lineage (NCBI taxonomy): Bacteria > Bacillati > Actinomycetota > Actinomycetes > Kitasatosporales > Streptomycetaceae > Streptomyces > Streptomyces kanamyceticus. Next base: position 4,392,625 of record NZ_CP023699.1, read on the forward strand.
CGCGGCGCAGCCGTCCATCTTCGTCGTGGCGCCGAAGGGAACCGCGAAGGACGTGTACTCCTTCGGGACGCCGAGGCGCTCGGTGACCTTCTGGGTGATCGGCATGGTGCCGACCGAGGAGCGCGAGACGAAGGCCAGCTGGATCGCGGGCCAGGCGCCCTTGAAGAACTGGAGCGGGTTGACCTTGGCGACGAAGGCGAGCAGCAGCGGGTAGACGCCGAACATCACCAGGGCGCAGCCGATGTAGATGTCCGCGGTGAACGTCGCGTACTTGCTGATGAGGTTCCAGCCGTAGTCCGCGATGGCGAAGCCGATGAGGCCGATGGTGCCGATCGGGGAGAGCTTGATGACCCACCACAGGGCCTTCTGGAGGAGGGCGAGGACGGACTCGCTCAGCTCCAGGATCGGCTGGGCCTTGTCACCGATCTTCAGCACGGCGATGCCGGCGACGGCGGCCATGAAGACGATCTGCAGGACGTTGAGCTGCGTGAAGGGCGTGATGACGTCCGTCGGGATGATCCCGGTCAGGAAGTCGATCCAGGAGCCCGCGTGGTCGGGCGCCTTGCCGTCCTTGGGGGTGAGGCCCGTGCCGGAGCCCGGGTTGGTGATCAGGCCGATGGCGAGGCCGATGGCCACCGCGATCAGCGACGTGATCATGAACCAGAGCAGGGTGCGGGTGGCCAGGCGCGCGGCGTTGTTGACCTTCCGCAGGTTGGTGATCGACACGAGGATCGCGAAGAAGACGAGCGGGGCGACCGCGAGCTTCAGGAGCCCGATGAAGGTGTCGCCGACCTTGGAGAGGGTGGTGACGAGCCAGTCGACGTCCTGGTTGCGGGCGATCCAGCCGAGCAGGACACCCAGGACCAGGCCGCCGAGGATCTGCGCCCAGAAGGGGATCTTGAGGAACTTGGGTATCCGGAAGCCGGACTGGGGCTTCTCGGGCTGCCCGACCTGGTCGGCGGGGGACGCGGAATTCGCGGACACGGACACACTCCGGTGAGGAAAGTCAGGGGGTTGGGGACGTACGGGAGCGGCGACCGCGAAGGGTCAGCGGCGCCACTGCAGCGGGGGTCACGATCAGACGTGACAGGCCGCGGACATGCAGCGGCAGAGATCGACATGCAGGCGCGCCACGAGCGGGACGCTCATGGCGTGGCGGTGCGCTGCTGCTGTCTTCATGTCGAACACGTTAACACTTGTACTTTGAGAACATCAAAGGTCTTGTTTGAGGTAAGCGGAGGGGCCCACCCCGCTTGACCCGTCCCCCGGGGGCCCCAACTGCCCCGCGACGCACGGAACCCCGGCCCTGGAGCGATGCGCTCCGGGACCGGGGTCCTGAGAAGTGTGTGACGAAGCTTACGAGCCCCGCTCGGTCAGCGCCGCGTCATCAGCCCTGCGTCCGCGCGCGGGCGACGTCGTCGGCCTCGTCCTCCTGGGTGCGGTTGGCCTCCAGGTTGGCCTTGGTGCGGTCCACGCGCGCGACGACGGTGGCCGACGCGCGGTCCCGCTCCTTGCGCAGCGCGACGAAGCTGATGGGCGCGGAGATGACCAGCGAGAGCAGGAGCACCCACAGCATGTTCGAGTCGCCGAGCCCGCGCGGCAGGATCTCGGAGTAGACGAGGCCCCAGACGACCAAGAAGCAACCCACGAAGATCCCGAGGCGCATCAGCGTGTAGCGGAGCATGTCAATCCACTCTTCCGTTCCGAAATGGGCCCGAGCTGGACGAGCCTATCCAGTGAAGCATGGGAGGGCCCGCGTCCGGCAAGGGGGTGCCCCGTCCCGCGGCAGTCCTACGGCAGCGGAAGCAGCATCGTGATGTCGTCGCGGTCGTCGCCAGGACCGACCCGGATCGCGCCGGGCACCCGCCCGACCTCCTTGTATCCGCAGGAGGCGTAGAAGCGGTCGACGCCGGTGCCGCCCCGGCAGGTGAGCCGGATCGCCTCGACGCCCTCCAGACCACGGGCGGCGTCCGCCGCGGCGGCCATCAGGTCGCGCCCGTACCCCTTGCCCTGGTGGCGCGGGTGCACCATCACGACGTACAGCCAGATCCAGTGCGCCATCAGGCGGTGCTGGTTGTACGCGAGGAAGGCGGTCGCGGCGACGGCGCCCTCTTCGTCGTACCCCACGAGCAGCCGGGTGCGGCCCTCGCTCAGCTCAGCCAGGCGCTTGATCCACTCCGGGCGTATCTCGTCGACGGTCACGGGCGGGACGAAGCCGACGGCCCCGCCCGCGTTGGACACGTCGGCCCAGAGCGCGAGGACGCCGTCGCGCAGCGCCGGGTCGACCTCGGGGTCCAGCTGAAATGTAAGTGCCATAGAGCCAGAGTAACTATTACTCGTGCGGCGCCTCAACCGTATCCCGCATCCCGGACAACGCAACGAGCCCCGGCCGCTAGGGGCCGGGGCTCGAACAGGGGACGGGCAGCGGGTCAGACCCGCATCGCCTGCGGCGTGTCCCGCAGCGTGAGGTCAGGACCCTCGTACTCACGGATCGCCTCGTAGCGCGTGTTCCGCTCGATCGGGCGGAAGCCCGCCTCGCGGATCAGGTCGAGCAGGTCCTCGCGGGTCAGCTTGTTCGGCGTACCGAAGTTGTCCGCGTCATGCGTGATCTTGTACTCGACGACCGAGCCGTCCATGTCGTCCGCGCCGTGCTGCAGCGCGAGCTGCGTGGTCTGCAGGCCGTGCATCACCCAGAAGACCTTGACGTGCGGGACGTTGTCGAAGAGGAGGCGGGAGACCGCGAAGGTCTTCAGGGCCTCCGCGCCGGACGCCATGGTGGTGCGCGCCTGGAGCTTGTTGCGGACCTTGCCGTCCTGCATGTCCACGAAGTCGTGCTGGTAGCGCAGCGGGATGAAGACCTGGAAACCGCCGGTCTCGTCCTGGAGTTCACGCAGGCGCAGCACGTGGTCGACCCGGTGGCGGGGCTCCTCGATGTGGCCGTACAGCATCGTGCACGGGGTCTTCAGACCCTTCTCGTGCGCGAGCCGGTGGATGCGCGACCAGTCCTCCCAGTGGGTGCGGTGGTCGACGATGTGCTGGCGCACTTCCCAGTCGAAGATCTCCGCGCCACCGCCGGTCAGCGATTCGAGACCCGCCTCGATGAGCTCGTCCAGGATGTCGGAGGCCGACATGCCGGAGATCGTCTCGAAGTGGTGGATCTCGGTGGCCGTGAACGCCTTCAGGGAGACGTTCGGCAGCGCCTTCTTCAGCTCGCTGAGCGAACGCGGGTAGTAGCGCCACGGCAGGTTCGGGTGCAGACCGTTGACGATGTGCAGCTCGGTGAGGTTCTCGCCCTCCATCGCCTTGGCGAGGCGGACGGCCTCCTCGATGCGCATCGTGTACGCGTCCTTCTCGCCCGGCTTGCGCTGGAACGAGCAGTACGCGCAGGACGCGGTGCACACGTTCGTCATGTTGAGGTGGCGGTTGACGTTGAAGTGCACGACGTCGCCGTTCTTGCGCGTGCGCACCTCGTGGGCGAGGCCGCCGAGCCAGGCCAGGTCGTCCGACTCGTAGAGCGCGATGCCGTCCTCGCGGGACAGCCGCTCGCCGTCGCGGACCTTCTGCTCAAGATCGCGCTTGAGACCTGCGTCCATGCCTTCGCCCTTACCTCTCACCGCGACCTGCGCGCCCTGCCACAAACTCCGCCAACCGTACTCCCCCGCCCTCCGGGCGGGCGGTGCGGCCTACACCTCTTCGGGAAGCTCCCCGACCCGGTTCTCCCACTTGGTGGAGAGCACGATCGTGGTCCGCGTGCGCGAGACCCCGCGGGTGCCGCTGAGTCTGCGGATCGTCTTCTCCAGGCCGTCCACGTCACTGGCCCTGACCTTGAGCATGTACGAGTCGTCGCCCGCGATGAACCAGCAGTCCTCGATCTCGTGCAGGTCCTTCAGGCGCCGCGCCACGTCCTCGTGGTCGGCGGCGTCGGAGAGCGAGATACCGATGAGGGCGATGACACCGAGACCGAGCGAGGCGGAGTCGACGGTGGCGCGGTAGCCGGTGATGACACCGGCCGCTTCGAGGCGGTTGATCCGGTCCGTGACGCTGGGGCCTGAGAGGCCCACGAGCCGCCCGAGTTCCGCGTACGAGGCCCTGCCGTTCTCCCGCAGGGCCTGGATGAGCTGCCTGTCCACGGCGTCCATAGGTGCGATGCCTTTCATTATTCAGCGATACCGCGAGTCTATGTGTAGAATCTAAGGCGTAGAAGGGTTCACGCCCTGTGAATCTTTCTCAATTTCAGCCGATCAACGACGATCCTTCAGGAGCGTGTCACCGTGTACTCGATCGAGATGGCCTACGCCCGCATGCGCGAGCTTCAGGACCTGGCCAACCGCTCGCGTGCCCACCAGCCCACCGCGCGCAAGGCCGGCGCCCTCAAGAAGCGCGCCGCCAAGAAGCGCTAATCACCCCGGGAGCCCGAGCCGCCTCCGGAACCGGAGCCGAGCTCGCCCTCCCAACGGCGGTACAGGCCGTGCGGCACCCCTGCCGCGTCGAGCACCCGCCCGGCGACGAAGTCCACCAAGTCCTGGATGTGCGTCGCCCCCGCGTAGAACGCCGGAGAGGCGGGCAGCACGATCGCGCCCGCCTCGTCCAGGCTCACCAAGTGCTTCAGCGTCTGCCCGTTCAGCGGCGTCTCGCGTACGCAGACCACCAGACGTCGGCCTTCCTTCAGCGTCACGCTCGCCGACCGCTGCAGCAGATCCTTCGAGAGTCCGAGCGCCACCCCGGCCACACACGCCGTGGACGCCGGGACGATCAGCATCCCCTTCGTCGCGTACGACCCCGACGAAGGCCCCGCCGCCAGATCCCCCGCGGCCCAGTACCGCACCCCGTCCAGCGACTCGGGACGTACGTCGAACGTCCCCGGCTTCCCGTCCGCGCCGCGCGCGAGCCACGCCGCCAGGTCGTCGCGCCAGTGCGCGTCCCGGAAGGAGATGCCGGTCTCGTCGAGCAGCGTGAGCCGTGAGGCGCGCGAGACGACGAGGTCCACGCTCTCCCCCGCCGCGAGCAGCGCACGCAGCACGGCGGCGGCGTACGGGGTACCCGAGGCACCCGACACCCCCACGATCCAAGGCCTACGCTGCGTATCTCCTGGGTTCACGCTGTGAAGCCTATCCCCGGGCCGTTCAGACGGTGAGCCCGCGTACGAGCAGATCGAGCAGCGCGCAGACGAACAGGGCGATTCCGATGAAACCGTTCACCTGGAAGAAGGCGCGGTTGAGCCGGGACAGGTCGTTCGGCTTCACGATCGAGTGCTCGTACACGAAGGCACCCGCGACGATCGCGAGCCCGAACCAGAAGAACCCGCCCGCGTCGCTGGCCGCCGCGTACCAGACGAGCAGCGCCGTGGTCACCAGGTGGCAGGCGCGCGCGCCCCAGATGGAGGCCGGGATGCCGAACCGCGCGGGCACCGACATCACGCCGACCTCGCGGTCCGTCTCCACGTCCTGACAGGCGTAGATCAGGTCGAAGCCGCCGATCCACACGCCGACCGCGAGGCCGAGGATCACCGCCTGCCCCGACCACTCGCCGGTGATCGCGATCCACGCGCCGACCGGGCCCATCGCCTGCGCGATGCCGAGGATCGCCTGCGGGAAGTTCGTGAACCGCTTGCCGTACGGATAGACGACCATCGGGACCACCGCGACCGGCGCGAGCGCCAGGCAGAGCGGATTGAGCAGCGCGGCCGAGCCGAGGAAGATCACGAGCGCGATCAGCGCGCCGGTCCAGGCGGACTTCACCGAGACCGCGCCCGTGACGAGCTCGCGGTGCGCGGTGCGCGGATTGCGGGCGTCGATCTCGCGGTCGATGATCCGGTTCGCCGCCATGGCGAACGTGCGCAGGCCCACCATGCAGATGGTGACCAGGAGCAGCCGCCCCCAGTGGATGTTCTCGTCCAGCTGGAACATCGCGGTGAGCGCGGCGATGTAGGCGAAGGGCAGCGCGAAGACCGAGTGCTCGATCATGACCAGGCGAAGGAACGCTTTGGTACGTCCCGGCTGCGGGATCGCGGCTGATGCTGAACTCACGAGAGTCCGTACTCCTTCCAACGGCGGTCGACCATCGACGCCGTCTCCGGGTCGGACTCGACCATGTTCGGCCAGCCCCCGTCCCGTACGTAGCCCTCTTCAGGCAGCTTCTTCGTCGCGTCGATGCCCGCCTTGCCACCCCAGAACTGCTGGTAGGAGGCGTGGTCGAGGTGGTCGACCGGGCCCTCGACGACGGTGAGGTCGCGGGCGTAGTCGGTGTTGCCGAGCGCGCGCCAGGACACCTCGTGCAGGTTGTGCACGTCGCAGTCCTTGTCCACCACGATGATCAGCTTCGTCAGGGACATCATGTGCGCGCCCCAGATGGCGTGCATCACCTTCTGCGCGTGCTTCGGGTACTTCTTGTCGATCGAGACGATCGCGCAGTTGTGGAAGCCGCCCGACTCCGGCAGGTGGTAGTCGACGATGTCCGGGACGATCACCTTGAGGAGGGGGAGGAAGAAGCGCTCGGTCGCGCGGCCGAGGGGGCCGTCCTCCGTCGGCGGGCGGCCGACCACGATCGACTGGAGCAGCGGGCGCCGCCGCATCGTCACGCAGTCGATCTTCAGCGCGGGGAACGGTTCCTGCGGCGTGTAGAAGCCGGTGTGGTCGCCGAAGGGACCCTCCGGAAGCATCTCGCCCGGCTCCAGCCAGCCCTCGATGACGACCTCGGCGTGCGCCGGGACCTGGAGCGGGACCGTCTTGCAGTCGACCATCTCGACGCGCTTGCCCTGGATGAACCCGGCCAGCATGTACTCGTCCATGTCACCGGGCAGCGGCGCCGTGGAGGCGTACGTCACGGCGGGCGGACAGCCGAAGGCGATGGCGACGGGGAGCTTCTCGCCGCGCCGCGCGGCCACCTGGTAGTGGTTGCGGCTGTCCTTGTGGATCTGCCAGTGCATGCCGATGGTGCGCTTGTCGTGGCGCTGCAGCCGGTAGAGCCCGAGGTTGCGCACCCCGGAGTCCGGGTCCTTGGTGTGGGTCAGGCCGAGGTTGAAGAAGGAGCCGCCGTCCTCGGGCCAGGTGAAGAGCGCGGGCAGCTGCTCCAGGTCCACGTCGTCGCCGGTGAGGACGACCTCCTGGACGGGCGCGCTGTCGGACTTCACCTTCTTCGGCGGTACGTGCGTCATCGCGCCGAGCTTCCCGAACGCCTCGCGCACCCCGACGAAGCCGTGCGGCAGCTCCGGCTTGAGCAGGCCGCCGATCTTCTCGCTGATCTCGCCGTACGACTTCAGGCCGAGCGCCTTCAGCAGGCGCCGGTCCGTCCCGTACACGTTCATCGCGAGGGGCATCGCCGAGCCGCGCACGTTCTCGAAGAGGAGCGCGGGGCCGCCGGCCTTCTGGACGCGGTCGGTGATCTCACCGACCTCCAGGTACGGGTCGACCTCGGCCTTGATGCGCTTGAGATCGCCCTCGCGCTCCAGTGCACGGAGCAGGGAGCGAAGATCGTCATAAGCCATGCGCTCCAGTATCCGGCACCGGCTACCCTGGCCCCGTCACCGGGGGCTCGCACCGCCTCCAGCCACCACCGCTTGGGGGATCGCACCACCATGCTCAGGTATCTGCCGTTCCTGCTGGTCCTGGCGGTGTGGATCTATGCCTTCATCGATGTCCTGAACACCCCGGAGAAGGAAGTCAGGCACTTCCCCAAGGTGGTGTGGGTCATCCTCGTGCTGCTCTTCGGCGAGGTCCTCCTCGGCCCGATCGCCTGGTTCGTCACGGGCAAGAAGCGCCGGGCACCCGGCGCGGGCGGCGCCGGAAGGGGCCGCACCCAGTGGGTGGCGCCCGACGACAACCCGGAGTTCCTGAAGTCCCTCAGGGACGAGAACCCCAGCAAGAACCCCGACAAGAACGACGACGGCGACGACGGCGACGACGGCGACGACGAGAAGAAGAAGCGGGACAAGGGCAGCGAGAGCTGATGGAGCTCCGGCTGCTCGCGACCTTCGAGAAGGTCGCCACCGTCCTCAGCTTCACCCGCGCCGCCGCCGAGCTGAAGTACGCCCAGTCCAGCGTCACCAGCCAGATCCGCGCCCTGGAGACCTCCCTCGGCACCGAACTCTTCGACCGGCTCGGCAGCCGGATCCGGCTGACCGAGGCGGGCGAGCGGCTGCTGCCCTACGCCCGGCAGATCATCGAACTCGCCGACGAGGCACGGGCCGCGGTCGTCGGCGCCGACGAACCGTCCGGCACCATCGCGGTCGGCACCATGGAGTCGCTGACCTCCTACCGCCTTCCGCCGCTCCTCGAACTCTTCCACCACCGCTACCCCGGCGTGCGGCTCTCGCTGCGTACGACCATCGGTGATGCCACGAAGGAGGCGCTGCGGCAGGGCACCTACGACGTGGGCTTCCTCATGGAGCCCGAGCGCGTCCACCCGGGCCTGGAGAGCGAGGTGCTCGCCGAGGAGCCGCTGACCCTGGTCGCCGCGCCCGCGCACCCGCTGGCCGCCCGCTCCGCGGTGACCACGGCCGAGCTGACCGAGGTGTCGCTGCTCGCGACCGAGCCGGGCTGCGCGTACCGCGACCTGTTCGAGCGGGAGCTCGGATGCTGGGGTTCGCACGGGGTCTCCTTCATGGAGTTCGGCACGATCGAGGCGACCAAGCAAGGTGTGGCGGGCGGGCTCGGGGTGGCGCTGCTGCCCGCCGCCGCGGTGGCGCGGGAGCTGGCGGACGGCACGTTGGTGCGGCTGCCGTGGGACCCGCCGTTCACACTGTGGACGCAGCTCGCGTGGCGGTCGGGGAAGCGGCTTCCTTCCCACGTACGGCTGTTCGTGGAGCAGGCCGTGCGGCTCGTGCGGGAGCAAGCGTCACCCTGAGGCTCGCCAGGACGATCAGCGGTACGCCGAGCGCCTGGACCAGGCCGATGTGGTGGCCGTAGACCGCCCAGTCGGCGACCATCGCGACGGCCGGGTAGGTGAAGGCGAGCACCGCGATCTTGGCGGTGGGCAGCTTCGCGTACGCCGCGTACATCAGGACGTACATCAAGCCGGTGTGGATCACACCGAGCCCCGCGAGCCAGGCCCATCCGGTGCCGGTGCCGCTCATCGCGCCGAAGTCGGTGAAGGGGAGCAACAGCGGGATGCCGACGAGGACTTGGACCAGGGCGATGAGGTGGGGGCGTACGCCGGTGATGCGCTTGGTCACCAGGGTGGAGAGGGCGTAGAGGACGGCCGCGAGCAGCGCGAGGCCGATGCCCGCGAGCGAGCCCGCGTCACCGGGGCGCACCCCCGAGACCAGGAGCAGACCGGCGAACGCGGTGGCCAGCCAGCCCAGTTGGGCGCGGGTCAGGCGTTCACGCAGGACGAGGGCGCTGAGCAGCACGAGGAAGAACGGCTGCGTGTGGTAGACGACGGTGGCCAGGGAGATCGAGGTGGCCTCGTACGCCTTGAAGAGGAACACCCAGTTGAAGACGATGAACACCCCGCCGAGCGCGGCGAGTCCGAGCTTCTTGAGGGTGAGTCCGTGGTCGCGGAAGTAGCCGCGGGCGAAGGCGTACGACCCCAGGGCGAGGGCGCCGAACAGGACGCGGAAGAACACGACGTTGAAGGCGCTCGCGCCGGACTCGACGACGAAGATCCCGAGGGTGCCGGAGAGCATCATGGCGGCGGTGAGCTGGGCTGTGCCCCGGTTCTCCAGGGCGTTCCTTGTGGTCATGGCAGGAACGTACGAGCGGACGTATGTGCTGGTCCACGGGCCAGTGGGGCGTCCTGCCGATGGACCGATCGGCGCTGTCGATAAGGCCTGACAGGGGGTTCGTGTGGGCACCATGTCAGGCATGAGCAGCGCATCCCGCATCCCCACGGTCGACCTGCGGCCCTGGCTTTCCGGCGATCCCGAGGCCCGCGCGCGGACGGCGCGGACCGTCGACGGGGCCCTGCGCACCGCCGGGTTCCTCCTGGTGACCGGGCACGGGGTCGATCCGGCTCTGCGCTCGGCGATCAGGGAGTCGGCCCGTGGGTTCTTCCGTCTGCCCGACGACGCGAAGCGGGCGTACGCGGTGAAGGTGGGCGGGCGCGGGTGGCTCGGGCCCGGGGCGGAGGCCAACAGCTACGCGGAGGGTACGGCCGCGCCGCCCGACCTGAAGGAGTCGCTGTCCTTCGCCGCGGACGAGCCGACGGGTGACGCGGTGGTGGACGCGGAGTGGTTCGCGCCGAACACGTGGCCGTCGGAGACGCCTGGGCTGCGGGCCCTGGTGGAGACCTATCTGGCGCAGATGCGGTCACTCTCCGGCTTTCTCCTCGAACTCCTCGGTGTCGCGCTCGGCGAGGAGGAGGACTTCTTCACCCGCCATACGGGGCACCCCACGTGGGGCTTCAACATCAACTGGTACCCGGGCACCGAGGTCGTCGGACCGCCGGAGCCGGGGCAGTTCCGCATCGGTCCGCACACCGACTTCGGCACGGTCACGGTCCTCGACCGGCAGGCGGGCCGGGGCGGGTTGCAGGTGTTCACGGAGGAGGGCGGCTGGGAGGACGCGCCGTTCGACCCGGACGCGTTCACGGTCAACATCGGGGATCTGATGGCGCGTTGGACCGGCGGACGGTGGCGGTCGGGGCGCCACCGGGTACTGCCGCCACCCGCCGAGCTGCCCGCCGAGGAGCTGATGTCGCTCGTCTACTTCTACGAGTGCGACCCGGGGACGGACGTCCGTGGGGTCGACTCGCACGTGTACTTGCGGGGGCAGCTGGACGCGATCACGGTGCCGGGGGCCGCGGAGTAGGGGCGGGTCGGCGCCGGTGCGGGTCAGTCGTCGCGCAGGACCAGTGCCAGGAGGCCCGGGAAGCGGGTCTCGAACTCCGTGCGGCGCAGGCGGTTGACGCGGCGAGGCCCCTCGTCGCGCTGTTCGACCAGACCCGCGGCGCGCAACGCGGTGAAGTGGTGGCTCAGGGCGGCCTTGCCGACGGAGACGTCGAAGCTGCCGCAGGACCTCGTCCAGTCGTCGGACGAGGCCAACTCCCTTACCAGGTACAGGCGTACGGGATCGGCGAGCGTGGCGAGCGCCGTCTGCACGGAGACCTCGTCGGGGTGCGTGTGCACCGGCGCCGCGCGGTGACTGACCATGCTCCGTGCCTCCGTCTTGCCGAGTGTTCGATGAAAACCATACACTCCCGAGTGTTCGCTTTTCGTTGAACAGTCGATGGGTGAGGTGGCACAGCCATGCGCGCAGTGCGGTTCGAGCAGACCGGTGGACCCGAGGTCCTCCACGTCGTGGACACGGCCGTCCCCGACCCTGGCCCCGGCCAGGTCACCGTCGACGTCGCCTACGCGGGCGTCAATTTCGCCGACCTCAAGGCCCGCGCCGAGGGGTACCGCGTGCCCGCGCTGCCGTACGTACCGGGCCTTGAGGTCTCCGGCCGCGTCCGCGCGCTCGGCGCGGGCGTCGAGGGGCTCGCCCCCGGCCAGGAGGTCGCCGCGCTCACCGCGGGCGGCGCCTACGCGGACGTCGCCGTCGCGAGCGCCGACACCGTGTTCGCACTCCCCGAAGGCGTCGACCTGCGCACCGCGGCCACCCTCCCCACCGTGCTGCCGACCGCCCACGCCCTGGTCCACGAGGTGGGCCGCCTCCAGGCGGGCGAGACCGTGCTCGTGCAGGGCGCCGCGGGCGGCGTCGGCACCGTCGTCGGCCAGTTGGCGAAGGCGGCGGGCGCCAGGGTGTTCGGCGTCGTGTCGAGCGCGGCCAAGGCCGAGTACGCCCTCAAGTACGGCTACGACGAGGTCTTCGTGGGCGACGCCTTCGCCGACGACGCCCGCCGCGCCACCGGCGGCCGAGGCGTCGACCTCGTGCTCGACCCGGTCGGCGGCGACGCGTTCCGCGCCGGACTCGCCGCGCTCGCCGTCTTCGGCCGCCTGGTCTCCTTCGGCAACGCGAGCGCCGCCGAGCCGTGGCGGGTGGGCCAGCCCGAGCTCTACCCCGGGGCCACCACGGTCTCCGGGTTCTCGATCCTGACGCTGGCGCAGGCCGCCCCCCGGGAGCTGCGCGCGCTCGCCGAGCGCGCCTTCCGTACGGTCGCCGACGGCACGGTCGCCCTGCCGGTCACCGCCGAGTTCCCGCTCACGGAGGCCGCCGAGGCGCACCGCCTGATGGGCGGCCGTACGACGACGGGCAAGCTGCTGCTTCGGGTCAGCTCTTAGCGCTCTCGTACGCGTCCCGCAGCTCCTGCCAGCGGTCCGTGCTCCATGCCGACCAGTCCTTGGGGCGGCCGTCGAGCACGTCCGCGAGAAGCTCGAAGTGGTCGTGCCACCCGGCCAGACAGTCCAGGCGCAGAGCGTCGTCCCCGTCGAACTCGTTGGTGAACCGCACCGTGGTCGCCGCCCCGCCCACCGGCTCCAAGTGGAAGCGGCACCGGCCGTGCAGGTCGATCGTGTACTCGGCGACGACGTCGGGGTCCCAGGCCGTGACGAGCCCGGAGTGCACCGCCGCGTCCCCGCCGTTGAGCCAGCGCAGCGTCACCGCTCCGCCGAGCCGCGGCTCGAACACGTCGGCGGCGGCCAGCCACCCCGGCAGCCCGCCGGGAGTGGCCACCGCCGCCCAGACCTTCCCCACCGGGTGGGGAAGGCGTAGCGCGAAGTGGAGGTGCTGCGTGGGGCCCTCGGTCCGGCTCGTGCCCTGTCCGATCGTCGCGGTCATGGCACAAGCCTCGCCCGGTACGCCCCGTTCCGCACGCGTTGCGCGCGGTTCGGGGGAGGCGGCCCCGGGGTAAGACGGGTCAGACTCCGGCGTACGAGTGCTTGCCGGTGACGAAGATGTTCACGCCGTAGTAGTTGAACAGCCAGCAGCCGAAGGCGATCAGCGCCAGGTAGGCGGCCTTGCGGCCCTTCCATCCGGCGGTCGCGCGGGCGTGCAGGTAGCAGGCGAAGGCGACCCAGGTGATGAAGGACCAGACCTCCTTGGGGTCCCAGCCCCAGTAGCGGCCCCAGGCGTCGCCCGCCCAGATCGCGCCCGCGATGATCGTGAACGTCCACAGCGGGAAGACGGCGGCGTTCACGCGGTAGGAGAACTTGTCGAGGGAGGCCGCCGAGGGCAGCCGCTCCATGACGGAGGTGGCGAACTTGCCGGGCTGCTCGCCGCGCATCAGCTTCGACTCGTAGCTGTCCCGGAAGAGGTAGAGCAGCGTCGCGACGAAGCCGACGTAGAAGACCGCGCCGCAGAAGATCGCGGTGGAGACGTGGATCCACAGCCAGTACGAGTGCAGGGCGGGGACCAGCTGGTCGCTGGAGGTGTACAGGACGGTGACGGCGAGACCGAGGTCGAGCAGGACCGTGGTGACCAGCGGGAGGCCGAGCCAGGCGATGTTCTTCTTCAGCGCGAGCAGCACCAGGTACACGGCCACCGCGACCGTGGAGAAGGTGATGCTGAACTCGTACATGTTGCCCCACGGCGCCCGCTGCACCGACAGGGCGCGGGTGAGGACGCCGCCGAACTCCAGGAGGAAGGCGAGCACGGTGAGCGAGACGGCGATGCGGCCGTAGAGGTCGCCCTTCTCGTCGCCCGCCGCGGCGCCTGGCCCGTCCGGCACGTCACGGGATCCGCTGACGGACCGGGTGACGACCTGCGGCCGCTCAAGCGTCGCGGTGCCGCCCTTGGCCTGGACGGCGACGGCGGGCGCGGCGGCGGCCGTCTTGCTCGGGGTGAGCGCGGCGGCGGTGCGGGCGACCTTGCTGCGGCTGCCGAAGAGCCACTCCGCCATGTGCGCGAAGAAGGCCAGGAGGTAGACGGCCATCGCGGAGTAGATCAGCACATTGCTGATGTGCGCGAGGTTCTCGTTGGGTTCGGCGGCCAGGGTGGTGGCGAGATTCACTTCTCAGCCCCTTCGGCAGGAACAACATCGGGGTCGGAGTCGGAGGCCGAAGAGGCTTCCGGGTCGGTGTCCTTGGCGGACTCGGGCGCGGACTCGGGCGCGGTCGGCGCCTTCTCGTGCAGCAGGGCGGCGAGGTCGGACAGTTCCTCGGGCACCTTGGCGGACTCGCTGCGGCCGAGGCCCGCCATCTCCACCACGGTCACGCCGTCGGCGCCCCGCACCGCTCGCACCCATACGCGGCGGCGCTGGATGAACAGGGATCCCGCGAGGCCCGCGATGGCGGCGATCGCGGCGCCGAGCGCCCAGCCGGAACCGGGCTGCTGCGAGATCTGGAAGGTCGCCCACTCCTTCATGCCCTTCTCGAAGGTGATCGAGCCCGCGCCGTTCGGCAGCTTCATGGTCTCGCCGGGCAGCAGCCGCTTCTTGAACAGCTCGCCCTTGGAGTCCTTGAACTTGGTCATCTTCCGGGTGTCCAGCTGGTACACGTTCTGCGGGACGCCGGAGTCGACGCCCAGGCTGCCGTGGTACGCGGAGAGCGCGAGCACCGGGAAGTCGGGGGCCGGGAACTGGGAGAACATCTGGCCCTTGCCCTCGCCCGCGAAGGTCGGGACGAAGAAGGCGTTGAAGCCGAGCTGTTCCTTCTTGCCGCTCTTGTTCTTGTAGCCGTCCAGGACCTTGACGGCGCCGGTCGCGGTGCCGTTCTGGTCGATGGGGAGCAGCGGCACGGAGGCCGTGTAGACGACCTTGCCCTTGGGGTCGCGGACCGTGACGGTGGGGGCGTAGCCGTGGCCGATGAGGTAGACCTTCGAGCCGTCGACCTCGAGGGGCTTGTTGACCTCGATGGCCTTCTTCTTCTCAGGACCGTGGGCGCCCTCGCTGTAGGTGACGTTGGCCCGGTAGGTGCGGGGCGTGCCGCGGTTGGGTCCTGACTTCTGGTACGTGCCCTCGAAGTCGTCGAGCTTGAAGCTGAAGGGCGCCAGTTCACCGGAGTCGAAGAGGCTGCCGGACTTGAAGTCGTCGTACTGCGAGAGCGTGTTGGCGAAGCCGTCGCCCTCCATGACCAGCTTGCCGCCCTCGGACTTGAAGAGCTGTCCGGCGGCGAAGGCGATCAGCATCACGATCAGCGCGACGTGGAAGAGCAGGTTGCCCGTCTCGCGCAGATAGCCCTTCTCGGCGGCGACCGAGGCGCCCGCGCCGGACCCCGCGTCCGTGCCCGCGGTGTGCGCGCGGAAGCGTCGCTCCTTGAGGAGCGCGAGCGCGGTGGCGTGCACCTGCTCGGGCTCGGCCTCGGTGCGCCACGTCGTGTACGCGGGAAGGCGCGTCAGCTTCTTGGGGGCGCCCGGCGGACGGCCGCGCAGCTGGCCGACGAACTGCCAGGTGCGGGGCACGATGCAGCCGATGAGGGAGACGAACAGCAGGATGTAGATCGCCGAGAACCACACCGAGCTGTAGACGTCGAACAGCTGCAGCTTGTCGTAGAGGGGACCGAGCGTGGTGTGCCGGTCCATGAAGTCCTGGACCTTGAGCTCGTCGACGTTGGTCTGCGGGATCAGCGAGCCGGGGATCGCGCCGAGCGAGAGCAGCAGGAGCAGGATCAGCGCGACCCGCATCGAGGTGAGCTGCCGCCAGAACCAGCGCAGCCAGCCGATGACACCGAGCGCGGGGAGGTTGGGCGCGTCCTCCTTGGGGGCGGTGGACAGCTGTGCGCCCGCCGCGCCGAGGTCGTTCTGCTCGCCCTGCTCGTTCTGTTCTTCGGGGGCTTCGGTCTTGCTCATGGATCAGATCCCCACCGTGTAGCCGTTTGACCAGACCTGCATCTGCTGGATCATGCTGTCCCACACTCCGGTGACGAGCAGCAGGCCGGTCGCGATCATCATGATGCCGCCGACGCGCATCACCCACGCGTAGTGCCGCTTGATCCACCCGAAGGCGCCGAGCGCCTTGCGGAAGGCCACGGCGGCGAGGATGAACGGGATGCCGAGGCCCAGGGAGTAGGCGACCCCCAGGATGGCACCGCGCTGCGGGTTGGCCCCGTCGGCGGCCAGCGCGAGGACGGAGGCGAGCGTCGGCCCGATGCACGGCGTCCAGCCGACGGCGAAGAGGGCGCCCACTATCGGGGCGCCCGCGAGCCCGATGGCGGGCCGCTTGTGGAAGCGGAACTCGCGCTGGGTGAGCCAGGGCATGAGCCCCATGAAGAAGATCCCGAGGACGATCATCACCACGCCGAGCACGGTGTTGATGGTGTCCTGGTGTTCCTTCAGCGTGCGCCCGATGGCCCCGAAGAAGACGGTCGCGGAGACGAAGACCACGGTGAACCCGGCCACGAAGAGACCGGCCCCCGCGGCCATCCTGCCGCGCTTGGCCTCCGCCAGGTCCTGGCCGCCGACCCCGGTGACGTACGACAGGTAGCCGGGCACGAGCGGCAGGACGCACGGCGAGAAGAAGGAGACGAGCCCGCCGAGCACGGCGACCGGCACGGCCAGGAGCAGCGCTCCGCTCATGACGGTCTGGTTCGGGCCCGTGATGGCCGCGAGGGTGGACATCACTTCTCCGCGAGCACGGGGTCGATCATCTTGCGCAGCTTCTCTTCGTTCAGTGGCTGCTGCGAGCGGGCCGCGATCTTGCCGTCCCGGTCGACGACGAGCGTCGAGGGGATGAAGTTCGGGTTCATCGAGCCCTGCGGGAAGCGAAGGAGCAGCTTGCCCGTCGAGTCGTGCAGGCTCGGGTAGGTGATCTTGTGCGCCTTCTCGAACTCGATCGCCGGGCCGCGCTCGGGGTCGCGGGTGTTGATGCCGACGAACTCGACGCCCTTGGCCTTGGTGTCGGCGGCGACCTTCACGAAGTTCGGCGCCTCGGCCCGGCACGGCGCGCACCAGGATCCCCATACGTTGATGACGAGGATCTTGCCCTTGTACGCCTTGGAGAGGTTGAGGTGCTTGCCCTCGAGAGTCTCGCCGTCGAGTTCGGGCAGCGGCTTGCGGTCCGCCTTCTTGGCGGTGGCGATGCCGTCGGATCCGGCCACGAAGTTGGTGTTGCCCGAGCCGCCCGACGTGCCCCCCGAGCCACAGGCCGTAAGGACCAGGGCACCGACCGCGGCCCCTGCGGCGAACAGGGCCAGACGCCCGCGGCGGCCGCCGGGGCGACGGCTACGGCTGCGGTTCGCGGTCTTGGGGACGCGGCAGGCGGCACTCATGTGAAAAGTTTCGCATGCCCGTTTCGGGGATCTTCCGCACCCCCCGGGGTTGCGGAAGATCCCATTTCAGGCGGCCTTGCCGAGGCCCTTCCAGCCACCTGCGGGAGCCTGGCCGACATCGAGGCCCTGGAGGTCGCGAAGGACCTTGGGGTCCTGCACGTCCAGCCAGTCCACGAACTGCTTGAAGGAGACCAGGCGTACGTCCTTCTTGCCCGCGATGTGCTTCAGGGCGGCCTCCACGGCATCCATGTAGATGCCGCCGTTCCACTCCTCGAAGTGGTTGCCGATGAAGAACGGCGCGCGGTTGGACTCGTACGCCCGCTTGAATCCGGCGATGTAGGCCTCGGTGGCCTGCTTGCGCCAGCCCGGGTAGTTGGCCGGCGGTGCCTTCGTGGAGTTCTGCGACTGGTTGGCGAGGATGTTGTAGTCCATCGAGAGGACCTCGAAGGAGTGCCCGGGGAAGGGCACGGCCTGCAGCGGCAGGTCCCAGACGCCCATCTTCTTCTCGGGCCAGCGCTGACGGCCGCCGGGCGAGGAGGCGTCATAGCGCCAGCCGAGCTTCTTCGCGGTCGGCAGCAGGTTGTTCTGGCCGAGCAGACAGGGGGTGCGGCCGCCGACGAGTTCCTTGTCGTAGTCGAAGGGCAGCGACGGCAGATCGGTCCAGCCGGTGTTCGTACGCCACTTCTTCACAAAGGACTTGGCCTGGTCGATCTCGTCCTGCCACTGCGCGGACGTCCAGTTGGCGACGGATCCCGTTCCCGCGCAGAAGTGCCCGTTGAAGTGCGTGCCGATTTCATGGCCTTCGAGCCAGGCCTGCCGGACGTACTTCAGCGTCTCCTTGACGTGACCGTCGGTGAGATAGCCGATGTCGGAGGCGCCGACCGCGTTGTTCGGCGGCCGGTACATGCGCTTCTTCGATTCGGGCAGGAGATAAAGCCCGGAGAGGAAGAACGTCATGCGTGCGTCGTGTTCCTCGGCGAGCTTCAAAAAGCGCGGGAACAGACCGTTGCCGACCTCGCCCGCACCGTCCCAGGAGAAGATCACGAACTGTGGGGGCGTCTCGCCCGGCTGCAGCGGCACGGGCTTGCCGGGCTGCTTGGGCTGCTTTCCGGTATAGGCGGTCGAGCCGTCACCGATCGGCTTCGCGCGGTGCTTTTCCGCACCCGGCTGCCCGTCCTTGCCCTTTCCCGAACCGCCGGAGTTGCTTCCGCTTCCGCAGCCCGCAAGTCCGAGCGCGGCCACCGCACCGGCGCCGAGCCCCATCATTCCCCTGCGGCTGATGTCGCGCATTCCATCCCCATTCGTCGCGCCCTGGGTCCGTGCCTGCTGTATCTGCCATGCAAGACGGACAACCACTTAGAGGGCGCGACGAACACGGGGGTTCCGACAAGTCGCACATATTTATGGGGCTTTTGCCGAGAAGGGACCTACAGTCGCCACGCGATTACTCGACGTCGATCAATGACGGAATATCAGGCGCCGAACGCCTTGGCCTTCCCCTTCACCGGCTTGGCACCCGCGAGGAGATGCGCGGGAACGAGATCCCGCGCGGGCTCCGTGTATCCCACCGAAACGATCTTGTCGCCGCGGTAGGTGAACGTCGTCAGCGAAGCGAGCGTGCACTGCCGCTTGCGCGGGTCGTGCCACAGGCGCCGCTTCTCCACGAAGCTCCGCACGATCCAGATCGGCAACTGGTGGCTGACACACACCGCTTCGTGCCCGCGCGCCGCGTCCTTCGCCGCGTCCAGGGCGCCCATCATCCGCACGACCTGCTCGATGTACGGCTCGCCCCAGGAGGGCTTGAAGGGATTGACGAGGTGCTTCCAGTTGTCCGGGTTCTTCAGCGCGCCGTCGCCGACCCCGAAGGTCTTGCCCTCGAAGACGTTGCCCGCCTCGATGAGCCGCCCGTCCGTCGCCAGGTCGATGCCGTGCACCTTGGCGATCGGCGTGGCCGTCTCCTGGGCGCGGTCGAGCGGCGAGGCCACCACGTGCGTGATGTCGCGCTGGGCGAGGTGCTCGGCGACCCGGTCGGCCATCCGCCTGCCCAGCTCGGACAGGTGGTAGTCGGGCAGGCGCCCGTAGAGGATGCCCTCGGGGTTGTGCACCTCGCCGTGGCGCATCAGGTGGACGACGGTCAGCTCGTCGCCCGCTGCCGTGCCGCTCATGCGGTGACCTCCGTAGCTTCCGCGGCAGCGCGCGCGGCACCCGGCAGGGCGGCGGCGATCCGCTCGATCGCCCGCTCGTCGAGGGCGGTGGACACGAACCAGGACTCGAAGGACGAGGGCGGCAGATAGACGCCCTGCGCCAGCATCGAGTGGAAGAAGGCGGTGAAGCGGAACGACTCCTGCGCCTTCGCGTCGTCGTAGTTGCGCACTTCACTGTCGGTGAAGAAGACGGAGAACATGTTGGAGGCGTTCTGCACGCGGTGCGCGACGCCCTCCTTGGCCAGCGCCTCGGTCACCAGGGAGCGGATCCGCTCCGACACCGCGTCGACCTTGTCGTACGCCGCGTCGTCGAGGAGCCGCAGCTGGGCGAGGCCCGCGGCCGTCGCGACCGGGTTCCCGGAGAGCGTGCCCGCCTGGTAGACCGGGCCCGCGGGGGCCAGGTGCGCCATGACGTCGGCGCGGCCGCCGAAGGCCGCGGCGGGGAAGCCGCCGCCCATGACCTTGCCGAAGGTCAGCAGGTCGGGCGTGACGTCGTCGACGCCGAACCAGCCGGCCTTCGACGTACGGAAGCCGGTCATCACCTCGTCGGAGATGTAGAGCGCGCCGTTCTCCCCGCAGAGGTCGGCGAGCCCCTGGTTGAAGCCCTCGCGCGGCGGTACGACGCCCATGTTGCCCGGCGACGCCTCGGTGATCACACACGCGATCTGACCGGCGTTCGCGGCGAACGCGGCGCGCACGGCGTCCAGGTCGTTGTACGGCACGACGATGGTGTCGCCCGCCTGGGCGCCGGTCACGCCGGGCGTGTCGGGAAGGCCGAGGGTGGCCACGCCCGAACCGGCGGCGGCGAGGAGGGCGTCGACGTGGCCGTGGTAGCACCCGGCGAACTTGACGACCTTGGCGCGGCCGGTGAAACCGCGCGCCAGGCGGATGGCCGACATGGTCGCCTCGGTGCCGCTGGAGACCAGCCGCACCTGCTCGACGGGGGCGACGCGGGCCACGATCTCCTCGGCGAGGGCGACCTCGCCCTCGCCGGGCGTACCGAAGGAGGTGCCGCGCGCGACGGCCTCCTGCACGGCGGCGGTCACCTCGGGGTGCGCGTGGCCGAGGATCATCGGACCCCACGAACACACGAGGTCGACGTACTCGCGGCCGTCGGCATCCGTCAGGTACGGACCGGTACCGGACACCATGAAACGGGGCGTACCACCCACAGCGCGGAACGCGCGCACGGGAGAGTTCACACCGCCGGGCGTCACGGCCGCCGCACGGTCGAAAAGAGTCTGCGAAACTGGGGCGCTATACGGGAAGCTCACACGAGCCATGGTGTCAGAGGGTTCGGAGATCCTGCGGACAGGTGTTTCACCCCACGTTTTAGCGGGTGACCGTGGGGGAGGTCACTGACACGATGATCGGGTTGCGTGGCGGGGGCCGCGGGGCCTAGAAAAGACAGGGCCGTGCCGCCCTGGCAAAGCAGTCGGGTGGAGATATGCATCGCGGTGGCGGACTGGGCGAGGGGACCGACGGCCTGGGCCCCCGGCGTGCCCGGGGTGGCAAGCACCGGCGCGATGCGGAACCGGCGCAGACGCCCGAACAGGCACGCAGCGGTTCCGGCAGGATCGAGCGGAACGGGGCGAGCAGCAGGAGTGGCGGGGTGGGGGTGACCTACAAGTACTTCGGCGCCCCGGACGGCGCGACCGCCGCCCGCGTGCCCATCTCCATGCGCCCCGAGGAACTCGGCGGCGACGAGCTCGGCATGGGCGGCATGTTCACGAAGATCAAGCCGGAGACGATGGCCGCGATGGTCCTCACCGGCATCGAGGGCATACCCCTGCACAGGGTCCCCCCGCTGGAACTGGTCGTCCTGCACCCCGACTACGCCGTGGTGAAGCTCCCCATGACCGTCGTCGACCCCCTGCGCGGCATCGGCGAGGAGTCGGTGGGCGCGGCGGCGTTCATCTGGTCCACGGTGCCCGACCGGGGCGGGCCGCGGGATGCGTTCAACGTCTACCAACTCCTGCACGAGTGGCAGGACTTCTCGCATCGCCTGCATGACGCGGGACACCAGGCGTACTGCCTGGTCTGGCCCTGAGGACCGGACCACCGCGCCGCTACTCCCCCCGCAACGCGGCCAGTTGCTCCTCGAAGGGCACGACGGTCCCGAACCCGCCCGAGGCGCCCTTGCGCGCCGGGCGGGCAGAGGCTGTGGGGCTTGCTGTGGGGGTTGCTGCAGGGCTTGCGATCCGGGCCAGTTCGGCGCCCGCCCGTTCGATCCGCTCCGCGAGCCCCTGTGCTCCCCAGTCCTCCGAGGCCGCGTACACCCCGGTGGGTACGACGACGGCGCGCAGGTAGGCGAAGAGCGGGCGCAGCGCGTGGTCCAGGACCAGGGAGTGCCGGGCCGTGCCACCGGTGGCCGCGATCAGGACCGGTGTCCCCGCGAGCGCGTCCTTGTCGAATCCGCTCACGGCGTCGAAGAAGGACTTGAAGAGCCCGCTGTTCTCGACGGCGAGGTTGATGCCCTGGCGGATGTCCTTGCCGAACCACGGATAGACCGGGCCCGTGTTGCCGCGCCCCATCATCAGGTCCACCCGCCCGTCCGCGAGGTGCTGGAGCATCGCGAAGTCCTCGGCGATCTTCACCGGGTCGTTGGTGGTGATGAGGGTGGTGGAGGTGGAGAGCACGAGCCGCTCGGTGCGGGCGGCGATGTAGCCGAGCATCGTGGTCGGGGACGAGGGCACGAGGGGCGGGTTGTGGTGCTCGCCGGTCGCGAAGACGTCGAGTCCCACCTCCTCGGCCTTGAGCGCGATGGCGACCATCGCCTTGATCCATCCCCAAGCTCTTAAAGAGCAGGGGAGACCCCATTGCGCTCGGTCGGGGTGCGGCCGGTGGTCGGGTCGGCGGTCACGTCGCCGACGCTGAAGATCCCGAACTACATGGCTGGCTCACTCTCCGAAGGTTGTTGACTGTTCAACTATACCTGTCGGAACGGAGCGCGCCACTCCCGTATTCCCTGGCCATTCCCTGTCTACGGGCCCTCGGACATTCCCTGTCTACGGGCCTCGGACGTGCCCCGCCTACTGGCCCGCGACCCTCCAGTACGGGTCACGCCCCGTGGCGGCCAACAGCCGCTCGACGCCGGAAGCCCCCTCCCGCACAGCCACCGGCTCCCCGAAGACGCCCATCTTCCGCGCCATCGGCGCCATCCCCTCGACGGCCTCCGCCAGCCGCAGGACCACCCGCTCGTCCACGGCCACCGGCTCCTGCCCCGTGGCCCGGGCCAGGTCCCAGGCGTGCACGGTCAGGTCGAGCAGCACCATGCGGCCGACGGTCCCGGCGGGCATGTCCATCGCCCCTGTCGTGCCCTCGTCCGCGCCCGGCTCGCCCCAGGCGGCGACGAGCCGCTCGGTCTCGGCGGCGAACCGCTCACGCCAGCCGCCCTCCCCCACGTAATCGGGCGTGGCCGAGAAGTCGGAATCGCGCTTGGCCGCCAGCTCCTGGAACTGCACGACCACATGGAGGAGGTGATTGACCAGAGCGCGTACGTCGTACTCCGCACAGGGCGTGGGGTCGCCGAGGCGGCCGCCGGGAATCGCCCGTACGACGGGAACGGCCCTCGCGGCGGCGAGAGCGAGCAGCTCACTGACCTTGTCTGTGGTGTCCATATCTGAACGCTACGAAGGCGCGCCCCTCCCCGGCTTGAAGAAACGCGACACCGCGCGCGGCGCACCCGACGGGGCGGCGGGGCCATTCGGCCATTCCGGCCTACGATCCCGTCATGCGCACGCCCGGGACCCCACGCCGCGACACCCGCGGCATCGTGGACGCCGCCGGACTGTTCGCCCGGGTACGTTTCCGCCGACACGCCCCCGCCGAGGCGCTGCGCCCCTACCTGGAGCACTACTGGCTCATCGACTGGGACCTCACCGAGCCCTACGCCTCCCACGTCGTCCCGCACCCGTCCGTGAACGTCGTCTTCCAGTCCTCCGAGCCCCACCCCATCGCCGAGGTGGCGGGCATCCAACCGGGCCTCTTCACCAAGAAGCTGGCCGGGCGGGGACGAGTCTGCGGGGTGCAGTTCCGGCCGGGCGGCTTCCGCCCCTTCGCACCGCACCTGGAGGTGGCCTCGCTGACGGGCCACCGGTTGCCACTGCCCGACGTCTTCCCCCACCTCCCCGCCCCTCCCCGCGCCACGGCGCGGCGGATCCTCACCCCCGACGACGAGCACGCGCGCGTGGCGGCGCTCGACGCGTTCCTGACGGCGCTCGGCCCCGCCCCCGACCCGCGGGCGGACCTCGCGATGAGCCTCGTCGACCACGTCCGCGAGGACCGCTCGGTACGCCGCGTGTCCGCGCTCGCGCGCACGGAGGGTCTGTCGGTCCGGTCGCTGCAACGGCTCTTCTCCGCGTACGTAGGGGTCGGGCCGAAGTGGATCATCCTGCGCTACCGGATCCACGAGGCCCTGGAACAGGCCGAGTCGACGCCCCACGCCACCATCGACTGGCCGGACCTCGCCGCCTCACTCGGCTACGCCGACCAGGCCCACCTCGTACGGGACTTCACGGCGACGGTGGGGGTGCCGCCGACGGCGTACGCGGCGCACTGAACTCTCCCCCTCGCACGGGCCCGTTGTCAGACCCTGCCCCTACCGTGCCCCCATGGACTCCTCACAGCAGCCCGCCGTAGAGCTCAAGCCCTGGTCGGACGAGGGCGGCCTCGACCTGCTCCTCGCGCTCAACACCCCCGAGCTGACCGAGCACTTGGGCGGCCCCGAGACCCCCGAGAAGGTGGTCGACCGGCACCGGCGCTACCTCCGCCTCGACGGCCGGGGCCAGATGTTCCGCATCACCCTGGACGGCGAGGTCGCGGGCTCCATCGGCTACTGGGAGACGACCTGGCAGGGCGAGGAGGTCTGGGAGACGGGCTGGGGCGTCCTGCCCGCGTTCCAGGGCAGGGGCCTGGCGGCGAAGGCGGCTCGCCTCGTCGTCCCCGAGGCGAGGGCGGCGGGGCGCCACGCCTTCCTCCACGCGTTTCCCGCGACGGGGCACGGGGCGTCGAACGCGGTGTGCCGTAGGGCGGGCTTCACGTTGGTCGGCGAGGCGACGATCGAGTACCCGAAGGGGAACTGGCACGCCTGCAACGACTGGCGCCTCGCCCTCGGTGCCGATCTCTCCCTGTAGGGCCGACTACCCCGCCGCTTCGCGGCGGATGCGTTCCCACCCGCCCACCCGTATCTCCGCGCCGGACCGCTCCCGTAGGAGCACCGCCCCCACCCTCAGAAGTAGTAGACGTCCCCGGTATCAAGCGCCAGCACCGCATGCCTGTTGTTCCGGGGGTTGTGGTCCACTGCCCCGCCGTCCCACGCCGTATCGATCCGCACCCCGACCTCCCCCGGCGCCCCCGCGACCCGCACCACGACCTCTACGGGCGAGCCCGCGCTCCCCGCGTCCAGCGCGCCCGTACGGCACAGCACCGCACTGACCCCCGCCCGCAGACACCCCTCGGGCAACCGCTCCACCCCCACCAGGGGCGTCGACCAGCGCAGTCGGACGGTGGCGCCCGCGAGGTCCGAGGGGCCGTGGTTCTGCGGCGTGAACCGGACGCGTACCGAGCCTTCGCGCAGGGACACCTCGCCGTGGAAGGCGAGATCGGCCTCAGGACCGACCATCCCCAGAGCAGCTCCGGCACTCAGCCCCAGACCCAGACCCAAGACACCCCACACAGCAAGCGACCTCCACCCACCTACCGGGAACTTTGCCCCGATACATGCCACGCCACCGGCGCCGGATATCCCCATGCCACCCTGTTGACCATGCTCACCACCCGCTCCATGGCCCTCTTCCTCCTCGCCGCGCTCTTCGAGATCGGCGGGGCCTGGCTCGTCTGGCAGGGCGTACGAGAGCACCGCGGCTGGGCCTGGATCGGGGCGGGCGTCATCGCACTCGGCATCTACGGATTCGTGGCCACGCTCCAGCCGGACGCCGAGTTCGGCCGCATCCTCGCCGCGTACGGCGGCGTCTTCGTCGCCGGATCGCTCGCCTGGGGCATGGTCGCGGACGGCTACCGGCCCGACCGCTGGGACGTCGTCGGGGCGCTGGTCTGCCTCGCGGGCGTCGCCGTGATCATGTACGCCCCACGAGACAGCTGAAATCGCACGCTTATCCTGGCGGATGGACCGACCCCGCCTGCCCGAGGAGCGCACCATGACCGCCGTCGCCGCCACCCGCATCGCGATCGTCACCGGCGCGAGCAGCGGAATCGGTGCCGCCACCGCGCGCGGCCTGGCCGCCGCCGGATACCGCGTGGTCCTCACCGCGCGCCGCAAGGACCGCATCGAGGCCCTCGCCGCCGAACTCACCGACGCCGGACACGACGCGCTGGCGTACGCGCTCGACGTGACGGACCGCGAGGCCGTCGACACCTTCGCGACGGCCTTCAAGAAGATCGCCGTCCTGGTGAACAACGCGGGCGGCGCGCTCGGCGCGGACTCCATCGCCACCGGCGATCCGGCGGACTGGCGCCAGATGTACGAGACGAACGTCATCGGCACCCTGAACGTCACCCAGGCCCTGCTGCCCGCGCTCACCGCGAGCGGCGACGGCACGGTGGTGGTCCTCTCCTCGACCGCAGGGCACGGCACGTACGAGGGAGGCGGCGGCTACGTGGCGGCGAAGCACGCCGAGCACGTCCTCGCCGAGACCCTCCGCCTGGAGATCGTCGGCACGCCGGTGCGCGTCATCGAGATCGCGCCCGGCATGGTCAAGACGGACGGCTTCGCGCTGAACCGCTTCGGCGGCGACGCCGACAAGGCCGCCAAGGTCTACGCGGGCGTCGCCGAGCCGCTCACCGCCGACGACGTGGCGGACACGATCACCTGGGCGGTCACGCGCCCGCCGCACGTCAACATCGACCTCTTGGTGGTCCGCCCCCGCGCCCAGGCGTCCAACACCAAGGTCCACCGGGAACTGTGACGATGCCCCTCCCCGGCGACGACCCCGGCACCCCCGCCTACTCCGCCGACGCCCCCGACCCCCTCCACCGCCTCACCCACGAACACGAGTCCCGCCGCCTCGCGGAGGAGAAGAAGAACGAGCGGATGGTGTGGTGGTACCTCGCGTACTTCCTCTTCGGCATCCACATCGTCGCGTTCGTGATGATCTACGCGGTCAAGCACGCGAAGTGACGTACGCCCCCGGCCCGTTACCGGACAGGGGGCGCCGCCTCACCCCTTGACGCAGATGACCTGCTTCAGCTTCGCCACGACCTCCACGAGGTCGAGCTGCTGGTCGATGACCTGCTCGATCGGCTTGTAGGCCGCCGGGATCTCGTCCACGACGCCCGAGTCCTTGCGGCACTCGACGCCCCGCGTCTGGTCCTCCAGGTCCTTCGTCGAGAAGCGGCGCTTCGCGGCGCCACGGCTCATGCGCCGACCCGCGCCGTGCGAGGCCGAGTTGAAGGACGCTTCGTTGCCGAGGCCCTTCACGATGTACGAACCGGTGCCCATCGAACCCGGGATGATCCCGAAGTCACCGCTGCCCGCGCGGATCGCGCCCTTCCGGGTGACCAGGAGGTCCATCCCGTCGTAGCGCTCCTCGCTGACGTAGTTGTGATGGCAGGAGATCACCGGGTCGAAGGTCACCTTCGCCTTCTTGAACTCCTTGCGGACCACGTCCTGGAAGAGTCCCATCATGATCGCGCGGTTGTTCTTCGCGTACTCCTGCGCCCAGAACAGGTCGTTCCGGTACGCCGCCATCTGCGGGGTGTCCGCGACGAAGACCGCCAGGTCCCGGTCGACCAGGCCCTGGTTGTGCGGGAGCCCCTGGGCCACACCGATGTGGTGGTCGGCCAGTTCCTTGCCGATGTTGCGGGAGCCGGAGTGCAGCATCAGCCAGACCGAACCTGACTCATCAAGACAGAACTCGATGAAGTGGTTTCCGGATCCGAGCGTTCCCATCTGCTTCACGGCCCGACTCTGACGGAATTTGACCGCTTCGGCGACGCCGTCGAACCGCCCCCAAAAGTCCTCCCACCCCGCCGTAGCCATCCCATGAAAGCCCCCCGGCCCCACGGGCTCCTCATGCATCCCGCGCCCCACCGGAATCGCCGCCTCGATCTTCGAGCGCAGCCTCGACAGGTCACCCGGAAGGTCATTCGCGGTCAGCGACGTCTTGACGGCGCTCATCCCGCAGCCGATGTCCACCCCAACTGCCGCCGGACACACCGCGCCTCGCATCGCGATGACCGAACCGACCGTCGCGCCCTTGCCGAAGTGGACGTCCGGCATGACGGCCAGACCCTTGATCCACGGCAGTGTCGCGACGTTCTGGAGCTGGCGCATCGCCGCTTCCTCGACCGACGTCGGGTCGGTCCACATGCGGATCGGCACCTTCGCGCCGGGAACCTCTACGTACGACATATCGTCCTCATTACCCCGTAATCAACTACAAGCCTTGAAGCGCAAATACCGGAGCCAAGGTCAACGAAAGGGGTAACGGACCGGCATCCACGGCAGCGCGTGCGATAGACATTGTGTCCACCGGTCGTCCACCAGCGGCAACCGAATATCCAGGCGAAGCCAGGCGAGAGGAGCCATCACGGTGCAGCGGAAGGCCAAGGCCTGTGTACCCGGTGTGGCCGCGCTCCTCGCGGCGCTGCTCGCCGGCTGCAGCGGTGGCGACGGGCTCGGCGACGGTGCGGACGACTCGAAGCCCGGCGACACCGGCAGTTCCAGTGCCCCCGCGCAGCCCGGCAAGTACCGCACGCTCCCCGAGCCCTGCGGCGAGGTCGACAGCGGCACGCTCGACTCGATGCTGCCCGGCATCAAGGAGATGGCGCAGGAGGAGCAGCGCGAGAAGGCGTACGAGGGCAAGCCCACGGTGACGTACGACACCGACCGGCGAGTGGGCTGCAACTGGAAGGTCGAGTCGGCGGGTGCCTCGCACCACCTCCTCGTCGACTTCGAGCGCGTCGTGTCGTACGACGGGGCCGTCAGCGACGACGAGCGCGCGGCCGCCCTCTACGCGCGAAAGCTCGAGGAGGCCGGTCTCCCCGAGCCCTCCTCCACCACCGAGTCCGAGGAGTCCACGGGCCAGCCCACCGACGATCCCTCCGCCGGCTCCGAGGCGGGCGACAAGCCCCAGGGGTCCAACGCCGACGACCCCGTCCCCTCCGACAAGTCCAGCAAGGACGGCAAGGGGAGCAAGGACGAGAAGGGCAAAAAGGGGAAAGCGGGCGCTGATGGCGGCGTCGGCGGTGTGAGCGACGGCACCTCCCAGCCCACCGACCCGCCCCCCGGCCTCGAACCCCGCACCCTCGACGACCTCGGCGACGAGGCCTTCATCGACGACACCCTCACCACCGCCACCTCGGCCACCCGGCACCGCACCGTGACTGTGGTGTTCCGCACGTCGAACGTCATCGTGACCATCGAGTACGACGAGCAGCCGGGGCGCCGCACGGACGTCCCCGACAGCAAGGAAATGCAGGACAAGACGCGGGAACTGGCCGACAGCCTCTCGGGGAAGTTCGACGAGTAGCGGTCGCGAAGAGCGGGGGCGGCGAGGGGCCCGGGTCCGGTGAAGCGGAGCCGCCCGCCGTCCCGTACGCGTACCGTGGCCCCTCGGACCCGACGACGTCACGAGACGAACTGGACGTCACGAGACGAACTGAGTGAAGGAACCATGCACCGACCTGCACAGCGACAGCGACAGCTCCGCAGCCGCCTTCTCGTCTGCGCGGCCGCCGTACCGGTGATCCTCGTCGCCTCCGGCTGCTCCTCCGACTCCGACTCCGGCTCCGACGGGGCCAAGAAGGACTCGGGCTCGAAGGCGTCGGCCTCGGCCAAGGCCGACGGCGGCGGCGACAAGGCCGCCGAGGTGGAGAAGGCCGTGTTCGGCAAGCTCCCCGAGCCCTGCGACGTCCTGTCGAAGAAGACGCTCGGCGAGCTCGTCCCGAAGGCGAAGGACAAGTCGGGCAAGGCGGGCACGTCGAGCGACACCGCCACCCGTGGCAGCTGCTCGTGGGACAGCCTCGACAACAACGGCGTGGACGGCTCGCAGTTCCGCTGGCTGCGCGTCTCGACGCTGCGCTTCGACTCGGACGCCTCGCTCGGCACCGGCGCCAAGCGCGCCCAGGACAACTTCGCCAAGCAGGTCGCGGACGCCCAGGGGACCAAGGACGCCAAGGGCCTCAAGGCCGAGCCCGTGCAGGGCGTCGGCGACCAGGCGACCCTGGTGAAGTACGACCTGAAGAAGGACAAGGACACCTTCAAGCAGCAGACGTTCGTGACGCGCGTGGAGAACGCGGTCATCACCGTCGACTACAACGGCGCGGGCCTGGCGGGCGACAAGGCCCCCGACGCGGGCGAGCTCGGCAAGGCCGCGCAGAAGGCCGCGAAGGAGACCGTCGACGCGGTCGTCGCCGCCAACAAGGGCGGCGGCAAGCCCGCGGGTTCGGGCGACAAGTCGAAGGACGAGAAGCCGAAGGACGACGGCAAGAAGGACGACGCTCCCAAGAGCGACGACAAGAAGAGCGACGCCAAGGCGTCGGACAGCTCGAAGTCGGACGACGACAAGAGCAAGGCGAGCCACAAGTCCTAGGACCGGCAAGCCCGTTGATGTCGCAGTGGCCCGGCCCGGATGGGCCGGGCCACTTGCGTTCCCGCTTCCCGCTGCCCGCTGCCCGCCGGGCTACGCCGAGCGCCCCGCCACCGACTCCCAGAGCCGCACCGTCGCCTCGTCCAGCTGGTCGAACCGCTGGGTGATCCGCTTCAGCACCGCGGGCGACGACGTCGCTTCGTAGCGCAGCGCGAGTACGCCCATGGCCTCCCAGTGCCGCACGGTGTCGTCGTGCAGGGCGAGGGTGCGCTCCGACGCCCCCGCTGCGTGCAGCGAGCGGGCGAGCAGTTTCAGGCTGGGCACCGCGTAGAGGACCGACGCGTGGTGGAAGAGCCTGCGGGCGCCGTGTGTGGCGCGCTCCGCGGGGCCCGCGAAGCACTCCTCGCACAGGGCCTGATAGCGGCGGATCGCCTCGCGGAAGCGGGGCTCGGCGAAGAAGCGCTCGGCCTGGCGGGTGAGGACGCCGCCGAGGTCCCTGTCGTCCGAGGATCCCGCGCCCGTGGCCAGGTCGTCCGAGACCGCGTAGAAGAAGCCCATCGCGTCGTGGGCCTCGCTCCTGATCCGGTCCGACGCGGCGCCGACGAGGTCGTCGAGGGTGACGAGGGCCCGGCAGCTGAACGGCTTGAGGTCGACGACGAGGGAGTCGTGGACCTCGACGTGGCCGTGGTCCTCGGCGATCCCGTCGACGACCACCGCGTGCAGGTAGGGCGCGTTGTCGCGGTACACGTCGGCGTAGTTGAGGTGGGCCGTGTTGACCCACACGATGACCGCCCGGTGCCGCTTCAGGAGCGCGGCGAGCTGGGTGCCGGGCGCCTGGAAGTCGATGGGCTCCTTGTGCACCGTGAAGGCGGAGCGCGTCATGCCGAGCGCCCCGGCCTCCTCCACCGGGAAGATGTACTCGGGGTAGCCCGACTCGTCCAGGCCCGCCTGGAAGAGGTAGCCGTCGCCGCGTTCGAAGACGGCCTGTTCCTCGACGGGGCGGCCCGCGATGCCCGCGAGGATCGAGTAGCTGCCGGTGAGGCAGTTGACGGCGGTGTCGTCGTGGCGCTCGACGATGTGGCTGTCCCTGATGTGGCTGTCCATCGGCGTCAGCCCCGCAGTTCGAGCGTGCAGCACTTCACGCTGCCGCCCGCCTTGAGGAGTTCGGTCAGGTCCACGCCGATCGGCTCGAAGCCGCGTTCGGAGAGCTGCTCGGCGAGTCCGGTGGCCGCCTTGGGGAGCAGGACGTGGCGGCCGTCGGAGAGCATGTTGAGGCCGAACACGGCCGCGTCCTCGGCGGTCGCGAGGATCGCGTCGGGGAACATCTCGCGCAGTACGGCCTGGCTGCCCTCGGAGAACGCCTGGGGGTAGTACGCCACTTCGTCGTCCGAGAGGACCGAGAGCGCGGTGTCCAGGTGGTAGTACGAGGGGTTCACCAGGCGGAGGCTGGTGACGGGAAGGCCGAAGAACTCCTGGGCCTCGAAGTGCGAGCGCGGGTCGGTGCGGAAGCCGGTGCCCGCGAGCAGTCGGCGGCCGACGGCCAGGTAGTCGCCCTCGCCCTCGTTGATGTGCTCGGGCCAGTACAGCTCGTCGAAGCCCTGGCGCCGGAACCACTCCAGGTAGGCGGGGCCTTCGGCGGTGCGCTCGACGTGGCGGAAGCGGGCGCCGAAGACCTTGCCGTCGACGACGGTCGCGCCGTTGGCGGCGAAGACCATGTCGGGCAGACCCGCTATCGGGTCGATGTCGAGGACGGTGTGGCCGAGCTCCTTGTACAGGTCGCGGAGCCCTTCCCACTGGCGCAGCGCGAGTCCGCCGTCCACCGGCTTGGCGGGGTGCATCCAGGGGTTGATGGAGTAGGTGACGTCGAAGTGGCTCGGGGAGCACATCAGGAACCGGCGCGGGGTCGCCGTGCGGGTCCTGTGCTGTGCGGTGGACTGGTTCGCAGTCATGCGTGCTGTTCTCCTGGGTGAGTGGTGCGGGTGACCGCGGCGGCGATGAGGTGGTCGTGCCGGTCTGTCGGGTCGTGGAAGCTGAGGCCGGGCAGCGGGGCGGTGTCGGTGAGGTCGAGTTCGCGCAGTCGGCCGATCGCGCTGATGCCGACCTTCACCAGGGCCTCCTTCCGTACCCACAGGCGCAGGAAGGCGCGTGCGGGGTCGGGGTCGGCGTGGACGGCGGCGAGTTCGGCGGGGGCGAGGACCCGGGCGGCCACCCGCGCGTCGAACACGGCGGCGGTGGCGTCCTCGACGTCCACGCCGACGGGGTCGGTGCCCGCGGCCGCGGCGACGGCGCCGGTGGTGTGGGAGAGGCTGACGTGGATGCCGGGGTGGTCGCGGAGGAACGGCCTGCCGTGGTCGTCGCCGCCGCAGTCGTCGCAGTGCTGTCCGAGGACGAGGGTGTCGGCGGGCGTGCCGGTGAGCCGGGCCGCGCACAGCCGGACCAGGACGTGTGCGGCCAGGTAGTCCCGGCGCCGGGGCCCCGCGGGCAGCCGGGCCGCTCGCTCCCTTTCGTACGGGGCGAGTTGGACTTGGTCGACGAAGGGACCGACGAAGGGGTCGGCGAAGGGCAGGACGTCCTCCGTGGGGCGGACCATGAACGCCGCTCGTTCTCCTCGCATCGGCTCGTCAGTGCCCCATGCCGAGGCCGCCGTCGACCCGCAGCACCGTGCCGGTGACGTAGCCCGCGTCCTCACCGGTGAGGTAGCCGACGGCGGACGCGATCTCGTCGGAGGTGGCCATGCGGCGCATCGGCACGGTCGCCAGCAGGTTCTCGCGCTGGGCGCCGGGCATGGCCGCGACCATGTCGGTGTCCGTGTAGCCGGGCGCGACGACGTTGACGGTGATGCCGTGTCCCGCCACTTCCAGCGCCAACGACCGTGCCAGGCCGATGAGTCCGGCCTTGGACGCGGCGTAGTTGGTCTGTCCGACGGCGCCGGAGAGCGCCACGGTGGAGGACATCAGGACGATCCGGCCCCATTTGGCGCGCATCATGCCGCGCAGGACCGGCCTGATGCCGTGGAAGGCGCCGACCAGATTGGTCCGCAGCGGGGCGGTGAAGTCCTCGGCGGACATCGCGGCGAGCGGCCGGTCTCGGGTGATGCCCGCGTTGAAGACGAGCACTTCGACCGGGCCGAGTTCTTCTTTGACCCGGGTGCAGGCGGCGTTCACCGCGTCGGCGTCGGTGACGTCGCAGTGCACGCCGAAGAGCTGCTCGGGCGGCTCGCCCGTGCGGTGGCTGACCGCGACCCGGTCGCCGCGCGCGGCCAGGTGCCGTGCGAC
Organism: Streptomyces kanamyceticus; assembly: GCF_008704495.1. Lineage (NCBI taxonomy): Bacteria > Bacillati > Actinomycetota > Actinomycetes > Kitasatosporales > Streptomycetaceae > Streptomyces > Streptomyces kanamyceticus. The sequence continues at coordinate 4,425,671 of NZ_CP023699.1, forward strand.
GGCGAGGCCGATGCCGCGGTTGCCACCGAGGACCAGGGCGGTACGGGGCATGGGGGTTCCTTATCCGTGAGGGGTGATGGCGTCGAGCGCCTTGCCGAGCAGGTCGCCGATCTCGCGGGCGGGGCGGGCCTTCATCATGTCCAGGTGGGCGCAGTCGACGCGGTGTTCCACGAGGCGTCCTTCGACGTGCGGCTCCCACGGTTCGCTGACCGATTCCAGCCGACCTGGTTCGTTCGCGGCGGTGAAGTAGAGCAGGTCGCCGCGGTACGGCTCGGGGCGGAACTGGGTGCGCAGCCGGATCAGGTTCTCGACGACACAGAGCAGCCGCTCGGTGTCGGGCACGACTTGGCGTACGTCGGCGGTCTCGGCCTCGATGAGACGGCGCGTCTCATCCGGTGCCAGGTCCTCGTCGGTGCCGACGAGGACGGTGTCGAGCATGGCGAGGAGTTCGACGTCGTGACCTTCGGCCTGGAGGCGGGCGGCCAGTGAGTGGGCGACGAGTCCGCCGAAGGACCAGCCGAGCAGCCGGTAGGGCCCTTCGGGCTGGATCGCGCGCAGTTGTCGTACGTAGTCGTCGAGCAACTCGTCGTACGTGGAGGGGAGTTCCTCGTCTCGCCCGATGCCGCGCGCCTGGAACGCGTATACGGGCTGGTCCGGGTGGAGGCTCCGGGTCAGGGCCGCGTAGCTCCAGCTGAGGCCGAATCCGGGGTGGAAGCAGAACAGCGGGGGCCTGTCGCCCCGGGTGCGGAGCGGCAGGAGGACCGCGAAGTCGTCGGCTTTGGCGGCTGCGGGCGTGGTGTCGTCGGGCGCGGTGTCGTCCGGGCGCAGCCGCCCGGCGATTCCTTCGACGGAGGGTGTCTCGAACAGGTCGCGCACGGTGAGTTGGGCGCGCAGTTCGGTGCTGAGTCGGCCGACGAGGCGGATTCCGAGGAGTGAGTGTCCGCCGAGGTCGAAGAAGCTGTCGGTGGCCGATACCCGGTCGAGGCCGAGCGCGTCGGCGAAGAGTGCGGCGACGGCGATCTCGTCGGGGGTGTGGGGCGGGCGGCCTTCGCAGGTGCTGAAGCCGGGGTCGGGGAGCCGGGCCCGGTCGAGCTTTCCCGCGGGTGACAGGGGCAGTTCGTCCAGGAGTACGACGGCGGCGGGGACCATGTAGGCGGGCAGCAGTCGGGCGGCGGCGGTGCGCAGTCGGGCCGGGTCGGGTGTGGTGCCGGGCGCGGCGGTGACGTAGGCGACGAGGCGGTGTTCGCCGTGCCGGTCCTCGTGCGGGACGACGACGGCCTGTGCCACGTCGTGCTGTTCGGCGATGACGGCTTCGATCTCGCTGGGTTCGACGCGGAAGCCGCGCAGTTTGACCTGGTCGTCGGAGCGGCCGACGTAGCGCAGTTGTCCGTCGGGGCGGCGCAGGACGATGTCGCCGGAGCGGTACATCCGCACGGATCCGGAGCCTTCGGCGGCGAACGGGTCGGGCACGAAGCGGGATTCGGTGAGGTCGGGACGGTGCAGATAGCCCTGCGTGACGCCCGCGCCCGCGATGTAGAGCTCGCCGGGGACGCCGACGGGCACCGGTCGCATCCGGTCGTCGAGGACGTACAGGCGGGTGTTGCGCAGCGGGCCTCCGATGGGAGGCGTGTCCTCCTCGGCCCGGTCGTCGTCGCCCTTCCCGCCGGTGGCGGAGGCGCTGGCGTACACGGTGGTCTCGGTCGGTCCGTACGCGTTGACGAGGCGGGCCCCCGGCACGGCGGCCCGCAGGCGCGCGGCGACCGGCGCGGTCAGTGCCTCGCCCGCGAGGACGAGGTGGTCGGCGCGCAGGTCGGGGGCGCCGTCGGCGATGAGCCGCGCGAGGACGGAGGGGACGCCGCTGATGAGGGTGCCGTGCCAGCCGCCGCGTTCGCCGATCTCCAGGAGGTCGCGGACGATCTCGATGCTGCCGCCGTTGAGCAGGGGGCCGAGGATCTCGAAGACGGAGACGTCGAAGTTGAGGGAGGTCGCGGCGAGTACCCGGGCGAGCCCGTCGCCGAAGGCGTCGGCGGCCCAGGCGGCGAGGTTGGCGACGTTGCGGTGGGTGACGGGGACGCCCTTGGGGCGGCCGGTGGAGCCTGAGGTGTAGATGACGTAGGCGGTCTGGTCCGCGGTCGCCGGGCACGCGAACGAGACGTCGTCGCCAACGGCATCTAGGACCGCTGCCACCGCCGGGTCGTCAAGCAGGAGTTGGGGCGGCGTGCCGGTCCCCGTGGGCAGTCCCGCGGCCGCCGCGGATTCGGTGAGTACGAGGGCGGGGGCGGCGTCGGCCAGCATGTGGGCGAGCCGCTGGGCGGGGTAGGCCGGGTCGAGCGGCACGTAGGCGGCGCCCGTTCTGAGTACGGCGAGCAGCGCGACGACGGTGTCGGTGGAGCGGTGCAGGGAGAGGCCGACGAAGGTGCCGGGGCCCGCGCCGCGCTCGGCGAGCAGCCGGGCCAGGCGCGCCGAACGCCGGTCGAGTTCGCGGTAGTTGAGGCTCTCGGCGCCGCACACGACGGCGGTCGAGTCGCCGCGCAGTGCGGCTTGGCGCGCGAAGAGGCTCGGGATGGTGTCGTCGGTGAGGGGCGCGGCGGTGTCGTTCCAGTGGTGCAGGACCTGCCGGTGTTCCGCCTCGTCCATCAGCTCGATGTCGGCGAGGAGGGCGCGGGGGTCCTCGGAGACGGCGGTGAGGAGGTTCGCGAGGTGCCGGGCCAGCGCCTCGACGGTGTCCTGGCCGAAGCGTCCGGTGTCGTACTCGACGTAGACGCGGACGTCGTCCGCCGACTCGACGAAGGTCAGCATCAGTTCGAAGGCGGCGGTCGCGTTGGCGACGGGCAGCGGTTCGACGAGGAGTGCGGTGCCCGGTGCGGCGGCGGGCTCGGTGCGCATGTGGTTGAGGCCGAGCTGGAACACGGGCTGGCGGCCCGCCGAGCGGGGCGGGTTGAGGGTGTGGACGAGTTCGTGGAAGGCCACGCCCTGGTGGCGCAGGGCTTGGAAGGTGCGGCCCTGGACGGTGTGCAGGAGGGTCAGGAAGTCCTGGTCGTCGGCGAACCCGGCGCGCAGCGGCATGGTGTTGACGGTGAGCGCGACCAGACCTTCGGAGCCCGGCGCCAGGCGGGTGGAGAGGGGGACGCCGAGCACGATGTCGCGCTCTCCGGTGTAGCGGCCGAGGAGGGCGAAGGCGCCCGCGGCGAGCACGGAGAAGAGGCTGGTGCGCTGGTCGTCGGCGAGTGCGCGCAGTCGGGCGACGGCGGGGCGCGGCAGGTCGTGGCGGTGGGTGGCGGCCTGTCGCCGTGTCGTGCCGCCCAGTTCGGTCATGGGCAGGTCGAGGGTGGCGGGGGCGCCGTCGAGGGTGGTGCGCCAGTGGTCGAGGGCGCGGGCCCTGCGGCGTTCGGAGCCGCCGGAGAGTGCGGCGGTGACGTGGTCGGCGTAGCTGAGGGCGGGTGGCCCGAGCGGGTCGGGTCGTCCTTCGGCGGCCGCCTCGTACAGCGTGGTGAATTCGCGTGCGAGGACGTCCATGGAGTGCCCGTCGGCGACGCTGTGGTGCACGACCAGCAGGAGTACGTGCCGGTCGTCCCCGAGCCGGAACAGGGTGACGCGCAGCAGCGGTGCCAGGTCGAGGTGGAAGGGCCGGTCCTGGGCATGGGTGAAGTGCAGTGCGAGGACGGCGTCGAGGGTGTCGGGTCCTGTCGCGGTGAGGTCGGCCTCTTCGACGGTGACGGTCACGTCGGCGCTGATGGTCTGCGTGACGCCGTCCGCAGCCGTGGTGATGGCGACCCGCAACGCCTCGTGGCGCACGGTCAGTTGGCGCAGCGCGGTGTCGAGGGCGGTCCTGTCGAGCGGCCCGGTGAGCCGGAGGGCGAGGGCCAGGTTGTGGGTGCCGGGTCGGCCGTGTGCCGTCTCGGCGAACAGCACGCTCTCCTGGGCGGGGAGCAGGGGGAGGTTCCTGACCTCGTGGTTCATGAGAAGTCCCGTCGGCGTGGGGCGGGCGGCGCGCAGGTCCTCGCGGCGCGGGGGCGGGCCGTGCCCCGGGGAGCACGGCCCGCGAAGGGCCTAGGCGGGGGCGAGGGCCGGGGTGTTCGGGTCCGTGGCGAGGAGGGCGACGGCGCGGGCCGCGAAGTCCTCGAGGGTCTCGTCGGTCGTCTCGGCGGAGACGTACATCGGCTCCTCGATGTCGGGCGCCAGGTGGTATCCGGCCGTGCGCAGGCCCGCGTACATCGTGGTGTACGGCGACTGCGCCTGCGCGGCGACGTCCGCCTTGACGCGGACGGGGGCAGCCTGCGGGACGAAGATGAACGCGAAGATGCTGCCGGTCCTGGTGAAGGTGAAGTCGAGTCCCTTCGCGGCCCGGTGGCGCTCGACGGCGGCTTCCAGGAGGGCGCCCTTGCGCTCCAGCTCCTCGTAGAAGCCGGGCTGCGCGAGGGCGTCGAGGGTGGCGAGGCCCGCCGCCATGGTCAGCGGGTTGCCGGAGAGGGTGCCGCCCTGCAGGACGCGCTCCTCGTCGAGGAGGCGCATGATGTCGCGGCGGCCGCCGAACGCGCCGACGGGCGTGCCACCGCCGATGATCTTGCCGAAGGCGGTGAGGTCGGGGCTGACGCCGAGCAGGTTGCTGGCGGGGCCGTAGGTGAGCCGGAAGCCGGTGATGACCTCGTCGAAGATGAGCACCGCGCCCTCGCGGTCGCAGATGCGGCGCAGGTCGGCGAGGAAGCCTTCCTCGGGCATGACGAGGGACATGTTGCAGGCGATGGGCTCGACGACGACGGCCGCGATCTCGCCGGGGCTCTCGGCGAAGGCCCGCTCGACGCTGGCGGCGTCGTTGTACTCGGCGAAGACGTTGGAGCGCATGGCGGCCGGGTCGAGTCCGGAGTCGCGCATCCGCGTCTCGTCCTTGTTCTGGACGAGGTCGAAGTGGCCGTGGTAGCCGCCGTTGAAGCGCAGTACGCGGGTGCGGCCCGTGTAGGCGCGGGCCAGGCGCAGGGTGGACATGACGGCTTCGGTGCCGCTGCACACGAAGCGCAGCTGCTCCAGGTGGTCGGCGGTCGCGGTGATGCGCTCGGCGAGCTCGATCTCCTGCGTGCAGTACGTCCCGAACAGCGTGCCGTTGGCGGCCTGGCGGGCGATGGCGGTGCTGACGGCCTCGGGGGCGTGGCCGAGGATCAGCGGCCCGAACCCGTACATGAAGTCGATGTAGCGGGTGCCGTCGACGTCGTGGAGGTACTGGCCGTGCGCCTCGGCGACGACCAGCGGGTCGGTGCCCACGTTGCGGCAGGCGCGCAGCGGCGAGCTGGCGCCGACGGGGATGGTGTGCTGGGCGCGCTTGATTTCCGGCCTCATGAGGTCTTTTCCGTTTCGGTGTCGATCGTGCAGTCGGTCATCAGGACGTCCAGCAGGGCCTCGGCCTCTTCGCGGGTGTCGCGGGCGAAGTAGGCGGTCAGGACCGTCTCGAAGTTGAGCGGCGGGGCGAGCACGAACTGGCCGTCGGCGCGGTGCAGGTGCACGGTGGTGACGTCGTTCTTGTGGCACACGTCGACCGCGCGTGCGGTGTTCTTGAGGAAGCCGCTGCGCTCGATGGGGGCGTCGTACTCCAGGGCCACCTTGTGGTGCGTCGGTTCGGGCGCGAGGGGCTCCCTGCCCAGCTGGTGGAGCAGGCCGTACGCGTCGAGGCCGGTGCAGATGCGCAGTTGCTGGTAGGTGGTGGTGCCGCCGCCGCAGAGCCTGGGCGCGAGTTCGAGGACGCGCAGGCCGCCCTGTCCGTCGAAGCGGAACTCGGCGTGGAAGGGCGAGTTGTCCAGGCCGACGCCGGGGATCACGCTCTCCAGAAGCGCGGTGAAGTCGCGGCCCTGTTCGGCGTCGAACGGCTCGGTCAGGTAGGCCACTTCGTGGAAGAGGGGGCCCACCAGCGGCGGCAGCTTGCGGTGGATCTGGAGGGGGATGATCCGGCCGTCGCTGACGAAGCCGTCGATGGCGTACTCGTTGCCGTCGAGGTACTCCTCGGCGAGCATCCGGGACTGGCCCGCGCCCTCGCGCAGGACGGTGCAGACGCGCTTGGTCTGCAGGAACGCCTTGGGGAAATCGGCGGGCGTCTCGGCCTTGACCACGCCCGCGCTGTAGAAGCCGTTGGACGGCTTGACCACGACGGGGAAGGTGAGGGCGTCGGTGACGGCGGCGAGCGCCGCGGGGGCCTTCGCCGAGGGGTCGAGCTCGATGTGGCGGGTGATGTGGTCGCGGACGGCGGGGTGCGCCTTGAAGCGGGTCTTGTCGGCGAGGCACAGCAGGGTGTCGATGTCGCGGGTGGGCATGCCCAGTTCGCCGCGGATCAGCTCCAGTTGGATCTGGTAGCTGTCGTGGAAGGAGATGGCGTCGTCGAGTCCTTCGAGGTCCACGGCGTCCCGCGCGGCGTCGACGACGGTGCTGCGCCAGTTCTCCCGGTCGTCGGCGGCGAGCTGTGGCGGGTCGAAGAACCGCACGGTGAAGCCGTGGCCGTGGGCGTAGTCGAGGTAGTCGCGGCAGTCTTCCTCGCGGCCGAGGAGCAGTACGTTCACGGAAGGGGCCACACTCTCTGTCTGGCTGTCTGATGATTCGGTCAGGCGGTCTGCTCGACCTGTTCGGTGGTGTGGAGCCGGTTCTCCTGGTTGCCGACGGCCCGCTTGACGCGCCACAGGCAGACCGCGGCCATCACCGCTTCGAAGGCGGAGAAGATCACCCACATGACCGGGAGCACGTCCGGGTCGTCGCGGTTGAGCAGCACGAACGCGATGATCGTGGGAACGCACAGGCACCACATGAGGACGATCCGCGCCACGAATCCGAAGCGCGCGAGCCCGAGGCACTCCAGGACGGCGGAGCCGACCATCGAGAACATGAAGGCCAGGGAGTACGTCCACAGGACCCGCGAGGCGTCCACGGCGTGGGAGGTCACGGCGGAGTCGGCGCCGTCGAGACCGAAGGGGCTGAGCAGCAGGGTCGGGGTGGCGATCTGGAAGACGGCGACCACGGCCACGTAGGCGCCCGAGATGGTCAGGGTGACGCGCATGATGTGCGGGATGCTCTGGTGGAGTCCGGCGCCGACGGCCTTTCCGCACAGGATGTTGCAGCCCATGCCCAGGCCGATCAGGGGGATGACGGCGGCGTAGTTGAGGGACAGCGCGACGTTGTTGGCGGCCAGCGCCACCGAGCCGAGCACCCCGGCCAGCCAGACGAACGCGGTCTGGCCCAGCTCCTCAAGGCTGAGCGAGCCACCGGCGGGCGCGCCGCGCCGCAGGCGCAGCCACAGCACGTCGGCGATCCGTCGGCCGCCCTTGCGCCAGAGCCTGCCGAATCCCGCGGCGTACCCCTTGGGCAGGAACACAACGTATCCGACGAACATGACGGAGACGGCGCTGAGCGTGCCGAGCGCGGAGCCCCGCATGCCGAGCTCCGGCAGACCGAAGCGGCCGAAGACCAGGCCGACCGTCATGACGACGCCGACGATCTGTCCGGCGATGCCGACGGCCATCGGCACCCGGGTGCGGCCCATGCCGTTGAAGTACGAGGAGAGCGCCATGTTGAGGGTCATGACGCTGCCGTACAGCGTGGAGAGACCCAGGAACTGCGCTTCGAGGTCCTGGATGTGCTCGGGCTGTCCGCTGAGCGTCGGCACCCACATCAGGAGCGGGGTGGACAGCAGGAGCAGCACGGACAGGAGCACGCCGACGACGAATCCGTTGGCGCCCTCGTCCATCGCGTCCCGCTCGTCGCCGCGGCCGTGTGCCTGCGCGACGTACGAGCGGGTGATGCCGACCGCGCCGGTGGTCACCATGACCACCGTGGTGGCGGTGAAGACGGCGGGTCCCGACGCCTTGAGCGCGTCCTCCGAGTAGCGGGCCAGGCAGATCCGGTCTACCAGCATCAGGATCAGATTGCCGACCATGCCGAACATCAAAGGCACCGAGACGCGGACGACATCGCGCACCGTGGCCAGGTCGAGCAGCCGGGCCCGCTGGGTCACGGAGTCACCCCGGACTCGACGAGCAGGTCGTGGACGCTCTTGAGCAGGGCGTCTCGGCTGGACAGGTCGAAGGGCAGTACGTCGCCGACGTCCAGCATCACGTCGAGCCGCTCCTCGATGCCCACCAGGAACCGCATCTGGTCGAGGGAGCTGACGACGATCTTGTTGGGTTCGGCGTCTGCGGGGACGTCGCGCGCGGCCGCGAGCTGCTCGAGGAGGGCGTCGACGGTGTTCTTCAGGTCTTCCATGACTTCATTCCCCCGGTGGGTCGGATTGCGGAACCGGCTGGCCGGTGGTCCTTCGTGCCGAGCAGTCCGTACGACAGCAGGGCGTAGGTGAGGCGGTCCAGGCCGATCCCGGCGCAGCAGGTCGCGTCGGTGCCGAGCTCGCGCAGGCCGAACGAGTCGGCGAACACCTCGCCGTGCGCGTTGACGCTGGCCACGGAGAGTTCGCCGTCGCCGAGCGGCACCCGCACCTCGAACTTGCTCTTGTTGAGCAGCTGGGCCTCGCGCGTCATGGTCGGCGCGTCCCCGAAGAACGCGTCGGACGCGCTGACGATGCGGTGCGGGATGCCGAGGTCGGCGAAGAACGCGGTGAACGCCTTCAGCATCCGCTCGAAGTCCGCCGCGATGTCCTCGGCGCCGCCGAGCCCGACGAGTTCGAACATCCTGAACTCGCCGAGCCGGGTGGCGCTGTGGTTGCGCGACTCGTGCCGGAACACCGGCCCGTCGATCGCGAACACCCCGGTGTCGTAACGGCTCTTGAGCTCTGCCGCGTTCTCGTACACGTGGTAGCAGGTGACGGGCGTGAGGACGGTCTCCCCCGGGGCGTAGAAGGAGTCGAGCGCCCCGGCCTGGTTGGGCCGCAGCTGGGAGACGGTGACGCCGTCCCAGTAGTGGTCGCGGATGCGGGCGACGGCGTTCACCAGGTTCGGGAACTTCTGGTAGTAACCCGCCCGTACGAGCACGTCCCGGGAGATCTGCGCCGAGCCTGCCAGGAGCGGCGCCCCGAACGGCTCGGCGAGGCGCTCCCGACACAGTGCGCGCACGTGGTCCATGGCCGCGGTCCACTCGGGCCCGTGCAGATAGGCGCCCCTGGCGACGGCGATCCGGTCGTCGTCGGGCAGGGTGCAGGCGAGGCCGGGGCTCCCCGCCTGCTCGGTGATGACCGTGGCGGCCACCGCGCGGTGTCCGCGCAGGAAGTGCCGGACCATTTCCCCCAGTTCGGCCTCGGTCGGCCCGGCGGGGACGCCTACTTCGACGCCCTTGTCCAGGAGTTCGACGGTGACGCCGTCGTAGTGGAACCCGAGGGCTTTACGCAGTTCGTCGGCGGTCCCGGCGTCCACCGGGCGCTCGTGGCGGTATCGCACGCCGTTCACCTCGCGCCCTTCTCAGATGCGGTGACGCATCGGGACCCAGTCGGCGAGCAGGATGGCCCGCTCGCCCGGCTCCGGGGCGCTGCCCTTGCGGATGGGACCGACGTAGTGGCTGACGAGGTCGTCCGTGATGGCGTACGCCTCCAGCGGGCGCTCCATCTGGAACTCGGCGAGCCGGTCGGCGGGCGGCACGTCCTCGGGCTGCTTGCCGCGGTAGTCGGGGGTGGCGATGAGGTTGGCGCCGCCCTCGGCGTTGTGCCGGTAGATCATGTGGGCGAACACGTAGGGCTCGCCGTCCTGGTGCAGCTCGTTCGGCGACGACACCGCCTCGTAGCCGTCCTCGGCGATGTGCAGCTTGATCAGGTGGACCCCTACGTAGAGGGGCCAGACCGAGTCGTCCTCGTTCCAGTGCGTCTGGGAGAAGTCGAACTGGATCATGTCGAGGAGGAGCTTGTTGTTGCACACCTCGTCGCTGATCGCGGGGAGATCGCGAGTGACGTTCACGTACTCGGGATTGTTGTCGCCCTGGTAGTAGCCGTTCATGCCGTCCCGCGCCTGGCTTTCCGTGGCGGGCATCCAGAAGAATTCCTTGGACCACGGCAGGAATACACCGCGCGCATAGCGGCGGTAGCGTCCGGAGCCGGTCGCGTAAGGGTCTTCGGGGAGATCGTCGTAAGCGGCCCTGAGCGCCTTGTAGTCGGCGTCTTCCTCGCCTATTCCGAAATGGGATCCAAGATCCCATCGGTCGTATCCCTGGCGGGCGAGAGTAGAGATGTTTTCGGGCACAGCAAAAATCCCCCGTGAATCGATGAAAGCTTCGATGCGGCAGACAGTAGCCGGGCGAACACAGCAACTCAACGTGATGCAAGTCACCGAGATGACGCACTGTTAGCGCTGATGACAGGACATGCGGGCCCTTTTGTCCGATTCTATGCATCTTTTATTGCGTGGCCGCCCGGAAATCACGGAGGAAGTCGCCCGGAGTTCACCGCTCCGCCAGTGCGGGGCATACCCCTTTCCCCCCACATGGAAGTGATTGAAGATTGACCTATCCATGCTTGAGGAGACGGGGGAAATCTTGACCTTGGTTTCGTTGACAGCCGGACGACCCCGTGATTACATCCGTGACCGACAAGCCAGTCTGGAAACATGGGGGAATAATGTCGAGCATTGTCATCGACGAGCGCATTTCCGAAGTCCTCAAGGAGATCGCCGAACTGCCGGAATCCTTTGAAATCTCGGCCGAGCAGGACCTCAAGGCCGATCTGAACATCGACTCCCTCAAGCTGATCGACATCGTCGTTCAGGTGGAGGCCGTCCTGGACATCGAACTCGGCGATGAATTCTCCCGTGATCTGGTCACGGTCGGAGATCTCCAGCGCCAGGTGAGCGAGCACGTCGGAGCCTGACGGTTCCGCACGTCGGAACCTGAGGTTCCGCACGTCGGAGCCCGAGGTTCCGCGCGCCCGCCCACCCGATTCCAGCGCCACGGAGTATGCGTTGTTTGAGTTCACCCTGGGCCCGGTCGCGCTGTGCGCGCCCGGCCCCGCGGCCGGCCAGGACGAACACGAGGGCCTGCCCCCCGATCTGCACGAGGTCATCGGCACCGCCGGAGACAAGTTCCGCGACGCGTTCACGCGCATCTGCCTCTACCTCGTCCTCGGCGGCGGCGAGGCTCCCCCGGAGTCGGAGCGTACGGACGAGGCCCCCGCCCGCACGGACGACACCATCGTGATCGGCACCGAGTACGGCAACACCGCGGCCCTCGCGGGCCTGCAGCGCGCCGCGGCCGAGAAGGGGCGGCTGCTGTCCGCCCAGTACTTCCCCAACGCCACGTCCAGTTCGGCGTCGGCGTTCGTCAACATCCGCACCGGGGCGACCGGCCGCAGCATGACGATCAACGCGGGGACGCTCACCCCGGTCGTGGCCCTCTGGCAGGCCCTGTCGACCCTGCACCAGGAGCGCTCCGACGTCGGCCGCCTCCTGATCGGCGACGTCTACGCACCGGAGGCCGTCGCCGACGCGGCACTCGACGCGCCCGACGCCACCTGCCGGGACGGCGTCACGCACGCCTTCCTGCGCAAGGGCGCGGAGTTCACCGCCGAGTTCGCGTTCGGCGCGGCCGACGAGCCGTACAAGGGCGCGCTGCGCACGGTGCGCAGGTCAGGCGGCACCGACGCCACCGCCGAAGGCACCTCCCCCGTCGCGTTCGCCGAGCGCAACAGCGCCTTCGCCACCCGCGCCTTCCTGGACCTGGTCCACTCCCTGGCACCCGCGGAGCGCGCGGTACTCGAATGCCACGCCCCCGACGGCAGGCACGCCACCGTGACGGTGACCCGGAGACAAGCGAACAGCACGAGCGGGAGGTCCCTGTGAGCCGGGGAGCAGCGAGCACCACTGGATCAGCGAGGGTCTTCATCACCGGGCTCGGCGTCATCTCGCCCGCGGGCGCGGGCGTCGAGCCCTTCTGGAACGACCTGTGCGCGGGCCGCAGCCGCTTCGAGGAACTGCCTCCGCTGTACGCGGGGATGAAGCCCGGCATCCTCGGCGGGCGGGTGCCCCAGGAGGCCCGCGAGACCGCGCTCGCGCGCGTGGACGCGGTCACCAGGGAGCGCCCGAGGGCCGCGTCCCTGTTCGCGGAGTTCGCCGCCCTTGAGGCGCTGCGGGACGCCGGTCTCACCCCCGGGGACGCCGCGCTGCGCTCCGCCGTCGTCTGCGTCGGCAGCAGTGACGGCCAGGCGGAGGCGCTGGAGGACGTGGTCGCGGGGCGCGGGGACGCCACCGGCACCGGCGGGTTCGCCAGCTACTCCATCGCCCAGGGCGTGGCCCGCACGGTCGGTGCTTCGGGCCCCGCCTACCTGCTCCAGAGCACCTGCGCGTCGGCGAACGTCGCGCTGTCCTGCGCCTTGGAGATGCTCCGCGCGGGCATCGCGGACACCGCCGTGGTCGGGGGCTGCGACCCGTACTCGGAGAAGAACATCATCGGGTTCAACACCCTCCAGGCCATCGGCCCCAAGCCCTGCAAGCCCTTCACCAAGGGGCGGCGCTTCGTCACGCCGTCGGAGGGCTCGGGCATGTTCGTGCTGCAGACCGAGCGCGCGCTCCGCCCGGACGCGACTCCGTACGCGGAGGTGCTCGCCACCGCCATCAGCAACGACGCGAGCCACCCGACGGCCCCCGACCGCGAGGGCGTCGCCGCCTGTCACCGGCGTTCGCTGGAGGAGGCCGGGCTCAAGGCCGACGACATCGACGTGATCTTCGCGCACGGCACGGGCAGCAGGGCCAACGACACCATCGAGGGCGGCATCTTCGCGGAGCGGTACCCGCGGGCGGCGGTCACCGCGATCAAGAGCACCATCGGGCACCTGATGGGCGCGGCGGGCGCGGCCGGAGTCGTGGCGGCCTGTCTGGCGCTGCGGCACCGCCAGGTACCGCCGACCGCGGTCGACCCCGACGACGTCGAGCTGGACATCAACCTGGTCACCGGGGAGCCGCTCTCCGTACCGGACCTGCGGCACGTCCAGAACAACGCGTTCGGCTTCGGCGGCAACAACGCGATCAGCATCTTCCGGAGCGCGTCATGACGGTCCCCCCGTCCGTCCCTTCGTCCCTCACGGGCGAAAAGTCGGTGCTGCGCCTCACCTTCGACGGGCCGCTCGCCGTCCTCTCCATGGACAGCGCGCCGATGAACCTGTTCGACGAGGCGATGTGGGGGGCGTGGGCGGACGCGGTCGAGTGGCTGACCGCCCATCCGCCCCGCGCGCTCCTCGTCCGCGCCGAGGGCCGGGTCGTCAGCGCGGGCGTCGACGTACGCGTCTTCGCCGACCTCGACCCGGCCGACGCGGAGTCCTTCTGGCGTACGAAGCTGGGCGTCACCCAGGCGTTGGAGGCGCTGCCCTGCCCCACCGTGTTCGCCGCGCACTCGCTGACCCTGACCGCCGCCTTCGAACTGGCCCTGGCCTGTGACCTGGTGGTGGCGACCGCGCAGGCCCGGTTCGGCCTGGTCGAGCGGAAGATCGCGTTCACTCCGTCGATGGGAGGCACCCAGCGGCTCGCCCTGCGCGCGGGCCCGTCCCGGGCGCGTGAGCTCGTCATGACGGGCGACCTCTACCGCGGGTCCGTGCTCGCCGACTGGGGCGTGGTCAACGCCCTGCTGCCGCAGGCGTCCTTCGACACCGACGCCCGCGCGTACGCGATGCGCCTCGCCACCGGACCGACCGCCGCCCATCGGGCCACCAAGGAGATCGTGCGCCGGTGCCTGACCGACGGCATCGCGGCGGCGGACGACGCCCTGCCGCACATCGCCGCCGACGTCACGGGGACCGGCGACCACCGACGCGCCGTCACGGCGTTCCTGACGGACGGTCCGGAGCACGAAACGGAGTACGAAGGCCGCTGAGAGCCGCTGAGAGCCGCTGGTGGAAGCCTGATGGACGCCTGAGAAACACCCCTCTCCACCGGCCCCGCGCCCTCCCTCCCGTACGCATGTGCCAGGCTGTCGCACGCAACAAGCCGACACAGGCCGTACAGGGAGGGGTTCGCGGGTGGCCGCGATGCAGCTGACACGGACGCACCGGATACTCATCGGGGTGGTCGTCGCCGGTGCCGTCGTCATCGCCGGAATCGGCTTCGCGGGGTCGTACGCGGCCGTGCGCGAACTCGCCGAGAAGAAGGGCTTCGGCGGCTTCTCGGTGGTCTTCCCGATCGGCATCGACGCGGGCATCTGCGTCCTGCTCGCCCTCGACCTCCTGCTGACCTGGATCCGCATCCCGTTCCCGCTCCTGCGCCAGACGGCGTGGCTGCTGACGGCGGCGACCATCGCGTTCAACGGCGCGGCGGCCTGGCCCGACCCGCTCGGCGTGGGCATGCACGCGGTCATCCCGGTGCTCTTCGTGGTCTCGGTCGAGGCGGCGCGGCACGCGGTGGGCCGGATCGCGGACATCACGGCCGACAAGCACATGGAGGGCGTGCGCCTCACGCGCTGGCTGCTCTCGCCGGTCCCCACGTTCAAACTGTGGCGCCGGATGAAGCTGTGGGAACTGCGCTCCTACGAGCAGGTCATCAAGCTCGAACAGGACCGCCTCGTCTACCAGGCCCGCCTCCAGGCCCGCTTCGGCCGCTCCTGGCGCCGCAAGGCCCCGGTCGAGTCGCTGATGCCGCTGCGCCTGGCCCGCTTCGGCGTCCCGCTCGCGGAGACCGCCCCCGCGGGCCTCGCGGCGGCGGGCATCGAACCGGTCCTGCTGCCGCCCGCGCCGAAGGCGGTGGAACCGGCCCCGGAGCAGACCGCACAGCCCCAGCAACCCCAACTGGCCGCCGCGCTCCCCGCCCAGACTCCGGAACCCGCCCATCCCCAGCCCCAGCCCCAGCCCCAGCAGCCCGAGGCCCCGGTCGAAACGCTCCCGGTGGCCCAGCACGCGAGCCCCTGGTTCTCGGCGCACAACGCCTCGTACGAGCCCGTGGTCCCGTACGACGAGTGGTACGCCGAGCAGGAACGCCTCCAGCAGGAACAGCAAGGCCAGCAGACGCAGCAGGTGCAGGTGCCGCAGCAGACGCAGCAGACGCAGCAGCAAGTGCAGGTGCAGCACGAGCAGCCCGCGCAACACGAGCAGCCCGCCCAGGAGTTCCCGGTACCGAACGGAGCAGGCGGCACACGCCCGCTAGGCGACGGCTCCCCCCAGCCGGAACCCCAGCCCGCCCCCGAGCCCCCCGCCGCCCCCACCGACGAGGAGCTCTACGAGGTGTTCCGCTACTCGATAGGGGGCGAGGGCATGCCCACCCCGGGCGCGTTCGCGGCCAACGTCGAGGCGACGTACGGCCTGCGCCTCCAGTCCCGCGCGCTGAACAGCTACATGGACCAGTTCACGGCCCGGCTCAACGACGAGCTGATGGAAGACCACATCGCGTAACTCAGCACCCCAGTAACTCAGGACGCCCTGGGCGGCACGAGATTGCGCTCGGCGCCGAGGGCGGTGCCGGTGTCGGCGTAGAGGGTGACCGCCCCGTCGCCGCGACGCACGACCAGGTCGTCGGGGCGGCCGTTGGCGGTGTAGTTGCCGGCGGTCATCACCTGGGCGTTCTTCCACGAGGCACTCGGCGCCCGCAGCTGCGTCTCCTTGCCGATGCCACCCGCGCCCACGTCCTGGTAGAGGCTGAGCTTGCCGCTGCCCCAACGGACGACGATGTCCCAGGACCGGTTACCGGTGAAGTCACCACTGGCAACCAGACCGGCACTCTTCCAAATGGGCCCGGCCTTCCGAAGCCTGCTCTCCTTGACGAAGCCGCGGCGATCGACATCCCTATAGAGGCTGACCTCGCCATCGCTCCAGCGTACGACCACGTCGTCGACCCGCTCGTTGCCGCTGAAGCGACCCGCGGTGATCTGTACGGCGTGCTTCCAGGTGGACTTGGCGGCGGCGAGCTCGATCTCCTTGCCGAAGCCCGCGGCGCTCACGTCCGGGTACAGGCTGACCTTGCCGTCGGACCAGCGCACCATCAGGTCGGAGAGTCCCTCGCCGGTGAAGTCGCCGCCGGTGATCGTCACGGCCTGCTTCCAGGCGGGGTTGGCCTTCCGCAGCCGCCGTTCCGCGGTGAAGCCGCCCCTGCCGTCGCCCGGGTGGAGGGTGACCTCGCCGTCCTTCCAGACGACGAGCAGATCGGCGCTGCCGTCACCGGTGTAGTCACCGCCGGCAAACTGCTTCGCGTGCTGCCAAGTCTCCCCTGCACCAAGGGAGTTGGGAAACGGCGGACGCTCGACGACTCCAACATCACGCACCGCGTCACCATAGAGCGCGAAGACCTGATCATCATAGAACGGCGCGTACGAGACGGAATCAGTGGCACCGCCGCCACCGGCGCCGCCGATGTTGCCGACGACCTGCCCCGTCTTGGTCCTCTCGTCGAAGTTCATCAGCCAGGGGCTGCCCGACGTACCGCCGAAGAAGCCGCCGCACTCCATGCGCAGCTGCTTGTACCCGGAGAGCCGGGTGGTCTTCGTCCGGCACTTGATCGCCTGGTCCTTGGGGGCGTTCCTGGCCGACGGATAGCCCATGACGGTGACCTGCACGCGGTAACTGGGCGTACGGGTAAGCGTGTTGGCGCCGGTGACCTTCTCGATCTGACGGCCGAGCTTGTCGGGCTTGACCGTGGCGAAGGCGAAGTCGAGGTCGGATCCTGGCCCGTAGGCGGTGTGCCGCGGATCCTTGAAGACCCGGTCGACGGCCCAGATGCCATGGGGCTGCCGCGCGGGCGCCTTGCCCGTGCGGTACTGGGGCACGAAGGCGTACTTGTCACCGTTGCCGCAGTGACCGGCGGTGAGGATCAGATTGCCCTTGGGGCTGTGCACGACGCTGGCGGTGCAGTTGTGCGTGGCCATGCCTTTGTCGACGAAGTACAGAACGCCGACGGTCTTGGACCCTTGGTAATCAACCTGAGCACGATCGCCATAAACAACGCCGCGAGAAGCCGCCACCTTCAACGCCCCTTCCTCAGCGCTCTCCCCAGTCCCCTCCCCCTGCGGCTGAGGCGGCGTAGCCGACTCCATACGCGCAACGGTCCAGAACTCCTCCGCACTCCGAACCCCCCATCCCCCGCCACTCTCGCGCGGAACGGCCCAACTCTCACCGCCAGTTGACGGCTTCGGCACGGCGAAGGCGGTAACCGCCGAAGCGGCGAGCAACGCACCCCCCACCCCCACAGAGACGGCTCTCACCCAACAAGAACTGCGCACAACTACCTTCCTGCTACAACCTCAGGCCTGAGGGGCAAGGTTAGAGGTGCGAGGAACGGCGCAGGCAGTCAGGGGCGCGGGAAACGGCGCAGGCAGTCAGGGGCGCGGGAAACGGCGCAGGCAGTCAGGGGCGCGGGGAACTGCGCAGGCAGTTAGGGGCGCGGGGAACTGCGCAATCTTTAAGCCGCACCCTCAAACGGCGGAAGGGAACCGGGGGGTCTAGGGGCGCGGGGAACGGCGCAATCTTTTAGGGGCGCGAGGAACGGCGCAATCTTGAACCCCGCCCCCACCCACCCGCAGGGAACGTCAAGCCGCCCAAGACTTCCGCTTCTTGGCAACCTCCGCATAAACCGCAACAGAGACGCCTCCCACAAACAGCACCACATACAGCGGCGTAGGCACATCCCACCACTTGTGCAACAGCCCCCAGGGCTCATCCCCAAAGACCCGCCCACCAACCCCCAGCCCGCCCTGAACCCCGACGACCCACCCAACAACGGCGATGATTTCCTTCATACAAAGAGAATCGCCGGGGACAGAGACGAATTCGTCCTGCCCCCGGCGGATCCACGGGTAGTCCAAAGGATGCAGCGCCGAGGCACCCCGGCACCGACACCCACACCCCACCTACGCGCCGAGCAACTTCCGCACCCGCTCCGCGCCCACGGCGAGCAGAAGCGTAGGCAGCCGAGGCCCGGTCTCCCGAGTGACGAGCAGCCGGTAGAGCAGCGCGAAGAACGACCGCTGCGCGACCTTGATCTCCGGCGGCAGCTCCTTCGCCGTAGCGTCCGGGGAGAACCCGGCCCGCACCTTCGGCACGCCGTACACCAGATGGGTCAGACCATCCAGGGACCAGTGCGAGTCGAGCCCCTCAAGAAGCAGCCGAAGCGACTTACGCCCCTCCTCATCCAAAGACGAAAGCAGCTCCACGTCCGGCTCGCCCCGCACGATGGTCCGCGCGTCGGCAGGCACCTGCGTGGTGATCCAGTTCTCCGCACGGTCCAGCCGCGGCCGCACCTCGTCGAGCGACCCGATCGGCGCCGACGGGTCGAGATCGCGCAGGATCCGCAGGGTCTGGTCCTCCGCCCCGGCGGTGACGTCGGCGACGGACGCCAGCGTCCGGTACGGCAGCGGCCGCGGCGTACGCGGCAGCTCACCCGCGGCGGTCCGCACGGCCCGCGAGTGCGCGGCCGCGTCGGCGGGCAGCACGGAGCCGTCCGCGACCTTGGACTCCAGCTTGTCCCACTCGTCGTAGAGCCGCTGGATCTCCTGGTCGAAGGCGATCTTGAACGACTGATTGGGCTTGCGCCGCGCGTACAGCCAACGCAGCAGCGGCGCCTCCATGATCTTCAGCGCGTCGCCGGGGGTCGGCACGCCGCCCTTGCTGGACGACATCTTCGCCATGCCGCTGATGCCCACGAAGGCGTACATGGGCCCGATCGGCTGTACGCCGTCGAAGATCTGCCGGACGATCTGCCCGCCGACGACGAAGGAGGACCCCGGGGACGAGTGGTCGACACCGCTCGGCTCGAAGATCACGCCCTCGTACGCCCAGCGCATCGGCCAGTCGACCTTCCAGACCAGCTTGCCGCGGTTGAACTCGCTCAGCCGGACGGTCTCGCCGAAGCCGCAGCCCTCGGCCGTGCAGGTGTAGACGAGCTCGGTGGTCTCGTCGTCGTACGACACGACGGCGGTCAGGTCCTTCTCGCACCGCCCGCAGTAGGGCTTGTACGGGAAGTACCCGCTGGTGCCGCCGCTGCCGTCGTCCTCGCCCGCGGCGCCCGACCCCTCGGCGGCTTCGAGCTCGGCCTCGTCGACGGGCTTCTGCGACTGCTTGCCGCCCTTACCGCCCTTCGACGGGTCCTTCTTGGTGCGGTACTGGTCGAGGATCCCGTCGATGTCACCCCGGTGCTTCATCGCGTGCAGGACCTGCTCGCGGTAGACACCGGAGGTGTACTGCGCGGTCTGGCTGATCCCGTCGTACGCCACGCCGAGCTCGTCGAGCGCCTCGGTCATGGCGGCCTTGAAGTGCTCGGCCCAGTTCGCGTACGCGGAGCCCGCCGGGGCCGGGACCGAGGTCAGCGGCTTGCCGATGTGCTCGGCCCAGGACTCGTCGACGCCGGGGACACCGGCCGGGACCTTGCGGTAGCGGTCGTAGTCGTCCCAGGAGATCAGGTGCCTGACCTCAAGGCCGCGACGGCGGATCTCGTCGGCGACCAGGTGTGGGGTCATGACCTCGCGCAGGTTGCCCAGGTGGATCGGCCCGGACGGGGAGAGTCCGGAGGCGACGACCACAGGTTTGCCCGGGGCACGACGCTCCGACTCGGCGATGACCTCGTCCGCGTAGCGGGCGACCCAGTCGGTGGTATCAGTGCTCTGAGCTGCCACGATCGGCACGTCCTCTTGTTTCCTCGGGATTCTCGGAAGCTGGCGTCAGCCATTGTCCCAGACGGAAGGAGCCGGTCCGGGGTTGCTCTTGTCCAGGAGAAACGGCGTCCACGCTCATGGGACACTTGACGCTCACCCTGACGCACCTCATTTTTTCGAGAACTCGAGAACTCGAGAACTTACGAGAACGGAAGCTCATGGCCCCGGTCACGTCCCTCACCGCCTCCGTCCACCAGCGCCTCGCGGACGCCCTCTCGGCTGCCCTGCCGGAGACCGGCGCCGACGCGGACCCGCTGCTGCGACGGAGCGACCGAGCGGACTTCCAGGCCAACGGCATCCTGGCCCTCGCGAAGAAGGCCAAGGCGAACCCGCGCGAGCTCGCGACCCAGGTCGTCGAGAAGATCACCAACGGCGATCTCCTCGCCGACGTCGAGGTGTCCGGCCCCGGCTTCCTGAACGTGACGGTCACCGACAAGGCGATCACCGAGACCCTCGCCGCGCGCGCCGCCGACGGCGACCGGCTCGGCGTCCCGCTGAACCCCGCCGCGGGCACGACGGTCATCGACTACGCCCAGCCGAACGTGGCGAAGGAGATGCACGTCGGCCACCTCCGCTCGGCGGTCATCGGCGACGCCCTGCGCGGCATGCTGGACTTCACCGGCGAGAAGACGATCGGCCGCCACCACATCGGCGACTGGGGCACCCAGTTCGGCATGCTCATCCAGTACCTGATCGAGAACCCGGACACCCTGGCCCCCGCCGAGGACGTCGACGGCGAGCAGGCCATGTCGAACCTGAACAAGGTCTACAAGGCGTCGCGCGCCGTCTTCGACTCCGACGAGGCGTTCAAGGAGCGGGCCCGCAAGCGGGTCGTCGCCCTGCAGTCCGGCGACAAGGAGACCCTGGACCTCTGGCAGCGGTTCGTGGACGAGTCGAAGGTCTACTTCTACTCGGTCTTCGAGAAGCTGGACATGGAGGTCCGGGACGACGAGATCGTCGGCGAGTCCGCGTACAACGACCTGATGCCGGAGACGGCCCGCCTCCTTGAGGAGTCGGGCGTGGCCGTCCGCTCCGAGGGCGCCCTCGTCGTCTTCTTCGACGAGATCCGCGGCAAGGACGACCAGCCGGTCCCGCTGATCGTGCAGAAGGCCGACGGCGGCTTCGGTTACGCGGCGTCCGACCTCTCCGCGATCCGCGACCGCGTCCTGGACCTGAACGCCACGACGCTCCTCTACGTGGTGGACGTGCGCCAGTCCCTCCACTTCAAGATGGTCTTCGAGGCGGCCCGCCGGATGGGCTGGCTGAACGACGACGTCACCGCGCACAACATGGGCTACGGCACGGTGCTCGGCGCCGACGGCAAGCCCTTCAAGACGCGCGCGGGCGAGACGGTACGCCTGGAGGACCTCCTCGACGAGGCGGTGGAGCGGGCGACGGCGGTGGTCCGCGAGAAGGCCGAGAAGATCGGCCTGACCGAGGCCGAGATCATCGAGAACGGCCGCTACGTGGGCATCGGCGCGGTCAAGTACGCGGACCTCTCCACCTCGGCGAACCGCGACTACAAGTTCGACCTGGACCAGATGGTCTCGCTCAACGGCGACACGTCGGTCTACCTCCAGTACGCCTACGCCCGCATCAAGTCGATCCTGCGCAAGGCGGACGCGGCGTCCCCCGCCGCCCACCCGGAACTCGAACTCGCCCCCGCGGAGCGGGCGCTGGGCCTCCACCTGGACGCCTTCGGCGAACAGCTCACGGACGCGACGGCGGAGTACGCCCCCCACAAACTGGCGGCGTACCTCTACCAACTGGCCTCGCTCTACACGACGTTCTACGACCAGTGCCCGGTCCTCAAGGCAGACACCCCGTCCCAGACGGAGAACCGCCTCTTCCTCTGCGACCTCACGGCCCGCACCCTGACCAAGGGAATGTCCCTCCTGGGCATCAGGACCCCCGAGCGCCTGTAACCCGCCCCTTGCCCCGCCCGCGCCCCCTCCCGAGGGGGCGCGGGTGTTTTTTAGGGGGCGCGGGGAACTGCGCAGTCTTTAAGCCGCGGATGCCGCGATCGGTGCATACATGGCCGGAATTCGCCCAGATCACTTTTCCCCCCGACCGCCGGTTTACGGCCAAAGGTGCGCGAATTCGCTCGTACCGCACACGCCGCCGATTACGTTCGGTGAGCCGTCGGGCACTCTCGGCGGATCACCCACCGTACGGAGGAACGCATGTCGGCACCTGTGGCCAATTTCTGGGGCGACCTCGACCCGAACAACCGCGTCGAATTCCCCGAAGCGAAGCGCCCTGACGAGACCTGGGAGCTCAGGGACGGCGGCACCGCGTGGGTCTACCGCGCCCCCGGCCACGACAACATCCGGCGGCCCGTGATCCTCTCCGACGGGTTCTCCAGCCTGCCCAGCTCGTACAACGAGCTCTACTACGGCCTGGAGGGCGCGGGCTCCCCGGACTACAAGTTCATCTCCGCCCTGCACGAGCGCGGCTACGACCTGGTGCTCCTCGGCTACCAGGACCGCACGAAGTCGATCATCGACAACGCCAAGGTCGCCACCGAGTGCATCCACAACGCGATCGCCCGCCAGGAGGGCGACGCCCTCCTCACCGTCGGCGGCTTCAGCATGGGCGGGCTCATCACCCGCTACGCACTGGCCGACATGGAACGCAAGCGGATGAACCACAACACCGCCGTGTACCTCTCCTACGACACCCCGCACCGCGGCGCCTGGCTGCCCATCGGCATCGAGAAGCTCGTCCCCTACCTGCTCGGCGACTCGCGCATGCTGAGCCTGGTGAGCAGCCCGGCCGCGAAGCAGATGCTGCGCTGGCACACCAGCAAGGTCGAGGGCGAACCGGCCATGCACGACGACCGCAAGACCTTCCTCCAAGCGCTGGAGAAGCTCGGCAACTGGCCCATGATCCCCCGCCTCATCGGCGTCGCGAACGGCGACGGCAAGGGCGTCGGCAACGGCATCAAGGCCGGTGAGGCCGCCCTGACCGCCGAGGGTGACCTCAAGGGAACCAAGCTCTACACCCAGCCCGGGGGCAAGGGCGCCCTGGTCGCGGAGCTGGCGAAGACGGGCGCGGACCCGGTCACCGTCCGCACCGACACCATCCCCGAACTGGACGGCGCCCCCGGCGGCACCCTCGGCAACTTCAGCCTGGTGGCGGGCCTCCTCCAGCAGCTCGGCGCACCCGCGACCGCGCACCACCCGGCCACCTGCTTCGTGCCCTCGGGCAGCGCGGTCGACCTCCTGGACTTCGACCTGGCGACCCCGGAGGCCGACCCCTTCGCCGACCTCCGCAAGGTGTCGGAGGAGAACAGCGGCCTGCACTCCTACCTGCTCTCGGAGACGAGCACCCCGCACACGTCGATGACGCGGCAACTGGGCGAGTGGATCGTGAACCAGCTGGCCAACTAGGGCTTCCCCGAGGGGAAACTTGTGGGGGTGCGGGGAACGGCGCAGGCAGTTAGGGGCGCGGGGAACTGCGCAATCTTGAAGCCGCACCTTCAGACGGCGGAAGGGAACCGGGGGGTCTAGGGGCGCGGGGAACGGCGCAATCTTTTAGGGGCGCGGGGAACTGCGCAATCGTTAAGCCCCGCCCCCACCCACCCGCAACCCCTCCCCAAGCCTCCGCAGCCCCTCCCCGATCTCATCGGGAGTCTGCGTCACAAAGCAAAGCCGCAGGGTAGCCACATCCACCGCCCCTGCGAAGAACGGCGCCCCAGGCACATACGCCACGTCATGCGCGATGACACCCGGCAACAACGCCCCCGCGTCGTACCCGTCAGGCAACGTCGCCCAGACGAACATCCCACCCTCAGGCCGAATCCAGCTCGCCCCCGAGGGCAACGCCTCCCCGAGCCCCGCAAGCATCGCGTCCCGCCGCTCCCGATAGACCCCCGCAACCCGAGCAACATGCGCATCAAGATCACAGTCCGCCAAGTACCGAGCCGCAGCAAGCTGATTGACCGTAGGCGTATGCAGATCCGCCGCCTGCTTGGCGACAACACAAGCCCGCACCACCGCCGCAGGCCCCCGCAACCACCCCAGCCGCAACCCCGGCGCCATCACCTTGGAAAGGCTCCCGAGTAGCACCGTCCGGTCCTCGGCCCCGGCGTACGTCGCAACCCAAGGCACCCGCTCGCCCTCGAACCGCAGCTCCCCGTAAGGATCGTCCTCGACGATCCACAGCCCGCGCCGCCCGGCAACGCGAGCAACCGCCGCACGCCGCTCCGCAGGCAACGTACGCCCCGTCGGGTTCTGAAAAGTGGGAACGGTGTAGAGCAGCTTCGGCCGGTGCAGCGCGACCAGTTCATCGAGAGCGTCCGGGTCGATGCCCGCCTCGTCGCAGGGCACGGGCACCACACGCGCGCCCGCGAACGCGAAGGCCTGCAGAGCGGCGAGGTAACACGGATTCTCGACGAGGACGGTGTCACCGGGCTCGATCAGAGCCGTGGCGAGCAGCGAAAGCCCTTGCTGGGACCCGGTGGTGACGACCAGGTCATCAGCCACAGTCGGCAGCCCCCGCACAGCGAACCGCCCCGCGAGCGCCGCACGCAGCGTGGGCTCGCCCTCGGTCGTCGAGTACTGCAGCGCCCGCTCAGGCACCTCGGCGAGAACCGCGCGAAAAGCGGCCGCGATGCCGTCGGCGTCGAAGAGTTCGGGCGCGGGCAGGCCGCCCGCGAAGTTGATGACCTCGGGCCGCGCGGTGACCGCGAGGATGGCGCGTACGGGCGAGCCACCGACGTCACGGGCGCGGGCTGCCAACTCGGGTACGGGTGCGTCGGTGACGGACATCAGCGGGGCTCCTTCGCTCTCCCGCTACGCAGGCGGGTCTGGCACGTTGTCGTCGTCGCGGTTCGTCCGCGTCCACTTCTTGCTGTTGAGCGAGAAGGCGTACACGGGACGGCTCTTGTCACCGCTCGTGGCGAACGGCTTGCCTTCGTCGTCGATGCGGATGGTCCCGCGCCGACCGCCGCTCGACCACGTCAGCTCCAAGTACCAGCGTACGTAACGGTTGTTGACGGACGCGTCGACGAAGAACGCCTCGGGGTCGTTGGCGCTCACCTTGTAGGGGAAGGTGTCGGCCTCGTCCTCCGGCTTGAGGCCGGGCGCCGCCGAGTCCAGGTCGGTGGTGAAGGAGTGCTTGGGCACCCCGCTTCCACAGCCGACGCCGAGGTACGCCGTTTTGAAGTTGTTCCACTCCAGGGGCGCGCTCGATCCGGCGACGCGGACGTTCAGCGACTCCAGGACGACGGTTTCCTTGCCCTTGCCCTGCACGGTGAACCGCACGGTCTGGTCCCGGGCGGCGACGGCGCCGTTCGCGGACACCCAGGCGGGGGTGTCCTGTTCCCCGGGTGGCGGGGAGAGCTCGGTCGGGGACTTGTTGACGAGGTAGGGACTGGGGCAGCCGCCCGGCCACTGATGGGGCTGGGTGGAGATGCTCACCGGCACACCACCCTGGCCGGCACCGGCACCGCCCTTGCCGCCGTCCCCGCTACTCGGGGCGCCGCCGTTCTTGTCCTCGCCCGCCTTGCCCTCGCTCTTCGGGTCCTCGGAGCCCGTCGCGCCCTTGCCCGCCTTGTCCTTGTCCTTGTCGGACGCCTTTCCCGACGGCTCCTTCGAGGGCGAGACGGACTGGGCGCCGGAAGGACCCTGTCCCCACTCCCCGTCCTGCTCGGTCGGGGAGTTGACGGACGCGCGGTCGCGCTTGCCGCCGTCGGACGCGGCCTGCACGGCGACGGCGGTGGCGCCGAGCGCGAAGACGACACCGGCGGCGACGAGGACGCGCGACCTGGGCAGCCGCTTCCACGTGCGCGTGCCTGCCGTGGCGGGCGCCCGGCCGATAACGATGTCGGGAGAGTCGTCGGGGTCGTCGGGATGCGAGTCCGGACCTACGGATCCGGAGCCGCCCGAGCCACCCGAGCCACCGGAGCCCGAACCGCCAGCACCAGAGCCATCAGCTCCGGCACCACCAGCACTGGCACCAGCACTGGCACTGGCACCAGAGCCCCCACCCGAGCCATCAGCCCCTGAGCCCGCAGCGGCCGCACCCGCAGCGTCGGACCCAGCCGCACCGGCCCCAGCCGTACCGGCCATCCCCTCCCTGCGATCACCTCTCGACGCATCGGCCAGGATCCACCGCCGATGGACCTCGACCATCTCCTCGCGCGAGGCCCCGCACACCCGGGCGAGCCGCTCCAGCGGAGCGAACTCCGTGGGCACGGCCGTCCCCTTCACATACCGGTGCAGCGTCGACGTCGACACATGCAACCGCTTGGCCAAGGTCCCGTAGCTGAGCCCCGACCGCTCCTTCAGCTCCCGCAGCAACTCCGCGAGATCGCCCGCCCCCACGCTCTCTCCCATCCCGTTCGGCCGTTCCAAGGAACGGAGTTTTCGCAGCTCACAGCCGTGCGAACGTCCCGGTGCTGCCAACCCCCCGTGTCACGCTGGCCGCTGGGACAAAGCACCGCACAAGCTGTGAGCCATACAAGCACGCCGCATCCGGGCCCTTCCCGGCGCGGCTCGCGTCTCCCGCATCACATGGAAAGAGACCAGCCATGCGACTCTCCACCAAGGCCACCGCAGCTGCCGCCGCCATCGCCGCCACTCTCTCCCTCGCCGCGATCGGCACCGCGTCGACCGCGTCCGCCGCGCCCTCCGCCAAGTCCGCGCCGGTCACCTGCACCGCCGCGACCACGAAGGTCACCGTCAAGCAGGTCGACCGCCCCATCAACCACCTTCTCCTGAAGGCCAAGAACACGGGCACGAAGACCTGCTACGCGTACGGCGCCCCGTTCCTCCGCTTCGACCAGGCGCAGGCCGCGACGGGGTGGCTGGAGGACAGCAAGCCCCAGGCGGTCGTCACGCTCAAGCCGGGCGAGACCGCGTACGCGGCCATCGGCACCTCCTCGCCGGAGGGTTCGGAGGGCTACCAGGCGCACGACCTGGGCGTCTACTTCTCCAACCGGTCGATGAACGGAAGCGTGGGCAACCCGGCCGCGGCCAAGCTGCCCGCCGGTGGCGTGTACGTGGACAGCTCGGCCTTCGTCACGTACTGGCAGACGTCGGCGGCGGACGCCCTCCAGTGGTGACGGGGCCCGCGCCTTCGGCGTCGCAACATAGGTATGGATGAGGTCCACGTCCAGGTGGGACGCCACCAAGGTGCGAGTTGGTTGCAGGTGGGACGGATTGGCGCCGGGAGCCGTGTAAGTACGAGCGGGTTTGTTGATTCACGGTGCGGCAGTAACGCTCTGTATCCATCATGGAACAGCGTGCGCACCCGTTACAGAAATCTGTACGGGTGCGCACGGGTGAAATGATCTCCGCATACGGGGAGTTGAGCGCCATGCCACCCAGGAACCGCCGCCGGAAGAACGCCTCCGCGATGAAGATGCTTGGCGCGCAGGTCGCCGCGCTGCGCCGGGCGGCGGGCCTGACCCAGCGCGAACTCTCCAAGCGGCTCCTCGTCGACGAGGAAACAGTCGCCTCCATCGAGCAGGGCCGCCGCCCGCTGAAGGAGGATCTCGCGGCGTCGCTGGACGAGATCCTGGACGCCAAGGGCGTGTTGACGGCCGCGGTGGAGAACATGCCGGAGGTCGACCTGTTTCCTCGGTGGGCCGAGGAGTACATGGATCTGGAGCGTGAGGCGATCGCACTGTCCTGGTACGACAACCAGGTGCTGCCGGGGCTGCTCCAGACGGAGGCGTATGCCCGCGCCGTCTTCAGCAACGACGTTCCCACCCTCAACGAGGACGACATCGCCATGCGTGTGGCCGCGCGCATGGGCCGACAGGAGATCCTCCATCGCAAGAGTCCCCCGAGGGCCAGCTTCGTCATCTCGGAGGTGACCCTGATCGACCGGCTCGGCGGCGACGAGGTGTACTACGAGCAGTTGCGCCGCCTACGCGAATGGGCAGATCTCCCCGGTGTCGCGCTCCAGGTCATGCCGGTCGGACGTGATTTCCATGCCGGTCTCGCAGGCCCCTTCACTCTCATCGAGACCCCGGACCACCAGCGCCTTGCCTATACCGAGGCCCCACGAAGCAGCCAGATCATCGCTGACCCCGACGAGGTGGCCCACCTAGAACACAGGTATGCGATGCTGCGGTCACAGGCCCTCAACCCCCAAGAAACGAAGGACCTGTTGAACCGTCTGCTAGGAGAGTAATGAGCAGCGCACTCACGTGGTTCAAGGCGAGTTACAGCAACGACCAGGGCGGCGCCTGCCTCGAAGTCGCCTACGACTGGCGCAAGTCGAGCTACAGCAGCGACCAAGGCGGCCAGTGCCTGGAAATCGCCGCCCACCCCTCCGCCATCCACATCCGCGACTCCAAGAACCCCACGGGCCCCACCCTCACCGTCGCCCCGGACACGTGGACCCGTTTCCTGAGCCAGACCTACTGACCCGCGCTGCCGACCGGGCCGACCTCGACCGGGGATCCCGCGCCGTCCGCGACGGCCAGCGTCGAGGCGCCCGGCCAATCCAGCGTGACCGACTTCGTCTCGTCCGGCGGGGTCACGACCAGACCGGTCACCTGGACACCGGAGCCACCCGCGTCGTGCGCCGGGTAGGTGATGCCGAAGGCGACCGCGTCGCCGTCCTTGAGGACCGTCGGGGCGGACTCCCGGCCCGTACGCCTGGCTGACAGATCGCCCTCGCTCGTCGTCAGGTCGACGCCCGCGTACCCGGAGATCGCGCAGTCCAGGCCACTGCCGTTCGTCAGCGTCACGGCGACGGAGCTGTCAGGATCGCCCTCCACGGTGCTGTCCGACGCCGAGATCTCAAGCCCGTCCGTACGACACTTGTCGACGCCCGCGACCGAGCCGCCGCTGCCCGGGGCGCTGACCGGGCTCCGGCCCGCCGACGGGTCGACCGCGATCGTGGACGTGGACACCCGCACGCCCGTGCCGTCGTCGCACGCGGTGAGCGTGAGCGCGGAGACGAGGGAGAGACCGGCGACCACCGAGCGGGTCGTGGTGCGGGTGAACTTCACTGGGAGCCCCCGGGAACAAGGAACGTGTGGCACGGCCATGAGCGAAACAGCCACGGCCGAGGCCGCACAAGGATTCCCGGCCGATCTGGCACGCTGGAACGATTTCACCCGCGTGACCTGGGAAAACGCCCTCCGCTGGAACGCCGTCCTGGGATGCCCGCACACGCACCTGCCGGTAAGTACCCACAAAAAAGTCGGTACTTGTCCCCCTTCGCGCCGCCGGGAAGGATCGAAGACGTCCCCACCAGACACCACCTCCGATCGGAGCCCACCAGCCATGCCCGCACAGCCCGCGCAGACCGCCCCCGTCACCGTCCTCGGCCTCGGCCTGATGGGCAGCGCCCTCGCCGCCGCGCTGCTCAAGGCGGGCCACGCCACCACCGTGTGGAACCGCACCGCGTCCAAGACGGGCCCGCTCGCCGCCCAGGGCGCGACCCCGGCCGACACCGCGCGGGACGCCATCGAGGCCGCCCCGCTCGTCATCGTCTGCCTCACCACCAACGACCACGTCCGCGCCCTCCTCGAACCCGAGGCCACCGCCCTCAAGGGCCGCACGGTCGTGAACCTCACCAACGGCACCCCGGCCCAGGCGCGGGAGCTGGCCGACTGGGCGGCGGCGCACGGCATCACGTACGTCGACGGCGGCATCATGGCCGTACCGCAGATGATCGCGACGCCCGGCGCGTACATCCTCTACAGCGGCACGGACGAGGCGGCCTTCGCCACGCACCGCGAGACCCTGTCCGCACTCGCCGACACCAAGTGGGTCGGCACCGACCCCGGCCTCGCGGCGCTCTACGACCTCTCCCTGCTCACCGGCATGTACGGCATGGCGATGGGCGTCGCCCAGGCCCTCGCGCTGACCGAGAGCGAGGGCATCCCGCCCCGCGACTTCGCACCGCTGCTCACGGACTGGGTGATCGCGATGGCGCACGGAACCATCCCCGGCATGGCCGAGGGCCTCGCCACGGGCCAGCACCTCACGGACGTCTCGAACCTCGCCATGAACCGGGCGGCGTTCCCCAACTTCACCAGCGCGTTCACCGAACAGGGCCTGCGCACCGACCTGTTCGACCCGTTCCAGGACCTCCTGGACCGGGCCGTCGAGCAGGGCCACGGCGCCGACGGCTTCTCGCGCCTGGCGCTGCTGCTCAAGAAGGACTAGCCCTCTGTCACGGGACGAGGAGCACCTTGCCTGTCGTCTCGCGCCGCTCCATCGCCGCATGCGCGTCGGCCGCCCGCACCAGCGGGAACGCCTGCCAGGCGGCCACCAACTCCCCCTTGGCGGCGGCCTCCAGGGCGGCCCGCTCGCGCTCGGGGGCGCGCTCGGGGTGGCCGATCAGTTCGAGCAGGGCGTTCACGTACGACGTGCCGTGCTCGGCGAGTTCCTCGGGCGTCGGCTCGAAGGGCTCCTGCGAGGCCCACCCGATGGCGACGAACCGCCCGCCCTCACCGATCAACTCGTAGGCGCTGGCGGCCTTTTGACCACCCACCCCATCGAGTACGACACTGACGGGCCGGTCCGCACCGAGCCGCTCGCGGACGACGTCCGCCCACCCGGCCTCGTTGTAGTCGACGACGACATCGGCGCCGAGGGCCTGTACGGCGGCGGTCTTGGCGGACCCGCCCGCCGCGCCGACAACGGTGGCACCGAGCGCGTGGGCGTACTGCACGACGAGCCGTCCGACCCCACCGGCCGCGGATGTCACCAACACCACGTCGTCGGGCTTGAGTTGAGCGGAGTCGAGCAGCCCCATGGTGGTCGCCCCGGTCATCACCATGGTCACCGCGTCCTCGGGCCCGAGCCCGACGGGCAGCACGTGCAGCCCTTCGACATCGGCGACGGACAACTCGGCGTACCCCCCAGGCTGGGTCCGCGAGGCCACGACGGACCGCCCGACCCACTCAGGGTCGACCCCCGGCCCCACGGCATCCACGGTCCCCGCGACCTCGCCACCGAGGACGGCGGGCAGCTCGGGCAGCGGGGGCGCCATGTCGGACGCGTCACCCTGGCGCATGACGGTCTCGACGAAGTGAACTCCCGCCGCCCGTACGGCGATCCGCACCTGCCCGGCCCCGGCGACGGGGTCGGGCAGAGTCTCGTACCGCAGGTTCTCGGGGGCCCCGAACTCGTGCAGAACAACAGCGCGCATGGTGTGCTCCTCAAAACGTCAGAACGTCGATGCACACCACCATCTGACCTCAAGCGGACTTGAGGTCAAGGGGAGGCGCCCCGTAAGGGGCGCGGGGAACTGCGCGCCCAGCCAGCGCGGCGCTAAAGGCGACGAGCAACCTCAGTCGCCCAGTACGTGAGAATCATGTTCGCGCCCGCCCGCTTGATCCCGGTCAGGGACTCCATGATCGCCGCATCCCGGTCGATCCAGCCCCGCTGAGCCGCCGCCTCGATCATGGAGTACTCCCCGCTGATCTGGTACGCGGCAACCGGCACGTCCACCGCGTCGGCAACGCGGGCCAGGATGTCGAGGTAGGGACCCGCGGGCTTGACCATGACCATGTCCGCGCCCTCCTCCAGGTCGAGCGCCAGCTCCCGCAGGGACTCGCGGCTGTTGGCCGGGTCCTGCTGGTACGTCTTGCGGTCCCCCTTGAGCGAGGAGCCGACGGCCTCGCGGAACGGGCCGAAGAAGGCGGAGGAGTACTTCACGGTGTACGCGAGGATCGACACGTCCTCGTGGCCGACCTGGTCCAACGCGTCGCGGATGACGCCGATCTGACCGTCCATCATGCCGCTCGGACCGACCACGTGGGCGCCCGCGTCGGCCTGGACCTGCGCCATCTCGGCGTACCGCTCAAGGGTCGCGTCGTTGTCGACGCGGCCTTCGGAGTCCAGCACACCGCAGTGCCCGTGGTCGGTGGTCTCGTCCAGGCACAGGTCGGACATGACGATGAGGTCGTCCCCGACCTCGGCGCGCACGTCGCGGAGCGCGACCTGCAAGATCCCGTCCGGGTCGGTGCCCGCCGTGCCGACGGCGTCCTTCTTGGACTCCTCGGGGACGCCGAAGAGCATGATCCCGGCGACCCCGGCCTCCATCGCCTCGACGGCGGCCTTCTTCAGGGAGTCGCGGGTGTGCTGGTAGACACCGGGCATCGCGCCGATCTCCACCGGAGCGCTGATCCCCTCGCGCACGAAGGCGGGCAGGATCAGATCGGCCGGATGCAGCCGAGTCTCGGCGACCATGCGGCGCATGGCGGGGGTGGTCCGCAGCCGACGCGGCCGCGCACCCGGAAAAGACCCGTACTTAGTCACTGAAACCTCACCTCATACCGCTACGGCTGCGCCCGCTGTGGTCTGGGGCGCTGCCCGCTGTGGGCAATCGTGCCGCAGGGCGGCACGGGTGGGCACAGCCCCCGGTGCAGAGCACCAAAGGGGCGGCGCCCACCCAAAGGTACCTACGGGGCGGTACGGCGCCGACGGGACCCCGGCCGACGCTCACTGGGCCGGGTGACGGGATCCCCCGCCTCCAGCGCCGCAGCCCTCCGCCGAGACCCGAACTCGGCAAGCGCCTCGGCCAGCTTGTGGACCGACGGCTCGGGAGCCATCACGTCCACCCGGAGCCCGTGCTCCTCCGCGGTCTTGGCCGTCGCCGGGCCGATGCACGCGATCACGGTCACGTTGTGCGGCTTGCCCGCGATGCCGACGAGGTTCCGCACGGTCGACGAAGAGGTGAAGAGAACGGCGTCGAAGCCACCGCCCTTGATCGCCTCGCGCGTCTCGGCCGGGGGCGGCGAAGCGCGCACCGTCCGGTAGGCGGTGACGTCGTCGACCTCCCACCCGAGGTCGATCAGGCCCGCGACCAGGGTCTCCGTGGCGATGTCGGCCCGCGGCAGGAAGACACGGTCGATCGGGTCGAAGACCGGGTCGTACGGCGGCCAGTCCTCAAGGAGTCCGGCGGCCGACTGCTCGCCGCTGGGCACCAGGTCCGGCTTCACGCCGAAGGCGATCAGCGCGGCGGCGGTCTGCTCGCCGACGGCCGCGACCTTGATCCCGGCGAAGGCCCGCGCGTCGAGCCCGTACTCCTCGAACTTCTCGCGCACCGCCTTGACGGCGTTGACGCTGGTGAAGGCGATCCACTCGTAGCGGCCCGTGACCAGGCCCTTGACCGCGCGCTCCATCTGCTGGGGCGTGCGCGGCGGTTCGACCGCGATGGTCGGCACCTCATGCGGCACCGCGCCGTACGAACGCAGCTGGTCGGAGAGCGAGGCCGCCTGCTCCTTCGTGCGCGGCACGAGCACGCGCCACCCGAAGAGCGGCTTCGACTCGAACCACGACAGCTGGTCGCGCTGGGCGGCGGCCGAGCGTTCGCCGACCACGACTATGACCGGCTGCCCGCCGTCCGGCGACGGCAGCACCTTGGCCTGCTTGAGCACCTGCGCGATGGTGCCGAGCGTCGCGGTCCAGGTGCGCTGGCGCGTCGTCGTACCGGCCACCGTCACGGTCATCGGGGTGTCGGGCTTGCGGCCCGCGGACACCAGCTCACCGGCGGCCGCGGCCACCGAGTCGAGCGACGTGGAGACGACGACGGTGCCGTCCGAGGCGCCCACCTCGTTCCAGCAACGGTCCGACGCCGTACGGGCGTCGACGAAGCGCACGTCCGCGCCCTCCGCGTCGCGCAGCGGCACACCCGCGTAGGCGGGCACGCCGACGGCGGCCGCGATGCCGGGCACCACCTCGAAGGAGATGCCCTCGGCGGCGCAGGCGAGCATCTCGCCCGCCGCGTAGGTGTCGAGGCCCGGATCGCCGCTGACCGCGCGCACGACCCGCCTGCCGCCCCTCGCGGCCTCCATGACAAGATTGGCGGCGGCTCGCGCGGAAGGCGCGTCCACGGCAGCTGACGCGTCGTCAACTGCCGCTGCCCGGGGTGTGTCCACACCTCCCCTGGCGTGCACGCGGACGACGTCGAGCACATCGGGCTCGGCGATCAGCACATCCGCTCGGGCCAGCGCCTCGACGGCGCGCAGGGTCAGCAGTCCCGGATCTCCGGGTCCGGCACCCAGGAAGGTGACGTGCCCGTGTGCGGGAGTGCCGGGAAAGTTCGAGGTGGGGCTCAAAGTGCTCGCTCCCCCATCAGACCGGCCGCGCCCTTGGCGAGCATCTCGGCCGCGAGTTCGCGGCCCAGCGCCATGGCTTGGGTCTCCGTCTTGGGCACGGGACCGGTGGTGGACAGCTGCACCAGCGTCGAGCCGTCGGTCGTACCGACGACGCCGCGCAGGCGCATTTCCTTGACAATCTGCCCGTCGGCCAGCAAGTCGGCCAGCGCGCCCACGGGGGCGCTGCAACCGGCTTCCAGGGCGGCGAGCAGGGACCGCTCGGCGGTCACGGCGGCCCGGGTGTACGGGTCGTCGAGCTCGGCGAGCGCGGCGGCGAGTGACGCGTTGTGCGCGGCACATTCGATCGCCAGTGCCCCCTGGCCGGGGGCGGGCAGAACAGTGTCGACCGACAGGAAGTCGGTCACCTCGTCGATGCGTCCGACGCGGCTGAGTCCGGCGGCGGCGAGCACGACGGCGTCGAGCTCCCCCTTGTGCACGTATCCGATGCGGGTGTCGATGTTGCCTCGGATCGGCACGGTCTCGATGGTCATGCCGTGGCTGCGCGCGTAGGCGTTCAGCTGCGCCATGCGGCGCGGCGACCCTGTGCCCACGCGGGCGCCCTCGGGCAGCTCCGGGAAGGTCATGCCGTCGCGCGCGACCATGATGTCGCGCGGGTCCTCGCGCACCGGCACGGCGGCGAGGGTGAGCTCGTCGGGCTGCGCGGTGGGCAGGTCCTTGAGCGAGTGCACGGCGAAGTCGACCTCGTCGCGGGCGAGCGCGTCGCGCAGCGCGGCGACGAACACACCGGTGCCGCCGATCTGCGCCAGGTGCTCGCGCGAGGTGTCGCCGTACGTCGTGATCTCCACGAGCTCGACGGTCCTGCCCGTCACCTGCTGTACGGCCTCGGCCACTTGGCCGGACTGGGCCATGGCCAGCTTGCTGCGCCTGGTCCCGAGCCTGAGGGCCCTCTCGGTCATGCCCGGCCTCGATTCGGGTCGTCGTTCTCGTTGTTCGTGTGGTCGGCGCGGCTGACCGCGGCGACCGTCTGCGGGTCGAGGTCGAACAGCGTGCGCAGCGCGTCCGCGTACCCGGCGCCGCCCGGCTCACTGGCCAGCTGCTTGACCCGCACCGTCGGCGCGTGCAGCAGCTTGTCGACGACGCGGCGCACGGTCTGCGTGATCTCCGCGCGTTGCTTGTCCTCAAGTCCCGGCAGGCGCCCTTCGAGGCGCGTCATCTCACCGGCCACCACATCGGCGGCCATGGTGCGCAGGGCGACCACGGTCGGCGTGATGTGCGCGGCCCGCTGCGCGGCACCGAAAGCGGCGACCTCGTCGGAGACGATGCCCCGCACCATCTCCACGTCGTCGGCCATCGGGGCGTCCGCGGACGCCTCGGCGAGCGACTCGATGTCGACCAGGCGCACCCCGTCGATGCGGTGCACGGCGGCGTCGATGTCCCGCGGCATGGCGAGGTCGAGCAGCGCGAGCACGGCGGTACGGGCGGGTCCCGCCGACGGCGAGGGACGGCGCAGCTCGGGCACCCGGCCCGCCACGCTCGCGGCCGTCACCAGGGCGGCGATGGCCCCGGCCTCGGCCTGCGGTCCGCTCTCACGGCGCTCGGCGGGCGCGTTGTCCACCCAGGCGGCGTGCTGTTCCAGGGTCGCGGCGTCCATGCCCGCGACGGCGTCCTCGCCCGCGACGGAGAAGCCGCCGGGCGCGGAGAGGTCGAAGGGGCAGTCCTCGTCGCCCGCGACGACCGGTCGTACGGCCTTCTCCGCGGGGCTTTCGACCCGGCTGCCCGCGGTGGGCGTGCGGCCCGCGACGGCCGTCGTGACGGCCTCCGCGGTCAGCACGAGACCGGTCGCGCCGGTGCAGGAGACGGCCACGTCGGCACGTGTCAGTTCGTCCGCGACGGAGTCCATGGCGACGGCACGCGCGCTCACGCCGGTGCCGCCGGGCCCGCCGAGGATCTCGGCGAGCCGCTCGGCGCGCTCCAACGTGCGGTTGGCGACGACGACTTCCTCGACCCCGGCGCGCGCGAGCGTCGCCGCGGCGAGCGAGGACATCGAGCCCGCGCCGATCACCAGGACGCGCTTGCCCTTCGCCCAGGTCTCCACCGGCTCGCGCACGGCGAGCTGTTCGAGGCCGAAGGTGACGAGCGACTGCCCGGCCCGGTCGATGCCGGTCTCCGAGTGCGCCCGCTTGCCGACCCGCAGGGCCTGCTGGAAGAGGTCGTTGAGGAGCTTGCCCGCGGTGTGCAGGTCCTGCGAGCGCGCCAGGGCGTCCTTGATCTGCCCGAGGATCTGCCCCTCGCCGACGACCATCGAGTCCAGTCCGCACGCCACCGAGAAGAGGTGGTGGACGGCCCGGTCCTCGTAATGGACGTACAGATAAGGAGTGAGCTCCTCAAGACTGACGCCGCTGTGCCGCGCGAGCAGCGTGGACAGCTCGGCGACGCCCGCGTGGAACTTGTCCACGTCGGCGTACAGCTCGATGCGGTTGCACGTGGCGAGCACCGCGGCCTCGGCGGCGGGCTCGGCGGCGAGCGTGTCCTGCAACAGCTTCGCCTGCGCGTCCGCGTCGAGCGCGGCCCGCTCAAGGACGCTCACCGGTGCGCTGCGGTGACTCAGCCCCACGACCAGGAGACTCATGCCGGCATCACGGCGGGGACGTCCCCGTCGGGTCCCTTGCGCTGCTGCTTGGCGGCGACGGGCGGCAGCACGCCGTCGGCGGCCGCCGCTTCCTCACCGGCCTTGCGCTGCTCGTGGAAGGCGAGGATCTGCAGCTCGATGGAGAGGTCGACCTTGCGCACGTCGACGCCGTCGGGGACGGAGAGGACGGTCGGCGCGAAGTTCAGGATGGAGGTCACACCGGCGGCGACGAGCCGCTCGCAGACCTGCTGGGCGGCACCGGCCGGGGTCGCGATGACGCCGATGGAGACGCCGTTGTCCTCGATGATCTTTTCGAGTTCATCGGTGTGCTGCACGGAGATCCCCGCGACGGGCTTTCCGGCCATTGCCGGATCGGCGTCTATGAGGGCCGCGACACGGAAACCACGCGAGGCGAAGCCGCCGTAATTGGCCAGCGCGGCGCCGAGGTTACCGATACCGACGATCACAACCGGCCAGTCCTGGGTCAGACCCAGTTCACGGGAGATCTGGTACACGAGATACTCGACGTCGTAGCCCACGCCTCGCGTCCCGTACGAACCGAGGTACGAGAAATCCTTGCGCAGCTTCGCGGAGTTGACCCCCGCGGCGGCCGCGAGCTCCTCGGAGGAGACCGTGGGTACCGAGCGCTCCGACAGAGCGGTGAGGGCTCGGAGGTACAGCGGAAGCCTGGCGACGGTGGCCTCGGGAATCCCTCGGCTGCGGGTCGCCGGTCGGTGAGTTCGGCCAGTTGCCACGGTGCTCCTGCGGGTAGAGCGGGGCTGCAGGCGGTCACTCGTCCCCAGACCGCCCCGTCGAATGCAGGCTATGTCTTTGTGAACGCGTGCACAAAGATGGTGTCCGATTTGCCCGGCCAACGTGACCGGGGTCACGCGCCCCCGGCGCGCGATCGTGGAACCGGCGCGCGGGCAGTGTCGTCGCTCACTTGATGGGGGCAAAACCGCACACACTCCTCACGATCATCGCCCCCGAGACCAAAACCGCCCCAAAGCGTAAACGACTTCGCGGGCTCTTTGGACTGCTCGGTCAGTATGTGCTGCCGCAACGTGATCAACTAGCCGGTCAGCTCGCGCCGCAGGCGATCCCCGTCCACGCGCCAGAACGTGTGCTGCTCCCCGTCCACGAGCACCACGGGGATCTGCTCCCAGTAGGCACGGTGCAGTTCCTCGTCCTGAGTGATGTCCTTCTTCTCCCAGGAAGCGCCCACCTCCGCGCAGACCTTCTCGATCACCGACTGTGCGTCATCGCACAGATGACAGCCGGGCTTCCCGATGAGGGTGACGAGCCGCTCCCCCGGCTCCTTCTTCTCTGCGCGCTTCTCCGTGCTCTTCTCCGTGCTCTTCTCCGTGCTCTTCTCCGTACGACCGCCGCTGCGACGAAAGATCGGGCTCATGCCCCCCATTCTCGCCCCCCTCGACGCGGCTCGACGCGCCCGACGGGCGCCGCGTACGACGTCCGTTTAACGGCCGGGTCGCGGAGAGTTCACAGGCCCGAATCCTCCCGACTCCGGAACCACCGAACAAACTGGCTATGCTCACGACATGGCCGCTCTCGGATGGCTCACCCCCCGTAGGCGCTCCGCCACGGCGCGAAGCGTGTTGGCAGGCGAGGCCTCGGCTGAGGCAGCACGCAAGTCCTCCCAGGAGCAGGAGGAACTCGACGAGCTCGCCGCGGCCGCCCCGCCCGAAGAGGCCGCGGAGCCCGCGGAACCGGAATTCCCCGTCGCGGGCGACACCAAGGCCGCCGCCTTCTTCGACCTCGACAACACCGTGATGCAGGGCGCCGCGATCTTCCACTTCGGCCGCGGCCTGTACAAGCGGAAGTTCTTCGAGCGCCAGGAGCTGTTCCGGTTCGCCTGGCAGCAGGCCTGGTTCAGGCTCGCGGGCGTCGAGGACCCCGAGCACATGCAGGACGCCCGCGACAGCGCCCTGTCCATCGTCAAGGGCCATCGCGTCGCCGAGCTGATGTCCATCGGCGAGGAGATCTACGACGAGTACATGGCCGAGCGCATCTGGCCGGGCACCCGCGCCCTCGCCCAGGCCCACCTCGACGCGGGCCAGAAGGTCTGGCTGGTCACCGCCGCCCCGGTGGAGATCGCCACGGTCATCGCCCGCCGCCTCGGCCTGACCGGCGCCCTCGGCACCGTCGCCGAGTCCATCGGCGGCGTCTACACCGGCAAGCTCGTCGGCGAACCCCTGCACGGCCCCGCCAAGGCGGAGGCCGTCCGCGCCCTGTCCGCCGCCGAGGGCCTGGACCTGGCCCGCTGCGCCGCGTACAGCGACTCGCACAACGACATCCCGATGCTCTCGCTGGTCGGGCACCCGTACGCGATCAACCCCGACGCCAAGCTGCGCAAGCACGCCCGCGAGCGGGACTGGCGGCTGCGCGACTACCGCACGGGCCGCAAGGCAGCGAAGGTCGGCATCCCGGCCGCCGCGGGCGTCGGCGCCCTCGCGGGCGGCGCGGCCGCCGCGATCGCCCTGCACCGCCGCCGCCACTGAACGCCCCCGCACCACCACCGCACCGCC
Organism: Streptomyces kanamyceticus; assembly: GCF_008704495.1. NCBI lineage: Bacteria > Bacillati > Actinomycetota > Actinomycetes > Kitasatosporales > Streptomycetaceae > Streptomyces > Streptomyces kanamyceticus. The sequence continues at coordinate 4,464,396 of NZ_CP023699.1, forward strand.
GCGGCCACCGAACGCCATGAACCGCCGCCACTGAACGTGGTCGAGCGCACCCGGAAGTCACTGCGCAGCGCGCATTCCCTCGGTCCTACCCCGCCCCGTCTCCCGCCAGTCCCGTTGGTTGAACTCGGCCACAAGACGCCCTGCGCGGTGACGGAATGTGAACTAATCCGATCAACAAACGCTCACTCTCTGGTACTTGATCAGGCTCCGATCCGTAACAGAAGCGACGTAATCGATGATTTGAGCAACTGGGTGTAGCGCTGCCTGTACGAAGCGTTATTCTCCTCAGACGCATAACGGGACCGCACACATCGCTACGAAGGGTGAACGGTCCCGCACTGCACGTGATGGAAGCTCTGCCTCTGGGAGTCCCGTGTACCCACACGTCGGGGTTGACGCCTCGGGCCTGGCTACGCTGCGCGCAACGGTCATCGACCGCTTGCGCGGCTTCGTCCCCACCGCGTACGCCGTCCCCGCCGTCCCCGCCTTCGCCGTCCCCGCACCCGCCGGGCCCTGCTATGTCCTGGCGGACGGCGGTGCGGCAGTCAGCAGACGGGCCCGTTCCGGCTCTGCCGCCACCGCCTCTACCCCCGCACCTCGCCGTCCCGCAGCGGACAGCGACAGCGCCCGCATGATGGACCTCGTCGAACGCGCCCAGGCCGGCGAGTCCGACGCGTTCGGCCGCCTCTACGACCAGTACAGCGACACGGTCTACCGCTACATCTACTACCGCGTGGGCGGCAAGGCGACCGCCGAGGACCTCACCAGTGAGACCTTTCTGCGCGCCCTGCGCCGCATCGGCACCTTCACCTGGCAGGGCCGCGACTTCGGCGCCTGGCTGGTCACGATCGCCCGCAACCTGGTCGCCGACCACTTCAAATCGAGCCGCTTCCGCCTCGAAGTGACCACCGGCGAGATGCTCGACGCCAACGAGGTCGAGCGCAGCCCCGAGGACTCCGTCCTGGAGTCCCTCTCGAACGCGGCACTCCTCGAAGCCGTGCGCCGACTCAACCCCCAGCAGCAGGAGTGCGTCACCCTGCGCTTCCTCCAGGGCCTCTCCGTCGCGGAGACCGCGCGGGCCATGGGCAAGAACGAGGGCGCGATCAAGACCCTCCAGTACCGCGCGGTGCGCACCCTGGCCCGTCTCCTCCCGGACGACGCGCGCTAGCGCTCCGTAATGCCCAACTCACCATCCGTGGCGGCCAGATGGCCGCCACGGCCCTTCCTCGATTCTTCGCGGTCCGATCATCTTTCGTCCGTAACCCAAGTGCCGAGACGCTCGTTGTGCGGGATGCAGGCTCCCTGTGGTCGCTCTCTGGCTACCTCTGCTCACTCGATCGTGTGCATGTGGTCAGGAGATGCAACCCTCAGGACCCCCTGGGGAGTCGACCGTCATGACGAGAGGAGGTGCCGCCAGTGATCGCGAACGTATCGGCCCACCGGCGGGCGAACGCCTTCGCCCAGGCCCTGGAGGAGCATTCCGACCAGGACCCGGCGGCCGAGCAGTCCGAAGAATCCACCACAGACCCCGGCCCACCCGAACCAGCCGCGCACGGCCGCATGCTGGCCGTGGCCGATGCCCTCGACGAGCTGCCCAAGCCTCAGCTCGACCCCGAGGTCAAGGTGGTCCAGCGCGCACAGCTGGTCGCCGCGATGGAGGCCATGTTCCTGGAGGGTGCCACCCCCGCGGTTCCCGAACAGCGCTCCCGCAAGGGAGCCCACCGAGCCTCCCTGCGGAAGCTGCGGCCACGATCCCGCCTGTCCAAGGGCATCGCGGCGGGCGGCCTCACCGTCGGCGTCGCGGCAGGAGCGTTCAGCGGCGTAGCAGCCGCCAGCTCCGACGCCCTCCCCGGCGACTCGTTGTACGGCCTCAAGCGCGGCATGGAAGACCTCAAGCTCGGCATGGCCGACGGCGACTCCGACCGAGGGCAGATCTACCTCGACCAGGCGTCGACCCGGCTGAACGAGGCCCGCAGACTCATGGAGCGCGGCCGCGCGGGCGCCCTCGACCACGAGTCGCTCGGCGAGATCAGGCGCGCCCTCTCCGGCATGAGGTACGACGCCACCGAGGGCCACCGCCTGCTCCACGAGGCGTACCAACGCGACGGCTCGCTCGGCCCCATCCAGGCACTCTCCTCGTTCTCGCAGTCGCACCGCGAGAGCTGGAGCGACCTCCAGGGCCGCCTCCCGGTCCAGCTGGGCGACGTGGGCGAAGAGGTCAACTCCGTCTTCGACGCCATAGACCAAGAGGTCGACCCGCTGCGCAGCCTGCTGCCACGGCCTCCTGCGAAGGGCGGGGCGCCCGGCCGGGCGCCCCGGAGCTCCCAGGGCGACGAAGGCCGCGAGCGGCACCCCTCCCAGGGCGCCGAGGGCACCGGCAGGCACCGCGGCAGCGCGGAGCACGACAGCAAGCCGAAGCCCGCCGAGTCGAAGAGCCAGAGCGAGGGCCTGCTCGGCGGCGCGGGCGGCCTGCTCGACCCGCCGTCCGAGAAGAAGTCCACCCCGCCCCCCTCCTCCGACGGCGGGAGCAAGCCCGGCAAGGACAGCTCCACGGCCAAGCCGGACGTCACGCTGCCCCCGGTCCTGCCCGGCCTGCTGCCGGAGCTGGGCATCGACAGCGAGGACGTGAAGTAGCGCGCGGCGGTTTTCCGTACGTCGATGGGGCGCTCTCCCCCGTGGGAGAGCGCCCCATCGACGTATGCCGTCTCTGTACGCCGTGGCTATTTGTCGCGGCTAGAAGAACACCGAACGCCGCTGCACCAGCAGCTTGTACAGCGAGTGCTGGATCTGCTCGCGCACCTGATCGGTCAGGTTGAACATCAGCATCGGGTCCTCCGCCGCCTCCGGCGGATATCCGTCCGTCGGGATCGGCTCCCCGAACTGGATCGTCCACTTCGTCGGCAGCGGCACCGCGCCCAGCGGACCGAGCCACGGGAACGTGGGCGTGATCGGGAAGTACGGGAACCCGAGCACCCGCGCCAGGGTCTTCGCGTTGCCGATCATCGGGTAGATCTCCTCCGCCCCGACGATCGAGCACGGCACGATCGGCGACCCCGTGCGCAGCGCCGTCGAGACGAAGCCGCCGCGCCCGAACCGCTGCAGCTTGTACCGCTCGCTGAACGGCTTCCCGATGCCCTTGAAGCCCTCCGGCATCACCCCGACGAGCTCGCCCCGCTCCAGGAGCCGCTCCGCGTCCTCCGCGCAGGCCAGGGTGTGCCCCGCCTTGCGGGCGAGCTCGTTGACCACCGGCAGCATGAAGACGAGGTCGGCGGCGAGCAGCCGCAGATGCCGTTCCTGGGGATGGTTGTCGTGCACGGCGACCTGCATCATCAGGCCGTCGAGCGGCAGCGTCCCCGAGTGGTTGGCGACGATCAGCGCCCCGCCGTCGGCGGGGATGTTCTCGATGCCCTTCACCTCGACCCGGAAGTACTTCTCGTAGAAGGGCCTGAGCAGGGACATCAGGACCTGGTCGGTGAGCTCCTCGTCGTAGCCGAAGTCATCGACCTCGTACTCCCCGGTGAGCCGCCTGCGCAGGAACGAGAGCCCGCCCGCGATCCGCCGGTCCCACCCGCCGCGGCGCGGCCCCGGCACGGCCCCGCCCGGCCCCCGCACCGCCCGCTCCGTATCGGCCTGCCCGTCCAGCGGTCCGTCGTCCTGCTGCCCGTCCTGCTGTCCGGGCAGCGCCTTGACCTCGCTCACCGCCACGGGATCGCCCGCGCGCCGGGGCGCTGACCTGCGGCGCGCGGAGCGCTGCGCACTCCCGCGCGAACGGTCGTCGTCGAACGGAATGACCTTGGCGTCCGCCATCGTTGACGCTCTCCTCAGTTGGCGCTCTGGTGGCCGCCCGCGAGGGGCAGCGCGGCGATCCGGTCGACTGCCCCCGCGAGGGCACTGGGCGGCAGGAGTCCGGGACCCCGGCTGCGTACGAAGTCCGCGAAGGTCTCCGCGGTCGTGTACTTCGGCCTGAACCCCAGTGTCTCGCGCATCTGCCGGGTGGCCACGACCCTGCCGTGGGTGAGCAGCCTGATCTGCTCCGGCGAGAAGTCCGTCATGCTCAGCGTGCGCAGCGCGGAGCCGACCCAGGTGACGGCCGGCAGGAACAGCGGGACCGTGGGGCGGCCAAGCCGCCGCGAGCACTGCGAGAGCAGCAGCTGGCCGTCGCCCGCGATGTTGAACGTGCCGCTGTTGAGCGTGGCGCGCCGCGGTTCGTGCGAGGCGAGGCGGAGCACCTCGATCGCGTCGTCCTCGTGGACGAACTGGAGGCGCGGGTCGTAGCCGAACACGGTCGGCAGGACCGGCAGCGAGAAGTACTCGGCGAGCGGGGACTCCGCGGCGGGCCCGAGGATGTTCGCGAAGCGCAGCACGCACACCGCGACGTCGGGACGGCGCCGCGCGAAGCCGCGCACATAGCCCTCGACCTCGACGGTGTCCTTGGCGAAGCCGCCGCTGGGCAGGGACTTGGGGGGCGTGGTCTCCGTGAAGACGGCGGGGTCGCGCGGCGCCGAGCCGTACACGCTGGTGCTCGACTTCACCACGAGCCGCTGCACGGTCGGCGACTTCTGGCAGGCGCCGAGCAGCTGCATGGTGCCGATGACGTTGGTCTCCTTGACCGTGCCCCGGCCGCCCCTGCCTATCGCGGTGGCCGTCACGTCCATGTGCACGACCGTGTTCACGGCGTACTCGGCGAGCACCTTGGCGATCGCGGGCTGCCTGATGTCGGCCTGGACGAAGTCGGCGCCGCCCAGATGGTGCTCGGGCGGGACCGCGTCGACGGCGATCACCCGGTCGACCTCGGGATCTCGCTGGACGCGCCGGACGAACCGTCCGCCCAGCTGCCGGGCCACTCCGGTCACGAGCACGACCTTGCCCAAGATCAGCGCCTGCCTTTCCCCAACCCCACGTGTGTCACGGCCCACGCTAGCGGGTGGATGTTGCGCTGTGATGACTGTGCGCTGCGGGAAGTGACGACGGACACAGGTGAACGTACGGACCAAGTTGCCCGGGTACCCGCCGCATGCCCTGAAAAACAGCGAAGCCCTCCCGCCGAACGGCGGGAGGGCTTCGAAACACGCTGTTACAGCGGCCGCTTACTTCTTGTTGCGACGCTGAACGCGAGTGCGCTTCAGCAGCTTGCGGTGCTTCTTCTTGGCCATCCGCTTACGCCGCTTCTTGATAACAGAGCCCACGACTACCCTCGCTCACTTCTCTTCACTAAGTGCGGGGCAGCAGACTGGGCCCACACGACCTACGTCGGCCTAGCCTACCCGCCCCCGCGTGAGGGACGTAATCGAGGTCCGATGGCCCCTGCTGGACCCTTGCGGCGAGGGGCCCGAAGGCCCCTGCGCTCAACCTGCCTCGACCCCCACATACGACTCGCGGAGGTACTCGTGAACCGCCTGCTCCGGAACCCGGAAGGACCTTCCGACCCGGATGGCGGGCAGATGACCGCTGTGCACCAGCCGGTACACGGTCATCTTGGACACTCGCATCACCGAGGCGACTTCCGCCACGGTCAGAAACTGAACCTCGTTCAGCGGCCTCTGCTCTGCAGCCATGACACCCCACCTGAACCTTCCGCACATGACGGGCACCGGCTTCCCCTTCCGGTGACTCTTCGTCTCTGCGCGCTCACTCCCCAGACTAGGGGCGGATGATGCGAGTGGGGAAGAGGAGTAGCGATCGGCCGCCTACTGTGACAGACACGCTCGATTGAGTACATAGCGAGTAAGCGGTCGGTAGTAATCAGACCGCACAGCGTCATCAAGCGGAACGACGACGGACACCTGCCCCTCGGCCTCTCCGACGAACAGCGCGGGATCGTCCGTATCCGCCAGACCGATCGCCTCAAACCCCAGCTGACCTGCTCCGCAGACCCATCCGTGGTCCCCGACGACCAGCTCGGGAAGCGGTCCGCCGGCCTCCGCAGCGGCGTCCAGGACCGCTCGAACCGGGAGTGGTGAGTGGGTGTGTGCGCCGGTGCCACTCCCGGCGGGACGCACGCCGGGTTCGCGCACCAGCGCGACTCCTTGTACGTAGTCAAGGTTGTACGTGCGTAGGCCAAACCGGGTCGTTATGTCGACACTGTTGCCCTGCGCGGGGGTGAGGACGGTGCATCCCGCCGCCGACAACGCGTCCGCCAACGCGGCGTAGAACCCGAGGAGTCGGTGCGGATGACCGGTCCCGAAGAGCACGGGGAGCCGCCGCCGCGCCGCGTCCGCGAGCCGCTCGGAGAAGGCGTCGAGCGCCGTCAACGTCCGCTCGGGATCGATGACATCGGCTCCCGTAGTGTGCCGCGGGTCCGCCGAGACCCCGCACTTGTCGGCCATCAGCCGCAACAGATCACCGGGCCCCCAACACCACTCGGGGTCGAGCCCGAGGAGTATCCGGGGGTCCCGCGCCGCGAAGAGCCGATAGCTCCGCAGACTCTCTTCCCGCGAGGTGGCCACAGGCCCGGCCAACCGAGCCGCCAACAGATGCGCCCGCAGCGCTCCGGTGCTCAACACGCAGCCGATGCTGCTGCATCACGACCCTCGCAACCCGAAAAACCCCGAAAAACCCCCACAGTTGGGCTAACAGGACCACAATGCGGCACGCTGTCCCAGCCCTTCGGGCGTGCAGTCATCAGCCCCTCCGTCGCGGAGGTAATTCAGCCCCTCCGGCGTTTGAGGAGCGGGGTCTGGGGCGGAGCCCCAGGATCGCCGAGCACCCCGGCACCGACCCAAGCGTCAAGCCAGCAGCCCTCGCAGAGGAAACACGGCCCGCCGAGCCGCAAGCACGGCCTGATCAAGACGGTCGGCGGGGTCATAACCCGACTCCCACCCCTTCCAGCCCACCGGCCACCGCCCATCCGTCATCCGCCCCGGCCCCAACTGCCGCGTCCGCGCATACACTTCCTGCCGCCAGCTCTCGGGAATCATCGCCGTGGGCTCGACCGGCCGCCCCGCGGCGATGCCGACCAGATGCGCCCACGACCGCGGCACCACGTCCACCACGGCGTACCCCCCGCCCCCGAGCGCGACCCACCGCCCCTCGGCGTACTCATGGGCCAGCTCGTGACAGGCGACCTGCACGGCCCGCTGCGCGTCCAGCGATACGGCGAGGTGGGCGAGCGGATCCTCGAAGTGCGTGTCGGCCCCGTGCTGCGTCACCAGGACCTGTGGCCGGAACTCCGCGAGCAGCTCGGGCACCACGGCGTGGAACGCCCGCACCCAGCCCGCGTCCCCGGTCCCCGCGGGCAGCGCGACATTGACCGCCGAACCCTCCGCGACGGACCCCGCGCCCGTCTCCTCGGGCCACCCGGTCCCGGGGAAGAGCGTCCGCGGATGCTCGTGCAGGGAGACGGTCAGCACCCGGGGGTCCTCCCAGAACGCCGCCTGCACCCCGTCACCGTGATGCACGTCCACATCCACGTACGCCACACGCTCCGCGCCCAGTTCGAGCAGCCTGGCGATGGCCAGCGCGGCGTCGTTGTAGACGCAGAAGCCCGACGCGGCCCCGGGCATGGCGTGGTGCAGCCCGCCCGCGAAGTTCACCGCGTGCAGGGCCTCGCCGCGCCACACCGCCTCGGCCGCTCCCACCGACTGCCCGGCGATCAGCGCGGAGGCCTCGTGCATCCCGGCGAAGGCCGGATCGTCCTCCGTACCGAGGCCGTACTCCCCGAGCGCGGACTCGGGGTCGGCGGACGCGGCCTTGACCGCGTCCACATAGTCCTCGCGATGCACGAGCCGCAGCGTCGAATCACCGGCACGCTTGGCCGCGACCACGTCCAGCTCCTGGTCGAGCCCGAAGGCACCGACGAGACTTCGGGTCAGCGCGAGTCTCACCGGGTCCATGGGGTGACCCGGGCCGAAGTCATAGCCCGTTACTGCTTCGTCCCACATCAGCTGTGCGCGGCCGCTCATGCCCGTCACCGTATCGGTCCGCTTCCGGGGCGAAGGAGCGGGCGTACAACAAGGTCACGAGCACCAACACCATGGGAACGAGCATGGCCCCCCGGTAGTTCCACGCGTCCCCGAGCCCGCCCACCAACGGTGAACCGATCAGGAAACCCACGTAGTTGAAGACGTTCAGCCGCGCGACCGCCGAGTCCGAAGCCCCCGGGAAGAGCCGCCCCGCCGCGGCGAAGGTCTGCGGCACGATCACACAGAGCCCGAGCCCGAGGACCGTGAACCCCGCGATCCCCACCCACGGCCCGGGCGCCACCGCCACGACCGCGAACCCAAGGGCGGCCACCACGGACCCCGCCCGCACCACCGCCACGGCCCCGAACCGCCGCACCCCCAGGTCCCCGAGCCCCCGCCCCACCAGCGTCATCACCATGTAGACGTTGTACGGAACGGTCGAAAGCTCCTCCGAGCTCCCGAGCACGTCCTGCAAGTACTTCGCACTCCAGTTGGAGACCGTCGAATCCCCGATGTACGCGAAGCTCATGACGAGGCACAGCGGCAGCAGCAGCTTGAAGACAACAGGCCCGCCCTTGCCCGCGCCCGCCGGGGCGTCACCGTCCGCGTCTCGCGCCCCGGCATCGACGTACCACCGGCTGCCGACCAGCGCCGCGGGCAGCAACACCACGACGACCGGCAGATAGGACACGAAGAGCGACAGGTCCCAGTGCGCCCCCGCCCACGCGAGCGAGGCCCCCGCGATCCCGCCGAGGCTGTACGCGGCGTGGAAACCGAGCATGATGCTCCGCCCGTACGCCCGCTGCAGACTCACCCCGAGCATGTTCATGGACGCATCGAGCGCACCCACCGAAAGCCCGAACGCCCCGAGCGCCACGGCCACGTGCCACATGGCGTCCCCGGCACCGACCCCCAGCAGCGCAAGCAACACGACGGGCTGCGACCACCTCAGCACCACACTGGGCGGCACCCGCTTCACCAGCTGTTCCGTGCATACGCTCGCGACGCCCGCCAGCACCGGGACCGCGGCGAGGAAGACCGGCAGCAGCCCGTCGGATATCCCGTACCGGTCCTGGATCGCCGGAATCCGCGTCACCAGCAGGGCAAAGGTCACTCCCTGCACCAGGAAGCCGAACGCCAGCGAGGCCCTGCCGCGCCGCAGCACATCTGTCATGGCTGCAGAGCGTAGGGCCCCGGCCTACCCGTGGGTAGGTGGATCACTCAACCAATTTCAGCGCCCCTGAACACCGTGCGCGCTCTCGACATCCGCCTCGACCAGCTGCTCCATGGGTCCGACGGCCAGTCGGCCACTGACCACGATGGTCAGCGTGATCGTCACCGCGGCGATCACCCCGCCCATCGCCACCATGGTGTCCACGGGCAGCGTGTACGCCCCCACGATCCGCGCCACGGCCTCCCCGAAGAGCCCCACGCCCCACACGACGGAGAACGTCCGCTCCAGCCGCGCGAACCGCCCGCGCCGCGCGCTCAGCCGCTCCCAGGCCGCGATCCGGGCCGCGTTCCCCTTGGTCACCCACGGCTTGAGCCCCGCGGTCATCAGCGGCCGCCCCGCGAACACCGACACGAGCACGGCGAGCCCGACCGTCCCGGTGATCCCGCTGTCCTTGGCCAGCATGAGCCGCGGATCACCGGCGATGAGGCTCAGCAGCAGCCCCACGACGTTGGCGGTCAGGATCAGCGCGGCGAGCCCGTTGACCCGCCGGTCCTTCACAAGACCCCACACCGTCCGCCCGGCCGGCACGACACTGCTCCAGGCCAGCGCCGCCATGGTCCCCATCCCGAAGCCCTTGCTGAGCAGGTAGTACGAGGCGGTGGGCACGATCGCGTCAAGGACCAGCGGCTTCAGCGACTCGATCCGCGCCTTGCGGGCTTCCGCACCTGCGGCGACGGGGGTGGTGGCGGTGGCGGCCGGGATGACCTTGGCAGGGGCCTCGGTAGCGAGCTGGCTCATGATCGCGTTCCTCCGTCGTAGCTGTGTGCGTCCCGTTCGTTCGCGACTTCCTTCGCGACACACACAGCTTCGCCTTCGGCCCCTGTCCCCCGACAGAAACGATCGTCCGGAGCTGGCAGTGACAAATGTCAGCCAGGCCCCGCGTGCCCTGTCACACCCGCGTCATCGCAGCAGGTCAGCCAACTCCCGCAGGTCTCCGAAGAGTTCGGTGGCCCCGCCGAGCCGCTCGGCGGGCGTCATAGCGGTGAACCCGTAGACATCCATCCCGGCCGCCACGGCCGCCTGCACACCCAGCGGACTGTCCTCCACGACCACACACCTCCCGGGCGCCACGCCCATGCGCTCGGCCGCGTGCAGGAAGAGATCCGGCGCGGGCTTCCCCCGCCCCACGTCCTGCGAGCTGAAGACCCGCCGCTCGTCGAAATACGTGTCGAGCCCGGTCTTCCGATGCCCGACCCGAATCCGCTCGTGACTCCCGGAGGAGGCAAGACAGTAGGCCACCCCGTCGGCGCTGAGCTTCTCAAGGACCTCCAGGGCCCCGTCCACGGGCGTCAGCTCCCGCTCGAAGGCGGCGAACACCCGCCCGTGAAAGACCTCGTCGAAGTCCGCGGGCAGCCGCTCCCCACTCCGCTCGAGGATCAGATCGTGTACGCGATGCACGGCAGCGCCCATGTAGTCGCGCAAGGAGTCTTCGTACGACGTGGGGTGCCCGAGCTCGGTCAGATAACCGGCGAGGATCGTGTTGGAGAGCGGCTCACTGTCCACGAGGACGCCGTCATTGTCGAAGATGACCAGGTCGTATCGCATACGACGACCCTAAGCCTTCCGAACTCTTCGGAAATTGGTCCGGAAATTGGCCTGGAACGCAGAAAACCCCCGCACCGAATGGTGCGGGGGTTTTCTCTACAATGAGTTCGGCGGCGTCCTACTCTCCCACAGGGTCCCCCCTGCAGTACCATCGGCGCTATGAGGCTTAGCTTCCGGGTTCGGAATGTAACCGGGCGTTTCCCTCATGCTATGACCACCGAAACACTATGAAACTGACAACCGCACCGCATGTGACCTTATGCGGGGTTGTTCGTGGTTTCAGAACCAACACAGTGGACGCGAGCAACTGAGGACAAGCCCTCGGCCTATTAGTACCAGTCACCTCCACCCGTTACCGGGCTTCCAGATCTGGCCTATCAACCCAGTCGTCTACTGGGAGCCTTAACCCCTCAAAGGGGGTGGGAATACTCATCTCGAAGCAGGCTTCCCGCTTAGATGCTTTCAGCGGTTATCCTTTCCGAACGTAGCCAACCAGCCATGCCCTTGGCAGGACAACTGGCACACCAGAGGTTCGTCCGTCCCGGTCCTCTCGTACTAGGGACAGCCCTTCTCAATATTCCTACGCGCACAGAGGATAGGGACCGAACTGTCTCACGACGTTCTAAACCCAGCTCGCGTACCGCTTTAATGGGCGAACAGCCCAACCCTTGGGACCGACTCCAGCCCCAGGATGCGACGAGCCGACATCGAGGTGCCAAACCATCCCGTCGATATGGACTCTTGGGGAAGATCAGCCTGTTATCCCCGGGGTACCTTTTATCCGTTGAGCGACGGCGCTTCCACAAGCCACCGCCGGATCACTAGTCCCGACTTTCGTCCCTGCTCGACCCGTCGGTCTCACAGTCAAGCTCCCTTGTGCACTTACACTCAACACCTGATTACCAACCAGGCTGAGGGAACCTTTGGGCGCCTCCGTTACTCTTTGGGAGGCAACCGCCCCAGTTAAACTACCCATCAGACACTGTCCCTGATCCGGATCACGGACCGAGGTTAGACATCCAGCACGACCAGAGTGGTATTTCAACGTTGACTCCACGAACACTGGCGTGCCCGCTTCAAAGTCTCCCACCTATCCTACACAAGCCGAACCGAACACCAATATCAAACTGTAGTAAAGGTCCCGGGGTCTTTCCGTCCTTCTGCGCGAAACGAGCATCTTTACTCGTAGTGCAATTTCACCGGGCCTATGGTTGAGACAGTCGAGAAGTCGTTACGCCATTCGTGCAGGTCGGAACTTACCCGACAAGGAATTTCGCTACCTTAGGATGGTTATAGTTACCACCGCCGTTTACTGGCGCTTAAGTTCTCAGCTTCGCACGCCCGAAAGCGCACTAACCGGTCCCCTTAACGTTCCAGCACCGGGCAGGCGTCAGTCCGTATACATCGCCTTACGGCTTCGCACGGACCTGTGTTTTTAGTAAACAGTCGCTTCTCGCTGGTCTCTGCGGCCACCCCCAGCTCAGACAGTAAATGTCATCACCGGTGATGGCCCCCCTTCTCCCGAAGTTACGGGGGCATTTTGCCGAGTTCCTTAACCATAGTTCACCCGAACGCCTCGGTATTCTCTACCTGACTACCTGAGTCGGTTTAGGGTACGGGCCGCCATGAAACTCGCTAGAGGCTTTTCTCGACAGCATAGGATCATCCACTTCACCACAATCGGCTCGGCATCAGGTCTCAGACTTCATGCAAGGCGGATTTGCCTACCTCACGTCCTACACCCTTACCCCGGGACAACCATCGCCCGGGCTGGACTACCTTCCTGCGTCACCCCATCACTCACCTACTACAAGTCTGGTCCGTCGGCTCCACCACTTCCCTCAACTCCGAAGAGATCGGGACGGCTTCACGGACTTAGCATCGCCTGATTCGATGTTTGACGCTTCACAGCGGGTACCGGAATATCAACCGGTTATCCATCGACTACGCCTGTCGGCCTCGCCTTAGGTCCCGACTTACCCTGGGCAGATCAGCTTGACCCAGGAACCCTTAGTCAATCGGCGCACACGTTTCTCACGTATGTATCGCTACTCATGCCTGCATTCTCACTCGTGAACCGTCCACCACTAGCTTCCGCTGCAGCTTCACCCGGCACACGACGCTCCCCTACCCATCCATACAGGCGTTGGCCCTATTGTATGAATGACACGACTTCGGCGGTACGCTTGAGCCCCGCTACATTGTCGGCGCGGAATCACTAGACCAGTGAGCTATTACGCACTCTTTCAAGGGTGGCTGCTTCTAAGCCAACCTCCTGGTTGTCTGTGCGACTCCACATCCTTTCCCACTTAGCGTACGCTTAGGGGCCTTAGTCGATGCTCTGGGCTGTTTCCCTCTCGACCATGGAGCTTATCCCCCACAGTCTCACTGCCGCGCTCTCACTTACCGGCATTCGGAGTTTGGCTAAGGTCAGTAACCCGGTAGGGCCCATCGCCTATCCAGTGCTCTACCTCCGGCAAGAAACACACGACGCTGCACCTAAATGCATTTCGGGGAGAACCAGCTATCACGGAGTTTGATTGGCCTTTCACCCCTAACCACAGGTCATCCCCCAGGTTTTCAACCCTGGTGGGTTCGGTCCTCCACGACCTCTTACAGCCGCTTCAACCTGCCCATGGCTAGATCACTCCGCTTCGGGTCTTGAGCGCGCTACTAAATCGCCCTATTCGGACTCGCTTTCGCTACGGCTTCCCCACACGGGTTAACCTCGCAACACACCGCAAACTCGCAGGCTCATTCTTCAAAAGGCACGCAGTCACGAGACACCAAGCAAGCTTGATGTCCGACGCTCCCACGGCTTGTAGGCACACGGTTTCAGGTACTATTTCACTCCGCTCCCGCGGTACTTTTCACCATTCCCTCACGGTACTATCCGCTATCGGTCACCAGGGAATATTTAGGCTTAACGGGTGGTCCCGCCAGATTCACACGGGATTTCTCGGGCCCCGTGCTACTTGGGTGTCTCTCAAACGAGCCGCTGATGTTTCGACTACGGGGGTCTTACCCTCTACGCCGGACCTTTCGCATGTCCTTCGTCTACATCAACGGTTTCTGACTCGTCTCACAGCCGGCAGACTGTAAAAGAGAGATCCCACAACCCCGTATGCGCAACCCCTGCCGGGTATCACACGCATACGGTTTGGCCTCATCCGGTTTCGCTCGCCACTACTCCCGGAATCACGGTTGTTTTCTCTTCCTGCGGGTACTGAGATGTTTCACTTCCCCGCGTTCCCTCCACACTGCCTATGTGTTCAGCAGCGGGTGACAGCCCATGACGACTGCCGGGTTTCCCCATTCGGAAACCCCCGGATCAAAGCCTGGTTGACGACTCCCCGGGGACTATCGTGGCCTCCCACGTCCTTCATCGGTTCCTGGTGCCAAGGCATCCACCGTGCGCCCTTAAAAACTTGGCCACAGATGCTCGCGTCCACTGTGCAGTTCTCAAACAACGACCAACCACCCATCACCCCGAACCAGCAGATTCGAGTGCACTGGGGTCGGCACTGAAGGCAGCCGAAAACCGGCCGTACCTTCAGATACCCAACAGCGTGCCCGACCCGACCCATCAACCTTCACGTTCCACGCCGAAGCAGTACTAGTGAAGCCAACCGATCGTGCCGAGTAGTCAACGTTCCACCCATGAGCAACCAGCATCAGACGTTCGCTGATGAACTGGCCTCTGACCAACCAGAGGTTGGTAAGAAGTGCTCCTTAGAAAGGAGGTGATCCAGCCGCACCTTCCGGTACGGCTACCTTGTTACGACTTCGTCCCAATCGCCAGTCCCACCTTCGACAGCTCCCTCCCACAAGGGGTTGGGCCACCGGCTTCGGGTGTTACCGACTTTCGTGACGTGACGGGCGGTGTGTACAAGGCCCGGGAACGTATTCACCGCAGCAATGCTGATCTGCGATTACTAGCAACTCCGACTTCATGGGGTCGAGTTGCAGACCCCAATCCGAACTGAGACAGGCTTTTTGAGATTCGCTCCGCCTCGCGGCTTCGCAGCTCATTGTACCTGCCATTGTAGCACGTGTGCAGCCCAAGACATAAGGGGCATGATGACTTGACGTCGTCCCCACCTTCCTCCGAGTTGACCCCGGCAGTCTCCTGTGAGTCCCCATCACCCCGAAGGGCATGCTGGCAACACAGAACAAGGGTTGCGCTCGTTGCGGGACTTAACCCAACATCTCACGACACGAGCTGACGACAGCCATGCACCACCTGTATACCGACCACAAGGGGGGCACCATCTCTGATGCTTTCCGGTATATGTCAAGCCTTGGTAAGGTTCTTCGCGTTGCGTCGAATTAAGCCACATGCTCCGCTGCTTGTGCGGGCCCCCGTCAATTCCTTTGAGTTTTAGCCTTGCGGCCGTACTCCCCAGGCGGGGAACTTAATGCGTTAGCTGCGGCACCGACGACGTGGAATGTCGCCAACACCTAGTTCCCACCGTTTACGGCGTGGACTACCAGGGTATCTAATCCTGTTCGCTCCCCACGCTTTCGCTCCTCAGCGTCAGTAATGGCCCAGAGATCCGCCTTCGCCACCGGTGTTCCTCCTGATATCTGCGCATTTCACCGCTACACCAGGAATTCCGATCTCCCCTACCACACTCTAGCCTGCCCGTATCGACTGCAGACCCGGGGTTAAGCCCCGGGCTTTCACAACCGACGTGACAAGCCGCCTACGAGCTCTTTACGCCCAATAATTCCGGACAACGCTTGCGCCCTACGTATTACCGCGGCTGCTGGCACGTAGTTAGCCGGCGCTTCTTCTGCAGGTACCGTCACTTTCGCTTCTTCCCTGCTGAAAGAGGTTTACAACCCGAAGGCCGTCATCCCTCACGCGGCGTCGCTGCATCAGGCTTTCGCCCATTGTGCAATATTCCCCACTGCTGCCTCCCGTAGGAGTCTGGGCCGTGTCTCAGTCCCAGTGTGGCCGGTCGCCCTCTCAGGCCGGCTACCCGTCGTCGCCTTGGTGAGCTTCTACCTCACCAACAAGCTGATAGGCCGCGGGCTCATCCTTCACCGCCGGAGCTTTCAACCCTCTCCCATGCGAGAGAAGGTGTTATCCGGTATTAGACCCCGTTTCCAGGGCTTGTCCCAGAGTGAAGGGCAGATTGCCCACGTGTTACTCACCCGTTCGCCACTAATCCACCCCGAAGGGCTTCATCGTTCGACTTGCATGTGTTAAGCACGCCGCCAGCGTTCGTCCTGAGCCAGGATCAAACTCTCCGTGAATGTTTTCCCGTAATCGGGACGACACACACGAGAGCGGAACCAAGGAGAGGAATAATCTCCCGGTTCACAGCGTCCTCGCTGTGCTGCCTGCACGACCGAGGCCGTACAGGACTTCTTCAAAGGAACCTCAACTCACCGAAGTGAGTCGGGGTATCAACATATCTGGCGTTGACTTTTGGCACGCTGTTGAGTTCTCAAGGAACGGACGCTTCCTTTGTACTCACCCTCTCGGGCTTTCCTCCGGGCGCTTCCCTTCGGTGTTTCTTTTGTTCTTACGTTTCCGACTCTATCAGACTCTTTCGTGTCCGACTTCCTCGGTGCCTTTCCGGTTCCCGCTCCGGCCTTTCGGCTTTCGCGTTTCCCTTTCCGGCGGTTCCGACTCTATCAGATCCTTTCGGGCCTGACTCCCAGTCGAAGTGGGGCTGTCTTTGCGGCTGTTGGGCCGTTCCGACGAGTGAGACTTTAGCGGAATCCTGGCTCCCGACCTAATCGGGGGCGTCCTCTCGAACGCGGATTCCTCATTTCGCAAATACGCATGAAAACAATCCGAAGACGGATCCCATGAGGGAACACGACGTCGATCGCTTGAATGGTTCTTGCGGAATGGCCGCCCGGGGACCGACCAAGTGGTCGACGCTCACGTCGGGCAACTCGGAGAACACTACGTACCGGCCCGGGGAGTGTCAACTCCAGGACGGAGGGGCCCCTGGAGGACTACCCTGGGCCGCATGACAACGCATGCGTGCACCCAACTGTGGTGGGCCGCCTGACGGCGGCCGGACCCACGCATGCGCATGACGGCCGCCGCTTCGGCGGCCGTTCTCGTTTCTCCCCCTGGAGGACCCGGAGCCCGGTCGTCGGGCAGGCGGTCCTGACCAGGAGGCGGAGAGATGAAGCGGATCTTCAGCGGGATCAAGCCCACGGGGCACCTGACCCTGGGGAACTACCTGGGAGCCGTCCGGCGGTGGGCTGAGGTCGATCAGCACCAGGCCGACGCCCTGTTCAGCGTGGTCGACCTGCACGCACTGACGGTAGAGCACGATCCTGGCCGGGTGCGCAGGCTCAGTCGGCAGGCGGCGACGCTGCTGCTCGCGTCGGGGATCGATCCCGGCCTCGCCACCGTGTTCGTACAGAGCCACGTCGACGAGCACGCCCGGCTCTCCTATCTGCTGGAGTGCGTGGCCACGGACGGCGAGATGCGCCGGATGATCCAGTACAAGGAGAAGTCGGCGCGGGAGCGGAGCCGCGGCGGGAGCGTGCGGCTGTCCCTGCTCACCTATCCCGTACTGATGGCGGCGGACATCCTGGCGTACGGCGCGGACGAGGTGCCGGTCGGGGACGACCAGACCCAGCACGTGGAGCTCACCCGGGATCTCGCGGTGCGGTTCAACCAGCGGTACGGACAGACGTTCGTCGTGCCGCGGGCCACGCCGCCCGAGGTGGCGGCGCGGGTCATGGACCTCCAGGACCCGGCGTCGAAGATGGGCAAGTCCCACGAGGCCGGTGCCGGGATCGTCTATCTCCTCGACGAGCCCGACGTGGTGCGCAAGAAGATCCTGCGGGCCGTCACGGACAGCGGCACCGAGGTCGCCTACGACCGGGAGTCCAAGCCGGGCGTCACGAATCTGCTGGAGATCCTGGCCGCTTGCGAAGGTGGGAACCCAGAAGCCTTGAGCGGTGTATATGAGTCGTACGGCGCACTGAAAAAGGACACCGCCGAGGCCGTGGTGGAGCTGCTCAGGCCCGTGCAGGAGAGGCACAAGGAGCTGGTGGCTGATCCCGCGTATGTAGAGGAGGTGCTGCGGCAGGGGGCCGAGCGGGCCAGAGAGATGTCCCGGCCGACGGTGGACCGCGCCTATCGGGCGATCGGGCTGCTGCCGCCGGTGAACGAGGCGCGGTAGGCGCGCGGGCTGGTGGTGAGGCGCGATGCGAAGTGCTGGCGCATCGTGACTTCGCTGCCGAAGCCCGCGCGGCGGGCCACCTCCGGCATGGGCAGGTCGGTGCGTTCGAGGAGTTTCTGCGCGGCCGCGATGCGCTGGTCCAGGAGCCAGCGGAGCGGGGTCGTGCCGGTCGCCGCCGTGAAGTGGCGGGCGAAGGAGCGCGCCGACATGCCCGCGCGGGTGGCGAGGTCGGTGACGGTGAGCGGTTCGTGGAGGTGACGGAGGGCGTATTCGCGTACGGAGGCGAGGGCATCGGCGTCGCGGTCGGCGCGCGGGGTGGGGTGCTCGATGAACTGGGCCTGGGTGCCGGTGCGGAAGGGCGCGGTGACCATCGAGCGGGCGACGGTCGCGGCGGCTTCCGAGCCGTGTGCGGTGCGGACCAGGTGCAGGCACAGGTCGATGCCCGCGGCGGTGCCTGCCGCGGTCCAGATGTTGCCGTCCTCGATGAAGAGGGCGTCGGGTTCGACGGAGACAAGGGGGTAGTGCGCGCGGAACAGGTCGACGAGGCCCCAGTGGGTGATCGCGCGACGGCCGTCCAGAAGTCCGGCCTGGGCCAGGGCGAAGGCGCCGCCGCAGAGTGCCGCGATGGTGGTGCCGCGTGCGTGGGCGCTGCGCAGGGCGTCCAGTACGGGTTCCGGGGCGGATGTCAGATGGTCGTCCAGGCCGGGGACGACGATCAGGTCCGTGCCGGTCAGCCGGTTCAGCCAGGTGAGGCCGCGGTCGGGGGTGAGGGTGAGGCCGCCCCTGATCGGTACGGGCGCGGGGTCGGCGGCGACGCGGCGGAGGTCGAAGGCGGGCACGCCCCGTTCCGTGCGGTCGGTGCCCCAGACCTCCGTGATGACGGAGACGTCGAAGGCACGGATGCCGGGGAAGGCGAGGAGGGCGATGCGTTGGGGCACGGGTGGCAGTAAACCATCGGTCGCTGGCTTTCGGACCTCTGGGGCGGAGGGTGCGGGAGCGGCAGCATCGTGGGCATGGAGATCGCAGAGAACGCAGCGCTGGTCGTGATCGACGTACAGAAGGGATTCGAGGAGGAGGAGTTCTGGGGACCGAGGAACAACCCCGGGGCCGATGACAACATCGCCTCGCTGATCGACACCTGGCAGGCGACGGGGCGGCCGGTCGTGTTCGTCCGTCACGACGCGTCGAAGCCGGTGTCGCCGTTGCGGCCGGGGTACGTGGGCAACGACTTCAAGGAGTACGTCGAGCAGCGGCGCGGGAAGGGGGCCGGGACCGAGCTGCTCGTGACCAAGACCGTGAACTCGGCCTTCTACGGGACGCCGGATCTGGACGCGTGGTTCAAGGAGGCGGGGATCTCGCAGTTCGTGGTGACCGGGATCCAGACCAACATGTGCGTGGAGACGACGGCTCGGATGGGAGGGAATCTGGGGTACGAGGTGCTGTGTCCGCTGGATGCCACGCACACGTTCGACCTGGTGGGGCCGTTCGGCTGGCGCCTCGACGCGGATGAGCTGGCGCGGGCCACGGCGGTCTCGCTCCATGGCGGCCGCTTCGCCGCGGTCGTCTCCACGGAGGAGATCCTGGCCGCGGCGCGGTGAAGGGCGGGCCGGTCCGCCACGGCGTACCGGCCCTGTCAGGTCATGCGTTGTTGCCGGACGCCAGTTCCCTGCTGCGGTCGCGGGCCGCTTCGAGGGCTGCGATGAGGGCGGCGCGCACTCCGTGGTTCTCGAGTTCGCGGATGGCGTTGATCGTCGTGCCCGCGGGAGAGGTGACGTTCTCGCGGAGCTTCACCGGGTGCTCGCCGCTGTCGCGGAGCATGACGGAGGCGCCGACGGCGGCCTGGACGATCAGGTCGTGGGCCTTGTCGCGGGGGAGGCCGAGGAGGATGCCCGCGTCGGTCATGGCTTCGACCAGGAAGTAGAAGTAGGCGGGGCCCGAGCCGGACAGGGCGGTGCAGGCGTCCTGCTGGGTCTCGGGGACCCTCAGCGTCTTGCCGACGGCGCCGAAGATGTCCTCCGCGTGCGCCAGTGCGTCGCCGGTCGCGTGGCTGCCCGCGGAGATGACGGACATGCCCTCGTCGACGAGTACGGGGGTGTTGGGCATGACGCGGACGACCGGGGTCTTCTCGGCCAGCCGCTCTTCGATGAAGGCGGTGGTGATGCCCGCGGCGGCGCTGATGACGAGGCGCTCGGCGGTGACGTGCGGGGCGAGTTCGTCGAGGAGCTTGGCCATGTCCTGCGGCTTGCAGGCGAGGATCAGGGTGTCGGCCTGCTTGGCGGCGTCGGCGTTGCTGACGGGGGTGACGCCGTAGCGGGTGCGGAGCTCGTCGGCGCGTTCCTGGCGGCGGGTGGTGACCAGGAGGTCGGCGGGGGCCCAGCCGCCGCGGATCATGCCGCTGAGCAGGGCCTCGCCGATCTTGCCGGTGCCGAGGACTGCGACTTTCTGGCTCGTGGTGCGGCTCATGAGCGGGGGCCTCCGGGGTTGCGTCGTCCGGTGGCCATCCTCGCATTGGGCCGGTGGCGGGGGCGGGCGCGTCCGGCAGGCGGACGGGTCAGGCGGTGCGGCGGCGGAGGGTGGCCGCGCCGAGACCGAGGACCAGGACGGCGCAGGCGGCGACGATGACGGCGTCGCGGACGAAGGCGCCGGTGACGGAGGGGTGGTGGAGGACTTCGTTCATGCCGTCGACGGCGTACGACATGGGAAGGACGTTGGAGGCCCATTCCAGGACCGGCTGCATGGTGGAGCGCTGGGCGAACAGGCCGCAGAGCAGGAGCTGGGGGAAGATCACCGCCGGCATGAACTGGACGGCCTGGAACTCGGAGGCGGCGAAGGCCGAGACGAAGAGGCCGAGCGCGGTGCCGAGCAGGGCGTCGAGCAGGGCGACCAGGAGCAGCAGCCAGGCCGATCCGGTGACGTCGAGGCCGAGGGCCCAGAGGGCGAGGCCCGTGGCGAGCGCCGACTGGACGATCGCGAGGACGCCGAAGGCGAGGGCGTAACCGGCGATGAGGTCGCCCTTGGCGAGCGGCATGGCGAGGAGGCGTTCGAGGGTGCCCGAGGTGCGTTCGCGCAGGGTGGCGATCGAGGTGACCAGGAACATCGTGATGAGCGGGAAGATGCCGAGGAGCGAGGCGCCGATCGAGTCGAAGGTCGCGGGGCTGCCGTCGAAGACGTAGCGCAGGAGCAGCAGCATCACGCACGGGACGAGGATCATCAGGGCGATGGAGCGCGGGTCGTGGCGGAGCTGGCGCAGTACGCGGGCGGCGGTGGCGAAGGTGCGGTAGGCGTTCATCGGGTGCTCCGGGGGCCGGGTCTTCAGATCAGCGCTGGGTGTTGGCTACGGGGTGTTGGTTCTCGGGGTGGGTTGCGGCCTGGTCCACGAGGTGGAGGAAGGCGGCTTCGACCGTCTCGGCGTGGGTGCGGGTGCGGAGTGCGTCGGGGGTGTCGTCGGCGAGGATCTCGCCCTCGCGCATGAGGAGGAGCCGGTGGCAGCGCTCCGCCTCGTCCATGACGTGGGAGGAGACGAGGATGGTGGCGCCACGGTCGGCGGCGATGGCGTGGAAGAGGTTCCACAGGTCGCGGCGGAGCACGGGGTCGAGGCCGACGGTCGGCTCGTCGAGCACGAGGAGTTCGGGGGCTCCGATGAGGGCGACGGCGAGGGAGACGCGGCTGCGCTGGCCGCCGGAGAGGTTTCCGGCGAGGGAGTCGGCGTGCGAGGTGAGGTCGACGTCGTCGATGGCGCGGGTGACGTGTTCGCGGCGGCGTTCGGTGGCGCCCCTGCCCGGGTCGAGGACGGCCGCGAAGTAGTCCAGGTTCTGGCGGACGGTCAGGTCGTCGTAGACGGACGGGTCCTGGGTGACGTAGCCGATGCGGGAGCGCAGGGCGGGGGCGCCCGCCGGGTGGCCGAGGACCTCCAGGCGTCCTGTGACCTTGGCCTGGGTGCCGACGACCGAGCGCATGAGGGTGGACTTGCCGCAGCCGGAAGGCCCGAGGAGGCCGGTGATCTGGCCGCGCGGGACGGTGAAGTCGAGGCCGCGCAGGACGGTGCGGGGGCCCCGGATGACGGTCAGTCCCGCGGCCAGGACGGCGGGGCTCTTGTTATTCACCATGTGATGAATAATCCTCCGCGTCCCCGGACCCGTCAAGGCGCCGCACACCCGCGCCGCGCACCCGCGTCACGCACCCACGCCCAGGCCGCGCGCCCCCAACGCCTCCGGGTTCACGCACCCGTAACTCCGGGCCGCCGCGCGATCAACTCCCTTACGTGACAATGGGTTTCAGTGCCACGGGCCTCCCCCGCCCCGGCGCTCGACGCCCACGCATCTCCCGTACGCGTTCGTTCTCCACGCGTACCGCCCCGGAGGTGCCCCCTTGTCTCCCTCACCCTCGCCTCTCACACCCTCGCCCCTCACACCCTCATCCCCCTCCCGTCGCCCCTCGCGGGCCGATCTCGCCGCCTCTCTCGTCGTCTTCCTCGTCGCGCTCCCCCTCTGCGTGGGCGTCGCCGTGGCGTCCGGTGTGCCCGCCGAGCTCGGCATCGTGACCGGCATCGTCGGCGGGCTCGTCGCCGGTGCGCTGCCGGGCAGCAGCTTGCAGGTCAGCGGGCCCGCCGCCGGTCTGACCGTGCTGGTGTACGAGGCCGTGCACACCTATGGGCCCCGCGCGCTCGGTGTGCTCGTGCTCGCCGCCGGACTGCTGCAGATCGCGATGGGCGCGCTGCGGCTCGGGCGGTGGTTCCGGGCCGTCTCCGCCGCCGTGGTGCAGGGCATGCTCGCGGGGATCGGGCTCGTACTGATCGCCGGGCAGCTGTACGTGATGGGGGACCTGACCGCGCCGGCCGATCCTGGCGGGAAGATCACCGGGTTCGCGGGCCTCGCGGGCGCCGCCGAGCCCGCCGCGCTCGCCCTGGGCGCGGGCACGGTCCTGGTGCTGGTGCTGTGGCCGCGCTGGCGCGCCGCCGCGCGGATCCTGCCCGCTCCCCTGGTCGCCGTCGCCCTGGCCGCCGCGGCCACGGCGCTGCTCCGGCTGCCCGTGCGCAGGATCGAGGTGCGGGGCCTGCTGGATGCCGTCCGGGCGCCGGGCACGGACGAGTTCGCGCGCCTCACGGAAGTGGGCGTGATCGGGACCGTGCTCGCGTTCGCGCTGATCGCGTCCGCCGAGTCGCTGTTCAGCGCGGCGGCGGTGGACCGGCTGCACCAGGGGCGGCGCACGGACTACGACAAGGAGCTGATCGCGCAAGGCGCGGGGAACACCGTCTGCGGGATGCTCGGCGCGTTGCCGCTGACCGCCGTGATCGTGCGCAGCGCCGCGAACGTACGGGCCGGGGCCAGGACCAAGGCGTCGCGGATCCTGCACGGCGTGTGGCTGCTGCTCTTCGCGGCCGCGCTGCCCGCCGCCCTCGGGCTGATCCCGGTGGCGGCGCTGGCCGGGCTGCTCGTGCACGCGGGGTGCAAGCTCGTTGCCGTACGGGAGCTGGGGCCGCTGTGGCGTGAGCATCGTGGTGAGGCGCTGGTGCTCGCGGTGACCGCCGGGTCGATCGTGGCGGCGGATCTGTTCAAGGGGGTCCTGATCGGGCTCGCGGTCGCGGTCGGCAAGACGGCGTGGGACGTGAGCCATGTGCATGTGGAGACCGAGGACCGTGGCGCGGCGGGACTGACCGTACGGGTGATCGGCAACGCCACGTTCCTGCGGCTGCCGAAGCTGCTCGACGCGCTGGAGGCGCTGCCTGCCGACCGTCCCGTACGGCTCGATCTCGAAGGGCTACGCCATGTCGACCTGGCCTGCGCCGCCGCGCTGGAGAGCTGGTCGGCGCGGCGGGGACGGTTTCGCGTGCCGGAAGCAGGGCGGGAGGCCGGGTGTGATCAGGACGCGGAACCGGTATCCGACCCGGTACCCGTACCGGTATCGGGTGTCGCGTCCGATGCGGGCCGGATCGCGACCAACAGGTCCACCACGTAACTCTCCTCGACGACCCCGTCCGGGAAGACCTTGAGCAGCTCGGCGCGCTCCTGGGCGACGAATTCGGCCGTGCGCTCCGCGCCGATGACCAGGAACGCCGAGTGCGTCCCGATGTTGGCGAGGTGGGTGTCGAGGGGGACGCGGCGGCTCCAGCGCACCTGGTCGCGGCGGAAGTCCAGCGCGGTCGTCAGGGCGCCGACGCTGTGCCTGGTGCGGTCGGCGGTGTGCCGTGCGCCGTCGTCCATGCCGAGGTGGCGGGCGATGCGGGCGCTCTGCGCGGCGAGCCAGGGCGTGTCGGGGTCCGTGATGTTCCACCACAGGGCGAGGGCGCCGCCGGGCCGCAGCACGCGCAGGGCCTCGGGAACGGAGCGTTCCTGATCGGTCCAGTGCCAGGCCTGGGCGTAGGTGATCAGGTCGGCGGTGCCGTCCGCGAGCGGCAGCGCGTTGCCGTCGCCGCGTACGACGGGGACGTGCGCCAGCGTGCGGCGGAACTGTTCCGCCATGCCGTCGCCGGGCTCGACCGCGACGACGTCCGCGCCGCGCTCGACGAGCAGGGCGGTGGCGATGCCGGTGCCCGCGCCGACGTCCACGACGCGCGCGCCCGCGAGGCGCCGCCCCGTCAGGCGTTCGACGGAGTCGAGGAGGGCGGGCGGATAGGAGGGGCGGTTCGCCGCGTACTGGGCGGCGGCCGCGTTGAAGGAGTGGGCGCGGTGGGAGGGGGCGGACGTCATGGGGGCATCCTCACGCCGTTGAGACCGGATGATCCAGCCCTTTGCCGTCGCTTCAGTCCTTGCGCCGCTTCAGCCCTTGCGTCGCTTCAGTCCTTGCGCCGCTTCAGCCCTTGCGTTTCTTGCGGGACGGGTTGCCCGTCCGGCGGGACGTGCGCTTCTCGTACTGGGCGCGCGCCGTCTCGTACTCCTTGCGGTGCAGCTCCTCGCCCGGGGCCTCCTTCAGGGACCGGAAGAAGTAGGCGAGCAGGCCGCCGATGAAGCCGATCGTCATCAGGCCGCGCATCGAGGCGACCGACGCCGGGTCGTGGCGCCGCGCGTACCCCTCCCAGGTGCGGCGGAAGGCGAGCGCGCTGCAGATCGCGAACATCACGACGACGAGCAGGTTCACGAACTTGCCCACGTCCGCGATGGCCAGCCCCTCGTAGGCGAAGCGGAGCACGAAGCAGCCCGCGGCCGCGAGCAGCAGCGAGCCGACGGCGACACCGGCGCGGCGGGCGGCGTAGCCGTTGTCGTGGGCGACCCAGGTCGTCCCGAAGAAGCGGATGGGCTCGGGCCGCGGACCGGGGGTGGTGCCGGTGGGGTGGTCTGGGGTGCCGGATTCTTCGCTCACTGTTTGATTATCGCCCGGCGCGCACCTCGGTCGGCGGAGGGCGGCGAGGTGAGGGGGTGTGCGGTGCGGGGTGGCGAGGGGCGAAGCGTAGTGAGGTCGAGGCTCGCCCTATTCGTCCCCCGCCTTGCAAGAGCACACGGCAGGGCCGCTAGTTTGGGCGGCGTAAATCCTGAGGCGAGAAGCCTGAGGCGAGAAGACAGCAAGTCCTGACGCGAGAACACGGGGGAGGTTGGTGCGCGTGTCGCTCCGTGGAGGAGACCCGGAGGAGATCGGCGGCTATCCGCTGGAGGCCCGGCTCGGGTCGGGCGGCATGGGCACGGTCTTCCTCGGGCGTACGGCGTCGGGACGGCCCGTCGCGATCAAGCTGATCCACCAGCAGTTCGCGGACGACGAGGAGTTCCGGATCCGCTTCCGGCAGGAGGTCGCGGCGGCCCGCCGGGTCAGCGGCGCCTTCACCGCGGCCGTGATCGACGCCGATCACGAGGCCGAGCACCCGTGGATGGCCACCGCGTTCATCGAGGGCCACACGCTCGCCCAGCGCATCGCGAAGCACGGCCCGATCGGCGGCGCCGAGCTGCGCACCCTGGCCATAGGCCTGACCGAGGCGCTGCGGGACATCCACCGCGCCGGGGTCGTGCACCGCGACCTCAAGCCGTCCAACGTGGTGCTGTCCCCCGAGGGCCCGCGGGTCATCGACTTCGGCATCTCGCGCGCGACGGACCAGCAGACGCTGACGATGACGGGGCGGGTGATAGGCACACCGCCCTTCATGTCGCCGGAGCAGCTGCAGGCACCGCGCGGGGTCGGGCCGCGCTCCGACGTCTTCTCACTGGGCACGCTGCTGGTGTACGCGGCGACGGGGCAAGGCCCTTTCGACGCGGACAGCCCCTATATGACGGCGTATCAAGTGGTGCACGAGGCCCCGTCGTTGGGTGCGGTGCCGACCGTGCTGCGGTCGGTGGTCGAGCCGTGCCTCTCCAAGGATCCCGAGAACCGCCCTTCCGCCGACGAACTCCTCGTACGGCTGCGGGACCTGCCCTCCGACCTCGGCGGTCCCGCCGGGGCGGGCGGCGGCTGCCCCACCCGCGAGACGGACACCCAGCACCACCTGTCGGCGGACGACACCCCGTCCCCCGGCGCCCCGCCGGGGCCCGCCGAGACGGACGGGCACCCGCACACCGGCACCCTCATCGGCCGCCACCTGCGCCGCCGCTGGCGCCCCGTGCTCGCCGCCGCGGTCGCCGTGGCCGCGATCGCGGGCGGGGCCACGCTGATGCGCACCGGCTCGTCCGACGAGCCCGGCGGCACGGGCGGCGAGGGCGGCAACGTCGCGGCGACCGGCTCGGCCGCGCTGCCGCACCGGTTCGAGCCGTGGAAGAAGACCGTGCTCGGCGGCCGCCCCGACATCCCCGACGAGCTGCGCTGCCTGACCCGCGGCGACGCGGTGTACTGCGGGGGCGGCGGGGTCGTCGCGGCCCGGCTGCGCGCGTCCGACGGCTCGCGCGTCTGGACGGAGAAGAGTCCGGGCGTGCCGGTCCAGGGCATGCATCTGGTGGGCGCCACCGACGACACGGTGCTCGGCTACCGCTTCGCGGCCGAGGACGCGCCGGGCGATCCGGCCACCGAGGTGGTCGCCATCGACGCGGACAAGGGCAAGGAGCTGTGGTCGGTGCCGTCGGGCGCCCAGTCGACGGCGGTGACCGGGCGTACGCAGGACGCCGTCGTCGTCGGCTCGACGGTCGTGACGGTCGACGCGTCGAACACCCGCCTGGAGGCTCGGAGCGCGCACAGCGGCGCGGTCGCCTGGCGGCAGCCGTTCCCCGCGGGCACGCAGTGCTCCCCGGTGCCCTCCGGGGCCCGCCTCTACGCGATGTGCGCGCCGACCACCGAGGTGTCGGCGACCGATGTGCGCCACCCCACGCTGCACGTGGTCGACCTCGACTCCGGAACGCTCGGCAGGTCCATCGCCCTCAAGGGCCCGGCCCAGCCCGTCGGCACCGACGAGGACGGCCTCGTACTCCTGCACAGGGACGAGAAGCGGCTGGTGTCCGTCGGCTACGACGGGGTGCTGCGGGTCGGCCGGGACTCGCACAAGGTCACGTACTCGCGGCTGCCGAAGACGTACGCGGGGACGCCCGGGATGGCGGACGGCAGCGTCTTCGTGAGCGGGCAGACCGGGCTCGTCACGGCCTTCGACCCGGCGACGGGACGGAAGAAGTGGTCGCGGCAGACGGGTGTGGAGGGCGTCTCGGGGCCGGTCGGCGGCGACGACGGCACGCTCTACTTCAGCTCCGCCAGCGGCCGGGTCGTCGCGCTCCCGGCGCGCGGGGGTGCGCCGCTGTGGACGACGAATCCGCGGGCCGAGGGGCTGGCGGGCGAGACGAACGCCAGCCCCCGACTGGTCGTCGCGGGGCGCGTGGTGTTCGTGGCGGCCGCCGAGAACACCGTGTTCTCCTTCGACACGACGAAGCCGCCGAAGTCCGGCTGAACTCCCGGACTCCGACGGCTGTCGCACAGTCGCGCCGATCAGCAGCGCGGCGCCACGTACCCGTTGCTGCCCGTGCGGATGTACGTGTCCGAGACGTAGCGGCCGCTGCCGATCCGGTCCCAGATCTTCGACGTGCCGGTCGGGCCCGTGACCGTCTCGCCCGGCTTCTGGCACTGGATGGTGACGCGGCTGCCCGCGCGCAGGCGGCCGACGTTGCCGTACGACGTGCCGGGTCCTGACCGGACGTTGACGTCCGCGACGACCGGGTAGCTCCTCGCGGCGCCGGCCTCGACGGCCTCGCCCGCCTCATCCATCGCTTCTGGCGCTATGACGTTCTCGCTCACAGTGCTCTCCCCCGTTGACGGGCGACGCGGGCCGCCCTCGGCATGCTCCTCACACCAAGGACGCGCCCGCGCCCCGAAAGGTTTCCGGGAAGGTTCAGCCCGGCTCGGGGAAAGCTCAGCCGAGCTTCGACACGTCCCTGACCGCGCCCTTGTCGGCGCTCGTCGCCATCGCCGCGTACGCGCGCAGCGCCGCGGAGACCTTGCGCTCGCGCGACTTGGGCGCGTACACCCCGCCCAGGGCCTCGCGGCGGGCGGTCAGCTCCGCCTCCGGCACCAGGAGTTCGATCGAACGCTGGGGGATGTCGATGCGGATCCGGTCGCCGTCCTCGACGAGGGCGATCGTGCCGCCGGACGCCGCCTCGGGCGACGCGTGGCCGATCGACAGGCCGGACGTACCGCCGGAGAAGCGGCCGTCGGTGATCAGCGCACAGGTCTTGCCGAGGCCGCGGCCCTTGAGGAAGGAGGTCGGGTAGAGCATCTCCTGCATGCCGGGGCCGCCCTTGGGGCCCTCGTAGCGGATGACGACCACGTCGCCGTGCTTGATGACCTTGTTGAGGATCTTCTCGACGGCCTCTTCCTGCGAGTCGCAGACGACCGCGGGGCCCTCGAACGTCCAGATCGACTCGTCGACGCCCGCGGTCTTCACCACGCAGCCGTCCACCGCGATGTTCCCCTTGAGGACGCCGAGGCCGCCGTCCTTGGAGTAGGCGTGGGCGACGTCGCGGATGCAGCCGTTCGCGGCGTCCGTGTCGAGGGTGTCCCAGCGCTCGGACTGCGAGAACGCCTCGGCGGAGCGCCGGCATCCGGGCGCCGCGTGCCACAGCTCGACGGCCTCGGCGGAGGTGGCGCCGGAGCGGATGTCCCAGGCGTCGAGCCACTCCTTGATGGAGGGCGAGTGGACGGTGTGCACGTCCTCGTTGAGCAGCCCGCCCCGGTACAGCTCGCCGAGGAGCGCGGGGATGCCGCCCGCGCGGTGCACGTCCTCCATGTAGTACGTCGTGGTGGGCGCGGCGTTCGGGGCGACCTTGGCCAGGCAGGGGACGCGGCGCGAGACGGCGTCGATGTCGGTCAGGTCGTAGTCGACCTCGGCCTCACGGGCGGCGGCGAGCAGGTGCAGGATCGTGTTGGTGGAGCCGCCCATGGCGATGTCGAGGGCCATGGCGTTCTCGAAGGCGGCGTGGGTGGCGATGCTGCGGGGCAGGACGGAGGCGTCGTCGCCGTCGTAGTAGCGCTTGGTGATGTCGACGACCGTCCGCCCCGCCCGCTCGTACAGCTCCTTGCGGGCCGTGTGCGTGGCGAGGACCGAGCCGTTGCCCGGCAGCGAGAGGCCGATGGCCTCGGTCAGGCAGTTCATCGAGTTGGCGGTGAACATGCCGGAACAGGAGCCGCAGGTCGGACAGGCGTTCTCCTCGATACGGAGGATGTCCTCGTCCGAGACGCTCTCGTCGACCGCGTCGCTGATCGCGTTGACCAGGTCGAGCTTGCGGACCGTGCCGTCGACGAGGGTGGCCTTGCCCGCCTCCATCGGACCGCCGGAGACGAAGACCGTCGGGATGTTGAGGCGCAGGGCCGCCATCAGCATGCCGGGCGTGATCTTGTCGCAGTTGGAGATGCAGATCAGGGCGTCCGCGCAGTGCGCCTCGACCATGTACTCGACCGAGTCGGCGATCAGGTCGCGGGACGGCAGGGAGTACAGCATGCCGCCGTGGCCCATCGCGATGCCGTCGTCCACCGCGATGGTGTTGAACTCGCGCGGGATGCCACCGGCCTCGCGGATCGCGTCGGAGACGATGCGGCCGACGGGCTGCAGGTGGGTGTGGCCGGGCACGAACTCCGTGAAGGAGTTGGCGACGGCGATGATGGGCTTCCGTCCGATGTCCGCGCCGGGTACACCGGAGGCGCGCATAAGGGCGCGGGCGCCCGCCATGTTGCGGCCGTGGGTGACTGTGCGGGACCTCAGCTCGGGCATCGTCGCTCGCTCCTTCAGGGGCCCCGGGCGGGACCTTCGAGGCAGATATGACTTGGTGCCGAGCGTACGCCGCCGCTCCACGATCTGGACAGGCTGTCCGGATGCCGGGACGACCGTCTCGATGAGCGACCGTCGGGACGACTGTCTCGATGAGCGACCGCCGGATCCGTAGACCTCAGGGACCGGTCAGATGTCCCTGCACCACCGGCGCGACCCGCGCCACGATCTGTTCCACGTCCGCCGAGGCCAGCGGCTCGACCTTGATCACGTACCGCAGCATGGCGACGCCCACCAGCTGCGCGGCCGCGAGCTCGGCCCGCAGCTCGGCGTCCGGCAGGTCCAGGCGGCCCGCGATGCGGCTCAGGAGCTGGGCGGCGATCAGGCGCCGGAAGACCGCGGCCGCGGTGTCGTTGTTCATCGCGGAACGCACGATGGCAAGGAGCGGGGCGCGCGTCGCGGGGTTCTCCCAGACTCCGAAGACGAAGCGGGTCAGGCGCTCGCCGACCCCGTCGAGCGGGCCTTCCTCGATCGCGGCGGGCGCTTCGAGGGCGGGCGCGAAGGCGACGGTGATGGCCGCCTCGAAGACCTGTTCCTTCGTGCCGAAGTAGTGGTGCACGAGAGCCGGGTCCACCCCGGCGGCCTTGGCGATGCCGCGCACGGACGTCTTCTCGTACCCGTGCTCGGAGAATTCGCCGCGCGCCGCCGCCAGGATCCGGTCGCGCGTCGCGGGTCCGGTCTCCGACTGCGTACGGGAAGGCCGCCCTCTGCCACGGGCGGTGCTCACGAGCGGGGCACCCGCACCGCCGACGCCAGATGCAGCCTGGTGAAGGCGAGCGCCTCGGCGAGATCGGCCTCGCGTTCGGCGCTGGACATCGCGCGCCGCGTGTTGACCTCGATGACGACGTGCCCGTCGAAGCCGGTCGTGGCCAGGCGCTCCAGGAGCTCGGCGCACGGCTGCGTGCCGCGCCCGGGGACGAGGTGCTCGTCCTTGGCGGAGCCCTTGCCGTCGGCGAGGTGGATGTGGCCGAGCCGGTCGCCCATGCGGTCGATCATGTCCATCGCGTCCGTACGGGCCGTCGCGGTGTGCGAGAGGTCGACGGTGAAGTGCCGGTAGTCGTCCTTGGTGACGTCCCAGTCCGGGGCGTACGCGAGCATCTCGCGGTCCTTGTACCGCCACGGGTACATGTTTTCGACGGCGAAGCGCACGTCGGTCTCGTCCGCCATCCGCCAGATGCCCTCGACGAAGTCGCGCGCGTACTGCCGCTGCCAGCGGAAGGGCGGGTGGACGACCACCGTCGACGCGTCGAGCTTCTCGGCGGCGGCCTTCGCGCGCTGCAGCTTCACCCAGGGGTCGGTGGACCAGACGCGCTGGGTGATCAGCAGACACGGCGCGTGGACGGCCAGGATCGGGATGCGGTGGTAGTCGCTCAGGCGGCGCAGGGCCTCGATGTCCTGGCTGACCGGGTCGGTCCAGACCATGACCTCGACGCCGTCGTAGCCCAGGCGTGCCGCTATCTCGAAGGCCGTCGCCGTCGACTCCGGATAGACCGAGGCCGTCGACAGGGCGACCTTCGCATCCGGGATGCGCACCACTGGTTCTGCCACGAGGGACAGCGTACGGGCCGGGGATCGGCGCCGGGGAGGTGGCCTCATGCGGGCTCCCTCACGACGTCGGAAGGTGGTCCAGCCTGCGCAGGATCACGCCCTCGCGCAGCGCCCACGGGCAGATCTCCAGGGTCTCCACGCCGAAGAGGTCCATGGCTCCCTCCGCGACGAGCGCCCCGGCGAGCAGCTGCCCGGCCCGGCCGTCGGAGACGCCGGGCAGCTCCGCACGCTCCTGCTCGGTCATCGCGGCGAGCTGCGGCACCCAGTCCTCCAGCGACTTCCGCTTCAGCTCCCGCTGTACGTAGAGGCCCTCCGCCGAGCGGGCCGCGCCTGCCAGCCGGGCGAGCTGCTTGAACGTCTTCGACGTCGCCACCACGTGGTCGGGGTTGCCGAACCGGGTGAACTCCCCCACGGTGCGGGCGATCTGGGCACGCGCGTGCCGCCGCAGCGCCTTCACGTCGGAGGGGTCGGGCGGGTCCTGCTGGAACCAGGCGGCGGTGAGCCGCCCTGCGCCGAGCGGCAGGCTGACCGCGGCGTCGGGCTCCTCGTCGATGCCGTACGCGATCTCCAGGGAGCCGCCGCCGATGTCGAGGACGAGCAGCTTGCCCGCGGACCAGCCGAACCAGCGCCGGACGGCAAGGAAGGTCAGCTTGGCCTCCTCCTCGCCGGACAGGACCTTCAGGTCGACGCCGGTCTCGTCCCTGACCCTGGCGAGCACCTCGTCCGCGTTGGTGGCCTCGCGCACCGCGGAGGTGGCGAACGGAAGGACCTCCTCGACGCCCTTGTCCTCGGCGGCCTCCACCGCCTCGCGCACGGTGGCGACGAGCCGGTCGACGCCGTCCGCGCCGATCGCGCCCGCCGGGTCGAGGAGTTGGGCGAGGCGCAGATCCGCCTTGTGCGAATGCGCGGGCAGCGGGCGCGCGCCGGGGTGGGCGTCGACCACGAGCAGATGCACCGTGTTCGAGCCCACGTCGAGGACACCGAGTCTCATATACGGAACGCTACGCCGCATGGGGCCCCCGGCGGTCTTCGGGCGGTCCCGCACGCGCATACCCTGGAGACGTGCCAAAGACGAAAAAGGCGAAGACCGACAAATCGAAGTCGGGGAAGCCGTCGACGAAGTCGCCCGAGCAGAAGAAGTCGAAGAAGCCGGACGAGAAGGGTCTGGACTTCGCCAGGGCCTGGGTGGAGTTTCCTGATCCCGCGGACGACGAGCAGGTCTTCCGGTGCGATCTGACCTGGCTGACCTCTCGCTGGACCTGCATCTTCGGAAGCGGCTGCCAGGGCATCCAGGCGGGCCGTGCCGACGACGGCTGCTGCACGCTTGGTGCCCACTTCTCGGACGATGACGACGAGAAGCGGGTCGCCGGGTTCGTCGAGCGGCTCACGCCCGACATCTGGCAGCACCACGACGTCGGCAGGGAGAGCGGCTGGGTCTCCACGGACGAGGACGGCGACCGCCAGACCCGTCCGTACCAGGGCTCGTGCATCTTCCAGAACCGCCCCGGTTTCGCGGGCGGCGCGGGCTGCTCGCTGCACATCCTGGCGCTGCGGGAGGACCGTGAGCCCCTGGAGACGAAGCCGGACGTCTGCTGGCAGCTGCCGGTGCGCCGGACGTACGACTGGATCGACCGGCCCGACGACACGCGGGTGCTCCAGGTGTCGATCGGCGAGTACGACCGGCGGGGCTGGGGTCCCGGCGGCCACGACCTGCACTGGTGGTGCACGTCGGCGACGTCGGCGCACGGCGCGGGCGACCCGGTGTACGTCTCCTACCGCCCGGAGCTGATCGAACTGATGGGCAAGAAGGGCTACGACCGCCTGGTGGAACTCTGCGAGGAGCGCCTGGCTTCCCAACTCCCGCTGCTTGCCCCACACCCGGCGGACCCGAAGCGGTAGGAGGGGCCCCGTAAGCGGCGCGGATCCAGGCGCGCGGAGGGGCCCCGTAAGGGGCGCGGGGAACTGCGCGACCAGCCACGACGGGCCCGCGGTCGAAATCCCACCCCACCACAGCGGAGCGCTCAGCTCGGGCTCGGCTCCCCGCCGTCCCCCGGCGGCGGAGACGAGTCGGAAGGCCCCGGGTCCGACGGGGTGGGCGTCGGGTCAGGGTCCGAAGGCGTCGGCGTCGGCGTCGGGTCAGAGGGACTCGGCGTCGGATCGGGCCCAGGGTCGGAAGGCCCCGGACCACTGGGCGTATGCGTGGGCGTGGGCCGAGGCCCCGGATGGCTGGGCGGCAGCCCCCCGTCCCCGAACCCGTCGATGGAGATGACCGCGCCCGAGGGCGCGATGGACACCCGCGCACGCCAGTGCCCCGACGGCTCGCGGTCATGATCGACGTACACCTGGATCGTGAACGACTCCCCCGGCGCGAGGGTTCCCGACGACCGGCTCAGATAGAGCCACGACGCACCCTCGCTCGCCGACCACCGCACCGGTGAACCCCCGGACGCCGTCAGGGTGATGAGGGTCGTGTCGCCGCTCGGCTGGGCCTCCACGGTGAGCCGCCCTGGCCCCGTCGACGAACGCGAGGGCGCGCCGCCGCCGCTGATGACCTCCACGGAGACGTCGGGCGAGCGGCTGCCCGCGGTGAAGCGGGAGTCGGGGCCCGTACGGGCGTTGCCCGCGTTCTCGTAGCCGCGGGCGCGCTCGCCGCCGAGCCCGTCGCGGTCGTCCGCCTCGCTCGCGGTGACCGAGCGGCCGTCATGGCCCTCGCCGGTCAGCGGCGCTCCCCGATAGGCGGCCCACAGGGCGAGCACCGGGGCGGCCACGACGGTGGCCACCACGGTCGTGGTGACGGCACGCGCGCGCAGCCGGTCGCGGCGCGCGGCGTGGTCCTTGGGGTCCATCGGGAATCCGCGCCGGTCGTAGCGCGGAGCGCCGCCACGCGCGCGTGGGACGTGCGCCATCGCCATGTGCAGGGCCGGTCGCGGGGCCTCGACGACGGGGAGGGCGGCCGGGGTGACGGCGGTGCCGGGCCAGGTGCCCGCTCCGGCGCGCTCGGCGGTGCGGCGGCAGCGCGGGCAGTCGTCGACGTGCCGGACGAGCTCGCGGCGCAGGGCCGTGCCCAGCAGCAGTTGGTTGTCGCCGGTGAGGCGGGCGACGATGGGGCAGCTGCCGGTCTCCACGACGGCGAGCGCGGCACGGGTGCGCTCCACCTCGCAGGCGGCGGACGCAAGGAGGTCGCGGGCCTCCGCCGCCGCCAGGC
This sequence comes from Streptomyces kanamyceticus, assembly GCF_008704495.1. Classification (NCBI taxonomy): domain Bacteria; kingdom Bacillati; phylum Actinomycetota; class Actinomycetes; order Kitasatosporales; family Streptomycetaceae; genus Streptomyces; species Streptomyces kanamyceticus. The sequence continues at coordinate 4,499,146 of NZ_CP023699.1, forward strand.
CGAGGACGGCGGCGACCTCGGCGGGGGCGAGCTGGTGGCGCACGGCCAGCTCCAGCGCCTCGCGCTGCTCGGGCGTCGTGCCCGCGGCCTCCGGCCAGGCCAGCTGGGCGAGTTCGCGGCGGCGGTGCCGTTCGGCGTCTTCCGACAAAGTGGTTGCTTCGGAGGACGTGGTCGCTTCGGAGGACTTGGGGGCGCGTGGATCGGTGGTGGCGGCGGATCCTGGCGCGCCGGTGCGCGATGTGCCCGCTCCCGCCGCGTGCACGCCCTGGCGTTTCCGCTTGGCTTCGGCGAGCCTGCGCAGACAGACCCAGCGCGCGAGCGCGTAGAGCCAGGCCCGCAGCTCGCTGTCGGCGTCGGGACCGCGCGAGCCCCTGCGCTCGGCGAGGTGCAGCGCGTCCCCCAGGGCCGCGGTCGCCGCGTCGTGGTCGCACAGGACCGAGAGGCAGTACGTGAACAGGCCGTCCAGACACGGCTCGTAGCGCGCGGGCGGAGTCGTGCGGGGCGCCGGCCGGGGCACCACGCGCTTGCGCGCGTCTCGGTGCGCCCGGTGTGCGCCGGTTGCGTTCGCGGGGGTTTCCGACCTACTGCTCATCACCCGTGCGAAGTTAGGCGGATGATGCAGGCCCCTTCCGCCCTCTTGAGCACATTTAATCCTTACGGGTGAACAGATCCCTCAAAAGGGGACAGGAACCCTTCATTCCGTGGCCTTGGCTCGTACGCGGGGCGAGCAAAGAGTCGGGCGGACCGGCGGGCGGATCGGCGGCGGACCGCGTTGTCAGTGGGCTCGGCTACGGTTTCGACCATGGCTGCCCGCACGAAATCCGGGAACACCGGGAAGCAACGCCCGTCCTACCGCTGCACGGAGTGCGGCTGGCAGACGGCCAAGTGGCTCGGCCGCTGCCCCGAATGCCAGGCCTGGGGCACGGTCGAGGAGTACGGCGCGCCCGCCGTCCGCACCACCGCCCCCGGCCGCGTCACCTCCTCCGCCGTCCCCATCGGCGAGGTCGACGGCCGTCAGGCCACCGCGCGCACCACCGGCGTGCCCGAGCTGGACCGGGTGCTCGGCGGCGGTCTGGTCCCCGGCGCCGTGGTGCTGCTCGCGGGCGAGCCCGGCGTCGGCAAGTCCACGCTGCTCCTGGACGTCGCGGCGAAGGCGGCGAGCGACGAGCACCGCACCCTCTATGTGACGGGCGAGGAGTCGGCGAGCCAGGTCAGGCTGCGCGCCGACCGCATCGGGGCCATCGACGACCATCTGTTCCTGGCCGCCGAGACCGATCTGGCCGCCGTCCTCGGCCACCTCGACGCCGTCAAGCCATCCCTCCTCGTCCTCGACTCGGTCCAGACCGTCGCCTCGCCCGAGATCGACGGCGCGCCCGGCGGCATGGCCCAGGTCAGAGAGGTCGCGGGCGCGCTGATCCGGGCCTCCAAGGAGCGCGGCATGTCCACGCTCCTGGTCGGCCACGTCACCAAGGACGGCGCGATCGCGGGCCCCCGCCTCCTGGAGCACCTCGTCGACGTGGTCCTGCAGTTCGAGGGCGACCGGCACGCGCGCCTGCGCCTGGTCCGAGGCGTCAAGAACCGGTACGGGACGACGGACGAGGTCGGCTGCTTCGAGTTGCACGACGAGGGCATCACCGGTCTCGCCGACCCCAGCGGCCTCTTCCTCACCCGCCGCGCCGAGCCCGTCCCCGGCACCTGCCTGACCGTCACCCTGGAGGGCCGCCGCCCCCTGGTCGCCGAGGTCCAGGCGCTCACGGTCGACTCGCAGATCCCCAGCCCCCGCCGCACCACCTCAGGCCTTGAGACCTCCCGCGTCTCGATGATGCTGGCCGTCCTGGAGCAGCGCGGCCGGATCACCGCACTCGGCAAGCGGGACATCTACAGCGCGACGGTCGGCGGCGTGCGGCTCACCGAACCCGCGGCCGACCTCGCCGTCGCGCTCGCCCTGGCCAGCGCCGCGAGCGACACCCCGCTCCCCAAGAATCTCGTCGCGATCGGAGAAGTGGGCCTGGCGGGCGAGGTCAGACGGGTCACGGGCGTCCAGCGCAGGCTGGCCGAGGCGCACCGCCTGGGCTTCACCCACGCCCTCGTACCCGCCGATCCCGGGAAGATCCCCGCCGGTATGAAGGTCATCGAAGTCGCCGACATGGGGGACGCGCTGCGTGTCCTTCCGAGGTCCCGTCGCCGAGAGGCCCCACGGGAGGAGGAAGAGCGCCGGTAGACTTTGCCCTGGTCTCGCCCAACCGTGCGAAGCACAGCGTGCGCTCCGTACGCGGCACGTGCGCGGCAGAGACGTGGACAACCTGCGACCGAGGGAGTGCAGTGGCAGCCAACGACCGGGCAGCGAACCCCGGCAAGCCCGGCGGCAGCTCCGGTGCCGATGGGCTGATGCGCGCCTCCCTGAGCGCTGTCGCGCCCGGCCAGGCACTGCGTGACGGCCTGGAGCGCATCCTCCGCGGCAACACCGGCGGCTTGATCGTCCTCGGCTGGGACAAGACCGTCGAGTCGATGTGTACGGGCGGCTTCATCCTGGACGTCGAGTTCACGGCGACGCGCCTGCGCGAACTGTGCAAGCTCGACGGCGGCATCGTCCTCGACAAGGACATCACCAAGATCCTGCGCGCCGGCGTGCAGTTGGTGCCGGACCCGACGATCCCCACGGAGGAGACGGGCACGCGGCACCGCACGGCGGACCGGGTGAGCAAGCAGGTCGGCTTCCCCGTCGTCTCGGTGTCCCAGTCGATGCGCCTGATCGCGCTGTACGTGGACGGTCAGCGCCGTGTCCTTGAAGACTCGGCGGCGATCCTCTCCCGCGCCAACCAGGCGCTCGCCACCCTTGAGCGGTACAAGCTCCGTCTCGACGAGGTCGCGGGCACGCTCTCCGCCCTGGAGATCGAGGACTTGGTGACCGTGCGGGACGTCACGGCGGTCGCCCAGCGCCTGGAGATGGTCCGCCGCATCGCCACGGAGATCGCCGAGTACGTGGTGGAGCTCGGCACCGACGGCCGCCTGCTCACCCTCCAGTTGGACGAGCTGATCGCGGGCGTGGAGCCCGAGCGCGAGCTGGTCGTCAGGGACTACGTGCCCGAGCCCACCGCCAAGCGCTCGCGCACGGTCGACGAGGCGCTCGCCGAGCTGGACTCCCTCACCCACGCCGAGCTGCTCGAACTGCCCACGGTGGCACGGGCGTTGGGCTACACGGGCTCCCCCGAGGCGCTGGACTCCGCGGTCTCCCCGCGGGGCTTCCGCCTGCTCGCCAAGGTGCCGCGGCTGCCCGGGGCCATCATCGACCGCCTCGTGGAGCACTTCGGCGGCCTGCAGAAGCTGCTCGCCGCGAGCGTGGACGATCTCCAGACGGTGGACGGGGTCGGCGAGGCCCGCGCCCGCAGCGTCCGCGAGGGCCTGTCGCGCCTCGCGGAATCGTCCATCCTGGAGCGCTACGTCTAGCCTCCGGCGCTGACGGGGTACGGGGTGGGTCCCCGTGGCCCCTGTCTTCGGCGCCGAAGCGGCTGCTCCCTTGGCGCCGGGTGGCGTGGCTCCCTCACGGGGCTTGTCCGGCCCGTGCCGGGACCCTCCCACTCCGCCACCACAACTCCAGCCGCTTCGCGGCGGTTCTCCCCACCCGCCCACCCTTCCCTGCCCATCCGGCGGACCGATCAGGCGCGCGCTCGGCGGGGGGGAGGCTTGAGCACCGCACGCGACCCGGCGAGGCGCCCACCTGACGGGGCAACAGGCCCGGCCCCACCCATCGCCCTTCCGGTACGGAGCAACGGGTGGGCGGGCGGGAAAACCCGCGCGGAGCGCGGAAAGGCGTTCACCCCCGCCCCGGGGGAGAGGAATCCGCTCAAGCCCCGCGGGGACTAGTCCTTCTCCAGGACGAACGACGCCCGTGCCGCGCCCAGGCCCGGTGCCTTCGCCTCGACGAGGTACGTGCCCGGAGCCGCCGTGCCCGCCGCAGGCGTCGCGCACTGGGGCTCGCTGGCCCGCCGGTCCCATTCGACCGCGTGCGTGACGCGGCCGTCCGCCGGGACCCGGAGCAGCAGGCTGCCGCCACCGGCCGGGCAGTCCTCGGAGGACCAGAAGTCCTTGTCGCCGTCGGCCTGAGTGATCGTCAGCACCGTGCCCTTGCCGCCGAGGTCGAGCTTGCAGGCCTTGCTGCCGCTGTTGTCGGCGATCAGCTCGAACTTCGGCTTCTCGCCGATCTCGTACGTGTTCTGGACGCTGCGCACCTTCAACTTCACGTCGCCACTGGCGCAGTTCGGCAGGCTCGACCCTGCGGGCAGCCGGTCGCCCGAGCCGCCACCGCCCTTGGCGCCGTCGTCGGATCCGCCGCCACCGCCGGAGCCCGAGCCTTCGGACCCGCCCGAGCCGCCACCCGACCCGGACCCGGAGTCCGACCCCGAGCCCGAACCTGACGACCCCGAGCCCTCGCTCGACTCGTCCCGCCCGCCCGGGTGTTCACTGATCGCGGGCCCGGACTCGGAGGGTCCGGGAGTGATGGAAGTGGCGGGTCCGTTGCCGCCGGGGCCGTCGGCACTGTTCTTCCCGCCCCCGCCGCCGGAGACGACGACCCAGACGACAAGGAGCACCAGCAGTCCGAGCAAGGACAGCAGAACGGCCCTCCGACGCCAGTAGATGGTGGAGGGAAGCGGCCCGACCGGATTGCGCAGAGATCCCACGCCCAAACCTTACGAGAGATCCGGCACTTCTCCTGCCCCACCCGCCGCCCTGAGCGACAAAGTTTGCGGATCATCATCCCGGATCCGCCCCTTACACCCCTGCGTACGGTCCTGAACCCTGTCGATCGTCAGGGTGCGTGACGGGTCGATCGCCAGATGTGACGATTCGGCCGCACTCCGTACCGTCCGTAATCATGGACACCATGACCGACGATCTCTACCGCGATATCACCGAGTTCGCCCACGACACGCCCTCGTGGTTCCAGCACCTGGCGGAGGTGTGGACGGAGCTCGGACTGCTGCTCTTCGGCGTGCTCTTCATCGTCGCCTGGTGGCGCGCCAGGAGCGGGGACTCCCGCGCCGTGGCGGTCGCGGTGCTCGCTCCGCTGGTCACCGCGGTGGCGTACGTGTGCAGCGAGTTGTTCAAGTCGGTGATCGACGAGGAGCGGCCCTGCCGGGCGGTCTCGGGCGCGCTGACCCCGCTCGTGGAGTGCCCGCCGCACGGCGACTGGTCCTTCCCGAGCAACCACTCGACGATCGCGGGCGCCGCCGCCATCGGTCTCGCGCTCGCCTGGCCGCGCATCGCCGCGCTGACGGTCCCGATGGCCGTGCTCATGGCGTTCTCGCGGGTCTTCGTCGGCGTGCACTACCCCCACGACGTCGCGGTCGGTCTGGTGCTCGGCGCGCTCATCGCGTTCCTGCTCGTACGGATCTGTACGCGCCCCACGGCCCGGCTCTTCGACGCCATGCGCGGCTCGTCCACGGGGATCGTGCGCTGGTTCGCGGGGCCTGGTCCCGCGGCGTACGACACGACGGCGCGGCGCGGACGGCACGGCACGGGCGCCCCGGGCACGCCCCCGCACGCCCCTCAGCAGCCGTACCAGGACCCGCAGAACCAGTACTCACACCAGAACCAGAACCAGCAGCACCAGCACCAGCACCAGCACCAGCACCAGCAGCCCGCCGCCTGGACTCCCCCGGCCGACAACCCGACCATGGCCCTGCCGCGTCACGACCCCCGTCACGACCCGCGCCACGACCCCCACCAGCACAACAGCTGACCGGCCCGGCAGGGCTCAGTCCGCGTCGGGGACGAGCCCCGCTTCGTACGCCACGATCGCCGCCTGGACGCGGTTCTTGACCTCCAACCGGTCGAGGACCGCGCTCACATGCGCCTTGACGGTGCCCTCCACGAGGTGCAGCCGGGCCGCGATCTCCGGGTTGGACAGGCCCGCGCCGACCAGGCCGAGCACCTCGCGTTCGCGCGGGGTGAGAGCGCCGACGCGGGTCCTCGCGGTGGCCCCGCGGCCCACGCGCCGCGCTCCGTAGCCGTCGATGACGTGCCGCGCGACCTTGGGCGAGAGGAAGGCGGCGCCGTCCGCCACCGCCCGTACGCCCGCGATGAGTTCGTGCGGATCGCCGGACTTCAGCAGGAAACCGGTGGCTCCGCCGCTCAACGCCCGTGCCACATAGGCGTCCTCGGAGAAGGTCGTCAGCATGGCGACCGCCGTCCCCGGCACCGTACGGACGATTTCCTCGCCCGCGGCGAGCCCGTCGAGGCGCGGCATGCGGATGTCGAGCAGCGCCACGTCCGGTCGGTGGGCCTGCGCGAGCGAGACGGCCTCGCGTCCTTCGGCGGCCTCCGCGACGACCTCGATGTCCTGGCCCGCGGCGAGAATCGCGCGCACGCCCGCACGGATCATGGCTTCGTCGTCGGCCAGCAGGACCCGGATCACCCCGTTCACCGCACCCATTCCTTCTCTTCCTCCTCTTCCTCTCGGAACTCGTCTTCCTCTCGGAACTCGTCCCAGTCGCTCGCCGTGGGGATCACGGCCTTGTCCACGAGGCGTCCGCCGTCCCCGCCGAAGCAGATCCTGAAGTGTCGTACGGCGGTGAAGAGTCTGCCGTCCGCCCGGTAGTAGAGGCACTCGGCGCCCTCGGGCGGCGGGCTCGGCGCGCGTTCCAGGGGCGGGTCGGAGACGGTCCTGTCCGGCAGCACCCCGGCCGCCTCCGCACGGCTCTCGCCGACGCGAAGGCGGGCGTAGTCGGCGGGGTCGAGGACCGAGTGCGTACGCGAGTACGCGTACCAGGCGAAGGTCCCGCCGACGAGCAGCACCCCGGTCGCCACGGCGGCGCCGAAGGCCAGCAGGGTGCGGCGGCGCGCGTGGGTGAGGCGGGCCTCGGGGTGCGCGGCCACGGGGTCGGTGCCGCCGGCCGGGAGGCGCGCGGTGAGGCGGAATCCGTGGTCGTGCGGGCCCGCGTCCAGGGTGCCGCCGAGGTCGGTGACGCGGGCGCGCAGGCCGCGCAGGCCCGAGCCGCCGCCGGACAGCCCGGGCAGCGGGGTGCGGAAGGACGGTGAAACCGCCTCGTCGGGGCGGCCGTTGGTGACGGTGACCGTCGTCGTGGCGGCGTCGCGCGCGATCTCGACGGTGACGTGGGCGCCCGGCGCGTGCTTGGCCGCGTTGGTCAGGGCCTCCTGGACGACGCGGTACACGGTGCGCCCGGTCAACTCCCGGCCGCGCGCCTCACCCTGCTCGCCCTGCTCGCCATCGCGGCCATCGCGGTCGCCGGGGACGTACGTGATCTCAAGGCCGGACTCCGCCGCGCGCTCGACCAGCGCGGTGACGCTCTCGCCCGCGGGGGCGAGCGGGGCCTGCTCGTCGCCCTCGTCGCGGAGTACGCCGATGATCTTGTGCAGCCTGCCGGTGGCGTCGGACGCGGCGGCGCGGAGCTCGGCGACCGCGTCGCGGTGCTCCCGCGCCAGGCCGGGGGCGACCTGGAGGGCGCCCGCGCGGACGGCGATCAGGCTCAGTTCGTGGCCCAGCGAGTCGTGCATGTCCTGGGCGATGCGGGCCCGTTCGCGCAGTCGCGCGCGGTCGGCGACGATGCGCTGCTCGCGCTCCAGCTGGTCGGCCCTCGACCAGCCCGCGGCGGCCAGTTCGCGCGCCTGGCGCCAGTAGCGGCCCGCGAGCCAGGGGAAGAGCGCGCCGAAGACGAGCGTGCCCATCAGGACGAGCCACTCCACGACGGGGTCCACGTCCCGTACGGCGATCTTGGCCGTACCGACGACCGCGATGGCCCCGAAGGCGATCAGGGCGGGGCGGGCGCGGTCCGCGCGGCGGCCGAGGAGGAGCGCGAGGACGGCGAAGGCGGGTCCGTAGGAGAGCGTGAAGAGGGAGGAGGCGGTGCCGAGCCCGAGGGCCGCGGCGAGGAGGAACGCGAGCAGCGGCCCTCTCCTGCGCACGGCGACGGCGCACCCGACGACGGCGAGCGCGCACAGCTGCCGGGGGAGCGTGCTCGGCTCGTTGAGGCCGAGCCGGTCCACGGACACGACCGGCACGGCGAGGGCCACGGCGAGGAGCGCGTCCCCGGTACGTCTCTTCACTCCCCCGTTCACTCCCCTTTCTTCGCACCCCTTCTTGGCTCCCGTCTTCGCACCCCTTCTTCGCTCCCCTTCTTGGCTCCCGTCTTCGCACCCCTTCCTGGCTCCCCTCTTCGCTCCCCCGACGCTACTGTCCCCCCGCACCCGCGCACCCCTGCCGATCGTCAGGGGTGGCTCGGCGACGCGGCCCTCAGGGCGGGGTCGCGCGAAACCCCCCCGCCCGAGCCGCGCGGTTGTGTCGTCCGCCGCCACCCCCGTGGCAGGATCGGGTCTGCCATGACTGCGCCCACGAAGCCCACGCCGACCGCACCCGACGCCGCCGAGGCTGCCGAAGCCGCCGAAGTCGCCGCCTCCGGTGAGACCCTGCACACCCCCGTCATCGCCTGGTTCGACGCGCACGCCCGCGATCTGCCGTGGCGCCGCCCGGACGCCGGGCCGTGGGGCGTGATGGTCAGTGAGTTCATGCTCCAGCAGACGCCCGTCAGCCGGGTCCTGCCCGTGTACGAGCAGTGGCTCGCCCGCTGGCCGCGCCCCGCCGACCTCGCCAAGGAGGCGCCGGGCGAGGCCGTCCGCGCCTGGGGAAGGCTCGGCTATCCGCGCCGCGCCCTGCGGCTGCACGGCGCGGCCACCGCCATAACGGAGCGGCACGGCGGCGACGTCCCCGCGCACCACTCCCAGCTGCTCGCGCTGCCGGGCATCGGGGAGTACACGGCGGCCGCCGTGGCCTCCTTCGCGTACGGCCAGCGGCACGCCGTGCTCGACACGAACGTGCGGAGGGTCTTCGCGCGCGCCGTGGCCGGTGTGCAGTACCCGCCGAACGCCACCACCGCCGCCGAGCGCAAGCTGGCCCGCGCCCTGCTGCCCGAGGAGGAGCGGACCGCGTCGCGCTGGGCCGCCGCCTCCATGGAGCTCGGCGCCCTGGTCTGCACCGCGCGGAACGAGAACTGCGCGAAGTGCCCGATCGCCGGGCAGTGCGCCTGGCGTGCGGCGGGCAAGCCCGCGCACGAGGGCCCGGCACGCCGCGGCCAGACGTACGCGGGGACGGACCGCCAGGTGCGCGGCAAACTGCTCGCCGTGCTGCGCGAGGCCGTCGCCCCGGTGCCGCAGGCCGCGCTCGACCGGGTGTGGGAGGAGCCGGTGCAGCGGGCCCGCGCGCTCGACGGTCTGGTCGCCGACGGGCTCGTGGAGCCGTTGGCGGACGGGCACTACCGGCTGCCGCTCACGTGACCGACCCCCATGACCTCATGTCATGACCCCGTGCCATGACCTCATAACCGCATAACTGCCAAAAGGTCCGTGTAACGCCCATAGACCGCTTCTCACCTGCGGTTTTATGGCGATCTTTATGTTCGCCCTACATCTGTTACACAACCTACGCCCAGCCGTGCGCCCGCCGCTGGCTGCTCCGCACAACCTCGTGACAACGCCTCCGTAGCTTCATGGACGTGCCGCTCGGCAAGGGCCGCGGTCACGCATTTGGGGACGGAACGGAGGCGGTTGGATATGGCGCACGGCGAGGTGCTCGAGTTCGAAGAGTACGTCCGCACTCGGCAGGACGCCCTGCTGCGCAGTGCCCGGCGCCTGGTTCCGGACCCCGTGGACGCGCAGGACCTGCTGCAGACCGCGCTCGTACGGACGTACGGCCGCTGGGACGGCATAGCCGACAAGCGGCTGGCGGACGCCTACCTCCGGCGCGTCATGATCAACACCCGTACGGAGTGGTGGCGCGCCCGCAAGCTCGAAGAGGTGCCCACCGAGCAGCTCCCCGACGCGTCCGTGGAAGACTCCACGGAGCAGCACGCCGACCGCGCCCTGCTGATGGACATCATGAAGGTTCTCGCACCCAAGCAGCGCAGCGTGGTCGTGCTGCGACACTGGGAGCAGATGTCCACAGAGGAGACGGCCGCCGCGCTCGGCATGTCGGCCGGAACGGTCAAGAGCACGCTGCACCGGGCACTCGCCCGGCTCCGCCAGGAGCTGGAGAGCCGTGACCTGGATGCCCGCGCGTTCGAACGTGAGGAGCGGGAGCGTTGCGCGGCCTAGGCCCTGAGGCCAGACGAAGCGTAAAGGCGGCGAGCACGGTGGTGACCGTGCTCGCCGCCCTCGGCCTTTCCCTCGCCGCCTGCTCGACGGGCGGCGCGGGCGCGCGCGACGAGGGACCCGCGCGCAGCGAACCCGTGGTCTCCGCCTCGCCCTCGCCCGCGCCTTCGGCGTCGGTGCCCACGAGGAAGATCGACGCGGTCCGGCTCGTCAAGGACGACCCGAAGGTGAGCACGGCGATCAAGCGGGACCTGAAGCCGTGCGCCGGGGACTCGTACCCGATCGACGTGACGTACGGGAACGTGACCGGAGGCACCGCGTCCGATGTCGTGGTGAACGTGCAGACCTGCGCGGACGCCGTCGGGATCGGCAGCTACGTGTATCGCGCCGAAGGCGATAAGTACGAGAATGTCTTCAGTGCCGAGGAGCCCGCGTCCGTCTACGCCGAGATCGACAGGGGCGACCTGGTCGTGACCAAGCAGATGTACGAGAAGGGCGACTCGGTGGCCTATCCGTCGGGCGAGGAAGTGATCACGTACCACTGGTCGTCGAACCACTTCGTCGAGACGGAGCGCACCCGCAGCGACTTCAACAACGCGGTGGGCGGCGAGTCGGCCGCACCATCGGACGCGGGCTGACCCGCCGCGGACCGGCCGCCGCCGACCACCCCGCCCGACCCCCACGAGACGCACCGAGCACGTACTGAGAAGGACTGAGACTTCCGATGGCAGAACAGACCCACGTCCTGTTCGTCGAGGACGACGACGTCATCCGCGAGGCCACCCAGCTCGCCCTTGAGCGGGACGGCTTCGCGGTGACCGCCATGCCCGACGGCCTCTCGGGCCTTGAGGCGTTCCGCGCCGACCAGCCGGACATCGCGCTGCTCGACGTGATGGTGCCCGGCATGGACGGCGTCTCGCTGTGCCGCAGGATCCGCGAGGAGTCCACGGTTCCGGTGATCATGCTGTCGGCGCGCGCCGACTCCATCGACGTGGTGCTCGGTCTTGAGGCGGGCGCCGACGACTACGTGACCAAACCGTTCGACGGAGCCGTCCTGGTCGCCCGCATCCGCGCGGTGCTGCGCCGCTTCGGGCACGCGGGCGGGCACGGCTCCGCGGCGCCCGCCTCGGCGCAGGACGCCGGGGCCGACGGCGGCGTGCTGCACTTCGGCGATCTGGAGATCGACACGGAGGGCATGGAGGTGCGCAAGGACGGCGCGCCCGTGGCCCTGACGCCGACCGAGATGCGCCTGCTCCTGGAGTTCTCGTCCGCACCGGGCACCGTCCTGTCCCGCGACAAGCTCCTTGAGCGCGTGTGGGACTACGGCTGGGGCGGCGACACCCGCGTCGTCGACGTCCATGTGCAGCGACTGCGTACGAAGGTCGGGCAGGACCGCATCGAGACGGTCCGCGGCTTCGGCTACAAGCTCAAGGCGTGAACGGACACGTGACGGCGTGAACGGACGCATGAAGGACGGCGTGCCGCGGGGACGCGGGCGGCTCGGGGTACTCGGGGGACACATATGAACAGGGGCCACCGGGCGGCCGACCGTGTCCGCGGGATGTTCAGGACCGGTCTGCGCACCGGCGTGCGCTGGAAGATCAGCGCGGCGATCGCGCTGGTCGGGGCGCTCGTCGCGGTCGCGCTGAGCCTGGTCGTGCACAACGCGGCGCGCGTCTCGATGCTCGACAACGCGCGCGACGTGCAGGACGAGCGCATCCAGTTCGCGCTGCGCCTGTACTCCGCGTCCCAGCGCCAGACCCTCCAGTTCGGCACGAAGGTCGACGACCCCGAGCTGCCCCAGGAGCTGCGGCAGAAGGTCCTCAAGGGACGGCGCGCCACGTTCGTCGAGGAGAAGCCCGACGGCACGCCCGACATCTGGGCGGCCGTGCCGCTGGCCGACGGGCACGTCCTCTCGCTGCACTCCCGCTTCACCGACCGCAGCGCCACCGTCATGAAGGACCTCGACCAGGCCCTGGTCATCGGGTCGATCGCGGTCGTCTTCGGCGGCTGCGCGCTCGGCGTGCTGATCGGCGGGCAGCTGTCGCGGCGGCTGCGCAAGGCGGCGACGGCGGCGAGCGAGGTCGCCCAGGGACAGACGGACGTGAGCGTCCGCGACTCCATCGGCGGCGTGGTCAAGGACGAGACCGACGACCTCGCGTCCGCCGTGGACGCCATGGCCGACGCGCTCAAGCAGCGCCTGGAGGCCGAGCGCAGGGTCACCGCGGACATCGCGCACGAGCTGCGTACGCCGGTGACCGGGCTGCTCACGGCGGCCGAGCTGCTGCCGCCCGGACGGCCCAGCGAGCTGGTCAAGGACCGCGCGCAGGCGATGCGCACGCTCGTCGAGGACGTCCTTGAGGTGGCCCGCCTCGACTCGGCGGCCGAGCGCGCCGAACTGCAGGACATCACCCTCGGCGAGTTCGTGTCCCGGCGGATGGCGCTCCTCAGCACCGAGGTGTCCGTGACGGTCGTGCACGAGTCGGAGGTCACCACCGACCCGCGCCGCCTGGAGCGCATCCTCGGCAACCTCGTCGCCAACGCCGCCAAGCACGGCAAGCCGCCCATCGAGGTCAGCGTCGAGGGCCGGGTGGTCCGGGTGCGTGATCACGGGCCCGGCTTCCCCGAGGCGCTCCTGGACGAGGGCCCGAGCCGCTTCCGCACGGGCAGCACGGACCGGGCGGGACACGGCCACGGTCTGGGTCTGACGATCGCGGCGGGTCAGGCGCGGGTGCTCGGGGCGCGGCTGACCTTCCGCAACGTACGCCCCGCGGGCGTCTCTCCCGACGAGCCCGCCGAGGGCGCGGTCGCCGTCCTGTGGCTGCCGGAGCACGCGCCGACGAACACGGGCAGCTTCCCGATGCTGCAGCTGCCGGACACCCTGTGAAGTCGCCGGACGGTCTCTGAGCCTGGCGGACACCCGCCCCTGACAGGAGACCTCTGGCAGGAGAACGGCCCCCGGTGCGCGAAGCACCGGGGGCCGTTCTCCGCCGGGGAGGGCGGTCCTGCGGGATCAGACGGCCTCTGCAACCGGCTCCCTGACCACCTGCGCGGAGTCCCCGTCCGCGCCCCCGACGGGCTTCTTGTCCGCGGGGCCCGAGCCCCTCAGCGGCGTCTCCTTCACGAAGAAGGAGACGATCAGCGCGGCGACACCGAGCGCGGCGCCGAGCAGGAAGGCCGAGTGGACACCGGCCGTCACCGCGTGCTGGTAGGCGTCCCTGACCATCTCGGGCAGCTTCGCCAGCTGCTCCGCGGTCGGCTGGGCGGTCGCCTCGGTGGCCTTGCTGCCGAGCGACCCGGCGCGCTCGGCCATCACGTCATGGACGCGGTTGTTGAAGAGCGCACCCATGATCGCGACGCCGAAGGAGGAGCCGAGCGTACGGAAGAGCGTGGCCGAGGACGAGGCGACGCCCATGTCCTTCATCTCGACGCTGTTCTGCGCGACCAGCATGGTGATCTGCATCAGGAAGCCCATGCCCGCGCCCAGCACGGCCATGTAGAGGCCCGAGGTGAACCGCGTGGTCTCCGTGTCCATCTGGGCGAGCAGGAAGAACCCGATGACCATCAGTACGGTGCCGACGATCGGGAAGACCTTGTACTTGCCGGTGGCGGTGGTGACCCGGCCCGCGACCATCGAGACGGCCATCATCGCGAGCAGCAGCGGAAGCAGCAGCAGCCCGGAGTTGGTGGCCGAAGCGCCCTGCACCGACTGCTGGTAGAGCGGCAGGAAGAGCATCGCGCCGAACATCACGAAGCCGGTGATGAAGCCGATCACGGCCATCAGCGAGAAGTTGCGGCTGCGGAAGATGTGCAGCGGCATGATCGGCTCGGCGGCCCTCTTCTGTACGAAGAGGAAGCCGAGGAGCGAGGCGACGCCGATGCCGATGAGCTCCATGATCACGGCAGAGCCCCAGGCGTACTCGGAACCGCCCCAGGTGGTGACGAGCACGAGTGCGCTGATGCCGACGGTCAGCAGGGCCGCGCCCAGATAGTCGATGCGCCCCTGTGCCTTCTTCTTCGGCAGGTGCAGGACGGCGGTCACCATGGCGAGCGCGACGGCGCCGAGCGGCAGGTTGATGTAGAAGGCCCAGCGCCAGCCGAGGTGGTCGGTGATGGTGCCGCCGACCAGCGGGCCTCCGATCATCGCGACCGCCATGACGCCGGTCATCATGCCCATGTACTTGCCGCGGTCCCGCGGCGGCACCAGGTCACCGATGATCGCCATGACGCCGACCATCAGGCCGCCCGCGCCGAGCCCCTGGATCGCGCGGAAGCCGATGAGCTGTCCCATGTCCTGTGCCATGCCGCTGAGCACGGACCCGGCCAGGAAGATCACGATGGAGGTGAGGAAGACGCCCTTGCGCCCGTACATGTCGCCGAGCTTGCCCCAGATGGGGGTCGAGGCCGCGGTCGCCAGCGTGTAGGCGGTGACCACCCACGACAGGTGCTCCATGCCGCCGAGGTCGCCGACGATCGTCGGCATCGCGGGGCTCACGATCATGTTGTCGAGCATCGCGAGCAACATGGTGATCATCAGGGCCATCAGGACGACGCGCACACTGCGCGGCTGCGGCCCGGTCTCCCCCGCGGCCTTCACCGCGCCCGCCTTCTCCGGTTTCTCCAACTGCTCCAGTGACGCTTTAGGTGTCCCCGACATACTCACCACTCCCCGGTTGTCGCCCTACCACTACTTACTTGCCGCCCGGCAAGTTGACTACACTGGGGAAGGTAGACCCTTAACTAGCCGGGCGTCAAGTAAGTTTCACGTACGACGACGTGAACGGCGTGAGTTGCGACAGCGTGAGTGATGAGTGGAGTCGAGGAGCACCCCGATGGGCACAGGCAAGCAGCAGCGGCGCGGCGACACCCGCCAGCGCATCCAGGACGTGGCCCTCGCACTCTTCGCCGAGCAGGGCTACGAGAAGACGTCCCTGCGCGAGATCTCCGAGAAGCTGGACGTCACCAAGGCGGCGCTCTACTACCACTTCAAGACCAAGGAAGACATCCTGACCAGCATCTTCGACGACCTCACGGGGCCGATCGACGAGCTGATCGAATGGGGTCACGCACAGCCTCAGCCGGTCTCCCTGGAGACCAAGAAGGAAGTACTTACCCGCTACAGCGCCATCCTGATCAACGCGGCACCGCTCTTCCGCTTCATGCAGGAGAACCAGGCGGCGATGCGCGACCTGAAGTCCGGCGAGAGCTTCAAGGACCGGATGCTCGGGCTGCACGAGATCCTCAAGGACCCGAACGCCCCGATGGCCGACCAGGTGCGGTGCTTCAGCGCGCTGTTCACCATGCACGCCGGAATGTTCGTGCTCAAGGACGCCGAAGGCGACCCCAAGGAGAAGCGCGAGGCCATCCTGGAGGTCGCCATCGATCTGGTGACGCGGGCACACACGGGCGGCTGAGCCGCCCGGAGCGCGGTGGGGCGCGGTGGGGCGCGCGTGGGGTCAGACCTTCACGCCCGACGAGCGCAGGAAGGCGACGGGGTCGACGGCCGAGCCGTAGTTCGGGGTCGTACGGATCTCGAAGTGCAGGTGCGGACCGCTGGAGTTGCCGGTGTTGCCGGAGAGGGCGATGCGCTGGCCGGTGCCGACCGTCTGACCCACCCGGACGTCGACCTGCGAGAGGTGCGCGTACTGGGAGTACGTGCCGTCGCTGTGCTTCACCACGACGGCGTTGCCGTACGCGGGGCCGTCACCGGCGCCGTTGGGGCCCGCCTTCACGACGGTGCCGCCGTGCACGGACGCGACCGGGGTGCCGACCGGCACGGCGAAGTCCTGGCCGGAGTGCTTGTGGGACCACATGCTGCCGCCGAGGCCGAAGCTCGCGGAGAGCGTGTAGTTCTTGACCGGGTCGATCCACGCGGCGGCCCGCGCGGCCGCGGCGCGCTGGGCGTCGGCGGCCTTCTTCGCCACGTCCTGCCGCGCCTTGTCGGCGGCCTTGGCCTGGGCGGCGGCCTGCGCCTGGAGGGAGTTCACGGCGACACCGGGCAGCGCGCCACCGCTCTTGGCGCCGTCCGCGGCGACCGAGACCCCGGCCCCGAGAACCGCCGACGCCCCGATGCCCGCGGCGACGACGGCCGCCCGCGTACGGAGCATCGACGGGCGGGGATGGTGGGACTTGGTGCGCTGCGACATGGGGATGTCCTCCGGGGTGTGACGACTGCGGTGACGACTGCGATGACGACTGTGGTGACGCCTGGCGCGACGACCGAGGGGGCATGAACGGACCCGGCAGGCGGGGCGGGCGGATCACCCGCCGACCGCGCTTCGCCGGGTCGGTCATCCCTTGGTAACCCCCACCCTCACCACCGCCCAAAACGCCCATCTACTACTCAAAGCCGTAGCGAGTGGCGAGGATTTAGCCCGCTTGACACCATCAAATCCGGACAATTGCCCCACAGCCCGGTAACGGGGTTTCTTCCCCTCGCGCGGGTTTAGCCGCACATCGGAGCCGCTCCCGACCCGCACGCCCACCAGGGCCGCACCCACCGCGGCCGAACGCGTCCAAGGTCCCGGAGGTCGCGGGCCGAAGGTCCCGACCGGCGATCCATCCGCATCCACTATTCCGCCTAGTACCGGACGAAAAGCCTGTGCGCCATGTCACCGGCCGCCGAGATCCACCCCGCCGCGAATGTGACCCCCACTACGCTCGCGCCCATGGATCCCGCGCTCATCGGCACCCGCCTGGCGTCGAGTGCCGTCGCCCCCCTGGTCAAAAGGCTGTTCGTACGGGAGGGCCCCGGCGCGGGCCTGGTGGCGAAGCCGGTACGGCTGTCCTCCCTGGTGTCGTTCAAGGGGGAGCGGCGCACCCTGGGCAGGCGGGACGTGCGGCGCCTCGCGGAGCGTCTGGTGGCGGCGTCCCTGGCCGCCCCCGGCGAGCGCACCTTCCCGCCGGACGAGGCACTGGCCGTCACCGACGCCCTGACCCGGGTGCTGCTCTCGCTCGGGGACCTCGACATGGACGACGTCCAGGCCGTCCGCCTCGGCCACCGGGAGCTGGCCCGCGAACTCACGCGCGGCGCGGCGGGCAGCGGGCCGCCCCTCGCCTCCGGCCTTTCCCAGGACGCCGCCCTCTACCTCCACTCGGTCACCGAGTGGGCGTGCCTGCACATCCTGCAGTTCTTCACGCAGCGCTCCACGTTCGTCGCGGCGACGCTGGTCGCGCAGAGCCGGGGCCAGGACGAGCTGATCGCGAAGGTCGACGAGCTGATCGCCCGCAGGCCCCTCGCCGGGGCGCAGGACCTCGCCTTCGAGCGGCGCTACCTCGCGTACGTCGCGAAGAAGCACGCCAAGCTGACGATCTTCGGCATCGACCTGTCGGGCTCCCCGGGGAAGTGGCCGCTGGACGCGGCCTACATGTCGCTGGAGGCGGAGCCGCCCGGACGCGTGGAGACGGTCCACTACCTGTCGGAGGCGAAGCTCCGCGCGCTGGAGGTGGAGGCCGTCGAGCACACGCCCCCGCTCCCCGCCGACCAGGCCCTCGCCACCCACGACCGGGTCCTCCTGCGGGGCGAGGCGGGCTCCGGCAAGACCACGCTCGTGCAGTGGCTCGCGGTGAGCGCGACCCGCAGGGACGCGGCGGGACCGGACCCCACCGGGGCGGACCCGGCCATGTCGACGTACCCGACCGAGGCGACGCACCCCACCATGGCGTACCTGGACGACCGCGTCCCCTACGTACTCCCCCTGCGCACCCTCACCCGCCACGGCGAACGGCTGCCCGCGCCCCCGGACTTCCTCGCCTCGGTGGGCTGCCCGCTCGCGGGCACCCAGCCCCACGGGTGGGAGGCGCGCGTCCTGACGGCGGGCCGCGCCCTGGTCCTGATCGACGGCATCGACGAGATCCCGGACGCCGAGCGCGACCGGACCCGGGCCTGGCTGAGCGACCTGATCGACGCGTTCCCCGGCAACCGCTGGCTGGTGACGTCGCGCCCGTCGGCCGTACGCGCGAACTGGCTCACCGAGGAGGGCTTCACCGAGCTGACGCTCTCCCCGATGGGAGAGGCGGAGGTGACGGCGTTCATCGAGCGCTGGCACACCGCGGCGACCACCGGCGTCCCGGAGGAGGACGCCGAACTCGTCGCGTACGAGAGTCAGCTCCTGGAAGCCGTGCGGTCCAAGCCGGACCTGGGCCTCCTCGCCACCAACCCCCTCATGTGCGGCCTGATCTGCGCCCTCCACCGGGACCGGCGGGGCTTCCTGCCGATGGGCCGCAAGGACCTCTACACCGCGGCCCTGTCCATGCTGCTGGTCCGCAGGGACCGCGAACGCCACATGGCGGTGCCGGAGTTGCGGGAGGAGCCGCAGGTGCAGCTCCTGCAGCGGCTCGCGTACTGGCTGATCCGCAACGGCCGTACGGAAATGGACCGTTCGCGGGCGGAGTCCATCATCGCGGAGGCGCTCCCCGCGGTGCCGGAGCTGGCCGGGCTCGGCGACGCAGGGGCCGTCTACACCCACTTCCTGCACCGCAGCGGCCTCCTGCGCGAGCCGGGCCCCGACACCGTCGACTTCGTCCACCGCACGTTCCAGGACTTCCTGGGCGCGCGGGCCGCGGTCGACGCGGGCGACTTCGGGGTCCTGGTCGGGCATGCGGCGGACGACCAGTGGGAGGACGTCATCCGCATGGCGGTGGCGCAGGCGCGGCCGCGCGAACGGGCGGAGATCCTGAGCGACCTGCTCACGCACGGGGACCGGCACCCGCAGGACGGGGCCCGCAAGCGGATCCATCTCCTGGCGGCCGCCTGCCTGGAACACGCGGCGGAGCTGGCCCCCGCGGTACGGGAGGAGGTGGAGCGGCGTACGGCGGCGCTGATTCCGCCACGGAACGCGGAGGACGCGCGGGCGCTGGCGAAGGTCGGGGCCATGGTTCTCGACCTGCTGCCAGGGCCCGACGGCCTCTCCGACGACGAGGCCCAGCAGGTGGCCGTCACCGCGACGCACGTGGACTCGGACGCGACGATCCCCTTCCTCGCCCGGTTCACCCGGCACGGCGGGCTCGGCGTCCGCAGCCAGCTGATGTGGGGATGGCACCGCCACGCCTGCCGTCCGTACGCGGAGCAGGTCATCGCCCGGCTGGACGGCCACGGAATCCACTTCACGCTCCGCACCGACGAACAGGTGACCGAGCTCGAACGGCTCGGCCTGTACCCGGAGAGGCTGGACATCAGACCGGGGGTCAGCCCCGACGTCGCTTCCCGCTTCATAGCGGCCTGCGAGCCCACCTTCCTGCTGCTCAACAGGTTCCCGCCGGGCCTCCTGACCGCCGAGGCGCTGGCCGCCCTGGGCCGCCTGGACGGACTCAGCGTCGTCGGCGCGCAGGAGCCGTGGAGCCTGGCGCCGTTCCCCGCCGAGGCCCCCTTGACGTTCCTCGGGCTCGTGGACTCCCGCGCCGCTCTGACCGACCTGCCGCGCGCGAGCCGATGGCCGAAGCTGGCGCGGATGACCTTCAGCGTCGACGATCCGCTGACCGCGAGGGACTGGGAGGTGTTCGCGACCCTGCCGGGCCTCACCGCCCTGCACCTGCCGTCGCACTCCCTCATGATCATCCCGCCGGGCCTTGCTCTGCCCGGTCTGGTGAACCTGCAGCTCACTCCCGACGCCTCCTGGGCGGACGTGGCCCCCCGCCTCCGCACGGTCGCACCGGGACTCAAGCACCTGTTCCTGCAGAACCGTCCCGAGGGCAGCCCGGACCGGAACGCCCCCATCGACGTCTCCGCCCTGGCCCACCACCCGAGCCTGACGGAGCTACAGGCCCCCGCCACGGCCACCGGCCTGGCCGCCCTGCCCGCTCACATCGACGTACATCTCTACGGCACCGCCAAGGACTGAGCCGGTCCAACCGCCTCTGGGCGAACCGCTATTGACCCGATCTCAGCGGACGGAAAAAGGGGCTGCCCCAGACCGTACGAAACGGTCCGGGGCAGCCCCTTCGAGCGTTCAGCCCTGGGTGGGCGTCACGCCTCCTTGCTCAGGTTCGGGCCCGCGCCGCCACCGGCGGCCGACTCGATCGGCGGGACGTCCGGCAGCGCCGCCTTCTCCTCGCCGCGGAAGGTGAACGTGGCGGTCTCGCCCTCGCCCTCCACGTCGACGACCACGATGTGGCCGGGGCGGAGCTCGCCGAAGAGGATCTTCTCGGAGAGGGTGTCCTCGACCTCGCGCTGGATCGTGCGCCGCAGCGGACGCGCGCCGAGCACCGGGTCGTAACCCTTCTTCGCGAGCAGCTCCTTCGCGGGCTGGGAGAGCTCGATGCCCATGTCCCGGTCCTTGAGGCGCTCGTCCACCTTGGTGATCATCAGGTCGACGATCTGGAGGATGTCGTCCTGGGTCAGCTGCGGGAAGACGACGACGTCGTCGACGCGGTTCAGGAACTCCGGGCGGAAGTGCTGCTTCAGCTCGTCGCTGACCTTGTTCTTCATCCGCTCGTAGTTGGACTTCGAGTCGCCCTGGGCCGCGAAGCCCAGGTTGAAGCCCTTCGAGATGTCGCGGGTACCAAGGTTGGTCGTCATGATGATGACCGTGTTCTTGAAGTCCACGACGCGGCCCTGGGAGTCGGTCAGGCGACCGTCCTCCAGGATCTGCAGGAGCGAGTTGAAGATGTCCGGGTGGGCCTTTTCGACCTCGTCGAAGAGGACGACGGAGAACGGCTTGCGACGGACCTTCTCGGTCAGCTGACCGCCCTCTTCGTAGCCCACGTATCCGGGGGGCGAGCCGAAGAGGCGCGAGACCGTGTGCTTCTCGCTGAACTCCGACATGTCGAGGGAGATCAGCGCGTCCTCGTCACCGAAGAGGAATTCGGCGAGCGCCTTGGACAGCTCGGTCTTACCGACACCGGACGGGCCCGCGAAGATGAACGAACCGCCGGGACGCTTCGGGTCCTTCAGACCCGCTCGCGTACGCCGGATCGCCTTCGAGAGCGCCTTGACGGCGTCCTTCTGGCCGATGACGCGCTTGTGGAGCTCGTCCTCCATGCGCAGCAGACGGGAGGACTCCTCCTCCGTCAGCTTGAAGACCGGGATGCCGGTGGCGGTCGCGAGGACCTCGGCGATCAGCTCGCCGTCGACCTCGGCGACGACGTCCATGTCGCCGGCCTTCCACTCCTTCTCGCGCTTGGCCTTCGCGGCGAGCAGCTGCTTCTCCTTGTCGCGGAGAGAGGCTGCCTTCTCGAAGTCCTGGGAGTCGATCGCCGACTCCTTGTCGCGGCGCACGCCCGCGATCTTCTCGTCGAACTCGCGGAGGTCCGGCGGCGCGGTCATCCGGCGGATGCGCATCCGGGAACCGGCCTCGTCGATCAGGTCGATCGCCTTGTCCGGCAGGAAGCGGTCCGAGATGTACCGGTCGGCGAGGGTCGCGGCCTGGACGAGGGCCTCGTCCGTGATCGAGACGCGGTGGTGCGCCTCGTACCGGTCGCGGAGGCCCTTGAGGATCTCGATGGTGTGCGGCAGCGACGGCTCCGCGACCTGGATGGGCTGGAAGCGGCGCTCGAGAGCGGCGTCCTTCTCCAGGTGCTTGCGGTACTCGTCGAGCGTGGTGGCACCGATGGTCTGCAGCTCACCGCGGGCCAGCATCGGCTTCAGGATGGAAGCCGCGTCGATGGCGCCCTCGGCGGCACCCGCACCCACGAGCGTGTGCAGCTCGTCGATGAACAGGATGATGTCGCCGCGGGTGCGGATCTCCTTGAGGACCTTCTTCAGGCGCTCCTCGAAGTCACCGCGGTAGCGCGAACCTGCGACCAGGGCACCCAGGTCGAGGGTGTAGAGGTGCTTGTCCTTGAGGGTCTCGGGCACCTCGCCCTTGACGATGGCCTGCGCGAGGCCCTCGACGACGGCGGTCTTGCCGACGCCGGGCTCACCGATCAGGACCGGGTTGTTCTTCGTGCGGCGGGACAGCACCTGCATGACCCGCTCGATCTCCTTCTCGCGCCCGATGACCGGGTCGAGCTTGGATTCGCGGGCCGCCTGGGTGAGGTTCCTGCCGAACTGGTCGAGGACCAGGGACGTGGAGGGCGTGCCCTCCGCAGGACCGCCTGCGGTGGCGGTCTCCTTGCCCTGGTAACCGGAGAGCAGCTGGATGACCTGCTGCCGCACCCGGTTGAGGTCGGCGCCCAGCTTGACCAGGACCTGGGCGGCGACGCCCTCGCCCTCGCGGATCAGGCCGAGCAGGATGTGCTCCGTGCCGATGTAGTTGTGGCCCAGCTGAAGGGCCTCGCGGAGCGAGAGCTCCAGGACCTTCTTGGCACGGGGGGTGAAGGGAATGTGCCCGGACGGAGCCTGCTGGCCCTGCCCGATGATCTCCTCCACCTGCTGGCGGACCGCCTCGAGCGAAATCCCGAGGCTCTCCAGGGCCTTAGCGGCGACACCCTCGCCCTCATGGATCAAGCCCAGGAGGATGTGCTCGGTGCCGATGTAGTTGTGGTTGAGCATCCGGGCTTCTTCCTGAGCCAGGACGACAACCCGCCGCGCGCGGTCGGTGAACCTCTCGAACATCGTTAATCGCTCCTCAGAGCGGTCAGGCAGTAGAGGGGTCGGTCCCCTCCCTGTCCTTCCGCAGCTTAGTCCCGCAAGCGGGGACCGCTCATTCCAACTGCCGACACCCGGACACCATCTCGGAGGATCTCCTGACCCCGAACGCCGACAACTGCTCCAACCCGATGGTGCGAGACGATGTTCCCGCAGGCCAAGCAGTTACCCTCACCATCACTACGCCGATGGCGAACGTGAGACGCCGAAGCCCGCGTGTCGCCCCTCCCCACTAGGGATGTCTTACCCGTAAGGACTGACACTCCATGCGGCGCGCGCCGGTTCCCTCAGCTACGGGCGAACACCCTTGCGCTGCCGAGCACGCCGTTGCGCCCCATTTCCGGACACGGTACGCAATCGACCGGAGACCCTGCGTAACCCCCGCGGTCTTCCGGCTGTTGCTCGGATATGGCTCCCACGGTTCCCCAGCCCCGCACGCCGGTCGAGCAGAGCGACCCGGTGCGGCAGTGGTACGAGAACGAACTCGGCTGGGCGACCGCGCCGGAACCGGGTCCGGTGCGACTGCTCACGGGCCTGCGCTTCGACGTCCTCGAACTGCCGGCGGAGGCCGGTTTCGCGGCCCTGCGCCACCTCGGCCCGAAGGCTCCGGTGGCCCTGCGCGGGGAAACGATGCGTCTCCTGGTGACGGTGGGAGGCGCGGACGAGCTGCCGGGGCTGCTCGACTGGCTCGAATGGGGAGACATTCCCCTGGGTCTCACCGCGGTGGGGGCCGGTGGGCGGATCGATGCGCCCACTCCCCCGGGGTGGTCCGGCTCGCGGGGTGCCGCCGTCTGGCTGCGACCCCCGGAGCCCGGGCGCGAGGTGGAGCCGACGCTGCCGGCACTTCCGTCCCTGCCCACTGTGGGGGGAGGCGGGACGATGCCCCACAGCGACCCCGCCGTGGGCTCCGATCTCGTACGACTTGTGGACACGGCGGCAACGCAGTGCCACCGGGTCCGGTTGCGGCGTCGCAGCCGTCAGCCGTTGGCCTTCTCGTAGGCCTCACGAATGGACGCGGGAACGCGGCCGCGGTCATTGACCTCGAAACCGTTGTCCTTTGCCCAGGCGCGAATCGCCGCGGTGTCCTGACCACCGCTCGCGGCAGCGGCACGAGCCTTGCCACGACCGCTGGAACCACGGCCACCAGTACGCCGACCGGCCTTGACGAAGTCCTCAAGAGCCCCACGGAGCTTGTCCGCGTTGGCAGTGGTGAGGTCGATCTCGTAGGACTTGCCGTCCAACGCAAACGTCACGGTCTCGTCCGCCTCGCCACCGTCGAGGTCATCGACAAGAAGGACCTGAACCTTCTGTGCCACCGGATTTCCTTTCATCGATAACTACGAGGCCGTCTCGCACGACGTGCGCCGCCGATTCACCGGCCCCTGTTATATGCAGTACTGCAGTACGTCGGAAAGCAAACCGCTTTTGCTGGGAAAACACAAACCCCTGGGAGAGACCGGGCACCGCGAGAAGCCTGGAAACATACGCGTTTCGGACATAGGCCACCTGGGCAGGAGGCCGTCCGGAATACCACGGTGGCGATCACAGATGCAGAAGCATCCGGCTGTTGCCCAAGGTGTTCGGTTTCACTCGTTCGAGGCCGAGGAACTCCGCGACCCCCTCGTCATAGGAACGCAGGAGCTCGCTGTAGACATCTCCGTCGACCGGAGTCTCGCCGATCTCCACGAACCCGTGCTTGGCGAAGAACTGGACTTCGAAGGTGAGACAGAAAACCTTGCGCACACCGAGCCAGCGGGCGGTCTGCAGCAACTTCCCGAGCAACTGATGTCCCACCCCGGCTCCCTTGACCTCCGGGTTCACCGCGAGCGTGCGCACTTCCGCGAGGTCTTCCCACATCACGTGCAGAGCGCCGCAGCCGACCACCTCCGCGTTGTCGTCGCGTTCCGCCACCCAGAACTCCTGGATGTCCTCGTAAAGCGTCACCGTCGCTTTGTCCAGGAGGATGCGCTCGCCGACGTAGGAGTCGAGGAGCCGGCGGACGGCCGGGACATCGGCGGTTCGCGCCCTGCGGAGGGAGACCGCTTTTGCACTGAGTTCGCTGAGTTCGGGTACCTCTGCTGCCATGACCGGACGCTATCGCTCTGCGCCACGCTCGGGGGAGCCGGGGTTCTCCGGGCCTTGGACGATACGCATGGCATCACTCAGGGCTTCCCGCTGTTCTGGCGACATCATGCCGAAGAAGGCGACGAGTGCGGCTGCGGGGTTGTCACTGCGCGACCACGCTTCGTTCATCAGTGCGGCAGCGTAGGCGGCACGAGTGGACACCGCCTCATATCGATAGGCGCGGCCTTCCGCTTCGCGACGCACCCAGCCCTTCTGATGGAGATTGTCCAAAACGGTCATCACGGTCGTGTACGCGATGGACCGTTCCTGCTGAAGGTCTTCCAGGACTTCTCGAACCGTGACCGGGCGGTTCCACTTCCACACCCGCGTCATGACTGAGTCTTCGAGTTCTCCCAATGGGCGAGGCACAGCAGAACAATAGTGGGAGACGTCACTATTGGCGTGATGCGTGAGGGACGTGGCGTACCCCTAATTTCTGCAACAAAAAGGGCGTACGACTCTAAAACGCTTGAGTCGTACGCCGTAGTGCGCGCCCGGGCACACCGGGTGACCTTTGCAGGTCACGCCGGGGATACCGAGGATACCCGGCACCAATAAGTGCGATGAGATTCGGATCAGGCGCCGCCGGCCTCGGGAGACTGACGGACGGATTCGGCGCGGGCGACGATGGCGTCGGCTGCCGCGTCCTCCTTCGCCTTGTTGGCACCGCCCTGGGTCTTCACGATCGTCACGATGAGACCGGTGAAGAACACAGCCATCACTACGGGGGGCACGAGCGCGGAAACGTAGTCCATGCCCCCCAGAGTAGCTAGCCCGCGACGAGCTGGTGCGGCGGGTCCGCGGGGGTCTCGGGGCGGCGCTTGGGCGGGAAGACCTCGGCGGGGGTGGGGACCGGGCGGGGCGGTTCCGGGGCGGCCGGGCGTTCGGACGGCGCGCCGGGCGTTCCGGGCTTCGGCGCGGCCGGTTCGTCCGCCGCGTCGAGACCGCCGGGCAGCGCGAGCAGCCTGGTGCGCGACGCGGGAACGAGGGCGCGGGCGGGGGCCGGGACGGCGCGGCCCGCGAGTCTGGCCCGCACGGCCTGTTCGGCGAGGATCCGGCACCGGTCGAGCAGCGCGGCCGCGACGGCGTTGCCGCGCAGTGCGCGCAGCGCGGCGAGGTCGTCGGCGCCCGGCTGGTACCCGGCGCCGAGTGCGTCGGCCAGGAGGCCGAGGTAGCCGGATGCGGTGCCGGGCAGGGCCGCCCGGTAGCGGGCGAGGTCGGCCACCAGGAACGCGCGGAGTCTGGCTCCCTCGCGTACGGCCTCGTCGACCGATTCGGCGAGGCGAAGACAGTCCTGGACGTCCTCGTCGCTGGTGGGGCTGGGGTGCAGGGCGAGGGCCAGGGCGCGGCGGAGCACACGCAGTTCCTCCGCACTGAAGGCCATGCCGCCGCGGGATCCATAGGGCGTGGGCATGGGACGACGATACGCACGGAACGGACAAAATCCGCTTAACGCCACTTCATGGCGCGGCGGCGGTCACCCGGCGAGCGGTCACTCGACGGCGGTCACTCGACGGGCGGTCACTCGGCGCGGCGACGGACCAGGGCGAAGACGACCGCTCCGACGCCGAGCAGCGCGGCGGCCGCGGCCGCGATCCACGGGAGGACACCGGCGCCCGCCTCCGCCATGGGGCGCGCGTCCGCGGCCCGCGCGGCTCCCGTGGCCCCTGCGGCCTTCTTGCCGACGACGATCGACGCCTCGTCGTTGGCCGGGTCCGGATCGTTGAGGTCGAAACCGCCGTCTCCGGGGCGGTCGGTGTCTCCGGAGCGCACCCGGACGGTGCCCTCCGCCGCGGCGACGTCTTCGGAGTAGCGGACTTCGAAGGAATAGGACTGGCCGCTGCCGGGGGCCTCCACTCCCGCGTCGGGGCACAGATAGCGGCGGTGGCCCGGCGCGAAGGGCTTCCGTTTCCCGTCCTCGTAGGTGAAGCAGTTGCCGTCCGCGTTCTCGTCCGGTTCCTCGTCGACGCGCACGGTGCTCGCCACCACGCCCTTGGGCAGGGTCACCTCTACGTAGACGGCCGGTTCGCGCAGGGGCCGGGCGACCAGCGCGGGGCCTTCGTTGTGCAGACCGAAGGTGAGCTCTCGGGTCGTGCCCTTCTTGCCGGGCTTCAGGGTGTCGCCGATCGCGCGGATGTCCGCCGAGTTCTTCGCCACGAACCGCACCAGGCGCTCGGTGGCGAAGCCGGTGCCCTGGCCCGGTGCCGGGACGAGGGTCAGCTCGGGGCCGCTTCCCGCGGTGCCGCCCTGGGTGGTGTCCTGGTCCCCGGGGACGGCCTCCGCCGAGTACGTGACCTGGGTGTGGAAGGCGTCGTCGGTGAGCGAACCGGGCAGCGGCGAGGCGAGGGCGACCCTCTCGCCGGGGGCGAGGGGCCGGTCGAAGTAACAGGTCGCTGCCGCGATGTGGTCGCCGTAATCGCCTTGCCGGTAGCGGCAGTTGCTGTGCCGCTGCGCGAGTCGTATGCCGGAGTCGCCCGCGGCCTTGACGGCGATCCGCTCGGTCACCCGGTCGCCGGTGTTGCGCAGGACGACGGGGACCTCGATGCCCTGGCCTGTCTTCAGGCCCTCCTTGTCGGGGAGTTGGGCGACTTCGAGCCGGGGCGTGCCGAGGGAGACGCGGGAGGTGGTCCTCGCGCCGGTGAGGCGCTCGCCGGTCACTTCGTAGCGGATGGTCGCGGAGGTGCCCGCCGCGACGCCTTCGACGGCGGTGACCGAGATCGGCTTGTCGGGTCCCCTCAGGTACTTCTCGAACCCGCAGGTGATGACCGGCCCTTCGGCCGCGCAGAGGCCGTCGGTGACCTTCACGGTGGCGACGCCCCGCAGTCCGCTCGTGTCGATGACGAGCCGCACCTCGCGGGGGCCCGGCAGGGACTTGGCGCCGTCGTAGAACTCGATCATGGGGTCGACGGCGACGGCTTCGCCGGAGCGCGGCAGGGACAGATGGGGGACCGAGATCCTGGACCAGACCTGGGCGGGGTCCTCAGGGGGCTCGGAGGGGTCTTCCGAGGGCTCGGAGGGGGCTTCTGGGGCCTGGGCGGCGGTGCGGGCGGCGGAGTGCCGGTCGTGGGCCGCGGCGGCGGGGTGCGGCTCGTGGGCCCCGGCGGCGGGCGCGGCGACCGCTGTCGGGGCGGTCGCCGGTATCGCCAGCGCCAAGACCGCCACGGCAGCCCACAATCGTCCCTTACGCTTCATTCGCCCCAGCCCGTCCGAACCCACTCAAGTCCCGTCCCTGCGCAGACTCTTGTAAAGGTACGAGGGTTGTGTGCGCAAGCCGTTCGACCTGCGCGCACTCCGCGGCGGCTGGTTCGCGCCGTCCGGCCTCGGGCGTCTTTCGGCGCGTACGCGCCCTTTCGCCCCGGCGGCAGGTGCGGGTTCAGCCCCGGGCCACGTTCCGTTCGTAGACGAGCCGGAGTCCGATCAGCGTCAGCCACGGCTCGTGCTCGTCGATGACCGCCGCCTCGCCGAGCACCATCGGGGCGAGGCCGCCCGTGGCGATCACCGTCACGTCCTCGGGGTCGCCGCCAGGGCCCGCCAGTTCGCGCGCCATGCGGTTCACGACGCCGTCGACCTGGCCCGCGAAGCCGTACAGGATGCCCGCCTGCATGGCCTCCACGGTGTTCTTGCCGATGACGCTGCGCGGCCTGGCCAGCTCGATCTTACGGAGCTGGGCGCCGCGCACGCCGAGGGCCTCGACGGAGATCTCGATGCCGGGGGCGATCACGCCACCGGCGTACTCCCCGCGCGCGGAGACCGCGTCGAAGGTCGTCGCCGTGCCGAAGTCGACGACGATCGCCGGGCCTCCGTAGAGCTCGACCGCCGCGACCGCGTTGATGATGCGGTCGGCGCCGACCTCCTTGGGGTTGTCCATGAGGATCGGGACGCCGGTCTTGATGCCCGGCTCGACGAGCACGGCGGGCACGTCTCCGTAGTAGCGCCTGGTGACCTCGCGCAGCTCGTGCAGGACCGAGGGGACGGTGGAGCAGATCGCGATGCCGTCGATGCCGTCGCCCAGCTCCTCGCCGAGCAGCGGGTGCATGCCCATCAATCCGTTGAGGAGCACGGCCAGTTCGTCGGCGGTGCGGCGGGCGTCGGTGGAGATGCGCCAGTGCTCGACGATGTCCTCGCCGTCGAAGAGGCCGAGGACGGTGTGCGTATTGCCTACGTCGATCGTGAGCAGCATCAGTCCCGCACCGCTTCCCGCAGGTCGAGACCGATGTCCAGGATCGGCGACGAGTGGGTGAGCGCGCCCACCGAGAGGTAGTCGACGCCCGTCTCCGCGTACGCGCGCGCGTTCTCCCGGGTGAGGCGGCCCGAGGACTCCAGGAAGGCGCGGCCGCCCACGAGGGCCACGGCCTCCGCGGTCTCGCCCGGCGTGAAGTTGTCCAGGAGGATCAGGTCGGCGCCCGCGTCGAGCACTTCGCGCAGCTGGTGGAGGGTGTCGACCTCCACCTCGATGGCCAGGCCGGGGAACTGCTCGCGCACGGCCTTGAACGCCTGCGCGACGCCACCGGCCGCGACCACGTGGTTGTCCTTGACCAGGGCCGCGTCGGAGAGCGACATGCGGTGGTTCACGCCGCCGCCCATGCGCACCGCGTACTTCTCCAGGGCGCGGTAGCCGGGCGTCGTCTTGCGGGTGTCGCGCACCTGCGACTTGGTGCCCTCCAGGGCGTCCGCCCACGCGCGCGTGGCGGTCGCGATGCCGGAGAGGCGGCACAGGATGTTGAGCGCGCTGCGCTCGGCGGTGAGCAGGTCGCGGGTGCGGGTGGTGACGCTGAGCAGCACGGTGCCCGCCTCGACGCGGTCGCCGTCCTCGACGTGCCGCTCGACCTCGAACTCGTCCTCGCACACTACGGAGAAGACGGCTTCGGCGACGCGCAGGCCCGCGACGGTGCCCGCCTCGCGCGCGGCGAAGTCGGCGGTGGCGACGGCGTCCTCGGGGATGGTGGCGACCGTGGTGACGTCCACGCCGCCCGCCAGGTCCTCCTCGATCGCCATGTGCGCGATGTCCTCGACCTGCACGGGGTCGAGGCCCGCCTCGGTCAGGAGCTGGGCAAGGGCGGGGTCGAGACCGCACTCCATGGGGTCGTACGCGTCGTCACCGCCGCAGCCGCAGGCATCGCCGCAGCCGCCGCCGGTCGGGGCGAGGGGGAGGTCGTCGGGGGTGCTCACGGTCACTGCTCCTGGGGACTGGGGCTGGGGATGGGGCTGGGGCTGGGACTAGGGCTTGTCGGCGGGAAGTCGGGGGTCGCTGTCGTGTGGGCCGCCAGCGTCCTGTCCGGATTCAGGCGTACGACGATGTGGCGCCGCCAGGCCGCGTCGTCGCGGTCGGCGTGGTCCTCGCGCCAGTGGCAGCCCCGGGTCTCCTCGCGGCGCTGGGCGGCGGCGACCAGGACGCGGGCGACGCACAGGAGGTTGGTGGCCTCCCAGGTGTCGACGCCGGGCTCGGCGGTCTTGCCGTCGTCGGCGAGCGCGCCCGCGGCCTCGGCGTGGATGCGGGCGAGGCGGGCCGCCGCCTCGGTGAGGGACGCCCCGGAGCGCAGCACTCCGGCGCCCTCGGTCATGACGCGCTGGATGGCGAAGCGCGCCTCGGGCGGCAGCAGGGGGTGGGCGGGCGTCCGCGGCCGGGTCACGGGGGCGGGCACGCGCGCGTGAAGGGCGTTCTCCGCGTGCCGCGCCGCGATGTCGGCGGCGATGCGCTCGGCGTAGACCAGGCCCTCCAGAAGCGAGTTGGAGGCCAGACGGTTGGCGCCGTGCACGCCGGTGCAGGCCACCTCGCCGCAGGCGTACAGGCCGGGGACGGTGGTGCGGCCGTGCGGGTCGGTGCGGACGCCGCCGGAGGCGTGGTGCGCGGCGGGGGCGATCGGGATGGGCTCGGTCACCGGGTCGATGCCGTGCGCGCGGCAGGCGGCGAGGATCGTCGGGAAGCGGTTCTCCCACATGTCGGCGCCGAAGTGCCTGGCGTCCAAGTACATGTTCTCGGCGCCCTGTTCCTGCATGCGGCGCGTGATGCCCTTGGCGACGACGTCCCGGGGCGCGAGCTCGGCGAGCTCGTGCTGGCCGACCATGAAGCGCACGCCGTCGGCGTCCACCAGGTGCGCGCCCTCGCCGCGGACCGCTTCGGAGACCAGCGGCTGCTGGCCCTCCGCGTCGGCGCCGAGGAAGAGCACCGTGGGGTGGAACTGCACGAACTCCAGGTCGGAGACCTCGGCTCCGGCGCGCAGCGCGAGCGCGACGCCGTCGCCGGTGGCGACGGACGGGTTGGTGGTCGCCGAGAAGACCTGGCCGATGCCGCCGGTGGCGAGGACCACCGCGGGGGCGTGCACGGCGCCCACGCCGTCGTGCTGACCCTCGCCCATGACGTGCAGGGAGACACCGGCGGTGCGGCCTTCGGCGTCCGTGAGGAGGTCGAGCGCCAGGGCGTTCTCCACGGTCGGTACGCCCTGGGCGCGGACCGCTTCGACGAGGGCGCGGGAGATCTCGGCGCCGGTCGCGTCGCCGCCCGCGTGCGCGATGCGGCGGCGGTGGTGGCCGCCCTCGCGGCCCAGCGCGATGGCGCCCTCGGGGCCCTTGTCGAAGTGGGCGCCGGTCTCGATGAGGCGGCGCACGGCGTCGGGGCCCTCGGTGACGAGGGTGCGCACGGCCTCCTCGTCGCACAGGCCCGCGCCCGCCACGAGCGTGTCGTCCAGGTGCTGTTCGGGGGTGTCGCCCTCGCCGAGCGCCGCGGCGACGCCGCCCTGGGCCCAGCGCGTGGAGCCGTCGTCCAGGCGGGCCTTGGTCACCACGACCGTCTTCAGACCGGCGGCCGAGCAGCGCAGGGCCGTGGTGAGACCGGCCACTCCGGAGCCGACGACCACGACGTCGGCTTCGATGGACCAGCCGGGGGCGGGGGCGTGCAGCCGTATTCCGGTGGCACTCATACGGTGGCTCCATTCGCGCTCATACGGTGGCTCCGAAGGTCAGCGGGATGTTGTCGATCAGTCGCGTGGAGCCGACCCTGGCGGCCACGGCGAGGACGGCGTCACCGCTGTGCCCCGGACGTACGTCGGTGAAGTCGGCGGGGTCGACGAGCGCCACGTAGTCGAGGCGCAGCGGGGGCCGCAGCCGGGCGGCCTCGTCGAGGACCTGCCGGGCCGCGGCGAGGACGGCCGCGGGCCCGCCGGTCGCGGCGGGCGCCCCCGACCGGGCCAGCGCGTGGGCGTCGGCGGCGGCGCGGGACTCGCCGATGGCGCTCAGGGCGACGGCACGCGCGTGCGTGGCGGGCGCGGTGGCGGCACGCGCGCGCAGGGCCTCCTGCGCGGCATGCCGGTCACGGCCCGCGAAGAGTGCCTGGGAGAGGGCGAGCGCGGTGCGGCGCTCGTCGGGGGCCAGGTAGCGGTTGCGGCTGGAGAGCGCCAGGCCGTCGTCCTCGCGGACGGTGGGGACGCCGACGATCTCCACGTCGAAGTTCAGGTCGCGCACCATGCGGCGGATCAGGGCGAGCTGCTGGGCGTCCTTCTGCCCGAACAGTGCCGCGTCGGGCCGGGTGAGGTGCAGCAGCTTGGCGACGACGGTGAGCATGCCGTCGAAGTGGCCGGGGCGCGTGGCGCCTTCGAGGACCGTGCCCATGGGGCCCGCGCCGATGCGGACCTGGGGCTCGCCGCCCGGGTAGACCTCGTCCACGGCAGGGGCGAACACGGCGTCCGCGCCCGCCTGCTCGGCGATCTTGAGGTCGGCTTCGAGGGTGCGCGGGTAGCGGTCGAGGTCCTCGCCCGCGCCGAACTGGAGGGGGTTCACGAAGACCGTGACGACGACCTCGCCCTCGGGGCCCGCGACACGGCGGGCGGCGCGGATCAGCGAGGCGTGCCCGTCGTGCAGGGCGCCCATGGTCATGACGACGGCCCGGCGTCCCGCACGCGCGCGCGTGCGCAAGGACTCGGCGGTGTGCAGGAGGGTGGTGCTCATCGGTTTCCCCCTTCGGAGCCGTTGGCCCCGCCCGCTCCGTTCGCGAGTACGCCGAGGAGGTCCTCGGCGAGCTCCGGCTTGAGCAGGCCGTGTGCGAGGGCGCGGTCGGCGGTGGCGCGGGCCATCGCCAGATATCCGGCGACGGTCTGCGGGGCGTGCTTGCGCAGCTCGGCGACGTGCGCGGCGACCGTGCCCGCGTCCCCGCGCGCGACGGGTCCGGTGAGCGCGGCGTCGCCGGAGCGCAGGGCGTTGTCGAGGGCGGCGCCGAGCAGCGGGCCGAGCATCCGGTCGGGGGCGGCCACGCCCGCGTCGCGGAGCAGCTCCATGGACTCGGCGACCAGCGTGACCAGGTGGTTCGCACCGAGGGCGAGGGCCGCGTGGTAGAGCGGGCGGCTCTCCTCGGCGATCCACTCGGGCTCGCCGCCCATCTCGATGACCAGGGCCTCTGCGGCGAGCCGCAGCTCCTCGGGCGCGGTCACGCCGAAGGAGCACCCGGCCAGGCGCTGTACGTCGACGGCGGTGCCGGTGAAGGTCATGGCGGGATGCAGCGCGAGCGGCAGGGCGCCCGCCCGCAGCGCGGGTTCGAGGACCTTGGTGCCGTACCTGCCCGAGGTGTGCACGAGCAGCTGGCCCGGACGCACGGCCCCGGTCTCCGCGAGGCCCTCGACGAGGCCGGGCAGGGCGTCGTCAGGGACGGTCAGGAGCACCAGGTCGGCCCTCTTGAGCACCTCGGCGGGCGGTACCAGGGGGACGTCGGGCAGCAGGGCGGCGGCGCGCCGTACGGAGGTGTCGGACACCCCGGAAGCGGCCACCGGACGGTGCCCCGCGAGCTGCAGCGACGCGGCGAGCGCGGGGCCCACGCGGCCCGCTCCCACGACGCCGACGGTGAGCCTCGCGGGACGGTCCCGCGGGTCTGGCTGATGCGATGCGTTCACGCGATGACGCCTTCCGTTCCAGTCCGCTCGGGGTACCGGACGATTTCTCGTCATGCTAACGCTATTGCTTGGCGCGGTGCCTTCCGCTGTCCACAGGCTGTGGTTATTCATGTGACCGGCGGCAGCGGACGGGCCATGCTCGGGGAATGACTGCGAACGACGCGGAACCAGAGCACTCCGAGGACCCTGAGCAGAGCCTGCCGGACCAGGAACAGGAACAGGAACAGGAGCAAGAGCAGGAGCAGGAGCGGGACCAGCGCGCCCGGCGTCGTACCGCCGCGCTGGGCGCCGCCCGGGCCCTGCACCGCTCGCCCCTGGACCCCTCCCTCACCGAGCGCCTCTCGGACCTGGCGGCCGCGGCCTCCGAGGTGACGGGGCCCGACGACCCCACGGACGTCTACGGAGACGGCGTCGTGGCCACCCTGGAGGAGGAGGTCGCCGCTCTGCTCGGCAAGGAGGCCGTCGCCTTCTTCCCGACCGGCACGATGGCGCAGCAGGTCGCCCTGCGCTGCTGGGCCGGGCGCACCGGGAACGCCACCGTCGCCCTGCACCCCTTGTCGCACCCCGAGCTCCACGAAGGGGGCGCCTTCCCCACGGTGAGCGGGCTGCGCACGGTGCATCCGACGCACGACCCCCGGCTGCCGACGGCGGACGAAGTGCGCGACCACGGGGAGCCGTTCGGGACGCTGATGCTCGAACTGCCGCTCCGGGACGCCGGTTTCGTCCTGCCGACCTGGCAGGAGCTGACGGAGGTCGTGGCGGCGGCCCGCGAACGGGACGCGGTCGTGCACTTCGACGGGGCCCGCCTGTGGGAGTGCGCGACGCACTTCGACCGTTCCCTCGCGGAGATCGCCGGGCTCGCGGACAGCGTGTACGTGTCGTTCTACAAGTCCCTGGGAGGGCTGAGCGGCGCCGCGCTCGCCGGTCCGCGCACGCTCGTCGACGAGGCGAGGGTGTGGCGCCACCGCTACGGGGGCCTGCTCTTCCAGCAGTTCCCGACGGCCGTCTCCGCGCTCCTCGGCCTGCGGCGCACGCTGCCCCGGCTGCCCGAGTACGTCACCCACGCGCGCGTGGTCGCCGAGGCGCTGCGCGAGGGTCTCGCGGAGAGCGTGGTGCCGTGGTCGCGCGTGCACCCCGACCCGCCGCACACGCATCAGTTCCAGGTCTGGCTGCCGTACGCGCCGGAGGTGCTGAACGAGGCTTCGGTCGGTCAGGCGGAGGAGACCAAGACCCTGCTCTTCGGGCGCTGGTTCGCGGACGGGCCGCCCGGCCTCTCGGTCACGGAGGTCACCGTGGCCGAGGCGGGCCTGGAGTGGACGGCCGACGACGTCAAGGAAGCGGTCGCGGAGTTCGTGCGGCGTATCGCTGCCTGAGCCGGTCGCCGTGGACGAACCGGGCCAGGGCGGCGCGCAGTCTGCCGCGGGCGGGGCGCTCCTGGACGACGGCGCGGAAGCGGCCGTAGTCGCGGACCTCGCGGACGGCCTGCCAGTCGTGCTGCCCGGGTGCGGGCGGCATCGGCTCGCCGTGCTGGGCGGCTCGGTAGGTGTCGAGCAGGTACTGCTGGGTGACGCTCATGATGGATCGCCTCTCGTAATAAATGGTACTTAACGGACACTGAAGGGTTCATTGGCCCCAGGTGCCGGAGCGGAGCCGGAACGGGGTGAGGGGTGAGGGGTGGGGAAGGCGCAGGGGAACGAGGAACGCGCGGGGAAGTGAGGAAGGGGTGGAGCGGGACGGGCCGCGGCGACGCTGGCGCGCTCCGTCCGATGACCACAGCCTGCTCCCGCGCCCCCTCCCCCGTCGCGTCGATTGACGGCGCTCGTCAATCGACGGCGGCGCTGTCAGTGGCGCGGTGCACCATGGGGTCATGAGCGTGAGCATCGACATCACCGGGCTTCCCCTGGAGCGGATCCATGTCGTGCCCTCGCCCCTGGCCGAGCTCGGCATGGCGCTGCACGCGCTGTCCGAGCCGGGTCACCACCCGGGGCTCCAGGGCTGGGCGACAGCCGTCTCCACGCGCCTCGACCCGTGCCTGGCGGACCGCATGTGCGAGGCCGACTTCCTGTGGCGCACGACGTTCTCGGACGTGTTCACGCCGTTCGCGGGACTCCCCGGGCAGAACGGGCTGCCCGGAGCCACGCTCGCCGAGGAGCTCGACCAGCTGGACAAGCTGTCCGACGAGCAGTTCGTGGACGCGGCCCTGGAGTTCACCTGCCAGTCGACGTACGCGGAGCCGGACCGCAATCTCCTGTCCGACCCCGCCGTGCGGCAGCGCGCCCTTGACCTGGCCGCCGCCCGCGGCCCGCTCCAGATGCGCTTCACCAAGCGGCTGCTCGACGATCCGCCGATCGTCCGCGCGTGGTTCCGCACGCTTCTGGAGGACTGCGAGGAGGCCTTCTTCGCCGACACCTGGGCCCGGGTGAGTCATCAACTGGCCGCGGACGCCCGGCACAAGACCGAGCTGCTGCGGCGCAAGGGCCTTCCGGAGGCGCTGCGGGCCATGTCCGGATCGGTGTCCCTGGACGAGAGCGGGCGGCTGATCACCGTCGACAAGATCAGCGTGGGCCGCACCACCACGGGCCAGGGAGGCCTGGTGATCGTCCCGACCAGCCTCGGCTGGCCGCACCTGTGGGTGCTGCACCGCAAGGGCTGGCAGGCCTCGATCACGTACCCCATCAGCTCCCCCGGCCTCACCTCGCCGCCCTCCGTGGAGCAGCTGACCCGCCGCATGGCCGCGCTCGCCCACCCGGTGCGGATGCGCCTGTGCCGCCACCTCGCGCGCGGGGCGTACACCACGAGCGAGCTGGCCGACGCGCACGGCATGACGGCTCCGGAGATATCCCGGCACCTGAGCGTCCTGAAGAAGGCGGACCTGGTCAGCACGCGCCGCCGCGGGCGCTATGTGCAGCACCAGTTGGACATCAGCGTGGTGTCCCGCCTCGGCAGCGACTTCATCGAGGGCGTCCTGCGCTAGGTACGGGAGTTCGGTACCGGAGCTAGGTACCGGAGTACCGGGGGTTACGGAAGTACCGGGGGTTAGCCCCACCCGGAACCCGGCGGTCAGCAGGATCGCCCCGGGTGATCGCCGACGGAAATGCTGGAGCCAGGCAGACGCCGCTGGTTTCCCGATATTTCCGTAGGAGTTGCTCGTGCGTGAGCAGGTATGGCAGAGGTCCCTTTCCACCGGGCGGCGACGGGGTGCCCGGCGCGGCACCGTGCGGGCCGCCACCGCGCTGGCCGTCGGCGTCGTGGCGATCGGCGTCCTGGGACAGCCCGCGGCATCCGCCGCCCACCGCCCGGACAGCGTCAAGGAGGGCCTGAACTCCCTGGTGCGCCAGGACGGCGTGCCCGCCGCGCTCGCGAGCGTCAAGGACGACAAGGGCCACACCCGTACGTACACCGCGGGCGTCGGCGACCTGGCCACCGGTGCGAAGGTGCCGAAGGACGGTCAGGTGCGGATCGGCAGCAACACCAAGACGTTCACCTCGGTGGTCGTGCTGCAGCTGGTCGACGAGGGGAAGGTCCGCCTCGACGCCCCGATCGAGGACTATCTGCCGGGCCTCGTGCGCGGGGAGGGCATCGACGGGCATAACATCACCATCCGCCACCTCCTGCAGCACACCAGCGGACTGCCCAACTACGTCAAGTACCTCGACCCCGAGCCCCGTTCCTACACCCCGCGCGAGCTCCTCGACCGCGCCCTCCAGCACAAGAAGGACTTCGACCCGGGGAAGAAGTGGGAGTACAGCAACACGAACTACGTGCTGGCCGGACTCCTCATCGAGAAGGTCACCAAGCACAGCGTCGCCCACGAGATCGGGCGGCGCGTCATCAAGCCCCTCGGGCTGCGCCACACCTACTTCCCCGCGCCCGGTGAGACGAAGATCCGGGAGGCCCACCCCAAGGGCTACGACAAGGACGCCTCGGGCGCCCCGCTCGACGTGACCGAATTCGACCCCTCCTGGGGCTGGTCGGCGGGCCAGATGGTCTCCACCAACTCCGACCTGAACCGGTTCGCCGCCGCGATCCTGGACGGCAGCCTCCTCTCGGACGCCCAGCTCGCCCAGATGCGGACCACCGTCTCCGCCGAGTACTTCGGCCCCGGCGCGCGCTACGGCCTCGGGCTCGTCAGCAAGCCGCTGTCCTGCGGCGGCGTCTACTGGGGCCACGGCGGCAGCATGACCGGATACGAGACCCGCGGCGGCGCCACCGAGGACGGCCGCGCCGCCAACGTCGCGGTGACCACCCAGCCGTCCGACGCGAACGTCATGAAGCACGTGGACCGCGTCGTGGACAAGGCCCTGTGCGCGAGCTGAACCACCGTCTCCGTAGGGCCCGTCCGGCGCGACGCCGGGCGGGCCCCAAGGCCTGTCCGGACAGGCCTTAGGCCGTGCCCCCGGCGCGCACCAGCCCCGTCTCGTACGCGAGGACGACCACCTGCACGCGGTCGCGCAGGTCCAGCTTCGTCAGGATCCGGCCGACGTGCGTCTTCACGGTCGCCTCCGAGAGGACGAGACGCCCCGCGATCTCGCCGTTCGACAGGCCCTGCGCGACCAGGATCATCACCTCGCGCTCGCGCCCCGTCAGGCGTTCGAGCTGCTTGTGCTGGGGCTGCCCCCCGGCGTTCGGCAGCATCGGCGCGAAGCGGTCGAGCAGGCGCCGCGTCGTGGACGGCGCGACCACCGCGTCACCGCTGTGCACCGAGCGGATCGCGGTGAGCAGCTCCCCCGGAGGCACGTCCTTGAGCATGAAGCCGGACGCACCGGCCTTCAGCCCGGAGAAGGCGTACTCGTCCAGGTCGAAGGTGGTCAGGATCAGCACCTTCGGCGGGTTGGGGCCCTGGCAGATGCGCCGGGTGGCCTCCACGCCGTCGAGCTTCGGCATGCGTACGTCCATCAGGACCACGTCGACCTTGGTCGCGCGCAGCACTTCGAGCGCCTCGACACCGTCGCCCGCCTCCGCGACGACCTCCATGTCCGGCTGGGCGTCGAGCACCATCCGGAACCCGGTGCGCAGCAGCACCTGGTCGTCGACGAGCATCACGCGGATCGACATCAAGGGGGGTCCCTTCGGGGAGCGGGCCGGTGACAGGTGTCATCGGCGGTCATCAATGTGCGGGCTTGAGCGGCAGCAGGGCGCTGATGCGGAAGCCCCCGCCGGGCCGCGGTCCCGCGTCCAGCGTGCCGCCGACCATACCGACGCGCTCGCGCATGCCGATCAGGCCGTGCCCGCTGCCGTCGGCGCCGCCGTCCTCGTACAGCTCGTGCGGGGCGCCCTTGCCGTCGTCCTCGACGAGCAGCCCGAGGCCGTCGTCGAAGTAGACGAGGCGCACGCTCGCACCGGCGTTCTCGCCGCCGTGCTTGCGGGTGTTGGTGAGCGCCTCCTGCACGATGCGGTACGCGGTGAGCTCCACGCCGCTGGGCAGCGGGCGCGGGGTGCCCTCGACCTTGAAGTCGACGGGCAGGCCCGCCGTGCGCACCTGTTCGATGAGCTCGTCGAGCTGCTCGACGTCGGGCTGCGGGACGTACTCGCCGCTCTCCTCGTGCTCCCCGGTGCGCAGCACGCCCAGCAGGCGGCGCATCTCGGCGAGGGCCTGGCGGCCGGTTCCTGAGATGGTCTCCAGGGCCTTCCTCGCCTGGTCGGGCGCGGTGTCCATGACGTACGCGGCGCCGTCGGCCTGCACCACCATCACCGAGACGTTGTGCGCGACGACGTCGTGCAGCTCGCGGGCGATCCTGGCCCGCTCGGCCGCCACCGCGACCTTGGACTGCGCCTCGCGCTCCTTCTCCAGGCGGTCGGCGCGCTCCTCCAGCTGGGCGAGGTAGGCCCGGCGGGTGCGGATGGAGTCGCCGAGCACCCAGGCGAGCGCGAACGGCACGATCTGGAACATCGTGAACAGGATGTGCCCGAAGGCGCTTATGTTCTCCGTGGGCCAGCGCATCATCGACAGCGGCGCCGCGCACAGGCCGCCGATCAGCGCGAACCGGGAGGCCCACTTCTCGCCGTCGGCCGCCGCCGTGTAGATGATCACGAGCATCGCGAAGTTCGCGGGCAGCGTCTCGACGTCGAAGATCAGCTGGGCGGTGCCGATCACCGCCGCGAGCACCAGCATCTGCTCGGTCGCCCGTCGGCGCAGCGCGACCACCAGGGACAGGCCGACGCACACGGGGATCGCCGCGATGTTCGGCTCGGCCCGCCCGCTGCCCTCGACCATGTAGAGCAGACTGATCCCGGAGATCCCGAACAGAACGAGACCCCAGAAGCCGTCGACCCACACGGGGTGTCTGCGGAGGAAGTCGTAGAGGCGCTGCACGTAACCCAGCGTAGGCAGGCCCACGGCACCCCGGGGTCAACCGAAGGTCCGATCCGTATCGAGCGCGTGTACTCCCCAAGGTGGAGGCCCGCTTAGCCTGCGGGATGTGACGAACGACAAAGAACCCGAGCCGACGGCACGGCGAGGCGGCTGGCGCACGGCCACGGAAACCGCCCTGTACGGCCCTGAGGGCTTCTATCGGAGCCCCGAGGGGCCCGCGGGTCACTTCCGTACGTCCGTGCACGCCTCGCCCCTCTACGCGGGCGCGGTGGCACTGCTCCTGCGCCGCGTGGACGACGCGCTCGACCACCCGGACGAGTTGGCGTTCGTCGACATGGGCGCGGGCCGCGGCGAGCTGACCGAGGGCGTCATCGCCGCGCTGCCCGCCGATGTGGCGGCACGCGTGCGTGCGTACGCGGTGGAGCGCGCGGAGCGTCCCGCCGGACTCGACCCGCGCAT
The DNA here is from genome assembly GCF_008704495.1 of Streptomyces kanamyceticus. Classification (NCBI taxonomy): domain Bacteria; kingdom Bacillati; phylum Actinomycetota; class Actinomycetes; order Kitasatosporales; family Streptomycetaceae; genus Streptomyces; species Streptomyces kanamyceticus. The sequence goes on from NZ_CP023699.1 coordinate 4,539,545, forward strand.
CGAGTGGCGGGCCGCTCCCCCGGGCGGCGTCACCGGACTGCTCTTCGCCAACGAGTGGCTGGACAACGTCCCCTTGGACGTCGTCGAGGTGGCCGCCGACGGCACGGTGCGCCGCGTCCTGGTCGACACCGAGGGCCGCGAGACGCTGGGCGGGCCCGTCGAAGGGGCGGACGCCGAGTGGCTCGCGCGCTGGTGGCCGCTGGCGCCCGAGCCCGGGCTTCGCGCGGAGATCGGCCTCCCCAGGGACCGGGCGTGGGCGGCCGCCGTGGCGACCCTCGCGCGCGGTGTCGCGGTGGCCGTGGACTACGCCCACCAGCGCGCGGCACGCCCGCCGTTCGGGACCCTCACGGGCTTCGCCGCGGGCCGCGGGACGACACCCGTGCCGGACGGCTCCTGCGACATCACCGCCCATGTGGCGCTGGACGCGTGCGCGCTCGACGGGGCCGCGCCGCTCACCCAGCGGGCGGCGCTCGGCGCGCTGGGCGTGAGCGGCGCCCGCCCGCCGCTGTCCCTGGCCTCCAGCGACCCCGCGGCCTACGTAAGGGCCCTCACGCGCGCGGGAGAGGCGGCGGAACTGACCGCGTCCGGCGGACTCGGGGACTTCGGATGGCTGGTGCAGCCCGTGGACCTGCCTCCGGACGCGCCCCTACTTGTCGATGTCGCCGACCACGAAGAAGAGTGATCCCAGGATCGCCACCATGTCCGCGACCAGCTGGCCGGGGAGCAGTTCGGCCAGGGCCTGGATGTTGTTGTACGAGGCGGAGCGCAGCTTCAGCCGGTACGGGGTCTTCTCGCCCTTGCTGACCAGGTAGTAGCCGTTGATCCCGAGCGGATTCTCGGTCCACGCGTACGTGTGGCCCTCGGGGGCCTTGAGGACCTTCGGCAGGCGCTGGTTGATCGGGCCCTGCGGCAGGTCGAAGAGCCGGTCCAGGCAGGCGTCCGCGAGGTCCAAGGCGACGTGGGTCTGCTCCAGGAGGCACTCGAAGCGGGCCAGACAGTCGCCCTCCTGCCGCGTGACGACCTTCAGGGTGTCCTGGAGTTCGCCGTACGCGAGGTAGGGCTCGTCGCGGCGCAGGTCGAAGTCGACTCCGGAGGCACGCGCGATGGGACCGCTCACTCCGTAGGCGTGCACCGCCTCGGGCGTGAGGACGCCGACGCCGCGCGTGCGGCCGCGGAAGATCTCGTTGCCGAGCACCAGACGGTCGTACACGTCCATGCGCGAGCGCACCGACGCGACGGCTTCGCGCGCGCGGGTGGTCCAACCCGCGGGCAGGTCCTCCTTGAGGCCGCCGACGCGGTTGAACATGTAGTGCATGCGGCCGCCGGAGACCTCCTCCATCACGTTCTGGAGCTCCTCGCGCTCGCGGAACGCGTGGAACACCGGAGTGATCCCGCCCAGTTCGAGGGGGTAGGAGCCGAGGAACATCAGGTGGTTGAGCACCCGGTTCAGCTCGGCGAGCAGCGTGCGCGTCCAGACCGCGCGCTCGGGCACCTCCATGCCGAGCATCCGCTCGACCGCGAGCACGACGCCCAGCTCGTTCGAGAACGCCGACAGCCAGTCGTGGCGGTTGGCCAGCATCACGATCTGCCGGTAGTCCCTGGCCTCGAAGAGCTTCTCCGCACCGCGGTGCATGTAGCCGATGACCGGCTCCGCGTGCTGGATGCGCTCGCCGTCAAGGACGAGGCGCAGCCGCAGCACACCGTGCGTGGACGGGTGCTGGGGGCCGATGTTGAGCACCATGTCGGTGCTCTCCGCCGCGCCGCCGATGCCGAGCGTGGTCTCCGTGGTGGTCTCCGTCGTGGGACTCATGCGCACAGTCTCTCGCACGCGCTCGCGTACGCGGCGGCCCCTTCGTCGTACGCGGCGGCCCCTTCGTCGTACGCGGCTGTCAGCGGCCGTACGTACGCTTGAGGCATGGAAACGGGGATGGTGGGGCCCGCAGGACCGGCACAGACGCGGGCGGAGCCGGTGTGGACCGGGCTGCCGCGGGGGCTGCTGAAGATGCGACGGCTCCTGCTGGTGGTCTGGCTCGTGCCGATGGCGATCGCGCTCGGCGTGCTGCTCGGGCTGTTCGCGGGCCCGGTCTGGGCGCTCTTCGCGCTGCTGCCGCTCGCCCTCGTGGTGTGGGGCTGGCCGATGCTGGGGCGGAACTGGCGCTCGTGGCGCTATGCCGAGCGCGCCGACGACCTGCTGATCAGCCGGGGCGTGCTGTGGCGCGAGGAGACCATCGTGCCGTACGGCCGCATGCAGCTCGTCGAGGTGACGTCGGGCCCCGTGGAGCGGTACTTCGGCCTCGCGGGCGTGCAGCTGCACACGGCGGCGGCCGCCACCGACGCGCGCATCCCCGGTCTGCTGCCCGAGGAGGCCGAGCGGCTGCGCGACCGGCTCACCGAGCTCGGCGAGGCCCGATCGGCGGGGCTGTGAACGAGGTGCGCCAGGCGACGGACGAGGAGCGCCCCGCGGCCGCCGAAGCGGTGCGGGAGCGGCGGCTGCACCCCGTCACGCCGCTGCGCCGCGCGTGGGCGCCGTTCGCCGTCGTGGTCGGCTGGGCGGTCCACGACCCGAGCGGCACCCAGCAGCGGGTCACCGAACTCCCCGTGCTGCAACTGCTCGCGGGCCTCGCCGTCGTTCTCGTCGGCGGCTCCGTCTACGGCGTCCTGAGCTGGTGGGTCACGCACTTCGCGGTCACCGACACCGAGCTGCGCATCCGCACCGGGCTGCTCTTCCGGCGCACCGCCCACATCCGGCTCGACCGGCTCCAGGCCGTCGACGTGACGCGGCCGCTGCTCGCCCGCGTCGCGGGCGTCGCCAAGCTCAAGCTGGACGTCGTCGGCACGGAGGACAAGGACGAACTGGCGTACCTCGGCGAGAAGGAGGCCACCGAGCTGCGGGCCGAACTCCTCGCGCGCGCCGCCGGATTCGCCCCCGAGGAGGCCCGCGAGGTCGGCGAGGCCCCGGTGCGCGGCCTGCTGCACGTGCAGCCGCGGATGCTCGCGATCTCGCTGCTGCTGACCGGCGCCCCCTGGGTGATGCTCGTCGCCGCGATCGTCGTGCCGTCCTTCCTCTGGTACGCGACGCACAACCTGTGGACGGTCCTCGCGACCGGACTGCCCATGCTGGGCGGCGCGTTCGCGAGCAGCGCGGGCCGCTTCATCGGGGAGTACGACTGGACGGTGGGCGAGTCCCCGGACGGCCTGCGCATCGACCACGGGCTGCTCGACAAGGCGCACGAGACGGTGCCGCCGGGACGCGTGCAGACGGTGCACATCGTGCAGCCGCTGCTGTGGCGGCGGTTCGGCTGGGTGCGCGTGGAACTCGACGTGGCGGGCTCGGACAACAGCGTCCTGGTGCCGGTCGCCCCCCGGGAGCTCGCGGAGTCGGTGATCGGGCGGATCCTGCCGGGCGTCCGGGTGCCGGAGCCCGACGAGCTGAGCCGTCCGCCCGCGCGCGCGGCGTGGTGCCTGCCGCTGTGGTGGAAGGGGTACGGAGTGGCCGTCACCGACGCGGTCTTCGCCGCCCGCCACGGCCTGCTCAAGCGCCGCCTCTCACTGGTCCCCCACGCGAAGGTGCAGAGCGTGCGGCTCTCACAGGGCCCCTGGGAACGCTACAAGGGCGTTGCCGACGTACTGGTGGACACAGGCGCGGGCAAAACAGTCACAGCCCGCCTACGCCCGACCCCAGAGGCAACAGAACTCCTCCACGCCCAGGCAGACCGCTCCCGCACGGGCCGCAGAGAAGCGACTCCGGATCGGTGGATGGCTTCGTAGGGGCGGGGGGCCCGTAGGGGGCGCGGGGCCGGGCGGGCCCCGCAAGAGGGGCGGGGGCCGGTGAGCCCCGCAAGAGGCGCCGGGGCCGGTGAGCCCCGCAAGGGGGCGGGGCTCGTGAGCCCTACAAGGACCGCAGGGGTCGGCGAGCCCCGCAAGAGGGGCGGGTGCCGGTGAGCCCCGTAGAGAGCACGGGCCGGTGAGCCCCGCAAGAGGGCGGGGCTCGTGAGCCCTACAAGGACCGCAGGGGTCGGCGAGCCCCGCAAGAGGGGCGGGTGCCGGTGAGCCCCGTAGAGAGCACGGGCCGGTGAGCCCCGCAAGGGGCGCCCGCACCGACGGGCCCCGTAAGGGGCGCGGGGAACTGCGCGACCAGCCACAGCGCCCCCGCAGAGCCCCACAACGACCAAACCCACGAACCAGGCCCGAGGCCAGGCCCGGCACGGGCCAACACGCCCCCGGGGCGACCCCGGTGCGGACCGACCCCGAACCGCTCAACCCAGCAGCGCGCTCCGCAACCCCGCCACGTCAATCTGCTCGGTCTCGTCATGGGCCGTCAGGTCGATGACCTGACCCACACCGCGCTCGGCGTCACCCTCGGGCGCGGGCTTGAACTCCGCCTCGGCCTCGGCCTTGTGGACGGCGAGGGCCTCCTCGCCCACCACGTCGGCCAGGTCCTCGTTCTGCACCGACTCCAGCGCGGCGGGCGCCGCCCCCTTCGTACCGAAGAAGTCGAAGCCGCCCTGCGGCACCGGACGTCGCGCCTGCACGGGCGGCGCGACGGCGACCGCGCGCTCGTGCCCGCCGTATCCGTCGGCCGCCCCGGACTTCCCCCGCGCGTCGCCGCCTTCCGCTTCGGCGGACCCCGCGGATTCCGACCCCGCGGATTCCGGCGCGGCGGTGGCGCGCGGACGCGGAGCCAGCCGGTCGAGCGCCGCGTTGGCCCGCAGGAAGAGCGAGGGAGTCGGGCTCGTACCCGGCCGCACGGCGGACGGGGAGGAGTCCTTTTCAGAAGCGTGCTCGGCCCGCTCGACCTTGGCACCACCCGCCGCCGGAACGGCCTCCGTACGCCCACCCGTCCCCGGCGCCCCCGCACGCACCGCGGGCACCAGATCGACCGCACCCGGAACGAGCTCCTCGGCACCGGAGTCAGCACCACCCGCACGCGGCAACGCGGGCGCCGCCGAAGACGCCTCTATGGCGAGCAGCCTGCGCCCTTCGAGGGCACTGGCCCGCTCGGTCTCCGCGGTGGCGTACCGCCGCAGCAGCGCCGCGTGTTCGTTGCGGAGCGCGGCCAGCTCGGCACGCTTGGCGCGCAGCTTGTTCTCCAGCTTGCCCCGCAGCTCGCGGGACTCCTCGAGGTCGGACTCGGCCTCGGCTATCCGTTCCTCATGACGCCACTCTTCGCTCGCGCGGGCCCGGCCCAGTTCGGCGACGCGTTTGCCTGCCGACTGGTCCCAGCGCCGCATGACGACCGAGCCCACGACGGCAGCGGCGGCCGCGGCCGCGACGAGCCCGCGGAGCACGACCGGTTCCGCGAACATCCAGGCGCCGCCGGCGCAGAGAACGGAGACACCGGCAACCGTCGAGGGAGGAAGCAGCCTGTGCAGGGGTGGGGAATGGCGGTGACGTCCACGTGGCATGGCCAGAAACTTACCGCGCGTAGGCGAAGTCTGGTGCCCCGGCCACCAAAATGCCGGTGCCACAACCGTAACTCGCCACAACTCCCCGCCCCTCCCCCGCTTTGCTTCAGCGCTCAACTTCCGCTTCGGCCGCGGAACTTCTCCGGAATTCCAAGATCAACTTCGAGATCGGAGCCTCGACTTCCGGATTAGCTCCTTACTTCCCGGTCAGGACTTCCGGTTCGGGAACTCCCCGGTCAGGACTCCCCGATCAGGACTTCCCGATCAGCCCCTTCGACTCCAGATAGTCCTTCGCGACATCCGCTTCCTTCTGCCGCTCCTCGTCGACCTTCCGGTTGAGTTCGATGAGGTCGTCCGTCGTGAGCGTCTTCGTCAGCTTCGCGAGCGCGGTGGCTATGTCCTTGTCGCCCGCGTCCTTGGCGTTCACCACGGGCAGGATGTTGTCCGCGTTCTGCAGCTTCTTGTCGTCCTCGAGGATCACGAGGTCGAAGTTCTTCAGTGTCGCGTCGGTCGTCGTGGTCAGCACCAACTGGTCCGTGCCGTTCTTCACGGCCTGCTTGGACTGCGTGGTGCCGACGCCCTTGGGGTCGATTCCGGTGACATCGATCCCGTACTTCTTCTCGAGCCCAGGCGCGCAGAACGGCCTGGACTCGCATTCGTCACTCGCCGCGATCTTGACCTTCTCGCCCGACTTGCCGAGATCGGAAAGCGTCTTGAGCTTGTGCTCCTTGGCGTAATCCGCCGACACCGCGAACGCGTTCTGGTCGACCGCGTCCCCGGCCGGAAGGACCTTCAGGCCCTGCGGCTCCGCGAGCTTCTTCAGGGCGGCCACGGTGGCGTCGGCATCACTGGACGCGACGGGCTTCGCCTTCGGGCCGTTCTTCTCGAGGTTGAGGAATTCCGCGAGCGTGGCCGCGTATTCGGGCGCGATGTCGATCGAGCCCTTCTTCAGCTCGGGCTTGTAGATCTCGCGGTTCTGCACGGTCTTGACCTGCGCGTCATATCCCGCGTCCTTCAGGAGACCCACATAGAGCTCGGCGAGCACCTTCTGCTCGGTGAACCGCGCCGAACCCACCACCAGCGAGCCCTTCTTGTCACCGCCCGCCTTGTCCGATCCCCCGTCCTTGTTCTCCAGGCTGTCCCCGCCGCACGCGGCGAGCCCAGCGGTCAGGGCCACGACGGCCGCGGCCGCCCCCGCCATCCGTCGCGCGCGACGCGTTGTGCTGTTCATCGGTGAACCACCATTTCGAAAGGAATCAGAAAACCGAACCGCCGGACTCACCGCGCGGCCTCGCCACTCGCCCGCGTCCCCCTGCGCGGGTCGAAGAGCCGCCCCACCAGGACAAGCACCCCCTCGACGAGGAGCGCGAGGAGCGCCACCAGGAGCGCGCCCGCGACCACTTGGGGCGTGTTCTGCAGGTTGAACCCGGCCGTGATGATCCGGCCCAGGCCGCCCTCGCCCGCCATCGCGGCGAGCGTGGCCGTCGCGACGACCTGCACGCCCGCGGACCGTACGCCCGTCATGATCAGCGGGTACGCCAGCGGCAGCTCGACCCGGGCGAACAGCTGGCCGCCGCTCATGCCCATGCCGCGCGCGGCCTCCACCACCGCCCGGTCCACCTCGCGCATCCCGAGGTAAGCATTGGTGAGCAGCGGCGGCACCGCGAAGAGGACCAGCGCGATCAGCGTCGGCGCGTCCCCGTGCTCGCCGAGCGGGGTGAGCGTGAGCAGGATGAGGAGGGCCAGCGTGGGCACCGCGCGGCCGATGTTGGAGATGTTGACCGCGAGGGCGCCGCCCTTGCCGATGTGGCCGAGGTACAGCGCGAGGGGCAGCGCGATCACGCAGGCGACGGCGAGCGTGACCCCGCTGAAGTACAGGTGCTCGGCCAGGCGGTGCCACACCCCCTTCTCGCCCTGCCAGTTGGCGCCCGTGGTCAGCCAGTCGTACGCGCCGGTGATCTCGTTCATGCGGGTTCAGCCACCTTGGCCACGGCCGCCTCGCGGTCGGCACGGCTCGTGCGTATTCGGTGGACGCGGGTCCACGGCGTCAGCCAGCGCTGCAGGCCGAGCAGCAGCACGTCGGCGACGATCGCGAGGAGCACGCAGAGCACGGACGCGGTGAGCACCTGGGCCTTGAAGGTCGTGTCGAGGCCGTCGAGGATCAGCGTGCCGAGGCCGCCGTAGTCCACGATGGCGCCGACGGTGGTCAGGGCGACGGTGGAGACCGTGGTAATGCGGACACCGGCGAGCAGGGCGGGCAGCGCGAGCGGCAGCTCCACCTCCCACAGGAGGCGCAGCGGTCCGTACCCCATGCCCTTGGCCGCGTCCCGCGCCTCGTCGGGCACGGCCTGCAGACCGGCCAGGATGTTCCGCACGAGGACCGTGAGCGAATACAGGACGAGGCCCGTGACGACCAGGGAGACGGAGAGCCCGAAGAACGGCAGCAGCAGCGAGAACATGGCGAGCGAAGGCACTGTGTAGAGCACGGTCGTCACGCCGAGGATCGGTCCCGCCAGGAAGCGCCAGCGCCGCGCGAGCAGTGCGAGCGGCAGGGATATCGCGAGCCCGATCGCGACCGAGGCGAGCGTGATCCCGACGTGCTGGAGGGTCGCGTCGATCAATTCCTGGCTGCGGGTGCGGAGATACTCCCCGCAGATCCAGTCATTCGTCACCAGACAGTTCTGCTGCGCCACGCGCCCCACCTCCCCCGAATCCCCGGACGTATGCCGTACACACGTCCCCCCGTGTCTGGCGACCCTAACGCGAGGCACTGACAATCGCCGAGACTCGTTGTAGGGCCGAAACACGGCCTTCACGCAAAGCCCGTCACCGCCCGCCACAATGGGGAAACATGATCCGGTTCGAGCACGTCACCAAGCGGTACGCGGACGGCACCACGGCCGTCGACGATCTGTCCTTCGAGGTCGCCGAGGGTGAACTGGTCACGCTCGTCGGCCCGTCGGGCTGCGGCAAGACCACGACGATGAAGATGGTGAACCGGCTCATCGAGCCGAGCGAGGGCCGGATACTCGTCGAGGGCGACGACATATCCGACATCGACCCGGTCCAACTCCGGCGCCGCATCGGCTACGTCATCCAGCAGGTCGGCCTCTTCCCGCACAAGACGGTCCTGGAGAACACCGCGACCGTCCCCCATCTCCTGGGCGTCAAGCGCGGCAAGGCCCGCGAGCGCGCCGCCGAGCTCCTCGACCTGGTCGGCCTCGACCCCGCCGTCTTCGGCGACCGCTACCCCGAGCAGCTCTCCGGCGGCCAGCGCCAACGCGTCGGCGTGGCCCGCGCCCTGGCGGCCGATCCGCCGGTGCTCCTGATGGACGAGCCGTTCGGCGCGGTCGACCCCGTGGTGCGCGAGCACCTCCAGAACGAGTTCCTCCGCCTCCAGCAGGCCGTGCGCAAGACCGTGCTCTTCGTCACGCACGACATCGAGGAGGCGGTCCGCCTCGGTGACCGCATCGCCGTCTACGGGCAGGGCCGCATCGAGCAGTTCGACACCCCCTCGACCGTCCTCGGCGCCCCCGCCAACGACTACGTGGCGGACTTCGTGGGCGCGGACCGCGGCCTCAAGCGGCTCTCCGTGACCCCGATCGAGGAGGGCGACCTGGAGCAGCCGCCCGTGGTGCACCTCGACGACCCGCTGCCCAAAGAGCTCGACGCCCGCTGGGCCGTCGTCCTGGACGGCGAGAACAACCTGCACGGCTGGATCTCCGCCGAGCACGCGCGCGTGGAGAGCGGCACGGTCCGCGAGCACGCGCGGCGCATGGAGGCCTGGCTGCCGGTCGGCGCGAGCCTCAAGCAGGCGTTCGCGACGATGCTGCAGCACGACGCGGGCTGGATCGCGGTCATCGACAAGGACAGCGAGGGCCGCTTCCTCGGGGTGCTCACACCGGCCAGGCTGCACGAGGCGCTGCGCCGCTCCACGGCGGCGGACGCGCGCGCCATCGCGCGCGACGAGGTCCAGCTGGAGACGGTCACCAAGGTGTGAGGGAGCTCACCCGGCGGCGCGCAGCGCTCAGTTGTCGCTCAGGCGGCCGCTGATCCACTGCAGGGTCGCCGGGATCTCCCGGCGCCAGGTGTTGAAGTTGTGGCCGCCGCTGTCGAGCGTGATCGACGAGATCCGCGTGGGGGCCTTCACCTTGTCGATGAACTTCAAGGTGTCGTGGTAGTTGCTCTCGCCCGTCTTGCTGCTGCTCACCAGCAGGGAGGTCTTGGGCGGCGGCATGTGCTCCAGGTACCAGTTGAGGTTGGCGCGCTGCTCCAACTCCTTGTCACCGTGGAAGAGATCGCCCGTGGTGACGTCGATGGGCGCCTTGTAGTACGCGGAAAGGCCCGCGCCCGCGGCGTACCTGTCGGGGTGGTGCATGGCCAGCTTCAGGGCGCAGTAGCCGCCGGTGGAGTCGCCGATGATGCCCCAGTTGTCGGCCTTGGTGCCCACCCTGTAGTGGCCCGAGATCGCGGTGGGCAGGTCCTTGGCGAAGAAGGTCTCGGTCTGCGGACCGCCGGGGATGTCCACGCACTCGGTGTCCCTGGGCGGCGCCACGGTCGGCCGCATCATGATCAGGATCATCGGCTGCATCTTGCCGCTGGCGGCCTGCCGGTGGGCGGTCTGCGGGTAGTGCAGGCCCTTGATGAGCGCTTCCGCGGTGCCCGGGTAGCCGGTGAGGACGACGGAGGCGGGGAACTTGCGGTTCTTGTACTGCGGCTGGAAGTACTCGGGCGGCAGGTAGACGTAGGCGGGGCTGGCTATGTTCGATGCCTTGCCGCCGATGTCGACCTTCTGGATCTGGCCGCCGGTGGCGGGCCTGCTGCCGCCGGGCACGTTCACCGGCTGGGTGTCGAGGACCTTGACGGGACCCTCGCCCTTGGCCGGGTCGTGGTCCACCACCACGCCGGGGCTCGTCTCCTGGCCGAAGAGGTCGGCCCAGGTGGCGTAGAAGCCGAACGCCTGGTTCGCGGAGAGGCCGATCGATGCGAAGATCGCGATCTGCGTGGCGATCAGCAGTCCCACTCGTCCGGTGATGGCTTTCCAGGACTGGCGCGCGAGGCGCGGCCAGAGCCATATAGTGCCGACGAAGAGCAGAACGGCCAGCAAGACCGCAAGGGTCAGGACCTTGTTGCTCGTGAGTCCCATGGGGTGTTCCTGCCTGCACTTTCTACCGTTGCCCGGCTTTGCCGTGGCCTGCCGGACCGTGACCGAACCCGGACCTCGGCCTTACTGGCTCTTTCCGGAGCTTTTCCTCCGGGTTTCCGGTCGGGAGTGAACCCGTCTCCCGGAAGGACCGTCCTAGAGGGCGCAATAGTGCCGGATGCCGCTTTGGCGCCGGATTCAAGCTCTCTCGCAGAACTACGGGATGCGATGTCTGTCAGGATAGATGGGGAAATGTCGGGTGGGGTTCCGAGCAGTGGGGACCACCATCATGACGGGCGGCTCCACCGGATACTGCGCGGTCCGCGCCCGGAGGCAGTGCCGACCCTCGTCGCCAGGGCATGCCTGCTCGTAGGGCTGCTGAACGTGGCGGCGGGCGTGTTCCCGCGCTTCCGGCACAGCCGTATGCACGCCATCGCGGAGGTGCTGCCGGGTGCGCTCGGCCCCTTCGCGGCCGCGCTCGCGCTCAGCTCGGGCATCTTGCTGCTCCTGCTCGCGCACGGCCTGCGCCGCCACAAACGGCGGGCCTGGCGCGCCGCCGTGGTGCTGCTGCCCGCGGGCGCCGTGGCGCAGTTCACATACCGCCACTCCGTGATCGGTGTGGTGATCTCGCTCGCGCTGCTGGCGCTCCTGCTGCGCCATCGGAGTGAGTTCACGGCGCTGCCCGACCCGCGCAGCCGCTGGCGGGCACTGGCCAACTTCGTCCTCCTGGGAGCCGGGTCGATCCTCCTCGGTCTGGTGATCGTCAGCGCCCACCCCGGGAAGGTGATCGGGGACCCGAGCATCACCGACCGCCTGGCGCACGTCCTCTACGGCCTCTTCGGTCTCGAAGGCCCCGTCGATTACTACGGACGCACGTCCTGGACAGTTGGTTTCTCCCTGGGCGCACTCGGCATGCTGACCGCGCTCACCACCATCTACCTGGCCTTCCGCCCCGAGCACCCGGCCGCACGCCTCACCGAGGACGACGAGACCAAGCTGCGCGCCCTGCTCGACAAGCACGGCGGCCGCGACTCCCTGGGCCACTTCGCGCTCCGCCGCGACAAGGGCGTCGTCTTCTCCCCCAGCGGCAAGGCCGCCGTCACCTACCGCGTCGTCTCCGGAGTGATGCTCGCCAGCGGCGACCCGATCGGCGACGTCGAGGCCTGGCCCGGCGCGATCGAGCGCTTCATGGACGAGGCGAAGGCCCACTCCTGGACGCCCGCCGTCATGGGCTGCTCCGAGACGGGCGGCGAGGTCTGGACCCGCGAGACCGGCCTCGACGCCCTCGAACTGGGCGACGAGGCGGTGGTGGACGTCGCGGATTTCTCCCTGTCCGGGCGTGCGATGCGCAACGTGCGCCAGATGGTCAAGCGGATCGAGCGCAATGGGTACGAGACGCGCGTACGGCGCATCCGTGACCTCGGCGAGAACGAACTCGCCAGGATCCAGCGCGCCGCCGACGACTGGCGCGGCACCGACACCGAGCGCGGCTTCTCCATGGCGCTCGGCCGTATCGGCGACCCGGGCGACGGCGACTGTCTGATCGCGACCGCCCACAAGACCGACGAGGAAGCGGGCCCCTACGGCGACCTGAAGGCCGTCCTCCACTTCGTCCCCTGGGGCAAGGACGGCGTCTCCCTGGACCTGATGCGCCGCGACCGCTCGGCCGACCCCGGCATGAACGAGCTGCTCATCGTGGCCTCCCTCCAGGCCGCCCCGAAGCTCGGCATCGCGCGCGTGTCCCTCAACTTCGCGATGTTCCGCGCGGCGCTCGCCCGCGGCGAGAAGATCGGCGCGGGCCCGGTGCTCCGCGCCTGGCGCGGACTGCTCGTCTTCCTGTCCCGCTGGTTCCAGATCGAGTCCCTGTACAAGTTCAACGCGAAGTTCCGCCCCCGCTGGGAGCCCCGCTTCGTGGTCTACCGCTCCAGCAAGGACCTGCCCCGCATCGGCTTCGCCGCGATGCAGGCCGAGGGCTTCGTCACCCTCGCGCTGCCCCGGTTCCTGCGCAGGGGCACCGCGCAGCGCCGTCCCTGCCCGCACCAGGCCGCCGAGCGCGAGGTCCAGGCGGCGTAAGCGGGCCTTGTCCGGGCCTAGGCTGGACGCATGAGTACGTTGCGCGGGCGGGGAACGGTCCAGGGGCTGCCGGAGTGGGACCGCTGTGCGGTCATGGGGGTCGTGAACGTGACGCCCGACTCCTTCTCCGACGGCGGCCGCTGGTTCGACACCACGGCCGCCGTCAAGCACGGCATCGACCTGGTCGCGCAGGGCGCCGACCTGGTCGACGTCGGCGGCGAGTCCACCCGCCCCGGCGCACCGCGCGTGGACGAGGCCGAGGAGCTCAAGCGCGTCGTCCCCGTGGTGCGCGGCCTGGCGGCCGAGGGCGTCACGGTCTCCGTGGACACCATGCGCGCCACCGTCGCCGAGCAGGCGCTCGCGGCGGGCGCCGTCCTGGTCAACGACGTCAGCGGCGGCCTCGCCGACCCGCGCATGGTCCCGGCGGTCGCCGCCGCGGGAGCCCCCTTCGTCGTCATGCACTGGCGGGGCTTCCTCACCGACATCCACGCCGAGCCGCACTACGAAGACGTGGTCTCCGAAGTCGTCGACGAGCTCCACGCGCGCGTGGCGGCCGCCATCGAGGGCGGCATCGCCCCCGAGCGCATCGTCGTCGACCCGGGCCTCGGCTTCTCCAAGGACGCCGAGCACGACCTGGCGCTCCTGGCCCGCCTCGACCGGCTCCGCGAGCTCGGCCACCCGATCCTGGTCGCCGCCTCCCGCAAGAGGTTCCTCGGCCGGGTCCTCGCGGGCCCCGAGGGCGCCCCGCCACCCGCCCGCGAGCGCGACGCCGCCACCGCCGCGGTCTCCGCCATCGCCGCCCACCAGGGCGCCTGGGCGGTCCGCGTGCACGAGGTGCGGGCCACCGCCGACGCGGTCCGCGTCGCCCAGGCCGTGACGGACGCCGCGGGCGGCCACAAGTGACCGGGGCCCAGACCGACGTCCAACAGGTCGAACGCGCCAACACCGCCTTCTACGAAGCACTGGAGCGCGGCGACTTCGACGAGGTCTCCGACCTGTGGCTGGACTCCGCGGAGGACGGCGAAGGCGGCGAGGACGGCGAGGACGGCGGCGAGGCCACGACCGGCGAGGCGATCTCCTGCGTGCACCCCGGCTGGCCGGTGCTCACCGGCCGCGGCGAGGTCCTCAGGTCGTACGCGCTGATCATGGCGAACACGGAGTACATCCAGTTCTTCCTGACCGACCTCAAGGTCGGCGTCGCCGGTGACACCGCCCTGGTGACCTGCACCGAGAACATCCTCAGCGGCGGCCCGCCCCCGGAGGGCGGCGGCGAGCTCGGCCCGCTGGTGGGTCAGCTCGTGGTCGCCACGAACGTGTTCCGGCGCACACCCGACGGCTGGAAGCTCTGGTCACACCACGCCTCCCCCGTGCTGGCCGAAACCGACGACGAAGAAGGCGACGAGACACCCTCCTGAGTGGGTAGGTGCCGAGAAGTGGTTGGGATCACGGGCTGCCGGGTATGGGCGGCTACCAGCCACGCGCCGCGGCCGGATCGCGGCGCGATGCCCGTCCACCGTGGCGGCCTACGGGCCCCGCGGGCGAGCACTGTCGGTGCTCGCAGGTAGATTCGATCGAGGCTGGTGTGCCGACCGCACTCGGTGCAGGCCTGCCGATACCGACGATTGCAGGAGTGATTCGCGTGGATCGTGTCGCGCTGCGCGGCCTCAAGGCCCGCGGGCACCACGGTGTCTATCCGCGGGAGCGCGAAGAAGGCCAGACCTTCATCGTGGACCTGGTGCTTGGCCTGGACACGCGAGCGGCCGCGGCCGACGACGACCTGGCGAAGACCGTGCACTACGGAATCGTGGCCGAGGAGGTCGCGGCCGTCGTCGAGGGCGAGCCCGTCGACCTCATCGAGACGCTCTCCGAGCGCATCGCCCAGACGTGTCTGAAACACGACGGAGTCCTGGAGGTCGAGGTGTGCGTGCACAAGCCGGACGCCCCGATCACCGTCCCCTTCGACGACGTGACCGTCACCATCACCCGGAGCCGAGTATGACTGCGCCCTTCAAAGCGGGTCAGAGCGACCCGACCGTCCAGCCGGTGCCCACCTCCGTGGTCGAGCAGGTGGACGCCGCGGACACCACCCTGTCCAACCCCAAGCGCGCCGTGATCTCCCTCGGCAGCAACCTGGGCAACCGCCTCGAGACCCTCCAGGGCGCCATCGACGCCCTGGAGGACACCCCGGGGCTGCGCGTCAAGGCCGTCTCCCCGGTGTACGAGACCGAGCCGTGGGGCGTCGACCCCGGCTCCCAGCCCTCGTACTTCAACGCGGTGGTCGTGGTGAAGACGACGCTGCCGCCCGCCTCCCTCCTGGAGCGCGCGCACGCGGTCGAGGAGGCCTTCCACCGCGTACGCGACGAGCGCTGGGGCCCCCGCACGATCGACGTGGACATCGTGGCGTACGCCGACGTGGTCTCCGACGACCCGACGCTCACGCTGCCCCACCCGCGCGCGCATGAACGTGCCTTCGTGCTCGCCCCTTGGTACGACGTGGAGCCCGAGGCCCAGGTCGCGGGGCGCGGCCCGGTGGCCGAGCTGCTCGCAGGCATCGGCCGCGACGGCGTCCTGCCCCGCGCCGACCTGGAACTCCGGCTGCCCGAGTAGTCGTTGGAGAAGGCGGTCGAGAAAAGCAAGCCGATGAAGGGTCACCCGTGAAGCAACTGCGCATCAGGACACTGGCCGGCCTCTTCCTCGTGGCCGGAGTGCTGTCCTGGTCGGGCGCCCGCCTGTGGGACTCCGTCGGCACGCTGCCGCGGGTTCCGCTGGCCGCGCCCATCGTGCTCGCGGTGATCGCCGTCGTCCTCCTTGCGACGGCGCTCTCGCTGCGCTCCCGGCTGCGCGCCCAGCGCGAGCGACGCCCCGACGCCAAGGGCGTGGACCCGATGATGGCCGCGCGCGCCCTGGTCTTCGGCCAGGCGAGCGCCCTGGTCGCGGCCCTCGTCTCGGGGATGTACGGCGGCGTGGGCGCGTTCATGCTGGAGTTCCTCGACATCCCCGCGCGCCGGGACCAGGCGCTCTACGCCGGGCTCTCGGTCCTGATGGGCATCGCCGTCATAGCGGCGGCCTTCTTCATGGAGCGGGTGTGCAAGCTCCCTGAGGACGACGACGAGGACGCGGGGGCGGCCCCGGCGGCGTAACGCCGGACCCGCGCTCCCCGCCCCTCACAGGCGCCTCCAGCAGCCCACAGGCACCCGCAGGCGATCTCCCGGACGCCTACATCAGCGTCCCGCCCTCGACCTCCGTCTCGCCGAGGATCCCCGCCAGCCGCGTGAGCACCTCCGCGTCCAGCTCCACCAGCGCCGCGGCGAGGTTCTCCTCGATGTGCGCGGGCGTACGGCTGCCGGGGATCGGCACCACGTTCGGGTCCTGGTGGAGCAGCCAGGCGAGGGCCAGCTGCGCCGGGGTGATGCCCAGCTCCGCCGCCACACCCCGCACGGGCGCGAAGCGGTCGTTGTTCGCCTTCAGGTTCGCCGCGTCGAAGCGCGGCGCGTTCTGCCGGAAGTCCCCCTCGTCGACCTTGCCGACCGTGCCGGTCAGGAACCCGGCGCCCAGCGGCGACCACGGCACGAGCCCGACCCCCAGCTCGCGCGCCGCGGCGAGCAGTTCCGGCTCGGCGGGCTTCCACATCGACCACTCGATCTGCACCGCGGCCACGGGGTGCACGGCGTGCGCGGCCCGCAGCTGTCCCGCCGTCACGTTGGAGAGCCCGAGATGGCGCACGAGCCCCGCCTCGATCAGCTCGGCGACCGCGCCGACAGTGTCCTCGAAGGGCACCTGCGGGTCGGGGAAGTGCGGGTAGTACAGGTCGATGTAGTCCGTCTCCAGGCCGCGCAGGCTCGCCTCCGCGTAGCCGCGCACGTGCTTGGGGTCGCCGTTGACCGCGAGCTCCCCGAAGGCGTACCCGATGGGGAAGGGGTGCGGCTCGACGCCCTCCGGCAGCCGGAAGCCGAACTTGGTGGCTATCGCGACCCGGTCGCGGCGCCCCCGAAGAGCGCGGCCGACGAGCCGTTCGTTGTGCCCGTCGGCCCCGTAGCCGTCGGAGGTGTCGATGATCGTGGCGCCCGCGTCGACGGCCGCCCGCAGCGCCCGCTCGCCGCGCTCGTCGTCGACCTCGCCGTACACCCCGGGGGAGAGCACCATGGCGCCGTATCCCAGCGCGGAGACCTCAAGGCCGCCGAGCCTGCGGGTGGGCAGCGACTGCTTGCTTGTCTGTGTCATGCACGCAGTCTTTCGGCCAACGCGGCATCGCGTCCCGCACTTCCGCCACAACCGCCGTCCCCGGCAGGCGATTTGAGTGGATCAGCCGGAACCGCTCCGCCTCAGCGCGCCATGATCAGGCTCATCGCCTCATTGCGCGTCGCGGGATCGCGCAGCTGCCCGCGCACCGCGGAGGTGATGGTCTTCGCTCCCGGCTTGCGCACCCCGCGCATCGACATGCACATGTGCTCGCACTCGACGACCACGATCACGCCGCGCGGCTCCAGGATCTGCATCAGGGAGTCGGCGACCTGGGTGGTCAGCCGCTCCTGGACCTGCGGCCTGCGGGCGTACACGTCCACGAGCCTGGCCAGCTTCGACAGACCGGTGATCTTGCCGTCCGCCGACGGGATGTAGCCGACGTGGGCGACGCCGTGGAACGGCACCAGGTGGTGCTCGCAGGAACTCTGCACCTCGATGTCCTTCACCAGGACCATCTCGTCGTGGCCGAGATCGAACGTCGTCGTCAGGACGTCCTCCGGCTTCTGCCACAGACCGGCGAATATCTCCTTGTACGCCCGTGCGACGCGCCCCGGGGTCTCCCGCAGCCCCTCCCGGTCGGGGTCCTCCCCCACGGCGATCAGGAGCTCTCGCACGGCGTTCTCGGCCCGCTTCTCGTCGAACTCACCGATCGCGCCCTCGCCGTCCAGCGTCACGGGGTCGGTCATCTGTGCCTCGTTCCTGTACGTTCCCGCGCCTGCCGTGCGCGGGAGTGAGCGTGCCAATTGCGGGCGTACGAAATAAGCCGCGCCCCCCAGGCTAAAACCAGGGGGGCGCGGCATCCATTCCGGGCCTGCTGAGGCTCGCGGGATCAGCTCTCGGGACGGTCCTCCGGGACGACCTCGATGGGCTGGTCCGCCGTGCCCGCGGTCACCGCGGGGGTGGCGCCGTTCGCACCGTTCGTCAGTGACAGCTCCCTGGGGGAGAGCACCGGCGGGCGGGTCGAGGGCGTACGCCGCGAGGAACCGGTCCACGCCGGGCGGGCCGGGCGCTTCACGATGCCCGCGAAGATCTCGGCGATCTGCTCCTTGCCGAGGGTCTCCTTCTCGAGCAGCTGGAGAACCATGTTGTCGAGGATGTCGCGGTTCTCGACGAGGATCTCCCACGCTTCGTTGTGCGCGGTCTCGATGAGCTTCTTGACCTCTTCGTCGACCAGCGCCGCGACCTCTTCCGAGTAGTCCCGCTGGTGACCCATCTCGCGCCCGAGGAAGGGCTCGCTGTTGTCACCGCCGAACTTGATCGCGCCGAGCCGCTCGGTCATGCCGTACTGCGTGACCATCGCGCGGGCCGTGCTGGTGGCCTTCTCGATGTCGTTCGCGGCGCCCGTCGTCGGGTCGTGGAAGACGAGCTCCTCGGCCGCGCGCCCGCCCATCATGTACGCGAGCGTGTCGAGCATTTCGTTGCGCGTGGTCGAGTACTTGTCCTCTTCGGGCAGGACCATGGTGTAACCCAGGGCACGGCCGCGGGACAGGATCGTGATCTTGTGGACCGGGTCCGCGTTCGGAGAGGCCGCCGCTACCAGGGCGTGGCCGCCCTCGTGGTACGCGGTGATCTTCTTTTCCTTGTCGGACATGATCCGGGTCCGCTTCTGCGGGCCCGCCACGACGCGGTCGATCGCCTCGTCGAGGGAGTGGTTGTCGATCAGCTTCTTGTCGCTGCGCGCCGTGAGGAGCGCCGCTTCGTTCAGCACGTTCGACAGGTCGGCGCCCGTGAAGCCCGGCGTACGCCTGGCGACCGCGCCCAGGTCGACGTCCGGAGCGACCGGCTTGCCCTTCTGGTGGACCTTGAGGATCTCCAGACGGCCCAGCATGTCCGGGCGGTCGACGGCGATCTGCCGGTCGAAACGGCCCGGGCGAAGCAGCGCCGGGTCGAGGATGTCGGGCCGGTTCGTGGCGGCGATCAGGATGACGCCGCCCTTCACGTCGAAGCCGTCCATCTCGACGAGCAGCTGGTTCAGCGTCTGCTCGCGCTCGTCGTGGCCACCGCCGAGACCGGCACCGCGGTGGCGACCCACCGCGTCGATCTCGTCGACGAAGACGATCGCCGGGGCGTTCGCCTTGGCCTGCTCGAAGAGGTCACGCACACGGGAGGCACCGACACCGACGAACATCTCGACGAAGTCGGAACCGGAGATCGAGTAGAACGGCACCCCGGCCTCACCGGCGACGGCGCGCGCGAGCAGCGTCTTACCCGTACCGGGCGGGCCGTAGAGGAGCACGCCCTTGGGGATCTTGGCGCCGACCGCCTGGAACTTCGCCGGCTCCTGGAGGAACTCCTTGATCTCGTGGAGCTCCTCGACCGCCTCGTCGGACCCCGCCACATCGGAGAAGGTCGTCTTCGGGGTGTCCTTGGTGATCAGCTTGGCCTTGGACTTCCCGAACTGCATGACCCGGGAGCCGCCGCCCTGCATCTGATTCATCAGGAACAGGAAGACGACGACGATGAGGACGAAGGGGAGCAGCGAAAGCAGAATGCCGACGAACGGGTTCTGCTTCGACGGGGAGACGGTGTAACCGTCCGGGATGTCCTTGCTCTCGTACTTGGCCTGCAGGGACTTGGCGAGGTCGACGCCCTGGTCGCCGATGTAGCTCGCCTGGATCTTGCTGCTGTCCTTGACCTTCTGGCCGTCCTTGAGCTCGACCTTGATGATCTGCTCGTCACCGGTGGTGAGCTTGGCTGATTCGACCTTGTTGTCGTTGATCGCCTGGACGACCTGGCCGGTGTCCACCGTCTTGTAGCCACCGGACGAGCCGACGACCTGCATCAACACGACCACGGCAAGGACGGCCAGCACGATCCACATGACTGGCCCACGGAAGTATCGCTTCACGTCCATCCATACGGAGCGATGACGCCCCGTCCCTCCTGCCATAGTGAGTTTGATAAAGACTGTTCTTCGGACGGTACCCCAGCATTGTGACCCGAAGCCGCACGGGAGTGCTGGCAATCCCGCCTTCCCTTGCTCCAACGGCGGGAAACGGGTGAGGGTTCCCCGACGCCGCGTACGCCCTTACGGAGCGTCAGCCTCCGTAGACGTGCGGAGCGAGCGTCCCGACGAACGGGAGGTTGCGGTACTTCTCCGCGAAGTCGAGGCCGTATCCCACGACGAACTCGTTGGGGATGTCGAAGCCGATCCACTTCACGTCGATCGCGACCTTCGCCGCCTCCGGCTTGCGCAGCAGCGTGCACACCTCGAGGGAGGCGGGCTCCCGCGAACCGAGGTTGGAGAGCAGCCAGGACAGCGTCAGACCGGAGTCGATGATGTCCTCGACGATCAGGACGTGCTTGCCCTTGATGTCGGTGTCCAGGTCCTTGAGGATCCGGACGACGCCCGAGGACTGCGTGCCCGCCCCGTACGACGAGACGGCCATCCAGTCCATCGTGACGGGGGTGGACAGCGCACGCGCCAGGTCCGCCATGACCATCACCGCGCCCTTGAGGACGCCGACGATCAGCAGGTCCTTGCCCGCGTACTCCGCGTCGACCTTCGCGGCCAGCTCAGCCAGCTTCGCGTCGATCTCTTCCTTGGTGATGAGCACCGACTGAAGGTCGGTGCCCATGTCTTTCGCGTCCACCCGCATCACTTTCGGTCGTCACACCGGCCACACGGGGCCCACGGTGAACGTGGCCCTCTCGTCAGCCTTGCCGGATCACCAGTCTGCCACCCTGCCGCTGAGCCACGACTTTGCCCGGGAGATTGATGGCCCCCTGGCCGCGCCAGCCGGTGATCAGACGGTCGACCTCTTCGATGTGCCGGGCGAACAGCGAACCGGCGGGCGCCCCGGCCTCGATGGCGGCCCTGCGCACGATGCGGCGGCGCACGGCGGGCGGCAGGGCGTAGAGCTTGGCGCACTCCAGGAGGCCCGTGGCGTCCCGCACGCTCGTCTCGGCCTGGGCCGCCCAGCTGTCGAGCGCGTCGGCATCGTCCCTGGACAACTGCGCCGTACGGGCGAGGGCCTCGACGACGCCTTTGCCGAGCGCCTTCTCCAGCGCGGGCAGGCCCTCGTGGCGCAGCCGGGAGCGGGTGTACGCCGGGTCGGTGTTGTGCGGGTCGTCCCAGACGGGCAGCGACTGGACCATGCAGGCCTTGCGGGCGGTCTGCCGGTCGATGTGCAGGAAGGGGCGCCGGTAACGTCCCGCGGCCCCCGAGGTCGCGGCCATTCCGGACAGGGAGCGGATCCCGGAACCGCGGGCGAGACCGAGCAGGACGGTCTCCGCCTGGTCGTCGCGGGTGTGCCCGAGCAGGACGGCGGCTGCTGAATGCCGTTCGGCGGCGGCATCCAGGGCTGCGTAGCGGGCGTCACGGGCGGCGGCTTCGGGGCCGCCGTCCCTGCCCACGTCCACGGCGACGGACTCGGCCGGGGTCAGGCCGAGCGCGGTCATGCGCACCACGACCTCGGCGGCGCGCAGGTCCGAGCCCGGCTGCAGGCCGTGGTCGACGGTGACGCCGCCGGCGCGGATGCCGAGCTTGGGGGCCTCGAAGGCGAGGGCGGAGGCGAGCGCCATGGAGTCGGCGCCGCCGGAGCATGCGACGAGCACGAGCGGCTGGGCCTGCTCGCGCGCGAGTGGGGGGTCGTTCTCGGTGCTGCGCTGTACGTCGGTCAGTACGTCGTGGAGTACGCGGCGGACCGCCAGGCGTATCGCCGCGACCGCAGGATGGGGACCCATGTCCGGTTCCCTTCATGAAGTTCGGGGGGTGAGCCTCGGAATCAGTCACTCAGGACCAACTCGGGAGTTCGGGGCCCCTCGGGGGACCTTGCTTTCCCTTGAGTTCGGTCACTCAGAGTGTGTCGATGGTGACAGAGCCGAGCCGTTCCCCGAGCATTGCACGCCTACCCAGCGCCTACGGTCCCTCGGACGGGTGATTGCGGGGGCGTTCTCCTGCCATCGGCCGCATCCGGTCCCTCACTCTCCCTTACGGTGCACCCTCGCGACCCAGTCCGCCGGTTTGGCGATCTCCGCCTTGGTGGGCAGCGTGTTCGGAGACGTCCAGACGCGGTTGAAGCCGTCCATGCCGACCTCGCCCACGACCGCGCGCACAAAGCGCTCGCCGTCGCGATATTGGCGCAATTTCGCGTCGAGGCCGAGGAGCTTGCGCAGCGCCTGGTCCAGGCGGCTCGCCCCGCGAGCCCGCCGCTCCTTGAACTTCTCCCTGATCTCGGCGACGGAGGGCACCACGGCGGGTCCCACGCCGTCCATCACGAAGTCCGCGTGGCCCTCCAGGAGGGACATCACGGCCGTGAGGCGGGCGAGGATCTCGCGCTGGGCGGGGGTCTGCACCAGCTCGACGAGGGAGCGCCCGCCGTCGTCCTCCTCGCCCTCGGGGCGCCCGCCAGCCAGCGACTGGGCGGCCTCCCTGACGCGCTCCAGGACCGTCATGGGATCGACCTCGGTCTCGCCGAGGAACGACTGGATCTCACCCTCGATGTGGTCGCGGAGCCAGGGCACGGCGGAGAACTGGGTGCGGTGCGTCTCCTCGTGGAGGCAGACCCAGAGCCTGAAGTCGTGGGGGTTCACGTCCAGTTCGCGCTCGACGTGCACGATGTTCGGTGCGACGAGCAGGAGCCTGCCGCCGCCGTTCGCCCCCGCGGGGAGCTCGCGGGTGGCCGGGGCGAAGGTCTCGTACTGCCCGAGGACGCGGGAGGCCAGGAAGGACAGGAGCATGCCCAGCTCCACGCCCGTCACCTTGCCGCCGACCGCGCCGAGCACGGCGCCGCCGGGGCCCGCTCCCCGCCGGTCCTGCATCTTCTCCAGGAGGGGCTTGAGGAGCTCGCGGAAACCTGCCACGTTCGCCCGGACCCAGCCTGCGCGGTCCACGACGAGCACGGGGGTGTCGTGGATCTCTTCCGTGCCCATCCGCGTGAAGGAACGGACGTGTTCCTCCGAGGACTTGGCGTGCCTGCGGAGCTCCGCGACGACGGCGCGTGCCTCGTCCCGGCTCACCTCAGGGCCCGGGCGCACCAGGCGGGTCGCGGTCGCCACCGCGAGATTCCAGTCGACCATCTCGGCACCACCGATGCTCGTCATGCGTCAACCGTACGTGGTCCCTCCCCGGCGTGGAGGGGGTTGGAACCCGGGCTTGGCCCTGGGCGTGCCCCTAGGGGCCCCGGGGCTGGGCCCCGGCGGTGTTTCATCCGCGGGCCGGAGGGGGCTGAGCGCGCAGTTCCCCGCGCCCCTAACGGGGCCCGGAGCCGCACATGTCACAGCCCCGCGCCCCTAACGGGGCCCTGCCCCCCCGACGGGGCCCGTTACCTGCAGCCGCAGTTCGCCACCGTCGAAGCCATGCTGTCCAACGCCTTCTGGGCCGCCTTCGCGTCCGTGGTGCCCGTGGTCATGAAGGCGAAGACCAGGAGGCGGCCGTCGGCGTCCACGACCGTGCCGGAGAGGGTGTTCACGCCGGTGAGCGTGCCGGTCTTGGCGCGGACCAGGCCGGTGCCAGGGGAGTCCTTGGGGTAGCGGTCGACGAGGGTGCCGGTGAAGCCCGCGATGGGCAGGCCCGTCAGGACGGAGCGCAGTTCGGGGCGGGCGGGGTCGGCGGCGCGGTCCAGGAGCTCGGTGAGCAGCAGGGCCGATGCCCGGTCGGCGCGGTCCAGGCCGCTGCCGTCGGCGAACACGGCGTCTCCGACGGGGAGTTCGAGCTTGTCTAGCGCCGCGCGGGTGGCCGCGCCCGCGCCGTCGAAGCTGGCGGGCTCCTTGGCGGCGAGCGCCGTCTGGCGTGCCAGGTGCTCGGCGATGTCGTTGTCGCTGTGCGTCAGCATCCGCTCGACCAGGAAGGACAGCGGCGGCGACTCGGTCTTGGCGAGGGACTCGGCGCGGCCCGACGCCTTGGAGGGTCCTGGCTGCCCCTTCGTCTTGATGCCGTGGTCCTTGAGGAAGCCCTCGAACTTGCGCACCGCGTCGCCCGCCGGGTCCTCGGTGCGCGGCGCGGGGCCGCTCGACGAGTCGTCGAGGCGGCCCTCGTCGACCATCAGGGGGCTGACCGGCGTGATGTTCTCGTTCGGGCTGATCGGGTGCGGCACAGGGCCGGAGTACAGCGAGGTGTCGTACGAGAGGGTCACCTCGTCGACGTCGCGGGCCTTCAGGGCGCGGGCGGTGTCCTCGGCGAGGGTGCGCAGGTTCGCCGCGGTGTCGGTGTAGCGGCCGTCCTTGCGGGCGGTGAGCGTGGGGTCGCCGCCGCCGACCAGGACGACCTCGGGGGTGCCGGGGGCGTCGGTCTCGATCACCGTCTTGGTGGTGATGCGGTGATCGGGTCCCACGGAGCCCAGCGCCGCGACCGCCGTGGCGATCTTGATCGTGGAGGCGGGCGTCAGGAGCTTGTCCGCGTCCTTGCCGTAGACGCGCTTGCCGGAGGCCGCGTCCACCACGACGGCCGCCTTCTCGGGGCCGAGCGCGGGATCCTTCATGATCGGGTCGAGGACGTCGGCCAGGGCGCGTCCCGTCGGCACGGGCGCCGTCCCCGCGGGCGCGCCGAGCCCGGCGAGCACGGAGGGCGCGCTGGGAGGTCGTCCGGGCGTACGACCTCCGTGATCTGCGCCACCCCCGGCTTCCCGGGAAGCGGCCCAGTCCCGCTCGGCCGTACGCTGGCCGGAGGAGTCCCAAGGGCCGGCCGCGGCCACCGCCCCGGCCGAGATCGCCAGGCCGACGGTGGCGGCACCCGCCGTGAGCTGCCAGGTCTTGAGCTTCCCCGAAACCCGGGGGAGCTTGACGGCAGAGGGCTTGGGCAGCTGTCTCCACAGCTGCCGAGGCCGCTGCCAAGGCTTGAGCTCCGGCACGACGTCCAGCCCCTTTCGCGATCACACATCTGCGTGAGGGACACTTAATCACCCGAAGTATGTGCTGATCATGGAGGAGCCACCCGTGGAGTTCGACGTCACCATCGAGATCCCGAAGGGTTCGCGGAACAAGTACGAGGTGGACCACGAGACCGGCCGGATCCGTCTGGACCGTCGCCTCTTCACGTCGACCAGCTACCCCGCGGACTACGGATTCGTCGAGAACACCCTCGGCGAGGACGGTGACCCGCTGGACGCCCTCGTCATCCTGGACGAGCCGACCTTCCCGGGCTGCCTCATCAAGTGCCGCGCGATCGGCATGTTCCGGATGACCGACGAGGCGGGCGGCGACGACAAGCTGCTCTGCGTCCCGGCCTCGGACCCCCGCGTGGAGCACCTGCGCGACATTCACCACGTCTCCGAGTTCGACCGCCTGGAGATCCAGCACTTCTTCGAGGTCTACAAGGACCTGGAGCCCGGCAAGTCCGTCGAGGGCGCCGACTGGGTCGGCCGTGCGGACGCCGAGGCCGAGATCGAGAAGTCGTACAAGCGCGCGGAGGCGCAGGGCGGCCACTGAGCCACCGGCCGCCACCGGCTTCGAACGGGCCGCGTGATCCGACTTCCGGATCGCGCGGCCCGTTCGCGTTTCTGTGCTCATACTGACGTACGGATCTGTGCTCATACTGGCGTACGGAGGGTGCGCACGTGTCGGACGAGAAGTGAGGCAAGGAGTGTCCGAGCAGGAGGCCGAGGACCGCAAACCGCAGTCGGACGAGGCCCGCAGCGCCTTCGTGCAGCCCAGCGGGGTGACGCAGCAGGCACCGACGCTCGATGACGAATCGCAGACCACGTCGGAGTTCGCGATCCCCACGGGCCTGGCCACCCCCGCGTCGACGACGCAGGAGACGGAGAAGTCGGCGTTCACCACGCCGCACACCTACAGCTCCCGCAACCCTCCGCAGGCCTTCACGCCCGCGCAGGGCATCCCCCTGGTGAAGCTCACCAAGGAGGTGCCCTGGCAGGACCAGATGCGCACGATGCTGCGGATGCCGGTCGCCGAGCGGCCCGCTCCGGAGGCCGCGCAGAAGCAGGAGGACGAGACCGGGCCCGCCGTGCCCCGCGTGCTCGACCTGACGCTGCGCATCGGGGAGCTGCTGCTCGCGGGCGGTGAGGGCGCCGAGGACGTCGAGGCGGCCATGTTCGCCGTCTGCCGGTCCTACGGCCTGGACCGCTGCGAGCCGAACGTGACGTTCACGCTCCTGTCGATCTCGCACCAGCCCTCGCTCGTCGACGACCCCATCACGGCCTCCAGGACGGTGCGCCGCCGCGGCACCGACTACACGCGGCTCGCGGCCGTCTTCCACCTGGTGGACGACATCAGCGACCCGGACATCGACGTCTCCCTGGAGGAGGCCTACCGCCGTCTGGCGGGCATCCGCCGTAACCGCCACCCCTACCCCGGCTGGGCGCTCACGGCGGCCAGCGGGCTGCTCGCGGGGTCCGCCTCCGTACTCGTCGGCGGTGGCGCGCTCGTCTTCGTAGTGGCCGCTTTCGGCGCGATGCTCGGCGACCGGCTCGCCTGGCTGTGCGCGGGGCGCGGGCTGCCGGAGTTCTACCAGTTCGTGGGCGCCGCGATGCCGCCCGCCCTGATGGGTGTGGCGCTCAGCTTCACGCATACGGAGGCATCGATGGCCTCCGCGGTCATCACCGGTGGGCTCTTCGCGCTGATCCCCGGGCGGGCCCTGGTGGCCGGTGTGCAGGACGGCCTGACCGGCTACTACATCACCGCCGCCGCGCGCCTCCTGGAGGTCATGTACCTCATCGTGGGCATCGTCTGCGGCGTCCTGCTCGTGCTGTCGCTCGGCGTGATGCTGGACGCGACGAACCTGACTCCGGAGACGAAGTTCGGCGTGACCTCGTCGCGTCCTGTCATCCAGATCCTGGCGTCGATGGCGCTGAGCCTCGCCTTCGCGATCCTGCTCCAGCAGGAACGTCACACCGTGGCGATCGTGACCCTCAACGGCGGCATCGCCTGGGTGATGTTCGGTGCGCTCGCGCAGACCCCGCTCAAGCTCTCGCCGGTCGCGGCGACAGCTATCGCGGCCGGACTCGTGGGGCTGTTCGGGCAGCTCTTCTCGCGCTATCGATTCGCGTCCTCACTGCCGTACGTGACGGCTGCGATCGGGCCGCTGCTGCCGGGTAGCGCGACGTACTTCGGGCTGCTCGCCCTGGCGCAGAACGATCTCAACACGGGCATCAACTCGCTCACCAAGGCCGTCGCGACGGCGCTTGCCATCGCAATCGGCGTGAACCTGGGGAGTGAGGTGTCGCGGTTGATCCTGAAGGTGCCGGGGGCCGCTTCTGCGGCGAATCGGCGTGCGGCTAAGCGGACCAGGGGGTTCTGACCCTGTGGGCCGGGGTTTCGGGGGGGGCGCTGCCCCCGGGCCCCCGGTCCTCAAACGCCGGACGGGCTGATTTTCCTCCGGACCGGCTGAAGGTGAATCGCTACCGCTTCGCGTGCCTGCCGCGCTGCGTCGGGGGCGTGCCCTGGGGGCCGCCATCGGCCGACGCCGCCGCCGCCTTCTTGGACTTGCTGCGTGCCCTCAGGAACTCGATGGCGATCGGGACCACCGAGATGAGGACGATCAGGATGAGGATCGCCTCGATGTTCTTGTGGACGAACTCGATGTTCCCCAGCCAGGCGCCGAGCAGCGTCACGCCCGCGCCCCACAGGACGCCGCCGATGACGTTGAACGTGATGAACGAGCGGTACCGCATGCCGGAGACACCCGCGATGATCGGCGTGAAGGTGCGCACGATCGGCACGAAGCGGGCCAGGACCAGGGACTTCGGGCCGTACTTCTCGAAGAACTCGTGGGCCTTGACCACGTTCTCCTGCTTGAAGAGCTTGGAGTCCGGGCGGTTGAAGAGCGAGGGGCCGACCTTCTTGCCGAACAGGTAGCCCGCCTGGTCGCCGAGGATCGCGGCGAGGCAGATCAGCAGGCAGGCCAGCCACAGCGGGGTGTCCAGCTTGTTCGTCGTGATCAGCAGGCCCGTGGTGAACAGCAGCGAGTCGCCCGGCAGGAAGAAGCCGATCAGCAGGCCCGACTCGGCGAAGACGATCACCAGCAGGCCCCAGAGACCGAACTGGTTCAGCAGGTAATCCGGATCCAGCCAGCTTGGTCCGAGCGCAAGCGTCGTCACGGTTCCGGGCTCCTGGGGGTGAGGGGGCGGTGCGGCGGCGGGTGCAGCCGCCCAAAGCTATCAACGTGAGGTGACTCGACCAGGTTCCACCGTCCCTCCCAGGGTGCACTGTGCGACAACTGGGACAAAGCTGTGTGCCATGGGTATCGAAGATTTCGGCGGGGGCCTCAATCCCCAGTCCGACGTACTGGTCGTGACCACGAACGACGTGCCGGGGTACCGGGTGACCCGCGTGATCGGTGAGGTCTTCGGCCTCACCGTGCGGTCCAGGCACCTCGGCAGCCAGATCGGCGCGGGTCTGAAGTCCATGATCGGCGGCGAGCTCAAGGGGCTCACCAAGACGCTCGTGGAGACCCGCAACCAGGCCATGGAGCGCCTCATCGAGCAGGCACGCGCGCGTGGCGCCAATGCCGTCCTGATGTTCCGCTTCGACGTCACCGAGGCGCTGGACGGGGCCGCGGAGGTCTGCGCGTACGGGACGGCGGTCGTGATCGCGCAGGAGTAGCAGGGGTAGCAGGAGCAGGGGACACGGAGGCTAGTGGCGGCGGCCCCTGCGGACGGCCGTCCCTCGGCTCCTCGCGAGCAGGACCAGCGCGAGGCCGAGCAGGCCCGCGAGGGCCGCCGCGATGGCGAGGGCCGTGCTGTGGTCGTCGGTCCCGGTGGGCGGCAGCACCGGCGTGGTGGGGCTGGGGCTCGGGCCCGGCGGCTCGGGCGGGAGCGTGATCTTGACGGTGCCCGCGCGGCAGTCCCGGGCGGTCGAGCCCTTCGGACAGTTGGTGCCGGGGCCGGTCGCCACGACGCCGTTCTCCAGGGTGCGGTCGCCGGGCTTCGCCTTGACCGTGAAGGAGTACGTGACGGTGACCCGGCCTCCCGCGGGCAGCGTGCCCGTCCAGCGCAGGACGGGCGGCGCGTAGGACACACGGCCCTCGCTCGCGCTCGCGTCGCCGTTGTACGTGGCGTCGTCGAGCACTCCGGAGAGGTCGTCGGTGAACCCCGCGTCCTGGAAGGCGGCCGTGCCCTTGTTGGTGACCTCGACGGTGTACGTCACCTTCTCCCCCGGCTTGGGGGACGTGCCGCCGAGCACCGACTTCTTGAAGTCGAGGAGCGACACGCGCGTGGTGACCAGGCACTCCTGGCGGTCGTGCGTGTCCGTCGGGCAGTTGCTGGGGTCGAACGGCGTCCACAGGTAGGAGGTCAGGATCCGGTTCCCGTGGTCCGTGCGCTTGACCTCCGCGGAGTAGCGGACGGTGGCCTTCTGGCCGGGGGCGAGGCCGCCGTCCTCCCAGCGGATCAGCTTCTCGTGCGTGTGCGGCGCGGCGGCCCGCACGGCCCCGGTCCCGGCTCGCACGGCCCCGGTCCCGGCCCGCTCCACCCGGTCGACGACCCGTGCCGTGCCCCGGTCCGCGGCGGGGTCACCCACGAGGGTCGCGTCGTCGACGACGTCGTCGATGCCGATGAAGAAGACGGGTTTGTCGGCCGCCGCCTTCCCGGTGTTGGTGATCGTGGCGACGTACGCGACCCGGTCGCCCCGCCGGGCGGCCGTCTGGTCCGCGTGGTGCTCCACGCGCAGCCTCGGCAGCCCGCTGTCCGTGCCGCACTCGGGGCCCGGCTTCGCGGCGCCCGGCGGGCAGTTGGCGCCCGGCTCGGGCGAGGTGACGCGGTTCTTCAGGCGGGCGTCGCCGCGCGGGAGCCGGTCGGCGGTGACCGAGTACGTGAGGGTCACCGTGCCGCCCGCCGCGATGTCGCCCGTCCACGTCAGCTTCTCGCGCACGGGGTCGAGGACCGGCGCCGGGCCCGACGACGCGCGCGCGTCATCGTTCCACTCGGCGTCGTCGAGCACTCCGGAGAGGTCGTCGCTGAGGGTGTAGTCCCGGTAGGGCGCGGTGCCGCCGTTGCGCACCTCGACCGTGTAGGTGACCTGCTCGCCCGGCTTCGGCAGGCGCGGGCTCACCGACTTGCTCAGGGACAGGTCGCTGACGCCGACCGTCACCGTGCACTCCGCCTCCGGGGACCCTGCCGGGCAGTTGCCGCCAGGAACGTCGCTGGAGACGGTGTTGACCAGCTTCCGGTCGCCGCCCGCGAGCAGCTTCTCCGGCACGGTCACGCTGTAGGTGAAGGTCGCGCTCTCGCCGCGCGCGATGTCGCCGGTCCAGGTCAGCCTGGGTTCGGCGTAGGACGTCGTGCCGCTCGCCGCGCGCGCGTCCTCGTTGTACGCGGCGTCGTCGACGACGTCGGTGAGGTCGTCGACGACGCGTACGCCCGTGACGTCATTGCCACCGGTGTTGGCGACGGTGACCGTGTACTTCACGGTGCCGGTCGCCCCGACCGAGGTGTGGTCGGCCTTCTTGGAGATCTCGACGCGCTGGGCGGCGACGGGGCTCGCGCTGGCGGTGGTGCCGGTGACCGTGTCGCGCGGGACGGGTCCCTCGATCATCGTCACGGTGTTCGCCGGTGCCTCCTTGGCCTTGCGGTCCAGGGTCCCGGCCAGCGTCCAGGTGACGCTGGCGCCCGCCGCGATGCTCTCCGAGCAGAGGAAGCCGTTGCTGCCGAACGCGGTGCACGGCTCGGTGCCGCCGGTCATCGTCGCGTCCGTCACGCCGTCGGGCGTCTTCTCCACGACGTTGACCACCGGGGCGTCGGACGGTCCGTCGTTCTTGGCCGTGATCCGCCACTCGATCCGGCCGCCGGGCAGCACCGGCGAGGTGACGAGCACCTTGGAGATGGTGAGCGAGGTGCGCCCCGAGACCTCGCCGGTGGGCGACGCCACGGCCGTGTGCGTCGGCGTGTTCGGGTCGGGGCCGCCGGTCACCGTGGCCGAGTTGGCCGGGGCCTTGGTGGCCGACGAGGCGAGCGTGCCGCTCAGCGTCCACGACTTCGACGCGCCGACCGCGATGTCGACGGCCGCGCAGGTGAACTCGCCGGAGGCGAGCGCACACTCCGAACTCCCGCTCATAGAAGCCTTGCTGACCCCGTCGGGCACGGCGTCACGCACCACCACGCCCCGTGCCCGCGAAGGCCCGTCGTTAGTGACGGTCACCTTCCACTGGATCCGCTCGCCCGGCACCACCGGGGACGTCAACAACACTTTGGACACACTCAACGACGCCCGCCCGGTCACCGACTCCGACGGCGACGCCACCGCCGTACGCTCCGAAGCACTCGGATCAGGACCACCCGTCACCGTCACCGAATTCGACGGCGCCGCCGTCGCATCCGCGTCCAACGTCCCGCTCAACGTCCACGACTTCGACCCACCGGCCGGAATCTCCACGGCATCACACGTGAACACGGCCCCGGACCGCGTACAGGCCGAATCACCCGTCATCGAAGGCCGCAGCACCCCGTCAGGAACGGTGTCCTTCACGACGACGTTCCTGGCCCGCGAAGGACCGCCGTTCTTCACCGTCACCCGCCACTGGATCCGCTCCCCCGGCACCACCGGCGACGTCAACAACACCTTCGTCACACTCAACGAAGCACGCCGCTCCGCCGACTCCGACGGCGACGCCACCGCCGTACGCTCCGAAGCACTCGGATCAGGACCACCCGTCACCGTCACCGAGTTCACCGGCGCCACCGTCGCGTCCGCGTCCAGCGTGCCGCTCAACGTCCACGACTTCGATGCGCCGGGCGCGATGTCCACGGCCGCGCAGACGTATTCCCCCGAGGTGAGCGTGCAGTCCGACGCCCCGTCCATGGAGGGGGAGTTGACGTCCGTGGGGACCCGGTCCCGTACGACCACGTCCCGGGCCCTCGAAGGACCGCCGTTCTTGACCGTCACCTTCCACTGGATCCGCTCCCCGGGCACCACCGGGGACGTCAACAACACCTTCGTCACACTCAGCGAGGCGCGCCCGGTCGCCGTGGAGGGCGAGGCCACCGCCGTGCGCGTGGCCGCGCTCGGGTCGGGGCCGCCCGTCACCGTCGCCGTGTTCTCCGGTGCCGATGTCTCGCCCGGCGCCAGGGTTCCGGTCAGGACGAACGTCCGCGATGCGCCCACCGCGAGGTCGAAGGCCGGGCAGACGGCCTCGTCGTCCGTGACCGGGCACTCCTCGTCCGTGGTGGCGCGGAAGCGCGGCTCGCTCACACCGGCCGGGATCCGGTCGCGTACGACGAGGTTCCTGGCCCTGGAGGGGCCGTTGTTGGTGACCGTCACCCGCCACTCGATCTCGCCGCCCGGCACCACGGGCGAGGTGATCAGCGTCTTGGAGATGCTGATGCGGGCCCGCGGGTCGAGCGAGCCGGAAGGGGAGGCCGTCGCGGTGTGCGTCGCGTCGTCCGGGTCGGGGCCGCCCGTCGCTGTAGCCGTGTTCACGGGGACGCTCGTGGCGTCCTCGGCGAGCGTGCCGCTCAGGGTGTACGAGCGGGACGCGCCGACCGCCAGCTCGATCGCGGGGCAGGTGGCCGTGCGCGAACTGATGGGACAGGCAGCGCTGTTGGCGTCGTCCGTCAGGGTCGCGTCCTCGACCGACGCAGGAACGCGGTCCTCGACCACCACGTTCCTGGCGCGCGAGGGGCCGTCGTTCTTGACCGTCACCCGCCACTGGATCCGCTCGCCCGGCACCACGGGCGAGGTCAGCAGCACCTTCGACAGCCGCAAGCGCGCCTGGCCGTCGGGAGATTGGCTCGGCACGGCGGTCGCCGTGTTGTTCCCGGTGCTCGGGTCGGGCCCGCCCGTCACGAACGCCGTGTTCGTGGGCGTCGCGGTCGCGTCCGCGTCCAACGTCGCGGTCAGGGTGTACGACTTCGTGGCGTCCACGGCCAGTTCGACCTCCGGGCACTTCGCCGTGCCCGCGGTGACCGGGCAGCTCGTGCCGTCGTCGTCGGCCGTCATCGACGCCTTCGAGACGCCGTCCGGGATCGGGTCGTTGACCTGCACCTCACGGGCCCTGGACGGACCGTCGTTCTTCACCGTGACCCGCCACCGGATCTGCCCGCCCGGCACCACGGGCGAGGTCAGCAGCGTCTTGGAGAGGGTCAGATCGGCCCGGCGGGTGAGGGACTCGCTCGGCGAGGCGACCGCCGTGTGCTCGCTCGCGCTCGGGTCGGGGCCGCCGGTCACCGTCACCGTGTTCGTCGGCGTCTTCGTCGCCTCCGAGGAGAGCACGCCGGTCACGGTGAACGTCTTCGTCGCGCCGACCGCCAGGTCGAAGGCGGGGCAGACCGCCTCGTCCGCCGTGATCGGGCACTCCGTACCGTCGCTGTCGGCCATCTTGCGCGGGGCGGTCACCGAGGCGGGAATCCGGTCCCGTACGACGATGTCGCGCGCCGTGGAAGGCCCGCTGTTCCGCACCGTCACCCGCCACTGGATCGTCTGCCCCGCGACCACCGGCGAGGTCAGAAGGACCTTGGTGACGGTCAGCGAGGCGCGGCCCGCGGGGGACGCGGTGGCGGACGCCGTCGCCGTGCGCGTGGCCGCGCTCGGGTCGGGGCCGCCGGTCACGGTCGCGGTGTTCACCGGGGTCTTGGTGGCTCCCGGGTCGAGTACGCCCGTCAGGAGGTAGGAGACGGAGGCTCCAGGGGCCAGTTCGACGGCCGGGCAGACGGCGGTGGATCCGGTGAGGGGGCAGTCCGTGTCGTCGGCCTCGGCCCGCATCCGGGGGCGGGAGACGTCCGCCGGCACCGTGTCCCTGACCACCACGTTCCTGGCGCGGGAGGGGCCGGTGTTCTTGACGGTCACCCGCCACCGGATCTGCTCGCCGGGCACGACGGGCGAGGTCAGGAGCACCTTGGTGATCTCAAGTGCCGCGCGGGCATCGGGACTTGAGGTGGGCGAGGCGGTGGCGGTGCGCTCGGAGGCGCTCGGGTCGGGGCCGCCCGTCACCTTCACCGTGTTCGTGGGCGTCGTCGTCGCGTCCGCGTCGAGCGTGCCCTTCAACGTCCACGTCTTCGTACCGCCCGCCGCGATCTCCACGGCAGCACACGTGTAGACGCCGGAGGCCAGCGTGCAGCCCGCCATCGACGTAGCCGTCACACCATCCGGAACCGTGTCCTTGACCACCACGTTCCGCGCCCGCGAAGGCCCGTCGTTCTTGACGGACACCCGCCACTCGATCTCCTCGCCCGGCACGACCGGCGAGGTGACCAGGGTCTTGGTGACGGTCAGCGAGGCGCGGCCGTCGGGCGAGGCGGAGGGCGAGGCGACTGCCGTGCGCTCGGAGGCGCTCGGGTCGGGGCCGCCGGTGACCTTCACCGTGTTCGTGGGCGTCGCCGTCGCGTCCGCGTCGAGCGTGCCCTTCAGCGTCCACGTCTTCGTACCGCCCGCCGCGATCTCCACGGCAGCACACGTGTAGACGCCGGAGGCCAGCGTGCAGCCCGGCATCGACGTAGCCGTCACCCCATCCGGAACCGTGTCCTTGACCACCACGTTCCGCGCCCGCGAAGGCCCGCTGTTCTTGACGGACACCCGCCACTCGATCTGCCCGCCCGGCACGACCGGCGAGGTGACCAGGACCTTGGTGACCTCAAGTCCCGCCTCGGGCGCGGCAGTCGACGGTGAGGCCGTCGCCGTGCGGGTGGCCGCGCTCGGGTCCGGGCCGCCCGTCACCGTCGCCGTGTTCTCCGGCGCCGCCGTCGCGTCCGCGTCGAGGATGCCGCTCAGGTCCCACTGGCGGCTGACGCCCGGCGGGATGTCCACGACCGTGCAGGTGAACTCGCCGTCGGCGAGCGTGCAGGTCGACGAGCCGTTCATGCGCGCGTTCGTCACGCCCGTCGGAACGCGGTCCTTCAGCACCACGTTCCGGGCCACGGAGGGTCCTGTGTTCTTCAGTGTGACCCGCCAGGTGACCTCCTTGCCCGGTACGACGGGCGAGGTGGTCAGCACCTTGGTGAGCTGCAGCCCCGCCTTGGGGTCGGCGTTCAGGCTGGAGTCGGAGCGGCACGAGGACTTGCAGTTGGCGTCCGTCGTGTCCGCGGGCCGGGTCACGAACGCGCTGTTCTGGAGCTGTCCCGTCGTGTCGGCGGGCACGGTCCCCGTGACGGTGTACGTCACGGCTCTGCCCGGCGCGATGTCGACGAGCCGGTCGATGGGCCCCGTGCCCGAGGTCGTGGTGCCGCACGAGGTGGTGCCGCCGCCGTCCGCCTTGCAGCTCCAGGTGAAGTCCTTCAGCGGTCCTGTCAGGCTGTCGGTCACGCGGGCGCCGATCGCGGGCGCGGGACCGGAGTTGACGATCCTGATGGTGTAGGTGAGCGGCTCGCCCGCCACGTACGAACCCGTCGCCGGGGTCTTGGTGACGCTCAGGCCGACCTCGGTGATCCACTGGAGGACGATCTCGCCGTTGCCGCCGTTGGTCGGGCCGCCCCCGTCGCCGATGCCGGAGCGGTAGAACGTCTCGCCACGGCCGCCGGACGTGCCGCCCTGCTGGTTGGCCGCGCTCGAACCGCCGCCTACCGTACGGCCGTTGGTGACGCCGTCGCCGCCGATGAAGCCGGAACCCCCGCCGCCCGCGCCGTTGAGATCGGTGGCCCCGGACGCCAACTGGCAGCGGCCGCCGCCGCCACCGAAGTACCCGCCACCGCCACCGCCACCGCCCTCGTTGCTCGCGGCGGAGCCGCCGTCGCCTCCCCAGCGCGACCTGCCCGCCTTCGGAGCGGTGACGCAGCCGCCCTGGGTCGCGGCCGCGCCGCCCGCGGTCTGGGTGCCGCCGCGGCCCGAGTACGCGGGCCGGTTGTCCTCGCCGCCGCTGTTGCCGCCGCCACCGCCCGGTACGGGGGTCTGGGTGTCCGCGCCGGGCGACGCGCCGCCGCCACCGCCCGCGACCAGCGGCATGGCCCATTCGCCGGACTTCCTGGTCCACACCGCGGACAGGCCGCCGCCGCTCGCGCCGTTCGCCTCCGTCCGCCCCGCGCCGCCGGGGCCCCCGTACCCGTAAGGAGTGGCCGTGCTGTCCATCTGGCCGCCCTGGCCGACCATCATGGTCAGCTCCTGGCCGGGCGTGACGGCCAGCGTGCCGAGGGTGAACCCGCCGCCACCGCCGCCCCGTTGGCCGGTGTAGTAGGAGGTCTTGGTGCCGCCACCGCCCGCGCCCCACATCCGCGCCTGCACGGACGTCACCCCGTCCGGCACCGTGAAGGCCTCGTCGGCGCCCGAGTACGTGAAGCGGCGGCAGTCCGTCGCCCACGGCTCGGGCGTGCAGTTCTCCGCCGCCCGTCCGGCGCCGCGGCGCTCGGTGCGCGGCGCGGGTCCCTTCGCCGAGGTGGGCCCCTTCGCCGAGGTGGATCCCTTCGCCGAGGCAGATCCCTTCGCCGGGGCGGTCCGCTCACGCCGCGGCCCTGGCGGCGCCGCGCTCTTGTCGGCCTTCAGCTCGGCCTTCAGCGCCGAACTCCCGTCACTCTTCGGACTCTTGCCCGTCCTCGCGGCCGCGCTCCCGCCCGTCTCCGGAGTCGCGCTCCCCCCGGCCTCAGGCGCCGCCTCGATCCACACCTTCGCGGCCCGCAGCGCACGCCCACCGGCCGTCTCCACGCTCCCCTGGACCTCGTCCCCGTCCCCGCCCCCCGTCACCTTCGCCCGGTACGAGACCTGCGGGGCGTCACCCGAGAACGCGACGACGAGGCGGGCCCCCGACGTTCCCGCCGCTCCCGGCACTCCCGCCGCTCCCGCCGCTCCTCCGCGCGCCACCACCGTCACCTTCGACGTGTCCTGGCCGCGGTGCGCCGGATACCCGAGCCCGCTCAGGTCGAGCAGCCCGTCCCTCACCTTCCTCTTGGTGAAGCCCTTCAGCGGGCTGCCCGCCGCGTCCCGCACGGTCACCGTCACCGCGCGAGAACCACCCGCCGCGCCGTCGACCCGCACAGCGCGCCAGCCCCGTACGTGCAGGGAGTCCGCCCGCCCGTCGGCGTAGAACGCGCCGGGATCGACCGCCACCTTCGCCGCGCCGCCCGCGAAAGGCGCTCCCGCGACCGTGGCGGGCCCTTCGACGCCCGTCGGGTAACGCCCCGTCAGACTCAGTCCACCGGAGGTCACTTGGCCGGTCACACCCGGCGGGGTGCGCAGCGATCCTGGCTCGTACGACAACCTGTGGTCGATGCGGTCCGTGAGCGCGAGGTCCGGATCGCCCGCCGCCAGGTCGGGGAGGTTGATCACCCAACGTGACGTCCCGCCCGCGGCCACGCGCGTCAGCGGCATGCCGCCGGTGCCCACCGGATACTTGCCCTCGCCCGCGACGGCGGCCTCGCGGCGCGCCGCCGCGTCGGCCCAACTGCCCGCCTGCGCCCAGGAAGGCAGGCCGACGAGCAGCGCGAGCACCAAGCCCAGAACGTGCAGTCTGCGGGCGTGAGTCATGCGGGCATGCCTCCGTGGCGGGCCGGGCACGCCGCTGACGGAGAGTCACCGCACGCACTCGATCGTTACTTTCCGTCACAGCAAGCCATGGTGGGTCGCCGAGCGAACAATCCGACATGACGTCAGTACGTCAATTCATCCGCCCGGCCCACACCTCTGCCCCCCTCTGGCCGCGCGCCCTGCCGCCGCCCGCGCCGCGTCAGCCCTCGGCGGGGAGCGCGTCCAGGAGGTGCAGCCTGGCGTCCTTGGTGGTGACGCTGCCGCAGACCACCCGGGCCCCGTCCACCGTCACGCCACCGCCCACGGCCGCGGCGGCCGTCACCCGCACGCCGTCCCTGAGCGTCGGATACGCCTGCCCCGCCACCAGGTCCTCCCTGGTCAGATCCTGCGCGACGATCAGCGAACGCACCGTGTCGCCCGCCTCGCGGGGCCGCGCGAGGGCCTTGCGGCGCTCGGCGGGCAGCTTGCCGAAGGCGGCGTCCGTGGGGGCGAAGACCGTCACGTTCTGCATGGACCGGAACATGTCCTCGGCCTTGGCGTCCTTCACGAGCGCCGCGAACCCGGAGAGCTGCGGCATCGAGTCGATCGCCGCGAGGACCGGGGTCTTCCCCAGCGCGGCGGCGTTCGCCGCGCCCGGCGCGACCTCCGGGCAGGCCGAGCCGAACGCCTTGTCGTCACGGCGCGGGCCCTCCACCGCGGAGCCGGGGAAGTTCGCGCCGCTCCCGGCGCAGCCGGCCACCGTGAGGAGGGCCAGCAGGGCCCCGGCGGGGGCGAGTGCGGGGGCGAATGCGCGGGCGGGGCGACGCGGGGGTGCCATGAGCGGCTCCGTTCCTCAGGGGCGTGCGGTCACCGCGACAGGATGCGCAATGACCGCCCGTTCCCCTCGGTACGGACCCGGCGGGTCGGCACGGAGTGCCCGTCCGGGCCAGTTCGGTGCGGTTCGGCTGTGCCCCGAAGGGGCGCGGGGCCGTGACATGTGCGGCTCCGCCGCGTGGGCGCGACCAGCCACGAGGCACCCGCGGACGTGGACCGTACTTCCCGCGGAGCGCTCAGTGCCTGCCCCGCAGCTTCCCCAGGAGCCGCCTCGCCTGGGCGCGGCGCTTGGGGTCGCGGGAGGCCCGCTGGGCCTCGCGGACGGCCCGCTGCCCCTCGGGGCTGCGGAGGAACCGCCTGACGCGGGAGAGCAGTCCGGACATGGGTCCTCCTGGGTGTGCGAACGGTGCGTACCCGCAGTGTCGGCCAGGCGCCCCGCCCTGTCACGACCCGGGTCCCCCCGGGCCGCCGCTTTCCCGGCCCTGGTCCCGTCACGCCCCGGCGGAAACCCACCCGTTCCGGGCCGCGTTGGCGATGATCGCGTCCCGCAGGTAGACCGCGAGCCCCGGCCTGACCGCCTCGTAGAACGCGGTGAAGCGCTCGTCCGCGACGTACATCTCACCGAGACAGGTGTGCAGTTCGTGCGAGCACTGGTAGTGGCTCGACGTGATGAGAGCCCGGTGCGCCTCGGCCGCGTCCATCGCCTCTTCGGAGTCGGCGGGGACGCCCCGGGCGAGCAGCTCGCCGATGCGGGCGTGCACCGCGTCCATCTCGCCGTTGATGCGCTTCCAGTCCTCCTTCGTGTACGAGGCGGTCTTGCGCTGCGACTCCTTGTAGGCGTCCGTGTCGCCCCAGCGCCGCTCGACCTCCTCCGCGTACTGGTCGGGGTCGTGGTCTCCGAAGACCTCGAACTTCTCCTCGGGCGTGAGGTTGGTGCCCATCTTCTTCGCCTCCATGGCGGTCTCGACGGCGGCGGCCATCTCCTGGAGCTTGTGGATCCGCGCGGTCAGCAGCTCGTGCTGGCGGCGCAGGTGTTCCCGCGGGTCCGTGTGCGGGTCGTCCAGGAGGGCCGCCACCTCGTCGAGGGGGAAGCCGAGCTCCCGGTAGAACAGGATCTGCTGCAGCCGGTCCAGGTCGTCGTCGCTGTAGCGCCGGTGCCCCGCGTGGCTTCGCTCGCCGGGGGCGAGCAGGCCGATCTCGTCGTAGTGGTGCAGCGTGCGCACCGTCACTCCGGCGAAACCGGCGACCTGTCCCACGGAGTAGCTCATGGCTTCCGCCCTCTCTTCCTCGGTACGCGTCCCAGCCTCTGTCATCACGTCACGTGAGGTGCAAGTCCGCCGCCCACGGAGGCCGCCGTCTACTTGCTCAGCGCCGCGAACCTCCGCACCGCCAACGGCAGGAATACCCCCACGAGCACCACGGGCCACAGCACCGCGAGGAGTCCCGCGTGTTCCGCCGCCCAGGACGTGCTGACCACCCCCGGGTCGTTGCCGAACAGGTCGCGCGCCGCCGTGGCCGTCGCCGACATCGGGTTCCACTCGACAAGGGACCCGAGCCAGCCCGGCATGTTCTGCGGGATCGTGAAGGCGTTCGAGAAGAAGCTGACGGGCCAGACCAGGATCTGCACGGCGACCACCAGCTCAGGGCGGCCCGCGACCATCGCCAGATGGATGCCGATCCACAGCATCGCGAACCGGAGGAGCAGGAGCAGCCCGACCGCGCCGAGCGCCCCGCCGAACGAGCCGTGCCAGCGCCAGCCGACGGCGAGCCCGACCCCGATCATGACCAGGAGCGAGGCGGTGGACTGCAGCATGTCCGCGACCGAACGCCCCACCAGGACGGCGCCGTTGGTCATCGGCATGGAGCGGAACCGGTCGATCACGCCCTTGTTCAGGTCTTGCGTGACCGCGACCATCGTCGCGTCCAGGCCGAAGGCCATGGTCATCGCGAACATCCCGGGCACCAGGAACTCGGCGTACTCCCCCTCGATGCCCTTCCCGCCGCCGATCAGGTAGTTGAACATCAGCAGCAGCATCACCGGGAAGACGAGCCCGACGACGACCTGCACGGGCTGCCGTGCCCAGTGCGCCAGTTCGCGCCGCGTCATGGTCCAGGAGTCCGTCACGGCCCAGCTCATCGACGTACTCACACGCCCTCCTTCGTACGTTCCCTGGGCTCGCCCTCGTCCGTACGCTCCCCGGGCTCACCCTCGCCCGTACGCCCCGTCAGGCTCAGGAACACCTCGTCCAGCGTGGGCCTGCGCACGGCCACGTCCTCCGCGTCGACGCCCGCGTCCTGCAGCGCCCGTACGACGCCGGTGAGCGCCTTCATCCGGTCCTCTGCCGGTGCGGAGACCAGCCTGCGGTCGGCGTCCACCGTCGCCCCGCCGGGCAACAGCTCCGCGACGCGCGCCAGTTGGCCCGCGTCCCGCACCACCACGTCGATGCGGTCGCCGCCGAGGCGGGCCTTCAGCTCGTCGGCCGTGCCGTGCGCGATGACGCGGCCGCAGTCGATCACCGAGATCCGGTCGGCCAGCTGATCCGCCTCTTCCAGGTACTGCGTGGTCAGGAGCACGGTCGTGCCGCCGCCGACCAGCGAGCGCACCGATTCCCACACCTCGGCGCGGCCGCGCGGGTCGAGGCCCGTGGTGGGCTCGTCGAGGAACAGCACCTCGGGGTCGGTGATGAGCGAGGCCGCGAGGTCGAGACGGCGCCGCATGCCTCCGCTGTACCGCTTGACCGCCTTGCGTCCGGCGTCCGCGAGCCCGAACCGCTCCAGGAGCTCGTCGGCCCGCACGCGCGCGTGGCGGGCGCCCAGGTGGTGCAGCCGCCCGAACATGTCGAGGTTCTGCCGGCCGCTCAGCTCCTCGTCCACCGCGGCGTGCTGGCCGAGAAGGCCGATGCGCCCGCGCACCTCGTCGGGGCGGCGCCGCACGTCGTGCCCCGCGACCTCCACGCGCCCCTCGTCGGCCCGCAGCAGGGTGGCGAGCACGCGCACGGCGGTGGTCTTGCCCGCGCCGTTCGGGCCGAGCACGCCGTGCACGGTGCCGCGCCGCGCCACCAGGTCGAGGCCGTCCAGCGCGGCCTTCTCCCCGAACCTCTTCCGTAGTCCTTCGACGACGATCGCGTCCGTCATCCGACTCCCTCCGGTCCAGAGTCCACCTAATCAAGTTTGACTAGATGGACGAAGGTAACCGGCCCGAAGTCATTCGTCAAACTTGATTAGCCGCGGTCCCCCGCGTGCGGCTCGCCCGTCCCGAAGGGGTTCTCCTCGCCCTCGGCGAGCACGCCGACGAACGGCTCGCCCTCGCCCGCGAAGGTGTACGCGCCGCCCTCGATGCGACCGATCAGACCCCTGGTCCACTCCGCGCCCGTGTCGGCCGAGTACACCCAGTAGTTCATGATCTCGCCGATGTGACCGAGCTGCCCGGGACCGTCCTCCGGGATGTAGTACTCGGTGACGGACGCGCGCCACCCCTCCATGCTGCGCACCCGCTCCTTGAGGAGAGCCACGACCTCCTCGCGCGGCAGGTCCACCATGAGGCCGATTCCCGACGTGAGGATGTCGGGCCGCTGGTCGTACTTGGTGAGGGACTCGCGGAGCAGGGAGCGGTACTCCTCCATGCCCTGCTCCGTGAGCTCGTACTCCGTGCGCGGCGGGCCGCCCGCCGTGGAGGGGGCGATCTCGTGCGCGTGCAGCATTCCCTGCTTGGCCAGCTGCTTCAGCGCGTGGTAGATCGATCCCGGCTTGGCGTTGGACCACTCATGGGCGCCCCAGTACTCCAGGTCGTTGCGGACCTGATAGCCGTGGGCGCGGCCGTGCTGACGCACGGCCCCCAGAACCAGCAGCCGGATCGCTGACATGTACCGCGCCCTTCCGTCCGGCGCCCGAACCGTTCGGCACCCAGAGTCATCAATTTTGACTAGGGTATCCCTGCTCCAGCGCCACCAGCTCGTAGGCCGTCTTACCGTCGAGGGACTCGCGGATGATGTCGGCGTGGCCCGCGTGCCGCGCGATCTCCTCGACCAGGTGCAGCATCACCCAGCGCATGGACACCTCGGCGTCCTTGGGGAACCAGGGCGCCTCGGGCAGCGGGAAGGTGCCGTCGAGGCTCGGCACCTGCCGGATGAACTCCTCGGTCTCCCGGGCGACTTCGGCCCAGAAGTCCAGCATGTCGGCGACCGTCTCCCCCTCGACGAGCCGGAAGCTGTCGCCCCAGGTCTCCTGGGTGCGGGCCCGCTCGTTCGGCTTCCGCTGGGCCATCCGCAGCCAGTTCAGCTCGGTCTCCGCGACGTGCTTCAGCAGGCCGCCGACGGAGAGCTCACTGGCGCTCGGCCGGGCGCTCGCCTGCTCGCCCGTCAGGCCGATGACCGAACGGCGCAGGCCGCCCCGCTGGGCCTCCACGAACGCGAGCAGGGCGCCGCGCTCGTCTCCACGGGTTTCCGCGCCGACGTGAGTAACCATGGTGTCCGCCTCTCTCCTGCCTGCTTTCACAGGCTGCCCCTTCGGGCTTTCCGACACCACTCAAGCTACGGACCCTTGCGGTCAGCTTCTGTCCGCAAGGGTCCGTGGGCACGAGAGATTCCCGGAAGCACTCAGAAGCGGGAAGCGCTCAGAACGGGAAGCGCGAGCGCCCGTGCTGGACCGAGATCCACTTCTGCGACGTGAAGGCGTCCACCGTCGACTCGCCGTTCAGCCGCCCGAGGCCGGAGTTCTTCTCGCCGCCGAACGGCACGATCGCCTCGTCGTGCACCGTGCCGTCGTTGACGTGGATCATGCCGGTGTCGACGCGCTTGGCGATCCGCACACCGCGCTCCACGTCACCGGTGTGCACGGCGCCGCTCAGGCCGTAGGGGGTGTCGTTGGCGATGCGTACGGCCTCGTCCTCGCCGTCGAAGGGCAGCAGCAGCGCGACGGGGCCGAAGATCTCCTGGCCGAGGACGGGCGAGTCGGCGGGCAGGTCGGTCAGGATGGAGGGCGCCACCAGATTGCCCTCGGTGCCGCCGTGCAGCAGGGCCGTGGCGCCCGCCGCGACGGCCTGGTCGACGACGGCCGAAACGGCGTCCGCCTGCGAGGAGTTGATGAGCGGGCCGATGTGGGTCGCGGGGTCGGCCGGGTCGCCGACCTTGAGGCTCGCGACCTTGGCGACGAACTTCTCGGTGAACTCCGCCTGGACGGCCCGGTCCACCAGGATGCGGTTGGCGGCCATGCAGACCTGGCCCTGGTGCACGTAGCGGCTGAAGACCGCCGCGTCCACGGCGTAGTCGATGTCGGCGTCGTCGAGGACGATCAGCGCGCTGTTGCCGCCCATCTCCAGGATGGAGCGCTTGAAGTGCGAGGCGCAGACCGTGGCGACGTGGCGGCCCACGCGGTCGGAGCCGGTGAAGGAGATGACGCTCGGCACCGGGTGTTCGAGCAGCGCGTCGCCGATCTCGGCGATGTCGGTGATCACCACGTTGAGCAGTCCGGCGGGCAGGCCCGCGTCCTCGAAGACCTTCGCGAGCAGGCTGCCGCCGATCACCGGGGCGTTCTGGTGCGGCTTGAGCACCACCGCGTTACCGAGGGCGAGGGCCGGGGCGACGGTCTTCATCGACAGGAACAGCGGGAAGTTGAAGGGGCTGATGACGCCCACCACACCGACAGGGACGCGGTAGACGCGGTTCTCCTTGCCGTCCTCCGCCGAGGGCAGCACCCGGCCCTCGGGGCGCAGCGAGAGGTGCACCGACTCGCGCAAGAACTCCTTGGTGAGGTGGAGCTCGAAGGCCGCCTTGAGCCGGGTGCCGCCCAGCTCGGCGATGATGGCCTCGGTTATCTCTTCCTCGCGGTCCTCGACGATCCGCAGGGCCCGCTCGAACACCCCGCGCCGCGCATAGGGGTTGGTCGCGGCCCACTCCCGCTGCACGCGCTGCGCCGCTCGGTACGCCTGGTCGACCTCGGCGGCCGTGGCGACGGTGATGGACGCCAGCTTCTCCCCGTCGTACGGATTGAAGTCGATGATGTCCCAGGAACCGGAGCCCGCCTTCCACTCACCGTCGATGTACTGATGAGCCAGGTCGGTGAAGAAGGACATGAGAGGGACACCCCTTGCCGCGACAGCAGACGGACGCAAACGGAAGCAGACACCTGATCTCACGTCATAGTACTTATGTTTCAGGTGAGTTGGAGTAGACCACGCAGAAGATCCCTGCTGTCCGCCGGATCCGGGCTGTCCTTGTGCAGCTGGGCCACCACCCGCTCGTACTGGGCGACTTCCTCCGCCTTGTCCAGATAGAGCGCGCCGGTGAGCTGCTCGACGTAGACGACGTCGGACAGGTCGGACTCGGGGAAGCGCAGCATCGTGAACGCGCCGCTCTCGCCCGCGTGGCCGCCGAAGCTGAACGGCATCACCTGGAGCGTGACGTTGGGGCGCTCGGAGATGTCGATGAGGTGCTGGATCTGACCCCTCATCACTTCCCGGTTCCCGTACGGGCGGCGGAGCGCGGCCTCGTCCAGGACGCAGTGGAAGCGGGGCGCGTGCT
Source organism: Streptomyces kanamyceticus (assembly GCF_008704495.1). Classification (NCBI taxonomy): domain Bacteria; kingdom Bacillati; phylum Actinomycetota; class Actinomycetes; order Kitasatosporales; family Streptomycetaceae; genus Streptomyces; species Streptomyces kanamyceticus. The sequence goes on from NZ_CP023699.1 coordinate 4,584,013, forward strand.
CGGAGGCGAGCAGCTTCTGGCGCTCCAGGCGCAGCGCGACGCGCCGCTCGATCTCGGCCCTGCTCGCGCCCTTCATGCCTCTGGCGACCACCGCGTGCGCGTACGCCTCGGTCTGCAACAGGCCGTTGACGAACTGGACTTCATAGACGCGGATGAGCGAGGCGGCGCCCTCCAGACCGATGTAGGTCTGGAACCAGCCCGGCAGGACGTCCGAGTAACTGTGCCACCAGCCGGTGAGGTTGGCCTCCTTGGCGAGCGAGAGGAGTGCGCCGCGCTCGGCCTCGTCCGTGACGCCGTACAGCGTCAGAAGGTCCTCTACGTCCCTGGACTTGAAGCTCACCCGTCCCAACTCCATGCGGCTGATCTTCGATTCGGATGCGCGGATCGAGTAGCCGGCCGCTTCGCGGGTGATGCCACGGGATTCCCTCAGGCGCCTCAGCTGCGAGCCCAGCAGGATGCGCCGTACCACCGAGCCGCTCGACTCCCCTGCGGTCACTTCGCTCAATCCTCCCCATCGACTGGAAGCCAGCAGTCTGCCATTAAACGCTTCGGGCCGTACTCGTTCGGTTACAGAAACGGAAGAACTCCGAAAGGCCGCGCAAGGCCTCCACAAGAAACCGTAGGAAGAAATGGGCAAGAAGTGGCACGGGAACGACCAAGTCCGGCGCGTGCACGTGCATCTGCCCTTGCATCTGCTGTACGCATTCGGAACCATGGTCCGCGCGCCACCGCTGTACCGACCGTGTACGACCGCACCATCGGCGACCGACCGCGCCACCGCTCCATCGCTATGTACCGCGAAACCGGGGAGTGCCTCGCATGGGGACGAATGGATCGACCATGCTCGAGCCGTTACGGCAGGGGCTACCACCACTCGACCCGTCCGCGGTCTCCAGCACGGCGTCCGTGGCGCTCGCCGCCCGCTACGAAGCGGTGGGCAGCGCACGGAAGTTCACCCGTACGACACTCACTCAGTGGGACCTGGACGAACGCTTCGACGACATCGCGCTCGTCGTTTCCGAACTCGTCACCAACGCGCTGCGTCATGGCCTGCCCCTCGCCCACCACCGCCCTTCCAACGAGGCCCTTCGGGCCGCCCCCTTCGATTCCGCGGACACCCCGCGGGAGAGCCAGGACCCGCCCGTACGGCTGCACTTGATGCGCTGGGCCTCGCGCCTGGTGTGCGCCGTGCGCGATCCCAGTGACGAGAGTCCGGTCACGCGCGACACCGACGACGACTTCTCGGCGGAGTCGGGGCGCGGCCTCTTCCTGGTGGACTCCTTCAGCGACGGCTGGGGCTGGCACCCGCTCGCCGGGACGCTGCGCGGGAAGGTGGTCTGGGCACTGTTCCACCTGGCGTGAGGCGCGCCGGGGCAGCCCTTCGACCGTGCTGATCGGAGGGCGGGTCGAGTGAGCGTCAGCCACCTATCAGGTGGTCGAACTCCCCGTCCTTCATCCCGAGCAGCATCGCCTCTATCTCCGCCCGTGTATAGACGAGCGCGGGACCGTCGGGGAATCGCGAGTTGCGCACGGCGACGTCGCCACCGGGCAGTTTCGCGAACTCCACGCAGGATCCCTGCGAGTTGCTGTGCCTGCTCTTCTGCCAGACCACCCCGTGAAGCTCCGTGGCCGCCATGCCGTTAAACGCGTGGTGCACAGGTCGCTCCCCGGTCGTGCAGTGCCATTGGTGGTTCTAGATGCAGCGGTCAACTGTCCCCGGATCATAGCTGTGTTCACATGCCGATGCATGGGCAGATGCACGTGCACGCGGGGTGTTCCCCTGATTACAGAACCGTCAGCACGGTCGAATCCTTCACGTACAAGGAAGAGACGCGTTCCACGCCCTTCATGTTCCACGGTCCAGGTGATCGTCCGGTCCGCGAAGTTGGCCGGATCCCGGGGAGCGTACGGAGGCGGGAGCCGGTCAGCAGGTCAGCGGGGGGATCCGTACGGCAGCAGTGCCATCTCGCGCGCGTTCTTGACCGCCGCGGCGATCCGTCGTTGCTGCCGCGCCGTCACGCGCGTGACGCACCGGGCGCGGATCTTGCCCCGGTCCGAGAGGAACGTCCGGAGCAGGTCCGTGTCCTTGTAGTCGATGTACGTGATGCCCGCCCGGTCCAGCGGGTTCGGCTTGGGCTTCCTCGGGTGCGAGGGCGTGCGCGGGGGCATGGTCAGACCTCCAGGAGTGCGTCGAAGGCAGGGGGCAGGTTCTTCCAGGCGGCGCGGCCAGCGGCGTACTCCTCGTCGGTCAACAGGCAGGATCCCAGGACCTGTTCCAGCCCCTCGCGGTCCAGTCCCGGCGAGGTGAACACCAGGTGGTTGCAGCAGTCGCCGTGTTCCGGATGCCAGTCGAGCGCGGCGGCGGCGCGGCGCACCGGCGGCACCGTCTCCCACGCGGCGTCCGGCAGCGCGGCGAGCCAGGGCCCCATGCTCTCCACGCAGAGCGCGCCGCCCGCCGCGTCCCAGCCGAGCAGCGTGTCCGGCCGGTCGGCCAGCCAGAACCGCCCCCGGCTGCGCGCGGCCGCGCAGGTCAGATCCTCCAGGGCCGCGTAGAGCCGCTCCGGGTGGAAGGGACGCTCGCGGTGCCATACGAAGGTGGCGACACCGCACGCGTCCGCCTCGGCCGGAAGCCGCGCGCAGGCCGGATGCTGGGCCGCGGCGGCGGCCTCGACGTCGAAACCGGCCCGCGCGGCCCGGGCCAGACCGCCGCTCCCGATGGCGACCTGGCGCGCCGTCGGATGCAGTTGGGCGAGCAGCGCGCGATCCTCGTCGTCGGCCCGCGCCGAGTCGGCGACGGCGAGCACGGGCGCGTACTCCAGCTGGCGCGCCCAGGTGTCGGCGACGGTGCGCTGGTCGGTGGGGGCCGCGGCGAGCCCCGCCGCCATCAGGTCGTCGCCGTTGCCGAGGCAGGCCAGGAGCAGGGCGGGGTCGACCGCCGTGACCACGCCGCGCAGCCCGAACCCGGCGCCGTGGTGCGCGGCGATCACCTCGGCCATCGCCTTCGGTTCGACCGAGTCCCACAGCTCCACGACCGCGAGGCGGGTGAGGCCCGCGTCCGCGAGGCGGGTGAGTTCGGGCACCAGGTCCGCGCGGAGCGCGCAGCACGCGCAGTCGTTGACGAGCGGGGCGTCGCCCCTGGACAGCTCGCCCGACGTGTCGCGGACGGTGCGCACGACGGTGCCCCGCACCGCCGTGGAGAGGTCGTGGTGGAGCGCGACGCTGTCGGGGACGGTGGCGAGGAGTTCGCCGACGGCCGCCGCGCGGGCGTCCTCGTGGAGCCCGGCGACGATCACGACGTCCATCACGACGTCCATCGGGGCGCCGTTCCCCGGGTCCGGGTGACTGTCCCCCGGACCCTCGTAGCCGTCCCTCATCGGCGCGTTCCGAAGCGACGCTCGAAGCGTTCGACGCGGCCCGCCGTGTCCATCACGCGTGCCGTGCCCGTGTAGAAGGGGTGGCTCGCGGACGAGATCTCGACGTCGACGACCGGGTACGTACGCCCGTCCTGCCACTCGACCGTCTTCTCGCTGGTCGCGGTCGACCGCGTGAGGAAGGCGAATCCCGCGGCCTTGTCGCGGAAGACGACGGGTGCGTACGGCGGGTGGATGTCCTTGCGCATGGTGATCAGCGCTCCTCTCGGAAGTCGACGTGCTTGCCCGCCATCGGGTCGTACTTGCGCAGGGTGAGGCGGTCCGGGTCGTTGCGGCGGTTCTTGCGGGTGACGTAGGTGAAGCCCGTTCCGGCGGTGGACCGGAGCTTGATGACCGGGCGGAGTTCGTTGCGTGCCATGGGGCTAGTATATGAAAATGACTCCCGTTTTCAATAGGGATCCCGTCCGCGACTACCGAGAGGTGCGTCACTTGTCCGCCCACTGCCAGCTGACCGGCGCCAGGCCCGGCTTCGGCAACCACGTCTCCCACTCCCACCGGCGGACCCACCGCCGCTTCGACCCCAACGTCCAGCGCAAGCGGTACTGGCTGCCGAGCGAAGGCAGGTACGTCCGCCTGCGGCTGGGCGCGAAGGGGATCAGGACGGTCGACAGCATCGGGATCGAGGCCGCCGTCGCCAGGATCCGTGCGCGCGGGGTGAGGATCTGATGGCGAAGAAGAGCAAGATCGCCAAGAACGAGAAGCGGCGCGGGGTCGTCGCGCGGTACGCCGTGCGGCGGGCCGAACTGACGGAGATCATCCGGCACCCCGGCACCGGCGATGCCGAACGGCGCGCCGCCCAGCGGGAGTTGGCGCGTCAGCCGCGGGACGCGAGCGCCACGCGGGTCCGGAACAGGGACAGCGTCGACGGGCGCCCGCGCGGCTACGTAGGGGCGTTCGGTCTTTCCCGGGTGAGGTTGCGCGAGCTTGCGCACGCCGGATACCTGCCCGGCGTGCGCAAGTCGTCCTGGTAGCTTGGCGCGCGCTTTGGCCGGTGGCAGGTGGCACCGGCGACGTCAGGCTCTTTAGGGGGACTTCAAGTGCGTACGTACGTCCGTAGTGGCCTCGGTGTCCGTCGCGCCCGGGTCGGGGTGGCCGCCTTCGGCCTCGCCGCCGCGCTGGCCGTGACCGGGTGCAGCAGTGACAGTGACAGCGGCGGTGACGGCGGCGGCAAGAAGGACCGGGGCTCGTCCGGCAGCTCCACGGACGACGGGGGCTCGACCGGGGGCTCCGGCTCCGGCGCCGAGGACGGCAGCGTCGAGGGTGCGTGGGTGACCACGGCCGGCGGCAAGCCGCTCGCCCTCGTCATCAACGGCAAGAACGCGTCGCTGGTCGGCGAGGACGTCATGTGCAGTGGCACCGCGGGTGACGAGGCGGGCTCGCAGATGATCAACCTCAAGTGCCCCAAGGGGAACGCGGACCGTACGACGGGTCGGGTCGACTCCGTCGACACGAAGACGATGAAGGTCTCCTGGGAAGGCGCGGGCAAGGACCAGTTCCTGAGGACCGAGGGCGGCAAGCTGCCCGAGGGGCTGCCCACGGGTGGGATGCCGCAGTCCTGACGAGGCCTTGAGGTCAGGGGGCCGCGGGACCTTCTTGGTCCCGCGGCCCTTCTGGCTGCTGGGGCTCGGGCGGTTGGTGTTTCGTCTCCGTGCCGTCCACCAGCATCGGGGGCGGCGTCGTGTCCAGCGCGTCGGAGAGTTCTTCCAGGGTCTCCAGGAGCAGGCCCGCCCCCTTGCGTACGACGCGGTCGGGCACGCCCTCGCCGTCCCACTCGCGCAGCGCCGTGCGCACCGCGTCCCACCGGGGTACGCGGCGTTCGCGCACCGCCTTGGCGCCCTGCTCCGTCGACGCGCGCAGCGCGTCCGCGAGGCGGGCCGCCGCGGGGACGGGGGTCGCGCCGCGGTCCGGCAGGTGGGCCTCCATCAGCATGGCCACGCGGCCCAGTTGGGCCAGGGCCTCCTCCGCGTCCGCCGCGGCCGCGTGGGACAGACCCCGGTGGCGCACCGGCTCGCTCTTGGCGCGCGCCACCGCGTCCTGCCAGGCGACGCGCGCGTCGCGGGCCGCGAGCAGGGCCTCGCGGACGTCGGGGCAGGACTTGCCCGCGGGGTGCGCGTAGTGGTCGACGACGGCCGCTGCGTAGCGGCCGTCCGCGATCAGCCAGTCCGCGAGGCGGGTGCGCAGGCGCGGGGTCTCCCACGCGGGGTACACGGCGTACGCGATCATCGCGAGGACGCCGCCGAGCAGGGTCAGGACGACTCTCTCCGGAACCGTCTGCTGCCACTGCTGGCCGCCCATCCCGAGCAGGAACACGACGTACGCCGCCACGCACGCCTGCGCCGCGACCTGGCCGGTGCGCATCAGCAGGTACATCAGTCCGGCGCAGAGCACGGCCAGCGCCGCGGAAAGCCCCGTGCCCGGGTCGGCCAACTGGACGAGCCCCGTAGCCAGCGCGACACCCACGAGGGTCCCGCCGAAGCGGGCCACGGCGCGCGAGTACGTCTGGGAGAAGTCCGGACGCATCACCATGACCGACGCCATGGGGGCCCAGTACCCGTGCCCCAACGGAAGCCAGTGCCCCAACAGATAGCCGGTGGCGGCCACCGCCGTGACGCGGATCGCGTGCCGAGCGACCGGCGACTCGTGCCGCAACTCCGACCGCATGGCACGGAGGGCACCGGGGACCAGGGCCGGGAGGGTGGGCCGGAGGAGGGGGATCGGCTGGGTGTCGGAGTGGGTTTGGGGGGTGGGGGGTGGCTCTGGGGTGGGGGGCGGTCCTGGGGTGAGGGGCGGTCCTGGGGTGGGGGGCGGCCCTGCGCTGGGAGTCGGCCCGGGAGTGAGGGGCGGCCCTGGAGCAGAGGTCGGCCCTGAAGCCGGGCCCGGCCCTGCGCTGGGGGTCGGAGCTGAGGTGAAGGGCTGGTCTGAGGTGGGCGTGGGTGTGGATGTGGGCGTGGGCGTGGACGTTGGAGTCGGCGTGGACGTCGGAGTCGGCGTGGACGTCGGCGTAGACGTGGGCGTCTGCGTAGACGTCGGAGTCGGACTCGGCGGCAGCGTGGACGCGGACGTCGGCGTCGGCGCAGACGTGGGACTCGGCGTCGGCGTGGACGTCGGACTCGGCGTCGGACTCGGCGTGGACATGGGCGTCGGACTCGGCGTCGGCGCAGGCGTGGACGTGGGCGACGGCGTGGGATTCGGCCTAGGCGTCGGACTCGGCGTAGGCGTAGGCGTCGGTGTTCCCGCCGTTTCCAGTACGTCTCTCAGGAGTGCGCCCAGTCGCGTCGCCGCTCGGTACGCCGGGCCCGTGAGGATCGCCCCCGTGTCCGGTGTCCGCAGCGTCGCGATCGCCGCCGGGGGGATCTTCACCGGCTCCCCGTGGCGGACCGCCCGCGCCGCCGCGTCCAGGACCGCGCCCGCCGCGCCGAGGATCTCCCGCACCCGGTCGCGTTCCCTGCCCTCCGGCGGTACGCCCACCGCCGGGTCCGCCAGGGACGCGAGCACCGGGCGGATGCGTTCGGCGAGGCCGCGTGCGCCGTGCAGTTCCGCGGGGCGGGTGCGGGCCTGGCGCGGGGTGATCCGCGCCGCGTCGCGCGCCGCCATCAGGGGCTCGGGGTCGAAGGGGGCCACGGGGTCGTGGCGGAGCCTGCGGGCGTAGTCCGCCTCGGCCGCGAGCGCGTCGGCCAGCGCGTCCCTGTGCGCGCCCCATCTGCGGATCGGGAACAGGACCACCAGCGCCGCCTGGACGCAGCCGCCCACGATCATCATCGCCGCATGCCCCGCGGCACCGGCGAGCGAGGTGGGGAGCGTGACCGTCACCAGCATGATCGCCACGTTCGACGACGCGATGATGCCGACGGTCGGGCCCGCGGCCCAGCTCAGGCCCGCCAGGAACGTCCAGAGGGAGAGGAGCGCCAGGAAGAGGAGGGTGTGGGAGCCGGTGAGGTAGCCGAGGAAGGTGGAGACGGCGAGGCTGGTGCCGGAGGCCAGGGCCAGTTCCGGGCGGGGCCGCCAACTGCGCTGGAACGTGGCGATCGCCGCCTGGTAAGCGCCGAAGGCGGAGCTCGCCGCCACCGCCGGGCCGAACAGGGTGAGGCTGACGCCGATGATGATGGCCAGGCCCCCGGCGCCGCGGAGGGCGATCAGGGGTTCAAGGCGTTTGCGCTCGACGGTCAGACCCGAGCGAGCTGTCTCTTTCAGCGCTCGGAGCCAGGTCACTCTGTGATGATACTGGGCATATCGGGCACACTTGGGCTCTACGTCGCGTTCAACGCCACCGTCGGATGCAGGCGCGACGCCCTGATCGCCGGATAGAGGCCCGCCGCCATGCCGATCACGAGTGTCGCGGCGAAGCCCGCCGTCAGGGACCAGGGCGGGACCACCGGGGTCCAGTCCTGGGTCAGGGCGAATCCGTAGGTCGCCGCCGCGCCCAGGAGCGCGCCCGTCGCGCCGCCCAGGGAGGAGAGGAGGAGGGACTCCGTCAGGAACTGGAGGCGGATCGCGTTCTTGGTCGCGCCCAGGGCCCTGCGCAGGCCGATCTCCGTTCTGCGCTCCAGGACCGAGATCACCATCGTGTTGGCCACTCCCACGCCGCCCACCAGGAGGGCGACCGCCCCGAGGCCCAGCATCAGGGTGGTCAGGCCCTTGTCGGTCGCCGCCTTCGCGGCCAGCGCGTCGGAGGGGCGGGAGACCTTGACCGATCCTTCGTCGCCGGGGCTGACCGTGCGGGCCAGGACGTCCCGTACGTCCTCGACCGAGTCGTCGGTGGAGCGTTCGAAGATCGTGGAGGGGTGGCCGTCGAAGGCGAAGTGGCGTTCGGCCGCGGGGAAGCCGATCATCGCCACCCGGTCGAGGGTCGGGAACAGCTCGATGGGGTCCAGGATCCCGACGACCGCCACGTACTGGTCGTTCAGCATGATCTTCTCGCCCGGCGCGGTGATGCCGAGGCGCTCCGCCGCGACGGAGCCGAGGACCGTGACGGGGAGGCGTTCGTTCGCCCTGTTCAGCCAAGTCCCTTTGTTCGTACGGGCGTTGAGGGCCTTCAGGAGGTCGGGGCGGGCCGCCTGGACCGTGACGCCCGACGACTGTTCCTCGGGGACGACGTCGCTGCGGCGGACCCGGGCGTCGACGTTGGCGGTGGCCGTCGCGTGCTGGACCGGGCCGACGCGCTCCACCATCGCCACCGCGTTCTTGGGCAGCGGAACGGCGTTGCCCTGGATGTCCTTGCCCTGCTCGGCGGTGAGGAGGTTGGTGCCGAGGCGGTCGAGGCGGGACATCAGGTCCGCCTTGCTGGACTGGGACAGGCCCACCACCGCGACCATCGTCGCGATGCCGAGCGCGATGCCGAGCGCGGAGAGCACCACGCGCGCCCTGCGCGCCCGCAGGCCCACCGCGCCCACCCTGAGGACGTCCGTGGGCGAGAGCCTCGCGGGCTTCACGACACCACCTCCCCGTCCCTGAAGCGGATGCGGCGGGGCAGCGCGTCGGCGATGTCGTGGTCGTGGGTGATGACGCAGATCGTGGTCCCTGTCGCGTGGAGTTCGTGGAGCAGGTCCATGACGACGCGGCCCGACGCGGTGTCCAGGGCGCCGGTGGGTTCGTCGGCGAGCAGGATGGTCGGGTCGCCGATCAACGCCCTCGCGATGGCGACCCGTTGCTTCTCGCCGCCGGAGAGTTCGTTCGGGGTGTGGGTGAGGCGGTGGCCCAGGCCGACCCGTTCCAGGGCCCCGCGCGCACGCGCGCCGCGTTCGCGCGCGCCGACGCCCGCGTACAGCAGGCCGTCCGCGACGTTCTCCACGGCGGTGCGCGCGGGCGCCAGGTGGAAGTGCTGGAAGACGAAGCCGATGTGGCGGGCGCGCAGGGCCGAGAGCTGGGCGTCCGAGAGGCGGCCGACGTCGTGGCCCGCCACCTCGACCGTGCCCGACGTCGGCTTGTCGAGGGTGCCGATGATGTTGAGCATCGTCGACTTGCCCGAGCCGGAAGGGCCGACGATCGCGAGGAGTTCGCCCGCGTGCACGGTGAGGTCCACGCCGCGCAGGGCGTGCACTCCTCCCTCGTACGACTTGGTGGCGCGGCGGAGCCGGATGACAGGTGTGGGTGTGCTCATTGCTTCGCCACTCCTACCTTCATGCCCTCCTTGATGTCCGGGCCGCTGACCTCGATGCGGCTGTCCGCCGTCATGCCGGTCTCGACCCGCACCATGCGGGCGGCGCCGCCCTCGACGACCTGCAGTCCGTAGCCGCCGTGCGCGCCGCGCAGCGCGACGATCGCCTCGACGGGGACCGCGAGGACGTGTCTGCGGCTCTCGCTGACGAACCGCACGCTCGCCGACACCTCGCTGTCCTCGCCCGACGCCGCCGACCGGCCGCCGTCCAGGGTCACTTCGACGGTGATGGTGTCCTGGGCGCCCTCGTCGTCCGCGGCCTCGGGGTGCACCGTGCCCGACACCCTGCCCGGCTCCTTCTTGCCGCTGGGCAGCGTCACCTCGACCTTCGTCCCCTTCGCGGTGAGCGGCGCGTCGCTCTGGTCGAGGTCGGCGCGGACGACGGGGTTCGTCGACGCGGCCGTGAGGACCGAGGTGTCGGGGCCCACCGCGTCGGCGAGCGCGGCGTCCGCGGAGACGACCTTGATCCGGTCCGGCTGGAAGACCACGTCGCCCTTGCCGACCCGGCCGGTGGGCACCCGGTTCAGGGACTTCTGCCAGCGCTTGACCGCGGCCTCCGTCGCCTTGTCGTAGCGCGGGTCGACGTAGAGCCCGGCGCCGTACCCCAACGCGGCCAGATTGCGCTCCAGTTGGAGTACGTCGGTGCCGCGCGCGCCCACCTTCATCTCGCGGAAGGCGGGGACCTGGCCGTACAGAAGCGTCACCGGTTTGTCGTCGAGCTCGTAGAGCGCCTGGCCGCGCGCGACCGTCGCGCCCTCCCGCGCCGCGACCGTGACCGTGCCGTCGACCGCCGACTTGACCGCCCGTCGCTGCGCGAAGTCGACCTTGCCGTCGACCGTCTTGGACTGCACGAGGTCGGTGCGGACGACGGCGGCGGTGGCGGGCGGCAGGCCGTCCTTCCCCGCGCTCGCGTCCGCGTCGTCGCCGCCCCCGAGGGCGAGCGCCCCGGCTCCGGCGGCCGCCGCCACGACCGCCGCGGCCACCAGGATTCCCGTACGGCGTCTCATCTACTGCATCCCGTCCAGGCCGTCGAGCAGCTTGTCCTTGCAGGCCGTGCGGGCTTCCTTGTAGGTGGCGGAGTCCCTGTCGAGCTGCGGGTTCGCGGGGCTCGGGTCGCCGCCGGGCAGGACGTTGCCGCCGGACATCGTGGGGTTGGTGAACTTCGATACGCCCTTCTCGCGCATGCACTTGGCGTGCGCGAGCATCGACTCGTAGTCCTTCTGGTCGTCGCGCTCCGGTTCCAGGTTCATGGCGGCCTTCAGCTCGGTGACGCAGGCGCCGTCCTTGCCGCCCTTGTACTCCTCGCCGTTCCCGTTCGGGTCGACGACCTTCTCGACCTTGGACATGTCGAGGTAGCCGCTCAGCTCGGGGTCGGGGAAGTCCTTGACGCCCGCCTTGCCGCGCATGCACCGCACGTACTTCACCTGGGCGTCGTAGAACGCGCTCTTGTGCTTCTTGGCGGAGTCCGCGCTGTCCTTTGCGGAGTCGGCGGAGTCGGCGGGCTTGCCTGTGGCGCTCTCGTCGGGGACCGAGGCGACACCGGCGTCCTTCGCTCCGTCACCGCCGCCGCCTCCGCAGGCCGCGGAGAACATCAGGACGGGGAGCGCGACGAGGCCCGCGACGCGCAGCCGGGCTGCGGCGCCGGGTGTGGTGTGAATGCTCATGCCGGGCAATCTGCCGCCGCCACATGGTGGGCGGTCCATGACCGCATGATGAACGCGTAACGCCACATGATGAGCACGTAACAATGCCGGGCGCGGCGCCTGTCCGCGCCCGTACCGGCCCTGAACTGGTCAAACCGTCGCCCATAATCGTCGGCATGCCCCGAGTGCCCCATGTGCTGCTGATCGAGGACGACGCGTCCGTGCGCGACGGAATGGAACTGGTGCTGCGCCGCCACGGGTACGCGGTCGACACCGCGGCCACCGGCGAGGAGGCCCTCGCGCTGCTCGCCTCGCCCGCGGGGCCCGGCGTCGAACTCGCCGTGCTCGATCTGATGCTGCCCGGCATCGACGGCTTCGAGGTCTGCCGCCGCATCCGGGCGACCGGGTCGACGATCCCCGTCGTCATGCTGACCGCGCGCGGCGACGACAGCGACATCGTGCGGGGCCTGGAGTCGGGCGCCGACGACTACGTGGTCAAGCCCGTGACCGCGCCCGTCCTCGAAGCCCGGATCCGGGCGGCACTGCGGCGGGCCGAGCCGGTGCGGCGGCGGCCCGACGAGGACACGCACGCCGGGCTCTTCATCGACCGCGCGGGCCTCACCGTCACCAAACACGGCACGCCGCTGCCCCTGCCGCCCACCGAACTCCGCGTACTGCTCGAACTCTCCGCCTCCCCCGGCCAGGTCTTCAGCCGCGAACAGCTGCTCCGCTCGGTCTGGGAACACGACTTCCTCGGCGACTCCCGCCTGGTCGACGCGGCGGTGGGCCGCCTCCGCGCCAAGATCGAGGACGTCCCTGCGAGACCGGTGTACGTACAGACCGTGCGGGGCTTCGGGTACCGGTTCGGGCCGGTGTAGGGGCATGGGCGAGACGCACAGGGGATGGCGGCGCCGGGGCGGGCTCCGGGCCCGGCTCGTCGTCGCGTTCGTGCTGGTCGCGCTGGTCAGCGCCGTGACCGCCACCGGGCTCGCCTACCGCGAGTCCCGCACCGCCGTCCTGGAGCGCAAGCAGGACGCCGTGCGCACCGACTTCAAGAACCGCGTCGACCAGGCCGCGGCCGACCTCTCCGTGCCGCCCGACGAGGTCTCCCTCACCCGGTTCGCGGGCAGCGTCGCCGACGGGCTCGGGGACTCCGTCGTCGTCGCCGAGTACCGCTCGCTGAAGGGCTCGTCCGACGCCTCCGCCGACCGGTCGCTGATCTCGTCCTCGCTCCGTGAGGCCGTACGGAAGCGGAACCGCATGAGCCTGCAGCGGATCGACCGGGACGGCAGCCCCTACCTGGCCGTCGGTACGCCCGTCACCTTCGAGTCCGGGCCGCCGTCCGGCCTCGACGTCTTCGCCGTCACCTCGTTGCGGGCCGAGCAGGACGACACCGCGGAGATCCTGGACGCCGTACGCGACGGGCTCGTACCCGTCGTCCTGCTCGCCGCCGTACTCGCGCTGCTCGCCGCGCGCACGGTGCTGCGGCCCGTGCGCGAACTGGGCCGCGCCACGCGCAGGCACGCGGCAGGGGACCTCGCATCGCGGGTCGAGACGCCCAAGGGCCGGGACGAACTCGCCGATCTGGCACGGGACTTCAACAGGACGGCCGACGCGCTCGAATCGTCCGTCGCCGAGCTGCGCGAGCAGGAGGCCAAGGCGCGGCGCTTCGTCGCCGACGTCTCGCACGAGCTGCGCACGCCGCTCGCCGCGATGACGATGGTGGCGACGGTGCTCGACGAGGACGCCGGGCAGCTGCCGCCGGACGCCGCGCACGCCGCCCGCACGATCAGCGCGGAGACCGCGCGGCTCGCGCGGCTCGTCGAGGACCTGATGGAGATGTCCCGCTTCGACTCGGGCGCCGCCCGGCTCAACCTCGACGAGGTCGACCTCGCCGAGACCCTGCGCAACACGCTCGACCTGCGCGGCTGGACCGGCCTCGTCCAGGCCCAACTCCCGGACGGCGCACGGGCCGTGCTCGACCCGCGCCGCGTCGACGTCGCGGTCGCCAACCTCGTCGGCAACGCCCTGCGCCACGGCGCGGAACCGGTCTCCGTGACCGTGCGGGCGGCGGGCGACTGGGTGACCGTCGAGGTCGCGGACCACGGCCCCGGCCTCCCCCCTGACGTACTCCCCCACGTCTTCGACCGCTTCTACAAGGCCGACAGCGCGCGCACCCGGTCGGAGGGCAGCGGCCTGGGCACGGCCATCGCCCTGGAGAACGCGCGACTGCACGGCGGGACGATCGAGGTGGCCAACAGGGCGGGTGGCGGTGCGGTGTTCGCACTGCGGGTGCCGTGGCGGCGGGGCGAGGAGGACGAGAAGTGACTTTCGTACGCAGAGGAGTCGCACTGGCCGTGACGGCCCTGGTGCTCACGGGCTGCGGCGTGCGGCCCACCGGCGTCGTGGACGCGGGTGAACCCGCGAGCGGGCTCACCAAGGGGCTGCGGATCTACTTCGTCTCCGAGACGGGCCGCCTGGAGGGCGTGTCCCGTCCGGACGAACGGGTCAGAGAACCGGCCGCCGTCATCAAGCTGTTGATGACGGGCCCCGACGAGTCCGAGCGGCGCTCCGGGCTCACCACGCTGGTGCGCAGCGGACAGTTCGACGTCACCGGCGACGGCGACCGGCTCACGGTCCGGATCTCCGACCTGACACTCGATCCGGCGTCCGTCAACGACCGCAACTACACGGGCCAGTTGGTGTGCAGCCTGGCCCGCGCGCAGGCCGTCCTCGACAAGAACGGGCGTACGCGACCGGACGACGTGCGGGTGACGGTGCGGGCGATTCCGCCTGAAGGTGTGGAGCAGGAGGGGGAGTTGGGGCCTTACGTGTGCTCCGACTTCCTGAAGTAGGAGCCGTCGACGCGATTCCGGGTCAGCGCCCGCGCCCGCGCCCCAGCGAACGGTCCGCGTCGGGAGCCCGTCCCCCGCGCCCCGGCACATGGGCCCGGTCGGCCGCCGCCGTGCCGTGCGTCCAGCCCGCGCCGTCCGTCGCGCCGCGCACCCGCGTCGTGGTCGTCTCGGGGAACATCTGCTCGGCGCGGTCGGTGACGGCGACGTCGCGGGCGGCGAGCACGGGGAGCAGCGCGGTGTCGCGTGACGTCTCCGCCGCTTCCGTGACCGCGTGTTCGCCCGCCGTCGCGAGCCGTCCGCCGATCCGGTGGGCGTACGCCATCAGGAAGGACTGGCGGAACGTCTTCGTACGCTTGCGGCCGCCCGCGCGCTGTTCGGCCTCCGCCCGGGTCATCGCCGACGTGCCCTGGACGAGGAGGGAGGTGTAGAGGAGCTCCACCGCCTCCAGGTCGGGTTCGAAGCCGACCACCGTGGTGAATCCGAGCGCCTCGTTCCACACCGCGCGGCAGCGGTTCGCCGAGGCGACCGCGTCCAGGAGGATCGCCTTCGCCGTCTCGTACGGGGCGTCCACGCCGACGCGGCAGGCGGCCGGGACGTTCTTCGCGTGCGTACGGGCGGCGAGCAGCGCCTCGTCGACCGAGTGCCGCGCCATCAGCTCCTGCGCCTTGGCGGTGAGCGCCTCCGCCTCCTCGGGGAAACCGGTCGCCTCGGCCTTGGCGAGCAGGGCGCGGATGCGGGTGAGCGTGCGCGGCTCGCCCTCGACGGGGCCGGGGACGGCGCCGCCGGGCGGCGGGCCGACCGGCTCGATGGGCGGGAGGCGCAGGAGGAGGCGGTAGAGCTGGAGGTGGACGGTGGCGGACGAGAAGCGGTCCTGAGGGCGCTCGGCACCGGGTCCGATGTCGGCCAGCTGGGTCGCCCAGCGCGGCGGCAGGTGCGGGTAGCGGCCGGTCTCGGCGTGGATCAGGGCGGCGGTCAGGTTCAGGTGGGTCTCGGCCAGGTCGCGCCGGACGACGCGTACGACGTCGGCGGGCTGCCAGCCCCGCTCCCAGGCGCGCCGCAGGTACTCCTCGCCGCGCCCGCGCAGCTCGTCGTCCGCGCCGGGCGCGGCCGCGAGCATCGAGGCCCCGGCGTCCAGGCCCTCGTCACCGTCGCCGTACAGCGCCGCCGCGAACGCCTTGTCGATCACCGAATCCATGGGGTCAAGGGTAGAAGAGCGGACAGTAGGGGGCGGAGCGGCGGGAGGCGGAGTGGTGGGGGTATGGCCAGCCCTACCCCCGGACGCCCCCCAGTGGTCGTGTTCCACGGGCCGCCCGGCGCTTGGCTTGGCGCATGACAGAAACCGATGCCGGGGCGACTGCCGTCGCCGTACGCCTCCGTTCCGTACGCCGCCTCTACCGCGACGTCGTCGCCCTGGACGGGGTGGATCTCGCCGTCCGCGCCGGAAGCTTCGTCGCGATCATGGGGCCTTCCGGTTCCGGCAAGTCCACGCTGCTGCAGTGCGCCGCCGGGCTCGACCGGCCGACGTCCGGGTCGGTGGAGGTGGGCGGCACCGAGCTGACGGGGCTGAGCGAGCGGCGCAGGACACTGCTGCGCAGGGACCGGATCGGCTTCGTCTTCCAGTCGTTCAACCTGATCCCCTCGCTGAGCGCGGCGCAGAACGTCGCGCTGCCGGGGCGGCTTGCGGGACGTCGGCCCTCCCGTACGCAGGTGCACGCGGCCCTTGACCGGGTGGGACTTGCCGGGCGGGCCGGGCACCGGCCCGGTGAGCTGTCCGGCGGCCAGCAGCAGCGGGTGGCGCTCGCACGGGCCCTGGTGAGCCGCCCCGCCGTCCTCTTCGGCGACGAGCCGACGGGGGCGCTCGACACGGTGACGAGCCGTCATGTGCTCGCGCTGCTGAGGGAGTTGGTGAACGGGGAGGGGCAGACGACCGTGATGGTCACGCATGACCCGGTGGCGGCTTCGTACGCGGACCGGGTGGTGTTCCTCGTCGACGGGCGGGTGGAGAGCGAACTGGCCGGGCCGGACGTGGAGGAGGTGGCGGGGCGGATGGCCGCGCTGGAGGGGCGGCGCACGGGAGGCGTTCGCGCCGGTGCGGAGGCGGCCGGGGGTGCGGGCAGCGTCCGCGCCGATGGCGAGGCGGCCAGGCGCACGGGCAGCGTTCACGCCGATACCGAGACGGTCGGGCGTACGGACAGCGTCCACGCCGATACCGAGACGGCCAGGCACACGGACAGCGTCCACGCCCATGCCGAGACGGCCAGGCGCACGGACAGCGTCCACGCCCATGCCGAGACGGCCAGGCACACGGACAGCGTCCACGCCGATACCGAGGCGGTCGGGCGATGATCGTTCTCGCTTCGCTGCGCGCCCGTTGGACCAGCCTTCTCGGCGCCTTCGTCGCCGTCGCCCTCGGCGTCGGTCTCACCGCGGCCATGGGGCTCGGGCTCGACGCGAGTCTCGGGGCGCCGGAGCGTGCGCCGGTACGGTTCGCCGGGTCGCCCGTGGTCGTCATGGGACAGGACACGCTGACCGTGCCGGTGCGGCGCGGGCCCGACGTCGAGCGCGTGTCCAAGCCACTCGCTCATCCACACCCTGTGGATATCGAACTTCTGCACGAGCTTCGGCGGCTCGGGCCCGTGCGGGTCGACGGGAACGCGCGGGATGCCGTCGGGGTCGACGCACCCGTGCGGGCCGTACGCGACGTGGTCGACGGGCGGGCCCTCGTCCTCACCGGCGACGACCGCCGCCGCGCCGACCCCGCCACCGCGCGGGACGCCGAGGCACTGGTGGCCGTGAACGCCTTCCTCGGCACGGCGGGCGGGGTCGCCGCCTTCGTCTCGGTCTTCGTCACCGCGTCGACGTTCGCCCTCGTCGTGGCGCTGCGGCGGCGGGAGTTCGGGCTGCTGCGGATGGCGGGGGCGACGCCGGGGCAGGTGCGCAGGCAACTCCTCGGCGAGGCGCTCGTGGTGGGCGTCGCGGCGTCCGCCTCCGGCTGCGTGCTGGGCGTAGGGGCCGCTCCCCTGCTCGGCGACGCCATGGTCGACGCGGGCATCGCACCGGACTGGTTCACGATCCCCGGCACGGCCCCACTGTTCGCCTGGCCCTGCCAACTCGCCTTCTGGACCGGCCTGTTCGTCGCGTACGCCGGGGCGTGGAGCGCCTCACGACGGGCCGGGCGCAGCGCTCCCACCGAGGCGCTGCGCGACGCGTCCGTGGACAGCGACGTCATGCCGTGGAGCCGACGCCTCGTGGGCGCGGCGCTGCTCGCCCTGAGTCTCGGGCTCCTCGTCCGGGACCTGGCGACCGATCCGTCCGCTCTCCTGAAGCGCAAGACCTACACCACCCAGCCGATGATCCTGATCACGGCCACCGCCGCCCTCGCCCCCCTTCTCGTACGCCCCGTCGTACGCGCCCTGCGACTGCCCGGCGCCATCGGCCTCCTCGTCCGCGAGAACTCCACCGCCTCCGTGCGCCGCACGGCCGCCGTGGCCGCCCCCGTTCTCGTCACCGTCGCGCTCGCGGGCAGCCTGATGGGGTCCGCGGAGACGGTGAGCGGGGCCAAGGCGGCGGAGGCGCGGCAGCGCACTGTCGCTCAACTCGTCGTGACCGGCGACGAATTGAAACCCGCAGCCGCTACCGCCGCCCGGCGTGCGGTGCCGGATGGCTCGGCCGTCTCCGCGTCCGCCTCCACCGCCGTCTTCGTACGGGAAGAAGGCAGCGCCCTCGTCCGCTCCGACGCACGCGCGGTCGACGATCCGGCCGCGTGGGCCGCCACATCCCGGCTGCCGGTGGTGGCGGGTGACGTGCGCGATCTGGACGACCGGTCCATCGTCGTCAACGAGGAGTGGGAGAAGCGGCGGGTCGGCGAGCGGGTCGACGTGTGGCTCGGGGACGGGCGGCGTGCGCGGTTGCGGATCGTGGCGGTCCTCGCGCGTGGGAGCGGGGACAACGGGGCGTACGTGACGTCGGCGAACGCGGGGGTCGGTGCGGATGCGGCGCCGGTGGACCGGCTCGACGTCACCCTGAAGCCGGGGGCGGACCGGGGTGCTGCCGCCGCCGCGTTGGCCGCGGCCAGCGGCGGGGAGGTGCGTACCGCCGAGGAGTGGCTGGCCGCGACGCATCCCCGGACGAAGACGCAGACCCGGCTCGGGCTGCTGATACTGCTCGGCATCTCCCTTGTCTATACGGGCATTTCACTGGCCAGCACGCTGCTGATGGCCGCGTCGGTGCGGCGCGGGGAACTGCGTTCGCTGCGTCTGGCGGGGGCTACCGGGGTGCAGGTGCGGATGGTTGTGGCCGGGGAGGCGTTGGTGGCGGTGTTGGCGGGGGCGTTGCTCGGGGTGACGGTGACGGTGGTCAATCTGGCGGGGCTGGCGGGAGGGCTTGCGCGGTTGGGGGTGCCGGTGGGGGTGGAGGTGCCCTGGGGTGTGGTGGGGGTTGGTGTGGGGGTGTGTGCCGTGGTGGGGGTGCTGGCGGGGGTTGTGGGGGTGGCTAGGGCTCGGTGGGTGGGGTGAGTGCGGTGGCCTCGGGTGTGGGGGGGCGTTTGTGGGGCGCGTTGCCCCTCGTCGTGGGGCGCGTTGCCCCTCGTCGTGGGGCGCCTCGTCGCGTATGGGGCGGGTTCGGCTTGGGGCGCGTTGCCCCTCGTGGTGGGGCGGGTTCGGCTGTGAGGCGCGTTGCCCCTCGTGGTGGGGCGCCTCGCCGAGCGCGGGGCGGGGCCGCGGCGGTATGTCCGTCCTCGCCGTCCCAGAGCATTGCCACACTTCGGGCACCTCGGCTCGTGGCCCCCAGTGCTCCGGGCGGACATACCGCCACGTCCCCTCAGGCGCGCTCGCGGCTGCGCGCCGGTGGGGGTCACCGCACGGCGGACGGCCGGTGGGCCGGGCCGCTGCCGCTACCGCTGTGGGCAATTGTTCCGCAGGGCGAGTGGGGCCTCCCCTGCTCGGGCGAAGCCGAGAGCTTGGGGAAGGGTGGGCACAGCCCCCGTCGCAGAGGGGTCGTTACGGGAGGGCGTGGGCGGCCCAGGAGTACGCCCAAGAGGACCAGCGTCAGCCCCAGCAACTGCCGCGCGGAGAGGGACTCGTCGGCGATGAGGGTGCCCAGGAGTACGCCCGTGACCGGGTTGAGCAGGCCGACCAGACCCACCGTCCCGGCGGGCAGGTGGCGCAGACCGGCGAACCACGCCGCGAAGGCCACCGCCGTCGCCACCGTCGTGACGTAGCCGAAGGCGAGCACGGAGGAGGCGTCCAGGCGCGGCGGCGCACCCTCCGCAAGGGCCGCTGCGGGGAGCAGCAGCACGCCTCCCGCGATCAGTTGCCAGGACGTCGACGCGAGCACCGGAACCTCGGAGCTCCAGCGCTTCGCGAGGATGTAGCCGAGGGACGACATGAGCATCGCGGCGGCCGACGCGAGTACGCCGAGGGCATCGGCCGCCACCGCGCCGGTGAGCAGCATCAGGCAGACGCCGCCGAGTCCCACGCCCGCCCCCGCCAGGTGCGGCAGCCGGGGTCGCTCGGCGACCAGGGCCCAGGCGGTGAGCATCATGACCAGCGGCGCCGTCGCCATGACGGTCGAGGCGAGGCTCGTCGGGAGCAGTTGCGCGGCGACGTACACCAGGGTGAAGAAGCCGCCCACGTTGAGGACGCCGAGGACCGGGGACTTCCACCACCAGGAGCCGCGCGGCAGCCGCCGGGCCACGGCGAGGAGCAGCAGACCGGCCGGCAGCGCCCTGATGGCCGCCCCGTACAGCGGGCTTCCGGCAGGCAGGTACTCGTGCGTGACGTAGTAGTTCGTCCCCCAGGCGACGGGGGCGATCGCGGTGATCAGGAGCCAGCGCGGATAATTACCTTCCATGGAAGGTAATTATGCCTTCCCCGGAAGGTATCGGGCTAGGGTGCGGGGTATGGCCGCCTCCAGTCAGCCCCGCCAGCCCCGTCAGCCCCGTCAGCCGTCCGCGTCCGCGTCCGCTCAGCGCCTTGATCACGTGGGGCGCATCCAAGCCGAGTGGGAGCGGGAGCGGCCCGATGTCGACGTCAGCCCGCAAGCGGTCATCGGGCGGCTCCACCGGCTCGGCGCGCTCCTCACCGAGCAGCTCTGCGTCGCCTACCGGCGGTTCGGCCTGAGCGAGGGCGAGTTCGACGTCCTCGCCGCGCTCCGCCGGGCGGGCGAGCCCTTCGAGCGGGCCCCCGGGGAGCTCGCCGCGCACACCATGGTCACGACCGGCGCGATGACCAAGCGCATCGACCGTCTCGAACGCGGCGGCCTCGTCACGCGCCGCCGCGCGGCCGGTGACGGCCGGGGCCGGGTCGTCGCGCTCACCGCCGCGGGGCGGGAGCTGATCGACCGGGCCTTCACCGAGCACATGCACAACGAACGGCGGCTGCTCGACGCCCTGACACCGGACGAGGCGACGGCCGTCGAGACCCTGCTGACCGGATGGCTGGCCCGCGTGGAGCAGCCGGGGGGCAGCGGGAGAGGCGAGGAGGGCGCGTAACCCTCTCCGCTCAGCTGTCGCCGCCCTCGTCGATCAGCCTGCGCACCTCGCGGTCCACCAGGCCGAGGCGCGCCTCGGCGACCAGGGGTACGGAGCGGCGCCTGCGGCGGGCCTCGTGCACGTCGATGTCGACCGTCACCAGGCCCGGCTCCCACTTCGGCGCCTGCGCGACGACCGCGCCGCGCGGGTCGACGACGCGTGAACCGCCCCAGAACGAGGCCCCGTCCTCGTTGCCGACCCGGTTCACGAAGATCACCCAGCACTGCAGCATGCGCGCCGTGTACGAGAGCAGCGTGTCCCAGTACAGGCCCGTGTCCATCGCCTCGGGATCGAGGCTGGCCGCGCTGTTGGTCGGTACGACGATGACCTCGGCGCCGTCCTGCACGGCGAGCCACGGCAGGACCGGCTGCCAGGCGTCGTTGCAGACGAGGGTGGCGGCGCGGCCGTGCCCGCCCGGCAGGTCGTACGCCCGCAGGTGCTGGCCGGGGCTGACGTGCTTGCGCTCCTCCCAGGCCAGGTAGTTGGGGAGGTACAACTTGCGGTGCGCGTGCAGGAGTTGACCGGCCGAGTAGTACGCCGACGTGTTGTAGGCGCGCAGGCTGGTGTGCTCGTGCAGGCCGACGATGACGTCCGGGCCGCCGGGCGCGGCCAGGGCGAGCAGCCGCGGGTCGTCCGTCGTGATCGACGTGTCCCGCTTGAGCCCGCCCAGGTGGTACCCGTGCAGGCTCAGCTCGGGGAAGACCACGAGGTCCGCGCCCTGGGTGGCGGCCTGGGCCACCTGGTCCCGCGCGGTCTCCAGGTTCTCGTCAACCTCACCCAGTGCGCAGTCGGTCTGCGCCAGCGCCACTCGCATGCCCCGAGCCTCGCAGCGCGCGGGAGCCGCCGCACGCGGGGAGGGCCCGGACGAGGCGCCCCCGCCCGGGGCAGGAGCAACAAACCCGCCGCTTCGCGGCGGATCATCCCCACCCGCCCACCCGTATCTCCGCACCGGACGCGTGGCCTGTAGGGGCAGCAGCAATCGAATGCCTCCCGCAGCCGCGAGCGCGACCCGAGGGGACGTGGCGGTATGTCCGCCCGGAGCACTGGGGGCCTCGTTCCGAGGTGCCCGAAGTGTGGCAATGCTCTGGGACGGCGAGGACGGACATACCGCCGCGGCCCCGCCCCCAAGACGGCGAGGCGCCCCACGACGAGGGACAACGCGCCCCACGGCGAGGGGTAACGCGCCCCACCCGCGCAAACACCAGCCTGTCAGTGCCGAGTGCGACACTCCCCCCATGAGTGATCGGTGGGCCATCGCCCCTGCCGAGGGAGCCGCCGCCGAGCTGGTGCCCCTGGGCGAGAGCGGCCTGCCCGCAGGCCCCGTCGTCCACGAGGCCGACCTCGGCGAGGCCGTGCTGAAGCGCCCCGACGTCACCCGGTGGGTCTGGCGCTCGACCGCGGACATCTATCCGCGACTGCTGGCCGCCGGCGCCCGCGTGGAGCGGTGCTACGACATCGAGGCCGCCGAGCTCCTCCTCCTGGGCCACGAAGGCCGCCTCGGCGAACCCCGTTCCGCGGCCGCCGCCCTCGCCCGCATCCGCGACACCCCCGTACCCCCCGATCCCCCGCCCCGCGCCGCCGAACCCGGCTCCCAGGACTCCCTCTTCCTCTTCGAGCCCCGCCCCGGCGGCGCTCCCCTCCCCCTCCTGGACCTCGTCGAGGTCTACGCCGAGCAGCAGCGAAGGCACGACGCCGCCGCCCACCCCGGCCGCATGCGCCTGCTCACCGCGTCCGAGTCCGCGGGCATGCTGGTGGCCGCCGAGATGAACGCCGCGGGCCTGCCCTGGCGCGCGGACCTGCACCGCGGCCTCCTGAACGAACTGCTCGGCGAGCGGTACGCGGGCGGCGGCGAACCCCGTCGCCTCGCCGAGCTGGCCGACGAGGTGTCCGCCGCGTTCGGCCGCCGCGTCCGGCCCGATCTGCCCGCCGACGTCATCAAGGCGTTCGCGCAGGCAGGCATCAAGGTGACGTCGACGCGGCGCTGGCAGCTGGAGGAGATCGACCACCCGGCCGTGCGGCCCCTCATCGAGTACAAGAAGCTGTACCGGATCTGGACGGCGCACGGCTGGAGCTGGCTGCAGGACTGGGTGCGCGACGGGCGCTTCCGCCCGGAGTACACGCCGGGCGGCTCGGTCAGCGGCCGCTGGACGACCAACGGCGGCGGGGCCCTGCAGATCCCCAAGGTGATCCGCAGGGCGGTCGTCGCCGACCCCGGCTGGCGGCTCGTGGTCGCCGACGCCGACCAGATGGAGCCGAGGGTGCTCGCCGCGATCTCCCGCGACCGGGGCCTGATGGAGGTGGCGGGCAGCGACGAGGACCTCTACACGCGCCTGTCCGACCGCGCGTTCTCCGGCGACCGCGACCACGCGAAGATCGCGCTGCTGGGGGCCGTGTACGGCCAGACGTCGGGCGACGGCCTGAAGAACCTGGCGGCGCTGCGCCGCCGCTTCCCGCTGGCCGTCGCGTACGTGGACGACGCGGCGAAGGAGGGCGAGGAGGGCAGGCTCGTCCGGACGTGGCTCGGCAGGACGAGCCCTCCGGCGGCCGGGGCCGGGGAGAACGACGAGGCGGGCATCCCACAGGAGGCCCCCGCCGCGCCGGGCCCCGTCCAGGAAGGGGAGTTCACGCCGGGGTACGCCTCGGTCAACTCCCGCGCGCGGGGCCGGTTCACACGGAACTTCGTGGTGCAGGGCAGCGCCGCGGACTGGGCGCTGCTGATGCTGGCGGCGCTGCGGCGGACCATCGCCGAGTCGGGGCTCCGGGCCGAGCTGGTCTTCTTCCAGCACGACGAGGTCATCGTGCACTGCCCCGCCGAGGAGGCGGAGGAGGTGACGGCGGCGGTGCGGGCGGCCGGGGATCTGGCGGGCCGGATCGCGTTCGGGGAGACGCCGGTGCGGTTCCCGTTCACGATCGCGGTGGTCGAGTGCTACGCGGACGCGAAGTGACCGGGGCCTGACCTGGCCCGGTCGCGACCCGGACCAGGCCCGAACCGGACCCCGACCCGATCTGGATGCGGCCCGGCCCGGGTCCGGACCAGACCCGACCTGGCCCGAGCCGGACCGGCCCCGGACGCGACCCGAACCCGACCGGCCCCGGAGTGACCCGACCCCGACCGGACCGGACCGGACCGGACTACGGCGCCCCCAACAACCCCCTGAGCTCGTCCGTCACCTTGCTGTCCGTCCCGTCCAGCGCCGAAAGCGCCGACTCCCACTGCTCGTACGCCTCTTCACGACGCCCCGCGGCGGCGAGCAGCAGCCCGTGCTGGTGCCGGGCGAGTCCGGCCATGTGGGTGTCGCCGCGCTGCTCGGCGCGGTCGAGGAGGACCGCGCACTCGCGCGCCGCGTCCTCGTGACGGCCGAGTTCGCGCAGGGCGCGGGCGAGGCCGAGGCGGGACTGGGACGCGCCGTGCCAGTCCTCGTACTCGTCGTGGATGCGCAGGCTCTCCTCCAAGTGGGCGAGAGCGGCGGCCGGTTCGCCGAGGGTGAGGTGGGCGTAGCCGATGTTGCAGTGGGCGGACTGGCGGACGATGGCGTGGCCGATGGTCTCGCCGATCGCGAGGCTCTGTTCGTGGTGGGCGATGGCGGCGCGGGCGTCCGTGTGCTCGTAGAGGTTGCCGAGGTGGCTGAGGGTGACGGCCTCGCTGAGCGGGTCGGCGAGCTCCTTGGCGAGGGCCAGGCTCTGGTGGAGGGCGTCGGCGGACTCCTCGTGCCGGTCGAGCCCTTCCAGGAGGAGCCCGCGGTTGTTGAGGCCGCGGCGTACGCAGGAGACGAAGCCGAGTTCGCGCCAGAGGGCGAGGGCCTCGTCGTTGAGGGCGAGCGCCTCGCTCGCCCGGCCCGACATGTAGTGCATGCCCGCGAGGTCGGTGAGGGCCTGGGCCTCGTCGGCGGTGTCGCCCTGACGGCGGGCGGCGGCCACGGCGACGGCGCCGAGCGCGGCCAGCTCGGTCAGGCGGCCGCGCCGTTGGAGGTACGGGAAGAGGCAGCGGACCAGGACGGACATCAGCGCGGAGGTGTCGTGGTGGCGCTCGGCGAGGGCGACGATGTTGTCGAGCTCCGTGTCGCCCCAGGCGAAGGCGGCTTCCATGGACATGGGCGCGGACGTGGACATGGGCGCGGACGAGGAGACATCACCGAGGCGTGCCGCCACCCCCCGTAGCCGGTCCGCCCGGTCGAGCCCCTCCGGGATGATCGCGAGGAGGCTGCGCCGCGCGGACTCCGCGTACCAGCGAAGGGCGGTCTCGGCGACGCGGTCGACGGCCGCGACGGCGTCCTCCGCACCCGCACCCGCACCCGACACCTCGCGGGCGAAGTCGCGGACGAGGTCGTGCGGGGCGTACCTGCCGTAGGCGGTCTCCTCAAGGAGGGCGACGTCGACGAGGCGGTCGAGCGCCGCGCCCGCGCGCAGTTCGTCGGCGTCCAACAGGCGGGCGATGAGCGGCACTCCGTACGTCGGGAGGTCGAGCGCGCCGATCCTGGCGAGCACGAGGGCCGCGTCGCGGTCGGCCTCGCGGTCCGATGTGCGCAGGGCGTCGAGGGCGACGGAGAGGGAGCAGCGCACGCTCAGGTCGTCGTACTCGAGGTGGTGCAGGCGGCCGCCGCTGACCGTGAGGAGTTCGGCGAGCGCGTCCGGGGTGAGGGCGTGGCGCGCGGCGAGCCGGGCGGCGACGATGCGCAGGGCGAGCGGGAGGCGGCCCGCGAGACGGACCAGGGGGTGCCCGGCGTCGAGCCCGTCCCGGCCGGAGACGGCGCGCAGGAGGGCAGCGCTGTCCCGGTCGGAGAGCGGTTCGAGGGGGAAGCGGTCGGCGCCGTCGAGCGCGGTCAGCGGCGAACGGCTGGTGACGATGACGGCGCAGCCGGGCCCCGCGGGCAGCAGCGGGCGCACCTGGGCGGCGGTGGCGGCGTCGTCGAGGACCATCAGGGTGCGGGTGGGCGCGAGCAGTGAACGCAGCAACGCGCTGGCCGCCGCCGGGTCTTCGTCGTCCTCCGGGGCGCGGCGCGGCTCGGCGCCGAGGTCGCGCAGGAGCGAGGCGAGGGCGCTCGCGGGGGTGAGGGGGGTCATGCCGGGGGTGGCGCCGCGGAGATTGACGTAGAGCTGCCCGTCGGGGAACTCGTCCCGCAGTCCGTGTGCCACGTGCAGGGCGAGCGCGCTCTTGCCGACACCGGCCATGCCGGAGACGACGGCGAAGGACCGGTCTCCGGTGAGGCCGTGCCGCAGGGCGCGGACGACATCGCCACGACCGGTGAAGTGGCCGGGCGGCGGCGGCAGTTGAGCGGGCCGTGGCGCGCGCTTTCCCCGGCTCCGTTCCTCCGCACCGGGACCAACACCGCCCCCGCGGGGCTGCGCCGCGCCCCCAGAGCACCCAACTTCATGCACCCCGCCGCGACTTGCGCCCCCCGGCTGCTGGACACCACGACCACCGGAGGCTCCGGCCTCCTGCGCGCCGTGTCCCCCAGAGACCCCGGCCTCCCGCGCACCACGGCCCCCAGAGACCCCAACCTCCCGCGCACCACGGCCCCCAGAGACCCCAACCTCCCGCGCACCACGGCCCCCAGAGACCCCAACCTCCCGCGCACCACGGCCCCCAGAGACCCCAACCTCCCGCGCACCACGGCCCCCAGAAGCCCTGACCTCCTGCGCACCACCAACACCAGAAGCCTCATCCCCTGACACACCGCCTGCGCCATCAGACCCGCCTGCCTGCGCACCACCAACACCAGAAGCCCGGCCCCCCGGCACATCACCTACGCCAACAGACCCGGCCGCCTGCCCACCGCCAATGCCCCCTGGCCCACCACTCCCGGCCGCCGCCCGCACCGCATAAACGTTCCGCCTCTGCTCCTGCCCAGCCAACCGGCCATCACGGTCAGCCTCTTCGGCCTCAGCAGCTGCAGGTAGCGCCCCCTCCAGTTCCCCCCGCAAAACCTCCCGGTGAGCCTCCCGCACCCCCGCCCCCGGCTCCACGCCGAGTTCCTCCACCAGCCTGCGGCGCAACTCGCGGTGGACGGTGAGGGCCTCCGCCTGGCGGCCCGTGCGGTGCAGGGTCAGCATCAGGTGGCGGTGGAAGACCTCGCGGAACGGGTGTTGGGCGACCAGGGACGTGAGTTCGGGGACGAGTGCGGCGAGGCCCGTGCCGAGGCCGCTCGCGCCGAGTTCGAGTTCCGCGTCGTACCGCAGCTCGAGAGCGAGCAGGCGGGCCTCCTCCAGGCGCGGTACGAGAGGGTGGCCCGCCACCGTGTCGGGGAGGCCGCTCAGCGGCGTGCCGCGCCACAGGCAGAGCGCGTCGGCGGCGTGCGCCGAGGCCCGCGCCCAGTCGCGCGCCGCGTGTGCCTCCCGCGCACGGGCCACCCGGCTCTCGAAGAGGCGTACGTCCAACTCGCCGTCGGCGACCCGCAACCGGTACCCCGGCGGCACCGAACGCAGCCGCTCCGGATCGTCGAGCAGGCGCCGCAGCCGTGTGACGTGGTTCTGCAGGGACGCCCGCGCGGACGCGGGCGGCGAGTCGCCCCACAGCGCGTCCTTGAGGGCGCCGAGGGAGACCACCCGGTCAGGTTCGAGGAGCAGCGCGGCCAGCAGGGCGCGCCCCTTCGCGCTGTGCACAGGACGCGGCTCACCCGCCGCGTCGTACACCGCGGGCTCCCCGAGCAGGCCGAACTTCAGTCCGGACCGCAGCTCGCACCGCTCACTCACACCGTCTCCCTGTGCCCCCGTGCACACCGTTGGCCATATGTTAGCGATCTGTTGGCGAACCCTGATGTGATCACGACATCGGACCTGGCCCGCCGGTACTCGCGCACAGCGCGTAACTCGGGGGAGTGTCGCCGCCGCGGCTGGGTCCGGGGGCAGAGAGAGCCCCGGTCGTCGGAGGTGAGCGACCGGGGCTTTCGCCCTGCCCCCCCACACACCCCACACCTAGCGGATCGGCGGATCAGACCGCCCCGTCCCGCGCCTCCGGCAGCCGCACCGTGAACAGCGACCCCTTGCCCGGCGCGCTCTCCGCCGTCACCGTCCCGCCGTGCGCCTCCGTCAGATTGCGGACGATCGACAGACCGAGGCCGCTGCCGCCCGTCGCGCGGGTCCGTGACTTGTCCGCGCGCCAGAAGCGGTCGAAGACGTGCGGCAGGTCCTCAGGATCGATGCCCGTACCGGTGTCGGCGACCTCGATGAGTACGGCGTCGGGCGTGGTCCGGCAGGTGACCCGGACGCTGCCGCCGTCGGGGGTGTGGCGGATGGCGTTGGAGACGAGGTTGCCGACCGCCTGGCGAAGGCGCAGCGGATCCGCGTTCAGCCAGGGATCGCCGAGCGTCGTCGCGCGCAGCCGTACGCCCGCCGCGTCCGCGCGCGCCTGATGCGCCGCGGCCACCTGCTCGGCGATCTCCGCGGCCCGCACCGGTTCGCGGTGCAGCCGCAGCGTGCCCGCGTCGGCGGCCGCCAGGTCCTGGAGGTCGTCGACGATGTGCTGGAGCAGCAGGGCCTCTTCGAGCAGCGAGGTGACGAGTTCGGGATCGGTCTCGACGACGCCGTCCTCCGCCGCCTCCAGCCAGCCCCTGATGTTGGACAGCGGAGTGCGCAGCTCGTGCGCGACGTCGCTGACCATGGCCCTGCGCTGCTCTTCGAGGGCCTTGCGGTGGGCCGCCATGTCGTTGAAGGCGGCGGCCAGTTGGCTGATCTCGCCTGCGGAACGGGTGGCGCTCGCGGGCACCGGCGGGCCTTCCGTGGTGCCCGACTTCATGCGCCGCGTCGCGGTGGTCAGCGCGCGCAGCGGACGGGTCAGCCGGGTCGCGGCGAGCGCGGTGACGGCGACCGTGACGGCGAGTACGGCCGCGGCGAGTCCGGCCAGGCGCGCGGTGTTGGCGACCGAGAGGCTGAAGCCCCGGGCGACGGGGGCGCCGTCGGAACTGGTGATGAAGAGCAGGGCGGGCGTGGAGACGAAGGGCCCGAGCTGTTCGCGGCGCGCGGTGTCGACGCAGGTGGCGGCGGCGGCGTTGGCACGGTCGGCCGCGGCTTTGGCACGGTCGGTGGCGGTGGAGAGGCCGCCGCCCGGGCCGGACGAGGGCGTGGCACCGGCGCCGGACGGAGTGCCGGGGGGCGTGCCGGGGGGCGTGCCGGGGGGCGTGCCGGGGGGCTTGGTGGGCCCGGTCGACTCGCGGCTGCGGTCACCGGAACCGGAGCCGGAGCCGGAGCCGGAGCCGTCCCGGGGCTCGGCACCGTCCTGGCCCCCGTCCTTGCCCCCGGCATCGGGCCCGGCATCGGGGTCCAGCTCGGCGTCGAGGTCGGGGTCGGGCTCGATGGACGGATACGTCGGTATGACTCCCACCGGCTTCGCGCCGTCGCGACCGGTCAGGTCGAGGTTGACCGCGACGGGCCCGAGGCCACGCCGCTTCATGCACGCCTCGACGAGGGAGTTGAGCTTGTTGACGGCCTTCTGCTCCGTCGGCGTCGGCCGTTCGAACCCGGAGCCGGGGCACTGGACCCCCAGGAGCGCGGCGGGATCGCCGCCGGAACCGTCACCGGAGCGGTCGCCGTTCTCGACGACGGGGCGGCCGCCGGGTCCGACGACGAGCTCGGCGGGCAGACCGAGTCCGTGCAGACAGGAGACGTACACGTCGGCCTGGCCCTTCAGCCGCGTACGTTCCTTCGGGGGGAGCCGGTAGGGGCCGACCGCGCGCGGGTCGATGCGGTCGGCGGACCGGTCCTCCGGCCTGCCCGCGAGCGTCGTGTCCACGGAGAGCGGGTCGACGACGGCGGACGCCCTGGGCGGCAGGGCGGCGGGCCTGTGGCCGTCCTGCGCCGCGGTCTTGCCCGCGGGCGCCGCCGAGTCCGTGATGACCTTGCGGTCCTGGGTGGTGAGGGCGATGCGGCGGCCGGTCTGCCGGGACAGTTCGCGGACGGCCTCGTCGGCACCGCGCCAGTCGGGAGCGCCCGCGCCGACCCCGAGGAGCCGGTCGTAGATCCGCGCGTCGTCGGCGAGCACCTGCCCCTGCTCCTGCCGGATGGCACCGGACGTGGTCTGCGCGGCGAGCCACGCGGTGGCGGCGATGGACCCGACGGAGACCAGCACGGAGACGGCGAGCAGCCGCGTCAGCAGACTCTTGCGGAACGGAACGTCACGCCCCACGCGAGGCCACCGATCCGCGCGGGACGCGGAGGGCACGCGGGACGCGGGACGCGCGGGGGGCGCGGGGACCGGCCGCCTGTGGCGTGCTCCCGGAAGGCGGCACGCCCCCGGAAGGCGCCACATCTCCGGAAGGCGCCACATCCCCGGGCGACGGCGCGTCCCCGGAAGGCGGCGCGTCCCCGGAAGGCGGCGCACCCCCGGACGGCGGCACACCCCCGGAAGGCGGCACACCCCCGGAAGGCGCCACATCCCCGGGCGACGGCGCGCCCCCGGCCGACGGCACACTCCCGGACGATGGCACGCCCTCCGGCGGCGCCACGAGCCCCGCCCCCACCAGCTTGTACCCGATGCCGAAGACCGTGACGAGACGGGTCGGGCGGCGGGGATCGGCTTCGATCTTCTTGCGGAGGTTGAGGATGTGCACGTCGACCGTGCGGGCGGATATGTAGCCGGACGAGCCGTGGATGTGGTCGAGCAGCTGGGGGCGGGTGAAGACCCGGTCCGGTTCGCCCGCGAGCGCGCTGAGGAGGTCGAACTCGCCCGGTGTGCAGTCCACGCCGCGCCCGTCGACCGTCACCTCGTGCCGCAGCGGGTCGACCACGAGGCCGTCCACGCGCAGGACGCGCTGTCCGGCGTCCGGCACGGGATGGTGGATGCCGCCCACGCGGCGGAGCAGCGTCCGTACCCGGGCCATCAGCTCGCGCGGGCTGTACGGCTTGGTGAGGTAGTCGTCCGCGCCCAGATCGAGGCCCGCGAGCAGGTCGTCCTCCGTGGAGCGGGCCGTGAGCATCAGGATCGGCAGCCCCGTCAGGTCCGGCGGCCCCGGCTCCGTCCGCAGGACGCGGGTGACCTCGAGGCCGTCGGCGCCCGGCATCATCACGTCGAGGATGAGCAGGTCCGGCATCCCGCGCCGGGCCTCGCGGAGAGCGGCGCGCCCGTCGTGCACGACGGCGACCGCGTGGCCCTCGCGCTCCAGATAGCGGCGGACCAGCTCGGCCTGTTTCTCGTCGTCCTCCGCGACCAGGACAAAAGCGCACATGGCGTTGAGGATAGGCGCGCCCCGAAAACGAAACGGGATCCGGACTGCGGGCTGACAAGATCCTCATAACTGGCCCCGGTACGGCAGGTGACTCACCGGGTACGGCAAGTGGCTCACCGGGTACGACAGGTGACCTCAGCACGCCGAGTGGCTCACCGTCCTTCCGCCGACGCCTCCCCGTTCGTCCACGCGTACACCGTGTTCTCCTTCACCGAGACCCGGTACCGGTGGTGGTCCCCGCACTCCGCGCGCGACGCGCTCGGCGTGCGGTCCGGCCACCAGGGGGCGTCCAGTTCGGGGCCCGCGACGTGCCGCGCCGCCGCACCGCACTCCCGTTCCGGGGCCAGCCGCTCCCCGTCCGCCAGCGTGAAGCGGATCAGCTTGGCATCGCCGGTCGTCTTCACCTTGACCTTGACGTTCTTGGCGTCGCGCGGGATCCACTCGGGCAGCACGAACGCCAGGTCACCCTTGGTGGGAGCGTCCGCAGCCGTCGCGAAGGCCCGCGTCTTCTCCTTGAAGACGTGTTCGCTGACGGCGTCCGGCACCAGCGCGCTGTTCCTGAGCGCGGGCGCGGCGACGGCGGCCACGACACCCACCGAGGCCAGGCAGCCCGCCACGACGATGACGACGACACCGGCCTTCTTCTTGCTGGAGGGCTTCGGGGACTTCGCGGAGTTCGGCGGGCTCGACGCCGTCGACGCCTTCGACGAGTTCAGGGGCATGGATCCAGTCTTCGCGCCCCGCTCCCCCTTTCCGTACGGCCACAGGACGAACATCCGCCTATGCCAAAAGGCAGAGAACGCGGCGATCATCCACCTCAAGATGTACGAAGAGGACAACCCCACCTGTCCAATACTTAACGTTATGCCCCTCCGCTCCCCCTTCGCCCCCGAGCCCCACGTCACCACCTGGCACCTGGTCCGCGCCGCCCTGGAGGCGCTGGCGGGCGGGGCGCTGCTCGTCCTGACGTACTCGGGCTTCGGCGCCGCCGTCACCGATCTCTCGCGCGGCGGCAAGATCACGTACGGCGTCGTCGTGCTGCTCGCGCTCGTCGTCCGGCGGCGGTTCCCCGTGGGGAGCCTGCTCGCCCTGGCCGCCCTCGCGGGGGTGATGCCGCAGGCCGGGCTGCTCGTCGCGGTGGCCGCGTACCCTGCGGCGCGGCAACTGGCCGAGCCGCGCCGCAGGGTCGCCGTGCTGCTCACCGCGGCCGCGCTCACCATGCTGGTGGCCGCGGGGACCGCGCGGCCGATGGCGGTGGGCAGCTGGCAGTACGGGCTCGCGCTCGGAACGATGCTCGCGGCCGCGACGGTGATCGTGCCGGGGCTCGTCGGCACGGCGGCGGGCCAGCAGGACCGGCTGCTGCGCGCGCTGCGGGAGCGCACCTCGGCGGCCGAGCGGGCGCGCCGCCTCGCGGACAGCGAGTCCCGCATCCACGAGCGTTCCCGCATCGCCGCCGAGATGCACGACCTGGTGGGCCACCGGCTCAGCCTGATCTCGCTGCGCGCGGGCGGCCTCGAACTGGCCCTCGGCAAGCAGGCCCCCGAGCTGCGCGACGAGGCGACCATACTGCGCAAGGCCACCCGGGACGCGATGAACGAACTCCGCGAAGTCCTGGGCGTCCTGGGCCCGTTGGGACGCGACACCGGCACCAATGCCCTCACCGACGCGACCGGCACGCGCCCCGACATCGAGGCCCTGGTGACGGAGTCGCGCGGCGGCGGCATCCCGGTGACGTTCGACTGGGAGGGCCCCGACCTGGGCGCGGCGGAGGGCCCCTCGGTGCGCAGAGCGGTCCACCGCGTCGTACGGGAGTCCCTGACGAACGTGCACCGGTACGCGACGGGCGCGTCGGTCACGGTGGCGGTCGCGCACACCGACGACGAGGTGCGGATCTCCGTACGCAACGGCGCCCCGCCGAGCCCGCCGGCCGCGACCACGGGGCTCGGCACCGGGCGCGGGCTCATCGGACTGCGCGAGCGGGTGACGCTGCTGGGCGGCACGTTCGAGGCGAGTGCCGCGCCCGGCGGCGGCTTCGACGTGACCGCGACGATCCCCACAGGACCGGACGCGGCGAGCCGCGCGGAACCCCTGCCGGGACCGCCGCTGCCGGACACGACGGCCGAGGAGGGCGCGGTCGGCGGCCTCCAGGGACGCATCGCGGGCGCGCTCACGACGCTGCTCGGGATGGGCGGGGTGGCCCTGATGCTCGCCCTCGGACTCGGCCTGGTGAGCGAGGCGCAGCCGGGCCCCGACCTTCCCGAACGGCAGGAGGTGCACGTCGGGATGAGCAGGCAGGAGGTCGAACGGTCGGTGCCGTCCGACAGCGACGCGGTGCGGGCGGCGGCCGCCGGACACGGTCCCGCGGTGCCCGCGGGGACCACGAGCTGCCTCTATCCGTACGTGAACGGGGCGGGGTCCGACGAGACGGCGGGCGACACAGCGGGCGAGTCGGCGAACGAGTCGGTGAACGAGGAGAGCGCCGCCCGTTTTGCGGTAACTCGCTACTGTTTCCACGATGATGTCCTGAAGGCAATCGACCACTTCACCGTCCCGCTGGCCAGACCGTAGGAGCAGCCATGACGACCCCGCCGGTTTCCGAGACCCCGACGACCATCCGCGTCCTGCTCGCCGAGGAGGCGTGAACCCTTAGACACCTTGCGCTGACCAGGGGATTCCCTGGAAACCCTTGCGCTCCGGGTGCTTCCGAAGGGTTCACAACGCCTAACGGGAGCGCGCCTGATCATGGCTGCTGAGTACGCCTGCACCATCTGCGGCAAGAGCGAGTCGAACGTCATCGACCTGTACACGCGGAAGTCCAAGAGGCTCCGCAAGGACGACCACCGCAGGGAACAGAGCACCGACGCACAGCGGGAGCAGGGGCACCGCTGGGCCCACCGCAACGGCTACGCCGTCCGGAAGGCATGGAAGGACATTCAGAGCGCCTTCAAGGACGTGAAGCGCACAGACTTCGATCGCGCGCTAGCCGCTCTGGCCAAGGGTGAAGCTCCCGCCCTGTGGGCCTATTGCATCGACCGGTTCAGCCGTAAGGGCGCCGAAGACCTGTTGAAGGTCATCGGCAAGGTGCGCGTCATCTTCGACCTTGACGGCCTGGACTCCAACGAACGGCGCGACCGCCGCTGGATTATCAACCGTGCCGAAGAGGCGCGCGAGTACAGCGAGATCCTTTCCGAGCGGGTCCGGGACACCAAGGAGCAGCAGCGAGACCAGGGGCTTTGGGTCGCCGGTCGCGCCCCGTGGGGTTACGTCGTCTCCCGTGACCGCATCCTGTCGCCGGATGAAGAGCCGTACGTCTGCCACATCGCCACGCGCCGTGAGTGGAGCCGTGCCGCTCTGCTGCGGGAGATGTTCCGCATGGTCGCGGAGGACGGTGCCTCAACTCGCGATATCTGCCGGTGGCTTGATGGCATGGGGGTGCCGTCGCCGGGCGGGAAGAAGTGGCGGTTCACCTACGTGTACCGCGTGATGCACAACCCTGCGTATGCCGGGTGGCAGGTGATCCTGATACGTCCCGGGCAGCCGGAGCCGTACCGCAACGCCAAGGGCCAGCGGGTGCGCCTCAAGGGCACGGCACTGATCACATCGGAGCGGCAACGCAAGGCCCAAGACGCTCTCTCCACAGGCAACGTGATTCCTGCCGCGCAACGTGGCAAGGACACGCGCCGCAGGCACCTTCTTACGGATCTGCTCCGCTGCGCGGGATGCGGACGGTCCATGCCCATGGGTGGAAAGGCGTACAAGTGCCAGGCAGCGCTAGGCGGGCGGGCGTGCCTGGCGATCGCGTCGGCCAAGATGCAGTCCATTGAGGACTACGTGTTCGCCGCATGGCTGGCACGGCTGACCAACGCCGACGTCGATGACCCCCTGTTGATAGCCGTCTCAGAACGCTGGACGGCCCGCGTGAAGCCGGAGGAGACGGAGGAGGAGCAGGCCGCGCGGGCGGCTCTGCGGGCGGCTGAGGCTGGCTTGCAGCGGCTCCTTGCCGACCGTCAGGCCGGAGTCTACGACGGCGCGGCAGCACGGTACTTCGGCCCCCTACTGCGGGAGGCGAACGAGGCCATTGATGCCGCCCGCGAAGAAGCCGCCCGCTACAGCGGCGGGGGAACCATCCAACTGCCGTTCCTCTCCCTGGATCAGGAGACCTTGACGGCCAAATGGGACTCCGCGCCGCTGGCCATGAAGCGTGACCTGTTGCGGCTGGCTATCGACCGCATCACGGTGCGCAAGGCACCGCGTCAGGGCATCCGCTTCAACGGCCGTGACCGGCTGATGATTGAGTGGGCAGCGCCTTCACAGGAGGACTTCGCAGAAGCCGCCTGAGCGGCCTTCCCGGCACCATGCGGCCGTCAACTGGGGACCAACCCAGTGGCGGCCGTTTCGTGCGTTCACGGGCCACACAAAGGCACGGGGGCTGGGGGGCATCTCGCCCCGGACGAAGAGCCTCCACGGCCGATGGGAGCTTGCTGCGGTGGAACGGTGATTCTTCCCTAAATCTGAGATCCCATGAAGAACTTACAAGGAAAACCAGATCGACCCTCAAATCACCGTTTCACCGCAGCATGGTCAAGGTCACTCGCAATAGCGCAGCCTCAGGCGCCGATTCCGGCAACCGTCACGCTCCAGGGCGGGTAAGGCGCGAGGCGGCTACCGTTTCACTCCTTCTGGCGCGTGGCAGCGCGCCCCCATGAACCCAGCCCCCGGGTCTATCCCAGAGTGCCGCTGCCACGGCCACGGGATGGAGTCCCGGGGGCTTTCTGCGTACGCCGGACCAATGCACCACATGGTGCGCTGGTCGCACTGGCGTTCGAGTCGGGAGGACCCCCTTGGATCACGCCGGAATAGCGGCTTCTCGCATGGAGAAGCGTGAAGCCGCCGTCGATAAGTTGCGTTCACTGACCAGCGAAACGAAAGGCCGCCCACTCTCGCCGTCTGAGCGAAAGCAGGAGGCCGCGCTACTGGATGAGATTCAGGAGCACGACGAAGCGGCAATGCGCCACATTGAGGCATCTGCCGCTGAAGAGCGAGGCACGCGCGCTGCCTCTCCACTTCAGACCATGGGCACTACGCGCAACCTTGAACCGAAGGAATCTCACATGACCGTAATCCCTGGTGACCTTCTGTCCCGTTCGCTGGATATTGCGCGGGGCATCACCACGCCGGGCACGGGTAAGGCATTCAGCCCGGAACAGATGGCATCCAAGTTCGTTGACCTCCTGGCCCCTCAGTCCGTCGTCATGAACTCCGGTGTGAATCGGGTGACGACGAACGCTGAGACCTACTCGTTCCCGGTAATCCGCTCTGACTTCACGGCCGGTTTCATCGGTGAATTGGACGATCTGCCGTCCGGAGGCTTCGGTGCGGAGCCTCTGAAGGTGACGCCGCGTAAGATCGCGGCCGCTGACATGCTCGCCAATGAGCTGGTGGAAGACGGCGGTTCGGCGTTCATGGACCCGGTGGCCAAGTCACTTATGAGGTCGGTCTCCCTGGGGTTCGACCGTGAGGCTTTGCTGGGCACTGGAGCCAGTAAGGGGTTCGTTGGCATCGCGAACACGCCGGGTATTCAGACTCACGCCGTCAAGGGCGGCTTCAAGGACTTGGACGGCTTTGTTGCTGCCTTCGGGAAGCTGGAATCGGTCAACTCGAAGGCGACGGCCGTTGTGATGAACCCGGCCGTTTGGGCGGGACTCATGGCGCTGCGGGAAACGTCTGGGTCGCTGAAGCCGCTTCTGAGTGAATCGGCGGGCTCCCCCACGACTGGTGTTCAGCGGGCGATTCTGGGTGTTCCAGTGTGGATCTCTTCGTTCATGCCTGGCACGGATGTTCTCGTCTACGAGGCGGACCAGATCTTTGCCGTCTGGCGTAAGGATGCAGGGTTCCAGATCTCGGATCAATTTGGCTTCCTGAAAGACGGCACCGCCGTGCGCGCCATTGCCCGCGCCGCTATCGCCGTTCCAAATGCCGCTGCCATTTGCAAGATCACCATTACCGCCTAAGGAGACCTCAACCATGTCCTACTTCACCACCGATGAGCCGACCGTGACCGTCTGCATGACCGGCCGCATGAGCTACGGTCCGACTAATGACGGCATCCCGTCGCACGTCCTGGAGGACGGCGAGACGTACGCGGTTCCGCAGAGTGAGGCTAAGTGGCTTGTCTCCGCTGATCTTGCAGAACTTGCCTGACGCTTATGTTCGTTGAACTCCTCACGGGGGTGCGCCTTGACCGCGTACCCCTGGGGGTGGGTATGCGTATCCAGTGCCCGTTTGACGTAGGGGGGCACCTCACCGAAAAGGGCTGGGGCCGGAAGGTGGGGGCTGGTCACCGGATGGGCGACGGACGTGCGCTGATTGCATTCAAGGCACGCGAGATTCCAGGAACGGCTGAGGATTTCAGCGAGTGGCCATCGTGGATGCGTCCGGCATGGGTCCGGCCCGACGGGCGCGCGACGCTGAGTGAAGACAACCGGCAGTGGGTTCCGGTGAGCTGCCCACGCTGTCCGCGCTATGCGTACGGGCCGAAGGACCGAATACCCACTGACGCGAAGCGAGAGACCAACTCAGACGCCTGGCTGATCGATTGTCGGGGTTGTCGGACCCGTGCGTGAGCCCTGCTCACCGTGGGTGCTCTCTACTGACTTCCGCAGAGGGAGGGTGGGGCGCGTCCGAAGTTCGGCGGAATTCGCTCTCAGCGATCCCGCCACTAGCTCGGAAAACGCGCGCTGGGTGTGGCGCCGTTTTTTTTGACCCCATGGGCCGCAAATTCCCAGAGAATACTGGGATCTACTGATTGAGCGCCCCGAGGAACGGCCCCTTTAAGGGATGGTCAAGCCTCCCTCAATGTGCCGTGAAGATGACGGAAGCCCCCGACTACTGCCCGCGCTGGGATGCGCTGGACGGTCATCGGGGGCTTTCGTCGTAGCCGGGCACGGAAGAGCCCTGCCGTGTCCACCAGGGGAAGAGGCGGGGCTCAGGGGCAACAGTGCGGCTACGCAGACTGCTTGGCGTAGTTCACCAGCCCCTCAAAGGCAGTAGGAGAGAGCAGCAAGACAGGGCTGTCGGTCAGCTTGCTGTCACGGACGGGGACGACGGTGAGGCCGTCCACGATCTCCACGCAGTCCCCACCCTCCTGGTTGCTGTGACTGGACTTGCGCCAAGCGGCGCCGGACAGGTTGAGCTGGGACACGCGCACTGTTGCCCTCCATGGCGGAACGGATCATGTCTAGCGACATGGATGAGGGTAGGGCCTCAGCCCTGAGCTGATCGTATGAAATCTCATAGGACTTGACCTCTTCCGGGTCCTCCACCAGTCGCCCCCATTCAGCGCCTTCGGTATACGCCAGCTCCGTGCCGTCAGCCAGCGTGCACAAGCTGAGTGAGCCGCCCATGGCGGAATGTTCGCCGTGCCCAAAGGGAAGTACTTGGACCGTGACGTTGGGCCAGGCGCTCACAGCCACCAGGTGGGCCAACTGACCGCGCATCACCTCTCGTCCGCCAACCGCACGACGAAGAACGGCTTCGTCCATCACGACCCACAGAGCAGGTGCCCCGGGTGCGCTGAGTCGAATCTGACGGTTGAGCCGGGCAGAGATCCGCTCCTCAAGTTGCTCCGGCGTCTTGAGCATTCGCCCAACGCGCAGAGTTGCGCGTGCGTACTCCGGGGTCTGCAAGAGGCCGTGAACGGCGTGGCCCACGTAGGCCCGAATCTCCTCAGCGCGGGCTTGGTAGTCAAGCCAGGCCCGGGACCAGTCGGGGAACGTTTCGCGGTAGACGTGGGGCTGTAGGTCCTCAAGAAGCCCGTCTGCTCCAAGCGCACGGTCCAGGGCACGGGACAACTCCAAGGTTGGCTTCGCTCCCTTGGCGCCCTCAAGCTGAGCAATGCGGCTGTGCTCGACCGCCACCAGGCTGCCCAGATGGCGCTGCGTCCACCCCTTCGCCAACCGGAGCATCTTGAGGCGCTTGCCGTACAGCTCAGCCATTGATGGGCCGTCAACTTCCTTGGCCATAGCCTCACTTCCTGGAGTTTTACGGTTCGGACGGTAAAGCCGTCCCCCCTGTTGAGCGTACGCGCGGAAGCCCATGGTGGAACCCCGAAGTCCACACGGAGCCACCAGCGCAGAGGGGGCGGCGCCCAACCATGACCAGCGACACCACCAGGACCACCGACCAGCGAGACGACGTGGCGACGCTGGCCGCCCGGATAGCGGTCTTCGGCCCGTGGGCTCTCGTCGGTTGGCGCCCGCGCGGCGGCTTCGCCCACCCGCACGAAGTGGATCTCAGGGCCATCAAGACTGGTCTGGAACGGCTGATCCATGACCAGTAGCGCGAGTGAAGCCCTTAGCCGCCTCATGGCCGTCCGGGGCACCAACGACCTTCCCCGGGCGTCGACGCCGAAGCCCGGCACGGCGACGGCGGACGGCGCCGACCTACCGCCCGGGTCCATGGCCTACCCGCCGTGCCGCTGCCCCCGCTGCCGCGAAGCGCCCCTCAAGGAACCGACGCTCCGCGCTACCCCCCCACCACGCAAGCGAAGCCGAAAGGAAGAGTGATGAGCCCCCGCCGCCTCTTCAGATGGGACCCATTCACCACCGCCCAAGACCCCACGGTGGAACCGGAGTACGCCGCCCTGTGCGTCTCCGGCGACGAGAAGGCATGCGGCGCCTACTCGGGCGTCATGGGTGGGGCGTTGACGGTCGATGATTGGATGCGCCAACACCTGAGGGACACCGGACACCGGCACTTCCGGAGAACCTTCACCGACTTCGCCGAACTGTTTGAGTCGCGTCAGGCGAACCAGTTTGAGGCCGCGCAGTCGGGAAGGGCGCAGTCGTGAAGCGATGGAGGATGCCCACGTCTTCGGGAAGAGCCGGGGGCTGTTTCATGCTCATGAGCGTCGGAATCTCCGGCCTGCTCCTCATGTCCTCTGGCCTGTTGGAAATCTTCCGCCCCCTGCCGCAGGAGCCCTCTGTAAGCGCGCTGGGGCAGCAGTGGCAGGGGGCGGAACACGGGGTCTCAATCGCCGCTCACCAGCGAAGGGAGGGCGACCGTCATGACCCATCCGGGGTACTTCTCCACATCAGACCGTGAAGAGGTGGACGAAGCCGGGCGCTCGCTGGTCGAAGCCCTCGAAGCCCTGGGGATCACGGAGTTCGACGACTCGCACATTGTTGAGCCGTGCTCCCATCCGCACTGCACCGAGCACAGCCGAGACACCGTTCTCAGCATGGGCAACTACCGGGCTGCCACTGTGCGCACGGTCGCGGAGAAGCTTCGACGTCTCGCTATCGACCTTGCCGCCACCCGATAACTCCGTCCCGTGCCGGAAGAACGCCGAATGGTCGCCCCACGGCAATTGGTGATCCCGGCACGGGACGGGCTTCACTCCCGCCCGGTCACACGCCCCATTCCGTGCAGCGGAGATGGCAGGACGGGTCTTCAACAACCCGCTACCGAAAGGAACTCAGTTGGTCAAGAAGGCGCCCCGGACGGCGGCCAGCATCAAGGCCGTGAACTTTGACCGCCCCAAGAAGGCCGTCCAGCCCAACCCCGACGGCAACAGGGCGGAACGCCGGGCCGCGAAGAGGCAAGACAGGAAGAGGTAACTCCACTGCCGGTCCGGCCCTTCCCTCACCCATGACGGGTGAACGCTGAGCCGTCAGCGACCGGACCGGCCCCACGGGTTCGAGTGATCTACAACCGAAAGGGAAACCGATGATGAAGATCTATGAGGCCAACGGCGGAGACGGATTGCCTGGCGAGCCCGCACCCCCGCCGCCCCCGCCCACCCCGGACGGTGGTCCCGGCGTCCCCAACCCGCCCAAGGGATGACCTTGTGACCGACGCACACCAGGAGCGCCCCAGCCGTAGCGAGCTGGGGCGTGCCCTCATGGCTGGCGGTGCCCTCTCCACGGATTGGGTTCCCTCGTTTGCTGCGGTGCCCCGTTCCTCATTCCTTCCGGATCTCATGTGGCCATTCGACATGAAAACGGGGCGCAGCGTTTTCGTTTCGCGGACGGACGATCCGGAACTCTGGCACGGGTACGCAGAATCTGACGTTCCCGTCGTCACACAGTGGGACG
Source organism: Streptomyces kanamyceticus (assembly GCF_008704495.1). Classification (NCBI taxonomy): domain Bacteria; kingdom Bacillati; phylum Actinomycetota; class Actinomycetes; order Kitasatosporales; family Streptomycetaceae; genus Streptomyces; species Streptomyces kanamyceticus. The sequence goes on from NZ_CP023699.1 coordinate 4,624,876, forward strand.
ACGGCAAGCACACCGGTACCGAACCAGGGGAGGTATCAACATCTTCGGCTTCCATGCCGTCCGTCGTGTTCCGGATGCTCAGTGACCTAGACGTACGACCCGGCAACCATGTCTTGGAAATCGGCACGGGCACCGGATGGAACGCCGCTTTGCTGGCCCACCGGCTGAGGCCGGAGAACGTCGTCACGGTGGAACTGGATTCCGTTGTCGCGGCGGAAGCACGTACGGCACTCAACCTGTTCGGCCTCTCCGCCCTGGTCATCAATCGCGACGGGCTCAAGGGCTACCCGGAAGGAGGGCCGTACGACAGGATCATCGCTACATGTGGCTTCCGGTCCATCCCGTTCGCGTGGGTTGAACAGAGCCGCCCCGGCGCGGTCATTGTGGCTCCGTGGGGGACTCACTATGACAACGCTGACGCCGTAGCCCGGCTGGTGGTCGCGGACGACGGAGAGAGCGCCACAGGCCCCTTTACGGGGCCGGTCGAGTTCATGAAGGCGCGAGCACAACGCCTTTCGCCCGTCGTACACGCGGAGTACGTGACCGACAACGTGGCCGACCGCACCAAATCGTCCACCACGATCACGGAAGACGAATTCATAGGGGAACAGTTCAGCCCTCAGCGGTTCGCCATGGGTCTCAAGCTCCGGGACTGCGTCCACGTCGTGGCCGACAAGCGCGACGGCAAGCGGCCCGTGTGGCTCTACGGACTCACCGACCGATCATGGGCGTGCGTCGTGTTCCGAGACGGCGACGAAGCGCAGGTGTGGCAATCCGGACCCCGCCAACTGTGGGACGAAGCCGAATCGGCATACCGATGGTGGACGGAGAAGGGCAAGCCCGGATACCAGCGCTTCGGCCTCACCGTTACGGCGAACGGGCAAAGCGCATGGGTCGATGACCCTGCCGACCGCTGGCCGGTCTGAGACCGTGAAGGAAGCCCGTCCGTGTGCTGCCCCGTGGCGCGTGGGCGGGGCTTCTCCACGCGCTGTACCTGCGCGTCAGCCGTAGCCTGAGCCCATGGACGAGATGCCCCAGGACCAGCGCCCCGTAAGATGTGTAAGAGTCCTCCTCGCCGACGACGAGGAGATGATCCGGCACGGCGTCCGCATGATCCTCCAGCACGCCGACGGCATCGAGGTCGTCGGCGAGGCGGTGAACGGCGCCGAAGCGGTCACGCTCGCCGCCGAGCTGCGCCCCGACGTCGCCCTCGTCGACATCCGGATGCCCGTGCTCGACGGGCTCGCGGCGATCGGCCCGCTGATCGCGCTCGACCCGAGGCCGCAGGTCGTCATGCTCACCACGTTCGGCGACGAGGAGAACGTGACGCGCGCCCTGCAAGCGGGCGCGGGCGGCTTCCTGCTCAAGGACGAGGGCCCCGACGAGCTGATCCGCTCGGTGCGGGCGGCGGCGGCCGGTGACGCGGTGCTCTCGCCCGGCGTGACGGGGACGGTCATCAGGCGGATGCTCCAGGGCGGCGCCGCGGCCGCGCCCACGGGCCCCGGGGCCGCCGCGGGCCCGGCATCGGCGGAGGACCGCGTCGCCTCCCTCACCGACCGCGAACGCGAGGTGCTCGCCATGCTCGGGGCCGGTCTGCCGAACCTGGAGATCGGACTGCGGCTCGGCATCGGCGTGGGCACGGTCAAGACGCACGTGGCCGCGATCCTGGAGAAGACGGACAGCGACAGCAGGGTGCAGGCAGCGCTGCTCGCGCACCGGGCGGGACTGGCTTCCTGACATACAGGGACGGCTAGGGGCGACTGGGGAAGGTCAGCGGTCGCGGAGGCGGGACTCCAGGGCCCGGGCCCGCTCGTGGTGCCGTGCCGCGTCCGTGGCCCTGCCGAGGGCGGCGGCGAGGTCACCCGCGTACCGGTCCACGGGCCCGAAGCTGACGAGACCGCTCCCGGCCCCGGCCAACTCCCCACAGGCCGGAAGGAGTTGACGATAGAGCCGCTCCATGAGGACAGGATCGTCACCGGCGGCGACGGCGGCCCTGGCGTGTAGGCAGAGGCGGGCTTCGAGGAGGAGGTCGGGAGCGGAGGGCGGCAGGGCGGTGAGGTCGGCGGGTCGGCACCAGGGTTCGTACGGCCCGAAGCACCCCTCCTCGAAGCCCGCGCCCGGTTCACCACTATCTGGTCGCCCCCGCAAGCTCAGCAGGGCGAGCGGCAGCAGCCCCTCCGCCAGCCCGGTCATGCCCGTCTCCGGGAGACGCGCCGCCGCGGCGGCGTACGCGGCACGCGCCTCCTCCGTACGCCCGGACACGGCCTGCTTCAGTGCGGCGTACCACTCGGTGAACACCCCGACGAGGGGCAGGTCGTACCGCTCGGCGAGCCGGTCGGCGGCGACGGCGTGCGCGTCGGCGTCACCGAACTCGGCGCGTGCGCAGTGCGCCTGAAGGCACATCAGATGCCCGAGCACGTGAAAGGCGACGAGGGATCCATGACCGCGCCCGCCCCCGGCGAAGTCCACCAACTCCTCCCCAATACGCAGCCGTTCGGCGGATCGACCGGCCCGCTCGAAGCTGTGCATGAAGCGGGCGTTGAGGGCGAAGGCGAGGAGCACCGGGTCGTGACCGGGGCCGGGACCGGAGCCGGGGCCGGACCCGAGGCCGCGGGCGAGCGCCTCCGCCTCGGCGGCCGCCTCGCGCCCGCGCGGTCCGGCGGAGCCGCGCAGTTCCATGGCGATGGTGGCGAGCAGTCGGCAGCGCGTGGCGCCGTCGTCGCCGGGGAGCGCGAGGAGCGTGCGCTCGGCGGCGTCGACGATGCGGCGGGAGAGCGCTTCGTCGTCGTTGCGGGTCCAGTTGCCGGGGACGTCGAAGGCGCCGATGACGCGGGCCGTCAGCTCGGGGTCGCCGAGGCGTTCGGCGTCGGCGAGGGCGTCGGAGCGGTGCCGCCTGGCCTCGGCGAGGCCGCCGGTGAGGGCGAGGGCGCGGACGAGCCCCGTGACGAGCCCGAGCCGCTCGCGCGCGCGTTCGCCCCCGAGCCGGTCGTGGGCGTCGAGCGCCGCCCGCCACAGGCGGGCCGCGCGGTGCGGGGCCGCGTCGTGTTCGGCGCGGCGCGCGGCGAGGCGGGCGTGGTGGACGGCGCGGGCGGCGGTCGCCCGGGTGCCCGCGCGGAGGTAGTGGTCGGCGAGCGCGTCGGCGTCGTGCGGGCGCAGCGTCTCGATGGCCTCGGCGACGGCGGTGTGCCAACGGGCGCGGCGGGCGCGGGAGATGTCCGCGTACAGCGTCTCGCGGACGAGCGCGTGGGCGAACCGCACGCGGTCCGGGCCGAGTTCGTCGAGGAAGCCGTGGTGCAGTGCCGTCTCGACGGCGTGGACGACCGCGTCCTCGCCGCCGCCCGCGAGCGGGATCAGGAGGTCGAGATCCACCTCGGGCCCGATGACGGCGGCCTGCCGCAGCACGGTCCGCGCCCCGTCGTCGAGCGCGCCGAGCCGGTGCCGGATGACGTCGCGTACGCCGATGGGGACGCCGGAGAGCGCGGCGCGGCCGTCCGTGGCGCAGAGGCGGGCCAGTTCGCGTACGAAGAAGGGGTTGCCGCCGCTGCGGGCGTGCACGGCGCGGACGGCGTCGGCGGTCACGTCGGGTCCGGCGACGGTGCGGACGAGCGTGGCCACGTCGTCCTCGCCGAGCCCGCCGAGGACGACCCGCACGGGTTCGGCGCGCGCCACCCGCCCGAGGAACGCGCGCAGCCGCGCGGGCACGTCGGTCTCCCGACAGGTCCCGACGACGAGCACGCCCGCCGAGGCGCCCGCCGACGCGGGTGAGCCGAGGCTCTCCAGACACTCCAGCGTCTCGTCGTCGGCCCACTGCAGGTCGTCGAGCACGATGAGCAGGGGTTGACGCTCTCGTACGACGACGCCGCGAAGGAGCTCCCCGAGGGCGCGACGGCGCTGGAAACGGGCGTCGGGGGCGGGGACCTCCCCGACATCGGCCCCGGCATCGCCCCCACCGGGCCACGGCCCCGCCGCCAGCTCAGCCAGGATCGTGGCCCAGGGCCACGCGGCCGGTACGCCCCCGTGTTCCGGGCACCGCCCCCACGCCGTGCCCCAGCCACGGCCCGCGAGCCGCGCCGTCAACTGCTCGACCAGGGCGGTCTTCCCCGCGCCTGCTTCGCCGGAGACCAGGACGAGGCCGGGGGGCGTGGCGGGTCCCGTGTGGGTGGCGTGCCTGACGGCCTCGTCGTGCCCGGGGTGTCCGGCGAGCCGGGCGTGCCCGGCGTGGCCCGCAAGCTCGGCAGCGTCGTCGAGCCCCGCATGCCCCGCACGCCCGGCGGCCTCGTCGAGCCCCGCATGCCCCGCACGCCCGGCGGCCTCGTCGAGCCCCGCATGCCCCGCACGCCCGGCGACCGCGTCGAGCCCCGCATGCCCCGCACGCCCGGCGACCGCGTCGAGACCCGCATGCCCCGCACGCCCGGCGACCGCGTCGAGCCCCGCATGCCCCGCACGCCCGGCGACCGCGTCGAGACCCGCATGCCCCGCACGCCCGGCGACCGCGTCGAGACCCGCATGCCCCGCACGCCCGGCGAGCCCCACCTGCCCCGCAGCCTCGTCGTGCCCTGCCTGCCCCGCGAACCCAGAGTGCCTCGCGGCCTCGTCAAGCCCCGCATGCCCCACGAACCCGGAGTGCCCGGCAGCCTCATCGAGCCCTGCCTGCCCGACCTGCCCGACCTGCCCGACCTGCCCGACCTGCCCCGCGAGCCTGGAGCGCCCCGCGAGCCCCACCTGCCCCGCGACCTCTTCGAGGACCGCCAGTTCCCGCTCCCGCCCGACGAAGCCCTGAGGGGTCACCACCCGCTGTTCGGCCGGGGCCGTCTTCCCCGCGCCCGCTTCGCCGGGCGCCAGGACGAGCCCGGCGTGCCCAACGAGCCCCGCCTGCCTCGCAGCTTCGTCGTGCCCCGCGTGCCCCGCGTGCCCCACGAACCCGGAGCGCCCCATGAACCCGGCGAGCCCCGCCTGCTCGGAGTGCCCCGCCTGCCCGGCGTACCCGGCGAACCCGGCGTACCCAGCCGGCCCCGAGACCTCCTCAAGGCCCCCAAGCCCCCGCCCGGCGAAACCTTCGGGAATCCCCACCCGCGCCACAGCAGGCCCAGGCATCAGCAACCCCGGATCCTGCTCCAGCACCCCCGCCTCAAGCCGTCGCAGTTCGGGCCCGGGGTCCACCCCGAGTTCCGTGACCAGGATGCGGCGGGCGCGGCGCAGGGCGGCGAGGGCGTCGCCCTGGCGGCCCGCTCGGTAGAGCGCGAGGGCCAGCAGGCGCCAGGACTCCTCGCGCCACGGGTGCTCCACGACCTGCGCCTCCAGGTCGGGGACCACGTCGTCGGTGAGGCCGAGCGCCAGCGCCCCCGCCGCGCGGCGTTCCACGGCGAGCAGCCGCAGGCCGTCCAGGCGCGCGGCCTCCGCCCGCGCCCAGTCCGCACCGGCCCACTCGACGTACGCGGGCCCCCGCCACAGCGCGAGCGCCGCGTCGACGCACCGTACGGCGGGCGCGGGGCGCCCCGCGTCGAGGAGTTCGCCCGCGCCGCGCACCGCCGACTCGAACCGCCAGGCGTCGACCGCGTCGGGCGCGGGGCGCAGCGCGTAGCCGGTGCCCTCGGTGACGAGGAGGCGGGCGGGCGCGCGCGGCGGCCTGTCGGGTTCGAGGGCGCGGCGCAGCGTCGAGACGAACGTCCTGATCGTGCCGACGGCCCTCGGCGGCGGATCCTCCCAGAGGTCGTCGACCAGCCACTCCAGAGGGACGACCTTGCCGCGCGCGATCAGCAGCCTGGCCAGTACGGCCCGGTGCATCGGCCCCTTGAGGCCCAGCGCCCGCCCGTCCCCGCCCCGCGCCCCCACGGTCCCGAGCACGGTGAACGCCACCGCCTGCTCCTGCGACGGCCGGGCGGAGCCCCCTGCTTGCTGCGGCACTCCGTCAACGTACCCGCTCGGCGGGGTGCGCCGAGCCGCCACGGGGCCGTCCCTGGGCCCCGCGGAGCACCACCGCTGAGCCGCCGCTGATCCACCGCTGATCCACCCGGCGCACCCTCTCCGTATGCACCGAGAGAACACCACCGAGGCCAGCCCCGTCCCCACCCCCGCCCCCCACATCGACGGATTCGCCTACCACCGCGTCGACGTCGACCCCGCCGACGGCGGTGTCGCGCTCAACGCCGCCGTCGGCGGCCCCCGCACCGGCACCCCCGTCGTCCTGCTGCACGGCTTCCCCCAGACCCACCTGATGTGGCGCCACGTGGCGGCCGAGCTCGCCGTCGACCACCCCGTCATCTGCCCCGACCTGCGCGGTTACGGCGCCAGCGACAAGCCGCCCGCCCTCTCCGACGCGACGTACTCCAAGCGCACGATGGCCGCCGACGTCGTCGCGCTCGCCCGTGCGCTCGGCCACGAGCGGTTCGCGCTCGTCGGGCACGACCGCGGCGCGCTCGTCGCGATCAGGGCGGCCCTCGACCATCCGGCCGCGATCACGCACCTCGCCTCCCTCGACGTGCTGCCGACGCCCGACATGTGGGAGGTCATGCACGGCGCGTCCGCCGCGGTCGGCTTCCACCTGTATCTGATGGCGCAGCCGCCCGGCCTGCCGGAGCGGATGATCGAGGCGTCGGCGGACGCGTTCTTCGGCCACTTCCTCGACATCTGGACGCGCGATCCCGCGGCCGTCCCCGACGACGTCAGGGCCGCCTACCTCAAGGCGTCGCGCGAGGCCGTGCCCTCGATCGTCGCCGACTACCGCGCGTCGGCGACCGTCGACCTCGAACACGACACCGCCGACCGCCGCGCGGGCCGCACTCTCGCCATGCCGGTCACGGTGCTCCAGCAGGACTGGGGCGCCGCGCTCGGTTTCGACGCCGCCGCGCGCTGGCGGGCCTGGGCGCCCCGCCTGACGCACCGCACCGTGTCGTGCGGCCACTTCATGGCGGAGGAGGACCCGGCCGGGGTCACGGAGGCACTGCGCGCGCTGCTGGCGACCGACTGATCACCCGGCCGCCACCTCCGCCACCTCCGCCAGCACCTCCAGCGCCTCCCCGAGCGCCTCCATCGGCGGGGAGGCGAGACCGATCCGTACGGCGTCCGGGGCGAGATGCCCGCCCGCCGCGAACGCCGCGCCGGGCGTGACGGCGACACCACGCGCGGCCGCCGCCGCGACGAACGGCTCGGCCCGCCACCGCGACGGCAGGTCCCACCAGCAGTAGTACGCACCGGGATCGGTACGGACCCGGCCGCCCGCGCGGACCCGGCCCGCCGCGTCGACCCCGAGCCGCTCCCGCAGGATCCGCTGGCGCGCGGCCGCGTCGGCACGCTTGGCTTCGGTGACCGCCGCGACGGTCCCGTCGCGGACCCACCGCACGGCCGCCTCCAGGTTGAAGGCCGGTGCCGTCCAGGCCCCGGACCGCAGACCGTCCGTGAGAACGTCGACGAGCTCCGCGGGCGCGGCCAGCATGCCGACGGTGAGGCCCGGGGCGAGCCGCTTGGAGAGGCTGTCGACGAGCACGGTCCGCTCGGGCGCGTACGCGGCGAGCGGCGCGAGCGGCGCGGGCACACCAGCCGCACCCGGCCCATCAGCCGCACCCGGCCCATCAGCAGTACCCGGCCCATCGGGCACGAGGAACCCCCACGTGGCGTCCTCGACGGCGACGATCCCGTACTCCCGTATAACGGCGGCCAGTTGGGCCCTGCGCCCCTCCCTCGCGGTCACGGACAGCGGATTCTGCAGGGTCGGCTGTACGTAGACGGCGCTGAGCGGAGCGCTCCGGTGGGCCTCGGCGAGCGCCTCGGGGACCATGCCCTGTTCGTCCACGGCGACCGGCACGAGCCGTACGCCGATCCGCTCGGCGATGGACTTCACCAGCGGATACGTCAGTTCCTCGACACCGGCGCGGCCGCCGGGACCGCAGAGCGAGGAGAGCGCGGCGGCGATGGCCTGGCGGCCGTTGCCCGCGAAGAGCAGCCGCTCGGGCTCCGGCCGCCACCCGGCGCGGGCGAGCACGTCGGCCGCGGCCTCGCGCGCCCGAGGGGTACCGGCGGGCGCGGCGGTCCGGGTGGCGTCGAGCAGTACGTCGGGCCTGAGGAGCGGGGCGAGTCCCTTGCTCATCAGCTCCGACTGCCCTGGTGTCACTGGGTAGTTGAGTTCGAGGTTCACAGTGCCGGGGTCGGGCGGCCCGGACGCGGCGGCCGCCGCGCGCTCGGTGAGGGCGGCGCCCCCGGCGTGCGGAGCGGTGGCCCGTACGAACGTGCCGCGGCCCACCTCGCCGACGACGAGTCCGCGCCGCGTCAGCTCTCCGTACACGCGGATGGCGGTGGAGTTGGCGATGCCCCGCGCCCGCGCGAAGGCCCGCTGCGTGGGCAGCCGCTCGCCCGGCCGCAGCGCCCCGCTCCCGATCTCCGCCGCCACCTCGTCCGCGACCCGCCGGAACTCGTCCCGCCGCACCCGCCACCCCGTTTCCCCTGGTCAGCCCACATTGCACCGAGAGCAAAGATCCTATTGCACCGCCAACTCCGCCCGGCCTAGCCTCCCTCCATGGCAACCGCACACGTCAACGGCGTCACCATCGGCTACGACGACGACGGCCCGACCAAAACCCCCGCCACACCGGCACGGACACCGACACCGACGCCCACACCCGCACTCGCCCCCACCCCGGCCCCGGCCCCGACCCCCACCCTCGTCCTCATCCACGGCCACCCCTTCGACCGCTCCATGTGGACACCGCAGCGCCGCGCGTTCGCCGCCACGCACCGCGTCATCGCGCCCGACCTGCGCGGCTACGGCGAGTCGACGGTCGTCCCCGGCACCACCCCGCTCGGCACGTTCGCCGAGGACATCGCGGCGCTCCTCGACCACCTGGGCGTACGGGAGTTCGCACTCGGCGGGCTCTCCATGGGCGGCCAGATCGTCATGGAGTGCTACCGCAGGTTCCCCGACCGCGTCACCGGACTGCTCCTCGCCGACACGTTCCCCGCGGCGGAGACGCCGGAGGGCAAGGCACACCGCAACGCCATGGCGGACCGGCTGCTCGCCGAGGGCATGCGGGGGTACGCGGACGAGGTCCTGGACAGGATGGCCGCCCCGTACAACCCCGAGGCCGCGGCCCACGTGCACCGCATGATGCTGGCCGCGCCACCCGAGGGAGCCGCGGCGGCGCTGCGCGGGCGGGCCGAACGCCCGGACTACCGCGACCTGTTGACCCGGGTCACGGTCCCCTCCCTCGTGGTCGTGGGCCGCGACGACACGTACACGCCGGTCGCCGACGCGGAGGCCATGCACGCCGCGCTCCCCGACTCCGCGCTGCGGGTCGTCGAGTCGGCCGCGCACCTGCCGAACCTGGAGCGTCCCGCCGAGTTCGACGCGGCGGTCGGCGGGTGGCTCGACCGGGTCGCGTCGGCTTCGGGGGTATCGGCCAGAAACTAGCTGATCGATTCCACGGGGTTTGGTGGTCGTAGGCGGCCGGGGCCGACACGACCGGTCGGTGGGCGCGGTCGCGCCTGGTTCACCGGGGCCGCATCACCGCCCGGTCGAGCCGTCGATCTGCTCGCGCAGGATGTCCGCGTGACCGGCGTGCCGGGCAGTCTCCTCGATCATGTGGACCAGCACCCAGCGCATCGACGGCGGCGGGGTCTCGCGCAGCGAGCGGGCGCCTGGGCGGTCCAAGTCGGTGCAGGCGAGGGCAACCTCGTTGGCCCGGGCGACCGCCTCGCGATAGGCGTCCGCCAAGCCCGAAGCGGTGTCGTCGGCGGACACCACGGCCTCGTCCTCCCAGGTCTCGCGGTCGGCCCCCGCGTAGGCCCAGACGAACCAGTTGAGCTCGACGGCCGTCAGGTGCTTGAGCAGTTGGAGCAGGCTGGTCCCGGAAGGGACACCGGCCGTGCGGACCGCCGGCTCCGGGACACCGGCCGCCTTCGCGAGGACGGACTCGCGCAGGTAGTCCAGGAAGGTCAACAACGTGGTCTTCTCGTCGGCGTTCAGACCCGGGGGCCGAAGATCCGGGCGGGGCTCCATAGTCGTCATGCCGGAACCGTAGATGATCGGTTCAAGCCGTCTACCAGGTGGGCCGCGCCCCCACCCCGCCGTCCACGACGAGGTCGGTCCCGGTGATCCAGGACGCCGCGTCCGAGGCGAGGAACACGCAGGCGTCGCCGATGTCCTCGGGCCGCCCGAGCCTGCCGAGCGGCGCCGCGCGGCCCCACCGGGCCACGCCGTCCGGCCAGTCATCGGCGAGGCCGGGACGGTCGACGAGGCCGGGCGAGACGCTGTTGACGCGGATGCCGAGGGGCCCGTACTCCAGGGCGGCGGAGCGGGCGAACATGATGAGGGCGGCCTTGGACGCGCTGTAGTGCGCGTGGCCGGGGGCGGGGTGGGAGCCCTCGATCGACGCGATGTGCGTGATCGAACCGCCGCCGTCCTGGCGGGACATGAGCTCCGCGGCGGCCTGCGTGCAGCTGAACGCACTCGTCGTGTTCGCCTCCGCCAGCGCGCGCCAATCGGCGGCGGTCATGCCGGGAAGCGCCTGCACCGGCTGGATCCCGGCACAGTTCACCACCGCGTCAAGCCGCCCCCGCCACGCCCAGGCCACCCGCACAAGCCGCCAACACTCGGCCTCGCCCCCACCATCGACCCCACCCCGCCCGACGGCAACACCACTCCCCACCACCCCAACCAACTCACGATCCGCACCCACAGAATCCGCGCCCACGGCGCCAGCCCTCTCACCGCCCGCACCCTCTCCCCCCGCGAATTCCGCCCGCCCGACGACAACACCACTCCCCACCGCTCCAACCGGCTCACGATCCGCACCCACAGAATCCGCACCCACGGCGCCAGCCCTCTCACCGCCCGCACCCTCTCCCCCCGCGAATTCCGCCCGCCCGACGACAAGACCACTCCCCACCGCTCCAACCGGCTCACGATCCGCACCCACAGAATCCGCGCCCACGGCGCCAGCCCTCTCACCGCCCGCACCCTCTCCCCCCGCGAATTCCGCCCGCCCGACGACAACGCCACTCCCCACCGCTCCAACCGGCTCACGATCCGCACCCACAGAATCCGCGCCCACGGCGCCAGCCCTCTCACCGCCCGCACCCTCTCCCCCCACGAATTCCGCCCGCCCGACGACAACACCACTCCCCACCGCTCCGCCCCGCTCACCATCAGGCGCCCCCTCCGCCTCCACCGCCCCCACGACGGCTCCACCCCCACCCCTCAAGCCACCCGTGCCTGCCTCACCACGTTCGCCATTCGCACCCGCCGAATCCGCCCCTACGGCGGCTCCGCCCTCGCGCTCCAAGCCACCCGCATCTCCCACACCACACCCACCAGCCGCACCCCCCGGCCCCTCCAGCCCCGCCCCCTCGTACCCCGAGCCACCCCCACCAGCCGCGCCCCCCGCCCCCGTCAGATCCGCCCGCACGGCGATGGCCGCGCCGCCCGCCGCTCGGATCCGTTCCACCACGTTCTCCGCGGCCGCCGCACCACCGCGGTAGTGCACCACCACCGCCGCGCCCGCCTGCGCGAACCGGCGGGCGATCCCCGCGCCGATGGTGCCGCTCGCCCCGGTCACCAGGACGACCCGGCCCGTCAGTCGGGGCAATGACGCATCGAGGCCCCACGTCGGCTCACTCACCATCGGCTCCATCGGCTCCATCTGCTCCATCAGTTCCATCGGCTCCATCAGTTCCATCGGCTCCGGGCATCCGCAGCCGTCCGTCCGCACGGCACAGGGCCCCGATGAGGTCCGCCCGCCCCGGGTGGCGCGCGGTCAGCTCCGCGGGGTCGCCGCCCTCGTAGTCCTGGGGCAGGAAACCGGGTGCCATCGTCGTGCCGAAGAGCGCCCACCCGTGGCGTCCGCCCGCCGCGACCCGCGCGCCCATCCACGTCCCCGCGGGGACCACGAACTGCACCTGTCCCCCCGCGCCGAGCAGCGCGACCCGGTCCGTCCCGTCGGGCGCGAGCAGGAGCATTTCCAGCGCGTCGCCGTCGTAGAAGTGCCAGACCTCGTCGGTCGGCAGCCGGTGCAGCGCCGAGAAGTCGCCGGGGTCCCTGGTCAGCAGCGCGATGATCGCCGTCCCGGCCGGGCGCCCCTCGGCGTCGGGCGGCCCGGCCCAGATCTGGCGGAAGAGCCCGCCCTCCACGGGCAGGGGCCGCAGCCCATGCCGCGCGATCACGTCCTCAACTGCCTCCGACTCCGGCGGACCCGACCGCTCAGGCGGACGCGACTGCTCAGGCGGTTCGGAGGGCGTGGTTTCGACCATGTTCGATCGCTCCCCGCCCCAAGACCGTCATAACCGCCCCCGTCACCACTCCTGTCCATGAAGGGGTCGTTTCCACCCCTTCATCCGTTCTTCCGGTTTCGAACCCATGGAGGGTGATGTGAGTACTCCGGTCTTCGAGGACATATCCGCCGCGCGCGACTGCCCCTGCCCGGGCTGCGCGCACGAGCGGCTCGAACTCCGCACGGCGGGCGCTTCCCGGGCCAGTACGCGCGCCGCGGCCGTCGTGGCGCTCGGCGCGGTCCTGACCGGGACGGGCGCGGGCGCCGCGCACGCCCTGGAGCTGCCCGCCTTCGCCACGCAGGACACGACCCCGCCGGGGCAGGGCGCACCGGGCCCGCTCTTCGGCCAGCCCGCGACCACGGCCACAGCCACGGCCACGACCGCAGCCACCGCCACACGCACCGCGTCCGCACCCATGCGCCTGACCCGGAGCCAGATCATGGCGCGCGCCCAGACCTGGGTGGACGCCCGCGTCTCGTACAGCATGGGCGCGTACTACCAGGGCTACCGCAAGGACTGCTCGGGCTATGTGTCCATGGCCTGGGGCCTCGGCAGCAACCAGTGGACGGGCAGCCTCGCCGCGTACGCCGTACGGATCGGCAAGAGCCAGCTCAAGCCCGGCGACATGCTGCTCTTCCACAACCCGTCGAACCCGAGCGCCGGTTCACACGTGACGATCTTCGGCGGCTGGACGGACTCGTCGAAGACCCGGTACGTGGCGTACGAGCAGACGCGACCGCACACGCTGAAGCGGACCACGCCGTACGCGTACTGGAAGCACTCCGGCGGCTACGTGCCCTACCGCTACAAGTACGTCGTGGAAGGCGGCGGTTCGAACGGAGGTACAGGCGGCGGCTCGTCCGGCACCGCCTTCCCCGGCGCGTCCTCCTTCCGCCCCGGAGCCGTCAACAGCCACGTCACCGAACTCGGCAAGATGCTGACCAAGCGGGGCGGCGGCAAGTTCTACCGGGAGGGTCCGGGCCCCCGCTGGACGGACGCGGACCGCAGGGCGACACGTGCGTTCCAGGAGGCGCAGGGGTGGCGGGGCGCCGAGGCGGACGGCATCCCGGGGCCCGCGACCTGGCGCTACCTGGTGCAGGGCAAGGGGAAGAACATCGGCGGGGGATCCGGGGGATCCGGGGGATCCGGGGGATCCGGGAGCGGCACCGGCGGTTCCGGCGGCTCGGGTGGCAGCGGAAGCTCCGCCACCGCCTTCCCCGGCAAGCAGCACTTCCGGCCGGGACAGTCCAACGCCCACATCACCAAGCTGGGCAGGCAACTGGTGAAGAAGGGCTACGGCAAGCACTACACGCAGGGTCCGGGCCCGCGCTGGTCCGAGTCCGACCGGCGCAACGTGGAGGCGTTCCAGCGGGCGCAGGGCTGGCGGGGCGCGGCCGCGGACGGCTACCCGGGCCCCGAGACGTGGCGCAGACTCTTCCGCTGATCCGGCTGATCTCGCTGATCCGGCTGATCCCGCTGATCCCGCTGATCCCGTTCATCCGGCCGTGCCGGACCCGGCGGTGCGACGGACGACGCCCGCGGCCACCCGGCCGCCGGGCGCCGCCCGCACCCCCTCCCCCCGCACCCGCTGCGGCAGCCCCGCGTTGACGTCCCGCAGCTGCCGCCCGCCCTCGCGACACGCGGCGCACCGATGCAGATGCGAGGAGACGGCCGCCGTGTGGCGCCGCACGGAGCGCCCCCGCAGAGATGCCACGACGCGGTCCATGACATCGGCGCATTCCGCGTCGGCGGGGCTCACATGGCGTCGCAGATATCCGGCCCGCAACGCCTCTTTGGCCCGGTAGACGAGCGAGGAAGCGGCCGAAGAGGCGATGCCGAGCCGCTCACCGATCTGCCCCGCGCCCTTTTCCTCAAGGACGAGGAGCCGTACGGCGATTCGGCGTTGCTCGGAAAGCCCGAGAAACGCCTCCCGCGCGCACGCCACGTCGAAGTAAGCGGTGACCCGACAACCGTTCTCCGACGCCGGAAGATCGGGCAATTCGGCGACGGGGAGTTCCCTGTGCCGCCGTGCCGCTGTCCGGGCAGCAGCCCTCCGCACGGAAACCCGCAGATATCCGGGAACGTTGCCGACGGGACCGCGCCCGCCGCGCAACGCCTGGAAAAGCCCGAGCATCGCCTCGGAAACGGCGTCCTCGGCATCGGCCGCACTTCCGCGCGTACAGCCGATGGCACACTGCCGCGCCATCGCCACATGCCGTTCCCACAGCACGTGGAATGCCCGCGGATCTCCGGCACGGACCTGCTCGCACAGCTCCGCGTCCTCGACGTAAGCGACGTCCTTGACGTACGCGAAGTCCTCGACGTAAGCGACACCTTCGGCCGCCCCGAAACTCTCGACGTGCACGAACTGGCCTTTCGGTGGTGCGGAATGCGCTGAGATTCAGCGTTCCGCGCACCGTCAGTAAGGTTGCGCCACCAAAGTGGACACTTCACACCAAAGGTAGACAACTGCTGGCACTTTCGCCCCGGTCGACCGCGCGATCGGTGGCGCCACCGATCGCCCCGTCGACTGACCCGTCAACCGAAAGCCCCAGCTCATACGCCAGAATCGCCGCCTGCGTCCGGTTGTCGAGGCCCAGACGGCGCAGGATCCGCGACACGTACGTCTTCACGCTGGTCAGCGAGAGGTGCAGCGCCCCGGCTATCTCCTTGTTGCTCATCCCCGCGCCGACCAGGGCGAGCACCTTCACCTCGCCCGTGCCGAACGAGGCGACTTTCGCGGCGAGTTCCGCGACCTCGGGAAGCCGCGCACGCGGCGCGGGCCGTGAAATCAGTCGCTTCATGACGGAGTACGAGAGAACGCTCGCGCCCGCGGCGACGGAACGCACGGACGAGATGATTTCACGCGGCGATGACGTCTTCAGGAGAAGTCCCGACGCACCGGCCTCGAATGCGGCGACGACCGTCTCCGCCGAGTCGTGGTTGGTCAGGACGAGCACCCGTGCGGAAGGCGTGGCTCGGGTCAGTTGAATCGTCACGTCAATTCCGCCGACACCGGGCATGCGCAGATCGAGGAGTACGACGTCGGGGGCGAGTTCACGCGCCATGCTCACCGCCTCGGCACCGTCGCTCGCCTCCCCCACGACCACCATGTCGTCGGCCGCGCCGAGCAGCGCGCGCAGGCCCGCGCGGATCACCGGCTGGTCATCGGCGACGAGTACGCGAACCGCGTTCATTCCTGCCCTAATTGCAGCGCCGGTGATCGTGTCATGCGCTTGATAATAACGGGACGAGCCGTCAACTCCGGCTTGCGGCTCAGGACTTTCGCCCATTACGAATGACGGTCGCGAGAAGGTAAAATCCTTTACCGGGAACGGTGTACAGCGCGACGAGCCGGGTGAACGACGTGACAGGCAGACAGAAAGACAGGCCGCACTCTTGAGAGGCGCGACCCGTCGGGCCACCGAGCGAGCCACCCGCGCATGGGCGTCACGAACGCCCGCCGAGCGCGCCGCGATCACCGATGTGTCGATCGCGTCCGCCGTCCTCCTGCCGTCCCTCATCGCCCTGCCCGCGGGCGGATCGCACCTGCTCGGGCTGCGGTTCGCGACGCTGCTGCTCGCCGGGATCCTGCTGGTGGCGCGCCGCCGCGTGCCCTGGCTCGCGCTGCTCGCGGCCTCCGTCGCCACCCTGCTCGACTACTCGTCGCGGCTCACGATGATGGCCGCGTCGTACTCCGTAGCCGTCTACCAGCGCCGGTTCCGGGCCGCCGTCCTGCTGCTGCCCGTACTGCTCGGCATCCTGTACTCCCTGGACGTACCGCCCGACGACCGGCTCGACCTGGACGGGCTCGTCGCCTTCACCGCGGACGTCCTGCTGCCCGCGCTGACCGGTCTCGCCGTGCGTCGGCAGCGCAGCTACGGGCGTGCCGTGCGGCGCGGCAACCGCATCGTCGACGGGCTCATCGAGGGCACCGCCGACCTCGCCGTCGAACGCGAACGGGCGCGCCTGGCCAGGGATCTGCACGACGGCATCGGACACCAGCTCAGCATCGCCACCCTCTACGCGGGCGTACTCGAACAACGAGCCGCGGGCGACGCACGCCTGACCGCTCCCGCCCGCACCGTGCAGGACGCCTGCGCGGGCGCCGCGCGACAGCTCTCCGGGATGCTCGGCGTGCTGCGCGGCCAGGGCGGCACGGCCGAGCGGACCGACCCGCGCGGATCCATCGCGGAGCTGGTCCACTCGCTGCGCGCGGCCGGCGTCGACGTGCGCTTCCCCGAGGCGCGGGAACCCGCGGTCCTGCTGCCCCAGGAGACGGCGCTCACCGTCTTCCGCATCGCCCAGGAAGCCCTGACCAACGCCCTCAAACACGCACCGGGCGCCCGCGTCGACGTGACACTCGACGAGGGCGCGGTGCCACCCGAGGCGGACGGCACCGGCGCCACCCTGACCCTCCACGTGGTCAACGGTCCGGCCCGCCACCCCCGCTGGGGCGCCCCGTCCAGCGGCCTCGGCCTGCGCGGCATGCGCGAGCGCGCGCGGGCCTGCGGGGCGACACTCGCCACGGGTCCGCTCCCGGAGGGCGGCTTCGCGATACGACTCGACGTACCGATTCCGGGACCAATCCGCGGGCTCCCCGGCTCCGAATCAAGGGGAGAAACGGTGAACTGACGGCCGCGCGCCCGCGCGTCCGCCGCTCCTCGCCGCTCCCCGCCACTCGACGAGAAGGGCCGCGCACATGGTCGGCAAGCCCCGCACGCTCGACGGGCACCCCCGGTGAGACCGACGGAGCGCGCGCACGCCGCCGCCCCGCCCCCGCCCTCGCGGTCCGGCCTCGACGAGCACCTGCTGGACGTGGCGCGGGGCGACCAGGACGCCTTCACCCGGGTCTACGACGCGGTGAGCGGCCCGGTCTTCGGCCTGGTCCGCAACGTACTGCGCGACCCGGCCCAGTCCGAGGAGGTCACCCAGGAGGTGCTCGTCGAGGTCTGGCGGACCGCGGCCCGCTTCCGGCCCGACAAGGGCAGCGCCATGACGTGGGTGATGACCCTGGCGCACCGCCGCGCGGTGGACCGCGTGCGTTCGGCCCAGGCCGCGGCGGAGCGCGAGCACAAGGCCGCGCTGCTCGCGGAGATGCCCGCGTACGACGAGGTGACCGAGAGGGTCGAGACGCGCCTGGAACAGCAGCGCGTGCGGCGCTGCCTGAGCGCGCTCACCAAGCTCCAGCGGGAGTCGGTCACCCTCGCCTACTACCGCGGCCTCACCTACAGCGAGGTGGCCCAGCTCCTGGCCCTGCCGCTCGGTACCGTCAAGACCCGCCTGCGCGACGGCCTGATCCGGCTGCGCGACTGCCTGGGGGTGAGCGCGTGACCACCGCCGACCTGCACACGGCGACCGGCGCGTACGTCCTGCACGCGCTCGCCCCCGCCGAACGCGCCGCCTTCGAGCGCCATCTGGCCGCCTGCGCCGCCTGCGCCCAGGAGGTGCGCGAACTGGCCGCCACCGCGGCGCGGCTCGGCCTCGCCGTCCCCGCGACGCCCCCGCCCCAGCTGCGGGAACAGGTGCTGCGGCAGATCACCACGGTCCGCCAGGAACCGCCCAGGGTGCCCGCGCCGCCGCGCGTCCGCGCCTGGTCCTGGTCCTGGCGCGCGTCGCGCCGCGCGTCGCGGCTCGTGCTCGCCGCCTGTCTCGCCGCGGCCGCGGCCTTCGGCGGCGTCGCGGTCTGGCAGCACCAGTCGGCCGAGGACGCGCGGACCGAGGCACGCCGGGCCGAGCGGCAGGCCGAGCAGCGGGCCGCCGAGCTGGCCGCGGTGCTCGCCGCGCCCGACGCGCGGACCGTCACCGCGAAGCTGGCCGACGGCGCGCGGGCCACGGTGGTGGTCTCCGAGGAACGCGACCGCGCGGCGTTCCTCGCCTCCGCGCTGCCGGACCTGCCGACGGGCAAGGTGTACCAACTGTGGTTCGACGACGAGGGGAAGATGCGCTCCGCCGGTCTGCTGACGGACTCCGGCGGCACGAACGCCGTGCTCATGGAGGGCGCGGTGGACGACGCGTCCGGAATGGGCGTCACCGTCGAGCCCTCGGGCGGCTCACCCGCCCCGACGACACCCCCGATCGGCCTGATGAAGTTCCCCACCTGACACCCCCCACCCTGATCTGCCCCCTCGCCGCTTCCAGGAGCACGGAATTGCGATCCCCCGTATCGATCTGCCTGTTCACCGCTGACCTGCGTCTGCACGACAACCCCGTACTGCGGGCCGCGCTGGGGGACGCCGACGAGGTCGTCCCGCTGTTCGTCCTGGACGAGGGGATCGCGGCCGCGGGTTTCGACGCGCCCAACCGGCGCGCGTTCCTCGCCGACTGCCTGGCCGACCTCGACGCCGGGCTGCGCGAGCGCGGCGGGCGGCTCGTGCTGCGGTCCGGCGCCGTCGCGGAGGAGGTCGCCGCGGTGGTCTCGCGCACCGGGGCCCGTGCGGTGCACGTGGCGGCGGGGACCAGTGCGTACGCGCGACGGCGCGAGGAACGACTGCGCAAGGAGCTCACCGCGCTGGGCGCCGCCCTGCACGTCCACGAAGCGGTGATCACCGCGGTCCCGCCGGGCGCCGAAGTCCCGCAGGACCGCGACCACTTCGCGGTCTTCACGCCCTACTTCAGGCGCTGGCGGAACACGGCCATGCGGCCGGTCGTCGCGGCGCCCCGTTCGGTGGCCGTCCCCGAGGGCGTCGGTGGGCAGGAGCTCCCGGCGCGCGCGTCGGTGGCCGGGGTGTCGCCGGGGCTCGCGGCGGGCGGCGAGAGCGAGGCCCGCCGCCGGACGACGTCGTGGCTGCGCGGCTCCTTGTCCGAGTACGCCGACCAGCAGTCGGACCTGGCCGCCGACGCCACCTCGCACCTCTCCTCGCACCTCCACTTCGGCACGCTCTCCGCCACGGAACTGATCCAGCGGGCGGGCCGGTCGCCCGGGGAGGGAAGCGAGGCATTCGTACGACAGTTGGCCTGGCGGGACTTCAACCACCAGTTGCTCGCGGCCCGTCCGCAGGTTGCGCACGCCGACTACCGCACGCGGCACGACCGTTGGCGCCACGACGAGGAGGAGGCCGCGGCGTGGCGCGAGGGGCGCACCGGTTACCCGGTGATCGACGCGGCGATGCGCCAGCTGCGGCACGAGGGCTGGCTGCCGGGCCGGGCCCGGATGCTGGTGGCGAGCTTCTTCACCAAGACCCTCTACCTGGACTGGCGGACCGGCGCCGCGCACTTCCTCGACCTGCTGGCCGACGGCGACGTGGCCAACAACCAACTCAACTGGCAGTGGGTGGCGGGCACCGGCACGGACACCCGCCCCAACCGTGTGCTCAACCCCGTCATCCAGGCGAAGCGCCACGACCCGGCAGGCGATTACGTACGCCGCTGGGTCCCGGAGCTGGCCGCCCTGGAAGGACCGGCGATCCACGAACCGTGGAAGCTCCAGGGCCTGGACCGGGCCGGCATCGACTACCCGGACCCGCTGGTGGAACTCCCCGACGGTCTGGCCAGATTCAAGCAGGCCCGCAACCTGGCGTGACGCACGTGCCAGGAGTGCCGATTGATCCGATCGAGTGAACGACCAAGCCGGACGCCACGCCGCTTCGAATCAAGGGTGTGAGCACACGACGAGACACCGCGATCCGCGCCACGCCGGCCGCACTGGCCGCACTGGCCGCACTCGGCGGCCTGGTGTCCGGCTACGCGGCCCTGGCGGTCGCGGAACTCGTCTCGGTGGCGGTCCGGCCGGAGGCGGGCCCGGTCACCGCGGTCGGCGGCGCGGTCATCGACCGCACACCGGCCCCCGTGAAGGACTGGGCGATCCGCCACTTCGGCGAGGACGACAAGCTGGTCCTCCAACTGGGCATCCTCGCCACACTGGCCCTCCTCGCCGCGGCAGCGGGCCTCCTCGCCCTCCGCCACCACCGCACCGCGTCCCTCGCCGTCCTGCTCTTCGGCGCGGTGGGCGCCCTGGCCGCGACGACCCGCGCGGACTCCACGTCCGCACTGGACGCACTGCCGTCCCTCGCCGGAGCGACAACGGGAGCGGCAACCCTGTACTTCCTCACCACCTGCCTGCCCCCTAGCCCCCCAAAACCGAACACCACCCTCACACCCGCACCCCAGGCACCGCCAGACACCACCCCCACACCCGCACCCCAAACACCGCCCGACACCACCCCCACACCCGCACCCCAAACACCGCCCGACACCACCCCCACACCCGCGCCCCAAACACCGCCCGACACCACCCTCCCGCCCTCGTCCCAGGCACCGGACCGGGACCGGGACCGGGCCCGCACATCGCCGCCCGACCACGCCTCGGCCCTCGCCCAAGACGCAGACCCCGACCGAACACCGGGCCGGGGCCGAGACGGGGACCGGGACGGAGACCGGGACGGAGACCGAGACGGAGACCGAGACCAGGGCAAGGACCAGGCCCCGGACCAAGACCGAGCACCCACCCCCACCCCGACCCCCACCCACACCCACACCCCGACCCCCACCACCCACACCCCCACCCGCCGAACCTTCCTCCTGGCCACCGCAGGCGCCGCCGCCCTCTCCACCGGCGCCTGGCTGGTCGGACGGCGGCTGAAGGCCGGTAACGCCGCCGAGGCCGAGGCGTCCCGGGACGCGATCCGGCTCCCCGCGCCCACCTCCCCCGCACCCGCCCTGCCACGCGGCGTCGACCTGAAGCTGCCGGAGCTCACGCCCTACACCACGCCCAACGACCGCTTCTACCGCGTCGACACCGCCATCGACGTGCCCCGACTGGACGCGGGCGGCTGGCAGCTGCGCATCCACGGCAAGGGCGTCGACCGCGAACTGAGCCTGGACTTCCAGGACTTGCTCCGCAGGGACCTCGTCGAGCGGGACATCACCATGACCTGCGTGTCGAACGAGGTCGGCGGCCCCTACGTCGGCTCCGCGCGCTGGCTGGGCGTACGGCTGGCGGACCTCCTCAAGGAGGCCGGGGTGCGTCCGCCGTCCGACGGCGGACCCGCGGACCAGCTGGTGGCGCGGTCGGTGGACGGCATGACGATCGGCACCCCGGTGGAGACCGTCATGGACGGCCGCGACGCCCTGCTCGCCGTCGGCATGAACGGCGAACCGCTCCCCTTCGAGCACGGCTTCCCCGTCCGCATGCTCGTCCCCGGCCTGTACGGCTACGTCTCCGCCTGCAAGTGGATCGAGGACATCGAACTCACCACCTTCGACGCGTACGACCCCTACTGGGTCAAGCGCGACTGGGCCCGCGAGGCGCCCATCAAGACGCAGTCCCGTATCGACACTCCCAAGCCCTTCGCCCGCCCCGCCGCAGGCCGCGTCACGGTCGCCGGAGTCGCGTGGGCCCAGCACAAGGGCATCGCGCGCGTCGAGGTCAGCGTCGACGACGGCCCCTGGCAGGAGGCCCGCCTCGCCGCCGAGGGCCCCCTGGACACCTGGCGCCAGTGGAGCTGGCAGTGGCCCGCCGAACCCGGCTCCCACACGCTCCACGTCCGCGCCACCGACCGCACAGGCACCACACAGACCGCGGAACGCACCCGCACGATCCCGGACGGCGCCTCAGGCAGGCACTCGGTGGTGGTCACCGTGACCTGACCCAAGAGCCCCCGAAAAACACCACCCACCCCACCCCCAACACCCCCATCCCCAAGGAGAACGACAATGAATGCCACCCTCCCCACCTCGCTCCCCCTGCGCCGCGCAGCCATCGCCGCCACAGCGGCACTGATCCTGCCCCTCGCCCTGACCGCCTGCTCCGACAGCGACAGCGACAAGGGCAGCGGAGGCAAGAAGGACAGCGCGGCAGCGGCCACGCCGAACAAGAAGGAGACCCCGTCGGCGGACGGGTCGGCGACGGATCAGCCGTTCGGCCCGGCCTGCTCGTCGGTGCCCAAGGACGGCGCGGGCAGTTTCGACGGAATGGCCAAGGACCCGGTGGCCACCGCCGCGTCGCACAACCCGGCCCTGTCCACCCTGGTCACGGCGGTGAAGAAGGCGGGCCTCGTGGACACTCTCAACAACGCGAAGGACATCACGGTGTTCGCGCCGACCAACGACGCCTTCGCCAAGATCCCCAAGGCCGACCTGGACAAGGTCCTCGCCGACAAGGAACAGCTCACCAAGATCCTCACCTACCACGTGGTGGGCCAGAAGCTGACGCCGAAGCAGTTGGAGAAGGGCTCCTACGAAACACTGGAGAAGAGCAAGCTCACCACGGCAGGCTCCGGCGAGTCGTACAAGGTCAACGACACCTCAAAGGTGGTCTGCGGCAACGTCCCGACAGCCAACGCCACGGTCTACATCGTCGACACGGTCCTGATGCCGAAGATGTGACCCCACTCCGAGCCGGTGCCGATGCCGGTCACCCTCGCGGACACGGCGGCCGCACGACAAGAAGCCCAGGTCACAGAAAATGTGACCTGGGCTTCGTCCGAGCCGCCTTCGGGATTCGAACCCGAGACCTACGCATTACGAGTGCGTTGCTCTGGCCATCTGAGCTAAGGCGGCGCGCCGTCCGCACCATGGTGCGATCAGCAACGCGCCCAAGTCTACACAGTTTCCGGGGGTGCTCCGCACACCCCCGTCGGACGGCTATGAGCAGCGCTTTCCGTCCTTCGGGGCGGTGCCCTTCAGGAGGTAGGCGTCGATCGTGGAGTCGATGCACTCGCTGCCCCGGCCGTACGCCGTGTGGCCGTCGCCCTCGTAGGTGAGGAGGCGGCCCGAGTCGAGCTGTGCGGCCAGGGAGCGGGCCCAGCGGTAGGGGGTGGCGGGGTCGCGGGTCGTGCCGACCACCACGATCGGGGCCGCGCCCTTCGCCTCGATGCGGTGTGGCGTGCCGGTGGCCGCGACCGGCCAGGACGCGCAGTTCAGCGCGGACCAGGCCAGGCCCTCGCCGAAGACCGGGGACGCCTTCTCGAATGCGGGCAGGGCCTCGCGGACCTGCTCCGGCGAGGAGAAGGACGGCGGCAGGTCCAGGCAGTTCACGGCGGCGTTGGCGAACATCAGGTTCGCGTACGTGCCGTCGCCGTCCCGCTCGTAGTAGCTGTCGGAGAGCCCGAGCAGGGCCCCGCCGTCCTTCTCCTTGATCGCCGAGGTGAGCGCGTCGCGCAGCTGGGGCCAGGCCCCCTCGTCGTACATCGCGGCGATCACGCCCGTTGTGGCGAGCGCCTCACCGAGCTTGCGTCCGTCGCCGTCGCCCGTGGGCAGGGGCGCCCGGTCCAGCTCGTCGAAGAAGGACTTCAGTCGCTTGCCGGCCGACTCGGGGGTGCCCGAGCCCAGCGGGCACTCGGCGGCGCGCGCCACGCAGTCCTTCGCGAAGGACTGGAACGCCGTCTCGAAGCCCGCCGTCTGGTCGCGGTTCATCCGGCGCGCGGGCAGCGCCGGGTCCATCGCGCCGTCCAGGACCAGGCGGCCCACCCGCTCCGGGTAGAGGCCCGCGTACGTCGCGCCGAGGAAGGTGCCGTACGAGGCGCCGACGTACGACAGCTTCTCGTCGCCGAGCGCCGCCCGCAGGACGTCCATGTCGCGGGCCGCCTCGACCGTGGAGACATGCGGCAGGACCTTCGCCGAGCGCTTCTCGCAGCCGCCCGCGAACTCGTCGAAGGCGGTGCGGAGTTCAGCGGTCTCGCGCCGGTCGTCGGGGGTCACGTCGGTCTGCGTGTACGCGTCCATGTCCTTGCCGTCCAGGCAGGTGACGGGCTCGCTGCGGGCCACACCGCGCGGGTCGACGGCCACCATGTCGTAGCTCGCCCTGACCTTCTCGGGGTAGCCCAGTGCCGCGTACGACTGGAGGTAGCCGATCGCCGAGCCGCCGGGGCCGCCCGGATTGACCAGGAGCGAGCCGAGCCGCTCGCGCTTGTCGGTGGCCTTCTTGCGGGCCACCGCGAGCTTGATGTCACCCGCGCCCGGCTCGGCGTAGTCGAGCGGGGCCTTCATCGAGGCGCATTCGAACCCGGGGACACCGCACTCGCGCCAGCTCAGCTTCTGCGCGTAGTACGGCGCGAGTTCCTCGGGCGTCGCGCGGGGCAGCGCCGCCATGGAGGCGTCCGCCGTCGAACTCCCGGACGAGCAGCCGGAGATGAGCAGCCCGGCGGTCACGAGCAGCGTGCCGCACGTACGGAAGGTGAGGAGACGGCTGTGACGGCCGCGACGGCTGATGTCCATCAGGCGACATTAACTCTCCGCGATGAATTCATCACACACCGTACTCGTACGGGTGACCTCGTCAACCGCCCGACCGCGCGCGACCGTTCACCGCCGGTGGCGGACAGCAGACGGCACAGACCTCACCCCGCCCGCAGCGCCACCGTCATCGCCTCGACCGCGAGCAGCGGCGACACATTGCGGTCGAGGGCGGTGCGGCAGGCGCCGATCGCCTCGATGCGGCGCAGCGTCGACTCGGGCGAGGTGCCGAGCGCCATGCGCTGCAGCATCTCCTGCACCTCGGTGTTGGCGATGGCCACACCGGAGCCCAGCTGCAGGGCGAGGACGTCGCGGTAGAGCCCGGTCAGGTCGATGAGCGCGAGGTCGAGGCTGTCGCGCTGCGTACGGGTCTTGCGGCGCTTCTGCTTGTCCTCCAGGTCCTTCATGACACCCGCGGTGCCGCGCGGCATCCGGCCGCCCTGCCCCGCGCCGAGCGCCGCCTTCAGCTCCTCGGTCTCCTTGGTGTCGACCTCGTCGGCGACCTGCTTGGCGTCGTCGGACGCCGTGTCGATCAGCTCCTGCGCGGCCTTCAGACAGCCGCCGATCTCCTGCACGCGCTGCGGCAGCTTGAGCACGGCGGCCCTGCGCTCGCGCGCCCGCGGGTCGGTGGCGAGGCGCCGGGCCCTGCCGATGTGGCCCTGCGTGGCCCGCGCGGCGGCCGCGGCGACGTCCGGCTCGATGCCGTCCCTGCGGACGAGCACGTCGGCGACGGCCGCCACCGGAGGCGTACGCAGCGTCAGATGACGGCAACGGGAGCGGATGGTCGGCAGCACGTCCTCCAGCGAGGGCGCGCACAGGAGCCACACGGTGCGCGGAGCGGGCTCCTCGACGGCCTTCAGGAGTACGTTCCCCGCGCCCTCGGTGAGCCGGTCGGCGTCCTCCAAGACGATGACCTGCCAGCGGCCGACCGCGGGCGAGAGCTGGGCGCGCCTGACCAGGTCACGGGTCTCCTTGACGCCGATGGACAGCAGGTCGGTGCGGACGACCTCCACGTCCGCGTGCGTACCGACCAGGCTCGTGTGGCAGCCGTCGCAGAAACCACAGCCGGGGGCGCCGCCGAGCGCGCGGTCCGGGCTGGTGCACTGCAGGGCGGCGGCGAAGGCGCGCGCGGCCGTGGAGCGTCCGGATCCCGGCGGCCCCGTGAACAGCCAGGCGTGCGTCATCTTCGACGACTCGGGCTGCGGTGCGGCCGTGGCGACCGCGGTCACGAGCGCGTCGGCATCCCGGGCCGCGGCCCCGAGCTGGTCGCTCACCCGCTCCTGCCCCACCAGGTCGTCCCACACGCTCATGGGGTCACCGCCTCCGCCTTGCTTCCGCACGTTCCGCGCTGCATCCGCGCCGTATCCGCGCCGTCTGATCCGTCGGTTTCATTGTGGGACATGGCACTGACATCGCCGACAACACCGTGCCCCGCAGGCCTGACGGCACTGCGGGGCACGGTGGGTGGGCGGTGTCAGCCGCGGCGACCGCGTCGGCGTCCGCCGCGGTCTTCGTCCTCGTCGTCGTGCGACCCGAGCAGTTCGTCCGCGAGCGAGGGCAGGTCGTCCAGCGGAGTCTCCTCCGCCCAGTCCGAGCGGGGCCGCTGCCGGGGCTCGCCCTGCTCGTCGATCTGCGGCAGCTCACGCGTACGGTCGTCGGACCCGTCCGGCGAGGGGCGCTCGTCCCGGAAGTAGCCGGGCGGAACCTTGTCCTCCTGCACCTGCGGCAGCACCGCGGTGTCCTCCGAGCCGAGGCCTTCGGACCGGAACTGCGGCAGTACGGCCGTCTCGTCGGCGGCTCCGGAGGGCTGCGTCGGCGTCGACGTCGGCGTCACGATCGGCGTGGGCACGGTCGTCTCGTTGTCGTGAACGGCGGGCGCCTCAGCCTTCTTGGCCTGCTCAGACCTCCCAGCCTGCTCGGCCTTCTTGGCCTGCTCAGCCTTCGCGGCCTGCTCGGCCTCAGCCTTCTTCGAGCGCGCCGCCGCCGCCGAAGCCGAAGCGGCAGCCTGCGCCGAAGCCGCCGACTGCGCCGCCGCCGCGGCCTGCGCCGCCGCGAGCCGGCGCGCCTCCTCGGCCCGCAGCAGCGCCTCCTCCGCCTTGCGCTGCTTCTCGAGCCTGCGCTCCTCGGCCTCGGCCCGCAGCCGCGCCTCTTCCTCGGCCTCCAGGCGGCGCCGCTCCTCCTCGGCGGCCCTGACCTTCTCCTCGGCGAGGAGCCTGGCCTTCTCCTCCTCGGCCTTGCGGCGCGCTTCCTCGGCGCGCTTCCTGGCCTCCTCGGCCTGGCGCTCGGCCTCGCGGCGCTGGGCTTCCTCCAGCTCGCGGCGCTTGCGCTCCTCCTCCTCGGCACGGAGCTTGGCGAGCTGCTCCTGGCGCTCACGCTCCAGGCGCTCCTCCTCGGCCTTGCGCGCGGCCTCTTCCTCGGCCTTGCGCCGCGCCTCTTCCTCCGCGGCCTTGCGGGCCTCTTCCTGTGCCTTGACCTCGGCTTCGGAGAGCGGCAGGACCGTGTCGAGCCGGTGCCGGATCACGGTGGTGACCGCCTCCGGCTCCTGGGCCGCGTCGACGACCAGATAGCGGCCGGGGTCGGCGGCGGCGAGGGTGAGGAAACCGGACCGTACGCGCGCGTGGAACTCGGCGGGCTCCGACTCGAGACGGTCGGGCGCCTCCGTGAACCGCTCGCGGGCGGCCTCGGGCGCCACGTCGAGCAGGCACGTCAGGTGCGGTACGAGGCCTCCGGTGGCCCAGCGGTTGATGCGGGCGACCTCGGTGGGCGACAGATCGCGTCCCGCGCCCTGGTAGGCGACGGACGAGTCGATGTACCGGTCGGAGATGACGATGGCGCCGCGCTCCAGGGCGGGCCGTACGACGGTGTCGACGTGCTCGGCGCGGTCGGCCGCGTACAGCAGGGCCTCGGCGCGGTGCGAGAGACCGGCCGACGACACATCGAGGAGGATCGACCGCAGCCGCTTGCCGACCGGCGTCGCACCCGGCTCGCGGGTGACGACGACCTCGTGGCCCTTGGCGCGGATCCACTCGGCGAGCGCCTCGGCCTGCGTCGACTTGCCCGCTCCGTCGCCGCCCTCCAGGGCGATGAAGAAGCCGGTGGCCGCGGCCAGCTGCACCGGGTCGTCGCCGCCGCGCAGCGCGTCCCGCAGGTCGTGCCTGAGCGGCACGCCCTGGCGGTCGTCGGCCTTGGCGAGGACGAGCGCGGCCACCGGCAGGAGCAGCGCGCCGACCAGCATCAGCGTGAAGGAGGCGCCGCCGTGGTCGAAGACGAACTTGCCGTTGACCATCCGGTGCGGCCCGATGCCCGCGGCCACCACCGGGGCCACCAGGGCGCCGAGCGCGACACAGAGGCGTACGACCGCCTGGAGGTGCTCGGTCGTGCGGGCCCTGCGGTAGTCCTCGACCTCCTGGTCGAGCAGCGCGTGCCCGGTGTTCGCCGCGATGCCCGCGCAGATCCCGGCGAGGCCGAGCAGGAGCAGCACGGTCGTCACGTCGGGCACCAGGCCCGCGGCGAGCAGTGCGATGCCGGTGAGGGCGATGGCGAGCGCGAACAGCCTGCGGCGCGAGAGCGAGGGCAGCAGGGCGGGCGCGGTGCGGATGCCGATGACGGTGCCGCCGGTCAGGGCGAGGACGATCAGGCCGTACGTGACGGGTCCGCCGCCGAGGTCCTTGGCGTGCAGCACGCCGACGGCGACGGCCGCGGCGACGGCCGTCGCGACCGCGGCGCAGGCGGCGACGAGCAGCGGGATCGCGCCCGTGCGCCCCTTGTCGGTGCCGGATCCGGTGCGCGGCCTGCGCAGTCCTTCGAGCGGGCTACGCGCGCGTGGCGTGTGCGTACCGGGCAGTTCGAGGAAGTAGACGATCGAGAGCGACGCGGCGAAGAGACCGGCCGCGACGAACGAGGCGAGCCCCGCCTGGTGCAGCTCGAACCAGTCGAGTCCGGCGCCGAGGAGGTTGCCGACGAGCGTGATGGCGGTGAGGGCGGCGGCCGCGAGGGGCAGCGCCACGAATCCCGTACGCAGCGAGAGGCGCCGCAGCGCTTCCATGTGGTCCGGCAGCGGCCGCACCGTCGCGCCCTCCAGGGGCGGCGCGGGCAGCAGCGCGGGTGCCGCGCTCTCCCTGGCGACGGTCCAGAAGCGCTCGGCGACACCGATCACGAAGGAGGTCACCAGGATCATCGCGAGGGCGTTGTCCGGGGTCCAGTCGATCCACAGCGGCGCGACGATCAGCAGCGCGGCCCGCACGGCGTCGGCCCCGACCATCGTCCAGCGCCGGTCGAGCGGTCCGTCCGGAGAGGTGAGGGAGGTGAGCGGTCCGAGGAGCACCGCTCCGAAGAGCAGGGTCGCGAGGACGCGCGCGCCGAAGACCGCGGTGATGGCGAGGGCCACGCCCCGGTAGCCGCCGCCGAAGGCCGCTTCGGAGATGGCCGCCTGGAGCGTGAGGATCACCAGGACGAGCAGGGCGAGCGCGTCGCCGACACTGCCGACGAGCTGGGCGCTCCACAAGCGCTTCAGTTGCGGTACGCGCAGCAAGGCGCGTACCGCGCGCTCTCGTGAATCTGCGACCAGGGCGTCGTCGGGGGCCGGGGTTCCGGCCGTTGGCTGCTCTGCACGCGTCATCCGTCCAGCCTATCCGGAGTGTGTGACACCCCGAAGGGGCGCCCGAACAAACGGGCGCCCCTTCGGGGTGCGGCTCACGCACTCGGCGTACCGGCGTTTGCGACGTACCGCTCGGCGTCGGACGAAGCCGACGTCGCGCGTACTTCGCGTACTACTCGGCGTCGGACGAAGCGGACTTCGCGGCTGCCGTCTTCTTCGTGGCGGCCTTCTTCGTAGTCGTCTTCTTCGCGGCCGTCGTCTTCTTGGCGGCGGTTTTCTTGGCCGCCGTCTTCTTGGCGGCGGTCTTCTTCGCGGGGGCCTTCTTCGCCGCCTTCTTGGCGGTCTTCTTCGCGGGCCCCTTCGCCCGCTTCTCCGCGAGGAGCTCGTAGCCCCGCTCCGGAGTGATGTCCTCGACGGAGTCGGCCGCGCGCAGCGTCGCGTTCGTCTCGCCGTCGGTGACGTACGCCCCGAAGCGGCCGTCCTTGACGACCACGGGCTGTCCGCTGACCGGGTCCTGGCCGAGCTCCTTCAGCGGCGGCTTGGCGGCGGCGCGGCCACGCTGCTTCGGCTTGGAGTAGATCTCCAGGGCCTCTTCCAGCGTGATGCCGAAGAGCTGCTCCTCGTTCTCCAGGGAGCGCGAGTCGGTGCCCTTCTTCAGATACGGGCCGTACCGGCCGTTCTGCGCGGTGATCTCCACGCCCTCGGCGTCGGCGCCCACCACGCGCGGCAGGGACATCAGCTTGAGGGCGTCGGCGAGGGTGACCGTGTCGAGCGACATCGACTTGAAGAGCGAGGCCGTACGCGGCTTGACCGCGTTCTTGCCGGTCTTCGGGGTGCCCTCGGGGAGCACCTCGGTGACGTAGGGGCCGTAGCGGCCGTCCTTGGCGACGATCTGGTGGCCCGACTCCGGGTCGGCGCCGAGCTCGAAGTCACCGCTCGGCTTGGCGAGCAGCTCCTCCGCGTACGTGACGGTCAGCTCGTCCGGCGCGAGGTCGTCGGGGACGTCGGCGCGCTGGTGGTTCTCGGAGTCGCGCTCACCGCGCTCTACGTAGGGGCCGTAGCGCCCGACGCGGAGCACGATGTCGTCGCCCACGGGGAAGGACGAGATCTCCCGGGCGTCGATCGCGCCGAGGTCGGTGACGAGCTCCTTGAGGCCGCCGAGGTGGTCTCCGTCGCCGTTGCCCGCGTCGGAGGCCGCGCCCGTGGCGTCGCCCTCGCCGAAGTAGAAACGCTTCAGCCACGGCACGGCCTGCGCCTCGCCGCGCGCGATGCGGTCGAGGTCGTCCTCCATGCGCGCGGTGAAGTCGTAGTCGACCAGGCGGCCGAAGTGCTTCTCCAGGAGGTTGACCACGGCGAAGGACAGGAAGGACGGCACCAGGGCCGTGCCCTTCTTGAAGACGTAGCCGCGGTCCAGGATCGTGCCGATGATCGACGAGTACGTCGAAGGGCGGCCGATCTCGCGCTCTTCGAGCTCCTTGATCAGCGAGGCCTCGGTGTAGCGGGCCGGGGGCTTGGTCGCGTGGCCGTCGACCGAGATCTCGTCGGCGGTGAGCGCGTCGCCCTGGTTGACCTGCGGGAGCCTGCGCTCGCGGTCGTCCAGCTCGGCGTTCGGGTCGTCGGCGCCCTCTACGTAGGCCTTGAGGAAGCCGTGGAAGGTGATGGTCTTGCCGGACGCGCTGAACTCGGCGTCGCGGCCGTCGGCGGCGCGGCCACCGATCTTGACCGTCACGCTGTTCCCGGTCGCGTCCTTCATCTGGGAGGCGACGGTCCGCTTCCAGATCAGCTCGTAGAGCCGGAACTGGTCGCCGGTCAGACCGGTCTCGGCGGGCGTGCGGAAACGATCACCCGAAGGACGGATCGCCTCGTGCGCCTCCTGCGCGTTCTTGACCTTCCCGGCGTACACACGCGGCTTGTCCGGCAGGTAGTCGCTGCCGTAGAGCTGCGTGACCTGCGCGCGGGCGGCGTTGATCGCCGTGTCGGACAGCGTCGTGGAGTCCGTACGCATATAGGTGATGAAGCCGTTCTCGTACAGCTTCTGGGCCACCTGCATGGTCGCCTTCGCGCCGAAGCCCAGCTTGCGCGAGGCCTCCTGCTGCATCGTCGTCGTACGGAAGGGTGCGTACGGCGAGCGGCGGTAGGGCTTGGACTCGACCGAGCGTACGGAGAAGTCCGTGTCCTGGAGCGCGGCGGCGAGGGCGCGGGCGTTGGTCTCGTCCAGGTGCAGCGTGTCGGACTTGAGCTGCCCCACCGAGTTGAAGTCGCGGCCCTGCGCCACGCGCTTGCCGTCGACCGTCGTGAGGCGGGCGACCAGCTGCGCGGGGTCGGAGGCGTCACCGGCGCGGCCCGTGCCGAAGGTGCCGGTCAGGTCCCAGTACTCGGCGGAGCGGAAGGCGATGCGCTCGCGCTCGCGCTCGACGACGAGACGGGTCGCCACCGACTGCACGCGGCCCGCCGACAGGCGCGGCATGACCTTCTTCCACAGGACCGGCGAGACCTCGTAGCCGTACAGGCGGTCGAGGATGCGGCGGGTCTCCTGAGCGTCGACCATGCGCTTGTTGAGCTCGCGCGGGTTGGCGACGGCGGCGCGGATCGCGTCCTTGGTGATCTCGTGGAAGACCATCCGGTGGACGGGGACCTTGGGCTTCAGGACCTCCAGGAGGTGCCACGCGATGGCTTCGCCCTCGCGGTCCTCATCGGTGGCGAGGAAGAGCTCGTCGGAATCCTTCAGGAGGTCCTTGAGCTTCTTGACCTGCGCCTTCTTGTCGGCGTTCACGACATAGATGGGCTGGAAGTCGTGCTCGACGTCCACGCCGAGGCGGCGCACCTCGCCGGTGTACTTCTCGGGCACCTCCGCGGCGCCGTTGGGAAGGTCACGGATGTGCCCGACGCTGGCCTCGACTACGTAGCCGGGGCCGAGGTAGCTCTTGATCGTCTTCGCCTTGGCAGGCGACTCGACGATGACGAGTCGGCGGCCGCCCTGTGCGGTCTCGCTGGTCGGGGACAACTTCGCTCTTCTCTCCGGTCGACGCTCGGTGGCAGTGCGCGGTGGCAGTGCTCGTGGCTGTGCGGTGGCAGCGCTCACACGGCTTGCGTTGCGCTGACGCTGCGGAGTGTGACGGTACATCCCGCCCCCGTGTCAAACGGGAAAAGCCCGCAACGGCCACTCGAACGGTAACCCGACTACCGCCATTCCTGCCGCCCGGAGTGTCGACCTGCTGTTTCGGGGGGGGCGGGCCGGGTGGTCGCTTGGTGGGCAGGCCCTTCCCCGCTGCGGAAGAGAGGGAAGAGAGGGGGGAGGCTGTGGCTCGCGGCGGGTGGTCCCGTCCCGCGTACCCCGGAATCAGCCGGTCCGCACCTATCGCGTACCTACCGCACGTCTATCGCGCACCTAGCGTGCGCCCCCTGCGCGCCGGTCGTGCACCGGCCACGCACCGGTCCCGTACCGGCCAGTCCGTGGTCGCGCCGTCGTTCAAGCCCCGCGACCCGCGCCCCGCCCCGACGCCGACCTCACAGCCGCGTGAAGCACCACACAGCGAGTGCCAGGGCGCCCGCTCCCGCGACGGCGGCGAGGGTCGCCGACGCGGCAGGGTTCACACCCTCGGCGACCGGCGCACGGTGCGCGACGCGGACCCCCGTCCACAACAGCAGTGCCGCGCCGAACAGCGCGAACACGGTCCCGGCGAAGATCGCTGGTGCGCTCTCCATGTCCTTGCCTCCCCGTACCGGATTTCCGTACCGGTCTCCCGGCCTGGAGGCTGACACGCACGGGAATCGGGAGCGCGAAATCCGGGTGAACGTGGGGCGGCCCACACCGGTCGTCCGCTCGGGTACGGGTACTGATGGGGAACCTGCTGTACGGAACCCGCCGTACGGAACCCGCCGAAATCCCCTCTACCGCACGGACGTTGGCCGGTTTCACATCCCGGAACCGGCACTCCCGCGCCGACACCTCGAACACCGGCGCGGACCCGCCCCGCCCCGCTACTCGCCCACCGGCAGCAGGAACCCCTGCCCGACGAGGAGCCTGATCTGCGCGGGAGTGCGGTCGCGCAGCAACACCGGGTCCTCTCCGACCAGTTGTGCGATGGCGTCCAGGATCCGTCCCGCGCTCAGTGATCCGTCGCACACTCCGGCGAACCCGGCACCCACGGTGTCCACCTTGGTGGCCCGTCGCATCCCGCGGTGCTGGCGCAGCACCACATGCTCCGGGTCCTCGGCGCCCGGCAGACCGACCTGCTCCTGCACGACCTCGTCGGCCAGCTTGAAGTGCGCGGCGAGCAGGGCGGCGTCGTCGTGCGTGCGCAGATAGTCCTGCCGCTCGAAGAACTCCCGCACCGCGTCGCCGAGCGGCTGCTCGACGGGGTGCGGCCACTCCTCGACCGTGATGGATGGCTCGGCGGCGCCGGTCTTCCTGAGCGTGATCCAGCCGAACCCGACGGCACGCGTGCCCCGCGCGTCAAACTCGTCCAGCCACGCCTCGTACCGCGCCGCGTACTCGGCGGGATCCGTGCGGTGGTCCCCCGCGTCGCGCAGCCACAGCTCGGCGTACTGCGTGATGTCCTGCACCTCGCGCTGCACGATCCAGGCGTCGCAGCCGCGCGGCACCCAGGACCGCAGCCGGTCCTGCCACTCCTCGTCCGCCACGTGCTGCCAGTTGGCGAGGAACTGCGCGTATCCCCCTTCGTTCAGTCGCTCCCCCGCCTCCTGAACGAGCGAGCGGCACAGATCGTCCCCGCCCATCCCGCCGTCGCGGTAGGTGAGCCGCGCCCCCGGCGAGATCACGAAGGGCGGGTTCGACACGATCAGGTCGTACGTTTCCTCGCCCACCGGTTCGAAGAGCGAGCCCTCCCTGAGGTCCGCCTCCGGGGCCCCGGACAGCGCGAGCGTGAGCCGGGTGAAGTGCAGCGCACGGGGGTTGAGGTCGGTCGCGGTCACGCGCGTGGCGTGCTGCGCGGCGTGCAGCGCCTGGATGCCGGAACCGGTACCGAGGTCGAGGGCGCTCGCGGCGGGCGTGCGTACGGTGATCCCGGCGAGCGTCGTGGACGCGCCGCCGACACCGAGGACGACGCCTTCGTCGCGGCTCCCGATGCCGCCCGCGCCACCGACCGCGCAGCCCAGGTCGGAGGCGATGAACCAGTCCTCGCCGCTCGGCCCGCCGTACGGCCGCACGTCCACGGTGGCCCGCAGCGCGCCGCCGTCCTCGGCCAGCCACCCGCTCTCCAGGAGGGCGTCGACGGGCAGCACGTCGGCCACGCGCGCGTGGGGCACAGATTCCTGCAGCAGAAAGAGGCGTACGAGCGCCGAGAGCGCCCCGCCGTCACGGGTGGCCCGCAAGGCGGGCACGGTCTCACTGCGCGCGAGCGCGGCATAGGCGGGCGCCCCGAGCAGCTCGAGCAGCCCGTCAGCGGTGAAGTCGGCACCGATCAGCGCACCACGCAGAGCGGCGGCGACATCGGCACGGTCGGACGAAGGCAGGGGGAGGCTGGCGTTACTCACGCTCCCCATTGTGGCGCGCCTGCTGTGGGCAGGCGTTCCGCAGGGCGAGTGGGGTCTCCCCTGCTCGAGCGAAGCCGAGAGCTTGGGGAAGGGTGGGCACAGCCCCCGGTGCAGACCAGCCATAGAGACGACACAGCCCCGACGCGGAGGGTCAGTACCCCCGGCGCCGAGGCAACGTCAACAAGGGGATCAGCTCTTGGCCGACGGAGTAGCGGACGCGCTCTTGCAGCTGTCCTGCTTGCCCATCGCCTTGCCGACCTCCCCCTCCTGCAGCTTCTCCAGCGCCTCGTTGCCGCTCTTGCTGAGCTTGTCCAGCTCGCCCGCGATGTTCTTGAGGCCGTCCGCGAAGTCCGCCTGGTCCTTGGTGTCGAGGTCGTCGACCTGCTTCTTGAGGCCTTCGTACGACTTGGAGATGGCGTTGAGCTCCTTGACGGCGTCGTCCGTCTTCTTCTGCCCGCCGTCGACCGGCGGCGCGCCCGCGCCCTTCACGGAGGCGCCCATCGCCTTGTAGGCGTCGGACATGTCCTGGAACGCCTTGGAGTCCGTCTTCTGGACGTCGGCAGGCGCGCTGTTGTCCGAGGTCTCCTTCTGGATCGCGGCGTTGGCGTCCGCGATCTTCTTCGACTGCGGCTGTACGGAGTCACAGACCTTCTTGGCCCAGTCGTCCAGCTTCTTGTCGCCGTCGTCGCTGCACCCGGACAACGCGAGTACCAGTACCGCACCGCCGGACAGTG
This sequence comes from Streptomyces kanamyceticus, assembly GCF_008704495.1. NCBI lineage: Bacteria > Bacillati > Actinomycetota > Actinomycetes > Kitasatosporales > Streptomycetaceae > Streptomyces > Streptomyces kanamyceticus. The sequence continues at coordinate 4,660,135 of NZ_CP023699.1, forward strand.
CGGCTGCAAGCTTCTTGTTCACCGGATTGGTCCCTTCCATGGCTCTCGGCCCCGGAACTTACACGCCAACTGGGCGACAACCGCATGTCGGGGGCCCCATACAACCGCTATTGAAGCCATTTGCACCAAGGGACAGCGGAGCAGGGAGCGCGAGAGAAGGCTCACGGCGCACCCCCGGCACGCCGACGGGCGGACGGCGCATCAAAAAGCGCCGTCCGCCCGTGTGTTGGCCCGCGTGCGGGCCCACGTGTTGGGCAGAGCCCGACCCGGAGTTACGAAACCACGGCCGGATCGGCCGGTTTCGCCACCATCTCGGAGTTGCCCTCGTCCCCGACGGCGATGCCCCGCCGCTTGGAGACGTAGACCGCGCCGATGATGACCGCGATGGAGAGCACCGCGATCAGCACCCGCATCCCGACACTGGCGTCGTCCCCGTAGCTGAACTTGACGACCGCGGGCGCGATCAGCAGTGCCACGAGGTTCATCACCTTCAGCAGGGGGTTGATCGCGGGGCCCGCGGTGTCCTTGAACGGGTCGCCCACGGTGTCGCCGATGACGACCGCGGCATGGGCCTCGCTGCCCTTGCCGCCGTGGTGACCGTCCTCGACGAGCTTCTTCGCGTTGTCCCAGGCGCCACCGGAGTTGGCGAGGAAGACCGCCATCAGGGTGCCGGTGCCGATCGCGCCCGCCAGGAACGAGCCGAGCGCGCCGACGCCGAGCGAGAAGCCGACCGCGATCGGCGTGAGCACGGCGAGCAGACCCGGCGTGGCCAGCTCGCGCAGCGCGTCCTTGGTGCAGATGTCGACGACGCGCCCGTACTCCGGTTCCTCGGAGTAGTCCATGATCCCTGGGTGCTCGCGGAACTGCCGCCGCACCTCGTAGACCACGGCACCGGCCGACCGCGACACCGCGTTGATCGCGAGCCCCGAGAAGAGGAAGACGACCGCGGCGCCGAGGATCAGGCCCACCAGGTTGTTGGGCTGTGAGATGTCCATCACGAGATTCATCGGGGCGCCGTCGCCCATCTTCTCGCCGACGTCCTTGGCGGCGGTAGCGATGGCGTCGCGATACGACCCGAAGAGCGCCGAGGCCGCGAGGACCGCGGTCGCGATGGCGATGCCCTTGGTGATGGCCTTGGTGGTGTTGCCGACGGCGTCCAGGTCGGTGAGCACCTGCGCGCCCGAACCCGCGACGTCGCCGGACATCTCCGCGATGCCCTGCGCGTTGTCCGAAACGGGGCCGAAAGTGTCCATCGCGACGATGACACCGACCGTGGTGAGCAGGCCGGTCCCGGCGAGCGCCACCGCGAACAGGGCGAGCATGATCGACGTACCGCCGAGCAGGAACGCCCCGTACACGCCGAGCCCGATCAACAGCGCGGTGTAGACGGCCGATTCGAGACCGATCGAGATTCCGGCGAGGACGACGGTGGCCGGGCCGGTCAGCGAGGTCTTGCCGATGTCCTTCACGGGACGCCGGGTGGTCTCGGTGAAGTAGCCGGTGAGCTGCTGGATCAGCGCGGCCATCACGATGCCGATGGCGACGGCGACGACCGCGAGGATCCGCGGATCGCCGTCGTGGCCCTTGATCGCCGCGTCCGTGACGCCGTCCAGGTCCGCGTACGAGGACGGGAGATAGACGAAGACGGCCGCGGCCACGAGCGCCAGCGAGATGACCGCGGAGATGAAGAAGCCGCGGTTGATGGCGCTCATGCCGCTGCGGTCGGAGCGCCTGGGCGCCACCGCGAAGATGCCGATCATCGCGGTGACGACGCCGATGGCCGGGACGATCAGCGGGAAGGCGAGCCCGGAGTCGCCGAACGCCACCTTGCCGAGGATCAGCGCGGCGACCAGCGTGACGGCGTACGACTCGAAGAGGTCGGCGGCCATACCGGCGCAGTCGCCGACGTTGTCGCCCACGTTGTCGGCGATGGTCGCGGCATTACGCGGATCGTCCTCCGGAATGCCCTGCTCGACCTTGCCGACCAGGTCGGCGCCGACGTCGGCGGCCTTGGTGAAGATGCCGCCGCCGACACGCATGAACATCGCGATCAGCGCGGCACCGAGGCCGAAACCTTCCAGCACCTTCGGCGCGTCGGCCGCGTAGACGAGCACCACACAGGAGGCGCCCAGAAGACCGAGCCCCACCGTGAACATGCCGACGACGCCGCCCGTGCGGAAAGCGATCTTCATGGCCTTGTGCGAGACGGCGGTGAGATCCTTTTCGGGCTCACCCTCCGCCGGAGTGGCCTCTCGGGCGGCGGCCGCCACGCGCACATTGCTGCGCACGGCGAGCCACATACCGATATAGCCGGTGGTCGCCGAGAACGCCGCGCCGACCAAGAAGAAGATCGATCGTCCGGCGCGCTGATTCCAGTCGTCCGCGGGGAGCAGCATGAGCAGGAAGAACACCACGACGGCGAATACGCCGAGCGTGCGCATCTGGCGTCCCAGATAGGCATTGGCGCCTTCCTGGATCGCCTTCGCGATCTTCTTCATGCTGTCGGTGCCCTCGCCGGCCGCGAGCACCTGGCGTACCAGGACACCGGCGACCACGAGCGCCGCGAGCGCGACGGCCGCGATGACCATCACGATGAGACGATTGTCGTCGGTCAGTACTGCGGCTGCGAAGGTTGAGGGGTGGTCGATCTGATGAGGGGAAAAAAGCCCCGCCATTCGTCCTCCTTGACGCTGGGGCTGAGCTCAAGATGTGGACGGATTGTAGGGAGCGGAACCTGATCAAAACAGAGCGCCACAAACGGAATTGACCTGAGATTGCTACTCAGCAAATGATCGTCGGTGTGGATTGGCCCCGAAAGCGGTAATGCCTCAAAAGCGTTGACGAAAGATCGTCGATCTAGGCCGTTAAATGATCAGAAAAAGAAAAGGCCCTGTTCACCGTGGTGGTGACAGGGCCTGCGCCGATCTCCGGCAGCTCCGTGCCGACCGGGCGGAAGTGTCACGCAGTCGGGACGGGAGGGGCCGGATCTGTCGTGCGGGAGTCTCTGGATCTCAGGCCGGATCTCTGGATCTCGGAGCAGATCTCCGGGTCTCAGGGCCGATCTCTGGATCGCGGAGCAGATCTCCGGGTCTCAGGGCCGCCCTCTGGATCTCAGGGCAGAAGTGAGACGGGGGCTGTCGGCCAGCTCATCCGGATCAAGCCACCGGACGCGCCCGCGGTGACCTCCACGTCATCCACGAGACCGCTGATGACGGCGAGACCCATCTCGTCCTCGCCCTCGGCCTCCAGGTCGTCACCGGCACCGCCGGACGCACCCGGCGCCCGGTCACCCGGAGCGGCGCGTGGCGCCTCGTCGCCGACCTCGATGGAGAACTGCTTCTCGTCCTCGATCAGCGCGACCCGCACCGGCTCCGTGACACCGGCGCTCTGATGGAGTCCGACGGCACGCGTGCAGGCCTCGCCGACCGCGAGCCTGACCTCGTCGAGAACGGCCTCGTCCACCCCGGCCCTACGCGCGACCGCGGCCGCCACCAGGCGAGCGGTCCTGACGTGCTCAGGCAGCGCGCTGAAGCGGAGTTCAACGGTGGCCATGCATCCCCCTCGACATACGGGCGTGCTGTCAGGGGGCCGGGCCGCAGGCCCGGTCCCCTGCTGTACTGCCGTCCCGGGCCGGGGCCCGGGACGTCCGGCTCTCGGTCGGTCGGCCTGCGCCGACCGGCACTCAGTCGGTGGCCGCGACCGCTTCCTCGACCGAGGTGTGAATGGGGAACACCTTGGTGAGGCCGGTAATGCGGAAGATCTTGAGAATGCGCTCCTGGTTGCAGACCAGGCGCAGCGAGCCCTCATGGGCACGCACTCGCTTCAGGCCGCCGACCAGCACGCCGAGTCCGGTGGAGTCGAGGAAGTCCACGCCCTCCATGTCGACGACAAGATGGAAACTGCCGTCGTTCACCAACTCGACCAGCTGCTCGCGCAGCTTGGGCGCGGTATATACGTCGATTTCGCCACCGACCTCGACGACCGTACGATCGCCGACGGTACGGGTCGACAGGGACAGGTCCACGGATCCTCCAGCACCTTGCTATCGAGCGGTCATCCCTCGGGACACCTCGGCAGAGCCCCCAGGACGGATCGCCAGCCGCGATGGCATTCAATCACTTACCGGCAGGCGAGCACGACGCCTTCGGACCATTGTCCATCCCGCCAGTGACACACTCGGTGCCGATGGCCAAAAAATCGCCTCCCGGAGGACCCTCTTCGGGCGCCCCGGCACACACGCCCCCGCGGACGGTCCTGGACCGGCTCACCGCGGGGCCGAGCCGTGCTTCGCGCGTCACTCATACGGAGCACTTGCCCCCACGTGCGGCCCGGTATGCCGTCTGGCCCGACCGCATCCGCTCCGAGGTCATTTCCGCTGTCCAGGCGGCGGGCATCGAACACCCGTGGGCCCACCAGGCACGCGCCGCCGAGCACGCGCTCGACGGCGAATCCGTGGTCGTCGCCACCGGCACCGCCTCCGGCAAGTCCCTGGCTTATCTCACCCCCGTGCTCTCCACCCTGCTCGACGGCTCCGAGGCCCCCAACGGACGCGGCACGACCGCCCTGTACCTGGCCCCGACCAAGGCGCTCGCCGCCGACCAGCGCCGGGCCGTGCGCGAGCTCGCGGCCCCGCTCGGCAACGCGGTCCGACCCGCCGTGTACGACGGCGACACCCCTGTCGAGGAACGCGAGTGGGTGCGCCAGTACGCCAATTACGTCCTGACCAACCCCGACATGCTGCACCGCGGGATACTCCCCTCCCACCCGCGCTGGTCCTCCTTCCTGCGCGCCCTGCGCTACGTCGTCATCGACGAGTGCCACACCTACCGCGGCGTCTTCGGCTCCCACGTCGCCCAGGTCCTGCGCCGACTGCGCCGCCTCTGCGCCCGCTACGGCTCCGAGCCCGTCTTCCTCCTCGCCTCCGCCACCTCCGCCGAACCGGCCCTGTCGGCGCAGCGCCTGACCGGCATCCCCGTGCACGAGGTCGCCGACGACGCCTCACCCCGCGGCGATCTCGTGTTCGCCCTGTGGGAGCCTCCTCTCACCGAACTCCACGGCGAGAAGGGCGCGCCCGTCCGCCGCACCGCCACCGCCGAGACGGCGGACCTGCTGACCGACCTCACCGTGCAGGGCGTCCGCTCGGTCGCCTTCGTACGCTCCCGGCGCGGCGCCGAACTGATCTCGGTGATCGCCCAGGAGCGCCTCGCCGAGGTCGACCGCTCCCTGGCCCGCCGCGTCGCCGCCTACCGGGGCGGCTATCTGCCCGAAGAGCGCCGCGCCCTCGAACGCGCCCTGCACTCCGGCGAACTCCTCGGCCTCGCCGCCACCACCGCGCTCGAACTGGGCGTCGACGTCTCGGGGTTGGACGCCGTGATCATCGCGGGCTATCCCGGCACCCGGGCCTCGCTCTGGCAACAGGCGGGCCGGGCAGGCCGCTCCGGCCAGGGCGCCCTGGCCGTGCTCGTAGCCCGCGACGACCCGCTGGACACGTATCTCGTCCACCATCCCGAGGCACTGTTCGAGCAGCCCGTGGAGTCGACGGTCCTCGACCCTGACAATCCGTACGTCCTCGCACCCCACCTCTGCGCGGCCGCCGCGGAACTCCCGCTCACCGACGAGGACTTGGTCCTCTTCGGCCCGGCGACCGAGGAACTGCTCCCGCAGCTGGAGGCCGCGAAGCTGCTGCGCCGCCGCACCAAGGCCTGGCACTGGACCCGCCGCGAACGGGCCGCCGACCTCACCGACATCCGCGGCGAGGGCGGCAAGCCGGTCCAGATCGTCGAGGAGGGCACGGGACGCCTGCTCGGCACCGTCGACGCCTCCGCCGCCCACACCACCGTGCACGAGGGCGCGGTCCACCTCCATCAGGGCCGCACGTATCTCGTACGCCACCTCGACCTGGAGGACTCGGCCGCCCTGGTCGAGGAGGCCGTACCGCCGTACTCCACGACCGCCCGCGACACCACGGCGATCTCCATCCTGGAGACGGACGTCGAGGTCCCCTGGGGCGCGGGACGCCTCTGCTACGGCTCCGTCGAAGTCACCAACCAGGTCGTCTCCTTCCTGCGCAGAAAACTCATCACGGGCGAGGTGCTCGGCGAGACGAAGCTCGACCTGCCCCCTCGAACGCTGCGCACCCGCGCGGTCTGGTGGACCGTCACCGAGGACCAACTGGATGCCGCCCGCGTCAATCCCGAGATCCTCGGCGGCGCCCTGCACGCGGCCGAGCACGCCTCCATCGGCATGCTGCCGCTGTTCGCCACGTGCGACCGCTGGGACATCGGCGGCGTATCGGTCCCTCTCCACCCTGACACCCTCCTTCCCACGGTCTTCGTCTACGACGGCCATCCCGGCGGTGCGGGATTCGCCGAGCGGGCCTTCCACACGGCCCGCGAATGGCTCACCGCCACCCGCCAGGCCATCGCCTCCTGCGAATGCGAGGCGGGCTGCCCCTCCTGCATCCAGTCCCCCAAGTGCGGCAACGGCAACGACCCGCTGCACAAACGCGGCGCCGTCCGCCTCCTCTCGACCCTCCTCAAGGACGCACCGGACTCGACGGACACCGCGGTCGCGTCGGCGGGCCCGGCAGAACCGGCAGAACCGGCGGCCGAGTAGACCGAGAGGCACGTGCCGCCCCGGCACATCAGCCACCGCTCAGCCACCGCCCGCTCCCGGGCTCACCGGCCCCACGGAGCCGCCCAACTCACCCGGCCCGACAGGCCCCGCAGGCCCCGCAGGCCCCGCAGGCCCCGCCCGAGAGTCCACCTCCGTGGCGAAGGGTCCGGCCTCGGCCGACACCGTGACCGCGGAGACCTGCCCGCGCACGACGCACCGCACCATCCGCGTCGCCTGCGCCTTCGCGACTCTTCCGGCCGCGTCACACGCCCCCTCCCGCCCCTCTCCCCAGCGGTCCGCCGCCGCGAGCGCCGCCAAGTCCGCCGCGCCGCCCGCCCGATGCCGGGCCACGATCACCTGCGACATCGCGAGCACCGCACCGCAGACCACACAGAGCACGGCCATCACGACGACGACCCACACCGTGGCCGCGCCCCGGTCCCGACCAACGCCGCGCCGCCTTCCGCCCCTCACGCACCCACCTCCACCGTCTCCTCCGCCAACGCCACCGCCTCCGACCGCAGGCGCAGCCCGATGCCGAGTGCAGTAGGGCCCGGCGAGTCCGCCGCGACCTCGACGCGCACCAGGTCTCCGTCGCGTCGCACGGACACGGTCGCCCCGCGCGGCGCCGCCTGCCGCGCCGCCGCCACCGCCACGCCCTCCGGGTCCTGCCGGGCCACCGCGCGGGCCCCGGCCCTGGCCGCGTCGACGCACTGGATCTGCGCCGACGCGGCCAGCAACATCCAGACCAGCGCCATCGTGAACAGCACCAGCGTGGGCAGCACCACGGCCGCCTCCGCCGTCACGAATCCCCGGTCCCCGAGCCGCCTCCCGGCACACCACCACCGCTCAGGCCTGCCGGAACTCTCAGAACTGGACATCGAGCGCCTTCTCCACCACCGCTTGCAGCGCCGCCCTGACCTGCCCGCTCGTCACCACCTTGTAGAGCAGCCCGGCGAACCCCACCGCCGCGATCAGCCCCATCGCGTACTCGGAAGTGACCATCCCGGCATCCCCGCCCACCGCACGAGTCCGCCACCACGGCCGCCGCGCCCACACCTGCCGATTCGCCTGCCGACGCGCCTGTCCAACCGCCTGTCCACTCATCTCAACCCCCATGAAGTTCACCCCAGTTGTCGTCTGATCCCTCGATGTCGGCGCTCACCCGACACTCACCCGGCGCTCAGCAGCCCGTCCGCGAGACCGATCACCACCGGCAGCACCCCGACCGCCACGAACGCGGGCAAGAAGCACAGCCCCACGGGCGCCGTCATCAGCACCGCCGCTCTCCGCGCCCCGGCCGTCGCCGTACGTCCCCGATCGGCCCGCGCGTCCGCGGCGACACGCGCCACCGGTTCCGCGGCCGGGGCGCCTGACTCGCCCATCCGCTCCAGGAGCCGCGCCAGCGCCCCGGCGCCAGGTATCGCCCCCAACTGCCGCCACGCCTCTCCTGGTTCGGCGCCGAACCTCAACTCGGCGGCGCCCCGCGCCAGACACGCACCTACCGGCCCCCTCAGCGACTCCCCGACGGCTTGCGCGGCCGCCACAGGGCTCGCCCCAGCGGCGACGCAGGCCGCCAACAGATCCGCCGCCAGAGGCAGTTGCCGCGCCGCCTCCGGGTCATGCCTCTGTCCTGCCGTCCCGGCCTCACGCCCCCGCCGCCAGCGCCACACCCCGTACCCGGCAGCCACCCCCACGAGAAACCCCGGCGCCCCGCCCACCAGGACATATCCCGCACTCACCGCCCCGGACACCGCGAGCCACCCACGCGCCCCGTCCAGCCGCCTCAGCCACCGCACCCGGCCCAGCCCCCGCCGTGCCCGCGCCGGAGGCCTCAACGCCCTCCCCAGCGCCTCCTCGGCCCTCCTCCGCACCGCCCTCTCGCGCCGCGCCGCCGCCACCGTCAGCACCACCCAGACCACGGCCGCCACACCCCACACGACCGCCCCCGGTCCGTGCACACCGCTCATCGCCCCTCCGCCCCTCGTACGATCCGCAGCGCCCACCACACCCCGGCGCCCTCCAGCACTCCGCCCGTCGCCAGGCAGCCAAGGCCCGCTCCCGTGTGCAGCAGCACCCTCAGGGGGTCCGCGCCGAGCGCCGTGCCCATCAGCAGTCCGAGCAGCGGCAGCCCCGCGAGCAGCACGGCCGTCGACCGGGCGCCCGCCAACTGAGCTCGCAGGTCGGCTCGTTGATCACGCTCCGAGCGCAGCGCGGCCTCCAGGCGTTCGAGCCCCGCCGCGAGCCCCGCACCGCGATCCACCGCCACCCGCCAGCACGCCGCGAGCCCGAGCAGCCCCTCGGCGCCTGGCTCCTTCGCCGCGTCCCCCAGCGCCCCGGGAACGTCCCCGCCGAACCGCGCCGCCGCCAACACCCCACTCCGCGCCGCACCACTCCCATCCCGTGCCTCCGCCTCACCGAGCGCCACCCGCAGCGCCTCCCCCGGCTGCCGCCCCGCCCGCACCTCACCCGCGAGCACCCCGCACAGCTCGATCACCGCGGCACCCCGCCGCTCCCGCGCACGCCGCGCCTGCCCGGCCCTCCGCACGCGCCGCGCGAGCGGCACCCCTGCCGCCCCCAGGACCACCGGCACCACCGACTCCCCCAGCAGCGCGAGGCCCAACCCGGCCGCCAGGCACCACCATTCGTGCCGCACCCGCCCCCGCCCGGCCGCGACGGCTCTTCGCCAGGACCAGCCATCCGTCTTCTGCGGCCCTCCGCTCCCGAGCACGACCCGCACCCGTCGGGCCCACGGGTCCCTCGCTCCCATCAGCCAGGCCGCGCTGCCCGCGCACAGGGCAGCAGCCCACGTCGGCGTACTCACAGCGCATCACCCCAAGCCCCGCCCCCGAGGAGCGAGTTCAGCCGCGGCCACCCCGACTCCCTGACGAACGCCCCCTCTCCCCACCGCAGCGCGGGCACGGTGACCACCAGCCCCGAAGCGGCCCGCTCCAGCACGCGCACCTCGGCGATCCTGCGTCGGCCCGCGCGGTCGCGTACGAGATGGATCACCACCGAGAGCGCCGCCGCCAACTGGCTGTGCAGGGCGGCACGGTCGAGCCCCGCGGCCGTACCCAGGGCTTCGAGCCGGGCGGGCACGTCCCCCGCGGCGTTGGCGTGCACCGTGCCGCAGCCGCCCTCATGGCCCGTGTTCAGCGCGGCCAGCAGATGGGTCACCTCCGGGCCCCGCACCTCGCCGACCACCAGCCGGTCGGGCCGCATCCGCAGCGCCTGGCGGACCAGGTCGTCCAGGCCGACGAGACCGACCCCTTCCTGGTTCGCCGGCCTGGCCTCGAGGCGCACCACGTGGGGGTGGTCGGGCCTCAACTCCGCCGAGTCCTCGGCGAGTACGATCCGCTCCTTGGGCCCGACCAGGCCGAGCAGCGCGCTCAGCAACGTCGTCTTGCCGCTGCCCGTGCCCCCGCTGATCAGGAAGGAGAGACGGGCATCGAGCAGGGCCCGCAGCACCCGGTCGCCACCGGGCGGCACCGTCCCCGCCGCGATCAGTTCCGCGAGGGTGAAGGCGCGCGGCCGCACGACCCGCAGCGCGAGGCAGGTCGACCCCACGGCCACCGGCGGCAGGACCGCGTGCAGCCGTGTCCCGTCCGGGAGCCGGGCGTCCACCCAGGGCCTCGCGTCGTCGAGCCGACGGCCCGCCACGGCCGCGAGGCGTTGCGCGAGCCGCCGCACCGCCGCCGCGTCCCGGAAGGTCACCTCGGTGAGCTCCAGGCCGCCGCCCCGGTCCACCCACACCCGGTCGGGCGCGGAGACCAGGACGTCGGTCACCGACTCGTCCGCGAGCAGCGGCTCAAGGGGTCCGGCCCCCACCAGCTCCGAGCGCAACTGCGCGGCCGCTCCGAGGACTTCCGCGTCACCGAGCACCTTGCCCTGCGCCCTGAGCGCTTCCGCCACCCGCGCCGGGGTGGGCTCCGTGCCGCTCTCGGCGAGCCACTGCCTGACCCCGTCCAGCATGCGTGCCCCGACCACCGCGCTCATGCGCCGCCTCCCGCCGTGCTGTCCACCGGAACCCGGTCCCAGAAGGCGGCACAGAACCGCGCCAGCGGTCCGCGCGCGACGCCCCCGGGCGGCACCCCGCCGCACTGCGCGGCCAAGAGCCCTGCCTCCCAGGGGACTTCACCGACCAGCGGCAGCCCGAGCAGCCGCGCGACCTCCTCGGCATCGAACCCGCCGGAAGCGCCGTGCCCACCGATCCCGGCCCCCGCGCCCCCGGCGACGACCACCCGCAGATCGCGCAGCACCATCCCCGCAGCGGACGCCACCCGCCGCGCCCCCGCCACGGCGCGCAGCTCCGCGGGCACCACGAGAAGCCCCAGATCCACCTGGTCCAACGCCTCGGCGACCGCCTCGTCCACGCGGCGCGGCAGGTCCACGACCACCACGCCGCCGCGCCTGCGGGCGGCCGCGACGACCGCTCGTACGGCCTCCGGGGCGACGGCCACCAGGTCGCCCCTGTCCCAGCTCAGCACCCGCAGCGCGTGCAGCTCCGGCAGGGATTCCTCAAGGGCGCCGCCGCCGACCCTGCCCCTGGACGCGGCGAAGGCGGGCCACCGCAGGCCGTCGGCGCTCTCGCCGCCCAGCAGGACGTCGAGGCCACCGCCCAGCGGGTCGGCGTCGACGAGCATCGTGCGCCGCCCGGCCCGCGCCGCCGTGACCGCGAGGGCGCAGGCCAGGGTCGATGCCCCGGCCCCGCCGCGCCCGCCGATGACCCCGACGGTGAGCGCGGGCCTGCCCACGCCCTCGGCCACGTCGGCGATGCGGTCCACGAGCCACTGCTCGCCGTCGGGCAGGACCAGCACGTGGTCGGCGCCGATCTCCACGGCCCGCTGCCAGATCCCGGAATCGTCCTGGTCCCGTCCGACGAGGACGACCCCGCGGCGGCGCGCGGCCCCGCGCACCCGGTCCACCGCGTCGTCCCCGACGAGCACGAGCGGCGCCGAGTCCCAGCCTTCTCTCCCCTTGGGCCCGCCGTGGTGCACCTCGGGCCGTGCCCCCGCGGCGGCGCACAGCCGCAGCAGGTCGTCTAGCAGCTCCACGTCCTCCGTGACGATCAGCGGTCCGCTCTGCCGTCCGTCGGGCGCTGTCGCCCTGTCGTGTGAAATGACTCCACCCACGATCTCCATCCCCCTCTCACCGCAAGCCCTTGTGAATGCCACGTCCCGCAGCCCGCGGAGAACCGGACAAAGCAATCCGGCCATGAACTTCGCGAGTGGAACGGGCGGAATCAGCGTGCAGCGGTCCGGGAAATCGTGTGGATCTTGGTCAATAACTGTGGACAAGGCGGTTGCTGTGAATATCCCCGTCACCCATACCAGTGACATCCCGGCGACTTCCGCAGCGCAGCCTCACGACTACGCACAGTGACGAATTCTGGGCAGAGCAACAGAACGCCGCGAGGGCGATCTGCTGGGCCGGTAGGCCGATTGAGCGATCATCGGAGGGTTGAAAACCCATCCGGACATGCGACGACCCCCGCCGGGGGGGAGAGCGGGGGTCGTCCCCACGGTCCGACTCGGGGGGGGAGGAGCCAGACCGGGTTAGCACGGTCGCGAACGATCCGTGACTTCCATGGTGTACCCGAGAGCCTTCTCAGGCAAACCCACGCGCCTCAGCTTACGCCGAATGGTGGGCGCCTATGCTCGGGCTCGTGGAAAACCACTCCTTGCCTCGCACTGCCGCGTTCTTTGACCTGGACAAGACGGTCATTGCGAAGTCGAGCACGCTCACCTTCAGCAAGTCGTTCTACCAAGGCGGCCTGATCAACCGCAGGGCAGTACTGCGCACCGCGTACGCGCAGTTCGTCTTCCTCGCGGGCGGAGCCGACCACGACCAGATGGAGCGGATGCGCGAGTACCTGTCCGCACTGTGCCGCGGATGGAACGTGCAACAGGTCAAAGAGATCGTCGCGGAGACCCTGCACGACCTGATCGACCCGATCATCTACGACGAGGCCGCGTCCCTCATCGAGGAGCACCACACCGCGGGCCGCGACGTCGTCATCGTCTCCACGTCGGGCGCCGAGGTCGTCGAGCCGATCGGCGAACTCCTCGGCGCGGACCGGGTGGTGGCGACCCGCATGGTGGTCGGCGAGGACGGCTGCTTCACCGGCGAGGTGGAGTACTACGCGTACGGCCCCACCAAGGCCGAGGCCATCAAGGATCTCGCGCGGTCGGAGGGGTACGACCTCGACCGCTGCTTCGCCTACAGCGACTCGGCGACCGACCTGCCGATGCTCCAGTCCGTCGGAAACCCCTTCGCGGTCAATCCGGACCGGGCGCTGCGCAAGGAGGCCCTCGCGCGTGAGTGGCCGATCCTCGACTTCCACCGGCCCGTGCGCCTGAAACAGCGCCTGCCCGCGCCGCCGCGCCCCGCCCTGGTGGCGGCGGCCGCGGTCGGCGCGGCGGCGGCCACGGCGGGGCTCGTCTGGCTCGCCACCCGCCGCCGTGCGGCCGCCGGTTGACCAGGCCGAAACCGCCCGCCCGTTTCATGCCTATTTGAACCTAAAAGTAAAGAAGTGCAGCCAGGACTTCCGCTTACTCCAGGACAGGAGTACAAAGGAGTCAACGGCCCGCGAGACCAAGGACATCCGAGAGGATTACCTTTAAACGCAACCAAGGCCCCACGGACCGAAGCATGAACACCGAGCACCCACGCGACGTCGACCCGTCGATTACGGGCCAGCCGCACCAGGTGACGGGCAACGTCCCGACCTGATGGGCAAACTTCGAGGACGCTTGGTAACCCGGTGGACATGCCAGCGGCGGTACGGATTCCGTACCGCCGCAACCCTTTGTCCGGGCCCTGAGCCGTCCCGCCCGCGCGCCCTTACGCCGCGCCGCGCTGCATCGCCTCACAGACCGCCGTCGACTCCCTGACACCCAGCTCGACCGACGTTCCGCAGTACGCGATCCAGGCCGCCATGCCCTCCGGAGTGCCCGACGCGTAGCCGTCGAGCGCCGCCACGTAGGCCGCCCTGCCCTGCTCCGCGTGCCCGGCCTCAGCCGGGCAGATCGACTTCGGGTCGAGGCCGCTGCCCACCAGGACGATGCGCTCGGCGGCCCGCGCGACCAGGCCGTTGTGCGAACCGAAGGGCCGCAGGCTGAGCAGCTCGCCGTGGACCACGGCGGCCATCACCAGCGCCGGTGCCGAACTGCCCGCGATGATCAGCTGCGACAGGCCCTCCAGGCGGCCCGCCACCTCGTCCGCGTCCGGCAGATCCAGCTCGACCAGCGGTTCGTCGACGGGCTCGCCCGCAAGACGCGGCCGCCCCGCCGTCTCGTCGGCGTCGGCCGCGGCGACCAGGTGCAGGCGCGCGAGGACCCGCAGCGGCGACTGCCGCCAGATGGACAGGAGTTGGCCCGCCTCCGCGGTCAGGCGCAGGGCGGCACCGACGGTGCGGGCCTCGCCGTCGCCGCTGAAGTCGCTGCGTCGACGGACCTCCTCCAGGGCCCACTCCGCTCCGGAGAGCGCCGCGGAGCCGCGCGCTCCGCGCAGCGCCGCCTCGGAGGTGATCTCGTTGCTGCGGCGCCGCATGATCCGGTGTCCGTAGACCCGGTCCACGGCCTTGCGCACGGAGTCCACGGAGTCACCCACGCCGGGCAGCCCGGCCAGGGCTCCGAGCGGGTCAGCTGTCGTACTCATGAGTACGACCCTACGTACTCCAGGGCGCCGCTCCACGAAGGAGTGGTCTTCTTCACGCGGACCGAGTACTACATGTAGCCGACCAGCTACGCTACGTGGTTATGAAAATCGCTTTCGTAGGGAAGGGCGGCAGCGGCAAGACCACGCTGTCCTCGCTCTTCATCCGACATCTCGCCGCCACCGGCGCGCCCGTCATCGCGGTGGACGCCGACATCAACCAGCACCTGGGCCCCGCGCTCGGCCTCGACGAGGCGGAGGCCGCCGAGCTGCCCGCCATGGGCGCGCGCCTGCCCCTCATCAAGGACTACCTGCGGGGCTCCAACCCGCGGATCGCCTCCGCCGACACGATGATCAAGACGACGCCGCCGGGTGAGGGCTCGCGACTGCTGCGGGTGCGCGAGGACAACCCCGTCTACGACGCGTGCGCGCGACAGGTGGAACTCGACGGCGGCGCCGTGCGTTTGATGGTCACCGGGCCGTTCACCGAAGCCGACCTCGGTGTCGCCTGCTACCACTCCAAGACGGGAGCGGTGGAGCTGTGCCTGAACCACCTGGTCGACGGCCGTGACGAGTACGCGGTCGTGGACATGACCGCAGGCTCGGACTCCTTCGCCTCCGGCATGTTCACGCGCTTCGACATGACGTTCCTGGTGGCCGAGCCGACGAAGAAGGGAGTCTCCGTCTATCGCCAGTACAAGGAGTACGCACGGGACTTCGGCGTCGACCTCAAGGTCGTCGGCAACAAGGTGCAGGGCGAGGACGACCTGGACTTCCTGCGCGAGCAGGTGGGCGACGACCTCCTGGTGACCGTCGGCCACTCGGACTGGGTGCGCGCCATGGAGAAGGGCCGCCCGCCCCGCTTCGAGCTCCTGGAGGAGGACAACCAGCGCTCCCTGCGGACGCTTCAGGCCGCCGTCGACGCCACGTACGAGCGAAGGGACTGGGAGCGCTACACCCGCCAGATGGTCCACTTCCACCGGAAGAACGCGCAGAGCTGGGGCAACGAGCGGACGGGTGCCGACCTGGCCGACCAGGTCGACCCCGACTTCGTCCTGCGCGAGCGGATCACCGCCTCGGCGTGAACGCCCGCGCGGGATCGCCGACTTGACGGTGCTTTCGGGCGCTACGGCTTGACCGCCGGGGCGCCCGGGACGCCCTTCGGTGCCGGTGCGGGCCGGGCCGAGAGGAAGGCGGGCCAGCCCTCCTTCGGGGCCTTGCCCACCGGGAGCTTCGTCAGCTTCGCCAGTGTCTTCGGGTCCTGCGCGTCCAGCCAGTCCGAGAGCTGGCGGAAGGAGACACAGCGCACTTCGGGCTTGGTGCAGACCGACTTGATGGTCTCCTCGACGGCCCGCATGTACGTGCCGCCGTTCCAGGACTCGAAGTGGTTGCCGATGATCAGCGGCGCGCGGTTGCCCTGGTAGGCGCGGTCGAAGCCCTGGAGCAGGCCGTCGCGCATCTGGTCGCCCCAGTACTCGTGCTTGGCGGGGTCGCCGTGCGAGGTCGACCCCGACTGGTTGACCATGAAGTTGTAGTCCATGGTCAGCGTCTCGAACTGGCGGCCTGGGACCGGGACGAGCTGCATCGACAGGTCCCAGAGCCCCTCCTTCTTCTTGGGCCACAGCTGGTTGTTGACCCCGCTGGTGTCGTAGCGGAAGCCCAGCTCCCGGGCGGCGCGCATGAAGTTCTTCTGCCCTTCGAGGCAGGGGGTGCGGGCGCCGACCAGTTCCTTGTCGTAGTCGAAGGGCAGCGGCTGCGCCTTCTTCATGCCCGTGTTCGTCTTCCACGCCTTCACAAAGGACTTGGCCTGGTTGATCTCGCTCTTCCAGTCCTCGACCGACCACTCGCCGACGCCACGGCCCGCGCCGCAGAAGTGGCCGTTGAAGTGCGTGCCGACCTCATTGCCCTCGAGCCAGGCGCCGCGGAGCTGGTCCACGGTGTCCTTGATTCCCTTGCGGTCGTTGAAGCCGATGTCCGAACTGCCCGCCAGGTGCTGCGGCGGCTTGTAGAGCTTGCGCTTCGCCTCGGGAAGCATGTACACGCCGCTGAGGAAGTACGTCATCGTGGCGTTGTTGCGCTGGGCGACCTTGCGGAAGTGGGAGAACAGCTTCTGGCTGTCCTCGCCCGCGCCGTCCCAGGAGAAGACCACGAACTGGGGTGGTTTCTGGCCGGGCTTGAGACGTTCGGCTCTCGCCAGGTGCGGCTGCTGGCCGGTGAACGCCGTGGAGCCGTCGCCGATCATGCGGACCGGGGCCTTGGGCGCCGCGGCGCCCGCCGCCTCCTTCGCACCGTGAGCGCCTTCCGCCGCGCCTTCGTCGGCGCCGGTGCCGCCCTCGGCACAGCCTGCCAGTACCGCGACGCACGCCACCAGGACGGTGAGGCTCGCGGCGATCCTCCGGGTGGCGGCCATCTTCCGCCCACCTTCTTTCCATGCAAGTCGGGACAGATCGCCAGCAACTTCGCATGGGGCCTGGAATGTCGTGTTCCGACAAGCCGACCAAAGTTCTTATTCACTCTTTGGGGTGATTGATTACCCTATTTGCACCGAAAATCCATCCGTGACCTTTACTCTGCATTACGGTTCGTTTACCGAGAGTTGAGATATCCCGCCGCTGCACGCCGTGACCCACGGCCGCGACCCGCCCTCCGGTGATCTCCGGAGGACCCCTTGTCCCGCGACCGCGCTGCCCCGGAGGAGACGGGAAACATGTCTGCCTGCGTCCCCACCCGCACCACCGACTCGACCCACACGCCCCGCGCCAACAATCCGCACGCCCCACCGCCCCGCAAGAAGTTCCGCATCGCGGGCGCCGACCTCTCCGCGTCGGTCGCCGTCTTCCTGATCGCACTGCCGCTCTCCCTGGGCATCGCCCTGGCCACCGGCGCCCCGCTCCAGGCGGGCCTCGTCGCCGCCGCCGTCGGCGGCCTGGTCGCCGGACGGATCGGCGGCTCCCCCCTCCAGGTCAGCGGCCCCGCCGCCGGACTCACCGTGGTCACCGCCGACCTCATCCACCGGTACGGATGGCGGACCACCTGCGCCATCACCGTTCTCGCCGGACTCGCCCAACTCGGCCTCGGCTGCCTGCGCGTGGCCCGCACCGCGCTCGCCGTCAGCCCCGCCGTCGTCCACGGCATGCTGGCCGGTATCGGCGTCGCCATCGCCGTCGCCCAGCTGCACATCGTGCTCGGTGGCACCCCGCAGAGCGCCGTGCTCGACAACCTGCGCTCGCTGCCCGCCCAACTCGCCGACCTGCATCCGGCCGCGCTGTCGATCAGCGTCCTCACGCTGGCGATCCTGCTGCTCTGGCCGCGGATTCCCGGGCGCGTGGGCCGCATCACCCGCGTCGTGCCCGCCGCCCTCGTCTCGGTGGCCCTCGCGACCGTCGTCGCCGCGCTCGCCCATCTCCATCTGGACATGGTCAATCTGCCCTCGTGGCGCAGCCACGCCCTCGTGGGGCTGCCCGAAGGGCCCGCGCTCGGGCTCGTCGCGGCCGTCCTCACCATCACCCTCGTGTGCAGCGTGCAGTCGCTGCTCGGCGCCGTCGCCGTCGACAAGCTGCTGTCCAAGCGGCCCGAGCTGAACGCGGGCGTGCGCCGCTCCGACCTCAACCGCGAACTGCTCGGCCAGGGCACCGCCAACATCGTCTCGGGCGCGCTCGGCGGACTGCCCGTCGCCGGGGTCGCCGTGCGCAGTGTGGCCAATGTGCGCGCGGGTGCCGTCAGCAGGAACTCCACGATGCTGCACGGCGTTTGGGTAGTAGTGGCAGCGCTGCTCCTGGTCCCCGTCCTGGAGCTGATCCCCCTCGCCGCCCTCGCCGCCCTCGTCATGGCCGTCGGCATCCAGATGGTCAGCCTGAACCACATCCGCACGATCACCCGCCACCGCGAGATCCTCGTGTACGCCGTCACCACCCTCGGCGTGGTCCTCCTCGGGGTCCTCGAAGGCGTGGGGCTCGGCGTCGCCGTCGCCGTGTGCGTCGCCATGCACCGCCTCGCCCGTACCCGGATCACGCACGAGGAGCAGGAGGGAGTCCACCACGTACGCGTGCGCGGACAGTTGACGTTCCTCGCGGTGCCCCGGCTCAGCAGGACGCTGCACCTGGTGCCGCAAGGGGCCGAGGCCGTCGTGGAGTTGGACGGCTCGTTCATGGACCACGCCGCGTACGAATCGCTGCAGTGCTGGCAGGACGCGCACACCGCGCACGGCGGAAGCGTCGAGGTCACCGGGCGCGCGGGCACCCGGATCGCCGAACCGGCGAGCGGATCACACTCCTGCTGCCGCCCCTGGACGCCCTGGCGCAACCACCACTGCGACCGCCCGCAGGAGGAGGAGCAGCACACGGGACGGCCGAGCGGGCATCAACTGGCCACCGGGATCAGCGCGTTCCAGCGGAACACGGCACCCCATGTGCGCGGCGAGCTCGCCAGGCTCGCGCGTGAGGGGCAGCAGCCCGCGCAGCTCTTCCTGACCTGCGCGGACTCCCGGGTCGTCACCTCGATGATCACGTCGAGCGGTCCCGGTGACCTCTTCGTCGTACGCAATGTGGGCAATCTGGTGCCGCTGCCGGGCGCCGAGAGCGGGGACGACTCGGTGGGGGCCGCGATCGAGTACGCGGTGGATGTGCTCAAGGTGCGGTCCATCACCGTGTGCGGGCACTCCGGGTGCGGTGCGATGCAGGCCCTTCTCACCACCCCGCCCGGGGGCGCCCAGACACCGCTGCGGCGCTGGCTGCGGCACGGGCAGCCGAGCCTGGAGCGGATGGGCGCGCAGGACAGGGCATGGGCGCGGCTGGCCGGGCGCGCGCCTGCCGACGCGGTCGAGCAGCTCTGCCTCACCAACGTGGTGCAGCAACTGGAGCACTTGACGGCGCACGAATCAGTGGCGCGCCGACTTGCCGAAGGTGATCTTGAGCTGCACGGTATGTACTTCCACGTCGGAGAGGCGCAGGCCTATCTCCTCACGGAGGGCACCGGCGCGGAGCAACTCCCCGACGAGGTCTTCGATCAGGTGGCGCCCACAGCACGGGTCAAGGTCTAGATCCTGACCGGTGGACACCTTTCCTGTCCGGTGGACACCTTTTGGGTAAAGGTCTAAACCAATTTTCGGCAGGCCCTTGTCACCACGGGTTGTGTCTGATGAGCTGTGGCTTCGGACACAACGGACACCCTGGGAAAGGGAGATGTCGTGAGCAACGAAAGCCTGGCCAACCTCTTGAAGGAGGAGCGTCGCTTCGCGCCGCCGGCGGAGCTGGCAGCCGCCGCGAACGTCACGGCGGAAGCGTACGAGCAGGCCAAGGCTGACCGGCTCGGCTTCTGGGCCGAGCAGGCACGCCGGCTGACCTGGGCCACGGAGCCGACCGAGACGCTGGACTGGTCGAACCCGCCGTTCGCCAAGTGGTTCGCCGACGGGAAGCTCAACGTCGCGTACAACTGCGTCGACCGCCACGTGGAGGCGGGCAACGGCGAGCGCGTCGCGATCCACTTCGAGGGTGAGCCCGGCGACAGCAGGGCCATCACCTACGCCGAGCTGAAGGACGAGGTCAGCCGGGCGGCCAACGCGCTGACCGAGCTCGGCGTCCAGAAGGGCGACCGGGTCGCCGTCTACCTGCCGATGATCCCCGAGGCGGTCATCGCGATGCTGGCCTGCGCCCGCATCGGCGCCGCCCACTCGGTGGTCTTCGGCGGCTTCTCCGCGGACGCCATCGCCAAGCGCGTCGAGGACGCCGACGCCAAGGTCGTCATCACCTCCGACGGCGGCTACCGCAGAGGCAAGCCGTCCGCGCTCAAGCCCGCCGTGGACGAGGCCGTGACCCGGGTCGACGGGGTCGAGAAGGTCCTCGTCGTCCAGCGCACGAAGCAGGACGTGGCGTGGACCGAGGGCCGCGACGTGTGGTGGCACGAGATCACGCAGCGGCAGTCCACCGAGCACACCCCCGAGGCGTTCGACGCGGAGCACCCGCTCTTCGTCCTCTACACCTCGGGCACCACGGGCAAGCCGAAGGGCATCCTGCACACCTCCGGCGGCTACCTCACGCAGGCGGCCTACACCCACCACGCCGTCTTCGACCTCAAGCCGGAGACCGACGTCTACTGGTGCACGGCCGACATCGGCTGGGTCACCGGGCACTCGTACATCACGTACGGCCCGCTGGCCAACGGCGCGACGCAGGTGATGTACGAGGGCACCCCCGACACCCCCCACCAGGGCCGCTTCTGGGAGATCGTCCAGAAGTACGGGGTCACCATCCTCTACACGGCACCCACGGCGATCCGCACGTTCATGAAGTGGGGCGACGACATCCCCGCCAAGTTCGACCTCAGCAGCCTGCGGGTGCTCGGGTCGGTCGGCGAGCCGATCAACCCCGAGGCGTGGATCTGGTACCGGAAGAACATCGGTGGCGACAAGTGCCCCATCGTGGACACCTGGTGGCAGACCGAGACCGGCGCGATGATGATCTCGCCGCTGCCGGGCGTCACGGAGACCAAGCCGGGCAGCGCCCAGCGCGCCCTGCCGGGCATCTCCGCCACCGTCGTCGACGACGACGCGAACGAGGTGCCGGACGGTGGCGGCGGCTACCTCGTCCTGACCGAGCCGTGGCCGTCGATGCTGCGCACCATCTGGGGCGACGACCAGCGGTTCATCGACACGTACTGGTCGCGTTTCGAGGGCAAGTACTTCGCCGGTGACGGTGCCAAGAAGGACGAGGACGGCGACATCTGGCTGCTCGGCCGGGTGGACGACGTGATGCTCGTCTCCGGGCACAACATCTCCACCACCGAGGTCGAGTCGGCGCTCGTCTCGCACCCGGCGGTCGCCGAGGCGGCGGTCGTGGGCGCGGCGGACGAGACGACGGGACAGGCCATCGTCGCCTTCGTGATCCTGCGGGGCACGGCGAACGCCGAGGACGAGGGGCTCGTCGCGGACCTGCGCAACCACGTGGGCGCCACGCTCGGTCCCATCGCCAAGCCGAAGCGGGTCCTGCCGGTGGCCGAGCTGCCGAAGACCCGGTCCGGCAAGATCATGCGACGCCTGCTGCGGGACGTCGCGGAGAACCGCGAGCTCGGTGATGTCACCACGCTCACGGACTCCTCCGTGATGGACCTGATCCAGACGAAGCTGCCGTCGGCGTCCAGCGAGGACTGACTCCGCGGACGAGAGCCGCGCGGCTGCGCGGCAGTGTGAAGAGGGCCCCCGGCAGCGCGCCGGGGGTCCTCTTTGTGCTTAAAGTGAAGATCACCGGATAGGTCCGCGCGTACGTTAGGTAAGCTAAGGATCGCGTCAACATCGCGACAAGACGATGCGGCGCGAAGTACCTAGGTGCGCCGGGAAGTCTGGTCGGCATGAGCTTTGTCCTGCCTACCCGACCGGAGGTCGACTCTCGTGGCCGCGCCAGCCCCCAGCAGCAACAACAGCAACCGCAAGGTACTCGGACGCCTTTCGCTCCCCGAGCGGAACTTCGTCGCCAACGCGCTGCGCACCGAGACCGTCGGCGGCGTGCTGCTGCTCATCGCCGCGGTCACCGCGCTGATCTGGGCCAACACGGCCGGTGGCTCCTACGAATCCGTACGGAGCTTCCACCTCGGGATCGGCTCGCTCGGCCTCGACCTCTCCATCCAGCACTGGGCGGCCGACGGTCTGCTCGCGGTCTTCTTCTTCGTGGCGGGCATCGAACTCAAGCGCGAACTGGTCGCGGGTGACCTGCGCGACCCGAAGGCCGCCGCGCTCCCCGTCGTCGCCGCGCTCTGCGGCATGGCCGTGCCCGCCCTCGTCTACGTCCTGGCCAACACCGTCGGCGGCGGCTCGATGGACGGCTGGGCGGTGCCGACCGCGACCGACATCGCCTTCGCGCTCGCCGTCCTCGCGGTCATCGGCACCTCGCTGCCGTCCGCGCTGCGCGCCTTCCTGCTCACCCTCGCCGTCGTCGACGACCTCTTCGCGATCCTGATCATCGCGGTGTTCTTCACCAGCGACCTCAACTTCGCGGCGCTCGGCGGCGCCGTCATCGGCCTCGCCGTCTTCTGGCTGCTGCTCAGGAAGCGCGTCCGCGGCTGGTACATCTACGTTCCGCTGGCGCTGGCCATCTGGGGCCTGATGTACAACAGCGGCATCCACGCCACCATCGCGGGCGTCGCCATGGGCCTGATGCTGCGCTGCCACAAGGAGGACGAGAGCGAGGAGCACTCCCCCGGCGAGCACATCGAACATCTCGTACGTCCCCTGTCCGCGGGCCTCGCCGTTCCGCTGTTCGCCCTGTTCAGCGCCGGTGTGGTCGTCTCGGGCGGCGCGCTCGGCGACGTCTTCACCCGGCCGGAGACGCTCGGTGTGGTGCTCGGTCTCGTGGTCGGCAAGGCGGTCGGCATCTTCGGCGGCACCTGGCTCGCGGCCCGCTTCACCAAGGCCGAGCTGAACGAGGACCTGGCCTGGCCCGACGTGTTCGCGGTCGCCTCGCTCGCGGGCATCGGCTTCACCGTCTCGCTGCTGATCGGCGAACTCGCCTTCACCGAGGACCCGCTGCTCACGGACGAGATCAAGGCCGCCGTCCTGATGGGCTCGCTCATCGCGGCCGTGCTCTCCGGAATCCTCCTGAAGATGCGGAACGCCAAGTACCGCAAGCTGTGGGAGGACGAGGAGCGCGACGACGACCTCGACGGCATCCCCGACGTCTACGAACAGGACAAGCCGGACTACCACCTCCGGATGGCCGCCATCTACGAGAAGAAGGCGGCCGAACACCGCAGGCTTGCCGAAGTGTCGGCCGGGGAACGCGAGGATGGCAGCGGTCCGGCATGATCTGAGCAGACACGATCTGAGCAGACACATCTCAGAAGAGATCAGAAGAGAAAAAGGGGAGAACGCGATGAGCTCACCCGACGGCCCCGTCGGCGCCGAGCGCAGCCTCGGCCAGCTGGTTGCCACGGCGACCGGCGAGATGTCCGCGCTGGTGCACGACGAGATCGCACTGGCCAAGGCCCAGCTGCGACAGGACGTCAAGCGCGGCGCGGTGGGCGGCGCCGCGTTCGCCGCGGCGGGCGCGGTCCTGATCTTCTCGCTGCCGATGCTGAGCTTCGCGCTCGCCTACGGCATCCGCACCTGGAGCGGATGGAACATGGCGATCTGCTTCGTCCTTTCCTTCGCCGCCAACGTGCTGGTGGCCGGGCTGCTCGCGCTGATCGGCGTCGTCTTCGCGAAGAAGGCCAAGAAGGGCAAGGGCCCGCAGAAGGTCGCCGCTTCGGCCAAGGAGACGGCTGCCGTACTGGGGAACGTCAAGCCGCATCCCCGCGCGGTGAGCCCTGCGAGTGCCGTCGAGCTTCGAGTCGGTGAGACGGGGGCGACTGTGGCACGCTCGTCCTCATGACGGACCCTGCCGCCCATCCGGCCCAACCGCCCGCCTCGGTCGTACGCGCCGAAGGGCCCTGGACCCACCGGGACGTGGCGGCCAACGGAGCGCGCTTCCACATCGCCGAGATGGGGGACGGGCCGCTGGTCCTCCTCCTGCACGGCTTCCCGCAGTTCTGGTGGAGCTGGCGGCATCAGCTGGTGGCGCTCGCCGACGCGGGCTTCCGGGCCGTCGCCATGGACCTGCGGGGCGTGGGCGGCAGCGACCGCACACCGCGCGGCTACGACCCGGCGAACCTCGCGCTCGACATCACGGGCGTCGTACGGTCCCTCGGTGAGCCCGACGCCGCGCTCGTCGGCCACGACCTGGGCGGATACCTCGCGTGGACGGCGGCCGTGATGCGGCCCAAGCTGGTGCGCCGCCTCGCCGTCTCCTCGATGCCGCACCCGCGGCGCTGGCGCTCGGCGATGCTGTCCGACCGCAGGCAGACCGCCGCGGGGTCGTACGTCTGGGGCTTCCAGCGCCCGTGGCTGCCGGAGCGTCAACTGGTCGCCGACGACGGCGCCCTGGTGGGCCGTCTGGTCCGCGACTGGTCCGGGCCCCGGCTGCCGGACGACGAGACGGTGGAGACCTACCGGCGGGCCATGTGCATCCCCTCGACGGCGCACTGCTCGATCGAGCCGTACCGCTGGATGGTGCGGTCGATGGCCCGGCCGGACGGCATCCAGTTCAACCGCCGCATGAAGCGCCCGGTGCGGGTGCCGACGCTGCATCTGCACGGCTCGCTCGATCCCGTGATGCGGACGAGGAGCGCGGCGGGATCGGGCGAGTACGTCGAAGCTCCGTACCGCTGGCGCCTGTTCGACGGCCTCGGGCACTTTCCGCACGAGGAGGACCCGGTGGCGTTCTCCACGGAGCTGGTGAACTGGCTGAAGGACCCCGAGCCGGATCGCTGACGGCATCCCCTGAGCCGCATGGGAACACCTGTCCTACGAACGCCAATTGCCTGGCGCATAGGCCAATTGGGGCCCCTGTGCGCGGTTACCGACCATGAGGCACGGGCACACGTCGGGGTATGGGCTGGACGCACGACTACAGTGACGTAGCACGCAATCGCCGCTCGGCCACAGCGCTGAACAGCCACGAGAGGGGCGGGCCACAGGATCCGGGCCTTCACGGGCCCCCTCAAGCGGGCATGCCCCAAGAAGGCATGGGCATTCCCCGCATCCTCCGCCGGAGGGCCCGCTGGGTCTCCGCGCGGCTGCGGCACACGCGCGACTGACCCCGGCTCCGGCTCCTCTAGAAGGCTCCTGCTCCGCCAGAGGGCTCCCGCTCCGCTAGAGCGCGCAGCCCTGGCTGTCGACCTCCTGGCTGGCGGTGCGGCCCCGCTCGATGTCCTGGCGCACCTCGTCCGCCGTCAGTGCGTAACCGGTGTCCGGGTCGTCGAGGGACTTCGCGAAGACCACGCCGTAGACCTTGCCGTCGGGCGTGAGCAGCGGGCCGCCGGAGTTGCCCTGGCGGACGGTCGCGTAGAGCGAGTACACGTCTCGGCGCACGGTGCCCCGGTGGTAGATGTCCGGGCCCTTGGCCGTGATGCGACCGCGCACGCGCGCGGGGCGGACGTCGTAGGGGCCGTCCTCGGGGAAGCCCGCGACGATGGCTCCCGCGCCGCTGGTCGCGTCCTTGGACGTGAACTGCAGGGGCGGTGCCTTCAGCGTGGGCACGTCCAGTACGGCGATGTCGCGCTCCCAGTCGTAGAGGACGACCTTCGCGTCGTACGTCTGGTTCGTATCGCCTATCTGGACGGTCGGCTCGTCCACGCCGCCGACCACGTGCGCGTTGGTCATCACGCGGCGGTCGGCGAAGACGAAGCCGGTGCCTTCGAGGACCTTGCCGCAGCCGCGGGCCTCACCGCGGACCTTCACGATGGAACGCTTGGCGGTCTTGGCGACCTCGCTCTTGGCGAGCTTGGGGTCCGGGGGCTGGACGTCCTTGATGGGCTCGTTCGAGAACGGGCTGAAGACCTGCGGGAAGCCGTTCTGCGCGAGGACCGAGGAGAAGTCGGCGAACCAGGTGTCGGCCTGTCCCGGCAGCGCGCGCGAAACACCCAGCAGGACCTTCGAGTTGCGCACTTCCTTGCCGAGCGTCGGCAGCGTCGTGCCCGCGAGGGCCGAGCCGATCAGCCAGGCGACGAGGAGCATCGCCACCACGTTCACCAGGGCGCCGCCCGTGGCGTCCAGGGCGCGGGCGGGCTGCCAGGTGATGTATCTGCGCAGCTTGTTGCCGAGGTGGGTGGTGAAGGCCTGACCGATCGAGGCGCAGACGATCACGATGACGACGGCCACCACCGCCGCGGTCGTACTCACCGCGGCCGCGTCGTCGTCCGTGAGCGCGTCCCAGACGATCGGCAGCAGATAGACGGCGACGAGGCCGCCGCCGAGGAATCCGATCACCGAGAGGATGCCGACCACGAAGCCCTGGCGATAGCCCACGACCGCGAACCACACGGCCGCGAGCAGCAGCAGGACGTCCAGCACGTTCACCGATTCAATCCTCGCCTCGCATCGCGGCCGCCAACTCCCCGCAACCTTGTCATGCGCGCCAGTCGAGCGGGACCTGCCTGCTGCGGTCCCAGGGGCGCTCCCAGCCCGCGAAGTGCAGGAGTCTATCGATCACACCGGCCGTGAAACCCCAGACCAGAGCGGACTCGACGAGGAAGGCGGGACCCTGGTGGCCCTTCGGGTGGACCGCCATCACGCGGTTCGCGGGATCCGTGAGATCGGCCACGGGGACCGTGAAGACACGGGCCGTCTCGTTCGGGTCGACGACGCCCACCGGGCTCGGGGCGCGCCACCAGCCGAGCACGGGCGTGACGACGAAATCGCTCACGGGGATGAAGAGCCGGGGCAGCTCGGCGAAGAGCTGGACGCCGCGGGGGTCGAGGCCCGTCTCCTCCTCCGCCTCGCGCAGGGCCGCGCGCAGCGGTCCCTCCAGCTGCGGGTCGCCGTCCTCGGGGTCGAGGGCGCCGCCGGGGAAGGAGGGCTGGCCCGCATGCGAGCGGAGGGAGCCCGCGCGCTCCATCAGGAGCAGCTCGGGCCCCTTGGCGCCCTCTCCGAAGAGGACGAGCACGGCGGACTGGCGCCCTGCGCCGCTCTCCGGGGGCAGGAAGCGGCTCAGCTGGCGCGGCTCGATGGTCTCGGTGGCGCGGACGACAGGGGCGAGCCACGGGGGCAGGCCCGCGGTGCTCAGGAGGGCGGCCCTGGGGTCCTGCCCGGCGTGGTGGCCCCGGCCCCCGTCGGCCTCTTCGAAACCGCTGCTCATGTGGTTCGTATCGCTGGTCGTGGCGTTGGTCGTCTCGCTCGCGTGCGTCATCGGCACCCCCGTCCGTTGTGGAGAACGCTCTTGGCCCCTCGGTTCGTTCCGCCCCGCCCCGATGTCACCCCGCGGCCAGCGGCGGCGCGGGCCTTCCCGGGTAGTCCGGCGGCGGCTTGAGCCGCTGGCCGGGGAGCCCGCCCATCTCGTACTTCAGGAGCTTCTTCGCCTTCTCCGGGTCGGTCTCGCCCTCTCCGTACGACGGGCAGAGCTCGGCGATCGGGCAGGCGCCGCAGGCGGGCTTGCGGGAGTGGCAGATGCGGCGGCCGTGGAAGATCACGCGGTGCGAGAGCATCGTCCACTCGCTCTTCGGGAAGAGCGCCGCGATGGCCGTCTCGACCTTCTCCGGGTCCGTCTCCTCCGTCCACTTCCAGCGGCGCACCAGTCGGCCGAAGTGGGTGTCCACGGTGATGCCGGGGACTCCGAAGGCGTTGCCGAGGACGACGAACGCGGTCTTGCGGCCCACTCCGGGGAGCTTGACGAGGTCCTCCACGCGGCCGGGGACCTCTCCCCCGAAGTCGTCCCGCAGGGCCTTCGAGAGGCCCATGATCGACTTGGTCTTGGCCCGGAAGAAGCCGGTCGGCCTGATGAGCTCCTCGACCTCTTCGGGGACGGCCGCGGCCAGGTCCTCCGGGGTCGGGTACGCGGCGAACAGGCGCGGTGTCGTCTGGTTCACGCGCAGGTCGGTGGTCTGCGCGGAGAGGACGGTGGCCACCAGGAGCTCGAAGGGGTTCTCGAAGTCCAGCTCGGGGTGGGCGTACGAATAGACCTCGGCGAGCTCGCGGTTGATGCGGCGGGCGCGGCGGACGAGGGCGGTGTGGGACTCGGGCTTCTGGGCTGCAGCCTTCTTGGCCGTTGTCGCGGTCGGCTTGGCTGCCGACTTCTTCGCTGCCGACTTCTTCGCTGTCGACTTCTTGGCCGCGGGTTTCTTGACCGCGGCCGCCGTCTTCTTCGCGGAGGCCGCCGCCGTCTTCTTCGCTGGCGTCGTCTTCTTCACCGTGTTCACCGTGAGTGCCTTAGATCGTCCGAGGGCTGTCCGATTTGTCGCTTTGCCGGGCGCGCTGGACGCATGTTCGCCCACAGCGGAATCATGGGATGCGGCCGCCATCTCAGCACCCTCGGCCTGTGCTCTCACCGGCTTTTTGGACACCCGGCCAGCCTAGGGCCCCACACTGACATCCGTACTTGACCCCATGGATCGGCCCCCAATTGGCCCCCTCCCGCACAGCATGCCGCGCCGGTGCGGCATCCTTGTGACTGATCACACTGTTTTGCACCGTCCGGCAAAATGGGGACCGGTCCCCTGATGCAGGTCGACAAGGAGAGAACTCGTGGACGACGTTCTGCGGCGCGCCCCGCTCTTCGCGGCGCTCGATGACGAGCAGGCCGCGGAGCTTCGCGGCTCCATGAGTGAGGTGACGCTCGCGCGCGGAGACGCCCTTTTCCATGAGGGAGACCCCGGAGACCGCCTCTACGTGGTCACCGAGGGCAAGGTGAAGCTTCACCGAACCTCACCCGACGGCCGGGAGAACATGCTCGCGGTGCTCGGCCCCGGCGAGCTCATCGGTGAGCTTTCGCTCTTCGACCCGGGCCCGCGTACGGCCACGGCGTCCGCCCTCACCGAGGTCAAGCTGCTCGGCCTCGGCCACGGCGACCTCCAGCCCTGGCTGAACGCACGCCCCGAGGTGGCTTCCGCGCTGCTGCGCGCCGTCGCCCGGCGCCTGCGCAAGACCAACGACCAGATGTCCGACCTGGTCTTCTCCGACGTGCCCGGGCGTGTGGCCCGCGCGCTGCTCGACCTGTCGCGCCGGTTCGGCGTGCAGTCCGAGGAGGGCATCCACGTCGTGCACGACCTCACGCAGGAAGAGCTCGCCCAGCTGGTCGGCGCCTCCCGCGAGACGGTCAACAAGGCGCTCGCGGACTTCGCCGGGCGCGGCTGGCTGCGCCTCGAGGCCCGCGCGGTGATCCTCCTGGACGTGGAGCGGCTCGCGAAGCGCTCGCGCTGACGCTGACGCCGATTCCGTACGTTGATGGGCCCTGCCTCTTCTGGAGGCAGGGCCCATCTGCCGTGTTCGTGGCAGGAACCACCCGACCGGCTAGATCAAGCCGTGCTCCCGCAAGTACTCCAGCTGCGCGCGTACGGAGAGCTCGGCCGCGGGCCACAGGGAGCGGTCCACGTCCGCGTACACGTGCGCGACGACGTCGGAGGCCTCCGTATGACCGTTCTCCACGGCCGTCTCGACCTGGGCGAGCCGGTGGGCGCGGTGCGCGAGGTAGAACTCGACGGCGCCCTGGGCGTCTTCGAGTACGGGTCCGTGGCCCGGCAGGACGGTGTGGACGCCGTCGTCGACGGTCAGTGACCTCAGGCGGCGCAACGAGTCGAGATAGTCGCCCAGACGGCCGTCAGGGTGCGCCACGACCGTCGTGCCGCGGCCGAGCACCGTGTCACCCGTCAGGACCGCCCGGTCGGCGGGGAGATGGAAGCAGAGCGAGTCCGCGGTGTGTCCTGGCGTGGGGACGACGCGCATCTCCAGGCCGCCCGTGGTGATCACGTCACCGGCGGCCAGGCCCTCGTCACCGAGGCGCAGGGCGGGATCCAGGGCCCGCACATGCGTACGAGTCAGTTCGGCGAAGCGGGCGGCGCCCTCCGCGTGGTCCGGGTGACCGTGGGTCAGGAGGGTCAGCGCGACGCGCTTCCCGGCCTTCTCGGCGGTCTCGACGACCCGGCTCAGGTGGGCGTCGTCCAATGGCCCCGGGTCGATGACGACCGCCAGGGGCGAGTCCGGCTCGGCGACGATCCAGGTGTTGGTGCCGTCCAGGGTCATCGCGGAGGCGTTGGGCGCGAGCACGTTGACGGCACGGTCGGTGGCGGGCCCGCTGAGGACCCCGCCACGGGGCTGGCCGGGGAGGGCTGCGGCTTCGGTCATGCGGAGGTGTCTCCCGTCAGGGGCGGTTCAGGAGCGGTTCAGGGGGGCGGTTCAAGGGCGGTGTGGTGGCCCGGGCGGTGCGCTGCGCCGCCTCGGGGGCGGGGCCGCGCCCCCTCGGGCCGCGACCCGAGGGGCCCCTCGGGTCGCGATCGCGGCTGCGGGGCCGTGCTCGCCCGGTGTCCCTCACGCGCCGCCGCCCGGCCCGATGTGCTTGGTGAACTCGTCGTGGCCGGGCCAGGAGAGGACCAGCTCGCCGTCCTCCACGCGGGCCCTCGCCAGTACGGGAGTCATGTCCTGCTCCGGTGCCGCCGCGAGTGCCGCCGCCGGGGTCCGGTGGGCGCTCAGGGCCCGCAGCGTGGAGATCGTGGGCGGCATCATCAGGAGTTCGCCCTTGTCGTAGCGGGCGGCCGCCTCCGTGGGGCGGATCCAGACCGTGCGGTCCGCCTCCGTGGAGGCGTTGCGCGTGCGCTGTCCGGCGGGCAGCCCGGCCACGAAGAAGAACGTGTCGTAGCGCCGGGGCTCGAACTCGGGGGTGATCCAGCGCGCCCAGGCGCCGAGCAGATCGCTGCGCAGGACCAGGCCCCTGCGGTCCAGGAACTCCGCGAAGGAGACGTCGCGGGCCACCAGCGCCTCGCGGTCCGCCTCCCAGTCGTCGCCCGTGGTGTCGCCGACGACGGTGTCCGGGGTCGGCCCCGCGAGCAGGACGCCCGCCTCCTCGTACGTCTCACGGACCGCCGCGCACACGATCGCCTGCGCCTCGGCCTCGCCGTCGACGCCGAGGCGGGCCGCCCAGGACGCGCGCGTGGGGCCCGCCCAGCGCACCAGACGGTCGTCGTCGCGCGGGTCGACGCCGCCGCCCGGATACGCGTACGCGCCTCCGGCAAAGGCCATGGAGGCGCGTCTGCGCAGCATGTGTACTTCAGGAGCGCCGTGCTCCGCACCGTCCCTGAGCAGCATGACGGTCGCGGCCCGGCGCGGGGTCGCCGGAGTCAGCTCGCCGCTCGCCAGGGCGCGGATGCGGTCGGGCCACTCCGGGGGATACCACTGCCCATTTGCCATGCGCGGAGGCTATCCCCAAGTGGGCTGATGTTCGAGAGGCAACGATCAGTGCCTACAGGGGCCCCGAAAACCGAGGCCCCAGGAAGGCCGAAAGCCGCCTACGCCTCCGTCAGCTCCACCTGGAACTCGACCTCGACCGGAGCGTCGAGCGGCAGCACCGCGACACCGACGGCACTGCGCGCGTGTACGCCCTTGTCGCCGAGAACCTCACCGAGGAGCTCGCTCGCGCCGTTGATGACTCCCGGCTGCCCGGTGAAGTCGGGGGCGGACGCCACGAAGCCGACGACCTTCACGACGCGCGCGATGCGGTCCAGGTCACCGGCGACCGACTTGACCGCGGCCAGCGCGTTCAGCGCGCAGACGCGGGCCAGGTCCTTGGCCTCCTCCGCGGTGACCTCGGCGCCGACCTTGCCGGTCACGGCGAGCTTGCCCTCCACCATCGGGAGCTGGCCCGCGGTGTAGACGTACACGCCGGACTGGACGGCGGGCTGGTACGAGGCCAGCGGCGGCACGACCTCGGGCAGCGTCAGGCCGAGCTCGGCGATGCGTGCCTCGACGGCCCCGCTCATGCCTGCTTCTCGCGCTTCAGATAGGCCACGAGCTGCTCGGGGTTGTTCGGCCCGGGCACGACCTGGACCAGCTCCCAGCCGTCCTCGCCCCAGGTGTCCAGAATCTGCTTCGTGGCATGGACGAGCAGCGGCACGGTTGCGTATTCCCACTTGGTCATGTGGCCGACTGTAGCCGGTGTCACGGGGTGCTCAGGGTGGGCTCCTGCGTAGCCCGGGCGACGACTGGTTAGGCTCGAATACGTGAGCAGGCTCCAGGTCGTCAGTGGCAAGGGCGGTACCGGCAAGACCACGGTGGCCGCGGCCCTCGCGCTCGCCCTCGCGACGGAGGGCAAGCGCACCCTCCTCGTGGAGGTCGAGGGCAGGCAGGGCATCGCGCAGCTCTTCGAGACGGAGGCGCTGCCTTATGAGGAGCGGAAGATCGCCGTCGCTCCCGGGGGCGGGGAGGTGTACGCCCTCGCCATCGACCCCGAGCTGGCGCTGCTCGACTACCTCCAGATGTTCTACAAACTGGGGGGCGCTGGGCGCGCGCTCAAGAAGCTCGGTGCCATCGACTTCGCCACCACCGTCGCGCCCGGGCTGCGGGACGTGCTGCTGACCGGCAAGGCGTGCGAAGCCGTGCGCCGCAAGGACAAGCAGGGGCGGTACGCGTACGACTGCGTGGTGATGGACGCCCCGCCGACGGGCCGCATCACGCGCTTCTTGAACGTGAACGACGAGGTG
This sequence comes from Streptomyces kanamyceticus, assembly GCF_008704495.1. Classification (NCBI taxonomy): domain Bacteria; kingdom Bacillati; phylum Actinomycetota; class Actinomycetes; order Kitasatosporales; family Streptomycetaceae; genus Streptomyces; species Streptomyces kanamyceticus. The sequence continues at coordinate 4,692,391 of NZ_CP023699.1, forward strand.
GCGGGGCTCGCGAAGATCGGGCCCATACACAACCAGGCGCAGGCCGTGATGCGGGTGCTCAAGTCGCCCGAGACGGCCGTGCACTTGGTGACGCTGCTTGAAGAGATGCCCGTCCAGGAGACCGCGGACGGGATCGCCGAGCTGCGGGACGCGCAGCTGGCCGTGGGCCGCGTCATCGTGAACATGGTGCGGCCCGAGGTGCTCGACGAGGCGGAGCTCGAACTCGGCCTGGCGCAGCCGCCGCGTGCCGCCATCGCCAAGTCGCTGTCCGCCGCGGGGCTCGGCGGGGCGCGGCGGGGCGGCGGCGCCGAGCGGCTCGTCGACCCGCTGCTCGAACAGGCCGCGGAGTACGCCGAGCGGTACGCCCTGGAGCGCGACCAGCGGGCCGTGCTGACCGGTTTCGGCAAGCCGCTGCACGAACTCCCACTGCTCGCTGGCGGGATGGACCTCGCGGGCCTGTACGAGCTCGCCACGGCACTGCGGAAGCAAGGGATCGCATGACCCCGGACCCGGCACGGACCTCCGACACCGCCCGCACCCCGGACGACGCCGCGCGGCCGCTGGATTCCGCCCGCGCGCTGGACGTCGACGCGCTGCTCGACGACCCGAAGACCCGCATCGTGGTGTGCTGCGGCTCCGGTGGCGTCGGCAAGACGACCACGGCGGCCGCCCTGGGGCTGCGCGCGGCCGAGCGGGGCCGCAAGGTCGTCGTCCTCACCATCGACCCGGCGCGCAGGCTCGCCCAGTCGATGGGCATCGACCAGCTCGACAACGTGCCGCGGCAGGTCAAGGACGTGGCGGGCGAGGGCGAGCTGCACGCCATGATGCTCGACATGAAGCGCACGTTCGACGAGATCGTCGAGGCGCACGCGGACAAGGAGCGGGCGGCCGCGATCCTCGGCAACCCCTTCTACCAGTCGCTCTCGGCGGGCTTCGCGGGCACGCAGGAGTACATGGCGATGGAGAAGCTGGGGCAGCTGCGCTCGCGTGACGAGTGGGACCTGATCGTCGTCGACACGCCGCCGTCGCGCTCGGCCCTGGACTTCCTCGACGCTCCCAAGCGTCTCGGGTCCTTCCTCGACGGCAAGCTGATCCGGCTGCTCATGGCCCCGGCGAAGGTGGGCGGCCGGGCCGGGATGAAGTTCCTGAATGTCGGCATGTCGATGATGACGGGGGCCCTCGGCAAGCTGCTCGGCGGGCAGTTGCTGCGCGACGTACAGACGTTCGTGGCCGCGATGGACACCATGTTCGGCGGGTTCCGCACGCGCGCGGACGCGACGTACCGCCTGCTGCAGGCGCCGGGGACGGCGTTCCTCGTCGTGGCGTCGCCGGAGCGGGACGCGCTGCGGGAGGCCGCGTACTTCGTGGAGCGCCTGGCCGCAGACGACATGCCGCTGGCCGGTCTCGTACTGAACCGTGTGCACGGCAGCGGCGCCGCTCAGTTGTCGGCCGAGCGGGCGCTTGCCGCCGCGGAAAATCTTGACGAGAGCCGCATTGTGGATCAGGAGGACGGGAAGATTGGAGTTCGTGACGCCCCGGACCATGCCCCGGACGCCGACCCGGTTCGTAACTCCCTCACGGATCCCGGGACTTCCGAGGCCCCCCGGCCGTCCGAGGCTTCCCAGACGCCCGAGAACACAGACCCCGACGATCCGTCGGCAGGCCGTCCTTCAGTCGAGCAGTTGACCGCGGGGCTGCTCCGGCTGCACGCCGAACGCATGCGGCTGCTCGCGCGTGAACAGCACACGCGCGATCGCTTCACCGCGCGCCACCCCGAGGTGGCGGTGGCCGAAGTGGCCGCGCTGCCGGGCGATGTGCACGACCTCGCGGGCCTCCGGACCATTGGGGACCGGCTGGCAGGCTGACTCGTCCCGGGCCGGACGGCCCGGGCGGCTAGCCCACTGCCGCGTAGCTCTCGTACGTCTCCTCGTCCTCCAAGTCCACGGGCAGCAGGCCCGTGCCTCGCTCGTACTCCGAGCGCGCTGTCTCCAGGAGCCTGCGCCACGAGGTGACGGTGGGGCGCCTGCGCAGCAGCGCGCGGCGCTCCCGCTCAGTCATGCCACCCCACACGCCGAACTCGACGCGGTTGTCGAGCGCGTCGGCCAGGCACTCGGTCCGCACCGGACATCCGGTGCACACCGCCTTGGCCCTGTTCTGCGCTGCTCCTTGAACGAACAGTTCATCTGGATCGGTAGTGCGGCAGGCCGCCTGCGCACTCCAGTCGGTTACCCAGCCCATACCGGCGCCGTCCTCTCCCGAATCGAGGCTCCCCCACGGCGGCAGCGGCATATTCACCGCCGCCAGTTGAGGACGTTACGGAAGGTGGGCACAGCGCAACACCCCCTTCGGGCCCAATCTTGAATGGTCCGAACGGACTATGCGTAAGCGGCAGATCACCCGACGGAGTGACCTGGCGACATGCGTGAGGAATCCCGCATACCGGGATAGTTCAGTTGAGTCACAACGGACGCGAAGCGTCACATGAGGCGAATTCGGACAGGTATCCGCCGGATTCGGGGGCGACGGAGGGCTTGGTGCTGAACCGCACTGTTGTGACAGTTGAGAGCAGCTTAGGCCAAGGCATTGAGGCCTGTCCGGCGAATCGGAACGTACGCGGCTGCCTCGCAGAAGGCGCGCGCCTGCCGCACCGGGGCGTCATTTCGGTCGATCTTGGGGGCTCGCTCACTCGGAACGCCGTTGACTACGGATTAGGCTGCCCTCATGGGAAAGAAGCGCTCGGGCGGTGGCCTGTCACCAACTCAGCAGGCCGCGAAGTTCCTAGGGGTCAGCGTGCTGGCGGGTGCGGTGCTCGCCGGAATCGCGCTGCCCGCGGCGGGAGCGCTCGGCCTCGCGGCCAAGGGCTCGGTCGAGGGATTCGACGAGATCCCGGCCAACTTGAAGCAGCCGCCGCTCAGCCAGCGCACCACCATCCTGGACAACAAGGGCGGATCGATCGCGACGGTCTACTCGCGTGACCGCACCGTGGTGCCGCTCAAGGACATCTCGCCGTACATGCAGAAGGCGATCGTCGCGATCGAGGACGCACGCTTCTACGAGCACGGCGCGGTCGACCTCAAGGGCATCCTGCGCGCGGTCAACCAGAACGCGCAGAGCGGCGGCGTCTCGCAGGGCGCGTCCACGCTCACGCAGCAGTACGTGAAGAACGTCTTCGTGGAGGAGGCCGGTGACGACCCGACGAAGGTCGCCGAGGCCACCCAGCAGACGATCGGCCGCAAGATCCGCGAGCTGAAGTACGCGATTCAGGTCGAGGACAAGCTCGGCAAGAAGCGCATCCTCAAGAACTACCTGAACATCACCTACTTCGGTCAGCAGGCGTACGGCATCGAGGCGGCCGCCCAGCGCTACTTCTCCAAGCCCGCCAAGGACCTGAAGCTCCAGGAGGCCGCGCTCCTCGCGGGCATCGTGCAGTCGCCGAGCCGGTACGACCCGGTCAACGACGCGGCGGAGGCCACCAAGCGCCGCAACGTCGTACTGCAGCGGATGGCGGAGACGCACGACGTCTCGCAGGCGGACGCCGACAAGGCCAAGAAGACGGAGCTCGGCCTGAAGGTGAGCCGTCCCAAGAACGGCTGCATCACCTCGGTCAGCGGCGCGGGCTTCTTCTGCGACTACGTACGCGAGGTCTTCCTCAACGACCCGGTCTTCGGCAAGACGAAGGAAGAGCGCGCCAAGGTCTGGAACCGGGGCGGCCTGAAGGTCCGCACGACGCTCGACCCGCAGACCCAGGAATCGGTGCAGGCGTCGATAAAGGATCACGTGTACAAGACCGACGACGTGGCGACCGCCGCCACCATCGTCGAGCCGGGCACGGGCAAGATCCTCGGCATGGGTCAGTCGCGGCCCTACGGCTTCAAGAAGGACGAGACCACGATCAACCTCTCCGTAGACGACTCCATGGGCGGCGGTGCCGGTTACCAGCCGGGTTCGACGTTCAAGCCGGTCGTCGCGGCGGCGGCCCTTGAGGGCGGCAAGTCGGCGGGGCAGAGCTACTCGTCCCCGTACGAAATGCCCTATCCGCAGCGGGTGTCGGCCTGTGACGGCAAGGACTGGGTGAACTCGGGCGGCGCCAAGCTCACCAACGAGAACGAGACCGAGGTCGGTCCGTACGGCATGGCGGAGGCGACCGCGAAGTCGGTCAACACCTACTACGTGCAGCTCATCGGCGACATCGGCATCTGCCCGGTGACGCAGATGGCCGACAAGATGGGTCTCGCGCGCGCCGACGGCAAGGACATCGTCCAGGCGCCGTCGATCGCCCTCGGCACCCAGGAGATGTCCCCGCTGACGATGGCGGGCGCGTACGCGGCGTTCGCCTCGCGCGGCACGTACTGCACGCCGATCGCCATCGAGTCGATCAACACGCTGGGCGGCAAGTCGCTCCCGGTACCGAAGTCGACGTGCTCGCGCGCCATGTCGCAGAAGACCGCGGACACCATCAACACCCTCCTCAAGGGCGTGGTCGAGGACGGCACGGGCAAGCAGGCCGGACTCGGCTCCCGCGCGAGCGCGGGCAAGACGGGTACGACCGACTACCGCTACGCCGCCTGGTTCGTGGGCTACACCCCGAACATGTCGGGCGCGGTCTGGGTCGGCGACCCGCAGCACAAGCGGCAGATGGTCAACATCGACATCGGCGGAGTCCCGTACGGCAAGGTCTTCGGTGGCGAGGTGCCGGGCCCGATCTGGCGCGACGCGATGAGCGGCGCCCTCACGGGCAAGCCCGCACCGGGCTTCAACACGGTCCACCTGCCCGGCGGCGACAAGCCCAAGGACAAGGGCCGCGACCACGACGACGGCAAGCCGGGCGGCGGCAACGGTGGCGGCGGTGGCGATCAGGGTGGCGGCGGCAACGGTGGGGGCGATGGCGGGGGGAACGGCGGCAGCCCGTGGCCGGACCTGATCGGTGGGCTCGGGAACGGTGGGGGCCACGGGAACGGTGGCGGTAACGGGGGCGGGATCGGCGGCTGGCCCCGTTAATCGGCCCCGGTAATCGGCTCCGGTAATCGGCTCCGGCTCTTGAAGCTCCTCGTACGTCGATGAGGGCGCTCCCCTGGTTCAGGGGAGCGCCCTCATCGCACTTCTGGCGGTGGCGGACCGGGGTCGGTCCGCGAGAAAGTCGCCGCTTCTCAGCCCGCGAGGAGCTGCTTGACCACGGCGGCGACGCGGCCGCCCTCGGCGAGGCCCGCGACCTTCGGGTTCACGATCTTCATGACCTGGCCCATGGCGCGCGGTCCCTCGGCACCGGCCGCCTTGGCCTCCTCGACGGCCTGGGCGACGATCGTCCGCAGCTCGTCGTCGGAGAGCTGCTTGGGCAGGTACTCGGCGAGGACCTCGCCCTCCGCCTTCTCCTTCGCGGCCTGCTCGGCGCGGCCGCCGTCGGCGAACGCCTCGGCCGCCTCGCGGCGCTTCTTCGCCTCGCGGGCGATCACCTTCTGCACCTCGTCGTCGGAGAGCTCGCGCGCTTCCTTGCCCGCGACCTCCTCCTTCGTGATCGCGGTGAGGGTCAGCCGGAGCGTCGAGGAGCGCAGCTCGTCACGCCCCCGGATCGCGGCGGTGAGGTCTTCCTGCAGCTTCGACTTGAGCGTGGTCATGCGTTGATTGTGGCAGGTGCGTGCGGTTCCCTGCCCGCCGATTTCCCGGGGGCGGCCCGTGGTTGACCCCGGGTCCCCTGCCGGTTCGGGGTGCTCGGTGTCTGACACGATGGGGGGATGCGCGCGCGATACGCAGTACCTCTGGGCATCACGGCGACGGCCGCGGCCGGTCTCGTCTACTCGGTGGGCATCGAGCCCCGTTCCTTCCGGCTGAGGCGGGTCACGGTGCCCGTACTGCCGTCCGGGATGCGGCCGTTGAGAGTCCTTCAGGTCTCCGACATCCACATGGTGTCGGGGCAGCGCAAGAAGCAGCGGTGGCTGCGCTCGCTCGCGGGCCTGCGCCCCGACTTCGTGATCAACACCGGTGACAACCTGTCCGACCCGGAGGGCGTGCCGGAGACGCTGGACGCGCTCGGGCCGCTGATGCAGTTCCCCGGGGCGTACGTCTTCGGCTCGAACGACTACTACGGGCCGAAGCTGCGCAACCCCGCCCGCTACCTGTTCGAGAAGGCCCAGGGCAGGCACGGCCTGAACGGCAACGCGCCCGCCGTCGGCGTCGTCCACAACCCGTGGGAGGGCCTGCGCGACGGGTTCGACGCGGCGGGCTGGCTGAACCTCACGAACACCCGGGGCTCGCTGAAGATCGACGGCTACGAGATCGGGCTCACCGGCCTGGACGACCCGCACATCAAGCGCGACCGCTACGCGCGCGTGGCGGGCGGTCCCGACTCCGCGGCCGACTTCTCGATGGGCGTCGTCCACGCGCCGTACCTGCGCTCGCTCGACGCGTTCACCGCGGACGACTACCCGCTGATCCTCGCGGGCCACACCCACGGCGGACAGCTGTGCATCCCCTTCTACGGCGCGCTGATCACCAACTGCGACCTGGACACGGCGCGGGTGAAGGGCCTGTCCATGCACGAGGCGGAGGGTCGTACGTCGTTCATGCACGTGTCGGCGGGCTGCGGCGCCAGCCGCTACACGCCGATGCGGTTCGCGTGCCCTCCGGAGGCGACGCTGCTGACGCTGGCACCGGTGGTCTGAGGCCCCGGTCCGCAGCCCAGCCCAGGGCCCCCGCGGGCAGCTGACAGAAACCGTGCTTACGGTGGGGTGCATGATCGCGCCGAATTCCGCGGGTGTCCCGGCGGAGGCGGTCGTGCCGCACAAGCGCCGCCCCCTCGCCGCAGCCCTCCGCACACTGATCGCACTCGCCGCACTGACCGGGATCGTCATCGACCTGGCCGTCGGCAGCCCGCTGCGCGTCCTCAGCTACTTCACGGTGCAGAGCAACGTGGTGGTGGCGGTGGTGCTCGGAGCGTCCGCGTGGCGGGCCTGGCGGGGCCGCCGCCCGCTCCCGGCCTGGGTGAGCGGCGGCACGCTGCTCTTCATCGCGATCACGGGGCTCGTGTACCACTTCGTCCTGGCCAACGACGCGAGCGGCTTCTCCATGACGGACGGCACCGAGCCCCTCTCCGGCTGGCGCTCACTCTCCAACCAACTCCTGCACACGGTGACGCCGATCGGCGTGGCCCTGGACTGGCTGCTCCTCATCGCCCCCGGCGGCCTCCGCCTGCGCCATGCCGGCCTCTGGCTGCTCTACCCCCTGGCCTACCTGGCCTTCGCCCTGACCCGCGGCGCACTCATGGCCCCCGGCTCCACGGCCCGCTACCCCTACCCGTTCCTGGACGTCGACGCACACGGCTACGCGGGAGTCCTCGGCAACGCGGTCATCTTCGGCCTGGCGTTCTACGCCCTGGCCCTCCTGGTCGTAGGCCTGGACCGGATCCGCCCCTACATACGGGGCCCCGAAACCGGATTTCGTGTCCGGCCGCCGGTCCGCTAAAGTAATCGATGTCGCCACGACCTGCGCTTCGGCGGGGGCAGTGGAGCAACGACATCGGGGTGTAGCGCAGCTTGGCAGCGCGCTTCGTTCGGGACGAAGAGGTCGTGGGTTCAAATCCCGCCACCCCGACAGCTGAAGTACCAGGTCAGGCCCGGTCTTCCTTCACGGAAGACCGGGCCTGACTCGTTCTCCGGGCCCGCTGGGGAGTGAACGGGGAGTGGATCAAGGAAAACCACTCCCCGGCCATCACCCCAGACGCGCCCTCAGCAAGGCATCAAGCACACGCACTGGTGATCGCGGGTGCATGGCCAGCCGTGCGTCCAACGCCTCCTCCCACTGAACGGTGAGCTGTTCCATGAGCCGGTTCCTCATCCGCGCAGTGATGTGCGTGTAGCGCGCTTGGACTGAACCGTCCTCGTGGCCCATTCGCTCATCCATGAGCTTGGGCGGGGTCCCCAGCTCCTCCATGACCGTCTTGTGCGTGTGCCTGAGCCCGTGAGGGGTGAGGCCACGCGCGATCGGAAGCCAGCACACGTCTGCCCGGCCCGAAGCGTTCCGCCCCCTGGCCGGTACCCCCGGCCAGGGGTCCGCCATGACCGGCACAGGACGTGCCTCCTGCGGAGCCTTCTTCGGGTACCAGCCCGTCGCGGCAGGCTGGAAGAGCCAGGTTGCGAAACCGGTCCGTCGCCAGTGCGCGGCCGTTTCCCCGGACTGGCCGGTGCGGACGTAGCCGAGTTCCGCGATGGCCTTCTCGACCCTGACCCGCCTGCCTTCCGCGACCATGTCCGGTCGGTTCAGCACGTTCGAGACCGTTGCCGCGGAGACGTCGGCGCGGCGGGCGACGTCGACCAGCTTCGCGCCGACTTGGCGGGCCGCGCCGTTGGCGGGTCCGTGGCCACGGAACACATAGGACAGCTCGTGACACGCACAAGGTGACGAGTCTGTCCGGCCGATATGGCCCGTCACCAAGCCGGACAGCCACGCGGGGGTGTCGACGGTCCGGTAGGAGTCGTCCTTAGGTGGGCAGCGCTCGAACTCCCCCGAATCGAGTTCGTAGAGCTGCCACTCCACCCTCACCGACGTGGGGCGCACGAACTCGCGCTCCAGGCCGACGATCTCGCCCCACCGCATGCCGGTATACCCCTTCAAGACCGACGCCACGAATTCGTCATCGCGGCCAGACAACAGCGAGGCCCGTTCTGCGATCAGGAGGATGCCGAGAGCGTCGGTCACCACCTTCTCGGGACCGCGATTTCGGGAGCGGCCAGCACGCTTCCCCCTACCCCGCCTCTTGGTTGCCGGGTTGGAGTCACGCAGCCCCTCCTCCACGGCGTCACTGAGGATGAGGTGCAGGGTGCCGTGCCAGGTCTTCACACTGGACACGGCATAGAGCTTCCGCTCCTTCTTCTCCCAGACTCCGACGTCCGTGGGCTTGATGTCAGCGATGGCTTTGTCTTCAAACTCCGGGAGGAGGTGCTCCTCGATGTGGTGCTTGTAGTTCTGCATGGTGGACGAGGCCAACTCCTGCGCCTCGTACCAGCGGTTCACGTACTCGCCGAAGGTCTCCTTGCCTGCGTCCGGGTCGCGATAGCCGACTTCTCGAACCTTGGCTTCCAGATCGTTCGCCGCCTTCGCGGCCTCGCGCTTGGTGGAGTACCGGATCGTGTTGCCGTTGGCGTCTTCGACGGTGCGGAGCACGCCGGGTGCGATCCAGTACCGGCCTCGGTAGTAGTCTCCGCGCTTCTCTCCGTACCCCATGCTTGCCTCTCACAAAAATGTGAGGGGGCGGGAGCCTTGGCGGCTTCCACCCCCTCACGAACGGTTCTTCTATCAGGCGGCTTTGCGTGCCCGCCTCGGGCTACGCGCACGCAGGCTCGTCACTGACTTGGTCGGCTGCGTATTCGCGCATCGGCGCGGGGGCGAGCTGCCTTCGACGGCGCTCGCCTGACTAGGGCGCTCTTCAAGAAGGTGGAAGATCTCCTGCACGTGGTCGCTCGTGAAGCGGTAGCCGCCACCACTCCGAAGAAACGGGATGCGCCGTCGGCGGGCTTGCTCTTTAACCCACCACTCCGAGCACCCCAGGGATGCCGCCACCTCCCCGGCCGAATAGCTCGTGGGAAGTCCGGTTCGCCTCAACACCTTCATGACTCCTCTCAGCCTTCTGGGGGATCCGCAACATTGCTGGTCAACGGATCGAATGTGATTGGGGTCGGTCTCGGGAGTCTGCGCCTGTCCTAGGCGCGGATTTCTGCGTCATCGCGTCAGCTGCGTCAATCAGGCTTCTGACCTGTGGTTTTGGGTGACGCGGCAGGTTGGGCGTTGCGTCATCAGTGACACGGGCTCTCGTCACGGGGTGACGCGGGTGACGCGGGGGTGACGCAGGATTCGCCGTCTGCGTCACCGTTGTCTGTGCTGGTCAGCGGCCGTCTGTCGGGCCGTGATGACGCGGTGACGCAGATCTTCCCTACTTAGGAAAAAGACGGGGGTGGTTTCTGTGGTTGTGCGTCGTCGCTCAGAGCGTGAAGAGCGGGCCGCTTCGCGGCGCGACCTTTGCAGGGCGGCGGAGCCGCCGAACCGCAAGAGGAGCACACCCAGGGTTGTGTGTGCTCCTCTTGCTTGTCCGCCTGTACGCGCGGTCAGAACGCGGTCTGCTGTGTGTGCGGCGGGGCCGGGGGCTGGCGGCTGAGCTCGATGTAGCGGGCCGCGCTGGTGCGGCCCCACTCAACCAGGACGCCCCGGGAGGCCAGGGTGGGCTGGATGCGCCGCAGCCGGTCGGACAGCACCTTGCCGGTGGTGGGCCAGCCCTTGGGCAGGGGACGGCATTCCTCGCCGCTGTAGAGCGCGGTGAGGCAGTGCAGCCACTCGGCCGACGTCATCCGTACCTCTTCACCGGGGGCCAGTTCGGCTGCGTGCTGCAGCACCGTCTGCGCCAGCAGGTCCCCCTCGATGACGTCGTCGTTCAGGTCGTCCAGGCTGGCCCGGTAGGCGGCCAGGGTCCCGAAGCTCATCGCCGTGTCGAGCTGGGCGCACAGGTGCGCGAAGTCGGCCATGCGCAGGTCGGTGGGGGTTTCCGCTTCGGCCGCGCGGACCTTGACGGTCAGGTCCAGGAGCGAGCCGAGCACGGCGGGCAAGATCTCGGCGTACTCCGCCCACAGCTCCGCCTCGGTGCGCCGTACCCGGGGGCGCACCAGGCGCAGGGTCAGGAGGCGTTCGGCGAGGTCGGGCCGGATGATGCCGACGTCGATGCCGGTGAGCAGCACCGGGCGGCGGTAGCGGGAGCGCACGACGTCGCCGTCGGTGAACAGCGCGCGCTTGATGCTCTCGGCTCCGGTGATGACGCAGCACATCAGGTCGGACAGATCCGGGGCCAGGTGCGAGAGGTTGTCCAGCGCGGTGATCCACCCTGCGGCTACGGCCGTGATCATGTTCTCTTCGTCCTTCGGGGGACGCCGCAGGTCACTACTCATCCCCTCGATGACACGGATGAGCATCCGCCCGGCAGTCGACTTGCCCGCGCCCTGCGGGCCGGTCAGGAACGGGGCGGGGACGGGGACGGATGGTTCGAGGCAGCCGATGAGCCAGGCGACGGCCAGGCATTCGGTGGGGGCGTCGGCGAAGTTGCACAGCCGCAGCAGCTGGTCCAGGCCCTTGCCGTTCGTGTCCCGGGTGGGGAGGGGGAGTTCGCCGGTGAGCTGGGTGCGCCGCCAGCAGACCTCCGCGGGGTCGGGGACGCGGATGTCCCAGCCGGTGGGGTGGATACGCACCGACTGTCCGTCGTCGCGGCCCAGGTCGAGCCAGGTGGCGCCGTCGAAGCCGGGGGCAACGCGGATGTGCGTGGGCTGTACCTGCTCGGTGAGCGCGAGTGCTTCGATCAAGTCCAACGCCTCCTTGAGGGCGGTTCCGTTGAAGACGCCGACCCCGTCGCGGAAGAGGCCGACCATGAGTTCCTGACGGTGGCTCCCGGTGGTGCCCTGGGAGCGGATGGGGCGGGCCACGGGGTGGCCGATGCGCTGGGCGTACACGGTGCCCTCGACCGTGCGGAAGTACCGGAAGTGGGACTGCGCGTAGTCGGTGATGACCTTGCGGGCCGGGTCCTTCTCGTCGTCGGACACGCTCACAGCTCCAACGTGGAACGGGCGTTGGCCCACGCGTCCGCGCAGTGCCGGGCACTTTCGCCCTTGGCCTGCGCGGCGGCGAACAGGCGCCCGACGTGGGCGTCGGTGAGGCAGCCGCACCGGCCGTGAGTGGAGAGCACCGCCAGGAACGTGCGGTACACGGTGGCGTGCACCCCGCTGGTCGCCTCGGTGATGGCCTGCTCCGCCATCGTGAGGCCGCGAGCCAGGTAGGCGGGCATGCGGTGCGGGCAGGCACCGCCTCCGGGCGGGGCAGGCGCGGCAGCGGGATCGGGCAGGGGCCGGGTCGGGGCGGGTTTCACGGCGAGCGCGCGGACGGTGTCCGGCAGGGCGGTGAGGCGGCCGGTGCCGGGACCGAGCCAACGGGCGTAGGCCATGCGGGACTTGATGTCCACGCCGGGGCGTACACCGTTGGTGGAGGGCATGGTGCCCAGGTAGATCCAGTGCTGGCCGCGTGTGGTGGGCACGGTGCGGGTGGGCGGCAGGTGCGCGTGCGCCCAGGTGATCGCGTCGGCGTGGTCGAGGTCGACGACCGTGAGGCGAACGCCACCGGGGTGGTAGGCCACCGCCGCCGCCTCCCGCCAGGCCCGCGCCCACGCCGCGGACGTGAGGGTGTCGGGGTTGGTGGTCGCGGCGGCCCAGGCGTGGCAGGGGCGCGGGCAGGTGCAGGGCCCGGCTTGCTTCATGTGCGGGCGGCCGCCGCACGCGTTCTTGGCACAGGCCGGGCAGTTGTTGAACGGGGCCTTGCCCACGCGCAGCGGCAGCACAGGCACGCCCTTGGACGCGAGCGCGAGCGCGGTGGCCAGATGCCCGGTCGGCTGTGGCCCGGGGTGGACTCGCCGGGGCAGGGCGGAAGACGTCATGCTGGAGTACTCCTCCTTCTTTGACGGGAACGGGGAGCCGGGGCGGCCGCGATTCTTTGGCGAGACGTGGCGGCCGCCCCGGGCACAGCTAGAAGGGCGGTTCGTCGCTGTAGCCGTTGGCGGCCCACGGGTCCAGGTCGCGGCGCGAGCGCCACCTGCGGCGGCGCGGCAGGGGCAGCAGGACCCAGCGGCGCTGTTCGTTCCAGCAAGTGCACGCATACCAGTGGGTGCCCGCGTACTCGCCGGTCGCGTTGTCGCCGTAGTCCTCCTCGATGCCGCCCTCGCCCTCGCAGTCGCGGCAGTCGGGACGCGGCGTGTCGGTCAGGATGAGCGCGGGCCGGGGCCAGTTGGTGCGCTTGATGCGCAGCCGGGCCATCAGTGGTTGCCCTTGGGTGGCAGGGGCAGGCGGTGGGCGGCGTTGTGCAGCTTGGCGTCCAGCACGGAGGGGGCGTGGTCGGTGAGGGAGAGCAGAGCGACCGCGGCGGCGACGATGACGTCGGCGAGTTCCTGGGCGACGTCGTTGCGGGTGTGGGTCATGCCCTTGCGGGGGTTCTGGCCGGTCATGCCGATGTAGGCGGCGGCCGCTTCCCCGGCTTCCTCGCTGACCTTGAGCAGGCGCATCGCGATCTCGTGTTCGGTACGGCCGTTGGACGCGTCCAGGGCGGCGGTGATGCGGGCCACGACGGGCCACAGGGCGGCGCTCATGCGGGGATCTCCTGGCCGTGAGTGCGGACGTCGGCGCTCGGCGTGTGCTCGGGCCGGGGCGGGGTGCTGGTGCCCTCGTCGCGCTGCGCGATCACGGCTGCCACGGCGAGCAGGAGCAGGATGATCACGGTCCCGAGCCAGCCGGGGCGCCGGGCCGGGCCGACGGGGTTGATGCTGATCTCGTAACGGGTGGGTGTGCTCTTGTCCAACAGCACGGTGAAGCCTCCGAGTTGAGACGGTGCGTGCGGTGCGGGCCGGTCGGCCTGCCCGGCCCTCGCCAGCCCCACGGGGCGGGCGAAGACCAGGCGGAGCGACCGGAGTTGGATCTCAGGAGTCCTCGAACCTGATCTGCTCGCAGGGATCGCACATCGGTTCCTGCACGTCCTGATCGCCGGCCTCCCACGCGAACGGGTCGCGGCGGATGGTCACGTCCGGCTTGTCTTGGCCGCAGTACTGGCAGCGCATCGGCTGCTCCCTTCCGGGCAACGGCGACGCCCCGCCCGGAACAGGGGGCGGGGCGCGGCGGGGCAGGTGCGGAGAGCGGGGTCAGGCGGCGTGTTCGATGACGTTGGGCGGCATCTCCCACGCCCACTCACCGCTCGCGGCGGGCCGGGTCGCGGGGGCTTTGCCCTGGGCTGCGTCGCGGCGCCGGGAGGTGAAGCAGAGCTGCTTCTCGTAGTCGGTGACCAGGGTCTGCACGAGGTTCACGTGCCGTCCGGTCTGCCAGATGGCCTGTCCCCGGCCCAGCAACGGGATCTGCCGCACCGCCCAGTCGGGCAGGGAGAACAGCCCCCGGCACTGCTCGGCCTCACCCTCATCCATCTGGTGCAGGACCCGGGTGGAGGCCAGCCGCAGCAGGTCCTTGGCCTCCTCAGAGGTGGCGTCCTTGGCGCTATGCGCGACCGAGGTGACCGAGAGGCCCTCACGGCGGGAGTACTTCATCATCCGCTGCAACAGCCCGGCCGTGGCCGGGTGCTTGAGGATCTGCCACGCCTCTTCGACGATCAGCGTCGAATGGATGCCGTGATCGGCACCGCCCTGGGCCAGCCACACCGATTCCAGGAACACCCCCACGACCGACATCAGCGCGGGCAGCGCGATCGAGGTGCGGTCGATGCGGGAGAAGTCGAACACGGTCAGCCGCTCATCCAGCGACACCGACGTCTCCCCGTCGAGCATGCCGCGGGTCGCCGAGCGGATGAACGGCGAAAGCGCCTGCACCACTTCCTGCCCGAAGGCGAGCAGCTGCCGCTGGTCGAAGCGTCCGGGGATCGCGTCCGCCTGAAGCGAGGTGACCGCCCCCATCAGCCCGGACAGCGTGCGGGCGGCGGGGGATTCCATGGCCGCGTCCAGCGCCATCCGCGCGCCGGGCGACAGCGGCCGGTGGCCGCCGAGCTCGGCGAGCACCGCCACCAGCTGCACGCGGTGCAGCGGGGGAATCCGCGCGTCGAGAGGGTTGAGGCACACCCCTTCACCGAAGCGGACCGGGGTGAGGTGCAGGGCCGCGGCGACCGCGTCCCACTCGCCCACACCGTCCTCACCCTTAGCATCCAGCACCGCGTACCGGCGCCCAGGCCGGGCCATGTCCCGCAACGCCCCGACCTTGGTATTGGTCGACTTCCCGTTGCCCAGCGTGCCGAGCAGCGCCATGCCGGTGGAGGGCAGGACTTCCTGGTCGCAGTCGACGGGGGTGAGGCGGAACGGGGAGCCGTCCAGCAGCGAGGCGCCGATCAGTGCCCCGTCGGTGACCGGCTTGCACGCGTAGCCGGGGAACAGGCCCGCCGCCTGGCGGGTGGTGGTGGTCAGCATGTGATCTCCCCTCCCGGGATGGGCAGCGCGGCGTGCCATCCCCGTTCGTGTTCCTTGTCCATCCACGCCAGGTGCGCGCCGACCGAGACCGCGTTCTGCTCGACATCGCGGCGGAACTCCTTCAGGTCCGCCTCGTCGCGGGCCTGGATCATGATCTGGGCGGCGACCTTCACGTAGGCGGCGCCATCAGAGATGTCCTGCTCGTGCAGCTCGGCGGCTCGCCGCCCGGTCCGGGTGGAGGTCTTCTCGCGGCGCACGTCCTGCTCGTCGCGGGCGGTCGCGGTACGCAGCATCTCGCCGGTCTCCAACCGCTTCTCCGCCCTGCGCCGATCCAGCGGCAGATACTCGACCACGGTCGTCCGCGTCACCCGGGGCAGCGTCGTGATCATCGGACGCCAGAAGTCCGGCGCCCGCTCACCGCGCCTAAAGTCGGTGACGGTGGCGGTGGCCGTGACGAAGTCACCGGAGCGGAAGAGGCCCTCGTGGATCTCGTACAGGTCGCCGCCCCGGATCGGCGCCAGCGCGATGTCCCAGGTGGGACGGTCCCACATGCGGCCGGTCTCGATCCCGCACACCTGCGCCTGCTCGAAGGCGGCGCGGGCCCAGGCGGTCTCCTCTTCGACGTCGGCGCCGTGGGCGGGCACGGACAGCATGATGACGGTGGCGTGCACATCGCACGCCGCATTCACCATGCTCATCAACTCCCGGTAGGAGTCGGCCAGATCGCCGCCCTGCTCGGCCCGCACATCGCGCTCACCGGCATACGGGCTGACCGCGTGCACGATGCGCACACAGGACCCGTGACCGGTGGCGGCGACCCATTCCAGGAACGCGGCGAGCGCGTCGTGGGCGCGGTCACGGTGCGCGCCGTCCTTGAGGGCGGCACCGTCGGTAACCCACTCGAACGCCGCCAGCAGCCTGCCCCCGCCCTGCGGGAAGGCGTAGCCGTCCCGCTCGTGCCACACCAGATCATTGATGCGAGTGAAGACGGTGTGGTGGGGCAGAGCCTGCTCCACCTCCGGCTCCCCGAGGTCCTGCTTGGCCTCGTACCGGCGCACGGCGCGGGCCAGGGCGCGCTTCCTGAGCGCGTGGCCGCCACGACGGCCAGCCCGTTCGACGACCGTGGATCCGCCCGTCTTGACCAGGGCGAGGGCCCCGGCCACAGCGGCCGGGACGATGCAGGTCAGCGTGCCCAGAATGCCGGGCACCGCGACCCCGTGGACGGCACTGAGCGCGACCCCGGCCCCGATGACCGCCAGGTCAGTGCGGGACGGGGGGAGCTTGAGCGTCTCGGTCTCGTACAGCGGATCGAGCAGATACGTCCGGGACACGGACATCACGGATCCTCTCCTGTCGCTGGGGCGTGGTGCGAGAAGCACCGGAATCGGCGGCCTGGGCACTGCCCGGCGAACGGCCAGGGGCCTTCAACGCGGCCCGCACGCCCTTGCCGCCACCGGGGTAGGGGCGCCGTCCCGGCGTGTGCACGGAAGCCGCCTGCCGGGGCGCCTTCGGCTTGCCGGGCCCGGCCTGGGCTGCGGCCAGCCGCCGGGCGTGGACCTGGCGCTCGGTGTCGGCGGGCAGCTTGGTGACCGCCGTGCGCCCCTCGCTCTGCGTCCGCAGCTTCGGGGCCCGGGTGACCGCCGCGGCAACGCTCTTGGCCATCGCCGGAAGGCTCAACAGGATGTACAGGCACACAACCGTGCTGGCGGCGGTCAGCAGCAGGTCAGTCAGCGCGCCCTTGGGCAGCACGGTGCGGAACATCAACGTAATGGCGACCGGCACCCGGGCCAGGAACACCGCCGCGAGCAGATGCAGCAGCGCCTTGCCGCTACGGGACTTCATCCAGCCCTTGCCGACCCCCAGCGCGGCGGACAGCGGCAAGAACACCACGGCGGCGAGCACGGCCAGCGGCGCGATGACGCACAGCAGCCACAGCGGACCGACCGACAGCAGCACCACCGCCGCCTGCGCCAGGCGGCCATAGGGGTTGTCGCGGGAGCCCAGCAGCGAGGTCTCCATCCCCTTGAAGGGGTGGTCGGCCAGGTCCGCGTAGATGAGCGCGGAGAACTGGCCCAGCGCGAACGCGATCAGCACCACGGCCACCGGGATGACGCTCACCCCGAAGAGCAGGCCGAAGAACCGTCCGCCCGCCGAGCCCGCCTTCTTGAAGGCGGGCCCCGAAGGGCGGGCGATCCAGAAGATCAGCCCGCCCACCAGAACCACCGCACCGATCAGCAGGGCCAGCCCCGCCACCGGGTTGTACACCTTCGCCAGCGTGCCGCCCTTGATACCGCCGAGCGGATCGGCCGCCGCCATCATCGACTTGTCCATCAGCCGGTACAGGGCGGACGCCTGATCCGACAGCCAGTTCGCGGCCGCCCCCAGCGGATCGAGCGCCTCGGGCATCTCCGGAGTCAGCTCATCCGGCTTGCCCCCCGAGCCGCCGCCGCCGGAGCCCCGCTCGCAGAACTCGCGGGCGGCGCCCCGGATCAGGCCGCATTTGTCGTCGGCCACGGTTCAGCCGCCCAGCGCGGTGGCGATGGACGGGCCGATGGCCAGCACGCCGAGCAGCAGCACGATCAGACCCCCCACGGTGATCGCGGTCTTCTTCAGCGCCGAGCCGTCCTTCTTGAACCCGGCCTGAACACCGCCGCGTCCAGCCGAGATGACCGCCCCGGTCGCGATCGCCAGGATGACCGCGCCGATCAGGACGCCCATGATCACGCCGTACAGCGGCAGGAACCCGGCCACCGGACCCAGGTCCGGGCCGGTGTCGTTGACCGTCTTGACGACCTGCTTGGCCCCCTTCGAGCAGTCCTTACTCCCGTCCGACTTGGTGATGCAGCCATCACCCGGGCCAGCGACGACGATCGTTCCGGTGAACTTGCCCATGATCAGAACTCCCTCTCGGACGTGGGGTGGACGGTGTGGGGCTGCTGCGCGGTCAGGCGCTTGAGGGCGGCGCCGAGCCGGAGGGCGACGAGCACGGCCCCGGCACAGGCGAGAACCAGAAAGACCGTCAGGCCCGTCAGGACGGACACCGTGGTCTCCAGGCTGTGAGCGGACGAGGCCACCGAATACATGGCCTGCGTCGTGGCGATGCACTGGCCGTTCATCACGCCTCCTTCGTGTTCGCGGATTTGGGGTAGACCCGGCCAGCACCCATGTAGGTGTCCCACCAGACCTTTTCGATACGGACCTTCGCCCCCGTGCGGGGCGCGTTCAGGAAATGACCCCTTCCCAGGTAAATGCCGACGTGGTCGATATCGGTGGCACTGGCCTTTCCCGTCCTCTTCTTCTGGCTGAAGAAGACGAGATCACCGATGGTCAGATCGCTCTTGTCGACGACCGCACCGTCATTTTTCAGGTGCGCGTACTGGGCGTTGGCGACCCGGGGCAGGGTGACACCGGCTTGGGCGTAGGCGGCTTTGGTGAGACCCGAGCAGTCGAAACCGCCGTCGGTATCCCCGTTGCCGCCCCACACGTAGTCCTTGCCGATCTGCGCGGACGCGTAATTGACCGCCTCTACCGCCACATCGGACTTCCCGCCGACCGTCTGTCCCATCTTCGCGGCGGACGCCATGATGGTGGAGACGTAGTTTTCCGTCTCCTTGTACGGCGGTATCCCCCGGTACTTCTTCACCGCCCCGGGACCGGCGTTGTAACCGGCCAGCGCAAGCCGCGTCTCGTCCCCGGGGACGTCCTTCACGTCCTTCGAGACGGAGCACATGTACTTGGCGGCAGAGGGGATCGCGTCTTCCGGATCCCACACGTCTCTTTTGCCGTCTCCGTTGCCGTCGACGCCGGAGTTCTGCCAGGTTCCGGGCATGAACTGCGCTATGCCCATGGCCCCGACCGGCGATTTGGCGCGGGGGTTGAACCCTGATTCCTGTTTGAGCTGCGCGGCCAGAATGCTGGGGGTGAGCGCATCGCACTCATTGCCCCAGGCGTTGAAGAGCCGCTCGTACTTCCTGGGCACCGATCCGGGCGCCGTGCGGTTGGCTACCGAGGTGGCCTTGCCGCTGACGGCCGGGTTGCCGGTCAGGCTCGTGGCGGTCACCGCCAACAGGCTCGATCCGACCACCACCAGGCCGATCGCGGACCCTTTCATCTCCCACCCTCCTTCAGGTGTGTTCACGCAGGCCAGTCACCCCGTACGGCACTCTGCGGGCACCCTGAACCGACCCTGCGGCACACAGTGGCCGCAGGGTGGCGACAGAGTGGGTGCAGGGTGCCCGCAGAGTGCCTAGCGGGACAGGATGTCGCTCAGGCGACGCCCCTGGACGCGGTCGACAGAGACCGAAGGAATCGGCCGCCCGAAGCTCTCGGCCAGCCATGCCGAGACAGCCTTGCCCACCGCCGTACGGTCATCCCCACCGGCAATGTCCACCCCCAACTCACGGAGCCGGGAGGCGAATTCGACGGTGGACAGGAACGCCTCGTCGGCATACGCCTCACGGACGAGCCGTACGTGTTCGGGCTCGGCTTCCTGGGCTTCCTCTACCCGGGCATCGATGGCCTCATTGAGTTCCTCGTCGGTGACGAGGAACCCGCGCATCTCACGGCAGTTGTCCTTGACCTGGAGAATCGCCGCCCCGTCAATTCCGGGAAGTTTTGAGGCGTCATGCCCGGACTTCGCCGTGCCGCCTCCCAGGATCACATCGGACTGTCCGGTCTCCGCGCATCCGAACGCCAGCCGCACACGGTGATTCGCGCGAATCGACGTGTTGATGACTTCGGCCTTCGGGTTCTGCGTCGACAGCACGACGAGGATTTTCGATGAACGGAACTTCCTGGAAGCAGCCTTCATCTTCTTCTCAAACTCGGCCGCCTCCTTCTTCGAGTCGGCCTCATCCGTATAGGTGCTGACCTCGTCGATGATGAAGAGCAGCGGCCGGTGATGCGCCTTGCCCATTCCGGCGCGGACCGATGCGCTGTTCTCCGCAGAGCGCTTCTCGTGCCGCTCCTCCACGAAAGCGATGATGTCCATCATCCGGTCGTGGTCGGGAACCTCTTCGTAGATCAGGCACGCCTTTTCCGCGTACGCGAGATCCCCGTCCCCCTTGGCGTCGACCAGGACGATGTCCCAGCCGTTGACCAGGGCGAAATAGACGAGCCACTTGATCTCTTCGGTCTTTCCGCCGCCGGACGATCCGGCAACCAGAATGTGCGTATCGCCGACCGGAGACTTGATCTCCACCACGGCGGCGTACATGTCGTAGCCGACCGGGATCACGCCCCGCTGTGCGGCGTCCACCGGGTCGGGAAGGGCCGGGATGCGGCTGTAGACGGGCTGGTCGAGAACGGTGATGACCACGTGCCGCAGGCTCTGGCCCGGCCGCATCGTGACCGTGGTCGCGTCCACACCGAGCCAGGAGATGACCCGCTCGGACTTGCCCGCCACGTCCCCGTACACGCCGCCGGGCGGCAGCTCGATGACCCACTCTTCGCCCAGCTCGACTCGGCCGCGGCTGAGCGTGCGGGGCTTGCCCGCCGCGTAGTCGAGCTTCAGCGCGGCCGCCAGCTTCGGGGCCTCGTCGATCTGGAAGGAAGCGGGCACCTCCCCCGGCGGCGTACCCGGCACGGCCGGTGCCGCCGTCATCTCTGTCTCGTCTGGCACGGCGGCAAGCCTCTCTTCCGGAGTTCCAGAGCCCGCCAAAGGGCTGCGCGGCGCGGGGTCTTGGATGCCTTCGGAGGCGAGCGCGGACACGACGGGGGCCTCCTTGCGCCGACGTGGCCCGTGGGCGCGCCGACGGGCCCTGTTCATGGCCAGCGCGCACGATCCGACCAGCAGCACGGCGATGCCGAGCAGCCACCACCGGTTGTCGTACACCCAGGACTCGACCGCGTCGCGGTAGACCAGCCCGGAGGCGGGCACCGTGACAGCGAGCCCACCGATCAGCCAGCGGGCCTCCTCCGACATCGGCTTCTTCGCCGCGGGCCGGATCGGCTTCGCTGCGGGTTTCGCTTCTTTCGTCTCTTCGACCGCTTCGGCGGTCATACGTCCTCATCTCTCTATCGGGGTGGGAAGGACGAACCCCTCGTGGCCTGTGCCGGATCTGCGCGGCGGACCTGCGGGACCTGCGGACCATGTCCGCCAGCCCGCCAGCCGTCGGCCAACCGGTGGCCAGGGGATGCGGTGCATTCGACTGTCTTCCGGCAGTCGCAACACAGCCCGGTCCCTCACGGAGGGGCCGGGCTGCATTGGTGTGTGCCGGACTACGCGCCCTGCTCGGCGAACTCCGCCTGGAGCTGCTCGTAGGTCTTGGCCATCCGCTCGTAACTGGCCGTGGCGCCCTGCGCCTTCATGGCGTTGATGAAGCCATTGAGGCTCTTCGGCGGGGCCAGCTCGGTGAAGATCCGGCGCCCGATGAAATACAGCTGCTCGTCGTTGAGACCGGGCTTGCGCCCCGGACCCTCGGAAAGATCCGAGGGGCCCTCGGAATTACCCGAGCCGGATTCCGAGGGGTCGCCCTCCCGAGGGTTTTCGTGCAGGTCGGAGCCTTCCGAGGATTCCGAGGGCGCGGCTTCCTGGGGGGTGGCGGCCGGTGTGTACGGGGCCGGGACGACCGGCAGATCCGGGCCGCCCTCGGAATCGGCGGGGGCGGGAGACTCAATTCCGAGGGGGAGGCCCGCGGGTGCGGGGAGCACGTCCAGCGCGCGGGCCGCGAAAGCCTCTGCCTTCACCCCGTGCTTCTTCTCGGAGGCCGTCAGCTTCTCCTCGGCCGTGGCACGCGCCTTGTTGATCTTCTTTTGCATGCCGGTCAGCGCCTTGGCCTGCACCGCCTGGCGGTGTGCCTGGGCGAGCGTCTCGGCCGTCTCGATGACGACCTCGTTCTCGGCGCCCGCCTTCAACTGCCGGGCATCGGCATAGGTGAGAGCCAGGGTGTTGCGGGCCGCCGCGGACTGCTCCGCGATGACCCGGGACGTCGCATCGTCGGCGAGCATGTGATCCGCGAAGATCCGCAACCCCATGAACACGGCGGCGGCCACCGGAACCAGCGCGAAGACGCGAGCATGGCCCATCAGCAGCAGGATCACGACCGACCCGGCCATCGAGGCAGCGGCCACGGACAGCATCACGGCCATCCCCAGAACACTGCGCTGCCGGATGGCCTGCTCGGACAGCTTCAGCGCGCCGATCCACAGCGCGTCAAAAACCAGGGCGATGAACCAGGCCGCGATCGTGCCGAGCCTGCCGTCCAGTCCCAGGATCGGGGCCAGCTGACTGCCGACGGTGACCGCCACGACCGTCAGGGCCGCCAGCGTCAGCAGCTTCTCGATGACGGCGAACGGGTTGACGCCCCGGACCTTTCCGAGGGCGTTGGGTGTGTAGGTCACAGTTCCTCCTGGGTCAGGGCGGCGCCGAACGCGAGGAGCCGCACCGTGGCGCCCGCGTAGTCGGCGTGCGCCTGCAGCACCCAGGTCTTGCCATCGCCCTGGGTGTGGAAGTCCACGGCAGCACGCTCGATACCCAGCGCGACCCGCCAGGGCTCGAACGCCCCCAAGTCGTCGTGCAGGGACAGCTCCAGCCGCTCCGGATAGATGGAGGAGATGTGCATGGTCGGCGCGGGCAGATCGGGGAAGTCCAGGGCCAGCACGCGCAGTGCCAGCACAGGAACCATCACGTCCTTCACCGCCTGGTCCGCGCTCACGCCGCCACCGCCAGACCCTGCGCCCCGCACGCGGCCGAACGCCGCGCCGACGCCTTCCGCGTCCGCCGGGAGCGCGGGGCCTGCTTGGGCAGGTCACTCGTCTTCAGCAGCGCGTGGGCGTAGGCCGCGGCCACCGGGTCGACCTCCCTCAACTCCTTGACCACCTCGCGCGCCACGGCCAGCCGCGCCGCCCGATCCTTCGCGGACTCCTCGGCGGTGCCGGTGAACAGCTCCGGGTCGAACCCCGCCGCACGCTCGGCAAAACCCAACGCCAACTCCGCGAACTCCTTCGCGGTAACGGCGATATGACCAGCAACGATGCACTTCATGGGTCGTACTCCTCTGAGATCAGACGGAACGGGAACGGCCCAAACAGCGGCTCCGGGTCTAGCCACCCGGGGCCGCGCGCCGTAGAGGGAAAGAAGCTCGAAAGCCCTCATCAAACGGGCAGGCCGCAGATATCTGGTCGGCGCCCTGCCCGCATGACGAGTGACGGGCAAGCCCGTCACTGTCGTCTCGCGGCTCCCAGATGCGCCTTGCTCCGCCTCCTTTGGACGGCGCTTGGTCACCACGTCACTCAGTCGTCACTCGCTGAGTCGATCTCCCTGGAATGGCTACCTGTCATGGACCGGGTGCAGCCCAATCACCGGGGTCCCCGCCGATCCGATCCCTGGGTCTACGCCCGAGGGTCAGACCAGCGGCTTAGCCGATGACACCGATCGATCCGTGAAGACGACGGACTTCTACGTCTCCCCTGCCGCTCGAACCGCGTGCAAGCGGATCCGGCGGAGCATTCATGCAGGTCAAGAACTTGCAACCGCAGCTCGTGAATCCCTTTCGGGATCTGTCGGCGGCGCACATTCAGATTGACCTAGGTCAGTTCCGAATGCAAGAGGTGGCGCGGGAAAGGTTGGATTGACCTAGAGCGGTTACGCTCTAGGGATGGATTGGATGGCGTGGAGCGGCGGCAGCGCACCGACGGCGAAGGACATCGCGGCGTACTACCGGTCCCGGATCGCGGCCGGTGAACTGGAGCCACTGGCTGCACTCCCGCCTGGCCGGAAGCTCGCCAAGCACCTGAAGGTTGCCCTCGCGACCGTTCAGAGTGCCTACGACGTGCTGAAGAGCGAGGGTCTGGCGGACTCCCGACCCGGCAGCGGCACCTTCGTTGCCGAAACCACTGATGATGCGAGCGCGCAGGATCGGGCCCGAGGGTTTCTCGATTTGCAGGGCGAGTTGAGCGCAGTCACCGCTCAACTCGCGGAGCTTTGCGAGCGCGTGGCGAAGCTCGAAGAAGAACGGACCGACTCCGCCTAGTTGTTCGGGCGCTGTCCTGTCTCCTCGAATGCTCATCACGCCTCCCTCCGTCCGACCTGCATCGATAGGCTGATCTCGCCTTGCAGAACCAGTTCTAGAGGCTTGGCTTGACCGACCGCCAGGCTCGACATGTGGCCTCTCGAACAGGCCACGAAGGTCACATGAGGAGGGGGAGATGGGACAGCGCCCGAACGACCTCACGCCTGACGCCAGTCCGTGGCATCAACTGGGTGCGGAGATGCGCGCCTGGCGGACTCACCGTCGGCTGTCGCTCGGCAAACTTGAGCAGAAGATCCGCTTCACCCCGAGCTATATGGCGAGGGTGGAGCGCGGCGAGCAGGCGGGCTCCGGAGATCTGGTTGCTTCGTACGACCGCGAGTTGGACGCCGGTGGTTCCTTGATCCGGGAGTACAACCGAATCACTGGGCGGGGAGGAGTTCCGGATCCGGCCCGTGTCCATGTGTCCAATCCCGGCCTGCATGTGTCCAAGACTCCTGTGTCCCTGGTAGGGGACGCTGGCACAGAGGCACCGTCGTCGGAGGGGATATCCGTCCCCGTTCGTACTGATGACGGAAGGATCATCCACGTGTCTCTCTCCCGTCGAGCCATGCTGGGTGCTCTGGGGTCTGCCGCCGCGCTGTCGGCGATCCCAGAGGTCGCCACTGCAGTGAGCATCCGCACTCCGCGGCCCCCGAGTGGCATGAACCCCATTGAGCACTTCCAGGCCACCCGCCGAGTGCTCATCGACAACGACAACCTGTTCGGGGCCCACAACGTCATCCCCATCGTCAAACAGCAGATCGCAGCCATCAAGGAACTCCGAGAGCAACGACGGAGGGCGGACCGGCGCGCGCTCATCCAGCTGCAGACACAGTTCTCTGAGCTGTGTGGCTGGCTCACACAGGACATCGGCGACTTTCGGGCCTCGCAGCACTGGATGCAGCAAGCGCTGGAGGCGTCACACATGTCCGGGGACCCGGATCTGACGAACTACATCTTGGCCCGCAGGAGCCAGCTCGCCGGTGACATGCATGACGCCATCGAAGCCGTCGATGTCGCCGAAGCAGCCGAGGACATGGCCACACCACGGAGTCGTCTGGCAGCCGTCGCGGCCACCTACGGAGCGCACGGCTACGCCCTCCGAGGAGAGAAGGACGCGGCTCAGCGGGCGTACGAGCACGCGCACGAACTTCGGCAGACTATGGACCCAGACCCTGCATCGCCGTGGGGCGTATGGCTGGACGTCCCGTACATCGAAGTACAGCGAGCGCACAGCCTCAGCGTGCTCGGCGACTACTCGGCAGCGGCCGAAGGGTTCCACGATGCCATCGCGGGCCTGCCGCCTGGCTTCCACCGAGACCGCGGCGTTTACCTCAGCCGGGCTGCCGTCGCTCACGCCGGTGCCGGAGAGCCCGAGCAGGCCGCCACCACGGGGCTGGAAGCCCTGAACATCGGGCTCGAAACGGGCTCTGCCCGCATCTCCCGCGAGTTGGCCCAACTCGACAGCCAGCTAAATCAGTGGCGTACCGTCGCCGGTGTGACCGACTTCAAAGAGGCCATGAGTGAGGCCGTACTCCGGCAGGCCTGAGCCAGCATGCCCAGTCACCACAAGGAGAGAACCGCTGTGCCCCGTCCGTACGTGATCCTGAGCGTTGCGACGTCTATCGATGGCCACATCGACGACACCAGCGCCACTCGGCTGCTGCTGAGCAATGCCGACGACTTCGACCGTGTTGACCAAGTACGGGCGGACTCGGACGCGATCCTCATCGGCGCTGGCACCATGCGTGCCGACAATCCCCGACTCCTGGTGAACAGCGAAGAGCGCCGCGCGAAGCGGGTCGCGGCTGGCAAGTCGGAGTTCCCGCTGAAGGTCACTGTGAGTGCCAGCGGTGATATCGACCCGAACCTGAAGTTCTGGCATCACGGCGGCGAGAAGGTGGCCTACACGACCGACGGCGGTGAGGAGACGCTCCGTGAGCGTCTCGCAGGCCTGGCCGATGTGGTCTCGACAGGCCAGGAACTCAACTTCGGCGAGCTCCTGGACGACCTGGGGAAGCGGGGGGTCGAGCGCCTGATGGTCGAGGGCGGCGGACAGGTCCACACAGCCTTCCTGTCTCAGGGGCTGGCCGACGAAATCCACATGGCTATCGCTCCCCTTGTCGTGGGCGAGGCGGACGCACCGAGCTTCCTGAACCCCGCCGCGTACCCCGGCGGTTCCACCCGGCGGATGAAGCTCGCCGAGGCTCGAACCATCGGCGATGTTGTCCTTCTGCGCTACCTGCCGAAGGAGTCGAGCGAAGCATGAAGCACCACGACGGTGACCGCCGCTGGATGGAGCGCGCGCTCCAGCTCGCGCACCTGTGCCCGCCAAGCCAGACGGCGTTCTCCGTCGGCGCGGTCATCGTCGACGCCGACGGCAACGAGATCTCAAACGGCTACTCCCGCGAGACGGATGACCACGTTCACGCCGAGGAGTCCGCCCTCGCGAAGCTCCCCACTGACGACCCTCGCCTCTCCAGCGCCACGATCTACAGCACCCTGGAGCCATGCACGAAGCGGAAGTCCCGGCCGCTCCCGTGCACCCAGCTCATCTTGAAGGCCGGACTTGCTCGGGTGGTCATCGCCTGGAGGGAGCCCGATCTCCTGGTCACCAACTGCACGGGGGTGGAGGACCTCCGCTCTGGTGACGTAGCAGTCGACGAGCTTCCCGCGCTCGCTGATGCCGCGATGGTGATGAACAGGCACCTGCTGCCATGAGATCTGCCGGGCGCTCAGCTCACACATCGCCGGTTCGCTTGCGGGCCTCGGCTCGGGCCGCCCGCAGCGCCGGGCTCTCCGTCACCGCTGCCCGTGCGGCGCGGAGAGCACGACGAATCCGCGCCGCCTCCTCGCAATCCTCCTCGGCCTGGCAGGGTGCGCAGCCATCGATGTGCGCGAGGTACCCCTCGTACACCTCCTGAGCCCGTCGTTCTGAGGCGCACGTCTCGGGCGGGCTCATCGCGTCCTCCCCTGAAGGGGGACGCGGGCGATGTGGACGAGCGCGGCGACGGACGGCAGCGGGCACAGGTCGCCGACGATGCGCGGTGGTACAGCCCAATACAGGCCCGTCGGACCGGTGAGGTCGAAGGCCGGCATACACAGATGATGCCCGGAGCCCAGCATCGGGGCCTCAGCGGCGTACTCCCACCGCGCCGTCGGGTACGGCTCGGTGAGTGCGTAGTAGGCGTGCTGCGTGTCGTTGTAGATGACCGGGCCGCGGAGCAGCTCGGCCAGGGTCGCGGTCACCGCGTCGAGGTCGGCAGTGCCGACCGCCGCGTGTACGAGCCGGGCGGTGAGGCACACAATGTTGAACCGCTTGCCGAGCGGCAGCAGCGCGACACCGCGCTCATCCCACTCGCGTCGGGCCTGCTGCGGCTCGTCCAGCGCGCGCGCCAACCAGTCGAATGCGGCGCTCACCAGCCTTGGGGATTCGCTACTTCCCGCACCGAGCGTGCTTCCGTCTTCCCGTCCGGTCGTCATCCGCCTACCCCCACGACTGCAGTCATGTGTCTCACATGCGGGACCGTAAGGGGAGCAGACGAGGGGGGAGGACCGGAATCCGGTCCCCTCTATGCCGCCAAGATGCCGATGTCCACGGCCAGCTCAGACGCTCGCCGCCTGCGCGCGGGATGCTTCGACTCGACCGCCTCCAGGATGATCCCGCGCGCGTACCCGTTGTACGCGATCGTCTCCGGCGCGGCGACGTTGGCCTTCTCCAGCGTGGCAAGGGCGACATCGGGCTGCCCGTCGAGCTGGAAGCCGCGCGCCTCCTCGATCCTGTGACGGGCCCGGCGCGGGCGGGACTTGATGACGCTCTCGTCCGCCTTCGCGGCCTGACGCACGGATTCCCCGCCCTGGTGCAGCTCGACAGCGACGGTGACAGCGTGCGCGCCCATGATGGCGCGGGAGAAGGACGTCACCGGGTGGTAGTAGTCCTGCGGCAGCTTCTTGGCCACCTCGCGGGCCTTGTCCCAGTGCCACCACGCGGTACCGGTCTCGCGGCGCCGAGCCGCGGTGTAGCCGAGTTCGAACTGCAGGGCTCCAGCGATGGCGATGACATCGTCCGAGGCGTCCGGCAGAAGCGGTTCGAGGAAGCGAATGGCTTCGAGGTTCACGGCATCGGCCGCGTCGAAGTGGCGTGGGCCGCTATCGCGGTGCGCCTGCGCCAGCAGCCATGCGGCGACACCGATCGCGTGCGGGTCCTCCGACTCCTGGGCGGCGGTCATCCCCCGCTCGGCGACGCGCCACAACAGGCTGGAGTCAGGCTGATAGGCCGCGAAGAACTGACACAGGCTGTACGACTCGGCGAGCAGCGCATGAGCTGCGCGACGGTCGACCGCGCTGTTCGCGTGGCGGACGAGGACCTGGCCGTCGCGGATGAGGTCGGGCAGCAAGCGGCCGATGACCTCGCGATGGTTGGGCGCCTGGTGGCGAGCCTTCCACGCGGCGTGAAGGCGGGCTTCCAAGTGAGCGACGGGCGGCGGCTCAACGTCGGAGCCCAAGGTGAAGGAGTCGACTGCGGCTTTCACGGAAGCGAGCCGTGGGTGGCCGGGGCCGATGAACAGATCGACGTGCGAGTCTGGATGGCCAGTCAGTTCGGCAAGGTCACGCACTCGCAGGGCCCCGGCGATGCGCAACACCATGTCCATGGCGGGGGCCTTCTGCTGCCCGTTCTCGATCTTCTTCAGGGTGTGCGGTGAGACGCCCACGAAGTCAGCCAGTTGAGGCCGCGTCATTCCGCGACGCTCGCGAAGAATTTGTACGCGTTGCCCGAAGCGCAGCGGGTCGGCGTAAGGGTCCGGGGTAGCATCTGAAGACATTGCGGCCTTGCCCCTCTCTGAACAGCTCGTCACTGTCAGGGTATGGGCAGGGCCGTTTCCATGTGAGGCGTCGGTCAACCCCGGTCGCTGGCTCGCCGACTACACCTGTCCAGCCCACTCAGAGCTGCTACACCACAGGGTGTTACCCGGCCCACGTGATGCTGAGAGGCACCAGGTGCTGGGTCTGGGAGTTCGCCAGGAAGACCAGGATGCCCGCGGTCCCGAAGCGTGCTTCCCGAGTGACCCCGTCATCGATGCCGTACGGCTCAGACGCAGCGTACGGGTCCTGCTCAAGGACGTCGAGAGTTTCACTCAGCGGCCCGTGGGCCTCGGGCGGAAGGGACGCGATGGTGTCGAAGTCGTGGGGCCCGATCTTCCAAGACCAGCTCACGCGGCGTCGCTTCCGGCCTTCTTCGCAGCACGCATGCGGGCTCGCCAGTCATCGAAGGACTGCTGAGCCTGCTCGGCCTGCGCGCTCTCGTAGTCAGGGGGAAGCGTGCCGTGCTCCTGGTAGTACGCCCGTACCTGCTCGATCTTCGGGGCTTCTTCCTGGGTCCAGCGGCGCACGAAGCGCTCCCAGCGGTCTAGGACGGCCTCCAGGTCGGTGCGGGGGGTGAGGTGGACCTCGCGAAGGAAGTTCTGGCGCAGCTCGGGATGGGGGATGGCGTGCGCGATGCTGTCAATGGTCCAAGGCTGGTTGCTCACGGTCGGAGCCTCCCGCGATCGTCGCTTCTCTGTGACCTACGGTACGCGCGCCGAACTGCTGGTGTCAGGGCGCCGCGGTTGCTCGCGATGAAGGCGCCGTGGCGTATTTGGAGCACGGCCTGCAGCCTGAGCATTTGTAGGCCGCGGCCACCGGGGCGAGCTCCCGCGATTTCCTGACCACCTCGCGGGCCGCGGCTGCCGCACCGCTCGGTCCTGCTGGGACTCCGTACCAGTGCCAGTGTTAAGCCCTCCCGCGTACTGTCCGGAACTGACGCTGTGTTGTGCGCATGCGCGTGGGACCGTTCCTCTTCGTCGTCACCGCGAGGGGGGAACTGTGGCCGAGAAGCCGCGACGCAACTACACCAACGCAACGATTGCTGCGCTCATGACCCTGGCCAGGGGAGGGTGCTATTGGCCCAACTGCGGAGTACCGACCGTTCGGATGGTCAATGACGCACCTCGCTTGAACCTGGAGATTGCCCACATCCGGGCATTTGAGGACAGCGGGAAACGCGCCGACCCAACCTTGCCAATCAAGGAGCGGAACGGTTTCGCCAACCTCATCCTTCTGTGCCACCCGCATCACACCGAGATCGATGGGACGAACAGCGGCCAATACTCGGTGGAGTTGTTGGAGCGGTGGAAGAGCGAGCGTGAAAGCGACGGCGTAAGCGCTCTAGCGGGCTTGGGTGACCTGACAGAGCAAAAACTTGGCGAAATGATCAGCGGGGCGCAGACGGCCCTCGTTGACCGCATCGAGCCTGCGTTGGACGAGTTCGCGAAGACGGCACCGGAGCTAGCGGCTTTACTCAAGGTCACGCTTAAGGAGCTCGCGGACCCACGCGTGCACGGGTTCGGCCTCTCTGAAGACGAGATCAGTTCCCTGAGCCGAGCCGCCGATGATCTCGCGCACCTCCAAGACACTGCGTTCATGGTTGCTGACGCGGCGCGAGGGCTGTTGCATCTGCAAGACAGTGCCAACACGCTTGCCGATGCCGCTCATGACCTGGCGAGGCTCACTGACGACGCCACTGCGCTCCAACAAGCCGCAGCAAGAGCAGAGCGAGCGGCGGGCAAACTCTCGGACAGCACGGACAGTCTCGTGAACGTGCCTGATTATGCTCGGCTGCTCCAAGCGGCGGCGAACAAGGCAGAACGCGCGGCGGACAGGCTGGAGGGCGGCAGCTACTAGCGGGCGAGATGACTTGGGCCCGCTGTAAATCTGCCGGTGCTGCCCGGGGAGTGAGCGGGGAGTGGATCAAGGAAACGATGCTGCGCGGCGGCAACGCTCACCAACGCACACCAAAGCTCTGACCAGCACAGATACACAACGTCCCCGGTCAGCGATCTTTCCGCACGTTATTCGGGACGAAGAGGTCGTGGGTTCAAATCCCGCCACCCCGACAGTGAAGTACCAGGTCAGGGGCCTGATCCGCAGAGCGGGTCAGGCCCTTCCTGCGTCCCAGGTGATCGTTTGGGAGAAATCTGGGAGCCGATCTTGGTCGAGGTCTCCCAATCGCCTCTGCCCCTTGCCTCACAGCTGCTGCCACGTGACGCAGGACAACCCTGCGCGTTCGCGAACCTGGCTTTCCGGATCCCGCGGAAGATTCCCGCGGCTTGCCCATCAAGTGAGACGCTCAGCCAGAGCCAGCACGCGGGGCGCGCGAACCACGGCTCAGCATGCTGCTCCAGGGGCACACGCGCCTCTCCGGTCCCCGTCGACGCTGGCCCTCCTCCGCGAGCCTGGGCAAACCCGACGTCGCCGCGGCCACAGGAGTGCTTGTCGCCGAAGAGCCTCCGCGGCATTGCCCTCGTCCATCAGCCGACGTTGCGGGGTTGTCAGACACAGGCCATACGCTGATCTGAAGCGCGCATGCGCAGGTGAAAGGACAGGCATGGCACGGAAGTTGACTGTCGATCAACGCCTGGCATTGATCAGCAAGTGGAAGAGTCCGCCGAGCGCTACGGAGCAGCAGCGACTCGAGCGAGCCGAGCGCATGGTGCGTGCGGCAGTTGCAGCGTACGGCCCGTTTCGCGGCCTCGACGTGAAGGTCGACGCCAAAGGCTCCTACCCCAACAGCACCAACGTCCGCGGGGACAGCGACGTGGACACCAAGATCCAGGTGAACAACCCGTACTACATCAACGGCTCTCCCAGTTGGGATGCGCCGCTCGGCCTGCGTGAACCGCCTCTGGCAGTGTGGCCACCGGAGCACCTCCGCGAGCACGCCCATGCAGCGCTCGCAGAGTTCTTCGGCACGGTGGACGCGGACCACAACGTCGCCTTCTACGTGCCGGAGGTCGCGGGCAGCCGACCCAGCATCGACGTGGTCCCGTGCTTCAAGTACCGCAAGTTCCACGACTGCAGGTGGATCGACGGCAGCATCGTCCATGCCCGCGACGGCCAGCAGATCATCAACTGGCCCGAGCAGCAGCTCGCCAACGGCTGTGCAAAGAACGTCCGCACGGGCCACCGGTACAAGATCGTCGTTCGGGTCCTGAAGAACGTCGAGAACAACCTTGCCGATGAGGGTGTCATCGCAGCGTTGCCGTCGTACTTTTCAGAGTGCCTCATCTACAACGTGCCTGACGACGTCCTGAAAGCCGGAAGCCTCGACGACGCGGTCCGCAATAGCCTCAGTTACTTGGACACTGCCATGCACAGCCTCATCAGGGCACTGCTCATGGTGGAGCCGAACGAGGTTAAGAAGCTGTTCGGGCCAGGGCAGAAGTGGAACGAGAAGGATGCCCTCGACCTGATCGAGGGCGCCTGGCACTACCTGGGGTACGGAGACTGACCATGGGCGGGTCCGGCATACGCACCGGCGCCAGCATCACCGCCACGCTGTACGCCGCAGTGCTGCTGGCGCTGGGCCTGTACCCGTCCGAGCTGCGCTATCTCTTCGCCTACATCCCCACGGTGATCGGCTATGGGGTGGTCGTCTTCGACAAGTGGGCCTGGCGTTGGCCGCTCATCCACCGCCTCACCGGCCGCCCCTGGCTTACCGGCGCTTGGCGCGCGGTGCTGCAGCCCAGCGCAGAAAGCCGGATCCCCACTGGCGGCAATCGCGGCCCCATCGTTGCCTACTTGACCATCGAGCAGACCTTCTGGAGTCTTCACGCCACGCTCCGCACCGCCGAGAGCACCTCACGGTCGAGCAACGCAACCATCGAGTCTTCCGAGCGCTCAACGGTCGCCGAGGTCCGCTTCCAGTACGAGAACACCCCTCGCGTCGAGCACCAACACCGCAGTCCCCAGCACGAAGGGGCCTGCCGGCTCACCGTGACCGGACACACCCCGCGGGCGGCCAGCGGCCGCTACTTCACGGCACGCCTCACCGCTGGTGACATTGACCTCACCCTGATCGACCGTTCGACCGATCATGAGACCTTCGCTCACGTACAGGCTGCCGACCCCGCCAGCGCCACGACGTGACTTCTCTCCCCCACCTGCACCCACGACTTCGCTGCCGACCTCGGTCACGGCTGCCGCCGGGCACGCGCTCGTCGACCCGGCCACGGGCGTCCCAGAGCAAGGCCCCCAGCGGGTCAGCTTCTCCTGGGCGGCGCACACGATGTGCATCAGATCCGGCGCCTCACTGCTGCGCGATCGCGATTCCTCCTGAGGTCTGACGGCTCAGACGACGCCACCGTCAGCGCCACCTACCCGGACCCGCGAGCAGGACGATCAGACAGCAGGAAGCCCTCCGGCGACTGGCTGATCATCATCTCGCGGTCCCGCACCGGAGGCAGTTCAACCCCGTCCAGAGGGTTGTCGTCGGGATGGTGGAACAGTTCCCTGCGCGCGTTATCCGCGAAGCGCTGGTTCAGCTCCTTGGCCAGCTTGGTGTTGGGCCGTTCGATGAAGTCATCATGTCCCGGCGACGCCATGATGATGGCAACCCTCCGATCGATAGGCATGAGGATCCCGGCTGCATTGCCGATACCGACGCCGCGAAACCTCGGCGCGTCGTCCGCACGCACCAGCGTCACTGGATGATCCGGGATGAGAAGCGTGCGGTGTTCGAACTTGATCAGACCCCAGGAGCGGGCCATGAACACCTCGCACGCCGTCCTCATGGACTGGCCCATCGACGCCATGTGTTCGTTGACGGACATCTCTGCGTAGTAGCCGTCGAAGTCCGTCAGCTCGTCCCACAGCGCATCGACCTGCTCATCCGAGACGGGTTCCGTGGAGGTCTCTTCGAGGCGCCTGCGGATCTCGGGCTTCCCGCCCATGGCAATCATGACCTTGCCGAGATGGTCAGCCATCTCGTTGCGCGCCTTACGAGCAGCGGGGATCCTCGCGTACTGCGCCGCCATCCACTCGGCGAGGACAGCGCGCTCTGCGACCGGCAGCGGCCACGCCCCGTCAGTGATCTCGCGTATGACCTTGGCCGCCTTCCCCTCCAGCTCGGCGAGCATGTCCTCCACGGTGTCGTCGAGTTGCCCGTTCTCGTCCAGCATCGAGTAGAAGTCGCGCTGAACGGTGACGTCGGCGATCCCAACCAGGCGGCGCTCGCCTCCGTCGAGGGGGACGCGCATGATTCGCTGACCGTCAGCGAAGCGCCGCAGAAGCAAGCGCGGCACAGTGTGATGCCGACGCTTCAACTTGGACTTCTCGGAGGACTCGCTCATGTCATGACGATACGGGCGCCCCCTGGGTATCGTCATGGCAGTTTCCGGCGGCGCCCCAGAGCGGAGCCAGAGCTGCCCGGCTTGGATAATCCGCCGGGCAGCCCTGCGAGTTGGCTAGGCCGCCGCCAGTAGCCTCTTCTGCAGCAACGCGTCGAGCACGGCGACCGGGGACCGGCGGCTCATGGCCAGCCGCGCGTCGAGTGCCGCCTCCCATTGCTCGGTCAGGCCGAGCATGAGGCGCTGGCGCATGCCGGGTGTGACGTGGGCGTAGCGCGCGGAGACCGAGCCGTCGATGTGGCCCATGCGTTCATCCATGAGGACCTTCTCGGTGCCGAGGTCCTCCATCATCGTCCGGTGGGTGTGCCGAAGCCCGTGCGGCGTGAGGCCCTTGGCTATCGGGAGCCAGCAGGCGTCCGCCCGAGCGGCGGCCCCTCGGCCTCGGGCTGGGATGCCCGGCCAGGGCTCGCCGAGGATCGGTACCGGGCGGGCCTCCTGCGGAGCCTTCTTGGGGTACCAGCCAGAGACCGCCGGGGTGAACAGCCAAGTGGCGAAGCCGTTTCGGCGCCAGTGGGCCGCGTGCTCTGATGTGGCACCTCCCCGCATGAACCCGAGCTCTGCGATGGCGAGTTCGACGCGTACGCGGGTGTCCTCGCGGACGCGGTCGGGGTGGTTGAGGACGTT
Source organism: Streptomyces kanamyceticus (assembly GCF_008704495.1). Taxonomy (NCBI): domain Bacteria; kingdom Bacillati; phylum Actinomycetota; class Actinomycetes; order Kitasatosporales; family Streptomycetaceae; genus Streptomyces; species Streptomyces kanamyceticus. Next base: position 4,727,214 of record NZ_CP023699.1, read on the forward strand.
GGAGACCGTTCCCGTGGAGACTTCGGCGCGGCGGGCGACGTCGACGAGCTTCGCGCCCTGGTGGCCACCGGTGCGCGCCGCACCCTGGCCGCGGAAGACATACGTCCTTCCGTGGCAGGGGCAGGGTGTCGGCTTCGTACGGGCGATGTGGTTGAAGACCAGGGCCGACAGCCAGTCCGTCGAGTCGATGTCGCGGTAGCTGTCGTCCTTGGGCGGACAGCGCACCAGCTCGCCGGTGTCCAGCTCGTACAGCTGCCACTCGACGCGGAAGGCGTTGGGCCGGACGAACTCCGTTTCCAGGCCGACGATTTCGCCCCAGCGCTTGCCGGTGTAGCCCTTGAGTACCGTGGCGACGAATTCGTCGTCGCGGCCGGAGAGCAAGGAGGCCCGCTCTGCGGTGAGCAGGATGCCGAGCACGTCGGTGACGACCTTCTCCGGGCCGCGGTCACGCGAACGTCCGGCGCGCTTGCCTCGCCCACGCCGACGGGCCGCCGGGTTGGACGTGAGCAGACCCTCGTCGATCGCGTCCTCGAAGATCAGGTGGAGCGTCGAGCGCCAGGTCTTGACGCTGGAAGCCGCGTACGAAGCCCGCTCCTTCTTCTCCCAGGCGTCGACGTCCGTGCACAGGATGCCTGCGAGCGCCTTGTCCTCGAAGTCGGGGAGCAGGTGCTCCTCGATGTGGCGCTTGTAGTTCTGCATCGTCGAGGCGGCCAGGTCCTGGGCGGCGTACCAGCGGCTCGCGTACTCGCCGAAGGTCTCCTGGCCGAGGCCCGGGTCGCGCCACTGTCCACGCCGAACGGTCACCTCTTCCGCGTCTGCGGCCTGCTTGGCTTCACGCTTGGTGGCGAACTTGACCACGACGCCCGCGGAATCGGCGACGGTTCCGTACTTGCCGTCCTCGATCTTGTAGCGGCCGCGCCAGTAGCCGCCGCGCTTCTCTGCGTACCCCACAGATTTCCCTCCCTTCTGCCGTGTGGGGTGCGTTAAGCAGCAGTCCCGAACAGGGACTTGGTCATCCGGCGTGGCGGGCGGGCCTTGAGACGGACGGTGGGGGCAGCCGTCTCGGGCTGCTGCCGAGCGCGAGGCTTCCGGGTCGGTGCCGGGACGACGCCAGGGCGCTGCGGAGTCTGGGCCGGACGCTCTTCGTGCATGCGGATGATCTCGGCAAGGTGCTCGTCCGAGAAGCGGTAGGCGCGGCCGACGCGGGTGAACGGGATGAGCCGTCGGCGGGCGCGGTCCTTGACCCACCAAGCGGAGCAGCCGAGTACGGCGGCGACCTCCTCGGGGACGTAGAGACGTGGCAGCGCGGCCTCGGCATGCGGAGTCGGTGCGGAGGCAGGGGTTATCGCGGGTTGGCGCAAGGGGTGGGTCCTCTTCTGGCGGGCATGGGCGCGGCAACACCGACCCGCCGGTCGATCGCTAGGGATGAGGGTGAGATGCCCGTGCTGGGGGTTTGCGGGCCCAGGACGGGATTGGGAGCCGGGGTCTATGCCTCGCCGGCGGGATCGGCGTCGCCGCCACCAGGCGGAGGGCTGTGCATCTTCAGCATGGTCTTACTGGCCTCCTCCGCGATGGCGTTGGAGACCATGACGTCGGCTTCCTCGCGGATGTCGGGGTGCTCGGCGAGGTAGGCGTCGAGGGCGTCGCGCGCCTCGGTGAAGGCCATGCTGGCTCGCTGGGTCGCGCGGAACGCATCGAGGATCTCGTCGATGAGCTCCATGGCGCGGGCCTTGGCTGCCAGCTGCGGAGGGCCGACGAGGTTGCGCAGGTCGAGGCCGAAGACCTCGGCGAAGCCGATGGTCTCGTCGAGGTTGATGCGGCGCTTGCCGTTTTCGATCCGCCAGACCGCGGACGGGTTCATCTCGAAGCCGGCCTCGTTCATGCGGTCGGACAGGGCGTTGGTGCTCCAGCCGCGCGCCTCGCGTTCCAGCTTGATGCGCACCGCGACGTTGCCCTCGCCGCTGAGCAGGACGCCCTGCGGCGGGTCTTCATCCGCCATGGCCACCTCCTTCCGTTCGTATCAGTGCCCTGCCATTCGCAAGGACCCCATAACAGTAGCATGTGCACTGCGATACGCAGAGCACTTCTGCTATCTGCAATCCATGTGGCATACTGATGACACCCCCACCCCGCCAACCTCAGGAGCCCCGCACGTCCGCAGGTGACATGAAAGAAGCCCCCGGCGATGCCGGGGGCTCAAGCGCAAACCTCTCAACCGCCATCCCTAGCGATCAACCTGCGGAGACCGGGATTGCCGTCCCATATGGCCCGCAAGCAGAGGAGCTGATGCCCAGTATGACCGATCCCCAGCCGAAGACGCCATCCCTTCCCGACGACGCCGCCACCTCGTGGCCTCCAGTTGCTGTGCCCGGCCAACCGGCCGACTCCCCCGCGCCTCCCGCGGACGAGGACCTCGACGACGCCCCCGTGGCGGCGCCGCTGTCCGAGGGAGCGCAGATCCTGGACGACCTGCGGGCGCAGATCAAGCGGTACGTGGCGATGCCGAGCGAGGAGGCCGTCACGGCGGCGGCGTTGTGGATCGCGGCCACGCATCTGCAGCGCGCTTGGCAGCACGCACCGCGCCTTGCGATCGTCGCTCCGGAGAAGCGGTGCGGTAAGTCCCGGCTGCTGGATGTGGTGACCGAGACGGTGCACAACCGTCTGATCACGGTCAACGCCACTGCAGCGGCGATCTTCCGGTCGATCGACGGGGACGACCCGCCGACCCTGCTGGTCGACGAGGCCGACGCCATGTTCAGCACCACCAAGGCCGCGGAGAAGAACGAGGAGGTCCGCGGCCTGATCAACGCCGGGCACCAGCGCGGCCGGCCGACGCTGCGGGTGTCCGGGCCCGAGCACCAGGTGCAGGAGTTCCCCACCTTCGCCATGGCCGCCCTCGCCGGGATCGGCGACCTGCCCGACACGATCATGGACCGGGCGGTGGTCATCCGGATGCGACGCCGTGCGTCAGGCGAGAAGGTGGCGTCCTTCCGCACGGGGCGCGACACCCCTGCCCTGAACGCGATCCGCGACCGTCTCCGCGCCTGGCTCCTGCCGCTCTACGAGCAGGCCCTGGAGATGGAGCCGCCCATGCCGGTCGAGGACCGTGCGGCGGACACCTGGGAACCGCTGGTCATCATCGCCGACCTCGCCGGAGGCGACTGGCCCGCGCTCGCCCGCACCGCCTGCCGCACCATGACGAACTACGAGGCCGGCCAGGACGAGGAAGGCGGCCTGCGCACGCGCCTCCTAGTTGGCATCCGCCGCGCCTTCGCCGCCGTCGGCGATCCGGCCGTGCTGAGCACGAAGCACCTGCTGGAGTCACTCAACGCGGACAAGGAGGCGCCGTGGGCGGAGTACGGCGCCAACGGCCTGACCCCGCGCGGCCTGCAGCTGCTGCTGAAGCCGTACGGCATCAGCTCGGCCAACCGCCGCTTCCCCGACGGCACCCAGGCCAAGGGCTTCGCGCGCAACCAATTCCTCGACACCTGGGCCCGCTACTGCCCCGAGCCCAAGCCGACGGCCGAGCCCGCACAGTCGGCGGACGAGCCGCTGCCCGGCACCGCAGCCTGACTCGACTCCACTCGCATCACTCGTCCCCGCGCAGGTCAGCGCGGGGACGAGTGAATGACCTGCAACGAGTCGTCTCGACATCACCACGCCACTCGTACCTGCTCTGACCAGGCACGCGACGAGTGGTACGAGACATCACACCTCACGGCGGCCACGCCCTGCCCTCCCCCTGTGCCGCAGCCGCCACCCCAAGCCACCTGGAGCACCCCGCTTGTTCGCACGCATCGCCGTCATACGCGGCACCGACCTGATCCGCCTCGGCATCGCCCTGCTCGCCGTATTCGCCTTCGCCCTCTCCTACGACGCACTGCGCCAGATGGGAGTCGCCATCCACATCCGCGGACTGCTCACCTTCGCCTTCCCGCTCGTGATCGACGGGTTCATCGCCGTCGGTGTCGGCGCCCTGCTCATGCTGCGCACCGCACCCTGGTACTCCCGCCTGTACGTGTGGCTGCTCGTCGGTGCGGCCACGATGACGAGCATCTGGGCCAACGCCGTACACGCCGTCCGCCTCAACGAGCAAGCCCGCCAAGGTGATGGCCTCCGCCTCGACAACGTCACCGTCGGCGCCTTGTCCGCCATCGCCCCGCTCGCTCTGGCCGGCGCCGTCCACCTCTACATCGTCGTCCACCACCACCCCGCTTCCCACAGCCACGCCGATGTGGCGCGGGACTCTGCCAACGTGGCCTCCAGCACCACCGACGTGGCTGAAGCCCCTCAGCCCCCTGCCAACCCGCAGGATCACGAGCCCCGCGAGATCTCTCCCGAACGGCTCGCCCTCGCGCGCACCGCGCCATTGGGGCGCAAGGGCCGCGCCTCGCGCCGCCACATCGAAGCCACCTTCCGTAGCAGGGACTTGACCATCGGCAGGGCGGAGGCGGACAAGCTCAAGGACACCCTGCAGGCCGAGCTCGACACAGCCGCCTCTCAGCAGCCTCAGGAACTCGATGCGGTCTCCGCCAGTACCGCCGCCTGACCCCTGCGTCCACACCGGTCGCCCGGTCCTCCGAGCTCGCCCCGTGTCCCCCGTGCAGCCAGGCACGGGGGGACACGGGGGCCGCCGCAGCGATGCACCCAGACACCCCAGCACCCCTCGGAGATCCATCCCATGCACGACCAGCACCACGAACTCCCCATCCACCAGCAGGAGATGACCATCGGCCTCAACAGCGCAGCAAGTTGTCGGGTAAGGAGTCCTTACCCGACCCCCGCCCCGGAAGGGGCCGGGGCATCCGGCGCCGAGGCGGCACCGGAGTCGGCCGGCCCAGGGGGGCCGACCGCGGAAGGGGGAGCCGAGCCGTCGTCGAGCGTGCCGCAGCAGCCCGCGCCGCGTCGCCGTCTGCGTGACAAGCAGCTGCGCGAGCGCCGCGTCCACCCCCGCTACAACGACGACGAGTTCACCCTCGTCAAGAGCGCCGCTGCCCTGAGCGGCATGGCAGCAGGCGGCTACGTCGCCGAGTGCTCGCTCGCCGCCGCCCGCTCCGACGACCCCACCGCGGCCGTCGCCGACTACCGCTCCATGATCAAGGCGCTCATGGCCGCCAACGGAAAGCTCGGCCAGATCGGCAACAACCTCAACCAGCTCACCCACCACCTCAACAAGGACGGCGCTTGGCCCCACCCTGCCACCGTCCAACGCCTCCTGGACCGCGTCGAGGCGACCGTCGCCAAGCTGGACACCGCCATCGCCCAGGTCACTGAGGGGCGGTGAGCGGGTGATACCCAAGATCATCCTCAGTTCGGGCCCGAACGCCACGCGCCGCACGATCGGCTACCTCTTCGGCAAGGGCCGCGCCAACGAACACACCGACCCGCACCTCGTGGCCTCCTGGAACGGCTTCGCTCCCGACCCCGGCCGCAGCACCCACCGCGATCCGAAGGACGCGATGGCCCAGCTCGTCGCGCAGCTCGACCAGCCCGTGAAGATGCTGGGCGACAAGGCCCCCAAGGACACCGTGTGGCACTGCCCCGTCCGTGCGGCACCCGAGGATCCGATCCTCACCGACGCCCAGTGGGACGACATCGCCCGCCGCATCGTGGCCGCCGCCGGCATCGCCCCGACCGGGGACGAGGAAGCCTGCCGCTGGGTGGCTGTCCGCCACGCCGACGACCACATCCATATCGCCGCCACACTCGTACGCCAGGACGGCCGCCGACCCGAGCGCGGCTACGACCAGCGCGCCGTCCAGCGCGAAGCCCGCAAGATCGAAGTCGACTACGGGCTACGACGGTTGAAGCCAGGTGACGGGACCGGCGCCAAGCGCCCCACCAGCAAGGAGCACTTCAAGGCCAAACGCCTGGGCCAGGACGCCGCCACCCGCGATGTCCTACGCCTGCGGGTTCGCCGGGCCGTCGCTGCGGCATCCGAGGAGGCCGAGTTCTTCGCCCTGCTGGAAGCGACGGGGGTGACCGTGCGTCTCAAGCTCGGCCCCTCCGGCGACGCGCTCGGCTGCAACTTCGCCCTGCCCAGCGACACCAACGACAAGGGCGAGCCGGTGTTCTACGCGGGCTCCACCCTCGCCCCCGACCTGTCCCTGCCCAAGATCCGCAAGAGCCTCGCCACCACCAGCCCCGAACCAGCCGCTGCCCGGCCAGGTGACCCGTGGCACCAGGCCACCGCCGCCACCGACCGCATCCCCCACCACCTCACCCGCGGCGACGACCACACCGCCCAGGGGCAACTAGTCGCGCTCGGCGCGACGCTGGACGTGCTGCCGATCACCGCTCCGGCCGCGGTGAAGGCCGAACTGGAACAGGCCGCCGCCGCCTTCGAGCGCGCCACCCGCTCCCGCATCGCGGCCGACCTCGACAGCACGCGCGTCCTACGCCGCAGCGTCCAAGCGATCTGGCGTGACCATCCTTCGGACGGCGACGGGTCCGGGCTCGCGATGCTCCTGGACACCGTGCTCACCGCCGTGGCCTACGCGATGCACTGGCACCGCACCCATCAGCACGCCCAGCAGGAAGCGGCAGCCGAGCATGCCCTCGTCCACCTGCAGATCGCCTACGCGCAGGTCGCCGAACCGGTCCTGGCAGGACTCGCGCAACGCACCCCCAGCCTCCAGATGAAGCAGCGCTTCGCCCGCCATCTCCAGCAGGTGGCTCCCGAGTACGCCGAGCGCATCCTCAACGACGCCGCCTGGGACGCACTCGCCGCCGTGCTCACCGCGGCGGAGGCAGCCGGACACAACGGGACCGCCGTCCTCGACCAGGCGCTCGGCCAGCGCACCCTGGACGACGCGAACAACCCCGCCCGCGCGCTGACCTGGCGCGTCCGCCGCCTCGGCGAACGCCACGTGCCCAGTCCTCGTGCCCAGGCAGCCAATGCCCGCAGCACCGCGCAACGCACCGGCACCCCGGCCCCCGGGGCAGTGGCCGCTCCACCAGCGCAACCACCGTCAGCACGGCGACGCTGATCAGTCCGCCGCGGACAGCTCCGGGGTGAGCAGCTCCAGCGCCTCCTCCCAGCGGTAGCGCTCGGCCCCGCCGTCCGCCTTCGGCTCGTGGGGCTCGTACGAGCCGATCAGGACGCCCATCTCGTGCAATACGTCGAGGCTGCGTGCGTACGCGGGATGGGCGGCCTGGGCCGCGTTCACGTACGGGAAGGCGGCGATCGGGATACCCATCCCGTACGCCTCGCACAGGATGCCCAACGCCAAGGTGTCGGAGATCCCCGCCGCCCACTTGTTGATCGTGTTGAAGGTGGCCGGGGCCACCGCGATGGCGTCTGCGGGCGGCAGCGGACGCGGGTCGCCGGGCAGTCGCCAGGCCGAGCGGATCGGGTAGCCGGTCTGCGCCTCAACCGCCTCGGCGTCGATGAAACCGAGGCCCTGCGGGGTGGCGACGACGCCGACATCCCAGTTCGCCTCTTGGGCTGCCGTGATCAGCTTGCCGACGTCCCTGGCGATGCCGCAGGCGCATACGACGACGTACAGGAAGGGCTTCTTGGTCTGCTGCTGGTCTGGCTGATCACTCACGCGAGGGCTCCCAGTTGACGGCTGAAGTGGTGCAGCTCGGGCAGGGTGCGGTGGCGGTTGCAGCTTCATGGCGGACAGCAGCCCTTGACGTCGCAATTGTCACGCTCGGTGATGCCCGTCGGCTCGCTCGCTTTGTGAGAGTTCTGCACGGCTGACCTGGAGAGGGCTCTGTGTGCTGGTCGCGGGTCGGTCACTTGAAGGTGAAGCCCAATCGCCACGAGCTCTTAAATGCCTTGGGCGTCGCAGTCAGGGTGCGCCGCCAAGTGCGCTCTCCATTGGCTTCCGTGCAATCGAAGTCCAGCACGACGTTCACCGGAGTGACGTAGTTGTGGGTCAGCAACACCCGAAGCTTGTAGGTGGACCCAGGAGCTGTGACGCCCCACCTCACGGGCCCCGAGCTGTCAGGGTTGAGCAGGACAGCGACATTGTCTGATCGGCGCGCGCTTACGCTCACGGAGGCGAGTTCACCTCCGAGCGTCTGCGCCACCAAGATGTCAATGACGTCGCGGCGATCTCGGTCATCTGTGAGGGCGGCAGCCAGAACCTCAAACCGAGGACCGGCTGCATCATCGCGGTCCTCAACTTGGTGTGCGAGCTGCAGGGCCATGATGGCCACCTGCTGCTCTGCAGCGACCGCTTGCCTGCCGGCGGAGGCAGCAGACCGTTTCGCCAGCATGGCCTGCCAGATGGCGATTCCGGCGGCTGCACCAGCGACGACTCCACCGCCCAAGGAGATCCAGTCACCTGCGTCCATCGCCGCCCCCGGCGTGCACTTTGCCCTGACGACCTCCCCTTTACCCGCTGGGCCATGCCGTTATCCCTCTTCCCGGCCTCGTCTCCTGCTCGTAGCAGGGCGCCGGTGCTCAGCCAGCTCCGACGGTCTCGGTTCGGATTGCGCTGAGTGCCGCGTACGACCCTGCGTGACGGCCCGCCCCGTGTCCACCACCGGGGAATTTCAACCGTCCGCCCACAGCAGCTCCGTTCGAGCTGCTAGTCACTACCCACCCGCCTCGCTAGGTTCCGCTCACTGAGTGGCCGTCCGCGTCGCCGGCTGGAACAGCAACTCATCGAGCCGAGCCGCAGTGACCGCGGCGTCGGTGTGGTGGATGGTGGTGATTCCCAGGGCTTCCGCGGGCGGCAGATTCTTCGCGTGGTCGTCCACGAAGACGCACTCGGGACCGGTCAGGTCGAGGGCATCCAGGGTTCGTTGGTAGATGGCCGTAGAAGGCTTGCGGACGCGCTCGACTTCAGAGAGCACCACGGCGTCGAATCCTTGGTACATCCCCGGTTCCTTGTAGGGGTTGAAGGGTTCAAGGCCGAAGCTGTTCGACAACATGGCCACCTTGATCCCCGCAGATCGGGCGCGCTCGGCGGCGGCGACTATCGCGGGCTCCGGACGGAGGTTGGCCAAGGCTCGTCGCATCAGATCGGTCGGGTCGACGCCGAGAATCCCTCCGATGACGTGGTTCCACTCCTCCTGTGTCGCCCTGCCCACTTCAAGGTCGGCGTACACGCGTACCCCATCGGGGTGCTCTCCGAGGGCGTGGAAGTAGGCCCCCGGCGTGAGCCCCTCCGACCTCTCGAAGGCTTCGCCATTGAGGCGCATCCGGGTGGTGAGGACACCGCCGAAGTCAAGGATCAATCCGCGATAGGACAACGCATCTCCTCGCGTGACGTGCGCGTACGGGAGTCCCCGACCGGTGTGGCAGGGGACCATGGGCGCCCTCCCGTGGGAGGAGGTCTCCAGTATCACGCGTTGCTGGAGCTGACCGGGCATACGCTCTGACGGGGCACCTTGCTCGCGCGCAGAGAGAGGCCAAGTCATGGGGCAAGCCAGGGAGTTCACCCTCGGTCAGCGCATCCGCTTCTACCGAGAACAATGCGGCCTGTCCCAGAAGGCGATGGCGGAACTCGTCGGTCGCGGCGAGAACTGGGCGTACAAGGTTGAGCATGATCAACTCCCCATCGACCGTATCTCCGTACTCATCAAGCTCGCGCAGGTCCTCCACGCCGAAGACTTGAAGGACCTGTCCGGAGGCTACGTACACGGCTCCGTGACAGGGCCCAATACCGAGCACCCTCATGTGCCGGAGATTCGCCAAGCGCTCTCGCTACCGTCGTCCCTGCTGCCGAAGAACGTCGGTGTCGTGAGTGCTGACGACTTCGCGGCGTCCGTCACTGATGCCTGGACGGTGTACGAGACTCAGACGAAGAAGCGGTACGTGGATGTAGGACGGCGTCTTCCGGGGCTGCTTCGTGCAGGGCATGCGGCATTGCGTGACGCCAACGGCTCGGACGTGGAGAGTTCGACGCTTCGGCAGCTCATCAGCCTGTACGGGCTGTTCCAGATCTGGCTTCGCCGCGTCAGGGAGCCGACGCTCGCTCGTATTGCGGCTGACCGAGGGCTGGCGCTTGCGGACCGCGCCAGCGATCCGGCACTTCTCGCCGCGGCATCGTGGAACCTGTCGTGCGTGCTCACATCGGCTGGTGACGTAAAGGACAGCGTGGAACTCGCGAGGCAGACGATCGCGAGCTGTAGGCCCGGCGATGACGCGGATGCCGAGCATCTGTCTGCATATGGAGCCTTACACCTCCAGGCCGCGGTGGCCGCAGTGCGCGCGAACCAAAAGACTGTGGCCTGGGACCTCTACCGGGAGGCGGAGCGCATCTCGGGTCGGATCGGACTCGATCGGAACGACTGGCACGCATGCTTCGGCCCGACGAACGTCGCGATGCACGGCGTTCACCTGGCCGCCGAGGAAGGCGACGCGACCGAGGCGCTGCGGCTGACGGACAACGTCGAGATGCCGGAATCGCTGGCCTTGGAGGTCCTCCCACTGGAGCGCCGCACGCGGTACTTGATCGAGGTCATGAACTGCAACCGCATCCAACGCGACGACTACGCAACGGTGTACATGCTCAAGAAGATCACGGCCCAGTCGCCTGAGGAAGTCGTCTTCTCTCCACTGGTACGAGAGGCCGTCACCGATCTCATGAAGCGGGAGAAGCCGACATGGCGCGACGACGTGCGCGCCGTCGCGCAGCACATCGGCATGGCCGCATAGTGATCGGCTGACCCCTTAGCGTGAAGCTCCCCTGATTTTCCCTCAGGGAGGTGCCGCCCAACTCGCCCTAGCGTCCTTGTCTATGACGACGCATCACTTAGGGAGTACCGCCAAAACCCCCGAGTATCGGGTGGCGCGGGTGGTTGGTGAAGAGGTCCGGCGTACTCACGCCGGACGCCTGGCCATTCCCCTCGTGCTCCACCGAGGCGGGGATCGCGTGGCTGACCTTCCTCTCGTCGTCACGGCAGACGAAGCAGCGGAGTTGCACGCGCAGATCGGGCGCCTCCTCCCCGTGGTGTACGACGGGGAGGAGACATGACCTCTCCGCGGCACTCGCCTAGCGAACGCGTACGGCGGCTTACGCTGATCGACGCGTCGGCCGGCTCCGCTCCGGCCAGTTCGTTGTGCGTGAGACGGGCTCCTTGCGTCCGACTAGAGGTACGTGTTCGACGGCGGACGGCGTTGTTGGACTCGATCGTCGGCTTGTGGGCAGAAGGCGGCGAGCCGAGATGCCCGTGATGACGGTGGCCAGACCCGTATCCCAGAGTCAGACGGCATACGACCTCATGTCGGTGTCCTTCGAGGTGGATAAGCGGCCGCCGGGCGCTCCTCTTTCGAAGAGCGACGCACGACGAGTGGAACAGATGAGGCGCCTGGCGGCTGCCCGTCTTCACTACTGTGCCCTCGCGGAACTCGTGGAGCCGGTCCGGCTCATCGTGAGTGAGCTGGTGACCAACGCCCTCGAACACGGCGAAGGACCAGTGACCTTCACCCTTCTGTGGTCGCGAGGCACGGTAGAGATCACCGTTCGAGACGGTTCTTCCGAACGCCCGAAGGAACAGAATCCGAACCCCACCTCTGAGAACGGCCGTGGGCTTCTCCTCGTGGCGTGGATAGCCGACGAACACGACGGTGCTTGGGGAATTCGACGGGGCGGCCGGGAAACGTGGTGCACCCTTCAAGCGCCATCACCAGGAGGCGGAGCGGCATGATTCGCCTGGTGGATGTGCCCCCGGCCTCATCTCCGGCGGCGACCAAGGTGGTGGTGTACGCCTGCATCGCACCCAGCGGGAACGTAGACCTCGATGACGCCCTGCACGCGACCCGGGCGTACGTGAAGGAGCAGGGCTGGGAAGAAGTCGCGGTCTTTGTGGATCGCGCCTACGTGGCCGTTCCTTGCGCCGAGCGTGAGCAATGGATGAAAGCGCTGGCCCAGGCAGAGGCAGGAGCCGCGGTCGGCATCGTCGCCCCCTCGATCGGCATGGTCGCCATGTCGGACGCGGACAAGAGGCTGTTCGCCGAGTGGCAGCAAAAGACCGGTGCGTTCGTCTCCTCGCCGGGCTCCCGGCTGGGAGCGGTCACCGGCCGCGCGTACGGATTTCGATACCCACCGATCCCTTCGGCCACGGTCGCCGATGACCGGCGAAGTGGCGCTGAACACGAGTCCCACCCGGCGAGACATCGAGGTTGAGGACTCCCGATCCCACTGCTCATCCGTGTGAGCAGTGTCCAGTCACCCCTGCACTCCGAAGATCGGGCCAGTGGAGAACCGGCGAGTTCTGGGCCCTGCTCACGCGTAGGGACCACAGATCACGAAGCCCTTCCCGGCCCGACCGAGACCGTTCCCCAGAGCCCTGCGAGGGCCGGGAAGAGCCAATGACCAGATAGCGACGATCGAGAGCTGCGAGAACCCATGTGCCAGCACCAGATCAAGTGTCCGACCGCCGCGGCGGCGGGCAGAGAGGCCGCTGCGGCTGTGGCCCTCCACCCCGAGCAGGGCTGGAGCCTGTTATGCAACGGCGTCCTGTTGTTCGAGGACACCGGCGAGCTGCTGCCGGACGGCCAGATCATCGCCCCGCACCGGCCGAGTCCCACCGCGATGGTGACGGCGTGACGAAGTCGCTCGAATCCGGCATGACGGCCGTGCCGCCGAAAGTCACGGGTGCGCGCTGCCTGCTCCTCCAAACCGGTGGCCTACTCCTGCTCGCCACAGGTGGCTCACTGGCTGGTGTCGCTGTGCATGTCGGATCCATGTACGGAGTGCACTGGCCGCCACGCACCGGCCATTACCTCGTCCTGCTCCAACTCGGTGCCGCCACTGCCTTGTTCATCTGGCTCCCCTGGGTGGTGATAGGCCGCACCACCCTCTCCTTCGGCAAGGTCTCCCCGGGGCAACGCCTGCTGCAACGCGGCGCGGCAGTCGGCTGCGGAGCGCTCTCGCTCTGTATGGCGGCGCCTGCGTTCAGCGCCGGAAGGCTAGGACAGGCCGTCTTCGGCTGCTCGGTGGCGTGGCTCGCGATAGAGGTGTCCCGCTCCAACAGAATCGTGCTGGAGCGCCCATCCGGCTCGGGGGACAGGCGGCAACGGCGGCTGGAAACGTGGTGGATCACAGAGTCCGTACTCGGCGCTTGCGCGATGGGCGCGGCCCTGACGTTCGTGCTTCTGCAGATCCTGCTCCGCCTCGACGTTGACGCCCTGCCGGTCATGGAGGGCGGTCAGCTCTCCACTCTCGGCCTCGGCGGCATCGGTGATCTCCTCGCCATGGTCGTGTGGACTGTGGCCATCGAGGATGTTGTCGTCGTGGCCGCCGTCGCCGCTCTGCTGACGGCTGCACGTCGTCCCGCCTGGCAGATCTACACCGCGATCTGCGTGGTCGAGGTCCTCCTGCACGCCTACTTCGGGCTGCCCGCCGTCGGAATGGCGCTCTACGCCGCGCGCCGCGTCTGGCTCTACCGGCGATACCAACGCCTGCTTCCGCTTGTCGTCGGACATGGCCTCTTCGATCTCCTCGGCGGCCTCCTGATGCCGCTGCCGCTGTCCTACCGAGCACTGGTGGCCCTTTCGCTGCTCATCGCGGTGGAGCTGATCGAGCGGCGGGTGCTGGCTGTCGCGGACGAGCCGGAGCTGATCGGTACGACCGTCCCCCTGGCCGATCCCGAGAAGGAGACCTCCTGTGACCGGTAAGCAACCCCTGATGGAAATACCGGCGGCGGAGCCCGCTCGCACCTCGGTGAGGGCCGTGCCCGGAATCGGACCCAGCTCAGGCCGCCATCTCCTGCCGCATGCGTTCCAGGGCCCCCGCCGCCGTGGCGCGCACATCGGGCAGCTGGTCGGACGCAGCCCGGATGATGCGCTGCAACTGGTGCGGCAGGCGCTGTCGGACGGCCTCGCCGAGCGCGGCGATGAGGGCTTCGCTGGCCCCGGCGCGGTCCTTGCCGATGAGCCGGACGCGGGCGCCGGTGATGTCGGCGATCACTCGCCATTGGGCTCCCGTGCCGGTGGCGTCGGGGGCGTTGTCGACGAGCTGTATGGCGGCCTGGGCACGGCCGGTCGCGATGAGACCGCGCAGCCGGATCTCGTGCAGGGCGTAGGGGTTGAACAGCGATGTGTGCTGCGCTTGGTCCAGGAGCCTGTCGGCCTCGCGTACGACGGTGTCGAAGAGGGGTCCGTGGTGGAGGGCTCCGGCGGCGCGGGCGAGCAGGGGCAGGGCTGCGGCGCGGGCGGTGTCGTCGGGGGCGAGGGAAACGGCCTGCTGAAGGCGGTCGACGGCGGCGCCGGTCAGGCGGGCCTTGCGGAGCTCGTTCCCGTGCATGCGCAGCACGTGGGAGGTGAACGTGGGGTCGTCGAAGTAGCGGGCGACGGTCAGGCTCTTGGCGGTCCAGCGGGCGGCGGTGGGCAGGCGCTCTTCCGGAAGGACGTTGCCCAGGGCGACGCCGAGGCCGACGCGGGCGCGGGCGAGCAGGTGCAGTACGTCGCGTTCGGCGTGCCCGTCCTCAACGCGGGCTTCCAGCCGTGCGACCAGGGGCCACAGCTCGGCGACGGCCTCGGAGGCTTGCCCGGACTGGCGGGCGATCTCCGCCAGGCGGACCGTGGACTGGCCGAACTGGAGCATGGCGCGATGATCGGTGTCGGCGGGGTCGGTGACGCCGAGGATGTATGGCGGGATGCGCAAGCAGTCGGCGATGTGGCGACGCGAGTTCGTGTCCTTGGGGGAGCGTTTGCCCAGTTCCATTGCCGAGACGGTCGTCTTGTCGTAGCCGAGCAGGGCGCCGAGCTCCGTCTGGTTCATGCTGTGCACGGTCCGGTAGAACCGCAGGATGGCGGCCAGGTCGCCGGTGGCGAGGAGCGCTTGGGCCTGTGGCGTCGCCCAGTGCCACAAGGCGTGCTGGGCCTGGGGGCGCCTGGCCAACTCGGCGCTGCTCACTGCGGGTTACCTCTTGTGCCGGTACCAGGCGGCGATGGACTGCTTGTAGCCGTCGGGCATGTGCAGGTCGGGGACCTCGTCGACGGTGAACAGGCCGATCTGCTTGTGCTCGTGGCTCAGGACCGGTTCGCGGCCGGGTTCCAGCATCTCGCAGCCGTAGGTGATGATCACGACCCGGCGTTCCGGCTTCGTCTCCGGCAGCGGCTGGTAGATCCACACGTCCAGCAGCGGGCCGGCCTTGACCGGCCATCCGGACTCCTCGCTGATCTCCCGCTCGACGGTCACCTCGGGACTCGGGTCCTCGGGTTCCAGACGCCCGCCGGGCAGCTCCCACTCGTCTCGCTCGTTCTTCAGCAGCAGTACGCGGTCGCGCGCGTCCACTACGACGCCTTTGACGGAGACGGGCCAGGTGGGGGGCGTGTAGACCATCGAAGTCCTTCAAGTTCGCGGCCGGTCACGGGCATTCGGAACGTAGCACGCCGCGCTCAACTCGCCACCGCTGTGCGCGGATTGCCCGAGTCGACAATCTGTCGCTTTACCCCCTGGCCTCCCGCTCACCACCCTGAATGCATGTCCGCCGTCGTGAGAAGGAGCTCCGCGATGCGCCACATTCCTCAGCAGACCGATGGCCTGTTCAGCGGCCACCGCATCGATACCTCTCGGCCCGGCGCCATCGACCGCATCACGGACGGCGTACGCAAACGCGGGCTGGTCACCCTGACCGGCATCGACTCGCGCACCGATGCCCTCGCACTGGCCGCTCAGATCATGACCGTCATCCCGCACCGGGACTCCGACTCCGACGGCATCACCACGATCCGCGACACCCGCCGCCACACGCACCGGGCCGGGTTCGCCGGATTCGGCAACGGCCCGCTGGAACCCCATACCGAACGCTCGGGGTCGCCGAGCCCGCCCCGACTGATGATGTTGGTCTGCGGCCAGGCGGCCCACGCAGGCGGCGACAGCGTCCTCGTGGACGGCAGGGCCGTGCACGCCGACCTGGTCACCGGCGCCCGCGCGGCGGCATCCGCGCTCGCCCAGCCCCGCAGCGCCTACTTCGGCGCCGGGGACGGCCACCCCAGTCAGGTCTTCACCATCTACGACGACGACCAGGTCGCGGTGCGGCTGCGGCTGGACGGGCTGGCGCGCTTCAGCCCGATCGTGCAGCCGTACCTGCCCACCCTGCGCGCCGCGATCGCCCGCCACCAACTCCTCATGCCGATGGCACCGGGGCAGGGGTACGTGCTGGACAACCGGCGGTGGCTGCACGCGCGGACGGCCTTCACCGGAAGCCGCGTGTGCTGGCGGGCGCTGGGGGAACCGCGCTTCGCGATGTCGCACGGCTTCATCCCACAGCTAGCTGCCCAGGCCGCTCCTGCGCTGGTGGGGCCGTGATGGTGACCGACCACCGCATCCGTACCGCTGGCGCCCGTGACAAGCGCGGTCGTAACCGATTACAGGATTTCGGCGAGGGTGCTGCCGTTCCGACGTGGTGGGTGGCCGTTCTGACCGGCTTCGGCCTGCTGGGCCTCTCGGTGCGCCAGGACCTGACCGACCAGTCGGCGCAGGCATTGGTCCCGGCATCCGTTCCCGACACCGCTGTGGAGGCCGTCGTCTCACCGAGCCACCCCGACTCCGGCATCCCCACCGGGTGACCGGTCGTACCACCCGTACCTCCAACTGCCCCGAGGAGAAGGAGACAAGACCATGCCCAACACCACCGCGTCACACCGGGACCCGTTCGACCTCGACGTGAGCGTGACGACGGATCCCGCCAACGGCGACGACACCCCGTGCACCACCGACGACGGCTGTGACCCGACCTGCGACTCCTCCTGCAACAGCAGCGTGTGACTTCGTAGCCGCGCCGGGGTGGGGCCGGGAGATGTTCCCGGCCCCACCCCCCCACCACTCGCCCGCGCCCAGCCGGAGGACGACTCATGACGCTGCTCTACCGGCACACCGGGGTCGCCCTGTTGCGGTCCACGGCTCTGCCGCTCACCCACGCCCCCACGGCCTGGCCCGACTTCGCGAACCCGGATGTGTGCCGCAGCTGGCTGCGGCAGGTGTGGGGAAGCCCCGGCCTTGCCCAAGCGATCAGTCAGGCCAGCCCGGCCCTGGCCGTCCGCGTGGTAAAGCTCTTGGGCGCGGAGCCCGTACGAGATCGTCAGGTACGCCAGGCGACGGCGGCCGTCATGCGCTACCTCCTGCGCGCCACCGGACGCCCCACACCGTTCGCGCTGTTCGCCGGGGTCGCGCCAGTGCACATCGGACCAGACGCCTACATCACGTGGGGCGCAGAGCACCGGCCTTTCGCTCGCGTCGGCGCCGAATGGCTGGCCGACATCGTCGAGCGACTGGAGAACCTTCCCGCGGTCCTGGACCGTCTTGAGGTGGAGTTCAGCAACCTCGCCGTACAGCGGGGGACGCGCATCGAACTACCCCACGGCCCCGCCAGGGTGAGCGTGCGGCACACCGAGGCCGTGCAAGCCGTGAGGGACGCGACCGTGCGGCCGTCCCGCGTCTCCACCGTGGCCGACAAGATCGCAAGCGCCTTCCCCGAAGTGCCCCCGGAGAAGGTCCGCGCTCTGCTCGCCGAGCTCGTGCGGCGCGGATTTCTCATCACCGGGCTGCGTGCTCCGTTCACCGTGACCGACGCTCTCGGTCACGTCGTGAATCGGCTCCGCGAAGCGCACGTGGACCGTGTGGGCGAGGCCGTACCGCTGCTGCGGCTGCTGGAGTCGGTCCAGGCCGACGTCACCCACCACAACGCCGACACCACAGCGGGAATCCTGCGGGCACGGCTGCGGAACGATCTGACCGGGCGGATGCGGGAGGTATCCAAGGCCGGACGTACGCCGCTGTCGGTAGACCTGCGGCTGGACTGCCAGGCACGTATCCCCGAAAGCGTCGCCCATGAGGCGGAGCGGGCCGCGAGCGTGATCGCCCGGCTGACGCGGCAGCCTGTCGGCCAGGCGGTATGGCGGGACTTCCACGCGGCATTCTGCGACCACTTCGGCATCGACACGCTCGTCCCACTCGCCGACGTCATCGATCCCGACACCGGCATCGGCTACCCGGCCGGGTACCCCGGCAGCACCCGGCCCGAGCCACCCAGCGGCAGCACGGCCGGACGGGACGAGCACCTCTTGTCCCTGGCGTGGCAGGCGGCCGCCGACCACAGCCGAGAGATCGTCCTGACCGAGGAGACCATCACCGCTCTGACGATCCCCACGGGCGGCCGAGCGGTCCATGTTCCGCCGCACGTCGAGCTCAGCGCACGCATCCTCGCGGCCAGCCCGCGGGCCCTGGAACGCGGCGAGTTCACGCTGATCGTCGCCCCCGCCCGCGCTGCCGGGACGCTCACCTCCCGGTTCACCACAACCGCCTCCGGCACCGGGCTCGAAGACGTCTACCGCAACGTCCCCGCCGCCACCGAGGGCGCTCTGCCGGTGCAGCTCTCCTTCCCGCCGATCTATCCGCACGCGGAGAACATCTGTCGTGTGCCCGCCTACCTGGACCACGTGCTGCCGCTGGGCGAACACCGCGGGCTGTGTCCCACGGCACCGGACGAGGGCACCGAAGCGGAGATCATCGCGCTGGACGACCTTGCCGTAACGGCGACCCGTGATGCACTGCACCTGGTCAGCTTGTCGAGACGCCGGGTGGTCGAGCCGCAGGTGTTCCACGCCCTGTCCCTGGGCAAGCAGCCTCCGCCGCTGGCCCGGTTCCTGGCCCACCTGCCGCGTGCGTTCACCGTCGGATGGCATGAGTTCGACTGGGGCCCGCACACAGCCCGCCTGCCTCACCTCCCGCGTGTCCGCTACGGCCGCACCATCCTGTCGTCGGCCCGCTGGCGGCTGGCGGCCGCCGAACTGCCATCTTCGAATGCCGATCTGACCGCATGGCGACGGGCCCTGAAGGTGTGGCGGGAGCGCTGGCACTGTCCCGCCCGCGTCGAACTGCGGGACGCGGACCGCACCTTGCGTCTGGACCTGAACGAGGCATCGCACGCCGCGCTCCTCCGCTCTCATCTGGCGCGCCGCGATCTGGCCGAACTCGTGGAGACCGCCCAGTCCGCGACCGAGTACGGCTGGCTCCGGGGCCACACCCACGAACTCGCGCTGCCCCTGGTCACCACCCAGACGCCAAGGTCCTCACCCCGCCTGGACGGACCCCTGCCGATCATCGACAGCCGCAGCCATGGCCACCTGCCCGCCGCTCCCGGCTCGCGGTGGCTGTACGCCAAGATCTGGGCGCATCCGGAGCGACATGAGGAGATCATCGGCGAGCACCTCCCCCGCCTCATCGCTGAACTGGCTGGCGACCCGACGTGGTGGTTCGTGCGGTACCGCAGCGCCACCGAACGCGACCACCTAAGGCTGCGCATCCGCTCCGACGAGTTCGCCGCCTCCGCGGAGGCCATCGGTACCTGGGCGGAAAACCTACGGGCGCGCGGGCTGTGCGGCGGCCTTGCGCTGGACACCTACCGGCCCGAGTCCGGCCGCTACGGCGGCCCGGCAGCGATCGAGGCGGCCGAAGCGGTGTTCGCCGCCGACTCCCGTGCGGTCCTGGCGGAGTTCCAGCATCCCGTCGACACAGCCCCGGCCGCACTCGTCGCGCTGAACATGTGGGACATCTGCCATGACCTGCTCGGCGGGACGACCGAGGCGGTCCAGTGGCTGACCGCCCGCCGTGCCCCGGACGCCGTCCCGGACCGGACGGTCACCGAACAGGTCACCTCCGCCGTACGCGGCGGCCGGTGGGACGACCCCACCGCCTGGCCCGCCCCGGTGATCACGGCCCGCCTCAGCCGCCGCGACGCCCTGGCCCGCTACCGCAGCGCCCTGCCACCGCAGACGGACGTGGACACGGTGCTGGAGTCCCTGCTGCACATGCACCACAACCGGGCGCTCGGCATCGACCGCGAACGCGAGCGGGCCTGCCGCCGTATGACCCGCCACGCCGCCCTCGCCCTGCGCGCCGCCGAGGTGCCCCGGTGATGTCCGCACCGATGCCGCAGCTGGCCGCCACCCACCAAGATCCGTGGTGGAGCCAGTCCTTGGCCCACGGCGCCCCCGGTACGGCCCTGCTCCACATCACCCGCGCACGCGCCGGTCACGGAAGCTGGGACAACGCCCACCGGTGGGCCACCGCCATGACCGGCCGCCCCGCCACCGCACACCCCAACCTGGCCGGGCTGTTCCTCGGCGTCCCCGCCATCGCCTACGTCCTGAACGCCGCTGGCCACCCCGCCTACGAGCGCGCCCTGACAAGCCTCGACCGCCCGATCGCCACGCTCATCCGGCAACGCCTCCGAGCGGCACATCACCGCCTCAATTCCCACCAACCGGTACGTCTAAGGGAGTTCGACCTGATGCGCGGCCTGACCGGCCTGGGCGTCTACATCCTGCACCGGCACGGCGACGGCGACCTGCTGCGCGAGGTCCTCGCCTACCTCGTACGCCTCACCCACCCGCTCGACGACGGGATGCCCGGCTGGTGGAGCAGCGACGGGCCCAACGGCAAGCCGTCGGCGAAATGGCCCGGCGGGCACGGCAACCTCGGCCTCGCTCACGGCATCACCGGCCCCCTCGCGCTCCTCGCCGCCGCGATGCGACGCGACATCACCGTCGACGGCCAGAGCGAGGCGATCAGCCGGATCGTCGCCGAACTGGATCGATGGCAGCGCCCCGCCCCGGCTGGTGGCGTGTGGTGGCCCGGCCTTCTCACCCCCGACGAATGGGCGACGGGCACCGTCACGGCGACCAGCCCGCAGCGGCCCTCGTGGTGCTACGGCACCCCCGGTCTGGCCCGCGCCCAGCAGCTCGCCGCCCTCGCCATGGCTGACCAAGTCCGCCTCGACCACGCCGGGCAGGCTCTCGCCGCGTGCGTACGCGACGAGATGCAGCTGTCGCAGCTCACCGATGGCTCCCTTTGCCACGGCTGGGCCGGACTCGTACGCACCGTAGAACGTGCCGTCGACGATGACACCAGCGGCGAACTCGCCACCGTCCTGCCCGCCTTGCGGGACCGGCTGGCTCACTGGGCCGAAAGCGAGCGGATACCCGAGCGCGGCGGGCTACTCGAAGGCCCCGAAGGAATCCACCTGTGTCGGTCGGGCACGTCACCGCCCACCACGATCGTCGCCACGACTGCCGACATCGCCTGGGATGCCTGCCTGCTACTCGACGGCTGACCCGCCGCGCCCCACTCGCCCGGTCACTGCTCTCTCGCCCCGCCGCCACGCGATGACGGCCCTCGCTTCTTCAAGGACTCCGATGACCAACACAGCCGCCGAATCCCCCGCCTTCCCCGCGGTGCTGCGCAACCGTCTGGTCGACCACATCCTCGCCGCCGGACACGCCACCGATCCGCGCGTGGAGGAGGCGCTCCGCACGGTGCCGCGCCACCTCTTCCTGCCAGACAGCAACGTGGAGACGGCCTACGCGAACAGCACCGTGATCACCAAGCGGTTCGAGGACGGGAAGTCGCTGAGCTGCGCCACCCAGCCGACCGTGATGGCGATGATGCTCGACCAACTCGCCGTCCGCGAGGGCGACAACGTCCTGGAAGCCGGGGCCGGAACCGGCTACAACGCCGCTCTTCTGCGCCTTCTCACCGGACCTGGCGGCGGAGTGGTGACCCTCGACAGCAACGCCGAGGTGGCCGCCGAGGCCCGCTCGCGTCTGGATTACACCGGATACGGCGACGTCATCGTGCTCACCCGTGACGGGGCGTTCGGCGCGCCCGAGTACGCCCCGTACCAGCGCGGCATCTTCACCGTCGGCCCCTGGGACCTGCCGCCCGGACTCCTCGCCCAGTTCGCCGACGGGGCACGGCTGGTGGTACCGCTGCGGTGGCGGGGGCAGTCCCGCAGTGTCGCCTTCGTCCGTGACGGCGACACCTGGCGCTCGGAGTCGATCGAGCTGTGTGGGTTCGTGCCCATGGTCGGCCAGGGCGGCGAGAAGACGGCCGCGGTCGACGAAGCCGAGAGTGTCACGCTCCGCTGGGACATGGACCAGAACATCGATCCGGACCAACTCCACGGCGTCCTTGACTACCCGAAATCCGTGATGTGGACGGGCGTCACGTTGGGGCCGAACGAGTCCTGGGACGGAGTATGGCTGCGGCTGACCGCAACCGAGCCGGGCGCGTGCGGGATCCGGGCGGACCAGAGCGCCTTCGACTCCGGGCTGTGCACGCCCGCGAAGGCGAAGGTGTACAGCCCGGCGCTCGTCCGGGACGGATCACTGGCCTACCTCACCACACAACGCGTCGAGGGCGCGGCATCGCTGTGGGAGCTGGGAGCGATCGGGCACGGACCGGACGGGGAACACCTTGCTGAGCGCCTGCGGGCCAACATCCGGACCTGGGATACCGACCGTGAAGCACGACCAACCATCAGCATGCACTCGGTGAAAGCCCCTACCGCCGAGTTCTCGGAGGGCTTGGTGGTCATGAAGGAACACGTCCGCCTAGTTCTTGCTCTGCCCGATAGCAAAGAATGAGCCGGGCTGGAAGTAATGCACCACGGCTGCCTGGCTTTGTTCACGAGAACGGGCCCTGGTCAACTTCGTGTGGAGTCAGCCGCAGCTGCGGCGCCCTGGCGGGCCGCCGACTCAGTACTACGCGAGTCAGGCGCCTTCGTCAGAAGCACGCAACTGCGTCAGGCCGTCACCACACGAAGTGGACCATTGTGAACGTCGACCACGGCCCCAGGTGACGCTACGTCACTGCCCAGAATCCCAGTGATCGTCCTCACGGAATGTGTGCCTGATCCGAGTTTTGGCAGCGCCCCGATGGGCCGTAACCGGTGGACTCGGTTGCGCCGTGTGCTCGATGATCGGCCGGTGGAGAGAAGCATCGATCTTGACCAAGCGGCTGCCCAGATTGCTGCCCGTCGGCAGCGATGGGCAGCTGGCGGTCTGGTGGCTGGTCCGCTCACCTGGCGGGATGAGGCTGCGGCATGGCCGCAGCCGCTCGAAGGGGACCGTTCACGGGTGGCAGATCCCGACTCCATCGGGATCCGCATTACGGGTCCTGCGGATGCCGAGCTCTCTGTGGTGCTGTTCCGAGGTGGCTGGGCCGATGCCGACTTCCTTGCGGGCCTCGCCGACGAGGTCGTATGTGAGAGCCCGCGTGTCGGGTCGCCTCAGGTGTTTGGTGAACTTCTCGACGACTACGTGTTCCGGGCGTTTGGTCGATCGTGGTCGGGGCCTTCCTCAGTGTCGTGAGCCTAACCGTTGAGGAAGAGCCCTTTCGAGTTCGTCAGCCGACGTTCTTCTGCTCGTTGCGGGCCCGGGTCTGGGCAACGCGGAAGGAGTCGGTCGCCAGATGTTCGGTCGCGCAGGATTCGAACTCCTGCGAAAGCGGGTCCTGCTCTGCACCTAAGGAACAGGTCAGGAGCTTTCCCCAAGGAGCCCGAACCCTTCGGGGAAGCCCTCCAGGAATTCTCGACGCGACGGATCAGCCTCCTCCGCTGCCATCGCTGCGAGCAGGTCGCTGAACTCACTGCGCTGATCACTCGTCAACTGCGTCACGAGGAAGGCGACCCCGTCCAGGACCTTGACCGCGCCATCCGGGTCCATCTGGTCGTCCTCGCACCCCTCGACGAACCAGAGAACGTCGACCAATGCCTCCGCTAGAGCATGAGTCAGCGACGGGTACGCAGGCATCGGAACGTCCTCCACCGAGCGGTTGACAGAGCGGCCATCTCACCGCACGGCACTGACATCGCTGACGGTGAGTACTCCACAAGAAGTGGGCCAGAGCCGACTCTCATCGGCAAAGCCAGACAGAGCCAACTAGCACCCAGAGCCGGCAGAAGCCCTGCCTCGGGCTGATGAGGATCACGCGGGCACGAGGTCTCCCAGCGCGTCACGCAGTGCGGCCGCCACATCGGGCCCGACATCAGTCATCCGACGCAGGTCATCCCGCTTGAGGTAGCGGTAACTCTGCGGGGGATGAAAAGCCCCCGCCGTGCGCAGAGCGTCAAGCGGGACAGGGGTCTCGAAAGACACCGGATCCTGCAACGTAAGGCCGCTGGCCTGCGTTGCCCCACTCATGTACGAGTCGTACTCACGGCGGCTGATTCCGGTCTGGGAGCGGTGCGCCGACCAGACCTCGCGAGGAGAGGCGACGCGGATCGAGGCGATGCGGGCCGCGCCCACCAGGGCCATGGTGGGCGCAGTCGCGTAGAGCAGCACGGGCGTTCCGGGAGGCGCTGCGACGCGTTGGCGGCGGACCTCCACCGTCTTACTGCCGTCCAGGATCGCGGTGGCGAAGCGCGGGTGGACGGACAGCAGCATCGCGCGTTCCGGATCGTTCACGTCGTTCGGTGCCCCTCTTGATAGACCGCCTGGAACAGCTTGTTGCTGATCTTCGTCAGCGAGATCAGCAAGTTCGACGACCAAGGTAGTCCGAGCCCCTCAGCCAGGGAGACCAATCGCCGCAGCGTGACCGGCCTGGGGAAGATTTCGGTGTCAGAGAACCTCAGCGCCATGGCCTGACCCGTATTGCCTGCGGCCTCGCCCACGTCAGCCCGACCATATACGCCCAGGTGTTCGAATTTCGAGAGCAGGGTGTCCGGCGCGTCGATGACGACCTCATCCAGGCGCGAACTGGCCACCACCATCTGCCCTTCGGTACCGAAGCCACCATCGCTGACGTACCAGAGCAACCGGGCGGGAACACTCTCACCACGATGGCCCGACGCCCGGTAGTAGACGTGCTCCCGGCTGATACCGAGCGCCTCGCCCCGCGGCAGCAGCATGGCAGGGACGTTGAACAGCTCGGTCGACCAACGTGGTTTGATCGGCACGAGGAATGACGGCAGTTCCGAGTCAACGATCTTCGCTGGCCACCAGGCTCGTTCGACCACAGCGGCCACCTCGGCAGGCATCCCGGCATGGAGCACGGCACCCTTCGCCGCAGGCTCTCGCCCCAGACCACCGGCAGCAGCCTCGACTTCTGCAGCCGAGCCACACATGTCGACCACCAAGGCTACGAGGCTTCCCTCCTGTTCGAAGAAGCCATCATCGCCTGAGGCTGACCTTGCAGTTGCTGACGGATGGGGATCC
Organism: Streptomyces kanamyceticus; assembly: GCF_008704495.1. Lineage (NCBI taxonomy): Bacteria > Bacillati > Actinomycetota > Actinomycetes > Kitasatosporales > Streptomycetaceae > Streptomyces > Streptomyces kanamyceticus. Next base: position 4,752,118 of record NZ_CP023699.1, read on the forward strand.
GTGATGCGTATGGTCTCCGCCCCATAGCTCCGCCCAAGTCGCTTGAGTAGGAAGAGGATTTGGCGCGTCAGGCTCTCTTCGAGGTGATGAGTCGATGTACGCAGGACGGGGACGAGCAGCGTTCGCCCGTCCAGGGCCCAAACGTAGAGGGCGACCGGGTTACCTTCCCCGTCCCGAAGCAGCTCCCGTCGCCATGCAACCTCGTCGCTCTCCAGTGAGCGCAGACGATCAGCAAAGGACGACCCACCGTCCAACCCGTCCTGCTCGAAGAACGCCACCAACTCGCCTTCCGCGCCAGGTGCCACCTCTCCCACTCGGAACTCGGTTCCCAGGAGGTCAGCTGGGCGATACAACTGCGCCTGGCGCAGTTCGTCGACGTGCAAGGTGACCGTGGAGGGAGCAACGACACGCACTCTGGCGACTTCCCAGGCCACATCCGCTAGACGAGCCAGCAGAGGGTCTCGGGTCGCCAGTACCTGTAGGCCCGCACACGACGTCTCGGCGATGTACCGCACACCCCGCCGCAGGGCTGCGACGTCCCCTTGAATCTCCGGCATCATCTCGGCCGCGGCCCGCTCCAGTTCATCACTTCGCCGGCTAGCGGCCTCGGCGCCAGGGGCGAGCTGCCGCAAACTGCTCAGAGCGGCTCGCTGGTGATGCCGCTCGACGACATCGGTGATGTCCCGTATCTGATGGACGAGTTGAGGTGTGTAGGCAAGCTCGACAAGGTCCGTCATCCAGCCCGCCTCCAAGGCGCGGGACTCCTCCGCCCCCTCCTCACCGGCGGGCCCGCTCAGGTCGGCGAAGACTTGGTGGTCGATCGTCACCACCAGCAGGGCGTTGCTCTCCACGCTCGAGAACAAGTCCGGGTGTCCGAAGTCCAGCCACCACCCGTCGAGGAACTCCCCGTCGCGCCCGCGCCCACGAGCTTCGCCCTGGGGCACGAACCCGAGGCTGCGCCACATGCCACTGAGGCCGTAATCCCTGCGGCACTTGGCCCTTACCCCGAGCTGCTGCGGGTGCCGACGTTTGATCGTCTCCACAAGCGCCCGAGCGATGCCCTTGCTGCGGTGCTCCGTCGCTACGCAGAGATGCGCCAGCCGAATGTACGGATTCCTCTTCGGTAAGCCGAAGAGGGCGTAGCCAACGACCTCCTCGTCCTCGACAGCGACCAGGAGCCCTCCCTCATCGGCCATCGCGCGATACGCAGGAGGCGTCATCAGGCCGAGCGTCCTGGTGTACCGATCGCCCAGCGCCACAGCCGTTTCGATCAGATGGTCCTGCGTCGAGGACACAGGAAGGACCTTCACCGCCATATCTCCCCCTCCGAACGGGACGGCTGTCTGCCGCGCCCTGCTCCCCCGTAGTGAGAGGGAAAGCTGATCCCACGTGGGGGCAATACTCAAGGGGGCACAAGGGGCGCACAGTGCCCCACGCATATGCACGAGCAATCAGATGTGAACGCTCTGGCGCTTCCCGATCCGCTCCCCACGAGCCCGAGCGTGGGAGAAATTTGGGAGATGATCTTCCTCCCAAGCCTCATCGGGACCACTCGAGACCACCTCGCCCCAGCCCTCTGACCAGCACAGACACACATCACCCCCGGTCAAGATCACACCCGAACCTCATTCGGGACGAAGAGGTCGTGGGTTCAAATCCCGCCACCCCGACAGAGAAGTACCAGGTTAAGGGCCTGATCCTCACTGAGGATCAGGCCCTTCCTGCGTCTCGGAGCCAGCACCCAGCGAGGTGGCCACGGGGGCCGCGGCCACCTCGGTCTTCAAGGTCCATCGCTCTTCCCTGACCCTGACCGTTTGGTTCACGACACCCACCGAGCGATGGTGTTCGCGGTCGCGGCGGTCCTCGCGCATCCAGCGGGCCTCACGGTCCCGGGAGTCCCGGTACTCCCCGTACGCGAATCCTCACCGCGACGCCGGCGCCCCGGTCCGCGTCGGCCGTAGTGGACGTAGTGGACGTAGTGGACGTAGTGGACGTACCCGAAGATCAGCACGGCCCCGGCAATCCACCACGGGGAGTTCACAGAACCCAGACCGAACAGGGCAGCAGCGTCGTCCTGCCCAGAAGTTGCGGATAGCTTCCGACGTCAACGCATACGGCTCGGCGCAGATGGCCGCTTGGCGCCGTGATGGGCCCGGCCTGGTGGGAGGACCGGATACTGCCTCCGCATGCGGTGGCCGAAACCTCCGCCGAGGCCCCATTCTCCCCAGCAGCCTCGCCTGACCACCCACATTCGACGTAGGGCGTGGACCCTTTGGCAGAGGGCGCCGGGCAATCGTGGTCGGGGCTGCCGCAGGAGTAGGCTCGCACTACCGAGAGCATTTCTTGACCGGCTTCCATGCCGGTATCTCCCTCGGTTCGATAGCACCGGGCCGAGTACGACAGGCCCGGGGACAGGTCGACACCATGACGGTGCTCACCGCACGCCCCCCGCCAGCCGCCCCCGTCGCCAAGCCTTCCGGCCACCCGCCGTTGCGGCTGTCCGTCAAACCTCCGGGCCCGCGCACCGGGCTGCTCGACGGCGCCTGGTGGCCACGCTCCCGCGACCTCGCTCGCGAACTGCCCGCCCTGACCGACCTGTTGGATCCTCTGTGGGGTCGCATCACGCGCGTCACGGTCAACCCGACGCACTGGCCAGTCGTACCTCGCAAGGTTCCCGTCACCGGCCATGTGGTCAAGGTGGGTTGGTTCCGCGCCGAGCAGGACCCGCACCAACTCCTGCTGCTCTCCTACCATGTCGGCCGCTGGGACCTGCTGATCATCCCCCCGGAGACCGGCGCCGCGGCTGCCGCGCGGCTCATGACCGCGGCCTGCGATCTTCGGACCGGCCGTACGGGCAGTGCGCTCATCGCCGACGAGCTGGAGCGGCACCCCGCAGCCCCCGCCGAGGCGGACCCACCGGCCCGAACCCAGGCAGAGGCGTGGGAGGCGGAGGGCGGCGCCGTGGCCTTGCCCGTCGGCATGACCGCCGGGTGGTGAGGGGCCATGGACGCGGCCACCACTCTCTCCGTCGCACTCGCGATGATCGCTCTAGGAGCGCTAGTGCCCCATCTCCTCAATGACCAGCACGCCGACCGGATCACGTCACGCCAGTACAGCGGTCGTCCGCCCGGCCGCCGCGGCGCCCACAGCGGGATGCAGCCGCAGCCCATCACCGCTGCTCCGCATGGCGGGATCGGCCGCCGCGACCACCGGGACGGAGGCCGCGGGCGTCTCCGTCCGCGGCGCAGGATCACCAGGGCCACGAAGGGCCGAAGGGCATGAGAGAAGTGCGGCGACGCCAGGCGCCCGGCTGTGCCGGACGCGCCCTGAACCGGACCGGAACCTCACCGGCTGCCGGGGACAGCGCGTGCCCGTCGCCCGACGGCCGCGTCGAGGTCCGCGTCGAGGTCCGCATCGTCGCCGCGGACTCCGGTGCGGCCAGGCAGGTCGCACAGGTCCTGAGCCGGGGCCTCGTCTGTGACGAGCCCCGCAGCTACCCGGCGGACGGCGAGGCGGGCGGCACTCGCCTCCACCTGACCGTCGACACCCTGCGCACGCCCATGCCGGCTCCCCGGACCTGGCTGGCCGACAGCCACTCGCAGGCACGACGTACGCACCCCGACGAGACCGGCTGAAGCCCAGCCGCGCACCGCATGCTCAACCGGCCCGTGACCCCGGCCGTCTCCACCGAGACCGAGGGCAAGGAGCCCTGCATGCACCCCAGTTCCTCCGTTGACCGCACCCAGACCAGGCCGCGAGACGCCGCGTCAACGGCATACGACGGATCGGCGCCCTTCCCTGCCGACGACGGCCCGGCGACGGCACGCAGCGGCGGCGAGCGGCTGTACGTGGCCATCACCGGCGCGATCGTCGCCCTCCCTTTCCTCGCACTCGGCCTCGCCGTCTGGCTGTTGTGGGGCAGCCTCATCCACCCCGCCGACGTCGCGCTCGCCCTCATCCTCTACACGGTCACGGGCCTGGGCATCACCGTCGGGTTCCACCGCGGCCTCACCCACGGCGGATACACCGCCGCACGCCCCGTGCGCATCGCGCTGGCCGTGGCCGGGTCGATGAGTTTCCAGGGGGACGTGATCGGCTGGGTCGCCACGCACCGACGCCACCACGCCTTCACCGACCGCCCCGGCGACCCCCACTCGCCCTACCGTTACGGCACCCACCTGCGCGGTCAGCTCCGCGGTCTTGCCCACTCCCATGTCGGCTGGCTGTTCCGCAACGACCCCACACCGGCCGAACGGTACGCGCCCGACCTGCTGGCCGACCGCGACATCCGCGCGGTCTCCCGCGCCTTCCCGGCCCTGTGCGTCCTCACGCTCGCCCTGCCCTTCGGCCTCGGGTGGGCCATCGGCGGCTCCTGGGCCCCCGCGACAACAGCCCTGCTGTGGGCGGGACTTGTGCGCATTGCCCTGCTCCACCACGTGACATGGAGCGTCAACTCCCTGTGCCACCTGGTCGGCGAGCGCCCCTTCCGCACCCGGCGCCACGACCGGGCCACCAACCTGTGGCCCCTGGCCCTGATCTCCTTCGGCGAAAGCTGGCACAACCTCCACCACGCAGACCCGACGAGCGCACGCCACGGCGTCGACCGCGGCCAGATCGACCCCTCCGCCGCCGTCATCCGTCTCCTCGAACACGTCGGCTGGGTACGGGACGTTCGCTGGCCCACCCCGGACCGCATCGCCACCCGGCGCACCTGAAGCCACCAGTATCCGGACCCCACGCAGGAGATCCTCATGACCATCGCGCTCGGCACCCCCGGCCTGCCCCTGTCCCGCGCACGTCTGCGCCTGGCCCCGTCCGACGGCGGCCCGCACCGCATTGACGGCGCCTGGTGGCCCCGCACCGACGACCTGACCGTCGAACTGCCCGATCTGCTCCGTGGTTTGCCGCACGCCTGGTCGCGGATCATCCACGTCACGGTGAACGGCACCCTGTGGTCCGCCTTCCCCGGACGGATGCTCGTCGCCAACCACGTGCTGCATCTGCATCACTCGACCTCCTCGCACGCCACACCCACGGCCTGCCTGCTCGCACCCGGCATGGGCAGGTGGGACCTCGTGGTCGTACCTCCTCAAACCGAAGAGGCCGAGGCACTGCACCTGATGGCCACGGCCCCGCCGCCCCCGCCCCTGCCACAGCCACAGCCACAGCACGACACGGCGTCGACCGCCGCCGGCTCGATGCCTATGACGCCGTGATCGCATCGCCGTACGGGCTGTGACGGGCCGTTCTCCGTGATCATCCGGATGTACGGGCCCGATGCCTCGCCGTAGCCCTCGTCGGGCTCGCCCAGGCCCGTCCATCGGGCCGACCGTCCCCACCCCCGACGGCACCAAGTCCTCCGTGAACGGCGACTTCGTCGTCCAGGGCCTGGGCAACATCGGCGGCGGGCTGTTCGGCGCGCTGCCCACCGGCGGGTCGATGTCCCGTACCGGCGTCGCCGTCAGCGCCGGGGCCGCACCCGCTGGACCGGGATCTTCGCCGGTCTGTGGCTGGCCCTGCTCGTCCTGACCCTCGGCTCGCTGGCCGAGCGCATCCCGATGCCCGTCATCGGCGGCCTGATCATCGTCATCGGCTGTGAACTGCTCCTCGGCCGCCTCTCCGACATCAAGCTCGTCGCGCGCACCTCCTCGCTCTCGGCCACCGCGATGATCGTCACCTTCCTGGCCACCACCCAACTCCCGCTCCAGCAAGCCATCGTGATCGGCGCGGTGCTCTCCCTGCTGCTGTACTGCGTGCAGGCAGCCCGGCAGGGCGGCTTGCACGCCCTCGTGCCCGAGAACGGCCCCGCCGGAACCGCATGGCGGGTCGCGGCCGCCCCCGCCCGCATCGAACCCGGCACCCTCACCGTCCTCTACTACGGCGCGCCTCCCTGTTCGCCGAAGCCCCCCACCTCCCCCCGCGTCGACGCAAAGTGGCCCGACACCACAGACGCCGCGGAGCCACCGTCGTCCTCGCCCTGCGCGGTGTCCCCGACGTGCTTCGTGGAGTCGATGGTCGTGGGTGCCGTGTCCTCGCGGCCGGGTTCGACGACCAGGAACTGGCCCATCATTCCGGCGTCCTCGTGGGCCAGACCGTGTCCTTGGGGCCGCGCATCGCGCCCCAGGTGGCGGTCTGTTTGCCGGGCAGGAACTGCGACTTTCCGGAGATGAGGTTCAGCTCGTACCGTCTGCTGCCGTCTCGGGAGGCGGCCGGGTCGAGCAGTTCGGGGATGCGCAGCGGGTTGCGGAATCCGAGCTTGCCGACGTTGCTGCGCTCGTGACTGTTGTATACGGACAGCCAGTTGGCGCCCCAGCCGAGGCCGGCAACCGTGGCGACACCGCCGACGGTGAGTACGGTACGACGGGTCGGGCGCTTGAACCTGTCTCTGATCCGGGGCGACATGTGGGTCTTCTCGTCCTCTTCGTTCGTGGCAGTCCGTCGTGGCGTTTCGTCGTGGCGTCTCGTCGTGGCGTTACGTCGTGGCGTCTCGTCATGGCGGCCTGTGGCTGCGTCTGTCCCGTCCGATCCCCGCGCGGGCTCACTTCTCGGCTGCGGGCTTGGTGTCGGGGGAGAACAGGAACGAGATGCGTTCCATGACGCGTTGGCGCTTGGTGTTCTGGAAGGCGGCGATCCGCCAGGTGCCGTCGGTCTGGCGGACCAGCGTGTAGGTCTGTGTCTTGGAGAGGTCGGCCGCCTTCGGCTCCGCGTCCTCGTAGGTGTCGCCGCGGCTGGTGGCCACGGCGGTGTCGGGGCCGTAGAAGCGGATGCTGAGCCAGGAGTCGGAGAGTTTGGTGCCCTTGAGGAATCCGCCGAACAGGGCGCGGTGGCCTTCGGTGATGTCGTGTCGGCCCTGGTAGGCGGTGCCTACGTAGCTGGTGTACGTGGCGTCCTTGGTGAAGTGGCCGCCGTAGGCGGTGGCGTCGTGCCTGGCCCACGCGTCCTTCATCGAGCGCAGGGTGTGGCAGAGGGCCCGTTGGTCGTCCGCGGTGGCGGCGCCGGACGGGGTGGCGGTGACTTCGGGCTTGACCGCGTTGCAGTCGCTCACGCCGAGGTTCTTGGCGTCGGAGATGGCGTTGAGCCACAGATACGCGCCCCCCGCGGCCGCGACCAGCGTCAGCGCGGTGACCCCCAGGATGATCTTGATCCGGCGTCGACGGCGGCTCTTCAGGGCCGGGGCGGGGGCCGGGACGTTGGCCCGGGCGGGCTCCGTCTGCGCGGCGGGCCCGGTCTGCGCGGTGTGCTCGATCCGCTCGGACCGCTCGATCCGCTCGGACCGCCCGGACTGTGCTGTGCTGGTGGCGTTCATGGTCGTACCCTCCCGTGATAGCTTCATGGAAGAAGTTGATGCGCTGAGGAAGTCTCTGCGCTGAAGAAGAGATTAGGGAGTGGAGGAGACCATGTCAACGCCGGGCATGCGCCCCGATGCGGGCCAGATCTACCGCCAGTACCTCAGTGCGGTGCTGCTCCACAGCCATGCGAGCGCCCGGGCCTGCGGGCTCGGCGCGACCGATTTGTACGCGCTGAACATCCTGCAGCTGACGGGCGCGATGACCCCGGGCGAACTGGCCACGCGCACCGGCCTGACGACCGGGCCGACCACCCGCCTGATCGACCGCCTGGAGCAGGCGGGCTACGTGCGCCGCGTCCCCGATCCCGTCGACCGGCGCAAGGTGACCGTCGAACCGGTCGGCGAACCCGCGGACCTCGACCACGTCATGACCCCCGCGCGACAGAAGATCGGCAAGATCCTCGGCGGGTACGAGCCGGAGCAACTCAACGTCCTCTTCGACTACTTCGCCCGCGCCACCGAGGCATACCAAGAAGCCGCCGAGCAGCTGCGCGATCAGTGAAGTCAGGAAGTCGGTGAAGTCAGGAAGTCGGCGAAGTCGGGGGGCGCGGAGCGGTCGTCACGGGCCCCGGCTGTAGCAGGACCACCGACATGAGGCCGGTGGTCGCCGCCAGTACGGCGATCAGGGCGTGGGAGCCGTCGGACGTACGGAGGAAGCCCGCTCGTCCGCATCCGCCAGCCAGAACCAGACCGGCGGCAGGACCAGCTCGATCACGGCCAGCACCACCTGGAACGGGTGCGGCCACCCGTGCACGGCCAGGGACAGCAGCCGCCCCACGCCACCCAGCAGGAACACCGCGGCGAGCCACCGCACCACGTGCGCCGGGACGGGGTCCTGCCGGGCCGCCCACAGCCAGACCAGCCCGTACCCGGCGAAGATCGCGCCGAAGAACCGGCCCAGGCTGTCGAGGGTCGCGCCCGCGTCGGCCTCGCCGGGAATCGCGGCATTGCCCCCGATCACGTGGAACAGGCCGATCGCCACACACGCGGCACCCATCACCCAAGCGAACACCCGCAGCGCTCTGACCATGATTTGAGTCCCCCTGGGCGCCTTTAGTTGACATGCGTCTACTAAAGGTCAGCCTAGGCGCCACTAGTAGACGCATGTCAAGTAAGTAGGCTGCGTGTGTGCCGCCCCGCCGACGCCTGTCTCCCGCCGACCGCCGCGCCCATCTGCTCGCCGTCGGCGCGCGGCTCTTCGCCGCCGCCCCGTACGACGACGTGCTGATGGAGGACGTGGCCAAGGAGGCCGGGGTGTCCCGCGCCCTGCTCTACCGGCACTTCCCCAGCAAGCACGCGCTCTTCGCGGCCGTGTACCAGGAGGCGTCCGACCGGCTCCTGGCGGCGACCCGGTTCGATCCGGAAGCCACCCTCGTCGAACAGCTCGCCCAGGGCCTGGACGCCCACTTCGACTACTTCATCGCGAACCGCCACGCCGTACTGGCCGCGAACCGGGTGCTTGCGGGTGACCCGGTCATCCAGACGATCATGACGGACGAACTCGACGCCCTGCGCGCACGCCTGCTCGGCGTGCTCCCGCTCGCCGACGAGCGCCTGCACGATGCCGTCTCCGCGGTGTTGAAGGCATGGCTGGTGTTCGTGCAAGTGCTGTGCGTGGACTGGCTCACCCGTGAGACCTGCACCCGCACCGAGCTGCGCGACACGTGCATCGGGGCCGTGGTGGGGGCGCTGCGCCCGCTGCTTCCCACGGACCCCGCGGCGGACTGGTCGCGCGCGTAAGCGGCCAGGGCGTCGCGGCCATGACGGGCGCGGCGCTGACCGAACTCACCCGCCCGACGTAGGGCGGGCCGGGCCCTGGGTGGGTGCGCCACGGCCACCCCGCTGACCGTGCCGGACCCTACGGTGACAGGCATGGACAAGAAGCGGCTGAGCGAATTCCTGCGGGCCCGGCGCGCGCTGGTGCGCCCCGAGGACCACGGCATGCCCGCGGGGACGCGCCGTACCCCTGGTCTGCGCAGGGAGGAGGTCGCCGTCCTCGCGGGGGTGAGCACCGACTACTACGTACGGCTGGAACAGGGACGCGAGCGCAACCCCTCGCCCCAGGTCCTCAAGGCACTGGCTGCCGCGCTCCTGCTGGAGGACGAGGAGGCCGCCTACCTGCGCGCCATCGTCGATCCGCCGCAGCGCGGGCTACCCCCGGCCGCCCGGGAGTACGCCGGGCCACAGCTGGTGTCCTTGCTGGACACCTGGGCCGACACACCGGCTCTGGTCTACGGCCGCTACCTCGACCTGCTGGCCGTCAACTCCCTCGGCGAGGCGCTGTTCTCCTGGCTCGGCAACGAGACGAGCCTGATCACGGCGATGTTCCTCAACCCCGCCGCACAGGACTTCTACCGTGACTGGGCCGTCGTGGCGCAGGGGTGCGTGGCCGCGCTGCGGGCCGCCAATCCCGACCCGGACGACCAGCGGCTGCGGGAACTGGTGGGCGAACTCTCCGTGCGCGACCCCGACTTCGCGCGCATGTGGGCGCGCCACGAGGTGCGGGCCAAGACCGCCTCGGCCAAACGCTTCCGTCACCCGTTGGTCGGCGACCTGACGCTCGACTTCGAGACCTTCTCCGTCAACAGCGCGCCCGGTCAGCACCTGGTGGCGTACCGGGCCGAGCCCGGCAGCGCCGCCGCCGAGTCGCTGGCCTTGCTGGGCAGCCTCGCCGTCACGGAACTCCACGCCGCGCAAGGCACTCAAGCCGCGAACGGCGCGCACGACGCGTACGACGCGCACGACGCGCACGACGCGCACGACGAAGGGAAATTCCTCCATGACCTCGCCTGATTTCTCCGATTCGCCTGACTCCCCGGTCTGGTTCATCACCGGCTGCTCCTCCGGCCTCGGCCGGGAGCTGGCCCGCACCGTCCTCGAACGCGGCTGGCGGGCGGTGGTCACCGCCCGGGACCCCGGCAGAGCCGCCGACGTCGTCGCCGGGCACGAGGAACGCGCCCTCGTCCTGGCGCTGGACGTCACCGACGCCGAGCAGATCGCCGACGCGGTCGCCCGGGCAGAGGCCGCCTTCGGGCGGATCGACGTGCTGGTCAACAACGCCGGTTACGGGTACCTCGCCGCCGTCGAGGAAGGCGAGGACGACGAGATCCGCGCCCTGTTCGACACCAACGTCCACGGGCTGATCGACACCACCAGGGCCGTCCTGCCCGGCATGCGGGCCCGCCGCGCCGGCCACGTCGTCACCATGTCCTCCCTCGGCGGCCTGGTCGGCTTCGGCGCCACCGGCTACTACCACGCCACCAAGTTCGCCGTGGAAGGTCTCTCCGAGTCCCTCGCCGCCGAGGTCGCGCCGCTCGGCATCAAGGTCACGATCGTCGAACCCGCCGCGTTCCGCACCAACTGGTCCGGGCCCTCGATGCGCCAGTCGGCGACCGCCATCGACGACTACGCCGCGACCGCGGGCGTACGACGCGCGAGCACCCTGGCCAGCTACGGCCACCAGCCCGGTGACCCGGCACGCGCCGCCAGGGCGGTCGTCGACGCGGTCACGGCCGAGCACCCGCCGCTGCGCCTGCTGCTCGGCAAGGTCGCGTACGACGTCGCGACCGCCAAGCTCGACTCACTCAGGACCGGCTTCGAGGGCTGGCGGGAGGTCACCCTCGGCGTCGACTTCCCCACGGAGCGGACGGCGAGCTGAGGCAGGAGCCTGCGTGGGCTTGGTGGGCTTGGCGGCGCGGACGACGGCGGAGTGCATGCCGTCGGCGACGCCGTGGGTGGGGGTGAGTTCGATGTCCGTGAAGCCCGCCGCCGCGAGTCCCTCGCGGTATTCGGCGAAGGAGAGGGCGCCCGCGACGCAGCCGACGTAGTCGCCGCGCTCCGCCCGCTGGGCCGGGGCGAGGTGGTCGTCGGCGACGACGTCGGAGATGCCGATGCGGCCGCCGGGGGCCAGGACGCGGAACATCTCGGCGAAGACGGCGGGCTTGTCGGTGGACAGGTTGATGACGCAGTTGGAGATGACGACGTCGATCGTGCTCGCCGGGAGGGGGATGGCCTCGATGGTGCCCTTGAGGAACTCGACGTTCCCGGCGCCCGCCTTCTCGCGGTTGGCCAGGGCCAGGGCGAGCATCTCCTCGGTCATGTCCAGGCCGTACGCCTTGCCGCTCGGCCCGACCCGGCGAGCCGACAGGAGTACGTCGATGCCGCCGCCGGAGCCGAGATCGAGCACGCGCTCGCCCTCGTGGAGGTCGGCGACGGCGGTGGGGTTGCCGCAGCCCAGCGAGGCGGCGACGGCCTCGGCGGGCAGGGCGTCGCGCTCGTCGGCCGCGTAGAGCGTGGAGCCGAAGCTGCCGTCGATCTCGATGGCCTGCGGGCCGCAACACGCGGTGCCGCCCTCGGCGACCTGGACGGCGGCGGCCGCGTAGCGCTCTCGGACGGTCTCGCGCAGGTCGGTGGACTGATCACTCATGGCATACCCCCTGTGAGGGACGGGTGTCGGGCGCACTGTTTCGAAGTTCCTCGATGCAACCTTGCGCCCTGGATCGAAGTTCGTCAACATAGAGGCATGTCGAAACAAGAGCTGGTCGTGCTCGGCCAGGACCAGAGCGGCTGCTGCCCCGCTCTGCTGACCGCACCGCTCGACGAGGGCCAGGCAGTCGAGCTGGCCAAGGTCTTCAAGGCGCTCGGTGACCCCGTCCGGCTCCGCCTGCTGTCGATGATCGCCTCGCGCGAGGGCGGCGAGATCTGCGTCTGCGACCTCACCCCTGCCTTCGACCTCTCCCAGCCGACCATCTCCCACCACCTCAAGCTGCTGCGCCAGGCCGGACTCATCGACTGCGAGCGGCGCGGCACCTGGGTCTACTACCGGCTCCTCCCGGAGACGACCGACAAACTCGCCGCTGTCCTGACCCGCCCCGGACAGCCCACGGCGACGGAGGCCCCCTCGTAAGCGACGGCAAGGTCGCTGCGGAGCGAACCAGCAGTGGATCAACTGCCGTGCCGGGAACAGCCGGTCCGGTCCGCGCCGTTGCATCGAGCGAGGGGCCGGTGCCCCGCCGTCGCGGTGCGCCCGTCGTGCGCGCGGACCACTACGTAACTTCCGCAGGAGGACTTTCGATGACTGACCGGCCCTTGACGCTCATGGCAGTGCACGCCCACCCCGACGACGAGGCCACCAGTACCGGCGGAGTCCTCGCGCGGTACGCGGCGGAAGGCATCCGCACGGTTCTCGTGACCTGTACCGACGGCGGTTGCGGTGACGGGCCGGGGGGTGTCAAGCCGGGCGAGCCCGGGCACGATCCGGCGGCCGTCGCCCTGATGCGCCGCCAAGAACTCGAGGCGAGCCGTGACGTCCTGAAGATCAGCGATCTGGAGACGCTGGACTACGCCGACTCCGGGATGATCGGCTGGCCGAGCAACGAAGCCCCCGGATCCTTCTGGCAGACCCCCGTGGCGGAAGGCGCCGCCCGGCTCGCGGAGCTCATGCGGCACTACCGCCCCGACGTGGTCGTCACCTACGACGAGAACGGCTTCTACGGTCACCCCGACCACATCCAGGCCCACCGCATCACGATGGCGGCGCTTGAGCTGACCGAGCTGACGCCGAAGGTCTACTGGACGACGATGCCCCGCTCGATGATGCAGCGGTTCGGGGAGACCATGCGCGAGTTCCAGGAGGAGGACATGCCGGAGCCGGATCCCGCCGAGACCGCCGCGCTGGCCGAGATCGGGCTCCCCGACGACGAGATCAGCACGTGGGTGGACACCACCGCGTTCAGCGATCAGAAGTTCGACTCGCTGGCCGCGCACGCCAGTCAGGGCGAGAACATCTTCTTCCTCAAGATGGGCAAGGAGCGGTTCGGCGAGCTGATGGGCGTGGAGACCTTCGTACGGGTCAAGGGCGCCACCGGCGCCGACCCCGACGCACGCGAGGACGATCTCTTCGCCGGACTGCGCTGACCCTCACGGCCGCAGGCGCGGCCGTCGGCGCGCAGCACCCCTTCACCTGCCACGCGTCCCGGCCTTCCTTGACGGCGACGGCGGCGATCACCAGGGCGGCGACGGGGTCGGCGAAGGACCAGCCGAGGGTGGCGTTGAGGACCAGGCCGACCAGGAGTACGGCGGACAGGTAGGTGCACAGCAGGGTCTGCTGGGAGTCGGCGACCGCGCTGGCGGAGCCGAGTTCGCGCCCGGCCCCGCGCTGGGCGGCGGACAGGAACGGCATGATCGCCAGTGACAGCGCCGCGATGACGATGCCGGGCACCGACCGTTCCGCCTCGCCCGGGCCGGTCAGCGCTCGGAGCGAGTCGACGCCGACGTACGCGGCGAGGGCGAAGAAGGAGACGGCGATGATGCGCAGGGTCGTCTTCTCGCGAGCCTCGCGCACGGCGTGCTCGGGGGCGGAGAACTGCCAGGCGACCGCCGCCGCCGAGGACACCTCGATGACCGAGTCGAGGCCGAAGCCGATCAGCGCGGTGGAGGAGGCGAGCGTCCCCGCGGCGATCGCGACGACCGCCTCGATGACGTTGTAGGTGATGGTCGCGGCGACCAACAGCCTTATTCGGCGCGCGAGTACGTCACGGCGGGCCGGTTCCTGGCCCGGGCCCACCGACGTCTCCGCCACGTCAGCAGCAGCCCTTCGCCTCGGCGTCCGGGCAGGTGCGGTCGCCCTCCACCGCCACCACCGCGGCGCGCAGGTCGTCGAGCGCGCGCCCCAGCCGCTGGTCGGCCAGCTCGTAGCGGGTACGGCGCCCGACCGGGACCCCGACGACCAGGCCGCAGTCGCGCAGGCACGCCAGGTGGTTCGACAGCCGGGTCCGGGAGATCCCGAGCGTCTCGGCCAGGTCGGCGGGGTGGGCCGGTGCCTCGCGCAGGGCGAGCAGGATCCGGCAGCGGATCGGGTCGGCGAGCGCGCGGCCGAAACGGGCCAGCACCTCGATGTCAGTGTCAGGGGCGACGGTCAGCACTCGACGAAGGTACAGCTTCTCCTGAATTCAGGGAAGCATGAACTATTTATCGTCCACTTCTGGTTTCTGGCGCGGCGTGCTGCCGCAGGCCCTGGAGGAGCGGCTCGATCAACCGGCGGGGGTCGTAGCGGGGGTCGCTGTCCCGTCCGATGCAGAGGTTGCCGATGCCGCGCAGCAGTTCATAGGGACGTACGTCCGACCTGATCTCGCCCGCGCCGACCGCCGCGTCGAGCAGCTCGGCGCAGACGGGCAGCAGCCGGTCGAGGAACTGGGTGTGCAGCGCGGCGAAGCGGTCGCTTTCGGACTGCAGGGCGTCGGCGAGTCCGTGCTTGGTGACCAGGAAGTCGACGAAGAGGTCGATCCACCGCCGTAGCGCGTCGAACGGCCGGTCGGCTTCGGCCAGCAGCCTCGGGCCCGCCTCGGCGCACGCCTCGATCTGGTGGCGGTAGACGGCGGTGACGAGGTCCGCCCGGGTCGGGAAGTGGCGGTAGAGCGTCCCGAGGCCGACGCCCGCCTTGGCCGCGATCTCGCGGATCGGCGCGTCGATCCCCGAGGTCACGAACACCTCCCCCGCGGCGTCGAGCAGAACCTGCTGATTGCGCACCGCGTCCGCCCGCTTGCCGCGGGCGGGCACCTCCTTGGGCCGGCCGTCCGACGTGGGCACGGCGCCCTCCTTCCGCTGACCGTTTCGTCGGCCTGCCGATAGACCGTGCCGGCAGGCCGTTGACCAAACGGATCGCTGATCCGTATCGTAAATGGAACGGCGATCCGGTTTCAGGGTAGCCGAAGCCGTCGACGTATCCGAAGCCATCGAAGGGGCGTTCCTGTCATGAGCGAATCCGCCTACACCGAATCCGCGTACACAGCCGACACCACTGCCTCAGCCCAGGTGCCGGTCCCGGTCCCGGTCCTCTCCGTCAGCCCGGTCGTGCTGCCCGCGCCCGGTCGCGCCGTGGACCTTCAGGTGCGGGTCTCCGCCCCGGTGACCGGGAGCGACCTGCCGGTCATCCTCCTCTCGCACGGCCTCGGCCCCTCGAACAACCTCTCCTCCCTGAACGGCTACGCCCCGCTCGCCCACTACTGGGCGGCGCACGGCTTCGTCGTGATCCAGCCCACCCACCTGGACTCCAAGACGCTGGACCTGGACCCCGACGCCCCGGGCGCCGCGCCGCACTGGCGCACCCGGGCCGAGGACATGACGCGCGTCATCGACCGGCTCGACGCGGTCGAGGACGCCGTCCCGCAACTCCGCGGCCGCATCGACCGCGGGCGGATCGCCGTGGCCGGGCACTCGATGGGCGGGCACACCGTGAGCCTGCTGCTCGGCGCCCGGCTCACCGATCCGGCCGACGGGGCGGAAGTGGACCTGGCGGAGCCCCGGATCACGGCGGGCGTGCTGCTCGCCGCGCCGGGGCGGGGCGGCGCCGCCCTCACCGCGTTCACGGCCGAGACCTACTCCTTCTTCCTGACCTCGGACTTCTCCAAGATGACGACGCCCGCGCTCGTGGTCGCGGGTGACCAGGACGCCTCCGCCTTCCTGACCGTCAACGGCCCGGACTGGCACACGGATCCCTACGTCCTTGCCCCGGGGCCCAAGTCCCTGCTCACGCTGTTCGACGCCGGGCACGGGCTCGGCGGGATCTCCGGATACGACGTCGCGGAGACCACCGACGAGAACCCCGAGCGAGTCGCCGCGGTCGGGCGGCTCACCTGCGCCTACCTGCGCGGCGAGCTCTACCCGGGAGATCCGGCCTGGCGGATCGCGCGGGACGCGCTGGCCGCGGGACCCGACCCGGTCGGCCGGGTCGAATCCAAGTAGGCCCCTCCAAGGAGTCCCTCGCGCGACGCCCCCGAGAACTGGCGACGACGCCCCGTTCCGCTCGGTGTTCCGTACTGTCACCATGCGGAGTCCAGGGTGTACGGGGGGTCCCCCAGCGGGGCCGGGCAGGAGGCGCACATGGCAGAGGTGTTCTTGCGGCGGCTGAGCCGGTGGCAGGCGGAAGGGCAGCGCGAGTCCGTGGCCGACCTCTACGTAGAGGCCTATCGGGGCAGGGCGGGCGACGAGTACAGCGACCGGCAAGGTTTTCTGCGACGCTTCGAACACGACGTGCAGCAGCCCGACTTCGACATGGTCGTCGCCGACGGACCCGGGCTCGTCGGCTGCCTCTACGGGTACCGCGCCGCGCGCACCGGCGACTGGTGGGAGGGGTTCCGCGGCATTCTGCCCGCCGAGATCGAGGAACGGACCGCGTCCGGACGGGTGTTCCTGCTCTGCGAGCTCATGGTGCTGCCCGACCGGCGCGGCGCGGGCATCGCGACCCGGCTGCGGACCCTGCTGCTCACCCGGCACACCGCCGATGTGGTCGTCGCCGTCATCAAACAGGACGACACACAGGGGCGGGAGGTGCTGCAGGCGTGGGACTGGACGAAGCTCGGTGAGTTCGATCCCGCCAGGGAGGGGTGGCTGCGGCCGCCTTCGCCGCTGCCCTAGAGACGACAGAGACGACACATACGACACAGAACGACAGCGACGACGCGCCTCGGCTCTCAGGCTGCCCTGCTCGCCTTCAAGGAGTACATGAGCGGGATGCGCGGCCGGTCCGCGGGGAACCGGTAGGCGCCGTCGCGGAGTTCGAGCGCGCCGAAGCGTTCGAACAGCGTGCTGTCGTGCTCGCGCAGGAAGTCGATGCGCAGCCCCGTCGCGGCGAGCGCCGAGACGACCTCGCCGATGGGGTGCTGCCACTCGACGGTGCGGTTGTGGACGGTGGGGGTGGTGTTGTCCGCGTAGCCGCCGGGCGTCTCCTCGATCCAGGCGTCGCGCGCGAAGTAGTCGTACGAGATCCGTGAGCCCGTGGCGTCGTCGAGGATGTCGGCGAGCGGGTGGAACTCGGCGAGGTAGAGGAAGCCGCCGGGGGCGACGAGCGCGGCGACGGTCTCGGCCCAGCGCTGGATGTCGGGCAGCCAGCACAGGGCGCCCACGCCGGTGTAGACGATGTCGTACGAGGAGTCGGGCGCGGCCTCGACCGCGTCGTACACGTCGGCGGCGACGAACGCGGCCCGGTCCGCGGTGAGACCGAGTTCGGCGGCGAGTTCGCGGGCCGCCTCGACGGCCGGTTCGGAGAAGTCGAGGCCCACGACGCGGGAGGCGCCGTGCCTGGCCCAGGACAGCGTGTCGGCGCCGATGTGGCACTGGAGGTGCAGCAGGGACTTGCCGCGCACGTCGCCCACTTCCGCGAGCTCGAAGTCGCGCAGGGCGTCCTTGCCCGCCCGGAAGGCGTCGAGGTCGTAGTAGTCGCTGGCGAGGTGGAGCGGGACACGCTCGTCCCAGCGTCTCCGGTTGGTCTCGCGCCAGTCCGCGGGCGTCTGGGAGTACATGGTCAAAAGTTATCCACAGGCTGGGGACCCTCGCCAGCGGATTGTCGGCGGGTGCGGGCACTATGGGGGGCATGAGCGAGACGGGTGCCGAGAAGGCGACAGGGTCGGGGTCGGAGTCCATGCCGGACTGGGAGAAGCGGTTCAGGGCGCCGCGGGTGTCGCTGCCGGACTGGGCGGAGGACGCCCCGCAGCGCTCCCTGTTCGTGTCGAACGCGACGGGGACGTACGAGCTGTACGCCTGGGACAGGACGACCGGCGCCCAACGCCAGGCGACCGACAGGCCGAACGGCACGACGGACGGCGTCCTCTCGCCGGACGGCGAGTGGATCTGGTGGTTCAACGACAAGGACGGGGACGAGTTCGGCGTCTGGCTGCGCCAGCCCTTCGGCGGCGGTCCCGACGAGCCCGCGGTGCCGGGCCTCGACGCCTCGTACCCCGCGGGCCTCGCCCTCGGCAGGGACGGCAGGACGGTGGTCGTAGGACGCTCCACGGACGAGGAGGGCTCCACGATCCATGTCGTACGCCATGACGGCGCGGGCGGGCCGGACGCGACCCCGGTCGAGGTGTACCGGCACCGCGAGTCGGCGGGCGTCGGCGACCTCTCGCACGACGGCACGCTGATCGCCGTCGAGCACACGGAGCACGGCGACGCGATGCACTCCGCGCTCCGCGTGATCAGGCCGGACGGCTCGACGGTCGCCGAGCTCGACGACACCAAGGGCGGCACGGTCGAGCTGGGCCTTGAGGTGCTCGGCTTCGCCCCGGTCGAAGGGGACACCCGGCTCCTGGTGGGGCACCAGCGGCGCGGCCGCTGGGAGCCGATGGTGTGGGACGTCGCGTCGGGCGAGGAGAGCGACCTCGTCCTCGGGCTGCCGGGCGACGTGAGCGCCGAGTGGTACCCGGACGGCTCCGCGCTGCTGATCGCGCACGACTTCGAGGCACGCGGCGAGCTGTTCCGCTACGACCTGGCATCGCGCGAGCTGACGCGGATCGAGACGCCCACCGGCTCGGTGTCGGGCGCGACGGCACGCCCCGACGGCACCGTGGAGTACATGTGGTCGTCGGCCGCCGAGCCGCCGGTGGTCCGCTCGACGGCGGGCACCGTCGTCCTCGACCCGCCCGGCATGAAGGCCCCGGCCTCCGTCCCCGTGGAGGACGTGTGGGTGGACGGTCCTGGCGGCCGCATCCACGCCCTGGTGCAGCGCCCCGCGGGCGCGTCGGGCCCGCTGCCCACCGTCTTCGAGGTGCACGGCGGCCCGACCTGGCACGACAGCGACTCCTTCGCGGCGGGCCCGGCGGCCTGGGTCGACCACGGGTACGCGGTGGTCCGGGTCAACTACCGCGGCTCCACGGGGTACGGCCGTGAGTGGACGGACGCCCTCAAGCACCGCGTCGGCCTGATCGAGCTCGAGGACATCGCGGCGGTGCGGGAGTGGGCGATCACCTCGGGCCTCGCCGACCCGGACCGCCTCGTCCTGGCCGGTGGCTCCTGGGGCGGCTACCTCACCCTGCTCGGCATCGGCACCCAGCCGGACGCGTGGGCGGTCGGCCTGGCCGCGGTGCCCGTCGCGGACTACGTGACGGCGTACCACGACGAGATGGAGGCGCTGAAGGCCATGGACCGCACGCTCCTCGGCGGCACCCCCGAGGAGGTCCCCGGGCGCTTCGCGGCCTCGTCCCCGCTGACGTACGTCGACGAGGTGAAGGCCCCGGTCTACATCTCGGCGGGCGTCAACGACCCGCGGTGCCCGATCCGCCAGGTCGAGAACTACGTGGACCGGCTCGCGGCGCGCGGCGCGGCGCACGAGGTGTACCGGTACGACGCCGGGCACGGGTCACTGGTCGTGGACGAGCGGATCAAGCAAGTGGCTCTTGAGCTGGACTTCGCGGATCGGCACATGCCTGCGGCGGGCTGAGCGGGGGCGGGTGGGCCCGCGCCGGTGCGGGACCCACTCGCCGTGGGGATGACCGTCTTGTGTGGCTGCGGGAGGTGTGGGGCTGGGCGCGCAGTTCCCCGCGCCCCTTACGGGGCCCTTTATGGGGCCCCGACATAGGACCCCGCCCGGGGCCCGCGTCAGGGCGGTTGTGGGGGACCCGTACCGTGGAGGGCGTGTACCGGTTTCTGCTGACGCCCCGATGGTGGGGGATCAACGTCTTCGTCGTGCTGGCCATCCCCTTCTGCATCTTCATGGGTTCCTGGCAGCTCGGCCGCTTCGAGGACCGCGTGCAGGCGCACGAGTCCGCGAAGGACCAGGCCGCCGAGCAGAGCCAGGAGCGGTCGGCCGCGGCGAAGGAAGGGTCCGGCGCCAAGGCCCGGCCCCTCGACGCGCTGCTTCCCGTCGACAAGGAGACCTCGGGCGAGCAGACCCGGGTCACCGGTCGCTACGGCGAGCAACTGCTCGTCCCCGACCGGGAGTTGGACGACAAGAGCGGCTTCTACGTACTGACCCTGTTGCGTACGGACAGCGGCAAGTCCCTGCCCGTGGTGCGCGGCTGGCTGCCCGGCGACGCGGACGCCGCCAAGGCCCCCGCCGCCCCGAAGGGCGAGGTCACCGTGACGGGCTCGCTGCAGGCCTCCGAGAGCCCGGGCTCGAACGGCGTGAGCGCCGCGGGCGGCCTGCCCAAGGGACAGCTGGGCGCGATCAGCTCGGCGTCCCTGGTGAACCTGGTGCCGGACGACATGTACGACGCGTGGGTCACCCTCGACAAGGGCGACTCCGGGATGAAGGCGGTGCCCGCGTCCGCGCCGAACGGCACGGGCCTGGACCTCAAGGCCTTCCAGAACCTCGGCTACACCGGCGAGTGGTTCGTCTTCGCGGGCTTCGTGCTCTTCATGTGGTTCCGGCTGCTCCGGCGCGAGGCGGAGTTCGCGCGGGACGCGCGGCTGGGGCTGATTCCCGAGCAGGAGACCCCCGAGACCTCCGAGACCCCCGAGGCTCCCAAGACCTCAGAGACGTCCAAGATCACCAAGGCGACCGAGGCCTAAACCGAAGCCTAAGAAGCGGGCAGGACCCCGGTCCGGTACACCGTCCCCGAGCACGCGTTCGCGATCGTCGTACCCGCCGAAGGGGATCCCGCGGCCGCCGTGAGCGTCACCACGACGCTGCCGTCCTGCACCCCGCCGTCCTCGCGGACCTCGTCGCGGACCAGCTGCGGCTCCACGCCGGTGGGTGAGCCGCTGTCACCGCCGCCGTTGCCCTCCGTGGGCGTCGGGTTGGGCGTGGGCTCGCCGCCCTCCGCGGGGCAGCTTTCGGACGGCACCCAGGCGAAGCGCACCTCGTAGGCCGCGCCGGGCTGGAGGACCAGCTGGGCCGTTTCCTGCGCGGGGTCGGGCAGTCCGGCCGCCGCGTCGCCCGCGGTGTGGTCGAGCACGCCGACCTTCGTGGCGTCGGCCGCGCCCTGCGCCGTCACGGCGACGGCGCCCGCGGCGTCGATCGTGCAGCTGGTCTCGGAGGTGTTGGAGACCCGGAAGCTGCCGTACACCGAGCCGTTGGCCTCGGGGACGCCGGTGGATCCGGCGGCGCCGAGCTGGGCGGCCGCGCAGACCGGCGAGCTGACGGCCTCGGAGCTGCTCGGGTCGGGCTCTCCGGTGCCGCCGCCGCCCGTGCCGCCCTTCTCCTTGCCTTCCTTCTTGTCCTTCTTGTCTTTCTTGTCCTTCGCCTTGGACGAGTCGGGCTTCTTCTCGGAGCCCTTCTCGGCGCTGCCGGGATCCTTGCCCTGGCCCGAACCGCCCTGCGACTCCTGGCTGTTGCCCGCGATCGAGGGCCGGTCGTCCGAGTCGCCGCTGGAGTTGGTGACGTGCACCAGGGCCGGTACGGCGGTGCCGATGAAGAGCGCGGCGGCCGCGAGGCCGACGACGGCCTGCCGCTTGCGGGCCCTGCGGGCCGGTACCGCGTGCCGCAGTCGTTCCAGCGCGCGGTCCGTCGGTTCGATGTCCTCGACGGCCTGCCGCATCATCCGCCGCAGCGCGAGCTCGTCGGAGCCGAAGTCCGCCGCTCCCGCGGGCGCGTCGGGACAGAGCCCGTCCCCCTCGGAGCCGACCTCGTCCGTCTCGGAGCCGAGCCGCTCGGGCCCGCCTTCGGCGCCGTGATTCACGTTCCCGTTCCTGCCATGCTGTTCTTGCCCACTCTGCTCATCACGCTTGCGCTCACTCATGCCGGCGCCTCCATGGCGACCCTGAGGGCGGCGATGCCGCGCGAGCCGTACGCCTTGACCGAGCCGAGCGATATGCCCAGCGTCTCGGCGACCTGCGCCTCGGTCATGTCGGCGAAGTAGCGCAGCACGAGGACCTCGCGCTGGCGCCGCTGGAGGCCACGCATCGCCTTGATCAGCTCGTCGCGCTCGAGGAGGTCGTACGCCCCCTCCTCCGCGCTCGCCATGTCGGGCATCGGCTTGGAGAGCAGCTTGAGCCCGAGGATGCGCCGCCGCAGCGCGGAGCGCGAGAGGTTCACGACGGTCTGGCGCAGATAGGCCAGCGTCTTCTCGGGGTCGCGCACCCGCTTGCGCGCCGAGTGGACCCGGATGAACGCCTCCTGCACGACGTCCTCGCAGGACGCCGTGTCGTCCAGGAGCAGCGCGGCGAGGCCGAGCAGCGACCGGTAGTGGGCGCGGTAGGTCTCGGTGAGGTGGTCGACTGTGGTGCCCGCTGTCATCGCCTCGTCAGCACCCTCGCGCTGCGCCGGGATGCGGGTGGGCCGCGCTGCGGGCATGGGCGCGATCACCGGCATGCCGCCGGGCGCGCGGGGACGACGAGGCGGACGCAGCGCCGCCGCGCCTCTCGCCTGTACCGCTGTGAAGTCGAGTACCTCTGCCACGCCTGTTGGACACGCTTCCCCCCGTCAGGGTTGTACGCGTCCGGCATCGCGTTTGCGGCAGGCCGCTCGAGCACCGTTCCTGACGATGCATCAAATGCCCCCATGCGTACCAGCTCTTCCCCTATGCCCCATTTTTTTGTGGCGCTTGAGCGACCCCTGAAGGGCGACCGCTAAAGACGCCCCCCACCCCGGTGCCGGTTGCAGTGATCGGACACGAAATCTTCGGACGCGGAGATGATCCAGTTCAAGCGGTCCAGACCATCAAGTTGGACACAGAACTTACACAGATCCCACAAAGACTTCCGCTCTCGGGGCACCCACACGGCACTCGACGGCACTCGACGGCGCCCGGCAGGGCACCCGACAGCGCCCGGGAGGTCAGACCGTGAACTCCGCGGCCACCAGCTCGGCGATCTGCACCGTGTTCAGCGCGGCCCCCTTGCGCAGGTTGTCCCCGCACACGAAGAGTTCGAGGGCGGTCGGGTCGTCGAGGGCCCGCCGCACCCGCCCCACCCAGGTCGGATCGGTGCCCACGACGTCGGCGGGCGTGGGGAACTCCCCCGCGGCCGGATCGTCGAAGAGCACGACGCCGGGCGCGGTCGCGAGGATCTCGCGCGCGCGGTCGACGGTGACCTCGTCCTCGAACCGCGCGTGCACGGTGAGGGAGTGCGTGGTGATGACGGGAACGCGTACGCAGGTCGCCGCCACCCGCAGCGCGGGCAGCCCGAGGATCTTGCGCGACTCGTCGCGCACCTTCATCTCCTCGGAGGACCAGCCGTCGTCCTTCAGGGACCCGGCCCAGGGCACCACGTTGAGCGCCACGGGCGCCGGGAAGGGCCCGGTGTCGTCCCCCACGGCACGGCGTACGTCACCGGGGCTCGTACCCAGCTCGCCGCCCGCGACGAGGCTCAGCTGCCTGCGCAGCGTGTCGACGCCGTCGCGGCCCGCCCCGCTCACGGCCTGGTACGAGGAGACGATCAGCTCGCGCAGGCCGAACTCGGCGTGCAGCGCGCCGATGGCGACGATCATCGAGAGGGTCGTGCAGTTGGGGTTGGCGACGATGCCGCGCGGCCGCACGCGCGCGGCGTGCGGATTGACCTCGGGCACCACGAGCGGCACGTCCGGGTCCATCCGGAAGGCGGCGGAGTTGTCGACCACGACGACGCCCTTGGCGGTGGCGATGGGCGCCCACTGCGCGGAGACGTCGTCGGGTACGTCGAACAGCGCGATGTCGACGCCGTCGAAGACCTCCTCGCCCAGCGCGAGGACCTCGACCTCCGCACCGCGCACGGCCAGCTTGCGGCCGGCCGAGCGCGGAGAGGCGACGAGACGGATCTCGCCCCAGATGTCGGCGTGCTGCGACAGGATCTGGAGCATGACCGTGCCGACGGCCCCGGTCGCTCCGACGACCGCGAGCGTCGGCTTGCGGCTCATCGCCCGGTGCCTCCATAGACCACGGCCTCGTCCGTGTCGGAGTCGAGCCCGAAGGCGGTGTGCACGGCGCGCACGGCCTCGGTGACGTCATCGGCGCGCGTGACGACCGAGATGCGGATCTCGGAGGTCGAGATGAGCTCGATGTTCACGCCCGCGTCGCTGAGCGCCTCGAAGAAGGTCGCGGTGACGCCGGGGTTGGTCTTCATGCCGGCGCCGACGAGGGAGATCTTGGCGATCTGGTCGTCGTAGCGCAGGGAGTCGAAGCCGACGGAGGACCGGGTCTTCTCCAGGGCGTCGATGGCCCTGCGGCCCTCGGCCTTGGGCAGCGTGAACGAGATGTCGGTGAGGCCGGTGGACGCGGCGGACACGTTCTGCACGACCATGTCGATGTTGACCTCGGCGTCCGCGATGGCGCGGAAGATCGAGGCGGCCTCGCCCGGCTTGTCCGGCACGCCGACGACGGTGATCTTGGCCTCCGAGGTGTCGTGCGCGACACCGGAGATGATGGCCTGCTCCACCTTGCGGTCCCCTTGCTTCGGCTCATTGCTGACCCACGTGCCCTGCAGCCCGCTGAAGGACGACCGCACGTGGATCGGGATGTTGTAACGACGGGCGTACTCCACGCAGCGGTGGAGCAGCACCTTCGAACCGGAGCTGGCGAGCTCCAGCATGTCTTCGAAGGAGATCCAGTCGATCTTCCGGGCCTTCTTGACGACCCGCGGGTCGGCGGTGAAGACGCCGTCGACGTCCGTGTAGATCTCGCACACCTCGGCGTCGAGGGCCGCGGCGAGGGCGACAGCGGTCGTGTCGGACCCGCCACGCCCGAGCGTGGTGATGTTCTTGCCCTCCTGGCTGACGCCCTGGAACCCGGCGACGATGGCGATGTTGCCCTCGTCGATCGAGTCCCGGATGCGGCCGGGGGTCACATCGATGATCCGCGCTTTGTTGTGGACGGAGTCGGTGATGACGCCGGCCTGGCTGCCCGTGAACGACTGGGCCTCGTGGCCCAGGTTTTTGATCGCCATGGCCAGCAGGGCCATGGCGATGCGCTCACCAGCGGTCAGCAGCATGTCGAATTCACGCCCGGCAGGAATCGGGGATACCTGCCCGGCAAGATCGATCAACTCATCCGTCGTGTCACCCATGGCGGACACCACGACAACGACCTGATGGCCGTTCTTCTTGGCGTCGACAATCCTCTTGGCGACCCGCTTGATGCCCTCGGCATCGGCTACGGAGGAGCCTCCGTACTTCTGCACGACAAGGCTCACGTGCGCTCCTCGCTCAATCCGTTGTGCGGTCGGCTCAGTCTAACGAGCGGCCGAAATTCGCCTCGCCAATATCACATCGTGAGATGTCCCGCTCACGAGTTGATCACCCACGGGCATACGCCTCGCTTCTCGGGACGTACGTTCCGGCCGCTCCGACGAGTCACATGCCCGCTACGGAGCGAGGCACTCCGGAAAGTGGGGTGGGTCACAAGGACTGGTCGGGGGCCTTGGGCCACTGCCAGTGGGGCACCTCCCGCAGGGGGTGCAGCTCGTCGTCGCTCGCGGCGTGCGAATTCTGCTGGGCGACCCGGGTGCCGAACTCGATGTGCGAGCGCACCGCGCCCAGGAACGGCTCGTCGTCCGGGAGACCGGCCTCCCGCAGCGCCTCCAGATAGAGCGCGGCGAACCGCTCCCGCTGCTCGTCGGTGATCTTCAGGTTCCGGTGTACGTCGATGAGGTGCCGGAAGCCGAGCTCGCGGGTGAACCGGTCGGGGCCGCCGAAGGACTCGGCCGTGAACCAGGTCAAGTGGTCGACGTGGTGCGGCTGTCGGCGCGGGAAGACGGTGCGCAGGACGGGGTCGACGAGCGCCTTCGCATAGAAGATCTCCTCGAGCCGATGGAGCGCTTCCTCCCCGCCCGCGTGGTCGTAGATGCTCCGCTCGCGAGGCTCCTCGCGGCTCTCCTCGCGGCTCTCCTCGCGCTGAGCGTCCTGACTGCCTTCGCTGCGGCGTTCGGCCATGGCGACCCCCTGGTGACCCACTGCCGCAATCCTGGGCCGTCCCCCTCGGCGCTGCCAAGGGTGCTGACCGCCATCTACGCCGTACGCATGGCTACTCGCGTTACTCGCGCTACTTGACCGTCCGCAGCCCCAGCGGCCCCGCGATCTCCTCCGCCATGACCTTCCCGGCCTCCTCCTCCAGCGCCGCCTCCGTCAGGTCCTCGTCCGTGTCCAGGCCGTCGAGGTCCTCAAGCGGCTGGTTGAGGCGGACGTGCGCGACCAGGGACTGCAGCGCGCGCAGGGCGGCCGATGCCGTGCTGCCCCAGTTGGAGAAGTAGGAGAACTGCCACCACCACAGGGCCTCCACCGTGCGTCCCGCGCGGTAGTGGGCCAGGCCGTGGGCGAGGTCCGTGACCACGTCGGCGAAGTCGTCCGAGATGCGGTGGGCGACGGGGGCCTTGCGGGGTTCGTACGGGTCGAAGACCTCGGAGTAGACGTCCACCGGGTCGAGGAGCACCGCGAGGCGCTCGCGGAGGTCGTCCACGTCCTGTTCCGGACCGAGGTCCGGTTCGTAGCGGTCCTCGGGGACGATGTCCTCGTGGGCGCCCAGGCGGCCGCCCGCCAGGAGCAGTTGGGAGACCTCCAGGAGGAGGAAGGGCACGGCCGAGTCCGGCTCGTCGCCCTTCGCGACCTCCCTGACCGAGACGATGAAGCTCTCGACCTGGTCGGAGATCTGTACGGCGAAGTCGTCCGGGTTCTGGGCGGTCGCGTGCAGCGTGGCGTCAGACATCTAGGAGTCGTCTCCCCTCGAAGGCGCGGCCCAGGGTGACCTCGTCCGCGTATTCCAGATCTCCCCCGACAGGGAGCCCGCTGGCCAGGCGGGTGACCTTCAGGCCCATGGGCTTGATCATGCGGGCGAGGTACGTCGCCGTGGCCTCGCCCTCCAGGTTCGGGTCGGTGGCCAGGATCAGCTCCGTGACCGTGCCGTCCGCGAGGCGCGCGAGGAGTTCCCGTATGCGCAGATCGTCCGGGCCGACCCCCTCGATGGGGCTGATCGCGCCGCCCAGGACGTGGTACTTGCCCCGGAACTCACGGGTCCGCTCGATCGCCACGACGTCCTTGGGCTCCTCGACCACACAGATGACCGAGAGGTCGCGGCGCGGGTCGCGGCAGATGTTGCAGAGCTCTTCCTGCGCGACGTTCCCGCAGGTCGCGCAGAAGCGGACCTTGTCCTTCACCTCAAGCAGGGCGTGCGCGAGACGGCGTACGTCCGTGGGCTCCGCCTGGAGGATGTGGAAGGCGATCCGCTGCGCGCTCTTGGGACCGACGCCGGGCAGCCTGCCCAGCTCGTCGATGAGGTCCTGGACCACGCCTTCGTACAACGGAACGCCTTTCTGGGGGTACGTGTCCTGCTCGGTACGTACGGTAGTTGGCCCGGGGGGTTCTTAGAAGGTCGGACAGGGTCAGAAGGTCAGAACGGCAGGCCCGGGATGCCGCCGCCGCCCAGACCCTGCGCGAGCGGGCCGAGCTTCTGCTGCTGGAGCGCCTGCGCGTTCTCGTTGGCCGCCTGGACCGCGGCCACCACCAGGTCGGCCAGCGTCTCGGTGTCCTCCGGGTCGACCGCCTTCGGGTCGATCACCAGGCCGCGCAGCTCGCCGGAGCCGTTGACCGTCGCCTTGACGAGGCCACCGCCCGCCTGTCCTTCGACCTCGGTGCGCGCCAGCTCCTCCTGCGCGCTCGCGAGGTCCTGCTGCATCTTCTGGGCCTGCTGGAGCAGCTGCTGCATATTGGGCTGGCCACCACCGGGGATCACGATCAGCTCCTGGTTTCGCATGGTCGACGCGGGGTTCGAAGCGCGGGTTTTCCGCCTGGAACGAGCCTACGTGGTCGGAGGTCCCCTCGCTCCAGCACTCTTTCGAGTGAGATCGAGCGTCCTCCTATACCTGATCAAGCAGCTCTTCCGGGCGGAAAAGCCGCGAAAGCGAGCTCATGGCCACCCATTGGGCGGTAGGAAGGGGTGCTGCGCACCAACAGCACCAGTCGTCACGCGGAGGCCACGCGGAGGGGCTCGCGCAGGATCCCGCAAAGAGCTGTCGAAGACGTAAGAGGGAGTGCCGGGTGAGCCAGCCGGAGATGCAGCCCGATGGGGTGCCCCAAGAGGGGCAGGGTGCGGGCGCGCAGCGGGAAGCCGGGGAAGCGGCGGGCGCCCCGGGCGCCGCGGACGCGCGGGGCGCGCGGGGCGCGCGGGGCGCCGGGGAACCGCGGCTCGGTGACCTCACCGGGCGGGCCTTCCCCCTCGGCGACTGGGGCGAGCCCGCCGAGCGCCTCGACGAGCTGTACCGCTGGGTGGAGCGCGGCGCCCTGAACACCGCCGAGTGGTATCTCGCCGACCGCGGCTTGAAGCGGCGCGGGGCCCGGGTGCTGCGGGCCGGGGCGGCGCTGGGTGCCGTCGGGGCGGGCGTGCTTCCGCTCCTCGACCTCGTGGGGGCCGTGGGCTCCGTCGCGACCTGGGGTTTCGTCTCGCTGCTCGCCGGGGTGGCGTGCGTGGGGTGCGACCGGTTCTTCGGCCTGACGTCCGGCTGGATGCGGAACGTGGCCACCGCGCAGGCCGTGCAGCGGCGGCTCCAGGTGCTCCAGTTCGACTGGGCGTCCGAGAGCGTACGAGAGGTGCTCGGCCCCACGGAGGGCACGGCCGGGGAGGCGGCCGAGCGGTGCCTCGGGGTGCTGCGGAAGTTCTCCGAGGACGTGACGGAGCTGGTGCGGTCGGAGACGACGGACTGGATGGTGGAGTTCCGGGCGGGGCCTGTACCGCTGGTGATGCAGGCGATGGTGCCGGGGGCCTCCCGGGGGGAGGTGCCCTCTCAGCCCGGGCGGTTCGCCCTGCCGCCGCCGGGGGCCCGGCCCAATATGCCTCGGCAGCGGCCGCCTGAGCCTCGCTGAAGCGGTTCCGTGCGGTCGGCGCCGTTGCCGGTGTCATCACCGGCTTCGCCGAGTTCGTCCTCAAGCGCCGGACGGGCTGAATATCTCCCGCCGAGCCCGTCCGGCGGCCACCGGACGGGCTGAAATTTCTCCCACCGACTGGAGTTCCGCCCCGCTCGCGACGGGGCGGAACTCCCAGCTGAAATTCCTCAGCTGTAGATGATCATCGAGCCCTGCGCCAGGCTCCTCGTCGTCGCCGCGTGCAGGCCGAGCCAGACGTGGCGTTCCCTGGCGAAGGGGCTCTCGTCCGGTGGGGCGGGGGCCGCCGGTTCCTCCAGGGACGTGGGGCCCGCGGGCGGGGTCGGTGCCAGGGGTGGGTTCGCGGGGTCTATGCCGATCGAGGGGGCCACGAACTCCAGCTCGCGCAGGAGCGCCTGGGCGGAGCCCAGCGGGCCGCCGCCCGCGAGGAGTTCGTCGTTGGACAGCGGCGCGGGGAAGTCCACGGGGACGTACGCGCCCGCGTGGTCGTAGTGCCAGACCAGGTGCGACTGCTGGGCCGTGGCGTCGAACATCTCCAGGAGCTGTTCGTAGTCGCCGCCCAGTTCGTCGACCGGGGTGACCTCGAGGTTGCAGATCCGCAGCAGGTAGGCGCGGCGCAGGAAATGCAGCGCGTCGTAGTCGAAGCCCGCCACCGGGGCGACGTCGCCGGACAGGCCCGGCATGTAGGAGAAGACGGGGACCGACGGGAGTCCGGCCTCGTGCAGCGCCTTGTCGTAGGCGGCGATCTCTTCCGCGAAGGGGTTGTCGGGGCTGTGGCACAACACATCGACGAGCGGGACCAGCCACAGGTCGCAGGCCAAGAAGGACTCCTCGGGTCGGCTCGGTAGACGTCGGACGTCGTGCGTCGTGCGTTGCCTCGCGTGCAGGCAGCGTAGTCGGGCGGCGGTCCTGTCAGGGACCGTTGTGCAGGTCCCAGATCCATACTCCGCCTACCCACTTTCCGGGGCGGCCAAGGAGCGCGTCCACGGTCGCGCGCAGTTCCGTGTCGTGCTGCTGCGGCGCGAGGACCAGGAGGCCCGCCTTCCAGAACTCCAGGTCCTTGCGGGCGGCGGCCCGCCAGGCGGGCGTGACCTTCGGTACGCGGCCGAGCTCGCGGACGTCGTGCAGGAGGTTGGAGGTGTTGCGCGGCACGGGTCCGTAGATGCCGATGCGGTCCGGGCCCCAGGGTCCGTTGAAGTAGCCGCCGGGGAGGCGGAAGCCCAGGTCGGCGGTGGTCTGCCAGTGCAGGGCCTCGGCGCTCGCTGGCTCCGGCACGGGCACCGGGACGAGGGTCTCGTCGGGGCCGAGGTACGTCCGCCAGGTGCCGTCCGCGATGAACGGCGGCACCTCGATCCGGTCCACGGCCTTCAGCGGCGTGGGCACGATCGGCAGGAGCGCGAGGGCGACGGCCGCGAGCCCCAGGTGGCGCCCCCGCCCCCGGGAGGCGAGCAGCCGCGCGAGCGCCAGCGCGAGGAGCATGCCGAGCGCCGGGGCGCACACCATCGCCACCCGCGATTCGATGACCGATTCGAAGAGCGGCCGCCCCGCGAGGGCCTTCCAGGGCCCCGGCAGGACGATGTCCGTCAGCGGGATGCGGATCTTCTGCCCGAGGGAGAGCAGCGCGGCGCCGCACACCGTGAACGCGAGCGCCTTGACGACGGCGCGGTCCCAGAGGCGTACGACGATCGCGAAGGAGAGCGCCACCAGGGGCCAGCCGAAGAACGCGTTCTCCTCGGTGGGGTTCATGGCGAGGCCCTGGACGCTCTCCGCGCTGCCCGCCAGGGAGCGCTCGGCGAAGGAGATCAGGGCGAGCGGGCTGTTGCCCGCGTTGTCGCCGTGCAGCACGCTCTTGTAGCTCTGCGCGCCGAAGAACTGCCACCACAGCGGGTACGCCACGAGCGGCACGGTCACCGCGAGGGCGACCCCGATGCCCTTGGCCAGCGGCCGCCACGCCGCGCGCGCCAGGTCGGGGCGGGCCACCGCGTAGCCGACGGCGAAGAGCAGCATGCCGAGGGCGGCGAGCAGCAGCGGCTCCTCGCCGAGGAAGATCTGGTACGTCACGAAGAGGCCGAGCAGCACCCCGTCGTGGACGACGCGGGTGCCCTCGCAGAGCCGCAGCGCCCTGTCGATGATCAGCGGGATCATGAACAGGACGATGAAGTTGGGGTGGGCGTTCGCGTGGCTGACCATCGGGGGCGCGAAGGCGGCGAGGGCCGCGCCGACGGCGGCCGCGCCCCGGTGTCGTACGAGCCGCCGCAGGATCAGCCAGTACCAGGCGACGGCGGTGGCGGCGAGCCCCCCGGTCATGGCCACGTTCAGGGCGACCGCGGGGCCGAACAGCCAGGTCACGGGGGCCAGCGGGACGGAGAGGCCGAGCATGACCGTGTTGGCCATGAGGTTCACGCCGTCGGGGAAGTTCTGCAGGGTGGTGAAGAGCGGATCGTGCAGGTGGCGGACGTTGTCGGCCGTCACCGCGAAGAACCACTCCCACTGGTTCTGGTCCTGCATGGAGTCGGGGATGTAGCGCCCGCCGGGGTCCACCCAGCGGCCCGAGTAGAGCACGAACGCGAGGGCCAGGAAGAAGGCCGCGACGACGACGTCCGCACGCCGGACGGCACGCGCCTTGAGGAGGGTCAGTTCGGCCAGGACGCGGACGTAGTCCAGGGGGCGGACCTTGGAGCCCTCCTGGTGGGACCAGCGCACCGGGACCTCGGCGACCGACCAGCCGGCGCGCCGGAAGTACTGCAGTATCTCGACGTCGATGCCCCAGCCCCGCAGCCGGGACTCGGCGAACGCCTCACGGGCCAGGTCGCCGTCGAAGAGCTTGAACCCGCACTGGGTGTCGCGCACTCCGGGGACGGCGACCGTGCGTATGAGGAAGTTGCCGGTACGCCCCAGGAGCTCGCGCAGCCGGTGCTGGTGGGTGCCGATGTCCGCGCCAGGCCTCGCCCGGGAGCCGATCGCGGCCGCGTGCCCCTCGCCGAGCGCCTTGGCGAGGTCGTCGAGCTCCTCGATGGGGGCGGCGAGGTCGGCGTCCGTGATCAGGACGAGGCGGCCGTAGGAGGCGAGGACGCCGAGGCGCAGGGCGTGGCCCTTGCCGCGGTTGCGGTCGCCGCTGACGAGGTGGACGCGAGGGTCCTCGGCGGCCGTCTCCGCCGCGATCTGAGCGGTGCGGTCGGTGGAGCCGTCGTCCACGACGATCAGCTCCCACTCGCCGTGGTCCGAGGACTCCAGGTGCTCCCGGATCGCGGCAAGGGTGGGGCCCAGGCGCCGCTCCTCGTTGTAGGCGGGGACGACGACGGTGAGATCGACGTTCATTCAGCGGCCAGCCGCTCGATGAGCCCCAGGGAGTGCGCGTTGTACTCCCTCACGATGTCGTGGGCGCCGCGCGGATCGCGGTGCGCCAGCGCGTCGACCAGCTCGGTGTGCCGGGACCAGAGTCTGCCGCGCAGGTCACCGCCGTTGCGGTCGCTCTCGCGGCGGAGGTGGGTGACAGCGCAGACCCAGGACTTCACCCGGAGCCTGTGCAGGAAGTCCGAGAGGTAGGGGTTGCCGAAGAGGGCGCTGAGCTCGCGCCAGAAGCGCAGGTCGTAGCCGATCAGTACGTTGAGGTCGCCCGCGCAGGCCGCGCGGGCCGCTTCCTCGCCCCTGCGGCGTACGGAGATGAGGGCCTCGCCCGCGTCCGGGCGGGCGTCGCCGTTCGCCATGAGCTCCCGGAAGATGCCGTCCGCGACGAGGCCGCGGGCCTCCAGCATGCCGCGGTAGTCGTCGAGGGTGTGCTCGTGGACGCGGAAGCCGCGGTGCTGGTCGGCGTCCAGGAGGCCCTGCGCGGTGAGGTTGACCAGGGCCTCGCGGACCGGGGTCGCGGAGACGCCGTACTGCTCGGCGATCTCCTTGACCGTGAACTCCTGGCCCGGCTCGAGTCTGCCCGCGAGCACTTCGTCGCGGAGCGCGTCGGCGATCTGCTGGCGCAGAGTGCTGCGGATGACGGCGGGGCCGTCGGTGCCGGGCATCTGGGTTCCCCCACGGAGTCTGACGTGGTCGGTCGTCTTGCTTACGAGCACGTCAGACTACGTGGTCCGGGTTCCCCGGGGCCGGGGCCTCCTTTACGCCGTGTGCTCGTCCGCGACCGACAGCGCCGCGTCCAGGGCCGCCAGGCCCTCCTTCGCCTCCGTCTCCGTGATGTTGCACGGGGGCACGACGTGGGTGCGGTTCATGTTGATGAAGGGCCACAGGCCGTGCTTCTTGGCGGCGGCGCCGAAGGCGGCCATGGGGGCGTTGGCCTCGCCGGTGGCGTTGTAGGGGACCAGGGGCTCGCGGGTTTCCCGGTTCTTCACCAGCTCAAGAGCCCAGAACATGCCGACGCCGCGCACCTCGCCGACCGACGGGTGGCGCTCGGCGAGGGCGCGCAGGCCCGGCTCGATGACCTGGGCGCCGAGGTTCGCCGCGTGGTCGACGACGCCCTCGTCCGCCATGACGTTGAGCGTGGCGACGGCCGCGGCGCAGGCCAGCGGGTGGCCGGAGTAGGTGAGCCCGCCCGGGTAGGGGCGCTTGGCGAAGGTCTCCGCGATCTCGCCGGAGATGGCGACGCCGCCCAGCGGTACGTACCCGGAGTTCACGCCCTTCGCGAAGGTCATCAGGTCCGGCGTGACGTCGAAGAGGTCGGCGGCGAACCACTCGCCGGTGCGGCCGAAACCGGCCATGACCTCGTCGAGGACGAAGACGATGCCGTACTTGTCGCACAGCGCGCGCACGCCCGCGAGGTAGCCGGGCGGCGGGATCATGATGCCCGCGGTGCCGGGCACGGTCTCCAGGATGATCGCCGCGACGGTCTGGGCGCCCTCGAAGACGATGGTGTCCTCCAGGTGCTGGAGCGCGCGCTCGCACTCCTGCCGCTCCGTCTCCGCGTAGAACCGGGAGCGGTAGAGGTACGGCGCCCAGAAGTGGACGACGCCCGCGGTGCCGGTGTCGGAGGCCCAGCGGCGCGGGTCACCGGTGAGGTTGATGGCCTGCTGGGTACCGCCGTGGTACGAGCGGTAGGCGGCGAGCACCTTGGGCCGGCCCGTGTGCAGACGGGCCATGCGCGTGGCGTGCTCGACGGCGTCGGCGCCGCCGTTCGTGAAGAAGATCTTGTCCAGGTCGCCGGGGGTCCGCTCGGCGATGAGGCGTGCGGCCTCGGAGCGGGCCTCGACGGCGAAGGCGGGCGCGAACGTCGTCATCGTCGCCGCCTGCTCCTGGATCGCGGCGACGACCTTCGGGTGCTGGTACCCGATGTTGGTGTAGACGAGGCCGCTGGTGAAGTCGAGGTAGCGGTTGCCTTCGTAGTCCCAGAAGTACGAGCCTTCGGCACCGGCGACGGCGAGCGGGTCGATGAGCTCCTGCGCGGACCAGGAGTGGAACACGTGCGCGCGGTCCGCGGCCTTCACGGCGGCGCCGACCTGCGGATTCGGCTGAGGGGTCATGGGCCCGAGGGTAAGTGTCCGGGGAGTGGACACGACATGGGCGTCTTGTCTGACGTGCGGGACGTAACCCGACAATGTGTCGTGCGACTGGCTGGAACGGTGGGGTAGGCGCGGGGTCCACGGGGCTGGTGTTTTGCGCAGTTCCCCGCGCCCCTTACGGGGCCCGCCCCTTACGGGGCCCTCTCTCAGTCGTCGTCCGTGTCCGGGATCACCTTGGCTTGGGGGCCCTGCTGGGTGCAGTGGATTTCGTAGTGGAGGTCCGGCTGTTCGTCGTCGTCGGCCGGCTCGGCCTCCAGGCGGGCCACTGCCGCTGGGCCGCGCTCCACGTCGTCGTCTATGTGGAAGCCGTCGGCCGGGCTCCAGGAGATCAGGCGTACGGTTCCGTCCTGGCGGCACTCCACCGTCGCGGAGCCGCCGGTGAATCGGACGGTGGACCGCTCGGCGGCGGGCGGGGTAGGCGGGGAACTGGGCTTGGCGGATCCCGTCGCCGTACTCGGAGAGCCCGGGTCCGCCGGGGCGTTCGACGCGCGGGCCAGTGCCCTGCGGACCGCCGCCTCGTCCAGCGGACGACTGTGCGCGGCGTCACCGCCGTCCGCGTCCGCACCGGCCAACTGCCAGGCGCCGAGCGCCCCCGCCGCCGTGCCCACGGCCACCCACGCGGCGGTGACGACGGCGCTTCGCCACTTCCTCATCCCGCCACTGTGCCGCATCGTTTCCTAACGCCCGGTTAAGCCCCCGGAAAACTCCGGTTCCGCCCCTGACTACGGTGGTTGTATGGCACATCTTCTCGTTGTCGAGGACGATCCCCAGCTCCGCGGCGCCCTGGTACGGGCCCTGCGCGACAAGGGCCACGCGGTGGCGACCGCGCCGAGCGGCATGGCGGGCCTGGACGCGGCGGTGACGGACAGGCCCGACCTGGTCGTACTCGACCTCGGCCTGCCGGACGTCGACGGCGCCCAGGTCCTGCGCATGCTGCGCGCGATCAGCGACGTCCCGGTCATCGTGGCGACGGCCCGCGACGACGAGCCGGAGATGGTCACGGTCCTTGAGGCGGGCGCGGACGACTACATCATCAAGCCCTTCGGCGCCGCCCAACTGGACGCCCGCGTCAAGGCGGTGCTCCGTCGCCTCGGCATGACGGAGACGGAGGACCCCCTGCTCGTCGGAGACCTCCGGATCGACCCGGCGTCCCGCGAGGTGGCCCTGTCGGACGCGACGATCGACCTCACGCCGCGCGAGTTCGACCTCCTCGCCTACCTGGCCCGCCGGGCCGGCCAGGTGGTCTCCCGCCGCGAACTCCTCGCCGAGGTCTGGCAACAGCCCCTGGGCGGCGCGGACAAGACGGTCGACGTCCACCTCTCCTGGCTGCGCCGCAAACTGGGCGAGACGGCCCAGTCCCCCCGCTACCTCCACACGGTCCGCACGGTGGGCGTGAAGCTCGCGGCACCGGACACCCCGCACGCACCAGACGCCCCGGACACCCCCTGATGCGCCGCAGCCTCCTCCTCCTGACGGCGGCGACCACCGCCCTGGTCCTCACCGCCCTCCTGGTCCCCCTGACCCTCCTCACCCGCACCCACGCCGCCGACCGGGCGACCGCGGAGGCGACGGCGCGGGCCCAGTGGGTGGCCCACGCCATCGGTCCCGCCCTGGCCACCTCCAGCGAGAGGGAGACCGCCGAGCAGACCGTGGAGAGCGTCAACGGCACGCACCTGCCCGCCACTTCACTGATCCTGGCGAACGACACGACCATCGGCCAGGAGGAGCACCACACCACTCCTGTCACCGACGCCGTCCGCCTCGCCCGCACCGGCCGCGCCTTCACCTACGAACCGAAGACCGGCGGCCGCCAGATCCTGGTCCCCGTGCAGGGCGCCAAGGACGGCACGGCGGTGGTCCAAGTGACGGTCACCGAGCAGCAGTTGTACGCGGGCACCCTCGCTCCCTGGCTGGCCATGGCGGGCATCGGCGTGGGCCTCGTACTCCTCGGCCTGCTCCTGGCCGACCGGCTCGGTGCCCGTCTGGTGGGCGCGACCCGCCGCCTCGCCCGCACCGCCGACCGCCTGGCGGCGGGCGATCTGACGGCCAGGGCCACCCCCGAGGGCCCGCCCGAACTCCGCCTGGTGGCGGGCGAACTGAACCGCCTGGCCGCCCGCATCGACGAACTCCTCACCGCCGAACGCGAGAACGCCGCCGACCTCGCCCACCGCCTGCGCACCCCGGTGGCCGCCCTGCGCCTGGACGCGGAGACGCTCCGCGACGCGGACGAGGCGGACCGCATCGCCGCGGACGTCACGGCGCTGGAACGGAGCGTGGACGACGTCATCCGCAAGGCGAGACGCCCGCTGCGCGAGACACCGCGCGCGGACCTGGCGGCGGTGGCGCGCGAACGGGCGGCGTTCTGGCTCCCGTTGGCAGAGGACCAGAACCGTACGACCGCGACGAGGACGCCTCCCGAGGCCGCCCCGGTCCTGGTCCCCGTGCCGGAGGACGAACTGGCGGCGGCCCTGGACGCGCTCATCGGCAACGTCCTCGACCACACCCCGCAGGGCACGCCGTTCACCGTCGTGGTCCGCAGGACGGCGGACGACAGGGCGGAGCTGACCGTCGCCGACGAGGGCCCGGGCTTCCCCGACGGAACGGCCCCCGACCGCGGCACGAGCGGCGCGGGCTCCACGGGCCTCGGCCTGGACATCGCACGCCGCACGGCCGAGGAGGCGGACGGCGGCTTCGAGACGACGAGCACCCCGCAGGGCGCCCGCGTCACGCTGACGTTCCCCCTCGCTCAGCCGTGAGGTTCCGGCTCACGCCGCCCGGGGAAAGGCGGTCCGGACGGCCCGGGCCCACTTGTTGATGCCCAACTCGGGCCGTACGGCGGCGTACCCGCCGCAGTACTTGGTGAAGTCCGCCGCACGCACCCCGTACCGGTGGAGGACGCGGTCGGCTTCGGTGAGGTGCCCCTTGGTCTTGGTCTCCACGAGGACGAGACCCGTGTCGGCCGCGGCGGACCGCCCGGAGACCGTGTCGCGCACGACGAGCCCCGCGTCACAGGTGACGCGCTGCCCGTCGGCGACGAACGTGGCGCGCTGGTAGTCGGTGACCAGCGAGGTGGTGAGCCCGTCGGGCGCCTCCACTCCGTACGACCCGCGCAGCACACCGGCGAGGAAGCCGCGCCTGGCCTCGTCCAGGACGTGGTCGTCGCCTTCGAGGCGCTGGCGGTGCTTGACGGTCTCGCCGCGCCCGCTCTTCAGCTTGATCTCGAACTGCCGCTCACCGCTGTCCTGGTAGACGCGCTCACGGATGCGGTAGCGCAGCCGCCGCCCCTGCCGGTGGTCGTGGAAGGTCACGAGATCAGGGGTGTCGTAGTACGTGGAGTGATAGCGGAACCACCTCTTTCCGCCGACGCTGAGGGACCGGAAGGGGCCTCCGGCGCGGCGTGGATCGGTGAGGAGCGCCGCGAGATCCTCGAAGATCTCGACGGGCACGAGGTAGCTGTTGTCGTACCGGGCGAGCAGCTCCGCCCTGGCGTTGACCTCGTCAAGCGCGATGGGGTGCGCGGCGAGGGCGGCGCGGCCGATGGCGCGTACGGCGGGGTTCACACGGTCTCCTTCGGGTGACGGGGGGCGATCGTGTTGGACCGGGTCGTGCGTCGTCGTACCGTCAACTCCCGAGACCGTACGGAAGGTTCCGGTTGACGGAAACGGACTTCCAGCACCATGAGATCGCGTACGTAGTCGACTTCCTGGACGGTCCATC
This sequence comes from Streptomyces kanamyceticus, assembly GCF_008704495.1. Lineage (NCBI taxonomy): Bacteria > Bacillati > Actinomycetota > Actinomycetes > Kitasatosporales > Streptomycetaceae > Streptomyces > Streptomyces kanamyceticus. The sequence goes on from NZ_CP023699.1 coordinate 4,790,177, forward strand.
CCAGGGGCGTTCCGAGGCGCCGCTCCAGCTCGGCGCGGAGCGGGCCCTCCTCTCGGTGGACGGCGTCAAGGGTGACGATCGCGCGCCGGTCGCGCGCGAACAGCTTCGGGTGGTCGGCGCCGTACATCACGGCGAGCAGCACGGCGGCGAGCAGCGCCGCCACGGGCAGGCTCAGGGCGGGCAGTCCGCAGAGCAGCCCGAGGACCAGGGTGATGAAGTAGTAGGCGACTTCCTGGTGCTGGAGCGCGTCGGAGCGCAGGCGCACGATCGAGAGCACGCCGAAGAGCCCGAAGCCGAGGGCGAGCCCACCGTCCCCGCCGACCGTGCCGAGCCCCGCGACGACCGCGAACAGGGCGACGTTCAGGGCGAGGTACGCCGGAACGAGCTCGCGCCTGCGGTGTCGTGGATAGAAGACGCCGAAGGTCAGCAGCGTGACGGCGGCCAGGTCGAGGCCCAGGTGGGCGCTGAGGGTCAGTGTGCTGTCCATGCCGAGGACGCTAGGGACGGCCGGGTTAAGGCCGCCCCCTGAGGACGTTAACGATGCTCATTGACAGCATGCTGCCAGTTTGACAGCATGCTTACATACACACCTCGAAGCACACCTCGAAGCACACCTCGAAGCACACCTCGAAGCACACCTCGAAGCACACCTCGAAGCACAGCTCGAAGCGCAGCTCGAAGCACACCCCGAAGCCCTGCACCGGAGGTACTCATGTCCCGCAAGCCCGTGCACCTGGCCGTCTACGACACGCTCGCCGACTGGGAGACAGGACACACCACCGCGTGGCTCGCCCGCTTCGGCTACGAGATCCGCACCGTCGCGCTCTCCACCGCCCCCGTCACCAGCATCGGCGGCCTCCGCGTCCAACCCGACATGGCGCTCGCGGAGCTGCGCCCCGAGGACAGTTCGCTGCTGGTCCTGCCGGGCGCCGACCTGTGGGACACCGGCGACGGCCTCGCCCCCTTCGCCCGCACGGCCCGCGCGTTCCTCGCCGCGGGGGTGCCGGTCGGCGCGATCTGCGGGGCCACCGCGGGCCTCGCCCGCGAGGGCCTGCTCGACGACCGGGCGCACACCAGCGCGGTGTCGATGTACCTGGCGGCCACCGGCTACAAGGGCGCCGAGCGCTACGTCGACGCGGACGCGGTCACCGACGGCGACCTGGTCACGGCGGGCCCGACCGAGCCGGTCGCGTTCGCGCGAGAGATCTTCGGGCGGCTCGGCGACGTCCTCGACGACGAGAAGCTGGACGCCTGGTACCGCCTGTTCCACGATTCGGACCCGGCGGCGTACGAGACGCTCAACTCCTAGGCGGTAAGGGACAGATGACCGACGAAGAAGTCCGTGCCCAGCAGGACCTGCTCAGCCGCACGGCCCTGACCGTCTTCCGGCTGAACGGCCAGTTCCTCGGCGCGTCCGAGGAACTGGCGCGCCCCGCCGGGCTCACCGCCGCCTGGTGGCAGGTGCTCGGCGCCGTACTGCGCGAGCCCCTGCCGGTCGCCGGGATCGCCCGCGCGATGGGCATCACGCGGCAGAGCGTGCAGCGCGTGGCGGACCTCCTCGTGCGCGACGGCCTCGCCGAGTACACGGCCAACCCCGCGCACCGCCGCGCCAAACTGCTGCGGCCGACCGACGAGGGCCGGGCCGCCGTCGCGCGGATCGGCCCGGGCCACGCGGAGCTCGCGGGACGGCTCGCCGGGCTGCTCGGCGAGGACGAATTCGCCGAGACCGTACGGGTGTTGGAGCGGCTTTCCACCGTCCTCGACGACATCCGGTGGCCGGAAACAGCCGGATAAGGGGGCGATATCGCCCGCGGCTAGCGTTCCGACGTCCTGTACCGCCGGTAACGAAAGGCCTTCTCATGAGACGACTCCTGAACGCGGCTCTTCTCACAGCACTCGTCGGCAGCACGACAGCGGTCATGGCGCCCGCGGCACTCGCGTCCCCCGGCCCGGCCGCGAACACGGTGCCCGGCTGCGTCACCAAGAGCGACACGATCGAGGGGGCGACCGGCGAGATCAAGGTCTGCGTCGAGAACGGCGTGGCCCGCGTCTCGGGGACCCTGACCGACACCCTGCCCGGCCCCGGCTTCGGAGAGCCCGACGGAGCGTGCGCGGTCTGGTGGATCAAGTGGGACACCACCGAAGGACCGAAGAACGACTCGGTCCTCGCCTGCGGTCACTTCTCGGACCCGGTGCTGAACTTCGACTTCGACCCCGCCGCCGGCTCCGGCGGCGTGAAGGGCATCACCGGGGTGAAGGAAGTCTCCCTCGACATCGGCTTCATGTAGGACCCCTCGCGTAAGACCCTTCGTGTAAGACCCTTCGTGTAGGACCGGACATCTGCCTGGACCGCGTGATCGGCCAGTACACTCCTCACTCTGTTGCACACCAACGGGGGAAGGCCGGTGCGGCGATGGAGAGGCTCGGACCAGGAGATCCACCACGGATCGGCGCGTACCGGCTGCTGGCGCGGCTCGGCGCCGGCGGCATGGGTCAGGTCTATCTCGCACGGTCCGGGCGCGGCCGGACCGTGGCGGTGAAACTGGTCCGCCAGGAACTCGCCGAGCAGGAGGAGTTCAGGAACCGCTTCCGGCAGGAGGTCGCGGCGGCGCGGCAGGTCGGCGGCGTCTGGACCGCGCCGGTGCTCGACGCGGACACCGAGGCGGCGACCCCGTGGGTGGCCACGGGATACGTCGCGGGGCCCTCGCTGCAGAGCGTCGTCTCGCACGAACACGGACCGCTGCCCGAGCGGTCGGTGAACATCCTCGCGGCCGGTCTCGCCAACGCGCTCAAGGACATTCACGCCGCGGGCCTGGTCCACCGCGACCTGAAGCCGTCGAACGTCCTGGTCACCATCGACGGCCCGCGCGTCATCGACTTCGGCATCGCGCGCGCCCTGGAGACGATCACCGACGGCGGCCTCACCCGCACCGGGGCGCTGATCGGCTCGCCCGGTTTCATGGCGCCGGAACAGGTGCGCGGGGACCGGATCACCCCGGCGTGCGACGTGTTCTGCCTGGGCTCCGTCCTCGCGTACGCGGCGTCCGGCATGCTGCCGTTCGGCACCGCCAACAGCGGGGTGCACGCACTGATGTTCCGCATCGCGCAGGAGGAGCCCGACCTGGAGGGCATCCCCGAGAGCCTCGCCGAGCTGATCGGCGCGTGCCTGCACAAGGACCCCGCGGCCCGCCCCCCGCTGGACGACATCCTGGAACGCACGGGCGCGCAGGACACCCTCAGCGAGGGAGGCAGCACCCTCGAACCGTGGCTGCCCGGCTCCCTGGTGGCCCAACTGGGGCGGCACGCCGTGCAGTTGCTGGACGCGGAGGACCCGGACGACGAGACGGACGCGGGAACGAACGCGGGCAGGGACGCGGGCACGGACGACACTCCGCCCCCACGCCCGGCCTCCGCTCCCACACCCACGCCTGCTCCCGCTCCCACGGGCGGCGGCGACGCCACGCCCCCGCCCCCCGGCAGACCGGGCACCGCACCCCTCAACCACCTCCCCACCATGGTCTCGGGCCAGCCCCCTGCCCTCACACCCCCGCCGTCGGCCCCGGCCCCGGCGTACGGCTACCCGCAACAGCCCCAGCAGCCCCAACACCCCCACCAGCCCTCGGGCTTCGGCCCCACCCCGCCCTACGGCCCCGGCGGCGGCTACCTCCCCCCGCCCGAGCCCCCGCGCCGCAGCACCCGCTCGACCGTCGCGCTCATCGTCGTGGCGGTGATAGTGGCCATAGGAGCGGGCGGCACCGTCTACGCGGTGATGAACGACGAAGGCACCGACAACAAGGGGAGCACGGACGCCAAGAACTCCGCGAGCAGCGCCCCGACGACCCCTGGGCCCACCGCGTCGAGCACGGCGCCGTCCGAGCGGGCATCGGCGACGTCCAGCGCCGAAGAGGGCACCGTGCCGGAGAAGTACCTGGGCACGTGGCGCGGCGGACTGAAGAGCGACGCGGGGAGCAGCACCCGTGAACTCGCCCTCCAGCAGGGCGAGGTGGGCGACACGGTCCTCTCCGTGACGGCGGACGGACCGGCCAAGGGCGGCGGCACCTACCACTGCGTCTTCCAGGGGAAGCTGGAGTCCGCCTCGGACGACCGGCTGCACATCGGCCCCACCGAGGTCACCGTCGGCGAGCCCATGACGTCCTGCACACCGGGCCAGCCGAGCGTCGTGACGATCCTCGGCAACGGCAAGCTGCGGCGCGCGAACACGGACGGCAGCGGCGAGTTGACGTACGACCGCTCCAACTGAACCGGCGGCGAACAACGGCCGACGGAACGGCGATACCGGCACCGGGGCCCGCCACGCCCCCTACTGTCACCGGCCATGGACTGGCTGAGCACCGAAAACGTCATCGCCGTGCTCACGGCGGTCCTCGGCCTGCTCGCCACCGTCGGCGCCCTCTGGTACGAACGCCGGGTGCCGCGCCGCAAGCGCGTCGGCTACCGCGTGCAGATGGACACGGCCATAGGGGACAACGTGCCGAGCGGCGGCGCCAACACGCGCCTCGGGCTCTTCGACGAGACCCCCGAGATGTCGGACGCCACGCTCGTCCTGCTGCGCGTCGAGAACGACGGCTCTCAGGAGATCACCGACGCCGACTACACCGGCCGCGCGCTGCACGGCCTCACCGCCGTCTTCACCGGCCGCACGGTCCGCGGCGTCGCGGTCACCGCGCAGGCCGGTGCGGACCATCTGATGGAGCACTTCACGCCGGGCGCGGGCCTGCGCTACGAGGGCAGCACGCTGCGCATCCCGCGCGTCCCGCTCAACCGGGGCCAGCACTACAAGCTCCTCGTGCTGCTCACCGGCGGGCCTGTCGGCGGCGAGATCACCATGTCGGGCGGCATCCAGGCGGGCGAGGTGCGGCCGAACCGTTCGACGACCCCGGACGACAAGCCGCCGGTCCTGTCCCGGCCCGCCAGGATCCTGACGGTGCTGCTCACCCTGTCCGTCGTCACGCTGGCCTCGATCATCGTGCTGCGGAACGACGATCCGCCGCCGATCGAGTGCGCGACGGGCAAGCTGACGGTGCTCGGCTCGACGGCGTTCGCGCCGGTCGCCCAGGAGCTGGCGGAGAAGTACGAGGACGACTGCCCGGGCTCGGACATCACGGTCAGCGCGCACGGCAGTACGTCGGGGGTGCGCGAACTGGACGACGAGGGAAGGAAGTTCGCGGGGCCCGACACCGGTCAGGCGAAGCGGAAGGGCGCCCCGCCCCTCCTCAGCTTCTCCGACGGGCCCAAGTCGGACGGCCTCCCGCGCCTGGCCGAGACGCGCGTCGCGGTCTCCCTCTTCGCGCTCGTACTCAACGACCGTGTACCGCTGCGCAATCTGACGCTGGCGCAGGTGCGGCGGATCTACCGCGGCGACGTACACAACTGGAAGGAACTCGGCGGGCCCGATCTGCCGGTGGTCCTGGTCAGTCGCGGCTCCAGCTCGGGAACCCGCGACACGCTCCAACGCCGCGTCCTGGCCGGGGCGTTCGAGATCAAGGCGTCGTCGAACGACTGCCTGAGCAAGGACGACCCCTCCGTCCCCGTGACCCGCTGCGAACTGGACTCCACCGACCAGGTCCTGGACGCCGTCGAGCGCATCCCCGGCGCCCTCGGCTACAGCGAGCTGCGCGCCGCCGCCGACCTGAAGGGCCTGCACCGCCTCGACCTCGAAGGACACGAGCCCTCCGTCGAGCAACTCACCAGGACCGGCTACCCCTACCGCGAGATCGAGTACGCCTACACGTACGGCCTGCCACCCGCCGACTCGCTGGCCTCCAGCTTCCTCGCCTACGCCCGCGGCAACGGCCTCGACGTCATCCGCACCCACGGCCATCTGCCCTGCGCGACCCCGGAGGGCCTGCGCGTCTGCGGCGCGGACACGGGCGGCTGACCGGCCGGGATGGCCGAAGGGGCGTCCCGGCGGTGCCGGAACGCCCCTTCAGGGTGCGGCCTGAGCCGCGGGACGCGCTAGATGAACGAGTTGATCTCGATCGTCTCCGTGCGGCCGGGGCCCACGCCGATCGCGGAGATCGGGGCGCCGGACATCTCCTCCAGGGCCTTCACGTAGTCCTGCGCGTTCTTCGGCAGGTCGGCGAAGGTCTGGGCCTTGGTGATGTCCTCGGACCAGCCGGGCAGCGTCTCGTAGATCGGCTTCGCGTGGTGGAAGTCGGTCTGGTTGTAGGGCAGCTCCTCGACGCGCTTGCCGTCGATCTCGTACGCGACGCAGACCGGGATGCGCTCCCAGCCCGTGAGCACGTCGAGCTTGGTGAGGAAGAAGTCCGTCAGGCCGTTGACGCGCGTTGCGTAGCGGGCGATCGGGGCGTCGAACCAGCCGCAGCGACGGTCCCGGCCCGTGGTGACACCGCGCTCGCCGCCGATGGTGCGCAGCGCCTCGCCGTCCGCGTCGAAGAGCTCCGTCGGGAACGGGCCCGCGCCGACGCGGGTCGTGTACGCCTTCAGGATGCCGATGACCCGGCTGATCTTCGTCGGGCCCACGCCCGTACCCGTGCAGGCGCCGCCCGCGGTCGGGTTCGAGGAGGTGACGAAGGGGTACGTGCCGTGGTCCACGTCCAGGAGCGTGCCCTGGCCGCCCTCGAACAGGACGACCTTGTCCTCGTCGAGCGCGTTGTTCAGGATCAGCGTGGTGTCGGCGACGTACTGCTTGATGTTCTCGCCGTGCTCCAGGAGCTGCTCGACGATCTGCTCCGCCTCGATGGCTCGGCGGTTGAACACCTTCGTCAGGAGCTGGTTCTTCTGCTCCAGGGCCGCTTCGACCTTCTGCTGCAGGATCGACTCGTCATAGAGGTCCTGCACGCGGATGCCGGTGCGGTTGATCTTGTCGGCGTACGTCGGGCCGATGCCACGGCCCGTCGTGCCGATCTTGCGCTTGCCGAGGAAGCGCTCCGTCACCTTGTCCACGGTCACGTTGTACGGCGTGATGATGTGCGCGTTGCCGCTGATCAGCAGCTTCGACGTGTCGACGCCGCGCTCGTTCAGACCGCTCAGCTCGGAGAGCAGGACCGACGGGTCGACGACGACTCCATTGCCGATGACAGGCACACAGTCCGGGGAGAGGATCCCGGAAGGGAGGAGATGCAGCGCGTACTTCTGGTCGCCTACGACGACCGTGTGGCCGGCGTTGTTGCCGCCCTGGTAGCGCACTACATAGTCCACGGAGCCACCGAGCAGGTCAGTGGCCTTTCCCTTGCCTTCGTCACCCCACTGAGCACCGAGCAGCACAAGTGCGGGCACAGGCGTACACCCCTTCCGGGCGGGGCATGTCCAAGGTCAGGGGCCGTAGCCGCCGTATGGGTGTGCCTTGGATGCTGCCCCGGAATAGACGAAGCCCCTGGCGCAATAGCGCAAGGGGCTCTTGCACAAAGATGCTACCCGAGGTCTCAATGAACGGCTAAAAGAAAGGGCGCACGTTGTCGGCTCGCGACCAGCTCCTAGTCGTCATCGACCCGGTCGCCCGGCGCACGGACGGTGAGTCGGTAAGGATCGCGAAGGATGTGCTCAGCGCGGGCGCGACGGTCCGTTTCTGCCTCCCCGACGGCCCCGAGGACTTCGCGAAAGCCCTGGCCAGACGGGGTGCGCGGCGCCTCGTGGTGGTCGGCGACGACCGGGCTCTGCTGCGCGCCGTCGGCACGCTGCACCGGGAGCGGGACCTCGCGGGAAGCGCGCTTTCGGTCGTTCCCGTCGGCGCCGCGCAGACGCTCGCGCGGACTCTCGGCGTGCCCTCGGGAGCGGTCGCCGCGGCCCGCGCGGTCCTCGAAGGGGTCGAACGCAGGCTCGATCTGCTGGTGGACGACAGCGACGGCGTCGTCCTCGGGGATCTACGGATCCCGCCGGTCGGGGCGGGGGCCGCGGAGTCGGGGGCGGCGAGGTCAGGAGCGGCGGGTTCACGGGCGGCGGGGCCGGAGGCGGCCGACGGAGCCGCGAACGGCACCACCGCCGTCGAGGGCCACGCCTGGCTGCGGACCTGCCAGTCCTTCGTACGCACCCTCGCCGCGCGCCCCGCGCGGGTGGCGGCGCCACCGGGACCCTCGCCCGCGCGGCTGCGGGTCGAGGCGGACGGCGTCACGCTCGTCGACCTGGACCAGCCGGTCGAGGGCGTCCTGGTCACCGCGGGCCACGGCGGCGGCCTGGCGCAGGTGGAGGTCCGCCCTTCCTCGGTCGGCGCGGAGGCGGCACCGCTGCGGGTGCGGGCGCGCACGGTGACGGTCTCCGGAGCGGACTTCCGCTACCGCGCGGACGCGGTGGTCGCGGGCCCGGTCCGCACGAGGACGTGGACGGTACGGCCACGGGCGTGGGGGCTGACCCTGCCGAGATGAGGGGCGCGGACGACCGCCCGCCGGGCGCTCAGCGGCTCCCGAACAGCACCCTGAGCGCTCAACCGCCCCCAGACAACACCCCGCGCGCTCAACCGCCTCCAAACAGCACCCCGCGCGCTCAGCCGCCCCCGAACAGCACCCCGCGCGCTCCGCCGCCCCCAAACAACACCCTGAGCGCTCAACCGCCCCCAAACAACACCCTGAGCGCTCAACCGCCCCCAGACGACACCCCGCGCGCTCAGCCGCCCCCAAACAGCACCCCGGGCGCTCAACCGCCCCCAGACAACACCCCGCGCGCTCAGCCGCTCTCAAACAGCACCCCGGGCGCTCAGACTCCCCCAAACAACACCCCCGCGCGCTCAGCCGCCCCGAACCGCACCCCCGGCGCTCACTCGCTCCCGAACAACATCTCCCTGTGCACGCGCCAGCGGTCCATCATCCCCGCCAGTTCCCCCTGCACGAACTCGAAGAACGCCAGCGTCTCCGCGACGCGGCGCCCGGCGGGGGTGTCCTCGCCGAGGTAGGCGACGCCTTCCCGCATGGCGTCCTCCCATCGCTTGAGCACTCCGTCCCGATTGCCGAGCGCCTCGTACCACTGGTTGCTGTGCACCCGGAAGATGTCGCGCCGCGTGCCCGGCTCCCGCTCGCGGTTGACCATGTGCTGCTGGGTCAGATAGCGCACCCCGCCGGAGACCGCGGCGGGGCTGACCTGGAGCCGCTCGCCGAGTTCCGCCGCGGTGAGCGCGCCCGAGTCCGAGGCGAGCAGGGCGGCGAAGATCCGGGCGGGCATCCGCGGCATGCCCCCCTCGACCAGGTGGGAGGCGAACTTCTCCACGAAGCGGGAGGCCCCCTCCCCGTCGGGCCGTCCACGGGTGGCGCTCGTCTCTTGCTCGGCCATCTGTCGATCATCTCCCCTGGTCATCCCTCGGTGGCCCTTACACGAACGACTTTACACGCTTCCTTAACTTCACAACTTTGTGAAAGTAGCGTACGTTCAAAAACATGACGAAGGCAATCACCGTCTCCGGACTGCACAAGTCGTTCGGCAGGACACACGCGCTGGACGACCTCGACCTAGACGTCGAGACCGGTGAGGTGCACGGCGTCCTCGGGCCCAACGGCGCGGGGAAGTCCACCACCATCCGGGTCCTGCTCGGCCTGCTGCGCGCCGACTCCGGCGCCGCGCAGCTGCTCGGCGGCGACCCGTGGCAGGACGCGGTCGCCCTGCACCGCCGCATCGCGTACGTCCCCGGGGACGTCACCCTGTGGCGCAACCTCTCCGGGGGCGAAGTCATCGACCTGTACGGGAAGTTGCGCGGCGGACTCGACCAGGCGCGCCGCGCCGACCTCGTCGAACGGTTCGAGCTCGACCCCACCAAGAAGGGCCGCACCTACTCCAAGGGCAACCGGCAGAAGGTCGCCCTCGTCGCGGCGTTCGCCTCCGACGTCGACCTGCTGATCCTCGACGAACCCACCTCGGGGCTCGACCCGTTGATGGAGGGCGTCTTCCAGAGCTGCGTCGAGGAGGCGCGCGACCGGGGCCGGACCGTCCTGCTCTCGTCGCACCTCCTCAGCGAGGTCGAGACGCTCTGCGACCGCGTCAGCATCATCAGGAAGGGACGGACCGTCGAGACCGGTTCGCTGGCCGACCTGCGCCACCTGACGCGGACCAGCGTCAGCGCCGAGCTCGCGGGCGCCCCCGACGACCTCGCGCGCCTGCCCGGCGTGCACGACCTCGACGTGCAGGGCAGGCGGGTCGGGCTCCAGGTCGACACCGACAAGCTCGACGCCGTCCTCAAGTCCCTGACGGAGTCCGGGATCCGCTCGCTGACCTGCACACCGCCCACCCTGGAGGAGCTGTTCCTGCGGCACTACCAGGACGACGTACGCGAAGAGGCGATGGCGCGATGACCACCGCACTCGGCACCGCGCCCGGCACCGACTTCGCGCCGCGCACCGGGGCATCGCGGCAACTGGCGGGCACCGGCACCCTGTTCCGGCTCGCGCTGCGCCGCGACCGGGTCATGATGCCGGTCTGGATCCTGATCGTCTCCGGCATGGTCCTCGCCATTCCGGGCTCCCTGGAAAGCGTCTACCCGACCGCCGCCGAACGCGCCGACGCCATGGAGTCGATGAACTCCAACTCCTCGATGCGCGCCATGTACGGCCCCGTCTTCGGCGACTCGCTCGGCGCCCTCTCCGTCTGGCGCATCGGCGTCTACGCGGGGGTCCTGGCCGCCGTGATGAGCCTGGTCATCGTCATCAGGCACACCCGCGACGAGGAGGAGACCGGGCGCCAGGAAATGCTCTCGGCGTCCATGGTGGGCCGCCGCGCGCCGCTCACCGCCGCGCTGCTCGCCGCCTTCGCCGCAAACGCGGCCGCCGGGCTCCTCATCGCCGCGGGTCTGGCGGGCCGGGGCGCGGCGGGGGCGCTCGCGCTCGGCCTCGGCGTCGCGGGCACCGGCATGCTCTTCGCCACCATGGCGGCGATCGCCGCGCAGTTCACCGAGAGCGCGCGGCTGGCCAAGGGCCTGACGGCGGCGGTGCTCGGCGCGGCGTTCGTGCTCCGGGCCGCGGGCGACGCCGGGACGGAAGGGGGTACCTCCCAGGCGTTCAGCTCTGGGGGAGGTTCGTCCGCGCTGACCTGGCTCTCGCCGCTCGGCTGGCAGGAGAACCTGCGGGCGTACGCCGGTGAGCGCTGGTGGGTCATCGCGCTCGTCGGCGCCGCGATCGTGGCCCAGGGCGTCGGCGCGTACGTACTTGCGGGGCGCAGGGACGTCGGCATGAGCTTCCTGCCGACGCGGCCGGGTCCCGCGCGCGGGCGCCTCGGCACGGCGGGCGGCCTCGCCTGGCGGCTCCAGCGGGGCAGCGTGCTCGGCTGGCTCGCCGGGTTCCTGGTCGCGGGGACCGTGTTCGGCGGGATGGCGGACGGCGCGGCCGACATCGTCGGCGACAGCGAGAACACCCGCGACATCATCGAACGGATGGGCGGCCAGTCCGGTCTGACCGACGCCTTCCTCGCCACCATCGTCGGCATGTTCGGCATGATCGCCGCGCTCTACGTCGCCACCTCCGTCCTGCGCCTGCACGGCGAGGAGACCTCGCAGCGGGCCGAGCCGGTCCTGGCGGGCGCGGTGGGGCGGCTGCGCTGGGCAGCGGGCCACCTGGTCATCGCGTTCGGCGGCGCGGTCCTGCTGATGCTGACCGCCGGGCTCGGCATAGCCCTCGGGCACGGCGGGGACACCGGGGCCGTCCTGGGGGCGTGCCTGGCGCAGCTCCCCGCGGTCTGGGTGCTCGGCGGGCTCGCGGTGTTCCTCGTCGGCGCGTTCCCGAAGGCCGCGGCGGCCTCCTGGGCGGTGGTCGGGATCTGCCTCGCGATCGGCTGGATCGGCCCGGCGCTCGACCTGCCGCAGGCGGCCATGGACCTGTCGCCCTTCGGCCACCTGCCGAAACTGCCGGGCGGCGACGCGAGCTGGCCGCCGTTCGTGGTCCTCACGCTGATCGCTGCGGCGCTGGTGGGGGCGGGCCTGGCGGGGTTGCGGCGCCGGGACATGATCAACTGACGGTGCCGCGAGGGGTTTGTGGAGGGGCTTGTGCCTCACACCTCGACCAGCAGCTCCGCCATCCCCCGCATGACGAAGTTCGGCCTCCGTACGGGCTCCGCGGCCAGTGTCAGCCGCGGGGCCCCGCGCAGCAACGCCCGCAGGGAGGCGGCCAGTTCGATGCGGGCGAGCGGTGCGCCGATGCAGTAGTGGATGCCCGCGCTGAAGGAGATGTGCGGGTTGTCCGCGCGGGCGAGGTCGAGCTCGCCGGGGGCGTCGAAGACGGCCGGGTCGTGGTTGGCCGAGCCGAAGAGCAGGGCGACCTCCGAGCCGCGCGGGATCCGCACGCCGCCGACCTCGATGTCATCGAGGACCCACCGTTCGAAGAGCTGGAGCGGAGTGTCGTAGCGCAGCAGCTCCTCCACGGCGGTGGGCACCAGCTTCGCCGGATCTGCGCGCAGGGCGGCGAGTTGGGCCGGGTGACGGAACAGCGCGTGCCACCCATTGACCGTGGCGTTCACCGTCGCCTCGTGTCCCGCGTTCAGGAGCAGCACGCAGGTGGAGATCATCTCCTGCTCGCTGAGCGACTCGCCGTCCTCGTGGGCGGCGATGAGCCCGGAGATCAGATCCCCGCCGGGACGCGCACGCCGGAACTCGATCAACTCCCGCAAATACGCCGTGAATTCGATCGAGGCACGGACGGCGCGGGCCGCCGTCTCCTCGGCCGGGTTCAGCTCGTACATGCCGCAGATGTCGGCCGACCAGGGCCGCAGCAGGTGCCTGTCGCCCTCGGGGACGCCCAGCATTTCGGCGATGACCGCGACGGGGAGGGGTTCGGCGACCCGCGAGACGAGATCACCCCCGCCGTCGGCGACGAACTCGCGGACGAGCCGGTCCGCCAACTCCTCCACATGCGGCTTGAGTTGCTCGACCGTACGCGGTGTGAACGCCTTGGCGACCAGGCGGCGGATGCGGGTGTGCGTGGGGGCTTCCAGGTCGAGCATGCCGTTGTCGTTGAGGACGTGGAACGGTTCGTGCTCGGGAGGCGGGGCCGCGCGGCCGAACTCCTCGTGGGTGAATCGGTGCAGGTAGGTACGGCCGAGCCTGCGGTCGCGGAGGAGGGCGGAGACGTCGGCGTGGTGCGGGATCAGCCACTGGCCGGTCGACGCGTAGTGGTGGGCCCGCCCCGCGTCACGGAGGGCCGCGTACGCGGGGTAGGGATCGGCCAGGAACTCCGGCGAGGCCGCGGGGGCGGCGGGAACGGTGTCCATGGGCCGACGTTAGGCGCCGGGGGCGGATTGCGGTACACACCTGCGGGCCCGCTGTGGCTGATCGCGCAGTTCCCCGCGCCCCTTACGGGGCGCCCCCTCGGCGCGGGTGGGCCCCTTTAGGGGCGCGGGGAACTGCGCGACAAGCCCCCACCGGCCCGCGGTCAAAAAACAACCGAAGCCCCTCAGCCCGGTGTCACGAGGCGCGCCTCGTACGCGAATACGGCGGCCTGCGTCCGATCCCGCAACCCCAACTTCACCAAGATCCGACTGACATGCGTCTTGATCGTGGACTCCGCAACCACCAAATGCGACGCGATCTCCGCATTGGACAGCCCCTGCGCGATGAGCACGAGAACCTCCGTCTCCCGCTCGGTAAGCTCCCCGTACTGCTGGGACTGGACCGCCGCGGACAGCCGAGGCGCCTCCGCCAGCTTGGAGAACTCCGTGATCAGGCGGCGCGTGACGGTGGGCGCGAGGAGTGCCTCGCCGGCGGCCACCACCCGTACGCCGTCCGCCAGTTGGCGAGCCGACGCGTCCTTGAGGAGGAACCCGGACGCACCCGCGCGCAGCGCCTGGTAGACGTACTCGTCGAGGTCGAACGTCGTCAGGACGAGCACCTTCGGCGTACCGTCCGACGCCCCCGCGACGATCTCCCTGGTCGCCTCGATGCCGTTCAACTCCGGCATGCGGATGTCCATCAGGACGACGTCGGGGGAGAGCTCGCGGACCCGCCGGACCGCCTCCAGGCCGTTCACCGCCTCGCCGACCACCTCCATGTCGGGCATGGCGTTCAGCAGCACGGAGAAGCCCTCGCGGACCATCATCTGGTCGTCCGCGATCAGAATCCGGATGGTCATGCGTCCTCCCCCGCGGGATCGATGCGCTGCTCCATCGCGACCGGCAGGAAGACCGTGACCTCGTAGCCGCCCTCCGCCGTCGTCTCCGCCGTCATCTCGCCGTCCAGCATCGTGACCCGCTCCCGCATCCCGGTGATCCCGTGCCCCGCCCCGGGCGACGGCTTGACCAGGCCCCGCGCGGGGCCGTTCACGATGCGCAGGCCGAGGCCGCCGAGCACGTATCCCACCTCGACCCGGGCCGCGGCGCCCGGCGCGTGGCGCAGGGTGTTGCTCAGCGCCTCCTGCACGATGCGGTACGCCGAGAGCTCGACGCCCTGCGGGAGCTCCCTGACCGCGCCGGTGATGACCTTGTCGACGGTCTGGCCCGCGTCCCGGACGTTGTCGAGCAGCCGGTCGAGGTCGGCGAGCGTGGGCTGCGGGGCGTCGGGCGCCTCGTAGTCCTCGGCCCGTACGACGCCGAGGACCCGGCGCAGCTCGGTGAGCGCGGCCACCGCGTTCTCCCGGATGGTCACGAACGCCTGTTCGAGCTCGGGCGGCGGGTTCTCCACCCGGTAGGGCGCCGCCTCGGCCTGGATGGCGACCACCGACATGTGGTGCGCGACGACGTCGTGCAGCTCACGGGCGATGGTGGTGCGCTCCTCCAGGAGCGTGCGCTTGTCGCGTTCGATGGCGGTGACGGTGCGCTGCACGGTGACCTCGCGCTGCGCCTCGCGGCGCACGTGCACCATCGTGGTGACGAGCAGCGCGAGCGCCGAGAAGAACAGCATCTGCGGGGTGTCGGAGCCGAAGCCCCCGAGGAACACCTCGGAGCTCGCCCCGTACGCCGCCGTCGCGATCCACATCCACAGGGCGGTCCGCGGGCCGGTCCGTGCCGCCACCACGACCATCACCACGATGTGCGCGAAGAAGGCGCTCGGCGTCCACGGCTGGCCGTCCCAGCTGTCCCCGAGCACTCCCGTGAAGGGGGTGGAGATCAGCGAGATCCAGAAGGCACCCACCGGCCTGACCAGCGTCATCATCACGGCGCCCGCCGGAATGAGGCCGATGAGGAGCTGCGGGGCCCCGTGGAACCCGAGGTTCACCTGGTAGCCGATGAACACGGTGATCAGGGCCGCCACCGTCACCTGGATGTGCGGCGCCCAGGCCGCGTACCCGCGTATCCGCCGGGGGAGCAGCTTGGCGAAGAGCCCGTCCGAGGCGGACTCCCTCGGGGGCAGCAGGCGGTAGTCGAAGGCACCGCGGAACAGTGCCTCGCGCATCCCGCCGAAGACCTCGCGCGCGAGGTGGAACTCGGGGCTGCCGCCCGGCTTGCCCGGCCTGCCCGCCTGGGTCTGAGTGGTCGTCTCTGTCACGTCTACGACGGTACGGGGCCGCGCGAGACGCGGCGTCCACAGCAAGACGGGTTCTGCCGGGTCCGTCGCAGGTACTACGAGACCGGCCCCACGCCTCAGAACGCCAGCTGCGCGATCTCCTCCGCCACGACGGCGCACGCGTCCGCCGCCGGGTCGATCAGCGGGAAGTGCCCGACGTCCTCCAGGAGCGTGAGGCCGACGACCTCGCCCGCCCGCGCGGCCGCGTCGGCGTACGCCTCGGCGACCGCCTCCGGGACCACGATGTCGGTACGGCCCTGCACCACCGTCGTGGCGATGCCCGTCGGGAGCAGCAGGGCGGGATCGGCGTAGGCGAGGCGCTCCTCGAACCTGGTGTCGCCGCCCAGGAACTGGCTCGCCGCGCCGCCGCAGACCGCGAGCTCCTCGGCGACCCGGAAGTCGGCGATCGGCGCGAGCGCGACGACGCCGCGCAGCGCGGCGGGCCGACCGGTGCGCCAGGGCGCGTCGTCGGGCAGCAGGTGCCGGGCGGCCGCCCAGAGCGCGAGGTGGCCGCCCGCCGAGTGCCCCGTCACGACGGTGCGGCGCGTGTCGGCCGACGGCACGGCCTCGCGCACCAGGGCGGGCAGCGCGTCGAACGCGGCGGCCACGTCGTCGAAGGTCTCCGGCCAGCGCCCGGCGACCGGCCCCGCGCCGCCCTGCGCGGGGATCGAACTGCCCCTGCGGTACTCGACGTTGGCCACCGCGAAGCCGCGCCTGGCGAGGAAGTCGGCGAACGGCGTGATGTGCTGCCGGTCGTAGGGGGCCCGCCAGGCGCCGCCGTGCAGGAGGACCACGAGGGGCACGGTCCCGTCGGCTCCCTGACCGCCGTGCGGCGCGTGGAAGTCGATCACCTGGTCGGGGTGTTCGCCGTACGCGGCGGTGGCGTCCGGCTTCACGGCGGGATGCGACAAGGCGGCTTCGGCCTCGGCGGCATCGCGGGCCACGGCGGCGTCGTCCGTCATGCGCAAACCTCTCAACTGCAGTGCGGCCAACAGGCGGGAGCGCCCGCTCCGCCCGGTCGGTCCGGGTGCCCCGACCGGCCGGGAAGAAACGGGAGCAAGATCCGCCGGACGCTATCAGCCCAGCGTGCGCGCCAGTACCCGGGCCGCCCGCTCGGCGTCGGCGAACGACACGTACAACGGCGTGAATCCGAAGCGCAGCACGTCCGGCGCGCGGTAGTCGCCGACCACGCCCTGCTCGATCAGCCGCTTCATGACATCGCCCGCACCCTCGCAGCGCAGCGCGACCTGGCTGCCGCGCTCGGCGTGCGCCCGCGGGGTGACGGGCTCGACGAGCCCCTCGGGGACGTACGCCTCGACGCAGCGCAGGAAGAAGTCGGTCAGGGCGAGGGACTTGGCCCGCACCGCGTCGACCGTGACACCGTCCCACACGTCGAGCGCCGCCTCCAGGGCGAGCATCGACAGGATGTCGGGCGTCCCCACGCGACCGCGCAGCGCGCCGTCCGCGGCCTCGAACTCGGGCCGCATGCCGAAGGGTTCGGCGTGCGAGTTCCAGCCGGGCAGCGGCGAGTCGAAACGGTCCTGCAGTTCGCGCCGTACGTAGAGGTAGGCGGGCGCACCGGGACCGCCGTTCAGGTACTTGTAGGTGCAGCCCACCGCCAGGTCCACGCCGTGCTCGTCGAGGCCGACGGGCAGGGCGCCCGCCGTGTGGCACAGGTCCCAGACGGCGAGCGCGCCCGCCGCGTGGACGGCGGCCGTCAGACCGGGCAGGTCGTGCAGGCGCCCGGTGCGGTAGTCGGCGTGGTTGAGCAGGACGGCCGCGGTGCGCTCGCCGAGGACGCCGGGCACGTCGGCCGGGGCCACCGGGACGAGGCGGCAGCCGGTGAGGCGCGCGGCGGACTGTGCGATGTACCCGTCCGTGGGGAAGGTCGTCGCGTCAACGACGATCTCGTCACGCCCCCCTTCCGGGTGACCCTCCCCCGTCCCGCGTGCGATGCGGACCGCGGCCACCAGCGCCTTGAAGACGTTCACGCTGGTCGAGTCGCCGACCACGATCTGCCCCGGGGCCGCGCCGACCAGCGGGGCGATGCGGTCACCGATACGCTCGGGGGCGGTCCACCAGCCGCTCTCGTCCCAGGAGCGGATGCGCAGGCTGCCCCATTGCCGGGTGATGACGTCGGCGACGCGCTCCGGCACGTGCGCGGGCAGCGCGCCCAGCGAGTTCCCGTCGAGGTAGACGGTGTCGTCGAGGGCGAACTCCGCGCGCTTGGCGCTCAGTTCGTCCTCGCCATCCAGTTTCGCCGCCTGCGCCTGGAGGTCCCGTGCGGCGTCAGACATGGCTCCTCGCAGTCCACAGCTCGGGGAACACGTTCTTGACCGCGCGCTTCTCCAGCCAGGCCACGCCCGCCGAGCCGCCGGTGCCCGTCTTGGAGCCCATCGCGCGGCGGGTGGCGACCAGGTGGTCGTTGCGCCATCGCCAGACCAGTTCGCCGACGTCCGTCAACGTCTCCCCCAGGCGCGCGAGTTCACCGCTCTCGTCGCCCGAGTAGAGCTCGGTCCAGACGGCCTCGACCTCGGCGGACGGCTCGTACTTCTTGGCGAGGTCGCGCTCAAGGACCTCCGTCGGGACCGCGTACCCGCGCCGCGCGAGGAGGCCGAGCACCTCGTCGTACAGGCTCGGTTCCTGCAGCGCCTTCTCCAGCTCGGCGTGCACGCGGGGCGCGCCCCGGTGCGGGACCAGCATGGAGGCGGACTTCTCGCCGAGCAGGAACTCCATGCGGCGGTACATCGCGGACTGGAACCCGGAGCCCTCGCCGAGCGCGCCGCGGTAGGAGTTGAACTGCGCGGGGGTCAGCTGGGCGAGCGGGCGCCAGGACGCGTTCAGGGCGTCCAGCTCGCGGATGCTGCGCTTGAGCGCCGCCACGGCGACGGGCACGTCGTCGCGGCGCAGGGCGTGCGCCGCGGTCTCCCACTCGTGCACGATCACGGTGAACCACAGCTCCATGACCTGGGTGGTGACCAGGAAGACCATCTCGCCGGGGTCGTCCGAGCGCAGGTGCTGGAGGTGGGTGAGGACGTCCGCCTGGACGTAGTCCTCGTACGGGGTGGTGCCCGCGAAGTCGAGGTTCGGACTCTCGGTCTCGGCCGCCTCGGTGGACGCGTCGCGCGTCTCTGGGGACATCGCTGTCTCCTCGATACGTACTCCGGGTAGCGGTCCGCCCCTGCCGTTACCGGCACGGGGGCCCCGGTCCCCACCGGAATCTTCTGCAACTTTCGCGGAAACAGCAAGGCGCACCCATCCGCGAACAGCAGCTAAAGCTCTACGCCACTTTCCTGCTGCGTACGGCGCCGCTCCCTGCACGCCCGCAGATGGGCGGCGTTCCCGCAGCCGCGCACCGAGTGCCAGACGCCGCTGTTGTTGCGGGAGCGGTCGTAGAACGCGGCACGGCAGGAGTCGTTGCGGCAGATCTTCAGGCGCCGCCACAGCCCCGAAGCCTGGGCGAGCAGCGCCTCGGCGAGCACGGCGGAGGCCAGCCAGCGGGCGCCCGCGCCCTCCGGCTCCACGGTCAGCACGCCGTCACCCGAGAGCGCGACCACGACCGGCGCCGAGGTGAAGCGCACCGCGCCCCCGCTCCCGTCGTCCGCGGCGAGCGCGCGCCCCAGCTGGTCGCGCAGGCAGCGCAGCTTGAGCAGGTCGTCGGCCGCGAGCACCAGACGCACGTCGCCGCGCCCCGTCTCCCCCGCCCAGCCGCGTACGGCCAGGTCGGCCCAGTCCTGGGCACGGTCGAGCGCCCCGTCGGCGAGCAGGTCGACGGAGTCGGGGTGGCCGGCGGACGCGGTGTTCAGGAGCTCCTGAACGAGGGCGAGGCCGCCGGGCGCGGGGGTCAGACAGTGGCGCTCGGTCGCGGGCCAGTTCATGCCGTTCACGGTACCCGCCTCGACGTAGACATGGGCAATCGGCTTACAGTGCTGTCATGCACGGATGCCCACGTCCGCGCCGGAAGCACCGCTGACCCTTCAGGAGACCGCATGGAAGCCACGGAAACCACGGAAGCCACGGAAACCACCACGTCACGAGCCGCGCGGATCCTCGGGCGCCCCTTCGACATCAACGGCCTCACGGTGCGCAACCGCATCGCGATGGCCCCGATGACCCGCCAGTTCTCGCCGGACGGCGTGCCGGGCGCGGACGTGGCGGAGTACTACGCGCGGCGCGCCGCGGGCGGCGTCGGCCTGATCATCACCGAGGGCACCTACGTCGACCACGCCTCCGCGGGCTCCAGCCACAGCGTCCCGCGCTTCCACGGCGAGGCCCCGCTCGCGGGCTGGCGCCGGGTCGCCGACGCGGTGCACGCCGCGGGCGGCGCGATCGTCCCGCAGCTGTGGCACGTGGGCGCGACCCGCAACGAGGGCGAAGGCCCCTTCACCGACGCGCCCCCCGCGGGCCCCTCCGGGCTGGGCCTCGACGGCAACCCCAAGGGCCACGCGCTGACGTCCGCCGATGTCGACGAGGTCATCGAAGCTTTCGCTGCCGCAGCGGCCGCCGCGGAGCAGGCGGGCTTCGACGGCATCGAACTGCACGGCGCGCACGGCTACTTGATCGACCAGTTCTTCTGGGACCGCACCAACCGCCGCACCGACGGCTACGGCGGCGACCTCGCATCGCGTACCCGCTTCGCGCGCGAGATCGTCGAGGCGGTGCGCGCGGCGGTCTCGCCGGACTTCCCCCTGATCTTCCGCCTCTCCCAGTGGAAGTCGAACGCCTACGACATGAAGCTGGCCGCGTCCCCGGCCGAACTGGACTCCCTGCTCGCCCCGTTGGCGGCCGCGGGCGTCGACGCCTTCCACGCCTCCACGCGCCGCTACTGGCTCCCCGAGTTCGAGGGCGACGACCTCAACCTCGCGGGCTGGATCAAGAAGCTCACCGGCAAGGCCGCGCTGTCCGTAGGTTCGGTCGGCCTCGACAAGGAGTTCACGGTCGCGGAGACCTTCTCCACGGAGACCACGTCGGTCACCGGCATCGACCTGCTCCTGGACCGCATGGAGCGCGAGGAGTTCGACGTCATCGCGGTGGGCCGCTCGCTGATCGCGGACCCGGAGTGGGCGAACAAGGCGATGGCTGGGCGCCTGGCCGAAGCGGTGCCGTACGAGGCGGGCCAGCTGCGCTCGCTGATCTGAGCTGTCTTCCGCGGGCTCGGTGGGGGCTGGGCGCGCAGTTCCCCGCGCCCCTGAAAAGATCCCCCCGCGCCCCGTACGGGGCGCGGGGGGATCTTTTCTCAGCCGAGCGTCTCGGCCGCAGTAGCTGACGAATCCCGCAAGAAGCCCGCGCAGCGCTCGTACTCCTCCTGCTCACCGATCGCCTGCGCGGCCCGCGCCAGGCCGTGCAGGGCGCGCAGGAAGCCCCGGTTGGGCTCGTGCTCCCACGGCACCGGGCCGTGGCCCTTCCAGCCCGCGCGGCGCAGGGAGTCCAGGCCGCGGTGGTAGCCGGTACGGGCGTACGCGTACGACTCGACGACGCGGCCGCCCTCGTACGCCTCGTCGGCGAGCCGGGCCCACGCGAGCGAGGACGTGGGGTACTTCGCCGCGACGTCAGCGGGGTCGGCCCCGCCCGCGAGCAGCTCGCGCGGCTCCGGGTCGTCGGGCAGGTGGGTCGGGGGCGGTCCCCCGAGCAGATCCTTGTGAATGGCCATGGGCCCAAGTCTGCGGCATGCCGGTACGGAGCGGGCCCCGGGTCACCGACCCGGGGCCCGCACGTGACGTACTGGGGGGACTACTTCAGCTTCGTGCCCGTGGAGCGCAGGTTCGCGCAGGCCTCGGTGACGCGCTTGGCCATGCCCGCCTCGGCGGACTTGCCCCAGGTGCGCGGGTCGTAGGTCTTCTTGGAGCCGACCTCGCCGTCGACCTTCAGGACGCCGTCGTAGTTCTTGAACATGTGGTCGGCGACGGGACGCGTGAAGGCGTACTGCGTGTCCGTGTCGAGGTTCATCTTCACGACGCCGTTCTCCAGGGCGGTCGCGATCTCCTCGGCGGTCGAGCCGGAGCCGCCGTGGAAGACGAAGTCGAACGGCTGCGCGCCCGCGGGCTTGCCGTACTTCGCGCCGACGCCCTCCTGGAGGTCCTTGAGGAGCTCGGGACGCAGGACGACGTTGCCCGGCTTGTAGACGCCGTGGACGTTGCCGAAGGACGCGGCGAGCAGGTAGCGGCCCTTGTCGCCGAGGCCGAGGGCCTCCGCCGTGCGCAGCGCGTCGTCGACGGTCGTGTACAGCTCGTCGTTGATCTCGTGCGTGACGCCGTCCTCCTCGCCGCCGGTCGGGGTGATCTCGACCTCAAGGATGATCTTCGCGGCGGCGGCCTTCGCGAGCAGCTCCTGGCCGATGGCCAGGTTGTCGGCGAGGGTCTCGGCGGAGCCGTCCCACATGTGCGACTGGAAGAGCGGGTTGCGACCGGCCTTGACGCGCTCGGCGGAGACGTCGATCAGCGGACGGACGTAGGTGTCCAGCTTGTCCTTGGGGCAGTGGTCGGTGTGCAGCGCGACCGTGATGTCGTACTTGGCGGCGACGATGTGCGCGAACTCGGCGAGCGCGACCGCGCCGGTCACCATGTCCTTGTTGTGCTGGCCACCCAGGAACTCCGCGCCACCGGTGGAGATCTGGATGATGCCGTCGCTCTCCGCCTCCGCGAAGCCGCGCAGGGCCGCGTGCAGGGTCTGCGAAGAGGTCACGTTGATCGCCGGGTAGGCGAACTTGCCTGCCTTCGCCCGGTCGAGCATCTCGGCGTAGACCTCGGGGGTTGCGATGGGCATGTGTCCGCTCCTTGTGATGTGCGGGTGTGTGCTTGGCCCTGACCTAAGGGGGGCGACGTCATCGTCGCCCCCATCTTTCCAGACTTGCCGGACAGCTCCGGCCGCGGTGCGGCCGCAGTGACGGGGACCTAGGTCCTCAGTCGGCGAGCCCGAGGTCGTCCTTCGAGTACGCGAAGAGGTACGGAACGCCCGCGCCTTCGGTGATCTTCTCGCCCGCGCCGGTCGCGCGGTCCACGATCGTGGCGACGCCCACGACCTCGGCGCCCGCCTCGCGGACGGCCTCGACGGCGGTCAGCGGCGAGCCGCCGGTGGTGGAGGTGTCCTCGACGACCAGGACGCGGCGGCCCTTGATGTCCGGGCCCTCGACGCGGCGCTGCATGCCGTGCGCCTTGGCGGCCTTGCGGACGACGAAGGCGTCCAGGCGCTTGCCGCGCGCGGCGGCCGCGTGCAGCATCGAGCCCGCGACGGGGTCGGCGCCCATGGTCAGGCCGCCCACGGCGTCGAAGTCCAGGTCCTTGGTGAGGTCGAGCAGCACCTGCCCGACCAGCGGCGCGGCCTCGCCGTCGAGGGTGACCCGGCGGAGATCGACGTAGTAGTCGGCCTCCAGGCCGGAGGAGAGCGTCACCTTGCCGTGCACGACGGCCTTGTCCTTGATCTGCTGCAGCAGCTCGCCGCGTACGTCGTCAGTCATGCCTATGAGCTTAAAGCCGCCGCCAGGTCCAGGTCGTCGCCGTCTCCAGGGGCTCGACGGGCGTGACCAGGCGCGGTGCGGTGTTGAGGCCGTTGGGCGGTCCCGTCTGCGGCTCGACGCAGACCGCGGCCTCCTGCTCGTCGTAGACGACGACCCACTGCTCGCGGCTCTTGACGTTCAGCTCCAGCTGGCCCGGCCAGGTCAGCGTCACGTCGACGCCGTCGGGCATGCCGAAGCAGTCGTCCCAGGGGCCCGGCGCGGGCTCGACGCGGCGTCCGGTGGGCAGGTGGTCGTCGCCTCGCTCCTCCTGCCAGGCGGGCGTGAAGTCGACGCGGACGTCCCCGTCGCCGAGGTTCCTGTTGAACCACGGGTGCCAGCCCGCCTGCGCGGGGAACGAGTCGCCGTACGTCTCGATGCCGAGCCGCAGCGTCAACGCGTCCTCGCCGAGTTCCACGATCTGGGTGACGCGCCCCGGGTAGGGCCAGGGGTCGGCCAGCTCGTACGTGAAGACGGCGCGGTCCGCCGCGAGGTGCGCCGCGCGCGCGGTGCGCCACTCGGCGTCGCGGGCGAAGCCGTGGATGGCGTGCGGCGGGGAGTTCAGCGGCATCTGGTGGACGGTTCCGCCGTCGCGGAACCGGCCGTCCGCGATCCGGCCGCACCAGGGCACCATCGGGAAGCAGCCGTACTTCTCGCCCTGCCGCAACAGCTCGGTGCCACCGATGCGCAGGCTCTGGATGCGGCAGCCGTTGCCCGGCCGCACGGTCACTTCCGCGTCGCCCGCGGTGAGGGTCACGTCTTCGGTACTCACGGCCCCGACCCTACGGTGTGGCCCCTCAGCGGCGGCGGCGCAGGGCCCTGCCGACCACGATGGCCGAGGCGAGGGCCAGGGCGGCGGCGGGCGCGGCCCAGCGGAGCGTGGCGCTGGTGGAGTACGCCTCGGGGGCGGGCGCGGGCGCGTACCTGCCGCGCGGCGGCGCGTGGTCGACCTCCTCGGCGCTCCGCCCGATCATGGTGCGGCGCGCGTGCGCGGCCTCGACGGGCTGGATCCCGATGTCCACGGCGTCGGTGTCGCTCTCGATCCCGTCGAGCCCCGCGAGCTCGTCGGCGTCCTCGGCCATGCCCGCGGTCACGTCCCCGGCGTCCTCGATGCCGTCGAGATCGTCGAGGTCGTCGGCGAGCGGGTCCAGGGACGGCGGCGGCACCTCGGCCTCGAAGACGGTGCCCTTCGGCGCCTCCGGGTGCGGGTCGGGCAAGGAGTCCGGCGGCGCGGCGGCCCCGAGCCCCTCGGCGAACCGTTCGAGCAGTTTTCGCACAGCTGATTCCACAGCCTGTGGAGAACTTTCCGCGATCCGCCCGTCGGCGGCGGCCGTCCCGCCGAGCACCAGCGTGGTCCCCTCGACGGCGGGCACCAGGCGCACGGTCAGCGCGACCTTCACCGATCCTTCGCCCCGCACCTCGGCACCCTCGCCCGCGATCGTGTACGTCCCGTCGGCGCGGCCGTCGATCCGCGCGACCCCGCGGTACGTGATCGAGTGCCCGCCGACCCGCGCCTTCAGCCGCCCGGAGATCGGTTCGGCCGTCTCCTCCGCGTCGCGCTGAAGCCCGGGGACCGCCCCGGCCACCCGTTCGGGATCGGCCAGGACCTCCCGGAGACGCTCTGCCGAAACCGGAACGAACACCTCATGCTCCATGGCAGCCGAGCCTACCCACGCTCTCGCCACCATGTACGTCAGTTCGTCAGTTCACGTCGTCAGTTCGCGTACCGCGGGTGCACCAGTGTGGAGGGCGCGGTCCCCGGCAGCCGGGTCCTCGCGGCCGCCCGCGCCCCGGCCCGCACCACCTCCGAATCGGCCGCCCGCAGCAGCACGGGGGCGCTGCGCGCGGCGAGCACGAACCCCCAGTCGCGCGGCGCCCGCGCCCCCTCCGCCGTCCGGTCGGGCCCGGCGGCGAACCCCGACTGCCGGCCGCCCACCCGGTACGGCACGGTCCGCAGGCCCGCCGCGCGCAGCGTCGCCTCCACCGTCCAGAAGACGTGCGCCCTGGTCGAGACGGGCCCCGCGTGCACGGCGATGCGGCCGTCGCCCGCCAGGACGCGGGTGGCCAGGCCGTAGAACTCCTGCGAGTACAGCTTCGTGCTGGCCGTGATGCCCGGGTCGGGCAGGTCGCAGATCACCACGTCGTACGTCCCGTGCGCGGAGCGCAGCCAGCGGAAGGCGTCGGCGGTCACCACGCGCACCCGCGGGTCGCGGTAGACGTGGGCGTTGAGGTCGCTCAGCTCGGGGTCGTGCCTGGCCAGGTCGACGACGCCCGCGTCAAGATCGACGACGTCGACGCGGCGCACCCCCGGATGGCGCAGGACCTCGCGGGCCGCGAGCCCGTCGCCGCCGCCGAGGATCAGCACGCGCGCGTGCGGGCCGCGCATCGCCGGGTGCACGAGCCCTTGGTGGTAGCGGTGCTCGTCGCGGCCGCTGATGCGCAGGCGCCCGTCGAGGAAGAGGTCGAGGGAGTCGCGCCCTCCGCCGGTGAGGACGACCTCCTGGACGTCGGTCTGCACCGCGACCCGCACGTCCCCGCCGTACACCGCGCGCCGCGCCGCCCGCTCGAAGTCGTCGACGAGCACGGCGGCCGACGCGAGCACGGACAGGACGAGGACGTTCGCGGCGAGCAGCACCCAGCGGCCGCGCGTGCTCAGGTCGCGCCCGAACAGGCCGAAGACGAGGGCGCCGCCCGCGACCGCGTTGACCGCGCCGGTGAACAGGGCGCCCGTCAGCTGCCCGAGCACCGGGAGCAGCAGGAAGGGGAAGGCGAGGCCGCCCACGAGCGCGCCCACGTAGTCGGCGGCGAACAGGTCGGCGACGGCGCCGCTCGCGTCCTGCCGTCTGATGCGCTGGATGAGCACCATCAGGAGCGGCACCTCGGCGCCGATGAGCACGCCGATGGCCAGGGAGAACGCGACGAACAGGTACCGCGAGCCGTGGGCCCACACCTCGCCCCGGTCGCCG
Source organism: Streptomyces kanamyceticus (assembly GCF_008704495.1). Classification (NCBI taxonomy): domain Bacteria; kingdom Bacillati; phylum Actinomycetota; class Actinomycetes; order Kitasatosporales; family Streptomycetaceae; genus Streptomyces; species Streptomyces kanamyceticus. The sequence continues at coordinate 4,816,014 of NZ_CP023699.1, forward strand.
GTCCACGCGAACGCCGCGTACAACGCCATCGCACTGCACCCGCCGACCAGCGCGAGCGCCGTCTCGACCAGGCCGAACCAGGCGGCGGCCCGGCACCGCAGCCGCTTGGCGAGCAGCGAGCCGATGCCCATGGCGAAGACCATCACGGAGAGCACGACGGACGCCTGGGTGACCGAGTCACCGATCAAGTACGAGGCGAGGGCGACGAGTTCGAGTTCATAGACGAGTCCGCAGGCAGCGCAGGTGAACACACCCGCGAGAACAAGGAACCTGCCCGCCCCGGGCGAGACGGGCAGACGCACCGACGACTCGATCACGCCAGAACGCTACGTCACCGCACGCTTACGTCCAGTCACCCACAAGGGTTCAACTCGCCGCGGAAGGTGTAACACCGCGATATGTGGATCACAGCGCACGGCGGCTGGATCACAGCGCGCGACGCGTGGATCACAGCGCCGCGGGCACCGGCACCCGCGCGCCCACCCGCGTACGCGTCGCCACGAGTTGGCCGTCCTGGGGGTAGGCGTGCCAGGTGCGCCACTGCACCGAGCCCTCGTGGCGCTGCGCCAGCATGGCCGTGAACGCGTGCGGGCTGCCGGGGAAGACGCCCGCGAGGCCGTGCGGATGCTCGGCGACGAGGGCGAGCAACTCCTGCGCGCGGCCCGCGAACTGCCCCCGCGAGAGGGTCTCGACGCGCGCCGCGAACTCGTACTCCCAGTCCCCCATGCGCTTGGAGACGCCGAGCGGCAGCGGCGTGCTGCTGCCCGGGATGCAGGCCACGGTCTCGGAGCAGGTGCCCTGCTCCTCCTCGAGAAGCACCTGGTGGGAGGCCCCGAGCAGTCTCAACTGCATCTTCGCGCCGGTCAGTTCGAGTTCGAGCGTGGCGAGCGCGGGCAGCGGCTCGCGCCCCAGGGCCCAGGCGAGGTCCGCGGCGCACGTGTCGGTATAGACAGTCTTCAGGGTCGTGAGCATGGGTCGGCTCCGCTAACACGCAATGGAGGTGGGGCCGGCGCACCCGGATCGGAACACCGGGAGGTCGGAATGCCGGCTCGTGCCCACGAGAACGTCCGGGGATTCGGGACGGCCGAGGGCGGTGCTGACGTTTAAGAGGGAATCATGGTCGGCGACAGTGCCACAGCGTTTTTACCCAACTTCGTGTGGTTTCCATCCCCCTGGGGGCTGCACAGTTCAACTGTTCAGGCCCTCAATCACCCGTTGGCGCCGGAGCGCACCCCCCTCGCACTACGCCGCACCTCGCCGCACCACGCCGAAGCGCCCGGTGCGAGTGGTCTCCCGCACCGAGCGCCCCGCTGGAACCGGTGGACCAGCTGCCCCGTGTCAGCTGCCTCCGCCGCATCCGCCCCCGCCGCCCCCGCACGAGGACCCGCCACCACCGCAGGACGACCCGCCGCCACAGGAGTGTCCGCCGCCGTGGCCGCCACCACCGTGGTGGTGCCCGCTGTTCCCGTCGGAGGACCCGGCCCACCAGCTGCCGCCCGCCACGCCGGACGCCGCGGTACCGCCGGTGCCCCAGCCCTTGCCCTTGCCGCGCCGCTTGCCCTGGCGTACGCCGAGCACCGCCACCAGACCGAACACGATTGCCACCATGAAGACGAAGGCCAGGATCACGGCCATCACTCTCCTTCCGTTCCCCCGAAGCGGGTCCCCCGTGGGCCTCGCTTCCTGTGTGACAGGGGAATGCCCCCACCCGCCCCGCGCCAAAGCAGAGTTGAGGAAGTCCAGAGGTTCGGCGCAGGATGGCGGCCATGACCTCCACTTCCGGGAGCGGGCGCCCGCTGCTCAACCGCCGCCTCGCCGAGTTCGGTACGACGATTTTCGCCGAGATGTCCGCACTCGCGGTGAAAACGGGTGCGATCAACCTGGGCCAGGGCTTCCCGGACACGGACGGCCCCGAGTCCGTGCGCGAGGCGGCCGTCCGCGCGCTGCGCGACGGCCGCGGCAACCAGTACCCGCCGGGCCCCGGCGTCCCCGAGCTGCGCACGGCGATCGCCGAGCACCAACTCGCCCGCTACGCCCTCACCTACGACCCCGACCGCGAGGTCCTGGTGACGGCGGGCGCCACCGAGGCGATCGCCGCCTCGCTGCTCGCCCTCGTCGAGCCGGGCGACGAGGTGATCGCGCTGGAGCCCTATTACGACTCGTACGCCGCCTCGATCGCGCTGGCGGGCGGCGCCCGCGTGCCGGTCACCCTGCGCCCGCGCGGTGGCCGCTTCCGCCTCGACCTGGACGAGCTGCGCGACGCGGTCACCGACCGCACCCGGCTGATCCTCCTGAACACCCCGCACAACCCCACCGGCACGGTGCTCACCCGTGCCGAGCTCACCGAGATCGCGAAGCTGGCCGTCGAGCGCGACCTGCTCGTCGTCACCGACGAGGTCTACGAACACCTCGTCTTCGACGACGCCGAGCACATCCCGCTCGCCTCCTTCCCCGGCATGCGCGAGCGCACGGTCACCATCGGCTCGGCGGGCAAGACGTTCTCGTTCACCGGCTGGAAGGTCGGCTGGGTGACGGCAACGCCGGAGCTGGTCGGCGCCGTCCGCTCGGCGAAGCAGTTCCTCACGTACGTCTCCTCGGGCCCCTTCCAGTACGCGATCGCCGAGGCGCTCGCGCTGCCCGACTCCTACTTCGCCGACTTCCGCGCGGACATGCTGGCCAAGCGGGACCTGCTGAGCGAGGGCCTGCGGGCGGCGGGCTTCGACGTGTACGTCCCGGCCGGGACGTACTTCGTGACCACCGACATCACACCGCTCGGCGAGAGCGACGGCTTCGCCTTCTGCCGCTCGCTCCCGGAGCGGGCGGGCGTGGTCGCCATCCCCAACGCGGTCTTCTACGACCACCGGGACGCGGGCGCCCCCTTCGTACGGTTCGCCTTCTGCAAGCGGACGTCCGTCCTGGAGGAGGCCGTGTCCCGGCTGAAGTCGCTGGCGGGCTAGGGCTCTGCCGGACTGACGGGCCTACCCCGCACGGGTCCCCCGAGTCGCGCCCGCGGCGGGGGGCCCGCAGGGTTCCTGTGTGAGTCAGTCCACTGCCCTTCTTCCTGCCCCCACCACGGAACTCGGCGACGGGGGTTGTGCGCGCCCGTCCCGCACGACGGTGGCGGGCCCCGTCCTCGCCCTCGGTGCCTTCGCCGCCGCCCGGCTCACCGGCATGGTGTGCGTCGCCCTCGTCTCGCACCTCACCCACCAGGACACCTTCCGGCTGCTCGGGCGGTCGTGGGACTCGCGGTGGTACACGGGGATCGCCGCGCACGGCTACGGGCGCACCCTCTTCTTCGAGCCCGGCGTGGTCCAGAGCGACCTCGCGTTCTTCCCGCTCTATCCGGGGCTCGTGCGCGCCGTCGCCACCGTCCTGCCCATCGGGTACGGCGCGGCCGGGCTGCTCCTGGCCTGGCTCGCGGCAGGGGCCGCCGCGTGGGGCGTGTACGCGATCGGGGAGCGGCTGCACGGGCGGCGCACCGGCACGCTCCTGGTGCTGCTCTGGGCGCTCATGCCGCACTCCGTGGTGCTCTCCCTCGCCTACACGGAGCCGGTCCTCACCGCGCTCGCCGCCTGGTCGTTGTACGCGGTGCTGAGCGGGCGCTGGCTGTGGGCCGGGTCGCTCGCGGCGCTCGCGGGACTCGCCAGGCCCAACGGGTTCGCGGTGGCGGCGGCCGTCTGCGTCACGGCGGCGTACGAGATCGTCGTACGCACCAGGGGGCGCGGCCGGAAAGTTCCCCACAGCCTGTGGAAAGTCTGCGCGGGCGCGGCGCTCGCCCCGCTCGGCTGGGCGACATTCGTCCTCTATGTGGGCATTCGCAAGGGCGATCCGCTGCACGGGTACTTCGCGGTGCAGCGCGGCTGGGGGTCCACCTTCGACTTCGGCGCGGGCTCACTGGTCTTCGTCAAGCACCTGCTGCGCGACGGCGACAAGCTCGTCTTCTCGATGACCCTCGTCATCGTCGCGGTGGCGCTGCTGCTCTTCGCGCTGCTCGTCGCGGACCGCGCGCCGCTGCCACTGGTCGTATACACCGGCGTACTCGTCCTCATCACCATCGGCGGCTCCGGCTTCTTCGAGTCCAAGCCGCGCTTCCTGCTCCCGGCGTTCCCGCTGCTCATCCCGCTGGCCCTGGCCATGACGAGAGCCCGGCCGAAGAGCGCCCACCTGGTGGTGTGCGCCCTGGCCGGGCTCTCGCTCGCCTATGGGACGTATCTGGTGACGACCGCCCACATGCCGTTGTAGGACGAAGGCTCAGGTCAGGCCTGGTCGTCGCCGGGCGTGTCCTCGCCCTTGCCCTCGGTCTCGGCCGAGTCGACGTCGGCCTCCAGGCCGAGCTGCTCGACGAGCCACTTGTCGAACTCGATCGCGGCGCGCACCCAGCTGACGGTCGACGAGACGAAGTGCTCCAGGGAGACTCCGGTGCCGATCAGCATCTGGGCCTCGCCGATGAGGCGGACCGTGCCGTCGTCGTGCGTGTGGCTGTAGACCTTGGGCCACAGCGTGCGGCGGTTCCAGTCGTCGATCGACTCCAGGAGCTGCTGCTTGGTCTCGATCGCATGGGGGCGGTCGTAGAAGGTCCGCACCGAGAAGACCTGCTGGTCGTCCTCGCCGCGGAACATGAAGTACGTACGGAACTCCTCCCACGGCGCCGCGAGGTCACCCTCGTCGTCGACGACGTGCTTGAGCTCCATCTGGTCCAGAAGCTGCTTGACCAGGTCCTGGTCGGGGACGACGGGGCCCGCCGGTCCTGCGCCCTGCTGCGGATCGGGCTGGCCCCCGAAATTCGGAATGGAGGACGGGTCGATGCTCACGTGCTTGGTCCCTTCGTATGGATGGGCCCATCCTCTCCCAGGAAGGGCCCCCGGGGGCAAGCCCGGGGGCCCTCTAGGGGCGCGGGGAACTGCGCGAGGACGGACCACTGCCCGCGGTCGGCGGCGGAGCGGGCCCGGCAGACGAGATTCCGCTACAGGGACTTGCCGGTCGCAGGCCCCACGATCAGCCCGTCCTCAAAACGGTCGACGCGAACCGTGTCCCCGTCCTTGACCTCCCCGGAGAGGATCTCCTTGGCGAGCCGGTCCCCGATCGACGTTTGGATGAGCCGCCGCAACGGCCTCGCCCCGTACGCGGGATCGTTGCCCTCGTCCGCCAGCCAGGCCAGCGCCTCGGGCGTGACGTCGAGCGTGAGCCGCCGGTCGGCGAGGCGCTTGGCGAGGCGGCCGATCTGGAGCTCGGCGATGTGCGCGAGCTCGTCCCTGGTCAGCGCGGAGAAGACGACCAGGTCGTCGAGCCGGTTGAGGAACTCCGGCTTGAAGGAGGCCCGCACCACTTCCAGGACCTGCTGCTTCTTCTCCTCCTCGGAGGTCAACGGCTCCACCAGGTACTGGCTGCCCAGGTTGGAGGTGAGGATCAGGATGGTGTTGCGGAAGTCGACCGTCCGCCCCTGCCCGTCGGTGAGGCGCCCGTCGTCGAGCACCTGGAGCAGGATGTCGAAGACCTCGGGGTGCGCCTTCTCGACCTCGTCGAGCAGGACGACGCTGTACGGACGCCGCCGCACCGCCTCGGTGAGCTGGCCGCCCTCCTCGTACCCCACGTAGCCGGGCGGGGCGCCGACCAGCCGCGCGACGCTGTGCTTCTCGCTGTACTCGCTCATGTCGATGCGGACCATGGCCCGCTCGTCGTCGAAGAGGAAGTCCGCGAGGGCCTTGGCCAGCTCGGTCTTGCCGACGCCGGTCGGGCCGAGGAAGAGGAAGGAGCCGGTGGGCCGGTCGGGATCGGCGATCCCGGCGCGCGTGCGCCGCACGGCGTCGGAGACGGCGCGCACGGCCTCGGTCTGGCCGATGAGCCGCTTGCCGAGCTCGTCCTCCATGCGCAGGAGCTTCTGCGTCTCGCCTTCGAGCAGGCGCCCCGCGGGGATGCCGGTCCAGGATCCGACGACGTCGGCGATGTCGTCCGGGCCGACCTCCTCCTTCACCATGGTGTCCTTGGCGGCCTCCTGCTGGGCCTCGGCCTCGCTGGCCTCCTCCAGCTCCCGCTCGACGCCCGGGATCTCCCCGTACAGCAGCTTGGAGGCGGTGTCGAAGTCGCCGTCGCGCTGCGCGCGTTCGGCCTGCCCGCGCAACTCGTCCAGCCTCTCCTTGAGCGCGCCGACGCGGTTGAGGGACTGCTTCTCCTTCTCCCAGCGGGCGGTCAGCCCGCGCAGCTCCTCCTCCTTGTCGGCCAGGTCGCGACGCAGCTTCTCCAGGCGCTGCTTGCTCGCCGGGTCGGTCTCCTTGCTGAGGGCCAGCTCCTCCATCTTCAGCCGGTCCACCGCGCGCTGGAGTTCGTCGATCTCCACGGGCGAGGAGTCGATCTCCATGCGCAGCCGGGACGCGGCCTCGTCGACGAGGTCGATGGCCTTGTCGGGCAGGAAGCGCGAGGTGATGTACCGGTCGGAGAGGGTCGCGGCCGCGACCAGCGCGCTGTCCGCGATCTGCACCTTGTGGTGCGCCTCGTAGCGCCCCTTGAGCCCGCGCAGGATCGCGATGGAGTCCTCGACGGACGGCTCGGCGACGAGCACCTGCTGGAAGCGGCGCTCCAGGGCGGGGTCCTTCTCGATCCGCTCCCGGTACTCGTCCAGCGTCGTCGCGCCCACCATCCGCAGCTCGCCGCGGGCCAGCATGGGCTTGAGCATGTTGCCCGCGTCCATGGCGGAGTCCCCGCCGGCACCGGCGCCCACGACGGTGTGCAGCTCGTCGATGAAGGTGATGACCTGCCCGCCGCTCTCCTTGATCTCGGAGAGGACGGTCTTGAGCCGCTCCTCGAACTCACCGCGGTACTTCGCCCCGGCGACCATGGCGCCGAGGTCGAGGGAGACGAGCCGCTTGTTCTTCAGCGACTCGGGCACGTCGCCCTTGACGATGCGCTGCGCGAGCCCTTCCACGACGGCGGTCTTGCCGACGCCGGGCTCGCCGATGAGCACGGGATTGTTCTTCGTACGCCGCGACAGGACCTGCACCACGCGCCGGATCTCCTGATCGCGCCCGATGACGGGATCGAGCTTCCCCTCCCTCGCGGCGGCGGTGAAATCGGTGCCGAACTTCTCCAGGGCCTTGTACTGGCCCTCCGGGTCGGGTGTGGTCACCCGGCGCCCTCCCCTTGCCTTCTCGAATGCGTCAAGCAGCTTCTTGGCGGTCGCCCCGTGCCGCCCGAGCGCCTCGCCCGCGGCGCCGCCCTCCGCGGCGACGCCGATGAGCAGGTGCTCGGTGGAAAGGTAGTCGTCGCCGAGCTCCTTGGCCCGCCGGGCGGCGTCGGAGATCACGGCGAGCAGCTCGCGGTTGGGCTGCGGCGGCGCGACGGTCGACCCGGTCACGCTCGGCAGCGCGGCGAGGGCGCGCTCGGCGTCCGCGCGCACGCTGGCCTGGTCGGCGTCGACCGCGACGAGCAGATCGGTGATGTTCTCGTTGTCCTCGCCCGCCAGCAGCGCGAGCAGCAGATGCGCGGGGGTCAGATCCGGGTGCCCGTCCTGCACGGCCCGGTTGGTGGCCGCGGTGATCGCGTCCCGGCTCCTGTTGGTCAGCTCGGCGTCCACGTGCGTCTTCTCCTCCTTGCGGGCGGCCGGGTCCCGACGCGACCTGGCCACGAAGTCTGCCTTACTCAGCGTACATAAAGTTGAGTCTATTCCACTCAAGAAGGGGGTGGAAGCCCGGGCTGCGCGCGGGTGGCTTGTGTCCCGGTCGTACGGGTGGCTTATGTTCCGGTCATGACGACCACTCCCGGCACGAGTTCCCACAAGGGCAAGGACCGCATCGACCCGCGCAACCCCCCGGCCGACTTCCTCGGCTTCTGGCGGGAGCGGCACCTGTGCACCCTGACGACGCTGCGCCCCGACGGCACGCCGCACGTCGTGCCGGTCGGCGTCACCTACGACCCGGAGGCGGGAGTCGCCCGCGTACTCGCCCGCAAGACGAGCAGGAAGGTCGTGCACGTCCTCGCGGCCGCAGGGGTCGACGGGCCGGGGGCACGGGTCGCGGTCTGCCAGTTCGCGGGCAGGCGCTGGGCGACCCTGGAGGGCCGCGCGGAGATCAAGACGGACCCGGCGGAGATCGACGCGGCGGAACGGCGCTACGAGGAGCGCTACGAGCGCCGCCCGTCCCCCAACCCGGACCGGGTCCTGATCGAGATCACGGTGACGCGGGCGCTGGGCAAGCCGCGATGAGCCGCGGGCCCCGCAGGAGATGCGCACACACCACAGCGGCGCCACCGTGTTCAGGTCCACGGTGACGCCGCTGCTGGGGGAAGCACCTGCGCGATTTACAACGACGGGGGAATCGCGTCAGGCGCTGCGGGGGGTGGCTGTGATGGTTCCTGCGCCCGGGGCGTTCGCAGCGCCCCGGTCCTGGTCCTGATCACCGTCGCCGACCAGCTGGTGGTCGCGCCGGTCGAGATTCACGAAGACCATCCCGTACCGAATGGCACACCGCACGGGCTGCGGCGCACCCCTCGGACGGCGGAGGCACCGGTAGGCCCGGATCTCCTCCTCGTCGTCCCGGGTGACGACGATCGGCTCGCCGAGGAGGGTCACCATCAACGAGTCACCGCGGTGGGGGATCGCGGTCACGAGGTCGATGAAGTGCCAACCGGAGCGGTAGGCGGTGGCCATTTCGCGGCGGAAGGTGCGGTCGTCGGGGGGTGTGCTCATGCCGCCGCTCCCTCCGTACCGGAAGGCACGTTCTTGCCTTCGGCCGAGCTGGTACCCCAGACGATGTCGTTGGTCGACATCGAGGTCCAGACAATGTCTCCGGCCGGAGCGGAACTCCAGACGATATCCGGCGGGGACACCTGCGGCCCGGAGACTGCCCCCGTCACATTCTCAGATCCTGAGCGCAGTTCAAGACCGCTGAACGCGCTGATGGCCAACCCAACGGAGAAGGCACCGACAAGCACTGAGCGAAGCTTTCCCTTGCACATAGCGGGCTTCGTCCTCACTTCCATCGCGACTCTCCCCCGGCCTTCCAAGACGATGGCTCATTCAGCCATCCGAACACCACAGAAGCGATGCATCATGTTCCTGCACGTTCAGGACCCTGGGGGGTGGAGTTATGGCAACAAAAGGTCCAATTGGGACACATCCGCACTCTGTGGTTGAACTATGCGCCGACGGCAAGCGGCTTTACGCCAGCGCGCTGCGCTCCGGACGCGTCCGCCGCAGCGAAGTGGAGACCGCTCCCTGCCTGATGGAGTTCGCTCTTCTGCACCCAGACCCAGAAGACACCGACTGGCTCCGGCCTGCTTCACCCACGGCCGTGCTCGCGCAGCGCCTCTACCCGATCGAGCGGGAGATCCTGAAGCGCAGGACGCTCGCCATCGAACTGACCGATTCCTTTGAGCCATTTATGGCCCTCAGTGCCGTGGACCGGTCGGCCGACCACGCCATCACCGTCCTGGAGGGCGCCACTCGGATCAACTCGGCCATCGACGCCGCCACGGCGGAATGCCAGTCCGAGATACTCACCGTGCAGCCCGGCGGCGGGCGGAGCGAAGCAGTTCTCACCGAAGCCGTGGAGCGGAGCCAGGGCATCATCGAGCGCGGCATCACCATGCGTACGCTCTATCAGCACACCGCCAGGCACAGCCAGGGAACCATTGCCTACGCCGAGTACATGAGGCAGGGCAAGGTAGAGGTGCGCACGCTGGAAGAACTCATAGAGCGGCTGATGATCTTCGACCGGACGGTCGCCTTCATACCCGCCCAGGACGACCGTCAAGTGGCCCTGGAACTCCGGCACAGCGGACTCGTCGAGTATCTGGCAAAGGTCTTCGAGCAACACTGGCGCCGCGCGTCCCCCCTCCTCGACGAGGCCCCCTACGACCCTCCGACCGGAGGAATCACGGGTGTTCAACGCTCCATCGCCAAACTCCTCATCGAAGGCCACGTCGACGAGGCCATCGCCCGACGCCTCGGCATGAACGTCCGCACCTGCCGCGCCCACATAGCCAAGATCGCGGCGGCCCTGGGCAGCGGCAGCCGGGCCCAACTCGGGTATCTGATCGCTCAGTCGGGGATCCTCGACGAGGGCAGCTCCAAATGACCGTCGACGCCCACCCGCACGGCCCGGACGAGTTGTGTGCGGCGGGTTCGGAGCTGTACGCCCGCGCCCTGCGCGAAGGCCATGTGGCGAGCGAGGACGCGGACCAGGCCCCGTGCCTCGTGGATCTGGGCCTGCTCCGACCAGCGTCCCAGGGCAACGAACAGCTGCGCCCCGTCCCACCCTCAGTCGCCCTGCCCCGCTTGCTCGAAGGCATCGAGGACCGCATCGCTCATCACCGGCGCCAGGAATCCCTGCTCGCCGCGGCATTCGAGCCGCTCATGGCCGTCGCCGCGCAACAGCCGGTCTCCCAACAGGCTGACGTCACGCCCTCAGCCATCACCGTGCTGAATGGACTTCCCCGGATCCAGGAAGCGGTCCGTAAGGCGATAAGTGACTCCAGCCGAGAGATGCTCGTCATCCAGCCCGGCGGCTTCCGGACTCCCGAGGAACTCGCCCTGTCCCTCGACGACGCGCGAGTCGCCCTTGCCAGGGGCGTCCGCTTGCGGACCCTCTACCAGCACACCACGCGGCACTCGCTGCCCGTCCTTGCCTACTACGAGCTGCTCGACGGTGATGCCGAGGTCCGCACCCTGGACGAAGTCACCGAGCGGCTCTTCGTCTTCGACCGCACCGTGGCCTTCATCCCGGCGAACAAGGAACGTGACGTCGCACTGGAGATCCAGCACCCCGCGCTCGTCGACTACCTCGGCACGACCTTCGAGCGATTCTGGCGCCTTGCCACCCCCATGTACCCGACACAGGTGCCGATCGCCTCGGACAACGGCTTCTCCCCCCGCCAACGCGCCGCCGCCGTCCTCCTCACCGAGGGCCTCACTGACGGTGAGATCGCCGCCCGCCTCGGCATGAACATCCGCACCGCCCGCGTACACATCGCCAAGCTCAGCGAACGACTGGGCAGTCACAGCCGGGCCCAGCTCGGTTTCCTGATCGGGCAGTCCGGGATCCTCGACCACGGAGAACAGTCCGTCTAGAACCGGGCACGCGAACACCCTTGGCGCCGCGAAGGCGCCTCTGACACCCGAAACAAGCCCTTCAAAGCGAACCACGAGAAGTGGACACTTCAACCACGGTCTGTAATCCGGCCCGCACACCCCCTGCATAGAATTTCGGCGCTTCAACCGAGCGGGAGGGAGCTCGCATGACTCGGAACCACGGGACCCACAGCGCGGAGGAACTGTGCGAGACAGGTTCAGTCGTCTACGCGCGCGCCCTGAGCGAAGGCTGCGTCCGAACCGAGGACGCCGAAGAGGCCCCCTGCCTGGTCGATTTCGGCCTCCTCCACCCCGACCTGGACGACATGCGCTGGCTGCGCCCCACCGCCCCCAACGTCGCCCTCCCCCGCCTCCTGCGCACGATCGAGGACCGCATCGCCGACCAACGCCTACGCGAGGAGAAGCTGACCGCCGCGTTCGAGCCGCTCATGGCCCTCGACGCGCAGTTCTCCGCCGCCTCGGACCAAGCGCCCACGATCACCGTCCTGGACGGGCTCGAACGCATAAATTCAGCCATTGACCGGGCCATGAGTGAGGCCCGGGAAGAGTTCCTCGCCGTACAACCGGGCGGCACCCGCCCCCCGGAAACCCTGGCCGAAGCGCTCCCCCGCGACCAGGCCCTCCTCTCCCGCGGCTGCCGCATGCGCACCCTCTACCAGCACACGACCCGGCACTCCCTGCCCGTGCTCGGCTACTTCGAGCGGTTGGAGGGCGACGCCGAGGCCCGCACGCTCGACGAGGTCACCGAGCGGCTCTTCGTCTTCGACAGGACCGTGGCGTTCATCCCGGCGAGCAAGGACCGCAGCCTCGCCCTGGAACTGCGCCACCCGGCCCTGGTCGAGTACTTCGCCACCACCTTCTGGCGCCTGTGGCGGCTCGCCCTGCCCATGTGGCCCCAAGCCGCCCCGCAGCTCTCCGAGAACGGCATCACCCCACGCCAGCGCGCCATCGCGAGCCTCCTCATCGAAGGCCTCACGGACGCGGAAATCGCCACGCGCCTCGGCATGAACATCCGCACCGCGCGCGTCCACATCGCCAAACTCGCCGCCACACTCGGCAGCGGCAGCCGGGCCCAGCTCGGCTATCTCATCGGCCAGTCGGGGATCCTCGGCCAGCAGAGCTGAAGTCCCACACGGCAGTGTGGACGACGAGCAGGGACGCCCATCACACCCACATGAGGAGAGAGATGGCCGACGAAACCTCCCCAGCTGCCGTTGACAGAGACAGCGAGTTCAATCGGCTCCGCTATCTCGTCCCTTACATACTGTTCGTCATCGCCAACGCCGGAACCAGTCGCGCTTCCCTCTCGGAGAGGCCGATCGCCTTCTGGATTTTCGCCGCGTGTGCCGTGCTCGGCGTCCTGACAACCGCTGGCTGCCTGAAGAGCATGAGGAACAGCCTCGGCTCCCGCAGCGACGGGCAGCACCGCCCGGCCTTCTGGCTGGACTTCTGGGGCATCCTTCTCGTGCTCTACGGGCTCTACGTCATCCTCTCGGTCCTCAACCACGCGTCGTAGCCAGCCCTCATAGTCACCCGCGCCGTGCCCCCGTGATCGCCTCGGTGATCGTGAATCCCTTGGCGGGCCCCTCGGGGATCATGACCTCCGTCCCGTACGGGACGCGGTGGACGCCGACCCAGTCGGCCTTCTCCGGCTGCGGCTCGGTCAGGATGGTGACGGTGCCTTCGGCGTCGTGGTCGTCGATGATGACGTAGACGGGGATGTTGGCGCGGGCGTACTCGCGGCGCTTCTTGACCCGGTCGCGCTCCTGGTTGCGTTTGCCGGGAGAGACGACTTCGACGACTAGGCGGACGGCCGCAGCGGTGACGCCGAGGCCGTCGTCCGTCAGGTACCGCTCCCTGTCCTTCGGCGCGACGTAGAGGTCAGGGATCCACACCCGCCCTTCGTGGATGACGTTTCCGTCGTTGCGCACGACGAAGTCGCCACCGCGCAGGAACAGCGCCAGTTCGTCCCGGAGGAGATTGATGGTCTCCGCGTGGGCGTAGCGACCGGTGGGCGACACCTCGATGGCTCCCTCGATGATCTCAGCGCGGTAGCCCTCGGGGAGTTCCATGGCCTTCCATGCCTGCCACAACACCTCGTCCAGCTCGGAAGGAGACGGGGTCGACTCGGTCGTGGCTTCGGGCATGGTCTCGGGCCTCTCAGCTGCAAGAGCGGTCATGGTGGCGCACCTCCTTTCCAGTGTGGGCTTGGCGTCCTTGCGACACAAGCAACGCGATCACGGTATGTACGTTCATGGGGCTGGCCTGGGGGAATCCCTCCCCAGTCACCCGATCCGGCGAGGACGGAAGGGTTCCGCTCCACCCCCGACTCCCACCCCCAGCTCGAACCACACCCCCTTCGCATACCGCCCCGCCCGCTCGTCCGCGACGCCCCACGTGTCCGCCATCTCCTGGACCAAGGCCAGCCCGCGCCCCCAGCAGGCGGCCGCCCCCGCCGCGGGGTGCGTGACGACCGGTGGGTCCGGGCTCTCGTCGAAGACCGTGAGGCGGAGGCGGGCCGGGGTCAGCAGGAGTCGGAGCATCGCCGAGCCCTTGGTGTGCAGGTGCACGTTCGTGACGAGTTCTGACGTGCAGAGGGTCGCGGGCATGACCAGCTGCTCTCGGTCCAGAGCGCGGAGGACTGTGCGTACGAAGTCTCGGCAGACCTTGGGGGCGGTTGCGTCGCCGGGGGCGAAGAGGCTGTAGGCGTACGTGAGTTGGCGGGTGGAGCGGTGTGGTGCGCGTGGCCCGTCCGGGCAGGCGGGGGCGGGGGCAGGGGGCATGGCGGCTTCTCCCGTCGGGAGGTGAGTGAGGATGCCCCATGCCGGGCGATGGCGCTGCCCGCACGCCCCCTTGGCGGGGGCCTCGGGTGCCTTTCGGCTTATGGGCAAGGGGAGTTGAACGATTCCAGCGAGTGACTGGTTACACACTCAAGGTAGGGCAGGCGGGCTTTCATGTACAACCTTCTTACCTCTATTGGTGGACCAACTCCCTTGGTCAGGGCAGACTTTGGGCACACCGGCAAGGAGAGACGCGTGGGACTTCGCACCACCATCACCGAGCGACAGCGACGACTCGGCTTCGAACTCAAACAACTGCGCGAACAGGCGGGATTAGCCGCTGGAGAGGCCGCCGATCGAATCGGCATGGGGCGCGTCCGACTGAGCCAGATCGAAACCGCCAAGACGACCATCCTGACGGCACGGCTCCGCGATCTCTGCCACATCTACGGCTGCACCGACAGGGCGTACATTGAATCCCTCGTCGCGCTGTCCGAGTCGACCGGCAAAGGCTGGTGGAGCGCCTACAAGAAGCACCTGGGGCCTGGTCCGCTCAACCTGGCCGAGCTGGAGGCAGGGGCCGTATCGCTACGGATGCACGAGTCGATGTTCATCCCTGGCCTCTTCCAGACCGCCGACTACGCGCGGGCCATCTTCAACAGCCCCAAGCTGGGCTTCGAGAACATCGAGGAGGCCCTACGGTTCCGGATGGAGCGGCAGCAGATCCTCACAGCCGACAACCCACCATCAGTGCATGCCGTGGTCCATGAAGCCGCGCTGCACATGCGCTTCGGCGGCACACAGGTGGTGCGCGAGCAACTGCTGCGACTGATCGAGCTGGCACGAATGCCGAACGTGACCATCCAGGTCTATCCGTTCAGCGCGCAGGCGTACGCGGCTCTCACCGGGAACTTCGCCCACGTCGTCCCCAGCACCCCGCAGCTCGGCACCGTAGTGCTTGAACAAGCCTTGGGCTTCAGCTACTTGGGCGGACCTGATCCGCTGCAGAAATACGCCGCACTGTTCGACCGTCTCGCCGAGAACGCCCTCGCCCCCATCGACGTATCGTTGGCCCCGGAAGCACGCTCAGTGAAGGACTCGCTGGCTCTCATCCAGCACCTTCTCTACACGCTCTAGGAGGCCCGATGTCCGAACTGCACTGGCAGAAGTCATCGTTCAGCGGTGGTCCGGAAGGCAACTGCCTCTACCTCGCCACCGCCGCAGACGGAACGATCCGCCTCCGCGAAAGCGACACCCCGAGCACCATCCTGAGCACAACGCCGCGCACGCTGGCCGCCCTCCTGAGTCACACAAGGCGCGCACACGGCCACCCCGCTGGGGAAAACTGGTGACACCCCAACTCACCTGGCAGAAGTCCTCGTTCAGCGAGGACCAGGCGAACTGCGTCTACATAGCCACCACCGCAGACGGAACGATCCGCCTACGCGAAAGCGACACCCCCCGCACCATCCTGGCCACCGCCCCCGCCCAACTGACCGCCCTCCTGGAGCACCTCAAACGTCAGCCGCGCTGACCCACTCCCTGAGCAACGCCTCCCGCTCCCCCGCCCGAGGCGATCCCCCCTCGTGCGCCCGCCCCCACCGCGCCATCTCCGCCAGCGTCGTGTGCAACGTCGCCGCCCCCTCCGTCATCCTGGAGAGCAGCGCCCGCGACAGGTCGTACTCCGTCTGGGAGTAACCCGACGCCGCCGCCGTGTACGCCGTCAGCTCGACGTAGGCGTCGGCGTCGGCGTCCACCTCCGCGTCAGCCGTCCCCGTACGCATACGCATACGCACCGTCACCGTCGGCGCCTCGTCATCCCCGCCCAGGCCCAGCGTCAGCGCCATGTCGACCATCGTGCCCAGGTGGAGCTTGAGGGACTTCACGGGGACGTTCTCGACCGTCAGTTCATGGATGTCGTCCCAGAGCCAGAACGCCGACTGCTTGTCGCCGAGCGCCGTGACGCCCTCCGGGGAGAGCCGTACCCCGGGCGCCAGCCCCGCCGGCTTCGCGCCCACGTACACGTCGCCCTCGGCGATCCAGAACAGCCCCACCATGGCCATGGCCAGCTCAACTCCCCCACACAGCGGACAACACGCAGAACAGGGGCCGGAGGGTGGTCACCCTCCGGCCCCTACTTCAAGCCTACGAAACCCAAGATCACGAAACCCAAGATTACGAAACCTACTGCTCCGACGACCGCTTGGGCCGCCACACCACCAACGCACTCGCCTGCTGAACGTCCTGGTAAGGAACCAGGTCGCGGCGGTACGACGCATGCACCGCCGCCTCACGTTGCTGCATCGTGGCGGCGGCTCCCTCCACGGCCGCGGACAGTTCCGCGACGCGTGACTGAAGCGCGGCGACCTGGTTCTCCAGCTCGATGATGCGCTTGATGCCGGCGAGGTTGATGCCCTCCTCCTGCGACAGCTGCTGGACGGTGCGCAGCAGCTCGATGTCGCGGGCGGAGTAGCGCCTGCCCCGGCCCGCGGTGCGGTCCGGGGAGACCAGGCCCAGGCGGTCGTACTGGCGGAGGGTCTGGGGATGGAGGCCGCTCAGCTGGGCGGCCACCGAGATGACGTACACCGGCGTCTCGTCGGTGAGCTGATACGCCCTACTGAATCCGGACTGTCGACGACGGCCGTCCATCTCATGCTCCCTTCGCGGCCTTGAACAGTTCTGCCCGCGGATCGTCGCCCGCAGTCGCCTTGCGGTAGGACTCCAGTGCTTCCTTCGCGCCGTCGGACAGCGAGGTCGGTACCACGACGTCCACCGTCACGAGCAGGTCGCCGCGGGTGCCGTCCTTGCGGACCGCTCCCTTGCCACGCGCCCGCATCGTACGACCGTTGGGCGTGCCCGGGGGCAGCTTCAGCGTGACCGGCGGGCCGCCCAGGGTGGGCACCTTGACCTCGCCGCCCAGCGCGGCCTCCGCGTACGTCACGGGAACCGTGACCGTGAGGTTGTCGCCCTTGCGGCCGAAGACCGGGTGGGCCTCCACGTGCACGACCACGTACAGGTCGCCCGCCGGGCCGCCCCGTTCGCCGGGTGCGCCCTTGCCGCGAAGGCGGATGCGCTGCCCGTCCGAGACGCCTGCCGGGATCCGCACCTGCATCGTGCGGGACGACTTGGCGCGGCCCGAGCCGCCGCAGACCTCGCACGCGTCCTGGGCGATGAGCCCGCGACCCTTGCAGTCCACGCACGGGTCGGTGAGGGAGAACCCTCCGCCGCCACCCCGCGAGACCTGGCCGGTGCCGACGCACGTCGGGCACACGCGCGGCGTGCCGTTCTTGTCGCCGGTGCCCGAGCACGCCTTGCAGGGCGCCTGGGAGGACATGCGGAGCGGCACCGTCGCGCCGTCCACCGCCTCCGTGAAGTTCAGCGTGACCTCGGACTCGATGTCCTGGCCGCGCCTCGGCTGCGTACGCGTGCCGGTCCCGGCACCTCCGCCGCCGCGGTTGAACAGGCCCCCGAAGACGTCACCGAGACCGCCCCCGAAACCACCGGCGGCCGCTCCACCGCCGCCCGGGGCGTTGCCTCCGAAGAGGTCGCCCAGGTCGAAGTTGAACGAACCGCCGCCGGCTCCGGGACCCGGCCGGAATCCGCCGTTGCCGAAGAGAGCACGCGCTTCGTCGTACTCCTTGCGCTTCTTGGGGTCACCGAGGATGTCGTTCGCCTCGGAGATCTCCTTGAAGCGCTCCTCCGCCTTGGCGTTGCCCTTGTTGGCGTCCGGGTGGTTCTCGCGGGCGAGCTTCCGGTACGCCTTCTTGATCTCGGCTTCGGTGGCGTCCTTGGGGACGCCGAGGACCTTGTAGTAGTCCTTCTCGATGAAGTCCTTGGTGCTCATCCCCGACGTCCCTCCTCTCTGGTCAGTGCAACTCTGGTCAGTGCAACGTCAGCCCTCGTCCGGGCCACCGTTGTCCTTGTCCGGTGCCTCCGCCTGCTCGGCGTCGGCGTCGACCGTCTCGCCCTTGACCGTCTGCGCACCCGGCTGCGGCTCGGCCACGGCCACCCGCGCGGGGCGGATGGTGCGCTCGCCGATCCGATACCCGGGCTGCAGGATCGCCACGCAGGTCGTCTCTGTGACGTCCGGCGCGTACGAATGCATCAGGGCTTCGTGGATCGTCGGGTCGAAGGGCTCGCCCTCCTTGCCGAACTGCTGCAGGCCCAGCTTGGCGACGACGGTCTCCAGGGACTCCGCCACCGACTTGAACCCGCCCACCAGCTCGCCGTGCTCACGGGCCCGGCCGACGTCGTCGAGGGTCGGGAGCAGCTCACCCAGGAGGTTCGCCGCGGCGATCTCCTTGACGGTGACCTTGTCCCGCTCCACCCGACGGCGGTAGTTCTGGTACTCGGCCTGCAGCCGCTGGAGGTCCGCCGTGCGCTCGTTGAGCGCGGTGCGCACCTGGTCCAGCTGGGCGGTCAGGCCCACGTCCTGCGCGGACGTCTTGCTTTCAGCGTCCCCGGCCGGGGCCGCCGGGCCCTCCTCGGTGGAGGGCTCGGCGGACTTCGGCGCGGCGTCATCGGGGGTGGCGCCGGAGGGGACGTCAGGGTTCTCGGCGTTCTCGCCGAGGCCCGGGGTCTCCTCGGTCATCAGGCGGCGCCGCCCTTCGCGTCACCGGGCTTCTCGTCGTCGACGATCTCGGCGTCCACGACGTCGTCTTCCTTCGACATGTTCGGCGCCTCGCCACCCGGGGCAGCGCCCTCGGGACCGCCCGCGGCCTGCGCGCCCTGGGCGTCGGCGTACATGGCCTGGCCCAGCTTCTGCGAGACGGCGGCGACCTTCTCGGTGGCGGTGCGGATCTCGGCCGAGTCCTCGCCCTTGAGCTTTTCCTTCAGCTCGGTGACGGCTTCCTCGACCTCGGTCTTGACGTCGCCGGGGACCTTGTCCTCGTTGTCCTTGAGGAACTTCTCGGTCTGGTAGACGAGCTGCTCGCCCTGGTTGCGGGACTCGGCGGCCTCGCGGCGCGCGTGGTCCTCGTCCGCGTACTTCTCGGCCTCCTGGCGCATGCGGTCGACCTCGTCCTTCGGCAGCGAGGAGCCACCGGTGACGGTCATCTTCTGCTCCTTGCCCGTGCCGAGGTCCTTCGCGGTCACGTGCATGATGCCGTTGGCGTCGATGTCGAAGGCGACCTCGACCTGCGGCACGCCGCGCGGGGCCGGGGGCAGGCCCGTGAGCTCGAACATTCCGAGCTTCTTGTTGTACGCCGCGATCTCTCGCTCGCCCTGGTAGACCTGGATCTGCACCGACGGCTGGTTGTCCTCGGCCGTCGTGAAGATCTCCGAGCGCTTGGTCGGGATCGTGGTGTTGCGCTCGATGAGCTTGGTCATGATCCCTCCCTTGGTCTCGATGCCGAGGGACAGCGGGGTCACGTCGAGGAGCAGGACGTCCTTGACCTCACCCTTGAGGACACCGGCCTGGAGCGAGGCGCCGATGGCGACGACCTCGTCCGGGTTCACACCCTTGTTGGCGTCCTTGCCGCCGGTGAGCTCCTTGACGAGCTCGGCGACGGCGGGCATGCGGGTGGAGCCGCCGACGAGAACGACGTGGTCGATCTCGGAGAGGGCGATGCCCGCGTCCTTGATGACGTTGTTGAACGGGTTCTTGCACCGCTCAAGGAGGTCGGACGTGAGCTGCTGGAACTGGGCGCGCGTGAGCTTCTCGTCCAGGTGCAGCGGGCCCTCGGCGGACGCCGTGATGTAGGGCAGGTTGATCGAGGTCTCCGTGGAGGAGGACAGCTCGATCTTGGCCTTCTCGGCGGCCTCGCGCAGGCGCTGGAGCGCCATCTTGTCCTTGCCGAGGTCCACGCCGTGGCCGTTGTTGAACTGCTTGACCAGGTAGTCGACGACGCGCTGGTCCCAGTCGTCACCACCGAGGTGGTTGTCGCCGTTCGTCGCCTTCACCTCGACGACGCCGTCGCCGATCTCGAGCAGCGAGACGTCGAAGGTGCCGCCACCGAGGTCGAAGACCAGAATGGTCTGGTCGTCCTTGTCGAGGCCGTAGGCCAGGGCGGCGGCGGTGGGCTCGTTGACGATGCGCAGGACGTTCAGGCCCGCGATCTCACCGGCCTCCTTGGTGGCCTGGCGCTCCGAGTCGTTGAAGTACGCGGGGACGGTGATGACCGCGTCGGCCACCTTCTCGCCCAGGTACGCCTCGGCGTCGCGCTTCAGCTTCTGCAGGATGAAGGCGCTCATCTGCTGCGGGTTGAAGTGCTTGTCGTCGAGCTCGATCTTCCAGTCAGTGCCCATGTGGCGCTTGACCGAACGGATCGTCCTGTCGACGTTGGTGACCGCCTGGCGCTTGGCGACCTCGCCGACGAGCACCTCGCCGTTCTTCGCGAAGGCGACGACGGACGGCGTGGTCCTGGCACCCTCGGCGTTGGTGATGACGGTGGGCTCGCCGCCTTCGAGAACGCTGACGACGGAGTTAGTCGTGCCCAGGTCGATGCCGACCGCACGTGCCATTTCGATTCCTCCAGAGGTACTTCTTGAGTGGATCTGGCTCAAGAGTGCACGAACGCTCCGCTGGAGTCAACAGAGCTGAGTCGAGGTGACTCAACTCTTATCCCGGGCTTACGCGCAACTCGGGGCTTCACCTGGGCCCGGCACCCGCCCGCGGGCCGGATGTGGCTGGTCGCGCAGTTCCCCGCGCCCCTACGGGCACTACCCCTGCGGGACGCGGACACGGCAAGGGTGACCTGAGCGACACAGATCACCGCCGTGCTGGCTACAGTGCGGCTGAGTAAGTGGGTAGTCTCAGACGGACTGCATAAGTTACCGCTTAGTAATAGTCCGCCTCGCAGGCCCGAGGAGCCCCCAAATGCAACTCGCCGCGATCATCGTGTCGCTGGTCCTCATCGCAGTCGGCGTCGCGCTGTTCGGCCGAGCCATCCTGCAGATCTACCAGTTCATGCGGCTCGGCCAGAACGTGCCCGCCGGCACGCGGACCGACCAGCCCGCCCAGCGCACGCTCACCGTGGCCAAGGAATTCTTCGGCCACACGCGCATGAACAGGTGGGGCATCGTCGGTGTCGCGCACTGGTTCGTGGCGGTGGGCTTCTTCTCGCTGCTCCTGACGATCGTCAACGCCATCGGCCAGCTCTTCAAGGCCGACTGGATGCTGCCGATCATCGGCGAATGGCCGCCGTACAACATGTTCGTCGAGTTCATCGGCACGATGACGGTGCTCGGCATCCTGGCGCTGATCGTGATCCGCCAGCTGAGCCGCCCCGACAAGCCGGGCCGCAAGTCCCGCTTCGCGGGCTCCAACTTCGGCCAGGCGTACTTCGTCGAGGCCGTCATCCTCATCGTCGGCGTCTGCATCTTCATGCTGCACGCCCTTGAGGGCGCCCAGCACCACGTGGACAGCTACGAGGCGTCGTTCTTCATCTCGTACCCGGTGATCTCCTGGCTCGGGGACATGGACGTCTCCACGCTCCAGAACCTCACGTACTTCTTCGCGGGCCTGAAGATCGCGACGTCCTTCATCTGGATGATCACGGTCGCCCTGAAGACCGACATGGGTGTGGCCTGGCACCGCTTCCTGGCCTTCCCGAACATCTGGTTCAAGCGCGACGCCGACGGCTCCACCACCCTCGGCGAGCTGCAGCCCATGACGTCCGGCGGCAAGCCGATCGACTGGGAGGACCCGGGCGAGGACGACACCTTCGGCGTGTCCCAGGTCGAGCAGTTCTCCTGGAAGGGCCTGCTCGACTTCTCCACGTGTACGGAATGTGGCCGCTGCCAGTCGCAGTGCCCCGCCTGGAACACCGGCAAGCCGCTCTCCCCGAAGCTCCTCATCATGTCCCTCCGGGACCACGCGCACGCGAAGGCCCCCTACCTGCTCGCCGGTGGCGGCAAGGACATGGAGGGCAACGAGAAGGCGACGGAGGAGCAGCTGAAGGACGTTCCGGCCGCCGCCATCGCGGAGGCCGAGCGCCCCCTCATCGGCACCGTCGAAGAGAACGGCGTCATCGACCCGGACGTCCTGTGGTCCTGCACCACCTGCGGCGCCTGTGTCGAGCAGTGCCCGGTCGACATCGAGCACATCGACCACATCGTCGACATGCGCCGCTACCAGGTGATGATCGAGTCCGCGTTCCCGTCCGAGGCGGGCACGATGCTCAAGAACCTGGAGAAGAAGGGCAACCCCTGGGGGCTCGCCAAGAAGCAGCGCGTGGAGTGGACCAAGGAGGTCGACTTCGAGGTCCCGATCGTCGGCAAGACGGTCGACGACCTCACCGAGGTCGACTACCTCTACTGGGTCGGCTGCGCGGGAGCCCTGGAGGACCGGGCCAAGAAGACCACGAAGGCCTTCGCCGAACTCCTCCACATGGCGGGCGTCAAGTTCGCGATCATGGGCGGCGACGAGAAGTGCACGGGTGACTCGGCCCGCCGCCTCGGCAACGAGCCGCTGTTCCAGCAGCTGGGCGCCGAGAACGTCGCGATGCTGAACATGGCGTACGGCGAGGACGACGAGGACGAGTCGACGCGCAAGCCCAAGTCGGCCAAGAAGATCGTCGCGACCTGCCCGCACTGCTTCAACACCATCGCGAACGAGTACCCGCAGCTCGGCGGCGACTTCGAGGTCATCCACCACACGCAGCTGCTCCAGCACCTCATCGACGAGGGCAAGCTGGTCCCGGTGACGCCCGTCGAGGGCCTCATCACCTACCACGACCCGTGCTACCTGGGCCGCCACAACAAGGTCTACACGCCCCCGCGCGAGATCATGTCGGCCGTCCCGGGCCTGCGCCAGCAGGAGATGCACCGCCACAAGGAGCGCGGCTTCTGCTGCGGCGCCGGTGGCGCGCGGATGTGGATGGAGGAGCGGATCGGCAAGCGCATCAACACGGAGCGGGTCGACGAGGCGCTGTCCTTGAACCCGGACATCGTGTCGACGGCGTGCCCGTTCTGCCTGGTCATGCTCACGGACTCCGTGAACGGCAAGAAGAACGACGGCAAGGCGAAGGAGTCCCTCCAGGTCGTCGACGTCGCGCAGCTGCTGCTCGAATCGGTCAAGACGCCGGTCGACCCGGCGGACGACGAGGAGTCGGCGGACGCGCCGGAGCCGGAGCCGGCGAAGTAGCCGGTAGCTCGCGTGCGGGTGCCTGTGTGCGGGTGCCCGCGTCCGGGTGAGCGTCCCGAAGACCCCGTTCCTTCCTTACGGAGGGGGCGGGGTCTTCTCCGTTCAGGCGGCCGCGGCTACGTTCAAGCGGCCGCGGCCCCCGCCAGCTCGCACCACACGAGCTTGCCCCGGCCCTCGCCCTGCCGCCCCCGTGCGCACCACCCCCACCCATCAGCACACTCCCGTACGAGTCCGAGCCCTCTGCCCGCCGTCTCGTCCCACCCGGAGTCCCTGGTCGGGGACGGGGGCGTGGGATCGGTGTCCCACACGCCGATGCGGAGCACGGCCCCCGCCCACTGCATGCGCAGGGCGGCGGGCCCTTTGGTGTGCTGCACGGCGTTGGCGATCAGCTCCGTGGCGACGAGCTCGGCGGCTTCTGCCAGGTGGGGCAGGCCATGTGCCTTCAGGATGAGGCGGAGGGTGTGGCGGCTTACGGGGACGGCGCGGGGGTCGTTGGGGATGGTGAGGGTGTAGGTCCAGGTCCCGGTTTCGGTCTCGGGCATCGGTGAACTCCGTTGTTCAGTACGGATGTTGTCCTGACGCGGCGGTCACCTGGCGGTGGCTGTGTCGCGGCCGCCATGGCATGGCGGTGCGGTGCGCTTCCGTGGGCCGGGGACCTCAGCGTGTGCGACGCGTCACCGACGGTAGGGCTAAAATATTCTCCCCCGCAAGCCGTTCGCGTAGCCTGACACCCGAATGGGGTGCATCAACCCCACGTCCGGACACGGTCGTTGGCGGAGGTAGCAGTCGCGTGCCAGCAAGGATTCAGCCGACCGCACGGCAAAGGCGCCTCGGAGCCGAGCTGCGCAAGCTCCGGGAGAGCTCCGGGCTCTCGTCCGGTGAGGCCGCGGGACTGCTCGGGGTCAAGCAGGCCCAGATGAGCCAATTCGAGGCGGGCAACGCGGGGATCAACGAGGAGCGGGTGCGTCGGCTCGCGGCGCATTACGCCTGCTCGGACACTGAGTTGATCGCCTGCCTGGCGGACATGGCCGCCGACACCACGCGCGGCTGGTGGGAGACTTTCCGAGGCGTGCTGCCCCCGGCGTTCCTGGACCTGGCCGAGCTGGAACATCACGCGCACTTCATGCACGTCATCGGTACCGCACAGGTTCCTGGCCTGCTCCAGACCGCCGACTACGCGCGGGCGGTCTTCGCCTTCTGGCGCCCTGAGCTCCCGGCCAGCGAACTGACCCCACGAGTGGAACACCGACTGCGCCGTGCAGCAGTACTCGATCGAGAAGAGTCGGGGCCGTACATCGCCGTCCTGCACGAAAGCGTGCTGCAGACCCGCGTCGCCGACCGTGGCGTAAGCCGTACCCAACTCATGGAAATCCTCCGCAAGTCAGAGATGCCGAACGTCACCGTGCGCGTGGTGCCATTCGATGTCGACGGCTTCGCGGGGGCGGGAACCACGCTGTTCTACGCAGGCGGCCCGGTAGCCGCCCTGGACACCGTTCAGCGTGACGCACCGTACGGCTCGTCCTTCATCGACGCCGAAGCCCAGCTCCTGTCCATGCGAACACTCTTCCGTAAGGTAGAGGCGATGGCACTTGAACCCGGCCCCTCGCAGGACCTGATTCACCACTTGCTGAAGGAGCTCTGAGCTGTGCCTGATTGGCAGAAGTCATCGTTCTCCGGGGGCGGCGACGGCAACGAGTGCATCGAACTCGCCCGCGACGAAACCAGCCTGCTCCTCCGCGAGAGCGACGACCCCGACCACATACTCACCCTCACCCCCAACGCCCTCTCCGCCCTGATATCGCACGCTACGCACCCGGACGTAACCCGCAAGTGACCAAAGCGGGATCCCCCCGGGCTTAACCGCACCGCCCCGCAAGAGCATCATGTGGACGTTGTGATGTCTGGTGCGGTCGGGGTGGATGGGCAATGCGGAGTGCCGGTAGACGTGGCGT
Organism: Streptomyces kanamyceticus; assembly: GCF_008704495.1. Classification (NCBI taxonomy): domain Bacteria; kingdom Bacillati; phylum Actinomycetota; class Actinomycetes; order Kitasatosporales; family Streptomycetaceae; genus Streptomyces; species Streptomyces kanamyceticus. Next base: position 4,840,911 of record NZ_CP023699.1, read on the forward strand.
GAGACCCAGCGTGAGACGGGGCGTGGCCTCAAGCGTGGCCGCCACCCTCAGCTGCGCGCTGCTCCTCGCGGGATGCGGCGGCGGCGACGGCGCCAAGTCCGGCGCCGACGCGCACCGACCCGTCAGCATGGCGGGAAAGGGCGCCGCTCAGCAGCCCGTCCCGCGCGGCAAGGGCAGCAAGGCCGACGACGACTTCAACGGTGACGGCGCCCCCGACCTCGTACTCGACGACCTCGTGCACCGCGGCCACGGCGACGACGCGGGCATCGGCATCGTCTACGGAGGAAGAGACGGACTGCGGCCCGGCGCACGTCAGTTGGTCAGCGCGCACGCCAACGGGGCCCGCGTGAAGGGTGAGCTGCCCGCCGCCTTCGAGTCCGAGGCCGCCTGCGACCTGGACAAGGACGGCTTCACGGACCTCCTCGTCTCCACCGACCCGCCCTACGACGGGCAGGGCAGACCCCCCGTACCCCTGCAGATCCTGTTCGGCTCGCCGCAGGGCCTGACCGGCAAGGCCGTGCGGCTGAAGGTGCCCGCACAGGCACGTTTCGGCAATGACTGGCCCGATCAGCCGGTGTGCGGGGACTTCGACGGGGACGGCGCGAACGACCTCGTGCTGCACGCGAGCGCCGCACGGCTGAGCTTCCTGCGCGGGCCCTTCACCAAGAAGGGCGCCCCGCGCGCAGCGACCGCACCCGTCACCGCCCCCGGCAACAACCTCGTGACGGGCAGGGCCACGGACGTCAACGGCGACGGCTACGACGACGTGCTCGTACGCAAGGCGGCAGGCGCCACCGGTGCCGCCGCCAGCGCCCTTGTCCTCGGCGGGCCCAAGGGTCCCGACGAGACCGGCGTGCTCTTCCCCGCGGGCAAGGACATCGCGTTCGGCCGCTTCGGCAAGGGGAAGGGGACGGACGCGGCGATCGCGTCGCCGTCCGGCGTCGCCCTGCGCTACGACGTGCCGGGCACGCTGCGCGGATCCCTGGAGGCCAAGGGCGTGGCCGTGGACGCGGGCGACCTCGACGGGGACGGCCTGAGCGAGCTGGTCATGAGCGGCGGGGGCAGCGGGAGCGGTGGCGGCGCGGGCGAGGTGCGGGTCTTCAGGGGGCGTACGTCGGGTCTGGCGGCCAACGCCACGGCGCTGGTGACCCCTTCGGCCAAGGACACCACCCAGGTCTTGAAGGTCGCCGACTTCGACGGCGACAAGCGCGCCGACCTCGTACTGCGGACGTACCGCGGAGACAGCGCCGACACCGTGGCCGTGTACCCGGGGCTCGCGGGCGGCGACGTGGTCGCGCGCAAGCCTCAACTGACCTTCTCCACAGCGGAGTTCCTATCACTGAGCGACGGCTGATGACGAGGCGGACCCGGCTGGCCCTGGCGTCGTGCGGAGCTGCGGCACTCCTGCTCGCGGGGTGCGGATCCGACGGTGGCGGCTCGGGTGACGACGGCTCCGGCAGCCGTACTCCGCGCCCGCCCCTCAAGGGCACCCCCGCCGTCGGCAAGGCCGCCGAACGACCCGACCCGAACGACTTCAACGGCGACGGTTACGACGACTACGCGCGCGTGCTCGACGCGGAGGACGAGGGCCGGGACCGAGCCACCCTGATCGTCCTCTACGGCTCCCTCAAGGGCCTGCTCACCGGCTCGCCCGCCCGCCTGGAAGGGCGCGGCGGCGACGAGTTCTTCACCGAGCCGCACCGCGCCGACCTGGACGGCGACGGGTTCACCGACCTGGTCGTGGCGCGCGGCGAGTCGGACGACTGGCAGACCTTCGCGCTGTTCGGAGGACCGCGCGGCCTGACCGCTCCGCGACCGCTCGCGCTGGAGCCCGGCACCCGCGTCCAGGCCGCGGGGGACTTCAACGGCGACGGCAGGGCGGACCTCCTCGACGGCGGCCGGGGCGGCAGCGGCGACATCAACGCGTCGACGGCGGAGCAGGACCCCGCCGCGGTACTGCTCGGCCCGTTCGACCGCGCGGCGGGCGAGCCCGCGGGCAGCATCCCCCTCGACCTCGGCCAGGACGGCTACACCAGCCCCTACGAGGCCGTCGTGGGGGACGTCGACGGCGACCGGCGTACGGACGCCGTCCTCTTCTACGACTTCGACGCCGAGCAGGACGACTCGGCGCCCGAAGGCCTGACGTCGATCGCCTACTTCCGGGGCGACGCGGCCAAGGGCCTGGTGCCGGGCCCCGACGTACGGCCGGACCTGTACGAGTCGTTGGCCAACTTCGACACCATCCGCGGCGCCACCATCGCCGACGCGGACGGCGACGGCATCGGGGACCTCGTCGGCGCCTCCCAGGTCTCCTCCGGCCGCTCGGCGAGCGGCAAGAACCCCGGCAGGGTCACGGTCATCCACGGCTCGCGGGCGGGACTCGGCGCGGGTCGCGCGGCCACCGTCCTCCAATTCCCGCAGCGACGCGGCGAGTTGTGGGGCGAGGCCCCGCACATCGGTGACGTCAACGGCGACAAGAGGCCCGACCTGGTCGTCAGCGACCTCGAACCGAGGGCGAGGACCGGCGGCGAGGTCACCCTCCTGCCCGGGGGCGACAAGGGACCCGTACGGGACGAGGCGCAGTACGTGAGCCCGCTGACCGGCGGCCTGCCCAGCAGGAACGGCCACCCCGACGTGTGGTCCGGGTTCGTCGCCGAGGCCCTGCTCGACGTCGACGGGGACGGCCGCGACGACGTCGTCGTCCACGCGGACGAGTGGGAGAGCGGGAAGCGCGGCAGCGGCAAGGCCAAGCACTACGGCAGCGAAGGGCAGGCGAAGACGCACGCCGGGTTCCTCGTCCTCGGCGGCACGGAGAAGGGGCTCGATCCGGGGCGGGTGCAGTACTTCACCCCGGGGGACGTACGCGGCGAAACCACGCTGAAGTAGCCGACACCGCTCAGACGAAGCCGCTCAGACGAAACCGCTCTCAAGGCCCTCAAGGTCCTCAAGGTCCTCAAGGTCCTCAAGGTCCTCAAGGCCCTCAACTAAGGCCAGCAGCACGGAAGTTCCGCCGTTCACCTGTAGGCCACCACACCGCCCCCGTCGCACAACCTTTCGTACGCCACACGAGTCACACACCCGGAAGCAAAGCCATGCCCCCCACTTTCGGGAGCCCCACGTGCGCGTAAGAAACCTGGCCGTCACCGCCACCGTCGCGGCACTCGCCGCCACCGGCCTGACGCTGCCCCTGGCCGGTTCCGCGAGCGCCGCCTCCACCCTGAAGGACGACTTCAACGGCGACGGCTACCGCGACCTCGCGGTCGGCACGCCCGGCGCCAACTCCGTGACGGTGACGTACGGTTCGGCGTCCGGCGTCTCCGAATCCCGCGCGGTGACCCTCACCCAGGACACGGCGGGCGTGCCCGGCGTCACCGAACCCGAGGACGAGTTCGGCGAGAACGTCACCACGGGCGACGTGAACTCCGACGGCTACGCCGACCTCATCATCGGCGCCCCCGGCGAGCAGGTCACGGGCAAGCCCTCCGGGTCCGTCACCGTCATCAAGGGCGGCAAGAACGGTTTCACCGGCGGGAGTTACGTCGTGCACTCCCCGAGCAACACGGCGGGCCGCTTCGGCGAGGCCACCGCGTGGACCGACCTCGACTACGACGGTTCGCCCCAGCTCGCCGTGATCAGCGGCGACAACTGGTGGTTCTACAGCGGCAGCGGCGAGAACGACAGCCACCCCGTCGGCCTCGAAGTCGACTTCCTGCCCGAAGGCGTACGCCTGGACGGCATGGTCACCGGCAACTTCAAGTACAAGACCGGCGTCGGCTTCGTCCTGTTCGGCGAGCGCGCGGACGGCGGCGCCTACACCGCGCACATGGACGGCGGCGTCGGCGACTACGGCTACGAGGCCGAGCTGCTCGCCGAGGGCGACGACCCGACGGCCACCCGCGACGCGGCCACCGCCGGTGACGTCGACGGCGACGGCTACGCCGACCTGATAACCGGCAACTCCCGCGCTGGCAACGGTGGTTCGATCACCGTCCGGCGCGGCGGCGACGACAAGTTCGGCGCCCCGGTGACGTACGACCAGGACAGCGCGGGCGTCCCCGGCGCCGACGAGGCCGACGACGCCTTCGGCTCGGCGGTCGCCGCGGGCGACGTGACCGGCGACGGTCTGGCCGACCTCGCGATCGGCGCGCCCGGCGAGGCGGTCGGCACGGTCGCGGACACCGGCAGCGTCACCCTCCTCAAGTCCACCGCGGGCACGTTCACTTCGGGCCAGGCCTGGCACCAGGAGAGCGCGGGCGTGCCTGGCATCGCCGAGAAGGGCGACCACTTCGGCGCGTCCGTACGCCTGAAGGACATCAACAAGAACGGCAGGGCCGACCTGTCCACCGGCGCCACCGGCGAGGCCATCGGCGACACCTCGGGCGTCGGCGCCGTATGGGTACTGCGCGGCACGCCGACCGGCCTGACCTCGCAGTACGCGGCGTCCTTCAACGGCACGGACTTCGGCATCGACGCGGCGGGCGCGGGCTTCGGCCACACGGTCCGCTGACGTGATCTACAAGCGAGTTGGAGATACCCCCATGGCTGCACACACGCCTGCACACGTGCCTGCACACGTGCGGAACCTCGCGCGAAAGCCCGCGCGGAACAAGCTCATCGCGGCGGGCGCCCTCTGCGCCGCGACCGCGCTCGGCCTCACGGGCCTGACCGCGGGCGGCGCCTCCGCCGCCGCGCCCGCCGCCCCCGCCGCCCCCGAGAAGATCCGCGCCGACTACAACGGCGACGGCTACGCCGACCTCGCGGTCGGCGTGCCGAACGGAACCGTGGACGGCAAGGCGAGGGCCGGATACGTCAACGTCGTCTGGGGCGGCAAGTCGGGCCTCGGGCAGCACGGTTCGACGACCGTCAGCCAGGCCACCGCCGGGGTGCCCGGCACCGTTGAGGCGGGCGACCGCTTCGGCACGGCCGTCGCGTCGGACGACATGAACGGCGACGGCTTCGGCGACCTGGTCGTCGGCACGCCCCACGAGGCCAACGACACCGGACTCGGCGCGGGCACCGTCGCCGTCGTCTGGGGCTCGGCGAGCGGCTTCAAGGGCGGGTTCACCGCCGCCAACGGAGACATCGACGACGCCTCGTACGGCGCGGTCCTCGCCACCGGCGACTTCGACAAGGACGGCGACAAGGACATCGCCCTCAACACCCACTTCGACGAGACCAGCCAAGTCGCCGTACGCCAGGGGCCGTTCACCGCGGGCTCGCCCGCCAAGCTCGAACGGGTCGAGGGCTGGCACTTCGCGGGCCCTGTCGCGCTCACCGCGGGCGACTTCGACGGGGACGGCGGCGACGAAATCGCCTTCTCGTACGAGGGCATGGAGATCAGCGGTACGGAGGTGATGAGCCGTGCGACCGGCGCGTGGAAGTCGACCTGGTCGAGCGGCGAAAGCACCAGCAGCGCGCTCGCCGCGGGTGACTTCGACGGCGACGGCACCACCGACCTCGCCGTCGGCAACGTCCAGCCCAACCCCGAGTCGGAGGAGGCCGCCTGCGAGGACCGCCTCGGCGGCGCGATCCTCACCGTCTACGGCAAGAAGGGCGGCACGCTCGGCGGCGGCACCTCCTGCACCACGCAGAACTCCGACCAGGTCGGCGGCGCCTCGGAGGCCGAGGACAACTTCGGCGCACACCTCGCCGTCGGCAACCTCGACCAGACCGGCACCGACAAGCTGATCGTCGGCGCGGACCAGGAGGCGGTCGGCACCGCGAAGAACGCGGGCACCTACTGGACCCTCACCTCCCCCGGCACGGCCAAGCCCTTCACGGGCCCCGCCTTCAACCAGAACTCCGCGGACGTGGCGGGCACGGCGGAGGCGGGCGACCGCCTCGGCGCGGCGGTCTCCACCGGCGACTACAACGGCGACGGCCGCGCGGACGTGGCGGTGGGCGCACCCGGCGAGGACGCGAAGAAGGGCGGCGTCTGGCACGCCGCGAGCGCTCGGGCCGGGGGCCCGACCCCGCCGGTCACGGCGGTGACACCGGGCAGGCTGGGGCTTGCGGGGGCGCATGAGTACGGGACGGTCCTGGGCTACTGAGGTACTGAGGCTCCTCGGCGCCGGGGAATCACCGGCTTCGCCGAGTTCGTTCTCAAGCGCCGGACGGGCTGCGATCAGCCCGTCCGGCGCCGCCCAACTCCCTCTCTCCGTACACCCCTTGCCACAGGAGACGCTCATGTCCAAGCCCAAGCACAAGCGCACGCTGACCCGCTCCAGACGCACCCGCCTCGCCGCCGCGACGGCCACCGCCGCCGCGCTGACCGGCGGACTCCTCGGCCTCACGGCCACCACCGCGAGCGCCGCCGGACCAGCGGCCGCCACCCAGGCCGACGACGCCGACTTCAACGGTGACGGGGCGGCCGACCTCGCCACCTCGGCCCCACTGGCCGCCGTGGGCGGCCAGGACAAGGCGGGCCAGGTCACCGTCACGTACGGCGGGACCGCGCGGCACCACGTCTCGTACAGCCAGAACAGCCCCGGCGTACCGGGCAGCGCCGAGAAGAGCGACCGGTTCGGCGGCGACACCGCGTACGGCGACTTCGACCGCGACGGCTACGACGACCTCGTGGTCGCCGCCGCGGGCGAGGACGTCGGCAGCGACGTCGACGGCGGCACCGTGCAGGTCCTGTGGGGCTCCAAGAACGGCCTGACCGGCGGCACCACGCTCAAGGACCCGCGCCCCACCAAGCACGACCTCTTCGGCGGCCCCCTCCAGGCGGGCGACTTCGACGGCGACGGCAAGGACGACCTGGCCGTCGGGTCGGGCTCGGGCGCGGCCACCATCGACATGTTCAAGGGCGGCATCACCCGCACCGGCGCCACCGGCGGCCACTACACCGTCCTGCCGCCCATCACGAGCGCACCCGGCGAGGGCCCGTTCAACCTGCACTCCGGGGACGTCAACGGCGACGGCAAGGACGACCTGATCGTCAACGGCTTCTCCACGGGCGACGGTTACAACGCCAACCTCTGGCTGCCCGGCAGCGCCCGCGGCGTCACCACCAACGGCGTACAGCGGCTGCCCGGCGGCCACATCACCGACGTCGGTGACACCGACAAGGACGGCCACGACGACATCATCATCGGCCTCACCTGGGACGACGGCATCGACGGCGCGCACAAGGGCGGCACGGTCTACGTCGTCAAGGGCAACGCCAACGGCCCGTACGGCGACACCCAGGTGATCACGCAGGACACCCAGGGCGTGCCCGGCGGCAGCGAGAAGGGCGACGCGTTCGGCGCGGAACTCGACCTCGGCGACATCGACGGCGACGGCAACCTCGACCTGGCCGTCGGCACGCCCGGCGAGGACCTGGACGGCGTCGCCGACGCGGGCGCGGTCACCGTCTTCTACGGCGCGGCGGACGGCTCGGGCCTCTCCCCGGCGAACTCCGTGCTGCTCAGCCAGAACAGCCCCGGCGTCCCCAACTCCAACGAGAAGAGCGACGTCTTCGGCTCGGACGTCCACATCGACGACCTGAACGACGACGGCCGCGGGGACATCGCCATCGGCGCGTCCGGCGAGAACGCGGGCAACGGCGCGCTCTACGTCCTGGACTCCCTCCCCAACGGCACGCTCTCCGGCTCGTCCGGCGTCTACACGTCGACGGTGGGCATCTCCGGCGCGGGCACACCGCGCTTCGGCGCGAACTTCGCCGACTGACCGCGCCGCGCACTGACTTCAGCGGCTGGGCCATCCCCGAGGTCCAGCCGCTGAACCCCGCCTCCGCGCCTCCCTCGAAGCACGCCGACGACTTCAACGGCGACGGCTACCGCGACATCGTCGGGCCCGCGCGCGGCGAAGAGGCAGCTGATCTCGCAGGCGACCCCGGGCGTGGCCTGACGGGCCCCCTGGGCGTAGCTCGGAAGGATGACGCCTGATGGCGCCTGATGACGCCTGATGACACCTGATGACACCCTCGGCAGGCACCAACCCCCTTGACCTGCCCGCCTCTTCGAACCGACGGCGTACGGCACTGCGCTCGATCCCTGAGCCGCACGGCGCCCGCGATCGGCCTGGGGCAAACCCCTCAGGGTTCCCTTAGGGGTTGTCACAGGTCGGCCGCAAACCCTCTCTCCTCCCGAGGAGGGACGACCCGACCCCCGAAGACCAGGTACGTTCGATTCGTGGCTGGATTCAGGATCGGACGCGGCCGGGACAACCGCACCCCGCAAGCGCGACCACAACAACCGCGGCAGCAGCCGTACGGACAGCAGGCCCCCCAGGGGCAGCAGCAGCCGTACGGCTATCCACCCGTGCCCCCGAACCCGCAGCAGCACGGCGGGGGCGGACCTCAGTACGGCGGCAGTCCGCAGTACGGCAATGGTCCGCAGTACGGCGGAGGCGGAGGTGGAGGCGGCGGCCAGTGGCCGCAGCCCGCGGGCGGACACGGCGGCCACGGCGGCGCTCACGGCGAGCCGGAGTACTTCGGCGGCCCCGACGGCCAAGGCCACGGCCACGGCCAGGGCCCGGGCCAGGGCGGCTTCGACCCCTACGCGGCCAACAACCCCGGCAGCACCCAGGCCTTCTCCATCGGCGAGGACCCGTACAACCAGGGCGACACCTACCGCGCGGGCCAGGCGGCGGCCCCGCCCGTGGGCCCCCGGCTGCACTGGAAGGACCTGCTGCGCGGCGTCGTGCTGAACCCGGGTCCGACGTTCCTGCAGATGCGGGACTACGCGATGTGGGCCCCGGCCGTCATCGTCACGTTCCTCTACGGCATGCTCGCGATCTTCGGCTTCGACGCCGCCCGCAAGGACGCGATCAACGCCACCATCTCGACGGCCGTCCCGTACGTACTCACCACCGGCGTCGCGATCACGATCAGCACGTTCATCCTGGGCGTGGTCACCCACTCCCTGGCCCGCCAGCTCGGCGGCGACGGCGCCTGGCAGCCGACGGTCGGCCTCTCCATGCTGATCATGTCGCTGACGGACGCGCCCCGCGTGATCGTCGCGATGTTCTTCGGCGGCGGCGAGACCTTCGTCCAGCTGCTCGGCTGGGCGACCTGGATCGCGGCGGGCGCGCTGCTCACGACGATGGTGAGCAAGTCGCACGACCTGCCGTGGCCGAGGGCGCTGGGCGCGGCGTCGATCCAGCTGCTCGCGATCCTGGCGATCATCAAGCTGGGTACGTTCTAGAGTTACGCGTACCGAAAGGGCCCCGGACGACGGCAGCGAATGCCGTCGTCCGGGGCCCTTCCCTATAGGCCTATGTACGCCCGAGTCCCGATGGTCAGGCGTCGAGAACCTGTCCGTCCCGCTTCACGACGGGCGGCTCGACGCTCCACGGGAAGTTGATCCACTCGTCGGTGCGCTTCCACACGTACTCGCACTTCACGAGGGAGTGCGACTTCTCATAGATCACGGCGGACCGCACCTCGGCGACGTGCCCGAGGCAGAAGTCGTGGACGAGCTTCAGCGTCTTCCCGGTGTCGGCGACATCGTCAGCGATCAAGACCTTCTTGTCGGTGAAGTCGATGGCGTCGGGCACGGGCGCGAGCATGACGGGCATTTCGAGGGTGGTCCCCACGCCCGTGTAGAACTCCACGTTCACCAGGTGGATGTTCTTGCAGTCCAGCGCGTAGGCGAGCCCACCGGCGACGAAGACACCGCCACGGGCGATGGAGAGCACGACATCGGGCTGGTACCCGTCATCGGCGATGGCCTGCGCGAGCTCCCGCACAGCGCCGCCGAACTTCTCGTACGTAAGGTTCTCGCGCACGTCACTCATGCTGGATGTCACACCTGTGTCCGATGGAAATTGAGGAAGGACCGGGAGGCGGTGGGCCCCCGCTGTCCCTGATAACGCGACCCGTACCGCTCCGACCCGTAGGGCGACTCGGCGGACGAGGTGAGCCGGAACAGACACAGCTGCCCGATCTTCATCCCTGGCCAGAGCTTGATCGGCAGGGTCGCGAGGTTCGAAAGCTCCAGGGTCACGTGCCCGCTGAAACCGGGGTCGATGAACCCGGCGGTGGAGTGCGTGACGAGCCCGAGACGCCCAAGACTCGACTTGCCCTCAAGCCGGCTGGCGAGGTCATCCGGCAGGCTGATGACCTCGTAAGTCGAGGCGAGCACGAACTCACCCGGGTGCAGGATGAACGGCTCGTCGCCCTCGGGCTCCACGAGCCGCGTCAGGTCGGCCTGCTCGACGGAGGGGTCGATGTGGGGGTAGCGGTGGTTCTCGAACACCCGGAAGTAGCGGTCCAGCCGCACGTCGATGCTCGAGGGCTGCACCATGGATTCGTCGTACGGATCGATCCGTACTCGTCCGGAGTCGATCTCGGCCCGGATGTCCTTGTCTGAGAGAAGCACGCACCGAGGATACGCAGAGCGCGCGGGCCCTCCCCAATCGGACGGAACCCGCGCGCCTCGACGCCGTGCTGCTGTGCTCGTCGCCTTTACGTTGTCCGCTACGTTGTCCGTTTTGCCCCGGCTACCGCTTCTGCATGGTCACCGGCACGGCGTGCCGGAGCCTGGCACACCGAGGGCAGCGGATGAGCCGACCGGGACCGAGCCGGTCGGCCTGCTGCATCGGGAACGAAGCGGTGCTGAACACGTGCCCTTCGGCACATCGGACGACGGTGCGCTCCATCAAGTCCTCGAGTCCCTTCCCCAAAGCCGGAATTGAGCCCCGTACTGGCTCCTGCTGACTCGCCCTGACTCGTCTCCGAGCCGACGAACGAAAGGCCACATTACGGTATGAAAGGGACGCCGACCCAAGCGGCACGACCACAAACCACGGTACGCCCCAACTCCCTCGCCCCGCACGGCGCATCCACCTCCCGGACAGCACCCGGACAACGCCCGGACAGCCCTCGGGCCCCACGGCGAGAGCACCTGGGGCCCGGCATGAGGTACAGTGTGCGACGTTACGGCGCCGCTTCTGGCGGGGTCTTTCGCGGGTGTAGTTTAGTGGTAGAACATCAGCTTCCCAAGCTGAGAGTGCGAGTTCGATTCTCGTCACCCGCTCCACAGTTTCCAGCAGTTGAGGCCCAGGTCAGGCGACCTGGGCCTTTGTGCTGTGCGCGGCCTTCTTGCGCTCGCTCAGGTGGCGGGGAGTCGGTACGCCAGGACGTAGGCGTCGGCGGCCATGACGGTGTCGCAGACTTCGACGGCGCGCCCTTCGGTGTCGTAGGCGGTACGGATCAGGTGGATGACCGGCACGCCGGAGGCCAGCCGCAAGGTCCGCACCTCAGCAGGCGAGGGCATCCGGGCACGGATCTCCTCGTCGAAGTGGTCGAGGCGGTGGCCGAGCTCTTCGAGGCGGGCGTAGATGCCGCCGGGCCCGGGGTTGGGTTCGGCGATCTGGGTGGCGCGTGCGATGTCGAGCGGGAGGTAGGAGGTGGCGAACTCGACCGGTCGCCCATCGAGCAGATACCGGCGCCGACGAGCAAGCACCCGCCGCACCGCCCCGAGGCGGTTGGCGACGTCCTGACCGGCCTTCTCCTCCCTCACCTCCAGGCTGTCGACCTCGGGGTGGCCTCCTGCGGCGTCGGCCTCGACGAGGAAGGCGGACTTGCCCTGCTCGCGGTGACGGCGGGCGAACCGGTCGGAGGCGAGCCGTCGCACGGGCGGCCGTGTCCGCACGAAGACGCCCCTGCCGTGCTCGGCGTGGACCAGGCCTTCCCCCTGAAGCATGGAGAAGGAGTTCCGGACGGTCATCCGGGATACCCCATAGTGCTCGACGAGTTCGGCCTCGGAGGGCAGCTTCTCGCCCTCGGTGAACCGGCCGCGGTCGATGGCCTCGCGCAGCTGGTCGGCGATCTGCCGGAAGACGGCCCGATCGCTGGTGGGGTCCACGGAGCCGAGCCGCCCGGGAAGTGAGCCCACGAGTACTCCTTTAGATATCTAGACAAGTGCATGAGCCGCGTTGCTACGGTGTTGGAGCCTAGCCATCAAGGGCCACTCCGAGGGCGCTTCGAGGGAGTCGAGGAGGACGACCGTGAGCACTGACCGTCCGCACTCCGTGAGCGTTGCCGGAGTCATCGTCGACGACCAGGACCGGGCCCTCCTCATCCAGCGCCGCGACAACGGCAAGTGGGAGCCCCCGGGCGGCATCCTGGAGCGCGAGGAAACCATCCCCGAGGCCCTGCAACGCGAGGTCCTCGAAGAGACCGGCATCAAGATCGCACTCCCCGCGACGCTCACCGGCATCTACAAGAACATGACGGGCTTGATCGTCTCCATGGTCTTCCGCTGCGAGGCCGCCGACGGCACGCCCACCACCGGCGCCGAGACTCACGCGCTGCGCTGGGCCACCCGCGACGAAGTCATCGAACTCGCCGACGAGGCCTACGCGATCCGCGTCCTGGACGCACTCGATGCCACGTCCCCGCCAGCGATCCGCGCCCACGACGGCGTGAAACTCGTCTAGCTCGAGCCCGCTGCACATGGCGGCCTACCAGCACGAAGGAACTTGTATGCACGAGTATACGAGCACCGCCCGAGTCTGGGGCCTCACATGCCCAGGCCTCCCGGAAGAGGTCAGCAGAGCCCGCCGCTGGACCCGCGACATCCTGCGCGGCTCGCCCCTGGCGGAGGACGCGGAACTGATCGTGAGCGAACTGAGCGCGAACGCGGTCCTGCACACGGCGAGTGGCAAGGAGTCCGGGAGCTTCCACCTGGCGGTGGCGGTCTCATCGCAGGTAATCGCCCTGTCGGTCACGGACGACGGCGGCACGGAGACAGCCCCGACGACCGAGCACCCCGGCGGGGAGGCGGCACACGGCAGAGGCCTGGGCATCGTCGGCTTCATCGCGCACCGAGTCGTTGTCCACGACAGCCTGGGCGGCCACACGGTCACGGCGGAACTGTTCGTGGAGGCGCCACCAGGAGAGCCGCCATGCTGAGCGAGGAACTCACCCGCGGATTCTGGTGCGAATGCCGGGTGGAAGACCTGGTCTCCGGGGGCCGGCCAGAACTCACGACGCACTTCGGCGCGTACTCGGCAGCCCAGGCCGATGGCTGGCTGTCGACCGCCCTGCGGTGCATCGCGGCAGCACTCAACCCACCAACAGCCATGGAGACTTGGGACGGGTTCTACGAAGGCCGCATCGACACCAGAAGAGCCTTGCTCCGAGCCGAGCCCTGCACGGCTTCGATCGCCGACGCCCGCACCCGGATCACATGGACGATACGACCAGTGCGCTTCCTGCCGCTCGCAGCCCGCGACGAGGTGGAACTCCCAGCCTGTGCGGATGACTTGAAGCCCCACACGACCGACTGAGTTACAACTTTCTCTACTGGTTCAAGGCGGCTCGCTCCGCTCACCGCGCGCGGCTCGGCCCCCGGCCGGGCCTGCGCTCCTGTCTCCGCCCCGCTCCAGCCCGGCCAGCGCCCGTGCCGCGCGCAAAGCATGCAGCCAGCTGATGCCAGAGAAGGGATACGTCGTGGCTGGGGGCGGTCGGCTCCACGGCTTTACGGAGCCACTTTGGCGCGAGCCTCGAAGATCATGGCCCCAACGTCGTGCTTTACCAGGCAGGTCCACAGACTGCCCGACGCGCCGGAAGCTTACGGGGCCATGATCACTCGCGCCAAAGCAGCGCCACCCCAAAGCCGCTCCGCCAACCTCGGGGCATAGCCAAGCTTCAAGGAAGCGAGGAACCATTTAGTTCGCACTCCTTCTTGGCCAATAGGCCCGTAGGCTTGGAGCCATGGTGAGCGTGCCCTGGCAGGAACTCGCAAAGAATCCGACAGCATCCGAAGCCCTGGTGACCATGCTGGTGCTGCGACTGCGACCCCGCGCTCAGGAAGTCGATGGAACTGGCGGAGATGGCGGTCGCGACCTCTATGAGTACACAGATTCCGGCGAGCTCATCCATTACGAGGTGAAGTCGTTCACGAGGCGAATGACATCGAGCCGTAAAGGGCAGGTCCGCCGCTCTTTGATTTCCACCGCCCGCTACCAGCCCGACCATTGGGACCTCCTCGTTCCAATCAGCCCAAATCCAGCAGAAACGAGATGGTTCGAAGGATTGCGCGACGAATTTCCTTTCGTCCGAAACTGGTATGGGCTGAGCTGGCTCAATCAGCGCTTCGCTCAGCACGATGATCTGGTCAGATATGCGTTGCAGGGCTCTGGGGACTATATTCTGGACCGCATCGCAGAGGCTCGGGCTGAGCGTGACGTAATGATCAGCGGGATTCCCGACCTGATCGAACGCTACAGTGCTCTTCAGATTCGCGCGCAGGAGATCTCGCCCAACTACTCGATCAGCGCATCCCTCGACTCGACCGGCGGAACCACCATCCACTTGTCACCCAAAGGCAACAATTCAGGTGTCCGCTCGGCGATCCATTTCACTGGAAAATTTACGTTCAGGCGAAATAACCCGGACGAGGAACGACGCCTCAAGAGGTTTGAGGACGCCTTGCGCTATGGCGGCGAGGTGGAACTCGCCAGAGGAAATATTCAAGGGATGACAATTGATGCGCCGTCGGAGCTGGGAATTGGCGGGTCTTTCGTTCCCGAGGCGTTGCGCATCGAAGCCAATCGGGAAACTCTGAGTCCGCCGCTGCGGGCACAACTAATTGTGCGTTCCACGTCCGGACTCCCCACTGCTTCCCTGCCCCTCCACTTCACACAGCGGACGGCTGGCACTGATGGCGGAACCCTCTTCGGCCGCGACCTTACAAATTTCATGCAAGTGAAGATACTTTACGACAACCGAAATAGCTCTTGGCATCAAACACTTTCCTTCACGCCTCCCGAAGAGGCACTCCCACAGGCACTAGTTCCGGTTCTAAGGCTGATCAGCCATGCGCGAATCGGCCAGATCATGGAGGTGGCATTCCAGGGTCCAGCACAGACCTACCTCAGCGCACCTATCTCACAAAACATGACCCCGGGCGGATGGGGCGTTAAAGAAGCAGAGGGATGGGCCGATGCCTACGAGGCTCTAGCTACACTTCAGGCGATGACTGGGCAATTCTTCCCGGCGCCGGCGGACTTCACAATGAGAGACGGACGAGATGCGCGAGATGCCATTTCTTTGCTGCGTGGCGAAAAGGTAAACCTCAAGGCAAGTACTGTTTCTATCGGTGTAATCCGAGAAGAGACTCTGGAGTTGCTTGCAGCGAGTGAGGCTTTTGCTCTAGCAGCTACTTACGAAGGGATGCTCCTTAGCTTTGGCGAGCATCAGATCGACCTAGGCCCGTGTGTTGAAACACTGGTCGTTGACGAGGTACTCAACCTGCGAGACGCGCAGCGCGATTTCGCAGAAAGCGGCCATGCGACCGTACGCATGCGGGTGGCACAATCTACTCCAGCGCAGCGCTACCTAGGCTCGCAACTACCAGCGTCACCGCTTAATTAGCCGAGAGTGAATGTTCCTGCCGCTACGAGGTCCAGCAGGCGGCGATGCAGGAGCCTCACAACATCCTGACTCGATACAAGCATGTTCAAATCTGCGGTAGTCAGCAGTAACATTCGCGTACGCTCAACAAGTGCGAGCGCAGCAGACTGATAAGCGGCAGTCTTCTCGTATGGGTTGCCAGTTACCCCATTTGCAGCGACCAAAATTCCAAGCGTGCAGCCACGATGACGAATCTTAGCTGCGAATTCATTGACCGTAGCTGAATCAACTGGCTCGCTCCAGTTTTTGCACTCAACGAGGAAAATCTCTGGCAGAGCCCTCAGGCCATTCCCCTCTCTGAAGTTCATTACAGAGATGTCCACCTCTTCCGATGTGAACCTATTAAGACTGTTCCGCTGCACATCACAACCTGGCACCGCACCAAAGACATGTTCAAGGGCATCTTCGAACGCCCGACCGCGAATGTGCGTCGAATTCGTAGGATCGCTTGCGCGATCAAGGTGCGACTTTAGTATCGGGCTGTCAAGGTTAGGCACGGTAGGGCACTCCGTGCGTCACGGCATTTCGCATAGCGACAAGGAGACCGCTCAATGGCTGGCTACTGAGCACGTCTACGAGGTCATGCGCCGAGATGGCAACTACGCGTGCGCCAGATAGCTCGGATGAGAGGTGTCCATGTTGTTCTTTTCCCATCCAATGATAGATGAGCAGGCCGAACGGGACCTGTCTAGCATCGAGCTGGGCAGAGAACGTTTCCACGGCCCGTTGCAGCCCGTGGGGTGAGGCGTTCTTCCATAGTTTCAGTTGCACAAGCACTGGGCCGCCGAGGATGGGGCTAGCATCATTTGCCCATAGCGCTGCATCGTATCCCATGTCGCCGGTAGCCAGGAGTGCTGAAACTTCTGTATCAGGTGATTCTAAAACGTCAAGCATCAGACGCTCGAAGCGTGCAACCACACCGATGGCACTGTTTGCTTGGCTAATCTCATCCAGACGTGCATGGGCTATATTGGCTGACTCCAGCGAGAGCGCAGGGATAGCTGCTATTGGTGCCTGAGCTTCCGGTTTGCGACGCAGTGCTCGAAGGAACTGTTTTAGATGAAGCTCCAGAGCATCCTCATTACGCAGGTCTGCTTCAACCTGGGTTATACCAGCGAGAACAAGTGGAGCCCTCCGGAGCGGAGCAAGGATCAAGAAGACTGGGATGCGGCGGCCGAGGGCGACGCCAATGTCCACCAGTACAGCTGCCTCAGCGTCGCGGTTCTTTCCCTCGCCTAGGACGGCACATACGAAGTCAACTGACGGCGTTGGTGTCTGAGTGAGCCAGTCAACTCCCAATTGGCCGGCCTTCACCACGTCGACCTCCAGGCGCCGCATCAAACGCCTCAGGCCCTCACTGGGAAGGTCAAGATCAGCAGTCAGCAGGCATCGCATGTGCCCACCGTACCGACGACGTCGGTCCCCCGTCGCTTCGCGAGGCCACTCAAGATCAGTACGTGTGTAGGCGCTGCTTAGGGGGGAGAGAGAACGAGCACCCGCAATAGCGGGCAATCACGGTGAACGCCGAGTCCAACGAGGTTCAATCAGGTCCGTGCAGCAGCAGTGAAGCACAGCAACCGCCCGCACCACGAGTGCACCAGATCGAGCGGGGAACAGCGGGGAACCATAGTGAAAGCAAGCCGTGCCGACGGGCCCCCCGCGCAGCCGTTAGCCCAGGTCAGCGCTCGATCCGGCTGCCAGTGATCGCAGCTTCCCAAGCTGAGAGTGCGAGTTCGATTCTCGTCACCCGCTCTTCTTCGAACCCCCTGGTCATGGACCCGGGGGTTCTTTGCTGCCTCAGTGACGGCGACCTGGGTCCGCTTGGCGCGGGGAGCTCAGGAACCGACGAGGCGGCTGGTGAAGCCGTCGCGGATGAGGGACTCGTACGCGGCATGCACGTCGTCCGGGACCTCCTGCTCGACGGCGAACCCGCGCTTCGGGTACTCGATCACCCGCTGGAGGTCGCCGACGAGCATGTCCAGCACGAGCTTCTCGTCGCCGATGCTCTTGAGGTAGTCGTCGAACTCCATCCGCTCCGAGGCGCACACGATGTCCACCTCGGGCCACAGCTTGCGGGCGGTCGCGTACGAGCGGCGCTCCATGTACGGCTTGGAGACCAGCAGCACCGTGGCCGGGGTGATGCCCGCGGCCGCAAGGACGTCACGGGAGAGGGTGATGTTCTGCCCGGTGTTCGCCGCGTTCGGCTCCAGCAGGATCGCGGAGGCCGGTACGCCGAGGTCGTCGACGGCGTGCTCACGGAAGTGCACCGCTTCGCCGCGCGGGAAGACCTTGGCGGTGGTGGGGCTGTTGCCACCGCTGAAGACGAGAGTGGGGAAGAGTCCTGCGTGGTACAGCTCGGCGGCGCGGGCGGCTACGCCGAGGTCGTGGCTTCCCAGTCCGATCGCCACGTTGACGACGCGGGGTTCGTGGTGCATCTGGTGGTAGTCCCAGACCGACTTCGCCTGACGCCACTGGCCTTCGGTGATGGCCTGCCGGATATCCCTCACGCGTTCATCTCCCTGCTCACCGTCGAAGCCGGGGCCCCATCGGTCCCTCGCTGCTGGCCTTGACGCTCTCGATACTGCGCAGTTGGTGCACGAGTCCGTACTGCGCGGCCGTTGTCGCGGCCCGGTCGAGGACGTGAGCCCCATCATCCCGGGTCGCCGGGTCGGAGAGCAGGATGTGGCCGTGCGCGGTGTCCAGTCGTACGCGTTGCATCGGTGAGTCGGTACTCCCGCTGCGGCGAGCGATGTCGATGAAGTGCAGGGCCTGGGTGAGGTCGCCGCTGCCGCGGCGGGCGAGGGCGAGCTTCTGGTGAGCGACCGACCAGTCGTCGGGTTCGGTGAGGTCCTCGAACTCGCGGGTGGCGGCCTGTATGACGCGGGTCGCGTAGGCCTGGGCGGCGGCCTCCAGCTTGCCGGACATCTCCGCGACGACGGTGAGTGATGAGGAACGTGATGACCGAGCTGATTCCACTTGTCCCGCCTATCTCGTCTATCCCGTCAGCCTCTTCAAGCCAACGGTTCTTCAACGCCCAGCCTGAATCGGTGTGACGGGCACGGGAGTTCGTCACCGAGACTCTGAACCGCTGGGACCTGCGGGCCCGCACCGAAGACATCCGGCTCTGCGTGTCCGAACTGGCGACGAATGCGGTTGTTCACGGGACCGTTCCGGGGCGTGGGTTCCTCGTCCGCCTCGATTCGGAGAACGACGACGCCGTACGCCTGGAAGTACACGACAGCCGCCGCCGTCATCCCTTCGTGCGTGAGCCGGCCGCCACCGACCTCTCCGGGAGGGGGCTCATGCTGGTGGCCGCGCTCTCGGATGGGTGGGGAGTGGAGGCGCCGTGCTGAGCGACGAACGCACGGCTGGCTTCTGGCGCGAAGGGAGTTGGAGCACCCGTGCGCACTCAGTCATCTAGTCCTGGTCTGCGACCAGGGGCATGAAAGCTCGAAGAATCGCGGTGCGCGGGGCGACTCGCAGGGTTGCTCCACGACCGGCAGTGATGAGAAGCCCCATTTTGTGAAGCGCGTTGATGTCGCGCGAGATCGTCTTCTCTTCCCGGCCTGCATACTCCTCCGCGATAGCAGGGGTGACACCCCGGATGTCACCGCGCTTCGTCCAGTGCCCCACCGGCAGGCTGAGGAGCAGCCGACGCTGACGGGCACAAGCGGGTGTGGTCTTTTCGTGGAACGCCTCGTGTACATAGTTGCGCCAGGTGACGCCCATCTGCTGTCCCTGAATCTCAGCGATCTGCTGGCGCAGACCGTCGACGAGTCCTTGTAGGGCGTACTTGATGAACGCACTCACGTCGTAGGGCACCTGACTGGTTCGCCGGAGTTGGCGGTAATACTCGGCGCGGGTCTTGTTGTAGTGGTCCGCCAAGACATGAGCCGCGACGGTCGGAGCACCAGCTTGCACCGTCATTTGGTACTCGATTAGACGTGCGGTTCGGCCGTTGCCGTCTTCGAACGGATGGATCCAGGCGATGTACAGGTGCGCCATGATCGCAGCCAAGACCGCGGCTGGCTGACGCATGACGCCGTCCGTTGCGCGCAAGTCCTCCAACCACGTGCACAGTCGGTCGATCAGGAATGCACAGTCTTCAGCGGGAGCGCCGCGGTAGTGAGACCCCACGAGGACGCTGGTGGTGCGGATGTCGCCTGGCTTCGAGTCTCCATCCATGGGGAGCTGATCCAGGACGATCTTGTTGAACTCGCAGATGCGCGCACGTGTGAGTGTCAGTGGCGTGCCGTCTGCCACTTCGTGGACGATCTGGTTGTACCCACGGATGACGTTGTCGATCTCCTGCCCCAGGTACTCCTGCGATGGAGGTAGGGGAAGTTCTTGGTCCACGCGCTTACGGACATCCTGCTCGGTGAGTGTGTTGCCCTCGATCTGTGTAGTGGCATGGGCACCCTTGGTCAGGTACACCGTGTTGAGTTCTGCCGCCACATCGGGCTGCAGTGGCACGCCAGCGATGTGTTCCAGCTTGGAGATGGCTTCACCAAGCAACATCCAGCACTCATGATCAAGACGGCGAGTGTCCAACTGAAATGTAATCCACGGGTGTGTCCGCTCATATGTCCGCATCTTCGCTCCCCAGACAGCGACAGAACATACGCACCGAGCTGCATGTTCACGATTTACGACCCTGTTTTTGTCCATTCTAGTGTCTGGGTCTGCGGCCGCCAACGGAGGCACGTTCACCCCGAGGGGAAGGTGTACCTAAACGGCTCTTTTTGGCCGATCTGCGACCGGCCGCGTGGCTCAGGCCAGCGGGGGGACAGCGAGGCGCCCGTGCCTACGCGATCGGCTGTCCCGGCCTCGTCGGCTGGCTTTCGTCGCCTGGGGCTCAGATACCCCCGGGTCCGGCTCCGCCAAGGGGCTTTCGAGGCACTGGTTGCCATTCGCGTGCCAGACCCTGCGAGGAACCGCGGGAACTGCCCCGGGTACGGCCACCTCTCCAACTCCGCTCCGCCGCAGATCAGCGCAGAAATTGCCACTACGAAACCCAAGCTCAGGGCGCAGTTTCGCCTTCGCTGACGCGCCGGTCTTCTCGCATGCGAGCCCGAAGCACAGCAAGGGCATCGTCATAAGTTCGACGACCCTCCAAGTACGCGGGATCAGCGACCAAGACTCCCTCAATCACCCGATCTCGGAGGTCACAGAGACGGCGGAATGCATCCTCCGACGCCTCTACGACGCGGCCGGGCGCGCTGACGGTCATCTGGTACCTCAGTCCGATGCATGGCCCGAATGCTTCGCGGGCCGTGGCGCGTCGCGTCGACGGCCCCATGTCCGGATCCCGGGCCATATTGCCGCAGGCGTGACGGGCCTCGGACAGGCCGGCCAGGTAGTCCGCGTACAGGCTTCGACGCGCTTGCGTCTCGCGGTCTGAACGTTCTCGCCTCCACGGTTGGCGGTCCAGAAGCATGGCAGATCCTGTGGCGATCGCCGCGCCAACTATGGTGCTGATGAGGGTGATCCACTGCATAAAGCGACCGTAGTCACTGCCACGATGCACGTCGGTCCGCACCACAACGGCACCAGGCCGAGCGGGGAACAACGGGAAACTGTGGTGAAAGTAGCCGAGCCCGAAGAAGCCGCAGGCTAGCCGTTCAGTTAGGTCAGAGCCTGAATTGGCCCGGACTTATCGCAGCTTCCCAAGCTGTGAGTGCGAGATCAGTTCTCGTCGCCCGCTGCACAGTTGAGGCCCAGGTCAGGTGACCTGGGCCTTCTTGTTTGTGCGCGGGCGGCGCTCTTAGTTGGTGGTGTGGGTGGGGTAGACCTGTACGTCGGTGTAGGCGCCCTTGATGGCTCCGGCGGCCGTCGGCCAGTCCAGGGTTACGTTGTGGGTCTCGTTCGGGGGCGTGACGATGATGTTGGTCGGGGAGGCCAGGCTGTCGCCGGAGGTGTCGATGTCGTAGGCCAGGTTGAAGACCGCGGCGTCGCCCGGCTTCAGGGTGGTGACGCGGGGCTGGGCCTGGCCGCGCTCGATCGGGTTGGACGTGTTGTCCTCGTCCTTGATGTCGACGCCCGCGAAGCCCGTCGCCGAGCAGGTCGTCGAACCCCGGTTGATCATCGTGATGTCGATCCGGCCCTCGCCCCCGCCGGCCGCGGCGTCCTGCGCGTCTATCGCCAGGTCCGCCGTCTTGCAGAACGTGACCTTGCCGCCACCACCAGACTTCGCCGCGCCGCCCCCGGCCGCCTCCGCCTTCGTGTCCTCACCCGAACCAGAACCCGAACCCGAACCCGCCTTCGCTCCGTCCGCCTTCGCGTCACCGGAGCCCGAACCAGCCTCCGACTTCGAGCCGCTGTTGGAGGACGACGAGGAGCCCTTGGAGGAGGAACCCGTCCCGGAGTCGTCACCGCCGCCACAAGCCGTCAGCGAGAGCGCGGCGGCGACGCCGAGAGCGGCAAAGGCGGAAAGGCGGGTGTACTTCACGGTGTTCCCCCAGGAGTGGCTCGGTGGAGTAGCTCGGTGTTTGCGGTCTGGAGTATTTGTAGCCCGCAGCGAGTTACAGGCGGTCCACCGCGAAGTCTTCGTTCTGTCACAGGCACATCAGAGTCAGAATCAACATCCGGCACAGCTTCAGGCTCGGCGTCAGAAGCCAACACAGGCACCGTCGGTACCCGCCAAGTTGCCCCCGCCTGCACCCCGTTGACCTCTACGCCCGCCGCCCTCCATCCACCGGCAGCGCGACCCCCGTTACGTAAGACGCCTTGTTCGAGCACAGCCACACCGCCGCCGCCGCGGCCTCCTCCGATGTGGCCGTGCGGCCCAGCGGGATGGTTGCCTCCTGGATGGCGATCAGGTCGGTGCCCGCCGCGATCCTTTCGAGGGCGGGTGTGTGGGTCGGGCCGGGGCAGACCGCGTTGACGCGGATCTGGTGGGGGGCGTAGTCGACTGCGGCGGTCTTGGTGAGACCTACGATGCCGTGCTTGGCGGCCACGTAGGCGGGGGCCGCCGGGATGGCGTGCAGGCCGCCTGCGGAGGCGATGTTGACGATCGCGCCTCCGCCGCGGCTCCGCAGTGCGGGCAGCTCGTACTTCATGCACAGGAAGGTCCCGCTCAGGTTCACGTGGACCACGTGCTCGAACTCGTCCAGGGGCATCTCGTCGAGCTGTCGGTTGTGCGAGTCCAGGCCCGCGTTGTTCACGGCTAAGTCGAGGCCGCCGTATGTCGCGACCGTGCGCTCGATGGCCGTTCGTACGGCGTCTTCATCGGTGATGTCGACGGGGACAGGCAGCGCCTCGCCGCCGTCGGCCCTGATCAGCTTCGTCGTCTCGACCGCCGTGCTCTCGTCTATGTCAGTGACGGTCACCGCCGCGCCCTGCCGGGCCAGTTCGATCGCCGTCGCGCGGCCGATTCCGCTGCCCGCGCCCGTCACCAGGCCGATTTTTCCCGCGAGGTTGCTCATCGTGCTCTCCCTGAGGATGAGACGTCGTGTGTGTCAGGTAACTCGGTTCTTCCGGAGCGGAGTTCAGCTGAGGGGGACGACGATTTCGGTGGCGTGTCCGCCCGTTTCCGCCTCGTCCAGCAACAGCGCCGCCACCGTCGTACGGGAGATCCTGGGCGGCAGCAGCGGGCGGCGCAGGCCCGCGAGGGGTACCACGTGGCGGGTGGGGCTGAGGGGGCCGTCCGTGATGTCCGGGGCGTGGAACACCGTGGCGCCGGCGTTCAGGGCGATCTGGTCCGCCTCGGCCTTCTCCGCGAGTTCCGAGCCGACGAACATCCTCATCACGAGCGCGTAGATCAGCCCGCCCGAACGGCTCGACACACCGGATCCCAGGGCGCCCAGCCACACCGTGCGGACCTTCGACTCCGCGAGCAGCCTCGCCCCGGCGACCAGGGCGCCGGGTCCTTCGCCCTTGCCGATGCCGATGGCCGAGATCACCACGTCGACATCGTCCAGGTCGGGGAAGGTCCCCGGGGAGGAGACATCCGCCCTCCGCGTCTCGACCTGCCGGGGCGCGGCCACGGCCACCTTCCCCGGGGTGCGGACGAGCGCCACCACCTCGTGTCCGCGCTCGACCGCCTGTTCCACCAGCGTGCCGCCGGTCCTGCCCGACGCGCCGAGTATCGCGATGCGCATGCTGATCCACCCACTCCCTTGACTGAACAAGTGTTGGTTATGTGAGTAAACAACCGTTGGTTAGCGGCGTCAAGGAGGGAGGCGGAAGGCGGCATGTACGGTTGCTGGATCGTTCTCACTGGTCGGAAGGGGGCTGGTGGTGTCGTCTCAGGAGCAGCCCGCCCCTCGCCGTCGCAATCCACGAGGGCAGGGTCAAGTACTCAGGGCTCAGCTCATCGACGCCGCGGCCAGGCTCCTCGCCACCCTCGACCGGCCAGAGACACTGACGCTCCGACAGGTCGCGCGCGAGGTCGGTGTCGCCCCGGCCAGCATCTACAGCCACTTCCCCGACCTCGGCGCGCTGGTCCAGCACGTACTGCGGATGCGCTACGAGGAACTGGCCCGGCTGATGGACCAGGCCGCGCGGCCCGCCCCGGATCCGCTGGCCGACGTCGTCGGCCGCTGCGCCGCCTACGTACGCTGGGGAGTCGACCAGCCCGGCCACTACCGGACCCTCTTCGGCGGACGCACACCCAGCGCACCCAGCACGCCGAGCACACCCAGCACGCCCACCGATCCCGTCACCGGGTCGGCCCACGGAGCCGGTGAAGAACTCCTCGGAGCCCTGGTCGCCTCCCTCGCCGCCGTCACCGACCCGGACCGGACGCCGAAGCAGACGCAGACGACGCCCGAACAGCAGTGGCAGGCCGGGCTCCTGCTCTGGACCGCCCTGCACGGCCTCGTCAGCCTCTACAACGAGCACGGGGACATGCCCTGGCCTCCCCTGGACGCCCTGCTCGCCGACCTGATCGGTCTGCACACCGGCCGCCCCGCGGCCGACATCGCGGCCCTTTTGGCATCGGGCGCCAGTTAGCCGAACAGGGCGCGAAGTCACCTACGGCATCGTCGAACGTGCGGATGACACTCGTGGAGATGCCGCGTCGCCCCCGCGACATCGCGAAGGCACCGCCACGTCCCACGCGGTTCATGTCCCGCTGGTGAGGTGGCCGCATCGTACCGAGACGTTTTGAGGAGTTCCGCATGGCCAGACCGCGTCTGTCCCGTTCGCGTCGTCGACTGATCGTTGCCTCGTCCGTGGTCGCCGCCACCGCCGTGGCCGTCACCGTCACCGCCAGTGCGGGGGCGTCCGACACCAAGGACCAGGCCCGTCGGGCGATCCAGGGTGGCAAGGCCAAGAACGTCATCCTGCTCATCGGTGACGGCATGGGTGACTCCGAGATCACCCTCGCCCGGGACTACACGGTGGGTGCCAACGGGCGCCTCAACATGGACAAGTTCCCGCTGACCGGCGCCTACACGACGTACGCCGTGCACAAGGACGGCTCCCCCGACTACGTCACCGACTCCGCCGCCAGTGGTTCCGGCTGGGCCACCGGGGTGAAGACCGTGAACGGGCGGATATCCAAGACGCCCGACACCGACAAGGCCGTGCCCACGATCCTGGAGCTCGCGCAGAAGAAGGGGTACGCGACCGGGTCCGTCACCACCGCCGAGCTCACCGACGCCACCCCGGCCGTCCTCGCGTCGCACGCCACCGACCGCAGCTGCCAGGGTCCGGCCGACATGGCCAAGTGCCCCGCGGACACCATCGCCAAGGGCGGCCCCGGCTCCATCGCGGAGCAGAGCGTCAACCACAAGGTCGACGTCCTCCTCGGCGGCGGCAAGCAGCGCTTCGACCAGAAGGTCACCGACGGCAAGTACAAGGGCCTCACGGTGACCGAGCAGGCGAAGAAGCTCGGGTATCAAATCGTCACCAATGACCGTGAGTTGAAAAAGGTCAAGTCCGTCAAGGGCGGTAAGCCCGTGCTCGGGCTCTTCGCGCCCGGCAACGTGCCCGTCGAGTGGACCGGCAAGGCCGCCGCCAAGGGCGGGACCGACCCGCAGCGCTGCACCACCTCCAACCCCGGTCGTCCCGCGGGCACCCCCGCCCTCGACGACCAGGCCACCAAGGCCATCAAGCTCCTCGAGGCCAAGCAGAAGAGCGGGAAGGGTGGGAAGCACGGGAAGGGCGGGCAAGGGTTCTTCCTGCAGGTCGAAGGTGCCTCCATCGACAAGCAGGACCACGCCGCCGACCCCTGCGGCCAGATCGGTGAGACCGCCGCGTTCGACCGCGCCGTGAAGGTCGCGCGCGACTACGCCGCCAAGCACCCGGACACCCTGGTCGTCACCACCGCCGACCACGCCCACACCAGCCAGATCGTGCCCCTTGAGGCGCAGCCGCCCGGCCTCTCCTCCACGCTCGTCACCGACGAGGGCCAGCAGCTGAAGGTCAACTACTCGACCAACACGCCCGGTCAGTCCCAGGAGCACACCGGCACGCAGGTGCGGATCGCGGCGCAGGGCCCGCAGGCGTACCGCGTTCTCGGCGTCACCAACCAGACCGACCTCTTCACCACCGTGCGTGAGGCGCTCCGCCTTCGCTGAACGGGCTCGCCCAGGAGTTGAACGGGCTCGTACAGGAGGGGAGGGTGTCGGCCACTGGTCGGTGTCGGTGCCCTTCCCTCCTGCTCCCAATCTCTCTTGTCCGGGACGAGTCACCTGCACGCGGCGGCAGGTCCGATAGGCTCGCCGTGTGACGGCAGCCCACCAGCCTCCGGGCCCCTACGCCATCGTCGCCGTCGCATCGTCCGCGGGCGGCATCCAGGCCCTGATAGCGCTGCTCGCGGAGCTTGGCCCAGACCTTCCCGTGCCGGTCCTCGCGGTGCAGCACCTCGACCCGCGGCACCGGACGGTGATCGCCGACGTGCTCGCCCGCCGGACCGAACTTCCGGTCAAGCTCGCGGTGGACGGGGAGTACGCGCGGCCCGGCACCGTCCACATCGCCCCTCCCGCCCGGCACCTGCTCGTGCGCTCCGACGGTCTCCTCACGCTGACCGACACCGAGCTCGTGCACTTCGTACGCCCCTCCGCCGACCTCCTCTTCGAATCGGTCGCGAGCGCCTACGGGCCCCGGTCGATCGTCTGTGTGCTCACCGGGACCGGGGTGGACGGCGCGAAGGGCGCCCAGGCCGTCGGCTCGCATGGCGGGACCGTGATCGTCCAGGATCCGGAAGACGCGGAACACCCGGGGATGCCGCAGGCGGCGATCGATACGGGAGCCGCGGATTTCGTGCTACCTCTTGAAGAGATCGCGGCGTTCATCCGCGGACTCGTCGAGGCCAAGAGGCAGTAAATGGGCGCATCGCAGCATGCCGACACCGATGAGGCGCTGGAGGCACTCCTCGTCTTCATCAGGGAGGCCCGCGGCTTCGACTTCACGGGCTACAAGCGCTCCACCCTGAGCCGTCGCATCAACAAGCGCATGACCGACGTCGGCATCAGCTCGTACGCGGACTACCAGGATCTCCTGGAGACCAGCGCCGAGGAATTCGGTGCTCTGTTCAACACGATCCTGATCAACGTCACGTCCTTCTTCCGCGACCCGGACGCCTGGACCCTGCTGCAGCGCGAGATCATCCCCGAGCTGATCGCGGACATCGCGCCCGAGCAGGAGATCAGGGTGTGGAGCGCGGGCTGCTCCAGCGGCGAGGAGCCGTACTCGCTGGCCATCATGTTCGCCGAGGCGCTGGGCCTCGACGAGTGCCTGAGGCGCGTCAAGATCTACGCCACGGACGTCGACGAGGAGGCGCTGCGCGAGGCCCGCTCGGGTCTTTACCCGGTGAAGGCGCTGGAGCCGATCAGCCTGGAGCTGCGGCAGAAGTACTTCGAGCAGAACGGCGCCCAGTTCAGCTTCCACACCGAACTGCGGCGCCGGGTGATCTTCGGGCGGCACGACGTCACCCGGGACGCCCCGATCTCCCGGCTCGACCTGCTGGTCTGCCGCAACACCCTGATGTACTTCAACGTCGAGGCCCAGACGCAGATCCTGGACCGCTTCCACTTCGCGCTGCGCAAGGAAGCCCTCCTCTTCCTCGGCAAGGCCGAGATGCTGCTCAACGACGCCGAGCGGTTCGAAGTGACCGACATGCGCCAGCGGATCTTCCGACGCAGCGCGGGCCAGGCCGGGACGCCCTACCAGGCGGCCCCCCTCAAGATCAGGGCGAGCACGGGCCCCGAGGGGAGCTCGGTCGCCCGCAGCCGCCTACTGCGCGATCTGGCCCTGGACACGGGTCCGACCCCCTCCATCACCGTCGACGCCGAAGGAAGTCTCGTGATGGTGAACAACCAGGCGAGGATCCAGTTCGGCCTCGCCACCGCCGACCTGGGCCGTCCCTTCCAGGACCTGGAGATCTCCTACCGTCCCCTCGAACTCCGCTCCCTCATCGACCAGGCCATCGCCGAGCGCAGGACGCTCCGGGTCAACAGGGTCGAGCGGCGCGTGGGCGAGGAGGTCCAGTACGTCGACATCCTCATCCAGCCGCTCGCCGGACTCAATGGCGTGCATGTGGCGACCACGATCTCGTTCTCCGACGTCACGGTCGTCACGCGGCTGAAGGCCGAGGTCAAGCGAGTCAGGGAGGACCTGGAGACGGCGTACGAGGAACTCCAGTCCACGAACGAGGAGTTGGAAACCACCAACGAGGAACTCCAGTCCAGCATCGAGGAGCTGGAGACCACCAACGAAGAACTCCAGTCGACGAACGAGGAGTTGGAGACGACCAACGAGGAACTCCAGTCCGGCAACGAGGAACTGGAGACCATGAACGACGAGATGCGCATCCGCTCCGAGGAGCTCGACGAGGCCACGGCGTTCCTGGAGGCCGTGCTCACCAGCATCGCGGCGGGCGTGGTGGTCCTGGACAGCGACCTGAAGGTCAGGAGCTGGAACCGCGGCGCCGTGGACATGTGGGGGCTGCGCGCGGACGAAGTCATCGACCAGTCGTTCTTCGGGCTCGACTTCGGGCTGCCCACCGAGGTCCTGCTGCCCGTGGTGTCCGAGTGCCTGAGCTCCCGTCAGCGCTCGGGGCCGATCGGCGTCGAATCCATGAGCCGCATCGGCAGGCCCATCACCTGCGACGTCTTCTGCTCCCCGTTCGACGGACACCACGGCGGTGTCGTCCTCATGATGGAAGAGAGCCGAACCGACCCCCAGGACTGAAATCGCCCCGTACGCTTTGGGTATGGACCCGCAGAACTATGCGGAACGACTCGCTCTCGCGATGCAGGCGCAGGACCGCGCCCGCCGTGCGAACGAGCGCGCGATGCGGGCGGAGAGGGCTGCCGAGCGGCACGAACTCCTGAGCGCACGGCAGCGGCCGGGGTGGGAGATACACACCCAGGTCGCGGCGAGGCATCGCCGTTCCGCGGCCTGTCACCGCTCCTCGGCCCGCCTCCAGGAGGCGTTCGCCCGGCGGGCGACGCAATGGGCGGAAGGCCTGAGCGCACAGCCCCGCTTCATGACCGGTGTCGCCGAGGCGTGCGGCACGACCAGCGCGGCGCTCACCCTGGTCGACAGCGAACAGAACCAGCTCGCGGTGGCCACGTCCAACGAACCCGCCCGCGCGGCACAGGACTTGGAGTACGTACTCGGGGAGGGCCCGGCCAGAGACGTGACGGCCGCACGCCGTCCGCTCCACGTGTCGGGGCCCGTGATCGAGAAGCGCTGGCCGGGGTACGGGCCCGCCCTGGTGTCCCTGGGCATCACGGCGGTGGCCGCCGTGCCCCTGAAGGCACAGGACAGCTGCATCGGTTCGCTCGCGGTGTTCGATCTGGGTCCTCCCGGCCGGGCGGTGTTCGTCGGCCTCGCCGACGTAGCCGAGGCGCTCACCCGCATCGTGGTGCTCGGCCCCGACGCCGACCCGGAGCTCTACGGGGGAACGGACCACCGGGACACCGTGCAGCAGGCCGTCGGCATGCTCACCGTCCAGTCCGGCTGTTCGGCCTCCGACGCGCTGGCGCTCATCAAGGCGCGGGCGTTCACCGGAGAGATGTCCACCGAGGTGGTAGCCCGGCGGATCCTGCACGGAGAACTCGAACTCGGCTGAGGGAGAACCGGCAATGAGGCCCGAGCAGCAGCTGGCGGACGTCTTCGTCGCACTGGCCCGCGGGACGGAGGAGTCACCGGACGTTCCGGGGACCCTGTCGGTCCTCGCGCACCACAGCCCACGGCTGCTGGATGCCCGCGCGGCCTCCGTGGTGTACGTGCCCGGCGGGCGCGAGGCGCCCCAGGTGGTGGGCTCCGACCCCGAGGTCACTCTTCTGGAGCGGGACGCCGTCGAGCGGGGCGAGGGGCCCGCCCACGACTGCCTGCGCCAAGGACGGTGCCCGCGTCTGGTGGGCCTCGCCGACCCTGCTGCGCGGTGGCGCTGGCCGCACTACGCCCCGCAGGCCGTGGCGCTGGGCTACAACCGCGTGGCCGTCCATCCCTTACGGGGCCGCGGCGGGGTCACCGGCGCGCTGCTCCTGCTGTCGTCCGAAGCCGCGGGCCCGGTCGACCCGGACATGCTGGAACTCGGCCAGTCGATGGCGGACTTCACGGCCGTCACCCTGGAGCGCGTACGCGAGGCCGAACAGAGCCGGACCCTCACCGTGCAGTTGGAACGGGCCCTGATCAGCCGGGTGATCATCGAACAGGCCAAGGGCGTGCTCGCCGCCCACCGGCGGGTGACCATGGACGAGGCCTTCGACGTACTGCGCAAGTACGCGCGTTCGCGTCGGCGGCAGTTGAGCGAGGTGTCGCGCGAGGTGGTCGAAGGGCAGGCGGATCCCGAGCTGACCGGGCCGATCGAGGGGTGAGACCGGGCCGGTCGAGACGTGGTGCCGGGCCGGGGGAGGGGTGGGGCCGGGCCGGGTGGGGTGGGGCTGTGTTAGACGGGGGTTTTGTCGTTCGACATCGGGTTGTCGCGCATGGACCCGCCGTAGGCCATGCAGACCAGGGCCACCATGAGGGTTGCTATCGCGATTCCACGTCGCCCCCGGGAGGTCGAGCGGCCATTGTTTGACTTCTTGTCAGCCCGGCCGTCGTCTTTCTTGCGCTGCACCGAAGAAGGCTCCTTGCATGAATGGCACTTTCAGGGATGTGGGCATGACCCATCGACGCCAAGATACGGCATCGTAGCGATCGCCCCCCACAGGCCACAATGCTAGCCAGACAGATAGCCGGACAACGAACTTTGGCCATGAATTCGGGGAGAGCGGCACTCAGTGCCAATTAGGCGTGCCACTTAACCGCGCCGCCGCGACCGCCTCCAGCCCCCGCGAGGCCCTCTCCTCCTCGACCCGCGCCCCGATCCGCCGGCTGATCGACAAGCTCTGCTCCATGTGCGCGACGGCCTGCGCCATGCGCCCCGTGTCGAGTTCGACGCGCGCCAGGTCGTAGAGGACGTCCACCACCTCTCCCTCGGCGTGGATGTCCCTGAGCACCGCGAGAGCGGCGACGTGTTGAGGGAGGGCCTGTTCGCCGCGGCCCGCGATCCGATGAGCTCTGCCGATGCCGTTCAGGGCGATGCCTTCCCCCTGTCGGTCACCGACCGCACGCAGCACGGGTAAGGCCCTGCCGAAGAGCGCGAGGGCCTCGTCCGGCCTGCCGAGAGTGGTGAGGACATTCGCCAGGTTTATCTGGAGGGTGGCGTGATCGCCTCTGCTGCCCATGCCCGCCGACAATTCGATGGCTTCTCGGTACGACTTCTCGGCGGCCTCTGGATCACCGTTCTTGCGGAATAACTCCGCCATGTTATTCAGCGTTCGATATCTCCCTCTATCGTCACCTTCGGCGGTGAATCCGGCGAGGGCGGCAACGAAACATTCGACCGCTTCCACCTTCTCACCCAGGTGGAGATGGGCTATTCCGAGGAGATTTCGAACCCTGGCCGTTTGGAGGGTCTTTTCCGTTTGCACTAGGTAACTCAGGGAGTGCTGCTGGAGCGAGCGCACCAACGCGTAGCGGCCCGTCTGCCACAGCGGGATCGACAGCTGGTGGATGGCCTCACTCTCCAGCTCGCCGTCCTGGAGGGTCCGCGCGATGTCCTGGGCCTCACGCGCCGCCGCGATCCCTTCCTCGTACGCTCCGCTGTGCGTATGGACGGCGGACAGGTCCAGGAGGGCCCGCGCCCGCGCCGCGCCGTCGCCGACGGACCGCCAGTGCGCGACGGCCCGGCGCAGCAGCGGCTCGGCCGCGACGAGGTGGCCCTCCATGTCGAGGAATCCGGCCAAGACATGGACAGCTTGTGCCAGTTGACTTTCCGGGCCGTTCTGTCGAATCCAGTCGAGCGTATCCAGGAGATTGGCGCCCTCCGTCATCAGCCAGCGCTCCGCGGCGTGCGCGTCGGTGATCTCCGGGCCCGTGCGGCGGCCGGTCGCCGCGGGCGTTCCCTCGGCGTCGAGCGGAATGCGCGAGCGGAAGGGATAGGCCATCCTGTCGGCGCGGTCGGCGACTTGGACGTAGTGATCCATCAATTGCCGTACGGCCTTGCGGACTTCGCCTTCCGGTTCGAGGGCGTCATCGTCGTACAGCGAACGCGCGTACTCCCGCAAAAGATCATGCATGCTGAATCGATGCGGGGACGGCTCGGAAATCAGGTGCTGGGAGAGGAGTTCTTCCAGAATTCGGTCCGTCTCTTCGACGGGGAGCCCGGCGAGGGCCGCCACCGCGTGCGGCCCGAACTCCACCCCGAAGTGCAGGCCCATGCGGCGGAAGACCAGCCGCTGGGGTGGTGTGAGGGCGCGGCAGGAGAGGTCGAAGACGTGGCGTAACGTCCGCTCTCCGTCGCGCAGTTCGGGCAGGTGCGCGCTGCCCGCGGTCAGCTGGTCGAGCAGGTCCGACGTGCTCCACGAGGGGCGGGAGAGCAGGCGGCTCGCGGCGATCTCGATGGCGAGGGGCAGATGCCCGCATCTCAGGATGATCTCCTCGACCTCGGCTCGCCGGGTGACGCACCGCCCGTCCACACGCCGTTCGAAGAGCAGCACCGCGTCGTCGCGCGGCAGCACGTCGAGGGAGACGGGCCGTACGCCCGGCAGTCCGGGCAGACGGCGACGGCTGGTCACCACGACCGCCGTCGGCGAGTCACCTGGCAGCAGCGGCCTGACCTGGCCGGTGTCTGCGGCGTCGTCCAGGATCACCATCATGCGGCGGTCGCGCACCGTGGTGCGCCAGAGGGAGACCAACTCGTCCAGATCCTGTGGCAGTTCCTTGGGCGGTAAGCCGAGCAGCCGCAGGAGTTCGGCGAGGGCGCGGGTCGCGGGGAGCGGGTCCCGGTCGGAGGCGTGGCCGCC
The DNA here is from genome assembly GCF_008704495.1 of Streptomyces kanamyceticus. Classification (NCBI taxonomy): domain Bacteria; kingdom Bacillati; phylum Actinomycetota; class Actinomycetes; order Kitasatosporales; family Streptomycetaceae; genus Streptomyces; species Streptomyces kanamyceticus. The sequence goes on from NZ_CP023699.1 coordinate 4,873,530, forward strand.
CAGGTGCAGGAAGAGACGGCCGTCCGGGAAGCGGTCCCTGAGCCGGTGGGCCAGGTGGACCGCCATGGCCGTCTTGCCCACGCCGCCCATGCCGTCGATGGCCTCGACGGTGACGACCGCGGCCGACGTGCCGTTTCCCTCGCAGAGGGCGGCGGTAAGGCGGCGGAGTTCGTCGTGACGGCCTACCCAGGGGATGTCGCGGGGGACGTTGTCGGGGATGCGGTGGGGTGAGGTGGTGGTGGGGGCTGGGGGGCGGGGGTGGATCCGGCGCGCGGATCGGTGCGGGTGTTGGTGCTGGTACCCGTGCTGATGCCGGTGCCTGTGCCGGTCCCTGATCCCGTGCCTTCCAGGAGTGCCGCCGCCGGTGCCCCGGAGAGGATTCCCTGCTGGACCCCGCGCAGTCGGCGGCCCGCGTCCAGACCGATGTCGCGGACGACGCGCTGGCGGGTACGCTGCAGCAGTCGCGTCGCCTCGGCCGTACGGCTGCTGCCGTACAGCGCGATGGCCAGCTGCTCGGTGAGCGCCTCGTCGACGGGGTGCTCGTCGGCGAGCGGCAGCAGCACGGGTACGGCGTCGGCGAACCTGCCCGCCCGCATGAGGATGTCGGCGCGCAGCATGGCGGCGGCGAGGCCGCTCTCGGCGACGGTGGCGCGCAGCCGGGCGGCCCAGGATCCGGTGATCCCGGCCAGGGGTTCGCCGCGCCAGAGGCCCGCCGCGTGGTCGAGCAGGCGCAGGGCAGCGGCGTCGTCCCTGCTGTCCTTCAGGGAGCGGGCCTGGTCGACGCAGCTCGTGTAGCGGCGCAGGTCGACGCGGTCCGGGTCGACCCGCATCACGTACGCGTTGGTGCTGCTCACGACGGCGGGCGCCGAACCGCCCGCGACCCGTAGGGCCTTGCGGATGCGGGAGACGTGGGCGTGCAGGGCCTCGCGGGCCTTGAACGGGGGGTCCTCGTCCCAGATCCGGTGGATCAGGGTCTCCATGCCGACGGTGCGGCTCGCGTCCCAGGCGAGTGCGGCGAAGGCGAGGCGGGTCTTGGTGGAACCGATGTCACCGCACCGGCCCGCGGCCGCCACCTCGACCGGGCCCGAAAGTCGGATCTCGAATTCCACCAGCGTCCTCCCGCCGGGGTCCGGCCCTCTCCTGGCCGGGGGTCCGAGAGTGACATGAACCTGCCGTGCAGACCATATGCGTATCGCTTAAGTCTGAAACTGAACGGCGCTCCAATCATTCTGTTCATTTCCCGGAAGGAGTGGGGAGTGACTCCCCAGCGCACTGAAGAAGCGGCATTCCTCGTGCATATGCTGCCGACATGATCGGATAGTCGAGAAGGGGGCCACATTCGTGCCAGTCCCACAATCCGGCAGAGTGGAAGCGCTGTTGTCGGCCATGGTCGCGTGCGGATCCGATCGGGAATCCCTCGCCTGGCGCGCGTTGGCCCAAGTGGTACGGGAGGCGGGGGCCGGGGAGTTGTGGCCGCCGCAGGGGGCCGGGGCGGGCTCGGGGCTTGCGGAGTTACGGGAACTCGCCGTACTTCTCGATGAGTTGGCGGAGCGCGAGCCCCGCATTCGTGACGCGCTCGCGGACTGGCTTCGGCACGACGCGCCCTCCCACTCGCCCCCGTCCGCCTCCGTTAGTTCCAACGTCATCGGGGGATCCGCCGTACTCCACGGTCCCAACGTGCAGGCCCACCTCATCCACGGCGGCGTCCACATCCACCAGCAGGCCGCGCCACCGGTGCAGCACCCACTACCCGTGCCGCGCCAACTCCCGCCCGTACGGGAACAGTTCGTGGACCGGGAGGGTGACATCCGCGTCCTGGACGGCATGCGCGATCGGCGGCCCGCGCACGCGGCTCCGCTCCTCGTCGTCAGCGGGTTCGCCGGAGTCGGGAAGACCAGCCTCGTCTCGCGCTGGCTGCACCGGAACGCGAGCAGTTACCCGGACGGGCACCTCTACGCCGACCTCGGCGGTTCCTCGGGTGCGGATTCCTCGGGTGCGGAGGAGAGCGGTCCGCTCGCTCCCGCCACCGTCCTGGAGGGGTTCCTGTTCGCGCTCGGGGCGCCGTCGGTCCCTTCGAGCGTCGCGGGGCGCGTCTCCCTGTGGCGCACGCTGACGTCGGGCCTGCGCCTCGCGGTGCTCCTGGACAACGCGTTCACGGCCGCGCAAGTACGTCCGCTGCGGCTCGGCACGCCGACCGGACTCACCGTGGTGACCAGCAGGAGCGACCTCACGGGGCTGCGGGTCGACGGGGCTTCCGTGCACCGGCTCGGCGCGCTGCCCGCCGAATCGGCGGTCGAGCTGCTCGCGATCGGCGCAGGCGGTGGGCGCGTCGCGCGGGATCCGGCCGCCGCCCGTGAAGTGGTCACGCTGTGCGGCAGGTTGCCCCTGGCGGTGTGCCTGGCATCCGCCCAACTCGCCGCCCGCCCGCACCGTTCCGTGTCCGCACTCGCGGAAAGCCTGGCCCAGGGGCAGGGGTCCCTGGACACGCTGCGCGTCGACGGGGAGGCCGTGATGCGTACGGCGCTCGACATGTCCTACGGCCTGCTGCCGCCGGAGGCGGCGGCGCTCTACAGGCGGATGGGGCTGCTGCCCACAGACCGCTACGACACGTACTTACTGGCGGCGGTCGCCTGCGCGGCGGGCGGGAGCGGGCCCGGTGCGGGTGCGGACGGGGCTGCGCCCGGCGCCGGTGGGACAGAGGCGACCGCGCCCGAAGCCGGTACGACCGACGGGACCCCACGTGATGCCGTGGCGGCAGACGGGACCGCCGACGCCAGCGCGGCGGGCGGGGGCGGGTGGGGACGGGGCTGCGCCCCGCGCCGGTGGGACAGGGGCGGCCGCACCTGAAGCCGGTGCGGCCGACGGGACCCCACGTGATGCCATGGCGGCAGACGGGACCGCCGACGCCTGCGCGGCGGGCGGGAGCGGGCCCGGTGCGGGCGCGGACGGGGCTGCGCCCCACGCCGGTGGGACAGGGGCGGCCGCACCTGAAGCCGGTGCGGCAGACAGGACCCCACGCGATGCCATGGCGGCAGACGGAACCGCCGACGCCTGCGCGGCGGGCGGGAACAGGCCCGGTGCGGGTACGGACGGGGCTGCGCCCCACGCCGGTGGGACAGGGACGACCGCGCCCGAAGCCGGTGCGGCCGACGGGACCCCACGCGATGCCGTGGCGGCAGACGGGACCGCCGACGCCTGCGCGGCGGGCGGGAACAGGCCCGGTGCGGGTACGGACAGGGCTGCGCCCCACGCCGGTGGGACAGGGACGACCGCGCCCGAAGCCGGTGCGGCCGACGGGACCCCACGCGATGCCGTGGCGGCAGACGGGACCGCCGACGCCTGCGCGGCGGGCGGGAACAGGCCGGGGCCGAGGGCGGGTGCGGGTGCGGCAGACTCGACCGGTGACGCCGGTGCGGCCGACGGGACCCCACCCGCCGATACACCAGACACGACACCGCCCAACGCCAGTGCGGAGGGCGCGACCCCGCCCGCCCCCGCCTCAGTAGACCTCCCCATCAGCATCCTCATGGAGGCCCACCTCCTCGAAGAGACCGGCCCCGGGGCCTACCGCTTTCACGATCTCGTGCGGCCGCACGCCCGGCGCGTCGGTGAGGCTGAGGAGAGCGGCGCGCAGCGCGCGTACACGCTGCGGCGGTACGTCGACTGGTGTCTGGTCACCGCCGCCGCGGCCGAGCGCATCCTCACGCCGAGTCACCCGTTGCCGGGGCACGAGCCGACCGGCACGGGCGTCGCGCCGACCCCGCTCGACGGGCCCGACGAGGCGCTCGCCTGGCTCGACGCCCACCGCGAAGGGCTGATGGGCGCCGTGCGCCACTGCTCCCGTGCGGGGCTGCACACCTCCTGTTGGCGTCTGGTGGATCTCGCCTGGCCGCTCTTCCTGCGGCTCAGACCCACCGACATGTGGATCGAGGCGCACCGCATCGGCCTCGAATCGGCACGCGCGAGCGGCTCCCGGCAGGGCGAGGGGCGCATGCTGACCTCCGGCGCGATCGGGCTGCGCTACGCCGGGCAGTACGAAGAGGCGGCCCACTGGTACCGGCAGGCACTGGAGAACGCCACGGCGGACGGCGACGTACGCCAGCAGGCCCAGGCCATCAACGGGCTCGGCCACCTCAGTCTGCTCACCCGACGCCTCGACGAGGCCCGCGCCCACTTCGAACACGCCCTGCGGTTAAGGGAGTCCATCGGCTATGCGCGCGGCGCCGCACTCACCCGTACCCGGCTCGGCGAAACCGCCCTCGCGGGCGGGCTCCTGGCCTCGGCGGCCGCTCATCTGCGCCGCGCGCACGAGGAGTTGACCGCGCTCGGCGAGGGATACGAGGCCGCCCGCGCGCTCGCCCTCCTCGGCCACGTGCTGGCCGAGGAGGGCGATCACGAGGGCGGCACCCGGCGGCTCGGCGAGGCCCTGTCCAGCTTCCGCGCGGGCGGCGCGCGCTCGGAGCACTGGGAGGGCCGCTGCCTGGAGTGGCTCGGCCAGGCGGCGGAGGCCCAGGGCGACACGGCCGGGGCCCGCCGCCGCTACGAGTCCGCGCGGGACTTCTTCAGCCGCCTCAACCCGAGCGACGCGGAACGGCTCGACGAACGGCTGCGCCACCTGTGAGCCGCAGCGCCCCCGGCGCCCCTCCCCAGACCAGCCACGCGTGCGCGAGCGAGGCGACCGCGTGGGGCGGCAGGGTCGTCGGTGCGGGCGCGGGTGCGGACAGCAGGGCGAGCGTGCCGTCCCGTGCGGCAACCGCGTAGCCCGTACCGCCGTCGACCCCACCGACGGGGACCACCGCGACGAGACAGCCCGGGTGGCACGCCAGCAACCGGGCCGCCCCGCGCCGCGCCGCCGTACGCCGTAGCCGTTCCCGTGTCACCAGGACATCGGCGTACGCCGCGACGCGCGCCCCGTCCCGGGTGTCCGGGTCCGCCCACAGGTGGACGTCGTCACGGGCGCCCTTCGGCGGGTGACCGTCGAAACCGGGCGGTCGCGCAGCCAGGCGTACGACCAGCAACCCGTCCCCGGCCGCCGAGCACCAGCTCACCGAGGCGAGGAGGGCAGCCCCACCCGCGCGGCCGGGCGGCGGCGCCCCGAACCGCACCGTGCCCCACGCCGCATCCGGCGCGGCCCCGCGCCCCCCGTTCACCGCAACGCCCCCGTCTCCCACCGCTCCAGCGGCCCGGGCAGCGGCAACGGCGGTACGACGGGTGGGCTCGCCGGTTCGCCGAGGCCGAGGAGCCGGTAGAGGACGGACCGCATCCGCCGGTGGAAATCGCCCGGGGCCGAGGAGAGCAGAGCCGCCACCTCGTCGTACTGGCCTGGCCTGAACTGCCGTACCGCGTAGTCCAGTTGCTCGGCCAGCGGGTGCGCGGGCACGAGCGCGGGGGCCGTGGCGGCGAGGCGTGCCGCCGGGGAGTACGCCGAGATCTCCCTGCGCGGTCCCGGGGTGAGCAGCAGCGCGGCATCGGTGAGGGTGCCGTACGCCGTGAGCGAGCCGTGGTCGCCGATGAGCACGTCGGAGGCGATGAGGACCGCCTGCCAGTCGGCCTCCGGCGGGACGAGCGCGATGCCGTGGTCCCGGCAGCCCGCGAGCCAGCCGCGCACCTGCCAGGCACCGTGCCCGGCGAAGACGTTCGGGTGGACGAGGAGCGCCACCCGGTCGGCGGCGCCCGGGAGTTGGTGCAGCAGGTGCGGCAGCAGGGCGTCGATCCTGCCGAACGTGGAGGTCGGCCCCCAGGTGGAGGCGACGGTCACCAGGCGCTCCCCCGGCGCGACGCCCAGCGCCCCGCGGTACTGCTCGCGCCGGGACATCCCCGCCGTGATCCGGTCGACGCAGGGGTCGCCCACCACATGGGCCACGGGCAGCGCCTCGGGGCAGGAGCGGGCGAGTTCCGCCACGTCGCGTTCGTGCGCGTAGGTGATCGCGGCGGGGCCCACCCGGCCTTCGTGCAGCAGGTGTTGAGGGCTCAGCATCCCGGGCGACCTGGCCTCGCCGGGTGCCAGCAGGCTGGTGTCGCTGAGCAGCTTGATGTGGCCCGCGCCGTGCGAGACGCGCACGACGGGTGCGCGCAGTTCGTACACGCCCCGGGATCCGGCGGCGAGCACCAGGTCGAACTCGGTGCGCAGCGCGTCCTCCCAGGCCAGGGCAGCGATGCCGAGATCCTGGAGGTACTGCGCGACCCCGGTCCCGAAGACGTGCGGTGCGGTGGTGAAGACGACCTGGACGCGGAGGTCGGCGGCCAGGAGGCCGAAGACCTCGCGCAGGCGCTGGGCGAACGTGACGGTGTGCACGACCACCAGGACCCGCTTGCAGTCCTGTACGGTCAGCCACCTGCCCTGCTCGATCAGCGCTGTTCTCGTGGTGATGACAGACACGGCGTTCCCCCATCCTCTGTCGGCTGCGTGCGGCAGTCGGCAGAGTGGTTCCCGCCCCGAACGGCACTTTCCTTGCAGGTGCCTTGCAGCTTCCTTGTCAGAACAGGACTTCAGGGCGCGGCCCGGACCATTCCCGCGATCCTCGCCAGGCCCCGCGCCGCCTCCGACCCCTCCTCCGCCCCGAACACGTGCACGACGAGCCCCGTCTCGCCCGGCGCCGCCGGTACGTGCAGGGTTTCGAAGTCCAGCGTGAGGATCCCGGCCGCCGCGTGCCACAGGCGCTTGCGGCCCGCCGCGCACATCACCACCTCGCCGCTGTCCCAGATCGTACGGAACTCGGCACTCAGCGCGGTGAGTTCGGCGATGAGCTCCATGAGCGGGGTGTCGCCGGGGTAGCGGCCCGCGGCGACGCGCAGCTGGCCCACCGCTTCCGCCGCGCGGTCCCGCCAGTCGGGGTGGACGTCCTTGGCCGCGGGGTCGAGGAAGAGGAAACGGGCGTTGTTGCGGTCGCGGCGTGCCGGTTCCGCGAGGCCGCCGAGGAGTTCGGCGCCGAGGCCGTTCCAGGCGACCACGTCGAGGCGGTGGTCCGTGGCGAAGGCCGGGAAGCCTTCGGCGACGCCGTCCAGGATCCGCCGCAGCAGGGGGCTGACCCGAGCCGTCGGCACGGGGCCCTGCTCCGCCGAGGTCAGGGTGGCGAGGTGGCGGCGTTCCGCCGTGTCCAGGCCGAGGGCGCGGGCCAGGGCGTCGAGCACGTCGGGGGACGGCTGGGTGGCGCGGCCCTGTTCCAGGCGTACGTAGTAGTCGACGCTGATCCCGGCGAGCTGGGCCAGTTCCTCGCGGCGCAGGCCGCGTACCCTGCGGCGCGGACCGCCCGGCAGCCCGACGCTCTCCGGCGCGACGCGGCCGCGCCGGGCGCGCAGGAAGTCACCGATGTCGTTGCCGCGCTGTGCGCTCTGCCCGCCCTGCGTGTGCCCCGCCCCGTTCATACGGCTCATACAGCCAAGTATGGGTGGGACTGCCGATACCAGGAACGGGGTTCCTCCGCCGGGCAGAGTGCTGGCTGTCCGGTCGCGCCGGGGAGAACGTAGGGCCATGAAGATCCTCGTCGTCAGTGCCCACCCCGAGCCGCGCTCGCTCAACGCCTCCCTCGCCCGCTTCGCCGTCGGCCACCTGCGCGCGGCCGGTCACGAAGTGCGCGAGTCCGACCTCTACGCGATGAAGTGGAAGGCGACGGTCGACGCCGGGGACTTCCCCTCGGACGACGGCCGGTTGCACGTGATGGACGCCTCCGAGCGTGCCACCCTCGCCGCCGGGCTCACCCCCGACGTCGCCGCCGAGCAGGAGAAGGTGCTCTGGTCGGACGCGGTGGTGCTGCAGTTCCCGATGTGGTGGTTCTCGCCGCCCGCGATCCTGAAGGGCTGGATAGACCGGGTGTTCACGGCCGGGTTCGGCTACGGCCCCACGCTGCCGCCGCCCTACACCGAGCGGCAGTTCGCCGGACGGCGCGCGCTGGTGTCGGTGACGCTGGGAGCCCGCGAGACGGCCTTCTCGGACCGGGGCATCCACGGGGAGCTCAAGGACGTGCTCCATCCGATCCAGCACGGCCTGTTCTGGTTCACCGGGATGGCGCCGCTGGAACCCTTCGCGGTGTACGGCGCGAACGCCCTGCCCGAGGAACGCTTCGAGGAGGCCCGCCGGGCGTACGCGGCACGCCTGGACGGACTCTTCACGGACGAGCCCGTCCCGTTCCGCACGCTCGACGGCGGCGACTACGACCACGACATGCGGCTCCTGCCGGGCGTGGAGACGCCGGGCAGGAGCGGTCTCGGCCTGCATGTCCGCGACGTTCCCACGGGCGCGGACGGCCGCCCGTAGGAACGCGGCGCGGCGGCCGCGGGGGAATCAGCTGCTGCCGTCCCCGAGGTCCGCCCCGTTGGTCGAACCGCTGCGGACACCGATGCCGCGGCGGCGCCGCTTGGAGGCCGACACCACCAGGTCCGACACGGCGAGCGTCACCTTCGCGACGCCCCCGACCCAGCGCGGTCCACCGCGCTGGGCCCAGAGCACCGCCGCGACCCCGGCCGCCGCGACCAGTACCGCCACCATGAGCAGCACCTGCATCATCGGCCTCCCCCTTCTGCGTAATTACGTTCTGTCGCGTATCTACGTGACTACGTGAGAGAGGCGATTTTCTCAGACCCGGTTCCGGGCCGGGAAGCCGTGCCCTCGGGCCGCGAGGACCACGAGCAGCACCGGGACCAGCAGGAGCAGGATCGTCCAGGGGAAGGACGAGGAGCCGACCAGGCCCAGGAGTACGCCGCCGAAGACGCCGCCGCCCGCCATGGCCACGTTCCACAGGGTGACGAGCATGGCCTGGGCGGCGTCCGCCGCGCCGCCCTTGTCCCCCGCGTCGCCCGCCGCGGTCTGCAGGAGGGTGGGGGCGCCGCCCCAGCCGAGGCCCCACAGGATCACGGCGACGTAGACGAGTGCGGGGCTCTCGGAGAACACGGCGAGCAGGGCCGCCGCGACGCCGACCAGGAGCACCGCGCCGAGGGTGAGCGCGCGCAGCCTGCGGTTGATCAGGGCGCCGACGATCCAGATGCTGGCCAGCGATGCCGCGCCGAAGACGAGCAGGACGAGGTCGGTGGAGCCGCCCATGCCGAGGCCGTCGAGGAACGTCGCGATGTACGTGTAGAGGACGGTGTGCGCGAGGACGAAGACGAGGGTGACGAAGAGGACGGGCGTCACACCGGGCACGCGCAGGGTGCGCAGCATCGGGGTCGCCTCGCCGCGCGGCTGGCCCGGGTGGTCGGGGACGAGTGCGGCGATCCACGCGAGGAGGCCGATGGTGAGGCCCGTCATGACCAGGAAAGCGACCTGCCAGCTGAGCACCTTGCCCAGGAACGTCCCGGCGGGCACGCCGATCGAGAGTGCCACCGGGATCCCCGCCATGGCGATGGCGATCGCCTTGCCCTGGAGGTGGGCGGGCGCCATGCGGCGGGCGTACCCGGCGAGCAGCGCCCAGGCGAGGCCCGCGGCGACTCCGGCGACGAAACGGGCGACCATGGTCAGGGTGTAGTCCCCGGAGAGCGCGGTGACGGTGTTGGCGGCGGCGAAGCCCGCCATCGCGGTCAGGAGCAGCCGCTTGCGCCGCCAGGCCGAGGTGAAGGCGGTCAGCGGTATCGCGGTGAGCGCGGTGCCGATGGCGTAGACCGTGACGGTCTGCCCGGTCGCGGACTCGCTGACGCCGAGGTCGGCGCTCATCGCGGGGAGCAGGCCCGCGGGGAGCGTCTCGGTCAGGCTGGTGATGAAGACGGCGGTGGCCAGGGCGAGGAGGGCGAGGAGGGGGAGCTTCTGGGGCGGAGTTGCGGGGGTGGCGGGGGAGTCAAGGGTGGTGTTCGGCGTTCCGGGGCGGGTCTTGGTACGCATCGGGGTCAGGTCCTTTCCGTGCGCGTACGGGAGTCGGGGTGAATGCGTGAGGTCTCCGCCGCCAGGCGGAGCGCGGTGCGGGCCACTTCGTCGGCCGAGCCGCGACAACGGATCAGCGGGGCGAGGGAGTTGAGCCCCGGCTCTACGGACGACGAGGTGGTGAGCACCACCGAGCCGCCCTCGCGCAGGAGCCGGAGCAGGCCGGGCGGCGCGGCCGGGGGCAGGCCGTTCTCCGCGTGTACGAAGAGGTGGTCGATGCCGCCGAGCCGGCGGGCGACGGCGGGTCCGAGGGCGTCGACGGCGGCCGGGTCGGCGGTCTCGCAGCCGATGACGTGGGCGGCGGGACCGACCTCGGCGGCGGCCTCCGCGAGGTCCGCGGCGGGGCCGCCGGTCACCACGACCTCGGCGCCGCCCTCGACGAGCCGCTTGGCGATGGCGAGTCCGAGCCCGTCCGCGCCGCCGACGACCACGGCCTTCCTGCCTGCGTACTTGGGCATGTGCGGGTCCTCCGTCGGTCGTTTCCTGCTGAGTTCGTGCTGATTTCGTGCCGAGTTCCTGCTGACGGGGACGACTCTGCGCGCAGGCGCTTCGGGACCGCTGACGGTCTGCTGACGGTCGGCCCTCCGGGGGCGCGGACGCGGTGTGTACCGTGATCGCCATGCGGTTCGGGGTGCTGGGTCCACTGACGGTGTGGGACGGCGAGGGGGAGCCGGTGAGGGTTCCCGAGGCGAAGGTCAGGGCGCTGCTCGCCGATCTTCTGGTGCACGAGGGACGGCCGGTCTCGGCGGACCGGCTCATCGACGACCTCTGGGGCGACGAACCTCCCGGCAACCCGGCCAACGCGCTCCAGTCCAAGGTGTCCCAGCTGCGCAGGGCGATCGGCAGGGACCGGGTGGTGCATCAGGCCCCGGGCTACCGGCTGCGGGTCGACCCCGCGTCGGGGGACGAGGTGGACGTGTTCCGCTTCGGCGACCTGGTGGCGCGGGCGCGCGACGAGGAGGACCCGCGGCGCCGCGCCGAACTGCTCACGGAGGCGCTCGGCCTGTGGCGCGGTCCCGCGTACGCGGACCTGGCCGACGAGGAGTTCGTCCGCACGGCGGCGGACCGCCTCGCGGAGCAGCGCCTGGCCGTCCTGGAGGAACAGGCGGAGGCCCGCCTGGCCGCGGGCGACCACACACTGCTCACCGGGGAACTCACGTCCCTGGTGGCTCAACACCCCCTGCGCGAACGCCTGCGCGCACTACAGATGCGCGCGCTGTACCTGGCGGGCCGCCAGAGCGAGGCACTGGCGTCGTACGAGTCGCTGCGCGGCCAGCTCTCCGAGGAACTGGGCCTGGACCCGGCCCCGGAACTGACGGCGCTCCACGAGGCGATCCTGCGGCAGTCCCCGGAACTGACCGTTCCGACGCCATCGCCCACACCTACGCCCACACCTACGCCCACGCCTACGCCCACGCCTACGCCTACGCCTACGCCTACGCCCACGCCTACGCCCACCCCTGCCCCGGCGCCCACGCACCCCCGCACCAACCTCCCCACCCCCCTCACTCCCCTCGTCGGACGCGATCGGCCCACCGGTGAAGTGGCCCAACTCCTCTCCACCACCCGCCTGGTGACGCTGACCGGGCCCGGTGGCGTCGGCAAGACGCGGTTGGCGTTGGAGGCGGCGGGCCGGGTGGCCGATGAGGAGGCCCCGGACGGCGTCTGGCTCGTGGAATTCGCCGGGGTGCCCGGCGGGAGCGGGGTCGACACGCTCGCGCAGGTCGTCGCCGGGGTGCTCGGACTGCGGGACGACATGCCCTCCGGGGCGCCGGGGCCCGGAGCCGCCACCGGCTCCGGCACCGGCTCCGTCCCCCGCCTGGCCCACGCCCTCCGCGAGCGGCACCTGTTGCTCGTCCTCGACAACTGCGAACAGGTCGTCGAGGAGGCGGCCGGACTCGTCGACTCCCTGCTCCGCACCGCGCCCGACCTGCGGATCCTCGCCACCAGCCAGGAACCCCTCGCCCTCACCGGCGAGTCCGTGTTCCTGGTCGAGCCCCTGCGGCCCACCGACGCCATCACCCTCTTCACGTCCCGCGCCACAGCCTCCGCCCCCGGCTTCACGCACACCGATACCGCCGGAGCCGACGCCACCGCCATCGCGGAGATCTGCCGAAGGCTGGACGGCATCCCCCTGGCCCTGGAACTCGCGGCCACCCGCGTACGCGCCCTGGGCGTACGCGAGTTGGCCGACCGACTCGGCGACCGGTTCCGGCTGCTCAGCTCGGGCCAGCGCGGCGCCCCGGCCCGTCAGCAGACCCTCCGGGCGATGATCGACTGGAGCTGGGAGCTGCTCAGCGCCCCGGAGCGGATCGTCCTGCGCCGCCTGGCCGCGCACCACGACGGCTGCACGCTCGACGCGGCGGAGGCGGTGTGCGCCGGGGACGGCGTGGCCCGCGAAGACGTCCTCGACCTCGTGACCCGCCTGGTCGACCGCTCCCTGGTCGTGATGGCCGCGGGCCCCGCGGGAACCGCCCCGCGCTACCGGCTCCTGGAGTCCGTCGCCGCGTACGCCCGCGACCGGCTGCGCGAGATGGAGGACCTCGGCGGCGTACGGGAGCGGCACCTCCGCTACTACCTGGACCTCGCCGAGCTCGCCGAACCGAGGCTCCGCGACGGGGAACAGCGGATCTGGCTCCGGCGCCTCGACGCCGAGGGCGCCAATCTCCGTACGGCGCTGGCGTCCGGCCGGGGGGACGAGGAAGGGGTACGACTCGGGGCCGCGCTCACCTGGTGGTGGCTTCTCCGAGGTCGCCTCTCGGAGGCCCTCCGCGAGCTCACCGCCGTGCTCGACCACCACCCCGACCGCACCGAACTCCGGTTGCTGCGGGACGCGTTCGCTCTGCTCACGGGCGAGCGACCCGACGGCGGGTCCGTCGTGGCCGAGTGCGAGGTCCCGCACACCCCCGACGGGGCCAGGATCCTCTGGCTCTGCGCCTACGGGCTCTTCAGCGCCGGGGAATCCGTCGCCAGCGAGGACCTCAACGACCGCGCGCTCGATCTCGCCGAGACTGTCGGCGACCGGTGGAGCACCGCCGCCGCCCTCGCGCTGCGCGCCATGCACGCCCTGATCCGCGGCGATCTGGACACGATCGGCCGCGACGGACTGCGCAGCGCCGGGATCTTCCGTGAACTGGGCGACCGGTGGGGCGAGTTGCAGACCGTCGCGCCGCTCGCCGTGCTCGCCGAGATCAAGGGGGACTACGAGGAGGCCGCGCGGCGTCAGGACGAGGGGCTGCGCATCGCCCGTGAACTGGGGCTCGCCGCCGAGGTGTCGGCGCGGCTCTCCGGTCTCGGGCGGCTCGCCCTGCTCACCCGCGAGTGGGACAGGGCGCGTCAACTGCACGAGCAGGCACGGGCGTTGGCCGTCGAGCAGGGGTACAGGTACGGGGAGATCCACGCGGAGATGGGGCTCGCCCTGGGGGCCCGTCGTGCCGGGGACCTCGCGGCGGCCGAGTCGCACCTGCTGCGCATCCGGGACCGGCACGCCGACGTGTCCTCACCGGCCGGTGATCATCTGCTCCACGCCGAGCTGGGCTTCGTCGCCGAGCTGCGGTCGGACCGCGCCCTGGCCGAGGAGCGGCACCGCACCGGCCTGGAGATCGCCCGCGGCCTCGCCGAGCCGCGCGCCATCGCGCTCTCCCTGGAGGGCCTCGCGGGCGCGGCGGCGCTGGCCGGGGACCCGGCGGGGACCGAGCGCGCGGCCCAGCTGCTCGGCGCGGCCGACGCGGCGCGGCGAGGGGTGCGCGCGCCGCTTCCGCCCGCCGAGCGCGGCGACGTCGACCGGATCGCGGGGGCGGCGAGGGCCTCGCTCGGCGAGACGGCCTTCGCGGAGGCGTTCGCGCGGGGCGCGCGGGGCGCGCAGGACACGCAGGACACACCCGCCGCGTAGGTCTGCCGCGGGTCAGTCGTGGCTGGTCGCGCAGTTCCCCGCGCCCCTTACGGGGCACGTCGCCCGGTTACGCTGGGGGGATCCCGTGACTCAGCCGGGACACGGGGCACGGGGATTTCGTCTATACGTCTACTGGGGGACCTGACATGGCACTTTTCGGGAACGCGCACACCGTCGATCCGATGAAGGCGCAGAACGAGTACGCACGGCTGCTCGGCCACGGTGAGCAGGTGCACGCCGCGTACACGCTGATACGCGACACGATGCTGTTCACCGACCGTCGCCTGATCATGATCGACAAGCAGGGCCTCACCGGCAAGAAGGTCGAGTACCACTCGATCCCCTACCGCAGCATCTCGCACTTCGCGGTGGAGACGGCAGGGCACTTCGACCTCGACGCCGAGCTGAAGATCTGGATCTCCAGCAACACGGTGCCGATGCAGAAGACGTTCACCAAGGGCGTCGACATCTACGAGGTACAGGCGATCCTGACGCAGTTCGTCGCGCGGTAGCGCTTCGCTGGCGGCCGGTGCGCGTGTGCGGGCCCCGTAAGGGGCGCGGGGAACTGCGCGACAAGCCACGGCGGACCCGCACCTTCAGGACGGCGCGGGGCGGGGATCTTTTTGGGGGCGCGGGGAACTGCGCGACAAGCCACGACGCACCCGCACCCTCAGGACGGCGCGCGGGGGGATCTCTTAGGGGCGCGGGGAACTGCGCGACAAGCCGCGGCGGACCCGCGCCCTCCGATGTGGCGAGCACCGGCTCGTTGGACTTCACTGGGTGGAGACCACGTGGAGCGAGCAAGGGAGGCGGCATGGCCAGGAACGGGAGCAGGGGCAAGGCGCACGGGCTCACTGCCATAGCGATCGTGGGCATCCTCGGCCTCGGAGCCGCAGCCTGCTCCGACGGGGACAGCCCCTCCGACAACGCCAGCAAGGCCGCCGACGCCGTCGCGTCGGCCACCGCACGCGCGGGCGACAAGATCGACGAGATCAAGGGCGGCATCGACGCCAGGGCCGACGTACGGCTCGGCAAGCCCGCCACCGACGGAGACGGCCGCAGCACCGTGAAGGTCACCGCGCGGAACACCACGGACGAGTCGAAGACCTTCGCCGTCCAGGTCTCCTTCAAGGATCCGGACGGCAAGCTCCTGGACACGGTCGTGGTCACGGTCGACGACGTTCCCGCGGGCAGGTCGAAGGACGGCACGGCCCGCAGCACGCACAAGCTGGACGGCGCCGACAAGGGCGAAGTCAAGGCGAACGTGACCACGGCCCTTCGCTACTGACGTCCGCCACTGACCTAAGTAGCGCGGCACAGACGCCCGTTGCGACCTCCGTCGCGCCCGCGTAGACCAAAGAACGACGCAGCCCACACCCTCCCCCCACGACGCTGGTACCCGTGCGGCGGCAGCGGGCCGCGGCCGGTTCACGGGAGGCGACGTGCGCACTGCGCGACACGGGGGAATCAGCAGGGCACGTTTCCTGACGGGAGCGGGCGCGGTCGGCGCCGTCGCGGTGACCGGCGGCCTGCTCGGCACGGACCGGGCGGGCGCGACCGGCCCCGCGCAGGCCACTGCCGGGGCGCAGGCCCCCGCCGCCCCGGGGGAGCGGCGGGGGCTCGCCCAACGCGGCGTCTGCTACGAGGTCGGCGACGGCGAGTCGCACGCCACGCGCTGGACCGCCGCCCGCATGCGCCACGACATGCGGGCCATCCGCCAGGACCTGCACGCGAACGCCGTCTCCGTCTTCGGCGACGGCGTGGAGCGCCTCGCGGCCACCGCCGACGAGGCGGCCGAACGCGGTCTGCGCGTCTGGCTGCAACCGCGCCTCGGCGACGTACCCGAGCGGGACATCCTCGACCACCTCGCGGAGACGGGACGGCACGCGGAGCGGCTGCGCGAGCAGGGCGCGGACGTACATCTCAGCGTGGGCTGCGAGTTCGTGCTGTTCGTGCCGGGCATCGTGCCCGGCGCCAACGCCGTGGAGCGGGTGGAGAACATACTCAAGGGGAACTTCGACCCGGAGAAGATGGCGAAGAAGCTGCGCGCCTTCATCGGGAAGGCGGCGAAGACTGGCCGTTCCGTCTTCCACGGCCCGCTCACCTACGGCGCCGCGCACGACGAGGACGTCGACTGGACGCTCTTCGACATCGTCAGCGTCAACTACTACGGCTACCACAAGACCAAGGCCGCGTACGTCAAGGAGCTGAGCCCGCACCTGCGTTGGGGCAAGCCGGTGGCGATCACCGAGTGCGGCTGCTGCACGTACGCGGGGGCGCCGCAGGACGGCGGCATGGGCTGGCACGACTCGGTCGACTACACCAAGGATCCCCCGGAGCTCGCCCCGGGGATCAAGCGCAGCGAACGCACGCAGGCCGCCTACCTCCTGGACGTCTTCGACGTCTTCGAGTCGATGAACCTGTACGCGGCCCTCGTCTACAACTTCGTCAGCCCCGAGTCCCCGCACCGCGCCGACGCACCGCGCTACGACATCGACGCCGCCAGCTACAGCCTCGTCAAGACGATCAGGGAGCGCCCCGAGGACCCGGAGTCGCCCTGGCACTGGGAGCCGAAGGAGTCCTTCGACGCGCTGTCGCGCCATTTCGAGCGAGCGGCGCGACGCGGCTGAGCGATCGCCCCCCTGCTCCGCCGCACTTGGCACGCGGATGCCTTCCCTCCGCGTGCCGCGTGTGTTTGCCTGAGGGCCATTTCGGCTGTCTGGGGCGGGAGTTGCCGCATGCGGAAGCGGAACCTTTGGAGTGCCGGGGTACTGGCCGGGCTGCTGTTACTGGGCGCCTGCGGGGACCCCGGGTCCGGGGACGCGACACCGGCCGACCTACCCGACGCGGGTGGCTCGGCGCCGCCTGAACCGTCCGTGTCTTCCTCCGACACGACTCGGGAGCGTGCCGCCAGGAACGCCCCGGACGCCCCGGACGCCCCGGACAAGCCCGCCCCCAAGGTCCTCTACCTCGGCGACTCCCTCGCCATGGAGAACCAGGACGTCCTCGGCGCGCAGCTGAAGGACCGCCTCGGTGCGCGGTACCGCAGCGCGCCGTACTCGGGGACGACCCTCTGCGACTACCTCGACGGTACGGGTGAGGACTCCCTCGTCCCCGACAAGGACAAGGCCGCCGCCCTGGTGCGGGCCCAGCGGCCCGACTACGTCGTCCTCCAGTTCTGGGGCAACGCGTGGGGCTATACGCCCTGCATGAAGGGCATCACGTACGACAAGCAGCGCGGGAAGTACTTCGACCGGTACGCGGCCGACGCGCGGCGGCTTGCCTCGCAGATCCGAGGCGCGGGCGGTGAGCGGACCCGTGTCGTGTGGGTCCTCCAGGGCCCCGACGCGATCACGCCCGACCGCGTGCGGCGCGTGAACGGGATCTACGAGGCGCAGGCCCGCGCCTCGGGAGACCTCGTCGCCGACGCGGGCAAGGCGGTGGCCCCGGCGTCGGACCGCTATACGTGGGTGGAGAAGCTGCCCTGCACGGCGTACGAGCGCGAGAATTCCGAGTACTGCACGGAGCGAGGCTCTGGCCGCACTGCTCTCCACCTCGAAGACGACTTCCTGCACTTCTGCCTGGCGCCGACCACGGCCAAGTCCCGCCCGTGCCCGGTCCGTTCGCCGGGCATCCGGCGGATGACCTCGGCGGTCACCGAGAGGGTCGCGACAGATCTCCGCTGATCGCTGCGCTGACGAAGTGGGTGAAGGCGGTTGGGGTGACGGTGAGGATGGGGCCGCCGGGGTTCTTGCTGTCCCGCACTCCCACGGTGGCGTTGCCGTTGCGCTGGGCTTGGGCGAACTCTATGCATTCGCCGCCGGTGTTACCGCTGTGGGACGACTTCAGCCACGTGGCACCGTTGAGCGGGGCGCATTCGATGCAGTCGCCGCCGCTCGTTCCGCTGTAGGTCGACTTACGCCACTGTGCGCCCGTCAGGTGCTGCACGCTGTCCATAGCGTTCCTCCATCACACGAGCGATCAGTTCTGCCGAGCTGTCCGTCGAGAGAGCACAGCTCTGCAAACGAGCGTAGCCGACAGAACGCTCCCTGATCACTTGCGGATTGGCAGTCATGTGCCCAGTGTCATAGCTCTCCGCGTAGAAGAGGTCTGGGTCATCATCGAAGCGGAGGAGGTTGAACGCGCCCATCATTCCCGTGTGCTGACCGACCGAATAGGGCAACACCTGGATCTGCACCCACGGGTGGTCTCGGAACTCCAACAGGTGTTGCAGCTGACCTCGCATCACGTCCGCGCCACCCACCTCCTGATGCAGCACCGCCTCACCGAGCACGACCCACAGAGCAGGCGGCTGCTGGCGTTCAAGAATGCGCTGCCGTTCCAGTCGCGCGGCCACCAACTCATCGGCCCCGTCTGGGTAATCAACGCCGAGTAGCGCCCGCGCATAGGGCTGTGTCTGCAAAAGCCCGTACACCAACTGGCACTGATACGTGGAGATGAAGCTCGCCCGCGCCTCCATCTCCGCATACGCCTGAAACCACGTCGGCAACTGGCTCCGCAACACCAGCCCCACCAACCGCGAGAACACCCCATCCGTCCCCAGCGCCGCATCCACCCGCTCAGAGAAATCCCTCGTCGGCACCCTCCTCGTCGTCTCCACCTGGCCGATCAGCGACGCCGTGACGAAGACGCAGGAGCCCAACTGCGGCTGGCTGAGGCCCGCCGCCTCCCGTAGGCGGCGCAATTCCGCGCCGTAGTAGTCAAGGGGGGACGCGGTGGGGTCGAGGTCGCGCATTTTGACCATGTGCACAGCGTAATCAGCCGGTCGCGCTCAGGTGACGGAAATCACGCAACCCGTCACGTCACCCGTTCGGCGCACGCCCGCTCGCCCCGCCCCGGACGCCGTCCGACGCTGTGATTTCCCGAGCGAAGAGAAGGGGCGGCGCCCATGAGCAGTGCGACTGCACCACCCAATCCGGACCGCGACCACAAGAAGGACACCGCTCCCTGGGCGTCCGGCGGCACGATGTTCGCCGGTGTCCTGATGATGGTGAACGGCATCCTCGGCGTCCTGGAGGGCATCGCGGGCATCGCCAAGGACGACGTCTACGAGCGCATCGGCGACTACGTCTACAAGTTCAACCTCACCACGTGGGGCTGGATCCACCTCGTCCTCGGCATCCTCGTGGCCGTCGTCGGCTGGGGCATCCTCAAGGGCGCGAGCTGGGCCAAGGCGACCGGCGTCGCACTCGCGGCGCTGGCGATCGTGGCGCAGTTCCTGTGGCTGCCGTACACGCCGGTCTGGGCGCTCATCTCGATCGCGATCGGCGTCTTCGTGATCTGGGCGCTCTGCAACGACCGCTCCGACGACGCCGTTCAGTGACCCAGCCGGTCCACCGGTACGCCCAGTGACGTGAGGCCGTCCAGAACCAGGTCCACGCCGACCGCGGCGAGCAGCAACCCGAGGAGGCGGCCCAGGAGTTCGATGGTCGCGTGGTGGGTGCGGCGCAGGACGCGGGCCAGGACGACCACGCACAGGAGGTCCACCACGATCACGGTGACGTACGCGCCGACGACCGTGGACCGCCACGACCAGGAGTCGCGGGCCGCCCCCTCGATGAGGACGGCGGTCAACGCGAGCGGGCTCACGACGTACGGCATGAGGAGCTGCCGTACGCCGCTCACCAGGTCCGGGGTGTCCTCGCCGGGGCTCTCCGTACCGAGGTGGATGCCGAGGACGAGCCCGACGGCGTAGATGAAGAAGATGACGCCGCCCGCGAGCTGCAGCGCGGGCGTGGAGATGTGGAAGAGGTCGAGCAGCCACGGTGCCGTGATGCCGGTGAGCAGGCCGACGAGGATCGCGGCGGCGGACGAGATCAGCGCGATCCGCCGCAGCTCTCCCATCGGGTGGTTCTGCGCGAGCCCGGCGAAGGCCAGCAGCACCTTGGGCGGGCCGACCACGGAGAAGAACGTGATGAATGCGGCGGAATAGCTCAGAGCGGTCATGGGTGCATCCTGCACGGCCCTGCCGGACAGGCCTCAGAACCCCGCCGGTGCCGGGTCCGTCCTGGAGAACTATGCGCTCCGCCGGAAATACGGTCCACGTCTGCGGGTGCGTCGTGGCTGGTCGCGCCCACGCGGCGGAGCCGCACATGTCACGGCCCCGCGCCCCTTCGGGGCCCGAACCGCATCGGACTTCCACAAGGCCGCTCAGAACGCCGCAGGCCCGCCGTTCGCCTCGACCGCGTCCCCGACCGCCCGGACGAACGCCTCCGCGCGCGCGTTCGTCCCCGCCGTGCGATGGATCAGCGCGACCTCTGCGCAGGGCACGTCGTCCAGGGGGACGAAGGTGACGCCGGGGCGCGCGTAGTACTTCTCCACGGACGCGACGACCGGCGAGATGCCCTGGCCCGCCGCGACGAGGGTCATCAGCTCCTGGAAGGACGCGACGGCCTGCCCCCGGCGGATCTCGCGGCCGCTCGGCGTGCGCGGCGGGACGTGGAAGTCCCACCAGTACGCGGGCGCGCCGTTCACGACGCCGAAGAACGTCTCGCCCGCCAGTTCCTCCAGTGAGACGGAGACGCGTCCGGCGAGTGGGTGGCCGAGCGGCATCGCGAGCAGGCGCGGCTCGTTGATCACCACGGGCCCCACCGTGAGGTCCGGCTCCACGACGGGGAGACACGTGAAGAGCAGATCGATCTCGCCGCCGCGCAACGCGCCCAGCGGATCCTGGAACTGCGTCTCCCGCATCCGCACCTCGACACCGGGGCGGCGCTCCCGGAACAGCGCCAGGATCGGGCCCGTCAGCGTGCCCGCGCCCGCGCCGAGGAAGCCGACGTTCAGCTCGCCGCCGACGCCCCGCGCGGAGTCCTTGGCGCGGGCGAGTGCCGCCTCCATCTCCTTGTGGAGCGGAGCCAGATCCTCGTACAGCTGACGGCCCAGCGGGGACATCCGCACCACGCGGCTGGTGCGCTCGAAGAGCGGGGCGCCGATCTTGCGCTCCAGCTTCTTCAGCGTCTGACTGACCCGCGCCTGGGAGAGCACGAGCCGCTCGGCGGTGCGCCCGAAATGCAGCTCCTCCGCGAGCGTCAGGAAGGTTTCCAGCTCCTGCCGTTCCACCACGTACCCCCTGTGACCTGCATCGATAAGCGTAAGCGCGTCGATCGTTTCACGGATCGCCATTGATGGTCGGGCGCGCTCGGCGGATCTTTGAGGAGTCAGGACGGCGGCCCGCCGGACGGACATCCTCTCTCTTCAACTCCCTGGAGCTCACCATGATTTCGCGTGCCCGCACGACCCTCGCCGTCACTGCCACCGCCACCGCCCTCGCCCTGACCGCGGGTCTCGCCGTGACCGGCGCCCAGGCCGACTCCCCCGACCGCCACGAGACCGGCAAGGGGGTCGCCTGGACCGCGGCCTGGGCCGCCTCGCCGCAGCGCCCCAGCACCGGCTTCAAGGCCAACTGGTCGGAGGCGGGCTTCGACGAGCAGACCCTGCGCCAGATCGTCCGCGTCACCGAGGGCGGCGACAGAGCCCGCATCCGGCTCTCCAACGCGTACGGCACGTCGCCGCTGCGCATCGCGTCCGCCACCGTCGCCCGTACGACGAAGGGGGCGTCGGTGGAGAAGGGCTCGGTCAGGCGGCTCACCTTCGACGGGAAGCGGGCGGTGACGATACCCGCGGGGTCGCAACTCTCCAGCGACAAGGCCGACTTGGAGCTCGATCCCTTCGAGTCCGTCACCGTCACGCTGCACCTCGCGGGCACCACGGGCCCCGCCACCTTCCACTCCCAGTCCTTCGCCACCAGCTACCGCGCCGACGGCGACCACACCGCCGACACCGGGTCCCGCGCCTTCGACGAGTCCGCCGAATCCACCGAGTCCTGGTACTACCTCTCGGGCGTGGACGTCAGCGGCCGTTCCGTAAAGCCTGGCGGGCGCGACGGCGTCGTCCTCTTCGGCGACTCCATCACCGACGGCTTCGCCTCCTCCACCGACCTCAACCGCCGCTGGTCCGACGCGCTCGCCGAACGCCTCGCCAAGGCGGGCAAGCAACGGCCCGTCCTGAACGCGGGCATCGGCGGCAACATGGTCCTCAACGACTCGGCCTGGTACGGCGAGAAGAGCGCCAACCGGTTCTCGCGCGACGCCCTCGACCTGCCGGGCACGGGCACCGTCGTCGTCCTCGAAGGACTCAACGACATCGGCTACAGCGAGACCGACAAGCCCACCTACAAGCCCGCCCCCGTCGTCTCCGCCCGCGAACTCATCAACGGCCACAAGAAGTTGATCCGCGAGGCACGCGCCAAGGGCGTCAGGGTCGTCGGCGCCACGCTCCTCCCGCTCGGCGGCTCCGACCACTACGGCACGCACTCGGCGGCCGTGAGCGACGAGTTCAACGAGTGGGTGCGGACGTCCGGCGCGTACGACGCGTACGTCGACTTCGACAAGGCCCTCGCCGACCCGGCGGACCCGGAGCGGATCGCCCCCGCGTACGACAGCGGCGACCACCTGCACCCGAACGACGCCGGATACCGGGCCATGGCCCGCGCGGTGGACCTGGAGACGCTGTGATGACCAGCACCACCACTGTCGAGACCGCCGCGCGCCCCGGCGGGGCCAAGCTGCGCATGACACCACGCCAGAAGCTCGTCCTGACCCTCCTCCTCGGCTCCCAGTTCATGATCGCCGTGGACTTCTCCATCCTGAACGTCGCGCTCCCCGTCGTCGGCGAGGGGCTCGGCTTCTCCCTCGCCAGCCTCCAGTGGATAGCCACCGCCTTCGCGCTCGCCGCGGCCGGGTTCACGCTCCTCTTCGGACGCCTCGCCGATCTGTTCGGGCGCAAGCGGCTCTTCATCGGCGGGATGGTCCTCCTCGGCCTCTCCTCGGCCCTCGGCGGACTCGCCACGACGCCCGAAGTCCTGCTCACCGCACGGGTGTTGCAGGGCCTCGCCACTGCCGCCGTCACCCCGGCGGGGCTCGCCCTGCTCACCACGGCGTTCCGCGAAGGGCCGCTGCGCGACCGGGCACTCGGCCTCAACGGAGCGCTCATGTCTGCCGGTTTCACCACCGGCGCCATCCTCGGCGGGCTCCTCACCGACCTGCTCTCCTGGCGGTGGGCGTTCTTCGTCAACGTGCCGGTCGCGGCGGCGGTGGTCGCCCTCGCCCCCGCGCTCCTCACCGACTCGCGGATCGTGTGCAAGCACCGCATCGACGTACCCGGCGCGATCACCGTCACCGGCGGCCTGCTCGCCCTCGTCTACGGCCTGACCAGGGCGGGCGAGAGCGGTCTGAGCGACCCCCTCGCGCTCGCCGCGCTCCTCGCGGGCGCCGCCCTGCTCGTCGCCTTCTGGTTCGTGGAACAGCGCTCGGCCGCGCCGCTCGTGCCCGTCCGCATCATGCGGCGCCGCACGGTGATCTGGGGCAACGCGGCGGGCCTGATCGCCTTCGCCACCGAGACCTCGCTGGTCTTCCTCCTGACGCTCTACCTCCAGGAGGTGCTCGGCTACTCCCCGCTCGCCACCGGGCTCGCCTTCGGCGTCCTTGGCCTCGGTACGGTCGCGGGCGGCACACTGGGCGGACGCGCGGTCAGCCGGTACGGCAGCAGGGCCACGATCCTCACCGGCGGCGCGGTGCAGGCCGCCGCGACGCTCTCCCTGGTCGCGCTCGGCACGTCGGGCGGCTGGCTGTACCTCCTCCTCGCGGCCACGTTCGTCGGCGGCGTCGGCAACATGCTGCTCATCGTCGGCTTCATGGTCACCGCCACGTCGGGCCTGCCGGACTCGGAACAGGGCCTGGCGACCGGTCTCGCCACGATGACCCAGCAGGTCGGCATCACGCTCGGGATCCCGGTCATGAGCGCGGTCGCTGCGGCGCGGGCCGGGACGGGCACCACACCCGACGCGGTCCTTTCCGGTATCACCGGCGCGGTTCTGGTCAACTCCGGGCTGGTGCTTGCTGGTTCGCTGCTTGCCGCAAGGGCACTGGCCCCGTCAGGGGCGCGGGGAACTGCGCGAGCAACCCAATGAGAGCCGCACCCGCCAAGAGACCTGACGTGGCAGACGCGACCGCGGGTCCGGTGGGGGCTGGCCGCGCAGTTCCCCGCGCCCCTACGGGGCCCCGGAAGGGGCGCGGGGAACGGCGCGAGCAACCCGGTGAAAGCCGCACCCGCCAAGGAGCCTGGCCTGGCAGACGCGACCGCGCGTCCGTGGGGGCTGGCCGCGCAGTTCCCCGCGCCCCTACGGGGCACTCCGTACTACTCCGTCGTGTAGTAGCGGTAAAACGTCACGACGAACACCCCACCGGCCACCAGAAGCGACATGATCACCGAGCGCAGGACGCTCGCGTCGGTCAGGCTGTACAGGAACCCGAACGCGATCCCCGCGAACGCCGTCCAGGACAGGGCGCGCAGCTCGCGGGGAAGCGTGTGTGCCGTGCGGCGCAGCGCGAAGTACACGGCGGCGACGATCACTCCGGCGACCACGCCGAACAGGACGTTGCCGGTGGTGATCGGGCCCGCGTCGCGGCGAATGCCCGCCGCCCAGATGCCGTAGACGATGCCCAGGAGCGCGGGGCCCGCCCAGTGGGCGGACGCGGCCCTATGGCCGGTCGCGGCGGGCTGGGTGGGTGAGGCGTGTGGGGCGTATGCCATGACGGTTCCTCTCGTCAGTTCCGGTCAGCGCACGAGTCGTGCGAGTCGTGCGAGTCGTGCGAGTCGTGCGAGTCGTGGCAGTCGCGCCACTGCGGGCACGGGTCGTCGGAGGAGCAGCTCGGTACGTGGCGGCCGCCGGTGTCCACGTACGCCGCGCTCACCCAGCCGCGGACGCCGCCCAGCCAGTACCAGTACGGGTTGCCGTTGACGTGGGTGCCCCAGGTGGCGCACTCGACGCGGTCCTGGCTGCCGTACGGAAGCGTGGCGACGATCGACGCCGAGGTGTTCGGCTGGTCCCTGACGTTCAGATCGGGGCCCGACACGACGGTGCCCCAGATGACGTCGCCACCGTTGTGCGCGGGGGCCGCGGCGCCGGCCCCGGCCGCGTTTCCCAAGGTCAGCAGGGCTGCGGCGGCCGCCGCCGACAGACTCAGAGCGATGCGCATGATCCGCCTCCTCGCCCCCTCATCCAGGAAACACCCGTTCGGCCGAGCGCTCCACCGGAAGCCGTCCGTTGCCCCATATGCAGTCACCCCGGTCGCGCCCCGCGTGACCGGGGCCTTGCCTGGGATGCGTGCCGAAAAGCGCCCGAAGCGTCCGAAGCCCCCGGTCCGCCGCGTCCGCCCTGTCCACCGTCCTGCTCGTCGTCGCCTGCCTCCTCGTCCCGCTCGGCACGCTGTCCACCTGGGCGAAGTACGAGATCGGGGACACGGACAACTACGTCGCCACGATGGCGCCGCTCGCCTCCGACCCCGCCGTGCGCGACGCCGTCACGGACGCGGTCACGGACGGCGTCACCGACTCGGTGATGAAGGAGGTCGACATCGGGCCGCTGCGGGGCACCGTCGAGTCCTTCGTACGCGACGCCGTGCGCTCGTTCACCGGCACCGCCGCCTTCCAGACCGCGTGGAACGCCGCCAACCGTGCCGCCCACGACGCCGTGATGCGGGCCCTGAACGACGACTCGGAGAGCGAGGTCACCATCGACCTCGCGCCCATCACCGAGCAGGTCAAGAAGCAACTGGAGGACGACGGCGTACCGTTCGCGGGCCGCATCCCGGTACAGCACACCGAGGTCACGATCATGCGGTCCCAGGACCTCGGCCGCCTGCGGACGGTCTTCCACACGCTTCAGGTGGCGGGTGTGTGGGTGCCGGTCGCCGCCGCCGTCCTCGCCGTGGCCGGTGTCCTGCTCGCCACCCGGCGCCGCCGCGCCCTCGTCATCCTCGCGCTCGGTGCGGCCCTCGCCGCCGCCGCGCTCCTGATCGCCGTGGCCATCAGCCGCGCGCTCACCCTGGACGACCTGCCCCCCGACCTCTCCCACGACGCGGCGGAGGCGGTGTACGACACCCTGACGCAGACCCTCCGTACGACCTCATGGATCGTCGCGGGGGCGGGCCTGCTGGTGGCGGCGGGCCTCTGGCTACTCGGACGACTGAGGCACGGTCCCGACAAGGGGCGCGGGGAACTGCGCGACAAGCCACAACGGACCCGCACCCGCACGACCGGGCAACCGCCCTCGGTCGAGCCTCGTCTCTGAGGGAGTATTCGGGCAGCAAGAACCCGACGACGAGAGGCCGACGCCTTGGACACCACGACGGCCATCCGCGACACCGAGGACGAGGCCGACGGGGAGGCTCCGCGCCGCGTGGGCAAGACAGCCGCCTGGGCCGCAGCCCTGCTCCTCGGCGGCGTCACCGCCGTCATCGGCTTCCGCGTCGCCGACTCCGACGGCTTCACCCCCGTCCCCCAGATCCTCGCCTTCCTGCCCTGGCTCCTCGTCCCCGCGGGGGCCGGACTCCTGCTGGCCGTGCTCGCGCGGTGGCGCGTCGGCATGCTGTGGGGCGTCGCCGCGCTCGGGCTCGTCGCCTGGTACATGGAGCCGTACGGGCAGGCCAACGACGCGAAGGGCGCCGCCGTCGCCGAGCTGCGCGTGCTGACGTCGAACGTGGAATTCGGCCAGGGCACCCCCGGGTTGATCCGCGCCGTGCGCGAGGAACGGCCCGATCTGCTCTTCGTCGAGGAGTGCGACCATGCCTGCGCCGCGCTGCTCCGCAAGGAACTGCCGCACGCCGACTACCCCTACCGCGCGGCCGTCGACGCGAACGGCGCCGAGGGTTCCGTCATCCTCGCCAACGTCCCGCTGAAGAGCGCCAAGGGCATCGACGCCACCCTCGGCATGCCCGGCGCCGTCGCCGACGTGCGGGGGCACCCGGTGCGGATCCAGCTCGCGCACCCCATGCCGCCGGTGCCCCGCGAGGTCGGCCTGTGGCGCTCCGAGCTCCGGAAGATCCAGGACTACGCCGCGGCGGGCGACGGCGCGTCCACCATCGTCGCCGGGGACTTCAACGCCACCCAGGACCACGCCGCCTTCCGCGACGTCCTGGACGCGGGCCTGCGCGACGCCGCCCGACTCGCGGGCTCCTCGCGCGCGCCCAGCTGGCCCGCTGCGGCGCCCGCCCCGCTCGGCGCGCAGATCGACCACGTCCTGGCCACCCCGGACTTCGCCGCCCGCGACGCCCGCTTCCTGGAGATCGGCGACACGGACCACCGCGCCCTGGTCGTCACGCTCACCCTCCACAAGGAGAACGAGCCCGACCACCGGACGAACGAGCCGGACCACGAGAAGAAGAAGCCCGACCACAAAACGAACAAGCCCGCAACAGAGCGTTGATCCCCCGGCCAGAGCAAGTTACATAAAGCACCGATAATGGGCACATGCCCCGTGCGCCCCGTCCCGCCCGTCCGGTCTCCCTGAGGCCCCTCGCCCCCCCGGACTGGCTGGTCAGGTCCCTCAAGCCGCAGTCCGCCCCCATCCCCTGGGCCGCCGTCGCCCGCGCCTCCGTCGCGATGGCGCTGCCGCTCGCCGTCGGCATCCTCGCGGGCCAACCGACGTACGGCGCGCTCGCCTCGATGGGCGCCCTGTCCGGAGTCATCGGCGACACCGCCGACGCCTACCGCATGCGGATCTTCAACATCGCGGTGCCGCAGCTCTTCGGCGCCCTCGGCGTCACCCTCGGCTCGCTCGTCTTCGGGCAGGGCTGGCTCGCGGTCGGCGCGGTCACCTTCGTCGCGCTCGTCTCCGGGATGATGTCGACGATCGGCGCGGTCGCCTCCGTCTCCGGTCTCCTCCTGCTGCTCAACTGCGTGGTCGGCGCCGGACTCCCGATGCCGGGACAGTGGTGGCTCGCCCCGCTCCTGATGACCAGCGGCGGCCTCCTCGTCCTGGCCCTCGCCCTGCTCGCCTGGCCGCTGCGGTCCGGGGTCCCGGAGCGGGCCGCGGTCGCCGCCTCGTACCGCAGCGTGGCCGCGCTCCTCGACGCCGCGGGCACGGACGCGTACGACGACGCGCGCACCGCCGTGACGGCATCGCTCAACCAGAGCTACGACCTGGTCCTCGCCCGCCGGGCCCGCGACCACGGCCGCAACCCCGAACTGGTCCGCCTGGTAGCACAGTTGAACGCCCTCACCCCCATCGTGGAGGCGGCCCCCGCCGCCCACCAGGCCGCCCGGCACGCCTGCGCGCACCTGCCGCCCGAGGTGCCCGCGGCGGTCCGCGCCCTGGCCGCCACGGTGGAGCGGGGCGCGGCCACGCACACCCCGGGCGACGACCCCGCCACGCGGACGGCGCACCGGCTCTCCGAACCGCACGACCACGCGGGCCGCGCCCTCGACCACGCCGTACGGCACGCGGCGGAGACCCTCAACGACCCCGATCCGCTCGGCGCCATCGAGACCGACGACCGCCTGGGCCGCCCCGCCGCACTCCGCGTCCGGGCGCGCCGCGCCGCCCGCAACGTCATCCTGTCCGGGGCGTCCTGGCGCTACGGCCTGCGGCTCGCGCTCTGCATCGGCATCGCCCAGTCCCTGGTGTCGCTGATCGACGTACCGAGGTCGTACTGGGTGGCGCTCACCATCACGTTCGTCCTCAAGCCCGACTTCGGCTCGGTCTTCTCCCGCGCCGTGCTCCGCGCGCTCGGCACCGCGGCAGGTCTCGTCGTCGCCGCGGCGGTCCTCGCGGAAGTGCCGCACGGCTGGTGGGACGTGCCCGTGATGATGCTGCTGGCGCCGCTCATCCCGGCCCTCACGACCCGCGGCTACGGCTACCAGACGGCAGCGATCACCCCGGTGATCCTGCTCCTGTCGGACATCCTCAACCACCAGGGCCTGGGCCTCGTCCTGCCCCGCCTGGTCGACAGCCTGATGGGCTGCGCCATCGCGCTCGTCGCGGGCTATCTGCTGTGGCCGGAGAGCTGGGGCACGCGGATCGGCGACCGGCTCGCCGACGCGGTGGCCGACACCGCGACGTACGTGGACTGCGCGTTCGGCACCGCACAGGACCCGGCGGCCCGCGCCCGCATGCGACGCGGCCTCTACCGCGACCTGTCCGTCATCCGCTCCGAGTTCCAACGCGCCCTGACCGAGCCACCACCCACCGGAACACGGGCCGCCGCCTGGTGGCCGCTGGTCGTCGCGGTCGAACGGATCCTGGACACCACGACCGCGGCAAGGGTCCGCATCCGGCACGGCGCGGAGCCCCCCAAGCCGGACGAGGTGGCCGAAGTAGCCCGCGAACTCAAGGAGTTGGCGCAAGGCCTACGCACATCCGACACCCTGGAGGAGGTCCGCACGGACTTCACCCTGGGCCCCAAGAACAGCGTCCTGGAACCACTACGCCAGGAGGTAGCAGCAGCGAGAGCAATCGCGACGGCTCCATAAGGGGCCCCGTTAAGGGGCGCGGGGAACTGCGCGACCAGCCGAAGCCGACCCGCAGCTCCCCACCCCACCCAAGCCGACCGGGACTCAGCCCTTGTTGACCTTGTGCAGAGCCTTCGCAAGCCCATTGGCCCACAACTGATTGACCTGCGCCCGCTCATTCGCGTCAGGCTGCGGGTTGGTGCAGGAGGGCCCGGGCCCGCCACCCGACATCAGCTGACTGCACGGCCCGTCATACGTGTCAGGAAGACCCAGCACGTGCCCGGTCTCGTGCGTGGTCACCCGAGTCGAGTCGTACTGCTGGTTCTGCGCGTAGTCCAGGAAGATGTACCCGCTCCCGTGCCCGTCCGTGCTCGCGTACGAGCCGCGCGGGTCATCACCCTCGCGGTACTCGAAGCTCGCGCCCGAACTGCCTTCCTGGAGCTTGACGTTGGAGACGGCCGCGTTCCAGATGGACGTCGAGTTGGCTATCTGCTGCGCGAAGGTGGGGGCTCCGGACGCGTCGTAGGTGACGGTCACGGACTTCGCGCCGGGGTTGGCCGCGCGCTTCTCGGCGACGGCCTTCACCACGGCCTCGAAGAACGCCTTGTTCGCCTTGGCCTCCGCGGGCGACCCCGCGTAGTTGGCGTACGAGGCCGAGACCGAGGCCTGGCCCGACGCCGTGGAGGTCGTCGTCGCGGCGGTGGCCGAGGTCGCGCCGAGACCGGCGACGGTGAGGCCGAGGACGGCCGCGACAGACAGGTATCGCTTGCTCATGTGTGGGGGGCTCCCTAATTCGTTCGACGACCGGTTGGGGCGGTCGATGAAAGGTGAACGGTTCGGTGCCTGTGAGTGTCGGGGAGCATGAGGCCCCTGGGGATGATGGCAACTGGCGATAGCTCGGGGCTATCACCCGGTCCCGGCCTGCCCAGAACGGCTGGTTCTCAGGGGGTTTGGGCGTCTGGTGCGGCGGGCGCGACGCCTCTACTCTCATCGACCATGGAGCTCGAGGTCAGGCACCTCCGCGTACTGTGCGCCATCGCCGACACCGGCAGCCTGCACAAGGCGGCGCGCCAACTCGGCATGAGCCAGCCGTCCCTCACCACCCAGCTGCGGCGCATCGAGCACGCGCTCGGCGGCCAGCTCTTCACCCGGGAGCGCACCGGGTGCCGGCCGACCCCGCTCGGCCGCGTCGTCCTCAGCCGCGCCCGCCCCCTCGTCACCGAGATGCGCGCCCTGGTCAGCGAGACCAAGGCGGCCGCGGCCCGCGCCGTCGAGGGACCGCAGCTGCGCATCGGCTCCACGGCGAGCCGGGCCATACCGGGCTGGCTGCGCAAGCTGCGCGGCCGCCTGCCCGGCACCGAGATCTCGCTCCAGATGGACGTGTCCGCCAACGCCCTGCTGCGCATGGTGGCGGCGGGACAGCTCGACGTCGCGTTCGTGCACGAGGTGGAGGGCTGTCCGCTGCGGCTGCCCGAGACCCTGCGAAGACGCGTGCTCCTGGACCGCGAGCCCCAGTTCATCTCGCTGGCCGCGGACCACCCTGCGGCGGACAGACCCGTCGTACGACTCTCGGAACTCGCCGAGGACCGCTGGATGGTCGACCCGACGGTGGACGGCGAATGGGACGGACTGCGCCGCGTCCTGATCGCGGCCGGACTCAACCCCCGTGTCCTGCACGGCGATTACCACACGGCGGCGTCCCTCGTGGCGACCGGTGAGGTGGTCGCGCTCTGCCAGCCGACCTCGCGGGCCCGCGCCGACATGGCCGTACGCCCCCTGCACGGCGACCCCCTGGGCGTCCGCCTCCTGGTGGCCGCGCGCACCGAGGACGAGCTGAACGCGGTGTACGGCGAGCTGGACGCCGCGTACTGGGAGGCGGCCGGGCAGTCCCCCGCCTATACGGAGTGGCTCCTCCAGGCCGGAGAGACGCGGGGGACACCCGGCGAGACCCGGGGAACGCCCGACGGGACCTTGGTCCCAGCCACCCGGTGACCTTCGGCGCCACCCGCCCTGACCTGCACATTTAGCCGTTTTACGGTACTGGGTCACGTACTGCGGCCACTTGTTACCTTCCCTACGGATGACGCACACATGGCGCCCGTAACTTCGTATCTGTCGCCACCGCAAAGGGGCACAAACACGGACACGCCATCAACGAGGGAAGTCACCGCCATGCGCGCCACCCGCCGTACCTTCCGCACCGCAGCCATCGCCACCGGAGCCATCGCCGCGCTCGCCGTCCCGACGACGGCGGCGTTCGCCTCGGACGCCCCTGTCACCCCGCAGGGCCACGTCGCAGCCGGTGACGAGACCGGCAAGGACCAGACCGGCAAGGACCAGACTGGTCAGGACAAGACGGACAAGGACCAGACCGGGAACGACAAGGGCAAGGACAAGGACAACGAGACGCCGAAGCCGGGCAGCTGGGAGTCCAAGGGCACCACGAACCTCGGCAACGGCTGGTCCGCGAAGGTCGACGTCAACGTCTCCGCCCGCAGCGCCAAGGCGGCGATCTCCCAGAACGGCACGACCAAGGGCACGCTCACCGCGTACGCCAAGTCCACGACCAGCACGATCGGCGGCAACACCTTCACGCTCTCGCCCGAGGGCACCATCACCATGAAGGCCAAGCCCACCCCGCCGAAGCCGAAGCCGGTCGACAAGCGCGTCTTCGTCCGCGACGCCAAGCTCGCAGACGGCTCCCTCGCCAAGATCTACAAGATCGGCCCCAACCACTACCAGGCCGACATCTACGCACACGGCGCCAAGCTCGACACCCTCGACGCCAACGGCAGGTCCGCCTCCGGCCAGAACAACGGCCTGCACGTCACCCTGAACCCCGACGGCACCATCAAGTCCTGGGTGGAGGGCAAGACCCACCACGACGGCACCAAGCCGACCCCCAAGCCGGTCCCCAAGAAGGACTCTCACCAGGTCGTCCCGAAGGGCGGCGTGAAGGCGGGCGCCGAAGGCGTCACGACGGGCGCCTCCGACGACGCCCCGCTGATCGCCGCGGGCAGCGGCATGGCGGCGCTCGGCGCGGCCGGTCTCGGCTTCGCGGTGTACCGCCGCAAGCAGAACGGCTGATCGCCGACCGACGCACGCACGAAGGGGCACTCCGCGAGTCGCGGAGCGCCCCTTCGTCACGCGTACGTACCTACGCTCAGACGCCGATGTCGCACCCGTCCGCGCGCCACACCGAGACGACGGACGGCCGGACGATCTTGCCGGGCCCGTCCGGCCACGCGCTCGCGGGCTTCTCCACCGAGGCGCCGTCGACCTCGCCCGGGTGCTGCACGGCGACGAGCACCCGCCGGTCCTGGACGAGCGGCCCACAGGTCTCGGCGCCGGTCGGCATGGTCAGGAACTGCTTGAGCTCGCCGCGCCGCTCACCGCGTGTGGCAACCCCGAACAGGCCGTCGTGCGAGCCGAGTTGGTTGCCGTCCGTGGAGAGCCACAGGTTGCCGTGCGGGTCGAAGGCGACGTTGTCGGGGCAGGAGATCGGGGACACGCGGTCCTTGGGGAAGCCCGCGAAGTACGTCGAGGGGTCCTCCGGGTCACCGGCGACGAGGAACAACGACCAGGCGAACGTGGTCGCCTCGGCGCGGCCCCGGCGCTCGGTCAGTTCGAGCACCTGCCCGTGCTTGTTGAGGTTGCGCGGATTGGCCTCGTCCGCACCGGCCTTGCCCGCCTTGCCCCGGTCGGAGTTGTTGGTGAGCGCGACGTACACCTTGCCGGTGTGCGGCGAGGGCTCGATGTCCTCGGGCCGGTCCATCTTGGTCGCCCCGACCTTGTCACCGGCGAAGCGCGTGAAGACGTACACCTCTTCGGCGGTCATGCCCTCGACGTGCGAGACGGCCTTGCCGCCGGGCCCGGCGGTGGCCAGCGGAATCCAGCTCCCGCTCCCGTCGAACTCCCCGTCGGCGGGCAGCTTGCCCGAGCCGTCGATGTCGGCGGCGGGGGAGTCACCGGTGAGCTTGGCGACGTAGAGCGTGCCTTCGTCGAGCAGCGTCAGATTGTGCTCGTGCGCGGCCCGCGACGTCCCCTTGGCGACGCGCTTGCTGCTGACGAACTTGTAGAAGTAGTCGAACTTCTCGTCGTCACCCATGTAGACCACCGGGCGGCCGTCGTGCGTCAGGCGCGGCTGCGCGGCCTCGTGCTTGAAGCGGCCGAGCGCGGTGCGCTTGCGCGGGGTTGACTCCGGGTCGTACGGGTCGAGTTCGACGACCCAGCCGAACCGGTTGGCCTCGTTGGGCTCCTGCGCGAGGTCGAAACGACGGTCGAACCGCTCCCACTTCCGCTCGGACGCGGCGCCGACGACGCCGTACCGCTTGAGCCGGGCGGCCGCGACCGGGTCCGTCACCTTCTCGGCGTTGGCGAAGTACTGGTTGAAGTTCTCCTCGCCGTGCAGCGTGGTGCCCCAAGGGGTGGTGCCGCCCGAACAGTTGTTGAGGGTGCCGAGGACGGTGGTGCCGCGCGGATCGGCCTTGGTGCGGACGAGCTCGCTGCCGCGTACGGGCCCGGAGAGCGTGAAGGGGCTGGTGGCGGTGAGCCGCCGATTGAGCTGGTGCCGCGAGACGGCGCGCAGCTTCCCGCTCCTGCGCTCCCCCTCGACCACGACGACGGAGAGGCCGTGCGCGGCCCACGCCACCTCGACCTGCTCACGGGTCGGATTCTCGGGGTCGTACCCCTTGAACATCAGGATCTCGTCCGTGTACTCGTGATTGGCGACGAGGACCTGCCGCCCGTGCTCACGGCGCAGCGGCAGCAGGCTCAGGAAGTCGTTGTTGTACCCGAACTGTCCGGCCTGCGCCTTGGCGCTCTGCCGGTCGGCGTCGAAGGCGGGGGCGCCGCGCAGGATGGGCTCGCCCCAGCGGATGACGACGTTCTGCTCGTATCCGTCGGGAACGGTGACGACGTCGTCGGTGTTGGGCGCGACGGGCGAGAAGCGCAGCCCGCGGGCCGCCTTGCCCTTGCCGTGCTTGCCCTCCTTATGTCCGGCGGCGGCTGCCTCGCCGACCCCCGGCCCCGCTATGACCGTGCCGCCCGCGGCGGCGGCGACCGTCACCACAGCGGCGGCACGCATCATCGAACGACGGCTCAGCGCACCGGCGATGACGTCGCCGACGTACTCGTTCTCGCTGGTGTTCGGGACTTCCTGGAAACAAGCGTCACCGCAACGGAACCGACAAGTCAGGGCGGAACGGCCGCCGCTCCCCTGATGCGAGGTGATGATCGGCAGCAGTGTGCGCACGGGTCCTCCGTCGTGTGGCGTGGCCGGTTTTCGCCGTGACGGTATGGGCGGTATTCGGCAAGGCGACGGCCGGAGGGTGAACGGAGGGTGAATCCGTGGCGCACGGGAGGGAGTTGGCGCGAGGCTGCGGGGGCGGGGTGGTTCGGCCGGGTGACGGTGGGCGACCCTGCCCAAGATCGCCCCGGGCGGCGGCTAACCTTACGTGTCCGCCCTGGCCAGGGATTTTCGGGAATCAACTCACGCGAAGGGTTGCGCACATGGGCATTCTGAACCGCCTGCGGAACGCGTTCGGACGGTCACGCAAGGAGAGCGTTCCGGAGGCACGGGAGCCCGAGGTTGCGGCGTCGCCCGAGGTTGCGGCGGCGCCTGAGCAGTCGGTGTCGGTGAGCGTCCCGGCCCCGTCGTCCGAGCCGACGCCGGAGCCGACCCCCAGGGCATCGGTCCCTTCCCCGTCCCCCGAGCCGTCACCTTCGGAGGTGGACGACTTGGTGGCAGCGGCCTTCGACAACATCACGGTCCCGGCCCCCTCGGCCGAGCCGACGCCGGAACCGACCGCTGCCATCCCGTCCCCGGCCAAGCGGGACGCGACGGAGACGGAGGCGGAGGCGCCTGCGGCGCAGGAGACGGCTGAGGCGACGTCGCCGAGCAGCGAGGACGCGCTGGCCGAGCCGCCCACGACCGAGAAGCCGGACGCCACGGAGGCTGTCGCTGCGGAGACCACCACTGAGGCCACGTCGCCGAGCCCCGAGACCGCGGACGCCGAGCCCCCCACGGCCGAGAAGCCGGACGCCACGGAGGCTGTCGCTGCGGAGGCCACCACTGAGGCCACGCCGCCGAGCACCGAGACCGCGGACGCCGAGCCCCCCACGGCCCAGGAGCCGGACGCTGCGGACAACGCCGCTGCCGCTGTGGCCACGCCGCCGCACCCCAAGGCCGAGGACACCCAGCCACTCACCGCCCAGGAGCCGGACGCTGCGGACAACGCCGCTGCCGCTGTGGGCAATCGTCCCGCTGGGCGGGACGGGTGGGCACAGCCCACGTCGCCGAGCTCCGAGAACGAGGGCACCCAGTCGTCCGACCAGGACACCGCACCCGCGCCGCAGGCGGACCCCGAGGCCACTGAGCCCGCGCCGCAGGCGCAGCCCGTGGCCACCGAGCCCGAGCCCGAGCCGCAGGCTGACGCCCCCCAGCCTGAGGCTGACCCCGCCGAGGAGCCCGGTGCAGGCGCCCCCGCCAGCACTCTCGCCACCGTCAAGTCCAAAGCCCCGGGGCTAGCAACCGCCTACAAGGCAGCCGCAGCCGCCCTCAAGAAGAGGAACCTCACCGGCACCCGCGCCCCCGTCTACCTCGTCCTGGACCGCTCCGGATCCATGCGCCCGTTCTACAAGGACGGCTCCGCGCAGAGCCTCGCCGAGCAGGTCCTCGCCCTCGCCGCCCACACCGACCCCGACGCCACCGTCCACGTCGTCTTCTTCTCGACGGAGATCGACGGCACGGGCACCCTCACGCTCCCCGAGTACGAGGGCCGCGTCGACGAGCTGCACGCCGCGGCGGGCCGCATGGGCCGCACCAGCTACCACCGGGCGATCGAAGAGGTCGTGGCGCACTACGAGAAGTCGGACCACAAGGAGAACGGCACCCCCGCCCTCGTCGTGTTCCAGACGGACGGCCCCCCGGACGCGAAGGGCGTGGCGACCCAGGCCCTGAAGGACGCGGCCGCCCACCCCCTCTTCTTCCAGTTCGTCGCGTTCGGCGAGCACGACGCGAAGGGCTTCGACTACCTCCGCAAGCTGAAGGCGGACAACGCCGCGTTCTTCCACGCGGGCCCGGCCCCGCGCGAGCTCACGGACAAGGAGCTGTACGAGGGCGTCCTGGCATCCTGGCGCCCGTAGCGCTCGGGACCGGCGGACCCGGGCCCCGGAACCCCCGGGTCCGCCCCCTGATATCAATGTGAGTCGATCTCGATCGGGCCGTTAGGATTTCGACCATGGCGGCCACTGGATCCGAGAAGCAGGGAGCGGGCGAGAACGCGAAGGCGTTCTACGTCTCGACCCCCATCTACTACGTAAACGACGCTCCTCACCTGGGCCACGCCTACACGACCGTTGCAGGGGACGTGCTCACGCGCTGGCACCGTCAGCGCGGCGAGAAGGTGTGGTACCTCACCGGCACGGACGAGCACGGTCAGAAGATCATGCGCACGGCCGAGGCGAACGACGTCACCCCCCAGGAGTGGTGCGACAAGCTCGTCACCGAGGCCTGGAAGCCCCTCTGGGAGCACCTGAACATCGCGAACGACGACTTCATCCGTACGACGGAGAAGCGTCACACCGACCGCGTGCAGGAGTTCGTCCAGGATCTCTACGACAAGGGCGAGATCTACAAGGGCGGCTACGAGGGCCCGTACTGCGTGGGCTGCGAGGAGTACAAGCTCCCCGGCGACCTCATCGAGGCCGAGGACGGCACGAAGCTGTGCCCGATCCACAAGAAGCCGGTGGAGCTCCTCAAGGAGGAGAACTACTTCTTCAAGCTCAGTGAGTACGGCGACAAGCTCCTCGCCCTGTACGAGGCGAACCCGGGCTTCATCCAGCCCGAGTCGGCGCGCAACGAGGTCGTGAACTTCGTCAAGCAGGGCCTCCAGGACCTCTCGATCTCCCGCTCGACCTTCGACTGGGGCGTCCCGGTCCCCTGGGACGACAAGCACGTCATCTACGTCTGGGTCGACGCCCTCCTGAACTACGCGACGGCCGTCGGCTACGGCGCGAACGAGGAGAAGTTCGCCTCGACCTTCCCCGCGAACGTCCACCTCGTCGGCAAGGACATCCTCCGCTTCCACGCGGTGATCTGGCCCGCGATGCTGCTCGCGCAGGGCCTGCCGGTGCCGGGTCGCGTCGCCGCGAACGGCTGGCTGATGGTCGGCGGCGAGAAGATGTCGAAGTCGAACCTGACGGGCATCAAGCCGCAGGACCTCACTTACCACTTCGGCGTGGACGCGTACCGCTGGTACTTCCTGCGCGCGATCGCGTTCGGCAGCGACGGCTCGTTCTCGTGGGAGGACTTCTCCGCCCGCTACACGAGCGAGCTGGCCAACGACTACGGCAACCTCGCGTCGCGCGTAGCGGCGATGGTGGGCAAGTACTTCAACGGCGCCCTGCCCGAGGCTACGGCGTCTGGCGACGCGGAGAAGGCGATCCACGACGGCCTGACGAAGGCCGTCACGGACGCCGACCGAGCGATCGGCGAGGACCTGGACTTCCAGTCCGGCATCCTGTCGATCTTCTCCTTCGTGAAGCAGGTCAACGGCTACATCACGGAGCAGGAGCCGTGGAAGGTGGCCAAGGACGACTCACCGGAGGGCAAGGCCCGCCTGGCGACGATCCTCTACACGGCGGCGGAGTCGCTCCGCGCGGTGGCGGTGCTCCTCAACCCCGTCATGCCGGAAACGTCCCAGAAGCTCTGGGACTCCCTCGGCGCGGAGGCATCCCTCGGCGCCCTGTCCGCCCAGCCGGTCCAGAACGCCGCGACGTGGGGCCAGCTCCCCGTGGGTGCGACGGTGACGAAGGGCGCGGTGCTGTTCCCCCGCCTGGAGGAGAAGCCGGCCGCGTAGCGGTACGAGACGGATTGCTGGAAAGTCCCGGTGCTGCCCCCTGAATCACGGGGGTGGCACCGGGACTTTCGCGCATCAGCAGACGGGCGTACGTCAGGCCTCGTCACCGTCGAACAGATCGGCCGCGTCGGTCACGCGCACGGCCCGCAGGGTCCACGCCTTGAGCTGCTCCATATCGGTGCAGGCACTCACCCGCTCGCGAACCAACGGCGGCACGGAAAGCTCCCGCGCCTCAAGGATCTCCAGGATCGCCTCGACCCGATCCGCAGCCCGCCCCTCTTCCCGGCCCTCTTCCCGCTCCTTCACCGCGAACGGGTGGTCGAAGAAGTACTTGGTCGACATCATCAGTTCCTCCCAGATCTCCCTTGCCCGGAGGTCCACCAGACCGGACCGGGTGAGCTGCGCGAACACCGCCGCGCTGTTGGTGTCGATCGTCTCCAGGGCCGTGGCCAGTGCCCCCAGTATGGCGGCGGAACCAGGTCCCCTTCCATGCGTAATCGCCGAGAACACCGCAAGGGGGACATCCCTCTCGGCCTCGTGCCGGTCCACGATCACCGGCACGTTGTCGGGCCCCAGAACCAGCGGGCGCACGGTGAGCGAAGGCCAGCCCGGCAAGCCGAACTGGATGGGCTTCGCGGCCCAGCGGGCCGTCGCCGCGCTCTGCGTCACGACGATCAGCACCGGCTCGCAGCGGTACTTCTCGTGGAGATACGAGAGGTAGTAGGCCCAACTGCCGCGCTTCGCCTCGTCCTTCTTGCCCTGGGACTCGATGACGAAGAGATAGTTGCCTTCATCGGTGTCCACCCGTAACAGGGTGTCGCAGCGGCGCTCGATCGGTTCGATCTCCGTGAGGTCCACGTCGAGAGCCATGATGTCTCTGGGCTCCGGAAACGGAACGTGGAGCAGACGTTGGAGGGAGCGGATCAGCAGAGCCGTGTCCTTCTGGAAGATCCGGTGCATCGCCTCATGTGACGAGCTGACCATCAGTTCTCCTTTCTGTTCGGCGTGATCAACGAGCTACGCGGCGCCGAGTTCGCACCAGACGTACTTCCCGGAGTCGGTGGCCACGGGATACCAGCCCCAGCCGTCCGCGCAGGCCCGTACGAGGTCGAGGCCCCGGCCCTGCTCGGCGCCGACGGCGGCGACGCGTGGAGGCGGGGCCGGTGGCGTGGGGTCGGCGTCCCATGCCCCGATGCGGAGGACTCCGTCGGCGTAGCGGACGCGGAGGGCGGCGGGGCCCTTGGTGTGGCGTACGGCGTTGGTCACCAGCTCTGTCGCCAAAAGCTCGGCGACGTCGGAGAGTTGGGGCAGGCAGTGGAGGGTGAGCATGAGGCGGAGCCTCGATGATGTACACCGGCGGTCCAGTACCCCAACTGGACACCGGACTACGGGATGCCCCCACTGGCACCGCGTTCATCGATGCCGAACCGCAGCTGAATCAGCTTCGAACATTGTTCCGTAAGGTGGAGAAGGCGTCGCTCGATCCCACGGCGTCGCGGGACTTCATCCATCGTTTGTCGAAGGAACTGTGAGGCGCACCCCATGACCCCGGCTCTGCACTGGCAGAAGTCCACCTTTTCCGACGGCGGTGACGGCAACACCTGCGTGGAACTGGCCGCCACCGGCCCGCAGATCCACATACGCGAGAGCGACACCCCCACCACCGAACTGCTCACCAGCCCCGCGACCTTGGCCAGCCTCCTCCGCACCCTCAAAGCACGCGGGCGCTGAGCCATGTCACGTCCTCGGGCCCTGTGCCGTCGTACTGCTACGACGGCATCCGGCACAGACACCCGAGGAGAGCCCCATGTCGGCAACGGACGCATCACGCAACACCGCGCTGCTCCACCACTTCCACTCCGCAGCGAACAGCCGTGACCTGGACGCCATCTCGAAGGCCATCGACGAGTTCTTCACCCCGGACGTGCTCTTCCACGCGCCGGTGCCGAACGGTCTGACGGGACCGGAGGCCATGAAGCAGGTGTGGCGGACGCTGCTGCGCGCGTATCCCGACATCAACGTCACCATCGAGGAGACCATCGCGGAAGGCGACAGGGTCGTCTCCAGGAACACGGTGACCGGGACCCACCTGGGCGAGTACCAGGGCCTTCAGCCCACCGGAAAGACCGTGACGTACAGCGAGATGTTCATCATGCGCTTCACCGACGAAGGACGGGTCGCCGAGGTCCGCGGCATCGTCGACGTCCTCACCCAACTACGCCAGCTCGGCGCCTTCCCTTCGCCATGACGCACGGGCGCAGCCCCGGTCGCAAGGTCATGCGGGAGACACCGGTCCCAGCAGTCCTGGCCGGGACGTAACGCGTACGACGACGCAAGCACGCAGCCGGGCCTGACCGCCCGCTGAAGGTCAGGCCCAGGCTCACCCCTCGTACGACCGCACCAACCGCGCCATCTGCCGCCCCGCCGCCCGCAACGGCTCCTCGCTCCTCGCGACCTGAGCCGTCACCTCCGCGCCCTCCAGCGCGCTGATGACAGTCGTCGCCACCTCCCGCGCGTCCTCGGGTGCGAAACCGGAACCGAGGAGACGCTCCTCGACGATCCCCTCCCAGCCGCGCAGCGCCTCCGCGCAGACCCGCTGGATCTCCGAATCCGTCCCCAGCGTCTCCAGGGCGGCGGCCGTGACGGGGCAGCCGTCCGTCCAGCCCGACTCCCGCAGCCCGACGGCGAGTTCACCCGCGCAGCGCTCGATGGCGGCAGCGGGATCCCCCTCCCCGGCGAGCCCCTCGCGCAGCATCACCGCGAACTCCTCCGCGCTGTACGTGATCGCGGCGACCGCGACGGCCTCCTTCCCGCCGGGGAAGAAGTGGTAGACGGAGCCGAGCGTGGCCTGCGCCTCCTTGGCGATCTGCTTGATGCCCGTGCCCACGTACCCCTGCCGCTGGATGAGGCGTGCGGAGACGGCGACGATCCGGTCGCGGGTGCTGGGAGCGCTCTTCTCGGCCATGGGGCCAGCCTACCCGGAATTAGTTAGAGCGTTCGTTCTAGCGACGTGCTACGTTCTCACCACGCACTAGATAGAGCGATCGTTCTAGAAGCCACTTGGAGCTACTCATGCCTCGTACCTCGCAGTCCCTCACCCTCATCGGCCTCGGCCCCATGGGCCAGGCCATGGCCGCCGCCTACCTCGACCGGGGCTACGACGTCACCCTCTGGAACCGCACCCCGTCCCGCGCCGACGCCCTCGTGGCGCGCGGCGCCACCCTCGCCCCCACCGTCGAACAGGCCCTGTCCGCCAATGAGTTGGTGATCCTGAGCCTGACCGACTTCGACGCGATGTACGCGATCCTCGAACCCGCCAAGGACGCCGTCGCGGGCCGCACCCTGGTCAACCTCAGCTCGGACACCCCGGAGAAGGCGCGGGCGGGCGCCCGCTGGGTGACCGAACTCGGCGGCACCCACCTCACCGGCGGGGTCCTGTGCCCGCCGCCGCTGATCGGCACGCCGGACACGTCGACGTTCTACAGCGGGCCGCGCGAGACGTACGACACGTACCGCGCCACCCTTGAGGTCATCACCGGCAAGTCCGACTACCGTGGCCCCGACCAGGGCCTCGCGGCGCTGATGTACCAGCTCAACATGTTCATCTTCTGGCCCGCGATGGTCGCCTACTGGCAGGCCGTCGCCGTGGCGGGCGCACACGGCATCTCGGCCGGGGAGATCGCTCCGTACGTCACCGAGAACTTCACCGGCATGGGCCACTTCATCGACTTCTACGCGGCCCGGATCGACGCGGACAACCACGCGGGCGACGTCGACCGCGCCTCGATGGGCCTGGCCAGCATGGAGCACGTCGTCCACACGGCGTCGGACGCGGGCGTGGACACCGCGTTCCCCGCGGCGGTGCACGACGTCTTCCGGCGCGTGGTCGAGGCGGGACACGGCGCGGACAGCTTCTCCTGGGCGGTGGAACTGCTCAAGAAGGGCTGAGAGCCAGGTAGATAGAGCAGATAGAGCCGCCCGCGCCGACCACCGGAGCGCTCACCGGAGCGCTCACGCCACCTTCGGCGCGACCCGCATCCCGACGTAGCAGCACTCCGTGCCGTCGCTCAGGGTCGCGAAGACCACCGGCATGTAACCCTCGCTGAAGGATGGACCCGCGCCGGTCCCCGCGTACACGGACTCGGTCACGGGGTGGAGGTCCACGTCGAGCGCGGGCGAGAAGTCCTTCATGCCGTCCACGAACTCGTAGACGAGGTGGGGCGCGCCGTCCGGCTCGGAGACGGTGATGACGACGCCCGCGCGCTCGTAACGGCCGACGTGGCGCGAGAAGTCCACGACGGGCGGCTGCGCGGGCGGCTCGAAGGCGTCCGGCATCCGCACGTCGGCGAACGTGCCGAGCAGCTCGCGGAAGAGCGCTCCGTACAGCTCGCGCGCCCCACCACCGTTGGTGAGCAGTACGACGGCCACGCCCGCGTGGGGGACCACGCGCAGATAGCCGTACTGACCGATCGCCGCGCCGTCGTGGCCGTAGCCCGTGACGCCGTCCCAGTCGTAGAGGGTCCAGCCGAGGCCCCAACCGTCCGAGCTGACCGTCCACTTGTCGGGCACGTCGACCACGCGGCGCCGCATCTCCTCGACGGCGTCCGCCGACAGGATCCGGGTGCCGTCGGCCGCCGTACCGCCGTCGAGGTGCATCCTGGCCAGCCGCGCCACGTCACCGGCGGAGACGATGACCCGGCCGTAAGGGCCCGCGGAGCGCGGCATCAGGTCCCAGGCGGGGGCCGGTTCCGGGTACTGGCCAGGATCGCCGAGGTGGCTCATCGCGACGCGGTACGAGAGGGCCTCCTCGGGCAGCGTCATGGAGCGCTCCAGGCCGAGCGGCTCGAAGAGGCGCTCCTTCAGGGCCTGGTCCCAGGTCGTCCCCGTCAGCACCTCGATGATCCGGCCGAGGACGTTGTAGCCGAGGCTGCTGTAGGAGATCGCGGTGCCGGGGCCGCAGTCCATGGCCACGCCCTTCGCGGCCTCGACGTAGCGCTCCAGACAGTCGTCGCCGCGCCCGGCGTCATAGGTGAAGTCGCAGGTCAACCCGCTGGTGTGGGAGAGGAGTTGACG
Source organism: Streptomyces kanamyceticus (assembly GCF_008704495.1). Taxonomy (NCBI): domain Bacteria; kingdom Bacillati; phylum Actinomycetota; class Actinomycetes; order Kitasatosporales; family Streptomycetaceae; genus Streptomyces; species Streptomyces kanamyceticus. The sequence continues at coordinate 4,916,512 of NZ_CP023699.1, forward strand.
GGTGGTGATGGTCCGCGTGGCCTCCTCGTCGGCCGTCTCGAACTCGGGGAGTATCTCCTTCACCGGCGCGTCCAGGTCCAGTTGCCCCTCGTCGGCGAGGCGCATGATCAGCGTCGACGTATAGATCTTGGCGATCGAGCCGGACTGGAACACCGAGTCCGTGGTCACCTCCACACCGGTCCCGGCGTGCAGCACGCCGCTCGCCAGCTCGTGGATCTCCCCGTCGACGAGGACCGCGAGCGCGGCGCCCGGGACGTGGTGCGCGGCACGCAGCTCGTCGAACCGGGCCTGCCAGCGGGCGAGTTCGAACTTCTTCTCCGACATGGGTTCCTCCACGATCAGTAGCGATCAGTAGCGATGCGTACGTCGTTCTCGTCTTGCGAACACTGTACGCACAAGGATCGCCGTACGCAAGATGCGAACGCTGTGCGCTACCGTGGAACGGGGGACAGTCGCACACCACCAGGAGGTCCGCCATGCCCGCCGCTCAGAAGCCCGATCCGAAGCCCGATCCGAAGCCCGGCCAGAAGTCCGATGCCCCCGAGATCGCCTCGGTCTGGACCCGCCCGCGCCGCCAGCGCGAGCAGCTGAGCCGCGAGCAGATCGTCGCCGAGGCCGTCCGACTCCTCGACGCGGACGGCCTGGAGGCGCTGAGCATGCGCAAGCTCGGCACCCGCCTCGACGCGGGCGCCACCTCCCTCTACCGGCACGTCGCCAACAAGGACGAGCTCATCGAGCTGGTCGTCGACGAGGTCTACGGCGAGCTCGACGTGCCCGCCGCCGACGACGGGAAGCGCTGGCGGGCGGCCTCCGTCCACAGCGCGTACAGCCTGCGCGCGATGATCCTGCGGCACCCCTGGGTCGCCTCGGTGCTCGGCCAGGTCGGCCTGATCCACCTCGGCCCGAACGTGACGAGGATGTCCGAGCGGATGACCGCCGTGTACGCGACGGCGGGCTTCCCCGCCGACGAGACCGAGCAGGCGATGAGCACCGTCATCTCGTACATCATCGGGATGGCCACCAGCGAGGCCGCGTACCTGTCACTGATCGCGCGCAGCGGCAAGACCGAGCGGGAGTTCGCGGAGAGCCTGCGGGGCGAAGGCGAGGGCGACCCGCGGATGCGGGATCCGGAGAAGGCGCGCGACGAGACCTTCGACTACGGCCTCCAGCGGGTCCTCGACGGTCTGACCGTACGACTTTCGGCCAGTTGAAACCCGAAAATGGATCACGGTGAGCTAAGTCATGCGGAGAGGCAGCGCAAATTGACGGCGCCTTCACACTCTCCTACGTAAGCTTCACCACATGGCCACGACTCCCTCCCCCGACCGGCGACGCACCGCCGACGAGGTCAACGAGGAGATCCGTGCGCTCTGGCTGGGCGCAGGCGGCCGCCTCCGCCCCGACGAACGCCTCGTGTACGAACGCCTGGTAACGGAATGGGCAGAAGCGGAAGCCAAGTCCACCCCTACACAGGCGGCTTGAGCACCCGAGCCCCGTCAGGGGCGCGAGGAACTGCGCAATCTTCTAGGGGCGCGAGGAACTGCGCAATCTTCTAGGGGCGCGGGGAACTGCGCAATCTTCTAGGGGCGCGAGGAACTGCGCAGTCTTCTAGGGGCGCGAGGAACTGCGCAATCTTCTAGGGGCGCGGGGAACTCCGCAAGGGGCGCGAGGAACTGCGCGCCCAGCCACAACGCACGCGCAGCAGAAAAGAAGCCCAGACACGCGAAGGCCCCCCGGAACACCAAGTTCCGGGGGGCCTCACACACATCCGCTACTGCGCCGCAGGCTTCTGCACCGCAGGCTTACGCAGAGAAATGTTCAGCTCACGCAGCCGCGTCTCCTCCAGCTCCGTCGGCGCGCCCATCATCAGGTCCTGCGCGTTCCCGTTGAGCGGGAAGGAGATCGTCTCGCGGATGTTCGGCTCGTCCGCGAGGAGCATGACGATGCGGTCGACGCCGGGCGCGATGCCACCGTGCGGCGGGGCGCCGAGGCGGAACGCCTTGAGCATGCCCTTGAACTCGTGCTCGACGGTCTCCGCGTCGTAGCCCGCGATCTCGAAGGCCTTGAGCATGACGTCGGGCTCGTGGTTGCGGATCGCGCCGGAGGACAGCTCGATGCCGTTGCACACGATGTCGTACTGCCAGGCGAGGATGTCGAGGGGGTCCTTCTCCTCCAGGTCCTTCATGCCGCCCTGGGGCATCGAGAAGGGGTTGTGGGAGAAGTCGATGCGACCCGTCTCCTCGTCCTTCTCGTACATCGGGAAGTCGACGATCCAGCAGAAGCGGAAGACGCCCTCTTCGAAGTGCCCGGCGCGCTTGGCGGCCTCGACGCGCACAGCGCTCATGATCTTCGAGACCTCGTCGAACTCGCCCGCGCCGAAGAAGACGGCGTGACCCGGGGCCAGCGAGAGGCGCTTGGTCAGCTCCTCGACGTTGGCCTCGGTCAGGAACTTGGCGATCGGGCCCGTCAGCGAACCGTCCTCGGCGACGCGCACCCAGGCCAGGCCCTTCGCGCCCTGCTCGACCGCGTAGTCACCGAGGCCGTCGAAGAACTTGCGGGACTGCGAGGCCGTGTCCGGCACGGGCAGCGCGCGCACGTGCTTGCCCGCGAACGCCTTGAACTCCGAGCCCTCGAAGATGTCCGTGATGTCGGTCAGTTCGAGCTTCGCGCGCAGGTCGGGCTTGTCGTTGCCGTACTTCAGCATCGACTCGCGGAACGGGATGCGCGGGAAGGGCGAGGTGACCTCGCGGCCGCCGCCGAACTCCGTGAAGAGCTCGGTCATCAGCTTCTCGATGGGCTGGAAGACGTCTTCCTGCTCCACGAAGCTCATCTCGACGTCGAGCTGGTAGAACTCGCCCGGCGAGCGGTCCGCGCGCGCGTCCTCGTCGCGGAAGCACGGCGCGATCTGGAAGTAGCGGTCGAAGCCCGAGATCATGAGCAGCTGCTTGAACTGCTGAGGGGCCTGCGGCAGCGCGTAGAACTTGCCGGGGTTCAGGCGGGAGGGGACCACGAAGTCACGCGCGCCCTCGGGCGAGGTCGCCGTGAGGATCGGCGTGGCCATCTCGTTGAACCCGAGGGCGACCATCTTCGAACGGATCGAAGCGATCACGGACGACCGCAGCATGATGTTGCGGTGCATGCGCTCGCGGCGCAGGTCCAGGAAGCGGTACTCCAGGCGCCGCTCCTCGTTCACGCCGTCCTCGGCGTTGATCGTGAAGGGGAGGGGGGCCGCGGCGCCGAGCACCTCGACCTCGCTCGCCTCGATCTCGACCTCGCCGGTCGGCAGCTCCGGGTTCACGTTGTCCGTGCCGCGCGAGACGACCTTGCCGTCGACCCGGACGACCGTCTCCTTGGACAGCTTGTCCAGGACCTCGGCGGCCTTGGTGCCCGGGCGGGCCACCAGCTGCGTGATTCCGTAGTGATCGCGGAGATCGATGAACAGAATGCCGCCCAGGTCTCGGCGATTGTGCAGCCAGCCGCTCAGCCGGACGTCGGTGCCGACGTCAGAGGCGCGGAGCTCGCCGCAGGTGTGGGACCTGTACCGATGCATCGTCGTTCATCCAGTCTTCGCGAATAGGGGAGAGAGCAGACCTCCCCAAGGCTACCGTCCGGTCGAAGATCGGTTTCCGGATATTCGCGGGCGCCACCCTCCCGGGGCCCGGGAACGACAGGGCTCGGTGGCGCCTTGCCTGTACATCTTCCTAAAGTGGGTCAATGCGCACCGACGATCCCCTCCTACCGGTGGGGGACGACTCCCTGCCTCCCGTGCGGGACGTCCTGGCCGCCATCGCGACCGGACTGTGGCGCTGGGACAACGCAACCGGGACCGTCACGCTCGACGCCGAGGCCGCCCGGCTGCTCGGCCTGCCCGCGCACGCCCAGACGCTCAGCGAGGCGGGCGTGCGCTCCCGCTTCCACCCGGTCGACTGGAACGAGATCTACGGCACCGTCCAGCTCGCCGTCGCCGAGGGCACCCTCGCCGAGGCCCGCCTCCGGATCATGGACGACACGGGGCGCCGGGTCCTGCGCACCGTCCGCAGCCGCTCCAAGCCCGTCCTGCATGACGCCACCGAGGCGTACGAACTGATCGGCACCCTCCAGGAAGTCACCGAGCCCGCCCCCGGCACCGCCGCCCGCACGCCCGTCACCGGCGACTGGCGCCGCTCCCGGGAGGCGTTCCTGCTCGACGCGGGGCGCGCGCTCGCCGAGGCGCGGTCCACGGAGGAGGTCCTCCGGGTCGCCGCGGGGCTCTCCATGCCGGGGTTCTCGCCGGACGGCCTCGCGGTCTTCGGCGTCGCGGGCGAGCGCCTGACGATCATCGGGCACCACGGCCACCAGCCCGGCGACGACGGCCCCTTCTCCGCGATGCCGCTGGACACCGACTACCCGGCCGCCGAGGTGGTCCGCACCGGACGGGCCGTCTATCTCTCCACGCCGGAGGACTACCGCAGGCGCTATCCCGCGGCCTGGCCGCTGGCCAGCCGCTTCGAGCGGCAGTCCTGGGCGTTCCTGCCGCTGACCGTCGCGGGCCGCACGATGGGCGCGTGGATGGCCGCGTTCACGTACCCCGTCTCGTTCACGCCCGACGAGCGCTCCGTCCTGACGACGGTCGCGCGGATGCTGGCGCAGGCCCTCTCGCGGGCCGGGGTCGCGGAGTCCGAGCGGGAGCTGACGGAGGGCCTGCAGCGCTCCATGCTGCCGACGCTCGGCCCGAAGATCCCCGGCATGAGCGTGGCCGCGCGCTACGTGCCGACCGGCGGCGGCCTCCAGGTGGGCGGCGACTGGTACGACATGATCCCGCTGCCCAACGGCCGCATCGCCTTCGTCATCGGCGACGTGCAGGGCCACGACGTGCGCGCCGCGGGCCTGATGGGCCAGCTGCGGATCGCCCTGCGCGCGTACGCCTCCGAGGGGCACCGCCCGGACGCGGTGCTCTCCCGGGCGACGCGCTTCCTCTCCGGGATCACGGAGTCCATCGCCTACGGGTCGAGCGGCAGCGGCACGGACGCGGCCACCGCGTACGACCCGCGCTTCGCGACCTGCCTGTACGTAGAGGCGGACCCCACCACCGGCGTCCTGGAGATGGCCCGCGCGGGCCACCCGGAACCCGCCATACGCATGAGTGACGGAACGGTCCTGCTCCGCCCCACCGCGGGCGGCCTGCCGCTCGGCATCGACCCGGACGCCGACTACCCGACGACCCGCCTCGTCCTGGAGTCCGGCGAGACCATGCTGATCTGCACCGACGGCCTCATCGAGACCGGCGGCCACGACCTCGACAGCGGCTGGGCGCGGATCAGGGCGATCCTGGAGGAGTACGAGGAGGAGGGCGCGACCGGCGACGGCGAGGGCCTGGAGCGGCTCGCCGACACCCTCGTGCAGGCCGTGCACGGCCCTTCCTCGCACCACACCACGGGCCCGCTCGCCGACCGGCGCGAGGACGACATAGCCGTGCTCCTGCTGAGCAGGACGGGCCGTACCGAGCAGCACACGGACGCCCGCCGCACGGTCCTGACCGTCGCCCAGGCCGAGCCCGAGCGCGTCGCGGGCGCCCGCCGCCACCTGCGGGACCTGCTGCACGACTGGGCGGACGCCGACCAGGTCGACTCCGCCGTCCTGATGGTCTCGGAGATGCTCACCAACGTCCTCGTGCACACCGACGGCGACGCGCTCCTGGTCGCCGAGGTCACCGGCGAGCCCGGCGCCCGCCGCCTGCGCGCCGAGGTCGCGGACGGCAGCGACGACCTGCCGCACAAGCGCAGACCGGGCGAACTCGCCTCGTCCGGGCGCGGGTTGGTCCTGATGGAGCTGCTCGCGGGGGCGTGGGGCGTGGACCCGCGCGGCGACGGCAAGAGCATCTGGTTCGAGCTCTACGAAGATGCCTCCGGCGGTGGGGCGGAGTAGGAAAGCGCGGGTGGTTCGTGGCTGGTCGCGCAGTTCCCCGCGCCCCTTACGGGGCGTAGCGGTCCCGCAGTTCGGAGAAGATCCCGAACGCCGCCGCCGTCAGCGGCACCGCGAGGAGCATGCCGAGGATCCCGGCGACCGACGCCCCCGCCGTGATCGCCAGCATCACCAGCGCCGGATGCATCTGCACCGTACGGCTCTGGATCATCGGCTGGAGGACGTGACCTTCGAGCACCTGCACGGCGAGGACCACGCCGAGCGCCCAGAGCGCGATGACGAAGCCCCGGTCGGCTAGGGCGACCAGGATGGCGACCGCGCCGGACAGGAACGCCCCGAGGTAGGGGATGTAGGCGCCGACGAACACGAGCGCGCCGAGCCCCCAGGCGCCGGGCACCCGCAGGACGAGCAGCCCCACGGTGATGCAGATGGCGTCGATGAACGCGATGATCGTGGTCCCCCGCATGAAGCCCTCGATGGCCTCGAAGGCGCGGCGCGCCATGGCCTCGATGGTGTCGGCGCTGCCGCCGGGGGCGAGCGAGCGCAGCGCGCCCATGGCGCGCTGCGAGTCGCGCAGGAAGAAGAAGACGAGGAGCAGCGCGAGGACGGCCATCGCCATCATCTCGCCGACGGTGCTGAGCCCGCTGATCACTCCGGACGCGGCGGTCCCGCCGAACTTGCCGAAGAGTTCCTTGGCGTTGGACGCCATGTCGTCGAGCGAGGTCCCGGCCGCCCCGAAGTACTTCGACAGGTCGGTGGCGGCCTGCTTGAGCGAGGCGATGATCTGGTCTCCGCTGTCGATCAGGGCCTTGACCACGACGTAGGTGGCCCCGCCGACGACGGCGACGACGGCCGCGCAGGTGAGCCCCGCGGCGAGGGAGCGCTGCACCTTCATGCGGACCAGGCGCCGGTAGAGCGGGCCAAGGAGCGCGGTGCCGAGCAGCGCGAGGAGGACCGGGGTGACCGCCGTCTTCAGGGTGACGCAGAGCCAGATCCCCACGGCGGCCACGCCGGTGACCAGGAGGGCGACCACGCACCAGGCGGCGGTGCGGCGCGCGGGCTCGGGCAGCAGGGTGCTCACCCTCCTACCCGAGCACGGCGGCGCGGAGCCCGCACCTTATGTACGGCTACCTGCCGTGGACATGTACGGCTACATGCCGTGAACGGCCGGGACCGTGCCGAGCAGACCCTTCTGGAAGTCCTCGAAGGCCTGCTCCAGTTCGGCCCTGGTGTTCATCACGAACGGGCCGTAGTGCGCCATCGGCTCCCGGATCGGCTGCCCGCCGAGGAGCACCACCTCCAGGTCGGGGGCGTGCGCGTCCTGCCGCTCGTCCGCGCGGACGGTCAGCGAGGAGCCCGCGCCGAAGACCGCGGTCTGCCCCATGTGCACCGGACGGCGCTCGGCACCGACGGTGCCTCGTCCTGCCAGGACGTACGCGAGTCCGTTGAAGTCCTCGCGCCAGGGCAGCGTCACCTCGGCGCCGGGCCGCACGGTCGCGTGGATCATCGTGATCGGCGTGTGCGTGATGCCGGGACCCTGGTGTCCGTCGAGCTCACCGGCGATGACGCGGAGCAGCGCGCCGCCGTCGGGGGTGGTGAGCAGCTGGACCTGGCCGCCGCGGATGTCCTGGTAGCGGGGGTCCATCATCTTGTCCCTCGCGGGCAGGTTCACCCACAGCTGGAGGCCGTGGAAGAGCCCGCCGGACTGGACGAGGGACTCCGGCGGCGCCTCGATGTGCAACAGGCCTGAACCCGCCGTCATCCACTGGGTGTCGCCGTTCTGGATGGTGCCGCCGCCACCGTTGGAGTCCTGGTGGATGAAGGTGCCGTCGATCAGGTACGTGACCGTCTCGAAGCCCCGGTGCGGGTGCCAGGGCGTGCCCTTGGGCTCTCCGGCCTCGTACTCCACCTCGCCCATCTGGTCCATCATGATGAACGGGTCGAGGTGCTTGTAATTGATTCCCGCGAAGGCCCGGCGCACCGGGAACCCCTCGCCCTCGAAGCCGCTCGGCGCGGTGGTCACGGCGAGCACGGGGCGCGCCGTGGCATCGGCCGGGGCCACCACCCGGGGCAGGGTCAGCGGGTTCTCGACAGTCACTGCAGGCATGGTCGGTACCTCCTCGTGGACTCACTTTAGTTGAACGTAGAACTTTCTGCCACTTGGAACGAAGGAAGCCCGGAGGGAATTCCCTCCGGGCTTCAGACATGACTGAAAACGATCTACGAGCCACGAGGCGGCCCCGTAAGGGGCGCGGGGAACTGCGCGACAAGCCACGACGGGCCCGCGGCAGCGAACGAGAGCAGGGAGCAAGGCCGAAGGCCGAGCAGCAGGAACCCGTCAGGCCCTAGCCGTACATACGCCGCATGGCGAAGTCCACCATCTGCTCCACGGCCTTCGCGTCGAAGACCATCCGGTGCTCGCCCTCCATGTCGAGGACGAACCCGTACCCCGTCGGCAGGAGGTCGATGACCTCCGCGCCGGTGATCACGAAGTACTTGGAGTCCTTGCCCGCGTACCGCCGCAGCTCCTTGAGCGAGGTGAACATCGGGATCACGGGCTGCTGGGTGTTGTGCAGCGCGAGGAAGCCGGGGTTGTCGCCGCGCGGGCAGTAGACCTTCGAGGTGGCGAAGGCCTGCTGGAAGTCCTCGGCGGCCATCGAGCCCGTGGTGAACGCGCGCACCGCGTCCGCGAGGGACGGCGGCGAGGGCTCGGGGTAGAGGGGAGGCTGCTGGCCGTAGCCACCGCCGGGCATGCCCTGCATCTGCTGCGGCGGCGGCTGCGCGCCCGGCGGAGCGTACTGCTGCTGGGCGCCGGGGTTCTGGTCGTAGCCGTACATGCCCGCAAGAGTACTGAGTCACAGATGACCTATTAGGGGTTGCATCTTATTACCGGCGGGTAGCATCATCGTAGCTACTTGCTGGTATTCATCCCTTTCCTGCTTACGGAGCCTTCGCCATGGGCCACTACAAGTCGAATCTCCGCGACATCGAGTTCAACCTCTTCGAGGTGCTCGGGCGCGACAAGCTGTACGGCACCGGCCCGTTCGCGGAGATGGACGTCGACACCGCCAAGACCGTCCTCGACGAGCTGCGCCGCCTCGCCGAGAACGAGCTGGCGGAGTCCTTCGAGGACGCCGACCGCAACCCGCCGGTCTTCGACCCGGAGACCAACACCGCACCGGTCCCCGCCACGTTCAAGAAGAGCTACCAGGCCTTCATGGACTCCGAGTACTGGCGCCTCGGCCTGCCCGAGGAGATCGGCGGCACCACCTCGCCGCGCTCCCTGATCTGGGCGTACGCGGAGCTGCTGCTCGGCGCGAACCCGGCGATCTGGATGTACTCCTCCGGTCCCGCGTTCGCGGGCATCCTCTTCGAAGAGGGCAACGAGGCGCAGAAGAAGGTCGCCTCGATCGCCGTCGAGAAGCAGTGGGGCTCCACGATGGTCCTGACCGAGCCGGACGCAGGGTCGGACGTGGGCGCGGGCCGCACCAAGGCCGTGCAGCAGGAGGACGGCTCCTGGCACATCGAGGGCGTGAAGCGCTTCATCACGTCCGGTGAGCACGACATGTCGGAGAACATCCTCCACTACGTCCTCGCCCGCCCCGAGGGCCACGGCCCCGGCACGAAGGGCCTCTCGCTCTTCCTCGTACCGAAGTACGAGTTCGACTGGGAGACCGGCGAGCTCGGCGAGCGCAACGGCGTCTACGCGACCAACGTCGAGCACAAGATGGGCCTCAAGGCGTCCAACACGTGCGAGATGACGTTCGGCGACCAGCACCCCGCCAAGGGCTGGCTGATCGGTGACAAGCACGACGGCATCCGCCAGATGTTCATGATCATCGAGTTCGCCCGCATGATGGTCGGCACGAAGGCCATCGCGACGCTCTCGACGGGTTACCTGAACGCCCTGGAGTACGCCAAGGAGCGCGTGCAGGGCCCGGACCTGGCCCAGTTCATGGACAAGACCGCGCCCAAGGTGACGATCACTCACCACCCGGACGTGCGCCGCTCGCTGATGACGCAGAAGGCGTACGCCGAGGGCATGCGCGCCCTGGTCCTGCACACCGCGGCCGTCCAGGACGACATCCAGATCAAGGAGGCGGCGGGCGAGGACGCGTCGGCGCTGATCGCCCTGAACGACCTCCTGCTGCCCATCGTCAAGGGCTACGGCTCGGAGAAGTCCTACGAGCAGCTGGCGCAGTCGCTCCAGACGTTCGGCGGCTCGGGGTACCTCCAGGAGTACCCGATCGAGCAGTACATCCGGGACGCCAAGATCGACACCCTCTACGAGGGCACCACGGCGATCCAGGGCCAGGACTACTTCTTCCGGAAGATCGTCCGCAACCAGGGCGCCGCGCTGAACGGCCTCGCCGAGGAGATCAAGAAGTTCCTCGCGGTCGGCACGGGCGGCGAGGCCCTTGCCGGCGCCCGTGAGGAGCTGGCCAAGGCCGCGGTCGAGCTGGAGGCCATCGTCGGCGTCATGCTGACCGACCTCGCGGCCACGGAGCAGGACGTGAAGTCCATCTACAAGGTGGGCCTGAACACCACGCGCCTCCTGATGGCCTCGGGCGACGTCGTCGTCGGCTACCTGCTCCTGCGCGGCGCCGCGGTCGCCACGGAGAAGCTGGAGACGGCCTCCAGCAAGGACGTGCCCTTCTACGAGGGCAAGATCGCGGCAGCCAAGTTCTTCGCCACGAACGTCCTGCCGGGCGTCGCCGGCGAGCGCAAGCTCGCCGAGGGCGTGGAGCTGGACCTGATGGAGCTGGACGAGGCGGCGTTCTAGTCCGACCCGATTCGACCAGATTTCTCTCGCACGTCAGCGCGATGCCGCTACCTGATCCTTTCGGGTGGCGGCATTGTCGTACGCCCTGGGTACGCTGACGGAACGGCCGAGAATCCCGCCCATGGGAGGAACCATGACCGCCGAGCCCCGAACCGACGCGCAGCACGCGCTCCAGCCCGATGGTTCGGCGTGGCCGATGCCGCCACAGGACGGCTACACCACGGACGACTTCTTCACCCTCGACCTCCCGCCGCACACCGAGTTGATCGACGGGAGCCTGGTCTTCGTGAGTCCGCAGCGCAAGTTCCACACACTGGCGATGTTCCTCTTGGAGCAAGGTCTGCGCGCCACCATTCCGGAGCACCTGCGCGTGCGCCGCGAGATGGCCGTCGTCCTCGGCCGCAAGCAGGCGCCCGAGCCGGACCTCGTGGTCGTGGCCGCGGAGGCCGACGCCGACCAGACCCAGACCCGCTACCAGGCCGAGGACGTCCTCCTCGCCGTAGAAGTCGTCTCCCCCGACTCCGAGGACCGCGACCAGGACACCAAGCCCCGCAAGTACGCCACGGCGGGCATCCGGCACTACTGGCTGGTCAGGATGGACGAGAACGACCGGCCCGCCGTCCATACCTACGAGCTCGACCCGCACACCGGCGCCTACGCCTGCTCCGGCGTCCACCACGACCGGCTCAAGCTCGCCGTGCCGTTCACGATCGACATCGACCTCACCGAGATCGACCGCCTCTGATCGCCCAGCCACCCGAACACCGTTCCCATTAGGCTGGCAGCCATGCGCACACCCTCCGGGCCCTTCGACCGCGGCCACACCGAAGACCTCATGTCCTTCCTCGCCGCGAGCCCCTCGCCGTACCACGCCGTGGCGAGCGCCGCCGAGCGGCTGGAGAAGGCCGGTTTCCGGCAGGTCGAGGAGACCGACGCCTGGGACGGCACCAGTGGCGGGAAGTACGTGCTGCGGGGCGGCGCCGTCGTCGCCTGGTTCGTCCCCGAGGGTGCCGCGGCGAACACTCCCTTCCGGATCGTCGGCGCGCACACCGACTCCCCGAACCTGCGCGTGAAGCCGCAGCCCGACACCGGCGCGCACGGCTGGCGCCAGGTCGCGGTCGAGATCTACGGCGGACCGCTGCTCAACTCCTGGCTCGACCGGGACCTCGGCCTGGCCGGGCGGCTCTCGCTGCGCGACGGCACCTCGCGGCTCGTGAACATCGACCGGCCGCTGCTCCGGGTGCCCCAACTGGCCATCCACATGGACCGTTCCGTGCACACCGACGGTCTCAAGCTCGACAAGCAGAAGCACATGCAGCCCATCTGGGGACTCGGCGACGACGTCCACGAGGGCGATCTGATCCGCTTCCTGGAGGAGGAGACCGGACTCGGAGAGGGCGACGTCACCGGCTGGGACCTCATGACGTACTCCGTCGAGCCGCCCGCCTTCCTCGGCCGCGACCGCGAACTGGTCGCGGGCCCCCGCATGGACAACCTCCTGTCCGTGCACGCCGCCACGGCCGCCCTCGCCGCCGTCGCCGCCCAGGAGGACCTCCCGTACATCCCCGTGCTCGCCGCCTTCGACCACGAGGAGAACGGCTCGCAGTCCGACACCGGCGCCGACGGCCCGCTGCTCGGCACCGTCCTGGAGCGGTCCGTGTTCGCGCGCGGCGGTACGTACGAGGACCGGGCGCGGGCCTTCGCCGGGACCGTCTGCCTCTCCTCCGACACCGGCCACGCCGTGCACCCCAACTACGCGGAGCGGCACGACCCGACGCACCACCCGCGCGCCAACGGCGGCCCGATCCTCAAGGTCAACGTGAACAACCGTTACGCCACGGACGGCGCGGGCCGCGCGGTGTTCGCCGCCGCGTGCGAGAAGGCGGGCGTGCCCTTCCAGTCGTTCGTCTCGAACAACGCGATGCCGTGCGGCACCACCATCGGCCCGATCACCGCGGCGCGCCACGGCATCAAGACGGTCGACATCGGTGTCGCGATCCTCTCCATGCACAGCGTGCGCGAGCTGTGCGGCGCCGACGACCCGCACATGCTGGCCAACGCGCTCGTGGCGTTCCTGGAGGGCTGAGTACCGCTTCCGTTGTGTGGCTGCCGACGTCCCGGGTACCCGGGACGTCGGCAGCCACTACACCAGGGAGGCGGCGCAGGCGGGCCGTGCCGCCGGTCGCCCGGACCACCGTCGTCGAACCGGAGCAGGATCGGCGCGGCTACTGACCCGCCGAGTCATCGAGTCACCGACGTGTCCGATGTGCGGCGGTACGGGGTAGTCATCGGGGTAGTCATGACGTCATGAAACTTCTCGTGCGCGACCGCATGCTCGGCATCGGCGACGACTACTGGATCGAGGACGACCAGGGCCGCAAGGTCTTCTTCGTCGACGGCAAGGCGATGCGCCTGCGCGACACCTTCGAGCTGAAGGACATGCAGGGCCGCGTCCTGATCGACATCCACGCCAAGCTGCTCGCCCTGCGCGACACGATGGTGATCGAGCGCGAGGGCGAACCGCTGGCCAGGGTGAAGCGCAAACGGCTCTCTCTGCTGCGCAACCACTACCGCGTGGAGCTGGCGGACGGCACGACGACGCTCGACGTCAGCGGCAAGATCCTCGACCGCGAGTTCGCCATCGAGTACGACGGTGAACTGCTCGCCGACATCTCGCGCCGCTGGTTCCGCGTCCGCGAGACGTACGGCCTGCACGTGGTGCGCGAGGACGCCGATCCCGCGCTGCTCCTCGCCGTCACGGTCTGCGTGATCCGGCTCGCCGAGAAGGAGCGCGGGGAGGACTGAGCACGTCGCCCGCCGGGCCGCCCGCCCCCGCCCCGTCAGCGGCGGGGCGCGGCCAGGCCGAGCAGACGGTCCTTGAGCGCGGGGAACTGCTCCCTGGTCTCGGCCACCTTCGCCGGATCGAGATCGACGGTGAGCACCTCCTCGCCGTCCCCCGCCTCGGCGAGCACCTCGCCCCAGGGGTCGACGACGACGCTGTGCCCGGCCTGCGGGACCCCCGCGTGCGTCCCGCCCGTGCCGCAGGCCAGGACGTACACCTGGTCCTCGACCGCCCGCGCCCTGGCGAACAGGCGCCAGTGCTCGCGCCGCCGCGCGGGCCATCCCGCGGGCACCACGAACATCTCGGCGCCCGCGTCGACGAGCCCCCTGAAGAGCTCCGGGAAACGCAGGTCGTAGCAGGTGGCCAGGCCGAGCGTGGTGTCCGTCGTGCGCACCGTGGCCAGTTCGGACCCGGCGGCCATCATGACGGCCTCGCCCTGGTCGAAGCCGAAGCGGTGGATCTTCCGGTAGGCGGCGGCGAGTTGGCCGTCGGGGGAGAAGACGAGGGAGGTGTTGTAGAGCGGTCCGTCCGGGTCCCGCTCGGGGATGGATCCGGCGTGCAGCCACACGCCCGCGTCGCTCGCGGCCTTCGCCATCGCCTCGTACGTCGGGCCTTCGAGCGGCTCGGCCTCACTCGCGAACGCTTCGTACGCGAAGGCTCCCGTGGTCCACAGCTCGGGCAGGACAACCAGGCCGGAACCTTCCCGTTCCGCGACCTCGCGGACCAGCGAAGAGACGCGTGTCCTACGGGAATTGACCGATTCGCCCTCGTCTACGGCGATCTGGATCAGAGAGGCGCGCACACTACCACCGTCCTGGCATTCGAGCCGTCAACACGGCCTACGATCGTCACACGAAAGCACTGCCGGGGTGCCTCTGGGCAGCGTAACTTAGCGTCTCAGACACCCACCGCCCGCGTACGACCGCCGAGGGGTCCCGTGAGTCTCCATCCCAGCCTGCAAACCTACGCCGATGCCTGGACCCAGTCAGTGGAAGCGATATCCGAGCTGGTGAACCCGCTCGCCGAGGGAGAGTGGAGTTGGGCCACTCCCTGCCCCGGCTGGTCGGTGCGGGACATCATCTCCCATGTCATCGGCCTCGACTGCGAGATGCTGGGCGACCCCCGTCCGATCCACACCCTGCCCCGCGACCTGTACCACGTACAGACCGAGGGTCAGCGGTACATGGAGATGCAGGTCGACGTCCGCCGCCACCACACGGCGCCCGAGATGACCTCCGAGCTGGAGTACACGATCATCCGCCGCTCGCGGCAGCTGCGGAACGAGTCGCGCGACCCCTCCCACAAGATCCGCGGCCCGCTCGGCACCGAGCAGACCCTCGAACTGGCCACCCGCATGCGGGCCTTCGACGTCTGGGTGCACGAGCAGGACCTGCGCACGACGCTGAAGAAGCCCGGCAACCTCGACTCCCCCGGCGCCCTCGTCGCCCGGGACCTGCTGCTGCAGGGGCTGCCGAAGGTCGTCGCCAAGAAGGCGGGCGCGCCCCCGAATTCGGCGGTCGTCTTCGACGTCAGCGGCCCCGTCGAGTTCCTGCGCACGGTCCGTGTGGACGCCGAGGGCAAGGCCACCGTCGACAGCGCCCCCTCACTCGGCCCGCTCGCCACCCTCGGCCTCGACTGGGAGACCTACTTCAAGCTCGCCTGCGGCCGCGTGACGTACGCGTCGGTGGCGGACCGCGTGAAGATAGAGGGCGACCACGAGCTGGCGGACGCGATCCTGCGCAACTTCGCGGTGACGCCGTAAGAAGAGGGATAGCCCGTCCGGCGTTTGAGGACCGGGGGTCCGGGGGCAGAGCCCCCGAAACCCGGCTCAGACAGGCACGTGCACAGCCTCCACGCGGCTGGCGACAACCCGCTCCCGCTCCCTGCGCACCGCGAGCGACTTGAGGCGCAAGATCTGCCAGAGCCCGACCGCCTCCAGCACGAACACCGCGGAGAACGCCACGCGATAGTTCTGGTCCGTCGCGTCGAGCAGGATGCCGATGGCGAGCAGCGTCGTCATGGAGGCGACGAAGCCGCCCATGTTGGTGATGCCGGACGCCGTGCCCTGGCGCTCCGGCGGGTTCGCGGGCCGCGCGAAGTCGAAGCCGATCATGGAGGCGGGACCACACGCGCCGAGCACGGTGCACAGGACGACGAGGAGCCACATCGGCGCGTGCTCGCCGGGGTAGCCGAGCGTGGCCGCCCAGGCCGTCGCCGTCGCGCCGACGGTGCCGAGCGCCAGCGGCAGGCGCGCGGCGTGGTGCCGGGCGACGATCTGGCCGTACAGGAGTCCGACGGCCATGTTGGAGAGCACGACCAGGGTGAGCAGTTCCCCGGCCGTCGCCCGGGAGAGCCCCTGCGCCTCGACGAGGAAGGGCAGGCCCCACAGGAGCAGGAAGACCATCGCGGGGAACTGCGTGGTGAAGTGCACCCACAGGCCGAGCCGGGTGCCGGGCTCCCGCCAGGACAGGGCGATCTGCTGCCGTACGAAACCCGATCCGGTGTGCCGCACGGGCTCCGGCTCGTGCCCCTCGGGGTGGTCCTTGAGGAAGAGCGTCATCAGGACCAGGACGACGACGCCGCACAGCGAGCTGCCCGCGAACGCGGCGGTCCAGCCGACCGAGTGCAGCAGCCGGGCGAGGACGAGGGTGGAGACGAGGTTGCCCGCCATGCCCACCAGGCCCGCGAGCTGCGCGACGAGCGGGCCGCGCCGGGCCGGGAACCAGCGGGTGCCGAGCCTGAGGACGCTGATGAACGTCAGCGCGTCGCCGCAGCCGAGCAGGGCGCGGGAGGCGAGCGCCATTCCGTACGTCGGGGAGAGCGCGAAGCCGAGCTGCCCGATCGTGAAGAGGACTACGCCCATGGTCAGCACCTTCTTGGTGCCGAGCCGGTCGACCATCAGGCCGACGGGTATCTGCATGCCCGCGTACACGAGCAGCTGGAGGATCGAGAAGGTCGACAGGGCCGACGCGTTGACGTGGAAGCGGTCGGCGGCGTCCAGGCCCGCGACCCCGAGGGACGTACGGAAGATGACGGCGACGAAGTAGACGGCGACGCCGATGCCCCAGACGAGCACGGCCTTCTTCCCGCCCGGGGGATCACCGGGCAGGGAGACGGGCGCGGTGGCGGAGCTCATCGGACCTCGCCCCTCGCGAGGTTCTGGAACCAGCCGACGTGCCGGGTGACCACGGCCACCGCGGCCTCGGTGTCGCCCGCGGTGAGCGCGGCGAGGATCTCCTCGTGCTCGGTGAGCGTCTTGGCGATCCGGTCGGGGTGCGAGTGCATCACGGCGACGCCCATCCGCAGCTGCCGGTCGCGCAGCTGGTCGTAGAGGCGCGAGAGGATCTCGTTGCCGCCGCTGCGCACGATCTCGGCGTGGAAGCACCGGTCGGTGACGGCGGCCGCCGCGAGGTCCCCCGCCGCGGCCTGCACCCGCTGCTTGGCGAGGAGCTCGCCGAGCCGGTCGAGCAGCCCGGCGGGGGCGGGCACCGCCTTGCGCACGGAGTGCGTCTCGACGAGCAGCCGCGTCTCGACGACGTCGGCGATCTCCTGCGCGGAGACCGGCAGGACCAGGGCGCCCTTCTTGGGGTAGAGCCGCAGCAGCCCCTCCACCTCCAGCTTGAGCAGCGCCTCGCGCACCGGGGTGCGGGACACCCCCACCGCCTCGGCGAGCTCGCCCTCGGTGAGCAGCGTGCCGCCCTCGTAACGACGGTCGAGGACGGCTTGCTTGACGTGTGCGTAGACGCGCTCGGCGGCGGGCGGCCGCTTGGCGGCGGTGAGGGTACTTGCTGGCATGCGCACAGCATAGATACAACACGTATACGCCGACAGACTCGTCCACATGGCGGGCATCTCGGCACATCCATTTACCCCCCTCACTCGTCTTATGTGTGAGCGGCACCTTCATGTGGCCGCCAACCAGGGGCATTTGGAGTAGGTAACTTGAAAACCGGCATTAAGGATGTACGGCGCGTATCGGTCGTAGCGATGACTGCGAGCGCGATACTGGCCGGCGGCGCCCTCGCGACCCCGGCCCACGCGGCCGCACCGCCGAAGCCGTCGATCGTCGCCAAGGGCGGCTTCGTGATGAACAACGGCACCGGCAAGACCCTGTTCACCAAGGCCGCCGACACCCGCCGTTCCACCGGCTCCACGACGAAGATAATGACGGCGCGCGTGGTGCTCGGCCAGCGGAACCTGAACCTGAACTCCAAGGTCACGGTCCAGAAGGCCTACAGCGACTACATCGTCAGGAACAGCGCGTCGTCGGCGCGGCTGATCGTCGGTGACAAGGTCACCGTCCGCCAGCTCCTCTACGGTCTGATGCTGCCGTCCGGCTGCGACGCCGCGTACGCGCTGGCGGACAAGTTCGGCAAGGGTTCCACCCGCGCCAAGCGCGTGAAGAACTTCATCGGCCAGATGAACACGACGGCCAAGAACCTGAACCTGAAGAACACCCACTTCGATTCGTTCGACGGCATCGGGAACGGCAGCAACTACTCGACGCCGCGCGACCTGACGAAGCTCGCGAGCAGCTCGATGAAGTACTCCACGTTCCGTTCGGTCGTGAAGACGAAGTCGACGAAGCAGAAGGTCACGACGAAGAGCGGCGGCTACCGCTACATGTCGTGGTCGAACACGAACGGCCTGCTCGGCTCCTACCGCGGCGCCATCGGCGTGAAGACGGGCTCCGGCCCGGAGGCGAAGTACTGCCTGGTCTTCGCGGCGACGCGCAGCGGCAAGACCGTCATCGGCACGGTCCTCACGTCGTCCTCCGTGGCCAACCGCACCAAGGACGCGAAGAAGCTGATGGACTACGGCTTCAAGGTCTGACTCACCCCGCGTACGACGAAGGGGCCCGCCGCGCGATCCGCGGCGGGCCCCTTCGTCGTACGGGCGGCTACGCCCAGGTGAGGAGCCGCTTGGGGCGCTCAAGGACCGCCGCCACGTCGGCGAGCACCTTGGAGCCGAGCTCCCCGTCCACCAGGCGGTGGTCGAAGGAGAGCGCGAGCGTGGTCACCTGACGGGGCTTGACCTTGCCCTTGTGGACCCACGGCTGGAGCTTGATCGCGCCGACCGCGAGGATCGCGGACTCGCCGGGGTTCAGGATCGGCGTGCCCGTGTCGATGCCGAAGACGCCGACGTTCGTGATCGTGACCGTGCCGCCCTGCATGTCACCGGGCGAGGTCTTGCCCGCGCGGGCCGTGGAGACCAACTCGCCGAGCGAACCGGCCAGTTCGGGCAGGGTCTTGGCGTGCGCGTCCTTGATGTTCGGCACGATCAGACCGCGCGGAGTGGCCGCGGCGATGCCCAGATTCACATAGTGCTTCTGGACGATCTCCTGATTCGCGTCGTCCCAGGCCGCGTTGACGTCCGGGTTCCGCCGGATCGCGACGAGCAGGGCCTTGGAGATGAGCAGCAGCGGATTGACCCGCAGCCCCTCGAACGCCCGGTCCTGCTTGAGCTCCTCGACCAGCTTCATCGTCCGCGTCACGTCGACCGTCACGAACTCCGTGACGTGCGGCGCGGTGAACGCCGAGGTGACCATCGCCTGAGCGGTCGCCTTGCGCACGCCCTTGACGGGGATGCGGGTCTCGCGGGCATCCCCGCTCACCACCGGGGCGGGAGCGGGCGCCTCGATCACCTGCGGCTCGGGTGCGGCGACCGGCGCCGGGGCCACCGCCGCGTGCACGTCCTCGCGGGTGATGATCCCGTCGGGCCCGGACGGCGTGACGGTCGCCAGATCGACCCCGAGGTCCTTGGCGAGCTTGCGCACGGGCGGCTTGGCGAGCGGGCGTTCGCCACCGTGCCCGTTCAGCATCTCCCGTTGTGCGCCGCCCTGTTGTGGGCCATTGTCCCGCTCGGCGGGACGGGGGGGCACAACCCCCGTCTCCGGCGTCGCGACGGCAGCATCAGCAGAGCCGACCTTCCGCGCCCGCCGCTTCGTGGAGGACTCGGCCACTCCATAGCCCACGAGCACCGGCTGCCGCCCGGCAGGAGCATCCTCCTCCGCAGGGGCACTCTGCTCAGCCTGCGCCGCAGGCGCACCCCCACCCACGTCGACCGTGATGATCACCTGGCCGACGTCAACCGTCGTCCCCTCCGGGAACCGGAGCTCAGCCACCACCCCGTTGAACGGAATGGGCAGTTCGACGGCCGCCTTGGCCGTCTCGACCTCGCACACCACCTGCCCGTCGGTGACGGTGTCGCCCACCGCCACGTACCACTTGAGGATCTCCGCCTCGGTGAGCCCCTCACCGACGTCCGGCATCTTGAACTCGGCCGCAGCTGTGTCAGTCATCGTCGTCACGACCCTCTCCTCAGTACGCAAGCGAGCGGTCGACGGCGTCGAGCACCCGGTCAAGGCCCGGCAGGTACTCCTCCTCCAGGCGCGCGGGCGGGTACGGCGCGTGATAGCCGCCGACCCGGAGCACCGGGGCCTCCAGGTGGTAGAAGCACCGCTCGGTGATGCGCGCCGCGATCTCCGCGCCGGTGCCCAGGAAGACCGGGGCCTCGTGCACGACGACCAGGCGGCGGGTCTTCTCCACCGAGGACTGCACCGCGTCGAAGTCGATCGGGGACATCGAGCGCAGGTCGACGACTTCGAGGGACTTGCCCTCCTCCTCGGCGGCCGCGGCCGCCTCCAGGCAGACCTTCACCATCGGGCCGTACGCGGCGAGGGTGAGGTCCGAACCGGGGCGCGCCACGACGGCCTTGTGCAGCGGCCCGGGGATCGCTTCCTTGTCGACCTCGGACTTGTCCCAGTAGCGCCGCTTCGGCTCGAAGAAGATCACCGGGTCGTCGCTCTGGATGGCCTGCTGCATCATCCAGTACGCGTCGGCCGAGTTGGAGGGCGAGACCACCTTCAGGCCCGCCACATGCGCGAACAGCGTCTCGGGCGACTCGCTGTGGTGCTCGACCGCGCCGATGCCGCCGCCGTACGGAATGCGGATGACGACCGGCATCTTGATCTTGCCGAGCGCGCGGGCGTGCATCTTCGCGAGCTGCGTGACGATCTGGTCGTACGCGGGGAAGACGAAGCCGTCGAACTGGATCTCCACCACGGGCCGGTAGCCGCGCAGCGCGAGGCCGATCGCCGTGCCCACGATGCCCGACTCGGCGAGCGGGGTGTCGATGACCCGCTCCTCGCCGAAGTCCTTCTGCAGCCCGTCCGTCACGCGGAAGACGCCGCCGAGCTTGCCGACGTCCTCACCCATGATCAGGACCTTGGGGTCGGTCTCCAGCGCCGTACGCAGCGATTCGTTGATCGCTTTGGCGAGGGGCAACTTCTGTACGGCCATGGCTACTTGCCCTCTCCGTCCGCGAACGACGCCTGGTAGGCGGCGAACTGGGCGCGCTCCTCGTCGACGAGCGCGTGCCCGTCCGCGTACACGTTCTCGAAGATCGCCATCAGATCCGGATCCGGCATCGCCCGCACCACCTCTCGCACTCGCTTGCCCAACGCTTCGCTCTCGTCCTCGAGTTCCGCGAAGAAGGCCTCGTCCGCGTGGCCCTCGGACTCCAGGTAGGCGCGCAGGCGCAGGATCGGGTCCTTGGCCTCCCAGGCCTCCCGCTCCTCGTCCCTGCGGTACTTGGTCGGGTCGTCGGACGTGGTGTGCGCGCCCATGCGGTACGTGAACGCCTCGATCAGCGCGGGGCCCTCGCCCGTACGCGCCCGCTCCAGGGCCCACCGGGTCACGGCGAGCACGGCGAGCACGTCGTTGCCGTCGACCCGTACGCCGGGGAAGCCGTAGCCCTGCGCGCGCTGGAACAGCGGCACCCGGGTCTGGCGCTCGGTCGGCTCGGAGATGGCCCACTGGTTGTTCTGGCAGAAGAACACGACGGGCGCGTTGTAGACCGCGGAGAAGGTGAACGATTCGGCGACGTCACCCTGGCTGGAGGCACCGTCTCCGAAGTACGCGATCACGGCCGAGTCCGCGCCGTCCTTGGCCACGCCCATCGCGTAGCCGGTGGCGTGCAGCGTCTGTGAGCCGATGACGATCGTGTACAGGTGGAAGTTGTTGCTGTTCGGGTCCCAGCCGCCGTTGTTCACGCCGCGGAACATGCCGAGCAGGTTCGTCGGGTCGACGCCGCGGCACCAGGCGACGCCGTGCTCGCGGTACGTGGGGAACACGTAGTCGTCGTCGCGGGTGGCGCGCCCCGAGCCGATCTGGGCGGCCTCCTGGCCCAGCAGCGAGGCCCACAGGCCCAGCTCGCCCTGGCGCTGCAGAGCGGTGGCCTCGGCGTCGAAGCGGCGGGTGAGGACCATGTCGCGGTAGAGACCGCGCAGTTCCTCGGGGGTGATCGAGGCGACGTACCCGTCGTACTCGGCGTTCTCGACCCGCTTGCCCTCAGGGGTCAGCAGCTGCACGAGCTCGGGCTCGGCGCCCTTCTGCGGCGCGGCCTTCTTGGTGCTTGCGCGCTTGCCGCCGCCCGTACTGCTGCGGCGCGGTTTGCGCGCGGCGGTGCTCTCCACGGTCACGTGTGCTCCTCCGTCGGTCCGGCCCCCGGGATTACCGGGCTGGCCAGTGCGGCTCGCCTGGTCCGTGCCCGCGCACGGGGTGGGTGCGACTCGGCCGGGAACAGGCGTGACAGGTGCCCCGGCGAGCGCCCTGCTCAATGCACGTTACCCAGTGCTTCCCAATTCTGTGAAACCCCATCTGACCTGCGAATTTGCTTGGATTTCCAAGTACCTGATTGCTTGGATTTCCGAGTAAATCGAGAAAGGCGGGAACACTTCCTGGTCACAGCACTGATCACAGCCTGGCAGGGGGCCGGAACACCGGCACGTTATCCCGGCCACCCCGCGCACGGGAAGGGTTCCGCCCGGGCGTAGAAAGAGATCGTGTGTGAGACTGGCTCCGTGCGCGAAGACGGAAAAATTACGGTATTTCTCCTCGACGACCATGAAGTGGTCCGGCGTGGAGTCCATGAGCTGCTCTCCGTGGAGTCCGACATCGAGGTGGTCGGCGAGGCGGGGACCGCGGCAGACGCCCTGGTCAGGATCCCCGCGACGCGGCCCGACGTGGCGGTGCTCGACGTGCGCCTGCCGGACGGCAGCGGTGTCGAGGTCTGCCGCGAGATCCGCTCGCAGAACGAGGACATCAAGTGCCTGATGCTCACCTCGTTCGCCGACGACGAGGCGCTCTTCGACGCGATCATGGCCGGTGCCTCCGGCTATGTCCTCAAGGCCATCAGGGGCAATGAACTCCTCACGGCCGTACGGGACGTGGCCGCCGGCAAGTCCCTGCTCGACCCCGTGGCCACCGCCCGGGTCCTGGAGCGGCTGCGGGACGGCAACAACCCCAAGGGCGACGACCGCCTGGCCAACCTCACCGACCAGGAGCGGAAGATCCTCGACCTGATCGGCGAGGGCCTGACCAACCGCGTGATCGGCGAGCGCCTCCACCTGGCCGAGAAGACGATCAAGAATTACGTCTCCAGCCTCCTTTCCAAGCTGGGCATGGAGCGCCGTTCGCAGGCGGCCGCCTATGTGGCGCGCATGCAGGCGGAGAAGCAGCACTGAGGGAGGCGTTCTCCGCCCGTGGGACAGCGGAACGGGGCCGGGAGGACAAGCGGGGACGGGCCGGGAGGGCAGCCCCGGCCGGGACTTACGTCCCCGCCTTCTCAGGGCGGGATCCCCTTTTCCGACATCCTGTCCATGAACCAAAGTGGTGGTCATGCCCACCGACGAACAGCTCGCCTTCGAACTGCTCCGCCGCAGCGACTACGGCCGGGTGGCGACCAGCATGCGCGCGCTGCCCTTCCTCGCCGCGGCGCGCCACATCGTCGTCGACGGCAAGATCCTTCTCCGCATGCACAAGGGCTACGGCTACCACCACGCATGTGTCGGCAGTGTCGTCGCGTACGGCGCGGACAACCTCAATGTGGCGACCGCCCGCGAGGGCCAGTGGACGGTCCAGCTGGTGGGCGTCTGCGAGGCCGTCGAGCCGACCAACGCCGAGCTCGAACTCTTCGGTCCCACCCCGCACTTCGCGGACGGCGAGCTCTTCGACCCGGTGTACCTGCGGATAGAGCCGCAGTTCGCCACGGTCCACACGCTGCGGGCGGGCCACGACCGCTCGCTCCAGTACATCCTCTGACTCGCGCGAAAGGGCCGACCCGGTCGGGTCGGCCCTTTCGTCGTGTCCGCACGCGTCGTTGTCCGTACGAGGGGTTCAGGCCCCGTCGCCGCCCCCGGCGCCCGGGTCCTCACCGTCGTCCGTCGGATCCGTCGTCTCCGGCGGGTCCTCGGTGGGATCCGTGGTCGGGTCCGTGGTCGGGTCCGCGGTCGTCGGCTCGCCGGTCGGCGTCGTCGGGTCCGTGGTGGGCTGGGTGGTGCCCTGGGTGGGCTGGGTGGGCCTGGTCGGCTGGTTGGTCGGCGGGTTGTAGTCCGTCTGCCCGCCGGGGTCCGCGCCGGGGTCGGTCTCCTCGTCCGTGGTCTCGTCCGCGCTCTCGCTCGGCTCCTTCTCCTGCGACTGCTTGGTCTCAGGAGTCTTCGGCGGGTCCTTCTGGTTCTTCTTGTCCGCCGCGGTCAGCGCGAACGTCACGCCCACCGCGATGGCGATGATCGCGAGCACCACGAAGATCCACATCTTGCCGCGGCCGCCCTTGCCACCGCGGTGACCGCCTTCGAAGCCGCCGTCGTCGCCGCCCCGCGAGGGCAGCATCGGGCTGGGGATCTGCGCGGTCCCGGAGTCCGGGTGCCCCATCGCCGCCGTGCCCGCGACGCCCATCGCGGGGGTGTTGCCGCCCTCGTGCATCTCGACGGGCCCGGTGTTCCAGGTCCCGGTGTGGCTGCCCTGCTCGTGCAGCATCTGCAGCCCGTACTGGACGAGTCCGCGCATCTCCTCGGCCGTCTGGAACCGGTCGTCCGGGTCCTTGGCGAGGGAGCGCATGACGAGCCCGTCCAGCTCCGGCGGCGCCGCGTCCGAGACCTCGGAGGGCGGTACGGCCGTGTCCTGGACGTGCTGGTAGACCACGGAGAGCGGCGTCTCGCCGGTGAACGGCGGCCGCAGCGCGAGCAGTTCGTAGAGGAGACAGCCCGTCGCGTACAGGTCGGAGCGGTGGTCGACGGCCTTGCCGAGCGCCTGCTCGGGCGACAGGTACTGGGGCGTGCCCATGACCATGCCGGTCTGCGTCATCGTCGACTGCGCGCCGTGCAGGGCGCGCGCGATGCCGAAGTCCATCACCTTCACCGCACCTGCGTGGGTGATGATCACGTTCGCGGGCTTGATGTCACGGTGCACGATGCCGTGCTGGTGGGAGTAGGCGAGCGCTTCGAGCACCCCGGAGACGATGATCAGCGCCTGCTCGGGGCCCGGGGCCTCCGCGTTGATCAGCAGGTCGCGGATCGTGCGGCCCTCGACGATCTCCATGACGATGTAGGGGACGACGTTCGGCCCGACGACGTCTTCACCGGAGTCGTACACGGCGACCACAGCGTGGTGGTTGAGGCCCGCGACGGACTGTGCCTCACGCGTGAAACGCGCCTTGGAGACCGGGTCCTCGGCAAGGTCGGAGCGGAGGAGCTTGACCGCGACCGTACGGCCGAGCCGTACGTCTTCGGCCGCGAACACCTCGGCCATGCCGCCCCGGCCGAGTCTGTGCGTCAGCCGATATCGGCCGTCTCCGACAAGCCCGCCATTCCCCCACAACTCAGGCGCGTCTGACATTCCGCCGCCAGTCGCCTCGGGGTCGGACGGGCCCTGAGCGCGCTGCGTCTGTGCCATCAGTCCTCGCCGTCGTTTCTGGTCGTGGTACTTGAAACTGAGTACGTCGCGATAACGGGGTACTCCGTCGGCCACGCTACAGCCTTCACACCACCTCCCGATTCGAGGTGGACCGGACATCAAAGCCTTTGCCGGTGCCCATGCGCAAACTTGTAACGCTTCCGAGACGCTTCTTGCGCGTACGGTCACGGAACGGGCACCGAGCTTGACGCGTCATCGTCCTGGGGCAGACTTGGCCTGGAATAGCGGTTATCGATCACCAGCCGCGGAGCCGTCCGGCAACCGCGCCGATGGGGGACGCACAAGATGAGCAGCCAGGACGGCGCACAGGGGCGGTATGCGGGGCGTTCGCTGGCCGGCGGCCGCTACCAACTGCGCGATCTGCTGGGCGAGGGCGGCATGGCCTCCGTGCACCTCGCCTACGACTCCGTGCTCGACCGCCAGGTCGCCATCAAGACCCTGCACAGCGAACTCGGCCGCGAACAGTCCTTCCGCGAGCGCTTCCGCCGCGAGGCCCAGTCGGTGGCGAAGCTCACGCACACCAACATCGTGTCGGTCTTCGACACCGGCGAGGACGAGCTGGACGGCGCGACGATGCCGTACATCGTCATGGAGTACGTCGAGGGCAAGCCGCTCGGCTCGGTGCTCGACGCCTCCGTCGCGCAGTACGGCGCGATGCCGTCCGACCAGGCACTGAAGATCACCGCCGATGTGCTCGCGGCCCTGGAGATCAGCCACGAGATGGGCCTGGTCCACCGCGACATCAAGCCCGGCAACGTGATGATGACCAAGCGCAACGTCGTGAAGGTGATGGACTTCGGCATCGCCCGCGCGATGCAGTCCGGCGTCACGTCGATGACGCAGACCGGCATGGTCGTCGGCACCCCGCAGTACCTCTCGCCGGAGCAGGCCCTCGGCCGTGGCGTCGACGCCCGCTCGGACCTCTACTCCGTCGGCATCATGCTCTTCCAACTGGTCACCGGGCGGCTGCCCTTCGAGGCGGACTCGCCGCTCGCCATCGCGTACGCGCACGTCCAGGAGGAGCCGGTCGCTCCCTCCTCGATCAACCGTTCCCTGCCGCCCGCGATCGACGCGATCGTCGCCCGCGCGCTCAAGAAGAACCCGAACGAGCGCTTCCCGACCGCCGATTCCATGCGCGACGAGTGCCTGCGCGTGGCCCAGTCCTTCCAGGCGGCGGCCCCCAGCATCGTCCCCGGCGCCCAGACGGCGAGCGGCGCGGGCGTCGGTTCCGCGGTCTTCCCGCCGGTCGACACCTCGCTCCCGCAGGGCGGCCCCGTCCAGACGCCGTACCAGCCCGGTTCGTACGGCCCGCCGACCCCGGCCCCGGCGTCCGCCCCCACCCCGGGGTACGGCTACCCGCAGCAGGGCGGCTACCAGACCCCGCCGCCGGTCAACGCGTACGCCCAGCCGCAGGGCGCGCACACCCCGCCGCCGTACAACCTCGCGACGCAGCAGTCCGCGCCCGCGCCCACCGGCCAGGGCGGCTCCGGGAAGCGGCGGAACATGCCGGTGGTCGTCGGCGCGATCGTCGTCGCGCTGCTCGCCGTCGGCGGCGTGATCACCGCGATCTCGCTCAACAAGGACGACGGCGGCAACGAGGCCACGGACGACAAGTCGAAGCAGCCGGTCGCCGGGCACAAGGGCCCCGACCGCACGAAGACGATGGAATCGACCAAGTGCACGGAGCCGGAGACGGCCTACAACGACGAGAACAAGATCAAGGCGCCTGACTTCACGTTCAAGGACTGGAAGTCGGTGCTGACCTGCCTCCAGGCGGCGGGCTGGAGCTACGACAAGCGCAAGGTCGACGAGAACGCGTACGGCGAGGACACGGTCATGCGCCAGACCCCGAAGGAGGGCTCGGAGATCGACCCGAAGCATGTCGAGATCCAGTTCGACATCTCCTCGGGGGATCCGGCGTAGGCGGTCCGAGGACTCACAGGTGAGGGGCTCGGCACGCGGATTGCGTGCCGAGCCCCTCACCTCTTCTGTCGTCGTCCGCTCGGGACCTAGAGGTAGGGGCCTCCCGAGCGGCCCGCGAGGCCACCGCCCGGCTCCTCGTCCTCGTCGCCGCCCACACCGGGCGGCAGCGCACGCCGCATCTGCTCCAGCTGCGCCCGCGCGGCCATCTGCTGCGCGAACAGCGTCGTCTGGATCCCGTGGAAGAGGCCTTCGAGCCAGCCGACCAACTGGGCCTGCGCGATGCGCAGTTCGGCATCGCTCGGCGTCGTGTCGTCCGTGAAGGGCAGGGAGAGCCGCTCCAGCTCCTCGACGAGCTCGGGGGCGAGACCGTCCTCGAGCTCCTTGACCGAGCTGGCGTGAATCTCCTTGAGGCGGACCCGGCTCGCCTCGTCGAGAGGAGCCGCCCGCACCTCCTCCAGCAGCTGCTTGATCATGCTGCCGATCCGCATGACCTTGGCCGGCTGTTCGACCATCTCCGTCACCGGGACCTCGCGGGAGTCGTCGTCTCCGCCACCACCGAGTGCCATTCCGTCCTGGCCCACGACCAGGACCTGGGGGCTCTCCGGCGACCGTTCGTTCCTCGGCATCTCCATGCCGCCATTCTCTCGTACCCGTACATCACACATCGGTAGTGCCCCCATCCAGAGCTGATCCACCCTTCACCCACGACGCAACCGCAGCCCGAGGAACCCGATGCCCAGCCCGATGAGGACGAGCCCGCCCCCGAGCGGCAACACGCGCAGACCGGGCAGGACGGGGTCGGCGCGGGTGGGCCGGGCGGCATCGAACGCGGCATCGCGCCGGGCGACGGACTCCCGCTCGGGCTTCGGGGACGGCGATGTCGGCACGGGGAGAGCCTGATCAGGCAGGCCCTGATCGGCCTGATCGGGGAGGCCCTGATCGGGAAGCACCGACTCCGGCCGCCCAGGCCGCTCCCGCCCCTCACCCGCGCGACTCCCGGCACGGGAGGTCTCGTCAACGCTGATCACGGACTTGTTCGGGGCGGCTTCACCGGCATACGAGACACCCACGGACCCAACCCCGACGAGCCCCACAACTCCCACAACCCCCACGACCCCCACGACCCCCACGACCCGCCCAACCCAAGCCCCATCCACGACCACACCAACCCCCTCCCACACCGAACCGGCCACACCACCAGTGACAAGAGTCACATGTTGTGACAATTCCGGCATCTTGGATTGGGGGGAGGAGGGAGGGGAACTGGCTCGACGGGGGGGCGGGCAAGGGAAGCGGCATGGGCTGAGGGCGCGGGCTGGGGCGCGGGCTGGGGGCGCGGGGGCTGGGAGCTCGGGCCGGGGGCATGCGGCTGGGGGCGCGGGGAGGGGGCGAGGGCTCGGGGCGAGGGCTCGGGGCGAGGGCTCGGGGCGAGGGCTCGGGGCGAGGGCTGGGGGCGTGGTCGAGGACGCGGGCCGGGGGACGCGGTTCAGGGGCGCGGGGAACTGCGCAAAAACCAACGCCCCGGCCCACCCGACAAGGGCACAAGCACCGGCGCGGGCCGAGGGAACGCCGTTCAGGGGCGCGGGGAACTGCGCGAGAAGAACCGCTCAGACCCACCCGACGAGGGCAGAGGCAGCGGCGCGGACCAGGGGCGCGGGGAACTGCGCAAACGGCCACGCCCAGGCCCACTCGAACAAAGGCACAAGCCCCGCCCCGCCCAGGGGCGCGAGGAACTACGCCCCCTCAGAACCGCCCCGAAGCCCCCCGCAGGGGAACCCCCGCCGCTACCGAACCAGAAGCACCTTCCCGATATGCCCACTCCCCTCCAGCACCCGATGCCCCTCCGCAGCCTCACTCATCCGCACCTGCCGATCCACCACGGCCCGCACCTGCCCCGCCCCGATCAACGGCCACACATGCTCCCGCACCGCCGCGACGATCGCCGCCTTCTCGCCCAGCGGCCTCCCCCGCAGCGACGTAGCCGTGATCGCCGCCCGCTTGGTGAGCAGCGCCGCGATGTTCAGCTCGCCCTTGATCCCGCCCTGCATGCCGATGATCGCGAGACGCCCGTTGACGGCGAGTGCCTGAACGTTCCGCCCCAGGTACTTCGCGCCCATGTTGTCGAGGATGACGTCCGCGCCCGCCCCGTCCGTGGCCCGCGCGATCTCCTCGACGAAGTCCTGCTCGCGGTAGTTGATCAGCACGTCCGCACCGAGCTCACCGCAGAAGTCGAGCTTCTCCTTCGTACCGGCGGTGACCGCCACCTTGGCGCCGACCGCCTTCGCGAGCTGGATCGCCATGGTGCCGATGCCGCTGGAGCCGCCGTGCACGAGCAGCGTCTCGCCGGGCCGGAGGTGGGAAATCATGAAGACGTTGGACCACACCGTCGAGGTGACCTCGGGCAGCGCGGCCGCCGTGACGAGGTCGACGCCGTCGGGCACGGGCAGCAGCTGGCCCACCGGCACGACGACCTGTTCGGCGTAGCCACCGCCCGCGAGCAGCGCGCACACCTCGTCGCCGACCGACCAGCCGGAGACGCCGGTGCCGAGCGCGGTGATCCGGCCCGCGCACTCCAGGCCGGGGTAGGGGGAGGAGCCGGGCGGCGGGTTGTAGGCGCCCTGCCGCTGCAGCAGATCGGCGCGGTTCACGGCGCTGGCCACGACCTCGACGAGGACCTCGCCCTCGCCGGGTACGGGATCGGGGACCTCGGCCCATACGAGCGCTTCGGGGCCGCCGGGTTCAGGGATCGTGATCGCATACATGGCCCCGAGGCTACTCTCGCGCCCCCGTCAGAGGGGGCGCGAGGAACTGCGCCATAAAGGGGCGCGGGGAACTGCGCAAAACCCCGTCGCCGCCCCACTGTCCCCGTTCGAGTAGTCCGGACCGGTCCGCTCCAGTAGTCCGGACTAGTCCGCCCGCAACGGCTTGAGATCCGGCGCCACCACACTCGCGGGCGAAGCCCGCACGATCGTGATCAGACGGTCCGTCAACTGCAGCTTCCCGACCGCCGGATCGTCGTATCCAAGGACCCGATGCCCACGGACGACGCTGACGACCAGGTCGTCGGTCTCCCGCACACCACGCCCCACCTCGGCCTTTATCACCGGCCGTTCGACGAGATCGAGACCGCTGCCCTGCTGGATCAGGTCCTCCATGACCATGCCCGCGCTGGGGCTGAGCACGGAGAGACCGAGCAGCCTGCCCGCCGCGCTGGCGCTGGTGATCACGGCGTCGGCACCGGACTGGCGGAGCAGCGGCGCGTTTTCCTCCTCGCGGACCGCCGCCACGATCTTCGCCCCGCGGTTCAACTGCCGTGCGGTGAGGGCGACCAGGACGGCGGTGTCGTCCCGCTGGGTCGCGATGATGATCTGGCGGGCCCGCTGCACCTCGGCACGGAGCAGCACGTCACTGCGCGTCGCATCGCCGATGACGCCCGCGAATCCCTCCGCCGTGGCCGCGTCGACGACCTTCGCGCTGGGGTCGACGACCACGATCTGGTCCGGCTTCAGGCCGGTCGCGCAGACGGTCTGGATCGCCGAGCGGCCCTTGGTGCCGAAGCCGACGACGACAGTGTGTTCACGCAAGTTGGACCTCCAGCGGGACAGACGCCACTCCTCGCGCGTCCGTTCCGTGAGCACTTCGAGGGTGGTACCGACCAGGATGATCAGGAAGAGCACGCGCAGCGGCGTGATCAGCAGGATGTTGGTGAGCCGCGCGGAATCGCTGTAGGGGACGATGTCGCCGTACCCGGTGGTGGAGAGCGTCACCGTCGCGTAGTACGCCGCGTCGAGGAAGTCGACGTGCTTGTCGGAGTTGTCGTGGTACCCGGCGCGGTCGAGCCAGACGATGCACGTCGTGACGGCGAGTACGAGCAGCGCCATCGCAAGACGCCGGGTGACCTGCCGCAGCGGCTTCACGACCTCGCGCTGGGGCAGCTTGATCCGGTGGGTCGTGTGGTGTTCGTCGGGGTGCCGGGCGATCGCGTCGTGTCCGGGAAGTTTCACGTGAAACACACCCCGCCGTCGGAGGCCATCAGGGCCCAGGGCAGATCGAGAATCTCCAACTCCTGTTCCTGGTGCGCTCCGCCGGGCGGTACGACCACGAGCCCGTCGGCCGCCGCGATGCCGCGCAGCATCGCGGGCCCGTTGAAGTGCAGCGGCACCGCGTGCTCGGAGCGCAGGGTGACGGGGACGAGACGCGTGTCGTGCGGGTGTCCCTGGACATCGTCGCGGACGGGCGCGGTGTACGCAGCCTGATTTCCGCGCCCCGAGAGCGTACGCAACAGGGGTTCGGCCAGGGTCAGCAGGCCCGAGACGGCCGCCAGCGGGTTGCCGGGCAGCCCGACGAGGTGCTGGTCGGGCCGGATGCGGGCCAGGAGCATGGGGTGGCCGGGGCGCACGGCGACACCGTCCACGAGCAGCTCGGCACCGATGCGGGTCAGGATGGGGTGGACGTGGTCGACGGGGCCCGAGGCGGTGCCGCCGGTCGTGACGAGCAGGTCGGCGTCGGACGTCGTGATCGCCTTGTGGAGGGCCTCGGCATCGTCGCCGAGGCGTCGGACCGCGGTGACCTCGGCGCCGAGCGCGCGCAGCCACGGCGGCAGCATCGGGCCGAGCGCGTCCCGGATGAGGCCGTCGCGGGGGAGTCCGTCGGTCAGCAGCTCGTCGCCCAGGACCAGCACTTCGGCGCGCGGACGGCGCAGCGTCGGCAGCGTGTCGTACCCGGCGGCCGCGGCCAGACCGAGCACGGCGGGCGTCACGAGCGTGCCCCGCGGCAGGAGTTGGTCGCCGGAACGGCACTCCTGGCCGCGCGGGCGGATGTCCTGCCCGGGCACGACCTCGTGCCCCGCGTGCAGCCTGCCGCTGTCATCGGTGCGGCCGTGCTCGCTGCGCAGGACGCCGGTGGCGTCCTGCGGGATGCGGGCGCCGGTCGCGATGCGGACCGCCTCGCCGTCGGTGAGCGGCTCGGGCCGCCCGTGCCCGGCGAGGATCCCCTCGGCCCGCACGTCCCAGGGGCCCGGGCCCGCGACGACCCAGCCGTCCATCGCCGAGGTGTCGAAGGACGGCAGATCGGTCAGGGCGCCGAGCGGCGCGGCCAGGGTCAGCCCGAGTGCCTGGTCGAGGGCGACCGGGGTGACCGCGGAGCCGGGGCGCGGCGCCCGGGCGGCGCGGGCGCGGGCGGTGGGCCAGGGGGTGGTGTGGCCATGCCTGTCGGGCGCCTCGCTCCGGGGAGCGGGGGCGGGGGCGGGTGAGGGAGCGGGGGTGGCGGCGGGGGCGCCGGACGGGGCCGCGGGGCGAGACGTCGCGCCAGGGCCCTCCCGGTGGTCGTTCACCAGGGCGAGTGCTTCGTCGAGCTCGGCGTCGGGCATGGGCCGCCCGGTCATCCGGCGTCCGGCGCGACGCCGCTGCCGGCCTCGGGGGAAGATCCGGGCGCGGCCCCTGTGGGCGCGTCCTGCTGGTCCTCGTCCGCCCACCGGAGTGCGAGCGCCGCGGCCTTGCGGGCCGCGTCGGCCACGGCTTCGGCACCGCCGGGCGCCTCGCCCCGCGCCGCCGCCTGGGCCGCCGCGTACCCGACGAGGAAAGTGGTCAGTGGCGCCGCCGGCCTGGCCACGCCGTGCGCGGCGTCACGGGCGAGGTCGAGCAGCGTGCCGGTATCGACGTCGAGTTCGATGCCCAGCTCGTCCTTGACTGCGGAAATCCATTCATCCAACACGTGCCCATGCTCCCTGATGCGCGCCCGAGCGGCGGCGATGTCGTCCCAGGTGTCGCAGTCGAAGGCCGCGACGGGGTCGGCGACCCTGGTCAGCGCGAGCCGCGCGGTGAGCCGCCGCAGCGGGAGCCCGGTGAGCCCGCCGCCGTTCGCCTCCGCGAGGACCGCGCTCTCGCGCCGCAGCGACGCGCTCCGGTAGGCCGCGACGAGCGGCTGGTCACGGCCGTCGGGGTCGGTGAGGACCGCCCCGTCCGCGCCGCTCTCGCGCAGGGCGTCGAGGAGTCCGCGTACGGTCCGCTCGGCCAGGAACGGCAGGTCGGCGGAGACCACCACCACCCGCTCCGCCGTGGTGGCGCGGAGCCCGGCGTCGAGCGCGGCGAGCGGGCCGCCGCCCGGCGGGTCCTCGCGCGCCCACACCACGGGGCGCGCGGTGGCCCGCGGCTCGGCCACCACGACGGTGGTCCGCGCGCCGGAACAGGCCGAGAGGACCCGGTCGATCAGCGCCCGGCCGCCCACCCGCACGCCGGGCTTGTCCGCGCCGCCGAGCCGCGCGGCCCCGCCCCCGGCGAGCACGACGGCGTCGTACGGAGGGGTGTCACGCTCGTTCGCGGTCATCCCCCGAGTATGGGCATACGGAGGATCATTGCCACCCCCGCGAAGGGCCCTTCGGGCAAGGGACTTATGTCACTTCGGTGACGCTGTGGTCGCTCACACCGACCGCAGCAGCACCGCCGGTTGTTCGACGCAGTCCGCCACGTACCGCAGGAACCCGCCAGCCGTACCGCCGTCGCACACCCGGTGGTCGAACGTGAGCGACAGCTGGACCACGTGCCGCACCGCCAACTCCCCCTGGTGCACCCACGGCTTGGGCACGATGCGGCCCACGCCGAGCATGGCCGCCTCGGGGTGATTGATGATCGGCGTGGATCCGTCGACCCCGAACACTCCGTAGTTGTTGAGCGTGAAGGTCCCTCCGGTGAGCTCCGCGGGGGTGAGCGTGCCCTCCCTCGCCGCCTCCGTCAGGCGTATCAGCTCACCGTTGATCGACGTGGTGGTCCGCGTCTGGGAGTGCCGTACGACGGGGACGACCAAGCCGCGGTCGGTCTGCGCGGCGAAGCCGAGGTGGATGTCGGCGAGGCGGCGCACCTCGCGCGCCTCCATGTCCACGGTGGAGTTGAGCATCGGGTACCGGTCGAGGGCGGCGACGGTGATGCGGGCGAACAGCGCAAGGAGCGACACCTTCTGGCCGTCGCGCGGCCCCATGGCCCCGTTCATCGCGGCGCGGGCGGCGAGCAGTTCGGTCGCGTCGGCGTCGACCCAGCAGGTGGCCTCCGGTATCTCGCGCCTGCTGCGGGACATCTTGTCGGCGACGAGGCCCCTGATGCCGGTCAAGGGGTGCCGGGACGCGATGCCCGCACGGGTCGGCTCCTGCCCCGCCTCGACCTGACGGCGCGCCTCGGCCAGCCCCTCGCGGATGAGCTCGTCGTCCTCGCGGACGGCTTCCTTCACCGCGCGCCCGCGCGCCTCGTCCTCGCGGGATCCGGGCCGCTGGGACTCTTCGCGCGTCCCCCCGGCGGACTGGCCCGCCCCGTGCCGGGCCAGTCCGCCCGCGGCGATGGCTCCCTCGACGTCGGCCCGCGTGATCAGCCCGTCGTGGCCCGAGCCCACGAGGACACGCAGATCGACGCCGTTCTCCCGCGCCAGCTTCCGTACGAGGGGCGAGATCACCGGAATCGGCCCGTCACCGCGCGCGGGATCCTGTCGCCCGGACAGCGCGACGGGCTCCGGCGACGTGACCGGCTCCGGCGGCGCTGCGGCCTGCGGTGCCGCGACGGCCTGCGGTGCCGCGGGCCGCACCCGTCGACGGCGGGCAGGCGCCGCCGCCGTGCCGTACCCGACGAGGACGTTCCCCGAGGACTCCTCGGCGGCGGACAGCGCGGGCGACCGCGCGGCCGACAGCAGGGCCCGCTCGGCGGGCTCCTCCGGAGCCCCTGCCGAGCCCGAGCCCGCCGGTGAGCCCACGGTGACCGTCAACAGCGGCGCACCGACCGGCAGTTCCGCGCCCTCGTCCCCGAAGCGGGCCGTGACCACGCCTCCGTAGGGGCACGGCACCTCGACCATCGCCTTGGCCGTCTCCACCTCGACGACCGGCTGGTCCACGGCGACGACGTCACCGACCTGCACGAGCCACCGGACGATCTCGGCCTCCGTCAGCCCTTCCCCGAGGTCGGGCAGCTTGAATTCGAGACTGTTCACATCAAAAGCAGGGGCCATCAGCTCTCCGCCTCCCACTGCAGCCGCGCGACCGCGTCCAGGATCCGGTCCACGCCCGGCAGGTGGTGCTTCTCCAGCATCGGCGGGGGGTACGGAATGTCGAATCCCGCGACCCGCAGCACCGGCGCCTCCAGGTGGTGGAAGCAGCGTTCGGTGATCCGCGCGGCGATCTCCCCGCCGGGGCCGCCGAAGCCGCCCGACTCGTGCACGACGACGGCGCGCCCGGTCCTGCGCACGGAGGCGGCGACCGTCTCGTCGTCGAAGGGCACCAGCGAGCGCAGATCGACCACTTCGAGGTCCCAGCCCTCGGCACGCGCGGCCTCGGCGGCCTCCATGCAGACGGGCACGGAAGGGCCGTACGTGATGAGCGTGGCACTGCGTCCGGTGCGCCGCACCACGGCGCGGCCTATCGGTTCAACGGCCGTGGGCGCGGCAGGGTTCCAGTCGGCCTTGGACCAGTACAGGCGCTTCGGCTCCAGGAAGACGACCGGGTCGTCGGAGGCGATGGAGGCGCGCAGCAGGCCGTAGGCGTCGGCGACCGTGGCGGGCGTGACGACGTGCAGGCCCGGGGTCGCCATGTAGTACGCCTCGGAGGAGTCGCTGTGGTGCTCGACGCCGCCGATGCCGCCGCCGTAGGGCACGCGCACGGTGATGGGCATCGGCATCGCGCCCCGCGTGCGGTTGCGCATCCGCGCCACGTGCGAGATCAGCTGCTCGAAGGCGGGGTAGGCGAAGGCGTCGAACTGCATCTCGACGACGGGCCGAAGCCCGTACATCGCCATGCCGACCGCCGTCCCCAGGATGCCCGCCTCGGCGAGCGGGGTGTCCGTACAGCGCTCCTCGCCGAACTCCTTGGTGAGCCCGTCGGTGACCCGGAAGACGCCGCCGAGCGCGCCGACGTCCTCCCCGAGCACGTGTACGGAGGGGTCCTCGGCCATGGAGTCGCGCAGCGCGCGCCCGAGCGCCTGCGCCATGGTGGCCGGTTTCGTGACCGGTTTGGTGACCGGCTTCGCCGCGACCGTGGTCATCGCGCTTCCTCCTCCGCCTCTTCCGAGGCCACTTCGAGCTCGGCCCGCAACTGCGCCGCCTGCTCCCGCAGTTGGGAGGTCTGCTCGGCGTACACGTGCGTGAAGAGGTCCATGGGGTCGAGCTGGGGGTCCTGGTTCATGCGCCCGCGCAGGTCGGCCGCCATGGCCTCCGCGTCGTCGCCCGCCTGCCGCTTCAGGTCGTCGTCCAGGAGTCCGCGCTCCGTCAGCTCCCGCTCCAGGAGGAGGATCGGGTCGTGGTCACGCCAGGCCGTGACCTCGGCGTCGGGGCGGTAGCGCGTGGCGTCGTCGGCGTTCGTGTGCGCTTCCATGCGGTACGTGACCGCCTCGACGAGGGTCGGGCCGCCGCCCGCGCGTGCCCGGGCCACCGCCTCGCTCAGCACCTCGTGCATCGCGGCCGCGTCGTTGCCGTCCACCAGGCGCCCCGGCATGCCGTACCCCACGGCCTTGTGCGCGAGGGAGGGGGCCGCGGTCTGCTTGGCGAGCGGCACGGAGATCGCGAAGCCGTTGTTCTGCACGAGGAAGACGACGGGCGCCTGCCACACGGCCGCGAAGTTCAGCGCCTCGTGGAAGTCGCCCTCGCTGGTGCCGCCGTCGCCGACCATGGCGAGCGCGACCACGTCGTCACCCTTGAGGCGGGCGGCGTGCGCGAGGCCCACGGCGTGCGGGAGCTGGGTCGCGAGCGGCGTGCTCAGCGGCGCTATGCGGGCCTCGCGGGGGTCGTACCCGGTGTGCCAGTCGCCGCGCAGCAGCGTCAGCGCGCTGACCGGGTCGAGGCCGCGGGCGACCGCGGCGAGCGTGTCCCGGTAGCTGGGAAAGAGCCAGTCCCGCTCCTCCAGGGCGAACGCCGCGGCGACCTCGCACGCCTCCTGCCCGGTGCTCGACGGGTAGACGGCGAGCCTGCCCTGCTTGGTCAGGGCCGTCGCCTGCGTGTTGTAGCGGCGTCCGCGGACCAGCTCCGCGTACAGGCGGCGCAGCAGCCCCGGGTCGGCCTTCTGCGCGGCATCGGTGCCAAGGACTCGGTACGGCTCCGCGTCCGGCAGCAGCGGCGCGGGGTCCGTCCTGGGCTGCCAAGCGGGGGGCGGGGTCGGCCGGTAGGCGCCCCGCTGCTCCATGACCGTCATGACGGCACCTCCTGGGGGAAGCGGTCTCCTCGTGAGGAGCGGCAAAAGAGGCGCGGCGGTGTGGTGCGCCTCACCTACCGATTGTTCGGTCGTCGGCACATTTTGGCTACAGGCACCTCCAGGCTGTGGACAAACGGTTCTGCACAGCCTGGGATGGATGCAGTACGTCCATGGTAGGGAGGCGGGGGGACATGGCACCTGAACGAATGGTCGACCGGCACGGCGACGACCGCCCGGACCCCAGGGCCCTGGACGCCATCGACCGCGACATCCTCCAGATCCTGCACACGGACGGTCGCGCGTCGATACGCTCCGTGGCCGACCGCGTCCATGTCTCGCGTGCCAACGCGTACGCGCGCATCAACCGGCTCATCGACGACGGCGTCATCCGGGGCTTCGGGGCGCGGATCAACCACGAACGCGCCGGGCAGGGCGCCTCCGCCTACATCACGCTCAAGATCGTCCAGAACACCTGGCGTACGGTGCGCGAGCATCTGCGCGCACTGCCCGGTGCGTCCCACATCGCGCTGGTCAGCGGCGACTTCGACGTACTGCTCCTGGTGCACACGCCGGACAACCGCGCCCTGCGCGAACTGGTGCTCACCCGGCTGCAGTCCATCCCCGAGGTGCTCAGCACGCGGACGTTGCTGGTCTTCGAGGAGGACGACATGGACCCGGAGCCCTGATCCCGTCCGTACCTTGCGGGCGGGCGTGCTCAGCTCTCGGCGCGCAGCCCGGCGAAGGCCAACTGCACCACGGCGTCGGCGACCTGCTCGCCGTTGGCGGCGCCGCGGCTCTCCGGGCGGTACCACTCCACGATGGAGTTGATCATTCCGAAGAGCAGCCGGGTGGCCAGGCGCAGATCCGCGTCCGAGCGCAGATCGCCGTCCGCGACGGCCTCCTTGAACAGCTCGGCGACCTGCTGGTCGAACTCCCTGCGCCGCTCCATGGCCCACCGCTCGGTGTCCGTGTTGCCGCGCACCCGCAGCAGCAGCGTCACGTAGGGCAGTTCGGCGACAAGGACCTCCACGGTGCGGCGCGTGACGTACTCCAGGCGCTCGACCGCGCTGCCCACGCGCGCGTGCTCCTCGGCGAGGATCCCGAAGAGACCGTCGAGGGCCCGGCTCACCGCGCGCCGCAACAGCTCCTCCTTGCCCGCCACGTGGTGGTAGATCGAGGACTTGGAGATGCCCGCCGCCTTGGAGAGGTGCTCCATGGACGTGCCGTCGTAGCCGCGCTCGTTGAAGACCCGGACTGCCACGCTGAGCAGCGTCTCCGGGGTGTACGTGTCCCGCCGGGCGGTGGTCATGAGTATTCCTCTCGCACGGCCTGGCGCCGCAGGGCCTGGGACGGCGCGTAGCGCCCTGTGGGGTACTCCTCGTGGAGCTGGTCGAGCGCCTCGGCCACCCGGTACGCGGTGAGCGCCCGGCCCCATTCGACGGGCCCGCGCGGGTAGTTGACGCCGAGCCGCAGGGCGGTGTCGACGTCGTCGGCGTCCGCGACCCCGCGCCCCACGGCGTCGAGGGCGAAGTCGACGAGCATCCACACCGTGCGGGCCACGATCATCCCCGGGGTGTAGCCGATGACGCTGACCTTCTTCCCGAGCGCCTGGAAGAGGCCGATCGCCTCCTTGAGGCCCTGCTCGCCCACCCGGCCGGACGGCGCGAGCGCGACGCGGGTCGCCGCCCGGTAGTCCAGGGCGAGGTCGAAGTGGATCGTGGGCTCCGCCGCGGCGTCGGGCGCTGAGCCGTCCACCAGGGCGAGCCGCACGCCACTGGGCAGCTCGATGGAGCCGGGGTAGCTGGGGACGCCCTTGCCGCGTCCGACCCTGATGCCCGCCTCCTTGATGAGGCCGGTCAGGGCGTCCGCCGGGAAGAGGTCGCCGTGGACTGCCACGGACTCGGGTGCCTTCGCGGGCTCCGCCGTGTGCGGCTCCGGGCGCGCGGCACCATCGCCGTACGCGTACCAGCCCTGCCCCGACTTGCGCCCGAGGCGGCGCGACTCGACGAGCCTGCGCTGGGCGAGCGAGGGCGTGAACTTGGGGTCCTGGAAGAAGGACTCCCACACGGAGCGCGTGACGGCCTCGTTGACGTCCTGGCCGATGAGGTCGGTCAGTTCGAAGGGGCCCATCTTGAAGCCGCCGCATTCGCGCAGGACGGCGTCGATCGTGGCGGGATCAGCGACCCGCTCCTCGTACGCACGCAGCGCCTCGGCGTAGAAGGGCCTGGCCACGCGGTTGACGATGAAGCCGGGGGTGTCCGCGCAGCGCACCGGCGTCTTGCCCCAGCCCTTGGCCGTCTCGTACGCGCGCGTGGCGGCCGCCTCGTCCGTCGCGAAGCCGCTGACGACCTCGACGAGGGGGAGCAGCGGCGCCGGGTTGAAGAAGTGCAGACCGACGAAACGGCCGGGGTTCCTGAGCGCGCCCGCGATGGCGGTCACGGAGAGGGAGGAGGTGTTGGTGGCCAGCAGACAGTCCTCGGCGACCACGTCTTCCAGGTCCTGGAACAGTCGCTGTTTGACGTCCAGTTGCTCCAGGACGGCCTCGACGACGAGCCCGCAGTCGGCGAGCTCGGCGAGGCTCTCGGCCGGGGTGATCCTGGCGGCCGCGGCGGCGCGGTCCGCCGCCGTGAGCCTGCCCTTCTCGACCAGCCGGTCAAGGCGGGCGCCGATCGCGTCGGCAGCCGCCCTCGCCCGGTCGGGCGCCGCGTCGTAGAGCCGCACGGGGTGGCCCGCGACCAGGGCGACCTGGGCGATGCCCTGTCCCATGGTGCCGGTTCCGACCACGGCAACGGCGCTGCTGAGCTCCAGTCCTGTCATGTTCGCGATCCTCCCGCACGGCCTGTCGGCCGCAGGGTCCGGGGGTCGCCGTGGAGAAGTTGTCCACAGGTTCGGCAGACCCTCTTGTCCCGACCGATCGTTCGGTTACTCTAGCTCTGTCAGCCAGTCCCTGCCCACTGTTCCTGCCCGGCTCACCAGCTCGATGGAGAGCTGCCCGACGAGGAGTTGGTCCTGTCATGGCCGCCGAACTCACCGCGCACCAGCTGATCGCCAAGCACCGGCCCACCCTCGACCAGGCGCTGGAGACCATCCGCACGCGCGCGTACTGGTCCCCTCATCCCGAGCACCCCAAGGCGTACGGCGAGGGCGGAAGCCTGAGCCTGCCCGAGGGCAAGGCCGCCTTCGACGCCCTCCTGGGCACCCGCTTCGACCTCGACCAGCCCGGCACGGACGACTGGGTGGGCGGGGAAGTCTCTCCGTACGGACCGGAGTTGGGGATCACGTACCCCCACCCGGACATCGACACCCTGCTGCCCGCCATGCGCGCCGGGATGCGCGCCTGGCGCGACGCGGGCGCGGAAGTGCGCGCGATGGTCAGCCTGGAGATCCTGGCCCGGATCAGCGCCCGCACGCACGAGCTCGCGCACGCGGTCATGCACACCAGCGGCCAGGCCTTCATGATGGCGTTCCAG
Source organism: Streptomyces kanamyceticus (assembly GCF_008704495.1). NCBI lineage: Bacteria > Bacillati > Actinomycetota > Actinomycetes > Kitasatosporales > Streptomycetaceae > Streptomyces > Streptomyces kanamyceticus. The sequence continues at coordinate 4,957,337 of NZ_CP023699.1, forward strand.
GCCGGCGGACCGCACGCCCAGGACCGCGGCCTCGAAGCCATCGCGTACGCGTATGTGGAGCAGGCCCGCACCCCCGAAGCCGCCGAGTGGACGAAGCCCCAGGGCAAGCGCGACCCGCTCGCACTGAACAAGCGCTTCACGCCCGTCGCGCGCGGCATCTCGCTCCTGATCGGCTGCAACACCTTCCCGACGTGGAACGGCTACCCGGGCCTGTTCGCCTCGCTCGCCACCGGCAACCCCGTCCTGGTCAAGCCCCACCCGCGCGCGGTGCTGCCGCTCGCGCTCACGGTGCGGATCGCCCGCGAGGTCCTCGCGGAGACCGGCTTCGACCCCAACCTCGTCTGTCTGGCCGCCGAGCGGCCCGACGAGGGCATCGCCAAGACCCTCGCCGTGCGCCCCGAGATCAAGCTGATCGACTACACGGGGTCGACGGCCTTCGGCGACTGGCTGGAGACCAACGCCCGCCAGGCCCAGGTCTACACGGAAAAAGCCGGGGTCAACACGGTCGTCATCGACTCGACGGACAACTACAAGGGGATGCTGGCGAACCTGGCCTTCTCCCTGTCGCTGTACAGCGGCCAGATGTGCACGACCCCGCAGAACCTGCTGATCCCCCGTGACGGCATCACCACGGACGCGGGCGCCAAGTCGTACGACGACGTGGTCGCCGACCTCGCGGCGTCCGTCAGCGGCCTGCTCGGCGACGACGCCCGGGCGAACGGCATCCTCGGCGCCCTGGTCAACCCGGGCGTGAAGACCCGCCTGGAGGCCGCCGCCGGGCTCGGTGAAGTCGCCCTCGCCTCACGGGAGATCGCCAACCCCGAGTTCCCGGACGCGGTGGTCCGCACCCCCGTCATCGTCAAGCTGGACGGCGCCAAGCCGGACGCGGAGGCCGCCTACCTCAGCGAGTGCTTTGGTCCCGTCTCCTTCGCGGTCGCCGTCGACTCCGCGACGGACGCGGTGGAGCTGCTGCGCCGCACGGTGCGGGACAAGGGCGCCATGACCGTAGGGGCGTACACGACGTCGGACGAGGTCTCCGCGGCCGTCGAGGAGACGTGCCTGGAGGAGTGCGCCCAGCTGTCCCTGAACCTCACGGGCGGCGTCTATGTGAACCAGACGGCGGCGTTCTCGGACTTCCACGGCTCGGGCGGCAACCCCGCGGCCAACGCCGCGCTCTGCGACGGCGCGTTCGTGGCCAACCGCTTCCGCGTGGTGGAGATCCGCAAGGACGCGTGACGCATCACGCGCGACGCGCGGCGGGTTCAGGCCCCCGGCCCCGGGGGCCTGCCCGCCGACCAGTGGAAGAGCGCCATGCCGACGCTCGTCGCCAGGTTGTAGCTGGAGACCTGCGGGCGCATCGGCAGCGACACCAAGTGATCGGCGCGGGCGCGCAGCCGCTCCGAGAGGCCGCTGCGCTCGGACCCGAAGGCGAGCACCGCGTCGTCGGGGAGCTTCAGAGACCGGATGTCCTCGCCCTCCGCGTCGAGCGCGAACACCGGGCCGTGCGGCAGCTCGGCGACGTCCATCCGCTCCACGGCCGTCGCGAAATGCAGCCCCGCCCCGCCGCGTACGACGGTGGGGTGCCAGGGATCGAGCGTGCCTGTCGTGACGACGCCGGTCGCCCCGAAGCCCGCGGCAAGCCGGATCACGGCCCCCGCGTTGCCCAGATTGCGGGGATCGTCGAGCACGACGACCGGCGCGGTCCTGGGCGTACGTGCCAGTGCTTCGAGGTTGGCGGCGCGCGAGGGGCGGACCGCGAGGGCGGCGACCGCCGTCGGGTGCAGCCGCGGCACGAGCGCGCGCAGCCGCTCGTCCGGGACCCGCACGAGGAGCGCGTCGAGCGCGTCCCGCACGTCCGGGGCCAGCTCGTCGGCGAGCGCGAGGACCGCGGCCCTGTCACTGGTCAGCGCCAGGGGCACGGACGCGCCGAAGCGCAGCGCGTGCTTGATCGCGTGAAAGCCGTCGAGCAGTACGGACGTCTCGGCGATCCCCCGCCAGGCGCGCTCGGCGCCGCCGGGATCCGCCGTCGCGTCCGTCCTGTTCATGGAGTGAAGCCTACGCGCGCGTGCTCGGTGGGCTCCTCGTCCCTTTCCCCGCCCACGGCCCGCTGTTCCGGCAGGGCGCTCCTGCGGGGAAGCCGGTCGAGCGGCACCCGGGATGCCAGCCCCACGCGTGCGCGCGTCGCCCATCCGCCCACCCGCCGCAGGAACGTCGTCGGCAGGAACACCGCGTCGGCCGTGATCATCGCGAGCGAGAAGAACGGCAGTCCGAGCACGACCGCGATGACGGCGTGCTCGAAGATCATGGCCGTGAGCAGCACGTTCTTGACGCGCCGGTTGAAGAGGGTGAACGGGAAGGCCACCTGCACGGCGACCGTCCCGTACGTCACCAGCATCAGCATGACGCCGTTGGACGAAAGGACGTCGGACAGCGCGGGCCACGGCGAGAAGTAGTCGAGGTTCAGCGGGTAGTAGACGGCCGTGCCGTCCTGCCAGCGACTCCCCTGGATCTTGTACCAGCCGGCGGTCGCGTAGATCAGGCACGCCTCGACCATGATCACGAGCAGCGCCGCGTTGTGGGCGAGGTTGGCGACGACGTCGAAGAGCTTGCGGAACTGTCCCTGCGGCGCACGCTGCCCCACGGCCCACCACAGGCCGTGCACGAGCAGCAGCCCCCAGAAGAACAGCAGCCAGCCGCCGCTGAGTTCCCCCAGGAACGTCACACCGGACAGGACGAGCCCGAGCACCCACCACAGGGCGGGCCCCACGCGGTCGACCGGCACGGTGAGTTCGGGACTCTCGGCACGCGCGCGTGCCGCGCGTCGCGCGTCCAGGGACCAGACCTGACCGCACCGGGTGAACACCAAGTAGGTCGCCATCAGGTGGATGACGTTGTCGCCGCCGTCGCCGATGAAGATGCTGCGGTTCTGCAGCGAGAGCACGCCGACCATGAAGAGCACGGACATCACGCGCGTGCGCCAGCCGAGCAGCAGCAGGACGCTGCTCACCATGGCAAGCAGATAGACGACCTCGAACCAGAGCTGCCCGTCCGACCACATCAGTGCCGTGAAGGCGCCGTTGTTCGCGATGAGCTGCTGGGCCATGTCCCAGCTCCAGGGCCCGTCCGGGCCGTACAGCTCATGGCGGTGGGGGAATTCGCGCAGCAGGAAGAGCAGCCAGGTGGCGGCGAAGCCGATGCGGATCACCGCGGTCTGGTACGGACCGAGGGCGAAGCCGGTGGCCTTGGCGAGCCCTTGCGCCAGCGGACGTTCGAAGCGGCTCATCGGTCACTCCCCTGCCCGTCCCGGTCCGTGTCCCGGCCCGTGTCCCGCCCGGTGCCGACTCCGGCGCCGTCCCCCAGGGGCATGTCCCCGGACGTCACCGACCACCAAGGGAGTATCCGATAGGTCGGCTTGGTGGGCACCTTCTCCTCGCTCCACTTCGGCGGCCGTACGTTCGTGGTCCGGGAACGCACCTGCACGCGCGCGATGTGGTCGCCCGCGCCGCCCGGCCGCTCCCTGTCGAGCCGCATGAGCGCGACTCGGCGGACATAGCGCTCGGAGAGCTGGCCCCGCAGGCCGACGGGACGATTCTGCGCGTCGTGCGAGCCCGTGTAGAAGTCCCAGGCGCGGCGCAGCTCGTTCTGCTGCGTGTGGCTGGGGAACAGGCTGCCGTCGATGGCGGCGCCGTCGCGCGCGGACAGGTCGTACCAGTGCGTGGTCCGTACACCGCCACCGGCCGTACGGAGCTCGGCGCGGGCCTGCACCGCGACGTTCTGCTGGAGCGGGTTGGGCGCGAAGAGCTTCCAGTTCTGCTCGAACTCGGGGTAGATCCAGTCGTCGACCACGTCGCCGTGCTGCTTGGTCACGGTGTTCGAGGGGGCGACGTGCAGGAAGAGCATGCCGATGTGGACGCAGGCGGCCACGGCGATGAGGGCGAGCGCGACCGCGGCGGCGATCTGATGGCCCAGCGAGAGCCCGGCGATGCCGACGCGGGGCTCGACGCGGGGCTCGGGCGCGCTCTGCCGCTCGGAGTCGGAGAGCCCGCCGGACTCCTCGGGGCCGGAGAGCCCGTCCTGCTGCTCAGAGCCGGAGAACTCGGCGGGCTCGTCAGGCCCGGCGGGCTCGTCAGGCCCGGCGGACCCGCCGCCGGAACCCTTGTCGTACCCGTCCATTCCGCCCCGATCCCTGTTCCCGCACCGAACCCTGCCGCCGGAACGGTACTCAGGCCCGCCCGTCGCGCACAGCGTCCGTGAAGTTATCCACAGGGTTGACACCTTATGGCGGCGAGCCGCACCATTGAATTCAACGAACCGAACGATCGGTCGGGCGGTTCGCTCAGGTCTAGGGGGACCGAGATGGCGACAGCAGCCGCACATCAGGCGGCGGGGACGGAGCCGGACGAGGCCGGGTCCCCGGCCGCGCGCTCGGCGGAACAGGAAGCCGCCGCGGCGCACCAGGCCGTCTTCGACGCGGCGGTCGCCGCCGACGAGCGCATCGAGCCGCGCGACTGGATGCCGGACGCCTATCGCGCGTCACTGGTCAGGCAGATCGCGCAGCACGCCCACTCCGAGATCATCGGCATGCAGCCGGAGGCCAACTGGATCACCCGCGCCCCCTCCCTGCGGCGCAAGGCGATCCTCATGGCCAAGGTGCAGGACGAGGCCGGGCACGGCCTGTATCTGTACAGCGCCGCCGAGACGCTCGGCACCGGCAGGGACGAGCTGCTCGACAAGCTGCACTCGGGCCGCCAGAAGTACTCATCGATCTTCAACTACCCCACGCTGACCTGGGCGGACGTCGGCGCGATCGGCTGGCTCGTGGACGGCGCCGCGATCACCAACCAGGTCCCCCTGTGCCGCTGTTCCTACGGGCCTTACGCCCGCGCGATGGTCCGCGTCTGCAAGGAGGAGTCCTTCCACCAGCGCCAGGGGTACGAATCGCTGCTCGCCCTCAGCCGCGGCACCCAGGCCCAGCACGACATGGCACAGGACGCGGTGGACCGCTGGTGGTGGCCCTCGCTGATGATGTTCGGCCCGCCCGACGACGAGTCCTCGCACTCCGAGCAGTCGATGACGTGGAAGATCAAGCGCCATTCGAACGACGAGCTGCGCCAGCGCTTCGTGGACATCTGCGTCCCCCAGGCCGAGTCGCTCGGCCTCACCCTCCCGGACCCGGACCTGGTGTGGAACGAGTCGCGCGGGCACCACGACTTCGGCCCGATCGACTGGACCGAGTTCTGGGACGTCCTCAAGGGCAACGGACCCTGTAACGAACAGCGCATCACCCAGCGCAAGCGCGCCCACGACGAGGGCGCCTGGGTCAGGGACGCCGCGGCCGCCTATGCCGCGAAGCACGGAAAGGCGACGGCATGAGCAGCTCGACCGACTGGCCACTGTGGGAGGTGTTCGTGCGCTCCCGCCGCGGGCTCTCGCACACCCACGCGGGCAGCCTGCACGCCCCGGACGCGGAGATGGCCCTGCGCAACGCCCGCGATCTGTACACCCGCAGGAGCGAAGGCGTCTCCCTCTGGGTCGTGCCGTCCACCGAGATCACCGCCTCCTCGCCGGACGAGAAGGACTCCTTCTTCGAACCCGCGGGCGACAAGCCGTATCGCCACCCGACGTTCTACGACATCCCGGAGGGGGTGAAGCACCTGTGACCACCGCAGCCGACGCCCCGGCCCTCCCCGCCCTGCCCCTGGGAGACGACGCACTGGTGCTCTCGCACCGCCTGGGGGAGTGGGCAGGTCACGCGCCCGTCCTCGAAGAGGAAGTCGCCCTGGCGAACATCGCACTCGACCTGCTCGGCCAGGCCCGCATCCTGCTCTCCCTGGCGGGCGACGAGGACGAGCTGGCGTACCTCCGCGAGGAGCGCGCCTTCCAGAACCTCCAGCTGGTCGAGCAGCCGAACGGCGACTTCGCGCACACCATCGCCCGCCAGCTCTACTTCTCCACCTACCAATCCCTGTTGTACGGGCAGTTGGCGACCGGCGAAGGCGAGCTGGCCCCCCTGGCGGCGAAGGCCGTCAAGGAGGTCGCCTACCACCAGGACCATGCCGAGCAGTGGACCCTGCGCCTCGGCGACGGCACCCCCGAGAGCCACGCCAGGGCCCAGCGCGGACTCGACGCACTGTGGCGCTTCACCGGAGAGATGTTCCAGCCGGTGGCGGGCGTGGACGTGGACTGGGAGGCCATGCGCGCGAGTTGGACGTCTTCGGTGACGGCCGTCGTCGAGCGGGCGACGCTGACCGTGCCGTCGGGCCCGCAGACCGGCGCGTGGGCGGCGGGCGCGGGCCGCCAGGGCCTGCACACGGAATCCTTCGGACGGATGCTCGCCGAGATGCAGCACCTGCACCGCAGCCACCCGGGGGCGTCATGGTGACGACAGCGCACCCCGCGCCGACCGCGCTCGAAGCGGAGCTCCTGGCCCTGGCGGGCTCGGTGCCCGACCCCGAGCTGCCCGTGCTCACCCTGGCCGAGCTCGGAGTGGTGCGCGGCGTGCGGGTCCTCCCCTCCGGCGAGGTCGACGTCGAGCTGACCCCCACGTACACGGGCTGCCCGGCCATCGAGGCCATGTCCGCCGACATAGAGCGGGTCCTGCACGACCGCGGCATGGCCGAGGTCTCGGTGCGCACCGTGCTCTCCCCCGCCTGGTCGACGGACGACATCAGCGCCGAAGGCCGCCGCAAACTCACCGAGTTCGGCATCGCCCCACCGCGCTCCCACGCGACCGAAGGACCGGTCCCCCTGGGCCTGTCCATCCGCTGCCCGCACTGCGGATCCACCGACACGGAACTGCTCAGCCGCTTCTCCTCCACGGCCTGCAAGGCCCTGCGCCGCTGTGCGTCCTGCCGTGAACCCTTCGACCACTTCAAGGAGTTGTGATGGCCCGCTTCCACCCGCTCCGGGTAGCGGCGGTCGACCGGCTCACCGACGACTCCGTGACGCTGACCTTCGACGTACCGCCCCCGCTGCGGGAGGAGTACGCGTTCACACCGGGCCAGCACCTCGCCGTCCGCCGCTTCGTCGACGGCACCGAGATCCGGCGTACGTACTCGATCTGCTCCCCTGCGCCGCTCCCCGGCGCCCAGGGAGAGCCCCGGACCCTGCGCGTCGGCGTGCGCCTCGTCGAGGACGGCGCCTTCTCGACGTACGCCTTCAAGGAAGTCGCCGTCGGCGACGAGCTCGAGGTGATGACCCCGGCCGGGCGCTTCACCCTGGACCCCGCGCCCGGACGCTATGCGGCCGTGGTCGGCGGCAGCGGCATCACCCCCGTGCTCTCCATCGTCACGACGCTCCTGGAGCGCGAGCCGCGGGCGGACTTCTGTCTCATACGCAGCGACCGCACCGCCGCCTCGACGATGTTCCTGGAGGAGGTCGCCGACCTCAAGGACCGCTGGCCCGACCGGTTCCAGCTGGTGACCGTGCTCTCGCGCGAGGAGCAGCAGGCGGGGCTCGACTCCGGTCGGCTCGACGAGGAGCGGCTCGCCGGGCTGCTGCCCGCGTTGCTGCCCGTGGCGGAGATCGAGGCGTGGTTCCTGTGCGGCCCGTTCGGCCTGGTGCAGAGCGCCGAGCGGACCCTGCGCGGCCTCGACGTGCCCCGTCGGCGCATCCACCAGGAGATCTTCCACGTGGACGACGGCGGCGCCCCCGTGGCCCCCGCCACCCCGGCGCCCGCGCACAGCACAGTGACGGCGACCCTCGACGGCCGCTCCGGCACCTGGCCGGTCCTGGACGGCGAGAGCCTCCTGGAGACGGTCCTGCGCAACCGCGCGGACGCGCCCTACGCCTGCAAGGGCGGGGTGTGCGGCACCTGCCGGGCGTTCCGGGTCTCGGGCGAGGTGCGGATGGACCGCAACTTCGCGCTGGAGCCGGAGGAGACGGAGGCCGGATACGTGCTGGCGTGCCAGTCCCATCCGGCCACGGACACCGTGGAGTTGGACTTCGACCGCTGACCCCGCACCGTCCCGCCGAGGCCCTGCCTGTTCCCTTCCTCTAGAACCTGTTCTATCTTGACGGACCGTCAGATGCGAAGAGGCGGAAGAGGCGACGGATACGTCGGTCGGCCGGTGCACGGGAGGACAGGCAGTGGACTTCACCTTCACCGAGGAACAGCAGGCCGTGGTCGAGGCGGCGAAGGCGATCTTCGCCGACGTCGCGCCGGACGCGGTGCCGAGCCCGGCCCTCACGCCCGGCGCGGTCGCCGATGACTTCGACCGCGCCCTGTGGTCCCGGCTCGCCGACGCCGACCTGCTCGGCGTGCTCGTCGACGCCGAGCACGGCGGCGTGGGCCTCGACGCCATCGCCCTGTGCCTGGTCCTGCGCGAGTCCGCGAAGGTGCTCGCGCGGGTCCCGCTCCTGGAGAGCGGCGCCGCCGCGTACGCCGTAGGGGCCCATGGCGGCGAGGAGTTGAAGCGAAGGGTCCTCCCCGCGGCCGCCCGCGGGGAGCTCGTCCTGACGGTCGCCGCCAGCGGCCGCACCGGACACGACCCCGCCGAGCTCGCCGTCACCGCGCAGCGCGACGGCGACAGCTGGGTCCTGAACGGGCTGCAGACCGCCGTGCCCTGGGCGCGGAACGCCGACCTGATCGTCGTGCCCGGTCACACTCCCGAGGGACGTACGGTCCTCGCCCTCGTCCCCCGCGAACAGCCCGGCCTCACCATCGCCGAGCAGGTCTCCACCAGCGGCGAACGCCTCGGCGAAGTCCACCTGGAATCCGTGCGCGTCACCGCGTCGGACGTCATCGATGCCGACGGCGCCTGGGACGGACTACGCGACCTGCTCGCCACCGGCACGTGCGCGCTCGCCCTTGGCCTCGGCGAGGGCGTGCTGCGCATGACGAGCGAATACACCAGCAAGCGCGAGCAGTTCGGCCACCCCGTGGCCACCTTCCAGGCCGTGGCCGTGCAGGCCGCCGACCGCTACATCGACCTGCGCGCGATGGAAGCCACCCTCTGGCAGGCCGCCTGGCGCGTCAGCACCGGCGCCGACGGCGCCCTGCCCACCGCGGGAGACGTCGCCGTCGCCAAGATCTGGGCCTCCGACGGCGTACGCAGGGTCGTACAGACCGCCCAGCACCTGCACGGCGGCTTCGGCGCGGACACCGACTACCCCCTGCACCGCTACCACGCCTGGGCCAAGCAGCTGGAGCTCTCGCTCGGCCCGGCGGCGGCGCACGAGGAGGCCTTGGGCGACCTGCTGGCCGCCCACGCGCTCGGCTGCTAGACGACGGTGCCCGGCTGGCCCTTGTCGTCGACGACGGGCCGGCCGGAGGCCGCCCACGCCTCCATGCCACCGGCGACGTTCACCGCTTCGATGCCCTGCTGCCCCAGGTACATGGTGACCTGGGCGGAGCGCCCGCCGGACCGGCAGATGACGTTGACCCGGCCGTCCTGCGGCGCGGCCTCGGTCAACTCACCGTAACGGGCGACGAATTCACTCATGGGGAGGTGCAGCGCGCCCTCGGCGTGACCCGCCTGCCATTCGTCGTCCTCGCGGACGTCCAGCAGGAAATCGCCGTTCGCGAGGTCATCGACGCCGACCGTGGGCACTTGAGATCCGAAAGCCATGCCCCCGACGCTACCCGAAGGGAACGGGCCGCCGACCCCTACGCGGTCAACCGCTCCAGCTCGGCCTCACGCTCGGCCACCTGTGCGAGCAGCTGCTCGGCGATCTCGTCGAGGAGCGTGTCGGGGTCGTCCGGCGCAAGGCGCAGCATCCCGCCGATCGCGCCCTCCTCCAGCTCCTTGGCGAGCACGGAGAGGAGCTCCTTGCGCTGGGCGAGCCATTCGAGCCGTGCGTAGAGCTCCTCGCTGCGGGTGAGCGGCTGCACCTCGGGCGCGGGCCCCGCCGCCCACTCCTCGGACAGCTCCCGCAGCAGTGCCTCGTCGCCACGGGCGTACGCGGCGTTGACGCGGGTGATGAACTCCTCGCGCCGGTTCCGCTCGCCCTCCTCCTGTGCCAGGTCCGGATGGGCCTTGCGGACGAGCTCGCGGTAGAGCTTGCGGGCCTCCTCGCCGGGACGCACCCGCTGCGGCGGCCGCACCGACTGGTCCGTCAGCATCGCGGCGGCCTCGGGGTACAGGCCCTCGGCGTCCATCCAGCCGTGGAACAGCTCCTCGACGCCCGGCATCGGCATCACCCGCGCCCGGGCCTCCGCCGCCTTGCGCCGGTCCTCGGGGTCGCCCGTACGGGCCGCGGTGGCCTCGGCGATCTGCGCGTCGAGTTCATCGAGCCGCGCGTACATCGGGCCGAGCTTCTGGTGGTGCAGACGGGAGAAGTTCTCCACCTCCACACGGAAGGTCTCCAGCGCGATCTCGTACTCGATCAGCGCCTGCTCGGCGGCGCGCACCGCACGCTCCAGACGCGCCTCGGGCCGGGACGTTTCCTCGCCCCCCGCCGGGACCTGTCCCGTAGGGGCCTCAGAGGTTTCGGGCTGCGTCGGCTCGGCTTCCGGGGTCGTCACCTGTCCAGCCTAGGCCACCCACCGGCGCCACCGGACAGAGCCGCCGAGCCGCCCCGCCCGCACACCCCCACCACGCCCCGCGCGCCTCGTCACACCCCCGCCTCAGCGGCGATCCGCCCCTCCTTGACCGCCCGCACCAGCAGCGCGTGATCCGCCTCCGTCCGGTCCGCGTACGCCGTGGCGAACCGTCCCACCGCCTCGTCCAGCTCGTCGTTCTTGCCGCAGTACCCCGCTATGAGACGCGGGTCGGCGCTGTGCGCGTGGGCGCGGGCCAGCAGGGCGCCGGTCATCCGGCCGTAGTCGTCGATCTGGTCGGCGGCCAGCGCCGCGGGGTCCACGCTGCCCTTGCGGTTCCTGAACTGCCGTACCTGGAAGGGCAGTCCGTCGACCGTCGCCCAGCCCAGCAGGAAGTCGCTGACCACTTGCATCCGCTTCTGCCCGAGCACCACCCTGCGCCCCTCGTGCGTGGCCTCGGGCGCCTTGAAGCCCGCGACCGGCAGATGCGGCAGCAGCGCGGAGGGCCGCGCCTCCTTCACCTGGAGCACCAGCGGCTCGCCCCGGTGGTCGAGCAGCAGCACCACGTAGGACCGCAGTCCCACGCTGCCCGTGCCCACGACGCGGAACGCCACGTCCTGGATCGCGTACCGCGCGAGCAGCGGCAGCCGGTCCTCGGCCAGCGTGCCCAGATACCCGCCGAGCGAGCCCGCCACCGCGGCCGCCTCCTCGTCGGGCACGCGCCGCAGCACCGGCGGGGCGTCGACGAAGCGCCGCCCCACAGCACCGTCGGTCCCGTCGAACCGCTCCGTGGCCTTCGCCGCGAACCGGGCGCTCGTGTTGTGCCGCGCCTTCTCCGAGACCCGCTCCAGGGTGCCGACGAGGTCACGCGCGTCGGTGTGCGAGACGAGCTGCTCGTCCGCGATGGCGTTCCACGCGTCGAGCGCGGGCAGCTTCGCGAGCAGCCGCATGGTCCGCCGGTACGCCCCCACCGCGCCCACCGCCGCCTCCCCGCAGACGGACTCGCTCGCCCCCGCCTCGCGCCCCGCGAGGACCAAAGAGGCGGCGAGGCGCTTGAGGTCCCACTCCCACGGGCCGTGCGCCGTCTCGTCGAAGTCGTTCAGATCGATGACGAGACCGCCGCGCGCGTCCGCGTACAGACCGAAGTTCGCCGCATGCGCGTCTCCGCATATCTGCGCGCCGACGCCGGTCATCGGGGTACGTGCGAGGTCGTACGCCATGAGTCCCGCCGAACCGCGCAGGAACGCGAAGGGCGAGGCCGACATCCTGCCGACCCGGATCGGCGCGAGCTCGGGGAGCCTGCTGCGGTTGGAGTCCACCACGGCGGCCACGGGATCGGGCCGCTCGTCGTGCACCGCGAACTCCGCGTGCGAGGAACGGGGCACCCGCGCCCGCAGCGCCTTGCCCTCGGCCCTGGGCGACCCCTGAGCAGGCCACTCGGCGAACCCCGCGACCCCGGGAAGCCGGGGCCCCGACCGCTCCCGCGACCGCTGCCGCCCCCGCTGCGCCGGAACCGCCCCACCAAGCTGCGCCATGTCCATCGCCCCCACCGATCGACCCAGTGGATCAACCCACTGGCACTCGGCACGACGGTACTGCCGCTCGCCGATCGCCGTCAGAGCCTGTGGAAAACTTCGGTGACATACATCACCGCCCGCCCTGGAGCACGACCTGGACCACGGTCTGGAGCACAAAAAGAAGCGGCCCCCGCCCGAACTTTCGTCCGAGCGAGGACCGCTTCCTCATGGTGCGCGAGGGGGGAGTTGAACCCCCACGCCCTTTCGGGCACTGGAACCTGAATCCAGCGCGTCTGCCTATTCCGCCACCCGCGCATGGGTGTTGTCTTCGGGTCTCTCACTGTGTGGTGCGAGCGCCTGCTGACATCGAGAAGATTAGCACGCTGCAGAGGGTGGATTCACATCCGTATTCGGGGGCACCTGCCCAGGGGCCCGGGCCCTGACCGGGTCCCTGACGGTGACCCTGAGCAGGCCCCCGACGGCAACCCTGAGACGGCCCAGGAGCCACCCGGGACCGGCTCGGGAGCGGCCCAGCGCCCACCCCCGCCCCGGCCGAGCTCGCCGAGGTCCACAGCCAGGTGCGGGACACTGGCTTGAGGCCCCCTCTACGATCCCTGTGAAGAGGAGGCTCGAGCAGGCGTCCCGAGCAGCTGCCCGGAGGGGTTCCGGAGCCGAGGATCAGGGTCCCGTCAGGGGGCCTGGGAGGATCCCCGGAGCCCTGTGCGGGCATGCCTTGTGAGAGGCGACACTCGTCGACTGGGCGGACAGGGGGAACCAGCCGATTTCCCGGCGCGTGGATACGATCAGTAAGCAGTACCAGGATGACTACGACGGAGGAGGTGCCCCATGGGAGTCCTGAAGAAGTTCGAGCAGCGACTTGAAGGTCTGGTCAACGGCACCTTCGCCAAGGTGTTCAAGTCCGAAGTCCAGCCCGTCGAGATCGCCGGCGCCCTCCAGCGCGAGTGCGACAACAACGCGACGATCTGGAACCGCGAGCGGACCGTCGTCCCCAACGACTTCATCGTCGAGCTCAGCGCACCCGACTTCGAGCGCCTGAGCCCGTATTCGGGCCAGCTCGGGGACGAGCTCTCCGGCATGGTCCGCGACTACGCCAAGCAGCAGCGGTACAGCTTCATGGGCCCCATCAAGGTCCACCTGGAGAAGGCCGAGGACCTCGACACCGGCCTGTACCGCGTGCGCAGCCGCACGCTCGCCTCCAGCTCCTCCCAGGGGCCCGACCAAGCTCCCGCGGGCCCCGGCGGCCCTGCCGGGCCCAGTCGTGGCGCTAGCGGCGGTGCGGGCGGCGGCGCAGGCGGTGCGGGCGGCGGCTACGGATATCCGCAACCGCCCTCCGGAGCTCCCGGTGGCGCGGGCGCACCTCCCATGCCGAGCGCGCCACCACCCGGCGGCGGCCGTCCAGGCGGCCAGTCCCCGGCACCGAGCAGGCCCCAGAGCCCCGGCGCCGGACCACTTCCGGGCGCGCAGGTGCGGCGCTGGATCGAGATCAACGGCAATCGCCATCAGATCTCCCGCCCGACGCTGGTGCTGGGTCGCAGCACCGACGCCGATGTGCGGATCGACGACCCCGGCGTATCGCGTCGGCACTGTGAGATCCGGACCGGAACGCCCTCGACGATCCAGGATCTCGGGTCTACCAACGGCATCGTGGTAGACGGGCAGCACACCACCCGCGCTACGCTCCGCGACGGTTCGCGGATCGTCGTGGGCCAAACCACCATCGTTTACCGGCAAGCCGAAGGGTGAAGCGGGGGCAATGTCAGAGCTGACCCTGACGGTCATGCGGCTAGGTTTTCTAGCCGTTCTGTGGCTGTTCGTGATCGTGGCCGTCCAGGTCATCCGCAGCGACCTGTTCGGAACGCGCGTCACACAGCGCGGTTCGCGCCGAGAGCGGCCACAGCAGGCCGCCCGGCAACAGCAGGCCGCCGCACCGCCGCAGCAGCGCCAGCAGGGCGGTGGCGGCCGCCAGCGCCGCGGCGCCCCCAGCAAGCTGGTCGTCTCCGAGGGCATCCTCGCCGGGACGACGGTCGCGCTGCAGGGGCAGACCATCTCGCTGGGCCGTGCGCACGATTCCACGATCGTGCTGGACGACGACTACGCCTCCAGCAGGCATGCCAGGATCTACCCGGACCGGGACGGCCAGTGGATCGTCGAGGATCTCGGGTCCACCAACGGCACGTATCTCGACCGGACCCGACTCACCACCCCGACGCCCGTTCCCCTCGGCGCGCCGATCCGCATCGGCAAGACCGTCATCGAGCTGCGGAAGTAGTACGACAATGAGCGAGCGGAGCGAGCGAGCCGACGCGGTCCAGTCACTGGACGCCAGCGCGCTCCCGACCGGAGGGTGGGCACCGTGCGGATGTACCCGGAGCCGACGGGCGAGGTGCGCATGAGTCTGTCTTTGCGCTTCGCCGCCGGATCGCACAAAGGCATGATCCGGGAGGGGAACGAGGACTCCGGTTACGCCGGACCACGTCTCCTCGCGATCGCCGACGGCATGGGGGGCCAGGCCGCGGGCGAAGTGGCGAGTTCCGAGGTGATCTCGACGATCGTCGCGCTCGACGACGACGTACCGGGCTCGGACATCCTCACCTCGCTCGGCACGGCCGTGCAGCGGGCCAACGACCAGTTGCGGATCATGGTCGAGGAGGACCCCCAGCTCGAGGGCATGGGGACCACCCTGACCGCCCTCCTGTGGACGGGCCAGCGCCTCGGCCTCGTGCATGTCGGCGACTCGCGCGCGTACCTCCTGCGGGACGGCGTCCTGACGCAGATCACGCAGGACCACACCTGGGTGCAGCGCCTGGTCGACGAGGGCCGCATCACCGAGGAAGAGGCCACCACGCACCCGCAGAGGTCCCTCCTCATGCGCGCGCTGGGCAGCGGCGACCACGTCGAGCCGGACCTCTCCATCCGTGAGGTCCGCGCCGGTGACCGCTATCTGATCTGCTCGGACGGTCTGTCGGGCGTCGTCTCCCACCAGACGATGGAAGACACCCTCGCCAGCTACCAGGGCCCCCAGGAGACCGTGCAGGAGCTGATCCAGCTCGCGCTGCGCGGCGGCGGCCCCGACAACATCACGGTGATCGTCGCCGACGTCCTGGACATCGACAGCGGCGACACCCTCGCGGGTCAGCTGTCCGACACCCCCGTGGTGGTCGGCGCGGTCGCCGAGAACCAGCTCCAGGCGCAGGACGACGGCGCCATGCAGACGCCCGCGGGCCGCGCCTCCGGGCTCGGCCGCCCGGTGCCGCCGCAGCCCTCCGGAGGCGGCTTCGGCCCTCCGGGAAGCGGTGACACCACGGGGTACGCCCCCGAGGGCGGCTTCGGCGCGTACGACGACGAGGACTTCGTGAAGCCCCGCGGCGGCCGCAAGTGGATCAAGAGATCCCTCTACGTGGTCCTCGCGCTCGCGGTCATCGCCGGTGGTCTCTACGGCGGCTACCGCTGGACGCAGACCCAGTACTACGTGGGCACGAAGGACAAGCACATCGCTCTCTACCGCGGCATCGACCAGGATCTGGCCTGGGTCAGCCTGTCGAAGGTGGAGCGGGACCACCCCGAGATCGAACTCAAGTACCTGCCGCCGTACCAGCGCAAGCAGGTCGAGGGGACCATCCCCGAGGACAACCTCGACGACGCCAAGGGCAAGGTCGAGGAGCTGGGCCTGCAGGCCTCCGCGTGCAAGAAGGACGCGGAGCGCCGCGATGCGGCGGAGCGCGCGAAGAAGGACAAGTCCGGCAAGGACGAGGGCGCGCCCGGCAGGGTCGAGGAGAACGCCCCGACCGGCAACCCGACCGAGACCGACAAGACCGACAAGAACAAGTCCAAGACCGCGCCGACTCCCACACCCGGCCCCAGCCTCTCCGACGATGAGCAGAAGCTGGTCCCGCTGTGCGGTAAGCAGTAAGCAGCCGTTGGGGGCCCTTGCACGCCATGAGCAGTACTACACACACGTCGACGATCGGCGCGATCGGGGCGCCGAGCCGGCGCAACACCGAGCTCGCGCTGCTCGCGTTCGCGGTCGTCATCCCGCTGTTCGCCTACATGAACGTGGGCCTCGCCCTTGACGGCAAGGTCCCCACGGGCATGCTCGGCTACGGCCTGGGGCTCGGTCTCCTGGCCGGCGTCGGCCACATCGTCGTACGCAAGTTCGCCGCGTACGCCGATCCGCTGCTGCTGCCGCTGGCGACGCTGCTCAACGGACTCGGTCTGGTGATCATCTGGCGCCTCGACCAGTCGGAGAAGCTCCAGCAGCGCAAGAACTTCGTCGAGGCCGCGCCGAACCAGCTGATGTACTCGGCGATCGGCGTCGCCCTCTTCGTCGGCGTGCTGCTCCTGCTCAAGGACCACCGCGTCCTGCAGCGCTACACGTACATCTCCATGGTCGGCGCGATCGTCCTGCTGCTCCTTCCGCTCGTGCCGGGCCTCGGCATGAACGTGTTCGGCGCCAAGATCTGGATCCGGGTCGGTGGTTTCTCCATCCAGCCCGGTGAGTTCGCGAAGATCGTCATCGCGATCTTCTTCGCCGGATATCTGATGGTGAAGCGGGACGCGCTCGCCCTGGCCAGCCGCCGCTTCATGGGCCTGTACCTGCCGCGCGGCCGCGACCTCGGCCCGATCATCGTCGTCTGGGCGATCTCGATCCTGATCCTGGTCTTCGAGACCGACCTCGGTACGTCGCTGCTGTTCTTCGGCATGTTCGTCGTGATGCTGTACGTCGCCACGGAGCGCACCAGCTGGATCGTCTTCGGTCTGCTGATGTCCGCCGTCGGCGCGGTCGGCGTGGCCTCTTTCGAGCCCCACGTGCAGCAGCGTGTGGACGCCTGGCTGAACCCGTTCGCCCCGGAGACCATCGCCCAGACCGACCAGATCGCCCAGTCGCTGATGGCCTTCGGCTCCGGCGGCGTCCTCGGCACCGGCCTCGGCCAGGGCAACTCCGACCTCATCGGCTTCGCCGCCAACTCCGACTTCATCCTCGCCACCTTCGGCGAGGAGATGGGTCTGGCGGGCGTCATGGCGATCCTGCTGATCTACGGCCTGATCGTGGAGCGCGGCGTGCGCACGGCGCTCGCCGCCCGCGACCCGTTCGGCAAGCTCCTGGCGATCGGCCTCTCCGGAGCCTTCGCCATCCAGGTCTTCGTCGTCTCCGGCGGCGTCATGGGCCTGATCCCGCTGACGGGTATGACCATGCCCTTCCTGGCGTACGGCGGTTCCTCCGTCATCGCCAACTGGGCCCTGATCGGCATCCTGATCCGGATCAGCGACACCGCTCGGCGGCCCGCCCCGTCCCCCGCACCGAACCCCGACGCTGAGATGACCCAGGTGGTCCGACCGTGAACAAGCCCCTGCGCCGGATCGCGATCTTCTGCGGGCTCCTCGTCCTGGCCCTGCTCGCCCGGGACAACTGGCTGCAGTACGTCCAGGCCGACTCCCTGGCCAAGCACGAGAAGAACCGCCGCGTCACCATCGAGCGGTACGCCCAGCCGCGCGGCGACATCATCGTCGACGGCAAGCCCATCACCGGTTCAAAGGCCACCCCGGGCAGCGACCTGAAGTACAAGCGCACCTGGAAGGACGGGCCCATGTGGGCCCCCGTCACCGGCTACTCCTCGCAGCGCATCGGCGCCAACCAGCTGGAGAACATCGACGACGGCATCCTCACCGGCAACGACGACCGGCTCTTCTTCCGCCGCACGCTGGACATGCTGACCGGCGAGAAGAAGGAGGGCGGCAATGTCGTCACCACCCTCAACTCCGCCGCGCAGAAGGCCGCGTACGACGGTCTGAAGAGCAAGGGCAAGGGCGCCGTCGCCGCGATCGACCCGTCCACGGGCGCGATCCTGGCGCTCGCCTCCACTCCGTCGTACGACCCGGGGGACTTCGCGGGCAACACCGACGACGAGGCCCAGAAGTTCCTCGACCTCGACAAGAACAAGGACAAGCCGCTGGTCAACCGCGCGCTGCGCGAGACCTACCCGCCCGGCTCCACCTTCAAGGTGGTCACGGCGGCGGCCGCCCTCGAGCACGGCCTGTACACCGACATCGACAGCAAGACGGACTCGCCCCTTCCGTGGACGATGCCGAACACCACGCAGCCGCTGAAGAACGAGGGCGACCTGCCCTGCAAGAACGCCACGCTGCGCGAGGCGCTGCGGGTCTCCTGCAACACCGTCTTCGGCAAGATCGGCTCCGATCTCGGCAAGGACAAGATGCTGGAGACGGCGAAGAAGTTCGGCTTCAACTCCGAGCAGTTCACGCCGGTCCGCTCCAACGCCTCCAACTTCCCCGAGGACATGGACAAGCCGCAGACCGCGCTGTCCTCCATCGGCCAGTTCGAGACCGCCACGACGCCCCTGCAGATGGCCATGGTCACCTCCGCGATCGCCAACGACGGCAAGCTCATGGAGCCGTACATGGTCAGCGAACTGCAGGCCCGCAACCTGGACACCATCGAGAAGCACTCGCCCAAGGAGATGAGCGAGCCGCTGTCGAAGGAGAACGCCCAGAAGCTCCAGGAAATGATGGAGACGGTCGTCGAGAAGGGCACCGGAACCAACGCCAGGATCCCGGGCGTCACCGTGGGCGGCAAGACGGGTACGGCACAGCACGGCGTCGCGAACAGCAAGAACCCGTACGCCTGGTTCATCTCGTACGCGAAGACGGACTCCGGTTCGCCGGTCGCCGTCGCCGTGGTGGTGGAGGACAGCGGCGCCAGCCGCCAGGACATCTCCGGTGGTGGCCTCGCCGCTCCCATCGCCAAGGACGTGATGAAGGCAGTCATCGACAGCAAGAAGTGACCCCCGTCACGGCCTCTCCACATCGGTGCACGTTGCGGTACCGGTCCGATATCGGGTGACGGTCGCGGCCGGGTCACGCAACTCGAGCCGGGTACGGTATGCCCGGACAGCACACCGCCGGACCACACAACGGTGCGGTCGGGACCGACGGAGAGGGCTGGATTAGCTATGGAAGAGCCGCGTCGCCTCGGCGGCCGGTACGAGCTGGGCCAGGTGCTCGGCCGTGGTGGCATGGCCGAGGTGTACCTCGCGCACGACACCCGGCTCGGCCGCACCGTGGCGGTGAAGACGCTGCGGGTGGACCTCGCTCGTGACCCGTCCTTCCAGGCCCGGTTCCGCCGTGAGGCCCAGTCTGCCGCCTCGCTCAACCACCCGGCGATCGTCGCGGTCTACGACACCGGCGAGGACTACGTCGACGGGGTCTCCATCCCGTACATCGTGATGGAGTACGTCGACGGCTCCACGCTGCGCGAACTGCTGCACTCCGGCCGCAAGCTGCTGCCCGAGCGGGCCATGGAGATGACGATCGGCATCCTCCAGGCCCTGGAGTACTCGCACCGCAACGGCATCGTGCACCGCGACATCAAGCCCGCGAACGTCATGCTGACGCGCAACGGCCAGGTCAAGGTCATGGACTTCGGCATCGCCCGCGCGATGGGCGACTCCGGCATGACGATGACGCAGACCGCCGCGGTCATCGGCACGGCGCAGTACCTCTCGCCGGAGCAGGCCAAGGGCGAGCAGGTCGACGCCCGCTCGGACCTCTACTCCACCGGTTGCCTCCTCTACGAGCTCCTCACCGTCCGGCCGCCGTTCGTCGGGGACTCCCCGGTCGCGGTCGCCTACCAGCACGTACGGGAAGAGCCGCAGGCCCCGAGCGTCTTCGACAACGAGATCACGCCCGAGATGGACGCGATCGTCCTCAAGGCGCTCACGAAGGACCCGGACTACCGCTACCAGTCGGCCGACGAGATGCGCGCCGACATCGAGGCGTGCCTGGACGGCCAGCCCGTCGCGGCCACCGCCGCCATGGGCGCGGTCGGCTACGGCGGCCCGGACGACCAGCAGACGGCGATGCTGCGCCCGCAGAACGGCGGCGGCCAGACGTCCATGATGCCGCCGGTCAACCCCGACGACGGGGGTTACGGCTACGACGAAGGCGGCCACGGCCGCCGCCAGAAGAAGAGCAACACCTCCACGTGGCTGCTCGTCCTCGCGGGCGTCCTCGTCCTGGTGGGAGCGATCCTCATCGGGAAGTGGGCGTTCAGCGGGGACGGCGGTGACAGCACCACCAAGGCGCCGGACTTCGTGGGCGAGAAGTACGAGGCGGCCAAGGAGTCGGCCGAGAACATCGGTCTGAAGCTGGAGATCGGCGAGAAGAAGCCCTGCGAGAAGTATCCGAAGGGCGAGATCTGCGACCAGGATCCGGCGGCGGACACCGAGATCAAGAAGGGCGAGACGATCACGGTGACCGTCTCGACAGGATCGCCGAAGATCGCTGTTCCTGATGTCCAGGGCCTGAGCTACGCAGAGGCCAAGAAGCTGCTCGAAGACAAGGGCTTCTCGAACATCGAGCAGAAGACCGAGGAGTCCGACCGGACCCCCGGCAAGGTCATCGGCCAGGACCCTGAGGGCGACACCAAGGCGGAGAAGAGCGAGACCATCACGCTCACCGTCGCCAAGAAGAAGGCCCAGAGCACCGTCCCCAGCGTGGCCGGTAAGACCTGGGAAGAGGCCAAGCAGCAGATCGAGGCCAATGACCTCGTCGCGCAGCGCCAGGACGTGGCCAGCGAGGAGGTCGAGGAGGGCAAGGTCGTCCAGACCACGCCCTCGGCCGGCAGCCCGGTCGACCCCGGCTCCACCGTCACCGTCCAGGTCGCTAAGAAGGCCGAAGAGGCGACCGTCCCGCCGCTGACGGGGCAGAAGCTCAAGGACGCCCGCAAGGCCATCGAAGGCGCGGGCCTGACGGTCGGCAACATCCAGGGCCCGCAGGACGACGACGCCCTCGTGGTCCTGTCCCAGCCCGGCGCCGGTGAGAAGGCCGCACCGGGCACCGCGATCAACCTGACCACCGCCGGCGGCAACGGCAACGGTGGGAACGGCGATGGCGGAGACGGCGGAGACGGTGGAGGCGGCTTCGTCGAGGGCATGGGTGACTGGGGCCGTCACAACAGGGACTGACCCGAAGAAGAAAGCGGTCGCACTCGCACCAGTCAAAGAGAAATGCCCGGCACACCGATCCAGGTGTGCCGGGCATTCCTTTACCACTGACAGACCTTTCACCCCTGACGAGCGACTAAAAAGCAACTTGATCAACACCGACTTGGGAGTGATAGCTTTCACTTATGCAGAAGACGAGTCAGCGCATCGCAGCGGTCGGAGCCACGGCGGCGGCGATATTCATCGCAACATCCACAGTCAACGCGCATGCACTTGGCAGCAAGGGAAGCGCACACTGCGTGGTCAACGGGGTCGACGGGTATGGCCACTTCAAGAACTGGACCCACAACAGCGCGAAGATATCCTTCGTGACGTACGACACTCTGAAAGACAAGCGGCACGTAGCAATCCGTCTCATCTCGAAGACGGATTACGACGGCAAGATTCGCTATTGGGGCTGGCACCACAACCGCAAGGGTTACAACAAGAAGGACGTCGTGGAAACCACTGCGTCGACCGGGAAATACGGGCTCAGCTACATCGGCATACAAGCTGCCGTCATGGACGGGAAGAAGGTCGCAAAGTCCTGCAAGGCCTGGGGCCAAGGAACCTAGCCGAGCTCCGGCGGCTTACTTCAGCTCCGCCGGCGGCGTCCGCTTGTTGTCGACCTTCTCGATCCGCTCCAGCTCGCCCCAGACGATGTAGCGGTAGCGCGAGGTGTAGACCGGCGTGCAGGTCGTGAGCGTGATGTAGCGGCCCGGCTTCTTCACGCCCGATTCCTTGGGGACCTGGTCGAGGACCTTGACGTTGAACTTCGAGGTCTCGGGCAGCGTCTTGTAGACCTTGTAGACGTACCACTTGTCCCGGGACTCGTAGACGATCGCGTCGCCCTTCTTGAGCTTGTCGATCTTGTGGAACTTCGCGCCGTGCCCGTCGCGGTGCGCGGCCAGCGTGAAGTTGCCTTCCTTGTCCTGGGGGAGCGCCGACTTGACCGGGTCCTTGTAGTAACCGGCCACACCGTCGTTGAGCACCTTGCTGCTGGTGCCCGCCTTGACCAGCACCTCGCCGCCGCCCATCGCGGGTACGTGCAGGAAGCCGATGCCGTCCTTGGTGTCGATGTTCCCGGGACCGCCCGCCCAGCGGTCGCGCACCCGGTCGCCCTGCCGGTGCGCCTCACGATCCGCTATGACGTTCGTCCACCAGAGCGAGTAGACGACGAAGAGACCGAGCACCAGGCCCGCGGTGATGAGCAGTTCACCGAAGACGCTGACGGCGGTGGCGATGGGGCCGCGGCCCCCGCGTCGTGGTGCCGGAGCGGGCGCGGGCGCCTCGTCCCGCTTCTCGTCCTGGTCGGTCGTGGCTGCCACTGGATGTGCCCCGTTCTCACCGTTCTAATTGACGAGCACGCTCGGCTTTCCCTTGCCGCGCGGCCGTTCCTCGACCATCTTGCCCCAGACGATCATTCGATACTTACTCGTGAATTCCGGGGTGCAGGTGGTCAGTGTGATGTACCGCCCGGGTTTGGTGAAGCCCGAGCCGGGCGGAACGGGGCCGATGACACCGGTGTTGCCGGGGCTGGTCTGCGGCAGGATGCTCGCCATCTTGTAGACGAAGTACTTGTCCTGCGTCTCCACCACGATCGGGTCGCCCGGCTCCAGACGGTTGATGTAGCGGAACGGCTCGCCGTGGGTGTTGCGGTGCCCCGCGACCGCGAAGTTGCCCTGCTTGGCGTCCGGCATCGGGGTCTTGGTGCTGCCCTCGTTGTAGTGACCGACCATGCCGCGGTCGAGGACCCGCTGCTTGTCGATGCCCTCGGCGACCGGGACGACGACGTCCAGCTTCGGGATGTGCAGCAGGGCGAAGCCCTGGCCGGGCTCGAAGGACCCCGGCTTGCCCTTGCCCTTGGCCCAGTCGTCCTGCAATTCGTGGGCGGCGCTGTTGGCCTGCTGGTGGGCCCGGATGTTCGTCCACCACAGCTGGTAGGTGACGAACAGGAGCATCAGGACGCCGACGGTGATGAACAGTTCGCCGATCCCCCGGCTGAGCACGGCGCCCGGCGACGGCCTGCGGGCGCGTTCGGCACGGCGGGCCTCCAGACGGGAGAGCGGGGCCCCTGACGACGTCGGGCGCGGAGGCGGCCCCGCGCCGCCGCCCTTCTTGGCGGCCTTGCGGCGGGCGGCCCGGCCTTCCGTGGGGCGCTCCGGCTCCGAATCCGGCTCCGGCTCACGCTCCGGTTCCGCTATTCGGCGGGTGTCCGCCGTCCGCAGGCCCACCGTCTCGTCATCGGGTATCGGCTCGTACGCCTGTGTGGGCTGCTCCGGGGCGTACGCGCCGTACAACTGCTCGTACGTCGGTTCGGGCATCGGAGGCTGCGGGGAGGCCGCCTGACGCTGCGCCTGGGGCGCCTGGGGCCCGTACCAGTCGCGGACGTACCCCTCGGGGTCGTACCACTCCTGTTCCTGCGGCTGCTCCTGCGGCTGTTCCTGAGCCTGGGGCTCCTGCGGGATCTGCGGCTCCGCGGCCGCGCCGCTGCGGAACCACGGCGAGGGATGCTGTCCCGGCAGCGGATCGGTGAGGGGGTCGGCCAAGTCGTCGACGGCCGCGGCGAACGCACCGGCGTCCCCGTGCGCATCACCAGCGGAGTCCCCGTGCGCGACGTTCTCGCCGTCAGGGGCTCCGGAGGAGTCGCGCTCGGGGCGCAGGGCGGTCACGCCGTGGCCCTGCCCACCACCGGGGCGAGCCCGCTCGATCGCTCCACGGCCCCGGTGTCGCCGCACTCCACCAGCCAGTTGGCGAGCATCAGATGCCCGTGCTCGGTCAGCACGGACTCCGGGTGGAACTGCACGCCCTCGACGGCCAGTTCGCGGTGGCGCAGCCCCATGATGATGCCGTCCTCCGTACGCGCGGTGACCTCGAGCTCGGCCGGGACGGTGGCAGGCTCGGCGGCCAGCGAGTGGTAGCGGGTCGCGGTGAAGGGCGAGGGGAGTCCGGCGAAGACGCCCTTGCCCTCGTGGCGCACGAGGGAGGTCTTGCCGTGCAGCAGCTCGGGGGCGCGGTCCACCACACCGCCGTACGCCACCGCCATCGACTGCATGCCGAGGCAGACCCCGAAGACGGGCACGCCGGTGGCGGCGCAGTGCCGCACCATCTCGACGCAGACGCCCGCGTGCTCCGGGGTGCCGGGCCCTGGCGAGAGCAGGACGCCGTCGAAGCCGTCCTGCGCGTGCTTCAGTTCGACCTCGTCGTTGCGCAGGACCTCGCACTCGGCACCCAGCTGGTACAGGTACTGGACGAGGTTGAAGACGAAGCTGTCGTAGTTGTCGACGACGAGGATGCGGCTGCGGCCGCCCGCGGCGCTCACTGGCCGTCCACGGTGACGTCGTTGAACGGCAGCAGGGGCTCCGCCCACGGGAAGACGTACTGGAAGAGCACGTAGACCACGGCGAAGACGAGCACCAGCGAAATCAGTGCCCTCAGCCATGCGTTTCCCGGCAGATGCCGCCAGATCCAGCCGTACATGCCGTCCCTTCCGTCGCGTACGGCACCAGGCCTCGCTCGCCGTACGGCACCAGACTAACGGCGCAGTGCCTCCGGTTTCCCGGCCTCCACGGGCTGGGTGGCATCGAGATGTGCCCAGACGATCAGCCGGTGGCTGTGGCCCCACTCTGGTTCACAGGTCGTAAGGGTGAGGTAACGCCCGGGGCCGTCGAAGCCCGATTTGCGAGGGACCGGATCTATGACTCCGATGTCGCCGGGGAGCGTCTTGTAGGGCCTCTTGTCGATGCGGTACGTGAACCAGGTGACGCCGTCGGTCAGGACGACGGCGTCGTCCGGGCGCAGCTTCGGGAAGTCCTTGAACGGGTCGCCGTAGGTGCGGCGGTGACCGGCCACGGAGAAGTTGCCCTTCTGTCCCAGCTGGGCGGTGGAGCCGTAGTGGCCGAGGCCCTTCTTGAGGACGTCGGTGCCGGTGCCCTGGAGCACCGGCTTGTTCCACGTGAAACCGAACCGCGGGATGTACATGACGGCGAACGCCTTGCCGTCCTTGTAGGGGGCGGGTTTCTGCGGCGAGGCGTCATCGGCCCCGTTGTCGCCGTCGCCCTTGTCGCCCGTCCCCGTGGCGAGCGCGCCCCGCGCCCACCGGTCCTGCAGCTGGTCGATCTGGCTGTCCATGGCGTTGTCGGCCTTCACGCCGGTCCAGAACAGGACGTACACCACGAAGAGCACGATCAACGTGCCGACGGTGACGCACAGTTCGCTGAACGTCCTGACGAGCACGCGCACCGACACAGGACGGCCCCTCCCTGGGTGCTACTCCGGGCGCTACGCCACGGGCTTCGCGTAGTGGAGATCCACTGTGCCCGAGTAGCCGGGAAGAGTCACCGCCCCGTCGTCGTCCACTTTCCAGCCGAGGCCGTACGCGTTGACGTACAGCATGTAGTTCTGGATCTCGGGCGACGCGGCGAGCGCGTTCTTGAGCTTGTCGGGGTCGCCGACGGCGGTCACCTTGTACGGCGGGGAGTAGACCCGGCCCTGGAGGATCAGAGTGTTGCCGACGCAGCGCACGGCGCTGGTGGAGATCAGGCGCTGGTCCATGACCTTGATGCCCTCGGCACCGCCCTTCCAGAGCGCGTTGACCACGGCCTGGAGGTCCTGCTGGTGGATGACCAGGTCGTTCGGCTGGGGCTCGGGGTAGCCGGGCAGCTTGGCGGTGGCGTTCGGCGGGGCGTCGGCGAGGGTGACGGTGACCGCCTCGCCGTCGAGCTTCTTGGTGCCCGCGTTCTCCTCCAGGGCCTTGAGCCGGGCGTCGTCGGCCTTGGTGCCGCCGTTGTCGCGCTGCGCGAGCGATTCGACGTCGTCGCGCAGGGTGCCGTTGGACTCGTCGAGCTCGCCGTTCTTGTGGCTGCGTTCCTGGATGAGGTCGGAGAGTTTCAACAGGGACGCGTCCGTACGGATGTTGGTGCCTTTGGCCGTGTTGAAACTGGTGAAGAAGATCAGCCCGGCCAGCGCGAACACAGCGCCCGTAAGCACCCGAACCGGGCGCCAGCGGGGGCGGCGACCGGCACCTTTGTGGGAGTCGGCAGAATTGCTCAACGTACCCTTATCTCCTTCAGCGCCGCGGAAGCACTACGCTAACGGACGCCCGGGGGAGGCCTCAGCTCCCCGTAGCACCCCGCCCGGCGACAGACGACAGTTACCTGCGCGGCCACGCAGCGCATCGACAGGAGAGACCCTCGTGCCGAAGTCACGTATCCGCAAGAAGGCAGACGACTACACACCGCCGCCCTCGAAGAAGGCGACGAGCATCAAGCTGACCAACCGCAGCTGGGTGGCTCCGGTGATGCTGGCGATGTTCCTCATCGGGCTCGCCTGGATCGTCGTCTTCTACGTCACGGACGGCAAGCTGCCGATCGACCCGCTCGGAAACTGGAACATCGTGGTCGGTTTCGGCTTCATCGCGGCAGGATTCGGCGTCTCCACGCAGTGGAAGTAGGCGCGGGACCACGGAGCGCGTCCGCGCTCCACGCACAAGCCTTGCCCTGAGTTATCCACAGCGCTATCCACATGGGGAAAAGGTCTGAAGATCTGTGGATAACTCTCCGGAGGTTGACGCCGGTGTGACTGGCCCACCGGATCTCCGTTCGCCGCTCGCCCCTTGTCCTTCCTGGGGAAACCCAGGTCAGCGACAAGGGGCACGGTTGTTCCCCACAGCATGCACAAGATCCGGCACACGCTGTGGACAACGCGAGCACGTCAGGTGAGCTGGCCGGTCCTGACGACGACCATGACCAGGGACACCAGGACGATCAGCGCGACGCTGCCGTACTGGATGAGGTTCCGCCGCTCGCGGGGCGCGTGCACCATCGCGTAGCCGACGACGACACCGCCGACGAGGCCGCCGATGTGGGCCTGCCACGCGATGTTGCTCCAGCCGAACGTGAAGATCAGGTTGAGCACCAGCAGCGCGATGACCGGCCGCATGTCGTAGTTGAGCCGCCGCATCAGGATCGCGGTCGCGCCGAACAGACCGAAGATCGCGCCGGACGCCCCGAGCGAGGGCTGGTTAGGCTCGGCGATGAGATACGTCAGCGCGCTGCCCGCGATGCCCGAGGCCGCGTAGAGCGCGAGGTAGCGGGCCCGGCCGAGCGCCGCTTCGAGCGGGCCGCCGATCCACCACAGGCTGAGCATGTTGAAGGCGATGTGCATATAGCTGCTGTGCAGGAACATCGCCGTCACCAGGCGGTACCACTGGCCCTCGGCGACGCCCTCGACCGAGCCGAGCTCCGGGACGTAGGCCCGCCCGAGCAGGTCGAACCGGTCCGTGAAGCTGTCCCCGGCCGCGAGCTGCACCACGAAGAGGGCGAGGTTGATCCCGACCAGGACCTTGGTGAACAGGCGCGGGTCGGCCGTGACGGCGCCGCCCGCGACGGTGCGCGGCTGATTGGCCGTCGGCGCGTGCCCGGTGCCCGAGCCGTCCCTGACGCACTCCGGGCAGTGGAAGCCGACCGAGGCACTGATCATGCACTCGGGGCAGATGGGCCGCTCGCAGCGCGTGCAGGTGATGCCGGTCTCACGGTCCGGGTGCCGGTAGCACCCGGGCAGGGCCGACGCCCCTTGCGGCTCCTGCGGGCTGCCTGGCGCCTGGTCCATGGGGGTCCCCTCAATCTCCGTACGAAGGCACTGCGACGGCACGCGTGGCAACGCGCCGCCCCGCCCTTCCTTACGGACGGGCGGGGCGGTTTGGTTCCCTCACGCTGACGCACGACGCACTGACGCGCGTCGGTACGCGTGGATCAGGCGTCGCGGGTCTCGATGACCACGGACTCGATGACCACGTCGTTCACCGGGCGGTCGGTGCGCGGGTTGGTCTGCGTGGTGCCGATGGCGTCCACGACCTTCTGGCTGGCCTCGTCGGTGACCTCGCCGAAGATGGTGTGCTTGCGGGTCAGCCACGCGGTCGGCGACACAGTCACGAAGAACTGCGAGCCATTCGTGCCCGGACCTGCGTTGGCCATGGCCAGCAGGTAGGGCTTGTCGAAGGCGAGGTCCGGGTGGAACTCGTCCTCGAACTCGTAGCCCGGACCGCCGGTGCCGTTGCCCAGCGGGTCGCCGCCCTGGATCATGAAGCCGCTGATCACACGGTGGAAGACGGTGCCGTCGTACAGGCGGTCCGAGGTCTTCTTGCCGGTCGCGGGGTGGACCCACTCGCGCTCGCCCTGAGCGAGCTCAACAAAGTTCTTGACCGTCTTGGGCGCGTGGTTCGGCAGGAGCCGGACCACGATGTCGCCCTGGTTGGTCTTCAGGGTGGCGTAAAGCTGCTCAGCCACGATCTGCCTTCCGTTGTCTTCTGTGACCCCCCGATCCTCGCACGGACCGGATTGGGACGAGTAGCCGCCGACTGGGCGCGCACCGAAGCCATCCGTGGCATTGTCGGCGAAGAGCTCTTCTTGCACCGAATCAATCGAATTGAACGGAACGCGCAAGTGACCCGGATGCCCGCCCTCGCATGCCTTCTTCACATCCAGAAGGCATGATCCCTGAAAGGGTGGAAAGGTGACATACCTATACGCCACCGAGGAGGAGGATCCCGTGACCCGCATCGACAGCGTGCGCGCCGCGACCGGCTCGGCCAAGGACAGCGTGCGTCACGCCGCGGACGCGGTGGCGCCCTACGCCGACACGGCCAAGGACCGGGCCGCCCACTACGCCCACGAAGCGCGCGTGCGGCTCGCACCCAAGGTGTCGCAGGCCGCCCAGCAGGCCGCCGAGCAAGCCCGTGTCCAGTACGGCGCCCACGTAGCACCCCGCGTCGAGCAGGCCCGCACGCACGTGCCGCCGAAGGTCGACCACGCGGCGCACGAGGCCGCCGTCCGCACCCGCAACGCTGCCCGGCAGGCCGCGGACTACTCCAAGCCGCGCATCGAGCACGCCGTGGCCGCCGCGCAGCCCGTCCGTGACGAGGCCGCCGCCCGCGCCGTGGCCGCTCTCGCCGCGCTGCGCGGCGAGGTCACGCCGAAGGAGATCCAGCGCCTGGCCCGCAAGCACGAGCGCCGGGCCAGGGCGGGCCGCCTCACCAAGAGGCTTGCCGTCCTCGGCATCCTCGCGGGCGGCGCCTTCGCCGCCTGGAAGTGGTGGGACAAGCAGGCCAACCCCGACTGGCTGGTCGAGCCGCCGGCCGCCACGGAGGTCCCGGACACCACGCTGACCTCCGTCGACGGCAGCGCGGGGGCCGTTCTCGACCCCGAGGTCCAGGCGAAGCAGGCCGAGGCGGAGCGGGGCGAGTAGCCGCAGCGCCGACAGAAACGCCGAGGGGCGGGAGACCGGATGGTCTCCCGCCCCTCGGCGTTTCCCGTGCCCCCTCCGTCACGGATCGCCCGCACCCGCTCGATGTTTCACGTGGAACAGCCCGCGGCCACCGCTTCCCGAGCCCAAACTCACACTGTTAGAGTGGTCTAACACTGTTAGACAGATGAACGGTGACAGACGACTCGACAGGACGGTGTGTGATGGCGGTCGACGCCCCCGCCCGACAGGGGCCAAGCCCTTACCGGACGCTCCCCGCGCTCTGTGTCCCACTGGCCCTGACGATGCTGCAGAGCACGGTGCTCTCCACCGCGCTGCCCGACATCCAGGACGACCTCAACGGCGGCATCCAGGACATCCAGTGGGTGATCAGCGGCTATTCGCTCGCCTTCGCCGCGCTGATGCTCACCGGCGGCACCTGCGGCGACCGCTTCGGACGCAAGAAGACGTTCCTCACGGGCCTCGCCGTGTTCCTCGGCGGCGCGGTCTTCTCCGCGCTCGCGGGGTCGGTGTGGGTGCTCGTGGCGGCCCAGGCGGTGCTCGGCGTGGGCGCCGCGCTGCTGATGCCGAACACCCTCTCGATCATCCGGCACGTCTTCACGGACAGCGGCGAGCGCGGCACCGCCATCGGCATCTGGGCGGCGGTGGCCGGCGCCGCGGTGGCCTTCGGCCCGGTGGTGGGCGGGCCCCTGGTGGAGAACTTCGGCTGGGCGGGCATCTTCTGGATGTACGTGCCCATCGCGGTGCTCGGCTTCGTGCTCGCGGTCCGCATGGTCCCCGAGTCGTCCAACCCCGAACGCCGCCTCGACCCGGCAGGGCTCGTCCTCTCGGTCGCCGCGATGTCCGCGATCGTCTACGCCACCATCGAGGGCGGCTCGCGCGGCTGGAGCGACCGCCTGGTGGTCGGCACCTACCTCGCGGGCGGCGTGCTCCTCATCGCGTTCGTCATCACCGAACTGCGCGTGCGCGAGCCGATGCTCGACCTGTCCTTCTTCCGCGACCGGGTCTTCACCGGCTCGGTGATCGCCGGGTTCGTCCTGTACTTCGGGCTCTTCGCCATCACGTACTTCCTGATGCTCTGGCTGCAGACCGTGCTCGGCTGGTCCGCCGTGGGCGCCGGGCTCGCGATCCTGCCGGGCATGCTGCTCGCCATGGTCTCCGCGCCGCTCGCGGGCTGGATGACGAGCAAGGTGGGCGGCGCGATCCCCCTCGGACTCGGCATCCTGTTCGCCTCGCTGACGATGTTCGGGGCGTCCCTGTACGGCGCGGACGCCCGCTACGCGGAGTACTGGTGGGTCGTCCTGCTCGTCGGCCTCGGCATCGGCCTGACCCTCACCCCGATCTCGACCCTGGTGATGATGCGGGTGCCCGCCGCGCGGTCCGGCATGGCGTCCGGCGCGAGCAACGCCACGCGCCAGCTCGGCAGCGTCTTCGGCGTGGCCGTGCTCGGCACCCTGCTGACCACGCGGATGACGGACAGCGTCCGCGACCGGCTCACCGACGCTCATGTACCGGCCGCCGCGCGCGACGAGGTGGTGCGCGCCGTCGAGGCGGGCGGGGCCCAGAGCGCGGGCAGCGGTGGCGGCAGCGCGCGGATCACCGCGCTGGTCAACGACGGTTTCGTGGACGGGCTCCACCTGGCGGAGCGGGTCGGCGGCGCGCTGCTCCTGGTGACCGCCGTGGCCGTGTACTTCCTGGTGCGCGGCAGGGACCGCGACGACATCGAGACCGAACTGACGGAGCGTACGGGGAGCGAAGACTCCGGTTCCGCCGGGCAGGTGGCCGAACGCCTCTGAGGCGTCGCCCCCAGCCCTCGCACAGACAGCCGGACGGGCCACCGCATTCCCCCGCCGGGGGCCCGTCCGGCGCTCGTGTGTCAGCTCACCGATGAGACGTACGCGGGCGCGCTGGCTCTTGAGACGTACGCGGCTCAGCCCGCCACCCGCACCGGAAGTTCGCACACGCCCCGCATCATCAGGTTGTCCCGCCAGCGCAGGCTCTCCGCGGGGACGGCCAGTTCGAGGCCGGGGAAGCGGGCGAACAGGCGGCCCACCGCGACCCGGCCCTCCGTGCGGCCGACCGCCGCGCCCATGCAGTGGTGGATCCCGTGGCTGAACGCCAGGTGCTGGCGGCCCGTGCGACCGCTGTCGAAGCGGTCCGGGTCGGGGAAGCGCTTCGGGTCGCGGCCCGCCGCGCCGAGCAGGATGAGCACCGGCTCGCCCGCCCGAACCTTCCGGCCGCCCAACTCCGTGTCCCGCAGCGGAAAACGCCAGGTCGGGACCTTCACCGGGCCGTCCACGCGCAGGACTTCCTCGATCAGCCGGTCGACGAGCGCGGGCTCCGCGGCGAGCGCGGCCCGCTCGTCGGGGTGGCGAAGGAGTCGCAGCACGGCGTTGCAGATGAGGTACGCGCTGGACTCGTGGCCCGCGAAGAAGAGCTGGTAGACGAGGGAGATCAGCTCGTAGTCGTCCAGCTGTTCCTCGCCGTGCGCGCTCACCAGGGCGCTCACCAGGTCGTCCGTGGGCTCCTCGCGACGGGCCGCGAGGAGCGGGACGAAGTACCCGGCCATGCCGTCGGCGGCTCCGTCGAAGGCGGCATCGTCCTGGAGTTCGGACCGGACGAGCAGCGCGCCCCACTCCTGGAAGCGCGGGCGGTCGGCGGCGGGGATGCCGATGAGCTCGCAGATGACCTCCACCGCGAGGGGCAGTGCGTAGTCGCCGAGGACGTCGAACTCGTACCCCCCGTCCGCGAGGTTCACGAGCTTGTCGAGCAGCGCGTCGGCGAAGCCGCCGATCGGCCCTTCGAGGGCGCGCATCCTGCGGGCGGTCAGCGCACGGGACATCAACCGGCGCATCCGGGTGTGGTCCGGCGGGTCGACGCTCAGCAGGTGGCGGCCGAGCAGCGCGGTCTTCTCCTCGGCGCGGCCCACGGCGATGGCATCCCTGACGGAGTCACCCGTGCTCGCCGGGTCGACGCTGAACAGCGGGTCGGAGAGGACCTCCATCGCCTCGTCGTAACCGCAGACCAGCCAGGGGTTCAGGCCGGGCCGCAGCCGGACGCGGGTCACCGGGTCGACGCGGTGCAGCCGCGCGTAGCCGGGCCCGGGATCGGCCATGAACGCGGGGTTCAGGAGATCAATTGCTTCGTCAGGTGCTCCATCGAGGGCCATGAGGTCGTTGGTAACAGCAGAAGAGCGGACACTCAATAAATTCCCGGTTATCCAGTTCAAAGAAGTAGCAAAACGGAATTAGAATCTTCGTTTACCAATCAATTGTCCTCACGAACAAGCCTTGTGCACCTAGACGAACACTGTTAGTTTGCGGGACCGTGAGCCGGAAGTCAAAGCTCA
Source organism: Streptomyces kanamyceticus (assembly GCF_008704495.1). Classification (NCBI taxonomy): domain Bacteria; kingdom Bacillati; phylum Actinomycetota; class Actinomycetes; order Kitasatosporales; family Streptomycetaceae; genus Streptomyces; species Streptomyces kanamyceticus. The sequence goes on from NZ_CP023699.1 coordinate 4,989,965, forward strand.
CAAAGCACACCGCAAGAAACATCAACAAGGTACGCAGACAAGGCGAAGAAGTGTGCGCAGATACGCTCTGACGCGCACTGATTCCTCAGGAAGGAACTGTAATGAAGCTGCAGTCCGAGAAGGTCGCCGAGCACCGCAACAGCACCCCCCAGGCCGCCCTCGAGCCCTTCGGCGCGGGACGCGACGAGGCCGTTCTGGTCCCGGGCGCGTGTTCCTGCTGCTGCGGTGCCGTTGTCCGCAAGTAACCCGCAAAACCACGCGCGGCAGGTCCACGACCTGCCGCGCGTCGGTGAATTCAGAGAACGACAGGAGCCATTACGTGAGCGATGCGGACAGCCCTGAACAAGCGCGCCTTATTCAATCTTCAGTGGCCACGAGCGCCTATCGGACGATGAGCCCGAACGCCTCCGGAGTCGGCCTGCAAACCAACTCGATGCGCTTCGAGAATCTTTCGTCGGGAACCTTCAGGCGCATCGCGGAAGAGTTCTTGATGGCCACGCGAATGCGGCGCTGGGACCGCTCCGCGCTGCTGTCGATCGGCTATTACTTCTCCGACGTCATGGCCGTGGTCCAGTCCCGTCAGGACCGCGTGCCGCGCCGGAGCGCACCGCGCACTCCCCTCCCCGAGGGCGCGGACATCGACGCGGGCCTCACCGAGACGGTGCTGCGCAGGCGCAGCGGCCGCGACTTCTCCGGTGCCCCCGTCGGCCTCGACGAGATCACCTCCGTGCTGCGCTTCGCGGGTTCGGTCACCGCGGAGGCCGACATCGAACTCGCCGACGGCGCGCCCCTCACCATGGGATTTCGCACCGTGCCGAGCGCGGGCGGGCTCTACCCCGTGGAGATCTGGCTCGCCGCCCAGAACGTGGCGGGACTCGAACCGGGGCTGCACCGCTTCCTGCCCGTGGAGGAGTCGCTCGCCGCCCAGGCGGGCCCGGCGGCGGTCACCGAGCTGATCGCCTCCTTCGACCCGCAGGACGGCTCCATCGACTTCGACCGCGCGGCCGCGGTGCTCCTGCTCGTCGGCAACCCCTGGCGTTCGATGCGCAAGTACGGGCCACGGGGCATGCGTTCGATGTTCCACGAGGCGGGCGGCATCGCGCAGAACGCCCATCTGGCCGCCACCGGACTCGGCCTGGAGAGCGTGGACTTCTCCGGCTTCTACGACGACGAGGCGCACTCCGCACTCGGCCTGGACGGCGTGCACAGGACGCTGCTGCACACCGTGCTGCTCGGCGCGGCCTGACCTAGCGCGACCGGATCGGACGTACCGAAGGCCGCGGCGATCCGGCCTCCGGCCGTACAGAAGGCCGCGGAGAGCGGCAGAGAGGCTTCGCATGACAGACAACCGGCAGCCAACAGACAACGGGCAGCCCCGCGTGCGCCGTTCCTTCTCCGTCATCGGCCACAGCCCCGACGTCGTGGAGCTGCGCACCGGTGTGTGGAACGCCAAGTCCTACACGCTCACCGACGACTCCCGTTCCGGCACCCTCTTCAACCTGATCAGCGGCCTCGACGGCACGCTCTCCCGGCGCGACCTCGCCAAGCGCGAGGGCGTCTCGCGGGTCGAGGTCGAGGCCCTGGTCGACCACCTCTACGGCCTCGACGCCATCGAGGAGGCTCCTGGCAACGCCCTGGACGCCTACCTCGCCGACATGGCCGCCCTCGGCGGCCGCACCGCGGAGCCCGTCGCGTCGGGCGTCGTCCTGCTCGGCGACACCGACCTGTGCGAGCGCACCGCGTCCCTGCTGCCCCCCGAGGTCACCGGCGACGTCCTCATACCGGGCGCCGACCACCCCGTACGCGCCCGCCTCGACGCCCTCGCCCCCGCCGTGCTCCACGACGGACTGGCCTTCGAAGAGGCCGTCGAGACGCTGCGCCCCTGGCGGGACAGCTATCTGCTGCTCGCCGAGAAGACCGTCGACCCGGTACGCGCCCAGCTCCTCAACCGGCTCACCCGCGCCGCGAGCATCGACTGGACGTACGCGGCGGTGGACGGCCCCTTCCTCTTTGTCGGCCCCACCATGCTGGCCGGGCGCTCCGCGTGCTTCGAGTGCTTCGAGACGCGCGTGACGATGAACCTCCGCGAGAGCGCCGGATACCAGCGCTACAAGACGGCGCTCGCCCGCTCCGCCGTCCTGGCGGGCGCCCCGCCCGTCTACGGCCCCGTGCAGTCCCTGCTCTGCTCGCACCTGGCGATGGAGGCGACCAACTACCTCAGCTGCGGCTCGACGTTCACCGTCGAGAAGGTCCTCGGCTGCTACCTGCCGAGCATGGAGATCGCCTACCAGGAGGTGCTTCCGCTGCCCGGCTGCCCCGGCTGCGGCCCGGTGCCCGAACGCGACGACGAGACGCTCCACTTCGACCCGCGCACCTGGCTGGAGGGCTGATGCGGCTCACGCTCCACCAGGACGAGGACACCCGCGTCCACCGGCTGCGCGCCCGCATGCACGGACCGCTCTGCGGGATCACCACGTCCATGGGTTTCCTGACGCGCTATCCGGGCGGACCCCGGCTCCTGGTCGGCACCGCCGACATGACGGGCGTGCACGTACGCCAGGACCAGCCGCCGCCGAAGGCGGGCAGCTATCACATCGGCGGCTACGGCATCTTCCCGTTCGAGAGCCACATCCGCTCGCTCGCCGAGACCCTTGAGCGCTACTCCGGATACGCCGCGGCCCTCGACGGACGCTTCGAGATCCATCACCTCTCGTACGCCGAACTGGCCGCACGGGGCGAACCGGTGCTGCCGCCGGACGCCTTCCGGCTCTTCACCGACGAGCAGTACGAGCGTGCGGGCTTCCCCTTCGACCCCTTCGACCCCGAGGCGCCCTCCGGGTGGCTGCGGGTCGGCTCCCTGACGGACGGCTCGCGGTGCTGGGTGCCCGCCCAGCGCTTCCTGCTCGGCTACGTCCGCGAGCGCGAGGAGCCCTGGACGCTGCCCGCCGTCACCACCGGCACCGCCACACACACCACTCCACAGGCCGCCCTGCGCGCGGCACTTGAGGAAGTCGTGCAGGTCGACGCCGCGATGGGGCACTGGTACGGGCGCACCGAGAGCGTCCTGATCCGTCCCGACGCCCGCACCCGCCACCTCGACGCGATCGTCGACACGTACTTCCCCGCCTCCGCCCCACGACCCGAATTCCACGCCCTGCCCAGCCCCGACCTGCCCGGCTTCACCATCGCCTGCCTGCTGCGCCAGCCGCCGGGGCTCGTGCCCGAGGTCGCCATCGGGCTCGGCAGCGGCGCCTCGCTCGCCCGCGCGATGTACCGCGCGCTCCTGGAGGCGGCCGGTGTGCAGTGGCTCGCCGCCTGGGTCGCGGTCGAGCAGGCGGTGCAGGGCACACCCGCCGACCAGGACATCTACGACCTGGAGGGCAACGTCGGCCTGTACGCCACGTCCCAGGGCGCGCGCACGGTGGAGCGACGCTTCGCCCTGCACACCGAACGCGCCGCCTCCGAACTTCCGCCGGACGACGACCGCCCGGTCAAGGAGGCCGTACGCACCCTGGTCGACGCCTTCGAGCACTCCGGGAAACAGCTCTACTTCGGCGATCTGACCACCCGCGACCTGCGGGCGCTCGGCTTCCACGCGATGCGGGTGTGGTCGCCCGACACGGTCAGCCTGCCGCTGCCCAGCGCCGTCCCGGCCGCGCACCCGCGCTTCGCCGACTACGGGGGCTTTACCGATGACGTCCCTCATCCATACCCCTGAGCTGCGAGAACCGGCACTCGCCGCGCTCACCCTGTGCGCGCTGTCGTGCCTGGCGCTCGCCTCACATCTGCACGTGCGCTTCTTCGACCACCGCGGCATGCACACGCTCCAGGTGTACGCCGCGGTGCTCGCGGTCGTCGCCGGGTGCGGGCTGCTGGTGGTCGGTCCCCGGGTGCTCGGGTCGGGCGTCGGCTGGGGGCTGCTGGTCAGCCCGCTGCTCGGCGCCGCCGTCGCGCCCCTCGTGGCCGCCGCGGACACGCTGATCACACGGCGGCTGGGGCGACGGGCCGCCCGCTCGGCCACCCGTGGCGGCCGGGCCCCCGCCACCGCGCCGCGCGCCCGTGCCACCCGCCCCGTCGGGCAGGCCGCACGCCTCGCGGGAGCCTCATCGGCCACGACGACCAAGCAGCAGTGGACACCGAGCCACCGGGACACGGACGTGGCGCTGCCGCTGGGCTGGCTGGTCGCGGTGGGCGTGCTGGAGGAGTGCGTGTTCCGTGGCACGCTCACCGGCGTCGCCCTGACCCAACAGGGCATCACGGCCCGGGTGTTGATCCTGCTCGCGGCGACGGGCGCGTTCGCGCTCTCGCACATCTTCTTCGGCTGGGCCCAGGTCGCGGCGAAACTCCCGCTCTCGGTGACAGCTCTCGCGATCACACTGGTGACGGGCAGCGTGCTCGGCGCGGTCGTGACACACGCGCTCTTCAACGTACGGATCTGGCGCTACCAGAACACGGTGCGCGGGGCGGTGGCGTCATGAGCGGCCCGGCGGTGGCGTCATGAGCGGCCCGGCGGTGGCGTCATGAGCGGCCCCGGGCCCGTGGTGGGCGGCGGACTCACGCTCGCGGTGGCGGCCGCCGCGTACGGGTTCCTCGCGCCGTGGCTCACCGGACGGCTGACCGGACTCGCCCCGGCCAGGGCGCGTTCCCTGGCGGCCGCCGCGGCCGGTGCCATGACCGTGGCGACCGCGTTCGCCGTCGGTGTCCTGTCCTGGAACCTCACGGCACCCGACGCCACGACGGTGCCGCTGCTGCTCATCGGACTCGCCCTGGGATGCGGGGAGTTCGCGGCAGCGGCCTTCCTGACCAGCGTCGTGGCGGACACCGCCGACGCCCTGCGCGGCACGCGCCCGGTGCTCGCCGCCGCGCGCAGGATGCCACGGCCCCGGCCCGCCACTGCCGCGGCGCGCACCACCACCGCCGCCGCCGGACGCACGCACTGGCTCGGACTCGCCCGTGGGCACGTGGCCGAGGAGGCGAGGGCCCGGGTCGCCGGGCCCGGCCTGTGGGGCGTCGTCGCGCTCGCCGCGGCCGTGCTCTGCGACGAGACCGTCTTCCGGGCGACGCTCACCGAGGCGCTCGCGGGTGCGGGTGCGTGGCTGGCCGTCGGCGTCGCGGTCCTCGCCCAGATCACCGTCGTCGTACGGGGCATGCCCGCCGGTCGGCGCCGCACTCCGGAGGCCTGGGCGCCCGCTCTACTCATGGCCACCGTGCACACCGTCCTGTACTGGCGCGGCGGCACGCTCGTGCCCCTGCTCGCGGCCGATGCCGCCTTCTTCGCCCTGCTCATCCCGACCGAAGGGAAGCGGCTGTTTCACGTGAAACAAGGAAGCGAGGAGCGAAGGGGTGAAGGAACGAGGAGGCGAGCGTTTCACGTGAAACAACGCTCTGCGGCAACCGGCGCAGGCCGCCGGTGATCTCGAAGCCCGACTGAGAGGAAAACACCGTGCAACACGGCATTTCACTGCTTCCGGACTGCCGTCCCGCCACCCGGGGCGCCCGCGAGTACTACGAGGACGTACTGCGGATATCCCGCCTCGCCGACGAGGCGGGGCTCGACTACGTGAAGATGACCGAGCACTACCTCAAGGAGTACGGCGGCTACTGTCCGAGCCCCCTGACCTTCCTCGCCGCCGTCGCCGCGCAGACCTCCCAGATCCGCCTCATGACCGGCTGCGTCCTGCCCGCCTTCCACCACCCCATCCAGCTCGCCGCGCACACCGCGATGGTCGACGCGCTCAGCGGCGGCCGCCTCGACGTCGGCTTCGCACGTGCCTGGATGCCGTACGAGTTCGCCGCGTTCGGGGTCTCCATGGACGAGTCCAGGGACCGCTTCAACCACACCATCGCGGCCGTCCTGCGACTGTGGACCGAGGAGAAGGTGAGCGAGGAGAGCCCCTTCTTCTCGTTCCGCGACGCCACCTCGCTGCCCGCTCCGGTGCAGCGCCCGCATCCGCCGGTGTGGGGCGCGGCGGTCCGCTCCCGGCAGAGCTTCGCCTGGCTCGCCGAGCAGGGCTTCGGGCTGCTCGTGACGCCGCCGCCCCGGCAGCAGGACCTGGCGGGCGTACGCGACCTCGTGGAGGTCTACCTCGACACGTTCGAGGACGTGCACGGCTCCACCCCCGACGGGCCTCGCCCGCGCGTGGCGGTCTCCATCCCGCTCTACGTCGCCGAGACCGACGACGAGGCGTACGAGACGGCCGACCCGCTGCTCCGCGAGTACCTGACCGTGTGGGCGGAGGCCGCGGAGGCATGGATGCACACCTCGTCCAAGGACTACCCGACGTACTCCCAGATGGCGCTGACCCTGCGCAACCTCGACATCGCCGACTTCCGCAGCCTGGGGACGGCGGTGGTCGGATCGCCCGCCACCGTCCTCGAACGGGCCCGCCAGCTACGGGACTTCCTCTCCGTCGACACCTTCCTGTGGCAGGTCGACTTCGGCGGCCAGGACGGGGCGACGATGGAGCGCAGCTTCCGGCTCTTCAGGGACGAGGTCCTGCCCCAACTGCGCTGAGGAGCGGGCGGCCATGGTCCTCTAACATAGTTAGAGGACCAGCCCGGTTCACCGGGGCGGAGCTTGCAGGAGGGAGCCGGCGCATGGGAGCCCAGCGTGCCGCGAACACGACCCGGCGACAGCCACGGCCCGCGATCACGCTGGAGGCCGTCACCGACGCCGCGCTGCGCACGCTCCAGAGGGACGGCCTCGACGCCCTCTCCATGCGCCGCCTCGCCGACGAGCTGTCCATCCAGGCGCCGTCCCTGTACTGGTACGTCCGCAACAAGGACGAGCTCCTCGACCTGCTCGCCGACGCCCTCCTCGCGGATCTGCGCCTGGACGCCCACGTCCGCACCGACGGCGACTGGCGGACCGAGCTGCGCGACATGATGCTCGAGTACCGCGCCTACCTGCTGTCCAAGCGGGACTCGGGCCGCGTGCTCGCGGGGCGGCTCCAGTTGGGGCCGCACTTCCTGCGCCATGCGGAGGTCATCCTCGGCGCGGTGCGCCGCGCGGGCTTCGACGACCAGGACACCGCGGACTCGCTCTACTCCCTGACGCAGTACGTCCAGGGTTTCGTCCTGCACGAGACGTCGCCGCTGTCGGCCGACGTGGCACGCGGCGCGGACCCCAAGGAGTTCCTTGAGGCGGCGCGCGAACGCCTGGCCGGGCTCTCCCCCGAGGAGTATCCGAACGTCGTGGCCGTCGGCGCCCGGCTCGCGCGCCCCGACATCGAGGCGCGCTTCACCTACGGTCTCGACCGCCTGCTCGACGGCTTGCGCAGCCGCCTGGAGAACCGGCACCACGACTGAGCCAGGACGGCGGTCGCTCCGCTCATCCCGCTATCGGCGATCGTTCTGCTCGTCCCGCGCCTGCCTGGCGTCCCGCTCGGCCTGTTCACGCTCCTGGCGCTCACGGTTGCGGGCCTGCTCCGCGTCCTGCTGACGCTGCAGCTCCCGCTGCCTGGCGCGGTTGCGGGCGCGCTCGACGGGATCGCCCTTCCACGGTGCTCGCATGAGATCTCTCCTTCTGTCGGCTTCTCGTCGACTTCTGTCGGCTTCTGTCAGACGGGCCTGGCGATCAGCACCGACTGCGGCGGCGTCGCCGGTACGACGCGCTCCAGCTCGAACCCGGCACGGCCGAGCAGCTCCCGCCACTCGTCCTCGCCGCGCTCACGGCCGTCGTTGTCGGCGAGCATCTCGATGTCGATGAGCTTCGCCCAGTGGAAGCCGTTGCCCGGCGGCACCACGACCTCGATGACGAAGAGCCGCGCGTCGTCGCCGCCCGCCTCGCGCACCCTGCGCAGCACGGCAAGGGCGGTGTCGTCGTCGAAACAGTGCAGCATGTTCTTGATCAGGTACGCGTCCCCGCCCGCCGGCACCTCTTCGGTCGCGTCCCCCGCCACCAGGCTTGTCCGGTCCACGACACCGAGCTCGGCGAGGCGCACCCTGGCCCGCTCCACGACGTGCGGACGCTCCACGAGCACGCCCCTGCTGTCCGGACAGTGCCGCAGCAGGGTGCCGAGCAGCTCGCCGTCTCCGCCGCCGAGGTCGACGAGCGTGCCGTAGCCGCTGAAGTCGATGGCCGGTGCCAGCTCCCCGGCCAGCTCCGAGGTGAGCTCGCCCATGGCCGACTCGTAGACGCCGCGGAACTCCACGTCCTTGTCGAGATGCTCGAACAGCGGCCGCCCGTGCGCCACTTCGAAGGCGGAACGCCCGGTGCGCACGGCTTCCTCCAGTTTCCCGAAGGAGTCCCACATGGGGCCCTGGTTCAGCATCAGGACCCAGTTGCGGATCGAGTCGAGCGCATCGGCCCGCAGGCTCCCGGCCATGGGCGTCAGTTCGTACGTCCCGTCCTCCCGCTCGGCGAAGACACCGACCGACGCGGCGGCGCGCAGACAGCGCCCCAGGGCACCGGCCCGCGCGCCGACCGCGGCCGCGAGGTCGTCCACCGTGCGGGGCCCGTCCACCAGCGCGTCCGCCACCCCCAGGGAGGCCAGGACGGCGATCGGCTGGGAGACCCACTTCGCCGCGGCCAGGGAGAGCACGCGGACGTGCGGGGGGTCGTAGGGCCCTCCGGGGAGACCTATCGGAGCGGCAGCGTCGGCAGTCACGTAACCCCCTGGATCCGGTGCCCGCAGAGGCCCCCGGGCACTCTTCCTAACAGTGTTAGATAGCCCCAGGCTAGCACCGGGCACCGGATCCGGCGGGCCCCGCAGCGTCAGAACTGGGTCAGTGCCCCCGTCGTCTGCACCTTTCGCTCCGCCCGCAGGAAGACCCGTCGGCCGAGGAGCACGGCCTCGGGCAGCACCGTAAGTACGGCGATGGGGTAGGTGACGCCGGGGTGTTCCCCTACCCCGCCACCGCCCCGGACCGCCCGCTCAGGCCCGGTCCGTCAGCTCCTCGGCGAACACCTGCGACAGGGGCTGCGGACCCACGTACTGCTGGCAGTTGCACTGACCGGCCTCGTACCTCAGCGGCTTCTTGTTCTCGTCCCACTCCGTCGGCGCCTCGACCCGCTCATGGCACCGCCCCTGCTTGTCGTGCTTGGCGAGGTGGTGCGTGCACCCGCACACCGGCTCCGGCGGCTGCTGCGCCGCTTCGAGGGCCAGCCGCTCCTGCTTCGCGGCCTCCAGGACCTCCATCTTGCGCTCGTGCCGGTTGCGCAGAGCGGTACGGACGTTATCGGCCACCCACGCGAAGCCACCCGTCCAGAAGATGATGAGCAGCACCCATATCCAGCCGTCCACCGGCATCCCCCTTCCCCGTGCGCCATCGAGGTTCAGAGTAGACCTCGTGGCCCCTCCTGACCTCGTACGGGAACCACTCCGGGCGCGCGGGGAGAACCAGAACGGTGCACCCGCCGCAGGGCGGACAAGCGGGCACGGATATGCCCACGCGGGCATGAGAAATGCCCCCTGGAACTGCGTTTCCGCAGGCCAGGGGGCATTTACTGAGTGGAGCCTAGGAGATTCGAACTCCTGACATCTGCCTTGCAAAGGCAGCGCTCTACCAACTGAGCTAAGGCCCCGAAAACGATGCACCGGACCGCGAGAACCACGTCTCCGGTGAGCACCGCAGACCAGAGTACCGGGTCACCCCCCGGATCTCGCAAAAGGATTGGGGGTCCCGGTCCACGACCACGCTCCGTAAGATGCTCGACGTGGTTCGCGGCAGCGAACCGCGGTCTTAGGGGAAGCGATGGGGAGACGCAATGGACGCCGCACAACAAGACACCACCGCGAGAGCACGAGAGCTCCAGCGGAACTGGTACGGGGAGCCGCTGGGGGCGCTCTTCCGTCGGCTCATCGATGACCTGGGCCTGAACCAGGCACGGCTCGCCGGAGTCCTTGGCCTGTCCGCCCCGATGCTCTCCCAGCTGATGAGCGGTCAGCGCGCCAAGATCGGCAACCCCGCCGTCGTCCAACGCGTCCAGCTCCTGCAGGAGTTGGCCGGTCAGGTGGCGGACGGCAGCGTGAGCGCCGCCGAGGCGACGGACCGCATGGACGAGATCAAGAAGTCCCAGGGCGGCTCCGTCCTCACCAACACCTCGCAGACAGCGACCAGTTCGGGCGCGCCCACGGTCAAGCGCGTGGTGCGCGAGATCCAGTCACTGCTGCGCTCCGTCGCGGCGGCCGGCGACATCATCGATGCCGCGGACTCCCTCGCCCCCACCCACCCGGAACTGGCAGAGTTCCTCAAGGTGTACGGCGCCGGGCGCACCGCGGACGCGGTCGCCCACTACGAGGCGCACCAGAGCTGAGCCGTCGGCCGGGCCGCCGCGCGGCCCGGAAGGGGAGCGGAGCGCGACCATGGGTGAGGTCTTCGCAGGCCGGTACGAACTGGTCGATCCGGTCGGACACGGGGGAGTCGGAGCGGTCTGGCGGGCCTGGGACCACCGACGGCACCGGTATGTGGCCGCCAAGGTCCTGCAGCAGAGCGACGCACACTCGCTCCTGCGGTTCGTACGGGAACAGGCCCTGCGCATCGACCACCCCCATGTACTCGCGCCCGCCAGCTGGGCCGCCGACGACGACAAGGTCCTGTTCACCATGGACCTGGTCGCCGGCGGCTCGCTGGCCCATGTGATCGGGGACTACGGCCCGCTGCCACCCCGCTTCGCCTGCACGCTCCTCGACCAGCTCCTCTCCGGCCTCGCCGCGGTCCACGCCGAGGGCGTCGTCCACCGCGACATCAAGCCCGCCAACATCCTGCTCGAGGCCACTGGCGCGGGCCGCCCGCACCTGCGCCTGTCCGACTTCGGCATCTCGATGCGCAAGGGCGAGCCCCGGCTGACCGAGACCGACTATGTGGTGGGCACGCCCGGCTACTTCGCCCCCGAGCAGATGATGGGCGCCGAACCGGACTTCCCCGCCGACCTCTTCGCCGTCGGCCTGGTCGCCCTGTATCTCCTCGAAGGTGCCAAGCCGGACGCCAAGGCGCTGATCGAGCACTTCGCCGAGCACGGCACCCCGCGCGCCCCGCAGGGCATGCCCGAACCGCTCTGGCAGGTCATCGCCACGCTGCTCCAACCGGACCCCCAGACGCGCTTCCGCACCGCCACGGGCGCGCGCAAGGCCCTGGCATCGGCCGCCGAGATGCTGCCCGAGCCGGGCCCGGACGACGAACTCGTCGAGATCTTCGACCAACTCGCGCCCCTGCCCACGGGGTTCGGCCCCGACGGTCCCCTCAACTCCGCACCACGGCGCACCCCCGCCCAGGGCTCGGTCCCGGCCCCGAGCCACGTGCCTCCCGCCCCGGGCCATGCGCCCGCTCCCGTGATCCCTGAGGCGCCCACCACGCCGCCACGCCCGATGGCCGCCCCCGCGCCGCTCCCCACGTCGACATCGCACCCGGCCTCGGCATCCGGTCCGCCCGTCACATCGGATCGGTCCTTCGGATGGGATCCGTCCCTCACGCCGGGCCCGCGTGCCGTCTCGGATCCGCCCACTGGCTCGAATTCGTCCACAGTGCCGGATCCATCCACCGCCTCGGCCCCGTCCACCGCCTCGGATACCGGCAGCTTCCCTCTCCCGCCGCCCCAGCAGCCGACCGCGCCGCCCTCGCCGTTCACTCCCCCTGCTCCGGTGCCCCCGCAGGCACCCACGCCCGAACCCACGCATGCGACCTCCCCCCATCAGGCCCACCGCGCCCCGGCCGACGACCCCTCACATGCCGCCGCCGTGACGTCCTCGGTGAATCGCCCCCACGCTCCTACTTATCCATACACCGCTCACGCCGCTCAGGTTCCGCCTCCGAGCCAGCCAGTTCCGAGCCAGGCGGCCCCGAGCCACGCGGCCCCAAACCAGGCAGCCCCGAGCCAGGTAGCCACTCAACCCCGCCCCGCGCACGCCCACTCCCACTCCCACTCCCGCGTCCGCCCGCGCCGACCGGGCCCGCCCGCGAAGGTGGCGGTCCCGATGCTGCTGATCGCGCTGGCCTGCCTCACCGTCGGATTCTGGGCCCTGGCACAGATCTGACAGGCCGCCGGCGAACCCAGATCCCGCTACCAGCCCCGCGGCGGCCCGAACTGCGCCGCAGGAGCTGCGGACTGGCCCGCTCCCGACACGGCCGAAGCCCTCCGCAGAGCCACGGCCGCCGCCCTCCGCCGCGCGATCAGCGTCCACACACCGAGGATCGCCAGCAGCCCCACACCGGCCCCGATCCCCCCGGCGGCGACCACCGCCATCACCCGGTCGTCGTACCCGCCCCCACCGGTCGAGGCGGCCGAAGCGTCCGACTCCCCACGCCTCGCGGCCTCCGTGTCCCGCTCGGTGACGCTGAACTCGTCGGCGGGCTTCGCCGTTCCGGCGTACGCGGGCCCCGGCCGCGGCGACCCCTCAACGTTGATCCGCAGCGTCACGTCCAGCGGCGCCCTGCCGAACTTCCGCGCCACGTCAGGGTTCAGATGGACCGACAGGTAGTACCAGCCCGCGAAGCGCATCGCGGACACCTTGCCCTCGGGGGCGAAACGGTTCTCGTAGGCGACCGGCGGCAGCGACCCCAGGGCCGTCACGTTCTGCTTTCCGTCGTACGCCGTGTCCGCGTCGTCGACCTGCGCCCGCACCGGATTGGCCAGGGACATGACCAGCGCGGTCGAGACGAACCCCCGGTCCTCGGTGAGGCCCCCGCCGGAACTGCCGAGCTCGGCACCGACCGAGAGGCTCTGTCCCCAGTCGACCGGAACCCGGTAGAAGCGCGTCTCCCCGGGCTCCAGCCGGTCCCCCCAGACCCCGTTCTCAAGCCCGCGCGCCTTGTTGAAGCTCGTGCCGCCCTCGCGCGGCTTCCGGGCGCCGGTCGGCGGCTCGGGGGAGGCGGAATCCCATGTCTCCGGAGGCTTCGTCGTCCCCGCCGTCCGCAGGGCGGGTTCCGAGGCGACGCGCAGCTCCAGGTCCCACTCCTCCTGGGTGGTCTCGGGATCGCTGATCCGCTCGACGAGCACGTAGTAAGTGCCCTCCCCTGTACAGCTCTTCTCGTCGGCACCGACCCTCCGGGACGCCGTCGCCGTGATGGGCCGTGCGCTCTCCGACGAGCCGAACCGCGCCTTCTCCGAGTCCAGGGGACTGCAGTTGTAGCCGTTGGCGTCCTGGACGGACACCTTGAGGCCGTCGGCGTACGAGACCTTCGTGCCGAGCTTCGGGACAGCGGTGGCGGAGACGTACGCGTTCTCCTTGGCCTTGAGCTCAAGACGGTAAAAACGCTGTCCCACGCGCGGGAGGGAGCTTTTGTACGTCGCCCCCGCCACGAGCAGGGGCCCTTCGACGTTGCTCACCGCTCCGTCGACCGCCTCGGCTCCCTCGGCGAAGGCATAGGGGCTCGGCGTCCCCGCGGCGGCGCCCTGCCCCTCAAGCCCCGCCACCACGCACATCGACATGGCGGCGACCGCGGCCGCCGCCCGACACCTGCCCCGCCGCGCCGCCCGGCCCCCGCCCCCTCGTGCCGCCCGGCCCTCGGTCAGCCGCCGCCCCATCACGCGCCACCCCTCGTCGTGAACCCAGCCGTCCCACCCATCCCGACCGTCCTGCCCGCGCGACGCCGCGGAAACACCACCACGAACCCGCCTTCGGCGGCCCCGCCCCACCCCTGACGTTCGCTTACGCAATCAACTCGTTCACACGAGCGAATATCGCGGGCACATGCGGCCGGTCCGGGCAACACGAAGCCCCGGCCGCAAAGCGACCGGGGCTTGTGAAGTGACTGTTGTCGATGCTCACGAACCCGTGGGCACGGAGTCAGTCGCCTCCGTCCACAGATCCTGCTCGGCGCGATCCGCCTGGATCTGGCGGTACACGAGGAGCCCGCCGATGGCGGCCAGTGCGACCAGGAGAAGCTTCTTCACCGTGCGACCTCGTCTTTCCTTGACGTAGGGGACTTCTGGCGCCCGACTATACACACCGATCGATATCGATCGGTGACCTGGATCCACCCCAACTACCGCCCCCCGCGCAGCAGTCGAACCGGATGCCGCCGCTCCCAGCGGATCCCGTCCATTGTGACTTTCGCCGCTCTTGCCCCTTCTCGGGGCCCTTGGGGCCATCCGGGTGGTGTTCATCTGAACATCGACGCGGCGCGTGCGTCGGTCCACCACTCTCGGCCCCGCATACACATCATGAGGAAAGTACGCAAATCGCCCAACCTGAATTGAGGGGCCATGACCGGCACCAAGGCCATGAAGCTGTGGACCACGATCGTCACCGCCTTGCTCGCGCTGTTCGCCGCGCTGGGACTCACCACGACGGCCACCGCGGCCACGGCGGTACAGGACACCACGAACGCACGCACCGCCACGGTGTGTGCACCCGCACCGGCCATGGCCCACTGGACGATGGCGTACGAACGGTCCTTGCCCCCGACGATGAAGCAGCGCATCCGCGCCGAGGCCCATGGATCGTCACCCAGCTGCCGGCACCTGCCCACGACGGACACGGAAGCCGAGGCTGAGACCGCCGCGCAGGAACCCGCACTCGCCGCGGAGCCGTAGTCACCACGGTGTCACCGGGCTCACCGCCCGCGCGCAACCAAGACTCCGAAGACCCCCGGCCCGCCCTACGGACCGGGGGTCTTCGCACGTCCGCTCCTACACCGCGACCTCCAGAAGCCGCCGCACGGCCCGCGACGTGTTCACCAGTCGCAGCCGCCGCCCCCGCAGCGACCAGAAATCGAGCACAAGGAAGAGCCCGGAATCGCAGAAGGTGACACGGGAGGTGTCCAACGTCAGACCGGTGTACCCCTGGGCGGCTGCCGACGCGAGCATCACGCGCAACGGACCGGCACTGTAGTGGTCGATCTCGCCCACGAGCTGGAGGGCCAGGGTGTCGCCGATCCTGACGCAGGAGAGGACGACTATGTCGCAGGGCGCGGCGTCAGCGCCCCTGCCCAGATCGGTGCGGCCGGAAGTGACGGTCAGTATCGGGCTGGTGGTTGAAGTACTCACGCCCCACCAACATCAACTCCACCCCACCAGGAAACGAGCAGATACCCCGCTTCACCCCTGTGAGCAGCACAGATCGCCGCTCCGGGGGACGGACACACGAAGAAGGCCGGTGAATCTTCCGATCCACCGGCCTTCTCGGCGTTACGCCACTGTGGGGCTGACAGGACTCATCGAAGACTCCCAGTCTTGCCTGCCATCTCACTTGCGCTGGGAGCCTCGCCCCGGGCGAACAGAAGCACCGAGCCTCGTGAACTCTGCTACGCCGCGTGCCGTCTCGGCGGTGATGGCCCAGCGTTCGTGGTCCCTAAGAGGTCATGTCCTCCAGCCCTCTTGAGAAGTTGCCAAGGCCATGACGCGCGCGCCTCCCCAGCTCATCAAGACCTCTTGAGGAGTCGTATCCTGAACCGCGTCGAACGACGGGACGGTGCGCAGCGATGGCGAAGGCCTACGAGACGATCGCGGACAAGCTTCGCGAGCAGATCCGCGCGGGTCAGTTCAGGCCTGGCGACCGCTTGCCGTCCGAGGCGGACCTCATCGAGAGCAGCGGCCGCAGCGGGCCGACCGTCCAACAGGCCCTGCGTGTCCTCCAGGCAGAGGGGCTGATCGAGAAGCGGCACGGCGTAGGAACCTTCGTTCGCCGGCCCCGCACACTCGTACAGCGCGACAACGCACGGCACCAGTGGGAGAAGAGCCGCGCTCACGAGCCAGAGACGAAGCGGCTGGAAACGGGCTCGACCGAGCACGACACCGGCCTGGAGGTCAACGACCTCGTCTTCCACGCCTCGTACCGCGAGACCGAGGCGCCCAAGGAGATCAGCGACGCCATGGGGGTCGCCGAAGGCACGCCGCTCGTGGAACGCAGCTACCGAACCCGGTACGGCGCCGAGCGCTCGCCCTTCACCTTGGTGACCTCGTACCTGGTCCGGAGCCTCGTCGAGTCCAACCCCGACCTCCTGGACGACACGAAGGAACCGTGGCCGGGCGGCACCATGAACCAGCTCTCCACGGTCGGCATCGAGATCGATCGGGTGGAGGAGCGCGTCACGGCTCGTCCTCCGGCATCCGAGGAAGCCGAGGAACTCGGCCTACCGCCCGGCACCGCGGTCCTCGTGCTCCGCAAGACCTCGTACGACATCGAGGGCCGGGCCGTCGAGATGTCCGACGTGATCTTGCCCGGCGACCGTACGGAAATGCTCTTCACGACTCACTTGGAAAGGTGGTGAGCCGTGAGCCGGCGCATCATCATCGTCACGGCCGTTCACACACCGTCGGCGCGCTTCCTGCCCGACGCGTACAAGTCCCTCTGCGAGCAGGAGTTGCCCGAGGGCTGGGAGTGGCACTGGCTGATCCAGGAGGACGGGACGACCGACCAGGTCGCGCCCCACGTCCCCGCCGACGACCGGATCACGTTCAAGCAGGGACGCCCGGGAGGCCCCGGGGTCGCTCGAACCATCGCTCTGGCTGGCGCGGACGGCGAGTACGTCAAGGTCCTGGACGCCGACGACCAGCTCGCGCCCGGCGCGCTGGCCCGCGACCTCGCAGCCCTCGAAGTCGACCGATCCATCGGCTGGGCGACGTCACGCGTACTCGATCTACTCCCCGACGGATCCACTGTCGGTTTCCCCGGTGACCCCGAGCACGGCCCTGTCGAGCGCAAGGAAGTGCTCGACTACTGGGCGTCCCACGACTACCGCGCGCAGGTCCACCCGGCGACACTCTTTGTCCGCCGCGATCTCCTCGTGGCCCTGGGCGGTTGGATGGCGCTGCCCGCGTCCGAGGACACGGGCCTCCTGCTCGCCCTGAACTCGACCTCCCGCGGCTGGTTCTCGTCCGAGGTCGGCTTGCTCTACCGCAAGTGGGAAGGCCAGGCGACCGGCCAGGCCGCGCACGTCGACACGGCGGAACGCGACGCGCGCATGGCCATCGTCGAAGCCAGGGCGCGGGCACTGGGCCACTTCCAGTGGCGCTACCCCATCAGCACTGATTGACCGGAACCTCGTAGACGATCTCAACCCGACAGCGACCCGGACGACGAGGATGGCCCTCAGCTTCCGGCATCGACTCAAGCGAGCGATTCGGCATCCACACGCGAGAAGACCAAGTCGGTCTCGCCCACTACCGGCCCCCTCCACCGCACAGCGGCCGACGGATGCCGCATGGCCCGCGGGTAGCCCTCGGGCCCGTAGTCGTTGACGAGCCGGTAGGTGTGGAAGCCGTGCTCACGCATGATGTCCAGCAGCTCGTCGACCGAATCCCCGAGTTGGGACATGCGATCGGGCGTGACCTCCACGGCGATCTCCACGTCAGGGCGAAGCTGCTCCAAGAGGGCCTTCATCCCTCGGACGACCCCTCCCTCCGCTCCCTCTACATCGATCTTGATGACACGCGCCCTGGCGACCTCGTCGGAGTCCAGGAGCTCCGACAGCGGGAGCGCCTCCATCTCGAAGGTGGACTCGGCAGGACCGTCGTAGGGGACTATCGAGTTCGCGCCCATGTTGTTGGAGCTGGCGAGGATGAACGTCAGCGTCTTCCGGCTGTCCGACACAGCGGCGTTGACCGCGCGGATGTTGTCGCAGCCGTTGAGCTCGGCGTGCTGCGTCAGGCGGTGATGGAAGGTCGGGGACGCCTCAATGGCCACGACCCGGCCCGTACTACCCACGAGCCGAGAGCCCAGGACGGCAAAGACCCCCACGTTGGCGCCGATGTCCACCAGCACGTCACCAGCGCTCAAACGGCTCTGCAGCCACCGCGTCATGCCCGGCTCCCAGCCTCCGAAGAGGTACAGGTAGCGCTGGATCAGGTCCTGGGTGTCGACCGCGAACCTGGCACCGAACTCCACGTCGACGACCCTCCGACGAGGGTGATCCCGGAGATGGGGATTCAGGAAGCGGGCGGCGAGCGCGCTCTTGAACAGCTCGCCGGGGGCCCGTCGTACATAGGCACGCCCAAGCGTGACCAGGGCCTCCGTCGTGGGGTTGCTCATCCGATCACCTCTCCGTCAGGGAACAGGCGAACCATAACGCTGGGGGCGGTGACGCCCCCAGCGATCAGCTATGAGCGGTGAGCGATGGCCGGTTCCAGGCGACCGGAGAGGCTGCTCAGTCCTGGTCGAACGGCAGGTCGAGCATGCGAATGGCGTTGCCACGGAGCAACTTGTACGCGACGTCTTCAGGCAGCCCGCCCACGTGCTCCTGTGCCACCTGCTTCGTGTGCGGCCACGTCGAGTCGACGTGCGGATAGTCCGTCTCGAAGGTCGCGTTGTTCACGCCCACGGTCTCGATCGAATCGACGCCGTGCTTGTCGCGGAAGAAGCAGCAGAACATCTGCCGGTAGTAGTACGTGGAGGGCGGCTCGGGGATCAGGTCCTTCACCCCGCCCCACGCCCGGTGCTCCTCCCACACGTCGTCGGCGCGCTCCAGGGCGTAGGGGATCCAGCCCATCTGCCCTTCGCTGTACGCGAGTTTCAGCCGCGGGAACTTCACCAGGACGCCGGAGAACAGGAAGTCCATCATCGACGCCATGGCGTTGTTGAAGGACAGCGCCGCCTGGACGGCGGGCGGGGCGTCGGGAGACGCGGCGGGCATCTGCGACGAGGACCCGATGTGCATGTTCACGACCGTGCCGGTCTCCTCGCAGGCCGCGAAGAACGGGTCCCAATAACCGGAGTGGATCGAGGGCAGCCCCAAATACGTCGGAATCTCGGAGAAGGTCACCGCCCGCACCCCACGAGCGGCGTTGCGCTTGATCTCAGCGACCGCGAGATCGATGTCCCACAGCGGGATCAGGCAGAGCGGGATCAGCCGACCACCGCTGTCGCCGCACCACTCCTCGACCATCCAGTCGTTGTAGGCCCGGACGCAGGCCAGGCCCACCTCCTTGTCCTTGGCCTCGGCGAAGGTCTGCCCACAGAAGCGCGGGAACGTGGGGAAGCAGAGCGAGGCCTCGACGTGGTTGAGATCCATGTCCTCGAGCCGCGCCTTGGGGTCCCAGCAGCCGCGCCGCATCTGCTCTCGGGTGATGCCGTCGAGGGTCATCTCGTCGCGGGAGAAGCCGACGGCCGCGATGATGCGCTTGTACGGGAAGATCTCGCCCTCGTACTCCCACCAGTCGGTGGTCTGGCCGTCCGGATCCGTCGTGAACTTGTACTTCCCGCCGACGTACGCGAGCTCGCCGATACCTGCGGTGAAGGGCTTCGGCCCACGGTCGCGGTACTTGCTCGGGAGCCACTTCTCGAAGAGGTGCGCGGGCTCGATCACGTGGTCGTCCACGCTGATGACCCGGGGGAGTTCCTTGGTGCCGACCTCGCTGTTGACCACTGCTGTGCCCCCTACTGCCTGCCGGTTTCCGAGACTCAAATCTGACGATCCATCAGATGGAGGTTATGGGCTCGCCTTGGCAACGGCAAGCGCCCGCCCGCAACTCGACCCCTTGCGCGATCCGCGCCGATCCGCTGAACTGACGCATCGTCAGGTCATGTTGAGGAAGGGCTCTCGATGCAGACGATGTGGCTAAGCGGAGCCGAGCTGTTGGCTGTGCTCCGGATCGGGCTCGGCTTGTGGTGGCTTGAGAGCTGGCGCCACAAGGACAAGAAGACGTGGTTCGGCGGCGGGGGTATCGGCTGGGCGGCCGGCATCGCGGAGAAGCACCGATGGACCGCGGTACGCAGCGGCTTCGACGTCGTGGTGAAGCCCCGCCCGCAGACCATGGCCTACGTCGTCGCCTACGCGGAACTGGCACTCGGCCTCGGCCTGATCTTCGGCTTCCTCACACCGATCGCCCTCGTCGGCGGGCTCCTGCTGAACCTGATCTACCTCGTGCTGATGATCCACGACGTGGCGGAGCAGGGGCAGAACCTGATGATGGCGCTGATCTCGGTCGTGGCGCTGTTCGCGTCGAGTTGGCAGGTGTGGTCGCTGGATGCGGCGCTGGGGATCTTCTGACCGGACCCGGTAAGTGGCCTTGTCCACGGGCAGGTCGTAGAGGAAGTCGGCGTACTTGAGGTCGTCCAGCTCCCATTCGGCGTCCGTGAGGTAGCACGTCCACGGGGTCGGCCGACCGGGAGCCCACGGGTAGGTGCGGGTGATCATGCCGGTGTCCCCGTCGAGGGAGTCGCCCTTGCCGAGGACCGGTGTGCCGTCGTCCGCGTAGACGTACTCGCGCACCGCTTTGCCGTTCTTCGCGGTGCCGCATCGACCGGCGGGAGCGATCGGCCCGAGTTCGTAGGTGATACGGCGGAGTCTGACCTTCAAGCCGCGCCGCTTGTCCTCGGGCAGTTCCCAGGCCAGGTGGACGCGCATGGGGAACTCGGCGCCGTCCCACCGCGAATTACGGACTGCTTGCGGCCACCTCAGCCACGACCTCGTCGTAGCCGGGCATGCCTGGGGCCGGAATCGAGGAGCAAGCGGCGAGGAAGCCGTCCCGGTCGCCCGCGCTCCGCTGGCGCTCGCCGAGCTGGTCCCACCGGTCCGTGCACGCCTGCTCGCTTGGACTCGAGTAGGCGGGTGGTGCGCCCTCGGCGATCTTCTGCCGTTGCAGGGCCAGTTCGGTGTCTCCAGCCTGGCGAACTGACGGACCCCGCCAAAGCGTCAGGCCGAAGACACTCCCGGGATTCAAATAGGCCGGATTCAGCCAAGGTCTCCGCCACCATCCTGCCCACCTCACCGATGGACCTTTGGTATGCAAGGCCGCCTGACCTTGGCCGTTGGTCCGTATGGGCAGATATACGCCAACTCTTGGGAGTTGAGAGAGATCTGAGGCGGAATTATGCAGAACAGCACTCACCGACGCAGATTTGGCGCAGCAGTTGCCACCCTTGTTGCCGCGGCAATCATCGGCACGGGAGTGTCCGGATCGGCGGCCGCCGCCGACCGCACGCAGGAGAACACCTCACAGGCTTCGATATCCGCGGTCATAGCGTCAGGCCCGACCACCGACTCCGGGCTGGCTGACGTGAGCGATGCGGAAGGCGAGGCCGCGGTCCAGCGCGCGTTCGACCTCATCGGCTCCATCCCCGAGTCGCTGATACAGAGGGTCGAAGCAGGCGACCAGGACGCGCTTCGCGAGGTGGGTGAATTTCTGAACCAGCACCCTCAGGCCAAGGTCGCTGTTCAGGCCTTCGGATGGTTCGGATGCGCGACCGGTGTGGCGAAGTTCGCCGCCGAGAACGGGATCGGCGTCGCCAAGGCCTGGAAGCTCGTCAAGAACGGCAAGAAGGTGGCAAAGGCCGTCTGGGCGTACGTAAAGCACGGCAAGTACCCTGGCAGCATCGACGAGGACATCGCGAACCTCATCATCAATTCCACCGGGCTCCCCGCCTTGGCTCACGCATGCCTGTAGGCGCAAGGAGGGAAGGTGCCTCCCATGGAGCAGAACTCGGACCCACAGGCGCAGGACTCGGCTGACGAGCTCGATGCCGCCACCAGCGGGGCCGTCTACACCATCACGTTCCTGCTCATCGCGTACATCCCCGCGACTTTCATCGGTGAACTCTTCGGCAATCGCGGCGTGCCCACGTCCCCCTGGCTGATGGCACCGGTCGTGGGGCTGGCGCTGGCCGTGATGATGCTGGTCGAACCACACCTGCAGAGTCGCTCGTGGTGGTCGCGGGTCGACGACGTGTGGGGCGTCCTCCTGATGGGCCTGAGCGTCGTGGTTCCGATCGTCGTCGCGGTGGTGCGGCCGATGTCCCTGTGGACGTGGCTGCCGCCACTGGTCCCCACGGTGCTGTCCTTCGTACCCCTCGTGTTCGCCTGGTGGTGCGTCAAGCGATGGCACCGGCATCTGCGGAAGCGACAGCGACCCCAACTCGGCCCGTTCAAGCCTGTTCCACAGATCAACGAGACAGAGTCCAAGAGTCCTGAGCGGGACTGACGAGGACCACACACACGAACATCACTGGGACGCCCGTGGTCCACGGGCGTCCCAGTCCGTCACCGCGGAACCCCCTGAGCGGATCCGCAAGCACTGACAAAAGAGCTGAAACATAGGCAGGTGTCACACCGGTCACAGAGTCACGCCCCCTGCTGTTGGCCGCGAACCGCCGTGCCAAGCCGTGACACCCCCTGTTTCAGCA
Source organism: Streptomyces kanamyceticus (assembly GCF_008704495.1). Classification (NCBI taxonomy): domain Bacteria; kingdom Bacillati; phylum Actinomycetota; class Actinomycetes; order Kitasatosporales; family Streptomycetaceae; genus Streptomyces; species Streptomyces kanamyceticus. The sequence continues at coordinate 5,011,966 of NZ_CP023699.1, forward strand.
ATCCCCCCGCCCCTCCCCGACCGCACTCATAAGATCGTCCAGTCATCTTTAGGAGTGCTGCTGACCTTGGGGGGCCGGTGGGAACGGGCGAGCAGCTCGTCACGATCGCCGCGGTGCTGCTCGGTGCGCTGTCGACGCACCTGACCAACTTCCTCATGGAGCGAAGCCGTCGCAAGCACGAGCTGCTGGTCCGGTGGGACGACAAGAAGGTCGCCGCGTACGAGGGTTACATCGACGCCGTCCGGTCCTGCGTCTTCCTCGCCGTTCATCTCTACGAGATTCGAGAGGGCCTCCGCGAGAGCCAGCAGAGCGAACGCGATGTCCGCGTCGAGATGGCGGAGGCCGGCCACCTCCGGGGGAGGGCCTTCGAGCGTCTCCTCCTCCTTGGAGGCGACGACGTCATGGAGGCCGCACACGAGCTCAACGCCGTGGCACTCAAGATCGACTGGCAGGCAACCGGCAAGCTGCCCGGGGCGCTTGAGGACTGGCGGGATCGCAATCGGGCCGTCTTCCGGGCCATCAACACCTTCCACGACGCCGCGCGCCAGGACCTCGGCGTCAGGGGACGAGTCACAGGCGATCAGCACCAGGAACGTGATCTATTGCTGCCGCCCACTCAACGAGAGGCGTAGCGCGTACTCAGAACCACGCCTTGGGGCCGAAGGCGAGCAGCCCGATCAGCACCCCCGCGCCCAGGCCTGGAAGGAGTGCTCGCCCCTTCGTCGGCTCCGGTGTCGTCATGCCCCGCGGAGTAGCCCCAACCAGGCCGGGTGTAGCTCCCCTTTTGGAAGGGCGGGAGGAACTGAGGCTTGGCTCAATCCGGCCTTCTGGGCTGCTGATCCGATTCACCGCGGATGCGCCATGTACCGCTTGGCTGGTGCCAGATGAGACGAACCCGTCCCGCATCGGGTCTGCGTGCGGTCAACTCGCTCAGGTCGAAGGAGGAGAGGGCTTGAAGCGCCTCGTCGGACACGTCGGACGACAGGTACAGGGTGATGCCTGTATCCGGGTCGTCGACTATGACGAACCGTGCCTCTGTCTGGTTGGAAACGCTGGCTGGGCCGTTGGCACTGCGGTTTCCCCGGGGCCTGAGGGGCAGGCGGCGGATCAGTTGGCGGGCCTGTGCGTATGCGTCCTCGGCCGCTTTGGAGACCAGTGTCTGAATGAAGGGGAGCACGGCCGTGGTCACCAGGGCCGTGAGTACGACTTGCTCGCTGACGTGGTACGGAGGATGGACTCCGCCGGCGTCGGATTCTCGGAGCAGACGGGTTTTGATCTCTCTGGCGTGCCGACGCCACTGTTCTGCCTCGTCGTCGCGTCCTTGGTCCGTGAGGAATCGAGCGAGCTTCTCCCCGGCCTGAACCGCTGTCCATTCCCGGGCGCTTGCAGCGGCGCTCCGGAACCAGTGCTCTGCCTCTTCGAGCTGCCCCTGCTCGATGAGGCGTCGGGCAAGCCTCAGTTGCTCGTCACCGTTTCCGTCTTCAGCTTCCGCTCGCTGCCATGGCTCAGCTTCCTCGAACCGCCGCTGTTCTCGCAGGAGGCGCAGGAGCTCACTTCTGAGGTGACGATGCCCTGCTGATGCGCCATGCCGGAGCCATCGCTCGCGCTCCTCAGGGCTCTCCGCCGAGCGGGACAACGCCGCTATGGCGTCTTCCTGTCCGGCTTCGGCCGCTTTCACTTTCCAGCAGCGAGCCTCGTCCGACCATCTCGTGGACTGCTTCACGAACTCCGGATCCCGGCGAAGTTCCGCCAGCTTCGCGAGATCAACGCAATACGCCCCGCCGAGCGCCATGGTGATGCAAATGCGAGACAAGCAGACCATTCCCTCGGGGTCACCCATCTCGGCGGCCGCACGCGCCCACGGCTCGGCCTGTTCAGCCTGGTCACTCTGGTGTAAATGCCCAGCGAGGAGCACCATCGCCCGCAGGTCGCCGTCCTCGGCGGCCACAAGAAGGTGGCCCAGGTGGAAATCCTGCATGTCCGTCCGCCCCTCTCGGCCGCGACCGAGTGAATCGATGTCCCTGGAGTTACAACAGCCACTCGCGTGAAGGGACGATGGCACATGACACCGTGGTTGCGGCGCGATCGGCTCACGCGGCCCGTGCAGGCCAGGCCGGTGCCGTAGTGGCCCCGCAGGGCGCTTCCTTCGGCGGGTGCGAGTCGGCGCATGCGAGAGAAGTGACGGTCGTCAGCTGACCGTGGGCCAGGTGGTCAAGGCTTCGGAATGCCGGGTGCCCCGCGACTCATCACGGACGGTCTCCCAACCGGTCTTGGGTACGACCGGTGCGGCCACCTGGCTCGCGCGCGGCTCTGGTCTGTTGTGGGGCGACGTGCCACCCTGCCCGACACATCCGTTGTCCACCGCCGTGGACAACGTTGGGGCGGCTGGAGCACGACGCTCCGCCGCTGTGCGCGCGGACATGGAGGTGCCGGTGAACGAGCACAACCACGAAGAGCGGGAGCCGACCGCGGTAGCCCTCAGGGCAAGCCACGCCGCCCGCGCCGAGAGCGCTGCGGCACGCGCGGCAGCCCTTATCCCCTACGTCGAGCAGCTCGGCTCAGATGGCCACGCGGACGCCGCCTGGAAGATCGCTCACGCAGCGCGCGTGGCGGCGCAGGCCCTTGCCGTGCTCTCCGAGAGCGCGCCCGACCCGGCCGCGGACTCGCGCTGTGCTCGGAACGCGGCCGCGTCGGCCGCGCAGGCCTCACAGATGGGGCAGCTCGTCGACGCCGACGCCGAACTCTCGGCTGTCGCCTGCCGGGCCGCACTCAATGCCTCACAGGCTGCCGGAGTTGCGGCGGGGGCAAAGTACCTGGGTACGGACGAGGGGCTGAACGCCGAAGCCGACGCAGCGGAGAAAGCCGCCGTCACCGCGGCCGTGAACGCGGGATGGGTCCGCCCCGGCGAGGCCGTCCCCAGCGTGGCGACCGGCGTACGGAGCCCTGAAGTGATGTCCATGATGCACCTTTGACAGGCCCCAGCCTCGCCCAGCGTTCGTGAAGGCCCGGGCTTCGGTGCGAAAGAACATGAGCTTCGTCCGCCGCGTCGTATCGGCACCGGTCCCTCCCCTGTGGGGACCGGTACCGAACGACGCGGGCGAAGTCGATCCGCGCTATGTCGGCGTATCAGCGCGGATCGAGGAGAGACCGGTCCGCGGGCGACGCGAAGACGGTCCGGATGTGGTCGGCCTTAGCGGCCTCATGAGTTCGCGCGACGGGATCGTCATCGCGACTTTGTTAACTCCGGCGGAAACCAGCCGAGATCATGCAGCGCCATGTCTCACCTCTCCGAGCGCCCGAGGCGTTGGCCTGCCCTGACGCTGCGCGGTTGGTTCGCTACTGCTCTGCGATCCTGCCAGTCCTCGCTCACACCGAGGAGATCCCGGCAGCATCCGGACCCCTAAATCGCAGGTCAGCCATATAAAGTGAGTTTTCCGGTCCGGATGTCCAGGCGCGGGGGAAGTGAGGAGTGGAGGCCTTGAGTCCCGATTCAGGGGCACGCACAGCCTTCGCGGAGCGTCTCGCACTGCTGTACAAGGAGGCCGGCAACCCTCCCCTCCAGCGTGTGGCCGAGGCGGTCGTCCGACTGCAGCGAGTCGACGAACGAGGGCGACCCGTACGGGTCTCCGCACAGCGGATCAGCGACTGGCGGCGGGCCAAGAACGTGCCTGCCCAGTTCACCGCCCTCGCAGCGGTACTCCATGTTCTGATCCCCGACGCGCGCCACGAGCGGCCCGTCCCGGTGTCCGCGGGTCTGTACGACATCGTCCAGTGGCAGCTCCTGTGGGAGCACGCGGTGGCCGACCCCGTCAGCGGCCGCGCCGCTACGCCCGCGGAAGCTGAGAATTCCTCTCCCGCCGAGGCCCCGGCCGCCGCCGCGGTGTGCCCCTACAAGGGCCTGGCTTCGTATCGCCAACAGGACGCCCGGTGGTTCTTCGGACGGGAGCGGAGTACGGAGGCTCTCATCACTCAGCTCCGCGCCACGGAGAAGACGGGCGGGTTGGTCATGCTCGTCGGCGCCTCAGGGGCAGGAAAGTCCTCCCTGCTGAACGCCGGTGTGGTGCCCGCGCTGCGGAACGGCGCGCTGCGCGACGAGAACAGCCAGGCAGACCTGGTGGTGCAGCTCGTGCCGGGAGGCGATCCCCTCAAAGAGCTGACCCGCCACATACCTGAGCTTGCACACGCCGTCCCCATCGAGGGGGAGTCGGCGGCGAAGGAGCCTGGTACTCCGCCATTCGTGCACGCGGTGAGAGAGTCCGTCACGGCCTGGGCGCACCGCGAAGCGTCTTCCGCCGCCCGTCCGGTCATCATCGTGGACCAGTTCGAGGAGACGTTCACCCTCTGCTCCGACGAGGCGGACAAGCGCGCTTTCATCCAGCTCCTGCACGCCGCGTGCTCGCCCACCGACTCCGGTGACCCCGCTCCCGCGCTCGTAGTCCTCGGCATACGCGCCGACTTCTACGATCAGTGCCTCCGGTATCCCGAACTGGCCGACGCGCTGCAACACCGGCACATGGTCCTCGGGCCGCTGACCACCACGGAGTTGCGCGACGCGGTGACAGGACCGGCCAAGGCAGTGGGTCTTGAGCTCGAACCGGGCCTTGCGGAGCTGATCATCCGGGAAGTGAGCACGGACGGTCCCCGCGGGTCGCATGACGCGGGAGTACTGCCGCTCCTCTCCCACGCCCTGATGGCCACCTGGCAGCGGCGGAAGACGGGACGCCTGACGCTCGCCGGCTATCGCGCGGCGGGAGGAATCCAGGGAGCGGTGGCGGCGACCGCCGAGCGCGCCTGGTCCGACCTCGACCCGGCGGCGCGCACGGCCGCGAGGCTGCTCCTCCTCAGGCTGGTCCGCCTTGGCGAAGACACCCAGGCAACCCGTAGGCGGGGGACACGGCGCCAACTGGCAGCGGAGTCGACAGACCCCAACAAGACGGAAGAATCGCTCGAAGCCCTGGTCCGCGCACGCTTGGTCACACTCGACTCGGAGACCGTGGAGATCACGCATGAAGCGCTGCTCCACGCCTGGCCACGCCTGCGCGACTGGATCGACGAGGACAGGAACGATCACCTGCTGCGCCAGCGTCTTGAGGAAGACGGCAAGGCATGGGAGGAATCCGACCGCGATACGGCACTGCTCTACCGGGGTTCCCGGCTGGAACAGGCCCGCGCCTGGGCGAAATCCTCCGGTGACACCTTCCTGACCCGCGGCACCGTGGAATTCCTGGCCGCTTCGGCCAGGCTGCGCAAGCGCACGGTCTGGATCGCCCGCGGTGCGGTAGCGGCGCTGGTCGTCCTGGCGATGGTGGCCGTCGTCTCGGCGGTGATCGCGTGGAACCAGCGGGACGACGCGGTGTTCCAGCAGGTGGTCGCCGAGGCCGATCGCGCGCAGAAGACGGACCCGTCGCTGTCAGCCCAGCTCGACCTGGTGGCACATCGCATGCGGCCGGACGACGAGGCCACACGGAATCGATTGATCTCGATCGTGAACGCGCCACTGGCCACACCACTGCTCGGCCACAAGGGCGCCGTCTACCTCACCTCGTTCAGCCCGAACGGGCGGCTCCTGGCCACTGCGAGCTACGACCGAACCGTTCGGCTGTGGGACGTGAAGGACCGGTCGCGCCCCAAGCCCCTGGGCAAACCCCTCACCGGCCACAAGAGCTGGGTGAGCAGCGCGGTCTTCAGCCCGGACGGCAACACCCTTGCCAGTGCGTCGGACGACGGCACGATCAGGCTGTGGAACGTTCGGGACCCCCGCCACCCACGCCTGCTGGGCGCCCCCCTGACCGGCCACGGCGGCGCGATCTATCTGGTCGCCTTCAGCCCGGACGGACGCACTCTGGCCTCAGCCAATGACGACCACGCCGTCCGCCTGTGGAACGTGAAGGACCCGAGTCGGCCGAAGGCGCTCGGTACGCTGACCGGCCACACCGCCGCCGTACGCTCCGTTGCCTTCAGCCCCGACGGGCAGACGCTGGCGGCAGGTGGTGACAACGGCACGATCAGGCTGTGGGACATGGCCGACCCGCGCCGCCCGAAGCCGACCGGCAAGGCTCTGACCGGCCACACGAGCACGGTGCACTCCGTGGCGTTCAGCCCCGACGGCCGCACGCTCGCCAGCGGCGGCTCGGACAACAACGTCCGCCTCTGGAACGTCACCGACCCACACCGCGCGAAGCCCCTCGGCACACCGCTCACGGGCCACACCGGACCGGTTTGGTCGGTGGCCTTCAACCCCGACGGAAGCATGCTCGCGGCCGCCAGCGCGGACAGCACGGCGAGTCTGTGGAACGTCAGCGATCCGGCACATCCGGCCCAGGTCGGCGAGCCGCTCACAGGCAGCAGCGGGGAAATGTACGCCCTCGGCTTCAGCCCCGACGGGCGGTCTCTCGCCACCGGGAGCGGCGACAACAAGGTCCGCCTGTGGTCGATACCGACATCGGACATGATCGGCCGGATGGGCGAGTTCCGCCCGGACGGGAAAGTGCTCGCCACGGCCGCGGGCGACGACAAGATCCGGCTGTGGAACGTGAAGCGCCCCGACCGGCCCGCGTCCGTGAGCAAGCCCTTCAGCTCCGGGAAGGGGGAGGTGCGCGCGATGGCGTTCTCCCCGGACGGCCACACGCTGGCGGTGCTCACGGCAAACAACTCGGTACAGCTGTGGAACGTCACCGACCCCGCTCGCCCCGTCGTCTACGGGCCGCCCATCGAACTGCGGACACGATTCGCGGCCTCACTGGCCTTCAGCCCGGACGGCCGCACGCTGGCGACCCCCCAGACCGACCGCACCATCCAGCTGTGGAATGTCAGCACCCCGTCCCGCCCTCGCCCGCTCGGCACGCCACTCACCGGCCACAAGGGTTACGTCAACTCCCTTGTCTTCAACAAGGACGGACGAAGCCTCGCCAGCGGCAGCGCGGACGGCACCGTACGTCTCTGGAAAGTGACCGACCCCCGTCATGCCACCCAGCTCGGCACCCCTCTCACAGGGCACCTGGGCCCCATCAACGCTCTCGCCTACGGCCCGGACGGCCACACCCTGGCCAGCGCGAGCGACGACGGTACGGTCCGGCTCTGGAACCTCTCCGACCCACTCAAGGCAAGCCGCCTCGAGGCCACTCTCACCGGCCACACCGACGCGGTCGTGTCACTGACGTTCAACCAGGACGGCCACACCCTGGCGAGCGGCGGCAACGACAACACGGTCCGGCTCTGGGACATCTCCAACCCCGCCAAGGCCGCTGCCATCGGTCAGTCGATGAGCCCCAACGCCAAGACCGGCAGTTTCTTGTCGTTCAGTTCGCAGATCGACATGCTCGGAGTATCGAGCGGAACCGACACCGTCCGGCTGTGGAACCTGGACACGGTCGAGGCAATTCACCGCGTTTGCTCGACCACGCAGGGCGTTCTGACACCGGAAATATGGCGCGAATATCTACCCCGTCTCTCGTACGAGCCTCCGTGCGACGAGTAACGGTTCGCTGATTCTCTCCGCGGATCGCACCACGTGATCCCGATCACAACCACTCATCTCGACCGGGCAGTCCACTCCCCCTGCGCAGGCAGCCTTGTTACGGTTGGACCAGCCCGATCGCTGGTGCATCCCCCGTCGCCAGCGGTCGGGCCTTTCCATGCCCTCGCTGTGCAGCGATTGCCGTGAGAGCGCCTGCGCAGGGCACTCAATTGATCGACGCTCTTCGATATGCGGGACAGGAAGTCCGGAATACACACAAAGGACCGTTTCCCCCTACATGGAACCCCGGTCAGCCAATATCCCGAGCCAACTCAGGATGAACCCGTGGCGGAGGCGGATCGCCGATCAGGCCAGGATGCACCAGGTGCTGTCACGGTGTCGGGGTCGGTGGCCGCCAACTCTTTCGCGGTCTTCGACCGCGAAATCTCCTCTTCGACCTCGGCAAGGCGTTCTGTCATCGTGCGGCGCTTCTTTCCGGCCACAGCTGTCTACCCATCACCCAGAGGATCTAGCCGCTGACAGCGAAACGCACGCCGGAAGAAACCGTCAACCGTGCTACCAGCCAATGAAGTTGCTCCCTCCCACACTGCCTCCAGCCCTGCCGTGCGGGCTCGCCTCCCCCTGCCTGATGTGACTGCCATCACACGCGGGTGGTGTCACATCTGATGTCGCTGCGCTGTCCTATCCACGGAAGCGAGAGAAGGGATCGTGAGGATGAAGGCCGTCATCGTGTGCGCCTCCGTGTCGCACGGAAATACGCGTCGCGTCGCCGACAGCATGGCCCAGGTACTGGGCGCGAAGGTCGTTTCGCCCGAGCAGGCCGACCTGGCGGAGCTCGCCGAGGCCGACCTCGTGGGATTCGGCTCGGGTGTGTTCTATCAGAGGCTCCACCCCCGCCTGACCGACTTCGTCAAGGCCCTGCCCACCGGCAGGGGCCGGGCATTCGTGTTCGCCACCAGCGGGCTTCCCGAGCTGCCGCTTGCGCCTTTCACCCGCCCCTTGGTCCAGCTCCTCGAACGCAAGGGCTTCGAGGTGGACGGAAACTTCTCGTGCCGGGCATTGGACACCATGGCGCCCTTCAGGCTGGTCGGCGGGATCCAGAAACAGCGGCCGAACGCCGGGGACCTGGCCGCCGCGCGGGCGTTCGCCGCGCGACTGCAGGACGGACGAGAGCCGACGCTCTGACACATACCGCCGTGAGGGCCACGACCAGGGCGACCAGCACACCGGCCCCGGCGACCACGCCGAAGGACAGCTTCACGAGGTCTCACCAGGACCCGAAACACAAAGAAGGCGCCTCCCACCTGGGGAGACGCCTTCTTCATGTACTGCTCTGCTGTGGGGCTAACAGGATTTGAACCTGTGGCCTCATCCTTATCAGGGATGCGCTCTAACCAACTGAGCTATAGCCCCGCCGCGCTGCGGTATGTCCCGCGCGCTGACCTCTGAAGATTAGCGCACCTGCGGTCCAGTCCCAAAATCGATACCCGAGCGCCGGGAAACCAGGGTGCTACTCGTCCTCGGCGAGGGTCAGCTCGACGCCTCCGACGAAGCCCGCGGAGAGGTTGTAGATGAAGGCGCCGAGCGTCGCGAGGGCCGTGGCGAGCACGACGTCGATGACCGCGATGATCGACGTGAACATCAGGACGCGCGGCAGCGACAGGAAGGACTGCAGATCGAAGCCGTTGGACTCGTTCGAGCCCGTCGCCTCCGAGATCGTGCCGCCCACCGTCGAGAAGACGCCCATCGCGTCCATGACCATCCACAGGACGGCGGCCGCGACGATGGTGCAGATGCCCAGCGCGATGGAGAGCAGGAAGCTGACCTTCATCACCGACCAGGGGTCGGCCTTGGCCACGCGCAGGCGCGCCTTGCGCGTACGGGGCGTCGTACGGGCCCCCGTGCGCGGCCTGCGCACCGAACCCGTCTGCGAGCCCTGCTGGTACGCCTGCGGCGGGTGGTAGGGCCCTGAGGCCTGCTGCGGCTGCCGCTCCCCGGGGAGCGCCCCGCCACCGCCTCCCGACGTCTTGCCCGCCGCGTACGCGGCGTCGTACTGGCCTGACGTCTGACCAGAAGTCCCCGGCCCTCGGGTGTCCGTCACAGTCCCCCCCTGGGATCCATGAGACTCGTGAGAGTCATGTGCGTCAGCGGCAGAGCCACGGGCACTGTCCGTGCCGGTGGTGCCGGTCTGTTTCGATCCGGCGCCCGTGGCTCCACTCACGATGACTCACTCCTCGCGCTTACTCGGCCGAGGAGTCCGTGCCCTCGTCCGTACCGGCGGCCGGCTCGGCACCGTCCGAGTCGTCGACGACGATGTCTCCGTCGACTTCCTCGGCCTCGCGCCCGGCCTCGGCGTTACGAGCGATGCCGACCACGGCATCGCGCTTGCCCAGGTTGATCAGTTGGACGCCCATGGTGTCACGGCCCGTCTCCCTGACCTCGTTGACTCGCGTACGAATCACACCGCCGGACAGCGTGATGGCGAGGATCTCGTCGGTCTCCTCGACCACCAGTGCACCGACGAGCGAACCACGGTCCTCCACGATCTTGGCGGCCTTGATGCCCAGGCCACCGCGACCCTGAACGCGGTACTCGTCGACGTTGGTCCGCTTCGCGTACCCACCGTCGGTGGCGGTGAAGACGAACGTACCCGGACGAACCACATTCATCGAGAGCAGCTCGTCGCCGTCGCGGAAACTCATTCCCTTGACGCCCGAAGTGGCGCGGCCCATGGGGCGCAGCGCGTCGTCCGTTGCGGTGAACCTGATCGACTGGGCCTTCTTGCTGATGAGCAGCAGGTCGTCCTCGGCCGACACGAGTTCGGCGCCGATCAGCTCGTCGTCCGAACCGTCCTCCGTCTCGCGGAGGTTGATGGCGATGACGCCGCCGGAGCGGGGCGAGTCGTAGTCCTTGAGCGACGTCTTCTTCACGAGGCCGCCCTTGGTGGCCAGGATCAGATAAGGCGCCGCTTCGTAGTCACGGATCGCGAGGATCTCGGCGATCTGCTCGTCCGGCTGGAAGGCGAGGAGGTTCGCCACGTGCTGGCCGCGGGCGTCGCGTCCCGCGTCGGGCAGTTCGTACGCCTTGGCGCGGTAGACACGGCCCTTGTTGGTGAAGAACAGCAGCCAGTGGTGCGTCGTCGACACGAAGAAGTGGTCGACAATGTCGTCCTGCTTCAGCTTCGTGCCGCGCACGCCCTTGCCGCCGCGCTTCTGCGAGCGGTAGTCCTCGGTCTTGGTGCGCTTGATGTAGCCGCCGCGCGTGATGGTGACGACGATGTCCTCTTCGGCGATCAGGTCCTCCATGGACATGTCGCCGTCGAAGGGAACGAGCGCCGAGCGACGGTCCTCGCCGAACTTGTCGACGATCGCCGCGAGCTCCTCGCTGATGATCTGGCGCTGCTTCTCGGGCGAGGCCAGGATCGCGTTGTACTGGTTGATCTTCGCCTGCAGCTCGTCGTGCTCGGCGACGATCTTCTGGCGCTCCAGGGCGGCGAGGCGGCGCAGCTGCATCTCGAGGATGGCGTTGGCCTGGATCTCGTCGATCGACAGGAGGCCCATCAGGCCCTCGCGCGCGATGTCGACGGTCTGGCTGCCGCGGATGAGCGCGATGACCTCGTCGATGGCGTCCAGGGCCTTGAGCAGGCCGCGCAGGATGTGGGCCCGCTCCTCGGCCTTGCGCAGCCGGAACTTCGTGCGCCGGACGATGACCTCGACCTGGTGCGTCACCCAGTGCCGGATGAACGCGTCAAGGGAGAGGGTGCGCGGCACACCGTCGACCAGCGCCAGCATGTTGGCGCTGAAGTTCGACTGCAGGTCGGTGTGCTTGTAGAGGTTGTTCAGTACGACCTTGGCGACCGCGTCCCGCTTCAGGACGATGACCAGACGCTGGCCGGTGCGCGAGGACGACTCGTCGCGGACGTCGGCGATGCCGCCGACCCTGCCGTCCTTCACCAGGTCGGCGATCTTCTGCGCGAGGTTGTCGGGGTTGGTCTGGTACGGCAGCTCGGTGACGACCAGGCACTGGCGGTTCTGGATCTCCTCGACCGCGACGACCGCGCGCATCGTGATGGAGCCACGGCCCGTGCGGTACGCCTCCTCGATGCCCTTTCGGCCCACTACTAGGGCGCCGGTCGGGAAATCGGGGCCCTTAATGCGCTCGATAAGGGCGTCGAGGAGCTCCTCGTGCGAGGCGTCGGGGTGCTCGAGCGCCCACTGCGCGCCCGCCGCGACCTCGCGGAGGTTGTGCGGCGGGATGTTGGTGGCCATGCCGACCGCGATGCCCGCGGAGCCGTTGATCAGCAGGTTCGGGAAGCGCGCCGGCAGAACCGTCGGCTCCTGGTTGCGGCCGTCGTAGTTGTCCGTGAAGTCGACGGTCTCCTCGTCGATGTCACGGACCATCTCCATGGCCAGCGGCGCCATCTTGCACTCGGTGTAGCGCATGGCGGCCGCCGGGTCGTTGCCCGGAGAGCCGAAGTTGCCGTTGGAGTCCACCAGCGGCATCCGCATCGACCACGGCTGGGCGAGGCGCACCAGGGCGTCGTAGATGGAGGAGTCGCCGTGCGGGTGGTAGGTACCCATGACGTCGCCGACGACGCGGGCGCACTTGTAGAAGCCCTTCTCGGGGCGGTAGCCGCCGTCGTACATCGCGTACAGGACGCGGCGGTGGACGGGCTTGAGACCGTCGCGTACGTCGGGCAGCGCGCGGGACACGATGACGGACATCGCGTAGTCGAGGTACGAGCGCTGCATCTCCGTCTCGAGCCCGACGGGCTCGACACGCATGCCCACGCCGGGAACGGCGGGTTCCTCTTCGGGCGTCACGGGGGTGTTCTCGTCGGCCATTGCTGGTCAAAGTCCTTTCGAGGTGCGGCTGGTACGGGCCGACTCAGATGTCGAGGAAGCGAACGTCCTTGGCATTGCGCTGGATGAACGAGCGCCGTGCCTCGACGTCCTCTCCCATCAGCACCGAGAAGAGGTCGTCGGCCTGCGCCGCGTCGTCCAGGGTGACCTGGCCGAGCACGCGGTGTTCCTGGTCCATGGTGGTGACGCGCAGCTCCTCGGCGTTCATCTCACCGAGACCCTTGAAGCGCTGGACCGAGTCGTCCCTGACGCGCTTGCCCGCCTGGCGGCCGAGCTCGATCAGGGCGTCGCGCTCACGGTCCGAGTAGGCGTACTGGAAGTCGTCCCGGCTCCACTTGATCTTGTAGAGCGGCGGGCGCGACAGGTAGACGTGCCCCGCCTCGACCAGCGGCCGCATGAAGCGGAACAGGAACGTCAGGAGCAGCGTGTTGATGTGCTGACCGTCGACGTCGGCGTCCGCCATCAAGATGATCTTGTGATAGCGGAGCTTCTCGATGTCGAAGTCCTCGTGCACACCCGTGCCGAACGCCGAGATCAGCGCCTGGACCTCGGTGTTCTGCAGGATCTTGTCGACCCGCGCCTTCTCGACGTTCAGGATCTTGCCTCGGATGGGCAGGATCGCCTGGTACATCGGATTGCGGCCGGACTTCGCCGAACCACCGGCGGAGTCACCCTCGACGATGAAGATCTCGCACTTCGTCGGGTCGTTCGACTGGCAGTCCGAGAGCTTGCCCGGCAGGGACGCCGTCTCCAGGAGGCCCTTGCGGCGGGTCAGGTCGCGCGCCTTGCGGGCGGCGACGCGGGCCGTGGCGGCCTGGATGCCCTTGCGGATGATGTCCGCGGCCTCGTTCGGATTCCGGTCGAACCAGTCCGTGAGGTGCTCGTGCACGACCTTCTGGACGAAGGTCTTCGCCTCGGTGTTGCCCAGCTTGGTCTTGGTCTGGCCCTCGAACTGGGGCTCGCCCAGCTTCACCGAGATGATCGCGGTCAGACCCTCGCGGATGTCCTCGCCCGTGAGGTTGTCGTCCTTCTCGCGGAGCAGCTTCTTGTCGCGCGCGTAGCGGTTGACCAGGCCCGTCAGCGCGGCCCTGAAGCCCTCCTCGTGCGTACCGCCCTCGTGCGTGTGGATGGTGTTCGCGAAGGAGTACACGCCCTCGGTGTACTGCGAGTTCCACTGCATCGCGATCTCGGCCGAGAGCATGCGCTCCTTGTCCTCGGCCTCGACGTCGATGACGGTGGGGTGGATGACCTCGCCCTTGCGGGAGTTGAGGTACTTCACGAAGTCGACGATGCCGCCTTCGTAGTGGTACGTCACCGTGCGGACCTCGTCGTCGGCCGCCTCGGCCGTGTCCGCACCCGCCACGGCCTTCGCCGACTCGCGCTCATCAGTGAGTTTGATGGTCAAACCCTTGTTGAGGAACGCCATCTCCTGGAAGCGCCGCGCGAGCGTCTCGAAGGAGTACTCGGTCGTCTCGAAGACGTCCGAGTCGGCCCAGAAGGTCACCGTGGTGCCGGATTCCTCGACCTGCTCGTGCTTGGCGAGCGGGGCCGTCGGCACGCCCAGCTTGTAGTCCTGGGTCCAGCGGTAGCCGTCGCGCTTGATCTCGACCGAGAGCTTGGTGGAGAGCGCGTTCACGACCGATACACCGACGCCGTGCAGACCACCGGAGACGGCGTAGCCGCCGCCGCCGAACTTGCCGCCCGCGTGCAGGACGGTCAGGACGACCTCGACCGCGGGCTTCTTCTCCACGGGGTGCATGTCGACGGGGATGCCGCGGCCGTTGTCGACGACGCGTACGCCGCCGTCGGCGAGGACCGTGACGTCGATGGTGTCCGCGTGCCCGGCGAGGGCCTCGTCGACGGAGTTGTCGACGACTTCCTGCACCAGGTGGTGCAGGCCACGCTCACCGGTCGAGCCGATGTACATGCCGGGTCGCTTGCGGACCGCGTCCAAACCCTCGAGGACGGTGATCGCGCTGGCGTCGTACGAGGGTGTGACCTCGCCGTTCTCGCCGGCGGCGGTGGACGGGATGTTCTCGTTGGGGTTGCCGGAATCGGCCACGAAGCGCCCTTTCTGGCACAGCACAAGCCAAGCTCCCGGCGGTGGCCGGAGCGGCTGCGTCGTTCAGCGATAGTCAGCGTTGCTCGGTGCGTCCCACAAGTGGGGCGGGATTAGCTTCCAGTCTACCGGTAGCGCCGACAGTGATGGGGGTTTGCCGGTACCTGAGTCCGCATGTGCCGCCCTGAACCGGACTCGGCCGACTCCCCATATGCGGAACGGGGCTCCAAAGGGCTCACAGCGGCACTCAGCGCTTTGGGCCGTCAACCGCCAGCTACCGCCCGGAACGGGCTCATCCGTAGGTGTCGCCGGGACCCGTGCTACCAGGTGCGCGCAGGGGTCCGAAGCGGCGCGGGGGACCCCCGGGACCGAGCACCTTGATGAGGCGTACGGTGCCGTGGCCCAGGTCCTCGTTGAGGCGCGCGACCAGCTGCGGGGCCATGAGCCGCAGCTGCGTGGCCCATGCCGTCGAGTCGCACTGCACGGTCAGGACACGCTCGTCCTCGTCGTACTTCTGCGGGACGCAGTGCTTGGCCAGGTCGTCGCCGACGATCTGCGGCCAGCGGCCCATCACCCCGCCGACCGCGGCCGGCGTCTCCCAGCCGCGCTCGGTGATCAGCCGGTTGATCGCGGAGCCGAGCGGCTGCGGGTCACGCCCGTCGGCGCGCGCCCCGGAACGCAGCCCGCCACGACGGGCCTGCTTCTTCTGCTGCACGGCATCCCCACGCGCGCGTGCCTGTTCCTTCGCGGCGCGCAGGGCGACCCGCGCGAGATCGACACCGGAGGGCTCGGGGGTCTTCGGCGTGGCGTCGGAGGGTTGCTTGGCGGCGCCCCTGGAGGCGTCCTTGGCGGACTCTTCGGCACTCATACGCGCTCCACCGCTCCGTCGGACACCGCATAGCGCGTGCCGGTGAGCACGCCGGGCACGTCGTCGTCCACCGCGGCGGTGACCAGCACCTGCTCGCCCGGCGCCACGAGCTCGGCGAGGCGCTCCCTGCGGCGCGCGTCCAGCTCGGCGAAGACGTCGTCGAGGACGAGCACCGGCTCGTTGCCCTCGGCCCTGAGCAGGTCGTACGAGGCCAGGCGCAGCGCCAGCGCGTACGACCAGGACTCGCCGTGGCTCGCGTACCCCTTCGCGGGGAGCTGGCCGAGCTTGAGGATCAGCTCGTCGCGGTGCGGGCCGACCAGCGTCACACCACGCTCGATCTCCTGCTTGCGGGCCTCTTCCAGGGCAGCGATCAGCTGTTCGTACAGTGCCTCACGCGTGTGTCCTTCGCCCGGTGCGGACGGCTTGTACTCCAGGGAGACCGGGCCGCCGCCGGGGGCCAGCTGTTCGTAGGCCTTGTCGGCCAGCGGCTGCAGCGTGGCGATCAAGTCGAGCCGCTGTGCGAGCAGTTCGGCACCCACGCGCGCGAGGTGCTGGTCCCAGACGTCGAGCGTGGACAGGTCCATGGAGCGGCCGCCGTGTCGCCGCGCGAGGGCGGCCGACTTCAGCAGGGTGTTGCGCTGCTTGAGGACCCGGTCGTAGTCCGAGCGCACGCCCGCCATGCGCGGCGAGCGCGCGGTGATCAGCTCGTCGAGGAAGCGCCGCCGCTCACCGGGGTCCCCCTTGATCAGCGCGAGGTCCTCGGGCGCGAACAGCACCGTGCGCACGATGCCGAGCACGTCGCGCGGCCTGACCTGCGAGGACCTGTTGATGCGGGCGCGATTGGCGCGGCCGGGATTGAGTTCGAGCTCGATCAGCTGGGAGCGCTCGCCCTGGGTGACGGCGGCGCGGATGACGGCCCGCTCCGCGCCCATCCGGACCAGGGGCGCATCCGAGGAGACCCGGTGGCTGCCGAGCGTGGCGAGGTAGCCGACGGCCTCGACGAGGTTGGTCTTGCCCTGGCCGTTCGGGCCCACGAACGCGGTGACGCCCGGATCGAGAGGGACCTCGACCCGGGCGTAGGACCGGAAGTCGGCCAGCGACAGATGCGTGACGTGCATGGTGTGCGCCGACCTCCCCCGGCAAACCCGTGCTCAGTGCACAGGCTGTGGACTACTTCTTCTCCACCGCGTGGCCGCCGAACTGGTTGCGCAGCGCGGCGATCATCTTCATCTGCGGCGAGTCGTCCTGCCGGGACGCGAAGCGCGCGAAGAGCGACGCGGTGATGGCGGGCAGCGGCACGGCGTTGTCGATGGCGGCCTCGACGGTCCAGCGGCCCTCTCCGGAGTCCTGTGCGTAGCCGCGCAGGTCGGTCAGGTGCTCGTCGTCGTCCAGGGCGTTGACCGCGAGGTCGAGCAGCCAGGAACGGATGACCGTGCCCTCCTGCCAGGAGCGGAAGACCTCACGGACGTCCGTGACCGAGTCGACCTTCTCCAGGAGCTCCCAGCCCTCGGCGTAGGCCTGCATCATCGCGTACTCGATGCCGTTGTGGACCATCTTCGCGAAGTGACCCGCGCCGACCTTGCCCGCGTGCACGGAGCCGAAGTCACCCTCGGGCTTGAGGGCGTCGAAGATGGGCTGCACCTTGGCGACGTTGTCCTTGTCGCCGCCGTACATCAGCGCGTAGCCGTTCTCCAGGCCCCAGACGCCGCCGGAGACGCCGCAGTCGACGAAGCCGATGCCCTTGGCCTTCAGCTCCTCCGCGTGCTTCTCGTCGTCCGTCCAGCGGGAGTTGCCGCCGTCCACGACGACGTCGCCGGGCTGCAGGAGCTCGGACAGCTCGTCGATGGTGGACTGGGTCGCGGCCCCTGCCGGGACCATCACCCACACCACCCGCGGGCCCTTGAGCTTGCCCACCAGCTCTTCGAGGCTTGCGACATCCGCGAGATCCGGATTGCGGTCGTATCCGATGACGGTGTGACCTGCGCGGCGGATGCGCTCGCGCATGTTGCCGCCCATCTTGCCGAGGCCGACGAGACCGAGCTCCATCAGAGGTTCCTTCACTAGCGAGGTGGCGTTACGGCACTTTCGTACCTGCGTCCGAGCCTACGCCCGGACGCACGCACACACCTGTGGGCTCAGCCGCTCAGACGTACGGGCATGATCAGGTACTTGTAGGCGTCGTCCGCCTCGGCGTCCACGGCCGGCTTGCCGCTCAGCAGAGCGGGCTTCGTCGACGTCGTGAACGACAGCTGGGCGACCGGGGAGTCGATCGCGGACAGGCCGTCGAGCAGGAACGTCGGGTTGAAGGCGATCGAGACGTCGTCGCCGTCGAGCTGGGCGTCGACCCTCTCCACAGCCTGTGCGTCGTCGCTGGAGCCCGCCTCCAGGATCAGCACGCCCTGCTCGAAGCTGAGCCGGACCGGAGTGTTCCGCTCGGCCACCAGGGCCACGCGCTTCACGGCCTCGACGAACGGGGCGGTCTCGATGACCGCGATCGAGTTGAACTCCGTGGGGAAGAGCGTCTTGTACTTCGGCAGGTCGCCCTCGAGCAGCCGCGTCGTCGTACGCCGCCCGGCACCCTCGAAACCGATCAGGCCCTCGCCCGCACCGGAGCCGGAGAGCGCCAGGGTGACCGTGTCACCGCTCGTGAGCGCCTTGGCGGTGTCCAGGAGCGTCTTGGCGGGCACCAGGGCCACAGCGGACGCCTCGGGGTTCTCCGGCTTCCACAGGAACTCGCGGACCGCGAAGCGGTAGCGGTCGGTGGAGGCCAGCGTGACCGTGTCGCCCTCGATCTCGATGCGCACACCGGTGAGCACGGGCAGCGTGTCGTCGCGACCCGCTGCGATGGCCACCTGGGCGGCGGCGGAGGCGAAGACCTCACCGGGAACGGTGCCCGTGGCGGTCGGCATCTGCGGCAGCGCCGGGTACTCCTCCACAGGAAGCGTGTGGAGTGTGAATCGCGAGGAGCCACAGACCACCGTCGCCCGTACACCGTCTGTGGAGATCTCCACCGGGCGGTTGGGGAGCGCGCGGCAGATGTCCGCGAGCAGTCGGCCCGACACGAGGACCGTGCCCTCTTCGTCCACCTCGGCATCCACCGAGACGCGTGCCGAGACTTCGTAGTCGAAGCTCGACAGGCTCAGCGCGCCCTCTTCGGCCTTCAGCAGCAGGCCCGCGAGGACGGGCGCTGGCGGCCGTGCCGGGAGGCTGCGTGCCGCCCACGCCACTGCCTCCGCGAGTACGTCGCGTTCCACCCGGATCTTCACCGTAAGCCGCCCTCCTGCTGTTGCTGGCTGCTCTCGCCCGCTGGGCCCGAGGCCCTCGTCGTCTGACTCGGTGTCTCTCAGCCATGCCGTGGGAAGGACACCGGGGAACAGTCTGACGCACCGCACTGACAGTCGGTGCCCGTCGGGGTCAAGTCGTGCCGAGCGGCAGGGAAGCTCCGGAGCGCGAGTTGTGCACAGGCCCCACTTCCAAACAATTTCCCCGGACTCTCTAGTTGTCAGTAGTAGTAGGGGCTGTGGAAACCGTGGATAACCGCGAAAGCGCTGGTCAGCACCGGTTTTTTATCCACTGAGCCTGTGGGCGACACCCGTGGAAAACCCGGTGTTTCTGTGGACGGCCGAAAGTTCTGCACACCCGATGCACAGGCAGGGGCCACTTCTCCCCAGCGCCGTCCCCAGCTTTACCCAGCTTCCCCACAGGCCAACCGACCACCTTGGTGTGACGCCTTTCACTCGACTCGGTGAGAGGGCGCGTCGTGTTGCCGAACAGTGGACAGCCGTGTGGAGAAGCTGGGGAAGGCTGGGGACAACGAGCTCAAGCCTGTGGGTTGCCGGTGGACAACTTCATGCACAGCCTGTGGACGAGTTTTTCCTCCACAGGCTGTGGACAATCTTCGTCCACGAATCCACAACCGGCTGACCTGGCCTGATGATCCCTCAGCAGCCTCCCCTGTGGACAGTGTCTGGACAACTTTCCAGTCCCCAGGGTGTGGACGCGAAAAAGTTCGAACATCTGTGGAGAACCGCCGTCTGACCAGGGGTAATCGAACAGCGGCTGGGGCCTGTCCGGCTCGCCGTCGCTCCGTGGACAGCGAAGGAACAGCGAAAGACAGCGAAAAAGGCGCCCCAGGAGGTCTCCTGAGGCGCCTTCAGCGACGAATCGGGCGGGCGGTCAGCCGTTCTTGATGCGGTTCGTGAGCTCGGTGACCTGGTTGTAGATGGAGCGCCGCTCGGCCATCAGAGCGCGGATCTTGCGGTCCGCGTGCATCACCGTCGTGTGATCACGGCCGCCGAACTGCGCACCGATCTTCGGCAGGGAGAGGTCGGTCAGCTCGCGGCACAGATACATGGCGATCTGCCGCGCCGTCACCAGGACCCGGCTGCGCGAGGATCCGCACAGGTCGTCCACCGTCAGCCCGAAGTAGTCCGCGGTCGCGGCCATGATGGCCGGCGCCGTGATCTCCGGAGAGGCGTCCTCGCCGCCGGGGATCAGATCCTTGAGGACGATCTCCGTCAGACCGAGGTCGACCGGCTGCCGGTTGAGCGACGCGAACGCCGTGACGCGGATCAGCGCGCCCTCCAGCTCACGGATGTTCCGCGAGATGCGCGACGCGATGAACTCGAGCACCTCCGGAGGAGCGTTGAGCTGCTCCTGCACCGCCTTCTTACGAAGGATCGCGATCCGCGTCTCCAGCTCGGGCGGCTGGACGTCGGTGATCAGTCCCCACTCGAAGCGGTTGCGCAGCCGGTCCTCCAGGGTGACCAGCTGCTTGGGCGGCCGGTCACTGGAGAGCACGATCTGCTTGTTCGCGTTGTGGAGCGTATTGAAGGTGTGGAAGAACTCCTCCTGCGTCGACTCCTTGTCCGCGAGGAACTGGATGTCGTCGACGAGCAGGATGTCCATCTCGCGGTAGCGCTTGCGGAAGCTGTCGCCCTTGCCGTCGCGGATGGAGTTGATGAACTCGTTGGTGAACTCCTCCGAGCTCACGTAGCGCACGCGCGTGCCGGGGTAGAGGCTGCGGGCGTAGTGCCCGATCGCGTGCAGCAGATGCGTTTTGCCAAGTCCCGACTCTCCGTAGATGAAGAGGGGGTTGTACGCCTTCGCGGGTGCCTCGGCGACCGCCACCGCGGCCGCGTGCGCGAAGCGGTTGGACGCTCCGATGACGAAGGTGTCGAAGAGGTACTTGGGGTTGAGGCGCGCGGTGGGCTCACCGGGTCCTGTCGCGGGCGCCGGCTGCGCGGCCAGCGGGCCGGGGGCGCCGCTCGACGACGTGGGACCGACGGGGCCGCCCCGGTGCACGCCGCCGTGGCCGCTGCCCCGGTGATCGCCGGAATCCGGCATGTCGTGGCGCTCGCGCCGGTCCTGCGGATCGTGGCGCTGCTGGCCGTACGGCGAACGATCCTGCGGCGGCTGCGAGCGGTAGTCGTGCTGCGGCTGCTGGACCGGGTTCGCGTACGGGTCGCGGTCGGGGAAGCCGAGCCGCGGCTGCTGCCAGCCGTAGTCGTCCTGCGGCTGCTGGTGCTGGGGCTGGTGCTGCGGCCAGGCGCCGGGAGTGGGGCGCTGGTAGTCCGGATACGCGGGGCGGGCAGTCGGCAGCTGGTCGGGACGCTGCCCCGCCCCGTGCTCGTCCTGGTGGCGGCGGCCGTAACCGTCGTACGAGTCGCGGCCCTGGCCTTGCCCCTGCCCCTGCCCCGAGGGCGGTTCCGGGTCGTCGTAGTGCTGGTGCTGCTGGTGCTGCTGTTGCTGCATGGGCTGCTGCTGGAGCGGCGGCGCGGGCGGGCCCAGCGGTTCGCCGACGGAGTCGTCGACCGTGATGGCGATGCGGATCGGGCGGCCGCACTCACGGCTCAGCGTCTCGCTGACCACGGGTGCGAGACGGCCTTCCAGTACGCCCTTGGCGAATTCGTTCGGCACGGCGAGCAGCGCGGTGTCGGCGACGAGTGCCAGTGGCTGGCAGCTCCTGAGCCACCGTTCGTCCTTCGCCTCGACGCCCTGCCCGCGGCCCTCACCCAGCAGATGTTCCAGCACTCGTGGCCACACTGCGGCAAGATCGGCAGGTACGTCAGCCACAGGGCACGCTCTCTCACGGGGTCCCACGAAGGTGTGGTTCTTGGGACGGAAATCGGGATGGGGAGGGGGAAGGGAACGAATCGGAGTTCAGCCACGGTAGTCAGGGCGACGGGTGCGGTTCAAGTTGTTGTCCACAGGCTGTGCACAGTGTCTCCCTCCAGCGGTCGGTTTGACCGGATGGCGTAGCCCCGCGTACCGTGACCAGGTCGAGTTGTCGATGGCTGCTGCCGCCTGCCTCCGATGGGCAAAGATCACGATCTGTGATTGTGAAGCGGTGCACTCGGTGCGTATACGCGAGCTTCTCGTGGGCGCACGGTGACAGCCAGGCGATGTCCCGCCACCACACGATCATTTCTGGAGCCCCCGAGTGAGCAAGCGCACCTTCCAGCCGAACAACCGTCGTCGTGCCAAGACCCACGGCTTCCGCCTGCGGATGCGTACCCGTGCCGGTCGCGCGATTCTCGCGAACCGTCGTGGCAAGGGTCGCGCCAGCCTTTCCGCCTGATCTCAGTCAGGTCATGACGTCGTGCTGCCTACCGAGCATCGGCTGAGGCGGCGCGAAGACTTCGCGACCGCGGTACGCCGAGGACGCCGGGCCGGACGCCCGCTTCTCGTCGTCCATCTACGCAGCGGCGCAACGGACCCGCACGTGCCTGGGGAGACCATTCCCCCGACACGTGCGGGTTTCGTCGTCAGCAAGGCAGTGGGCGGCGCGGTCGTTCGTAACGTGGTGAAGCGCAGACTTCGCCACTTGATGCGCGATCGGCTTGCCTCGTTGCCCCCCGGTAGCCTGGTAGTCGTACGAGCGCTGCCCGGTTCGGGCGACGCCGACCATGCACAGCTGGCCCGAGACCTGGATGCCGCCCTGCAGCGGCTGCTGGGAGGGGGCGCGCGATGAAGTACCCGCTGCTGGCTCTGATCAAGCTGTACCAGTGGACGATCAGTCCGCTCCTGGGCCCGGTGTGCAAGTACTACCCATCGTGTTCCCGCTACGGCTTCCTGGCCATCGACCGGCACGGTGCGATCAAGGGAATGGCGCTCACCGCCTGGCGCATCCTGCGGTGCAATCCGTGGTCGCTGGGCGGGGTCGATCATGTCCCGCCGCGCAAGCGTCCGCGGTGGCACGAGATGCTGCGCGCTGCCTGGCGCGAACGCAAGGGCGGGCCCTCCGCCGCTGGCACGCCGACCGGGAATCCCGCCCCGGCCCCGGCCGCCGAGACCGAGACCCCGTCCCATGCTCAAGGAGCTTGATTAGTGGACACGATTGCCAGTCTCTTCAGCTTTATCACCACACCAGTCTCGTGGGTCATCGTCCAGTTCCACTCGGTGTACGGGAAGATCTTCGGTCCCGACACGGGCTGGGCCTGGGGCCTGTCCATCGTGTCCCTGGTGATCCTGATCCGGATCTGCCTGATCCCGCTCTTCGTGAAGCAGATCAAGGCGACTCGGGCGATGCAGACGCTGCAGCCCGAGATGAAGAAGATCCAGGAGCGCTACAAGAGCGACAAGCAGCGCCAGTCCGAAGAGATGATGAAGCTGTACAAGGAGTCGGGTACCAACCCGCTCTCCTCGTGCCTTCCCATCCTGGCGCAGTCGCCGTTCTTCTTCGCCCTGTACCACGTGCTCAACGGCATCGCGACGGGCAAGACGATCGGGGTCATCGACCAGGGTCTTCTTGAGAGTGCCCGTAAGGCACACATCTTCGGCGCTCCCCTGGCCGCGAAGTTCACGGACGGCGCCGACAAGGTCGCCGCGCTCAACGCCTCGCTGACCGACGTCCGCGTCGTCACCGCGATCATGATCGTCCTGATGTCGGCCTCGCAATTCTTCACGCAGCGCCAGCTGATGACGAAGAACGTGGACACCACGGTCAAGACGCCGTTCATGCAGCAGCAGAAGATGCTGATGTACGTCTTCCCGGTCATGTTCGCCGTGTTCGGCATCAACTTCCCCGTCGGTGTCCTCGTCTACTGGCTGACCACCAACGTGTGGACCATGGGCCAGCAGATGTTCGTGATCCGACGGAACCCGACCCCCGGCTCCAAGGCTCAGGCCGCCTTCCTCGAGCGCCTGCAGAAGCAGCTCGGGCACACCAAGAAGGTGCGGGGCCGCGGCAACACGAACGTCATCAAGGCGATCGTCGCCAAGGGCCGGGACCGCAACGAGTTCGAGCGGAAGTTCATCAACGGTCTGACGAAGGCGGGCCTCGTGGCCCAGGCTGACGGCACCGTGGTGGAGAGCGACTCCGCGGTCGCCGAGGCAGAGGACGGCACGCCCACGGGCGGCGCCCCCAAACGCCAGCAGCCCAAGCGGCAGAGCAAGTCGCAGCGCCAGTCCGCCGCGACGCAGGGTGCGGCCAAGGACGACGACCCGGAATCGAAGACGGAATCGAAGACGTCGCTGGAGAAGGCTCAGGACCAGCCTGAGGACGCCGCCCCCAAGGCCAAGTCGGCGGGTGGCAACACCACGGGCAACAAGCCCGGCTCCGGTACCCGCAGCAAAGCCAAGTCGGGACCGCGCAAGGGCCAGCAGCGCCCCAAGCACCCGTCCTCCAAGAAGTAGAAGGAGTCCATCCCGTGACGGAAGGCACCACCACCTCCGCCGCAGCTGAGGCTGGCGACACCCTCACCCGCCTCGAGCAGGAGGGCGAGATCGCGGCGGACTACCTCGAGGGTCTGCTGGACATCGCCGATCTCGACGGCGACATCGACATGGACGTCGAGGCCGACCGGGCCGCTGTCTCGATCATCAGCGACAGTGGCAGCCGCGACCTGCAGAAGCTGGTCGGCCGTGACGGCGAGGTTCTGGAGGCGCTCCAGGAGCTCACGCGGCTCGCCGTGCACCGCGAGACGGGCGACCGCAGCCGCCTGATGCTGGACATCGCGGGCTACCGCGCCAAGAAGCGCGAGGAGCTCTCCGAGCTGGGCGCCAAGGCCGCGGCCGAGGTGAAGAGCTCCGGCGAGCCGGCCAAGCTCAAGCCGATGACGCCGTTCGAGCGCAAGGTCGTGCATGATGCGGTCAAGGCCGCCGGCCTGCGCAGCGAGTCCGAGGGCGAGGAGCCGGAGCGCTTCGTCGTCGTGCTCCCCGCCTGATCGGTACAGCGTTCTTCCGGCCCCGTCTGTTCGCAGGCGGGGCCGATCTTTGTCAGCCTGATAGTCAGCCACACCAGTGCGGTACGGAAGGACGGTCCCCGTGACGGAGGCAGCGGAGCTCCCCCCGGCGCCCGAGGAGGCGCGCACGGTATTCGGCGATCGCTACGCGGACGCGGTCCGGTACGCGGAGCTGCTGGCCGATGCCGGAGTGCAGCGCGGCCTGATCGGTCCTCGCGAAGTGCCCCGGCTGTGGGAGCGGCACCTGCTGAACTGCGCGGTGCTGTCCGAGGTCGTGCCCGAGGGCGTCACGGTCTGCGATGTCGGCTCCGGCGCCGGACTGCCCGGAATCCCGCTCGCCCTCGTCCGCCCCGATCTGAAGATCACGCTCCTCGAACCCCTGCTGCGGCGCACGAACTTCCTCACCGAAGTCGTCGAGCTGCTCGGCCTCGATCACGTGACGGTCGTGCGCGGCCGTGCCGAAGAGGTCCTGGGGAAGCTGCCGCCCGTCCACGTGGTGACCGCGCGAGCGGTCGCACCGCTGGACCGCCTGGCGGCCTGGGGCGTTCCCCTGCTCCGTCCGTACGGAGAGATGCTTCTCCTCAAGGGCGACACCGCCGAGGAAGAGGTCAAGGCGGCAGGGGCCGCTTTGAGCAAGCTCGGTGCGGTGGACACCTCGGTCCTGCACGTCGGCGAGGGCGTGGTCGACCCGCTGTCCACGGTCGTACGGGTCGAGGTCGGTGAGAGCCCCGGTGGTGTGCGCTTCGCGGCGAAGCGGGCCAAGGCCGCCCGCGCGGGACGGGCCCGCCGCCGTCGCTGATGGCGTTGCGAGGAAGAACAAGAGGCGCTCTCCACTCAGTGGAGAGCGCCTCTGTCGTTCACCGGGGACCGGTCACGCGGACTTGGTGAAGCAGACGTCCGGACGAGCGGAGATGGAACGGCAGACCTTCTTGATGGTGACGGTGCCACCGTCACCGCTGTACGTGGTCTTGCCCTTCCCCTTCTTGTTCCACAGGGTGAAGAGCCTGTCGCCGTGGCCCTTGCGCGTGTACTTGACGTACACCTCGTTGTCGTCGTCGGCGAGGTCCTTCACCGCGGCGACACCGTGGTCGGCGTTGGTGCGGTAGCCGTGTCCCCAGATCACCTTGATGTCCTGGTAGGCAAAGGCCGGCGTGGCGACCGTGGACAGCATGCCCATCCCCGTTGAGCTCGTGGATTTTAACAGGGGCAATTTGACACATCATCAGTGTGAACTTGACGTACGTCGGTGTTTGATCTGGTTACGGAAATGCCTCTAATCGGAGTGTTGCGGACAAAAAGGTCTAGCTATTGGCATCGTGTTTCACGTGAAACGTCGCTCACTGCTGCATGGCATCATCAGTCGCGGCCGCGCTGCGGAACCTCGCGACCGTCGGCCACTCGGTTCCCTCGATAAGGGGACGGAGTTGTCCACAGAGGTGGATTCGTCCACAGAAGACCGGGCCTCGCTGGTTCACGACCCCGAAAGCATGGGAGGCTCTGTTCATTGCGAGCCTGATGTCGAGGAGAGTGAATCCTTGCGGTCCGACGCCAACATCGCGGGACCGATGACCGATCCGGTCCCCGGTCCCCGTACCGAGTCGGCGGGGGAGGATGTTTCACGTGAAACACCGACCCCGATGGACGACACACCCATCGGTCGTGCTGCCCAACTGGCGGTGGAAGCACTGGGTCGTGCGGGCGAAGGCCTGCCGCGCCCCGAGCAGACGCGCGTCATGGTGGTCGCCAACCAGAAGGGCGGAGTGGGCAAGACGACGACGACCGTCAATCTCGCCGCTTCGCTCGCTCTGCACGGCGCACGCGTCCTGGTGATCGACCTCGACCCGCAGGGCAACGCCTCCACGGCTCTCGGTATCGACCACCACGCCGATGTGCCGTCCATCTACGACGTCTTGGTCGAGAGCAAGCCGCTCTCCGAGGTTGTTCAGCCGGTGCCCGATGTCGAGGGACTCTTCTGTGCCCCCGCCACCATCGATCTCGCCGGTGCGGAGATCGAGCTGGTGTCGCTGGTGGCCCGTGAGAGCCGCCTGCAGCGGGCGATCCAGGCGTACGAGCAGCCGTTGGACTACATCCTCATCGACTGCCCGCCGTCGTTGGGTCTGCTGACGGTCAACGCCCTGGTTGCCGGTGCGGAGGTGCTGATCCCCATCCAGTGCGAGTACTACGCACTGGAGGGCCTCGGCCAGCTCCTGCGCAACGTCGACCTGGTGCGGGGCCACCTCAACCCCAACCTGCACGTGTCGACGATCCTGCTCACCATGTACGACGGCAGGACCCGACTCGCCTCCCAAGTGGCGGACGAGGTCCGCAATCACTTCGGTGACGAGGTTCTGCGGACGAGCATCCCGCGGTCGGTACGAATCTCCGAAGCGCCGAGCTACGGACAGACGGTGCTCACCTACGATCCGGGATCGAGTGGCGCCCTGTCCTACTTCGAGGCGGCGCGAGAGATCGCGCTGCGCGGAGTGGGCGTGCGGTACGACGTCCAACACGCCCACGCGGGCGCTCAGAACGACCAGCAGAGCATGACGGAGGGGATGCAGTGAGCGAGCGACGCAGAGGCCTGGGGCGAGGCCTCGGAGCCCTGATTCCTGCAGCCCCGACGGAGAAGCAGCCCTCCCAGTCCGTGGGCGCCTCGACCTCTCCCTCGGCGGTGCCGGTGCTGACCGCCGAGCGAGGTGTGGCGGCCGCGAAGGTGGCGGCCCTCCCGCAGAGCGCCGTTTCACATGAAACGGTGGAGCCGGTGCGTGAACCGGCCCAGGCGTCGGAGAACCAGCCCGTGGCGGGTGCGTACTTCGCGGAGCTGCCACTGGACTCCATCAAGCCCAACCCGCGGCAGCCGCGTGAGGTGTTCGACGAGGACGCCCTCGCCGAGCTGGTGACCTCCATCAAGGAAGTCGGCCTTCTCCAGCCGGTCGTCGTACGGCAGTTGGGCCCGGCGCGCTACGAGCTCATCATGGGCGAGCGGCGCTGGCGGGCCTGCCGCGAGGCGGGCCTGGAGCGCATCCCGGCGATCGTGCGGGCCACGGACGACGAGAAGCTCCTCCTGGACGCGCTGCTGGAGAACCTGCACCGCGCCCAGCTGAACCCGCTGGAAGAGGCCGCCGCCTACGACCAGCTGCTCAAGGACTTCAACTGCACGCACGACCAGCTGGCGGACCGGATCGGCCGATCCCGCCCGCAGGTCTCCAACACGCTGCGTCTGCTGAAGCTCTCTCCCGCCGTGCAGCGTCGGGTGGCCGCTGGAGTGCTCTCCGCGGGGCACGCCCGCGCTCTGCTCTCCGTCGACGACTCGGAGGAGCAGGACCGGCTCGCCCACCGGATCGTGGCCGAGGGCCTCTCGGTGCGCGCTGTGGAGGAGATCGTGACCCTCATGGGGTCGCGTCCGCAGAGCGCTCCGAAGGCCAAGGGACCGCGCGCGGGCACCCGCCTCTCGCCCGCTCTCAGCACCCTGGCGACCCGGCTCTCGGACCGGTTCGAAACTCGGGTGAGGGTCGACCTGGGCCAGAAGAAGGGCAAGATCGTCGTCGACTTCGCCTCTCTCGAGGACCTGGAGCGCATCCTCAGCACGCTCGCTCCGGGCGAGGGACCGGTCCTTCAGAACGGCTCCGCGGAGGACTCCGAGGAGGAGGCCTCCTAGGACGGCAGGGGCCTGGTCCCCAGCTATCCGCACCGCGAGAGCGGGCCGTGTCCGGTGTGTACCGGAACACCGCCCGCTCTTTGCTTTCTTGCGGTATCGACACAATCGCATCGTGGATACGATGCGTTCGGGTATGGCGCATCCACCTGACGGCACCTCATTGGGGAGGCGGGGGCCATGCGAACGATGAGCCGCACCGGACTGATGGCCGCGGGCCTCGGGCTGGGAGCGGTCGGCGGTTTCGTCGGCAGCCTGCTCAAGGAGCGCAGCGCTCTGACAGCCGCCCGCAGCGTGGCGGGCGACGGAAGTGAGGAACTGCCTTCATGGGGCGTCGGCTCGTACCGCTCACGCTGGACAATCTCCCGGACCTCCCCAACCGTTGCCGCGCGTGCGTCTTCTGGGAGCTTGACCCGGTCAGCGGCCAAGCCGCGGTAAAGGCCGGTACGCCGGAGCTGGAGAAGGAGGCGTGGATCTCCGCCGTCCTGCTGGAGTGGGGATCCTGCGGCCGGGTCGTCTACGTCGACGACGTGCCGGTGGGCTTCGTGCTCTACGCGCCACCGGCCTATGTCCCGCGCGCCACCGCCTTCCCCACGAGCCCTGTGTCGCCGGACGCCGTCCAGCTCATCACCGGGTGGATCATGCCTGGCTATCAGGGCCAGGGACTCGGACGCGTCATCGTGCAGACCGTGGCGAAGGACCTGCTGCGTCGAGGGGTCAAGGCGATCGAGGCGTTCGGGGACGCACGGTGGGAGAAGCCGGCGTGTGTGCTGCCCGCGGAGCATCTCCTGGCCGTGGGGTTCAAGACGGTCCGCCCGCACCCGGCCTATCCCCGGTTGAGGCTTGAGCTGCGTACGACGATCTCCTGGAAGGAAGACGTCGAGCTGGCGCTCGACCGACTCCTTGGCGCGGTGCAGAAGGAACCCGCACTGCGTCCGCTGTGACTCCGGAACGGCGAATGGACCAGCCCCCGCGGGGACTGGTCCATTCGTGTTTCACGTGAAACATCGCCATCGACTACTCGGCGATGAAGTCCTCCAGGTCGCGGACGATCGCGGCCTTCGGCTTGGCACCGACGATGGTCTTGGCGACCTCGCCACCCTGGTACACGTTCAGGGTCGGGATCGACATGACGCCGTACTTGGCAGCCGTGCCCGGGTTCTCGTCGATGTTGAGCTTGACGATCTCGATCTTGTCGCCGTACTCGGCGGCGATCGCCTCGAGCGACGGCGCGATCTGGCGGCACGGTCCGCACCAGGCGGCCCAGAAGTCCACCAGGACGGGCTTGTCGTTCTTGAGGACGTCCTCGTCGAAGGAAGCGTCGGTCACGTTCTTCAGGGTGCCGGCCACGGCAGTCTCCTTAGCTTGGTGCGGTGGGGAAGAGGGGGGTCAGACGGTGGCGGCCGCGGTCTCGCTGTCGGCGAGAGCGGCGAGGAAGCGCTCGGCGTCGAGAGCGGCGGAGCAGCCGGTGCCGGCCGCCGTGATCGCCTGACGGTAGGTGTGGTCGACGACGTCACCGGCACCGAAGACGCCGGTCAGGTTCGTCCGGGTCGAGGGCGCCTCGACCTTCAGGTAGCCCTCGTCGTCCAGCTCGAGCTGTCCCTTGAAGAGCTCCGTGCGCGGGTCGTGGCCGATCGCGATGAACAGGCCGGTCACCGGCAGCTCGGACGTCTCGCCCGTCTTCAGGTTGCGCAGGGTCAGCCCGGAGAGCTTCTGGTCGCCCTTGACCTCGGCGACCTCGTTGTCCCAGATGAACTTGATCTTCGGGTCGGCGAAGGCGCGGTCCTGCATCGCCTTGGAGGCGCGCAGGCTGTCGCGGCGGTGCACGATCGTCACGGACTTGGCGAAGCGCGAGAGGAAGGTGGCCTCCTCCATCGCGGTGTCGCCGCCGCCGATCACGGCGATGTCCTGGTCCTTGAAGAAGAAGCCGTCGCAGGTGGCGCACCAGGAGACACCGCGTCCGGAGAGGGCGTCCTCGTTCGGCAGACCGAGCTTGCGGTGCTGGGAGCCGGTCGTGACGATGACGGCCTTCGCGCGGTGCACGGTGCCCGCGGTGTCCGTCACGGTCTTGATCTCGCCGCTCAGGTCGACGGCGACGACGTCGTCGGGCACGAGCTCGGCACCGAAGCGCTCGGCCTGGGCGCGCATGTTGTCCATGAGGTCAGGGCCCATGACGCCGTCCTGGAAGCCCGGGAAGTTCTCCACCTCGGTGGTGTTCATCAGCGCACCGCCCGCGGTGACGGCGCCCTCGAACACCAGCGGCTTCAGCGACGCGCGCGCGGTGTAGAGCGCCGCCGTGTAGCCGGCGGGCCCGGAGCCGATGATGATCACGTTACGGACGTCGGTCACGGCTTGATTCCTCGTCTCTGGGGACTGCTGCGTAGTGCTGGCGGGTGTCCGTATCAGGACTCTCACCCCACCCAACGGATCCTACGGGGCATGCATTCCCCGACGTGTCCGAGCGCACGGAAGCGTGTCAGAACGGGAGGGTGCCGTGCACCACAAGGCTCCTGGCAGCAGCACGACGGACCCGTGATCGGACCCGTGAATCGGCCCGGGGAAATCGCCGCGCGAGATTCAGCCCTGAGGGTAGGTGCGCTCCGTCAGAACCTTGCCCTTGGACGGCGAGGACTTGCCCACGCAGGCGGCGTCGACGACGTACGCGGACACCTTGGTGGCGTCCGAGGGATGGGGCATCACGACGAGGTAGGCCTTCTTGCCCTCATAGGTGCCTTCCTCGGCCGCGAGCGGTGTGCCGTCGCCGATGCCGCGCTGAATGCACGTCGGAACGTCGACGGTGTTCGCGCTGAGCGGCGACTTCGACTCGGAGGACTCCGGACTGGAGCGGGTGTTGAAGGAGGGCTTGGACCCGTCGGTCTTCCCGGGGCTCTTGACGGAGTTCTTGGCGAGGAGCTCGGTGACCTTGCCCTTGAGCTTCTCGTCGGCGAAAGAGCTCGCCGAGTTCCGCCGCCCCGCTGTCGTACTGGTGGACCCACCGGAATCGTCGCTGAGGCTGTACACCAGCAGGGAGCCGAGTCCGATGGCGGCCGCCGTGAAGACGGCGCCGAGCACCGTGGTGCGGCGGCGTGTGCCGCGCGGGCCCCTGCCACGCCCTGGACCGGTCGCCGCACGGGCATGTCCCGCCGGACGATCGTTGGGCGTTCGGGATGCCGATGCGGGCGATGTTTCACGTGAAACACGCGCGGTGTGCGCCGGGGCGGTGTCGGTGGAAGCCGATACGGGTTCCGGTACCGCCTCCGGTGCCGCCTCCGTCTCCGGCTCCGTTGACGCGAAGGGCGCGTCGGGCGAAGTGGAATCCAGCAGGGCTTCAGCCGCCAGGGCCGCGTCGATGCGCCCGGCGATGTCGGCGGGCATGCGGGACGGGCCCGGCAGCGTGCCGAGCATGCCGCGGATCTCCTCGAGGGAGGCGTAGACGTCGGCGCAGAGCTCGCAGCCGTCCAGGTGCCGCCGTACGTCGCTCGTACGCGACGGGGAGAGAAGGCCCTCGGTCAGGTCCGAGATCTCAGTGACTTCCGGGTGCCCGGCCGATTCGGTCGTGGTTGTCACGCTCGCCCACCTCCGCCCTTCACAGCAGCTGAATCGCTTGGTCCCGCATCCCGTGGCCCTGCTGCCGGTGGGACGGATGTCCCCTGCGACCGGTTCCGCCCTGAGCCGGGCTTCTTGCCTTCCGTTCTCTCGCCGCCGTCCCCGTTCCGCGTGGGAGTCTCCGTCCGCAGATGAGTGAGGAGCGGCAGCAGTCTCGCTCTGCCTCGCGCGCAACGGCTCTTGACCGTGCCGGTGGGGACGTCGAGGACGCGGGCGGCCTCGGCCACCGGATAGCCCTGCATGTCGACGAGGACGAGTGCCGCGCGCTGGTCGTGGGGCAGGGTGCCCAGCGCCTCTAGGAGCTCCCGGTGCAGATCGCCGCGCTCGACGGGTGCGGCCGCCGATTCCTCGGGCTCCAGGAGCTGTTCCAGGCGCTCGGTGTCGTCGATCGGGGAGGTCTTGCGGGAGGCCGCCTTCCGTGCCCGGTCGAGGCACGCGTTCACGGTGATGCGGTGCAGCCAGGTCGTCACGGCGGACTGGCCCCGGAAGGTGTGCGCCGCGCGGTAGGCCGAGACGAGCGCGTCCTGGACCGCGTCGGCGGCCTCCTCGCGGTCGCCCAGGGTGCGCAGCGCCACGGCCCACAGCCGGTCACGATGGCGCCGCACGAGCTCGCCGAAGGCGTCCTTGTCGCCGTCCACATGGCAGGCGAGGAGGTCCTGGTCGCTCATGTCACCGTGCTCGGTGCTGTCCACCTGGAACCCCTCCCCCCGGCGAGCCTCGTCGAACCGGTCCGTCAGCCCGTGAACTTCACGTCCTTGATGGCCTGCTTGAATCCCGCGCTGTAGAAGCCGTCGGTTGCCGACTTCGGTACCGCCGTCAGCCAGAGAAGCACGTACTGGGACTTCACCGGCTTCTTGTCGGCCTTGACCTTCAAGGTCGTGCCCGACGTCGTACCGGTGCCGATCTTCTTCATCGACGAGAGCGGTGTCGAAGGCGACAGCGAATCCACGGCGTACAACGTGACCGACGTGCGGGCACCGCCGTACAGAACGTCAATCGACGCGGCGGACACGTGCTCCGCCGAGCCGAGGTCGTAGACGATACCGACACCGGGCTTGTACGGAGCGAGTTCGGGGCCGTCGTTGTACGTCTTGGTGCGCCACAGCGTCGCGTCGTCGCCGTCGTACGTGCCGCTGACCTTGTTCGGGTCCTGGGCTTGGCCTTCGACGACGAGCTCCTTGGCGTCCTTGACGCTCAGGGTCTTCCCGGACTTGGGCTCACCCTTGTCGCCGCCCCCTGAGCTTTCAGAGGTGCCGGGTTCACCGGAGTTCTCGCGGTCCATCAAGGCGTCCGCGAGCTGCCAGCTGCCCAGACCGAGGGCCGCGATGAGCAACGCGGACACGGCCCACTTGAGAGCCCTGCCGGTACGGCTCTGCAGCGGGGGCGGCGGAGCCGGCACGGGCTGCGTGGCGCCGGGGTGGACGGCAGGACGGCCGTACGTACCCTGCTGGTAGGTCGTGCGCTGGTACTCGGGGGGCGCGGTGAAGGTGGGCTCCGGCGGGCGGATGCGGGGCATCTCGCCGATGGCCTTCACCAGCTCCTCCGGAGTCGTGCACGGAGGTTCCTGGCGTGACGCGGTCGCCCCGTCGTTGACGAGCGCGCGCATGGCGAGCTCGGAGAGGCCGCGGTGCACGCCCGCGCGCACCTGGTCGGGGGCGATGAGCCCGACGCCCTTGGGCAGCCCGGAGAGGCCGTACGCGTCGTCCTCGTAGGGCCAGCGCTGCGTCAGTGACGCGTACAACAGGGCGCCGATCGCTTCGGTGTCGGTGCGCTGGGGGGTGTCGGAGCTGATGCCGCGCAGCGCGGCGTTCACCGCGAGACCGCGGATGCGGTACTGCCCGGTGGAGGTGCGAAGGACGGCACTGGGCGTCAGCCGCAGGTGCGCGAGACCCTCGCGGTGCGCCGCGGCCATCGCCTGGGACGTCTGGGTGACGAGCTGGTACGCGTCGTGCGCCTCCAGCGGACCCGCCGCGAGGACCGCGGTCAGCTCCGTGGCGTCCGGCAGCCACTCGTGGACCACGTAGACGAGGTCGTTCTCCTCGACCGCGTCCAGGACCTGCACGAAGCGCGGGTCACCGAGCAGCGCCGAGGACCGGGCCGCCGCGAGCACCGAACGGGCCCGCGGATGATCGGCGGGCAGGAGATGCACGCCGACGGCGCGGCGGAGCTTCTCGTCCACCGCACGCCAACTGCTGAAACCGTCCAGACGGGTGACGCACTCCTCGAGCCGATAGCGTCTGGCCAGCTTGTGGCCGCTGTGCAGTTCGGGGGGCGAGGAGGCCCCGCGGCTCGTGGGCTCGTCGTTCTCCGCCGCGTCTTCGTCTGCTGCCGTGTCCCGCTCCCGGGTCTGGGCCACCCCGTCGGCCGTGGCCTGCTCCGCCTTGGCGGTCAGCGGCTCATCGCCGCTGTTGTCTGCCACGTCGACGGCAGCCGTGCTCCGTTCCGCCACCGTCGTCCCTGCCTCCCCATCCGTTGCGCTTCGTCAGACGCCAAAGCCAATTGTGCCCACAGTCCGGTGCTATGCACGACACACAGTGGCCGACGATGGTTGTGCGAACCCCTCCATCTCAGCGACCGAGACGTCCGCGGACCATACCGACCATCGAGTTGAGCTCCGCGATCCGCATGCGCTTCGCGGCGATGAAGAAGACACCGAGCAGTACCGCACCGCCCGCGATCAGCGCCGCCAGCGACCCGAGGACGTCCTGTCCGAGCCCCTGGGTGACCGCGTAAGCGACTCCGCCGCCCAGCAGCGCCGCGGGCAGCGCGGCGATCCCGAGACGGGCGTAGGTGCGCAGCACGTGGGCGCCGTCCAGGTCGCCGCCGAGCCGCTTGCGCAGTCGGCGCCAGGCGATGCCGACGCCGATCGCGTACGCGACGCCGTACACGGCTGCCATGCCGGTGACCGCCCAGCGGGTGGGCAGCAGCACGTAGCAGGCGCCGGATGCGGCGGCGTTGACGGCGGCGACGATGACCGTGTTGTAGAAGGGCGTCCGGGTGTCCTCGTAGGCGTAGAACGCGCGCAGCACGACGTACTGCACGGAGTAGGGGATCAGGCCGAGGCCGAAGGCCATCAGCATGAAGCCCATGTTCGTGGCCTGGGCGCTGCCCGAGGAGCCGAAGATCAGGGTGCACATCGGGATGCCGAGCGCGACGAACCCGAAGGCGATCGGGACGATGGCCACGGCCGTCGTGCGCAGGCCCTGCGAGATGTCGTCGCGTACCGAACCGGTGTCCCCGTCGTGCGCGGACCGGGAGAGCCGGGGCAGCAGGGCCGCCATCAGGGAGACCGTGATGATGGCCTGCGGCAGGCCCCAGATGAGCTGGGCGTTCGCGTAGGCCGCGAAGCCGATGCCGCTGGTCGAGGGCAGATCGGTGGTGGCCGCGGTGGCCAGCTGGGTGACGACGAGGGCGCCCGCCTGGTTGGCCAGCACGAAGAGGATGGTCCACTTCGCGAGCTTGGCGGACTTCCCCAGGCCGTGGCCCTTCCAGTCGAAGCGCGGACGCAGCCTGAACCCGGTCTCCCGGAGGTACGGGATCATCGCCAGGGCCTGGACGATGAGACCGAGCAGGATGCCGATGCCGAGGAGCTTCTCGGCCTGCGGCGGGATGCTGTTGACGGTCATGCCGGATTCCGCCGACGACCCGTACACCCAGATGAACATGCCGAGCGTGAAGATGATGACGACGTTGTTGAGGACCGGCGTCCACATCATCGCGCCGAACTTGCCGCGTACGTTGAGGATCTGCCCCATCACCACGTGGACGCCCATGAAGAAGATCGAGGGCAGGAAGTAGCGGAGCAGGGTGGTGCCGACCTCGGTGGCCGCCGGGTCGTTCGCGACCGGTACGGACATCAGCCGGACCAGTTGCGGGGCAAGGACGACGCCCAGGACGGTGAGCACGCCGAGCGCCACCATGACGAGTGTCAGCAGGCGGTTGGCGAAGGCCTCGCCGCCGTCCTCGTCCTCCTTCATGGAGTGCACCAGCTGCGGTACGAACACGGAGTTGAGGCCGCCGCCGACGGTGAGGATGTAGATCATCGTCGGGATCTGGTAGACGACCTGGAAGGTGTCGCCGAGCAGGCCGACGCCGAGCGCCGAGACGATCAGGGCGGAGCGGATGAAGCCGGTGAGGCGCGAGACGAGCGTGCCCGCCGCCATGACGGCGCTGGACTTCAGCAGGCTCGACGCGCGGCCGCCCGACTTGGCGGGCGGTGCGGGCGCGGGCGTCGGGGCCGAGGCGGCCGCGGGAGCCGGGATGCCCGGCTGCTCGGCGGGCGAATAGCCGCCGTTGACCGGCTGCTGGTAGCCGTTGTCCTGGGGGTAGCCGTTGCCTTGGGCGTAGCCGTCCTGCTGGTACCCGCCGCCCTGCTGGTAGCCGTTGCCCTGGGGCGAGCCGTTGGCTTGGGGGTAGCCGTCCTGCTGATAGGCGGCCTGTTGGTACCCGTCCTGCTGGTATCCGGTCTGCTGGTACTCGCCCTGCGGGTACCCGTTCTGCTGGTACCCGCCCTGTTGGTACGAGTCCTGTGGGTACGAGCCCTGCTGGTAGGGCGCCTGCTGGTTCCGGTAGCCGCCGGGCTGCTGGTCACGGAAGAGGTGGGCGAAGGCGTCCGGCTCGTGGTGCTCCTCGCCTGCCTGGGTGACCAGGTCGTCGACGCCCACGAACTGGGTCGTCCTGGCGTCGTCGCCGTACGGGAGGTGGCGGGTCGGGCCCTCCGGCTCGGGGGCCGGGGTCTGGGCCCATACGCGCGGATCGGGGGCGTGCTGCTGCGAGGGGGGCTGGGCGTACAGCGGCTGCTGTTGCTGGTAGGTGCCGGGCGGCGGCGGTGGGTGTGCCGCGCGGTCGTAGAGCGCCTCGTTCACCGGGTCCTGGGCGGAGAGGTCCTGAGCCCGGTAGGGATCCTGGTCGTAGGCGTCCTGGAGGTACATGTCCGGCGCTGGCTGCGGTGGCACCTGCCCGTGCTCGGGCGAGCCGGGCGGCGGGCCTCCGGGCGAGGCGGAGCCGCCCGCACCCTGGCCACGGTCACCGTCGTACGGCGCGTTCATGGTTACCCCACCTCATCGTCCCCGGGCCCACCGGCCACGACATCGCTCAACGGTCCACTCTCTCACCCGTGTCCGACGGGTCGGTGCTTTCAGGAGCGGTGTCCGGCGTCGGGTCACTCGGCTGCTCGGGGTCGTCTTCCCCGGGCTCGGTGCCGGATTCGCCCTCGGGGCCCTCGTCGGGCCCCTCCAGAGCGCGTTTCCGGGCCGCGCGCTTGCGCTGGGTGTACATGCGGAATCCGGCGAGCACGAGCAGCAGGAGGCCGCCGGCGATGACGAGCATCACCGTGAGGGTGATCTCGGTGACGTTGACTTCGAAGCGGATCGCTTCGCCGTACGGCTCGCCGTCCTCGGTGAAGAGCTGGGCGTAGACCGGAACCGGACCGTTGGCGTTGGCGTTGGTCGTGAACTTGACCGACTGGGAGTGGCCTCCCGCGATCTTGATCGGGTGCTCTTCGTACGGCCCGTCGCCGATCTTCAGACGGGTGGGGTTCATGGAGGTCAGGCGCAGCACCAAGTGGTCGACGCCCTGCACCAGGTTGTTCTGCACCGACACCGGGATCGTGGCGCTGCGCCCGGAGAGCTTCGCGTCGGACTTCTTGATCAGCGTCACCTGCTCGGTGAGCGTGGTCAGGTACTCCGTGACGCCCTTGCGATAGCTCTTCGCCTCGCCGGGACGGCCGCGCCAGGCGGTCGCCATCTCACGGTCTATGGCCCTCCCGAACGGGGTGACCACCCGGTCCTTCTCGGTGAGGATCACCTGGAACCGCTCGAGCATCTTCTGGGTGCTCTGGATGGACTCGAAGGCCGACTGCGGCAGCTCCTGCTTGCGCAGCGCCGCCGGGTAGGCGCCGGCCGACGGCACCTGGGTCGTGGCGCTCGGGTCCGGCTTCGCCTTCGCGGCCGCGGCCAGGCTCTGGGGCTGGGACCAGCGTCCCTCGCCGAGGGCCTTCAGCGCCTTCGCCATGGACTGGGCCTGGCTGACGGTCGGCATGCGCTGGGGGGCGACGACGATGCTGCGCTGCTTCTCCGGATCCTGCATCGTGATCATCAGGCTCTGGGCGAGGAATCCCTGCACGGCGAGCGTGGAGCGCTCGGCACCCGTCATGTCGCCCTGGAAGGCGGTCGAGAGCCGTGCGTCGGCCACGACTGCCGTCGTGCCGCCGCCGATGGGGCGGGCGGCGTTGGGCGTGTACAGGAGGCCCCCGGTCTCGCGGAGGCTGTCGCTGCGGGTGATCACGGAGTGGGCGCCCGCCGAGGTGGCGACATCGACGATGGAGGGGTCGATCGCGCCGTCCGCGGGCCAGGTGAAGTCGGTGGTCGGCTTCACCTGGAGGATGGCGTCCACCGCCTTGGCGCCGACCTCGGTGGCTTCCTTGAGACGGCCCAGGGAGCCGGTGACGGCCTTGCCGGTGTGGGCGAGGGAGGCGAGGTCGGGGTCGGCGAAGGGCAGAGCGACGACCTTCTGACCCTTGACGGCGTCTCCGAGGTCGTTGAGCCACTGGTTGGCGGTCGCCTGGTTCTTGCCCGCGACGGTGGACTTACCGTCCTTGGTCTGGATCCGGTAGTTCTTCGTCATGGCCTCCACGGAGGCCAGCAGGTCCGGGTCGATGACCCAGGTGACGTCGAGCTCGCGGCCCAGCGACACGAGCTGTTCCAGGCGCCCGCCGGGAGCGATCTCCTTGGCCAGGCCGTCGTCCTTGAAGACCGGCGTCTGCTGTTCGTCGGAGCCCGTCTCGGCGGTGAGGTGGGTCTTGGAGATGAGCGGCCACAGGTACGTCGTCTTCGTCTTCGTGTCGGTGGCGTCGGGCTGCCACGGCAGGAAGGTGCGCTCGAAGCCGAGCACCTGCGGGTACGGCTGGGCGGCGGACTGGCCGGTGACCGAGACGCCCAGCTGGTAGACGCCGTCGGCGCCGAGGTTCAGCGCCTTGACCGGAATGGAGATGCTGAAGTCCTGCCGGACGCCGGGCGCCAGCTTGGCGAACTTCTCGACGTACTTGCCGCCGACCTCGGTGCCGTCGGACCCCGGCAGGTACCCCTTGCGCTTGGCGGCGGTGTCGATCGCGCTGCGGCTGTTCAGGCTCGGCCCCAGACGCAGCCCGACCTCGGCCTTGGTCACCGCCTGCTTGCTGTCGTTGGTGACCGTGCCGGAGACCGTGAGGGTGTCGTCCTCACCGGGAGCGGTGGGGGTGAGCCCGTCCAGCGAGACGTCCACGGTGCTGGAGCCGGTGGCGGCGGCCGTCGCTCTCGGTACGGCGGCGTGCGCGGTGGGCCCCGCCGGCACGTGCAGAAGTCCGGCCAGCAAAGGGGTACCCACCAGCAGTGCTGCGGTGCGCCGCAGCCACCGGCGGGCAGGTGAGGGGCTTGTCCCCGGGATGTCTGCCGCCTCGGCCACGCGTTCGCCCGTTCCTCGTCGTCGTCGGCTTCATCGATGGTTCTCGGTTCCTGCGTCCACGCATGGTAACGATGCGCGCTGGGGCGAAGTGCCGCGGACTGCTCCACGTGATCGGAAGAACTGGCCGGGGGCGCGGTGATGGGCCTCCGGAGGCCCGCGGGAATACGGGTCGGCCCCTGGCGTCCGGGGCACGTACCCTTTTCTGTTGTGCCGAACGCCAACGAAGACAATCCCAGCGCACTGAGCCAGGTGCAGCGCCGCGCGGTCACCGAACTGCTGCGTGTGTCCCCTGTCGCGGACGATCTCGCCCGCCGATTCCAGGAGGCGGGTTTCTCCCTCGCCCTGGTCGGCGGCTCGGTGAGGGACGCCCTCTTGGGTCGGCTCGGCAACGATCTGGACTTCACCACTGACGCCCGCCCCGAGGACGTACTGACGATCGTGCGTCCGTGGGCCGACGCGGTCTGGGAGGTCGGGATCGCCTTCGGCACGGTCGGCTGCCAGAAGGAGGGCTACCAGATCGAGGTCACGACGTACCGCTCCGAGGCGTACGACAGGACCTCGCGCAAGCCCGAGGTGTCCTACGGCGAATCCATCGAGGAAGACCTCGTACGCCGTGACTTCACCGTGAACGCGATGGCCGTGGCGCTCCCCGAGAAGGAGTTCATCGACCCGCACGGCGGACTCGACGACCTTTCCGAGCGGGTTCTGCGGACCCCCGGGACGCCCGAGGAGTCCTTCTCGGACGATCCGCTGCGGATGATGCGGGCCGCGCGCTTCGCCGCGCAGCTGGACTTCGAGGTGGCGCCCGAGGTCGTCGCGGCCATGAAGGCGATGGCCGAGCGCATCGAGATCGTCTCCGCGGAGCGGGTGCGGGACGAGCTGAACAAGCTGATCCTCTCCGCGCACCCGCGCGAGGGCCTGGCCCTCCTCGTCGACACGGGCCTGGCCGACCGGGTCCTGCCCGAGCTTCCCGCGCTGCGCCTCGAGCGGGACGAGCACCACCGTCACAAGGACGTCTACGACCACTCGCTGATCGTCCTGGAACAGGCGATGGCGCTGGAGACCGAAGGCCCCGACCTGACGCTGCGCATCGCGGCGTTGCTGCACGACATCGGCAAGCCGAAGACGCGGCGCTTCGAGGACGACGGCCGGGTCTCGTTCCACCACCACGAGGTGGTCGGCGCCAAGATGGTCAAGAAGCGCATGACGGCGCTCAAGTACTCCAACGAGCTCGTGAAGGACGTCTCGCGTCTGGTCGAGCTGCACCTGCGCTTCCACGGCTACGGCACGGGCGAGTGGACCGACTCGGCCGTACGTCGCTACGTGCGTGACGCGGGTCCGCTCCTCAGTCGACTGCACAAGCTGACCCGCTCCGACTGCACGACGCGCAACAAGCGCAAGGCGAATGCCCTGTCGCGCGCGTACGACGGCCTGGAGGAGCGCATCGCCCGCCTCCAGGAGCAGGAGGAGCTGGACTCGATCCGGCCCGATCTCGA
The DNA here is from genome assembly GCF_008704495.1 of Streptomyces kanamyceticus. NCBI lineage: Bacteria > Bacillati > Actinomycetota > Actinomycetes > Kitasatosporales > Streptomycetaceae > Streptomyces > Streptomyces kanamyceticus. The sequence goes on from NZ_CP023699.1 coordinate 5,052,614, forward strand.
CGGCAACGACATCATGGAGGTCCTGGACGTGGGCCCCGGGCCCGTGATCGGCAAGGCCTACAAGTTCCTGCTGGAGCTGCGCCTCGAGAACGGCCCGATGGAGCGGGAGGCCGCGGTGGCGGCGCTCAAGGAGTGGTGGGCCGAGCAGAGCTGAGACGGGCGGTGGCTTGTTTCGGCGGTGGCTTGTTCCGTGGTTTCACGTGAAACAAGCCAATCCCGGATGCGCCGGGGGGCCTCTGGATACGCCCGAGAGGTCCTGGATACGCCGAGGGGCGCTGTTTCACGTGAAACCGTGAACAGCGCCCCTCGGTCGTGTCTTGCCCGGCCTGCTGGGTCTACTTGGTCTTCTTCAGGCAGAGCACGACGTCGTGGCCCTTGCCCTGCTGGTAGTACGCGAGCTCGGAGGCCTTGACGGCCTGGCACTTGTTGCCGTCGCTGGTGTTGTCGAACTTCTCGACGACCTCGAACTCGGAGTCACTGGAGGAGCAGTCGACCTCCTTGAGGTCGGGCGATATCTGCGTGCCGTTGTTGTGCATGCAGCTGCCGACCGAGATCGTCTCGGCGTCGCTCTTGCCCATCTGGTACTTGACGACGCCGATGATGATCGCGACCAGGATGAAGCCACCGATGCGCAGGAGCAGCTTCCTGCCCTTGCGGGAAGGGGCGGCGGGCGGGGGGACCGGACCACCCTGGTACGGCGGGTAGGGCGCACCCTGCTGAGGCGGGTACGGCGCCGGAGCCTGCTGGCCGTACGGAGCGACGCCCTGGGGCTGGCCGTAGGGGTTCTGGCCCTGAGGCGGGTACGGATTCTGGCCCTGGGGCGGCGGAGTGGTCACTTTGGGGGTCCCCCTCGAACGAGAGCGCGATGGCGCGAATACGACGCCCGTAAGTTATCGGGGGGCGAGGTCATCTCAGAAGCCCGGAGGGGCTCTGTGGCATTGATGTGACACTTACTGCAAGCTAAACCGGGACATAGCCGCAGTAACTGCTGCGTAGAGCAGGGCGACGCCGACCACCAGCGGAACCGATCGGCCGTCCGGCGGCAGCAGCAGGGCGGCCACCGCGGCCGCGCCCACGAACGCGACGTTGAACAGCACGTCGTAGACCGAGAAGATCCGTCCGCGGAAGCCGTCGTCCACCGAGGACTGCACCACTGTGTCCGTGGCGATCTTCGCGCCCTGAGTGGTCAGGCCGAGGAGGAAGGCGGCGACGAGCAACGGCACGGGCGCGAACGGGAGGCCGAGCGCCGGTTCCAGGACCGCCGCCGCACCCGCGCAAGCGACGATCCAGCCGCCCGCCCCCAGCCGCCCCACCGCCCACGGCGTCACCACGGCGGCCACGAAGAACCCCGCCCCCGAGATCCCCACGGCGAGTCCGAGCAGCGCGAGCCCGTCGGACTCCGTCGACGACCAGGCGTACCGGCACAGCATCAGGAACATGACGGTCAGGGCGCCGTAGCAGAACCGCATCACCGTCATCGCGGCCAGCGCGCGGGCGGCCGCCGGGCGTTGCGTCAGGTGCCGCACCCCCGCCGTCAGCCCTCGGGCGGTTCCGGCGAGGGCGGCGCCGAGCCGTGGCTGCACCAGATCCGGGTCGGGGCCGAGCAGGTCGCGGGCCATGCGGAGCGAGGCGAGGGCCGCGCAGAGGTACAGGGCGGAGCCGAGGAGGACCACGGCCGCGTCCGAGTCTGACCCCGCCAGACGTACGACGAAGGCGAGTCCGCCGCCCACCGTCGCGGCGAGCGTCCCCGCGGTCGGTGAGAGGGAGTTGGCGATGACGAGGCGGTCGGCGTCCACCACCCGCGGCAGCGCGGCCGAAAGGCCGGCGAGGACGAAGCGGTTGACGGCGGTGACGCACAGCGCGGAGGCGTAGAAGAGCCAGTCCGGCACGCCGCTCAGCATCAGGACGGCGGTCACCGAGGCCAGCGCGGCCCGCAGCAGATTGCCGTACAGGAAAACCTGTCGACGTTGCCAGCGGTCCAGGAGGACGCCCGCGAAGGGGCCGATCAGTGAGTAGGGAAGCAGCAGCACCGCCATCGCGGAGGCGATCGCTCCGGGGGATGTCTGCTTCTCCGGAGAGAAGACGACGTAGGTGGCGAGCGCGACCTGGTAGACGCCGTCCGCGCCCTGGGAGATCAGACGTACGGCGAGCATCCGTCTGAAGTTCCGCAGCCGCAGCAGTATCCGCAGGTCACCGACGACAGCCATGGAGCACACCCTCACATATGAGGAGGGTCCCCGGGCGGAATGCCCGGGGACCCTCGACAAGCGACTACGGAGAGAGCTGTTTAGCGCTCGACCTCGCCCTTGATGAACTTCTCGACGTTCTCGTAGGCCTCGTCGTCGAAGTACTGCACCGGCGGGGACTTCATGAAGTACGAGGACGCGGAGAGGATCGGGCCACCGATGCCCCGGTCCTTGGCGATCTTCGCGGCGCGCAGGGCGTCGATGATGACACCGGCGGAGTTCGGGGAGTCCCAGACCTCGAGCTTGTACTCAAGGTTCAGCGGGACGTCACCGAAGGCGCGGCCCTCGAGGCGGACGTACGCCCACTTGCGGTCGTCGAGCCACGCGACGTAGTCCGACGGGCCGATGTGGACGTTGTTCTCGCCCAGCTCGCGGTCGCGGATCTGCGAGGTGACGGCCTGCGTCTTCGAGATCTTCTTGGACTCGAGGCGCTCGCGCTCGAGCATGTTCTTGAAGTCCATGTTGCCGCCGACGTTGAGCTGCATGGTGCGCTCAAGACGGACCCCGCGGTCCTCGAACAGCTTCGCCATCACACGGTGCGTGATGGTGGCGCCGACCTGCGACTTGATGTCGTCGCCGACGATCGGGACGCCCGCCTCGGTGAACTTGTCGGCCCACTCCTTGGTACCGGCGATGAAGACCGGCAGGGCGTTGACGAAGGCGACCTTGGCGTCGATGGCGCACTGGGCGTAGAACTTCGCCGCGGCCTCGGAACCGACGGGCAGGTAGCAGACGAGAACGTCGACCTGCTTGTCCTTGAGGATCTGGACGACGTCGACCGGCGCCTCGGCGGACTCCTCGATGGTCTGGCGGTAGTACTTGCCCAGGCCGTCGTGGGTGTGGCCACGCTGGACCTGCACGCCGGAGTTCGGCACGTCGCAGATCTTGATGGTGTTGTTCTCGCTGGCGCCGATGGCGTCCGCGAGGTCGAGGCCGACCTTCTTCGCGTCGACGTCGAAGGCGGCGACGAACTCGACATCACCGACGTGGTAGTCGCCGAACTGGACGTGCATCAGGCCCGGGACCTTGGCGTCCGGGTCGGCGTCCTTGTAGTACTCGACGCCCTGGACCAGCGAGGCGGCGCAGTTGCCCACGCCGACAATGGCTACGCGAACCGAACCCATTCCGGTTGCTCCCTGTGTGATCTCGGTATTCCGGATAAGACCCTGCGGAACGCTGGGTCTCACTTGGCGGGGTCATCGGACGGATCCGGCGGCGGGTTGGTCTCCCGCCGCCGGGGCAGGTCCGCCGACTCCCCAGATGTGCTGTCCTGCTGAGCGGAGCTGTGGGGGGTGGACCGCTGTTGGTCCCGCCCCGCCCGCTCGCTCTCGATGAGCTCGTTCAGCCAGCGCACTTCGCGCTCCACGGATTCCATGCCGTGTCGCTGCAGCTCAAGCGTGTAGTCGTCCAGGCGCTCCCGGGTACGGGCCAGGGAGGCGCGCATCTTCTCCAGGCGTTCTTCGAGGCGGCTGCGTCGGCCCTCTAGCACCCGCATGCGTACGTCCCGCGAGGTCTGCCCGAAGAAGGCGAAGCGGGCGGCGAAGTGCTCGTCCTCGTACGCGTCGGGGCCGGTCTGCGAGAGCAGGTCCTCGAAGTGCTCCTTACCTTCCGCCGTCAACCGATAGACGATCTTGGCGCGACGCCCTGCGAGTGGAGCAGCGAGGGCGTCTTCAGGCGTGCTGCCCGACTCTTCGATCAACCAGCCGTTGGCGACCAGCGTCTTGAGGCAGGGATAGAGGGTCCCGTAGCTGAACGCGCGGAACACTCCCAGCGACGTATTGAGTCGTTTCCGCAGCTCATAGCCGTGCATCGGGGACTCGCGGAGCAGACCGAGCACGGCGAACTCGAGGATGCCGGAGCGCCTGCTCATCGTCGCCTCCCGTCCACCGCAAGTCCCTCAGTACGGCCCTTATGCCGAGCTGATGTATCGACTCGATACATCGAGACGATAGAACGGCGATCAGGTTGAGACAAGAGGGGGCACGGTGAACGGCGTCACATCACCGATTCGTAGGAAGTAACTTGCCTGATTTGGGGTGAACTTCGGCTCTACGAGGGTTTTGACGGTGCGTAGTCTGTGCGCCATGCAGACCGCCGGGAACCACGTGACGCCAGGGGGCGTCGTTGTCCCCGGTGCAGTGCGGGTGAGTGCCGGAACGGGCACATCCGCACTTCGGGGGGACCGGAAATCAGCCGCCGTTTCCAGGCGTGGACAGCTGCGCCTGCCCGAGGAGTAATCGTTCGATGAGCGAGCACCGTCGCAAACCGCCGCAGCCGCAGGGCGGCGGACGCGCCGCGGCCAGGCGTGGCGCCCCAGGAGCGTCGCCGGGCCGCCGCGCGGCACCGCGGGGCGCCACTGGATCGCCCTCTTCCTCGTACGGATCGCAAGGATCCGGAACGCCGGACGAGGAGGACCGCCCTTATGGAGGCCGGGCCGAAGCCCGCCGCGCGGCACAGCGCAGTGGTGCGGCCGGCGGCCGACGCAGGGCGCCCGACGGCGCCGGCGGCGGCGGACGCTCCGGTGGCGGTGGCCGTCGTGGCGGTGGCCCCGGCCCCGGTGGTCCCGGGCGCGGCAGAGGCCGGGGCGCCGAACCGCCCCGCAAGAAGCGGTTCATCGACTACCCGCGCGCGAACAAGGACGGTCTGCGCCGCTGGGTCCCGTCGTGGCGCCTGGTCACCGGCCTGTTCATCGGTTTCCTCGGCAGCCTGATGGCCGTCGCGGGCATCGCGTACGCGCTGGTGCAGGTGCCGGAGGTAGACAAGGCGGCCAAGGCCCAGAACAACGTCTACTACTGGGGCGACGGCAAGCAGATGGTCGCGACCGGCGGTGAGCGCAACCGCCAGATCATCGACTACGACGACATCCCCAAGGAAATGCGCTTCGCCGTCATGTCGGCGGAGAACAAGACGTTCGAGAAGGACAAGGGCGTCGACCCGATGGGCATCACGCGTGCCCTGGTCAACATGGCCAAGGGCGGGCAGACCCAGGGTGGCTCCACCATCACCCAGCAGTACGTGAAGAACGCGCGCCTGGGCGACCAGTCGCAGACGTTCACCCGTAAGTTCAAAGAGCTCTTCATCTCCATAAAGGTCGGCCGCACGGTCCGCAAGGAAGACATCATGGCGGGGTACCTCAACACCGCCTATTACGGGCGCGGGGCCTACGGCATCCAGGCCGCGGCGCGGGCGTACTTCGACAAGGAAGCCAGCGAGCTGGACCCGAGCCAGTGCGCGCTGCTCGCGACGGTGCTCAAGGGCGCCACCTATTACGACCCGGCGGGCTCCCCCGAGATCGACCCCGCGGCGAGCAAGGAAGACAACACCGCGCGCGCGAAGAAGCGGTGGTCGTGGATCCTCGACGAGGAGGTCAAGGACGGCCGCCTGACCGCCACGGAGCGGGACAAGTACCGGACGTTCCCCAAGCTGCAGAACCCCCGGTCGAACGCCGACCTGGCCGGTCAGACCGGCTACCTTGTGGACCTGGCCAAGGCGTACGTCATCAAGAACACCAACATCACCGCCGAGCAGCTCCAGCAGGGCGGCTACGAGATCCACACGACCTTCGACCGGAAGAAGGTCAAGGAGCTCGAGAAGTCGGTGAACACGGTCCGCAAGGAGAAGCTCAACGAGAAGCTGCGGCCCAAGAAGGACACGCACGTGCAGTTCGGTGGGGCCTCCGTGGATCCGAAGGACGGCGCGATCAAGGCCATCTACGGCGGTGAGGACGCGACGAAGCACTTCACCAACAACGCCGACCAGACCGGTGCCCAGGTCGGTTCGACGTACAAGCCCTTCGTGCTGGCCGCCGCCTTCAAGTACGGCGTCCGCGACCCGAAGGGCGTGGAGGTCCAGAGCGAGTCCGAGCGCACCATCGTCGACCCGAAGAGCTTGTACAGCGGCAAGAACAAGCTCAAGATCCAGAAGTACAACGGTGACGTCTGGACCGACAGGGACGGCAAGGAATGGCTCCAGCGGAACGACGGTGACCAGGACTACAACCCCCCGACCTATCAGATCGACCTGCGCGAGGCGATGCGGGAGTCGGTCAACTCCGCCTATGTGCAGCTCGGCATGGACGTCGGCCTGGACAAGGTGAAGGAGTCGGCGATGGACGCCGGCCTCAAGGACGACAGCTCCATGGCGGGAGCCACTTACCCGTCCTTCTCACTCGGTACCTCCTCGCCGAGCGCGATCCGGATGGCCGGTGCCTACTCCACCTTCGCGGCGAGCGGGAAGCAGAACGACCCGTACTCGGTCAAGGAGGTCGAGCACGAGGGCAAGACGGTCTACCAGCACGAGAAGAAGACCAAGCAGGCCTTCGACCCCACGGTCGCCGACAACGTCACCGACGTGCTGAGGACCGTCGTGGACAAGGGCACCGGCACCTCGGCGAAGCTGCCCGGGCGCCAGGTCGCGGGCAAGACGGGTACCACCGACGGCAACAAGTCCGCCTGGTTCGTCGGCTACACCCCGCAGTTGTCGACGGCGGTCAGCATGTACCGCCTCGACGACAACGAGAACAACAAGAAGCGCGAATTCCTGGAGATGTTCGGCACGGGCGGCGAGAAGAAGATCCACGGCGCCTCGTTCCCCGCGCGGATCTGGCAGGACTACATGACGCAGGCGCTCAAGGGCGAGCCGGTCAAGACCTTCCCGCCGCCCGGGCCGATCGGCAGGGTCGTCGGTGAGACTCCGCCTCCGCCGCCCACCCCGACGAGGACCAAGGAGCCGGAGGAGACCACGTCCCCGACGCCCACGCACTCCGAGACCACGAAACCGCCTACGGAATCGCCCGATCCCGGGGAGACCTGCGACCCGTTCGACTGGGACTGCAACCATGACGGCGGCGCGGGGAACGGCGGTGCCGATGGCGGCGCCGACGGGGGCCCTGGTGGTGGGACACCAACTGCCACCGAGGATCCGGCCGGTGGCGGAGGGAACAACGGGAACGGCAACGGCAATGACGGCGGAGGCGGCTTCATCTCCGGCTCGGACGGCTGAGCCAAGACCTAGCCAAGACTGAGCCAGGACGTCCCGGCTGAGTCGACAGGACGCCGGGGACTCCCCCGCTCGTGTTTCACGTGAAACGAGGGCCGCCGCACCGACCGGTGCGGCGGCCCTCTCCGTGTTCCCAGTCGCATACGGCAGGATGTCCGCATGCCTAGTGCGGACCCCAGCGCAGAGTCATCGCCCATGAGCTCGTACGAGCCCGTGGGCGCGGAGGAGCCGGAGCCGGTACGGCCCACGAAGGAGGACGAGGTCGCCGCGGCCGGCAGCGAGCTGATCGGCGGTCCCATCGGGCGCAGAGTGCTGTACGCGGCGACCTGGTGGACCCCCGTACGCGTCATCACGCTCGTCGCGATCGGGATGTTCGCTCTCGGGATGGTCCAGAAGATGCCGTGCTACAACGGCGCGTGGTTCTTCGGGGCGAGTTCGCAGTACACGCACGCGTGCTACTCCGACATCCCGCACCTCTACCAGGGGCGCGGTTTCGCCGACGGCCTCATTCCGTACTTCGACAAGCTGCCCGGCGACATGGAGTACCTCGAATACCCGGTCCTGACCGGGATGTTCATGGAGATGGCGTCCTGGGTGACGCCCGGCAGCGGCTCCATCCAGCATCAGGAAAAGATCTACTGGATGGTCAACGCCGGGATACTGATGGCCTGCACCGCGGTCGTCGCCGTCTGCGTCACGCGCACCCACCGGCGCCGCCCCTGGGACGGCCTGCTGGTCGCCCTGGCCCCGGCCCTCGCGCTGACGGCCACCATCAACTGGGACCTGCTCGCCGTCGCCCTCACCGCCGCGGCGATGCTGATGTGGTCGCGCTCGCGGACACTGGCCTTCGGCGTGCTGCTGGGGCTCGCGACGGCCGCCAAGCTCTATCCCGTCCTGCTGCTCGGACCCCTGCTGATCCTGTGCTGGCGCGCGGGCCGCTGGCGGGAGCTCGGCACCGCGCTGCTCGGCACGGCCGGTACCTGGCTGGTCGTCAATCTGCCGGTGATACTGCTCGCGAGCGACGGCTGGTCGAAGTTCTACTCGTTCAGCCGGGAGCGCAGTGTCGACTTCGGCTCCTTCTGGCTGATCCTCTCCCAGCGCATGGACTCACCGCTGACCACCGACACGGTCAACACCCTGGCGGTGGCCCTGATGCTCCTCGCCTGCCTGGGCATAGGAGCGCTCGGCCTCACCGCGCCGCGCCGCCCGCGCTTCGCCCAGCTCGCCTTCCTGGTGGTCGCCGCCTTCGTCCTCACCAACAAGGTCTACTCGCCGCAGTACGTCCTGTGGCTGATCCCGCTCGCCGCGCTGGCCAGGCCGCGCTGGCGCGACTTCCTGATCTGGCAGGCGTGCGAGGTCGCGTACTTCCTCGGGATCTGGCTGTACTTGGCGTACACGACGAGCGGCGACGCCCACAAGGGACTGCCGACCGAGGGCTACCAACTGGTCATCGTCGTCCACCTGCTGGGCACGCTGTACCTGTGCGCCGTGGTCGTACGGGACGTCCTCATGCCGGAGCGGGACGTGGTGCGGCAGGCCGGGGACGACGATCCCTCGGGGGGCGTTCTGGACGGCGCGGAGGACCGCTTCGTCCTGGGGCCCGCGCCCTACAGGACGCCGCCCGTGGCGCAGTCGACCGGGGCGCCTCCGGTGCGGTGGGGATCGGCGACCGAACTGCCTCGCTGAGCCATTCTCCTGAGCCGCTTCTCCTGACCCGCTCCTCCTGGGCTGTTCGCCAAGAGCGAACAGGGTTCCGGTGGAGCGAACAGGCGCCTGATACGTCGAAGGCCGGGCACGACGCGCGTCGTGCCCGGCCTTCGACGTACTGAACTCGGTCTCAGCGGTCGAGGATCCGGTCGAACTGCGTGGTGGTGTGCCGCAGATGGGCCACCAGCTCCTCGCCGACCTTCGGCTCCGGTGCGTCGGAGGGCACGAAGAGGATGGAGACCTGCATGTGCGGGGGCTCCGCGAACCAGCGCTGCTTGCCTCCCCAGACGAACGGCGAGAGGTTGCGGTTGACCGTGGCGAGGCCCGCGCGGGCCACGCCCTTGGCCCGCGGCATCATGCCGTGCAGGGCCTTCGGGGCCTCCAGGCCGACACCGTGCGAGGTGCCGCCCGCGACCACGACCAGCCAGCCGTCGGACGCGACCTTCTGCTGGCGGTAGCCGAAGCGGTCGCCCTTCGCGACGGCGGTGACGTCGAGGACGGCGCCGCGGTACTCGGTGGCCTCGTGGTCGCCGAGCCAGAGTTTCGTGCCGATGCGCGCGCGGAACCGGGTCTGCGGGAACTGCTGCTGCAGCCTGGCGAGTTCACCGGCCTTGAGGTGGCTGACGAACATCGTGTGCAGCGGCAGCCGCGCCGCGCGCAGCCGGTCCATCCAGCCGATGACCTCCTCGACGGCGTCCGAGCCGTCGGTGCGGTCCAGCGGCAGGTGGATCGCGAAGCCTTCGAGGCGTACGTCCTCGATGGCGGCGTGCAGCTGCGGGAGCTCCTGCTCGGTGATGCCGTGGCGCTTCATCGAGGACATGACCTCGATGACGACGCGGGCGCCCACGAGGCCGTGTACGCCGTCCAGCGACGACACGGAGCGGATGACGCGGTCGGGCAGCGGCACGGGCTCCTCGCCCCGTCGGAACGGGGTCAGGACCAGCAGGTCGCCGCTGAACCAGTCCTTGATCCTGGCGGCTTCGTACGTGGTGCCCACGGCGAGGACGTCGGAGCCGAAGCGCGTGGCTTCCTCGGCCAGGCGCTCATGACCGAAGCCGTAGCCGTTGCCCTTGCAGACCGGGACGATGCCCGGGAACTGCTCCAGCATGTGCTTCTGGTGTGCCCGCCAGCGCGCGGTGTCGACATAGAGCGTGAGCGCCATGGCTGGATCCCGGAACCTTTCTCGTGTCTGCGGTGTATCAGAGTTATGGAACGAAATTGTGCGGGATCAGCGGCGCGACATGTAGATGTCGAGCGCCTTGTGCAGCAGCTTGTTGAGCGGGAAGTCCCACTCGCCGATGTACTCGGCGGCCTCGCCGCCGGTGCCGACCTTGAACTGGATCAGACCGAAGAGGTGGTCGGTCTCGTCGAGGGAGTCGGAGATGCCGCGCAGGTCATAGACGGTGGCACCCATCGCGTACGCGTCGCGGAGCATCCGCCACTGCATCGCGTTCGAGGGCCTGACCTCGCGCCCGATGTTGTCCGAGGCCCCGTAGGAATACCAGACGTGGCCGCCGACGACGAGCATGGTCGCTGCCGACAGGTTCACGCCGTTGTGCCGCGCGAAGTACAGCCGCATGCGGTTGGGGTCCTCGGAGTTGAGGGCCCGCCACATCTGCTCGAAGTAGGCGAGCGGCCGCGGGCGGAACTTGTCGCGCACGGCGGTGATCTCGTACAGGCGCTGCCACTCGGCGAGGTCCTGGTAACCGCCCTGGACGACCTCGACACCGGCCTTCTCGGCCTTCTTGATGTTGCGCCGCCACAGCTGGTTGAAGCCCTTCTGGACCTCGTCGAGAGAGCGGTTGGCCAGCGGGACCTGGAAGACGTAGCGGGGCTGGACGTCACCGAAGCCGGCGCCGCCGTCCTCGCCCTGCTGCCAGCCCATGCGGCGCAGCCGGTCCGCTACCTCGAAGGCGCGCGGCTCGATGTGCGTCGCCTCGGTGTCGCGCAGCCGCTTCACGTCGGGGTTCTGGATGCCTGCCTTGATCGCCGGAGCGTCCCAGCGGCGGATCACGACGGGCGGCCCCATCTTCACGGAGAACGCGCCCTGCTGCTTGAGGTGCGCCAGCATCGGCTGCAGCCACTCGTCCAGGTTCGGGGCGTACCAGTTGATGACCGGACCCTCGGGGAGGTACGCGAGATACCGCTTCAGCTTGGGCAGTTGCCGGTAGAGCACCAGGCCCGCACCGACCAGCTGACCGGTCCTGTCGTCGAACCAACCCAGGTTCTCCGAGCGCCATTCGCTCTTCACGTCAGCCCATGCGGGGACCTGGCAATGACTCGCCGACGGCAGCGTCTGGATATATGCCAGATGCTGCTCGCGACTGATGGTCCTCAGGGTCAGACTCATATCGGGGCGCTCCTCGGGCTGGTGTGTCCCCATGGGTACAGGGGCTCCGGCTCTCGCGCGAAGCCTACTGCGCCCTGCGAGCGACCCGTCTGGGCGTACGGGACCTTGGCCCCCGGCTGGTTGTGCGACCGGGGTACCGGGAGTCCCTCAGCCGACGACTCCGCCGAAGAGTCCGCCGTGCGCCATGCCGAGGAAGAAGCCGACCGCCGATGCGCCGAGCCCCAGGATCAGCCCGAAGCGCTCACGGGTCGTCACGGAGATGAACTGGCCGTACGCGCCCGTGGCGATCCCGACCAGACCCGCCCACGAACTGAGCAGATGGAGGTTGTGGAACATCGCCGTCACGAAGGCGATCGCCCCGAGCACCAGGGTCACGCCGACCAGCGCGTCCTGGAAAGGGTGGGCCTTGCCGTCGGTGGCGAAGAGAGAGATGGCGGTGTTCGGTCGCATTGCCTGTGCCATGTGAGGCACCTCCTGCGTAAGGCGGCGCATCGTAGCGCCATAGACACCCGATGTGTACAGATTCTGCCCGTCCGGCGGCGGATTTCAACCGGAAGCACAGGTGCGGGTACTCTGTACCCTCTGCACCGGTGTCTGCCCAGACCACAGCAAGCGCCCCCGCTCGCGGGAGCCGATTGTCAGTGGCGGCCGATACCGTTGCGTACGCATCACGACCCTCCTGCCACGGAACGACCGTGGCCGCTGAGTCCAAAGGAGGTGGGTTCCACATGCGTCACTACGAAGTGATGGTCATCCTCGACCCCGATCTCGAGGAGCGCGCTGTCTCCCCGCTGATCGAGAACTTCCTCTCCGTCGTCCGTGAGGGCAACGGAAAGGTCGAGAAGGTCGACACCTGGGGCCGTCGTCGTCTGTCCTACGAGATCAAGAAGAAGCCCGAGGGCATCTACTCGGTCATCGACCTGCAGGCCGAGCCTGCGGTCGTCAAGGAGCTCGACCGACAGATGAACCTGAACGAGTCGGTCCTCCGGACCAAGGTCCTCCGTCCCGAGATGCACTGAGCTCTCTAGCTCAGTAGCACCCGGGAATCGAGTAGCAGCAACAAGCAGCCAGCAGCAAACCCGCCGAGAGGTTCCCCCATGGCAGGCGAGACCGTCATCACGGTCGTCGGCAATCTTGTCGACGACCCCGAGCTGCGCTTCACCCCCTCCGGTGCGGCGGTCGCGAAGTTCCGTGTCGCGTCCACTCCCCGCATCTTCGACAAGCAGACCAATGAGTGGAAGGACGGCGAAGGCCTGTTCCTGACCTGCTCGGTCTGGCGTCAGGCGGCGGAGAACGTCGCGGAGTCGCTTCAGCGAGGCATGCGCGTCGTCGTGCAGGGCCGCCTGAAGCAGCGGTCCTACGAGGACCGTGAGGGCATCAAGCGCACGGTCTACGAGCTGGACGTCGAGGAAGTCGGCGCCAGCCTGAAGAACGCCACGGCCAAGGTCACCAAGACCACCGGTCGAGGCGGCCAGGGCGGTTACGGCGGCGGTGGCGGCGGCCAGCAGGGCGGCGGCTGGAGCGGTGGCTCCGGTGGCGGTCAGCAGCAGGGTGGCGGTGGCGGTGCTCCCGCCGACGACCCCTGGGCGACCGGTGCGCCGGCCGGCGGCGGCCAGCAGCAGGGCGGCGGCGGTGGCGGCTGGGGCGGAAGCTCCGGCGGCTCCGGTGGCGGCTACTCGGACGAGCCCCCCTTCTAAGCCTCAGGGCTTTTGGCCCCCGGGCCGAGGGTGGGCCGTACCCACACTTCTTGATCACACAGGAGAAACACCATGGCGAAGCCGCCTGTGCGCAAGCCTAAGAAGAAGGTCTGCGCTTTCTGCAAGGACAAGGTCACGTACGTGGACTACAAGGACACGAACATGCTGCGGAAGTTCATTTCCGACCGCGGCAAGATCCGTGCCCGCCGCGTGACCGGCAACTGCACGCAGCACCAGCGTGACGTCGCCACGGCCGTGAAGAACAGCCGTGAGATGGCGCTGCTGCCCTACACGTCCACCGCGCGATAAGGGAAGGGTGACCGAATAATGAAGATCATCCTCACCCACGAGGTCTCCGGCCTCGGTGCCGCCGGCGAGGTCGTAGACGTCAAGGACGGCTACGCCCGCAACTACCTGATCCCGCGGAACTTCGCGATCCGCTGGACCAAGGGTGGCGAGAAGGACGTCGCGCAGATCCGTCGTGCTCGCAAGATCCACGAGATCGCGACGATCGAGCAGGCCAACGAGATCAAGGCCCAGCTCGAGGCCGTCAAGGTCCGCCTGGCCGTCCGCTCCGGCGACGCCGGTCGTCTCTTCGGTTCCGTCACCCCGGCCGACGTCGCTTCGGCGATCGTGGCTGCCGGTGGCCCGAAGATCGACAAGCGCCGTGTCGAGCTGGGCGCGCCGATCAAGACGCTGGGCGCCCACGCGACGTCCGTGCGTCTGCACCCCGAGGTTGCCGCCAAGGTCAACGTCGAGGTCGTCTCCGCCTAAGCACTGCGCTTGGCAGAGTTGAAGCACAGCGTTGGGCCGCACCCCTCGGGGTGCGGCCCAACGTGTTTCACGGATCTTCTGGCGCTGTTTCACGTGAAACAGCGCAGGGGTTCATGTGAAACAGCGCAGGGTTCACGTGGAACGGTCGGCGCATTCAGCGGGTGGCGCCCGTGACGATCCAGCGGCCGGAGCGGGAGCGCAGCCACAGGGTGAGCATCCGCACCGCCATCATCAGCGTCATCGCTCCCCACAGTGCGGTCAGGCCGCCGCCGAAGGTCGGCACCAGGAGTGCCACGGGCGTGAAGACCGCGAGCGTGGCGATCATGGCCCAGGCCAGATACGGGCCGTCCCCGGCGCCCATCAGGACGCCGTCGAGCACGAAGACGATGCCGCAGATCGGCTGGGCGAGGGCGATCACGATGAGAGCGGGCAGTGCCGCGTCCTCGACGGCCGCGTCACCGGTGAAGAGCGGGATGAACAAGGGGCGCGCGAGCACGACCAGCAGGCCGAGGACGACGCCGGATGCGATGCCCCACTGCACCATCCGCCGACAGACGGCGCGCGCGCCGTCCGCGTCGTCGGCGCCCAGGTAGCGTCCGATGATGGCCTGCCCGGCGATGGCGATCGCGTCGAGCGCGAAGGCCAGCAAACTCCACAGGGACAGAACGATCTGGTGGGCGGCCACGTCGGCGTCACCGAGACGGGCGGCCACGGCGGTCGCGATCATCAAGATGGCCCGCAGCGAGAGCGTGCGGACCAGCAGCGGTACCCCGGCCTGGGCGCAGGCCCGGATCCCGGCGGCGTCGGGACGCAGCGAGGCGCCGTGCCGCCTGGCACCGCGTACGACGACGACGAGGTAGACGGCGGCCATGCCGAACTGGGCGATGACCGTGCCCCAGGCGGATCCGGCGATGCCCAGGTCCGCGCCGTAGACCAGGCCGACATTGAGGACACCGTTGGTGACGAAGCCGCCGATGGCGACGTACAGCGGGGTCTTGGTGTCCTGCAGTCCGCGCAGTACGCCGGTGGCGGCGAGTACGACGAGCATGGCGGGGATGCCGAGTGCGGAGATGCGCAGGTACGTGATCGCGTAAGGAGCCGCGGTGTCCGAGGCGCCGAAGAGGTCGACGAGGGCGGGTGCCGTGGGCAGGACGACGGCGATGACCGCGGCGCCGAGCAGCAGGGCGAGCCAGATGCCGTCCATGCCCTGGCGGATGGCGGCCTGGAGATCGCCGGCGCCCACCCGGCGGGCGACAGCGGCGGTGGTGGCGTACGCGAGGAAGACGAACACGCTCACCGCGGTGGTGAGGAGTGCCGCGGCGATGCCGAGACCGGCCAGTTGCGCGGTGCCGAGGTGGCCGACGATGGCGCTGTCGGCCATCACGAAGAGCGGCTCGGCGACCAGCGCGCCGAAGGCGGGGACGGCGAGGGCGATGATCTCTCGGTCGTGTCTTCGCCGGACGGCCTTGGGCGCTGCGGGAGCCTGTGTCATGGGCACCAATCTAATCTTCCACAGGTAAGAGATGCAATGTTCTTTAGACCCTTACGTGGGTGCTCGTCGGGCGCTCCTTCGCGCGCCGTTTGTCGTGATCTTGGTCAGAGTGGAGAAGTTTTTCTTCTGCACAGCCGGTGGATGGGAAAGTCGCAGGTCAGAGAGGCTTTTCTGAGTTGGCTGAGGGCTTGTTCACAGGGCTGTCCACCGGGCCGTGCACAGGTTTGGCGGGGTTCTCCACAGCATCGGGCCCGTCATCCACACCGCCTGTGGATAACCAGATTGGCTGACGGTGCCCACGGGCCTACCGTGGTCCGGCGCCCGCCTCGTCTTTCGACCTCGGAAACCCCGTAAAACCGACGCGTCAGAACCGGAGTTGGGCCCCCTTATTTGTCAGTGTCGTGCCGTAGGAAGAGGCATGGCGAGGTCCGCTCGGCGGACGGGAGGAGGTGGCCCGGTGAGTATCTCCGAGCCTTTGGACGACCCCTGGGCCGACAGCGGTCCCAGTGACCGTCTGCCCGTCTCCCGACCGCGCCGCGACGGAGGCCGGGGCGGCCGCGACGAGCAGCACGAGCGAGGCCGCGAAGGCGGCTGGGACGGCGGCGGCTCGTCCTTCGAGCGCGTTCCCCCGCAGGATCTCGATGCCGAGCAGTCGGTGCTCGGCGGCATGCTGCTCTCCAAGGACGCGATCGCCGATGTCGTCGAGGTCCTCAAGGGCCACGACTTCTACCGGCCCGCGCACGAGACCGTCTACTCGGCGATCCTCGACCTGTACGCGAAGGGCGAGCCGGCCGACCCGATCACCGTCGCGGCCGAACTCACCAAGCGCGGCGAGATCACCAAGGTCGGCGGCGCATCGTATCTGCACACCCTGGTCCAGACGGTCCCGACCGCGGCGAACGCCGAGTACTACGCGGAGATCGTCCACGAGCGCGCGGTCCTGCGCCGCCTCGTCGAGGCAGGCACGCGCATCACCCAGATGGGATACGCGGCCGACGGCGACGTCGACGAGATCGTCAACAGCGCCCAGGCCGAGATCTACGCGGTCACCGAGCAGCGCACCACCGAGGACTATCTGCCGCTCGGCGACATC
This sequence comes from Streptomyces kanamyceticus, assembly GCF_008704495.1. Lineage (NCBI taxonomy): Bacteria > Bacillati > Actinomycetota > Actinomycetes > Kitasatosporales > Streptomycetaceae > Streptomyces > Streptomyces kanamyceticus. The sequence continues at coordinate 5,068,971 of NZ_CP023699.1, forward strand.
ATGGAGGGCGCGCTCGACGAGATCGAGGCGATCGGCTCGCGCTCCGGTGAGATGACCGGTGTGCCGACCGGCTTCACCGACCTCGACCAGCTCACCAACGGCCTGCACCCGGGCCAGATGATCATCATCGCCGCCCGTCCCGCGATGGGTAAGTCGACGCTGGCCCTCGACTTCGCGCGAGCCTGTTCGATCAAGCACAACATGCCGAGCGTGATCTTCTCGCTCGAAATGGGGCGCAACGAGATCGCGATGCGTCTGCTGTCCGCCGAGGCCCGCGTGGCGCTGCACCACATGCGTTCCGGCACGATGACGGACGAGGACTGGACCCGGCTCGCCCGCCGGATGCCGGACGTCTCGGCCGCGCCGCTCTACATCGACGACTCCCCGAACCTGTCGATGATGGAGATCCGCGCCAAGTGCCGCCGCCTCAAGCAGCGCAACGACCTCAAGCTCGTCGTCATCGACTACCTGCAGCTGATGCAGTCCGGCGGTTCCAAGCGGTCCGAGAGCCGCCAGCAGGAAGTCTCGGACATGTCGCGAAACCTGAAGCTCCTCGCCAAGGAGCTCGAGCTGCCGGTGATCGCGCTCTCGCAGCTGAACCGTGGCCCCGAGCAGCGTACGGACAAGAAGCCGATGGTGTCCGACCTGCGTGAATCCGGCTCGATCGAGCAGGACGCGGACATGGTGATCCTGCTGCACCGCGAGGACGCGTACGAGAAGGAGTCACCGCGCGCGGGCGAGGCCGACATCATCGTCGGCAAGCACCGTAACGGCCCGACGGCGACGATCACGGTCGCCTTCCAGGGCCACTACTCGCGCTTCGTGGACATGGCGCAGACCTGATCCGATCAGCCCGCTTCGGTGCGCTGTACCAGGCCGCTCAGGATGAGGGCGAGGCCCGCCTCGAACGCCGATTCGTCATCGATCTCCGGCACGTCGGTCGCCGGCTCCGCGGCGTCACCGGGGCCTGCGTCGGCCTGCTCTTCCAGGACGCTGCCGACCGTGTAGCGGCTGGCGGCCAGCATGGCCATCTGCGCGTCTCGCTCGGGCACGCCGGAGGTGATGAGGAAGGCCATCTTGCGGCGGATCCGGTCGAGGTCGCCGGTCGGGGTGCTGCCGGCATGCAGGCGGGCGCCGTCGCGGCGCAGTAGCAGCGTGCGCCGGAAGCTGCGCGTGTTCTCCAGGAACCACTCGCGCCAGTCGTCCTCGGGCGCGGGGAGGGGTGCGTCGGCGTGGGGGGCCATGGCCGCTTGCGCCATGGCCGCGAGCAGGTCCTTCTTGGTCCGGAAGTGGTAGTAGAGCGAGGGCTGCTCGACGCCGAGCCGCTGTGCCAGCCGTCTCGTGCTGACGTTCTCCAAACCCACCTCGTCGAGCAGGTCCAACGCTTCAGTGACGACGGTCGCACGGTTCATCTTGGTCACGTTGACAATCTATCGGTGATAGAAGATTCTGAAAAGAAATCAATCACCGATAGATTTTGGAGTGTCGGCATGACACACAAGATCACGAAGCACTCCCTGAGGGTTCTCGTCGCCGGTGGCGGCGTCACCGGGCAGGCGCTGGCCTTCTGGCTCGCCCGCGGCGGCCACCAGGTGACGGTCGTCGAACGTTCTCCGGCGCTGCGCGCCTCGGGGGCACAGGTCGACCTGCGCGGACAAGGCATCGAAGCGGTCAAACGGATGGGGCTGCTCGACACCGTCCGCAGCCGACTCGTGGACGAGGCAGGCGTCGCCTTCGTCGACTCCCGCGGGAAGCCGAAGGCGACGATCATGGCCAACACCTCCGGCAAGGGCCGCCAGAGCCTCACCTCGGAGTACGAGATCATGCGCGGCGACCTCGTCCGCATCCTCCACGACGCGACCGAACACGACACCGAGTACGTCTTCGGCAAGAGCGTCGACGGCTTCGACCAGGGCGACCACCAGGTCACCGCCCACTTCTCCGACGGCACGTCCGGTGAGTACGACGTGCTGATCGGCGCCGACGGCCAGGGCTCACGCATCCGCCGGGCGCTCCTCCCGGAGGGCTTCGCCCCGTACTGGCGCGTCGGCATCCACATGGCCTACTGGTTCGTCCCACGCACCGCCTCCGACAGCAACATCCGCGACACCTACATGGTCCCGGGCGGCCGCCAGATCATGCGGCGCAGCCACAACACGACCGAGACCCAGGTCTACTTCGTGATGCGGGAGGAGTCGGCGGAAGCCTCCGCGATCCACCGCGCGCCCATCGAACAGCAGCAGGGATTCTGGGCCAGCCGTTTCCGCGACGCGGGCTGGCAGACCGAGTGGTTCATCGCGGGCATGGAGACGAGCCCGTTCTTCTACTCCCAGGAGATCCTTCAAGTACGCACCGACACCTGGTCCCAGGGCCGGGTGGTCCTGGCTGGTGACGCCGCACACTGCGCCTCCCCCTACAGCGGCATGGGCATCTCCGGCGGCCTCGTCGGTGCCTACGTCCTGGCCGGCGAAATCAACCGGCACGCGGACGACCTGCCCACGGCTCTGGCGAACTACGACAGCGTGCTGCGGCCCTTCATCAACGAAATCCAGGCCGAGGTGAACCCTCGCCTGCTACGCGTCGGCATGCCCATGAACAGGCACGCGATCAGCGCCTTCCAGGCCGCCACGGCCCTGGCTTGCCGCCTGCGCGTTCCCGACCTCACCGCACGCTTCGCGAAGGAGGACCGCGGTGGCGACTGGCGGCTCCCCGACTACCCCGCCTGCCCCGACTACCCCGCCTGCCGCGACGGAGTCGAGCCGAAGCCTCCGGTTGAGGAGGGGTGACTCCCGGACGGGCGCTCAGCGCCTCGTCTCGTACCTGGTCAGGAGCACGCCGTCGGGAAACGCCCGCGTCTCCACCAGGTTCAGGTTCACCCAGCTGTCCAGCGAGGTGAAGAACGGCGTGCCGCCGCCCGCCAGGACCGGCGCGGTGGCCAGCACGTACTCGTCGATCAGCCCGGCCCGCATGGCCGCCCCGGCGAGCGTCGCGCCGGCGATGTCCATCGGGCCGCCGTCCTCGGCCTTGAGCCGGGTGATCTCGGCGACCGCGTCGCCGGTGACCAGGCGGGTGTTCCAGTCGACCTTGTCGACCGTCGAGGAGAACACCACCTTCGACATGTCCCGCCAGCGGCGCGCGAACTCGATCTCCGCCGGGGTGGCGCCCGGCCGCTGGTCGCCGGTCGGCCAGTAGGAGCTCATCGTCTGCCACAGCTTGCGTCCGTACAGCGACAGGTCGGTCGCCTGCAACTGGTCGGACCAGAACTGGAACAGCTCGTCGCTCGGCACGCTCCAGCCGATGTCGTCGCCGGGCGCGGCGATGTAGCCGTCCAGGGTCAGGTTCATGCCGTAGATCAGTTTCCGCATGGCGCCAGCCTCCCGTGAGTCGGTCTCACGCGTACAGACCGGCGCGGTGCGGGAATCTCATCGGCGGCGGGGCCCTACAGGTGGCGAAGGCGAGGCCCTACAGGTGGCGAACCTGATCCCGTCCGTACTGATGCGGCCGGGCTCAGAACGCGCTGAGTCCGGTGAGTTCGCACGAGAGGTCCCAGAGCCGCGTGGCCGCCTCGGGATCGACGGCCCAGGGCTTGACGCCGCCGGCGAGCATGTCGTCGCCGGTGGCCGGTTCGGCGATGTCGCAGTCCTGGCAGTAGGCGCCTCCGTGGCCGTCGAGCAGGGGCGAGGTCGCCGCCCAGACGGCAGTCGCCGCGCCCTGTTCCGGGGACTTGAAGCCGTCGGCGGGCGCGCCGTCCGGGGTCACCCAGCCGTGCGCGAGCCACTCCTCGCGGGGGATGTGCCGCTGCAGCGGGGTCAGGATGCTTCCGGGGTGCACGGCGAAGGCGTGCAGGCCGAGGTCGGTGCCGAGGCGGTCCAGGTGCAGGGCGAAGAGGGCATTGGCGGTCTTGGACTGGGCGTAGGCGAGCCAGCGGTCGTAGCCGGTGCGCAGGTGCGGGTCGTCCCAGCGGATGTCGGACAGGAAGTGCCCGGAGGAGGCCACGGCCACCACCCGCGCGCCCTGCGGGGCGAAGGCCGGGCGGAGGTGGTGGACGAGCGCGAAGTGCCCGAGGTGGTTGATCCCGAAGTGCGCTTCCCAGCCCGGGCCGACGCGTGTTTCGGGGCAGGCCATCACGCCCGCGCCGTTGATGAGGACGTCGAGGGTGCGGCCGCTCTCCAGGAAGCGTTCGGCGAAGACGCGCACGCTGTCCGGGTCCGCCAGGTCGAGGGCGCCCACCTCGGTCCCGGAGAGGCCGCGCAGCGCGGCTTCGGCGGTGTCGGGACGGCGCGCGGGGACGATGACGTGCGCGCCCGCGCGGACGAGGGCGCGGGTCGTTTCGAGGCCGAGGCCGGAGTATCCGCCGGTCACCACGGCGGTGGTGCCCGTCAGGTCGAGGCCGGTGAGGACGTCGCCCGCGGTGCTGTGGGCGCCGAATCCCGTGCCGATCTTCCGCTGTTCCGTGATCATGTGCAGGACGCTAAAACCTAGAGTGTGCGCTAGGTCAAGGGAGCGCTACGGTCGTGGCATGAGTACGGATGTGGGCGGGCTGCCCACGGATGAGTCGGGCGAGCTGCCCGCGGACGTTGCGGACGGTCTCCCCATCGGGAAGGTCGCCGAGACGACCGGGCTGAGCGTGCACGCGCTGCGGTTCTTCGAGCGCGAGGGGCTCTTCCTGCGGGAGATCCCCCGCTCGGGCGGCGGGCAGCGGATCTATGCACAGACGGATGTGGACTGGCTCCTGCTGTGCGGTCGGCTCCGCGCGTCGGGGATGCCGATCGCCACGGTCAAGCGGTTCGCCGCACTGGTGCGTTCGGGGCCGGGCAACGAGGAGGACAGGCTCGCACTGCTCCAGGAGCACGAGAGGGACGTACGCGCCAGGATCGACGACCTGAACTCCTGCCTGGACGTCATCCACAACAAGGTCGACATCTACGAACACCACGTACGGGAAGGCACGGCCGCGGGAGTCTGGTCACCAGGGAATCCGCTCGACGCGGCGCCGTCTCCCAGGTGAACTGGTCCCATGACGACACCCCGTGAAGAGTTGCTCCCCGCCACCCGCCGAGCCCTGCTGCACCGCATCGCCACCGCTCAGACGCAGGGGCGGACCCCCTCCCTCGTCGCATCGGTGGCCCGGGACGGGGAGTTGGTGTGGAGCGGCGGCCGCAGCATGGTGGACGGTCACGCGCCGGACGAGAACGTCCAGTACCGCATCGGTTCGATCACCAAGCCCTTCACCGCCGTACTGGTGATGCGGCTGCGGGACGAGGGCGTGCTCGACCTCGGCGACCCCCTGGAGAAGCATCTGCCGGGCAGCGGAGCGGGGGAGGCGACGATCGCCGAACTCCTGGCGCACACCGGGGGCCTCGCGGCCGAGACGCCTGGGGAGTGGTGGGAGCGCACTCCTGGATCGACGCGTCCTGAGCTGGCCGACGTCTTGGGCGAGCAGCCCTTCAGGCACCCCGTCGGCCGTCGGCACCACTACTCCAACCCCGGCTATACGTTGCTGGGGGCACTGGTGGCGGCCCTGCGGGGTGTCCCGTGGGAAGAGGTGCTGAGGCGTGAGGTACTTGAGCCGCTGGGGCTGAACCGCACGAGCGCACAGCCGCAGGCTCCGCACGCGGGTGGTTGGGCCGTGCATCCCTGGGCGGACGTGATGATGCCCGAACCCGCGGAGGACCTGGGCCTGATGGCTCCGGCAGGACAGCTGTGGTCCACCACGGCCGACCTGGTGCGCTTCGCGTCCTTCCTGGTCAAGGGCGACGACCGGGTGCTGAGTGCCGATTCCGTACGGGAGATGCGTACGCCGTCGGCGCCGTCGCAGCCGGGGGACTGGGGCAGGGCGTACGGACTCGGGCTTGACCTGCTGCGGTGGGAGGGGCGCAGCCTGGCCGGGCACACGGGCTCGCTCCCGGGCTTCCTGGCCGGTCTGTGGGTGAGCGAGGAGGACGGTGTGGCCGCGGTCGCGCTCGCCAACTGCACCTCCGGGCCGCTCGTGGCGGCCTTGACCGCCGACCTGGTGAAGATCGTGGCCGAGGCGGAGCCGCGCATCCCCGAGCCCTGGCGGCCCCTTCCCGAAGTCGACGAGAAGGAGCTGGAGTTGACGGGCCCCTGGTACTGGGGGACCCAGGTGCTCGCGCTCCGACTGGCGGCCGACGGCGGGGTCGAGCTCGGCCCGCTCACCGGCGCGGGACGCCAGGCGCGTTTCCGTTCCAACGGCGACGGCACGTGGACGGGCCTGAACGGCTACTACGCGGGGGAGCTGCTGCGGGCGGTACGGCGGCCGGACGGTTCGGTGAGCCACCTCGACCTGGGGTCGTTCGTCTTCACCCGGAAGCCGTACGACGAAGGGGCGCCGGTTCCCGGCGGGGTGGACCCGCAGGGGTGGCGCGGCTTCGCGTAGGCGCTGAGTAGTAGTCCTGTTTCACGTGAAACAGGACTACTCGCCTTGTCCGGCGCAGGGTTTCAGAGCTGGAGCTTGAACCCCACGTGCGACGCCGTGAAGCCGAGCCGCTCGTAGAAGCGGTGGGCGTCGGTGCGCGAGGCGTCGGAGGTCAGCTGCACCAACTGGCAGTCCTGGCGCCGGGATTCCTCGACGGCCCATTCGATGAACTGTGTGCCGAGCCCGCTGCCGCGCTCGTCGGCGTGCACGCGTACGCCTTCGATGATCGACCGTGTGGCGCCCTTGCGGGAGAGTCCGGGAACGATCGTCAGCTGAAGCGTGCCGACGACGCGGCCCTCGCGCACGGCGACGACCAGATGCTGGTTCGGGTCGCCGGCCAGCCGCTCGTACGCCGTGACGTACGGGGCGAGGTCGTCCGGCGACTCACGCGCGGCGCCCAAGGGGTCGTCGGCGAGCATGCCCACGACGGCGGGCAGATCGTCGACCACGGCAGGACGTATTTCAAGATCTCCCATGGCCGCAGCCTATGCGGGCCGCGGCCCGCGCGACAGGGATGGCTCAGACGGGCACTCGCAGCGTCTCGACGGCCTTGACCAGCGGGGCGAGCTCCGGGTTCCGTGCGGCCTCGTCGAGCGCCTCGCGCAGGGCGGCGTCATTGGTGGGGCGCGCCTGGGCGAGCAGCGCGGCGCCCGCCTCGCTCACGTCCGTGTAGATGCCGCGGCGGTCGGTGGGGCACAGATAGCGGGACAGGAGCCCGCGGTCCTCGAGCCGCGTCACCAGGCGTGTGGTGGCGCTCTGGCTCAGCACCACGGCGTCCGCGACCTGCTTCATCTGCAGATGGCCGCCCTCCCCGTCGTGCTGGCGGCTGAGCACGTCGAGCAGGGAGTACTCGCGCACGCTGAGGCCGTGCCCGGCCTGGAGAGCGCGCTCGATGTGGGTCTCGATCTGCCCGTGGAGCAGGGAGAGCGCGCACCAGCCCTGAGCAAGGGCGGTGAGTGCGGGGTCCGTCGCTGTCATGGCTCTTGTTTCCTCCGTCCCGGAGTCCCGGAGTGACTGCCACCAGGATAGTCCACAGATGCAATATCCCGCGCTTGCAATTAACAAGCGTCTGCAACTATTGTGGACGCACGTTAAGCGCATCCGCAACTGTCTGGAAGGTAGATCCATGCCTCTCGCGCTACTGGCCCTCGCGATCGGGGCTTTTGGAATCGGCACCACCGAGTTCGTGATCATGGGGCTCCTCCCCGAGGTCGCGGGTGACTTCGGCGTCTCCATCCCCACGGCCGGATTCCTCGTGACCGGTTACGCCCTGGGTGTCGTCCTCGGCGCCCCGCTGATGACCGTCCTCGGCACCAAGATCTCCCGCAAGCGGATGCTGATGCTGCTGATGGGCCTGTTCATCGCGGGCAATCTGCTCTCCGCCGTCGCTCCCGTGTTCGGCGTGATGCTGGCGGGCCGCGTCGTCGCCTCCCTCGCCCACGGTGCCTTCTTCGGCATCGGCTCGGTCGTCGCGGCCGAACTGGTCGCCCCCGAGAAGAAGGCCGGAGCGATCGCCATGATGTTCACCGGTCTGACCGTGGCCAATGTGGTCGGCGTACCGCTCGGCACCCTGGTCGGTCAGACGCTCGGCTGGCGGATGACCTTCACCATCGTCGCGGGGCTCGGAGTGCTCGGCCTCGCGGGCATCGCCAAGCTCGTCCCCGACCTGCCCAAGCCCGAAGGCGTGCGGCTCCGCCACGAACTGGCCGCCTTCCGCAACGTGCAGGTGCTCCTCGCGATGGCGATGACCGTCCTCGGCTTCGGCGGAGTCTTCGCCGCCGTCACCTACCTGGCGCCGATGATGACGGACGTCGCGGGTTACGCGGACTCGTCCGTGACCTGGCTGCTCGTCCTCTTCGGCCTCGGCATGGTCTCCGGCAACCTGATCGGAGGGAAGTTCGCGGACCGTGCGCTGATGCCGCTGCTCTACATCTCGCTGGGGTCCCTGGCCGTCGTGCTGGCCCTCTTCACGCTCACCGCGCACAACAAGATCGCCGCTGCCGTGACCATCACGCTGATCGGCGCCCTGGGCTTCGCGACCGTACCGCCGCTCCAGAAGCGCGTACTCGACCAGGCGTCCGGAGCGCCCACGCTCGCCTCCGCCGTCAACATCGGCGCCTTCAACCTCGGCAACGCCCTCTCGGCCTGGCTCGGCGGCATCGTGATCGCCGCGGGCCTCGGCTACACCGCCCCGAACTGGGTGGGCGCCGTCCTCGCCGCGTCAGCCCTCGCCCTGGCCGTCCTCTCGGCCGCGCTGGAGCGCCGCTCGGTCACGGCCCCGAGCGTGGTCGTGACCGGCGGTGCGCCCGTCGAGCAGGCGGTCCCCGCCCACCACTGACCCCCCACCCTCACCACCCCCCCCACATCCCAGCACCACCCCGCAAGGAGAAGACCCCTCATGAGCACCACCGTCACCACAGCCACCGCCGTCGCCCCGCTGACCATCGACGACGCCGAGAAGCTCGTCAGCGCGGCCCGCCGCGCCGCCGAGGTCGCCGGTGTCACCGTCAGCGTCACCGTCCTCGACGCGGGCGGCCACCTCCTCGCCTTCCGGCGCGACGACCGGGCCGTGCTGATCTCCGGCGAGACCAGCACCCGCAAGGCGTACACCGCCCTTCAGCTGAACGCCCCGACCGCCGACCTCGTCGACGCGGTCCAGCCCGGCGGCCTCTTCCACACCCTGCCCACCGCCCTCGACCGGCCCCTGCTCTTCATCGCGGGCGGCGTGCCGGTCCACCGCGACGGCCGTCTGATCGGTGCGATCGGCGTCGGCGGCGGTGCGCCGGAGCAGGACCACGGCTTCGCGACGGCGGCTGTGGAGTCCCTCGCGTAACGCGGGAGCGACCGTACAGAAGGGCCCGCCCCCAAGTGCCGGAAGGATCATGGCACTTGAGGGCGGGCCCTTCTGCGTGGGTATGCCGTCAGCCGGCCGCCACGGTCAGCGGTGCGAAGCGGCGGGTCCAGTCACCGGGCAGCTCCGAAGTTCCGTACGTCATCACGGCGTTGAAGGCGACGGACTCCAGGCCGCTCTCCTTCACCCACGCCAGGAGCTCTTCGTGCCGTACGTCGATGTCGGTGCGCAGCGGCCGGTCGGTGCGGGTGCCGAGCGAGGCGATGAGGGCCTTGGCGGTCTCCGTGTCGCGTGCGATGAGCGGGCCGACCACGTGGGTCTCCATGTTCGGCCAGGCGCCCGCGTAGCCGATGATCTCGCCGTCGGCCTCCGCGACCCGGAGCTGGTCGGTGAAGGCGGGCAGCCGGGTGATCACATGGGTGCGGTCGTGGCCGAAGACCTCGGTGTCGAGCCGGATGATGGCCGTCAGGTCCTCCGCGGTGGCGGATCGCGTGGCGATGCCGGGCGGCGGACCCGCGGGAGTGAACCTGCCGCGGACCATCTCGGCACGGCCGATCGACTTGAAGCCGAGCTGTTCGTAGAGGGGACGGCCGTACGGCGTCGCGTGGAGCGTCAGCGGGACGGTGACCGCTTCCTCGACGGCGTACTGCATCAGGCGGCGGCCGATGCCCCGGCGGGCGTAGCGCTCGGCGACGAGGACCATGCCGATCGCCGCGAGGCCGGGGCGCTCGTGCGGGCCGTACTGGGTCACTACGTAGGCGCCGATGAGGCCGTTGCCGTCGGGGTCGTCGATGCCGTAGCCCGTTCCGGCCGAGAGCAGCAGGCCCCATTTGTGTTCCTCGCGCGGCCAGCCACGGTCCTCGGACAGGTCGGCGCAGAAGGTCAGATCACGGGGGGTGAGCCGGCGGATGGGCAGTGCGGAGAGGGAAGGTGTCGACACCCGGGTCAGGCTGTCTGACGTACGTACTCGGCGTCCAGCCGTTTGTGGGCAGAAGCACGTTGCTTGTCCGCTGAACCACGCTGCTTTTGGCCACCCTGCTTCTGGCCAGGTTGCTTCCGGCCGCGCTGCTTCTGGTCACGCTGCTTCCGACCGCGGCGGGTGAGCCCCCAGGGCTTGAGGACGGAGATGACCGTCATGAAGACGTAGGCGCTCAGCGAGACGATCGGCCCGGCGATGAGACCGGAGGGGTCGGTGATCGGGTCGCCCGCGGCTACTGTCGCGGCCGATTCGTTGACCCCCGGGCGCAGTGCGAAGACCGAGGCGGCGGTGGTGGCCAGGGTCAGCCAGAACTTCGTGTAGACCCAGCGGTGCTTGGCGAGCCCCCACGGCGTGCCCAGGGACAGCGGCAGGCCGCTCAGCAGCGTGATCAGGGCGAGCGGGATCACCAGCCAGTCCGTGAAGACCTTCATGGAGCGGACGGCGGCCTCGACGGCCGCGGGGGACTGCGTGGTGATCGCGGTCAGGGCGAGAGCCAGTAGCCCGAGCGTGAGCCCGAGCCAGCCGGCCGCGCCGACTACATGGACAACCAGGGTGGCCCGTCGAGCGGGGCGGCTTAGTTTCACGTGAAACACGGTGCCAAGCAGGGCGGTCAGGGGCGTCTGACAGCGGGAGTAACCGTGGGTACTAGCCTCGGCGTACATGGCACGCCTTCACCTCTTCGATCTGGACGGGACGCTGCTGCACGGCACCGCCGCTCCGGTGGAGATCTCGCGACAGCTGGGCCTGGACACGGAGATCGCCGCGCTGGAGCGCGATTTCGTGGCGGGACACGTCGATTCACCGCAGTACGCGGTCCGCGTCCGTGAGCTCTGGGCGGAGCTCACGGACGAGCATGTGACGGGAGCCTTCGAGGGGGCGCCCTGGCTGTCGGGCATCCGGGAGACCTGGGCCGAGATCCGCGAGGGCGGCGACTACTGCGCGGTGGTGTCGCTGTCGCCGTCCTTCTTCGTGGAGCGGCTCCTGGCCTGGGGCGCGCACGCCGCCTACGGCTCGCACTTCCCCGCTGTGCCGTTCACCGAGCCCGTGAATCCGGCGGGCATCCTCGACGCCGCGGCCAAGGTGAAGATCGCGAACCGGCTCTGTGAAGAGTTCGGGGTGGGCCGCGGCGACTGCGTCGCGTACGGAGACTCGCTTTCCGACCTGGAGTTGTTCGGCGCGGTGCCGGTTTCCGTCGCCGTCAATGCGGATGAACGGCTGGTGAGCCTGGCCACCCACTCTTATGTCGGGAGGGATCTCCGTAAGGCGTACGAATTGGTGCGGGCCGCCCGGTAATTGAGGCAATTGAGGGGCAGGGGCGTGGAATTCGGGGCGAAGGGAAGGGGGACTTGTGCGCCGGACGGCTGCCGGTATGGTCGACTCCGGTCCGTGCCTGGTGCGCCTCTTCGCACCTGGGGGGTACGCGCGTAGGTCAATGAAGCCTAACGGGGTGAAGAGATCCAGAACCCGTACTTCTCGTTATGCGGTCGGCACGTCGACGGTGAATGGGAGGCTGCGGTGAGATGACTGCGGCCAATGTCACATTCTCGACCTACTTGTCCGTAGGGTCCGGGAACTCGGGGTTCAATGTGGCCGTATTGGCCACCGAGACAGAGCGGGGATAGCAGGCAGCTTCCGACGGGAAGCGCGCAGACCGACTGAGAGAAGTTCGAGGCGAGGCACAGCATGGACGCTCCGACCACCACGTCGTCGGCCGACGACACTTCCGGCGAGGGAGGCGGCTGGTTCACCCCACGCAAGCCACCGAAGCGGCAGGAGGACGGGGAGCCACAGCAGTCCGGTGCCGAGGGGCCCGAAGCCGCCGAGGGGCGCCGGTTGGCCTCGATACGCCCTCTGGGGAGGTCAGGCTCCGCCGCACTCGCCACCGAGCCGTCAGAGGGGCGAATACCGGCCGCACGGGAGGCCTCCGAGCCGACCGACGAGGTGACACACGCACGAGTTGCGCCTGCGGAGGCTCGACCGGAGGCGCAGTCAGAGACGCGACCAGCGGCTCAGCCGGAGACGCGATCCCCCGACGCCGTCCTCGTGCAACGCACGATGGCCGAAATCGGCCCCGACTCCGACAAGGTCACCTCGTACTTCTACGCGCTGCTCTTCACCCGCCACCCCGACCTGCGCGCCCTGTTCCCCGCGGCGATGGACACCCAGCGCGACCGGCTCCTCAAGGCGCTGCTGACCGCGGCCGAGCACATCGACAACACCGACGTACTCGTCTCGTATCTGAAGAACCTGGGCCGCGGACACCGCAAGTACGGCACCCAGCCCGAGCACTATCCGGCCGTCGGTGAGGCGCTGATCGGCTCGCTGAGCCGGTACGCGAGTTCGGTCTGGGACGAGGAGACCGAGGCCGCCTGGGTGCGGACATACACGAAGATCTCCCAGGTCATGATCGACGCGGCCGCGGAGGACGAACTGCGCGCCCCGGCCTGGTGGTTCGCCGAGGTCGTCGCGCACGACCTCAGGACCCCGGACATAGCCATCGTCACGGTCCGCCCCGACCAGCCGTACCCCTTCCTGGCCGGGCAGTACACCAGCCTGGAGACCCCCTGGTGGCCGCGGATCTGGCGGCACTACTCCTTCGCCTCCGCGCCCCGCTCGGACGGGCTGCTGTCCTTCCACGTGAAGGCCGTCCCGGCCGGTTGGGTCTCCAACTCGCTGGTGCACCGCGCCCGCCCCGGTGACGTCCTGCGGCTCGGGCCGCCCGGCGGATCGATGACCGTCGACCACACCACCGACAGCGGGCTGCTGTGCCTGGGCGGCGGCACCGGTATCGCGCCCATCAAGGCACTGGTCGAGGACGTCGCCGAGCACGGCAGACGGCGCCCCGTCGAGGTGTTCTACGGAGCAAGGACCGATCACGACCTGTACGACATCGACACGATGCTGCGGCTCCAGCAGACCCACCCCTGGCTCGCCGTCCGCCCGGTCGTCGACCAGCGGGCACAACTGCCCGACGCCGTCCGTGAGTACGGCCCGTGGAACGAGTACGACGCGTACCTCTCGGGACCGCCCGGCATGATCCGCAGCGGTGTCGACGCGCTGCGGGAGGTGGGCATACCCGTGGGCAGGATCCGCCACGACTCCGTCGAGGAACTGGTTGCCGCGGGGAGTTAGCCCAGGTCGGGGGCGTGCATCGCGCGTACGCCCTCGATGTTGCCGTCCAGGTAGTGGCGCAGCGACAGCGGTACGAGATGGACCGAGGCGATGCCCACCCGGGTGAAGGGCACGTGGACGATCTCGTACTCGCCGCACGGCTCCTCGATCTCGGGGCCGTGCCGCAGGCCGATGTCCATGGACTCCAGGCGGCAGACGAAGAAGTGCTGCACCTTCACGCCGGTCGCGCCGCCGTCCTCACCGATGTGCTCCACGGTGTCGACGAAACAGGGCACGACGTCGATGATCTTGGCGCCGAGCTCCTCGTGCACCTCGCGGTGGAGCGCGTCGACGACAGTGGCGTCCTCCGGCTCGACTCCGCCGCCGGGGGTGATCCAGTACGGATCGACGCCGGGCTTGGTCCGCTTGATCAGGATCAGGTCGTCGCCGTCCAGCAGGACGGCACGTGCGGTGCGCTTGACCACGGGTCGGACGGTCATGGGGGAAATGTGGCCCGGACTGTTCCACGTGAAACATCGTGAGCCGGTCGGAGCCGCCATCAGGCCCAGTGGGCGGCGGCACGCAGCAGCCACGCATGCGCCCGCGCGATGTGCGGCATGGCGAGCGTCCCCGTACGCACCACCAGGAAATACGTGCGCAGCGGGGGCACCGCGGGGTCGAGAAGGGCGACGACCTCGCCGCGCTCCATGGCCTCGGCGCACAGATAGCGGGGCAGTACGGCGAGTCCCGCGCCGGAGGCCGCGCAGGCGAGGACCGCGCGCAGGTCGGGGACGATGACCGCGCCGGACGCGGCGGGGAGGGTGTCGAAGACGGCGGCCCAGTAGCGCGCGACGAACGGCAGCGACTCGTGCACCTCGACCACGGGCAGGTTCTCCAGGGCCAGCGCTCCCTTGCGGCGCAGCTTGCCGGGGCCGATCCGGGCCGCCCACCGCTCCCCCGCGACCAGGACGTGCTCCTCGTCGCACAGCGGGGTCGCGGTGAGCAGGGCGCCGCGCGGCCGGGCCGTGGTGATGGCCAGATCGTGGTGCCCGGCGGCGAGTCCTTCGAGAACCTCCTCGGCGTTCCCGAACGAGGCGCGCAGGGCGTAGCTGTGGCCGTCCTGCCCGGTGAGGCCCGTGAGGGCGGGCAGAGCGCGTTCCGCGGTGAACTCGGGCGGCCCCGCGAGGTGCAGGGTGCGGATCGACGAGTCCTCGTCGATCCCTGTCTCGGCGATCTCCACCAGGGCGTCCAAGTGAGGTGCGGCTTTGTGGGCGAGCTCGTCCCCGATGGTCGTGGGAGTCACCCCACGGGCCTGGCGCAGGAAGAGGGGGCGCCCCAACTGCCTCTCCAGCGTGCGTATCTGGGAGGTGACGGCGGGCTGCGAGAGCCCGAGCAGGGCGGCGGCGCGGGTGAAGGAACCGGCCCGGTGCACCGTCACGAAGGTGCGCAGCAGGGCCAGGTCCATGACGACGTCCCTCCCCTCCGGCGCTCGGAGCGCGCCCAACTATAAATATGTCGATAGCTTTCTGTCGCTAGCGTGATTGGACACTGACACAGAGTCAACTAGCCTTGTTCGCGCGGTTCTTCGCGCGCGGAACCGGAACGGTCCGAGCCACGAGGGGGGAGGCTCGGACCGTTCGTTGTGCGTAGAACGAGCGCCTAAGCGGCCACGACGAGGTCAGTCCACCGCCACGGCGGACTCGTCCAGCGCACGCAGCACGTCCGCCACCAGGTCGTCGGGGTCCTCGGCGCCCGCGGAGAAGCGGATGAAGCCCTCGGGGACCGCGTCGCCGCCCCAGCGGCGGCGGCGTTCGGCCGTGGAGCGTACGCCGCCGAAGCTCGTCGCGTCGTCGACCAGGCGCAGGGCGTCGAGGAAACGCTCGCCACGCGCGCGCGTGGGCAGCGTGAAGGAGACCACGCAGCCGAACCGCCGCATCTGCTGCGAGGCGATCTTGTGCGAGGGGTCGTCGGGCAGCCCGGGGTAGCGCAGGTCCGCGACGTCGGCGCGGGCGCGCAGGGCCTCGGCGACGGCCAGGGCATTGGCGTTCTGGCGGTCGGCGCGCAGCTGGAGCGTGGCCAGGGAGCGGTGTGCGAGCCAGGCCTCCATCGGCCCCGGGATCGCGCCGACGATCTTGCGCCAGCGCCGCACGGCGGCAGTCAACTCCGCGTCCTTGCAGGTGACATAGCCCAAGAGGAGGTCGCCGTGGCCGGTGAGCATCTTGGTGCCGCTGGCCACGGAGAAGTCCGCGCCGAGCTCGAGCGGGCGCTGGCCGAGCGGGGTGGCGAGGGTGTTGTCGACCGCTACCAGGGCGCCACGCGCGTGTGCCGCATCGGCGAGCCCGCGCACGTCGCACACGTCCAGGCCCGGGTTGGACGGAGTCTCGATCCACAGCAGCTTGGCGCCGTCCAGGACGTCGAGCTGGGCGTCGCCGCCGGTCGGGGCGGTGCGCACCTCTATGCCGTACGCGATGAGCTGCTCCTTGACCAGCGGAAGCACCTGGTAGCCGTCGTCCGGCAGGACGACCACGTCACCGGCGCGCAGCTGCGAGAACAGCACCGCCGAGATCGCGGCCATACCGGAGGCGAAGGTCAGCGTCTCGGCATCGTCGGCACCCGGGGCCTCCAGCTCGCCGATGGCGCGCTCCAGGTGCGTCCAGGTGGGGTTCTCGTCGCGCGCGTAGGCGTATCCGCCCGTGGGATCGCCCGGCAGGTGGAAGTGGGCCGCGAAGACCGGTCCTGGCAGCGTCGGTTCGTGCTTCACCGGCTCGGGGAGACCGGCCCGCACCGCGCGGGTGCCGTCGCCCAGGGGTGCCGATTCCGTCATGCCGCCCGCCTCTCAACCGCTTCTCGTACGACGTCGAGCAGCCCTTCGCTCGCCGCCTCCACCATTCTCAGGCACTCCTCGAACCCGTCGAACTCCCCGTAGTAGGGATCCGGGACGTCCGGGTCGGTGGCGGTGGGGTCGTACGAGCGCAGCAGCCGCACCTTGGCCGCGTCGGCAGGGGTCGGCGCCAGGCGGCGCAGGGCCCGCAGGTGGCCGGAGTCCAGGGCGACGACCAGGTCGAGCCCCGCGAACCAGTCGGCCTCGAAGCGCCGGGCCAGGTGCGCGCTCCGGTATCCGGCCTCGCGCAGGACGGAGACGGTGCGCGGATCGGCACCGTCCCCTTCGTGCCAGCCGTCGGTGCCCGCGCTGTCCACCTGGACCAGGTCGCCGAGACCGGCCTCCTCGACCCGCGCGCGGAAGACGGCCTCGGCCATCGGCGACCGGCAGATGTTGCCGGTGCAGACGAAACAGACGGAATAGGTCATCGGGCGGGTCAGTCCTTGTCGTCGGGGAGCACGACGTTCATGGCCCAGGACACGATCGAGATGACCAGGCCGCCCAGGACGGCGGTCCAGAAGCCCTCCACGTGGAAGGGCACGTCGAACTTGTCGGCCAGCCACGAGGTGAGCAGCAGCATCAGGGCGTTGATCACGAGTGTGATCAGACCGAGGGTCAGGATGAACAGCGGGAACGTGAGGACCTTCACCACCGGCTTGACCAGGAAGTTCACCAGGCCGAAGAGCAGGGCGACGATGATCAGCGTCCCCACCTTCTTGCCCGTGCTGTCCCCGGTCAGGGTGATCTTGTCGAGCAGCCACACGGCGACGGCCAGGGCCGCCGCGTTGGCGGTCGTCTTGACTACGAAATTCTTCATGTGTCTGATCGTGGCAGACGTAGGTCGAGAGCGGTCGGTCGAGAACCACCGGGTCACGAGCAGGGCAAGGGGCGTACGAGGGCGATGAAGGCATTCCGACTGGACGAGCTGGAGGCGGAACGCGCCGCCAACGACGGCGCGTATCTGCAGTTCCTGCGGGAGCGGAACATGTCGGTGGGGCTGTACGCGCTCGATACCGGTGCATCCGATCCGCAGCAGCCGCACGGGCAGGACGAGGTGTACATGGTCGTGAGCGGCCGGGCGTCGATCACGGTCGGGATGGAGACCACGGAGGTGGCGCGCGGCAGCGTCGTCTACGTACCGGCGGGAGTCGCCCACAAGTTCCACCACATCAGCGAGGACCTGCGGGTGCTCGTCGTCTTCTCGCCGCCCGAGGGCTGAGCCTCCCGATCTCCGCTTACCGATCCCCGCCTCCCGATCCCCCCGGAGTCTGAGGGGATCGGGGCTGCGACCTCGGGGTTCCCTCAGGGTTGGTTCAGGGGAGGACAAGGGATCCGAGGCCCCCACAGAGCGCTTCGGCCGCCTAGCATCGAATGCAAGAAGCCGGGAGCCTGCGAAGGAATCAGGAACCCGCACGGATGCGGAGAGAGGTAAGGACGATGGCGGCGAAGGAGATCTTTGCGGGAATGCCGTGGTGGGTGAAGTGGATCGCGGTGCCGGTCATCGCCCTGGTCGTGTTCGGCAGCGTGATAGCGAGCGTCGTCGGTTTCGTCGTGGCTCTGCTCTTCAAGGCACTGATATTCGTCGCTTTGGTCGGTGGACTCATCTATGTCGTACGGAAGTTCATATCCGGCTCGTCCTCGTCGCGCAGCGACTGGTGACGTTTCGCGCGACAACCGCTGAAGACCACTGAAGCGTGTTTCGCCTGAAGCGCGTTCGGTGAGTTTTCGCAATGGTTCCCTCGGCCGGGGGAAGTTTCCCCGCCGGAGGTCGTAGCGCGCCTGCCAGGGGCTAGAGTCCGAAAACCGACGCGGGGGTACGACCCCGCGGACGGGTGCCCGTCCCCCTCCCATGCCGTTCCGGGCAGGGGCGGACCCCCACGCGCTTCGGGAGTGAACCTTGGCCGCGGTCGACCTCAGCAGCTCACCGACAGACACCAGCAGCACGCCCACCGGCGCGAGCACCTCACCGGGTGGCGCGAGCACCTCACCGGGCGACGTCAGTACCTCGCAGGCCGACGCGGCCGCCGCGACCGTGGCGCCCACCCTCATCGGCTCCGTGCAGCGGGCCATGCGGTTGCTGGAAGCCGCTGCCTCACATCTGCACGGCGCGCCCGCCAAGCAGCTGGCCCGTGAGGCGGGGCTCGCCCTGCCCACCGCGTACCACCTGCTGCGCACCCTGACCCACGAGGGCTATCTGCGCCGGGACAAGGGGCTCTTCGTGCTCGGTGAGGCAGCCGAGCGGCTGGGCAACAGCGGGGCGCAGCAGACGCGTCGCGGCACGATCCGGGAGGCCCTGGAGCACTGGCGCGACACCATCGGCGTCCCGGTGTACTTCGCCATGTACCGCGAGGGCGAGATCGAGCTCGTGGCCGTCGCCGACACCCCGGGCAATCCCGCGGTCGAGGAGTGGGCGGACTTCCGTGAGACGGGGCACGCCCACGCGATCGGCCAGTGCCTCCTCGCCCAACTCGACGAAGCGGCACGGCAGGACCACCTCGACCGCTACCCGGTCCAGTCGATCACGCGCTACTCGGTACGGGACGATCGCACGTTCATGCGCAGGCTCGACGCGATGGGGCGCATGCGGCCCGTCGTGGAGCGTCAGGAGTACGCGCTGGGGACGGTCTGCGCCGCGATTCCGATCACGGCGGGGGACACAGCGGCGACTTTGGCCATTTCTGTCCCCGCCTGCCAGGCGGACCGGCTGCTGCCCGCCGCGCAGCGATTGCAGAGTGAGCTCGGAAAGCTACTAGGGACACTCGCCTTCTCTATCAGCATCTGAAAACTCACTCCTTGTGATCTGGTGTGCACGTTAAGCAAGATGCGAGGAGTGTCAGGGAGTTGGTTCCTGGCCACTTGAGGGCCAAGTGACGGGGTAGGGCGCGATGGGCGAGTCGGTGCAGGCAGAGGTCATGATGAGCTTCCTCGTTTCCGAGGAGCTGTCGTTCCGAATCCCGGTGGAGCTGCGCTACGAGACCGGCGATCCCTATGCCGTGCGGCTGACGTTCCACCTGCCCGGGGACGCCCCGGTGACGTGGACGTTCGGACGGGAGTTGCTGGTCGACGGGGTGGGCAGGCCGTGCGGTGACGGGGATGTGCGCATCGAGCCCACCGACCCCGACCTGCTCGACGATGCGCTGATCAGGCTTCAGGTCGGCGGTGACCAGGCGCTGTTCAGGGTGGGGATCCCGCCGCTGCTCGCGTTCCTCGACCGTACGGACAAGCTGGTGCCGCTGGGGCAGGAGCGGGCGCTCGCCGACTTCGACACGCATCTCGACGAGGCGCTCGACCGGATCCTCGCGGAGGAGCAGAACGCGGGTTGAACCGCGGCTGTCAACGGACGGAAGCGGATGGCAGATTGCTGCATTTCGTGGCATCGGCAGGCGCCTTCCCGGGAGACGTCACAGTCGACGTCACGGCCGACGTCACAGCTGACGTCACGGCTTGCGGCGTCGGCCCCTGCCCCCGCCCCGGGACGGCCGGGCGGTGCCTGAAGCCGTGCCTGATGCCGTGACGGGAGCCCCACCGGAGGCCCTACCGGAGGCTCCACCGGAAGCCGCGGGCGAGCGGTCCGCGGAGACCACGAGTGCGGCCAGCGCGGTCGTCACCGGTACCGAGGCGACCAGGCCGATCGAGCCGATCAGGGTGCGGACGATCTCCTCGGCGACGAGCTCGCTGTTGGCCACCGTGCCCACGCTGGACTGTGCGATCGAGAAGAGGAGCAGCAGGGGAAGCGCCGCGCCCGCGTAGGCGAGGACGAGGGTGTTGACGACCGAGGCGATGTGGTCGCGGCCGATGCGGATGCCCGCGCGGTAGAGGCCGCGCCAGCCCATCGTCGGGTTGGCCTGGTGCAGTTCCCAGACCGCCGAGGTCTGGGTGACAGTCACATCGTCGAGCACGCCGAGCGAACCGATGATGACGCCCGCGAGCAGCAGACCGCTCATGTCGATGGATGGGTACAGGCCGTGGATGAGCCCGGTGTTGTCGTCCGTGTTGCCGGTCAGCGCGGCCCAGCCGATGAAGAGGGAGCCGAGCAGTCCGATCAGCAGGAGGGAGATGAGTGTGCCGAGGACCGCGACCGAGGTGCGGGCCGTGAGCCCGTGGCAGAGGTAGAGCGCGATCAGCATGATGGCGCTCGCCCCGATCACCGCCACGACCAGCGGGTTCGAGCCTTGCAGGATGGCGGGCAGGATGAAGAACGTGAGGACCATGAAGCTGATGGCGAGCGCGACCAGGGCCATCAGACCGCGCAGCCGTCCCACCACGACGACGGCGAGCGCGAAGATCCCGGCGAGCAGGGCCATGGGGATCTTGCGGTTCACATCGGTGACGGAGTACTGCAGTCCCTCGGGTGCCTTGGGCTCGTAGGCGACCACCACCTGCTGGCCCGTGTGGAGTTGGCGGGGTGAGTCGGGCTGGATGATCTCGTGGAAGGTGCGGCCCTCGTCCTTGCCGCTGCTCACCTCGATCGTCGCCTTCTTGCAGATGCCCTCGGCGCGGGACTGCGCGGACTGGCCCTCCGCGGTGGAGGTGTCGCCGTTCGGCGGGGTCTGCGAGGCGTTGAGGTCCTTGCAGGGCAGTTCGAGGACCTTGGTGACCTTCGCCGACTGCATCTGCCGGTCGAAGCCGACGCCGGTCCGCTCGTGCGCGGGCGCACCGCCGGGCCAGAGCACCATGAGCCCCACGACCACCGCCGCGGCGAAAGGAATCAGCACCGCCGCGATGACCTTGCGCAGGTGCTTGGAGACCGGCGCGGCCGGGCCGTGGCTGTGGGAATGCCCGTGAGAGTGCCCGGGTGAGTTCCCGTGCCCGGATGAATTCCCGTGGGAATGTCCGTTTCCGTGGCCCTCGTGAGGCGGTCCGGGTGTGGGCGGCGGGGACGGCGGCTCTGTGGTGGTCACGGCCCGATCATCGCAAGAACGGAGGGGGCCCTCTGTTCAGCGCGGCCGACATGACGCTAGCGTGGAGCCACCTTTGCAATCGCGGGAGCTCGGAGCACCGGGCTGAGAGGGCGCTGACCTTCGTACGCAACGGCACGAACGAATCGTGCACGAGCCGTACGGAATTCGCTGCGTCGACCGCCGAACCTGTTACCGGGTAATGCCGGCGTAGGGAGTAGGTCTCATGACCACATCGGACGCACGCACGCCTGCCTCCAGCACGCCCGAGGGCGGCGCGGAGGCCGGGAAGTCCATCGGCTGGCACAAGGCGTATGTCGAGGGTTCGCGCCCCGATCTGCGGGTGCCGGTCCGCCAGGTGCACCTCACCAACGGCAAGGCCGTCACGCTGTACGACACGTCGGGTCCTTACACCGACCCGTCGGCCGAGACCGACGTCCGCCGCGGCCTGCCGCCGCTGCGGGAGAACTGGATCATCGCCCGCGGCGACACCGAGGAGTACGCGGGCCGCCCGCCCCGTCCCGAGGACGACGGCATCAAGCACACCTCGCCGCGCGGTGGCCTCAAGAACCTCGACGCGGTCTTCCCCGGCCGCCCGCGCCAGCCGCGCAGGGGACGCGCGGGCCAGGCGGTGACGCAGCTCGCGTACGCCAGGAGCGGGGAGATCACGCCCGAGATGGAGTTCATCGGGATCCGCGAGGGCCTCGACCCCGAGGTCGTGCGCGCCGAGGTCGCCGCGGGCCGCGCCGTGATCCCGGCGAACGTCAACCACCCGGAAATCGAGCCGATGATCATCGGCAAGAGGTTCCTGGTGAAGGTGAACGCCAACATCGGCAACTCCGCGGTCACCTCCTCCATCGAGGAGGAGGTGGACAAGATGACCTGGGCGACCAAGTGGGGCGCCGACACGGTCATGGACCTGTCCACCGGACGCAACATCCACACGACCCGCGAGTGGGTCCTGCGCAACTCCCCCGTCCCGATCGGCACCGTCCCCCTCTACCAGGCCCTGGAGAAGGTCGACGGCAAGGCCGAGGAGCTGACCTGGGAGATCTACAAGGACACGGTCATCGAGCAGGCCGAGCAGGGCGTGGACTACATGACGGTGCACGCGGGCGTGCGCCTTCCGTACGTCCCGCTCACCGCGCGCCGCAAGACCGGCATCGTCTCGCGCGGCGGTTCGATCATGGCCGCCTGGTGTCTGGCGCACCACAAGGAGAGCTTCCTCTACGAGCACTTCGAGGAGCTGTGCGAGATCCTCGCGGCGTACGACGTGACGTACTCGCTCGGCGACGGACTGCGGCCCGGATCGATCGCGGACGCCAACGACGAGGCGCAGTTCGCCGAGCTCAGGACGCTCGGGGAACTCAACACGATCGCCAAGCGTCACAACGTACAGACGATGATCGAGGGCCCGGGGCACGTCCCGATGCACAAGATCAAGGAGAACATCGACCTCCAGCAGGAGATCTGCGAGGAGGCGCCGTTCTACACCCTCGGCCCGCTGACCACGGACATCGCGCCCGCCTACGACCACATCACCTCCGGCATCGGCGCCGCGATGATCGGCTGGTGGGGCACCGCGATGCTCTGCTACGTCACGCCCAAGGAGCACCTCGGCCTGCCCAACCGCGACGACGTGAAGACCGGCGTCATCACGTACAAGATCGCGGCGCACGCGGCGGACCTCGCCAAGGGGCACCCCGGCGCGCAGGACTGGGACGACGCGCTCTCCGACGCGCGCTTCGAATTCCGCTGGGAGGATCAGTTCAACCTGGCCCTCGACCCGGTCACGGCACGGGAGTTCCACGACGAGACGCTCCCGGCCGAGCCCGCGAAGACGGCGCACTTCTGCTCGATGTGCGGGCCGAAGTTCTGCTCGATGAAGATCTCGCAGGACATCCGGCGCCAGCACGGCGGTGACCTGGCCGCCGACGACATCGAGGCGGGCATGGAGCAGAAGTCCAAGGAGTTCGCCGCGGCGGGCAACCGGGTCTATCTGCCGATCGCCGACTGAGCGGACGGCGAACACCGCGTGTGGACAGGGCCGTAGACGGTGGTGTCCGCAGAGTGCCATTCTCCTGAGAGCACATAGTTCAGGGGCATAAGTGCCATGGGTGGTGCGATATGGCGACATCTCTGTGGATACCCCGGGCGGCTTCTGTCCTGCTCCTGAGCCTCCTGTGTCTGCCCGCCGCCGCGTGCGGCGGCCATGACGACGGGAGCGGTGGGTCGAGTTCGTCCGGAGGCGGATCCGCCGCTTCCGGCGGCGGGCTCATCAGCGGCGGCACGACCTCGGGTGGCGACACCGGAGACACCAGTGGCACCGGCGGTACCAGCGGCACCGGAGACAACGGGAGCGCTGGTGGCAGCGGGGACGCCGGAGGCGGTAGCGACACCGGAGCCGGTGGGGACGTCAGCGGCGGCGGCAGTGGGGACAACGGCGGCGGGAAGGTGCCGACCTCGCCGCTGCACATTCCTGCCATCAACTACAAGGGACGGCCGTTCGACGCCGTCACCGACTTCGGCCGCCAGACCTGGGCGTTGATCCAGAACGACGTCCGCACCGCCTGCAAGGACGGCACGGTCTGCCTCCACCTGGAGCGGCTGTACAGCACCAGCCTCCCCGCGTCCGAGACCGCCACCGTCGAGGAGTGCGGCTTCGTGAAGATCTCGCCGGTCGCGGGCACGAAGGTCGACCGTGACTCGCCCCTGACGATCGTCGGTCTCGGGCCCTGCCTGGGCGGGACGCCGGGTGAGGGTTCGCCTCCTGAGACGCCACCGCCCGACGGCTCGCCGTCCGTGAGTCCGTCGCCCGACGGCGCACCCCCCGAGGATTCCGTCTCCGTCTCTCCGCCGAGCATCGCTCCCGCTCCATGACCGCATCGGAACCGTCCGAAGGCCCGCTCGGCATCCAGCAGTTGTGGACCATCGTGGGCACGATCATCGCCCCCACCAGCATGGCCACCGCGCTGCTCTACTACTTCGGCTGGCATCACGCGTACTGGTTCTTCGACTACTTCGGTGTGAACTCCACCGTCCTCGGATTCAGCACCGCCGACTACCTGATGCGCAGCCTGGACGCGCTCTACGTGCCGCTCACGGTCACGGCGGGCGCTTCGCTGCTCGCCTTCTGGGGCCATGACCTGCTGCGCAGGCGCCTCACGGCGGGGCATGAGATCCGCTTGCTGCGGCGCGCGTTGCCGATCATGACCGGCGTCGGCGCGCTGCTCACGCTCGGCGGCTTCTGGTCCGTCCTGAGCAGGACCTTCTTCCTCCGCCACATCCTCGTGGCGGCGCCGCTGAGCCTGGCGTTCGGCGTACTGCTCCTCGCGTACACGCTCCATCTCTGGCGTACGCTCCCCAACCCGCCGCCGGACGAGGGTACGTCCGACCCCGAAAACGACACGGAGCTCTCCCCGCCCCCACCCGCAACTCCAGCCCCACCCGAACCCACGCCAGCCCCGCCGCCCCGCCCTCCGGCAGCCGCTCTCGCCGAGTGGGGTGTCGTCCTCGTGCTCGTGGGGCTCGGTCTCTTCTGGGCGGCCAATGACTACGCGGCCGCCGTCGGCGAGACCCGTGCCCGCGAGTTCGCCGCGGACCTGCCCACCTATCCGTACGCGATCGTCTACAGTGCGGACAGCCTCAGCCTCACCGCACCGGGAGTGCGCGAGACCCGCTGCCGGGACCCCAAGGCCGCCTATCGCTTCCGCTACGACGGGCTCAAGCTCATGCTGCAGTCCGGGAATCAGTACGTCCTCGTGCCCGAGCTCTGGTCACGGGCAGGCGGAGTGGCCGTACTCCTTCCCCGATCCTCTTCCGTGCGCCTCGAGTTCGCGCCGCCGCTCGCCGGCAGCGGCGCCTCGAAGAGGTGTTGATTGCTCCGGTTACCGGGACTACTCCGGTTACCGGGACTGCTCCGGCCGACTACTCCGGCTTGTGATCGGGCCCGCCGAAGTCCGGGCTGGAGAAGTCCGGGCTCGAGTAGCTCGGTCGCGGACCCGCCGTCGCTCCACCGTCAGGGCTGCTGAACCCAGGGCGGTGATAGCCGAGTTGGGGCATGCGGTTGCTCCCCGCTTCGGAGCCCGACGACAGAGTGCGGGCCGCGCGGCTCGTCCTCGGATCCGCCAGGGCCTCCCGCATGAACGGGAGGATGCCCCGCTCCAAGAGGGCCCGGCCCCAGGCTTCCCTGGCCCGGTCCACCTCCTTGTACCGCTCGCCGTGCGGTCCTGCCGCCTGGAGCGAGGTGGCGCCGTTGCGCAGGGCGGTCAGGAGCAGACCGACCGCGGCGACCAGGATGCCCCCTGCGGTGAGCGCGCCGAACAGCCATCCCGCGGTGAGCAGGGTGTCCGCGAAGGCGGGCTCGGGGGTGAGCATCTTCAGGATGTACCCGACGAGCAGGAAGATCGCGGCGGCCGTCCCCGCGAGGACGGGTGCGAGGACCGCGACGACGGCGATCGCCCCGGCTCCCGCTGCCGCTGGTTCGGCCACCTCGCCCATCGTGGTGGCGAGGCTGACGCCGCCGGAGCCCGACTCCGCGGCGGTCTGTCCACTCCCTTCGCGGATCGACGTGGACGACGGTCGAGGTTCGCGCAACTCCTCGCGAACCTTCACGTAGTGCGCGTACTCGGTCGCTGCCGCGGCCGTGATCAGTGCTGTCGCGTTCAGGGCCATGGTGCGCAGTTGTTCGGTGTTGAGCCGCTGGCCCACTGCGGCGAGTTCCGGGTGGTCAGGTGCGGTGCGCAGCGCCTCATCGAGGATCCGCTCATACTCGGGGCGGTCCTCATTGAGCAGGTGTGGAGCGCTGTTCATGTGCATCCCCCGATGCTCCGTAGGGCTAGGGCTCGCATGGCTACGAGCCGTTGGGCAGAAACGGAGGGGAGCCTGCTACGGATAAGCCGATGGTAGAGCCGTGACGGCACGCGGTGACAGGGGGTTTCCAGAAATAGGCCCCCTGGCCAGCGTGATCCTGTAATGCAGCCCCTGCCCAGCTAACGCTCAGATACCCAGGGGGAGTTGCTGGACCAGTAGCTTTCCGGCCATGGTCACTCCGCCGTCCATGGCGATGGCCAGGCCTTCGGCGTAGACGTGCGGTCCCTCGATGACCGGACCGCCTCCGTCCGATTCGTCCTCGGAACCGACGTCACCCAGGAGGTAGGGGATGGGGCTGTGGCCGTGCACGATGCGCGTGCCGCCGTACATGTCGAGCAGTTCGCGTACGGCCGAGGGGCCCGACTCGTCGCGGAAGGCGAAGCGCTTGGTGAACTTGCGGAAGAGGTCCCAGCACTCGTCGGCGTCGTTGCGCGTGAGGGTCTCGCGGATCGTGTCGTTCACCGCCTCGATCGAGTCACCGTAATCCAGATAGGCGGTCGTGTCGGAGTGCACGAGGAGATGGCCGTCGGCCTCCTCCATCGCGTCCAGGCGGGCCATCCACTGGAGGTGGTGGTCCTCCAGGCGCTCCATGTCGGTCTTCTGGCCGCCGTTCAGGAGCCAGGCCGCCTGGAAGGTGGCGGTGCCCGCGCCGGAGTTGACGGGGGTGTCGCCGAAGCGCTTGGCGCCGAGCAGGAGCAGCTCGTGGTTGCCCATGAGCGCCTTGCAGTAGCCCCCCGCGGCCGCGGCCTCGGCGGAGAGCCGCATCACGAGGTCGATGACGCCGATGCCGTCGGGCCCGCGGTCGGTGAAGTCGCCGAGGAACCAGAGCCGCGCGTTGCCCGCGGACCAGTTGCCTTCGGCGTCGATGAGGCCCTGCTCCTGGAGCGCCGCGACGAGCTCTGCCAGATAGCCGTGTACGTCGCCGACGACGTACAGGGGGCCGTGCTCGTCGCTCGCAGGTGGCTGCGGGGGCTCCGGCATGACCTGCTCCTGCACCTGCACCTGGACGGTGTCCCCCCGGTTGATGACCGGCAGGTCGCGCTGGGTGGGGGTGTAGCCGTCGTCCGACGGTTCACCCCCGCCGGGGGCGCTCTGCTGGGGATTCCCGGTGGTCTCATGGACGTACGCCGGTACGCGGAAGTCGCGCAGCGTCGCCGTCCGCACATCGGGTCCCTGACCGGCCCCCTGAGTCATCGACCCCTCCACCACCATTGCGCCGCGTCTGCACCGAGATCGGACTGCTTGGTCGCAGCGGCCCGCGGTGTCGTCCGCCCATCATAGGAATGCGGCTCCCGCTGTGTGGTGCACCAGGGGTGGTCAATCGATGCTGAACCCCAGTTCACCGCGGTTTTCTCCCGAATTGGGCAGAGGTTTCCCCGCTGGTGGGGGGTCCTCTGCCCGATCGTCCGCGGGGTCAGCCCTGGCCGGAAGAGCGGGGCGGGCTGACCGTCGTGCGCGGTGGACGTCGCTCGGACGAGGTGCGCACGATCAGTTCGGTCGGTATCACCTGCTCGACCGGACGCCCCGCGTCGAGGCCCTCGATGGCGTCGATGAGCAGCTGGACGACGGCCGTGCCGATGCGCCGGGGTTTGAGGGAGAGCGTGGTGATGGGCGGTTCCGTGGTGGCGTACACCGTGGACTCGCTGCAGCAGACGAGCAGCAGGTCGTCGGGGACGCGCAGGCCGTAGCGCCGGGCGGCGGCGAGCAGATCGGTGCCGTTGGGGTCGAACAGGCCGTAGACGGCGTCGGGCCTGTCGGGTCTGGCGAGCAGCCGGTCGGCGGCGACGGCGCCCGCGCACGGGTCGTGGGCGGGGTACGACTCGTAGACGGGGTCCTGGCCGACGCGTTCGCACCAGCGCAGATAGGCGGTCGTGGACAGATGGGTGTAGGTGTCCGTGGTGGTGCCGGTGAGCAGGCCGATCCGGCGCGCCCCGGCGGCCGCGAGGTGGTCGAGGATCTCCAGGACCGCGGCCTCGTGGTCGTTGTCGACCCAGGCGGTGACCGGCAGGGACCCCGCGGGGCGCCCGTCGGAGACCACCGGCAGGCCCTGTCTGACCAGCTCGCTGACGACCGGGTCGTGGTCGGAAGGATCGACGACGACGGTGCCGTCGAGCGCGACGTTCGACCACACGTCGACCGGGCTGCGGCGCGAGGTCGCCGGCAGGATCACCAAGGCGTAACCACGGGCGAGCGCGGCGGAGGTGGCGGCTCTGGCCATCTCCGCGAAGTACGCGAACTCGGTGAAGGTGAAAGGTTCATCCCCGTATGTCGTCACGGTCAGGCCGATGAGGCCCGACTTGCCGGTACGGAGCGTTCGGGCCGCCGCGGACGGGCGATAGCCCAGCCGCTCTGCGACCTCGCGGACGTGGCGTCGGGTGGCGTCGGGCAGCCGTCCCTTGCCGTTGAGGGCGTCGGAGACAGTCGTAATGGAGACACCGGCTGCGGCGGCCACGTCTCTGATACCCGCTCGACTCTGCCGGTTGCCCCGGCGGGCGGTCTCCGCTCGACTCACCTGGTGCTTCCCTGCTGCTGTCATGGCGAGCCGATAGTAGGGCTCATGGGGGTGGGTAGGGCGGGCGCATATTCACTCGTTGACAGGCACGTTTCTGCATGGCGCGAAGGGGGCAATGACCTTGGATTGCAAGGGAGTTGACGCGATCAATGGGCAGCTGCCCCTGATCGTCGCGCGCGGGCCTGCCAAATGCGCGAGGTCTCGAAGAGGTCTCAACTCACCTTCACGAGGGATGCGCGCCACGGAGTGAGCCACCGGCGCGTGGAAGAAAGCGGGGCGCTCCCCCTCGGAGTGCGCTGTCGCAAGCTGATCTTCTGGGCCCATTCGCAGCGGCGCGGAATCCTCATAAGGTGAGCAGTATTCGAACTGAGCCGGTACTGGTACGAGGAGGACTGCGGTGAGCGAGACGAGCCCGAGGCTGCGCGCCGAGCTGGAGGGTGTGCCCACCTACAAGCCGGGCAAGCCCGCCGCGGCCGACGGACCGGTGGCGTACAAACTGTCCTCCAACGAGAACCCCTATCCGCCGCTCGCCGGTGTCATGGAGAGCGCGCTCGCCGCGGCCGGGTCCTTCAACCGCTACCCCGACATGGCGTGCACGGGCCTGATGGCCGAGCTGGCCGACCGCTTCGGGGTGCCCGTCTCGCACATCGCCACCGGCACCGGTTCGGTCGGCGTCGCGCAGCAGCTGCTCCAGGCCACCTCGGGCCCCGGCGACGAGGTCATCTACGCGTGGCGCTCCTTCGAGGCGTACCCGATCATCACGCAGGTCAGCGGCGCGACGTCGGTCCGTGTCCCGCTGACGGACGGCGAGGTGCACGACCTGGACGCGATGGCCGACGCCATCACGGAGCGGACCCGTCTGATCTTCGTCTGCAACCCGAACAACCCGACCGGCACGGTGGTCCGCAGGGCCGAGCTCGAGCGGTTCCTCGACCGGGTGCCGAGCGATGTCCTGGTGGTGCTCGACGAGGCGTACCGCGAGTTCATCCGTGACCCCGAGGTGCCGGACGGCATCGAGATCTACCGCGACCGCCCCAACGTCTGCGTGCTGCGCACCTTCTCCAAGGCGTACGGGCTCGCGGGCCTGCGCGTCGGCTTCGCGGTCGCCCACGAGCCGGTGGCCGCCGCGCTGCGCAAGACGGCGGTGCCCTTCGGCGTGAGCCAGCTCGCCCAGGACGCGGCGGTGGCGTCGCTGCGCGCGGAGGACGAACTGATGGGCCGGGTCGGCTCGTTGGTCGCCGAGCGCACGCGCGTGGTCGAGGCGCTGCGCGGACAGGGCTGGACGGTGCCCGAGACGCAGGCGAACTTCGTGTGGCTGCGGCTCGGGGACCGTACGACGGACTTCGCCGCGGCGTGCGAGCAGGCCGGTGTGGTCGTACGGCCGTTCGCGGGCGAGGGGATGCGGGCCACGATCGGGGAGACCGAGGCCAACGACATCTTCCTCCAGGCGGCGGAGGCGTTCCGCAAGGAGCTCTAGCCGCGTCGACGTTCTCGGGAAGGCCCCCGGAGGTAGTCCTCCGGGGGCCTTCCCGCGTTCCGGCCACGGGGACGGCGCCGGATGGCGCGTTTCCGACGGTAAGGGGGGACCCCCCTTCGGGAGCCGACAATCAGTACGACATAATGCTTGTGAATGTGAACGCGTTCACAAGCGTGTCCCGGTTCCTCCGGAGATCAGTGGGATAAAAGGGGCAAACTGCCGCTACGACCCACGGCGAGTAAGGAGAAGACGCAGTGGACCTGGCTCTAGCGCCGGAGACCCTGGCGCGATGGCAGTTCGGCATCACGACCGTCTACCACTTCCTGTTCGTGCCCTTGACGATCTCGCTCGCCGCTCTCACGGCGATCCTCGAGACGGCGTGGGTGCGGACCGGCAAGGAGCACTACCTCAGAGCCACCAAGTTCTGGGGCAAGCTGTTCCTGATCAACATCGCGATGGGTGTCGTCACCGGCATCGTCCAGGAGTTCCAGTTCGGCATGAACTGGTCCGACTACTCGCGCTTCGTCGGCGACATCTTCGGAGCGCCGCTCGCCTTCGAGGCGCTGATCGCCTTCTTCTTCGAGTCGACCTTCATCGGGCTGTGGATCTTCGGCTGGGACAAGCTCCCGAAGAAGCTGCACTGCGCGACGATCTGGATCGTCTCCATCGGCACGGTCCTGTCGGCGTACTTCATCATCGCCGCCAACGCCTTCATGCAGCACCCGGTCGGCTACAAGATCGTGGAGCGGGACGGCACCAAGCGCGCGGAGCTCACCGACTTCGCGAAGGTGCTCTTCCAAGAGACGACCATCGTCAACTTCGCCCACGTCATCTCGGCGGCCATCCTGGTCGGCGGCGCCTTCATGACCGGCATCGCCATCTTCCACCTGCGCAAGAAGCAGCACGTCCGCACCATGCGGATGTCGATGCGGCTCGGCCTGGTCACCGCGTTCGTCGGCACCCTGCTCACCGTGATCAGCGCCGACACCCTCGGCAAGGTCATGTACGAGCAGCAGCCGATGAAGATGTCGGCGGCCGAGGCGCTGTGGGAGACCGAGAAGCCCGCGCCGTTCTCGCTCTTCGCGTACGGCGACGTCTCCAAGGGCCACAACGACGTCGCCATCGAGATCCCCGGAATACTGTCCTTCCTCGCCAAGAACAACTTCAACGCCGAGATCCCCGGCATCAACGACCTCAACAAGGAGGCGCAGGAGAAGTTCGGGCCCGGTGACTACCGGCCGAACATCCCCACCGCCTACTGGTCGTACCGCTGGATGATCGGCTTCGGCGGGGTCTCGATGGTCCTGTGCACCGCCGGTCTCTGGCTGACGCGGAAGAAGTTCTGGCTCGCTCCGGAGCACCGCACCGGCGCGGACGACGTACCCAAGCTCATGCTCACCAAGAAGCGGGAGCTGACGCCGAAGCTCGGCAAGTGGTGGTGGCGGCTCTCCCAGTGGACGCTGATCTTCCCCCTCATCGGCACCGCCTGGGGCTGGATCTTCACCGAGACGGGGCGGCAGCCCTGGGTGGTCTACGGGGTGCTGCGCACCGAGGACGCGGTCTCACCAGGGGTCTCGCAGGGCGAGGTGCTCACCTCACTGATCGCGTTCACGCTCATCTACGCGATCCTCGCCGTGATCGAGGTGAAGCTCCTCCTCAAGTACATCAAGAAGGGGCCGCCCGAGCTGACCGAGGCGGACCTCAACCCGCCCACCAAGATCGGCGGACCGGGAGCCGGCAAGGGCTCCGACTCCGACTCCGACGACGATGCCGACCGGCCCATGGCCTTCTCGTACTGAAGGAAGGAGCGACTAGGACATGGAACTTCACGACGTCTGGTTCGTACTGATCGCCGTCCTGTGGATCGGCTACTTCTTCCTGGAGGGCTTCGATTTCGGGATCGGCGTACTGACCAAGCTGCTCGCCCGGAACCGGGTCGAGAAGCGGGTCCTCATCAACACGATCGGTCCCGTCTGGGACGGCAACGAGGTGTGGCTGCTCACGGCGGGCGGCGCGACCTTCGCCGCCTTCCCCGAGTGGTACGCCACGCTCTTCTCCGGGTTCTATCTGCCGCTGCTGATCATCCTGATCTGTCTGATCGTGCGCGGTGTCGCCTTCGAGTACCGGGCCAAGCGGCCCGAGGAGCGCTGGCAGACCAACTGGGAACACGCGATCTTCTGGACCTCGCTGATCCCGGCGCTGCTGTGGGGTGTGGCCTTCGGCAACATCGTGCGCGGCGTGAAGATCGACGCCCACAAGGAGTACGTGGGCAACTTCTGGGACCTGCTCAACCCGTACGCGATCCTCGGCGGCCTGGTCACCCTGACGCTGTTCACCTTCCACGGCGCGGTCTTCGCCTCGCTCAAGACGGTGGGCGACATCCGGGTGCGGGCGCGGAAGATGGCGCTCGGCCTGGGGCTCGTCACGGCCGTCCTCGCCCTCGGGTTCCTGATCTGGACCCAGGCGGACAAGGGCGACGGCAAGAGCCTGATCGCGATGATCGTGGCGGTCGTCGCGCTGGTCGGAGCCATCGCGGCGATCAAGATCGGGCGCGAGGGCTGGTCGTTCGCGCTGTCGGGGATCACCATCGCGGCGGCCGTCGCGATGCTCTTCCTGACGCTCTTCCCGAACGTCATGCCGTCGTCGCTGAACGAGGAGTGGAGCCTCACGGTCACCAACGCCTCGTCCAGTCCGTACACCTTGAAGATCATGACCTGGTGCGCCGGCGTCGCGACGCCTGTGGTGCTGCTCTACCAGTCGTGGACGTACTGGGTGTTCCGCAAGCGGATCGGCACGCAGCACATCGCCGACGCCGCGCACTGAGTTCGTTCATCGAGCCCGTCGGAGGGTGTGTTTCACGTGAAACCGATCGACCCGCGCCTGCTTCGGTACGCCCGCGCCACTCGCTTCTTCCTGGTCGCGGTGGTGGTTCTGGGGCTCGTCGGAGCGGGCCTGGTCATCGGACAGGCGATGCTCATCGCCGAGATCGTGGTGGGCGCGTTCCAAAAGGGCCACTCCGTAGGCGACTTGGGCACTCCTTTGGTGCTGCTCGCCGTGGTCGCCGCCGGACGGGGTCTGGTCTCCTGGCTGACCGAGCTCGCCGCACACCGGGCGAGCGCGGCGGTCAAGTCGGAGCTGCGGGGACGGCTGCTGGAGCGTGCGGGGGAGCTCGGTCCCGGGTGGCTGACCGGGCAGCGGACCGGGTCGCTGATCTCGCTCGCGACGCGGGGAGTGGACGCGCTCGACGACTACTTCTCGCGCTACCTGCCGCAGTTGGGCCTCGCGGTGGTGGTGCCGGTGGCGGTGCTCGCCCGCATCGTCACCGAGGACTGGGTGTCGGCGGCGATCATCGTCGTGACGCTGCCGCTGATCCCGGTCTTCATGATCCTGATCGGCTGGGCCACACAGAACCGGATGGACCGTCAATGGCGGCTCCTCTCCCGCCTGTCGGGGCACTTCCTGGACGTGGTGGCCGGGCTGCCCACCCTGAAGGTGTTCGGCCGCGCCAAGGCGCAGGCCGAGTCCATCCGCAAGATCACCGGCGAGTACCGGCAGGCGACGATGCGGACGCTGCGCATCGCCTTCCTGTCGTCCTTCGCCCTGGAACTGCTGGCCACGATCTCGGTCGCCCTGGTCGCGGTCACCATCGGCATGCGGCTCGTACACGGCGAGATGGACCTCTACGACGGCCTCGTGGTCCTCGTCCTGGCGCCCGAGGCGTATCTGCCGCTGCGCCAGGTCGGTGCGCAGTACCACGCGGCGGCGGAGGGGCTCTCGGCCGCCGAGGAGATCTTCGAGGTCCTGGAGACCCCGGCACCGACCGCGGGGACGGGGCCCGCGCCCACCGGTGCCATCGCCTTCGACGGCGTGACCGTCCGCTACCCGGGCCGGTCGGCGGACGCCGTGTCGGACGTCTCCTTCGAGGTCGGATCCGGCGAGACGGTGGCGCTCGTGGGGCCCAGCGGAGTGGGCAAGACGACCCTGGTGAACGTGCTGTTGGGCTTCGTGCGACCTGACGGCGGACGCGTCCGTGTCGGGGACGTCGACCTCGCCGATGTCTCTCCGGAGCGGTGGCGGGAGCGGATCGCCTGGGTGCCGCAGCGGCCGCACCTCTTCGCGGGAACCATCGCGGAGAACGTACGGCTCGCACGGCCGGAGGCGTCCGACGCCCAACTGCGGGAGGCGCTGCGCTCGGCCGGGGCGCTGTCCTTCGTCGACGCCCTGCCCGCCGGGGCCGACACCGTGCTCGGTGAGGACGGGGCCGGGCTCTCCGCCGGGCAGCGTCAACGGCTCGCGCTGGCGCGGGCGTTCCTGGCGGACCGGCCCGTGGTGCTGCTCGACGAGCCGACCGCGGCGCTTGACGGTGGGACCGAGGCGGAAGTGGTGGAAGCCGTCCGGCGGTTGGCTGTCGGCAGGACCGTGCTGCTGGTCGTGCATCGGCCCGCGCTGTTGGCTGTCGCCGATCGGGTGGTCCGGCTAGATGCCTCCGTGGAGGGTGCTCGGCAGCGGGGGTTGTGCCCACCCTTCCCCAAGCTCTCGGCTTCGCTCGAGCAGGGGAGGCCCCACTCGCCCAGCGGCACGATTGCCCACAACGGGCAGGACGCCGGGCCTGTAGCGCTGCCGGAGGATGCCAGCTCCAAGGGCGGGGTCCTGGCCCGCGTCAGGCACGCCGCGCGGGCGCGGCGCGGGCAGTTGGCGCTGGCGTTGCTGCTCGGGGCCCTCGCGCTCGGCAGTGCCGTGGGGCTCATGGCCACCTCCGGGTGGCTGATCTCCAGGGCGTCGGAACAGCCGCCCGTGATGTACCTGATGATCGCCGTGACGGCGACCCGCGCCTTCGGGATCGGCCGTGCCGTCTTCCGGTACGCCGAGCGCCTCGTGTCCCACGACGCCGTGCTGCGGATGCTCGCCGACACCCGCGTCGCCGTCTACCGGCGCCTGGAACGGCTCGCTCCGGCGGGTCTGCGGGGCACCCGGCGCGGTGACCTCCTCTCCCGTCTGGTGGCCGACGTGGACGCGCTGCAGGACTACTGGCTGCGCTGGCTGCTGCCCGCGTCCGCCGCGGCCGTCGTGAGCGCGGGCGCCGTCGGCTTCACCGCCTGGCTGCTGCCCGAGGCGGGCGCCGTGCTCGCCGCGGGCCTGCTCCTCGCGGGCGTCGGCGTGCCGCTGGTGAGCGGCGCCGTGGCCCGGCGCGCGGAGCGGCGCCTCGCCCCCGCGCGCGGGGCGCTGGCCACCCGCGTCGCCGACCTGCTCACCGGCACCGCGGAGCTGACCGTCGCCGGTGCGCTGGGGCGGCGTACGGCCAAGGCGCGGGAGTCCGACGCCGCGCTGACCCGGATCGCCTCCAGGGGCGCCACCGCGACGGCACTCGGTGACGGGCTCGGCGCCCTGGTCACCGGCCTCACGGTCGCCGCCGCCGCGCTCGTCGGCGTGCAGGCCGTGCACGACGGACGGCTCGGCGGCATCACCCTGGCCGTCGTCGTCCTCACGCCGCTCGCCGCCTTCGAGGCGGTGGCGGGTCTGCCGCTCGCCGTGCAGTACCGCCAGCGGGTCAGGAAGAGCGCTGAGCGCGTCTACGAGGTCCTCGACGCTCCCGTGCCCGTCCCCGAGCCAGCCGAGCCCGCACAGGCGCCCACGACGCCCTTCCCGCTGCGGGTCGAGGGACTGTGCGCCCGCTACGAGGGGCAGGACGCCGACGCGCCCGCCCTCGCGGGGGTGGACCTCACGCTGGAGCGGGGGCGGCGGATCGCCGTGGTCGGCCCCTCGGGGTCCGGCAAGACGACGCTCGCCCAGGTGCTGCTGCGGTTCCTCGGGTCGTACGAAGGGACGTACACGCTCGGCGGCACGGACGCGGCAGCGCTGGACGGCGACACCGTGCGCGGGCTCGTCGGGCTGTGCGCGCAGGACGCGCACATCTTCGACAGCTCGGTGCGCGAGAACCTGCTCCTCGCCAAGCGGGACGCCACCGACGCGGAGCTCCACGACGCCCTGGTCCGCGCGCGCCTCGACGACTGGGCCGACTCGCTACCCGACGGCCTCGACACGCTCGTCGGGGAGCACGGGGCGCGCCTCTCCGGAGGCCAGCGCCAGCGTCTCGCCCTGGCCCGCGCGCTGCTCGCGGACTTCCCCGTGCTCATCCTCGACGAGCCCGCCGAGCACCTGGACCTGCCGACCGCCGACGCGCTCACCGCCGACCTCCTCGCCGCGACCGAGGGTCGTACGACGCTGCTCATCACGCACCGGCTCGCCGGGCTCGACGCGGTGGACGAGGTGCTGGTCCTCGACGCGGGACGGGTCGCGCAGCACGGCACGTACGACGAGCTGGCCGCGCTCGACGGGCCGCTGCGGCGGATGCTGGAGCTGGAGCGGGCGGCGGATCTGCTGACGGCCGGGGCGCGCTAGTGGACGCGCGCCGCCGGGGGCGCGCTGGAGGGCTGGAGAAAGAGCCTCGACTTTCCCCTGCAAATAGGACTTACTAGGCTCAAAGACATGTCAGCACCATCGGCCTCCGCCGACTCTCCGTTCCCCGACGGCACACCGGACTCGGCGGAGGCTGCGACGCGGGCCACCCGCAGCCTGCAAGGGCTCTCGCCCGAGCTGACCTCACGGGTGCCGCAACTGCTCGAAGCCATGCGATCGGTCGGCACCGGACTCGAACTCCACACCACCCTGGACCGCATCTGCGAGACCGCGGCCGAGCTGGCGGACGCCCACTACGCGGCGATCGGCGTCGTCTCCGAAGACGGCGAAGGGCTCTCCGACTTCGTCTACTTCGGCATCGATCCCGAGACGGCCGAGCGGATCGGGCGGCTGCCCGACGGCCACAAGGGGCTGCTCGGCGCCCTCATCCACCAGCCCAGGACGCTGCGCCTCGCCGATCTCTCCGCCGACCCGCGCTCCTGCGGCTTCCCGCCCCACCACCCGCCGATGCGGACCTTCCTCGGCGTCCCCATCCGCGTCCAGGGCGAGATCTTCGGCAACCTCTACCTGACCGAGAAGCGGGGCGGGGCGGACTTCAACGACTACGACGTGCACATGGTCCGCGTCCTCGCGACGGAGGCGGGCATCGCCATCGGCAACGCACGCCTCTACGAAGCCGCCAAGCAGCGCGAGCGCTGGATCGACGGCTCCGTGGCGGTCACCACGGCCCTGCTCTCCGGCAGCGACGCAGAGGAGGCGCTCGCGGTCGTCGCCGAGCAGGCGAGGCACCTGGCGGACTCGGCGGCGGGCATCGTGCTGCTCCCCGACGAGGAGGGCGGCATGGAGATCGTCGCCGTCTCCTCGGACGAACCCGGCGGGGCCCTGGGCATGATCGTCCCTCCGGAGAGCCGCATCGTCAGCCGACTGCTCGAAGGGCAGGCCGTCTTCATCGACGACGCGGCGACCGACCCACGCGTCATGACCGACCTGGCGCGCCACTACGGACCCGTCATGATGCTGCCGCTGCAGAGCGACGGCCGGGTGCTCGGGACGCTCGTGACGCCACGCGCGCGTGGGGGACGTCCGTTCAGCGAGGCTGAGCGGACGCTGGCCGCGCAGTTCGCCTCGCAGGCAGCGCTCGCCCTGATGATGGCCGACGCGCAGCGGGACCGGGAGCGGCTCGCGGTCTACGAGGACCGGGACCGGATCGCCAGGGACCTGCACGACCTCGTCATCCAGCGGCTCTTCGCCACCGGCATGATGCTGGAGAGCGCCCAGCGCAGGTCCGTGGTGCCGGAGGTGCAGATCGGCGTCGGCAAGGCCGTCGACGAGCTGGACGTGACGATCCAGGAGATCCGTACGGCGATCTTCGCCCTCCAGCAGGGACCGGCCGAGGCCCCCTCGGGGCTGCGCACGCGGGTCCTCCGCGAGATCAACATGGCCGCCGTGCCGCTCGGCTTCAAGCCCTCGCACCACTTCGTGGGACCCGTCGACACCGTGGTCGGCGAGCTGGCGGGCAAGAACCTCATCGCGGCCCTGCGGGAAGCGCTGTCCAACGCGTTCCGGCACGCGGAGGCCGCCCGCATCGACGTCGTCGTCGACTCCTCCGTGATCCTCCCCGACGGGCAGCAGGGGGTGCGTCTGACCGTCGCCGACGACGGCGTGGGCATCGCGGAGGGCGGCAGGCGCAGCGGCCTGAAGAACCTCAAGAGGCGGGCGGAGTCGCTGGGCGGCGACAGTTGGTACGGACCCGGCATCGGCGAGGACGGCGGCGGCACGACGGTGGTGTGGCAGGCGCCGTACTGAGGCTCCTGGAGAACGCCCCTGTCTGAGGCTCCGGAAGAACGCCCCTGTCTGAGGCTTCTGGGGAACGCCCCTGTTCGGCGGTATGCACCTGGGCCGTACGGGGCACCGTGCCCCCCGAGTGCACGAGTCGCGCAGGAAGCATGCCGCCGGGTCGGGCAACGATCCCTGACATGTCCCCGAGCCCCCCGAGCCGCCACCGCCGTCCGCACCCGCTCCTGAGCGTGTCGGTGCTGCTGTGCGCGCTGCTGGGCCTCATGCCGCCCGCCGCCGGCTCCGAGGGCCCGAGCACGAGCGCCGATGTGGCACGCCTCTACGAAGAGGCGTCCGCCGCGACCGCACGCTACGAAGAGGGCCGTCGGGCAGCGGGCCTCCAACGGACGAGGCTCCGGAGGCTGGACCGGCTCCTCGCCGACGAGCGGCACCACGTGGCCGTGCTCCACGGCGACCTGGGCCGGATGGCCAGCGCCCAGTACCGCACCGGTGGCGGCCTGCCCTACACCGCCCAGCTGCTCCTGGCCGACAGCCCCGACGACCTGATGCGCGGCAAGCAGGCCCTGCTGCAGGCGGATCTCGCCGTGAACAGCGCCGTCGCCAAGACCCAGCGGGCCGCGGCCAGGCTCGCGGTCGCCAAGCGCAGGGCGGACCGCGCCAAGCGCTCCCTGGACCGGCGCAACGTACGCCTCGCGCGCCTGAAGCGCGGCATCGAGGCGAAGCTGGAGTCGGCGCGGTGGACCCTTCAGGGCGAGGCCGACCGGTCGGTCACCGCGGGCAAGTGCCGGGGTGCCGTACGCCTGGAGCAGCCCGGAACACGTCCCACGCGCGCGTGGGTGACGCCCGTGGAGACGTACGAACTCTCCGCGGGCTTCGACAGCGCGGGCGAGCGCTGGGCGCACCGGCACACGGGGCAGGACTTCGCGGTCGGCATCGGCACGCCCGTGCGGGCGGTCGGCGCGGGCCGGGTGGAGAGCGTGTCGTGCGGCGGGGGCTTCGGGATCGAGATCGTGGTGCGGCACAAGGGCGGCTACTTCACGCAGTACGCGCATCTCGCGGCCGTCGGCGTCGACCAGGGGGACCGGGTGCGCCCCGGGCAGTGGATCGGGCAGACGGGCACGACCGGCAACTCCACGGGCCCGCATCTGCACTTCGAGACGCGGCTCACGCCCTATCTGGGCTCGGGCGTGGACCCGCGCGCGTGGCTGGCCGAGCGGGGCGTCAGGCTCTAGCCCTGCCGTCGGTCCGCCGTGCCGTCCGTCCGCCGGTCCGCCAGGATCTGCTCGATGACGACCGCGACGCCGTCCTCGTTGTTGGCGACCGTGCGCCCCGACGCGGCGGCGATGACGTCCGGGTGGGCGTTGCCCATCGCGTACGACGTGCCCGCCCAGGTGAGCATCTCGATGTCGTTCGGCATGTCTCCGAAGGCGACGACTTCCTCGGGCGCGATGCCGCGCTCGGCGCAGCACAGCTCCAGGGTGCTGGCCTTGGAGACGCCGGGGCCGCTGATCTCCAGGAGGGCGCTCGGGCTGGAGCGGGTGACCGTGGCGCGGTCGCCGATGGCGGCGCGGGCGACGACCAGGAACTCGTCGGGCGCGAGGTCGGGGTGGTGGGCGAGGACCTTCAGGACGGGCTGGTCCGCGACGGCCGCCCCTACGGAGTCCGCCGCGAGCAGCTTCTCGGCGGGCGCGACGCTTTCGGCGGGCTCCATGTGCAGCGGGGGGTACGTCTCCTCGTGGTGCAGCCCGCCGGTCCGCTCGATCGCGAAGGACGTGCCGGGTGCCGCGGCCCGCAGCCGCCGCACCACGTCGAGGGCGATCTCCCGCTCCAGCTCGCGCAGCTTGACGAAGCGGTGCGCGCCGGGGCCGCCGTGCAGATCGACGACCGCCGCGCCGTTTCCGCAGATGGCGAGGCCGTGACCGTGGACGTGGTCGCTGACCACGTTCATCCAGCGGGCCGGGCGGCCGGTCACGAAGAACACCTCGATCCCGGCCTCCTCGGCGGCCGCGAGCGCGGCGACCGTGCGGTCGGAGACCGACTTGTCGTCGCGCAGCAGCGTTCCGTCCAGGTCCGTGGCGATCATCCGGGGCCGCGGTCGCGGACCGGACGGGGCGAAGGCGTCCGGGGCGGTGGCGGCCGGGGGCTGGGGCCGAGGGGTAGCTGAGGTCACGCCACGGATTGTCCCGTACCCGTGTGCACGGCCGTGCGCTGGGGCGCACATCTGAGTGCCGTCAGGCTCCCGTCGAGCCGCTGATCAGCTGGGCCGGAGCCTCCATGGCGATCCGCTCGAAGACCTTCTCGTCCGTCCCGAAGTATGTGCCGGGCAGCGGCCAGTGGATGACGATCTCGTTGAACCCCAGCTCGGCGTGGCGGCCCGCGAAGTCGACGAAGGCGTCGAAGGAGTCGAGCGGGCGGTCCGGGGTGAAGCCGGTGAGCAGGATCTTGTCGAGTTCGGCGACGTCGCGGCCGATCTCGTCGCAGGCCGCGGCGAGCTTGTCGGCCTGTCCGCGGATGGCTTGAAATGACTGCTCCGGAGTGCCGTTCTCGAAGAGCTTCGGGTCACCCGTGGTCACCCATGCCTGTCCGTGGCGGGCGGCGAGCCGCAGTCCGCGCGGTCCCGTGGCGGCCACCGCGAAGGGCAGCCGGGGGCGCTGGACGCAGCCGGGGATGTTCCGCACCTCGCTCGCCGAGTAGTGCGTGCCGTCGTGGGAGACGACGTCCTCGGAGAGCAGGCGGTCCAGGAGCGGCAGGAATTCGCCGAAGCGGTCGGCCCGCTCGCGCGGCGTCCAGGGCTCCTCGTCGCTCGGGCGCAGCGCCGTGGCGTCGAAGCCGTTGCCGCCCGCGCCGATGCCGAGGGTGATCCGGCCGTTCGAGACGTCGTCGAGCGTGATCAGTTCCTTGGCGAGTGTCACCGGGTGCCGGAAGTTGGGCGAGGTGACGAGCGTGCCGAGCCGGATCCGCTCGGTGGCGGCCGCGGCGGCGGTCAGCGTCGGCACCGCGCCGAACCACGGGCCGTCGCGGAAGGTGCGCCAGGAGAGGTGGTCATAGGTGTACGCGGTGTGGAAACCGAGCTCTTCCGCGCGCTGCCAGCGCTCCCTGCCGCCCTCGTGCCAGCGGAGTACGGGAAGGATCACGGTGCTCAGGCGCAGGTTCATGTGTCCGAGCGTAAGTCCGTCGGCGGACCGGCCGCTCAGCGGACCCTGGAGCTGAGCCACGGCGTCAGGCTGACCATCGGGATGAACTCCTTGTACGTCTCGTCGCCCGGCAGCGGCACGACGAAGCGGTAGCCGGGCGGGAAGCGCCTGCCCTTGACGTGCGCGAGGCCGGAGAGGACCGACCGGACGAAGGCGGGCACGGAGTCGCGCGGGATGTCGTGGCACGCGACGTGTTCCACGGTGATCAGCGCGTCGGCGTCCCCGGACTCGTCGCCGGGGTAGAGCCGCACCGAGATCCGCGGCGAGCCGCCGAACTCCACGTACGCCTCGTGGGGCAGCGAACCGTCGGGGTCGGCGGTCACGCCGATGCCCGCGGCACCGCGGCGCGAGGTCTGGTCGGCACCGATGTCGTGCGTGACCTCGATCTCCCTGTCGTACTCACGGGCGAGCTCGCGCAGGGCGTCGAGGGCGGCCTCGGTGCTGTGCAGATGCTCCATGCGGCCGATCATGCCCGCTCAGTGCGGGCCGGGAAAGCGCAGATA
Organism: Streptomyces kanamyceticus; assembly: GCF_008704495.1. NCBI lineage: Bacteria > Bacillati > Actinomycetota > Actinomycetes > Kitasatosporales > Streptomycetaceae > Streptomyces > Streptomyces kanamyceticus. The sequence continues at coordinate 5,110,899 of NZ_CP023699.1, forward strand.
GGCGGGCGGTACGGCGGCGGTGAGCCATACGCCGTTGGCGCTGACCTGGAACAGGTGTCCGTCCCGGTGCAGCGCGCCGGAGTCCACGGACAGGACGACGGGGCGGCCGCGGCGGGCGCCGACGCGCGTCGCGGTCCCGCGGTCGGGCGAGAGGTGCACGGCGTGCCGGTTCATCGGGCGCAGCCCCTCGGCGCGGATCGCGGGCAGCAGGCGGGCCACGGTGCCGTGGAAGAGGTACGCGGGCGGCGTCGCCGCGGGCAGGTCGAGGTCGATGTCGACGGTGTGCCCCTGGCTGGCCCGGATCCGGGTGCCCTCGACGGCGAAGCGCTGCTTGTCGTTGGTCTCCACTACGTGGTCGAGCTCGGCCCGGGTGAGGGGGAAGCGGTGCGCGGCGGTCGCGGCGAGGAGCGTGTCGATCTCCACCCAGCCGTGTGCGTCGAGCGTGAGCCCGATCCGCTCGGGCTGGTGGCGCAGGTGCTTCGAGAGGTACTTGGACACCTTCACGGTGCGCTGGTGGTGCGCGCCGGGTTCTTGGCCCCGGGTTTGTCGTTCGTGCCCCGCGGGGGGTCTTTCTGTCATCCGTTCAGCGTCCCGGGGATCCGCTTCCCGCGCACGCGATTTTCTTCCGTCGCCGCCGCCCGCTCCGCATCGTCCCTCTCGTCTCTCTCGTTCCTCTCTTCTTTCCTCCCTTTCCGGCTCCGTTCACTTTCGGTCGCCCATTTTTCATCCGCCAATTTCAATCCACAGGTTTGATCCACAGCCAAGTCCAGTTATCCACAGGCTACTTGGCGATTCTGTGGACAACTCACAGGCGATTAAGGCTATTTGACCAATTTACTCACTCTTGAGGTGAGTTGAGGCAAGTGCGTCCAATGTCCGGGCCTGGACCTCCCGTTCGGCAGCTGCGGAGATGAACGCCGGGGTGTTCTCCTCACCAACCAGAGCCCGCACGGCCCGCATTGTGGCGGCGGGCAGGGCCACGTTCTGCGGCAGATCCGCGTGCTCGGGCGGCAGCTCGGGGTCGAGGTGGCGCCGTAGGTGCAGGGTGGCGAACAGACGCATGGCGCGCGCCAGTTCGGCATCGACCGTCTGCTGTGCGAGGGGCCGCAGTCGGCGTACGAGAGAGGCGGCCTCTGCGGCGTCCGCCTCTGTCGGCGGGTGATTGCCGAGATATCGCGCGAAGACGTGCTCGGTGGTGAACTCCAGGAAACGGGAGGCGATGTGCTCGACCTGTCCCCGCAACTCCCGCAAATGCCCCGAGATCGCGGAGAGCGGAACTCCCGCCGCGTACAACTCGACGGCCACCGCGAGCTCTTGGGGACTCGGCACGAGAAACTCGTCGTCGCTTCCCTGCACGGGTTCCAGGACGCCGAGCGCGACGGCGTCGGCGACGGCCGCCTCGTCCGGGGTGCCGCCGAAGGCCGCGTCGAGCTCGGCGCGGGTGATCCGGTCGGCCTTCTCGTCCGTCCAGGGCCCGTCGACCTCGGCGGCGAGGCCGAGCACGCCGCCGAGTCCCCGGCCCGCGTCCCAGGCCTCCAGGAGCTCCTTGATGGAGGCCAGGGTGTAGCCCCGGTCGAGCAGGTCGGCGATCTGCCGCAGCCGCGCCAGGTGCGCGTCGCCGTACACATTGGACCTGCCGCGCCGCTCCGGGCGGGGGAGCAGCCCGCGGTCCTGGTAGGCGCGGATCGTGCGGACCGTGGCGCCGCTGTGGTGCGCCAGGTCCTCGATCCGGTACTCCAGCCGGAACCGCTCCGTGGGCTCGGTGTACTCCACGCTCCCCGCCCTCCGTGTTGCCTCGTGCTAGGCGATGGCCGCTCGGCCCACCGCCGCGGCCGCGGCACGTGCCGCGGGTGACTGCGCCAGATACTCGACGGCCTTGCGCAGCGAGCCTTCCTGCGAGGGATGGTACGACCGCCGCAGGTAGCGGGGTATGGCCGTGCCGAGCTCCCGCCAGGTGGGCAGCAGGCCCTTGGCGACCGCCTTGTTGTGCCCGGCCAGTGAGTACCGCAGTCGGCCCGCGAGTTGGGGGTCGTGGCGGATCAGATAGGCGGTGCCCCAGATCCACAGGTACAGCATCACGGGCGCGGTGACCGCCATGCCCGCGATCCGGCGGGCGTACCGGGGCGCGCCCGTGCCGCCGCAGTGCTGGTACATGTCGAAGGCGACCGCGCGGTGTTCGACCTCCTCCGCGCCGTGCCAGCGCAGCAGGTCGAGCATGACCTCGTCGGCACCGGCGCGGTCCAGGCCCTCGGCGTGCAGCACCCAGTTCCCCAGGACCGCGGTGAACTGTTCGATCGCGGCGACCACGGAGAGGCGGAAGCGCAGCCACTCCTGCGTCGGAATCGGCGCCCCCAACGGCGGCTCCTCGCCGAGGAGTTTCTCGAAGAGGAAGTCGACGTACTTCGTGAAGGCCGCGGTGTCCAGGTGCTGCGCGGCCAGGTGGTCGAGCACGTGCGCGTGCTGCACGCTGTGCGTGGCCTCCTGGCCCATGAAGCCCTTGACGTCCTTCAGCAGCACCGGGTCGGTGACCAGCGGAAGGCCTTCCTTGAAGACCTTCACGAACCACCGCTCCCCCGCGGGGAGAAGCAAGTGCAGGACGTTGATGACGTGGGTGGCGGTCGGCTCGTCCGGAATCCAGTGCAGCGGCGTCTCGTCCCAGTCGAACGAGACCCGGCGCGGCACGATCCTGTAGTGCTCCTCGGCGCGCGTATCGGCGTTCTTCTCCGTGCTCACAACGGTGGCTCCAATCGGGCGATCGCGCGCAGGGCCTTGGGAGTGAAGCGGGACATGAGGTGGGCGCCGCGGGCCTCGGGGGTGACCGGGACCACCGCCTGGTTCTTCACGACGGCGCGCAGGACCGCGTCGGCGACCTTCTCCGGCGGGTAGTTGCGCAGCCCGTAGAGCCGGGAGGACTTCTTCTGGCGGCGCTTCTCCTCGTCGGCGTCGACCCCGACGAAGCGGGACGTCGCCGTGATGTTCGTGTTCACGAGGCCCGGGCAGATCGCGGAGACCCCGATGCCCTGGCCCGCGAGCTCCGCGCGCAGGCACTCGCTGAGCATCAGGACGGCCGCCTTGGAGGTGCTGTAGGCGGGCAGCGCCTTGGAGGGCTGATAGGCCGCGGCGGACGCGGTGTTGACGATGTGGCCGCCCTGGCCGCGCTCGGCCATCTGCCTGCCGAAGAGGCGGCAGCCGTGGATGACGCCCCACAGATTGACGTCCAGGACCTTCTTCCAGTCCTCGGCGCTGGTGTCGAGGAAGGAGCCGGAGAGGCCGATGCCCGCGTTGTTCACCAGGACGTCCACGACTCCGTACTCCGTGGCGACCTTCTCGGCGAGCTTCTCCATGGCCTGCTCGTCGGTGACGTCGACCGTCTCGCCCCAGGCGGCGGGGGCGCCTATCAGGCGGGACATCTCCGCCGTGCGGGCCGCGCTCTCCGCGTCCCGGTCGACGGCGACCACGCGCGCGCCCGCCTCGGCGAAGGCGAACGCGGTGGCCCGTCCGATGCCGCTGCCCGCGCCGGTGACCAGGACGAGCTGACCGCCGAACCGGTCGGCGTGCTTCCCCGTGGCCACACTGTTCTTGGCGGGCATGCCGTCCTCGTTGCTCGTGACGAAATCGCCTATCCAGGCGGCCAGTTGGTCGGGCCGGGTGCGCGGGACCCAGTGCTTGGCGGGCAGGGTGCGGCGGACCAGCTGCGGGGCCCACAGCTCCAACTCGTCGTAGAGCCGCTCGGACAGGAAGATGTCTCCGGAGGGCGTGATGAGCTGCACGGGCGCGTGCGCGTACGCGTCGGCGCGGGGCCTGCGCAGCCGCGCGCGGACGTTGTCCCGGTAGAGCCAGGCACCGTGCGCGGCGTCCTGGGGCAGCGAGGACGTCGGGTAGTCGCCGGACGGCACCTTCTCGACGCGCTCCAGGATCTTCGGCCACCGCTTGCCGAGCGGGCCGCGCCAGGCGAGCTCGGGCAGTACGGGGGTGTGCAGCATGTACACGTACCAGGACTTGGCGCCCTGGCCGAGGAGTTGACCGACCTTGCGCGGGGTCGGCCGGGTCATCCGCTTCTTGATCCAGTGCCCGAAGTGGTCCAGCGAGGGGCCCGACATGGAGGTGAAGGACGCGATGCGCCCCTCCGTGCGCTTGACCGTGACGAACTCCCAGGACTGCACCGAGCCCCAGTCGTGCCCGACCACGTGCACCGGCCTGTCCGGGCTGACCGCGTCGATGACCGCGATGAAGTCATCAGTCAGCTTCTCCAGCGTGAAGCCGCCGCGCAGCGGCCGCGGGGCCGTGGACCTGCCGTGGCCCCGCACGTCGTAGAGGACGACGTGGAATCGGTCCGCGAGGCGCTCGGCGACCTCGGTCCACACTTCCTTGGAGTCCGGATAGCCGTGCACCAGCAGGACCGTGGGCCGCTCCGCGTCGCCCAGTTCGGCGACGCACAGCTCGACACCGCCCGTGCGCACCCAGCGCTCGCGAGCGTCCTTCCAGATGCCGCCGGTGCTCTTGCCGCCGGTGCTCTTGTGGATGTCTGCGGTCGTCATGCGGCGGCCCTCTCCTCAGCCCAGCGCCGCACGTGCGGCAGGTCGTCGTCCAGCCAGAACGCGCTCTGTTCGGGGTCCTTGGAGTCGGTGACGACCAGGATCTCCTCGAACTTCGCGCCCGTACCCCGGAATCCGAGGTGCGGCTCGACCGCCCAGAGCCCCTGGCGGGGCGGGTGGTCGGAGAACTTGTAGGGGGACCACAGCGGGGACCAGCCGTCCCGGTGGCCGTGGATCGCGTCGCTCGCCAGGCCCTTCAGCGACTGCGTGCCGAACCCGAAGAGGTGCGGCGTCAGGCGGCGCTCCTTGACCCGGTCGACCTTGTGCGCGATGACGCCGAAGGGGTAGGCGCGGTGGCGGTTGGCATAGCCCTGGCGGACCATGAGGCGGTCCACGTCCTCGTATATCTCGCGCAGCGGGCGGCGCTCGCGCACCTCGCGCAGGATCAGCTCGCGGTGCGCCTCCAGGTCGGCGAGGAGCTTGTCGTGCACGGGATTGAGACCAAGGCAGCCCGAGTAGCCGATGTCGGCGGTGAACCCCTTGTAGACCGGGGCCATGTCGAGGATGAAGGGCATCCCCGGCTCCAGCTTCCGGTTCGTCGGGAAGAACTGCAGGGGGATCCGGAAGTTCACGAACGCCGTGCGGTCCCCGAACCAGGCGAAGGGCAGGTGGAACCAGTCCCGCACACCGCGCTCGCGCAGCCAGTCGCGCTGCATCCGCGCCGCATCGCGCTCCGTCACACCCGGCTTGAGCTGGGCGGCGACCGCTTCCGCGCATGCGTACGCGAGGGTCTGCACTTCCCTGAACCCCCGCAGCTCCGCGGAGAGTTCGCCTGCAACTGCTGAGGTCATGCCACCGTCCGTCCCGTGTCCGGCCCGTGCGTGCCAGGCCTCTGTCCGGTCCATCGCTGTACGCGCTCGTAACTTGACACTGATGAATGTGACAATGACCGGCGGCTACGTCAATAGCTCTGCCCAACCCTGCGGGACAGGTCCGGAAGAACCCCCAAGGGTCGACTTCCGGACGACCCTTACGGGCCCGTAATACTCCAGAGTGAGGTCAGGGCAAGCCCGTGGTCTGACGACTGGTGTGCTCTGCGCCACTACCTTCGAAGCGTGACTGTGATCGCGACCGAAAGCCTGAGCAAGCGGTTCCCGAGGGTGACCGCGCTTGACCGGCTCTCCATGGACATCGGGCCCGGTGTGACCGGACTCGTCGGAGCCAATGGAGCCGGCAAGTCCACACTGATCAAGATCCTGCTGGGTCTGTCCCCCGCCACGGAGGGCCGCGCGTCCGTGCTCGGCCTCGACGTCGCCACCAGTGGCGGCGAGATCCGCGAACGCGTCGGATACATGCCCGAGCACGACTGCCTGCCGCCCGACGTCTCGGCCACCGAGTTCGTCGTCCACATGGCGCGCATGTCCGGACTCCCGCCCACCGCGGCCCGCGAACGCACCGCGGACACCTTGCGGCACGTGGGTCTCTACGAGGAGAGGTACCGCCCCATCGGCGGCTACTCGACGGGCATGAAGCAGCGCGTGAAGCTCGCGCAGGCCCTGGTGCACGACCCCCAGCTGGTCTTCCTCGACGAGCCGACGAACGGCCTCGACCCGGTCGGGCGCGACGAGATGCTCGGCCTGATCCGCCGCGTCCACACCGACTTCGGCATCTCGGTCCTCGTCACCTCGCACCTCCTCGGCGAGCTGGAGCGCACCTGTGACCACGTCGTCGTCGTCGACGGCGGCAAGCTCCTGCGGTCCAGCTCCACCACCGACTTCACCCAGACCACCACGACGCTCGCCGTCGAGGTCACCGACACCGACGCCCACCCCGACGGCACCCGCGCGCTGCGCGACGCGCTCCAGGGCCGCGGCATCGACACGGAGGCCGGCGGCGAGCTGCCCGGCGCGGGACACACGATCCTGCTCACCGCCGAGGGCGAGGAGACCTACGACCTCGTGCGCGACCTCGTCGCCGACCTCGACATCGGCCTGGTCCGGATGGAACAGCGCAGGCACCACATCGCGGAGGTCTTCAAGGAAGAGCCGCGGCAGGAGCCCGTCTCCGAGCGCGCGGCCGCCTGGGCAGCCACCGCAGCCACCGCGGCCACCGCACAGCAGGAAGGAGGCGAGCGATGAGCACGGAATCCACCCAGATCCACAACATCGGGTACCGCAACTACGAAGGCCCCCGCCTCGGCCGCGCCTACGCCCGCCGCTCGCTCTTCTCCCAGAGCCTGCGCGGCGCGTACGGCCTCGGGCGCTCCGCCAAGTCCAAGGTCCTGCCCATGGTCCTCTTCGCGGTGATGTGCGTGCCCGCCGCGATCATGGTCGCGGTCGCCGTGGCCACCAAGGCCAACAGCCTCCCCGTGGACTACACGCGCTACGCGATCGTCATGCAGGCCGTCATCGGCCTCTTCCTGGCCGCGCAGGCGCCACAGACCGTGTCACGTGACCTGCGCTTCAAGACGGTGCCGCTCTACTTCTCCCGGCCCATCGAGCGCGGCGACTACGTCCAGGCGAAGTTCGCCGCGATGAGCTCGGCCCTCTTCATCCTCACGGCGGCCCCGTTGCTCGTGCTCTACGTAGGAGCGCTGCTCGCCAAGCTCGACTTCGCCGACCAGACCAAGGGATTCGCCCAAGGACTCGTCTCCGTGGCGCTCCTTTCGCTCCTCTTCGGCGGCATCGCGCTCGTCATCTCGGCGATCACCCCCCGGCGCGGCTTCGGCATCGCCGCCGTCATCGCGGTCCTGACCATCACCTACGGAGCGGTGTCCACGGTCCAGGCGATCGCCTTCGACCAGGGCAGCACCGGCGCCATCGCCTGGCTCGGACTCTTCTCGCCGATCACCCTCATCGACGGCGTGCAGACCGCCTTCCTCGGCGCGACCTCGGCCTTCCCCGGCGGGGAAGGGCCGTCCACGGGCGTCGGCGTCATCTACGCACTCGTCGTTCTCGGCCTCATCGCGGGCTGCTACGGCGCCATGATGCGCCGCTACCGGAAGGTCGGCCTCTGATGACGATGATCAACATCGACCACACATCGCGCTGGTTCGGAAACGTGGTGGCGGTCAACGACATCACCATGAACATCGGCCCGGGAGTCACGGGACTCCTCGGTCCCAACGGCGCGGGCAAGTCCACCCTCATCAACATGATGGGCGGCTTCCTCGCCCCCTCCACGGGCAGCGTCACGCTCGACGGCAAGCCGATCTGGCGCAACGAGCAGATCTACAAGGACATCGGCATCGTCCCCGAGCGCGAGGCGATGTACGACTTCCTCACGGGCCGCGAATTCGTCGTCGCCAACGCCGAGTTGCACGGCCTCGACGAGCGGGCCGCCAAGAAGGCGCTCGCCACGGTCGAGATGGAGTACGCGCAGGACCGCAAGATCTCGACGTACTCCAAGGGCATGCGCCAGCGCGTGAAGATGGCCTCCGCCCTGGTCCACGAGCCGTCCGTGCTGCTGCTCGACGAGCCCTTCAACGGCATGGACCCGCGCCAGCGCATGCAGCTGATGGACCTCCTGCGGAACATGGGCGACCAGGGCCGCACGGTCCTGTTCTCCTCGCACATCCTCGAAGAGGTCGAGCAACTCGCCTCGCACATCGAGGTGATCGTCGCCGGGCGGCACGCGGCGAGCGGTGACTTCCGCAAGATCCGCCGCCTGATGACCGACCGCCCGCACCGCTACCTGATCCGTTCCAGCGACGACCGCGCCCTGGCCGCCGCGCTGATCGCCGATCCGTCTACGGCCGGCATCGAAGTCGACCTCAAGGAGGGCGCGTTGCGCATTCAGGCGGTCGACTTCGGCCGGTTCACCACGCTGTTGCCACGGGTCGCCCGTGAGCACGGCATCCGGCTCCTGACGGTCTCGCCCTCGGACGAGTCCCTCGAGTCGGTCTTCTCCTATCTCGTCGCGGCCTGAAAGGGAGCCATCGTGTACGACCCCACTGTCGCCCGGCTCACCTACCGGGCCCTGCTCGGCCGCCGCCGGGCTCTGATCCTCTGCGCCCTGCCCGTCCTGCTCATCGTGATCTCCGCCGCCGTCCGCGGCTTCAGCGGCGCCGACGACCAAGTGGCCGTCGACGTCCTGGGCGGATTCGCGCTCGCCACGATGGTGCCGATCATCGGCGTCATCGCGGGCACGGGCGCGATCGGCCCGGAGATCGACGACGGATCCGTCGTCTACCTGCTCTCCAAGCCGATCAAGCGGCCCACGATCATCTTCACCAAGCTGATCGTCGCCATCGCCGTCACCATGGCGTTCTCCGCGATCCCGACGTTCATCGCCGGAATGATCCTGAACGGCAACGGACAGCAGATCGCCATCGCGTACACCATCGCGTCGCTGGTCGCCTCGATCACCTACGCGGCGATCTTCCTGCTGCTCGGCACCGTCACCCGGCACGCCGTGGTCTTCGGGCTCGTCTACGCCCTGGTCTGGGAGGCCCTCTTCGGCTCCCTGGTCGCCGGGGCGCGCACCCTCAGCGTGCAGCAGTGGTCCCTCGCGGTGGCCCAGAAGGTCGGCGAGGGCGATCTGATCACCTCGGACGTCGGCCTGCCCGCCGCGACGATCCTGCTGGTCGTGGTCACGGTCGTCACGACCTGGTACGCGGGACAGAAGCTGCGGACGCTGAAGCTGGCCGGGGAGGAGTAGCCCGCGCCCGTCTTGACGGTGCTTTCACCCTCCCATCAGGACACTGGTGGGAGGGTGCGCTGTTTCCGAGGAGGTGCCGCGATGGCGAGGGCATCGGAGGAGGACTGGGACGACGTCGTCCTGGACGAGGACTTCGTGCGGTCCGCGGCGGCGGAGGAGCCGTCGGCGCGGGCCCGCATGCTCGCCGAGCGGTGGCGGGCGCGCGGGGCGCCCGAGCCGCAGCCGTGGCGCTCCGACGAGCCGCCCGCGGGATGGTTCTTCAGCAGGTCACGCCGGAGGAAGTGGCGTCGGCGCTAGCGTCGCGGCGGCGCCGGGGCGGATTTATTCGGTGGCGGTGAACTCGCGTTGCGGGCAGAGTAGTTGACGTCACCGCGCCAGGAATTGGCGCTCACCTGCTGGGAGAGGAGCCGACGTGTCCGTCAGGACGAGTCCGTCGAGTTCCCACCAGGGCAGCCCGCGGCAGGCGCCGGAGTAGTTACTCACTCCGTGGAGCCCCGCTCACGGGGGAGCTGCCCGGGGCGGCCGCTTCGAGCGCGCAGAGACCGTTCTGCGCGGGCCGCCCACCCGGAGGATTGGCCGAGTGGTAAGGCAGCGGCTTGCTAAGCCGTCGTCGGGGTCGACAGCCCCGCGCGCGTTCGATCCGCGCATCCTCCGCGTAGCGTTGCACTGGGCTTGAGCGGGTCGTGGTGCTCGGGTCCGGGGCCGGTGTCGTCACCGGCTCCGCCGAGTTCGTCCTCAAACGCCGGACGGGCTGTTACGCCAGCAACCGCTCCAGCACCACCGCGATGCCGTCCGCCTCGTTCGACGTGGTCACCTCGTCGGCGATCGCCTTGAGTTCCTCATGGGCGTTGGCCATGGCTACGCCGTGGGCCGACCAGGCGAACATCGGGATGTCGTTGGGCATGTCGCCGAAGGCGATCGTGTCCGCGGCCTTCGCGCCCAGGCGGCGGGCCGCCAGGGAGAGGCCCGTGGCCTTGGAGAGGCCGAGGGGCAGGAGCTCGACGATGCCCTCGCCCGCCATCGTGACGCCGACCAGGTCGCCCGCCACCTGACGGGCCACGTCCGCGAGGGCGTCGTCGCCGAGGCCGGGGTGCTGGACGTACACCTTGTTCAGCGGGGCCGCCCACAGATCGGCGATGTCCGTGAAGGGGATCACCGGGAGCGGGCCCTCCTGGACCCCGTACCCGGGGCCGACCAGGACCTCGCCGTCGATGCCGTCGCGGCTCGCGGCGAGTGCCAGGGGGCCGATCTCCGCCTCGATCTTGGCCAGCGCGAGGCCCGCCAGCTGCCGGTCGAGCGTCACCGACGTCAGCAGCCGGCGCTCCCCCGCGTGGTAGACCTGCGCGCCCTGCCCGCACACCGCTATGCCCTCGTAGCCGAGGTCGTCGAGGATGTGACGGGTCCAGGGCACCGCACGGCCGGTGACGATGATGTGCGCGGCGCCCGCCGCGGTGACCGCGGTGAGCGCCTCGCGCGTCCGTTCCGAAACCGTGTCGTCGGGGCGCAGCAGCGTCCCGTCGAGGTCGGTCGCGACCAGCTTGTACGGGAAGGAGGGCGTGACCGGAGCTGGGTGGCTCACTTGGCGATGGGCTCCAAAATCTCTCGTCCCCCGAGGTAAGGACGCAGCACCTCGGGCACCACCACGGAGCCGTCGGCCTGCTGGTGATTCTCCAGGATGGCCACGATGGTGCGCGGGACGGCGCACAGCGTGCCGTTCAGCGTCGCGAGGGGCTGGATCTTCTTGCCCTCGCGCATGCGCACGGAGAGGCGGCGGGCCTGGAAGCCGTCGCAGTTCGAGGCCGAGGTCAGCTCGCGGTACTTGCCCTGGGTGGGGATCCACGCCTCGCAGTCGAACTTGCGCGAGGCCGAGGAGCCGAGGTCACCGGTGGCGACGTCGATCACCTGGAAGGGCAGGCCGAGGCCGGTCAGCCACTGCTTCTCCCACTCCAGGAGGCGCTGGTGCTCGTTCTCCGCGTCGGCCGGGTCGACGTACGAGAACATCTCGACCTTGTCGAACTGGTGCACGCGGAAGATGCCGCGGGTGTCCTTGCCGTACGTGCCCGCCTCGCGGCGGAAGCAGGGCGAGAAACCGGCGTACCGCAGGGGCAGCTTGTCGGCGTCGATGATCTCGTCCATGTGGTACCCGGCGAGGGCCACCTCGGAGGTGCCGACCAGGTAGTAGTCGTCCTTCTCCAGGTGGTACACGTTGTCCGCGGCCTGGCCGAGGAAGCCGGTGCCCTCCATGGCGCGCGGGCGGACCAGGGCGGGCGTCAGCATCGGGACGAACCCGGCCTCCGTCGCCTGCGCGATCGCCGCGTTCACCAGGGCGAGCTCCAGGAGCGCGCCGACGCCGGTGAGGTAGTAGAAGCGCGAGCCGGAGACCTTCGCGCCGCGCTCGACGTCGATGGCGCCGAGCGCCTCGCCGAGCTCCAGGTGGTCCTTCGGCTCGAAGCCCTCGGCCGCGAAGTCGCGCGGGGTGCCGATGGTGTCGAGGACGACGAAGTCCTCCTCGCCGCCTACGGGGACGTCCGCGTGGACGATGTTGCCGAGCTTCAGCAGGAGGCTCTTGGTCTCCTCGTCGGCCTCGTTCTGAGCCGCCTCGGCGGACTTCACGTCGACCTTGAGCTGCTCGGCCCTCGTCAGGAGCTCGGCGCGCTCCTCGGGCGTGGCCTTGGGGATGAGCTTGCCGAGCGACTTCTGCTCGGAGCGCAGCTCGTCGAAGCGGACGCCGGACGACCTGCGCCGCTCGTCGGCGGAGAGCAGGGCGTCGACGAGCTCGACGTCCTCTCCACGGGCGCGCTGGGAGGCGCGAACACGGTCGGGGTCCTCACGGAGCAGGCGAAGGTCAATCACCCCTCAAGGCTACCGTCGAGCGGTTCCGGCCCACGACTCGATATTCCATTGTGTACGTTATGCCCGGTTTGCTAGGAAATGAATTCCCGGTTCGAGGGGTGCGTAATCATGATCGATCCGGCATCGATTCGGCCGGAAAAGCTCCGTCTCGCATGTGTCGACGGCCGGTCAATGAAAAAGGTGCCAATCCCCGAAATGGGGCAGAGTGCCCTCGCCGCCTTGACCTGAACCCCTTGCGGGAGGCGGGACTTGGAGTGCCGGTGCACTCCTGTTGTCCACAGGAATGTAGCCCTCCGAAGAGTTATCCACAGGGTGTGCGAAAGATCTGTGGATGCCGGAAGTAGTCATTCCGAAAGCCGCATGCGTGACGAAGGATTCCTTTCCCAAACCACGCTCATCCCCACTTTCGAGTGGAAATGGTTCGCTCCAAAGAGTTGATCAATGGAAAAGAGTGGACGAGGGGTGACGTACGAGACTGTGGATGGAGTTGGGCCCTGTAGGCAGATTTGTCGACCATGTCGTGCTTCGTTGTCGACTTGTCCCCAGGTCGAGACGCACACCTGTGGATAACTTCTGTGGACAACGTAAATCTGCAGGTAGGACTGGGGCGATTGGCTAGAAACGGCCGTCCTGGCTGCGCGCCAGCCAGTCCGCCGCCGCCATGAACGCCTCGTCCGACGTGCCGGGCCGCAGCGGCCGCACATCGGCGGGCGCCGCCCCTGCCCGCGGATACGAGCCGAGGAAGCGCACCTGGGGGCAGATCCGCTTGAGGCCCATCAGCGCCTCGCCGACCCGGCGGTCGGTGATGTGCCCCTCGGCGTCCACCGAGAAGCAGTAGTTGCCGATGCCCTGGCCGGTCGGGCGCGATTCGATCCGCATGAGGTTGACGCCGCGTACGGCGAACTCCTGGAGCAGTTCGAGCAGCGCGCCGGGGTGGTCGTCGCCGAGCCAGATCACGACGGAGGTCTTGTCGGCGCCCGTCGGCGCGGCGGGCCTGGCCGGGCGGCCGACGAGCACGAAGCGGGTCTCGGCGTTCACCGCGTCGTGGATCTCGCTGACCAGCGGCACGAGCCCGTACGTCGCCGCGGCGAACTCGCCCGCGAAGGCGGCGTCGAAGCGGCCCTCCTGGACCAGGCGCGCGCCGTCCGCGTTCGAGGCGGCCGACTCCCACAGGGCGTCGGGCAGGTGCGCGGCGAGCCAGTTGCGCACCTGGGGCTGGGCCACCGGGTGGCCGGTCACCGTCTTGATGTCGGTGAGCGCGGTGCCCGGGCGCACGAGCAGGGCGAAGGTGATCGGCAGGACCACCTCGCGGTAGATCATCAGGGGCTCGCCCTTGGCGAGTTCGTCGACGGTGGTGGTGACGCCGCCCTCGACAGAGTTCTCGATGGGCACGAGCGCGGCCGCCGCCTCGCCGTTGCGGACCGCGTCGAGCGTGGCCGGTACGGACACCATCGGGACCAGCTCCCGGGCGGCCGCTTCGGGCAGCGTGCGGAGAGCGGCCTCGGTGAAGGTGCCCTCGGGGCCGAGATAGGTGTAGCGCGTGGCCGACATACCGTCACCCTAATGGCCCGTACGTGGCATGGCTCACGCGTCTCACAGGGCGACCCCCGCACCCCCGCGGGGCCCCTCACCCCTCCAGCAGCCGCTGCCCCACGTACTCGCCCTTCGCCGCCCCGCCCGGCACCGCGAAGAGCCCGCTCGACTCGTGCCGGAGGAACTCCGACAGGGCGTCGCCCCGGTCGAGCTTGCGCTGGACCGGGACGAAGCCGCGGACCGGGTCCGCCTGCCAGCAGACGAAGAGCAGCCCCGCGTCCGGCGCGCCCTTGCCGTCGAAGCCGTCGTGGTACGAGAAGGGGCGGCGCAGCATCGCGGCGCCGCCGTTCTGGTCGGGCCGCGAGATGCGGGCGTGCGCGTTGACGGGGATGACGAGCGTGCCGTCGGCGCCGGTCTTCTCCAGGTCGGGCTCGGTGGTCTCCGTGCCGCCGGTCAGCGGCGAACCGTCCGACTTGTGCCGCCCGATCACCGCCTCCTGGTCCTTGCGGCCGAGCTTCTCCCAGCTGTCGAGGAGCATCCGGATCCGGCGTACGACCACGTAGGAGCCGCCCGCCATCCACGCGGGGTCGCCGTCGGCGGGCACGAAGACGCGCTCGTCGAAGTCCTTGTCCGACGGCTTCGGGTTGTTCGTGCCGTCGACCTGGCCCATCAGATTGCGGGTCGTCATCGGGTGCGCGGTGGCGCCAGGGGAGCGGTTGAAGCCGTTCATCTGCCAGCGCACGCGCGCCGCCCCCGCCGCGTCCCGCTGGATCGCCCGCAGCGCGTGGAAGGCTACCAGCGAGTCGTTCGCGCCGATCTGCACCCACAGGTCGCCGTTGCTGCGCGCCTTGTCGAGCCGGTCGGACGAGAAGTCCGGCAGTGGATCGAGGGCGTCCGGGCGCTGCTTCGCAAGGCCCGTACGGGCGAAGAAGCTCGCGCCGAAGCCGAACGTGACGGTGAGGGAGGAGGGGCCCGCGTCCCGGGCGACCGACGTGTCGTCGCCCGCCACGGGCTCGCCCGCCATCAGCCGCGCGGCAGTGGCCGACCAGCGGCGCAGCAGGGCCGCCGCCTCCTTGCGACCGGCGCCCGCCGTCAGGTCGAAGGCGGCGAGGTGGCCGCTGGCCTGTGTCGGCGTGGTGATGCCTGCCTGATGTTTCCCGTGAAACATGACCTCGTCCGTGCCGAGCGACGCGAGCGCCGCCTTCGACACGCCGTCCGAGGACGAGCCCGAGCCCGAGGAGGCCGCGGCATAGCCGACCGCGCCGCCCCCCGCGCCGAGCGCGAGGCCGGTCGCGCCCGCGGTGCCGAGCAGCCGACGCCGCGAGATCCCGTTGTCCGCCATGGTGGTTCCGTTCAGCCGATCTGCGCGTTCTTTTTCACGGTGACCTGGTCGATGTCCGAGGTCCGCACGGTCACCGCGATCTTCCAGTCGCCCGCCATCGGGATCTGCACCCCGCTCGCACTCCAGTGTCCGGTGGCGATGTGGTCGGGAGCG
Organism: Streptomyces kanamyceticus; assembly: GCF_008704495.1. NCBI lineage: Bacteria > Bacillati > Actinomycetota > Actinomycetes > Kitasatosporales > Streptomycetaceae > Streptomyces > Streptomyces kanamyceticus. The sequence continues at coordinate 5,125,974 of NZ_CP023699.1, forward strand.
ACGGGCAGCGGTCCGACGTCCTTCGACTCCAGAGTGAAGGAGACCTTCACCTCGGGGATGTCGAAGGCGCTGCCGTTGGGCCGCTTCACGTAGATGTGCAGGGCGTTGCTGCCGGTGCGGCCCGGGTCGAGGTCGAGCTGCACCGTGCCCTTGCCGTCCTGGCCACCTGTGTCGAAGGGCACCTTGAGCGTGAGCGGGCCCGAGCGCTGCGCCGCCGCGGCCGAGGTGGCCTTGGCGGCCTCCTCCTCCGTACGGCCCGGCTCGGTGGTCGTCAGGATCGTGGTGACGGCCAGCAGGACGACGGCGATGCCCGCCTCGGTGAGCACCGAGCGGCGCAGCCCCGAGCGGTGCGGGTCGGCGTCGCGGATGCGCTTCTCGCGGGCGCTCGCCATGGCCGCCTGCTGGCGGGCGAGCTGGGCGGAGCGCTGGGCGTCGGCGCCGCCGGAGGGCACCGTGACGGGCTTCTCCGTGCGCTGCTCGACGACCACGGCGGCCGCGGCCTCCGGGGCGAGTCCGCCCGCCTCCGCGGCGATGCGGCCGGTCCAGCGCCGCGAGATGTAGGCGACGCCCACCAGGACGACGACCAGGCCGACCTTGACGAGGAGCAGCTGCCCGTACGACGTACCGGTCAGCGCCGACCACGAGCCGACCTGCCGCCACGACTGGTAGAGGCCGGTCGCGGCGAGGACGACGACGCTGGTGAAGGCGACCCGTGAGAACCGCCGTACGGCCGCCTCCTCCACCGACGGCGTGCGGTAGAGCGCGACGACGAGCGCGGCGAGCCCGCCGAGCCAGGCGGCGACGGCCAGCAGGTGCAGCACGTCGACGGGCATCGCGAGCCCCGCCTGGATGCCGGTCGACGCGTGTTCGGCCATCGCCCAGGTCGCCGCGATCCCGATGGCGACGACGGTGCCGCCGATGGCGAGCCCGAAGGTGAGGTCCTTCTTCTCCTTGGGGTCGGTCCGCTTCTCGTACGCCCCGAAGAGCACCGCGATGAACAGCGCGGCGGCGGCGAGCAGCAGCAGCCGGGAGACCAGGGCCGCGCCGGTCTTGGTGTTGAGGACGTCGCCGAGCTTGCCCATGTCGAAGGCGTCGGCGAGCTTGCCGGAGCTGGTGTAGGGGGCGCGCAGCAGGAGGAGGGCGAGGGTGGCGCCGGTCAGCGTGACCCAGCCGTACGTCACCAGGCGCTGGACGGGCCGTACGCCCGCGCCGCGCGGCCAGCAGCCGAGCACGAAGGCGGCGCCGCCGACGACCAGGATGAACCCGGCGTACGAGAAGTAGCGCGCGATGTCGTAGAGCACGCCGACCAGGCCGCCGCCCGCCTCCTGGTCGGGCAGCGCGACCTTGGTGTCGGAGGGCGCGCCGATGGAGAAGGTGAAGGCGCCGGCGACGGGGTGGCTGTCGGCGGAGACCACCTGGTAGGCGACGGTGAAGGTGCCGTCGGGCAGGCCGGGACGGAGCTTCACGCCGTAGGTGTTGGAGCCGAGGTCGGTGGTCTTCTTGGTGTCGGCGCGCTTGCCCGAGGGGTCGAGCACCCGCACCGAGCCGTCCGACATGGCGACCTTCTCGGAGAAGGTGAGCTTCACCTGGTCGGGAGCCTTGGGGACCACCGCTCCCTGCTTCGGGTCGCTGCCGGTCAGCGCGGCGTGCGCGGAGGCGGGCGCGGCACCGGCGAGGAACGCGCCGGTCGCGGCGACGATCACCAGGAGGAGCCGCAGGAGGCGTGGCACGCCGGTCCAGGCGTGGCCAGCGGTCCTGGAACCGGGAGCGGTCCTGGAACCGGGAGCGTTCCCGGAGCGGGGAGCGATGGTCTGCATCAACGGTCCGTCCCTCAGTGCGACTTGTGCGAGCCGTGTGCCGACTCGCCCTGCTGCTCGGGGTTGTGCGTCGCTTCCTTGACCGGCACCTCGACCTTGATCGGGTCCGACTTCTGGAAGTGCAGTGTCACGGCCACCTTGTCGCCCTGCTTCGGCTTGCGCTTCAGCTTTTCGAACATCAGGTGGTTGCCGCCGCGGGTGAAGTCGAGCTGTCCTTCGGCGGGCACGGTGAAGGATTCCTGCTCCTTCATCGCGCCGTCCTTGGAGCTGTGCAGCGTGACGTCGCCCGCGATGTCGCTGGTGGCGGAGGTCAGCTTGTCGGCGCCGCCCGCGTTGTCGATCTTCAGGAAGCCCGCGGCCATGTCGTCCATGGTGGGCTCGGGGATGAAGGCCCCGCTGACCTTCAGTTCGGGCTTGTCGGCGGACTCCTTGGCGTCGGAGTCGCCGCCGCAGCCCGCCAGGGTCAGCGCCGCGGCCAGCGCTATGGCGCCGCCCGCGAGGGCGCGGCGGTGGGTGGTGGTGCGGTGGTTCACGGGGTCTCTCCCTTGATGAGCTTGGGGAGATCCCTGGTGTAGTCGGCCGAGGTGGCCTTCTCTCCGTAGAGGACGTATCCCTTGTCGGTCTTCGGCGAGTAGGCGATGACCGATGTGCCGTGCATCGAGACGAGCTTGCCCTTCTTGTCCTTCTTGGTCGGCTCGACGCTGATCGCGACCTGGCTGGCCCCGGCCTGGATGGTCGCGAAGTCGCCGGTCAGGCCGACGAAGTCGGAGTCCACGCCGTCCAGCCACTCCTTGAGGTGGGCGGACGTGTCGCGGTCGGGGTCGGTGGTGACGAAGACGACCCGGAGCTTGTCCCGTTCGGCCTTGGAGAGGCCGGACTTCTCCAGTTCCTTCTTGGCGACCGCGATGTTGCCCATCGTCAGGGGACAGGCGTCGGGGCAGTGCGTGTAGCCGAAGTAGAGCAGGGTCGCCTTGCCCTTGGTCTGCTCGCGCAGGTCGTACTTCTTGCCGTTCACGTCCTTGAGGACGAGGTTCGGCTTCTTGTACGGGTTGTCCAGGACCGTGGCGGCCTTGCCGGAGTCCTTCTCTACGGAGACGTCGGCGACGGGCTTGTCGTCCCCGCCGCTGCCGCAGGCGGTCAGCGTGAGAGCGGCCGCGCTCAGCAGGGCGGCCGCGGCGAGTGCCCTGCGGCGGCCCGTACGGACGGTGCGGACGGTGCCGTGGTCGGTGCTTACTGCGGTACCTGCTTCGATACCCGCTTCAGTGCTGCTGTCAGTGCTGCTGTCAGTGCTCTTCGAGCTCTTCGTGCGCATACGAAAATGTCCCAGATGTGAGGGGGCCGGGGTGCACCGGGGCAGGCGTGTGCCGGGCCGGCGCACCCCGAAGGGTGGCTCTGCCGACGGATCAGGCGGCGGTACGGCGACGGCCGGCCAGCACGCCGAAGGCGACACCCGCGGCGCCCACGACGATGCCCACGATGCCGAGCACCCGGGCCGTGGTGTCGCTGCTGTCGGAGTCCTCGGAGGCGGCGGCCTTCTCGGTACCGGCCTTGGCGTCGTCCTTCGCTCCCGCGCCACCGTGGTGGTCGTCGGAGGCGGCGGTCAGCTCAAGGGTGGGCGCGGGGTGCTCCGGCTCCTCCTGGCCCTTCTGCTGCGGCTCGATCCAGCGGACGACGTCCTTGTTGTCGTACGTCTGGATGGCCTTGAAGACCAACGAGTCCGCGTTCTCGGGCAGCTGGCCCATGGAGACGGGGAACTTCTGGAAGGTGCCGGGCTGGATGCCCTTGCCGTCGGCGGTCCAGGTGACCTTGGAGACGGCCTCGTCGATCTTCTCGCCGTGGATCTCGAGCGGCTTGTCGAGCTTGGCCTTGGTGACCTTCACGTTCCAGCCGGGCACGGGCTCCGTCATCACCGAGGCGAGCGGGTGGTCGCCCGGGAAGGCGACCTCGACCTTGACGGTCGAGGCGTCGTCCTGCTCGTTCGGCACCTTGAAGTTGACCGTCGCGTACCCGCCCTTGGCGGCCTCGCCCTCCGGCGAGACGCTGACGTGCGCGAAGGCGGGCGCGGAGAGGACGAGCACGGCGGAGGCGGCGACGGTGGCCGCGGCGGCGAGGCGTGACTTGGCGTTCATGGAGGCACTCCACATTCAGCAGGGGTGGTCACGACGGTGACCACAGTGGTGAGCAGTACGGAGGTTGGCGCGCGGACCGAGCGGGCACGCGCGCGTGCGTGCCGACGGCACCCCTCCGTGCTGTGTGCGGAGTGCGGTGCGTCAGGCAGCGAGTTCGACGTCCTGGGCGGCGGCGGGCGGGCCGCGCCTGATCACCGTGTCCTCCAGTGCGACCGTCCGGGGCTCGGCCGGTGTGCGCGGTGCGGTACGCGCGGTCAGTGGCCCGGTCGTCAGGTCCGCGCCGGGCAGTCCGGCCCGCAGGGCGCGTACGAGCGTGAGGGCGGAGCGCAACGAGCGTACGAGCGCCCCTTCGGCGAACCCGGTCGCGCTGTCGGCCGAGAGCCGGACGAGGCGGAACAGGGCGATGTCGCCGCGGCGCAGCAGCCAGCCGGCGGCGAGGGCCGCGAGGACGTGCGCGATCAGCATGGGCAGCGAGGGCATCAGCGACATGCCGCCCATGCCACTCATACCGCCCATGCCGTTCATGGAGGTCATCGAGTCCACCGCGGTGTCCGCCGCGGCGGCGGCCGACTGCCCGTGCTGGTGCATGGCGGCGTGGTCCATGCCGCCCGCGCCGCTCGTGCCGCCCGGCTGAAGCCCCGCCGTGGTGAGGATCCGCTGGGCCTGCGCCGGGCTGATCGTCGCGGTACCCGCCCCGCAGACCAGGCGCGCGGCCCGCTCCACCAGGGAGGCGTCACTGTTCGCCGCGGCGGTCGCGGAGCCGTGCTGGCCGAGGCCGAACAGGGCGTGCAGGCCGAGCTGGCCCGCCGTGAGCAGCGCGGCGATGCCGGGCAGCGAACGCTCGCGCCCGGCGAGCGGCAACGTGACGGCGAGAACGGCGACGAAGGCCACGCCCAGCGTCCACAGCGGGACGGCGACGCAGGAAGCGAGCACATGGCCCCCGGCGGACAGCACGACGCAGACCGCGGCGAACATCGCGGCCCTGAGCAGCCGGAGATCGGCTCCGGCGCGCGGCTGACGCTGGTGGGGGGCAGTCATGGCCGGGCCATCATCGCACTGGACTTACCCATCGCATACGGCAGGTCCGCTAGGTCCGGTTCGCGCTGATGAGTGCGGCTTTCGCGCTGCCGGGGCCACCTTCTCTACACCGCGCCGAGAAGACCGCGCATCCGCCGTATGGGCGGCATCACGTCAACTGGGCGCTTATCCCCGGGCGGTTGCGGCAATACGTATCGGTATGTCGAGCCGCGGCCAGGAGGCTGGAGCATGAGCATCTGGTGGTCTCTCCATTTGCGGCGCGAAGCCGCGAGCGTTCCGCTCGCCCGTCGTCTGCTCATCGGTGCGATGGACACGGCGGGTGTGGATCCGGACGTTTCCTACGATTTGTCGGTAGCCCTCAGCGAGGCGTGTGCCAATGCCGTGGAGCACGGCGGCGCCACCGCGCACGGGGGCACGAGCGGGGCGTACCGCGTCACCGCGTATCTGGACGGCGAGAAGTGCCGCATCGTGGTGGCCGACTCGGGCCCCGGTTTCCCGGGCGTCCAGGGCCCCGCGGCGGCCGCTCCCGCAGCCGTTCCCGCCGTCGCGTCCGCGACGCGCGGCCGTCCCCTGCCCAGGCCGCCCGCGTCCGAGACGGACGAGCACGGCCGGGGCCTGTGGCTGATCAGTGAACTCGCCGACCACGTCCAGCTCGGCAACAGGCCGGGCAGGGGTGGTGCGGTGATCAGCTTCGACAAGATCCTCAAGTGGCGTGAGGACGCGCCGCTGCTGACGGCCTGACCCGGCCGTCGGTGGGGTACCCCCGCTCGTCCGGCGGCAGCGCGCGGCACAGCGCGTCGACCGCCGCTCCGTAGGCATGCTCCGAGGGCGTCGAGTAGCCGACGACGAGACCGTCCGTGGCCGCCATCGTGGCCTCGGGATGCCGGAACTGGGCGAGGCCCTCCAGCGCGATCCCCTGCCAGGCGGCCGCCTTGACCACGGACGCCTCCGTGCCGGGCGGCAGCCGGAGCACCGCGTGCAGGCCCGCCGCGATGCCGGTGGCCGTGATGTGCGGGGCGCGCTCGGCGAGGGCGGTGACGAGCCGGTCGCGGCGGCTCCGGTAGCGCTGTCGCATCCGGCGGATGTGCCGGTCGTACTGCCCGGACGCGATGAAGTCGGCGAGCGTGAGCTGGTCGAGGACGCTCGCCCACGCCTCGCGCTCCCCCTTGGCGGCGAGCACGTCGGGCACGAGGTGCTCGGGCAGCACCATCCAGCCGATGCGTACGGCGGGGGACAGGCTCTTGCTCACCGAGCCCAGGTAGACGACGCGTTCGGGGTCGAGGCCCTGCACGGCGCCGACGGGCTCGCGGTCGTAGCGGAACTCCCCGTCGTAGTCGTCCTCCAGGATCAGGCCGCCGTGCGAGCGGGCCCAGTCGACGGCGGCGGCGCGGCGCGAGGGGTGCAGGGGGCCGCCGGTCGGGAACTGGTGTGCGGGCGTGAGCAGCACCCCGCGCACCCGTGGCCCGGTCTCGCGCCCCCGCGACCCCTCGGTCAATTCCTCGACCCGGGCGCCCTGTTCGTCGAGCCCCAGCGGCACCGTCCGTACGCCCGAGCCCGCCAGGATCTCGCGGTGGAAGCCGAGGCCGTACGACTCCACGGCGAACGGGCCGCGCAGTACGCCGCCGCCGAACAGCAGCCGCAGCGCGTGCGCGAACCCGGAGCACACCACGATCCGTTCGGGGTCGACGCGTACTCCACGCGCGCGTGTCAGATAGTCGGCGAGCGCCCTGCGCAGCTCGATCCTGCCGCGCGGGTCACCGGGCCCGAAGGCCTCGTTGGGCGCGGCGCCGAGCGCGCGCCGGGCGGCCGAGAGCCAGGCCGTGCGGGGGAAGGAGGAGGCGTCGGGGGTGCCCTGGAGCAGGTTGTACGCGGGGGCGGCGGGCTTGGCGGGGGCGGGCTTCGGCAGCCGCGGGCGCTTGGGCGGCGCGGCACGCTCGGCGACCCGGGTGCCCGATCCCTGCCGTGCGGTCAGCCACCCCTCGGCGACCAGTTCCGCGTAGGCGTCGGCGACGGTGTTGCGGGCCAGGCCCAGGTCCGCGGCGAGCGAGCGGTAGGGCGGCAGACGGGTGCCGGGTGGCAGGCGTCCCTCGCGTACGGCGTCCCGGAGCGCGCGGATGAGGACGGCTCTGCGACTGCCGGGACCCGACAGGTCCACATGCAGGTCGGTGCCGATGCGCTCCGCCAGATTGACCCATGATTCCGGCATGGAAATGCACCCTACCCGAGGTCTTTCGCGACCGTAGATTCATGGTCATGACGAACGACACGAACACCACGCAGACCGCCACCGCCACCCACGCCGCGACCCACACCACCGCCCAAGCCCCCGCCCCCCGCGTCAATTTCGCCCAGGCCGCCCCCAAGGCCTTCAAGGCCCTCATCGGCTTCGACGCCGCCGCCCGCGACGGCCTCGACCCGGCCCTCGTCGAGCTGATCCAGATCCGCGCCTCGCTCCTCAACGGCTGCGCGTACTGCCTCCACATGCACACCTCCGACGCCCGCAAGGCCGGCGAGGACGAGGCGCGGCTGCACATGATCGGCGTGTGGCGCGAGGCCCGTAACTTCTTCACGGCGAAGGAGCGGGCGGCGCTCGCCCTGACCGAGTCGGTCACCCTCGTCTCGCAGGGCGGCGTCCCGGACGACGTCTACGGAGAGGCGGCCCAGCACTTCGACGAGTCGGAGCTGGCCCGCGTCCTGGCCCTGATCTTCACCATCAACACCTGGAACCGCATCGCCCTGAGCACCGCCAAGGTCGCGGGCGAGGACGAGCGGGTGGCCCACTGATGACCGCCACCCTGGAGACGGCGGCCGGTACGACTCCGGCCGCCGTCCAGGACTCCGCCCGCACACCCCGCAGTGCGAACGCCGTCACCCTCGCCCTGCTCGCCTTCGCCCAACTGATCATTTCCGTCGACTACAACATCGTCTACGTAGCGCTCCCCCAGATCGGCAGCGGACTCGGCTTCTCCGCGGGCCACCTCCAGTGGGTGATCAGCGCCTACGCCGTCGCCTTCGGCGGCTTCCTGCTCCTGGGCGGCCGCGCCTGCGACCTCTTCGGACCGCGCCGGATGTTCGTCCTCGGTCTGAGCCTGTACGGCGTCTCCTCGCTGGCCGGCGGCCTCGCCACGGGCCCCGGGCTGCTGATCGCGGCCCGCGCGGTGCAGGGCGTCGGCGGTGCCTTCCTCTTCCCCGCCACGCTCACCCTCGTGGGCACGCTCTTCGCCGAGGGCCGCGACCGCGACCGGGCCTACTCGGTGTGGGGCGCCGCGGGCGGCAGCGGCCTCATCGTGGGCGCGCTGCTCGGCGGCGTACTGACCCAACTCCTCGGCTGGCGCTCGGTCCTGTACGTCAATGTGCCCCTCGCCCTGATCGCGGTGGCGGCCGCCTTCCGCCTCATCGCCCCGGACACCGTCGAACGCGCGGGCCGCAGGATCGACCTGCCCGGCGCGCTGACCTCGACGCTCGGCGTCACAGGTCTGGTCTTCGCCCTGGTCCAGGGCCCGGAGTCGGGCTGGCTCTCGGCGACCGTCGTGCTCCCCGCGGTGATCGGCGCGGCCCTGCTCGCCACCTTCCTGCTCATCGAGGCCCGCACCCGCGACCCCCTGATGCCTCTGCGGCTGCTGCGCGGCCGCGGTCTGCGCACCGGCATGGCCGTGACGTTCCTCTTCATGGCGACGATCGGCAGCCTCGCCTACTTCCTCACCGGCTACTTCCAGGCCGTACTCGGCTACGACGCCCTGCGCACCGGACTCGCCTACCTCGTCCCGATGCTGGCGATCACCGCGGGCTCGCTCCTCGCGGCCCGGATCACCACCCGGCTCGGCACCCGGACCGCGATGACAGGCAGCCTCGCGCTCGGCGCCGCGGGCACCGCACTGGTCGCCCTCGCCATGTCGGCGGACGGCGGATACGCCGCTCTCGTCCCCGGTTTCCTGATCCTCGGCGTCGGCCAGGGCGCGGGCTACACCCTGATGTTCGGCGCCGCGTCCGCGGGCATCGCGGGCCATGAGCAGGGCATCGCGTCCGGCATGGCGTCCACGGCCCAGCAGATCGGCGGCGCGGTGGGCCTCGCGGTCCTGGTCGGCATCGCGGGCCTCGGCGAGCACGCCTCTGCGGCGGCCACGGCGGACGGCGCCCGCACCGCGCTCTTCGTCGCGACGGCGGGCATCGCGCTGACCGCCCTGGTGGCGCTGGGCTTCCCCCGGCAGCCGAAGCGGTGAGGGAACGCCGAAGGGCCGGTCCCACCGGGACCGGCCCTTCGCCATGTACGGGTCCGACTCAGCTGCGGGTCCGACTCAGCCCTTGACGCGCGCCATCCACGCCTCGACGTCGTCGGAGGTGCGGGGCAGCGCGGCGGACAGGTTCTTGTTGCCGTCCGCCGTCACGAGGATGTCGTCCTCGATCCGGACGCCGATGCCCCGGTACTCCTCCGGCACCGTCAGGTCGTCCGCCTGGAAGTACAGGCCGGGCTCGACGGTCAGGCACATGCCCGGCTCCAGCGTGCCGTCCACGTACGACTCGCGGCGCGCGGCGGCGCAGTCGTGCACGTCCATGCCGAGCATGTGGCCGGTGCCGTGCAGCGTCCAGCGGCGCTGCAGACCGAGTTCGAGCACGCGCTCGACCGGACCCTCGACGAGCCCCCACTCGACCAGCTTCTCGGCGAGCACGCGCTGCGCGGCGTCGTGGAAGTCGCGGTACTTGGCGCCCGGCTGCACGGCCGCGATGCCCGCCTCCTGGGCCTCGTACACCGCGTCGTAGATCTTCTTCTGCAGCTCGTCGAAGCGGCCGTTGATCGGCAGCGTGCGGGTGACGTCCGCGGTGTAGTACGTGTGCGTCTCCACACCGGCGTCGAGCAGCAGCAGCTCGCCGGAGCGCACGGCGCCGTCGTTGCGCACCCAGTGCAGGGTGGTGGCGTGCGGGCCCGCGGCGCAGATCGAGCCGTAGCCGATGTCGTTGCCCTCGACGCGGGCGCGCAGGAAGAACGTGCCCTCGATGTAGCGCTCGCTCGTCGCCTCGGCCTTGTCGAGGATCTTCACGACGTCCTCGAAGCCGCGGGCGGTCGAGTCGCACGCCTTCTGCAGCTCGCCGATCTCGAACTCGTCCTTGACCAGACGGGCCTCGGAGAGGAAGACGCGCAGCTCTTCGTCGCGCTCGGCGGTGACCTTGTCGGTCAGCGCCGCCTCGATCCCGGCGTCGAACCCGCGTACGACACGGACGGAACCGGTCGCCTCGCGCAGGCTGTCGGCCAGCTCTCGCACGTCGGAGGCGGGGATGCCGTACAGCCGCTCGGCCTCGGTGAGGGAGTGGCGGCGGCCGACCCAGAGCTCGCCCTGGCCGTCCAGCCAGAACTCGCCGTTCTCGCGGTCGGAGCGCGGCAGCAGGTAGATGGTGGCCTCGTGGCCGCCGTCCTTCGGCTCCATGACCAGGACGCCGTCCTCGGTCTGGTTGCCGGTGAGGTAGGCGTACTCGACGGAGGCGCGGAAGGCGTACTCGGTGTCGTTCGAGCGGGTCTTCAGGTTGCCCGCGGGGATCACCAGGCGCTCGCCGGGGAAGCGCGCGGAGAGCGCGGCGCGGCGGGCGGCGGTGTTCTCGGCCTGCGCGATCGGCTGCAGGTCGTGCAGCTCGGTGTCGGCCCAGCCGGACTTCATGCTCTCGGCAAGCTCGTCGGAAACGCCCGGGTACAGGCCGTTCTTGCGCTGCTTGATCGGCTCTTCCTCGGTCTCTTCCGGGGTCTCCGGGATCTCCGCGTTGAGAGCGTCCGACACGATCTGCCTCCTATGTACGACACTGGACCACCCTCCATCGTACGGCCGTACGGGAAGGGGTCCCAGAGGCGTAGGACCACTTACAGCGCGTGCCCGGGGCCTCACTCTGGCCGGGCGGACTACTCGAAGCGCGCCGCCAGGATCACCACGTCCTCGTCGCTGTCCACCGCGTCGAGCCCCTCCGGCAGCACGGTGTGCAGCACGTGGTCGGCGATCGCCCCGGGGTCGTCCCTGATGCCCTTGGGCACGCTCGCGGCCGCCGCGTGCAGCCGCGCGAAGGCCCGGTCCATCGGGTCACCCGTGCGGTGCAGCAGCCCGTCGGTGTAGAGAAGCACCGTTTCTCCGGGCTCCGGACTGATCTCCACGCTCGGCGCCTCCCAGCAGGCGAGCATCCCGAGCGGCGCCGAAAGGGAGGTCTCCACGAACTCCGTGCGCCGCTCCCCGATGATCAGCGGCGGACTGTGCCCCGCGCCCGCGAGCACGACCTTGCGCAGGGCGGGCTCGCAGTACGCGAAGAGCGCCGTCGCCGATCTGGCGGGCTCGGTCAGGCGCAGCAGCAGCTCCAGATCGGAGAGGACGGCGACGGGGTCCTCGCCCTCCATCACGGCGTACGCCCGAAGGCTCGCACGCAGCCGCCCCATCGCGGCCACGGCGCTGGGCCCGGAGCCGGTCACGGAGCCGACCGCGAGCCCGAGCGCGGCGTCCGGCAGCGGCAGCGCGTCGTGCCAGTCGCCGCCGCCGCGCGGTCCTGTGCGGTGCCGCGCCGCGAGCTGTACCCCGGCGACCCGGGGCAGCCGCGAGGGCATCAGCTCCTCGCGCAGGGTGTCGACGGTGGTGCGGGCGCGGTCGAGATCGATGAGCCGCGCCAGGTGCTCGGTGGCGTGGCGCGTGTAGAGGCCGACGAGGTGGCGCTGGCGCTCGGTGGGCTCGGCGGGCTCGTCGTACAGCCAGACCGCCGCGCCGATCCGGCCCGCGTCCTCGGTGGCGAGCGGCAGGGCGTAGCTCGCCGCGTAGCCGATGCGGGCCGCCACCTCGCGGTGGCGCGGGTCGAGTCCGTCGTCGGCGAGCAGGTCGGGCTGCGCGATCTCGGCGGGCGGGTTCGCGGTGCCCGACGCGTCCAGGATCCTGCCGTACGACGTGGCGCCGCGCGGCACCGTCTCGATGTGCCCGAGGTCGGCGCGCGCGAGGCCGAGGCCGACCGTGGTGGCGGGGCCGAGTCCGTCGGCGGGTTCGATGACGACCAGTCCGCGCCGGGCGCCGACCAGCGCGGACCCGGCGCGCAGCAGCTCGCGCAGCGCCTCGTCGAGCCCCGGCGTGCGCGTCAGGCGCTCGATGAGTTCGTGCAGCGTGGTGAGATCGGAGACCCAGCCCGCGAGCCGGTCCTGGATCAGCGCGCCGGGTGGGCCCGGTACGGGAGAGTCGTCCGCTGAGGGTGTGACGGGTGCGCCGGGCGCGGCAGTGTGCGCGGGTGACGGAACTGTGGAATCGATTCCGGCCACTTTCGGAAGGTGCGGGGCGCTCATGGCTGACGGCTTTCCGGCTGGTGCGTAATGCTCAATAGCATCGCAAACCCCCATGTCGTTCTGCGCCGCTAGCAATGTCTCCAGATGTACACGCACTGGTGAGGGGATGTCCAGCATTGTCCTGCTGGGATTCCTGGTGTCCGTGGTAATTCGGTGAACTACTGGCGATCTTGAGAACTTGGCCGAAAACTGTGCCAGGGAAGGGCATATTGCGGTCGACTGAGGTTGTTCGGTAGAGCGTTACAGCGGTCGTGATGGGTACGTACTCGGTGATGGCCAGGGGCAGTTGGGATCCGTCCGGAACCTGGCGAACGACCGGGGCGTCTTAACTCACGACGACCGTGCCCCATCCTCCCGTGGCGGAGGCGGCAGAAATATCGCGGGACGGCAAACGCCAGGCGCCGCCACCCCACGCCACGTCAACGCTCGGTTCAGAGTGGTTCCCCATGCCGCAGGCTGGGATCGGATGTGCCAGTTCGTACGTACAGCGAAGTGATCCACACATGGTGTGATGTGGCCCGCAGTCTCCCCGGCGTAATCGCCGGCGTGCAACGGAAAGGAACGAGCGCTCATGCGCGAGATCCTCGGAAGGCGACGCAGGCTCCTGTCCTGGCGAACGGGAAGGAAGCCCGGCCGTAACGCCGGACAACTCGGCGCGGCCCTGACCTTCGCGACCGCATGGCGGTGGCCCGTACTGCCCGGCGTCGGACTCGACCGACGCGACGGCACCCGGTGCGCCTGCCCCGACCCGGAGTGCGTGGTGCCCGGCGCGCACCCCCTCGACCCCGGCCTCCTCGCGGCCACCACCGACGAGCGCATGGTGCGCTGGTGGTGGACCAACCGCCCCGGCGCGCCCGTCGTGCTCGCCACCGGCGGCAGCGCCCCCTGCGCCGTCAGCCTGCCCGCCGACGCGGGCCTGCGCGCCCTCGCCGCACTCGACGAGGCGGGCATCAGGCTCGGCCCCGTGGTCGCCACCGAGACCCGCGTCTACGTGCTCGTCGCGCCGTACTCCATGGCCCAGTTGGGCGAACTGCTGTACGCCAAGGACTGGGTGCCGGGATCCCTGCGCTTCCACGGAGAGGGCGGTTATCTCGCCCTGCCCCCCTCCGGCACCGGTCAGGGACAGGTCCACTGGGAGCGCGCGCCGCTGCCGGGCTCCGCGGCCCCCTGGGTCCCCGGCGTCGAAGCGGTGGTGGACGCCGTCGTGGACGTCCTCACTCGTACGGGTGTGAGCGCGCCCGAGTTGTAGGGGAAATGGGCGCGCGGCGAACGGGCCGCGCGCCAACTGTCGTTATCTTCGGGGCATGCAACCCCGCCTCATGGTGCTCCTGGGCGTCGTGGCCGTCACGGCTCTCCTGCCGCTCGCCGGTGCCGCCGCGGGGCCGGTGGGCGACGGTGACGCGAAGTCGCCCCCTGCCACCCCCTCGCACGCCCCCTCGGCGCCCGCCACGCCGTCGCCGTCGGCGAGCCCCGAACCCTCGCTGCTCGCCGGACTCGGCGTCGCCACGGCCGCCCGCTGCGGCCCCGAACTCTCCTCGCCGGACGGCGTCGAGGCCCAGACGTGCGTCCTCAGACAGGGTCACGACACCTGGGCGCGTACCTATTACCGCAACGCCACCGGAGAGCAGCTCGCGGCCGTTCTGACCGTGATGGGCCCGGTAGGGCGCACCGTACAGATGCACTGTGCGGTGGGTACGGAGGACGAACCGCGAGCCTGCGAGACGCCGCGCGAGCGGTCGGCGGGAGCGGCCGCGGAGTACTCGGCGGTGGCGGAGTTCGCGGCGGGGGACTCGGGCTCGCTGCTGCTGCGCTCGGGCAGCAACTCGGCGGCGCCTCAGGGCAGTTGAGCCCTGAACAGGTCCCGGGCATGGAAGGGCCCGGTTGCTGGCGACGGGGGATGCACCAGCAACCGGGCTACCAGAACGGTAACAAGAGATCGGCTCCTGGCAAATTCGATCTCAGTTATCCGGACAGGGATTTACCTGCCGCTACGGGGAGTTGTGACAGGAGTCACGCGTTCTACACCGACTGACTGGTGGGTCAGCCGCGAACGCGCGTCACGGCTGACCCAGGCGTCAGCTGAGCGTCACCTGGCGGTTGGTGAGGCCACCGCGCGCGCGGCGCTCGTCGGGCGTCAGCGGGGCGTCGGTGGCGAGCGCCGCCGCGAGCCGCTCGGCGAACTCGGCCGCGGGCTTCTCGATGTCGTCGGCGCCGACCCCGCTCGGCAGGTCCCACACCGGCACGGTCACGCCGTGCGCCCGGAAGGAGCCGACCAGGCGCGTGCCCTCGCCGAGGCTCGACGTGCCCGCCGCGTGCAGCCGCGCCAGCGCGTCGAGGAGCTGCTCCTCGGGGTGCGGCATGACCCAGCGCAGGTGGTTCTTCTCCGGCGTCTCGCACCAGTAGGCGGCGTCCACGCCGGTGAGCTTCACGGTCGGGATGGCCGCGGCGTTCGCCCGCTCCAGGGATGCGGCGACCTCCGGAGTGGCGTTCTCCGCGTCCTGCACCCAGAACTCGAACCCCGCGTGCACGGCGGGCTCGAAGGCGCCCGCCGGGTCGAGGACGTCCTGCAGCCGCGGTCCGTCGGCCGGTGCGCGGCGAGCCTGCACCGGCGTGCCGGGATCGGCCTCCAGGGCGCGCCGCAGGGTGTCGGCGAGGTCGCGGCTGATGTCGCCGGACGAGGTGTCGTTCTGCAGGCCGAGCAGGACCGCGCCGTCGTCACGGCGCAGCGCGGGCCACGCCATCGGAAGGACCGTCGCGAGGGACACCGAGGGCACGCCCTCCGGGAGCCCGCCCTTGAGGTGCAGCTCGACGGTGGCCGCGGGCACCAGCTCGCGCAGCGCGACCCAGTCGCACTCGCCGGGCAGGCCCTCGAACGGGCGCTGCACCAGCTCGGTCACCGCGTGCGCGGCGGTCCGGCCGTGGCAGGCCTTGTAGCGGCGGCCCGAACCGCACGGGCAGGGCTCACGGGCCCCGACCACCGGGATCTCACCGTCCTTGAGCTGCGGCTGCTGCTTGCCCTTGGTCTGAGGGCGCTTCTTGGCCATCTTGGGTGTCTCCCGGCTACGGCTCTCTTGCGTGTCTCTTGCGTACGGCCGCGAGCCTAGCCGTTGGCGGAATCAGTCCAAGTCGTCGAAGGGGTCCGCGAAGGCGAGCTCCGGCAGCGCGGCCGCCGAAGGGGCGGCGACGCGCGTAGCGAAGTCCTCGTGGCGGTGCCCCGCGTGAACGACGACCCAGACGGTGACCTCGCCGTGCACGTCGTCGCGCACGCCCCACGCATCGGCCAGTGCCGTGATGATGTTGAGCCCGCGGCCGCCGCGCGCGGTGACCGACGGAGTCGCGGGCACCGGGCGGGTCGGGCCGCCGCCGTCCGTCACCTCGACCGTGAGCCGCCCCGTCTTGTCGACGTGCCAGGCCGCTCGCACGTCGCCGTCGCCGACCATTCCCCGGCCCAGCGGCCTGCCGTGCCGGTAGGCATTGCTGAGCAGTTCCGACAGAACCAGTACGGCATCGTCGATGACCGTCTCCGACACCCCGCGGACCCGCAACTGATCACGCATCCGGTGTCTTGCTTCCCCCACGCCCGCAGGGCCATGAGGTATGGCCATGCTCGACGACGTGGGCACCTCCTGTGCCACCACCAACGCCACCCCCGAGACCTCCTTCGCCCCACGCCACGGTGTGGATGCCCCAATGGACTGGACCGGAAACCGGCCAATCCACGTGCGGTGACGCACTCGTAACGATCGAATACGGACCGAACGCGCCGGTGCACTCCCTGTAACGAAAGTCAGCGGTGTCCCAGACGGGACAGCTGGGACAGGATTTGCTTGGGACGGTTGGTGATGATCGCGTCGACACCCAGTTCCGCGCAGAGCTCGACGTCCTCCGGTTCGTTCACGGTCCAGACGTGCACCTGGTGGCCCGCGCGCTTCAGTTTGGCCACGTAGGCGGGGTGGTTGCGCAGGATCCGCATGCCGGGGCCCGCGATTCCCACGCCCTCGGGCAGCCGCCCGTCGCGGTGGCGCGGCAGGACGAACTGCATGAGGAAGACGGTCGGCAGGGTCGGCGACGCGGCCCGCACGCGGTGCAGCGAACGCGCCGAGAAGCTCATGACGCGTACCGGCGAAGGACCCTGCGCGGGCGGCGCGTCCAGGCCGAAGCGCTTGAGGAGCAGCAGCAGGCGCTCCTCCACCTGACCCGCCCAGCGGGTGGGGTGCTTGGTCTCGATGGCGAGCTGTACGCGGCGCCCCGAGGCATTACTTTCGGCCACGAGCTCAAGGAGTCGCTCCAGCGTCAGGACGGAGGTGACCTCGTCGCCGGCCGAGCCCTCCCAGTCCGGGCCCTCCCCCTCCGCGACCTCGTCGTGGTCCTTCTTCCAGGAGCCGAAGTCCAGGGCGGCGAGCTCGGCGAGTTCGAGCGCGGAGACGGCTCCTCGGCCGTTCGACGTACGGTTCACACGTCGGTCGTGGACGCAGACGAGATGGCCGTCCGCGGTGAGCCGGACATCGCATTCGAGTGCGTCGGCGCCGTCCTCGACTGCTTTCTTGTACGCGGCCAGGGTGTGTTCGGGAGCGTCCTCGGAGGCTCCGCGGTGGGCGACGACCTGGATCTGGTGCTGTCGTGCGAAGGTCACCGCGTCATCGTGCCATCACGTGGTACCCGCGGGCTCGCCCGAGGGGGCGTCCCGGGACGCCGGACACACAGGATCGGCTTATGGTGCCCTGACAGCCCATGGGAAAAGCTGACTGCAGACAGATGCACAGTTGGCACAGCCAGGCCGTGACCGAGAACGACAGCGCCGACAGCAACGACAGCGACGACAGCATGGACCGAGGAGAAGAGCTGTGAGCACCGAGAACGAGGGCAACGAGGGCAACGCGGTACCTCCGGCCCCGTCCGCGCCTCCCGTGCCGGTGGACACTCCCGCTGCTGCTTCCGCCGAGTCCGCTCCCTCGGGTCCCTCGGGGGATCCGTACGCGGCGCCCGCTGGGGACGCGGCGAGGGACGTGCCGCCCGCGCCCACGGGGGACGTGCCGCCCGCTCCCCCCGGACACCCTGAGAACACTGGCCACTCTGGTCACCCGGTTCCCGCTCCCGCGGGGCCCCCGGCCCAGGGGGCGCATCCCGTCCCGGCGGGCGCCACCGGGCACTACGCGGGCGCTCCGGCGCACGCCGCGCCCGCCGCAGGATCGGGGAGCTGGCCGCCCCCGCAGCCGCCCGCCATGCCGTCGTACGCGACGGGGGGCGGATCCGGCTCCGGCTGGGGCGCCTCGTACCACCCCGAGGAGCCGAAGCCCGGCGGCCGACGCGGCGGACTCGTCGCCGCGGTGCTCGCGGCCGCGCTGCTCGCCGGCGGCGTCGGCGGCGGCATCGGCTACTGGGCGGCGGAGCGGAACGACAACGACACCGGCTCGACCACGGTCTCCGCGTCGGACACGCCCGCCGACCTCAAGCGCGAGCCTGGTTCGGTCGCGGGCATCGCCAACAAGGCGCTGCCGAGCGTCGTCACCATCGAGGCGCAGAGCGGCGGCGGCGAGGGCGGCACGGGCACCGGCTTCGTCTACGACAGGCAGGGCCACATCCTCACCAACAACCACGTGGTGGCGTCGGCGGCCGAGGGCGGCAAGCTCCAGGCGACGTTCTCGAACGGCAAGAAGTACGCCGCGGAGGTCGTCGGCAGGGCCGAGGGTTACGACGTGGCGGTCATCAAGCTCAAGAACGCTCCCGAGGGCCTCAAGCCGCTTTCGCTCGGCGACTCCGACCGGGTGGCGGTCGGCGACTCGACGATCGCGATCGGCGCCCCCTTCGGGCTTTCGAACACGGTGACGACGGGCATCGTCAGCGCCAAGAACCGCCCGGTGACGTCGAGCGACGGCGGGCAGGGCGGCAAGAGCTCGTACATGAGCGCGCTGCAGACCGACGCGTCCATCAACCCGGGCAACTCCGGCGGCCCGCTCCTGGACGCGCGCGGCGCGGTCATCGGCATCAACTCCGCGATCAAGCCCGCCGACAGCGGCGGCGGCCTCGGCGGCTCGGGCCAGTCGGGCTCCATCGGCCTCGGCTTCGCGATCCCGGTGAACCAGGCGAAGAACGTCGCGCAGCAGCTGATCAAGACGGGCAAGCCGGTCTACCCGGTGATCGGTGCCTCGGTCGCCCTGCAGCAGGACGGCACGAACGGCGCGACGATCTCCCAGGACGGGGTGAACGGCGCGGCCGCGATCACTCCGAACGGCCCCGCGGACAAGGCAGGGCTCAAGCCCGGCGACGTCATCACCAAGCTGGACGACACGGTGGTCGACAGCGGTCCGACCCTGATCGGCCAGATCTGGACCCACAAGCCGGGCGACACGGTCAAGCTCACCTACGAGCGCGGCGGCAAGGAACACACGGTCGACGTGACCCTGGGCCAACGCAAGGGCGACAGCTGACCCGACGACCGACCCGCTAGTCTTGTCCCCGCGCCATCCCGGATCTCCGGTGACCGGCGCGGGGTGGGTTGCCCGAGCGGCCTAAGGGAACGGTCTTGAAAACCGTCGTGGCGCGAGTCACCGTGGGTTCAAATCCCACACCCACCGCAGCAGGTCAGCGTATGGGCTGGTCAGAAGGGTGTCTCTCACTGAGAGGCACCCTTTCTCGTGGGCGGCTGTCTCACCTTGATCCGCGACTGTCACGCCGTTGGCCAGGGTGTGTCACCGCTTCATAGCGCATCTCCAGCGCCCTCGACCGCATCTCGACGGCTTCCGCCTGCATGCGATGGGTACGGTCCGACGTCTGCTGGACGCCGAGGCGCAACTCCTCGTATCGGGCCACCAGAACTTGATGATCGGCGTAACGCATCATCACTCCGCAGCTTTGGGAGAGCGGTCGCGGTCCCAGCACACAGTGCCGCGCGAGTTCCCCGCGTGGTAAGGCGCAACCATGGCGCTGTGACGCATGGTCGGTGGCTTGATGGTCGCGCCCGGCGCCTGAATACTGATGAGGGTGGGCACTGAACCGTCAGACCGGTCAACCTTCAGTGATGTCGTCGGCGCGTGGGCGGACACTGCCGGTGAGCGCGACCGTCGAGCCGACGATCGAGACACCACAGCCGACGATCGCGAAGCCATCGCCGACGATCGCGAGGCCGTCGCCGACACGCGAGGCCGTCGCCGACGCACGTGAACGGGCCCTGAACGCTCGTGAGGAGCACACGGACCGACAGGCCCGCCACCTCGGCGAAGATGTCCCGAGCTTCTTGCAACGTTCCCAGGAAGCAAGCGACAGGGCACGGGCACTGCTCGCGGCCAGCGAGGCCCGATTGGCGCGCGCCAACGCCAACTTGGCTCGCGCGGCGGCCATCGAAGCGCGCGAGCGATGAGCCTTGCGCCAAGAGGTCGCCATCTCAGCCCACTTGCTCGGCACGACAAGTCCGTCGCGGCAAAGCAATCTGGACCTCTATGTGCAGCAACTCCAGGCGCGATACCTCACCGCCTCGGGCAATCTGGCCGACGCGCACGACATGGTGGCCCAACATCACGAACGCCTCGCACAGGGGGAGGCGTCAACTGCGGACGAACACCTCGGCCTCGCCCGCCAGGCCCGCCAGGCGGCACTGCGCATCCGCACGGCTGCCCACCAAGTCAGCTACCCGGAGGGCGACGTCCCGTCCGCCGGTCTGCCGCCCGAGGCCGGCCACGCGCCGTGAGGAGCAGGTGGAACGCGGCCGAGATTCGGCGGTACGGCCGCCTCATGCGGCGGGGCGCAGGAGGGCACAGCAGGAATGCACCCACCCCTTCCGCAGTCCGGCCTGTCGCACTTGTCAGACTGCTCGGGTGATCGTCAGACCCGCGCAGGAGCGTGACCTCCCGAGTTTTCTTGCCTTGGCCGCCCAGGTCGAGCACTGGTTCGGCCCGATGGTCGAGGAGCCCGGCTTCCATGACGCCGTGAACGAGCACATCCGGCGGGAGACGGCGCTCGTCGCCGTCTCCGCGGAATCGAGCCTCCTCGGCGGGTTGTTGTTCGACGCGAAGCCGCCTGTCTTTCACGTCGACTGGCTGGTGGTCGCGGAAGAGGGCCGTGGCAGGGGCGTCGGTCGCGCGCTGATGGCCGAGGCATCACGCCGGTTCGTACGGGGGCCGGGCACCGTCGAAGTGGTCACCTTCGGAGCCGACCACCCAGGTGCTGTTTCCAGTGGCGCTCGCGTCTTCTACGAATCGCTGGGCTTCACCCCCGCCGAGGCGACGGAACCGGGACCGGAAGGTGGGTCACGGCAGATCTATCGGCTGTCCGTCAGCTGAGTCACGCGAGGACACTCGGGTGAGCCCGGCCTTGGGTGCGGGGTTGTCGTGGCTGTCGCGGCGGGCGCGGCGGGCTCCGACCAGCAGCAGGACGCACGCGAGCATGAAGAGCGGCCAGGGCGTGAACGGGAGGACCACGGCGTCGACGGCGGTCCAGGCCGCCAGCGTCCAGCCGATGAACGTCGGCGGGGTGATGCCGCGGCGGTCCAGCCACAGCACCGTCAGGCCGATCAGGACGAGCGGGGGGCCGAAGCTTTCCAGGCTCAGCCAGTACGCGCTGCCCGCCGGGCTCATGTCGGCGAGGTCCTCGCTCCGCAGTCCGCCGCTGAACCACGTCCCGGCGTGCCGCGCGGCTTTCTCCAGGGTCAGGGCGAGGACGGTGTGTGCGGCTCCGAGCAACGTGATGATCCAGCCGGCCCATTTGATCATCCGTGTTCTCCGTTCTCGTCGCGAAGTCGGAACCATGGTTCCGGTACTGTCGTTTCGATACTCTCGTTCCGTATAGTGCGGGCATGACGGCGAGAAAGCAACGGGGCGGACGCCCCCGAGACAGTCGCGTGGACGACAAGATCCTCCGGACCACCCGCGAGCTGATCGACGAGGTCGGCTACCCGGCACTGACCGTCGACCAGGTCGCGGCGCGCGCCGGAGTGGGCAAGGCGGCGATCTACCGCCGCTACACGTCCAAGGCCGAGATGGCGTTCGCCGCCACCATGTTCGAACAGCAGCTGCCGCCGCTGGCCGGCACCGGCTCGCTGCACGGGGACCTGCTGGAGCTGGTCCGCGCGTTCCACGTCCGCATGGCCACCCCGGCAGCCCGACAGCTGGCACCGGTCCTCATCAGCGAAATCGCCGTCAACCCCGGGCTGGATACGCGGTTCCAGGAAACCTTCCTGGCCGCGGAACAGGCCCTCTTCGCCGACATCATCGAACAGGCCGTGGCCCGCGGTGAGTTGGCCGGGACCGTCGACCCCGCGATGGCCCACCTGCTGCTGCTCGGCGCCCTGGCGTCCGCCCTGTACATCATCAACCTGCCCGTCGACGACGCGATGGTCACCGACCTCGTCACCGCGGCCACGGCGGGAATCACCGCCCTGGCCGACCGGCACCACAGCGCCGCCGACGGGGCAGCCGAGCCGCACGCGGAGTGACGCGCCGACGGCTCACCCGATTGCCCGCCACGGGATTCCTTCGTCCGGCGCCTGCGAGATTCTCCTCAGAGGATGCCGGGGCGGCGTCGAGCCACCTCTCCGATGTGTGATCCGATGTGCGAAGGGACGCCATGAACCGACTCGGAGCCGCAGTCGTCATCGGGACGTTGCTCACCGTCCTCGTTCCGGTCACCGCGGCCGAGGCGGCGCCGGAGCGGGGCCGCTCCGGCGCCGCCGCGTGCACGGCCGACACCGGGCCCTACCAGTGGCAGCTGGAGCGCTATCTGGGCAGGAAGGCCGACGGCAGGCAGTCGGTCGCCGACTGCGAGGCGATCCGGCGCTTCCAGGCGAAGCACGAGGTCCGTCCGGCGAACGGCTACGCGAATCTGTGGACGTACCGCATGATGCTGGTGGCGCAGGCGGGCAAGAACCCGAACAAGGCCGGAAAGTGCCCTGTGCGGAGGTTCAAGGTGGTGTGCGTGGACATGAACCGGCAGCTGCTGTGGGTGCAGCGCGGGCGCAAGGTGCTCTTCGGCCCCGTCCCGATGAGGACCGGCAGGGACGGGCGGGAGACCCGCAGGGGATGGCACCGCATCTACATGAAGCGGAAGATCTTCTTCTCCAGTCTGTACAACAACGCGCCGATGCCGTACTCGCAGTTCTTCGACCGAGGTCAGGCGCTGCACGGCACCCCGCACGACCTGTACAACGGCGGCGGCTCGGCGGGCTGCGTCAATCTGCGATTGCCCGACGCGAAGCGGCTGTGGACGCTCCTGAAGGTGCGCAATTGGGTCTACGTGTGGGGCACCAAACCAGGGACGGTCCGGGGCGACCGGGCTGACCTGGGCTGACCTGGGCATGTTCCCGTCCGGCCGCCGGTCAGCGCAGCTGGTCGCCGAGGGACCCGCCGGGGGGCGGGGCGGCGAGGACGTACCCCACGGCGGAGGCGCGGTGCTCGACGAAGGCGTTCATGGCGTCGCCGGTGGCCAGCCGTTCCTGGACGCGGACGAACAGGGCCGGGTCGCGCATGTACGCGAGGAAGAGCAGGCCCTGGTCGCCCGCGCCGTCGTCGTAGGAGTAGCCGCGGCGCAGTATCCGGGCCCCGCCGTCGAGGCGTGAGTGGGCCAGGCGCACATGGGCGTCGGCCGGAATGTCGTACCGGCCTCGCGGGGACTTGGCGTACAGGTCCACCGGATCGTGCTCGCGCTGGGCCCCCAGGGGGGCGCCGCTGGCGCGGTGGCGGCCGAGGACCTGTTCCTGGTGGGGCACGGGCAGGGCCGTGAAGGCGTCGACGGTCATGTGGATGCGGCGGTAGACGAGATAGGTGCTGCCGTCGCCGTCCCACACCCAGCGGGTGAGTTCGCCGGCCGCCGGGTTCTCCGTGCCGTCCTTGAACCCGAAGAGGTTGCGCGGGGTCTGCCCGGTGGCGTGGGCCGGCAGGAACCCGGTCTGCCGCCAGCGCGGGGACAGGACGCCCGCCGCCCTGGAGGTCAGCCGGGTGGCGGCGCGGTCGCAGGCGGCCGCGTCCTGCCCGCAGAGCTGGACCAGGACGTCGCCGCCGCCCCGGTCGGCGTCGAGGCGGTCGCGCGGGAAGCGCGGCAGGTCCTTGAGCCGGGACGGCGCGGTCAGGCCGAGCCCCCGGTAGAGACCGGGCCCGGCCGCAACGGTCAGGGTGACGTCCGGGGCGGGCCGCGACCACCAGGCGGACAGGGCGCGGCGGACGGCCGCCGTCGTCGGCCGGGTGGGCGCCAGGTCGTAGGCGGCCAGCAGGACACGGGCGGGTTGCGGAGTGGCGATGCCGTGCTGGACGCGGGCGAGCGGCCTGCCGTCGGAGGCGTCGGGGGACTTGGCGGAGGGGGCGCAGGCGGCGGCCGCGGCGAGCGGAGCGACCAGCAGGGCGCGGCGGCGGGGCGGGGGCAGGACGGTCACCAGGACTCCAGGGCAGGGAGAGCACAGGGTCTGCCGGACGGCGCGGCGTGACGATACACCTTCCCCCCATGCGATCTCTTGTCAGGAAATGCCGGACACATCGATGGGGTTCGAGGGCCGGGTGGATCGCGGCGCCGGCCGCGGTGGCGCTGCTCGCGCTGGCCGGGTGCGGATCCACGGGCGCGGACGGCAAACCAGGGCCGACCGGACCGCCCGCCGTGCTGCGGGTGCCTGCCCAGTACCCGTCCATCCAGCAGGCCGTCGATGTCGCCCGATCCGGGGACGTGGTGCTGGTCTCTTCGGGTGTTTACCGGGAGAGCGTGGCCGTGCGACGGCCCGGTGTGGTGCTGCGCGGCGCCGACCGCGACAGGACCGTCATCGACGGGCAGTTCACCCGCGCCAACGGCATCACCGTCACCGGCGCGCGATCGGTGGTGGAGAACCTGACCGTACGCAATCACCTGGCGAACGGCGTGCTGTTCACCGGCGTCACCGACGAACGGCTGCAGGGCAGGGGCGCGGGCGGCGCGGGCTACAACCCGCTGGACACCACCGAGTTCCCGCCGCTGAAGGGCTTTCGGGCGTCGTACGTGACCGCGTACAACAACGCCCTGTACGGCATCTACGCCTTCGACGCGCGCAGCGGCCTCATCGAGCACTCCTACGCCTCGGGGCAGTCCGACTCGGGCATCTACGTGGGGCAGTGCGACCCGTGCGACACCGTGGTGCGGCACAACACCCTGGAGCACAACGCGATCGGCATCGAGGTCACCAACGCCTCGCGGAAGCTGTACTTCCTGGCCAACACCGTGCGCCACAACCGGGTCGGACTGACCGTCAACTCCAACAACCTCGAAGCCCTCGGTCCGCAGCACGAGGCCGTCGTGGTCGGCAACACCATCACCGGCAACAACGACGACCGCAGCCCGGAGCAGGCCGACGGCGGCTTCGGGATCGGCATCGGGATCGGCGGCGGCACCCGCAACCGCGTCGAACGCAACCGCATCGAGGACCACCGCGTGGCCGCGCTCGTGCTGCGCGACGTGCAGGGCTATCCCGTCCGGGGCAACAGCGTCAGGAACAACGCCGTCGGGGGCGGCACCGCGCTCGTCCTCGCCGCCTCCCGCACCGGAGGCAACTGCTTCACCGGCAGCGGCTCCGCTCCCACCAGCCCGCGGTCGCTGCCGTCCGCCATGGCCTCCTGCCCGGGGCGGGACGTCCCGCTGTCCGCTCCGGGCGCCACCCCGTCGGTGGAGGTCCCGCCCGGGGTGTCGTTCAAGCAGGTCGCCGAGCCGCCCCCGCAGCGGCCGATGCCGGGGGCGCGGACCGCCGGGGCGCGACCCGCCGCGGGGCTGCCGGGGCCGGTCGCCCTGGAGCGCTATCGGCAGCCCGCACCGGTCACCGGCTGACGGCCGCAGGGGCGCGGGCCCGCCCGGCCGCGGGCTTAGGCCGGGCGTGGGCACATCTGCCGCTGTTCGGGGAGACACCCCTGGCCGTTCAGCGGAGTCCGGGGTGTCGGTAACGGTCTCGCACGGGTGTTTTGGCTATGCCGGAACGGGTTCGCTTGTCCTATGAGGCGAGCGGACGCGATCCGTCCAGCTCCCTCACACATGGAGAGACGTTGCTGAGAAACCCAGATCCGGCTCGTCGCGACAGACGCCTGTCGCAGCGGGCCGTCTCGTTGGGGGTGGTGCTGCCGATGCTCGCCACCGCCACCGCCTCCCTCGCCGCCGGCGCTCCGGCGCAGGCGGCCGCACCCGGTGACGGCACGGTCAAGGTCCGTGTCGTCCGTGAGGTCAACGCCAACGGTTCCTGGGACAAGGTCCTGGAACCCGGCATGAACAGGGTGAAGGTCAACCTCACCGACGACGCGGGCACCACCATCACCGCCACCACCGACGCGAACGGGGTCGCCACGTTGAACCCGGCCTCGTCGGGGCTCAAGGGCGGCAAGTACCGGGCCCAGGTCATCAACCCCAAGCCGGGCGTGCTGCACTCCGCCTTCGCCTCCCGTGAGGGACTGGACGGCGCTCCCGACAAGCTCAGCAGCACCGAGGAGTTCGTCGACGTCTCCGGAGGCAGCGACGTCGAGTTCACCACGGCGTTCTGGAACCCGGCCGACTACTGCCAGAAGAACGCCGAACTGGTGACGGCGTGCATCGGCAGGGACGCCGTCCCGGGTGCCAACGAGGGAAGCGCGCGGACGCTGCTCGGCTTCCCGTACAACGCCCGTGGCGAGAACGACCAGACGACGGACCTGGCGGACAAGGACACCACGGGCGCCGTCTACGGCATCGGCTACAGCAAGCCGAAGAAGTGGATCTTCTCCGGGGCGATGGCCCGCCGCGGCTCCGCCTACGGTCCCGGCGGCCCCGGCGCCATCTACCTGACCGACCGGGAGAGCGCGCAGACCACGCAGTTCGCCACGGTCCCGAACGTCGGCAACACCGCGCACGTCCAGGACGTGGACCAGGACCTGGCGTTCCAGGCGGTGGTGGCCAAGGAGTCCCTCGGTGACGTCGAGGTCTCCGAGGACGGCAAGGACCTCTACGTAGTCAACCTCAACGACAAGAAGCTCTACCGCTACGACGCCACCAAGCGGACCGCGGACGCCCCCAAGGCGTCGTACGCGATTCCGGACCCCGGCTGCAAGACGGGCGGCGACTGGCGTCCGTACGGCCTCGGCGTGCAGGACGGCGACGTCTTCGTGGGCGGCGTCTGCTCGGCGCAGTCGAGCGACGACAAGGCCGACATGCGGGCCGTGGTCCAGAAGTTCGACCCTGAGAGCGGCAAGTTCACCGGCACGATCATGAACGAGAAGCTCGACTTCCCCCGCGGCCGGGCCGACAACCTCGTCCCCGCGGGCTGCCGGGGCGACCGCTGGTACCCGTGGGCCGACGAATGGCGCGGTACGCAGGACGGGCGGACCTGCACCGCCCGAGGCGCCTACCCGCAGCCGATCCTCGCCGACATCGTCGTGGAGACCAACGGCGACCTGGTCCTCGGCTTCCGCGACCGGTACAACGACCAGCACGCCTCCGCGCTCATCAGGACGCCCGGCGGAGCCCCGTCCTCCGACCCGGTATCGGGCGGCGACCTGAACCGGGCGTGCCCCGGGGCGGGCGGCAAGTTCGTCCTCGACGGCAACGGCGGCTGCAAGAACAACGCCACGCCGCAGAACAGCAACCAGCCCGCGGACCAGGACGTCAAGGAGTTCTACCCGGGTGACTGGCGGCAGGCCCTGCACATGGAGACCGCCTTCGCCGGTATCGCGCTGTCCAAGGTCGAGGAGACCATCGCGAGCAACGGCATCGACGTGACCGGTGACGTCTACAACAACGGCACCGAGTTCGTGAACCGCTGGGACGGCACCAGCGAGCGCGGGGCGCAGGGCGGCAACGTACTCCTGCGCGGCTTCGGCAAGGGCGCGGCCATGGCCGACCTGGAGGTGCTGTGCGACGAGGCGCCGATCCAGATCGGCAACCGCGTCTGGTACGACGTCGACAAGGACGGCATCCAGGACCCGGGCGAGAAGCCGGTCCCGGGCGCGACCGTCAACCTCTACGACGAGAACGGCGGTCTGGTCGCCACCACGACGACCACGAGCCGCGGTGAGTACTACTTCGACAGCGTCAACGACGGTCTGAAGTTCCGCACCAAGTACACGATCAAGATCGACAACCCGGCGGACTACGAGGAGGGCGGCCCGCTCTACCGCTGGCGCGTCACCAAGAACGACGCCGGCAAGAACGACTTCATCGACAGTGACGGCAAGGTGCCGCCGGGCGGCGAGTTCCCCGAGCACACCATCACCACCGGCACCGCGGGCCAGGACAACCACACCTACGACTTCGGCTACAACCAGCCCACCGGCGAAGTCCGCGTGCTCAAGGTCGACTCCAAGACGGGCAAGCCGCTCGCGGGTGCGGTCTTCCAGCTGTGGCGCGAGGACAACGGGAAGCGCGGCCTGCAGACGAGCGGCAAGGCCGACACCAAGGTGGGCGGCACCTGCACGACCAACCGCCGCGGCCAGTGCAAGCGGGACGACCAGCCCCTGGGCGCGTACTACTGGCAGGAGACCAAGGCACCGGCGAGCCACAAGCTGCCCAAGCCCAGCGTCTTCCCCGTGACCCTGACGTGGGAGAACCGCCGGGCGGGCGCGTCCGTCACCGCCAAGAACCAGCCCAAGCCGGGCGAGATCGTCCTGATCAAGCGGGACGCCAAGACCCGCAAGGCCCTGCCCGGTGCCGTCTTCCAGTTCTGGCGGGAGTCCAACGGCCGGGCCGGTCTGCAGCGCACCGGCGGGCGTCCCGACGCCCGGGTCGGCTCCTCCTGTGCCACCGACGGCCGCGGCCAGTGCCGCGTCACGGTCCCCAACGGCACGTACTACCTGTACGAGACGGCCGTTCCGGAGGGCTACAAGCTGCCCGCGAAGCGGGTCTCCGGGCCGTACCGCATCACCGACACGACCAAGCGCATCGTCGCCACCCTCTCCAACCACCGAGGTGAGACCGGAAAGAAGAAGTAGCCCGCGCCGCACGGCGTAGCGGCGGCGGCCTTCCCGCGCGGGGAGGCCGCCGCCTCGCTCGTACCCCCCCGTGCGCATGCCCCCGGGCCCGCCGCCCCGCCCCGCCGAACCGGAGAGACCCTGGTGCCTGTGCTGTCCCGTCTGCGACGGACCGTCCCGTTCAAACTGCGCGTCGCGCTGCTCGTCCTCGCCGCGCTCGGCGCCCTCAGCGCCGCGGCCGCCGTGGCGCTGCCCGACGAGGAAGCGCCGCGCCCCGTCACCCTCGACGAGGCCCAGCGCCTGGCGATGGCCCGCTTCAGCGCGTACGAGAGCGGCACCATGCGGGTCGACGTCGTCCTCGACGACGGCTCGGGCACCACGTCGGTGCACGGCCTCGCCGACTTCCGCACGCACCACGCCGTCGGCCGGTACGCCGTGACCGGCTCCGGCGGCACGTCGGACGGACTGCTCGCCTGGGACTCCACCGGGCTCGCCGTGGCCTCCGCTCCGGCGCGCGTCGGCGGCGCCTCGGCCCGTGCGGACGGCGCGGCAGCCGCCGCGAAGGCCGCCGCGGCCGTCAAGCCGCGCGCCTGGTCGCCCCGCGCCTACACCGAGGACTCGCTCGACAGCGCACTGCGCCTGGTGATGGGCCTGGCCAACGACCGCCCCGACAACCCCCAGCTGCTGGCCCAGGGCGGACCGCGCCACCTGCGCGAAGAGACCCTCGACGGCACGTCCTACACCGTCTTCGCGGGGCCCCGGCCCCGCGGCAGCGCCCGCGACAGCCGCTCGCCCCTGACGTTCTGGGTCGACGGGCAGGGCCGCCTGGGCCGCGTGGAGGCGCGGATCGCGCCGCTGCCGCGCCCGGCACGCATCGACTTCGCCCCCGCGCCGGCCGGTCTGCGCGTACCGGGACAGCCCTGGGCCGCCGCGCCGGGGGGCGGCCCGGGCGGCCGGTGAGCGGGCACCTCACGCGTACCCCGAGAGCCGCGCCGCCGACGCGATCGTCGAGCGGGCCTCTCGGTCGGTGAGGCCGACGCGGAGGGCCGCGTCCGTGAGCTGAGGGGCCAGGAGTTCGCCGATGCCGTTCTCGTAGGCGCGGCAAGCGGCCCAGAAGAGGCGGGTGTTGCGCTGTCCCTCGTGCGCCGCGAGGACGAACTGGACCAGGCCCTGCCCTTGTTGGGCGGACGGCCGGTCGGTCGGCTCGGGCGCGGCGTGGTGGTGGCGCGGTGCGGGTGTGAGCAGGCGCAGCAGGGCGGGCGGGCAGGGGGCGGGCGGCAGTTGGGCGGTGCCGGGCACCGTGCCGTAGACGCCGTGCTCGGTGCGTGAGCCGGGTCCGACGAGGTAGCCGCCCGCGCCGCGGATGTCGATGCCGGGGGCCAGGCGGCCCGCCGAGTTGGGGATCACGGCGTCGGGCGGCCCAGCGAGCCAGATGTGGCGGCCGCCGCTCGGCGTGGTCACGACGACGGTGTCGGGGATCGTGAAGAGGTGCCGCAGCGCCAGTTCGCGCAGGGCGGCGGAGGCGTTTGCGCCCGACTTGGTGTCCAGGTCGATGCCGATCAGATGGTGCGGCGGCAGCCCGCAGGCGATGCCGTACCCGGTGGCCCAGGGCGCCGCGGCGAACAGCTCGCGGATGCGCCGGGGGTCGGTCGACGCGTCGTACACGCCGTGACCGAGCCGGCCGCAATCGCCGTGGCAGGGGGCGGGTGGCGGATCTTCGTGGTGGGGGGAGCGCAGGGCGGGGAGCTTCGCGCGGGACAGCGGGATCACCGCGAGACCCCGCTCGGCGGCGGACAGAGCGTGGGCGAGCGCCAGGGCGGTGGCATGGCGGTCGATGGTGGCCATGACTTCAGTTTCGTACAAGTGTTCGAAGAAAGGAAGGGGGCGCACCGGCGGGCGGATGGGGCGGGTCCGATCTTGCGGCGTGGCGGTGGGCGCGCACGAAGAGTTGCCGGAACGCTTCACCTCTTGGGGCGCCCGGGATCTCTCGGGTTCGACCGGGTCGAACAGGGCTGAGCTGGTCGTTTGGGGGCGCGAAGATTGTTTATCGACATGTCATCACACTTGAGGGGGAATTGGGCCTTCCGGGCTGGTTCGCCGGGGATTCGGTGGGCAACTCTTGAGTCGCGACGTCGTGCAGAACTCCAAGGCGGTCGGCCAACTGCCTTGGGAAAAGCCGTACTTCTGGGTACTCCCGGTCCGCCGGTGCGTACCTCCTGTTCTGGAGGAATTGACATGGCAAGCATCCGTACCGCCCGCGTCATCGCCGCCGCCGCGGCCCTGCCCCTGGCCGCCGCGCTCTTCTCGGGAGTCGCGATGGCCGACAACGGCTCTTTCGCGGACAACGGATCGAACGCGGGGGTGGCGACGGTCAACGGCAGCGGTGTCGGCGGCAACAACCACGGCAACTCGAACACCACGCAGCAGCAGGCCGTCGGCAACGGCGCCTCGAACCAGAACAACAACGCCCAGGTGAACGGCTCCGGCTTCACCGCGATCGACCAGTCGAACGAGAACATCGCGGTGAACTTCACCGAGCTCTGGTGAGCCGACGGGGCCTCCAGGAGCTTGGGACGGCTCCCCGAGGCTGACTCTGTGGGGTGTGACGGCCTGCGCGGCGGTACTTCGGTGCCGCCGCGCAGGCGTTTGCGCGTCCGGGGCGCCGGTACCGATACCGGCGCCCCGGACGCGTGCGCGGGCCCGGCGTGGGGCGATCTCTTGACACCGGCACAGTTTCTGACGGACAGTCAGAAAAATTCGACGGTACGAGACGGAGAGGCCGCCCCGTGCACCTCGCCCCCACCGAAAGCCAACAGCGCCTGCGCGCCGAACTGCGCGCGTACTTCCGGAAAGTGATGCCCGCGGGCCCGCCCGACAGCACCGATGTGACCGGACAGCGCAGGCTGCTGCGCAGGATCGGCGCCGACGGCATGCTCGGGATCGGCTGGCCCGTCGAGTACGGCGGCCAAGGGCGCGGCGCCGACGAGCAGTTCGTCTTCTTCGACGAGGCCTATCGCGCGGGCGCGCCCGTGTCGATGGTCACCCTGAACACCGTCGGGCCGACCCTCATGAAGTACGGCACCGAGGAGCAGAAGGCCGCCTTCCTGCCGCGCATCCTCAGCGGTGACATCGTCTTCGCGATCGGCTACAGCGAGCCGTCGGCGGGCACGGACCTGGCCTCGCTGCGGACCCGGGCGGTGCGCGACGGCGACGACTGGCTGATCGAAGGACAGAAGGTCTTCACCTCCAACGCGCAGAACGCCGACTGGATCTGGCTGGCCTGCCGCACCGACCCCGAGGCCCCCAAGCACCAGGGCATCTCGATCGTCCTCGTCCCCACCGGCGCCCCCGGATTCTCCTGGACGCCGATCGAGACCGTCGGCGGCCTGACGACGACGGCGACGTACTACGACGGGATCCGGGTCCCCGCGGGAAACCTCGTCGGCGAGGAGAACGGCGGCTGGGGCCTGATCACCAACCAGCTCAACCACGAGCGGGTGGCGCTCGCCGCGATCGGCATGCAGGCCGAGGACTTCTACGCGGCGGCGCTGGCCTCGGCCCGTACCCCCGATCCGGTGACGGGCGAACGTCGGATTGACGCCCCGTGGGTGCGATCCAGGCTGGCCGAGGCGCATGCCCTGCTCGCGGCAACGCGCCTGCTCAACTGGCGTTTGGTGGGTGATGTGGGGGCCGGGAGGCTGGCGCCCGGCGATGCGAGCGGCGTGAAGTTCGTGGGAACCGAATCGGCGGTGGAGGTGTATCGAATATGTCAGGAGATCGCGGGTGAGCAGGGCCTCGTGCGGGCCGGTTCGCCGGGTGATCTCGGGGGTGGCGATCTCGAGCGGATGAACAGGGCCGCGCAGATCAACACGTTCGGGGGCGGGGTGAGCGAGGTGCAGCGCGAGATCGTCGCGACGATGCGGCTCGGCATGCGGAGGGGGCGTCGGTGAAGGACATCGCGTACGAGGATCTGAAGGACATCGCCTACGAGGAGTTGCAGGCCTTCGAGGGCAGGGCCGCGGAGGAGACGGGGCACGGCAAGGACCCGGTCAACGGACCGATGATCAGGCACTGGTGCGAGGCGATGGGCGACACCCATCCCGCGTACACGGGCGGCGACGCGGTGGCGCCGCCGACGATGCTGCAGGCCTGGACGATGGGCGGCCTCTCGGCGAACGGCGGCCGGTTCGTGGCCCACGACGAGCTGTTCGCGCTGCTCGAAGGCGGTGGCTACACCTCGGTGGTGGCCACCGACTGCGAGCAGGAGTACCTGCTGCCGCTGCGGCCCGGCGACGAGATCACCTTCGACGCGGTGATCGAGTCGGTCTCCGAGCGCAAGACGACCAAGCTCGGCACGGGCCACTTCATCACCACGCGGATGGACGTCAGGGCAGGCGGAGAGCTCGCGGGGACCCACCGCTTCCGGATCCTCAAGTACGCACCGGCGCAGCGGAAACCGCAGGGCAAGCGCCCACGCCCCGTCATCAACCGGGACAACGCGGGATTCTGGGACGGCGTCGCCGCCCACCGCCTCCTGATCCAGCGCTGCGGAGGCTGCGACGCCCTGCGCTTCCCCTGGCTCCCGGGGTGCAACGCGTGCGGGTCAGCCGAGTGGGACACGGTCGAGGCGAGCGGCGAGGGCACCGTCTACTCGTACGTCGTGATGCACCACCCGCCCTTCCCCGCCTTCGACCCGCCCTATGCCGTCGGACTCATCGAGCTGGCGGAAGGCGTGCGGATCGTCAGCAACGTGATCGGGGTGCCGTACGACAAGGTGCGGATCGGGATGCCGGTGCGACTCGAAATCCAGCGTGTCGACGACGAGTTGGAGCTGCCGATGTTCCGGGCCGTGGACGTCTCCGTGGACGGCGCGGCAGAGGGCGAGGGCTGACATGGACTTCACGCCCACGGAGGAGCAGGCGGCCGCGCGCGACCTCGCCGGAGAGATCTTCGGCGACCTGGCCACCCCCGAGCGGCTCGCGGCGGCGGGCACCGGGTCGGACGCCGAGCTGTGGAAGGCGCTGTGCGCGGCGGGACTGCCCGGCGCGGTGGAGGACGTCGGGCTGCTCGGGCTCGTGCTGCTCCTGGAGGAGCAGGGCAGGGTGACGGCCCAGGTGCCGTTCGCGGCGAGCTGTGTCTTCGGCCTGCTCGCGGTCGCCGC
The DNA here is from genome assembly GCF_008704495.1 of Streptomyces kanamyceticus. Lineage (NCBI taxonomy): Bacteria > Bacillati > Actinomycetota > Actinomycetes > Kitasatosporales > Streptomycetaceae > Streptomyces > Streptomyces kanamyceticus. The sequence continues at coordinate 5,159,270 of NZ_CP023699.1, forward strand.
GCACGGCACGGACGAGCAGCGCTCCCGGCTGCTGCCCGCGCTGCGCGACGGCACATCGGTCGCCACCGGGGCCTTCCCCGCCCGGGGCTCGATGGTGGCGGACGAGACCGGGACGCTGACCGGCACAGTGCCGTGGGTGCCCTGGCTGAGGGACGCCACACACGTCTTGGTGGCCGCGGCCGACGCAAGCCTGTGGTGGGTGCCGGTGGCCGCAGCGCGGGTGGAGCCGGTCGAGCTGACCGCGCCCTGGTCGGCCGGGCGGCTCGTCCTCGACGGCGCGAAGGGAGAGCGGATCGGCGGGCCGACGACCTACGAGGACGTACGGGCGACGGCGCGCACCGCCTTCGCCGGGCTGCAGGCCGGGGTGTGCGCGGGCTCGCTGGCCCGAGCCGTGGCCCACACCAACGAACGGGAGCAGTTCGGCCGCCCCCTGGCCGCCAAGCAAGGGGTCCAACTCCGCGCCGCCGACGCGTACATGGACACCGAGGCGATCCGGGTCACGGCGTACGAGGCGGCCTGGCGCCGCGACGCGGGCCTGGCGTACGGGACACATGCGCTGACCGCCGCCTGGTGGGCGTCGGAGGCGGGCAAGCGCGTCGTGCACGCGGGCCAGCACCTGCACGGCGGCATGGGCGCCGACCTCGACCACCCGGTGCACCGGCACTTCCTGTGGGGGCGCCAGCTGGACGCGTATCTGGGCTGCGGGAGTGAGGTCCTCGAAGAGCTGGGAGAACTGATCGGCCGCCAGGGCGAACTCACTGGGCAAGAGGCCGCGTCCGGAGAGGTCGGACCCAGAGATGACGGACCCGGAGAAGCCGCGCACGAAGAAGCCGCACCCGAAGAAGCCGCGCACGGAGAGCTGAAGGACAAGGACAAGGAGGGGACGGTATGAGGGCCGGTGACGCGCTGCCGCCGCTGGAGATTCCGATCACCCGCACCCTGATCGTCGCCGGGGCCGTCGCGTCCCGCGACTACCAGGACGTGCACCACGACGCGGAGCTGGCGAAGGCCAAGGGCTCCCCCGACATCTTCATGAACATCCTCACCACGAACGGACTGGTGGGCCGGTACATCACCGACCACTTCGGCCCCACCGCGGTCCTGCGCAAGGTGGCCATCCGGCTCGGTGCGCCCAACTACCCGGGCGACACGATGGTGTTGACGGGCGCCGTCGAGCACGTGGACGCCGCGCCCGGCGGACGGACGGCCACGGCCACGGTCAAGATCGTCGGGGCCAACGGCATCGGCAAGCACGTCACCGGCACGGTGACGGTGACGGTGACCGGCTCCGAAGGAGGTGCCGCATGAGTGTCCGGGGGCGGGACAGCCTCGGCGGGCGGGCCGCGATCGTCGGCATCGGGGCGACGGAGTTCTCCAAGGACTCGGGGCGCAGCGAGCTCAAGCTGGCCGTGGAGGCCGTGCACACCGCGCTCGACGACGCCGGACTCACCCCGGCCGACGTCGACGGCATGGTCACCTTCACGATGGACACCAACCCGGAGATCACGGTCGCGCAGGCGGCAGGCATCGGAGAGCTGTCCTTCTTCTCCCGCGTGCACTACGGAGGCGGTGCGGCCTGCGCCACCGTCCAGCAGGCGGCACTCGCCGTGGCGTCCGGAGTCGCCGAAGTCGTCGTCTGCTACCGCGCGTTCAACGAGCGGTCGGGGCGCAGGTTCGGCTCGGGGGTGCAGCGGCGCGAGCCGTCCGCGGAGGGCGCCGCGCTCGGCTGGAACCTGCCGTTCGGCCTGCTGACCCCCGCCTCCTGGGTGGCGATGGCGGCCCAGCGCTACCTCCACGCGTACGGCCTGACCCCCGACGCCTTCGGCCACGTCGCCGTCCTGGACCGGAAGTACGCGGCGACGAACCCCGCGGCCTACTTCCACGGCAAGCCGATCACGCTCGCCGACCACGCGGCCTCGCGCTGGATCGTCGAACCGCTGCGGCTCCTGGACTGCTGCCAGGAGACGGACGGCGGCCAGGCCGTCGTCGTCACGACCCCGGAGCGGGCCCGCGATCTGCCGCACCCTCCTGCGGTGATCACGGCGGCGGCGCAGGGGGCGGGCCGGGCGCAGGAGCAGATGACCAGCTTCTACCGGGACGACCTCAGCGGGCTGCCCGAAATGAGCGTGGTGGCACGGCAGTTGTGGCGGACCTCGGGGCTCGGCCCGGCGGACATCGACGTCGGCATCCTGTACGACCACTTCACTCCGTTCGTGCTGATGCAGCTGGAGGAGTTCGGGTTCTGCGGGTCCGGGGAGGCCGCGGACTTCGTCGCCGAGGAGCGGTTGCCGATGAACACGCACGGCGGGCAGCTCGGGGAGGCGTACCTGCACGGGATGAACGGCATCGCCGAGGCCGTGAGACAACTGCGCGGGACGTCGGTGAACCAGATACCCGGCGCCTCGCGGGCACTGGTCACCGCGGGCACGGGTGTCCCCACATCGGGGCTGATTCTGGGGTCGGACGGCTGAACGCGGCGCGTGTCCCGGGCCTGTCGCGGGCCCGGGCCCGTTCACTCGCCCTATGCGTCTGCGAAGGATGATCATTGGACTTGTCCTCGCCCTTGCGGCGGTGACCACCCTGGCCCCGGACCCGGCGGGGGCGACGTCAGGGGCCATGTCAGGGGCGACGTCAGAGGCGGCGGCCGGGAGAGCCGGGGTGTCGACGTTCCGCGGCTGGGCCTTCGACACCTGTCTGACCCAGTCGCTCGACACCATGAAGCGCTGGCGGCATTCCAAGTACAGGGCGGTCGGCATCTACTACGCGGGCCGCGGCCGGGCCTGCAAGCGGCAGCCGCATCTCGACCGGGGCTGGACGCGCGCGGTGCAGCGGATGGGCTGGCGGGTGCTCCCGGTGTACGTCGGTTCGCAGTCGCCGTGTGTGACCGCGGAGAACAAGAAGGAGGTACGGATCGGAAAGCACCCCCTGAGGCAGGGGAAGCGGGAGGGACGTGACGCGGTACGCAAGGCGAAGGCACTCGGCATCAAGCGGCGCAGCCCGCTCTATCTGGACATGGAGGCGTACGCCTACCGCGAGCAGGCGTGTGCGCGCACCACGCTCTCCTTCGTGCGGGCCTGGGACCGCGAAGTGCGCAGGCACGGATACGTCCCCGGGTTCTACAGCAGCGCCGACTCCGGCGTACGGCACATGGAGGCGGCGCGGCGGGCGGGCGTGCGGGATCTGCCCGCGGTGCTGTGGTTCGCGCGCTGGCACACGCGACCCCACCTCTACGCGGAGCGCGGGCTCGCGCGGCACGCGTGGCATCCGGCCCGGCGCATCCACCAGTACGCGGGTAACGTGAAGGAACGGCACGGCGGACGCACCCTCCTGATCGACCGAAATCTGGTGCACGCCCCGGTGGCTCGCATCCGATAGCGCCGCCAGTGACGGTGTCGACGACCGCGTATCGATGTGGTTCCTGGGGGTGACCCCTCAGGGATGTGCTCCGCCCCCTCCACCTGTAGGAGGTGGAGGCAGCACCACTCGTACAACCTGAGGCGGACACCGCTTCGGGACCTGCGGCCGATCCGGAGAAGTAGGGGGCGCTTCTAGCGTGGAGCCATGACCGCATCCATGGTGTCCGTGTGCACCAGCGCATCGAAGGCCGCGACGCGGGGCACGGGTCCGGCGCGGGCCACCGTGCCCTCGGCGTACCCGTCGTTCGCGTCCTACGTCCGGGCCCGCCAGCCCGTACTGCTGCGCACCGCCCGCTCGCTGACCGCGAATCCGAGCGATGCCGAGGACCTGCTGCAGACCGCGCTCACCAAGACGTATGTCGCGTGGGACCGGATCGAGGACCACCGTGCCCTCGACGGTTACGTGCGCCGTGCGCTGCTGAACACGCGTACGTCGCAGTGGCGCAAGCGCAAGGTCGACGAGTTCGCGTGCGACGAGCTGCCGGAGCCCGATGTGGTGCCCGCGGGGGACCCGGCCGAGCAGCAGGTGCTCCGTGACGCGATGTGGCGCGCGATCATGAAGCTGCCGACGCGGCAGCGGGCGATGGTCGTCCTCAGGTATTACGAGGACCTCAGCGAGGCCCAGACCGCCGAGGTGCTCGGGGTCTCGGTCGGCACGGTCAAGAGCGCGGTGTCGCGTGCGCTCGGCAAGCTCCGCGAGGACCCGGAGCTCACCCCGGTGCGCTAGGACCCGGAGTTCACCCCGGTCGGCTGGGTGCGGTAACCGTCGGGAACACGCGGTTGTTGATCGATCATCCCTGGGAGTAGTGACATACCACGCGGTACGCGCGCAGAATCAGCGCAACCCTTACTGCCGCGTAGGCGATGTCGCCCCAGGAGGACGCCGTGCTGAGCACGATGCAGGACGTACCGCTGACCGTCACCCGCATCCTCCGGCACGGGACGACCGTGCACGGGACGTCGCAGGTCATCACCTGGACCGGCGAAGGAGCCCCGCAGCGCCGCACCTTCCACGAGCTCGGCGAGCGCACGGCCCAGCTGGCCCACGCCCTGCGCGACGACCTCGGCGTCACCGACGACGAGCGGGTCGCCACCTTCATGTGGAACAACGCGGAGCACGTCGAGGCGTACTTCGCGGTGCCGTGCATGGGCGCCATCCTGCACACCCTCAACCTGCGGCTGCCCGCGGACCAGCTGACGTGGATCGTCGAGCACGCCGCCGACCGCGTCATCATCGTCAACGGCTCCCTCATCGGGCTCATCGCGCCGCTGCTCCCGCAGCTGACGAGCGTCGAGCACATCGTGGTCTCGGGCGCCGGTGACCGCTCGCTCCTGGCGGGCGGCCACGCGCAGGTGCACGAGTACGAGGAGCTGCTCGCCGGGAAGCCCACCGCCTACGACTGGCCCGAGCTCGACGAACGCGCCGCGGCCGCCATGTGCTACACCTCGGGCACCACGGGCGACCCCAAGGGCGTCGTCTACTCCCACCGCTCCATCTATCTGCACTCCATGCAGGTCAACATGACCCAGTCCATGGGTCTCACGGACGCGGACACGAGCCTGGTCGTCGTACCGCAGTTCCACGTCAACGCCTGGGGCCTGCCGCACGCCACGCTGATGACCGGCGTGAACATGCTGATGCCGGACCGTTTCCTGCAGCCCGCGCCGCTCGCCGAGATGATCGAGTCGGTGCGGCCCACGCACGCGGCGGCCGTGCCCACCATCTGGCAGGGCCTGCTCGCCGAACTCACCGCGAAGCCGCGTGACGTCAGTTCGCTCGGCCAGGTCACGATCGGCGGCTCGGCCTGTCCGCCCTCGCTGATGGCGGCGTTCGACGAGCTCGGCATGCGGGTCTGCCACGCCTGGGGCATGACGGAGACGTCCCCGCTCGGCACGGTCTCGCGCCCCCCGGCCCACGCGATCGGCACCGATGCCGAGTTCGAATACCGGCTCACGCAGGGCCGTTTCCCCGCCGGGGTCGAGGGCCGTCTGGTGGGACCCGGCGGCGAACACCTGCCCTGGGACGGCGAGTCCGCGGGCGAGCTCGAGGTGCGAGGGCCCTGGATCGCGGCCTCCTACTACGGCGGCGCGGGCGGCGAGACCATCAAGCCCGACGACAAGTTCAGCGAGGACGGCTGGCTGAAGACCGGCGACGTCGGTGTGATCACCTCCGACGGCTTCCTGACCCTCACCGACCGGGCGAAGGACGTCATCAAGTCCGGCGGCGAGTGGATCTCCTCGGTCGATCTTGAGAACGCGCTGATGTCCCACCCGGACGTCGCCGAGGCCGCGGTCGTCGCCGTACCCGACGAGAAGTGGGGCGAGCGCCCGCTGGCCACCGTCGTGCTGCGGGAGGACGCCACCGCCGACTACGCGGCGCTGCGCGACTTCCTCGCGGGCAGCGTCGCCAAGTGGCAGCTCCCCGAGCGCTGGGCGGTCATCACCGCCGTACCGAAGACGAGCGTCGGCAAGTTCGACAAGAAGGTGCTGCGCAGGCAGTACGCGGCGGGGGAGCTGGACGTCACGACGCTCTGACGTCGGCCCGGACGGCCCGCCGGTGCGGGCCGTCCGTCAGTTCGTGCCGATCTTCGCGAGGAGGTCGACGATCCGGCTCTGCACCTCGCCGCTGGTGGAGCGCTCGGCGAGAAACAGGACCGTCTCACCCGCCGCCAGGCGCGGCAGCTCCGTCTCGTCGACGGCCGCGGTGTAGACGACCAGGGGCGTGCGGTTCAACTGCCCGTGCGCGCGCAGCCAGTCGATGATCCCCGCCCTGCGGCGGCGGACCTGGAGCAGATCCATGACCACCAGGTTCGGCCGCATCTGGGCCGCGAGAGTGACGGCGTCCGCGTCGCTCTCGGCCCGTGCGACCTGCATGCCGCGCCGTTCGAGGGTGGCGGTGAGCGCGAGCGCGATCTCCTCGTGCTCCTCGATCAGCAGGACGCGCGGCGGGTGCTGCTCGCTGTCGCGCGGCGCGAGGGCCTTGAGGAGTACGGCGGGGTCGGCGCCGTACGCTGCCTCGCGCGTCGCCTGCCCGAGGCCCGCCGTCACCAGGACGGGCACCTCGGCGGCCACGGCGGCCTGCCGCAGCGACTGCAGCGCCGTCCGTGTGATCGGCCCGGTCAGCGGGTCCACGAACAGCGCGGCGGGGAACGCCGCGATCTGCGCGTCGACCTCCTCGCGGGAGTTCACGATCACCGGCCGGTAGCCGCGGTCGCTCAGCGCCTGCTGCGTGGTGGCGTCGGGCGCGGGCCACACCAGGAGGCGCCGCGGGTTGTCCAGCGGCTCCGGGGGCAGCTCGTCGTCCATCGGCTGCGGCTGGGGCCGGTTCGAGATCTCGACGGCGCCGCCGGGGCCGTCCAGCGGCTCGGGGCCCTCGTCGGCGTCCTCGTCGGGGGCCCCGATCGCGTACGACCTGCCGGTGCCCTCGGTGGCGGCCGCGATGCGCGACTGGGGGTGCGCGGGCGCGGACGGCTGCGGGTGCGGCCGCGCCGACGACTCCGGACGCTCCTCGCCGGCGGGATCGGGCGGCGTGGCCAGCCTGCGCCGCCGCCCGGAGCCACCGAGCGTGTGCGAGGAGGAGGGCGCGGGCTCGCCGGATGACGGCTGCGGCATCGGGCCCGGGGTGTTCCCGGTGCTCGGGGTCTCCTCCTGCGGACCCGCCTGGGCGGGCTGCGCGGGCCGGGGCGGCAGCGGAGGCTGCGGCGACTGCGGGATGCGCGCGTTCCGCGGCGGCTGCTGCCCAGGCTGCTTCGTCTGACCTGCCTGACCTGCCTGACCTGCCTGACCTGGCTGTCCCGGCTGTCCAGGCTGACCAGGCTGTCCCTGCGGCGAGGGCGCGCCCTGCTGACGGCGCTGCTGCTCCGAGATCTGCTGTCCGAACGGCACGCCCTGCCCGAGCGTACGCACGCTGATCGCGCGCCCCTGCGTCGAGTTGGGGTCGCCGGGCGCGGCCTCCGCGGGCAGCGGCTGGGCGGCCCTCGCTTGCCCCTGCCCCTGCCCCTGCCCCTGCGCGCCGCGCTCGGGCGGCAGCGCCGTGCCCCCGCCGGGCGTCGTGGCGCCCGGGGCCGGGTTCTCGGGCCACGGCTGCGGCGCGGGCAGGGGCCCGGGACCGGCGTCGGCGTCGGGCGCACCCGGCACCGCGGGGTTCCGGGCGGCCCGGCCCGCCGGATGCGGCTGCGACGGGGTGTGGTCGTCGGCCTGGTCGTGCGGCGCCTGGTCGTGCTGACCGGGGCCGTGCGCGGTGGCGCTGTGCGCGGCGGTGTCGTTCGGGTCGGCCGGGTGCTCCTGGCCGGGGGCGCGGTCGGCCGGGGCGGGCGGCAGGGCGAAGACGCGTCCGTTGTTGGCCTCCTCCGCGGCGGCCCGCTCCTTGGCGGCGGCCAGCGCACGCCGGGCACGCCGACCTGTGCCGGGAGCACCGGGCGCGTCGGCTGTGCCGGACTGCCCGGCCTCCGAAGGCGCGGGCCCGGAAGCCAGCGCGGGCAGGGCAGGAAGCGCGGGCTGTTCGCCGGTCCGCCGCGCGCGACGGCCGGTCCCGTCGGCGGGTACGGGCACGCCCTGCGGCGGCACCGTCTGGCCCAACGCGGCCGATCCCGCGGCGTGTTCGGCCGCCGTCATGACGGCGCCCTCGGCGGGACTGGGCCGCCCGCGCCGACGCCCCGTACCGCCTGCACCGCCCGTGGCACCTCCGGCGCCTCCCGCGGTGTCACCGGCGGCCATCGCGGCCGTGTCGGACGCGGCAGCGGGTCCGCCCGCCGCCTCGGCGTTCACCGCGTCGCCGATGGTCTCCGGGGAGTTCGCCTCGGCCGCGCGCCGCCCCCTGCGCCGTCCCGTCCCGGTCGGCGCGGGCTCGGCCGCCGCCTCCGGAGCCCCCGGCTCACCGCTCTCCAGGAAGGAGTCCACGGAGGGCCGCCGGGCCCGCCGACGCCCACCCCCCGACGTACCGGCGCCCTGCGCGGGCACGACGACACCGGCACCCGCACCCGCACCGGAAGCCGGACCGGAAGCGGAAGCCTGACCGGAAGCGGAAGCCGAACCGGAATTGGAGGCCACAGCCCCCGCCCCGATCGGCACCTCAAGAACGTACGCACTGCCGCTCATCCCCGGCACCTCATGCGTCTGCAGCACCCCGCCGTGCGCCCGCACGATGCCCCGGACGATCGGCTCGTGCACCGGGTCGCCGCCGGAGTAGGGCCCCCGCACCTCGATGCGGACGACCTCGCCGCGCTGGGCCGCGGCCACGACGATGGTGGAGTCGACGTAACCGCCGCCGGGAGCGCCCGTGCCGACGCCGGTCCTGGTGCTGCCCGTGGCGTCGATGCCCGCGACGTCCGCGACGAGGTGCGCGAGCGCCGTGGCGAGCCGCTCGGCGTCCACCGCGAGCTCGATCGGCGGCGCGTGCACCGCGAACTGCGCACGCCCGGGGCCGATCAGCTCGACCGCGCCCTCGACGCCCGCCGCGACGACCGCGTCGAGCATGACCGTCGTACGGGAAAGGTCTTCGTCGCCCGCGTCGAGGCGCTGGTAGCCGAGGACGTTGTCGACGAGCGTCGTCATCCGGGCGTATCCGGCCGACAGGTGGTGCAGGACCTGGTTTGCCTCGGGCCACAGCTGTCCCGCGTCGTCCGAGGCGAGCGCGTTCAGTTCGCGGCGCAGCTCGTCGAGGGGGCCGCGCAGGGAGGAGCCGAGTACGGCGAGCAGTTGCTCGTGCCGCGCGGACAGCGCCTCGTACCGCGTCTTCTCGCGCTCGGCCAGCTCCTCGAAGCGGTCCTTCTCGCGCTCGCCGAGCGCCGCGTACCGCTCCTGCTCGGCGGCGAGTTCCTCGGCCCGCTGCTCCTCGGCGGCCTTGATCTCCTCGGCGCGCCGCTCGGCGGCCGCGGCGGTTTCCTCCGCGTGCCGGGCGAGGGCGGCCTCGTGCTTCTCGGCCAGTTCGTCGTAGGGCCTGCGGTCGGTGAACGTCATCACCGCGCCGACCAGTTGGTCCCCGTCGCGCACCGGCGACGTCGTCAGGTCGACCGGCACCTTGGCGCCGCTCTTGGACCACAGGACCTGCCCGCGCACCCGGTGCTTGCGCCCGGAGCGCAGCGTGTCGGCGAGCGGGGACTCCTCGTAGGGGAAGGGCTCCCCGTCGGCGCGCGAGTGGAGGACGAGCGGGTGCAGTTCCTGCCCGCCGAGGTCGCTCGCCCGGAAACCGAGTATCTGGGCGGCGGCCGGATTGACGAGGACGACCCGTCCATCGGTGTCCGTGCCGACGACGCCTTCCGCCGCGGCGCGCAGGATCATCTCGGTCTGGCGCTGCGAACGGGCCAGCTCCGCCTCGGTGTCCACGGTGCCCGAAAGGTCGCGGACGACCAGCATGAGCAGTTCGTCGCCGGTGTAGCCGTGGTTGTCGTACGCGGCCCTGCCGTCCTCCAGCGGGGAGCTGGTGACCTCGACGGGGAACTCGCCGCCGTCGGTGCGCCGCGCCACCATCCGGGTCGGCTTGGTGCGTCCGCGCTCGTCGATGGTGTCGGGACGCCGCATGGAGCCGGGGATGAGCCGGGAGTCGAACTCGGGCAGCAGATCGAGCAGTCCGCGCCCCACGAGCGCGGTGCCGGGCGCCTCGAACGCCTCAAGTGCGATGGCGTTGGCGTTCACGACGGTGCCGTTGGCGTTGACGAGGACCAGCGCGTCCGGGAGCGCGTCGAGTATCGCTGCGAGGCGAGCAGCGCCTCGGGATGGCCTGCTGCTCACGACGACGCTTCCTCCCTGATTACCGCTGCTTGCCGACCCGCTCAGGCCATCTTGCCCCTCGGCCCGTGGCGTGTCACGGGAGGGAGTCTACGGGGAGCGGTCGCGCGCGCGACGCCGGATGAGAGGGAGGTCGCACGCAGAAGATGTGAGTTTTCGGTACCGCCTGGTCACAGGACGGTAGAGGTCGCCGCAGGTCGGGCGGTCAGGCGGAGGCCGAGGGGAGCACCGGCACGAGGGCGTCCCAGCGGCCGATCTCACAGCCGTTGCCGCGGTCGTACGTCGCGTCCACGGGCCGCCCCTGCCAGGTCCCCGTGATGTGCGCGGTGGCGGGACCGCCGTACTGCATCGTGCACATGGCGTCAGGGGCGACGGGCGCGAACGGGTCCTTCCCATAGACGGTGACCTCGTCGAGCCGCGCGCACGCGTCGGCCGCGTCGGGGTGGGTGCCGCCCGTCGGGTGGCAGTTCAGCTCGTACGTCCCGTCGCCGGTGCCGCCCGATCCGGTGACCGTCACGGTGAGCCGGTCGGTCGGGGCGACGACGTCTGTGGCGACACCCGTGGCGGCGTGCGCGGTGGCGGACAGCGCGGCGACGGAGGTGAAGGCGGTGAGGGCGGTGAGGGAGAGACGGCGCGGCATGGTGGCTCCACTGGGTGCGGGTGGGTGCGGGTGGGTGCGGACGGCCGGGTAGGGACGGCCGGGTCACGGCGTGCGGACAGGTGGCGGACAGGGGATCCGCCACCTCCTCTAACGCCGTGGATCGCGCCGCGTTGCGGGCTCCGGAGACGCTTTGCCCTGGGGGCCGCGTGACTAGTACCGTGGGGGCCGCGATTGGTGACACACCACCTGGCTGTGTCATCATCTGCACGCACCCCCGCGCTCGCGCAGGTGTGCAAGCTGGAGGCGTCGCCTAGTCCGGTCTATGGCGCCGCACTGCTAATGCGGTTTGGGACTTAAATCCCATCGAGGGTTCAAATCCCTCCGCCTCCGCTTACAAGATCCGAAGCCCCGGTCCCTGCGGACCGGGGCTTCGGTGCGTCCCGGCCGGTTGCGCGGAGGGGTGCGGGGCGGTGTTTTCGCAGCTCACAACGGGTGCGACTAACGGATTTCACATGGCGGCGGCGGTCATGTAATGTTCTTCCTGTCGCCGCGAGCGGGCCGCAAGGCCGGGGAGCGAAGACGGAAAACAAAAAACAAGCACTCGTAGCTTAACGGATAGAGCATCTGACTACGGATCAGAAGGTTGCAGGTTCGAATCCTGCCGAGTGCACACAGGTCAAAGGCCCCGGATCTCTCCGGGGCCTTTGGCGTTTCAAGGGCGTACAGCAGCGAAGTACAGCAACCGGCTTCGACTAGTCGGTGCCGCTGCCTCCCATCGCGTCCGACAGCTTGCCGATCGCGGCGCGCACCTCCTCCTCGCTCGCTTCGGCGTAGACCTCCATCGTCATGGCGATCTGGGAATGACGGAGGATGCGTTGCGCGACCTTCGGGTGCACCTTCAGCGCGACCAGGAGCGAACTGCATGTGTGCCGGGTGTTCCGCAGCGGGATGACCCGGACGCCAGCGCGACGGGCCCGCAGGGCGAACATCCGGGTGAGGTTGCCCGGTTCGATCGGGGTGCCGTACTTCGTCGTGAAGACCAGTCCGACAGTGTCCTGCCAGAGCTCCCCGGCCGCTTTCCGGTCGCCGATCTGCTGTGCGCGGCGCATCCGAAGTGCCTTGGCGCAGAGCCCCGGCAGGGGCAGGAAGTCGTCGGATTCCTCGGTCTTGGTCTCGCGGTGGAGGATCTCCCGCCCAGCCCGCTGGATCTGGTGATCTACGTAGATCTCACCGGTCTCGAAGTCGACCGACTTCCAGGTCAGGCCCAGCACCTCACCACGGCGAAGACCGAGGCACAGCACGAGCATCCAGGCTGCGAACAGGTGATCTCCGCGAGCGGCGCAGTCCGCGAGGAACCGGCCCGCTTCGGCAACCGACCACGGCTTGATCCTCTTGCGCCGAGGCTTGGGGACCCTGACCAGAGAGGCCACGTTCTTGCTGATCTCTTCCTCGGCCACGGCATGCGTGAGAGCCGCCCGGAGGGCATCGCGAGCCGCTTGGACGACGCGTCGTGACGGGTGAGCCTCGCAACACTCGCCGATGGCGCAGCACCGCTGAGCCTCGCGCCGACGCTTGGCGTCCTTGCCCTGGACGCAGCACTGGCAGGTGGCCGCGAGCTTGTTGATCCACTCACGCACGTCCCGGACGGTGAGCTTGTCGAGCCGCTTCGCGCCAAGGTGCGGATTGATGTAGAGCCGCACGGAGCCCTCGTACGAGACGTACGTCAACGGTGCGAGGTTCGGCTTGACGATCTCGCCGAGCCAGTACGCGAGGAAGACAGAGAGGGTCCGGTGCCGCGTGACCACCGGCCCGTTCTTGGCCTCGGTGTGCAGCTTGATCCACTTATCGTGGACCTCTTCACGGGTCTTGCCGTAGACGTACTTGCGCTTGCGCTTGCCGTCCGGGGTGTCGACCCAGACGTACGCGGCGAAGCCGTTCTTGTACGGGTAGATCGAACCCTCACCATTCGCACGCTTGCCGCTCATGCTGACACCCCCTCAGCTTCGGAGGTGACGCGCCGGACGTAGTCGTCGACCCATTCCGGCAGGATGCGCCGGTTGCGGCCGACCTTCACGGAGCGGATCTCTCCGGTGAGTACGAGCATCTTGGTCTTGGAGAGGCCGAAGCCGAGCATGGCCGCGACGTCCGCCACGGTGTGCCACTTCGGCTGGATCACGGTCGTGGTCATGCTGCGAGTTCCTCCCATTCGAGCTGGTCTTGCCGGACTTCGCGTGCGATCTCTCGGTTCAGTCGCATCTCCTTTGCGATCGTGGCGGCGAGCCAGGACTCTCCCGGGGTGTGGCCTTGTCCGGCGTAGGTCCAGTGGGCGAGCACGAGCGTGGAGCCCTCCGAGTCGTCGAGATCTTCGGGAAGGCCCCGCTCGCGGCGTTCCTGGCGGGCGCGGTAGTCGGCGCGGACCTGACGACGTTCGGACAGGGTGGTGGAGTAAGCGCGCGACTTGGTCATGAAGTGCCCGCGGAAGCCGAGCATGTGAGCCCAATGCCACAACAGCCGATCCGGGTAGGCGTCATCGAGCGTCCGGCAGGCTTCGATCAAGTGGCGCGTGTGCGCGGGCAGGGACAGCTTGTCGAGCTCGGAGAGCTCCCCGATCCGGCGGTCCACGGTCTCGGTCGTCTCAGCGGCCTTGGTGGCGTACTTGGCGACGTAGGAGGCGACTGCCGTATCAGTCAGCTCCACCCCGTCCATGCTGCCGATGGGCTGCACGTCGACCTGTGAACCCCACCGCAGCTCTCGGGAGGGGAAGGCGCCGACGGACGGCACCGGCACGGCCACCCGGGCGGCAGCGGCACGGATCGCGTCGTCCAGGAGGTCGACGGTGGCCCAGGACGGGGGCGGGGAGTCGGGCCCGTCGGGACCGTCCAGGCGCACCACGGCGTGGAAGTGCACGGCGCCGCGTTTCTGGAATTCGGCGACCTTGCCGAAGGAGACCCGGCACTCTTCCTTCATGGCCGACTGGCTCAGCCCGGCACGGGCGGCGACTTCCCGGCGCAGGTAGATCGTGAACCGGCGCCACAGATCCCCGGCATGGTTGTTCCACAGCACCGCACCCGCGTAGTCGTACCGGCCAGAGTCGAGGGCCGTGCCGAGTGCCGGGTCATCGTCGGCGTGGGAGCTCCCGCAGCGGCACCGTCCGGAAGCGGGCCGGTTGTGCACGGGCCCGAACGAGGGTGCGGTCAGGGTGGCGAACACCCCGGGGTGCTGGCGGATCTCTCCGGAGATGCCCATCCGGCTGTCGCCGGTGATCCCGGCACGGATCAGGTGGTACACGTCCCCGGCGTACGTCCAGGCGCAGGCCGGGCAGCGCGAGGCACGACGGTTGCCGCAGGCGACCCGGAGCATGCCACCCGGCTCAGCCTCCGTACTGTAGGCGTAGAGGACATCCCCGGACTTGGCGTCCCGGGTGGTCGTCTGGCCCATCAGGCGGATCGGGTGCGCGCAGCCCCCGGTACGGCGGACCTGCTCTTGCCAGCGCTCGAAGCCCGGGGCGTTGGCCACCCGTAAGAGATCAGCGAGCGTGAGTGGATCGGTGCCCAGGGAGGCCGCAGCACCGGCCACGGCCTCCGGGGCGATGGGGAAGACCGTCACGCCGTCACCGCCCGGAGTGGCACGACCGGGGCGGGCGTGCAGGGCTCAGCGCTCATGACGAGGTGATCGAGGCTGGCCAGGTAGCCACCGGTCAGCGGGGCCGGGCCCAGACGCCGCAGGTGCAGGACCGGAGCCAACGAGGGGATCATGCCGTCCACCGGGGTGGAGACCAGCAGGTCATCGTCGGCGCGCAATACGTCAGCGACGAGCCCGGCATGGGTGGCGATCTGGATGCCGGGATGGTCGGCCAGCGCCAGCAATGCGTCAGCGATCTGGAGAGCGCGGCCGGTCAGCGTTTCGGGGATCACCACGCGCACCCGGACCCCGCAGGCCGCCTTGTCGGCGAGCAGCGCGGGCAGGTCACCGACCACATGGGCCACGAAGGCGAGGTTGGCCACGGCGAGATCCAGGGTGGCCGTAGCGGAGTCGAGCACCTGCCGCCACAGGTCCATGGGGACCATCGAGCGGGTCGCGTAGGAGGCGACCACCTCAGCCTGCGGAGCGACGACCGAACGGCGGCGCTCACCCATGACGGGCCACAGGTGGTAGGCGTCGGCGTCCAGGCGCCGCGCGGCAGCGTGTGCGTGCCGGGCATGCGGCGTGCGGCCGGTGGACAGCCACCGTTCGACACTCTTGGGGTCAATACCCAGGTGACCGGCCAGGGCCTCGATCGTCACGTTCGCGGCCGTCATCGCACCGCGCAGCCGCTCATTCCCGGTGATCGTCGCGGTAGTCACGCGGCCACCTCCACCGGGGCAGGAAGCCCGGGGGTGAATGACTGGGCGCGGTAGCCGGGCATCGGCTCATCCTCAGGACCGATCTCGACCGGGAAGACGATCTCGCTGCACACGCAGGGGATCACCAGCCCGACCGTGCCGGACACGGAACCGTCATCGTCGATCAGGGTTCCGGCGCCCTTGCAGTCCTCACAGACCAGGAAGCCAAACGAAGGGTCGGAGGGACAGAGCGTGCCCCCGTCATGGGTGAGCACCTCCACCTCATCCACCAGGACACGCGTCCACAGCGGGAAGCGGTCCGAGCGGCAACCGGGGCAGGCCGGGCGGGGCAGACCGTTCAAAATCGATCGCGTCATCACGCGGCACCACCCTCGGGCGGGAGGTGCAAAGCGTTCAGCGTCGCAGGCATCATGGAGATTCCCTCCGGGGACGAAGGGGCGGCGGCTTGCTTGGCGGTAGGGCGCCGCCCCAGGCGAACGTGTACTAGCTCACGTTCATGTATACGCGTACTAGTACGCGATGGCAAGGCTATTTGGGGGTACCCTTGTCCGTGAGCTAGCAGACGATCTGGAGGAGAGATGACACCGCGAGTTCAGCGGGCCGCGCCGCCGTTCATGCAGATCGCGGACCACTTTCGACAGCAGATCATTGACGGTGTACTGACCCAGGACACGAAGTTGCCGTCAGTTGCCGACATTGCTGAGGAGTGGGGTGTAGCTACGGCTACCGCCGCCAAGGGGCTGAAGCAGCTCCAGGCGGAGGGGTACGTGCGCGCGTCGACCCAAGGAACCTTTGTCGACCTTGGGCGTAAACTCACAAGTGGCTCTGATCGTTTGCAGCTCCAGCGAGCCACGGGGAGCGGATTCCGCCCCGGAGAGCGAGTCGAGATCGTTGCAGCTTCTCTTATGCCAGCACCGGCCGAAGTGGCCGAAGCGCTAGGACTCGAAGAGGGAGCTTCCGTGATCCGGCGCCAGCGTCGGTACCTGGACGACGAAGGGGTAATCACCCTCTCTACGTCTTGGCTTTCAGGAGGGCTGGCGGAGCAGGCCCCGGAGTTGGCCGTAGCTGAGACTCTGCCGAAGATGACATTCGGGCTGATCGAAGATCGCACAGGGCGCCGTACGGTTCGGCGTCGCGATGTTGTGGGGTTGAAGCCCGTACCCGAAGACGCCGCAGAGCTCCTCGGTGTCGAGGCTGGGTCACCTGCCCTCACCATGACCAACTATTACTGGGACCAAGACGGATCCATGGTCGAGTACGCCACCGACTACCTAGGGGCTGGCCGACAGCTCACGGCGGAGTACGACATCACCTGATGTGAGGGGCTGGCCGTTACAGGTTTCTCTACCTCATCAAGGCTCGCTGCGCTCGCGGCCGCCCGTGTCGACCGCGAGCGTCCACCATCGGGTATGAGGCTTCGGCCCCTGGTGACGTGGGCAAGCCCGCCGCGCACCGCCACCGCGATCCGACCTTGCAGGGGAAAAGACCTCAGCAGCCGTAGGACCACAACCGCGCGCACGAGCACACAAGACCCCCATCAAGACCACGGACCCGAGCCGTCCCAAAGGGATCAGTCCGAAGAACCGAGGGCCCCGAACGGGGCGGCGCCGGTCGGCCGCCGCCCCGCCGCCTCCATGTCTACGCCAACGGCCGCGTGTCGCCGTCCGCCCGTCGCCCCCAAGGGGCCACAAACCCAGCACCGGGTCACAGGGCACAGGGGATTGCCGCACAGCAGGCCACCGACGCTTTGGGTTACCGAATAGGCCGGATCGCGGTGGCGGTGCGCGGCGGGCTTGCCCACTCCCCGTGGCCAGGCCCCACACCCGGATGATCGACACCACCGACGCCATGGGTACCCCCGTGCCGCACGCCTCGAAGGCAGCGAACCGACCACCCCACCGCACCCGAGCAGGCCCGTGCAGGCTGCCGACGTCCAGAGCTTCGAGCGCGAGCCCGCAGCAGGCGACCGCCCCGCCGATCGGTCCACCACGCGCCGCGGGGAGCAGGAGGCGGAGGGAAGGGGAGGTAGGGAGAGGGTGGGGATGGTGGGGGCTGGGGCGGTCGGCTCCACGGCTTTAGGCAGCCACTTTGGGGCGAGCCTCTAAGATCATGGCCCCGATTCGGACCTTGCGGGCAGGTCCAGTGACTGCCCGAATCGCGATGAGCTTAAGGGGCCATGATCACTCGCCCCAAAGCAGCTCCCGCCCAAAGCCGCTCCACCGACCTCAGTCGCGATCCATCCCGCCAAGGGAGCATCCTGGAGAGTGAGAGCCTCAGGCCGGAGCACCGGAGGTCACCATGGGTACATGGGTTGATCAAATCTTTGGAGCTGCACAAGCGCAGCAAGGCGGAGTGGTCCGAAGATCAATTGACGACATCGAGCGGTTTACTTCTCTCGAAGAGATCGTTCGCATCGCGCGAGGGCGTAAGTTCCACGTCCTGGAGACCGGGGATCAACTGGTGATCCTTTGCCACGAAGGCGAACTAAAGATCCACTGCTAGGTCCCGCAGGTTGCGGTACAGCAGCGAAGTACAGCAACCACAGCAACCGAGCATGACTGGTAACGCCTGTTAGCCCCCTTCAGGCAGCCTGTATGACCGTCAATGTCTGATCTCTGTAGAGCTACGGATCAGAAGGTTGCAGGTTCGAATCCTGCCGAGTGCACAGTGGACCAGAGGCCCCGACGAGAAATCGTCGGGGCCTCTGGCTTTTGCGATGGTGACAGTGGCTGACGGCAGCCGCCCGTCCCACCTACCCGGCCATCGCCGTGCAGTCCCCGACCCCAATCCGGGCGGGACACCGGCCACAGCCGCCAGCGCCGGCCGCGTGGGTCAGCGGACCATTCATCGGGCTGGAGAACGACACATCAACCGACCAGTGCCGGAGGTGCGAGCGTCCGCGCGCGGTCGTACAGATCACGGGCCGACGCGTTCCGCAGATGCGGGCGGATGAGGCCGAACATGGCTTTCACGCGGTCGTCGGCCCGTCCGGACTGCACCATGGGGTAGTCGTCGAGCGCTTGGTGCCAGGTGGTGCAGGCAGCTTCCAAGTGCCCTATCTCCAACTGACGCTCAGCGAGCAAGCCGCGTCGATGGACCCGCGTACGACGGTAGACGCTCGGGCGGAGATCATCTGCATGGCGCATGGCCTCAACTGCCCCTGGCCTGTCGCCGAGTTCGTAGCGCACTTGGCTGGCGTGGTAGTTGAGCGACGACGGATCGTACGAGCCGAACGCCTTGCCGCGGGACTCGGCACGGTCCATGGCGGCTTCCGCCTCCCGGATATACCGCAGCGCGCTCGTACGGTCGCCGGTTTGGGCAGCGGTGTGCGCTTGCTGTCCGGCGAGGAAAGCCCGCATCCGAGGCCCGGCTTTCGGGGATGCTGCGGCGGCAGCGTCCGCCAGCTCCATGGCTTTGGACCCATGACGCAGGTCGACCGCCTGCACGCTCATGCCACGCAAGGTCGTGCAGTACGTGAGGTGATCCTCTGCTGCCCCAGCCAGCTCCAGGGCCTTGATGTAGTAGCGCTGCGCGAGCCCGTGGAGTCCTTCGTCCACGGCCATGTAGCCAGTCAGGTAGAGCAGATCCGATGCGGCGGACTGCATCGCTTGCCGGACATCCTCGGGGGCGTCGGCGCGCAGATACGCGGCGACCGTGTTGACCATGAACGAGGCCGCCATGGGGCGTGCGTGACGGCCGCCGAACTGGTCATCCAGGTCTGAGACGCGCTCGGTCATCGCTATGACCATGTCCACTTCGTTCATGCCGATGCGCGACGTGCGGCCGGACTCCACGGCCTCGGCGCGTCCGATGACGTCGGGCCATCCGGGGATCGTCAAGGCGACCGAGAACAGGCCCGCACCGAGGACTCCGCGGCGGGACGGGTCCATGTCTTGCCTCCCCAGGTCGATCAGCCCTTCCACGGTATCCATGGACGCAGGGGAGCGACCGAGGGGAACGGGCAGGCCCGCTTCAGCATGCGTGACCGGGCGGCCCAGCCGACGGGAGAAGGCTTCGAGGATGCAGCTCCGCACGGCATCGCGCGGAACGGTGCCGCCAAGCCAGTGGCTCACGGCCGACTCGTCGTAGCGCAGGGGAGTGCCGGTTTCCGTGCCTATGCGGTTCACGGCCCGTGCGAACTGGCGGTACGTCCAGCGGCTCTCGGTGAGCAGGTGGCCGAGCGCTGCGTTCGGTTCGCGCTTCGCCATGGCTCTCAACTCCCCACGCTCTTGCGCGCTTTCAAGGCTTTCAAGGCTTTCAAGTCCTGAGGGTGCTGCAACGGTACCGCCGTGCGTGGTCGCACGGTTGCGTAGAGCACACGGAAGATCGGCGAACCGCTCGCCACAGACATCCCCCGAGGGGCTGAGTCATGAGAAACGAAGTGCGGGAAGAGCTTGCCCGGATGACCGAGGAACAGGGCACGGACGGCGTGCTGAAGGTCGACAGCTTGGATGCCTACGAGCTGCCCCCTGGATCCATGAAGTACCCGCCGTGCCAGTGCCCCCAGCACCGAGCCGCCCCGGCTCAAGAGGCCGCCAGCGACGCGCACGGGGGCAACGCCGGTGAGGCCGGCATGGCCGCCGTGAGCTCGATCACCCCATGAACTCCCGTCCGACTGCCGTTGCGTGACGGCGGTTGGCAGCCGGACGGGTCCACCGATGCACCAACCGACGAAGGAGAGTGCAGCAGTGTCCGCAACGCTAGTACGGCCCGCCCCGGAGGTCGTCGCTCGGCGAGCCCGCGAGATCCTCGCGATCGTCGAGGGCGACCGGGAGTTCGACCGCTTGCGCACGGCGTGCGCCAAGTACGACGAAGATTGGCAGTGCTTCATGGGCTACGCCCTGGTGGACGGGTTCGACGTCGCGAAGGACACCGAGCCCCTGTTCCCCGAGGCCATGCGTGCCATGGCGATCAAGTCGGCCATCTACGAGATGACGGACGACGAGGAGGCCGCCGAGATCCCCGTGTCCGTCCCCGTGGACGAGATGGTCCACGCACTCGCCGCTCAGTTCACCGTGCTCTGCCGCATCCAGGCCCGCACCGGGATCAAGTTCGTGCACGCCACGGACCGCGAGGCCATCGGCGAGTGGGACCACGGTGACTACACCCACCAGGTGTACCGCTCGGCGTGGGGCCCGATGAACGAGCGCTACTGGTTCGACAAGGACGAGACCGCCAGGCGCAAGGCCATCGTGGCGGCCAAGTACGAGCCGCTCGGCATCCTTGATGGTGGCCGCCGTTTTGCCCCCGGATTCCCCATGGCCAGCTAGGGGGGGCTAGTTGAAGGCGCGGCGCAGTGCCAGGGTCGCATCGACTTCCGGGAAGGCCCGCCGGATCTCACGGTCGGCCAGGTCGATCAGCAGCTCCAGCGCGCCCGGTGCTGCGCCGTGCACCAACTCCCGTAGGTACTCATCGAGTTCGGCGACATCATCGGGCAGCGAGACGCCCGCCAGCAGAGCCACGCCGTCCGTCTTGTACGGCGCGGGCGGTAGTCCCACCTTCTCCGGGTGCACGCAGACAGGCACACCACGCAGGGTGTACCTGTGGCCGTCATCTGGATTGAAGGGGCATTCGCGAGACGGACCCTCGGCCACGTCGAACTCGCCGAGAGGGAAGCGGCGGGACGGGCAGATGCCGCATGCGCGGTGGCCGTCACTGGAGACGAAAGCCTGAGCCATGGCCCGCAGGGTAACGTCTTCCGTTTGGTTGCACGGGCGCCTAAGTAACGGTGAGAGCGAGCGGTTACCTACCCACCGAGACGCTTGAGGAAGGTGGCCACGAACTTCTCCACCTCTTCCTTCTTGGTCGAGTCCCGTACGTCGAGGCGGTCAACGTAGTGGACACCGGCGTTCTGCATGAGGCGGTCTCTGCTCTTATCGGAGGACGCACGCTCCTTGTGATGCGGGCCGTCAATCTCGATGACACCAGCACGGCCCCGATAGGTGACGAGCAGGTCCGGTTCATACGTGTGGCCACGGACACGCATGGCGCCGAGCGGGACTATGCCTATCGTGTCGTCGTCGGGAAGGGCTGCCTGTCGTTCCTTTAGGACCCTGTAGACGCCCTGTTCCCACACATTGGTGAAGTGAAGGCCGTCCTCCATCGGGTGTTGGGGTTCGAGTCGAACGCGTCGAGCTTGATTGGTTGGACTTGGGCCAGTCGCGGCACGCAACTGTTTGCGCCAATCGACGCTGACTTCTGGGATGGTCGGCAGAACCTCCATGAGACCGACCGACAGGTCTCGATTCCTCGCGGTGACCGTGCGCATGGCCTCGCGTATCCGCTCCTGGGCTTCCTCCGTGAAGCGGGGGAGCAAGTGCGGCTCTACCTCCAACACCGCCTTGTAGGTGTCTATCCCGAAGTCCGAATCCCAAAGAGTCAGGTGCGCCGTGGTCACGTCTACCGCGATGCCCGCAGTTTCGGCGTCGCCCTGCCTGTGGAGCAGCGTGGCGGCAGCCCCGAGTACCTGCTCGCCTCGGAGCCGGTCGAGCTCACTTTCGGAAAGCCCCTCAGGGTTCGCCAGGATCTGATCCAGTGAGCGCAGGTCATCACTCATAGTCAGATGGTGGCATCTGCCACTGACAACTAGGCAGAGCTCGGTGCCGATTGGCGTCGTGACGGTGACGGCAATCCTGACGGCAACGACGGCACACGCAGGCTGGTGACCACCACCGCCAGCGGCCACCGTTCCAGGTGGGAGAGCCCTCTCCCGGCCCCCCGCCCCAACCTACGGATCAGAAGGTTGCAGGTTCGAATCCTGCCGAGTGCACAGCAGATCGAAGGCCCTGACGAAAAATCGTCAGGGCCTTCGGTCGTTCTTGTGTGGCTGTTCTGTGCGACTGCGGCCGTCTTGACATGGGCAGCACAATGGTCCGGACCAATTGATGTCCGTACCCGAGGGGTGGTTGCCGATGTCCAGGCGAGGCTCAAGAGGTGTGACGGCCGTGCTGGCCGTGCTGATGGTGCTGGGTGGGTTCGTGTTCGGCGGGGTGCCCGGTGGGGGGTCCGTCGCGGTGGCCGCCGGTGGCGGGGCGGCGCACAAGCCGCGGTTCGTCGTCAGTGAGCGGCAGTTCGAGCGGATGTTCCCGGAGCGGAACTCCTTCTTCACGTACGAAGGTCTCGTGGCGGCCACGCGCGCGTACCCGGAGTTCGCGCGCACCGGCGGCAAGGCGCTGCGCAAGCGCGAGGCCGCCGCCTTCCTGGCCAACGTCAGCCATGAGACCGGCGGGCTCTTCTACGTCGTGGCGCAGAACAAGGACACGTATCCGATCTTCTGCGACGAGACGCAGCCCTATGGGTGTCCGGCCGGGCACGACGCCTACTACGGGCGCGGCGCCATCATGCTGAGCTGGAACTTCAACTACAAGGCGGCCGGTGACGCCCTCGGGATCGATCTGCTGAACAACCCCTGGCTCGTCGCGCGCGATCCGGAGGTCGCCTGGATGACGGCCCTTTGGTACTGGAACACGCAGAGCGGCCCCGGCACCATGAGCGGGCACGAGGCGATGGTGAAGGGCGCGGGCTTCGGCGAGACCATCCGCAGCCTGAACGGGACCGCCGAGTGCGACGGCGGCAACCCGCGGCAGATGCGGCACCGCGTCGACCTGTACGTGGGGTTCAGCGAGGTGCTGCGCGTCCGGCCGGGGCGGCACCTCACCTGCTGAGCCGTGCCGGTCACCTGCTGAGCCGTGCCGGTCATCCGCTGAGCCGTGCCAGGCCCGACTCCCAGGCCCAGGCCGCGATGCCGACCCGGTTGCGGACCTGCAACTTGCCCTGAATGTTGGCGATATGGGTCTTCGCCGTACCCGGCGAGATGAAGAGCGCCGCACCGATCTCGGTGTTCGTGAGGCCGTCCGCGACCAGCCGGGCTATCTCCTCCTCCCGGGTGGTGAGGGGGGAGGGGGTGGCGTCTTGTGCGGGGGCGGATTCGGGAGTGGGTGTCGTGCGCAGGAGGCGCAGTGTGATCTGCGGGCTGATCAGCAGGTCGCCCGCCATCGCCGCGCGTACGCCCTCGATGAGGAGCCCCGGGCCCGAGCGCTTGAGCAGGAAGCCGCAGGCGCCGTCGCGCAGGGCCGTGCGGACGTAGTCGTCGTGGTCGAAGGTCGTGACGACCAGGACGCGGGTCGGGTCCGCGACGTCGGGGCCCGCGAGGCGGCGGGTGACCTCCAGGCCGTCGAGGCCCGGCATGCGGATGTCCGCGATGAGCAGGTCGGGGCGCAGCCGGTGCGCGAGCTCCACCGCGGCCAGGCCGTCGGCCGCCTCGCCGATCACCGTCATGTCCGGCTGGGAGTCGAGGATCAGGCGGAATCCGCTCCGGACGTCGTCCTGGTCGTCGGCGAGGACGATGCGGGTCTGCGGGGCGGCGGTCGTCGTCACTGCTTCGGCTCCTGGGTGGGGGTGAGTACGGGTGTGGGGGTGGGTGCGGCGGTTCTGGGGAGTGTTGCTGTCAGGCGCCAGCCGTCCGTGCCGTGCGGGCCCGCCGTGAGGGTGCCGCCCAGGGCCTCCGCGTGTTCCGTCAGGGCGGGGAGGCCCAGGCCGCCGCGGGTGGCGCGTCTGCGGGGGAGCGGTACGCGGTGCGTGCCGGGGGCGTCGTTGGACACCTGGAGCTCCACCGACGTGGGCGTGGGGGTCAGGGTGATCTTGACCAGGGTGGCCGCGGGCGCGTGTCTGCGGATGTTCGTCAGTGCCTCGACGACGATGCGGTACGCGGCCGCGCCCGCCTCGCGGGAGAGCGCGTCGGCGGTTTCCGGAGGCAGCCTGAGCTCGACCCCGATTCCCCCGATTCCCCCGGCGCCCCCGGCGGCCGTGAACTCGTCCACCAGGGAAGGGAGGTGGTCGAGTCCGGGCAGCGCCACGGCGGGGGAGTGCGCCGGGCCGTGCAGCATCTCCACCGTGCGGTCCATCGACTCAAGCGCGTTCAGGCCCGCCTTCTCGATGCGCTCGAGGGCGAGCATCGCCTGCGCCGGATCCGTGGCGGCGACGAACCGGGCCGCCTGCGCCTGGACGACGATGCCGCTGATGTCGTGCGCCACGAAGTCGTGCAGGTCGCGGGAGAGTTGGAGCCGCTGGGCGCGGCGCGCCTCGGTGATGTCGGTCCTGCGGCGCAGCTCCACGCGGCGCGGGTAGGCGCCCGCCGCCACCGCGGCGACGGCGGGCAGCAGCCAGAACGCCGCCGCGCCCGTCCGTTCCAGGAATGACCCGTCCACCAGCGGGAACGGCCACGCGGCGGTCGCCGCCGCGGTGAGCGGGGCGACGGCCCTGGCCTCGCGCCACGGTGACCAGCGGACCACGGCGGCCAGCAGGAGCAGCAGCAGCGCGGCCTCCGCGAGCTTCCAGGCGGGGGCGGTGCGCAGGCCGACCGCCGGGTAGCCGAAGGCGGTCGCCAGGGAGAGGGTCGCGCAGATCGCGGCGGGCGGCGCGAGCCGGTCCAGGCGCCCGCGGGCCAGCGGCACGGCCGACGCGCAGAGGGCGGCCGCGGTGGGCAGTGCGCCGAGTGCCAGTGCAAGTGCTGTCGTCGTCATCGTCATCGTCGTCTCCCCCGTCGGGCCCCTGGTGGGCCCGCTGGTCAGCGTACGAGGGGGAGATCAGAGGGTGCCCTCTGCCGAACGGCATAGGGATCGGGGAAGCCGTCCGGATCTCTGTGCTGATCGGCGGATGGGCCTGGGTGGTGGCCGCGGGCGAGGCTGTTCCTCGTTCGGCAAGGAGCCGTAACGGGAGGGGAGTTCAGCATGCGAATCAGTTCCGTGAGTTCGGTGCGCAGGGTTCGTTTCATCGGTGTGGCGGGTGCGGTCGCCGTGCTCGCCGGAGTCGTGGCGGCGGGCCCCGCCCCCGCGGATGCGGCGGCACACGGCGCCAAGGGCGAGGCGCAGGCCCGGGTCCAGGGTTCCGGACAGATCTCGTACGCCTACTCGCCCGACGACACCATCAAGTTCACCGTCGACGCCAAGGCCGCGCCGTTCACCCGGCCCATGCCCGGGCTCCCTCTGCCGGGGCTGCCCACGGACGCCCGGGGCACCGTGAAGTTCTCGCACGCGTCGGAAGGCAGGAAGACCGGCTGGAGCCGGGCGCGCGTGGACTGCATGGTCACCGGCGGCGGGACCGCGACGCTCACCGCGATCGTCACGAAGTCGAACGTCGGGGAGGTGGGGAAGCGGTTCGGGATCAGCGTGCAGCAGGGGCACGGCGGCGAGCCCGACCGGCTCGGGTTCGGGTGGGACATCGTGAACTTCGAGCCGCGCGAGACCGACAAGAAGGGGAACGCGGTCGAGTCGAAGGTCGGCACCTGTATGGCGCCCGCGCCGTTCGCGCCGGTCGTCAAGGGCGGGTTCGACGTCGTGCACGTCGACCTCCCGCCGCTGCCGGGGGCGGTGCGTCGTGGCTGAGGCAGCCGTGGCTGAGACCGGCGTGCCTGGGCCCGTCGTCGTACCGCGCTGGGTCCGCTGGGCCGCCCACGGCGCCGCGCTGAGCGTCCTGCCGTCCGGGTTGTGGCGGATCGCCATCGCCTTCGGGTGGGACTCCGGGTTCGGGGGATTCCTCGCACCGGCCAACTTCCCCGGACCGGGTTCCTTCTACCTGATCGGTCTCAGCCTCTTCGCGGAGGCGCTCGGGCTGCTCACCCTGGGGCTCGTGCACCGGTGGGGCGAGGTGCTGCCCGGCTGGGTGCCGTCGCTCGGCGGGCGGCGGATCCCCACGGCGGCCGCCGTCGTGCCCGCCGCGCTCGGGGCGGCCGCCGTCACCCTCGTCACGGTATCCGGCGCGCTCACCTGGACCGACTCGGAGAACATGGGGTCACCCGACGCGCCCGACGGAGCGTTGTGGTGGGTCATGACGCTCTGCTACGCGCCGCTGCTCGCCTGGGGACCGCTCCTCGGGGCCGTCACCGTGGCGTACGGGCTGCGTCGGCGGCGCGGCGGGCACGCGGCGGGGCGAGGACGAGGACGAGAACGAGGGGAACAGCACGGTGGAGTGGCGTTGCGCGGGGCTCGGCTGGCCGGACGGGAGGCCCGTGCTGCGGTGGGCGGGAGGTAGGCGGAGCGACCTTCCGTACGGGAAGGACATCGGGTTCCGGGCCGTCGGCGAACGGCGGTGTGTGGGGGCGCGGGGGAACCCGTGCCCCCACCGGGCCGTGGTGCCGGGGCGTGCCACGCAGGCGCGCTGCCCGGAGTGCGCGCGGCTCGACCGGGCGTTCTCGGTCGCGGCGGACGGGGTGCCCGACGATCCGCGCACGTACCGGGTGTACCTGGCGTGGTTCGGTCCCGGTCTGCTGAAGGTCGGCATCACGGCGGAGGAGCGGGGTTCCGTGCGGCTCCTGGAGCAGGGGGCGGTGGCGTTCTGCTGGCTGGGGCGCGGGCCGCTGATGGCGGCGCGGCGCACGGAGGAACTGCTGCGGGCCGCGCTCGGAGTGCCGGACCGGGTCTCGTACGACAAGAAGCGGTCGGTGCGGACGGCGCTGCCCGAACGGGCCGAGCGGGCACGGGAGTTGGCGGAGCTGCACCGGCGGGCGGTCGCGCTCGACGGCTGGGCGGAGACGCTGGAGCGGGTGGCGTTCGAGGCCGTCGACCACGCGGAGGCCTTCGGCCTGCCGGAGCTCCGGGCGGCCACGGGGCTCCGGGCGGCCACGGGGCTCGGGGCGGCCACGGGGCTCGGGGCGGCCACCGGGGTCGTGCGGGAACTGGTCGACGGCGGGACGGTGGCGGGCCGCCTCGTCGCGGCGGCCGGGCCCGATCTGTATCTGGCGGGCGACGGCGGGGTGTTGGCCGTGGACGCCCGGGTGCTCGTGGGGTGGGAGCTGGCGCGGGCCGAAGCGGGCGCGGGGGTGACGGTGCCGGTGGTGCAGGGCAGGGACGGTGGCGGGAACGGGGGCGAACAGGCGGGGCTGTTCTGAGGCCTCTCCTCCTGAAGCGCATCCCTGAAGAGGGTGGACAACATCGTCGCCAGGGGCCGAGGGTGGTGGCCATGTGTGATCCGTCGGGGGCGACCGAGTCCAACACCAGCACCGAGGCCGCGGAAGTCCGCCGCTTCGCCGAGCGCCTCGGCGTGCCGGGCCTGATCGACGTACACACGCACTTCATGCCGGAACGCGTCCTGAACAAGGTGTGGGCGTACTTCGACGGCGTCGACTGGGCCATCACCTACCGGCACGAGGAGGAGCGCAGGGTCGCGCTCCTGCGGGAGTTCGGGGTGCGGGCCTTCACCTCGATGCTCTATCCGCACAAGGCGGGCATGGCGCAGTGGCTCAACGGCTGGTCCCGCGATTTCGCGCGGCGCACGCCCGACTGTCTGCACACCGCGACGTTCTTTCCCGAGCCGGGCGTGGAGACGTACGTGCGGGAGGCCGTCGAGTCCGGCGCCCGGGTCTTCAAGTCGCACATCCAGGTGGGTGCCTACGACCCGAACGACGTACTCATCGACGGCGTCTGGGGCCTGCTCGCCGAGGCCGGGGTGCCGATCGTCATCCACTGCGGCTCCGGGCCCTACCCGGGCAAGCACACCGGTCCCGAGCCGATCGGCAAGCTGCTCGCGCGGCATCCGCGGCTGCGGCTCGTCGTGGCACACATGGGCATGCCCGAGTACGCCGAGTTCTTCACGCTCGCCGAGCGGTACGAGGAGGTGCGGCTCGACACGACGATGGCGTTCACGGACTTCAGCGAGCGGCTCATGCCCTTCCCGCCCGGCGAGGCGGGGCGCCTCGCCGACCTGGGCGACCGGGTGCTGCTCGGCTCGGACTTCCCGAACATCCCGTACCCGTACACCCATCAGCTCGACTCGCTCGAACGGCTCGGCCTGGGGGACGACTGGCTGAGGGGCGTCGTGTACGGGAACGGGGCCCGGCTCTTCGGGCTTGAGTGATTCCGACCCGCCCCCCTCCGGACCCCCAAGCCCCTTTCTCAGGGAATTCACAGGTTCAGAAAAGGGAGCTCTCAGAGCCGCCGAGCAGTCTTTCGAGCATGACCACGACCTCGCCCCAGGCGCGTACCGAACTGCTCAGGCCGGACGGCAGCCCCGTCCGCGTGCTCGTGGTGGACGACGAGGAGTCGCTCACCGAGCTCCTTTCGATGGCCCTGCGCTACGAGGGTCTGGAGATCCGCAGCGCGGGCGACGGCGCGGGCGCGGTGCGGGCCGCGCGCGCGTTCCGGCCCGATGCCGTGGTGCTCGACATGATGCTGCCCGACATGGACGGCCTCTCGCTGCTCGGCAGGCTGCGCCGGGAGATGCCGGACGTGCCCGTGCTGTTCCTGACCGCGAAGGACGCGGTGGAGGACCGGATCGCCGGGCTCACCGCGGGCGGCGACGACTACGTCACCAAGCCCTTCAGCCTGGAGGAGGTCGTGGCGCGGCTGCGCGGCCTGATCCGGCGGGCGGGCGCCGCGGGCAAGCGCGGCGAGTCCACCCTGGTGGTCGGCGATCTGACCCTCGACGAGGACAGCCACGAGGTGACGCGGGGCGGCGCCGGCATCCACCTCACCGCCACCGAGTTCGAGCTGCTCCGCTATCTGATGCGCAATCCGCGGCGGGTGCTCAGCAAGGCGCAGATCCTGGACCGGGTGTGGAACTACGACTTCGGGGGCCAGGCCAACGTCGTCGAGCTCTACATCTCGTATCTGCGCAGGAAGATCGACGCGGGGCGCGAGCCGATGATCCACACGCGCCGCGGGGCGGGTTACCTGATCAAGGCCGCCGTGCCCGTGCCCACGTGAGACGCCTCGTGGGCGCGCGGCGGCGCGGCCCGCGCACCCTGCGCACCCGGCTCGTGCTGTCCGCCGTCGCGCTGATCGCCGTCGTGTGCGCGGTGATCGGGACCGTCACCACCATCGCGCTCAAGTCGCATCTGTACGAGCAGCTGGACAGCGCGCTCGGCGGCATCGCCAAGCGCGCGGCGGGGCCCGCGGGTCCGGACGGGCGGCGCGATCCGCTGGAGTTCGTGTCCCGGGGCCCGCAGGAACTCGGCACCATCGGCGCCGAGGTGCACGAAGGATCCGTCGGGCGCGCCCTCGTCAGCACCGAGCCCGACAGCGGCAGCGGGAGCCCGCTGCCGGACGCCACGGAGCTGGACGACGACCAGGTCGCCGCGCTCGCCACCGTGCCCAGGGACGGCGACCCGCACAACGTCGACATCCCGGGGCTCGGCGAGTACCGCGTGACGTACACGCCCGGCCTCACCGGCGACTTCCTCGTCGGCGTCCCGACCACCAAGGTCCAGAACACCCTCAACACCCTGATCGTCGTCGAGGTCAGCGTCACCGCGGCAGGTCTCGTCGCCGCGTCGCTCGCCGGTGCCGCCATGGTCGGTGTCGCGCTGCGCCCGCTGCGCAGGATCGCCACCACCGCGACCCGGGTCTCCGAACTCCCGCTGCACAGCGGCGAGGTGGCCCTCCACGAGCGCGCCCCCGACGCCGATCCGTGCACCGAGGTCGGGCAGGTGGGCGCCGCGCTCAACCGCATGCTCGACCACGTCCACTCGGCACTCGACGCGCGCCAGCGCAGCGAGACACGGGTACGGCAATTCGTCGCGGACGCCAGCCACGAGCTGCGCACGCCGCTCGCCTCGATCCGCGGCTACGCCGAACTGACGCGCAGGGGAAGGGAGTCCACGGGGCCCGACACGCGGCACGCGCTCGGCAGGATCGAGTCCGAGGCCGAGCGGATGACCGGGCTCGTCGAGGACCTGCTGCTGCTCGCGCGGCTCGACGCGGAACAGCCGCTCTCGTACGAGAGCGGTGATCTCGCCCCGCTCGTCGTCGACGCGGTCAGCGACGCGCGCGCCGCGGGCCCCGACCACCACTGGCGCCTCGAACTGCCCGACGAACCGGCCCTGGTGCGCGCCGACACCGCCCGTCTGCACCAGATCGTCGTGAACCTCCTCGCCAACGCCCGCACCCACACCCCGCCAGGTACGACGGTCACGGCCCGGGTACGGCGCGAGGACCCCCGCGTACGCCAGGACCCCCGCGTACGCCTGGAAGTCCAGGACGACGGCCCCGGCATCCCGCGGGACCTGCTGCCCGCGGTCTTCGAACGCTTCGCACGCGGCGACGCGTCCCGCTCGCGCCACGCGGGCTCCACGGGGCTCGGCCTCGCCCTCGTACGCGCCATCGTGACGGCGCACGACGGCACGGTGACCGTCGAGAGCGCGCCGGGCCGCACGGTGTTCACCGTCCTGCTCCCGGCCGTCCGGAGCGCCGGGCCCGACCACCTCTCACAGGCGGACCACAGGCTCACCACACAGCCCTGACAGCCCGCTTGGCGAGTGTCGCTCCCATGCGAACCGACACTTCCCCGGGCGTCCTGCCGTCGCGGGAACACCTCCCCGCCGCATGGCGCGAAGTGCCCGTCCTGGACGTCGTGATCCCGGTCTACAACGAGGAGAAGGACCTGCGGCCGTGCGTCCTGCGGCTGCGCGACCACCTCTCACGCACCTTCCCCTACCCCTTCCGCGTCACGGTCGCCGACAACGCGTCCACGGACCGCACCCCGCACATCGCCGCCGAACTGGCCGCCTCCGTACGGGAAGTACGGCAC
The DNA here is from genome assembly GCF_008704495.1 of Streptomyces kanamyceticus. Taxonomy (NCBI): domain Bacteria; kingdom Bacillati; phylum Actinomycetota; class Actinomycetes; order Kitasatosporales; family Streptomycetaceae; genus Streptomyces; species Streptomyces kanamyceticus. Next base: position 5,189,875 of record NZ_CP023699.1, read on the forward strand.
GTCAGGCTCGACCAGAAGGGCCGGGGCAGGGCGCTTCGCGCCGTCTGGTCCGCGTCCGACGCGCCGGTCCTCGCCTACATGGACGTCGACCTCTCCACCGACCTCAACGCGCTGCTCCCGCTGGTCGCCCCGCTGATCTCGGGCCACTCCGACCTGGCGATCGGCTCACGCCTCGCACGCAGCTCGCGGGTGGTGCGCGGACCCAAGCGCGAGCTGATCTCCCGCGCGTACAACCTCATCCTGCGCGGCTCCCTGCACGCCCGCTTCTCCGACGCCCAGTGCGGCTTCAAGGCGATCAGGGGCGATGTGGCCCGGGTCCTGCTGCCGCTGGTCGAGGACACCGGCTGGTTCTTCGACACGGAGCTCCTCGTCCTCGCCGAGCGCGCCGGGCTGCGCATCCACGAGGTCCCTGTCGACTGGGTCGACGACCCCGAATCCACCGTCCATCTGGTGCGGACGGCCACCGACGACCTCAAGGGCGTCTGGCGGGTGGGCCGCGCGCTCGCGGTCGGCGCGCTGCCCCTCGACCGCCTGGCCCGCCCCTTCGGTGACGACCCGCGCGACAGGGAGCTGACCGGCGTCCCCGGCGGCCTGGCCCGCCAGCTCGTCGGCTTCTGCGTGGTCGGCGCCCTCTCCACCCTGTTCTACCTGCTCCTCTACAGCGGATTCCGTACGTTCACGGGCTCCCAGGCGGCCAACGCGCTCGCCCTCTTGGTCTCCGCCGTCGCCAACACCGCGGCCAACCGGAGACTCACCTTCGGGGTACGCGGCCGCGACCGCGCGATGCGCCACCAGGCGCAGGGCCTGGTGGTCTTCGGCATCGGCCTCGCCCTCACCAGCGGCTCGCTCGCCGCGCTCGACGCCGCGTCCGGATCCCCCGCGCACTCCACCGAACTCGCGGTCCTGATCGCGGCGAACCTCGCGGCGACGGTCCTGCGGTTCCTGCTCCTGCGCGCCTGGGTGTTCCCCGACCGCGCCGCGGTGACAGCGACGCCTTCGTACGACATGACGCCCCACACACCCGATCCGAGGAACGCCCGATGACGACGACTCCCGCCGCGCCGGCGGCACTTCACGACACGCGGGCGGAGGGGGCCCGCGGCCGCGCGGCGGCGCCGCTCGCCCGGCTGTGGCGCGGCCGCGCCGACGACCCGCGCTGGGCGCGCCCCGCCCTGCTCGGCCTGCTGCTCGCCACCGCGGTCCTCTACCTCTGGAACCTCAGCGCGTCCGGCTACGCCAACTCCTTCTACTCGGCCGCCGTCCAGGCGGGCAGCCGGAGCTGGCAGGCCCTCTTCTTCGGCTCGCTCGACGCGGGCAACGCGATCACCGTCGACAAGCCCCCGGCCGCGCTCTGGCCGATGGCCCTCTCCGTACGCCTCTTCGGGCTCAACTCCTGGGCGATCCTCGTCCCCCAGGTCGTCATGGGCGTGGCGACGGTCGGCGTGCTGTACGCCGCCGTACGACGCCGCTTCAGCCCGGCGGCGGGGCTGATCGCGGGCGCGGTGCTCGCGCTGACGCCGGTCGCCGCGCTGATGTTCCGCTTCAACAACCCAGACGCGCTGCTCGCGCTCCTGATGACCGTCACGGTCTACTGCGTCCTGCGCGCCCTGGAACACGGCCGCACCAAGTGGCTGGTGTGGGCGGGCGTCGCGGTCGGCTTCGCCTTCCTCACCAAGACGCTCCAGGCGTTCCTGATCCTGCCGCCGCTCGCGGTCCTGTACGCAGTGTGCGCGCCGGTACGGCTGCGCAAGCGCCTCGGTCAACTCGCCCTGTCGGTGGGCGCGATGGTGGTCGCGGGCGGCTGGTGGGTGGCGATCGTCGAACTGTGGCCCGCGTCCTCGCGCCCGTACATCGGCGGCTCGCAGAACAACTCGTTCCTGGAGCTGACCTTCGGCTACAACGGCCTCGGCCGCATCAACGGCGAGGAGACCGGCAGCGTGGGCGGCGGGGGCGGCCCTGGTGGTGGCGGTCCCGGCGGTGGCGGTGGCGGTCAGTGGGGTGAGACGGGCCTCGGCCGGATGTTCGACTCCGAGGTCGGCGGCCAGATCTCCTGGCTGCTCCCCGCGGCGCTGATCCTCCTCGTGGCGGGCCTCGCGCTCACCCGGCGGGCCCGCAGGACGGACACGGCGCGGGCGGCGTTCGTCGCCTGGGGGAGCGCGCTCCTGATGACCGTCGGGGTCTTCAGCTTCATGGCGGGGATCTTCCACCAGTACTACACGGTGGCCCTGGCCCCCTACCTCGCGGCGCTCGTCGGCATGGGCGCCACGGTCCTGTGGGAGGAGCGGGCCAAGTGGTGGGCGTGCGGGGTGCTCGGCGCGACCGTCGCGGGCACCTCGGTCTGGGCGTACGTCCTGCTGGGCCGCACGCCGGACCACCTCCCTTGGCTGCGCACGACCGTGCTGGTCGCGGGACTCGCGGCGGCCGTGGGCCTGCTGTTCGCGGGCCGCGCGGGCCGTCACCTCGCCCTGGCGGCGGCGGGCCTCGGCCTCGCGGCGTCCGTGGCGGGCCCGGTGGCGTACACCTTGTCGACGGTGGACAGCGCGCACACGGGCTCGATCGTGACGGCGGGGCCCGCGTCGGCGGGGCGGATGGGCGGACCCGGGGGTGGCGGAATGCGCCAGCCGCCGGGCGGCTTTCCCGGCGGACCGGGCAACGGACCGGGCAACGGACCGGGGACCGGGCCCGGAAGGGCGAACGGAACCGGAACCGGACCCACCACCGGCATGCCCCCCGGCCAGGGCGGCGCCACCCGCGAGGGCGGCGAGGGCGGCGGCATGCGTGGCGGCATGGGCGGCCTGCTCGACGGCGCGCAGGTCTCCGCCAAGGCGAAGAAACTCCTGGAGACGGACGCGGCGGACTACACCTGGGCGGCCGCGGCCATCGGCTCGCAGAACGCGGCGAGCTACCAACTGGCCACCGGCGACCCGGTGATGGCGATCGGCGGCTTCAACGGCAGCGACCCGTCGCCGACGCTCGCGCGGTTCAAGCGGTACGTGGCGGACGGCGAGATCCACTACTTCATCGCGGGCGGGACGGGCGGCATGGGCGGCGCGGGCGGGTCCTCCAAGATCACGTCCTGGGTCGAGGACACCTTCGAGAAGGTGACGGTCGGCAGCGCCACGTTCTACGACCTGACGAGCCCCAAGGCGTAGCGCGGGAGGCCCGCCCGAAAACTGTCTTGTACGCCGTATGGGAACTGCTCTACGGTGTACGTCGCACCAGCCTCGTACACCGTAGAAGCGGGCGTACCCGCAGTTTGAGAAGGAGCGCGCATGACGGCGCCGACCGCCGAGTCCCCGACCGCCACACAAAGGCACCCGCAGCGCTGGCTGATCCTCGGCGTCATCTGCCTGGCCCAGCTCACCGTGCTGCTCGACAACACCGTCCTGAGCGTCGCGATCCCCTCCCTCACCCGGGAACTGGACGCGTCGACGTCGGACATCCAGTGGATGATCAACGCGTACTCGCTCGTGCAGTCCGGCCTGCTGCTCACCGCGGGCAGCTCGGCGGACCGCTGGGGCCGCAAGAAGATGCTGGCCACCGGCCTCGCCCTGTTCGGCATAGGTTCGCTCTGCGCGGGCCTCGCGCAGTCGTCGGGTCAGCTCATCGCCGCCCGCGCGGGCATGGGCATCGGCGGCGCGCTGCTGATGACCACGACCCTCGCCGTGGTCGTGCAGATCTTCGACGACACCGAGCGCGTCCGGGCCATCGGCCTCTGGGCGACCATCAACTCCCTCGGCTTCGCGGCGGGACCGCTGCTCGGCGGCTTCATGCTCAACCACTTCTGGTGGGGCTCGATCTTCCTGATCAACATCCCGGTGGCGCTGATCGGCCTGGTCGCGGTCCTCAAGATGGTGCCCGAGTCCAAGAACCCGCAGGGCGACCGCCCCGACCTGATGGGCGCGCTGCTCTCGACCATCGGCATGGCATCGGTGGTCTACGCGATCATCTCCGGTCCTGAGCACGGCTGGACGTCGGCGCAGGTCCTGGTCGCCGCGGCGGTCGGCGTGCTGGTCCTCGGCGCCTTCGCGCTCTGGGAGCTGCGCGTCCCGTACCCGATGCTCGACATGCACTTCTTCCGCAACCAGCGGTTCATCGGCGCGGTGGCGGGCACGATCCTGGTCGCCTTCGGCCTGGCGGGTTCGCTCTTCCTGCTGACCCAGCACCTCCAGTTCGTGCTCGGATACGGGCCGTTGGAGGCGGGCCTGCGCACGGCGCCGCTCGCGGTGACCATCGTGGCGCTCAACCTCGCGGGCATCGGCGCGAAGGTGCACGCGAAGCTGGGCACGCCCCCGACGATCCTGGCGGGCATGAGCCTGTCCGCGGCGGGCCTCGCGGTGATCGCGCTGTTCGGCGGGGACGACTACACCGGCATGCTGGTGGGTCTCGTCATCATGGGCGCGGGCATCGCCCTCGCCATGCCCGCCATGGCCAACGCGATCATGAGCGCCATACCGCCGGAGAAGGCGGGCGTGGGCGCCGGAATCAACGGCACGCTCGCGGAGTTCGGCAACGGCCTGGGCGTCGCCGTCCTCGGCGCGGTCCTCAACTCCCGCTTCGCGTCGCTCGTCACGGTCTCCGCGGTGTCGTTCCCCGCGGCCATGGCGGCGGCGAAGACGACGGGGGAGCGGGAGGAGATCGCCGACGCGTTCGCCTCGGGCCTGGAGACGAGCCAGCTGGTCGGCGCGGTGGCGGTGTTCCTCGGAGGTGTCCTCGCGGCGGCGTTGCTGCGGCGGGCGGAGCGGGCAGGATCTGTGCGGGAGAACGCGGCATAGCATCGGAGGCGGGCGGAGGAGTGCGTTCCAGATAGCTCTCGGCCGCCCGCCCCGAACCGCTCACCCACCGAGGACTACGAGGAAGGCGCGCCATGGCGAAGACGGCGGCCGCGCGCACGCAGCGGCAGGCGCGGACGAGTGTCTGGCTGCAGGAGAAGACACCACGCGGCCGCGGCCGCAAAGGTGACCATCCGAGCGGTCTCGACAGGGACCGGATCACCGAGGCCACGATCCGCCTCCTGGACGCGGAGGGCCTCGCCAAGTTCTCCATGCGCAGGCTCGCCGGGGAGCTCGACGTCACGGCGATGTCCGTCTACTGGTACGTCGACACCAAGGACGACCTGCTCGAACTCGCCCTCGACGCGGCCTGCGGCGAGATGGTCCTGCCGGACACGGACACGGACACGGACACGGACGCGGACGCGGCGCCGCCCGGGGGCTGGCGGGAACAACTGCGCGAGCTCGCGGACCAGTACAGGGCGCTCCTGATCCGGCATCCGTGGGTGTCGCCGCTGGTCGGCAAGTACCTCAACGTGGGCCCGAAGTGGCTGGAGTTCGCGCTCGCGGTGCAGCGGGCGGTACAGAACACGGGTCTTTCGGCGGATCGCCAGAACGGGGCGATCGCGGCGGTCTTCCAGTTCGTCTACGGCTTCGGAACCATGGAGGGCCTGGTCACCGCGCGGAGCCGGGCGGCGGGGATGACGCAGGACGAGTACTACCGGGAGGCGGTCGACGCCGTCCGGGAGGGACTCAGGTCGCACGAGCTGATGCAGAGCGCGGACCGGCTGCTGGAGGCGCGGGGCGGGGCGACCGTGGCGGAGATGTGGGACCGTGACTTCACCACGGCGCTGGATCTTTTGATGGCTGGCATTGAGGCGCTCCTCGGCGCGGAATCCTCCCTGTAGGAGCAACCCGCCTTGGCTTCGGCTGTGGGGCGGGGCCGCGGCGGTATGTCCGTCCTCGCCGTCCCAGAGCCTTGCCACACTTCGGGCACCTCGGTACGTGGCCCCCAGTGCTCCGGGCGGACATACCGCCACGTCCCCTCAGGCCGGGATGGCGACTGCGGGCCGGTGGGGGTCCGCCGCTGTGGGCAGATGTTCCGCAGGGCGAGTGGGGTCTCCCCTGCTCGAGCGAAGCCGAGAGCTTGGGGAAGGGTGGGCACAGCCCCCGTCGCCGAGGGGCGGAGCGGGGGCACAAGCACGGTGCGGGTGGAGGAAGGCACCGGCGCCGAGGGGACGTTACTTCGCCGGAAAGCCCCCCGTGGCCACCGGCCCCCACCGCTCCGGTGTCACCCGGATGATCGACTTTCCCTGTGACAGCATCGCCGCCCGGTACTCGGCCCAGTCAGGATGCTCCCCGGAGATGTTCCGGAAGTACTCCACCAGCGGCTCCACGGACTCCGGAGCATCGAGCACCTCCGCCGTACCGTCGATCTGAACCCACGGCCCGTTCCACTCGTCACTCAGCACCAGCACACTGACCCGAGAATTCCGCTTGGCGTTCCGCGTCTTGGCCCGCTCCGGGTACGTGGAGATCACGATGCGTCCCGAGTCGTCGACCCCGCAGGTCAGGGGCGAACCCTGCGGCGCCCCGTCGGCCCGTGCGGTCAACAGGACCGCACGGTGCCGAGGCCGGACGAAGTCCAGCAACTCATCAAGGGTGACAGAGGTGTTGGTAGCGATGTTGGGTGCCATGCGAGCACCCTAACGACGGGGCCGACCCGATCCTCAGACCTGGGGCAACGCGTCCCCCTGCACGGCCTGAATGTCCAGCTCCACCTTCAGCGTCGTGCCGATCGCCGAGATCCCCGCCTGCACCACCTGGTTGTAGTTCATCGCGAAGTCCTCCCGGCGCAGCTCGGCCGTCGCCCGGAACGCCGCTCGCGTCCCGCCCCAGGGATCCGCCCCGGTCCCCAGGTAGCTCAGCTCCAGGTCCACCGGGCGTACGACCCCGTGCATCCCCAGCTCCCCGTGCACCGTCCACCGGTCCGTCCCCGAGGGGGTGAGCCCGCTGGAGCGGTAGGTGATCTCCGGGTACTGGTCGACGTCCAGGAAGTCGGGGGACTTCAGGTGCCCGTCCCGCATCCCGTTGCCCGTGTCGATCGAGGCCGATCGGATGACCGCCTCGACCCGTGACTTCTCGACGTCCTCGGCGATCTCGACCCGCCCGCCGAACTCCGTGAACCGCCCGTGCACGCTGGTGATCCCGAGGTGCTGCGCGACGGCGCCCACCGTGGAGTGCGCGGGGTCGACGGTCCACGGCCCGGGCGGCGGCAGCTCCGTGCCGCCCTGCCGGGCGAGGACGACGTTGCCGACCTCGGCGCGGCCGCTCGCGGTGACGAGCGCGGTCGAGGCGACCGGGGCGTAGCCGACGGCGGTGACGATCACCGTGTACGGCCCGGACGGGAGCACCGTGGCGTCTCGTACGGCGCCCTCGTCGTCCGCGTCCACGCGCAGCACCTGCGTCCCCGTCATGTCCGTCACCGTGACGACGGCGTGCGGCACGGCCCAGCCGTCACGCGTGCGGATCCGAGCGTTCAGTCCCATCCCGTTTACTCCTTGCCCATACCAAGCTCAAAAGAACGGGGCCACAGAACCGCGACCCCAGAAAGCGCAAAAAGAACGACCCCCGGCGGCGATGACCGGCTGTCCCCTGCCGTGAACGCCACCGCCGGCCCGGGGGCCCCTCCGCAACCGGCCCGTGGCCACGCCTCCGCTCGGGGCGCGGCCACGGGCCGGGGTCGGTCACTCGCCCGGGTGGGCGAGTTCGATGTCGTGGTTGTCGACACCGCTGCCGGTCACCGTGAGACCGGTGGCCACCGGCGGGTACCCGGTCGCGATGACCGTGTACTCACCACTGTCCAGGTCGGTGAAGGCATAAGCCCCGTCCGCCCCGGTGGTCGCGGTGGCGACGACGTTGCCCGCCGCGTCGACGAGCGTGACCCGCGCGTCGTTCAGCGGCCCGGCGCCGGCCCGCACCGTGCCAAGCACCTGGGAACCGGAGTTGAGCTCGACCTCGACGCGGGTGACCCCGGCGCCGCCGACCTCGACGGGCAGGGCGAGCGGCCGGTGCCCCGCGGCGTTCACCGCGACGGTGACCGTGCCGGGGACCAGCTCGGCGAAGGTGAACTCGCCCTGCTCACCGGAGACTCCGGTGGCGAGCACATCGCCGCGCACGTCGGTGATGATGACCATCGCGCCGTGGACGGGCAGCTTGCTGTCCACGTTGCGCACCACACCGGTGAGCCCGCTGGTGCCGCTCAGGAGGATGTCGTACGCGAGGGGATCCGCGCCCACGACGACGGTGGACGCCTGCGGCTGGAACCCGTCGGCGGAGGCGATGAGGACGTACGACCCGGCGCTGGGGGCGTCGATCGCGTAGGACCCGTCGCCCTGCGCGACCGCGCGGCCCAGCTGCCGTCCCCCGAGGGAGATCAGTGTGACGGCGGCGCGGGGCACCGGCACACCCTCGGCGCCGCGGACGAAGCCGCCCACCGGGATGCCGCCCGTGACCTGCGGGGGAAGCCCTCCGGCCCCGGCGACGGACGCCACGGCGGCGAGCTTCTGCGTGCCCTCGGGCCCGGCCTCGGCGGACGAGGCGGCAGAGGTGGCAGAGGCGACGGAGGCGAGTACGGGCTCGTCGGCGACGGCGGTCGCGGCGGGAGCCGCGGCCGGAGCCACACCGTCCGCGGAGTCACCGGCGGCGGCCTGGGCCAGCGCGCCGGAGGTCCGCAGCGGCACCTCCTTGATGAACAGCGTGATCAGGAAGGCGATGAACGCCAGCGGCGCGGCGATCAGGAAGACATCGGCGATGCCGTGCCCGTACGCGCTCTCCATGACCGTGCGGAACGGCTCCGGGATCTTGTCGAGGTCCGGGATGCCGCCGCCGCCCGTGCCGCCGTGGCCGAACTGTGCCGCGGCCTTCGGGCCGAGGTCGGTGATGCCGTCCTTGACGTAGTCGGTGATGCGCGTGGCCATGATGGCGCCGAGCGCCGAGACGCCCATCGCACCGCCGAGGGAGCGGAAGAACGTGACGGTGGAGCTGGCGGAGCCGAGGTCCTCGGGAGCGACCTGGTTCTGCGTGCACAGGACCAGGTTCTGCATCATCATGCCGATGCCGAGACCCATCAGGGCCATGAAGATCGCGATGTGCCAGTACTCGGTGTCGTACCGGATGGTGCCGAGCAGTCCGAGCCCCGCGGAGACCAGCAGACCGCCCGCGACCAGCCAGGCCTTCCACTTGCCCGTCTTGGTGATGACCTGCCCGGAGACGGTCGACGAGACGAACAGGCCGCCGATCATCGGGATCGTCATGACGCCGGACATCGTCGGGGACTCGCCCCGCGCCAGCTGGAAGTACTGGCTGAAGAAGACCGTGCCCGCGAACATCGCGACACCCACGAAGAGCGAGGCGAGCGAGGCGAGCGTGATGGTGGGGTTGCGGAAGAGCCGCAGCGGGATGATCGGCTCGCTCGCCCTGGACTCGACGAATACGAAGATCAGCGCGAGCAGGACGGATCCGCCGACCATGGCGCCGGTCTGCCAGGACATCCAGTCGTACTTGTCACCGGCGAAGGTGACCCAGACGAGCAGCAGGCAGACGGCGGCGCTGATGAAGAAGGCACCGGCCCAGTCGACCTTGACGTTCCGCTTCACGACGGGGAGCTTCAGGGTCTTCTGCAGGACGATGAGCGCGATGATCGCGAAGGGCACGCCGACGTAGAAGCACCAGCGCCAGCCGAGCCACGAGGTGTCGGTGATGACGCCGCCGAGCAGCGGACCGCCGACGGTGGCGACGGCGAAGGTCGCGCCCAGGTAACCGGAGTAACGCCCGCGCTCGCGCGGGGAGATCATCGCGGCCATGACGATCTGCGCGAGGGCGGAGAGACCGCCGACGCCGATGCCCTGGACGACGCGACAGGCGATCAGCATCCCGGCGCTCTGGGAGAGCCCGGCGACGACCGATCCGCCGACGTAGATGATCAGGGCTATCTGGACCAGGGCCTTCTTGCTGAAGAGGTCCGAGAGCTTGCCCCACAGGGGCGTCGTCGCGGTCATCGCGAGCAGTGAGGCGGTGACGACCCAGGTGTAGGCGGACTGGCCGCCGCCGAGGTCACCGATGATCTCGGGCAGGGCGTTGGAGACGATCGTCGACGACAGGATCGCCACGAACATGCCGAGCAGCAGCCCGGACAGCGCTTCCATGATCTGCCGGTGCGTCATCGGAGCGTTCTCGTCGTGATGCGCTCCGTGCTTGGCGTGGCTGCCCCGCACACCGGCTGGTGTGGTTGTTGCCATGGACTTCCTTTTTCTACGCGGGTGTACGGGTGGTCTCTGGGGTGGTCTGTGTGTCGTGGGGGGATAGGGGCAGCCGGGCCGAAGCCGCGCGGCAGTCCCCGAAGCTGTCGCGCAGGCGCGCGAGCAACGTGCTGAGCTGGACCACTTCGTCGTCCGTCCAGTCGTGCAAGTAATGGGTGAGCGTCCGGATGGAGAGCTCGGAGAGCTCGTCCACCTTGGCCTTGCCGGTGGGCGTGAGGCGCAGGATCCGGGAGCGCTTGTCCGCGGGGTCGGGATCCCGGTGGATCCACGCCCTCTCCGCGACGTGGGCGACGTGCCTGCTGGTCACCGACATGTCGACGGCGAGCAGCTCCGCGAGCCTGCTCATCCGCATCTCGCCGTGCCGGTCGAGCAGGATGAGTACGGCGGCGGATCCGGCGGGGCAGTCGTGCGGCAGGCCTCGTCCGAGTCCGCGCTTCACGGCACCGATGGCGCTGAGCTGTCGGGCCAGCTCCTCGTACTGACGCTGCGCGGCCACGGCACCTCCTGTGGATTTGTTTGTTGCTTAGGGCAACGATAGAAGCAGTTGGTTGCCGCAGGCAAACTAAAACGGGACCAAGGTCCTAAAGAGTCGGCAAAGGTCTGGGGCCTCGCTCGTAAAGTCGCTGGCCAGAGGGGGTTGGGCGGAGAGCGGTGGATTCGCTAGGGTCCTGCTCCATGGCACATAACCCCCAGGGTCCCCAGGGCAACCCCGACCCCGCCGGCAGCACGCAGATGTTCCGCGCCTTCGTGGACGAGTCGCCGCAGGGTCAACGGCAGCAGGCTGCCGCCTCCTCCGGGCCGCGCGTCGGCCTGATCGTCGGCGTCGTCCTCGCGATCGTCGTCGTGGCCGGTGTCGCGTGGCTCGCGCTTAAGTAAGACCTTCGCCGCACGTCCCGTGCGGGTGCTTCGTGGCTGGGCGCGCAGTTCCCCGCGCCCCTACGGGGCGCCCCTACTTCCAGTCCACCGAGACGTCCTGCGTCTCCACGTGCATACCGGGCGGAACGCGCCACGCGTCGACGCATACCGGCCAGGTTTTCTCCTTCTTCCGGCCGGGGGCGATCGGCGCCGGAAGCTTCACGGTCGACTCGATCGTGGCCCAGTCGATGCCGAGCGCGCCGATGATGTGCGTGCCGAAGGTGACCGTGCCCGAACGCACCGGCGAGCCGCCGGTGTTGCGGAAGGTGACGGTCACCTTCTCGCACCAGCGCTTGTCGGCGGGCTTCCGCTCCGGGTCGCCGACGTCGAGCTTCGCGGGCCCGCTCGGGGGCGTGGGCTTGTCCGTCCCTGGCGGCGACGACGGGGTGCCGGAATGCCCCTCCGTGGGACCGGAGCCGCCGCGTCCGCCCGGGGAGTGGCTCGACGAGGGCGCGCCGCCGCTCGGGTCGGCAGGGCCCGTCGAGCCAGTTGAGCCCGCCGCGTCCGAACCGGCCTTGCCGCTGGGCGACTTCCCCTCCGCGTCACCCGAGCCGCCCGCGTCCCTCGCGTTGTCGCCCGCCCCGGCGCTCGACGGCGCCCCTGAGCCGCTACCGCGCTTGCCGCCGCCCGCGTCGAGCGGCACGAGATCCACGTCGCCGGTCGGCGCCACCGTCTTCCCCGGCGCCCGCTCGGGGGAGGCCCCGGCCGGTCCTGTCGCCACATAGCCGTCTCCGCTGTCGCCTCCGCAGGCGGACAGCAGACCGCCGAGGCAGAGCGCGGCGGCACCGGCACCGAGCACACTTCGCACAGCACGTCGCATCGCGCCAGTGTGGCTGACGGTCCGTCAATTAGGAACCCCGTCAGCAACACCGGTCACGTAGGCGGCTGTTGAAGCCCTCAGTCCGCGATCAGACCCTCCCGCAGCTGCGACAGCGTCCGCGTGAGGAGGCGGGAGACGTGCATCTGCGAGATGCCGACCTCCTCGCCGATCTGCGACTGCGTCATGTTGGCGAAGAAGCGCAGCATGATGATGCGGCGCTCGCGCGGCGGCAGCTTGGCGAGCAGCGGCTTGAGGGACTCGCGGTACTCCACGCCCTCCAGGGCCGTGTCCTCGTACCCGAGGCGGTCCGCGAGGGAGCCCTCGCCGCCGTCGTCCTCGGGGGCCGGTGAGTCGAGCGAGGAGGCGGTGTAGGCGTTGCCCACCGCGAGCCCGTCGACGACGTCCTCCTCCGAGACGCCGAGCGCCGCGGCGAGTTCGGGGACGGTCGGCGAGCGGTCGAGCCGCTGGGCGAGCTCGTCGCTGGTCTTCGTCAGTGCGAGGCGCAGCTCCTGGAGGCGGCGCGGGACGCGCACCGACCAACTGGTGTCCCGGAAGAAGCGCTTGATCTCGCCGACGACCGTCGGCATCGCGAACGTCGGGAACTCCACGCCCCGTTCGCAGTCGAAACGGTCGATCGCCTTGATCAGGCCGATCGTGCCGACCTGGACGATGTCCTCCATCGGTTCGTTGCGGCTGCGGAAGCGGGCCGCCGCGTACCGCACGAGCGGGAGGTTGAGCTCGATGAGCGTGTCGCGTACATAGACGCGCTCCGGGCTGTCCTGGTCGAGTGCGGCGAGCCGCAGGAACAGGGAGCGGGACAGGGTCCTGGTGTCGATGGCTTCCGGGGCCGTTGAACTGCGAAGCGCGTCGGGCGCGGATTCACTCGGGCTCTTGGTGAGCGTGAGTGTGAGCACCTTCGAGCTGCCCTGGTCTGCGGACATGCCACCCCCTTGAGGTCGCGGACGGTCGCGGCGGGCGCTCCCGTCGGAGGAACGCAGCCTCCACCTGAATACCGGAGGTGGGGCTACGGCAAACGCGGTTCCAGCAGAATGTCACATGTCGGCAACACGCTGTAGTTACTTGTCGACAAACAAGGGTGACATCCGTGCAGGAAAGAGGGGGTCTGGGGCTTTTAACGAAGGAGTGCCGTCGGGAACAGTCCCGACGGCACTCCACTCGATACGGTTACGCCTCGATCCGATTTGCGGATCGAAGCCGAGCGAAGCTCCTGGCGAGCAGTCTCGACACGTGCATCTGGGAAACGCCGAGTTCCGCGCTGATCTGGGACTGCGTCAGATTGCTGTAGTAGCGCAGGAGCAGGATCCGCTGTTCGCGCTCGGGCAGTTGGACGAGGAGATGGCGTACGAGGTCGCGGTGTTCGACGCCGTCGAGCGCGGGGTCCTCGTAGCCGAGCCGGTCGAGCAGTCCGGGCAGCCCGTCGCCCTCCTGGGCGGCCTCCAGCGACGTCGCGTGGTACGAGCGTCCGGCCTCGATGCAGGCGAGCACCTCGTCCTCGGTGATGCGCAGGCGCTCGGCGATCTCCGCGGTGGTCGGCGAGCGCCCGAAGGCGGTGGTGAGGTCCTCGGTCGCGCCGGTCACCTGCACCCACAGCTCGTGCAGTCTGCGCGGCACGTGGACGGTGCGGACGTTGTCGCGGAAGTACCGCTTGATCTCGCCCACGACGGTCGGCATCGCGAAGGTCGGGAACTGCACGCCCCGGTCCGGGTCGAACCGGTCGATGGCGTTGATGAGCCCGATGGTCCCGACCTGGACGACGTCCTCCATCGGCTCGTTGCGGCTCCTGAAGCGCGCGGCCGCGTACCGCACGAGCGGGAGGTTGGCCTCGATGAGCGCGCCGCGCACGCGGCCGTGCTCGGGGCCGCCCGGTTCCAGCTCCTTGAGCTGGCCGAAGAGGACCTGCGTCAGGGCCCGGGTGTCGGCACCGCGGGTGCTCCCGGTGCTCGGTGCCGCCTTTGCGGGTGGCGCCTGCGCGGGGGGAGCTTCGGGCGCGTTCACGGGTGGAGCTTCGGGCGCAGTACTGGCCGGCACGGTCAACGCCACCCCTTCTCAAACAAGCACGGTCAAGCTCGGTCGACCCTGATCAACTCATCCGTCAAAAGCGGTCATAGCATCACAAGACATGTGCACTGTGTGCAAGCACCCGATAACTACGTGTTGAGGGAGGAGTTGGGGCACAAGACGCAGAAAAGCCCCTCACCGTTCCGGTGAGGGGCCGACGTGTCGGAGGGGTCAGAACTCGTAGTCCGCGATCACCCACGTGGCGAACTCGCGCCACAGCGCGACGCCCGCCTGGTGGGCCGGGTGCTCGATGTACCGCTTCAGCGCATCGGTGTCCTCGACCGCCGAGTTGATGGCGAAGTCGTACGCGATGGGGCGGTCGGTGATGTTCCAGTCGCACTCCCAGAACGTGAGCTCCGGGATCTGCCCGCCGAGCGCGCGGAAGGCTTTGACGCCCTCGACCACGCGCGGCTCGTCGCGCGTGACGCCGTCGTTGAGCTTGAAGAGGACCAGATGGCGGATCACGGGCACTCCTTGGAGAAGGCTGGGGCGGTACGGCGTCGGCGGCCCTGGCGGCCGCTCAGTCCTTGCCTCCGTTGGCGACCCAGGTCATGAAGTCGCCGATGCTCTGAGCGGCGCTCGAGACGCCTTCGAAGCCTATCTGCACGTAGTCCGCGGCCTTGGCCGGGTCGGTGATGATCACATAGAGCACGAAGACGACCACGACGAAGAGGCCGAGCTTCTTCCACTGCACTGCCACGATCTGGCCTCCCCTTACCCGCGCCCCATGTGACCCCTGTGACGGCGGTGAGTCTAACCCGGAGCGCCCTCACGGGGCTTTTAAGGACCAACGGCCCGGCAGCAGAGGCCCTTTGCCCGGCCCTTCCCGGTGGCGCGCGGAGCAGGATGGGTGATGAGCCCAGCGGATCTGGCAGGAATCCGCGGGCGAAGGGACTGCCCCTACTGCGGGGTTCGCGCCGTCTGCTTCCCCCCTGACGGCGGCGCTGACTTGAGGGACAGTCCTCGTCGGGGGAAGCGGCTTGTCCCCCCGATGCCGCTTCCCCCGTCCTGACGGGAGAGAGCCCCGGCGCCTTGTGCGGGCGCCGGGGCTCTTCGCGTATCCGGGGCTCTTCGCGTACGCGCGAGAACGACTCCCCTGTGCGCGAGAACGACGAAGGGCCCGTCCGCGTGGACGGGCCCTTCGTATCAAGAGCGGTAGCGGTGGGATTTGAACCCACGGTGAGTTTCCCCACACTCGCTTTCGAGGCGAGCTCCTTCGGCCGCTCGGACACGCTACCGAGAGGAACTCTAGCCCAAGGTGGGCCGTGGTCAGAAATCCGATTGGCCCAGCGCCTCCGGAGAGCCCCGACGGCCCTCCCGGAAGAAGCGCCTGAGGAGTTCCGACGCCTCCTCGTCGAGGACGCCCTGAATGACTTCGGGCCGGTGGTTGAGCCTCCGGTCGCGTACGACGTCCCAGAGCGAGCCCGCAGCGCCCGCCTTGTCGTCCCTGGCCCCGTAGACGACCCGGGCGACACGGGACTGCACGATCGCGCCCGCGCACATCGTGCAGGGCTCCAGGGTCACCACGAGCGTGCAGCCGGTGAGGCGCCACTCCCCGAGCCCGGCGGCGGCCCTGCGCAGCGCGAGGACTTCCGCGTGCGCGGTCGGGTCGCCGGTCGCCTCGCGTTCGTTGTGCCCGACGGCGAGCACCGTCGTGCCGTCCGGGGACAGCACGACGGCACCGACCGGGACGTCACCGCCCCGGACGGCGAGTCCGGCCTCGGCCAGCGCACGCCGCATGGGCGCGCGCCACGGGTCGCGCAGGGGATCGGTCGTCTCCGGTCGGTCGGTCACACCGGGAACCTACGGCACGCGCGGCTAGCGCACCGTTTCGAGCACCTCCGCAGCTCCGAGGATCTCGGCGATCTCGTTGAGCGCGTCACCGCTCTCCAGGCCGATGAGGTCCTTCCGCGGCACACCGAGGTCCGCGAGGATCTCCGTGTCGCCGAGCGGGCCCGCGGGCACCGCGTCACCGGTGTCGGCGTCCGCGTCCGGATCGTCGGCGGGGTCGGCGTCCGCCGGTTCCCCGTCCTCCGTGCCGTCGAGGTCGAGGGCGTCGAGGTCGGCGGCCGGGTCGTCGGCCCCCGGGTCCCGGCCGAGCATCTCGTCGGTGAGCAGGATCTCCCCGTACGAGCTGCGGGCGGCCGCGGCGGCGTCCGAGACGTAGATGCGAGGGTCCTCCTCGCCGTCCACGCGGACGACGCCGAACCACGCGTCTTCCTGTTCGATGAAGACGAGCACTGTGTCGTCGTCGTAGTCAGCCGTGGCTTCACGGGCCAGGTCGGCCAGATCCGCCAGGGTCTCCACATCGTCGAGCTCCGTGTCGCTCGCTTCCCACCCGTCTTCGGTGCGCGCGAGCAGTGCGGCGAAGTACACCGTGACTCTCCCACTGGTCATAGGCAGTGCCGGTTGGCGGTTTTGGGGTCCCCCCGGCGAGGTCGGGGAGCGGGGAGCACTGTGCCGAGCCCCGCCCATTCGGAATCGTGGCAGAAACAGCGCCGTCAGGAGAGGTCTTCCGCCCGCTGTGTCCGCGTCGCGTTTTTCCTGACGTCCCGCTGACGCTTCGCGAGACGTGTCGCGTACGGGTCCCGCTACCAGCGGAACGTACGCATACGCATCGCCCGACGCGCGCGTGCCGCCCGGGCGCGCCGCGGCTTCACGCGCTCGCGCAGCTCGATGGCCTCGGTGCGTTCGCGCAGGAACTGGGCACGACGCCTGCGGCGCTCCGCGTCCGTCTCGTCTTCCGGCTTGCGCTCCGCCATGGGCCACACCACCTCAGTCCGTACGTCCCCACCTTCCCCCCGGCGGCCGGGTTGATGCCAGCGCGGGGCGAGGGGGCCGGGCCCGGTTACTGTTGACGTCATGCGGATCCACGTCGTCGACCACCCGCTGGTGGCGCACAAACTCACCACGCTGCGCGACAAGCGCACCGACTCCCCGACCTTCCGGCGCCTCGCCGACGAGCTGGTCACCCTGCTCGCGTACGAGGCCACCAGGGACGTGCGCACCGAGCAGGTCGACATCGAGACCCCCGTGACGCGGACGACCGGCGTGAAGCTGTCGTACCCCCGTCCGCTGGTCGTGCCGATCCTGCGCGCAGGTCTCGGCATGCTCGACGGCATGGTGCGGCTGCTCCCGACCGCCGAGGTCGGCTTCCTGGGCATGATCCGCAACGAGGAGACCCTGGAGGCCTCCACGTACGCGACGCGCATGCCCGAGGACCTCTCCGGGCGTCAGGTGTACGTCCTGGACCCGATGCTCGCCACGGGCGGCACGCTCGTCGCGGCCATCCAGGAGCTCATCAAGCGCGGCGCCGACGACGTGACCGCCGTGGTGCTGCTCGCCGCCCCCGAGGGCGTCGAGGTCATGGAGCGCGAGCTCGCGGGCACGCCGGTGACGGTCGTGACGGCCTCGGTCGACGAGCGGCTCAACGAGCACGGGTACATCGTGCCGGGGCTCGGTGACGCGGGGGACCGGATGTACGGGACGGCGGAGTAGTACCCGTTCCCGTTCCTGCTCCCGTCCCCGTCCCCGTCCCTACGGGGTCAGCAGTTCTTGTCGCCTGACTTCGCGGGCGTCGGCTCGGGCTTGGCGAGTTCCGCCAGGGCCTTGTCGGCGTCCGCTTTCTTCGCCAGGTCCTTGAACTTCGTACCGAGGATCAGATCGACCTCGCCGCCCTTGCGCCCGTCGGTCCTCGGCTCGGCGCCCGCGAGCTGCGTGCCGAGGACGGGGAGCGCGGTGTCGGCGGCCGACTTGGCGCCGAGCAGTATCCCGGTGCCCTTCACCTTCTTGTCGAACGCCTTCGTGGCGTTGCCGACCTCGCCGATGGCGAAACCGCGCTTCTTCAGCTCGTCCGCGGTGTCCTTGGCGAGGCCGCCGCGGGGCGTCGCGTTGAAGACGTTGACCGTGATCTGACCCGGCTTGGGCAGCGGCTTCGGTTTCGGCTTCGCCTCGGAAGGACTGGCTGGGGCGGCCTGCTTGCGGTCGCCGTCGCGGTCGCAGTCCGAGGCCGCGGGTGCTGCCGCCGATGCCTTGTCGCCGCCCGTGAAGACCTGGATGAGCTGCAGCGTGCCCCAGCCGATCAGAGCCAAGGCCGCGGCGGACGCGATGACCGCGAGCACGATCCTGCGGCGCCCGCTGGGTCGGCGCATGCGCGGATATTTGTCCCCCGTGATGCGGTACTTGCCGCCCATGCCGGGGGGAGTGAGCATGCTCATGGGCGCAGCGTAGTGCCGGGCGGCGACGATGCCTACTAAATGATCATTGCCCCGCGCCGACTCCAACCCAAAAGGGCCAATGCGGATGTGTGGCGGGGCTCGCGCGCGGGAGCGGAGACGTCAGCCCAGTTCGAGCACGCGCGCGTGCAGCACCTGGCGCTGCTGGAGCGCGGCGCGGACCGCGCGGTGCAGCCCGTCCTCCAGGTAGAGGTCGCCCTGCCACTTCACGACGTGCGCGAAGAGGTCGCCGTAGAAGGTGGAGTCCTCGGCGAGGAGGGTCTCCAGATCCAGCTGGCCCTTGGTGGTGACGAGCTGATCGAGGCGGACCGGGCGCGGCGCGACGTCCGCCCACTGCCGGGTGCTTTCCCGGCCGTGGTCGGGGTACGGCCGGCCGTTTCCGATGCGCTTGAAGATCACACGGAAAGCCTACCGGGCAAGGCTCTCCGGGCGCAGCCATGGCGACGGAGTGCGACTCTGGGAAATGACGCTGTATATCGGGGCAAACCGGGAACACTCAAGCCGGGAACAGGGGCCGAAGTGAGCGACAGCCAGCCGATGCCGTCCATGTCCGACAGTGGAAACCGCCCGAACGTGTCAGAGGTGGGTGCGGGGGTGACGGGCGGAAGCGGGGGTTCCGTGGGGGCCCCGGGTTCTGCGGGAGATGTGGGCTCTGGAGCGGGTGGAGGTGGGCGGGGGAGATTCGTGCCGCCTGTGGCTGGAGGGGGTGAGGGTGCGGGTGCGAGCGCCGGTGTGGGTGCTGGTGCCCCGCCCGAGACGGTTCCCGGCGGTGCCCCGTCCGAGACCGTTCCCGGCGGTGCGGGTGCCGGTGCTCTGCCCGAGACCGTTCCCGGCGGTGCCGCCCTGCCTCAGGAAGCCATGGAGATCGCCGCCGGGTACGCCTTCACCGGGCCCGCCCTCGATCTGGGCGCCCTGCTCTGGGACGGGCAGTGCCTCGCCGACGCGCAGATCCGCATCCCGTTGCCCATGCTCAACCGGCACGGTCTCGTCGCGGGGGCCACCGGTACGGGCAAGACCAAGACCCTGCAGCTCATCGCCGAGCAACTGGCCGCGCAGGGCGTTCCCGTCTTCCTCGCCGACATCAAGGGCGACGTCTCCGGCATCTCCGCCCCCGGCGAGGCGGGCGCCAAGGTCGCCGAGCGCGCCGCCGACGTGGGCCAGCGGTGGGCGGCCACCGGGTTCCCGAGCGAGTTCTACGCCCTGGG
Organism: Streptomyces kanamyceticus; assembly: GCF_008704495.1. NCBI lineage: Bacteria > Bacillati > Actinomycetota > Actinomycetes > Kitasatosporales > Streptomycetaceae > Streptomyces > Streptomyces kanamyceticus. The sequence continues at coordinate 5,209,222 of NZ_CP023699.1, forward strand.
GGGCATCGGCACCGGGATCCCCGTGCGGGCCACGATCACCAGCTTCGGCCCCGTACTCCTGTCGAAGGTCCTCCAGCTCAACCAGACCCAGGAGCAGTCGCTCGGGCTGATCTTCCACTACGCCGACCAGAAGGGCCTCGAACTGGTCGACCTGAAGGACCTGCGGGCGGTCGTCACCTTCCTGACGTCCGACGAGGGCAAGCCGGAGCTCAAGGGCATCGGCGGGCTCTCGACGGTGACGGCCGGGGTGATCCTGCGGGCGCTCACCGCCTTCGAGGCGCAGGGCATGGCCGACTTCTTCGGAGAGCCCGAGTTCGACACGAGCGAGTTCCTGCGGACGGCGCGGGACGGGCGCGGCATGGTGTCCGTCCTCGAACTGCCCTCCGTACAGGACAAGCCCCAGCTCTTCTCCACGTTCCTGATGTGGCTCCTCGCCGACCTCTACAACGACCTGCCCGAGGTCGGCGACATCGAGAAGCCGAAGCTCGTCTTCTTCTTCGACGAGGCGCATCTGCTCTTCAACGGGGCGTCGAAGGCGTTCCTGGAGGCCATCACGCAGACCGTGCGGCTCATCCGGTCCAAAGGCGTCGGCGTCTTCTTCGTCACGCAGACGCCCAAGGACGTGCCCGCCGATGTCCTCGCCCAACTGGGCAACCGCGTGCAGCACGCGCTGCGCGCCTTCACCCCCGAGGACCAGAAGGCCCTCAAGGCCACGGTGCGGACCTTTCCCGATTCCCCGTACGACCTGGAGGAGATCCTCACCGGAATCGGCACCGGCGAGGCCGTGATCACCGTACTGAGCGAGAAGGGCGCGCCGACGCCGGTCGCCGCGACGCGGCTGCGGGCGCCCGAGTCCCTGATGGGCCCGGTGGAGGCCGCGGCGCTCGAACAGGCCGTGCGGTCCTCGCTCCTCTACTCGCGCTACGCGGACGCGGTCGACCGGGAGTCCGCCTACGAGAAGCTGACCGCCCGGGAGGCGGAGACGTCGGCCCGCAAGCAGGCGGAGGCGGACGCGGCGGCGGCGCGGAAGGAGGCGCGGGCGAAGCCTCAGGGGGACGGGTCCGTGGTGGAGCAGGTGGTGGGGAGCGGGATGTTCAAGTCGCTGCTGCGGTCCATGGGGACGCAGATCGGCCGGGAGATCTCCCGGTCGGTGTTCGGGACGGCTCGGCGCAGACGCTGAGTCTGGCGGGGCGCCTTGGTCGGCGTCTGCGCCGGGGTGTGTGTCAGTCGTCCTTGGGGTGCTCGCGGTGGTGGTCCTGCGGGGGCTGGTTCCGGTGAGGCTCGGTCTTCTCCGGGGGAGGGCTCTGCGTGCGGGTCGCTTCCGCGCGCAGGAGCGCCTGGAGGGCCGCGTACGGGTCAATGGGCATGGGGGTGTCCTCTGATCTGCGCTGATGGCTGATGGGGGAGGGCGTGCTTGGCCTCTCTCCTGTCAGCAGCGCAGGACCACCGAGCGGCGGGTCGGGACGTGGGGGCGCAGGCGCGGGGCCGGTGGGGGTGCGGCTTCTGCGGCTGCTTGTGCTTGTGCTCGCGCTCGTGCTCGTGCTCGTGCGGGGGCCGGGGTGTCGCGGCGGCGTGGGGCCGGGGCGGGGAGACGCAGGACGGGGTCGGTGGCGTCCTGCTGGGTCTCGGGGGCGGACTCGGTGGAGAGGGTGGTGGGTGGCGGGGTGGGAGTGCTTGGGGTCGCGGGGGCGGTGAGGGTGAGGAGGACGAGTACGAGGATGAGCAGGGCGTGGAGCCGCGGGGCGGGGCGGGCGGGGGCGGACGGGGCGGGGGCGGACGGGGCCGTGCGGCTCATGGGGGCCATGTCCCCGCCCGGACTCCACCTTGACCAAGGTGGGGCGCAGATCCGCCCTCATGGGCTACGGGGCGATGGCTCTTCGCCGGGGCGGGTGTCTGCGCCTTGGGTTCGTCTTGGGGGCGGGGCCGCGGGGGTATGTGCGTACTCGCCATCCCGGGGCGGGGGCTACTGGGCTTGCTTCCTTGCCTCGGTCTGTACTGTGCTCCGTTCGCACATACCCCCACGTCCCCTCGGGAGCGCTCGCGGCTGCGGGCCGGTGGGGGTGTCCCCACCCCCGCCCGCGCCGTGGCTTGTGCTCCCGTTCCCGTCCCTCGGCGACGGGGGCTGTGCCCACCCGTGCCGCCCAGCGGCACGATTGCCCACAGCTGAGCGCGCCCGCAGTCGCGAGCGCTCCTGAGGGGACGTGGCGGTATGTCCGCCCGGAGCACTGGTTGCCTCGTTCCGAGGTGCCCGTGGTGTGGCAATGCTCTGGGACGGCGAGGACGGACATACCGCCGCGGCCCCGCCCCACAGCAAGCGAGGCGGCTCCTACAGGAAGGGTCCGTCGCGGAGATTCGGGTGGGCGGGTGGGGATAGTCCGCCGCGGAGCGGCGGGGTTGGGGCTCCTACAGGGGCAAGACGGTAGCGCTGGAGTGGTGAGGGGAACGTTCGCAGGGGACCATCGGGGGATGGAGCGGACACTCAGATTGGCGCAGCAAACCGAGGCGGATGAACTGCTGGGTCGCAGCCCGCTCGCCGCCCTCGTGGGCATGCTGCTCGACCAGCAGGTCCCCATGGAGTGGGCGTTCGCGGGCCCGTACACGATCGCTCAGAGGCTGAACGCCGAGGACCTCGACGCCCACGACATCGCCGCCTACGACCCGGAGGGGTTCGCCGCGCTGCTCTCCGAGAAACCGGCGGTCCACCGCTACCCGGGCTCGATGGCCAAACGCGTCCAGCAGCTCTGCCAGTACCTGGTGGACCACTACGACGGCGACCCCGCCGCCGTGTGGGAGGGCGTCCCGACCGGTGAGGAGCTGCTGAAGCGCCTCAACGACCTGCCCGGCTTCGGCAAGCAGAAGGCGCAGATCTTCCTGGCCCTGCTCGGCAAGCAGCTCGGCGTACGGCCCAAGGGCTGGCGCGAGGCCGCGGGGGATTACGGCGAGGCCAAGTCGTACCGCTCGGTCGCGGACATCACGGGCCCCGAGTCCCTGCAGAAGGTCCGCGCGCACAAGCAGGAGATGAAAGCCGCGGCGAAGGCCGCCGAGGCCAAGAAATGAGGCCAGGAAATGAGGCCAGGAAATAAGGTGCGGCGGCGGGAACCCGCGCATTAGCCTCGTGAGCATGTCTACGCCCCGCATCTCCTAGCCAGGACACACGCCTTCACGTCACCCGTGTGTCCATTCGCTATCGCGGAGCGTTACCCAATGATCACCGTACGAGGCATCGACGTGCGCGTCGGAGCCCGACTGCTGCTGTCCGACGTCAGCTTCCACATCGCCCCCGGCGACCGCATCGGCCTGGTCGGCCGTAACGGCGCGGGCAAGACCACCCTCATGAAGGTCCTCGCGGAGCGGCTCCCGCCCGCCGCCGGTGCCGTCACCCGCAACGGCACCCTCGGCCACCTCGCCCAGGACCCCGGCGCCGCCGACCCCGCAGTCACCGTCACCGACCGCATCCTGTCGGCCCGCGGCCTGGACGAGGCGGTGGCCGCGCTGCGTGCCGCGGAGGCCGCCATGGCGGCGGCGGAGGGTGCCGCCGCGCAGGAGCGGGCCATGGCCGCCTACGCCCGCGCCGACGATCTGTTCCAGGCGCGCGGCGGCTACGCCGCGGAGGCCGAGGCCGCCCGGGTAGCCGCGGGGCTCGGGCTGCCCGAGCGGTCCCTGCGGCAGCCCGTCGGTGACCTCTCCGGCGGCCAGCGGCGCCGCGTCGAGCTCGCCAGGATCCTGTTCTCGCAGCACGACACGCTGCTCCTCGACGAGCCGACCAACCACCTCGACGCCGACTCGGTGGCGTGGCTGCGCGGTTATCTGGCCGGGTGGCAGGGCGGGCTCGTGCTCATCAGCCACGACACCGGGCTCCTCGCCGACACCGTCAACCGCGTCTTCCACCTCGATCCCCGGCGCGCCGTCATCGACGTGCACAACACCGGCTGGCGCACCTACCTCGCCCAGCGCGAGGCCGACGAGCGGCGGCGCACCCGCGAGCGGGCCAACGCCGAGCGCAAGGCCGCGTCGCTGCGCGCCCAGGCCGACAAGATGCGCTCCCACGTCGCGACCGCGACCGCCGCGAAGAACATGGACCGGCGTGCCGAGCGGATGCTCGCGGGGACGGAGCCGGTGCGGCGCGGCGAGAAGGTCGCGCGGATCCGGCTGCCCGAGCCCGCCCCGTGCGGCCGGATGCCGCTCGGCGCGGTCAGTCTCGCCAAGTCGTACGGCCCTCATCGCGTGCTCACCGGTGTCGACCTCGCCGTCGACCGGGGCAGTCGGCTCGTCGTCCTCGGTCTCAACGGGGCGGGCAAGACGACGCTGCTGCGGATCCTCGCCGGGCGCGAGCGGCCCGACGCGGGGCGGGTGGTGGCCGGGACCGGGCTGCGGCTCGGGTACTTCGCGCAGGAGCACGACACCCTGGACGGCGCGAAGAGCGTCCGCGAGAACCTCGCGGGCGCGGCTCCGCACCTCACCGACGGTGAGGTGCGGCGCGTGCTCGGGTCGTTCCTGTTCGGCGGGGACGACGCGGACAAGCCCGCCGCCGTCCTCTCCGGCGGCGAGAAGACCCGGCTCGCGCTGGCCGGGCTCGTGCACTCGGGCGCGAACGTCCTGCTGCTCGACGAGCCCACGAACAACCTCGATCAGGCGTCCCGGGGGGAGGTGCTCGGCGCCGTGGGGACGTATCCCGGGGCGATCGTGATGGTCACGCACGACGAGGGGGCGATCGACGCGTTGCGGCCCGATCGGGTGCTTGTCCTGCCGGACGGGGTCGAGGATCTGTGGAGTCCGGACTACCTGGGGCTCGTGGGTCTCGCCTGAGGGCCGTGGGGCGTTCGGGGCGGGTCCGGCTAACGTGGCTGCGCATGGTGATCGGTTCTCATGCGTACGCGGGTGATGCCCTGCCCGTGCCGGGTGCGGTCGCGCGGGGGATCGCCGCGCGGTGCGAGACGCGCGTGAACGTCCTGGCCCGGCACATGACGCGGGACGCCTTCGCCCGGCTGCCCGGCTACGACGAGCTGCCGTCCGACGTGAAGGACGTCGAGATCGCCGCCACCGCACGGCACGGGCTCCGGCTCTTCCTCGACCGGGTCGCCGCGCCGGACGGCATGCCGGGCGAGGTGCCCGGTGACTACGAGTACTTCCGGGAGCGTGCCGCCCAGCGCGCGGACGAGGGGATGCCGCTGCGGCTGCTGCTCAGCACGCATCTGCTGGGGACCCAGGTGCTGTGGCGCGCGCTGCGGGACGCCACCCGGCGCGGCGAGGAGGCCGCGCTCGCCGAGCTGAGCGACTTCCTGTTCACCGCGCAGGAACGCGTCGTCGCCGCCGTCACCGAGACCTATCTCGACGAGCGGGCCGCCGTCCTCGCCGAACGGCGCGAGGAGCGGCGGTCGTTGGCCCGCGCCCTGCTGGAGGGCGCTCCGGTGGGGGACGAGGGGGCCGCCTTCGGTGGGGGCTGTGTCGTGCTCTTCCTGTCGTTGCCGTCGGAAGGGGGTGGCGCGCGGCCCGTCGCCTCGCGGCGGCTCGTGCGGCGCGTGCAGGCCGCCCTCGACCGGACCTTCGGCGGCGGGGTGCTGACCCTCCTCGACGGGGCGGGCGGGCATGCCGTCGTGCCCGGGGACATCGACGTCGTCGAAGTACCCGATGGGTTGGGGGTGTTGCTGGCCGAGGTGTGCGGGGGCGCGGTGCGGGTCGGTGTCGCGGGCTCGGGGGGTGTGGACGGGATTCCCGCCGCCGCTCGTACCGCCGAGGAAGTCGTACGGGTCGCCCGCGCCTGTGGGCGCCCGCCCGGTCCGCACCGGCTCGACGACGTCCTGCTCGAATACCACCTGTCGCGGCCCAGCGCGGGCAGCGAGCGCATCGCCGCGCTGCTCGAACCCGTCGCGGAGCGACCCGAGTTGACCGAGACCCTGCGTGCCTACCTGGAGCTCCGGCAGGACCGCAGGGCCACCGCGCGTCGGCTCAGCCTGCATCCGAACACCGTCGACAACCGGCTCGCCCGGGTCGCCGCGCTGACCGGGCTCGACCTCACCTCGTCGTACGGCACCGCGCTCGCCCTCGCGGCGCTGCTGCTGCGGGAGGTCGGGGGCGAGCCCGGGGCATGAGCCCTACTCGATCTCGATGCCCCGCTGCTTGCCGACCGCGGGCCGCTGCTCCTGCTGCTGCGCGGGGCTCAGGTTGGCCCTGACCGAGTCGAGGATCGTCAGGCCCTGGCCGACCAGGCCCGCCGCGATCTCGCCCAGGCCGTCCGCGCCGTTGAGCACGTTCACGTTGGCGCCGGACAGGCCCGTCGCGGCCTCCTTGACGATCAGCGGGAGCTGGTCGATCAGCATCCGGTCGAGCGCCACGCGGTCGTACGAAGCCGCCGCCTCCGCCTGGATCTTCATCCGCTCGGCCTCGGCGAGGGCGAGGACGCGGATGCGTTCGGCGTCCGCCTCCGCGGGCTTCACGACCTCGGCCACCAGCTGCTGCTTGCGCAACTCGGCGGCGCGCTGCGCCAGTTCGGTCTTGGCGTCGAGCACCTCCTGCTGCGCGTGCGCCTCGGCGAGCGGGCCCGCCTGGGCGGACTTGGCCTGGGCGCGGTCGACCTCGGCGGAGTACTCGGCCTGCACGATGGCGGTGCGGCGCGCGTACTCGGCCTGGTTCCGCGCGGCCTCCTGCTGTGCCTCCGCCGACGCCTGGGTGGCCTGCGCCTGGGCGATCTGGGCCTGGCGCTGGATGGCGGCCTTGTGCGGGGCCGACATGGCCTCGATGTAGCCGGTGTCGCCGTCGTCGATCGACTGGATCTGCAGCGAGTCCACGTGCAGGCCGATCTTCGCCATCTCCGACTTGGAGGTGTCCAGGACCTCCGTGGCGAGCTTCTGCCGCTCGGTGACGATCTCCTCGACGGTCATCGAGCCGATGATGGACCGCAGGTGGCCCGCGAAGATCCGGCCCGTCAGGATCGACATCTGGTCCTGGTCGGAGAGGAAGCGCTGGCCCGCGTTGACGATGCTCTCCGTGTCGTTGCCGACCTTGAAGGCGATCACCGCTCGCACGGTCAGGGCGATGCCCTGCTTGGTCACACAGGTCTCGACGACCTCGGCCTCGCACATGGCGAGCTTGAGGAAACGGGTCTTGCGGAACACGGGGAGCACGAACTTGCCGTGCCCTGTCACCACACGGAACGGTGCGCCCCCGAGTCCGCGCCTGCCGCCCGAGATCAGCATCGCCTCGTCGGGAGCGGGAACGCGGTAACCGAACATCTTGCTCTCCTCAATGGGCGCCGCCGACGCCTGGGTCGGTCAACGCCTCCAATGGATCGGCCCACTTGATGACGTCGACCTGGCGGGAGCCGCGGGACTCGGTCACGAGCACGGTCGCCCCGCGCGGGAGGGGGGCGTCGGACCAGGCGAGGAACGTCTCCGTACCGCCGCGGACCCGCACGAGGACCTCACCGGGTCCCGCGTCGCCGCGCGTGCCGAGAACCAGCTCGCCCGTACAGCCGATCACCGCTTCGTCCGGCCCCATCGGCGGCCGCCCCCTTGCCACTTCGGTCTCGTCGCTGACTTTATCCCCCGGGGGATGAAATCCCCTCTCCTGGGCCGTGCCGCTGTGCTTCCATGCTCCGATGAGAAGAGATCGCTCCGCAGGTTCGGCCGACGCCCACCCCGTTCTGCGCATACGGGAGCGGGACGAGACCCGCGACATGGACGCGTGCGTCGCCCTCCTCGCCGAGGTCCACGAGAGCGACGGCTATCCCGTCAACTGGCCCGCCGCGCCCGCCGATTGGCTCGCCGGGAACGCCCCTCTCGGCGCCTGGGTGGCCGAGCTCGACGGGCGGGTCGTCGGGCACGTGCGGCTCTCCCGGGTCGGCGCGGACGACGCGGCGCCCGTGCTGTGGAGCGAGCGCGCGGGCGTGCCCGTCGGGGCGACCGCGGTGGTCTCCCGCCTCTTCGTCGCCCCGAGCGCCCGTGGCCACGGCATCGGCGCGCTCCTGATGACACGGGTCGAGCGGGAGTCGCGGGGGCGCGGCCTGCACCCGGTCCTCGACGTCGTCTCGACCGACGCCCCGGCCGCCGCGCTCTACGAACGCCTGGACTGGGAGCTCCTGGACGTCGTCGAGCGGGAGTGGGGGCCGGGGCGGCTGGTCGCGCTGCGGTGTTACGCGGCGCCTTCGCGGGGTGAGTCCGGGACGTCTGGGAGGGGTGAGTCCGGGAGGGCCGTATCCGGGGCGGGCGCGTCCGCGGCGGCCGTGTCCGTGGGGGCCGTGGCCGCCGACGCCACCCCCCGCAGCGCCGCGAGCAGCCCGCGCAGCGCCGGCTGAGCCGGGGCCGCGTTGCGTACCGCCGCGTGGATCGACCTGACCGGTTCGGGTCCCGCGACCTCCCGTACGACCACGTCGGGGCGGTGGCCGCCCGCCAGGGCGAGTTCGGGGAGCAGGGTGACGCCGAGTCCGGCGGCGACGAAGCCCTGCGCCGTCGCGTAGTCGCCGCTCTCCACCACGAAGTCCGGGGTGAACCCGGCGGCCCCGCACGCGTCGAGCACCGCGTCCTGGCAGGGTCCCGGTGACTCGCTGCCGACCCATGACTCGCCCGCGAGGTCGGCGAGTTCGACGACCGGCTCGGCGGCGAGGCGGTGGCCCATCGGCAGCACCGCGCGGTAGCGGTCGTCGAGCAGGTGCAGGAAGCGGACGCCCTCCGCGGCGAAGCCGTCGCCCGGCCTGACCACCAGCGCCAGGTCGACCCTGCGCGCCTTCACGTCGAGTACCGGATCGTCGAGGTCGAAGAGCTTCAAGTCGACCAGTACGCCCGGGTGTTCGCTCCGCAGCGCGGCGAGCGCGGGCGCCACGAGGGACGCTCCCGCCGTGGCGAAGTACCGCATCGAGACGCGGCCCCGGTGCCCGGCCCGCAGCTCGGCGAGCGCGGTCTCGGCCTCGGCGACGTGCTTGCCGATGGCCGTCGCGCAGTCGCTGAGCAGTCGGCCCGCGTCCGTCGGGCGCACGCCGCGCCCTGTCCTCTCCAGGAGCGGGATGCCCGCCTCCTTCTCCAGGGCCGTCATCTGCTGGCTGACGGCCGATGGCGTGTAGCCGAGGTTCCTGGCGGCGGCGGTCACCGAGCCGCTGGTGACCACCGCCCGCAGGATCTGCATGCGCCGCATATCAAGCATGCAGCACAGCTTAATCCAGAGTGCACATCTTTTCGCTTGTCTTACAACAGCTCTCGGGAGACGGTACGAGGACTCCACCCAGCCCGAGAACACAGGAGGCCGACCGTGCCCAGCGGTTCACGCGCCACCCTCGTCCGCATGGCCGTCCTCGCCCTGCTCTGGGGATCCGGCTTCCTCTGGATCAAGCTCGCCCTGAGCGGCGGCATCGCGCCCCTGCACCTCACCATCGTGCGGTGCGCGCTCGGCTCCGCCGTCCTGCTGGTCCTCGCCCGCTCGGCCGGGCACCGGATGCCGCGGGACCGCAGGACGTGGGGGCACCTCGTGGTCGCCGCCTTCTTCTGCAACGCCCTGCCGTTCTTCCTCTTCAGCCTCGGCCAGCAGACCGTCGACTCGGGTGTGGCGGGCGTACTCAACGCCACGACGCCCCTGTGGTCCGTGGCCATCGGCCTGCTGCTGCGCACCGAGCGCCGCATCGGCCCGCTGCGCCTGACCGGCCTGGTGCTCGGCTTCGCGGGCACGCTGCTGATCTTCGCGCCCTGGCAGCAGACGGGGCTCGCCAGTTGGGGCGCGCTCGCGCTGCTCGCGGCCGCCGTCAGCTACGCCGTCGCCTTCGCCTACATGGCCCGCAACCTGATCGGCCGCGAGACCGCGCCGCTCGCGCTCTCCGCCGCGCAGCTGCTCACCGCGACGGGCCTGACCACGCTCGCGCTGCCCGCCGCCCCCACGGGCACCTCGTCCCCCACCCTCACCGGGATCCTGGCGCTCGTCATCCTCGGCACGCTCGGCACGGGCATCACCTTCCACCTCAACTCCCGCCTCATCGCCGACGAGGGCCCCACCGCGGCCGCCACCGTCGGCTACCTCCTGCCGGTCGTCTCGATCGTGCTCGGCGCCGTCGTGCTCGGCGAGGAGATCGGGGTGCGGATCGTGGCGGGCATGGTGGTGGTGCTCGTGGGTGTCGGGCTGACCCGGACGGGGCCGCGCGCAGGCAAGGCCGGTGGCGGGAGTCAGCCGAGCAGCGAGCGCACCGCCGCGCGGTCGACGCCGGTCAGGGCGCGGATCAGCTTCGGGGTGAGGAGGACGAGCACGGCGCCGACGAGGCCGACCGCCAGGACCTGAGCGGGCGAGGTGATGTAGTAGTGGTGCCGCTCGCCGCCGGACGTGAAGTCGTAGAGGCGGTAGCCGGGCCAGCCCACGTAGTGGTGGAAGACCCAGGAGTACGTCGGGAAGAGCGCGACCACCCAGCCGGTGACCAGGAAGGTCACCGAGAGGGTGAAGCTCAGGACGCGCCAGGGGAACATGACCAGCTGGAAGAGCAGGGCCCGCCAGCCCGCGCCGTCGGCGATGCGGGCCCGCATCCCCGCCCAACGTCCCTTGTCATGCGGCACGTTGAGCGGGGCGGGGCCCGCGACGTCGAGCCCGAGCCCCGTGCGGGCCCGACGTCGTTCGGCGGCGCCTAGGGCCCTTCTGACGGATCTCCGCGGCGTCGCGACGCCCGGCACGCACCCTCGCCGCACGGCGCAAAGGGACAGGTGGCTCCGCCACATGACCCTTCACACCGCACGCCGAGGGCACGCACCGAACGCCGCTCCTTCTCCCGCGGAGATCCGTCAGAAGGGCCCTAGCCCCCGCGCCGCGGCCAGCGCGGCGGCGAGGACGGGCAGCCCGAGGACGGTCACGAGCAGCCCGGCCCCGAGCGCGACCGCCGCGACGGCGAAGCCGAACCCGGCGATCGCGACGGGCAGCGAGACCAGCACATGACCGATCTCCCGGTAGGTCACGGCGGCGAACGGCGCCCGCCAGAACCCGACGTGCTCCCGCCGGACGGAACCGGTACCGGGGGCCTGGAGCGGAGCGGCTGCTGACGCCGCGTACGAGAGGGTGCTGGTGCTCATGACGGACCTCGGATCTGCACGGCGGGGAGGGGGACGTCCTCAACCCTCGCGGATCGACGGGGCGGGCGGCATACGGCAACGTGGTGTCTCGGGGGTGGTGCTAACCCCCCTATGGGTCCCATGGGCCCTATGGGCCCTATGGGCGCCCGAGCGCGCCGAGCCCGCGCAGCCACGTGGCGACCTCGTCCGCGCCCGCCGCCACGGCGATGTCCAGGGGCGTCTTGTCGTCGTACCCGATCCAGTCGCGGTCGGCGCCCCGGTCGAGCAGGTAGCGCGCGGTGGCCAGTTGGCCGCCGTGGCAGGCGCCCCAGAAGGCGCTGGTGAGGTCGGAGCCGTCCGGAGTGCCGCCTTCGACGAGGGACGTCACGCGGTCGAGCAGACCGAGCGCGGCCGCTTCGTGCAGGGTCGTGCGTGCGCCGTGTGCCAGGAGCCGCCGGGCCGCCCGCCACTGGCCGAAGGCGCACGCGTCGGCCAGGGGCGTGCCGCCCGCGATGACGGCGCCGTCCGCCTCGATGTCGGCACCGGCCGCGACGAGCGCGTCCAGCGCGGGCACGTCGTCGTTGCTCGCGGCCCAGTGCAGAGGTGTCTCGGTGTGGGCGCCGATGAACCGGGCGCCGGGGTCGGCGCCCGCCGCGACGAGCACGGCGATGGTCTCGGGGCCGTGCGGGAAGTGCCCCGGCCAGTCCGTGGCGATGTGCAGCAGGCTGCGCGTGCCCGCCGCCGCGCCGTCCTGCCGGATCGCGGCGGAGGCGAGAGGGGGATGTGCGGCGAGGAGCTCGCGCAGGGCGGGTACGTCACCGCCGCGGATCGCCTCGGTGACCGACACGGCCACCGGGTTCCGTACGTCGAGAACAGTCATGCCCGACCTCCTGATCGACTCCCGCCGATTCTGTCAGCGGCCACTGACATCGCGAGACCTTGAGGAGGACGGCGAGCAGCATCGCGACGGCCACCGCGACGAGGTGCTCGCGGCCCGCGAGGTTGGGCTCGGCGATGGAACCCAGGACCGTCGGGACGACGGCGGCGAGGAAGAGCAGCGGGGCCCGCAGCGTCACGGCGGAGAAGGCGAAGAGCCCGACGATGGCCGCGGAGGCCCCCGTGTCCACCGCGTGCGCGGCGTCGGCGGGCAGGCCGAGCGGGCCGGGGCCGATGGCGATCATCACGCGTGCCCCGAGGGTGCCCGCGAGGGTGGCGGCGTAGGCCACCGCCAGGGTGCGTATGCGGCCGAAGGCGAGCTCGGCGAGGGCGAACGCCAGGAACAGCCGCGGCAGCCCGCCCCACACCGCCAGGTCCTGCGCGGGCACGAACACCGAGACGGGCGTGCGCAGCAGGGACAGCGCGAGCGGCTGGTCCGCCCGCACCTCACTGACCACGCGGAGCACCGACTCCCCGGTGGGCGTCTGCTGGTAGGCGTGCAGCCCGATCACCGCGACGGTGGCGAACAGCGCCAGCGAGATGCCCAGCGGACCGCGCTCCCCAAGGGCGCGGAAGGGCCCGGCGATCACCCCGCGCCACTCGCGGAGCAGGCACGCGACCAGGGCCCGACCGGACCGGATCCAGAAGTTGTTCATCCTCTGCGGGGTCCTCGGGGCTCTTGTGGGCGAATGCGGTGAGTGCGGTGAGTGCGGTGAGTGCGCGAATGCAGTGAATGCGGCGAATACGGAGGATACGAGATTCGCACTCGTGTGTGGTCGTCGCGCGTGGGACCGACCCGCTCTCACCCCCGGAGGGTGACCACCCGGGCCCGGCCCTGCGGGAAAACTCGAGGCACAGCGGTGCATTCGGCACCTGCTCGAGCTTGGAGGTCCTGTCATGGTCACCTCGACCCCTGCGCACCACCGGTCGAGCACTGCGCAGGCGGCCGCCGTCGGGCTGACCGTCTTCGCGGCGGTGATGCTGATGATCACCGGCATCCTGGGATTCTTCCGAGGCCTCATGGCCGTCCTGGAGGACAAGGTGTTCCTCACGACACCGAACTACGTCTTCGAGTTCGACCTGACGACCTGGGGCTGGATCCACCTGATCCTCGGCATCGTCGCCATCGGCGTGAGCGCCGCTCTGTTCCGGGCGCTGACGTGGGCCCGGGTGGTCGGCATCGCCATCGCCTCACTGGTGGTGATCGCCAACTTCCTGTCGATCCCGTCCTACCCCTTCTGGTCCCTGACGCTGATCGCCCTCAACGGCTTCGTCATCTGGGGTCTGTGCGTGGTGCGGCGCGACGACGTCTAGGAGTTCGCGTGGACAAGCGAGCCCACCGGATCGCGGAATTCATCGCCCCGCTCCGGGTGAAGCCCGGAGCGAAGGTGAACCTGGGCAAGGACTTCGACCCCGGGCACCGGGCGGGGATCAAGAACAAGGCGGCCGGTCAGGAACTGCTGGGCGTCGGCGTCGAGTTGCTGGCCGACTACCAGCGGCGCCTGGCCGCCCAGGGCACCCACGGCGTCCTGCTGTGCCTCCAGGCACTGGACGCCGGGGGCAAGGACGGCACCATCCGGCACGTCATGAGCGGGGTGAACCCGCAGGGCGTGCACGTGACCAACTTCAAGGTCCCCTCGGCCGAGGAGATCGGTCACGACTACCTCTGGCGCTACTCCCGCGGCCTGCCGCGGCGCGGCGAGATCGGCATCTTCAACCGCTCGCACTACGAGGAGGTCGTGGTGGTGCGGGTGCACCCCGAACTCCTCAGCAGGCAGCGGGTACCGGGGACGGACGAGGGCCACAAGGACGTCTGGCGGCGGCGCTTCCAGGAGATCAACGACTGGGAGCGGTATCTGACCGGCAACGGCTTCAGCGTCGTCAAGCTGTTCCTGAACCTGTCCAAGGAAGAACAGCGCATCCGCTTCCTCAGGCGCATCGACGTACCGGAGCGGAACTGGAAGTTCTCCGCGGCCGACGCCCGCGAGCGCACCTTCTGGGACGCCTACCAGCGGGCGTTCTCAGAGATGCTCTCCGCCACCAGCACCCCCTGGGCGCCTTGGTACGTCATCCCGGCCGACCGCAAGTGGTTCGCGCGCATCTGCGCGGCCTGTGTACTGGCCGACACCCTGATCGGGATAGACCCGCGCTATCCGGAGATCGACGACAAGAGCCGGGGCGCGCTGGCCAAGGAGAAGGTCCTGCTGGAGAGCGAGGCCCCGGCCGGTGCGGCCCCCGACCCGTACGCGGCGTCGGTCGCCGCGGACCTCAAGCACCGCAAGGGCGACCCCAACCACCGCAAGGGCGACCGGGGCGACCGGCGCGGGAAGCACGACGGGAGGCGGCAGCGATGACGGCACCTGCGTCCGGAGCACCCGCACCAGGACACCGCACGCCTGCCGCCAGGACCGCCGTCTGGCACGAGGGCTCCGCCGAGTCGGTGGCCGACCGGCTCGGCGTCGACCCGGCGGCGGGCCTGCCCGCGCATCGGGCCGCCGAGCGGCTGGCCGAGGACGGCCCCAACACGCTGCCGGAGGAGCGGACGCCGTCCGGCTGGCAGCGGTTCCTGCGTCAGTACACCTCGTACATGCAGATCATCCTCGTCGGCGCCGCGGTGGTGTCCCTCGCCGTGCAGGAGTGGGGCACTGCCGTGGTCCTCGCGGCCCTGACCGTGCTGAACGCGGTCATCGGGATACGTCAGGAGGGCAAGGCGGAGAGCGCCATGAACGCCCTCAAGGCGATGTCGAAGGCCACGGCGCGGGTGCGGCGCGACGGCACCGAGGCGAGGGTCCCCGCGGAGGAGCTCGTGGTCGGGGACGTCGTCCTGCTCACCGCGGGGGACGAGGTCCCCGCCGACGGGCGGCTCATCGAGGCGAACGCCCTGCAGATCGACGAGTCCGCCCTCACCGGGGAGAGCGTTCCCGTCGCCAAGGACGCCGCACCGCTGGAGCTGGTGGCGGGCACCGAGCCGGGACCCGCCGACCTGACGAACATGGCGTTCATGGACACCCCGGTGACGCACGGCAGTGCCGTCCTGATCGTCACCGCCACCGGATCCGGCACCGAACTGGGCCGCATAGCGGGGATGTTGTCGGCCACCGCGCCCGAGGAGTCCCCGCTCACCAAGGAACTGAACCGGCTGACGCTGTGGATCGTGGGGGCCGCGGGCCTGACGATGCTCATGATGTTCGTCCTCGGCCGGGAGCGGGGCGAGTCGTGGGACGTGCTGTTCGTCGCCGCGGTGTCCCTGGCGATCGCCGCCGTCCCCGAGGCGCTGCCCACCGTGACGCAGACGATCCTCTCCCTGGGCGGCCTCGAACTCGCCCGCAGGCACGCGATCGTCAAGGACCTGCCGTCGGTCGAGACCCTCGGCTTCACCTCGGCCGTCAACTCCGACAAGACCGGCACGCTGACGCTGAACCAGATGACCGCCGTGGAGGTCGTGGACCCCCGCGACCGGTACACGGTCTCCGGCAGCGGCTACGGCCTGGAGGGCGGCATCCAGCACGCCGCGGGGACCTCCGCGGACATCGAGGACGCGATCCTGCCGTACCTCGTCGCGAGCGACGCCTCGCTGGTGGACGGCGAGGTGGTGGGCGACCCCACCGAGGGCGCCCTCCTCGTGCTCGGCCACAAGGCGGGCCTCGACGCCGACGCCACCCGCGCCCGGTTCCCCCGCCTCGCCACGCTGCCGTTCGACCCCGCGTACAAGCTGATGGCGACCTTCCACGAGGCGCGGGACGGGCAGGGGCGGACGATCGTGCGCTGCTTCGTCAAGGGCGCGGCCCCTGCCGTGCTCGCCCGCGCGGGCACGGCCCTGTCGGACGGCGTGGCCATCCCCTTCGACAAGGCCCTGCGCGAGCGGGCGCAGGGCGAACTGGAGCGGATGGAGCGCCTCGGCCACCGGGTGATGGCCGCCGCGTCCCGCGACTTCGAGCCCACGGAGTTCACCCCGAACGGCGATCTCCTGGATCTGGTCACGGAGTTGACGCTGACCAGCCTCGTCGGCATGGTCGACCCGCCGCGCGCCGAGTCCCGTGCCGCGGTGGCCGCGGCGCAGGCGGCGCACATCCGGGTCCGCATGGTCACCGGCGACGACGTCATCACGGGTGCCGCGGTCGCCGAGCAGATCGGCATCCCGGGCGAGGCGGTCCTCGGCGCCGAGTTCGCGGCCATGCCGCAGGAGGAGCGGCTCGCCCGCATCGACGACATCGGCGTGGTCGGGCGGGTGGCCCCCGAGCACAAGGTGCTGCTCGCCGAGACCCTCAAGCAGAAGGGCGACGTCGTCGCCATGACCGGTGACGGGGTCAACGACGCCCCGGCCGTCAAGGCCGCGGACATCGGCATCGCCATGGGGTCGGGTACGGAGGTCACGCGCAACGCAGGACGGATGATCCTGGCCGACGACAACTTCGCCACGATCATCCACGCGGTCGAGCAGGGCCGCAAGATCTACGACAACCTCACCAAGTACATCCGGTTCGTGCTCGTGCTGCTCGTGGTGTTCGTGCTGACGTTCCTCGGCGCGACGCTGTTCGACATCGCGGGCGGAGAGCCGTTCACGCCCGCACAGGTGCTGTGGATCCACTTCTTCGTGAACGCGGCCTTCGGATTCGCCCTCGGCTTCGACCGGGTCAGCGCGGGCCTGATGAGCCGCCGCCCGCGCCCCCGCGGCGAACCCGTGATGACCGGCGGCCTGATGCTCACGGTCGGGCTCGTCGGGACCGCCGTCACGATCGGGCTGCTCAGCCTGATCAAGCTGGGCGAGTCGCGGTTCGACAGCCTGGCGGTGGGCAACTCCATCGCCTTCACGGCGTTCGCGCTGTGCCTGATCGTCGCCGCCCTCGAATGCCGCAACCAGACGGACACGGTGTTCACCGCCGACTCCTTCGACAGCAAGCAGCTGAACTGGACGCTGCTCGGGGAGTTCGCGCTGGCCGTCGTGGTGACCCAGACGGACGTCTTCAACCGGCTCCTGGACACCACACCGCTGACCGTCGGGCAGTTCGGCTGGGCCCTGCTGCCCGCGCTCGCGCTGCTCGGCCTGTGGGAGCTCGGCAAGCTCCTCGCGCGCCGCCGTACGGACGCGCGGAGCGCGGCCCCGCCGGTCCCGGCCTACACCCCGGCGTCGGGCAGCTGACGCAGGTCCAGGAGTTCGAGGCCGAGGGCCCGGATCCGGTCCAGGATCGCGTACAGGGCGCGCTGGTCGAGTCCGGCGCCCACCAGCACCGTCTCCGCGGGCCGCAGGACGACCGTCAGCTCGACGAACGCCGAACGGAAGGCCTCTCCGACCCGGCCCCTGACCCGGATCTCGAAGTCACCGCGGCCGGGGAACCATCCCTCCGGCACGGGTCCGATCGCGAGTGCCCCGCCCATGGCGCTCACCTCCTGTACGACGGGCCGTCACCTCCGGTGCGACGGCCCGTGTCCGACTGGCCATTCTTCCGGCCGCACGGGCGGTGCCATCACCTTCAGCGGGTGACGCCGCCGCCGTGGGGGAGGGCGGATGCTCCCGGTCCATCGAGCGATCGCGCGATGGAGCGATGGGTCGAGGAGGAGGTTCGACATGGCTGAGCAGCAGTACTCCCCGGGCCGGGCAGGGCCCGGTGCGCCCCCGCCCGAACCGGAGCACCGCGTAGGCGTGCTCACCGTCGGCGGAGTCGTGTTCGCGGCCTGTGTCATGGGCCTGGCCGGTGCGTACCACATGATCGCGGGACTGTCCGCGGTCCTGAACGAGAACTACTACCAGGCACAGAACGACTACTCCTACGACTTCGACGTCAACACCAGGGGCTGGATCGAGATGATCACCGGCATCGTGGTGCTCGCCGCGGCGCTGAGCCTCTTCTCCGGTCGTACGTGGGCCCGTGGGATCGGCATCGTCATCGCGGTGCTCAGCGCGATGGAGAACTTCTTCTTCACCCCGTACCACCCGGTGTGGTCGGCCCTGATCATCTTCCTCGACGTCCTGGTGATCTGGTCCCTCGCCACGTACGGACGGCGGGAGGCGCACAAGGTCTACGGGGCTCCCATGTGAGCCGCCCCGCCCGGGACCGGCGGCGGGGCGAACCTCACCCGCGGGGGAGGATGGCCGAAGCCCGCCGGTCCGGTGCGATGGCGTGGTGAACGTATACAGGGGAACCGGCTTCGTGGTGGGCGCGCTGCTCGCGGTGCCGCGCCTGGCGCTCAGGACCGCGGACGCGGCTCTGGACGCGGTGGTGCGCGAGGTGTTCGCCGCTGTCGTGCGGCGGCTCGAAATCGACGACGTGGTGGCCCGTGTCGACGTGGACCGGGTGGTGGAGCGCGTCGACGTCGACGCCGTCGTGCGGCGCGTCGACATCGACGCCGTGGTCGACCGGATCGACCTCGTCTCCCTGGTCGTCGACGTCCTCGCGGAGATCGACGTGCAGCAGATCGCGCGGGAGGCGGGCAGCGGCATGACGCGCGAGACCGTCGAGGCCGTCAGGGAGCGCGGCATCCGGGCCGACAGGATCGTCGACCACTTCGCCGACCGACTGCTGCGCAGGACGGGCGGGGCGCGGGCCGCAGCGCCGCGGCCAGGGCCCGTGCGGCCGGTGTGAGCGCGGCGGGGCGGGGATGTCGGGCCAGGACCCGGCCGCGGCGGGCGTACCGCGGGAGCCGTGGCAGGCGCGGGGCCGCGCGGCCGGACTCGTCTCGCGCGGCCTCGCCGCCGTGCTCGACGCGCTGGTGGTGGCGGCGCTCGGCGTGCTGCTGCACCTGGCGGCGTCCGCCGTCGTCCTGCTGGTGACCGGGCCGCCGTTCCGCTCCCTCGACCTGCCCTCCTGGGTCAGGGCAGGATGCGCCACCGCGCTCGCCCTCGGCTACGCGGCGGGCAGCTGGGTCACGACCGGGCGCACGGCGGGGGATCAGGTGATGGGGCTGCGGGTGCGCGCCCTGTCGGGCGGGCTGCTCGGGGTGTGGACCGCGGTGCCGCGGGCCGTGCTCTGTCTCGCCTTCCCGGTGGGCCTGTTGTGGATTCCCCTGAGCCGCCGGTCCGCGTCCGCGCAGGACCTCCTCGTACGGAGCACGGTGGTCTACGACTGGCGGCCCCGCGAGCCCGGCGGCGCGGCGCCCTGCGGGGGTTCCGGATCCCCGTACCGCAGGAGCGCCCCGCTGCCGCCGCTAACTCGCCCCGGCGGGCCGCGCCGTGGCCATGTTCGGGGCGGGTCCCCTGGGCAGCAGGACCGCGGCGACGAGTCCGGCCAGGCCGAGCACGGCGAGGGTGAGCATCGCGGCGCGGTAGGCGTGGGCCGGGTCGGCGACGAGGATGGTGCCCGCGATGGCGGTGCCCAGGGACGAGCCGAGGTTCGAGACGCTGCGGGAAAGCCCCGAGATCTCGCCCTGATCGTCGTCGGCGAAGCTCGACTGGACGATGTTGACCGAGGGGGTCAGCATCACGCCGAGGCCCACCCCGATGAGGAAGAGCCCGGGTGCCGACGCCCAGGCACTGGCGGTGCCGCCCGCCATGGCGATCAGTACGACGATGCCGCCCACGGTCAGGACGAACCCGGCCATGATGAGGGTGCGCTGGGCCCGCCGCTTGGCGAAGCGTTCGGCGGCCAGGGACGAGGCGAGCAGCCCCACGGTGGCCGCCGTGAAGATCAGGCCGGTCTCGATCGCGTTGTAGCCGCGGACCACCTGGAGGTAGGCGGCCGTCACGAATGACACCCCCATCAGGACCAGCCACTGCACGTGCTGGGTGATCAGGCCCAGGTTGGAGGTGCGGTCGTGGAACAGGCTGGTCGACAGGAGCGGTTCGCGGCCCGCCGCCTCCATGGCGCGCGCCGAGCGGAAGAACCACAGGAGGACCAGCGCGCCCGCGGCGAGCAGCCCGGCGGCCAGCCAGCCGTTGTCGTCGACGGCCAGGATGCCCATGACCAGGACGATGAGCCCGACGGCGGTGAGCACCGCGCCGCGTACGTCGAAGGACGCGGCCGGATCCGGGGGCAGCGGGTCGGGCACGCGACGGCTCATCACCAGGATGACCGTGACGATCAGGGCCTGGAACACGAAGGCCGCCCGCCAGCTGATCGCGGTGGTGATGAGCCCGCCGATCAGCGGTCCCGCGGCCGCGCCGATGCCGCCCATCGCCATGACGGCGCCGAAGGCCTTGGCCCGCGAGGTCACCTCGGTGAACAGCAGCGTGGTGAGGATGTAGACGGGCGGGATGAGCAGGGCCGTGCCGATGCCCTCCAGGAGGGAGTTGCCGAGGATGAGCACGCCGAGGCCGGGGGCGAACGCGCTGAGCAGCGCGCCGACCCCGTACACGGCCAGGCCCGCCCGGAAGCAGCGCTTGCGGCCGTAGCGTTCGGTGAGCTTGCCGCACGGGATCATCAGCGCGGCCATCACCAGGAGGAAGACCGTGATGGCGGTCTGGACGCCCTGCACGGTGGTGTCCAGGTCCTCGCTGATGTCGTTGATCATCACGTTCATGTTGGAACCGGCGAAGCTGCAGATGAACTGGGCGAGGGCCAGCGGGAGCAGGACGTGGCGCGGTATGCGCGCGGCCCCTTCCGCCGGCCCGTTGTTGTCCGTCATGGGTGCGCCGCCGGTCCGTCAGGCGCCGCTGTCGGCGACGGCGAACACGTGGGTGCCCCAGGGGTCGAGGGCGACGTAGAGACCGGGGTCGGCGAGGTCGTCGCCGAACCGTTCGTGGCGCGAGCCGTCGAGGAGGTCGGTCAACACGGCCGTCGAGCCGCGCAGTTCGGGCCAGGGCAGCCGGATCATGGCCTGCGCGGGCTGCCCGGAGTAGTTCACCGCCACGGCGAACCGTCCGCCCGAGCCGGTCCAGGCCCAGGCGAGCAGGGCGCGGTGGCTGGGGTTGTCCGGCCATCCCTCGGTGTCCAGGAGGCGCCAACTGCCCGTGCGCATGCCGCTCTTGTGCACGGCGGAGAGCAGCCGCTCGTGGAAGGCGCGCAGCGCGGTGTCGGGCGGCTCGTCGGGGCGGCGGTCCAGGAAGACGGGCAGCTGGGTGCGGCGCCCGGTGAACTGGCCCTCGTGCCACAGCGTCGCCCCGGGCAGCGTCGCGATCACGACGGCCGCCGCGCGCTCCTCGGCCGGGGAGAGGGTGTGCGCGGCCCGGGGCTCGTCGTGGTTCTCCAGGAACCGCACGAGGTGGCGCTGGTACTCCACCTCCGCGTGCAGGTGCTGCCGGACGGACTCGGGGCCCTCGTGCAGCATGCGGTCGTAGAGCCGCTTGTCGTAGCAGAAGTCGAACCCCTGTTGTTGCAGGGCCCATTCGAGGTCCCAGTACGCCTCGGCGGCGAAGACCATGCCCGGGTGGTGGCGCCGGACCCCGGCGAGCACGGCGGGCCAGAACTCCTCCTGGGGCGGTGCCCCGGCGTGCTGCCCCCAGGTGCGGGCGAAGACGTCGTTCATGAGCAGCATCGCCATGTCGCAGCGCACGCCGTCGCAGACCCGGCCGATGCCGGTGAGCACCTCGGTGGTCGCGGCGCGCAGCGCGGGCGCGAAGGCGTTGAGCTGGACGACGTCAGGCCACGGCGGGAAGAAGGGGTCGCGGCCGCGGGCGTACACCTCGGTCCCGGTGTCGAGGAACGCGGCGGGCTCGCGCCGCAGGTCCTCCGCCGAGCCGCGGACGAAGTACTCGGGATGCTCGGTCACCCAGGGGCTGTCCGGTGCGACGTGGTTGGGCACGTAGTCGAGCAGCAGTCCGACGCCGCGGCGGTCGAGTGCGGCGCGTGCCGCGGCGAGCCCCTCGCCGCCGCCGAGGGCCGCGTCCGCCTCGTAGCGGCGGATGCAGTAGGGCGAGCCCGCGATCTCGTGTTCGCCGATGTCGGGCACCGCGCGGGCGAAGGCGTCCCGCAGCGACGCGTCGCGCAGCGCGATGGAGCGGCCCTGCGGGCTGCGCTCCCACACCCCCATGAGCCAGACGGCGTCGACGCCGTGCGGGGTGAGCTGGTCCCAGGCGTCCTTGGGGACGTCGGCGAGGCCGGTGTGCCGGCCGGTGCGCTGCTGGATCTCGCGCAGCCACACCCGGGTGTTCACTTCGTGCACGACGGGTTGTGCGGGCAGTGCGGTCATGGGGTCTCCTCCCCGGTGTCGGCCAGGAAGTCCTGGGGCCCGAAGGTCCCGAAGATCATCATCAGGGGTGCCACCAGGCCGGTCCAGCCGGTCTGGTGGGACGCGCCGATCCCCGCCCCGTTGTCCCCGTGGAAGTACTCGTAGAAGGAGATCAGGTCGCGCCAGTGCGGGTCGCTCTGGAACTTCTCCTGTCCGCCGTAGACGGGCCGGTGCCCGTCGGGGCCGCGCAGGAAGGTCGTGCCGAGCCTGCGGGAGATCTCCTTGGCCACCTCGAAGAGGGTCATCCGCACGCCGGATCCCGTGGGGCACTCCACGGTGAGGTCGTCGCCGTAGAAGCCGTACAGGTTGAGCAGCGCCCGCACGACGAGGACGTTCACCGGGAACCACACGGGTCCGCGCCAGTTGGAGTTGCCGCCGAACATCCCGGAGTCCGATTCGGCGGGCACGTAGGAGACCTGGTGCCCTTCCCCGTGCACCCAGAAGGTGTAGGGGTGTCCGGCGTGGTGCCGGGAGAGCGCGCGCAGGCCGTGGGGGCCGAGGAACTCGTCCTCGGAGAGCAGCCGTTCGAGCACCCGCAGGAGCTTCTTCTCGTCCAGTACGGACAGCAGCCGCGGCCCGCCCGCCGCACCGGCCTGGGCGGTGGCGAGCGTGGCGCTGAGCGAGGGGTGGCGGGTCGCGAAGCGGTGCAGCCGCTCGCGCAGCCCCGGCACCTTCGCCAGCTGGGAGGGCCGGAAGACGGTCGACGCGCACAGCGGAAGGAGCCCCACCATGGAGCGGACCTTGAGCCGGGTCGCCCGCCCGTCCGGCAGCCGCAGCACGTCGTAGAAGAAGCCGTCCTCCTCGTCCCACATGCCCTCGTCGAGGTCGCCGACGCGGTCCATGGCGGCGGAGATCCACAGATAGTGCTCGACGAACTTGAGGACCAGGTCCTCGTAGGCGGGGTTGTGCTCGACGAGTTCGAGGGCGATCTCCAGCATGGCCTGGCAGTACAGGGCCATCCACGCGGTGCCGTCGGCCTGTTCGAGCTGGCCGCCGGTCGGCAGGGGCGCGCTGCGGTCGAAGACGCCGATGTTGTCGAGGCCGAGGAAGCCGCCCTGGAAGACGTTGCGCCCGGTGGGGTCCTTGCGGTTGACCCACCAGGTGAAGTTGGTCAGGAGCTTTTGGAAGGTGCGCTCCAGGAATTCCCGGTCGCCGTGGCCGGTGAGCTGCTTCTCCATCGTGTAGACGAAGTACGCGGCCCAGGCGTGCACCGGCGGGTTGACGTCGCTGAAGTTCCATTCGTACGCCGGGAGCTGGCCGTTGGGGTGCAGATAGGCGTCCCGGGTGAGGAGCTCCAGCTGTTCCTTGGCGAACCGGACGTCCACCATCGACAGGGCGATGGTGTGGAAGGCCAGGTCCCAGGCGGCGAACCAGGGGTACTCCCACTTGTCGGGCATGGAGATGATGTCGTCGCTGACCATGTGGAACCACTCGCGGTTGCGGGTGTCGGACCGCAGGCTCCAGGGGGCCAGGCCGTGTTCGGCCAGCCAGGTCTCCAGGTCGAAGTAGTAGTACTGCTTGCTCCACAGCATGCCCGCGAACGCCTGCCGCAGGACCCGCCGTTCGTCCTCGTTCGCGGACCGCGGCACGAGATCGGCGTAGAACCGGTCCGCTTCGGCGATCCGGGTGTCGAAGACGGCGTCGAAGCCGCGGCCGAGCGAGAGCTGCGAGCCGGTGGGGGCGAGCCGCATCCGCAGGGTCGCCGAGCCTCGCGGGGGCAGCGTGAGCGTCCAGTGGGCCGCCGCCTTGGTGCCTTCCTGCGCCGGGTTGACGGCCTCGATCTCCCCGTCGACGACGTGCCGTCCGATGCCGTCCTTGGTGTACGGCGACGCGCTGGGCGAGCCGAAGAGCCGCTCGTTGTTGGTCTCGTTCTCCGTGAAGAGCAGCGGCACCGGGGCGCCGAACCGCAGGTCGTAGCTGCCGAGTTCGTGGTGTGCCGCGGTGAGGGCCGCCGTGCCGCGGGGCCCGCCGCCCACGCCGATCCGGGGCTTGCCGGCTGTCTGGGCGCCGTCGGCCCACGACCAGGTGTTGCGGAACCACAGCGTCGGAAGGACCTGCAGGGTCGCCTCGTCGGGTCCCCGGTTGTCGACGGTGACGCGGATGAGGACGTCGTCGTGCGCGGCCTTGGCGTATTCGACGCTCACGTCGAAGTAGCGGTCGTCGTCGAAGATCCCGGTGTCGAGCAGCTCGTACTCGAAGTCGCCGCGCCCCCGGTCCCGGTTGGTGGCCACGAGGTCCGTGTAGGGGAACTCGGCCTGCGGGTACTTGTACAGGTAGCGCAGGTAGGAGTGGCTGGGGGTGCTGTCGAGGTAGAAGTAGTACTCCTTGACGTCCTCGCCGTGGTTGCCCTCGCCGTTGGTGAGGCCGAAGGCGCGTTCCTTGAGGATGGGGTCGCGGCCGTTCCACAGCGCGAGGGCGAAGCACAGGCGCTGCTTCTCGTCGCTGATGCCGCCGAGCCCGTCCTCGCCCCAGCGGTAGGCGCGCGAGCGGGCGTGGTCGTGCGGGAAGTACGCCCACGCGTCGCCGTTCTCGCTGTAGTCCTCGCGGACCGTGCCCCACTGGCGCTCGCTCAAGTAGGGGCCCCAGAGCCGCCACTGGCCTTCTTCGTCGCCGGTCGGGCCGATCTTCCCGGTGCTCGTGCGTGTGCTCATGGGTTTCCTCCCTGCCGCGAGGTGACCGGGGCAGCGTCAGTCTCTGTGTCGGGTCCCGGCGCGGCTTCACCTGCGGTGGGTGAGGCGTCATCGCCGGATCCGGGTTCGTGGGACGGGTTTTCGCCGGATGCGGTCTCGCCGGATGCGGCCTTGCCCGTGGTGGCCTCGCCGTGGTCTGCCGCGCCGCGGGCGACGAGCGTGACCGCCGCCTCGTATCCGAGGAGCAGCAGGGCCACCACGAGCAGGGCCGTCCACGAGGCGAGCAGCAGCGTGACGAGCACCGCCACCACGAGTCCGCCGACCCGCAGGACGTCGGCGTGGCGGCCGACCCACTGCCGCGCCCCCGTGCCCGTGCCGCGGCGCGCGGTCCGCGCGACGAACGCGCCCGCGATCCGGGCCCCCTCGGCGACGGTGCGGCGCAGCCACACGGGCAGCCGTCCCGGGCCGACGAGGTAGGCGATGACGGCGATGGCGACGCCGAGCCACAGGAGCTGGGCGCCCCGGTCGCGCAGCGTCTCGAACACGGTCCACAGCACGTCGCGCACCCCGTCCCGGTAGGTGCCGGGGGTGACCTGGGCCAGGAGCTGGTCCCGCACCGCGCGCAGCACGCTGGTGAGCACGGTGACCGACACCACCAGCCACAGGCCGAACTGGAGGACGGTCCGGCGGCGGTTCGGCGAGACCCACAGGGCGAGGCCGAGCAGCACGGGTACGGCGATCACCAGACCCCACACCGCCCGCTTGAACAGCAGCACGGCGTCCTGCACCTGGCTCAGCTCGCCCCGGTTGTAGAGCCGCACCTGCCCGAAGTCGTCCGGCAGCGTGACGCCGAGCGCCTTCTCGACGCGGTCGTGCAGCCCCGGCGGTATCTGACCCGAGGTGATCCGGGGCAGGTCGAACTGCTTGCCGAAGAGCGTGGGGAGCCGGTCCTCCAGGGTGGCGAGCGCGTTGTTGACCATGGGGAGCAGGTTGAGCGTGACGGTGTCGCCCTCGGCACGGACGTTCTTGTTGCGGTTCTCCAGGACCGCGACGATCCGGCCGTGGGCGGAGCGGTTGGTGGCGCGCCACAGGGTCCGGAACTCGTCGGTGGCGATCAGCTTGGAGACCGAGTCGCGCACGTAGTTGCGCACCGCCCCGGTGACCGGAGCGGCCAGGAACGACGCCCGCTCGGGCAGCGCCTCCGACAGGCGCTGCTCCACGTCGAGTTCGGTGAAGATCTGGTCGGTGAGGTAGGCGGACACGGCCTTGTTCACCGCCGGGTGCCTGGGGAGGTCGTCCACGGTGTCCACCCACCGGCCGGTGTTGAGCGTCGTGCGCGCCCCCCACACGCCGATGACCGCGGTCACCGTGAGGACGGCCGCGAGCGCGATCAGTACGGCGGCCGCCACGCGCCGGACCGTCAGGAGGCGGACCTTCTTGCGCCGCTCGCTCCCGGCCTGTGCGCGCAGGGCCGTGACCTCGGCACGCAGCCGTGCCAGTTCCTCCTCGGCACCGGGGGTGCCGCTGGTCGTGCGGTCGTCGGCCGCTTCTCCGTTGGCCATGGCATCGCACCTCCGGCGCCCACTGTCGGGCAGGACCGTGCGGCGACCTTCACCTGCGATGGGTGACGTGTGACGGGGCCCGGTGCGGCTCCATGAGATCGACCCTCGATTTCCGATGCGAGGATGCGAGGAAGGGAGCCCCCGATGGGCACCATCGGACCCGTACAGCTGCTCACGGTGGCGTTCGGCCCCACCGCCAAGTTCGAGGGCCGCGTCATCGAGGAGCTGGACATCCTGGAGGCGAACGGCCAGATCCGCCTGCTCGACATGCTCTTCGTGCACAAGGAGGTGGACGGGCGGCTGATGGCCCTCGACTACCAGGCCGAGGACATGGGGGACACCGTCTCCGCGCTGCTCGGCCTCTCCCGCGAGAGCATGCAAGGGGCGGAGAAGCTCTACCCGTCCGTCTCCGAGGGGAACGCCTTCGGTCTGTCGCGCGCCGAGATCAAGGCGACGGCCCAGGAGCTGGAGCCGGGCACCGCGGCCGCCTTCATCCTCTTCGAGCACGTGTGGGCGAAGTATCTGCGGGCCGCCATCCGCAACGCCGGTGGAGTGCCCGTGGCCGAGGGTTTCCTCACCGAGGAGGCGCTCGTGCCCATCGCGGCCGAACTCATCGCGGCGGCGGGCCAGTGGGGGGAGCCCGTCCCCGCCAGCAACGGCGACGCGGACGCACCGGAGACGTCCGCGCGAGAACCGGAGGCCGCGGAGAAAGCGGACGACCCGGAAGCCCCGAGGGACAGGAACCGGAACCGGAAGAGGAGGAAATGATGGCCGATCTCGTCGTGCTCGGCTTCTCGGACAAGGACAAGGCCGAAGCGGTGCTGAGGCTCAGCAAGGAGCTGTCGCGCCAGGAGCTGCTCGACCTGGAGGACGCGGCACTGGCCTGGCGGACCATGGACGAAAAGGTCCACGTGCGCCAGAGCTACAGCCTTACGGGCGCCGGTGCGGCAGGCGGAGCCCTGTGGGGCAGTCTGTTCGGCCTGCTGTTCCTGATGCCGGTGTTCGGTGCGGCGGTCGGCGCCGCCACCGGCGCGGTCGCGGGCAAGCTCTCCGACATCGGTGTGAGCGACGCCTTCATCAAGGAGGTCGCGAACACCCTGGAGCCCGGCAAGGCCGCGGTCTTCGCGCTGGTACGCCATTCCACGCCGGACCGGGTACGAGACGCGCTACGACCCTTCAACCCCACCGTCCTGCGTACGTCGCTCACCAAGGACCGGGAGGAGGAGCTCATCGAGGCGCTCCAGGCCAAGTGAGCCGGTGTCCAGCGACGCGCACGCTCCCTGACGGGGGCGTGCGCCCCGGCGGACGCCAGGAAACTTCACCCGGGTGAGATGGCGTCCCGCTCGGGTGCCGTCTCACCTACCGGGTCCCAGACTCGTCTTCTCAGCACCACTCGAATCAGCACCACTCGAACCGAGGGGCGAGAGGAAGGTGCCGGCGATGGACGAACGCCCGGAGGCACCGGCGGCGGAACCCGTTCGCACCTCGGTGGCCGGCGTGCCCGAGGGCCGGACGACCGTGCCCGAGCTGCCCGGCTGGCTGGTGCCGCGCCCCCGGCTCGCCGAGCGCGTCTCACGAGGTGTGCTCGGGCCGCTCACCGTGGTCGTGGGGCCGGTGGGCGCGGGCAAGTCGGCGCTCGCCACGGAGTGGCTGCACACCGGCCGGGCGCCAGGACCGGTGGCCTGTGTGCGGTGCGAGGGGCGCGAGGAGCGGCCCGACGTCTTCTGGCCGCGGGTCCTCTCCGCGCTGTGCGACGCCGGGGTGGACCTCACCGAATGCGCCGACGTGCCCGTCAACGAACTGCTCGTGGCCCGCCTCGCCGTCCAACTGGCGCTCTGCGGAACCCCGGTGGTCCTGGTGCTCGACGACTTCCAGCCGGAGCAGGGCTCCCCCGTCGCCGAGGGCGTCGCCAGCCTCCTGAAGCACGCGGCGCCCGTGCTGCGCCTCGTCGTGCTCTCGCGCCGGGACCCGCCGCTGCACCTGCACCGCTACCGGCTCGCCGGGGAACTCACCGAACTGCGCACCGCCGACCTCGCGTTCACCGACGCGGAGACGGCCGCCCTGCTCGCCCAGCACGGCCTGGACATCGCCAGGAACGTGGTCAGGGCGCTGCGGCGGCGTACCGCGGGCTGGGCGGCCGGGATCCGGCTCGC
Source organism: Streptomyces kanamyceticus (assembly GCF_008704495.1). Lineage (NCBI taxonomy): Bacteria > Bacillati > Actinomycetota > Actinomycetes > Kitasatosporales > Streptomycetaceae > Streptomyces > Streptomyces kanamyceticus. The sequence goes on from NZ_CP023699.1 coordinate 5,237,610, forward strand.
GGCGATGTCCATGCAGGGGCAGCGCGATCCGGACCGGTTCATCGCCCGGTTCGCCGGTGACGACGAGGCGATCGTGACGTACCTGGTCGAGGAGGTGCTCGACGCGCAGTCCGCGGAGATGCGCCGGCTGCTCCTGACGACCAGCGTCCTGGAGCAGGTGAACGCGGAGCTCGCCACCGCGGTGGCGGGCGCCGACGCGGGGCGGCACTTCGCCCTCCTCGTACGGCAGAACTCCTTCCTGCAGCCCCTGGGGCAGGGCTGGTTCCGCTGCCACCGGATGTTCGCCGACGTGTTGCAGGTGAGGCTCCAGCACGAGCTCCCCGGCAGCGTCGCCGCCGCGCACCGCAGGGCCGCCGCCTGGCTCGCCGAACACGGCTTCCTCGCGACGGCGGTGGGCCATGCCCTCGCGGCGGACGACCGGCCCTACGCCAGCCGTCTGGTGGTCGAACAGCTCGGGATCGGACAGCTGTTGGGCCTCACGGCCACGCGGCTGCCGGACATGCCGACCCCCTGGATCCCCGCGGAGTCACGGACGGACGACCCCGAACCCGTGCTCGTCGCCGCGGCCATCAGGCACCCGGACGCCGACGCGGGCGCGGGCCAGCTCGCGGAGGCGGCCCGGCTGATCGACCGGCTGCCGGAGACGGAGCCCGACCGGGTGCTCAGGTGCCGCCTCACCCACGCGGTGATCAGGATGGCGGGGCAGCGCTCCCGCGACCCGGCCGCCGCGCGGGCCGCGGCCGTCGAGGCCAGGGCCCTGAGCGCGCGGCTGCCCGCGCACCTGCTGGCCGAGCGGCCGGAGATCAAGGCGCTGACGCTGTTCGTGCTGGGCCGCTCGGAGACGCGGGCCGGTGATCTGAAGGCGGCCGAGTCCCTGCTCACCGGCGGCCTCAAGGCCGCGGGGGCCACCGGGAACGAGGCGCTGCGCCGGGGCTGCCTGGTGGAGCTCGCCCTGCTCGAAGCGGTGCGCGGCCGCTTCCGCGCGGCCGGTGAGTTCGCCGCGCTCGCGACCCGGCCGCCGCTGCCCGCCTGGACCGCGCGGGACGGCTCGCACGCCACGCTGGCCGTCGTGCGCGCCTGGGTCGCGCTTGCCCGTGCCGAACCCGACCTGGCACGTGGTGAGTTGGCGCGCGCCAGGACCGCCTTGCACACGCTGGCAGACCCCTTCACCGCGGGCGTCGCCGTCCTGGTCGGCCGACTGGTCAACCTCGCCGAGCAGGGCGTGTCCGAGGTGCACGAGACGCTTCTGGGCACCACAGGGCCGTGGCTGCCGCCCGCGCTGCGGCAGCCCGTGGTGCGGGCGTGCGCGGCCTCGCTCGGTGCGTCGGCGTCGGGTGCCACGGCACACCACCGCGACCCCGGCGCGGTCCTGGACCCGGCCGCCGTCTCGGTCGAGCGGCTCACCGCCAGGGAGGGGGACGTGCTGGGCCGGTTGTCGCAGATGATGACCACCGAAGAGATCGCGGAGGACCTCTACCTCTCGGTCAACACGGTGAAGACCCACCTCAAGAGCGTCTACCGCAAGCTTGCCGTGACCCGGCGGTCGGCCGCGGTCCGGCGGGCGCGCGAACTCCAGCTGCTGTGACGCGCTGACACTCACACACTCACAGCGCTGACCCCCACACACTCACAGGAGGTCCAGCTCGCGGGCCCGGTACACCGCCTGCGTGCGGGATCCCACGCCGAGCTTGCGGTACACGGCGCGGGTGTGGCTGCGGACCGTGTTGAGCGAGACGTGCAGCTCGTCGGCGATCCCGCGCAGCGGCACCGTTCCCGGCAGCTTGCTCAGGACGACGAGTTCACTCGGCGTCAGCCCCGGGGCCCCCGCTTCCTCGGGCGGCGCCCTGGTCGACAGCATCGCCAGGGTCGCCGACGCCTCGTCCGCGAGCACCGTCGCGGTGTGTGCGTCCTCGGCCCGCACGGCGATCTCCACGAGCACCTCGGCCAGCCAGACGAGACAGGCGTCGACCGTGGTCCTCGCGCTGCGCGGATCATGGCCGAGCGCACGCAGGACCCCGTGCAGCGAGGTCTTCCTGACCAGGGCCGGCGGTCGTGCCGCCGGCCCCCGACCTTCGTGCGCGGAACGCGCCGTGCACATCGTCGCCTCGGGCATGCCCTCACCTCCGCGTCAGCGGGCGGAACATACCCAACGTGGACGGCCCCCGCCGTTTCGGGAAGGGGTCGGTCGGCCTATCCCGGCGGCTCGTCCGCCCGTGTCGACGGGGGCAGCCCGCGCACCTCCAGGAGTTCGAGACCCAACGCCTGGATGCGGTCGAGGATGCCGTACAGCGCGGTCTGGTCGATGCCGGCTCCGTACATGACGGTCTCCGCGGGCCGCAGCGTGACCGTGAGTTCGTCGAAGGCGGACCGGAGACCTTCGCCGAGCGTGCCGCGCACCCGGATCTCGAACCTGCCGCCCTCGGCGAGGGGTTCGAACCGCCCGTGCCCCCCGCCCGGCTGAGCGGTGCCCATGGCATCACCTCCTGCGGTTACCTGCCCGTGCGGCCATTCTTCCGGGCCCGCCACGGGCGGCCTCACCCCGGCCAGGTGACTGTGCCCGCGGCCGGTCCCGCGTCCCTCCCGCGTCTCGCCCGCCATGGGTGAACCGCCGCCGGGCGCCGGGAGCCATGCTCCGAGCCACCGGAGGAGCCCACCAGAAGGGGCCGGAAGGGGAGGGGCAGCCATGACACCGGACCGCATGACACCGGACCGGCAGGAAGAGCCCGCCGCCGGGACGCTCGCGGTCGCCACCGTGGTGTTCTCCGTGTGCGTGCTGACGATCGTCGGCAGCTATCACGTCATCGCGGGCTTCGCGGCGATCATCGGCGACGACTTCTTCAGGAAGCCGAAGGACTACGCCTACGCCCTCGACGTCACGGCCTGGGGCTGGCTCCACCTGGTCTCCGGCATGGTCGTGCTCGCCGCCGCGTTCACCCTGCTCACCGGGCGCCTGTGGGCGCGTGTCGTCGGCGTCACGGTCGCCGGTCTCAGCGCGCTGGAGAGCTACTTCTTCGCCCCGTTCTACCCGGTGTGGTCCGTCGTCATGATCGCGCTCGACGTCCTGGTGATCTGGTCCCTGGTCCGGTACGCGCGGCCCGTGTCCCGCAGGCTCCTCGGCACGGACGCGCGCCGGTGACACTCCGGGGCGGCCCCCGTCAGAACCGGTGCGAACGCCCCAGCGCAAGCCTGCCGATGACCCGCCAGTCGAGCAGCGGCCTGGCCCGGCGCACGCCAGGACGGTTCCGCGGCACCAGCACCCGCAGGGCCAGCGGCCGCACCTCGCAGCGCACCGGGACCGGCAGCGACACCGTCTCGCCGTCGACGCCGACCGGGACGTGGTCCTGGTCCGCGTCGACGACCACGTGCGCCGCCGTCGTCCGTACGACCCCGGCGGCGCGCCGTCCGCGCAGCAGCCCCGCGGCGTGCGCGGCGCTGGTCACCTTGACCCCGACGCAGCCCAGCTCCCCGCCGTCCATCCGGGCCCGGCGGCCCAGACCCGCGATGTCCCCGGTGCCGTAGGGGTTGTTGCTGACGAGGAGCGCCTGCGGCTCGGCGAAGTCGGTGTCTCCCGCGTGCGCGGAGAGCCGCGGCCCCTGGTGGCCCGCCAGCATGTCGGGCAGCAGCCGCAGCGCCGTACGCGTCTTGTCGTCCCGATACGCGGGGCTCGCCACCACCTCGGCGTAGGCCCCGAACGAGACGTTGTTGACGAAGGGGAGGCCGCCCGCGCTGCCGAGGTCGACGTGCAGTTCCACGCCGTCCCGCAGCGCGTCGAGCGCCTTCGACGGGTCGTTCCTGTCGAGCCCCAGGTCGAGGGCGAAGTGATTGCGGGTGCCCGCCGGGATCACCAGGAAGGGCAGGTCGAGCGCGGCGGCGACCTCGGCGACCTGCGCCTGGGTGCCGTCACCGCCCGCGACGCCGAGCAGGTCGGCGCCCCCGGCCGCGGCCTTGCGCGCCATGTCGGCCACGTCGCCGTCGCCGTTGTCGCGCCACTGCAAGAGGATCACCTCGGCGCCCAGGCCCTGGGCGCGTTCGACCAGTTCGAACCGGCGGACCTTCCCGCCGCCGGACCGCGGATTCATGATCAGTACGGGACGGCGCACGCGCGGCGCCGGATGCTCGGCCATCGCCGCGGGCCCCTCGTCCCGTACGAGCGCGGCCCGGCCCGCGCCGACCGCAAGGAGCCACAGGGCGAAGGCGAGGGCGGCGACCCACGCCAGATGGGCGCGGGTGTACGCGATGAGGACCCATACGGGCGCGCCCAGGGCCAGGACCACGGCGAGGACCCGCAGGACGCCCTCCTTGGCCAGGCTCCACCACAGTCCGGCGGCCACGAGCACCAGGCCGACGAGGCCGACGGCCAGCAGTCCGATGGTCCGGGTGCCGGCGAACACGCCGAGGACGACACCCGCGACGAGGACCGATCCCAAGGACGCGCGCGCCAGCCAGCGCCGCTGCCACATCGTCGGATTCATGGCGTCACCGTGCGACCGCGCGGGCGGCACCGCCTCACCCCCCGAAGGTGGTTCGGCTCCGGAGCGGCGCCCGCAGGTTCACACCCACGGGGTGACGCCCGCGCGGGACTCAGGGTCGAGGATCGGTGCCGTCCCGAGTGTCGGCCGCGTCAGAGAGGGGCCGGTCATGGCCGAGGACCGGCACGTACCGCCCACCCCGCAGGAGAGCGTCGCCCGCGGCAGGGCCGCGCGCGCGAAGGTGCCGCGCTCCCGCCACGCCGATTTCGCCCCGGCGCGGGACAGGACCGACCCCATCGAGGTGATAGAGCGTCAGTCGGCGCGCAGGCTAGCGGAGTTGGTGCCGATCCGGTACGCCCGGATGCTCGAATCGCCGTTCCGCTTCTTCCGGGGAGCCGCCGCCCTGATGGCGACGGACCTGGCGACGACGGCGTCGAGCGGGCTCACGGCCCAGCTGTGCGGGGACGCGCACATGCTGAACTTCCGGCTGCTCGCCTCGCCGGAACGCCATCTGATGTTCGACGTCAACGACTTCGACGAGACGCTGCCCGGGCCGTGGGAGTGGGACGTCAAGCGCCTGTCGGCCAGCCTCGTCATCGCGGGCCGCGCCAACGGATTCAGCGTGCCGGAGCGGTCCCGCGTGGTCCGGGGTACCGTGCGTTCCTACCGGGAGGCGATGAACGGCTTCGCCGGGATGCGCACCATCGACGTCTGGTACTCCCGGATCGACGCCGACGACCTGTACGCGACGCTCGGCGGGCAGCTGCGCCCCCAGGCCCGGCGCAGGCTGTCCCGCACCCTCGCCAAGGCCAGGGGCCGCGACCACCTCCAGTCCCTGGCGAGGCTCGCGCACCGCAGCGGCGACGAGCTGCGGATCGCCGCCGACCCGCCGCTCGTGACGCCGCTCGCCGACCTGCTCCCCGACGTGGAACGCGCGGAGCTGGAGCGGCAGTTGAGGGAGCTCATCGAGCGCTATGCCGTGACGCTCCCGGGCGACCGCCGCGCGCTCCTCGCGCAGTACCGGGTGGTCGACATGGCGCGCAAGGTGGTCGGCGTCGGCAGCGTCGGCACCCGCTGCTGGGTGATCCTGCTGCTCGGCAGGGACGCCGACGATCCGCTGTTCCTCCAGGCCAAGGAGGCCGAGGAGTCGGCGCTCGCCCCCTACTGCGAGCCCAGCGCCCACGCCAACCAGGGCGAGCGCGTCGTCTCCGGGCAGCGCCTGATGCAGGCCACCAGCGACATGTTCCTGGGCTGGGAACGGGTGTCCGGCCTCGACGGGCGCGAACGGGACTTCTACGTACGGCAGTTGCGCGACTGGAAGGCCATCCCCAAGGCCGAGACCATGACACCGAAGGTCATGCGGCTGTTCGGGCGGCTGGCCGGGGCGACCCTGGCGCGCGCCCACGCGCGATCCGGCGACCGCATCGCCATAGCGGCCTACCTGGGCGGCTCCGACCGGTTCGACCGGGCGCTCGCGGAGTTCGCCGAGCGCTACGCCGACCAGAACGAGCGCGATCACCGGGCGCTGACCGACGCGGTGCGCGACGGCCGGGTCACCGCGACGCCCGAGTGACAGGTTCCGCCGACGGCTCGGCGATCCGCAGCATGCGCCGCACCGGCTTCTCCTGGCCGAGCACCTGGCCGAGGGCGATGCCGATCGCCACGATCGTGAAGAAGAGGATCAGCCAGGACAGCAGCGTGAAGACCGAGCCGAGCGGACCGTAGCGCTCCACGCTGCGCCGCAGCGCCACCGGCAGCCACAGCGCGGCGAGTTGGGAGTACGCGACCGCGCCCACCCCGGCGAGGACGGCCCCCGGCAGCAACGGGCGCCACGGCACGCGCCCCGCGAGCAGCAGGTGCTGCGTCCACCACCACATCAGCACGGCGGCGACGGCCTGCAGCGGAAACCCCAGGACCGGGCCCACGCCGAACCCGTCGTGCAGCACGCCCTGGAAGAACAGGGCGGTCAGCCAGACGAAGAGCCACAGCGCCCAGCGCCAGAGCAGGATCCGCACGCCCGACGGCGGCAGGCCCCAGCAGCGTTCGCACAGCCGCTGCAGGGCCCGGGAGAAGGCGGTGGCGGACAGCAGCGCGACCAGCACGCTCACCGCGCCCCAGCTGTGCAGCGCCTGGGGCTCGCCGGAGTACACCTGGTCGAGCCGCGCCGCCTCGACGCTGCCCGAGCCGAACAGGGACCGCAGCGACCTGCGGAGCTCCGTCCGCCAGCCGACCGGACAGAAGGAGGCGACCGCGATGATCATCGGCAGCGCGGCGAGGAACGCCTGCGCCGCGAGCCGCGTCGCCAGATCGAGGATGTTCACGGCCGCGAGCTGGCGGACGGCACGGACCGCCAGCGGTCGGGCGCGCGCGGCGGTCTGCATGACGTGCCCCCTCGCAGCTGTGACGCCAAGCCCCCTCGCGGACACTGTGACGCGGCCGCCGGACCCGCGTTTCGCCCTACAGGGGTGATACGGCCGCGGGGGCGGCCCCCGAGTGTGGTGCCCATCCGATCGACGGGAGTGTTGCCGTGGACGACTATCCGGTGTTCGACGTCTTCCTCACCATGCTGTTCTTCTTCTTGTGGGTGATGTGGTTCGCCCTCGTGATCCAGATCGTCGTGGACATCTTCCGCAACGACGATCTCAACGGCTGGCGCAAGGCGCTGTGGCTGCTGTTCATTCTCGTCCTGCCCTTCCTCGGCGTACTCGTCTACGTCATCTCCCAGGGTTCCGGGATGAGCCGCCGCAGCTCGATGGGCCGGATGTCAGGACTGCGCGGCCGTCCCGTGGGCGCGCCGTCCGTGACCAGCGCCGACGAACTGGAACGGCTCGCGGAGCTGCACCGGACCGGGGCGCTCACCGGCGCGGAGTACGCACAGGCCAAACACCAGGTCCTGCCCATGTAGGACGCCCGTGCGGGACGCGGTGGCGGCGCGGTTCCGTCGTCACCGCCGACCGGTCACCGCCGACCGCGGAACGCGGCGACGGCGGCCTCCACCGTGGGATACAGGTGCCGCTCGTCGATGGTGCGGGTCAGCCCGTACCGCTCGATCTTGCGGCGCACCGGGTCCTTCAGCTCGGCGAAGACGAGATGCGTGCCACCGGCGTTGAGCTTCTCGTCGAGGGCCACGAGGACGTCGGCCGCGGTGGTGTCCACGTCGGTCATGGGCTCGGCGGCGATCACGATCCAGTCCGGCGCCGGGTCCGACCGCGCGATGCGCAGCACGTTGTCGCGGAAGTTCTTGGCGTTGGCGAAGATCAAGGGCGCGTCGAACCGGTAGATGACGAGGCCGGGGAGCTGTTCGGCGGTGGGGTGGGAGCGGACGTCGTGATAGCCGGGCAGGCCCGCCACCTGCCCGAGCACCGTCTCGTACGGCCACCAGGCCCGGCGGAAGACGTTCAGCACGGAGAGCGCCACGGCCACCGCGATCCCTTCGAGGACGCCGACCAGCGCGACCCCGAGGAACGCCGCGACGCACAGCAGGAATTCCATCCTGCGCTGCCGCCACAGCCGTACCGTGCCCGGCACGTCGGCCAGCGAGAGCGACGCGGTGATGACGACGGCCGCGAGGGCGGGCTGGGGCAGGTGCCGGAAGAGACCCGGCACCAGGACCAGCATGAGCACGATCAGCGCCGCGCCGACCACACCGGTCAGCTGGGTGCGCGCCCCGGCCCGCTCCGCCACCGCCGTACGCGACCCGCTCGTACTGACCGGAAAGCCCTGGAAGAGCCCCGCGGCCAGGTTGGCCGCGCCCACGCCCGCCATCTCCTGGTTGCCGCGCACCTCCTGGCCCGCGCGCGACGCGAACGCCGACGCGTTGGAGATCGTGTCGGCCAGGGACACGACGGCGATGCCCAGGGCACCGGCGAGCAGCGGACCGACGTCGTCGAACGCGACGTGCGGAAGCGTCAGCGGCGGAAAACCCTCCGGCAGCACGCCGACGAGCGCCACCCCGTGCTCCCCGAGGTCGAACACCACCACGGCGCCGATCGCCAGGACCACCATGACGAGCACGGCGGGCACCCGCGGCAGCCAGCGCTGCAGCGCCAGGATCAGCACGATGCCGCCGCACCCGACGGTGACCGCCGCGGCGACCGCCTTGCCGTCCGCGAGCCCCTCGACCACGGCCGCGCACTCGTCGATCAGGCCGTCGGCGTCGACCTTGAACCCGAGGAGCTTGGGCAGCTGGCCGATCAGGATGGTCACGGCGAGGCCGTTCATGTAGCCGATCATCGTGGGCTTGGAGACCAGCTCGGCGACGTAACCGAGGCGGGCCAGGGACGCGAGGAGCATGATGCCCGCGACCATGACCGCCAGCATCGACGCCAGGGCGACGGCCCGCTCGGGATCGCCGTCGGCGGCGACCAGCGGGAGCACCGTCGCCGCGATCATCGGCCCGAGCGAGGAGTCGGGCCCGAGGACCAGGATCCGCGAGGGCCCGCACACCGCGTAGGCCAGCAGGCACAGGATGGACGTGTAGAGGCCGGTGATCGCGGGCAGCCCGGCGAGTTCGGCGTACGCCATGCCCTGCGGCACGAGCAGCGTGGTGAGCACGATCCCCGCCACGACGTCCTTGGCCAGCCACTCGCGTCGGTACGTCAGGGCCGCGCGGCCTCCGGGCACGGCCCGCAGCAACGACGCGACGCGTCCGCCACCGCCCTGCTCGGTCGCCGTCATGGGTGTCCTCTCCGCCGGATTCCGCCCAGGTTCGGCCGGTGGGGCGCGGACCGGGATCACCCCGCAGGGGTGGTTGGCGGAGCGGCACCGGGGGCCGGGCGGGCTCCGCGGCCCCAACTCGGTCGTACGCACGCAGTTCTGCCTCAAGTGGCCTTTCGGGGCGATAGGTTGACGGACACGAGTGGGGGCATCACCCCCTGTGAGAACCGTGTCTCCGGTCCCTCACCAGTGGTCCTGCTTCCACGGGCTCTCCCCGACGTCACCCCGGTCCCCGGTGGCCCTCCGTCCCGTCCGACCATTCGGCCTCCCCAGGGGAGAGGCCGTCGGCAGTGAGGATGCCGCCATGAGCCACGGCGTTCCGCCCCACGCTGGGCACCTGTACATCCACCGGGTACAAGGCCGCACCGTCATGGAGTTCCACGGCGACATCGACATCGTGGCGGCCCTGACGATCATGCCGCGCCTGGACGCGGTGACAGCGCCGATGGAGACGCTGCTCGTCATCGACCTCACGCCGACGACCTTCTTCGACTGCTCCGGCCTGGCCCTGCTCTGCCGCGCCGACCGCCGTCTGAGGGAGCGGAGCGGCGCACTCCTCCTGGTCTGCCCGCAGGCCCTCACCCTGCGGATGCTGCACGTCCTGGGCCTCACCGAACGCTTCCACCCGGCCCCGACCTTGACCGACACCCTGCGGGAACGGTTGCCGGCGCGGGAGTGAAGGTTTCTCCGGTTTCCGTCCGGAGAACGCCGAAGGGCCCCACCGCGAACGGTGGGGCCCTTCGGTTGCCCTGACGGTCGTGGGCGCTCTGTCCTGTGGCGGAGTAGGGCTCGCCCTCGGCCATGAACGGTGGCGGGCAGCGGTGAATGAAACCAGAACTGAGACCGGAAAGAGTTGGGTCAGACCTTCTTGACGACGATCGTGTCCGGGACGAGCTTCTCCAGGTCGTCGACGTCCGAGGTGAAGACCGTGACTCGCCCTTTTTGCTGTCGCGCGATGACGGCGAGCACGGCGTCGATCGCGTATTTGTGTCCGTGCAGCTTGGCGTCGGCCAGGAGGCGGCGGGCCTGGCGGGCCTCGTCCTTCCCGATATCGGCGACTTGGAGCCGGGAGAGCACCCAGTCCCAGCGCTGCTCGGTGGTTCTGCCGTCGTACGCCTCGACCAGCGTCATCGGGGACGTCACCACCTCGGCCTCACCTTGAGCCGCCAGGTCGAGCCAGGCGATCATCCTCCGGTCGCCGCGCACGGCCAGAGACAGTGCCTCGCAGTCGAGTACGAAGACGCGCGGTGGCCGCTGGCTCTGTTGACCGGTGCGCTTCTTCACGCCGCTTCTCCGGCATCGTGTCCACTGGTGGCGCGGCGCTCGTGCTCGGCGTCGAGATCGTCCAGTTCTGCGAGGGCTGCCGTTCGCTCGTTCTTGGTGACCGGCCCGTGTTCCTCCTGAAGCCAGTCGACCAGTTCCAGCAGCCGGTCCCGATCGCGCTTGAACCGCAGCGCTTCGGCCACATACGCCGAGAGCCCTCGCTCAGCTGCTTCGGCGCGGATCTCGTCGAGGAGATCTTCGGGGATCGTCACCGTGACTTTCTTCGTCGCCATACAAGTCACCATACTCCTGGTGTGGAGACCCATACCAGCGTCGTTGAACCAGTCAGGTCAGGAGGTGGACGCGACTCAGGGGGCGTCGGCGGGCGCGACCAGCCATTCGCCGGCAGCGCTGGCAGTCGACCTGAGTTGGGGATGCTCTCGCACGATCTCGCGCTGCCGCTCAGCGGGCAGGCCGAGCTCGTGGAGAACATTCAGGATGATGACCGCCGCGGTCACGTCAACGATGGCAATCAACTCCTCTGTGCGGTGATTCGGCGTCTTTCCTTCGTGCGCCAGGTCGTTGCGGGCCCGAGTGGTCCTTCCGGCCCACCGGTCCACGTCCGGCATGAGAAGCGCGATCGCGTCCTGGTCGGGGCGCGCGGCGAGGGCATGCAGCCGGTCCCGGAGCGTCGGGTCGTTGCGGATGACTCCCTTGAACCTCTTCCGGTGCATCTCGGGCACCTGCGCGAGCATGGCGTCGCGCATCGCCTTGAAGTTCGCAGGGGGGAACGGCTTCTCGTCGATGCGGAGACCGCGGTGCAGCACCTCGGCGGCTCCCACTGCCGTCAGGAGGTTGGTCTCCACATAGCGGGCCGGTGCGTAGCGGAGGCCCAGGATCATGCTGGTCGCCGCCCGCAGCCGGTCGCGTGCCTCGCACCAGCGGGGCACGACCTCTTCGAACGGGAGCGACGCACACGTGAAGAAGACACGGTGGTGGTCGACTGCCTTGGCGTTATTCCTGCCCAGCGCGGTAGGCGTGTAGAGGACATCGGCACGCCGCTTTGGCTTGGGGCGGCCGCCGGGCAGTAGTACGGACTCGCTCTCCGCTACTTCAAGCCGGAGCCAGATCATGCCGGCGGCTCGATGGGTCGCAAGCGAGATCAGGTCCTGCACCAGGCTGGCCGCTTCCCGTGCGCCGTCCAGGGAGAACGGGGCGGCTGGTACGACGCGCACGAACGCTGTGTCGCGCATGCGCCCGACGGTGCCGCCTTTGCTCTGGTCGAAGAACGGGAGCGTGTGCTGGTGCTGCAGGCGGAACTCGGTCCCGTCAACTAGGACCGATCGCGTCTGCACTGGCGTCACTGAGATGCTTCCAGTCCCGTCGATCTTGCCATCGGGAGCACCGAGGAAGCCCTCGAATACCGACGAAGCGGCCCAGAACTGGAGGTCCTCGACGGCAATCTCCGCGGCGGAAAACACAGCGTCGTCCTCGTCACTGACATGCGCCCCGACGAGGGCGGTCATCGCCACCACGGTCTGCTTGTCAGGGCTCTTCACCCGCGCGCCGACAGTTCGCTGCACGCTGCTCGGGTAACAGCTGAGGAGGGAAATCTCCTGTTGCTCGGCGATGCCCTGGATGACGTCCCAATTTCGGCTCCCCTCGTGGAGCACGGTGAGGCCAGGAGAGGGCGTAGACGTGATGCGGTCCTCGAACGCACCGATCAGTGAAAGCACCAGGCCGTCGTCCGGCGAGTATCGGAGGACACCGGGCAGCGGCTGGTCAGGGTCGTCGGGCAGCCACCAGATGCCTGACCACTCGCTGGCCTCGTCAAGGTTCAACAGGCTCTTCGCCAAGGTAACCCTTCCCGAAATTGCGTCTCTTGGGGCTCACGAGGTCCGCAGCTGGACGACTCCGAAGCGCGACGATGCTGCGAGTAGGAGGTGTCCTAACCAGTCCATGGTTCCTCACCAGGAGACCTGAGCGCTCTCCTCGCCGTGCAGGATTGCCGCCCTGGCTGCCAGGCCAGAATGCTCTGCCCACGCGCTGCCATGCCGGATCAGAGGGAGGAGCGCACGATGCCGTAGGAGTTCGGGACGTGACGGGTGGACGGCAGGCCCTTACGGGTCACTACGCGGCCGATGCGAGTTGAGGCAGACCTCAGGTCCACGGCGGCCCATCCGGTGCAACGGAGACCACGTAACGACGAAGGGTCCGACCGCTGAGCGGTCGGACCCTTCGTCTGCCCTGACGGGCGGGTGCGGAGGATACGAGATTCGAACTCGTGAGGGGTTGCCCCCAACACGCTTTCCAAGCGTGCGCCCTAGGCCACTAGGCGAATCCTCCGCCGCAAACAATACAAGACGTTGGGGAGTGCTCGCGAACACGATCCCGAGGTCGCCGTCGTGATCGTCCTCGCGCCCTCCACCGCCGGGACCGGCGTCGCTTCCGGCCCGGGGGATCCGCTACTGTGGGGGCCAGCCCCTCACGTGGCGCTATCTGACTGAACTCCCCCAGGGCCGGAAGGCAGCAAGGGTAGGTCGGCTCTGGCGGGTGCGTGGGGGGCGCTTTGCGTTCGGGGCGGTCCAGGTTGTCAGTGGTCCCCATTAACCTCGTATGTGTGTCGTCTCTCGCGCTGTACCGCCGCTATCGCCCGGAGTCGTTCGCCGAGGTCATCGGGCAGGAGCATGTAACCGACCCGCTGCAGCAGGCGCTGCGCAACAACCGGGTCAATCACGCCTACCTGTTCAGTGGCCCCCGCGGCTGCGGCAAGACGACGAGCGCGCGCATCCTGGCCCGTTGTCTCAACTGTGAGCAAGGTCCCACTCCCACGCCCTGCGGCGAGTGCCAGTCCTGCCGCGACCTCGCGCGCAACGGACCGGGTTCGATCGACGTCATCGAGATCGACGCCGCGTCGCACGGTGGCGTGGACGACGCCCGTGACCTGCGCGAAAAGGCCTTCTTCGGCCCGGCGAGCAGTCGCTACAAGATCTACATCATCGACGAGGCCCACATGGTCACCTCGGCGGGCTTCAACGCCCTCCTGAAGGTGGTCGAGGAGCCCCCGGAGCACCTCAAGTTCATCTTCGCGACGACCGAGCCCGAGAAGGTCATCGGCACGATCCGCTCGCGCACGCACCACTACCCGTTCCGGCTCGTGCCCCCCGGCACGCTCCGCGAGTACCTGGCCGAGGTCTGCGGCCGCGAGGACATGGCCGTCGAGGACGGGGTGTTCCCGCTGGTCGTGCGGGCCGGTGCCGGTTCCGTGCGTGACTCGATGTCCGTCATGGACCAGCTGCTCGCCGGTGCGACCGAGACCGGTGTGACGTATGCCATGGCGACCTCCCTCCTCGGTTACACCGACGGGTCGCTGCTCGACTCCGTGGTGGAGGCCTTCGCCTCCGGGGACGGGGCCGCGGCCTTCGAGATCGTGGACCGCGTCATCGAGGGGGGCAACGACCCGCGGCGCTTCGTCGCCGACCTCCTGGAGCGGCTGCGCGACCTGGTGATCCTCGCGGCCGTCCCCGACGCCGCCGAGAAGGGCCTCATCGATGCCCCCGTCGATGTCGTCGAGCGGATGCAGGCGCAGGCCGGTGTCTTCGGCGGCGCCGAGCTCAGCCGCGCCGCCGACCTGGTGAACGAGGGCCTCACCGAGATGCGCGGCGCCACGTCGCCGAGGCTCCAGCTGGAGCTGATCTGCGCCCGCGTGCTGCTCCCCGCGGCGTACGACGACGAGCGCTCCGTGATGGCCCGCCTCGAGCGCCTGGAGCGCGGGGGGAACTTCGTGCCGGGCGGCCAGGGCGCGGCCCCCGCGATGGGGTACGTCCCCGGGCCCGAGGCCCACGCGGGCGTGCGGCAGCCCGGTGTCGCCATGCCCGCGGGTGGGCCCGAGCCGGTTCCGCAGGGGCCGCCGGTGCCGCCCGGTGGGGGCCCCGCGGCCGCGCGGGCCGCGGTCCGTGGCGCGGGCCCGGCCTCCCCGGAGGCGGCCGCGCCGCCTGCCGCCGCTGCCCCGGTGGCGCCTGCCCCGGCACCCACAGCACCCACAACACCCCAGGCCCCGGCCCCGGCCCCGGCTCCGGCTGCCGCCGCCGAGCGTCGGCCCGGTGGCTGGCCCACGGCGTCCGCGCCGGGCAGCGGCCCCGCCGCCGCGCCCGCGCCCGCCGGGGCTCCGGAGGCACCGCGTCCGGGCGGCTGGCCCACCGCCGCGTCGGCCGGTTCCGGTGCCCCGGCGCCGCAGCCGACCCAGCCCTCGGCCGCACCCACCCCTCAGGCCCCCGCCGCCCCCGCCCCCATGGCGGCGGCCCCCGCGGGCGGGCCCGACCCCCGCACCCTCTGGCCGAACATCCTCGAGGCGGTGAAGAACCGCCGCCGCTTCACCTGGATCCTGCTCAGCCAGAACGCCCAGGTGGCGGGGTTCGACGGCACGACCCTGCAGATCGGCTTCGTGAACGCGGGCGCGCGTGACAACTTCGCGAGCAGCGGCAGCGAGGACGTGCTCCGACAGGCGCTGTCCGAGCAGTTCGGCGTGGAGTGGCGGGTCGAGGCGATCGTCGACCCGTCGGGCGGCTCAGCCCCGCCGCCCGCCGCGGTCAACTTCGGCGGCGGCGCTCCCGCGGCCCCGCGCCCCGTGGCCCCGCCGCAGCCGCCCCCGGCCGCCTCCGCCCCCCAGGCCCCGGCCCCGTCGGCGGCCCCGGCTCCGGAGCCCGCCTCCGCCCCCCGGTCGGCCCCCGCCCCGGAACACGTGGCCCCGGAGGACGACACCCCCGAGGACGACGACCCGGACCTGGTCGAATCGGCCCTCTCCGGCCACGACATGATCGTCAGGGAACTGGGCGCGACGGTGATCGACGAGTACCCGAACGAATAACCCAGGACGAGGCCTCGCACATCCGCGCGGGCTCACTCGGCGAGGGCCGCTCCCGCCCCAGCCCGGTGCGGAGCACCCCGCCTGCTTCCTCCCTCGCTCAATGCGGGGGTGCGGCGTGCCCTGCCTGCTTCCCCTCTCGTTCAACGCGGGGGTGCGGCGTGCCCTGCCTGCTTCCTCCCTCGTTCAATGCGGGGGTGCGGCGTGCCCTGCCCGCTTCCTCCCTCGCTCGACGCGGGGGTGCGGCGCGCCCCGCCCGCCTTCCCCCCTCGCCCAGCCCGGAGCACCCCGCCCCCCGCCCCTACCCCCACCGCCCGGTGCGGAGTCACGGGTGGGCGGGTGGGAACGCATCGCCGCGAAGCGGCGGCTTGGCCCCCAGCGGCCCGCAGCAATGGCACCCCGTCCCCGAGAACCTCGGAGGAACACACAACAGGCCCAGGGGCCAGACCTGGCAGCCCGTACAAACCGAGGCCCCGACCCCGGCTAGGCTGACCACCGTGAAGGTCCTCGTCATCGGCAGTGGTGCCCGCGAACACGCCCTGTGCCGCTCTCTGTCCCTCGATCCCGCCGTCTCCGAGCTGCACTGCGCCCCCGGCAACGCCGGCACCGCAGAGGTCGCCGAGGCGCACCAGGTCGACGCCCTCGACGGCGCCGCCGTGGCCGCGCTGGCCAAGAAGCTCGATGCCGGGCTCGTCGTCGTGGGTCCGGAGGCGCCGCTCGTCGCGGGCGTCGCCGACGCCGTGCGCGCCGCGGGCATCCCCTGCTTCGGCCCCTCGGAGGAGGCCGCCCAGCTGGAGGGCTCCAAGGCCTTCGCGAAGGACGTGATGGCGGGCGCGAGCGTGCCGACCGCCCGGTCCTACGTCTGCACGACCCCGGAAGAGATCGACACGGCCCTCGACGCCTTCGGAGCGCCGTACGTCGTCAAGGACGACGGGCTCGCGGCGGGCAAGGGAGTCGTCGTCACCGACGACGTCGAGGCCGCCAGGAAGCACGCGCTGGCCTGCGACCGCGTCGTCATCGAGGAGTTCCTCGACGGCCCCGAGGTCTCCCTCTTCGCGATCACCGACGGCGAGACCGTCGTACCGCTGCAGCCCGCCCAGGACTTCAAGCGCGCGCTCGACGGGGACGAGGGCCCCAACACCGGCGGCATGGGTGCGTACTCTCCGCTGCCCTGGGCCGATCCGAAGCTGGTCGACGAGGTCCTGCGGACGGTCCTGCAGCCCACGGTCGACGAGCTGCGGCGGCGCGGGACGCCGTTCTCCGGACTGCTCTATGCCGGTCTGGCGATCACGAGCCGCGGCGTCCGGGTCATCGAGTTCAACGCCCGCTTCGGCGACCCCGAGACCCAGGTCGTCCTCGCCCGGCTGCAAACCCCGCTCGCCGGTGTCCTGCTGGCGGCGGCGGACGGCACGCTCGCCGACCTGCCCCCGCTGCGCTGGAGCGACGACGCCGCGGTGACCGTGGTCGTCGCCTCGCACAACTACCCCGGTACGCCCCGCACGGGCGATCCCATCGAGGGCCTCGGCGACGTCGCGGCACAGGATGCGCCCCACGCGTACGTCCTGCACGCGGGGACGGAGCGGGACGGCGACGCGGTCGTCAGCGCGGGCGGCCGGGTGCTCTCCGTGACGGCGGTCGGCGCCGGGCTCGGCGAGGCCCGCGAGCGCGCGTACGCGGCGCTCTCCCGCATCCGCCTCGACGGCGCGCAGCACCGCACGGACATCGCGGCGAAGGCGGCCGCGGAGGCGTAGCCCGAGGCATTCCCGGAGGCGGGGCAGACCGCCGGGAATGCGACACAGGAGTAACTTTCAGCCGTTCTCACGCTCGGTGAAGCCCCGGATCTGACACTGGATCCGGGGCTTTTTCGGCATCCACCTTTAGCCAAAGCCATTCCATCGAGTGACCGGTGGCCCATCCGGCTGACGGGTCCCCGCACCCCAACTAGGGTGCGGCGAAAGCAGTTCAGAGCGCCCAGAGCCAAACAGACCACCGGCATTGCGATGTCGGTGGCGGGTGCCACAGTGGGGGAGTGAGCAAGACCAACGCCGTTGATGTGCGCCACCGGCTCCCGCCGGTGGCCGAGGAGTAGGCAGCAGGGGGTGCCATCGGTCGTGTCAGGTATGGGTGTGGAGGTGGGTGCGCAGGCCGCGCGCTCGCGGGCTCTCGCCGTGCTGCGTCTGCGCAGCAGGGCGCTGGCCGTCGCCCTGCTGCCCGCGGCCGTCGCCGTCGTGCTCATCGCGGGCGGGGTCACGGGCCATATCGGCGGCGGGAGTTGGGACGTCGTGCGCTGGGTCGTGTCGGCCGTGGCCGTCGTCGTGCTGCTCTGCGCGGCGGCCGTCGCCCTGGTCGTGGCCAGAGCCAGGCCCGCCCTGAGCCCCACGGTCCCGATCGCCGAGGAATCGGCCCCCGATCTGTACCGCCTGGTCCGCGACCTCGCCGACCGCCTCGACGTGCCCGCCCCCTCGGCCATAGCGCTCACCCCGGACTGCGACAGCTGGCTGGAGGACCGCACCCACCCGGCCCACGGCCCGCCCGCGAGCCGGGACACCGGCCCTGGAGCGGGCCCCCGTGCGGGCGCCGACGAGGCCGCCGACGGCGTACGGGGCGGTCGCGCGCCGCACCGCGCGGTCACCGCCGCGCCCGCCGCACCCGTGCTCGTCATCGGCTCCCCGTTCCTGTGGTGGATGCGGGTCGGTGAGCTGCGCGCGGTGCTCGCACCCGTCGTGGCGGGAACCGGTCCCTCCGCGCACCCCGACATAGCGGCGGCCCGGCGCTTCGTCCGGGGCCTCGACGCGGCCGTCGCGGTCACCTCGGCACCGGGACGCGGGCCCCTCGCGCGCGTGGTGCTCGGCGGCATCGGCTGGGTCGCGCGCCTGCTCCTGCGCAGCTGCCGTGGGCATGCGGCCGAGATGGAGCGGGGCGTCGCCGCGGCGGCCGCCGAGCGCGCCCAGACCGTGGACTACGGAGTGCGGATCGTCGCCCAGGAGCAGGTCGGCCTCGCGTACGCCGGGTGGGACCGCCTGCTCACCCGGGTCGCGCTGCCCGCCTGGCGCATGGGCCGCTGGCCCTCGCGGCTCGACGCGGGCGTGGTCTCCGCGCTCACCGAGCTCTCCCGCAGGGACCGCCTCGCCGAGGGCTTCGCCTCGCGCCTGGGGGAGCGTCCCGCCTGCGATCTCCTGGAGGAGCCCGGTTCCGTGGACGAGGCGGCCTCGCTGCTCGCCGCCCGGCTCTTCCACGGCGGCCCCGCGGAGAACGGCCCCGACTGGGCGCCGGTGGCCTGGCAGGAGTATCCGGACGAGGTCGTGGACCGCAAGTGGCGCATGGACGCCGCCCGGCTGCACCGCGTCCTGGACTCCCTCGGCGTCAGCCACTCCGCCGACCCGACGGCACCCGACCCCGAGGGGCCGACCCTGGGCCGTGTCCTCGACCACCTCACGACGGCCGATCCGGAGGGTCCGCGGGCGCGGGTCGTCCCGGACGGCGAGGCTCCGGAGCACGCCGGATCGTTCTTCCCCGAGGAGGCGGACGACGAGGCCGACGCGGACAGCCTCGGCGGGATGCTGGCCGCGGGCCTCACCGCCGAGCTCGCCCGCGAGGAAGCCGCGACGCCGCCCCGCCCCGCGCCCGCGAGCCTCGGCCCCGACGAGGCGCTCTGGGACGACGGCGCGCTCCCGCTCTTCCCCCTGCAACCACCGCGTACGGGACGTGAGTTGCTGGCCGACCACGTCACGGCGATGGTGTGCTGCGCCGCGGTCGACACGGCGGGCGCCGCGCCCGGCCTCGACTGGCTCGACGGCCCCTCCCTGCTGGTCGGCGGCGAGCGCGCGGCGGACCTCGCGCCGCGCGTCCTGACCCTCGTGGAGGACGGCGACGCGGGCCCCTTGCGGACCTGGCTGACCCGCCTGGGCGTACGCCCCGAAAAGCCGGTCCGCCTGGTCTGATCCCCACACCGACCACCCCCGGGCTCCCCGATCCACGCGGACCGGCCCCGGGCCGCCCTGCGCTACTACGAGCCGACGAGGCGGCGCCGACCCGCCCCGGGCTGGCCAGCGCTGCTACGAGCCGACCAGCCCGCTCCGAGCCGACCCAGGCCGATCCACGCCGTACTGCTCCGCGCCGACCTCGACCGAGCGTGCCGACCAGGCTAGCCCTGCCGATCCGGTCCGCGCCGCCGCGAGCAGCCCCGTGCCGAGCCAAGCCGTGCCGATGCGTGTCGGCCCTGGCCGTGCGCCCGCTCAAGCTGTGCCGGGCTGAGCCTGCCCCGCCGTGTCGAGCCCGATCAAGCCGAACCCAGCCGAGCCGAACCGAGCGGAACCGAGCCGACCGTGCCGTGCCGACCCGACCACCCGGTCCGCGCTGATGCGACCCGATCCAACGACCCAAGCTCCGCGTCAGACCCAAGCCACCTCAATCCAGCCACCTCATCCCTCCGCCCCCCTTCACCCACCCCAAATTCCACCCCCACGCCCATAAAACTCACTCCGCCCCCACCCCCAATTCCGCCCCGCCCCGACCCCCCTCCCGAAAGAAACCGCAGGCGAACGCCACCCCTTGCGCCACCCCGGGCGGAAGCTCTCGTTCCGTTCACGTCAATTCGCGACGAACGGTGACGGGATGCGTGCGTAATGTGATGTGCTGGGACCGGTCGCCGGGCCGTGCGCGGCCGGGGCGACGCCGTCTCGGGGGGCGCGAGGGAGGGGCAGGCACATGGGGTCGGAGCCGATCCGCCGCTGGGAATCGGGCGCGCTCGCGCATGCCGTGTCGGACCCTTTCGGTCAGGGCCCGCTGCCCTGGCTGCGCGGACCCGAGCACTACTTCGACGACACCGGGAAAGTCGTTCCCTGGTACATCGACCACGCCCCGGCCCCGGGCGCGAACATCCCGGCCCCCCGCACCGGCGGCCCGCGCAACGCGGACGACGTGCACTGCCAGATCAAGGGCTTCACCTCCACCGGCGCCGCCGCCCCCGGCGAGGCGATCGACTTCCACGTCACGGTGGACCCGCCCCAGCAGTTCAGCGTCGACATCTACCGGATCGGGCACTACGGAGGGGACGGCGCCAGCAAGATCACCACGAGCCCCCGGCTCTCCGGCATCGTCCAGCCCGCCCCGCTCACCGCCGACCGCACGGTCTCCTGCCACCACTGGTGGCTCTCCTGGCGCCTGCAGATCCCGAGCTACTGGAACATCGGGGCGTACGTGGCCGTGCTCACGACCGCCGACGGGTACCGCTCGCACGTCCCCTTCACGGTCCGCGACAACCACCCCGCCGACCTCCTGCTGCTCCTGCCGGACATCACCTGGCAGGCGTACAACCTCTACCCGGAGGACGGCCGCACGGGCGCCAGCCTCTACCACGCGTGGGACGAGCGGGGCGGCCTCGTCGGAGAGGGCGAGGCGGCCGTCACGGTCTCCTTCGACCGTCCGTACGCGGGCGCGGGACTGCCCCTGCACGTGGGCCACGCCTACGACTTCATCCGCTGGGCCGAGCGCTACGGCTACGACCTGGCGTACGCCGACGCCCGCGACCTGCACGCGGGCCGCATCGACCCCACGCGCTACCGCGGCCTCGTCTTCCCCGGCCACGACGAGTACTGGTCGCCGAGCATGCGCCGCACCACGGAGCTGGCCCGCGAGCACGGCACGTCCCTGGTCTTCCTCTCCGCCAACACCATGTACTGGCAGGTGGAGCTGGGCCCCTCGCCGTCCGGCGTCGAGGACCGGCTGCTCACCTGCCGCAAGCGCCGGGGCCCCGGCCGCCCCGCCCTCTGGCGCGAGCAGGACAGGGCGGAGCAGCAGCTGCTCGGCATCCAGTACGCGGGCCGGGTCCCCGAGCCGGGGCCCCTCGTCGTCCGCAACGCCGACCACTGGCTGTGGGAGGCGACGGGCGCGCACGAGGGCGATGAGATCGAGGGCCTGGTCGCGGGCGAGGCCGACCGCTACTACCCGCGTACGCCGCTCCCGGAGCACCAGGGCCGCATGCTGCTCGCCCACTCCCCGTACACGGACACGGAGGGAGCGACGCGCCACCAGGAGTCGTCGCTCTACCGCGCCCCGTCGGGCGCCCTGGTCTTCGCGTCGGGCACCTTCGCCTGGTCACCGGCGCTCGACCGCCCGGGCCACGTGGACACCCGCGTCCAGCGGGCCACGGCCAACCTCCTGGACCGCATCTGCAAGCGGGACTGATCCTTCCGCCCGACCACCCCACCCAACCTCTGGCCCCAACCCCTGGCCAAGACCACGCTCCCGATACGGGAGAATCGAAAGCACTTGGCCAGAACCACGGGGAGGAACCGTGTCCGGATTCGTAGAAAAGCCCGAGCCTCTTGAGGTTCCGGGCCTGGTCCACCTCCACACCGGCAAGGTGCGCGAGCTGTACCAGAACGAGGCGGGCGAGCTCGTCATGGTCGCCAGCGACCGCCTCTCCGCCTATGACTGGGTGCTGCCCTCGGAGATCCCCGACAAGGGCCGCGTCCTGACCCAGCTCTCCCTGTGGTGGTTCGACCAGCTCGCGGACCTCGTCCCCAACCACGTGCTCTCCACGGACCTCCCGGCGGGCGCCCCCGCCGACTGGGCGGGCCGCACCCTCGTGTGCAAGTCCCTGGAGATGGTCCCGGTCGAGTGCGTCGCCCGCGGCTACCTCACGGGCTCGGGCCTCCTGGAGTACGACGAGTCCCGCACCGTCTGCGGCCTCGCGCTCCCCGAGGGCCTGGTCGACGGCTCGGAGCTGCCCGCGCCGATCTTCACGCCCGCCGCGAAGGCCGCCGTCGGCGAGCACGACGAGAACGTGTCGTACGAGGAGGTCGCCCGCCAGGTCGGCGCGGAGACCGCCGCCCAGCTGCGTCAGACGACCCTCGCCGTCTACGGCCGTGCCCTGGACGTCGCGCGCGAGCGCGGCCTGATCCTCGCGGACACGAAGTTCGAGTTCGGCTTCGAGGGCGAACGGCTGATCCTCGCCGACGAGGTCCTGACCCCGGACTCCTCCCGCTTCTGGCCCGCGGACCTGTGGGAGCCGGGCCACGCCCAGCCCTCCTACGACAAGCAGTTCGTGCGGAACTGGCTGACCTCGCCCGCCTCGGGCTGGGACCGCAAGAGCGAGCAGCCGCCGCCCGCGCTGCCGCAGGACGTGGTGGACGCCACCCGCGCCAAGTACATCGAGGCGTACGAGCGCCTGACCGGCACCGCCTGGTAGCCGGCACACGAAGAAGGCCCCGGTCCACAGGACCGGGGCCTTTCATCTGGAGCGGACGACCAGGTTCGAACTGGCGACCTCAACCTTGGCAAGGTTGCGCTCTACCAACTGAGCTACGTCCGCAGTGCGCCGCAGCGCGAGGCCAACTATACCCAACCTCGCTCGCGTGCGAGACGCACTGCCGCATGACGGTTCTCGGCACCGACTTTGGTGGCCGCCGCCGAGAGGTAGTTGCGGACGGTTCCCTGGGAGAGCGCGGCGCGTTCGGCGATCTCCGCGACGGGCGCGCCGTCGGCGGCGAGTTCGAGCACCTCGGCCTCGCGGGCGGTCAGCGGCGAGTCCCCGGCGGAGATCGCGTCGGCCGCCAACTCCGGGTCCACATAACGGTTTCCGGCATGTACGGAGCGGATGATCTCGGCGAGTTTCTGGGCGCTCACGGTCTTCGGCACGAAGCCGCGCACGCCCACCGCGAGGGCCCGCTTGAGATGTCCCGGTCTGCCATGACTCGTCACGATCATGGTCCGGCACTCGGGGAGTTCGTCGCGCAGGGATGTGGCCACACTCACACCGTCGGCGCCCGGCATCTCCAGATCGAGCACCGCGACATCGGGCCGGTGTGCCCGCGCCATGGCGAGCGCCTCGGGCCCGGTCGCCGCCTCCGCGACGACCACGAGGTCGTCCTCCAGGGCGAGCAGCGCGGCGAGGGCGCCCCGAATCAGATGCTCGTCGTCGGCGAGCAGCACGCGCAGGCTCACAGCAGCACCTCTTTCTCGCGGGGATTCTCGGCCCCCGCGCGGGGCAGCGGCACCTCGGCGCTGAGCCGGAACCGCCCGCCTTCGCACGTGAAGTCCAGGGTCCCGTCCACCGCGGCGAGCCGTTCCCTGAGCCCGGCGAGCCCGGAACCCGTGCCGGGCACGGACACCTCGGGCACCCCGTCGTTCTCGACGACCAACGTCGTACGCTCCCGCGTCACCGCGAGCGTGATGTCGCAGTTCGCCGCGTCCCCGTGCCGCAGCACGTTCGTCGCGGCCTCCCGCACGACCCAGCCGAGTGCCGACTGCACGGGGGCGGGCAGCCCCGCGGCGGACCCCGTCACCCGGCAGGTGATCCCGGCCGCCTCCAACACGCCCTGTGCGCCGATCAGTTCCACCCCGAGCTCCACATCCCGGTAGCCCCGCACCAGTTCCCGCACCTCCCGCTGCGACTCCTGCGCGATCCGCTGCACCTCGACCATCTGGTCGACGGCCTCGGGCCGTCCGCGCCGGGCGAGCTGCACCGCGAGCTCGCTCTTGAGCGCGATGACCGCGAGGTTGCGGCCCATCACGTCGTGCATGTCACGGCCGAACCGCAGCCGCTCCTCGGCGACCGCGAGCCGCGACTCGACCTCGCGGGCCCGGTCGACCTCCCACATGACGGAGAGGGTCCAGGCGCCGCAGCGCGAGGAGAGCAGCGTCATGAGTCCGGCGACGCCGATGAGCGACGCGAACGCCGCGAGCTGTCCGCCGGGCGTCCCGACGGCGGCGAAGGCGCCCACGATCGCGGCGTCGAGCAGCGCGAAGCGGGCGAGGAAGGTCCGGATGGGCACGGCGAAGGCGAGCGACTGGCCGAGCGGAACCACCAGGTACAGAACGGTGAGGCCCAGCACGCCTTCCTTGAGGCCGCCGGTCCACTGGAGGGCGAGAGCGAGCCCCACCGCGACGGCCAGGAGCGCGCACGTCACGGCGAGGTCGCGGCGCGGCAGCTCGGTCCGGTTCAGATAGTGGTCGACCGACCGCCGCACCGTACGGTTCGCGTGCACGCTCTGCGCGGCGGCGACGGCGATCAGCGACCAGCCGAGGACCTGCGCGGACGTCTCGTGCCGCAGACCCACGCTGAGCGGTACCGAGTTCCAGCTGAGGAAGAAGATCCACGGCATGGCGTGCCACATGGCCATGCTCTGGAACTCGACCTTCTCGATCTTGCTGCGGTCGTGCCAGCCACGCTGCCACGCCCGCATCCGGCCGAGTAGCACTCTCCTGCGCCTCCCTCAGTGCCGCGGTTCCCAGCGGAACCACCGTCGTACAGCAAACACGGAGAGCAGGGTCCAGGCCACCGTGGTGGCCACGGCGGTCAGCACGTCCCCGGTCGAGAGGTGCCCGGCCCAGCCGCCGCGGATCAGCTCGATGACCGACGAGAGCGGGAGCAGTTCGGCGACCGCCGCGACCTTGTCGGGCATGACCTCGAACGGGATGAAGAGCCCGGAACCGATCATCGACAGGAAGATCATCGGCATGGCCAGGACCTGCGCCGACTCGATGGACTGGGCGAAGCTCCCGGTGACGGCCGCCAGCGCGGCGAACATCACCAGGCCCGCGGCGATGCCGAGTACGACGAGGTGCGGCGCGCTCGGCGCCCCCGCGTCCAGGAGCGCCACGCAGCCCACGATGAGGACCAGGGACTGCACGATCCCGATGACGACCGACGGCAGTGCGGCGCCCACCAGGATCTCGTGGTCGCGCAGCTCGCCGGTGCGCAGCCGCTTCAGTACGAGTTCCTCGCGCCGGGCCACGTAGACGGCGGTCAGCGCGGAGTACACGGCGAAGAGCAGCGAGAAGCCGAGGGCGCTCGGCAGCACGACGGTGCCGACGGAGAGCCCGGTGCCCTTGAGGTCCATGCCTTCGGCGGCCTGCTTCATGCTGAGCGGGATGATGAACGGCACGAACAGTGCCGCGAACAGGGTCCCCTTGCTCCGCCCGAGCAAGGTCAGCTCGGCGCGGGCGAGCGCCCCCATCCGGCCCATCGGGGTCGTGGTCACGGCCACCGTGCTCATACCGCCATCTCCTTCTCGGTGCGGCGCCCCGCGGGCCCCTCGTCCGTTCCGTCCTGCGCCTCCTTGGCGATCCGCAGGAACGCCTCCTCCAACGTGGCCGTCCGTACGTCGAGGGAGCCAAGCTCGACCCGGGCGTCGCGGGCCCACAACAGCAGCCCCGTGGCGGCCCGTTGCAGTTCGTCCGTACGCAGCTGGACCCGGCGCCCGACCGTCTCGTGCCCGCTCACGCCGAGCTCGGCGAGCGGCGGCAGGTCGCCGACGAAGTACCCGTCGGGCAGTTCGAAGGAGATGTGCGAGGGCTGCGCGGCGACCACGTCGGCGACGCGTCCCTCGGCGGCGATGCGGCCCTCGTGCAGGATGGCGAGCCGCTCGGCGAGCTCCTCGGCCTCTTCGAGGTAGTGCGTGGTGAGCAGCACGGTCGTGCCGTTGTCGCGCAGTTGGCGGACCAGCTCCCAGGTCTCGCGCCGTCCTTCGGCGTCGAGTCCGGTGGTGGGCTCGTCGAGGAAGAGCACCTCGGGCCGTCCCAGGAGCGCCATGGCGAGGTCGAGGCGGCGCTTCTCACCGCCGGAGAGCTGCTTCACGCGGACGCCGGAGCGCTTGGCGATCCCGACGATCTCCAGGGCCTCCGCGACGGGCCGGGCGCCGCTGGTGCAGCCCGCCCACATCCGCGCGGTCTCGGCGACCGTCAACTCAGCGGGGAATCCGCCCTCCTGGAGCATGACGCCGATGCGCGGGCGGACGGCGGCACGCTCGGTGTACGGGTCGTGTCCGAGCACCCGCACCCGCCCGGCGGCCGGTGCCGCGAGCCCTTCGAGGAGCTCGACGGTGGATGTCTTGCCCGCGCCGTTGGTGCCGAGCAGCGCGAAGAGCTCACCCCGTCCCACGGAGAAGGAAATCCCTCGTACCGCCTCGAAACCGCCCCCGTACACGCGCCGCAGATCGGTCACGTCGATCACTTGGTCAGTCATGACTTCAGCGTCCCCCGGCCCGGTGGGCCCGAGCAGTGCGCGCTGTCATCGGCCCGCATGACAAATGTCAGAAGCGGCTGCACGGCGCGGACCTGTGGGGATACGAAGAAGGCCCCGGTCGAATCGACCGGGGCCTCTCATCTGGAGCGAACGACGAGGTTCGAACTCGCGACCTCAACCTTGGCAAGGTTGCGCTCTACCAACTGAGCTACGTTCGCATTGCCTCCGACCAGCTCTCACTGATCGGCGCGGGCACCAGCCTACCGCAACCAGAGGACTGGTCCGTAGGCGATGCAGAGCGGGTGACAGGGATTGCACACTGCGCCTTCCCCCTGGAAGGGGGATGTTCTACTACTGAACTACACCCGCAAGACTCCGTGAGGTCCGGCCTTTCGGCCTTGCCCCTCGGCGTGCTCCAGACTTTAGCTGACCAGGAGGGGTGCAACGCAAGTCGGTTGTCGCGAGGGGCCGGGGACCGCGTGGAGCACGAGGTCAGTTGGCGGCCTCGAAGGCCTCGTAGACCTTCTTCGGGATGCGGCCGCGGGGCGGCACGTCCAGCTGGTTCGAGCGGGCCCAGGCGCGGACCGCGGAGGGGTCGGGGGTCACGGCTGTGTGCCGGAACACCTTCCCGGACTTCGACTGCTTGCGGGCCGCCTCCAGGTACGGGGCAAGTGCCGTGCGCAGTTTCTTGGCATTGGTTTGATTGAGGTCGATCTCGTACGACTTGCCGTCAAGACCGAAGGCGACCGTTTCCGCCGCTTCCCCGCCGTCGATGTCGTCAAAGACAGTGACTACGACACGCTGCGCCACGAATATCGGTCCCTTCGTGCGGCCCGCCGCGTTGACGTGCGGCGATGCCGACTGTCCGGCTGTTTTGAGGCAAAGTATCGACTATTGCCATTTCCTTTGTACAGTGCCCGGCATTGCATTGTGAAGCCCGCCCGAATATCTCGCGTGTCAGGGCTCAATGTCGATCCGTGATCTGGTCCGTGATCTTTTCCTGGATTCTTGGTGAAGGTGTCCTGTTCGAAACCTGTCCGGATGCCTGAACGTGACCGCCATCACGTAGGTTGCTACGAATCTACGCGAGTAGAAATTTTGTGCCGGTAGTCTGAAGGAACCTGCTCAGCACCATGCAAGCAGCACACGCCAGCACCACACACCGGGAGTGCCAGTGGCACGCGTCGTAGTCGACGTCATGCTCAAGCCGGAGATCCTCGACCCCCAGGGCCAGGCGGTGCAGCGTGCACTGCCGCGCCTCGGTTTCCAGGGCATCTCCGACGTACGTCAGGGAAAGCGCTTCGAGCTCGAGGTGGACGGGCCCGTCGATGACGCCGCCCTCGCCCGTATCCACGAGTTGGCGGAAACCTTCCTCGCCAACACGGTGATCGAGGACTTCGTCGTAAAGGTCGAAGACGCCGAAGGCGCCGAGAAGGTGGCGGGGTACGCGAAGTGACTGCCCGAATTGGAGTCGTCACTTTCCCGGGAACACTCGACGACCGCGACACCCAGCGCGCCGTCCGGGTCGCGGGCGCCGAAGCCGTGCCGCTCTGGCACAAGGACAAGGACCTCAAGCAGGTCGACGCCGTGGTGCTGCCCGGCGGTTTCTCCTACGGCGACTATCTGCGGGCCGGTGCCATCTCGCGTTTCTCCCCGGTGATGGAGTCCGTCATCGAGCAGGCGAAGGCCGGAATGCCGGTCCTCGGCATCTGCAACGGCTTCCAGGTGCTCACCGAGACGCACCTGCTGCCCGGCGCGATGCTGCGCAACAACCACCTGCACTTCATCTGCCGCGACCAGAAGCTGCGGGTCGAGTCGGACAGGACCGCCTGGACCGCCGACTACACCGTCGGCCAGGAGATCTCCGTCCCGCTGAAGAACATCGACGGACGGTACGTCGCCGACGAGCGGACCCTGGACATGCTGGAGGCCGAGGGCCGCGTCGCCTTCCGCTACCTGGACATGAACCCCAACGGCTCGCTCCGTGACATCGCGGGCGTCACCAACGAGGCTGGCAACGTCGTCGGCCTCATGCCGCACCCCGAGCACGCCGTGGAGCCGCTGGTCGGCACCGGCCGCACCGACGGCCTCGGATTCTTCACCTCGATCCTGAAGAAGCTGGTCAACGCATGACTCTGGACACCGTCAAGCACGCGGCAGAGACGCCCGACGTCAAGCTCCCCTGGGCCGAACTGGGCCTGAAGGAAGACGAGTACGAGCGCGTCCGCGAGATCCTCGGCCGCCGCCCGACCGGCGCCGAGCTCGCCATGTACTCCGTCATGTGGTCCGAGCACTGCTCGTACAAGAGCAGCAAGATCCACCTGAAGCAGTTCGGCGAGAAGGTCCCCGAGAACGATGCGATGCTCGTCGGCATCGGCGAGAACGCCGGTGTGGTCGACGTCGGCCAGGGCTACGCGGTCACCTTCAAGGTCGAGTCGCACAACCACCCCTCCTACGTCGAGCCCTACCAGGGCGCGGCCACCGGAGTCGGCGGCATCGTCCGCGACATCATCGCGATGGGCGCGCGCCCGGTCGCGGTCGTGGACCCGCTGCGGATGGGCGACGCCCAGCACCCCGACACCAAGCGCGTGCTCCCCGGAGTCGTCGCGGGCATCGGCGGCTACGGCAACTGCCTGGGCCTGCCCAACATCGGCGGCGAGCTCGTCTTCGACGCCTGCTACCAGGGCAACCCGCTGGTCAACGCCGGTGCCATCGGTGTGATGCGGCACGAGGACATCCACCTCGCCAAGGCGTCCGGCCCCGGCAACAAGGTCATCCTGTACGGCGCCCGCACGGGCGGCGACGGCATCGGCGGCGCCTCGATCCTCGCCTCCGAGACCTTCGACGACACGAAGCCGTCGAAGCGTCCCGCCGTCCAGGTCGGTGACCCCTTCCAGGAGAAGCTCCTCATCGAGTGCACCCTGGAGGCCTTCGCCGAGAAGCTCGTCGTCGGCATCCAGGACCTGGGCGCCGCCGGACTCTCCTGCGCGACCAGCGAGTTGGCGTCGAACGGCTCGGGCGGCATGCGCGTCGAGCTGGACGACGTGCCGCTGCGCGACTCCACGCTCACTCCCGAGGAGATCCTCATGAGTGAGTCGCAGGAACGCATGTGCGCGGTGGTCGAGCCCGAGAAGGTCGAGCGCTTCCTCGCGATCTGCGAGAAGTGGGACGTCATCGCCACCGTCGTCGGCGAGGTCACCGACGGCGACCGCCTGGAGATCTTCTGGCACGGCGAGCAGATCGTCGACGTCGACCCGCGCACGGTCGCGCACGACGGCCCGGTCTACGAGCGTCCGTACGCCCGCCCGTCCTGGCAGGACGCGCTGCAGGCCGACGACGCGGGCAAGCTCGCCCGCCCGGCGAACTCGGCCGAGCTGCGCGAGCAGGTCCTCAAGCTGGTCGCCGCGCCGAACCAGGCCGCGAAGTCCTGGGTCACCGACCAGTACGACCGCTTCGTGCAGGGCAACACCGTGCTCGCCCAGCCCGAGGACTCCGGGATGATCCGGGTCAACGAGGAGACGGGCCTCGGCGTCGCCATCGCCACCGACGGCAACGGCCGGTTCGCGAAGCTCGACCCGTACACGGGCGCGCAGCTCGCGCTCGCCGAGTCGTACCGCAACGTCGCCGCGTCCGGCGCCAAGCCCCTCGCCATCTCGGACTGCCTGAACTTCGGTTCGCCCGAGGACCCGGACGTCATGTGGCAGTTCGCCGAGGCCATCCGCGGCCTCGCGGACGGCTGCCTGGAGCTGGGCACCCCGGTCACCGGCGGCAACGTCTCGCTCTACAACCAGACGGGCGAGGCGGCGATCCACCCGACGCCGGTCGTCGCCGTCCTCGGTGTGATCGACGACGTCGCGCGCCGCACGCCGATCGCCTTCCAGGAAGAGGGCCAGCTCCTCTACCTGCTCGGCGAGACGCACGAGGAGTTCGGCGGTTCGGCCTGGTCGCAGGTGGTCCACGGTCACCTGGGCGGCCTGCCGCCCAAGGTCGACCTGGCGCGCGAGAAGTTGCTCGCCGAGATCCTCATCTCGGCCTCGCGCGACGGCATGATCGACGCCGCGCACGACCTGTCGGACGGCGGTCTCGTGCAGGCCGTCACCGAGTCCTGCCTGCGCGGCGGGAAGGGCGCCCGGCTCGTCGTGCCGGACGGGCTCGACGCGTTCACCTTCCTCTTCTCCGAGTCGGCGGGGCGCGCGGTCGTCTCCGTGCCGCGCAGCGAGGAGCTGCGCTTCACCGACATGTGCGGGGCGCGGGGTCTGCCCGTCACGCGCATCGGTGTGGTCGACGGCGACGCCATCGACGTACAGGGCGAGTTCGCGCTGCCGCTGAGCGAGCTGCGCACGGCGCACGAGGAGACGATTCCGGGCCTCTTCGCCTGAGCCGTCCCCGTCCCCGTCCCCGTCCCTTCCTGAAGCCCCCGTTCGGACCTGGTCCGAACGGGGGCTTCGGCGTTTCCGGGGGCCCGCCGGTTCGCGGGAGTTCGGGCTTGCACGTAATTACGTAACTACGTAATCTTGGCGTCATGGATCTGGAAGAGCGCGTCGCCGAGCTGGAACGGCGCATGGCGGAGCTGGAGAGCGCGCCCGCCGCGCCCGCGCCCGCGCCCGCTGCCGGAGAGGGGGACTTCTGGGCCCTCGACGCGCTGAAGGCCCGGCACCCGGTGTCCGACGACGCGGACGGCGCCGTCCTGTTCACCGGCGCGGTGCGTGTGCCGACGGGACATCGGTACGAGTGGCAGTACGGCCTGCTCACGGAGTCGGTCTTCGAGGGCGACTGGTCCGACGCGGCCGAGTCGTTCGCCGCGCTCGGCAATCCCGTACGCCTTCGGCTGCTGCGGGAGATCCTCGGCGGGCTGCGCACCGCCGCCGATCTTGCCGCGCTTGAGGACATCGGCACGACCGGCCAGATCTACCACCACCTGCGCCAACTGACCGGCGCGGGCTGGCTGCACAGCGCGGAGCGCGGCCGCTACGAGGTGCCCGCCGGGCGGGTCGTGCCGCTGCTCGTGGTGCTCACGGCCGCGCGTCCCGTGGCCTGACCGTTTTCGTACGAGGGGGAAGTCATGTCCGTACGCCGGCGCAAGTTCGCCGTGACGCTGCAGCGCCTGCTGCTGCTGTTCGTCGCCGTCCATCTGATCGTCGACTTCACCGTCGGCCTGCCCTATCCCTCCTGGCTGGGGCTGATCGCCGTCGTCGGGGTGTTCGGCCTCAGCTTCGCGCTCGCCTCGTCCGCGCGCCGCGAGGCCAAGCTCTCCGAGCCCCCGGCTCCCGTCGAGATCGACCCCCCGGTCACCGGCCGCTGGTCCGCGCTGAACAGCCCCGCCGACAAGGTGCCGAGCCACGGCACGCACGGCTACGGGCAGTCGTACGCCATCGACATCACGGCCGAACCCGCCGAGGGCCCCGCCCGGCCCGCCTTCGCCTGGCTGTGGCCGATCGCCCGGCGGAACCGTGCCTTCCCCGCGTTCGGGGCCCCGCTGCTCGCCGTCGCGGACGCGACCGTCGTCCACGCGGAGGACCGCCAGCGGGACCACCTCAGCCGCAACTCCCTGGCCGCGCTCCTCTACTTGATGGTCGTCGAGGGCTTCGGCAGGTCGCTCGGCGGCGCCCGCCGCATCGTCGGCAACCACGTCATTCTTGACCTCGGTGAGGGGACGTACGCCGTCTACGCGCACGTCAGGCGCGGCTCCCTCACGGTCCGCGCCGGTGACAAGGTCCTGGCCGGGCAGGAGCTCGGTAGCTGTGGGAACTCCGGCAACTCCACCGAGCCGCACGTGCACTTCCAGCTGATGGACGGGCCCGACCTGGACACGGCGCGGGGCGTGCCCTTCACCTGGCGCGGGGTCGGCGTGCCCGCGAACGGTGAGGTGTTCACCGTCGAACCCCAGCGAGTCTGAACCTCAGTGAGTCAATAATTAAACCAAGTCAATAATTCATCCTGGTACAGTGCGGCCATGGCTGAGGAACCCATGGGGCTGCGCGAGCGCAAGAAGCGGCAGACCGCGACGCGGATCTGGCGGGCCGCGCTCGACCTCTTCCTGGAACGCGGCTTCGACAAGGTCTCCGTCGCGGAGATCGCCGCCGCCGCCGAAGTCTCGAAGATGACGGTCTTCAACTACTTCGGCACCAAGGAGGACGTGCTCCTGCGCCCCATGGAGGACCACGTAGGGGACGCCGCGGAGGCCGTCCGTCACCGGGAGCCCGGCGAGTCCGCGGTCGACGCGATCCGCCGCCAGTTCCTGGCCAAGATCGCCGAGCGCGACCCCTCGATCGGCCTCTCCGACGACCCGCGCCTGCTCCAGCTGCGCCAACTCATCGGTGACACACCCGCGTTGGCGCGCCGCGCGATGTTCTTCCAGCTGCGCAGCATCGAGCTGCTCACCGAAGTGCTCGCCGAGGAGACCGGCGACCGGCTGATGGCGGGCATCGCCGCCCATCAGCTCGTCGCGGCACGGGACGCGGTGATCCTGGAGAACCACCGCCGCCTGGTCGCGGGCGACACGGCCGAGGACATGGCGGACGACTGCGCGGCCCTCGCCGCACGCGCCTTCGACCTGGTGGAAAAGGGACTACAGGGCTATCCGGCGAACGCTTAGGCTCGGCCCCATGCCACCGGCCAAGAAGCGCACGCGTTCGTACGACTCCGCCAAGATCCGCACCGCCGTGCTCGCGCAGTTCGGCGCCGTGCGGGAAGCGGTCGCCACGCTCACGCCCGAGCAGCTCGCCCGGCCGACGCGGCTCGGCGACTGGAGCGTCCACGAGCTCTCCGCCCACCTGGCGATGGTGCTCGGCACCGTCCACCGCTACCTCGGCATGCCGGAACCGGCGAAGCACGAAGTCCCGCTCATGGACTGGCCGTTCGCCACCGTCACCGCCGCCGCGCAGGTCGACGAGGACACCAGGGCGATCGCCGAGAACGCGGGCACGGAGCTCGACGAGCTGTTCACGCGCACGCTCACCGGCGTCGAGGAGTCCCTGGCCGCCGCCCCGGACACCCGCCTGGTCCCCTCGCGCTTCGGCGCCATGACCCTCGGCGACTTCCTGGTCACCCGGACCGTCGAACTCACCGTCCACACCGACGACTTGAACGACGCGGTGCCGGGCCTCGACGTCCCGTACGACCGCCAGTGCGTGGCCGCCTGCACCCGGCTGCTCGCCGACGCGCTCGCGGTGAAGGCTCCCGGAGCCTCGACCGAGGTGCGCGTACCGCCGTACGCGGTCGTGCAGTGCGTGGAGGGCCCGCGGCATACGCGCGGCACCCCGCCCAACGTCGTCGAGACCGACCCGCTCACCTGGATCCGCCTCGCGACGGGCCGCACGGACTGGAAGACGGCGCTCGACGCGGCGAAGGTCAGCGCGAGCGGGGAACGGGCCGATCTGGCGGGGCTGTTGCCGATCATGAGCTGAGCCGCGCGTCACGCCGGGCGGGACCGGGTGCGCGGGACCGGGTGCGCGGGACCGGGCGCGCGGAACCGATGGAACCGGTACCCCCACTTGTCCCGTCACAGGGCCATGCACACGCAGCGTCTGACCCTCACCCTGACCGCGCTGGCCTCCGCCGGGCTGCTGCTCTCCGCATGCGGCACCGAGTCCGGGACCGGCTCAGAAGACGGCTCCGGCGGCCGTGCCGTGGACGCCGGGCAGTCCATCACCGGCGTCCGGTGGAACGTCGAGAGCCTGACCCTGGGCGGCAAGAAGCACGCGGCCCCGGACGGCGTCTATCTCAAGATCGGCAAGGACGGACGGGCCGGCGGCAGCTACGGCTGCAACCACGCCGGTGCCGACGTGTCGGTCAAGGGCGACACAGTGGACTTCGGAACGCCCCTGATGACGAAGCGGGCCTGCACGGGCGACGATCGCATGGCGTTCGAGAAGAACCTCACGCGCGCCCTCGGAGAGGAGAAGTTCACCGCGAAGGTCGAGGGCGACCGGATGACCCTCACCACCGCCAAGGGAGACCACGTGGACTTCACCTCGGGACCCGCCGAGCCCGACACCCCGCTCACCGGCACCAAGTGGACCGTCCGCGCGGTCGGCGAGGGCAGGACGGCCGCGACCCTGCCGAAGGCGCTGTCCGGCAAGGTCCATCTCACCTTCGCCGACGGCAAGGTGCGCGGCAACCTCGGCTGCAACGACGTCACGGCCAAGGCCGATGCCAAGGACGGCGGCATCACCTTCGGCGCCCCCGCGACCACCCGCAAGCTCTGCCAGGGCGACGCGATGAAGACGGAGCGCGCGCTGCTCAAGCTCTTCGACGGCAAGGCGCGCTACGAGGTGAAGCAGGACGCGCTGACGCTCACCGCCGCCGACGGCACGGTGGTCAGCGCGAGTGCCGACCGACAGGACGAGAAGAAGTAGCCGTACGACGGCGGGACGCCGCCGCTGTTCAGGCGGCGGGGTACGGCAGCAGCCCCTTGTCCGTCCGCTCCCACGCCGCCTTGAGACCGGCGAGCAGTGCGGGCTCGGCGACCGCCCGGTCGGCCTGCTCCCGCAGGTCGTCCGTCAGGTGGAAGAGCTGGTCGGCGCCGTCCTTGCCCCGGTAGTACTTCCAGTCGCCGCGCCGCAGCGCCCGCTCTCCCCGTACCCGCCAGAACAGCTCCCGCTCCGCGATCTCCTCGCCCTTGAGGAGGTACGGCGCGAGGCTGGTGCCGTCCAGCGGATGCGCGGGGCCCGGCCGGGCCCCGCCGATCTCCAGGAGGGTCGCCGTCCAGTCCGGGGTGAACACGGGCTCGTGGCTGACCTGCCCGCCGTCGAGCCGCGCGGGCCACCGCACGATGGTCGGCACCCGGATGCCGCCCTCCTTGAGCGAGCCCTTGTTGCCGGACAGCGGCCAGTTGTACGAGAAGCGCTCGCCGCCGTTGTCGGACGCGAAGAACACCAGGGTGTCCCGCTCCTGCCCGGACTTCCGCAGGGCGCCGAGTACTTCGCCGACGGACCGGTCCAGGTCCTGCACCAGCTGCGTGTACTTCTCGACGGACCCGCCGTCCTTGTGCCAGAGCGCACCCTTCTGACCCGCCTTGATCCGCCGTACGATCTCGGCGCTCTGTTCCTCGTCCCCGTCGGCTATCCAGGGCCAGTGCGGGGTGGTGAAGTTGAGGTTGAGCAGCCACGGCTTGTGCCCGTGGTCGCGCTGGACGTATTCACTGGCCCGCTCGGTCAGGATGCGCGTGTAGTACCGCAGGTCCTTGTACTCGGCGTCCCCCTCGTAGAGGTCGTACTCACCGCCGAGGCCCAGCTTCGAGTAGTACTCCAGGGCCCCGCCGAAGTTCCCGAAGAACTCGTCCCAGCCCGACCGGGTGGGCGAGTAGTCGGGCAGGTAGCCGCAGTGCCACTTGCCGATCAGCGCGGTCGCGTACCCGGCGTCGCGAAGGAGCGAGGCGAGCGTGGGATGGGTCGGCTCCAGGCCCACGGACTTGTCGGCGATCGGCTCCGCGAGCCCGCCCTCCGTACGCCCGGGGAAGCGCCCCGTGTAGAGGCTGAACCGGGTGGGCGAGCAGGTCGCTGACCCGGAGTAGGCGTCGGTGAAGCGCACGCCCTGGCGGGCGAGGCGGTCCAGGTGGGGGGTCTTGATGTGCGGCGATCCGTAGGAGGAGAGGTCGGCCCAGCCGAGGTCGTCGCCGAGGATGAAGAGGATGTTGGGCCGCTTGGCGCGCCGGTTCGGGGCGGCGCGGAAGGGCCGCTCACGGGCCTCGGCGGCGGCGGGCAGACCCACCGCGGCGGCGGCACCTGCACCCACCGCGCCGCCGAAGGCGCGTCGGGACAGGGCGGAACGGTCGTACGAGGGCATGGCTGCGCTCCTGAACCGGGTACGGCGGGACACCACGTACCCGAAGGGAAGGGACGAGAAGAGGAGGGGTGGAGGGGGAGGTTCAGGCAGCGCTGCGACAGATCGCGCTCGCGACACGGACCAGGTCGACGTGGCGGCGCTCCACAAGCGTGACCTTCAGGCCACGGAAGGGCTGCGGGGGCATGGACCAGGAGCTTCACGGGGCGCACCGGGCCCTGTCAACGCGTCCGCGCACCTGTTCACAAGGGCTTCGTACTCCAGAAGCGCCCCACCACCGTGCTCACGCTCCGTGCGGGACCCGTATCCCCAATTCGGACCAGTGGTCGATCTCGCCTACACTCGGTGCCGTGCCACGTGGTGACGGTCGACTCAATCACGATCTGCTCCCCGGCGAGAAAGGCCCCCAGGACGCTTGTGGCGTCTTCGGTGTCTGGGCTCCGGGCGAAGAGGTCGCAAAGCTCACGTACTTCGGGCTCTACGCCCTCCAGCATCGGGGCCAGGAATCCGCGGGAATCGCGGTCAGCAACGGCTCCCAGATCCTCGTCTTCAAGGACATGGGCCTCGTGTCCCAGGTCTTCGACGAAACCTCTCTCAGCTCGCTCCAGGGTCACATCGCGGTCGGTCACGCCCGCTACTCGACCACCGGGGCCTCCGTATGGGAGAACGCCCAGCCGACGTTCCGTGCCACCGCGCACGGCTCCATCGCGCTCGGGCACAACGGAAACCTCGTCAATACGGCCCAGCTCGCCGAGCTCGTCGCCGACCTGCCGAAGGAGAACGGCCGCGCGACGCAGGTCGCCGCGACCAACGACACCGACCTGGTGACGGCTCTCCTCGCGGGCCAGACCGACGACGACGGCAAGCCGCTGACCCTGGAAGAAGCCGCCGCCAAGGTCCTCCCGGACGTGCGGGGCGCCTTCTCCCTCGTCTTCATGGACGAGCACACGCTGTACGCGGCCCGCGACCCGCAGGGCATCCGCCCGCTGGTCCTCGGCCGCCTGGAGCGCGGCTGGGTCGTCGCCTCGGAGTCCGCCGCGCTCGACATCTGCGGCGCGAGCTTCGTCCGCGAGATCGAGCCCGGCGAGTTCGTGGCGATCGACGAGAACGGACTGCGAACGTCCCGATTCGCGGAAGCGAAGCCCAAGGGCTGTGTCTTCGAGTACGTCTATCTGGCGCGCCCCGACACGGACATCGCGGGCCGGAACGTCTACCTCTCGCGCGTCGAGATGGGCCGAAAACTGGCCAAGGAAGCTCCGGTCGACGCCGACCTCGTCATAGCGACTCCCGAATCCGGCACCCCCGCCGCGATCGGCTACGCGGAGGCCTCCGGCATCCCCTTCGGCGCGGGCCTGGTCAAGAACGCCTACGTGGGCCGGACCTTCATCCAGCCCTCGCAGACGATCCGCCAGCTCGGCATCCGCCTCAAGCTGAACCCCCTCAAGGAAGTCATCAAGGGCAAGCGTCTGGTCGTCGTCGACGACTCGATCGTGCGCGGCAACACCCAGCGCGCCCTGGTCAAGATGCTCCGCGAGGCCGGCGCCGCCGAGATCCACATCCGGATCTCCTCGCCGCCCGTGAAGTGGCCCTGCTTCTTCGGCATCGACTTCGCGACCCGCGCGGAGCTCATCGCCAACGGCATGACGATCGACGAGATCGCCACCTCCATGGGCGCCGACTCCCTCTCCTACATCTCCATCGACGGCATGATCGAGGCCACGACCATCGACAAGCCGAACCTCTGCCGCGCCTGCTTCGACGGCGAGTACCCGATGGATCTGCCCGACCCCGAGCTGCTCGGCAAGCAGCTCCTGGAGACGGAGCTGGCCGCAGGCCCGGCGTCCACGGCCGCGGCCGACGCGATCCGTCGCCCGTAGGCATCCGCAACAAACGACACGAAAGTTCTCAACACCCATGTCTGAGACCACTGGTGCCAGCTATGCCTCCGCAGGCGTCGACATCGAAGCGGGCGACCGCGCCGTAGAGCTCATGAAGGAGTGGGTCAAGAAGACCCAGCGTCCCGAGGTCGCGGGCCTCGGCGGCCTCGGCGGCTTCGCCGGGCTCTTCGACGCCTCCGCGCTCAAGCGCTTCGAGCGTCCGCTGCTCGCCTCCGCGACCGACGGCGTCGGCACGAAGGTCGACATCGCCCGCCAGCTGGGCGTCTACGACACCATCGGCCACGACCTCGTCGCGATGGTCATGGACGACATCGTCGTGTGCGGCGCCGAGCCGCTCTTCATGACCGACTACATCTGCGTCGGCAAGGTCCACCCCGAGCGGGTCGCCGCCATCGTGAAGGGCATCGCCGAGGGCTGTGTCCTCGCGGGCTGCTCCCTGGTCGGCGGCGAGACGGCCGAGCACCCCGGGCTGCTCGGCCCGGACGACTTCGACGTCGCGGGCGCCGGCACCGGCGCGGTCGAGGCCGACCGCCTGCTCGGTCCGGATCGCATCCGTAAGGGGGACGCGGTCATCGCCATGGCGGCGTCCGGTCTTCACTCGAACGGGTACTCGCTGGTCCGGCACGTGGTCTTCGACCGCGCGGGCTGGGCCCTTGACCGCCGGGTCGAGGAGTTCGGCCGCACGCTCGGCGAGGAGCTCCTGGAGCCCACCAAGATCTACTCCCTGGACTGCCTGGCGCTCACCCGCACCACGGACGTCCACGCCTTCAGCCACATCACCGGCGGCGGCCTCGCGGCGAACCTCGCCCGGGTGATCCCGGACGGACTGCACGCGATCGTCGACCGCGAGACGTGGACCCCGGGCGCGGTCTTCGGCGTGGTCGGCAAGGCGGGCAAGGTCGAGCGCCTGGAGCTGGAGAAGACGCTGAACATGGGCGTCGGCATGATCGCGATCGTCCCCGAGGAGTCGGCGGACGCGGCGCTCGCGACCCTCGCGGACCGCGGCGTGGAGGCCTGGGTCGCGGGCGAGATCACCGACCGCGGCGAGCACGCGACGGGCGCCGCCCTGATCGGCGACTACGCCAAGTAAGCAGGCGAGTAGGCAGGCGAGTAAGCAGGCGAGCGATCAGGCCAAGTGAGCAGGGCAGCACAAAACCCGGTCCGGTGTGGTGACCACCCCGGACCGGGTGAAGTGCAGTCGTGATGAGAACTGCGAATACTGCGTAGGCAACAGAATCAACAAATGCTGCTTATGCAACGAGGTCAAGCGCCGCGGCGCTGCGACGTCGGACCGGACTCGTCGTCCTCGTCCGCGTCGTCGTTATACAGATCCGCGTACTGGGCGTACGGGTCGTCTTCCTCGTCGTCGTCGTCCTCGAACGGCTCGCCATTCGGCGGCTGTTGCGAAGTCGAAGCGCCCAGCTCATTGGCCAGACGCGACAGGTCAGTCCCGCCGCTGCTGTACTTCAGCTGGCGGGCGACCTTCGTCTGCTTGGCCTTTGCCCGGCCGCGCCCCATGGCTCGACCCCCTCGGATATGGGGCTCGGTGGCCCCAGAGTCTTGACACGCGTTCATGATCGGGAACGGACTCTCCTCGGAGAGACCGGTCCGTAGGGCTTCCACGGTACCTGCTCCTGCGGCCATACGGTACGTCGCCCGCAGGACGCGCCTCGGCGCACAACCCGCGAGGAGCCCCTTCCTCGCTGGTCAACTGCGATTTTAACCTCTTCTTGGCGGGCGACCCGCCGACGGGGGTGAGTCTTGTCTCCCGAGGGCGTCGGCGGGCCCCTCTCGCGGTGTCGAGCGTGACCGGAAGATCACATTCCGTAGGTCACCGGCGCGCGTCGGCCATCCGCTGCTCGGCGATCCTGTCGGCCGCCGCAGCCGGCGGAATACCGTCTTCCTTTGCGCGAGCGAATATGGCGAGCGTGGTGTCGAAGATCTTCGCCGCCTTCGCCTTGCACCGGTCGAAGTCGAAGCCGCGCAGCTCGTCGGCGACCTGGATCACGCCGCCCGCGTTCACCACGTAGTCGGGCGCGTAGAGGATCGCCCGGTCGGCCAGGTCCTTCTCCACGCCCGGGTGCGCGAGCTGGTTGTTCGCGGCGCCGCACACCACCTTCGCGGTGAGCACCGGCACGGAGTCGTCGTTCAGGGCGCCGCCGAGCGCGCACGGGGCGTAGATGTCGAGGCCCTCGTACCGGATCAGCGCCTCGGTGTCCGCGACCGCCGTCACCGAGGGGTGCTTGTCGACGATCCCGCGCACCGACTCCTCGCGCACGTCCGTGATCACGACGTCGGCGCCGTCCTCCAGGAGGTGCTCGACGAGGTGCCTGCCGACCTTGCCGACGCCCGCGATGCCGACCTTGCGGCCGCGCAGCGTCGGGTCGCCCCACAGGTGCTGGGCCGAGGCCCGCATGCCCTGGAAGACACCGAAGGCGGTGAGTACGGAGGAGTCGCCCGCGCCGCCGTTCTCGGGGGAGCGCCCGGTGGTCCAGCGGCACTCGCGGGCCACGACGTCCATGTCCGCGACATAGGTGCCGACGTCGCAGGCCGTCACGTACCGGCCGCCGAGCGAGGCGACGCAGCGGCCGTAGGCGAGGAGCAGCTCCTCGCTCTTGATCCGCTCCGGGTCACCGATGATCACGGCCTTGCCGCCGCCGTGGTCGAGACCGGCCATGGCGTTCTTGTACGACATCCCGCGCGCGAGGTTGAGCGCGTCGGCGACGGCCTCCGCCTCGTTCGCGTACGGATAGAAGCGGGTGCCGCCGAGGGCGGGGCCCAGAGCGGTGGAGTGGAGGGCGATGACGGCCTTGAGGCCACTGGCGCGGTCCTGGCAGAGCACTACTTGCTCGTGGCCTCCCTGATCCGAGTGGAACAGGGTGTGCAGGACGCCGTTGTCTGCTTCGGTCACTGTGGTGACTCCCGGTCGAATAGCGGCGGTTGGGCGGGCTCCCGTGCGGGTGGCGGGGGCTCGATGGGCATGAGACTAGAGCCTGCCCACCGCCCATGACCGCGCAGTGCCGAGGATCACCCTCTCCCGGGGTACACCGGAGTGGGGCGGAGTTCGGCCATGGCGTGTTCGACCGTGTTTTCCGGCCGGTAGGAGGGGGAGGGAGCAGCAGTGCCCAAGGTGTCAGCGGTGACGGTCCCGTACGCGTCCTACTTGCGTGTCTACGAACCATTGGCCGCCTTCCCCGAGCCGGAGCGCGGCCACTGGTCGCGCTATGCCCGCCGCGCCGACCGCCCCTCCTACCAGGACGAACTCCGTCGCTCCCTGGCCGATCTGGTCTCCACGCCGCCCGTGCCCGTGCCGGTGCACGAGAGCGGCGACGCCTTCGTCGTGGAGGTGGACGGCGTGCTGTGCGTCTGCCCGTGGCGGACCCGGCTGCGCGGCTGGCAGGCGATGGGGGAGCTGGCCGAACAGCTGCCCGCGCCGGTCCTGGACGCGGTGCTCCCGCCGGTGCTCCGCCGCCAGACGGCCGCGGACTACGAGCAGTGGCTGGCCCGCAACCCCGACGCGCGCCCCTGGATCCGCACGTCCACCTGGCAGGTCCCGCTGCACTGGTTCGTCCTCGTCTCCGACGAGGAGCGCAGTTACGAGCGGAGCGCGGGCGAGGGCGGGGCGGTGGAGGGCAGGCCGGGCTCGCCGCCCGTCCTTCGGTACCGGACGCCGATGGTGCAGGCCCGGCGCAGGGTCGCGCGCGGCCTGCGGACGCTGCGGGACACGATGGACGAGGGACCGCTCATCGACGGCCTGGTGGACGTCGGCCGGTGGCTGGAGGAGTTCCACCCCCGCTCCCTGGTCGAGATCGACTACGGCGGGCTCGTGCACGCGCTCCCCGCCGAGGATCTCGACGGGGACCACTCGGCGGCGGACGTGGCCGAGGGAATCGAGGCGCTGCGCGACGGTGACGGGGAGGCGGCCGGCGAGGCGTATGCAAGGCTCGTGGAGCGATGGCGGGCGGTCCGGGACCTTCAGTTCGCGAACTGAGGTCGATGGTCGCCCGCTTCGTGGGTCCGTGGTCACCCCCTGCCGGGACGTAGGTCCCGATCCGGGCCTTTGCCTCAAGCGTGACGGACCGCACTTACTGGGCCCTTGCGTCCATCACCCCTCCTCGTGCCAAAATAGGACAAGGAGTCCGGGGAGGGCTCCTTCCGCCCAAGTACGGGCGGAATGCTCGACATTGCACGCTATGGGGGGTCTGTTGACTCCTGATCGCTCTGTGACTGATCGTCACTGTGACGTGACTGTCCGCTATGGCATGGTCCATCGGCTTCCGTCGGTGATGAACACCTGGGAGGGCAATTCCATCGGTTTGGCCGACGCGGCTGGACGGATGGTGTAGTTGTAGTGCCGAGGACAAGCCGTTCGTCCTATAACCGACTCGACTCGCGTCCGCCATTTCGGGCAACGCGGGTCAAGGTGCAGAATTTAGAGGAATGAACCGAGAAGGTTCGGTTCTCCCGAGGAGGCCGCTCATGACCGCTCGCACCCCTGATGCCGAGCCGCTGCTGACCCCGGCTGAGGTCGCCACGATGTTCCGCGTCGACCCCAAGACGGTCACGCGCTGGGCGAAGGCTGGCAAGCTCACGTCGATCCGCACGCTCGGCGGACACCGCCGTTACCGCGAGGCTGAGGTCCGCGCACTGCTCGCGGGTATCCCGCAGCAGCGCAGCGAGGCCTGAACTACCGCTTAACCAGCAGTAACCCGCACAACTCGGGCGAAGAGCACCACTGCTGCCGGGTCCCCCAACCTGGCCGTACGCCCGACATATAGCTACACACGACGAGGGTCCCGCCCCAACGGGGCCCACGCCTGAGCCTCATGGGTGCGTCGTTTCGATCGCGCTGGACTCCGCCGGGTCCAGCGCGATCTTTTTTTGTGCCCCGGCCACCGCCGGATGCCCGTTCGGGCGCTCGCTTTTGTGTGCCACGGACCTCCTGGTGAGGGGGTCCGTGAGCGCCCTTGTTGGTCTCTGAGGGAGCTGGAGGGGCGTGCTCATGGGGTGGTGCAATTGCACATATTAAATTGGCCCGTTGTAGGAAGGGCGTAAGTTCGGGGGTTCCCAAAACTTGTTCGGTGACACCCGTCACATGACGTGAACCTTGTTGGCCGTGATGCCCCTGCGCTAAAGGGGATTCGACCGTGTCGTGCGGGCCCGCGACTCTCAGCCTCCCACCGGGAGGGCAGGGTGCGCGTCGCCTTTGGTCATGCGTTGGGGGGACTTTCGTCCTCGCTCGGCTGGTCCTGTGCGGCGCTCTCCCGCACGAAGCCGGTCTCGGACGTCTCTTGCTCGCCGGGGCAGCGCTGTGAGGGCTCCAGAGCGAGTCTCAGCAGCTGGTGACAGATCGGGCAGTGCCGGGTCAGGTGGCGGTAGCTGTGGGCCGCGGCGAGGTGGGCGCGCAGCAGGGCGCGTGTCTCGTGCCGCGGAGACGCCGGAAGAGCGGTCATGCGTCACCTCCTGGGGGGCCTCCCGCGGCTCCCTGCTGTCTGGGGTACCGGGGGAATGTGACGCAGTCAAGATGCGGGATCGGCAACGGGCCGCGTCCGCGGGGGCGGGGACGGGTCTCGTACGGGTGAACACGAGAAGGGCCGCACCCTGGAGGGTGCGGCCCTGTTGGCTGCCCGGCTGCCCAGCTACCGCGGCCCTGGCGGGATTTGCTGTGTTGGATCGCGGCTCCGCCGCAGGCGCGGCCGCCGGCCGGGAAGGGCGCTCGGTGGGCGATGCCGCGAACGCGAAAGCGGGCCGCACCTTTTGGTGCGGCCCGCTTTCCAGATGCGGTCCTGACGGGATTTGAACCCGCGGCCTCCACCTTGACAGGGTGGCGAGCACTCCAAACTGCTCCACAGGACCTCGCTTCGCGGCGCTGGTTCGTGCGTTGCGCTGCGAGACGAGACTCTACAGCAGCGCAGGCCCGGCGGTCGAACTCACCCTGTGTGCCCGCTCGGTCACGGCGCCGCCGCGTCGATCGCCTTCACGATCCGCTTGTCCGAGACCGGGTACGCCGTGCCCAGCGCGTGCGCGAAGTAGCTGACGCGGAGCTCCTCGATCATCCAGCGGATGTCCAGGACCTCCCGCGGAACGGGCCTGCCCTGCGGCATCTGTTCGAGCAGCCACAGGTATTCGTCGCGCATCTCGTGGACCTTGTCCATGCGGCTGGTGTCCCGCTGGACGTTGGTCGGCATCTGCTGAAGGCGTCGGTCCGCCGCCACCATGTACCGCATCAGGTCCGCGAGGCGCCTGATGCCCGTCTCCGTCACGAAACCGGGCTTGATGAGGGAGTTCAGCTGCTCCCGCACGTCCGACAGGTTCGCGAGCAGCGTCGGGCTCTTCGTCGACTTCAGGCGGCGCTCACAGGCCTGCCAGGCGGCGAGGACCTGCTGGACCTGGCCGACCGCGCGCACGGTCGTGTCGACGATCTCGGCGCGCACCTTGTCGAAGAGCTTGCGGTAGGACTCCTCGTCCCAGACGGGCCCGCCGAAGTCCGCGATCAGCTTGTCCGCGGCGGCCATCGCGCAGTCGTCGAAGAGCGCCTGCGTGGAGCCGTGCGGGTTCGCGGACAGGGCGATCTTCTGCTGATTGGTCAGTTTGTCCGAGGCGAACTTGGCCGGATTCACCGGGATGTTGCGCAGGATGAGCCGCCGGGTGCCGCGCCACATGGCTTCCAGCTGCTCCGCCTCGCTGTCGAAGAGGCGCACGGAGACCGTGTCGCCGTCGTCCACGAGCGCCGGGTAGGCCTTCACCGGCTGGCCCGCGCGCCGGGTCTCGAAGACGCGCGAGAGCGTGCCGATCGTCCAGTCCGTGAGGCCCGCGCGCTCGACCGACGAGCCGC
Source organism: Streptomyces kanamyceticus (assembly GCF_008704495.1). Lineage (NCBI taxonomy): Bacteria > Bacillati > Actinomycetota > Actinomycetes > Kitasatosporales > Streptomycetaceae > Streptomyces > Streptomyces kanamyceticus. The sequence continues at coordinate 5,282,407 of NZ_CP023699.1, forward strand.
CCGTGCGCTCCGCCGTCGCCGCGGCCGCCTGCGAGATCGCCTTGCGGGCCTTGGGCTTGAGGCGGAGCTTGAGGGCCTCCAGGTCCTTGTCCTCGGCGAGCTTCTTGCGGCGCTCGTCGGTGATCCTGAAGGTGATCTTCAAGTGGTCGGGCACGCGCGTCAGATCGAAGTCGTCCGGCGCGACCGGCACGCCGACCATCCGCTGGAGCTCGCGCGCGAGGGTGACGTGCAGCGGCTCCTGGAGGGGCACGGCCCGGTCGAGGAACGCCGTCGCGTAGTTCGGCGCGGGGACGTAATGGCGGCGGATCGGTTTGGGCAGGGAGCGGATCAGCTCGATCACGACCTGCTCGCGAAGGCCGGGGATCTGCCAGTCGAAGCCGTCGTCCGTGACCTGGTTCAGGACCTGGAGCGGGATGTGGACGGTGACGCCGTCCGCGTCCGCGCCCGGCTCGAACTGGTACGTCACCTTGAACTTGAGCTGCCCCTGCCGCCACGAGTCCGGGTAGTCGTCCTTGGAGACGTCCCCCGCCTTCTCGTTGATGAGCATGGAGCGCTCGAAGTCGAGCAGCTCGGGCTCCTCCCGCTGCTTCTTCTTCCACCAGGAGTCGAAGTGCGCACCGGAGACGACGTCTTCGGGCACCCGCTGGTCGTAGAAGTCGAAGAGCGTCTCGTCGTCCACGAGGATGTCGCGGCGGCGCGCGCGGTGCTCCAGCTCCTCCACCTCGGTGAGGAGCTTGCGGTTGGCGGCGAAGAACTTGTGGTGCGTGCGCCAGTCGCCCTCGACCAGTGCGTTGCGGATGAAGAGGTCGCGGGAGACCTCGGGGTCGATGCGGCCGTAGTTCACCTTGCGGTCGGTGACGATCGGGACGCCGTAGAGCGTGACCTTCTCGACCGCCATCACGGCGGCCTGGTCCTTCTCCCAGTGCGGTTCGCTGTACGTCCGCTTCAGCAGGTGCTGCGCGAGCGGCTCGACCCACTCGGGCTCGATGCGGGCGTTCACGCGGGCCCACAGGCGGGAGGTCTCCACCAGCTCCGCCGACATGATGAAGCGCGGGGGCTTCTTGAAGAGCGCCGAGCCGGGGAAGACCGCGAACTTGGCGTTGCGCGCGCCGATGTACTCGTTCCGCCCGCCGCGCTGCTTGGGGTCCTTCTCCTTGCTCTCCTTCGACTCCTTCACGTCCTTCATCCCGATGTGGGAGAGGAGACCGGCGAGGAGGGAGATGTGGACGTGCTGCTCGGGGGCGTCGTCCTCGTTGAGGTGGATGCCCATCTGCCGGGCGACCGTGCGCAGCTGCGTGTAGATGTCCTGCCACTCGCGGATGCGCAGGAAGTTCAGGTACTCCGCCTTGCACATCCGGCGGAACGAGGACGAGCCGCGCTCCTTCTGCTGCTCCCGGACGTACCGCCACAGGTTCAGGAAGGCGAGGAAGTCGCTCGTCTCGTCCTTGAAGCGGGCGTGCTGCTGGTCGGCCTGCGCCTGCTTCTCCGCGGGGCGCTCGCGCGGGTCCTGGATGGAGAGCGCGGCGGCGATCACCATGACCTCGCGTACGCAGCCGTTCTTGTCGGCCTCCAGGACCATGCGGGCCAGGCGCGGGTCGACGGGGAGCTGGCTGAGCTTGCGGCCCTGCTGGGTGAGGCGCTTCTTCGGGTCCTTCTGGGCGGGGTCGAGCGCGCCCAGTTCCTGGAGGAGCTGGACGCCGTCGCGGATGTTGCGGTGGTCCGGCGGGTCGATGAAGGGGAACTTCTCGATCTCGCCGAGCCCGGCCGCCGTCATCTGCAGGATGACCGAGGCGAGGTTCGTACGGAGGATCTCCGCGTCCGTGAACTCGGGCCGGGAGACGAAGTCGTCCTCGCTGTACAGCCGGATGCAGATGCCGTCCGACGTACGGCCGCAGCGGCCCTTGCGCTGGTTGGCGCTGGCCTGGCTGATCGCCTCGATGGGCAGCCGCTGCACCTTGGTGCGGTGGCTGTAGCGGGAGATGCGGGCCGTGCCCGGGTCGATCACGTACTTGATGCCGGGGACGGTCAGGGAGGTCTCCGCGACGTTCGTCGCGAGGACGATCCGTCTTCCCGTGTGCTGCTGGAACACGCGGTGCTGCTCGGCGTGCGAGAGCCGGGCGTACAGGGGGAGGACTTCCGTGAACCGATAGTTCTTCTTGTTCAGCGCGTCCGCCGTGTCCCGGATCTCGCGCTCGCCGGAGAGGAAGACGAGGATGTCGCCCTCGCCCTCGCTCTGGAGCTCCTCGACGGCGTCGGTGATCGCGGTGATCTGGTCGCGGTCGCTGTCGTCGCCGTCCTCTTCGAGGAGCGGGCGGTAGCGGACCTCCACCGGATACGTACGGCCGCTGACCTCGACGATCGGGGCCTCGCCGAAGTGCCGCGAGAACCGCTCGGGGTCGATGGTCGCCGAGGTGATGACGACCTTCAGGTCCGGGCGCTTGGGCAGCAGCTGGGCCAGGTAACCGAGCAGGAAGTCGATGTTGAGCGAGCGCTCGTGGGCCTCGTCGATGATGATCGTGTCGTACGCGCGCAGTTCGCGGTCCGTCTGGATCTCGGCGAGCAGGATGCCGTCCGTCATCAGCTTGATGAACGTGCCGTCCTGGTTGACCTGGTCGGTGAAGCGGACCTTCCAGCCGACGGCCTCGCCCAGCGGCGTGTTCATCTCCTCGGCCACGCGCTCGGCCACCGTACGCGCGGCGATGCGGCGCGGCTGGGTGTGGCCGATCATGCCGCGCACGCCCCGGCCGAGCTCCAGACAGATCTTGGGGATCTGCGTGGTCTTGCCGGAGCCCGTCTCGCCCGCGACGATCACGACCTGGTGGTCGCGGATCGCCTCGGCGATGTCGTCCTTCTTCTGGCTGACCGGCAGCTGCTCGGGGTACGTGATCGCGGGCACGCGGGAGCCGCGCTCGGCCATCCGCGCCTCGGCCTTCGCCACGTCCTCGGCGATCTCGGCGAGGACCGTGGCACGGGCCTCGGGCTTACGGATCCGGCGCGCACCCTCCAGCCGCCGGCCGATCCGGTGCTCGTCGCGCAGCGAGAGCTCGGTCAGGCGGGGGGCGAGGGTGTCCAGGGCGAGGGCAGGCTGCGTAGACATACGGGTCCCAGGATCTCACCCGCGACTCGGCGGTGGCGAACCGATTTCTCCGTGGGAGCGCCGTGGCACGTACGATTCCGGGCATGTTGTCCCGTGCCCGTACGACGTGGTGCCCTCTGGTGGGGGTGCTGCTCGTCGTGCTCGGCCTGTTCTGCGCGCCCGCCGCTGCGGCGCGGGCGGCGGGCCCGACGGCGGTGGTGGCCAAGGAGTCGCTGCCGACGCGGTCGGCTGCCGCGGAGGCGCAGGCCCTGGAGGGCCGGGAAGCGCCCGGCTGCGGCAAGGGCGGACAGCACGACGCCGAGCAGCGCCCCGCGTCGCCGCCGCGCCCCAGCTCCGCGTACGAACTGCTGCCCGCGCTCGTCCAGGCGCACGGCACGTCCGGCTCGTGGGGCGAGGACCAGGCCGTTCTCGGCCTGAACCCGGTGCGAGGGCCGCCCGAGCTCGAACCGCCTTCCCCGGTCGACCTCTCGATCCTGCGCGTGTAGGAGGCCCCTGTCTCAGGGGCCCCTTCATCGACGTACAACAGGACAAGAGAGATCGCTCTGATGCCCAAGAACGACAACAACAAGAAGAGCAGGAACATCGCCATCGGCGCGGGTGTCGCCGTCGCCGCCGTGCTGCTCGGCGTCGCCTCGTACACCGCCACCAAGCCCGACGACTCCACCAGCACGGTGAAGGAGGAGGCCGCGGGCGCGGCGCCCTCCGCCGAGCAGCAGGCCGGTGTCTACCCCGAGCTGGAGAAGCTCGCCAGGCGCGACGCCAAGGACCCGCTCGCGCAGGGGCGCGCCGACGCGCCCGTCGTGATGGTCGAGTACGCCGACTTCAAGTGCGGCTTCTGCGGCAAGTTCGCCCGCGACACCGAGCCTGGCCTGGTGAAGAAGTACGTCGACGAGGGCACCCTGCGCATCGAATGGCGCAACTTCCCGATCTTCGGCGAGGACTCCGAGCGGGCCGCGCGCGGCGCCTGGGCGGCCGGTGAGCAGGGCCGCTTCTGGCAGTTCCACGAGGCCGCGTACGCCGAGGGGTCCAAGGAGAAGGGCTTCGGCGACGACCGCCTCAAGGAGCTCGCGAAGGAGGCCGGGGTCAAGGACGTCGGCCGCTTCGTCAGCGACGCGGACAGCGACGCGGCGAAGGCCGCGGTGAAGAAGGACCAGGAGGAGGCGTACGGCCTCGGAGCCACCTCCACGCCGTCCTTCGTGATCAACGGTCGGCCCGTCTCGGGTGCCCAGCCCGACCAGGTCTTCGACCAGGCGATCGAGGCGGCGGCCAAGAGCGCGAAGGACGCCAAGGACTCGAAGGACGCGAAGGGCCCGAAGGCGGCGGACAAGTGACCGCCGACGTCGGATACTTCGCCGCCTTCCTCGGCGGACTCCTCGCCCTGGTCAGCCCGTGCAGCGCCCTGCTGCTCCCGGCCTTCTTCGCCTACTCGATCGACTCGACGTCCCGTCTCGTCGCCCGCACCGGCATCTTCTACGCCGGGCTCGCCACGACCCTGGTGCCGCTGGGCGCCGCCGGGTCCTACGCGGGGCGGTTCTTCTTCGGCCACCGCGACCAGCTGGTGCTCGTCGCGGGCTGGCTGATCATCGGGCTCGGGGCGCTGCAGATCCTCGGCATGGGGTTCGCCTCGCGCAAGATGGCCGAGCTGTCGGGGCGGATCAGGCCGACCACCGCGTTCTCCGTGTATGCACTCGGTGCGGTGTACGGGCTCGCCGGGTTCTGCGCGGGACCGATCCTCGGCAGCGTCCTCACGGTGGCGGCGGTGAGCGGGAGCCCGGTGTACGGGGGGCTCCTGCTCGCCGTCTACGGCCTCGGTATGGCCGTGCCGCTCTTCCTGCTCGCGCTGCTCTGGGAGCGGTTCGACCTGGGGCGGCGCCGGTGGCTGCGGGGCCGGACGTTCACGGTGGGGCGGTTCGAACTGCACACCACCTCGCTGCTGTCCGGACTCTTCTTCATCGGGCTCGGCGCGCTGTTCCTCGCGTACGACGGGACGACCGCGCTGCCCGGTCTGCTCGACGTGGACGACTCGTTCGCGGTGGAGCAGTGGGCGAGCGGCGTCGGCCGCGCGGTGCCGGACGCCGCGCTGCTGGTCGGGGTCGTGGCCCTGGTCGCCGTGGTGCTCGGGGTCCGGTGGTGGCGGGGCCGGCGGACCGGCTCCGTGGAGGCCGCGGAGGCCCCGGAGGGGTAAGTCCCTTTTGGGTGCTTTAGCGTGGCCGTATGTCTGATCACGGCGCGCACGGGCGGGTTCCGACGAGGAGCGAGCGGTGGGGCGCCTTCAAGGAGTCGCCCTTCCTGCCCGCGACCGTGCTCGTGTTCATCCTGGCGGCCGCCGCGGGGCTCTTCGCGGGTTCGTACACCTACTCCATGGCGAACCCGACGCCCCACCGGATCCCCACGGCGGTCGTCGGCGCGCAGGACTCGGCGCGCGGCAAGACGTTCCTCGACGGCATGGAGAAGGCCCTGAACGCCTCCCTGGAGGTGCGCGGGTACGACAGCGTGGCCGCGGCGCGGCAGGGCGTGGACGAGCAGGAGGTCTTCGCGATCGTCGACGCGGGCCCTGACGGCAGGGTCACCTTCGACGTGTCGGGGGCGTCCGGGGCCTCGGTCGCCCAGGTGCTCGCGGAGACCGCGCCGAAGGTGGGCGCGGAGGTCGGCGTGCCGGTGACGGTGAAGGACGTCAAGCCGCTGCAGGAGGGCGATCCGCGCGGGCTCGCCATCTTCTACATCTCGCTGGCCGCCGTGATCATCGGCTTCGTCGGCGCGATCCAGCTGAGCGTGCACGCGCGGGGGCTCAATCCGGCGGAGCGGATCGGGTTCACGGCGCTCTACGCGCTGCTCGGCGCGTTCGTCATCGCGGCCGTCGTGGACTGGTGGCTGGGCGCCGTGGACCTGCCGTTCGTGGAGTCCTGGCTGATCCTGGCGCTGACGATGTTCACGTCGGGCATGGTCTTCACGATGTTCAACACGCTGTTCGGGCGCTGGGCGATGATCCCGACGTGGGGGCTGATGGTGCTGCTCGGCAATCCGTCGTCGGGCGGCGCGGTGTCGTGGCCCCTGCTTCCGTCGGTGCTCGGGCACATCGGGCGGTGGCTGCCGCCGGGAGCCTCGGTCAACGCGCAGCACACCGCGGTGTACTTCGGCGGGCACCAGCACGCGTTCCCGTTCCTGGTGCTCGCGGGCTGGGCGGTGCTCTCCAGTGCGGTCTTCTGGGTGTGGCGGCACCGGCATCCGGGCGGCCGGGAGTCCGCGCCCGCTCACGCTCACGCGGTGGCTGTCGGCGGGTGAAACGACAGAAGCCCCGCCCACCGGGCGGAGCTTCTGGGGAAGTGGCTGGGGCCGGGATCGAACCGGCGACCTATCGCTTTTCAGGCGATCGCTCGTACCAACTGAGCTACCCAGCCACGCAGTTCACCGAGGTGATCTGCAAGCGGTCCTGACGGGATTTGAACCCGCGGCCTCCACCTTGACAGGGTGGCGAGCACTCCAAACTGCTCCACAGGACCAAGCATTGTGCGAGCACTAGTCTCGCACAAGGTGTTGCGTGCCCCCAACGGGATTCGAACCCGTGCTACCGCCTTGAAAGGGCGGCGTCCTGGGCCACTAGACGATGAGGGCTAAGAGGCCCGCCTGGGCGCTTTGCAGCGCGTCGGGGACGTGAGAAGCATATGGGATGCGGGGAGGTATCGCCAAAACGGTTTAGGAGGAGGGGGCGGGGGTGGTCGGCGAAGGGGGTGCGCCCGGCTGGTTCTCCTTGGGGAGATGGCGGCTGACCTCCGCCTTCGTGAGGCCGAGTCCACCCAGTTTGATCTCGTCCCAGGCCTGCAGCCGCTTGGTCGTACGGTCCAGGTAGAGCACCGAAGCCTGGACCGGGTCGGGGTACTTGTCCTCGACCGCGCGCAGCCCGCTGCCGCCCGTCGACCCCTCGACGCGCAGCCGCGTGCCCTCCTCCATGACCTCCATCTCCTGGTGGTGGACGTGGCCCGCGAGGGCGAGCGGCACCTCGCCGTCCGTCTCGCGCGCCGCCGTCGGGTTGTGCGCGACGGCCACGTCGACCGGGGTGCCCGCCGCGCGTTCCGCGCGCAGGGCCGATGCCAGGCGGATGCCCGCCAGGTGCTCGACCGCGTCACCTTGCGTCTTCACCGAGCGGTCGGGGGTGTACTGCGGGTCGCCGATGCCCGCGAAGCGCAGGCCCGCGACGGTCTCGGCCCTGCCGTCGTCGAGGACGTGGACGTTCTCGAAGCGCTCCAGGTAGCGCTGGGTGGTGTGCGAGTCGTGGTTGCCGCGCACCCACACGTAGGGCGCGCCCAGGTCGGCGATCGGGTCGAGGAAGGCGTTCTCGGTGGCCGAGCCGTGGTCCATGGTGTCGCCGGAGTCGACGATGACGTCGATGTCGTACTGCTCGACGAGGGAGGCGATGATCTTCCAGCTCGCCGGGTTGAGGTGGATGTCCGAGACGTGCAGGACCCGCATCGTGGTGGGGTCCGGCTGGTAGGCGGGGAGCGTGGACGTCACGTCGTAGAGCTTGGTGACGTTGGCGACCAGGCGCGCCAACTCCTGCTGGTAGACGTCGAACTCGCTGACGATGCTGCGGGCGTTGCCGACGACCGAGGGGGCGCTGCTGAGCAGTCCGGAGAACTTCGGCTCCAGGACGGACTTCGGGTTCCAGGTGGCGTACGCGGCGGTGCCGGACGCCGCGAGCAGGGTGAGGGCCAGACCGCCCGCCGCCAGGGCGCGGCGCGGGCGGCGGTAGACGGCGAGGCCCAGCGCGGTGGCGCCGGAGACGACGGCGACGCAGGAGCGCACGGCCAGGTCGAGCGTGCCGTGGCCGACGTCGCGCGCCACCTCCTCCTGGAGCCCGGCGAGCCGCTCGGGGTGGTCCACCAGGGCCTGGGAGCGCACCGGGTCCAGGCGGTCCACGTCCACGTCGAGGCGGATCGGGGCCGTGTGCGAGCGGAGTTCGAGGGCGCCGAGCGGGGAGACGTTGATCTTCGTGCCGCCGGACAGGGAGGGCCGCAGCGTCATCCGGGTGTCCATCGGGCCGACCGGCGCGCGCACGCTGCCGACGATGAGCAGGCCGAGCCAGGCGCCCACCAGGACGACCGTGACCAGGCTGAACGCACGGGCATAGGGGTGCGGAGGGCTGATCAGTTCGCCCACGGGGTGGCCGCGGCGAGCTCGGTAGTGGCCTACGAGGGCGCTGCCCACCCTTCGTACGCCCTGGAGAACGACTGTGAAGTCGCGGGCCATTGGTCCGGTATGCCCAAGTGCGGGGGCGGGTATGCCGGGACGGGGCGGACGACGTGGTCGACAATGGGGGTGTGCTGGAGATGACGCGCGAGGAGTTCGAGGAACTGGTCGCCGAGGCGCTCGACCGGATTCCGCCGGAGCTGACTCGGCTGATGGACAACGTGGCCGTCTTCGTCGAGGACGAGCCGCCGTCGAACGATCCCGAACTGCTCGGGCTCTACGAGGGGACGCCGCTGACCGACCGGGGCGAGTGGTACGCCGGGGTCCTGCCGGACCGCATCACCATCTACCGGGGGCCGACGCTGCGGATGTGCGAGTCGCGCGACGATGTGGTCGCGGAGACGGAGATCACCGTGGTGCACGAGGTGGCGCACCACTTCGGGATCGATGACGAGCGGCTGCACGCGCTCGGGTACGGGTGACCCGGGTCCGGGGGAGGTGACCGGGGTCGGTCGTTGTTCGGGTACGGGTGAGCGGGGGCCGTGCTCGGGTGCGGGTGTGCGTCCGGGCGCGGGTGGCGCTCCGTGTCCTTGGGCGGGCCGTGGGAGTTGGGCAGGGCGTCCCGATTCCCAGCGCCCCGGAGGTGCTCGGCCGTGCGCCAGTTGTACGTTTTTGCCCGTTGGGCCACCGTCGCGGTGGCCGTCGCGGCGACCGCGGGCTGCATGAGCGTCAGTGACGACGGGAACGCGCCGGGTCCCGGGCGTTCCGCCGGGCACCGGGGCGGCGCCGCGGCGCCCGACGGCGGCCCCGTGGCCCGGGACGGCGACAGCGGCTCGGGCGGTGACCGGGAGCACGGCAGCGGCAAGCGGAAGGGCAAGGGCAAGGGGAAGGGCGAGGACGACGACGCGGCGGTGAAGGCCGGTGAGTCCCCTGCGGGGGACGCGAAGCCGTCCGCGTCCTCCTCCGGGCAGGCCTCGGCCGAGCCGACGAAGCCCGGCAAGCCGGAGAAGCCGTCTCCGGAGAAGCCGAAGCCGACTCCGACGCGGGACACGCCGACGCCCACGCCGCCCAAGCCGACGCCGACCCCGACGCCGGATCCGACCACTCCGGAGCCGTCGTCATCGGCGCACGAGGAGTCCGGTCAGGACGCGCAGCTGCAGCGGCGCGAAGGGGAGAGCGCGGGGCGCGAGCCGTCGCCTCAGGTGGGGCCTCGGTAATTCGCGGGAGGGCTCGTGGGGGCGGGCTCGGGGCGGGGCGGGTTCGGGGCGGGCTCGCCCGGGTCGTTTTCGCAGGTCGAGAGGGGTCCGGGGGAGGGCGGTTTGCCATATGGGGTGGAGGGTGCGTATGGTGGTAGATCGTTTGATCCCATTTGCCCGGCGCCGACACAGAAGAGCGCCGCGTGGCGCGTACTCTCCCTTGCCGTGGCTGACCGCATAGAGGCGGTCCATTGCGAAATCACGGAGTTGACGGGCGCGTGCCGAGACTCCGGAAGGTTTCGCATTTCGCATGTCCATTTTCAGTTCTGACCACGCCGTCCTGCCCGAGAACGAGTCGGTCGAGGCCGTCGAGAGCGACGCCGTAGAGGCCGTCGCCGAGGCCGTCGAGATCGTCGAGTCGGCTCAGGCCGAGGACGTCACCGAGGTCACCCCCGACGCCGACGCCGACGCCGCTGAGGCCGAGGTCGCCACCGACGCCGCTGAGGCCGACGCCGACGCCGAGCCCGAGCTCACCTTCGGCGACCTCGGTCTGCCCGAGGGCATCGTCCGCAAGCTCGCGCAGAACGGCGTCACCACGCCCTTCCCGATCCAGGCCGCGACCATCCCGGACGCCCTGGCCGGCAAGGACATCCTCGGCCGTGGCCGCACCGGCTCCGGCAAGACCCTCTCCTTCGGCCTGCCGATGCTGGCGACGCTGGCCTCCGACGGCCGCACCGAGAAGAAGAAGCCCCGCGGCGTCATCCTGACCCCGACCCGCGAGCTCGCGATGCAGGTCGCGGACGCCCTCCAGCCGTACGGCGACGTGCTCGGCCTGAAGATGAAGGTCGTCTGCGGCGGTACGTCGATGGGCAACCAGATCTACGCCCTGGAGCGCGGCGTCGACATCCTCGTCGCCACCCCGGGCCGTCTGCGCGACCTCATCAACCGCGGCGCCTGCTCGCTCGAGAACACCCAGATCGCGGTGCTCGACGAGGCCGACCAGATGTCCGACCTGGGCTTCCTGCCCGAGGTCACCGAGCTGCTCGACCAGGTTCCCGGCGGCGGCCAGCGCATGCTGTTCTCGGCCACGATGGAGAACGAGATCTCCACGCTGGTCAAGCGCTACCTGAACAACCCGGTGACGCACGAGGTCGACAGCGCCCAGGGCAACGTCACGACCATGACGCACCACATCCTCATCGTGAAGCCCCGCGACAAGGCGCCCGTCACGGCCGCCATCGCCGCGCGCAAGGGCCGCACGATCATCTTCGTCCGTACGCAGCTGGGTGCCGACCGCATCGCCGAGCAGCTCTGCGAGTCCGGTGTGAAGGCCGACGCGCTGCACGGCGGCATGACGCAGGGCGCTCGTACGCGCGTTCTTGAGGACTTCAAGAAGGGCTACGTCAACGCGCTCGTCGCGACCGACGTCGCCGCCCGAGGCATTCACGTCGACGGCATCGACCTGGTCCTGAACGTGGACCCGGCCGGTGACCACAAGGACTACCTGCACCGTTCAGGCCGTACCGCTCGCGCGGGCCGCTCCGGCACGGTCGTGTCCCTCTCGCTGCCGCACCAGCGCCGCCAGATCTTCCGCCTGATGGAGGACGCGGGCGTCGACGCCTCGCGCCACATCATCAACGGCGGCGGCACCTTCGACCCGGAGGTCGCCGAGATCACCGGCGCCCGTTCGATGACCGAGGTGCAGGCCGACTCCGCGGGCAACGCCGCGACCCAGGCCGAGCGTGAGGTCAAGGACCTCACCAAGGAGCTGGAGCGCGCGACGCGTCGCGCCACCGAGCTGCGCGAGGAGGCCTCGCGCCTCACCGCGCGTGCCGCCCGTGAGCGCGGCGACGACCCGGAGACCGCGGTGGCCGAGGCCGCCGCTGCCGCCGAGGCCGCTGTCGAGGCCGCCGCCTCCGTCCCGGAGCAGCCCGCCGCCCGCGAGGAGCGCCGTCCGCAGCGCGACGAGCGCGGCAACTACGAGCGCGAGCGCCGTGACGACCGCGGTGGCCGTTCCTTCGAGCGTCGTGACGACCGCGGTGGCTCCGGCTTCCGTGGCGGCGACCGTCGCGAGGGTGGCGACCGCGGCGGCTTCAACCGCGACCGCGGCAACGACCGTGGCGGCCGTTCCTTCGAGCGTCGTGACGACCGCGGTGGCTCCGGCTTCCGTGGCGGCGACCGCCGCGAGGGTGGCGGTGGCTTCAACCGTGACCGTCGTGACGACAACCGTGGCGGTGGCTCCGGCTTCCGCCGTGACGACCGTCCCTCGGGCGGCTTCAACCGTGACCGTCGTGACGACAACCGTGGTGGCGGCTCCGGCTTCCGTCGCGACGACCGTCCCTCGGGCGGCTTCCGTGGCGGCGACCGCCGTGACGACAACCGTGGTGGCGGCTCCGGCTTCCGCCGCGACGACCGCCCCTCCGGCGGCCACCGCGGCAGCGACCGCCCGTTCAACCGTGACCGTCGCGACGACCGCCCCTCCGGCGGCGCCCGCTCCGGCGGCCACGACCGCCCGGCGTTCAACCGCGACCGCTCCGGCACGGGCACCGGCTCCTTCGGCCGCCGCGACGACAAGCCGCGCTGGAAGCGCAACGGCTGACGCCGACGCCTGAGCGAGTGAACTGAGGCAGCGGGCCCGTCCCTTCGGGGCGGGCCCGCTGTCGTATGCCAAACGTGACGTGTGTCATGTCCCTGTCGTGGGCAACGCTCGTGCATGAACCCACCACCGCCCGGCCCACCACCTGCCTCGCCACCCGGCTCCGACGAGGAACGCCTCGCCCAGCTCGGCTACACCCAGGTCCTGGCCCGCCGCATGTCCGCGTTCTCCAACTACGCCGTCTCGTTCACGATCATCTCGGTGCTGTCCGGCTGCCTCACCATGTACCTGTTCGGCATGAACACCGGCGGTCCCGCCCTGATCACCTGGGGATGGGTCGGGGTCGGACTGATGACGCTGTTCGTCGGGCTCGCGATGGCGGAGATCTGTTCCGCCTATCCGACGTCGGCCGGGCTCTATTTCTGGGCGCACCGCCTCGCGCCCACCCGCACCGCTGCCGCCTGGGCGTGGTTCACCGGGTGGTTCAACGTGCTCGGGCAGGTCGCCGTGACCGCGGGGATCGACTTCGGGGCGGCGTCCTTCCTCGGCGCGTACCTGAACCTGCAGTTCGACTTCACCGTCACCGAGGGCCGCACGATCCTGCTCTTCGCCGCGATCCTCGTGCTGCACGGACTCCTGAACACCTTCGGCGTACGCATCGTGGGGCTGCTCAACAGCATCAGCGTCTGGTGGCACGTGGCAGGGGTCGCCGTCATCGTCGGCGCGCTCGCGTTCTCGCCGGACTCGCACCAGTCGGCGTCGTTCGTCTTCACCGAGTTCGTCAACAACACGGGGTGGGGCAGCGGCCTGTACGTCGTACTCATCGGGCTGCTCATGGCCCAGTACACCTTCACCGGCTACGACGCCTCCGCGCACATGACGGAGGAGACCCACGACGCGTCGACGGCGGGCCCGAAGGGCATCGTCCGCTCCATCTGGACGTCCTGGATAGCGGGTTTCGTCCTGCTGCTCGGTTTCACCTTCGCCATCCAGTCGTACGACGGCGCACGCGAGTCCGCGACGGGTGCGCCGCCCGCGCAGATCCTGCTCGACGCGCTCGGCGCGACGGGCGGCAAGCTCCTGCTCCTCGTCGTGATCGGCGCGCAGCTCTTCTGCGGCATGGCGTCCGTGACCGCCAACTCCCGCATGATCTACGCCTTCTCGCGCGACGGCGCGCTGCCGTTCTCGCACGTCTGGCACTCGGTGAGCCCGCGCACCCGCACCCCCGTCGCCGCGGTGTGGCTCGCCGCGCTCGGGGCGCTGGTGCTCGGCCTGCCGTATCTGATCAACGTCACGGCGTACGCGGCGGTGACCTCGATCGCCGTCATCGGCCTCTACATCGCCTACGTCATCCCGACCCTGCTGCGGCTGCGCCGTGGCGACGCCTTCGAGCGCGGACCCTGGCACCTGGGCCGCTGGTCACGCCCGGTCGGCGTCGTCGCGGTGGGCTGGGTCGGCGTGATCACCGTCCTGTTCATGCTGCCGCAGGTCTCGCCGGTCACCTGGGAGACCTTCAATTACGCCCCGATCGCGGTACTCGTCGTCCTGGGCTCCGCGGCGACCTGGTGGTGGGCCTCGGCCAGACACTGGTTCCTCAATCCGGAGCACGAGCGCACACTGGCCCGCGAGGCGGCGCGCTCCGGGCAGCCGGAACCACTGGATCCGTGACCTCCGGCGGCCCTCGACGGCGATACCCGATCGGACGGCGGGGTCCCTCCCGCTATGCTCGGGGGTGCACCGACGAGGACCGTTAGCTCAATTGGCAGAGCAGTGGACTTTTAATCCATTGGTTGTGGGTTCGAGTCCCACACGGTCTACCGAGAGCGGGAGAGGGAAACCCCCTCTGACCTGCTACGCAGCGTTCGGGTCGACTTTGGTCGGCTCGGACGCTGCTCCGTTTTCCGGCTCTTGCGTGAGCGATGCGTGAGCGGACGGGCCGTCATCAGGGCTCTCGTCAGCGGATTGCTCGGCCTTCCCAGCCTTCCAGGCCCGGGGGATCAGGCTTGCGGCCTTCTCGGCGATCTCGCGGTCGACCTCGGGGAGCAGGCTCGTGTACGTGTCCGAGGTGAGCGTGATGGTGGAGTGCCGCAGGGTCTCCTTCACCGCGTGGATGTCGCCGCCACCGCCGTGAGTGAGAGTCGCCGCGACATGGCGCAGGTCGCGAAGCGTGATGGGCGGTAGGTTGGTCGTCGCGAGGATGCGGCGGAAGCTCAAGGAGATCGTCTCGGGGTGCAGCCAGGAGCCGTCCTCCTGCGTGAAGACCTTGCCCGTGTCCTGCCAGGCTGTGCCCCACTCGGCGCGTTCCTTATCCTGGCGGGCCTTGTGGTCGCGGAGCACGGCGACGTTCGCCGAGTCCAGTGCGATGGTGTTCGCGCTGCCGTCGGTCTTCGGTTCGGACTCGTACGGGTCCCAGCCGTCGACCACGATCTCCTTGGCCGGAGTGATGAGGCCGACGTCGAGATCAATCTCGTGCCAGTCCTGGCCGACCGTCTCGCCTCGGCGGAGGCCGCGGCTGCCCATGAGGTGGAAGGCCGCATAGAGCCGGTCGCTCTCGGCCGCATCGAGGTAGACGCCGAATTGCTGGGGTGTCCACACCATGACCGGGCCGGGTATCTCACCCGTCTCGCGCCAGCGCCGTACGCGCTCGTCGGTCCACAGCAGGGGCTTGGGCCGCTTGCCCGACGCGAGTTCGACGTGGGTGGCGGGGTTGAAGGTGATGAGCTGCTGGGCGATGGCCGAGTTCAGCGCGGCGCGCAGGGTGCGGCGGATGGCCTGCCAGGTGCTCGGGCCGTTCAGCTTCCGGAACGGCTTCATCTCCGCGAGTTTGGCCCGCTCGTGGGCGAGGCGGTCGCGCTCGGCGGCCACGGGGCGGCCGGGCTTGTTCGGCTTGCAGCGGGCCTTCTGTTCGCGGCGGGCCTGGTTCTCGGCTGCGATGACCTCGTTGGCGTCGGCGATCGCGTCGAACATCTCCACCAGGTGACCGACATTGAGTCGGTCGAGGCGGACGTGCCCGATGCGCGGCTTCAGGTGGACGCGAATGTGCGAGGCGTAGCCGTTGAGGGTGGTCTTGCGGCGCTTCTTCGCGGCGAACCAGCTGTCGAGCCACTCGCCGACGGTGAGGCTGCCGCGTAGGGCTACGCCCGCGTTGAGGCGCCGCCTCGTCTCCTCGACGTCGGGCAGCGGCGCCTTCTCGGTGACGATCCCCTCCAGCATCGCGACGAGACGGGAGACGCTGTCGGCGTCGTCGGATTCGGCGAGACCGATGAGGGAGCGAACGTGGTCGAGGTCGGCCTGGGCGGCCTTGAGGGACTCGTAGCCAGCGCGACTGAAGGTGCGGCGAGTGCCGTCCTCGCGGGGCGGGAGCTCCTGGCGTACGGAGTACGAGCCGTGCTTGCGGCTGGAGAGCCTGGGGCAGTTCTTGCCGAGCGGCTTTCCGGTCTTGGGGTCGCGGCAGTAGCAGCGGCGGTGGGTGGAGCCCTTCAAACGTCGTTCTCCTCAGTGGTGCTGGGGCCGGATTCGGGTGGGTCGACCTCGGCGGCGAGCTCGGGCCACAGGTAGGGAGGCGTGACGCCTTCCTCCCTGATGAAAGCGCGGGCCTCGCTCAGGCGGACTCTTGCCGCCTCGGCCGCCTCGGCGGCATGGGCCTGAGCGCGGAGGGCTTCGGCCTTCCGATCGGCGTTGTTGGCACTCCGGGCCTTGTAGCCCGCGTCCTCCTCCTCCTGCCTTGCGGTCCTGAGCCTCTCCTCGGCGGCGTGGTGGGCGCGGAAGTAGCGCAGCATGTCGTCCTCGGCGCCGAGTTCGGTGCTCTCCCCGGTGAACCACTTCAGGGCGTCCAGCGTGGAGGTGGGGTGTTCGAGGGGGAGTCGCTGTACATCGTCGATGTAGCCGACGGGATAGATGAGGCAGATGGGGGATGTGTTCAGGGCCTGGGCCAGGACCATGACGTCGACCAGGGGCAGGTTGGAGCGGCGGCCGGACTCCATGTTGGCAATCACGTTGCGGGGGATCGGGTGACCGATCGCCTCGCACTTGTCGGCCAGGTCCTGCGCGCTCCACCTCAACTCCTTCCGCCGTCTGCGGACCTCGCCGGCCACGGCGGCCATGACCTGATCCACCCACTCGGGGACGTCGTCCTCGTCGTCCGTCTCAATTCCATGGTCGGAATGATGCTGTGTCATGTAGACACATTAACTCGCTTAGCGTTGATTCCATGGCCTGGAGACGAGTGCGATCGTCGTGTTCGCCGAGGGCTCAGTCATGGATGGAGCGCGCATGCGCGAGAACGACCCCGCCGACCGGGCGAAGGGCATGAGTCGCGAGGAGTTGCTGGACCTTCCCGCCGCCGTTGACCTGGAGACCGGCAACCGAGCTTTGGGGCTCGGGCGGAGCAAGGGGTACGAGCTGGCCAAGCGCGGCTTGTACCCGTGCAAGGTGCTGCGCCTGGGCAACACCTACCGGGTGGTGACCGCCGACCTGTTGAACCTGTTGGGGCTGGCCGCATGACCACAGGCGCGCGTAGCAGACGCTTCTGCGCCGAGCTGACACAGGAACGCTGGACTGTGGCAGGACGTGGCCGTACGGTTCGTGATCCCTCGCCATGGCCCAGTGCCCGCGAGAAGAGGGAAGGCCCCCGGCGGTGCGACGCCGGAGGCCCAGTGACTCCCTTGCCCCCAGTGACAGGAACCGACCCGGCGGCCAGGGCGTGCGAGCCCGCGACCGCCAGACGAGGAGCTGCCGAGTGCAACCCACCAACCCCGACTCCTATTCCGCGCCCGCTAATGCGGCCTGGCCCGCAACTGCCATCCCCGGTATGCCGGGTGCGCACCTGCGCAGCGAGGGAGACGAGGAGACGGAGGCCGACCGGAGTGATTGCTCCCACGACGCCGAGGAGCAGGCCCCGAGTGGACCCGGGGAAGTACCCGGTATAGAGCCGGAGGCGACCGAGGGCGCGCAGCTGCTGAATGATCTGCGGGCGCAGCTCACGCGGTACGTCGTCATGCCCAGCGAGGAGGCCCTCACGGCGGTGACGCTGTGGATCGCGGCCACGCACCTGCAGCGTGCCTGGCAGCACGCGCCTCGTCTGGCGGTGGTCGGCCCGGCCAAGCGCTGCGGTAAGTCACGGCTGCTGGACATGGTGACCGAGACCGTGCACCACCGGCTGATCACGATGAACGCCAGCCCTGCGGCGATCTTCCGCTCGATCACCGACGAGGATCCGCCAACACTCCTGCTGGACGAGGCCGACACTCTTTTCGGCACCGCCAAGGCGGCAGAGAAGAACGAGGAGCTGCGCGGCCTGCTCAACGCCGGACACCAACGCAATCGGCCCACGCTGCGGGTCACCGGTCCCGAGCACAAGCCGGTGGCGTTCCCCACCTTCGCCATGGCCGCGCTCGCGGGGATCGGTGACCTGCCGGACACGATCATGGACCGGTCCGTGGTCATCCGGATGCGCCGCAGGGCAGCGGGCGAGAAGGTGGCCTCCTTCCGCGTCGGACGCGACACCCCCGCCCTGAACGCGATCCGCGATCAGCTCGCGGCCTGGCTGACGCCGCTGTACGAGCGGGCAGTGGACCTGGAGCCGTCCATGCCGGTCGAGGACCGTGCGGCCGACACCTGGGAACCACTGGTGATCGTGGCCGACCTCGCCGGAGGCGACTGGCCCGCACTCGCCCGCGCCGCCTGCCGCTCCATGGCCGCGTACGAGGCTGGGCAGGACGAGGACAGCGGCCTGAAGACCCGCGTCCTCACCGACATCCGCCGGGCTTTCGTTTTCCACGGCGACCCGCCTGCCCTGCGGACCCGCACCCTGCTCGACTGCCTCAACGAGGATGCCGAAGCGCCGTGGGCCGAGTACGGCGCCACGGGGCTGACCGCGCGGGGTCTGCAGGAGCTGCTGAAGGACTACGGCATCAGCTCCAGCACGCGCCGATTCCCCGACAGTGCCCAGGCCAAGGGCTTCGCGCGCAACCAATTCCTCGATGCCTGGGCCCGCTACTGCCCGCAGCCCGAGGCCCCGGCCGCGCTTGGCCCCGGCACCGCAGCCTGACCCGACTTGTCTCGTACCACTCGTATCCGCGCAGGTCAGCGCGGGTACGAGTGGTCGGCTGACAACGAGTCGTCTCGTCATCGCTTTTCTCTCGTACCTGCCCTGACCAGGCACGTAACGAGTGGTACGAGTCACCACGCCGTACGGCGGCCACCCCTGCCCGCATCCCCGCCGGGTGGCCGCCGCCCAACCCCACCTGGAGTGCCTCCGCTTGACCTCTCCCACCGCCATATCGAGTACCGCTGCGATCCGCGCGGGCATCGCCCTGCTCGCCGCCTTTGCCTTCGCGCTCTCCTACGACGCCCTGCGTCAGATGGCCGTCGCCATCCACATCCGCGGACCGCTCACCTACGCCTTCCCTCTCGTCATCGACGGCTTCATCGCCATCGGCGTCGGCGCTCTGCTTATGCTCCGCACCGCCCCGACGCGCTCCCGCGTGTACGTGTGGGCACTCGTCGGCACGGCCACCCTGACGAGCATCGGGGCCAACGCCCTGCACGCCGTCCGCCTCAACCAGCAGACCCACCCAGGCGGCGGCCTACGGCTCGACGACCTCACCGTCGGCGCCCTGTCCGCCATCGCCCCACTGGCCCTGGCCGGAGCTGTTCACCTCTACATCGTCGTCCACCGCCACCCCGCTCCTCGACCGCAGGAGCCCAATGCCACAGAGCGCCACAACCTCGCCGACATGGCGCGCGATGCCGCCAACGTGGCTTCGGGCACCACCGAAGCGGCCAAGGAGCCGCAACCCTCCGCCGAACCGCAAGACCACAAGCTCAACGAGCTCTCCCCCGAACGGCTCGCCCTCGCGCGCACCGCGCCACTGGGGCGAAAGGGTCGTGCCTCGCGCCGCCACATCGAGGACACGTTCCGCAGCCAGGACCTCACCATCGGCCGGATGGAAGCGGACAAGATCAAGGACGCCCTTCAGACCGAACTCGACGCAGCCGTCTCCCAGCGGCAGAGGGAACTCGACGCGGTACCTGTCGGCGCCACCTGATCCCTGCGGTCGCGCCGATCGCCTACACGCTCCCCGGCTTCGCCCCGTGTCCCCGTGTGGACCAGCACGAAGACACGGCGACCGCGCACAGCGAGGCACACGACACCAGCACCCCCACGGAGACCCAACTCATGCTCAACCAGCACCACGAACTCCCCACCCCTCAGCGGGAGATGGCTACCGGCCTCAACAGCGCAGCAAGGTATGCCGCTGGACCGTCCAAGGACCGGTCCCACGGGGAAGCCTCCGCCCCGGGGGTGGCGGAGGCACTCGGGCACCAGGGGGTGCCCGAGGAGGAACATGCCGTCGGCATCAGCGCCGACACCGCTGCTGCTGTGCCGCTGCCGCGTGCCGCCGACGAAGCCGCCCTCCACCGAGTCGCCCGCCGCCGCAAGCCCGACCCCAACGGCCAGCGCAAGAAGCGTGTCGATGCCCGGTACAGCGTCGAGGAGAAGGCCGACATCCTTGCCAAAGCTCGGTCGCTGAACATCAGCGGTGCCCACTACGTCGCCATCGTCACCCTGGCCCACGTCCACGGCGACCTCACCGTGCCCGGCCAACGCTCGCCACTCGACGACTACATCGACGAACTCAACGCCCTGCGCCAGCAGGTTGCGGCCATCGGCCACAACGTCAACCAGATCACCAAGAAGCTCAACTCCGGCGGCCAACCTCACCCCGGAGACAGCGCCCTGCTGGCCCAGACCGACCGCACCCTGAACGCCGTCGGCGCGACTGTGGGCCACATCGCGGCAGCCGCCAACCAGGCCGTCAGCCACAAGGCGGCCCGATGATCGCGAAGATCACCAGCGGCAAGAACACCGCCAACTTGATCCGCTACCTGTACGACACGAAGAAGGCCAAGGACCACACCGACCCGCACCTGGTCGCCTCCTGGGACGGCTTCGCCCCCGACCCCGGCCGCACCACCGGCGACTTCGACGCCACCAAAAAGCTCCTCGTCGCCGACCTCGACCTGCACGTCAAGCAGGCCGAGCGGCTCGGCCGCGCCCCCGAACAGCACGTGTGGCACTGCTCGATCCGCGCCGCCGAGACCGACCGCCACCTCAGCGACGAAGAGTGGGGCGACATCGCCCGCCGTGCCGTCGCCGCCACCGGCATCGCGCCCGAGGGCGACCTGGACGGCTGTCGCTGGGTCGCCGTGCGGCACGCGCCGGACCACATCCACATCGCCGCCACCAAGGTCAGAGCCGATCTGCGCACCGCACGCCACTGGAACGACTACCTCACCGCTGACCGCGAACTCGCCGCCGTCGAGAAGGAGTACGGCCTGTTCCAGGTAGTCCGCGGGAACCGCACCGCCGCCAAGCGCCCCACCCGCGCCGAACAGGAGAAGGCCAAGCGCACCGGCCACGACCGCACCGCCCGCGAACGGCTGCGCACCACGGTCCGCACCGCCGTGGCCGCCGCCACCAGCACGGAGGAGTTCATCCACCTGCTCCAGGACACCGACGGCGTCCTGGTCGACGTCAAGCACTTCCCCTCCGGTGACGTGCGCGGCTACACCGTCGCCCTTCAAGGCGACACCAACAGCAAGCAGGAGCCCATCTGGTACTCCGGCTCTGCCCTCTCCCCGGATCTGTCCTTCCCCAAGATCCGAAAGCGACTCGAAGCCACCGAGCAGCAACAGAGCCAGCGTCGACCCAACCCTTGGCACCAGGCCACCGCCGCCGCGGAACTCATCCCCCACCGCCTCGATCACGGTGACGACGCAGCCGCCCAGGCCCACCTCGCCGCCTTCGGCGAAGCACTGGACGTACTCCCTCTCCTCGCACCCCCTCATGCTCGTTCCCAACTCCGCCGGGCAGCCGAAGCGTTCGAGCGGGCCACCCGCTCCCGCATCCAAGCCGAGCACCAGCACGCCCGCACCCTGCGCGGTGCCGTGCGGGCCATGGTCCGCGAGCCCGTTCCCAGGGATGGCACGGCGCTGGCGATGTTCCTCGACGCCGCGATCCTCGTCGTCATCGCCGCCGCCCGCTGGCACCAGCTCCGCCATCACGACCAGCAGGTGGCCGCCGCCCAGCAGACCCTGCTCCACCTTCAGGATGCCTACGACCAGGCCGTTGTCGCGCCACTTGCCGTGCTCGCCCAGCACCGGCCTCCCCGGCAGGTGGTGGAGCGGCAGATCCTCATCATTCGGCAGGCTGTTCCTGCCCATGCGGAACAGGTTCTGGAGGACCCGGCCTTCAGTGCACTCGCAGCCGTGCTCGCGGACGCCGAGAGGGCAGGCCACGACCCAGAACAGCTCCTCCAGCAAGCCGCCGACCAACGCGTCCTGGATGGCGCCCGCCGCCCCGCACGGGTCCTGACCTGGCGCATCGAACGCCTCAGCGCACGGCCCGCGCCCAGCGCCAGCGCTCGTGCGGCACAGGCTCAGGTTGCGGCACAGCGCACGGGCCCGCTGGTGCAATCACCACTGGCTAACCTAATCGCTCAGCCACAGCCGCCGCAGACACGGCGACGCTGATCCGGCAGCCTTCCAGCGGTTCAAGCCCCGTCGTAGACCCACGCACGGCCGGTCTGGCGGTACTCCTCTACGGGGACTGGCTGGACCCCGGCCGCCATGCGTGCGGTGTACAGCAGCCCGTCGAGGTGGTCGATCTCGTGGTGGATGAGGCGGGCGAGGCCGCACTCGTACTCGGTGACCACCACGTCGCCGGTCAGGGCCGTGGTCTCCACCGTGATCTTGAGGGGGCGGGGGACGAGTCCGCGTACGTCGAAGAAGCTCAGGCAGCCTTCGTACTGTTCGTCACTCTCGTCCGAGTGGGCGGCGATCCGCGGGTTGAGCAGGATGACGGCAGGTGCGTCATCCGGCGGCTGGACGACGGCGGCGGCGCGGCCGATGCCGATCTGTGGGGCCGCGATGCCCATGCCCTTGGCGAAGGGGTGGACTTGGCCGATGCGTTCCATGGCGGCGAACAGTTCGTCCACGATGCGCTCGGCCTGGTCGCGCTCGGCGGGCAGGTCGAAGCCGCGGGCCGGTTCGGTGAGGATGCCGGCGCCGCGCTGGACGACTCCGAGGTCCCGCATCTGCTGGCTGGGCCGCACGTCCGTCACCTGAACTCCCCTTGATCCGTGTCATGTTCGGGCCGGGCACGGAACCGCCATTCCAGACGGTCCCGAGCGTGCAGGGCGGGTGTGGTCGTGATCCAGGTGGGTTGCCGTAGCTCGCCGTCGTCGCTGCGGACGGTCGGGGCTTGCCGCGAAGGTTCCTGCTGACGTAGCCGCGGCCCTCCCGCAGGACACCTACCCGCTCCGCAGCCAACTTCGTCCGACCCGCTTAGATCGGCCCTAAGGGTTGTCCCGCAACGGCTGGCCACGAGTGAGATGATCTTGACGTGGCTGGCGTGATAATCACGGCGTCGGAGTCGTCTTGGATAGGTCCGTTCACTGGGCTGAGCCCGCGCACGTTCCGCAGGTTGGTGATCACAGTGCAGCGCGAGAGTGCAGCCGAACCACGACTGGGGCGTCCGTGGGGTCTGCCGCTTGAGGACCGGATTCTCCTGGTCGCGACCTACTGGCGCACGAACTTGACGATGCGCCAGCTTGCCCTGCTGTTCGGGATTTCGAAGTCGGCGGCTGGTCGGGTCATCGGCCATATCGGTCCACTGCTGGCATTGTCGTCTCGACGCCGGTTCGCGAGAGGCGCGGTGCTGATCGTCGACGGGACGCTGGTGCCCACCCGCGATCACGCGGTAGCCGAGCAGTCGAAGAACTATCGGTACTCCACCAACCACCAGGTCGTCATCGACGCTGATACCCGCTTGGTCGTTGTGGTCGGGCGGCCACTGCCGGGCAACCGGAACGACTGCAGAGCGTGGGAGGAATCGGGGGCCAAGGCTGCGGTAGGCCGGACGACCGTAATAGCTGATGGCGGCTATCCAGGGACTGGGCTGGTCATGCCGCACCGCCGCACGCATGGGGAAGAACTAACCGGCTGGAAGCGGGAGCACAACCGCTTACACAAACAGGTCCGCGCACGAGTGGAGCACGTCTTTGCCCGAATGAAGACCTGGAAGATCCTGCGCGACTGCCGCCTGAAGGGCGAAGGCATTCACACCGCGATGCTCGGCATCGCTCGACTGCACAACCTCGCCCTCACCGGATGACTCACACCCCGTGGCTGGCGTTGGCTCCTCACTTCGATGAGCACCGGAACGCCCAAGCATGGGGCCACGGGCGAGTCAGGGCCGGATGTGTTTCAACGTGAACTCGGGCAGGGCATACGGGCCGGCCTGCGGGGCTTCGGGATCGGCAGGGACATCGGAGTCAGTGATGTGCGACGCATGCGTTTCGGCGTTGTCGATGGGTGTGTAGGCCAGTTCGGATTCTGCGGGGAGTTCCCAGAAGCGGCGGGTGTTGGCAGAGACGGCGTACGCCGTGGCAAAGCGCGTGGACAGCGGAGCGGTCAGCGCGGCAAGGCAAAAGCCGACGGCATCACGCGGGCTGAGCCAAGTCGCCAGGTGGCGCGACTCGGTGGGTGCCTCCTCGAAGCTGCCGATACGCAGGCAGACCACGGACACACCGAACTTGTCCGCGTACAGCCGCCCCAGGGCCTCGATGGCTGCCTTACTCACCCCGTACAGGCCGTCGGGGCGCACCGGCTCCTGTGGGCCGGTGCGATGGGCCATGGGATAGAACCCGCTCACGCGGTTGCTGCTGGCCAGCACAACCCGCGGAATCGCCGCACGGCGGGCGGCTTCCAGGACATGGTGGGTGCCCAGCACATTCGCGTCCAAAAGATCCTCAAGCGGCGCCTCGTCCGGCAGGCCGCCAAGATGAAGCACGGCGTCTGCACCCGCGAGTGCAGCCTCGACGGCTGCCGCGTCCCGAAGATCGACGATCTGAACCACCTCGTTCGCGACTTCGACCTGGAGCGGAACGCGGTCGAGCAAGACCAGGCGGCGCACCTCGCTGCGCAACACCCGGCGCACGACTGAGCCGATGTTCCCTGCCGCCCCGGTGACGACCACTGTTCCCAGCTCCACTGCACGCCTCCACCATTCGACCTCATCAATGCCCTGATCCGGACAGGCTGTGATCGTCTCATCGGCAGTCACGATGCCCAACGGGTGGGCACTCGACAGGAGGTGGGGGCGTGTCACGAGATCCATCGCCATACGGGACAGCCCTTAGGACGGGTGAACGGCACTCAGCACAGCGCGAATTGGGGTGTGCCCCCGCCAAGAGCCGGGCAAGGGCTGGCATGGCAAGGTGTGATCACTTACGGCAGGTGACACGGTCTTTACCGGGCCTCCTCCTCGCGGGCCGATGATGGCCGCCGCTATAGAGGAAGGGGCAGTAGCGGCGCTCGTCGTCGGGTGTCCCCCTGTCAGATGGGCAGCTGCCAGCTCGGTCCGGTTGGCGAGCCGATCCACACGGTCTGCTCGAAGGGGGTGGCGGACATGCCGAACTCAGTCAGCGCCGGGGTTCCGGCTTTCTGCCACGCGGAGAGGGCGTCTTCGACCTGGTCCCAAAGGCGTAGTTGCCCGTGCTGGTGAACGGTCCATGTCTGTCCGTCGGGTTCGGTCCATGCCTGTGAGCCGGTGGCTACGTCGCGGAGGATGATGCCGGTGCTGGTGGTCATCAGCTCGGCGGAGGGTGCCGCGAGCTGGGCGACGAAGCGCCCCGCCCATGACTCCAGGAGGCCGGGGTCCAAGACGGTGTGACGGGTGTCGCCGTCCAGCCGGAAGAAGACAGGGGAGGGGGGGCGTTCGTGGGGGCGGGCGAGCATGTAGGTGATGGTGTCTGCGGTGAAGCGGCCGTGGGCGGTCCCCTCGTCGTCGAGGACCAGGCGGATCAGCCCGGCAGCGAGCATCCAGCCGCAGATGGTGGTGGTGATCGATCCGCCGTCGTTGAGCTGCCAGAACCAGGAGGGCGGGATGGACCGCACGGAGCAGGTGGCGATGATCGCGTCGTAGTCGGCGTGTTCCTTGCACCCCTGGAGGCCATCTCCGGTCGCGAGCGTCGGCGTGTATCCGGCGTCGTGCAGGTGCGTGGCGGCGCTCGTCGCGAGCCCGGGGTCGTACTCGATGCTGACGATGCTCCCGGGCCCGAGCCGGTGAGACAGGACTGCTGTGGAGTACCCGGTGCCGGTGCCCACCTCGAGGATCCGTTGGCCCGGCTGGAGTTCTGCCACCTGAGCGGTGCGTACTACGAGGGAGGGGAGGGTGGCCGAGGAAGTAGGGCTGCCAGAGACCGAGCTGGTGGTGTCGGCGGCGTCCTGCTCCTCGACCTGGGTGACCCAGGTCTGGTCGGAGTAGACCATCCGCAGCCACTCGTCCTCGCCGGTCTCCTTCCTGCGCACGGGTTCCCATCCGGTGCCGGTGAGCCGGAAGGCGGCGTCGCCGAGGAACAGCTCGCGGGGTACCGTCGCGATGGCATCGCACCAGGCGGGGTCGAGTGTGGGGTTGGCGGAAGCGATGTCCTCGGCCAAGGCGAGACGGAGTGCGGCGGGGTCAGCGGGCACGGTGCTCTCCTGCGTGCTGGAGCTGGTCGGCGACGGCGGTGACGATCCTGCCGGTGATCGGGTCGGGAAACCAGGCGAACTGCCCATTCGGGTTGCACTCGTACAGCCAGATCCGGCCGTCGCGGTCCACACCGAAGTCGAAGGCTCCGAAGACGAGCCCGAAAGCGTCGAGGTATTCGCGGATGCTCTTGGCCAGATGTGGAGGTATATCGATGAGCGAGTACGACAACGCGTCGTAGTGCCGTCTCCAGTCCAGGCCGGGCGAGCCGTCGATCTGAACGGCGAAGATCTCTTCCCCGACAGCTGTCACCCGCAGGTCCACCACTGAGGGCACTCGCTTCTGGAACAGGTGCATGGTCTGGGCGACGCCGACGTTGAGGTCGGCCGGGTCGACCTCCTCGACCCACACGGTCAGGGACCGTCCGTCGCCATCCTGGTAGTCGGTGTTCCGGAGCGGCTTGTAGACCACGGGGCCGTGCTCGCGGGTGAACTCTCGTGCTGCGGCTGCGTCGTTGGTCAGCAGAGTCGGCGGGATATCGAAGCCGCACCGGGCCGCGGTGGCGAGCTGCGTCGGCTTGTACTCGGCATCCCTGTTCCTGAAGGGGTGGTTGACGTAATGCGCGTGGGGCAGCGCGGCGAGAATCCCGCCGAGGCCGTATCGGGCTTCTTCACGGCACCAACGGGCATCCTGGCCATCCAGGCCCGCTGGCGCGGTATAGGGGCGCGGTCGGCGCCAGTACACCGATCGGACCTGCTCCAGGTGAGCTTGCCGGGTGGTGGTCCGCACGCTGCCGTGCAGACCACCGTTGTCGAGCCGGGCGGCGACGGTCATCTCCGTGGGGAAGTCGCCCGGGTCGAGCCGCACGACGGGGACCTGTCGCTGGTGCAGCTCCTCGATGACCATGTCAGCAGTTGCGTCATCGAGTTGAGAGACCACGAGTACGGGTGGCTCCGAGGTCAATCGGTGTCCCCTTCCTGGTCCGACCCCTCGTCCGTTTCGCCGTCCAGACTGGTCTTCGTCGTGGTCTCTTTGTTGGTCTCCGACCGCTTGTGGCGATCCAGCACGGGCACGTCCAGCCCGTCCGGTCCGACCCACCGTCCGGTCTGTGTCTCAGGATCGAGTACGACGTCTGCGGCGGGCAGGACGACCGTGTCGGGATAGGGCCTCATCCGTGAAACGCCCCACGGGGCCAATGCTTCACTCACCTGAACCTCCGGTCGCCTAGCCACAGATCGTCGGCGCACAGTGTGCCCCCGTGTGAGCACAAGCCGGTAGAGGGCATCCGGACGGCACGCCCCGGTGAGGTGGCCTGCTGGTGGTCAGGGTGACGGCGGTCCGACCAATGCGGCAGGGTAAAGCAGAGAGGGTGCTCCCCCGCAATACGCGTGCGGGGGAGCACCCTCTATCCAGTGTTCGGATCCTCGGCTACTCCGTTGCGCGAAAGCCGGGAAGATCAGATCACAAGGACGCGATGAAGGCTGAGAAGGCGGACGAGGGGACAACCAGCGCGGGCCCATGAGCACGCTTGGAGTCCCGGATGCCGACCTGTTCGCACAGATCGGCAACCTCCACGCAGTTCCCTTCGGCCCCGCTGCTGTAGGACGACTTGAACCAGGCACCCGCAGGTGCGACGTCAGTGGACTTCTCGTTGGCGTTGATGGCTATGACTTCCGTTCTTCCTGTTCTTTCTTGGCTTTCGCGAGGATGCGAGGCGTCTCGTGAGGTGCGAGTGCTGACGCCCGCAGCGCCTCGAAGCGGCGGCTGAACCGACCCACCTCGGGCT
Source organism: Streptomyces kanamyceticus (assembly GCF_008704495.1). Classification (NCBI taxonomy): domain Bacteria; kingdom Bacillati; phylum Actinomycetota; class Actinomycetes; order Kitasatosporales; family Streptomycetaceae; genus Streptomyces; species Streptomyces kanamyceticus. The sequence continues at coordinate 5,309,803 of NZ_CP023699.1, forward strand.
TCTTGTCGGTCACCCAGGCTTGACCGTTGACGTGGTCGGCTTGAACCATCTTCGGTAGCGGCTCTAGAAGCTCAAGGAGTGCGAAGTTCTGGCTCGCGCGGTAGCCGGTTGATGAGGCCGGCAGTATCTGCACGGTGATGTGGTCGAGCTCCGCCAGTTTCCCGATCTCGTCGTACTGCTCGACCATGATGTCCCTCCCGCCGATCGTGCTGCGAATCGCGTCTTCGGACAGGATGACCCACAACGGCCGAGGCTCGTCTTCGACGATGAGCTTCTTGCGGCTCATCCGTAGCTCCACGTTCGCGTCGATGAACTCGGTCGTGATCTCATCGACGGGCTTCGCGCTCTCCAGGAGTGCGCGAGCGTACTTCGGCGTCTGGAGCAGGCCGAAGATCAAGTTGGGCTGCCACGAGCTGATGGAAAGTGCGTCAGCCTCAAGGCCGACGTAGTCGCGCATGCCCTTCTGGAGATGCGGGTTGTACGGGACCCACCAACCCTGGCTCAGGGATTCGCGGTGGATCTTCAACAGTTCCTCGACGTTCTCCTCGTCGGTCTCCCCGTAGTGGTCGAGAAGCGCCTTGAGGTCGCCGGAGTTCGGCAGGCCGGTGCGTCCCTTCTCCAGCCGCCACAGCTTTTCCGCCGAGAAGCCGAGCGCCGCCGCTACTTCGTCTCTCGACTCGCCGCAGTCTGTCCGCATCCTCTCCAGCACCTTGCCTAGGTGTACTCGACGACTTGTTGGTCCCTTGGGTGCCGCCACGCTGCGAGTCCTCCCCATGTCAACCAGAGTCAGGCGCCAGTGCACCTGAGTCCATTGCGGTTGAACCCGAGTCCGTCAGGACGACACCCGAGTTCTGAGTCTGCCACCCGGAGTTGGGCCTGCACAGCAGAGAGTCCGGGTTACTGCATATGTCATTTCACGTGAAAGTTGCACGCCTCCTTGCAGTTCAACTCTCCCATGCAAGACAGTGGTTGAGCCAGGGATGAGCGGTGCACCTGATCCGCCGAGCACCTATCGCTGGCCCCAATCCCCTGTGACGAGCCGAGGCCAGCGATGTGCCAAAGCACCACCGCACGCATGAGTCCGGACCGGTCAAGCCAGCTGAGTGAGTCCGTTCCACCGAGGTGCGCGGAGACGAAAGTGGAGCAGCACGCCTACCAGATTGCATTCCTTCCGGATCCCATACGTGTGCCCGAGATGCGGAAGACGACTGCGGCCTTCCTGCGCAGGTCGGAGGTTTCTGGCCCAGTGGTCGAGGATGCCGTCTTGGCCGTCTCCGAGCTGGTCACCAATGCCATCCGCCACGGGGACGGCATGGTGTGCCTCTTCGTCTCGGTAGGGAGCGGTGGACTGCGTGTCTCTGTGACCGATCAGAGCCCGGAGCAGGCCGAAGCCAAGCAGGCCGACATCGGTGATCTGTCCGGCCGCGGGCTGCTTCTTGTAGCGGCCCTCGCGGACAACTGGGGGAGTAGCGGCGAGGAGACCTGGTGCACGTTCCGGTACCCGCTGGAACTGGAAGACGACGGGGTGCGCGCGGAATGACCTACGCGCCCAACAGGCTTCCGATGAAGGAGTTCGCTTCGGGCGCCCGGAGCTTCATCGGAGTGCTGCAAGACGCCTTCCTCCGTGACGAGGATCTGACGAACGACTTGGACGCCGTTCTGGGTGCTTCGGCAGGACCAACTGGCCTGGCTGGCGCGAAGAGCCAGCTGAGGCAGCGGCGCAAGGTGTTCAGCTGGAGGCCCCCACGGCCTGGCTCCGAAACGGTGGCCGAAGTGGGGCGTCGGGTTACCCGCCTCGACCGGATACTCGTCCGCCTTGTGGGCATCGCCCGGGAGCGCGAGTGGAAACCCCCATACCCGGACGTCGCGGAGGCCATTGCGCTGGCTGAGGGTGTACGGGCCAAGCAGCAAAGGCCAGTTGGTGAGCTCGTGGCTGACCGAGACCATCTGCGGCGGTTAGCGATGGCAGCCTCTGGACTCCTCGACCTGCTGGCCGATGACGAGGGAGTAGGCGAGTGAGGACCTTGCCCCGCACCTACTGGTGCCACCGAGCCTTCGACAGGCCAGGCCGAGAACGCCGCGATCCCCAGAGCATGACGACGCCTTACCCCGGCCACGCCATCACCTGGATGCGTGAGTCGGTCCGTGACGCCCTGGTCGACCTTGACCGCCCCACGTTCGAGATCGCGTGGGCGTGGCTCGGTGACCACCAAGCCTCCGGAACCGCTGTCAGGGAACTGAGGCAGGGACGGCCCTGCGCCTTCGTGCTCTCGACGTCCGATGGCTGCTGGACCTGGAGGGCCTATCCCGTCTCCGTCCTTCCGGTCGTCGAGACGTGTCCCAACTCGTCTTCAGTACCGGGCCAGTTAGTTCCGGCTCACGCGACTGGTGGCCCGCCGTAGAGCAGTGACGCCCTGTGCCCGCTACTCGCGAACGACTGCCCGGAGACCTCATGTCCCGCAAACCCACTCTGATTACGCCCAGCCATTCCCGTCAGGGAACCGCCCAGGCCGCCTCCGCGCTCGACCGCGAGCTGCGTGCCGCCGGGCTGGCCAGTCTCCAGCCCGTGCTCGACGACGACCGCGAGACGCCGTACGTCAGGTTGAACAGGATCGACGCGGTCACTGCGGCGGAACTTGCGCGGCTGCTCCACAAGGGGATGCGGAGCGCCTACAAGGTCGTCTCCGACCTGCGTGCCGCCGTGCGGGCGCATGGTCTGGAGGACTTCCCCGTCCCGTACGTGTACTGCACGAAGATCCATCTCGGTGACATCCCGGTCGCCACCGCGGACCGGCTGGCTCTCCTCCTGGGCGCCCCGCCCCAGCCGGGCCTGGCTGACGTACCGGACTGGCCTGAGGCGCGGCAGGTCTTCGACCGCCTCAACTCCGCGTTCGCGGAGGCCACCCGGGGCGGGTTCATGGACATGTATCTGCACCCCTACTGCCAGCGGTGTGACGGCGATCCCGCTATCAGCCTGGGTGAGCTCCAGGTGCGGACCGCTCGGCGGCTCGTGACGGCACTCCAGGGAGCCTGACCATGACCTGTGAACCCCGCCGCCCCGACATCGCCCGCAGCCTCCTTGGCCGTGCCGAGACGGCACGCGAGCTGCGCGGCAAGCTCCTTCGCGGTCTGCTCAGCGAATCAGAGACCAGCATGGCGCGTCACACCGATCACGCGAACGCTCAGGTCCTGCGCCGGGTTGTCGCCGACCACGGATGGCCGGGCAGGAGCCTGGTCGGCGATGAAGCCGCCAAGGCGGCGTGGCAGATCGCGCTGCACGCCGATCACCTCCCTGACTTCCAGCGCCTGGTACTCCGGCTGATGGCCACGGCCGTGGAGCGCGGTGAGGTGCCGATCCAGCGATGGGCGCACCTGTACGACCGGTGCAGCGTCAACGACGGCGGCACCCAGCTCTACGGCACGCAGTACCGTCTGGGCGCCGACGGCGTGGTGGAGGTGCTGCCGGTCCGGGACCGGCAGCGCCTGGACTCACGACGAGCCAGTGTCCGGCTCGGGCCTGCCTCCGCCGCGCTCGATTCCCTGCGCCACCGTCACGCCCGCGAGCGGGAGGCCGATGAGCCACACGATGGTGCGGCGGCGCTTGTGGGGAGCGCGGCGTGAAGGCTCTCACGGTCACCGACACCGAGTTGCGGATCTTCGCCCGGCACGTACCGGTGCGGTGCCATCAAGTCGCGCTGGACGCTGGCTGCGGCAGCGGGAACTTCAGCCGTCAGCTCCACCGCTTCGGATACGACGTCATCGCTCTGGACTTCGCGCACTCGGCTCTTGAAGCAGCGCGACGCACTCCGCTGCCCGGGGTGACCTATCTGCACCACGACCTCGACCAGGGCGATCCGCCCGGCCTGCAGTATCGGGGCATCGACCTGGTCGTGTGCCGTCTCGTTCTGCCGCTTCTCCGCGACCCGGTGAGGTGGGTGCGGCGAGTCCGTGACCGCTGGCTTCGCCCCGGCGGCCGGATGTACCTGGTGATCCCCGTCGGCGAGCATGCTGATCAGTTCGGGCGGATGACCGAGCAGCAGATCAGCGCGCTCTGCGACGGGTGGGCCAAAAGCGTCCGCTACGACTTGCGCAGCACCTCCGCGTGCCTCGTACTGCGGGCCCCCAGACCCCGCTGGAGGGCCGGTCGCGCAAAGCTCCGGCACCCCGAGCGGCTCACAGCTGGCAGTCCCATGACCACACGGCGGACCAGTTCGCCACCGGTGCCGCGGGGCGCACGCCCCGCCATGCCTGTCGGGCCGTGAACCCACCTCAACAGCACCACACCGTAAGGGAGATAGCTCATGACAACCCTCGCCCCTGAATCACTTGTATCGCAGCACATCGAGCTGACGCAGAAGCTGCAGGCGGTGCTCCGGGAGCACCCGCTCGGCGGAGGGTTCCGGCTCCTGGTCGCACCGAGGCAGCTGGAACTTGCGGACGACGAAGTCCTGGTCCAGGCTGTCGACCCCGCGCAGCGCACGGTGGAGCTCCGCCCCTGCAAGATCGCCGAGATGGACGCCGACGCCGTGCTGCACGCGACGCAGGTCCTCGACCCGTGTGACCAAGCCCTTTGGGCATACGCCGCCCAACTGCGGCGCTCCACGTGCGGGGCGTTCCGCAGGGGTGACGGTTCCACGGGCCACCTCTACGCCGACTAGGGGCAGCCTCATGGAAGCCCTGACGCACCAAGACATGTCCCACACCTTCATCACCCGTCTCGGGCGGGCGATCTGGCCACACCTGAAATCGGGGAAGCAGCCGCGGCACGTGCCGACGGTCTTCGACGCCTCCTGGATCGGCAGCCTCCCGTTGCCGCTGAAGGCGGGCGCCCAGCCGGTCGCGTTGATCGACGGCCTCGACTTCCACCGTGAACAGGACGAGAAGGTGGTCACCGCCGCCTACCAGGCGCGGCCGCGGACCCGCGCCTACGAGAGCGTCAACGTGCACAGCGATGGGTGGGTCAGCGCGGCATCCCTGCACCTGGCCGGGCTCTTACGTCGGCACGTCGTCTGCACCCTGTACGAATCCCGCGCAGGGGACCGGACCCTGGGCGCGCACGACGACGAATGGCTCGGTGTGATCGTGCAGATGCACGGCGCGAAACGCTGGGAGCTCTGGCCGGAGAGGACGGGCGCCGGGCACGAGGTGCTGACCCGGGCCGGAGATGTGCTCGTCCTGCCGCAGGGGGTGACGCACGCGGTGAGCACGCCCGAGTACTCGGTGCATCTGGTGTTCGCCGTCACCGATGAACGTATCGGCCTTCAACGGCCCGCTTGCTGACGGCGGCAGGCGGGTGCAGCACCCGGCGACCGGGCCCTGAGGAAGGGCTCGGCGTCGGACGAAGGGCGTAGGGGGAGGCCGCTTCCATCGGCCTCTCCCCGCGTCCGCCTCTGCCTCCACGATTCGCCGGAAGGAACGAGTGCCCATGGCCGATGCCATCAGGCGCCAGTGGACGGGCGCCGCCCCCGTCGTCGGCCCAACCGGCCTTGCTGTCCTGGACGTCCTGGCCGGGCACCCGCTCGGCGACGTCGCGAGGAACGCAGGCATGGAGCCCTCGGCGCTCGCTGACGCGGTCTCGGTCTTCAGGCAGGCTGGGCACAAGGCCCTCGTGCACCAGGAGGAGCGCACCGACTGGTGGCAGTTCTACGTCGAGTTTCCCGATTGGACCGACGCCGAGCAGACCGCCGCGGTTCACCTCGCCCCCCTGATGCGTGACTTGAAGGGGAGCAGTGCGATCGCCATGTGGTGGTTCATTCGCAAACATCCCTGCTGGCGCCTCTGCCTTTACGGCGGCCCCGAGCACCAGGTACGCGGAGAAATAGGCGCCAGGCTCGACGAGTTGGTCGAGGCGGGCCGCCTACACCGCTGGTGTCCAAGCGTCTACGAACCCGAGACCGCCGCGTTCGGCGGCGGCGCCGGGATGATGACCGCGCACCGTCTCTTCTCCGAGGACAGTCACCACATCCTGGCCCGCCACGGCCGAACCGACGTATCCCTTGGACGCCGTGAACTGTCCGTTCTCCTGTGCACGGTCATGATGCAGGCCGCTGGCTTGGAGTGGCAGGAGCAAGGAGACGTCTGGGACCGCGTCATCAACGAGGCACACCGGACCGCCACAGGCGAGGCGCTCGAAAGCCGTCTTGAAGGGATGACCCGGCAGATCCGGTCACTCCTGGTCAGCGATACCACCCAAGACGGCGCGGTCTTCGGAGAAGGGGGACCGTTGCATTCCGTCGCTGAATGGGCGATGGCCTTCCGGCGTGCGGGTGCCGCGCTCAAGGAAGGGGTTGACGACGGTTCCCTCGACCGAGGAATCCGCCGCGTCCTCGCCCACCACATCATCGTCCACTGGAACCGGGTCGGTCTCTCCCACGGTGCCCAGAGCGCCCTTGCGCTCGCGGCCCGCGCCGCCATTCTTGAGACACCGGCCGGCGAGTGAGGGGTAGTTGAGGGTATGGCCGAACGCCGCCTGGCTGTGTTGAGTTCTTCGGGCTTTGGTCCACTTGGTGGGCTCTGGTGCGCCCAGGAGGTCACGCAGCGGCTGTTCGGCGCTCCGACCAAGCGCGACTTCACCGGCCGTGAGCCCGAGGAGTACAAGCGGTACGTGGACCAGGCTGCGCAGACCCACGCTGGATTGCGCATCGAAGGGGCCCCCAGTGCGTCAGTAGCCTCGCCGACTCGCTGAGAACCGCCCTGGACAACATCGACGAGATCCGCGAGCGAAAGGAGGGCGCGGACGCCGATGACGAGGGCTATGGATTGACTGGCGTTCCCACCCGCGTATAGCCCCGGGCTCGGATCGCGCTGGTCGCACGGACCTAGCGCTGGTGGGTACTCGGGTGCGCCCCCCGACCACCGCTGCTTCATCGAGCTTCTGCACGCGGGTCAGCAGGGCTGGCAGGCCCCGCTCCAACAGCGCAAGGCTGCTGCGCACAGTATGGCCGGGCTCTCATGGACGCGGTATCGACCGCCTGGGGCGCCCTTCTCGGCTCGGTCTCCCTTGCATAAGAGGGAGGAGACACTATGACCACCATCGAAGTGCCATCGGGGTACACCCGGGAAGAATGGACGGGCTACGTCAGGCGTGGACGTCATGCCGTCCGAGCGAACAGCGCCAGCAACTTCGAACTAGGCGACATCGACAACGAGATGCTGCACAAGCGGCCACTTAGCACCCGTGAGATGGGCAGGATCCGCGTCCTATTCGCCCGACAGATAGGCGTCGACGTCGCGTTACTCGCGAAGTACGGCGCCACGGCACGTGCTTGGCCGATCGAGAAGCGACGCCCGGATGTGCCATGGAGCGTGCACCGCAGGCTCAATGCTTTGCCCAACAGGTTCGAACTCCTCCAGGGCGAGCCCTCGGACGACCTTGACCCCGACCACCAGGGTAAGTGGACTTACAACATGGCTTTGCGCGCGGCAAATTCGCGGCCGCAGTCGCCAACAACCCCTGACGAGCGCGTCTCCCAGGCTAAGTACTTGCTCCGGTCCACAGACGACGCTGCCACGGCCGTCACTCAGCTCGCCGACCGCACGGAAGTGATGAAGAAGGCTGTCGAGGACCCTGCATTTCGCCGGGCTGTCCGAGACGCCAACCGTGAGCGCGGCGAGCGAATAGAGCGGGGCATCCAGGTTGAACCCAGTGCACCCCCTGCAGCCCAGGCCGATGGCAAGCCCGCTCAGGAGCCGAGCCGCCAGGCGGCACAGCCGCCCGTGACATACCGAGAATCCCCCACCGCTGTGCTCAAGATCCTCGGCCAATGCACCAGCTTCTGTGTCTCGATGCAGAGCGCCGTAGTCCTTGTCCAGGAGGAGATGCTCTCCACCGAAGAAGAGATCGCCGTCCTCGACAGCATCAAGCGTGTACGCGCCATCTGTGACTGGTGCGAGCACGTGGTGACCACGGGGCAGGGCGACATGGACGAAGAACTCGTCCGGCTACTCGACGGGATGGACGGAGGCGGCTCATGAACCGGCGTCGACGCTCTCCCTCGGACCTCGGGCTCGAACTGTGGGACCTCGTCCTCGACAGCAGCGAGACTGGCATGCCCAAGGAGACTGCTCTCGATCACATGACCGACAATCAGTTCCAGATAGCCAAAGTCTGGGACAAGGACGAGATGTGTCCCCGAGAGCAGAAGTGCTTCCTCTATGTGTACGGCCACTACTGGATCAGCGATGACCCTCGGATGTCAGTCCTGGCACTGAACCGCGAGATCGAGCTGCTCTACCGGCGTGCTGCACGGCTCCACCGCAGCGCCATTGCCCCACTCACAGAGACCGGCCACGAAACTCCACAACTCCGAGTCGCGCACACCGCCCTCGCGGGGATGATCGAAGCCGCTGCTCCTCTGAGGCGCGCGGGCTTTTCCTCCGAGGTTGCCGCACGCGACGGAGCGGAAGCGGGATGACAAGGGCTGTCTCAAGGGAGGAGGCCAACGCATGACGAGAGACCCCGACGACATCCCGCTCTTCTGGAGTGAAGAGGGCCATAGCGCTGAGGTTGTCCGTTGCCACTATGGTCACTTGGCGTTCCGGGAGACGTTCGAGAAGGTCGGCGGCTGCCCCTACTGCACCTACACACCGGATGAACGGGTTGCCGCACTTCGGGCAGTTGCCGCCGAGAGGCGGCAGCAGCGAACCAGCCCAGATGCGACGCCCGCCTGTGGCGAGCGAGGTACTGCGACTTGATCACCGTGGTGTCGGATGCCTTGCTGAATGCGTGAGCGATGCGTGAGCGGACGGTGCCCCACAGTCCGTCCGCGCATGGATCACGCGGCACCTCACCCACCCTCTGATCAGGCAACCCCGGATAGAGAAGGACCGTCCGGACCCACCCGGACGGTCCCCTCCAGGACTTTTAATCCATTGGTTGTGGGTTCGAGTCCCACACGGTCTACCGCGCAAGGGAGAGGGAAACCCCTCTCTGACCTGGCGTTCAGTGCCCTGATCGGTTTCGGCCGGTCAGGGCACTCCGTCGTTCTGGTCCTGTGCGATGACGGTTCGTTGCCCGTCGACGGCATCGCGATCTTCGGTGCTGCAGGGTGAGAGCGGGTGTTGGCCGTGCGGCGAATCTGCGGAACAGTGCTCTCCGCAGGCTCACCAGTACCGACGGCACCTGCCTCATGCCGCGGGTCGAGTGACCCGCGAAGAGCGCCAGGCGCGAGGCGGCGTGCCGTTGATACGCCGTCGCAGTATCTGGCGAGACCTACGTCCTCGAGGAGGCTTGGCGTGCACGATCCGCCCTCGCTTAGCGGCGGATCGGCAACGCACCTCACCGGGACCGCTTGGCCCGCCCGCGCGAGTCGCACCACAATTCACCAAGATCGCTTAGAGGTCCTCGGGCAGGAGCCGGAAGGCTGTATGGCCGCTCAGAGGACGTAGGGCGCGAAAGTCCTCCCGATCCAGCGTCAGGACCGCGTCCGTGTCGTACTCGGAAGCCAGCGCGACGCTGACCGCATCGGCCAGGTCGAGTGCCAGGTGCTGGTGGAGGTTCATGATGGTGACGGCCTGCCGGATGGTGTCGGCGTTCGCGGCAGGTACGGCCATACGCAGCCGGGCGGTCTCCCCGGTGATCCACTCCAGGACTTTGCGGGACTGCGTGGCCCCGAACTGTTTGGCACCCCGCTGCTGGTGGGTGTTCTTCGCGTCCCGGCGGATCATGTGGTCGAGCTCGGTCATCACGAGCGGGGAGACGACCGTGAGCGCGGCGCGGTTGAGGGCGTCACGGGCGCCCTGGTGCGCTTCATGCTTGGGGGTGAGGGCGGCCAGGAGGGCGGAGGTGTCGGCGATGAGGATCATGCTGCTTCGTCGTTGCCGTTCAGTACCTCGTGAACGCGGTCGGCGTGCGAACGACCAAGCCCGCCCCGTGCCGCCGATGAGGAGACCTCTTGACGCAGGAGCCCACCCAGCTCCCCACGACGGCCGACACGCCCCAGGACCGGCCGCCATGCGTGCACCGACAGCTGGGTCAGTCGGGGGTGAACTGGAGGTGTCCGGAGATGATCGCGCGGGCGACGTGGAGCAGGGGCAGGTTGTGGCGCCAGGCGTGCGCGCGCAGGCGCAGCAGGGCCTCGTCGATGCTGATGCCGAGGTGGGCGGTGAGGACCCCGGCGGCTTGGTGGACCTCGGCCCGGTGCAGTTCTGGGCCGTGGGTCCCGGTGGTCAAGGACTGGAGCGGCGTGTGCAGCACCAGGTCCAGGGCCACGCGGGCGAAGCGGGTGAGGTCTTGGCGTTGGGCGGTCGTGAAGGGGCCGGGGGTGGTGCGGGCGCCGGTCAGTACCCCGGCGGTGGCGACGCCCAACAGCAGGGGGACGGCGATGACGGCGCGGGCTGACAGTTCGCAGGCGGCGGGGGTGAACAGCGGCCAGCGGTCGGCGGATGCGGCGTTCAGGTCGGATTCGGCGACGGTGTGCCCGGTCCGGGCGGCGTCCAGGGTGGGGCCTTCGCCAACGGTGTACTGCAGGTCTTCCAGGGGCGGGCCGAGTGGGTCGCAGGGGTCGGCCCAGAGCAGTTCCAGCGCACCGGGCGTGGTGCGCAGGGTCAGGGTCAGGGCGTCGAGGTGCAGCAGGCGGGCGGCGTCGGCTGCCGGGGCGGCGGACAGGTCGCTGCCTTTGCGGACGGCCTGTTGGAGGCTGTTCAGAAGGTCGGTGAACTCACCACGGTCCATCACGGATCCCCCGGTCCGGGCTCGAAGGAGAATCGTACGGGTCGCCGCGAAGGGCGCGGGCTCACCGGGTCTGGGCGTGCAGGCCGGCGGGCGTATCGCCGCGGATGATCTGCGCCGACAGCTCGGTGAGTTTCTGCTGCCGGGAGCGGGCATGGGCGCGCAGGCGCTGGAACGCCTCGTCCATGCCGACGCCGAGACGGACGGAGAGCGCTCCCTTGGCCTGCTCGATGACCAGGCGGCTGTCCAGCGCGATCTGCAGCTGGTCGAGCACCTGGTCCTTGTCGGCCAGTTGCTGTCGCAGTGCCAGGGTCGTTGCGGTGGTGTCGGACAGGGACTGGGCCAGTTGCAGGTCCCGACCGGTGGGGTAGGGCGGGCCGGCGATCAGCAGGTTCAGGGCGCCCACGGACCGATTCGGCAGGCGCAAGATCACCGCGGCGACCGCCGTGATCCCCATCTCGCGGGCGCGCAGCGCGAAGCGTGGCCACTGGGTGGTGCCCGGTGGGCCGGTCAGTGAAGTCACCGGCAGCGGCTGCTGGTTGCGGGCGCTGTCGAAGCAGGGCCCTTCGCCCAGCTCGCTCTGTTCCTCCTCGAGGGCCAGGCACAGCTCGTCGGAGGCGGTGACGTAGACGGTGTTGTGGCCGTCGTGACTCAAGACGGTGATGCCGGCGCACTGGACGGGCAGCAGGGTGACAGTGTGGGCGGTCAGATCGTGCAGCAGCTCCAGCGGGTCGAACTCCGTGCGGTGCTGCGTGAGGTTGAGGAGCGCCTGGGCGATGCGCACTTCGCGGTCGGTGGTGGGCATACGGCGCCTGCCGTTCGGCTGGCTTCCGTCCCCGAAGGCGGCAGGGTCCGGCTGCGTCCAGCGGCGGAAGAATGTCGGCCCAGAGAAGGCCATGTCATGCCCGCCGACAGGGATTCCGCTGCTCGCCTCTCGTCCTGGGTCGACCCATCCAAGGCCGCTACGCCGACCGGTTCCAACCGGCCCGAGCGGCCTTACGGTACGCCTCTACGCTACTCGCCTACCGGTGCGCGAAACAGCAAAAGCTGCCCCCGGTTCGTGTCCGTGCGTGCCCGTATTCGCGCGGAACATGGCTACGTTGAGGGAGCCTGCCCACGACGGTCTTGCGTCGGTCAGGCTGCCACTTGCGGTGGTACGGGGGCGGGCAGCGCGCTCAGGATGCCGAAGTCCATCCGCAGCCGCGGATGATGGAGCAGCTGCAGGGTCGCGCGGCGGGCGCAGATCAGGCGTAGACGTCCGTGACGCCCGCTGGTCCGGGCGCGGGCACGGTCGAGGAGCCGTACGCCGGCGAGGTCCATGAAGTCGACGGGGCGCAGGTCGATCAGCAGGTCCGCATCGCCGGAGTAGGTAAGGGTGTCCAGGTAGTTGGTGACGCCTGGCGCGGTGTGCACATCGATTTCGCCGCACAGGACCACCAGCGTGCCGGTTCCATGAAACGGTGCCCTCGACCCGATCGGGGGGTGTCGTTCAAGTGGAGTCGCCCCTACGCTTGACAGCGGGACACTGACCATTGCGCCTGGCGCTGTCCGCCGAGGGCGCACGATCTGTCCGATCGGCCCCTGGACCCCGGGCCCCAGGCGCACGCAGGGCCATCCAGGCGGCCGGAGCCACATCGCCGACTATGCAGCTCCGGCCCTCGTCCTCCCCAGCCTGTTCCACACCGGGGTGAACTCCCGCGCACCCCGGATGCCGGTGAGGGCGAGTGGTGCGGGAGCGACGGCGGTGGGGAGCCGCGCGTCCCCGTATCCGAACACGGTCGCCACTGGCCGAGGGAAGCACATCCCCGCCGGTGGCGGCTGTCTTCCACACCTATCCAGATTTTACGCGCCCAATGGCGAGCGGGCGCCCTCAACAGCTCTCCGGGTCAACCGAGTTGAGGCACGTGAACCCCGGTTGTGCTCTCTCAGTTGTCGTCCAGACGCAGTCGGCGGGCCAGCACGTCACGGGCGACGTCCAGGAGGGGCCGGTCATGGCTGAAGGCGTGTCCACGTAGTCGGATGAGGGCGTGGTCGCATCCGGTGCCCAGTTGGTCCGCGAGCATGCCGGTGGCCTGATGGACCTCGGCGAAGTAGAGACCGGGCTCGTCAAGCAGTGGGGTGTGAGGCAGCTCCGCATGGGAGGCGGTCGCGATGGTGATCTGGGCGATGGTGTCCACCAGCCCGAAGGCATCGGTCAGTTGAGCGGTGGTCATCGGGCCGGGCCGGGTGCGGTGACCGGTGAGCGCGCCGAGCGCGATGATCCCGATGCGCAAGGGGAAGGAGAACACGGCGCGTACGTCCAGTGCTTCGACGGCCCCCAGCAGACCGGGCCAGCGATCGATGGCGAACGGGGAGGTGTCCGCCACGTCGGGCAACAGCACCAGGGCCCCATGGCGGGCGGCGTCCAGGCTCGGGCCCTGGCCCTGCACCTGCTGCAGATCCTCCAGCGCGAGGGTGCGCTCGCCGAAGGACTGCACCAGTTCGGCCGGGCTGCTGCCGGGGGCCAGGAGCAGGCCGAGACCGTCCAGGCCCAGCAATTCCGCGCAGGCCCCCAGGGGCAGCGGTGCCATACCGGCCCCGGTGTGGGCGCTGAGGGCGCGCAGGTAGTCGGCCATCACCGGATGAGTCACCGCAGCCACCCCCATCCCGAGGCCATACAGGCCAGCGGGCGGTCGGCCCACCGGCCAGCGCCGATGGGCCGGCGTCTCACTGCTCGCGCCGGGTGAGGAGCGATGCGTCAGCCGTGCCTTCCAAGACCTGACGGGCGATCTCGGTGAGCCGCGTCTGGTGATCGCGCGCATGGCGGCGCATGAGGGTGAACGCCTCCTCGACGCCGGTGTCGCGGCGGTTGGCCAGATAGCCCTTGGCCTGCTCGATGACGATGCGGCTGTCCAGGGCGGCCTGCAGTTGCGCGGTCACCGTCATGTGCTCACTCACCGCCCGTTGCTGCAGGACGCCGATGGTCGCGGTGTCGGCCAGTGCCTGCCCCAACTTCACCTGGGCGTCGCCCAGCGGTCCGGGTTGGTCGCGGAACAGGTTCAGGGCCCCGATCACCTGGTTGTGCAGCCGCAGCGGCGCCGCCACGACCGACGTGAAGCCGAGTTCCACGGCTCGCGGAGCGAACCGGGGCCAGCGCATCTGGGCCGCCGGCGTTGCCAGGAGCACGTCGGAGACCTGTCTCTTACTCCGGAAGCAGTCTCGACAGGGACCCTCGTCCCACTCGATGCTGGCCAGTTCCAGCCTGCGGGTGCGCTCGTCCGAGGCCGCGGCGTCCACCAACTGGCCGCCAGGAGTGGCGAGCAGTACCCCGGCCGCCGCCACATCCAACAGTTCGACACAGTGCTCGGCGAGTGAATGCAGGAATCCGATGACGTCGAAGTCCTGGACCAAGGTGTCGGCGAGGTCAACGAATGCCGCGGCCAACCTCTCCTCACGCGGCAGTTCAGGCATGCCCCACCACCTCCAAGAGTGATCCGGGGATACCTTCCCACAGGGTGCCGTCTCCTGCTGTTACCCAGTGTCGTCCTGTCGACGCTACGTGACCAGGGCGCGTCCGAGATGCTGCCCGAACCGGACGGGAGACAGCCTCTGACCTGCTGTGCGGCGTCCGGGTCGGCTTCGGTCGGCGCGGGCGCCGCTGCGTTTTCCGGTCATTCCCGGTGCAGGGCGTAGGCGATGCCGTCGTCGACGGCGGTCTCCAGGCCCCTGCGGTGGCCCGTCTCGTACGGTGCGTCGCCCAAGGTCTCGCGGAGTCGTCCTTCGCAGGCGTGACGGGCCGTGAGGAACTCCTTCACCGCCGCTCGGTCCCTGCCGATGGAGTGCCAGAGCTTGTCGGCGGTGCCCAGCAGCGTGGCGGCTCGCTCCGGGGCGGACGCGGCGACGGACGTGGCCAGGGTGTCGAGGTTGACCGCGGCCCCGAACGTGTCGTGCAGCTGCCACTTGAGGGCCAGGGAGTCGCGGGCGTGCCGGGCGGCCTCCTCCGTATCGCCTTTGACCAGCGCGGCCATGGCCAGGAAGTAGAGGGCGTAGGCACGCAGCCACAGGTCGCCGTGGCGCTCGCTCTCCTCGCGCATGGCGTCGGCCACCGTCGCGGCCTGGGCGATCTCGCCCAACTGGAGATGGGCGAACGACGTGATGCCAAGGGTCAGGAGCCGGACGGCGAGGGGGCCGCCCTGAGTCGGGGGGCCGTCTTGGGCCGGCGGGCCGGATGTCGCCGGAGGGCCGGATGTCGCCGGGCCGCAGACGGCGAGGGTCTGCGCCGGGTGGCCGGTCATCACCAGTCGCGTACCCCGGACGTAGCGCACGGCGTCGGTCGCCGCCCGGTCGGCAAGGCGGTCCGCCAGGGGTGACGACCTGCTCTCCAGCTCGGCGGACACCTCGAAGTCGCCCTGCATGTTGGCCACATGGCCGCGGGCCCACAACGCCCGGAACAGCTCTGGGCCAGGGGGCCCTCCCCGTTCTTCGGCGAGGGCCCGCTCCAGGTAGCCGCGCCCCTCGTGCAGGAAGCCGCACCCGGTCCAGAAGAACCACAGATCGCTCGCCATCTCCAGCGCGGGGAGCGGGTCCTGGTCGGCCAGGCAGCCTTCGAGCGCCGCACGCAGGTTGCCGTGTTCGGCGGTGAGGAGCTCGTACCAGGCGACTTGCCCGGGTCCGACCCACTCGCGGTCACCGGTGCGGGCGAGTCGGCGGTAGTGGTCCCGGTGGCGTCGGCTCAGCCGCTGCTCCTCGCCGATCCCGGCCAGCCAGTCCTGGCCGTATTCGCGGATCGTGTCCAGCATCGAATAGCGGGGCCCGCGGGGGGTGTCGGTGCGCTGGATGACGGACTGGTCCACGAGGCGGTCGAGCAGGCCGGGTACCCGTCGGCTACTGAGCGGGTCGCCCGCGCAGACCAGCTGCGCCACCTCCTGCTCGATGCCGCCGACGAACACCGAGAGGCGTGCCCACAGCAGCCGTTCCAGCGGGGTGCACAGCTCGTGGCTCCAGCCGATCGCGGTGCGCAGTGCCTGGTGTCGTGCGTCGCCCTCGCCGCTCCTGCCGAACGTGCCGTCCCGCGCGGTCAGCAGCTCGAAGCGGGTGTGCAGGCGCCGGTTGAGCTCGGCAAGGGACATCTCGGGCAGCCGGGCCGCGGCCAGCTCGATGGCCAGCGGGATGCCCTCCAGACGTGCGCAGATCTCGGCGATCGCCGCACCGTCCCGCTCCGCGAGGGCCACCGGGGGAGTGGCTTCGGCGGCGCGCTGTGTGAACAGCACCGCCGCATGTGGGTGGACAGGCAGCGGGTGGACAGGCACCACCCGCTCGCCCCGGGCCCGAAGAGGGGTGCGGCTGGTGGCCAGGACGTGCACCCCGGGGGCCGCGGCCAGCAGCGTCTCGACGAAGTCCGCACAGCCGGTGGCGATGTGTTCGCAGCAGTCCAGGACCAACAGCAGCCGTTTGTCCGCCAGCCAGTCGGCCACCACCGCGACCGCGGGCCGAGTGGACTGGTCGGCCAGCCTGAGTGCCTCATAGACGGCGAGCGCGATCGACTCCGCCCCCGTGAGGGGGTAGAGCTCGACCAGCCACACCCCGTCGGGGAAGGCGGGCCGCACCTCGGCTCCGGCACGTCTGGCCAGACGGGTCTTTCCCACCCCGCCCGTACCGGTCAGTGTCACCAGCCGAGCGTCGGCCACCAGGTCCGTCAGGGCGCTCAGTTCGCTCGCGCGCCCGACGAAACTCGTCGCTTCGGCCGACAGGTTTCCCGCCGCCCCCACCTGCCAGGAGCTTGCCATGGTGCACTTCTCCCCTCCGGCGCTCCGGCCACCGGGCGCCGCCTGCCCGGAGTCTGCCCCGCCCGCATCGCCTCGGGCCCCAGATGCCATGAGCTGCCCGCCCGTCCCCGCAGGACGATCGCAGGGCCACACCACTGCGACACCACTGCGACACCCCCGGCCAACTTCCTTCCTCATTCGATCAACCGGCGGCGGCCGCACATGCGGTGCGGCATATTTGCCGTCCTCCGTCACACCATGCAGAGGTGAGGAAGAGGGCTGCTCATGGCCGTCGGCGCATGGTGGCGGGGATTGAGGGCGCGCGAGCGGCGCCATCGGGTCCGGCTGGCACTGGCGCTGGGGGCCACCACCTTCCTCGCCATGCTCACCCCGGTGACCAGCAGCTGGTCACCGGGGATCGGTGGGCTGCTCATCGGGCTCCTGCTGGCCTGCAACCAGCTGGACAGGCGACATACGGCGGCGGTCGCCGCCTGGTCGCTGCTGCTCGTACTCGCGGCGGCGACCGCAGGGAAGCTCGTGACGACGCCGGGCTTCGCGGTGGAACTCCTGGTACTCCTCGCGGGCAGCGCGCTCGCCGTCCACAACGCCGCCCGCCGCACGACCATGACCACCGCGCTGGCCCGCGCGGCGAAGGTGGCCCACGCGTCCCAGAGCGCCATCCTGCGCCCGGTGTCGGCGCGGCTCGGCGGCGTCAGCGTGTGCACCCGGCACCACTGCCCCGTACCGGGGGCCTCGGTGGGCGGGGACCTGTACGACGTCGTGCACACTCCGTACGGAGTACGGCTGTTCATCGGAGACGTGCGCGGCCACAGTCTGGACGCCCTGGGGACCACCGCGGTCGCCATCCGGACCTTCCGGGACCTGGCCTATCTCACGCCCTGCCTCGCCGACCTGGCCACCGCCCTGGACGCTCGGCTCGCCCCGGACCTGGGGCCCGAGGACTTCGTCACCGCCATCCTCGCCGAACTGGCCCCTCACGAGGTCCGCCTCGTCAACTGCGGCCACCCATCGCCCGTACGGGTGGGGAAGCAGGTGAGGCTCCTCGAACCTCCCGAGCCCGCGCTCCCTCTGGGCCTGCACCCCACACCCCGACCGCACCGCGTCTACCTGCAGCCCGACGACCGGCTGCTGTTCTACACCGACGGCCTGAGCGAGGCCCGCGACGCCGACGGCGCCGAGTTCCCCCTGCTCGAACGGGTCGGCGACGCGCTGGCCGAGCCCCTCCCCGCCGACGCGCTCGACGCTCTGTACGGCATGGTGACCGCGCACACGGGCGGCCCACTCGCCGACGACCTCGCCCTCGTCCTGTGCCAGCCGGTCAGCGGACTCCCTCGACACCACGCGAGCTCAGCTGACCCCAACCCGGCGAGCTGTACGAACCCCCCTCCAGGACTCCTGGGTCCTTCGGCCTGACACACGGGAATGCGAATGGTGTTCGCCTGTTGCGCACACCGTGCGCTGTGCGTACAGTGTGCGCAACGAGAGCACGCCGTACGCAGCGGGTGTGCCGTCTAGGTCTTGAGGGGTCCCACGATGGAAGAGCGCCGTCATCCGCGCCGCTGGCTCATCCTGATCGTGCTCTGCCTGAGCACGCTGGTCCTGGTCATCGACAACATGGTCCTGACCGTCTCGGTCCCGCCGATCGCCGAGGACCTGGGCGCGGACGCGCAGGACATCCAGTGGATCATCGAGTCGTACATCCTGGTCTTCGCCGGTCTCCTGCTCACCGCGGGAAGCCTCTCCGACCGGTTCGGGCGGCGCCGGGTCATGATCGTGGGGCTGGCGCTCTTCGGGGCGGCCTCGCTGCTCGCCACCGTCGCCCAGAACCCCGAACAGCTCATCGCGGGGCGGGTGTTGATGGGTGTCGGCGGTGCCCTGATCATGCCGAGCACGCTGTCGATCCTGATCACCGTCTTCGACGACGAGGAGCGCCGCAAGGCGATCGGCGCCTGGAGCGCGGTGGCCGTCGTCGGCCTCGTCGGCGGGCCCGTGCTCGGCGGGGTCCTCATCGCCCACTTCTGGTGGGGCGCGGTCTTCCTGATGAACGTCCCGATCGCACTCGTCGCCATCGTCGCCGCGCTCGTCCTGATGCCCGAGTCCAAGGGCCCCGCCCGCAAGGCCGACCCCCTTGGCATGGTCCTCTCGATGGTCGGCATGACCGCTCTGGTGTGGACGATCATCGAGTCCGCCGAGGTCGGGCTCGGTGACGTGAGTACGCAGCTCTCGCTCGGTGTCGCCGTCGTCGCCCTGGTCGCCTTCGGCATCTGGGAGGTCCGCACCGACTCGCCGATGGTCCCGCTCGCCCTCTTCCGCGACCGCGTCTTCAGCGGCGCGAGCTTCTCCCTCGTCCTGCTGACCTTCGCCAACGGCGGCCTGATGCTGGTCCTCACCCAGTACCTGCAGTTCGTACTCGGCTACTCGCCCTCCAAGACCGGCATCGCCTTCGCCCCGATGGCCGTCGCCACGCTGGTCTTCAACGGTCTCGGCGCCACCCTCGGCAACAAGATCGGCAACCGCGCCATGACCGCCGTCGGCCTCACCGTCATCGCCGCCGGGTTCGGCGCGCTGGCCTCCCTGCCCTCGGACGCCGGGTTCGGGATGCTCGCCTCGGCCATGGTCCTGATCGGCATCGGCGGCGGACTCGCGATGCCCGCGGCGACCGCCGCCCTGATGAGCGCGGTCCCCGCCGAGCACGCCGGGGTCGGCTCCGCCCTCAACGACACGGTCCAGCAGACCGGCGCGGCCCTCGGTGTCGCCGTACTCGGCACGGTCCTCTCCCACACCTACACCGGCTCGATGCCCGAATCGGCCCCCACCGCCGCGAGCCACTCCGTCTCCGACGCGCTCGCCCTGGCCGGTCGGACCGGCGACGGCTCCCTCGCCACCGCGGCGCGCGAGGCCTTCACCGACGCGATGTCCGCCGCCTTCTGGGCCGGTGCGGCGGGTGTCCTGGCCGCGGCGGTCCTCGCCCTGGTCCTCATCCGGGACCGCAAGACCCCTGTGGGTGACGGGGAGCGGGCCGAGGAAGCCACCCGCAGTGGTGAACTGACGACGGCGGCCTGACCGCTCCCCAGGGGGTGTACGGCCCCCAGCGCCCCGCTCGGCTTCGGCCCGGCGGGGCGCCGTGGTGTTGACTGGCCGACTTCCGCCACGAGTACACGAGCCACGAGTACACGAGCCACGAGTACACGAGCCACGAGTACAGGAGTGATCGCCGTGCCGCAGTCGCCGCGCCTGGGCGTCGTCGTCATCACGATGGGCAACCGGCCCCGGGAGCTCGACGCGCTGCTCGCGTCGGTGGCCGTGCAGGACGTGCCCGCGGACCGCGTCGTGCTCGTCGGCAACGGCTCGGCCCTGCCCGAGCTCCCCGCCCTGCCCGGCGAGGTGACGGCCGTCGAGCTGGACGAGAACCTCGGCTGCCCGGGCGGCCGCAACGTCGCCATCGAACGGCTTATGGCCTTCGGCGACGTGGACGTCGTCATCGAGCTCGACGACGACGGGCTGCTCGTCGAGCGCGACGTGTTCCGGCGCATCCGCGAGCTGTTCGGCGCCGATCCGCGGCTCGGCATCGTCGGATTCCGCATCGCCGACGAGACGGGTGAGACCCAGCGCCGCCACATTCCCCGGCTGCGGGCCACCGACCCGATGCGCCGGGGTCCGGTGACCGCCTTCCTCGGCGGCGGGCACGCCTTCTCCATGAACATGCTGACCCGGACGGGGATCTGGCCCGCCCAGTTCTTCTTCGGCCACGAGGAGACCGACCTCGCCTGGCGGGCCGTGGACGACGGCTGGAAGATCCTCTACGAACCCGCCCTGCTGCTCCAGCACCCCAGGACGTCCCCGGCCAGGCACGCCGTCTACCACCGCAACACCGCCCGCAACCGCGTCTGGCTGGCCCGCCGCCGCCTCCCCCTCCCCCTGATCCCGGTCCACTTGGGCGTCTGGACGCTGCTCACCCTCGTCCGCACCCGCTCATGGCCGGGCCTGCGGGCCTGGGCGGGCGGCTTCGCCGAAGGAGTACGGACACCGTGCGGCGAGCGCGGGCCCATGCGGTGGCGCACGGTGTGGCGGCTGACGCGGCTGGGGCGGCCGCCGGTGATCTGACGGCGGGGGCCGCCCCCAGCACCAAGCCGCCCGAACGGAGCAGCTCTGCCGTGCGTTCGCCCGTGCCCCGGGCCACGCTGGACTGACTGTCAGGGCACTGGGCCCGACCCGGAGGTGCAGCAATGGCAGCAGCCGTACGTGGCAGGGAGCGACGCGTTCTCGTGCTGCTCGTCGTGCCCCTCCTCGTCCTGGCCGTCGCCTGCGGTGGTGGCGGGGACGGAGGGTCCGGTGAGGCGGGCACCCGCACCGCCGCCGCCCGGCCGCTCGATCTGGCGTTCAGGCATCCCGGCGTACTCGTCAGCGGGGCGCAGCTCAAGCGGGTGCGGGCGCACGTCGAGGCCAAGGAGCAGCCGTGGCTCGCCGCGTTCGAGCAGATGCGCGGGAGCAAGTACGCGGCGGACGACTATCAGGCCACTCCGTACGCCGTGGTGGAGTGCCCGCCCGACACCCGGCCGGGGCGCGGGTGCGTGGAGGAGCGGGAGGACGCGCTCGCCGCGTACACGCAGGCGCTGCTCTGGAACATCACCGGCGAGCGCGCGCACGCCGAGAAGGCCGTGCAGATCATGGACGCCTGGGCGAAGGTGATCACCGGGCACACCGAGGCCAACGCCGGTCTGCAGACCGCCTGGGCCGCCTCGTCGTGGGCGCGGGCCGCCGAGGCCGTGCGGTACACGTACGACGGGTGGAACGACGGGCAGCTGCTCCGCTTCGAGCGGATGCTGCGCAACGCCTATCTGCCCCAGGTCCGGGACGGGTCGGCCGACTCCAACGGCAACTGGGACCTGGTGATGGCCGACGCCACGATGGGCATGGCCGTCTTCCTCGACGACCACGCCACCTTCGAGAAGGCCGTGCACCACTTCAGGACGCGGGTGCCCGCGTACTTCTATCTGGAGTCCGACGGGAAGCTGCCCGTCTCGCCGGAGGGCAGTGGCATCGACACCGCCGCCGAGCTGAAGAAGTACTGGTTCGGCCAGGGCACCTTCGCCGACGGGCTCTCCCAGGAGACCTGCCGCAACTTCAAGCACGCCAGCTACTCGCTCGCCGCGACCGCGCACATGGCGGAGACCGCCCACCACCAGGGCGTCGACCTGTACGGGGAGGTCGAGGACCGGCTGCGGGCCGCCTTCGAGTTCCACTCCAAGTACCAGCTGGGCGCCGAGGCGCCGGACTGGCTGTGCGGCGGCAAGGTGCAGCGCGACATGGGCCCCGACACCGAGGTGGGCCTGAACCACCTGCGGGGGCGGCTGAAGCTGGCGATGCCGCAGACCGAGAAGTACACGGAGCAGCGGCGCCCCGAGGGGACGGACGATCTCTTCGTGGCCTGGGAGACCCTCACGCACGCGGGCAACACGTAAGTGGTTCGAAGCACCCCTCCGGATGGCGTAGAGTTGTGTTCAGCGGCGCGGGGTGGAGCAGCTCGGTAGCTCGCTGGGCTCATAACCCAGAGGTCGCAGGTTCAAATCCTGTCCCCGCTACTGAAGACCGAAGGCCCGGAACCATGAAAATGGTTCCGGGCCTTCGGCGTTTTCGCGTCCTCCTTTTTGGCGCGTTGTCGCCTTTGCGCTGACACGTGTGCGGTGAGTAGCTTCGTGTTCACTATGAGTCGTGTGGGAGTGGTGAGGCGGCAGAAGCCGGGGCGGGGATTCGTCCTCGCGCTGCTCTTCGCCGTGTGCGCGCTCTTCCTCGGCGTCTGCCACGGCCACCTGGACGTCACTCCCGCGGGCGCCCCCGTCAGCGCCGTCGGCCAGCACGAGTGCCCGGACTCCGGGCACGGTGCGCACGCCGAGGCCGACGGGCAGGTCGCCGCGCAGCCCGTGGACCGTGCCGTGCCGGACAGGGTGGGGGCGGGCCGTGTCGAGGTCGCGTCCGCCCCGCCCAGCTGCGCCCGGTCGCTCGGCACGTGGACCCGGGCCGGGCCGCCCGTCGCGGGACACTCACTCCTCATCGCCATCGGGATCGACAGGAACTGAGCGCGCACGGAGTCCGACCACTCCGTCAGTGCCCTCATCCGCGTACCCGAAGGATGTCAGCTACATGATCAGCAACCTGCAGCCCGCGGCGGCCGCCGTGGGAAACACCCCCGTGCTCTGGATCGACGAACCGTCGGACGACGGCGGCCGGGGCTTCTGGGCCAAGCTCGAAGGCTTCAACTTCGGCGGCATCAAGGACCGCGCCGCCCTCTACATGGTCGAACGGGCGCGTGCGCGCGGCGAGTTGAGGCCGGGCGCGCCCATCGTCGAGTCGACGTCGGGCACGCTCGGGCTCGGCCTCGCGCTCGCCGGGGTGCAGTACGGCCATCCCGTACACATCGTGACCGACCCGGGCCTGGAGCCCATCGTCGAGCGCATGCTCACCGCGCACGGCGCCCGCATCCACCTCGTACGCGAACCGAGCGGCCTCGGCGGCTGGCAGCAGGCGCGGGTCGACCGGGTCGCCGAGCTCATGGCGGGGCCCGAGCTCGGCGGCGGCGCGTGGAGCCCGAACCAGTACCACAACCCGGACAACCCGGCCGCGTACGGCACGCTCGCGGACGAACTCCTCAAGCAGCTCGGCCAGTTCGACGTGCTCGTGTGCGCGGTCGGGACCGGCGGGCACTCGGCGGGGATCGCGCGGGCGCTGCGCGGCGGAGCGCTGCCTGGCCTCGAACTGGTCGGCGTGGACAGCGTCGCGTCGACCATCTTCGGCCTGGCCGCGGGCCCGCGCCTGATGCGCGGCCTCGGCTCCTCGATCCACCCCGGCAACGTCGACCACGACGCCTTCGACGAGGTGCACTGGGTCGGGCCCGCGGAAGCGGTGCGGTGCGCTCGGCGGCTCGCCGAGCGGCAGTTCGCCACCGGCGGCTGGAGCGTCGGCGCCGTGGCGCTCGTGGCGGGCTGGCTGGCCAGGACGCGGCCGCGCGGCACCCGCGTCGCCGCGGTCTTCCCCGACGGCCCGCAACGCTATTTCGACACGGTCTTCAGCGACGAGTACTGCGCGGCGCAGGGCCTCACCGGCGGCGCCGTGCCGGACAAGCCGCGCGAGGTGATGGGGCCCGAGCAGGGCATCACCGAGTGGTCCCGGTGGGACCGCAGCACCAAGGGCGCGGTGCTGTGACCGGGGTCTGGCGCCGGGCCAGGGCGTTCGAGCCCGCGGTGCAGCTGCTGTTCGTCAACCAGTTCACGATCAACCTCGGCTTCTACATGCTGATGCCGTACCTGGCGGCCCACCTCTCGGGCCAACTCGGGCTCGCCGCCTGGGCGGTGGGCCTGGTGCTCGGGGTCAGGAACCTCTCCCAGCAGGGCATGTTCCTGGTCGGCGGGGCGCTCGCCGACCGGCTCGGTTACAAGCCGATGATCGTCGCGGGGTGCGCGCTG
This sequence comes from Streptomyces kanamyceticus, assembly GCF_008704495.1. Classification (NCBI taxonomy): domain Bacteria; kingdom Bacillati; phylum Actinomycetota; class Actinomycetes; order Kitasatosporales; family Streptomycetaceae; genus Streptomyces; species Streptomyces kanamyceticus. Next base: position 5,333,697 of record NZ_CP023699.1, read on the forward strand.
CGGACCGTCGGCTTCGGGGCGCTCGCCTTCGCCGACACCCTGCCGGTGCTGATCGCCGCGTCGGTGGCGACCGGGCTCGCGGGGGCGCTCTTCAATCCGGCGGTACGGGCGTACGTCGCCGCGGAGGCGGGGCCGCCCGAGCGCCGTGTGGAGGCGTTCGCGCTGTTCAACGTCTTCTACCAGACGGGCATCCTGCTCGGGCCGCTCGTCGGACTCGCCCTGACCGGGTTCGACTTCCGGCTGACCTGCGCGGTGGCCGCCGTGCTGTTCGCGGGGCTCTCGGTGGTCCAGGTGCTCAGACTGCCCGCGCGACGGCGGGCCGAGGACGCGGCGAAGAGCGGCGAGGGCGGCCAGTGGCGCGTGGTCCTCGGCAACCGGACCTTCTGGCTCTTCTCGCTGGCCATGACCGGGTCGTACGTCCTGTCCTTCCAGGTCTATCTCGCGCTGCCGCTGTCCGTGGAGCGGCTGCTCGGCGAGGGCACCGCGGGCACCGTCGCGACCAGTTCGCTCTTCGTGGTGTCCGGGCTCGTCGCGCTGCTCGGGCAGCTGCGGATCACCGACTGGTGCCGGCGCACCTGGACGCGCGAGCAGTGCCTGGTCGCCGGGCTCGGCCTGATGGGCGCCGCGTTCCTGCCACCCGCGCTCGGCGGCTCCCGGTACGTCGGGGTCGCGGGCCTGCTGCTGTGCGCGGCGGCGCTCGCCGCGGCGACCGCCGTGCTCTACCCCTTCGAGATGGACACCGTCGTCTCGCTCGCGGGGGACCGCTGGGTGGCCACGCACTACGGCCTCTACAACACCGTCTGCGGCATCGGCATCACCGCGGGCAACCTCGGCATGGGCGCCCTGCTCGACGCCACCCGTGACCTGCCCGCACTGCCCTGGCTGGTCCTGGCCGCCCTTGGCGCGTGCTGCGCGGTGGCGCTGCGCGGCCTCGCCCGGACGGGGCGGCTCGCGCCGGTCCCCGCGGTGACCGGCGCCTAGCGCGGGCGTAACCCGGTCGGCCCACACCAGGTCGCACCCTCACCGCGCTGCGGGAAGCCTGAGTGCAGCGCGGTGAGGTGCTGGGCGCACAGTCGGCGGGAGAGCGAGCGGTGGGGCAGCGAGGAGGACGCGACGGTGGCCGTGGGGGGAGACGCGCCGACCGGATCGACGACAGCGGCGCCACCGCGCACGAGGGGACCTTCGTGCGGGCGCTGCCCGTCCTGCTGCTGGTCGTCGGAGTGGCGTACGACGCGCTGACACCGCCCGAATTCACCGCGGCGCCCCTGTTCACCGCGGCCCCGCTGATCGCCGCGCCCTTCTACTCGCTGCTCAACACCGTCCTGACCGGCGCGGCGGCGTCGGTCGCCGTCCTGCTCCTGCACTACGGAAACTCGTCCGACAGCACGGTCGAGACGGTCACCGAGCTGATCACCGTGATGACGGTCGCGGGGCTCGCGATCGTCATCAACCGCGTGGTGCGCCGCGGCAACGCCAGGCTCGCCACCGCGCGCTCCATCTCGGAGGCCACCCAGCGCGCCGTCCTGCCCGAACCGGATCCGCGCATCGGCGGCCTGGACATCGCGGCACGGTACGAGGCCGCGCAGGCCGACGCGTTCATCGGCGGGGACCTCTACGCGGTGCAGGACACCCCGCACGGCGTACGGCTCATCGTCGGCGACGTACGGGGCAAGGGCATGGGCGCGGTCGCCGCCGTCGCCGTGGTCATCGGCGCCTTCCGGGAGGCCGCCGAGCAGGAGGCCACGCTGGAGGCGGTGGCGCAGCGCCTGGAGCGCGCCCTCGCGCGGGAGGGCACCCGGCGCGAAGGGCTCGACGCGTTCGAGGGGTTCACCACCGCGGTCCTCGGCGAGATCCGGCACGGCGAAGGCGTCGTACGCCTCATCAACCGCGGCCACCCGGCGCCGCTGCTGCTGCGCGGGGACGGTCGCCTCTGCGTGCTCTCGGCGAGCGAGCCCGCGCTGCCGCTCGGCATGGGCGATCTGGGTACCTGGCCGGACCGGGCGGACGAGTCGGAGTTCCCGCCCGGCGCGACGCTGCTCTTCTACACGGACGGCCTCTCCGAGGCGCGTGACGTGGCGGGCGTCTTCTACGATCCCGCGGACCGGCTCGGCGGCCGGATCTTCCCGGGCCAGGACGGTCCGCACGTGCTGCTGGCCACGCTCGTGCAGGAGGTGCGGCGGCATACCGGGGGCGGGGCGACGGACGACATGGCGCTGCTCGCGGTGCGGCGGCCCGGCGTACGGCAGGGGGAGGTCACCGACGGTGAGTGAAGCGCACCCCTCCGCATAACAACTGACGTACTGTCAAGTGAATGTGAAGTTCCGGTGTGGGCGGATCCGGGGTCAACTCGCCCCGTTCCTCACCCCCGTGTCCCGTTAAGTACGGGCCAAGAGCGTTAACGATCAGTCGGAACGGCTTGGAATCCGCCCCCGCTGTCTATTAACGTTCGATAACGCAGCGCGGTCGTCCCAGCCGTCACTAGAGGCGGCTCCGTGCGCACGCGCCTAATCCCGCAAGGGAGCCGGGGAACCACCAACTTGGGGTGAATCGGGCCTCTGTGCATCCGTGCCAGATGTCCGTAGGAGACCTTCCTGCTCCGAACCCGTCAGCTAACCCGGTAGGCGAGAAGGAAGGAAAGGAGTGCGCCCCCGTGGCGTCCAACCGCCCTGCCCCCCAAGCCCCGTATGTGCCGAATGACGACGACTTCGGTGGATACGACCAGGATTCCTGGGAGGAGTGGAACCCCACCGAGGAGTCCATTCGTCCCGTCCGCGGCAGGCACCGTGTGCACAAGAAGGGCGGCGGGCTCGCCCGCAGCTCCACCGTTCTCGGCGTCGGTGTCATAGCCGCGGTCGGCGCGGGCGGCATCGCCACCGCGCAGGGCGGCAAGCCGCCGGTCGCGATATCCATGCCCGACCTGCCGGGCGTCGGAGCCGTCGCCGACTCGCTTCCCGATGCCAAGTCCCTGCCGGGCGTGGGCTCCTTGATGTCCGACGACTCGTCGGACTCCTCGGACGCGAGCGCCCGCACCGCCGCCGCGCCGCTCACCGCCGCCGGTGTCAGCACCACCGACGCCGAGCAGGGCACCACCGACGCGGGCGAGGCACTGCGCTCCCGCATCATGAAGCAGGCCGAGAACCAGCAGCACCAGGCGGACGACGCGGTGCGCGCCGAGGCCGAGCAGGCCGCCGCCAAGAAGGCCGCCGAAGAGGCCGCCGCCCAGCAGAAGGCGGCCGAGAAGGACGTGGCGGCCAAGGCCGCCGCCAAGAAGAAGAAGGAAGAGGCGGCCCGCAAGGCCAAGGCGGAGGCCGAGCGCCTGGCGAAGCTCGCCAAGAGCTACGTGATCCCCACCTCCTCGTACACGCTGACCTCGCACTTCGGCGACTCCGGCTCCATGTGGTCCTCCGGGCACCACACCGGCCTCGACTTCGCGGCGCCGACCGGCACGCCGCTCAAGGCCGTGCACACCGGCACCGTCAAGGAGGCGGGCTGGGCGGGCGCGTACGGCTACCGCACCGTCCTCGAACTCGAGGACGGCACGGAGATCTGGTACTGCCACCAGTCCTCGCTCAACGTCAGCGCGGGCCAGAAGGTCTCCACCGGCGACGTCATCGGCCGCGTCGGCGCGACCGGCAACGTGACGGGGCCGCACCTCCACATGGAGGTCCACACGGCCGACGGCACGGGGATCGACCCGCTGGGCTGGCTGCAGGGCAAGGGCCTGAACCCCTGACGTACGGCTGGAACTTCTGACGTACCGCTGGAACTTCTGACGTACCGCTGGAACCCCTGACGCGCCACCAGAACTCCGGTGGTCCTGGCGACAACCCCCCGACGCCAGGGCCGCCGGTTTGGTGGGCCCTACACGGAATTCCGTTTCCGGTGGGCGCGTTGAGCAGCACATGACTTCTCTTCGCACACTCGGCGCCTCCGACCTAGAGGTCTTCCCGCTCTCCCTGGGCGGCAACGTCTTCGGCTGGACCGCCGACCGGACCGCGTCCTTCGCGGTCATGGACGCCTACGCCGCGGCGGGCGGCAACTTCATCGACACCGCCGACGCGTACACGGCCTGGATCGACGGCAACGAGGGCGGCGAGTCCGAGACCCTCATCGGCGAGTGGCTCGCCGAGCGCGGCAACCGCGCCGACATCGTCGTGGCCACCAAGGTCGGCGCCCACCCCGAGTACAAGGGCCTGTCCGCCGACACCATCAAGAGGGCCGCCGACGCGTCCCTGCGACGCCTCGGCACCGACTACATCGACCTCTACTACACGCACTTCGACGACACGTCCGTGCCCGTGGAGGAGATCATCGGAGCCCTCGACGAGCTGGTGCGGGCGGGCAAGGTGCGGGCGATCGCCGCCTCGAACATCAGCCCGGAGCGGCTCCAGGAGTCCCTCGACCTCTCCGACCGCGAGGGCCTCGCGCGCTACGTCGCGCTGCAGCCGCACTACAACCTCGTCTCCCGCGACACCTACGAAGGCCGCCTCCAGGAGGTCGCCTCGCGCTCCGGCCTCGCCGCCGTCCCCTACTTCGCGCTCGCCGCGGGCTTCCTCACCGGCAAGTACCGCCCGGGCGTCAAGGTCGAGAGCGCCCGCAGCGGACGCGCCGAGCAGTACGTCGGCACCGAGCGCGGCGACCGCGTCCTGACCGCGCTCGACGAGATCGCCCGGACGCACGGCGTCCAGGTCCCCTCGGTGGCGCTCGCCTGGCTCGCGGCCCAGCCCACCGTGGCCGCACCGATCGCCTCCGCGCGCACGCTCGAACAGCTGCCCGCGCTGCTCGCGGTGGCGGACCTGGAACTGACGGCGGCCGAGCTCGCGACGCTGACGGCGGCTTCCGCCTGACGCGGCAGGTGCGTCAGGAGCGGTAGGGGTTGTACGCGGGGTAGCCGTACGCCGGGTAGGGCCCCGGCTGCCCGTACGGGGCGTGGCTGTAGGGGGCGTACGGCATCGGCATCACCGGCAGCATGACGGGCGCTGGTGGTGCCGTGGCCCGCGCGGCGTACGCCAGTGAGGGCCTGGCCAGCTCGCGCCGCTCCCAGAGCTGTTCGAGCAGCTCCCGCTCCCGTACGACGAAGTCGGCCCCGGCCCGGCCGCTCCTGCCCCGGTGCCGCAGGCGCGCGAGCGACGTCGCGTACGCCTCGTACTCCACGACCGTGCGCCCCGCGGCCTTGCCCCAGGTGTACGAGGCGTAGTCGCGGGCCAGGCCGCGGGCGCGCATCGAGCCGAGGGCGAACGGTTCGGGCGGGGTGAGCCAGCCCGCCGCCACGTACACCGGGAGCTCGGCACGGATCGTGCGCAGTTCGCGCTGCCGCGTCCAGATCGCCAGCCAGGTGAGCAGCCCGAACGAGGGCAGCATGAAGAGCGCGTACACGGTGAAGAAGCCGTACTGCCCGAAGACCGCCGAGCCGTTCCACAGCGCGTGCATGCCCATCGCGAGCAGCAGTCCGGCCAGCGGGAGCAGCATCCTGCGCAGCCGCTGGCGGTGGGCGCTGAGCGCCGCGATGCCGAAGCCGATGCCGGTGAAGACGGTGAAGAGCGGATGCGCGAACGGCGACATGACGACGCGTACGAAGAAGGTCGCCGCGGTCACCGATGCCAGGCCGCTCTCGCGGCTGAGCTGGTCGGTGACGAAGGCGTTGCCCAGGTAGAGGATGTTCTCGGTGAACGCGAAGCCGGTCGCGGTCACCCCGGCGATGACGACGCCGTCGACGATGCCGGTGAAGTCCCGTCTGCGGAAGAGGAAGACGAGCAGTACGGCCGCCGCCTTCGCGCTCTCCTCGACGACCGGCGCGATGACGGTCGCGCCCAGGGTGTCCGCGCTGGTGGGGTCGGCGGTGGTGGTGGCTATCCAGCGGATCGCGAAGCTGTTCGCGACGATCGCGATGAGCGCGGCCGCGCAGGCCCCCCAGGAGAAGGAGAAGAGGAGGTTCCGCCAGGGGCCCGGCGCCACCCGGTCCAGCCAGCGGAACGCGGCGACGAGCAGCGGCACGGGGACGACCGCGAGGCCGAGCCCCACCAGGAAGCCTTCGGTGCCGGTCTGCTCCCTGACCAGGGCGAGGATCACCAGGCCCGAGAGGGCCAGCAGCGTGACGAGCGCGGCCACCCGTATCGCGCGCCGCTGCCACCAGTGGGCGCGGCGGAGCTCCCCCGGGGCGGGCGCCCCGGCGGGGAGAGGTATCGGATACGGAGGACTGGTGGCCACTCGTTGACCCTAACGAGGGATGCGGGTGGCCGCGACGGTGCCTCAGTGCCGCTCGGCGGTGGCCACCTTGCGGAAGAGCAGGTCGTGGACGACGTGGCCCTTGTCCAGGCCCTGGCCCTCGAAGCGGGTGAGGGGCCGGAAATCGGGCCGTGGCGCGTAACCGCCGTCGGCCTGGGTGTTCTCGAAGTCGGGGTGCTCGGTGAGCACCTCCAGCATCTGCTCGGCGTACTCCTCCCAGTCCGTCGCGCAGTGCAGCAGCGCGCCGGGCTTGAGGGAGGGCGCGGCCAGCGTCAGGAACTCCGGCTGGATCAGGCGGCGCTTGTGGTGGCGGGCCTTGGGCCAGGGGTCGGGGAAGTAGACGCGCAGCCCGTCCAGGGACTCGGGCGGGAGCATCTCGCGGAGCAGGATGATCGCGTCACCGTTGGCCACCCGGACGTTGCTCAGGCCGCCGCGCTCGGCGAGGCCGAGGAGGTTGCCCTGGCCGGGGGTGTGCACGTCGACGGCGAGGATGCCGGTGTCCGGGTCGTCCCCGGCCATCTGGGCGGTCGCCTCGCCCATGCCGAAGCCGATCTCCAGGACGACGGGCAGGCCGGACGGCGTGCCGTCCTCCGCCGCGAACAACTCGGCGAGGTCCAGCGTGCGCAGCCCGTCGATGTCCAGGCCCCACTTGGGCCAGAGCCGCCGCAGGGCGTCCCCCTGGCTGGTGGTCACCCGGCTGCGCCGAGGCTGAAAACTACGGATCCGCCGCTCGTGGTGCGACCCCGCGGGATCGGGCTGCGGCCCACCGGGAAACCGCGGCGCAACCTGCGGACGACCGGGCGGCCGGGGGGCTTCGGGGGCATGGGATGAGTCAGACACAGTGCGGCAATTTTACGGTGCGGATGGCGGGGGCTTGGCGGGGGCGCGGTGCGGGTTGGTGGGCTTCGCCAGGGGCACGGCGCCGGTGGGCCCCGTAAGGGGCGCGGGGAACTGCGCGCTCAGCCACAGCGCACCCGCAGGGAAACAAGCACCGGGGCGCCCCGTAGGGGGCGCGGGGAACTGCGCGCCAAGCCACAGCGCACCCGCAGGGAAACGAGCACCGGGTCGCCCCGTAAGGGGCGCGAGGAACTGCGCGGCCAGCCACAGCGAGCCCGCAGCGTCGCACGACCCCACCCGCTCAAGCCCGCAACACGCCAAGCGCCCGCCGAGCAACCTCCCTCCCAATAGGGAGAGACGCCGTCGCAGCAGGCGAGGGCGCGTTCAGCACATGAACCGCCCGCGGCCCCTCCCGGATGAGAAAGTCATCGACCAGCGTCCCGTCCCGCAGCACCGCCTGCGCCCGCACCCCGGCGGGATGAGGCACCAGGTCACCGGGATCGACCGCGGGCAGCAGCCTCCGCACCGCATCGGTGAACGCGGACTTGGAGAGGGAACGCCGCAGCTCACCCGCCCCGTACCGCCAGTGGCGGCGGGCTATGTGCCAGGAGCCGGGCCACGCCAGGGTCCCGGCGAGCTCACGGGGACGCACGACCGGCCACCGATACCCCTCGCGGGCGAGCGCCGGCACCGCGTTCGGCCCCACGTGCACGCCCCCGTCGATGCCCCGGGTGAGGTGCACGCCGAGGAAGGGGAAGGCCGGGTCGGGCACGGGATAGACGAGGCCGCGCACGAGCTCGGGCCTGGCCAGTTCGTAGTACTCCCCCCGGAAGGGCACGATCCGCATCCGCGGGTCGTCGCCCGTGCGGCGCGCGATCTCGTCGCAGTGCAGCCCCGCGCAGTTCACCAGGGCCCGGGCCCGCAGCACCGCCCCGTCCGCCGTACGCACCGCGACGCCGAGCGCGGCACGGCGGTCGATGTGGACGGCCTCACCGCCCGCTCCGTAGCGGATCTCGGCCCCGGAGGCTTCGGCGAGGTGCGCGGCCACCGCTCCGTAGTCACAGATTCCGGTCGTGCCGACGTGGATGGCGGCGAGGCCGCGGACCTCCGGTTCGTACTCACCGATCTGGGCGGGGCCCAGCTCGCGCACCGGAATGCCGTTCTCCCTGCCGCGCTGGACCAGGGCGTGCAGCCGGGGGAGCTCGGCGCGCTCCGTGGCGACGATCAGCTTGCCGGTGACCTCGTGCGCGATGCCGTACTCCGCGCAGAACTTGACCATCTCGGCGGCGCCACGGACCGCGTACTTCGCCTTCAGGGAGCCGGGGCGGTAGTAGATGCCGCTGTGGATCACGCCGCTGTTGCGCCCCGTCTGGTGCGTGGCCGGGCCCTGCTCCTTCTCCAGGACGGTCACCCGGGTGCCGGGAGCGGAGCGCGTGAGGGCATACGCCGTCGACAGGCCGACGATCCCGCCGCCGATCACCAGCACGTCGCAGTCGTACGCGACCTTCTTCACCGCGCCTCACCTCCCACCACAGATAGTGCCCTGCGCCACTGACATCGCCCTCAAACCTGGGACGGCGGATCCTCTCCGGCCGCTCCGCGCGGGTTAACCCGGGCCCACCCGTTCGTTCACGTGCGGGCCCGGGTCCGCGTCGGGTGCCCGGGGGAGCTCCCCGGGCACGGCGGCGGCCCCTCAGGCGGGAGCCATCAGCAACGGCCTTGCCCGCTCGCGCAGTTCCACCACGCGCGGCTCGTCCCCGTAGGGCTCCAAGCGGTGCAGCAGGTCCCGTACGTACTCCGTGGTCCGCGCGGAGGAGATCCGCCCGGCGACCTCCAGGGCCCGCGTCCCCTGCTCGCACGCCGCGTCGAGGTTCCCTGACTCCAGCTCGGCGACCGCCGACACCACCAGGCGCAAGCCGTGGGAGCGCACGAACTCCTCCGTGGGCCGGGACAGCGCCTGCTCGGTGAAGCGGCGCACCTGACGGGGTGCCTTCAGGTCGCGGTAGCACTCGGCGGCGTCGGCCGCGAAGCGGTCGTAGGAGTAGAAGCCGAGCCAGGACGGGTCGTTGTCGCCGTCCCTGGCCCGCTCGAGCCAGCCCTCGGCGGCCCGCAGCGCGGCGCCCGCCGCCTGTGCGTCGTTGGCACGCGCGTGTGCCCGTGCCTCGACGAGCCGGAAGAAGCTCATGGTCCGCGCGGTGGCCAGGCCGCGGTTGCGTTCGAGCGCGGCCTGCGCGAGGTCGACCCCCTCGTCGCCGAAGCCGCGGTAGGTGGCCTGGAGGGACATGGAGGCGAGGACGTATCCCCCGAGGGGCACGTCCGCCGCCGCGCGCGCGAGCCGCAGCGCCTGGATGTAGTAGCGCTGGGCGGCTTCCTGCTGGCCCGTGTCGAAGGCCATCCACCCGGCGAGGCGGGTCAGCTCGGCGGACGCCCCGAACAGGGCGCGGCCGACCTCGTCGGAGTACGACCCGAGCAGCAGCGGCGCCGCCTCGACCCGCAGGCACTCGGGGACCATCGACGAACGCCAGTCGCCGCCGCCGTACTTGGAGTCCCAGCGCCGCGCGTCCTCCGCGGCCTCTCGCAGCTTCAGTACGTCGCTGTGCCCGACCTTCAGGGGCGCGCCGGTGTCGTCGGCGGGCACGGGGTCCTTGGAGACGTCGCGGGCGACCGAGCTGTCGGCCGGAGTTATCAGCCAGCGCGATGCGGGCGTCGCGTAGGCGCTCACCGCGAACGAACCGGCGAGGGACTGCCAGATGCCGCCGCTGCCCGCGCGGCGGCCCGCGAGATCGAGACGGTAGAGCTCGGTCGCCGACTTCACCGCCGCTCCCACGTCACGAGGGAAGGCGAGGCCCACCTCGGGGGCGGGGTCCGCGTCCGCGAGACCGATCTCGTGCAGCGGCACCGGGCGGCCGAGCTTCTGCCCGATGGCCGCCGCGATCAGATGGGGCGCGGCTCCCTGGGGCACCATGCCCTTGGACACCCAGCGCGCCACCGATGTCTTGTCGTAACGAAGCGTCAACCCGCGTTGAGCGCCAAGGTCGTTGACCCTGCGCGCGAGTCCCGCATTGCTGATTCCCGCGAGGGCGAGAACGGTGCCGAGCTTTTCGTTCGGCCCGCGTTGCTCCCTGGACATGCGCCACCCCTCGACACAGACGGCTGCCGGGCAGTGGCTGGACCGCGCGGCATTCGTGCTGCGTTCCCCCGAAGGCAGCGGCACCCGCGGCCACGCGCACCGTGACGTGAGCCCCGGTCGTCGTGGCCGGAATCCCGGCCGCAAGAGCGTTTGGCCGATCCTCCAGGTATATGCCTCCGCGAAAACATCAGCACACACAGCGTAGTTCGCCGCATCCCAAGCGTTAAGAGGCCCAGTTCCGTATGGCGAGATTGTTGTCCGTACGGAAGTGCGGCGTCGTCACTGCGTGCTCCCGGCGTGTGGCCGTGCGCCTGTGCGTGCGCTCTTCTCCGGCCATGGCGGGAGCGCTTCCATTGGCGATGCGTGGGTCGGCCCGCTGCGCTGGAGTCAGTGGGCTGGGGGACACCGCCGCCTCCATCCCCGCGGGCGGCGGACCGGTCCGGGAGGCGAACACCGCCTCCCGGACTGTGTGTTGCCTTCGAACGGTTCCTGCGTGGGCGCATCACAGGCCGATTTGGCCGAAAACCGCCCCTCGAAAGAAGCGGGCATTTCGCCCATGTGCCAGGGGAGAGCAAGGAGAAGGGTATCGTTCTGCCCTTCAACTAACGCCCATACAGGGCGCATTCGCCGCCGCACGAGCGGCCCCGTAGCCCCTCCCGCACGCCTCCTTCGTGGCAGCATGGGACCCCAGTTCCTTGGCGTACTGGTCGTCCCGAGCTCCGTCGGCACCTTCGCCGGATCCGTCGACGGTTCGTCCACAGCCTGTGGAGGCAGCGATGCGGTGGTTGGTGGGGTGGAGCAGTACCGCCGCGAGGGCCTCGGTGGTGGGCTCGGCCGGTGCCACCGGAGACAACGGCGAGACCGTGCACCCGGTGGGCTCCCAACTCCTGTGGGGCGACCCGGATCCGCTCTGGGCGGTCGGCGACTGGCGCGCCGACGAGGTGCGGACCGTGACGGCCGACGAACAGACCAGGATCGCGGTGCTCGGCACCTGCGGGGCGTCCGACGAGGAGCTCCGGGTGGGCCTGTTCGCCGCGCGCGGCGGCGCCCTGCGGCACCTGACCGCGTGGTCCGGCAGCTACACCGCGGTCGTCCAGGTCGGCCGCCGCATGATGATCGCCGGTGATCTCGCGGGCGCCCGTCCCGTGTTCTACACCCCGTGGGCGGACGGCACGGCCTACGCGACCGCCGCACTGCCCCTGGCGGACCTCATCGAGGCCCACCTGGACATCGGCCACCTCGCGGCCCTGCTCGCCGCCCCCGACGTCCCCGAGGCGCTGCACGACTCCACGCCCTACCAGGGCGTGCGGCGCGTGCCCCCGGGGCACGCACTGATCCTGCGCGCGGGCGCACGGGAGATCGCCGGATACGAGGCCGTCGCCTCGCTCGCCGTCGCCGCGCCGTCGACCGACGCCGACAGCGCAGTGGACGGCGTGCGCGACGCCCTCGTGGAGGCCGTGCGCGCCCGGCTCACCGCCCCGCGCCACGTGCCGGGCATGGACGTCGACCCGGGCCCGGTGCCCGGCATGGGCCCCGCGGAACGGCGCGCGGCGCGCGGCATGCCCGTGCCCGGCATCGGAGCCGACCTCTCCGGAGGACCCGCTTCTGGAACCCTCGCCCTCCTTGCGGCCGGGCTGCCCGGCATGCCCGGCACGGTCCTGGGCCACGGCACGGGCGCGGGGGAGCGGCTCCTCGCCGTCACCTTCAACGACCTGGCCGTCAACGGCCGCGAGGCCGAACTGGAACGCGCGGGCGCCATCGCCGCCAACCCCCGGCTGCACCACGTGGTGGTCGCCGCGGGCGAGGACGCCCTGCCCTACGCCGACCTGGAAGGCCCCCTGACGGACGAGCCGAGCGCCGCCCTGGTGACCGCCCAACGCCACCGCGCCCGGCTCTCCTCCGGCAGCGCGGACCACTTCACGGGCTACGGAGCCCGGCAGGTGCTCGACGCCCACCCGGCCCGCCTCGCCGACCTCCTGATGGACCGCAAGCGCCGCCATCTGGTGCGCCCCGTGGCCGCGTTGGCGAAGGCCGACGGCTCGGTGATGGTCCCCGCGCGCGTGTACGGCGCGGCCCGCAAGCTCGCCAGGATGCCGCACCGCGCGGGCGTCGAGTCGCTCGCCGACCGCCTTCTGCAGCGGCGCTTCGACGAACCGGGAGGAGCCGTGGGGGCGTCGCTCGCCGCCCTCGCATGGGCCAGACCTGGCCCCGCCGCGCGCTGGCTGACCGGGGAGGCCCTCGCTGAAGTATCGGTTCGCCTCCAGGACACCCGGATGCGGCCCGGCGGCAACCCCGGCCAGCGCCCCGGTGACTTCCGCGCGCGGGCGGCCCTCGCCCGGCACGCCGCGGACCTCAGGATCCTGGAACAGGCCGCCGAGGTCCGCTTCCAGCGCCTGCACGCGCCGTTCCTGGACAACCAGGTGGTCCGTGCCTGCCGCGCCCTCCCCGAGGCGCTGCGCGTCCAGCCGGGAGCCCGCGCCGAGATCCTGCGCACGGTCCTCGAGGGCGCCGGAGTCGCCGATCTGCCGCCCGGCTGGGGCGCGCCGTCCCACGCGTCGAACGCGGCCGCCGCCCGCACCGGCCTGCGCGTCGCGGTGGACGACCTGATCGCCCTCTTCGACACCCCGCTGCTCGCCCAGGCGGGACTGGTCGAGGCCCGCGTCGTCCGCAAGGCGCTGCGCTCGGCGGCCGAGGGCGAGCCCCTCCCACTGGACGGCCTCGCCGACCTCGTCTCCACGGAACTGTGGCTGCGCAGGCTGCTGTCGCGAAGAGGAACGTGCTGGACGGGGACTCCAGCACGGCAACGGGCGGTTCCTACGGGGACTGTGGTTCCGCAGCGGGGGGCCCTCGGGGCCGGGCGCTAGGGGGCAGACCTAGGGCCTGTCCGGCGGATCATGGCGCTGTCGCGGGGTGTGGCACGCGCTCCCCCCCCAAGCTCTCGGCTCCGGTTGAGCAAGGGAGGCCCCACTGCGTTGCCGCCCTCCTCCGCCTTGCAGCCGTACGCACCAGGCCCCGCTCGCCCGCACCGGACGGTGGTCGCCACCCGAGCGCGCCCTGATCCGCCGGACAGGCCCTGGTCCCCGCGCCACCCGGCAGAAGGCAAACCCCGCGCCCCGACGCGCCGCGCCAGGGAGAATGGGCCGGTGCGGTACGGAATCCTGGGCGCCACCGAGGCGTATGACGAACAAGGCACGCCCCTGTCGGTGGGCGGCCCGCGGCTGCGGGCCCTGCTGGCCGCCCTCGCGCTGCGTGCCGACCGCACGATCGCCGTGGAGGCCCTCATCGACGAGGTCTGGGCCGACGCCGAGGACCCGCCGGCCGACGCCCCCGCCGCCCTCCAGGCCCTGGTCGGCCGGTTGCGCCGCGCCCTGGGCAGGGACGCCGTCGCGTCGGACCCCGGCGGCTACCGGCTCGCCGTCGACCCCGACGACGTCGACCTGCACCGTTTCGAGCGCCTCGCGCGCGAGGGCGGGGCGCTGCTCGACCGAGGGGAGCCGGAGACCGCAGCCCGTCTCCTCCGTGCGGGCCTCGCCCTGTGGCGCGGGCCCGCACTCGCCGACCTGCCCGACCGCTCCGCCGCCACCCGTCCCGAGGCCCGGCGCACCGAGGCCGTCCGCACGCGGATCGAGGCGGACCTGCTGCTCGGGCACGCCCCCGACGTCGTACCGGAGTTGCGGGAACTGACCACCGTCCATCCGTACGACGAGCCGCTGCACGCCCTCCTGATCCGCGCCCTGCGCGACGCCGGCCGCGGGGCCGACGCACTCGCCGCCTACGAGGAGGCACGCCGCACACTCGCCGACGGGCTCGGCGCGGATCCGGGTCCGGAACTGCGAGCGCTGCACGGGGAGTTGCTGCGGCTGCCGGAGAGGGCGGGGCGACCGGAACGGCCCGAGCGGCCCGCCCGCCCCGAGCCCCCCGAGCGCTCCGAAAGGCCCGAGCGCCCCGAACGTCCCGCGCGGAACGGGAACATCCGCACCCGCTTGACGTCTTTCGTCGGGCGGGAACCCGAACTCGACGCCATCCGTTCCGACATGCACAGGGCCCGCCTCGTCACCCTCACCGGACCGGGCGGTTCCGGCAAGACCCGTCTCGCCGAGGAAGCCGCCGCCGGGCATCCGAAGGCATGGCTGGCCGAGCTCGCCCCGCTCGACCATCCCGAGGCGGTGCCCGGCGCCGTCGTCAGCGCGCTCGGTCTGCGCGAGACCGTGCTGATGACCAGCGAGCTGACCGCTGCGCAGGACGACCCGGTCGCCCTGCTCGTCGAGTACTGCGCCCCGCGCAGCCTGCTCCTGATCCTTGACAACTGCGAACACGTGATCGGCGCGGCGGCCGAACTGGCCGAGACCCTCCTCACCCGCTGCCCTGACCTCACCATCGTCGCCACCAGCCGCGAACCCCTGGGCGTACCGGGCGAGTCCGTGCGCCCCGTCGAGCCGCTCCCGCCCGACCCGGCGCACCGGCTGTTCACCGAGCGGGCCGCCGTGGTGCGGCCGGGATTCGACCTCGCGCAGGACGCCGAGGCCGTCGCCGAGATCTGCCGCCGTCTGGACGGCCTTCCGCTCGCCATCGAACTGGCCGCCGCCCGCCTGCGGATGCTCACCCCGCGCCAGATCGCCGACCGCCTCGACGACCGCTTCCGGCTGCTCACCAGCGGCGCCCGCACGGTACTGCCCCGCCAACAGACCCTGCGCGCCGTCGTCGACTGGTCCTGGGACCTGCTCGGGGAGGCCGAGCGCACGGTCCTGCGCGAGGTGTCCGTCTTCGCGGGCGGCTGGGACCTGGAGGCCGCCGACGAGGTCTGCACGGGCCCGGCCACCGACCTGATCGGCGCGCTCGTCGACAAGTCCCTGATCGTGGCCACGCCCGCCGACGAGGCCGCGGGCAGCGGCATGCGGTACCGCATGCTGGAGACCATCCACGAGTACGCGAGCGAGCGCGCGGCCGAGACCCCCGAGCTGCTCGCCGCCGCCCAGTCCCGCCACCGCGCGTACTTCGGCGGGCTCGTCGCCAGGGCCGAGGCCATGCTCAGGTCCGCGGCGCAACTGCCGTGGATCCAGCGCCTGGAGACCGAGCTCGACAACATCCGCGCGGCCCTCCAACGCGGCCTCGACGCCGAAGCCGTGGGCGAGGCGATCCAACTCGCCCTGAACACCGCCTGGTTCTGGTGGCTGCGCAACTACCGCAGGGAGGGCGCCGACTGGCTGGCCCGCCTCCTGCGCCTCGCCCCGCAGGTCACCGCCCTGCCCGAGGACGATCCGCTCTACTGGCCGTGGATGGAGGCGCGGCTCCTCCACCTGTTCCTGGTGGAGGAGTCCAGGATGTCGGGATCGATCCTCGCCGAGGGCGCGGAGCGGATGGAGTACGTGGCGCAGGTGCGCCGCGCCTTCGACAGGGAGGGCCCCGAGTCCGCCCGCTTCCCCGGCCTGATCTGGCCGTTCACCATCTTCTTCACCGGCGGCCTGCCCAAGGACGCCCGGCCCGCCCTGGACCGGTCGATCGCCAACTGCCGGACGTACGGCGGCGACTGGGAGCTCAGCGTCGTCCTGATGTTCCGTACGCACATGGCCGTCGACACCCCGGGCAACCTCTCGGGTGTCGACGAGGACCTCGAAGAGCTCAGGACGCTGAGCCGCCGGGCGGGCGACCGCTGGCTGCGCGCGCAGGTCAGCAGCGCGAGGGGCGAGGCCGCGTTGGCCCGCAGTCACTACGAGGAGGCGCGTGCCGCCTTCGAGGACGCACTGCGGCTCGCCTACGAAGTGGGCGCCTATGCGGAGACGTCCTTCCTGATGGCCAGGCTCGCCGAACTCACCTACTACGAGGGCAGCTCCGCCATGGCGTCGAAGATGCTGGACGAGGCGACCGAGGAGGCCGACCGCTACGGAGTGGCGGACTCACGCGCCTTCGTACGGATGCTGCGGGCGATGATGGCGCTGGACGAGGGCGACCCCACGCTCGCCCGCGAGCTGTGCGAGGAGTCCCGCCACGAGGCCGGGATCGGCTCCCCGCCACCGCAGGTCACCGCGGTCCTGAGCGGCCTCGAAGCCCAGGTCGTCGCCCTCAGCGACGGACCGGACGACGGCCTGCCGATCCTGGTCGAGGCCCTGCGGGCGGCCGTGGACACGCAGTGCTCCGAGGTGGTCGTGGCGTCCCTGGTGGACACCGCCGCCAGGCTCCTGAGCGAGATCGGCGACCATGTGCGCGCGGTGCGCGTGCTGGCCGTCGCCACCCGGCTGCGGGCGGGCTACCGACGCCCGGCGCGGGCCGCGGCCGACGCGAAGCAGGTCGAGACGCTGGCCCGCGCCGCCCTCGGCGCCCGGCGCTACGAGGCCGAGGCGGGCACGGGCGCCACGCTCACGACCGAGGGCGTCTGCACGGAACTGATCGCGTCGGCGACCGCGACCGCCGACTGACGTCTCAGGTGCAGCGCAGCCGGGACTGCGCCCAGTCCGCGAGCGCCACCGAGTCGAAGGGCGTGTGCGGCTCGACGACGAGCCGCACCGTCTTGCGCCCGGTCAGGTTCACCTGCACGGGCACCGCGGGGTCGCCGCCCTTCATCAGCGGCGACTGCCACAGCCGCGCCCCGTCCGCGTACACCGAGAAGCGCACCTGGCCGAGCCCCATCGTCATGTCGTCGACACCGACGAGCGCGTCGTACGTCGAGCAGCTGCGGTTCAGGTCGATCGTGACGGAGGACTCGCCGTGCACGGTCACCCCGTGCCCGTACTGCTTGTCGGCGATCGAAAGACCCCAGCGCTGCCACACCCAGCTGCTCTCGCCGAGCCGCATCTCGGGCTTGGTGCCGTCACCGAACGTGCCGTACCCCAGCTCGTTCCACTGGTAGACCTTCGGCGCCGGGGTCGGGGTCGGTGTCGGGGTGGGCGTCGGCTTAGGGGTGGGCTTCGGCGGGGTCGGCTTGGGCTTGGGCGGGGGCGTCGGCTTCGGCTTGGGCTTCTCCTTCGCGGGAGGCTTCGGCTTCGGCGTGGGGGTGGGCGTGGGCTTCGGGGTCGGCTTGGGCGCGGGCGGCGGCGGGGGCGGCTTGGGCTTCGACTCCGGGGACGGCGGCTTCTGCGGCACGATCGACTCGGAGACCGCGGGCTCCTTGGACTTCGGCGGCGGGTCCGCCTTGGGCTTGCCGCCACCGCCGGTCAGGGCGATCGCCGCGGCGACCCCGGCCGCCACGACGACACTCGCCGCGATGCCCGCCTTCGCCGGAGCCCCGAGCCCCTCGGACGCGGCGGCACCACCGCTCGCGGCGCCGCCGGACGAGGACCCGCTCGCGGCGGCCGCTCCCGCGGCCCCTCCGGCACCGGCCGCCACCGTGCCGCCGCCGATGAGCGCGGCCACCTTCGCGTACCCCGCGGCACCGAACCAGCCGATGACCGCGATCGGCACGACCCCCGGGATGCCGCTGGCGACTTCCTTGATCTGGCCCGCCGCGAGGCGGCACTTGGCGCACTCCTCCAAGTGCTTGCGAAGGCCGCGCTCGGCACGGGTGCGCAGGCCGCCGCGGGCGTAGGCGCCGAGCCGGTCGGCGTAGCGCGCGCACTCCTCGCTCTCGGTGAGCGTGGCACTCACGTGCGCCTGCAGATAGGCCTGTTTGAGGCCCTCGCGGGCACGGCTCGCGAGCACCCGCGTGCCGTTCGCGTCCAGGCCGAAGAGCGTGGCGACGTCGCTCGGGGACTCGTCCTCGATCTCCGTGTGCCACAGCACGGCCTGCCAGCGCTCCGGCAGGCTCCGGAACGCCTGCATGGCCATGGACTGCTCGGCCTCGTGCATCGCGCGGACGTCCGCGCCCAGGTCGAGGCCCGCTCCGAAGGAGCCAACGGACGCAGTGTCGTCGGACACCTCGGCGCCGCGGGCCGCCTGCGCGGCGAACACCGCGAAGTCGTCGACGAGCTGCTCGCGCTTGGCCGACTTCGTCCAGCCCGCCGCCACCCGCCTGACCGTGGTGAGCAGATAGGCGCGCACCGCGTGCTCGGGCCCGCTGCCGCCGCGCACCGCCTGCAGCATGCGGGCGAAGACCTCGGCGGTGAGGTCGTCGGCGGTGTGCGCGTCACGGCAGCAGGTGCGGGCGTACCGCCGGACGGCCTCGGCGTGCCTGCGGTACAGCTCCTCGTACGCCGAGTCGTCGCCCGCGCGCATGCCCGCGATCAGGTCGGCGTCGGGAAGTGGCGTTTCACCACCGCCGGGCGGCACCGCGCCCGCGCCGCCCTCACGCTGCGAGGGCACGCTCGGGTCGGCCCCGGACGCCGGGTCCGCGGCACCCGCGGGGGCACCGGCACCGGCCGGATGCGCCGCGCCGTCGCCGGGCGGCCCGCCCTGGCTCGGCACCTGCCGGGAGGGCAGCCCGCCGGTCTCCGTGCCGCCGCTTCCCGCGGGGGCCTCCTCGCCGAAACCTGCGGACGGCTCGTCCCGACCGTCAACACTCATCGCGGAACGCCCCCGGTTGCACACTCAGACCCGACCACCGGGAAAGAGTGCCACACGGCCGCGCTCAGACCGACAGCGATGACGGGCAACCACCCGTCCGGGGCGACTTCCCGTATTCGAGCACTACCGTTCACCCATTCGGGGAAGGCTCAACAGTCGCTGCGATCACTGGAGTTGAGCCTCCACCGCATGGAGCGAGCGGACAGGCGAACCGATCCGGCTACGCGGGCCGCGAGCGCAGCCCTTCGAGCAGGATGTCGAGCAGCCGCGAAGAGGCCGCCGCCTGCTGCGCCGCGTCCGGCAGCGAGGGCGCCGCCGTCGCTATCACGAGGAGCACGTCCGACACCGTCACGTCGGGACGCAGTTCGCCCGCGGCGCGGGCCCGCTCCACGAGGCGTCCGACGACGTCGAGCAGCGTCGCCGCCCCCGCGTCGTCACTCATGGCCGCGATCGTCGACTCCTCGACGGGCGCCTGGCGCTGTTCGATCAGACGCAGCTCGGGAGAGTCCGTGACCGACTGCCGCTGCTGCGGCACCCGCGCCTCGTCCTCCTGCGGGGCGCCCTCCTCGACGCCCACCCGCAGCACCTGCGGCGGCAGCAGCCTGCCCGCACCCGATGCCACGGACGTCCGCAGGAAGCGCGAGAGCGCCGACCACGGTTCGTCCTCCTGCCCGAGCGCCGCACGCGCCTGGTCGGTCAGCCGGGAGGTCTCCTCCTCGGCTATGCGCCGGACCAGCACGTCCTTGCTCGGGAAGCGTCGGTAGACAGTGCCGACGCCGACCCGCGCGCGACGTGCGACGTCTTCCATCGGCGCGCCGTAACCCAGCTCGCCGAAGACCTCGCGTGCCGCCCGAAGTACATGTTCGAGATTGCGCTGTGCGTCGACACGCAGTGGCGTCGTGCGCGCTCCTTCCCCCATGTCACGTCCGTTCCCGCTCGGGCCGACGGCTGATGCCGATGCGGCAGCGGAAGTCCAGTGGGTCTCCTGAATGTGCATACACGTTCCCCCGGTAATGACGTCTCCCCCCGGAGACACTCCCCGCCATTGGCTACCGGCGTGTGAGGAGCGAGCCCTTCCGCGAGCCCGGATTCTCGGCTCGACGAGCGCATCCCCCGACACCCCGACGTCACACGAACATAGTTGAGCCAGAGTCAATTCAGAAGAGGCGGGTTCCGCACAGGGTTCCCCCCAATCGGAGTACGCACCTTTTCAGGCCGTATCGAACCCCACCCCCGTACCCCCTCTCCACCCGCTGACCTGCATACCTTTCCCGAGCCGCGACGGGCCCGCGACCGCCCGCCACGCGCCGCCTCCGGTCACACAAATTGCCGGGGCTGTGGACAAACTCGGGAGCCGGGTGCGTCATGGGATGGTGAAGGCTGCGATCTCCCGGGGGACGACCCCCGCATCCCCGGACCCTGTGCGCGTTCTCGTCGTCGGCGGCGGCTACGTCGGCATGTACACCGCGCTGCGCCTTCAGCGGAAGCTGAAACCGGAGCTCAAGCGGGGTGAGGTCGAGATCGTCATGGTCACGCCCGATCCGTACATGACGTACCAGCCGTTCCTGCCCGAGGCGGCCGCGGGATCCATCTCGCCGCGCCACGTCGTCGTCCCGCTGCGCCGCGTCCTGGACAAGTGCCGCATCGTCATCGGCGAGATCCGCTCGGTCGACCACGCCAAGCGCACCGCGTCCTTCAGTACGCTCGCCACCGACGAAGAGGGCACGGGGCCTGTCGACATCACCTACGACGAGATCGTCATGGCGCCCGGCTCCATCGCGCGCACCCTGCCCATCCCCGGTCTGGCCGAGTACGCCATCGGCTTCAAGACCGTCGAAGAGGCCATCGGACTGCGCAACCACGTCATCGAGCAGATGGACATCGCCTCGTCGACCCGCGACCCCGCCATCCGCGACGCCGCCCTGACCTTCGTCTTCGTGGGCGGCGGCTACGCGGGCGTCGAGGCGCTCGGCGAGCTGGAGGACATGGCGCGCTACGCCGCGCGGTACTACCACAACGTCAAGGCCGAGGACATGAAGTGGATCCTCGTCGAGGCCTCCGGCCGGATCCTGCCCGAGGTCGGCGAGGAGATGGGCAAGTACACCGTGGGCGAACTGCGACGGCGCAATATCGACGTACGCCTGGAGACCCGCCTTGACTCGTGCGAGGACCGGGTCGCGGTGCTCAGCGACGGCGCGCGCTTCCCGACCAGGACCGTCGTGTGGACCGCGGGCGTCAAACCGCACCCCGTCCTGGCCGCGTCCGGACTGCCGCTGAACGAACGCGGCCGCCTCAAGTGCACCGCACAGCTGACCGTCGAGGGCGCCACGCACGCGTGGGGCGCGGGAGACGCGGCCGCCGTCCCCGACGTCACCGCTCCCGGCAAGGAGTGCGCGCCCAACGCCCAGCACGCGGTACGCCAGGCCAAGGTCCTCGGCGACAACATCACCGCGGCCCTGCGCGAGCGGCCGCTCCAGGAGTACACCCACAAATACGTCGGCTCCGTGGCGTCATTGGGACTGCACAAAGGTGTCGCGCACGTCTACGGACGCAAGCTGAAGGGCTACCCTGCCTGGTTCATGCACCGCGTCTACCACCTGAGCAGAGTGCCGACCATCAACCGCAAGTCCCGTGTGCTCGCCGAATGGACCCTGTCCGGCCTGTTCAAACGCGAGATCGTCTCCCTGGGGTCGCTCGAGCACCCCCGTGCGGAGTTCGAACTCGCGGCCGGGGGCAAGCGCCCGAAGGAGTCCTCCTGACCGGAGTCAGGAACTGCCCGCACAGGACCGGCGTCTGATGGATGTCAGTCCGGTCGGCCAGACTGTTCGTGTGACCATGGGCGGGCCGTCAGGCCGACACCGGGGCCGTGCGCCCCTCGACATGCTGTGTTTCCGATCCAGAAGCGACACCACGAGGCCTACCGCAGTGAACTTCACGCGCTGGAGCGCCCGGCTCCCCGGAACGCAGCGCCGCGCAGCAGCGCGGACCGAACAGGGCACCTCCCCGGCACAGCGGGGCGAGAGCTCCGTCCCCGCGGCCCGCGCCGAGCGGCCCGCGGACGGACCGGATCCGCTGCCCGTCGGCGAGATCGACGAACTGCCCGTGCGCGAGGTCCTCGACCACATCCCGGCCCTCGTCGCCCTCGTACACGGCGCCGACCACCGCATCGCGTACGTCAACGACGCGTACGTCGCGGCCTTCGGCCCCCGCCCCGTGGGCGAGCCCGCGCGCGCCGCACTGCCCGAGCTCGACGAACTGGGCCTGCTGCCGCTCCTCGACCAGGTCCTGCGCAGCTCCAAGCCGCGCACCGTCAAGTCCCGCAGGACGTCCGGCGGCCGTTCGTACACCTTCACGTGCACCCCCGTGACGGTGCCGCTCGGCGGCTCGGCGGCGGGCCCCGAAGAGGGCGGCGGCGTCCTGGTGTTCGCCGCCGACGTCACCGACCACGCCGAGGCCGCCGAGCGCCTGCGCACCAGCGAGCGCGCCCAGCGCGAGACGGCCGTCACCCTCCAGAAGTCGCTGCTGCCCCAGGAGCTGGAGCAGCCCGACGACCTGCGCATCGCCGCCACGTACCAGCCGGGCGGCACCGAGGCCGCGGTCGGCGGCGACTGGTACGACGTGATCACCCTCGGCGGCGGCCGCACCGCCCTCGTCATCGGTGACGTGATGGGCCGCGGCGTGCGCGCGGCGGCCGTCATGGGCCAGCTCCGCACGGCCGTGCGCGCCTACGCCCGCCTCGACCTGCCCCCGCACGAGGTCCTCCAGCTCCTGGACGGCCTCGCCGCCGAGATCGACGCGAGCCAGATCGCCACCTGTGTCTACGCGGTGCACGACCCGAACGAAGGAAGCCTCGTCTACGCCTCCGCGGGGCACCTGCCGATCCTCGTGCGCGACGAGAACGGCGTGATCCACCGCGCCGAAGAGCCGACGGGCCCCCCGCTCGGCACCGGCGGCTGGATGCACACGTCGGGGTCCGTGCCGCTCAGCCCCGGCTCGACCGCCGTCCTCTACACGGACGGTCTGGTGGAGCGGCGCAGCGAGGACATCGACGAAGGAGTGGCCTCCCTGGAGCGCGCCCTCGCCGGTGCGACCGGCACGCCCCAGGTGGTGTGCGACCGGCTGATCCGCGCCCTGGGAGTGACGGCCGACCACGACGACGACGTCGCCGTCCTGGTCCTCCAGCACCCGGCCCGCACCGGCTCGGACGCCGAACTCTTCCGGAACGCCGCCCTGGAGCTGCTCGGCGGCGTGGAAGCGGCGCCACGCGCGCGTGCCTTCGCCACGGGCGTCCTCGCCAGCTGGCGCTTCTCCCCGGAGCTGCACGACCTGGGCGTCCTTGCGGCCAGCGAACTGGTCGCCAACTCCCTCCAGCACGGCACCCCGCCGATGCGCCTTCGCCTGCGCCGCACCGACCGCCGCCTGATCATCGAGGTCACCGACGGCGACGACCACCTGCCGCGCCGCCGCCGCGCCGAACCGGCCGACGAGGCGGGCCGCGGCATCGCCATCGTCGCCACGATCGCCTCCAGCTGGGGCTCGCGCCGCACACCGGGCGGCGGCAAGGCCGTCTGGTGCGAATTCGCCCTCCCACGCGCGTAGGCCCCGGTTCGAGAACCGGGGCCTACGGAGAGGTGCTTCTTCGGGACAGGACGCTCAGGAACTCGCGGCGACCGACTCGGTCGGGGCGCTCTGCGCGACGACCCGGCTGCGCTCCTTGTACGGGTGGTTCTGCGCGGGCGTCAGCTGCCGCCCGAGCCGCAGCGCGAGCACGGTGATGCCCAGCGAGAACAGCAGGAACATCACGATGTACGGCGCGTGCAGCGTGGCACCCATCGGCCCGCCCACGGCCGGTCCCACCGCGAGGGCCAGCTGCTTGACCAGGGCGAAGGCCGAGTTGTAGCGCCCGACCATCGACTCCGGAGCCAGATCGGCGACCAGCGGGGCGACGGTCGGCGCGAGCATCGTCTCGCCGAGGCCGAACAGGGCGTACGTCGAGATGAACGCGGCGGTGGCCATGGCCTGGCTGCCGTGCCCCATCCCCGCGTAACCGGCGGCGATCCACGCCACGGCCCAGATGAGCCCCACGGACGCGATGACCCGGGAGCGCTTGCGCCGCTCGACGAACCGCAGGACCGCGAACTGCGCGATCACGATGGCGCCGGTGTTCGCGGCGAGGGCGATGCCGAGCGTCGAGGGCGAGATGCCCGCGGCCTCCACGCCGTACGCCGAGAGGCCCGACTCGAACTGTCCGTAGCAGGCGAAGAAGACCACGAAGCCCAGGACGCACAGCTGCACCATGGCGCGGTTGCGGAAGACGTCCTTCAAGCTGCCCCGCGCCTGCGGGGTGGCATCGGCGATCCGCGCGGACCGGGGGATGCGCGCGGTCAGCATCACGGCGATGAGGACCAGGAAGATGACCGTCTCGATGGCGAAGAGCAGCGTGAAGTCGCCGGGCCGCTCGTGCTTCACGATCTGGCCGCCGATGAGGCCGCCGACGCCGAGGCCCAGGTTCTGCAGGAAGAACTGAGTGGCGAACGCGCGCGTACGGGTGTCCGGAGTGGAGCACTCCACGATCATCGTGGCGAGCGCGGGCTGCATCACGGCCTGCCCGGCTCCGAGCAGACCGGCCGAGACGAGGACGAGCTCGGGGCTGCTGGAGAGCCCGAGGCTCATGGCACCCACGGCGGCGGTGAACAGCGCGGCGATCAGTACGGGCAGCGGCCCCCGTCGGTCGATGGCCCGACCGGAGAACGGCAGCACGATCAGCGCGGCCACGGCGAAGGCGGCGAGCACAAGACCCGCCGTCACCGCACCCAGATCCCGCACCTGCGCCACGTAGACGTACAGGAAGGGGACGGTAAAGCCGAGACCGAACGCACTCAGTGCGTTGCCCACGTGGATCCGGCGCATCTGTGCGCCCATCGCCCTGGTCACTTTCACCTGCCTTAGGAGTTAGACGTGAAGACTTCGAAGCTAAAGTTAGGATCTAAACAATACACACCGAAGGACTTCAATGCCAAGTAGGGGCGTGCCATACTCGGCCCATGGGTGACACCCCCGGCCCGAGTGAGCCGACACTTGAAGAGCAGATCGCCGCGTACCAACGGGAGTTCCAGGACCTCGACCCCCAGGTCGAGGAGATCGTCTCGGCCCTCGGCCGGCTGAACCGCCGCATGAACGTCGCCTACGGCCGCCAGACGGCGACGCTCGGCATCAGCAACGCCGAGTGGGAGGTCCTCAAGGCCTTGGTCCTCTCCGGGGCCCCGTACCAAATGGGACCCGGGGACCTGGCCAAGCGCCTCGGCCTCACCCCGGCGGCCATGACCCACCGCATCGACCGCATGGTCGGGGAGGGGCTGGTCACCAGGGACCGCGACGAGTCCAACCGCGTCCGCGTGATCGTCGAGCTGACGGCGGAGGGCCGCGAGAAGTGGCTGGAGGCGATGCGCCTCGCCACGGTCTTCGAGGAGGACCTCCTCCAGGACCTGTCCCAGGCGGAGCGCGGCGTCCTGGGCGAAGTGCTGACCCGTCTTCTACGCCGGGTCGAGGACGCGCAGCCGGACGCCGGCGGCCGCCTCACCGACCTGGACTGAAGGGCCCGCGGCCGGTCCACGACCGGCCGCGAAACCGTCCACCTGCGAAGGTTGACAGCCACCTGCCCGATCCGTAAGGTTCTTCGGGTTGCCACAGAGCCGTAACGGTTCTGCGACAGCACATCCCGCCGCTGTTGAGCGGCAAACCAAACTCTGCACAACCTCCCAACGGAACGCATTCGGCATGCCCGAATTCAATTCCAAGGCTCGATTATGAGTCGCCGGGAAAACCCGCTAGAGTTTGAGACGTCGGAACGGCCCAACAGCCGCAAAGACAACCCCACTTCGACTGGGAGTCAGGCCCGAAAGGATCTGATAGAGTCGGAACCGCCGGAAAGGGAAACGCGAAAGCCGAAAGGCCGGAGCGGGAACCGGAAAGGCACCGAGGAAGTCGGACACGAAAGAGTCTGATAGAGTCGGAAACGCAAGAACAAAAGAAACACCGAAGGGAAGCGCCCGGAGGAAAGCCCGAGAGGGTGAGTACAAAGGAAGCGTCCGTTCCTTGAGAACTCAACAGCGTGCCAAAAGTCAACGCCAGATATGTTGATACCCCGACTCACTTCGGTGAGTTGAGGTTCCTTTGAAAAAGTCCTGTACGGCCTCGGTCGTGCAGGCAGCACAGCGAGGACGCTGTGAACCGGGAGATTATTCCTCTCCTTGGTTCCGCTCTCGTGTGTGTCGCACCGGATTACCGGTACACATTCACGGAGAGTTTGATCCTGGCTCAGGACGAACGCTGGCGGCGTGCTTAACACATGCAAGTCGAACGATGAAGCCCTTCGGGGTGGATTAGTGGCGAACGGGTGAGTAACACGTGGGCAATCTGCCCTTCACTCTGGGACAAGCCCTGGAAACGGGGTCTAATACCGGATAATACCTTCTCTCGCATGGGAGAGGGTTGAAAGCTCCGGCGGTGAAGGATGAGCCCGCGGCCTATCAGCTTGTTGGTGAGGTAGAAGCTCACCAAGGCGACGACGGGTAGCCGGCCTGAGAGGGCGACCGGCCACACTGGGACTGAGACACGGCCCAGACTCCTACGGGAGGCAGCAGTGGGGAATATTGCACAATGGGCGAAAGCCTGATGCAGCGACGCCGCGTGAGGGATGACGGCCTTCGGGTTGTAAACCTCTTTCAGCAGGGAAGAAGCGAAAGTGACGGTACCTGCAGAAGAAGCGCCGGCTAACTACGTGCCAGCAGCCGCGGTAATACGTAGGGCGCAAGCGTTGTCCGGAATTATTGGGCGTAAAGAGCTCGTAGGCGGCTTGTCACGTCGGTTGTGAAAGCCCGGGGCTTAACCCCGGGTCTGCAGTCGATACGGGCAGGCTAGAGTGTGGTAGGGGAGATCGGAATTCCTGGTGTAGCGGTGAAATGCGCAGATATCAGGAGGAACACCGGTGGCGAAGGCGGATCTCTGGGCCATTACTGACGCTGAGGAGCGAAAGCGTGGGGAGCGAACAGGATTAGATACCCTGGTAGTCCACGCCGTAAACGGTGGGAACTAGGTGTTGGCGACATTCCACGTCGTCGGTGCCGCAGCTAACGCATTAAGTTCCCCGCCTGGGGAGTACGGCCGCAAGGCTAAAACTCAAAGGAATTGACGGGGGCCCGCACAAGCAGCGGAGCATGTGGCTTAATTCGACGCAACGCGAAGAACCTTACCAAGGCTTGACATATACCGGAAAGCATCAGAGATGGTGCCCCCCTTGTGGTCGGTATACAGGTGGTGCATGGCTGTCGTCAGCTCGTGTCGTGAGATGTTGGGTTAAGTCCCGCAACGAGCGCAACCCTTGTTCTGTGTTGCCAGCATGCCCTTCGGGGTGATGGGGACTCACAGGAGACTGCCGGGGTCAACTCGGAGGAAGGTGGGGACGACGTCAAGTCATCATGCCCCTTATGTCTTGGGCTGCACACGTGCTACAATGGCAGGTACAATGAGCTGCGAAGCCGCGAGGCGGAGCGAATCTCAAAAAGCCTGTCTCAGTTCGGATTGGGGTCTGCAACTCGACCCCATGAAGTCGGAGTTGCTAGTAATCGCAGATCAGCATTGCTGCGGTGAATACGTTCCCGGGCCTTGTACACACCGCCCGTCACGTCACGAAAGTCGGTAACACCCGAAGCCGGTGGCCCAACCCCTTGTGGGAGGGAGCTGTCGAAGGTGGGACTGGCGATTGGGACGAAGTCGTAACAAGGTAGCCGTACCGGAAGGTGCGGCTGGATCACCTCCTTTCTAAGGAGCACTTCTTACCAACCTCCGGTTGGTCAGAGGCCAGTTCATCAGCGGACGTCTGATGCTGGTTGCTCATGGGTGGAACGTTGACTACTCGGCACGATCGGTTGGCTTCACTAGTACTGCTTCGGCGTGGAACGTGAAAGTCAGGTGATCGGGTCGGGCACGCTGTTGGGTATCTGAAGGTACGGCCGGTTTTCGGCTGCCTTCAGTGCCGACCCCAGTGCACTCGAATCTGCTGGTTCGGGGTGATGGGTGGTTGGTCGTTGTTTGAGAACTGCACAGTGGACGCGAGCATCTGTGGCCAAGTTTTTAAGGGCGCACGGTGGATGCCTTGGCACCAGGAACCGATGAAGGACGTGGGAGGCCACGATAGTCCCCGGGGAGTCGTCAACCAGGCTTTGATCCGGGGGTTTCCGAATGGGGAAACCCGGCAGTCGTCATGGGCTGTCACCCGCTGCTGAACACATAGGCAGTGTGGAGGGAACGCGGGGAAGTGAAACATCTCAGTACCCGCAGGAAGAGAAAACAACCGTGATTCCGGGAGTAGTGGCGAGCGAAACCGGATGAGGCCAAACCGTATGCGTGTGATACCCGGCAGGGGTTGCGCATACGGGGTTGTGGGATCTCTCTTTTGCAGTCTGCCGGCTGTGAGACGAGTCAGAAACCGTTGATGTAGACGAAGGACATGCGAAAGGTCCGGCGTAGAGGGTAAGACCCCCGTAGTCGAAACATCAGCGGCTCGTTTGAGAGACACCCAAGTAGCACGGGGCCCGAGAAATCCCGTGTGAATCTGGCGGGACCACCCGTTAAGCCTAAATATTCCCTGGTGACCGATAGCGGATAGTACCGTGAGGGAATGGTGAAAAGTACCGCGGGAGCGGAGTGAAATAGTACCTGAAACCGTGTGCCTACAAGCCGTGGGAGCGTCGGACATCAAGCTTGCTTGGTGTCTCGTGACTGCGTGCCTTTTGAAGAATGAGCCTGCGAGTTTGCGGTGTGTTGCGAGGTTAACCCGTGTGGGGAAGCCGTAGCGAAAGCGAGTCCGAATAGGGCGATTTAGTAGCGCGCTCAAGACCCGAAGCGGAGTGATCTAGCCATGGGCAGGTTGAAGCGGCTGTAAGAGGTCGTGGAGGACCGAACCCACCAGGGTTGAAAACCTGGGGGATGACCTGTGGTTAGGGGTGAAAGGCCAATCAAACTCCGTGATAGCTGGTTCTCCCCGAAATGCATTTAGGTGCAGCGTCGTGTGTTTCTTGCCGGAGGTAGAGCACTGGATAGGCGATGGGCCCTACCGGGTTACTGACCTTAGCCAAACTCCGAATGCCGGTAAGTGAGAGCGCGGCAGTGAGACTGTGGGGGATAAGCTCCATGGTCGAGAGGGAAACAGCCCAGAGCATCGACTAAGGCCCCTAAGCGTACGCTAAGTGGGAAAGGATGTGGAGTCGCACAGACAACCAGGAGGTTGGCTTAGAAGCAGCCACCCTTGAAAGAGTGCGTAATAGCTCACTGGTCTAGTGATTCCGCGCCGACAATGTAGCGGGGCTCAAGCGTACCGCCGAAGTCGTGTCATTCATACAATAGGGCCAACGCCTGTATGGATGGGTAGGGGAGCGTCGTGTGCCGGGTGAAGCTGCAGCGGAAGCTAGTGGTGGACGGTTCACGAGTGAGAATGCAGGCATGAGTAGCGATACATACGTGAGAAACGTGTGCGCCGATTGACTAAGGGTTCCTGGGTCAAGCTGATCTGCCCAGGGTAAGTCGGGACCTAAGGCGAGGCCGACAGGCGTAGTCGATGGATAACCGGTTGATATTCCGGTACCCGCTGTGAAGCGTCAAACATCGAATCAGGCGATGCTAAGTCCGTGAAGCCGTCCCGATCTCTTCGGAGTTGAGGGAAGTGGTGGAGCCGACGGACCAGACTTGTAGTAGGTGAGTGATGGGGTGACGCAGGAAGGTAGTCCAGCCCGGGCGATGGTTGTCCCGGGGTAAGGGTGTAGGACGTGAGGTAGGCAAATCCGCCTTGCATGAAGTCTGAGACCTGATGCCGAGCCGATTGTGGTGAAGTGGATGATCCTATGCTGTCGAGAAAAGCCTCTAGCGAGTTTCATGGCGGCCCGTACCCTAAACCGACTCAGGTAGTCAGGTAGAGAATACCGAGGCGTTCGGGTGAACTATGGTTAAGGAACTCGGCAAAATGCCCCCGTAACTTCGGGAGAAGGGGGGCCATCACCGGTGATGACATTTACTGTCTGAGCTGGGGGTGGCCGCAGAGACCAGCGAGAAGCGACTGTTTACTAAAAACACAGGTCCGTGCGAAGCCGTAAGGCGATGTATACGGACTGACGCCTGCCCGGTGCTGGAACGTTAAGGGGACCGGTTAGTGCGCTTTCGGGCGTGCGAAGCTGAGAACTTAAGCGCCAGTAAACGGCGGTGGTAACTATAACCATCCTAAGGTAGCGAAATTCCTTGTCGGGTAAGTTCCGACCTGCACGAATGGCGTAACGACTTCTCGACTGTCTCAACCATAGGCCCGGTGAAATTGCACTACGAGTAAAGATGCTCGTTTCGCGCAGAAGGACGGAAAGACCCCGGGACCTTTACTACAGTTTGATATTGGTGTTCGGTTCGGCTTGTGTAGGATAGGTGGGAGACTTTGAAGCGGGCACGCCAGTGTTCGTGGAGTCAACGTTGAAATACCACTCTGGTCGTGCTGGATGTCTAACCTCGGTCCGTGATCCGGATCAGGGACAGTGTCTGATGGGTAGTTTAACTGGGGCGGTTGCCTCCCAAAGAGTAACGGAGGCGCCCAAAGGTTCCCTCAGCCTGGTTGGTAATCAGGTGTTGAGTGTAAGTGCACAAGGGAGCTTGACTGTGAGACCGACGGGTCGAGCAGGGACGAAAGTCGGGACTAGTGATCCGGCGGTGGCTTGTGGAAGCGCCGTCGCTCAACGGATAAAAGGTACCCCGGGGATAACAGGCTGATCTTCCCCAAGAGTCCATATCGACGGGATGGTTTGGCACCTCGATGTCGGCTCGTCGCATCCTGGGGCTGGAGTCGGTCCCAAGGGTTGGGCTGTTCGCCCATTAAAGCGGTACGCGAGCTGGGTTTAGAACGTCGTGAGACAGTTCGGTCCCTATCCTCTGTGCGCGTAGGAATATTGAGAAGGGCTGTCCCTAGTACGAGAGGACCGGGACGGACGAACCTCTGGTGTGCCAGTTGTCCTGCCAAGGGCATGGCTGGTTGGCTACGTTCGGAAAGGATAACCGCTGAAAGCATCTAAGCGGGAAGCCTGCTTCGAGATGAGTATTCCCACCCCCTTTGAGGGGTTAAGGCTCCCAGTAGACGACTGGGTTGATAGGCCAGATCTGGAAGCCCGGTAACGGGTGGAGGTGACTGGTACTAATAGGCCGAGGGCTTGTCCTCAGTTGCTCGCGTCCACTGTGTTGGTTCTGAAACCACGAACAACCCCGCATAAGGTCACGTGCGGTGCGGTTGACAGTTTCATAGTGTTTCGGTGGTCATAGCATGAGGGAAACGCCCGGTTACATTCCGAACCCGGAAGCTAAGCCTCATAGCGCCGATGGTACTGCAGGGGGGACCCTGTGGGAGAGTAGGACGCCGCCGAACTCATTGTAGAGAAAACCCCCGCACCATTCGGTGCGGGGGTTTTCTGCGTTCCGGACCCTTATGACGGGCTCACCAGCTTCGTGTCGTAAGCCAGAATGACCGCCTGCACCCTGTCCCGCGCCCCCGTCTTCGCGAGTATGCGGCCCACGTGCGTCTTCACCGTGGATTCCGCGAGATACAACCGGTCCGCGATCTCCGTGTTCGTCCAGCCCTGGCCGATGACCGTCAGGATTTCCCGTTCGCGATCCGTGAGCGACGCGATGCGCGGGTCCTCGGAAGGATCGGCAGGGGTGGCCGATGTGGGCAGGTGATCGCCGTACGCGTCGAGGAGTCGGCGGGTCAGGCTCGGGGCCACCACCGCGTCTCCCGACGCGACCGCGCGGATTCCGGAGAGGAGGTCCTCGGGGAGCGCGTCCTTGATGAGGAAGCCGGACGCCCCGGCGCGCAGCCCCGCGTACGCGTATTCGTCGAGGTCGAACGTCGTGAGGATCAGTACGCGCGTGCGGTCGCCCGCCGCGACGATGCGGCGGGTGGCCTCGATGCCGTCGAGGCCCGGCATGCGGATGTCCATCAGGACGACGTCCGGGTGGAGTTCGGCGGTCATGCGGACCGCCTCGCTGCCGTTGCCCGCCTCGCCCGCGACCGTCATGTCGTCCTGGCTCTCCAGGAGCATGCGGAAGCCGAAGCGCTGCATGGGCTGGTCGTCGACGATGAGCACGGTGGTCACGGTGTCTGGCTGTCCTTCGGGATTGAGGAAGGGAGGGGGAGGTGCAGGTGGACCCGCCAGCCGCCCGGTGGGCGGGGGAGCGGGCCGGCCTCAAGTGTGCCGTCGTACAACGAAGTTCGCTCGCGCATTCCGGTCAGGCCGCGGCCGCTTCCCGTGCCCTCCGCGCGGGTGCCTGGGGCGCCGGTGTCCGTGACGTCGACGGTCACGCCGTCCGGGGCGTAGGCGACGTCGACGGTGGCCGTGGCGTCCGGGCCGCCGTGCTTGAGGGTGTTGGTGAGGGCTTCCTGGATCACGCGGTAGACGGCGAGTTGGCGGCCCGCGGGGACGGGTTCGGGGTTGCCGCGCACCGTGGAGCGTACGGGGAGGCCCGCGGCGCGTACGCCATCGATGAGCTGGTCCAGGTCGGACAGGGCGGGCTGCGGGGCGAGTTCGGCGGTGGCGGGGACGTCGTCGCTCAGGACGTCGAGGAGGCGGCGCAGTTCGGAGAGGGCCTGTCGGCTGGTGGTGCCGATGGCTTGGAGGGCCTGGGCGGCACGTTCGGGGGACTTGGCGGCCGCGTACGAACCGCCGTCCGCGAGGCCCGTGATGACCGAGAGGTTGTGGCCGATGATGTCGTGCATCTCGCGGGCGATGCGGGTGCGTTCGGCGGCCGTGGCGAGCCGGGCCTGCTGGTCGCGTTCGACTTCGAGGCGCTGGGCGCGTTCGACGAGGGCTCCCGTGTAGTCCTGGCGTGAGCGCACCGCGATGCCGAAGAGCGCGACGAGGGACGACGCCCAGAGGTAGGGGATGACCTGCGCGTCCCAGCTGTCCTCGGGGAAGCGGACGGCGCCCACGACGAGCGGCAGCGTCATCATGGCGCCCGCTGTGCCCAGGGTCTTCAGGGGGAGCCGCAGGGCGATGCCGAACAGGACGATCAGTTGGAGCAGCGCGGCCTGCAGCATCGCGCCGGACGCGCTGTTGACGACGCCGACGGCCGACATGAAGGCGAGGACCGCCAGGGGGTGGCGGCGTCGCCAGAGGAGCGGCAGGGAGAGGCCGAGGCTCATCGCGATGACCAGCGGCTCGGGGACGCCGGGGTCGGGGGCGACGGTGCGCCAGCCGTCGCTCGTGTAGTCGGTGCTGGCGAGGATCACGTAGAAGCCGGTCAGCAGCAGGTCCCAGACCAGCGGGCGGCGCCGGTCGAAGGCGCGCACCCGTTGGGCGAGGCGCTGGACGTAGGGGGCGAGGGGCTGGGGACCGGGGCGGTCCGGGTCGCGGTCCCCGTTGCCTTGGTCCCGGTCCCCGTTGCCCTGGGGCTCCACCGTCGACGTCGGCCGCATATCGGTCACTGCGTCATCCTCGTACACCGCCTGATCTCCGTACAGAGCCCGATCTTCGTACACAGCATTGCCTCGCACACGGGTTCAGACGTCGCGCCGCTTGAGGAGGACCGATGCCGCCGCGATGAGGGCCGCGCTCCACAGTGCGAGGGTGAGCAGGGCGGTGCCGGGCGCGATGGTGTCCTCGACGCGGGCCACCGAGCCGAGGGAGCTCGCGGCCTGGGCCGGGAGGTACCTGACCGCGGTGTCGACGAAGCCGAAGGGCAGCATCTTCAGGACCTCGGGCAGGATCAGTACGGCGGCGATGAACGCCCCGATGGCGCCGGGCACCGAGCGCAGCAGCGCGCCGAGGCCGAGGGCGATCAGGCTCAGCAGGGTGATGGCCGCGGCGCTGCCCGCGAGGGCGCCCATGACGCCGGAGTCGGCGAGGGACAGCTTCTTGTCGGTGTCGGAGAGCCAGATCTGGGCGATGAGGAACGTGCCGACGTTCGTCACGAGGGTGGCCGCGAACGCGACGCCCGCGAACACCGCGGCCTTGGACCACAGGACGGGCAGCCGGTGCGGTACGGCGGTGAGCGAGGCGCGGATCATGCCCGTCGAGTACTCGCCCGCGATGACGAGGATGCCGAGGACGGCGAGGCAGATCTGCGAGAGCTGGGTGCCGAAGAGGACGAAGACGACCGTGTCGATCTCGGCGTCGTCCCCGTCGTAGGTGGCGCCCATCATGATGCCGACGGCGAGGACCAGGGCGGTCGCGGTGAGCAGGGTGATCCAGGTGGAGCGGAGCGTCCACAGCTTGTGCCACTCGGAGCGCAGGATGCCCTTGGTGGTGAGGCGGTAGGGGGCGGGGGCCGTGGGGGCGGGGACGGTCTGGAGGGTGCTCATGCCGCTGCTCCTTCGGGCTGCGCGAGTGACGGGGTGGCGACGTATTCGACGGAGTCCCGGGTGAGGTCCATGAACGCCTGCTCCAACGACGCGTTCTGCGGGGTGAGTTCGAAGAGCGGGATGCCGCGGGCCGCCGCGGTGCGGCCGATGTGTTCGGCGTCCGTGCCGTGTACGTCGAGGACGCCGGGGTCGTCGCAGGTGATGCGTACGCCGGGGCCGGTGAGCAGTTCGGTGAGGAGTCCGGCCTCGGGGGTGACGACCTTGACGGATCCGGTGCCCGATTCGCGGACGAAGCGTTCGACGGTGGTGTCGGCGAGGAGTCTGCCGCGGCCGATGATGATCAGGTGCTCGGCGGTGAGGGCCATCTCGCTCATCAGGTGGGAGGAGACGAGGATCGTACGGCCTTGTGCGGCAAGGGACTTGAGGAGGTTGCGGATCCACAGGACGCCCTCGGGGTCGAGGCCGTTGACCGGCTCGTCGAGGATGACGGTGGCGGGGTCGCCGATCAGCGCGGCCGCGATGCCGAGGCGCTGGCCCATGCCGAGCGAGAAGCCCTTCACGCGCTTGCGGGCCACCTCGTGGATGCCGACGAGGTCGAGGACCTCCTCGACGCGCTTCTTGGGGATCGAGTGGGTGTGGGCCAGCGCCATGAGGTGGTGGTACGCGGAGCGGCCCGGGTGGACGGAGCGGGCTTCGAGGAGCGCGCCCACCTCGTGGAGGGGCGCGGGGTGCGCCGCGTAGGAGCGGCCGCCGACGGTGGCGCGGCCGCGGGTGGGGGCGTCGAGGCCGAGGAGCATCCGCATGGTGGTGGACTTGCCCGCGCCGTTGGGGCCGAGGAAGCCGGTGACGGTGCCCGGGTGGACCTCGAAGCCGAGGTCCTCGACGACGGTCTTGCCGCCGTAGCGTTTGGTCAGTTCGTGAGCCCTAATCATGTCGTCGATCCTGCTGCGGGCGGCGGCGCGGATCGTCGGACCGGGGGCGGGAGGCGGGCGGCGGGGGTAGTACCGGGGTACGACGGCGACCCTGATCCGAGACCCCTCAGAGGTCCGGTTCCGCCCGCGCGATCAGATAGCCGAGCTGGGCCCGGGAGCGTGACCCCAAGTCCCGCGAGATCGCGGCCACATGGCCCGCGACCGTGCGCCTCGACACCCCGAGGCGGCGGGCGATCGCGTCGTCCGTGAGGCCGGAGACGAGGAGCTTCATGACCGCGCGGCGGACCTCGTCGACGATCAGCGGTTCACGGGTGCGGGCGGCGGCCGACTCCGTCACGGGCCTGGCCCGCTCCCACGCGTCCTCGAACTCGGCGGCGAGGTGCGCCACGACGGCGGGGTGCCGGATCTCGACGGCGCCCTGGTCGACGAGGTAGGCGACGGACCTGTCGCACAGGATCAGGCGGCCGGTCAGCTGGTGCAGGGTGCGTACCCGGCCGCCGGACCGCTCGATGTCCTGGAGGTGCCGCCACCGCGCGGCGTGGGTGCGGGCCGCGTGCGGGTACAGGGCGCGGTGGGTGACGCCGGGCGGGACGGCGGTCTCGCTAGTCGGCTGGACGGTCAGCAGTTCGGTGCGGCAGCCGCGCACGGCCTGTTCCAGGAGCGCGGGGACGGCGTCCGCGCCGTCGACGACGGTCAGCCAGTCCTGGGACTCGCGCCGCGCGGCGCGGTAGATGGCGTGGACCGGCGAGAACCCGGAGCCGATGGACCGCAGCCGTTCCTGCTGGGCGTCGAGGAGGTCCCGCACCGGTTGCAGGAGCTCGGACTCCGCGACGTTGGGCGACACGGGCACGAGGACCTCGGGGTCGTCCGGGGGCGGCGTGAGGAGACCCAGGCGTACGAGGCAGTGGGGCGCTGTCGCGCGCGGCAGGCAGCCCTTGACGACCGCGGCGCGGTACCGGCTCAGCCCTTCGGCGCAGGGGGCTTCCGCGGTGTCGGTGCAGTGGCAGCCGGTGGCGGGGCTGCCGGTCGCGGGACCCTGTGCGTCATCGTGCATCGCACGATTATGCACCGGTATTTCCAAGGCCTGGATGCCATGTCGCTGTGAGACTCGAACCCAGAAGGATTGACAGCTTGGGAATCGAAGGAATGTGGTTCGTGTGGATCTCTCCGGTAGCACCGTCGTCATCACCGGGGCGGGCGGCGGCATCGGCCTCGCCGCCGCCGAACTCGTCGCGCGGCGCGGCGCCCGCGTCGTACTCACCGATCGCAGCGCGGACGTGGTGCGCCCGCACGCGGAGCGGATCGCCGAACTGACCGGCGCCGAGACCGAGTTCCGTGCGCTCGATGTCACCGACGGGGCGGCGGTGACGGAGGTCATGGGGTCGGTCGGCACCATCGATCACCTCCTCACCTGCGCGTCGGGGGCCGTGGTCGCGCCCTTCGAGGAGCTCGGCGAGGCGGCGGTGAGGCAGTTCTTCGAGGTGAAGTGGTGGGGGCAGTACCGCTGTCTGCGGGCGGCGCTGCCGTACATGGCGCGGGAGACCGGCTCCGTCACGCTCGTCTCGGGCTATCTGTACCGGAAGGCCGACCCCGGGTACTTCGCCTTCGCCGCGGTCAACGGCGCGGTCGAGGCCGCGGTGAAGTCCCTCGCCGTCGAGCTCGCGCCGCTGCGCGTCAACGCGGTCGCGCCGGGGCCGACCGATACGCACGCGCATCTGATGAGCCCCGAGGAGCACGCCGCCTACCGGGCGGAGGTCGGCGGGCGGCTGCCGGTCGGGCGGCCCGGGGCGGCGGAGGAGGTCGCGCACGCGGCGGCGTACCTGATGGAGAACACGTTCACCACGGGGACGACGCTGGATGTGGATGGCGGGAAGCGCTGAACTCTGCGTACTGGCTGAACACTGCGTACTACGCGGGGAGTTCGCTGTCCGGCCAGCGTGTACGGCCCTGTTCCCGCGAGCGCAGCAGGGCCAGGGTCGGCAGGCCGCGGTCCGCCCCGGTGGTGAGCAGCTCCGGCAGCTGGGGCAGCGGGGCCACCGCCGCGACGTCGTCGAGGACGAGCGTCACTGGTGGGTCGAGCCGACCGGAGGATGACCGTTCGGCCATGCGCCGGCCGTGCTCGACCACGCTGGAGGCGAGTGCCGTGAGCAGGGGCATGGCACCCGGGCCTTGGCGGGACTTGGGATCCTCGATCGCCTCACCCACCACAAAAAGCGTGCCCCCTTCATCGACGAAGGAATCCAGGGTGAGCGCATCAGTTCGGTTGGGGGTGCAGGACTCGCGGACGTGCACGGTGAAGAGGGCGGAGAGCGCGCGGGCGGTCAACTCCTGTGCCATGTCTCTGCGTTCGGCGTAGGCGGTGAGGACCGCCTCCAGTTCACCGGCCGCTCCCGATGAGGCCTTGGGGTGCGTACGGAGGATGCGTACGGCCTCTTGGACCTGGGTGCCCTGGGACCAGCGGTGGACGTGCTTCATGGGCTTGTCGCCGACCGCGGCCGCGTGCAGGAAGCTGCGCATCAGCGTCTCCGCGGTGTCCGCCACGGCGGTGTCCAGCTTGGCGCTCGGCCTTATCGGCGCGAGCAGGGCTGCCGCCCGGTGGGCCGCGGTGGTCTTGTCCTCGCAGCCCGCGGTGGGGGACCAGTGCATGCGGGCCGGGGTGTCGCACAGGTGCGAGGGGTCGTAGAGGAGGACGGGGCCGAGCTTCGCCCGCGCGTCCTTCGTCTCCGCCCACAGGGTGGGGTCGGAGGTGATGATCAGGGCTGCGCCCTCGGCGTCCTGGATGGCCTGTAGCGCCAGCGGTCTGCGGGTCGCGGGGCTGCCTAGGACCAGGGGGGTACGGGGGGTGGGGACGGTCGGCACGGTCGGCGCGGGTGGCACGGGGCTGGTGTTCTCCGCGCCTCCGGCGCGGGTGTCGTCCGGCTTCTCGGTCGGGACCGGCTCCCTGCGCTCCACGCCTCCGGCGCGGGTGTCGTCGTGACTCCCGGTCGGGACCGGTTCCACGCGCTCCGCGCCTCCGGCGCGGGGTTCCCACCCGCCCACCCGTTCTGTCACCGGAGGCGTCGACGTCTCGAACCCCGCCCCTCCGGGGCGACCCACCGGCCCGCCCGTCCGCCCTGCCACCGGCGGCGCCGACGCCTCGGACCCCGCACCCCCGGCCCCCCGCGCCCTCCGCACCGCCCTCCACCGAGCCACCGTCCCCATGACGAAGATCGTCAGCACCACGAGGACCATCAGCTGCCCGATGAACAGGCCCCAGAACAAGCCGTACCCGGAGAGCTGACCCGGCGGTGTCTCCGGCCACGCGCCCGCCAAGTCGTGCGGCTGGCCCGCCAAATGGCGTACCGACAGGGGCGTATGACGGAAGGTCACATTCTCGGGCCAGGAGCCGTGGGCGAACCAGCCCGCGAGGCCCGTCGCGGACCAGACGAGGACCGTGGACCCGAGCAGGAAGCCGAGGAATCCCACCAACACCCCGTCGGGAATGCCCCGGTCGGCCCGCTCCGGGACCCTGCGCCCGCCCCGCTCCCACTCATCCCGCATGCTGCTCCATGTATGCCGCTCGCGCCTCCGCCTCGAGCTCGGCCGCCCGCATCGCCTCGTCGGTCGGCGCCTCTTCGGGGAGGTCGGCCGACGATTCGGTCATGGCGCGGTCGGTGAAGACCAGCGGCCGTTCCGTCTCGGTGATGAGGTGCTTGACCACTTGGACGTTGCCGTTCACGTCCCAGACCGCGATGCCGGGGGTGAGGGTGGGGATGATCTCCACGGCCCACCTGGGCAGGCCGAGCACCCGGCCCGTCGCCCTCGCCTCGTCCGCCTTCTGGGCGTAGATCGTCCGCGTGGACGCCATCTTCAGGATCGCCGCCGCCTCCTTGGCGGCCGCGCCGTCCACCACGTCGCTCAGGTGGTGCACCACCGCCACGAAGGACAGGCCGAGCCGTCGGCCGAACTTCAGCAGGCGCTGGAAGAGCTGCGCGACGAAGGGGGAGTTGATGATGTGCCACGCCTCCTCCACCAGGAAGATGCGCTTCTTGCGGTCGGGCCTGATCCAGGTGTGCTCCAGCCACACGCCGACGATCGCCATCAGGATCGGCATCGCGATGGAGTTCCGGTCGATGTGCGAGAGGTCGAAGACGATCAGCGGGGCGTCGAGGTCGATGCCGACCGTCGTCGGGCCGTCGAACATGCCCCTCAGGTCACCGTCGACAAGGCGGTCGAGGACCAGCGCCACGTCCAGGCCCCAGGCCCGCACGTCGTCTATGGCCACGTTCATCGCCTCGGCCGACTCGGGCTCGGGGTGCCGCAGCTGCTCGACGATGTCGGTGAGGACCGGCTGGCGCTCCACGATGGTCTCGTTGACGTACGCGTGCGCGACCTTCAGGGCGAAGCCCGATCGCTCGTCGAGACCGTGCCCCATCGCGACCTCGATGAT
Organism: Streptomyces kanamyceticus; assembly: GCF_008704495.1. Classification (NCBI taxonomy): domain Bacteria; kingdom Bacillati; phylum Actinomycetota; class Actinomycetes; order Kitasatosporales; family Streptomycetaceae; genus Streptomyces; species Streptomyces kanamyceticus. The sequence goes on from NZ_CP023699.1 coordinate 5,373,065, forward strand.
GGTCCGGAGCAGCGCGAGCTGGCCGGTCGTCGTGATCGCCGGGTCAAGGGGGTTCAGCCGGATCCCCATGTCCAGGGCCGCCGTCGGGTCGAGCCGGATGGGAGTTATCCCCAGCTCCTGGGCGATGAGGTTCCATTCGCCCACACCGTCCTCGCCTTGCGCGTCCAGGACCACGACCTGGCGGTCCTTGAACCTCAACTGCCGCAGGACGTACGTCTTCTCAAGGGCCGACTTGCCGTTGCCGGACTCGCCGAGCACCAGCCAGTGCGGGGCGGGGAGCTGCTGTCCGTACAGCATGAAGGGGTCGTAGATGTAGCCCTTGCCGGAGTAGACCTCGCGCCCGATGATCACGCCGGAGTCGCCGAGGCCCGGCGCGGCCGTCGGCAGGTAGACCGCCTGGGCCTGCCCCGTCGACGTGCGCACCGGCAGCCTGGTCGTCTCGATCTTGCCGAACAGGAAGGACGTGAAGGCGTCCGTGAGGATGGTCAGCGGATCCCGCATCTCAGCAGCCTGCCTCTCCGTCTAGCGTCGGATGCCGGTCGCGAACGGCAGCGTATTCACGAAGGCCCTGTGGTGCTCGCGGTCGCACCACTCCAGCTTCAGATACGACTTGCCCGCTGAGGCGCGGATGGTGCGCTTGTCGCGCGCGAGTGCCTCCGGGGAACGGGACGACACCGTGATGTAGCCGACCAGGTTGACGCCCGCCGCGCCGCTCGCCAGGTCCTCGCCGCGCTGGTCCAGGCGGGAGTGCGAGGCGATGTCGCGGGGGTCGACGGTGCGGTTCATCTTGGCCTGGCGGCTGGCCTCCGCCTCGTCGTTCGTCTTCTCCGTCAGCATCCGCTCGATGGCGACCTCGGTGGGTTCGAGGTCCATCGTCACGGCGACCGTGCGGATCACGTCCGGGGTGTGGACGAGCAGCGGCGCGAGGAAGTTCACGCCGACCGGCGTCATCGGCCACTCCTTCACCCAGGCCGTGGAGTGGCACCAGGGCGCGCGGGTGGAGGACTCGCGGGTCTTCGCCTGGAGGTAGGTCGACTCCATGGCGTCGAGCTCGGCGGGCCAGGCGTTGCGTTTCGTCATCGCCTGGATGTGGTCGATGGGGTGGTCCGGGTCGTACATGGAGTGGACGAGGGAGGCGAGGCGGCCCTGGCCGAGCGGCTGCCGTACGCGGATGTCGGCCTCCTGGAGGCGCGAGCAGATGTCGGTCAGCTCGCGCGCCATGACCACGGCGAGACCGGCGTCCTTGTCGAGCTTCCTGCCGCCCTGCGGGCGCGCCGCGCGGGCCATCGCCTGCGCCTCACCGGCCAGCTCGCGGGAGTAGTGCATGCAGGCGACGAGGTAGGCGCGGTGCTGCTCGCTGCTGGTCGACACCATCGACTGCAGCTGGTCGTAGGACCCCTTGAGCCAGGGCAGCGCCCGGTCGTCGCCGCGCTGGGTGACGTCCTTGGCGTGCGCGTCCGGGTCGGCGGGCAGCGTACGGGCGAGCATCTGGAGGCGCGTCACGAAGCCGTCGCCGTTCGCGACGTGCTTGAGCAGCGTCCCGAAGCGGTCGACGAGGGCCTCCTGGTCCTCGCTGTCGCGCAGGCCGACGCCGGGGCCCTCGATCTCGATGGCAGCGGTGACGGTTCTGCGGTCGGCGTGCAGGAGCACGGCGATCTCGTCGGGACCGAACGGCGCGGCCAGCCAGTTGATGCGGCCGATGCCGGGCGGCGGCCCGATCTCGACCTCCTTGCCGTCGGCCCTGACGCCCGCCTCGGGGGCGCCGGAGCGGTAGGCGGTGCCGCGCTTGAGGGACCGCTTGTAACTGCGGTTGATCTCGAACCACTTGTAGAACGTGCGGTGCTTGTAGGGGACGTACACCGCCGCGATGGCGAGCATCGGAAAGCCCATGAGCAGCACGATGCGCATGGAGAGGACGGGGACGAGGAGCCCGCACATCATGCCGAGGAACGCCCCCGCGATGATCAGGGCGATTTCCCCGGTCTCGCGGTTCTTGCCGACGATCGCGTTCGGCCGGGCGCGGCCGATCAGATATGTGCGGCGGGGCGCGACCGGCTGGGACACGTGGGACTGGGTCGTCAACGCCCTTCACCTCCCGAGCGGTTGGGACTGCTGTTGCGGGCGCCGCCTCGGTTGCCCGAGTGCGGCGAGTTCGTCGCGCTGTTGCGCGGCGGGGGTGCGGCGGAGGGGACAGATCCGCCGCCGTTCGATGAGCCGCCGCCCCCGGCGGGACGGCTGCTGTGGGCGGCGACGCCGCCGCTGGCGGGATTGGCGGGCCGCGCCTGGCTGTTGTTCTGGCCGCCCTGGTCGCCGCCGCCGTTGCCCCGGGAACTGTGGGTCTTGATGCCCTGGGAGACGAGCGACGCGGGGGAGCTGATCACGGCGGCGGCCTTGTTCTCGGCGCCGCCCATGATGCGGTTGTTGCGGGAGTTGGCGATCTCGTCGCCGAAGCCCGGTACGAAGCGGTAGATCATGGCACTCGCGAAGATGGCGAGCAGGATGATCGAGAGCCCGGAGACGACGGCGGAGAACGAGTCGGGCCCGTCGTCGGCGGAGAGCGCCCCGGCGAGCCCGAGGACGATCACGATGATGGGTTTCACCAGGATCACCGCGATCATGATCCCGGCCCAGCGCCGGACGTGCCCCCACAGGTTCTTGTCGACGAGCCCCGCGTACACGACGGTGCCGAGGAGCGCTCCTACGTAGAGCAGCGCGGCCCTGATCACCAGCTCCAGCCAGAGGACGCCAGCGGCGAGGATCGACACGAGCGAGACGACGATCAGCATGATCGGGCCGCCGCCGATGTCCTCACCCTTCTTCAGCGCACCCGAGAACGTCCCGAAGAACTGGTCGGTCTGACCCCCCGTCGCCTTCGCGATGACGTCCGACACGCCGTCGGTCGCCGAGACGACGGTGTACAGGATCAGCGGCGTGAAGGCGGAGGCGAGGACGGTGAGCCAGAGGAAACCGATGGCCTCGGACAGGGCGGTGGTGAGCGGGACACCCCGCACCGCCCTCTTGGCCACGGCGAGCAGCCACAGGAGCAGCGTCAGGATCGTCGACGCGGCGAAGACGACGGCGTACTGCTGGAGGAACTTGTCATTGGTGAAGTCGACGTTGGCGGTGTCCTTCACGGCTTCGGAGAGCTTGTCGACGGTCCAGGAGGCGGCGTCGGCGCAGCCTTTCGCGAGGGCGCTCAGGGGGTCGAGGGAGTCGGGGAGGGGGGGCTCGGTGGGGTATTTGCCACTGCTGCCTCCGTCGCCCTTCTCGCAGTACTTCTTGGCGGGGCCGACGATGAGGTCACACTTGTCGTCCTTCGGCTCCGGCGCCGCGAAGGCACGCGTGGCCAGCAGGACCACCGCCACCTGTACGGCCGACGTGGCGGCGGCGAGCTTCAGTGGGCGGCGGCTACCGGGCATACGTGAACCCTCCGTACTCCTCGACGGCCTTGGCGATCTCGTCGGCGGTGGAGACCTTGTTGTCGCCGTTCACAGGAGCGGGACCGTCCTTCGACCGGAAACTCTCGACCTTCCAGTCGCTGTCGGCCCAACGCAGTTTGAGGGTCAGCGTGAACCAGTCGTTGCTGACCGGGTTCGCCGTGTCCTGCCCGGTCGTGCCGAAGGCGCCCGTGCACCAGACCTCGACCGTTGCCGCGCTGTCCGAGTACGCCGTGGCCTTGGTGCCGACGGGCACGGTGCGTGAGACGTACGTCTGGCCCGGGGCGGCGTTGCCCTTCTCGTCCAGACCGATCTTGTCCAGGAAGTCCTTGGAGTACGTCTTGTCGAACTTGCCCTCCAACTCGCTCACCTTGTCGGTGACGAAGAGCTGTCTGACGATCTGGGTCCGGCGATCGGGCTTGAGGATGTCGGCCGAGACCAGCGACACCGCGTAGTTGGAGGCCGCGCTCTGCGCCCCCTGCTCATCATGCGCGAACCCCGAAGGAATCCCCGAGTTCTTGCCCCCGACCGGCTTCTCCCCGGTAGGGGAAGTCGGCGAAGACCCCGCCTTCTTCCCGTCCCCGCCCCCCGAAGAGGACTCGCCCCCGTCCCGGTTGGCAAACGCGATCGCCGCGATCAGCAGCACCACCACGCCCACGACAGTGACCAGACTGCGCGACGAGGACCGGCCGCCACGGCCGGATCTGCGCGCGCCGCCGTAGACGTCGTCGCCCCCGCCCTCCCCCTCGGGAAGCCGTGTCCTGGTCTCTCCCGAGCCGCCGAAGAGGCCGTCGTTCCGCTCGTCGTCGGGACTCATGCCGCGCATGCCCCCTCAACCTCTCGCTGAACCGCCACGTGGGACATGTACGACGGTAGCCGTGCTGGTTCCCGCGCGGGCGCGGTGTGGTGACTCGACATCAGGGAGTTGCAACCTCAGCCGGTGGGCACGACGGACGGGTGGGGAGAAGGGGGACAGGGAGAGGAGGGGACGTGGGGAGAGACGTGGGGGACGTGGGGGAAGGTTCCGGTCGGGCGGGTGGGACCGCTGGACCGTCATGTCGTACGCGATCAGACCGCCATGCCGTACACGATGGTGAACAGCGTGCCGAGCGAACCGATGATGAAGACGCCGGTCAGGCCCGCGATGATCAGGCCTTTGCCCTGTTCGGCGCTGAAGGTGTCGCGCAGCGCCGTCGCGCCGATGCGTTGCTTCGCCGCGCCCCAGATGGCAATGCCGAGACAGAGGAGGATGGCGATCGCCATCACGACCTCGATCATCACGCGTGCCTCGTTGCCCAGGCTCCCGAAGGGACCCCAGTCGGGGGCGATCCCGCCGATGATGGTGGTGATGTCGCCCTTTTCGGCTGCCATAAGCATGTGTAACTCACCGCCCCTAGTGGGTTGTTCTGGTACCTCTGCCTACCTCGGTGCAGAGGACAGCTCATTCTCGCCGACAATCGGGCCCGCGCATGCCGCCTTGACGCCATTCGTTGGCTGAGTTCGTACGTTTTCTCGTGAGTGAGGTCTGGTCACTCTGTGTATCACGCAGGATGACGCCGGGCAATGACGGCCCGGCGCGCCTCTGACCAGGTGTTCTGACCAGGTGTTAAGTCAGCCCGAGCCCGGCGGTCCCGCGGGTCATGAACGAGCAGTCGGTGTAGCGGTACGAGGTGCTGAGCCTGGCGCCCGCCGCGCGGTCGCGGACGGTGGCCCGTTTGTAGAGGAAGTGGTACTCGCCCGGGGGCAGCCGCAGGGTCGTCCTCGGGTACTTCGATACGCCCGCCCGGCATGCCTTGTCGCCGCTCGGCTTGTCGGCGAAGATCCGGCACGACGTGCAGTCCTTCAGCTTGACGCGGCCGGTGGCGGGTCCTGTGTAGAGCAGTTCGAACTCGCCGGGGCCGAGGTTGGCGACGACGAGGTCGACGGCGCCGCCGCCGGTGGTGTGGCGGGCCGGGGGCAGGCGGCGGCCCGCGCTCGGCCGGGCCTCGGCGATCTCGGCGGCGACGGCGATGTCCTCGGCGCGCCGGCGCTTCTTGTCGCCGGGGTACTTCGTGGCGAAGTCCTTCATCGTGCGGGCGGCGTCGGCGAACCGGTCGTCCCGGAACTCGTCGAGGCCACAGGCGTAGACGCCCCGCTCCACGGCACGGTCGACCCCGGCGCCGACCCCGGTGTCGCGCTCCGCCCCGGGCAGGCCGCTCGCGGTGGCGCCGATGGCCCGGAGCTCGTCCACGGCGGGGCAGGGCTCGGAGCCCTTCAGGTCGGCCTCGCGCTCGGCGATCGCGGCACGCAGCGCGGGTGCGACCCGCGCGGCCTGGTCCGACTCGGGGAAGGTGCGCAGCAGTTCGCCGAGCGGCCCGTCGGCGGCCGGCCGTCCGATCGAGGCCGCGCCGCACTCGTAGAGGGAGGTGGCCAGGCGCTCGTCGGGCCAGTCGGCGAGCGCGCCGAGCCGGTCCTTGCCGAGGGTGGTGGGGACGGTCCGCAGGTGCTTGAGGGGGCTGATGGCGGCGCAGTACTTCTTCGCGGCGTACGGCGCGGCGACGGACTTGTAGTACGCGTCGAGGCTGCCGGGCAGCCGGTCGGCGGCCCTGGAGTCCGGGTGGTCGTCGGCGAGGCCGCGGTAGACGTCCATGGCCTTCGCGTACCGCTGCTCCGCCACGCCGTCGAAGGGCTCACCTGCCAGGCCCGCGACGATGCGGTCCGTCCGGTCGAGGCGGTCGAGGAGCTGTTGCTCCACGGCCTCGTCGCGCGCGCCCTCGTACGCGAAGGCGGCGCCCGCGGGCACGGCGAGCAGGACGACGCCGAGACCGAGGGCGAGCGGGCCGCGCAGTAGTGGGGTGCCGGGCGCTCGGGTCGCTTGGCGCACGCCCGCGGCGGCGGCGATGGCCAAGAAGGCGACGTAGGCGATGAGTGCGCCGCGGGGGACGCCGTCGACGTCGGCGGGCAGCGCGATGAAGAGGAGGGCGGCGGTCGCGGCGCAGCAGAGGATGGCCGGATACCGGCGTCGGATCAGGACGAAGCCGAGGCCGAGCCCGGTGAGGTTGAGGAGGGCTACGGCCAGGGGGGTGAGGGGGTGGCCGGTTTTGGGTGGATGTGGTGGATGTGGTGGGAACGGCGGGATCGGGGGTGTCGGCATGGGGGTGGTGGCATTGGGGGTGGTGGGCCGAACCGGTCCGCGGTGGGGTCGTCGCCCGGTCCGGTGGCATGCCGGTCACTGGGTTCCATCGTCGGCTCCCCCCAGCCGTGGGACCGCGCGACTGCGCACGACAGTCGCAGGGCAGTCGCAGGGCAGTCGCATAACGCCCAATTCCCCTACCTTCGGGGAAGGCTGAGGAGGCGTCAATCTGCTGCGGGGGAGCGGCTTGGACCCTTGCGACCGGGGCGTTCTACCAGGTCGCAAAGGTCACAAGGGCCACAAGGTCTTACTCGGGTGGGTCAGCCAGCCGGGGAGTCGCTGACCTTGCCGACCGGGCTGAGCATGATCGGTCCGGTGAGGGCCTGGGAGTCCGGGTTCTCGGCCGGGAGGGAGCCCGCGGGCCAGGCGACGGTGACCGTCTTGGTCTCGTTCGGCGGGGTCACCAGGATCTGGGAGACGCGTACGCCGGAGCCGCCGGAGTCGTTGACCGGGAAGTCGATGTTGAAGGCGGCGGTCTCGCCGTCCTTGAGGACGTCGGCCCGCGGCTTGTCGTCGTTGCGCTCCCCGGCGATGGTGTCGCCCGCCGCCGTCTTCAGGTCGACGCCCGCGAAGCCGTTGATGGCGCAGTCGCGTCCGCCGCCGTTCTTGAAGGCGACGGTGACGGTGCCTTCCTTGCCGATCGTGTTGTCGACGGCGGAGACCTCGAGCTCGTCGCTGCGGCAGATGTCGACCTTGCCGTTCTCGTTGGAGCCGGTACCGGCGACGGTGCCCTTGTCGCTGCCGCTCCCGCTCCCGCTGCCACTGTCGCTGCCGCCCGTGCCCTTGCCCGTGGAGCCGCCGGAGCCACCCGTCTCACTGCCGCCGTTGCCGGTGCCCTTGTCGCTGCCGTTTCCGGCGTCCTGGCCCGCCGATGCGCTGGGCACCGAGTCGCCCGAACCTGCCGCGTCGGTGCCGTCGTCGCCGTTGCACGCGGTGAGCGAGAGCGAGCTGAGCAGCGCGAGGCCGGCGAGCAGGGTCTTGGAGGCGTGCGTGATCTTCATGGTGTCCCCGTCAGGTTGGTGGTGCCGAGCGGCGCCCGTTGGTGATCCGAGCGGCCGGGCGTTCCGGGGCCGTGCTTTCCGGCCCGGCAACAGCGAAGCGGTCGGCGGGGGACGGGGGCAAGGAAAGCTGGGAGACGGGGGACGCTGGAATGACGAAAGTGCCTCTGACCTGCGAGAACGATCCTCGCCTGGGATGTCCTCCTGGGACACTGGAGCGGCTGCCTCCGGTGATGCGCGTCAGCCCTTCGGCTCTCCGTACCAGCGCCACTTGGTGAGCCGGGCCCGCCCCGGGAGCTCGCCGCGTCCCGTCGCCCAGAGGAGCGTCGGCCAGGGGGCCGTGTCGGTGGGCGCGTCCGGGAAGAGGCGGTGCAGGACGCGTGCGCAGAGGTCGGCGGGCGGGTCCCAGGCGTCGCCGATGCCGAGGCCGCCCGCGATGTCGTACGTATGGACGAGGGTCTCCACGATCCCCATCGCGGCGAAGCCCTCCGGGTCGGCGGCGCCCCACACGTGGTGGGCCCGGACCGTGGGCGCCGTGATGGTGACCATGCCGGTCAGGAGCGCCCCGCAGGACTCCAGGACCTGAAGCAGCCCGGGGATGCCGGAGTCGCGGTCCGCGAAGGTGACGTTGGAGGGACCGCCGTCCCTGCGCCGGTACCAGAGGAACGGCACCTCGGTGTCCTGGGGCGGATTCGCCGGACCCAGTTGGGCGGCGTAGGCGAAGAGGTCGTCGGCGAGGTGCTCGACGGTCTCCCAGCAGTCCCAGTCGATGCCGCCTGCTTTGACGCTCCAGTCGGCGCCGGGCGGGGCCTGGCGGAGGGCGGCTACGGCGAGCCCGACGGCGTGGGTGACGTCTTGGGGGGTGACGGGTTCGGGGGTGACGGGTTCTCTTGGTCCAGACATGGCGGGACGGTAGCAGGGGGTGTGCGGGGGCCCGGTACTGGTTTTCCGAGCAGGTCCGTAGAGGTCCGTCGGGGTCCGTCGGGGTCCGTCGGGGTCAGGGGCCCTCCACACCCTCCACGAAGTGGTCGAACTCGCCTGCCTGTACGCCGAGTACGAAGGCGTCCCATTTCTTACGGGTGGTCGTGACGATGTTGTCCGGGTCGCTGGTCTCGCGGAGGTAGACGGCGTCGTCGTCCTTGCCGAAGGCGATCTCGATCCAGGGTCCTGGGCCTTGTTCGTCCTCGGGGGCGGCGCGGGTCCAGTCGAGGTCGGCGGGGATGCGGGGCTTCTCGGTCATGGGGCGTGCGCCCTTTCTCTCTCAGTCCGTGGGGCGGGGCCGCTTCGCGGTGCGGAGCAGGGCGGCGAAGGCGGTGGGGGTGGTGCGGAGTATCGCGGCGGTGGGGTCGCTGCTTTCGGTGAGTTGGACCGTGCCGGTCGCTGTCGCTGCGACATGTACGCACGAGTCCCCCTCGCCGCAGTAGGAGGACTTCTGCCACGTGAGCATGGTCATTTCGGGTCCCTTCACAAGTTCTGGGCGATGCCGCGGATGAGGTCTTGCGACTTTTCGGGTGGGAGCGCTTTGGCGTCCATGCGTTCAAGGAGTACGCGGTACTTGCAGAGCTGAGCCGCGGCGTCGATGAACACGGGGCCGTGCGATTGGTCGAGGTGGACGGTGTCGAGTTGAGGGACGGATCCACCGGAGTAGAAGAGCGACTGCCCCGATCCCGGGAAGGAACCGGCGGCGAACGGGAGCACCTGGATCGTGACGTGCTTCCGTTCGCTCATCTCCAGCAGATGCTGCAACTGTCCCTTGGTTACGACGGGTCCGCCGAACTGCATCCGCAGGGCGGCCTCGTGGATGATCGCCCGGTACGGGGTCGGAGGGTCTCGGAAGAGGACCGCTTGCCGTTTGATGCGGAACGACACTCGGTGTTCCACCTCTGGGGGTGGGAGCTCGGGGACGACCTGGAGGAACAGCTCGCGGGCGTGGTCGGTGGTCTGGAGCAGGCCAGGGATGTGCACGGTGATGGCGGTGCTCAGGCGCGTGGCGTGGTGCTCGACCTCGGCCAGGTCCAACAGCCCGGCGGGCAGGATCTCGCGGTACTCCTCCCACCAGCCGCGTGTGCGGTCCTCGGCCATGTTGACGAGGGCATCGATGAAGGCCTGGTCCGAGCAGTCGTAGCTGCGTGCCATCGCGCGGATGCGGGATGCGCTCACCCCGAAGCGTGCGGTCTCGACGTTGCTGAGCTGCCCCTGGCTGGTCCCGAGGACGCGCGCGGCCTCGGTCGCGGTCAGGCCCGCATGCTCGCGAAGCCGCCGAAGTTCGGTGGCGACCCGGATGCGGCGGACCGTGGGTGCTGACCTCCCGGCCATGCAACTCCTCCTAGGGGCAGTTCGGTTCGTCACTCACACGAGGGATTGTGCACTGCATTCCATGGAATGGGTGCAAATTTTATTTGCGCGAACCTAGCCTGTGTCTCAGGCCACTCGCCCGGAAGTACCCCGCTCGACGGAGCGGCACCGTCACTGGGCATCACGTGCAACTCCCCGACATGAAAGGCGATTCCATGACAACCGTATCCCCGCCCTGGACCTACACCCTCCAACTCCCCCACGATCCCCGAGCCCCAGGAATCGCCCGAGCCACCCTCCGCGCGGTCCTCGAAACGTACGGACTCGGCGAACTCACCCCCACCGCCGAACTGCTGGCAGGCGAACTGCTCAACAACGCGCACTGCCACACCGACGGCCCCTACGCCCTCCGCCTCCGCTCCTCCTCCCCGGAGGGGATCCGCGTGGCGGTGTGGGACTCCAATCCGCGGATCCCACCTGGGTTCGGGGAGGACGGGCGCGCCTTCGACCGGCAGCCGCCGGGGATGGAGGAGGGCGGACGGGGACTTCACATCGTGCGGGCGTGTGCGGACAGTTGGGGGTCCTACCCGATGGGGACGGGGCACACGGGGAAGCTGTTGTGGGCTGAGGTCACGCCGAGTTCCCCGTGGCGGAGGGCCGGGGGTTCCGGGGGCTGATGGCGTGAGGGGAGGGACGCTGTGCGCCCGCGTAGCCGCTGCTGCCCGCTCAGAGATCCCCCTGCCTGATCGCGCCGCGTCGACCCCGCTTGCTCATGTGCAAGTGGCTCTTCTCGATCCCGTACTTGGCCTTGACGGGAGCGGTCTTACTCACTTCGATCAGGAACCGGCCGCTCGGTCGACGGGTGACCACGGGGGCCACCGCTGGGTCCCTGTCGGTGACCGACGCGGCGTACCGCTCGACGTACCTGCGTTGGCGTGGCGTCATCTCGGCGAGCGGCATCAGCTCGGTGGGATGGGCGAGATGACGCAGCACCGTCCAGCCGTACCGCTCGGAGGGCGGCGCGAGTCGGCACCACGAACCGTCGGTGAAGCGGATCTTTGCTTCGCCCCAGACCTCGCTGTATGTCATGCGTTCCACCCGCGCGATGTGCTGCCGGTCGATCTCCCAGAGGGCTTCGTCCTTGCCCGGGTTGTCGTCGGGGAAGCCGACGACGACAACCCGGCGGTCGGTGACGACGCAGTGTGTCCGGTAGTCGGCCGGGCGTCGGGCTGGGTCGAGCTGCCAAGGCAGGGTGCGGGCGAGGGAGCCGGGGGCGCCCCACATGACGGGGAAGTCGTCGACCTCGTTCTCGGGGTCGCGTGGGCGGCCCGGGTCTTTGCTGCTGCCTGACCCGGCGCCTCCCAGGCCATCCAGGAGCACCGCGAGGGCGATCATGACGACGGCGACCAGGGCGCCGAGCCCGAAGCGTCCGGCTCTGCGGGCGGCGCTCCGGCGTGGTGGTGGAGCGGGAGTGTAGATGGGGCCTTCGGGCCAACCGGCCTGTACGGTCAGCTCGTTCTGTATGTCCTTGCGCTCGGTGTCGCGGAACCAGCGCATGCCGGTGACGGCGGGAGCCGTGCCGCTCGCGAACTCGACCGCGTCGCGGGCGAGCAGGGTCTCGCCGAAGGTTGGCTGCCATGGCGCCATGCGGGGCCGGCTCCTTTTCGGTTCGGAAACAACGTAAGTGGCGACTCTCCGGGGAACTCCTGCCTCACAGATCGCCGGGGGCCGGTTCTGCGGGTTGTCCCGAGTCGTCCATCAGGATCGAGTGGGTCTCGAAGAGTCCCGACCCGGCTTTCACCGGGATACGCGATTCGACCAGCGTGACGCCACTGCGTAGACGGCTGTACGTCGGCGGGTGAGCCGTCTTCGGGAGGTCGGCCCTGAACCGTGCCACTCGGTCGAACTGTCCCTCGGACAACTCGCTCTCCGCGAGCATGCGGACGGCGCCGCCGAGTACCTGACCGAGCCTCTCGGCGTTGTCCGGATTGCCGACGGACAGTCGGACCCAGGAACCGTCGGTGAACGTGACGCGCACGTCCGCGTTGACCTCGCTGAACTTCATGCGGCGGACCTCGGCGACGGCATCGCGAGCGAACTCACCGAGGATGTCGGCCTTCGCCAGACTGCCCTTCCGGGTCGCGAGGAAGAGCAGACGGCGGTCCGTCAGGACCAGATCGGTCACACAGTCCTCGGGGCGTCGCCCGGGATCGAGCTGCCACGGGACGGTCCTGGCGAGGCTGCCGGGTGCGGCCCACATGACGGGAAAGTCGTGCACCTCGTTCTCGGGTTCGTCCGGCTTGCCCCGGCCCGGAACATCTCCCAGAGGAGTGCCCGAGGCTCCCCCGAGGTTCGCGATGAGGTTCGCGACCAGCGGGATGCCCACGAGCAGAGCGCGACCGGTACGACGGGCCGCTTTGTCCCCTGCGGAACGCAGCTGGTACGTGGGCCCTGGTGGCCATCCGGTCAACTCTCCCTGCACGTCTCCGCGTTCGAGGTCGCGGAACCAGCGTGCGCCTGAGACGGCAGGCGCCATGCCGGTGGCGAACCTGGCCGACGTGCGCAGGAGCAGCTGCTCATCGGAGTTCGGGTACCAGTCCATCAGCGCGTCGCCTCCCTCTGTGGGCCTCCGACACCGTGTCGTCCTTCATCCGAGTCAGCGGGAAATTTCTTCGTCTTCGTCTTCGTCTTCGCCTTCGCCTTCGTCCGTGGCCGGTTCGGTGAAGGAGACCGTCTGGAGGATCGCCGACATGATGTTGCAGAACTCGGTCCAGTAGTCCGTGGACGCGGTGTGGAGCGTGAAGATCGCGGTGAACGGGCCGGTGGGGAAGGGGACGTGGACCTGGATCTGGCCGGTGAGGAGCTCGGTCGCCTCGCCGGTCGCCGTGATCTCCGGGTTCAGCTTGTACTCGGTCAGGGTGACGCAGGAGACCGAGGGGCCGCACGGGAGGTCGAGCCAGCGGGCGTCGTTGTGCGGGGTGGTGGAGAGGACGGCGAGGATTCCCTGGGCGACGGTTTCGGTGTCGCCTGATGCCTGGTCGGTCGGGATGGCCGCGACGGTGAACGCGCACTGGGCTACGCCGTCGGAAGCTTCGTATGCGGCTTGGGGCTCGGCGTCACTCTCCTCCGCCGATTCCTCCGCCGTCGCGAAGAGCCCCATCGCCGAGTAGGAGACTCCGGTGTCCGCCATCAGTTCGGCCAGTCCCGCGTAGTACGGAGCGGCGGGCTCCCAGATGTTTTCGTCCCCACGTGAGTAGAGGCCGCGGACGAATGCCTGGGAGCGTTCGGCACGCTCCTCGGGAGTTGCTGCGAGAGGCAAAGCGAAGAATCCGTCAGGAACGTTGAACCAGATAGGCGGGGGCTCAAGGGCTTCAGCGGGAATGGGCGGAAGCTCGTGTGTGGTGTCGAGCGATCCTGTCATGAGGGTGTGGCCGTCCTGGTCGCGAGGCGGTGCTGGTTCTGGAAGAGTCAACGGCGGATCTAGAAGTCGTCGGGGTGGTAGTCCTTGAGCTCCACCTCATTGCCGTCGGCGTCCATGAGGAGGTCGTTCTCGGAGAGCCCGAAGAACGAATCAACTTGGCTGGGCTCCAAGAGCTCGACGCGGTAGTGACCGCAAGGGCGGCGACTGACGAAGGGTGTCCCGGCATGTGGCCCGCCAGACGTCGCGACGAACTGCTCGACGGTGATCTGCTGCGCCGGGGCGAGATCCGACCATGGGATCAGCTCTAGAGGATGAAGCAGGTACCGGGTGAATTTCTCGCATGTGATGGCACGCAGCCTGCACCATGAATCGTCGCTGAAGAGGATTTTGACGTCGTTGCCGTCCTTGAAGCGTTTTAGCTCGACCCGGCTGATCTGAGAGCGGGGGATCTCCCAGAGGACCTCGTCCTCGATGAGTGCGTCGTTCCGCTTGGAGTACGGAAATCCCACGATGACCAGTCGACGGTCAGTGACGATCGCATGGGTCCGGTAGTGCTTTTCGGAGGAGCGCGAGGGGTCCAACTGCCACGGCAGGGTGCGGGCGATGGTGCCGGGTGCTGCCCATACGACGGGGAAGTCCTTGACCTCGTCGTCGGGGTTGTCCGGTGTGTCAGAGCCGGAGCGAGGGCCTGAACTTCCGCTGATATTGCCTCCGGCGGAGCTGAGGGCGGCCATGAAGATGCCTCCCAGGGCGATCGCGCCTCCCTTGCCAATGTTCCGTGCCAGAGACCCACCAGTGGAACGGGGCGTGAACACAGGCCCTTCAGGCCAACCGGACAGTTCGTTCTGGATGTCATTGCGCTCGGTGTCGCGGAACCAGCGCATGCCCCGAACGGGTGTGGCCGCGCCGGTGGCGAAGGTGACCAGCGTGCGACTGAGGAGGGTCTCGCCCATCTCGGGCTGCCAGATGTCCATATCCGAGTGCATCTTCCTGAGTGGCGGCTCTGCGATTGTTGCCGGTGCCGTGCGCTCGCTCTGCCCTGAGCGGAACGCTCAGGCGCCCGAGGCGGACTTCTCGAACTGGTCACCGGGGAAGAGCGCATCTCCTACATGCTGATGAATGCTTGTGATCTTGGGGAAGATCTTCAGCCCGGCATCCATGGCGATGCCAGCTCCCAAGGGGTTGATATTCACACCTGGAATGAGGTTGGCCCCCTTGGAGCCGAGCCACTGGCCCGCGTGGTAACCCTGGTTGGCGATGCCGCCCATGCGCGACGCAAGGCCACTGGTGGCGTGGGACACCTCGTACACATAGTCAGCCTTACCGCCGAGAACCACCTTGCCGGGCAGCAGCTTGACCCCGCCCTTGACGAGACCGGCCGTCTCTCCGGTGGCCAGCAGCAAACGCGAGTTCCCGATGCTGGTTGCCTGGAACCCCTTGCCGAGCTCGGCGGCCTTGCTGAGGCCTGCCGCCTTCGCCAGCTTCGTGGTCTTGCCGGCCACCTTGATCCCCTTGCTGAAGGCTCCGACTCCTGGGATGAGTCCCATCGCGTCCAGCCCCATTTGCACCCAACTCACATCCGCCCCACCCAACTTGGCGAGGCCATGCGCCCCCAGCGCGAGCCCGCTCGTGATGAGCGCGGCTGTGCCGAAGATCGCGGCCAGCGGAGGGAAAGGGAGCGTGACGATGGCCAGGAGGCCCAGGACCGCCGTCAGGTCGCTCAGTAGGTCGCCGATGAGTTTGATCAGGTCGGCGTGGTCCTTGAGCCACTTGCCCGTGGCGTCCCACGCGTCCTTGACGCCCTTGGTGAGCTTGTCCCAGAAGCCCGGCTCGTCCGGGGCGATGTCGCCCGCCTTGTCGAGCTCCTTGCTGATGGCGCCCGCCGCCTTGGCGTAGCGGTCCTCCAGGTCGTGTACCTGGCCGATGACCTCGTCGACGTCCCCCGACGCCTTCCCGCTCTCCTTGGTGTTGGGCTTCGCCTCGGAGCGGGCGTCCAGTTTTTCCCCGGCCTTCTTCTCCAAGCGGTCGGTCTCGTCCTGGAAGTCCTTGAGTTCCCTGGCCCAGCGGTGCAGCGCGCGCGACGCCTTGTCGAAGGATTCGTGGCTCTTGCGGATGAGCGGGGTGACGTCCTCGCCGATGTACTCGGTGAACGCGAGCGCCGCCTTGCCCTTCCAGGCGCCGCACTCGATCCGTTCCAAGTCCCGTACGGCAGCGCCCAGTTCGCCCGCGAGTCCGCCCAGCTTCTTCGCCAGGTCGCGGGTGTCCTCGACGTTGCCGGGGGTGGGGTCCCAGCCTATGTTCGGGAGCGCGGGACGCTTCGTGTCGCTCACGCTACTTGCTCTTCTTCTTCGCCGACTTGGCCGACTTGAGGGATTCGGCGAGCGCCTGGTCCAGCTTGCTGAACTCCGTGTCGATCTTGTTGATCATCTTGACGGCACCCTGCGTGTGCTTGCCGAGCTGCTTGACGCCGTAGCCCCACTCGTCGGCGAACTCGTGTACGTCCTCGATGAGTTTCTCGGCCCCGACCACCGAGCCGTCGGTGTTCTTGAGTGTTCTGCGCGCGGCGTCCATGCGGTCGCTGACCGAGGAGAAGGTCTTCTTGAGGTCCTCGAAGATCGTCCCGTCGAGGCGGAGGTCGCTCATGTCGGTGTCCCGGATTCCCTGTTGTGGCCGTGGGCGTGGCCGTGGTCAGCGGTTGACGGACTGGATCTCGCGTACGACGACGTCCTGCGTCGCACCGAACTCACCGGGGGGCAGTGTGCCGCCCGGCTCACTGGTGCTTGTCCAGGTGACCCGCCAGGTGATGGTGGCCCCGAGTTCGTACGAGGCGTCGCCGGACGAGCGCAGATAGCGCACGCCGCACGGCGGGTCCGTGTCCGCCGGAGTTCCCTTGGCGCGGGGCATGCCGATCCGGCCGTCGTCCCCGATCGGGCACTCGCCGGAGGCCGGGTACGTCTCGGCGTCCGACGTTCCCGGGTCGAGCTTCAGGGACACGGGCTCGGCGGTAGTCGTCGCGGAGAGGCCCGTTCCCGGCAGGGTCGCGGTGACCGAGATCTTCTTGAACTTGGCCTTGTCCAGCCACACCCAGGTCGGCAGGTTGACCTTCGTCTCGCCCTCGGGGGCCATCGTGATGTCGGTGTCGGGGACCGGGATCTGGCCGTAGGCGTACTCAGCAAGGATGCGAGGGGAGACTGCGAGTGGCTCCTTGGTCGGCGCGCCCTTGGTTACCCAGAACGGCAGCCGGTCGCAGGCCTTGGCCGCGGGCTCGTCCTTGCGCTTCTCGTCGACCGCCGCCGCCCAGAACTGTCCCTCACCCTGCTTGTCGAGGTTGTAGTTCTTGTAGGGGTTGCCGTCCTTGAAGTACATGTCGAAGACTCCGCCCACGAGGTCGCCGATCCCGAGGACCTTGAACGTCCGGATGGCCTTGACCGTGGCCTCGATCTGCTTGGGGGAGTAGGCGGGCTCGTACCAGCAGGCCGGTCGTTCCCAGTTGCTGTTGGCCGGGGTGAGCGTCCCCGTCTTCGTGGACTTCGGGCTGCCTTCGACGGTCGTCTGGATCTTCGTATGTACGCCGAGGTTCTTGTCGTGGCGGGTGGCGTTCGATTGCTGCCCGCCCCCGAAGTTTCCCCCACCTTCGGTGTCGCCGCCTCCGGCATAGGCGGCACCAGGGATCAGAGCCACAGCGATGGCGAGAAAAGGAACGGTCCATCGGGTGGACGACTTCGGCGTCGTTACATGCACTTCTTGGCTCCGGTCGTCGACGTGACGGAATCCGCCTGCCAGACACCCTTGTCGTTCTTCTTCACACGGGTGTTGACGTAGGCGTAGTCACTGGCCGAGCCGGGGATCGACCGGTCGACCTTGCCGGTCTTGAGGTCCTTGGGATACGTCTTGGTGCCGTCTTTGCAGTAGGTCACCGCTGCGACACCTTCCTTGAGGAAGGTGACCTGACGGTCGTAGTACCGAATGGTCCCGATGAAGCTCTTGTTCTTCTCCTTGAACCCCTGGACGTACTCCCCCGCTGACAGCAGAGCCTCGCCCGACCCATAGAACTTCAGCGCCGGATGATCCTTGGCATCGACGGTCACGGCTTCGATCAGCGAGTTGAGCCAGCGCTCGTTGTCCGCCAGCACCGCATCCTTCTTCGCATCCCCGGTCTTGCCCCCCTCGAAGACGTTCTTCACGTCCTTCGGAAGCTTGACCTCCGGGCGGTCGACACCGTCCTCCGACGCCTTCGGGGACGGCGCGTCGCTCTTCTTGTCGCCCTGGCCCGCGCCCGCGATCTTGTCGGTGTCCGTGTCCTTGGAATCCCCGCCACCCCCTCCGCACGCCGAGAGCGAAAGGACCGCGGCAGCAGTCATGGCGGCCGCTGCGAGCAGGGTGGGGCGGCGGTTCACTGTCGGCTCCTGGAGGGGCAGGGTTCTCTGGAGTGAACCAAGCTATCCAGGAGGGGTGGGGGACACCAGCGGCAGGGTCCGTGGGCAATGGCATATATGGGCGCATACCAGCAGAGTTGGAGCTGTCTCTGATCACTCTTGGCTCGTATGCGTCGCGCACCGCCATGAGGCGAGAAGTGCGCGACCGTCCCGGAGAGCAAATCAAGGCATGCCTCGGGCGACCGTGGTGCCCAGTCGGCGCGAGTGCCCAGGCGGGCCGGAGGGCGGCCGGAGGGCAGCCGGGACCGGCCCCTGCCCTCCTACGCAGGTCATTCCGCCGGGAACAAGGCGGCCCGCCGTGCCAGACGCGCCATTTCCGCCGCTCCTGCCCCAAGGAGCCTCACGTCGCGCTGCCCGTCGCCGCCGTCCGGGACTTCTTCTCGTCGACGATCCTGCGGTCCAGGATCGCCGTGCGTTCCACCACCGTGCCCGGCTCGACGCCGTCCACCCGCTTCGCCTGTACGCCCCGGCTGCCCAGGTACGCGTACGTCTTCTTGTCGAAGATCCACTCCGTGCGTTCGCCGGTCTGTTCGTCCGTGCGGGCCAGGGCGATTCCCTCGCGGCCCGCCGCGTCCTTGGCGTGGTCGACGACGACCACGCCGGGGATCCTCGCGCCCGCCCGGTAGAGCGCCGCGCTGATCTTCGGCGGGGCCAGCTGTTCGGAGATCATGTCGCTGATCGTGTCGAAGGCCTGCTGGTCGCGGGAGGACTGGTTGTTCGTGTCGGCGTAGATGCGGTCGAGGAGGGCCTTGGTGGCCGTGGGGAGCTTGCTGACCTTGTTGTACGACCAGCCCTCGACGTCGCCGTCGAGGGTGATGCCCTCCTCCGGCTGCTCGCCGGGCTCGAAGAGCCAGCCCCTGAGGCCGTTGGGGGAGAGCCAGGCCTCGCGCGGGTGCAGCTTCTGGACGTAGGTCTTGGATTCGTCCGTGTCCGCGTTCTCCTCGGTCACGACGTACGAGACCTCGCTCTTCACGTAGACGTACTGATCCTGGCGGGGGGCCGTGAACTTCTCCGTCTCCGCGGCCCGCGACGCCTTCGCCGCGATGGTGGAGACCGTCTTCGTGGTGCCCGGCTCCAACTGGACGACGGGGGCGATCTCGCGCGGGACGCCCTCGGGGGCGCCGCCCGTGCCACCGGTCAGGTTCACCGCGATCACGGCCGCGAGGGCCGCCGCGGTGACCGGGACGCCGATGAAGAGCGCGCGGCGTACGGGGCGGCGGGGCGGGCCCGCGGGCGGGGCGGGGAAGCCGGGGGACGTGGGGCCCGTCTGCTGCTGGATCCGGGTCATCAGGTGCCTCTCGAGCAGGAGTTGGCGGTCGCTGGAGAGGGCCGGGTCGCCGGGCGCCGGAAGGAGCCGGGCCAACTCCGTGTGGTCCAGCGGTTCGTGCCGTGCCGAACGGCTTCGGCTCCTCGGAGTGCGCTTCATTCGTTTCCCTCCCTCTCCGACCTGACCGCGTGGGTGCGGTCAACCTGTACTTGTCCGCCCATGTGGGGTGGTTCCGTGATTTCTCCGGCCGGGCGGCCGGACTTTCTTGAGGCGCTTGAGGCCGCCGCCAGCTCCTCCTGCGCCAGCTTCCGCAGCCGCGTCCGCGCGCGGGACAGGCGCGAGCGCACCGTGCCGACCGGTACGCCCAGCGCCTCGGCCGTCTCCGCGTAGCCGAGGCCCGACCAGACGCAGAGGGTGAAGACCTCGCGCTCGCCGCGCCGGAGGCGCTTCAGGGCCGCCTGCGCCGCGGCCAGTTGCTCGGCGTCCGCCAGTCGGCCGACCAGCTCGTCGGCGAAGTCGGGGACGGCGCTCGCCGCGGGGACGCGGTCCACCGCGGAGCGGTAGCGGCGGGCGGCGCGGGAGGTGTTGCGGAGCACGTTCACGGCGATGCCCATCAGCCAGGGGCGTGGGCTCTCGCCCTCGTCGCGCAGTTTTCCGCGCAGCCGCCACGCCTCCAGGAAGGTCAGGGAGACCACGTCCTCGGCGGTGGGCCAGTCGCCGCTCACGCGCAGCGCGTGCCGGTAGACCAGCTGGGAGTGGTCGCGGAACAGCTCGCGGAACGCTTCCGGGTCCCCGTCCCTGATCCGGGCGTGCAGGGAGAATGAGTACGTCGTCACGTGAGGTGTTGTCCGCGGGCGGCCAGGGGTTCCATCGTGGCCAAGGGGTCCCTCGCAGTCAGGCGTCCGTCGCGGGCGAGAACTCCGTCGTGGCGAAGGTTCCAGGAATGATCCCCGCCACTTTCGCACGGGGCCTCTACACTGAGCGGCGGCGGTCTCCCGGTGGGTGAGGGGTGGTTGACGGTGCGTAAGGCGTGGCTGGTCGCGTCCGTCGGGATCGGCGGTGCCCTCAGTTTCATCGCGCTGCTCGTCGTCGGGACCTACATGGCCGCGGGAAGCCTCGCCAACGGCGTGGGCGGCGGGTCCGTGGGGCTCGCCAAGGGTGCCGTGCCCGCCACCTATCAGCCCCTCGTGCAGAAGTGGGGCAATCTCTGCAAGGCCATCAACCCCGCGCTGCTCGCCGCGCAGCTGTATCAGGAGAGCGGGTTCAACCCGCGCGCCAAGAGCCCGGCGCAGGCGCTGGGGATAGCGCAGTTCATCCCGGGGACCTGGGCCGCGCACGGCGTCGACGGCGACGGTGACGGCGACCGGGACGTCTGGGACCCCAAGGACGCCATTCCGTCCGCCGCGTCGTACGACTGCAAGCTCGCCGGATACGTGAAGGACGCCCCGGGCGACCCGACCAAGAACATGCTCGCCGCGTACAACGCGGGGGCGTACGCCGTCATCAAGTACGGCGGCGTACCGCCGTACCGCGAGACGCAGAACTACGTGAAGACCATCACGACCCTGTCGGAGAGCTTCGCCCGTCCCGTCGGACGCGTGCAGCCCTCGCAGCAGGCGGCCAGCGCCATCTACTACGCGCAGAAGAAGCTCGGTACCCCGTACCTGTGGGGCGGCAACGGCACGGCCGACCAAGGCGGCCGCTTCGACTGTTCGGGGCTCACCCTCGCCGCCTACCGGTCCGTCGGGATCACGCTGCCGCGCGTCGCCAACGACCAGTACAACGCGGGCCCGCACCCCAAGCGGGACGAACTCCTCCCCGGCGACCTGGTCTTCTTCTCCGACGACCTCACCAATTCACGGACCATCAGGCACGTCGGCATCTACGTCGGCGGCGGCTACATGATCGACGCTCCGCGCACCGGTGCCGTGATCCGTTTCGACCCGATCGACACACCCGATTATTTTGGCGCGACTCGTGTCACGAAGGACGGGGCGAAGGCCCTGCCGACCAAGCCCTCAGAGGTCTGAGGGGGGCCTCGGAAGGGGCGTGCGGAGGCGTACGCGGGGGGTGATGTGGCTTGAACTCTCCGTTAAATCACTCCCCCTGAGCTGCGGCGATGTATCTCTCTTCGGTAACGTCTGAGTGATCTTTCGGTGGAGAGTGGAACGTAGGGGAGGGGACTGCGCGTTCCCTTGACTGGACCGAACCACGGGGGTTGAGGAAAGGGCGCACAGAAAGGTGCGCCCACGGGCTAGGAGACAAGGGGCCGCAGCGCCATGGCTGGACTCGATGAATCCGGGTCGAACCCCGACGTCAGCCTGCTCTACGACATCAACGGACTGGCGAAGGACTCCCCGCACTGGTTCGACCGCGCCGTGGAATTCGTCGGTGAGTACGGTCTTTTGCTCGCCCTCGTGCTCCTCGTCGTGTGGTGCTGGTGGGGACAGCGCAAGCGCGGCACGCTCGACGACGCCGCCTCGTCCGTCGCCGCCGTCGTCTGGGCGCCGCTCGCCGCGGGCATCGCCGTCCTCGTCAACGTACCGATCCGGGGCTTCGTCGAACGGCCTCGGCCGTTCGTCGACCACCGCGGCATCGACGTGCTCGTCGACGGCAAGACCGACTTCTCCTTCGTGAGCGACCACGCGACGCTCGCCATGGCGCTGGGCGCCGGGCTCTTCGTCGCCCACCGCAAGTTCGGGCTCGTCGGCATCGGGCTCGCCGTGCTCGAAGGGTTCTGCCGGGTCTTCATGGGCGTGCACTACCCGACGGACGTCGTCGGCGGCTTCGCGCTCGGCACGGCCGTCGCCCTGCTGCTCTCGCCGCTCGCCATGGCGCTGCTCACGCCGCTCGCCAAGGCGGTCGGGCGCTCCGCGCGCGTCGGCCGCCTCGTCTGGTCCCGGCCCGCCGAGGCGGTCGCCGCGCTGCCGGGGGCGTCCTCCTCGCAGGCGGCCGCCGCGCAGGATCCGGACGAGCGGGATCTGGCGGCGTGAGCGCTCCGCGGTGCAGGGGGTGTCGCCGGCTGCGCCGAGCTCGTCCTCAAGCGCCGGACGGGCTGAATTTTCCCCCCCGGTCTCGTCGCCGTGTGCCGGACGGGCTTGGGTTGCCGTCTTTGTCCTCAAACGCCGGACGGGCTGAATATCGCGCCGGACGGGCTGAATATCGCGCCGGACGGGCTGAATTTCCGGCCCGCAGGCCGGAAATTCAGCCTGCCCGGCGATTGAGGGCTACAGCGCCTGGGGGAAGTCGAAGAAGCGGGTCGGGTCGTACTGCTTCTTGAGGTTCTTCAGGCGGGGGGCCGCGTCCCCGTAGTACGCCGCGCGCCAGTTCGTCAGCGTCGCGTCCGTGTAGTTCTGGTACGCCGCTCCCGACGCGTAGCGCCCCATCGCCCCATGCGCCTTTTTCAGCCACGCCTGCGCGGGCTTGCCCGAGGTGCCCGCTCGCCACGAGGCGATGTACTGCGCGAGCATCCGCGAGCGGCGGTGGACGAAGGCCGTCGCCGTCGGGTCGACGCGGTTGATGGCGCCGCCGAGCGCGGTGAGCGCGATGCTGCCCGCGCTCGCGCCCGTCACGTTCTCGACCTGTGAGAGGAGCGCGCGGATGCCGGACGCGGAGAGGGAGCGGTCGAAGAAGTCGGAACTGGCCGCGTACGTCTCGCGGTTGAGGGCGCCCTGCGGGCTGCGGCCCGGTGTCGCACCCGGCAGGTGGCACTGGGCGTCGGCGGCGAAGGAGGAGCAGCCCGCGTAGACCTCCATCGACTCCTCGTACGTACGACGCTTCAAGGAGACGCTGCGCGCGGGGGCGCCGATCTTGTCGGCGAGGCGGTCGACGGCGTTCTGGAGCTCGCCGTACGTGCCGAGGGAGAAGCAGGCCACGGAGATGGTGGGCGTGCCGCCGGGGGTGTTCGCCAGGTGGAGGGAGGACCAGATCTCGTCGGGCTGGGTCGGACCCCATTCCTGCCACGCCTTGATGACCGCGGCCGCCTTCGACCAGCGCCACGTCATGTACGCCGAGACGCCCTGGGGCGCGGCGTGCGTGCGGTAGGTCAGCTCGGTGACGACGCCGAAGTTGCCGTTGCCCGCGCCGCGCAGCGCCCAGAAGAGGTCCTTGTGCTCGGACTTGGAGGCCGTGAGCTGCTTGCCGTCCGCCGTGATGAGGGTCGCGGAGGTGAGGCTGTCGCAGGTCAGGCCGTACGCCCGGGAGACCACGCCGTGGCCGCCGCCGAGGGTGAGCCCGGAGATGCCGACGGTCGGGCAGGAGCCCGCGGGGATCGTCACGCCCTTCGCGGCGAGCGAGCGGTAGACGTCGATGAGCTTGGCGCCGCCGCCGATGGTCGCGCTGTTTCCGCTCGCCCGTATCTTGCTCAGCTTCGATACGTCGATGATCAGCCGGCCGGTGCCGGAGGACCAGCCCGCGTACGAGTGGCCGCCGTTGCGGATCGCGACCGGGGTGCGGTGCGCGCGGGCGTACGAGAGGGCGGTGCGGATGTCGTCCGGGTGCGCGACGTAGGCGACGGCGGTGGGCTTCAAGTCGTCGAAGCGCGTGTTGTACAGCTGGCGGGCCGCCGCCCACTTGGCCTCGCCGGGACCCACGAGCGTGCCGTCCAGGTCCTTGGCCAGGGCCTTGAGGGTCGCGGGGGAGGACGCCGCCGCGCTGGAGGTTCTGATCGGGGTGCTGCTGCCACCGCCGCTGCGGGACGCGATGCCGCCGCCTTCGCTCCCGCCGGTGCCTGAGCCGCCGCTACCGGTGCCGCTGCAGCTCGTGATCGTGGCCGCGGCCAGCGTGGCCGCCGTTGTCCCTATGAACGTACGCCGTTCCATGACGCCTCCCGTTGCTTCCCGGAGAACGAGACGGTGTGCGGGGCTTCTGGGTTCCGCGTACCCGGTCGCGCGCACGCCAGTGCGCGGGCGGCTAGGGGTGCGTCTCGTGTTCCGTCGCGTCCAGGCGGGCCTTGCTGCGGGCCCTGCGCGCCGGGCCGCGCCAGCCGCAGGTGCAGTGGGCGGCGATGAAACGGCCCTTCTCGACCGTCGTCGTGCGGTGGGCTGCGGGGTCTTCCTGATCGGCCACGCCGTCACCGTACCGACCTCGGGTTAACGCCCGTCCGCGTGACGGGTCAACGTACCGATCGTTATGGGGGACGACGCGGACCGTCGGCAGACGTAGAACGCTTGGGGGTAGACAAGCGATGGGGCAGCAGCGCAGACGCACGGGCGGAACGGTCGCCGCGGTCGCGGCGGTGGGGCTGCTGGCCGTCGCCACGGGATGCTCGGACCGGGGCCCCGACGGCGCCGCGGGGGCGAACCGCGCGGGCGATCCCGGGGACGCGGTGCGGCGGGCCGCCGACTCCCTGGTGCGGGCGGGCAGTTCCAAGGCGAGTACGTCTTTGGAGATGGCCAGTGGCGGAACACGCGTCACCATCCGGGGCAAGGGCGTGTACGACTTCAAGGGGCAGCGCGGCCGGTTCCAGGTCGTACTCCCGAAGGACCCCGCCGGAGACGACGAGCACCGGCCCATCACCGAACTCCTGACCGCGGGCGCTCTCTACATGAAGAACCGCGGGGCCGGTGTGCCCGCCGACAAGTGGGTGCGGATCGAGACACGCTCCCTCTCCGACGGGAACCTCGTCACCGGCGGCGCCACCGATCCCCTCGCCGCGGCCGAACTGCTGCGCGGGACACGGCACGTGGCGTACGTGGGCGAGGAGCGGGTCGGGGGCGCCGAGGTGCGGCACTACCGGGGGGTCGCCGACATCAGGGGCGCGGCGAAGGCGGCTTCCGCAGGTCAGCGGGGTGCGTTGGCCGCAGCGGCGGCGAAAGGGTTCAGCAGAAAGGGCGTGCCCTTCGACGTCTACCTCGACGACCTGGGGCGGGTGCGGAAGCTGCGCCAGCAGTTCCGGATGGCCGATGCCAATGTCGCGTCGACCACGCTGCTCTACGATTTCGGGGTGCCTGCGGGGGTACGGCTTCCGGCCGACGAGGACATCTTCGCCGGGAAGATCGCGGAGCGTCAGCCGGGTGGCGGGCGGACGACGGCCGGGTCCTAGTCGTGAACGGCTGGGTGAAATGGTCCGTCCGTGCCATGCGCGTTGTGTAGACCGCTCCCTACTCTAGGAAGTCGGGAACGGGCCGGAACGGGCCGGAACGGGTCAGTCAGGAAGAGGTGATGAACGTGGCTCCGATGCGTGGCGGCACGGCGGTTCAGGACCACGTCGCCCTCGCCGAGATCGAGCTGTGCGGTGACCTCATCATCGCCGCGTCCGCGGCGGGGGAGGAACGGCTCAGTGCTGACCGGATCGACGAGGTGCTGAGGGTCTCCGACGGGCGGGAGGCCGGGGCTACCGGCGACGATCGCCGCTAGCCCCGGCCCCATTCGTTCACCGTCCCGCCGTGGGGCGTGTCAGGCCGCCGCTTCGCGGCGATGCACGCCCGCCCGCCCACCCGTTTGCCCGGCACCGCAGGCCCCTGTAACCCCCGCCCGCGCCGCCCGCGCTACGTCCGCATCATGCGGGCGATCGCCTTCGTCGCTTCCTCCACCTTCGCGTCGATTTCCGCGCCGCCCTTGACCGCCGCGTCGGCGACGCAGTGGCGCAGGTGTTCCTCCAGGAGCTGGAGGGCGAAGGACTGGAGAGCCTTTGTGCTCGCCGAGACCTGGGTAAGTATGTCGATGCAGTACACGTCCTCTTCGACCATGCGCTGCAGGCCGCGGATCTGGCCTTCGATGCGGCGCAGTCGCTTGAGGTGCTCGTCCTTCTGCTTGTGGTAGCCGTGCACCGCGTGGCCGGGCTCGGAGGACGCTTCGGGCGTCTCCGCGGTCGGCACGGCCGTGTCGGCCGCTTCGGTGGTCGTCATCGCGTCCTCCTCCTGTGGGGCATTCCCGCATTTCTGCAGATCCATATACCCCCGGTGGGTATATGATAGCCGATTTCTCGGGGGGTGTGCTGATCACTGTGCCTGATGGGCGACACTGGGGGGCGGCCGGTTAGCCGTGGCCGGATGATGCGCCTAGCATCAGCCTGACCGCATCCAAAGCACCCCGAGGACCCCACGTGCGCTTTCGTCTGACCCCCAGGGAGACGAGCTTCTACGACATGTTCGCCGCATCCGCGGACAACATCGTCACGGGCTCCAAGCTCCTCATGGAACTGCTCGGAGCGGACTCCTCCGCCCGGGCCGAGATCGCAGAGCGTATGCGGGCCGCGGAACACGCGGGAGACGACGCGACGCATGCGATCTTCCACCAGCTGAACTCTTCCTTCATCACGCCGTTCGACCGCGAGGACATCTACAACCTCGCGTCGTGCCTCGACGACATCATGGACTTCATGGAGGAGGCCGTCGACCTGGTCGTCCTTTATCAGGTCGAGGAACTTCCCAAGGGCGTCGAGCAGCAGATCGAGGTCCTCTCGCGGGCCGCCGAACTCACCGCCGAGGCCATGCCGAACCTTCGGACCATGGACAACCTCACCGAGTACTGGATCGAGGTGAATCGTCTGGAGAACCAGGCCGATCAGATTCACCGCAAGCTGCTCGCGCACCTCTTCAACGGCAAGTACGACGCCATGGAGGTGCTGAAGCTCAAGCAGATCGTGGATGTGCTGGAAGAGGCGGCCGACGCGTTCGAGCACGTCGCCAACACCGTGGAGACCATCGCGGTCAAGGAGTCCTGAGGCCTCTCCATGGACACCTTTGCACTGGTCGTGACCATCGGCGTCGCGCTCGGATTTACGTATACGAATGGCTTCCACGACTCCGCGAACGCCATTGCCACATCCGTTTCCACGCGTGCCCTGACGCCACGCGCGGCGCTCGCCATGGCCGCGGTGATGAACCTCGCCGGTGCCTTCATGGGCAGCGGGGTCGCCAAGACCGTGAGCGAGGGGATCATCGAGACCCCGCACGGTGACAAGGGGATGTGGATCCTCTTCGCCGCGCTCATCGGCGCGATCGTGTGGAACCTGGTCACCTGGTACTTCGGGCTGCCCTCCTCCTCGTCGCACGCGCTGTTCGGCGGCATGGTCGGCGCGGCGCTCGCGGGCGGCATCGGGGTCATCTGGTCCGGGGTCATCGACAAGATCGTCATCCCGATGTTCCTGTCCCCGGTGGTCGGCCTCGTCGCCGGTTACCTGGTGATGTGCGCGATCATGTGGATGTTCCGCAAGTCCAACCCGCACAAGGCCAAGCGCGGCTTCCGCATCGCGCAGACCGTCTCCGCGGCCGGTATGGCCCTCGGGCACGGTCTGCAGGACGCGCAGAAGACGATGGGCATCGTGGTGATGGCGCTCGTCATCTCCGACGTGCAGAGCGCCGACGCTCCCATTCCGATCTGGGTCAAGATCGCGTGTGCGCTGATGCTCTCCGCCGGTACGTACGCGGGTGGCTGGCGGATCATGCGGACGCTCGGACGGAAGATCATCGAGCTCGATCCGCCGCAGGGTTTCGCCGCCGAGACGACCGGCGCGGGCATCATGTTCACCACGGCGTTCATGTTCCACGCGCCGATCTCGACGACTCACGTCATCACGTCCGCGATCATGGGTGTGGGGGCCACGAAGCGCGTGAACGCGGTGCGGTGGGGCGTTGCCAAGAACATCATCTTGGGGTGGTTCATCACGATGCCTGCGGCTGCCTTGGTCGCAGCGGTTAGCTTCTGGATCGTTAACCTCGCGTTCCTGTAGCTCTTTGGGTGCGGGGTGTTTGTGGCTGAGCTGAAAGATCGCGCAGTTCCCCGCGCCCCTTAAGAACACCGCCCCCCTTACGAAGCACGGAAAAGCCCGCCCCCCGGGAGCCCAGGGGGCGGGCCTTTCTTTGTTGTCCCTGCGGTGGCACCGCCATGCAGCACCGCGGGGAGTCAGGGGGCGTCGGCTCAGCCGAAGCGGCCCGAGATGTAGTCCTCGGTGGCCTGGACCGACGGGTTGGAGAAGATCCGCTCGGTGTCGTCGATCTCGACGAGCTTGCCGGGCTGGCCGACCGCGGAGAGGTTGAAGAAGGCCGTGCGGTCCGAGACGCGGGCGGCCTGCTGCATGTTGTGCGTCACGATGACGATCGTGAAGCGCTCCTTGAGCTCACCGATCAGGTCCTCGATGGCGAGGGTGGAGATCGGGTCCAGGGCCGAGCAGGGCTCGTCCATCAGGAGCACCTGGGGCTCGACCGCGATCGCGCGGGCGATGCACAGGCGCTGCTGCTGGCCGCCGGAGAGGCCCGAGCCCGGCTTGTTCAGGCGGTCCTTGACCTCGTTCCAGAGGTTCGCGCCCTTGAGGGACTTCTCGACGACGTCGTTGAGCTCGGACTTCTTGTACGAGCCGTTGAGCTTGAGGCCCGCGGCGACGTTGTCGAAGATCGACATCGTGGGGAACGGGTTGGGGCGCTGGAAGACCATGCCGATCGTGCGGCGCACGGCCACCGGGTCCACGCCGTTGCCGTACAGGTCCTCGTCGTCCAGGAGCACCTTGCCCTCGACGCGGCCGCCGGGGGTGACCTCGTGCATGCGGTTCAGGGTGCGCAGGAACGTGGACTTGCCGCAGCCGGACGGGCCGATGAAGGCCGTCACCGAGCGCGGCTCGACGGTCATGGAGATGTCGTCGATCGCCTTGTGGGAACCGTAGAAGGCGGTCAGGCCCGATACGTCGATTCGCTTGGCCATGGGGATCACTGCTTCTTTCAAGACTTGGGGTGCGCGGGTCGCTGAGGTGGCCTCCGTCGGCGGAGCCGACTGATGGATGCCTAGCGGCCCGTCTTGGGGGCCTTCCAGCGGGCTACGCCGCGGGCCGCCATGTTGAGGATCATGATGAAGCCGATGAGGGCGAGGGCCGCCGCCCAGGCGCGGTTGATCGAGGCGTCGGTGCCCGCCGCGTACTGCTGGTAGATGTACAGCGGCAGCGAGCCCTGCGAGCCCTCGAACGGGTTCGTGTTGATCACGGGGTTCACCCAGACCAGGAGCAGGACCGGCGCGGTCTCACCGGCGATGCGGGCGACCGAGAGCATGACGCCCGTGGTGATGCCGCCGATCGCGGTGGGCAGGACGACCTTGAGGATGGTCCGCCACTTCGGGACGCCGAGGGCGAGGGAGGCCTCGCGCAGCTCGTTCGGGACGAGCTTCAGCATCTCCTCGGTGGAGCGCACGATCACCGGCATCATCAGGATGGCGAGTGCCATGGCACCGGCCCAGCCGGAGGGCTTGAAGCCGAGGATCAGGATCCAGAAGCTGAGGACGAACAGGCCCGCGACGATCGAGGGGATGCCGGTCATGACGTCGACGAAGAACGTGACGGTCTTGGCGAGCTTCCCGCGGCCGTACTCGACGAGGTAGACCGCGGTGAGCAGGCCGATCGGCACGGCGATCACGGAGGCCAGGAGCACCTGCTCCAGGGTGCCGATGATCGCGTGGTAGATGCCGCCGCCGGTCTCCTCGTCGGTGACGACGCCCATCGAGTGGGTCAGGAAGTACCCGTCGAAGACCTTGATGCCGCGCTTGACGGTCTCGTAGATCAGCGAGGCCAGCGGGACGACGGCGAGCAGGAACATGACCCACACCAGCGAGGTGGCGAGGCGGTCCCTGGCCTGCCGGGCGCCCTCGACGGTCACCGCGAGGACGTACGACCCGGCGAGGAAGAGGAGGGCGGCGATCAGGCCCCACTGGATGCGGCTGTCCAGGCCCGCGCCCGCGCCGATGCCGATGGCGACGGCTGCCGAGCCGAGCGCGACGGCGGCGGGGGACCAGCGCGGGAGGCTGGCGGCCTTGAGCGTCGAGGGACGCTTGGCGAGCGGGTTGGGCGGGGTGGGTGTCGTGGTGGTCATGCGTTGGCCCCCGAGTACTCCTTGCGGCGCGCGATGATCAGGCGGGCGGCGCCGTTGACCAGCAGCGTGATGACGAACAGGACCAGGCCGGAGGCGATGAGCGCGTCCTGGCCGTACTCCGTGGCCTCGTTGAACTTGCTGGCGATGTTCTGCGCGAACGTGCCGCCGCCGTAGTCGAGCACGGAGGCCTGGATCACGAAGGTCGGGGAGAGCACGGTGGCGACGGCGATCGTCTCGCCGAGCGCGCGGCCCAGGCCCAGCATCGAGGCGGAGATGATGCCGGAGCGGCCGAAGGGCAGCACCGACATGCGGATGACCTCCCAGCGCGTGGCGCCGAGGGCCAGCGCGGCCTCCTCGTGCATCTTCGGGACCTGGAGGAAGACCTCGCGGCTGACGTTCGTGATGATCGGCAGGATCATGATCGCGAGGAGGATGCCGACGGTCATCAGGGAGCGCGGGGCGCCGCCCTGGTACTCGAAGATGCCGGTCCAGCCGAAGTAGTCGTCGAGCCAGCTGTAGAGGCCGGTGAGATTGGGGGCGACCACGAGGGCACCCCACAGGCCGTACACGATCGAGGGCACGGCGGCCAGCAGGTCGATCACGTAGGCGATGGGGGCGGCCAGCTTGCGCGGCGCGTAGTGCGAGATGAAGAGCGCGATGCCGATGGCGACGGGGACCGCGATCACGAGGGCGATGATCGAGCTCACCACGGTGCCGAAGACCAGGACGGCGATGCCGAAGTACGGCTTGCCACCGGTGGTGATACCGGCCGGGTCCCACTCGAAGGTGGTGAGGAAGTTGCCCGTGTTGTCGGCGAGGGCCAGGGCCGTGCGGTACGCCAGGAACGCGGCGATGGCGCCCATGATGACGAGGACCGCGATGCCGGAGCCGCGCGAGAGTCCGAGGAAGATCCGGTCGCCGGCGCGGGTGGTGCCGCGGGCCGGGGCCTTGCTCGTGGAGTCCGTCCGCTTCGCGTCGTCCACGGGGAGGGGTGAGGTCGTATTGCTTGGTATGTCCATGGGGTTCTCCGGTCTGCGGAGGCGCCGTGCGCTGAGGCAGGCGCTCCGTGGCGGCGGTGCACCGGACGGTGCGGCCGGCCCGTTGCTACTTACGGGGGCCGGCCGCACTCGGTTCAGCTAGCTCAGGCTCGCGACGGTGGAGCGAACCTTGGTGATGATCTCGTCGGGGATCGGCGCGTAGTCGTTGTCCTTGAGGACCTTCTGGCCGTCCTCGCTGGCGATGTAGGTCAGGAAGGACTTGGTGGCGGCGAGCGTGTCGGCCTTGTTGCCCTTCTCGCAGGCGATCTCGTACGTCACCAGCGTGATCGGGTAGGCGCCCTCGGCGGTGGGCTTGTAGTTCAGCTCAAGCGCGAGGTCCTTGCCCTTGCCGACGACCTTGGCCTCGGAGATGGCCTTGGAGGAGTTGTCGACGGTGGCCTTGACCGGGTCCTTGGCGTCCGTCTTCAGGTCGACGGTCTTGATGCCGTCACCGGCGTAGGAGAGCTCGAAGTACGAGATGGCGCCCGCGGTCTGCTTGACCTGGCTCGCGACACCGGAGGAGCCGTTCGCGGACTGGCCGCCCTTGGGGACCCACGACTTGCCCGGCTCGTGCGGCCAGGCGGCGGGGGCGGCGCCCTTCAGGTACTTGGTGAGGTTGTCCGTGGTGCCCGACTCGTCGGAGCGGTGGAACGCCTGGACCTTGGTGCTGGGGAGCTTGGCGTCGGGGTTGAGCTTCTTGATCGCCTTGTCGTCCCAGGTCTTGATCTTGTCGTTGAAGATGTCGGCCAGGGTCTTGGCGTCCAGGACGAGGTTGTCCACGCCGGGGACGTTGTAGCCGATGGCGATCGGGCCGCCGACCATCGGCAGGTCGATGGCCTGGCTGTCCTTGCAGACCGTCTTCGACTTCGCGATCTCCTCGGGCTTCAGCGGCGAGTCGGAACCGGCGAACGCGGTCTGGCCCTGGAGGAACGCGGTGATGCCTGCACCCGAACCGGTCGGGTTGTAGTTCAGCTGAACGTCCTTGCAGTTGGTCGAGTAGACCTTCCGCCAGGCGTCGATCGCGTTCTTCTGCGCGGACGAGCCGGAGGCCGCGAGCTGGCCCTTGGCGTCGTTGCACTTGATGTTGGCGGCGTTGGTCTCCTTGCCGCCGTTGCCCGAGCCGCCCGTGTCGTCCGAGCCGCACGCCGTGAGGGCCAGGGCGCTGGAGACGGCGATGGCGCCGAGGGAGAGGGCGCGGAGCCGGTTCTTGCGCTGAAGCTTCACTGTCGGGTTTTCCTTCCGGGAGCCGCCGGCCCTTTGCTGGCGGCGTGCGTTGTCGTACGTCGGTGCCTTGCGGCGGTATGTCTCGCTCAAGACCTCTTCGGTGTCTTGTAAGCCCGAAATTAGGCAGGGCAGGTGAAGCGACCGATGGGCACGAGTGAACGGAGGGTGAACCTCGGCGGTCGGCCTGGTTAGGTCCTGCACTACGGAAAGTAGCGGACCTGCTACGCCAAGTTAAGTGTGCTGAGCAGGGCGTCGACGAGCTGCCGGTCGCGGAGCTGCGTGAGCCGGTTGCGGGCCGCGACAGGAGGCAGCCAGATGATGCGGTCGACCTCGCGATTGGGCGTGAAATGGCCGGTGGTGGCCTCGGCGGCCCAGTAGGTGACTTCCTTGGGGCGGCCCTGGGCGAGGTAGCGGACCGTGGGCAGGGAGGCGCCCGGAGCGCAGCGGAAGCCCGTCTCCTCCTCGACCTCGCGCAGGGCGCCCGCGAGCGGCTCCTCGGAGCGCTTCAGCTTGCCTTTGGGGTGCGACCAGTCGTCGTACTTGGGCCGGTGGACCAGACAGATCTCCAGGCCCCCGTCGACGGGGGAGCGGCGCCACAGGACGCAGCCCGCCGCCCGGACGACGTCTTCCTTGTACGTCACCGTGTACTCACCGCCTCGTGGAGCCATGCCTGCTGGAACGCGAACCGCGCGGCCTCGACCTCGTGGCGCTGGTCGGCGTGGAGCACGCCGAGCGCGTACGCCGTGGCCGGGGCGATGCGGGGGGTACGGGCGGCCTGCGCGGCGGCGGCCGCGGCCGCGGCGGCCTCGCGGTGGACGTTCAGGGCGTGGCTCGCGTCCGCGATGCGGGGCTCCAGGGTCGCGTGGCCCAGGAGGACCTCCTCGGCGTACCTGTGCAGGCGCAGCAGGGAGCGGACCTTCAGCCAGGGGGCGTCCTGGGCGTCGGGGGCGGTGTCGGACGCGAGGCCGTGGACGAGGGCGCCCGCGTTGTACGGGTGGCCCGCCTGGCCCAGGGGGAGGGCGGAGACCGCCTCGGTGAGGTCGGATTCCGCTTGGGCCGCGAGGGGCTTGAGGTCTTCCGACGTGCTGGTCAGGGGGACCTCGCTGGCCAGGACGGCCACGTTGTCCGCGACTGCGTGGAAGCGGGAGGAGCCGAAGGCTTGTAGGGCGGTGGAGTGGGCCCTTGTCTTCGCCAAGGTGAGCTGGCGTTCCAGCAGCGCTGCGGCTTTGGCTGCGCCGACGGTTAGCCCGCGAGGCGCGCTTGTCTCCGTCTCGGTGCTCTGAACCGGGGGCTGTGCCCACCCGTGCCGCCCAGCGGCACGATTGCCCACAGCAGGGACCGGCACCGTCGGTTGGCCCGACAGGCGGTGGAGGGATTCCAGGAGGCGGTCCAGGCGCGTTGCGTACGCGTGTTCCTGGGCCAGCGTGCCCGACAGCCAGGCCAGTTCGGGGCGCAGGGAGGACGCCCACTCCGGGTCGAGGAGGGGGCGGAACGTGTGCAGGGTGGCGCCGATGCGGCGGGCCGCCCTGCGCAGGGCGCGGGCCGCCTCCAGGGACTCCTCGGCGCCCTGCGCGTCCGTCGTGGACTCGCGGTGCAGCCGCAGCGAGCGGAGGAATTCCGTCGCCTGGGCGTTGAGGTGCGCGGCGAGCAGCGCGCCCGCCGTGTCCGTACCCGTCATCTCACGGTGTTGCTGTGCCACGCCGGCGCCTCCGGGCGTCTATGAGCATCTCCTGTACGTTCCGCAGGGGCTGGCCTTCCGGGTCCACCGAGTGGCGGGTCCAGTTGCCGTCCGCGCCGAGGTGCCAGGAGGCGGTGGTGTCCGACATGCCGGTCTCCAGGAGCCGGCTGAGAGCCGCACGGTGCGCCGGGTCCTGGACCCGGACCAGTGCCTCGATGCGGCGGTCGAGATTGCGGTGCATCATGTCGGCGCTGCCGATCCACACCTCCGGTTCGCCGCCGTTGCCGAAGGCGAAGACGCGGGAGTGTTCGAGGAAGCGGCCGAGTACGGAGCGCACGCGGATGTTCTCCGAGAGCCCCGCCACCCCGGGCCGCACCGCGCAGATGCCGCGCACCCACACGTCCACGTCGACACCGGCCTGCGACGCGCGGTACAGCGCGTCGATGATGGCCTCGTCGACCATTGAGTTGACCTTGATGCGGACGTAGGCGGGGCGGCCCGCGCGGTGGTGCTGCATCTCCTTGTTGATGCGCGAGACCAGGCCGTCGCGCAGCGACTTGGGGGCCACCAGGAGACGGCGGTAGGTCTCCCTGCGGGAGTAGCCGGAGAGGCGGTTGAACAGGTCGGAGAGGTCCGCGCCGACTTCCTGGTTGGAGGTCAGCAGGCCCAGGTCCTCGTAGAGGCGGGCCGTCTTGGGGTGGTAGTTGCCGGTGCCCACGTGCGAGTAGCGGACCAGGGCGTCGCCCTCTTGGCGTACGACGAGGGAGAGCTTGCAGTGGGTCTTCAGGCCGACCAGGCCGTAGACCACGTGGCAGCCGGACTCCTCCAGCTTCCTGGCCCACTTGATGTTGGCCTGCTCGTCGAAGCGGGCCTTGATCTCCACCAGGACGAGGACCTGCTTGCCGGACTCGGCGGCGTCGATGAGCGCGTCGACTATCGGCGAGTCGCCCGAAGTCCGGTACAGCGTCTGCTTGATGGCGAGCACGTCGGGGTCGGCGGCCGCCTGTTCGAGGAACGCCTGCACGGAGGTGGAGAACGAGTCGTACGGGTGGTGCAGGAGTACGTCGCGTTCGCGAAGGGCGACGAAGATGTCGGGCGCGGACGCCGACTCGACCTCGGCGAGGTCGCGGTGGGTGCCCGCCACGAACTTCGGGTACTTCAGCTCGGGCCTGTCCAGCTTGGCGATGCTGAAGAGGCCGGTCAGGTCGAGCGGTCCCGGCAGCGGATAGACCTCGGCCTCGCTGATCTTCAGCTCGCGGACGAGCAGGCTGAGGATGTTCGGGTCGATGGACTCCTCGACCTCCAGGCGCACGGGCGGGCCGAAGCGGCGCCGCATGAGCTCCTTCTCCAGGGCCTGGAGAAGGTTCTCGGCGTCGTCCTCCTCGACCTCCAGGTCCTCGTTCCTGGTGAGCCGGAACATGTGGTGCTCCTGGATCTCCATGCCAGGGAAGAGCTCCTGGAGGTGCGCGGGCGCCGCGATGACGTCCTCTATCGGGACGTAGCGCTGCGGGGAGGCCTCCAGGAAGCGGGAGAGCAGCGGCGGGACCTTCACGCGCGCGAAGTGCTGATGCCCGGACACCGGGTTGCGTACGACCACGGCGAGGTTCAGGGAGAGCCCCGAGATGTACGGGAAGGGGTGCGCGGGGTCGACGGCCAGCGGGGTCAGGACGGGGAAGATCTGCTGCCGGAAGAGCGTGAAGAGCCGGGACTGCTCCTTGTCGGTCAGCTCGTTCCAGCGGACCAGGTGGATGCCCTCGTCGGCGAGGCCGGGCGCGACGTCGTCCTGGTAGCAGGCGGCGTGCCGGGCCATGAGCTCGCGGGAGCGGTTCCAGATGAGGTCGAGGACCTCGCGGGGCTGGAGGCCGGAGGCCGAACGGGTGGCGACGCCGGTCGCGATGCGCCGCTTGAGACCGGCCACGCGGACCATGAAGAACTCGTCCAGGTTCGAGGCGAAGATCGCCAGGAAATTAGCCCGTTCGAGGAGGGGCGTGTGCGGGTCCTCGGCCAGCTCCAGAACCCGTTCGTTGAAGGCGAGCCAGCTGCGCTCCCGGTCGAGGAAGCGGCCCTGGGGCAGTTCCGCGCCGTCGTGCCCTATCTGGGCGTCCTCGTCGTACGCGTCGAGGTCGGCATCGATGTCAGGGTCCAGGTCGGAGACCGTGGCGGCGATGGTGTGGGGCCTGTGGGCGGCGATCGAGCCGACGGAGGGCTGGGCGTGCTGGACCTGACCTTGCGTGTTCGGCTGGCTCATGGACCCATTCTTCCGCGCGGGCACGCCGATGGGCGCGTCGGAGAGCGCGGGAGTGAGGCGGAGCTTCCCGTTCACCGGGGAAGGGTCGGGCACGGCGGGCTGCATTGAGTGAGCGTCGCAAGCCAGTCTGAATCGCCGGTTACGGCGACATGACGTGCGGGACATCGACCGACGACCCCCGGGCGTCTACACGGCGGCGGGCCGTCGGTCGAGCATACGAATCAAGCCGATCGTACGGTTCAGGCCGCGCGAGCCGATCGTACGGTTCAGGCCGCGCGGCGGCGCAAGAGGCGGAAGGCGGCGTACGTCGCGGCGGCCGCGAGCGCGAGGACGATCCCGTTTCGATCAACTGGAGGTACCAGAAGTGGGATCGGGGGTGGTAGTCCAGGTACGCGCTGGTGACCTTGGTGTCGGTGGGGCAGAAGCGGCCGGGGATCGGCTCCGGGTGGCACAGCCCGTCGATGAAGCGCTCTCCTGCGGCGTTGGTGACGCCTTGGTCCACGGCGAAGGAGTCGTACGGCAGGGGGACATGCCAATAGCCCCTGAGGCGCGAGGTCTCGGTGATCGTACGGGTCGGGAAGAGGTCCCAGCGGAGACTGCCGAAGAGCAGCGGCACGCCCCCGGTGACCACCGTGGCGAGGGACGCGGCGAGCAGCGTGCGGCGCACGAGGAGGCCGACGGCGGCTCCCACGGCCACGCCGAGCAGGCCGTACGCGACGAGGACGGGGCCCGTGGCCTCGTAGACGCCACGGTCGGCCCAGTGCAGGTCCGCGCGGGCACCGATCGCGCAGCCCACGCCGAGTTGGAGGACGGCCATCAGGAAGAGCGTCCCGCCCACGGCGAACGCGGCGGCGGTGGTCAGCTTCGAGGCGAGCCAGCGCGCGGTGTCGGTCATGCGAACTCCCCCTTGATGCCGTGCTCTTGGGTTTGCGGTTCGGTGAACTGTTCTTCCGGTACGGCGAACTGTTCTTCCAGCACGGCCGTGAAGAGCGCGGCCACGTCGTCCCTGTCCAGGCCCGCCGAACGGGCCCGCTCGGCCCACTCGGCGAGCCTCGACCACCTCGCGTGCCGTGGGCAGCTTGTCGCCCGGCTCCAACAGGCCCAGGCGGAGCGGCTGTTGGGTCTGCTGGACGATCTGGAGGTAGGTGGGCGTGTTCCGTCAAGTGGGACCGGTTCGAGGCGAGTTGCGGGAAGGGGTCGGGGATCTTGTAACGTCTGCCGCTCGACATTGACGTGAACACGTACGAAATCTCGGGGGTTCCACCATGTCCCAGCGCCAATCACCTCTCATCAAGGTGGCGGCCTTGCTCATCGCGGCCGTCGTCGCGGGGGTCTGGATGTACATGAGCCGCGGCAACACCACAGGGCCCGACAGCGAGAGCGCCAAGCAGCCCGCCGTCGCGGAGGTGGGTGACTGTGTCCAGAACAAGGGGTCGAAGGGCAGCCCCGACATGGAGATCATCGACTGCGGTGACGCCAAGGCCGAGTACAAGGTCGCGAGCAAGTACGAGACCGAGTGCGAGGCGGGGCAGTCGCGTTACGAGCAGACGCGGCGGGGGCGGGTGCAGTTCTCCATGTGTCTGACCGAGGTGGCGGGCAAGTAGCGCGGACCGGACGGTACGACGAAGGGCGCGGTGTTCCCCCGGGGGAACACCGCGCCCTTCGTGTGGGTCAGGCCCGTCAGGACTCCGTGCGGTACATCAGGTCCGTCTCGTGCGTCACGAAGCCGAGCCGCTCGTAGACGCTCACCGCCGCCTTGTTGTCCGCGTCCACGTACAGCATCGCGGTCGGCAGGCCCTGCTGCGCGAGGTGGCGCAGGCCGGTGGTGGTCAGCGCCTTGCCCAGGCCGCCGCCCTGCGCGCCCGGGCGTACGCCCACGACGTACACCTCGCCGAGGCCCTCGTCGGCGTGTGCCTTCGTCCAGTGGAAGCCGACCAGTTCGGTGGTGCCGGTGCCGGTGCCGGTGCCGGTGCCGTCGGCCGTGCGCTCGGCGAGGAAGAAGCCCGCCGGGTCGAACCACGGCTCCGCCTTGCGGTCGTCCAGGTCGCGCTGGGTCAGGGAGCCCTGCTCGGGGTGGTGGGCGAACGCCTCCGCGTTCACCGCGAGCCAGGCCGCGTCGTCCTGCCCCGGCACGAAGGTGCGTACGGATACGCCCTCCGGGAAGACCGGGTCCGGCAGGTCGAGGTCCGTCAACGGGCGGCGCATCTGCCGCAACTCGCGGAAGAGCGCGAGACCGAGCACCTGCGCGAGGTGGCGGGCCGCGGAGTGCCCGCCGTGCGCCCATACGCGCAGGCGTCGGCCCGACTCGCCGAGCAGCGCGGAACCGAGCGCCCTGCCGTGACCGCGGCCTCGGTGCGCGGGGTGCACGACCAGTTCGGCTGCGGGGGCCTCCACGGGGTCGGTGTCCTCCAGCTGCGCGTAGCCGACGAGGTCGCCGTCGACGCTCAGGAGCAGATGCCGTACGCCCTCGCGGGCCCCGCCGCGCAGTTGCAGCCTGCCCTGCTCCGACACCGCCTGCTGACCGTCCGAGCGGGCGGCCTCCGCGAGGAGCTCCAGCACGGTGTCGGACTGCGCCGGGCTGAGCGCGGTGAGGGTGTCGATCTTTCGGAGGGGGGCGGGGGTGGGGGCGGCCTCGGCGGGGTGGTCGTCAGTCATGCGTCCGAGCGTAGTCGGGCGGGGGCGCCTGGAGCGGGGGGTGTCGCGCTGCGCGCTCGTCCTCCGTCGCCGGACGGGCTCCATGTCGCGCTGCGCGCTCGCCCTCAAACGCCGGGCGGGCTTGATATCGCGCTGCGCGCTCGTCCTCAAACGCCGGACGGGCTTGATTTTGTGCGCTCGTCCCCGATGTCGCGCTGCGCGCTTGCCCTCAATCGCCGGGCGGGCTTGATTTTGTGCGCTCGTTCCCGATGTCGCGCTGCGCGCTTGCCCTCAATCGCCGGGCGGGCTTGATATTGCGTACCCGCCCCCAACGGCAACCAGGATGTAACCGGCAACCCTCTGTTGCGCTACGCGCGTTGAACCTAGGCTGCGGGCGGCGGAATGGTGGACTCATTCCGTCGCGTTCGAGCCCATTCGACCCCCAGGGGGGACACGTGTCAGCCACAGTCCAGTCGCGTCGGCCCAGACGGCGTGCCTATCGCGTGCTTGCCGCGGCCGCCTCGCTCGCCACCGTCGGTGCGCTTGCCGCCGCGCTTCCCGCCAGTGCGGGGGCGGACCACACGGGTGGGGGCAAGAAGCGCACGGTCGACGTGCAGTTGCTGTCGTTCAACGACTTCCACGGCAATCTGCAGCCGCCCGCCGGGTCGTCGGGGCAGGTCACGGAGAAGCAGCCCGACGGGACCGAGAAGAAGATCGACGCCGGTGGCGTCGAATACCTCGCGACCTCGCTGCGCACCGCCCGTAAGGGCAACCCCTACAGCGTCACCGCCGCCGCGGGCGACCTCATCGGCGCGAGCCCGCTGCTCTCCGGGCTCTTCCACGACGAGCCCACCGTCGAGGCGATGAACAAGCTCGGGCTCGACGTCACCAGCGTCGGCAACCACGAGTTCGACGAAGGGGCCAAGGAACTGGCCCGTATGCAGAACGGTGGCTGCCACCCCAAGGACGGCTGCTTCGAGAAGGGGAAGGGCGGGAAGAAGGGCGGCAAGGGGAAGAAGTTCGAGGGGGCCGACTATCCCTATCTCGCCGCCAACGTCACCGACGAGAAGACCGGCAAGCCCATCCTCAAGCCCTACTGGGTGTGGAAGCACAAGGGCGTCAAGATCGGCTTCATCGGTGTGACGTTGGAAGGGACTCCCGACATCGTCTCCGCCGACGGCGTCAAGGGGCTGAAGTTCCACGACGAGATCGAGACCGTCAACAAGTACGCGAAGATCCTCGACAAGCAGGGCGTGAAGTCCATCGTCACGCTCATCCACGAGGGCGGCGTGCCGAAGAGCCAGACGTACAACTACGACTGCGACTCGCCGGGCGCGGGCGACGGCATATCCGGGCCGATCACCGACATCGCCAAGGGCATCACGCCCAAGGTCGACGCGCTCGTCACGGGACACACCCACAACGCGTACGTCTGTACGATCCCGGACCCCGCGGGCAACCCGCGCATGGTGACCTCGGCGTCCTCCTTCGGGAAGCTCTACACCGACACCACGCTGACGTACGACCGCAGGACCAAGGACATCGTGCGGACGAGCGTGAAGTCCGCGAATCGTGTGGTCAGTCGTGAGCAGGCCAAGGCGCCTGACATGACCTCCCTCATCTCTCGCTGGGACAAGCTCGCCGCGCCCGTCGCCAACAAGGCCGTCGGCTACATCTCCGCGGACATCCCCGGACGCGGGGCCGGTGTCCCCGAGTCGCCGCTCGGCGATCTCATCTCCGACGCGCAGCTCGCGCACGCCAAGTCGCTCGACCCGGAAGCCGATCTGGCCCTGATGAACCCGGGCGGCATCCGCTCCGACATCGTGTACAAGGCGAGCGGGAGTGAGGGTGACGGCGTCGTCACGTACGGCGAGGCGTTCACCGTGCAGCCCTTCAGCAATACCGTCAATCTTGTCGATCTGACCGGCGCGCAGCTCGTGACAGGTCTTAAGCAGCAGGTCAGCGGGTCGAACCAGGCCTCTCCGAAGATCTTGCAGGTTTCGGAAGGGCTGACGTACACGCTGGACATGACCAAGACGGGGGCCGACCGCGTCGTCGCCGACTCGATCAAGCTGAACGGCAAGGCGATCGACCCGGCGGCCACCTACCGCGTCGCCATGAACGCCTTCCTCGCGGGCGGCGGCGACGGCTTCGCCGAGCTCGGCAAGGGGACGAAGCCGGTCGTCGGCGCGGACGACCTGAAGGCGTTCAACGACTACCTGACCGCCAACTCCTCGGCGGACAAGCCGATCGCGCCGCCGAAGGCCGACCGGATCACGATCGTGAAGTAGGCAATCTCACGGCCGTTAAGTACTGGCTAAAACCGGAACTTACCGGGAGTAAGGTTTGGGGTGGGGTGTGAACGTATGGTGAGATCGCTCGATGCGTTCCCCCCACCGCATAGCCACGCATCCTCCGGATGCGCCTATTGACCACGACCGCCCCGGCGACACCGCTCAGCTCCCGGCCTCCTCGTACAGCAATCCGTACGACGAGCTGGCCGCCCTCGCGCCGAACCCCTTGGAGGAGTTCCTCCACGAGGAGAAGGACGAGCCCGGCGCGGACGCCCCCTGGACGCCGCCCAATCACCGCCGAGGCAGCCGCCGCCGCACACGCTTCGCCGGTCTGCCGCTCGCCGCGAAGGCCGTCGTCGCCGTCCTCGTCGCCACCGCGTTCCTCGCTCTCGGCGACCGCTGGGCCCTTCTGTACGCCGAGCACGAGGCGGCGGAGAAGCTCAAGGACCAGATGAAGCTGAGCGCGGCGCCCGAGGTCGACATCGAGGGCTTCCCCTTCCTCACCCAGGTCCTCGACAAGCGCGTCGACAAGGTGAAGGTGACCGTCCCCGACGTCGCCGCCGACCGGATCTCCCTCGCCAAGGTCTCCGCGACCGCCACCGACGTGACGATCGACGGGGACGGGCCGACCTCGTTCAAGGGCGCCCTCATCGGCGAGATGAACGGCGAGGTGCTGCTCTCCTTCGAGGACCTCAACCGTGAACTGGGCGCGTCCCAGGTCACGTTCACCGGCAAGGGCCACGACCAGGTCCTGGCGCGCGGCACGCTGCCCGTCGCCGGGCACGACCTGAAGGTGCGCGCCGACGCCCGCATCCAGCGCAACGGCGACCGCGGCATCTCCACCGACATCGGCGGCATGAGCCTGCAACTCGGCGACCTGGCGACGTACCGCCCCGGCACTCGCTCGAAGGAGGGCCTGCACCTGTCGCGCGGCTCCGCCGACCGCGTGAGCAAGGAGACGTCGAAGGCGAAGGCGCTGCTCTCCGTGCCTGCGATCGTCAAGCGGCTCGGCGTCCCCGACTCGGTGGTGCGCGAGGCCCTGAAGAGCGACACCAAGCTGAACGAGCTGACCGGCGCGCCGAAGTTCGTGAACGACGTGATGGGGCTCAACCTCATCGACGTCGCCATGGGCCACCCCTGGCTCCTCAAGAAGCTCGGCCTGGACCCCGCACTCCTCGACGGCCTCTCCAAGCTCACCCGGCCCGTACTCGCCGACCGCCTCACCCTCGCCTTCCAACTGCCGAAGCTGCCCGGCGAGGGCGCGATGGCACTCCAGGACGTGACGGTGGAGAAGGAAGGCATCAGGGTGCGGATCGCGGGCTCGGGGATCGGAGTCGGCCGCTAGGCGGGGAGGAGACGGCCCGCGCCTACAGCGAAGGCATCTCCCCGGGCGGCGGAGTCGCCGCCCCCGGCAGCTGAACCGTCACCACCGTGCCGCCCCCTTCGGCCGCCGCCACCGTCACCTCGCCGCCGGACTGCCGCACCGTGCGGGCCACGATCGACAGACCGAGCCCCGACCCCGGCAGGCTGCGCGCGGACGGCGAGCGCCAGAACCGGTCGAAGACGTGCGGGAGTTCGTCGTCGGGAATGCCGGGCCCGTGGTCCCGCACGGTCAGCTTGCCGCGGTCCAGGGTGACCTCGACCGTGCCGCGCGGCGGGCTGAACTTCACCGCGTTGTCGAGGACGTTGACGATGGCGCGTTCCAGCGCGGGCGGCTCCACGCGTACGTACCAGGGCGCGAGCTCCGCGGTGATGGTCAGCTCGGGGCCGCGCAGCCTGGCCCGTTCGATGGCGGTCCGCGTGAGGTTGTGCAGCGCGACGACCTGGACCTTCGCGCCGCTCTCGCCGGTGTCGGGCCGCGAGAGTTCTTGCAGGTCACCGATGAGTACGGCCAGTTCGGTCATCTGCGCGGTGACGGAGGCGAGGAGCGCCTTGCGGTCGTCGGGCGGGATGGCCCGGCCCGTCTCCTCGCTGCGCGCGAGCAGCTCGATGTTGGTGCGCAGCGAGGTGAGCGGCGTCCGCAGTTCGTGGCCCGCGTCGGCGATCAGCTGCTGCTGGAGGTCGCGGGAGGAGGCGAGCGAGGCGGTCATGGAGTTGAAGGACTCCGAGAGCCGGGCGATCTCGTCGTCGCCCTCGACGGGGATGCGGAGGTTCAAGTCCTCGGTACGGGCGACGTGTTCGACGGCTTCGGTGAGCTGGTCCACGGGGCGCAGGCCGGTGCGGGCCACCCAGAGGCCTGCGGCTCCGGCGCCGAGGATGCCGATTCCGGCGACGACGGTGAGGACGAGGACCAGGTTGTTCAGGGTGTCGTCGAGCTCGCTGAGGGGGCGGGCGACGGAGATCGCGAGGCCGGGGCGGCCGTCCAGCGGGTAGGTCAGGACGCGGTACTTGTCGCCGTTGGACGCGGTGGCGTTGTGGTACGCGTGCCCGGTCCCGTTCAGCGCGACCTCCGTGTCGTCCGACGTGACCTCAAGAGACCGCTTGCCGATGATGACGCAGTGCCCGCCGCCCGTGT
Organism: Streptomyces kanamyceticus; assembly: GCF_008704495.1. Classification (NCBI taxonomy): domain Bacteria; kingdom Bacillati; phylum Actinomycetota; class Actinomycetes; order Kitasatosporales; family Streptomycetaceae; genus Streptomyces; species Streptomyces kanamyceticus. The sequence continues at coordinate 5,416,514 of NZ_CP023699.1, forward strand.
CGACGACCTGAACGGTCTCCTTGAAGATGTCCGGGTTGTCGGCGTCACCCCTGATGATCGTGCGCAGACACTGTCCGCCCGCGTCGACACGGTCGGATACCCAAGCGGGCTGCACCTTGGCGTTGTCCAGCGCGTCGTCCAACGAACTGATCAGCACGTTCCGTACGACGAACCAGCACGCCACCGCGCTCGCGGCCACCGCGAACGCGACGGCCACCGTGACCAGCAACGCCAAGCGCGAGCGCAACGGCAGCCCGCGGAAGCGCCGTACGACCCTGTTCACTCCCCGCCCCGCAGCACGTACCCGACGCCCCGCACCGTGTGCACCAGGCGCGGTTCGCCGCCCGCCTCCGTCTTGCGGCGCAGGTACATGACGTACACGTCGAGGGAGTTGGACGACGGTTCGAAGTCGAAGCCCCAGACGGCCTTCAGGATCTGCTCGCGGGTGAGGACCTGGCGGGGGTGCGCGAGGAACATCTCCAGGAGCGTGAACTCCGTGCGGGTCAGCTCGACCGTGCGCGGGCCCCTGGTGACCTCGCGGGTCGCCAGGTCCATGCGCAGATCGGCGAAGGAGAGGGTGTCGCCCTCCTCGGCCTCGCCCGCGGCCGCCGCGTACGAACTGCGGCGCAGCAGCGCCCTGATGCGGGCGAACAGCTCGTCCAGTTCGAACGGCTTGACCAGGTAGTCGTCGGCGCCCGCGTCGAGTCCCGTGACGCGGTCGCCGACGGTGTCGCGCGCGGTCAGCATGAGGATGGGCGTGGTGGTCCCGGTGGCGCGGAGCCTGCGCGCGGCGGTCAGGCCGTCCATGCGGGGCATCTGGATGTCGAGCACGACCAGGTCGGGGCGGTTCGCCGCGGCCTTCTCCAGGGCGTCGGCGCCGTCGAAGGCGACCTCCGTGGCATACCCCTCGAAGGCGAGACTGCGCTGCAACGCCTCCCGCACGGCGGGTTCGTCGTCCACGATCAGGATGCGCTGCTGCTCGCGGTCACCGGTGCGGTCGCCTTCGGCGGGGCTCATGGGCTTCGGACTTCCTCGGGTCAGGGGGCGGAACGGGGCCGGTATCAGCCTCGCACGCGGGCACGGGCGGTGCGGTCCGACCGGGCGGCCTGCACGTCGCGCGCCACGGCGAGCGGGAGGCCGAGCCCGGCGGGATCGGTGGCGGGGCGGCCCCAGCCGACGGTGACGGCGAGGGCGTGCCGCGCGCGGCTGACGGTGAGGGAGGTGCGGGGGGTGTCGGACATGACGGCCTCCTTGGGTGGTGCCGGGGGTTCCGGTGGTGCCGGTGGTGCCGGGGGTTCGTACGAGGGTCAGGTCTTGGAGCCGGACCGCAGCGTGCTCAGGTCCTTCTTGACGGTGTCGATCGGGATGGCGAAGCCGAGGCCGACGCTGCCGGACGCGGAGTCGCCGCTGCCCTGGCTCGACGAACTGGGCGAGTACATCGCGGAGTTGATCCCGATGATGTTGCCGTTCATGTCGATGAGGGCGCCGCCGGAGTTGCCGGGGTTGAGCGAGGCGTCCGTCTGCAGTGCCTTGTACGTGGTCTTCGACGAGCCGGTGTCGCCGTTGAACTGCTGCCCGCCGAACTCGAACGGCCAGCCGCCGTTGCCCTCGGGGTTCTGCGGCTGCTGCTGGCCCTCGCCCGTGGAGACGGTGACGTCGCGTTCGAGCGCGGAGATGATGCCGCTGGTGACGGTGCCGGTCAGGCCCTCGGGGGAGCCGATGGCGACGACCTCGTCGCCGACCTTCACGTTGTCGGAGTTGCCGAGGGTGGCGGGCTTGAGCCCGGAGGCGCCCTTCAGCTGGATGAGCGCGAGGTCCTTCTTGCTGTCGGTGCCGACGACGTCGGCGTCGTACGTCTTGCCGTCGTTGGTGCGCACCTTGATCGAGGTGGCGCCGGAGACGACGTGGTTGTTGGTGACGATCTCGCCGTCGCTCTTGGTGATGACACCGGAGCCGGTGGACTTGCCCTGGCCGGTGCTCGCGCTGATCTCCACGATGCTCGGGCTGACCGCCTCGGCGACACCGGAGACGGTGCCCTTCTTGCTGGTCGGCACGACGTCGGTGCTGGTGGCCGATGAGCCGCCGTCCCGGTCGGTCAGCGTCTGCACGGCGTACGCGGTACCGCCGCCCACCGCGGCCGCCGCGATGGCGACGGCGGCGAGCAGGGCGACGGGGCCCTTCGCGCGGCGGCGCCGGGCGGGGGCGGGTCCCTGAGGCGCTTCCGGCGCGTAGGCGGGCGGGGGCGGGTAGGCGCCCTGCGTACCGCCGGGCGGCACAGGCGCTGACGACTGCTGCTGGTGGTACTCGCCGCTGTGGCGGAAGGTCTCGGTCATGTCCTTGAGACTGGCCGCCGTACATGAGAGCTGTCTGAGTACGTCCTGAGAAGCCCGGCAGAAGTGCGTATGCCCGTTATAAAGGCGGCGGGAGGCGGCTGCCGGTGGCTACTGGCAGCCGCAGGACTGGCGCACCACGAGCCGCGAGGGGAACAGCTTCAGGCGCTCCCTGCGCGATCCCGCGACCCGCAGGCCGTCGTCGAGGACCAGGTCCACGGCCGCGCGGGCCATCGCGGGCCGGTCGGAGGCGACCGTCGTCAGCGGCGGGTCGGTGAGCCCGGCCTCCTTGACGTTGTCGAAGCCGGCCACGGCCAGCTCGCCGGGGACGTCGATGCGCAGCTCGCGCGCCGCCCGCAGGATGCCGATCGCCTGGTCGTCCGTGGAGCAGAAGATCGCGGTGGGGCGGTCGGGGCGGGCGAGCAGTTCGAGGCCCACCTGGTAGGCGTCGTAGCGGTTGTAGGGGGCTTCGAAGAGCCGCCCCTCCACCGGGCGCCCGGCCTCGCGCATCGCGCGCCGCCAGCCCTCGACGTGGTCGGAGACGGGGTCGCCGACCGTCGGGGTCTCGGCGGTGCCGCCGACGCAGGCGACGTACTCATGGCCGTGTTCGAGCAGGTGACGGGTGGCGAGCTGGGCGCCGCCGACGTCGTCCGTGACGACCGCGACGTCGTCGATGGCCTCGGGCCGCTCGTGCAGCAGCACCACGCGCGCGTCCCACGCGTCGATCTCGGCGGCGGCCTGGTCGGTCAGGCCGTGGCTGACGAGGATGAGGCCGGAGACCCGCATGCCGAGGAAGGCGCGCAGGTAGTGGGTCTCGCGCTCCGCCACGTAGTCGGCGTTGCCGACGAGGACCATCTTTCCGCGCTCGGACGCCGCCTGTTCGACGGCGTGCGTCAGCTCCGCGAAGAACGGCTGGCGCGCGTCCGGCACGATCATGCCTATGAGGTCCGTGCGCCGCGAGGCCATGGCCTGGGCGACGCGGTCGGGCCGGTAGCCCAGCTCCTTGATCGCGGCGAGTACCCGCTCGCGCGTGGCCGGGGCGACCGGCCTGGGTCCGTTGTTGATCACGTAGCTGACGACCGCGGTCGAAGTACCCGCAAGTCGCGCCACGTCATCCCGAGTCACCTTGGCCACGCGCGGAGTCTACGCGGATGGAACTACCGCTGGGCAGGGCGTACGGCAGCTTCCTTCGGAGCGGATTCCGCGGCGGCCGGGAGGGGCGCCGTCCGCTTGCCGCCGTTCTCCTCCGCCCGAGGCGTCGCCGCCTTCGCCTTCTCCTCGTCGGCGGCCCGCTCGACCTTCTCGGGCGTGACGAAGCGGTAGCCGACATTCCGGACGGTGCCGATCAGCGACTCGTGCTCGACGCCGAGCTTGGCGCGCAGGCGCCGCACGTGCACGTCCACCGTGCGCGTACCGCCGAAGTAGTCGTAGCCCCACACCTCCTGGAGCAGCTGGGCCCGCGTGAAGACCCGGCCCGGGTGCTGCGCCAGGTACTTGATCAGCTCGAACTCCTTGAAGGTCAGGTCCAGGACCCGGCCCTTGAGCTTCGCGCTGTACGTCGCCTCGTCCACGGAGAGATCGCCGTTGCGGATCTCCATGGGGGAGTCGTCGGCGGTGATCTGCTGGCGGCCCATCGCGAGCCGCAGACGCGCCTCGACCTCGGCGGGGCCCGCCGTGTCCAGGAGTACGTCGTCGATGCCCCAGTCGGCGGTGACGGCGGCGAGGCCGCCCTCCGTCACGACGAGGACGAGGGGACAGCCGGGGCCCGTGGAGCGCAGCAGCTGACAGAGGCTGCGCACCTGTGGGAGGTCGCGGCGCCCGTCGACGAGGATGACGTCGGCACCGGGGGTGTCGACGAGAGCGGGCCCCTCCGCGGGGGCGACGCGCACGTGGTGAAGGAGCAGGCCGAGAGCGGGGAGCACCTCCGTCGACGGCTGGAGGGCATTGGTGAGGAGCAGCAGAGAGCTCATCGTCGCTCCACACCTGCCTGTGTTGTCTGACTGTCGTGCACGTTTCGCTCGCCCATTACGTCGGTTCCTCCTCGGTCCCTGCGAGGACGTATGTGGCACTGCTTCGTACATGTGCTCGCAGGGCCCGCGCCCGGGGCCGCTGGGCGCCGTGCTGCGGGCGCTCCTGAAAGCACAAAAGGACCCGGGGGCTGCGCTGCCCGGATCCTCTGCCAAGGAGAATAGCCCACATGAGTTCCGGTCCGGCAGGTCAAGCGGCGCGATCTTCTGTGCCGCCGCTCACTCGGGGGCAGGGTCGCGTTCAGCGGCGCGCCATGCTTCGTACACGCGACGGAGTGGCCGTCGAGGCGGTCTACGACCCCGGGCCCGACCCCGCGGGAGAGCTCGCGATCGTGGTCGCGCACGGCTTCACGGGGGACCTGTCACGGCCCCACGTGCGGCGCCTCGCGGGCGTCTTCGCCCAGCGTGCGGCCGTGATCACCTTCTCTTTCCGGGGCCACGGGGCGTCCGGCGGGCGCTCCACGGTCGGTGACCGCGAGGTGCTCGACCTGGTGGCGGCCGTGGAGTGGGCGCGCTCGCTCGGGCACGCGCGCGTGGTGACCGTGGGCTTCTCGATGGGCGGCTCCGTAGTGCTGCGGCACGCCGCGTTGCACAGGGGGCGCACGGAAGCGCGGGTTGACGCGGTCGTCGCGGTGAGCGCCCCGGCGCGCTGGTACTACCGCGGGACCGCTCCGATGCGGCGGCTGCACTGGGTCGTCACGCGCCCGGCGGGTCGCTTCGTCGGCCGCTTCGGGCTTCGCACCCGGATCCACCCGCACGAGTGGGACCCCGTGCCGCTCTCGCCGGTCGAGTCGGTCCCGCTGATCGCGCCGACCCCGCTGCTCGTCGTGCACGGCGACCGGGATCCGTACTTCCCCGTCGACCATCCCCGGATGCTGGCCGCGGCGGCCGCGGGCGGGGCCGAACTGTGGCTGGAAGAGGGCATGGGGCACGCGGAGCACGCGGCCTCCGACGAGCTCGCCGGGCGGATCGCGGCGTGGGCCACGGCATCATGGACGTCGGCGACCGCCGACCGAGAGGAGCGTCGCATGGTGAACGGCACCATTCGTTACTGGGCCGCGGCCAAGGCGGCAGCGGGTGTCGCGGAGGAGCCGTACGCGGCGGTGACGCTCGCGGAGGCGCTCGACGCCGCGCGCGAGCGGCACCCGGGCGAGCTCGTCCGGGTCCTGCGGCGCTGTTCGTTCCTTGTCGACGGCGACCCCGTCGGGACCCGTGGGCATGAGACCGTACGGCTTGCCGAGGGCGGCACGGTCGAGGTGCTCCCGCCGTTCGCAGGAGGATGAGCACCATGTCCAATCAGCCGTACGAGGGGTACGAGGGGTACGACCCGTACCAGCAGCGGTATCCGGATCCCCAGTACCCGGAGCAGCAGGCCTACCCGCAGGCCCAGTACCCGGAGCAGCAGCAGTACTACCCGGAGCAGCCGCAGCAGCAGTACTACGCGGAGCCCCAGCAGCAGTACGCCCAGCCTTACCCGGAGCCGCAGCAGTACTACGCGGAGCCGCAGCAGCAGTACACCCAGCAGTGGCAGGGGCAGACCTGGGAGACGTCCGTGCAGCCGCCGCCCGCTGCCGCGGTGGACATGACGGAGACGGCGTACCTGCCGCCCCAGTCGTACGACTCCGTGCCTCCGGAACCGCCCATGGCGGGCGGCACGGAACCGCCCGCCGAGCCCGCGGCTTCTCAAGAAGGTTCGTACGGCCCCGCCACCACCACCGGCAACCCCCGCATAACCGATGCCCAGCGCGCCCGCGCCGAGGGGCGGTCGCCGATCATCGAGCCGGGGATGCAGCCCGCCGCGCTGACCGCGCTGCTCGGGCTGCTGCTCGCCGGGGGCGCGGCCGCCGGGTCGTACGCGCTGCTCGTGCCGCTGGTGATCCTCCAGGCCGTGACCGCCGCGGGGTGGTTCCGGCTCAACGGGATGTGGCCCGCGCGGCAGGGCATCGCGCTCGCGTTCCTCGGCGGTGTCGTCGCCGACGTCGCGCTGCTCGGTGTGGGCAAGGAGCACGCGCCCGCCGCCATCCTCGGCACCCTCGGTGTCTGGGTGCTGCTCGTGGTGGTGCTCCAGCTGCGCAGCCACGCCGGTGCCGACGAGCGGATGTACGGGCTCATGGCGACCCTCGCGTCCGCCGCGCTCGCGATCATCGCCACCGGGCACCTCGCGGCCGCGGCCGACGCCGTGACCGTGGGCGGCATCGCCGTCGCCGTCGCGGTGCTCGCCCGCGCGCTGCCGCTGCCCACGCCCGCATCCGTCGTCGTCGCGCTGCTCGCGGCCACCGGGTCCGGGGTCGCCGTCGGCGGCATGACGGACTACGGCAGCAAGGGCGCGCTGCTCGCGCTCGGCGCCGGTGTCTGCGCGCTGATCGGGCACCGCGTCGCGAGTTACGACTATCCGTCGCGGTTCGTGCACATGACGGCGGGCGTCGCGCTGCCGCTCGCGGCCGCCGCCCCCGCGGTGTACGTGCTCGGCCGTGCCATCGGCTGAACGGCGCGCGTTCGATCGTCACAGCTGATCGACAGGTCCCCGGCCGATCCTTTCGGCCGGGGGCCTGTCCTTTAGGCTCGCGGAAACGACAGCTAGTCGGGGGACAAGGTGGGGGAACACCGGACATGAGCAAGCGCGCCGTACGAATAATTCTGATCGTCGTCGTGATCCTTGGGGGTCTGTTCGTGGCGGCCGACAGGCTGGCCGTGAACTTCGCCGAGGGCGAGGCGGCGGACAAGATGCGTACCAGCGAGGGCCTGAGCCAGACGCCCGATGTCTCCATCAAGGGCTTCCCGTTCCTGACGCAGGTCGCGGGCGGCGAGCTCGACGACGTCGAGGTCGGGATCAAGGACTACGAGGCCAAGTCGGGCTCTGACTCCATCCGCATCGCCGATCTGACGGCCCACATGAAGGGCGTGAAGTTCTCCGGCGACTACAGCTCGGCGACCGCGGCGACCGCCTCGGGCACCGCGCGGGTCTCCTACGACGAGCTCCTGAAGGCGAGCAAGTCGGAGCCGGTCCAGCTGCCGCTCGGCGCCACCGGCAAGGTCGTCGGCCTCTCCGACGGCGGCAACGGCAAGATCAAGGTCGAGGTCGAGGTCAGCAAGGGCGGCGTGAAGCTGCCCAAGCCCGTGTACGTGCTGAGCTCGGTCCGCGTCGAGGGCGACAACATCAAGGTCCACGCGGACGAGATCCCGAAGAACATCTCGGTCCTCGGCGTCGACATCCCGCTGCCCGAGGGCACGGCCCGCAACGTCACCGACTTCGAGCAGAAGATCGAAGACCTGCCGGCCGGGATCAAGCTGGAGAAGGTCGAGGCGGCGCCGGACGGCGTGGACATGTCCGTCACGGGCTCGAACGTGCGGCTGGCGGGCTGAACCCCGCTGAACCCGCCGAACCCACGCTGAACACCCGCCGGATCCCCGCCCCGAGGCCGCTTCGTCCGAAGTGCGAGACGAAGCCGTCCGGCGGGCGGATGTGACGGGGACGACACCGGACCCCGGGGCCCTTCAGGGCGGCCCCGGGGTTCAACTATTCCCACATCGTGGACGATCGTGTCTCACCATGCGGAGCACCGGTGACACAGCCGCCCCTCCATCCCTACGATCGGACCCATGCAACGACAGGCGGACCTCACGAAGCGGCGGGCAGTAGACCTGTGCCGCGTCGCCGCCATGCTCTGTCGCACCTTCTGACGGGGACCTCACCCGTTTCCCCCGGGCCTGTCGACGCCCTTTCCGGCAGGCCGCCCGCGCCGTACGCATGCCACCCGTGCCTCCCCGCACCACCGGCCCGTACCGGCCGCCCCTCGTGCACCCGCCGCACAGCCGCACCGCCGTAACTGCCCCGGAGGAGAGACACATGAGCCGCAGCGACGTCCTGGTAGACGCCGACTGGGTCGAGGCCCACATCGAGGACCCGAAGGTCGCCATCGTCGAGGTCGACGAGGACACCTCGGCGTACGAGAAGAACCACATCAAGAACGCGATCCGGATCGACTGGACCAAGGACCTCCAGGACCCGGTCCGCCGTGACTTCATCGACCAGGAGGGCTTCGAGAAGCTCCTGTCGGCGAAGGGCATCGCCAACGACACCACCGTCGTCCTCTACGGCGGCAACAACAACTGGTTCGCCTCGTACGCCTTCTGGTACTTCAAGCTCTACGGCCACCAGGACGTGAAGCTCCTCGACGGCGGCCGCAAGAAGTGGGAGCTCGACTCCCGCGACCTGGTAGACGGCGCGCAGGTCCCGAAGCGGCCCGCCACCGACTACAAGGCCAAGGCCCAGGACACCTCGATCCGCGCCTTCCGCGACGACGTCGTGGCGGCCATCGGCGCCAAGAACCTGGTCGACGTGCGCTCGCCCGATGAGTTCAGCGGCAAGCTGCTCGCCCCGGCCCACCTGCCGCAGGAGCAGTCGCAGCGTCCGGGCCACGTCCCGTCCGCGCGCAACATCCCGTGGTCCAAGAACGCCAACGACGACGGCACCTTCAAGTCGGACGACGAGCTCAAGGCCCTCTACGAGGACGAGCAGGTCGACCTGGCCAAGGACACCATCGCGTACTGCCGCATCGGTGAGCGTTCGGCCCTGACCTGGTTCGTCCTGCACGAGCTGCTCGGCCAGACCAACGTCAAGAACTACGACGGCTCCTGGACCGAGTACGGCTCGCTCGTCGGCGTGCCGATCGAGCTCGGCGCCAACAAGTAAGCAGAACCGACCTTTCATTCCCCTAGGAGTACGCATGTGTGGAGCAAAGGCCGGTGGCCCCGACGCTTCGACGATCAAGCCCGGTGAGACCACGATCCAGGGCCAGGTGACCCGCGACGGCGAGCCCGTCACCGGTTACGTGCGCCTGCTGGACTCGACCGGCGAGTTCACCGCCGAGGTCCCGACCTCGGCGACCGGACAGTTCCGCTTCTACGCCGCCGAGGGCACCTGGACCGTCCGGGCGCTGATCCCCGGCGGCACCGCCGACCGCACGGTCGTCGCTCAGACGGGCGGACTCGCGGAGATCGCGATCGCGGTCTGATCCGCTAGGTCCGCTACGCGCCATGAACGGCCGAAGGGCCGCACCCCAGGGGTTGGACGCCACTGGAACGGGGTGCGGCCCTTCGGCTGCCCGGACGGTCCCCCCGTCGGGCTACCGCCTGCGCCTGCCGTCCAGCTCGTCCCACCACTCGTCGGACTTCCGGTCCCCGCTGGGATCGTCCCACCAGCGGTCCTCGGGGCCCCGTCGGTTCGCCGTGATGGCGGCGAGGGGCGGGATCACCATCGCCACCACGCACATCCCGACGGCGACCGGAATCGACCAGAGCCGCACGACGGCCCAGGCCAGGACGAACAGGGCGATGCACGTGCCCATCATGGCGAAGTACACATGGCGCCTTCGCGCGTACATACATCCAGCGTACGTCCCGAGGGCCCTCACAGAGAGGGACGGGCGCCGCCCGACTACAGTGGGACCGGCTCTGATACCTGCCCCACCGCTCACCGAGGAGCACCCCGTGCTTGAGGCCTTCTTCTCCGCCCTGCTGGTTCTCGTCTGCGTCGGCGTTCTCGCCTTCGCCGGACTGACCGTGAAGAAGCTGTACCAGGGCCAGCGCTGAAGAAGCCGTACCAGGGCCAGCGCTGACGACCCCCACCCCACCACCACAGATCGCCTGAGCTTCCCATGATCGAGATTCCGTCCGACCTGAACCCCTCCCTCGTCCCCCTCGCCTTCCTCCTCGGCAACTGGGCGGGCGCGGGCGTCACCGACTTCCCCGGCGCCGAGAAGGCGAATTTCGGCCAGGAAGTCTCCTTCACGCACGACGGCCGCGACTTCATCGAGTACCGCTCGTACACCTGGGTGCTCGACGCCGAGGGCAACAAGGTCAAGCCGCTGGAGTCCGAGTCGGGCTACTGGCGGATCGGCGACGACCGCAAGGTCGAGGTCGTGATGGTCCGTGACAACGGCGTCGTGGAGATCTGGTACGGCGAGCTCGCCGACCAGAAGCCGCAGATCGACCTGGTCACCGACGCCGTCGCGCGCACCGCGGCCTCCGGCCCCTACACCGGCGGCAAGCGGCTCTACGGCTACGTGAAGGGCGACCTGATGTGGGTCGGCGAGAAGCAGACCCCCGAGGTGCCGCTGCGCCCGTACATGTCGGCGCAGCTCAAGAAGGTCGTCACGCCCGAGGAGGTCGCCGACATGGCTCGGAACCTGAGCGACCTGCCCGACGACGGCATCGCCTTCTTCAAGTAGACCTAGACTCTCAGGTGTGGCGAGCACCGACTCCCGGAGCACCGGCTCCGACTGGAAGAGCGACCTGCGGCAGCGCGGCTACCGGCTGACGCCGCAGCGCCAGCTTGTCCTGGAAGCCGTCGACACCCTTGAGCACGCGACCCCCGACGACATCCTCTGCCACGTGCGGAAGACGGCGTCGGGGGTCAACATTTCCACCGTGTACCGCACCCTGGAGCTCCTGGAGGAGCTCGGGCTCGTCTCGCACGCCCACCTCGGGCACGGGGCGCCGACGTACCACCTGGCGGACCGGCACCACCACATCCACCTGGTCTGCCGCGACTGCACGAACGTCATCGAGGCCGACACGGAGATCGCCGCGGACTTCACCGCCAAGCTGCGCGAGACCTTCGGCTTCGACACCGACCTCAAGCACTTCGCCATCTTCGGGCAGTGCGAGAACTGCCGGGACGCGGAACAAGACGCGGAATGAGCGGGCCGCCCGGCAGGCGGAATAAGCGGGCCGCCCGGCAGGTCGTAGTCTTTGTGAACATGAAGAGCCCTCTGCTGTCCCTGCCCGGCGCCGTCCCCGCCGAGGGCGTGGACGAAGGCGTCGCCGCCCACTACGGGGAACTGTTCCGCGAGCAGCGCGCCCTCGCCGACGGCACCGGATTCGTCGACCTCTCGCACCGCGGCGTACTCACCGTCACCGGCGCCGACCGGCTGAGCTGGCTGCACCTGCTGCTCACCCAGCACGTCAGCGAGCTCCCCGCGGGACAGGCCACCGAAGCGCTGATCCTCTCCGCCAACGGCCACATCGAGCACGCCCTCTACCTCGTCGACGACGGCGAGACGGTCTGGGCGCACGTCGAGCCCGGCACCAGGGAAGCGCTCCTGGCGTACCTGGAGAGCATGAAGTTCTTCTACCGCGTCGAAGTGGCCGACCGCACCGGCGAGTTCGCGGTGGTGCACCTGCCCGCCGGATCGATCGCGCCGGTCCCCGAGGGCGTCGTCGTGCGCGAGACCGCCCACGGCCGCGACCTGTTCCTGCCGCGCGCCGACCTGGAGTCGTACGCCGCGGCGCAGGGCCCCGCCGCCGGACTCCTCGCCTACGAGGCGCTGCGCGTGGAGGCCCACCGGCCGCGCCTCGGCTTCGAGACCGACCACCGCACCATCCCGCACGAGCTGGGCTGGCTCGACACCGCCGTACACCTGCAGAAGGGCTGCTACCGCGGGCAGGAGACCGTCGCCCGCGTGCAGAACCTGGGCAAGCCGCCGCGCCGCCTGGTCTTCCTGCACCTGGACGGCAGCGAGGTGCACCTGCCGGTCGCGGGGACGCCGCTGCACCTCGCGAGCGAGGGCGCCGAAGGCCGCAAGCTCGGCTTCGTCACCACGGCCGTACGCCACCACGAGCTGGGTCCGATCGCCCTCGGCCTCATCAAGCGCAACGTGCCGCTGGACGCGGAGCTCGTGGCGGGGGACATCGCCGCGGCGCAGGAAGTGGTCGTCGAGCCCTGACCGTCCCCGCCCCTCCGGGCGGTGGGTCACATCTCCAGGAGCACGGTGAAGGGCCCGTCGTTGGTCAGGCCCACCCGCATCTGCGCCCCGAAGCGGCCCGTCGCCACCGTCGCGCCGAGGGCGCGCAGCCGCGACACCACCTCCTCGACCAGAGGTTCGGCCACCGCGCCGGGGGCGGCCGCGTTCCAGGTGGGGCGGCGGCCCTTGCGGGCGTCTCCGTAGAGGGTGAACTGGCTGATGACCAGGAGCGGCGCGTCGATGTCGCTGCACGACCTCTCGTCGGCCAGCATGCGCACCGACCAGAGTTTGCGGGCCAGTTGGGCCGCCTTCTCCTTGGTGTCGTCGTGCGTGACGCCCACCAGGACGCACAGGCCCTCGCCGCTGATCTCGCCCACCGTCTCGCCGTCCACGACGACGCTCGCGCCGTCGACCCTCTGCACCACTGCTCGCATACGGTCATCATGCCGTGCCGCGCACGGCGCCCGGGACATGCCTCCGATCCCCCCATCCGGGGCCGATTCCGGGCACTCGTTCACATAGCGGCCACTCGGGGTGGCACGATGCTCACACGCGGTGTACCGCGTCGGCCGGTCGAGGGGACGGGTAGAGCTACATGAGCACACCAAGTACCGGGCATTCGCCCGGTCGCATCTCGCTGCTGCGTACGCAGGTTCCGCGACCGCCCGCGCAGCGCACGGGCAGCCCGCGCCTTCCGGCGGTGCCCGAGCACGACCTGGCGGCACTGCGCCTCGCGGAGCTCCGTGAGCTGCGCAGGGGAGCCCAGCAGGACGAGGCCGATCTGAGCTACGTGCGGCGGCTGTTGCAGGGCAGGATCGACATCCTGCGGGCCGAGATCGCCCGCCGCAGGGACCCGCTCGCCCCGGAGCCGGAGGCGCCGGTCGTGGACCGGCTCCCGGAGATCCTCAGGGACGCCCCGGCCCGGCACCGCTCATCGGCCAGGCACGTCACGCTCGGCACCCCGCACAGCGAGGAGTACCGCCTGCTCGCCACCGAGATGCTCGCCGAGGTCCAGCTCTCCGACCTGGCGGCACGCACGGACGACGAACTGCACACGGCGATGGGCCGCCTCGTGCGCTACGAACAGCAGGTGTCGCGGCGACGGCAGTTGCTCCAGCGGACCACGGACGACTGCAGCGCGGAGATCGCGCGACGCTACCGGGAGGGCGAGGCGCAGGTCGACGACCTGCTGGTGTGACGGAAACCCGCGTGCGGGGTGCCGTCGGCCGCGCCTAGCGTGGGCGCATGAGCGATGTCGATGTTGACGTAAGAGCCGTCGCCGACGGCGAGTTGGCCGCCTGGCTGCGGGCCGTCCAGACCGGGTTCCTGCAGTCTTTCGCCGCCATGTCGGACGAGGCCGTCGCCAACCTCGGGGCCCGCGGCGCAGCCTCCCGCGTGTGGGGCGCCTACGACGGCGACCGCGTCGTGGGCACCTTCCGCTCCTTCGACCAGGAGGTCACCGCGGTGGGCGGCGCACCCGTCGCGGCCAACGCGGTGACCGGCGTGACGGTGGCGCCCACTCACCGGCGTCGCGGCATCCTCAACCGCATGATGGCCATCGACCTCGCGGCGGCCAAGGAGCGCGGTGACGTCGTCGCCACGCTGATCTCCGCCGAGTACCCGATCTACGGTCGGTACGGCTTCGGGCCCGCGACCTGGGTGACCGAGTGGACCGTCGACGTGCTGCGCTCCGGGCTCGACCCGCGCTGGTCGGGGCCCGCCGCGGCCGGCGCGCGGATCGACCTCGTGGACGGCGACGACGTACGCAAGTTCGGCCCCGAGCTGCACGAGCGGGTCAGGGCCGAGCGGCACGGCGTGATCGACCGCGGCGACGACTGGTGGCTGCGCAACACCGGGCGGCAGGCGACCCCCGAATTCCCCTGGCGGGAGCCGTTCTACGCGCTCTACCGCGACCCGTCGGGCCGCGTGGACGGACTGGTCGCGTACCGCACGAGCAACGACCAGTGGGACGGCTCGCGGCTGCCGCTGAACACCGCCACGGTCCTGTCGATGACCGCCGCCACGCCCGCCGCCGAGCGCGACCTGTGGCACTACCTCTGCGCGATCGACAAGGTCATCACGGTCGAGAGCGGCTGGCGGGCCCCCGACGACCTTCTCCCGCACCTGCTGCCCGACCCTCGCGCGGCCAAGGTGACCGGACACGCGGACTGGCTCTGGCTGCGGATCCTGGACGTCGTACGGGCCCTTGAATCGCGTACGTACGCGGGTCCCGGCTCCCTCGTCCTGGAGATCACCGACGGGGCGGGCCTCGCGGGCGGGCGCTACCGGCTCGATGCGACGCCGGACGGCGCGAGCTGCGTGCCGACCACGGAGTCGGCGGAACTGGCCCTGGATGTCGCGGAGTTGGCGGAGCTGTGGCTGGGCGACGCGTCCGCGGTGCGGCTCGTGGCGCTGGGGCGGATCGGGGAGGAGCGGGCGGGGGCGGCGGCGCTGGCTGACGTCATGTTCCGTACGTCCAGGCGGCCTTGGTGCCCCGATCTCTTCTGACGAGTGCCCCGGCGTGTCCGGGGGTGTGCCCCGAGGCGCGCCCGGGGGTGTGCGGGCTTCCCAGTCCCGTACACCCCCGGGAAGTGTCTGAGCCCCGGCCATCCGCGTACCGAGGCCCAGACGTCCTGACGGCTGGTCGGACTCCCGGCTCCCCTCCGGATGGGAGCCCGGCCAGCCCGATCCGGGTCAGCCCGACTGGGCGAGGAGCAGGACGAGGAGAGCCGCCCCGAGTCCGCTGAGCTTGACGTTCTTGGCCTTGATGCCCACGGTCAGCAGGACGAAGGCGATGATGCCGAGCGGTCCGTACTTCCACTGGATGACCTGCTCGAAGCCGATGGCGAGGGCGGCGACGACGATGGCGATGAGTGGCATGACGTTCCCTCCTTCGGGATCGGGGCGGCGGACCCCGTTAGTCGGTGACCAACCGACCGGCCCCCGCGAGTGCTTCGCGTCGGCGGTCGATGGCTGGTGGCCAACCCCGATGGGGTCTGACCATGTCGCCAAAGTTGGCTACCAACTTCACCTGACTTATCTCCGCTGAGGGACGACTCATAACCACCTTCCCTGCAACTCCCCAAAGATGGCGCGAAGTTGTACCGTTTGGTTGTGAGCCCGGAACATGCACCAGTCAATGGGCGGAAGAGGCCCCACAGGTCTCACCGCGAAGTGGCGGACGCGCTGCGCGACCGGATCAGGTCCGGGTCGCTGCGGCCGGGGCAGCGCATGCCCACGCAGGCCGAACTGGCCGATGAGTTCGGCGTCGAGCGCGGTGCCGTGCGCGAGGCACTGCGAATCCTGCAAGGCGAGCATCTGCTGTCCAACGTTTCGAAGGGCAGCCCCGCCACCGTCGCGGAGGCGTCCGAGCGTGCGCCCGCAGGTCCTGGCGCCGTGCGGCGGCCGCAGCCCACGATGGTCGGACTCGCCCCGCGGATCGCTGCCGCGTTCGAATCGCCACATGTGGAGATAGACGCGCTCTGTCTCACCTCCATCTCCCTCACCATGGCGATCGGCGAGCCGCTGCGGCAGATCCACGCCGGACAGCTCGATCCGGCCAAGGTCAACGTCCGGGTGCTGCTGCCGAGCCGCGACATCGATCTCGCCTTCCCCGCGCCGGTCGACGCCGGGGAGGTCGAGGAGGCCCATGTGCACGGGCGCTGGCTCTCCCAGCGCAACGCGCAGGGCCAGGTCCTGCGGCACAACCTCCTCGCGCTGCGCGCCTCGCACGGGATCGATGTGTCGGTGCAGTTCAGGGCGCTGCCGTTCACGCCGCCCGTGAAGCTGTACCTGATCAACGGCTCCGAGGCCCTCTTCGCGTACTACACGCTCACCAAGCGGGACGAGGAGATCGGCGAGGAATCCCTGGAGATGTACGACGCGCAGGGCACGCAGTCGATGCTCTTTCCGTTCAAGGAGGGGGACGGGCTGCGGGACACGACCTTCGTCGAGCAGTCCCATCTGTGGTTCAACGCCCTCTGGAACACGATCAGTCAGGACCTGGAGCTGGCGGCGGGCTAGGGGATCCTCAGGGTCGGCCCTTGGGTCGGCCCCTGGTTCGTCCCCGATGCGCCCCGGCCGCCGGCCCGGTCAGATCGCGGGGCCTGTCATCATCAGAGCGAGGACGACGGCTCCGATGGAGCTGACCGTGGGGTTCTTCGCCTTGACGCCCACGGTCAGCAGGAGGAGGCCGATGATGCCCATCGGGCCGTACTTCCACTGGACGAGCTGCTCGACGGTGACGGCGACCACGGCTGCGAGGAGGGCTATGGCGGGCATGGTGGTTCCTCCTTCTGCCATCTGGAGTCAGTTGGCAACCAACTCTGCTTGAGTTGTCCCCACTTGGTCGGAGTTCATAAACAACTTCCAGTCAACTGCCCAAAGATGGTGGTCAGTTGTATCGTCTGGTCGTGACCCAGGAGAACGTGGCAGTGAACGGCAGTAGAAAACTCTCACACAAGGACATCGCCGACACCCTCCGCGACCGCATCCGGGCGGGCGAGCTCAAGGCGGGCGACCGCCTGCCGACCCAGGCCGAGCTCGCCGAGGAGTTCGGCGTCGAGCGCGGCAGCGTGCGGCAGGCGATGAAGGCACTGCAGAGCGAAGGCCTCCTCTCCAACGTCAGCAAGGGCAGTCCGCCGCGGGTGGCGGCGGCTGTCACCACGGCGACCGTCAGCGAGGGCCCCCAGCCCTCCATGGTCGCGCTCGCCCCGCGCCTTGCCGCCGCCTTCGCCGAGCCGCACGTGCGGATCGACGTCGTGTCGTACACGGCGGAGACGCTCATGATCGCGATGGGCGAGCCGGTGCGGCTCATCCACGAGGGCAGGCTGCGCCCCGAGTCGATCGATCTGCGGGTGCTGCTGCCGAGCAGCGAGATCGATCTGGCGTTCCCGGTGCCGGTCAAGGCGGACGCGGCGGGCCGCGAGCGGCTGCACGAGAACTGGCTGGCCCAGCGCAACGCCCAGGGCCAGGTCCTGCGCCACAACCTCCGCGCCCTGCGCGCCTCGCACGGCATCGACGTCCATGTGACCTTCCGCGCCCTGCCGTTCACCACGCCGATCAAGCTGTATCTGCTGAACGGCGCGGAGGCGCTCGTGGCGTACTACACGCTGGAGCGGCAGCCGGTGGACCTGGAGGAGGGCGGTGCGGGGCGCGAGCTGTTCAAGTACGACTCCGGGGGCATCAAGGTGCCTCTCTTCTCCTTCGAGAAGGGGGATCCGGCCGCGCGCGACTCCATGTTCGTCGACCAGTCCCAGAAGTGGTTCGACGCCCTATGGGAAACCATCACCATGGACCTGACACTCTCTTAGGTGACTTCTGACTCGACGCAATCCGACGCGACACATTCGGGGACGGTCGAAGAAGAGATCGAGAGGCTTCGCTCTCTGATCGATTCCGTCCGTTTCGTGCTGTTCGACTTCGACGGTCCCATCTGCCACCTCTTCGCCGGGCTCGCGGCGGAGCGGGTGGCGGAGGACCAGGTCCGGTGGCTGGAGGAGCAGGGCCTGCGCGGCCTGCTCGCCGGTGGGGTGCGCGAGGAGCCCGACCCCTATGTGGTCCTGCGCGCCGTCGACGCCCGCAGCCCGGGCAGCGACCTGGTCACCGAGCTCGAGGAGCGCCTCACCCAGCAGGAGCTCAGCGCCGTGACCTCCGCCATGCCCACCGCGTACGTCGACCCGCTGATCCGCACCTGGTCGGCCGTCGGCGCCCGGCTCGCCGTCACGACGAACAACTCCCCGCGCGCGGTGGGCCGTTATCTCGCCTCGCGCGGCCTCACGGACTGCTTCGCCCCGCACGTCTACGGCCGCACCCACGACCTCCACCTGCTCAAGCCCCACCCCCACTGCGTCCAGCGCGCCCTGGACGCGATGGGCGCCGATCCGGCCCGCACCCTGATGATCGGTGACGCGCCTTCGGACTACGTGGCCGCGCGGCGGGCGGGCGTACGATTCCTGGGCTACGCGCGTAACGATCGCAAGGCGCGGCCGCTGCGCGAGGCCGGTGCCACCCACCTCGTCGAGTCCCTGAAACCGCTCCTCGGAGTTGTATACGCCGTAGGCGACACTAAGGCTCAGTAAAGGGGCAGGCTGAGTAAGCAAACGCCGCGCCGATGTCCAGAATGCGGCAAGTCACAGGAACGGTTCCCCGCACAGGTACCCTCTGCCCTCATGTCGTCACCTCCGCCTCGATCTCCCCACGAGGCGCCGCAGCGCGGACGTCGCGAATCGCTCATCAAGCGCCTCGCCGACTCGCACAAGGAAAGCCCCGACCGTGAGGTCGTAGCCGGGTACCACAACGTCAACTACGTGGTGCCGCTCGGCTGGCGGCTCGCCCTCCTCCTCGGCACGATGCCGTTCAGCGCCCACGTCAAGTGCCGGATGCCGCGCGACACGGTGCAGGTGGTGCCGCGCATCTGGAGGCGCGAGACCGAGGTGCTCGCGGCGGTGACCCGCGAGTTGAAGAAGGAAGTCCCGCGCTGTTTCCGGGACTTCGGTGACTGGTCGCTGCACTCCTACCGGGCCGGGGAGGTGCTCTCCGACGTACACACCGAGGGCCCCATCGGCGAGTCCATGATGCGGGCCTTCGCCAAGTTCTTCGCCAAGACGGCGGGCGTGCGGGAGGAGAGACTGCCGTCCACCCCCGAGGGCTGGCCGAAGACAGGACAGAGCCAGGAGTTCTTCGACTGGCTGATCGGCTTCACCGAGAGCCGGGTGCACCAGGGCAACCGATGGCGCTTCGGCGACCTGTTCGAAGCGGTGGGCATCCGCGCCGACGTCATGACGTCCTTCCGCGATGACCCGCAGCGCCCGCGGCTGACCCCGCGGCCCTTCTGCCTCCTGCACACCGACGTCCATCGGGCCAACGTCGTCGTCGACCGCAAGCGGCTCACGGTCCGCGCGGTCATCGACTGGGAGTTGGCCATGTACGGCGACCCCCTGCACGAGCTCGCCACCCATCTCGTACGCATGGACTACGAGAAGGAAGAGCAGACCCGGATGACGGAGCTGTGGACCGAGGAGATGGAGAACGCGGGCCACCACGATCTGACGGCGGGCCTGGACACCGACCTGACCGCCTATCTGGACTTCGAGTACGGCCAGTCCGTCTTCCCCGACGTCATGCGGGCGGCGCTCGACCTGCTCGCCCTGCCGCAGGAGCCGGCCGACGAGGACTTCACGCGGGCGGCACGGCAAGTCTGCCGGGCGTTGCGGCGCGCGGCCGAACCCCTGAAGCTGAGGAGGGTGCCCGACGAGGGGCGCGCCCAGGACGCGTTGCGCGCCTGGTACGCCGGGCCGCACGGCCGGGCGTAGGAGGAGGCGCCGCGCGCGGCGAAGTCCGCGCGGGGCGCTGAGGTCCTCGACGCGGCCTTCGACGAGACCTTCGACGAATGGGGTGCGGTGGGAGACGAGACGAACGGCGGTGCGTACGGCGGGGTGCCTGAGGTGATGGGCAGGGGCGTCGAGGGCCCGGTGCGGCGGGGGGCCTTCACGTCCCCGGCGGGGCCCGGCACGCGTGAACTGGACGAGGTGCGGGCGCTGTTCGCGGATCCGGCGGGGAGGTGCGTGCTGTTCGACTTCGACGGGCCCATCTGCCGTCTCTTCCCCGGCGACGCGTCCAAGGACGTCGCCGACGCGTTCTGGAAGCTGGTCAGCGAGCGCGGCCTCCACGACGTGATCGACCCGGCGGACCTGCACTCCAAGGACCCCTACGACGTCCTGCGCGACGTTGCCCGCGAGCGGCCGGGCAGCGAGGCCGTCACCGCCTTCGAGGACCTTCTCACGGAAGGCGAGGTACGCGCCGCGCAGTGCGCCCCGGCCACCCGGGGCGCCCACGAGCTCATCCGCGAACTGTGGCGGCGGGGCGCCCGGATCGCCGTCGTCACCAACAACTCCCCGCGCGCGGTGGCCTCTTACCTGCACCGGCACGGTCTGTCCGACGCGTTCGGGCCGCACATCTACGGGCGCGGGCCCGACGCGGACCAGCTCAAGCCGGACCCCGACCCGGTGCTGCGCGCGCTGGCCGGGCTCGGTGCCGAGCCCGGTGACGCGGTGATGATCGGGGACACGGTGTCCGACCTGGTCGCCGCGCGGGAGGCGGAGGTTCGCTTCGTCGGCTACGCGCGCGATGACCGCGAGGCCGCGCCGCTGCGGGCCGCGGGGGCAGGGGCGGTCGTCCGTGCGCTCGCGCCGCTGATCGGCCTGCTCAAGGTGCCACCGCAGGGGTCGCAGGGGTCGCGGGGGTCGCGGGGGTCACGGGGGTCGCAGGGACGTTAGCGGGCGGTCAGCGGGACCTGCGCCTGAACAGCGTGCCGGACAGGGCCGCCGACCCGCCCAGGATGGCCGCGCACCACGCCAGGGCCACCCACGGCGTGCTGCCCGTCGGCTCGTTCAGGAGGAGGCCGCGGAGGGAGTCGATGACCGGGGTGACCGGCTGGTTGTCCGCGAACGGCTGGAGCCAGCCCGGCATCGTGTCCGTGCGGACGAACGCGCTGCTCGGGTAGGGCAGGAAGCTCACGAAGAAGGTGAAACCGCCCGCCGCCTCGGGGGACGTGGCGAGCAGGCCCACCATCGCCGAGAGCCAGGACAGGGCGAGGATGAAGGCCAGGAGGATCCCGGCGGCCGCGAGCCAGCCCGCGGGGGTCGCGGTGGGGCGGAAGCCGATGGCGAAGGCGAGGCCGAGGACGAGTGTCGTGGCGATCGCGTTGCGGACGGCGGAGGCGATGACGTGCCCGGCCAGGATCGGGACGCCGCCGACGTCCAGCGAGCGGAAGCGGTCGATGATGCCGCCCTTGAGGTCCTCGGTGACGGCGATCGCCGTGTTCGCCGAGCCGAAGCCCGCGCAGAGCAGCAGCACGCCGGGGACCACGTAAGTGACGTACTCCGTACCGGTGTTGATCGAGCCGCCGAAGAAGTACACGAAGATCAGGAGCAGCATCACGGGCAGGGCCAGGCCCGTGATCAGCGCGTCCGTGTTGCGGCGGCTCAGGCGCAGGGAGCGGGCCGTCATCACCAGGGCGTGCGGGGCGGCTTCAGACATGGGCGGGCGCCTTCGGGGTGGTGGGTGTGGTGTGCGTCAGGGCCAGGAAGACGTCGTCGAGGCTCGCGCCGCGCAGGGTGAACGTCGCCACCTCCGTGCCGTGCGGGTCGAGTTCGTCGAGCAGCGCGCGCACGTGGCGGGCGGTGCCGTCCGTCGGGATGCCGAGCGTGAGCGTCTCGGGGGAGTGGTGGGTGGCGCGGGCCGCCAGGCGCGTGTAGGCGGCGGCGTCGGTGAGCGTGAGGTCGACGCGGTGGCCCGCCACGCGTGACTTGAGCGCCGCGGCCGTGCCGTCGGCGACCACGCGGCCCTCGTGCAGCACCGCGACGCGGTCGGCGAGCTCGTCCGCCTCCTCCAGGTACTGGGTGGTGAGGAACACCGTCGTGCCCTGTGCCGTGAGTTCGCGGACGACCTCCCACATCTGGCGGCGGCTGCGCGGGTCGAGGCCCGTCGTGGGCTCGTCCAGGAAGATCACCTCGGGGTCGCCGACGAGGCCCGCCGCGAGGTCGACGCGGCGCCGCATCCCTCCCGAGTACGTGGCCACCAGGCGGTCGCCCGCGTCCGTCAGGCCGAAGCGGTCGAGCAGTTCGGCGGCCCTGGCGCGGGCCGCCGGGCGGGACAGGCCCGCGAGCCGCGCCATCATGCGGAGGTTCTCGGCGCCGGTCTGCTTCTCGTCGACCGCGGCGAACTGGCCGGTGAGGCTGAGGGCGCGGCGGGCCGCGCGGCGCTCCGTACGGATGTCGTGGCCCGCGATCCGCGCGCTGCCCGAGTCCGGTTCGGTGAGGGTGGCGAGGATGCGGACGACGGTCGTCTTGCCCGCGCCGTTCGGGCCCAGGAGGGCGAAGACCGTGGCCGGGGGGACGTGCAGGTCTATGCCGCGCAGGACCTGGACCGGGTCCCGGCCCTTGCCCTGGTCGTAGGACTTGTGCAGGGAACTGGCTTCGATGGCGGGGGGCCGCTCTGGGGTGAGGGGCGTGGGTGCGGGCATCGGCGCTCCTTATTGCGTAAGGCATACGCATTACTGCGTAAGGGTTACGCAGAACTACGATGTGCGTCAAGCGTGGGCGAGGAAGGGAGCTCTTCAGTGGCGGCGGACGGCGGCGCGGGCAGCGGCTCGGGCAGCGACGCGGGCACGGGGCTGCCTGCCAGCCTCGAGACTGCCTGGGGGCTGCGGGAGCGGCCCGCGAAGGGGCCGCGGCCGGGGCTCACCCTCGATCGCATCGTCGCCACGGGTCTCGCTGTCGCGGTGGCCGAGGGGCTCGGGGCGGTCTCCATGGGGCGGGTCGCCAAGGAGCTCGGCGTCTCCACCATGTCGCTCTACCGGTACGTCTCCGCCAAGGACGAGTTGTACGTCCTGATGCAGGACGCCGCGACGGGGGTGCCGCCGCGGCGGCCCGATGGCGTGGCGGGGTGGCGGGCCGGGCTCGAATGGTGGGCCCGGGAGCAGCGGCGGGTCTTCCAGCGGAACCTGTGGCTGGTCCGGATGCCGATCAGCTCGCCGCCCGCCACTCCGAGCGGGCTCGAGTGGATGGAGCGGGGGCTCTCCGCGATGGAGGGCACCGGCCTTGACGGCGGGCAGCGGATCTCGGTGCTGATGCTGGTCGGGGGGTACGTGCGCAGCGAGGTCTCCTTGATGGCCGATCTCGATGCCGCGATGCGGGCGGACGGGCTTTCGCCCGAGGAGGTCATGCGGCGCTACGCGCGGACCGTGGACGCGTTGACCTCGGTCGATCCGGAACGGTTTCCCGCCTTGCGGGAGGTCCTCGGGCAGGGCGTGCTCGATGGGGCGGACGCCGGGGACGCGGAGTTCGAGTTCGGGCTCGCCCGGGTGCTTGATGGGGTGGCTGTGCTGGTCGGGGGGCTCTGAGGTGCGGGGGCTCTTAGGCGGGCGGGGGGGCTCTGAGGCCGGGGGCTCACGCGT
Organism: Streptomyces kanamyceticus; assembly: GCF_008704495.1. Lineage (NCBI taxonomy): Bacteria > Bacillati > Actinomycetota > Actinomycetes > Kitasatosporales > Streptomycetaceae > Streptomyces > Streptomyces kanamyceticus. The sequence continues at coordinate 5,439,573 of NZ_CP023699.1, forward strand.
AGCGGCTCAGGCCTGCGCGTAGGCGGGTGAAGGCCGCCGTGGCCTCTGTGGTGGCCCGGGGGGCTACTTCCGCGGCTGACGCGCCCGCGGCGATGCGGCGCCAGTTCTCCATGGCGAGGATCCGCTGGGTGGCGACGATCTGCGCCGCGGCCAGGCGGGCCTCCAGGGGGGTGCCGCCGTGGGCTTCGGCGAGGGCGGTGGACAGGGACTGCTCGGAGCGGTCCTGGTAGCCGTAGAGCCGGGCCACCAGAGCCGGGGTGCCGTAGAGGAGTTGGTGGAAGGCGAGGACCGGCTCCGCGTCGTTGAGGCCGGTCACCGGGTCGTGGCGGGTGAGGCCGTCCAGGAAGTGGTGCTCCAGGGCCGTGAGGGCGGTGGGAGTGGGGGGCTGCGCGGTGGCGACCACCCGGGCCGGTTCGTCCTCGTGGTCGGCGAAGCGGTGCAGGACCAGGTCCTCTTTGGTCGGGAAGTAGCGGAACAGGGTGGGTTTGGAGATCTGGGCCGCGGCCGCCACCTCCGCCACCGAGACCTTCTCGAAGCCCCGCTCCAGGAAGAGGGCGATCGCGGTCTCGGAGACCGTCGCGTACGTCTGCTGCTTCTTGAGCTCTCGGAGGCTCGCTTCGGGTGCCATGGGGCGAGTCTAGCGGAGTTTTGGTATTCGGTTACAAATTTAACTCGGTTACATTATTCTGGGGTGCATGACTGAAGCCCTTGTCGAGGAACGCAGCTATCACGATGCCTGCCGCGCCGCTCTCACCGGCATGGTCGAAGGCGCTCAGGAGCAGGTTGTCGTCGGTGCGGACGTCTCGGCGTCCGGGGCCGACGCGGAGGTGCTCGGCTATCAGTTCCGCAGCCGGGCCAAGGCCCTGCGGGAGCTGCCCGAGGCGCCGTTGTTCTTCGGGCGGCTCGACTTCGCCGGGCAGGGGGCGGGTGAGCACAGCGGGCAGCGCTATTACGTGGGGCGCCTGCGCATCACCGAGCACCCCTCGGCCCCGCCGCTCGTGGTCGACTGGCGCGCTCCCGTCTCCCGCGCCTTCTATCAGGCGGGCGCCCGCGATCCGCAGGGCGTCGCGGTGCGGCGGCGGTTCGGCTGGGCGCCCGGGAGCAAGGGGGACTCCGGCGATCTCACGGGGCTTGAGGACGAGCACCTGGGATCGGGTGTGGAGAGCGCCGAGAGCCGCATCGTCGCCGGGGAGATCGAGCGGCCGAGGGTCGGGCCCATGCGGGACATCGCCGCGACCATCCAGCCCGAGCAGGACCATCTCGTCCGCGGGGAGCTCGGCCTCTCCGTGTGCGTGCAGGGGGCGCCGGGGACCGGGAAGACCGCCGTGGGACTGCACCGGGCCGCGTATCTGCTCTATACGCATCCGCAGCGCGTGCAGCGAGCCGGGCTGCTCGTGCTCGGGCCCAACCGCACCTTCCTGCGCTACATCGCCGAGGTGCTGCCCTCGCTCGGCGAGACCGGCGTGCGGCAGTCCACCGTGCAGGACGAGATCGGGCGGCATCCGGTGCGGGCGGTGGACGAGGAGGCCGCGGCGGTCGTCAAGCACGACGTGCGGATGGCCCGGGTGCTGCGCCGGGCGCTCTACGCACGGGTCGTGGCGCCCGCCGAGCCGGTGGCCGTGCCGGAGGGGTCCTACCGCTGGCGGCTGCCGGTGGAGGTGCTCGAGGAGATCGTCGAGGGCGTGCGGGCTGAGGAGCCGCCGTATGCCATCGGGCGCGAGCGCGTGCGGACCCGGGCCGTGCGGGCCATCCAGGAGCAGGCCGAGCGGCGTTCGGGGGTCAGGAACAACACCTGGGTGCAGAAGATCTCCAGGGCCCGTTCCGTGAGCGCCTTCGTGGATGGCAGCTGGCCCAGGGTCCGGGCCGACGAGCTGCTCGCCGGGCTGCTCTCGGACGGCGCCGCGCTCGCCGCCGCGGCCGACGGGGTGCTCGACGCCGGCGAACAGGCGGCGATCCTGTGGCAGCGGGCCCCGCGTTCGTACAAGTCGGCGAAGTGGACGGCCGCCGACCTCGTGCTGATGGACGAGATCGAGGGACTGCTCGAACGGCCCGCCGGTTACGGGCACATCGTCGTCGACGAGGCGCAGGACCTCTCGCCGATGGAGTGCCGGGTCATCGCGCGGCGCGCGGACTTCGGCTCGGTGACCGTCCTCGGGGACCTCGCCCAGGGCACCACCCCGTGGGCCGCCCGCAGCTGGCCCGAGCTCCTGGCGCAGCTGGGCAAGCCGGATGCCTCCGTCACGCCGCTGACGACCGGATTCCGGGTGCCCCGGGCCATCGTCGGGCTCGCCAATCAGCTCCTGGGGCGGCTCGATGTGGACGTGCCGCCCGCACGGTCGCTGCGCGCGGACGGGGAGTTGGCGATCCGCGAGGTCGAGGACGTGGCGGGCGCCGTGGTGGACGCGGTGCGCGCGGCGCTCGGCCGGGAGGGCTCCGTCGGGGTCATCGCCACCGACGGGGACGTCGAGGAGCTGCGCTCGGCCCTCGCCGGGGCGGGCATCGAGGCCGCCGGGCCCGACGAGCTCGGCGCGCGCGTGACGGTGCTGCCCGCGTCCGTCGCCAAGGGCCTGGAGTACGACCACGTCGTCGCGGTCGAACCCGCGGCGATCGCCGAAGCGGAACGGCGCGGGCTCAACCGGCTGTACGTGGTCCTCACCCGCGCGGTGTCCCGCCTCGACGTCCTGCACAGCCGACCCCTGCCGTGGGAGGTGCGGTCGTGCGACGGGGCCTAAGCGGCTTTGTGGAAGTTCGGTGCGGTTCCGCGCCCCGAAAGGGGCGCGGGGAACTGCGCGACCAGCCACATCCGGCCCGCAGGTTTGACACCGGTCTTCCAGCGGAGCGCTTAGCGCTCCATGACCGCTTCCATGACCGCCTTCGCGATCGGCGCGCCCAGCTTGCCGCCCGCGATCTCCTCGCGCGCGATGTTCATGTCGGACGGGTCGACGAAGACGGCCACCGCGACGGGCGACGAGCCGTCCTCCTTCTTGGCGTAGGAGACGAACCAGGCGTACGGCCGCTCGTCGTTGACGTCCGCGCCGTGCTGCGCGGTACCGGTCTTGCCGCCCACGGTGACGCCGTCGATCTTCGCCTTGCTCGCGGTGCCGTTCTCGACGGTGTTCTCCATCATGTCCTGCACCGTCTGCGCGGTCTTCCCGGAGACCGCCTGGCTGAGGGTGTCGGGCGACGCCTTCTCGATCGTCGAGAGGTCGGGGCCGCGCAGCTCCTCGACCATGTACGGCTTCATGACCTTGCCGTCGTTGGCGATGCCCGCGGTGACCATGGCCATCTGCAGCGGCGTGCTCGTCAGGCTGCCCTGGCCCATGCCGGTCAGCGCGGTCTGCGGCTTGTCGAGGTTCTTCGGATAGCTGCTGGCGACCGCCCGCACGGGGACGAACTGCTCTTCGTTGAAGCCGAACTTCTCCGCGGTCTCGCGCATGTCGTCCTTGCCGACCTTGAGCGCGGCATCGAGGAAGACGTTGTTGCAGGACCACTGCATGGCGGTCTTCAGCGAGACCTTGTCGCACAAGGAGTTGGGCACGTCGTTGCCGATCATGGTCGAGCTGAGCGGCAGCTTGTAGGGGGCCTTGGCGCCGGACGGCTTGTTCACGTCGGTCACCACGCCGTGCTCGAGCGCGGCCGCCGCGGTGAGGATCTTGAAGGTGGATCCCGGCGGGTAGATCTCGCGCAGCGCGCGGTTGTTCAGCGGCTTGTCCTTGCGCTTGCCGAGCTCCGCGAACTTCTTGCCCTCGGCCGTCGAGATGCCCGCGAAGACCGAGGGGTCGTACGAAGGAGTGCTCGCCAGGGCGAGGATCTTGCCGGTGCGGGGGTCGAGCGCGACCACCGCGCCCTTGGCGTCGAGGTCCACCAGGCCCTTGTAGGCGGCCTTCTGCGCCTTCGCGTCGATGGTCGTGACGACATCGCCGCCCTGCTGCTTCTTGCCGGTCAGCATGTCCAGGGTGCGCTTGATGAAGAGCCGGTCGTCGTTGCCGCTGAGGATGCCGCTGTGGACGCCCTCCAGGAAGGTGGCTCCCTGGGCCTGCGAGAAGTAGCCCGTCACCGGCGCGTACATGGGGCCTTCCTTGAAGACCCGCTTGTACTTGAAGTCGGAGCCGGGAGTCTCCTTCGAGCCGGTGATGGACTTGCCGCCGACGATGATGTCGCCGCGCGGGTGGGAGAAGGCCTCGATCTGCACCCGGCGGTTGTGCTCGTGGTTGGCCAGCTCGTCGTTCTCGGCGAACTGGACCCAGGTCGCGCGCAGCAGCAGCGCGAGGCTGAGGATCCCGCAGAAAACGGCTATGTGGCGCAGTGGCCGGTTCATCTGGCTTCTTCTCCCGGACGGCGGAGTGCTGACGACCCATCCTTGCCCGGAAAATGGTCTCTATGGGGCGGCTGTTGCAGAACGGTCACACGAATCTGGCGGATATCGACCGAAATTGCCCTCTCGCTACCGTTTGGCGGCCGCGCCCCCGCGCAGTACCTCGATGACGCTCGCGTAGCTGTCACCGCCGTGACCCGCCGCCGCGGCCCGCTCCATGGTGGCCTTCAGGAGCTCGGGCAGCGCGTTGTCCACACCCCGGTCCGCCGCCGCGTGGATGAGGTGGCCGATCGTCGCGATCTGTACGTCCACGGTGGCGTCGTCACCCGGGTAGTGACCGGCGTCCACCTGACCCGCGTACCGGGTGAGGAAACCGGCGACGGCGCCGTTCAGCCAGCGCAGCGCGACGGCCGTGAAGTCCTCGGCGCGCGTCCCGTCGGCGCCGGTCATGGCCGTCCCGTGCAGCCAGCCGGTGAACGTCGCCCACATCAGGCCGAGCAGCGCGGTGTCGTAGAGCGAGGCGAGGCCCGGCTCGGTGCCCAGGTGGATGGGGTCGCCGAGGGCGGCGAGCACCGGCCGGTAGGTCGCGAAGACCTCGGCCGAACCGCTGTAGAGGAACATCAGCTCCGGGTTGCCGACCCCCTCGGGCGTCGTCATGATCCCGCCGTCGAGATGGCCGATGCCGTGCGTACTGGCCCACGCGGACATCTCGTCGGCCCCCTCCGGAGAGGTGGAGGTGAGGTTCACCAGGGACTTCCCCGTCAGGGCGCCGGACTCCGCGAGCGGGTCGAGGATCTCGCGCAGGGCCGCGTCGTCCAGGACGCAGGCCAGCACGACCGGGCTCGCGGCGACCGCGTCGGCGGGGTCCGCGGCGAGCCGTGCGCCCCGATCGACCAGCGCCTTGGCCTTCTGCGGGGTGCGGTTCCAGACGGTGGTGGGGTGACCGCGGTCGAGGAGGGCGGCGGCGAGGGCGGCGCCCATGTTGCCGAGGCCGATGACCGTGACGGGGACGGGGGTGGGGGTGGTGTGTGCGTTCACGACGGGAGCGGGGTTGGTGTGTGCGTTCATGAGGAACACGCTCGCAGGGGGTGGCGGCGCGGAACAGTGACAGCCCTGACGGTGATCACCAAAATCCCGCCACGCCCCGAGGGGCGCTCACCTCCTCGTACGCTCGGGGCATGAGCGCTGGATCCGTCGCGGTGGTCGTGACAGAGGAGATCGGGCTCCCGTCCTGGGAGCTGTACGAACTGAGCATTCCGCTCACGGTGTTCGGCAAGCCGCAGCCGGACCTGGCGGAGCACTGGTACGACCTGCGGCTGTGCTCGACGCGTGAGTCGGGGGCGGGCGAGAGGGAGGGGGAGGGAGCGGGGGAGAAGGAGGGAGCAGGGGAAGGGCCGCGGGGTGGTGGTGACTTCGGGTTGTCCTTGCGCACGCCCTACGGTCTGGACGGGCTCGTCGGGGCGGACACCGTCGTCGTGACCTCGGTGCCCGACCGCTGTGTGGAGGAGGGCGCGCCGCTGCCGCCCGGCCTCGCCGACGCCCTGCGCCGCGCCCACGCCGCGGGCGCCCGGATGGTCTCGCTGTGCACCGGCGCCTTCGCGCTCGCCGAGGCCGGTCTCCTCGACGGCCGCAGGGCCACCGCGCACTGGATGCACACCGCCCAACTCGCAGCCCGCTACCCGGAGGTGACCGTCGACGACTCGGTCCTGTACGTCGACGACGGCGACGTCCTCACCAGCGCGGGCCTCACCGCGGGGCTCGACCTCTGTCTGCACCTGGTCCGCCGCGACCTCGGCGCGCACGTGGCGAACCAGCTGGCCCGGCGCATGGTGGTGCCCGCCCACCGTCCCGGCGGGCAGGCGCAGTTCATCGACCTGTCCGTGCCCGCGACGGACGACGAGGGCCTGGGGGCCGTACTGGAATGGGCTCGCGCGCACCTGGACCGGCCGCTCACCGTCGACGATCTGGCGCGCCGCGCGGCGCTGAGCCCGCGCACGCTCTACCGGCGCGTCCAGGCGGCCACCGGCACGACACCGCTCCAGTGGCTCCTCAATCAGCGCCTCGCGCGGGCCCAGGGCCTGCTCGAATCGACGGACCTGCCGGTGGAGAAGATCGGCGAACTCAGCGGCCTCGGCACGGCGAACAACCTCCGCCACCACTTCCTCAAGCAGGTAGGGGTGTCGCCGGGGGACTACCGGCGAGCCTTCTTCAGCGGACAGGACGCCTGACCACCCTGCCTGTTCCTCCTCTGCTCCACCGGGCGTCAGCCGTCAGCCGACCGTCAGCGTCTCCGAAGCGCCCGGGAGCAGAGTCGTCCCTGTCAGCAGGACAAGGGCCACGCCAGGGAGCACAGACGCCATGACCACCACCTCCACCACCTCCACCAGCCCCACCACCCCCGCCACCGCCTCCTCCGCCCCGGTGGAATCCCCGCTCCTGAGCCCCGCCCGCCTCGGTGAGCTGCGGCTCCCCAACCGGCTCGTCATGGCGCCCATGACCCGCAACCGCGCCTCCGCCGACGGCGTCCCGCTGCCCGTCATGGCCACGTACTACGCCCAGCGCGCCACCGCCGGACTCATCGTCGCCGAGGCCGCGACGCCGAACGCCGTCGGACAGACGTACGCCAACATCACCGCCATCCACACCGACGCGCACGTGGCGGGCTGGCGGCGGGTCACCGATGCCGTGCGGGACGCGGGCGGGCGGATGTTCCTGCAACTGCAGCACGGCGGGCGCATCGGGCACCCGGACAACAGCGGTCTTATGCCGGTCGCGCCCTCGCCGGTGCCGTTGCAGGACACCGTGCACACGCCGAGCGGGCATCAACCAGCGGTCGTACCAAAGGAGTTGACGGTCGACGAGATCCGTTCGACCGTCGCCGACTTCGCGGCAGCAGCGCGGCGGGCGATCGACGCGGGTTTCGAGGGCGTGGAGGTGCACGCCGCCAACGGCTACCTCCTCCAGCAGTTCCTCGCGAAGAACACCAACCAGCGCACCGACGCCTACGGAGGTCCGGTCGCGCACCGCATCCGGTTCGTGGTGGAGGTGGTCCGTGCCGTCGCCGAGGAGATCGGCCCGGAGCGGGTGGGCGTGCGCGTCGCGCCCGGCATCACGGTCAACGGCATCGAGGAGGGCGACACCGAGGACATCTATCCGGCGCTCGTCGACGCACTCGCGGGGATCGGCCAACTCGCCTACCTGCACGTCGTCTTCGCCGACCCGGACACCGTCCTCTTCAAGGAGATCCGCGCGAACTGGTCCGGCACGCTGATCGCCAACCCGGTGCTCGGCTGGGGCGGACCGCTGCCCGCCGACGGCGGCCGGGGCGCGGGCGAGCGGCTGCTCGCCGCCGGGGCCGACCTGATCTCGCTGGGCCGGTCCTTCCTCGCCAACCCTGACCTGGTCGAGCGGATGAGGGTCGGCGCGCCGCTCAACCCGCTCAACGACAAGGGCCTGATGTACGTGGGCGGTGCCGAGGGCTACACCGACTATCCGACGCTGACCGGCTGACCGGCTGACCGGCTGACCGGGTGACCGGGTGACCGGGTGATCGGCCCGCTCTCCCCCCCTACCGGGAAAACAACTGGCGGCCGGTGCGGGGGCGGGCCTAGCTTGTGCGCTCGTGACTGATCATCCGAGGGCACGGGAACTGACGAGGTCCGGAACCGGGGAGCCCGCGGGTGGGGGAGGCGTCGAGCGGCCCGTCGTCGTACGCGAAGGTCTCTACTCCCGGCCGTACTTGGCGGCCACCACCAGCATCGCCGCCGTGATGTTCCTGACCGGTTTCGCCGCGCTGGCCGTGGTGCCGACGCTGCCGCTGGCCGCGCGGGACCTGGACGGGGTGGCGCTCTACCCGCTGGTGGCAGGCTGTTTCGTGGCCGCGAGCCTGCTGGGCGGGGTGCTCGGCGGCGACTGGGCGGACCGGGCGGGGGCACGCGGGCCGCTGGCCGCGGGCGTCGCGCTCGCCGTGGCGACGCTGTTGATCTCGGCGGCCAGCACCTCCATCTGGCAACTGGCCGCGGGCCGCTTCCTGGACGGCCTCGCCGCCGGAATGATCGCGGTCGCGGTCAACACGGCCGTCGCCCAGACGTATCCCGATCGTCTGCGACCGCGCGCGCTGTCCCTGATGAGCACGTGCTGGATCATCCCGTCCCTCACGGGCCCGCCGCTCGCGGGCCTGGTCGCGGAGTGGTGGTCGTGGCGCGCGGTGTTCTACGGCCTGGCCGCGGTGACGGTGCTTCCGGCGATAGCGGTGGTGGTGCTGTTGCGCGGGGGCGCGGGGAGTGGACCTGGCCGTACGACGGAGGGGGAGACGGCCGACGAAGCACCCGGGAAGGCGCTCGGCGAAGCACCCGGGAAGGCGCTCGGCGAAGCACCCGGGAAGGCGCTCGGCGAGGCGGCCGGGCAAGTGTCTCGGGAGGTGCCCGGCGAGGTGGCCGGTAACGCGGACGGTGAGGCAGGTGAGGGCGCGGCCGGGAAGGCAGACAGGGCGGCGGCCGGGCAAGAGCTTCGGGAGGCGCCCGGTGAGGCGTCCCGGAAGGACGCCGATGGCGTGGCGAGTGGCGTGGACAGGGTGCGGCCCTCGTTGGTCGTTGCCGCCGCGGTGAGCGTGGGGGCCGCGCTCGGGCAGTACGCCGCTTCGGGGTGGGATCTGCTCCATCTCCTCTGCGGAGCGGGCGGGTTCGCGGTGCTCGGGGTCTTCGCCGCGCGGCTCCTGCCGCCCCGCACCTGGCGCGCGGCCCGCGGTCTGCCCGCGTCGGTGCTGCTGCGCGGCCTGGCCTCCGGAGCGTTCTTCACGCTGGAGGCGTTCGTCCCGCTGTACCTCGTCACGGAACGGCACGCCGCCCCCCTGGTGACCGGACTCGCGTTCACGGGCGCCGCCGTGGCCTGGGCCGCCGCGTCCTGGGTCCAGGGCCACCTGCTCGCCGGACGGCCCCGGCACCGCCTGGTGGTGATCGGCGCGCTGATCATGGCGGCAGCCGTGGCGCTGGCCGCGCTCAGCACGCTGTCGGGCCTGTTCGGGCCCGGCGCCACGGGCACGGCGCTGGCCGCTTCGGCGATGCCCGCCGCCGCCATCGGCATGGGCCTGCTGACCCCGTCGCTCACCCTCCTCTCCCTTGGCCACAGCCCCCCGGACCGCCAGGGCTACGCGAGCGCCGCGATGCAGACCACCCAGAACCTGGGCCAGGTCACGGTGATGGCCGTCGCGTCGGCCCTGTTCACCGCGGCCGGTGCGCTCGCCGCGACGCCGGGCCCCGGCTACACCACGGCCTTCGCCCTCCTCCTGGCCCCGTCCCTCCTGGTCGCGCTGCTCGCGGCACGAGCCCGCGAGGCCTGAGCGGTCTGAACGGCCTGAGCGCACGGCATGACCGAGCGGCCGGGTCCGGGCCTACCCCAGGAACTCCGCCACGACCGCCACGAACCGCCCGGGATCGTCGAGCCACGGGAAGTGCCCCGCACCGGGCTGCACGCTCAACTGCCCTCCGTGCAAGAGGGACTTGAGCTCCGCCATCGGACGCGGCGGCGCACTCAGGTCCACCTCGCCGGTGAGCAGCAGCACCGGACGTACGAAGCGGGCGAGCGCGTCACGCGTCGCGGCGGCGTCGAACGCTCCCTCGGCGCCGAACGCGGCCACCACCTCGTGGTCCATCTGCCCCGCCTCGGCCGCCTGGTGGCGGCGGGCCTCCGCATCCCAACGGCCGTACGAGAAAGGGGCGATGGCTGCCCAGCTGTCACCGGTGGCCCGCCCCTCGGTGATCTCGCGCAGCGCCGCGTACGCCGCCGGGAACCATGGCTCGGCCGCGCGCAGCCGAGCCGTCTCCAGGCGGTCGTCCGCGGTGATCGCGATGTCGACGGCACGGACGCTCGGTGTGATCAGCGCGAGCCTGCCGACGTGCTCGGGATGCCGTGCCGCGTACTGGAGCGCCAGGTTCGCGCCGCCGCTGTGCGCGAGCACGTCCGTGCGTTCGACGTCGAGCCCGAGGTCGAGGCGGAGGTGCTCGCGCAGCGCCGTGACGTCGTCGACGAGCCGGTCGCAGCGGCAGGACGCGAGGTCGGCGGGGCGCTCGGAGCGGCCGGTGCCCCGCAGGTCGAGCCGGATCAGCTGCCGGTGCGCGGAGAGTCCGCCGAGGTCGCCGAGGTACACGGAGTCCTGCGGTCCGCCGGGCAGGCAGATCAGGGGGCGGCCTTCGCCGATGACGTCGTACGAGAGACGGGTTCCGTCAGGCGCGGAGAAAGAAGACGAGAAAGAAGACGAAAGGGAAGAGGGCGCGGGCATGGTGGAGGTCCTTTCAGTGGGGTGCCTGTGGGCACTCCCAGGGCCACCCGCGTCAGAACAACCGCACCGCCGCGAAGGAGGAGAGCACCCAGCCTGGTCCTGCGTTGATGGGTCTCACCTCCTCGGTCCCACGGTCCTGCCGGTCATGTGCAGGGCGACGGTATCAGGACGGGTCCTTGAGTGCAGGCACCGAACGCGGATTCCCGTCCTCGACCCCGCTCGTGACTCCGCTCTTGACCCCGTCCTCGACCCCGTTCTTGACCCCGTTCTTGACCGGACGCGTATAGACCTTCGCGACGCACGCGGGAATCGCCGCCCCGTCCCCGTGGTCGCGCGCCCGGTACGCGCTGGGGCTCTCGCCGACCAGCTCGGTGAAGCGCGAGCTGAACGAGCCGAGCGACGTACAGCCCACCTCCATGCAGACGTCCGTCACCGACAGGTCCCCGCGCCGCAGCAGCGCCTTGGCGCGCTCGATCCTGCGGGTCATGAGGTAGCTGTACGGCGTCTCGCCGTAGGCGGCGCGGAAGCTGCGCGAGAAGTGGCCGGGGGACATGAGGGCGTCACCGGCCAGCGCGGAGACGTCCAGCGGCTGCGTGTATTCGCGGTCCATCCGGTCACGGGCCCGCCGCAGCCGGACGAGGTCGGAGAGAGGCACATGAATACGGTACCGACCCGACTGCTCAGGCGGGCTTGCTCTCTTGTAGTTACTCAGGAACCGTAGGAGAGTCAGCGCCCACCTGGAAGAACCCACTCTTCAGTGACGAGGGAACCCGATGTCTACCAAGCACGAGCTCAAGGGCCTGCCCGAGGACGCGGACCTCAGGCGCGCCGACTCGCTGGCGCGGGAGATCTTCTCCGACGTCGCCAACAAGTGGGCGTTCCTGATCGTCGAGGCGCTCGGCGAGCGCACCCTGCGCTTCAGCGAGCTGCGCGACGAGGTCGAGGGCGTCAGCCACAAGATGCTCACCCAGAACCTGCGCATGCTGGAGCGCAACGGCCTGGTCGACAGGAAGGTGCACCCCACCGTGCCGCCGCGGGTCGAGTACACCCTCACGGCGGCGGGCCGTGGCCTGCGCGCCACGGTCGACGCCATGTGCGGCTGGACGCACGAGCACCTCGGGCACATCGAGGACGCGCGCCGCCGCTTCGACGCCTGACGCCTGACGCCTGACGTCCAAGGGGGCACCGTGTCAGCGGCGTGACAGCCGGGTGTCAGGGACGGCCGCGATGGTCGGCGCATGAAAACTTCGGCGATCGCGGTTTCCGGACTGCGCAAGGCATACGGCGACAAGACCGTGCTCGACGGCATCGACTTCGATGTCGCCGCAGGATCGGTCTTCTCCCTGCTCGGCCCCAACGGCGCGGGCAAGACGACGACCGTGAACATCCTGACGACCCTGATGAGCGCCGACGCGGGCACGCTGCGCGTCGATGGGCACGACGTGGTCACCGGCACCAAGGAGGTGCGCAAGGCCATCGGCGTCACCGGTCAGTTCGCCGCCGTGGACGAACTCCTCACGGGCCGCGAGAACCTGCGGCTCATGGCGGACCTGAAGCGCGTGCGCTCCGCGGGCCAGGTGGTCGCCGGGCTCCTGGAACGGTTCGACCTGACGGAGTCGGCCGACAAGATGGCGGCGACGTACTCCGGCGGCATGCGCCGCAAGCTGGACCTGGCGATGACGCTGGTCGGCAGCCCGCGGATCATCTTCCTCGACGAGCCGACGACGGGCCTCGACCCGCGCAGCAGGCGCACGATGTGGCAGATCGTCCGCGAGCTGGTGAGCGAGGGCACCACCATCTTCCTCACCACCCAGTACCTGGACGAGGCCGATGAACTCGCCGACCGCATCGCGGTGTTGAGCGACGGCAGGATCGCCGCGGAGGGCACGTCGGACGAGCTGAAGCGGCTCATCCCCGGCGGGCACGTGCGCCTGCGGTTCACCGACCAGGCCGCGTACCGCTCCGCCGCCGCGGCGCTGCGCGAGGTCAGCACGGACGACGAGACGCTCTCGCTGCGGATCCCGAGCGACGGCACCCAGCGCGAGCTGCGCGCCATCCTCGACTGGCTGGAGTCGGCGGGCGTCGAGGCGGACGAGCTGACCGTGCACACCCCCGACCTCGACGACGTCTTCCTCGCGCTGACCGACCGTACGAACACCGATGACCGTACGAACACCGATGACCTCACGAACATCGACAGCTCGACCACCTCGAAGGAGATCGCGCGATGAGCACCCTCTCGACGCCCCTGGCCGACGCCGGGATCATGCTGCGCCGCAATCTGAAGCACACCCTGCGGAACCCGGTCACGGTGTTCAACGCGATCCTCTTCCCGCTCGTGATGATGCTGATGTTCGTCAAGGTGTTCGGCGGCGCGTTCGATGTCGGTGGTGCCGCGTACATCGACTACGCGACACCGGGCCTCCTGGTGATGGCCGTCAGCTACGGCCTCGGGGCCACCTCGACGTCCGTGAACGACGACATGACCAAGGGCATCATCAACCGCTTCAGGACCATGGACGTCTCCCGCGGCGCCATCCTGACCGGGCACGTCGTCATCACCACGGTGCGCTGTCTGGTGGCCTGCGCGGCGATCATCGGGATGGCCTTCCTCCTGGGGTTCGACCCGGGCGCGAGCGCCGTCGACTGGCTCGGCGCGCTCGGTGTCGTCCTGCTGCTCAGCTTCGCGGCCGCCTGGCTCACCGTCGCCCTCGGCCTCGCCGCGAAGTCCCCGGAGTCGGCGGGCATGGCCACCGTGCCGCTGATCATGCTGCCGTTCCTGAGCAGCGCGTTCGTGCCGTCGGACTCGATGGGGGCCGGGGTGCGGCAGTTCGTCGAGTACCAGCCCTTCACCCCGATCATCGAGGCGCTGCGCGGGTTCCTCGTGGGCGACCCGTCGAGCGGTGACGTGCTCGCGAGCCTCGCCTGGTGCGTCGGGTTCGCCCTCGTCGGCTACCTGTGGGCGGTCTCCACGTTCAAGAAGCGAGCGTGACCTCCACGAGCCCGGACCAGCCGGTCCCGGCCCCCTCCTCGGCCGCCTCGGCGAACTTCGTTTCGCCGAGGCGGCTCCGTGCCGCCCGCTCGATCCGCACCGCGTCCGGGTGGGAGAGGTCGGGCAGTCCGCGTACGCCCGTGCTCGCCGCGAGCAGCCGCGCGGCCTGCGCGTGGTCGCCCTGGCGCAGCGCGAGGTCCGCGACCCCGACGAGCACCTGCGCGATCACCGACGCGTGCCCCGTCTCGGTCGCCGCCGCGCAGGCCGCCGCGCGGTGCGCCCTGGACTCGCCGAGGTCGTCGGCGAGATATCCGAGCAGATCGTGCGTCGTCGCGAGGATGATCCCTTCCTCCGCCTCCTTGCCCAACAGTTCCTTGGTCACGGCCAGTTGCTCGTACGCCGTCGCGGATTCGCCGTTCCACCGGGCGACTTGCGCCTTGGCGAAGGCGAGCAGGGCCAGCGCGCCGGGCCAGGCGACCCGCTCCGCGTGCCGCTGCGCCTCGGCCAGGGCGGCCGCGGCGGCGTCCGCGTCGCCGGAGAGCCGGTGCAGCAGCGCCTGCCGCGACCGCATGCCGATGACGTCTTCGGTGGTGCCGACCTCGGTGACGATCGCGATCGCCTCCTCGTAGTGCGCGCACGCCCCGGCGAAGTCGCCCCGCACGGCGATCCGGTCCGCCAGTTCGGTCAGCGCGAACGAGGTCCCGAACCGCTCGCCGAGCACCCGGAACTCGGCGAGCGCCGTCTTCAGGTGCGCGTCGGCGTCAAGGCCGCCGTGGCCGAGCAGGATCCGCATCTTGCCCAGGTGCAGCCGGGCGAGCGCCCGCGCCCAGGGGTCCTCGTCGTCGAGCAGCTCCTCGAAGGCGGGCAGGAAGGCAGCCGGCTCCCGCAGCATGCGCTCCAGCGGGGTGATGAAGCCGATCAGCGGATGGCGTGCCTCGCTGTCCAGGCTGCGCATGCTGAACTCGTACGCCTTGTGGATCCACTCGGCGGCCTGGTGTTCGTCACCGGGGCCCGCGGTCACGAAGTTCACCAGGAGCGCGTACACGGTGGCCCGGATCGCGTCGGGTACGTCGCCCGGCACCTTGGTGGCCGCCGTGAGCTGTTCCATGCCTTCGGTCCTGTGCCCGCTGAGCCACCAGTACCAGCCCGCGGCCGCCGCGAGCCGCATCGCCCCCCGCGCCTCGCCCGCGCCGAGCGCGCCGCGCATCGCCGCGCTGATGTTGTCGTGCTCGGCGTCGAGCACGGCGAGCCAGGCCAGCTGCTCGGCGCGGCGCAGATTCGGCTCCGCGGTCTCGGCGAGCCCGGTGAAGTGGGCGAGGTGGGCGTGGCGCGCGGACTCGGCTTCGCCCGCCTCCGCGAGGCGCCAGGCGGCGTACTCCTTGATGGTGCCGATCATGCGGTAGCGCGGGGCGTGCTCGCCCTCGGCGCGGAGGAGCGACTTCTCGGTGAGGGCGGTGAGCAGCTCGGGGACGTCATCGCGGTCGACCTCGTCGCCCGCGTACACCCCATCGCCCACGCGCACCGCTTCACCCGCGTACACCCCATCGCCCGCGCGCACCGCTTCGCCCGCGCACACCGCTTCCGCCGCCTCCGTGCTCGCCCCGCCCGAGAACACCGAGAGCCTGCGCAGGACCGCGCGTTCGGCGTCGGTGAGCAGTTCCCAGCTCCAGTCGACCACCGCGCGCAGCGTCTTGTGCCGGGGCAGGGCGGTGCGGCTGCCGCTGGTGAGCAGGCGGAACCGGTCGTCGAGGCGGTGGGCGAGCTGGTCGATGGAGAGCGTACGCAGGCTGGCCGCGGCCAGTTCGATCGCCAGCGGCATGCCGTCGAGCGCCCGGCACACGCGCACCATGGTCGCCAGCGTGCCCGCGTCGGCCGCGAGGTTCCTGCGCACCGCACCCGCCCGGTCCCGCAGCAACTGGACGGCGGGCGACGACTCGATCCCGGCCGGGCCCGCGGCCTCGTCCGGCACGGCGAGCGGCTCGATGGGCCACAGCGCCTCCCCGGTGATGCCGAGGGGTTCACGGCTCGTCGCGATGATCCGCAGCCGCCCGCACTCGCCGAGCAGCCGGTGGGCGAAGACCGCCGCGGACTCGATCACGTGCTCGCAGTTGTCGAGGACCAGGAGCGCGTCGCGCTCGCGGATGGCGGTGATGAGCCGGTCGGTCAGCTCCGCGTTCGGGGCCGCGCCGAGGAGGGCGTCGCGCAGGCCGAGAGCGGTGATCGTCATCTGCGCGACGTCGTTCGTGTCGCCGTCCGCGCCGATGGCGGCGAGCTCCACCAGCCAGCCGCCGTCGGGCAGATCGGCCAGGAGCGTACGGGCCGTCTCCGTGGCGAGCCTGGTCTTGCCCGCGCCGCCGGGGCCGATCACGGTGGTGAGCCGGTGTTCGGCGATGAGCTCGCGGACGGCGGCGACCTCGGCGTCCTTGCCGACGAAACTGGTCAGCTCCGCGCGCAAGTTGGTCTTACGGGTCGTCTCCTCACGTCGCACCAACTCGCCCCGCAACAGGGAGACATGGAGGGCGGAGAGCTCCGACGAGGGGTCCACGCCCAACTCGTCGGCGAGTGCTTCGCGTACGCGCTCGTAGACCTGAAGGGCCTCGCTGTCGCGTCCGGCGGAGGCCAGGGCGCGTATCAGCGAGGCGACGAGCCGCTCCCGCATGGGGTGCGCGGCCACCAGGTCGGTCAGTTCCGTGATGACCTCGGCGCCGTGGCCGAGGGTGACCTCCGCGGCGTACCGCTCCTCGGTGGCGGTGAGCCGCAGCCCTTCGAGGCGGGTGACGGCGGCGTCGAACGCCTCGCTCTCCTGCAGACCGACGTCCTGGAGGGCCGCGCCGCGCCACAGCCCGAGCGCCTCGCGCAGCAGCGGCGCGCGCCGGGAGGCGTCCTCGGCGCGGGAGGGGCCCGCGCCGACGAGGCGTTCGAACCGTACGGCGTCGACGGCGTCGGGCGGCACGGTGAGGCGGTAGCCGTCCGGCTGCCCCTCGACCGTCCCCTCCGGCAGTACCTTGCGCAGCCGGGAGACCAGGCGCTGCAGCGCGTTCGTCGCGTCGGCGGGCGGCTGCTCCCCCCAGATCCAGTCGACGAGCGACGCCTTGGGGACCGCGTGTCCCGGCCGGAGCGCGAGGGCGATGAGCAGCCCGCGCAGCCGCGCGCCCGGCACGTCGACCGGTTCGCCGTCGCTCGTGAGCACCTCGAATGGACCCAGCATCCTGATCTGCACGCGCTGAGTTTGCCATGGGTGTCCGGCAGTTGAGCCTGCCGGACGGTGCGGAACCCATGCCCCCGTCAGGCGGCGTCGAGGGCGCCGTTGATCTTCCGGGCCATCTCGGTCATGACGGGGCTCGGCTCGCCCTTGTACGTACGGGCGGCCGCCTCGATGGCGGTGTTGATGGTGGCGCGGAAGTTGGCGGCCTCGGCCGGGTCCCGGTCCACGAGCAGACCCATGGTCTCGGTGAGGGCGGGCAGCACCCGGTCGGCGAGCTCGGCGACGGACTTGCCGTTCAGGTCCCCGATCTTCGACTTCTCGGCGAGGACGTGGCCGATGGGGCCGGTGGCGGAGGTCAGCGCGATGGAGCCGTGGGTGGCGATCTTGTGGGGCGATCCGGCGGCGTCGGCGGCGGCGAGCAGCGAGACGGCGCCGTAGGCGGCGGTGCGCAGGGTGAGCTTGTCCTGGGCGGTGAGGGTGAGGTTGAGAGACATGGTGTGAACTCCTGGGATCGGTGTCCGGGTCGGGCGACGGGCCGGTGTTTTCCGCCCCGCTCCCGGTTGATGCCTCTACGATCGCGTCGGCCCCTGTCACCGACCTGACACACCTCTGACACGCGCTCTGGCACACCTGACACGCGCAGTGCCCCCTCGTCCCCCTCCCTCCCCGTCTCTCTAGGGTGTCCGCATGCCCCCGCAGATGAAGCTGGCCGCGATAACGCTCGACTGCCCCGATCCGACGGCGTTGGCGGCGTTCTACCAGCAGGCCACGGGCCTCGAACCGCACCCGGCCTCGAACACCGACTTCGCGGGCCTGAGCGGCGAGCACGGCCTGTTCATCGGCTTCCAGCGAGTCGACGACTACCGGCCGCCGAGCTGGCCGGACCAGATCGTCCCGCAGCAACTGCACCTCTGCTTCAAGGTCGAAGACAACCTGGACGCGGTGGAAACCCACCTCCTGAACCTGGGCGCGACCCGCCCGGACCACCAGCCGCACGACAACGACAGCGCGAGGGTCCTCGCCGACCCGGCGGGGCATCCGTTCTGCATCACGCTGCGCTGACAAGCGTCTCGTCAGGTCTAGTCCTCGGATCTACTCGTCAGTGAGGAGAAGCCGGACTTCGGCTGCCAGCGAGGTCATTTGCTCTCCGGCCTCCAGCCAGGTGGTCACCGAGGCGCCCCAGCCGCCGGCGGCCTGCGGCCACGGCCGCAAGGCCCAAGTCACCCCGACGTGACCGCCGGACCGGAAGACCGCCGACACCGTCAGGTCTTGGTCGTTGGTCTGCCAGCTCCGTTCGCCGTCCCAGCCCTGGTAGTCGGCGGCAAGCTCTTCCAGGAACGTGGAGAGATCACTGTCCCAGATCCAGGCGACGACCTCGTTGACACGAGCGGTCAGACCAGGGGCCCGCAGCTCAACGGCATAGTGCACAGAGTCCGCGTCGAAGCTGAACCGATCGCAGAACGTCACGCCGACGGACGCGTTGTCCTGGCAGCGGATGGTCACATGGGGCTTGCTGTCGGTGGCGTCATCCTGGGAGGGCATGGGCGGAACGCTAGGCCAGCACCGTGCGCGACGTCATTCGGATTCGTTGCTGGTGAGTGGACGACAACTTCGGTGGCCTCAGCCACTCTGAGCACTTCGTGCGTCAGCGATTGCTTGGTCGACCAGTTTGGCGAGGGCCGTATGGAACCGGGGGAGGGATTGTCTTCGAGGGTGGTAGTCGAGGCGGAAGATGTGATCGAACTCGGCCTCGGTCTAGCACGGCATCGCCAATAGCTGAAGCGTCACACCGGTCATGCCCGACCAGGCCATCCCGCCATGACCCTGTTACGAGTTCTAAGGAAACGGATACACAGCGGTTGGGACAGCACCTCGACCACGTCACCGGCAAATTCCAGCCCAACCAGCAGCTGATCATCTCCCTGGCCCAGCAGCCGAACTGGAGCGCAAAGTGGGGTGCATCGTCGGCGGCAGACCGACTGTGCCTGCAGGGCATCCTGTACGTCCTCGGCTGCCCTGGAAACGCTCACTGAGCCAAGTACCCGCCATCCACCGGCAAGACCACTCCGGTAATGAAGGATGCCTCGTCTGATGCAAGGAAAGCAATTGCCGCGGCCACTTCACGCGGCTCTCCCAGCCTTCCTATGGGGTGGGCGCTGACCATCGATGCAATGTAATCATCTCCGCCAGGGGAATCTCTCAGTTCTTGAACGCGTTCGGTCATAATCGTTCCGGGTGCCACAGCGTTTACCCTGATCCCTTCGCCGGCGCATTCCACTGCGAGGTGCTTCGTCAACCCTGAAGCCACGAACTTCGCTGGCCCATACACCGCCTGGTTCCGCTGTCCCGCTACGCCAGAGACTGAGGACGTGCAGACAATCGCTCCTCCGCCACTCTTGCGCATCTCTTCGATTGCATACTTGCAGCAGAGGAACATCCCCTTCCCGTCGATCGCCATGACTTTTTCCCATTCCTCAGGAGTGGATTCTGAAATCCCGGAAAGCGGGATGATTCCTGCGTTCGCCACGAGAACATCAAGACGGCCAGCTGGTTCCGTGGCGGTAAGGATCGCGCGCTTGACGTCGCTCACTCTCGAGACATCACCAGAGACTATAGAAATTTTCAGTCCCTGGTTACCCAGTTCTTCTTTGAGGTTAATTAGCCGCGGCTCGTTCCAATCCATGGCCACGACGGCTCCGCCTTCGCGCACGAGTGCCTCGACGGTCGCCCGTCCAATTCCGCTTGCTGCGCCTGTGACCAGGCATGCTTTTCCTGCCATGCGGGATCTTGCTGTGCTCATCGGTTCCCTTTCGCCACATGCGGGCAGTGTGCCCCATACGCTACGCCCGGACACCGATGAGAGCAGTCGTCGTGCAGGTCCTTGCTCCGCGTGGAGATCGCCATCGCAGGCTCACCCACCACACTGGTAAACAACTCTTCCTTAAGTTTCCGGCCGTCAGGGGAGCTGTTTGGATCACGAGCCAAACGGGACCGTGACCTAGACAAGCCTGCCGCGCATGTGCTATTTCAATTCCCCGACCTCAGGTGCAGGTCGCTGACGTCTAAAGAGCGAAGCCGCACGTGATAGTTCCACCACTCTTGGCTCAGTACTACGATTCTGTCCGCCAGCGCAACACGCTTCTTGGATCGAGTAGTGATGTGACGCGACTGGTGCGACCTCGCGTCGACGTGTCGGTTATTGGGCGATTTCGCTGGGATGTCATTCGTAGCCATCGGCGGTTACAGACTCATACCCAACTTTTGGACGGGTGCCTCTTTCACTTGATCGCCAACGATCGATACATGGACCGCATCAGTGGCTTCTTGACCGGAAGTATGCGAACTCTCCCATTTGAAGTCACGGTCTCTGGTAACAGCCTGGAAGATTCGTTACGGGACATGATATCTCGACCATTCCTGTTCTCATCGCTGGCTGCTTCAAAGCCTCAACGGATGGCTCTTCAAGAAGCTTTGGAAGTGAGCGCCACCCGTGAGGAAGTCGACCGCCGCTGCACGCGAGACGGAGTGGTGGAAGGGCTCTTCGGTCTTATTAGAGATACGGGCATCGTTCCTGCAATCGAATGCGAACGTATCCGCGACTCGTGGCGCTTCTGGGTCGACGCAGAGCGTCATGGCAGTCTGGTTACCCGCCCGGCGCAGCCATACGGGGATGACACACAGTCCTTTGCCATGGAGGGCTTTGCGGACTTGCCCCTACTGACTCCGGCCGCGCGGTTCATCGCATCCCGCATTTCCTCCCCCGCAACTCTGGACGTCCGGACAGGAACACGTCGCCGCAGCCTGGTATGGCGAGAAATTGAGCGCCTCAATCAGGCCGACGCGGCGGAGCGGGGCGATGCATTTCAGCTCAAGCTCGCCTTCGACCGCTGCTACTATCGCACGATCGCTCAGGCTGAACACGCCATGTTCTCCAGCGAGGACTCGGCGGCTCTACGAGGCGTTCGGCGAAAAGCGTCACTCAGATTGAGAGATCCAGCCCGGACTGTTATTTACCCACACAACTTTCAGGAACAGCTCGGACGAATGACCACTGAGCAGTGGGCCGGGTTCCTCGAAGATCATAGTGAGGAGCTGCACAACTGGTGGGAGAACTGGGATGTGGAGAGCCTTCAGGAGATCGGCAACAGGCTCGGTAGCCCAGCTGCCCCTCCGCGTCCGAGCACCTCTATATACGTCAATGCTGTCATCAGCGTAAGCAGCGGAATCGCCTCCACTCTGGTGGACCCTTCACCCCAAGCAATGATGATCGGCGGAGGGGTGAACCTTGCCACCTGGATCGTTTCCGGCCCGGTGGCGGAACGGATGCAGCAATGGTCCAGCGATCGCCATGCCCGGTATGACGTTGTAGAAGTCCGGCCAGCCGAAACGACCTAAGAGCTCGTAACGCGATCATGATCGGCCCTTTTTGAGTCGTCTCCAGCAGATGAGGCCGCATGCCAACGAGATGAAGGCGCCGTGGAGTTCGACTCGTCGTTCCCACCGGACGGCGAGGCACTTGAACTGGTGGAGCAGGGCGAAGGTCTGCTCGACGACGTAGCGGAGCTTGCCCAGGCCCTTGATGTTCGGGGCGCCCTTGCGTGAGATCACCGGCAGGATAAGGCGTCGGCGGAGCTCGCGGTGCACGGTCCGGGAGTCGTATGCCTTGTCGCCGAGCAGGACCTCGGGGCGTCGGCGGGGACGGACAGGGCGCCCAGCGACCGGTGGGATGCCGTCGACCAGGCGAGGGTCCGGGCGATGTCGTTGACATTCGCCGAAGTGGCGATGACGTGCAGCGGGGCGCCACGCCCGTCGCAGATCAGGCGGTGTTTACTGCCCGTCTTGCGCCGGTCGACCGGCGACGGACCGGTTGCGGGTCCCCCTCTTTTTCACGCCGACGTGAGAGCCGTCCACGCACGTGCGGGTCCAGGCGGCGCCAGCAGATCTGTCCGGAGCCGAACCTCAGCTCCAGTGGTAGGAGTTGCCAGGCCGCATCGTTGAACAGCACGTACAGAATGCCCTGCAAACAGAGCCTGTCCGACACCGGCTTCGCCCCTGGAGCCCGCTCCGGCCAGGGCGGCGGCAGCGGTTCGACCGGCTCCCACAAGTCATCGTCCACGATCCACGGCCGAGTGCTCACTCAGCCATCAACGGCCCGATCATCAGATCGGACACGCGCGACCAGCGCACTCATTCAAGATTCGGTTGCGACCTCTTACGGCGGTGGGCTGACGCAAGGACACACCATGTGCGGTCCACGCTCGGCGCGCTGCACGGAAAGCGTCGTCCGACGAGTGAGTGCTGGGATTGCAGGCAGTTCTCCTTGTTCGTGCTGAAGAGGGTATGAAATGCGGGTAGTTGGTAGTTGGTGCTTTCCCCTTTCCGTCCATCCGGTCATCACCCTGGGCGCCGTCTGCAGCGGCGTTCCTCATGCCTGCCGAGGACATTCACGATCAGCTCCCGACCACGGCCGACTTACCTACCCTGTTCGCGCTCAAACAACACGGGTAGGTCTCCCTGGCTGCTCTGCTCGGTGGCGGTCAAGCCTGTGGTTGAACCGTCTTGAGCATCTGCAGGGCGACACGGATGGTGTGGTCGATCGGGACCTCGGTAAACGGCGGGACGGTCGAGAGGCCGAACTCAGCCAGATCACGCCGGATGGTGGCGATGGCCTTGGACGAGCGGCTCACGACGTCCCAGATGCTTAGGAAGTCGCGTACGGCAAGTTCTATGGGACGGCCCTTAGCCGCTTCAGCCACCTTCTCGGCCAGGGCGGCCGGGCCTTCCAGGAGCCTCAAGTGCTTGGGAGCGTCGGGGTTTCCCGGGTCAGGGCTGCCATGGGCAAGGGCAGCGAGCCGGGATGCTGCGTCGAGACGGCGCAGCTCGCTCACAGTGAGGAGCGAGCCGAGCGTGGCGCGCAGGTCCGCACGAAATTCGGAGCGCGGCACGTCGGTACGGCTCCAGGTGACGGTACGTACGTGGCGCAGCCCTGGTGACGAGTCCGCCCGGTACTGGTAGTCGCCGGTGATGTACCCGAGCGCAACGCTGCCTGTCTTCAGCGGGAGCACGATGATGTCGCCAGGGGTGACAACGGAACGAAATCGCCACAACTGGCCTTGCCAGTTACTCAGGACCCGCGGGTTTTCGCATGGGTAGGCCTTGTCGATCTCTGCGCGGAGGCCGTCCCAGGGTGAGCAGTGGGTGAGGTCGCCGACTTCGGGCCAGCCAGCGATAGTTAGGCCTTCACTGAGAGAGGCGTCCTCGCGTTCGCCGTCAGCCCCGGCCCGGATCATCCATGCCTTCACCACGCAGCCCCTCAGGCAGGTCACTGGCACGCGCACTCGTCCGAGGATCGCGAGCTCGGTCACGGGGAGGGTATTCGGGCCGCAGACGCAGCCTGCGGCCCGGCTGCCTGGAGCACGTAAGCGGCGGGTTGGCGCGCCGACAAAGGCTCCTTGCCTCTGTCGGCAGCGGTCTAGCGAAGACCACCCTGCCTTCCCGGATTGCCTTGCGACCGCATCAGGGGCATGACCGCGGCCGCACGACAGATGTCCTGCAAAGACGGCACCTATCGTGCTCACTCTCACCACGACCTCACCACGATGGCGAATGACTTAGCGCACTTTTGCAAGCAGGCGCTTGCAATAGTTAGCAAGGGTGCTGCACCATCGAGTCATGGCATCGCTCAACGTCGGCAATCTCGGTGAGTACCTGCGCGAGCAGCGGCGCAGTGCGCAGCTGTCGCTGCGGCAGCTCGCCGATGCCGCCGGGGTGTCCAATCCGTATCTGAGTCAGATCGAGCGAGGCCTGCGCAAGCCGAGTGCCGAGGTGCTTCAGCAGGTCGCCAAGGCCCTGCGGATCTCCGCGGAGACGCTGTACGTGCGGGCCGGGATCCTCGACGAGAAGGAGCGGGACGAGCTGGAGACGCGCGCCGTCATCCTCGCCGACCCCTCCATCAACGAGCGTCAGAAACAAGTGCTGTTGCAGATCTACGAGTCGTTCCGCAAGGAGAACGGCTTCGAGACCTCGACGTACGCGGACGCCGCGTCGTACGCGGATGAGGACACCGACACCGTTGAAGGCCCCCGAACGGCCGACGGCGGCGATGCCGGTACCGAGCAATCACCCCGAAGCTGAGCAATCACCCTGAAGCTGAGCAAGTCGACCCAACTGACCAAGCCGACGCGAATCCGGGAGGACCATCGTCATGGCCATCACCGATGAACTGCGCAAGACCTTCACCAACCCCACCCCCGCGTACTTCGTCGCCGGGTCCGCGGACCGTGCCTTCCAGCAGGCGAAGAAGGTGCCCGGCATCGTCGAGCAGCTGATCGCCGAGGCGCCGTCCCGTATCGACGCGGTGCGCAACACCGACCCCAAGGTCGTCCAGGACAAGGCGGGGGCCCGCGCCAAGGAGGCGCAGGAGACCATCCAGGCCAAGGTCACCGAGGTGCTCGGCACGCTCGACACCGACCTGAAGAAGATCGGTGAGACCGCTCAGGACCTCGCGCTGCGCGGTGTCGGGGTGGCCGCCGAGTTCGCCGTCAAGGCGCGTGAGAAGTACGACGAGGTGGCCGAGCACGGCGAGCAGGTCGTGAAGACCTGGCGCGGCGAGGTCGCCGAGGAGATCTTCGAGATCGGCGAGACGGTCGAGCCCGACGCCGAGCCCGCGGCCGCCGATTCCGCCGAGCCCAAGGCCGCGGCCGCCGCCCCGGCCAAGAAGCCCGCCGCGAAGAAGACCACGACCCGCAAGACGACGGCGAAGAAGACCACGCCGCCCGCCAAGTAGGTCCCCGCGGTACCGAGTTACCCACGCGTTCCCCGTGTGTACGGGGCGGGCACTCACGGCGTGCCCGCCCCGTTGACGGGGTAGCGGGTACCGTGGCCGCGTAATCGTTGAGCCGAGACTGGTGGTGGACGTTGTGCTGATGCAGGGGTTCGCGAACTTCATGTGGCTGCTGTCGCTGGCCCTGATTTTCTTCAGCGGATTCGCGCTCATCGACGCCGCCGTCCGGCGCGAGGACGCCTATCGGGCCGCGGACAAGAAGACCAAGCCGTTCTGGCTGATCATTCTCGGGATCGCCTTCATCGTGAACCTGCTGTTCCCGATCATGTCGTTCCTGCCGATCATCGGCCTCGTCGCGACGATCGTGTACATGGTCGACGTGCGGCCCGCGATCCGGCAGATCAGCGGTGGCGGCGGCCGCCGCGGTGGCTCCAGCAGCGATGGTCCTTACGGGCCCTACAACGGCGGCCGGTAGTCACCGTAGGCACCGTCAGGCTGTAGCGGCGCCCGTTCGCGCCCCCGGCGCCCGGTCGAGCAGCAGTACCGCCACGTCGTCCGTCAGGTCCCCGCCGTTGAGGTCGCGCACCTCGTTGACGGCGGCCGAGAGCAGTTCGTCGCCCTGCAGCCCCGTGGCGATCTGGCGGCGGATCATCTCCACCATGCCCTCCTGCCCCAGGCGCTGATTGCCCTGGCCGATGCGGCCCTCGATCAGGCCGTCCGTGTAGAGCATCAGGCTCCACTTCCCGCCGAGCTCCACCTGCCTGCGCGGCCAGCGCGCGCGGGGGAGGAGCCCGAGCGCAGGGCCGCCGTCCTCGTACGGCAGGAGTTCCGCGAGCCGTCCCTCGCGCGCGATCAGCGGCGAGGGGTGTCCGGCGAGGCACAGTCCCGCCCTGCGGCCGTCCGGCGCGATGTCGACCGTGCAGAGCGTCGCGAAGATCTCCTCGTCCGCGCGCTCGTGCTCCAGGACCTTCTGCAGCGTGGAGAGCAGCTCGTCGCCGCACAGGCCCGCGAAGGTCAGCGCCCGCCAGGCGATCCGCAGCTCCACGCCGAGCGCGGCCTCGTCGGGGCCGTGCCCGCAGACGTCGCCGATCATGACGTGTACGGAGCCGTCGGGGGTGCGCACGGTGTCGTAGAAGTCGCCGCCGAGCAGCGCGCGCGAGCGGCCGGGGCGGTAGCGCGCGGCGAACCGCAGCGGCGAGCCTTCCAGGAGCGGGGTGGGCAGCAGGCCGCGCTCCAGGCGGGCGTTCTCCTGGGCGCGCAGGCGTGACTCGGTCAGCTGGCGCTGGGCGGCGTCCGCGCGCTTGCGCTCCACCGCGTAGCGGATGGCGCGGCTCAGCAGGCGCGCGTCCAGCTCGTCGCGGAAGAGGTAGTCCTGGGCGCCGACCCGCACGGCCTCGGCGCCGCGCTCGGCGTCACCGTCCCCGGTGAGCGCCAGGACGGCGTGCCGGGGCGCGAGCCGCAGGACGTGCTTGAGCGCGACGAGCTCGTCCTCGTCCGCCTCGGCGGCGCCGGGCGCGGGGAGGGCCAGGTCGAGCAGGATGCAGTGCACGTCGTCGGTGAGCAGCCGCTCGGCCTCGGTGAGGTTGCGGGCGGTGCGGATGCGGATGGGCTTGCCCGCGGAGTCGAGCAGCTCGGGAACGCTCAGTGATCCCGCCGGGTCGTCCTCGATCACGAGGAGGCTGAGTCCGGTGCCGGTGCCGGTGCCGGTGCCGGCACCGGTGCCGTTTCCTGTGTCGGTCGTGTCGTGGGCGGGAGCCGCCGTGTCGTGGGGCGCCGCAGGAGCCTGGCCCTGACCGCCTTCCGCGGCCGGGACTGCTCGCTGCCGCGGTATGGGTACGGGCATCGCTTGGTTCCTTCCCTCCCCCCGAGGGCGTGGTGCCACGCAGGTCGACGCGGCACCGACGGGGACCTTAGCGGTAGCCGTGCCTCCAGTGGAATGCCGCGCGACGAGCCGCGGGGCAATCGGCCACCGTCATATGCCGCATCCAGGAACGCAATTGGGCACGGCACCGGCCCCGCCCGGAATGACGAACATCACGCCGAGGGGGTTGAGCGGAGGGCCGGGGCGTGTGCTGGGTCACAGCCGGGCGGGCGCCCCGGCCGCGAGGGGCCGCGCGGGGCCGCTCGGCGGCGGCTACTTATCCGGCCGCACGGCTACTTGTCCGGCCGTACGACCCCTACTTGTCCGGCCGTACGACCCCGAGGATCTGCATGGATCCGGCGCCCGTGATGGTCACGTCACGGCCGGGACGGGGCGCGTGCACGATCGCGCCGTCGCCCAGATACATCCCGACGTGGCTCGCGTCCGAGTGGTAGATGATCAGGTCGCCGGGGCGCATGTTCTTGATGTCGACGCGCGGCAACTGCTTCCACTGCTCCTGCGAGGTGCGCGGAATGCCCTTGCCCGCCGCGGCCCACGCCTTCGAGGTGAGCCCCGAGCAGTCGTACGAACCGGGGCCCTCGGCGCCCCACACGTACGGCTTGCCGATCTGGGCGGTGGCGAACTCGATGGCCTTCTTGCCCTGCGGGGACGCCTTGCCGTCGATGTCCTTCAGGACGCCCGAACTCACCCAGGCCGACTGCTTCTTGAGGGCGGCCGCCTCCTCCAGCTTGCGCAGCCGCTCCCGCTCGTCCTTCTCCAGGCGCGATTCGAGCTTCTCGGCGTCCGCGATCTTCTTCTTGATCTCCTTCTTGGACGTGGCCTTCGACTTGCGGTCGGCGTCCAGCTTCTTCCAGCGCGAGCTGGCGTCCTTGGCGTAGATCCGCAGGTCGTCCTCGGTGCGCTCCAGCTCGGTCAGCATCCCCTTGGTGGCCTTCTGGCCCGCGCGCATGCGTCCCGCGCCGTCCAGGAACTGGCCCGGGTTCTGGCTGAGCATCAGCTGGGCCTCGGGCGGCATCCCGCCGTTGCGGTACTGGGCGCGGGCCTCGGCGCCCGCGCGGGACTTCAGCTTCCGCAGCTTCTCCTGCGCCTTGGTGATGTCCTGGGCCAGCTTCACGATCTGCCGGGACTGTTTGTCGGCGCTCTCCTCGGCCGCGTTGTACGCGTCGGTGGCCACGCCCGCGTCGTGGTAGAGCTTCTCGATGTCCTTGCGCACCTGCTCCAGGGACTTGCCGGTGCCTGGCGTCGGCTTCTTCGGCATGCGCTCGGCGGGGCCGCCCGCCGCTTGCGCGAAGGCCGTCCCCGGTGCGGCGAGCACCGTCGCCGCGCAGATCAGCGCCACGGCCGTCGCCGTCGAGTATCGCTTGCCAGTCACGCCCTGCCACCCCCAAAGCTGATTTACCGTCAGTAACTTGCGGTCGCCTTCGGGATGGTGCCATGCCGACGCCCAATGCGACAGAGTCCGACAGCAACTCCGATCTCCCCACCCGTCTCATGTGACGAATGGCACGCGGAGTTCGTTCCCCGCAGGTCACAGCGATGCGTTCCACGCGGGGCGGGCGGAATCACCGCCTCCGCGCACGCACATGTGTTCAATCCCCGGGCGACGCGGGGGAGTCGGCGCCCGTCCGGCCGGTGCGGTCAGTTCATCCGACCGGTACGGCGGTCGTCTCATCCGGCGGCCGCGCACAGCCCGCCCGCGCCGCCGTGCACAGCCCGCCCGCGCCGCCTCGCTCAGCCCGCCCGCGGCGCCAACGCCTCCCACCGCACCGTCACTTCCCCCTGCCGCCACCGCGACGTCCCGTCGAGCACGGGCCAGTCGGCCGTCAGTTCGCGGACGGCCCTGATCCACCGCTGCCGCGCGCCGTACGAGGCGTAGGGCGCGGCGGCCGCCCAGGCCCGGTCGAAGTCCCGCAGGAACGCGTGCACCGGCTCGCCGGGAACGTTCCGGTGGATCAGCGCCTTCGGCAGCCGCTCGGCGAGGTCGGAAGGGCGCTCCAGGGAGCCGAGCCGGGTGGCGAAGGTGACCGTGCGCGGACCCTCGGGCCCGAGCGCGACCCATACGTGCCGCCGCCCGATCTCGTCGCAGGTGCCCTCGACGAGCAGCCCGCCGGGGGCGAGCCGCGCGCACAGCCGTTCCCAGACGGCGCCGACCTGCTCCTCGTCGTACTGCCGCAGCACGTTCGCGGCCCGGATCAGGACCGGGCTGCCCGGCAGCGGCACCTCGAAGCCGCCGTGCCGGAAGGAGAGCCCTTCGCGTTCGTACGGTTTGGCGGCCGCGACCCGCGCCGGTTCGATCTCGATGCCGACCACGCGCGCGTGGGGCGCGACGGTGCGCAGCCGGAGCAGCAGCTCGACGGCGGTCCAGGGGGAGGCCCCGTAGCCGAGGTCGACGGCGACGGGGTCGGGACGGCGGCGCAGCTCGGCGCCGTGGACCGCGGCGATCCAGCGGTCCATGCGGCGCAGCCGGTTGGGATTGGTGGTCCCCCGCGTCACCGATCCCACGGGGCGGGAAGGGGTGCGTGGGGCCATGGGGAAAGGGTATGCGCGGCCCGCGGCCGAGCGGCTCAGGGGCGGTGCGGCGGGCGGTGCGGCGGGCGGCACGGGTAACGCTTTGGCAAAAAGGGGCGAAGAGGAAATGGAGGCGAGCCTTCCGGTGTTCACCCTCCGGAGGACCCGTACGGCCTCCGTGTAGTCATGCCCGTACGCAAGGAGGACCGTCACGTGAGCCAGTACGTGTCCAGGCTCGGGCGTCGCGCCCCGGCGGCACCCTCAAGGCTCCGTATCCCCGGCAGCCAGCGGCGCCCACGCCGCGTGGCCATGCTCAGCGTGCACACCTCGCCGCTCCACCAGCCCGGCACGGGCGACGCGGGCGGCATGAACGTCTACATCGTCGAACTGGCCAAGCGCCTCGCCGCGATCAACGTCGAGGTCGAGATCTTCACCCGCGCCACCACCGGGGGGCTCCCGCCCGCCGTGGAGCTGGCCCCGGGCGTGCTGGTGCGGCACGTGGACGCGGGCCCCTACGAAGGCCTCGCCAAGGAGGAGCTGCCCGCCCAGCTCTGCGCCTTCACGCACGGCGTCATGCAGGCCTGGGCCGGACACCGCCCCGGCTACTACGACCTGGTCCACTCCCACTACTGGCTGAGCGGCCACGTCGGCTGGCTGGCCGCCGAGCGCTGGGGCGCCCCCCTGGTGCACGCGATGCACACCATGGCCAAGGTCAAGAACGCCGCGCTCGCCACGGGCGACACCCCCGAGCCCGCCGCCCGCGTCATCGGCGAGACGCAGATCGTGCGCGCCGCCGACCGCCTCATCGCCAACACCTCCGAAGAGGCCGACGAACTCGTACGCCACTACGAAGCCGACCCCGGCAAGGTCGCCGTCGTCCATCCCGGCGTGAACCTCGACCGCTTCCGCCCGGCCGACGGCCGGGCCGCGGCGCGCCACCGCCTAGGCCTCCCGCAGGACGCGCTCGTCCCGCTCTTCGCGGGCCGCATCCAGCCCCTGAAGGCCCCTGACGTGCTGCTGCGCGCGGTCGCCGTCCTGCTGGACGAGCGCCCCGCGCTCCGCTCGAACATCGTCGTCCCCATAGTCGGCGGCCCCAGCGGCAGCGGCCTCGCCAAGCCCGAGGGCCTGCAGAAGCTGGCCGCGAAGCTGGGCATCGCCGACGTGGTCCGCTTCCAGCCGCCGGTCGGCCAGGAGCAGCTCGCGGACTGGTTCCGCGCGGCGTCGGTCCTGGTGATGCCCTCCTACAGCGAGTCGTTCGGCCTGGTGGCCATCGAGGCGCAGGCGGCGGGCACCCCGGTCCTCGCCGCCTCGGTGGGCGGCCTGCCCGTCGCCGTGCGCGACGAGGTCACCGGCTTCCTGGTCTCCGGACACGAACCGGCCCACTACGCGCGCGTGCTGCGCGATTTCGCCGACCACCCCCACCTGGTGGAGCGGATGGGCGCGGCGGCGGCCCGGCACGCGCAGTCCTTCGGCTGGGACACCGCGGCGTCCGCCACGGCGGACGTCTACACCGGAGCCATGCACGACTTCCGCCGTCACGTACGCTCGCACCATGGCTGAGCAGGCAGAAACTCCGGACGCGGCTGCTCCGGACGCCGCGACGATCATCGAGCGGACCCTGGACGACGCCGAGCTCGAATGGGAGTCCCCCGAGCCCGGCTCGTACGTGGTGAAGCTGCCGGGCACCCGCAAGCTCTCCACCACCCTGTCGATGATCGTCGGCAAGCACTCGCTCTCCCTGAACGCCTTCGTGATTCGCCACCCCGACGAGAACCACGAGGCGGTGCACCGCTGGCTCCTGGAGCGCAACCTCCGTCTGTACGGCGTGAGTTACGCGATCGACTCGCTCGGCGACATCTACCTCGCGGGCAAGCTGCCGCTCGCCGCGGTCACCCCCGACGAACTGGACCGCCTCCTCGGCGCGGTCCTCTCCGCGTCGGACGACTCCTTCAACACGCTCCTCGAACTCGGTTTCGCGTCGGCGATCCGCAAGGAGTACGAGTGGCGGGTCTCGCGGGGCGAGTCGACGCGCAACTTGGACGCGTTCACGAACTTGACCCAGCCGCGCGGCTGAGAGGGCTTAGCGCGGGGCCTGCCCCTACCTGCACGCCCGGTGCGGAGTAACGGGTGGGCGGGAAAGCATCCGTCGCGAAGCGGCGGCACAGGAATCACCGACCCGCACTCTTCCGCCGGGCGCACCGCCATGCCATGCTCCAGCACACCGCAGACGTGAACGTAGTTCACATCCATGGACTGGAAGGCGGCGCGACACTATGGACCACCCCACCAGACGGGGCGTACTGGCAGGCGCGATAGCCATAGCGGCGACCGGCGGAACGGCGCACGCGACCGCTCCCGGCGCGGCCCGTGGCCAAACCCCCGCCCTCTGGCGGGAGTTCACCGCGTCCCCCTACACCCACCCCCAGATCCCCTACGTGGCCCGCGCGGGCGCCCGCACAGGCGCCCACCCCTTCCCCCGCCACAAGCGAACGCTCGACATCCGCCACTACGGGGCGAAGCCCGACGGCACGTCCGACGCGGCCCCCGCGATCAACCGCGCCCTGGCCGACGCCGGAGCATCCGGCGGAGGCACCGTGCGAATCCCACCCGGCACCTTCCGCGTCGACGGCATCATCCGCATCGCCCACGACCACGTCACCCTGCGCGGCGCGGGCAGCACCCGCACCACCCTCCTCGCCACCAAGAACCTCACCGAGCTGATCGGCCCCTACGGCTCCCGCTACGGCGGCGACAAGTCCAGCTGGTCCTGGGCGGGCGGCCTCATCTGGCTCTGCCCGGAGGCCCGTTACGACTCCCTGACGGCCGCCATCAAGGCCAAGGCATGGCCCTTCGAGGGCTGGACCGGCAACAAGCGCGACGAGTGGGAGACCCTCACCACCGTCGCCCCCGCCCGCCGCGGCTCCTGGTCGGTGCCGGTCGCCGACGCCTCCCGCCTCCACAAGGGCGACCTCGTCCTGCTCCGCCTCGCCGACGACGCGGACCACACGCTCCTCCAGCACATGGCGGGCGGTGGCCCGGGCCCGGCGGCGTACACCTGGGACGACAAGACCAAGCTCACCTCGTACGTCCCCTACGAGTGGCCCGTACGGATCGCCGCCGTCGACCGTGCCAGGCGCCGGGTCACCTTCGAGCGGCCGCTCCCCCTCGACGTACGCCCGGAGTGGGACCCGCGGATCACCACCCACGCAAGGGAGTTGACGGGTTCCGGCGTCGAGGGGCTGACCCTCGAAGCGGTCGAGACCCCGCAGTCCCCGCACCTCCTGGACAAGGGCCACAACGGCGTCGCGTTCCAGTGCGCCTACGACTGCTGGGCCGACGACGTCGTCGTACGCCACGTGGACAACGGCTTCGGCCTGGTCGGCGCCTCCGCCTGCACCCTGCGCCGCACCCGCGTGGCGGGCCGCGGCTCCCACCACCCGTACTTCTGCCGGGAGGGCTCGCACGACAACCTCATCGAGGACTTCGTGATCGAGGAGCGCACGACACCGGCCCCCGCGGGCACCCAGCTCCACGGCATCAACGTCGAGGGCCTCTCCTCCCACAACGTCTGGTCGCGCGGCCGCATGGAGATGGGCACCTTCGACTCGCACCGCGGAATGCCCTTCGCGAACGTACGGACGGACATCACCGTCGACAACAACGGCCGCCACGGCGGCGACGCGAGCGCGGGCCCCCTCTTCGGAGCCCGCTTCACGCACTGGAACATCCGCGTCACCAACGAACGCGCGGGCCTGCTGAAGATCGACGAACTAGCGCCCTACAGCGCGACGGTGGGCATCAACAGGGTCCGCGAATTCGACCAGACCGACGTACCGGACTTCACCGGCGACCTCCACGCGCGCGTGGAGCTGTACGGCACTACGGACGCGGTGCGGCCACGGAATCTGTACGAGGCGCAACGGTCTCTGCATCACTGACCTCCGGGACGCGCTCCTGCGAGACGTGCTCCTCCACGACGTACTCCTCCGGGAGCCGCCGCATCAGCCCCCAGTACCCCAACGCGGCCACCGTCCCGATCACCGCACACGCCCCCCACAGCCACTCCGCGCCGAACCGGTCGATGATGAGGCCGGACATCAGCGGAGCGACCAGCGCGGCCACCGACCATGAGAGCGTGTACATGCCCTGGTAGCGCCCGCGCCCGTGGGTGGGCGAGAGCCGCACCACCAACCCGGTCTGGGTGGGCGCGTTGACGATCTCGGCGAGGGTCCACACGCACACCGTCATGGCGAAGACGCCGACCGACCCGGCGAAGGCGGTGAGCCCGAAGCCGTACCCGGCGATCAGGGAGGAGATCACCAACAGCCGCCGCGGATCCCGGTGTTCGATGAAGCGCGTGACCGGGATCTGCAGGGCCACGATCATGACGCCGTTCACGGCGATCGCGAGCCCGTAGTCGGCGGGCGTGAACCCCGCCTCGCCCATGGCCACAGGCAGCCCCACGGCCCCCTGCTGAAAGATCAGCGCGACCAGGAACGAAAGCCCCACCACACCCATGAACCGCCCGTCCCGCAGCACGGTCCCGAGCCCGACGGCGGGCTCGGCGGCCTTCTCCAGGGCGGTACGCACCGGCCGGGACTCGGGCAGCTTCATGAAGACGACGATCGCGCAGACCATGGTCATGGCGGCTTCGATCAGGAACCCGGCCGTATAGCTGTACGAGGCGATGAACCCGGCGCCCGCCGAGGAGATCGCGAACCCCAGGTTGATCGCCCAGTAGTTGAGCGAGAACGCCCGCACCCGGTCCTCGGGCCGCACGATGTCCGCCATCATCGCCTGCACGGCGGGCCGGGACGCGTTGCTCGCCATGCCCACCACGAAGGCCACACCCGCGATGGCGACCGGATGCTCCATGAACCCGAGCACCGCTACGGAGAGGGCGGTCGACGCCTGCGCGATGAGCAGCGTGGGCCGCCGCCCGAGCCGGTCGGTCATCACGCCCGCACCGATCGAGGAGACGACGCCACCGAGCCCGTGCAGGGCGGCCACGAGCCCGGCATACGAAGCCGAGTAGCCCCTCTCCAAGGTCAGGTACAAAGCCATGAACGTCGCGACGAAGGCCCCGAGTCGATTGACCAGCGTGCTCGTCCACAGCCACCAGAAGGCCTTCGGTAGTCCCGAGACGGACTCCGTGACGGCACGTCTGAGCGAGGCGACTGACATGGGTGCATCCCCCGGGTGTGATGTAAGTGGCGCTAGAGGCGTTCGTAACTTACGACCCGAGTGCTTGCCGAGGCCAGCGGATTGACGGCGAGCGTCAATCCGTGGGGGTCGATTAGGCTCGGACCCATGGCCGACGCACCGTACAAGCTGATCCTCCTCCGCCACGGCGAGAGCGAATGGAACGCGAAGAACCTGTTCACCGGCTGGGTGGACGTCAACCTCAACGAGAAGGGCGAGAAGGAGGCGGTCCGCGGCGGTGAGCTGCTCAAGGACGCCGGCCTGCTCCCCGACGTGGTCCACACGTCACTCCAGAAGCGAGCGATCCGCACCGCGCAGCTCGCCCTGGAATCGGCTGACCGCCACTGGATCCCGGTCCACCGCAGCTGGCGCCTGAACGAGCGCCACTACGGCGCCCTCCAGGGCAAGGACAAGGCCCAGACCCTGGCCGAGTTCGGCGAGGAGCAGTTCATGCTCTGGCGCCGCTCGTACGACACCCCGCCCCCGGCGCTCGACCGCGACGCGGAGTACTCCCAGTTCTCCGACCCCCGCTACGCCACGCTCCCGCCCGAGCTGCGCCCCCAGACGGAGTGCCTCAAGGACGTCGTCGTCCGCATGCTCCCGTACTGGTTCGACGGCATCGTCCCCGACCTCCTCACGGGCAAGACGGTCCTGGTAGCGGCCCACGGCAACAGCCTCCGCGCCCTGGTCAAGCACCTGGACGGCATCTCCGACGAGGACATCGCGGGCCTGAACATCCCGACGGGCATCCCGCTCTCGTACGAACTGGACGCCGAGTTCAAGCCGCTGAAGGCCGGGGGCACGTACCTCGACCCGGACGCGGCGAAGGCGGCGATCGAGGCGGTCAAGAACCAGGGCAAGAAGAAGTAGCCCCGACCCGCTTCAAGCCCCCTGCCTGCGGATTCTCCGCTGGTGAGGGGGCTTTTCGCTGGAGACGGACGGCGTGAGTGGTTGTCCTGCCCGCTGACGCGTCAGAGGGGGAGGTCGTCGGGCAGTACCCGGAATGCCTTGTGGCGGCCGAGAGGGCGTACGGCGCGGAAGTCGCGGCGGTCGAGGGCGAGGATCGCATCGGTTTCGTAGTCGGCTGCGAGGGCCACGTTCACCGCGTCGGCGAGGTCGAGGTCCAGCGCGTTGTAGCGCGCGCGGACGGACTGGGCGGTGCCCAGGTGGGTCTCCGTGATCTCCGGTGCGACGATGCGGCCCCGCCTCATCCAGTGCCGGATGTCGTCGATCGCGCTGTGCGCGGCCTCCCGGCCCAGTTCGCGCGTCGCGACGTGGTCGAGTTCGGCGAGCAGGAGCGGGGACAGGACGAGGAGGCCGGCGGCGAGGATCGCCTCGTTGGCCGCGGCGTGCTCCGGGTGCGTGGAGTCGAGAGCGGCCAGCAGGCCGGAGGTGTCGGCGATGACGATGATCACGCGGCGGTTCCGGGACCGGCATCGGAGTCGGTCTCGCGGCGGACCGCGTCGGCGACCGTGTCGCGGACCTCGGCCCTGGACTGCGTACGGCCCGACCCCTCGAAGGTGCGCGAGAACAAGGGCTCGTCCCAGACGCGATTCGCCATGGCCGCCAGGTGGATGCCCTGGCGGATGATCTCGGCCTCGCTTATCCCTCTGCGCTTGGCCGCCTCCTTGATGATCGCCAGATCCTCAGGGTCCGCGTAGACATTCGTGCGCTTCATGGACATGTACCAAGCTTAGTCCATGTACCAGATTAGGGTATGGCTTTCGCGCCTCCCGGCGAAGCCACGCGCGTAAGGTGCAGTCATCGTCTACACATATTACGGAGGGGGCAGGGATGGACGCCGGACTCATACGTTCATGGGTGGAGGGCTGGGTCGTCTCGCGCGGCGCCGCGGTGCCCGTCGTCGAGCCCTGGGGGTTCACCGTCGACGTCGGGCTGAGCGGGCACGTCACCCGGCACGTGATGGCCGATGCCGACGAGCCGTTGGTCCGCAAGCTGACGGAGACGGTCACCGCCCCGGGGACGTGGCTCAAGGTCTTTCTGCCGCGGGAGACCGTCGCCCCGTGGGTGGCGCCCGGCTGGCGCTTCGGCGACGACGGCTTCCTGATGTCGGCGCCGCTGCGCCCCACCGCCGCCGCGGCCCCCGAGGGATACGAGATACGCACCTGGACGCGCGGCGGCGTCACGCGCGTGCTCGTCCTGGGGCGGGACGGCGCGTTCGCCGCCCATGGGCAGGTCGCCGTGCCGGGCCCCGGGCGCACCGCCGTCTTCGACCAGATCGAGACCTCCGAGGCGCACCGCCGCAAGGGCCTCGGCAGCCTGGTCATGCGGACGTTGGGGAACGTCGCCGCCGCAGAGGGCTCCTCGGCCGCGGTGCTTGGCGCGACGGACGAGGGGCGGGCGCTGTACGAGTTCCTGGGCTGGCGCACCCACGGCCCGCTGACCAGCCTGGTCCGCGAGGCTCCCGCTGCCCGGGGTGCGTGAAGGGCGCCACGCGCGTTCCCCCAGAATGCCCGCATGGACGCGGGACTTGCAGCAATCCTCGGCGCGGCAGTGGGAGCTTGCGGAACGGCCGTCGCGGCCGGTGTGAGCGGGTTCTTCGCGCGATCCCAGATGGCGCAGCAACTGGCGGCCCAGCACCGGCAGATGGAGCGGCAGATACACGCCGATCTCGCGACGCAGATGCGGGAGCCCCGACGAGAGGCCTACATCGCCTTCGCGGCAGAGGTGGGACGGCAGTTGGATGCGCTGTGGTGGGCCCATCACGCGTTGTCGGCGCGGCCGCCCGAACGGGAGGCCGCCGCCGAGCAGTTGCGGGTCTTCGGGCCTTCGGACAGCACGGCGTACGAAGGCGTTCTGCTGGAGGGGCCCGAAGAAGTCGCCCACGCCGCCTCGGTCCTGTCCGCGGCGGTCCACAGGGCGCGGTGCGCCGCCCTCGTCTGGTTCGAGTGGGACGAGAGCGTCGCGCCTGCCGAGACTTCCCCACCTGCCGAGCCGCGCGATCTCGCGGCCGAGCTGACGCAGGCCCACGACGTCGCCCAGAAGGCCAGACGCGACTTCCGACTCCTCGCGATGGACGCCATCCGGGCCGACGGCGCCCACGCCGAGGGCGAGCAGGCGCACGCGCGGACCGCCGCGATCCACCAGGCGCTGGGACGACCCGGCTGGGGTAGGTAGAACAGGTCAGGGGAGTGCAGCGGAGCGGACCGTCACGGTGTGCCCGACCGCGAGATTCCCTGCGCCACCTGCCCCGTCGTCTCCAGGATCCACTGGCCGAAGCCGGTCGGGGCGACCAGTACCCCGAAGACCAGCACGATGGCCACGGTCAGCTGCTCGTCGCTCCGCTTTCTGGCCTGTGTGCGTCTGCGCAATCGCAAGACGATGATCACAGCAAGCAGAACCGCCACATTGATCGTCAGAATCACCGGGGCCAGCCCTCCCATCAGGCGCGACGCAACGTCCCGGCTTTCCTGTGTACCGTGAACACACCCCCGTGACGGGCCAGTTGCCCGGGGTTGGCGTCAAAGCGCTCACCCCGGGCCGGAACGGCGTACTGGCTCAGCGCGTGAAGTTGAGGTACTTCCACGCCCCGTGCGTCGTCGAGTTGACGTTGTCACCCGAGCTGCCGTTCACGTACGACGAGCGGATGCGGGCACGGATGCCCGATTCGCCGGGGGCGCCGAGGCGGACCGGCGAGGTGCCGTCGGCGTAGAGCGCGAAGTACTCCGAGCCGGTGGAGTGCCACTTGCGGTCCGGGCCGTAGACCTGGACCTCGAAGCGCTGCTTGCGGCCCTTGTAGTACGTCATCTTCGTGGAGAGCACCGGATCGGTGTTCTTGTGGAAGTAGTGGTACGTCGTGGAGCCGATCTTGGCCGTCTTGTAGTGCTGGGAGACGGTGCTGGAGATCTTGACCTTGGCGTACGCCGTGGACGTGGCCTTCTTGGAGGCGTACCGCGCGTCTCCGGAGAAGACGGCCGTGACCACCGTGTCCCGCTTCATGTCGACCGTCGCCGACAGGTCGCCGCGGGAGTTGACCTTGGCCTTCTTGATGAGTTTGTTGGGCTTGTCGCCGCCGTACGGGTCGGCCCAGATCTCGACCGTGCGGTTCTTGTACGTGCTGCCGAGGTGCGCGGTGAAGGAGACGTCGGCGCCGTAGGAGTAGACGTTGCCGTTCTTGTTCAGGGTCAGCTTCGTCGCGGAGCGGGAGACCTCCACCGCGTCCGTCGCGGACGTCGCGGCGTGCGTGGCGTCACCGGCGTACGCGACCTTGTAGGTCACCTTGCCGCCCGCGGGCGGGGTGTCCTTGAAGGAGAAGGAGCCGTCCGCCTTGGTCTTCACCGAGGGCAGTGCCTTGCCCGGGGAGGGCGATTCGACGTCGGTGCGCGTCACCGTCAGGGAGGTGCCCGCCGGGATGCCCGCCCCGGTGAGCTTGCCCTTGACGGTGAGGGACTTGGCCCGCGGTGCCTTCTCCGGAGCGGTCACCGTGAGCTTCGGCAGGGACTTGGCCGGGTCGTTGAAGACCCGCAGCGAGAAGGCGCCCTCGCTGTTGGAGGAGACCGCGAACAGCTTGCTGCCGTCCGGCGCCCAGGCCAGGCCGCCCTCGGCGAGGGTGTCGCCGCCGCTGCTGTGACCGGTGTTGGGGAACTCGTACTCGCGGACCTTGGACCACTGGCCCTGCTTGTAGATGTGGACGTCGGGCCCGTACCAGGAGGAGGTGCCCGCGGCCACGGTGCCGTCCGGGGCGATGTCCACGGCCGCGCCGTAGTCCCCGGAGTTGTACCGGCCCACGGGGGACAGGTCCTTGGTGGAGTACACCGGGTGGTAGTACGGGGACCCGCTGGCCGTGACGACCTGCGTGCCGTCGGGGGAGACCGCGATGTCGTCGAAGGAGCCGCCCTCGACCGACTTGCTGACCACCGTCGTCGGCTTCTCGCCCGACACGTCGTACACGGTCAGGGTGTCGTTGCTGGTGTCCCTCTCGCCCGCCACCAGGATCCCCGAATCGGGGTCGGAGCCGAGCTCGGGAGCGGCGTAGAAGCTCGCGTCGCCGTCCTGGCCGAGCGCGACGACCGGCTCGTCCCCGGAGAGGTCGAGCGAGCCGATGCCGCCCGCGGCGGAGGGCCCGTAGCCGAACCACAGCTTGCCGCTCGCGAGCGCGAGGGTGCGCGGCTTCTCCGCGCCGTCGAGCGCGTAGCTCGCGCTCCGCGTGTACGTGGACGTCTCCACGGAGACGATCCTGTTGAGCCCGGAGACCGCCGCGTACACCTGGCTGGAGTCCGGCGAGAGCGCGAGCCCGTCGACGTCCGGCAGGCCGTCCAGGGTCGCCTTGACGGCGCCCGTGTAGTCGGTGACGACGATCTTGCCGCCGCTCGGGTCGGAGACGTAGACGCGCTGGTGCTCCCCGTCCACCAGCACGTCGCCCGCCGACTTCACGTTCAGGAGCTTGGCCGAGTCGGCGGCGGCCGGACCCGACGTCATCGCGACGAGGGCCGCGGAGCTGAAGAGGACCGCGAGCGCTGTCGCGGTCGAGATGGTGCGCGTACGCACGATATGTGACCCCCCACATATGAAGATCCCAGGTCGGACGCCCGGGACGTGAACCCCCCGTTACAGCGCCCTCACATTAAGGCATTCCTGTGAAGGCCGTGAACGGAGTTTCGCCTGGGGCGCCACGGCACTCCGGGTCCGCCCACGCGCGCGTGCGCCGTTGACGCGCCCCTTCGCCCTGGGCATGCAATGGGCAATCAGGCAGTACGCCAGTACGCCTTCGAGGAGGAGACCATGGCCGTGTCCCCCATGCCCCAACCCGTCCCCGAGCAGCCGACCTGCGCGCAGGCCCTGCCCGTGCTCGCCCTGCTCGGCTCCTGCGGTTGCGGCCCGGGCTGCAGCTGCGGCTGCCAGTCGGGCGGCAGCTGCCAGTGCGGCGGCGGCTGCGGCTGACAGCTGACGCACGCGTGCCCCGTGCCACCGGTCATCCCGGCGGCACGGGGCACGTACCCGCGAAGAGCGCGAAGAGCGCGAAGAGGACGTGTAGGGCTACGCCCCCTCCACCGGCGTCCCCGTCGGCTGGATCTCGTCCGCGTGCTCACCCGTGACCAGGTACACGACCCGCTTGGCGACCGACACCGCGTGGTCCGCGAAGCGCTCGTAGTAGCGGCCGAGCAGGGTGACGTCGACGGCCGTCTCGATGCCGTGCTTCCAGCGGTCGTCGATCAGGTGCTGGAAGAGCGTGCGGTGCAGCTGGTCCATCTCGTCGTCGTCCTGCTCCAGCTGGAGCGCGAGGTCGACGTCCTTGGTGATGATGACCTCCGCGGCCTTCGCCATCAGGCGCTGGGCGAGCTGGCCCATCTCCAGGATGGTGGCGTGCAGGTCCTGGGGCACCGCGGAGTCGGGGAAGCGCAGCCGGGCCAGCTTGGCGACGTGCTGGGCGAGGTCGCCGGAGCGCTCCAGGTCGGCGCTCATCCGCAGCGAGGTGACCACGATGCGCAGATCCGTGGCGACCGGCTGCTGCCGCGCGAGCAGGGCTATCGCACGGGCCTCCAGGTCGTGCTGCAGGTCGTCGACCTTCTGGTCGGCCGCGATCACGCTCTCGGCCATCTTCAGATCGGCGTCGAGCATGGCCGTCGTGGCGCGCCCGATCGCGGACCCGACCAGGCGGGCCATCTCGACCAGGCCCTCGCCGATCGAGTCAAGTTCCTCGTGGTACGCGTCCCGCATGTGGCTGTCCCTCTCTCGTACGTCTCAGGGGGCTGGCCCCTACGCTCCCACGGTGTGGCCCGGACGCGTCCGTTTCCGGCACCCCGAATGAACCACCACTGTCATCAAGGTGAACTGTGGGCGACGAGGGGCGAGGGTCCCGTCCAGGACGGTTCAGGACCGATCGCAAGAAATGAACCGGATCCGTCCCCTCGGTGAACTCTGGGCGACGAGTGTTCGAGGCGGCACTCGTATGGCTGTGACCGGCACTCACCTGGCGCATAACCTGGAGGCATGGACGTGAACGCGGCGGTCGCCGCAGCGGCAGCGATCGCCGGGGTGTGCACCGGCGTGATCGCCATGCTGGCGTTTCGCTGGAGCGAACGCGACCAGAAACGCCCCACCCGAACCTCATTGCACACGGACCCGGTCCTGCCCCCCGGCGTCGACACGGTCCTCTCCGTGCTGCGCTCCTCCGCCGTCGTCCTCGACGAGGCGGACAGCGTGGTCAAGGCGAGCTCCGCGGCGTACGCGCTCGGCCTGGTCCGCGGCGGCAAGCTCGCCGTGGACCCGATGCTGCAGATGGCCCGCGACACCCGCCGCGACGGGGAGATACGCCAGGTCGAGCTCGATCTGCCCCGGCGCGGCACCGGACGCGGCGAGGCCCTCGCGGTCTCCGCCCGCGTGGCGCCGCTCGGCTCCCGGCTCGTGCTCCTGCTCGTCGAGGACCTCACGGAGGCCCGCCGCATCGAGGCGGTGCGCCGTGACTTCGTCGCGAACGTGAGCCACGAGCTGAAGACCCCGGTAGGCGCCCTGTCGCTCCTCTCCGAAGCGGTCATGGACGCCTCGGACGACCCCGAGGCCGTCGAGCGCTTCGCGGGCCGCATGCAGATCGAGGCGACCCGCCTGACCAGCCTCGTACAGGAGCTGATCGACCTCTCCCGGGTCCAGAACGACGACCCCCTGGAGGACGCCGAACCGGTACGGGTCGACGAACTGGTGGCGGAGGCGATCGACCGCAGCAGGCACCAGGCGTCCCACAAACAGATCACCATGGCGGCGGGAGGCACCGCTGACCTGCAGATCTGGGGCAACCGCGGCCAGCTCGCCGCGGCACTCGGCAACCTCGTCGAGAACGCCGTGAACTACAGCCCCGCCCGCACCCGCGTGGGCATAGCCGCCCGCCGGGTCACCGCACCCGGCGGCGATCTCATCGAGGTGGCGGTCACCGACCAGGGCATCGGCATCTCCGACAAGGACAAGGAGCGCATCTTCGAGCGCTTCTACCGCGTCGACCCGGCCCGCTCGCGGGCCACCGGCGGCACCGGCCTCGGCCTCGCCATCGTCAAGCACGTAGCCGCCTCGCACGGCGGGGAAGTCACCGTGTGGAGCTCCGAGGGTCAGGGCTCCACCTTCACCCTGCGGCTGCCAGAGGCAGCCGCGCACCGCGACCGCGGACCAGGTCAAGGCGGTGGCGCACTCGACGACGAGAGCGTCCTGTCCGACGAGACCACCACGTACGAACCCATTCCTGCCCCGGAGGTCCTTCCGTGACCCGAGTGCTCGTCGTCGAGGACGAGGAATCCTTCAGCGACGCTCTGTCCTACATGCTCCGCAAGGAGGGCTTCGAAGTCGCCATCGCGGCGACGGGCCCGGACGGACTCGACGAATTCGAGCGCAACGGCGCCGACCTCGTCCTGCTCGACCTGATGCTGCCCGGCCTGCCCGGCACCGAGGTCTGCCGCCAGCTGCGCAGCCGTTCCAACGTCCCGGTGATCATGGTCACCGCCAAGGACAGCGAGATCGACAAGGTGGTCGGCCTGGAGATAGGAGCCGATGACTACGTCACCAAGCCCTTCTCGTCCCGCGAACTGGTCGCCCGCATCCGCGCCGTCCTGCGCCGCAGGGGCGAGCCGGAGGAGGTCACCCCGCAGGCCCTGGAGGCCGGCCCGGTCCGCATGGACGTGGACCGCCACGTGGTCACGGTCTCCGGCTCCAAGGTCGACCTGCCGCTCAAGGAGTTCGACCTCCTGGAGATGCTCCTGCGCAACGCGGGCCGCGTGCTGACCCGCATGCAGCTCATCGACCGCGTCTGGGGCGCCGACTACGTGGGCGACACCAAGACCCTGGACGTCCACGTCAAGCGCCTGCGCGCCAAGATCGAGCCGGACCCGGGGGCGCCGCGCTACCTGGTGACGGTGAGGGGCTTGGGCTACAAGTTCGAGCCGTAGGCCGCGGGTGGCCTTGCCCCGTGCGGGATGCCGCGCGGGGTGCGCCGGATCGACGGACGGAGTCCGGCGCAGCACTCCGAAGCCCGCGAAGCGGTGCGAGGGGTGCGTCAAGAAGAGGCTCGAGCCGGACCCGGGGGCGCCGCGCTACCTGGTGACGGTCCGCGGCCTCGGCTACAAGTTCGAGCCGTAAACAGCCCGCCCCGCGACGACAGCGGGCACGGCACGAAGAAGGGCGGGACCCCGGTGGGGGTCCCGCCCTTCTTGCCGCGTACGTACGCCGTGCCGGGTACGTACGCCGGGTCAGTGCTGGGTGCCGGTGCCGGTGCCGGTGCCGGTGCCGGTGTCCGCGCCGTGCGACGCGTCGCCGGACGGGTTCGTGTCGGCACCGTTGGAGGCGTCGCCGGACGGGTTCGTGTTCGCCTCGTCGACCGCCTCGCCCGACGTGTTGGCGCTGGCGCCGTCGGACG
This sequence comes from Streptomyces kanamyceticus, assembly GCF_008704495.1. Taxonomy (NCBI): domain Bacteria; kingdom Bacillati; phylum Actinomycetota; class Actinomycetes; order Kitasatosporales; family Streptomycetaceae; genus Streptomyces; species Streptomyces kanamyceticus. The sequence goes on from NZ_CP023699.1 coordinate 5,483,092, forward strand.
GCTTGCCCGAGGCCTTGCCGGACGGGTTCCCGGACTCGCCCTTGGACGGCTTGCCGTCGGGCGCCTTCGGGAGCTCGCTCGGGCCCCACTTGGAGAAGTAGCTCTCGGCGGGCACGACGAACGTCTGGAGCGCCACGTCACCGGTCTTGCTGAACGAGAAGGTGACCTTCTGCGCGTTGCCGTCCTTGATGGCCTCACGGCTGCTCGGCAGGACGGCGGAGGCGTTGTTCTTTCCGCCGATGACGACGGAGCCGCCGGCCGGGATGGTCAGCGGACCCTTCGGCTTGGAGTCCTTGTCGTCCTTGCCGGGCGTGAGCTCGGCCTTCTTGTCGGTGCCGTCGACCGTGATCGATTCCAGGGTCTGGGCGGTCCTGCCGGTGTTGAAGACCGTCGCGGAGACCACGGCAGGACCCTTGGACTTCAGGTCCGGCTGCGTGATGACCATGGCGTTCTGGATCTTGATGTCACCGACGGAGGTCGCGGCGTTGTCCGGCTTGACCTCCATCGTCTGCGCGTTGTTGCCGGCGCCGCAGGCGGCGAGCGAGGCGAGCGAGAACGCGATGGCGGAAGCGGCGATTGCGCCGCGTCGAAGGCTGCGGCTCACGGCGGCGGCAACTCCTTGAACGTGGGCGGTACGGGACGGGGTGGACGGCCGTAAAGCCGTCCTAAGGGTGTGTCAGCGCGCTTAGGTTACCGAGCCGTTCCCGTGCCGCCGCACCCGACCCGCCCCTTGCGTCACGAGGCGTCGTGCCCATGTCGTGCTCATGTCTTCCCGACGGGGAGTGTTTCGGTGACCCTGGGCAACCCTTGTTCATCATTCACATAAGCGCCGTCAAGAGCTCTTCGGGCCCGCCTTGCGGATTTCCCGTAAGGAATGCATGGGGGTCCGGAGAATTGATCAGCAGCCTTCTTGATCAATTCCGGAATCGCCCCGGACGCCGTTCCGCACACCTCTCCGTCGACCGAACGGAGTAGCGGAAGTTCACCGCTTGGAACCTGGCAAACCGGGACGTTCGACCTCTTGGGGCCCTCTGGAGGGGTACGTAACGTGTGTGTTTCCGCCTCCCCGAAGAGCCGCTCCGACCTGCGAATACCCGGTTCCGCACCCCCTCCGCAGCACGTTCCTGTTGCTGTTGTCAAGCCCCGAGATATGCCCTGACCTGCGAAAACGCCATTCAGAAGAGGCGGTTCTCGTGTTAGGATGGATAGCCACGGAAGGGGTACCTGTCACATGACGTTCAAGGTTGGCGACACCGTGGTCTATCCCCATCACGGGGCCGCGCTGATCGAGGCCATCGAAACTCGCCAGATCAAAGGCGTGGACAAGACCTACTTGGTGCTGAAGGTCGCCCAGGGCGACTTGACGGTACGTGTGCCAGCGGACAATGCGGAGTTCGTCGGCGTGCGTGATGTGGTCGGTCAGGATGGACTGGACCGGGTCTTCGAAGTGCTGCGCGCGCCGTACGCCGAAGAGCCCACGAACTGGTCTCGCCGCTACAAGGCAAATCTCGAGAAGCTCGCCTCCGGCGATGTCATCAAGGTCGCGGAAGTCGTGCGTGACCTGTGGCGTCGGGAGCGCGAGCGCGGACTGTCCGCAGGTGAGAAGCGCATGCTCGCCAAGGCTCGGCAGATCCTGGTGAGTGAGCTCGCCCTCGCGGAGAACACGAACGAGGACAAGGCCGAGGCCCTGCTGGACGAGGTTCTCGCGTCCTGACGCGCAGCCGGCCCGAGGCGCAAGCTCCGGCCGACCTGGCGTAACGATGCCGCGGTGCCCGCTGACCCTTTACGGAGTCGCCGGGCGCTGCGGCATGTTCGTACCCAGGCATACCGCACCAGGATGTTCTCGTACACGGATGTTCCCGTACACCGATTTTTCTCGTACACCCAGGCAGGCATGTGAGCGGCCCCCAGGGGGGCCGTGTTGGTGTGCCGGGCTCAGGCGATGGCTCGACCAGATGTCACGGAAGGGTCCGGTCAAGGCGTTCCGCCCGGCACGGTGTGGCCATACCCATGTCGGCCGAGCACACAAACCTGAACGGAACCGATGTCTAGCGAATCCCGCACCGCGGTGGTCATTCCCGCGGCAGGACGGGGCGTGCGCCTCGGCCCTGGCGCCCCCAAAGCGCTCCGTGCGCTGAACGGCACCCCGATGCTCATCCACGCCGTGCGCGCCATGGCGGAGTCCCGCGCCGTCTCCCTCGTCGTCGTGGTGGCACCGCCGGACGGCGCCCCCGAGGTGAAGACCCTCCTCGACGACCACGCGCTGCCCGAGCGCACCGACTTCCTCGTCGTGCCCGGCGGAGACAGCCGCCAGGAGTCCGTGCGGGCCGGTCTTGACGCGCTGCCCGACGGCATCGACATCGTCCTGGTGCACGATGCCGCCCGCCCGCTGGTGCCCGTCGACACGGTCGACGGCGTCATCGAGGCCGTCCGCGACGGAGCGGGGGCCGTCGTCCCCGCACTGCCGCTGGCCGACACCGTCAAGCAGGTCGAGCCGCGCGAGGCGGGGCTGCCCGAGCCCGTCGTGGCCACGCCCGAGCGGGCCAGGCTGCGCGCCGTACAGACCCCGCAGGGCTTCGACCGCGCGCTCCTCGTGCGCGCCCACGAGAGCGTCACCGAGAACGTCACCGACGACGCGAGCATGGTCGAGCAGCTCGGCGAGCCGGTCGTCGTGGTGCCCGGACACGAGGAGGCGTTCAAGGTGACGCGCCCCCTCGACCTCGTACTCGCCGAAGCCGTGCTCGCGCGCAGGAGGGCCAACGATGGCTTCTGAGACACCCACCCCCCCGGTCGTGCTGCCGCAGGTCGGCATCGGCACCGACATCCACGCCTTCGAAGAGGGCCGCGAGCTGTGGTGCGCGGGCCTGAAGTGGGAGGGCGAGGGGCCCGGACTCGCCGGGCACTCGGACGCCGACGTCGTCGCGCACGCCGCCTGCAACGCGCTGTTCTCCGCCGCGGGCCTCGGCGACCTCGGCGCGCACTTCGGCACGGGCCGCCCCGAGTGGTCCGGTGCCTCGGGGCTGACTCTCCTCGCCGAGGCCGCCCGGATCGTGCGCGAGGCCGGATTCACCATCGGCAACGTCGCCGTGCAGGTCGTCGGCGACCGCCCGAAGATCGGCAAGCGCCGCGACGAGGCGCAGAAGGTGCTCTCCGAGGCCGCGGGAGCGCCGGTCGCCGTCTCCGGAGCCACCACCGACGGCCTCGGCTTCCCCGGCAGGGGCGACGGGCTCGCCGCGATCGCCACCGCGTTGGTCGTACGCACGTCGTCGTGAGGCCGGAATCGGGGTAGTCGTATGCCTCGTGCGGGCGTATGCCTCGTACAGCCAGCTGCCTACGAAGGAGTGATGTTCATGTCCGCCGCACTGTCCGACGATCTCAAAGCGCTGCTCGACACCCCGGTCTTCGTCTCAGTCGCCACCATCCAGCCCGACGGCAGCCCCCAGGTGTCACCGGTCTGGGTCCAGCGGGACGGCGACGACCTGCTGTTCTCGACGACGATCGGCCGCCGCAAGGAGAAGAACCTGCGGCGCGACCCGCGCGTGACAGTGCTGTTCCAGCCCTTCGACGCCCCGTACACGTACGCGGAGATCCGGGGCACCGCGGAGCTGACCACCGAGGGCGGGCAGGAGCTCATCGACGAGCTGTCGCGCAAGTACACCGGCAAGGACTACGCGGACTTCAACCCGGCCTCCAAGGACGACAACCAGCGGGTCGTCGTCCGGGTAACCGCGCGCAAGGTCGTCGGCGGCATCTGAGGCGCCGCAACGTCACAGTTCCGTGCCCTGTGGCCCAAGGGGTCGCGGGGCACTGTCCTGCGCCTACTACTCTGGTGTGGTGACGATTCGCCTGTACGACACCAGCGCCCGGCAGATCCGTGACTTCAGCCCCCTCAACGACGGCTGTGTCTCGATCTACCTGTGTGGTGCCACCGTGCAGGCGGCCCCGCACATCGGGCACATCCGTTCGGGACTGAACTTCGACATCATGCGCCGCTGGTTCGCCTACCGCGGCTACGACGTGACGTTCGTCCGCAACGTGACCGACATCGACGACAAGATCATCAAGAAGTCGGCGGAGCAGGACCGCCCCTGGTGGTCGATCGGGTACGAGAACGAGCGCGCCTTCAACAACGGGTACGACGCGCTCGGCTGCCTCCCGCCCAGCTACGAGCCGCGCGCCACCGGACACATCACCGAGATGGTCGAGATGATGCGCGGCCTCATCGAGCGCGGCCACGCCTACGAGGCCGAGGGGAACGTGTACTTCGACGTGCGCTCCTTCCCCGGCTACCTGGAGCTCTCCAACCAGGACCTCGACGACCTGCGCCAGCCCTCCGGCGAGGGCGAGACCGGCAAGCGCGACCCCCGCGACTTCGCGATGTGGAAGGCCGCCAAGGAGGGGGAGCCCAGCTGGGAGACCCCCTGGGGCCGCGGCCGTCCGGGCTGGCACCTGGAGTGCTCGGCGATGGCCCACAAGTACCTGGGCACCGAGTTCGACATCCACGGCGGCGGGATCGACCTGATCTTCCCGCACCACGAGAACGAGATCGCCCAGGCCAAGGCCTTCGGCGACACCTTCGCGCGGTACTGGGTGCACAACGGCTGGGTCACCATGAGCGGCGAGAAGATGTCGAAGTCCCTCGGGAACTCGGTGCTCGTGAGCGAGATGGTCAAGCAGTGGCGCCCGATCGTGCTCCGCTACTACCTGGGCACCCCGCACTACCGCTCGATGATCGAGTACAGCCCGGAGGCCCTGCGCGAGGCGGAGTCCGCGTTCGCCCGCATCGAGGGCTTCGTGCAGCGCGTGGTGGAGAAGGCCGGGGGCGTCGTCGACGCCGCGGCCGAGGTGCCGCCCGCGTTCGCCGAGGCCATGGACGACGACATGGGCGTCCCGCAGGCGCTCGCCATCGTGCACACCACGGTCCGGCAGGGGAACTCCGCCCTGGCCGCCGACGACAAGGAAGCCGCGGTGGCGCGGCTCGCCGAGGTGCGGGCCATGCTGGCCGTGCTCGGCCTCGACCCGCTCGACGAGCACTGGGCCGGTGGCGAGAGTGACCGCGGCGAAACTGGGTCCATTAACAGCATGCACGGCGTCGTGGACACCCTCGTCCGCCTGGTCCTCGACCAGCGCGAGGCCGCCCGCGTCCGCAAGGACTGGGGCACCGCCGACGCCATCCGTGACTCGCTCAACCAGTCGGGCCTGGTCATCGAGGACAGCCCGAGCGGACCGCGCTGGACGCTCGGCCCCCGCTAGGCACCCGCTGATGTGCCGCCCGGCGCTCCGGGCGGCACACTTCATAGACGTACACCTCGTGCGCGTACGCATGTGCGCGCACACGCATCACAACAGACAGGTAGGTCATGGCCGCTAACAACCGCCGCATGTCCGGCAAGAAGGGCGCGCAGGTCGGCAGCGGCGGCAATCGGCGCCGCGGCCTTGAGGGCAAGGGTCCGACGCCGCCCGCCGAGGCGCGCAAGGGGCACGTGAAGAACCGCGTCGCCAACGCCAAGGCCAAGAAGGCCGCCGGCGCTCCGGGCGGCCGCCGCCCCGCGCCGAAGGGGCGCGGCGGCAAGGCGTCCTCCGAGATGGTCGTCGGCCGCAACCCGGTCTTCGAGGCGCTGCGCGACGGCGTGCCCGCCTCCACGCTCTACGTCCAGCAGTTCATCGACAACGACGAGCGGGTCCGCGAGGCGCTGCAGCTCGCGGCCGAGCGCGGCGGCATCCACCTGATGGAGGCGCCGCGGCCCGAGCTGGACCGCATGACGAACGGCCTCAACCACCAGGGGCTCGTCCTCCAGGTCCCGCCGTACGAGTACGCGCACCCCGAGGACCTCGCCGCCGCCGCGTACGACGAGGGCAAGGACCCGCTGATCGTCGCGCTCGACGGCGTCACCGACCCGCGCAACCTCGGCGCGGTCGTCCGCTCCGTCTCCGCCTTCGGCGGGCACGGCGTGGTCGTGCCCGAGCGGCGCGCCGCCGGTATGACGGCCGGTGCGTGGAAGTCCTCCGCCGGTACGGCCGCGCGGACGCCGGTCGCGCGCTGCACGAACCTGACCCGCGCCCTGGAGGCGTACAAGAAGGCGGGCGTCGCCGTCGTCGGCCTCGCGGCGGACGGCGAGCACGAGGTCGGCGACCTGCCGGCGCTGAGCGGCCCCGTCGTCATCGTCGTCGGCAGCGAGGGCAAGGGCCTCTCCCGGCTCGTCGGCGAGACCTGCGACTACCGGGTGCGGATCCCGATGCCGGGCGGCGCCGAGTCGCTCAACGCGGGCGTCGCCGCGGGCATCGTGCTGTACGAGGCGTCCAGGCGCCGCGCGTAGCACGTCCAGGCGTACAGGTGTCCGGGTCGCGTTGATCTCTTGACGCGGCCCGGACATTTCCACATGGTCAAGGCAGTGTCCTAAACACACATCACTCGGTTAGATGAGTGTGGACACCAGAACACCCCGCACACCCACGGGGGGAAGCTCGTCAGGCTTCGACGAAGCTCCCGCGCTGAGCATGGTGAAGGTGCCGAGCGACCCGGCGCAGGTCATCGTCAATCACGCGAGTTTCCGCGTGCAGCTCCCCGCCGCTGGGCGCACTCAATCCCCGCGTATCTCACGCCACTTGGGCACTTCCGACCAGACGGTGCGCATCCCGGTCGTGGGCGGCGCCACCAAGCGTCGCGCACCCGTCGTATGGAGCGGGAAGTCCGAGCCCGGCGACCCGGGAGCGACCGGACTGCTGCAGGCCGTGCGCGGCACGGGCGTACGCCATTCGGCCCAGCAGGCCGGGCCCTACGACGACGGCGGCGCCACCCAGGTCATCCCGCGCGTCGAACTCGGCGACGAAGGCCCTGGCACCGTCGAGACGCCCGGCGTCACCGGACCGCGCGGCCCCGAACCAGAGACCCGGCTGCTGCCGCAGATGCGGCTGCCGAGCAGCGACTACGACGAGCGGATCGCCCAGGGCGGCGACGACGAGTACGACGACGAATACGACGACTACGAAGAGGGCGCCGAAGGTGCCGAGCGGGTGAAGCGGCACGGGTCCGACCCCGTGCGGCACGCCTACTACCCCGGGCGCCGGATGAACCTCGGCGTCGTGCTGCTCCCGCTGCGCGTCTTCCTCGGCTTCATCTCCATCTACGCCGGCATGGGCAAGCTGTGCGACCCCGTCTACTTCGACGGCGGCGAGCGCGGCTCCATGGTCAAGTGGCTCAACTCGCTGCACCCCTGGGCGCTCGCCGAGCCGCTGCGCGACTTCGCCCTCCAACATCCGGTGGGCGCCGGACTCTGCATCGCCTTCTTCCAGGTCATCGTCGGCGTACTCACGGTGCTCGGGCTCTGGCAGCGTCTTGCCGCCTCCATCGGCGTGCTGCTCTCCGCCGCGCTCATCGTCACGGTGAGCTGGAAGACCGTGCCCGCCTACGACGCGCCGGACATCATCTATCTGGCCGCCTGGTCGCCGCTGATCATCGCGGGCGCGCCCGTGTACTCCGTCGACGGACGCCTCGCGGGCGAAGCCTGGCGCACGCTCGGCCCCCGGGCCGCGATCTGGGAGCTGCGGCGGCGCGTGCTGCGCCGCGGCGGCCTGGTCGGGGCGGTCGTGGTCGGCCTCACGCTGCTGATCGGCTCGCTGCTCGGCGGCGCGGTACGGGACGCGGACCGCGTGACGGTGCCGGGACCCGGCGAGGCCCCGCGCAACGAGGTGGAGGGCTCCCCGCTCCCCGGCGACCCCGCGAAGAAGCACCGGCGCCAGTCGCAGAGCCCCACGCAGTCGACGGGCTCCCCGACGCAGGGCCAGGGCAGCTCCGCGAGCCCCACGCAGGGCGCCACGTCGCCCGGCACGGCCCGTGAGACGGGCACCGTCGGCTCGCAGCAGCGGCCCAGCCAGACGCAGGGCAGCACGGCGGGCCAGGCCCCGCCGCAGCAGTCGGCGACGCAGCAACAGCAGCCGACCACGAGCGCGGGACCGACGTCCAGCGGCGGTGGCGGCACCACGGGCGGCTCAGGCGGCTCCAGCGGCTCGGGAGGCTCCGGGGGTACCGGCGGCTCGGGCGGGGAGAAGCCGGGGCTTCTGGGGGGCGTTCTCGGCCACTGAGACGGCGTTGCCGGTCTACGGGAGAGGGGCCACGCACACTCGGTGTGCGTGGCCCCTCTCCCGTACGTACGCGGCGGTTGCCGCCTCAGCTCCTCAACGGCGTTGCGCGGCAAGCTCCTTGGCGGCCTCGGTGAGGTCCTTCGCGGTGTCGATGGCGCGCCAGTACGCGCCCTGCGGCAGCGGGAAGCCCGCCAGGCGCTTCTCACGGGCCAGGCGCGGGAACGTGGTGCGCTCGTGGTCGCCGAGGTCGGGCAGGAGCGCGGTGAAGGACGAGGAGAAGACGTAGACGCCCGCGTTGATGAGGTACGGGGACGGCGGGGCCTCGATGAAGTCCGTGATGTGGCCGAACGCGTCCGTCTCGACGGCGCCCCACGGGATGCGGGGGCGGGCCAGGGCGAGGGTCGCGGTGGCGTCGCGCTCGGCGTGGAAGGCCGCCATGTCGCGCAGCGAGAAGCGGGTCCAGATGTCACCGTTCGTCGCGTACCAGGGGCGGTCCGCGTGCGGGAGGTGGCGGGCGGCGTACTTGAGGCCGCCGCCGCGGCCGAGCGGTTCCTTCTCGACGACCGTGGTGACGTTGAGCGGCAGATCCGCCGAGTCCAGCCAGTCCTTGAGGACCTCGGCGAGATGGCCGCAGGAGACGACGGCGTCGGTCACGCCCTCCTCGGCGAGCCAGGCGAGCTGATGGCCGATGATCGGGGTCCCCGTGCCGGGGATCTCGACCATCGGCTTGGGCCGGTCGTCGGTGTACGGGCGGAGTCGCGAGCCTTGGCCTCCGGCGAGGATCACGGCTTGCCTGGGGGGCGGGTCAGCAGTCATGCCCTGCACGATATGCGGACGTGACGGGGCACTGTCCCGGGGCCCGGCCCCCCGGCGCCGGACGCCTCAAGAAGCCGTCCGGGCCACGCCCGTCGCGAAGGACGTGTCGCAGACCGGGCGGGCATACGACTGGGCGCGGGTCGGGCCGTACGCGTGCACGGCGGCGCGGCCGAGGGCGCGCGCGATGGACATGCAGTGCCTGGCGAGCGACGGATGGCGGTTCACCTCCCGCTGGAGGTGGGTGAGTGCCACGCCGGGGTTCTTCTCCTGGAGTTCGACGAGGAGCCGATCGCGCAGGATGTCCTGTGGGGCGCGGGACTTGGCCGGTACGGAGAGGTCGTCGGCGGATGCGGTGAGCATCGAATCCTCGGAATTCCCCGACCAGTTGACGCTGGTGACCGCGAGGGTCCCGGAAAGCACCAGCATCACGGGCAGGACGAGGGCGAGCGTGCGGCCGATGCGGCGGGCGGGGCCCCGGTGGGCTCGGCGCGGCTTCTGGGTGTAGTTGGCGGAATGCGTCACGCGAGTGAGCGTAGCGCTAGGTGATGATTTGGCGACATTTAGTCACTCGGTCGAGCGACAGAGAAGAAGGTTTCTCTCTCGCGCTGTTGACGGCGGGTGGGCGAAATGACCGGTGTGCCGGGGTATTTGTCGACAACGTGGGAGCGCTCTGCGCATGCGTGAGGGCCCGGCACCGCGGTGCCGGGCCCTCACGGGGTTCATGCGGGGGGGGGCTCCCCCTGGCGTCAGTCGGAGAGGCGCTCGCCCGTCGAGGTGGAGAAGACGTGGGTCTCGCCCGGACGCGGCACGACGTGCAGCTGCGTGCCCTTCTCCGGGACGCTGCGGCCGTTCACGCGGACCACGAGGTCCTTGTGCTCGCCGTTCACCTCGGCGGAGCCGTAGACGTAGCCGTCGGCGCCGAGCTCCTCGACGACGTTCACGGAGACGGCGAGACCGGCGGGGGCGTCCGCGGTCTCCTTGGAGAGGGCCTTCGCGGCGGCGCCGTTCTGCTCGACGATGTCGAAGTGCTCCGGGCGGACGCCGACGGTGACCGTACGGTCGCCGCGGTCGGCGGCGGCGCTGAGGGCCTCGCGGTTCACCGGGACCACGGAGTTGCCGAACTTCACGCCGCCGTCGGTGATCGGGACCTCGACGAGGTTCATGGCGGGGGAGCCGATGAAGCCCGCGACGAAGAGGTTCGCCGGGCGGTCGTACATGTTGCGCGGCGAGTCGACCTGCTGGAGCAGCCCGTCCTTGAGCACGGCCACGCGGTCGCCCATGGTCATGGCCTCGACCTGGTCGTGGGTGACGTACACGGTGGTGATGCCGAGACGGCGCTGGAGCGACGCGATCTGCGTACGGGTGCTCACGCGGAGCTTGGCGTCGAGGTTGGAGAGCGGCTCGTCCATGAGGAAGACCTGCGGCTCACGCACGATGGCGCGGCCCATCGCCACGCGCTGGCGCTGACCACCGGAGAGCGCCTTGGGCTTGCGGCCCAGGTACTCGGTGAGGTCCAGGATCTTCGCCGCGTCCTCGACCTTCTGGCGGATCTCGGCCTTGTTGACCCCGGCGATCTTGAGCGCGAAGCCCATGTTGTCGGCGACGGTCATGTGCGGGTACAGCGCGTAGTTCTGGAACACCATGGCGATGTCCCGGTCCTTCGGCGGCAGGTGCGTGACGTCGCGCTCACCGATGCGGATGGCGCCGGCGTTCACGTCCTCGAGCCCCGCGAGCATGCGGAGCGAGGTGGACTTTCCGCAGCCGGACGGACCGACGAGGACGAGGAATTCGCCGTCCTCGATCTCGATGTCCAGACCGTCGACGGCGGGCTTGTCGCCACCCGGGTAGATGCGGGTCGCCTTGTCGAACGTAACAGTGGCCATGGTGAGGGCCCCCTTCACCGGCAGGAACGTGCCGGACGATCCGTTGTAGAGAGGGAGTGGTGTAGTCCACCTGGGTGAACTGCTCGTGACGGTACCCCGGAGGTCCGCGGTCTGTCAGTAGTCGGAGGACCGCGACCTTCGAGGAAATTTTCGACGGCCGCACGGACGGTGTTGGTTACACTGCTCGGGCACGTCGGTGAGTCGCCGTGTGCATGCCTCCTTAGCTCAGATGGCCAGAGCAACGCACTTGTAATGCGTAGGTCGTCGGTTCGAATCCGACAGGGGGCTCTTGCTGAAACCCCAGGCCGGAACGATTCCGGCCTGGGGTTTTCTTGTTCAGCGGGGCGGGCCCGAGCCGTTGCCCAGGACGTTGTCGAGGTGGGACGCCAGTGCGGAGCGCAGGGCTTCGGGTGGCGTCTTCTGGTTGTCGATCAGGTGGGCGATCAGGTCGGCGCGGATGGTGGCCAGCAGTGCGTGGGCGGTGAAATCCGGGTCGTGGACCTCGGGGATTTGGTCCAGTGCCTCGCGCAGGAGTGCGTGCCACGAGCCGTAGTGCTCGGCCTGGTAGGGGCTGCTGAGGCCGGCGTCCTCCGCCGCCGACATCAGGTTGCGGTTCTCGATCTTGAAGCGCAGTGAGGCGTCGAGGAGGTCCTTCACCCGCTGTCGGGGTGTGGACCCTGGCGCGTCCTGTGCTTCTCGTACGGCGAGCCGCAGGGGTTCGAGGCGGGAGGCGATCACGGCGCCGATCAGGCCCGCACGGTCGCCGAAGCGGCGGAAGAGCGTGCCCTTGCCCACGCCGGCGGCCGCGGCGATGTCGTCCATCGACACGCTCGTGGGGCTGGTGCTGGCGGCGAAGAGGGCGTCGGCGGCGGCCAGGACGGCTTCTCGGTTGCGCACGGCGTCCGCGCGTTCCGCTCGCTGTTTCATTTGATCTCCCGTTCGACGAAGGCGCGGAGCGTGCCCGGGGGGCGGCCGGTGAGGTCCTCGACGGTGTCCGTGGTGCGGTCCTCGGCTCCGCCCGCGATGGCGCGGTCCATGTCGGCCAGCATGGTGGCGAATTCGAGCGGGATCTCGGCGGCCCAGCGGTCGCGCAGTTCCTCGAAGGTCAGGTGCTCGTGCACGACGGACCGGCCTGTGGCCTCGGAGATGATCGCCGCGACGTCGTCGTAGTCGAGTGTCTGCGGGCCGGTCAGGATCAGGTCGGTGTTGGGGGCCTTCTCGTCGGTCAGGGCGCGTACGGCGACGGCGGCGATGTCCTCGGCGTCGATGAATCCGACGCGGCCGTCCCCCGAAGCCGTCAGGATGGCGCCGTCCTCGCGGATGCTGCGCGCGTGGGGGGCGGCGCCGGTGAAGTTCTGCATGAACCAGGAGGGCCGCAGCACCGCCCACTCCTCGAACAGGCCGGGCAGCTCCTCGTGGACCCGGCCCACCGCGGGACCGCCGGAGGGGATCGCCGATGAGCTGAGCAGCACCGCGCGGCGCAGGCCCGCGGCACGGGCCTTGCGCAGGAAAGGCAGCATGACCGCGGCCGGGTCGGAGGAGCCGATGGGCGGGACGAGGTAGGCGCGGTCGACGCCGGGCAGCGCCTCGTCCCAGGTCGCGGGCTCGTTCCAGTCGAAGCGGACGGCCTGCGCGCCCGCCACCGGGGTGGCGCTCCGGCCAGCTGCCTTGACCCGGTGGCCCTTCTCGATCAAACCGGCGGTGACCCGGCGGCCGGTGGTGCCGGTGGCCCCGATGACCAGGGTGGCGCTGGGGGTGGTGTTCATCGGTTCGCTCCTACGAAGTCGGCACCGGGCTCGGACACGGCGAGGGGGTTCCAGTAGTCGCGGTAGGAGGTGATGAGCCCGTCCTTGACCGTGACCACGGCGATGTAGGTCATGTCGAGGGGGCTGTCGGTTTCCACCAGGCGGCCGACCCCGCGCATCTCCACCACGATCGTCTCGGGGTCGGTCGTCTGGTGGGTCGTCACGTCGGGGAAGTCGTGCAGGTCGATGTGGTCGGGATAGTGGCGCATGTAGTCGCCGACCGCGGCCTTGCCTTCGAGGCGCGAGGGCCAGCCTTCGGGGGCGAAGGGGAACTGGAGGACGCCGTCGTCGTCCCACAACTCCACCCAGGCGGGAATGTCCTTCTCCAGCAGCAGTCGCAGACCGTGGCGGTACAGCTCTTCGGCCGTCGTAGGTGTTGTCATGATCGGGGCTGCTTCCGTTCTGCTCGAAGTCACGGCGATCCAGGCCCCGCGGGATGTGGTCACGCGGCACGGCTGGGCGCCGGGACGAAAAACGGACCGACAGTCCGCATGCTTCGGAGCATACGGACCGCCGGTCCGATTAACAAGGGCCCCATCCCTACAAGGCCCCCGTCCCTACATACGCCCCGCCACCCTGTCCGCCACCCGGGCAAGCCGCGACGACTGCGCGGTGTGCGTGGTGAGTTCGCGGCGGTCGGCCGCGTAGTACGTGGCGTACATGCCGTGGACGCCGAGCCAGCGGAAGGGTTCCGGTTCCCATTTGCGGACCTTGTGGTTGACCCAGGGGAGGGCGGTGAGGTCCGTGGGGCCCGCCTGGCCCGAGTCCTGCTGGACCAGGTCGCGCAGGGTGCGGGCGGCGAGGTTGGCGGTGGCCACGCCCGAGCCGACGTAGCCGCCCGCCCAGCCCAGGCCCGTGGCGCGGTCCAGGGTGACCGTGGCGCACCAGTCGCGCGGGACGCCGAGGACGCCGGACCAGGCGTGCGCGGTCCGCACGCCCGCGAGCTGGGGGAAGAAGCGGGTCAGGATGGCGTGCAGGGCCTCGATCGTGGCGGGCTGCGTGCGGCCGTCGTTGTCGGTCTTCGAGCCGTAGCGGTAGGGGACGCCGCGCCCGCCGAGCGCGATGCGGCCGTCCGCGGTGCGCTGGGCGTACATGTACGCGTGGGCCATGTCGCCGAGGGTCTCGCGGCCCTCCCAGCCGATCGACTCCCACTGGGCGGACGTCAGCGGCTCCGTCGCGATCATGGAGGAGTTCATCGGGAGCCAGGTGCGGCGCTGGCCCTTGAGGGAGGCGGTGAAGCCCTCCGTGCAGCGCAGTACGTAGGGGGCGCGGACCGTGCCGTACGGAGTGATCGCGTGCTTCGGCTTGATCTCCGTGACCGGCGTCGACTCGTGGATCGTGACGCCGAGCGACTCCACGGCGTCCGCGAGGCCCTTGACCAGCTTCACCGGGTGCAGGCGCGCGCCGTGCGGGGTCCAGCTGGAGCCGACGGCTCCGGAGACCCGGACACGTTCGGCGGTCTCGCGGGCGCCGTGCAGGGTGCGGTCCTTCTCGCCGTACGAGAGTTCCGTCGCGTGGAAGTCCTTCAGACGCGTCAACTGGGCGGGTGTGTAGGCGACTTCGAGTACGCCGCCGTGGTGGATGTCCGCCTCGATGCTCTCTGCCCGCGCCGCCTCGATCACCTCGGTGACCGTGTCGTTCATGGCCTCCTGGAGGCGGACGGCCGCCTCGTGGCCGTGCAGTTTCGCGTAGCGGTCGCGGCCCGCGATGCCGTTGTAGAGCCAGCCGCCGTTGCGCCCCGACGCGCCGTAGCCGCAGAACTTCTGCTCCAGGACGGTGATGCGGAGGAAGGGCGCGGCCTTCTTCAGGTAGTACGCGGTCCACAGGCCCGTGTAGCCGCCGCCGACGATGCAGACGTCTGCCGTGGCGTCGCCGGTCAGGGGTTCGCGGGGTGCGGGGGTGCCGTCGTCGGCGTACCAGAACGATATGCCGCCGTTGACCGTGCCGGTCCCGTGTCGCGTGGTGTCCGCGTTGTTCGCGCTGCTCATGGGCGGACGTTACTGCGCAGGTGGGGGCCGTGGGCAGGGGGCGGGGCCTTGGTCCCTCGGGGCGGGTCGTTCGGCGGTCGGGGCTCGGGATAGATTCGGATACTTTGAGCGTTACGTGTCGAATCCTGGAGGGCTCAACTCATGGCCGTACACAAGGCCGGGCGCGTTGCCGCGGCGGTGGCAGCGGTGGCGCTGATCGGGGTGGCCGTGTCCGCGTGTGGTCCCGACGAGGACAAGGGCGGCGGCAAGGTCGCGGAGAAGCCCGCCCCCAAGCCGGACAGCGACGCGCTCGCGGGTGTGCCCGCCTCCGTCAAGGGCGGTGTGATCACGGTCGGCGATCCGAAGGCCAAGCATACGGTCAAGCTGTACGAGGACCCGCGCTGCCCGATCTGCAAGAAGTTCGAGGAGACCGGGGCGCGGGCACTGGTGAAGCCGGTGGCCGACGGCAAGGTCAAGCTTGAGTACACGATCGCCTCGTTCCTCGACAAGAACCTCGGCGGCAGCGGCTCGGTGAACGCGGCCAACGCGCTGCGCGCTTCGGTGGACGCGGGCAAGTTCCCGCAGTACCACGCCGAGGTCTTCGCCGCCCAGGCGAAGGTGGAGACGGACGACGTCTACACCCCCGCCTACCTGCTGAAGGTCGCCGACAAGGTCAAGGGCCTGCGGGGCGCCGCCTTCGACAAGGCGGTGAACAAGGGGACGTACGAGAAGTGGGTCGGCGAGGCGATGAAGGCCTTCACCGACGACGGCATGGAGGGCACGCCGACCGTCTTCATCGACGGGAAGAAGCCGTCGGGCGAGGCGATGTACGACCAGGCCGCGTTCGCCAAGGAGCTCAAGGCGGCGGGGATTTCCTGAACTTCCACCGGGGAGACCCGGGAGTTCGTGCGGCGCCCCGCGTCAGCGGGTAGCAGGCAAGGCCGATCAGGACCGAGGTGAAGTGGCCCAGGTCGGTGAAGGTCCTGCCGGTGATCAGCGGGGCGCCGTACACCGCGACGACGCCGAGGAGATACCCGTACCGCCAGGGTGTCGGAACCCGGTACACGAGGACGGCGACCACGCCAGCGAGCGCGTAACTCACGCCCACGTCAAGGGTGTTGACCGCCGACTGCGGGGCCGCCCCGTGGCGGATCGCGAGCGCGAGGACGCCCTCGCTGATGAGCGTGGCGAGGACGTGCGACAGCGCGGCCACCGCGAGCCAGCGCCAGGTGCCGAGCCAGCGCTCGGCACTCGCGTGGAAGACCGAGTACAGCACCGCGTACGGCAGCCAGCTGCTCCCGTCGATCCAGAACGCGCTGGAGATCAGCACCCGCACCGGGTTGCGGGTCAGCTCGTGGATGTTCGTGGAGCGCTGGCGCAGGAACTCGTCCTCGAACTCCGGCGACATGCCGTGCATCGCGACGGTCGTGAGGAAGAGGGCGGCCAGCCAGAGGTACGTCCCCGGGGCGCCGCGGACGTACGACGTGACGGCGGTGGCGGCCGTGCGGGCGCCGGGGGCCGCCTCCCGGAAAATACGCATGCGGTGATTCACGCACGCCGCTAGGGTCGCGAACGTGATCGACATTCGCATTCCGGACGGGCTGATCGAGTCGCAGTACGCGTACGCGGGGGAGCCGGGGCGGGCCTTCATCGCCGCGCTGCCAGGACGCGTGAAGGACATCGTCGAGCGCTGGGACCTGACGGTCGACGGGGAGCCGATGCACGGCATGGCCGCGCTGGTGCTGCCCGTGGTGCGCGCCGACGGTACGCCCGCCGCGGTCAAGTTCCAGATCCTGGACGAGGAGACCGAGGGCGAGCCGGTCGCGCTGCGCGTGTGGCGCGGCGACGGGGCGGTCCGCCTCCTCGACTACGACGACGACACGGGCACGATGCTGCTCGAACGCCTCGACCCCGCACGGATGTTGTGGACGATGGCCGACACCCGCAAGGCCGTCCTCGTCATCGCCGAACTCCTCGCCCGGCTGACCGCGGGGCCCGCGCCCGAGGGCATGCGGCGGCTCGGTGACATCGCGGCCGAGATGGTCGAGGAGCTGCCGGGGGCGCTGAAGAAGATCGCGGATCCGGCCGAGCGCGCGATCGTCGAGCGGTGCGGGGGCGCGGTGCGCGAGGTCATGGGCGAGCCCGGTGACCGGCTGCTCCACTGGGACCTGCACTTCGAGAACGTCATGGCGAGCGACCGCGAACCGTGGCTCGCCATCGACCCCAAGCCGCTCGCGGGGGACCCCGGCTTCGACCTGTGGCCCGCCCTCGACAACCGCTTCGAGTCGGCCGAGGTGCTGTGGCGCTTCGACGCGATGACGGAGGTCCTCGGCCTGGACCGCGACCGGGCGCGCGCCTGGACGCTCGGCCGGGTCCTGCAGAACGCGCTGTGGGAGATCGAGGACGGCCGCCCGCTGGTGGCGGACGACATGGAGATCGCGCGGCTGCTGCTCGGGCGCTGAGCGGTCGCTGTTCTTTGGGCGCTGGGCGGCTGCTGCGCGGGCGCTGAGCGGCTGTTCCTCGGGCGCGCCGAGGTGAGACGGCGTTGACTGCGGCGGTACGGGCATGGCTTGCTGCCGCCATGATTCGTACCGCCACACCTGCCGACGTCCCCGTCATCCACGCCCTGGTCCGCGACCTCGCCGCGTACGAGAAGGCACTCGACGAGGCCCGGGCCACCGAGGAGCAGCTGCGCGAGGCGCTCTTCGGGGAGCGGCCCGCCGCCTACGCCCACATCGCGCAGGACGACGCGTCCGGCGAGGCGGTCGGCTTCGCGCTCTGGTTCCTGAACTTCTCCACGTGGCGCGGCGTGCACGGGATCTACCTGGAGGACCTGTACGTACGCCCCGACGCGCGCGGCGGCGGCCACGGCAAGGCACTCCTCACCGAGCTCGCCCGCATCTGCGTGGCACGCGGATACGGGCGTCTGGAGTGGTCCGTGCTCGACTGGAATGCGCCTGCGATTGATTTCTACCGGTCACTCGGGGCGGTACCGATGGAGGAATGGACCACCAACCGGCTGACCGGCGATGCGCTGCTTTCGCTCGGCTCGCCCGGTTCGCCCGGTTCGCATTAGCGGTAGCCTTTTCCAATCCCGCGTGAGTTCAATTCCTGCGTGAGTTCATGTAGTTCCGGCCGAAGAGGAGCATTCCCAGTGCTCCTCCGGCCGCGCCCACGACACACAGAATGTTCGCCCACAGGGCCATGTCCCGGGTGAACCACAGCAGACTCACCACGAGCAGCGCCGCGGAGAGAAGGAAACGCTCCCCGTGTCCCGGGCTGCCGCGGCGCACCGTCGTCAGTCCCTGCTGGCCGTGCACGAGTACTTGACGCCCTTCATCTTGATGGTCCGCCACCCCGCCATCACCTGGACGTCCGACGCCGTGTTGGCCGGGGCGACGTCGGTTCCGCCGCCACCGCCGCCGCCCTGCTTGCGGCAGTAATAGCCCAGTGCGTCAAGCTTCTTGAGGTCGCTCATGGCCTGGTACTTCTTGTACGACTTGATCATGGCTGCTCGCTTCTGCGCAGGCGTCGCTTGCTTCGCCTTCGTGTACGCGTAGCACCCGACGCTGGCGCCGATCCCCACCCATGACGCACCCTTGGCCAGTGCCTTGGTGAGGCCCGCCGCGCCGCTGCCGATGCCGAGGACGGCACATATCTCGTCCGCACCGAGAGCCTGTGCGCCGGCTGCCTGTGAACCGGCCGCTCGCTGCGCGGATACCGCATTCCCCGCAGGGTTCTCCGCGTGCTCGGAAGCCGCGTACGCGGTGCTGCCCGCCGCCCCGGTCAAGGCGCAGGCGATCACGACGGAAATCCCTTTGTTGCGCATGCTCATGAAGCTGTTCCCCCAACTTCCCGCAATTGCTTGGTCATTGCATCCGCGACGCTACCAGCGCGTACTTCAGGTATGCAATGACCTTGCATAATCACGGGGGTTCCGGCGGCGGCTGCTAGAACGCGTCGACCGTGTGCGGCAGTCGGGGCGTGCGCAGGGCCGCGTCCAGTGCCGTCACCGTGCCCGGCGTGTGCTCCGTGGCCAGGCCCGCGCCGACCAGCGCGGCCGTCCTCGTACCGCCCAGATAGCAGGCCGCCAGGTCGCGTACGTCGACGGTGAGGTCCGCGGGGTCCTCGGTGGCCGCGTACGTACAGCCGTCGGGGGACGCCGTCAGGCGGTGGCGGCCCGCGTTGGCCGGGACGCGGTCGTCGCGCACGTCGAGCACCACGTCCACCGGGGCGGCCCAGGAACGGGACTCCAGCGCCGCGCGTACGTCGACGAGGCGGACCCACAGCGCGGGGAACTCGCCCGTGACGCGCACCTGGTCGCGGTCGGCGGCGAAGAGGAGCAGCGGGTCGTCGACGGGGCGGCCCCAGGCGCGGATCTGGCCCGTCAGGTCGATCGACGCGAGATAGCGCCAGAGCGCGGCCGCGGCGGCCGGGGTGTCCGCCTCCAGCTCGTCCAGGCGGACCAGGCCGGGGTCGTCGTCGCGGGTCTTGGTGCGGTAGATCGCGTAACCGGCGACGGGGCCGCGCGGCTCGCCGATGACGACCACGCGGGGCGGCGACAGCTCGTCGTCGTCCTCGTCCTTCTCCACCAGCCATTCCTCGCGCCACCAGGCCTCGGTGCGGTCGATGCGTCCGGCCCGCTCGGTGCGGGTGGCGTCGTAGTACGCGGCGAGGAGGGCGGGGGCGTCGGCCGGGTCGACCAGGCGCAGCGGGCGGTCGTCGGGGGTGATGCGCAGGGCGAGCGGACGCCGGGAGTCGATCTCCACGGTGTGGCCGAACGTGGCGGACCCGAAGCCGAACCTGCCGTAGATCGCGTCCTCCGACGCCCACAGGGACGCGATCGGCGCGCCGTCCGCCGCAGCCCGCGCGAACAGCTCCGCGATCATTCCGGAGAGCACGCCGCGGCGCCGGTGCGTCGGCGCCACGGACACGAACGTCACGCAGGGGCAGGGGAGTTCACCGCCGGGGACCGAAACGGTGAAGGGGAAAGCGGCGAGGAACCCCACGAGTTCGTCGCCCTCGTACGCCCCGATGCGGGAGCAGCCGCGCAGCAGGTCGTGGTGGTGCTTGCGCTTCTCCTCCTCCGGGTTCTCGTGGAAGGCGAGATAGGCGAGGGAGAGAGCGCGGTCGATGCCCGTCTCGGGGATGTCGCGGAAGTGGATGGAGTCCATACCCATATAACGGACGGTAGTTCCCTTATCCGGTACGGGCATCTGAATTTTCCGGCCGGGGCGTGCGGGGCCGAGGGGCAGGGGATCAGGGGACCAGGATCACCTTGCCCATCGTTCCCCGGGTCTCCAGCGCGCGGTGTGCCGCTGCCGCCTCCGCCAGGGGGAAGCGCTGCACGGCCGGGGTGAAGTGGCCCGTCGCGGCCTCGGCGAGTGCGGCGAGTTCCAGGGTGCGGACGGGGTTGTCGCCGCCCGCCCTGCGCATCATCGCCGGGCCGAGGACGTTGAGCTGCGTGATGCCGCGCTCGGCGAGCTCCTCATCGGTGAACGTCAGCGGCTCGCCGTCGTGCGGGCCCTTGCCCGACCAGCCGAAGACGACGTGGACGCCGCCGGGGCCGAGCAGGTCGACCGCGGCGAGGCCCGCCGCGCCGCCCACTCCGTCGAAGACGACGGTGGCGCGGCGGTCGCCGTGCCGCTCCTTCAGGTACGCGCGCACGTCGTCGGGCCACGCCGGGTTCTTGTAGTCCACGGCCAGGTCGGCGCCGTTCGCACGGACGCGGGCCGTCTTCTCCGGACCGCCCGCCAGGCCGATGACCGTGGCGCCGCGGTGCTTGGCGTACTGCGTGAGCAGCGTGCCGATGCCGCCGGCCGCGGCGGGGACGACGACCACCGATTCCGGTGTGAGGTCCGTGAACTGGAGGATCCCCATCGTCGTACGACCCGTGCCGATCAGGGCGACGGCTTCGGCGAAGTCGAGGTCTTCGGGGAGCTCATGCAGGCGGGAGGCCTCGGTGACGGTCGCCTCCGCGTAGCCTCCGGGGGCGAAGCCGATGTGGGCGACCACGCGCTTGCCGAGCCAGCTCGGGTCGACGCCCTCGCCCAGGGCGTCCACGGTGCCCGCCACCTCGCGGCCGGGGACCGTGGGCAGGGCGGGGAGCTCGGGCAGCGGGCCCTGCATGCCCTCGCGGAGCGCGGTGTCCAGGAGGTGTACGCCTGCCGCGGCGACGGCTATGCGGACCTGGCCGGTGGCGGGGGCGGGGGTCGGGGTCTCCTCGTAGCGGAGGTTCTCGGCGGGGCCGAAGGCGTGGAGGTTGATGGCGTGCATGGTGGACTCCTGGAGCTCGCTCTGGGGTGGGCTGCTTCGGGGCGGGGAGTGTGGGAGTGCGCTGCGTCGAGGCTCATAGCTTTCAACCTGAAGTGGACTTGAGGTCAAGCAGTGACTTGGTCAGGGCCAGCGACACCGCCTCCATCGCGCTGTTGAACGACACCTCGGACAGCAGCCCGGGCGCCGCCACCTGGTCGCCCGCCAGGTAGACGTCGTACCCCCGGTCGATCGCCGGACGGTCCCGCCAGGTGGTGCCGGGGCGGTCCACCGCGCCCGTACGGCCGTTCGCCACGGAGGCCCCGCGCCACGTCAGCCGATCACGCCAGCCGGGGAATCCCAGGTCGAGGAGGTGCTCGGCGCGGGCCACGCCGTCCGACTCCGTCTCGTCCGGCGCGAGGGGGATCCGCGCCTGCACGAGCTGTTCGCCCGCCGGGGCGAGCGTGCGGTCGCGCGCGGTGCAGCGCTCCACCCTGCCCGTACGGTCCAGGTCCGACACGACGAAGGCGTCGCCCCTGCGCGAACGGAACGCCACGTCCACGAGCGCCGTGCGGCCGCTCTCCCAGCGCAGCGACTCGTCGCCGAGCAGGCGGCGGGCCGCGTCGAGCGACGTCGCCACGACGACCGGGCCGTTCTGGGCGACGTCCGCGAGCCTGTCGACGCGGGCCAGCGTCTCCATGCGTACGCCCAGGTTCCACGCGTACGCCGCCATCTTGTCGATCACCGAGGCCCAGCCGCCGCGCGGGTAGGCGGCCTCCGGGGGCAGTTTGGCGGCGCGGCGCAGGCGTTCCTGTACGAAACGGGCGGAGAGCGAACCGGGGGAGTGGTGGAACGTCGCCACGGCCGCGTAGTGCGCGGCCGCTCGTGCTCCCTCCTCGCCGACCCTGGCGGTCGCCCAGGACAGGAAGTCCTGGTCGACCGGGGCCCGTTCGGACCTGTGGCGCAGCAGCTTGAGCATCGCCAGGGGCGGGGTGCGGCGCAGCGCTCCGTGGTGGTGCAGGCGCACGCGTGTCGCCTCCATCGGCGGGACGGGGGTCAGGGGGTCGATCAGGTCGCGTTGGCCGAGCCACGTCCAGAGGGGGCCGCCGCTGTGGAGCGCGTGCGGGCCCTCGTTCGTCCTGTACGTCCCCTCGGCGGTGCGGGCGCGGCCGCCGAGCGTGTGGTGGGCCTCGTGGATGGTGACGCGGGCGCCGGCCTCGGCGGCGGTGATGGCGGCGGTGAGTCCGGCCAGGCCGCCGCCGATGACTGTGGTGCGGGGGGTGGCTCGGGGGGTGCTTGGCATGGGCGCTCCCTTGGACGTGGTCTCCCTTCTTGGACGGGCGGGGGCTGGCCGGTGTGACATCGGGGCGTTGTCAGTGGGGGCGTGCACGATGGGGGGATGGTTCGGAAGACGCAGGGTCACGGGCAGGGTCAGGGGCAGGGTCAGGCGAAGGCGGAGTCCGTGGTGAAGGCCGCTCGGCGGGCCGAGGTGCGGTTGCCGCCGCTCCGGCCCTTCGAGGGAGGGGAGTTGGAGCCCGACGGGGACTACGACGGGGTCGAGTTCAGCGCGCTCGACCTCGGGGGGCAGGACGGGGGCGGTGCGCTCTTCATGGACTGCGCGGTGACGGGGTGCGCGCTCGGCGAGACGCGGCTGGCGCGGGCGCGGTTCGTCGATTCCGTGCTGATGGAGCCGCGGGGGGTGGGGACGGACCTGATGGAGGCGTCGCTGCGGGACGTGGAGGTGGTGGATGCGCGGCTCGGTGGCGTGCAGTTGCACGGGGGCGTGCTGGAGCGGGTCGTGGTGCGGGGCGGGAAGATCGACTATCTGAACCTGCGGAAGGCGCGGCTGCGGGACGTGATCTTCGAGGGCTGCGTGCTGGTGGAGCCGGACTTCGGGCTGGCATCCCTGGAGCGGGTGGAGTTCCGGGACTGTGTGGTGCGGGGGGTCGACTTCAGCGGGGTGCGGATGAAGGACGTGGATTTGCGGGCGGCGGGGGAGCTGGACATTGCGCGGGGGGTGGAGTGTCTGCGCGGGGCGGTGATCAGTCCGGAACAGCTGATCGACTTGGCGCCGGCGTTTGCGGGGCAGGTGGGGGTGCGGGTGGCGTGAGCTGGCGGGGCGCCTTGGGCCGTGTCGCCTTGTCTTCGTCTTGGGGGCGGGGCCGCGGGGGTATGTGCGTACTCGCCATCCCGGGGCGGGGGCTACTGGGCTTGCTTCCTTGCCTCGGTCTGTACTGTGCTCCGTTCGCACATACCCCCACGTCCCCTCGGGAGCGCTCGCGGCTGCGGGCCGGTGGGGGTGTCCCCACCCCCGCCCGCGCCGTGGCTTGTGCTCCCGTTCCCGTCCCTCGGCGACGGGGGCTGTGCCCACCCGTGCCGCCCAGCGGCACGATTGCCCACAGCTGAGCGCGCCCGCAGTCGCGAGCGCTCCTGAGGGGACGTGGCGGTATGTCCGCCCGGAGCACTGGTTGCCTCGTTCCGAGGTGCCCGTGGTGTGGCAATGCTCTGGGACGGCGAGGACGGACATACCGCCGCGGCCCCGCCCCACAGCAAGCGAGGCGGCTCCTACAGGAAGGGCCCGTCGCGGAGATACGGGTGGGCGGGTGGGAAAGGTTCCTACAGGGGGAAGCCCGTGCCGAGGGAGGGGGTCAGAGGCGGGGGAAGCGGGATTGGAGGGACCAGAGTGACGGGTTGTCCGCGAGGGATTCGTGGAGGTCGGTCAGGTCCGCGAGCAGATCGTGGAGGAAGTCGCGGGACTCGCGCCGCAGCTCCGCGTGGGAGAAGGCGAGCGGCGGATCGTCCGGCGACATCCAGTCCGCCTCGATGTCGACCCACCCGAAGCGCCGAGCGAACAGCATGCGATCGCTCGACTCGGTGAAGTCGAGCTCGGCGTACTGGGGCCGGGAGGCCCGACTGCCGAGCGGATCCTGGTCGAGCTGCTCCACGATGTCGCACAGCGCCCACGCGAAGTCGAGGACGGGAACCCATCCCCAGGCTGTGGACAGTTCCCGGTCCGCCTTGGTGTCCGCCAGATACACGTCTCCGCAGAAGAGGTCGTGACGGAGGGTGTGGACGTCCGCCCGGCCGTAGTCCAGCTCCGGGGGGTCAGGGAAGCGGCGGGAGAGCGCGTAGCCGATGTCGAGCACGGGTCGATGGTGTCACGGGCCGGACGCACCAGCGGCAGCAAGCCCCTGGTCCGCGGAAACGCTCACGGCAGCAGGCGCTGTTCCTTCGCCACCGAGACCGCCCCCGCGCGCGTGTCGACGCCGAGCTTGTCGTAGATGCGCCCAAGGTGCGTCTTCACCGTCGCCTCGCTGATGAAGAGCGCGCGGGCGATCTCGCGGTTGCCCAGGCCCTGGGAGAGCTGGCCGAGGATGTCGCGTTCGCGGTCGGTGAGGGTGGGCAGCGGGCTGCG
This sequence comes from Streptomyces kanamyceticus, assembly GCF_008704495.1. Lineage (NCBI taxonomy): Bacteria > Bacillati > Actinomycetota > Actinomycetes > Kitasatosporales > Streptomycetaceae > Streptomyces > Streptomyces kanamyceticus. The sequence continues at coordinate 5,507,312 of NZ_CP023699.1, forward strand.
CATGCGGGCCATGACGCGGGAGGCGACCGGCGGGGAGAGGGCGGTGCGGCCCTGGGCCGCCGCCTGGATCGCGGAGAAGAGTTCCTCGGGGCGCTCCGCCTTGAGGAGGTAGCCCGTCGCGCCCGCCTCGATGGCCCGGGTGATGTCCGCGTCGGTGTCGTAGGTGGTCAGGACGAGCACGTGGGGTGAGGGGGAGCGGGCCGTGATGCGCCGGGTGGCTTCCACGCCGTCGATGCCCTCGCCCAGTTGCAGGTCCATCAGGACCACGTCCGGTGTCAGCTTCGCGGCGAGGGCGACCGCTTCCTCGCCGGTGCCCGCCTCGCCGACCACCTCGATGTCGGGCGCGCTGCCGAGCAGGGCGAGCAGCCCCGCGCGTACGACGACGTGGTCGTCGCAGACCAGGAGGCGGACCGGGCGGACCGGGTTGGTGTTCATCGCTGCGGCTCCAACGGGATCGATACGGAAAGGACCGCGCCTTCGCCCGGCGCCGACTCGATCGTCAGTGTGCCGCCGAGCTGGACCGCCCGCGCACGGATCGCGGGCAGGCCGTGGCCCCGTACGCCCGCCGGGGTCCTGGAGTCGGCGGGCGGGGTGAAGCCGCGGCCGTCGTCCGCGACGTCCAGGACCACCTGGTCGTCCAGGAGGGTGAGGGTGAGCGCCGCCGTGGTCGCGTCCGCGTGTTCGCGTACGTTCGCCAGCGCGCCCTGGGCGATGCGCAGCAGCGCCGAGCTGACGCGGTCCGGCAGGGGCACCGGGGCGCCCTCCACGTGGAAGCGGACGGTGAGGCCCGCGTCCGACTCCCGTTCCGCGAGCGCCCGCAGCGCCTGCGCGAGGCCGCCGCCGCCCGCGAGGTCGGCGGGCGCCAGGTCGTGCACGAAGCGGCGCGCCTCGGTGAGGCCGTGTTCGGTGATCGACTCGGCGGTACGGACGTGGGTGCGGGCCTTGGCCGGGTCGGTGTCCCAGACGCGGTCGGCGGCCTGGAGCAGCATCTGCTGGCTGGACAGGCCCTGCGCGAGGGTGTCGTGGATCTCCATGGACAGGCGCTGGCGTTCGGCGAGCGTGCCCTCGCGCCGTTCGGTGGCGGCCAGTTCGCGGCGGGTGCGGATGAGGTCGTCGATGAGTTCGCGCTGGCGGGCGGCCTGGCGCTGCATGTAGGCGAAGACGGCGGTGGCGATCGCCGACACGGCGGGCGGCCCGAGGATCAGGTCCGGGTCGTAGCGGCCCGCGAGCCGCACCTGGGAGGCGATGACGCAGCCGGTCAGGACGGCCACCAGGGCCAGGGACGCGCGCGGTGGCAGCGTGCGCAGGCCGGTGTAGAAGAGGGGCACCGCGCACCAGCCGAAGCTCGGCGCGAGGACGACGAGCACCAGCCAGACCGCGACGACCAGGGCGAGCCAGGTGAGGCGGCGGGGGGTGGGGCGGGCGCCGGAGGCGAAGGGCGTGGCGGGCTGCTCGCGCAGGGCGGCGGTGAGGAACGGGAGGGCGTAGAGGACGGCGAGGACGGCCGAGAGCGCGATGATCCACGGGACGCGCGCGCCGCCGGGGTGGCGCAGCAGGAAGCGGGCCAGCGAGGTGGCGAGGAGCAGGTAGAACGTGGCGTGCATGACGGCCGCGAGCCAGCGGGCGTCGGGGTCCGGGGTACGGGGGTCGGGGCGGCCCGGTGCCCGGGGGCCTGGGGCGCGGGGGCCCGCGGCGCGGGGGGCGGGGCCCGGTGTGCGGGGGCCGGAGCCCGGCGTGCGGTGTCCCACTGGGGCGCCTCCCTCTCGTACCGACGGCGACGGGTGTCGACCGGTGGTGTCCGTCTCTCGCGCTGGCGGCGGCAGGCAGGCACCGTGCCCGCCTCCCGTACCGGCGACAGGTGCCCGCCTCCCGTACCGCCCTCACCCAGCCGCTGAACTGGGCAGACCGTCTCATTGTGGCCCGCAGGGACCACAAAGGGGTCAACCGATCGGTTGACCCTGGTGTCGGCCGAGTCGCGCGCCGCGGCGAGCCGGAACGTCGAGGGGTGGGGCCCGGATCCGGACCCAGGATTGAGGGCAGAGGCAAGGAACGCCGCAGAGGCGGGCGTCGCCTCGGTCCCCTCCCGAAGATCAGCGACCAGCACCCTGGAGCACCCCATGAAGAAGCTCTCCCGCCGCACCCGCGTCCTCACGGTCGCCGCCACCGCCGCCGTCCTCGGCGCCGGTACCTTCGGCGCCGTCTCCGCCACCGCGGGCACCCCGGACGCCGCCACCAAGGCCGCCGTCACCGCCGACGCGGGCAACAAGAACCTGACCCAGTCCACGCACCTCACCGTCGCCGCCGCGACCAAGGCCGCGCAGGCCACGCTGGACGCCGCGAAGAAGGAGAACCAGCGCGTCTCCGTCGCCGTCGTGGACCGCAACGGCAACACCATCGTCGAGCTGCGCGGCGACGGCGCGGGCCCGCAGTCGCCCGAGTCGGCCGTGAAGAAGGCGTACACCGCCGTCTCCTGGAACGCGCCCACCTCCGAGCTGACCAAGCGTCTGGAGCAGGCCCCGACCCTGAAGGACATCCCCGGCACCCTGTTCCTCGCGGGCGGCGCCCCGGTGACCGCCAAGGGCGCGCCCATCGCGGGCATCGGTGTCGCGGGTGCCCCGAGCGGCGACCTCGACGAGAAGTTCGCGAAGGCGGGTGTGGCGGCCCTCGGCCGCTGAGCCGCCCCAGGCCGCTGAGCCGCATGCCACTGAGGCTGTTCCCGGCCCCCGCGCCCGTCCGCGCGGGGGCCCGCACGACGAGGAGATCCGCCATGAACACCACCGCTGCCGACCGGCGGCTGCTCGACGCCGCACGGGCCGGGAACGCCGCGGAAGTGACCGCCGCGCTGGCCGACGGCGCCCGGGTCGAGGCCCGTGACACCGAGCTGCGCGGCGCGCTGCTGCTCGCCGCCGCCGGTGATCACGTCGAGGCCGCCCGGGTGCTCGTCGCCGCGGGCGCCGACGTCAACGCCCAGGACCACCGCGCCGACAGCCCTTGGCTGGTCACCGGGGTGACGGGCAGCGTCGCCATGCTGCACGTGCTGCTGCCCGCGGGGCCCGACCTGGAGCTGCGCAACCGCTTCGGCGGCATCTCCTTGATCCCGGCGTCGGAGCGCGGCCACGTCGCGTACGTACGTGAGGTCCTGCGCGCCACCGACAGCGATGTCGACCACGTCAACGACCTCGGCTGGACCGCCCTGTTGGAGGCGGTGATCCTCGGTGACGGGGGCCGCGCCCACCAGGAGATCGTGGAGCTGCTCCTCGCCGCGGGCGCCACGCCAGGACTCGCCGACCGGGACGGCGCGACGCCGCTCGCGCACGCCGAGCGGCGCGGGTTCGCGGAGATCGCCGGGCTGCTGAGGGCCGCGTCGTGAAGGCGCCCCGCCGCGCCGCCCTCGCGGCCGGTACCGCCGCGCTGGCCGCCGCCGTCCTCGCGGGCTGCGCCGCCGGGGAGGACCGTCCCGCTGCGTCGAGCCCGGAGCCCGCCCGCGCGAGCGCCCCCCTGCCCGCCGGGACCAAGACCCCCGAAGGCACCCTCCTGGTCGCCGACTTCGGCTCCGACACGGTGACCTTCGTCGACCCGGAGAAGGGGCCCGTCGACTCGGTGAAGGTGGGCACCGCGCCGTACGGACTGACCGTGGGCGACGACGGCCGTGCCTGGGTCGCCACCGCCGAGGGCGTCGCCGTCGTCGACACCGAGGCCCGCGAGCGCGTGGACCGCATCGCGTACGAGACGGAGACCGGACCCGCGACGACGGGCGAGTACCGCGGCGGCGGCATGGGCATCGCCCTGGCGCCGGACGGCGAGCACGTCTACGTCGGGGTCAACGTGCCCGACGACAAGGGCGTCCTCGAAGTCATCGACACCGACAAGCGCGAGGTCACCGACACCGTGCCGGTCGGCAGGCGGCCCTTCGACGTCGACGTGTCCAAGGACGGCGGCGAGGTCTACGCGACCGACCACGACTCCTTCGACGTCACCGTCGTACGCGCCGAATCCCTGAAGCCGCGCCGCATCGAGGTCGCCCCCTACGGCACCGAGGGCGGCCTCGGCTCCTGGCTCAAGCCGCACTACACCGCCGTACGGCCCTCCGACGGACGGCTGCTGCTGCCCTTCGAGGGCGAGAAGCTCGTCGTACTCGATCCGCGCACCGGCGAGTACGAGGTGGAGAAGATGACCGCCAACACGCATCAGCACGGCGTGACGGTCACCGACGACGGCACGCTCTTCGCTGTCGGCACCGGGCCCATCGACCCGGACACCGACGAGGGCCCTTCGCTGACCGTACGCACCGAGGACGGCAAGGAGCGGGTGATCCCGCTCGAAGGCCCGCACGAGGACGTCGCGGTGTCGGCGGACGGCCGTACCGCGTACGTCACCGGCGGCTTCACCCGCGACGGATTCTGGAACGGCGTCTCCGTCGTCGACGTACGGGAGGGGACGGTGCACCGACTGGCCGCGGGCGAGCGGCCGTTGGGCATCGCGATCCTCTGAGGCGGTACGCGAGGGCCGTACCGCACCCGTACCGAGCCCGTACGGCCCTCCCGTACCGAACATTTGCCGCATAAGATCACCCGCGTGGAAACGCGATCTACGGCCGCCCGAGCCGCCACCGTCAGCTGCGCCCTCGCCCTGCTCGCCACCGTCAGCGCCTGCAGTGGCACGGGCGTCGACGGCACCCCGGGGGCGGACGGTCTGCGCGATCCGTACTTCCCCAAGCAGGGCAACGGCGGCTACCACGTGGCCCACTACGGCCTGACCCTCGGCTACGACCCCGATGCGCGGCACCTCACGGGGACCGCCGACATCACCGCGCGCGCCACCAAGAACCTCAGCTCCTTCAACCTCGACCTCAAGGGCCTGGACGTCTCAGGCGTCACCGTCGAGGGCAAGGCCGCCCGGTTCCAGCGCGCGGGCCAGGAGCTGAGGGTGCGCCCCGCGGAGGACCTCGACCGGGGCGAGACCTTCCGCGCCACCGTCCGCTACTCCGGCACTCCGGAGACCATCAAGGACGACGACGGCTCCAAGGAGGGCTGGCTCAAGACGGAGGACGGCGCGCTGGCGCTCGGCGAGCCGAACGGTTCCATGGCGTGGTTCCCGGGCAACCACCACCCCAGCGACAAGGCCACCTACGACATACAGGTCACCGTCCCCAAGGGCCTCAAGGCCGTGTCCAACGGCGAGCTGACCCGCGAGTCGACCAAGAACGGCCGCACCACCTTCGCCTGGCACAGCGCCGAGCCGATGGCCAGCTATCTGGCGACCGTGGCCGTCGGCGACTTCGAGATGAAGACCTCCACGACGAAGTCGGGGCTGCCCGTCATCACCGCGGTCACCCGGGACGAGGCGAAGGCGAGCAAGAAGGTCCTCGCGAAGATCCCGGACATCATGGAGTGGGAGGAGTACAACTTCGGCCCGTACCCCTTCTCCTCGACCGGCGCGATCGTCGCCCGCGAGGGCGAGGTCGGGTACGCCCTGGAGACCCAGACCCGCCCGACCTTCCCCATCGAGGAATTCGACACCGAGACCCTCGTGCACGAGCTGGCCCACCAGTGGTTCGGCGATTCCGTCACGCCCAAGACGTGGCAGGACATGTGGCTCAACGAGGGCTTCGCGACGTACGCGGAGTGGCTCTACGCGGAGGACCACGGCGGCGACAGCGCGCAGGACACCTTCGACGCGCTCTACGAGGGCGACTACTTCGAGGACGACGAGGACAACGAGGCGGTCTGGGCCTTCCCGCCCGCCAAGCCGACGAGCGCCGAGCACATCTCGGACTCGCCCGTCTACGAGCGCGGCGGGATGATCATCCACAAGATCCGCCAGGCCGTGGGCGACGACACGTTCTACGACATCGTGCAGGGCTGGGCGAAGGCCCACCGGCACGGCAACGCGAACACCAAGGACTTCACGGAGTACGTCGAGGAGCACGCGGGCGGCGACGGCGCGCGCAAGAAGGTCGCGGCGATCTGGGGCGACTGGCTCTACGGCGAGGGAAAGCCGGACAAGCCGTAGCGCGGCTAGCCGCTGAGCGGTTTGCGCAGGATCGCGCAGGGGCGGTGCCGTGCGCGGTCCTCGCGGTGCCCGATGACGAGGTACCCGAGCGCGGTCCAGAACCGCAGCGCCTTCGGGTTGTTCTCCAGGACGGCGAGCCGCACGGCCTCCCGCCCCTCGTCCCGGAACCTCTGCTCTACGAGGGCCGTCAACTGGCTTCCGAACCCTGCTCGTTGACGTCCGGCGTCCACCATGAGCAGGCCGATCCAGGGGTCCGGATCCGTCGGGTCGGGGTGCCGGTCGAGGGTGAGGGCGATCCCCACGAGTTCCCCGCGCGAGCGCGCGAGCAGCACTTCGGCGCCCGGCTCGACCAGCTCGTCGGCGAGCGTCCTTGCGACCTGCTCGATGCGGATGTCGTCGGGGTCGGGGAAGTCGCCGCTGAGGGCGAAGAACTCACGGTTGGACGCGTAGAGCCCGGTCACCTCGGTGAGGAGGTGACCGGGCAGGGCCCCGTCGACGGCGGCGAGCGGTTCGAGGATCATGCGCCGCAGACTAGGGCTTGTCGGGCGTCAACCGAGGTCCCCGGTCTTCGTCAGCGCCCGCTCTTCCTCAGCGCCCGGTCTTCCTGAGTGCCTGCCACTCGCGGAACACGCTCCAGACCCAGTAGGCGAAGACGGCCACCCAGACCAGCATCCATACGGAGGTGCGCTCGTCCGGGTCGAGCAGCCGGTCGACCAGGAGGATCGCGAAGACCACGGTCATGGCCGCGGTGCCGTACAACTTGCGCCGGGCGAGCCGCTGTTCCGCGCGCGGACCCTCCGACAGGCGCAGCGCGTAGACCTCGACGTCGCCGAAGACGTCCTCGGCGCGTTCACCGTCCGTCGTGTGTGTGAGGTGTTGACGGACCTCGCGCACGTGGCCGCGCGCCTCGGCGGCCTTCATGGCGTGCCGCCCGCGCAGCAGCCCGTCCAGGCGGGCCAGCCACCGCTCGTCGTCGGCGTCGCGGGGGCGCGGGGCGGGCGTGAACCAGCGGTCGATCGTGGCGTCGGGGAACAGGAAAGCGCCGACGGTCCACGCCGCGGCGGCGAGCGCGAGCACGGGCGCGGGGACGTCGAGCAGTCGCGCGTCGGGCGCGGCGGTGGTGAGCGCGGCGCCGCCCGCCACCGTGGCGGCGGTGCCCGCGAGCCACCCCCACATGCCGCGGATCCGCCCGGCGGCGCGGGCGACGAGCGCGACGGCGACGAGCATGACGGCGAGCGCGACGGTCGTGCAGCCCACGACCGAGGTCAAGGTCACCTCGATCCATAGCCCGTCCTCGATCCAGTACAGGAGGCAGAGGGCGGCGCCGACGAAGCCGAGCGTGCACAGCGCGGCGGAGACGCGTTCGCCGGGTGTCATGCCGTACACGTCGACCCGGGCGCGGCGCTCCTCGCTGATGCGTTCGGCGGCGACGGTGCGGGCGTAGGCGCCCGGGTCGCCGAGCACCTCGCGGGCGGGCAGTCCTGCCTGCTCCACGATCTCGTGCGCCTCGGCGAGGACCTCGTCGGCGAGGCCCGCGGGGGCGTCGTGGTCGAGAACGAGCCGCACCTCGACGGTGGCGGCCCAGTCCTCGTCGTCCTCGCGCACCCAATGCGGCGCGCTGCTACGGGTCTTGGTCATGCGTCCCCCTGCCCTTCCTGTTCACTGCGTTCGCTCTGTTCACCCTGTTCACCCTGTTCACCGATGAGAGTGGCGACGGTCCGGGAGAAGTCCCCCCAGGCGGCCCGGTCACGCCGCAGCCTCGCCCTTCCCTCGGCGGTGATCCGGTAGTACTTCCGCCCGGGCCCGCCCTCGCCCGCGCCCCACTCGACCTCGACGGCGCCTTCCTCTTCGAGGCGGGTGAGAGCGGGGTAGAGGGTCGCGGGCCGAACCCCGTCGAGCCCCGCGTCGGCGAGGCGCCCGAGCAGGGCGTACCCGTAACTCGTCGGCTCGCCGTCGAGGATGCCGAGCAGGCACAGGGGCAGCGCGGCGCGTGTCCATGGGGTGTGTGCGGCGGCGGCCACGGGCTCTCCTTCTTGGTCGGCGCGTTGCCTATTCGGCTCTGCGGACTATTCCAGTATCCAGAATAGTCGGCCATCTGTACAACCCTGTCTCCCCGCCGCCTTGCCACCGGTCTTGCCACCGGCCCTGCCACCGTCTCGCCGAAGCTCGAACCACACGCTCTTGCCGTCGCCTCGCGGGCGAGCCGCGGGCGCCACGCCCCAGTCGTCGGCAAGGGCCTGCACGAGCAGTAACCCGCGCCCGTGCTCGCTGTCCCGCGAGACGTCGAGCGTGGCGAGCGGTTCGGCGGCCGCGCGGTCGTCGTACACGACGACGCGTACGCCGTCGCGCAGGACCACGGTCTCCAGGTCGATGGTCGGCGAGCCGGTGTGCGTGACGGCGTTGGTCACGATCTCGGAGACGAGGGTGCGGGCGGTGTCGGCGAGGTCGGGCCGGTGGCCGTTCGCGGTGAGGAGCATCGCGACGGTGTCGCGGCAGATCTTGGGGGAGAGGGGGGTGTTGGGGATGGTGAGGAGGTAGGTCTGCGAAGTTCTGTTCGGCGGGTCATCCATCAGGTCAACTCCCTTGGAGGGAAGCGCTGGTGCGCGGCGAGCCACCGTGGCTTGGTCGCCCTGGGTGGCGACTGCTCTGCGGGTTCACTGGCGTGCCGTGTGCTGTCGGGGGCGACATTCGGGCACAGGTATGTGACGTCACATATGTATGACGCGGAATCCACTCGTGTGAGTGGACCGGCCGGAGGGGGAGGGGCAGACTGTGGCCTGCAGACTAGGAAGGGAACTGATGCCTCCCAGGAGCAATCCCACTGCGCGACAAGCGCGGTTGGGTGCGGAACTACGCAAGTTGCGCGAGGCCGCCGGTCTGTCGACCACGGAGGCCGGTGCTCTGCTGGGCGGCAACCAGGCGCAGATCAGCCACATCGAGGCAGGGCGGTGGGGCGTCAGCGCGGCCCGCGTGCGGCAGTTGGCCGTGCACTACGAAGCGTCGCACGGAGAGCTGCTGGACGCGCTGTGCGCGATGGCTGAAGAGCGTGGCAAACAGTGGTGGGACGAGTACCGGGGCGTACTGGCCCCGGGGTTCCTTGACGTCGCCGAACTTGAGTACCGCGCCGCGAGTCTCCGTTCCCTGCAGACAGTGACACTGCCGGGAATCCTGCAGACCGAGGACTACGTACGAGCGATCTACGGCGGTCACATCCCCGTGCTGCCCGCTGATGAGGTCGAGCTGCGAGTGGAGTTCAGGACGAGGCGGCAGCAGATCTTCGCGCGTGCCGACCCGCCCTCGTTCGAGGCATTCATCCACGAAGCCGCACTGCGCATGCGATTCGGAGGCGGCAAGGTCACGCGGGCCCAACTCAGCCACCTCCGTGCCGCATCCGAGTGGCCGAGCGTGAAGGTGCGCGTCATCCCTTTCGCCAACGAAGAGTTCATCGAAGCCACTCAACCCGTGCTCTATGCGGGTGGCCCGGTCTCCGAGTTGGACACGGCCCGGGTCTCCGGCGCACTCGGTGGCCACAGCCTGGGCACTGATGCAGGGCTCAAGAAGTACCGGACTCTGTTCGCCGTCGCGGACCGGACGGCGCTTGGGGTCAAGGCGTCCCGTCAACTCATCCACGACATCGAGAAGGAACTGTGAATACCCTCGCCCCGTCCTCCCTCCGGCAGATCCAGTGGCAGAAGTCCTCGTTCTCGGGTGCGGGTGACGAGGACTGCGTGGAGGTCGCCCACGCCGGATCCCAGCTCCTCCTCCGCGAGAGCGACGACCCGGACACAGTGATAGCAACCACGCCCGCGCGCCTGAACGCCTTGGTCCGCTGGCAGAAGTCCCATCGCCCCAAGGGCAGTTGATGAGCCGAGTCAGGAGATCGCGCTCAGCTCGGCCTCGATCAGGGCCCGAGCCTCCTCCCCGTACAGGGCAGAACCCTCAAGCAGCCGGAACGCCTTCTCGTAGAGGGCGACTTCGTCCTTGTCCGTGATGATGAGCTCCGCCGAGTACGTCTCGACCTCGACCGAGAGGCCGTCGAAGATCGAGAAGCAGTGCCCGGGGAACAGTGCCAGCTCCGCGCGCGACGGGATGACGCCCAGCTTGAGCCCGGGCAGTTCGAAGGCGTCGAGCAGACGGACCAGCTGGCCCCGCATGACCTCCACACCGCCGAGGTTCGTCCGCAATGCCTGCTCGCCGAGAACCGCGTGATACGTCCGGTTCTCCTGCCCCATGAACTGAGCTCGGGCGGTACGCGCTGCCACTCCTGCCTCGATGTCGTCGGGGGTTTCATGGAAGTCGACGACCCGTCGGAGGACCGCTCGGGCGTAGTCCGGGGTCTGGAGATTGCCCCAGATGATGTCGTTGCAGTAGTGGCGGGACTTCCGCGTGGTGCGGGTCAGTTCCAAGAAGTCGTCCTGCACCGGGCCGGTTCCCTCGCTGAGGTACTCGTCCCAAGTCCGACGCCCCTGCCTGGTTGTGGTCATACCTGAGAGTCTCCCCAGGGCACCAGGTGAAAGGAACCTCAAGTCCGTTCAAGTGTATGGAAGTTCGGTGCGCCGAGCGGTCAGCCAAGTGCAAGCTCAGGGGTAGAGATCGTTTCTCCCCGAGCTGGAGGAAGCCATGGAGCCCACGTTTGACGAGCTGTTCCGACTGGCCAAGCGATCTGCCGTCCATCTGGAGTGCGGGACGGGTACATGCAGTCCGACCCGGAGTACGTCTCCTGGCGGGACGGAGCGCGAGACGGCTCCCGCTATCTGGATCAGGAGACAAGCTCGTGGCTCGCGCTGATGCGATAGATCACCGGGCGCGGATCGTCTCGGAGCCCGTCACGGACTACATCCGCTTCGAGGACCACGTGACCGCCGGAAACGTCGCGGCGGGCGAACAGGTCCGTTGGCTGCCGCGGCGTCGAGCCTCGGACCTCGCACTCCCCGGCAACGACTTCTGGCTGTTCGATGACAGCTTCGTCGCCTTCCTGCACTTCACCGGAGCGGGCGAACTCTCGCCGGAAGGCGATGAGGAGCGTACGACGGACCCGGCCGTGCGGCGGTTGTGCTCCACAGCCTTCGAGGCGGTGTGGGGCCGGGCCGTCCCGCATGAGGAATACCGGATCCCCTGACGGGCCACGGTCGGATGCCCCGCCGGATCCTCGTGCCCCCGTCCCCTGACGCGTCGTCCAGCACGGTCGGGCCAGCTCGGCGGTCGGGGTAGTCGAGCACGACGCACCGCAGCTCGGCGATCATGGTCGGTGAGCGTAGAGGGCAGGCAGGCGTGGGTGTCAGGGCAGGAGCGCTGCCGCCTGGTCGGGGGCCTCGGTCAGCCACTGCTCGCGCTCGGCGGGTGTCGAGCCCGTCACCGTGCGGAAGACCGTTCTGCGGACGTCGGGTACGCCCACGTACGGTTCCGCCGCGCCGCTGCGCGGTCCGATGCCCGTCGGTGGCCGTGCCCGCAGTGCTGTCGACGCGGCGGAGCCCCTAGCGGGAACTGCTCGCCGCTTGGAGTTCCGTCAACTGCCTTTCTAAGCACAGATGTTGACGCCGATGTCCGTAGCCCGCTCGATGACGGCTTAGGGCACCTCTGATCAAGAGAGCCAAACGGCCAGGTCGGAGCGCAGTTCTAGACCTTGATCCCCGACAGCTTCGACAGTTTCAACAGCTCCGCGTTGCTCCTGCGGTGCAGGGATGACAGCACACGGAACACCTCCCGCCCCATCGGGTGGATGCGGGCAAACTGCGGAGCGACGTTCCATGCGGTTGACAGGTTCGCCAGGGCCCCGTCACGGTCCCCTGTGTCGAGCTGCGCCCGTGCCGCGTTGATGTACGTCGGTGCCACTCGGGTAGGGGACATTCCCGCCAGGGCGGCGGAAAGGTCATCCGTCAAGGCCAGGGCCTCGCGCGGCCTGCCGAGATCCACACCGGTGGCCAACCGGTGCGTGAACACGTTCTGCGGGCCAACCGTGAGGCCGTGCACGTCCAGTTCGCGGCTCATCCCTTGGGCAGTAGCCAGGGCCGACCTGATGTGCCGCTCCGCTTCTCGCTTCGCTTCCTTCTTGTCCTTGAGCCTTCCCGCCAGGGTCATGCCGCGAAGGTTGAGGATGCACACGGCAATGTCGCGGTCAGTGCTGTCGAGTGCTCCCTGAGCCTTGGTGATGGCGCTGTCCACCAGGCTGAGCCCGCGCTCGACGTCGCCGAAGTTCAGGTATGTGCCTGCACGGTCCCGAGCTGCTACAGCCTCCCCCAGCGGGTTCGGCTGCTGCTCGACCGCCCACCGCTGCCGAGTCACGGCAAGCTCTGCCATGTCCATCCAGCGATGCCGCGCGGCGAGCCAATAGGCGGTGCTGTAGACATCTGCGAGCACCATCCACGCTTCGGAAGTGTTCGCGGTGTGCGCGTGCGTCGTGGCGTCCCTCAGCAGCTGGGGAAGCATGGGAAGCAGCTTGGCGACATCGGCCTTGTTGCGGTACCCGTCCGCCGTACCCATGGCAGCGCTGAGCCTGCTCTCCTCGACCGTCCCACGGTTCGGCAGGTCATAGTCCCTGATGGCCGCCCGCAGGTCTTCCAGCGGTTGCTTCGCCCGTCGCGCAACCGCTGATGTCCCCAGCACTTCGGCCAAGGACAGTCCCATGGGCTTGCCGACCGCAGCCGCTACCGCCGGGGTGAGTGCCCGGTCCCCTACTTCGATCTTGGACAGGAGGGAGACTGAGATGTTCGCCTTCTTGGCCAGATGCGCCTGTGACCAGCCGCGTTCCTTTCGGAGCGCTGCCAGGTTCGCGCCAGGGGCGAGATCAGTGCTCATAGGCTCAGTCTTCCTCGCGGAACAGGTCCTGTCAGCCATCGTCACAGGCGACACGGGTGCCCGCACGTCCGATGTGCAAACTCTGTGCAAGTTCCTTTCCGTATAGGGGCGTTGACTGTGCGTAGATGCCAGTGGCGGCTGCCGAAAAGCTCGCCGCGACGCATCCGGTCGGTCAGTAGGCGTGGTGCGGCCTGGCCAATCGGTCTAGCTGCCTCCACCAGCAAAGGAAGGGAAGCGCGATGACAGTCGTGCTGGACAGCCCTACGCGGACACAGCTCCGCGACCCGGTGGCACTACTCAACGCGGTGCGCCCGCACATCAGGGAGTACACGTACAACGTGCTGGAAAGCCCCGGCTCGGTAGGTGTCACCATCTGGGAGCGCGAAATCAAGCTCCTGATGCGGGACAACGTCATGGTGCGTGACATGGCGGAACGCATCCTCGGGCAAGCGGTCGCTTACACCCTCACAGCCATGGAACGTCGAGACGTGCACATCGGGGTGGGTAAGACGGTGGACATCGGTGTCCATCAGCTCCTACTCGACACGCCCGTGTACTTCGCACTCTGCGAGGTCTACAACGGCGGCAAGTACAAGCACCACGCGCCGCTGATCGAGCGCCGCAGGGACGGGCTCGTGGGGCGCACCGCCGATGTCGTCCGGGAGAGCGGGTTCGCCGTGGATGACGAGCTGTGGGCCATGGACGACCCGGACTGCTCGCCGTGCGACGACAAGGTGCCCGACAGTCACTGAACCCCGCTAGAGTCCCGCTGCCCCGCCCGACTGGGCAGCGGGCCCACACGTCAACCAGGCGCAAAGGAAGCTCCGTTGGCTGCACGGCACGACATCGACAACGAACGCGAACTCTGGGACCAGTACGCCAACAGCAAGAGCGTGCAAGGTTCCGTCAACGACTCGCCCCCGGTCTTCTGCTGGACGCAGTACCAGGGGCACGGACCGGGGCCGGAGGTGCTGGGGCAGCCAACGACCGCTCTTGAGATCGGATGCGGTACTGGTCGGGCCGCCGCGTTCCTCGCGGAGCAAGGCGTCAAGGTCACGGGCATTGATCTCTCGCCCGTCATGGTGGACGGCATCACCCGACGGTGGGGCCCGCTCGGCGCACGGTTCGTCTGCGCGGAAGTGCTGGAGTATCTGCGCGAGAACCCGGAGCCGTACGAGGCGATCTATTCGATCTTCGGGGCCGTCTGGTTCGTCGACCCCGCGCGCCTCTTCCCTCTCGTGGCGCGGCGACTCGCCCCCGGCGGGGTCTTCGCCTTCTCACAGCCCCCCGCCATCCCGGGCGCCTACGGACCACAAGGCATGTACAAGGGCGGGTTCGCGGGAAGGGCGCTGTTCACCTACCGCTACAGCTACACCCCGAGGAAGTGGGAGAGCCTCCTCCTGCGGGCTGGATTCGATCAGGCGGAAGTGCAGGTTCTCGACGCCCCCGAACCTGACCACATCGGGACGTTGATCGCTCGCGCTGTAGTGAGCTGAGCTGAGCCAGAGCAGAGCAAGAACGCCCCGGCCGGGATGGCCAGGGCGTTTCGCGCTGACCGGCTGGTCCAGGCTGGTCCGTGCTGAGTCAGCACGGACCAGCCTGGTGTTTGCCCAGGTCAGGGGCGTAACTGCTAGACGTTGACGCCGAAGTCCTGCGCGATGCCCACGAGGCCCGAGGCGTAGCCCTGGCCGACGGCGCGGAACTTCCACTCGGCGCCGTTGCGGTAGAGCTCGCCGAAGACCATGGCGGTCTCGGTGGCGGCGTCCTCGGAGAGGTCGTAACGCGCGATCTCCGCGCCACCCGCCTGGTTCAGGATGCGGATGAACGCGTTGCGGACCTGGCCGAAGTTCTGCGAGCGGTTCTCGGCGTCGTAGATCGAGACCGGGAAGACGATCTTCTCGATGTCGGCCGGGAGGCCCGCGAGGTTCACGTTGATCTGCTCGTCGTCGCCCTCGCCCTCGCCCGTGACGTTGTCACCGGTGTGGACGATGGTCTGGTCCGGCGTCGCCTTGTTGTTGAAGAAGACGAAGTGGCCGTCCGAGTAGACCTTGCCCTGCGTGTTCACCGCGATCGCGGAGGCGTCCAGGTCGAAGTCGGTGCCAGTGGTGGTGCGGACGTCCCAGCCGAGGCCCACGGTGACGGCGGTCAGGCCCGGAGCCTCCTTGGTGAGCGAGACGTTGCCACCCTTGGACAGGCTTACTGCCATTGTTGGGAGTCCCTTCCCTCGTTACGTACGCACAGTGTGCGACAGGCGCTTCGTACTGGGGACGAAGCTACCTTCACTCCTACCAACGCCGATCGGGGTCCCCAAGGTTCCATATGGCTTTACTTTCTTTACCCGGCTGTTCTCGCCCCCCCGTCTGGCCCCCGATTCCCGCGCCGCGCGGAAAACGACGTGACGTGCGCCCGACAGACGCGGGACCATGAGGGCATGTCCGGTCCCCATGTCATCCGCGGCTCCGTCTCCCTGCCCGAGGCCGAGCTCATGTGGCGTTTCTCGCGGTCGTCGGGGCCGGGTGGGCAGCACGTGAACACCAGCGACTCGCAGGTCGAGCTGCGGTTCGACCTCGCGAACACCGACGCGCTGCCCGAGGTGTGGAAGGCGCGCGCCCTGGAGCGCCTCGCCTCCCGGCTCGTCGACGGCGTCGTCTCCGTACGGGCCAGTGAGCACCGCTCGCAGTGGCGCAACAGGGAGATGGCGGCCACCCGGCTCGCCTCCCTCCTCGCCGAGGCGACCGCGCCGCCGCCGAAGCCGCGGCGCGCGACGAAGATTCCCCGGGGCATCAACGAACGTCGCTTGCGCAACAAGAAGCAGCGGAGTGACACCAAGCGGGGCCGCTCGGGCCAGGGCTGGGGCTAGCCCCGTAAGGGGCGCGGGGAACTGCGCGAGCAACCACAACAAAGCCGCAGTCGCGTCTGCGGGGATCCCGGCAGCGGCGTCTGCGGCTTGTCGCGCGCTGAGCGCGCAGTTCCCCGCGCCCCTTACGGGGCCCCCCGTCAGCCCAGCTGCCGGTAGCGCCCACGGAAGTACGTCAGAGGCGAACCCTCCCCGCTCGGCAGCGACGCAGTCAGCACGCGGCCGATCACCAGCGTGTGATCGCCCGCCGCGACCGTCTGCTCCGTGCGGCACTCCAGCGTCGCCAGCGCGCCGCCGATCAGCGGGGCGCCGGACGCCGCGCCGCGTACGTAGGGGAGGTCCTCGAAGAGCAGCCGGTCGCTGATGCGGCCCTTCATCGCGAAGCGGCCCGCGATGTGCCGCTGGCTCTCGGAGAGCACGGACACCGCCCAGTGGGGCTGCTCGGCGAGCAGGTCGTCCATCCGGGAGCCCTCGCGCAGGCTGACCATGACCAGCGGCGGGTCGAGGGAGACGGACAGGAACGCCGTCGCCGTCATGCCGACGTCCTCGCCGAGCGGGGCCGTCGGATCGTCCGGGTCCAGGGCGGGCTCGCGCGCCGTCACCAGGACCACACCTGCCGCGAGACGGGACATCGCCGCGCGGAACTCGTCGTTGCTCACCCCATCAGCATGCCCATCCGGTGATGGGTGCCGTGGGGAAGGCGGGGCCGGAAGTGTCTTCAGTACGTGAGCCACGCATCGACGCTAGCCTCCCGTCAGCCCCGCCACATCGGGCCCTGGGCCCAGTCCGGTCCTAGGACCGAGGACCGAGTTAGGGCGGCGGCGAATGTGGCAGAAGGCGGCACGCGGTGCCGTGAAGTGCGGTGGACTAGTCCAAGGGACTGGACCAACGGCAGCTCCCCACCTGTGACTTGAGTCACAGGGCCCATATTTTGTTGACCCTGTGTACCGAGTGAGCTGCTCGCTGTGATTCAGTGACGGTGGCAATAAGACACTGAGGGCACAAGGGCACAGAAGTACCACGGGCGAAGAAGCATCAACGGCACGGAAGAACAGGCACGGAAGAACACGGCACGTAAGAACACTGCGGGCGCTGCGCATCCTGGAGTTGCTGTCGAGGTCTCGGGGAGAACGAGCATGGAGACCGAGTCGGAGCCGTACGTCCGTCTTGCGACCCTGCGGCAGCTGCACCAGGTGGTGGCGGAGCTCAACACGGCCCGGAGCCTGGCGGACACGCTGCAGACCGTCGCCGACGGCGTCGTCAACGGCCTTGGCTACGAACTGGCGTGTGTCAATCTCGTGCGCCCGGACGGCGATCTCGTCGTCGCGGCCTTCGCGGGCAACCCCGCCGCCGAAGCACTGATCACCGGACGCGTCGGCTCCCGTGACGCCTGGGAGCACCGCCTCGCCATGGGCGAGCCGTGGGGCGCGCTGCGCTTCATCTCGTACACCGAGGGCTGGGTCCTCGACGACGACGACGTCCCGCAGTGGTACACCGAGGGCCCCGCACCCCGCTTCGAGGACGAGTGGCACCCGGCGGACCGCCTCTTCGCCCCCATGTACGCGACGGGCGCGGCCGGTGGCGAACTGCTCGGCGTGATCTCCGTGGACCGGCCGCGCAACGGCCGCAGGCCCGGCGCCTGGGGCCGCGAGGCCCTGCAGATGTACGCCTTCCAGGCCGCCATCGCGATCAGCAACGCCCGCCTGCGGGCCAACATGCAGCGCGCCCTGGTCCGCCTGGAGAGGGAACAGCAGGCACTGCGGGCCAGCGAGGAGAGTTTCCGGCAGGCCTTCGAGTACGCGCCGTCCGGCATGGCCATCGCCGAGATGGGCGGCGACCAGCACGGCAGGATCCTGCGCACGAACGACGCCCTCTGCCGTCTGCTCGGACGCCCCGCCTCCGCCATGCGGCGCTACTCCTTCTCCGACCTCGTGCACCCCGAGGACATCGGGACGCTGCTCCGTACGTCCGCCGAGGGCGGCCGCGCCGAGCTGCGGCTCGCGCGGCGCGACGGGACGTACGTCTGGGTCAGCCTCAGGAACTCCGTCGTCGCGGACGCCGCCGACGGGCCCCGCTTCCTGCTCACCCACGTCGAGGACATCGAGGAGCGCAAGCGCCGCGAGCTGCACCTCGCCCACCGCGCCAGCCACGACTCGCTGACCGGCCTGCCCAACTCCGCCGAGCTGCGCGCCCGGCTCAGCGCCCGGCTCTGTAGGAGGCCCCACGCGGGCCAGCAGAGCGCCGTGGACTCGCTCGACGCCGCCTACGAGCACGGCTTCGACTTCGGGCGCGCCTCGCACGAGCAGCGGGACGAGGGCTTCGACCACCACGTGCACACCGTCGCTCCGCAGGGCGACGACGACGTGGACGACGGCACCAAGGGGCTCGCGGTCCTCTTCTGCGACCTCGACGGCTTCAAGTCGATCAACGACCGCTTCGGGCACCACACGGGGGACGCCGTCCTCATCGAGGTCGCACGGCGTCTGACCAGCGGCGTTCGGGACGGGGACACGGTGGCGCGGCTCGGTGGCGACGAGTTCGTCGTCCTCGCGGACGGGCTCGGCCGCGCCGACGCGCAGGACCTCGCGGTCCGGCTGCGGAACGCGATCATCCCGCCGATCCGCGTCGACGGCAGGGCGGTGCGTGTGGGGGCGAGTTTCGGCATCGGCTGGGCGCACTGCGGGATGTCGGCGGACGAAGTGTTGCACTCCGCTGACCAGCGGATGTACGTGGAGAAACGCTCCCGTGCCAAGCAGCACAGGCGGGCCGGATAACGGCCTCGATGAGGTCAACGCCACCCCGTGGCCTCACTCGGACCGGGTAGGCTCCCCGCGTCAGCGATGTGAGGGAGTGACCAGGGAATGACGCCCGGCAATAACGGCGGGAACACGCCGAGCGCGCCGCAGGGCGACGACGATCCGTTCGGCTACCTGTACGAGGACGGACAGGCGGCCGGAGCGACCCCGCCCAGCGGCGGTGGCGGCTACGGGTACCCGGGTCCCCGCTCCTCGTACAACCACGTGCGGGCCGTCGGCGACCGGCGCCCGGCGTACGGGCAGACCCAGCCGACCCAGCAGTACGGTCAGCAGGTCCCGCCCCAGCAGGGTGCCTACGGCCAGCCGAACGCCCACTACACCGCGCCCGAGGCGCAGCCCGGCGGCGCCCCCGTCGGCTCGCCGCAGTACGCGCCCGCGGGCGGCGGACGCGGTCGGGGGCCGAACAGTAAGGGTCTGCTGATCGCTGCGGTAGCGGTGGTGGTCGTGGTCGCCCTCGGTATCGGCGCAGCCATGCTCTTCGGTGGTGACGGGGATGAGGACAAGAGCGAGGGAGCGGGCAGCAAGCCCTCGCAGGCCCAGTCCGTCGAGCCGAGTGAGAAGCCCTCGAAGGGGCCCGAGCCCGTCGATCTGCCGAAGACGGACGCGAAGGCACTGAAGCTGGAGGGTGGGACATCCACGTCTTCGGACGTCAAGGGCGCGAAGTCCACAGGCGGCATCTACGTCCAGGGCTTCAACCAGGTCGGTGCCAAGGTTTCCTGGACGGTCAGCGTCAAGAAGGCGGGAAGCTACCGGCTGTACGTGCGCTACGGAATTCCCGGTGAGGATGCTGACGCCACGCTCAACGTCAACGGGAAGCCGAACAACCAGCCTCTCGGCATGAAGAACTTCATTCCGTCGCCCAAGGGTGACTGGGAAAAGGGCTGGCAGACGACGTGGGCCCCCGCCGATCTCAATGCGGGGACGAACGTGATCGAGCTCGAGTGCGCCGAGGGCAACAAGTGCAACGCCAACATTGACCAGCTGGCGCTGAAGAAGTGAAGTGCTAGGAGTGACATGAGACGGCGGTGGCCACCCTCCACGAAGGGTGGCCACCGCCGTCTCATGTCATGCGATACCAAAAGCCATGCCGAAGCCGTCGGCTAGGCGATGCGGCCCCACTCCATGCAGCGGCTGGCGACCCAGGCCTTCTTGCCGTTCCAGCGCACCAGGTGCCAGTTCGTCTCCTTGGGGCTTGAGCTGGAACAGCGGTAGGTGCCGCCATTGTGGGTGCCGCTGCAAGCGGACACCCAGCACCTGATCTTCTTGCCGCGCTTCAGCGTGCCGACCTTGCGCGAGCTGGCGCTCGCCTTCTCGCGAACGGCGGTGTCGCCATAGTTGTTCCAGCCGCCGCCCCACTCCTGAGCTGCCGCCCGTGCACTGGCAGCGGGCGCGGGGGCCGCGACCGATCCGGAGTCGGCGGTTGCGCTCGCGGTGGTGGCGGTGAAGGCGCCGAAGGCGATGGCGGCCGCCACGGTGATTCGGACGGCCTTGTTGGGCTTACGCAAGGATTCCCCCATGGGTTGTGATCAAGGTCAGTGATCACGTTACGTTGCAGAGATGCGCGTGGCCACGCCAATTCAGGCCGTCGCGGTCCGGCAGGTCACCACGGCTCGGCGCAGCACGTCCTCGTACGTCGCGGGATCGAACTCGCCCGCCACCGGCGCCGCCACCGTCGCCGCCGAGAGGGCCACGGCGCGGGCGAGCCTGTCCGGCCAGGGCAGGCCCTCGGCGAGTGCGGAGAGCAGGCCCGCGACGGCCGAGTCGCCCGCGCCCGTCGGGTTGCCGTGCACGCGCACCGGCGGGGCCGCCTGCCAGCTGCCGTCCGGGGTGACGGCGAGGAGTCCTTCGGCGCCGAGTGAGGCGATGACGGCGTGGGCGCCCCTGCGGCGTGCGTCGCGGGTGGCCCGGGAGGGCTCGTGGGAGCCGGTCAGCTCGGCGAGTTCGTCGGCGTTGGGCTTGACCATGTCGGGGCGGGCCGCGACGCCGCGGCGCAGCGGTTCGCCGCTGGTGTCCAGGAGTACCGGGACGCCTGCCGCCCGCGCGGAGCGTACGAGCAGGGCGTACGCCCCGACGGGGACGCCCGGTGGCAGGCTGCCGCAGAGGGCTATCGCGGCGGTGCCCGGGCGGCGCGCCAACTCCTCGTAGGAGTCGAGGAAGGCGGCCCACTCGGCGGGCGAGACCAGCGGGCCCGGTTCGTTGAGCTGGGTGGTGTCGCCGGTCGCCGCGTCGACCACGGCGAGCGTGCGGCGGGTCGCGCCGTCGACGCGGGTGAGCGCGTCGGTGAGGCGCGGCGCCTCGGCGAGGCGCTCGTGCAGGGTGCGTCCCGTGTCGCCGCCCGCGAAGCCCGCGACGCTCACGTCGTGGCCGAGCGCGGCGAGCACCCGGGCGACGTTCAGGCCCTTGCCGCCGGGGCGTTCGGTGACCTCGGTGACGCGGTGCGAGGTGTGTGGGGTGAGGGCGGGGACCCGGTAGGTGATGTCCAGGGCGGTGTTCAGCGTGACGGTGAGGATCACTGGTGCCACGCCCCCGGGTCACTGGTCACTGGTCACTGGTCACTGGTCTCTGAACGGGTTCTGATCATGCCAAACAGAAGGCGGTTGGCCCAGGGGTGGGGCCGACCGCCTTCCGTGTGTTGCCTGTTCAACGGGTGGTGAAATCACCCGAGTTGGGCTTAATTGGGCTCAACGGCTTAATTGGGCTCAACGACCCAGGCGCCCTTGCGCATCACGCCCGTGAGGTTGAAGTCCGCGTCGAGGACCACCAGGTCCGCGTCCTTGCCGGGTTCCAGTGAGCCCACCGTGTCGTACATCCCGAGCAGCTTGGCCGGGTTGGCGGAGATGGCGCGGACGGTGTCGTCGACGGAGAGGCCGTCGACGGTCACCGAGCGCTTGAAGGCGCGGTCCAGGGTGAGCGTGGAGCCCGCGATCGAGCCGCCCTCGACGAGCCGCGCGACGCTGTCCTTCACCTCGACCTCCAGCGGGCCGAGCATGTAGCGGCCGTCGCCGAAGCCCGCCGCGTCCATCGCGTCGGTGATCAGTGCGACGCGTCCCGCGCCCGCGTGGTGGAAGGCCAGTTCGAAGGCGGCCTTGTGCAGGTGCGTGCCGTCGTTGATCAGCTCGACCGTGACGCGCTCGTCCTCCAGGAGCGCCGCGATCGGCCCCGGGGCGCGGTGGCCGAGGACCGGCATGGCGTTGTAGAGGTGCGTGGCGACGGTGGCGCCCGCGTCGATGGCCTCCACGGTCTGCTCGTACGTCGCGTCGGTGTGCCCGATCGCCGCGATCACGCCGTGCTCGGCGAGCAGCCGCACCGAGTCGATGCCGCCCGGCAGTTCGGTGGCGAGCGTGAACATCTTCGCCTGCCCGCGCGCCGCGTCCATCAGCTTGCGGACGTCGGCGGGGTCGGGGTGCCTGAGCAGCGCCTCGCTGTGCGCGCCCTTGCGGCACGGCGAGATGAACGGGCCCTCGAAGTGGATGCCCGCGAGGTCGCCCTGCTCGGCGAGTTCGGAGAGCACCCCGGCGCGCTGGGCGAGGAAGTCCATCTCGCCGGTGACGGTGGAGGCGACGACGGTGGTGGTGCCGTGCAGGCGGTGCGTGTGGATGCCCTTGAGGACGTCCTCGACGGTGCCGGAGGTGAAGGAGGCGCCGCCGCCGCCGTGGTTGTGGATGTCGACGAAGCCGGGGACCACCCAGTGGCCGGTGAGGTCGACGGTCTCGGCGTCCGCGGGAGCGCTCCCGGCGATGCGCGTGCCGTCGACGATGACCCGGCCGTCCGTGAGCGTCCCGGTGGGCAGTACCACCTGGGCACCGGCGAGAACCTTGCTAGTGGCCATCAGGTGGATACCTCCGTGGGGTCGTGGTCGGTGTTGTGGTCGGTGACGCGGCCGGCGTTCCGGTCGACGAGGTCCCAGGCGAGCAGGCCCGCGCCGAGGCAGCCCGCGGTGTCGCCGAGGGCCGCGGGGACGATCTCCGGGAGCGTCTGGAACTGGACGACGCGCCGCTCGACGGCCGCGCGGAGCGGCGTGAACAAGGTTTCCCCGGCCTCGGCGAGACCGCCACCGATGATCAGGGTGTGCGGGTCCAGCAGAGTGAGGGCGGTGAGCAGCCCGTCGGCGAGGGCGTCGACGGCGCCCTGCCAGACCTCCTGGGCGCGCGGGTCGCCGGACTCGACGGCCTTCGCGCAGTCCGCGGCGTCCGCCTCGGGGTCGCCGCTGGCCTCGGCCCACGCCTTGCTCACCGCGGAGGCGGAGGCCAGGCGCTCCAGGCAGCCGCGCTGGCCGCAGCCGCAGGGCGGTCCGTCGGGGCGTACGACGATGTGGCCGATCTCCCCGGCCGAGCCGTGCGCCCCGGGCTCGATGGCTCCGCCGATGCCGATGGCGCCCGCGATGCCGGTGCCAAGGGGCACGAAGAGGAACCGGTCGGCGCCCTTGCCCGCGCCGATGCGGCCCTCGGCGAGCCCGCCGGTGCGCACGTCGTGGCCGAGTGCCACGGGGACGCCTTCGAGCCGCGCGCTGAGCAGGTCCCGCATGGGGACGTCGTGCCAGCCGAGGTTGGCCGCGTAGACGGCGATGCCGCGCTCGGCGTCGACGATGCCGGGCACGGCGACGCCCGCCGCCTCGGCGGGTTCCCCGAAGTGGGTGATGCCGTGCGCGCGGAGGTCCTCGGCGAAGTCGAGGATGGAGTCGACGACGGCGTCGGCCCCGCGTTCCCTGCCGGTGCGGCGGCGCGCCTCGTACAGCAGGGTGCCGTCCGCCCCTACGAGGGCGGCCTTCATTCCGGTGCCGCCCACATCCAGGGCGATGACGTGTCTCACGGGGGACAGTCTCGCGCGTCACCCGTGAGAGGTCTAGTCCACTTCGGGTGTTTGAGGGAGGTCGAAGGTCCTTTTCGGTGCCGGTGTCCCGATTGCCGGGCAACCGTGCCGCCGGACCTGGGGCCCTTGTGGACGCCGTTGCAGAAGTGATACTCGGGTGGTGTAGACCTTGTGTCCGGACTCGGGGGAAACTCGCAGTTCAAGTGCATTGAGGCAATGAGGGTGGGAACAGCTGTGCAGCGGCGCGTGACAGGACTGACCGCGGCGGTGGCCGTACTCGGCATGGCGGGCGTGCTCGCGGGCTGCGGCGGCCCCGGCGACTCCGGCGACGTCACCCTCAAGCTGGTGGCCGCCGACTACGGCGACTCCGCGGCGAACAGCTCCCAGAAGTACTGGGACAAGGTCGTCAAGGGCTTCGAGGCCGAGAACCCCGGCATCAAGGTCGACGTCACCGTCAGTTCCTGGAACGACGTGGACCGCGAGGTCAAGGACATGGTCAAGAAGGGCGACGCCCCCGACCTGGCGCAGATCGGCGCGTACGCCGACTACGCCGCGCAGGGCAAGCTCTACGAGGCCGACGAGCTCCTCTCCATCGCCACCCAGGCCGACTTCCTCGCCCCGCTCGCACAGGCGGGCGAGGTCAAGCGCATCCAGTACGGCATGCCCTTCGCCGCCTCCACGCGCCTGCTCTTCTACAACACCAAGCTCTTCAAGGACGCCAACCTCACCCCGCCGCAGAGCTGGACCGAGCTGCAGGCCGACGCCAAGGCGCTCAAGGCGCGCGGCGTGAAGATCCCCTACGCGCTGCCGCTCGGCTCCGAGGAGGCGCCCGCCGAGACGCTGATGTGGCTGCTCAGCGGCGGCGGCGGGTACACCGACAACGTCGGCTCGTACGCCATCGACTCCAAGCAGAACGCCAAGACGTTCGCCTGGCTGCGCGACGAGCTCGTCGGCAAGGGCCTGACCGGGCCCACGGCGCCCGGCGAGATGAACCGCGCCGACGCCTTCGCCGCCTTCGCGCGCGGCGACGTCGGCATGCTCAACGGCCACCCCACGCTGATGAAGATGGCGGCCAAGAAGGGCGTGAAGTTCGGCATGGTGCCCGCGCCGGGCATCAACGGCAAGGCGCAGGCCACGATGGGCGTCGCCGACTGGATGATGGCGTTCAAGCAGAACGGTCACCGCAAGGAGACCGGCAAGTTCCTCGACTACGTCTACAGCAAGAAGAACGTGCTCGACTTCTCCAACGAGTACGACATCCTGCCCGTGACGAACTCCGCGTCCGACGCGATGGCCGAGGACCGCGGCGACACCGAGCTCGGCAAGTTCCTCAAGGAACTGCCCACCTCGCAGCTCTACCCGGTCGGCAAGACGTCCTGGGCGCAGGTCTCCGCCGACGTCAAGAAGGACATCGGCAAGACCGTAGAGAAGAACGGCAACCCCCAGTCGGTCCTCACCAGGATCCAGAACCGGGCGGCGGCCGAGGAGAGCGCCGAATAACGTGTCGGGCATGACGGACGAGGAGCGGCACACGGACGAGGAGCGGCGCGAAGAGCCGGGGCTCTCCGCGCGCGACCGTGCCGTCCTCGCCCTCGAACGGCGCTCCTGGACCGGACCCGGCGCCAAGGAGCGCGCCATCCGCGAGGAGCTCGGCATGGTGCCCGTGCGCTATTACCAGCTCCTGAACGCCCTCCTGGACGACGCCCGCGCGCTCGCCCACGACCCGATTACGGTCAATCGGCTGCGCCGGGTGCGGGAGTCACGGCGCGCGGAGCGCTGACGCCGTTAGGGTCGGGCCCATGGGTGACCCTACGTACTCCCCGCCGGACCCCGCAGAGCTGCCCGAGCCCGTGACGCCCGCCGGGCGCGAAGGCCTCGCCGCACTGCTCGCGCACCCCGAACGGGCCGTCGTGGCCCTGGACTTCGACGGCACGCTCGCCCCGATCGTGCCCGACCCCGAGCAGGCCCGCGCCCACCCGGACGCCGTGCCCGCGCTCGCCGCGCTCGCCCCGCGGGTGCGCTCCGTCGCGGTGGTCACCGGGCGCCCCGCGGGCGTCGCCGTGCGCTACGGCGGCTTCGCGGGCGTGCCGGGCCTGGACCGCCTCGTCGTCCTCGGGCACTACGGCGCCGAGCGCTGGGACGCCGTCACCGGCACGGTGCGCGCCGCCGCGCCGCACCCCGGAGTCGCCGCGGTGCGCGCCGAACTCCCCGGCTTCCTCGACGCGATCGGCGCCTGGCGCGGCACGTGGATCGAGGAGAAGGGGCGCGCGGTGGCCGTCCACACGCGCCGCGCGCAGGACCCGGAGGCGGCCTTCGAAGCGCTGCGCGAACCGCTCGCCGAGCTGGCGGACCGGCACGGCCTCATCGTCGAACCGGGGCGCCTCGTCCTGGAGTTGAGGCCCCCCGGCATGGACAAGGGCGTCGCACTCGCCGCCTACCTGCGCGAGGTCGGCGCCGAATCCGTCCTCTACGCGGGCGACGACCTCGGCGACCTGCCCGCCTTCGGCGCCGTCGAGAAACTCCGCTCGGACGGCGTCGCGGGCCTGCTCGTGTGCAGCGGCAGCGCGGAGGTCAAGGAACTCGCCGGGCGGGCCGACCTGGTGGTGGACGGGCCGCCCGGAGTGGTGCGCCTGCTGTCGTCGATCGCCGCTCAACTCGCCTGATCGGCACCGATGTTGGGCGGGTCCGGGATCGGGTTGCCGAAGTAGTCGCGGGTGGTCCCGTCGGCGACCGGAGTCCCCGCGCCCCGCGCCGGTGAACCATCCTTCAGCCGTACGTCCCCGGGGGCGCGCGGCGCGCCGGAGACGAAGCGCGGATCGGCGTTGACGGCCTTCGGGTCGCGGGGCTGCGAGGTGTTCCAGTACAGGTTGCCCTCGTAGGTGCTGACGGTGTCCTTGATGGGGGACCCCGACCCGGTGGGCGCGCCCACGAAGACGTTGTCGCTGAACGTGACCCCGGTCGGCCCGTTGTTGGAGACGAGCGCGGTGTCCGAGCGGTTGGTGACGACCGTGTTCCGGTAGATCCGCGTGTCCGTGGCCGCCCCGCACACCACCGAGATCACGGCGTACGGGGACGTCGTGTTGCGGTCGTTGACGCTGATGTTGTCGTGGATCCGGTTGCCGTCGCTGACCTTGCCCTCGCCGTTGCAGACGAGCAGGAAGCCGCCCTCGTTGTCGTGGCTGTAGTTGTAGCGGTAGGTGTTGCGGACGTTGCCGCCGTCGATGTCGTACGCCATCGAGTCCCGCGTCCCGTGCCCGCCGGTCACCTCGTTGTACTGGTAGAGAGCGTCCTCGGACTCCCAGGCCCACACGCCCGCGTTGTATCCGGCGGAGCGCGTGTTGAAGCCGTCGACGTAGTTGTGCTCGACGCGCGCCTTGCTCGTCTCGTGGATGACGATGCCGTCGCCGCCCACGTCGTACGCCTTGTTGCGCTCGAACCGCACGCCGGTCGCGAACTTCCCGGGCCCTTCCCACGTCGACATGATGCCGATGCCCGTGCGGTCCACGTGGCGCACGGTGGAGTCCGTCACGCGCACCCCGGCGAACCGGGTGGGCTTCGCCGAGCCCTGGACGACGAAGAGGATGCCGCCCGAGGGGTCCGGGTCCTTGAAGTCGGCGCCGTTCACGTCGCGCACGTCCACGCCGTCGACGACGAAGTGGTCGGCCGTGCCGTAATCCGTGAGCTGGACGTACAGGCCCGCGCGGCGCTCCGTGGTGGTGGCGGGTCCGGTGTTGGAGAGCTCCAGGTTGCGGATCTCCCACTGCTCGGTGTTCACCAAGTGCAGTGCGGCGCGGGCGCCTTGGCCCTCGATGTGCGGCTTGGCCGCGCGCTTGTTCCCGTACGCGTCGATCCGCACGGGGGCGCCGGCCGCACCCGCACCTTTGGGAGCCAGCACCCCCGTGCAGCTTGTGCCCCGCTTCAGCAGGAGCCGGTCACCGGGCCCGAAGGCGTGCCCGCTCGCCTTGGCCACGCTGCGCCAGGCCGCATTCGCGGAGGTGCCGGACGCGGTGTCGTCGCCCTTGGCGCAGTCGACGTAGTAGGCGGTGCCTGCGGCCGCGGCTGCGGGCGGGGTGAGTCCTGCCGTTGCCGCGGCGAGGGCGGTGAGGAGCACGATGCTCGTGCGGCGCGGGGTCATGGGGGGAACGTAGTGATGGCTGCCGTGCCGGGCCCATGGACAAACGCGGGGCGCGCTTGGACTCCCGGTGGCCGCCTCTGTGCGGGTGCGCCCGGCGTCCGTCTCTTCGCCGCTCCGCGGCGGCTTCCCACCCGCCCACCTGATACTCCGCGCCGGGCCCTCGGCTTAGGGCCCTCACAGCGCTTCGAGCTGGTCCAGGAACCACTGCGCGGGCGGCAGCGCCGTCGCCGCCGCCGCGAGGCGCTTCGTGCGTTCCGCGCGCTCGTCCAGGGACATCGTCAGGCCCGCGTGCAGCGCCTCCGCCGTCGCCGTGATGTCGTAGGGGTTCACCGGCAGCGCGTCCTCGCCCAGTTCCTCGTACGCCCCCGCCTCCCTGGACAGGACGAGCGCGCAGCCCTCGTCGGAGACCACGGGGACCTCCTTGGCGACGAGGTTCATGCCGTCGCGGATGGGGTTGACCAGGGCCACGTCCGCGAGGCGGTAGGCCGCCAGCGAGCGGGCGAAGTCGTCCTTGACGTGCAGCACCACCGGGGTCCAACCGGCCGTCCCGTACGTGGAGTTGATGTCCGCGGCGACCCGGGAGACCTCCGCCGTGTAGTCGCGGTAGACCGCCAGGTCCTGCCGGGACGGGTAGGCGAAGGCGACGTGCACGACCCGCTCGCGCCACTCGGGGTGGGCGTCGAGGAGTTCCCGGTAGGCGAGCAGGCCCCGCACGATGTTCTTGGACAGCTCGGTGCGGTCCACCCGGACGATCAGCTTGCGGCCCTCGCCCGCCTGTTCCCGCAGCGCCCGCATCCGCTCCTCGACGTCGTCGCGGTGCGAGCGCTCGCGCAGGAAGTCCGCGTCGGCGCCGAGCCCGTGCACCCCGATCCTGGTGCCCGACGTGCCGCCGACCACGCGCACACAGCACTCCGTGAAGGCGTCGGCCCACCGCCCGGTGAGGAAGCCGAGCCGGTCGGCGCCGAGCATGCCCCGGAGCAGCTGCTCGGCCACGTCGTCCGGCAGCATCCGGAAGTAGTCGGCGGGCGCCCACGGTGTGTGCGAGAAGTGGCCGATCCGCAGGTCGTCGCGGAGTTCGCGGAGCATGCCGGGGACCAGGGCCAGGTGGTAGTCCTGCACGAGGACCGTGGCTCCGGGGCCCGCCTCGTCGGCAAGCGCCTCGGCGAAGGCGCGGTTGTAGGTCTCGTAGGCCGCCCACTGCCTGCGGAACTCCGGCCCGAAGACCGGTTCGAGCGGCGTCTGGTAGAGCAGGTGGTGGACGAACCAGAGGACGGAGTTGGCGATGCCGTTGTAGGCGTCCGCGTGGACGTCCGCGTCGATGTCCAGCATCCGTACGCCGGGTTCGCCGACGCCGCGCCGCACGGCCTCCCTGTCCCCCTCGCCGAGCGCCGAACAGACCCACAGGGAGTCCGCCCGGTCGCCGATGGCGCTGAGCCCGGAGACCAGGCCGCCGCCGCCCCGGCGCGCGGTCAGCTCACCGTCCTCGCCCGCCGCGTACGAGACGGGGCCGCGGTTGGACGCGACGAGTACCTGCGCTGCTGATGCCGATCGGGACGCGGAGACCATGTGGCAGAACGTAGCCCGTGCCGCGAACACTCAAACGTACGGCGGCCGGACTCCCGGTGAGGGGGAGTCCGGCCGTCGTGGGGCAGGTCGGGTGGCGGATCAGCCGCGCCGCCCCTTGACCGCGGCGAGCGCAAGGACGCCGAGCCCGCACAGCGCGGCCGCGACGCCGCCGTAGAGCATCGCCGACGAGTCACCGCCGGTCTTCGCGAGCTGCGCGTCCTGGTGGCCGCCAGGGGCCCCCGGCCGCTGGGGCTCCTGCGGCGCGGCCCTGCCCTGCACCCGCTGGGCGAGGATCGCCGTGGTGCACGGGTCGTCGCCGCCGCGCGTCGACTTCGAGCAGTTGCTGCCGGGCGCCGTCACCGTGATGACGGTGACCTGGCCGGGCGTGCAGGACACCTTCACCTTCTGGGTGATGGTGACCTTGCCCTTGGCGGGGACGTTGCCCTGCCACACGTACGTGCCGCCCCGCTTGGTGACCTTGCCCGCGCTGGCGACGGGCGCGGTGCCGGGCCGCACGGGCCAGGACGCGGTGGCACCGATGCGAGGGGAGCGCGACGCGTTCGTCACGGTGATCGTGTTGGTGGTCGAGCCGCACGCGGGGACGACCCGCCGGGCGGGGGAGCTGCCCACCACGACCGGCGGTTCGGGGTAGGCGATGACCGGCTCGGAGGCGCAGTTCGGGTCGGTGCTGCCCTTGTCGCAGTTGGAGCGCGGCGTCTGGACGTCGACGTTGTTGAGCAGCTTGCCGTCGCCGCTGACCGGGTCGTGGACGGTGACCGAGTAGGTGACGGTCGCGGTCTGGCCGGGACCGATGTCACCGACGTAGCTGATCCTCGGCTTCTTGTACGAGACGCTGCCGATGGAGGCTTTGGCGTCGTGGTTGTACGTCGCGTCGTCGAGGTTGCCGGACAGGTCGTCGCTGAACCTGGCGCCCGGGTAGGGCAGTTTGCTGATGTTCTTCGCCTTGATGGTGTAGGTCAGCTTGTCGCCGGGATCGACCCTGGTGGGCGACGCGGTCTTGGTGACCTCCAGGTCGGGCACCGGCACGGAGAGCGCCAGCTGCGAGGGGACGTAGACGTCGCCGGTGCTGGTGAACGTCAGCTTCGCCGAGGTGGCGCCGACGGGGATCGCGCGGTCGGGCACCTCGAACGCCTTGGCGTCGATGCTCAGGTTGTTGCGGTACTTGGGATTGACCGAACCGTCGTCCTCGCTGATGAAGAAGTTGTCGGATCTGCCGGTGTGCGACTCGGCGACGGGTCTGCCGTCGACCAGGAACTGGTCGCCCTTGGTGTTCCAGTCGCCCTCGTACGCCGTGACGCTGGCGTGGATGTCGCCCTCGGTGCGGTAGAAGCCGTCGACCGGGACGGTGGTGGAGGCGCCCGCAGCGGCCCGTGCCCTGGTCGAGCGCTGGATGACGTGGCCGCCCCAGAGGTAGACGTTGCGGCGGTCGGGCGCGTACTGCTCGTTGGGTCCGTCGTACTTGTAGACGACGGTCAGCGACCAGCCGCCGACGCAGCCCTGCCCGGTCGGCGCCCACACGTTGCCGACGGCCACCTCGACGGGGCTGCCGGTGGTGGCGCCCTGGAAGGCGTCGGTGACGTCGGCCTCGGCGGTGTAGTAGTGCGGGCCCTGGGTGGCGTTCGGGGTGCGGACCGCGTTCTGGACGCTCACCGTGTTCTCCGCGCCGCCGTCGACCCGGATGACCGGGGCCGTGGTGAGCGGGTCGCCGGGGGCCGGGTCCACGGGCTCGTTGCCCTCGCGGTTGAGGTCGCAGATGTCGCGCACGGTGTTGCCGAAGCGGTGGGTGCCCGCGTTGCCGCCCCAGAACAGCCGCGCGTAGTCGACCGTCGCGCCCGGCGGGACGGTGACCTGGCCGGTGCTGGAGTCGAAGGTGCCGGTGAGGCCCGCGGTGTCGATGCGGCGCTCGATGAAGTTGTTGTTGTTCTTGGTGCCCTTGGCCTGCTGGGTCTCCTTGCAGGCGGCGGCCACGTCGGCCGGGCTCGTCGGGCAGTCGAGGACCGTGTTGCCGATGGTCTTGAAGTCGCCGTACAGCGATTCGTCGTAGCGCTTGGCGAAGGGCTCGACGACCTCCGCGGCGGCGGGCGCCGCGGTCGCGGTGAGCACCCCGGCGGCGACGGTGGCGGCGGCGAGCGTCAGCGCGCCCGCCCGCCGGACGGCTTTCCCTGCATGTCTGACATGTCTGACCCACATAAATGGGCAATGTAGGCAAAACGCATGATCAGCCGTGGTTACGCCACGCGACGATGTGCATACTCGGCGATATCGGACATAGGGGGGCGTTCCTCGGTGTCCACCGGATACGTCCTCGGCTCGAACCCGTGCTCGCCCCGGACGAACTGCGTCAGCTCCGGGCGTCCGAGATGGCCGCGCGCGAGCCGCAGCTGCGCGGTCCGGTAGATCGCCGCCGCCATCCGGCCCAGCGCCTGCCCGTCCTGGTGCCGGTGCTTGCGCACCCCGACGTCGACCTGCGCGAGCGCGTCCAGGCCCACCGTGTGCAGCGCGTCGACGAGCAGACCGAGCTCCACGCCGTACCCGACGGGGAACGGCAGCCGTTCGAGCAGGGACCTGCGGGCCGCGTACTCGCCGCCCAGCGGCTGGACGAAGCCCGCCAGCTGGGGCCAGTGCATGTTCAGGAGCGGCCGCGCCATCAGCTCGGTCACCCGGCCGCCCTGCCCCGCGGCCGCGCCCAGCGGACGGTCGTACATCGCCTTCACGAAGTGCACGTCGGGGTCGGTCAGGAGCGGGCCCACGATCCCCGAGACGAAGTCCGCGGAGAACTCCCGCAGGTCCGCGTCGACGAACGCCACGACGTCACCGTGCGTCGCCAGGAGCGAGCGCCACAGCACCTCGCCCTTGCCCGGCACGGCCGGGATGCGCGGCAGGATCTCGTCCCGGTGCACGACCCGGGCGCCCGCCTTCCGCGCGACCTCCGCCGTACGGTCACCGGAGCCGGAGTCGATCACCACGAGCTCGTCGACGAGCGGAGTCCGCGCCATCAGCTCCCGCCGGATCACCTCGACGATCCCGCCGACCGTCGCCTCCTCGTCGAGCGCGGGAAGGACGACGCTCACCGAGGTGCCCGACGCGCGTTTCGCGGCGAGCAGACGCTCCGGTGAACGGTCGGCGACGGACCAGGAACGCCTGCTCAGCCAGCGCTCGACTTCTTGCAGCACGGTCGACGGCTCCTCACTGCCACGCCGCGGCAGCGGCACATTGTTACCTTCGTCTCGCGGTACGGACGACTATCTCAAGGGTCCGGGGCTTCGGTTACAGTCTTGAACAACGCCGGTGACCATCGCATGTCGGGGTCACCGCCCCGTTGAGATCAACAACTGAAACCCACAATCGAATACCGCTCATCCAGAGGGGCAGAGGGATACGGCCCGTTGAAGCCCCGGCAACCATCCCGCCGACCGCGCACGCGAGGTCTCGGTGGGGAAGGTGCCAATTCCGTCTCGCGGCGAGATGCGTCGCGAGGAAGATGAGGAGAAAGGGCCTCGCCTCCATGGCTGTGCAGACCGTCGCCACCGAAAGCACCACCACCCCCGTAGACCTCGGCCCCGCATCGGGCCTTGCGTGCCGGGAGTGCGGCACCAAGTTCCCGCTCGGACCGATCTTCGCCTGCGTCGAGTGTTTCGGACCCCTCGAAGTCGCCTACGACCTGCCGCTCGGTGACCCCGAAGCCCTCCGCGCCCGCATCGAGGCGGGCCCCGCCAACATCTGGCGCTACGCCCCGCTCCTGCCCGTCCCCGCCGACGTGGCCGACAAGCCGAACCTCAACCCCGGCTGGACCAAGCTCGTCAAGGCCGACAACCTCGCCGCCGAACTCGGCGTCGAACAGGGCAAGTTGTTCGTCAAGGACGACTCGGGCAACCCGACCCACTCCTTCAAGGACCGCGTCGTCGCGCAGGCGCTCGAAGCGGCGCGCGCCTTCGGCTTCACCACCCTGTCGTGCTCCTCCACCGGCAACCTCGCCGGTGCCGTCGGCGCCGCCGCGGCCCGCGCGGGCTTCCGCTCCTGCGTGTTCATCCCGCACGACCTGGAGCAGGGCAAGGTCGTCATGGCCGCGGTCTACGGCGGCGAGCTCGTCGGCATCGAGGGCAACTACGACGACGTGAACCGCTTCTGCTCCGAGCTCATCGGCGACCCGCTCGGCGAGGGCTGGGGCTTCGTCAACGTCAACCTGCGGCCGTACTACGGAGAGGGCTCCAAGACCCTCGCGTACGAGATCTGCGAGCAGCTCGGCTGGGTCCTGCCCGACCAGCTGGTCATCCCGATCGCCTCGGGCTCGCAGCTCACGAAGATCGACAAGGGCCTGAAGGAGCTCATCGCGCTCGGCCTGGTCGAGGACAAGCCCTACAAGATCTTCGGCGCGCAGGCGGAGGGGTGCTCCCCGGTGTCCGCGGCGTTCAAGGCGGGCCACGACGTCGTACGCCCGCAGAAGCCGAACACCATCGCCAAGTCGCTCGCCATCGGCAACCCGGCGGACGGGCCCTACGTGCTCGACATCGCGCGGCGCACGGGCGGTGCGGTGGAGGACGTGAACGACGAGCAGGTCGTCGACGCGATTGAGCTGCTCGCTCGGAGTGAGGGGATCTTCGCGGAGACCGCCGGGGGCGTGACGGTCGGTGTCACCAAGAAGTTGGTCGAGGCAGGGCTCATCGATCCTTCGCTCACCACGGTGGTGCTGAACACCGGGGACGGGCTGAAGACTCTCGACGCGGTCGCCGAGAGGTCTCAGGCGACCGCCACGATCAAGCCGAGCCTCGATGCGTTTCGCTCCGCGGGTCTGTCCGGCTGACCTTCCCCGCGGGTCGGCTGTGGCTGGTCGCGCAGTTCCCCGCGCCCCTTTCAGGGGCGCCCTCCCTTCGTACCGCTGAGGTGAATCCCATGAGCGTCAACGTCCGCATCCCCACCATTCTCCGCACTTACACCTCCGGCCAGGCGGAGGTCGCCGCCGAGGGGGCCACGCTGGGTGAGGTCATCGCCGATCTGGAGAAGAACCACACCGGCATCGCCGCCCGCGTCCTGGACGACCAGGGCAAGCTGCGTCGTTTCGTGAATGTCTATGTGAACGACGACGACGTCCGTTTCGAGCAGGGTCTGGAGACCGCCACTCCGGACGGTGCCGGTGTCTCGATCATTCCGGCGGTGGCCGGAGGCTGAGCTTCCGCAGGCAAGAGCACGCAGCGTCATCCGAATTGCCCCCTCCGCGAGAGAAACGGAGGGGGCAATTCTGCATGGTTGAGCGCGGTACAGTTGGGAACAGTGCTTCGCCGTTAGTGCCGAGCGCATATACGAAGTCGGCCCGGAGCCGACAAGAAGTAGCCAAAGCGTGCAGTCCATTTGGGTCCTTTGCGGCATTTGCCCGGCCCGACTTGCCCTGAACTCCGGCAAATTCTCCAGATATTTCCGATCGTACGTGCCCAGAATTCTCGTCCGATTGACCTGTTGCAGACGGCAGTTGGACAGATACATTCAGCGGCGGTCGACGCGTTCCGGCGCACACCTCCCATCTCCAATGGGTGGTGGAGGTCTGACCCGGGTCCGCGAAGTGCGGTCCTGTGCAAGGGCCAGTAATAGGGGAGTTAGGCATGGCTCAGGGCACCGTCAAGTGGTTCAACGCGGAGAAGGGGTACGGCTTCATCGCGGTCGACGGTGGTGCGGATGTTTTCGTCCACTACAGCGCGATCCAGATGGACGGGTACCGCACCCTTGAAGAAGGTCAGCGAGTCGAATTCGAGATCTCGCAGGGCCAGAAGGGTCCGCAGGCGGACATGGTCAAACTCGCCGTCTAGCTCGGCGCGACCGACCACCGAAGCAAGCATCGCGAGGGGCTCGTATCCCGACAGGGATACGGGCCCCTCGTGTGTGCCGTGCGGGCCCGGGGGTCCCTCGTACGTCCGGATCTCACGGGAGCACCTTGCACTCGTAGGGGTCGAGTGCTAATCATTGGGCTTAGCACTCTCCGCGTGAGAGTGACAGAACTTGGATCGGGTCGGTGAGGCTCGCGGGCCGGGTGGGGCAAGGAACCACAAGGGCTGCAGGCCGTCCGTCGCGGGCACCAGCACGGTCCGTTTGCATTTCCACCCCGTCCGGGAGGACCACTTCACATGGCCAAGATCATCGCGTTCGACGAGGAGGCACGGCGCGGCCTCGAGCGCGGCATGAACCAGCTCGCCGACGCCGTCAAGGTGACCCTGGGCCCCAAGGGTCGCAACGTCGTCCTCGAGAAGAAGTGGGGCGCCCCCACGATCACCAACGATGGTGTCTCCATCGCCAAGGAGATCGAGCTCGAGGACCCGTACGAGAAGATCGGCGCCGAGCTGGTCAAGGAGGTCGCGAAGAAGACGGACGACGTCGCCGGTGACGGCACGACGACCGCGACCGTCCTGGCCCAGGCGCTGGTCCGCGAGGGCCTTCGCAACGTGGCCGCCGGTGCCAACCCGATGGCCCTCAAGCGCGGCATCGAGAAGGCCGTCGAGGCCGTCTCGGGCGCCCTCCTCGAGCAGGCCAAGGACGTGGAGACCAAGGAGCAGATCGCTTCGACGGCCTCCATCTCCGCCGCCGACACCCAGATCGGCGAGCTCATCGCCGAGGCGATGGACAAGGTCGGCAAGGAAGGCGTCATCACCGTCGAGGAGTCGCAGACCTTCGGGCTCGAGCTTGAGCTCACCGAGGGCATGCGCTTCGACAAGGGCTACATCTCGGCGTACTTCGCCACCGACATGGAGCGTATGGAGGCGTCGCTCGACGACCCGTACATCCTGATCGTCAACTCCAAGATCTCCAACGTGAAGGACCTCCTTCCGCTGCTGGAGAAGGTCATGCAGTCGGGCAAGCCGCTGCTGATCATCGCGGAGGACGTCGAGGGCGAGGCGCTGTCGACGCTCGTCGTCAACAAGATCCGTGGCACCTTCAAGTCCGTCGCCGTCAAGGCCCCGGGCTTCGGTGACCGCCGCAAGGCCATGCTCGGCGACATCGCCATCCTCACCGGTGGCACCGTCATCTCCGAGGAGGTCGGCCTCAAGCTGGAGAACGCCGGTCTCGACCTGCTCGGCCGCGCCCGCAAGGTCGTCATCACCAAGGACGAGACGACCATCGTCGACGGCTCCGGTGAGAGCGACCAGGTCCAGGGCCGCGTCAACCAGATCCGCGCCGAGATCGAGAACTCGGACAGCGACTACGACCGCGAGAAGCTGCAGGAGCGCCTGGCGAAGCTCGCCGGCGGTGTTGCGGTCATCAAGGCCGGTGCCGCGACCGAGGTCGAGCTCAAGGAGCGCAAGCACCGCATCGAGGACGCCGTTCGCAACGCGAAGGCCGCCGTCGAAGAGGGCATCGTCGCCGGTGGTGGCGTGGCCCTCATCCAGGCCGCCGCCGTCTTCGAGAAGCTTGAGCTCGAAGGTGACGAGGCCACCGGTGCCGCCGCTGTGAAGCTGGCCCTGGAGGCCCCGCTGAAGCAGATCGCCGTCAACGCCGGCCTCGAGGGTGGCGTCGTCGTCGAGAAGGTGCGCAACCTGACCGTCGGCCACGGCCTGAACGCCGCGACCGGTGAGTACGTCGACATGATCGCCGAGGGCATCCTCGACCCGGCGAAGGTGACGCGCTCCGCCCTGCAGAACGCCGCCTCCATCGCCGCGCTGTTCCTCACCACCGAGGCCGTCATCGCCGACAAGCCGGAGAAGGCGGGCGCTGCCCCGGCCGGCGGCGGCATGCCGGGCGGTGACATGGACTTCTGATCCCTCGCGGATCGGCTGTCCTGAGCGCTTAGCTCGTACGAAGGGGCGGCACTCTCCTCACGGAGGGTGTCGCCCCTTCGGCATGCCCGTGCCCCCGTCCCGTCAGCGCACACCGTGCCTTTGCTCACCGTTTACCAAGGACTTAAGTCCCTGGCTCGGGCCTTTTGTCCCGGGTGAGACTTTCGTCCGTGAACTCCCTGGACTCCGTCATCCTGCAAGTGAACGACCACTTGTGGACCTACCTCCTGATCCCGCTCGTCGTCGGCGCGGGCATCTGGTTCACCGTGCGGTCCAGGGCCGTGCAGCTGCGGCTGCTCCCCGAGATGTTCCGCGTCATCCGCGAGAAGACGCCCGAGCGGGCCGACGGACGCAAGCAGGTCTCCTCGTTCGGCGCCTTCACCATCTCCGCGGCCGCCCGCGTCGGCACCGGCAACATCGCGGGCGTCGCCACCGCCATCACCCTCGGCGGGGCGGGCGCCGTCTTCTGGATGTGGGCGATGGCGATCATCGGCGCCGCCTCCGCGTTCGTCGAGTCGGCCCTCGCACAGCTCTACAAGGTGCGCGGCGCGACCGGCGCCTACCGGGGCGGGCCCGCCTACTACATGCAGCGCGCGCTCGGGAAGCGCTGGCTCGGCGTGCTCTTCGCCGTCACCATCACCGTGACCTTCGGCTTCGTCTTCAACGCCGTGCAGTCCAACACCATCACCTCCGTCGCCACCGGCTCCATGGGCGCGGGCGAGGCGGAGTGGTTCGCACCGCTGGTGGGCCTGCTGCTCGCCGTGCTGCTCGGCCTCGCCGTCTTCGGCGGCGTACGCAGGATCAGCGCGGTCACCACCGTGCTCGTGCCCGTCATGGCCGTCGTCTACCTGCTGCTCGGCACGGCCGTCGTGCTGCTCAACATCGCCGATGTGCCCCGGGTGCTCGCCGACATCGTGGGCGGCGCCTTCGGGGTGCGCGAGCTCGCCGCGGGCGGCATCGGCGCGGCGATCCAGCAGGGCATCAGGCGCGGCATGTTCTCCAACGAGGCGGGCCTGGGCTCAGCCCCCAACGCGGGCGCCACCGCCGAGGTCTCGCACCCCGTCAAGCAGGGCCTCGTGCAATCCCTCGGCGTCTTCTTCGACACGCTGCTCGTCTGCTCGATGACCGCCTTCATCATCCTGACCGCCAACCCGGAGCTGTCCGGGCGCCAGGGCGCCGACCTCACGCAGACCACGATGACGGAGAGCCTGGGCGGCTGGGCCGGGCACGTGCTGACCGCCGTCGTCTTCCTGCTCGCCTTCAGCTCGATGATCGGCAACTACTACTACGGCGAGTCCAACATCCAGTTCATGACGCGCAAGCGCTGGGTGCTGCCCTCCTACCGCGTGCTCGTCCTCGCGACCGTCTTCCTCGGCGCGCTCGGCTCGGTCGGCGTGGTGTGGAACCTCGCGGACGTCTTCATGGGCTTCATGGCGCTGGTCAACCTGCTCGCGATCATCCCGCTCTCCGCGATCGCCTTCCGGCTGCTCGACGACTATCTGGCACAGCGGCGCGCGGGCCTCGATCCGGTGTTCACGCGGGACCGGATACCGGGCCTGCGCGGCGTGCAGTGCTGGGAGCCGGACCGTTCCCACGAGCGTCCCGTGGCCTCCGGCGCACGCCCCCGAGAGTGAGTCGTCGTGCTGGCCGCCGCCGGATTCCTGGCGACGGCCGACACGTGAACGCGGCCGCTACGGCAGCCGGTCCAGGATCCAGCCGCAGAGCTCCTCGGTGACCAGGGTGT
Organism: Streptomyces kanamyceticus; assembly: GCF_008704495.1. Taxonomy (NCBI): domain Bacteria; kingdom Bacillati; phylum Actinomycetota; class Actinomycetes; order Kitasatosporales; family Streptomycetaceae; genus Streptomyces; species Streptomyces kanamyceticus. The sequence continues at coordinate 5,545,824 of NZ_CP023699.1, forward strand.
GCCCCTCGTTCTGCGAGGCGCACAGGTACTCGTCGAGCTCGCTCTCCTCGGAGTCCCCGAACGGCTCGTAGAGCTTCTCGCGGGTGTCGATGTCGCGCAGGGCGACCGCGCTGACCGAGGGCACGAAGCAGTGCGCGCGTTCATCGGCCTCGGAGCCGAGGCCGATGAACGCGGGGATCTTGTTCAGCTCGTCGGCGAGGATCCCGAAGCCCTCCAGGGTGCCGCCGGGGGCGCCGTCGACCTCGGGCAGGCCCGAGGTGCGGATCCGCGGCCTGCGCAGGGTCACCACCCGCAACTGGGCGACGAGTTGGTCGTCGCCCGCGGACTGGGTGTAGAGGTGGGTGCCGGTGATGGCGAGGCCCTTGCCGTGGAACGCCCGCTCGCCGGGGCGGACTTCATTGGCCTCGCCGGTCCGCACGCCGTTGGCGACGCCGATCTTGCGCGGCCCGGCGGGCCAGCCGCCGACCCGCTCCAGCTCCGCGAGGAAGGTCCCGCGCTCCTTGTCCGTCTCCGGGGTGTCGCCCCACTCCGCGATGTGCTGCCACAACAGCTGGCGGGCCGCCGGGCTGTTCATCTGGTTCGAGAACGCGGAGTTCAGACGCCGGATGTAGTGGGCGAACGACTGCAGCGCGATGGGGATCCAGGCGCCGCGGTGCGGACTGTCGTAGGAGAAGTACAGCTTGGTCTCGTGCTTCTCCTCGTCGTGCTCCATCTTGGCGAGCGCGTACCGCGTGACGAGCCCGCCCATGCTGAACCCGCCGACGGTCAGCGGGTGTTGGCCCTTGCGCCGCGCGATCGCCTCCAGGATCGCGGCGCGTGCGACATGGGCGTTGTCCAGGATCGAGGCGCTGCGCTCGTCGAAGCCGAGCAGGATGACATCGCGGCCGCGGGCCCGCAGTTCGCTGATGAACGGGTACGAGCCGCGCTCCAGGATCTCCCAGGAGAAGTCGAGCTCGCTGGGCCCGCTGTTGAAGCCGTCGGCGAGGATGACGGGCCGGGTCAGGCCCTGCTTCGGGTCGGCGAGGTACACCCACGCGGTGCCGCCCGGCAGCGTCCACTCGTCGTCCGGCTCCGGCGCGGCCTCGCTGACCTCGCGCGGTCCTGGCGCGAGGGTCACGCGCGCGGCGGACCGCCAGGCGTCCGCGATCTGCTGTTCGGTGGGCTCGTAGGGCTCGGTGTGTTCGTTGCGCTCGGTCATGAAGGGTCCCCTCCGGGTGTGCCGCTCGTGCCGCTTCGATGACGTGCGGTGTCATCTTCGGTACGGCGGATGGGTGCCGGTAGGCGCTCGCGGCGATCCGCGCGGGGGCGAAGGGGCTTTCGGCCAGTGTGCCTTCGGCCGTCCCCGGGCGTGCCGCGGGGCGGCGCGACGGCACGCTGGCCAGGGGGCAGGGACGGGTGTGGCGGGGGATTCGCGGGGCATCGGCGGCGCGTCGGCCATTCCGGCGTGCGGCACGGGCCGTTGCCGCACGCCGCGGCGGCGGAACTATGTCGCGAAGGTGACCGGGACCCTCAACGGTCCACGCGCTCAAGGTACGTCGGCGCCCCCGAGCCCTGCCCCGTTCCGCTCAACGGCCGCATCTCCAGCTTGTCAGGACCCAGTGCCGTGTACGTGATCGAATCAGCGCCCTTCTCGCAGGTCGAGCCCGATTTCGCGGAGTCCAACACGATGGGTCCGTGGCTGAGTTGCTTGCCCCGGACCGAGGTCAGCTCGGCCTTCCACTCACACCTGGTCTTCGGGTTCTTCGCGTCCGAACTGGTCCAGTGCACCACAGCGCTGCCGAACGGGCCTTGTGTGAAGGTGATCCGCCGGCCTTGACCGATGTCCTCGTTCTCGTCCCGCCAGGTCCCAAGGAACGCCTTCGGCACGGGCTTGTCGGTCAGCCGCTCCTTCTTGAGCACGGCCGAGTAACCCCCGCCCTTCGTGCTCCAGTCGAGCTTGCCGTCCGGCCGCGTCTTCAGCGTGTGCTCCGGAATCGCGGAACAACCGCCCACGTCCGTACTCCCCGAGAGGGCCTCGCCGAGGGTGAGCCTCTTGAGGCCGGAGCCGCCGGCCGGGCCGGACGACACGACCCAGTCGCTCGTCCTGAAGCACTGGTCGTCCGACGTGGTCAGGTAGATCCGGGCGACCGGACCGCCGCCCTCGCCCTTGGTGACCTCGATCCGCGCCAGACCGCCGTCGTTCTCGACCTCGCCCTCCCAGGCCCCGAGGAACGCCTGCGGCACGGAGCCCGCGGAGTCCGAGGTCCCCTCCTTCCCGTCGTTCTCCCACGGGCGGGCCACGGACACGACCACACCACTGGCGACGAGGGCGACGGCGCCGATGACGGCGGCCCGGCGACGTCGCGGGGGTGCGGGTCTCGCGGACGGCGCGGTCCTGGGCGCGGGTTGCGTGGTCGGCTCGACGCCGGGCGCGGGCCCGAATCCGGGCGGGGGCGAGGAAGGCGGATCCACGGCCGTCGGAGTCGGCGTGACGGACGGCCGCGCGGGTGGCACGGGTGGCACGGGCGCCGCCCGCGCCCCCGGGTGGTCGAGGTCCAGCAACCGCGCCGCGTGCCGCCCCAGTTGTTCGAGCACCTCACCCGGCAGCCACGGCCCGCCCCGGTCGGTCACGGTCCGCGCGGCCACCTCTTCCGGCGTGGGCCGCTGGGCCGGGTCCTTGGCGAGACATTGCCGTACGAGACCGAGGAGCCCCTCCGGGACCCCGTCGAGGTCGGGCTCCTCCTCGGCGACGCGGAACAGCAGCGCGTGCGCCCCGCTGTCCGCCGTCCCGAACGGCTGCCGCCCGGTCGAGACGTACGCGAGCACGGACCCCAGACAGAACACGTCGGAGGCGGGTGTGAGCTTCAGCCCCCGCACCTGCTCGGGCGACATGAACCCGGGCGACCCGATCACCATGCCCGTACGGGTCCTGAGGTCGTCCCCCGTGACGGTCTCCAGGGCCCGCGCGATCCCGAAGTCGATGACACGCGGCCCGTCGACGGTGACGAGGACGTTGGACGGCTTGAGGTCGCGATGGATGAGCCCGGCGCCGTGAATGGCTTGCAGGGCCTGCGCGAGCCGGTTCGCGAGGACGCGGACGGAGTGCTCGGGGAGCGGTCCGTAGTCCTGGGCGACGACGGCGTGCAGGTCGGGCCCCGGGACGTAGCCGGTGGCGACCCAGGGGGTCGGGGCCTCGGTATCCGCGTCAAGGACGGGCGCGGTCCACGTCCCGCCCACGCGCCGGGCCGCATCCACCTCAAGCGCGAACCGCCGCCGGAACTCGGGGAGTCGGGCGAACTCGGCGTGCACCACCTTCACGGCCACGGTCCGCCCGCTCCCGGAGCGTGCGAGATAGACGCGGCCCATCCCGCCTTCACCGAGCAGGCCGAGCAGCCGGTACTCGCCTATGGAGGTGGGGTCTTGGGGGGTGAGGTGATCCATGGGGATGAAGTTACATCTGGAGGGGGTGGGTCAGTTGGCGTAGTCCTTGAGCTTCTCGGTTTCGAGGGTGAGGGCTACGGGCGCGGGGATGCGGACGGTGGAGCCGTAGTGGTAGGGGCGGCGGTTCTGGTAGACGCCGTTCTTGGGGGAGCTGTACACGACGACGGTGTTGTTGCCGCGATCGATGAGCAGGTAGACGGGGATGCCCGCGTAGGCGTAGGCGCGCGGCTTCTCCTGACGGTCCCGGCGGTCGGCGTCGCGGTCTTTGGAGGTGACCTCGACGGTCATGAGGACGCCGTCGGGAGAGGCCCATTCGTCCCGTCCGGCGAAGTAGCCGATGGGAGCCAGGGCGCCGTCCGGCCTGATGCAGTCCTTCCTGTACGTGTCGATCCGCAGTCCCTGTTCCGGGTACAGGGCCAGTTCGGGGCGCTGCATCATGCACTGACGGAGCACCCACATGGTGATCTCGCCGTGGTCGCCGTCCGGCACGGGCTTGACCTCTAGCCTTCCGTTGATGAGTTCGAGCGTGACCGTCTCGGGGGCCACGCGGGCGAGCTCCTCGAAGTCATCGACGCTGATCGGGCCGTGCTTGACGTGCACCCTGCCGTCCCAGAACTCGAGAGTTACGGTCTCCGGGGCCCTGCGGGCCAGTTCCTCGAATTCCTCGACGGACATCTGCGGGCGTTCATCGGTGCCAGGGGTCATGGTGGTGCCTCCTCCCTTCCATCGTGCCCCGGGCGTGTGCCGTCGGACCGTTGGAGCGGTCATGCGTGTGTCCTTTCCTGGGGATGGTGGGCTGCGGCGCGGACCGCTTTCGCGTGGGCGCGGACCGCGTCGGGCCGCAGGGGCACCCCGCGACCGGCGCCCGATTCACCCCGGCAGGGGCCGCAGGTGCCACCGGGCAGGGCCTCCGGGCGGCCGGGTGCGCCGCACTTCCCGCACTCCAGGACGCGGAGTGCGGGGCGCGGCGCGCGCTCGGGCGGGAGCTTGGACGTCAGGCGGCTGCGTACGAGGGCGGCGGGGCGGTGTACGACCGGCGTGAGCCCCGCGGTGAGCGCGTGCAGGAGGTCCGCCTCCGTGGCGCCACGCTCGAACCATCGCGCCGCGTCCGGCGCCAGCGTCGCGCAGTCCGCCTCGGAGAGGGAGAGCGGAGGGGCCGTCCGGCCCAGGGCTGCCAGGAGGATGAACGCGCGGCTTCGGGTGGGGTGTTGCGGGGGCGGCTCTTCTTGTACGTCGCCCCTCGTGAACGCCGCCCACCACGTGTCGTCGCGCGCCGTCCGCGAGAACCACGTTCGGGTGATCCAGTGGGCGCTGCCTGTTCCGTGCAGGTGTTCCCTGCCGCGTCGCAAGTGGCCCGCCGCCTGGAGCCTGTTGAGGGCCGTCCGGAGTGCGCACTGTCCGTACGGGAGGTGTTTGGCCAGGGTCTTTACGGAGATGTCCGTGCCGTCGGGGAGCCGGTCGACGTACGCGGCGATGGCCGCTTCGCGGGGTGGCAGGTGGGTGAAGTCGCCTGCGGCGCGAGGGCGTTGGTCCGGTGCGGAGCGTTTTCCGTAACCAGGATTGGCCATCGGGTGGGGCTCTGCGTGCGGGGCTGCGTGCGCAGGGCGGGGGGCGGTACTAGGCTTGGCGTCAGCCATGGGATCGACTCTCATTCGATCTTGCTGGTTAAACCCCCGCAGGTGTTGGCGCACCGGGCGGGGGTTGTTCGTTATGCGGGCACGCTAGAGCGTCATCACGCTGCGTGGCAAGTTGAACGCCGAAAGTGGTCGACTGTGCCAACTCCCAGGGAGGGAGGGCGGGTTGAGGCCCGCCTCCCGTTCCTTGAAAAGAGGGCTCGGGGCTCGGGGCTTGAGCCCCGGGGGTGGTCAGTCGGCCTTGAGTTCCGTGATGAAGGCGGACCAGGCGGCGGCCCGGAACGCGAGCTTCGGGCCGGTGGGGTTCTTGGAGTCGCGGACGGGGATGAGATTCGGGTGACCGTCAGCCACTTCGAGGCAATCACCGCCGCTGCCGCCGCTGTACGTGGACTTGCGCCAAGTGGCGATCTCCAGGCAGTCGCTGCCGCTGCCCCCGCTGTAGCTCGACTTGTGCCAGACGGCCGCGCTCAGGTCGTACTCGTACTCACGGGTGCTGTTCTCCATGCTCGTAATCCTGCGCCACTGAATCGATCAGAGCCAGGGATTCCTTCGGGGAGAGCGCTGCGGCCTGGAGGAGGTTGAGCATCAGGGCGTGGCGGGCGACTGTGGCCGGGTCGTCGAGAAGCTTGCCCATGTTCGGCCCTTCGACGAAGGAGAGCGGGGGTGCGTCCTCGAACTCCATCAGCTTTAGATGGCCTTCCATTGCCGCGTGTGCCCCGGCCTTGAACGGCAGCACCTGCACGATGATGCGGTGCCTGCGCGCGAGTCCCGCCACGTGGCGCAGCGCCTCCGCCATCACCGCTCCGCCGCCGACCTCCCGTTTGAGGGCGGCCTCGTCAAAGACGGCCCACAACAACGGAGTTGTTGGGTCATCGAGAAGGTGGGCTCGTTCGAGGCGGGCGGCCACGTCGGAGTCGATCATCTCCTGTGTCGCCGTCGGGTGGTAGGCGCGGAACACCTCCTCCGCGTACGCCTTGGTCTGCAGCAGTCCGGGGATCAACTGCATCGCGTACTGCCTGATGGCCGTCGCCGCGGCCTCCGCCTCCGCCGCCTCCGCGAAGTGATCCGGATACTTCGACTTGGCGAGCGCCCCGCAGTTCCGTGCGAAGAAGCCCCCCATGCCGAGGGTCTCGTCGAAGTGGGCCGCATACTCCAGATGCATCCGCCGCGTACCCGCCTCCAGTTGGCCGATGAACGACCCGCTCACGAACAGCGGAGCGCCCAGCGCCTCCTGGCTGAGGCCCGCCCGCTCGCGGGCATGGCGCAGCTCCGCGCCGAGCAGCGCGCGTGGGTTCGACGACGGGTCGAGGTCCTTGGGGCGAGTCATGGGCAACTCCTCCTCTGAACACGGGGCGTTGTTGGGCCGCCTGCACTGTTCACGCTACGTGCAGATGGCCACTCTGGGTGAGGAAACAGCAACACTCGGTGTGAAAGGCGGAGGTCATGACGCTGGCGGCGGAGGAGCGGATGCGGGCGGCGGAGGAAGCCGTCGAGCAGCTGAGAGCGGGGTTCGCGGGGTTCGGCGTCACCTTGCCCTCGCTGCGGATCGACCCGCTGAGCGCGGCCAACGGTGCCCTGCCGCTCATCGAGTTGGGGCGCTGCAACCTCGACACGGCGATGCGGATCGCCGCCGTACTGGAGGAGACGCGGTGAACGAGGACCCGAGCGTGCCGCAGGCGGGGACGTACGCCGTCGACTACCGGGACGGCAGCGTGGGGCAGGTCATGGGCTGCGAGGGCGGGCTCGTGCAGCTCAGGCCGGTCGGCGGGGGGCGGGAGTGGGACTGTCCGCCGGGGTCGGTGGGGGAGGCGCCGACGGAGGACGTGCTGCGGGAGAAGGTGCGCGAGGCGAACCGGCAGGTCCAGGCGCGGCCCCGGTGAGCGGATCGCCGTCCGGGGCGCTCGTTCGTGGGACGCTGAGGGAAAGCGGTCAACGACCGCAGGCTCGTCGATCTACGCTCACGCGCCGCAGGCCACAAGAGAAGGGACCAGCGATGACCGCAGTACCGGTCGAGCACGACACGGCTCCGGACCGCCGCTCGTGGGACCTCCTGCTCCAGGCATGGCGTGAGCTGGATGTGCCGGAGGGCTGGCACGCCGAGATCGATGAAGGGCAGATTGTCTTGGTACCGCCGCCGCACAGGCATCACAACGGAATCGCGGCGCTGCTGCACCGCACGCTGTACGGAGTGATCTCCGAGGAACTGGAGGTGTACCAGACCCTCGGCCTCCACATCGTCCCCCTGGACAAGCTGTATGTCCCCGATCTCGTGCTCGCCCCGCGCGAGGTCGTGGACGCCGCCGATCCCGAGAGCAACGAACCGCTGGACGCGTCGGAGGCGTTGCTCGTCGTGGAGATCACCTCGCCGAGCAACGCCAAGGACGACCGGACCAAGAAGCTGTGGGCCTACGGGCACGCTCCGGTCCCCGCGTACCTGTTGGTGGACCGGTTCGACGAGCACGGTCCGACCGCCACGCTCTTCACCGGTCCGCAGAACGGGGCGTACAAGCATGCCGAGCGGGTGCCGTTCGGGGAGAGCCTGACGCTGTCGGAGCCGTTCGCCGCGGTGGTCGACACGGCGGACTTTCCCGGCTGAGGGGCCGGGCCGGGGTCAGACCGCCGCCGGGGCCTTCGCTGGATCGGTGCCGGTCGTGGCGGGTTCCGCATCCGTGCGGGCCGAGGCGGACTCGCCCGCGTCCCCCTCCTCCGGGGCCACGTTCAGCTCCACCAACATCTCCTTGCTGAACCCGAAGAAGTACGTCGCGAAGAAGCCGACCAGGTAGCCCACCAGCAGGCCGCCGCCGTAGATCGCGATCGTCAGGCCCAGGCCCTTGTTGCCGTCCAGGAGCGGGAAGAGGGCCCAGCCCGACGGGCCGATCGCCGTGGAGCCGACCTTGTCGCCGATCATCGAGAAGAAGCCGATGAACGCGCCGCCCGCCGCGCCGCCCACGCACGCCGTGATGAAGGGGCGGCCGAGGGGGAGCGAGACGCCGTAGATGAGGGGTTCGCCGACGCCGAGGAAGCCCGCGGGGAGCGCCGACTTGATCGTCGTACGGATGGAGGTGTTGTTCTTGAGGCGCTTGAACACCGCGATCGCGCAGCCCACCTGGCCCGCGCCCGCCATCGCCAGGATGGGGAGCAGGACCGTGAAGCCCTGCTGCTCGATGAGCGTGGTGTGGATGGGGATCAGGGCCTGGTGCAGGCCCAGCATGACCAGGGGGAGGAAGAGGCCGCCGAGGACCAGGCCCGCGAACGCGCCCGTGTTGTCCAGGAGCCAGTTCGCCGCCGTGCCGATGCCGGTCGACACCTCGCCCGCCAGGAACATCAGGCCGAAGATCGTGACCAGGCCCGAGATCAGGACGGTCAGGGTGGGGGTCACCAGGACGTCCACCGCCTCCGGGACCCACTTCCTGCACCACTTCTCGATGTAGGTGGCCAGCACCGCCGCGCCCAGCGCGCCGAGCACGCCGCCCTGGCCGGGGGAGAGCTTCTGGCCGAACGCCTCGATGTTCGCTACGCCCGCGTAGACGATGATCGACGCCACCGCGCCGCCCAGGATCGGCGTACCGCCGAACTCCTTCGCCGTGTTGAAGCCGACGAACACCGCGATCAGCGCCATGAACCCGGAGGCGATGGCCGCGAGCGCCGGGGTGATGGACGGCAGCCACTCCAGGTTGATCAGGAGGCCGTTGATGCCCGCGATGATGCCGCAGCCGATCAGGGCCGGGATCAGGGGGACGAAGATGTTCGCGATGCGGCGCAGGAAGAGCTTGAACGGCGTGGCGTTCTTCGCCTTGCGGGCCTCCTTGATCGCTGCTCCCTGGGCCGCCAACTCCTCTGCGGTGAGGGTGTGTTCGGCGGGCGAGGGTACGGGCGCGGTCGGTTCGGCCGACCTGCCCTCCGCCACCATGGCTTCGAACTCCGGGGTGACCCGGGCGACCGTGCCGGGACCGAGCACGATCTGGTAGGTGTCGTCCTCGACCACGCCCATGACGGCGGGCAGTGCCTTCAGCGCCTCGTCCTGGACCAGCGAGCGGTCGGCGAGGCCCAGGCGGAGCCGGGTCATGCAGTGGACTACGGACGTGACGTTCTGGGCGCCGCCGACGAGGGGGAGGATCGCGGCGGCGGTGGCGCGGTTCTTGTCAGGTGCCATGGTGCGGTGCCTTGCTGTGCGGTGCCCGGTGGGGCGAGGTTGGTTCAGGTGGTGCGGGGGGCGGCGTCGAGGGCCGCGCGGAGGTGGCCGTCGGAGGCGGCGAGCAGCTCGGCGGCTTGTGGGCCCTCGACCCGGCCGAGGATGGTGAGGATCGCGTTCTTCACCTCCCCGTCGGTGGCGGCGAGCGCGGCCTCGATCTCGTCGTCCCCGGCTCCGGTGGCGAGGGCGACGATGCGGCGGGAGCGGGCGCGCAGCTTCTCGTTCGAGGCGCGCACGTCCACCATGAGGTTTCCGTAGGTCTTGCCGAGCCGGATCATCGTGATCGTCGACAGCATGTTCAGGACGAGCTTCTGGGCCGTGCCCGCCTTGAGGCGGGTGGATCCGGTGAGGAGCTCGGGTCCCACGACGACCTCGATGCCGTGTTCGGCGGCGGCCGCGAGCGCGCTGCCCGCGTTGCAGGACAGGCCGATCGTGAGGGCGCCGTAGCGCTCGCGGGCGTGCTCGACGGCGCCGATCGCGTACGGGGTGCGGCCCGACGCCGAGATGCCGACGACCACGTCGTCCGCGGTGAGGCCGAGCGCGGCCAGGTCCTCCGCGGCAAGGTCCTTGCTGTCCTCCGCGCCCTCGACCGCCGTGACCATGGCGCTCGGGCCGCCCGCGATGAGGCCGACGACCTCGCTCGGGTCGGTGTTGAAGGTCGGCGGGCACTCGGAGGCGTCGAGCACGCCGAGGCGTCCCGCCGTGCCCGCGCCCGCGTAGATCAGGCGGCCGCCGCGGGCCATCCGCTCGGCCGTGCCGTCGATGGCGGCGGCGATCGCGGGCAGCTGCTCGGCCACGGCGGCGGGGACGGTGGCGTCCTCACCGTTCATGATCCGCGCGATCTCCTCGGTGGGCAGCCGGTCGATCTCGGAGAGCTCGGGGCGGAACGCCTCGGTGGTGAGGGTGGCCAGCTGGGCGCGGAGCTCGCCGTAGTTGTCGCCGCCGCCCGGGGTGGGGGTGGCGTCGGTCGCGTCGGTGGTGGAGGTCATGGCTTCTGCGGCTCTTCCGTGTCTCTGTCTCTGGTGGGCGGGGGTGTGGCGCGCGGGGGTCGGGGCGCGGGGCTCAGCGGTTGCCGCGCGGGTTGTGCCGGTGCGCGAGCGCTTCGTACGACGCGGCGAGCGCGGGTGCCGCCGTCTCGTACGTCCGCTGCGCGACACCCACGAACAGGCAGTCCACGACCAGGAGTTGACTGGTCCTGGACGACATCGCGGCGGGCCGCAGCTCGCTCTCGCGCGCGGTGGACGTGGTCAGTATGTGATCGGCGTACTGCGAGACGGCCGCTCCGGGACGCCCGGTGATCGCGATCGTGGTGGCCCCGTGCTCGAAGGCGACACGGAGCGGTTCGATCACGTCGCCCGTCGAACCGGAGTGCGTGATCGCGATCGCCACGTCCTTCGCGCGCAGCGTCACCGCGGTGGTGACGGCCAGGTGCGGGTCGGAGTGCGCGTGCGCGATGTGCCCGATGCGGAGCAGCTTCTGGGCGAGGTCCTGGGCGACGAGCCCCGACGCGGCGACGCCGTAGATCTCCACGCGCCGCGCGGTGGCGAGCGCGGCCACGGCGGCGCCGAGCTGCACGGTGTCGAGTCCGGCCGCGGTGTCGGCGAGCGTCTGCTGCTCGTCGTACGCGAGCTTCGCGACGACGTCGGGCAGCGGGTCGTCCACGGCGATGTCCGCGGTGACGGCGGGCGCCCGGCCCGACTGCTGCTGGGCGGCGAGTCCGGCGAGCGCGAGGCGCAGGTCCCGGTAGCCGGGGTAGCCGAGGAGGCGGGCGGTGCGGACCACCGTCGCCTCGCTGGTGCCGGTGAGCTCGGCGAGGCCGGTGACCGTGAGCGCCGCGCACCCCGCGGGGTCGCCTGCGACGGCTTCGGCGACGCGCTGCATGGAGCGGGTCATCGACGGCGCGAGTGTGCGCACCTTGGCCGCGAGGGCGGCGGGGGCGGGGGGCGCCGTGCCCGCGAAAATTTCCTTCACGTTGTTGGTCACACCTGAAAGATATTTTCAGACCGTCGTGCGGTCAAGGGTCCAAGGGCCCGCGCGAAATGCTGTGCCGTGCGGTGGGGCGACAATGGCTGTATGGACGCGATCGACCCCCTGGAGCAGGCGTTGCACGCCGCCCGCGCACTTGTCCTCGCCGACCTCGTCGCCCGTGAGGTCGCCGAGGCCGAGGTCGTCTCACTCGTCGAGGAGTCCGTCGCGCACCGGCGCTGGTGGGTCGAGCAGTGGCCCGACGGCGTGGAGTACGTCGCGGGGCTCGTCGCCCAGGACGTCCAGGACGGGCTCCTTGAGCGCTACGGACGCTGGCCGCTGTGCCCCGTGTGCGACGGCGACGATCCGCACGCGCTGGACGTGGAACCGGAGCTGGGACCCGATCCGCACTGGGTCTGCGCCAAGGCGGGCGTCGTCGTCGCCCCGGTGGGCGGCCTGTCATGACCGTCTACATAGACCCACCGGTCTGGCCGGGCCACGGCCGCCTCTGGTCCCACCTGGTCAGCGACGTCTCGTACGACGAACTGCACGCCTTCGCGGCGGGCATCGGCTGCCCGCCGCGCGCGTTCGAACGCGATCACTACGACCTGCCCGCCGAGCGGTACGGGGACGCGGTGCGGGCGGGGGCGGTGGAGATCGGGTCCAAGGAGCTGGTGCGCAGGCTCATGGGGGCGGGGTTGCGGAGGCGGAAGGGGCAGGCTTCCTAGCGGTGGAGCTCCGGCTTCTCAGCGGTGGAGCTCCGGTGCGTCGGTGTGGGCCGGTGCGGGCGTGTGCCCCGTTGCCGATGACGTGGTGACCACGAGGCTCGGCGTCCTGCGGTGCAGGCGGAGGGAGAGGGCCACCGCCACGATCGCCACGGCCGTCATCGCCGCGCCCGCCCACGCGGTAGCCGCGTAGCCGAAGTCCATGTCGATCACCGTGCCGCCGAGCCACGGACCGCCCGTGTTGCCGAGGTTGAACGCCGCCGTCGTGGTCGCGCCCGCGAGCGTCGGGGCGGCGCCCGCCACGTTGAACATCCGGGCGTTCAGCGCCGGGGCCGTGTAGAACGCGGAGACGCCGAGCAGGAAGCTCAGCGTGATCGCGGCGGCCGGGGTGGCGGCGAACAGGGCCAGCGAGACCAGGAAGACCGTGGACGCGGCGATGCCGCTGAGCAGGACGCCGAAGAGGTGCGCGTCCGCGAAGCGGCCGCCGATCGCCGTGCCGACCAGGGCGCCCGCGCCGAACAGGCCGAGGACCGTCGGGACCCAGCCCTTGTCCAGGCCCGCCACGTCGGTGAGGAGCGGGGAGAGGTACGAGAACGCGCAGAAGACGCCGCCCGCGGCGAGGGCCGTGATCACGACGGACAGCCAGACCTGGCGGTCGCCGTAGATGGACAGTTCCTTCTTGAGCTGCGGCTTCTCCGCGGGGAGCGGGATGCGGGGGATCAGCGTCAGTACGCCGACGAGGGCGATCGCGGAGGCGGCGCCGACCGCCCAGAACGCGGAGCGCCAGCCGAAGTGCTCGCCGAGGAAGGCGCCTGCCGGGACGCCGAGGACGTTCGCGATGGAGAGGCCGCCGATCATCACGGCCATGGCGCGGGCGCGCTGGTTGAACGGGACCATCGCGATGGCCACGGCGGCGCCGACCGCCCAGAAGCCCGCGCAGGCGAGCGCGCTGATCACGCGGGACGCGAAGAGGACTTCGTAGCTGGGCGCGAGGGCGCCCGCGACCTGGCCCAGGCCGAAGACGGTGATGAGGGTGACGAGGGTGGTGCGGCGGGGCAGGCGCAGGGTGGCCACGGCGAGGAGCGGCGCGCCGATGACCATGCCGATGGCGAAGGCGGAGATGAGGAGGCCCGCGCGGGGGATGGAGACGTTCATGTCGTCGGCGATCGGCGGGAGGAGGCCGGAGAGCATGAACTCACTGGTGCCGAGAGCGAAGACGGCGAGGCCGAGCATGTAGACGGCTATGGGCATGCGGGTGGGGGTGGGGGCGGCTGCGCCGTGAGCGGAGTTCGGCATAACAGGTGAGAACGTTGGGGCTGGGGGTTCGATTCCCTGAGCGGGTTCGCTTGGGCTGGTGTCGCCGCCTTGGGTTCGGCTGTGGGGCGGGGCCGCGGGGGTATGTGCGTACTCGCCATCCCGGGGTGGGGGTTATTGGGTTTGCTTCCTTGCCTCGGTCTCCACTGTGCTCCGTTCGCACATACCCCCACGTCCCCTCGGGAGCGCTCGCGGCTGCGGCCCGGTGGGGGTTCCCGCCAGGGCCCCTACTGGCCACGCCCGTCTGGGAGATACAGGTGGGCGGGTGGGGAAGCATCCGCCGCGGAGCGGCGGGGTTGGGGCTCCTACTGGGAGGCGCGGCGCAGGCCGTACGCGTGAGTGGTGCCCCTGTCAGGGAGGCGCGTCCAGCCCGTGCGGGTGAGGACCGATTGGGAGGGGGCGTTCGTGGGGTCCGTCTGGGCCAGGAGGGACGTTACCTCCGGGCGCGCCAGGGCCCACTGCGACAGCGAGCGCAGCGCCTCCGTGGCGTAACCCCGCCCCCGCGCCGCCACCGCCAAGTCGTACCCGACCTCCACACAGCCCTCCTCGTCGGGCGCCCCGTGGAAGCCCATGCCGCCGACGGCGAGACCGTCCTCGGCACGGATGAGCGCGTACATGCCCCACGCGGGCCGGTGCGTCCCCGCCGCGTACGACTTGGTCACCATCTCCGCGGCGACGCGCGTCCCGTCGAACGGGCCGCCCTCGATCCAGGTGAACCCACCCGTGCCGCCCGACGCGAGATCGGCCGCCGCGGCGGGCGTGACCTCGCTCAGGGTGACGGGGCCCGCGGGGATCGTGAGGGTGTTGTGCCAGCGCCAGCGGCCGACCGGTTCGCGCCCGGCGAGCGCGCCGCGCCCGGTGGCCCAGAGCAGGGCCGCCCAGTGGGTCTGCCCCGACGGCGCGGGCGGCAGGTGCGGGAAGAGGTGCGCGAGCACCGACTCGCAGAGCTCGGCGGGCGGTTCCGCTTCGACGCCGAGCGCCCGCGTGATGTCGTACGTGTGGAGAAGGAGTTCCGCGACGCTCATCGCCGCGAAGCCCGCCGCGTCCGCGCTGCCGTGCGGGTAGGGGTGGTACGCCCGTACGCCGGGCGGCGTGGTCCGCACCACGGAGGCCAGGATGCCGCCGGTCGCCTCGATCACCCGGATCGCGTCCTCGGGACCCGTGCCCTCGTCGAGCGCGACCTCGAAGGGCACGTAGCCGGAAGCGGCCCGGCCGGTCAATTGACCCGCGTACGCGACGAGGCAGCCCGCGATGTGCTCCGCCGTCTTGAGACAGTCCCAGTCGAGCCCGTCCGCGGACCCGCTCCAGTCCCGGTCCACCGTCGCACGCAGCGTCTTCGCCGCGTACGCGACGGCCTCGTCGATCCGGTCCCCACACATGAGCAGCATGCGCAGAGAGTACGGGGAGGGGCGCGCGTGGAGCATTCGGTTTTACGGGGCGAGCAGGTCCAGCTCCGTGGTCAGGTTCTCGCGCGCCGGTGCCTCCCAGTTGGCCACCCCGTACGGCGTCCTGAACAGGCGCGGAAGCGCGAGGAGCTGGCGCAGGACCTCGGCCCGGCCCGAGCGGAACGCCTCGTCGGGCACGAAGCCGTACTCCTCGCGGACGGCCGCCGCGTACGCCGCGTACGCGTCCGGGGGCGACGCCAGGATCGCCAGGTCGGCGTCGCACAGCGCCTCGCCGTTGCGGTCGTCCTCGGCCGGGTCGTGCGTGACGGTGAGGCGGACCAGGCGGGCCACCTCGGCCACGGCCCGCTCGCTCAGGCCCGCCTCGGTCAGGGCGCGTTCGGCGAGGCGCGCGGAGCGTTCCTCGTTCTCCGAGCGGTCCGGCGCGTACACCGCGTCGTGGAACCACGCGGCCAGGCGGACGAGTTCGGGGTCGTCGGCGTGCTCCGCCAGTACGTCGACGTGGTCCAGGACCGCCGCCAGGTGATCGGTGGTGTGGTACTTGCGCTGCGGCTCCGACCAGCGCGCGAGGAGGCGCTCCGCGTAGGGGGCGGGGTCGGGAGCGCCGCTCTCCAGGGCGCCGCCCTCGGTCGTGCGGCGCAGCGTGGTGGCCCAGCGGGCGTGGAGGTCCTTTTCGTCGGCCATGGGTGAACCCTAGTCATCCACATACCCCCCATGGGTGTGCCCCACGTGGGGGTTCACGAGTGCCCGTTGCCACGGGCGCGTCCCGCACGGTTGGCTGCGGCCATGACTGCGACCACTGACGCGCACTACGAACCCGACCGCGCTGGACGGCTCCTGCGGGCCGAACGCGACCTTCTCGTACCGCTGTTGCGGGCCGCGCCCGACGACGCGTACGCGGTGCGTACCTGTTGTCCCGGTTGGACCGTGCGGCAGCTGCTCGCGCACTGCGGGTCCGCGCTGATGCGGGTGGTCGAGGGGCGCTTCGAGGAGGGCGTGTACTCGCCGGAGTCCAATGAGCGCGACATCGCCGAGCGCGCCGACTGGTCCAACTCCCGTGTCGTGGACGAGCTGGAGCGCGGCATGACGGAGGCCGGGGCGGCCATGGCCGCGGCGAAGGGGCGCCTCGACGGGGTCGCGCTGGGGGAGTGGGTGCACGCCGGTGACGTACGGGAGGCGTGGGGGAAGCCGGGCGCGTACGGCGGTCCGGGCCTCGTGGACGCGCTGCCGCTCCTGGAACAGTTCAGCAGGGGCGCGCACGCCGCGTCCTCGCTGCACCTGCACGCGGACGTCGACGGCACGGACGAGCCGCTGACGCTGGGCGTCGCCGACGGGAAGCGGCCGCCCGCCCGCTACATCGGGGACGCGCCGGTGCTGATCAGGCTGATATCCGGGCGACCGCTCACGGGCACGCGGTACGAGCTCGCGGGCGCCACGGAAAAGGAGTTGATTCTCTTCGGCTGACGAGGATCATGGCGGATGATGATGGATCATGGGCGGGCCCGTCCGACCAGTGAGTCTCACGAGGAGTTGTTGCGCGATGCCGTCCGGTGCTGCCGTGCCCGCCGACCCGAACGTGCTGCACCCGATGCCGGGCCAGTCCCGCGTGGTGCTGCTCAAGCCGCTGGTGACCTCGCCGTTGATCGACGTCGGTGACTTCTCGTACTACGACGACCCCGATGACCCGACCGCCTTCGAGACGCGGAACGTGCTCTATCACTACGGTCCCGAGCGGCTGGTCATCGGCAAGTACTGCGCGCTGGGAGAAGGCGTGCGGTTCATCATGAACGGCGCCAACCACCGGATGGACGGCCCCTCGACCTTCCCCTTCCCGATCATGGGCGGGTCCTGGAGCGACCACTTCGACCTGATCAGCGGCCTGCCGGGGCGGGGCGACACGGTCGTCGGCAACGACGTCTGGTTCGGCTACCGCTCGACCGTCATGCCGGGCGTGCGGATCGGCCACGGCGCCGTCATCGCCTCGGGCGCCGTGGTCGTCGACGACGTCCCTGACTACGGCATCGTCGGCGGCAATCCGGCCAAGCTGATCCGCCGCCGGTTCGGCGACGAGGACGTCGAGCGGCTGCTCGAACTCGCCTGGTGGGACTGGCCCGTCGAGCATCTGACCGAGCACGTCCGCGCCGTCATGTCCGGCAGCGTCGATGAACTGGCGGCTGCCGCGCCCCGTTAGTCAGTGCTGGTGGCCGCCGCCGTCCTGCCCGGCCTTGTCCTTCCCCGCCTCGTCCCGCGCCGCCCCGCCGCCCGCGTGCACCGTGAACGCCGCCGTCCTGACCTTGCCCTCGTGCTTGAAGTCCAGGAACAGGCGGTACGTGCCCTTGCTCGGCGCCGCCGTCATGAACGAGATGCCGGGGCCCGGCTTCGTCTTCCCGTCGCCGGGCTCGCCGTTCGGGTGTACGTGGAGGTAGGCGAGGTCGCCCGAGCGCAGCGCCACCAGGTGGCCGTACGCGGCGAGGTAGGGCTGGAGGTCGGTCACCGGCTTGCCGTTCTTCGCCACGCTCAGCGTGAGGTCGCCGCCCGCGCCCGTCTTCAGCTCGCCCTTGAGCGTGACGTCATAGCCGTCCACCGTCGCGGTGGTGTTGTGCGCGGGCACGTCCTTCGGCTCGTACGCACCCGCCACCGCGAGGTCCGCGCCCAGCGTCAGGCCCTCCTTCGCGCCCTGGGGGCGGAAGTCGGCGAAGACGCGGTAGCCGCCCGCGTCGGGCAGCTCGACCGAGGTCGACCAGGTGCCGTCGGCCGCGCGGACCGGGTGCAGGTGGCGGTAGGTCGTCAGGTCGCGTGAGGCGACGATGAGGTGCAGCTCCTTGTCGTGCTCCAGCTGGTACGCGGTGACGTTCTTGCCCGTGGACTCCTTGACGACGGCGAAGCTGAGCCTCTGCTTCTTGTCCGCCGTGAGCCGCGAGGTCTTCAGGTCGAGCGTGTAGCCGCGCTCGGAGATCTGGAGGCCGCCGGGCGGGTTGGCGCCGCCGCCTTCCCCTTCCATTCCGTCGTGCGTCCCCTTCTCCTGCCCGCCGCCGTCGTGTTCCCCGTGCCGGGCCGTCGGCGTCTCGTCCGTGACCGGGTCGACGGCCTTGCCCACGCCGTACGCGGTTCCGAAGGTCGCGGCGACGGCGGCGGCGAATGCGGTGATCTTCAGTCCGGTGTTCATGACTGCTCCCTGTTCCGATTGGTTTCGATGCCATTGAAGATACCCCCTAGGGGTATCAAGTCAAGGCTGGCCCACCCTCTTGCGTTCGGTACCCCCCAGGGGTATATATGGATCACGTCAGAGGTACCCACCCTGGGTATCAGGATCCCGTCGCGAGGAGCCCGCGGACATGTCCACCACCACCCCAAGCCCCATCGAGGCGGCAGAGGTAGAACTCGCCATCGGTGGCATGACCTGCGCCTCCTGCGCCGCCCGCATCGAAAAGAAGCTCAACCGGATGGACGGCGTCGAGGCGACCGTCAACTACGCCACCGAGAAGGCCAAGGTCACCTACCGCGGCGCGGACGTCTCCGTACAGGACCTGATCTCCACGGTCGAGGCCACCGGATACACCGCGCAGGAGCCCGCCCCCGTACGTGAGGAGGGCGACGCGGACGGCGCGGCGGAGCGCGCGGCCGACGACGAGCTGCGGCCGCTGCGCGAGCGGCTGACCGTCGCGGTGCTGCTCTCCGTGCCCGTGATCGCGATGGCGATGGTCCCCGCCCTGCAGTTCGAGTACTGGCAGTGGCTCTCGCTGACCCTCGCCGCGCCCGTCGTCACCTACGCCGCCTGGCCCTTCCACAAGGCGGCCTTCACCAACGCCCGGCACGGCGCCGCCACCATGGACACGCTGATCTCGGTCGGCACGTCCGCGGCCTTCCTCTGGTCGCTGTGGGCGCTCTTCTTCGGTACGGCCGGGACGCCCGGCATGACGCACCCCTTCGAGCTGACCATCGCGCGCAGCGACGGCGCGGGGAACATCTATCTGGAAGCCGCGGCCGGCGTGACCGCGTTCATCCTCGCCGGGCGGTACTTCGAGGCCCGCTCCAAGAGGAAGGCCGGGGCCGCCCTCAAGGCGCTGCTCCAGCTCGGCGCCAAGGACGTCACCGTCCTGCGCGACGGCGGGCGCGAAGAGACCGTCCCCGTGGGCGAGTTGACGGTCGGCGACCGCTTCCTGGTCCGGCCCGGCGAGAAGATCGCCACCGACGGCAAGGTCGTCGAGGGCTCCTCCGCCGTGGACGCCTCCATGCTCACCGGCGAGTCCGTGCCGGTGGAGGTCGCTTCCGGTGACGCCGTCACCGGAGCCACCCTGAACGTCGGCGGCCGCCTGGTCGTCGAGGCCACCCGCGTCGGCGCCGACACCCAGCTCGCCCGCATGGCCAAGCTCGTCGAGGACGCGCAGAACGGCAAGGCCGCGGCCCAGCGCCTCGCCGACAAGATCTCCGCGGTGTTCGTGCCGGTCGTCATCGGCCTCGCGCTCGCCACCCTCGGCTTCTGGCTCGGCAACGGCTCCGGACTGACCGCCGCCTTCACCGCGGCCGTCGCCGTCCTGATCATCGCCTGCCCCTGCGCCCTCGGCCTCGCCACGCCGACCGCCCTCATGGTCGGCACCGGGCGCGGCGCCCAGCTCGGCATCCTGATCAAGGGCCCGGAGGTCCTGGAGACCACCCGCAAGGTCGACACGATCGTCCTCGACAAGACCGGCACCGTCACCACCGGCAAGATGACCCTGCTCGCCACGCACACCGCCCCCGGCACCAGCACCACCGAAGTCCTGCGCCTGGCCGGTGCGTTGGAGCACTCCTCGGAGCACCCCATCGCCCGCGCCGTCGCCGCGGGAGCGGCCGCCGAGGTCGGCACCCTGCCCGTACCCGAGGACTTCGCGAACATCGCGGGCCTCGGTGTGCAGGGTGTCGTCGAGGGGCACGCGGTCCTCGTCGGACGCACCCAGCTGCTCGACGAGTGGGCGATCAAGCTTCCGGTGGCCCTTGAGCGCGCCAAGGCCGAGGCCGAGGCGGCCGGGCGTACCGCCATCGCGGTCGCCTGGGACGGCGAGGCGCGCGCGGTCCTGGAGGTCGCCGACGCAGTGAAGGACACCAGCGCCGAGGCGATCCAGCGGCTGCGGGCGCTCGGCCTCACCCCGATCCTGCTGACCGGCGACAACACGGCGGTCGCGGTGTCGGTCGCCGCCGAGGTCGGCATCGACGCCGAACACGTGATCGCCGAGGTGATGCCGCAGGACAAGGTCGACGTGGTCAAGCGGCTGCAGGCCGAGGGGCGCAGCGTCGCCATGGTCGGCGACGGCGTGAACGACGCCGCGGCCCTCGCGCAGGCCGACCTGGGTCTCGCGATGGGCACGGGCACGGACGCCGCGATCGAGGCGGGCGACCTCACTCTCGTACGGGGTGACCTGCGGGCGGCGGCCGACGCGATCAGGCTCTCGCGCCGCACCCTCGGCACGATCAAGTCGAACCTCTTCTGGGCCTTCGCCTACAACGTCGGCGCGCTGCCGCTGGCCGCCTCCGGGCTGCTCAACCCGATGATCGCGGGCGCTGCCATGGCGTTCTCCTCGGTCTTCGTGGTGGGCAACAGCCTGCGTCTGCGGGGGTTCAAGCCGCTGTCCTGATTCACCCCTACGATCACTCCCGTACTCCTCGATGTCACCCCGGTGCGAGCGACTCGGCTCGCGCCGGGGTGTTCTGCGCGTAGGCTGTTAATTGGACTAGACCTATGTGACTGGGATCGCGATCAGAAGGAAGAGACAGCCATGAGCAAGCGTGCAGTCCTGGAGGTGATCGCCCTCGATGCCGAGGACGCCGTCGCCGCCCAGGCCGGGGGTGCGGACCGCCTGGAGCTGGTGACCGACATGGCCGCCGACGGCCTGACACCGTCGCGCGAGACCTTCGCCGAGATCCGCGCCCGTGTGGACATCTCGCTGCGCGTCATGCTGCGCCTCGCCGACGGGTTCGCCGCCGGAGACGTCGACGCGCTCGTACGCAGGGCCCACGAGCTCAGGAGCGAGGGCGCCGACGAGTTCGTGCTCGGCTTCCTCGACGAGGCGGGCGGCCCCGACATGACGGCCGTCGAAGCGCTGGTGGCAGCCGTCGACGGCTGCCGCTGGACCTTCCACCGGGCGATCGACAGAGCCGCCGACCGCGACGCCCTGCGCAAGCAGCTCGCGGACCTGCCGGGCCTGGACACCTACCTCACCGCGGGCGCCGCGGGCGGGGTCGACGACGGACTGCCGACACTGCTCGCCGAGGCGGCGCGGGGCGGGGAGCCCGGGTACGAGCCGCAGCTCCTGATCGGCGGCGGGCTGCGGCTCGACCACCTGCCGGGCCTCAAGGCGGCGGGCGTCGACGCGTTCCACATCGGCGGCGCGGCGCGGCCCGACGGGTGGGACGCTCCCGTCTCGGCGCAGGCCGTCGCCACGTGGCGGGCGGCGGTCGACGGCTGACGGCGGGCTGTCCCCGGCTGACCACGCAGTTCCCCGTGCCCCTCACGGAGCACCACTTATGGGGCACGGTACAACTGTCGTGACAAAGGAGGGGACTTCATGCCCACACCGAAGGACCGGGCGCTGCCCGTCGCGGCGACGCTGCTCACCGGGACCGTCGCGCTCTACATCACCCTCGTGGTGTTCGGGAACATCACGGACTTCGGCACGAACCAGCAGTTCGTACGCCATGTCCTCGCGATGGACACCACGTTCAAGGACGACGACCTGATGTGGCGCGCGATCGAGTCCACGGCGCTGCAGGACGCCGCGTACGTGGCGATCATCGTCTGGGAGACCGTCGCCGCGCTGACGCTCATCGCGGCGACGGTGCTCTGGACCGGGGCACTGCGCGGCCGAAGGCCCGTGCGCACGGCCCGACTGGTCGGCACGGCAGGCCTGTTGATGCTCCTGCTGCTCTTCGGGGCGGGTTTCATCGGAGTCGGCGGCGAGTGGTTCGCCATGTGGCAGTCGGAATCCTGGAACGGCCTCGACTCGGCGACGAGGGTGGTGACACTGGCGGGCGTGGTGCTCCTGGTAACACTGCTGACACCGCCCACAGAGCCCCTTAAGGGGCGCGGGGAACTGCGCGAAGACCACGGCGAACCCGAGCCTGAAGTGCCGGTCGGCTCGGGTAGCGCTCTTTAGGGGGCGCGGGGAACTGCGCGACCGGCCACGGCGGGCCCGAGCCTGAAGTGCCGGTCGGCTCGGGTAGCGCTCTTTAGGGGGCGCGGGGAACTGCGCGACCGGCCACGGCGGGCCCGAGCCTGAAGTGCCGGTCGGCTCGGGTAGCGCTCTTTAGGGGGCGCGGGGAACTGCGCGACCGGCCACGACGCACCCGCGCCAGACGTACCGCCGGGCCTCAGGCCAGCTGCGCAGGCAGATCCCCCGCGTGGACAACGACGAGCCCGGACACCGCACGGGTCAGCGCCACGTAAAGCCGGCGCAGCCCCGTGCGCTCATCGGGCTCGCCACCCACCACCGCCGACGGCTCGTCGAGCACGACATAGTCGTACTCAAGACCCTTCGCGAGCGACGCGGGCACCAGCGTCAGCCGGGTGTCGGGCGTCGTCTCCTCACCGGGCGAGAGATACGTGAGCCCCGCCGAAGCCAGCGCGGCGGCAAGCGCCGGGATGCGCGCGTCGGCGGCGATGAGCCCGATGGAACCCTCCTGCCGCAGCGATTCCACGCACGCGGCCACGCAGGCCGCGTCCAGCTCGTCGGCGCCGACCCCGCGCACCGCGAGCGAACCGGGCGACTCACGCACGGAGTTGACCTCGGCGAGGCCCGGCGCGATGTCGGGAAGGAGCAGCGACGCGTACGCGATGACCTCGCGCGGCACACGGAAACCGGCCGTCAGCTCCTCCACCACGGCGTCCCCCTTGCCGAGATGCCCGAGCGCCTCGTCCCAACTCCGCGTCGCCCAGGGCGTGGTGCCCTGCGCGAGGTCGCCGAGGACCGTCGCCGAGCCCGTCGTGCAGCGCCGCCCCACCGCGCGGTACTGCATGGGGGAGAGGTCCTGCGCCTCGTCGAGCACCACATGCCCGAGCGAGTGCGTGCGCGCGACGAGATCGGTCGCCTCGTCGATCAACACGGCGTCCGCGGACGACCACTTGGCGCTCTTCACGCTCCGCGCGGGCTTCGCCCAGAGCACGGCCCGCTGCTCCTCCTCGCTCAGTACGCCGTCGGCGTGCTCGGCGAGGAACTCCGCGTCGGAGAGCAGCCGCAGCACCAGCTTCGCGGGATCGACCGGCGGCCAGACGGCCTTGACCGTCGCCTTCACGGCGGCGTTGCGGGCCACCGCGTCCTGCACCCGGTCGTCGGGGGCCTCGCCTGACTGCTCCATGCGGACCAGGACGGTGTGCGCGATGCGCTGCGGAAGCGCCTCGCGGGCGGCCCCGTAGCGGATGTCGCGGTCCAGCAACTCCTGGACGATCTCCTCCAGTTCGTACGCCGGAATCCGCCATCTGCGCGAGCCGCGCACGACCATCAGCGGCTCCGTCGGCAGCGTGACGTGCGAGCGGACGGCCTTGCGGAGGACCTCGGCCATGCGGGCGTCGCCCTTGACGAGCGCGGCGGGCGCCTCGTCCGTGCCGCGCACCTCCACGTGTGCGACGAGGCTGTCGACGGTGGCCTGCCTGACCTCCAACTCGCCGAGCGCGGGAAGCACTTGCTCGATGTAGTGCAGGAAGGAGTCGTTGGGCCCGATGACCAGCGTGCCGGTCCTGGCGAGCCGCTCCCGGTGCGCGTACAGGAGATAGGCGACCCGGTGCAGACCGACGGCGGTCTTGCCGGTCCCGGGACCGCCCTGCACGCACACGCTGCCGCCGAGATCGCTGCGGACGATCTCGTCCTGCTCGGGCTGGATGGTGGCGACGATGTCCCGCATCGGGCCCACGCGCGGCCGCTCGATCTCCTGCTGGAGGAGCTTGCTGGTGCGCTCGTCCTCGGTGGCGTCGCTGAGGTGCTCGTCCTCGTACGCGGTCAGGTCGCCGCCCGTGTAGCCGAAGCGGCGGCGCAGCGCGATGTCCATCGGGTCCTTCTTGGAGGCCCGGTAGAACGGCTGCGAGACCGGCGCGCGCCAGTCGATGACCATGGGATCGCCGTCGGCGTCGTGCACGTGCCGCCGCCCGATGTAGAACTCCTCGCCCGCCGCGCCCTCGGCCCGCTCGGCGCCCGGCGCGTGCAGATAGTCGAGCCGTCCGAAGAACAGGGGCGTGTGGGCGAGATCGGCGAGGGACTTGATCCGCTCGTCGACCTGGCGCTGCAGGACCGCGGCGTTCACCCAGTTCGCGGTGACGTCACGGATGTCGAGGGCCTCGGCGTCCTCGCGCATGGCGCGCAGGGCGGCCCGGGATGCGGCGAGGTGCCCGCGTTCACGGGCGAGTGGGTCCTGGGAGTCGTCGGCCCCGGACGGGGCGGGCTCGGACTGGGCGTGCGCGTGCACGGGGTGCCTCCGGCGGTTCTACGGGTTCGTGTGCGGGCCTCTGCTTCATGCTCTGCGAGGTGCCGACCGGTTTCCGTCCGGGCGGCGGCGCTCCACGGGGGAGGCGGGGAAGGGGGCATCCTAAGTCAGCGATAGCTGACGGGGCCAACGAATTTCCCGGCGGGCCGTGTGCGCCCCCGAAGGGGCGCGGGGAACTGCGCGACCAGCCACGCCGCACCCGCGGATGTGAACCGGTCCCGCGGAGCGCCTAGTCGTCGGCGAGCTCCGCCACGCCCGTGATCCGGTGCAGCGGATACGTACGGACCTCGTCCGCCGTGTGGTCGTACGCCGTGACGAAGCCGCCCTCCACCCGGACCGGGGCGATCACGCGCTGGCTGGCCGAGCCCTCCGCGTTGACGTAGCCGATCCACACCGCCTCGCCGGTCAGCACCGCGGCCTGCATCGTGGCGAGCGTCTCCGCGGCCGTGGTGCGCGGCAACCGCCCGTCCGCGGTCTGCGGTGCCTCCTTGCGGGGCGCGGTCGACGCCAGGTCGCCCGCGCGGATCGCCCGCACGGCCGCGCCGACCAGCGTGGCGTCGGGCAGCGGCGGACCGTCGGGGACCGGCTCGGGAGCGGAGCGCGGCGGGGTGCGGTGGGCGTGCGCGCGGGTGATCAGGACGTCGCCCTCCGCGGACTCGGCGGCGGGCGCGAAGCCGATGGCGCGCAGCCCGTCCAGGAGCGTGCCGGGGTCCGCCTGCGCGGCGAGCACGGTCGGCGCGAGCCTGCGCAGGCGCAGGCCCTGGGAGCGCCGGTCGGCCAGGATCTCGTTGAGCACCGCCTCGTCGTCGCAGCGCACGTACGCCGAAGCGGCGCCGATGCGGAGGTGGCCGTGCCTGCGCGCCATGTCGTCGATCAGGTACGCGAGGGGCTGCGGGACCGGCGTACGGGAGTGCGCGGTGAGGAAGGTGTGCAGGTCGGACGCCGACTGCCCGGAGTCGAGCGCGCGGCGCACGGAGCCCGGCGTGAAGCGGTAGACGGTGGCGCCGCCCTTGGACTCGACGTCGGCGAGCACGGCGAGGGCGTCGGCCAGCGGCCGCTCCAGGGGGCCGGGGGCCACGGCCGTGAGGTCGGCCTGGAGGAGGACGTGGTCGAGGGGCTGGGGGAGCAGGGGGGCGAGGAGCCGGGCGGCGCGGGCGGCGGCGACGGCGCGCTCGGCGGGGCTGGTGGCGTCGTCCGCGGCCGCGTCCGGCGCCGCTGCTTCCAGGAGCGCACGGCCGTGCGTGGACAGCGCGCCCCGGCCCGTGATGCCGAGCAACTCGCTCTCGTTCAGCGTCCATTGGGCCATGCGGGAGCGCAGGTCCCGCGAGGCGGGGGACGGGCGCTCCCAGCGCAGCCGGGCGAGGAGGGACTCGGGCTCCGGCGCGGTGCCCTCGGGGAGCGTGGCGGCCAGCGCGAGGACCCGGCGGCGCACCTCGGGGGCGGCCGAACGGTCCAGGTGCGGGCCGAGCGCGGAGAGCGTGCGGTCCTTGCCGTCGCGGCCGCCGATCAGGCCCGCCGTGCGGGTCGCCGTCAGCCAGGCGGTGGCGAGGACGGACCAGCGCTCGGGGGCGGGCAGCTCCTGCCACTCGTCGTACGCGGGAGTCGCCGCGTACCGCTCGTCGGCCTCGCCGTCGGAGGCCACCAGGCCCGCCGCGTAGGCCAGTTCGACCCAGAAGGCGGCCAGCGGCTCGGGCAGGTCGAGGGCGACCGCAGTCCGCTTCAGGTCGCGGACGCTGAGACCGCCCGCGCGCAGGACGGCGGGGCCGCCCTCGTCCCAGTCCTTGAGGAGCTCCTCGACGGTGGCGAGCGCGGTGTACGCCTGCCCTGCCGCCGCCGTGTCCACAACCTGTGGACGGTGCTCGCGCGCGGCCACCACCGGCGGCGGCGTCGGCTCCGGGGCGCGGTGGGCGCGGCCCGCGCGCAGGTGCAGGGCGGCCTCGCGCGGCAGGACGACCGTGCCGGGCGCGGTCGGCAGGAGCAGCCCCCGGTTCAGGAGCCACCGCAGATGCCGGGCCGGATCGGCGGTGACCTGCCCGTACGGCGGCCCCCACACGAGCCGGGACAGCACCTCCACGGACTCCGCGGGCGCCTCGTCGAGCAGCGCGGACATCCGGACGCGGTCCGTGAACAGGGCCCTCAGCGACTCCACGGCGGACACCGGGTCGTGGGTGCTCGGCAGCCCCGCCGCGGTGACGATGTCCTGGATCCGGGTCGGCGACATGCCCGCGGTGGCCTCGGCGACGGTGGGCCCGAGGCCGGTGGGGGACGGGTGCTGCGGGGCGGGCGCGAGCAGCTCGCGCGCGGTGCGGACGAGCCGGAGCCGGTCGTCGGGCCCCCACACCAGGGCCTGCTCGTGCAGCGTGGCGAGCGCGCGGGACAGCGCCTCCTCGACGACGGCGTCCCCCTCGTCGCCCGCGATCAACGCCCGCACCTCGTCGTACGACGCCGGGTCCTGAGCCACCGCGAGCGTCTCCGCCACCTGCTGCGCGAACCGGTCGAGATGATCGAGGGCCCGCACCACGGACGCACGGGTGCCCGCCCGGGTGGCGAGCTGGGTCAGATCGGTCGGCACGGGCGTGAGCAGATCGGGGCGGGCCCGAAGCAGCGCCGAGAGCGCACCGTCATCGCGCGACCGGAGCGCCTCGGCGAGGGAACGGGGAGTCTCCGCGACACGCGGCGATGCGGTGGCGCTCGCGCTGGCGCTGCCGCTGGCGCTGTCCGTGGGCTGCGGCTCGTCGGTGCTCATCCGGCTCACGGTAGCGGGTCGGCCGGGGAGGCCGTGCGGTTGTGCGTGCCGTGGTGCGCGCCGCACCCGCGGTTCGCCCCGCCGCGCGGCCCGGAAGTCGTACGGAGCCGGGTGAACGTTCCTGCCGTCCTGGAAAGAGTGAACGCATCCCGATCGGCCGGACGGCCGGTCCGGTTCAACCTAGCTTGCGCACATGGTCGGTTCAGCCCACGAGGGCTTGCACCGCATCTTCCAGGAGCGGCCCGAGATCCTCGCTCCCGTCTTCCGCGCGCTGGGCATCGCCTTCCCCGACACGCCCTTCAAGATCAGGACGGAAGGGCATCCGACTACTTCTACGAGTTCCTGGACATCAACCTGCGGGGCGCCGCGGCCGGAGACAAATGGAGGGAAATCATGGGATTCGTCAGCTACTTCCCCGGACGGGGCACGGTCCGCGAGACGGCGTACCTCGAAGGCAAGGCCGAGGGCAAGCTCGAAGGCAAGACGGAGGGAATCGCCGAGGACCGGGCCTCCCTGATCCTGCGCGTGCTGGATTCGCACGGCGTCCACGTCAGCGAAGACACCCGGGAACGCATCACCTCGTGCACCGACCTCGACACCCTCGGCCTCTGGTTCGACCGCTCCCTCACGGCTGCCACGGCGGAGGACCTCTTCACCGACACCGCACAGGCCCCGGCGGAGACAACGGACGCGGGACCCACATCTGACAGGTGAGCCACGCTTCCCGGCCCGACCCGGCCCCAATCGGACAGGTGCGAAAGCAGCACGGTGTCATCGCGCGGACCGTTTGATCGGTGGCGCATGCGGCACACTGGACGTTTGGCCTATCGGAAAGGGCGCTCGCGTGAACGGTCCTCTTATTGTCCAGTCGGACAAGACCCTCCTGCTCGAGGTCGACCACGAGCAGGCCGATGCCTGCCGACGTGTCATCGCGCCCTTCGCGGAGCTGGAGCGTGCTCCGGAGCACATCCACACCTATCGTGTGACGCCGCTCGGGCTGTGGAACGCGCGGGCGGCGGGGCACGACGCCGAGCAGGTCGTGGACGCGCTCGTGGAGTTCTCGCGGTATCCCGTGCCGCACGCCCTGCTCGTCGACATCGCCGAGACCATGGCGCGGTACGGACGGCTCACGCTCTCCAAGCACCCCACCCACGGGCTCGTCCTGACCACCACCGACCGGCCCGTACTCGAAGAGATCCTGCGGTCGAAGAAGGTGCAGCCGCTCGTCGGCGAGCGGGTCGACCCGGACACCGTCGTCGTGCACCCCTCCGAGCGCGGGCAGGTCAAGCAGACCCTGCTCAAGCTGGGCTGGCCCGCCGAGGACCTCGCCGGGTACGTCGACGGCGAGGCCCACAAGATCGACCTCGACGAGCGCGGCTGGGCGCTGCGGCCCTACCAGCAGCAGGCCGTCGAGGGGTTCTGGCACGGCGGGAGCGGTGTGGTCGTGCTGCCCTGCGGGGCGGGCAAGACCCTCGTCGGCGCCGGGGCCATGGCGCAGGCCAAGGCCACCACCCTCATCCTCGTCACCAACACCGTCTCCGCCCGCCAGTGGAAGCACGAGCTGGTGAAGCGCACCTCGCTCACCGAGGACGAGATCGGCGAGTACAGCGGGACCAGGAAAGAGATCCGGCCCGTCACCATCGCCACGTACCAGGTGCTCACGACGAAGCGGAAGGGCATCTATCCGCACCTTGAGCTCTTCGACTCGCGCGACTGGGGGCTCGTGATCTACGACGAGGTGCACCTGCTCCCCGCGCCCGTCTTCAAGTTCACCGCCGACCTCCAGGCGCGCCGCCGCCTCGGGCTCACCGCCACCCTCGTACGCGAGGACGGGCGCGAGTCGGACGTCTTCTCGCTCATCGGGCCCAAGCGCTTCGACGCCCCGTGGAAGGAGATCGAGGCGCAGGGCTACATCGCGCCCGCCGACTGCGTGGAGGTCCGCGTCAACCTCACCGACAGCGAGCGGCTCGCCTATGCCACCGCCGAGGCCGAGGAGAAGTACCGGTTCTGCGCCACGACCGCCACCAAGCGGAAGGTGACCGAGGCGCTGGTCAAGAAGCACGCCGGTGAGCAGACCCTCGTCATCGGGCAGTACATCGACCAGCTCGACGAGCTCGGCGAGCACCTGGACGCGCCCGTCATCAAGGGCGAGACGACCAACGCGCAGCGCGAGAAGCTCTTCGACGCCTTCCGGGAAGGCGAGATCTCCGTCCTCGTCGTCTCCAAGGTCGCCAACTTCTCCATCGACCTGCCGGAGGCCACCGTCGCCATCCAGGTGTCCGGCACGTTCGGCTCGCGCCAGGAGGAGGCGCAGCGGCTCGGGCGCGTGCTGCGGCCCAAGGCCGACGGCCACGAGGCCCGCTTCTACTCCGTCGTCGCCCGCGACACCATCGACCAGGACTTCGCCGCCCACCGGCAGCGGTTCCTCGCCGAGCAGGGGTACGCGTACCGGATCATGGACGCGGACGAGCTGCTCGCCGGGTAGCCGTCAGGCCCCGGCGAGCATCGCCGAGGGGACCGCCACGACCGACGTGAGGGCGAACGCCGTCCGCAGCCACGCCGCGCGCGAGTCGCGCGGCGTGAGCCAGCCCGCCGCCAGGCAGCCGACGCCGCCGAGCGTCGCGAGGACGTAGCGGGCCACCAGGTCCTGGTGCGCGGCCGACGAGGCGCCGCCGACTTCCGCGTCGAGCGCGACCAGGTACCAGCCGAGCGTGAGGAGCAGCAGCACGGCGGGGGTCGCGAGGGCGAGCCCGACGACGCGGGACGGGCGGGGGAGCGGGTGCGCCGCGGCGTCGGCGGCGTTACGCGCGGCCCACTCGGCGCGCGACTCGGTGATCGTCTGCGGGGCTTCTTCTGCCATGGGGAGAGTCAACCTCCGCGCGCGGGGGCGTACCTCGGTCCCCGTACTCAGGTACGTACTCAACATCACCGGCAGCGGTTCCTCGCCGAGCAGGGGTACGCGTACCGGATCATGGACGCGGACGAGCTGCTGGCCGGCGGCTGACAGGCGGTCTCCAGGACGGGGCGTCTTCCGGTTGGCTCCCCCGCGCTTCACCGGCGATCGGTACGCTGGGGAGTTGCCGGGAAGCCGATGGAACCAGCCACGCCAAGGGCAAGGACGGCGCATGCCTCACCAGGAAATCTACGAGGTGCTCTACACGGAGCCCGCAGCCCAGGAGCGCGACCGCCTCGACCCCGTGCGCAGGGCGTCCTTCGACAAGGCGATCGAGATCCTGGCGCGCGATCCGTACACGGAGCACTCGCGGTCGATCGGCGTGGGCGAGCAGGACCGGGAGATCCGCCTGACCTCACAGATCGTGGCTGAGTACATGGTGTCGCGCGGCCGCCTCCTGCTCGTCGTCCTGCGGGTGTTCGACGACGCGGACATTCTGCTGGCCGAGGACTGAGGCGAGGAGCCCTGGTCCCAGCCCCAGGCCGAGCAGCGCGTACGGCGAAGCCAACGGCTGCTGCCACCACGGCAGGTGGAGGTCCAGGTCTCCCTCGTGCGGAAGCAGCCAGAACGTGCGGGCCGTGAAGAGCGCGGCCACCGCCACGGCAAGGCGCCACCTGCCCTCCGCGACCAGCAGCGCCAGCAGCGGCACGCACCACACCCAGTGGTGGGACCAGCTGATGGGGGAGACGAGGAGGGCGGTGAGGGCCGTCACGAGGACGGCCCGCGCGGAGTCCGGTGTCCTCGCGTGGACCCGCGCGGCGAGCCACAGGCCGCCGACCCCGACGAGCACCGCCGGTACGGCCCACGCGGCGCCCGGCTCCGCCTCGTGCAGGACCCGGGCGAGAAGCCCCTGCAGCGACTGGTTGTCGACGATCCACGCCTTGCCGACCCGCCCCGTCTCGAAGACGCGCCGCGTGAAGAAGTCGACGGTGGCGGCGGGCAGCACGAGCGCCCCGAACGCCACGGTGCCCGCGAGGGCGGCGAGGGCCGTGACCCCTTCGCGTACGCGGCCCGTCACCAGGTAGTACGCGATGAAGACGGCGGGCGTCAGCTTGATCCCGGCCGCGACACCCAGCGCGAAGCCCTTGCCCGGCGTGCCGGGCGGCCGGGTGAGGTCCCACAGGACGAGGCAGGCGAGCGCGAGGTTGATCTGCCCGAACAGGACGGTCTGGAAGACGGGTTCGAGCCAGAGGGCGACGGCGGTCGCGGCGCACAGCAGCGGGGCGCGGACGGACAGGCCCACCAGCGTGCAGGAGAGCCGGACCAGGAGCGCGAGCAGCGCGACGTTGCCCACGAGGAAGACGGCTTTCAGGGCGCCGAGGGGCAGCCAGGTCGTCGGTACGAAGAGGATCGCGGCGAACGGCGGGTAGGTGGCGGGCAGTTCCCACTCGGTGACCGTGAATCCGTACAGATCACTGCCGCCCGCGACCGCGGCACCCTCGGCCCGGTAGACCAGCGCGTCGGCCATCGGCACGCGCTGGACGACGCACAGGGCGGCCAGGGCGGCGAGGGAGAGCCCGAGGAGCAGGGCGGCTGCGGTGGGTGATCGTAAGGTCGCGTTCCGTGCTGTCACGGCGCGACCCTAGTGGACGGGCCCGGCGGCTACGGGATCAGCGGCGCCGGACGCCCGCCTCCGACGCGTAGTCACCGAGCACGACGACGCCGAACGCGGCGCTCACGAGGACCTTGGCGGCGCGCAGGGCACCGCCCACGCGGTGCGGGTGCGGGGCGCCGTGGGTTCCTGCGGCACCGGCGGAGGACGGGACGGACGCGGGGGTGAAGGCTGCTGCACTCATGTCTCCATGATGGTTTTCGGCCGCGCCCCGCACATCGGTCTGCGGTGCAACCCGCACGTCGCCCTGTGGTCCAACAGGAGGGGGCGTTCCCGTACGACTTGAGGGGGAGACGGACCCTTAGGAGGATGAGGGAGATCAAGAGGGGAGGGGGGAGGGGGAGGAGGGAGGGGGAGGGCGACGCGGCGAGGGGCCGTCACCGGCTCTCGGCGGGGCCGTAACCGGCTCTCAAGTGGGCGCCCTCGCCAGGAGACGGTACCGTCGTGGACACCGCGCACCACCGCGCCGCGTCAACGCAGCCGCCCCGGAGGGGACTTCGTGGGGATCGAGAGCGATCAGCTGGTCTTCGACTATCTGAGCCGGGTCGGAGACCTCGCCCAGCAGCGGCAGTTGCCGTCCGGCACCCGGATGCGACTGGTCTCCCGGCTCCGGAACGAGATCGACCGCAGCAGGGCCAAGGCGGTCGCCGACAACCCCGCCGCCATCCGCCGCATCCTGACCCGCCTCGGCACGCCGGAAGAGGTCGTCGAATCGGCGGGCGACGCGTCAGGGGAGGGATCCGGCGACGCGTTCGGTCACGCGTCCAGAGACGTACCGGCGGCGCGGAGCGAGCCACGCGCGGGCGTGCCGTCACAGCGCGGGCCACGGACCCGGCGTACGCGTGCCGAACCTGAGGAGAGCGGGCGGGACGGCGGCTCCGAGGGGCTTCCCAAGGCGCTGCGCCGCATGGTCCCGAGGCCGCGCCGCACCCCGGCCCCGGCCCCGGCCCCGGAACCGGAGGCGCCCGACTCCCCGCCGTACGAGGAGCGCCCTTCGCCGCCCCACCTCGCGGGCACCGACGAGCTCGGGCCGAGCGGCTCGGAGCCCGACTGGTGGCGGGTGGACAGCAGCCCGTTCGGCTTCGCGGACAGCGTGCCCGGCTTCGTCGGGGGCGTGGAGATCCCCGAGATACTCAAGCCCCCACCGTCCCCCGACGACGAGCGCGGACCGAACCTCCGCAAACGGGCGCCCAGGGCGAAGGAGGACGAGGGGGACGAGGAGTACGAGGGGGACGAGGACGAAGAGGCGGTAGAGGCCGAGGAGTCGGGGCGCGGGCGGCGCTGGCGCGTTCCCCGGCCGCGGCCGGGCGGCGCGGGCGAAGGCCCGGCCTTCAGCAACCCGCTGCTCCTGCTCGCCGCCGCGCTCCTCACCGTCGGCGCCATCCTCGGCAACCTCATCGCGCTCGGCGTCGGCTGGCTCATCGCCTACGCGTCGCGCAGGCTCTCCCGTACCGAGGCGAAGATGGCCGCCCTGGGGCTGCCCGCGCTCTCGGTGGCCGCGGGGCTCACCTGGCTGTGGGGCCGCAGTGAGGGGCGCTGGGGCGACCCGATCGAGGACGGGCACATGAGCGGTGCCATCGCCGACACCTGGCCGTGGGTGGTGCGTGGCGCGGCCGTCGCCTCCGCGCTCTTCCTGCTGTGGAGATCGCAGCGGCAGCGGCACTGAGCCGCGTTCCGTTCCTACTCCTTCGCCTACCTCCTTCTCCTACTTCTTCTTCGTCAGATCCGACTGCAGCTGGTCCAGGATCTTGTCCGCGGCCGTGTAGCCGATGCCCTGGATCCACAGCTCGTCGTCGACCGTGTGGACGTTGCCCGACTTCACGGCCTTCATGTTCTTCCACAGGCCGCTGCCGACGGTCTGCGTCTCCTTGGCCTTCGTCGGATCGCCGTACGTGGACTGGAAGATGACGTCCGTGTCCGCGAGGTCGATCTTCTCGGGGGACAGGTCGTAGGAGAAGCCGTCCTTGGCCTTCGCGGAGATCGGGGCGCGGCCGAGACCGACGTCCTTGAGGATCGTCGCGATGTAGCTCTGGTCGCCGTAGAGGCGGATGTCGGCGCCCTCGATGAAGCGGATGACGTTGACCTCGGTCTGCCGGGCCTTGGCCGGGCCGCCGATGGCCGCGGTGACCTTCTTGGTGTGCGCCGTGTAGTCGGCGACGACCTTCCTCGCCTCGGCCTTCTTGCCGAGCGCGTCGGCGTGCACCTGGAAGTTCTCCTTCCAGGGGTAGCCGGTGGTCTCCGTCATGACGGTCGGCGCGATCGCCTTGAGCTGGTCGTACTTGGCGGCGTGCCGGATCTTGGAGGTCAGGATCAGGTCCGGCTTGAGCGCGGCGATGGCCTCCATGTTCGGGGTCATCATCTCGCCGACGTCCTTGATGCCGCCGACCTCGTCCTTGGGCAGGTAGTCCAGGAAGCCCGAGGACGCCTCGACGTGGGTGGCGCCTACCGGCCGTACGCCCAGCGTGATCGCGGAGTCCAGCTCGGCGGTGTCGAGGACGACGACGCGCTGCGGGTGCTCCTTCACCTTGACGTCGCCCATGGCGGTCTTGACCGTGTGGGTCGTGCCCGAGGCGCCGGACCCGTCGGAGTCCGACGAGCCGCAGGCGGCGAGGGCGAGCGCGCCGGTGAGGGCCAGCGCGCCGGTGCGCAGGGCGCGACGGCGCGGCAGCGGGGAACCGGAGCGGGAGTGGGAGCGGTTCACGGAAAGCATGGGGACGCCTTTCGTCGCGTTCACACGGATGTGCCGGTGCGGGTCACACGGATGTGCCGGTGCGGGCGGGCGCGGTCGCGGACCACGGTGCCCCGGGGACGACCAAGGGGGAGCCGGTCACGGGGTCCGGCACCACCACACACTCCAGGCCGAAGACCTCGCGTACGAGATCCTCGGTGACGATCTTCGAGGGGGCTCCCTCGGCGACGACCTCGCCCTGCTTCATGGCGATGAGGTGGTCGGCGTACCGCGCGGCCTGGTTGAGGTCGTGCAGCACGACCACGACCGTACGGCCCCGGTCGTGGTTCAACTGACGTACCAGGTCGAGGACCTCGACCTGGTGGGAGATGTCCAGGTAGGTCGTGGGCTCGTCCAGGAGGAGCAGGTCGGTGTCCTGGGCGAGGGCCATCGCGATCCACACGCGCTGGCGCTGGCCGCCGGAGAGCTCGTCGACGGAGCGCTCGGCGAGGGCCGCGACGTCGGTGCGCTCCATCGCCTCGGTCACCGCCTGCTCGTCCGCGTCGGACCACTGCTGCCACCAGTGCTGGTGCGGCTGGCGGCCGCGCGCGACGAGGTCTCCGACGGTGATCGCCTCGGGGGCCACGGGCGTCTGCGGGAGCAGCCCGATCTGCTGGGCGATCCGCTTCGTCGGGAGCTTGGCCAGCGCCTCGCCGTCGAGCAGGACGGCGCCGCTCTTCGGCTTCAGGAGGCGGCCGAGGGCGCGCAGGGTCGTGGACTTGCCGCAGGCGTTGGGGCCGACGATCACGGTGACCTTGCCGTCGGGGATCGCGAGGTCGAGGCGGTCGACGACCGTGCGGTCCTCGTAGGCGAGGGTCAGCTCGCTGGCCGTAAGGCGGGCGGCGGCTGTCACTGCGTGCCTCCAGAGCGGACGGAACGGCTCCTGATGATGAGCCAGATCAGGTACGGGGCGCCGACCGCCGCCGTGAGGACGCCCACCGGCAGCTCCGTCGGCGCGAACAGACGGCGGGCGAGCAGGTCGGCGACGACGATGATCAGCGCGCCGAGCAGCGCCGAGCAGAACAGCGGGATCTGCGCGGTGCGGGTCAGCCTGCGGGCGATCTGCGGGGCGAGCAGCGCGACGAAGTCGACGGGGCCCGCGGCGCCCGTCGCCACGGAGGCGAGGACGACGCCGAGCAGGACGAGCCCGAGGCGCACCCGGTTCAGGCGCACGCCGAGCGCGGTCGCGGTGTCGTCGTCCATGGTGACCGAGCGCTGGGCGCGGGCCGCCCAGAAGACGAACGGAAGGAGTACGAGAAGGACCAGTCCGAGCGGGTCGGCCTCGGCCCAGCCGCGGCCGTTGAGGGAGCCCGTCATCCAGATCTGCGCCTGCTGGGCGACGAGGTAGTCGCCCTTGGTCATGAAGAGCGTGGTGACCGAGCGCAGCGCGATCGCGAAGCCGATGCCGATGAGGACGAAGCGGGTGGCGTGCAGCCCGCCGCGCCACGCGAAGGCGTACACGAGGGCGGCGGCGAGCACGCCGCCGAGCACCGAGAGGTAGGGCAGCGCGGTGTAGGAGGTGATCCCGAAGGTCATCGCGCCGACGGTGAGGGCGCTCGCGCCCTGGCTGATGCCGATGATGTCGGGGCTGGCCAGGGGGTTGCGGGCGACGGTCTGGATGAGCCCGCCCGCGACGCCGAACGCGGCGCCGACCAGGAGGCCGACGACCAGGCGCGGTTCGCGCAGGGTGCCGACGACCAGTTCGTCGGCGGAGGGCTGCCCGAAGACGACCTTCAGGGCCTCGGCGGGGTGCACGAAGGACTCGCCGACACAGAGGTACGCCAGGCAGCTCGCGGCGAGGAGCACGGCGAGGCCGACCGCGACGACGGCGGCGCGGCGGTGGACCAGGAAGTTGGCCTCGCGGACGCGGAGGACCGCGTATCCGGCGGGGCGTACGTTCCCCGTCCTCACGCGCTCCGTGGGCACTGTCGCCGTCACGCGGCCACCGCCTTCCTGCGGACGAGGGTCACCAGGAACGGCACCCCGATGAGCGCGGTCATCACGCCCGCGGGCACCTCGCTCGGCGGGAAGATCACGCGGCCCACGGTGTCGGAGACGAGCAGCATCACGGGCCCGATGACGGCGGCCATCGGAAGGACCCAGCGGTGGTCGCTGCCGACGATCGCGCGGGCGATGTGCGGCACGGCGAGACCGATGAAGGCGATGGGTCCGGCGGCGGCGACGCCCGCGCCGGTCAGGATCGTCGCGCCGAGCCCGCCGACGATCCGTACGGTCGCGACGTTCTGCCCGAGCCCCTTGGCCACGTCCTCGCCGAGCGCGAGGGCGTCGAGGCCGCGGGCGACCGCGAGGACGAGCACCAGGCCGACGAGCAGGAACGGCCAGATCTGGCCGACGATCTCGGCGTCGCGCCCGGCGAGCGAACCGACCTGCCAGAAGCGGAACTCGTCGAGGGCGGACGCCTTGGTGGTGAGGACGCCGGTGGTCACCGAGACGAGCAGCGCGTTGATCGCGGCGCCGCCGAGCGCGAGTTTCACGGGCGTCGCCCCGCCCCGACCACTGGCCGCGATCGCGTACACGGCGACGGACGCGAGGCCCGCGCCCACGAAGGCGTACCAGACGTAGCCGGTGAGGGTGTGGACGCCCGCGAAGGCGATGGCGCACACCACGCCCACCGAGGCGCCCTGGCTGATGCCGAGGATGCCGGGGTCGGCGATGGGGTTGCGGGTGATGCCCTGCAGGACCGTGCCCGCCAGGGCGAGCGCGGCGCCGACCATCAGGCCGATCACGGTGCGCGGCACCCGCATCTCGCGGATCACCTCGGCGGCGTCGCTGTGCCCGCCGTGCAGCAGGGCGTCGACGACGGCGGACGGCGCGATGGCGCGGGCGCCGACGGCCAGGCTGAGCAGGACGGCGAGCAGCAGGGCCACGACGGCCGCGGTCATCACGACGGCGCGTCGGACGGGCACACGCATCGGCTGGGCTCGTTTCACATGAGGCGTACGGGAGTTGGTCGCAGCGGTCGGCTCGGCGCCGGCAAGGCACCGGCAGGACACCGGCGGAGCACCGGTAAGGCTTGGCTAAGTCTACGTGCGGGGGTGTCCGCCGCCCTCGGCACAATGGGCTCATGACCTCACGCGCGCTGACCGTCGGCTTCGACCTCGACATGACCCTGATCGACTCCAGGCCCGGCATCAAGGCGGCCTACCTGGCGCTTTCCGCGGAGACGGGGACGTACATCGACGCCGACCTGGCGATCACGCGGCTCGGCCCGCCCCTTGAGGACGAGCTGCGGAACTGGTTCCCCGAGGACGAGATCCAGGAGACGGCCGACCGCTACCGCGAGATCTACGTCACACACGCGATCGAGCCGAGTCTCGCCATGCCGGGCGCCCGGGACGCCGTCGCCGCGGTGCGCGCGCACGGCGGCCGCGCGATCGTGGTGACCGCCAAGCACGAGCCCAACGCCAAGCTGCACCTCACGCACCTCGGCATCGAGGCGGACGCGGTCATCGGCTGGCTGTGGGCGGAGGCCAAGGCCGAGGCGCTGCGCGAGTACGGGGCGGCCGTGTACGTCGGTGACCACACCGGTGACGTACGCGGCGCGCGTACGGCGGGCGCGCTCTCCGTGGCGGTGGCGACCGGACCGTGTGACGCAGCCGAACTGCGCGCGGCGGGCGCCGACGTGGTCCTCGCCGGGCTCGACGAGTTCCCCGCCTGGCTCGACGCCCAGGTGGCGGGCGGCGCGGAGCGCTGACGCCCCGGCGCCGTCAGGTGGCGCTCGACCTGGCCTGACTCCGCTGCACGGCGATGCCGCGGAGCACGCCGACGGCGGCGATGAGGAACCCGACGCCCATCAGCATGCACACCGCGTACGCGATGGAGGGGAAGGGGTCGGACCCCAGGAACAGCGGGGCCACGGTGACCAATGTGGCCACCGCCCCGACGAAGAAGACGATTGCTCCGGTCCGGACCATTCCATCGCCGGGTCCGGCCGAATTCGCTTGGGTTTTGTCACGCACCCCACCAGGGTAGTTCCCAGCGCGAAGGAAGAATCCGGGGACGTCTTGTCACCGGCCCACGGACCAATAGTCTTGGTGGCGGCGGGTCGGGCGACCCGCTGTAGTGCTATCCAGAGCCGTTTTCGCCCTCTCGATCCGGTGGGGCGGACCGGCATAGACGAGTACGACGAGTACGAGGACGAGGACTTCACGTGCCTACCGGCAAGGTCAAGTGGTTCAACAGCGAGAAGGGCTTCGGCTTTCTCTCCCGCGACGACGGCGGCGACGTCTTCGTGCACTCCTCCGTACTGCCCGCCGGCGTCGACACACTCAAGCCCGGCCAGCGCGTGGAATTCGGTGTCGTCGCGGGTCAGCGCGGCGACCAGGCGCTCTCCGTCACGATCCTCGACCCGACCCCTTCGGTGGCGGCCGCGCAGCGCCGCAAGCCGGACGAACTGGCGTCGATCGTCCAGGACTTGACGACGCTCCTGGAGAACATCACGCCGATGCTGGAGAAGGGCCGCTACCCCGACAAGGCGTCGGGGGCGAAGGTCGCGGGGCTCCTGAGGGCGGTCGCGGACCAGCTGGACGTCTGATGCACGGGGCTCCGCCCCGGACCCCGGTCCTCAATCGCCGGACGGGCTGAAAACAGCCCGCCCGGCGATCGTGACGTTCACGGAAACGACAGCGCGCCGGGTCGCAGAGCAGGCACGAGCCCCTCGGCCGCAGCCCGCGTCAGAAGCCCACGAACCGCCGCGTAGCCGTCCTCACCGAGATCCGCGGTGAACTCGTTCACGTAGAGCCCGATGTGCTGATCGGCGACGGCGGGGTCCATCTCCTGGGCGTGTTCGAGGACGTAGGGCCGCGACGCCTCGGGGTCGTCCCAGGCCATGCGGACCGAGGCACGGGCGGCATCGGCCAGCGAGCGCAGCGCCTCCGCGCCGAGGGACCGCCGCGCGATGATCGCACCCAGCGGAATCGGCAGCCCCGTCGTCGCCTCCCAATGCTCGCCCATGTCGGCAAGGCAGTGGAGGCCGTAGTTCTGGTACGTGAAGCGCGCCTCGTGGATGACCAGGCCCGCGTCGACCTTGCCGTCGCGCACCGCGGGCATGATCTGGTCGAAGGGCAGCACCACGATCTCGCCGACGCCACCGCCGGTGAGCGTGTCCGCGGCCCAGAGGCGGAAGAGCAGGTACGCCGTCGACTTCTCGCTCGGCACCGCGACCGTCTTGCCGGTGAGGTCGGTCCCGGGCTCACGCGTCAGCACGAGCGGCCCGCAGCCGCGCCCGAGCGCGCCGCCGCAGGGCAGCAGCGCGTACTCGTCGAGGACGTAGGGGAGCACGGCGTACGACACCTTCATGACGTCCAGGTCGGACGCGGCGGGACCGCGCTCCGCGATGCCGTTGGTGATGTCGATGTCGGCGAAGGTGACGTCGAGCGCGGGGGCGCCGGGCACCCGGCCGTGCGCCCAGGCGTCGAAGACGAACGTGTCGTTGGGGCAGGGCGAGTACGCGATCCGCAGCGGCGTGGGGTCGGCGCTCGGCTCCTGGGGCCCGGTCATCTCAGTCATGGTCGTTCCAACCCTCCAGTACGGGCGTGAGCTTCCCGAACGCCTCGGTCAATGCCGAGAGCGCGGCACCGATCCGCCAGGCGTCGCGGTCCCGGGGACCGACCGCGTTGGAGACCGCGCGGACCTCCATGACCGGCAGACCGTGCAGGGCGGCGGCCTCGGCGACACCGAAACCCTCCATCGCCTCTGCCAGGGCGCGCGGATGGCGAAGCCGCAGCAGGGCGGCACGCTCGGCGGAGCCGGTCACGGTGGAGACGGTGAGCACGGTGCCGCTCGCGGCGCCCGTGGCGTCGGCCGCTCCCCGTACGAGGGAAGGCGGCGGACGGTGGGTGACGGCGCCGAAGCCGAGCTCGGTCACCGGCAGGAAGCCGTCACCGGTCTCGGCGCCCAGGTCGGCGACGGTGATCTCGTCGGCGACGACGAGCGAGCCGAC
This sequence comes from Streptomyces kanamyceticus, assembly GCF_008704495.1. Taxonomy (NCBI): domain Bacteria; kingdom Bacillati; phylum Actinomycetota; class Actinomycetes; order Kitasatosporales; family Streptomycetaceae; genus Streptomyces; species Streptomyces kanamyceticus. The sequence goes on from NZ_CP023699.1 coordinate 5,585,925, forward strand.
GGCGGCGTCGGGCTGGAAGCCGCCGCCGATCCCGGCGGAGACGACGAGGCGGTAGGGGCGACCCGCGGCGTCGGCACGGGCGAGTGCGGTCGCCGTGCCCGCGGCGGCGGCCGCGGGGCCCACTCCGACGGCCAGTACGTCGACGCCGGTGCCGGGGTGTGTGGCCAGCGCCCGTGCCACCGCGTCCCGTTCGGCGGGGACGGCGGTGGCGACGAGAACGCGGGAGGAGCCCGTGGCGGGCCCGGCGGGCCCGCCGGGCTCCGGTGCCGCGTCGTACGAGGTCAGGAGTCGGAGTCCTTCTCGAACTTGAACGACCACAGGCCCGTGGCCTTCTGCGCGGAGCCCTTGCCGCCCTCGAGGAGGCTGACGGTGGACTTGTTGCCGCCACCGCCGTACTGCTGGTTGAAGAAGACGCTGCCCGGGATCACCACGTACGTCTTCTTGCTGGCCTCGGTCAGCGGCTGGCCGTTCATCAGGAGCGTCCAGCCCTTCTCGGCGATCTCCGGGTCGACGCCGAAGCGGACCTTGTCATCGGGATCGACCTTGACGGTCTTCACGTCCTTGTCCTGGAGGCAGGACTTCAGCTGGGATTCCTTCAGCTCCTTGCCGTCGTTGTAGCAGGAGGCTTCCGTGTTCACGGAGTCGCTGCCGACGGTCACGGTGGCGAGCGGCGTCGGCTTGTCGCAGGCCGAGAGGACGAGGAGTCCGGCGGAGACGGCGCCAAGGGCGGCCACGGTGCGGCGGCGGCGCGCCGCGCTGTTCACATTCGCGGCTCCGCCGCGGAGCAGGGAGGTCATGGGCGAAGGCTATCGGGCGCGTTGGGGGGTCTTGTTACGTGGGGGTCGCGGGCGCGGCGCGCCCGGGTGTGCCTTCGGGGGGGGCGGGCGTGCGGAGTACGACTTGGGGTCAGATCACCCGGGTGCGGCGCGGGCCGCCCTGCCGGGCCGTGGCGAGCAGCCCCCGTGCCGTCGAGAGCCAGCCGATCGCGACGATGCCCGCGGCCACCGCCAGACCCAGCGACCCGTTCAGCGGCATGGCGATGCCGACGGCGCCGCCGAACACCCACGCCACCTGGAGCATCGTCTCGGAGCGGGCGAAGGCGGACGTGCGGACCTGCTCGGGGACGTCCCGCTGGATCAGCGCGTCCAGGGACAGCTTCGACAGGGCCTGCGCGAACCCCGCGCAGGCGCCCAGACAGGCCACGCCCACCGCACTGAAGAACAGTGCCGACGTGATCGCCACGCACAGGACCACGGCCACCACGGTCACGATGATGACCTCCGGCGCCCGCGCCTTCAGCCAGGCGCCGACCGCGGTGCCCAGCGCGTTGCCCGCGCCCGCCGAGACACCGACGATGCCGAGCGAGACCGCCGCGCTCTGCCCGGCCAGCGGGTGCTCGCGCAGCAGGAACGCCAGGAAGAAGATGAGGAAACCGGAGAGACAGCGCAGCGCCGCGTTGGCGGCCAGGGCGTGGGTGACGCCGGGGCCGACCGTGCGCAGCCCGAGCCGCCGCTTGCGGGAGGTGTCGGCGGCGGCCTCCACGCGCGCGTGCAGATGCAGATGCTCCTCGTCCGCGGAGAGCAGCGCCTTGGCCTCGCCCTTCGCCGAGTCGACCTTGCGGGGCAGCGAGAACGACAGGAACATCCCCGACACGAAGATCACGAAGGCGCCGAAGAGCGGCCAGCGCGGACCGATGGCCTGCAGCCCGGCCCCGGCGGGCGCGGCCACGGCGGTGGCCAGGAGACCGCCCAGGGTGACGCGGGAGTTGGCCTTGACGAGGGAGAAACGGGGTGGCAGAAGCCGTGGCACGACGGCGCTTCTGACCACTCCGTACGCCTTGGAGGCGACGAGCACGCCGAGCGCGGCGGGGTAGAGCTCGACGCTGCCGGTGGCGACCGCGCCCGAAAGGACGAGCGCCAGCAGGGCACGGGCCAGCATGGCGCCCGCCATCGCGGCGCGGCGCCCGTGCGGAAGCCGGTCGAGCAGCGGGCCGATGACCGGGGCGAGGAGCGTGAACGGCGCCATCGTGATGGCGAGGTAGAGCGCGACGCGGCCGCGGGCCTCGTCGGTCGGCACCGAGAAGAAGACGGTGGAGGCGAGCGCGACGGTGATCATCACGTCGCCCGCGCCGTTCACCGCGTGCAACTCGATCAGCTTCCCGAGGCCCGACTCGCCCGCGCCGTGGGCGTGCGTGGCCTTGCGGATGCCGCGGGCGGGGCCGGTGACGGGGAAGTGCAGGGCGCGGCCCAGGGCGCGCGCGGTCCGTCGCGCCGGTCCCGGCGAGACGGTTCCTGTTGCTGTCCCTACGGACGTCGACCTTGTGGGGGCCACTCCGTCATAGTGCCCCCTTGGGGGGTGTCCTAGTGCGGATACGTGGCCGGGGGCCTTGGGGGGGCTCCTCCGCGTGTCCCCCGGGGCCGGTGCGCTCCGCCGCTCCGCGACGGCCTCTCCCACCGACTCACCCGTCACGGCGCGTGTTCTCCCCCGCTCCGCGAGGGCCTTTCCCACCCGCCCGCCCGGCGCTCCGCACGGTCCGGCACGTGTTCTCCCCCGCTCCGCGAGGGTCTTTCCCGCCCGCCCGCCCGAATCTCCGCACGGTCCGGCGCGTGTTCTCCCTCGCTCCGCGAGGGTCTTTCCCGCCCGCCCGGCGCTCCGCACGGTCCGGCACCTGTTCTCCCCCGCTCCGCGAGGGCCTTTCCCGCCCGCCCGCCCGGCGCTCCGCACGGTCCGGCACCTGTTCTCCCCCGCTCCGCGAGGGCCATTCCCGCCCGCCCGCCCGTTGCTCCGCGCCGAGTCGTGCGTCTGTGGTCCCGCTGTCTGCGGGGCGCGCCGCGCCGGGGGCCACCTGTCCGGGTGTTGTGGGGGAAATGTTTGGGCGGGTGGGTGGGGAGTACGGCGCGGAGCGGCGGCGGAGGGAGAGGGCGGTGCGGAGGGGGGATGTGCCGAGGGGGCACAGGGGGAACGGGGCCGAGGAGTGGGGCGGGGGCGTAGGCCGGGGGCCGGGCGCGGAGGCCCGTGGGGGAGGGGCGGAACGGGGGCTCGGGAGCCGGGGGCGTACGTCGGTGTAGGCCCAGGGGCCAGGAGAAGGTAGCGTGCGTAGCGCGCCTGCGGCGGTTGTTCTTGGCCGCGCGCCTCTCGGTCATCCCGCAGAATGGGTGACGTAGGTGCGCCCGAGAACGTCGGGCGCGGACGTTGACGCGGCCCCCAGGTCCGCTCCGTCCGTACCCCCGCGTAAGGGTGGCGCACTCGTGAGACGGCGTAGGAGAGAAGCGATACCTGTGAGCGCAGCGACAACGCGAAGCCGTACCCAGCGCACCCCGCGTACCCCGGACCGCCTGTGCGCCGAAGCGGTCGGCCTGGCGCGGGCCGCGGCCGAGGAGGCCGCCGCACCCGGTGTGGTCGGTGAGCACGTCGAGGTCGTCGTGGAGGGCGACCGGGTCGTCACACACCTCTTCGAATGCAAGGAATTCGGCTACCGCGGCTGGCGCTGGGCGGTGACGGTCGCCCGTGCCTCGCGGGCCAAGGTCGTCACGCTCGACGAGACGGTGCTGCTGCCCGGTTCCGACGCGCTCCTCGCCCCCGAATGGGTGCCGTGGAGCGAGCGGCTGCGCCCTGGCGACATGGGCCCGGGCGACCTCCTGCCGACGGACGCGGAGGATCTGCGCCTCGAGCCCGGTTTCACCGGCGAGGAGGAGCCGCCGCCGAACTCCGCCGTGTCGGAGGAGATGGCCGAGCTCGTCGAGGCGGAGGACGCCGAGGTCACGGCGGGTCCGCCCGCCGAACTGCCGTTGGCGCCCGCGCGCGGTTCCATCGCGGCGGTCGCCGACGAACTGGGCATGCGGCGGGCCCGGGTCCTCTCCCGGTACGGGCTGCACATCGCGGCCGACCGCTGGGAAGAGACGTACGGCGCGAAGACCCCGATGGCGCAGGCCGCGCCCGCGGGCTGTGTGAGCTGTGGATTCCTGGTGGCGATCGGCGGCTCGCTCGGTCAGGCGTTCGGTGTGTGCGCCAATGAGTTCGGGCCTGCGGACGGGCGGGTCGTCTCCCTCTCGTACGGCTGTGGAGGCCACTCGGAGGCGGCGGTCATGCCGAAGCCGCCGCGGCCGGCGCCGCCGGTGCTCGACGAGACGCGGGTGGACGTGTTGCCGTTGCGGCCCGCGGCGGATTCGGGGTCGGTGAGTGTGGAGGGGCCCAGTGAGGATCTGGGCCACTCCTAGTTCCGGCGGCGGGTGACGGGGCCCCGGGTGTTCCTGTGCCATGGGCCCGGTCGGGTGCCTGAGCCGAACGGTGGCTCCTGCCCCCGCCGCGCTGCGCCCCCTGGCCGGTCCGGTCGGCAGCGCGTCCCTACGCCCAACACATCGGGCGTACGCCCCCGGACCTGTCCCTCGGCCCCGTAGCCGAGGTCCCTGGCCCGCCCCTCAGCACGACGGCCCACGCTCGGCACGGTGGCCTGCGTCCTGGCCCGCCCCCAGCGCCGCGGCGGTGGCCTGCGCCTCCTGGCGGGTTCCGTCGGCTAGGTGACTTACGCCCCGGACCGCTCCTCAGCGCCGTGCTCCCTGTGACCGGCGCCGTGGCTCCTGTGCCCCCGCCCCGTTCCTCGAGCCCGTGGCTCCTGCGGCCTCTCGGCACATCTCCCCTCCGCACCGCCCCCTCCCTCCGTCGCCGCTCCGCGGCGTGCTCCCCACCCACCCGCCCAAACATTCCCGCGCGGGTAACTGTCACCGCGAAAGCGGCGAGGAACACCCACCCGCCGCTGCGCGGGCGGGAAGGCCCGCCGCAGAGCGGCGAAGCGGGGGTGAGCGCGGTGTTGTGGAAGGGCAGCGGTCCGGGTTGGCAGGGGCGCCGTGCGGTGCGCAGATCCGGGTGGGCAGGTGGCGAAGTGGGGTCACGTGCGCGGCGTTGACGGAGGGTTGGCCCGGGTCGGCCGGGCATGGGCTGGGCGGTGCGGAGCAACGGGTGGGCGAGTGGGAAGGGCCCTCGCGGAGCGGGGGGAGAGAACTTGTGCTGGGCGGTGCGGAGATTCGGGTGGGCGGGTGGGGATGGCCCTCGCGGAGCGAGGGAGAACACGTGCCGGACCGTGCGGAGCGCCGGGCGGGCGGGAAAGACCCTCGCGGAGCGAGGGAGATACAGGTGCCGGACCGTGCGGAGCGCCGGGCGGGCGGGAAAGGCCCCCGCGGAGCGAGGGAGATACAGGTGCCGGACCGTGCGGAGCGCCGGGCGGGTGGGAAAGGCCCTCGCGGAGCGGGGGAGATACAGGTGCCGGACCGTGCGGAGCGCCGGGCGGGCGGGAAAGGCCCCCGCGGAGCGAGGGAGATACAGGTGCCGGACCGTGCGGAGCGCCGGGCGGGTGGGAAAGGCCCTCGCGGAGCGGGGGAGATACAGGTGCCGGACCGTGCGGAGTGCCGGGTGGGCGGGTGGGAAGGGCCCTCGCGGAGCGGGGGAGAACAGGCGCCGGACGGTGCGGAGCAACGGGTGGGTGGGTGGGGACGGCCCCCGCGGAGCGGGGGAGAGCAGGTGCTGGGCGGGGCGGAGTGACGGGTGGGTGGGTGGGAGAGGCCGTCGCGGAGCGGCGGGGAGCGTCCCGTCGGGTGGCAGCACCGGCGGGTTGGGCGCAGGGCAGGGCCCGGTGACGAGCGGCAGGCCCCCGCGGAGCGGAGTGGCGGGGCAGGCGGAGTGGCGGGGTGGAGCGGAGCAGAGTGGCGGGGCGGGGCAGGGGAGGCCCCCGCGGAGCGGGGGAGAGGGGGCGTGGGGCTCAGGAGCCAGTCTCCGCAGGCACCGCCCCGTTCCGGCTCCAGCCCTCCCGCCAGGACGCGGTACCGTTCGCCCGCAGGCAAGACCGGATCAGACCCCCGCCTGAAGCAACATCGGCTCAGGCCCCCGCCCCGAGCAACACCAACACAACACCAGAACCCCGACACGAGCCCCCACCCCCCCCAAAGAAGAGAGACGACCGTGAGCAAGACCGTGCGGCCGGCGGCCGAGGGTATTGATCCCTTTGGTACCGCCCGCCTCCGCCGCGGAGTCCTCGACGCCTGGGCCGCCGCCCCGCCCCGCTTCCGCGAGGACGCCAACGCCGAGGAGGACCTCGCGCTCGGCGGCTACCGGGACCGGCTCGTCGTGGAGTTGGCGCAGAACGCCTCGGACGCGGCCGCCCGCGCGGGCGTTCCCGGGCGGCTCGCGCTGACCCTGCGCGACGGCGTCCTCGCCGCCGCGAACAGCGGCGCCCCGCTGGACGCGACCGGCGTGGAGTCCCTCTCCACGCTGCGCGCCTCCGCGAAGCGGGAGACCCCCGAGGGGGCCAGGGGCACGAGCGTGGGCCGTTTCGGCGTCGGCTTCGCCGCCGTGCTCGCGGTCTCCGACGAGCCCGCCGTCCTGGGCCGCACCGGCGGCGTCCGCTGGTCGCTCGCCGAGGCCCGTGAACTCGCCGCGGAGACCGCCAGGTTCAGCCCGGGCCTGGGCGACGAGATCCGCCGCAGGGACGGGCATGTCCCCCTGCTCCGGTTGCCCATGGCGGCGGAGGGCAGCGCGCCCGACGGGTACGACACGGTCGTCGTCCTGCCGTTGCGGGACGCCGCCGCCGAGGATCTGGTGGCTCGGCTCCTCGCGGGAGTCGACGACGCCCTGCTGCTAGCCCTGCCGGGGCTCGCCGAGGTCACCATCGAGACCCCGGACGGCACCGACCGCACCGACCGCACCGACCGCACCGACCGCACCGGTCGCACCGTCCGCACCCTGCGCCGCCGCGCCGAGGCCCCGTACACCGTGGTCGAGGACAGCCGCGACGGTACGACGCGCTGGCGCACCGTCAGCAGTCAAGGCCCTCTCGACGCCGCGCTGTTGAAGGACCGGCCGGTCGAGGAGCGGCTGCGCCCGCACTGGTCGGTCACCTGGGCCGTGCCCGTGGACCGCGACGGCGCTCCGGAGCGGCCCCGCAGCACGCCCGTGGTGCACGCGCCGACGCCGAGTGACGAGCCGCTGGGCGTACCGGCGTTGCTGATCGCGTCGTTCCCGCTGGACACCGCCCGGCGGCATGCCGCGCCGGGTCCGCTGACCGACTTCCTGGTGGAGCGCGCCGCGGAGGCGTACGTCGAACTCCTCGCCGACTGGCGGCCCGTCACCGAGGAGATCATCTCCTTGGTGCCGGGGCCGCTCGGCAGGAGCGAGCTGGACGGCGCGCTGCGCGGGGGCATCCTGGAGCGGCTGCCGCGCACCGCCTTCCTGCCGCCCGCGCTGCCCCGCGCCGAGATCCCCGACGTCCCCAACCTCCCCAACCTCCCCAACGTCGACGAGCTCGGCGAGGAGGACCTGCCCCAGGCCCTCCGCCCCCGCGACGCGGAAGTCGTCGAGGGCGCGGGCGCCGACACCGTGCGCGTGCTCGCCGAGGTGCTGCCCAGCCTGCTGCCCGCGGGCCTCGAACGCCGTGCCGAGCTGCGCACGCTCGGGGTGGCGCGGCTTCCGCTGACCGAGGCGGTCGACCGGCTCGCCGGTCTGGAGCGGGACGCGGCCTGGTGGCGGCGGCTGTACGACACCTTGGCGGGCGTCGACCCCGACCGGCTCTCGGGGTTGCCCGTGCCGCTCGCCGACGGGCGTACGACGATCGGGCCCCGGCAGGTCCTGCTGCCCGCCGCGGGCGACGAGCGCGATCCCGCCTCGCTCGCCAGGCTGGGCCTGAAGGTCGCCCATCCGGAGGCCGTCCACCCCCTCCTGGAGAAGCTCGGCGCGCTCCCCGCGACGCCCCGCGCGATCCTGACGACCCCGCAGGTGCGCGCCGCCGTGGCCGCCTCCCTCGACGACGACACCTGGGACGAGGAGGCCCTGGACGCCGACGAGTTGGCGGACGTCGTGCTCGCGCTGGTGCGGGACGCCCGTCTCGCGCCGGGCGACGAGCCGTGGCTCGCCGCCCTCGCGCTGCCCGACGAGGACGGTGAACTCGCCCCCGCCGGTGAGCTGGTGCTCCCCGGCAGCGCGTTCGCCGAGGTGATGCGCGAGGACGAACTGGCCCTGGCCGACCAGGATCTCGCCGACCGCTGGGGCGAGGAGCCGCTGGCTGCCTGCGGGGTGCTCGCCACGTTCGCGTTGGTCCGCACCACCGATGTCGTACTGGATCCGGATGAACTGGAGCCGCGCGAAGGCGACTTCGCCGAGCCCGACGACGCGGGTCTCCTTGACGCCGTGGACGTGTGGTGCGAGGACGTGCTCGACCGGCTGCCCGATACGCCGGTGCCGCCGGTCGCCACCGAGATCGTCGCCGTACGGGATCTGGATCTGGTCGACGACGACTGCTGGCCGCGGGCGCTCGCGATGCTCTCGCGCCCGCCGCTGCGGGACGCGCTGACGCAGCCGTTGCGGGTGCTGCTGCCCGACGGCACGACGGAGACCGTCCGTTCGTACACGGCGTGGTGGCTGCGCGGCCATCACGTCCTGGACGGGCGCCGTCCCGCCGGTCTGCGCGCCGCGGGCGGCGATCCGCTCCTGGTGGGTCTGTACGACGCGGCGGACGCCTCCGGCTTTGGCGACGAGGAGGTGCTGCGGGCCCTGGGCGTGCGGACCTCGGTCGGGGCGCTCCTCGCGGAGCCGGGCGGCGCGGCCGAGCTGCTCGACCGGCTCGCGGATCCGGAGAGGACCGTTTCGCCCGCCCAACTGCACGCGCTGTACGGGGCCCTTGCCGATCTCGACCCGGAGCAGGTGACGCTCCCCGACGAGCTGCGCGCGGTGGTGGATGGCGAGGTCGTGGTGGTCGACGCGGCGGACGCGGTGGTCGCCGACGCGCCGGACCTGCTGCCGCTGGCCGAGGGCGTGCCGCTGCTTCCGGTGCGTTCGCGCAAGGCGGGGGACCTCGCGGAGCTGTTCCAGGTGCGGCGGCTGAGCGAGACGGCCGCGGTGGAGCCCGCGGGCCACGGCGTGGAGCACGCGGTGCCCGAGCCGGTGCGGATCCTGCTGGGGGCGGCGACCCCGGAGACGTACATCGAGCACGAGGAACTCGTCGTGGGCGGTGTGGATCTCGACTGGCGCCGCACTCCGGACGGCACCGTGCACGCGGCGACGCTGGAGGGTGTCGCGGCGGGGCTCGCCTGGGCGGCGGGGCAGTGGCCGCGCAGGTTCGAGGTGGCCGCGCTGCTCGAAGATCCTTCGCGGACCGCGGAGTTGGCGCGGGACCGCTGGTTCGACTGAGGCTTGTGGACGGGTATGCCGGGTTCCGCCCTGCCGAACGGGCGGCAACCCGGCATTCTGTCGCCCGGCATTCCGCCACCCGGTCACACATTCTTCACCCGCTGTACAACCAGTCACTCCTGTCACAGGTCTGATCTCGCGAGTCAACAGACTCCTAGATCACTGGGACCCCGCGTGACGGCGTGCAGCGCACCGCGGGTCCCCTTCTCCACATGGAGAAACGCATGCGCATCCGTGCCACTGTGGCCGCCGTGTCCGGCGCCCTGGCCCTGTCCGCTTTCGCTGTTCCGGCCGCACAGGCCGATGAGGCCGCAGGCGATCTCAAGATCACGAAGGTGAGCGTCAACGGCGGCAAGGACGTCGTGATCGGCACCTCGGCGATGAAGGAGTTCAAGCTCTCCATCACCGCCACCGACCCGGCCGGCGTGCGGGGCGCCAGCGGCTTCCTGTGGTTCGGCCCGGACTTCAACACGTCCACCGAGGTCATCAGGCCGGTCGTCTTCAACGCTCAGTGCGTGGCCGTGGACGACACCACGAAGACCTGCACCGACACGGTCGTCGCCTACCCGCAGGACCTCCGCAACGCCCACGCCGGGTCCCGCTGGAACGTGTTCGCCACCGCGGTCAACAACAACGGCGACAAGCACCGCGAGGAGTACCTCAAGTCGGAGGCCCGCCTGAAGCGTGCCGCCCGCCTGACCACCAACGCCTCCCCCGAGCCCGTCAAGAAGGGCAAGACCATCACGGTCACCGGCGCCCTGACCCGCGCCAACTGGGAGACCTCGAAGTACGCGGGCTACACCAAGCAGGACGTGAAGCTGCAGTACAAGAAGAAGGGCACCAGCAGCTACACCACGCTCAAGACGGTCAAGTCCGACACCAAGGGCAACCTCAAGACCACGGTGAAGGCGTCCGCCGACGGCTACTTCCGCTACGTCTTCGCGGGCACCTCCACCACCCCGTCCGTGACGTCGACCAGTGACTTCGTCGACGTCCGCTAGTCCGCCCGCCCGCTAGGCGGGAAAGCGGCGGTCCACCCAGCGGTAGACGAACTCGATGGCCCCCGCGGCCACCGCCGCGATCGCGACCGCCGCCCACGGCATCGTCGTGCCCACCAGCTTCAGCTGGAAGAAGTCCTGGAGCCAGGGCACGGTCATGACGAGCAGGAAGCCGAGACCCATCGCGCCGATCAGGCAGAGCCGCCACCACGTGTAGGGGCGGGCGATGATGGCGAGGACCCACATGGCGATCAGGAACAGCGCCAGGGTCGCCGCACTGGTCTCGGCTTCCCGCGCGCCCGCGCCCGTGTAGTGGTGCCGGGCGAGCAGGTACGTCACGAAGGTGGCGACGCCCGCGATGACACCGCCCGGGATCGCGTACCGCATGACCCTGCGTACGAAGTGGGGCTTGGCCCGCTCCTTGTTGGGGGCGAGGGCCAGGAAGAACGCGGGGATGCCGATGGTGAGGGTGGAGAGCAGCGTCAGGTGCCTCGGCAGGAAGAGGTACTCCACCTGCGAGCAGACCACCAGGAGCGCGATGACGACCGAGTAGACGGTCTTCACCAGGAACAGCGTCGCCACGCGCGTGATGTTGCCGATGACGCGGCGGCCCTCGGCGACCACCGAGGGCAGCGTCGCGAAGCTGTTGTTGAGGAGCACGATCTGGGCGACCGCCCGCGTCGCCTCCGAGCCCGAGCCCATGGACACGCCGATGTCGGCGTCCTTCAGGGCGAGCACGTCGTTCACGCCGTCGCCGGTCATCGCCACCGTGTGGCCGTGCGACTGGAGGGCGCCCACCATGTCGCGCTTCTGCTGGGGGGTGACCCGGCCGAAGACGGTGTTGTCGTCGAGGGCCTGGGCCAGCTCCTCCTTGTCGGCGGGGAGCCTGCGCGCGTCCACGGTGTTCTCCGCGCCGGGCAGCCCGAGCTTGCCCGCGACCGCGCCCACCGAGACCGCGTTGTCACCGGAGATGACCTTGGCGGCGACGTCCTGCTCCTCGAAGTAGCGCAGGGTGTCGGCGGCGTCGGGGCGAAGGCGCTGTTCGAGGACGACCAGGGCGGTGGCCTTGGCCCCCGCGGCCACCTCGGGGTCGTCGAGGGTGCCTGCCGCGCGGGCGAGGAGCAGCACGCGCAGGCCCTGCTGGTTGAGTCCCTCGATCTCGGCGAGGGAGGGGTCGCCTTCGGGAAGCAGTACGTCGGGGGCGCCGAGCAGCCACGTCGATTCGGTGCCGTCGCCCTCGCTGAAGGAGGCCCCGCTGTACTTGCGCGCCGAGGAGAAGGGCAGCGATTCGGTGCAGCGCCACTCGTCGGTGTCGGGGTAGGCGTCGATGATCGCCTGGAGGGACGCGTTGGGCCGCGGGTCGGATTCGCCGAGCGCGCCGAGGACCGTACGGACGTACGCCTCGTCGCTGCCGTTCAGCGGCCGCAGCTCGGTGACGTCCATGCCGCCCTCGGTGAGGGTGCCCGTCTTGTCCAGGCAGACCGTGTCGATGCGGGCCAGGCCCTCGATCGCCGGGAGTTCCTGCACCAGGCACTGCTGGCGGCCGAGCCGGATCACGCCGATCGCGAAGGCCACGGAGGTGAGGAGGACGAGCCCCTCCGGGATCATGGGGACGATCCCGCCCACCGTGTACGCGACGGACTCCTTGAAGTTGTCGTCCTTGGCGACGAGCTGGGAGAGGACCAGGCCGATCGAGGTCGGGATCATCAGCCACGTCACGTACTTGAGGATCGTGGAGATGCCGGTGCGCAGCTCGGAGTGGACGAGCGTGAAGCGGGACGCCTCCTCGGCGAGCTGGGCCGCGTACGCCTCGCGTCCGACCCTGGTGGCGGTGAACGCGCCGCCGCCCGCGACCACGAAGGAGCCCGACATCATCTTGTCGCCCGGCTTCTTGATGACCGGGTCGGCCTCACCGGTGAGCAGCGACTCGTCGATCTCCAGGCTGTCGGTCTCGACCGCCTCGCCGTCCACCACGATCTTGTCGCCGGGGCCGAGTTCGATGACGTCGCCGAGGACGATCTCGGAGGTGGAGATCTCGCAGGCCTTGCCGTCGCGCCGGACGGTCGGCTTGGCCTCGCCGATGACGGCGAGGGAGTCCAGGGTCTTCTTGGCGCGCCACTCCTGGATGATGCCGATGCCGGTGTTGGCGATGATCACGTAGCCGAAGAGGCTGTCCTGGATCGGCGCCACGAAGAGCATGACCACCCACAGCACGCCGATGATGGCGTTGAAGCGGGTGAAGACGTTCGCCCGGACGATCTCGCTCAGCGACCGGCTGCTGCGGATCGGGACGTCGTTGACCTCGCCGCGGGCGACCCGCTCGGCGACCTCGGCGGTGGTGAGTCCCGTGGACCGCCCGTGGGGCGGTGGCACCGGGTGGACCGGGTCGAGTTCGGCGCCCGCGTCGATATGCGTCATGCATCGACCGTAAGGGGGGTTATGGGGCTTCACCCCTTGAGTGCGGAAAAGATCCGACCTCGGGAGGAGGCGGCCCGTCCCGTGGGTGTACGGCCGCGCAGGGCCGCGGGGACCTTCCTACCGCGTCTCTGTGACCTTCGGCCCGTTGCTTTCCGTGCTCGCCGTGCTTTCCGCGGCCCGCTTGATCGCGGCGTCCCTGCCGCGCACGTACCAGATGCCGATCAGGCCGAGGCCCGCTCCGGCCAGGCAGGTCCACACCCACCAGGTCGCGTCGCGGTCGTCGAACCAGCCGTAGAAGGGGAGCTGGGCCAGGAAGAGGACGAACCAGATGATCGTGCCACCGGTGATGGTGGCGACCACGGGCCCCTCCAGGGGCTCCGGCGCCTCGTGCGTTGGGGTCCACTTCGCCATGCCTACAGCTTACGAGGGGTGGGCCCCGTCTCGTACACCCCTTGGGGCACAAGGGTCTACGCGCGGAGATAGCGATCTTTGCCTTATGTCTTCATACTGAAACCGCTCGTTTATGGCCGCTTTCTTTCGTAAGAAAGCACAAATAAGGCGTGACGAGGATGAAACGTGAGGGCGGGACGATCGGTTCCGCACTCCGCTTGATTTGCCACCCGCACGAGATCCATGAGGTCACGCATGTCTCCCTCGGCCAGCGCCCCGGTCGACGCCAAAACGCCGCCCCCGAAGCCCCCGCGGGGCGGTCTCGACGGGTACTTCAAGATCACGGAGCGGGGCTCCACCCTGGCCAGGGAGGTCCGCGGCGGCCTCGCCACCTTCTTCGCGATGGCCTACATCATCGTGCTGAACCCGATCATCCTGGGCAGCGCGAAGGACATGTACGGGCATCAGCTCGACAACAAGCAGCTGGTCACCGCGACCGTGCTGACCGCCGCCTTCACCACGCTCCTGATGGGCGTCATCGGCAACGTGCCGATCGCGCTCGCCGCCGGCCTCGGCGTGAACACCGTGGTCGCCCTCCAGCTCGCGCCGCGCATGTCGTGGCCCGACGCCATGGGCATGGTCGTGCTCGCGGGCTTCGTCGTGATGCTGCTCGTCGCGACCGGGCTGCGCGAACGCGTGATGAGCGCCGTGCCGCTCGGCCTGCGCAAGGGCATCGCGATCGGCATCGGCCTCTTCATCATGCTGATCGGCCTCGTCGACTCCGGTTTCGTCTCGCGCATCCCGGACGCCGCGCACACCACGGTGCCGCTGCAGCTCGGCGGCGACGGCCACCTCAACGGCTGGCCCGTCCTGATCTTCGTGCTCGGCGTGCTGCTCACCCTGGCGCTGCTCGTGCGCAAGGTGCCCGGCGCCATCCTCATCAGCATCGTCGTCATGACGGTCGTCGCCATGATCATCAACGCGGTCGCGGACATCCCCTCCTGGGGCCTGACCACCCCGGAGTGGCCGGGCAACCCCGTCTCGACGCCGGACTTCGGGCTCGTCGGCGAGATCAGCCTGTTCGGCGGCTTCGAGAAGGTCGGCGTCCTGACCGGTGTCCTCTTCGTCTTCACCGTGCTGCTCTCGTGCTTCTTCGACGCGATGGGCACGATCATGGGCATCGGCGACGAGGCCAAGCTGACCGACGCCAACGGCAACATGCCCGGCATCAACAAGGTGCTCTTCGTCGACGGCATCGCCGTCGCCGCCGGTGGTGCCTCGTCCGCCTCGGCCACCACCTGCTTCGTGGAGTCCACCGCGGGCGTCGGCGAAGGGGCCCGCACGGGCCTCGCGAACGTCGTCACCGGCGGGCTCTTCGCCGTCGCGCTGTTCCTCACGCCCATCGCCACGATGGTTCCCTCGCAGGCGGCCACTCCCGCGTTGCTCGCGGTGGGCTTCCTGATCCTGTCCGGGTCGATCCGGGCCATCGACTGGAGCGACTACACGATCGCGATCCCCGCGTTCGTGACGATGCTGATGATGCCGTTCACGTACTCGATCACCAATGGCATCGGGATGGGCTTCGTCACGTTCACCGTTCTGCGGGTGGCGGCGGGGCGGGCCCGTGAGGTGCCCGTTGCCATGTACGTGGTGTCTGCGGTGTTCGCGTTCTACTACCTGATGCCCGCGCTTGGTCTTACGTAGGAGCGATCGACCCCGCGGGCCGGTGGGGGCTCGTCGCGCAGTTCCCCGCGCCCCTTACGGGGCCCCGCACCTACGCCACCCCGTAGAACTTCTCCGTCTTCTCGACCGACGTCGCGAACCGTTCGTCGAAGTCGTCACGAATGAGCGTCCGGACCACATAGTCCTGGACGCTCATTCCTCTTTTCGCCGCGTGCTGCCGGAGCCGGTCGAGCAGCTCACCGTCTATCCGCAGGCTGAGCACTGTCGATCCCATGCGTGACAGGGTCCACGGGCCCCGCGGGCGGATGCGTCGCTTTCCGAAGTCACCTCACTCATATGGGTGACGAAAGGGTTCGAGTACCCGGGTACGGGAAACCAAGTGGTCTTTAGCTAGGGTAATGAGTTACGCTAACAAACATGCCGGACCTCTCCCATGGTGACGATGCCGTCGCCGTGAACGCCCTGCGCTCCGCCGTGATGCGCCTGTCCCGTCGACTCAAGCACCAGCGTGTCGACGAGTCGCTGAGCCCCACCGAGATGTCGGTGCTCGGCACCCTTGCCCGCTGCGGCAGCGCCACTCCGGGCGAGCTCGCCCGCAAGGAGCACGTGCAGCCGCCTTCGATGACCCGCATCGTCGCCCTGCTCGAAGCCAAGGGCCTGGTCCGGCTCGAGCCGCACCCCGAGGACCGCCGCCAGAAGGTGGTGACCCAGACGGAGACCGCCGAGGCCATGCTCGAGGAGAGCCGCCGCAAGCGGAACGCCTGGCTCGCCGGTCTCGCCGAGCACCTCGACGAGGACGAGTGGGAGCGGCTGCGCGCCGCCGCCCCGGTCCTGGAAAAGCTCGCGCACTTGTAAGCAACTCGCGCACTTGTAAGCAACTGGTCCTCGCGACGACCTTCGTACGCCAAAGGAGGCGAACCGACTTTGAGTACGGGATCCGGAGCAGACTCCGCCCCCGCACCAACCGCCCTCGACTCGCCCGCCCGTCACCCGACCACCGCCCCTCAAGGAGCCTGCTCCGCAGGCGCAGCACCTGATGGCCCCCGTAAGCCCTCGATGTTCAGCTCGCTGAAGATCCGCAACTACCGGCTCTTCGCGTCCGGTGCCGTCGTCTCCAACACCGGCACCTGGATGGCCCGCATCACCCAGGACTGGCTCGTGCTCAGCCTCACGGGCTCCTCCGCGGCCGTCGGCATCACCACGGCCATGCAGTTCCTGCCGATGCTGCTCTTCGGCCTGTACGGCGGCGTGATCGCCGACCGGTTCGCCAAGCGGAAGCTGCTCTTCTGCACCCAGGGCGCGATGAGCATCAGCGGCCTCTTCCTCGCCGCCCTCACGCTCAGCGGCAACGTCCAGGTCTGGCACGTCTACGCGGCGGCCTTCTTCACCGGCCTCGTCACCGTCGTCGACAACCCGACCCGGCAGTCCTTCGTGTCCGAGATGGTCGGCCCCGACCAGGTCCGCAACGCCGTCTCGCTGAACTCCGCCAACTTCCAGTCCGCGCGCCTCGTCGGCCCCGCCGTGGCCAGTGGTCTCACCGCTGCCGTCGGGCCCGGCTGGGCGTTCCTGGCCAACGGCCTCTCGTTCCTGGCGCCGCTGACCGGACTGATGCTGATGCGCACCTCCGAGCTGCACCACACCCCGCGCAAGCCGCGCGGCAAGGGACAGCTGAAGGAGGGGCTCAACTACGTCTCCAAGCACCCCGAGCTGATCTGGCCGATCGTCCTCGTCGGCTTCATCGGCACCTTCGGGTTCAACTTCCCGATCTGGATGAGCGCCTTCGCGGACGACGTCTTCCACGGCGGCGTGGGGATGTACGGGCTGTTCAACACCCTGATGGCGGTCGGCTCGCTGGCCGGTGCGCTGCTCGCGGCCCGCCGCGGCACCTCGCGCCTGCGGCTGCTCGCCGGGGCCGCGATCGCCTTCGGCGTGCTGCAGATCGTGGCCGCGTTCGCGCCCGAGCTGTGGATGTTCGTCGCGCTGATCGTGCCGATCGGCATCCTCGGCCTGACGGTGAACGTCACCGCCAACTCCTCGGTCCAGATGGCCACGGACCCGGAGATGCGCGGCCGCGTGATGTCCCTCTTCATGATGGTCTTCACCGGCGGTACGCCGCTCGGCGGCCCGCTCTTCGGCTGGCTCGCCGACGCCTACGGGGTCCGGGTCAGCATGGCCATCGGCGGCCTCGTCTGCGCGCTCGCCGCGGCCGGTGTCGGCCTGATGCTGGCGCGCGCCGCGAACCTGCGCCTCAAGGTGGACCTGCGGCGCGGCCGCCAGCACCTGCAGTTCGTGCCGAGGGAGCGGGAGCTGGCGACCGCGGCGTGATGCCGGGGGCGGGGACGGGGGCCGGTCAGACGCGCTGCGCGAGCACCTGTCCCGGCCAGCTGCCGTCGGGGCCCGTGAAGGGCTCGGTGGCGGTGAAGCCGTTGCTCTCGTAGTACGCGACGAGCGCCCGGTCCTCGCCCCGGTAGCAGTCGACCCGCAGCAGGGAGACGCCCTGCGCGCGGGTCTCCCGCGCCGCGTGCGCGAGGAGCGCGCGGCCCACGCCGCGGCCCGCGTACCTGCCGTGATCGGCGGCGAGCAGGTGGACGTACCGCTCGGGCTCGTCGGCCTTCGGGATGATGTCGCCGCCGGGCCCTTCGGTCAGCGTGAGCGTGCCCACCACGGTGCCGTCGATCTCGGCTATCCAGGGATCTCCCGTCGTCACGTACTTCTCGACCATCGCGACGGCGTTCGGGTTGGTGGACCAGGGCTTGGTGCCCCACTGCCCGGTGCGGCCCCGGGCGACGAGCCACTCCACGGCGCCGTCGAAGAGAGCGATGATCGCGGGGATGTCGTCGGCCCCGCCCTTCCTGATCCTTATGGGCTCCATGTCACTCATGCGGGGAGGGTAGGGCCTGTCCGGACAGGCTCTAACGTCACCCCCATGAGACTCTTCGCCGCGGTCCTGCCGCCGGACTCCGCGACCTCTGAACTTGCCCTCGCCGCCGACAAGTTGAAGGAGCTGCCCGGCGCGGAGCGGCTGCGCTGGACCGGGCGGTCCGGGTGGCACTTCACGCTCGCCTTCCTGGGGGAGGTGCCGGACGAGGCGGTGCCCGACCTCTCCGCCCGCCTGGAGCGGGCCGCGCACCGCACACCTTCCTTCCCGCTCGCGCTGCGCGGCGGCGGGCACTTCGGGGAGCGGGCGCTGTGGGCGGGCGCCGCGGGCGACGTGGCCGCACTGCGCCTGCTCGCCGCGCGCGCGGACGCGGCGGCGCGCAAGGCGGGCATCGCGACGGAGGGACACCGGCACTACCGCCCGCATCTGACACTGGCGCGCGCCAAGGGGGAGACGGACCTCACGCCGTACGTCGACGCGCTCGGCCCCTTCGACGGCGCGACCTGGACGGTGGCCGAGCTGACTCTCGTACGCAGCAATCTGCCCGTGAGCGGGGTGGCAGGGGAGCGGCCGCGCTACGAGGCGGTCGGGCGCTGGGCACTGGGAGGCGGCGCGGGGTCGCCGGGCGGCGCCGGTTAACCTCGACTACGTGGACCCGAAAACCAGGAACCGGATCATGGCCGGTGTGCTCGTGCTGATGTTCGTCGTGGTGGCGGTGGCGGCCGCGTTCGGTTAGTCGAACGCGGGCCGCCACCGCGACGCGCCCGTCGCTGCCTCTGTGCTGCCCCTGCGCCGGGGGCTACCAGGCGAACGACTCCGGCGAAGGGCCGGGCCCCGGGAAGATCTCGTCGAGACCGTCGAGGAGTTCCTGGGAGAGTTCGAGCTCGACGGCGCGCAGCGCGGAGGCCAGCTGGCCCGCGGTGCGGGGGCCGACGATCGGCGCGGTGATCCCGGGCCGGGTGAGCAGCCAGGCGAGCGCGACCTCGCCGGGTTCGAGACCGTGCTTGTCGAGCAGCTCCTCGTACGCCGTGATCTTCGCGTGGACCTCCGGCTTGGCGAGCTCGACCGCGGCGCGGCCACTGGTGCTGCGCGCGCCCTCGCCCGCCTTCTTCAGGACGCCCCCGAGCAGCCCGCCGTGCAGCGGTGACCACGGGATGACGCCGATGCCGTACTCCTCGGCGGCCGGGATGACCTCCATCTCGGCGTCGCGCGCGGCGAGGTTGTACAGGCACTGCTCGCTGACCAGGCCGTAGCTGCCGCGCCGCCGTGCGGTCTCGTTGGCCTGGGCGATCTTGTAGCCGGGGAAGTTGCTCGACCCCGCGTAGAGGATCTTCCCCTGCTGTACGAGGACGTCGACCGCCTGCCAGATCTCGTCGAACGGGGTGTTCCGGTCGATGTGGTGGAACTGGTAGATGTCGATGTAGTCGGTCCCGAGGCGCTTCAGCGACGCCTCGACGGCGCGGCGGATGCTGACCGCGGAGAGCCGGTCGTGGTTGGGCCAGACCGCTTCCCCTTCGGCGGACATGTTCCCGTACACCTTGGTGGCGAGCACGACCTTGTCGCGCCGCTCACCGCCCCGCGCGAACCAGGTGCCGATGATCTCCTCGGTGCGGCCCTTGCCCGCGCTCTGTCCGTAGACGTTGGCGGTGTCGAAGTAGTTGACGCCCGCGTCGAGCGCGGCGTCCATGAGCGAGTGGCTCTCGGGTTCGTCGGTGAGCGGCCCGAAGTTCATGGTCCCGAGCGTGACCCGGCTGACCTTGAGCCCTGTGCGTCCCAGCTGCGTGTACTTCATGGGGGTCCAGCCAACGGGGTGGAGTGGGCTCTAGGCAAGGGGAGTTGGCGGGCCTAGGTCAATCGCGGGGGAAGTCTTCGGTCTTGAGGACGAGGCCGATGGGGGCTGCCGCGAGGTCTACGTCCAGGCCGAAGGCCACGGTGAGCCGACGCCGGTAGTCCCCGTCCTTGGGGTGGGAGAAGAGGTGGCACTTCGCCGAAGTGGGGTCGGCGATGAAGTAGAGCGGGACTTCGGCAGTGGCGTATGCGTGCAGCTTGGGGCCGTAGTCGTAGTGCGCGGTGCTGTCGCAGGGGACTTCTACGACCAGATCGATGTCCGCGTAGCGCCAGCGACCGTTCGGGGCCGGGGCCTTGCCTTCCCTGACCGCTACGACGTCGGGCACGAAGGTGTTCATGTACCCGGGGAAGTCGATGTGCCGATCGGAAGTCGGCGACTTCTCCGGGTACTTGAGCCGTAACTGGTCGGCGATGTCGTGAGTGATCTGCCGGTGGACCTGCCGCTGCGCGGTCATGATGACCGCGCCCTCGATGCTCTCGGCGACGTAGCCGAGATCACGGAACGGGGTCCGGTCGAGTGACTGGAACCACTGGTTCAGGGCTCCGTCGCCCTCCTCAGTGACCCCGGTGCTGTCGTTTCCCGCGATGAACACTGTCCGCCCCTCCCCGCTGCCGCCCTCGGGCAGCCGAGGAGTACAACGGCACCGGCCCCGGGCGGTCACCCCCGGTACATCACCCGCCGCAAGACCGTCTCCACAGGACCCCGTCGCCCCGCCCGCTCCATCGCGTACGCCCCCGCCACCGTCACCAGCCACACCCCGACCGCCACGAGTGCCATCGTCGCGCTGGTCAGGTGT
The DNA here is from genome assembly GCF_008704495.1 of Streptomyces kanamyceticus. Classification (NCBI taxonomy): domain Bacteria; kingdom Bacillati; phylum Actinomycetota; class Actinomycetes; order Kitasatosporales; family Streptomycetaceae; genus Streptomyces; species Streptomyces kanamyceticus. Next base: position 5,606,108 of record NZ_CP023699.1, read on the forward strand.
GCGCCGAGGCCGAGGCCCCAGGCGGCGAGGAGTGGGGCGAAGAGGAGGGAGTGGGTGAGGTAGCAGGAGAGGGAGCGTTTGCCGACGGCGGAGAGGGCGGTGATCGTGCGTGCGCCTCGGCGGGGGCGGCGGCGCGTCCACCAGTGCGTGAAGAGCGCGATCGCGGCGACGTAGCCGAGCCCCGCGGCGTTCCCCGTGAGGTCGCGCAGCAGGCCCAGGACCCCCGACTCGCTCTGCGCGGCGTCCGGCACGTCGAGTGCGCCGATGTGCGCGAGCGCCGCGGGCAGCGCGCCGAGCCAGCCGATCGCGATGCCGATGACGGCGGTGCGGCGCAGGAGGGGCAGGTGGCGTCCCGGCTCCTCCAGGATCCGGCGCCGCGCCGCCCAGAACCCGAGCAGGAAGATGGTGAAGCCGCCGCCGACCAGGGAGAGCGGGGCGGCGAGGAAGGTGACGTAGAGGCCGCTCTCCACGCGGGTGGCGGCGGAGTCGGGCCAGCTCGGGTCGCCCGCCGCGTAGGCATCCGAACCGGGCTCGGCGTGGGCGTCCCCGAGCGAGCCCAACTCCCCGTTGAGCAGGGCGGATACGACGGGTTGCAGCGCCCCGAAGAGCAGCAGCGCGGCGCCGATCCCGATCCACCACTTCAGCGCCCGGTCACTGCGGCGCAGGAAGAGCCAGCCGAGGGCGAGGCTGAGCAGCCCGTAGTACCCGACGATGTCACCCGCCATCAGGAGGGTGGAATGCGCGAGGCCGATGACGATCAGACAGAGGCTCCGGCGGCGCAGGACGGCGACCGTGCCGCGCTCGGATGCGCCCTTCGCGGTCCGCCGCAGGAACAGCTGCGTCATCCCGTACCCGAAGAGGAACGCGAAGAGCGGGTACACCCGCATGTCGAGGGTGGTGATCATCGTGAACTGGACGGCGTGGTCGACCCACCCGCCGTCCACGGGCTGCCACCCGGACGGCCCGTGCTTCGCCTTCCAGAGGTGGAAGGCGGTGTTGGACAGCACGATGAGCAGGAGCATCAGGCCCCGGGCGAGGTCCGGGGCCAGGGCCCGTTCGCCCGGTGGCAGCTCGGTGCGGGGGGACGGCGCTGCCTTGTCCGCGGCGGTCTCTGTCGTCATGTCTGGACGGTAGGGAGACTGCGGTGCGGCGGGCGTCGGTCTTCCGGCTAGGGCGCGGTGACCAAAGTGTGCGGCTGAGATGCCGCCCTTGCCGGGGGCCCGGGTTCCGGGTGGTCTACTTCCGCGGCGTGACCTCCGGTACGGCCGCCCCGCGAGCCGCTCCCACCTCGAACGTCACGTGCGTCAGGCCGGTCGGCGCCTCCGTGCCGACTCGCAGTGGTGCCCAGAGAGTCGCGAACTCGCCGGGGTTCAGGTCCAGTGGGAGCCGGCCCGTCAGTGTGGTCCTGTCCGCCGACAGTTCACCCACGGCCCACCAGTTCTGCGGCAGCCCGTTCCGCCCCCAGTACAGCTTGGACTCGGTGAACCACATCCCCTGCGGCGCGCGGACGGTGACGGTCTGTGTGCCGATGCGCTCCACACCGGTGTTCTGCACCGTCACGCTCGGCCAGAAGCTCTCCTCGCCCTGCGCCACCGTCTGCGGGCTGCGCCGGTCGGTGACGGTGAGCGAGACCCGGGCCCACTCCGGCAGATAGCCCCGGCACCGGAAGTAGACGCTGCCGACCTGGAAGGCGTCCTCGGGCTTGCTCGGATCCCAGCCGTACTGGTGGCTGAGGGTTTCCTGGCCCTCGGCCGCCTGCGGCCACACCAGGAAGCGGTAGTAGCCGGCCTTGTCGCCGAGTTCGCCCAGGTGGAAGGCGGGCAGGTCCACCCAGTCCGTCGCGGCGCTGTCGTTGCGCGCCCGCAGGTACTGCTTCTTCGGCAGCGGGGTGAGGTGCGAGGGCTCGCCGTCCTCGTGGACCAGCTGGTAGTAGACGTAACCGTCGGCCTCGTCGGGCAGGCGCGGGTTGACCAGGTTGATGAAGAGCGTCCGGTCGTGCACGAGGCCGCTGTCCGTGACGTAGCCGAAGCCGGCCTGGCTGTAGCCCTTCTGGTCCGGGTAGCGGTCCCAGTTGTTGTCGTAGGGCAGCCGGACGAACGGGCGCCCTGTGCCTTCGGGGTAGCTCTTGTCCCAGTTCGGGTTGAGAGCCTCGACCCGCGGCGCGACCGTGTACACGCTGCCGTTGTCCAGCGTGACCTCGACCTTGATCAGGTACGTCTGGGCGTTCTCGCCGCGGACGGTCCTGTCGACGGCCAGGTCGCCGCGGAGGGTGAAGGTGATCAGGTCCCGGTCCCCGACCGTGACCGTGTCGATGACCTCGAACTCCTGGTCGATGCCGCCCTCGCCGCGCTCCTTCTTGCTGGTGCCGTGGTCGACGGTCCCCTCGCCATCCCAGTCGTACGTGATTCCCTTGATCTTCACGCCCTTGGGGGCCGATAACCGGCCGTCGTAGCGGAACTCGCTGTCCCAGGTCGCGAAGCGGTTGGCGTGTCCGAGGGTGTGGATCTCCGTGGCGCCTGCGTTGTCGATGGGACTCACTTGTTCTCCTCTGCCGTCGAGTCTGCCGTCGAGACCGAGCGGACTCCGGACGGTAGTGCCGTCGTCGCAGAGGGCATGACTTCCTTTCGCGCCAATCGCGTCCGGTAGCGCCCCGGTGTCGTGCCGAACGTGCGCGTGAACGCGTGCGACAGGGCGTACGGGGAGCTGTAGCCGACCTGGCGGGCCACCGTGTCCAGGGAAGCGGGCGTGGAGCGCAGGAGCGTCGCCGCTCGCGACATGCGCCACCAGGTGAGGTACGCCATGGGGGCGCGGCCCACCAGGGACGTGAAGCGGCGGGCGAGAGTGGCCCGGGAGACGCCCGTGCGGGACGCCAACTCCTCGTTGGACCAAGGGGTTTCGGGGGAGTCGTGCAGCAGGCGCAGGGCCTTGGCGACCACCGGGTCGTTGAGCGCGGCGGGCCAGCGGGCCGGGCACTGGGAGTCGGCCGCGGAGTCCGCGAGCCAGGCGCGCACCATGTACACCAGGAGCAGGTCGAGGAGGCCGGGCACGACCACGTCGGCGCCGGGGCGGGACGCGCCCGCCTCCCTGCCGAGCAGGTCGATCGCGGCCGCGAGCTCCGGGTGGCGTCCCGCCCTGCGGGGCAGGTGGACGATGTCGGGGATCTCGGCGAGGAGCGGGTGCGCGTGGGCGCCGCTCGACTGGTACTTGCCGCAGAGCATTTCCAGGGCGGGGCCCGCGGGTTCGGACGGACCGGGCCCCGCGGATCCGGACGCACCGGGTCCGGCCGGACCGGGTCCGTGGGGCTGCCGTGCGTCGTGCGTCAGTGGCGCGTCGCGCGTCAGCGGCAGGCCGTGCGTCTCCAGCCACTCGTCGAAAGGGGTCGCCCGCTCGACCGTGGGCCCGTCCACAGGGGAGTCCGCGACGATGTGTCCCGCCCCGCGCGGCAGCAGCAGCACGTCGCCCGCCGCCAGCGTGAAGGGGGCGCTCCCGTCGTCCGGCAGCACCCAGCAGCTCCCTTCCAGGACCACGCGGAAGCCCACCCCGTCGTACGAGGGGATCCTGCTGCACCAGGAGCCCGACACCCTGACGCGGTGGGAGACCGGCCGCCCGGCCCGCACCGCCGAGATCACATCGCTGACGACGTCCATGGCCGGATTCTAGTGTGGTGAGACGCTCGCGTATTCAATTGAGGTGAGCGGGCATTGAGGTGCTCGCCGACGCTTCCTACGGTGGGTCCATGAGTGAATTCACCGAAGAGCGGATCGTGTTGGGCGATATCGAGGTCCGTCGGGTCGTGGAGCTGGACGCACTGCCCTTCGAGACCGACGCGATCGTCCCGGACATGCCGGACTCCGTGTGGCGCGAGAACGCGGACCGGCTCGCGCCCGACCACTGGGACCCGGTGACCGGCAACGCGCTCGCGGCCATACAGAGCTGGGTGCTGCGCAGCGAGGGGCTCACCGTCCTGGTCGACACGGGCGTCGGCAACGGCAGGGTGCGGCCGGGTGTGCCGCCCTTCGAGCACCTCGACACCCCCTATCTGGACCGGCTCGCCGCGACGGGGGTGCGCCCCGAGGACGTCGACGTCGTCGTCAACACCCATCTGCACGCCGATCACGTCGGCTGGAACACCCGCGCGCAGGACGGCGATTGGGTCCCCACCTTCCCCAACGCCAGCTACCTCATTCCGGCCGCCGACCACGCCCATTTCGGTCCGGGGCGCGGGGGCGAGGTCCCCCCGGAGCTCCGGGCGGCCTTCGCCGACAGCGTCGAGCCCGTCGTACGGGCCGGGCAGGCCGTGCTGTGGGAGGGCGCGCACCGCATCGACGCGCGCCTCACCCTGGAGGCCGCGCCCGGTCACACCCCCGGTTCGGCCGTGCTGAGGCTGGCGTCCGGCGGCGACAGGGCCGTCTTCGTCGGCGACCTCCTGCACACTCCCGCGCAGCTCTTCGAGCCCGGCTGCAGCAGCTGCTTCTGCGAGAACCCGAAGGAGTCCGCCGAGAGCCGCGTACGGGTGCTCGGGCGGGCCGCCGACGAGGGGGAACTCCTGGTGCCCGCGCACTTCCGCGGGGCAGGAGTGGCTCAAGTGGCGCGCGCGGGCGGCAAGTTCAGCATCAGCCGGTGGGGCGCGTGACCGCCGCTTCGGGTCGGGTGACCGCCTCGGGTCGGGCGGCCACCCCGGCGTAGGGGCCGCCGATCCCCCACGCCTGCGCCATCGCGTCCGCGAAGGCCCCGGCCAGCTTGTGCTCGCCGCTCGCGTTGGGGTGCGTGCCGTCGTACGTGTCGAGATGGATGTCGTACGACGGCGGGCGCGAGGCGAGGAGCAGCGGCGAGGTCCCGGTGTCCAGGTTCGCCACCGCCTTGGCGAGGAGCTCGTTGAAGCGGGCGACCTCGGCGGCGAAGGGCGCGTCCGACTCGGCGCGGATGTTGGGGATCACGGGGAGCAGGACCAGCCGGATCCGCGGGTTCGCCGCGCGGGCGCGCTCGACGAAGGCGTGGACGTTGTGCGCGGTCTGCTCCGCGTTCGTGTAGAAGCCGAGGTCGATCAGGCCGAGCGAGACGAGGAGCACGTCGGCGGGGTCGCGGGTCAGCGCGCCCGCGATCTGCGGGGCCAGGTGCTGCCAGCCCTCGCCCCAGCCCGCGAGGTGGTGGCGGGGGAAGTCGGCGGCGGCGTCCGCGTAGTCGTGGGAGAGGGGCTCGCCCGTCGCCTTGTCGTGCAGGGCCGTGCGCGGGCCCACCACGGCGAAGCCCTCGTCGCCGAGGGTGTCCCGCAGGTGGTGCCACATCCGGTATCGCCAGGTGTGTTCACCGGCGCTTCCGATCGTCATCGAGTCGCCGACGAACATGAACCTGAGCATCCGCTCATCATGGCGGATCAGGCACGTCACCTGCGATGTGAGGCTGCGCACGCTCTCCGGTCACGGGGGATGGCACGCTTGGGCGCATGCGTTCGCTTCGGGCTGTCCCGTCTCTCCTCGCCGGTGCCGTGCTCCTCTTCGCCGTGGCGGTGCCCGCCGCCGCCGACGACCACGACGGCTTCACCATCAAGGATCCCCGGATCGTCGAGTCCAGCGGCCTCGCGGCATCCCGCGCCCACCCGGGCGTCTACTGGACCCACAACGACCAGGACAAGGGCGCCTTCCTCTACGCGGTCGACAGCCGCACGGGAAAGACCGTCGCGACCATCACCATGACCGGGGTCGGCGCCCCGCGCGACGTGGAGGCCATCTCGGTCGGCAGCGACGGCAACATCTACGTCGGCGACATCGGCGACAACCTCAACGGCACCTGGAAGAACGTCTGGGTCTACAAGCTGCCCGAGCCGAAGAAGCTGACCGACCAGAGCGTGCGCGCCACGCAGTACGTCGTGAAGTACGAGGACGGGCCGAGGGACGCCGAGGCGCTGATGGTGCACCCCAAGACCGGACGCGTCTACATCGTCAGCAAGAACGAGGAGGGCGGCGGCCTCTACGAGAGCCCGGAGCGCATGACCGCCTCGGGGACGAACGTCTTCAAGCGCGTCTGTGACATCGACCTCTGGGTGACCGACGGGGCCTTCTCGCCCGACGGCAAACAGCTCGCTCTGCGCGGCTACTTCGGGGGTGTCTGGTACGCCTGGAAGGGCGACGGGGAGAAGCCCGAGCGCAAGGGGCGGCTGAGCGTGCCGCTGCAGCGGCAGGGCGAGTCCGTCACGTACACCCTGGACGGCACGACGCTGATGTACGGCACCGAGGGCGAGCAGAGCGAGGTCAAGCCGGTCGAGGCGCCGGGCGGCGGCGGGAACGGCAAGTCGCCATCGGCCGACGGGAGTTCGGGCGACGGCGGGGGCGAGGGGCTCGACGGCAAGGTGAAGACGGGCGCGATCGTGCTCGGCGCGGCGCTGCTCGCGGTGTTCGGCCTGAAGCGGCTGACGCGGCGCGGGGGCGGCAAGTAGCCGTTTCCCGGCCGCCGGTCCGTACGGCCTGAGCGGCTTTGGGGAAGTCCGGTGCGGCTCAGGTGCGCCCGTAAGGGGCGCGGTGCTGTGACATGTGCGGCTCCGCCGCGTGGGCGCGACCAGCCACGACGCGCCCGCAGGCGTGGACCGTACGTCCCGCGGGGCGCTTAGCCCTGTTCGCGCCGGGCGACCAGGACGTCCAGGCCGTCCAGGAGGCGTCGCAGGCCGAACTCGAAGTGGTCGAAGTCGCTCCCGAAGGCGTCCTCGGAGAGGTCCGCGAGCGTGGGGTAGCGGCCGCCGCGCATGATCCGGCCGAGTGCGGGGGCCTGCGCCTCCCAGAACGCCCGGTCCGAGAGGCCGGTCTTCCGCGCCGCCTCGGCCTCGTGCACCTGCGTGCGGGCGACCCCGGTGACGTACCCCTCGGTCATCACGATCACGCTGATCAGCTCGGGGTCGCGCAGGCCCATCGGCCTGATCCGCGTCAGGGTGCGTTCGAGGCTGCCGACCGCGCCGGGGCCGAGGACCGGGCGGGCCTGGTTGACGTGCAGCAGCCAGGGGTGGCGGTGGTAGAGGGCGAGGGTCTCGCGCGCGTACGCCTCGACGGCCTCGCGCCAGCCGCCGCTCCAGGGCGCCGTCTCCTCGGGGGCCGTGTTGACGCGGTCCAGCATCAGGTCGACCAGGTCGCTCTTGCCGGGGACGTAGCGGTACAGCGACATCGTGCCGGTGCCGAGCTCGGTGGACAGGCGGCGCATGGAGAGGGCCGCGAGCCCCTCGGCGTCCGCGAGGCGCACCGCCTCGGTGACGATCCGGTCCAGCGTGAGCCCCGGCTTGGGCCCGCGCGTCGGGCGCTCGCCCTCGCCCCAGAGCAGCGCGAGGCTGCGGGTGATGTCGCTGCCGGTGCGCTGGTCGTCGCCGGTGTTCGTGCTCGTCATGGCGCTCAGCCTAGTCGCAGGTCCAGAAATTGGGTACGGCGTACCCAAGGAATTGGGTACGGCGTACTCTCTTCTGGGTACGGCGTACCCAGAGGGCGCGGAAGTGCGGAGGAAGGGGCAGCGATGAACGGGAACGGCTTCGCGGTACGGGCCGAAGGGCTCGAAAAGCGCTACGGGGAGAAGTACGCGCTCGACGGCTTCGACCTGCGGGTCGAGCAGGGCACGGTGCACGGACTGCTGGGACCCAACGGCGCGGGCAAGACCACCGCCGTACGGATCCTCTCCACGCTCGTCAGGCTCGACGGCGGCCGCGCCGAGGTGGCGGGCGCCGACGTGGCGCGCGAGCCCGGCCTCGTACGCGGCCGCATCGGGCTCACCGGGCAGTACGCGGCGGTCGACGAGATCCTCACCGGACGGCAGAACCTGGAGATGTTCGGGCGCCTCTTCCACCTCGGCGCCAGGGGCGCGGCCCGCCGCGCGCGGGAACTCCTCGAACAGTTCCACCTCCAGGACGCGGCGGAGAACGGCGCGGGCCAGTACAGCGGCGGCATGCGGCGCAGGCTCGACCTCGCCGCCTCGATGATCCTCGCGCCCGCCGTGCTCTTCCTCGACGAGCCGACCACCGGACTCGACCCGCGCGGCCGCCTCGAAGTCTGGGAGGCCGTAAGGGACTTGGTGGCGCGCGGCACGACCGTGCTGCTCACCACCCAGTACCTGGAGGAGGCCGACAGGCTCGCCTCCCGCATCACCGTCATCGACCGGGGCCGGGCCATCGCCGACGACACCCCGGACGGCCTGAAGAGCACGGTGGGCGGCAGCCACCTCGACGTCGTGGTGCGCGAGAGCGCCGATCTGCCGGCCGCGGTCAAGGCCGTCGCCCGGGTCTGCGACGGCGAACCGCTGACCGTCGACGCGGAGCGCCGCGTGCAGGCCGCGGTGACCGACCGGGTCGGCGCCCTGACCGAGGTGGCGCGCACCCTGCGCGACGAGGGCGTCGCGGTCGAGGACATCGGCCTGCGCAGGCCGAGCCTGGACGACGTGTTCCTACGCCTTACGGGCCGGACGGCCGATGACGAGAAGCTGGAGGTGGCGGCATGAGCGCCGCACTGACCGTCGACGCCCCCGTTGATGTCGACGCCTCGCGCGGGCGGCTCTTCTGGGCCCTCGCCGACTGCTGGAACGTCACCCGCCGCTACCTGACGCACTTCCGGCGCAGGCCGGTCACCATCGCCTGGCAGCTCGGCTTCCCCCTCATCAGCGTGCTGCTCTACGGCTTCGTCTTCGGCGAGGCGATGAAGGTGCCCGGCGGTGGCGACGACGGTGACTACAAGCAGTTCCTGATGCCCGGCATGTTCGTGATGACCATGGCCTTCGGGTTCATGAACACCGCGATGGGCGTGGCCACCGACGCGTCCAAGGGCGTCATCGACCGCTTCCGCTCGATGCCGATGGCGCCCTCCGCGGTGGCGTCGGGGCGCGGCCTCGCCGATCTCATCGTGGCCTGCGCGGAGCTGCTCATCATCGCGCTGACCGCCCTGGCCATCGGCTGGCGCTCCAGCGCGGGGCTCTTCGACACCCTGCTGGCCTTCGGGCTGCTGCTGTTCCTGCGGTTCAGCCTGATCTGGGTGGGCGTCTTCCTCGGCCTGGTCGTACCGACCCCGGAGGCGGCGGGCGGCCTCTACGCGGTCGCCTTCCCGCTCACCATGATCTCCAGCGTCTTCGTGGCCCCGTCCCTGATGCCGGACTGGCTGGCCCCCGTCGCCGCGTGGAACCCCGTCTCGTCGACGGGTACGGCGACCCGTGAACTGTTCGGCAACCCCGGCGCGGGCGGGGCGAGTTGGGTCGAGCAGCACGCGGTGCTGATGGCGGCGGTGTGGCCGGTGGTGATCTCGCTGGTCTTCTTGCCGCTGGCGGTGAGGAAGTTCAAGCAGTTGAGCCGATAAAGCATCGGGGCCGCCCGTCCGCAGAGGGACGGACGGCCCCGTCAGGGGCGCGGGGAACTGCGCGACCAGCCACAGCGCACCCGCACCCGACGAACCTGCGGAGCGTTAAAGCTTCTCGATGACGTAGTCGATGCACTTGGTCAGCGCCTCGACATCCGCGGGGTCGATCGCCGGGAACATGGCCACCCGCAGCTGGTTGCGGCCCAGCTTCCGGTACGGCTCCGTGTCGACGACCCCGTTGGCCCGCAACGTCTTCGCGACAGCGCCCGCGTCGATTTCGTCCGAGAAGTCGATCGTCCCGATGACCTGCGACCGCTTGGCCGGGTCCGTGACGAACGGCGTCGCGTACTTGGACTCGTCCGCCCAGCCGTACAGCGCCTGCGAGGACGCGGCCGTGCGGCCGGTCGTGAACTCCAGGCCGCCCTGGGAGTTCATCCACTCCAGCTGCTCGGCGAGCAGGAAGAGCGTGGCGAGCGACGGGGTGTTGTACGTCTGGTTCTTGCGGGAGTTGTCGATCGCCGTGGGGAGGCTGAAGAACTCCGGGACGTGGCGGCCCGACGCGTGGATCCGCTCGGCGCGCTCGATCGCGGCCGGGGAGAACGCGGCGATCCACAGCCCGCCGTCCGAGGCGAAGGACTTCTGCGGGGCGAAGTAGTAGACGTCCGTCTCGGCGATGTCGACCGGCAGGCCGCCCGCGCCGGACGTGGCGTCCACCAGGACGAGGGAGCCCTCGTCGGCGCCCGCGACGCGCTTGATCGGGGCCGCGACACCCGTCGAGGTCTCGTTGTGCGTGAAGGCGTAGACGTCGACGCCCGCCTCCGCCTTCGGGTCCGGGTGGGTGCCCGGGTCGCTCGCGATCACGGTGGGCTCGGCCAGCCATGGGGCGAGCTTGGCGGCCTTCGCGAACTTGGAGGAGAACTCGCCGAAGCTGAGGTGCTGCGACTTGTTCTCGATCAGGCCGTGCGTCGCCACGTCCCAGAACGCGGTGGAGCCGCCGTTGCCGAGGATCACCTCGTAGCCCTCGGGGAGGGAGAAGAGGTTCCCCACGCCCTCGCGCACCCGGCCGACCAGGTTCTTGACCGGGGCCTGGCGGTGGGAGGTGCCGAGCAGGGAGGTACCGGTGGCGGCCAGGGCGTCCAGCGCCTCCGTACGCACCTTGGAGGGGCCCGCGCCGAAACGGCCGTCGGCGGGCTTTAGGTCAGCGGGAATCTGGATCTCTGCCACGGGGTGAGCCTAGCGGCTCAGGGCACGCCGTCCTTCTTGCGTCCGTCGGCTGAGATCCTGCAGTCCGGGGACCTGCCTCGGGGCTCCGCCCCGGACCCCGCTCCTCAATCGCCGGAGGGGCTGTTTCTCAGCCGCACCGGCAGCTCGTGCAAGTCGTTCTGCGTCACCACCGGCTTGTTGCGGAGTTCCGACGGCGGGACCGCCAGGGTCAAGGACGGGAAGCGGGCGTACAGCGCCGGGAGTGCCACCCCCGCCTCCAGGCGGGAGAGTGCCGCGCCGGGGCAGACGTGCGGGCCGTGGCCGAACGAGATGTGGCGGTTCGGGGACGTGCGCGTGATGTCGAAGGAGTCCGCCGTGGGCCCATGCGCCTGTTCGTCGCGGCCGATCGCGCCGTACGAGACGATCAGCGCGTCGCCCTGGGGGATCACCTTGTCGCCGACGGGTACGTCCTCCGCGGCGAAGCGGATCAGGACGTGCGAGGTGGGAGTCGCGTAGCGCAGGGTCTCCTCGACCACCGCGTCCCAGCCGATCTCGCCCGCGAGGACGAGCGCGAGCTGGTCGGGGTGGGCGGAGAGGTTCACGACCGCGTTGACGATGAGGGAGATCGTCGTCTCGTGGCCCGCCGCGACCATCAGCTGGAGCGTGGAGAGGATCTCCGCGTCGGTGAGGTGGTCGCCGTCCTCGGAGGCCTGGATCAGCGCGCTGGTCAGGTCGTCGCCGGGTTCCGCGCGGCGGGCCGCGACGACCTTGCCCATCATCTCGGCGAGTTCGCCGAGCGTCGCGACGACCTCGTCCGGGGGCGTCTGGGTGGAGAAGAACTTGTCGAAGAGGACCTTCAGGCGCGGGTGGTCGGACTCGTCGATGCCCATCAGGTCGCTGATGACGTACATGGGCAGGGGATAGGCGAACTCGGCCTTCAGGTCGACCACTTCGGCCGCTTCGGGGTCCGCGGGGAGCCGGTCGAGGAGGGTCTCCGTCAGCTTCGCGATGCGCTCGCGCATGCGCTCCACGCGGCGCGGCGTGAGCGCCTGCGCCACCAGCGTACGCATCCTGCGGTGTTCCTCGCCGTCGACCGTCAGCATGGAACGGCCGGGGTTGGCGAGGCCGATCAGCGGCCAGTCGGCGGGTATCTCGCCGCGCCGCCAGGCGCCCCAGACCTCGATGTCCTTCACCAGGCGTTTGTCGGTGAGGAGTTGGCGGGCCTCGGCGTGGTGCGTGACCGCCCACACCGGGACGCCGCCCGGCAGCTCCGCCTCGGCGAGGGGGCCCGCCGCGCGCAGCCGGGCACTCTCGCCGTCCAGGTCGGTGACGAACGGGTCCAGGGCGATACGCGTCATCTGGATTCTCCAAACACTGAGGTCGGGGTCGGGGTGAAGCGCACCGGCAGGTCGGTGAGGCCGCGCAGCCAGGGGGAAGGGCGGCGGGTGAGGTCGGTGGCGGGGACGGCGAGGTCGAGGTCGGGAAGGCGGTCGAGGAGCACCTCGATGCCGGTCCGCGCGATGACCTCGGCGACCTCCTGGGCCGGGAAGGGGCAGCGGTGCTCGCCGTGGCCGAAGGCGAAGTGGGCGCTGTTGCCGCCCGTCAGGGCGGAGCCGTCGGTGCGGACCTGCGGGTCGGCGTTGGCGGCGCCGAGGCCGAGCAGGAGCAGGTCGCCGGAGTTGATGCGGCGCCCGCCCAGCTGGGTGTCGCGCGAGGCCCAGCGGCCCGCGACGTTCTGGGTGGGGGTGTCCTCCCACAGGACCTCGTTCATGGCCTCGGCGACGCTGTGCCTGCCGCCGAACAGCGAGGCGGCGAAGCGGTCGTCGGTGAGCATCAGGCGCAGCGAGTTGCCGATCCAGTCGGCGGTCGGCTGGTGGCCCGCGGCCATCATCACCATGAGGTCCTGGGCGATCTCCTCGTCGGTGAAGCCCGAGCCGTCGTCGGCGAGCTGCGTCTCCAGCATGTACGAGGCGACGTCCTGGCCGGGGTTCGCGTGCTTCTCGGCGAGCAGCGCGAACATCGAGGAGGCGAGGTGCTGCTGTCCCGCCAGGGCCCGCTCGCGGCCGTCGATCATGTCGTTCATGGCGGTGACGAGGCCGGGGCCCCGCTCGTCGGAGAAGCCGTAGATGCGGGCGAGGACGCGGACGGGGAGCAGCATCGCGTAGTCGGCGATGATCTCGGTGACGCCCTTGCCGCAGAAGGTGTCGATCAGTTCGTCGGCGAACTGCTCGGCGTACGCCTTGAGTTCGAAGGGGTCGACCGCTTCGAGGGCGTGCGCGATCATCGCGGCGCGCTGGGTGTGCCGCTCGCCGACGGTGTAGAGGATCGACGGCTGCTTGTGGCCGATCATCGGGAGCAGTGGCCAGTCGGCGGGGATGTTCGGCCACTGGTTCCACAGCTCGGAGTCGCGGCTGAAGAGCATCGGGTCGCCGGTGACCTGGTGCAGTTCGCGGTAGCCGAGCACGAGCCAGGCGGGCACGCCGCCGTCGAGCAGCACGGGGGCGACGGAGCCGTGGTCGCGGCGCATCTCCCGGTAGAGCTCGGCGGGTTCGGTGGCGAACCGGGGTCCGGAGAGCGGGACGGCCGCGCCGTTCGCGGCGCCGGTTACGGGGCAGGTCACGGGGTGGTCTCCTGGGGGGCGTACGTCTCCTGCGGGGCGTACAGGGACTTGAGGTGCTGTACGAGGGTGATGAGGACGTCCTTGCCGGACTCGCGGGAGCGCGCGTCGCAGTCGATCAGCGGCACGCCGGGGTCGAGGTCGAGTGCTTCGCGCAGCTGCTCCGCGGTGTGCGCGGGGCCGCCGAAGTCGTTGCGGGCCACGATGAACGGCGTGCCGTGGTGCTCCAGGCGGTCGATGGCGTACCAGGAGTCGGCGAGGCGCTGGGTGTCGACGAGGACGACCGCGCCGAGCGTGCCGGAGAAGAGGCGGTCCCACAGGAACCAGAACCGCTCCTGGCCCGGGGCGCCGAAGAGGTAGAGGACGTTGCGCTCGTCGAGCGTGATGCGGCCGAAGTCGAAGGCGACGGTCGTGGACGTCTTGGCGCGCAGGCCTTCGATGTCGCCGAGTTCGTCGATGCCCTGTCCGGCCTGCGTCATCGTCTCCTCGGTGGTGAGGGGACGTATCTCGCTGACGGAGCGGACGAGCGTCGTCTTGCCGACGCCGAAGCCGCCGACGACGACGATCTTCAGACCGTTGTCGGCGGTGGCGGTCAGCTCTCTTCGGGTAGCGCTGCGTTCAGAGATTCCAGAGATCTCAGAGATTGCGGAGTCCAACGAGCACCTGCTCCAGAAGGTCGTGGTCGGGAACGCTGTGGGCGGCGGCCGAGCGCGGGTGACGGGCGCTGATCCGGCCCGCGTCGAGCAGGTCGGAGAGCAGGATGCGGGTGATGCTCACCGGCAGGCTCAGCTCGGCGGCGATCTCGACCACGGCGGTGGGCATCGTGCACATCCGCAGGATCGCGGAGTGCTCGGACTGCATGCCGGGCACCGGATCGCACTCGCTGACGACGAGGGTGACCAGGTCGAAGGGGGCGTCGGGCGCCGACCTGCTGCGTCCCCCGGTGAGGGTGTACAGCCGGTCGGGGGAGTCGTCCCGGCCGGGGCGGCTCATGAGGCCTGCGGTGTGCTGGGTCCATCGGCCGCGCGCGGTTCGGCGCGCAGGTGCTCGCCGAGCTGCTCGACCAGTTCGCTCATGGTGTGCCCGACGTGCCCGGCGTCGGCGTCCTCGGCGGCGATCACCGCGAGGTGCGCGCCCTCGCCCGCCTCGACGATGAAGAGGATGCCGCCGTAGAACTCGGCCATCGCGGAGCGCACCCCGCCGCTGCCGTCGCCGAACTCGGCGGAGGCGCCGTGCGAGAGGGACTGGATGCCCGCGGCGATCGCGGCGAGCTGGTCGGCCTGGTCGACGGAGAGCTCGGGGGTGCGGCACAGCTTCAGGCCGTCCCGGGAGAGCACGAGGGCGTGCCGGGCGCCGGGGGTGCGCTCCAGGAGACCTTCGAGCAGCCAGGTGAGCTTGGCGTCGGTCGTGGTGGTGCCGGTCGTCATCGGGGAGTGTCGCCTTCCGGGTGCGGGGGAGTTGCGGGGGCGTCCGGTGCGTCGGGGTCAGTGGCGCGGACGGCCTGGCGGAAGCTGCTGAAGCGGGCGGCGGTGGTGCTCGCGTCGGCGGCGGTACGGGTACGGGGCGCGGCCTCGGCGGCCCGCGCGCGGGCGCTCTCGGCGGCGGCGAGGGTGCGGCCGCGGGGGCGCTTGGGGAGCCCGCCGGGCGCGGAGGGCTCGGCGGGGGGCTCGGCCGCGGACTCGTGGGTGGGCACGGGGTCGCGGTCGACGGGGGTCTCGACGCCGTCCCCGGCTTCGTACGGCTCGGGGGTCCTGGTCGCGGGGGCAGGCACAGTCACGGAGACCGTGGCGGAGGTCTCCGTGGAGGTGGCGACGGGTGCCGGGGCGAGGGCGGGTGCCGGGGCCGCGGCGGGCAGGGTGGCCGGGGCCGGGGTGGCGTCCGAAGGGCGGGAGATGAGCTCCTGCGGGATGAGCAGGAGCACGCCGGTGCCGCCGCGCGCGGAGGGCCGGAAGGACACGGTCAGGCCGTGCTTGCGGGCCAGCCTGCCGACGACGGGCAGGCCGAGCCGGGTGCCGGACAGACGGCCGAGGCCCGCGGCGGTGCCCGATACGGCCCGCTCGGCGCGGCGCTGCTGCACCGGGCCCATGACCAGGCCGCTGTCCTCGACGGAGACGATGACGCCGGCCGCGACCTCTTCGATGTAGACGTGCACTTCGGAGGTGGGCGGCGAGAAGTTGGCAGCGTTGTCGAGGAGTTCGGCGAGGGCGTGCATGACGCCTTCGGCGGCGTGGCCCGCGACGGCGACCTCGCTGGCCGAGTGGACGCGCACGCGCTGGTAGCCGCCGATGCGGCCCATGGCGCCGCGCAGGATGGACTCCATGACGATGGGCCTGGCCCAGCGGCGTCCCGAGCGGGCGCCGGTGAGCACCGCGACGGAGTCGGCGATGCGGCCCGCCTGCGCGGTGCGGTGGTCGAGGTGGAGGAGGTCGGTGAGGACGTCCTCGTCGGCGTGCCTGGTCTCCATCTCGCGGAGGTCGGCGAGCATGCCGGTGGCGAGCGCCTGCATGCGGCCCGCCGCGTTGGCGCAGGCGGCGAGGGCGGCGGCGCGCTCGGACTCGGCGGTGCGGGCGCGCTGGGTGAGCACGCCCTTCTCCCGCTCGTGCTCGGCGGTGAGCCGCGCGTGCTCCTGCCCGAACTCGGTGGCCCGCCTGGCCTGTTCCTGCTGGAGGCGGCCCGCGTCCTGGCGGGTGGAGTGCAGCTGGAGCCGGAGCAGGCCCGCGGTGCGCATGGCGTGGAAGGCGAAGGTCACGGCGGCGCTGAGGGCGACGGCGGCGGCACCGGCGCCCCAGGCCACGGCGGTACGTGCGGAGTCGGGCGCGAGGGCGACGGACGCTCCGGTGAGCGCCGAGGTGACCAGGGCGCAGGTCAGCAGGACGAGCGCGGACGGGCGCAGCTCAGGACGCTCCGTCCCGGGGCGCGCTAGGGGGGTTGGCGCGGTCATCAATCGGGTTCCTAGATCGGAAGCGACACACTTTGCTCGAACGTGCTCGGTCGTATCTCAAGCTCTGCTCAAGTTGTTCCCACTATAGGAGAGTTGATGACCATGGTGGGAATGTTCCCTTCCGCATCGTGACATAACGGGTGGGGCGGGGTGGTCGGCGGGGGCCCTCGCGGGGGCATCCTGGGTGTATGAGCGATCTCGACGGTGACCGCGGCAGCGAACTCGACGGCGATCTGAACGGCCCTCAGAAGCACCATCCAGGCCGGAATCCACTCGGCAGTCCACTCGGCGATCCGGACGGACTCGGCAAGGCGCTGCGCGACGCGGTGCGCGGCGACGTGGACCTCTCCGTCACCGCACGGGCCCTGCACACCATGGACGCCTCCAACTACCGCCGCGTGCCCACCGCGGTGCTCGCCCCGCGCGACGCCGACGACGTGGCGGCGGCCCTCGCCGTCTGCCGGGAGCGGTCCGTGCCGGTCGTGGCGCGCGGCGCGGGCACCTCGATCGCCGGGCAGGCGACGGGACTCGGCGTCGTCCTCGACTTCACCCGGCACATGAACGGGCTCCTCTCCCTCGACCCCGGGTCCCGTACGGCCGTCGTCCAGCCGGGACTCGTCCTCGACGACCTGCGCGCCGCGGCCGCCCCGCACGGCCTGACCTTCGGCCCCGACCCCTCCACGCACAGCCGCTGCACCCTCGGCGGCATGATCGGCAACAACTCCTGCGGATCGCACTCGGTGGCCTGGGGGACCACGGCCGACAACGTCCACCGGCTGTCCGTCCTCAGCGGCCGGGGCGAGCGGCTCGACCTCGGCAGGGGCTGGGACGGCGCGCCCCAGGACCTGCGCCCGTTGGTCGACGGCGACTTGGCGCTCCTTCGCACCGGCTTCCCCGACCTGCCGCGCCGCATCTCCGGATACGCCGTCGACGCCCTGCTCCCCGAGCACGGCGTCGACCACGCGCGCGCGTTCTGCGGCTCGGAGGGCACCCTCGGCATCCTCACCGAAGCCGTCGTACGCCTCGTCGAAGCGCCCCGCGCGCGGGCCCTCGCCGTACTCGGGTACACCGACGAGAGCGCGGCGGCGGAGGCGGCCGCGGGCCTTCTGCCGCACGGCCCGCTGACCGTCGAGGGCATGGCCGCCGACCTGGTGCGCGACACCGAGGGGCTGCCCAGGGGCGGCGCCTGGCTCTTCGTGGAGACCGGCGGCGCGAGTCCGGCCGAGGCACGCGCGCGTGCCGAGGAGATCGTGCGGGCGGCCGACGTGCTCGACGCCGTGGTCGTCGACGACCCGGCGGGGCAGCGGGCCCTGTGGCGCGTACGCGAGGACGCCAGCGGCACCGCGACCCGGATGCCGGACGAGGGGGGTACCTCCCTGTCCGAGCGGAGCCGAGGACTTGGGGGAGAGGCCTGGCCCGGCTGGGAGGACTGCGCGGTGCCGCCCGCCCGACTCGGGGCGTACTTGCGGGACTTCAGGACCCTGCTGACCGAGCACCACCTGCGCGGCACCCCCTACGGACACTTCGGGGACGGTTGCATCCACGTCCGCATCGACTTCGACCTGCTCGGCAAGGAGGGCATCGCGCGCTTCCGCCGCTTCTCCGAAGAGCTCGCCGACGTCGTCGTCGCGCACGGCGGCTCGCTCTCCGGCGAACACGGCGACGGACAGGCCCGCGCGGAACTCCTGCCGAAGATGTACGCCCCCGAACTCATCGCCCTCTTCGGGCGCGTGAAGGACGTCTGGGACCCGGCAGGCCTGCTCAACCCCGGCATGCTGGTGCGCCCCGACCCGCTGGACGCCAACCTGCGCTTCGCCCCGCTGCCGCGCGAGCCCGTCGACGTGGCCTTCGGCTACCCGCACGACGGCGGCGACTTCTCGGCGGCGGTCAGGCGGTGCGTGGGCGTCGCCAAGTGCCGCACGTCGACGGCGAACTCACCGACCGGCGTGATGTGCCCCTCCTTCCGCGCGACGGGCCAGGAGGAGCACTCCACGCGCGGGCGCGCGCGGCTGCTGCACGAGATGCTCGCGGGCGAGGTGGTGACCGACGGCTGGCGCTCGACGGAGGTCAAGGACGCGCTCGACCTCTGCCTGTCCTGCAAGGGCTGCCGCTCGGACTGCCCGGTGGGCGTCGACATGGCCACGTACAAGGCGGAGTTCCTGCACCACCACTACGAGGGCAGGCGCAGGCCAGCCGCCCACTACTCGATGGGGTGGCTGCCGCGCTGGCTGCGCGCCGTCGCGCTGACGCGCACGGCCCCGCTCGTCAACGCCCTCGCCCGGATCGGCCCGTTGGCCGCGGCGGGCAAGCGGCTCGGCGGGATCGCCCCGCAGCGCCAGGTGCCCGAGGTGGCGCCGCGCACGTTCCGGCAGTGGTGGCGGCGTACGGGGAAGCAGGCCGCGGGGCGTACGGGGAAGCGGACCGGGGGTACGGGGAAGCGGACCGCGGGGGCCCCGGACATCGTGCTCTGGCCCGACACGTTCACCGACCACCTCTCGCCGTCGGTGGGCCGGGCCGCGGTGCGGGTCCTCGCGGACGCGGGCCTCACCGTCGCGCTGCCGCCGCCGGGCGTCTGCTGCGGCCTGACGTACGTCTCCACGGGCCAGCTGGACGGCGCCCGCGCGGTGCTGCGCCGCACCCTGGACCGGCTGGCCCCCGTCCTCGACGCGGGCACGCCGGTCGTCGTCCTCGAACCGAGCTGCGCCGCCGCCCTCAGGACGGACCTGGTCGAACTCCTCGGCGACGACCCGCGCGCCCACCGCCTCGCCGCGTCCGTCCGCACCTTCGCCCAGGCCCTTGAGGAGCTGGCCCCGCAGTGGCGGCCGCCGCGCGTCGACCGCCCCGCGGTCGGCCAGACGCACTGCCACCAGCACGCGGTCCTGGGGGGCGCGGCCGAGCGCCGCCTGCGCGCGAAGGCGGGCCTGACGGGCGAGCTGAGCGGCGGCTGCTGCGGGCTCGCGGGAAACTTCGGTTTCGAGCGGGGGCATTACGACGTGTCGGTGGCCTGCGCGGAGGAACAGCTCCTGCCCGCCGTGCGCGACGCCCCCGCCGACGCGGTGGTGCTCGCCGACGGCTTCTCCTGCCGGACCCAGCTCGGCCAGCTGGCCGGGGTGCGCGGCAGGCACCTGGCGGAGATCCTCGCGGAGGGGCTGCCCAGATAGGGACCAAAGTCCCTGGTGGAAGGGACCTTTGCGGGTAGGGGGCGGTGTCCGGTTCCGGCAGGATCAGGATGGTTCATGATCATCTGTCGAGGCGTCAGCTGACGTACGCCCGTGAGAAGTCTGGTTGTGCCCGTGCCGGAAGAGCCGAAGGACCCCGAGCAGCGGAAGGGCCCCGAAGGGCCCGCGGAACCGGCGGCCCCGGGGGACGGCACGGGCCCCCGCGACGGCACGGGCCCCCGCGCCCTGGTCGTACGCAACCGCCACGACTCCATACCGATGGACCTGCTCTTCCGCGGCGACACGGCGGAACTGCCGAAGCCGACGAAGACGGCGCACGCACCGAAGTCCCCCCAGCCTCTGAAGTCCCTCCAGCCTCCAAAGTCCCCTCAGCCCCAGAAGTCCCCCGAGCCGACGGAGGAGTCCGGCGCGGCCAAGCGCCTCTCCCCGCCGCGCCCCGACCGTGACCTGGCCGAGCGGCGCGGTCCCGCGTGCTCCGGCTGGTGGGCGCTGCTCGTGGCGCTCCTGGCCCTCGGCGGAGCGGCCTGGCTGATCTGGGCGGGCGGTCTGGTCCCCGTACGGATCACGGACTTCCTCGCCCTCCCCGAACGGCCCCGGAACGGGCTGGTCGCCTGGCAGTGGGCGGCGGTCGGCGGCTGTGGAGCGGTCGCGCTGTTCGCGCTCGGCGGGCTCACGCGGGGGCGGGTCGGCAGCGCGTGGACCCTGTCGCTGTTCGGCCGCTACCGGGGGAGCGTACGGCGGACCGGACTCGTGTGGATCAGCCCGCTGATGCTGCGGCGCCGCGTGGACGTACGGCTGCGGCACTGGCGCAGCGAACCGATGGCGGCCGTCGACGCGGAGGGCATCGAACTGCGGGTCGTCGTCCTCGTGGTGTGGCAGGTCAAGGACGCGGCGCGGGCGCTGCTCACGGTGGACGACCACCTCGCGTACCTGCGGGAGCAGGTGGAGGCGGTGACGGCGCGGGTGGTGTCGCGGCTGCCCGCCGACTCGTTCCGGGAGCCCGCCGACGACGTGCCGACGCTGCGGGACGCCGAGGCGGTCGGCGACGCGCTCGGCGCCACGCTCGCCGCGGAGTGCAGGGCGGTCGGCGTCGAGGTGTTCTCGGCGCGGCCCACCCGCGTGGAGTACGCACCGGAGATGGCGGCGGCGATGCAGCGCAGGCAGCTCGCCGCGATCGACGCCAAACACCGGGACACCGTGCTGACCTCGGTGCTCGACGCGGTGGACGACACCGTGCGGCGCCTGACCGAGCGGGGGCTCGTCACACTCGACGACTACGAACGGAAGGCGCTGGTCAAGGACTTGACGGTGGCCTTCTACACGGCGCGGGGGAGCGCCGTGGACACCCACTGAGCGGCGGTGAGGAGGGGGCGCCGCCGAACCGACCGAGAGAGGCCGAAGTGCAGACACCCCGATTCACCGAGGAGATACCCGCCGACTGCGGGTGCGGACACTGCGCCGCGACGCCGTCCGCCGACCGCGCGGGCCAGCGCTGCGGGGTGCGCGGCGCGCTGGTCGCCGCCGTGGGAGCGGCGGTGCTCGTGGGCACCGCGGCGGGCCCGGCGGCCGCCGAACCCGCGCCGAGCCACGCGGGCTGGGACGGCTCCAAGTACTGGTACAAGGACGCGACCGGCTGGTGGCGCTGGACCTCGCACTACGACAAGTACGTGGCGCGCACGGGCAAGGCGGGCACGCACGCGGCCACTGGGACCGGGAAGGCGCGGCCCGCCGCCCGCGGGACCTCGTCCGGCGAGCCCACGTTCCGCGGGCGCGGGGGCTGGGACGCCACCGACCGCGTGTACTGGTACCAGAAGGCGGGGCACTGGTACTGGACCAGTCACCGGGACAAGTACGAGAGTCGCACGGGCCGTTCCGGAAGCCACGCGGCGAAGCCCGCACCGCGTCCGACGGGTTCGAGCAGTTCGGGCGGCTCGCGCGGCCACACCTCCGGAACGCCGAGCAGGCACGGCACGGAGGCGGCCATCTCGTACGCCATGTCGCACCTCGGCGACCCCTACGTCTGGGGCGGCAACGGGCCGCACGGCTGGGACTGTTCGGGTCTGGTGATGGCCGCCTACCGGCAGGCGGGCGTCAGCCTGCCGCGCGTCGCCGACGCGCAGTACCGCGCGACCCGGTCCCTCTCGCGGGGCGAGCTGCGCCGCGGTGACCTGGTGTTCTGGAGCGGCAACGGCAGTTCGTCGGGCATCCACCACGTGGCGATCTACCTGGGCGGCGGCCAGTACCTGGAGGCGCCCCGGCCCGGCAAGAGCGTCCGGATCTCGTCCTTCAGCTGGTACAACCCGAACATGTACGGCCGGGTGCGCTAGGGCCTGTCCGGCGGGTCAGGCGGAGTCCCGGCCCGTGACCTCGTGCGCGAGGGCGCACAGGTCGCGCAGGGCGGGATGGCTCGGCGGCCCGTCGCGGCGGGCCAGGAACACCGGGACCGGCGGGGCGTCGGGCAGCGGGACGTAGACGACGCCGGGGTGCGGGTGCAGGGCCGCGGTCGCGGTGGTCGTGACGCCGACCGCGCGGGACGCCGCGATCGCGGCCAGCCAGTCGTCGGTGTTGGCGACGGTGATCGTGCCGGTGGGCCGGGCGTCGACGGGCCACAGGTCGAGCGTGGTCGTACCGGACACGGTGTTGAGCGCGATCACGGCCCCGGCCAGCTCGTCGAGTGCCGCACTCCCCTGACCGGCCGGCGGACTGTCGGCGGGCACGGCGGCCACCCGCGCCTCCGTGTACAGGAGCTCCGTCACCAGGCCCGGGGTGCCGACGGGGCCGCGGAGCAGCGCGGCGTCGACCGCGCCCCGGGCGAGCCCCGCGGTGCGGTCGTCGATGCGGAGCAGTTCGAGCGGTACGTCGGGGTGGGCCTCGCGCCAGCGGCGCAGCAGGGGCGTGGTGTACGCGCCCGCGGCCGACCAGGCGTGCCCGAGGCGCAGCGCCCTGCGCACCGAACGCCCCACGTCCAGGGCGTCCTCGAAGGCGGCGACGGCGACGGCGGCCTTGTCGCGGAAGGCGCGGCCCTCGGGGGTGAGCGTGAGGTAGTGGGTGGACCGGTCCACTAGCCGCGCTCGCAGGGCGTCCTCCAGGGCGGCGAGGGTGCGGGACGCGGCGGGCTGGGTGATGCGGAGGCGGGCGGCGGCGCGGGTGATGTTGCCCTCGTCGGCGATGGCGAGGAAGCACCGCAGATGACGCAGCTCGATGGCCCCGGGCCCGGACGTTCCCTTTGTCATGCCTGCGGAGCATAACGGGAGCGCAATCGGCATTTCACGCGCCGCGCTCCGCGCCGTACCTTCGCCATGTGGACAGGTCTTGCGTACAGCAGCAAAAGGGCTCCACAATCCTGTCGTAGTCCAATAGCGTGGACGTCAAGGTCCAGAACAATGGACTGGTGGTAGCGCTGGAGGAATCCGGCGAACGGAAGACTCAGCGCAAGACTCAGGAGCGAAGGTGTCGAGTACCGATCAGGAGACGGCGACCGGCGGGCGTGCCGCGCTAGGGCCCGTCGGGCTCGTACTCGCCGGGGGCATCTCCGTGCAGTTCGGCGGGGCGATCGCCGTCAGCGTCATGCCGAAGGCGGGGGCGCTCGGCATCGTGACCCTGCGCCTCGCGTTCGCCGCGCTCGTGCTGCTCATCGTCTGCCGACCCCGGCTGCGCGGGCACTCGCGCGCGGACTGGGGCACGGTCGTCGCCTTCGGCGTCGCCATGGCGGGCATGAACGGCCTCTTCTACCAGTCCGTGGCCCGCATCCCCATGGGCCCCGCGGTCACGCTCGAGGTCCTCGGCCCCCTCGCCCTCTCCGTCCTCGCCTCCCGCCGGGCGGTCAACTTCATCTGGGCGGGCCTTGCCCTCTGCGGCGTCTTCCTGCTCGGCGGCGGTGGCGGGTTCAGCGGCCTCGACCCGGTCGGTGTGGCGTACGCGCTCGGCGCGGGGGCGATGTGGGCGACGTACATCGTCTTCAGCGCGCGTACGGGACGGCGCTTTCCGCAGGCCGACGGGCTCGCGCTCGCCATGGTCGTGGCGGCGGTCCTCTTCCTGCCGCTCGGCCTCGTGGAATCCGGCTCGAAGCTGGTCCGCCCCGAGGTGCTGGCGCTCGGCGCGGCGGTCGCCGTGATGTCGTCCGTGCTGCCCTACACCCTCGAACTCCTCGCGCTGCGGCGGCTGCCCGCGTCCACGTTCGCCATCATGATGAGCCTCGAACCGGCGATCGCGGCGGTCGCGGGCTTCCTCATCCTCGGCCAGGCGCTGGCTCTCAGCGAGGCGTTGGCGATCTCTTTGGTGATCGCGGCGAGCATGGGGGCGGTGCGGTCGCAGGTGGGGCGCCGGAGGGTTGCGCCTGCTGCTGCGGCGACGGTGCTACCGGAAGCGACGTCGGCCCTCCCTGAGCGGGAGCGCTCCCTGTAGGAACCTTTCCCACCCGCCCACCCGTATCTCCGCGACGGGCTCTTCCTGTAGGAGCCGCCCCGTGCGTCGTGGGGCGGGGCCGCGGCGGTATGTCCGTCCTCGCCGTCCCAGAGCATTGCCACACCACGGGCACCTCGGAACGAGGCCCCCAGTGCTCCGGGCGGACATACCGCCACGTCCCCTCAGGCCGGACGGCGGCTGCGGGTCGCGCTGCTGTGGGCAATCGTTCCGCACGGCGGAACGGGTGGGCACAGCCCCCGGCGCCGAGGGACGGTTACGGGGGCACAAGCCACAGTGCAGGTGGGCGCAGCCCCACCGGCCCGCAGCCGCCCGCGCTCCTGAGGGGACGTGGGGGTATGTGCGAACGGAGCACAGTGGAGACCGAGGCAAGGAAGCAAGGCCAGTAGCCCCCGCCCCGGGATGGCGAGTACGCACATACTCCCGCGGCCCCGCCCCCAAGACGAACCCAAGGCGAACCCGCACCAAAACTCATGCAAGCACGCTTGCTTGTTTCTGAAGCCGCTGGCATGCTCCAGGCACACCGCCGTCCCCGAGGGGAGCGCCCCGTGTCCGACGTCCTGCCCGTGCTCGCAGACCTGCGCCGTGAGAGTGAGGAACTCGACCGGCTCGTAGCGCAGTTGCCGTACGAGCGATGGGCGACCGGCACCCCCGCCACCGGCTGGACCGTCGCGCACCAGATCGCTCATCTCGCCTGGACCGACCGCGCCGCCCTCCTCGCCGCCACCGACCCCATCGCCTTCGCCGACGAAGTCGCGAAAGCCGCCGCCGCCCCCGACACCTTCGTGGACGACGGCGCCCAAGAAGGCGCCACTCTCCCGCCCGCCGACCTCCTCACCCGCTGGCGCACCGCCCGCGACAAGCTGTGGCACGTCCTCAGCGAGGCCCCCGCGGGCACCCGCCTGCCCTGGTACGGCCCGCCCATGGCCGCCCCCTCCATGGCGACCGCCCGCCTCATGGAGACCTGGGCCCACGGCCAGGACGTCGCCGACGCCCTGGGAGTGACGCGCGAGCCCACCGACCGTCTCCGTCACGTGGCCCGCATCGGCGTACGGACCCGCGACTTCGCCTACGCCGTACGGGGGTTGACCCCGCCCCAGGAGGAGTTCCGAGTGGAGCTGACGTCGCCCGTGACCGGGGAGACGTGGGAGTACGGTCCCGACGACGCACCCCAACGCGTCACCGGACCCGCCCTGGACTTCTGTCTGCTCGTCACGCGCCGAGCGCACCGCGCGGACCTGGACGTACGGGCCCAAGGCCCGGACGCCGACCGCTGGTTGGACATCGCGCAGGCCTTCGCGGGACCGCCCGGCACCGACCGCACCCCACGCGAGGGGACCTCCCGATGACCCCCGCCCCTCTCCGCATAGGCAACGCCTCCGGCTTCTACGGCGACCGCTTCGACGCCATGCGCGAGATGCTCACCGACGGCCCCCTGGACGTCCTCACCGGCGACTACCTCGCCGAACTGACCATGCTGATCCTCGGCCGCGACCGCCTCAAGGACCCGTCGCGCGGCTACGCGAAGACCTTCCTGCGCCAGCTGGAGGAGTGCCTCGGCCTCGCGCACGAACGCGGAGTCAGGATCGTGGCCAACGCGGGCGGCCTGAACCCGTCCGGACTGGCCGCAAGAATAAGGGAGTTGGTGCGGGAGCTGGGTATCCCCGTCGCCGTGGCGCACGTGGAGGGGGACGACCTCACCGCCCGCTTCCCCGGCGTACTCACCGCCAACGCCTACCTCGGCGGAGCCGGTATCGCGGAGTGTCTGCGCGCGGGCGCGGACATCGTGGTGACGGGCCGCGTGACGGACGCGGCCCTCGTCACGGGTCCGGCGGCCGCGCACTTCGGCTGGTCGCCGACGGACCACGACCGCCTGGCGGGAGCGGTCGTCGCGGGCCACATCCTGGAGTGCGGGACGCAGGCCACCGGAGGCAACTACGCGTTCTTCGCGGAGCGGGACGCGCGCGACCTGCGCCGCCCCGGCTTCCCGCTGGCCGAGATCCACGAGGACGGCTCGGCGGTCATCACGAAGCACGACGGCACGGGCGGTTTCGTCGACGTGGGCACGGTCACCGCGCAGCTGCTCTACGAGACGCAGGGGTCTCGGTACGCGGGCCCGGACGTGACCGCGCGGCTCGACACGGTGACGCTCACGGAGGAGGGTCCGGACCGGGTGCGCGTGACGGGCGTACGGGGTGAGGCGCCGCCGCCGACGCTGAAGGTGGGCCTGAACCGCCTTGGCGGCTTCCGCAACGAAGTGGTGTTCGTGCTGACCGGGCTCGACATCGAGGCCAAGGCGGCGCTGGTCCAGGCTCAGATAGAGGACGCGTTCGACAGGGGCAAGTCCCGTCCCAAGCAGGTTAGTTGGGAGCTGTCCCGTACCGATCGCCCGGACGCGTCGACCGAGGAGACGGCCAGCGCGCTGCTGCGACTCGTCGTGCGCGACGCGGACGCGGAAGCGGTCGGCAGGGCGCTCAGCGGCGCGGCGATCGAGCTGGCGCTCGGCAGCGTCCCCGGCTTCCACGTGACGGCGCCGCCGGGCAAGGGTGCGCCGTACGGGGTGTTCGAGGCGGCGTACGTGGAGCGGGACGCGGTGGAGCACGTGTCGGTGCTGCCGACGGGTGAACGCAGGCCGGTCGGTGAGGACACCGCGCACGACATTCTCGTACTGCGGGAGCCGACCTTGAAACCCCCGCCCCCCGAACCGCTCCCCCCGAGCCCCACCCGCCCCACCCCCCTCGGCCGCATCGCAGGCGCCCGCAGCGGCGACAAGGGCGGCGACGCCAACCTCGGCGTCTGGGTGCGCGGCGACGACGCGTGGCGGTGGCTCGCCCACGAGTTGACCGTCGACAGGCTTCGGCAACTCCTGCCCGAGACACGTGACTTGGTCATCACCCGCCACGAGCTGCCCAACCTGCGCGCCCTGAACTTCGTCGTGGAGGGGCTGCTCGGCGAAGGCGTCGCCGCGCAGGCCCGTTTCGATCCGCAGGCCAAGGGCCTGGGGGAGTGGCTGCGCGCCCGCCACCTGGACATACCGGAGGTATTGCTGTGACCGTCCTCGCCTCCGCGCTCGACCCCGCGAGCGCCGAGTACGCCGAGTACCGCGAGGCCATGCTGGCCAGGCTCGACGAGCTCGGCACCGAGCAGGCCAAGGCCCTGGAGGGCGGCGGCGAGAAGTACGTCCAACGTCACCACAAGCGCGGCAAGTTGCTGGCCAGGGAACGGATCGAGCTGCTCCTCGACCCGGATACGCCCTTCCTTGAGCTTTCGCCGCTCGCGGCCTGGGGCAGCGACTATCCGGTCGGTGCCTCCATGGTCACGGGCATCGGCGTCGTCGAGGGCGTCGAGTGTCTGATCACCGCCAACGACCCGACCGTACGCGGCGGCGCGAGCAATCCGTGGACGCTGAAGAAGGCGTTCCGGGCGCATGAGATCGGGCACGCGAACCGGCTGCCCTCGATCCACCTCGTGGAGTCCGGCGGCGCCGATCTGCCCTCCCAGAAGGAGATCTTCATCCCGGGAGGCGCCCTGTTCAAGCACCTCACGCAGTCATCGGCCGCCGGGATCCCCACGATCGCCGTCGTCTTCGGCAACTCCACGGCGGGCGGCGCCTACGTGCCCGGCATGAGCGACCACGTGATCATGGTCAAGGAGCGCGCGAAGGTGTTCCTCGGCGGTCCGCCGCTGGTGAAGATGGCGACCGGCGAGGAGAGCGACGACGAGTCGCTGGGCGGCGCCGAGATGCACGCCCGCACCTCGGGCCTCGCCGACTACCTCGCCGAGGACGAGCGCGACGCGCTGCGCCAGGCCCGCCGGGTCGTATCCCGCCTCAACTGGCGCAAGGAGTACGCCGATCCGGACCCGTCCGCGGTCCAGGCGCCCAAGTACGACGAGGACGAGCTCCTCGGCATCGTCCCCGGCGACCTGAAGAAGCCCTTCGATCCGCGCGAGGTGATCGCGCGGATCGTCGACGGCTCGGACTTCGACGAGTTCAAGCCGCTGTACGGGCCGAGCCTCGCCACGGGGTGGGCCTCGCTGCACGGCTATCCCGTAGGCATCCTCGCCAACGCGCAGGGCGTGCTGTTCAGCGAGGAGTCGCAGAAGGCGGCCCAGTTCATCCAGTTGGCCAACCAGCGAGACATCCCGCTGCTCTTCCTGCACAACACCACCGGATACATGGTCGGCAAGGAGTACGAGCAGGGCGGCATCATCAAGCACGGCGCGATGATGATCAACGCGGTCAGCAACTCGCGGGTGCCGCACCTGTCCGTCCTCATGGGCGCCTCCTACGGCGCCGGGCACTACGGCATGTGCGGGCGCGCCTACGACCCCCGCTTCCTCTTCGCCTGGCCGAGCGCCAAGTCGGCGGTGATGGGGCCGCAGCAGCTCGCGGGCGTGCTCTCCATCGTCGCCCGGCAGTCCGCCGCCGCGAAGGGGCAGCCCTACGACGACGAGGCGGATGCCGCGCTGCGCGCCATGGTGGAGCAGCAGATCGAGTCCGAGTCGCTGCCGATGTTCCTGTCCGGGCGGCTCTACGACGACGGGGTCATCGACCCGCGTGACACCCGCACCGTCCTCGGCCTGTGCCTGTCCGCGATCCACACCGCCCCCTACGAGGGCGCGCGCGGCGGCTTCGGCGTCTTCCGGATGTGAGGGCTCCCATGACTTCTGAGGAACTGCCCATGATTACTTCCCTGTTGGTCGCCAACCGGGGCGAGATCGCCTGCCGCGTCTTCCGTACCTGCCGGGAGCTCGGCATCGGCACGGTCGCCGTGTACTCCGACGCGGACGCGGACGCCCTGCACGTACGCGAGGCGGATTGCGCCGTACGCCTGCCGGGGGCGGCGCCCGCCGACACGTATCTGCGCGGCGAGCTGATCGTGAAGGCCGCGCAGGCGGCGGGCGCGGACGCCGTCCACCCCGGCTACGGCTTCCTCTCCGAGAACGCGGACTTCGCGCGCGCCGTCCTCGACGCGGGCCTGGTCTGGATCGGGCCGCCCCCGGAGGCGATCGAGGCGATGGCGTCCAAGACGCGCGCCAAGGAACTGATGGGCGTCGAGCCGCTCAAGGAGGTCACCGCCGCCGATCTGCCGGTCCTGGTGAAGGCGGCGGCGGGCGGCGGCGGGCGCGGGATGCGCGTCGTACGCGAACTAGACGCTCTGGACGGGGAGTTGGAGGCCGCGCGCGCCGAGGCGGCCAGCGCGTTCGGGGACGGCGAGGTGTTCGTCGAGCCGTTCGTCGAGGGCGGGCGGCACGTCGAGGTGCAGATCATGGCCGACGCGCACGGCACGGTGTGGCCGCTCGGCACCCGCGACTGCACGCTCCAGCGCCGCCACCAGAAGGTCATCGAGGAATCCCCGGCGCCCGGACTGCCCCCGGAACTCGTCGCCGAACTGCACGCGCAGGCCGTACGGGCGGCACGGGTCACCGAGTACCGGGGTGCGGGCACGGTCGAGTTCCTCGTCGCTGACGGGCGGGCGCACTTCCTGGAGATGAACACCCGGCTCCAGGTCGAACACCCCGTCACCGAGGCGGTGTTCGGCATCGACCTGGTGGCGCTGCAGATCCGGATCGCCGAGGGGCACCCGCTTACGGGGGAGCCGCCCGTCGCGCGCGGACACGCCGTCGAGGCCCGTATCTACGCCGAGGACCCGGCGGCGGGCTGGGCCCCGCAGACCGGCACGCTGCACCGCCTGACCGTGCCGGGGGTGCGCCTGGACACCGGGTACGCGGCGGGCGACGGCATCGGCGTGCACTACGACGCCATGCTCGCCAAGGCCGTCGCGCACGCCCCCACGCGCGCCGAGGCCGTGCGCAAGCTCGCCGGGGCCCTGGAACGGGCGGCGGTGCACGGCCCGGTGACAAATCGCGACCTGCTCGTACGCTCCCTGCGGCACCCGGAGTTCACCGGCGCCCGCATGGACACCGGCTTCTACGACCGGCACCTCGCCGACCTCGCGGCCGCCGCGCCCGACCCGCACGCACCGCTGGCCGCCGCCCTCGCGGACGCGCACGGCCGCTCCCGGTTCGGCGGCTGGCGCAACCTCCGCTCGGCGCCCCGCGTCAAGCGCTACCGCACCGAGCCCGACGGCGCCGAGCACGAGGTCCGCTACGACCACACGCGGGACGGCCTGACCGCCGAAGGGGTCCGTGTCGTCGCCGTGGCGGCGGAGCGCGTGGTGCTCGAAGTCGATGGCGTACGACGCGAGTTCGCGATCGCGCGGTACGGCGAGGGGGGTGACGGCCGCGTCTACGTCGGCACGTCCCGGGGCGGCACCGTCCTCACCGCGCTGCCCCTGCTCCCCGAGCCGACCGCCCGCCGCGAGCCCGGATCGCTGCTCGCCCCGATGCCCGGCACCGTAGTCCGCGTCGCCGAAGGACTCACCGAAGGGGCTCGGGTCACCGCCGGGCAGCCCCTCATCTGGCTGGAGGCCATGAAGATGGAGCACCGCGTCTCCGCTCCCGCCTCCGGAACGCTCACCGCCCTGCACGCCGCCCCCGGCCAGCAGGTCGAGGTCGGCGCGCTGCTCGCCGTCGTACAGGACTCCAGCGGAGTCGTACAGGAGGAAGAGTCCGTATGAGCCTCGAAATCCAGGAGCACCAGGACCTGCGCGCCGCCGTCGCCGCCCTCGGCAAGCGCTACGGCCGCGAGTACATGACCCGCGTCGTGGCGGCCGACGGCCACCCCGACGAGCTGTGGGCGGACGCCGCCAAGCTCGGCTACCTGGGCGTGAACCTGCCCGAGGAGTACGGCGGCGGAGGCGGCGGCATCGCCGAACTCTCCATCGTCCTTGAGGAGTTGGGCGCGGCGGGCTCGCCCCTCCTCATGATGGTCGTCTCGCCCGCGATCTGCGGCACCGTCATCGCCCGCTTCGGCACGGAGGCCCAGAAGCGGAAGTGGCTGCCCGGGCTCGCCGACGGGTCCCGCACGATGGCGTTCGGCATCACCGAGCCGGACGCGGGCTCCAACTCGCACCGCATCACCACCACGGCGCGCCGCGACCCCGACTCCGGCGACTGGCTCCTGACCGGCCGCAAGGTCTTCATCTCCGGCGTGGACATCGCCGACGCCACCCTC
The DNA here is from genome assembly GCF_008704495.1 of Streptomyces kanamyceticus. Taxonomy (NCBI): domain Bacteria; kingdom Bacillati; phylum Actinomycetota; class Actinomycetes; order Kitasatosporales; family Streptomycetaceae; genus Streptomyces; species Streptomyces kanamyceticus. Next base: position 5,636,856 of record NZ_CP023699.1, read on the forward strand.
GTCGTCGGCCGCACGTCCGACGCTAGGACCGGCAGCCTCAAGCCGTGCCTGTTCATCGTCCCGCGCGACGCCGAAGGCTTCCGGCGGCGGCAGATCGACATGGAACTCCAGGCCCCGGAGAAGCAGTTCGAGCTGACGCTCGACGACGTGCGACTGCCCCCGGACGCGCTCGTCGGCGACGAGGACGCGGGCCTGCTCCAGCTCTTCGCGGGCCTGAACCCCGAACGGATCATGACCGCCGCGTTCGCCCTGGGCATGGCCCGTTACGCACTGCACAGGGCCACCGAGTACGCCAAGGAACGCACCGTCTGGAAGGCCCCCATCGGCACCCACCAGGCCATCGCGCACCCGCTCGCCCAGTGCCACATAGAGATCGAACTGGCCCGCCTGATGATGCAGAAGGCCGCCGGGCTCTACGACGAGGGCGACGACACCGGCGCGGGCGAGGCCGCCAACATGGCCAAGCTCGCCGCGGCCGACGCCTGTGTGAAGGCCGTCGACCAGGCCGTGCACACGCTCGGCGGCAACGGCCTCACCAAGGAGTTCGGGCTCGCCTCGCTCATCGTGGCCGCGCGGGTGGCCAGGATCGCCCCCGTCAGCAGGGAAATGATCCTCAACTACGTGTCCCACCAGACGCTCGGCCTGCCCAAGTCCTACTGAGGAGCGCTTTCATGAGCCTGTCCGTCGCCTCGACGGTGCGTGGCATCACCACCGTCACCCTGGACCTGCCCGAGCGGCGCAACGCGCTCTCGGCGGACCTGCTCGGCGCCCTGGCCGAGGCGTTCGGCGACCTCGGCGAGGACCCGGGCACCCGCGCGGTCCTGCTCACCCACACCGGCACGACGTTCTGCGCGGGCGCCGACCTGAAGGACCCGCCGGACCCCGCCGCCTTCGTGGCGCTGCTCCGGCTCCTCGTCGAACTGCCCAAGCCGGTGATCGCCCGGGTGGACGGGCACGTGCGGGCGGGCGGGCTCGGTCTCCTCGGCGCCTGCGACATGGCGGTCGCGGGACCCGGCTCCTCCTTCGCGTTCACGGAGGTGCGCATCGGGGTCGCGCCCGCCGTGATCTCCATGCCGCTGCTGCCCCGCGTCGACCCGAGCGCCGCGTCCCGCTACTTCCTCACCGGGGAGCGCTTCGACGGCGCGGAGGCGGCGCGGATCGGCCTCGTCACGGCGTACGCGGCCGAGCCCGACGGGATGGTCCAGACCCTCCTGGACGGGGTGCGGGCGGCCGCCCCCGGCGCCCTGGCCGAGACGAAGAAGCTGCTCACGGCTAGGGTGCTCGACGCATTCGACGACCACTCGGACGCCCTCACCGCCCTGTCCGCGCGGCTCTTCGGCTCCGCCGAGGCCCGGGAAGGGATGGCGGCGTTCCTCGAACGACGGGAGCGCCCATGGGCGTTGTGACCGCCGCCGACCGCGCGCCCAAGCAGGACCGCAGCCGTGCCACCCGCCTGAAGCTCCTGGAGGCCGCGGTGTCCTGCCTGGCCGAGCACGGCTGGGCGGGCTCCACGGTCTCCGTGGTCGCCGAGCGCGCGGGGGTCTCGCGGGGCGCGGCCCAGCACCACTTCCCGACCCGCGAGGACCTCTTCACGGCGGCCGTGGAGTACGTCGCCGAGCAGCGCTCCACCGCCCTGCGGGAGCTGCCCGCGCAGGACAGGGCGGCGGTGGTCGCCGCCCTCGTCGACCTCTACACGGGCCCGCTCTTCCGCGCCGCACTCCACCTGTGGGTGGCCGCGTCCAACGAGCCCCAACTGGGCTCACGCGTCACGGAACTGGAATCCCGCGTGGGCCGCGAGACGCACCGCATAGCGGTGGAACTGCTGGGCGCGGACGAGTCCCGCCCCGGGGTCCGCGAAACGATCCAGGGCCTCCTGGACATGGCCCGGGGCCTGGGCCTGGCGAACCTCCTGACGGACGACGGGGCGCGGCGGGAACGGGTGGTGGCGCAGTGGACGGTGCTGGTGGAGGGGGTGTTGTAGGGGTCGGGCGCAGGGGAGCGGCGGCTGGGCCCGGGCACAGTGTCAGCATCCCCGCGACCGCCTCACCCCACCCGCCCGCCCCCGCCCAGCGTGACTTGGCCTCGTCGGCTGGTGGACCCATCCGGGGCGGGCGAAGTCTCCGGTGCGGCGGTTCCCTCCAGCGGCCGAACACGGCCGGGGCCTCCACGGCTCCTTCTACGTCGACGCCTTGCGGAATTCCGCTGCTACCTCCGACAGAGCGGGGCGGTCGTACGGTTCGTAGCTCAGCATCCGGTCGACCATGACGCCGAAGGGTCCCGGTAGGTCGAACGGGCGTCGCTTGTTGTCGACGACGGCCTGCCGCTGTTCCTCGCGCTCCGCATGGTCCGGGTACTCCATCGCCCTGATGCCGGTGGCAGAGATCAGCAGGGACGCCCCCAGGGCGTACACGTCGGCCGCTGGGGATGGCGTGGCCGTGCCGGTGGCCAGCACGGCGCGGGAGATCTCGGGTGGCTCGTAGTGGACGAGGCACCCCGGATACGGGAAGTCGTAGAGGGAGTCGACGCGGCCGCCGCGTGCGAACGCGAGGTCGATGAGGTGGATGCTGCCGCCGTCCACGATCAGGTGGGCGGGTTGCATGTCTCCATGGACCCAGCCGTCGCTGTGGAGACGGTCGAGGGCTTCTACGCACTGAGCTGCGGTTCCGTAGTCGATGGGCGCCTGGGGGCCCTTCCTGCGGTACTCCCAGAGAGGCCAAAGGGCCACTCCGTCGTACCAGGGCTGCACGCTGAACGTGCCTCGGTCCCATGTGCCGTAGGCGACGTGCGGTCTCCCCAGGGTGCGCAGAACGGATGCCTCGCGAGCGGGGGCGAGAGCTGTGTACCCGCGCTTCCCGTCGATGGCGTACCCGACCTTCACCGCCACCCGGCCGTACGGCGACTCGGCCTCCCACACCATGGAGCCGCGCCGGTCGGCAACGACCCTCAGGGCCCTCGGCCGCACGACCGCCTCGACCTCCGACGGCAACTCCGCGAGCGTGTCAGCCACAGCTGTCCTTCCTGGGGGAATCGGGAGACGGAAATGGGAGACGGGAAATGGAAGACCGCCGCAGACCGGCCCTCAATGCGAGGGCCGGTCCCGGCGCAGCTCCTAGTAGGGACGACCGTCGTCGGAGTCGCACTGCGAGACCCCGCCTTCGACGTGCGCCCAATACTTGTCCTCGACGACGAAGCCCGCGTCACGCATCGCGGACTTCGTATGGATCAGCGAGCCAGCGGGGCGAGCCCCCCTCTCGGGGTGCGGGTTGTGGTGGAGGAACCTGCCCGCGATGCGGTCGAAGAGCGCTGCGGCGTCCCTGGTGTGCAGGTAGACGCAGTGGATTCCTCGGTCCACCGCGTCGGACGGCATGAGCGGCAGGCCGTCGTGTACGGCCACCGTGCCGAAGTAGGCCAACGCCTGGTCCACGATGCCGGGAGCGTGCCGAGGGTCCTCTCCCATGTCGTTGATCAGGAAGAGCACGAAGTGCCCGAACGTCTCGTCGTCTACGAGTGAGGCGCCTGTCTTGTACTCCACTGCTGTGGTCATGCCCGTACCTCCGTCAGTTGGGGGAACAGGCCTGATGGTTCCGCCATCTGCCAGGTCACCGCGACGTCATGGAAGGCGTCCGACCGACGTCGGTTGAGGGGCGTCAATTCGGTGTCATTCAACGGTGATTGGGTCTAGCGTGACTCACATGACAGCCACGGTCGCGGAGCCTAACGACACCCTGCGTGCCGTCCGTATCGGCATGCGCATGAGTCAAGAAGATCTGGCCCGAGCCTTGCGCCGGGCAGGTGAGGAGCTGGGGGAGCGCAACGAAGCCAGCAAGCGGCTCGTGCAGCGTTGGGAGGCTGGCGTCAGCCGCTCCCCCCGGGGTGTGTATGTGAGAGCCCTGGAGCGAGTCACAGGGCGCCCCGTTGAGGAGCTCGGGTTCGCACTGGCAGTTATGGCACGAGTGCACGACGACGGAGCAGGGGGGCACGACATGGACCCCGACCCGGAAGGTGTGGCTGCGGCGTCCGCCGAGACGGATCCAGCGACCGAGGCTCAGGGGCAGTACGGCGGAGTCTGGCTGTCCAGGTACGAGTACTACTCATCCGGCCGGGACAGTTCCTACGAGGGCAAGCACTACGTAGTGGTGGTGCAGACCGGCAACCGGCTCACGGTGCGGAGTCTGCCCGGAGCGTCCGCCAGCCCGGACAGCCCGCTCTCCATTGACTTGACGTTGGACCAGTCCGTTGTCACCGGGTCATGGACGGAGCAGACCGCCCCCGACGGGTACTACCAGGGCGCCCGCTATCACGGGGCGGTTCAGATGCTGGTGGAGCCGACCGGGCGCAGGATGGCCGGGAAGTGGGTCGGGTTCGGGAAGGACTTCGACGTGAACACCGGGCCGTGGGAGCTGCGGCTCATGGACCCGTCGACCCGCAAGGCGACGCTGGAGCGCTACAGCCGACCCCCTGAGTAGGGGCGGCGCGGGGCGCAGGGATCTTTATGGTGCTCGCCCGAGTCAGCACGAAGCCAGCACGCTGCCGCGCTGCCCCCGCGGGCACAGAAGCGGCCCGGCCACTCCGAGGAGTGGCCGGGCCGGTATTAGCGGCGGCGGCCGCCTGGAGAAGCGTCCTGCGATGCCCTACCAGTCCCCCTCCTGGCTGGCACGGGCCCTCAAGTCCCGGTTGCTTGACCGGACCTGACCCGACCTGGCTTGGCCGGACCTGATCTGGCGTCGGGTGGCCGGTGGCGTGAGGTCGGGCCTGGAGGGGGCGGGTGGGTGGGGTGAGGCAGCGGTGTCACGGGGCCGAGCGGGAGTTCCCGGCACCAGCCTCGTGCCGGAGGCCCTCAGCGCGCGATCTCGTCGTACCCCTCGATCGCCTGCGGGCCCCGCGACGCAGGTCCCACGTACCGGGCCGAGGGGCGGACAAGCCGCCCCGTCCGCTTCTGTTCGAGGATGTGCGCCGACCACCCCGCGGTGCGCGCACACGTGAACATCGACGTGAACATGTGCGCGGGCACCTCGGCGAAGTCGAGGACGATCGCCGCCCAGAACTCCACGTTGGTGGCGAGGACGCGGTCGGGGCGGCGGGCGTGCAGCTCGTCCAGGGCCGCCTTCTCCAGCGCCTCGGCGACCTCGAAGCGGGGCGCCCCCAGCTCACGCGCGGTGCGGCGAAGCACTCGCGCACGCGGGTCCTCGGCCCGGTAGACCCGGTGCCCGAAGCCCATGAGGCGCTCGCCCTTGTCCAGGGCCTGCTTCACGTACGCGACCGCGTCCCCCGTGCGCTCGATCTCCTCGATCATGCCGAGGACCCGGGACGGCGCCCCGCCGTGCAGCGGTCCCGACATCGCGCCCACGGCCCCGCTCAGCGACGCCGCGACATCGGCCCCCGTGGAGGCGATGACGCGCGCCGTGAACGTGGAGGCGTTCATGCCGTGCTCGGCGGCCGAGGTCCAGTACGCGTCGACGGCCTGCACGTGCTTGGGATCGGGCTCTCCGCGCCAGCGCTTCATGAAGCGCTCGACGACCGTGTCGGCCTTGTCGATCTCCCGCTGCGGCACCATCGGCAGACCCTGGCCGCGCGCGGACTGGGCGACGTAGGAGAGGGCCATGACGGCGGCGCGCGCGAGGTCGTCGCGGGCCTGCTGCTCAGTGATGTCGAGCAGCGGGCGCAGCCCCCACACGGGCGCGAGCATCGCGAGCGCGGACTGGACGTCGACGCGGATGTCGCCGGAGTGCACCGGGATCGGGAAGGGCTCGGCGGGCGGCAGACCGGGGTTGAAGGCGCCGTCGACGAGCAGGCCCCACACGTTCCCGAAGGAGACGTGGCCGACCAGGTCCTCGATGTCGACGCCCCGGTAGCGAAGGGCGCCGCCCTCCTTGTCCGGTTCGGCGATCTCCGTCTCGAACGCGACGACTCCTTCAAGTCCGGGTACGAAGTCGGACATCAGGCGGCTCCTCGTGATGTGTTCGACAAGATGGTTTCGAGAGATGGGGTTGCGATCAGCTCGTGACCATGTGTCAGAAGTGGGCAATTTCGGTCCGGTTCCGCGGTCGTGTGCGTCGACTTCGCCGACTCGCGGTCCGGAACGGTCATCCCGGTGATGCCCCGTGAGGCTGGTGGTCACCCAACCGATTCGGCAGCAGGACGATATCCCTTGGTGCCACCTTTGGCGATCGAATGCGGCACTCAGTGCCACACGTCACCTCTCCGTGGCGTAGTGCGCCCCGTCGAGCGCCCCTGCGTCCGCGCTCCTACGTATACGGCAAGATGACCGCGTGACCGACTCCAGTGCCCCCGTTCCCGAACCGGCCTACATGCGAGAGCAGTACGTCACCGACGGGCTCGCCGAGGCCGCGCTGCCCGGCGACCCCCTGGAGCAGTTCGCGCTCTGGTTCAAGGAGGCGGCACGCGCGACGGGCGCCGTCCACGAGCCGAACGCCATGGTCGTCTCCACGGCCGACGCCGAGGGCAGGCCCAGCTCCCGCACGGTGCTCCTGAAGGGCTTCGACGAGCGCGGCTTCGTCTTCTTCACCAACTACGAGTCCCGCAAGGCCCGCGAGCTGTCCGCCAACCCGTACGTCTCGCTGCTCTTCCCCTGGCACCCCATGGCCCGCCAGGTCATCGTCTCGGGCACGGCGGCACGCGTGGCCCGCGAGGAGACCGTCGCCTACTTCCGCACCCGCCCACACGGCTCCCAGCTGGGCGCCTGGGCCAGCGCGCAGTCCTCCGTACTCACCTCGCGGCGAGAACTCGACCGCGCGTACGCGGACTTGGCGGCGCGCTACCCGGAGGGCGAACAGGTCCCGGCCCCACCGAACTGGGGCGGCTTCCGGGTGACCCCGACGGCGGTGGAGTTCTGGCAGGGGCGATCGGACCGCTTGCACGACCGTTTGAGGTACGTACGCGAGGCGGGCCAGGGGTGGCACCTGGAGCGCCTCAGCCCGTGAGATTTCCAGCCGGGCCGGAAAATTCGGCTGGACCGGGCAATTTCCCCGGGCCGGGCAATTTCAGCCGGGCCGGGGAAAAATCAGCCCGTCCGGCGTTTGAGGACGAGCCAGGCCGCAGGCCGCGACCGGCATCAGCCCACCCGCGGACCGGCCGCTACCCCGTCAGGACCCCGTCCAGAAACGGCTCGATCGCCGCGCGCCAAGCGCCCGGCTGGTCATAGTGAACGAGATGCCCCGCATCGGCCACCTCCGCGTACTCCCCACGCGGCAGCACCCGCACCATCTCCTGCGACTCGGCGCGGCCCAGCTCGCCGTCCAGGCCGCGTACGACGAGGGTGGGGCAGCGGACCTGGATCAGCTCCTCCCAGTGCGCGTCGTGCACCCACGTCTCGCGGGACTTGAGCATCTGGGCGCGGTCGAAGACGGGCCGCCAGCCGTCCTTGCCCTCGGTCATCACCTCGGCGAAGAACTCGCCGCGCGCGGGGTTGGGGCGCTCCACCCAGGGGTCGTCCTCACCGAACCACTTGCGGACGTCGGCGAGGGTGGCGAAGGGAACGGGCCAGGACTTGAACCAGTCCTCCCACTCGCGCTGCGACGCGGCGCCGAGCGCGGAGGCCCGCATGTCGCAGATGATCAGGCCCCGGACGAGGTCGGGGCGGCGCGCGGCGAGCTGCCAGGCGGTGAGCGCGCCCATGGAGTGGCCGATGAGCACGGCGGGCGCGAGGCCGAGCTGGTCGAGGGCGGCCTCGGCGTCGTCCACGTAGGCGTCGCGGCTGTAGGGGCCCTCGGGGGGCTTCTCGCTCTGTCCGTGGCCGCGCTGGTCGAGTGCGACCGCGCGGTGGCGTTCGGAGAGCCAGCGGGCGGTGTCCGCCCAGTGGGACGCGCGGCCCATGAGGCCGTGCAGTAACAGCACTCCGCCTGACGAGCCCTCGACCTCCCTGAGCTTGGGAGGGTCGGCGTACTCCCAGGCGGCGAGGCGTACGCCACCCGCACCTGTCACGTCGATGCGCCGCACCATGATTCCTGGCACCCCCCTTGATTCCGCTCGGGTTCCACGCCTGGTCCTGCTCCGCACCCCCGCACGCTATCGAACTCCCTTTCGAAAGCGCCCGGATCGGCGATAACACCCCTCGTTCGGGTGACCGGTCTCAAGGATTGGCCGGCGCTGCCGAGGGGAGATCTTCATCGGGGGGCGGGCCGCTCGGGGAAGCCGGTCCGAGGGGAATGACCTTGAGAGCTCGGGGCTCCAGGTCAGCACAGGGGAGGACAGGCCCCGGCGCTCTTGGGCGCCGGGGCCCTCTACTGGTCCGCGGGCGGTACGAGCCCGTCCATCGGACGGACGTTCGTGCTCACCAGACGGGCACATACTTCTGCCCCCTCTCCGGCCGTGCGGCCAGACCCGGTGCCGACACGGTCAAGAGCCCTCAGGTCATATGCCTCTCGCGACAGCCTTGCACGCAAAACGCTCGGCCGCTGCGATTCCGCACACTGAATCTTGGACTCCGAGAGATCTCGTGGAGATCCCGGGGTCTTGTCAACTTCCCCTCTAGTAACGGAAGTTGACCTCAGTGCCCGCATCCGGCGACGTACGCCCCAACAACGGGTGGCCGCCGCCCGAAGCGGAACCCTCCCAGCGCTCGATCGGCGCCGGGTCAGTGCTTGATCAACGCTTGGCGACGAAGACGTGCGAGGCGATGTCCGAGGCCAGCTCCGCGGCCTCACCGCTGCTGCCCACGAGCACACCGCCCGCGGACTCCGTCACGCTCACCACGGAGCCGGGCTGCACGCCCGCACGCCGCAGCGTGTACATCAGCTGGGCGTCCGTCTGGATCGGCTCGCCGATGCGGCGGACGACGACGGTCTTGCCCTCGGCGCCCGGGTCCAGCTCCATCAGAGAGACCATGCCCTCGTCCAGGAACGGATCCGCGCCGTCCTTCTCGCCCAGCTCCTCCAGGCCCGGGATCGGGTTGCCGTACGGCGACTCGGTCGGATGGCGGAGCAGCTCCAGGACGCGGCGCTCCACCGCCTCGCTCATCACGTGCTCCCATCGGCACGCCTCGGCGTGCACCTGCTCCCACTCGAGCCCGATCACGTCGACGAGCAGGCACTCCGCGAGGCGGTGCTTGCGCATCACACGGGTGGCCAGACGGCGGCCCTCCTCGGTGAGCTCCAGGTGACGGTCGCTCGCGACCGCCACCAGGCCGTCGCGCTCCATGCGCGCCACGGTCTGGCTCACCGTCGGTCCGCTCTGGTCGAGCCGCTCGGCGATCCGGGCGCGCATGGGGACCACACCTTCCTCCTCAAGCTCGAGGATGGTGCGCAAATACATCTCAGTGGTGTCAATCAGCCCCGACATGGGTGCCCCTCAGAATTCGCTCGTGCGCTGGCCCTGCCCTCAATTCTGACGCATACCACTGACAACCGTGCCGCGCCGGTGGAATTCCCGCCGCTGAGGGGCCTGAGACAGTGTTGACAGGGCATAGGTCCAGACCGCAACGTGAGGCGAATGAGCTCCAAGAGCGAGAGTAAATTGGTCGGCCGGTACTTCGACGCCGCCATCGGGCTGCTCCAGCGTGTCCGTGACGAGGAGTCCGGGCACGTCGCGGAGGCGGGCACCGTGCTCGCCGACGCCGTCGAGGGCGGCGGGCGGCTCTTCGCCTTCGGCGCCGGGCACTCCTCGCTCGCCGCGCAGGACGTCGTCTACCGCGCGGGCGGCCTCGCCCTGATGAACCTGCTCGCCGTGCCGGGCGTCGTCGGCGTCGACGTCATGCCCGCCACGCTCGGCTCCGCCCTGGAGCGCGTCGACGGGCTCGCGGGCGCCGTCCTCGACTCGTCCCCGGCCCGCTCCGGCGACGTACTGGTGATCATCTCGCTCTCGGGCCGGAACTCGCTGCCGGTGGAGATGGCGATGAACGCCCGCGCGCTGGGCCTGCGGGTCATCGGCGTCACCTCCGTGGCGTACGCCACCGAGACCAGGTCGCGGCACACCTCGGGCACCTTCCTCAAGGACCACTGCGACGTCGTGATCGACTCCAAGATCGCGGTGGGCGACGCGGAGCTCGCCGTCGACGGGGTCGACGCGCCGTTCGGCCCCGCGTCCAGCGTGGTCACCAACGCGCTGATGCAGGCCATGATGGCCGCCGCCGTCGAGGAGCTCGTCGCCCGCGGCAAGCAGCCGCCCCTGCTCCGTTCGGCGAACGTGGACGGCGGGCACGACTGGAACGGCCGGGTCTTCGAGGAGTACGGGGACCGGATCTTCTACCGTCGATAGTCGCTGGTCGCTGCGCTTGGCTTGAGCGGTGTTGGTTGTGGGGTCGCTGCGGGTCCGTTGTGGCCGGGCGCGCAGTTCCCCGCGCCCCTTACGGGGCGCGCCCGGTCCGTACCGTGGCCCTTACGGGGCGAATCTGATGCGTACCGTCAAGCCTCCGCCCTCCCTGTTCGCCTCGGCGGTGGCCTCCGCCCCGTGCGCCCGCGCGATCGCCGCCACGATCGACAGACCGAGACCGGCACCCTCCCCGCGCGCGTGGGTGCGTTCGGTCAGCCGCCGGAACGGCTCGAAGAGGTGCGGGACGGTCTCCGGAGGGACCTCGGGGCCCGTGTTGGTGACCTCCAGCGTGCCGTCCCCCTCGACCCGCACGGTGACGCTGCCGTCCGGCACGTTGTAGCGCACCCCGTTCGCCACCAGGTTGTGGACGAGACGGTCCAGGAGCACCCCGTCGCCCTCCACCGTCAACGGCTCGGCCCGCACCGTCACGGCGACGTTCCAGGCGGCCGCCTCCGCACCCAGGCCGTCCGCGACCGCGTGCGCGAGGACGTCGAGCGCGACGGGCTCGCGCCGCTCCAGGCCCTGCTCCGACGCGGCGAGCAGCAGCAGCCCCTCGATCAGCTGCTCGCTGTCGTCCGCCACGGAGATCAGCTTCTTGCGGATCATCGCCACCCGCTCCGCGTCGGGCTCACCGGCGAGGCCGATCTCGGCGGCCGCCCGCTGCACGGCGAGCGGCGTGCGCAGCTCGTGCGCCGCGTTGGCCGCGAACCGCTGCTGCGCGCCGACCAGACGCTCTATCCGGTCCAGCATCTCGTCGAAGGTGTCGGCCAGGTGCTTCAGCTCGCCCGGCGGGGCGTCCAGGCCGATCCGCTCGTGCAGATTGGCCCCGGAGAGCCGCCGCGCGGTGCCGGTGATCACCGCGACGGGGCGGAGCACCCGGCCCGCCATCCACCAGGCGAGGGCGATCGACAGCACGGCGTACGCGGCGAAGACGATGACGGAGACGGTCAGGAGACGGTTGAGCGCGGCCTCGCCCGCGAGGTCGCTGACCTTCGCGATGGCCAGGCCCTCGGTGTCCGCGGACGGCAGCGTGCGCCGCACCGGGGTCGCGGGCACCACCTGAAGGGCCGGGAGCGAAGCGGCGGTGTCCTTCCACGGCGGCCGGGGATCCCCGGGGACGGCGGTGGTCACCGCCGTACTGATGGACGAGTAGAGCCCCTGCTCCACCAGCAGGTACACGAGCCCGGTCAGGAGCGCCCCGGCAAGGACGAGCAGCCCGCCGTACAGCGCGGTCAGCCGGGCCCGTTCGCTGCTCATCCCCACCGACGGCAGGCGCCCGCGCCTCACAGGGACCGCCCCGTGACCCGGTACCCGGCGCCCGGCACCGTCTCCACCACCGAAGGCTCGCCCAGCTTCGCGCGGAGCTTGGAGAGGGTGACGCGGACCGCGTTGGTGCGGTAGCTGGTGTCCTCCTCCCAGACCTGTTCGATCAGGTCCTCGCCGCTGACCACCGCGCCGTCCGCCCGCAGCAGCGCCTCAAGGACCGCGAACTCCTTGCGGGACAGCGCGAGATGACGCCCGTCCCTGCTGGCCTGGCGGCGCGCGGTGTCCAGGACGAGCCCGGCCCGTTCGAGCACGGGCGGCAGCGCGGGCCGGGCCCGGCGGCCGAGCGCGATGACGCGGGCGAGCAGCTCGTCGTACGCGAACGGCTTGGTCAGGTAGTCGTCGGCGCCCAGGCCGAGCCCGGCCACCCGGTCACGCACCGTGCCCGCCGCCGTCAGCATCAGGACCCGGGTGAGCAGCCGCTGCTGTACGACGCGGCGGCACACCTCGTCGCCGTGCAGGCCCGGCAGATCGCGGTCGAGGATCAGCACGTCGTACTCCCCGAGCTGCAGCTTGCGTAGCGCTGTCAGGCCGTCGGAGGCGATGTCGACGGCCACCGCGTCGCGCCGGAGCCCCTCGGCGATCATCTCGGCCAGGAAGTCCTCGTCCTCCACCAGAAGTACGCGCATGCCGACCTGTGTACCGGAGAGTGACCTTTCGCCGGTGTAAGCGTCCCCGTGGAGAGAAACGAAACCCCGCTTCCCGCCAGCCTGTGGCCGTCACCCACGCCCCATGTGAAGGGAAGCCACGCCATGAGGACTCGCCAGCGCTCAGCGGTACTCGCGTCAGGATTCGCCGCCCTCGCCCTCTTCGCGGGGGCCTGCTCCGGAGGCTCGGGATCGGACGACGGATCCGGCTCCAAGAAGAACAGCGCCGACGGCGGAAAGGGTTCCGACGCCGACAAGGCGTTCAAGGAGCGCGAGTGCCTGCGCAAGCACGGCATGAAGGTGGACGAGCCCAAGTCGGGACAGGACGCCGCGGGCATCACCATCGGCGGCGACATGAGCCAGGACAAGATGCAGAAGATCATGAAGGACTGCGGCATGGGCGGCGGAGCCAAGGGCGGCGGCGTCTCGCAGGCCGACAAGGACAAGATGCTCAAGTACGCCCAGTGCATGCGCAAGAACGGCTACAACATGCCGGACCCAAAGTTCGACGGCAAGGCCATGGAGGCACTGCCGATGCCCAAGGGTGCTGAGGCCAAGAAGATGGAGAAGGCCGCCGAGGCGTGCAAGGGCATCGTCAAGTGAGGCGGCGCACCGCCGTCGTCGCCACGGTCGTGGCCCTCCTCGCCGTCACCGGCGGCGGCATCGCGGTCACCGCGCTCGCCGACGCGGGCGGCAAGGAGGACTCCACCCGGCAGGACGCCGGGCTGCCCGCCGCCACCGCGTCCGTCGAGCGCGGCGACCTCACGAGCGGCTCCCAGGTCGACGGCACCCTCGGCTACGCCAAGGAACGCAAGGTCAACGCGGGCGCCACGGGCACCCTCACCTGGTCCGCCGAGACCGGCTCCACGGTGCGCCAGGACGGCCGCCTGTACGAGGTGAACGGCGTTCCCGTCCGCCTCATGTACGGCACCGAGCCCATGTACCGCACGCTGAAAGTCGGCGACAAGGGCAACGACGTACGGCAGTTGGAGCAGAACCTGACCGACCTCGGCTACGGGGCGTGGCTCACCGTCGACGACACCTACACCGACGGCACCGCCGCCGCGGTCAAGCGGTGGCAGAAGGCCCACGACCGCAAGCAGACCGGGCGCGTGGGACCCGAGCAGATCTCCTTCCAGCCCTCCGCGGTCCGGGTGAAGTCCGCGGACTCGGCGGTCGGCGACCAGGTCGCGCCCGGCAAGCCCGTGCTCTCCACGACCGGTTCCGAGCGGGTCGTGCGCGTGCAGCTCGACGTCGCCGAGGGCAAGCTCGCGAAGAAGGGCGCGAAGGTGACCGTCACGCTGCCGGACGGCACGACCGTCGACGGCGAGATCGCCTCCGTCGGCAGGACCGCCAAGCCCGGCGACGACCCCAACGACAAGACCCCCAAGATCCCGGTCACCGTCACCTTCGCCGACCCCGGCAAGGTCGAGGGCTTCGACCAGTCGCCGGTCACCGTCAACCTCGCCGGGGAGAAGCGCGCGGACGTCCTGTCCGTGCCCGTCAACGCGCTCCTCGCGCTGCCCGGCGGCGGCTTCGGCGTCCAGGTCGTCGAGGGCGGCCGCACGCGTGAGGTGAAGGTCAAGCTCGGCATGTTCGGGCAGGGCAGGGTCGAGGTGAGCGGTGGGGGGCTGCGGGCGGGGATGAAGGTCGGGGTGCCGAAGGTATGAGCACCGAGCTTGCGTCCGTGGAAAGCGGTGTCGGTCAACCGCCGCCTCCCGTCGTCGAGTTGACCGGCGTCACCAAGGAGTACCCCGGCGGCGTCGCCGCCCTGCGCGGCGTCGATCTGACCGTCACGCAGGGGGAGCTGCTCGCCATCGTCGGGCCCTCCGGGTCAGGGAAGTCGACGCTCCTCCACATCGTCGGCACCCTCGACCGCCCCACCGCGGGCTCCGTCGCCATCGCCGGGCACGACGTCGCCGCCCTCGCCGACCGCAGCCTGTCCGCGCTGCGCGCCCGGCACATCGGCTTCGTCTTCCAGGCGTTCCACCTGGTGCCCGGCATCAGCGCCCGCGACAACGTCGCCGAGGGGCTGCTCTACTCCGGCCTGCCGCGCGCCGAACGCCGTCGCAGGGCCGCGGACGCCCTGGAGCGCGTCGGGCTCGCCGACCGCATGAGGCACCGGCCGCACGAACTCTCCGGCGGCCAGAAACAGCGCGTCGCCATCGCCCGCGCCGTCGTCGGCGAACCGGACCTGCTCCTCGCCGACGAGCCGACCGGCGCGCTCGACTCGGAGTCCGGCGACGCGGTCATGAACCTGCTGCACGACCTGAACGCGGAGGGCGCGACCATCGCCGTCATCACCCATGACTCGGAGATCGCCGAACGGCTGCCACGGCAGGTGCGGATGCGGGACGGGCGGGTCGTGTGATGCGCGGTCGTAGTGAGCGGTTTCGCAGTGAGCGGTTGAAGGCGGCCCGGCTCGGGCCCAGGGACGTTCTGCACGTCGGCTCCGCCGGGCTGCGCAGTCGGCCCGTACGCGTCGTGCTGTCCGCCCTCGGGATCGCCATCGGGATCGCGACCATGGTCGCGGTGGTGGGCATCTCGTCGTCCAGCCAGGCCAAACTCATGCGGGAACTCGACGAGTTGGGTACGAACATGCTGGTCGCCGCCCCCGGCGAGCCGATGTTCTCCGGGGAGAAGGTGACCCTGCCGCGAGATGCCGTAGGGCGGATCGGGCGGATCGACGGGGTCCAGGACGTCGGCGCCACGGGGGACCTCGAACGGTCCGTGCGGCGCAGCGAGAAGATCTCCGAGGACGAGACGGGCGGCATCTCCGTGAAGGCGGCCACGGAGGGACTGCTGAAGGTGCTGCGCGGGGAGATGGCGCGCGGCAGCTGGTTCAACGCCGCGAACAGCCGCTATCCGTCGGTCGTGCTCGGCGATGTGGCGGCGGAGCGGCTCGGCATCACCTCGCCCGGGCAGCAGGTGTGGCTCGGCGACCGGTACTTCACCGTCATCGGCATCCTCGGTCCGCTGCCGCTCGCGCCGGACGTGGAGCGCTCCGCGCTGACGGGCTGGGACGCGTCGAGGAAGCTGCTCGGGTTCGACGGGCATCCGACGTCGGTGTACGAGCGGTCCACGGACGCGTCGGTGCGTGCGGTACGGAGCTTGCTGGCCCCGTCGGTCGATCCGGAGAACCCGCGCAACGTCCAGGTGACCGACCCGTCGTCGGCACTTCAGGCGAAGGCGGCCACGGAGGGAGCCTTCTCGACCCTGCTGCTCGGTCTCGGCGGGATCGCGCTCCTGGTGGGCGGTGTCGGGGTCGCCAACACCATGATCATCTCGGTGTTGGAGCGGCGCTACGAGATCGGCCTTCGCCGATCCCTAGGGGCGACACGGGGCCAGATCCGGATCCAGTTCGTCACGGAGTCCCTGATGCTGTCCGGGCTCGGGGGCCTTGCCGGGGTGGTGCTGGGCGCGGGGGCGACGGCGGTGTACGCGGTGTCGGGCGGCCTGCCGTGGGTGGTGCCGCCGTGGTCGATGGCGGGCGGCTTCGGCGCGACGCTGCTGATCGGCACGGTGGCGGGCTTGTACCCGGCGGTACGGGCGTCGCGCTTGTCACCGACGTTGGCGCTGCACGCGGTGTAGGCACCGTGGCTTGTGCCCCCGTTCCGTCCCTCGGCGCCGGGCTGGGCCCCGCCTGCGACGGGTGGATGCCTTGGTTATCGCCCCTCGGCGCCGGGGGCTGTGCCCACCCGTGCCGCCCAGCGGCACGATTGCCCACAGCGGCGGAGCCCCCACCGGCCCGCAGCCGCGTCGCTACGCGAGGGGACGTGGCGGTATGTTCGCCCGGAGCACTGGGGGCCTCGTGCCGAGGTGCCCAAGCCGTGGCGGTGCGCCTGGGACGGCGAGGACGGACATACCGCCGCGGCCCCGCCCCACAGCCGAACCCAAGGCGGGTTGCTCCTACAGGGGCGGTCCGTCGCGGAGATACGGGTGGGCGGGTGGGAAAGGTTCCTACAGGGGGAGACCGGCGCCGAGGGGCTAGCCCCGTACGGCCTGGGCCAGGTCAAGCGCCGCCGCCACCCGCGCCGCAACGCTCTCCGCGTACGCCGCATCAGGCCGCTCGAACGCCACCCGCCCCGCCCCCCGGAGGAACGTCACGACGCCCAACGTCCGCCCCCTGCTCCGCAACACCGCGCACAACGCGTGCACCGACCCCTCCGGCCACTGCCGCACCTCGGCCCAATCCCGCACCCCCGCCCCCGCGCTGGCCCGTACGGACCCCACCCGCGCCACGCACTGCGGCGCGGGATGGCCCTCGGGGTAGCGCACCGGAATGCCCGCCTTGCTGACCGGCAGGCACGGCCCCGGCGTCCCCGCGGGCGTCGCCGCGACCCGGACGAGGCGGACGGGGTCCTCGCCCGCGAGCAGGTCGACCAGCGCGTGATCGGCGAAGCCCGCCAGGGCGAAGTCGAGGTGGACCGTGGCCGCCTCCGTGGGGTCCTCGCATTCGGCCGCGGCCCGCGCCGCCCGGTGCAACTGCTGGGAGCGGAAGCGCAGTTGGGACGCCTCCTGCTCGGTCTGCTTGGCTTCCGTCACGTCCAGGAAGAGCCAGCCGACGCCGAGCGGCACCGGCTCCTCGGCGAGCGGCGAGGCCAGTCGTACGAAGCCACTGCGCCAGCAGCGTCGCTCGAAGCCGCCGCCCGACTTGTCGGCGCCGGAGCGTACGGACACCCACAGTTCGGCGGGTGCGGGCGGCGAACCCTCGCCGAGGACGTGGGCGAGCGCGCTCTCCAGCTCCTCCACGCCCTGCCCGAGCAGATCGGCGAGCGGCCGCCCGAGCACGGCCGTGCGGCCGACTCCCAGCGCGCGCGCCGCGTGTTCGTTGACGACGGCGGGCCGCAGGTCGGCGTCGACGAGCACGACGCCCCAGGACGCGTGCTCGAAGAGGGCCTCGCTCAGGGCGATGGACCGCTCCAGGTCTATCTGCGCGTGGACCTCGCTGAAGGCGCAGTACACCCCGGCGGGCTTGCCGTCCCCGCCCCGTACGGCCGCGGACTGCATCCGCACGAGGACCCGGCCGCCGTCCTTGGTGACCAGCGCGAACTCGTGCACCTGCCGCCCCGGGGCGTCCATCGCGGCCAGCAGCCGCCCCCGGACCTCCTCCGCGTCCGCGGTCCGCACGGCCCAGCCGGAGAACCCCTGCCGCCCGACGGCCTCCGCCGCCGACCAGCCGAGTATCCGCTCGGCCTCGCGGTTCCAGTGCGTCACCACGCCGTCCGCGTCGAGCGCGCACAGCGCCGCGTCCATGCCGTCGAGCAGCGCCGCGAGCAGCTCGGCGCCGCCCGGCTCGGGCTCTTCTGGGCCCAGCTCGTCGGTAGTTCCGCTCCGTCGGGAAGCACTCACCTGGGACCCCCTGCAGGCCGTGTCCTCGTCCTCATGAGCTGCCTGTACTGCATGAGCCGCGCCAACTGCGTATACCGCACGTCAGATCATTCAACTCGAACGTGACGCACCCCACAGGGGGTTCCCGGAAGTTGGAGCGAAATATGTGGGGGAGAAATGCGGGACCGCGGCCCGGCGAATAAATCGGTTGAGCATCGACGGCCCGCTTCCTAGGGTGTTCATCACTCGACGAAAGGAGGTGATCCGGCAGTGATTTCATTGCGGACGCGAGAGGTGGCTGCGGGCTAGCGGCCCGTCACCACACCGAGTGCGGTGCCGGACCAGTGCGCGATACGAGCGTGCGGCCGGCCCAATCCCAAGCAGTCACCCGACCCGCGAGCCGCCGGTACGTCCGGCCGGCTTCCGCCCGTCTCGTACGGGCGGAACCACATGGCTCGCGGGTCGCCTGCGTGTCAGCCCCTGCTGACCGCCGCCGTGTCAGCCCCTGCTGACCGCCGTGAGGATCTCCGGAAGACGCTTCGCCAGGCGGGGCGCCGCGAGCCGCGAGCCCGCCTCGGTGATCGCCGCCCCGTAGACCGCGCCCACCGGCAGCAGCAGCCAGCTCAAGGACGCCGAGCCCGAGGCGTGCAGCCAGATCGCGAGGGCGATGATCGGGGCGCAGAGCAGGGCCGCCGCGACCATGCCGCCGAAGATCGAGATCCAGGCGAGGCCCGCCTGGCCGGGGGCCACGTTCTTGTAGCCCTCCTGCGGGATCGAGTAGGGGAAGCGCGTCGAGGACCACGCGCCGGTCGCCAGCATCGCGCCGAGCAGCGCGAAGGAGAGCCCGAGCACCTCGGGCAGGGCGTGCCACTCGCCGAGCAGCGCCGTCGTGAGGACCGTGACCAGCGTCGCGTACGGCAGGGTGATCAGGAGGAGGGCGAGGGCCCGGCCCCGGATTTCGACGTACGCGTCGCGCGGCGAGGAAATGGTCATCGCGACCATCCAGAACGCCGAGGTGTCCTGCCCGAACTGGTTGTACATCAAGATCCCGAGCATTCCCGCCGCGAAGCACGCGAAGTAGACGGACCCGGTGCCCTGGAGCGCGTTGAACAGCGGCACGATCAGGCCGATGGCCAGGGACGTCACCCAGGCCGCCTTCGTCTTCGGGTCGCGCCACACGTAGCGCAGGCTGCGCTCCATGACGGTGCCGGTGCGGCCCTGGGGGAGCAGCGCGCCGAGTGCGCCCGAGGTGCGGGAGGTGCCCTTGTCCGGCTCCGCGGCCGCGAGGGTCGAGCCGTCCGGTGTCGTCATCAGGCGCGTCAGGCTGTGCTGCCAGAGGGCGAGCAGGGCGAACAGGGCCAGGGCGGAGAGGACGAGTTGGGCCGCCCCCGTCGCGTACGACCCCTCGCTGACCGAGTCGACCGCGCCGAGCGCGGCGGCGGGCGGGATCCAGCGCACCACGTCCGCCGCCGGGTCGAGCGTGTCGAGCCCGGACGAACCGAGCTTCTGCGCCCCGAAGTTCACGACCTGCGCGCCGACCGCGATGACGAGGCCGCTGAGTACGGCGAGGTCGCGGCCCTTGCGGCTGGTCAGCAGGCGGATGTTGGCGGCCGCGACCGCGCGCGCGAGCGCCACGCAGACCAGCACCGTCAGGGCGACGGCGAGCACGGCGACGACGGTCGCCGCCGCGCCGTGCGCGAGCGCGATCGCCGCGCCGAGCGCCAGACAGAGCGTGAACAGCGGCCCGATGCCCACCAGCGAGGCCACGAGCAGCGCCCGGACGAGCGGTCGTGGCCGCAGCGGCAGCATCACCAGGCGGGTGGGGTCGAGGGTCTCGTCGCCGCTGGGAAAGAACAGCGGCATCACCGCCCAGCCGAGCGCGAGGATCGCGACGAGCAGCACGCAGACCGTCGTGGCGTGTTCGTTGCCGCGCAGCGCGATCAGGCCGAGGAGTTGCACCGCGGCGAAGAGCAGGGCGACGGTGACGGACGCGATGTAGGCGGCGCGCCGTCCCGCGGACTGGCGCAGGCCGTTGCGGAGCAGCGACAGCTTCAGGCGTACGAAGACGGGGGTGATCCCCGGGGTGGCCGCGGCGCTCATCGGGCGCCGCCGCCCAGCCAGTCGAGGTCGGAGCCCGCGTCGCGCCCGTTCGCGCCGACGAGTTCGAGGAACGCCTGCTGCAGGGAGGCCGCATCGCCGCGCACCTCGGCGAGGGTGCCCTGGGCGCGGATGCGGCCCGCGGCCATCACGGCGACCCAGTCGCAGAGCGATTCGACGAGCTCCATGACGTGCGAGGAGAAGACCACCGTGGCGCCGGAGGCGGTGTAGCGCTCCAGGACGCCGCGGATGGTCTGGGCGGAGACGGGGTCGACGCCCTCGAACGGCTCGTCGAGGAAGAGCACTTCGGGGTTGTGCAGGAGCGCCGCGGCGAGGCCGATCTTCTTGCGCATGCCCGTCGAGTAGTCGACGACGAGTTTGTGCTGGGCGCCCGCGAGGTCGAGTACGTCGAGGAGCTGGGTGGCGCGCTTGTCGACCTCGGCGCCCGGCAGTCCGCGCAGGCGTCCGGTGTACGCGAGCAGTTCGCGCCCCGAGAGCCGCTCGAAGAGCCGCAGGCCCTCGGGGAGTACGCCGATGCGGGCCTTGACCTCCACCGGGTCGCGCCACACGTCGTGGCCGACGACCTCCACGGTGCCCTGGTCCGGCCTGAGCAGTCCGGTGACCATGGAGAGCGTGGTCGTCTTGCCCGCGCCGTTCGGGCCGACCAGGCCGATGAACTTGCCCGCGGGCAGGCTCAGATCGATCCCGGCGACCGCGACCTGTTCGCCGAACCGCTTCCAGAGCCCTGTCACCCGTACGGCTGGTGCTGTCTCGGTCACGCTTCTGCCCCTCGTTGTCGGCCCGTGCTCGAAACCCTACGTCGGGTAGCTCGCCGTCGACTCTGAGTTGCTCGGCACCGGGGCTGTGCCCACCCGTTCCGCCCTGCGGAACAACTGCCCACAGGGCAGCCGGATCTGCTACCGGCGGGCCTCGCGGCCGCAGGCGTACGCCAACGGGGAGATGATCTCCTCCGCGTCCGGGAGCCAGCGGTTGGCGGCTGTGGGGCGGCAGGCCCACTGGACCGCGCCCGACGCGCCGAAGCGGGTCGGCGGCGCCGCCACGTACGCGCCCTCGCCGAGCGTCACCAGGTCGATCGCGGCAGGCGGCCAGCCCAGCTTGCGGACCAGGTCGGGGACCTTGACCAGGGCGCCGGGGAGTACGAAGAACTGCATGCGCCGGTCGGGCGTGCAGGTGACGGGCCCGAGCGTCAGCTCCATGCGCTCCATGCGGGCGAGCGCGAGGAACCCGGCGGTCTCGGGCACGTCGATCGCGTCGAAGGTACGCCCGGTGGGCAGCAGGATCGACGCGGTGGGCTGCTTCTGCCACAGCCGCCTGGCCACCGTCGCGCTGCCGGTGGCCTGCGTCGCCCAGTCCTCGCGCGCCGGGTGTGCGCCGGGCGAGGCGCACGCGGTCTCCCCGCACGAGCACTGCTCGGCGCCCTCCGCGGACTCCAGCCAGGTGCCGGGGAACACGTCCCAGTGACGCTCTTCCGCGTATCGCACGGCCGTGTCCAGCAGGGCTTCTCCGCGCTGCTTCGGGATCTGCGCGGCTGACGTGACTCCGATGGTCTCTTCCACGGAGTTCTCAACTCCCGCCGCCACCTCGGGTTACGGGCGCACGCGAGGGCGGAGGAGGAGCATCGATCCTGCGAACGGGGCGCATGGGTGCACTGGTGGGGGCGCGCAGGGGAAATGGCTTCCATGCGCGGGTAGCCAGGTCAGGGGCAACCAGAGGACGCCCGGGTTCGTACTTATCGCCCGTTTGTGGCGCATCTTCCGTTTGCCCCAAGGGCATTGATCATCGAGAAGCGGTCCACGGTGGCCGTTCGGTTCGATGGTCCCGGTGCACACAGGGGGTACCCATGGCCGCCAGGCCACTCGTCGCGCGGCAGCCCAACGAAAGGCTGCAGGCGCTCATTCAGGAAGCCGGCTGTTCCAATGCCGGACTGGCCCGCCGGGTCAACATGTGCGGCGCGGAGCACGGTCTCGACCTGCGCTACGACAAGACATCGGTGGCCCGCTGGCTGCGCGGGCAGCAGCCGCGCGGGAGGGCGCCCGGCATCATCGCGGAGGCGCTAGGCCGCAAGCTCGGCCGCACCGTCACCATCGACGAGATCGGCATGGCGAACGGCAAGAACCTCGCATCCGGCGTGGGACTGCAGTTCTCGCCCACCGTTCTCGGCGCCATCGAGCAGGTCTGCGAGCTGTGGCGCAGCGACGTGGGCCGCAGGGACTTCCTCTCCGGCTCGTCCGTGGCCGCGTCCGCGCTCGTCGAGCCCAGCCGCGACTGGCTGATCTCCTCGCCGGACCCGCAGGTCGGACGCACGGCGGGGCCGCGCGTCGGGCTCTCGGACGTGGCGGCCGTCAAGGCGATGACGGAGGCGCTGACCCAGCTCGACCACCAGTTCGGCAGCGGTCATGTGCGTCCGGTCGTCGTCCACTACCTCAACTCCGTGGTCTCCGGTCTGCTCGCGGGCTCCTACCGGGAAGCGGTCGGCCGTGAACTGTTCGCGGCCGTCGCACGGTTGACCGAGCTCGCCGGTTACATGGCCGTCGACACGGGCCAGCCGGGACTCGCCCAGCGCTACTACATCCAGGCACTGCGCCTGGCCCAGGCGGCCGGGGACAGGGGGTACGGCGGGTACGTGCTCGCCGCCTCGATGAGTCACCTCGCCGCCCAGCTCGGCAACCCGCGCGAGATCGCACAGCTGGCGCGCGCCGCCCAGGAGGGTACGCGCGGGCGGGTCACGCCCCGCGCGGAGGCGATGTTCTACGCCGCCGAGGCGCGCGGCCACGCGCTGCTCGGCGACGCGCGCGCGACCCAGGTGGTCGCGGGCCGTGCGGTCGAGGCGATGGACCGGGCGTCCGGCGAAGCGGGGTCCGGTGACGACCCGGTGTGGATCCGGCACTTCGACCACGCGTATCTGGCCGATGAAATGGCGCATTGCCACCGTGACCTGGGGCAGGCCGACGCGGCGGCCCGCAGCGCGCAGGAATCCCTCGAAGGCCACCCGGAGACCCGGGCACGGCGCCGCGCGATCGGCCTCGTGCTGCTCGCCACGGCGCAGGTGCAGCGGCGCGAGGTGGAACAGGCCTGCCACACGGGCCTGAAGGCCGTCGAACTCCTCGGCACGCTGCGGTCCAACCGCGGCGCGGAGTACCTCGACGACTTCCAGCAGCGTCTCGAGCCCTACCGGGAGGAGCCGGTGGTACGGGAGTTCGGGGCGCGCGTCGACCTCCAGGCGGCGTGAGGAACCGCCCGCGGCACCCATAGACAGCGTCGGGGAGTGAGGATGTGTTACTGCCGCCGCTGAGCGTGAGGCGGCGTTCTGAGCTGCGTGGCAGAGGGATGTGGCGACCCGGTAGCGTGACCCGACGGTTCCGTAGGTCCCCCATATGTAGGAGTCCCGGTGACGCAGCAGAGCGGTCAGGGCGCTGCTTCCTCCGATCCGCAGCAGCCCGCGGACCGGCCCGCCCACGAGGGCGTCGTGCTGCCCGCGGACGGCAGTGAACCGCTGCTGCCCGGCTCCGCGGGCCGCCACACCGCCCCGGCGGGCGGCAGCCCCTGGGGCCAGCCCTGGGGTCCCGAGACGGCGGGCCCGCCGCCCGGCCACGGCCAGGGCCAGGCCTGGGGCGCGCCCGCGCCCCAGCCGGGACAGGCGATGCCCCTCCCTCCGGAGGGCGCGGCTCCGCCCGCCGACCCGTACGCGCCGCAGCACGGCGGGTACGCCCCCGCGGGCAACGCGGACGCCTCGTACGGCGGCCAGCCTGCCCAGGGTTCGTACGGCTACCCGGCGCAGGCCGCCGGGCAGGGCTCGTACGGCGGGCATCCTGCCCAGGGCGCGTACCCGGCGCAGCCCGCGCACGGCGCGCACGCCGGTCAGCCGGAACAGGGCGCGCAGCCTCCTCAGCCCGCCCAGGGTTCGTACGGCTACCCGGCTCAGGCGGCCGGGCAGGATTCGTACGGTGGGCAGCCGGGCCAGGGTTCGTACGGCTACCCGGCCCAGGCCGCCGGGCAGGGCTCGTACGGCGGGCAGCCCGCCCAGGGGCCGTACGGCGGTCAGCCCGCCCAGGGTTCGTACGGCTACCCGGCCCAGGCAGCGGGGCAGGAACCCTACGCCGCCCAGCCCCGGCACGGTGCCCACGCGGCGCCGCCCGCTCAGGGCGAACCCGGTCAGCCCGGCCAGCCCGGACACGGGAGACACGGCGGAGCCGGTCAGGAGCTGCCCCCCGTCGCGCAGGCGCATCAGCTGCCCGCCGCGGGAGCCTCGCAGAGCATGCCGCTGCCGCCCGTCGCCGCGCCCGGTGCCGGGTCGGACGCCGACGCGACGCAGTTCATCGCCCCCGTGCCCGCCGCCCCCGGTGGCGACGAGGGGGCCACGCAGTACATACCCCCGGTGGGACCCGGCGCCCTGCCGCCCGAGGCTTCCGCCGCCGATGCCACGCAGTTCCTGGGCCGCGCGAACACACCCGCCGCACCCGCACCCGGTGCCCCGGTGTCCGACAGCGACCCCACCCAGTTCATCGCGCCCGTCCCCAGCGGGAACGGGCCCCCGCCCGAGCCGGGCACCGCGCCCTACGGCATCCGCCCCGGCGCCCCCGGCGACCGGCAGCCGCCCGCCGAGTTCGACAGCCTCTTCCGCACCGAGGCGGCGGCCGAAGGCCCCGCCTCCACGCAGCAGATGCCCCGCGTCCAGGTCCCGGAGCACCCCGCGCCCGCCCCCGCCCCCGAGCCGGGTGGCAGCGGCGGCAGGGGCGGCGGCCGCCGCGGCGGCACCGGCTCGAAGGTGCCGCTGATCGCGGCCGTCGGCATCGGCATCGCCGTGCTCGGCGTCGGAGCGGGCGCGCTGCTGAGCTCCGGCGGTGACGACGACGAGAAGAAGGACGACGGCAAGCCGGTCTCCGCGTCGGCCCCCGCCGACGACAAGCCCTCGCCGACCGCCGACCCGGCCAAGGAGCAGGCGGTCGCCCTCGACAAGCTCCTGGCCGACAGCAACAACAGCCGTGACTCGGTCATCGCCGCCGTACGCAACGTCGGCAAGTGCCAGAACCTCGGCCCGTCGGCCACCGACCTGCGCAACGCGGCCAAGCAGCGCAACGGCCTCGTCAGCAGGCTCGCCGGGCTGAAGGTCGACAAGCTCCCGGCCAACGACCAGCTGGTCAACTCGCTCAACAAGGCGTGGAAGGCGTCGGCGGCCGCCGACAACCACTACGCGGCGTGGGCGCAGCAGGTGGGGGGCAAGAAGGGCTGCAAGAAGGGCCACGCCCGCACCACCTCGCAGACCGTGGCGGGCAACAAGCAGAGCAACGCGGCGACCACCGCCAAGGAGCAGGCCGCCAACCACTGGAACGCGATCGCCCGCAAGTACCAGCTGACCGAGCGGAACAAGACCCAGCTCTGAGGCGCCCGGCGGCGGGCCCTGCGGGGCTCGCCGCTACGCCGCCCCCGTGGCTACGCCGTCTGTTCCAGCGTCTTCTCCACGTTCACGAACCCCTTGCGCGCCGGGACGAGCCGTCCGTCGCGCACCACCTGGAACGTGACGTCCGAGTTGATCAGGCGCGGGAACTCGCTGGCCGCGAGCATGTCCTCGAAGCGCCAGCTCAGCGTGGGCGTGAGGCCCCCGGTCTCGACCTTGAGGCCGTCGTCGAGGGCGCGGCGCAGCGTGCTCGCCGAGACCTCGCCGCCGTCGAGCGACTCGACGACCCGCTTCAGGACGGTGTACGCGATCCAGGTCGTCTGCACGCCCGCGTCCGCCGGGTCGACCCGGTTGTCGCCGAACGCCTGCTCGCGGACGACCTCGCGCATCTGGGACCACCGGGGATCGCTGGAGGCGGGGTACCAGCCGGTGACGTACGCCCCTTCGTAGGGGCCCGTCGCGCCGCCGGCGCGGTCGACGAGGGACTGGTCGACGCTGCCGAGCACCGAGGAGGTCCGTACCGGCGGATAGTCGTCCTTGATGCGCCTGAACGAGTCGTAGAACGTGTCCGTGCGCGCCCCGAGCGTCGCCGTCACGCAGCCGTCGGCCGCGCCCGCGTGGCGCAGGGCCTGTTCGGCCTGGGGCGTGAGGTCGGTGCCGTCCTCGGGCGCGCGGATGTCCGCGACGGGCTTGTGGTGGCCGTCGGCGAGGCCCGCGTTGAGCAGCTTGGGCTGTTCGTCACCGGCCAGGGTGTCGGGGCGTACGAGGGAGACGCGGTCGCAGCGGGCGGCGAGCTGGCGGCCGTTGCCCGCGAGGAGCGCGGGCTCGCCGCCGTTGACGGGGTACGAGAGCGGGCTGCTGAACTCGTCCTCGGTGATCCCGTAGCCGCCGATGTAGGGGATGCCCGCGACCTCCAGCGGGGACAGGAAGGACCGGCCGTGCTGGCTGTAGGCGCCGACGACGGCCACCACGTTCTTGTCGACGGCCTCGCGCGCGCAGTCCGCGGCACCCGCCGAGTCGTTGTGGTCGTTGCAGGTGATGACCCGCAGCTCGCGTCCTTTGAGGCCGCCGTGGGCGTTGACCCAGCGTGCGTACGCCTGTGCCATCGCGGGGACGCCGGGCTTGTTGGTGGCCTTGGTCTTCTCGGGGGCCCAGGTCATGACGGTGATGGGGTCTTCCCTGGAACCCCCCGTGGTTCCAGGGATGACCCCGCACCCGGCTATCAGTGACGTACACGCCGCCGCCGCTGCCGCGGAGAGTGCCGCGGTTCGGGAGGGGCGGGGGAAGAAGGTGCGTCGCCTGCCGGTCATGGGTATGCACGATTGCGGTGGCTTGCCAACCGTGGCGTGACGCGTTCTCAACGGACAGTGACATCAAGGTGAACGTGTGGGGGCTGGTTCGAGTGCAGAGAGTGGGAACGTACGATCGATGACCGTGCAAGGTTCGGATAAGTCTTCCCGTCGCGGCCGTCGCTCCAGCACCATGGGTGGCATGCCGACCAACGACATGCCGTGGTGGCGCTGGCGCAGCAACGTGCGCTCGGCGCTGCACATGCTCTCCGACCCCGAATTCCAGCGCGCGTGCTGGCTCGCGGGGCGTGAGGAGTACGGGGACGTGACCGATGCCGTGTACCGGCTCGTCGAGGACACCTGGCTGGACAACTGGTCCGCGGAGAAATACGTCGGGACGATCTTCCGGGATCCGCAGGAGGCGGCGCTCGTCGACACGGCCGTGCTGCGGGTCCTGCGGATCATGCACGAGGTCGGGCCCGACGCGATGGTCTCCGTCTACCTCGAGCACCCGGGGTGGCCGGAAGCGGTGCACGCGGCGCGCGAGGCGCATGTTCGCCTCGCGGCCGGCGACGGGGAGGATCCGGATGTGGAACCCCGGACCCTTGAGGTGCTGCGGATTCTGACGCGGTCCGCCTGAGCGCGCTCCGAGCGCGCTCGCGCGTATGGGAACCTTGGGCGCATGAACGAGCAGTCCGTCGCGCCCGCCGCACCCGCTGAGCAGTACGTCCTCACCCTCTCCTGCCCCGACAAGCAGGGCATCGTGCACGCCGTGTCGAGTTATCTCTTCATGACCGGATGCAACATCGAGGACAGCCAGCAGTTCGGCGATCACGACACCGGACTGTTCTTCATGCGGGTGCACTTCTCGGCCGAGGCGCCGGTGACCGTCGAGAAGCTGCGGGCCAGCTTCGCCGCGATCGGGGACTCCTTCCACATGGACTGGCAGCTCCACCGCGCCGAGGACCGGATGCGGATCGTGCTGCTCGTCTCGAAGTTCGGACACTGCCTGAACGACCTGCTGTTCCGCTCCCGGATCGGCGCGCTGCCGGTGGACATCGCCGCGGTCGTCTCCAACCACACGGACTTCGCCGAGCTCGTCGCCTCGTACGACATCCCCTTCCACCACCTTCCGGTGAACAAGGAGAACAAGCCGCAGGCCGAGGCGCGGCTCCTGGAGATCGTGCGCGAGGAGGACGTGGAGCTCGTCGTCCTCGCCCGCTACATGCAGGTGCTCTCGGACGACCTGTGCAAGGCGCTCAGCGGCCGGATCATCAACATCCACCACTCGTTCCTGCCGAGCTTCAAGGGCGCGAAGCCGTACCACCAGGCGCACGCGCGCGGTGTGAAGCTGATCGGTGCCACCGCGCACTACGTGACGGCCGACCTCGACGAGGGGCCGATCATCGAGCAGGAGGTCGAGCGGGTCGGCCACGACGTGACCCCCGACCAGCTGGTCGCGATCGGCCGCGACGTGGAGTGCCAGGCCCTGGCCCGCGCCGTGAAGTGGCACGCGGAGCACCGCATCCTGCTGAACGGGCGCCGGACCGTCGTCTTCGCTTAACCCCCCGCCGGGCTACATCCGGCTCAGCGAGGCCGCCGCGAACAGCACGTCGCGGATGGCCTCGCGGTCGCCGTCCTGACCGGCGGCCGCCTCCTCCGGTGAGACGTGGCCCGCGGCGAGGCGGCAGAACTCCACGCCGTCGAGCGCCACGTGCGCCACTTCCTCCTCGGCGGACGCGCTCGCGGCGGGGGAGTCGAGCGGGATGAACCATTCGCCGCCGCCGAGCCCCTCGATCTCCAGGCGCAGACTGCGGCCCGGCGCGCCCGCCGCCACCAGGCCGCGGGACGGGGCCGCGAGC
The DNA here is from genome assembly GCF_008704495.1 of Streptomyces kanamyceticus. Classification (NCBI taxonomy): domain Bacteria; kingdom Bacillati; phylum Actinomycetota; class Actinomycetes; order Kitasatosporales; family Streptomycetaceae; genus Streptomyces; species Streptomyces kanamyceticus. Next base: position 5,665,087 of record NZ_CP023699.1, read on the forward strand.
CCCGAACGGCGCCGGTCGGCCAGCGTGCCGGGGAGCATCCGCGCGGCGAGGTCGATCATGCGGTGCAGATGGCGCGGCGCGGGCGGTGCGTACGGGTAGTCCACGGCGTCGGCGATGTCGCCCGCGTGGATCCAGCACTCGAAGGCGCGGTCCACCATCGAGTCCCGCAGCGGCAGCTCGATCCTCTGGACCTCGTCGGATCCCGCGCCCGAGCCCGGGTCCGGTCCGGGCGCGGCCACCGTCCCGTACGGCACGGGGAGCGTTCCCGAGCCGCCGCCCGCGAACGACACCGTGCGGATCACCTCGTGGGTCTGCTCGCGCCAGGGGCCCCGCACCGCGCGCGTGGGCGGGAAGTACGAGGCGCGCCAGTACGCCTCGGTGCGGTGGGCCGGGTCGCGCGGGCCCTTGGTCTCCGGGCCCAGCGGGTCGTCAAGGCCGAGGGCGAGGCCGACCAGGCCGTCGACGGCGAGGAGGTGCGCGATGACTCCGGCCACGGTCGTCTTGCGGGTCACCGGGCCGTTCTCCTCGAACCAGCGCAGCCGCACCGGGGCGTGCCACTCCGAGTCGCCGATGTCCTGGAGGAGGGCGTCGAGCCGGGCGGTCTCCGCGTCGTAGGGCACGGCCCACTCGGGCACCGGGATGCGCGGCGGACGGCGGCCCAGGCAGCTCTCCAGGACCCGGGTGCGCAGACCGGGGTCGAGGTCGAGGCTCTCCTCGGGGTGCAGCAGGCCGACGGCGTCGCGCAGCCGCAGCGCCTCCTGCGCGCAGGGGCCGCAGTCGCCCAGGTGGTCATCGACGGCCGCGGACTCCGCCGCGGAGCACGCGGCGAGCGCCCAGGCGCCGAGCAGGGACTTCAGGACGCGGTGCTCCAGGACGAGCGGCTCCACGGGCTCCGGGGGCGAGGGGTCGGGCAGGGGCTCTCCGGTGTCCTCTATCGAGGAGCGCGGCATCGGTATGCGCGGCACGGCCGCGCCCCCTGGAGTGCCGGTGTTCGCGTCCTCGGGGCGGTCCGGACCTTCGAACGGCTCGGGGGTGTCGGCGCCGCTCACAGCGCCGTCCCGTATCCGGGCGAGGTGCCGGGGGACGTGTCGTTCGCCGTGGACAGGAGCTGCAGGCCGAGGCGGAGCCTGCGCCGGGCCTCGTCCTCGGTGACGCCGAGGTCGGCGGCGGCCTGGCGGTAGTCGCGCCGCTGGAAGTACGCGAGCTCCAGGGCGGCCCGCAGCGGGGTGGGCATGGCCGTGACGATGTAGTCGGCGCGGGCGGCCGCGGAGGCGCGGCGGACCTTGCGCTCCAGGTCTTCCTTGGTGCCCTCGCCGCCGCGGGCGAGGGCGGCCGACTCGGTCTGGCGGAGCCTGCGCACGGCCTGCTGGTGGGCGAGCGTGGCGATCCAGGAGCGCAGCGGGCCCTGCTTGGGGTCGTACGCGTCGGGGTTCTCCCAGACGTGCGCGAAGACCTCGCGGGTGATGCGGTCGGCGGCGCTCTCGTCGCCGAGGACGCGGTGGGCCAGGCCGTGCACCAGCGAGGCGAAGCGGTCGTACAGCTCGCCGAGCGCGGCGGCTTCCCCGTGCGCGAGCCGCTGCTGCATCCTGCGGTCCCAGCGCCGCGGCGCGTCCTTCGGCATGCGGCCCCCTCCTGCGTACCGTTTCTGACCCTCACTCGAATGTAGTCGGCGCCGCTGACAGCGCACTCCTGTTTACGGCAAAGGGCGCCCCCGGCGGGCACCGGATGATAGTGACGGTGACCTGCTGGTGTTTCATGGGAGACAGCTGGGGCAGCCGAAGCAGAACGAAGCGTAGGGATTGCTTCCGGATCACCGTGCTGAGCAGGGCGGACAGACCGAGTCGGCGGAACAGGGCAGGGCGAGCGAGAGGCGTGACGCGTGACGCTCAAGGTGACGATGGACGAGCGGTCCGGCTGGGCCGTGCTGTGCGTCTCGGGCGAGATGGACCTGCTGACCTCGCCCGTGGTGCGTCAACACGTGCACGACTTCGTGGCCGAAGGCCGCCGCAGCATCGTCCTCGACCTCTCCGAAGTGCTGTTCTGCGACTCCAGCGGCGTCGGCGTACTGATCGCCACGCGCCGTCTGATCCGTTCCTGCCAGGGCAGGTTGCGCCTGATCCTGCCCGCGCGCGGCGCGGAGGACGGCTCGCACGTGAACCGCGTCCTCGCGGCCCTGGGCGTACGACGGCTCTTCGAGGTCTACCCGGACGTCGGCGCCGCGCTCGACGAGACGGCGGCACCGCTCTCCGCGTGAGCGGTCACACGTGCCGCTTGGCCGCCGCCACGAAGGAGTTGATGGCCTCGCGCGAGACCCGGCGCCGCTCGGCGAGCGCGTCCCTGTCGGCGGCCTTGTGCACCTCGGCGACGTCTTCGAGGGCCGCTGCCGCCTGCCGCACGAGCGCGTCGTCCGCGGTCAGCAACTGCACCCGGAACAGCGCCTCCTGAGCTTCGGAGCGCAGCTCGTAGGACTGGAAGCGCGCCGCCTCGCTCTCCTCGTGCCGGTTCTCCTCGCGCCGGAACCAGCGGTCGACCAGGAGCCGCCGGTAGCCGACGAGCGCACCCGCGTAAGCGCAGTACGCGTCGATCCGTTCCTGCCGCAGCTTCTCGCCGCGCGTGAACTCCTCCGTCCGCTCGATCGCCCGCCGCTGAAAGGAGTGCGTGACCCCCGCACCGAGCAGGGTTCCCAACACCGCTATGACACTCGCCGCAACCGCTTCCACGCGGAACAGTGCAGCACATCACGGCTGTGCCACACCCGTGTCGCGGAATTTCCGCGGTCTTGGCACAAGCGCCGGTTTCCCGTCTCCCCGGCGTCTTCGAAGACGTACGCTCGCTGCGAGAAGTACCAGGCAGCACCAGGAAAGACACCCCCCAACCGCGGAAGTGAGGCGGCCCGAAGATCATGGACAGTGCCGAGTACGAGCGTAGGATCGCGGCCCGGTTCGCCACCTTCGACCAGGACGGCAACGGCTACATCTCCCGTGAGGACTTCAGCACGGCGGCGGCCGCGCTGTGTGCGGAGTTCGGCGCCACGGCGCGCTCCGAGAAGGGCCAGGCCCTCTACATCGGTGCCGAGGCGTTCTGGCAGGGCATGGCCGGGATCGCGGACCGGGACGGGGACCAGCGCATCACCCGGGACGAGTTCGTGGGCGGCGCGGTGAAGCGGCTGCGGGACAACCCCGGCCGGTTCGCGGAGATCGCGCGCCCCTTCCTGCTCGCGGTGCTGCGCGTCGCCGACAGCGACGGCGACGGCTCGGCGAGCCCCCAGGAGGCCCAGCGCGCGCTGAAGGCCCTCGGCGTGCCCGAGGACATCGCGGCCGCGGCGGCCGCCGCGCTCGACGCCGACCGTGACGGCCGGGTCTCCGAGGAGGAGATCGTGCGGGCCTTCGCGGCGTACTTCACGGTGCCCGAGTGATCCGTTGTTGAGCGCGGTCGCTGCCTAGGGCCGCGAGAAGCGTTCCCGCAGGCGGTACTTGAGCACCTTGCGCAGTGTCTCGTTGCGCGGGAGGGCCTCCACCACCTCCAGTTGCTCCGGCAGCTTGTAGGTGGCGAGGCCCTCCTCGCGCAGGTACGAGGTGACCGCGGCCAGCGTCAATTCCGGTGCGCCCGGCGGCTGTTCGAGGACCGCGCAGACCCGTTCCCCGCGCTCGGGGTCGGGCAGCCCGACGACCGCCGCGTCGCCGACGGCCGGGTGCTGGTGGAGCAGGTCCTCGATCTCCTTGGCCGAGATGTTCTCGCCCTTGCGGATGATGATGTCCTTGGCCCGCCCGGTCAGGACCAGATGGCCGCTCTCCTTGACGTGGCCGAGGTCGCCGGTGATCAGGAAGCCGTCCGCGTCGAAGACGCCCGCGCTCTGCCCGGGGTCCAGGTAGCCCTGGCAGACGGCCTCGCCGCGCAGCCGCACCTCGCCGTCCGTCCCGGGCGGCAGCTCCTTGCCCTCGGCGTCCGTGACGCGGATCCGCATGCCGTCGGGCGGCAGCCCCTCGGTCGTCGCGAGGTTCTCCGCCGTGTCGTCGGGCGCGCCCATCGTGATCATCGGCACTTCGGTCATGCCGTAGCCGTGGGTGAGCTGGCAGCCCATCTCGCGTACGACGGCGTGATAGATCTCCGGAGGCTTGGGCGCCCCGCCGCCCGCGAGGAGGCGCAGCGTGGGTATGAGCCGTTCGCCGGGCGGCAGTTGGCGCTGCTGGGTGAGGAACATCGAGTAGAACGCCGTCGAGCCGCCCGCCACCGTCACGCCGTGCCGCCGGTAGCCGTCGAGCGAGTCCGGCAGCGCGAACCGCTCGAACATCACCGCGGGGAAGCCGTAGAGCAGCAGCATCACGGTGTAGTCGGGGCCCGCGATGTGCGCGAAGGGGAACGCCATCGAGCCGACGTCGGACGAGGTCAGGTGCAGCGCGTGGGCCAGGCACGAGCCGCCCGCGATCAGCGAACGGTCGGTGTGCAGCACGCCCTTGGGGTCGGAGGTGGTGCCCGACGTCCAGTAGATCCAGCGTACGGAGGTGCCGTCGGCGGGCGGCGCGGGCAGCACCGCGGGGTCGCCGTCGGGCAGCTCGTCGTACGCCTCGAAGACCGTGAATCGGCCCTGCTCGGCGAGGCTCCGGGCCATCGTCGTGTGGTCGAAGCCGCGCCAGACGCCGGGCACCGCGAAGAACTCCGCCTTCGACTCCCGCAGCGCGAAGCCGACTTCGCGGTCGCGGTAGAAGGGGATCACCGGGGACTGGACCGCGCCGATGCGGGCAAGGGCGAAGGAGAGCAGCGCCGTCTCGATGCGGGTGGGCAGCTGCCAGGCGACGACCGTGCCGGGGCGTACGCCCATCGCGTACAGGCCCGCCGCGACGCGTTCGGCGCGGTCCCGCAGCCCGCCGAAGGTCAGCGTTTTGTCGTCGGCGGGGTCGTCGGCCGACTGGATGAGGACGGGCGCTTCGGGGGTGAGTGCGGCGCGGCGCTCGATGAGCTCCCAGAGGGTGCGGGAGGCGCCCAGTTCGTACGCGGTCTCGTTCTCCGAGGTCCTCATGCGGTCCAGATCCCCTCTTGAAGGGCGTAACTGACGGATAGTCAGATCAGGTCGAGAGCGTAAGCTTCGACGCCTTGTCGGTCCAGGGGTGCGGGGCTAGCCTGCCTTCTGACGGGTCATCAGATAGCCCGGTGGGGCTGTGGGAGGTAGGCGCCGCGTGGACCTCACGTACACCGCGGAGGAGGACGAGTTCCGGGCGCGCCTGAGCCGGTGGCTCGCCCGGACGCTCCCCGAACTGCCGCCGCCCCCCGACCCGCTGGACTGGCCGGGGCGGCGGGCGTACGACATGGGGTGGCAGCGCAGGCTGTACGACGCCGGGTACGCCGGCCTGCACTGGCCCGTCGACGCGGGCGGCCGGGGCGCGACGCCCACGCAGCACCTGATCTACCTGGAGGAGACGGAGAAGGCGGGCGCACCCTACGTAGGGGCCAATTTCGTCGGCCTGCTGCACGCGGGCCCGACCATCGCCTCCGAAGGGAGCGCCGAACAGCGCGCGCGGTGGCTGCCGCCGGTGCTGCGCGGCGACGAGGTGTGGTGCCAGGGCTTCAGCGAGCCCGACGCCGGATCCGACCTCGCGTCGCTGCGCACGCGCGCGTGGCGCGACGGCGACCACTACGTAGTGAGCGGATCCAAGATCTGGACCTCGCACGCCGAGGTCGCCGACTGGTGCGAACTCCTGGTCCGCACCACCCCGGTGAGCGAGTCCGTGCCCAAGCACCGCGGCATCTCCTGGCTCGCGATGCCGATGGACGCGCCCGGGATCACCGTGCGTCCCTTGCGTACGCTCGCCGGGTCCACGGAGTTCGCCGAGATGTTCCTCGACGAGGTCAGGGTGCCGGTGGCCAACCGGGTCGGCGACGAGAACGACGGCTGGCGCGTGACGATGGTGACCCTGTCGTACGAGCGGGGCACCGCCTTCGTGGGGGAGGTGGTGGCCTGTCGGCGCGTCCTTGGCGAACTCGCCCGCGAGGCAAGCAAGAACGGCCGCTGGGACGACGCGGTCCTGCGCCGCAGGCTCGGGCGCCTCAGCGCGGAGTTCGGCGCCCTGTGGCGGCTCACCCAGTGGAACGTGAGCGAGTCCCAGCACACCGGCGGGGTGCCGGGCGTCGGCGGCTCGGTCTTCAAACTGCGCTACTCGCACGCGCGCCAGGAGCTGTACGACGCGGCCGCCGACGTGCTCGGCCCCGGCGCGCTCGACCTCGGCCACCCGTGGGCCCTCGACCGGCTCTCCTCGCTGTCCTACACGATCGCCGCGGGGACCTCGCAGATCCAGCAGAACATCGTCGCCGAGCGGATACTCGGCCTCCCGAAGGGGCGGTGAGGTCCGTATGGATTTCCAACTCACAGAGGATCAGCGCGCGTTGCGGGACGGCGTGCGCGACCTCCTGGAGGGGCGGTTCGACCGCGCGGCGCTGCGGGCCGCCGTGGACGCGTCCGAGCGGGCGGGGACCGCACCGCTCGACCGGGAGCTGTGGCGCGAGCTCGGCGCCGCCGGGTTCTTCTCGCTGACCCTGCCGGAGGCCGAGGGTGGCGTCGGGCTCGGGCTCCCCGAGGCGGTGCTCGCCTTCGAGGAGGCAGGGCGGGTGCTGCTGCCGGGGCCCTTGGTGGCCACCTTCCTCGCCGCGGGGGACATTCCGGGCGCCGCGTCCGGGGACGTGATGGTGACGTCCGCCGACGGGTCGCTGGTCGCCTGGCTCGACGAGGCCGACGTCGTACGCGGGGACGTGAGCGGCGCCGTCCCCGCCCGGTCGGTTGACCCGCTGACACCGCTGCACCGGCTGCCTGCTGGTGGCTCCGGGGCCTCCGGCGGCGCTTTCCGGGCCGGTGCCGGTGCGCTGCTCACCGCCGCCGAGCAGCTCGGCAGCGCCGCGCGCACCACGGAGATGGCCGTTCAATATGCCCGCGAACGGGCACAGTTCGGACAGTTGATCGGTGCCTTCCAGGCCGTGAAGCACCTCTGCGCACAGATGCTCGTACGCGCGGAGACCGCCCGCGCCGCCGTCTACGCGGCGGCCGTCACCGGGGACCCGCTGGAGGTGTGCGGGGCCAAGCTGCTCGCCGACGACGCCGCGGTGCGCAACGCGAGGGACTGCCTCCAGGTGCACGGCGGGATGGGCTTCACCTGGGAGGCGGACGTGCACCTGCATCTGAAGCGGGCCTGGGTGCGGGCCGGTGCCGGGCGGTCGGCGGGCGACGCCGAGGAGGCGCTCGCCGCCGCGCTGTGACCGCGCGCTGTGACGTCACGGAGCGTCGATATCGGGTTGTGTCCTACGCGTGACTCGTCACGGCACGGAGTCGGTGTCCGCCTCGGGTACCTTGTGTGAGATGCGAGTGGTTCTGAGGCTGAGCCATCCCGGTGTTGCCCCTGAGGCCGCGCCGGACCCGGCAATGCGCGCCGCTCGCAGGGCGGGGAGGGATTTCGAACCCCCCTGTTCGACCCCCGGCGGGACGCGTCGCACAGTATGCAGCACGCGTACTCCTTCGCGCTGGAATATGCCCGAAGCGCTTGTTGGGGTGACTGAACGTCAATCATGCTGTCTCCCAAGGGGATCACGTTCGGTGACCCTGTGGAGTCGCGAGGCGATGTGTCCGCCGGTTCGGATGGTGTGAGCGGTGCAGGTGCTTCAAGTTCAGCTGGAGGTCGGGGCCGACCCGGCAGAGGTGGGACGGGCCAGGCGATGGGCCCGTTCGCGGCTCGCCGGCTCGGGGATACAGGCGGACGAGCCGGTCGCCGAGACGCTCATCCTGCTGATCTCGGAGCTCGTCACCAACGCCGTTGTGCACACGGGCTGTCCGGCCGTTCTGCGCATGCTGCTCCCGGACGTTCCCGGCCCCGCCGACGCACCCGGCACGGTCCGGGTCGAGGTGGCCGACAGCAGCGCCCGTCCGCCCAGGCCCCGGCACGCGGAGGGCGACGACACCAACGGCCGCGGTCTTGAACTCGTCGACGGCCTCGCCGACCGGTGGGGCTGGCAGCACGAGGGTGCGGGCAAGAGCATCTGGTGCGAGATCGACCGGTGTGACGCGGGCGTCGCCGCGGCCACGTTCGACGGGACGACCTATGACGACGCCGACGCGGGCGCCGATGCCGCGTACGAGGCCGTCTGAGCCGGTGCGCGCCCAGGTGGCCGGGCCGGTCTGAGCCCCCTGCCTGGACTTCTGCCCCCGTATGCGCCGTCGCGTGCCACGATGCGCGCGCCCGTGCGCGGGTAGGCCAAAGCAGGCATAAGCCGTTAATCGCCGAACAGGTATTGACGTAGCGTGTCCGATTGATCACGCTTGTGTGCAGCGATTCGCTGCGAGGGGACGTCGAGGGTGCTCAGTGACGGGAGGGTCCTTGACGAGACGTGGGTCGTGATTCGGCGTCGGTCCCTTCGGGGGCACGAGGGGCAGGGTCAAGCGCCGGAGCCGGATGGCGGCGCGCGCGGCATCGCGCTCGGGGCGGAAGCCGACGCGCCGCCTTTCCGGAGGGTCCCGGGAGGTTCCGGGAGGCTTGGGAGCCCTGAGGCTCGCTACAGCACGGCGACCGGTGCCACCGGCGTCCCCGTGCCGCCGATGAACGGCTCGGGCATCGCCGAGAGCAGGAAGGCGTAGCGGGATTCTTCTGCACAGGCTGTGGACAACTTTTCCAGATCCCAGTTCTGGCCCTGCAGCATCCCCATCTCGACCAGGTCGAGCGCGTGCACGGGCAGCCACAGGTTCTCGATCTCCGGCGGGAAGATCTCGAAGGTCAGGGTGTCGTTGGCGACCGCCGCGACGTCGTGCGCGTGGAACCACTCGGGCGTGCGCAGCGAGAGGCCCGGTGAGGGGTAGGCGTACGCGTGCTTGTCGCCCGCCAGATAGACCTGGAGCTGTCCGGTGCGGACGAGCACGATGTCCCCGGCCCGCACCGTGACACCCCCGAACTCCGCTGCCTCGTCCAGTTCTTCGGGCGTGACCGCGTGATCGCCGGGCAGCCGGTCGAGGCCCTTGGCGCGCGCGACGTCGAGCAGGACGCCGCGCGAGACGACGTACGGCACCTTGTCGATGCCGCTGTGCCGGGCGCCCGCGTGTGCGGTGATGCTGTCCGCGGGGCGGCCGTTGTAGATCTTTCCCGAGTGCGAGACATGGGTGAGCGCGTCCCAGTGGGTGGCCGTCTGCAGGCCCATGGTGACCGCGTCGTCGCTGGTGGCGACCGTGCCGGGGCCGAAGATCTGCTGGTTGATCTGCACCATCGTGTGGAGCGGGTTGACCCGCCCGGGGATCATCCCGGTCTGTACGCCGTCCTCCTTGAGCGGCAGCGCGAGCGGCACGCGCCGACCGCTGCGGACGGTCGCCGCGGCCTCGCGCACGACCTCGTCGGTGACGAGGTTGAGCGTGCCGATCTCGTCGTTCGACCCCCAACGGCCCCAGTTGTTCACGCGCTTGGCGATGTCGTGGAACTCGGGCGGCAGCGCGCTGGGTGCCGCGTCCGCGCCTGGTGAGTCTGACATGAGTCCTCCCCGGGGCTTGTCTTTCGGTATCTGACGGGTCATAGAATCTAACGGTCCGTCAGAAACCGCGGGAAGGGGCCGGGCGTGGGGAACTTCTTGGCAGGCAAGGTGGTGGCCGTGACCGGCGCCGGGCGCGGCATCGGCAGGGCCGTCGCGCTCGCCGCGGCAGCCGAGGGAGCGAGGGTCGTCGTCAACGACTACGGCGTCTCCATGGAAGGCGGCGAGCCGACCAGCGAGATAGCCGACGCCGTGGTCAAGGAGATCCAGGCCGCGGGCGGCGAGGCCGTCGCCGTCGCCGACGACATCTCCACCATGGCGGGCGGCCAGCGCATCGTCGACGTCGCGCTCGCCGAGTACGGGCGCGTCGACGGCGTCGTCTGCGTCGCCGGGATCCTGCGCGAACGCATGCTCTTCAACATGTCCGAACAGGAGTGGGACCCCGTCGTCGCCACCCACCTGAAGGGCACCTTCACCGTCTTCAGGGCCGCGTCCGCCGTCATGCGCAAGCAGGGCACCGGCACGCTCATCGGCTTCACCAGCGGCAACCACCAGGGCTCCGTCGCGCAGGCCAACTACAGCGCGGCCAAGGGCGGGATCATCTCGCTGGTGCGCAGCGCGGCGCTCGGCCTCAACAAGTACGGCGTGACCGCCAACGCCGTCGCGCCCGTCGCCCGTACGCGCATGTCGGCGAACGTGCCGATGGAGCTCAAGGAGATCGGCGAGCCCGAGGACGTCGCCGCCCTCGTCACCTATCTGCTCAGCGACCGGGCCCGCGAGGAGAAGATCACCGGGCAGGTCTACACGATCGCCGGACCCAAGATCGCCGTCTGGGCGCAGCCGCGCGAGCTGCGGGCCGGGTACGCGGACGGCGCATGGACCCCGGAGAAGATCGCCGACTTCCTGCCGGGGACGGTCGGCGTCGACCCCATGCCGATGCTGGCGCAGCTGGAGGCCATGGCCAAGGCGGCGGCCGCCAAAGACCGGCCGAACGCGTAGGCGGGGCCGTGGAGTTCGGCTTCGCGGCGGCCGACGAGGAGTTCCGTGCCGAGGCGCGGTCCTGGCTCGCCGAGCACCTCACCGGTCCCTTCGCCGCCTCGGTCGGCCGGGGCGGTCCCGGCAGCGAGCACGAGGACAGTGCGCAACGCAGGGCCTGGGAGCGCGAGTTGGGGCGCGGCGGCTGGATCGGCATCGGCTGGGACTCCGACGCGTACGGGAACCGGCGCGCCACTTTGACCCAGCAGGTCGTCTGGGCCGAGGAGTACGCGCGCGTGGGCGCCCCCGGACGCTACGGACACATCGGCGAGAACCTCCTCGCGCCCACCCTCCTCGCGTACGGAACCCAGGAGCAGCGGGACGAGTTCCTGCCGCCCATCGCGCGCGGCGACGCCCTCTGGTGCCAGGGCTACAGCGAGCCGGGCGCCGGATCCGACCTGGCCGGGCTGCGTACGGCCGCCGTGCGGGACGGGGACGCGTACCGGATCAGCGGCCAGAAGGTGTGGACGTCGCTCGCCCACGACGCCGACTGGTGCTTCGTCCTCGCGCGTACGGAGGAGGGCTCCCAGGGGCACCACGGCCTGTCGTTCCTGCTCGTCCCGATGGACCAGCCGGGGCGGATCGAGGTGCGCCCCATCCGGCAGCTGACGGGCACGAGCGAGTTCAACGAAGTCTTCTTCGACGGGGCACGCGCGCGTAGCGCCCATGTGGTGGGCGGCGAGGGCAACGGCTGGCGCGTCGCCATGGGGCTGCTCGGCTTCGAACGCGGGGTCTCCACGCTCGTCCAGCAGATCGGGTTCGCCGAGGAGCTCGGGGGCGTGCTGCGCGAGGCCGTCGCGGGCGGGGCGGCCGACGACCCCGTGCTGCGCGACCGGCTCGTACGGCAGTGGGCGGAGCTGCGGGTGATGCGGTGGAACGCGCTGCGGACGCTGGGCGGTTCGGGTTCGGGTTCGGGATCGGCTTCGGCTTCGGCTTCGGAGAAGGGCGGCTCTTCGGAGAAGGGCGGCGGGCAGGGCGACGCGGGCGCGCCGAGCGTCGCCAAGCTGCTGTGGGGGCGCTGGCACCAGCGGCTCGGGGAGCTCGCGATGAGCGTCAGGGGCGCGGCGGCCACCGTCGGGCCCTCGGACTGGTCCGAGGCATCCCCGTACGAACTCGACGCCCTGCAAAGGCTCTTCCTCTTCACCCGCGCCGACACGATCTACGGCGGCTCGGACGAGATCCAGCGGAACATCATCGCCGAGCGCGTGCTCGGTCTGCCGAGAGAGGCCAGGGGGCCTCGGTGAGGGGTGCGTGGTGAGGGGTGTCGTCTTCGACGGGAAGCGGGTCGAGGTCGTGGATGACCTGGAGATACGTGATCCGGGTCCCGGCGAGGTGCTGGTCGCGATCGCCGCGGCCGGGCTCTGCCACAGCGATCTCTCGGTGATCGACGGGACCATTCCGTTCCCGCCGCCCGTGGTGCTCGGGCACGAGGGGGCCGGGGTCGTGGAGGCCGTGGGCGCCGGGGTGAGCCACGTCGCGCCCGGCGACCACGTGGCCCTGTCGACCATCGCGAGCTGCGGGGCCTGCGCGGAGTGCAACAGGGGGCGGCCGACCATGTGCCGCAAGGCCATCGGCAGGCCCGACAAGACGTTCTCGCGCGGTGGGCGGCCGATCTACCAGTTCGCCGCCAACTCCGCCTTCGCCGAACGCACGATCGTCAAGGCCGTGCAGGCGGTGAAGATCGCCGATGACATTCCGCTGACCTCGGCCGCGCTGATCGGCTGCGGCGTGGTCACCGGCGTCGGCGCCGTGCTCAACCGGGCCAAGGTCGACCGGGGCGAATCCGTGGTGGTGATCGGCACGGGTGGCATCGGGCTCAACGTCCTCCAGGGCGCGCGGATCGCCGGTGCGACGCGCATCGTCGCGGTGGACGCCAACCCCGAAAAGGAAGCCGTGGCACGGCAGTTCGGGGCCACGCACTTCCTGCGCTCCACCGAGGGCGTCAAGGAGATCCTGCCGGACGGCGCCGACCACGCCTTCGAGTGCGTGGGCCGCGTCGAGCTGGTGCGCGAGGCGATCGACCTGCTCGACCGGCACGGCCAGGCGGTGCTTCTCGGCATGCCCGCCGCCACGGCCGAGGCGTCGTTCGTGGTCGCGTCGATGTTCCTCGACAAGTCCATCCTCGGCTGCCGCTACGGATCGGCGCGCCCCCAGCGGGACTTCGCGCTCTACGCCGAGCTGTACCGCGCGGGACGGCTCATGCTGGACGAACTGGTCACCGCCACCTACCCGGTCGAGGACTTCGCCAAGGCCGTGCAGGACGCGGAGGCGGGACGGGTGGCGCGCGGGGTGCTGACGTTCTGAAGCCGTTCGAGAGGCGGCCGGTCGCGAGGCGCCTGTGGATAACCCGTGGGCATTGTCAGTGCCGTCGCCTAGCTTCGGAACATGAGCTATCGCGAGGTCATGACCAAGGAGGTCGTCCGCTGGGGCGTCGTGGCCGTCGGCGCCCGGATGCCGGTGGCCGCGGCGCCGCTCGCGGTGGTCTTCCTCGTGCGCGAGCGGCCCGGCGGCTATGCGCTGGGCGCGGTGCTCGCCGCGGTGTACGTGATCGGCGAGATCATCGGCGCCCCGCTGCTCGGCGTGCGGCTGCGGGCCGAGCGGGCGCGGCCGCAGCTGGCCGTGGGGCTCGCCGTGGGCGCGCTCGGATTCGCCGCGCTCGGCGCGCTGCCCGGCGCGCACCCCGTGGCCCTCGGGCTCTTCGCCTTCGTCGCGGGCGCCGCCCCCGCCGCCGCGACCGGCGGCCTGCGCGCGCTCCTGAACAGCGTGGTGCCGGAGAAGGCCGCCGCGCAGGCGCTGTCCGTCGAGTCGATGCTGACCTTCGGGATATGGGCCGTCGCGCCCGCCGCCGTCACCGGGCTCGCCCTCGGCGTCTCACCCGCGCTCCCGCTCCTGCTCGCCGCCGCGCTCATGGCGTCCGCCGTCGCGGGGCTCTGGCTGCTGCCCGTCGGCTGGGATTCCGACGCGGACGACCGGGGCGGCGAGCCGATGACGCGGATCCTCGTGCGGGCCTGGCCGATCTACGTCACGGGCGCGGCCAGCCTGTCCATGCTCGCCCTCGCCGAGCTGGTGCTGCCCGCCCTCCTCGAACAGCGCGGCATAGCCGTGGGCTGGGCGGGGCCGCTGCTCGCCGGGCTCGCGCTCGGCTCCGCCGTCGGATCGTTCTGCTACGGCCTTCGCTCGTGGCCGGGGCGGCTGCGGACGCAGAGCATGGTGCTGATGTTCGCCGTCTCGGGCTGCCTCGCCCTGGTCGCCCTGCTGCCGTCCCTCGGCTGGCTGTTCGGCGCGCTCGGCGTCGCGGGAGTGCTGCAGGCGGGCGCGATGCTCACCCGGAACCTGTCGCTGCGCGAGGTCCTGCCGCCGAGCGCGCTCGCGGCGGGCTATTCGGTGATGTACGCGGCGGTGGGCGCGGGTTACGCGGCGAGCGGCTCCCTGGCGGGCGCCCTGCTCAGCGTCGCGTCGCCGTCGACGGCGATCCTGGCGGGCGTCGGCCTCAGCGTGGTCCTCACGGTGGTCGGGCTGCTCGGTGAGGTGCGGCCCGCACCGTCCACGGGGCAGGTCGTGTCCAGCGGGGCCGGCGCCTCCCCGGCTTCAGCGGACGGCGTCGGCGGGCGCGGCGACGACATCGCGGAACGTGCGGCGATACGCGGTGGGGGTGACGCCGAGCGCGGCCTGTAGGTGCTGGCGCATCGACTGCGCCGTGCCGAAGCCCGCGTTCCGCGCCACCTGGTCGACGGAGAGGCCGCTTGACTCAAGGAGGTGCCGCGCCCGCTCCACGCGCTGCTGGGTGAGCCACTGCCCGGGGCTGATGCCGACCTCCTCGCGGAAGCGGCGGGTGAACGTGCGCACCGACATGGCCTCCTGCTCGGCCAGGTCGCGCAGCTGGAGCGGCCGGTCGAGGCGGTCGAGCGCCCAGGCCCGCGCGGTGCTCGTGGTCGCCAACTGGGGCTCGGGGACCGGGCGTTCGATGTACTGCGCCTGGCCGCCGTCGCGGTGCGGGGGGACGACGGTGAGGCGGGCCACGGCGTTGGCGACGGCCGTGCCGTGGTCGCGGCGCACGATGTGGACGCAGAGGTCGACGCCGGACGCCACGCCCGCCGACGTCAGGACGTCACCGTCGTCGATGAACAGCACGTCCGCGTCGACCTTGATCTTCGGGAAGAGCCGCTGGAAGTGCTCGGCGGAGCTCCAGTGCGTGGTCGCGGGGCGGCCGTCGAGGTATCCGGCGGCGGCCAGGACGTACCCGCCCGTGCAGATGGAGATGAGCCGGGTGCCCGGCCTGATGTGCGCGAGTGCGGCGGTGAGCTCGTCGGTCAGCCGCCCCTCCTCGTACACGGGACCCAGTTCGTACGAGGCGGGCACCACGACGGTGTCCGCATCGGCCAGGGCCCCCGGCCCGTGTTCGACGAGGATCGCGTAGTCCGCGTCCGTCCGCACCGGCCCCGGTGGCCGGACGGAGCAGGTCACCACCTCGTACAGCCGGTGCCCCGCGGCGTCCCTGGCCCGCCCGAAGATCCGCTGAGGGATGCCCAGTTCGAACGGGATGACGCCGTCGAGGGCGAGGACGACGATGCGGTGGCGTGCGGGGGCGGGGTCTGTCCGTGTTCCGGGACGGTCGGCGGCCATGGCCCGATCCTAGCGAAGGCTGACCATCGGGCCACTCGTTCGGGTCGGATTCCGGCCGGATCCTTGCTGACGTGACCCAGACAATCGACCCGGCCGACGCGACGCGGACTCCCGGACCCGAGCGCGGGCGCCGCGCGTCCCGCATCCACCGCGCGTGGTTCGTCGCCGCGGTGACCTTCGTGACGATCATCGGCGCGGCCGCCTTCCGCTCCCTCCCCGGGCTGCTCATCGACCCGCTGAACGACGAATTCCACTGGTCGCGCGGCACCATCGGGCTCGCGGTCTCCATCAACCTCGCGCTGTACGGCCTGACCGCCCCGTTCGCCGCCGCGCTGATGGACCGCTTCGGCATCCGCAGGGTCGTCGCGGTCGCCCTCGTCGTCATCGCGTGCGGCTCGGGCCTGACGTACTGGATGGACTCGGCCTGGCAGCTGCTGCTCTGCTGGGGGCTGCTCGTGGGCCTCGGCTCCGGGTCGATGGCGCTCGCCTTCGCGGCCACCGTCACCAACCGCTGGTTCACGGCGCGGCGCGGCCTGGTCACCGGCATCCTCACGGCGGCCTCCGCCTCCGGTCAGCTGATCTTCCTGCCGGTGCTCTCCTGGATCGTCGAGGAGCACGACTGGCGCCCCGCCGCGGTGACGGTCGCGCTCGCGGCCCTCGCCGTGGTCCCCTTCGTCTGGCTGCTGCTGCGCGACCACCCGGCCGACGTGGGCCTGAAGCCGTACGGGTCAAAGGAGTTCGTGCCGAAGCCGCCGCCCGTCACGGGGGCCGCACGGCGCACGATCGGGGTGCTGGTCAAGGCCGCCCGCACGGGCCCCTTCTGGCTGCTCGCGGGCACCTTCGCGATCTGCGGCGCCTCCACGAACGGCCTGGTCCAGACGCACTTCGTGCCCGCGGCGCACGACCACGGCATGAAGATCACGACGGCCGCCTCGCTGCTCGCCGTCATCGGGGTCTTCGACGTCGTGGGGACGATCGCGTCCGGCTGGTTCACGGACCGCTTCGACGCCCGGCGGCTGCTCGCCGTCTACTACGCGCTGCGCGGCATCTCGCTGCTCTTCCTGCCGATGCTCCTCATGGAGACCGTCCACCCGCCGATGATCTTCTTCATCGTCTTCTACGGCCTCGACTGGGTGGCGACGGTCCCGCCGACGCTGGCCCTGTGCCGCGAGCAGTACGGCGACGACAGCGCGATCGTGTTCGGCTGGGTCCTGGCGTCGCACCAGGTGGGCGCGGCCTTGGTCGCCTTCCTCGGCGGTCTGGCGCGGGACACCTTCGGCTCGTACGACGTGGTCTGGTATGCCTCGGGCGCCCTGTGCGCGGCGGCGGCGCTGATGGCCCTGGTGATCAGGAGCGGCGATCAGGCGAAGGTGGGGCCCGTCGCGGCGTGACCGGTGGGACGGTCGGGTCAGGTCGGGTCGGGTCAGGTCGTGAACCGGCCGAACTTGCCGCGGTGGAAGAGCAGCGGCTCTCCGTCGGCATCGGCGGAGTCGGTGCCGAGCGCGTCGACGCGGCCGACCACGATCAGGTGGTCGCCGCCGGTGTGCACGGCCTGGACCGTGCAGTCGATCCAGGCGGGCGCACCGGTGAGGCGCGGCGAACCGGACACCGGGGCCGCGTCGTAGACCACCCCGGCGAACTTGTCGGCGCCGCTCACCGCGAAGCCGCGGCAGAGCTCGCCCTGGTCGGCGCCCAGGACGTTCACGCAGAAGACGCCCGCGCGCGCGATCCGGGGCCACGTCGTCGACGTACGCGCGACCATGAAGGAGACCAGCGGCGGGTCGAGGGAGAGCGAGGAGAAGGACTGGCAGGCGAAACCGGCGGGGCCCGCCTCGCCGTCCGCGGCGGGTGCGGTGACAACGGTCACGCCCGTCGCGAAGTTCCCCAGCACACGCCGGAATTCGCCCGGATCGAGCGGCGCCCGCTCGTCGTCGCCGACCGCGCGCAGTCGGGGGCGCGGCGGCGCGCCCGGGTACGGCCCGGCGGCGGCCGGGGAAGTTTCGACGGGCCCCGTAGTGGTGGGGGCCCCGACCGACCTGAGGTATCGGACGGCGGTGGCCGCCATCCCTGCGTGTCCCATCACATCCACCATTGAAGCTGACGGGGTGTCAGATGGGAAGGGTGCTGCCGGACCTCACCGGCCCCTTGCGTATCTTCAGGCCCATGAACTGGGGGAATGCCGTCGGAGCCGCGTCGCGGGGCGGCACGGGAGACGTCGCGGGCGGCGGCACGCGAGACGTCCGGGGCAGCATGGGAGACGTCTGGGACGGCAGCGGCATGACGGCCGCTGCTGCCGCGTGCGCGGCGCAGCTGCCGGTGGCGGGCTTCCTCGCGTACGTCCTCTCCCTCGACAACGACGACTACGGAGCGGGCGGCGGGCCCTACATCGGCCTCGCCTGCGTGATCGTCTTCGCGCCGCTGCTGCTGCCGCTCGCCGGAGTGGTGCACTCCGCGCTG
The DNA here is from genome assembly GCF_008704495.1 of Streptomyces kanamyceticus. Lineage (NCBI taxonomy): Bacteria > Bacillati > Actinomycetota > Actinomycetes > Kitasatosporales > Streptomycetaceae > Streptomyces > Streptomyces kanamyceticus. The sequence goes on from NZ_CP023699.1 coordinate 5,682,688, forward strand.
CAGACGCTGCCCGCGATGGCACTGGGGCGCCTCGCGGACCGGTGGCGGCGGCGCCGGGGCAGGGGCAGGGGGCATGAGCGGGCCTGGTCCCTCGGGCTCTCGCTGGTCGGTCTGCTGCCGGTGGGCGCCGCGTGGGCGGCCTTCTTCGCCCTCCTGGGCGGCCCGTTCGTGGCACTGGCGCTGGGTGCCGCGGCGAGCGGCGTGGTGCCCGTCCTCGCGGTCGCGTACTGGCGGCGGCAGGCCGAACGCCTCGGCGCCACACCGCGCCGACGCGGGATCTGGCTCCGCTCGGCCCTCGCGTCCGTGGTCCTCGGCGTCGCGGTCGTGGGGCTCGCGGTGCCCGCCACGATGGCGGGCCTCATCAAGGAGTACGAGCCGCCGCAGCCCTCACCCCGGCAACTGGCGGGGGCCTGGCGGTCCGACGACGGAAAGGTCGCGTTCACGCTGGCGGCGGACGGGCGAGCGGTGGTGCCACGCGCGCGTGCGTCGTGCGGGGGCACCGGGACGTGGACGGTCGGCACCGGCGAGCCGATGAACGGCACGCCGCGGCGCCCGACGGTCGTGATCGAGGTCGGCACGTGCGGAGACGGCGCTCGGTCCTGGATGATCGGCGGCACGGAGGACGACCTCGAACTCTTCGTGGCGACCGGGGACATGGACGCGCCGGACATCGAGAAGCTGCATCAGAGGTAGGGGGCGGGTCGGGCCTCGGGGGAAGGGGGGCGTCAGCACCCTCCGTACGTAGTGGTCGGCAATGCCCTCCGTACCCGTACGTAGGGGTCGTCAACGCCCTTCGTACGACGGCGACCGGCGCTCCACAAAGCTCGCCACGCCCTCGTTCGAGTCCGCCGTGGTCATGTTGATCTCCTGCGCCGCGGCCTCGGCGGCGAACGCCGTGGCGCGGTCCGACTCCAGCGCGGCGTTGACCAGTTGCTTGGTCATCGCGAGCGCGCGCGTCGGCCCGGCGGCCAGGCGCTCCGCCCACTCCCGGGCCGTCTTCTCCAGCTCGTCGGCGGGCACCACGCGATTGACGAGCCCCAGCCGCTCGGCGTCCGCCGCGGACACCGCGTCCCCGAAGAACATCAGCTCCTTGGCGCGCTGCGGCCCGATGAGCCGGGGCAGCAGATAGGCGCCGCCGCCGTCCGGCACGAGGCCGCGGCGCACGAACACCTCGATGAACTTCGCGGGTTCGGCGGCGATGACCAGATCGCAGGCGAACGCCAGATGGGCGCCGATGCCCGCCGCGGTCCCGTTCACCGCGGCGATCACCGGCTTCTCGCAGTCGAGGACCGCGGCGATCAGCCGCTGCGCGCCCCGCTTGATGGTGCGGGCGACGTCGCCCGGCACGCGCTCACCGGTGGCGGGCGCGCCGCGCAGGTCGGCGCCCGCGCAGAACCCCTTGCCGGTCGCGGTGATCACCACGGCCCGCACGGCGGGGTCGGCCGAGGCGTCGGAGAGCAGCGAGATGACGCGTTCGCGCTGGTCCCAGGTGACGGCGTTCATGGCATCGGGACGGTTGAGCGTGATCCACGAGACGCCGTTGTCAGTGGTGTGGAGTATCAATGAGTCGAGGGGATCGCGGGGGGCTTCGGGGGAGGGTGTCATGGGGGATCGGCTCCGTTTCGTGCGGGCGGGAGTGCGGTGGCGTCGCGGGCCGGGCGGGCCTTCGGGCCGTTCACCGGCGGTCCGTTCAGCGGCAGACGGCGAGCGCGTCGAGCGCCACGGCGCCCTGCCCGCGGGGCAGCACCATCAAGGGGTTGATGTCGAGTTCGGCGAGGTCGTCGCCCAGTTCCAGGGCCATCCGCTGCACCCGCAGGACGACTTCGACGAGCGCGTCGACATCGGCGGGCGGCGCCCCCCTGACCCCGTCGAGCAGGGCGCGCCCCCGCAGTTCGGACAGCATCGTCTTCGCCTGGTCCTCCCCGAAGGGCGGCACGCGCACGGCCGCGTCCCTGAGGACCTCGACGAGCACGCCGCCGAGCCCGACGGTCACCGTCGGGCCGAACAGGGAGTCGTGGGTGACGCCGACGACCATCTCGACCCCCGGCTCGACCATCTGGCAGACCAGTACGCCGTCCAGCGCGATGCCCTCGTAGCGGGCGATGTCGGTGAGCTCCCGGTAGGCGTCGCGGATCTGGCTCGCCGAGGTCAACCCGACCTTCACCAGGCCCAGTTCGGTCTTGTGCGCGAGCTGCGGGCCGGACGCCTTCATGACGACGGGGTAGCCGACGAGCCCGGCCGCGCGGACGGCCGCCGCCGCGCTGGTCACCAACTGCTCGCGCGGTACGCGAATCCCGTACGCGCGCAGCAGCTGCTTCGCCGCGTGCTCGCTGAGCTGCTGGCCGGGCCGCATCAGGGCCTGGGCCTTGCGGAAGGAGGGCGAGGGGGAGCGCGGCGCCTCGTCGAAGGGCGAGCGGTAGCCGGCCGTGAAGCGGTGGTGGTCGAGATAGGCGCCCACCGCCGTGATGCAGTTGGCGAACGTGCGGAAGGTGGCGACGCGCGAGGAGCCGAGCAGCGTGTGGCGGTAGGCGTCCTCGGTGCCGACCGGCGAGCCCCACACCACGCACACCAGCTTGTCCGTCTGCTCCGCCGCGTCCACCAGGTCCTGCGCGAGCTTGTCGCTCATCGGCGGGAAGGGGCCGGTGATCGGACAGATCAGCACCCCCACCTCAGGGTCGTCGAGGATGGCGTCGATGATCTTGCGGCCGCGCCAGTCGCCGACCGGGTGGCCGCCGTTGTCGACGGGGTTGGCGACGTTCAGGTACTCCGGTATCCACTGGTGCAGTTCCGCCTGCTTGGCGGCGGAGAGCGTGGGAAGCCGCAGCCCGCGCTCGCTCGCCAGGTCGGAGAAGTGCGCGCCCGTGCCGCCCGAGATCGAATAGACGACGACGCCGTCGGCGCTCGGCCTGCGCGCCCTCGCCAACAGGGCGGAGGTGTCCTGGAGTTCATCGAGCCCGTCCACGCGGATCACGCCGAACTGCCGCATCGCCGCGTCCACCACCGCGTCGGCGCCGGTCAGTTTGCCGGTGTGTGAGGCGGCCATGCGGGCGCCGGTCTCGGTGCGGCCCACCTTGACGGCGACGACGGGCACCCCGCGCCGGGCCGCCCGGTCGGCGGCGAGCAGGAACGAGCGGCCGTCCTTGAGGCCCTCCACGTAGCAGGCGATGGCGCCGACCTCGGGGCGCTCGGCGAAGTAGGAGATGAAGTCGGCGGTCTCCAGGTCGGCCTCGTTGCCGGTGGGCGCCCAGTGCGAGAGGCGGACGCCGAGTTCCTGCATGGTGAAGACGGGGCGGCCCTGGTGCCCGGACTGGGTGATCAGCGCGATGGCGGGGCCTTCGAGGTCGTCGCGGAACCTCTCGAAGGCGTTGAGGTTGGTGTTCGGCCCGAGCAGCCTGAGCCCGGAGCGTCCTACGGCCGCGGCGAGCCTGGCCTGGGCGGCCGCGCCTGCCTCGCCGGTCTCGGCGAACCCGGAGGCGAAGGCGACGGCGAAGCGCACCTTCTCCTCGGCGAGCTGCTCGATCACGGGCCCCGGGTCGCCGACCAACAGCACGGCCAGATCGACCTGTTCGGGCAGGTCCGCGACGGAGGGGAAGCAGGGGATGCCGAAGACGGACTGACGGGTGGGGTGCACGGGATGCAGTCGCGCGCCGACCCGCTCGGACCAGGCGATCAGCTGCCGGGTGATGCCGGTGTTGGGGCGGCCCTCGGCGTCCGACGCGCCGATGACGGCGACGGACTCGGGCCGGAAGAAGCGATCGAGGTCGGGTACGTCGGAGTGCAGCGGTCGGCCGCTGACGTCCAGGTCGTCCGCCGTGGCGGCCCTGCCGTGGACGGCGGGGGGTGGGAGTTCGCCGCAGGCCACAACATGCGCGCGGCGGGGGTCGGTGGTGAAGGTGCCGTGAGTCGATCCAAGCATCGGTCCGCCCGCTCCTGTGTGACAGCATTTAACTGACGCATAGTCAGATTACTGAACTGACGCTGTGTCAGGAACAGGGCTGCAGGCAAAGGCTCGGCTCTGGCGGGGGCGCCTTGGGTGGTGGGTCGTGGGGTGGTGGGGTCGTGGGGTGGGTGCGGGCCTCGTTGTGGTTGCTCGCGCCGTTCCCCTCGCCCCTTGCGCCGTTCCTCGCGCCCCTAAACAGCTGCGCCGTTCCCCGCGCCCCTAAACGGCTGCGCCGTTCCTCGCGCCCCTAAACGGCTGCGCAGTTCCCCGCGCCCCTAAACGGCTGCGTTCCCTGCGCGAGCAACCCAGTGAAAAGCCGCACCCGCCAAGGAGCCTGGCGCGGCAGACGCGACCGCGGGTCTGTGAGGGCTGGCCGCGCAGTTCCCCGCGCCCCTTCGGGGGCTATCCGTGGCGGCGCGCTATCGCCTTCGCGATCTTCTCCGCGTCTCGGGAGAGTTCGCGGAGCATTCCGCTGATGGGGTTGGTGAAGCCGGTGAAGTAGAGGTCGGGGGTCTGGCGGAGGGTGTGGGGGCCGTGGGTGGTGGGACGGCCTCGGGGGTCCAGGGGGGTGAGGTCGCCGACCAGGTCTTCCAGGGCGCGACGGTAGCCCGTCGCGGCGATGACGGCCTCCGGGGCGATCAGGGTGCCGTCGGCGAGGGCGACCTTGCCGTCCTCGAAGGACTCCACCGCGGCGACCGGCTCGACGCGCCCCGCGCGCACGGCGTCGATCAGGCCCACGTCCTGGACCGGGATCGCCCCCTCGTTGACCCGCGAGTACAGGCCCGTGGCGGGGCGGGGCAGACCCTTGGCCGACAAGTCGGGGACGCTGATCCTGGCGAGCGGGCCCGACAGGCGGTCGACCAGGGCGACCGGGAGCCGTCGGCACAGGATGCCCGTGCGCTGCGCGGGCCACCCGGCCGTGGCCCTGCGCACGATGTGCGGCGCCGTGCGCACCGCGAGCCGCACCCGGGACGCGCCGCCCTCGACGAGGTCGACGGCGATCTCGGCGCCGGTGTTGCCGACGCCGACGACCAGGACGTCCTTGCCCGCGAAGGGGGCGGGGTTGCGATAGGCGCTCGCGTGCAGGAGTTCGCCGGAGTACGTGTCGAGGCCGGGCCAGTCGGGGAGGTGCGGGGTGTGGTTGTAGCCGGTGGCGACGACGACCGCGCTGCCCGTCAACTGCCGCCCGCCGGTGGCGTGCAGGAGCCAGCCGGTGCCGTCGGGCGCACGCTCGAGGCCGGTCACCTCGACGCCGGTGACGACGTCGAGGCGGTGGTACTCGGCGTACTTCTCCAGGTAGCGGACCACGTTGTCACGTGCCACCCAGCGGCCGAACGACCGGGGAATGGCCAGTCCCGGCAGGCTGGAGAGTCGACGTGTCGTATGCAGCCGGAGGCGGTCGTAGTGGCCGCGCCAGGAGGCGCCGACGCGTTCGGACTTCTCCAGGACGACCGCGCGTACGCCTCGTGCGCGCAGGGCCGCCGCCACGGAGAGCCCGCCGGGACCGCCGCCGATGACGTAGACGGGGCGGTCCTGCTGGGTCGTTAGCGGAGGTGTCGAGTCGGCCATGACTGGAGAGTAATCGCGCGATTACTTGATGGGTGACGGTCAAGTCCGGAACCGGTTGCGAATTGATCACGGGGTGTGTGCGGCTCCGGCCCCTTGCGCATCGGCCGCCCCGTGCGCTGAACTGACGTACCGTCAGAAACGCGTAACCGCCGACCGACGTGCGCGTACCCGCAAGCCGAAGTGGAAGAGGCCACGGCATGGACTCGATCTGGCTCACCGGCGCCGAATGGCTCGCCGTGCTCCGCATAGGCCTCGGTCTGTGGTGGCTGGAGAGCTGGCGCCACAAGGACAAGAAAGGCTGGTTCGAGCGGGGTACGGGCATCGCGTGGGCGTCCGACGTGGCCGCCAAGCACAAGTGGAACGCGGTCCGCAGCGGCTTCGACACGGTCGTCGCGCCCCGGCCGAAGACGATGGCGTACGTCGTCGTCTATGCCGAACTCGCCCTCGGGCTAGGCCTGATCGTCGGCCTCCTCACCCCGATCGCGCTGCTCGGCGGCCTGCTCCTCAACCTCCTCTACCTCGTCCTGATGATCCACGACTGGGCCGAGCAGGGGCAGAACGCGATGATGGCGCTCGCCTCGCTCGTCGCCCTCTTCGCCATGTCCTGGCAGAGCTGGTCGCTCGACAACGCGATCGGACTCTTCTGATGGGCGGCGGCATGGGCGGCGGCGTGAGCGGCGGCATGAGCGGTGGGGCGGGCGGCGTGCGGTTCGACCTTCCGGAGGCCGATGCCTTCACCCGCCCCTACTGGGACGCGGCGGCGGAGGGGCGGCTCCTGATCCGCCGCTGCGGGGCGTGCGGCGCCGCGCACCACTATCCGCGCGAGTTCTGCCCGCACTGCTGGAGCGAGGACGTCACCTGGGAGCGGGCGAGCGGCCGGGCCACGCTCTACACGTGGTCGGTGGTGCACCGCAACGACCTGCCCCCCTTCGGCAGCCGCGTCCCCTACGTCGCCGCGGTCGTCGATCTCGCCGAGGGCCCGCGCATGATGACGGAGATCGTCGGCTGTGCGGAGGGGGCGGGGGAGAGGGAGGGGGAAGGCCGGTCGCAGGGGGGAGGAGAGCTGCGGATGGGGATGGCTTTGGAGGTGGGGTTCCGGGAGGTCGGGGAGTTCGTGGTGCCGGTGTTCGGGCCCGCGGGGCGCGGGTAGCGACGGGCCGTGGGGCGGGGCCTGGGTGGCGCCTCGGTCGTCACCCAGGATGCGTCGCCGAAAAGTTTTTGTGCAGGTGGAGCGGCCCCATGCACCATGGTTCATGCCCTCCGAACCGCACCACGCCTGGCAGTTGACCACCGACCTCGACGGTTTTCTCGCGCGCGCCGAAGAGTTCCTGCACTCCGCGCCCGCCCCGCACACCGTCCTGCTCAGCGTCACGGAAACCCTGCGTGTGCGGGGGCTCCAGGTGTACGGGGAGGGGGCGCCGCTCTTCGGTACGTACGCCGATGCCGATGCCGATGCCGACGGCGACGTCCGCGGCGCCTTCGTGTGGACCCCTCCGCACCGCCTCTCCCTCAGCCCGCTCGCCCCCGAGGCCGCCGAGGATCTCGCCCGGCAGCTCGCCGACGTCAGCCCGGACCTGCCGGGAGTCGCCGCCGATGTCGCCACCGGGGAGGCGTTCGTCCGGGCCTGGCAGAAGCACACCGGGGCCTCCGCGTCGGCCGGAATCCACCAGCGTCTGTACCGGCTCGGCACCCTCACCCCGCCCGAGCCCGCACCCCCCGGCCGCGCCCGCGTCGCCACCGGGGCGGACCGGGAGCTCCTGTCGCGCTGGCACCAGGAGTTCGGCGAGGCGGTCGGCGAGCGCCCGGCGATGAACCCCGGCGAGTGGACGGACTCCCGCCTCACCTACGGAGGCATCACCCTCTGGGAGACCCCCGACGGCACCCCCGCCGCGATGGCCGGTGTCACCCGCCGCACCGCGGGCCAGGTCCGCGTCGCCCCCGTCTACACCCCGGCGGCCCTGCGAGGCCGTGGCTACGGGGGCGCGGCCACGGTGGCGGTCAGCCGCGCCGCCCTCGACGCGGGCGCGTCCGACGTCCTGCTCTTCACCGACCTCGACAACCCGACGAGCAACAGCCTCTACCAACGCATCGGCTACCGGCCCGTCCGCGACTACACCCAGTACGACTTCGCCTACTAGTGGGGCATCAGCTACCCGGCAACGGACGGACATTGGCTCCGCCGACGAGGCTCAGTCGAGTAGGAGCGTCACATCCCCCGAGCCGGCAGCCCGTCCGAGGTGCCGGAAAGTGAAGGACTGGCCGTGCTCCAGAGCGACGGGCCGGTCAAGTGTGATCGTCACATCGCCCCTGTGGAGCGGATGCAAGGTGTCCGATTCCCGGCTGAGCGTCACGTCACCCGTTACTACAGCGGTGCCGATGTAGCAGTGGAGCCGCTCACCAGTGCGTACTTCAGCAGCGCCGTGTTCCTCGGACAGCAGCGATATGTCCGCGGCGAAACGGGTGTGTTCGCTGATGGAGCCAGGTGCCGCCAGCGCCTGCCCTCGCTCAACCGCACCGGCCGCCGCCCCACGTATCAACAGGCCCACATTCATGCCCGTACTCGCCTCGTCGACGTACCGACGGCAAGCTTCGATGTCTCCTACGGTGACGATGGCGTCGCCGCCGAAGCCGACGATCTCCACCTCGTCGCCCTTGCGAACCCGCCCGCGCTCGATCCGGCCCGTCAGCATGACGATCCTGCCCTGGTTCCGGCGGAAGACATCCTCGACGCGCATCAGGAACGGCTTGCCCGGTGCGTCCATCCGGGTTCCCCTCCCCACGGCCAGCCATCAGCGGATCGCCGAGGATAACAGTGATCACAGGCCGAGCACCGTCCTCCTCGTCGGCCGGATCCCGTAGCGGATCGGTCAGATGTAATAATCGTCGTCATGACGATAACGGTCGAGGGTGTGCGGGCCGCGGTGCACGACATGTCCGCGAAGCTCTACGACGGGCAGAGGCGCGACCTGGTCGGGTTCACCATCCGCGACGGCTCCTACCCCTGGATCGAGGTCCACGACGGCGTCATCCACTGGACCCTGATGGAGCGCGGCGTGAAATTCGGCCCCACCACCACCGAGGACCTGCACGAGGCCATGCACTGGGTCGCCCTCGACGCCACCAGGTCCATGGCCATGTACTGGGAGCTGGGCCAGCGGGACAGGTGGCCCGAGGACCGGGACACTCGGATCGGCTGGAACGCCAAGCAGGTCGGACTCCTGCGCCTCCTCGACGATCAGTGGGCCGAGGAGTACCGGGCGGAGATCCCCGAGCGATGCCCGGGGGTCCGGCTGGAGGACGTGGACGCCCACCCCCTCGACGGCTGGGTCGCGATCGAAGCCGCCGACGAGTCCTTCCTCGCCCGGCGCTGGCGCAAGCTCCGCGACAAGCTCCGCGAACCCTACTGAGCGTCAGCGGCGACGCTAAGGCCACAGCAACTCGCGCACCCAGTCGGCGCGTTCGGAGGCCTCGCCGTTCCGTCGGTAGCGCAGTCGCACATGTCGTCGTCGCACGTCCCCCTGGAAGTACTCCACCTCGACCGGGTCGAGCACGTACAGCGTCCACGACGCCGCGTCCGCGTCCGGCTCGGCCGCCGCCCGCTCCCAGGCGCCCGTCGATGCCCGCGCCAACTCGTCCGAGGAGCTGAGGACTTCGCTCTGGTGTCCCACGAGCGCCGCCGCGAGGGCGCCGGTCGAGCGGGCGTGCAGATCCGCGATGCCCTCGTGGTGCGGGGCCTCGGCGACCCGGCCACGGACGCGGATCTGGCGGGCCTGCGCGGGCCAGTAGAAGTGCAGGGCGGCCTCCGGGCGGGCGGCGAGCTGGCGGCCCTTCGCGCTGGTCGCGTGTGAGGCGAAGTGCCAGCCGCGGTCGTCGGCGTCGTGCAGCATCACCGTGCGTACGTCGGGCAGGCCCGTCTCGTCCACCGTCGCCAGGCCCATGGTGTGCGGCTCGGCCTGCCCGGCGGCCACGGCCTCCGCGAACCACTCGTGGAAGAGGGGCAGCGGGTTTGCCGGTGCCTCCGCCGGGTCGAAGGCGGGCAGGTCGATGTCCCAGACCCGCTGCGCCCGCAGGAGGCGCTGAAACTCTGTGGGGGAGGTGGGGGAGGTGGGGGAGGTGGGGGAGGTGGGGGAGGTGGGGGATGCAGGGGAGGGAGGGGATGGGTGGGGAGGAGAGGGCTGTGCGCCGGATGAAGTCATGTGCCGATTGTGGCGCGTGGGGCTCTGTGCCTGGTGGGGGGACGAGTCGCATGGGCGCTGTTCACCCCCTCACCCCGTCACCCCCTCACCCCCGCCCCAACACCACCGTCCCCGAAGAGCAGAACCACCCACCCGTCCCCGAAGCCACCGCCAGTTTCGGCAGGTCGCCGTCGGGGCGGCGGACCTGTCCTTCGCCCGCCTGGCCGCGCAGTTGCCGTACCGCCTCCACGAGCAGGAACAGGCCCCGCATGCCCGGGTGTTGGGCGGAGAGGCCGCCGCCGTCCGTGTTGGTCGGCAGTTCGCCGTCCCGCAGCAGTCTGCCCTTCTCCACGAAGGCGCCGCCCTCGCCCTTGGCGCAGAAGCCGAGGTCCTCCAGGGTCACCATCGTCATATAGGTGAAGGCGTCGTAGATCTGCGCGATGTCGATGTCGGCGGGCCGCACGCCCGCGCGTTCGAACGCGAGGCGGCCGCTGATCGCTGCCGGGGAGACCGTGAAGTCGTCCCACTCGGACATCGTGGTGTGCGAGACGTGCTCGCCCGCGCCGAGCACCCACACCGGCTCGGACGCGCAGTCCTGTACGTAGTCCTCGGCGGCCAGCAGGACCGCGCAGCCGCCGTCGGAGCGTATGCAGCAGTGCAGTTTGGTGAACGGGTCCGCGATCATCGGGCCGCTCAGGACGTCGTCGACGGTGATCGGGTCGCGGTACATCGCGTCCGGATTGGCCGCCGCGTTCGCCCGTGCCTGGACGGCCACCGAGGCGAGCTGTTCGAGGGTCGTGCCGTATTCGTGCATGTGGCGGCGCGCGGCCATCGCGTACTTCGCGATCAGGGAGTGCCCGTAGGGGACTTCGAACTGCAGCGGGCCCCGCGCGCCGAACGACAGGTTGGACGTGCGCCGTTTCGCCTTGATGTCCGCGCGGGCCGTCGAGCCGTACACGAGGAGCACGGCGTTCGCCCGACCCGCCGCGATCGCCTCCGCCGCGTGCGCCGCCATCACCTCCCAGGTGGCTCCGCCGACCGAAGTCGAGTCCACCCAAAGGGGTTTGAGCCCCAGGTACTCCGCGACCTCGACCGGTGCGAGCGTGCCGAGGCCCGCCGACGCGACCCCGTCGATCACCTCGCGGCCGAGCCCGGAGTCGGCGAGCGCGCGACGGGCGGCCTGGGCGTGCAGGGCGTAGGGCGTGGCCTCGTCGACCCGGCCGCAGTCCGAGAGGGCCACGCCGACGACGGCGACCTTGCGGGAGGTGGAGCGGGTAGCTGTAGCCATGATTCTGACGGTACATCAGATAACCACTGCCGGTGGAGGGGTGAGATCGCTCCGGAACTCCGGGATTCCAGGACTCCAGGAGGGCGGGACCCGCCCGCCACCCCACCTCCCGTCACCACTCTGTGCATATCGCCGCCACCGGCCTAACATGACGGCCCGTCAGATCTGGGTCCGGGTCGTCCGACCCGGGGGAGGAGCCTGCCGATGGACGCCGCCTTCAGTGCGGAGCAGGGCGAGATCCGCCGCACTCTTCGCGAAGTGATCACCAAACGCTGCGGCCCCGACGAGGTCAAGGCCGCTGTGCGCACCCCTGCCGGGTACGACGCCGCCCTCTGGGCCGCCCTCGCCGAACAGCTCGGCCTTCCGGGGCTCGCGCTCCCGGACACGTATGGAGGCGTGGGCTGCACGCCCGCCGAACTAGCGCTTGGCTGCGAGGAGTTGGGGCGGGCCCTCGCGCCGTCCCCGCTCTTCGCCACCGCCGTGCTCGCCGCCCCGCTGATCCTCGCGCTCGGCACCGACGAACAGCGCGCCGAACTGCTTCCCCGCATCGCCGCGGGCGAGCTGACCGCGACGCTCGCCGTGCCCGGCGCCGGGCTCGCCACGGCGCTCGGCCTGGTCGGCGACAACACCGGCGACTGGGCCGGTGGCGGTCGCGCGGGCGGGGTGCAGGCCAGGCTCTCGGAGGGCGGGTGGCGGCTCTACGGGCAGGCCGAGCAGGTCCTCGACGGGCACAGCGCTGGGCTGCTCGTGGTGGCCGCGCACGCGGGTGGCTTCGCCCGTTCCCGTACGCTCCTCTTCCTCGTGCGCGAGGGAGCCGCGGGCATGGTGCGGGCGCGGCAGACCGCACTCGACGAGACCCGCACCCAGGCGCGCGTCGAACTGCGCGACGTCGAGGCGGAGTTGTTGGGCGACGACCAGGTTGTCGGCCAGGATGTCGGCCAAGGTGACGGCCAGGGTGTCGGCCAAGGTGACGGCCAAGGCGATCAGCAGGGTGGCGACCGGGTCGACGTGCCCGCCGCGCTCGCCGCCGTCGGCGACGTCGCCGCCACCGTCGTCGCCGCAGAGGCCGTCGGCGCCGCCGACCGGGTCATGGAGCGCACCGTCGAATACGTCAAGCAGCGCGAGCAGTTCGGCCGCGCCATCGGGTCCTTCCAGGCGGTCAAGCACCGCCTCGCCGACGTGTACGTCCAGGTGCAGGCCGCCAGGTCGGCCGCCTACTACGCGGCGTGGGCCGCGGGAGCCGAGGCCGCGGGCTTCGGCGGGCAGGGCGCCGAACGGGCCGGTGGGCTCGCCCTCGCGCAGGGCCTCGACGCGCTGCGCACCGCCGCGTCCGAGGCGGTACAGCTGCACGGCGGCATCGGCTTCACCTGGGAGCACGAGGCCCATCTGTACTTCAAGCGGGCGTCGAGCGACGAGCTGCTCTTCGGGCCCGTCCACCGGCTGCGGGCCCGCGCGGCCGAACGCGCGGAGCTGTTCGAGGAGGGCGTACGACAGGAGGCGGCCGTGCCCCACGCCGCCGCCGAGCTCGGAGAGGCCGTCTGATGCCACCGGGCGTACGTCTGATGCAGAAGGTGTCGTCCACCCGGACGTTCGCGAAAGTCGCGCCGCACTTCATCCCCGCGATGGACCGCGCGGTGCACCGGCTGACCCGCGGCAAGGTGCTGCTCAGCGCGAAGATGCTGCCGGGGGTGATCCTGACGGTGCGGGGGGCCAGGAGCGGGCTCCCCAGGCGTACGCCGCTGGCGTGCATGCCGCAGGAGAGCACGGGCGGCTGGGTGCTCATCGGCTCCAACTTCGGGCGCCCTGGGCACCCCGCCTGGACCGCCAACCTGCTGGCCCACCCGGACGCCGACGTCAACTGGCGGGGCGCGGACATCCCGGTGCGGGCGCGGCTGTTGGAAGGGGAGGAGCGGGCGGCCGTATGGCAGGAGGCGCTGGTGTTCTGGCCGCCGTACGCCGCGTATCAATCCCGGATCGAGCGGGAGATCCGCCTGTTCAGGCTGGAGCGCCGCTGAGTGGACCACTGGGCGTGCGGCCGAGTGTGCCGCTGAGCGCGCCGCTCCCGAGCAGCGCTGAGACCACAGCGGCGGATCACCTCCATGAGGCTGATCCGCCGCGCGGCTGACAGGAATCGCGTGCTGCTGAGGTGCCGACGAAGTACCGCCGAGGCACCACAGGGAAGAGTGGAAGGGAGCCCTCGGGCTACTTCGTCGGCTTCTTCCCGGTCACGCCCAAATGCACCAACAATGCCAGATTCGGCTTCAGTTCGGCCTGCTTCACACCCCAGGTCTGGAAGCCGCGCTGGTGCGAGGCGACCGCGGCGAGCATCGCGACCAGGGAACCGGCCATCGCCGCGGGGCTGACGTCCTTGTCGACCTTCCCCTTGGCCTGCAGCTCCTTCACCGTGTCGGTAAGGGAGTTGTTGACCGAGTTGAGGATCTTCATCCGGATCTTGTAGAAGCGCTTGTCGCCCTCGGCGGCGCCCAGGTCGACGACGCGCAGGATCGCGTCGTTCTTGCGCCAGAAGTCGAGGAACCCGTCGACCAGGTCCTGGGAGGTCTGCCAGCCCGCCTTGCCGACCCATGAGCGGCCGTCGAGCAGCTGCGTCAACTCGGCGCCCTCCGCGGCCATTTGCTCCGCGATTTCCAGGACCGCGCCTTCCACGTCCGGGAAGTACTGGTAGAACGTCGCGGGTGAAGTGCCCGCCTTCCGGGCGACGTCGATGACTTTGACGTCCCGGTAGGGCGAGGAGCTGAGCATCTCGCTGAGGCAGTCGAGCAGTTTCTGACGTGTCGCCTGACCACGTCGACCGGCCACACGGCCGTCGACGGTACGTACCTGTCCTGTCATGCCGTCAGCTTACCGAGGGGTGATCGGAGCGCGATTCGGCCGAGTGCAAATGGGGTTGGGGCGCGTAGGGGCGGCCCTCCGCGCGTCCGGAAATAATTGAGCAAATGTTCGAATCGTGGTGATGTGGGGGCGGGGATTTGTCCTTAGACACCCCGATCCCGCCCCGGGTTCGCCACGACCGGCTCGGACAGGAAGAATCAGGGTGCGTGCCGCCGTAGCGGCTCGGTGGTGAGACGCTGCACGGGGCTGCCTTGTACGGCGGCCGCGTACGGGGAGGTGGCAGGGCAAGTGGTGGATCAGCTGACGCAGCACGATCCCAGGCGGATCGGCCCGTTCGAGGTCCTCGGCAGGCTGGGCGCCGGAGGCATGGGCCTGGTCTATCTCGCGCGCTCCGCGTCGGGACGACGCGTGGCGATCAAGACAGTGCGGACCGAGCTCGCCGAGGACCAGCTGTTCCGCGTCCGCTTCACGCGCGAGGTGGAGGCGGCGCGGGCCGTGTCCGGCTTCTACACGGCGGCCGTCGTGGACGCCGACCCGCGCGCGGCGGTGCCGTGGCTCGCCACGGCGTACGTCCCCGCGCCCTCGCTCGAGGAAATAGTGAATGAACACGGGCCGCTGCCCACCCAGGCGGTGCGCTGGCTGGCGGCGGGCGTGGCCGAGGCCCTGGAGTCCATCCACGGCGCGGGCCTGGTCCACCGTGACCTCAAGCCGTCGAACGTCCTCGTGGTGGAGGACGGGCCGCGCGTCATCGACTTCGGCATCGCGTCCGGCGTCTCCAACACCCGGCTGACCATGACGAACGTCGCCGTGGGCACCCCCGCGTACATGTCGCCCGAGCAGGCCAAGGACTCGCGGAGCGTGACCGGCGCCAGCGATGTCTTCTCGCTCGGCTCGATGCTCGTCTTCGCCGCCACCGGGCACGCGCCCTTCCACGGCGCGAACCCCGTCGAGACCGTCTTCATGCTGCTCCGCGAGGGCCCTGACCTCGAAGGACTCCCGGACGAGCTGCGTCCGCTCATCGAGACGTGCATGCAGATGGAGGCGGCGCTCCGGCCCACCCCCGCCGACCTCCAGGCCCAGCTCGCACCCCACCTCTTCGCCTCCGAGAGCGCCGACGGCGACGACAGCGGCACCGCGTCCGCGTGGCTGCCCGAGCGGGCCGTCGCGCTCATCGAGGCGCGCAGGGGCGGCCGCCCGCCCGCCAGGGCGGCGGTCACCGGCGCGCGCAGCGGCGGCCGCGGCGCCGCCGCCCCGGTCACCGCGCCGCCGCCCCCGCAGCGGCCCCCGGCGCCCCCGGCGCCCGCGCCGTCCCAGGCGCCGTTCGCGCCCGCGCCCGACGCCGGGCCCGTGCGGCTCGCCGGGGCGAAGGTGTCGATCGGTCCCGGACCGCGGGTCGCCGCGGCCCGCTCGGCCCCCGGGCCCGGCGACACCGGGCTCGCCGCCTCCTGGTCGCGCTCCAAGGTCGCGGCCAACGGCATCGCGCCCGCGGCGCCCGCCCCGGTGCCCGCGCCCGCACCTGCCCCGGACACGACGTCCTGGCGGCCGTGGCGCTTCCGCATGTCCAACGACGTATGGGGCACGCCCGCCGTCGCCGGGAACCTCGTTTACGTCACCTCCTTCGAGGTGCACGCCCTGGACGTCTCCACCGGCCGCCGCAGCTTCAAGACGCGGGACGTCGCCTGGTCGCTCGCCGTCGCCGACGGACGCATCCACGCCTCGGACGGCCCCACGCTCTACGCCCTGGACGGTACCGACGGATCCGACCTGTGGCGCCTGCCGACCGACGCCTGGGTCTACTCCCTCCAGGCCGACAGGGGCACCGTCGTCACCGGCACGCGCGGCGGCGGCGTCCAGGCGTGGGAGGCGGCCAACGGCGAGAAGCTCTGGGAGATCACCGGGGCGCAGACCGACTTCGAGACGCCGGAGGCCGGGCCCGCCGTGTTCGACGGCACGGTGTACGTCTGGAAGGACGCGCGCCTGCGCGCCCTGGAGGCACGCACCGGCGAGGAACGCTGGTCGTACCCCGTCGGCGACACGGCCTCCTGCGGCGGCGTCCCGGTGCGGCTCACCCAGGCGCAGGACGGCTACGTGTACGTCGCCGCGGGCAGCCGGGTCCTCGCGATCGACGTGGCGGGCGGCCACGTCCGCTGGCACTTCGAGGCGCCCGCCGCCTTCCTGTGCCCGCCCGCGTTCGCGCCGGGGCCCGCGGTGACGGGCGGCGGCGTCTACCTCGCCGACTACCTGGGCACGGTGTACGCGCTCGACGCGACCGACGGCCGCGACCGGTGGCGCATCGCCACCGAGTCCCGCTCCTCCATCGAGCCCGTCCTCGTCGCCGACGGCCACGTCCACGTGGGCAGCGGCAAGGGGCTCTACACCCTGGACGCGGTCACGGGCACGCCGAAGTGGCGGTTCCAGGCGGGCGGCGAGATCGTCGGCACGCCCGTCGTCGCCGACCGGCGCATCCACTTCGGCTCCACGGACCACCTCCTCTACACGCTCAAGGCCGACGACGGCCGACTGCGCTGGAAGCTCGCCACGGGCGGGGAGATCACCGGGGCTCCGGTGGTGCGGGACGGGGTCGTGTACGCGTGCAGCAAGGACCGCTGCGTGTACGCGCTGGACGCGGAGCGGGGGACGGGGACGTCGCCGAGGTCCTGACCGGGGCCCGGACCTGGCTCTGGCGTTAGCCGCGCGGGGGCCAGCCGTCGCCGTCCAGGGTCGGGACCGGGGGTGCCGGTTCCGGTCCCCGTTCCGGTTCCTGTGCCGGTGCCGACTGCGGCTCCGGAGTCGTACGGCGGCGGGTTCGGCCCGACATGACCGCCGCGCCGAGCAGCAGGAAGACGCCACCGCCGAGGCTGTTCAGGAGCCCCTGGCCGAGGCCGGAGCCGTCGCCCGCCACCGTGAGGCTGCCCTCGGCCTGGCCCTGGCGGACCATCCACAGCACCGTGAAGCCGAGGACGAGCACGCCCGCGAGCGCCACCAGGAGGCGCGCCCGCAGGACCACCCCGACCAGCGCGAGCAGCGCGGCGACGGCGAACGGCAGGAAGACGGAGCCGAGGAGCTCGGCCCTCGCGTCCGTGATCCCGGCGCCCGAGAAGAGCTCGTCTAGGCGGAAGTAACGTCCGTGACGGCCGTCGTTCCAGGCTTGGAAGGGGCTCGAGACGGCGGCCGTCGCTCCGATGAGAGCGAGGATCGACCCGAGGACGTTGCGGACCATGTCGGGCCTCCTCGTGGGTGCACCGTGCAACCGTGTGTCTCTCAAGATCGACGCTACGCCGGGTGCGTGACCCCCGCCAGATGACGACACTTGCCCCATGGACCCTCACCCGCGCGCCTGGTGGGCGCACCGCCAGGGACTGGACGGCACCCTGCTCGGGGCCGCGCCCGCCGACGTGCTCGCCCGCACCGGCTGGGCCCGCTCCGTCGGCGGTTCAGGACCCTACCTGGGGCTGCGCGCCCGCTGCGGCGCCTCGCGCGAGGAGATCGACGCGGCCGTCGCCCGCCTGGAGATCCACGAGCTGCCCGCAGCCCGCGGCTGCGCCTACGTCCTGCCCGCCGCCGACTACGCCCTCGGCCTCACCGTGGGCGCCCACGCCCCGCTGGCCGAGGCCCGGCAGGCCGCGAAGCACCTGGGGGTGACGGAGGCCGAGGTGGAGGGCCTGTGCGTCGCGGTGCACGACGCGCTCGGCGACGTCCCGCTGGATCCCGCGAAGATCAAGGCCGCCACGGGCGACGCGGTCCGGAGCCTCGGTGCCGACGGCAAGAAGCGGGGCCTGAGCACCACGCTGCCGCTCGCGCTCGGGCTGCTCCAGGCCCGCGGCCTGATCCGCCGCGTGCCGGTGGGCGGCCGCCTCGACCAGCAGCGGTACGGGTACGTCCGCTGGGACCTGGACGTCGGCGCCCGCACGGTGGAGGAGGCCCGCGCGGAGCTCGCCGCGCGCTACTTCGACTGGGCGGCCCCGGCCACGCTCGCGCACTTCCGCTGGTTCTCCGGGTTCACCGCGGCGGCGGCCAGGGCGGCGGTCGCCGGGCTCGGGCTCGTCGACGTGGGGGAGGGGCTGCTGATGCCGCCGTATCTCGTCGACGACTTCCGGGCGTACGCGCCGCCCACCACCCCTTCGTACGCACTGCTCGCCGGGCTCGACGGCATCCACCTGCTGCACCGCGACCTCGCCAGGATCCTCGAACCGGCCGACGCCGAGCGGGAGTTCGGCGGCAGGCGGCTCGGCGGGCTCGCGGACGCGCCCGCGCACGTCATCGTCGACCGGGGGCGGCTCGTCGGGCTCTGGGAGTACGACGTGGCGGCGCGCGAGGTGGTCTGGCGCGTGTTCGACGGGGACGGTGATCGCGGTACGGCGGCCGCCGCGCTGCGTGCCGCCGTCGCCGCCACCGAGACCTTCGTGCGCGACGAACTCGGTGACGCGCGCGCCTTCAGCCTCGACTCCCCGAAGAGCAGGGAGCCTCGGGTGGCCGAACTGCGGGGGTGAGGCGGGGAGTGGTGGCCGCTGCTCACCGTTCACTGCTCACGGTTCACCATTCACCGGGTGCGGAAGTCGCCGTTGCGTCGCGTTCCGAAGAGTTCCGCCTGTCGGTCGGGAGGCAGGTTCCCGAGGGCGATCAGGTGCGGCGCGTGCGCGAGGGCCTGGGCGCGGGCCGCCTCCTTCGCCGACCAGAGCGCCCGCACCGTGCCCTGCACCGCCTCCGTCGGGTACGAGGCGATGACCTCGGCCGCACGGGTGGCCGCCGCCAACGCGCCGCCCGGCGCGGTGAGTTCGGAGACCAGTCCGGTCTCGTGGGCCCGGCGCGCGGAGATCCGTTCGGCCGTGCCCATCAGCGCCATCCTGGCCACCTCGCCGAACGGCATGCGCTGCGCCATGTGGATGGTTTCGAAGGCGCTGACCATGCCGTACGTGGTGTGCGGGTCGAAGAAGGTGGCGTGCTCGTCCGCGACGACGAACTCCGCCTCGCCGATGAGGTAGAAGGCGCCGCCGCACGCCATGCCGTTGACGGCCGCGATGACGGGTTTCCAGAGGTCGTTCGCCTTCGGCCCGATCGCGATCAGCGGATCGTCGATCGTGTACGGGGACGCGGGCTGCGGCACGTCGACGCCGCGGTCGATTCCGGTGCAGAAGGCCTTGTCGCCCGCGCCGGTCACCACGATCGTCCGTACGGTGTCGTCGAACCTGAACTCCCGCCAGGCGTCCGCCAGTTCGGCCGCAGTCTCCAAGTCGATCGCGTTGTGCCGCGCCGGGCGGTCCAGCGTCAGGGTCGCCACGCCCGTGTCCTTGTCGGTGGCCTTGCGCAGCGCGCTCACGGCCGCTCCAGGACCCAGCGCGGGACCGTGTGGCCGTCGTCCAGCGTGGTGAAGGCGACCTGCACCTTCGCGCCGATGCGGAGCCGTTCCGGGGCGATGGAGTTCAAGGGGGCGTCGGGGGCGGTGACGAGGTTGCCGACCAGGCGGATGCGGGGGGCGTCGGCCAGCTCGACGACGATCGCGTTGTAGCCGGGCTGTGCGGCGTAGGCGGGCAGCAGGGGCGGGTGCGGGAAGACGTACGACCAGATGCGGCCCCGGCCGCTCATCTTGCGCCACTCGCTGTCGAAGGACTGGCAGTGGGGGCAGCAGGGCCTTGGCGGGAAGCGGAGTTCGCCGCAGGCGGTGCAGGATTGTATGCGTAGTTCGCCTCGGGCGGCGTGCTCCCAGAAGGGGGCGCCGTCGTCGTCGACGGTCGGTGTCAGGAGGGGTTCTTGTTTCGTCTTCGCGTCTGCCATGTGGGTGTCCTTCGCCGGGTGCGGGTTTGTTGTGGTTGCTCGCGCTCACGCGGCGGAGCCGCATATTGATGCAGCCCCGCGCCCCTTACGGGGCCCTCAGCAGCACCGCCGACGTGGGGACCCCTTCACCCGCCGTCACCAGACAAGTCGCCGCGTCCGGCACCTGGGCCGTGCTCGTGCCCCGTAGTTGCTTGACGCCCTCGTTGATGAGGTTGAAGCCGTGGACGTAGGCCTCGCTGAGGCCGCCGCCGCCGGTGTTGATGGGGAGGCGGCCGCCGCTCTCCAGGGCGCCGCCCTCGGTGAACGCGCCACCCTCGCCTCGGCCGCAGAAGCCGTAGCCCTCCAGGGAGAGCGGGATGAGTGGAGTGAAGGCGTCATAGATCTGCGCCACATCCACATCCTCCGGCCCGAAGTCGGCCTGCTTCCACAGGTGTCGGGCCGCCGTCCAGGCGGGTCCCGAGAGCGGGTCGTCGTTCCAGTAGTTGACCATGCCGTGGTGCTGGGCGGGCAGGCCCTGGGCGGTGGAGTGGACGTAGACGGGCTTCTGGCGGCAGTCGCGGGCGCGCTCGGCCGAGACGATGACGCACGCCAACGCCCCGTCGGTCTCCAGGCAGTTGTCGAAGAGGCAGAGGGGTTCGCTGATCCAGCGCGAGGTCATATACATGTCGCGGGTCAGTGGGCGCTCGTACATCATCGCGGCCGGGTTCTGGTTGGCGCGGTTGCGGCAGGCGAGGGCGACGTTGAAGAGGTGGTCGCGGGTCGTGCCGTACTCGTGCATGTGGCGGCGGGCCAGCATGGCTATCTCGTCGGCTGGGCGGAGCAGGCCGAAGGGTCGGGTCCACTGGGCCGGGGTGGGGAGTTGGACGGCCGTGTTCTTCCAGGGCCGGGGTCCGCTGCCGCGCTTGCGGGAGCGCCAGGCGATGCCGACGCTCGCCTGTCCGGTGGCGATCGCGGCGGCGAGGTGCGCGACCGTCGCGCACGAACCGCCGCCGCCGTAGCCGACCTTGCTGAAGAAGGTCACGTCGCCGGCCCCGATGGCCTTGGCGACCTCGACCTCGTCGGTCTCCTCCATCGTGTACGAGGCGAACGCGTCGACCTCGGACGGGGCGATGCCCGCGTCGTCGAGCGCGGCGAGTATCGCCTTGCACGCCAACGTCTTCTCGCTGTCGGGGAGTTGTTTCGCGAAGGGGGTCTGGCCGATCCCGACTATCGCTGTAGCGTCCTTGAGTGAAGCCATGGGCAACGGCACCTCCGCCTTGTCGCGCGTGTCACCACTGCTGACAGCGCGTCAGGCTACAGCTAATCTGACGGATAGTCAGCTACTGCAATGGGAGGGCTTGCGATGCGCGGCGACCTGGAATGGGGCAGCATCCCGGCACTGGTGCGGGCGGCCGCCGCGCGGTACGGCGACCGGGAAGCGGTCGTCGAGGGCCGCACCCGCCTCTCGTACCGGGAACTGGGCGAGCGCGTGGAGCGGGCCGCCGCCGCGTGCATGGCCGACGGCGTCGAACCGGGCGACCGCGTCGCCGTCTGGGCCCCGAACACCCTCGACTGGATCGTCTCCGCCCTCGGCGCGGTCTCGGCGGGCGCGGTCCTCGTCCCGCTCAACACCCGCTTCAAGGGCGCCGAGGCGGCCTACGTCCTGGAGCGCAGCCGCGCGAAACTCCTCTTCATCACGGGCACCTTCCTCGGTACGTCGTACGTCGCGTCCCTGCGCCGCGCGACGGCGGAGGGCCCCGGCGAGGGCCCGCTGCCCGGCCTTCCGCACCTGGAACGGGTCGTCGTGCTCTCGGACGACGCCCCCGACTCCTTCCGCACCTGGAAGGACTTCCTGGCGGGCGGCGACCGGGTGGCGGCCGACGCGGTCCGCGCGCGGGCGGCCTCGGTCGAGAGCTCGGCCCCCTCGGACATCATCTTCACCTCGGGCACCACGGGGCGCCCCAAGGGTGCCGTCATCACCCACGCGCAGACCCTGCGCTGCTACGACGTGTGGAGCGAACTCGCGGGCCTGCGCGAGGGCGACCGCTATCTGATCGTGAACCCGTTCTTCCACACCTTCGGCTACAAGGCCGGGATCATCGCCTGCCTGATGCGCGGCGCGACGATGGTCCCGCAGCCCGTCTTCAACGTGGACACCGTCCTCGCCAACGTCGCCGCCGAGCGCATCTCCGTACTGCCGGGTCCCCCGACCCTGCACCAGTCGCTCCTGGACCACCCGGCGCGCGACCAACACGACCTGTCGGCGCTCCGCCTCGTGGTGACCGGCGCCGCGGTGGTGCCGCTCCAGCTCGTCGAGCGGCTCCGCAGCGAACTGCGGGTGGGCACCGTCCTGACGGCGTACGGACTCTCCGAGGCGAGCGGCTTCGTCACGATGTGCCGCAGGGGCGACCCGCTGGAGGTCATCGCGGCGACCTCGGGCCGCGCGATCCCCGGGACCGAGGTCCGCGTGGTCTCCCCCGCGGGGGAGACGCTGCCGCCCGGCAACCCCGGCGAGGTCCTCGTACGCGGCCACCACGTCATGCGGGAGTACTTCGAGGACCCGGCGCAGACCGCCCTGGTGATCTCCCCGGACGGCTGGCTGCGGACCGGGGACGTGGGCGTGCTCGACGAACAGGGCAACCTGCGCATCACGGACCGGATCAAGGACATGTTCATCGTCGGCGGCTTCAACGCCTACCCGGCCGAGATAGAGCAACTCCTCGGCGTCCACCCGGAGGTGGCGGACGTCGCGGTGATCGGCGTCCCCGACCCGCGCCTCGGCGAGGTGGGCAAGGCGTACGTGGTACGCCGCCCGGGCGCGCTCGTCACGGCGGACGACCTGATCGCCTGGTCGCGCCGGGAGATGGCGAACTACAAGGTGCCGAGGGCGGTGGAGTTCGTGGCGGAACTGCCGCGGAACGCGAGCGGGAAGGTGGTCAAGGGGGAGCTGCGGGGCGCGGCGCGCTAGGCGCTGGCGTCGGCTTGGGGGGTGGCTGCGGAGTCGGCTCAGCCGTTGGCGCGCTCCTCGGCCGCGATGATGGCGGCGCGTTCGGCGGCGCCGCACTCCACGCAGAACTCGTTGCCCTCCGGGTCTCCCAGCACTCAGAACTTGACGTTCTGGAGTGTGCGGCATGGTGGCATCAACGCTGGTCAAGGGCAGTAGCAGGCAACCTTTGCCCTCCACAGCGGGCATGGAAGAGACATCGAACCCGCTTGCGGGCACGGTCTACGAAACCGAGACCCTGCGGGGTGTGCGGTGCGTACGCCTGTCCGTGCTCACCGACGAGACCACCAGCCCCGAGCGTCAGCGCGAGGCCGACGACATAGCAGCGGCAGCCCTCGGTATCGACTTTGGCGAGGGTGACCAGCTGCGCGAGGCCGTAGACCTTGACGTGAGTGCGTCCGAGTTCGGCCCGTTCGACCGTCCAGAGCTCGGCGGGTGGCTCGCGCGCCCCGATGACTTTGATGCACTGGTGTGGTGGCGGTTTGACCGTGCCATCCGGTCCATGGCGCACATGCACGAGCTTGCGAAATGGGCCAAGGAACACCGGAAGATGCTCGTCTTCGCCGAGGGCATCGGCGGGGGACGGCTGGTGTTCGACTTCCGCAACCCCATGGACCCCATGAGCGAACTCATGATGCTCATGTTGGCGTTTGCCGCTCAGGTCGAGTCGCAGAGCATCAAGGACCGCGTGTTGGGCGCCATGGCCGCCATCCGGAAGATGCCCCTTCGGTGGCGTGGCTCGCGCCCCCCGTACGGCTACATGCCCGCCCTCATGCCCGCGGAGCACGGTGGGGTTGGCTGGACGCTCGTACCGGACCCGGATGCCGTCAAGGTCATCGAACGCATCGTTCGTGAGCTGTTGGAAGGTAAGACCGTTTCGGCTATCGCCGTGGGACTCAACGCGGACGGCATCCCAAGCCCGCGCGACCACTGGGCCGCGAAGAAGGGCCGGAAGACAGGCGGGAAGACAGGCGGAGTCAAGGGGCTCGTTAAGGACGCGTTCCTGTGGACCCCCGCGGTCATTACGCGGATGCTGCGTAACGCAACGCTGCTCGGCTGGAAGATGCACAAGGGCAACCCGGTGCGCGACAGCGAGGGCAACCCGATCATGGCTACCTCACAGCCGATCATGACCCGCGAGGAGTTCGACCGCATCGGCGCGGTACTGGACGAGCGGAGCATAGAAAACGGAGACCGGAAGGACACCGAGGCTCTTCTACTGCGAGTCATCCACTGTGACGCGTGCGGCGGTCGTATGTACCTGAACAAGCAAGAGAGCAAGCAGCAACCCACGTACAAATGCAACCCGTACTCGCGCGGGTTCCGGTGCCAGAAGTCAGCGAACATCAGGGGCGATTGGGCGGACAAGTTCGTGACCGCGGAGTTCCTGCGGCTGATCGGGTCCGTGCAGACAACGCACGTCGTGACGATCCCCGGGTACGACCCCGAGCCCGAGTTGCGCGCCACCCTCGCCGAGTTCGAGGAGCACCAGGAGCAAAGGGGGCGCCAGAAGTCCAAGCACGCCGCGCGGGCATGGCAGGAACGGGCGGACGCGCTCGACACCCGCATAGCCGACCTGGAGTCCCGAGAGAAGACCGAGCCGCAACGCATCGTCACCCCAACCGGCCGCACGTTCGCGGACGAGTGGGCGGAGAAGGACACGGCGGGACGACGCACGATGCTCGTCGAAGCGGGTGTTCGCCTCGACGTGCGGCGAGGCACCCCCGGCGGATGGCGGAAGCTCGACACGCGCCGTGTCACGTTCACCATGTCCGGTGAACTGGACCCCGCCGCAGAAGCGCTCGCAGGAGAGGCGTCGGCGCTGGAGTCAGAAGCACGCGGAGACTCCCCGACCAAGGGGGCGAGTGTGTGCCTGGTCGAGTCCGCCACGGTCGCCGAGCCGGTCCGCGAACTGGTGGCCGCGTAGCACCACGTACGGCGCGAGCGTGCTCCGGTCGGTCACCGTGACCGCCGGGGCTTCGCCGAGCGGCTGAAACCGCCCCGCACAGCTCTGCGGGCTCGTTAGTCTCGCTGCACCCCGCACCAGAATGGAGTGTGCAGGGTAGGGGCGGAGCCATTCCGTGCAGTACGGATTTGCAGTACACCCGCCCTGTCTCGCCCCGGTCGCCCCCTCGGGCCACCGGGGCTCTTTCATGCCCGCACGCGCGCGTACAGGGCGTTCCTCGGTGCCGTGTCGGCTCGTCCCTTGGCCCGGGGGCAGCGCTACAGCGGGGCGGGGATGGTGGTGAGTGACGGTTAACACCACTTTTTTGGAACGCATAGAAAAAATCCAAAGAAAGAGAGATCGGCACCTCAGACGCCACACCGCCACCGGTCGTGCCCCTTGGGCAACCCCTGCTCTCCACATAGGACCAGGAGGGAAAGCGGTGCGTACGCCTAGGGCGCAGGCAACCCTTGCTCTCCACATAGGACCAGGAGGGAAAGCGGTGCGTACGCCTACGGCGCGGGCAACCCTTGCTCTCCACATAGGACCAGGAGAGCAACCCGCCGGACTCGCCTCGCTGCGAGCCCCGGCAACCCTTGCTCTCCACCACTTGCCGAGAGCGGAATTACCGCGCACCCGCCCTACAGGGGGACATCGGCGGACTGAGTGTCCGCTCTCGGCGACAAGCGCTGTTCATGCACCACGCATCCCGCGTTACTGGGGGTGGCCGCGGGGGTCATAGGGCAGCGTGCGGGGGTTGTACCGGCCAGCAGTAACCCGCCCCAACTCGGGCGTGGTTGGCAGCCCGTACGGCCCCCACAACGTCCGGACCGGCACGAGTCGGCGAGGGCGACCATGCCCGCTGACCCAACGGCTAGAGGTGCGCGGTACCGGCCCCCTCGGGGCGATCCGTACGCAATCCGCAGAGTTCCCCGGTTCAAGTCCGGGGGCGGGCACTCCACAACAACGAGCACCAGGCGGTGACCGATGACCCCATGTATCGAGTGCGCCGACACGGCAACTCGCCGCGGACGCTGCGAAGTTCACGACGCACAGTACGAAGCGCGCCCGTCGCTTCGTTCTCGTCGTTCGCGCAGTCGGCGCCGAGCGAAGCGGCATGATGCGGCCGCGCGGCTCCGCAGACGGATACAGGAACGCGGTCACGCGTGGTGTGACTGGTGCTTGGGCGACTTCCCCGCGGACGTAGTGGACGTGGACCATGTGCGCCCCCTTGCGATGGGTGGGACGGACACGAGCGGCAATGTGCAAGTGTTGTGCCGTGGCTGCCACCAGCTCAAGACGAGCACGGAGTTCGGCACGAACAACCGACGCCCCGGGTCATCCTAGCCTTGCCAGGTACGGCGTGGTATCACAGCGAGTAGCCGTCAAATACGGACATGCGGGGGCTACCTGATGAGCGCGGCGACACAAGAAATCCCATGGACAGCAGTCGTACTAGCCACAGTTGGGGTGTCCAGCCTGATGGCCACGCTGGTTAGCCTGGCTTGGCAGTTCGCGATCTGGAAGTGGTCTGGTGTCAGAATCAAACCCACGGCGTATTCGGGTTCATTCATCGGAGGGGCGACAGACCCCATAGCGGTGATTGGAGTGCAAGCCACGAACAAGGGGCGTGGCGCCTGCGAAGTAACTCAATGGTACTTTGACGACGGAACCGACAAGAAAATCGTGGTGCCGCAATGTTTGCCAGGATCAGCGCCGAAGCCCACAAAACTTGAAGGACTTCACTCGCTGACTTGGTACATTCCGCAAGATTCCTTCAAAGAAGCTGTGCAACGAGCCGGAATGAAACGCGTGCGACCGGTGGTGATCATCGGATCAGGGAAGCATTTCCGTGGCAAATGGGTGAGTATTGAATCACTTACTCGTGGCGCCTAGCAGAACAGCCAGTGACGGGTTCCGGGACTCCCGGTAGCGCAGTCTAGGAATGCACACTCGAAGTCCAGTTAAAACCGCGTAGGATTGTAATCTTCGTCTGGCACGCCCGGACCAATGAAATTAGGGAACCCTAGGTCATCGGAAGCGGCCCTCAATTCTGCTACCAGCGCGTCCCGCTTTTCAGCGAGCTCATTAAAAGCGGCCCCAAGTTGCTCCAGATCATCACGTGTCGCCGTTTCATTGGGTCGCATCTTGACTCGATCATACGTTCGAAATCCCTCGTGCCAAAAATCCTCCAGCCGTCGATTAAAGGCGAAGTAGTTATCAGCCACTTTGGGATACCGCCTGGAGAGGCTGCGAGCGACGTCCGCATGTGAAGAATCAATTCGACGCAACGTTGATAGATTGGCACGCATTGACACAGCGTCGGGATCCACAGATTGGAAGGCCGCGAAAAGCGCCATGCGGGTGCAGTCGCGCAAGACGTGAAGTCGATAGAACATGTGTTGTCGAGTTTCCCGGGCGCGGGCTTCGAGCTCCTCGGACTTCCGCCTATTTGAAGTTAGAAACTCTTGCACCAGCGGAGCGAGCAAAGTTCCCATCGTCCCGATACACGCTCCAGCCAGGCCGAAAATCAGTTCGCTTGTCGGCACAATGTCCCCCACTCTCCAACTTGGAGTCGCATTCCCCTTAGTGCCGCACCCTAGCGCGCGGGGCGAGTTTCGCGCTTCGCGATCGCCCTATTCACTGAGTGGAGTTGCACCCAGCTTGGAGGGGTGGATTCACATGACGTGCCCAATCCACAAGGGGAGAAACGATTCGCGTTCTCGGTTTGGAGGTGCCCCCTGCCCCGTAAGCCCCGTACCCCCTGCACGATCCCCGGGTGCCCCGAGCTGACGAGCGGGGGACGCTGCCCGACACACGAGCGGGAGGCGAACCGTACGAGGGTCACGCCTGGTGGTAGTTCGTACGGGCGCCGATGGCCACGTGTCCGGGCTGCCTACCTGTACGCCCATCCGTGGTGTGTGTTGTGTGGTCGCACGGCCAACGTGGCGGACCATTTCCCTGTGAGTCGACGCGAGTTGGCGGCTCGGGGCGTGGTGAATCCGGATGCGTTCGAGTGTCTGCGTCCGTTGTGCACGACGTGCCACAACCGGGAGACCGCGAAGCATCAACCGGGCGGTTGGGCAGCCGAGAAGGCGCCGAAGGCACCGCCGTTCTGACTCGCCGACCAGGCGGGTACTCCCCTCCTCCGCCGTTCCGGCGCGGCAGGGAGGCAAAAAACTCGCGTGGATCATTAGGTCATTTCCGTGGGCGCCGTCAGCGAATAGCGACGGCGCCCTTTCGTTTATCCTGAACCGATTTAAGGAATTACTCATGTCTTTGACTCTCGCCGAATCGGCAAAGCTCTCCCTCGACCATCTTCAGCGCGGCGTGATCGAAACGTTCGTTCAGGAATCGCCGATCCTGGACCGGCTCCCGCTGATACCCGTGGCGGGCAACGCCTACCGGTACAACGAGGAGTCCACCCTTCCCGGAGTCTCCTTCCGGAGTGTGAACGAGGCCTATCCGGAGAGCACGGGCACGCTGAACCAGCGGATCGAGACGCTCGCCATCCTGGGTGGGGACGCCGACGTGGACAAGTTCATCGTTCAGACCCGGGGCAACCTCAACGATCAGCGGGCCGTCCAGACCGTCATGAAGGTCAAGGCCGCTTCCATTCACTTCGCCGACCAGTTCTTCAACGGTGACGTGGAGGTGAACCCGAAGGGCTTTGACGGGCTGCGCAAGCGGTTGCTCGGCGGTCAGGTCCTGGACGCGAAGGGCGTCGGCCCGGTCGCCAATGGCCATGACTTCTTTGACGCGTTGGACACGCTCGCTGCTCAGGTGCGTGGCCTCAACGGCACGAACGGAGCGCTCTACATGAACGCCGCACTCCGGGCGAAGATCGAGTCCGGGTTCCGGCGGCTCGGCGGTGCCGAACTCCTCTCGGCCGAGATCGCCGGGAAGCGCACCACCACCTGGAAAGGCATCCCGCTCCTGGATGCCGGGCAGAAGCTGGACGGCACCGACGTGCTTCCGCTGACTGCCGGGACCGGTGGCAAGCAGACCGGAGACATCTACGCCGTGCGGTTCGGGTCCACCGAGGCTGACGCCGGAGTGACCGGCCTGACCAACGGCGGCGTACAGGCCACCGACCTGGGCGAGTCCCACGACAAGCCCGTCTACCGCACCCGCATCGACTTCTATTGCGGCCTCGCCCTGTTTGGTGGCAAGGCCGCCGCACGGCTGACCAACATCCTGGTCGGCTGACCCGCACCGCGGAGCCCCCGTGCTCGTCACCCTTCGGGGCGGCGGGTGCGGGGGCTTTTGCCATGTCCGGGGACCATGGCCGGGCGTACGCTGCGAGTAGGAACGTCGTTGCTGTCAAGGGAGCGCGCACCAATGACTACAGGGCTTGCCGAGAACGTCAGGAACCTTCGGCGCACGGCCGGTTGGAGTCAGGAGCAGCTAGCCGAAGCGACCGATCTTTCCGTTGGTACCGTCCGCAAGGTGGAGCAGGGCGGTGACGTACGTATGGAGACGTTGCATGCGCTGGCCCGCGCATTGGACGTCCCTACTTCGGCGCTGTTCGCTACGGAGACCACAACGCCGGTTGTCGGGGATGAGGCCAACCGCCGGTACCTGGTGGAGCTGCGAAAGGCACTGATGCCCCCTGTAGGGCTCGCTGCACCCATGACGGTCTTGGGTCAGGCTGAGGAGCTTTCGGCGCTCCGCAGGGCTACAGCGGACGCTCATGCCCTCTACTGGGCCGATCGCTATGACTCCGTGGCCAAGCGTCTTCCAGGGCTGCTGCGATCCGCTGAGGCAGCCGTGGAGACATTAGAGGGCGAGGAGCAGCAGCACGCGGTGATCGCTCGCTGTCATGCGCTGCTGCTGACAGGCAAGTACCTCACGCAGGTTCGGCAGTACGACATGGCGTACTTCGCGCTCGCGGAGGCAATTCGGCTTTCGCGGGAGACTGGCCAGACGCTCACGGCGGCTACCGGCGTCGTGGGCCTGTGCTGGCTGCTGCTGAGGCAGGATCGGTTCGACGAGTCGGAGCAGCTTGCGGCGCAGACGGCAGCGGAGATCGAACCACGTATGTCGGAGGCAACCCCGGCGCGCCTGGCTGTGTGGGGTGAACTGTGGCTCAGGGTCGCGTCCGCCACGGCCCGGAACAATCGCCCCGATGTGGCACAGGAGGCCCGCCGGATGGCAGGGACGGCCGCCAGCGCCCTGAATGGCGAGCACGCGAAGTTCCCCGACCATTGGGGCGGTTTCGGGCCCGTCACGGCGGAACTGAAGGCCGTTGAAGACCTCGCGCTCTTGGGAAATGCGCGGGGTGTTCTGCGGCGCTCGGATGAGGGCCTGTTGAGCAGCAAGGCAATCCGCAACTTCGGTAAGCCGACCGCGCCCAGCTGGGACCGTCACCGGTTGGACGTGGCCAAAGCGCACGCGACGCTCAAGCAGCACCAGGACGCCATGGACGTGCTCATGTCCGTACGGCACTCTTCGGGAGAGTGGATCAAGCACCAGCCGATGGCTCGGTACGTGATGACGGACCTACTCAAGACCCGTAAGCGCACCCTGACCCAGGACATGCGCGACATGGCCGCCCACCTGGGCGTTACCGGCTGACCACTACGGAGCATGGCAGTTATGCCGCCGATCTCCGTGAACTGTCCCGCTACGTACGTGGATTGGCCGGTTGCACGGCCATAGCTTCTCGGTATCCCAGCGTCGAGCGGACCAGGGGCCGAGTGATGGTGCACAGAACCGAGGCAGACCGACAGCGCAGGCAGAACCTTGCCGACGCAGCAACGGGGATAGCACCCCCATGGGTTCCCAATCCGGGTGTGCTGGTCAGGGATACGAGCCGGGGCAAGGTCGGTACGGCTGTCGGCTGGGACGGCCCCACGGGCACGGTGACCCTCTCTCCGTTGGACGGCGACGGGGAGCAGTGGGAAACAACCGAGTACAAACCCCCGAGCGAGGTTGACCGGCTTTGGGCCCGCATGATCAAGGCCAAGGCTGGCAAGCGGTGACGGCCCGCGCTGTGCTCCGGCATGTTCAGCACGCGATCGGCACGCACCCGCGTGGAGAGGTCACCGTGTCGGCCCGCTGCCTGGACGGCGGATGTGGGTGGACGCTCACAGCGACGGCGGACCTCAAGGCCGCTGATGTGGCGATGATGAGCCACACGGGCCGGACGGGTCACCCTACGTTCGCCCGGCACTTCGTGGACGTGGCCCTGGTGCGCCGCTTGGACCTGAACGAGGGGAAGCGGGAGATCCCGCCTCTTCCGTCCGCTGGGGAGCCACAGCACGAGCGCGCGGCTCATTGATCCCTCGCCCGGCTGTGACGCCCCCTCATTCCCGTGAGACGTGACGGCCGGGTGAGGCGCAAGTGCCCGCCTCCGATTGGTGAACACCCTGGACAGGTCGAGCTACCGGGGGCGGGCAACTCACACAGACCCAGTCTGAAGGAGTCAGACGATGAGCGCTTCCCAAAACCCTCTGGAATTCGCATGGTTAGAGGTCACGGGGCTCTGTAACGAGTCCTGCGATCACTGCTATGCCGACTCGTCGCCCAAGGGAACGCACGGAACGATGAGCGCGCACAACTGGATAAGCGTTATTGACCAGTTGGCGACCATGGGTGCTGATGACGTCCAGTTCATCGGCGGGGAGCCCACGTTGTACCCGCACCTGGCGCAGCTGATCCAGCACGCCCACGGGACAGGGCTCGGAATCGAGGTGTTTTCGAACCTGACCCACATCCGGGAACCCCTCTGGGAGACGTTCAAGGCGTGTGGGGTCAAGCTCGCAACGTCGTACTACTCGGACAGCGCCGCCGACCACGACAAGGTGACCCGGCTCCGGGGCTCCCACATGCGGACACGTGCGAACGTCGAGAAGGCGCTTGAGTTGGGCATCCCGCTGCGGGGCGGAGTCGTCGCCGTGAACCAGGGACAGCGTGTCGATGAGGCCGTGCGGGACCTCTTGGCCCTCGGGGTGGAAACGGTCGGAGGAGACCGGACACGAGCGTTCGGACGGGCCAGCAAGGGAGTCGCCCCGACGATCGCTGACCTGTGCGGGCACTGCGCCCATGAGAAGTGCGCCATCGGCCCGACCGGCGACGTGTGGCCGTGTGTGCTGGGGCGCTTTCTGACTCTCGGGAACGTGCTGCAAACGCCGCTCGCTGACATCTGGGGTGGAGCTCAGATGACCAAGGTGGCGGCCGACATCGCAGCCGTTCACGGGGACGGAGCGCAGTCATGCACGCCTCCGCAGTTCCTTCCGATGTGCGGGCCGTGCGGGCCGTGTGTCCCCTCTGTGGGGCACTGCGACCCGAGGGCGGCGGACGCCGTGACGGAGGTGGCTACGATCGGCGCACCCGCTTGACCCGCTGAGACCACCAGGGAGCGCGCACATGCACGATCACGGCGACGACTTCGGCCCGTGGGGCGTGGACGGCAACGCCAGCGCCGCACAGCGAACCGAAGAAGAGTGGGCTGCGATCGCCCGGTACATCAGGCACGCCGCGAACAAGATCGGCCCCGCTCTTCCCCTGTGTCTCCCTGACGAGCCCCAGGCGTGCGGGCGGACAGCTCAACAGCACGTCTTGGTGTGGTCGGCCCATTTGAAAGCGGCGGCCCATCACCTGATCGAGCAGGCCACCCCCAGCAGGGAGAGGGGCGCTCACGCTGCCGGAACCCTGTACCAGCGGCGACTAGCCGAACTGCGAGACCAGAGCGCCCGCGCCCACGCCGACCAATGACTTTCGCACTGGCCCCGGCCAGCATTCCCCCGAGTGCTGGCCGGGGCCCTTTCGCTGCCTGACCTAGCCTCAGGCGCCAACGCGCCTCGTGCGGCCCAAGTGCCGCGCAGGGCTCCTGTGTTCTCTGACGTGTGCGTATCCTCAGAACCGGTAGTCAGGAGTGTTGGGGTCGGTGAGGGTCACCCAGCCGCGACCGTTGGGCCTGCGGTGGTCCTCGTACGGGGTCGCGCCGAGCGCGACGATCCGCTCCACCTCCTCGTCGCGGGTGCGGTCCTGCGGCTGGAGATCCACGTGCACGCGGTTCTTGATGGTCTTGCCGTCCGGCACGGTGACGAAGAGCAGCGTGATGCCCGCCGCCTCGACCAGGGCCTCCGGGTCACCGGGGGAGTCGTCGTCGGAGAGCTTGCCATCGAGGACCGCGGCCCAGAAGGTGCCCTGGCGGTAGGCGTCGTGGGAGTCGAATGTGAGGTGGTTCACGAGAGATGCCATGCAGGGCACTATGGGCGTTCGGGTGGGGGCTGTCGACGGGATTTCGTCGGGGGCTGCCGGGCCGGGCCGACGGGCCGGGCCTACGGGCCGGGCCTACGGGACGGGGTGACGGACGACGAGTGCGCGGGCGCCTGCCAGGATTGTTCGATGCACACTGTTCGAAAGCCCCGCGTCCTCTTCGTCACGGACCTCTCCTACCAGGCCAAGGGCCGCCGCTACTGCGACGAGGACATCTATCTCTCCACCCGCCTGCGCGAGGACTTCGACGTGGCCCTGTGCCACCCGCTGGACGCGGCGGCCCTGATGGAGACGGGCGCCTTCGACGTGGTGCTCGTCCGCAACAGCGGCCCCGTCATCAACTACCAGTCGCAGTGGGACGACTTCAGGGAGCGCGCGGCGAAGTGCGGCGCGCGGGTGTGCAACCAGCTCACGGGCCGTGCGGACATGGTCGGCAAGCAGTATCTGCTGGACCTGACGGCCGCCGGATACCCGGTCATCCCGACGGTCGACGACCCCGGCGACGTCGACAGGCTCCCGGCGGCGGAGGCGTACGCGGTCAAGCCGAAGCTGGGCGCGGACTCGATAGGCCTGGAGTTCATGTCGAGGCAGGACCTCGCCGGACTCACCCCCGGCCCCTCGGAAATCCTGATCCAGCCGCGCGTCGACTTCGCGTACGAGGTGTCGTTCTACTTCGTCGACCGCGCTTTCCAGTACGCGCTGTACGCCCCGGACCCCGCTCGCCGCTGGCACCTGGAGCGCTACGCCGCGACACCCGATGACCTGGCCTTCGCCCAGCGCTTCGTGGACTGGAACACCATCGACCACGGCATCCAGCGGGTGGACGCGTGCCGGGCGCCTGGCGGCGGGCTACTGCTGGTGGAGCTGGAGGATCTGAACCCGTATTTGTCGCTGGAGCTTTTGGACGACGGGGCGCGGGACGGGTTCGTGGCGGCGCTGAAGGGATCATTGCTGGCCCAACTGGCGGGCTGAGCAGATCTGAGTAGATCTGAGCAGACAGCGGGGGTAGCGGGGTTACCGGAGTTATCCACAGGGTGAACCGCGCGGGGCCGATGTGCGGGAGTCTTAGGGACGGGACGCGGGGATCACGTGAGGCCGGGGGGGCGGTGGGGCATGGGGGAGCGGCAGGTTTCCGGTTCCGTTTCGGGGGAGCGGATCGCTCTGCGGGAGCTGGCCGTCGAGGGTGTGCTGCTCACTCGCTGGGCGCTGGAGGCGGGCTGGTCGCGGAATTCGCTGTTCCGGAGGCTGGCCGCAGAGGAGTGGACGCGGATCCCGGGCGGTGGCTGGGCGGAGCCCGGCCGCGCGGCCGACCTGCCGCTGCGCCAGTGGGCCGGGCAGCTGACCACGCCGGGCCTGGTGGCGAGCCACCGTTCGGCCGCGGTGTTGTGGCGCATCGAGGTGTTGCGGGAAGAGGTGGAGTTCACCGACCCGCAGAGGTCCCGCCGCAAGGCGGGCGCGCGCGTGCACTGGCTCGCGCTGCCGCCCGAAGAGACGGCCGTGGTGTGCGACCTGAGGGCGACGACGGTCGCTCGTACGCTCGCTGACCTGCTGCGCCGCGGCCCCCGGGAGGAGGCGCTGGTGGCCGTCGACTCGGCGCTCGGCCGCCGCACGCTCGGTGGCACCCGGCGGGGGCCGCTGATCGACGGCACTGGCGTCGTCGCGGCGGCCCTGGCCACCACCCCGCTGCCCGGAGCGGCTCGGGCGCGCCGCTGGCTGGCCCTGGCCGACCCGGCGTCCGGCTCACCGGCGGAGACGGTCGCCCGGCTCCGGATGCACGACGCGGACCTGCACCCGGAATCCCAGGCGGAACTGCGCACTCCGGCCGACCGCTACCTGCGCCCCGACTTCTTCTTCCGCGCCGAGGGCGTGGCCGTCGAGATCGAGGGCCACGCCTACCACGGCACGCGCGAGGCACACCGCCGCGACGTGACCCGCTTCAACGACCTGGCGACGTGCCCCGAGATCAGCCTGGTGCTGCGCTTCGCGGCGGAGGAGGTCTTCCACCACGCCGAGAGATTCGTGACCCGCGTCAGGGCGGCACTGGCGACCGCGACATCACGGGCGGCGGCCGGGCCCGGTGGGTGGGCAGGGGGCGCGTTGCGGGAAAGTCTCTTGGGGCGGGGCTCTGGCCTGGGTGATGTGGTTGGGGGGTGAGACTTCTGCGCTGTGGTTGTGGTTGTGGCTGCGGCTGTAGCTGCGGTTGTGGGTGCGGCTGAGGGGGCTGGACAGCCGAACGGGGCCGAGCTGTGGGCTCGGCCCCGTGTGGTGCGGTGGTGCTTGGCGCGGGCGTCAGCCCTGCGGGGGAGCGGGTATGTGACCGTCACCCATCGGTGTGGTGGGCGTATGGCCGTCCTGCGCGCTGATGGCCGGGCCGCCCTTCGGGGGGCCCGGCACGTGGCCGTCGGCGAGTGCCGGAGACGCTGCGGTGCCCGCGGCGGCCGCCGCGATGGCCAAGGTGGTGAGGATTCTCTTGGTGCGTGTCATACCAGCTCCTTTGGAGAGGGGGACATCGAACATCAAGTGACCCTAATCGCGGGGAGACTGAATGTTCGATTCCGTTGATCTGTTGGGCGTGGCACGGCCATTCACGACCGGGTCCCAGGCATACGTCGGCCGCGACGGCTCCCCCTCCGCGCCGCCGCGGCCGATCGGTCCCCCGTCGGGAATGAAGACTCAGGCGTCCTTCGGCGGGGAGGGGATGTGACCCTCGCCCTGCGTGGTGGCGCCATCCTTCGGCGGGGCGGGGATGTGACCCTCGCCCTGCGTGGTGGCACCGTCCTTCGGCGGGGCGGGGATGTGGCCCTCGCCCATGGTCGTTATCTTCTGCTTCTTCTTTGCTTCGCTCATGCTGACAACTCCTAAGGAATTGACGGGGCTTTTCAGGCCGACCGCCCGCTCAGCAACTCCCCCGAGGGTCGCTGAACGGGCGGTCCGGGGCCGCTCACCATATCTGTGGGGCCCAAGCGACCCGTCTGCCCCCCGACGCGACGGATCGATAACTAGAGAATGGCAGCCACCCATAAACGTTCGATGAACGTCCTCGACAGCTGTGTCAGGCTTGTGTCACGCGGCTGCCACAGGGTGGAGAAGGGCCCGGACTTCCTCGACCTCGGGAGCCTTGGCCTCCTCGTGAATGCCCAGGGCTTCGTTCCAGCAGGCGCGGGCGCGGTCGAGCTGCCCGAGGGCGTCGAGTGACTTTCCCAGCAGGGTGAGGACGTTGGCGCGCATCCAGTCGCCACCGACGCAGCCGGTGGCGAGTGCCTGCTCCGCGTGCTTCGCTGCCTGTGCGGGCTGGCGCGCCGAGAGGTGGACTTGGGCGATGCGGTAGTGGGCCGTGCCCTCCCACAGGCGCTGTCGGTTCTCCGCGAAGACCTGCAACGCGTCGGTGAGGTGTTCGAGACCTTCCCGGTGGCGGCCCGCATGGCTGAGGCTGATGCCCAGGGCGTACTTCGCATTGGCCAGGCGGAAGGTGAGGCCCAGGTCGTCGTAGATGGCCATTCCCTGGCGGGCGAGATCGATCGCCTGCGTGGTTCGGCCCAACATGACGAGGACCCGGGACCAGTTGCAGAGTGCGCTCGCCTCGCTGTGACGGTTTCCGTCCAGACGGAACACCTCGATGGCCTTGAGCAAGTGGGCCTCGCAGGCGGTGTGCCGGTTCGTGCAGTACGCGTTGATGCCCAGTTCGTTCGAGACGTTCCCCTGCATCCAGGGGTCTTCGACCACGAGGGTGAGCTCCTCCGCACGCTTCAGCTCGACGGAGGCCTTCTCGAAGTGGCCCAGCTTGTGCAGGACTTGGGCAAGGCTGACGCGCGCTCGCCCTTCGACGCGCGCGTCGCCCACAGTGGCTGCGGCGTCACGTACCGCACGCGTCGCCACCTCGTACCGATACGAACTCGCTCCCGACTCGGCCAGGTCCTTCGCGGCGAGGAGCAGGTCCACCGCGCGGCGCAGACTGTCGGGCGCGAGGGACTGCTGGACGCACGCCAGGATGCAGGCCGCCTCCGCGTGCAGCCAGTCGAAGGCCGTGGTGGCGTCGTCGAACTCCAGGCCGGCGTGCCTGGTCACCTCCAAGTGGTCCACCGTCCGGTCCCCGGGCCGCTCGATCGCGTAGACCCGTGCCGCGGAGGCGAGGTAGAAGTCAAGGAGGCGCGACATCGCCGCGTCCCGCTCGCTCGGTGGCTGCTCGTCGCGTTCCGCGCATGCACGCGCGTAGAGGCGTACGAGGTCGTGATAGCGGTAGCGGCCCGGTGCCGCGGACTCGATCAGGGAGGTGTCCACGAGGGCCTCCAGGAGGTCCTCCGCGTCCTCCAGGGGCAGGTCGAGGACCGCGGCGGCCGCCGCGAGGGACAGGTCCGGGCCGTCCGCCAGGCCGAGGAGGCGGAAGGCGCGCGCCTGTGCGGGCTCCAGTTGGCCGTAGCCCAGTTCGAACGTCGCCTTGACCGCCAGGTCGCCCGCCTGGAGTTCGTCCAGGCGGCGGCGCTCGTCCGCGAGCTTCGCCGCGAGGGTGGAGACCGTCCAGGTGCGGCGGGCCGCGAGGCGGGATGCC
Source organism: Streptomyces kanamyceticus (assembly GCF_008704495.1). NCBI lineage: Bacteria > Bacillati > Actinomycetota > Actinomycetes > Kitasatosporales > Streptomycetaceae > Streptomyces > Streptomyces kanamyceticus. The sequence goes on from NZ_CP023699.1 coordinate 5,719,982, forward strand.
GCGATGCGGATGGCCAGCGGCAGGAAGCCGCAGGCCGCGACCACGTCCAGGGCCGCCTTCCGCTCCGAGGTGACCCGCTCCTCGCCGACGATGCGGGTGAAGAGGAGCAGTGCCTCCTCCGGTGACATCACGTCCAGGTCGATCAGGTGCGCGCCTGCCAGGTCCACCATGCGGACCCGGCTGGTCACCAGGGCCGCGCAGCCCTCCATGCCGGGGAGCAGGGGGCGTACCTGGGCCGCGTCGCGCGCGTTGTCCAGGAGGACCAGGACCCGTCGGCCGTCCAGGGCCGACCGGTACAGCGCCGCTCGCTCCTCCAGCGAGTCCGGGATCGCGGAGTCGGCGGTGCCGAGTGCCCGGAGGAAGGCGCCCAGGACCGTCTCCGGCTCCGCCGCCCTCGCTCCCGCGCCCTGGAGGTCGACGTAGAGCTGGCCGTCCGGGAAGTGGGTGCGGGCCGCGTGCGCCACGTGCACGGCCAGCGTCGTCTTGCCCACGCCGCCGATGCCCGCCAGGGCCGAGACCGCCATGACGCGGCCCTCCGCCGTGGAGAGGATGTCGCTGAGTTCGTCCACGAAGGACTTGCGGCCCGTGAAGTCCGGCACCGTGGCGGGGAGTTGCGCGGGGCGCACCACCGTCGTCGCCGGTTCAGGGGCGGCCGCGGAGGGTTCCGCCAGGGCCGGGTCGGCCTGGAGGATGCGCTGCTGGAGTTCCTTGAGGCCGGGGCGCGGGTCCACGCCGAGCTCGTCGGCCAGGAGGCGGCGCGTGTCGGCGTAGACCGCGAGGGCCTCCGCCTGCCGTCCGCTGCGGTAGAGCGCGAGCATGAGGAGCTCCCGCAGGCGTTCGCGCAGCGGGTGCGCGGCCGTCAGGGCGGTCAGCTCCGAGACGGCCTCCGCGTGGCAGCCCTGTTCCAGATCCATGTCGAGGCGGGACTCGACGAGCTGGAGGCGCCACTCCTCCAGGCGGGTGCGCTGCGTCTCCGCGTACGGACCGGGGACGTTGGCCAGCGGCTCGCCGTCCCACAGGCCGAGCGCCTTCTTCACCAGCGAACGCGCCTGGCACAGGTCCCCGACCCCGCGCGCCTTCTCTGCCGCGGCCCACAGGTCCTCCGCCGCGGTCAGGTCCAGGGAGCCGTCCGTTACTCGGACCGCATAGCCTCCGGACTCGCTGAGCAGCACGCCCGCGGGCAGCACCTTGCGCAGCCGGGACGCGTACGTCCGTACCGCCGCCAGTGCCTGCGAAGGCGGCTCGTCGCCCCAGAGGGCGTCGATCAGCTCGGAGGCCGTCGCCGTGCGGCCGTCCCGTAGCAGGAGCGCGGCGAGAAGGGCCCGCTGCATCGGCGATCCCGTGTTGAGCTGTTCCGTGCCGTGCCACGCGCGCACCGGTCCGAGCACGCTGAAGCGCGACGCCTGGACCTCGGGAAACTCCCCCTCGGTCCGCTCCTCGGGGGTGTTCCCCGAGGCCGGACGCCACTGCTCCGGTACTCGCGGTACATCGACCATCGCTCCCCCTGCCGCCCTGCGGTTCCCAATCCTGCCGGTTGCGGTGCTGCCCCGACCACCCTGAAGCCGCGGTCGGTCGTGCCTCGGTTGTGACATCGGTTCCTGCTCCCCGCCAGTTTGCCTTGTTCATGGCGGATGCGTCAGCCGTGGGAGACGGCTCTCACAGGGTCCTCGCACCAGGTTCCGCATCGTGCCTCACCCCGGGGGCGGGCGATCCACCGTCGTACTACTTACTGACGGACCGTCAGATCGGCGCTACCGTGGACGGCATGGAGACCATGGAGACCTTCCCGAAGATCATCTCGGTGGACGACCACACGGTCGAACCCCCACACGTCTGGCGGGACCGGCTCCCGTCGAAGTACCAGGACAGCGGCCCTCGGATCGTCCGCGCACCCCTGAAGGAAATGACTTTCCTCGGCGGCAAGTTCGCTCCCGTGATGGGGGCGAAAGGGGACGAAGGGCCCATCGGGGACTGGTGGGTGTACGAGGACCTGCACCGTCCGCTCACCCGCCTCGACACGGCCGTCGGGTACGACAGGGACGAGATCAAGCTGGAGGTCATCACGTACGAACAGATGCGGCCGGGATCGTTCAGCGTCCCCGACCGCCTCGCCGACATGGACGTCAACCACGTCCAGTCCGCCCTCTGTTTCCCCACTTTTCCGCGCTTTTGCGGACAGACCTTCACCGAGGCCAAGGACCGCGAACTCGGGCTGCTCGGCGTGCGGGCGTACAACGACTGGATGGTGGAGGAGTGGTGCGGTCCCGAGGCGGCGGGCCGCCTCATACCGCTCACGCTCATTCCCCTCTGGGACGCGGAACTGGCCGCGGCGGAGGTGCGGCGCAACGCCGCGCGCGGCGTACGGGCGGTCGCCTTCTCCGAAATCCCGCCGCACCTCGGACTCCCCTCCATCCACACGGACGAATGGGACCCCTTCCTGCGGGCCTGCGACGAGACCGGCACCGTCATCGCCATGCACATCGGCTCCTCCAGCAAGATGCCGTCGACGTCCCCGGACGCGCCGCCCGCGGTCGGCTCCACCATCACCTTCGCCAACTGCTGCTTCTCGATGGTGGACTGGCTGATGAGCGGGAAGTTCGAGCGCTTCCCGAATCTGAAGATCATGTACGCCGAGGGGCAGATCGGCTGGATCCCGTACATCCTGGAGCGGGCGGACGTGGTCTGGGAGGAGAACCGGGGCTGGGGCGGGGTGGCGGACAAGGTTCTCCGGCCTCCGTCGGAGCTTTTTGCTTCGCATGTGTACGGGTGTTTCTTCGATGACGCGTTCGGGTTGAAGAACCTCGACTCCATCGGGGTCGGTAACGTCCTGTACGAAACGGACTATCCGCACTCCGACTCGACGTGGCCCAAGTCGCGGGAGGTTGGGGAGTCTCAGATGGGGCATCTGGCGCCGGATGTGGTGGATCGCATAGTCCGCCGCAACGCGATTGACCTTCTCGGTCTTACGGGGGAGGGGCTTTGGCGGGGGCCGGCGTAGGTCCCTCGTAGGTCGGTCTGCACCGGGCTGTCCCTGTAGGGCCGACTACCCCGCCGCTTCGCGGCGGATGCTTCCCCACCCGCCCACCCGTATCTCCGCACCGGGCCCTTCCTGTAGGAGCCGCCTCGGCTTCGGCTGTGGGGCGGGGCCGCGCCGGTATGTCCGTCCTCGCCGTCCCAGAGCATTGCCACACCACGGGCACCTCGGAACGAGGCCCCCAGTGCTCCGGGCGAACATACCGCCACGTCCCCTCAGACCGGACGGCGACTGCGGGCGCGCTCAGCTGTGGGCAATCGTGCCGCTGGGCGGCACGGGTGGGCACAGCCCCCGGCGCCGAGGAGCGAGGACGGGAGCGCAAGCCACGGTGCGGGCGGGGGGACGGAACCCCCACCGGCCCGCAGCCGCCCGCGCTCCTGAGGGGACGTGGGGGTATGTGCGAACGGAGCACAGTGGAGACCGGGGCAAGGAAGCAAGCCCAGTAGCCCCCGCCCCGGGATGGCGAGTACGCACATACCCCCGCGGCCCCGCCCCCAAGACGAACCCAAGGCGACACCAGCCCAAAGGAACCCGCACCCCCCTTGCCTGACATCCCGTCAGCTACCACGATGGCCCGCATAGGCAGATGTGACGTTCCGTCAGATCGCGGTGAGGAGTGGGGTTCCCATGAGTGACGCGGCGCAGGATCCGCAGGGGCGGCTGGTCTACGGGATGCAGCTTCCCGTTCAGTCGCAGAGTTCGCTCTACGCCGAGTCCTGGGAGGCCACCGCCACCCCCGACGACCTGGCCGAGATCGCCCGCACCGCCGACCGCACCGGCTTCGACTACCTCGCCAGTTGCGATCACGTCGGCATACCCCGCCACCTCGCCGAAGCCATGAGCACCATCTGGTACGACCCCGTCTCCACCCTCTCCTTCCTCGCCGCCATCACCGAGAACGTCCGCCTCATGAGCCACGTGGCCATCGTGGGGCTGCGTCACCCCCTCCTCTCCGCGAAGCAGTACGCGACCCTCGACCACCTCAGTGGCGGGCGCCTGATCCTCGGCGTGGGCGCGGGGCACGTACGCGAGGAATTCGAGGCGCTCGGCGTCGACTTCGAGCGGCGCGGGCCGATCCTCGACGAGACGGTCGACGCGCTGAAGGCGGCGCTCGGACCGGAGGAGTACCCCGAACACCACGGCGAACGCTTCGAGTTCGAGGGGCTCGGGCAGCGCCCTCGCCCGGCCCAGCCCCACGTCCCCATCTGGGTCGGCGGCTCCTCGCCCGCCGCCGTGCGCCGCGCGGCCACCCGGGCCGACGGCTGGCTCCCGCAGGGCGACCCGCGCGGCAAGCTGCCCGCGCAGATCGCGAAGCTCAAGCGGCTGCGGCAGGAGGCGGGCGTCGAGGAGCCGATCACGGTCGGCGCGATCACGGAGGCGCTGTACGTCGGCGAGCCCTCCTGGTCCGTGGGGCGCCGGGCGCTCACCGGGAAGCCGGAGGCGCTCGCGGAGTCGCTCCGCGAGTACGGCGAGATGGGCGTGGACCAGATCCAGGTGCGCTTCCGCAGCCGGAGCCGTACCGAACTGACCGACCAGATGGCGGCGTTCGCCGCAGACGTGGCTCCGCACCTCAACGACTAGGGAGTGACCCATGGGCAACGGCACGGACAACGGCACGGGCAAGCTGGACGGCCGCGTCGTCATCGTGACCGGCGCGGCGCGCGGACAGGGCGAGCAGGAGGCGCGCCTCTTCGCCGCCGAGGGGGCGCGTGTCGTCGTCGCCGACGTGCTCGACGACCAGGGCGAGGCGCTGGCCAAGGAGTTGGGGGAGGACACCGCGAGGTTCGTCCACCTGGACGTGAGCAGCGAGGCGGACTGGCAGGCGGCGGTGGCGACCACCAAGGATGCCTTCGGGAAGGTCGACGGCCTGGTGAACAACGCCGGGATCCTGCGCTTCAACGAGTTGGTCAACACTCCGCTGGAAGAGTTTCAGCAGGTCATCCAGGTCAATCAGGTCGGCTGCTTCCTGGGGATCCGCACCGTGGCGCCCGAGATCGGCGCGGCCGGTGGCGGCACGATCGTGAACACCGCGTCGTACACGGCGCTGACGGGCATGGCGTACGTCGGCGCTTACGCCGCGACCAAGCACGCGATCCTCGGTCTCACCCGGGTCGCGGCGATGGAACTGGCGGCCAGGAACATCCGCGTCAACGCCGTCTGCCCGGGCGCGGTCGACACCCCGATGACGAACCCGGCGCAGCTGGACCCGGCCGCCGACCCCGAGGAGGCGGGCGCGGCCGTCGCCGAGCTCTACAAGAAGCTCGTGCCGCTGGGGCGGATCGGGAAGCCGACGGAGGTGGCCGCGCTCGCGCTCTTCCTGACCGGCGACGACTCGGCGTACATCACGGGCCAGCCGTTCGTGATCGATGGTGGCTGGCTGGCGGGGGTCAGCATTATCTGACGGGACGTCAGGATCAGGGTCCGCGGGTATTGACGGTCCCCGCGGCCGGTGGAACAGTCGACCCCATCAAGATCTGACGATGCGTCAGAAACTCACGAGGACGGTGAACCTCCTTGGAATTCGGTCTCTTTGTACAGGGATACGTGCCCGCCAAGCGGGCCCAGGTCGACCCCGAAGCGGAGCACAAGGCGCTGATAGAGGAGACCGAGTACGTCATCCAGGCGGACAAGTCCGGCTTCAAGTACGCCTGGGCGTCCGAGCACCACTTCCTGGAGGAGTACTCGCACCTCTCGGCCAATGACGTCTTCCTCGGCTACCTCGCGCACGCGACCGACCGCATCCACCTGGGATCGGGCATCTTCAACCCGCTCGCGCCCGTCAACCACCCGGTGAAGGTCGCCGAGAAGGTCGCCATGCTCGACCACCTCTCCGAGGGGCGCTTCGAGTTCGGCTCGGGACGCGGCGCGGGTTCGCACGAGATCCTCGGCTTCATGCCGGGCATCACGGACATGAACCACACCAAGGAGATATGGGAAGAGACGATCTCCGAGTTCCCCAAGATGTGGCTCCAGGACGAGTACGTCGGGTTCCAGGGCAAGCACTGGTCCCTGCCGCCGCGCAAGATCCTGCCCAAGCCGTACGGGAAGTCGCACCCGGCGATGTGGTATGCGGCGGGGTCGCCGTCGTCGTACGCCATGGCGGGCAAGAAGGGGCTCGGTGTCCTCGGGTTCAGCGTGCAGAAGGTCTCCGACATGGAGTGGGTGGTCGAGTCCTACAAGTCGGCGGTCAAGGATGCCGAGCCGATCGGTGACTTCGTCAACGACAACGTCATGGTGACGTCCACGGCGATCTGCGCGGAGACGCACAAGAAGGCTGTGGAGATCGCCGTCAGTGGCGGACTGAATTACCTGCAGTCGTTGCTCTTCCGCTACCACGACACCTTCCCGCGGCCCGAGGGCATCCCCGAGTGGCCCGAGCTGCTCCCCGAGTACAGCGAGGAGATCATCGAGCTGCTCATCGCAGAGGAGCTGATGATCTGCGGCGACCCGGACGAGGTGCTCACGCAGTGCAAGCGGTGGGAGCAGGCCGGGGCGGACCAGCTGAGCTTCGGTCTTCCGATCGGGATCTCGCCCGAGGACACGAAGAACACGGTCAAGCTGATCGGTGAGCACGTGATCCCGAAGATCGACACGGATCCGGTGCATCGCACCTCGCGGTTCCGGCAGGGTGCCGGGGCGTAGTCCGAGCCGCCCCGGCTTCCCCTCCCGGACGGAGGCCGGGGTCCGGGTGGACGGGGGCGGGTCCCACGTGGCTGGTGTCGCGGGGGCTCGCCCCCGGGCCCCCGTCCATCGCCCTTCGGGCTCGTCCTCAAACGCCGGACGGGCTGAAACGGCCTTCCGCGCTCCGTCCGTCAGGTGTCCTCAAACGCCGGACGGGCTGAAAATGAAAGGGGAACCCCCCGTCATGCTCGACCACCTCATCAAGGGCGCGACCGTCGTCGACGGGACCGGTGGCCCCGCTCGTGTTGCCGACGTCGGCATGCGGGACGGGCGGATCGCTGTTGTCGCGGAGCCAGGGACCGTCGCGGAGGAGGCCCGGACCAGCGAAGACGCCCAGGGGCGAGTTCTCGCGCCCGGGTTCGTCGATCCGCATACGCACTACGACGCGCAGCTGTTCTGGGATCCGTACGCGACGCCGTCCCTGAACCACGGTGTGACCACCGTGGCGGGCGGCAACTGTGGCTTCACGCTCGCGCCGCTCAATCCGGCCCGTCCCGGCGACGCCGACTACACGCGGCGGATGATGTCCAAGGTCGAGGGCATGTCGCTGGTGGCGCTTGAGGAGGGCGCGCCGTGGTCGTGGAGTTCGTTCGGGGAGTATCTGGACGCGTTGGAGGGGCGGGTCGCCGTCAACGCCGGTTTCATGGTGGGGCATTGCGCGCTGCGCAGGTACGTCATGGGCGCGGACGCGGTCGGCGGGCAGCCCACCCCCGGGCAGCTGGCGGAGATGCTGAACCTCTTCCACGAGGCGATGGACGCGGGGGCCTGGGGGCTCTCCACCACGCAGTCCTCCACGCACTCGGACGGTGACGGGCAGCCCGTGGCGTCCCGGCACGCGAAGCCCGCCGAACTGCTCGCGCTCAGCAGGGCCGTCGCCGAGCACGAGGGGACGCAGCTCGAAGCGATCGTGGCGGGCTGTCTCGACCAGTTCAGCGACGACGAGATCGATCTGTTCGTGGAGATGAGCGCGGCGGCCGGGCGGCCGCTGAACTGGAACGTGCTCACCATCGACTCGGCCGTGCCCGAGCGCGTGCCGCGCCAGCTCGTGGCGAGCGAGCGGGCCCGCGAGGCGGGCGGCCGCATCGTCGCGCTGACCATGCCGATCCTCACGCCGATGAACATGTCGCTCGGCACGTTCTGCGCCCTGAACCTCATCCCCGGCTGGGGCGAGATCCTGGGCCTGCCGGTGCCCGAGCGCATCGCGAAGCTGCGCGAACCCGACGTACGCGCGGAGATGCTGCGGCGCGCGGGCAGCAAGGAGGCGGGCGTCTTCCGGCGGCTCACCGACTTCGCGCGGTACGTCATCGGGGACACGTACTCCGAGGCGAACGAGGGTCTCACCGGGCGCGTGGTGGCCGACATCGCGGCCGAGCGTGGCCTGGAGCCCTTCGAGTGCCTGGTGGAGATCTGCGCGGCCGACGAACTGCGCACGGTCCTGTGGCCGATGCCCACAGACAACGACCCCGACTCGTGGACGCTGCGCGCCGAGACCTGGCAGCACGAGGACGTCATGCTGGGCGGCTCGGACGCGGGCGCGCACCTGGACCGCATGTGCGGCGCCCCGTACACGACGCGCTTCATCGGCGACTGTCTGCGCGGCCGCAAGCTGGTCGGTCTCGAACAGGCCGTGAAGATGCTGACGGACGACCCGGCCCAGCTGTTCGGGCTGCGCGAGCGCGGCCGGATCGCCGAGGGGTACCACGCGGACCTGGTCCTCTTCGATCCGGAGCGGATCGACGCGGGCAAGGCGACGCTCGTCCACGACCTGCCGGGCGACAGCCCGCGCCTGGACTCCAAGGCGATCGGCGTCGACGCGGTCTGGGTCAACGGCGTCGAGGCGATCCGCGAGGACGTGGTGACCGGTGCCGTACCGGGGAAGATCCTGCGCTCGGGCCGCGACACGAAGACGGTGAGCACCACATGACGCGTACGGAACGGCTGTTCATCGGCGGCGAGTGGACCGAGCCCGACGGCGGGCACTACGAGGTGATCGACCCGGCGACCGAGGACGTCGTGGGGCTCGCGCCCGAGGCGAGCCGCGCGCAGGTGCACGCGGCGGCGTCGGCGGCCCGTGCGGCCTTCGCGTCCTGGTCCCGTACGAGCCCCGAGGAGCGGGCGGGCGTGCTGTCCCGCGCGGCCTCCGTGCTGCGCCGGGACGCCGCCGAGCTCGCCGGACTGGCGCAGGCCGAGACGGGCGCGACGACCGGTACGGCACACGGGATGCAGGTCGCGGTCGCGGTGGCGCGCTTCCAGCGGTACGCGAAGGGGGCCCTGGAACCGGTCGAGGAAGCGCTGCCGCCGCAGATCAACGAGGCGGGGCCGATGGGTAAGGCGGGCGTCATGGGCGCGGTCGCCGTGCGGCAGCCCGTCGGCGTCGTCACCTGCATCACCTCGTACAACAACCCTTGGGCGAACCCGGCGGGCAAGGTGGCGCCCGCGCTCGCCATGGGCAACACGGTGGTGGTGAAACCGGCGCCGCAGGACCCGCTCTCCGTGTACCGGATGGCGGCCGCGCTGGAGGAGGCGGGGGCGCCGCCCGGCGTGGTGAACGTCGTCTCCGGCACGGGCGTGGGCGTCGGCGAGGCGGCCGTGGACTCCCCGGACGTCGACATGGTGAGCTTCACCGGGTCGACGGCCGTCGGGCAGCGCATCGGCGAGGTGTGCGGTCGGGACCTGAAGCGGCAGTTGATGGAGCTGGGCGGCAAGGGAGCGGCGATCGTCCTCGACGACGCCGACCTGGACGCGGCCGCGGCGGGCATCGGCACGACGTTCTCCTTCTACAGCGGCCAGATCTGTACGGCGCCGACGCGCGTCATCGTCCAACGGGGCGTGTACGACGCCTTGTTGGAGAAGCTGGCGGCCTACATCGGGTACCTGAAGGTCGGTGACCCGAGGGAGAAGGGGACCATCGTCGGCCCGGTGATCTCGGCGGCGCACCGCGACCGCGTCGAGTCCTACGTCGAGCTAGGCCGCAAGGAGGGCGCGCGCGTCGTCGCGGGCGGCGAACGCCCCGCGTACGACAAGGGTTTCTACGTCGCACCGACCCTCCTGGCCGACTGCACCAACGACATGCGGGTGGTCAGGGAGGAGATCTTCGGCCCGGTGGTGGCCGTGGTCCCCTTCGACGCCGACGGCCCCGAGGCCGCCGAGGAGGCGGCGATCGCCCTCGCCAACGACAGCGACTACGGCCTCATCGACTACGTCTTCTCGGGCGATGTCGCCCGCGCGTTCCGGGTGGCCCGGCGCCTGCGGGCGGGCGGGGTCGGCATCAACACGATCGGCAGGAACATGGAGGCCCCGTTCGGCGGCTTCAAGAAGAGCGGGGTGGGGCGCGACGTCGGGTCGTACGCGCTGCATGCGTACAGCGAGCTGCAGTCGGTGGTGTGGCCGGGCTGAAGGGGTCGGCTGGCGCGGTACGCCTGGACTGGCGCGGTACGCCTGGATCGGCGCTGTACGCCTGGACCGGCGCTGTCCACCGGGGCTGGCGCCGTCTACCCGGGCCGCTGGTACCCGTCCAGGTGCTGCCCTCTCCCACCCGCCCGCCCCCACCCAGCGGGTCCTGTCGTCACCGGCTGCTGAGCGCCGACGGGTGCTGCCCGGCCCGCGTCGGGAATGACGTATCCCGAGGCCGTTGGTGCCCACCGGGCGAGGTCCTCCCGGGGCGCGGATGCCCCGGCCGGCGGGCCTGACTCCCGGCACCGATCCGCAGCTGCCGTCTCCCACCCACCCGCCCCCACCCAGCAGGCCTCGCTGCCCCCGGCTGCGCTAGGTCGACCGGTTGGGACCCCAGTGGGCGGGACAGGCCGGTCCGCGTCAGTTCTCGAAGTCCCCGGACTTCACACCCGCGATGAAGGCGGACCAACCGGCGGACGAGTAGTGCTGGGTGTCGCAGCCGGGGTCCTTGCTGTCGCGGACGGCGCGGCCGCCGGTCGCGGTGTGGGCGACCTCGACGCATTCCTGCTGGCCGCCCTGGGAGTAGCTGGACTTCCTGAACGCGGTGACGATTTCCTGGTCCTTCATTCCTCTTCTCTCTCCGTATCCGGGATATCCCGCAGTGCTCTGCGCAGGAAGGTCAGAGTCTGGTCCGGGGTGAGCGCGGCAGATCTGAGAGCTTCGAAGATCTGGGCGTGCTTCGCCATGTCCTCCGGCTCTTCGAGGAACACCGTGCTCGTCGTGGTGTCGAAGGCGACTGCTTCCGGCGCGGGCTCCGGGCCGAAGGTGAACTGGACGAAGTGCGACGTCATGTGGGCCGCCTGCCATTCGGCCGCCGGGAGCACCTGGATGCTGACGTTCTGGCGCTGAGCGACATTCAGGAGGTGGAGTAACTGCTCGCGGTGCACTTTGTGGGAAGGCATCGGCGAGGTGAGTGCGGGCTCCCAGATCACGGCTGCGAATCGGGCGCCGTTCTCCTCGATGACACGCCTGCGTTGCTGCCGGATGGTGGTCATCTCGTCCATTGCGTCGGCTGAGTAGACAGTCAGGCTGGCGCCCATCAGCGTGCGCACGTAGTCGTCGGTCTGCAGCAGGCCGGGGATGAAGAGCGGTTGCCATGTGCGAATGTACGTGGCGTCCGCTTCGAGGGTGATGATGTCCGCGTACTCAGGCTTCGCGGCCCAGGGGTAGTCCATCCACCAGCCGCGTTTGTTGGAGTCGCGAGCCAATTGCTCCAACTGCTCCTGGACCATGCGGTCCTTGACCCCGTACAGCTCCAGCATGAGCCGCACGTCTCCGGGACGCGCAGAGACCTGACCGGCTTCGATCCTGCTGACCTTGGTCTTGGACCCCACGATGTGATCCGCCGCGTGCTGTTGGTCGAGTTTCGCGGCCTCTCGATACTTCCTGAGGGCGGCGCCGAGACGCCGACTGCGGACCGTCGGCCGTCCACCTGCGGGCATGTGCCGCCTCCTCTGCTCCGTGTACCAGTCTGCCTGTCAATTGAAGCTAGTCGCTAGCCAGTTGCGACGCAGCGCTACTCGCAACTTTGCGTTTTAAGTTCGATTGCGAGTGCGTGGAGTTGCCCTCTACCGTGAGTTGCGTCACTAGGCGTATCGCTGGCTTGGCGCTCGGTGATCACGGCTCCGTCTGCCCGTCCCCTGGAGGACGCATGTCCGGACGTACGCACACCCAGAGATTCCGCCTCCGCAAGGACTCCGTCCCCGCTGCTCGACGCCACGTCGAAGTGACGCTTCGTGACTGGAAGTTAGGTGAGGTCGCGGAGGTCGCCGCCCTCGTCGTCAGCGAGCTGGCCACCAACGCCGTCGTCCATGCCAAGGGCATCGGAGAGTTCTTCGAACTGGCCCTCCGCCGCAGGGATGGTGTCCTCGTCGTCGAAGTCTCGGATTCCTGCCGGTGGCGGATGCCTGAAATCTCGAAACCGGAACCGGGGCCGAACGACATCACCGGACGCGGCCTGCTCATCGTCGACGCGATCGCCCAGGCGTGGGGTGTGCGGCCCCGTGACGAGGGCAAGACGGTCTGGGTGCGCCTGGATCTTCAGGGCCCCGATCGGCAGCTCCCGGCCGGTGGCGGTGGATCGCGCTAGGAGGGGGCGGGTGGGTGGGGTGAGGCAGGAAGCTGGCGGGGCCGGTCTGCGAGGTGGCGGCGGCTGACGTTCAGGCGTCCCGCGCCGCCAGCGCCGCGACCGCTGGAATCGCCGCGAATGCCTCGCGCATGTGTCGCAGGAGCGCCGCGCGGTCCTGCCGCGCGGTCTCCGGTGAGGTCCACGCCTCCAGGGCGCAGTGCCACGCGGCGAGCATGAGGTCGAGCAGCAGGCGGAACTCGGTGCGGCCCGGGGACTGTCCGGCGAGGCGGTCCGCCATGATCCGGGGGCGAGCGGTTCCCGTTCGGAGCCCTCTTCGGAAACGACCGCCGCCACAACCGCCAGATCGTCGCCTACTACCTGCTGGACGACGCCGCGGGCCTCGGCGCCGACCTCACCTGGCTCGCCGCGCTCACCGCCAGGGGCGAGCTGGACCCGCAAGTCGCCCTGCGCACCGACTCGACGCGGGTGGCGCACGCGGCCGCCGAACTGGCGGGCCGCCGCGTGCCGGGCAAGGCCGTCATCGACGTCGTCGACATCCGCTGAGCGGCTCCCCGACTCAGGCGCGGCCCAGGAAGATCGGGTTCGTGAAGGCCGACAGGGGGCCGGGCAGGCCCGGCACCACGGGGTCGTGGCGGACCTCCGCGCGTACGTATGCCGCGTACGACGCGGTGGTGCGCCACTCCAGCGTGCCCGCGCCGGACGCGGGGAGCACCGGGCCCGTGTGCAGGACGCCCTGGTCCGTGACGAAGCGGGGCGTGCAGCCGGGGGCGCCCTTCACGTCCAGGCGGACGGTGACCGGGGCGTCGCGGTCGACGGAGAGGCGCTCGCCGATGCCCGCGTGCTTGCCCCGGCCGCCCGCCGCGGAGAAGGAGAGGACGACGGACTTCGACTCGGCGACGTAGGAGCGGCCCTTGCGGATGCCGTCCTGGATGGCGTCGCGGGTCAGGTCGTCGGCGAGGACGACGGTCTGGGGGCTCCCGACGGGGTCGGGGTCGCGGTGCGCGTCGCTGTTGCCCATGGCCGGAATCCACGGCTTTCCGCCGCGTACGGAGGCGACGAGCATGCTGTCCCAGTCGGCGAGGGAGATCTCGTCGTCCGGCGTGTACGCGCCGTTCCACACCTCGACCGCGTCGGCCTCGCCGAAGCCGAACTTCCAGTTGCAGCCGACGCAGGTGGCGTGCGGATGGGCGGGCACGACGAGGCCGCCCGAGTCGCGGATCTTGCGCGCGTACCTGCCGAAGCGGTTGTCGCGGGCCCGGTAGCGCCAGTCGATGAACGTGCCGGGGTCCGTGCCGAGCGCGACCACGTGGCCGTTGCGGGTGGTGACCTCCTCGCCCAGCATGATCAGCAGGTCGTCGCCCGCGAGATCGGCCCAGTGCGGGTGTGCGGAGTGCGTGTTGTGCTCGGAGGAGTTGATGAAGTCGAGCCCCGCGGCGCGGGCGAGCGCCGCGATCTCGGCGAGGGTGCGCTTCCCGTCCGAGTACCAGGAGTGCAGATGGCAGTCGCCGCGGTACCAGGCGCGGCCCCGGCCCTTGGCGCGATCGGGCGGGTAGACGGGCTTCGGGGTCCGTCCTGGCGCGCCGTACGTGAGGGTGATCGTCACCTCGTACGGCAGCCCTTCGGGAGCGACCGTGTACGGGCCGAGCGCGATGTTCCACGTGCCCGCGCGGACCCGGCCCGCGACGTAGCCCGGCGTCGCGTCGTCGGCGCGGATGAAGAACTCGGTGCGGGCGCCGCCCGACCAGCCCCGGAAGCCCTTGCCGCCGAGCTCGGTGCCCTGTTCGTCGAAGACGCCGATGTCGAGCGCGTTGCCCTGCGTGCCCGCCGGGACCGTCGGCTTCTGGTAGGTGTACGCGACCCGGAGTTCGCTGACACCCTCGGGGATCTCCACGGGCAGATAGACGAAGTCGGGCGCGCCAGGGGGGAGGGTCCCGCGGACGGTTCTCGTCTCGCGGGTGCCCGCCTCCTTGCCGCTGTCCTGCCCCGGCTGCGGGGCGCGCCGCTCGGCGCCACTGGCGAAGCTCACGCCGTTCAACGTAAGCGCGGCGGCGGCTCCCGTCACGAACAGTCCGCGCCTGTTCATTCCCCCGTGCTGCGGGTGGTCCTCGCACATGCTGCGGCTCCCAGGGTGTCGGTGGTGACGTGGGTGGTGCGTGCAACCCTGGTATTGAGCCGTGAACTGTGCCGCAAGGGAAGGAGATTGACGGACTTACGCCCGGTGTCCGGGGCGTGGCCCCGGACAGGCCCTAGGCGGAGGTGACCTCGGCGACGACGTCGTACAGGCCGGGGTTGGGCGTCACCGATTGCCCGGCCTCGTCGAGTGCCGCCCGGGTGCGTGCCGAGAACTGGATGTCGGCGATGGCCGCCTCGTACAGCTCCTCGCTCGTCCAGTGCGAGATGTTGACGAGCTGGAAGCGGGTGTCCGTGGAACGGGCCCTGTGCAGACGGGAGTCGACGAACCCCGGCTTGCCCCGCATGAGGTCGACCCGCTTCTCCCAGCCGGAGATGAACTCGTCTAGGTCGACGCCGTCGATCTCGAAGACATTGATGAAGGTGACGGGCGAGCCGCCCGACGTGTCGTTGTGCTGGCTGTCTGTCGTCATGCCACGCAGCCTAATCGGGGCCTCCGCCGCCCGGCGGAGGCGGTGTGGCCCGACGGCGGACGTGCGGGGCGAGGGAGCCGATCAGGATCGGTGGTGCGCGGCGAGAGCATCTCGCCGTGGTCTCAACGAGACGTTCCAGTAAGGGAGTTACCCCGTGTCCACTTGTACGAAGTCCGCCCGCGCCGCCACCCTGTTCGCCGCCTTCGCCGTCCTCGCGGCCACCGTCGGAGCCGCCTCCGCGTCCACCGTCGGAGCCGCCTCCGCGTCCAGCTCGCAGGACGCGCCCGCGACCGGCTCAGGCCCCGTCACCTCCACCCTCAAGGGCTCGGCCCGGTTGGCCTATCCCGTGCCCACCGAGGACATCCGGGTCAGCGTCGACGCCCGCTCCGACTACAAGAGCGCGGACTGGTCCCTGCCCGAGCCCGGCAAGTCGTCGGGCACCTTCCGCATCGTCCACCGGGGCGACCCCGTCGACGGCAAGCCGGGCTGGGTCAACTGGGGTGAGTTCAAGGTCGACTGCTTGAGCACCGGAGGGCCCACCGCGACCGTGACCGGACGCATCGTGCGCGCGGGCGGCGATACCGGCGCCTGGGACGACTACGTGAAGCGGGGCGTCCGGATGGGGGTCAGTTTCTACGTCGGCGACAAGTCCGGCGACAAGAAGGGCGGTGCCCCCAGTCGCGTCGGGATCACCGCGGGCAACAAGGAGGGCGAGCCGATGCTGACCAAGTGCATGGCCTCGGCCGCCGATTCCCCGGTGATCGAGGGCGGGTACACGCTCAAGGACAAGTTCCCCGCGCGCTAGAGCGCCCCCGCCGCCACCAACACCGCCTCGGTCTCCGGATGCGGCCCGGAAGCCCCCTGCCGCGCCCAGCGCAGCGGCGTGCTCCCCGTGCCGTGATCCTCCCGGAGGTTGGGGTCGGCGCCGTGGGCGAGGAGTTCGCGGACCGTGTCGGTGTGGCCCCACGCGGCGGCCCCGCACAGGGGTGTGCCGTCGGTCAGGCCCGTGCTCTCGGTGTCGGGCCGCGCGCCCGCCCGCAGCAGGACCCGCACCGTGTCGGTGGCGCCGTGCACCGAGGCGACGTAGAGCGCGGTCGTGCCGTCGGCGTCGGGCAGTTCGGGGTCGAGTCGCCCGGAGCGCAGCAGCTCCCTGACCGCGGCCGTCTCGCCGAGCATCGCGGCGAACACCAGTCGATTGGTCAGTTTTTTCCGCTTACGTCGGGTCACGTGTGTCAGGGTAGTCAGCCCCTGGCCATGGACCAACCGGGTTTCTGGGGATAGGAAGTGCTCCACGGCGGCTCCACGTCGGCACTACGTCGGCTCCACGGCGCTGCCGCCGCAAGTCTCGCCCACGCCTCCCCGGAGGGAACCCGTGCGCATCTCCGCGACGCTCTACATGACCGACGGGACGATCAGTCCGGTACGCCTGGCCGGTGAGTTGGAGGGGCGGGGCTTCGGCGGGCTCTACCTCCCCGAGCACACCCACATCCCCCTGTCCCGCGAGACCCCCTACCCGGGCGGTGAACTCCCGCCCGAGTGTGCCCGGATGCTCAGCCCCTTCGTCGCCCTCGCGCAGGCCGCCGCCGTCACCCAGCGGATCACGCTCGGCACCAACATCGCCCTGGTCGCCCAGCACGACCCGATCGACCTCGCCAAGCAGATCGCGACGCTCGACCACCTCTCGGGCGGCCGCGTCACCCTCGGCGTCGGCTACGGCTGGAACCGCGAGGAGGCCGCCGACCACGGCGTGGAGTGGACGCGCAGACGGGCCGTCGTACGGGACGGGATGGCGGTCATGCGAGCGCTGTGGTCCGATCAACCAACGGCGTACGAAGGGGAGTTCGCGTCCGTACGGGCCAGTGAGGTGCACCCCAAGCCGCTGCTCGCGCCCCGCAAGCGGCTCGGCAAGGGCCCGCTGTTCGGGCCGCGCACGCTCATCGGGGGCGCGGCCGGGCCCGGGCTCTTCGCGCACATCGCGGAGTACGCCGACGGCTGGATGCCGATCGGCGGCAGCGGCCTGCGCGAGGCACTGCCCGTGCTGCGGCAGGTGTGGGCGGACGCCGGGCGGGAACCGGACGATCTGTACGTGGCGGTGACGGCCGTGCAGCCGGAGGCGGGCAAGCTCGCGCACTACGCGGAACTCGGCATCGACGAGGCGGTCGTGCAGCTGCCCCCGGCGGGCGCGGCCGAGGTGTGCGCCGCCCTCGACGCCCACCAGCGCCACCTTCGGTGACCTGCGGTGCCGCGCCGATGTCAGGACGGAGCGTGACCCGAGATCGGGCAGCGGAAAGGGCGGAGATCAGTGAGCGGAAGTATCTGTAGGAGTCACGTGTTGTCGCTCGTATGCTCGGAGACATGACCAACAGCGCGCAGCCCCCCGAGGCCGGACGACCCACCGCCAACGCCATGCGGCGCGCGCTCAGGCGGGCCAGGGACGGCGTCGCGCTCGACGTCACGGAGGCCGCCGTGCTGCTCCAGGCGCGCGGCGAGGACCTCGACGACCTCACGGCGTCGGCCGCGCGGGTGCGCGACGCGGGTCTTGAGGCCGCGGGCCGCCCGGGCGTCATCACGTACTCGAAGAGCGTGTTCATCCCGCTCACCAGGCTCTGCCGTGACAAGTGCCACTACTGCACCTTCGTGACCGTCCCCGGCAAGCTGCGCCGCGAGGGCCACGGGATGTTCATGTCCCCGGACGAGGTCCTGGACATCGCCCGCAAGGGCGCCGAACTGGGCTGCAAGGAAGCGCTGATCACCCTCGGCGACAAGCCGGAGGACCGCTGGCCCGAGGCGCGCGAGTGGCTGGAGGCCGAGGGGTACGACGACACCATCGCGTACGTCAGGGCCATCTCGATCCGCATCCTGGAGGAGACGGGCCTGCTCCCGCACCTCAACCCCGGCGTGCTCACCTGGACGGACTTCCAGCGGCTCAAGCCGGTCGCGCCCAGCATGGGCATGATGCTGGAGACCACGTCCGAGCGGCTGTGGTCCGAGCCCGGCCAGCCCCACTACGGCTCGCCCGACAAGGAGCCCGCCGTGCGCCTGCGGGTCCTGGAGGACGCGGGCCGCTCCTCCGTGCCGTTCACCAGCGGGCTGCTCATCGGGATCGGCGAGACGTACGAGGAGCGCGCCGACTCGCTGTTCGCGCTGCGCCGCGTCGCGCGGTCGTACCACGGCGTCCAGGAGCTGATCATCCAGAACTTCCGCGCCAAGCCGGACACGGCGATGCGCGGCATGCCCGACGCCGAGCTCGACGACCTGGTCGCGACGGTCGCCGTGGCCCGGCACATCATGGGCCCATCGGGCAACATCCAGGCGCCGCCCAACCTCGTCGACGGCGAGTACAAGCGGCTCATCGGCGCGGGCATCGACGACTGGGGCGGCGTCTCGCCCGTCACCATCGACCACGTCAACCCCGAGAAGCCCTGGCCGGGCATCGACGAACTCGCCGAGCGGTCGGCGGCGGAGGGCTTCACGCTCCGAGAACGCCTCTGCGTCTACCCGGAGTTCGTACGCCGCGGTGAGCCCTGGCTCGACCCGCGTCTGCTGCCGCACGTGCGCGCCCTCGCCGACCCGGAGACCGGCCTCGCCAGGCCCGACGCCGTGGTCGAGGGCCACCCGTGGCAGGAGCCCGACGAGGGCTATGTCGCGGCAGGGGGCCGCACCGACCTGCACCGCACCATCGACACCACCGGGCGCACCGGCGACCGGCGCGACGACTTCGACGAGGTGTACGGCGACTGGGACGCGCTGCGCGAGCAGGCGGCGCCCGGCATGGTGCCTTCCCGCATCGACGGCGACGTGCGCACCGCGCTGAAGCAGGCAGCCGACGACCCGACGAAGCTCACCGACGACGAGGCGCTCGCGCTGCTGCACGCCGACGGGCCCGCGCTCGACGCGCTGTGCTCCGTCGCGGACGACATCCGCAAGACGGTCAACGGCGACGACGTCACGTACATCGTCACGCGCAACATCAACTTCACCAACGTCTGTTACACCGGCTGCCGCTTCTGCGCCTTCGCCCAGCGCAGGACCGACGCCGACGCCTACACCCTCTCCCTGGACCAGGTCGCCGACCGGGCGGCGCAGGCGTGGGACGTCGGCGCGGTCGAGGTCTGCATGCAGGGCGGCATCCACCCCGACCTGCCGGGCACCGCCTACTTCGACATCGCCCGGGCGGTGAAGGAGCGCGTGCCGGGCATGCACGTGCACGCCTTCTCGCCGATGGAGGTCGTCAACGGCGCGACCAGGACCGGACTCTCCATCCGCGAGTGGCTCAGCGCCGCCAAGGAGGCGGGGCTCGGCTCCATCCCCGGCACGGCCGCCGAGATCCTCGACGACGAGGTGCGCTGGGTCCTCACCAAGGGCAAGCTGCCGACCGCCACCTGGATCGAGGTGGTCAAGACCGCGCACGAGCTCGGCATCCGGTCGAGCTCGACGATGATGTACGGGCACGTGGACCAGCCGCGACACTGGCTCGGCCACTTCCGTACGCTCGCCGCCATCCAGCAGGAGACCGGCGGCTTCACGGAGTTCGTGACGCTGCCCTTCATCCACACCAACGCGCCGGTCTATCTGGCCGGGATCGCCCGGCCAGGTCCGACCACCCGCGACAACCGCGCGGTGACCGCCATGGCGCGCGTGCTCCTTCACCCGCACATCCCCAACATCCAGACCAGTTGGGTCAAGCTCGGCCAGGAGGGCGCCGCCGAGATGCTCAGGTCGGGCGCGAACGACCTGGGCGGCACGCTGATGGAGGAGACCATCTCCCGCATGGCGGGCTCCAGTTACGGCTCGTACCGCTCCATCGAGGACCTGATCGCCATCGCGGACGCGGCGGGCAGGCCCGCGAAGCCGCGTACGACGCTGTACGGGGAGGTGCCCGAGGAGCGGCAGCGGGCGGCGCTGGCATCGGACGGGCATCTGCCGGACCTGCTGCCGGTACTGGACAGCTGAGCGGGGGCGCCCTCATCAGTGGGGGCGCCCCGTCAGGGGGTTCAGTGGCCCAGCGGCTCACCGAACAGGGCCTGCTTCTCCGGGACGCCGACCGCGGCGGGTCCGAACGACGTGATGCCCGTGACGGTCAGACCGCCCGCTGAGCCCCGCAGGTGCCAGGCGGCGCCGGAATCCACGTACGCCCCGTCCTCGTAGGGAGCCGTCGCCGTCAGGTCGGCCTTGTCGTCCTTGTTCGTGTCGGAGAGCAGGACCTCGGTGCCGAAGTTGTCGGACTCCTCGGAGGCGCCGGGCACGCCCGCCGTGGACTGGTGGAAGGCCTGCGAGCCCGTGCCGGTGAGGCCCGCGCGCGAACCCTTGAGCAGGACGGTGCTGCCCGCGTTGACGACCGACTCGATGTCCTCGCCGGGGACGCCGACGGCGACGTCCGCGTAGCCGTCGCCGTTCACGTCGCCCGCGCTGATCGCGGCGCCGAACTCGTCGCCCTTCTCACCGACGCCGGGCACGCCCGCCGTGTCCTGGGTGATCTTCGCGGTGCGGGTCGTCGAAGGCCCGGCCGCGGTGCCGTACTTGATGAGGATCGTGCCCTTCTGGTAGGGCATGTCCTCGAAGTTGCCGCCGATGTCGCGGACGATCAGGTCGCCGTAGCCGTCCTTGTCGACGTCCGCGATCGCCCCGCCCATGGAGGGCGCGAGCCGCTGCGAGGTGGTGCTGACGCCGTTCTTGCCGCCCTTCCAGAACTGGCTGGCGTTCGCCATCTCCTCGAAGCCGTGGTTGCTGACGATGTCGTCCGCGCCGTCGCCGGTGAGGTCGCCGGTGACGAAGCCGCCGGGGCCGAAGGTCTGGCTGGTGACGACGGCCTGGGTGCTCGCGGGCTTGCCGTCGCGCGTGAACGGGCCGTACGAGATGGTCATGCCCTGGTCGTCGTTGTCGGGGTCGTCGCTGCGCGGGTAGTCGGCCGTGACCAGGTCGCGCTTGCCGTCGCCGTTGAAGTCACCTGCTGTGACGCGCGCGCCGACCCAGGGCAGTTCGGCGCTGCCCTCGCCGGTCAGGCCCGCCGCGGAGCCCCACAGGACGACGGCCTTGCCGTCGTTGCCGTTGACGACGAGGTCGGTGTAGCCGTCGCCGTCGAGGTCGGCGCCGGCCGTCCCCATGCCGAACCGGCCCCACTCCTTGGGCTCCCCCGGCACGCCGGGGGTGGCGCGGCTGATGGTCTTGGCGTGCGCGACGTCGGGACCCTTGACCGAGCCGTACACGATCGAGACGTGGCCGGGGGTAGTGCTTTCCGGGTCGCCGATCGCGGAGATCACGAGGTCGGCGTACCCGTCGTGGTTGAAGTCGGTGACCGGGGCGCGCGGCGGTACGGGCGCGGCCGACGCGGAGCCCGCGGTGGCGACGAGCGCGAGCGGCGTGGCGAGCGCGGCGGCCGCGACGGCGGCGATGAGAGAGCGACGCACTGGTCCTCCTGTGGGGAGCGTCTGTGGCGTAGGGGGAGACAGGCGGTCCGCGAGGATGGTTGTACACCGGGCAGCCTCTTGTGCGTGGGGTGGGTGTTCCGTGCCTTTCCGTCACCGTTCACCTGGCCGACGGCCGCGCGCGGCGGCCCGCATGCGCGAGACTGGGCCCAGGCGGGCGGCGGGGGAGAGGGCGATGGCGCGGGCGAGAGTGTCGATGCAGGGGCTCATCCGGCAGCGGCGGCGGGCGGGTTTCGTGGGGCGGCGCGACGAACTGCGCGCGTTCGGCGAGAACTTCGAGTTTCCACCCGAGGACGACCGGCACCGCTTCCTCTTCCATGTGCACGGCCCGGCGGGCGTCGGCAAGACCTCGCTCGTGCGGGAGATGTCCCAACTCGCCACCGGGCGTGGTGCTTTCGTCGTGTACGTCGACGAGGCGACGGTCGACGTTCCTTCCGTGCTGGCCGAGACCGCCGCTCAATTCGCCCAGCAGGGGCGGACGGTGAAGGCGTTGGAGCGCTCACTCGCCGCCTACCGGCAGCGCGCCCACGAGGCCGTCGCGGCGGCGGCCCGCGAGCCGGGGCCCGACGTGCCGTCGGCGGGCAGCGCCGCGATGGCCCGCGCCGGGGTCGTCGGACTCGGCATGGTCCCGGTGGTGGGAGCCTTCGCCGGGGTCGTCGACGCGGACCGGGTCGCGCACGGCGCCGACCGGCTGCGGGCCCGCTTCCGCAGTCAGGAGGACGCCCGTCTGGTCCTGGAGCCCGAGCGCGTCCTGACGCCCGTGCTCCTGGCCGAACTGACGGAGGCCGCCGACGCGGCGCCGTGGCTCGTGCTGTTCTTCGACACGTACGAACGCACCGCGCCGTTCCTGGACCGCTGGCTGCACGAGGTGATGACGACCGACCGGCACGGTGAACTGCCCGCCAACGTCGTGGTGGTGACCGCAGGGCAGCGCCCCCTGGACCCGGCCCGCTGGGACGGCGCGGCGGACTTCGCCGTCGAGCTGCCGCTGCGGCCCTTCACCGAGACCGAGGCGCGCGACCTGCTCACCGCCAAGGGGGTCACCGAGGAACCGGTGGTCACCGAGGTGCTGCGCCTCTCGGGGCGGCTGCCCGTGCTCGTCTCCACGCTCGCCGAGACCGGGCCCGCGGCCCCCGACGACGTCGGCGACCCGAGCGCCACGGCCGTGGAGCGCTTCCTGAAGTGGGAGCAGGACCCGGTGCGCAGGGCCGCCGCGTTGGACTGCGCGCTGCCCCGGCGGCTCGACGAGGAGATCGTGCGGGCCGCCGCGGACGGGGGCGGCGAGGTCCCCGCCGAGCTGTTCGGATGGCTGCGCGCCCTGCCGTTCGTGCGCGCCGACCGCACCGGCGCCGCCCGCTACCACGACGTCGTACGCGCCCCGATGCTCCGCCTGCGCCGCACCACCGCGCCCGCGCTGTGGAGTTCGGGCCACACCCGGGTCGCCGGGCTGTACGCGCGGCGCCGCGCCGCCGTCGAGGAGGAGCTGCGGAGTGCGGCGGGCCGCCCCTGGATGCACCCGGGGTGGCGTGCGCTGCGCGTCGAGGAGCTGTACCACCAGCTGTGCGCGGGACCGAGGGCCGCGCTCCCCGGCGTACTGCGCGAGGGGATCGAGGCCTGCCGCGCGGGCACCGCGACCGCCCGCGAATGGGCGCGGGCGGTCGCGGACGCCGCCGACGACACGGACGCGGAGCACCTGCGGGCCTGGGCCGACGACTGCCGCGCCGCGCTCGCCGACGAACGCACCGGCGCCCTCGACGTCCTGGAGCTCTTCCTGGCCCGTCCCGGCCTCGACGACGCGGGCCGGGTGGCCGCCTACAACGTGCACGGACTGCGGCTCTTCCACCTGGGACGGCTGCGCGAGGCGCTCGGCGACCACGAGCGGGCCATCGCGCTCGACCCCGCCGACCCGTGGGGCCACCACGGCCTCGCCATCACCTACCGGGCCCTCGGCGAGTACGAGACGGCGCTCCACCACCTGGACGCCGCCGACGCGGTGGTGCCCGGCGCGGAGTGGGTGGCCCGCGACAGGGGCGAGACCTACCGCCGCATGGGCCGCCCGGCCGACGCCCTGCCCTGGCTGGACCGCGCGCACGCCATCGACCCGAGCGAACCGCTGACGCTGGGCAGCCGCGGGCAGGTCAAGTTCGTCCTCGGCCGCCCCCACGAGGCCCTGGCCGACCTGGACCGCGCGCTCGCCCTGTGGCCCGACTACCCCTGGGCGCTGGCCCGCAGGGCCCACATCAGGCATGCCGTCGGCGATGTCGCGGGGGCCTTCGCCGACCTGGACCGCGCCGCGGAACTGGACCCGGACGGCGCGCGCATCCATGGCGAACGCGGCGACGTGCTGCGCTTCTCGGACCGCCACGAAGAAGCCGTCGCCGCCTACGACACGGCGCTCGCGATAGACCCCGGCTACGCGTGGGCGTGGGGCAGCAGGGCCCTGTCCCTCGAAGCCCTCGGGCGTACGCGGGAGGCGGTGGCGTCACTGGACGAGGCGCTGCGCATCGACCCGGAGTACGGGTGGGCGCGCGAGCAGCGGGAGCGGATCACGGGACCAACCGGCTAGCTCCGGTGGAGAGTTCGGCCGTCCAGGGGGAGACTGGCGGCAGTGCTGGGCAGAGCTGGTCAGCGGGAAACGGGGGAGAGTCGATGGCGCAGGCCGATGCGGCGGAGCCGTCCATGCAGGAGCTGATCCGCCGTAGGGGCAGGGCCGGTTTCATCGGCCGCCGCGGCGAACTGGCCGCGTTCCGCGAGAACTTCGACGTACCGCCCGCCGACCTGCGCCACCGCTTCCTCTTCCACGTCCACGGCAACGCGGGCGTCGGCAAGACGTCTCTCGTGCACGAGATGGAGCAGCTCGCCCGCGAGCGCGGCGCCCTGACCGCGTACGTCGACGAGTCGGTGGGCAGCGTCCCCGAGGCGATGGCCGCCATCAGTGCCGAATTCGCCCGCCAGGGGCGGCGGTTGAAGGAGCTCGACCAGATCCTCACCACACACCGCGAGCGCCGCCACGAGGCGGAGTCGGCCCCGGCGGGGCCGCCCGCGGGGGCGCAGGGCGCCGAGCCCGCCCCGTCCGGGGGCAGCATGACGGTGGCCCGCGCGAGCCTGGTGGGGCTCGGCCTGGTGCCGGGCGTCGGCGCGTTCGCGGGCGCCGTCGACCCGGCCCAACTGGCCCAGGGCGCCGACAGGTTGAGGGCGAGTCTCAGTGCCCGCTTCCGCAATCAGGAGGACGTCCAGCTGGTCCTGTCCCCCGAGCGCGTCCTCACCCCGGTGCTCCTGAGGGAGCTGGCGCAGGCCGCGAAGGCGGTGCCGTGGGTCGTGCTGCTCTTCGACACGTACGAACGGACGTCGCTGTTCCTCGACGGCTGGCTGCACGAGGTGATGACGACCGAGCGGCACGGCGCCCTTCCCGCCAAGGTCGTCGTGGTCACGGCGGGCCAGCAGCCCTTCGACACCACCCGCTGGGGCGGCTACGCGGACTACGTCACGGACGTGCCGCTGGGCCCCTTCACCGAGGAGGAGTCGCGCGGCCTCCTCGCGGGCAAGGGCGTGGTCGCCGAGCCGGTGATCGAGGAGGTGCTCCGCCTCTCCGGCGGGCTGCCCGTCCTCGTGTCGACCCTCGCGGAGAACCGGCCCACCGAGCCGGACGACGTGGGCGACCCGAGCGTCACGGCGGTGGAGCGGTTCCTGAAGTGGGAGCAGGACCCGGTGCGCCGGGCGTCCGCGCTGGCGTGCGCGCTGCCCAGGCGGCTCGACGCGGACGTGGTCGGGGCCGCGGTGGCGGGGGTGTGCCAGGAGGCCGAGGTGCCCGGCGTCTTCGCCTGGCTGCGGAGCCTGCCGTTCGTCAGCGACCGGGGCGACCGGCTGCAGTACCACGACGTGGTGCGCGCGCCGATGCTGCGCCTGCAGCGGCACCGCTCGCCGCGCGGCTGGGCGGAGCTGCACGGGCTGCTCGCCCGGACGTTCGGGCAGTGGCGGTCGGGCGCCGCCGCGGGCCGCGAGGACAAGGAGCTGTGGATGGACGAGGCGTGGCGCGAGCTGCGCATCGCCGAGTCCTACCACCTGCTGTGCGGGTCGCCGAGGACCGCGCTGCCCGCCGTCCTCGGGGACTTCGTCGAGGCCTGCGACGTGGGCAGGGGCGTGGCCCAGCGGTGGGCGAGGCTCCTGGTGGACGCCGGGGAGGACGCGGAGGCCGAGGCGGTCGGCGCGTGGGGCCGCGATCTGCTTGCGGCCCTCGGGCAGGGCGCGGGACCCGCGGCGCTGCAGCTGCTGCTCGACCGGGCGGGCCTGGACACGGCGGTCCAGGCGGTGGCGCGTCAGGTGCGGGCGCGCGACCTGCGGGAGAGCGGCCTGCACGCGGAGGCCCTCGCCGAGTACGACCGGGCCTTCGCGCTCGACCCCGAGCTGGAGCGCACCCACTACGGCAGGGGCGTCACCTACTGGTACATGGACGACGAGGCCGCCTCCCTCGCCAGCCTGGACCGCGCCGTGGAGCTGAGCCCCGACCTGGCGAGGACGTACTCGATGCGGGGCGAGGTCTACCGCAACAGCGGGCGCCTGGAGGAGGCGCTGCGGGACCTGGACCGGGCCGTCGAGCTCGACGCGACGGACGAGGAGGCGCTGGCTAGCCGGGGCTGCCTCCACCACACGCAGGGGCGGCACGACGCGGCCCTCGCCGACCTGGACCGCGCCATCGCGCTCGCCCCCGACTACGTGTGGGCGCTGGTCCGCAGGGGCATGACGCGGGTCGACCTCGACCAGTACGACCGGGCTCTTGTGGACCTGAACCGCGCGGTGGAGCTGGCGCCCTCGCTGGGCTGGGTGGTCTGCGACCGGGGCAACGCCCTGCGCACCGCAGACCGCGACGAGGAGGCCCTCGCCGACTACGACAAGGCGATCGAACTCGGCGCCGACAACTGGACGGCGTACGCGGGCCGCGGTGTGTCACGGGGCAACCTGGGGCGGCGCGAGGAGGCGATAGCCGATCTGGACCGGGCCCTCGAACTCGCCCCGGACTACGCGTGGGCGCGGGCCCACCGGGCCAAGGTGCTCCAGGAGATGGGCGAGTACGAGAAGGCGCTGGCGGACGCGGACCGGGCCAAGGAGCTCTCGCCCGACACCGACTGGATCCTCTACTACCGGGCGACCGCGCTCTACTTCCTGGACCGGTACGAGGAGGCCCGCGCCGATCTGGACCGGGCCATCGAACTGGACCCCGAGTACCACGCGGCGCTCTGCCGCAGGAGCCTCCTGCTGCGTCAACTCGACCTGTACCACGAGGCGTTCGCCGACCTGGACCGGGTCATCGGGCTCGAACCCCGGTCGGGCTGGGCCCTGCGGCTGCGGGCCGGGCTCGCCTCGGCCACCGGAAGGACCGAGCGGGCCCTCGCCGACCTCGCCGCCTACGCCGAGTGCGGCGCGGAGCCGGACTGGGCACGCCGCGCGCGGGCCGACGTCCACCTCTGGCTGGGCCGTCCCGACCTGGCACTGGACGACCTGCGGCCCGACGCGGAGGCCGGGGGCGCCGACGGCGCGGAGGAGCTGGCCAAGACGTACCTCAGGAGGGGGGAGTGGGCGCGGGCCCGCGCGGCGGCGGAGCGGCTCGGCGAACAGGACGCGGAGACCACCGCCATCATGGTCGCCATCGTGGTGACCTGCGCCGAGGGCGCGGCCGCCGCGGCCCCGCTCTGGCGCGGGGTCGAACGGCTCGCGGCGGAGACGGGCACCGACTCGGTCTGGCTGGACTTCCTGTACGCCGTGATCGCCGTGGGGCGGGGCGACTGGGCCGCGCTCGACGCCCGCCTCGCCGGTGTTCTCGGCCCGGGCCTCGCCGCTCTCGAATGGGACGACCTGGCGGAGATGGCCGGGTTCCTCGCCGACCTCCTGAAGGCCCCGGGGATGGACCGCGCCCGTCTCGGCCCGCGGCTCGCCCGCGTCGCCGCGGCCAGGGACGCCTTCGGCGCGCGGTACGCGGAAGGCGCCGTCGCGGCGCCGGGGGCGCCCGGTTCACCGGACGTCTGACGAGCGGAGTTGGACGTCTGGTGGACGTGGTTCGGGGACTCCGTGAACGTCGTTCAAAAGCGACCTCAGGGGCGACTCCGCGCATACCACTTGGCACCTGAACCGATCGTTCCCGGTCGATTACAGTGCTGCGCAGTCGCAACCGGTCGAGCCACGGAAGGGGGCCAGGTGGGCACTGCAGCAGCCACCGGTGTCTGGGGCCGCGCCGAGCAGCAGGACTTCCGCAGCCGGGTGCGCGGCACCCTGCTCGGGTCCGCCGTGGGGGACGCCTTCGGGGCGCCCGTGGACGGCCTCTCCCTCGACGCGATACGCGAGGCGCACGGCGCCGAGGGGCTCACCGAGCCCGCCCTCGCGCACGGCAGACGCGGCGCCGTCACCGCCGCCACCCAGCTGACCCTGTTCACCGTCGACGGACTCATACGCGCCCAGGTGCGCCGCGACACCGGGGCCTGGCACCCGCCGACCGACCTGCACCGCGCCTACCGCCGCTGGGCCGCCACCCAGAGCGACTGGGGCCCCGACGAGCGGCGCGAGGAGGACGGCTGGCTGGCCCGCGAGGAGTGGCTGTACGCACGGCGCGACCCCGCGCGGGCCTGTCTGCTCGGCCTCGCCGACGAGGTGATGGGCACCCTCGAAGCACCCAAGAACCCCGACGACCCCGGCGCGGGGGCCGCCACCAGGTCCGCGCCCTTCGGCCTGCTCGTCGGCTGGGAGCCGGGGCTCGTCCTGCAGCTCGCCGTCGAGTGCGCCGTCCAGACCCACGGCCACCCCACCGCCTATCTCGCGGCGGGCGCGCACACCGTCATCGTGCACGGCCTGGCCCGCGGCGAATCCCTCGACGGCGCGATCCAGCGGACCCTCGCCCTGCTCGCCGCCCGCCCTGGCCAGCAGCCCGTCTCGGACGCGCTCCGGCACGCGCTCGGCGCCGTACGCCAGGGCATGCCGACGCCGGCGCGCGTGGAGGAGCTCGTCGCGGACGGCACGGCGGAGGGCGCGCTCGCCGCCGCCGTGTACTGCGCCCTGGTCGGCGAGGACATCCGGCACGGGCTGCGGCTCGCCGTCAACCACGGCGGCGCGTCGGCCGCGGCGGGCGCGCTCTGCGGGGCGCTGCTCGGCGCGCTGCACGGCGAGACGGCCCTGCCGCCCGGCTGGCTCACCGAGCTGGAGGGCCGCGCCACCATCCTGGAACTCGCGGACGACTTCGCGATGGAGATGACCCAGGGCCCCGCGCTGCACGGGCCCGCTCTCTCCTCACCGGGGTGGCTGGCCCGCTATCCGCGCGCCTGAGGCTCCGCGGCGGGGGAGGGCACGGCGGCCGCTCCCGCCGAGCCGTCGTCGTCGTCCGTGTTGAGCTTCTCGATGAGCGCGTCACGTTCCGGGGTGTCCTCCGGCTTCACGAAGCCGATGACGATGTAGAGGACGAGCGAGACGGCCAGCGGGATCGACACCTGGTACTGCAGGGCGACGCCGCCCTCGACCGCGTCGTCGATCGGGTAGTTGACCAGGTAGAAGGCGAAGAGCCCGGCCGCCCAGCTGGTCAGCGCCGCCGTCGGTCCTGACTTGCGGAACGTCCGCAGCAGACCCAGCATC
This sequence comes from Streptomyces kanamyceticus, assembly GCF_008704495.1. Classification (NCBI taxonomy): domain Bacteria; kingdom Bacillati; phylum Actinomycetota; class Actinomycetes; order Kitasatosporales; family Streptomycetaceae; genus Streptomyces; species Streptomyces kanamyceticus. The sequence continues at coordinate 5,748,878 of NZ_CP023699.1, forward strand.
ATCGGGATCGCGATCGGGCCCATCAGACCGGCGACCCACTTGATGACGACCGTGATGATGTCCTTGAACGTCGGCGAGTTCACCTGCGTGGCGACCGCCATGGACAGACCGAGGAAGACCACCGTGGTCAGGCGGGCGGCGATCAGTCCCTTGCGTTCGCTCCAGGCCCTGGCCTTCGCGGAGAACGCGGGCGCCACGTCCCGGGTGAAGACCGCGGCGATCGCGTTGGCGTCGGAGGAGCACATGGCCATGGTGTGCGAGAAGAAGCCGACGATGACCAGGCCCAACAGGCCGTGGGGGAGCAGCTGTTCGGTCATCAGGGCGTACGCGTCCGAGCCGTCGGGCTTCTTCGCGTCGACGAGCAGCGGCGACATCCACATCGGGAAGAAGAGCACGACGGGCCAGACCAGCCACAGGGCCGCGGAGAGCTTCGCGGAGCGCGCGGCCTCCTTGGCGTTGGCGGTCGCCATGTAGCGCTGCGCCTGGTTGAGCATGCCGCCGTTGTACTCGAAGAGCTTGATGAAGAGGAACGCGAGCAGGAACACCGTGCCGTACGGGCCGACCAGCGGCTTGCCGTGACCGGCGAGTTCGGGCTCGTCCCACACGCCGAAGAAGCCGCCGTGCGGGCCGAGTTTGCCGACGACGGCGACGAACATGGCGATGCCCGCGAGGAGTTGGATGATGAACTGGCCGAGCTCGGTCAGCGCGTCGGCCCACAGGCCGCCGATGGTGCAGTAGATCGCCGTGATCACGCCGGTGATGAGGATGCCCTGGTTGAGCGAGACCCCGGTGAAGACGGACAACAGGGTCGATATCGCTGCCCACTTGGCGCCCACGTCCACGATCTTGAGCAGCATGCCGGACCAGGCGAGCGCCTGCTGGGTGCCGAGGTTGTAGCGGTTCTTCAGGTACTCCAGGGGGGAGGCCACGTGCAGCCGCGAGCGCAGCCGGTTGATGCGGGGGGCGAAGAGCCTGGCGCCGATGGCGATGCCGAGCGCGATGGGGAAGGACCAGGTGACGAAGGACGTCACGCCGTACGTGTACGCGATGCCCGCGTACCCGGTGAACATCACCGCGCTGTAGCCGGACATGTGGTGGGAGATGCCCGAGAGCCACCAGGGCATCTTGCCGCCGGCGGTGAAGAAGTCACTGACGTTGTCGACCCGCTTGTGGGACCACACGCCGATCGCGACCATCACGCCGAAGTAGCCGATGAGCACGGCCCAGTCGAGACTGTTCATATGGCCCTCCAGGGGTCCGCCTGGTGAACTGCGCATAACTGGCTCGCACTTCGCCAGTACCGGCCGACGAGCCCGGAAACGGCCCGCAAGTGCCCGCTCATCGTGGGTTCGGGCGGACATCGCCGACAACCGTCCGCGAGGTCAAGAGCAAGTAAAATCGTTCGGTTAGCTGATCTATGTTCATGGATGTGACCAGCGAGTGGCATGCCCCGAACACACAAAAGCCGCACGGGAGTTGATTCCCGTACGGCTTTGGGGGGGCGCCCCGTAAGGGGCGCGGGGAACTGCGCGACCAGCCCCCGCCGGCCCGCAGCGTGAAACGAGATGTCAGCGCATCAGTTCCCCGGCGTTGACCAACAGCGACTGCCCGGTGATGGCCCGAGCCCGCTCGGACGCCAAAAAGGCGACCGCATCAGCCACGTCCCCGTCCGTGGCAAGATCGGGCAGCGCCATACGGGAGGCGAGGCGCCCACGAACCTCCGCCTCCGGCACGCCCTCCGCATGCGCGGTGAACTGGACGTACGCCTCGACGGGCGGCCCCCACATCCATCCGGGCAGCACCGTGTTGACCCGGATCCGGTCAGGACCCACCTCGTGCGCGAGCGAGTACATCGCCGAGGTCAGCGCACCCTTGGACGCCGCGTACGCGGCCTGCCGCACCTGCGAGGGCGCGGCGATCGCCGACTGCGTGCCGATGAAGACCACCGAACCGCCCCGCCGCTCCCTGAGCGCGGGCAGGCACGCGCGCGTCATCCGCAGGGTGCCGAGGAGATTGACGTCGATGACCTGCCGCCAGGTGTCGAAGTCGGCGTCCTCGATCCCGCCGAAGTAACTGTCCCAGGCGGCGACGTGGACCACGGCGTCAATTCCGCCGAAGCGCTCGGCCGCCAGCGCGGCGAGGGCCCGGCACTGGGACTCGTCGGTGATGTCGGTGGCGCGGTAGGCGGTGCGGGTGCCCTCCGGGTCGATCTCGGCGGCGGACTTCGCGAGGTTCGCCTCCGTGCGCGCCCCGAGCACGGCGTTGCCCCCGTCGCGCACGACGGCGGCCGCGACCTGGTGGCCGAGCCCGGCGCCGACGCCCGAGACGACGACGGTTTTTCCTTCGAGGAGCGACGACGGCATGGGCGCCTCCCGGCTCTGGCAGTTTTGCTGACGGGGCGTCAGAGTATGGGCGTCCACCGGAGGAAGGAAGGGGAGAGACGTGAGTGATGACCCCAGCGCGGGCGCCCGCGAGGACATCCGCGCGGCCGCCCGCGAGGACACCCACAGCGACACCTACGCCGAACTGGCCGCCGTCGGGCCCTACGGCGTCCATCCGGGGCACGCCCTGATCACCATGGTCGAGCCGCACCCGGGCCACGAGTTCGCGTACAACCGCTGGTACGAGGACGACCACTACTACGCGGGCGCGATGGCCATGCCCTGGATGTACGCCGGCCGCCGCTGGGTGGCCACGCGCGCGCTCCAGCGGCTGCGCTACCCCGACAAGTCCGCGATCGCGGAGCCGGTCACCGCGGGGTGCTACCTCTCCACGTACTGGGTGACGGAAGGGCGCTACGACGACCACATGAAGTGGACCGTGGGGATCAACAAGCGGCTCAACCGCGACGGCCGTGTCTACCAGGACCGCACCCATGTCTTCACCTCCTTCCAGGACCACGAGGCGACCGTCTACCGGGACGGCGCCGCGGGCCCGCGCGACTTCCACGCGATGGACCACCCGTACAAGGGGCTCGTCCTCGAAGTCGTCGACGCCGAAGGCCCGGCGGAGCGGGCCGAGTTGCTGGAGTGGCTGCGCTCGCGCCACCTGCCGCGCGCGCTCGCCGGTTCGCCCGCCGCGATGGTGACGCTCTTCCGGCCGACGCCGCTGCCGGGGGACCGGATGACGTACGTGAAGCAGGTCGAGGGCGTGGACACCAGGCTGACGCTGCTGTGGTTCCTCCAGGAGGATCCGCGGGAGTGCTGGGAGGCACACTTCGCCGCGCGGGACGCCGCGGTCGCCGAATCGGGTCTTGGCCGGGTGGAGTTGGTGGCTCCGTTCATCCCGACGGTGCCGGGAACCGATCGGTACGTGGACGAACTGCGCTGAGGCAAGGCCGAGCCCCCTCGGCCGGGACGGCGGGCCAGTCGAGAGGGCTCATTCGGTGCTGCTCTGTTCGGTTCGGATCGGTGCTGCTCTGTGTGGTTGTCGCGGGCGGAGTCCAGGTCTATCAACCGAGGTCGGCTGCTCCCCGGCTCACCTCGGTGACGAACGCGTTCCACGAGGCGGTGGGGAAGGCGAGGACCGGGCCCTCGACGACCTTGGAGTCACGGACCGAAATTCCCTGCCGCAGCGGGGATTTCACCTCGACGCATGCGCCGTTTCCGGTGGAATAGGAAGACTTGACCCACGAATTCGACGCGCCTTGCTGAATTGCCATGTCTGCTCCGGTCTGTCCAGTTGTCGAGTTGCTGTCACCGCAGGGCGCGGTGTGCGCCAACGCTGGTTCTCGGTGGCGTGAATGACGCTACTCGCCAACATCGGTGCGTGAAGGGACCGTTCACTCAACCGGATGGCATATTCCAGGGGGGTCTTCCGCCCCGGCGCGGCAAGGGTGTACCGTGCGGCACTTTCCGCGCAGGGGTGGCTGATACGGCACTGTGTGCACCGGATACCGATAGCTGGAATAAATGATTCCGCACGTCAGGCGCGCGTCCGAGACCTCATCGGAGGTCGCGGAGATCAGCGGGCGTACTCCTTGGCGATGTCCGCGATGAGCTGACGTGATTGCTCCACATTCAGGGCCTGTGCGCGCAAATGCTCGTACATGACGCTGTATTGCTGGACGTCGTTCGCCTTCTCCAAGTACAGATCGCTCGTGACGCCCTCGATGTAGACCACGCTGGAATCGGCCGCGTCGGGGAACTCGAGAATCGCGTACTGCCCATTGAGCCCGGGATGCGCACCCATGTCGAAGGGGATCACCTGGACCGTCACGTGCGGCAGTTGGGACTGCTCCACGAGATGCTCAAGTTGGTCGCGCATCAGATGCCGGGAACCCACGACGCGGCGCAGCGCGGACTCGTCGAGAACGGTCCACAGGCGCAGCGGATTGTCGGGCGCCGCGATGCGGTCCTGTCGGCGCATGCGCACCTGGACGCGCTTCTCGATGTCGGTGGGCGTGGTCTCCGGGAGCGCGCCGGTGACCAGCGCCTCGGCGTACGCACGGGTCTGCAGGAGGCCGGGGACGACCTGCGGGTCGTACACGCGCAGCGAGGCGGCGTCGGTCTCCAGGCCGATGTACACGCTGTACGGGATGTCGCCGAAGGAGTGCCACCAGCCCTGCTGGCGGGAGTCCTTGGCCATTTGCATCAGGGAGTCGACGATGCGGACGTCCTCGACCTCGTAGACGCCGCAGAGATCGCGGACGTCGCGCTGGCTGATCGACCGGCGGCCGTTCTCCAGGCGGCTGATCTTCGACTGCGAGACGAGCAGGCGCTCGGCGACCTCCTCGGCCGTCATGCCCTTGAGCTCGCGGAGCCGACGGAGCTCTTGGCCCAACCGGCGTCGCCTGACAGTGGGATTGACATTGGACGCCACGGGACGTGCACCTCCGGCTTACATGCCTCTACTTTGCGTATCTGCTGCTCAGCAGAGTGCCACCAACGGGTGTGGCACCGCTGGGAAACAGCGGATGTGCGGACGAGAGGGCGGCCGTAAACGGAATGCGTGCCGCCCTTGCTGGGCTGCGTGCCGTCCCTGTGGCGCCAAAGGGTGTGTGGCCGCGCGGGGTGGTGATACCGGGCGTCGTCCGGACGTCCGGTGCCACTGCCCCGCGCGGCCCAGCGGCTCCCGAACCGGGTCTGGGGGACTGCGGTGCGGCGCTGGTGGTGCGTGGTGCGTGGTGCGTGGTGCGTGATGGTGCTGAGCGGTACGAAGTGATGCTGATGGTGCGTGCTGGTGCTGAGCGGTGCTCGGCGTGACCTGACGGTGCGGTGCCGAGCGGTATGTGCCGGGTGGTGCTCAGTGGGCCACGGCGCGTGCCATGGATCCACGCCGCGGCTGCATCGGAACCCCCGCGGGGTCCGGTGCCGACCTGGCCGGCTGCCGACCGCTGGGTCCCGCGGGACCTGCCGGTGCGGCGCTGCGGCGCGGCTGAGCGGCCACGCCGTTCTGAACGTCCATCACGGCGTGTGCCACGAGGCCGCCCATGGGGTCGTGCCTGATGAGGTCCCGGAGGCGTGAGCGCGATGAACGCCCTTCGTTCCCCGGGTACAGATGCTTGCCGAGACCGACCGCGTGGGCCAGGGCGGCGAGCGCCGCGGTCCGCGGGTCCGGCGGTACACCGGTGCGGATCGCCGAGTCGAGCCGGGACCTGATTTCCCGGCTGATTGCCGTGTCCGTCGCTTGGTAGCGAGTCGTCGGCAGCACCCCGCACATCTGGCCCGCCACGGCATGGACCATGCCGCATCGCTCCAGGTGCGAGAGGTACGTCTGGCGCAGCCCCAGTCGGGGCCCGCCGATCCAGTGGACCGCCCGAACCGGGCTGCCGCGCCTGCGCAGCAGTTCCAGTGCGGAGTCCAAAGTCGGATCTCCGGTCGGCCGTGGCATCACCACGGCGATACGATCCCCGTCAGGGGCTATCCGTCCGGCCAGCGCCAGCTCCACTAGCTGTGCTCCGGCCAGACCGAGGTCGAGCGACTGCGGCTGCGCTGTGGTACCCGTGGCCGGGTCCAAAGCGAGCAGCAGAAGCTCCTCCGGAATTGTTCTGCGGCTCCTGCCCATCCATGCCTCCCCGCGTGGATGAATGACAGGGTGACCCCTCTCACATTCATCTGTCGAGAGTGCCTGACCGCTAAGTACGGGAACCAGTAGGTATGTCGTTCTCGTCTACCACGGGGGTTAAGCCCTCACACAGGACACTGGTACACGGTTCGGACAGTGGCGTCCGGCCGGTTTTGGCGCACGGCAAGCATTCACCAACGGCATACGGCATGGCGTACGAGGAGGCATCGGTGGCGGGCGAGACCCCCGACAGGTCGGAGCAGCGGAAGTCGTCGGGGAACCCGACTGCGGAGTCCTCGGCGCCGGGTCCCGAGGAACGCGACCCGCGCCTCGCGGTGGCGCGCGAGGCGTCGGCGGCGCGGGAGGACCGGGCGACGGCGGTCTTCTCCACGAAGGCGGTTGCCGACGGGGCGGAGGCGTCGTCGCCGTCCGGTGACTCCTCGTCCGACGAGACGCCGAAGGGCTCGGCGGAGGGCTCGGCGAACGGCGACGCGCGGCTGCGCGCGGCGGTCGCGGCGTGGGTCGCGAGCGATGAGCCCGACGCGGATTCCGCGAAGGGCAGCAACGATTCCGCTGACGCGGGGGTTTCGGCGGTCGATGAGGACGCGGCGTCGGCGGGCGGCGCCGACGCTTCGGCCAAGGCCGACGCGGAGGACGCCGTCCCGGCCGGGGGTGACGCTGCCGCTGCGAAGAGCGACGACGTGACGTCGGGCGCGAGCGACGGTGTCGCCGCTGAGGGCGGGGGCGTCCCGGCTGAGGCCGATGAGCCTGGCAGGGGCGACGTGCCTGCCGGGGGCGACGCGTCTGGCAGGGCGGATGCGCCCGCCAAGGGCGACGCGCCCGCCAAGGGCGATGCCTCGGCCAAGGGCGACGCGCCCGCCAAGGCCGACGCGCCTGCCGGGGGCAACGCGTCTGGCAGGGCCGATGTGCCCGCCAAGGGCGATGCCTCGGCCAAGGTCGACGCGTCCGCCAAGTCCGATGCGCCCGCCGAGGGCGGCGCGTCTGGCAAGGGCGATGCCCCGGCTAAGACCGCCGCGTCCGCCGCGGCAGACGCGCCTGCCAAGGGCAACGCGTTCGGCAAGGCTGATGCGTCTGCCAGCGGCGATGCCTCGGCTAAGGCCGATGCGCCCGCCGTGGCTGACGCGGCAGCCAAGGCCGATGTGCCTGCCAAGGGTGCTGTCCCGGCCAAGGGCGATGCGTCTGGCAGGGCTGATGCGTCTGCCAGCGGCGATGCCTCGGCTAAGGCCGATGCGTCCGCCGTGGCTGACGCGGCAGCCAAGGCCGATGTGCCTGCCAAGGGTGCTGTCCCGGCCAAGGGCGATGCGTCTGGCAGGGCTGATGCGTCTGCCAGCGGCGATGCCTCGGCTAAGGCCGATGCGCCCGCCAAGGGCGGCGCGCCTGGGAAGGCCGGTGCGTCCGTCAAGGGCGAGGCACCTGCCAAGGCCGACGTGCCCGCCGACCGCACCGACCCCGCCCGCACCGACGCCCCCGCCAACCGCACCGACCCCGCCCCCACCGACGCCCCCGCCAAGAGCACCGCCCCCGGCGTCGACCAAGCCACCGCCGTCTTCAAGGCGCTCTCGCCGAAGTCCGGTGACAAGGCCGCGGGGCAGGGTGTCGACCAGGCCACCACCATGCTCAAGCTGAGCGATCTCAAGAGCCCGGAGACGAGCTCTGAGAAGGGCTCGGAGAAGGGCTCCGAGAAGGGGGCCGGCGCCGCCAAGGGCGATGGTGGCAAGGAGACTGCAAAGGGCTCTGCAAAGGTTGAGCGGGAGGCCGAGCGGACCAGTAAGTTCGTCGCGCTCAAGCCGCTCGACGCGCCCGCGGCCAAGCCCGCGCCGAAGCCCGAGTCGAAGAGTGAGCAGAAGGGCGACGCGGCAGGCGCAGGCGCCGCCGTGGCCGCTCCCACCGGCCCCGTGGCGCCCCCGCCGATAGAGCGGACGACGCAACAACCCCTGCCGCCCAAGCCGCCCATCGACCTGCTCGCCGAGCTGACCAACACCCCGCCGCCGCCGGAGACCCCGACCCGCACCGCCGTGCGCAGGGTGAAGATCTGGACGCCGCTGGTGCTGCTCTTGGTCGTCGTGTTTGCGGTCGTACAGGCCGTGCGTCCGCTGCCGACGCCGACCCTGGAGCTGACCGCGCGGGAGACCGTCTCCTTCGAGGGAGGCAAGCCGTCCGTGCCGTGGCCGGGCGAGGGCCAGGCGGCGATGGACGTGAACGGCATCGGGACCTTCGGCACGTCGGGCGAGCAGAAGCCCGTGCCGATCGCGAGCATCGCGAAGGTCATGACCGTCTATCTGATCCTGCGCGACCACCCGCTGAAGAAGGGCGAGGAAGGCCCGAAGATCCCGGTCGACGCGGCCGCGCAGAAGCACTACGAGACGGGCAAGCCCGCCAACGAGTCGGTCGTCAAGGTCACCGAGGGGCAGAAGCTCCCCGAGTACGAGGCCTTGCAGGCGGTCATGCTGCCGTCGGCCAACAACGTGGCCAAGCTCCTTGCCCGCTGGGACACCAAGAGCAGCTCCGAGGACGAGTTCGTCGCGAAGATGAACAAGACCGCCAAGGAGCTGGGCATGAAGAACACCCACTACACGGACCCCAGCGGCCTGGACAAGACGACCGTGTCGACCGCCGAGGACCTGGTGAAGCTGGGCCGCGCCGCGATGGAGAACCCGGTCTTCAACGAGATCTCCCGCCAGCCCAGCTACACGGACCTCAACGGAGACAAGCAGAAGAACTTCTTCGGCCTCATCCCGACGGTCGCCATCGGCATCAAGACCGGCACCACCACCGCGGCGGGCGGCAACATCCTCTTCGCCGCGGAGAAGGTGATCGACGGCAAGCGCCAGACGATCATCGGCGCCACCCTCGGCCAGTACGGCGACAACGGCGTGGCCAACATCGACGAGGTCACCCGGGTCACCAAGGAGCTCATCGAGGCCGGTCAGGGCGCGCTCAAGGCCAAGACCATAGTGAAGAAGGGCGACGTGGTCGGCCGGGTCGACGACGGGCTCGGCGGTACGACCCCGGTGGTCGCCACCAAGGACGTCGCCGCGGTGGGCTGGTCGGGTCTGACGGTGAAGCTGGAGCTCGACGCGGAGAAGGGCAAGACGCTGCCGAACTCGGCGAAGGCCGGGACCAAGGTCGGCGTGCTGAGCGTCGGCGACGGCAAGGGCGGCGCCGTCGAGGTGCCCGTCGCCCTGCAGAAGGATCTGAGCGAGCCGTCCTTCGGGTCCAAGCTGACGCGCGTCGGCTGACGACCAGGGACGACGCGAGGACGACGCGAGCGAACGAGCGGCCGGAGCGGGCCGCACACCGGCGGGGGCGGGCCCAGCGACTGGGTCCGCCCCCGCCGGTGCGTGCTAGCGTCAGAAGTTCGGGGAGTAGTACGCCGGGGCTGAGGACGGGGTGTTCCGGGACGGACCCCTCGTCGGCTCGACCCCATGGACGGGAACGACACGGGGAGAGCCTCCAGTGGCAACAGCGGAGCCGACGCGCGCCGACGACGACGCCGGGCCGGACAGCGGCAGCGACAGCGGCGGCAGTGGGACACACGACGTCGCTACGCGGACGAAGCTACCCGCGCAGCGCCGCATCCCCGCCTCCCCTCCGCAGGCCGAAGCGTGGCCGAAGCGGTTCCTGCGCCATCCGGTGACCATCACGACGATCGTGGCCGGAGTGCTGCACGTCGCCTGGTTCTTCGTCTTCGCCAACAGCGGCGGTGACCTCGCCGCGCAGGACGCCTGGGCGGAGTTCGTCGGACGGCATCCCGACTCGGCGTACAACCTCGCCTGGTACGGCGGCATGCACCCGGTCTCGTACAGCGTCGTCTCGCCGTATCTGATGTCGGTGCTCGGCGTGCGCTCGACGATGATGGTCGCCGGGACCGTGTCCGCCGCGCTGCTCACGCTGATCCTGATGCGCAGCCGTGCGGTGAAGGGGCTGTTCTGGCCCGTCGCCGTGGGCGTCTTCGCGTTGGTGTGCAACGCCATATCGGGCCGTGTGACCTACGGCCTCGGGCAGATGTTCGCGCTGGCCGCGGTCGCGGCCGTGTTCTGCTGGCCGCACCGCTGGCGCTACAAGCGGTGGGCGAAGGCCCTGGTCGCCGCGCCGTGCGCGGCGCTCGCGACGATGGGCAGCCCGGTGGCGGGGCTCTTCGTGGGCTTCGTCGCCGTCGCGCTGTTCCTCAGCAAGCGCTACTTCGGCGCGTTCGCGCTGGGGCTCGCGCCCACCGTGGTCGTCGGTGTCTCCGCGTGGCTCTTCCCCTTCTCCGGCACGCAGCCGATGTCGTTCGGCTCGGCGTCGCTGCCGCTGGTCCTCGCGGGGGCCGTCTACTACGTCTCGCCCAAGCAGTGGAAGACGGCGCGGATCGTCGCGCTCGTGTACGCGGCGTTCGTGCTCGGCGTCTGGGTGATCAGCTCGCAGATCGGCTCCAACATCACCCGCCTCGCGATGTCCTTCGCGGGCGTCGCGCTGCTGGCCGCGCTGCCCTACGTCGTGCCGAAGTCCCGCAAGTGGTACGTGCTCGTCCTGGCACTCGCCAGTTTCACCGGCTGGCTCGGGTACAAGACCGTCGACGACATCGTGCACACCTCGCCCACCGCTTCCTGGACGCGTGAGCTGGCGCCGCTGGTCAACGAGTTGCAGGAGGTCGACGCCGTGAAGGGCCGCGTCGAGGTCGTGCCGGCGCGCAGCCACCGCGAGGCGTCCGCGCTCGCCCCGTACGTGAACCTCGCCCGCGGCTGGAACCGCCAGGCGGACATGGAGCGCAACCCGCTCTTCTACGACGACACCCTGAACTCGGCGAACTACCACGAGTGGCTGCAGCGCTGGGCCATCCACTACGTCGTGGTGCCCAAGGGCGAGCCCGACGGCGACGGCGGCAAGCGCGAGGCGGCGCTCGTCGAGAAGGGCCTGCCGTACCTCAAGCAGGTGTGGGTCGACGAGAACTGGCAGCTGTACGAGGTCACCGACCCGGCGCCGCTCGCCGAGCCGAACGCCGTCGTCCAGCGCGCCGAGCAGGGCGAGATGACGCTCCGGGTGACCAAGCCGGGGCGGATCACGATCCGCATCCCGTACTCGCCGTGGCTGAGCATCGTCGACTCCCGCGGCAAGGGCGTCGAGCGTCCCAAGGAGACCGAGGCGTCCAAGAGCCGCAGGGCGGACGACGACTCGCGCCCCAAGGAGTACGAGAACGTCAACGGCTGTCTGATGGAGGCCGCGGAGGACGGCGAGGGCGACAAGTGGACGGAGCTGATCGCTCCGAAGGCGGGCACCTACCGGCTCGGCGCGCCCTACCAACTGCCGCGCGGCACGGCCTGCCCCGAGGGACTGCGCTGAGGGTTGCGCCGGGGCGCCCCGGCGGGGTCAGCCGCCCGGGGGCGCGCAGACGCCCGACTCGGGCGGCCCGGCCCGTCCGGCATCCGGCGCGGCCTGCTCGCGTACGGTGTCGAGCTCTTCCAGGAGCGTGTCGAGGCGGGCGCCCGCCGGGTCCTTGAAGTACTGCAGGACGGCGCGGTGGAACGCGTCGCGCAGCCCGGGCGGCATGACGTCCGAGGCGTCGAAGCAGAGGGTGCGGGCCTGCTCTGTGAGGATCTTCGCGATGCGTCCGCCGGTCGGGTCGGTGGGCTGCGGGTCGGTGGCGGCGGGGAACAGCGGCCGCAGTTCCGGCGCGGCCTCGGCCCGCCAGAGGGAGCGCGCGGTGCTTCCCGACAGGCGCTCGACGAGCTCGCGGGCCCGCCGGTCGTCGCTGAACACGGCTGCCATGTCGCCCGCCACCTCGTAGGCGCCGTCGTTGGCGGCGGGCCCGGGCAGGAAGCCCGCCGACGGGTCCACGCGGACCTCGCGGTCCGCGTAGACGTACCGGATGAAGGCGCTCTGGTGTTCGTGGGTGCAGCGCGGTGAGAGGGAGCCGAGCAGGCCGCGCGCCGTTCCGCCCGGGCCGGTTTTCCCCTCGTACGAGGTGGTCAGGGACTGGTCGATGGATGCGGGGGAGCGCTTGCCGAGCAGTGCGGCCCAGGTCGTCCAGGCCGCGCGGACCCGCGGGTCGCGCCAGCTGAGCCGTCCGGTGGCCCACCGGGCGTAGACGCCGGGGCCCGAGCGGTGCAGCAGGATGTCCTCGATCCAATCGGTGCCCGGCCAGCCCGACGTGGCCTGCGAGGCCAGGCCCACGCACCAGTCGGGGGACGCGGCGGAGCGGCCCTCGTCGCTCCACACCAGGCTCTTGAGGTCGACCTTCAGGGGCACCCAGTAGGTGTGGCGGGCGCCGTCGAGGTCGTGGGCGGGCGCCCAGGGCGGATAGGCGCGGGCGGCGGCCGCGGCGGCGACGTCGTCGAGGGCCTTGAGGCGGTTGGCGCGGGCGTACTCGGTGAGCTCGCCGATGCTGTTGAGGATCGCCACGTCCGGCGGCGCGTCGGCCTCCAGCTGGGCGACGAGCGTCTCGCGCAGGGAGCGGGTCCCCTGGTAGGCGTACCGCTGCCCGGTGCCGTCGTCGAGCCGGTGCAGCATCGCCTCGAAGGCCTCGCCCTCGGCACCCGTCCACGGTCCGAGGACGACGAGCGTCGTCGGCCGCTCACCACCACAGGCACCGGCGCCGAACGCGGTGACGACGAGGAGGCAGGCCGCGAGGAGGGCGCGGAGCCCCGCGCGGGTCCGGCTCACGCGGCGGCCCCCGAGCGGCGGGCGATGAGGACGTACTCGCGGCGGTAGGTGTGCAGTGCGGCGCCCATCAGGGCCGCGGCGAGCAGGCCCGTGGGCAGTACCCAGGGTGCGGCGCCGTCCAGGGCGGACAGTCGTCCGGCGGCCAGTTCGTCCTGGGCGCGGCCCGCCAGGGAGTCGATGAGCAGGCGGTGCGGGCGGCCGAAGGGGCGTTCGTCGCGGGTGCTCTCGATGCGTGGCGAGGTCCGCTCCGACAGCTCGCCCGCCACCTCGGTGACGCGCTGCTGCGCGCGCTGGGCGAGCACCGCGTCGGCCGTCAGGAACGGCACGGCGAGCAGCAGCGGCGCCGCCGCGAGGAGGAGCGGGACGCTGCCGAAGCGCAGCCGGAAGCGGTGGTGGAGGAAGAGCTGGGTGCGCCACAGGCCGCGGCAGAGCAGCCCGATGGCGAGCACGGCGACGGAGCAGGACACGAGCACCCCGGCGCCGGGTGCCGCACGGTCCGCGAGCCTGCCGCGCAGGCTCCGCTCCAGCGTCGAGATGCGGTCCACCACGGCGGTCGCGTCGGATCCCCTGGTGTGCGGGCACGGCGGATAGCCGCCGGAGTCCTTGCCCCGGTCCTTCGGCGACGTGGTCGCGGGCGGGGAGCAGAGCATGCTGCGGGCGTACGAGAGTCCGGCGTCCCGCAGCGCCGGGTCCCCGACGTTGCTCTGCGCGAACGCGATCCAGTTGCCGTAGTCGACGACGAGCCCGGAGATGACGTCGAGGTCCTGGCGTTCCGGGGTGGTCAGGGCGCCGCCGCGGGCCACCTGGTTGAGGCTCTGGGCGGCGCGGGCGGTGCGGGTCCGGTACCGGTTGCTGAGTCCGCCGAGCCGCACCGCGTCCCCGGCCGCCAGGCTCTGCCCGGCCTCGCGGTCGGCGATGCGCAGGGACATCTCGGCGTCGGCGAGGGAGACGAGGGCGGGCGTGAGGCGGTCGCGCAGGGCCGCGGAGTCCGCGCGGACCTCGGCGTAGGCCCAGCCGAAGGAGGCGGCCGCGACGACGGTGAGCAGCGGCAGAGCGATCATCCGGTCGCGCAGGTAGGCGCGGTTGCGGGGCTGTTGGGTGAGGGGCGGGGGCCAGACGTAGCGGTGCAGCCTGCGCAGCAGGTCGGTGGCGATCAGGCGGGTGGTGTGCAGGGGGCCGGTGTGCGGGGGGCCGGTGTGTGGCGGGTCGGTGTGTGGCGGGGTAGTGCGCGGCGGGTCGGTGTGCGGCGGGTCTGTCCCTGTGGGGTCTGCTCCTGCGGGGTCTGTCCCTGCGGGGTCTGCTCCTGCGGGGTCTGCTCCTGCGGGGTCTGTCCCTGCGGGGTCTGCTCCTGCGGGGTCTGTCCCTGCGGGGTCTGCTCCTGCGGGGTCTGTCCCTGCGGGGTCTGCTCCTGCGGGGTCTGCTCCTGCGGGGTCTGCTCCTGCGGGGTCTGCTCCTGCGGGGTCCGCTTCTGCGGGGTCCGCTCCCGCGCGGTCTGCTCCTGCGGGGTCCGCTCCCGCGCGGTCTGCTCCTGCGGGGTCCGCTCCCGCGCGGTCTGTCCCTGCGCGGTCCGCTCCCGCGCGGTCCGCTCCCGCGCTGCCCGTCACCGCGTGCCGCCCGGCCGCCGGGTGTGGGCGATACGGGCGTCCGGCAGGACCGTGGTGCTCGACTGGATGCGGGCGGCCTCCACGTCGAACTTCGCTATGTGGTCGAGGAGTTCGACCTCGCCGCGCGAGGCGTCGCGGACCCGGACGAGGCGGCGCAGATGGTCGCGCATCGCCGCGTCGCCGACCGCGTCGGCGAGCCGCCAGGCAGTTCCGAGCAGCTCCTCCGCGGCCGCTCTGTCGTCGCGCTTGAGCGCTCTGCACGCCTCCTCGAACGTGCCGTGCAGCTCCTCCATGTGCTGGTAGTGGGAGACCTGCGGGTCCAGGCGGCTGTACAGGTCGGCGTCGTCCGTCCAGCGCGTCAACACCTGAACGGGAGGCGGGAGTTCGAGGTTCTCCGGCCGGTCCGCGGTGACCTCCACCTCGGTGAGCAGCAGTTCCTTGCCGAGCTGCGCCGGGTCGTAGGGCGCGCCGACGCCGATGAGGTAGGCGCGGGTCTCCGTGCCGCACGGCGGCAGCTCGTACTCGTGGACGGGGCCGCCCGCGCCCGCCCCGACACCGGCGAGGTCGATGTGTGCGGGCGTGAGCGCGGCCCGGGTGGGGTGGACCTGTTCGAACAGGTGCGGGTGGGCGCCCGCCCGGTGGGTGAGGCGAAGGCGCAACCCGGTGACGTCGCGTTCGGCGGCCCGCCCGGCGAGCGCCGCCAGCTCGTCGGGCAGCCGCGTCAGATCCGCGACGGCGCGGGTCCGCCCGCTCAACGCGCCCGTGATCAGCAGGAGTTCGTCGGTCTCCCAGGCGTCCCCGATGCCGACCACGTCGCAGTCGAAGGCGCCCGCGCACCGCTCGACGCGCCCGCGCAGCTCGTCGACCGTCTCGTAGCCGGGCTCGTTCCTGCCGTCGGTGAGCAGCAGCGCATGGCGTACGTACGCGGGGGACGCGGGTGACGCGGCGGCCGGGAGCTCGCGGAAGAGGCGCGCCGCGCGCTCCAGCCAGGTGCCCATCGCGGTGCCGCCGCCCGGGGTGCACTCGCGCAGCGCGGCCTCGGCGGCGGCCCGCGATTCGGCGCTCGCGACGGCGAGGCCGGGGCGCCTGGGGTAGATCATGGTGGCCCGGTCGGCCCCGGCGACCAGTGCGAAGAACGCCCCGTCCGGGATGCGGGCGAGCGCGCTGACGGCGGCGGCGCGGGCGGCGGCGAGCCTGCTCGGCGGGATCACCATCGAGGACGAGTGGTCGATGAGGAGGACCTCGGCGAGGCGGGGGCCCGACACGGGGTCGCGCCGGGCGGGTACGTAGGCGGCGTGCGCGGCGTGCGCGGCGCCCGGCCTGCGCACGGTCACCGTCACGACCGCGTACATCCGCGCCGCCTCCTCGGTGTGCGGGGCGCGCGGGCGCGGCAGTTCGACGACCTGGCTCACCTCCAGGTCGATCGCGGCGCGGGCGCGCTCGCTCCGATCCAGTTCCTGATCTTCGTGCCGAACCATGGGGTGTCCCTGTCGTGACGGGAGTGACGGGAGTGACGGGAGTGACGGGAGTGCAGGAGTGCGAAGGGGCGTACCGCGTAGGCGCGGTCCAGGAGGAGTTCGCCGAGCGACGCGCCGTCGTCGCCGTCGCCGGGCGGCGCGTCCCTGGCGGCCTGATGGGCAAGGCCCAGGTAGAACCGGGACAGGTCCTTGCGCAACTCCCTGACGTCGCCCGGGAATTCGAGCCTCGGATCGGCATCCGCCGCCAGGGCGCGCAGCTCGGCGGGGGTGATGCCTTCGGCGAGCAGCCGGTGCGCGGTGTCCCACGCCTCCGCCTTCATGCGTACGCGTGCCTGTTCGTCGGTCAGGCCGTGGGCGGAGAAGAGACCGGCCAGGCGGCGCAGTGCCGTGCCGAGGCTCGTGGCGTCGTGGGCGTGGCCGATGTGGATGCGGACGGCCGCGGTGCGGGCGGCCGTGCGGTGGCGGGAGTGCTGGGGGACCGCGTCGAGTGCGGCGATCGCGGCGGTGAGGGCGTCGGGGCCGCCGAGTGCGAGCCGCGCGCGTGCGGCGCCGAACGCGGCGCTGCCCAGGGAGGGATTGCGCAGCCGTACCGCCTCGTGGAACGTCAGTGCCTCGTGCCAGCGCCCCAGGTGCTCGGCGCAGTGGCCGAGGGCCAGTTTGGGCGCGTACTCGCCGGGGATCGCGGCGTAGACCCGGTCGAAGTGGTCCCTGGCCTCCGGCACCCGGGAGCGGGCGAGCGCGAGCAGGCCGCGGTGCCAGTCGAGCCGCCAGTCGCGCGGGGCGTCGACGGGCCCTATGGCTGCCTCGGCCAGGGCGAGCGCGGTCCCCGCGGACGTCAGGTCGCCGTCCGAGCGCAGCGCGGCCCGCAACCGCAGCCTGCAGCGCAGGAGATGGACCTCGGGGGAGTCCCGCCAGTCGCCGGTGTGCTGCAGGAGCGCCTCGGGGTCGTCGTCGCCGAGCCTGCTGAGCTCGCCGTGGTGGTCGTCGTCCGGGTCGGGGCGCGGCACGGGCAGGCGCTGGGCGACCTCGGGCGGGTCGGGGGTGGTGCGGTGCGGCGCCGACGGCGGGGCCGCCGCCCAGTGCGAGACCTCGGGGGCGGTGCCGAGGCCGCCGTCCAGGGCGTACGCGGACTGGTGGAACAGCGGCGACGGCTCGAAGGTCTCGGCGCCGGTGCGCAGCGAGCGCAACTCGCGGAAGACGCCGCGCAGTTGGTCGGCCATCTCACCGGCCGTCGCGTACCGGTCGGCCCGCGCGGTGCGGGTGGCGCGGCGCAGCGCCCTGGCGAGCGAGACCGGGCCGAGGCCGCGCGGGTCGGCGCCGGGGCCGTTCAGCGGTCCGAGCGCGGCGAGGTCGGCCAGGTCGTGCCGGTTCCTGCCGAGCCCGCACAGGGTGCGCAGCGTCTCGCCGAGGCTGAACAGGTCGTCCCGCGGGGTGGATTCGCCGCGCTCGCCCACACTCGGCGCGCGGTAGAGGGAGGTGGTGAGGCCGGGGGCGCCCGCGCGGCGCACGCTGCCCACGTCGATGAGTTTGGTGGTGGAGCCGTCGTGCATGACGTTCGACGGCTTCAGGTCGCCGTACACCTTGCCGCGTACGGGCGCGTGCAGATGGGCGAGCGGCGCGAGGATCCGCACCCCGTAGGCGAGCGCGAATTCGAGGAGGCGTTCGTGGCCGAATTCCTCGGGGTGTTCGAGGGCGCGGTCGCGCACTTCTTCGAGGGTGAGCCCGTCGACGTATTGGAGGACGAGGAAGTCCCCGATCCCGGTGTGGTGGCCGTAGTTGAACACCCGGATGAAACCGTCGTGGTTGAGCTCGACCAGCTCCTTGCGCTCGCCCTTGAGCAGGCTGTACGAGTCGGCGGCCAGCTCGGCGTGGAGCATCTTGATGGCGACGGCGCGGTCGTCGACCTTGGTGTCGCGGGCCAGGCACACCTCGCCGAGGCCGCCGTAGCCGAGCGGCCGCACCAGCCGGTACTGGCCCGCGAGCAGGGTGCCGGGCGGCAGCGGCAGTTCGCCGGGCGCGACGGCCTCGGCGGCGTCCTCGCTGTCGGCGCGGTCCAGGAGCGTGATCGCGGGCAGGACGGTGGGGTCGGGGTTCTCCGGGGGGAGTTCGACGCGGGCGGGGCGCGGCGGGGCGGCGGCGCCGACGCCCGGGTCGACGATCCAGTGCTGCGATGACTCGTCGGGGGCGCCGGGCACGACCGGGGCGCGGGGCGCGGGCGCCGCCGAGTGCAGGCCGGTGTCCGGGTCGACGCGCTCGCCGCTGGCCAGGCAGTACCCGGTGGAGGTGAGGGTGCCCGCGCAGCCCGGGTGCGGGCAGCTCGCGCCGGGCGTCACGCGGCACCGTCCGGCTCCGCGAGCCGCCGCACCACCCGGGCGAACGCCTCCACCGCGCGCTCGGCGTCGGCGAGCGGGCAGGGCCCCGCCATCAGGAGCCGCTGCGCCTCGCGGTAGGGGCCGACCGCCTCGGGGTGCTCGGCGAGGCCGCGCCGGGCGAGCCTGGCCTGGTGGTCGCGGAGCAGCGCGCGCAGCCGCAGGTGGTCATCCAGCATCCCGCGCAGCTCGTACTCGACGGCCGTGGCCCGCAACAGGTGTGTCTCCACGGCCTGTTCGGCATGGCTGAGCTTCTCCAGGAGGCGCGGCCCGCCCCGCCGGGGCGGCGGCCGCAGTTCGGTGCTGAGCTGTACGGTCCACAGCGCGGCCCGCGCCGCCAGGCTGGTGGCGGTCGGCGGGTCCACGACGTGCGGCTCCACGCGCTGGAAGAGCCGCCTGGCCCTGCGCTCGGTGTCGGCGAGCGCGTCGACGCGGGTGCCGATGCGCTGCAGCCAGCGTTGCGCGTGGTCGGCGGGCAGCAGATGTTCGGCGGCCGCGTACGCGAAGCCGTGCGCGCTGTCGCGCACCACGAGCAGCAACCGGGCGCCGGACGAGGCGAGTTCGCGCAGGATGTGGACGGCGGCCGCGGGCTCGGTGTCGGACCGGTCGGCGAAGAGCACGGCGACGGCGGGGTGCCGCCGCGGGGCGTGCCGCAGTTCGTGCCGGAGCACGGCGAGCGCCTCGCGCAGTTCGGGTACGTCCGGGTCGTCGAGGGCGACGCCCTCCAGGTCGAGGACGAGTCCGATGCTGCCGACGCGGGGGGAGATGCCCGCGCGGGAGAGCAGCGGGGTGCCCGCGGGTTCGGGTGGCTCGTGTGACGCGTGCGGCGCGGGTGCTTCGCCCGGCGGTTGGGCCAACTCGACTGGTTTCACCGCGAGTTGGGGTGAGAGCTCTCGATCGGCCATGTTCAGGACGACGTACAGCGCCTGCCGGGCCCGCGCGTCCTTGTCGGCGAGGAAGAGGATCTCGGTGTCCCAGGCGTCCGCGTCGCCGTTCAGCCAGCGGGTGACGGTGCGCTGCAGTCCGTGCGGGCGGGCCGCGCGGGCGGCCTCGGCGGAGACGACGCGGTGGCCGGGGACGGCGTGCGGCCCGGTGACGTACCGCTCGGCGAACCTGCGGAAGTACTTGGCGACGGTCGCCGCCGGGATCATGTACCCGTGCGCGCCGCTCTCGTCGGCCTGCGCGACGATGCCGAGCAGCCGGTCGGTGCCCTCCTCGCGGACCCCGGCACCGCTGAAGCCGCCGCGCAGCCCGCCGGGGCCCGTGACGTCGATCTGCACCCGCTCGTCGCCCTCGCCGCCCGGCCCCATGCAGGCACCGGTCAGCCACTGGCCGCCCGATTGGTACTCGGGGAATCCGTCGATGAGGACCGGCGCGCCCCGGTAGTCGAGGGTGCGGTGCAGGGTGACGGGCGAGGGCACGGGCGCCGCCTCGTCGAGGACGAGCACCACGAGGTCGCCCTGCGCCTTGCCGAAGGGCGGCACCCAGTGCCCGGCCGCCACGGTCGCGGTGCGGCGCGGGGTGCGGGGCAGGCCCTGCAGCATGGGGAATTCGACCTGGACGCGCTCGGGGCGCAGCCCGGTCTCCGGGTCGAGGATCACGTGCGCGCAGGTGAGTACGCGGTCGGTGCCGAACAGCACTCCGGCGCCGAGGACGTCACCGCTCCCCGAAACGCCCCACCGGCGCAGTCGCACACGCCAACTCGCGTGATCCATAGGAGAGTCGACGCCCCCGTCCGTCGCTCGTGCATCCCCCTCCGTGCTTCCTCAGGATAGGTGCGGGGGCGGGCGATGGCGCCTGGGCTGCATGGGGAGGTCGTGGGGGGAAAGGGGCCCGACGGAACCGCCGGGCCCCAGGGGTGTTACCCCGTCACTCCCGCCCCGTCACCGGGAACTACCGCCCCGCCACCGGGAACGCCACGTCGCACACCTCGTCGTCGGGCCCGGTCGTCGACCAGTCCGCGAAGTACACCTCGCGGCAAGGACCCGTGACGGTCAGGCCCTGTTCGGCGATCCAGGCCTCCACGGCGTCGAACGCCGCGATGATCTGCGGATAGGAGACCTGCGCCTTGGTGATCCTGGTGTAGGCGAGCCGGTGCGCGGGCTCCACCCGGACCTTGGCATCCGATGCCCTGCCCTGGCGCTGCGCCCAGGCGCGGGCGGCCCCCGCGTCCACGACCGGCACGCAGGACTCGGCGGGCCCGTCGCTCTCCTCGGTGACCTCCGCGTGGTAGATGACGTAGTGCGGGCAGGGCGATTCGGCGATGCCCCCGCACTCGTCCGCCGCGGCCTTCTCCAGGCGCTCGGCACTGCCGCCGATCCAGGCGGGCAGCTCCTCGGCGCGCACGTGCCGGGTCTCGCTGATGACGTGCTGCTCGGGCACGTCCACGGTCTTCACCTCGAATGTCGCGTACAACTCGGTGTTCCTTCCCGAAAGTCGTCCACGGAGGTAGCGCGCGAGCGTCCGCTGTTCGGCGAAGCGCTCCTCGGCCCCGGCCCAGTACGCGTCCAGCGTGCTGGCCGCCCGCGTCCCGCCGTGGCGCACCACGTCCGCGATGCCCGCGAGGGGCATGTCGAGGCGGCGCAGCAGGGCGACCGTGCGGGCGGCCTCGATCTGGCCGACGCGGTAGTAGCGGTAGCCGCTGGCCCCGTCGACGTGCGCGGGCTTCAGGAGCCCGAGCCTGTCGTAGAGGCGCAGCGCCTTCGGTGAGAGCCGCGCGCGGGCGGCGAAGGCACCGATGGAGAGCAGCTCTTCGTCGGATTCGGGGTGCACTGGGTCATCCTCCGTCACCGGGCCGGTCGGCCCGGTGACAGGGACGATGGGGTCTGCCCCAGGGGCAAGGTCAACGCCCCACCGGGAACCGACCGGGAACCCGCCGAGGCCCGTCTCAGGGCCGGGCGTACGCGCTCCAGATCCGCGGCGGGAACGCGTTGCCCCGACCGGACTTGGCGCCGCCCACGCCCGACATGGGGAGCAGCTGGGGCTCGCCCGCGCGGACGCGGAACATCGTCACCGCCGTCGACATGTCCTCGGTGAAGCCCGCGAACCACGCCGACCTGAGCCGGTCCTGGTCGCCGGTGCGGCCCGCCGCGACGTCCACGCCGGAGCGCTTGCCACCGGCCCGCAGCGCGCGGGTCACCTCGTGGGCCACCTGCGGGTCGAGGGCGCGGCGCGACACGGGCTTGTCGAGTCCCTCAAGATCCGCGCCGTTCTTGACGACCTTGGTCACCGAGTACGGGTCGTGGCGCACGCCCTTGGCGGCGAAGGTGCCGTACGCGGTGGCCATGCGGATCGCGCTGGGTGTCGACGTACCGATGGAGAAGGTCGGTTCCAGGCGGGCCATGCTCTGCCGCAGCAGTCCCGCGTCGACGGCGGTGTCGCGCACCTTCTCCCTGCCGACCTCCTTGCCCAGGCGTACGTAGGTGGCGTTGCCGCCGGTCGTCAGGGCCGTGCCGAGCGTGGGGTGGTCGGGGTCGGGGGCGCCCGCCAGGATGCTCAGGGTGCCGTCGGGGGCGTACGCGCTGTCGGAGGTGATCGGCATGCGCGCGCCGCCCGCCGGGCTGAAGCCCACGTCGGCGATGGACGGCGCGCGCTGGGACACCCCGTGCTGGAGGGCGGCCGCGAGCACGAACGGCTTGAACGCGGAACCGGCGGGCACGCCCGAGGTGTCGGCGTTGTTGGTGAAGTGCGTGGTGGCGTCGGGTCCGCCGTAGAGCGCGAGCAGGGCCCCGTCGGAGGGGCGCACGGACGCGGCGCCGACCTGCACGCCCTTGTCGGCCGCGCGCTTCTTGGCGTCGATGTCGCGCTTGAGGACCTTGCGCACGGCTTGCTCCAGGCGGTGCACCTTGGTCCGTTCGAAGGTGGTGTGGATCCGGTAGCCGCCGGCCGACAGGTCCTTGTCGGTGAGTCCGATGTGCTGGCGCAGGTACCTGTTGGCGACGTCGACGAGGTAGCCGGTCTGGCCGCCGAGGCTGGTGGAGCGCGACTGCTTGCGCGGCTCGGGGAAGGCGCGGTACTTCGCGCGTTCCTTCTCGGTCATCAGCCCCACGTCGACCTGCCGGTCCAGGATCCAGGACCAACGCCCGCGCGCCCGTTCGCGGTTGCCGGGCCCGCCCGAGGGGTCGTACAGCTCGGCGCCCTTGAGCATCGCGGCGAGGAAGGCGCCCTGGCTGGGGTTCAGCTTCCGCGCGGGGATGCCGTAGTAGGCGTGGGCGGCCGCCTCGATGCCGTTGGCGCCGCGCCCGAACCAGCTGGTGTTGAGGTAGCCCTCCAGGATCTCGTCCTTGCTCTTCTTGCGGTCCACCTTGAGTGCGATGACGAACTCCTTGACCTTCCGCGTGACCGTCTGGTCCTGCGAGAGGTAGGTGTTCTTCACGTACTGCTGGGTGATGGTGGAGCCGCCCTGCGTCTCCTGGCCGCGGACCATGTTCACGCCCGCGCGGAGCAGGCCCTTGGGGGAGACGCCGGAGTCCCGGTAGAACGACGCGTTCTCGGCGGCGATCACCGCGTGCACGGCGGACGGCGCGATCTGGTCGAGCTCCACGTTCTGCCGGTCGACGTCGCCGGTGCTGACCATCTGGGTGCCGTCGGCCCAGTAGTAGACGTTGGCCTCGCGGCGGGCCGCCGCGTTCTCGTCGGGGACGTCCACACTGACGTACACGCAGACGAAGAGCGTGCCGACGGCGGTGACGAGGAAGGCGAAGGAGCCGAGCCACTGACGCCAGGAGGGGAGCCAGCGGCGCACCCCGGAGCGGCCGGAGCGCGGGTAGTCGACGAAGCGGCGCCGGCCGCGTCGCGGCGCCTTCGTCCCCTGAGCACGAGAGTGTGTCCCCATGCCGGAGGAGAGGGTTCCGGGCGCGGCCGGGTTGGTCAGAAACCTGTTGTGAACCTGTTTGCCGTTCGTAACAGCGTGGTGGCCGCCGGGACTTGGGCCCGGCGGACCCCCGGTCAGCGGACCTTGGTCAGCGCGCCCTCGTCCTTGAGCACGGCGATGCCACGGGCCCAGATGCTGTTGACCCGCTGGCGCTCCTGGGCGTTCGGGTAGGCGTTGGTGCAGGACGTGCCGGGGCCGCCGCCCGACATCAGCTCGCTGCACGGGCCCGAGTAGTGGTCGGGCAGACCGAGCACGTGGCCCGTCTCGTGGGCCGTCACGCGGGTGGAGTTGTACTGCTGGTTCTGCCGGTAGTCCAGGAAGATGTAGCCGTGGCCGCGCCCGTCGGTGGAGGCGTACGAGCCCCGGGAGTCATTGCCCTCGCGGTACTGGAAGTCGCCGCCCGCACTGGTCTCCTGGAGCTTCACGTTGCTGACGGAGGAGTTCCAGATCTGCGTGCTCTGGGATATCTGGCCGCGGAAGCTGGGCGCCCGGCTGGTGTTGTAGGTGACGGTGACGACCTGGATGCCGGGCTTGGCCGCCTGCTTCTTCAGCGCCGACTTCATGACGGCCTCGAAGAACTGCCGGTTGGCCGCCTGGTCCTCGGCCGAGGACGCCGAAGGGGCGTACGTCGAGGTGCGGAACGCCGGCGCCGCCTGCTCGGCGGCGGGGGCGGGGGCCGCGAACGCCGCGGGGGCGCTCAGGGTGGCCACGAGTGCCGCCGCGCCGAGGGCCGCGACGACGCCGGTTCTGGATCTGTTCATGGGGGTGTGTCCCTTCCGGGATGGAGGCCTGCGGGGTAGGTCTCCGGTCGGGACGAGTATCGGGAGCGCGGGCCGAGTTGGACCGATGCCAATCGGCGATAACGTCACGGCATCAACTACCTTGCGCGGGCAATCTGTTGACGCGGTGGATGTCGCGCACGCAGAGGTTGAGGACGGTGGCGCCGAGCACGGTCCCCGCACACACCAGGAGCATGGCCCGCTGGTCCCAGGCGCCCGCGGCGAGCGCGACGACGAGATAGCTGAGCGGAATCGCGAGCCGCTCCCCGACCTGGTTGAAGGAGCTCATCCGCCCCAGTTCCTCGGTCGGCACGTGCTGCTGGAACGCCGTGACCCAGGTGACGCCCGCGACGTCGAGACCGACGCCCGCGAGCGCGGTGGCGAGCAGCAGCCAGGGCAGCGGCAGGGCGAGCGCGAGGGCGACGAGCGGCAGGGCGAGGCCCCCGGAGGCCGCGACCGCGACGCCGAGCAACCGGTGCGGCTTCCAGCGCAGACACATCACGGTCCCGGCGAAGAGGCCGAACGAGAAGGCGCCCTGCACGAATCCCCAGGTGCGGGCCCCGTCGTACTGCTCCTGCGCGGTCACGGGGCCGAGCAGCTGGTAGCCCGCGAGGAACGCGGCGACGAGCACCGTCCCGGCCGCCGTGTACGTCCACAGCCAGGTCCGCGACCAGAAGCCGTGCCACCCCGCGCGCAGATCGGCGAGGGCGCCGCTCGCGACGACCGGGGCGCCGAGCCGCAGGCCGAGCAGGAGCAGCGCGGCGACGGCGAAGGTCAGCGCGTCGAGGCCGAGCGCCCACGCGGGCCCACCGAACGCGACGATCAGGCCGCCGGTCACCGGGCCGACGACCTTGACCGCGTTGGTCGGAAGGCGCAACAGCGCGTTGGCCTGCTGGAGTTGGCCCGGCGCGACGAGCTGGGTGACCACGCCCTGGGCGGCGGGCGTGGTGAAGGCCACCGCGATGCCCGAGACGAATCCGCACGCGGCGATCGAGGCGGGGGTGGCCCGCCCGGTGGCCACCACGACGGCGAGGACGCCCTGTGCCACCGCGGCGAGCAGATTGCCGCCGAACAGCAGCCTGCTGCGCGAGACCCGGTCCGCGAGCACCCCGCCGACCAGCAGGAACACCACGGTGGGCACGGTGTTGGCGGCGAGCACCACACCGAGCGCACCGGCCCCGCCGCCCGCGCCGAGCACGGCGTAGGCGAGGGCGAGCGGAGCCATCGCGGAGCCGGTGGCGGAGACGAGGTTGGCGAGGAGGAACCGGCGGAAGGCGGGGAGGCGCAGCGGGGATGCGGAGGAGGGGGCCGTGGGGGAGGAGGGGCCGGTGGGTGGGGCGGGTGAGGCGGGCTCCGGTGTCGGCGCGGTCGCCCGCGCGCTCTCGTCGGGCCGCGCGTCCTCCCGCTTCTCCCGCTTCTCCCGCTTCTCCCGCTTCCCCTGCGCCCCCTGCGCCCCTTGCTTCCCCCGCTGTTCCATGGTCCCCCTCCGGGCCAGGCAGGCACCCGGCCGGTGGCCCCGTACTGATCGTGGTCGGCCCGAAGCCTAGGTGGCGCCGTGAACGGGAGGGCGAGGGGGTGGCATGGTGCGCGGGGCGCACGCCGTGCCGCACGAGGCACATGAGCCACCGTACGAGAGGCACGCGCTGCCGCACGAAAGCGTGCGGAAACGTTCGGGGCAATTGCCCTGTACACATGCCAACAGCACTGTTAAATCTGCAACGTTAGCCCGGGACCACCCCCGATCTGATGTTTTCCGGCAAATCGGCCCATGTGGTGGCCAGGACCTCACAGACTTCATCTGGAACCGACCATTCCGTGCCCATGGGGAGCGACAGATGACCGAAGGCACGGCGGGGCAAGGCCGGGGCCCCACCCTCATCGGCTCGGTCAGGCGCGCGATGCGCCTGCTCGAAGCCGCGGCCGAGCAGCCGGGCGGGGCGACGGCGAAACGTCTCGCCAGGGCGGCCGGGCTGCCGCTCGCGACCGCGTACCACCTGCTGCGCACCCTCGTGCACGACGGCTATCTGACCCACGAGGGCGGCCTCTACGCGATGGGCGAGTCGGCCAGGCGCCTGTCGGGCCCCGCCGACGCGCAGGCGGCCCGCGCCGAACTCGTCGACTGGCTCGGCAGGTTGCGCGACGACCTCGGCGCCGCCGTCTACTACGCCCTGTACGAGGACGGCGAGGTCAACGTCGTCCTGACCGCCGAGGGTGCCGGGGCCCCCGCCGTCCAGGAGTGGGCGGAGTTCCGCCGCACCGCGCACGCGCACGCCATCGGCCAGTGCCTGCTCGCCCAGCTCGACGACGCGGAGCGCCGCGACCACCTCGCGCGCCACCCGGTGGAACGCCTCACCCCGTTCACCGTCCCCGACGAACGGGCCCTGCTGCGCAAGCTCGCCCGCATGGACCGCGGCGGTCCCGTGCACGAGTGGCAGCAGTACACGCCGGGCACGGTCTGCGCGGCCGTTCCCATCACGGCTGGCGCGGTCCCCTCCGCCCTCGCGATCTCGCTGCCCGCAGGGCGCGCGGACCAGCTGCGCCCGCTGGCAGGGGCGCTGCGGCAGCGGATCGAGACCACGCTGACGTCGCTGTCGTTCAGCGTGCGGGCGGCACCGTGTCGAGCGCCGGAGCGATGACCGCGAAGGCCCGGTCCATCAGGTCTGCCGGGTCCTGCGCGCCGTCGCTCGCGCTCCAGTGCCGCAGCACGGAGTCGAAGGCGGTGAGCGCCATCCCCGCGGCCATCCGCGGATAGAGGTCGGTGTCGGCGTCGAGCTCCAGGCGCCGGGCGAGCTCGGCGGCCAGGTCCTCGCGCCACTGCGCCTGGCGCTCCAGGAACCGGGCGAGCAGCGCGGGTGTGCGCAGGATGAGCTGGACCACGGGCAGCGCCCGGTCCGACTGCTGTCCGCAGACGGCGATGGAGACCCAGATCGCGTGCTGGAGCGCCACGGACGGGCGCTCGTCAAGGGGCCTTGCCGTCAGCTCCGCGTGGATGCCGGTGCCCATCTCGGCGAGGAACTGGACGACCACGTCCTCCTTGGACGCGAAGTACCGGAAGAAGGTCCGCTTGGAGACCCCGGCGCTGGTCACGATCTCGTCGACGGTGACCGCGTCGAAGCCCTTGGACGCCAGCAACTGCAGCGCGGCCTCGGTCAGTTCGTCGGCGACGAGCTGTCGTTTGCGCTGGGCCAGGCTGTTCTGGGGGCGGGAAGCGGAGGTCACAGGGCCATCGTAACGCCACGCCGCCGCGCACTGCCTCGCATGGCACTCGGTAACGTCTTGACACCAAGTGCCACGAAGGGCAGCCTGTGCCGCATGACGCAGAAGCAGCGCTGGACCGCCGAACACATCCCGGACCAGACCGGTCGCCTCTCCGTGGTGACGGGGGCCAACAGCGGCCTCGGCCTCGCCACCGCCCGCGCCCTCGCGGCCCGCGGCGGACAGGTGATCCTCGCCGTGCGCGACGAGGACAAGGGGCGCCGGGCGGTCGGGGACATCGCCGCCGCGCACCCCGGAGCGGAGTTCCGGCTCGAAGTCCGCGGGCTCGACCTGGCCGACCTCGACTCGGTCAGGGCCTTCGCCGACCGGCTGCACGCCGAGTGCGGGAGCATCGACGTACTCATCAACAACGCGGGCGTGATGGCCCCGCCCCGCGCGCTGAGCCCCCAGGGCCACGAGCTGCAGTTCGCGGGCAACCACCTCGGCCACTTCGCGCTCACCGGGCTGCTGCTCGACCTCCTTGCCACCGGCCGCGACCCGCGCGTGGTCACGGTGACCTCGGTCAACCACCGCAAGGCGACGATCCACTTCGACGACCTCACCGGCGAGCGCCGCTACTCGCCCATGGGCTACTACGACCAGTCGAAGCTGGCCAACGCCGTCTTCGGCCGGGAGCTCCACCGCCGCCTGACCGAGGCGGGCAGCCCCGTGCGCAGCGTCCTCGCCCACCCCGGCTACACCGCCACCAACCTCCAGACGGACGGCCCGACCAAGCTGGTCTCCCTTCTCTTCGGCCGCATCCTGAAGCCCCTCGCCCAGTCACCCGCCGAAGGCGCCCTGCCCCTGCTGTACGCGGCGGCCGCCCCCGAGGCCGAGGGCGGGCACCTCATCGGCCCGGACGGCAAGGGCGAACTGCGCGGCTCCCCCACGCGCGTGGAACTCGGCGCGCCCGCGAAGGACCCGGCGACGGCCCGCCGCCTGTGGGAGGTGTCGGAGCGCGCGACGGACGTGCGCTTCGCGTTCGAGGCTCCCAAGATCAAGTGATGCCCACAGGCAACCTTTTGGTCCCTGGCGGGGTTGTCGCCACCGAGTAGACTTCGCGCGCTCGACACGCCGGACAGGGACGAGGGACTCGATGGCACAGGGGGGCTGGGGCCCGAGTAACGCCCCGGGGCAGGGGAACGGCACGAATCCGTACGGGGTGCCGCAGCAGCCGAACCCGTACGGCCCGCCGCCGAACGGCCAGTATCCGTACGGTCCGCCGCCGCCCCACCCCTACCCGCACCCCCAGCCGTACCCGCCGCGGCCCCAACCGGCCCTCAGGCGGCGCCGCCTGGGCTGCGCGGGCCTCTTCGTCTCACCGCTGATCCCGGTGATCCGCTCCTCCCGCCGCCACGCCGAGTCGATCTTCAACCGGCCCGGCGGCGGGCGCGTGGAGGACCGGATCGTGTCGCGGGTGCAGCTGTGGCGCGCCCTCGTGGGAGCCGCCGCCAGCCTCGGTCTCATCTACGCCTACGGGGCGGACGACGGCTGGAGCGGCGTCGCCAACGACGGCGTGGTGAAGCTGCTCCTCGCGCCGATCCTCCTCATGATCACCGGACCGCTCGCCATCCTCGCCTTCATCGGCCTGGCACCGGCCACCCAGCGCCCCGTGCTCCGCTCTCGCCTGCGCGCCCCGCTCAAGGCGGTGGGCTGGTACGTCGGCATCCTGGCGGGCACCGTGGCGGTGATGTTCGGCGCCGCGCTGCTCCTCAAGCAGAACTACGGCACGCTCCTGAACGGGCTCGTGGCGCTCGCGCTGCTCATCGGGCTGATCTGGCTGCTGCCGTTCATGCTCTTCTCCTCCGCCTACGCGGCCCGGTACGCGTTCAACACGGCCAACGTGCACGCCTCGCTCCCGGCCGCGCTCACCGTCGTACTCGTCTGGGAACTGACGCTGTGCAGCATCGCGTTGGACGGCGGACTGCCGCACGGCCCGCCGCTCGCGCAGTGGTGCGCGGTGCTCGGCGGGCCGCTGTCCGTGACGGCGGTGGCGCTGTGGGAGCTGCACCGCATGCGGACGCGGTACGGGGTCCGCATCCGCGGCTGAGGAGCTACGGGGAAGTCCGCGGGCTCACCGTCATGCGGATGTCGTCGGCCGCCCACAGCACGAACCGTTCGATCGGCGTCACCTCGTGGCCCGGCGCGGTCCTGAAGCGGAAGCGCTTGAGCAGGACGGCGAGGACGAGTTTGGCCTCGACCATGGCGAGCTGGGCGCCCTCGCAGCTGCGCGGCCCGACGCCGAAGGGGATGTAGGCGAGCCTGGGCCGCCCCGCCGCCTCCTGCGGGGTGAACCGCTCGGGCCGGAACGCCTCGGGCTCCGGCCAGTACCGGGGGTTCATGTGCACGGCCCAGAACGGATAGAAGACCGTGGCGCCCGCCGGTACCTCGTACTCGCCCAGGGTGAGGGCCTCGGTCGTCTCGCGCGCGCCGTAAGGACCCGGCGGGAAGAGCCGCATCGACTCCTTGACGACCATGTCCAGATAGGTGAGCCGCCGCAGCTCGGCGTAGTCGGGCGCGGCACGGTCGCCGAGCACCCGGTCGAGCTCGTCGGCGACGCGGTCGGCCACCTCGGGGTGGCGGCCGAGCAGGTGCAGGGTCCAGGAGACGGCCACGCCCGTGGTGTGGTGGGCGGCGAGGAGCGTCATCATGACGGTGTCGCGGATCCGCGCGGGCGGCTGGCCCGCGTCGACGAGCGCGCCGATGAGGTCGCTGCGGTCCGTGCGCCCGCCGGAGCGGTGGGCCGCGATCAGCCGGTCGACGGTGGCGCGCAGCTGCCCGAGCGCGTCGTCGACGCGCTGGGCCCGCGCCGCGGCCGCCGCCTCGCCCTCGTCGGGGTCGGGGACTTGGTAGAGCCGCCCCAGGTGCTCGGTGAGCACCACCTCGAAGGCGGCGACGGCCTGTTCGGGGTCGGTGAGACCGTCGGCGCCGCCCAGCGCGTACGCGGCGATCATGCGCAGTGACAGCTCGGTGAGCTCCTTCTGGAGCGCGACGGGCGCGACGGGCGCCGAGGCCGACGCGGACGCCGCGAGCCGGTCGGCGAACTCCGTGGCGAGCGCGGTGAACTGCGGCAAGTGCCGCTCGTGGGAGGGGCGTCCGGCAAGGACCGAGAGCAGGATGCGCCGCCAGGGGGCGTGCTCCTTGGCGCCGAGCACCTGAAGGTTCTCGGCCTCGCACAGCGGCGAGAGGAACGCGAAGAGGTTCTCCGGCCGCCTGTCGATGTGCGCGGTGGCTTCGAGGAGCACGGGATCGGCGACCGACACGGCCGTCTCCACACCGGGCAGCTGGAACTCCACGACGGGTCCGTACTCCCGGTGCAGCCACAGCTGGTAGGTGTGCAGGCCCCCGGCGGCACCGATGGCGCCCACACCGCCGTCCGGCCTCGGCTCGGGTCCAGGAATGCGCATGCCGTGCTCCCTCGGTGACGGTTGCCTACGACGCGGCCCTGTTGGCGTCGATCACCCCGCCGATGACCAGCAGGATGACGGGAAAGGCGATCAGCAGGAAAGCCATGGTCCAGCCCATCTTGGCCGTTGTCCTGTTCGCGACCTTCCGGCAGAGGAGGGCCACGGGCGCCAGGTAGAGGATCGCGGCGAAGAAGGCCAGGTACAGAAAGCCCATGAGGATTGCTCCTTGACGTGCTTGACGTGCGTGGGGGAGGGGAACCGGCCGGTGCGGGCCTGTCCCCCTCCCCTACTTCGGTTCAGCGGGTGAGGTGCTCCGTGAACTTGTTCGCGGGCTCGTCACAGTGCACCACACCGTTCGGCCGGTTCCCCGGCCCGTCCCCGAGGAACGGAACAGGCGCGTCCACGCCCCACGGATTGCCGCCGCTGCCCCGGTGGTAGGCGGAGCAGGAGGAGAAGGCGTTGCCGTTCGGCGCGGTGAGGGGGAAGTTGGAGAAGTTCCGCCAGTCACCGCCGCTGATCCGGTGGTCCGTCGGACGGCCCAGGTTGTCGGTCAGCTTGTCGTCGACGTACAGGTAGAGGTCGGGCATGTAGGACTGGAAGACGATGCCGTCGGACGGGTTGGCGTCCCGGTTCTTCTGCAGGTGGGTCGGCTTCACGGAGCCGTCCGCGCAGAAGGCCGCGGCGATGTCCTGCCAGATCGGCGGCGCGTTGCCGATCATGGAGCCGAACATGTTGTTGTTCCACGACCCGGTGTTCTTGAAGAACATCGAGTAGACGTCACCGGCGAACCGCCGCACCGTGTGGTTGGTCTCCAGGTCCGCGTTGACCTGGTCCACCCACTTCTTGACGTTGTCGTTGATGGACTTGTGGCCGATCATCGCGCGGTAGCCGTGCACGCCGCCGCCGACCGCGCGGAAGTCCACGCACTGCTTGGCGTCGTCGAGGCGCGCGCCGCGGAAGTGCGGGAAGTACGCCTGGCCGGGGGTGTCCCCGTCCTTGTACGGGTGGGAGGTGTGGACGTTGCCGTATTCGAGGGCGTCCTGCGTGGTGTAGTCGATGTCCGGCGCCGGGATGCCGTAGTCCGCCTCGATCGTCTGCATGATGTCCGTGACGAAGGTGGGGAGGTGGGCGTTGCCGACCCGGGCGCGGTGGTCCGAGCCCACGCTGCCCTCGACGATCTTTCCGTCCTCGCCGACCACGAACGTCACGTTCACATCGGACTTGATCTTGTAGCTGTTCGGGTCCGCGTACGCCGAGGAGGCGGACGCCTTCGGGTTGGGCCTGGTGTTGGACATGGCCATCCACTTCGGGATGGACATCGCGGGGGCGGAGCCGTCGGCGCGCGGCTTCCAGCCGCCCGCCCTGATGTCCTTGGCCCACTTGGCGGCCGCGTCATACGTCTTCTGTCCTGTGCACTCGCCGACGGCCTTGGCCGAGGGGCAGCGCGCCTTGGAGGACATGCCGACGGCGTCGGCGCCCTCCGGGTTGTTCCACAGCGGACCGTGGTCGGCGAGGCCGAGGCCCCAGTCGTAGAGCGCCTTCATCGACTGCACGGGCGAGTTGATCTCCGAGGACACCGGCCAGTTGGAGTTCAGCTCCTGGTTCGGGTCGAAGATCGCCGCGGCGGTCAGGGAGCGGTGGACGAACTTGCCCTTGATCGGCTTGAACGCCACGGAGTTCCAGGCGAGGTCCCGGTCGGCGGTGCCCGTCTTCGTGTAGTTGCTCAACTTCACCTTCGGTGTTCCCGTGAACTTGTAGGCGCCCAGCGGCACCCACTTGCCGTTGTTCGCGTTCTGGTCGACGAACCGCTCGTACGGTCCGCCGGACGCGCCCTCGACGACGTACTTCGCGTGCCTGGTCTGCGCCCCGGTGTCGGGGATGTACGCGTAGACGGCGGCGAGGTCGTACTTCTTGCCCGCCGTCCACTCGCCGTCGATGGTCATCCGGTTGCCGTCGCCGCCGAGGTGGTCCTCGTTACGGGTGTGGGTGTACCAGAAGTGGCCGCCGTGGCCGCCGCCGATCGAATGCAGATCGGCTTTCGCCTCGTAGTGCTTGTCCCAGTCGGGATGGAAGGTGAACCGGAACGAGCCCGTCGACGAAGCCTTGCCACAACTCGACCAGGTGGGCGTGGAGTTGGGCACGGAGGCGACGACGTCGGAGCCCGCGGGGGCCCCGCCGCACACCGGGTCGCCGTTCTTCAGCCGGTAGCCGCGTCCCGGCTCGGCGCGCAGGGTGACGTACTTGATGGACTCGTGCCCGCACGTCTGGTCGCAGTCGGGCTTCCACGTCGCGTTCTCCTGCGTCCACCAGAACTGCCGGTAGCAGGCCTCGTCCGGGCAGTCGACCGGGTTGGCCGGGTCGCAGTTGTTCTTCTTGTTGCAGAAGGTGTCGAGCGGCGGGCTGACCCGGGAGCGGTCGGCGATGCTCGCCCACCACGCGGGACGGAAACCGGCGGTGTTGAAGCCGGAGTCGCCCTTCCAGTCCTGCCTGCCGTCCGTCCCGTAGGAGAAACCGGTGTCGATGGACCAGGCGGACCAGCCCATCACCTTCTCCTCGTACGGCCAGTCCTGCGGGTGCGCCGCGTCGCGGATGTTGTTCGCGTTGAGGCTGACGTCCATGAACGGGTGGTCCCAGGCACCCTTCTTGTACATGGGGTTGGCCGGGTTGTTGTACCAGCCGAGGCCCCAGTGGCCGCCGTTCTTGCCGGACTCCGACTTGGGGTTGAAGCCCAGGTTGTAGTTCCAGGCG
This sequence comes from Streptomyces kanamyceticus, assembly GCF_008704495.1. Taxonomy (NCBI): domain Bacteria; kingdom Bacillati; phylum Actinomycetota; class Actinomycetes; order Kitasatosporales; family Streptomycetaceae; genus Streptomyces; species Streptomyces kanamyceticus. Next base: position 5,782,060 of record NZ_CP023699.1, read on the forward strand.
GCGGTGAACCAGTTCTCCATGCGGGACGGATCGTCGTTGTTGACCGTGATCTTCTGACCGTCCTCGTGCACCTCGTTCCACTTGTCGGCGAGGATCTGCATGGAGGCGGCGATGTTGGTCGCGTAGTCGACCGCGATGATCTTCTGGAGCTTCGGGTCGAGGCTGGTCTCGCCCTTCTTCTCGTGCCCCTTCAGACGCATGCCGTCGGTGACCTGCCCGACGCCGTAACCGCAGTCGGACTTGTCCCAGTTGATGCGCCAGTAGCCGAGGAGGGTGTCCTTCGCCTTGTGGCCGTAGTAGCCGTCCACGGCGGCCAGCGGATTGCCCATCTGGCCGGGGATCGCGCCGGACTCGGCCTGCCACAGGTTGGACTCCTGCGCCAGGATGCCGAGCAGGACGCTGGCCGGGATCCGGCCGCCCCCGTTCAGCTTCGGCAGCGGGAAGAGCCCCTGCGGATCGATCGTGCCGAGCCCCGCCTGGCTCCGGTAGTCGCCCTGCCGGATCCACTTGGACCGCAGTTCACCGCGTACGGCGAGGTCCACGGCCCACTCGACCTGGTTCGGCGTCGGCTGCAGCGCCTGCGCGCTCATGTCGTTGCGGGAGACGGAGCACCAGCGGTCGGTGTCGACGGGGTCGTGGGAGACGGGGGCGGTGGCGGCGGCGGGGGTGGCGGCCGCGGTGGTCGCCTTCGTACGGGCCGCGGACCCGGCGGTGGATGCCCGGGTGAGCGTGCGCGGCTTCGCGTCGCCGGTCAGGGCGGGGGAGAGTCCTTCGGTGGTGCGCGGCGGCGCCGATGTGACGCGCTGCTCGACCTCCTCGCCGGTCGTCGTGGCGGTCGACGTCACCGTGATCGTGGTGTCGTCGTCCGCCGTCCCCGGGGCCTGCCCGGAGCGCGAACGCACGCCCGCCTCGGGCTCGTCGGCCTTGTCGAAGCCCTTGCCCGCGCCCTTGATGCGGGTCAGCCCGGCGCGGACGCCGGGCGTGAGGACGGGCTCGACGGCGAGACGGCCGTGCGAGGAGAGGTCGGTGTCGGCGGGGGCGTCGATCCGGGTGACCCCGCTGCCCCGCACCTTCACGTCCTTGGCCTCACCGGTGAGGAAGGTGCGGCCCTGGGCGCCGGATTCGAGGCCGAGTTCGCCGAGGCGGCCGGTGGCGATGGTGCGGGGCTCGCCGTGCGCACCGCTCCCGCCACGCTTGCCCTGTCCGTCGTACACCTTCGCCTGCGCCGTCTTCGTGCCCTTGCGGTCCACGAAGCCGATCCGGCCGTCCGTCATGGGGCGGATGTCGAAGGGGACGCTGTCGGCACCGGCGACCTTGCGGATCTTGCCCTTGCCGTCGACGTGGACGAGGTCGCGGCCAAGACCGGCGACCACGCCGTCCTTCACGGGCGCCGCCGACGACACCTGCCCGCGCAGCTCACCGGTGGTCGCGACGGTCTTGCCCGCCGTGTCCACGGTGATCACCTGGGTCTTCACCCGGGACACGTCGTTCATGTCGCGGTACTGGGTGAAGGCGGCGGTGTGCGTGGTGGTGTTACAGGTGGGGTCGAAGTAGGCGAGGGTGCCGGTGAACGGCAGCTTCGTCACCGCCCCCGTCCTGGTGTTCACGATCGCGGTGAACGCGCCGCCCTGCATCAGGTCGGGCTTGTTCGTGAACGCGCGGGGCGCGTACACGGCGGCGACGTGGGAGTCGTCCATGGCGCACTGGTTGCCGATCCACGAATCGGCGGGCATGCCGGGCTCGTTGAGGACGGCCGCGGTCTTCCACGCGTACGCGTCGTCCGACGCGGCGGCGAGGATGCGCAGCCCCCCGGAGTCGGCGGCGGCGGTGACGGCCCGGTCCTTCGAGGTGTCCCAGTCCTTGCCGAGGCGCTTGTCGGGGTCGGCGACGCGCCCCGAACCCGGCTCGTTCCCGGCGGACTTCGGCCGAGAAGCGGCGGACGGGTCGTCGGGCGCGGCGTGCGCCGCGCCGGTCTGGAGCAGCCCTGTGAGGACCGCGGCGGCCGCGAGGCCCGCGATCCCGGCACGGGCCGGTCTCCGTATGTGCGATGTCAACTCATGCTCTTCCTCTCACAGTTGGCGCATGGCAAAGCAGCACCGATGGTGCGTTGCCGGTCAAGCTGTGAGGTGTGGGGGAAATGGGATTGATCATCGTAAGGCGTGGATAAGGGCGGCTTGACGGTGTGTCATGACGTGCTTGATCGCGCCGTGAGTTGTTCTTGATACGGCCGTTACCCCTCGCCGTACAACCATGCTTAACGCCACAGATGGGATGGGTGGCACTTGTCGTCTTTAAGGTGATTCATCCGCAAGATCGGTGCACGGTTCACGCAATAGGTTCCTTGATCGGATCCGCACTCCGGCGAGCCCGGAGCTCCGTGGATCCGCTCGAACACACCGTCTTTCTGGGGACCACCCATGCACATAAGCGCCCGTACCACCGTGGCCGCCGCCGCTCTCGCCCTCGCGACCGCGGGGATCGCCGCCGCTCCCGCCTTCGCCGACGCCTCCGCTGCCCAAGAGGTGCCGGGCGCCGTCTCCGGCACGCTGAACACCGACGAGGAGGCGCGGGTCCACCAGGAGGTGGGAGACGCGCCGAAGGTCGAGATGTACTACCACGGCGAGAAGATCGACTCCCGGTCGGACGACCTCGGTGGCGCGCAGGTCTGCGCCGAGGTGTCGCAGGACGGCACCATGGAGTGCTTCGACGACCAGGAGGAGGCCAACTCCGTCCTCGCGGAGCGCGCGCCGACTCCGGAGTCGCGCGAGGGGGCGGCCGTCCAGGCGGCATCGAAGGCGGCATCGAAGGCGGCTCCGAAGGCGGCTCCGAAGGCCGCGCGCGCCGCCGCCCTGCGCAGCAGCTGGCTGGACTGCCCCAAGAGCTGGGTGTGCCTGTGGCAGGACGCGGACTTCAAGGGCCGCCGCCTGCAGTGGCCGACGTACGACACGGCGAAGACCCGCCACCTGGACCAGTACAGCCCGAGCTTCCGCGACAAGGCGTCCTCCGCGTACGTCAACCGGCCGCAGCGCGGCGTGGAGCTGTACGACTTCCGCTCCGGCATGCCCGACCCGCACCTGTTCCTGGGGGCCGGTTACACCCGCTACCCGAACTTCACGAAGATTTCCTACGCTTACGGCGGCAACTGGAACGACAAGGCCGACGCGATCAAGTTCTGAGGTCCCGGAAGTTCTGGGGTCCTGGAAGGAGAATCACCTGATGCGCACCCGGACGATGCGGTCGGCGGCCGTAGCCCTCGGCGCATGCGTCGCCATCGGTCTCACGGGCGGCTGCGAGTGGACCGACACGACGGCCCAGGGCACCGCCACGGAGCAGGAGACCCTGCCGCCCGACACCGACAAGGCGCGGTCGAAGGAGCAGGCGGACGACTTCCGCGCGTGGGTCGACGCGCACGGCACCAAGGAGCAGAAGAAGGCGGCTTCCCGCGTGCGGCGCGTCATCGGTGAGTGGGACGACAAGACCGGCAACGCCTACGTCTCCACCGACATCAACGGCGGGACCACGCCGGTCAAGGACCCCATGGCCACCGCCCGCGCGCTCGCGGCCGCCTTCGACGACTGGAAGGACTCGAAGGAGGGCTACGTGTCGGTGTACGACGTGTTCGGCAACGCGCTGGTCACCAACGAGACGTTCTGAGCCGATCCGGGTCCGGGTCCGGGGCACGGCGCGCCGAGCGCGCCGTGCCCCGGACGGTCGGTGGTGTCAGTCCTGGCGGACGATGTTGCGGCCGGGACCGCCGGACAGGACGTCCTGGCCGGGGCCGCCGTAGAGCTCGTCGTCGCCGCTGTTCCCGTAGATGGTGTCGTTGCCGTTGTTGCCGTACAGGATGTCGTTGCCCTTGCCGCCGTAGATGAAGTCGTCGCCGTCGCCGCCGTAGATCTTGTCGTTGCCGTCGTCGCCGTTCAGGGTCTGGCGCCCGGCACCGCCGCGGATCTCGTCGTCGCCCGCGCCGCCCTCGACGGCGCTCTCCTCGCCGTCCGCGTAGATGACGTCGTTCTGGTTGCCGCCCTGCGCGATGCCGCCCTTCTTGGTGTGGATGGTGTCCTTGCCGTCGCCGCCGGACGCGGTGCCGTAGTCGCCCATCGTGAGGTTGTCGTCCCCGGTCCCGCCGAGCACGGCGTTGCCGTCGACGCCGCCGACGTGCTTCCAGGTGTCGTTGCCCGCCCCCAGGTCGGCACGGGCGAAGTAGTAGGTCTCGTCGCCCTTGTTGTCGTAGCTGACGGTGTCGTTGCCGTCGCCGAGGTTCAACAGGAGGGTGGGGTAAGGGTCCTGGCTCTCCAGGGTCTCCACGGAGCACGACACCTTGGTGTGGTCGGCGCTGTCCGGGTAGGAGCAGCCCTCCCCGGCGTCGATCGAGACGGCGTCGTCGATCAGGTAACTGACCTTGCCCGTGCTCTTCGTGGCGGTGACGGTCACCTTGTTGGTCTGGCCGGGAGCGGCCGTGTAGAGGATCCCGTGATCGGACGGGCTGAACGCGGCGGTCGCGGAGGAGGCGGCGGAGGAGGCCGCGGAGGAGGCCGCGGAGCCCGCGGCACCTGCCGTCCCGGCGAACAGCAGCGGAGCGGAGATCCCGGTGCCGAGGGCCAGCGCCACGGCCGAGACGGTACGCACGGTACGGCGCCCGACGAAGTGAGAGGGCATTGCAAAACCTCCATGATGCGTATGTGGTCCTTGCAATTGGGTGGGACATCCGGGCTTTGCGGTTGGTTGCGGACAAAGAAGCTCCGCGATATCCGAAGCTGACCCTTCCGCTCCACTGAAACCCCTGTTGAACTGGCATGTTGGCGGGGTGCTCGACCGTCGGACGATCGCTTTTAAGGCGTGGTTAAACGTAAATTCATGAGTTCACGGGGCCGAATCGGCCGGACTCTGAAATGCGTTGGGCGGGCCGAATGGGCAAGGGGATGCCCTAATGGGCACGGAGAGGGGCATCGGGAGGGGGTGAATGGACATCGGCGGGCGGCGCTGAATGGACATCGGCGGGCGGCGCTGAATGGGAGCCATTTCGCTATGCGCCCCCGTCGGCGAGGATCGCCCGCATCTTCTCCTGGAGATAGTCCCCCGCGCGTACGGCCGGGTAGGGCGTACGTCCCACGGGGGCGGGCAACGACGCGATGCTGGTGCCGGGGGCGCAGGCGTGGAAGTACACCAGCGAGGTGAGCTCCTCCCGCGGGGCGTCGACCGGCGGCGGCAGCACGCGATGACGCCCCGAGCGCCAGCGGTCACCGCTCCAACGGGCCATCAGGTCACCGATGTTGAGGGTGATCGCGCCGGGCTCGTACGGAGCGTCCTGCCAGCCGTGCTCGTCGTCGTGGACCTGGAGCCCGCCCCGGCCGGTCTGCCGGTCGAGGAGGGTGACCAGCCCGAAGTCGGTGTGCGGCCCGATGCGGAACTGGCCCGGGGCGGCGGGCCCCGTCTCGTCCGCCGCCGGGTACCAGTTGACGGTGAAGTCCCAGTTCGGGTCGGTGGTGTGCCGGGTGAAGAAGTCGACGGGCCGGTCCAGGGCCGTCGCCATGACCTCGAGGACGGTGTCGGCGAGGCCGCGCATCCGATCGGTGTACTCGGCGACCAGGGGCCGCAGGGCGGGAACTTCGTCGGGCCAGTGGCAGGGCGTGGCGGGATCGGCCGCGCAGGACCAGACCTCCAGCAGGTCCGGCGGCGTCTCGGTCCCCTCGGACCGCCCGGTGACCACGCGGTCCCGCGCGGTCCATCCGCGCCGATCCGCGCACTGGGCGTACGCGTTCTTGACGTCCGACGGGAGCCGGAAGAAGTCGCGTGCGGCGGCCCGGAGCCGACCGGGCAGGCCGGGGTCGATGCCGTGCCCGGTCACGAGGAGGAAACCGGTGCTCTGGAGGGCTTGGTCGACGTGGTGGGCGAGGCGGCGGCGGGCGCTGCCGTCGTGGGGGCTGTCGTCGTGGGCGTGGTCGTGCCCGGGGAGGTGCCGCCGGGCACCGTCGTCGTAGGGATCCGCGTGCCAGTCGCCGAGGTCGACGACGGGGATTTGGGCGCGGGACGCCATGGACTCCATGGGGGTCTCTCTTCCGCTGGGCGGGGGCAGTTCAGGACCGGACCGCACCAGCATCCGAACGCCTCCCCCCCCTCCCCCCAAGCCACGCGCGCCGCCCCGGCAGGATCAGGCGCGGGAAGGGCACCTACCGGTGGATTCCAGCGCGCGCGTCCCCTCAGGACCGGAGCACGATGCTCACCGCGCGGTAGTCGTACCCGTCCTGTTTGAACCCGGGCGCTTCCCAGGTGAGCTCTACCTCCTGCCCGGGCGACAGGGTGCGGAACCCGGACATCTGGATGTCGGAGAAGTGCCCGAAGCAGCCACCGGGCGTCTCGGGGGAGTCGAACACTCCCCACCCTTCTTCGTCTCGCCACTCACGGACGGTCGCTATCACCATGGGGCGAATTCTAGGGACCAGGGCTTGGCCGAGCCGCTCCTCCGTGTCGCCGGGAGACACCCACTCGTGTGCCGTGCCCGCCGTGTCTCCCCATGCTCCTGGAGGCCCGGGCCACCAGGCCGCACGCTGAGTGCGAGACGACCATCCGGACCATCCGGGCCACCCGGATCACCCGGCACAAGAAGAGCGAAGCGCTCCGGGCAGCGCGCGCTCAGACGAGAGGACTGGCAAGAGATGAGCGAGGCCCGCAAGGCCGAGAGGACCGACCACCCCAAGCCCGAGGGATTCCCGACCGCCGGCCGAGCGGCAGGCTACTGCTGGCACCGAAACCCGACGGGCCCCGGCCGGTGCACCTGGCCACCGGGCCACGGGAGGGACGTGGAGCACAAGGACACGTACTCCAAGACGGCGTGGCCGTGCGTGTAGGCGGGGCAGCCTGACGGGTCTCGTACGGAATCTGTACGGAGCGGTGAGGGGCGGTGGCTAGTCCACGGGATGCACAGCGATGGCGATCTTGCCGCGTGGACGCCCGCGGCCCTCGTAGCCCTCGCGGCCCCCGCCGCCTTCACCGCCCTCGCCTCCTCCGCCCGCAGAGCCACCTCCCAACAGCGCATGCGCCCGCGCGATGTCGGCCAGCGGCAGCACCGCGCCGATCACCGGCCGGAGCCTGCCCTGTTCGACCAGCTCGCCGAGGGCCGCGAGCTTCGCCCGGCCGGGGCTGACGAAGAGGAAGTGGTAGGTCGCGTTCACGCCCCACGCGGCGAGCAGGTTCTGAGGTTCGGGGATGTCCACGATGGACACCACGCGGCCCCGGTCGGCGAGGACCTCCGGGCTGCGGGTGAGGGTGTCCCCACCCACCGTGTCCAGTACGACGTCCACCCCACCAAGGGCGCGGACCCGCGGAACGTAGTCACCGGCCGAGAAGTCGATGGCGTGGTCGGCTCCAAGGCCGGTGACGAACTCGTGGTCCCGTGCCCGCGCGGTGGTCACGACCTCGGCTCCCAGCGCACTGGCGACCTGGACGGCGGCCGAGCCGACCCCGCCCGCTCCGCCGTGCACCAGGACCCGTTCCCCGGCCCGCACCCCGGCGCGTTCGACCAGTGCCTCCCACGCCGTCACGCCCACGAGCGCGAGCCCGGCGGCCTCGACGTGCGACAGCCGTGCGGGCTTACGGGCGACCAGTGCCTGGTCGACCACGTGGAACTCGGCGTAGGTCCCCTGCCCGGCGAACACCGGCGCCAGGTACCAGACCTCGTCGCCCGGCTGGAAGTCGCCCGCCCCGGGGCCGGTCTCGACCACCACGCCGGACACGTCATTGCCGATCACCGCGGGCAGCGCCACCTGGTCGCGGTAGTCGCCGCGCCGGGTCTGCAGGTCGAGGGGGTTCACGGACGTGGCAAGGACGCGCACAAGCACCTGGCCGGGCCCGGGAGCGGGTCGTGGCACCTCACGGGCGGCGAACGCGGTGTCCGCGGCACCGAAGCGGACGAGTTCCATCACACGCATCGAAGTCGACATGCGATGACCTTAGATCGAGATATCGCGAATTGCCAATATGTACGTGCGTTAAGATCGCCGCGTGTTCTCGGAGGCGGAGTTGCTGGCGGTGTTCCGGGCCCTGTCCAATCCGGCCCGCCGCCAGATACTGGTGTGGCTCAAGGAGCCGATGAGCTTCCCCGGCCAGGAGCCCGAGGACGTCGAGATCGGCGTCTGCGTGACCGACATCCAGCAGCGCGCGGGCCTGGGACAGTCGACCACGTCCCAATACCTCGCGATACTGCGGCAAGCAGGACTGGTCATCGCCACCCGGCGGGGCAAGTGGACCTACTACCGCCGCGACGAGGCGAACATCGCCCGCCTCCTGGACGCCCTGCGCGACGTGTTCTAGCGCCGCACCGGCCGATCCCGCCCGCTCAGAAATGACGCTGGATGGCCGGGCACACCCCGCCCTACGGTGACGCCATGAGCGACGACAACCCGGAAGCGCCTGCCACGCCCGTCACGCCCGTCGAAGCCTACGAACCCCCTACTACGTAGCTGTCTTCACGACGCTGCGAGCCCGCGAACAAACCGGCTACAGCGAGACCAACGCCCGCATGGAAGACCTGGTGAAGGACGTCCCGGGCTACCTGGGCATGGACCACGCGCAGACTCCCGGCGGCCTTGGCATCACCGTCGGATACTTCCGGGACGCGGACGCCCTCACGGAGTGGCGAACGAACGCCGAGCACCGCGCAGCGCAAAAACGCGGCCGAGCCGAGTGGTACGACAGCTACACGCTGCACGTGGCGAAGGTGGAACGGAGCCACGGGTTCGTACGCGCGTAGGCCCTACGGACCCCGCTCGCGGCTTCGGGCCCCGTGTGAACGGAACGCAGTCATGTGCCGCCTGCACACACTCCCGCCCCGGGGCATTCCGGTGTGAGATGACGGTTGAACCTCGAACCTCGGCGCGCCGCCCGGCCCCTGCGGCGCCGAGGCCGTCGCCCGCTCTCGCGGCCTCCCCGCTCGGGCGGCGGTCCCTGGCCCTGCGGTGGTGCGGTACGCCGCAGGGCTAGAGGTACGCCGCAGGGCTAGAGGTGCGGTCCAGGGCTAGCGGTGCGGATCGCCTCCACCGCCTCCACCGCTGTCGGCTGCGAGCGCCTGCGTACGCTCACGGCCTTCGTCGCCGTACTGCCGTACCTGTCCGCCGTGGTGAAGGGGGCCGGGGCATGAAGGGCACCCGCGGGCGGCCGCGCACGCGCGCATGGCGCGGCGATCTCCTCGCCATCCGCGGCGCGCTCCTGACGGGCGCCGCGCTCCTCACCGTGCAGCAACTCGCCACGGAGCTAAGCGATGCCAACACCGCACGCGACCAACTCGCGCGCCAGGTACAGGAGCTCGGCGGCAAACCGATCGCGGGTCCGCCCGGATCCCGCGGCGATCCCGGGCGATCCGTCACCGGGCCGCGCGGGCCGCGGGGCGGGCCGGGCCCGGCCGGGGCGTCGGGGAAGCCGGGCAAGGGCGAAGACGGCAAGCCGGGCGCGAACGGTGTGGGCGAGACCGGATCGACCGGTGCCGCGGGAGTCGAAGGCTCGGCCGGGCCACCCGGCCCCGAGGGCAAGCCGGGCCCGGCCGGGCCCGAGGGACCCGCAGGGCCCCCGGGCAAGGACGGCACGACCGGGCAGATCTGCCCAGACGGATACGGCCTCCAGGCACCAGCCGACGACCCGGACGCGCTGATCTGCCGCCGCGATGGCGCGCCGCCCCCGGACCCCGAACCGACTCCGCAGGCTGCGGCGCTCGATCCGCAGCGGCGCCAGTACGCCTGAGGTACAGCCTGCGACGTAGCAGGCCAGACGCGGCTGGACGTCCTGAGCTTTCGGCTGGAGGCTCGGTGAAGGGCAGTTCCGGCCGCGGCTCGGCTCCCCCTCCCCGCGGCCGGGCCTGCCTCGGCCGCGGGCGCCTGCGTCGCGGGAGGTGCAGGTGCCTACGGGAGTTGCGGGCCGGTGACATCGGCGCGGGGACTTGGCTCCGGTCGTCGGTTGTCGGGAGAGTTCCCGGGTGGGAGTCATCGACACTAGTTGAACCACGAACGCCCCCGCCGTCTTCGGGCGGTGGGGGCCCTTCGTCATGTCCGCTCCAGACGCGCACTCTCCCTGGCCACAAGGTCGGCGTACCGTGACCGCGTGGCAAACGACGACCTGGGGCGAACTCTCCGACGCCTGCGCCGCCTGGCCTCCCTGACACAAGAGGAACTGGCCGAGCGCTCCGACGTGTCCGTAGACGTGATCCGGCAGCTTGAGCAGCGACGCAAACACTCGGCGCGCCTGCCCACGCTGCACGCCCTGGCGAACGGTCTCGGCGTAGAGCTGACGACTCTCCTAGGCGACCCTCCTGCCGTCTCGGCGGGAGAGAACGACGGGCCCCGGTTCGTGGCCGTGCGGCGCGCCATCATGCCTGCCCTCTGGGTGGCCGAGCCCAAAGCGCCCGGGCCCGACTTCTCACTGCCCGGCCTGCGCGAGCAGATCGCAGAAGGCTGGACGCAGTACCACGCCGCCGAGTTCGACAGTGTGATGAAGACGCTGCCCGACATGGTCTCGGACGCGCGCACCGCCACGGCATCGCCCGACAGCACGGACCAGGCTGCCGGATTCGCGGCGCTGGGCAAGGCCCTCCAGCTGGCGGGGCACGTCGCCGTGCGGATGGGGAAAACCGACCTCGCCCTGATCGGCCTGGAGCGGGCCATAGACGCGGCGGGCCGATCGTCTGACCCTCTGCTCCGCGCCATGATCGTCAACTCTGTTGCGTGGACGTACCAGCGGCAAGGGCGCCTCGGCGACGCCCTGAGCATCGCCCTGCACGCCGCCGCCGACATCAAGGACAACGGGCACACTGGCACCGCCGACGGCCTGAAGGTCTGGGGGGCGCTGACCATGTCCGCCGCGACGTCGGCCGCGCGCAGCAACGACTATGAGCGGGCAACTGCGTTGATGGCACACGCCGAGAAGGAAGCCGCCCGGGTGGCCAAGCTGCCGCAGGGCAGCGACAGCCGCATGGTCAGCGTCTTCAGCCCGTCCTCGGTACGCATCGAGCGCGTCCGCCTGGCCGTCCAGTACGGGCACCCCGAGGAAGCCCTGGCCCTCGCTAAGGGGATGCGGCTCAGCAAGGACACCCCGCCGTCATGGCGAACGTGGCTGCTCCTGGATGTGGCCCGAGCCCATACGGACCTCGCGGACGCTACCGGCGCCGTGAAGGCCCTGGAGTCGCTTCGCCGCGCGGCGCCGACATGGATGCAACACCACACACTGGCCGTGGCAATCGTGCGCGACCTGTGGTCGCTCCCCAACCGCCCTCCGGGGCTCCGGTCGTTGGCCGAGTTCCTGGGGGTTGCCGAATAGCGCAAAAGTAGGACGCTCCGTCCCTGTCACGCTATGTAGCGGGTCGATTCCATGAGTCAGACAGCGCCCCGGCGGCCGCGTGAACGGCTCCGGGAATCGTCTCCGTCGCGCGCACCGGGCAACCCGCGAGGCCCTCACTCACACCGCGCTCCCCAGCTCCGGCGCCGGGGGCGAGGCGTCATGACCGCGCCGCCGAACAGCCCCGCGAAATGCGGCCGGTGTGCGCACACGATCCGCGAGGGTGAGACCTGCGAGGACCGCATGGGGGAGACCAACTCGGCCGGGCCCATGCCTGGGGTGATCCACACGCCGGTCTGCCCCGCCGATCTGCCTACCGCGGTCGTTCCGTGTCCTCCGTGCCTGCTCGCGCTCCTGACAGGGGACGACGGGCCGCACCGTTGCCAGATGACGACCCCGCTCTCCGTCGACGGCGACCGGCTCACCGTCGGGCCCGAGACGGACTGCCTGTGCCACTGCCCTCAGGAGGAGGAGAGCGAGGCCCTCCAGACGGCGCGAGCCGCGGCCCGCGCCCGGACCGATCCCCAGATTCCCCGAGCTGGCGTCCCGGAGTAGAGCCAGCGTCGGGAAGGGGTGGCCGCTTCAGCTGGGAGCTCATCTCGGGGGCGGCCGCCCCCTCCCATTCCAGGGGCGGCCGCTCGCAGCTTCGCGCCCCGTGTGACTGGAGTGCAGACGCGTGCCATGTGCGCACATTCCTTTCCCAGGGCGTTCCGGTGTGAGATGACGGCAAGACCTCGTACCTCGGCGTGCTGCCCGGACCTGCCACGCCGGGGCCGTCGTCCGTACCTCGTCGTGCCTCGCCGCTCGCGCGGCGGTCCCTGACCCTGCGGTGGTGGCATATGCCGTGGTGCGGGGGGGGTACGGTCTTAAATGGAACAGGTGTTCGCAAATGGGTATGCCCCACTCATGGCGATCTGTCACATATGGGTATATGGGTCCCTGCCAAGAACGTGTCGGGTCGTCTCACCGTGGTGCCCCCCTCAGTGGCGGCCCGGCACTCGACTGCCCCCGCGCTCCGCATCCCTGGAGTCGGGGGTAGTCCCTTGTCTGGAGTGACCTGCAGAAAGACGAAGATCGTTTGGGCGATATTTGGACGATGATCTTCGGTAGTGAGGGTGTAGCGAGGCTGTCTGAGTGTGTAGCCAGAGTGCGCACAACTAAGGCCCAGGACCGGAGACTTGCTCCGTGACCTGGGCCTTAGCTGTTCTGACCTGGTGCCCCCGGCAGGATTCGAACCTGCGACACCCGCTTTAGGAGAGCGGTGCTCTATCCCCTGAGCTACGAAGGCAAGGCGCTGGGCGGCTTTTGTGAGCAGCCCACCACAGCGTAGCGGATGGGGCGGACGCGGTGGGAGGAGGTCGGGCTCGGGCCGCCCCGGTGCGGGTGCCCTGGCGCCGGGGTGGGGGCTCGTGGAGCTTCTATGATCGTCCGCATGGCGAAGCGCAAGGTTCGGCGGCGGGTTCGGGTGATTCTGGGTGAGGAACCCATAGCCCTGGTCTGGTGCGAGCTCCTCAAGCCGATCCCCGTTCCGCCCAAGGACGTTCACCGGGCTGCGGGCAAGGGGCGGCTGCGGTCGCGGCATCACTGGCTGTTCTACGTCGGGGCCGTGGTGTTCTGCTTCGTCGTCGTGCCGTTCATCTTGATCGACATGCTCGGGAAGAAGATCGACCGGCTGTTGCTGAACCGGGAGCCGGGGCGGCGGGCGCGCCGTTCGCGGGAGGGGCGGGAGAGGCAGGGGAGCGGTCGGGTCGAGCGCGGATCGGCTGTCGGGGGTGAGTCTGAGAGTGATTCGGCGGACAGTGGTGTCTTCGACGGGGACTGGGGTCTGACCGCGGGGCGCCTGCTGCTGCGGTGGTACAGCGATTCGCCCAGCCCTCGGCGGCTGGTCATGCTGACACCCGACCGGTTGTGCGTGGCCGCGTCCCCGCGTCGTCGGCTGTCCCCCACCCGGGCGGATGACTTCGATACCGTCGCGGAATTCCAGCTGGACCAGGCTCGTGTCGAAGGTGAGGCGGGGCAGCCGCGCGGGTTCGCCACCTTCCGGCTCCGCTTCCAGGACGGTTCCTGGCTGGAGCTCGGTCGACTTGCCGAGCCGGACGACGCCGATCAGTTTCTGCGTACCGTCAGCGGCGTCAGCGGCGTCAGCGGCTGACGGTACGCCGTGCCGCGGAGCGCCGCGGGGGTACCGTCGGCCGGTTCCGGAGGGCGGGCACCCAACTCTCCTCCCTATCCGCCGGAATGTCGTATTCCTACCGGGATCCGGGCGTGCGTACGCCATGCTGGTCCAGTTATGTCCGCCTTCCGCGCACGCGCACTCGACCGCCACCGCTCGGCTCAGCGCCCTTCCGCGAGTGGCGCTGCGATCCGTGCCGTCGCCCTTGGTCTGGCGGCGGCCGGTGCCGCGCTCGCCATGACGAGGGGCTCCGGCCTCTCCTGGCTCGCCTTGGTCGTCCTCCTGCGCGGCACGGACCATCTGCCCGCCCGCCTGTCGTACGCGGTGGCCAGCGCCGCGCGCCGCTGGCGGGTGTGTCTGCTGTACGTCGTCAGTCTCGTTCCGCACCGTACGTACGAGCCGCTGCCGAAGCCCCGGCGGGCGCCCCGGTCTGCCCTCGTGCCGCCGAGACCACCGCACGCACTGGTGGTCCTGCTGCACCGCGCGCAGCCCTGCGCCCCGTAGCGCCTGGGCACTCCACCGCACCACGACATCACGCATGCCGTGACTTCGGCGTGCGCTCACAGGCATCACAGGGAGGGGAAGTCAGTGTTGAAGTCAGGGATCAGGCGGTTATTAGGGCGCGCTGGATTCGACATCGTGCGCAGCACCAACAACCGGGGAGGAGTAGATGACTTCCTCCCGTTCGAGGCGACCGCGCGGGCCGCGCGGTCGGTCGGTCTTTCCGTCGGTGACTACATCGACGAGGTCATGAACGGGACGCCCGGCGCCACCCAGTCCACCATCGACGAACTGCGCGCTCTGGGCGTCTTCGCCGCCGCCCCGGACACGGTCCTGGAGATCGGCCCCGGGTCGGGGCGGTACCTGGAGCGGACGTTGAAGGAGTGCTCTCCGGGCCGCTACGAGATCTACGAGACGGCGGCGCCCTGGGCCGACTACCTGGTGGACACCTTCAAGGTGGTCGCTCAACCGACCGCGGAGTGCAGTCTCGCCCCGACACCCGACAACAGCGTCGACGTCGTCCAGGCCCACAAGGTCTTCAACACCGTGACCTTCCTCAGCGCCTCCCGCTACTTCTTCGAGATGGCACGCGTCACGCGACCCGGCGGTCGGATCGTCTTCGACGTCATGACGGAGACCTGCCTGGACCCGGCCACGATGCGCGCCTGGGTCGCGAAGGGCGGCGACGGGCACGATTCCTACCCGGCCGCCATGCCCCGCCAGGCCTGCGTGGACCTCTTCGCGGCCCTCGGCTGCGGCCTGGAAGGCAGCTTCCTGGCTCCCATGGGCTTCGCCTCCACCGAGGTGCTCGTCTTCGGGAAGGAGGCTTGACGGTCACAGTCAGGCGCTCAGCGTGAGCGTCGCCGCTATCGCCGGGCCGAACGCGCCGCCCAGCTGGTAGCAGAGGCTGAACAGGCCGATTGCCGTGGGGCGTTGGGCCGGGGGCGCGGCCGTGGTGGCGTAGACCGCCAGTGTCGCCTGGCCCGCGCTCGTCGCGAAGACCGCCAGCGTCGCGACCAGCAGGAGCAGTGGTGCCCAAGGGGTCAGCGCCGCGGCCAGCGGGGCCAGGGCGCCCGCGGTGAGCAGGATCGTCAGGACCGTGCGGCGGCTCATGCGGGCCGCCGCGGCCGCCAGTGCCATGGAGAGCGCCGAGCCGGTGAGCAGCGCGATCAGCTGGCCCGTGCCGATCGTCGCGGACGACCAGGCCGTGCGGTCCTGGAGCAGCTGCGGGACGGCGAACAGGAGGGTGAAGTACGACGTGGCGAGGGTGCAGGCCAGCGCCGCGGAGAGGACGAACGTCCGGGTGCGCAGGAGCGACCTCGGTACGAAGCCCGTGGGGTGGGAGCGGATGTGCAGGGTGAGCAGCCCGGCCGTCACCAGTGACGCCGCGAGCGCCGGGAGCGGGTGGCGCGGGATGAGCACCAGCGCCGTCGCCGTCAGGACGAGGAGCGCCGCGCCCCGGCCGTCGAACGGGGTGGTGTCGGAGCTCGGCGCGGACAGGTCCGCCCGGCGCAGTACGGCCGGTATCGCGAGGAGCGCCAGCGCGCCGACCGTCAGTGACACCCGCCAGGACGCCGCGTCCGCGATCGTCGAGCCGAGCAGCGGGCCGACCGCGCCCAGCGTTCCGAAGCCCGCCGTGATCACGCCCATCCTGCGGACCGAGCCTGCCAGGCTCATCGCCGCCGTGATCAGGCCCGCGCCGCCGACGGCCTGCGCCACCCGGCCCGCCATGACCAGGGGCAGCCAGGGCGCCGCGGCCACGATCGCCGTACCGGTGACGATCAGGACGGCGCTCAGCTTGAGCGCGCTGCCCAGGCCGCGGCGGCGCAGCAGGCCCGCCATCAGCGGGGTGCCGACGGCCATCGCCCAGCCGAAGGCGGTGACGAGCCACGTCGCGGTGGCCGTGCGCACGCCGAGCGAGCCCGCCATGTCCGGCAGGATCAGGACGGGGCTGTTCGCGCTCGCCGCGACCGGGGTCGCCAGCAACGCCAGCCATAGGGCGTGGACTTGACGGGTGGGCGTGGGCGTGGGGGTAAGGGCGGCGGCGGGGGCAGGGCTGGGGTGCGGCGTCGCGGCGGACAGTGGCATGGCAGGCTCCTGAGGCGCGGATGACGGGGAAGAGGGCAGGGAAGAGGGCAGGGAAGCGGGGCGCGGGGCGCCCGGGTCGTCGTCAGACCGCTGTCACGACCTCCTCGTACGCCAATCGCGGCGAGCGCGGGAACCACGCGTCGGGGCCCGGGCGGCCGATGTTCACGACCATCAGCGGGGTGTGGTCGTCGTCGAGGAACTCCTTGCGTACGGCCGGGAAGTCGAAGCCCGTCATCGGGCCCGCGGCGAGGCCCGCCGCGCGTATGCCGAGGATGAAGTAGGCCGACTGGAGCGCCGCGTTGAGGAACGCGGACTCCTCGCGGACCGCGCGGTCGGCGAAGAAGAGGTCCTTGGCCTGGGGGAAGTGCGGGAGCAGCGCGGGGAGTTCCTCGTGGAACTCGTTGTCGGCGGCGAGGATCGCGACCAGCGGGGCGGCCGCCGTCTTCGGCCTGTTGCCCTCGGACATGAGGTCGACGAGCCGTCCGCGGGCCTCGTCGGACCGGACCAGGACCACCCGCAGCGGTGACTGGTTGTACGCGGTGGGGGCGTACTTGACCAGGTCGTAGACCGCCTGGAGCTGCTCGTCGGTCACCGGCTCCGAGGTGAACGTGTTGGCGGTGCGCGCCTCGCGGAAGAGGAGGTCCTGGGCGGTGGGGTGGAGGTTCAGCTCGGACATCGGATGCTCCTGTCGTGTGCTCACCGGTCCACTCGGATCCGGCAATCTCAATGTTGAGATAAAAGCATCAGACCATCCCAAGGTCAAGTATCTCGAAACTAAGAGAGTCGAGGCTGATAAAGTCCCGTTCGAGGGAAGATGAGGACGGAAGAGCACGGAAGAGAACGGAAGAGGGAGTGACGGCCATGAGTGATGCCGTGGACGCGATCGTCGGTCAGTGGACCAAGGAGCGCCCCGACGCGGCCGAGGACCTGTGGCCCGTACAGCTCTTCGGGCGCGTCCAGCGTCTCGATCTGGTCGTCGACAAGTCCGTCAAGGCGACCGCCGCCAAGCACGGTCTGGACGTCGGTGAGTTCGACGTCCTCACCACGCTGCAGCGCTCGGGGCCGCCGTACGCCCTCACCGCGGGCACCTTCCTCAAGGCGTCCATGGTGTCCTCCGGCACGATCACCAATCGCGTCGACAAGATGGAGGCCAAGGGCCTGGTGGAACGGGTGCGCGACGGCGACGACCGGCGCACCGTGAAGATCCGCCTCACCGAGAGCGGGCACGAGGTCACCCGGGCCGTCTTCGCCGAACACCTGGCGAGCTACGCGCGGATCCTCGCCGACGTGGACCCCGAACTGGTCGCGAAAGCGGCGGAGGGCCTCCGGCAGGTGCTGGAGGCCCTCGGTGACACGACCATCGAGTGATGGCCCGGTAGTGCGGTAGTGCGGTAGTGCGGTGGTGCGGTGGTGCGGTGGTGCGGTGGTGCGGCTTACGCTCCCCGCGCCAGCAGCGGCACCCACTTCTCCAGTGCGGGCTGCTCCGCCAGGTCCGCGAAGGACGCCGTGACGCCGTGGTCGCGGCGCCAGCGGCCCAGGAGGGTCATCAGGCGTACGGAGTCGAGGCCGTAGTCGACGAGGTTCTCGTCCGCGGGGATGTCGGCGGGGTCCTCGCCGAGGACGTCGGCCACGTCGGCGCGGAGCTGGTCGAGAGTCAGAGCCATGGGGTCAGCCTTCCTTGGGGGAGAAGACGGCTTCCGCCGTGGTGACCACCGCGCACTTGCCCGCCGCCCAGCGCAGCGCCATCGCGTGGTCGTCGGCGGAGAAGTCGGCCACGGCGTCGGCGACCACGAACGCCTGGATGTCCTGCATCCACGCGTCGCAGGCCGTCATCAGGACGCCGATGTGGGCGTAGACGCCGGTGATGACCAGCTGGTCGCGGCCCTGTTCGCGCAGCCGCTCCAGGAGGTCGGTGCGGACGAAGCCGCTGTACTTCCACTTGGTGAGGACCGTCTCGGCGGGGGCCGGGCCGATCTCGGCGGCGATCGCCGCCGCCTCGGGGTCGTCGGGCAGGCCGGGGCCCCAGAAGTCCTGCTGGAGGCCGCGCTCGGCGGGGGTCTGGCCGCCGGGCTGCGCGGTGTGCACGACCGGGATGCCGAGCCGCGCCGCCTGCTCCTTCAACACCCTTACGGAGGAGAGCAGTTCGGGGATCGGGGACTTCTCGCGGTCGTACGCGGTCAGGAAGTAGTTCTGCAGGTCGTGGACGAGGAGCACCGCGCGGGAGGGGTCGACGGTCCAGTCGACCCGGTTCGCGGGCAGCTCGTCGGCGGACGGCATCGGATAGGGCGTGATGGCGGGGAGGGCCATGGGGAGGGTGATTCCGTTCAGGCTTGCTGGGTGGAGGGCGCGGAGGGTGTGGCGGGGGAGGACGCGGTCGGGGAGGCCGCGGCTCGTAGGTCCTTCTTGGAGATCTTGCCCACCCCCGTCTGCGGGAACGCCGTCACGAACTCGACGCGGTCCGGCACCTTGTACGCCGCCAGGCCCCGTTCCCGTACGAACTTCTTGATGGCGATCGGCTTCACCGGCTCGGCTCCCGCGCGCAGGATCACGTACGCGCAGGTCCGCTCGCCCAGATACGGATCGGGCTCGGCGACCACGTTGGCGTCGTGCACGGCGGGGTGGGCCAGGAGGTGGTTCTCGACCTCCTCCGCCGCGATCTTCTCGCCGCCGCGGTTGATCTGGTCCTTGGCGCGGCCCTCGACGACCAGGTGGCCCGTCCCGGTGAGGCGGACGATGTCGCCGGTCCGGTAGAAGCCGTCGGCCGTGAAGGAACGGGCGTTGTGCTCCGGCGCGTTCCAGTAGCCGCGGATCGTGTAGGGGCCGCGGGTCAGGAGGTGGCCCGTCTCGCCGACGGGCAGGTCGTTGTCCTCGTCGTCGACGACGCGGATCTCGTCGTCGGGGGAGATCGGGCGGCCCTGCGTCGTGACGATCGTCTCCGTGTCATCGTCCAGGCGTGTGTAGTTGACCAGGCCCTCCGCCATCCCGAAGACCTGCTGCAGCGTGCAGTCGAGCGCGGGCTTGACCCGGCGCGCCGCCTCCTCGCTGAACTTGGCGCCGCCCACCAGGAGTACGTCCAAGGTGCTCAGGTCGTACGCCGTCGCGGTCGCCGCCTCCGTCCAGACCAGGGCCAGCGGGGGCACCAGGCCCGTGATGGTGACGCCCTCGGACTCGATGAGGGGGAAGGCGACGTCGGGGCTCGGCTGCGGGCAGAGCACCACGCGGGCGCCCGCGTACAGCGCGCCGAGCGAACCGGGGGATGAGAGCGGGAAGTTGTGGGCCGCGGGGAGGGCGACCAGGTAGACGGACGACTCGTCCACCGCGCACAGCTCGTTGGAGCCCCACAGCGAGTAGATGTAGTCGTCGTGGGTGCGTGGGATCAGCTTCGGTACGCCGGTGGAGCCGCCGGAGAGCTGGAGGAACGCCAGGTCGGAGGGGGCGGGCGGGTCCGGGATCCCGGTCGGTTCCGTGGGTACGTCCGCCAGCGCCTCGAAGGCGCCGGGGTCGCCGTCCGCCACGAACACGTGCCGCAGGGAAGGGACTTCGGCGAGCACCTTCGTCGCGAGGTCGCGGTAGTCGAAGCCGCCGTGTTCCGCCGGGATGACGTAGGCCGCGGCGCCGGTGAACTCGCAGAAGTAGCGGATCTCCGTCTCGCGGTGCGCGGGCAGCGCGAAGACGGGGAGCGCGCCGATGCGGAACAGCGCGAAGATCGTCTCGAAGAACTCGGCGATGTTGGGGAGCTGGACGACCACCTTGTCGCCCTTGGCGATGCCCCGGGCGATCAAGCCCGCGGCCAGCCTGTCGGCGCGGAGGTCAAGATCCGCGTACGTCCAGCGGCGGTTCGACGCCGGGTCGACGATCGCGATCCGGTCGGGGTGCTCGGTGGCGCGGTCGCTCAGCAGCTGTCCGAACGTCTCGCCCCGCCACCAGCCCGCTTCCCGGTAGCGGGTCGCGAACTCCTCGGGCCAGGTGGGGGCTTCGAGTGCCACGGGGGTCTGGGGCGTGCTCACAGTTCCGCTCCCACCGCGTTCAGGAACGTACGGAACTTCGCGCCGGTCTCGGCCGTCTCCGCCTCCGGTTCCGAGGCGGCGACCACGCCCGCGCCCGCGTACAGGCGCAGGCTGCGCTCCTCGGCCTCGGCGCAGCGGATCGTCACGACCCACTCGCCGTCGCCGTTGGCGTCGCCCCAGCCGATCATGCCGGTGAAGAAGCCGCGGTCGAACGGCTCGGTCTCGCGGATCACTTCGCGCGCGGTGGCCGTCGGGGTGCCGCAGACCGCGGGGGTGGGGTGCAGCGCGCAGGCCAGTTCGAGGGCGGAGGTCTCGGGCGACGCGACCGTGCCGGTGACCGTCGTGGACAGGTGCCACATCGTCGCCGTACGGATCAGGGTGGGGCGGGCCGGGACCGTCAGGTCCGTGCAGAAGGACGCGAGGGCCTGGTGCACGGCGTCCACCACCACGGCGTGCTCGTGCAGGTCCTTGGCGGACTCCAGGAGCGCGGCTGCGCGGCGCACGTCCTCCGCGAGGTCGTCGCTGCGGGGGGTCGAGCCAGCGAGGGGGTTCGCCACGACCTGGTGGCCGCGGCGCGAGACCAGGAGTTCGGGGCTGGCGCCGATCAGGGTGCGACCGGGGGCCGTCGGCAGCGCGAAGGTGTAGCCGGAGGGGTCGCGGCGGGCCAGGCGCTGGAGCATCACGGGGAGGTCCAGGGGGGCCCGCGCGGTGAGTTCCAGGGTGCGGGCGAGGACGACCTTGCTGAAGTCGCCGCGCCACATGCGCTCCACCGCGGCGGCCACGCCCGCGCCGTACGCCTCGGGGGCCGGGACCGGGCGGATCTGCCAGTCGGCCGCGTCGGGCGGGTCGGCGGGCAGCGCGATCAGGGGGTCCGCGGTCAGCGGGGGCGCGGTGCGCAGGGCGCGGGGTACGGCCAGGGCGGCCGGGGCCGTGTGGTCGAACGGGATCGCGCCCACGACGTACGGCTTGGTGAGGCCGGTGCGGCGGGCGTCGGCGAGAGAGGCCGCGATGCGCTGCGGCAAGGGTCTCTCGTCGTGCGGGACCTCCGCGTGGACGCCCTCGGTGAGCAGGGTGCGGGTCGGCGTCGCGAGGAACCGTTCGCCTGGGGTGTAGGCGTCCAGGAGGGCGGTGGCCGCTCCTACGGCGGGGTGGGCCTGTTCGGCCGTCGTCGTGACGTGTGTGGCGACCTCGGGTGCCGTCGACACGGGGGCTCCAATTCTCGGGTGTTCTCGGGAGTTCTCGGGTGCGGGTGTGGGTGCGATCGCGGCTGCGGCCCTGTGGGGCTCTCAGCGCAGGGTCGCGCCGCCGTCCACGTACAGCTCTTGGAGCGTGATGTGGCGGGCCCTGTCCGACGCCAGGAACAGGACCGCGTCGGCGATGTCCTGGGGGTCCGCTATGCGGCCCAGGGGGATTCCCGTGCGGTACGTCTCGGTGTCACCCGCGATGACGCGTCGAGGGGCTTCGTCGTCCGTCCAGAGGGAGCGTTGCATCGCCGTGTCCGTGGAGCCGGGGGCCACCACGTTGCAGCGCACGCCGCTGCGGGCGATCTCCAGGCCGAGGCACTTGGTGAACATCGTGGCCGCCGCCTTGGACGCGGCGTACGCGGCCATGCCGGTGCGGGGGATGCCCGCGGCGTTGGAGGCGACGGTGACGATGCAGCCGGAGCCGCGCGCGGTCATGTGCGCGGCGGCGGCGCGGGAGGTGTGGAAGACGCCGGTGGTGTTCACGGCGAAGGTGTCGGCCCAGTCGGCGTCGGTCAGTTCGGCGACGGGGGCGGTGCGCAGGATTCCCGCGACGTTCACCAGGAGGTCGAGGGAGCCGTGGTCGCGGATGACGTCGCCGATGACCGTGCTGACGGCGCGGTGGTCCGTGACGTCCATGACGCGGGGCGTGATCGCGCCGCGGGTGGCGAGCGTGCCGGGGGCAGCGGTCGAGCCGCGGGTGGCGGCGGCCAGTTCGTCGATGCCGTGGGCGTCGCGGTCGGTGGCGACGACGTGGGCGCCGCGCGCGGCGAGCGCGGTGGCGACCGCGGCGCCGATGCCCTGGCCCGCGCCGGTCACCAGCGCGGTGCGTCCGGTGAACTCGCCCGGCTCCTGCGGTATGTGCTCTGGCATGGTGTGAGCGACCTCCCCCAACTTTTTAGGTAAGCCTAACCTAACGTATAACTACTGCCCAGAGGTCGCTACCCCATTCAAACAGTTAGGCTAGCCTCACCTTATGCGCATGCCGAGTGCGGGCACCACAGCCTCCGTTCCCCAACCCGTAGAGCACGTAGGCGAGTTGGGGTCAGGTCGCCCACCTGAGCCGGGTCCCGGGCGTTCCCCCGGGCGATCCGTCGCTCTTGCCGTGGCGGGGTTCGTGGTCGCCCTGGTCGTACTCGTGGGCCTCTCGCTCTGCGTCGGCGCGGGTGAGGTCGGCGCCGGTGGCGTACTCGACTACCTGCTCAACCGCGGTGGCGCGCGCGGCGACTCGCGGCTCGACCTCGTCGTCGGCGACCTGCGCGTCCCGCGCACGCTCACCGCGGTCCTCGTCGGCGCCGCCCTCGGCGTCGCGGGCTGCCTGCTGCAGGCCGTGACGCGCAATCCGCTCGCCGAGACCGGGCTGCTCGGCGTCAACGCCGGTGCCTCACTGGGCGTCGTCGCGGGCATCGCGCTGCTCGGGCTCGATTCCGGATACGCCTATCTGGTCTGTGCGTTCGTGGGCGCCGTGGTGGCGAGCGGGCTCGTGCTGCTGATCGCCGGGCGCAAGGGCGGCGGGTCCCCCATGCGGCTCGTCCTCGCCGGATCCGCGCTCGGCGCCACCTTCGGCGGGCTGACCAGCGTCATCGTCGTCAACTCCGCGGAGACCTACGACAAGTTCCGCTTCTGGGTGCTCGGCTCGCTCGCCGGGGTCGAGGGATACGGGGAGCTCGGGCGGCTCGCCCCCGTGCTCGTGGTGGGATTCGTGGTGGCGCTGCTCGTCGCCAGGCCGCTGTCCGCCCTCGCGCTCGGCGACGACCTGGCCCGCAGCCTCGGGCACCGGCCGCCGGTGATCCGCACGGTCGTCGCGGTGGGCGTCACGCTGCTCACCGCCGCCGCCGTCGCGCTCGCCGGGCCCATCTCCTTCCTCGGCCTGCTCGCGGGCTTCCTCGCCCGCGCCATCGCGGGCACCCGGCTGCCCGCGCGGCTGCTGCTCGCCGGGCTCATCGGGGCGTGCGTGCTCACCGTCTCGGACGTGGCGGCCCGGGTCGTGTCCCGGCCGTACGAGGCGCCCGTCTCCGTCATCGTGGCGCTGATCGGCGCCCCGGTGCTCATCCTGATCGTTCGGTCCAAGCAGCTCGCCACCATGGGGATGACGGACCCCGCGGACGAAGGGCGCGGCACCGAGAAGAAGCGGCGGCGTCTCGCCTTCCGGCTGCCGGGGCGTGCGGCGCGGGCGCCCCGGGTGCGGCCCGCCGACACCTTCGTCCTGCGGCGCGGGCCCCTCTCGTTCCTCGTCGCGCGGCGCGCGACCCTCGCCGCGCTGCTGCTGGCCGCGCTGCTCGTGGTCGCCGTCGTGTTCTCCGCGTACGCGGGGCAGAGCGACATGAGCGTCAGCCGCACCTTCCGTGCCGTCTTCGGCTACGGCGACCACTTCGACGTACTGCTCGTGCAGAAGTTCCGGCTCGGGCGCATCGTCGCCGGGCTCACCGCGGGCGCGGCCCTCGGGCTCGCCGGCTGCCTCACCCAGACCCTCGCCCGCAACCGCCTGGCCACACCGGAGCTGTTGGGCGTGAACGACGGGGCCACCGCCGCCGTCCTCGTCTCCGTCACCTTCAGCGCGTCCGGGTCCTTCGGCGCCTGGTGGGCCGGGCCGATCGGCGCGCTGGTGGCGGTGATCGTGGTGACGGTCGTCTCCGGCGGGCTCGGGCAGCGCGGCTACCGCGTGCTCGTCGTCGGCCTGGCCATGTCCGCGCTCGCCTCGGCCGCCACCCAGGTCGTCCTCTCCCGGCGCTCCCTCAACTCGGCGAGCTCGCTGTACGTATGGACCTCCGGCAGCCTCAACGGCCGCGGGTACTCCGTCGCCGTGCCGGTCCTCATCGGGCTCGCCGTCCTCGTGCCGCTCGCCCTCGCCGTCGCCCGGCACCTCGGCGTACTCCGCTTCGACGACGCCACCGCCGCCTCGCTCGGCTCCAACGCCGGGCGCACCCGCCTGATCTGCCTGCTCCTCGCGGTCGCCCTCGCCGGGCTCGCCGTCGGGATCGCCGGGCCCGTCGGCTTCGTCGCCCTCGCCTCACCCGTCATCGCGTCCCGCCTCGCCGGGCCGCTGCGGGTGCCGCTGGTCGGCTCGATGCTGACCGGCGCGGTCCTCGTGGTCGTCGCCGACACGCTCGGCCGGATCGCCTTCGACGGCTCGGAACTGCCGGTGGGCATCGTCACGACGGTCCTGGGCGGGCCCTTCCTGCTCTGGGTGCTGCTGGGCAGGTCGGCGGCCACACGCGTATGAGTTCAGAAAGGCTTTCGTCGTGCACAGTCCCCTTCTCCGTACGCTCCGTCAGGCCGTGCGAGCCCAAGTACCATCGGCCGAACGGGACTTCTGGGACCGGATGTCGGCCAAGGGCACCCCACTGGTCGAGGACGACCCGTCCGGTGACCCCGCGTACCGGCTCGTCACGTTCTTGTGGCGGGACGACCCCGAGCGCCCCGCGACCGACGTCCTCGCGCTCCTGCACACCGTCACCGACAAGGACCGGCACGCGGGCGACCTCACGCCGCACCTGACGGAGCGGGTGCCGGGCACCGGAGTGTGGGCGCTCAGCCACCGCCTTCGTGCTGACCATCGGGCCTCCTACCAGTTCTACGTCGCCCGCGGCCCCCGCGAGGAGACGCTGCGCACCGACCGCGCCGCCTGGCTGAAGGTCCTCGACGAGGCCCTGCCCGACCCGTACGCGGCCGCGCCAGGACTCCCGTCGCGCGACGGCCGCAACCCCGCGTCCGTGATGGAACTTCCGCACGCGCCCGCGCAGCCGTACGTCCAAGGGGACTCGGCCAGGACCGGGCAGACCCTGTCGGCCGAGGTCGACGGCCGCCGCGTCACCGTGCACCTGCCCGCAGCCCCCGCCCTCGCCGTCGCGGTGCTCCTGGACGGCGAGATGTGGGGGCCCGTGCTCGGCGCGCCCCGCATGGCCGACCGGCTGCACGCGGCGGGGGCGCTGCCGCCCACGGCGTTGCTCCTGGTCGACACGATGGGGCGGCGGATGGAAGACCTCAGCTGCAGCGGGGAGTTCGTGGACTGGCTCGCCGACGGGCTGCTTCCGTGGGCGGCGCAGACGCACGGGGTCGCGGTTCCCCGTGAGCGGACGGTCATCGCGGGCCAGAGTGCGGGCGGCCTCACGGCGGCGTACGCGGCTCATCGCCGCTCGGACCGCTTCGGCCGCGCGCTCTCCCAGTCGGGCTCCTTCTGGTGGCCCGACGAGAACGCCCCCGACGGGGCGGGCCCGGAATGGCTCACCCGCCAGTACGCCCACGCTCCGCGCCGCCCGGTCCGGATCCACCTGGAGGTGGGGACCCAGGAATGGATGCTCCTCGCGGAAAACCGCCGCTTGCGCAATGTCTTGCGGGCGCGGGGCTATGACGTGACGTATGAGGAGTTCAACGGGGGTCATGATTATGCGTGTTGGAGGGGCGGGTTGGCGGAGGGACTGGCACGGCTGCTGGCTCCGTAGGCGGGTGGACTTCGCCGGGTTCGCGACCTGCGGGTGGGTGGGGGCTGGCCGCGCAGTTCCCCGCGCCCCTAAAGGATTGCGCCGTTCCTCGCACCCCTAAAAGATCGCGCAGTTCCCCGCGCCCCTAGAAGCCCGCCACGTTCCCCGCGCCTCGAAGCCTGCGGGCGGCCCCGTCAGGGGCGCGGGGAACGGCGCGCCCAGCCACGAAGCTCCCGCGGGCGGCGAACCGGGGGAGGCCCGCTGCATCGTGGTGGTGCGGAGGTGGGGATCTCTTAAGGGGCGCGGGGAACTGCGCGACAAGCCCCCACCTGCCCGCGCAGCGAAGCGCCCCCACCTGCCCGCGCAGCGAAGCGCCCCCACCCGCCCGCGCAGCGAAGCGCCACCGCCGGGCTAAGGCGGACCGGGCGGCCCCGCCACCACCCGCGGCAGTCGCGCAGCGACAACCGCGCCAACCCCCACCAGCCCCGAAGTAACCAGCACCGCAACCCGATAAGGCCCCGGGTCGGAGACCCCCGTGCCATGCCCCCCGATGACCGCCGCGCACGCGGCAATACCCACCGCCCCACCCAACGTACGCACGATCTGGAACAGCCCCATCGCCTGCCCCATGTCCGCCGGGGAGATGTCCTCGAAGCCCGCGATCTGGATGGTCAGGACGGCCGTGCCGAGGACGAGGCCCACCGCGAACATCAACGCCCGCACCGCCCACGCGTTCTCCGCGACACCAGGCACGGCGAGCGCGGCGAAGACCCCCGCCGCGAGCAGCAGCGTAGGCACGGCGAGGCGGCGCGGCCCGAGGCGGGGCAGCAGGCGGTCCACGGCCTGTGACGCCAGCATCAGGCCGAGCGCCTCGGGGAAGACGGACAGACCCGCGTCGAGCGCGGACGCGCCGAGCGCGGCCTGGTAGAGGAGCGGGAAGACGAACAGGACACCCATCAGGCCCGCCGCGCTGAACAGGGCGAGCGCGGAGGCAGCCCCGTAGACCCGGTCACCGAGCAGCCGCAGCTTCAACAAGGGGTCAGGAGACCGGAGTTGATGCGTCACCGCGGCAACAAGCAACACCACCCCCGCGACCGCGCTGACCGCCACCGAAGGACGGCCCCACCCGTGGGAGGGCCCGAAGCCGAGCGCGTACGTGAGGAGCCCGAGCGCAGGCGTGGCCAGCCAGAAACCGACGTGGTCGAACCGGCCCCCCGAATCCGACTCCCCTTCCGAGGCATCCGGGGCATCCGAGGCATCCGAGGCATCCGAGGCCACCGGGTCCACCGAGCCCACCGCAGGCTCGCGCAGCGCCACCGCACCGAGCAGCACCGCCCCCGCCCCCACAGGCACGTTGACGAAGAACAGCCAGTGCCAGGAGAGGTGTTCGGTGAGGAAGCCGCCGAGCGGCGGGCCGAGCGCGGGCATCAGGGCGGTCGGCACGATCAGGACCTTGGAGAGCCTCACGCGCTCCTCGGGCGGGAACGCGCGGAACAGCAGCGTCATGCCGACCGGGGTGAGCAGGCCGCCCGCCAGGCCCTGGGCCGCGCGCGCCACCACGAGGGTGGTGAGGTCGGGGGCCAGGCCGCAGACCGCGGACGCCGCGGTGAACGCGGCGAGGGCCAGCAGGAACACCCGCTTCGTGCCGAACCGGTCGCCGAGCCAGCCCGCCACCGGCAGCGCGAGGGCGAGCGCGACGAGGAACGCCGTCTCGACCGTGTTCGCCGCCGACACCGGGCGGCCGAAGTCCTCCGCGATGGTGAAGAGGGCCGGGTTGACGATCGTCGAGTCGAGGCCGTTCATGCACATCGCGGCCGTGTAGACGAGGACGACGGCGACCCTCGGACGTATTCGAGGCTTGACCAACAGGGTTCCGGTCACCGGGACTTGACCCAGTCCAGGGCGTCCTGGCGCGGGCACGGGCCGTGCTGCGCCGACCATCCTTCGGGCACGGCGGCGAAGAGCGGCCACAGCGAGAGCTCGCCGCGCTCGTTGGCGAGGACCAGGAACTCGCCGTCCGCGTCGAAGGGGTTGGCGGGGGCTTCGCTCGTCGTCACTGCTGCTTCTCCAGGTCGGTGTGACCGGTCGGTTCGGTCAGTCGGTCGGCGACCACGCGGGCGATGTGCGCGATCGGTTCGGGCAGGGTCATGTCCTTGTGGGAGCAGGCCACGTCGGTGTTGGCGATGCGCCCGCTCACGTACGGCGTCCAGGTCTCGGGCGTCAGGGTGTCGTCGATGGTGTCGACCGTGGCGCGGAAGAACAGCACGTCGCCGTCGAAGCGCCGGTGGTCGTAGGCCCGTACGAGATGGTTGGTGTTGAGGTAGATGTCGCGCAGCGCCTCGAACGTGGCGGGCGGGAGCGCGGCCAGCGGGCTGCCTTCGCGGCGCAGGACGTCGATGACGTTCGAGGTGGTCAGGGCCTTGCCCGCCAGGCTGTCGGGGCCGTAGCCGCCCATGGTGAGCAGGGATTCGAGCGCCTCGGCCTCGTCGGGGACGGGCAGCTCGCGGAAGCCTTCGGCCGGGTAGGCGTCGAGGATCGCGAGGAGCTCCACCTCGTGTCCCGTCTCCTGGAGGTGCGCGGCCATCGCGTGGGCGATGATGCCGCCGGTCGACCAGCCGAGCAGGCGGTACGGGCCCGTGGGCTGGACCTCGCGGACGCGGGCGACGTAGTGGGCTGCCAACTCCTCCAGCGTGCGCGGGAGTTCGAGCGAAGCCGTGGCCGTACCGACGCCCTGCGCCTGGAGGCCGTAGATCGGCACGTCGGCCGGGAGGTGGCGGATCAGGCCCGCGTAGCACCAGCTCAGGCCGCCCGCCGGGTGCACGCAGTGCACGGGCGCGGCGTCGCCGGGGCGGGCCGGGCGCAGCGGGAGCAGGACGTCGAGGGGGTCGTCGTGGTGACCGGCTTCCGCGTCAAGGGCGGCGTCGAGCGCCGCCGGTGTCGGGGACTGGAAGACCGTGCCGATGGAGACCTCCGCACCGAAGGCCGCCTTGACGCGGCCCGCGAGGCGTACGGCGAGCAGCGAGTGGCCGCCCAGGTCGAAGAAGTTGTCCTCGACGCCGATCCGGTCCGCGCCGAGCACCTCGGCGAAGATCGCGCACAGCTGCTCCTCGCGCGGTGTGCGCGGGGCGCGGCCCGTGGCGGCCGACGCGGGGCGTTCGGGGGCGGGCAGTGCCTTGCGGTCCAGCTTGCCGTTGCTGGTGAGGGGCAGCCGGTCGAGCAGGACGACGGCGGAGGGGACCATGTGGACGGGGAGTTCGGCCGCCGTGTGCTCGCGCAGTGCGGCGGGGTCGGCGCCGTCGGCGACCGCGTAGCCGACGAGCCGCTTGTCGCCGGGGACGTCCTCGCGGACGATCACCGCCGCGTCCGCGACCGCGGGATGGCCCGCCAACACGGCCTCGATCTCGCCGAGTTCGATGCGGAAGCCGCGGATCTTCACCTGGTGGTCGGCCCGCCCGAAGTATTCGAGGGCGCCGTCGGCGCGGCGCCTGGCGAGGTCGCCCGAACGGTACATGCGGCTGCCGCTCTCCCCGAACAGCGCGGCGTACGGATCGGCGACGAAGCGCGTCGCGGTCAGGTCGGGGCGACCGAGGTAGCCGTCGGCGAGGCCCTCGCCCGCGACGTACATCTCGCCGGTGACGCCGGGCGGCACCGGGTGCAGCCGGTCGTCGAGGACGTAGACGCGCAGGTCGGGGATGTTCACGCCGATGGTGCTCGATGTGGAGGAGGCGGCCGTCGCGCGGTCGAGCGCGAAGTAGGAGACGTGCACGGTGGTCTCGGTGATGCCGTACATGTTGACGAGCGTCGGGCCGCTGTCGCCGTGCCGGTCGTACCACTCGTCGAGGCGGCCGAGTTCGAGGGCCTCGCCGCCGAACACCACGTAGCGCAGGGCGAGTT
Source organism: Streptomyces kanamyceticus (assembly GCF_008704495.1). Classification (NCBI taxonomy): domain Bacteria; kingdom Bacillati; phylum Actinomycetota; class Actinomycetes; order Kitasatosporales; family Streptomycetaceae; genus Streptomyces; species Streptomyces kanamyceticus. The sequence continues at coordinate 5,811,704 of NZ_CP023699.1, forward strand.
CGCGTCCCGTTCCGTCCTCGCGGTCGGCGGCCGCCAGCTGGTAGAAGGCCGACGGGGTCTGGTTGAGGACGGTGACGCCCTCGTCGGCGAGCAGCGCGCGGAAGGCGCCCGGGTCGCGGCTCGTCAGATGCGGTACGACGACGACCTTGCCGCCGTACAGGAGCGCGCCCCACAACTCCCATACGGAGAAGTCGAAGGCGTAGGAGTGGAAGAGCGTCCAGACGTCGTTCTCGTCGAAGCCGAACCAGTGGTCCGTGGCGGTGAGCAGCCGCGTCACGTTGTGGTGGGTGACGACGACGCCCTTGGGGCGGCCCGTGGAGCCCGAGGTGTAGATGACGTAGGCGGGGTCGCGCGGGGTGAGCGGGCGGGTGCGCTCGTGCTGGGCGAGGGGGTGCGTGTCGTACGCGTCCGGATCCTGGCCGTCGACCGTGACGAGCGGCAGCGCGTGCGCCTGCGCGGGCAGCCGGGGCGCGGTCGCGGTGTCGGTGACCAGGGCGGCGGGGCGCGCGTCGTCGAGCATGTAGGCGAGGCGGTCCGCCGGGTAGTCCGGGTCGAGCGGGAGGTAGGCGGCGCCGGAGAGCGCGACCGCGAGCAGGCCCGTGACCAGGTCGGTGGAGCGGGGCAGTGCGAGCGCCACGATCGAGCCGGGGCCGATGCCGCGGGCGGCGAGGAGGCGGGCCAACTGGTGGGCACGGGCGGAGAGTTCGGTGTAGGTGAGGGCGTGGCCCTCGTGGGTGACGGCGGTGCGGTGGGGGTGGAGGGCGGCCGCCCGCTCGTAGACCTCGGCGAGTGTGCTGGGTGCTGAACTCGCCTGGTGGTGCTGGTTGTTGGCGGCCACGAGGGCCTGGTGGTGCTCGGAGCCGCTGAGGAGGGGGAGCAGGCCGAGCGGCGTTTCGGGGGTCTCGGCGGCCGCGGTGAGGAGGCGGGCGAGGCGGTCGGCCAGGCCCTGCGCGGTGGCGCGGTCGAACAGGTCGGTGCGGAACTCCAGGAAGCCCGATATCCCGCCGTCGCCGGGGAGTTCGCCCGCGTTCAGGGTCAGGTCGAACTTGGCGGTGCCCGACGGCACGGCGCCGAGCCGGGCCGTGATGTCGGGGCCGAGAGCGAAGTCGCCGTCGGGCAGCGACTGCCAGGCCAGCATCACCTGGAACAGCGGATGCCTGGCGAGCGAGCGCGGCGGATTGAGCTCCTCGACGAGCTGGTCGAAGGGGAGTACGTCGTGTTCGTACGCGGCGAGTGTGGTGCCGCGCACGCGGTCGAGCAGCGTACGGAAACCGGGGTCGCCCGAGGTGTCCGTGCGCAGCACGACGGTGTTGGTGAAGAACCCGACGAGGTCGGCCGTCGTGTCGTCGTCGCGCCCTGCGACCGGGGTGCCGAGGGGGATGTCGGTGCCGCAGCCGTGCCGGGTGAGCAGCGCGGCGAGGCCCGCCTGCACGGTCATGAAGACCGTGCTGTTGGCCGCGGCGGCCAGGCGCTTGAGGGCCCGGTGGGTGGCCGGGGTCAGGGCGAAGGGGACGGTGTCGCCCGCCGAGGTGGCCACGGCGGGGCGCGGTCGGTCGGTGGGCAGCTCCAGCTGGTCGGGCAGGCCCGCGAGGGCCTCCTTCCAGTGCGCGAGGTGAGTCTGCGCGAGGCCGTCGGCGAGGAGCTTGTGCTGGTGGGCGGCGTGGTCGGCGTACTGCAGGGGCAGCGGGGCGAAGCCGGGCGCGCGGCCTGCCACGCGGGCCGTGTAGGCGGTCGCGAGGTCACGGGCGAGGGGTGTGGTGGAGGCGCCGTCGCCCGCGATGTGGTGGAGGAGCAGGAGGAGGGTGTGGCGGGTGGGGTCGGCGGGGTCGGTGAACAGGGTGGCGCGCAGCGGGGGTTCGTCGGCGAGCTCGAAGCAGTGCCGCACGGCGTCGGTCAGGGCGCCGTCGGCGAGTTCCCCGCGGTGCAGTGCGGGGCGGGCCAGCGGGTGGCTCGCGTCGAGGATGCGCTGGTGGGGGCGGTCGTCGGCGTCGGCGGACGGGGCGTTGTCAGTGGCGGGATATACCGTTCTGAGTGTCTCGTGGCGTGCGGTCAGATCGTGCAGGGCGAGCTGCAGCGCGCCGTGGTCGACGGGGCCGTTCAGGGCGAGGACGAGCGGGATGTTGTAGGTGGGGCTGGGGCCTTCGAGGCGGTGCAGGAACCACAGGCGCTGCTGCGCGGGGGAGAGGGGGAGGGTGTCGGTGCGGGGGATGGGGACGAGCGCGGGGGTGGTCGCTGTGGATGTCGTGGTGTCCGAGGCGCGCATGACTGCCGCCAGGGCGGCGGGAGTCGAGGCGCGGAAGACGTCGGCGATACCGAGCGTGGTGGCGAACCGCTCGCGAATACGGGCGGCGAGGCGGCCCGCGAGGAGCGAGTGACCGCCGAGGTCGAAGAACCCTGCGTCGGGTGAGGGCCAGCCGGACTCCAGGCCGAGGACGTCGGCGAAGAGGGCGCAGAGGGCGTCGGTGTGCGGGTCGCCGGAGCCGGTGTGGGCCGCGACTACCGACGCGGCTGCGGGCGTGGTCGGCTCCGGGTCGGGCAGCGCCCGGTGGTCGAGCTTGTCGTTGGCGGTGCGCGGCAGTTCGGCCAGGAGCGTCACCGTGGCCGGGACCATGTGGGCGGGGAGGGTCTCGGCGAGGTGGGCGCGCAGGGCGTCCGGGGTGACGGTGGTGGCGGTGGTGCCCTCGCGCGGCACGGCGTAGGCGAGGAGGCGCTTGCCGTGCGCGGAGTCGCGGGCGATCACGGCGGCCTGGGCCAGCGCGGGATGGGCGGCCAACCGCGCCTGGATCTCGCCGAGTTCGATGCGGAAGCCGCGGATCTTCACCTGGTCGTCGCCGCGCCCGAGGAACTCCAGGGTGCCGTCGGGGCGCCGCCGCACCAGGTCGCCGGTGCGGTACATGCGGCCGCCGGGGGCGCCGTGGAGCGCGCCGAAGGGGTCGGCGACGAAGCGTTCGGCGGTCAGCTCGGGACGGCCGAGGTAGCCGCGGGCCAGACAGGCCCCGGCGACGTACAGCTCACCGGTGACACCGGGGGGCGTGGGACGGAGGGAGGAGTCGAGGACGTAGACGCGGGAGGCGCGCACGGGGTGGCCGGTGGTGGTGCCGTCCGGTCCTGGCAGCCAGTAGTAGGCGTCGACGGTGGTCTCGGTCGGGCCGTACAGGTTGGTGGGCCGCGAGCCCTTGACCGCCGCGAGGCGCTCCCACAGCGGCGCGGGCACGGCCTCGCCGCCCACCACGACGACGGCGGGGTGGTGCCTGCCGTCGTCGAGCAGGCCCTCGGCGATGAGGGCTTCGGCGTAGGAGGGGGTGACGTCGAGGTAGTCGACGCGCCGCTCGTCGACGTACGCGGCGAGCGCGGCGGGGTCGCGGTAGGTGGCGTCGTCGAGCAGGTGCAGCTCGTGGCCGTGGACCATCCACAGGACCGGGTCCCAGGACGCGTCGAAGGCGAACGACGCGCTGTGCGCGACCCGCAGCCGGTCGCGTCCCGTGCGGGCGACGGCGGGTGCGATGTGGTCGTCGGTGTGCCCGGCGAGGAGGTTGGCGAGGGAGGCGTGGGTGACGAGGACCCCCTTGGGGCGGCCCGTGGAACCGGAGGTGTGGATGATGTAGGCGGGGTCGGTGAGCCGGGGAGCGGAGGCGGGCGCCCCGGCCGGGAGCGCGGCGATCGCGGCGGCCGTCTCCGGGTCGTCGAGGGCGAGTTCGGGCAGGCCGTGCGCGGGGAGCGCGGCGAGGGTCTCGCGGGTGCCGATGACGTACGCGGGGCGGGCGTCGGCGAGGACGTCCAGGGTCCGTGCCGCGGGGTGCCCGAGGTCGAGCGGCTGGCAGACGCCGCGCGCCTTGAGCACGGCGAGCAGCGCCACGAGCGTGTCGGTGGAGCGCGGCAGGGCGAGGGCGACGGGTGTGCCGGGGGCCAGGTCCTGGGCGAGGCGGTGGGCGAGGCGGTCGGCCGAGGCGTCCAGTTCGGCGAAGGTCAGGGCGGCGGCGCCGCTGCGTACGGCCACGGCGTCGGGGGTGCGGGCGGCCTGGGCGGCGAACGCGTCGGGCAGGGTCCGCTCGGCGGGCGGTTCGGTGCGGCCCGCGGTGGCCGCGCGGATCTCGTCGGGGGTCAGCAGGTCGAGGGTGGCGAGGGTGCGGTGCGGGTCGGTGAGGAGGAGTTCGGCGAGGCCGTCGAGGTAGGTGGCCAAGGTGTGTTCGTGGCGGGCGAGTTCGGCGTCCCCGTAGCGTCCGGCGTTGGCGTCGAGGGAGAGTCCGAGCCGTCCGTCGGCGCGCGGAGAAGCCCCGACCGCGAGGTCCTCGACGGGGCCCGCTGCGAGGTTGTGCACGGTGCCGGGCAGGCCGCCGAAGTCCAGGTCGGATTCGAAGGGCTTGATGTTGACCATGGGGCCGGTCAGCGGTTCGCCCGCGGTGCCGAGTGCGAGGTCGCGGCGGAGTTCGGCCTGCGGGTAGCGCTGGTGGCGGCGGACCGCGCGGACTTCGAGGACGACGCGGCGCAGGAGTTCGGCGCCGGTGTCCCGGGGGCGTACGGCGATGCGCAGGGGGAGGACGTTGACGGTCATCGCCGGGGTGCGCAGGGCGGCAGGGCCGCGCCGGTTGGTGAGCGGCAGGCCGAGCACGATGTCCTCGGCGCCGGTGACGCGGTGCAGATGGCCCGCGGTGGCGGCGATGACGAGCTCGGCCCAGGTGGCCTTCACGGCCTGCGCGGCGCGGGTCAGCCGGTCCACGGAGCCCTCGGGCAGGTCGGTGACGCGGCGGATGAGCGCGTCGGTGCCGGGGGCGTCGGGGCGGGCGGCGAGGGTGGCGGGGGCGGTGTGGCCCGCGGTCCGCTCGGCCCAGAAGGCGCGGTCGGTGGCGTACTGCTCGCTGCCCAGGTAGCGGGTCTCCTCGCCGGTCAGCTCGGCCATCGGGGCGAACTGCCGGGCGGGCGGCTCCTGCCCGGCGGCGAGCGCGGTGTAGAGCTCGGCGACGCGGGCGCCGATGAGCTGGAGGGCGTAGGCGTCGACGGCGAAGTGGTGGACGCGCTGGTACCACCAGTGCCGGTCGTCGGCGACGCGGATGAGGGCCTGGGTGACCAGGCCGTTCGTGCCGGTGTCGCCGGTGAGGTCCACGGCGTTCGCGAGGTCCGCCCGCATCCACGCGTCGGCGGCCGCCTCGGGGTCGGCGTCGGCGCGCACGTCGAGCCGGTGCAGGCGTACGGGGGCGGTGTCCTGGTCGACGGTCTGCCACGGGTCGCCCGCCGCGTCCTCCGTCACGCGCAGCGAGAGCGTCTCCGCCTCGGCGACCGTGCGCAGCAGCGCCGCCTCGAACAGGGCGTCGTCCAGAGGGCCTTGGATCTCCACGCGGTCGGCGGTGTTGAGCGCGGTGCTCTCCGGGGCCAGCTGCTGCGCGTAGAGGATGCCGGCCTGCGCGGTGAGCAGGGGAAGGCGATCAGGTCGCTGATGCATGTGTGTGACGACTCCCGTGAACCTGAACCTACCAGTACTAACTTAGGTTAGCCTAAGCTATCTTGCTGGTCATGGAGAAGACGACCGCCCCCACCGAGCCGAACACCGCCCCGGCCGAGCCGCCCGCAGCCCCCGCCGAGCTCAAGTCCGCCCTGCGCAAGGAGATCGAGAGCCACCGCGAGACCCTGCTCGCGCTGAGCTCCCGCATCCACGGCCACCCGGAGACGGCCTTCGAGGAGCACCGCGCCGCCGCCTGGTGCGCCGAACTCCTGGGCGAGCACGGCTTCGAGGTGACCGCGCCCGCCTTCGGCCTGGACACCGCGTTCCGCGCGAGCATCGGATCGGGGCCGGTCACCATCGCCCTGGCCTGCGAGTACGACGCGCTGCCAGGACTCGGCCACGCCTGCGGTCACAACCTGATCGCCGCCGCGGGCGTCGGCGCGGCGCTCGCCCTCGCTCCGTACGCCGATGAACTCGGGCTCACCGTAAGGGTGCTCGGCACCCCGGCCGAGGAGCGCGGCGCGGGCAAGGCGCTGCTCATCGACGCGGGCGCCTTCGACGGCGTGGACGCGGCGATGATGGTGCACCCCTGTCCGTTCGAGATGGCCGACTTCCGCTCCTTCGCGCTCGGCACGCTCTCGGTGACGTACACGGGGAAGTCCGCGCACCCCAGCCTCAATCCGCACGAGGGCCGCAACGCCGCCGACGCCCTGACCGTCGCCCAGGTCGCCATCGGTCTGCTGCGCCAGCAACTCCCGCCGCAGTGGCGGGTGCACGGCGTCACCACGGCCGCGGGGTCGGCGCCGAACGCGATACCGGACCGCGCCACCGCCGAGTACGAGATCCGGGCGCTTGCCGCCGAGGAACTGCGCGAGCTGCGCGAACGCGTGGAGAACTGCTTCCGCGCCGGAGCCCTCGCGACCGGCTGCGAGGTCACTCTGGAGCGGCCCGAACCGGACTACCTCGACTTCCGCGGCGACCCCGCGCTGATCGCCCTGTGGAAGGCGAACGCGCGGGCGCTCGGGCGCGCCGAGCCGGTCGAGCGCGAGCCGTTCGCCTGCACGGACATGGGCAACGTCTCGCACCTGGTGCCGTCCATCCACCCCGTCCTGGACATCAGCGGCGGCGCCTGCGGCCCGCACGAGCGGGAGTTCGCCGAGGCCGCCGTCTCCCCGGCCGCCGAACAGGCGCTGCTCGACGGCGCGTTGGGGATGGCGTGGACGGCGGCCGACTTCGCGGGCACCGCCGCCCACGCCCGCGGTGCCGCTACTTCTTGAGCGCCTTGGTGTAGTCGTTCATGACCTCGGCGGCGGCCAGCGGGCCGCCGCGGGTCGACCAGACCGAGCCGTCCACGGTCACGACGTGGTTCTTCTCGACCGCGCCGAGGTCCTTGTAGGCGGGCTTCTTCTGGACGTCCTTGAGGGCCTTGTCGCCGTCCGAGGTCAGGGTGGAGAGGAACAGCCAGTCGCCGTCGATCTCGTTGATCTTCTCCAGGCTGAGCGACGGGGTGTGCGCGTTGCCGTCCTTGTTCTGGTTCTTGGGCCGCTTCAGGCCCATCTCCAGGGCGACACCGCTGGCGAACTGCTTGTTCTCCATCCAGCTCGGGCCGTCCGGGTTCCAGCGGACGATGGAGACCTCGGCGCCCTTGTTCGTGCCGAGCTCGGTGCCCGCCTTCTTGGCGGCGGCCTCGTGGTCGGAGATGACCTTGTTGGCCTTGGGCAGGTCGTTCACGGCGTTGCCGATGCCGCGCAGGGTCAGCTTCCAGTCGTCCGTGGGAGCCATCGTGACGACGGTCGCGGGCGTGATCTCGCGCAGCTGCTTGAGCACCTGCTCGTCCTGCATGTCACCGGCGAGGATCAGGTCGGGCTTGGCGGCGACGACCTTGTCCATCACGGGCTGCAGCAGATTGCCGACGACGTCGATGTCCTTCACCTTGTCGGCGAGGTAGGCCGGGGGCTTGTCCAGGCCCTGGCCGTTGGTGATGCCGACCGGCTTCACGCCGAGCGCGAGGACGGCGTCCAGGTCCTCCTGCGTCAGCGTCACCACGCGCTTGGGGTGCGCGGGCACCTTCACGGCCTTGCCCGTGGCGTCCTTGATGGTCCGGGTGTCCGAGGAGCCGGAACCGGCCTTGCCCGACGAGTCGTTGTCGGAGCCGTCGTCCGAGCCGCAGCCGGTCAGGAGCAGCGCCGCCGCACCGAGCGCGGCGACCGACTGGGTCGCGCGTCGGGAGGCGATGGAGAAGGGGCGGCGGGGGACGGTCATCAACAGCTCCGGGGTCAAGTGGACATGATGAGATGGTCGTCAGCGACCATGCTTTTTCGCTAAGGTTAGCCTTACCTTAGGCCAATCCCGCAAGGGCCTCGGGCCAACGTCGCAAGGGCTGAGCCCCTCGAAGCCCCTCGAAGCCCCTCGAACACGGAAAGGCACGTCCCGTGGAACTCCGCGTCGAGCAGCTCACCGCCGGATACGGCGGCGGTCACACCGCCGTCGACGGAGTCGACCTCACCGTCGAATCCGGCCAGGTCGTCGCCATCGTCGGCCCCAACGGCTGCGGCAAGTCGACGCTCCTTCGCTGCATGGCGCGGCTCCACCAGCCCACGTCCGGGCGGGTGTTCGCGGGCGACGCCGACATCTGGCGGCTCAAGCAGCGCGAGACGGCGCACCGCGTCGCCCTGCTCCCGCAGTCGCCGCAGGCCCCCGAGGCGGTCACCGTCGCGGGGCTCGTACGGTACGGACGCCATCCCCACCAGGGGCTCTTCCGCCAGTGGTCCGCCGAGGACGAGGCCGCGGTGACGCGCGCCCTCGACGCCACCGGGACCGCGGGGCTCGCCGAGCGGCGCATCGACCAGCTGTCCGGCGGCCAGCGGCAGCGGTGCTGGCTCGCCATGGCCCTTGCGCAGGAGACCCCTGTCGTACTCCTCGACGAGCCGACCAGCGCGCTGGACATCGGGCATGCGGTGGAGGTGCTCGATCTCGTACGAGAGGTCGCCTCGGAGGGGCGGACGATCGTCATGGTCGTCCATGACCTGGCCGCGGCGGCGCGGTACGCGGATGTCGTCGTCGCCATGCTGGCGGGGCGCATCGTTGCCACGGGGGCGCCGCGGGCTGTCGTGGACGAGGATCTCGTGCGGAAGCTTTATGGCATTGAGGCGGAGATTCTTCGGTCGGCTTCGGATGGGGCGCCTGTGGTTGTTCCTGCGGTTCGGCCTCGGGCCGTCGTTAGCTGACCCTGTACCGCCGCTTCGCGGCGGATATTCCCCGCCCGCCCACCCGTTGCTCCGTACCGGCGCGTGGGCGTAGGGACCTTTGGCCTGTGGCCGCCGTCGGTTCGTGTGTTACCTTGCCATCAGTACGCGTGTTACGCCCTGTCGGGGCGCCCGTACTGACCTTCCGCTCCCCGCTTCGGGAGCGTCGCTTCATTTCCCCCGATCATCCGGGGTCTTCCTCAGGCCGCTTGTCCGGCCCTCGCTTCGCGCTCTCGACAGCGCGCGTTCCGCCCGTAGTACGGGGCGTGGTTCATGCCGCCCCGCCGGGCCCCTCATTCGCATGTCCGCGAAAGGACCCACATCATGACCGCCACAGCAACAGAACCAGTAACCACCACCCGTACCGCGACTCCCGTGTCCTGCACCGGAGTTCTCGACATCGCCCGCGACGGCCGCGGGTTTCTGCGGGGGCCGGGCTGCCTGCCCACCTCCGCCGACATCCAGGTGTCCGCCCCGCTCATCCGCCAGCTCGGTCTGCGCACCGGCGACGTGCTCGACGGTGAGCACGGGGCCAGGACCCGCACCCTCAGCGGGGTCCACCGGGTCAACGGCCGCGTGCCCGAAGCGCTCAGGGGGCGGCGGCGGTTCGGTGACCTCACCCCGCTGCACCCCCGCGAGCGGCTCCACCTGGAGACCGCGGGCGGGCCCGTCGCCGGGCGGCTCGTCGACCTCGTCGCCCCCGTCGGCAAGGGGCAGCGCGGCCTGATCGTCGCGCCGCCGAAGACCGGCAAGACCGTCCTCCTGCAGCAGATCGCCGCCGCCGTCGCCGAGAACCACCCCGAGGCCCACCTCATGGTGGTGCTGCTCGACGAACGCCCCGAGGAAGTCACCGACATGCGGCGCTCGGTCAGCGGCGAGGTGCTCGCATCGACCTTCGACCGGCCCGCCAAACAGCACATCGCCCTCGCCGAACTCGCCGTGGAGCGCGCCAAGCGCATGGTCGAGGACGGCCGCGACGTCGTCATGCTCTTCGACTCGCTGACGCGCCTGTGCCGGGCGTACAACAACGCGGCGTCCAGCGGCGGGCGCACACTCAGTGGTGGCGTCGACGCGGCCGCCATCCAGGGCCCCAAGAAGCTCTTCGGCGCGGCCCGGCTCGCCGAGGAGGGCGGCTCCCTGACGATGCTCGCGACCGTGCTCGTGGAGACCGGATCGCGCGCCGACGACTACTACTTCGAGGAGCTGAAGAGCACCGGCAACATGGAGCTCAGGCTCGACGCGGGCATCGCCGCGCGGCGCGTCTTCCCGGCCGTCGACGTCACGCCTTCGGGCACCCGGCGCGAGGAACTCCTCGTACCGGCCGACGAGTTGGCCGCCATGTGGGGGCTGCGGCGCGCCCTGCGCGGCAGGGACGGCCAGAGCAGCCTCGAGGCGCTGCTCGAACAGGTCAAGAAGACCCCCAGCAACGCCGCGTTCCTGCGGCAGGTGCGCCAGACCGTGCCGGGCGCCGTCGCGGGTCCCGGCGCTACGGCCGGGTGACGTGCACCCGGTAGTTCCCCTCGTCCGTCACGCCCGCGACCGTCACCCGTACCCCTGTCCTGCGGTCGGTGAAGGTCTCGCCGGGCCCGTAGGGGGCGTCGGAGAGTTCCGCGTGGACGTTGGGGCGGCGCGTGCAGCCGCCGCTGTCGCGCGTGGAGTCGACGACCGTGACCGGGCCGTGGCCCGTGTCGACGTCCGCGTCCACGCGGTAGATCAGGACGCCCGGCTTGCAGACCGCCTCGTCGTTGCCGCCCGGGGTGCGGACCTCGATGGCGTACCCCGTCTTCGCGCTCAGCGGGACGAAGGCGAGCTTGGTGCCGCCGGGGCCCGCGAGCGGCGACAGGACGTGCTCGGTGGTGCCGGGGTTGGCCGCGCAGCTGATCTGGTCGTCGTCGAGCCAGCCCAGCTTCCACTTGTGCCAGGCGAGCAGGTCGTTGTTGGCGCCCCAGTCCTCGCTCATGATGTCCCAGTGGCCCGCCGCCCCTCCGCCGTCCTGCGTGTAGAGGTCGGGCAGGCCGAAGACGTGGCCGTTCTCGTGCGGCAGCACCCGGTAGCCGGTCTCGCGGTAGCTGCCGGAGCCGTCGTCCTGGCGGCTGTAGACGAAGGACGCGTTGGCGACGGGCACGCCGTCCGCGACCGGCGCCTCGTGGTTGCCCGCGAAGGTCACCGAGAGGACCGTGTCGAGCGCGGAGGGGCCCGCGTTCGGGGTGATCAGGATGTTCACCAGGTCGTACGAGCGGAAGTCCACGTCCGGGTCGGCGGCCGCCACGATGTCCTCGACCAGCTCCCGGTAGCCCGGGTCGAAGGGGGCGCCGCGCTCTATGCCGTACTCGGCGAACGACTTGGGCATCCGCAGCCAGTGCGGGACCGGCGATTCGGGGCGGTAGTCGAGGCGCCCGTACGAACTGGCGCGGAACCAGTCGGAGGTCTGCGGGAAGAACTCGGCGAGGCGGTCCATCGCGCTGCCCTGACCGGGCGCGTCCGAGAAGTCGACCATGAGGTTCAGGGCCCGGACGGTGCCGGTGGAGCGCGCGTAGCCGGGCGGGGTCGGGACGCCCTCCGACATCTGCACACCCAGCGTCCCGCCGATCATGCACGGGCCGAGTGCGGTGCTGCGGGCCAGCGAGACGGGGCCCGCGGTGCTCGGTGATTCCTCCATCAGGCGGCCGGTGCTCGCCGACGTGGTGACCGTGAGGGCGAGCGCCGTCAGCGAGGCGAGGGCGATGCCGCGGCGGGCGGGGCGTATCCGCCGCCGGGTCGGCTGCTGCATGCGTGGGCCTTCCACTCCGCGGCAGCCGCCGGTCCTGGCTGCACCCTGTCCGATCACCCTGTGCCGGGGGGTGCGCGGGCGCTCGCTGAGTGGGACCGATCGTGGGTTTCTCGGCGAAAAGCGTGTGACTCAGGTCACATGGATTGAGGGCGGCGGCGGGAAATATCCGGGGACTCTCTCCCCGTTTAGAAGTGTGTTCGCGTGAAACGGGGAGTTCTTCTCCGCATCGCCGGGATCCGGCACCAGCGAACGAATGAACCGAATCGAACCGAACCGAATCCAACCGAGGAGGAGCCGTGGACACCGCCACCGCAACGCAGCGCCGAGTGCCCCGCCCGCGGGCCGACGCCCTGCGCAACCGGGAGCGGATCGTCGCCGCCGCGCGCGAGATGTTCGTGGAGCACGGACCCGACGTGCCCCTCGACGAGGTCGCGCGCCGGGCGGGCGTCGGCAATGCCACGGTCTACCGCCACTTCGCCGACCGCCCCGAACTGGTGCGCAAGGTCGTCCTCTCGGTGACGGACCGCGTCGCGGACCATGCCGAGGCGGGCATCGCGACCGCGGACGCCGATCCGGACAAGGCGTTCGACGCGCTGCGCACCTTCGTGCACGCGGCCGCCGACGAGCGGATCGGCGCCCTGTGCCCGCTCCTCTCGGAAGGTTTCGACCCGTACCACCCCGAGCTGCTCGACGGCCGGGAGCGCCTCGAAGGTGCCATCACCGGGCTCATGGACCGCGCCCGCGCGGCCGGGCAGCTGCGCACCGACATCGCCGTCGGTGACCTGATGGTCGCGCTCTCCCAGCTCGCGCGGCCCCTGCCGGGCACGGCCTGCCCCGGCGCCGACAGCTTCATCCACCGTCATCTGCAGCTGTTCCTCGACGGTCTGATGGCGCCCGCCCGTTCGGAGCTCCCGGGCGAGGCGACGACTCTGGAGGCACTCCGGCAGCACTGACCCTTGAGCCACGTCCTTACGCACAACCCGTAGGTCTCTTTTTCACCACTCCGTACCGCTAGGTGGGCACTTCCATGTCTGAAACAGCTCTCAAGCCGGGCTCAGGGCCCGGCACGGGATCCGACTCCAACCGCTGGAAAGCGCTGATCTTCATCGCGCTCGCCCAGCTGATGGTCGTCCTCGACGCCACCATCGTGAACATCGCGCTGCCCTCGGCCCAGCAGGACCTCGGCATATCCGACGGCAACCGCCAGTGGGTCATCACGGCCTACGCGCTCGCCTTCGGCGGTCTGCTGCTCTTCGGCGGCCGCATCGCCGACCTGTGGGGCCGCAAGCGCACCTTCGTGACCGGTCTCATCGGCTTCGCCGCGGCCTCCGCGCTCGGCGGCGCCGCGACCGGCGAGGCCATGATGCTGGGCGCCCGCGCCCTCCAGGGCGTGTTCGGCGCGCTGCTCGCGCCCGCCGCCCTCTCGCTGCTCGCGGTGATGTTCACCGACGCCAAGGAGCGCGCCAAGGCGTTCGGCATCTACGGCGCGATCGCCGGTGGTGGCGGCGCCGTGGGCCTGATCCTCGGCGGCTTCCTCACCGAGTACCTGAACTGGCGCTGGACCTTCTTCGTGAACATCCCGTTCGCGGTGGTCGCCGCCCTCGGCGCGTACTTCGTCATCCGTGAGCCGGCCGGTGGCCGCAACCGCTCGCCGCTCGACATCCCCGGCGTGGTCCTGTCCACCCTGGGTCTGGTCGCGCTCGTCTACGGCTTCACCCGCGCCGAGTCCGCGGGCTGGTCCGACACCGTGACGATCACGATGTTCGTCGCGTCCGTCGTGCTGCTCGCCGCGTTCGTCATCACCGAGGCCAAGGTCAAGTCGCCGCTGCTCCCGCTGCGCGTCCTGACCGAGCGCAACCGCGGCGGCGTCTACATGTCGCTCGGCCTCGCGGTCATCGCGATGTTCGGCCTGTTCCTGTTCCTCACGTACTACCTGCAGATCGTGAAGGGCTACTCGCCGGTCAAGACCGGCTTCGCGTTCCTGCCGATGATCGTCGGCATGATCACGGGCTCCACGCAGATCGGCGCCCGACTCATGACCCGCGTCCCGCCGCGCCTGCTGATGGCCCCGGGCTTCCTGCTCGCCGCCCTCGGCATGCTGCTCCTGACGCAGCTGGAGATCGGCACCTCGTACGCCGGTCTGATCATGCCCGCGCAGCTGATGCTGGGCCTCGGCATGGGTACGGCGTTCATGCCCGCGATGTCCCTGGCCACGCACGGCGTCGAGGCCCGTGACGCGGGCGTCGCCTCCGCGATGGTCAACACCTCGCAGCAGGTCGGCGGCGCCATCGGCACCGCCCTCCTGAACACCATCGCCGCGTCGGCGACCACCGCGTACCTCACGGACCACGCGGCCGGTGCCACCAACCCGAAGCTCCTCCAGGCGCAGGCCATGGTCGAGGGCTACACCAGCGCCATCTGGTGGGCGGTCGGCATCCTGGCGGTCTCCGCGCTGATCGCGGCGACGTTCATCAACACCGGCGCCCAGGGCGGCTCCTCGGCCTCCGCCGGTTCGGCGGACGGCGTGGAGGACGAGCTGAAGGTGCCGGTGATGGCCCACTGATCCGGCCCGCCCACGGCAGGCGAAAGCCCGCTCGCAAGCCCGCCTAACGGAGCCAGGGGAGGTCCGCCCCGGCCTCCTTCGGCTGAAGTCCCTCGGCGACGATCGTCATGATCTCGCCGAGGGACTTCTGCTGTTCCGGGGTGAGCCGGTCGAACAGCGCCTGCCGGACGGCCGTGACGTGTCCGGGCGCGGTCCTGCGCAGCACCTCGAAACCGTCGTCCGTGAGGATCGCGAGCTGCCCGCGCTTGTCGGAGGGGCAGTCCTCGCGGCGCACCCAGCCGCTCTTCTCCAGGCGCGCGATCGCGTGCGAGAGCCGGGACCTGGTGATCTTCATGTTCTTGGCCAATTCGGTCATCCGCAGCCGCCTCCTGGGGGCGTCGGACAACTGGACCAATAGGCCGTAGTACATGTGCGGCATGCCCGCGTCGCGCTGCAGCTGGCGGTCGAGGTGGTCGTCTAGGAGAGTGGACGCCTGAAGGTAGACCCGCCAAACGCGCTGCTCGTCGCCGTCCAGCCAGCGCGGCTCAGCGGCCGGGGGCGGAGTGGGTGCCATATCCATGTACTCCACTGTACGAGGCCCTTCCTTGAATCTTGAACAAACCATACGTACGCTGGGACCGTAGAGCTTGAGAGTTCAAGTATCCAGTACTTCGTAGGGCGTATTTCCTCTACGAGGTCTTGGCCGTCCTCCTGGAGGTGCGCGATGTCCCGCATGCCCGCCCTGTACCTCAGCCACGGAGCCCCGCCGCTCGCCGACGACCCGCTCTGGCCCGGCGAGCTCGCCGCCTGGTCGGCCGGGCTGCCGCGCCCCCGGGCGATCCTCATGGTCTCCGCCCACTGGGAAGAGGCCCCGCTGGCGCTCGGCGCCACCGAGACGCTGCCCCTCGTGTACGACTTCTGGGGCTTCCCCGAGCACTACTACGAGGTGACGTACGCGGCGCCGGGCGCACCGGAACTGGCCGCCTCCGTACGCGCGTTGCTGCACGCCCCCGGCACGCCCGTCCAGGACGTGCCGGACCGCGGGCTCGACCACGGCGCGTACGTACCGCTGGTGGAGATGTATCCGGACGCCGACGTCCCCGTGCTCCAGATCTCACTGCCGACCCTCGACCCGAGCCGCCTCATGGACATCGGCCGCAAGCTGGCGCCGCTGCGCGACGAGGGCGTCCTGATCGTCGGCAGCGGCTTCTTCACGCACAACCTGGCCGCGCTGCGCCAGGGCGGCATCCCCGCCTGGTCGGCGGAGTTCGACGCGTGGGGCCACGAGGCCCTGGAGACGGCCGACGTGGACGCGCTCCTCGACTTCACCCACAAGTCCCCGGCGGGCCAGTTGGCCCACCCGCGCACCGAACACTTCGCCCCGTTGTTCGTCACACTGGGCGCGGCGGACGCGGCGGGCGACCTGACCGACCAGCGAAGCGTGATCGACGGCTTCTGGATGGGGCTGGCGAAGAGGTCGGTGCAGTTCGGGTAGGGACGGCCCCGCAAGGGGCGCGGGGAACGGCGCGCTCAGCCACATGCGGCGCGCACGGGGGACGGGGTTTCAGGGGCGCGGGGGCTGCGCGACCGGCACATACGGCCTGCGCAGGGGTGGGGTGCCCCTTTAGGGGCGCGGGGAACTGCGCGACCAGCCACGTACGGCCCGCGCAGAGGCGGGGTTTCAGGGGCGCGGGGAACTGCGCGATCAGCCACACGCGGCCCGCGGAATCCGAGCCCACCGGCACCGGGCGCCGCTCAAACCAACGGCTCGCTGAGCTCGACGGCGCGCAGGGCCGCGGCCAGGGCCTTCTCGTCGCCGACATCCAACGCCGTGTCCGTCAGCTTGATGACATGCTCGTCCCCATGGGCAAGCGCCCGCTCGAAGACCTCCTCCGCACGGAGGGCGCCGGGCGCGCCGGGCGCGCCGGGCGCGACGTACGCCACGGCCGCGTCCGGCGCGTACATCGCGGTGACGGCCGCAGACGCCGTCCAGGCAGCCCGCAGACTAGGCACCCACAGCACCCGCGGCAGCGCCGGCAAGGCGCGGAGCACGGCATTGGGCGCAGTCGCCGCGTGCACCAGCATCGTCGCCTCGCCATGACCGTGCGTGGCGTACCGATGGGTCGCCGCCCGCACCAGCTCGGTCAGCGCGCGCCGCGCCTCCTCGGGCTCGTCCACCGACACGGCCCACACCGGCAGGGCCTCGACCCGGCCGAGGCGGGCGGGGAAGCCGCCCTCCGCCCGGTCGGCGATCGGCGGCACCGCGTCCAGCGCGTCCGCCGCCGCGACGGCGCCCGGCAGGAGGGCGACGCCGGTGACGGTGCGATGCCGGGCGGCCCAGTAGCCGAGGCCGTGCGCGAGCTCGGCGAGGCGCGGCTCCGTCACGTCGCCCGCTTCGAGGGTGCGGACGGCGTGGCCCACCCGGATCACCGGATGCGTCGAACCCCCGTACATCCCCGGAAGCAGCCGCGGCCACCACTCGGCGAGCACCTCGCGCCAGGGCCGCGCCTGGTCGGAGGCATCGGCGACACGGCGTACGAAGTAGTCGATCCAGTCCGCGGCCCTGCGCGGGTCACCGAGCGCGGCACGCCAGTCGGCGTCGGTGACCGGCTCGACGCGAGCCGGGAACTCCTCCAGCTTCGGCGCGTAGAGATCGAGCCACCGGTGGACCGCTCCGGCCCGCCCGCGCGCGGCGAGCGCCTCGACGGCCATCGGGGCGTGGTTGGTGAGCCGCCCGAGCCGCTCGGGACCGGAGGAGTGCAGCCGCTGCAGGGCTTCGTCGAGGGTGCCTGTGGTGTCGGTCATGCCGGGACGGTAGGCCGCTGACCTCGTGATCCGTAACGGGCTGCGGCCCTAGGTCCGAGGTCCTGGGGCGGGCGGGGATCCGGTGCCGAGGGGCAGCTCGTACCAGGCGACGTCCCAGTACCGGCCGAACTTCCTGCCCACCTCCCCGTACGTCCCCACGTGCCGGAAGCCGAAGCGCTCATGCAGCCGCACCGACGCCTCGTTCGGCTGCGCCACGCCCGCGTACGCGCGGTGCAGGTCCTCGTCCGCGAGGGCCTCGAAGAGGGCCTTGTAGAGCAGCGTCCCGATGCCGCGGCCCGCGGCGTCCGGCGCGCAGTAGACACTCACCTCCACCGAGGGGGAGTAGGCGGGCTTGGGTCGGAAAGGGCTACTGGTGGCGTACCCGAGCAGCCGCCCGGGACGGGCGGCCGAATCCCGCTCCCGGGCAACCATCAAGCGGTGGGGGCCGTCTTTGAGGTGGGAGAGCAGCCAAGGGCGGCGCTCTTCCGGCAGGAAGGCGACGGTGTCAAAGGTGACGGCCGTCTCACGTACGTAGTGGTTGTAGATGTCCGTGAGGGCCTTGAGGTCGGCCTCGGCCCCCGGCCTGACCTGCACCTCTTCCGGCATCGACGGCATCCTGCCTCCCCTTGTGGCGGCACAGGGTACTGCAACGTCAGGAAAAAAGATGGGCGGCTTGGGAATTCTGTCCGGATTCCAGTCGTTGTTTCCATCGGATGCAGGGCACCCGAGGGTGTGCCATCCACCACAGAGGCTCCAGAAATGGGCCGACCAGACCGCACTCATCGCAAGGGAGCACGCATGGCAACCCGTGCCGTCGCCCGTCGTAAGTCCGCCTCCGGCGAGACCGACGCGGCACGCAGTGTTCGCGCCGTAGGCGGGGAGATCGCCGACCGCGACCTGGTCGGCATGTACCTCGACGAGATCGCGCGTACGCCGCTTCTCGACGCCGCCAAGGAAGTAGAGCTGTCCCAGATCATCGAGGCAGGTGTGTACGCGCGGAAGATCCTCGCCGGAGCGGTCGAGGACAGCGCGGTCACCGCGTCCCGCGAGGAACTGGAAGCGCTGGTCGCCGACGGCGAGCGGGCCAAGGACGTCTTCATCCGCTCGAACCTCCGGCTCGTCGTCGCGGTCGCCCGCCGCTATCCGCGCAGCGGCCTCCCGCTGCTCGACCTCATCCAGGAGGGGAACGCGGGCCTGGTGCGCGCGGTCGAGAAGTTCGACTACGCCAAGGGCTTCAAGTTCTCCACGTATGCCACGTGGTGGATCCGCCAGGCCATCACGCGCTCGATAGCCGACCAGTCGCGCACCATCCGCCTCCCCGTCCACCTGGTGGAGGAGTTGGGCCGGATCCGCCGCGTCCAGCGCGAGTTCAACAGGGAGAACGGCCGGGAGCCGGAGCCCACGGAGATCGCCAAGGAGCTGTCCTCGACGCCCGAGCGCGTCGTCGACGTCCTGGACTGGGCGCGCGACCCCGTCTCGCTCAACATGGGCGTGGACGAGGACGGCGACACCCAGTTCGGTGACCTCCTGGAGGACACCTCGGCCGTCTCGCCCGAGCAGTCCGTCCTCTCGCTGCTGCGCAGCGAGGAGCTCGACGGCCTGATCGGCCGCCTCGACCAGCGCACGGCCTCCATCATCAAGATGCGGTACGGCATCGTGGACGGCCGGGAGCGGACGCTGACGGAGGTCGGCAAGGAGCACGGTCTGACCCGCGAGCGGATCCGCCAGATCGAGAAGCATGCGCTTCTTGAGCTGAAGAAGTTGGCGCGGGACACGGGGTTCGACGCGGCGGCCTAGGCGGCCGGCCTTTCGCGGGCCCCTGTGCCTGGACCCCGGCGCCATCCCCTCGGCGCCGGGGCCCGTGCAGTCCTCAAACACCGCGCTCCCGAACCCGCCGTCAGGGCCGGGCCGCGCCCCCCGTCGCACGCGACAGCCGCTCCGCCAGGCTCGACAGGTGGGCCACCAGATCCGACGGCTCACGCACCGTGAACTCACAGTCCGTGAGGGCGAGGCGGACCGCCAGCCACTCGATGGAGTCGGACGCCGCGCACCGCAGCCGGCAGCTGTCGTCGTCCAGCACCTCCAGCGGACCGAGCACCGCGGGCAACCGCGCCGCGACGAACACCGCGGGCGCCGCGAACGTGATGTCCACGTCGTACGTCTGACGGCCCCGCCACATCGACTCCCGGATGAACTCCGCCGCATCCCCCTTCGGCAGCTCCCGCGGCACGAACCGCGCCCCCGTCGCGAACGGGTCGGACACCCGGTCGACCCGGAACGTGCGCCAGTCCTCGCGGTCGATGTCGAACGCCACGAGGTACCAGCGCCGCCCGGTGGAGACAAGGCGGTACGGCTCGGTCAGGCGGCGCGACTCCGTGCCGTCGCCCGCGCGGTAGGCGAAGCGGAGACGTTCGTGGCCCGCCGCGGCCGACGCCATCACCGTCAGCGTCTCCGGCGCGATGCTCGCCCCGTCCCCGCTGGTCAGCGGCGTCGTGGCGATCTGCAGCGCGGAGACCCGGTGGCGCAGGCGGGCGGGCAGGACCTGTTCCAGTTTGGCGAGCGCCCGTACCGACGCCTCCTCGATGCCCTCCACCGCGTGCCCGGCCCCGGCCCGCAGCCCCACCGCGATCGCCACCGCCTCCTCGTCGTCGAGGACGAGCGGCGGCATCGCCTTGCCCGCGACGAGCCGGTAGCCGCCCGCCGCGCCCTGGCTGGCCCGTACCGGATAGCCGAGGTCGCGGAGCCGGTCGATGTCGCGCCGCACGGTGCGCCTGCTGACGCCGAGCCGTTCGGAGAGCTCGGCGCCGGGCCACTCGCGGGGCGTCTGGAGGAGGGAGAGAAGCTGGAAGAGCCGCGCGGGGGTGTCGGCACCCGCCGCCGTACCGTGCGTCGATGTCATGCGCCGACCGCCTCCGCCGTACCGTGCGTCGTTGTCATGCGCCGACCGCCTCCTCCGTACTGCTGCCCATCGTCATACGCCCAGCGTGCCGGAGAACTAGGTCACACACTGTCCTATATGCCTTCTAGCCTGGTGGCATGACTTCACCGAACACCCTCTCCACCCCGGAGGAACCGGCACCCGCCGGCGACCGGCGGCGCTGGTTCGCGCTGGCCATCGTGATGACCGCCGCCTTCATGGACCTCGTCGACGTCACGATCGTCAACATCGCGATCCCGTCGATCCAGCGCGACGCGGGCGCCACGTTCAGCCAGATCCAGTGGATCACCGCGGGCTACACCCTGGCCTTCGCCGCCGGTCTCATCACGGGCGGGCGGCTCGGCGACATCCACGGCCGCAAGCGGCTGTTCCTGATAGGCATCACCGGCTTCACCGTCGCCTCCGCGCTCTGCGGCTTCGCGGCCAACCCGGAGATGCTCGTCGCCTCGCGCATCCTTCAGGGTGCCATGGCCGCGCTGATGGTGCCGCAGGTGCTCTCGATCGTGCACGCGACGTTCCCCGCGCACGAGCGCGGCAAGGTCTTCGGGCTCTTCGGCATGATCGTCGGCCTCGGCGCGGTCTCCGGACCGCTGCTCGGCGCGCTGCTCACCGAGTGGAACATCTTCGGCCTGGAGTGGCGGCCGATCTTCCTCATCAACCTGCCGGTCGGCATCGCGGGCATCATCCTCGGACGGAAGTTCATCACCGAGTCCAAGGCGCCGAAGGCCCTCAAGCTCGACCTGGTCGGCGTCGTCCTGGTCACGCTCGGCCTGCTGATGATGCTCTACCCCCTCACCCGGGGCAGGGAGTTGGGCTGGCCGGTGTGGGGTTACGTGATGATGGCGGGCTCCGTCGTCGTCTTCGGCGCCCTTATCGCGTACGAGAAGTGGAAGGCCGCGAAGGACGGCTCGCCGCTCGTCGAGCTCTCCCTGTTCAAGGTGAAGAGCTTCGCGGCGGGCATCGCGGTGCAGACCGTGTTCGGCGTCGCGATGGGCATCTTCTTCCTGGTCTGGACTCTCTACATGCAGGTCGGCCTCGGCTGGACGGCGCTGCGCGCGGGCCTGACCGGTGTGCCGTTCTCGATCGCCGTCTCGGTGGCGGCCGGTCTCTCCGTGCAGAAGTTCGTGCCGCGGTTCGGCCGCAAGGTGCTGCAGACGGGCGCCCTCACGATGGCCGCGGGCGTGCTGATCTACATCTGGGAGGCCGACCGGTACGGCGCGGACATCACGTCCTGGCAGATGGCGCTGCCGCTGACCGTGATGGGCCTCGGCATGGGCCTGATCGTGGCCCCGCTGACGGACGCCGTCCTCTCGAACGTCCCGAAGGAGCACGCGGGTTCGGCCTCCGGGCTCATCAACACCGTGCAGCAGATGGGCACCGCGCTCGGCCTCGGCCTGGTCTCGGTGGTCTTCTTCGGCGTGATCGACGAGCGGGTCGCGCCGGGGCGGATTCCCCTGGAGTTCGTGGACGGCTTCCAGAACGCGCTGTGGTGGGTGACGGGCGTACTCACGGTCATCTTCCTCCTGATGTTCGCCCTGCCCGCCAAGCCGCGCCAGCACGTGGAGGGCGGCGGCGAGGACGAGACGGCGCCCCCGGAGGCCGAACTCACGGACCGGGAGCCCGCGTTGGCCTCCTGATCGACGTCTGGCCCGCGCCCTCAAGGGGGCGCGGGCCAGACGCGCCCCGTAAGGGGCGCGGGGAACTGCGCGCCCAGCCCCCTGCGGCCCGCAGAATTCCACTCAACCCAGCGGAGCGCTAAAGCTCAGCCTGCACAGCCGCGGAGTCCAGCTCCTCAAGGACGGCCTTGGGCCTACCGCCCTTGACCACGGCGGAGCCGATCCGCTTGCGGACGGCCCCGCGCACCTCGGGCCACGACCCGAGGTTCGTCGGCTGGAACTGCGCCAACGGCATCTGGTCGATGAAGTCCCACATGGGCCGCTGCCGAGGGTCCTTGCGCAGCGCGTCGGACGCCGAGCTGGTGACGGGCAGGGCCGACTGCCCGCCGCCGTACGCCATCGCGGTCTTGCGGCCGTACAGGAAGCTCATGAACGTCCCGCACTGCTCGCGCCGCCCGTTGCGCTTGAACGCCATCAGCCAGTCGTTGAGCCCCACCGGCGGCGCCGCGCCGCCGAGCTTCTTGGGGAACGCGGCGTGCGCGTAGGGGAACTTGGCCTTGTCGGCGGCGCCCATCAGGACCGGGTGGGCGATCATCATGCCGATCTTGCCGCGCAGGAACTGGGCGTACGCGTCGGTCCTCGTCAGCGTCGCCGGGTTGGCGCCCGCCAGGCCCGGTGTGACGAGGTTGTCGCGCAGCCAGGTGAAGGTCTCGATGTTGCTGGGGTTGGCGAAGTCGTAGCCGGTGAGGCCCGAGTAGCTGCCGCCGTCCGCGAGCAGCCAGGCGAGCGCCTCGTCCTCGGCGGCCTCGGGGCCGAGCTGGAGGCCGTAGGGGGTCTCCACGCCGATCCCCTTCAACGCCCGCGCGGCGTCGCGCAGTTCGGCCCAGGACTTGGGGGCCGTGATGCGGGCCTGCTTGAACAGGGCCTTGTTGTAGAAGAGCCGGGGCGTGCTGGCGAGGAACGGCATGCCGTACTGGACGCGGCTGACCATGCCCGCCTCCGCGTAGGAGCGGATGAAGTCGCCCTCGGTGCGTACGTCGAACAGGTCGGACGCGCCGTAGAGCTTGCCCTCCTCGGCGTAGGGCGCGAAGAAGTTGGACTGCGCGATGTCGGGCGCGTCGCCGTCCTTCACGCGTCGGGCGAGGGTCTGGTCGAGCTTGCCGAACGGGATGCGTTCGAGGGCGATCTTGATGTCCGGGTGGGCCTTCTCGAAGGCGCCGATGACGCTGCCCCACTGGTCACCGATCGAGGAGCCCACGCTCTCGTCGTAACTGGCGACGAGGAGTTTGAGAGGGGTGTCCGTCTCCGCGGAGCAGGCACTGAGACCGGCGGTGCCGAGTGCGGTGGCGCCGGTGAGACCGGCCGTGTGGAGAAGGAACTGCCGACGACGCACCGCTGTTTGCCACCTCTTGCTCGCACCGCGTGCGCGGGTGCGCGCTGCTCGCACCGCGCCTCGCACCGCGCCTTACGGTGGCAGATTCTGCCACACAGGCAGTACATGCCTTCGGGCCCCCGTGTGGAGGCCGGAACGACCCGCCCGAGGGCTGACATAACCTGCCTGACATGGCTGCAAGTTCGCTGACGGAGCGACGCAAGAACGAGACCCGCCTGGACATCGCCCGCACGGCGGCGTCGCTCTTCGTCGCGGACGGGCTGCGCGCCACCCGCGCCGAGGACATCGCGCGGGCCGCGGGCGTCGCGCCGCGCACCTTCTACCGCTACTTCGCGACCAAGGAGGAGGCCGTCGCGCCGCTCTTCGCCGCGGGCGCGCAGCAGTGGGCGGAGGCGGTGCGCCGCGCCCCCGAGGGGCTCTCGGTCCCCCAGGCGCTGCGGCACGCGGTGACGGACGCGCTCGCCGCCGATGACGCCGCGGCGGTGGCGTCCCTGGACTGGGTGCGGTCCCTGCTGCGCATGGCGGGGGAGAGTCCGGCGCTGCGCGCGGTGTGGGCGGACGCGTGCCACGCCTCGGAGGAGACGCTGCTCGCGCTCCTGATGGAGCGGGTGTCCGCCGCCGAGCCCTCGCCCGAGCTGCGCCTCGCCGCGGGCGTGGCCAGCGCCGCGGTGCGGGTGGCCGTCGAGTCGTGGGCGGCCGGGGACGCCCCGGCCGGGGGAGCCGGAGGGCTCGCCGCACTCGCCGTGCGCTGCCTCGGGGCGCTGGACGGCTTTCCCTGGCCGTAGGTCCCCGCGCACCCCGGGGCCAAGGGGGTGTCCCGTCGGGACTGAAGTCCGTTCATGTCTGGTTGACCCCCGAATCTGTTTACTTTCCGGAAATCCGGCCGTAGTCTCCGAGTGAAACCACACGTTCGGGCATGCGGCGGAGGCAAACGGACATGTACGCACCGGAGCGGCAGCAGGAGATCCTGCGGCTCGCGCGCGACGGCGGGCGGGTCGACGTGCTCTCCCTCGCCGAGGAGTTCAAGGTCACCGCCGAGACCATCCGGCGCGACCTCAAGGCGCTCGACCGGGCGGGGCTCGTGCGGCGCGTGCACGGCGGCGCCATACCGGCGGGGCGGCTCGACTTCGAGCCCGACCTCGCCGAGCGCGAGGGCACGGCCGCCGACGAGAAGGACCGCATCGCGCGCGCCGCGCTCGTCGAACTGCCCGCGGAGGGCAGCGTCATCCTCGACGCCGGGTCGACCGTCGCACGGGTCGCCGCGGCGCTCCCGCTGGAGTCGACGCTCACCGTCGTCACGCACGGACTGCCCACCGCGGCCCGCCTCGCCGACCACCCCGGCATCCAGCTCCACCTCATCGGGGGCCGGGTCAGGCAGCGTACGCGCGCGGCCGTCGACGCCTGGGCCCTGCGCGCGTACGGCGAGATCCGCGCCGACGTCCTCTTCCTCGCCGCCAACGGCTTCTCCGTCGGGGGCGGCCTCACCACCCCCGACCTCGCGGAGGCCGCCGTGAAGCGCGCGGCCGTCGCCGCCGCGCGCCGGGTCGTGCTGCTCGCGGACTCCGCCAAGCACGGCCAGGAGCACTTCGCGCGCTTCGGGGACCTGTCCGACGTGGACCTCCTGATCACCGACACCGGCCTCGACCCCGACGACGCCGCGGCCATCGAGTCCGCAGGCACGGAAGTAGTACGCGCATGAGCAAGACGGAAGTAGTACGCGCATGAGCAAGGAAGCAGCCGGTACGAGCATGATCCTCACCGTCACCCCGAACCCCTCCCTCGACCGCACCTACGAGGTCCCCTCCCTGGACCGCGGCGAGGTCGTCCGCGCCACCGGCGACCGCATGGACCCGGGCGGCAAGGGCGTCAACGTCTCGCGGGCCGTGGCGGCGGCGGGCGTGCGGACGGTCGCCGTACTGCCGCTCGGCGGCGCGCCGGGCGCGCTGGTCGCCCAGCTCCTCGACGAACAGGGCATCGAGGCCGCCCCGGTCCCGGTCGCCGGGCAGACCCGGTCCAACATCGCGGTCGCCGAGCCGGACGGCACGCTCACGAAGATCAACGCGCCGGGCCCCGAACTCTCCGACGCGGAGCAGGAGTCGCTCCTCGCCACGGTCGGCGAACGCTCCGTCGGCGCCGAGTGGATCGCCTGCTGCGGCAGCCTGCCGCGCGGCCTGGAGCCTTCCTGGTACGCCGATCTGGTGGCCCGCGCGCACGCCGCCGGTGCCCGGATCGCCCTGGACACCTCGGGCCCCGCGCTGCTCGCCGCGCTCGCGGAGCGGCCCGACGTCGTCAAGCCGAACGCCGAGGAGCTCGCGGAGGCCGTGGGCCGCCCGCTCGCCACCGTCGGCGACGCGGTCAAGGCGGCGGAGGAGCTGCGCGAGCGCGGCGCCCGCGCCGTACTCGCCAGCCTCGGCGCCGACGGCCAGCTCCTGGTCGACGCGTCGGGCACGTATTTCGCGAGCGCTCCCGTCGACGCCGTGCGCAGCAACGTCGGCGCGGGTGACTCCTCGCTCGCCGGTTTCCTGATCGCGGGCGGTACGGGCCCGGCCGCGCTCGCCTCGGCCGTGGCCCACGGCGCGGCCGCCGTCCAACTCCCCGGCAGCGCCATGCCGTCCCCGTCGGACCTGGCACCGGACGCGGTCACGCTGACGGCCGAGCCCCCGCTGAACCGCCCGCTGACGGAACCCGCGTCATGAACCCCCCTCCCCGAATGTCCGCCGCCCGTTGGGCGATACGCGTGCGAAGGAGCCCGCGATGACCGACATGATCACTGCGGATCTGGTCGACCTCGAACTCGACCTGTCCGCGGAAACCAAGGAAGCCGCGGCCCGTTCGCTCGCCGAGCGCATGGTGGCGCTCGGCCGGGTGACCGACCTCGAGGGGTTCCTCGCCGACGTGGCGGCCCGCGAGGCGCAGATGCCGACCGGCCTGGACGGCGGCATCGGCATTCCGCACTGCCGCAGCGCGCACGTCACCGAGCCGACCCTGGCCTTCGGCCGGTCGGCCCGTGGCATCGACTTCGGCGCCCCGGACGGCCCCGCCGACCTGATCTTCCTGATCGCGGCTCCCGCGGGCGCGGACGACGCGCACCTGACGATCCTCTCGTCGCTGGCGCGGCAGTTGATGGACGGGGAGTTCACGGGGGCGCTGCGGGGCGCCGCCGACGCGGAGTCGGCGGCGGCACTGATCCGGGGCGACGAGCCCGCTACTGCTGTGGGCAGCAGTTCCGCTGGGGCGGAACGGGTGGGCACAGCCCCCGGTGCGGAGCAAGATGACGATGGCACAAGCCCCGGCGCGGCCGACCCCTTCAGAATCGTCGCCGTCACCTCCTGCCCCACGGGCATCGCCCACACCTACATGGCCGCCGAGTCCCTGGAGAACGCGGCCCGCGCCGCAGGCGTGGAGATCACGGTCGAGACCCAGGGCTCGGCCGGTTTCACGCGCCTGGACCCCGCCGTCATCGCCGCCGCGGACGCCGTGGTCTTCGCCCACGACGTCCCCGTCAGGGACAAGCCCCGCTTCGCGGGCAAGCCCACCGTCGACGTAGGAGTGAAGGCGGGCATCAACCGCCCCGCCGAACTCATCGCGGAGGCGCGGGAGAAGGCGGCCAGGGGCGAGACCACAGCGCCGACGGGCCCCACCCCGGTGGAAGGCACCGGCGACGAGGGCGACGGCTACGGCACCAAGCTCCGCAAGTGGCTGATGTCCGGCGTCAGCTACATGGTCCCGTTCGTGGCCGCGGGCGGCCTCCTGATCGCCCTGGGCTTCGCCATCGGCGGCTGGAAGATCGACAAGGCTCCGTCCGTCGCCGAGCACTTCATCTGGACGGACCACACCAGCTGGGCCGCGCTCCTGTTCCAGATCGGCGGCCTCGCCTTCGCCTTCCTCGTCCCGGTCCTGGCCGGTTACATCGCGTACGGAATGGCCGACAGGCCCGGCCTCGTCCCCGGATTCGTCGGCGGCTCGGTCGCGGTCACCATCAACGCCGGTTTCCTCGGCGGCCTCGCCGCCGGTCTGATCGCGGGCGCCGTGGTGCTGGGCATCCAGCGGGTCAGGATCCCCGCGGTACTGCGCGGCATCATGCCGGTCGTGGTGATCCCGCTGATCTCGTCGGCGGTCGTCGGCTTCCTGATGTTCCTCGTCGTGGGCAAGCCGATCGCGTCCCTGCAGAGCGCGTTGACGGACTGGCTGGAGGGCCTCTCCGGTGCCAACGCGATCATCCTCGGCGTCATCCTCGGCCTGATGATGTGCTTCGACCTCGGCGGACCAATGGTGTCCAGAGGCACATCAGGGCGAGTTCTAGGGAGTACACAGGTCTGACGAGTGGCCGCATCCCGTCGCTGCAAGCCCCTGACGACGAACTTGGCGCACGGTAAAACCCCCGGCGTGATGCCGGGGGCTTGTGACCATTGCCCTCTGCGTAGGGCACGGACAGTTCTAGCGCTGCGTGGCGTCTATGAAGGCACCCCATGCCGCAGTACCGAAGGCGAGCGCCGGACCCGTCTCGTTGTCCTTCGTGTCACGCACCATGACCGTCTTCGGGTCGGTGGCAACCTCAACACAGTTGTCGTTGTTGCCGCTGTATGTGCTCTTATGCCAATTGGGTGTCATCTGTGCTTCTCCAGTGCGTTCCGCATGAGCTCTGCTGACTCGTTGGTCCCCAGGGCGTCAGAGTGCAGCCGATCATAGATCCTCTGCCAGTTGTCGACGTTGCCCGGTTCCTCGAAGAACGCGCCGGTGTTGAACCCTTCCGAGTACGCCGCGCGTTCGCCATCCGGCATGGTCAGCAGACTGAACGAGCCGG
The DNA here is from genome assembly GCF_008704495.1 of Streptomyces kanamyceticus. Taxonomy (NCBI): domain Bacteria; kingdom Bacillati; phylum Actinomycetota; class Actinomycetes; order Kitasatosporales; family Streptomycetaceae; genus Streptomyces; species Streptomyces kanamyceticus. The sequence continues at coordinate 5,839,254 of NZ_CP023699.1, forward strand.
GGATGCATGGCTTCGTCGCCGGTAGTACCTGAATGTTGATGAACGGGCGCTGCATCGAGGTAAGTAGATGCTCTATCTGTGCCGCCATCGTCTCTACAGACCCTTGCACGCGGTTGAGGGCGGTTTCATCTAGTAGCACCCACAGCCATGGTGGCTCTTCCCGCTCAAAAATCTCTTGGCGTTCCATGCGTCGCGCGACGCTGTCGGCAAGGTCTCTACTACCGTCGGGGACGCCGAGACTCATGATTGCGTTCGCGTACTCCGCCGTCTGCAACAGGCCTGGGACGGTCAGCGAGAACTCGTGGATAGTGCGCGCGCTTTGTTGTCGCTGAAGGAACGTCTGTGCGTAGTCCTGGAAGCCGGACATGCCAACGAAGTGCCACAGTTCCACAAGAGTGCCGTTGAGACCCAAGATCGCGTCAAGTTGCTGCGTCATCCGGAGACTTGGGGGATCGGTTGCGTTCTCGATCTGGGAGATCCGGTTTTGCTTGGTCGGGATTTTTGCGGCTAGCTGCGCCTGTGTCCAACCCAGCACTTCGCGCCCCTTCTTGACCCTGTACCCGAGTAGGTGAGCCACAGAGGTTGTGGGGTCAAGTTGATTCGCAGCTGGCATGATCATCTCCATATCAAGGGCTCCGTGTTGATACCGCTACCCCTAGTCACCCTGGTTGGAACGGGCCAAGCTCGAACCAGAACAGCGACAGGTCAACTAGGCACCAAGGACCGGTAGATGACGGCACAGTCAGTCATGGATCAACTTGTCTGGGACGCGTCACGTGATCGCGTGGGCAAGGTCGTTGGTCGTGAATGCGGGTTGTTCCTACTCCGCTCCCTCGGTGGTGGCGAGGAATGGGAAGCGTCTCTTGGTGACCTTGCGAACGTCAGCTTGACAGATGCTCCCAAGGGAGGTGGCAGCAAGTGACCGATGCGACGGAGTTCGATTCCGGTGAAATCGTGGTGGACACGACGCGGGCAAAGATCGTTAAGGTCGCTGGTGAGGGCGGCTCAGGCACGCTGGTCGTGATGCGACCCTCCGGCCTCGCGTGGGTTGTGGGTGCCGAAGACCTCCGGTACGCGACAGAAGTTGAGCGTCGGGACTGGGATCTCACGGTTCGGATGCTCGGCGGCATGAAGGGCAGCAGGCGGCTCCCCGCACCGGTTCCATGCTGTGACCACTGCGGGGCGCTCCAATCGGAGCGTGCCAGTCTGCTTGCGCGCAACGAATCAACCGACAAGATCGACGAGCAAATGGTTGTGCACGCCGCTAGGGCCCACCCGTGACCACGCGGAAGGGGCGGCCTCGCAGGCTCGACCCGGACGGCGCCATCGTGAGCGGCCTTCTCGTCCTGATGGGGTGTGGATCAATCGCCTTCTTGGTCTACCTCATCGCGACGAACCAGATAGGCACTCGGTGATCGTTTAAAAACAGACTCCACCCCTGGCCGTTGCTTGACCGTGGATAGCAGCCGCTTCGGCTGGGGGTGGTCCAATCAGGTATAGGGAACGTGCCCAAAATCAGTGATAAGCAGGCTGCTGCCATGAAGCGTCGATATGAGGTCGACAAGCAGTCGTCGCAGCAGATAGCGAGAGAGTTTGGGTTCAGTCGCGAAGGCGTAGCGAAAAAGCTTCGTCGAATGGGCACTAAATTTCGCTCGGTCGGTAAGCCTGCCCTCTCTAAGGATGACGCGAAGTCTCGGGCCATGGCTACGCGCTATTACCGGGATGGGCTGACGCAGAGGGAGGTGGCCGCAGAGTTCGGTGTACATAACTCCACGGTCAGCAGGCGGATTGCTCACCTGAAGCCACCTACTGACTCCGAGTCCTTCCTGTTGGGCGGTGAGGTTGAGACAAGAGGCGACAGCGAGAGGAGTGGCCATGTCAGTATCGGAACTGCTGAGTCTGATCGTGCAGCGAGGGGGCAAAGTTGACCCGGAGTCGTGTCTTCAGTGCGCGACGCTGCGTAAGAAGATTCGGGCGGCCGACCGAAGTAGGGATCTGAGGAGTGCCCGCGAGGTTGTCTTAGCCATGGCAGTGCACAAGACCTATGGACATCCGGAGGACGGTCGTTCCGTCGGAACTGACGTCAGTCTTAGAGCGCCAAGGGTCCTGTAGGCGCTCTCTATCCCTTGTAGCTCAATGTGGAAGAGTCTGAACGTAGGGGTATTGGAATCGCACCCCGGGGCGTTCGGGGATCTCGGTTCGACTCCGAGTAATGGACTTCCCCCTCGGTCGTCGGCGATCGAGGGGGAAGCGATACCACCCCCGGCAGTTGCTGACGGTTCCCGGTTCCGGCTGGGGGTGGACAACCTTCTTGTAGCTCAAGCCCCGGGCTACTAGCGGCACCCTCAACCGCCCCGTCAGTACCCCCCGTGCTGACGGGGCTTCCTCCGTGCAGGTCCAAGCCCCTGGCCACCGCGTAAGTGAGAGGAGAGGGGCTCCAACTCGCCCCTCTTGCCCTCGCCCCCGTCGAACGCGGTCGTTCTGTGCTGGCCACCGATCTCTAACGGCACTTTCAAGGAGACCCCCCCCAACCACAGAACCGGTTATGTGGTTGACCCATAGGTTGCGAGTGTTCGATGCTGGCCACTCAACCGGATGAGTCGCTGACCGTCGGTCGGCGGCTCGTCTCAACTCAACCTGAGAGGTCGTCAGATGATGGGAACCAAGCTGCGGACGCTGATCGTTTCCGGTGCGCTGGTGGCGGGTGTCGGCATGACGGGGGCGGCGGTCGCCTCGGCTGCGCCGCTGCCGGGGCCGGATGGTGTCGGCTCGTCGCGCAACAGTGCTCCGTCCGGGCATGAGAGGAGTGCCTACTCCTCCGGTGGCAAGGCCAAGCGCGGTGACGTCGCTTCGGTGACGGTGGACGGTTTGCGGGTGCGCACAGGGCCCGGCACGTCCCGGCGCATCCTGGGGCAGTTATACGAGGGTGAACGCGTGACGCTGATCGGGGCGCGACAGGACAAGCGCGGGCAGATATGGCACCGCGTGGTCCTCAAGCGGCACTCGGCGGGCGGGCTGCCGCGCGGGTTCAAGGGCTGGGTGACCGCCGCGTATCTGTACTGAGCGATCCGCTCTGGCCGTGTGGCTGGGTGAGTTGGGCCCCCTCTCTGCTGCGGCGGAGAGGGGGCCTGCGCCGTGAGTGCGTCACGGGCGCTCGACATATGCCACGAGAACGGACGTTTGCATCTTGATTTGCAATTGAGTACTCCAACCTACTGCGTTGCAGGGTGACCGCGCGTAGCATCTGGGGCGCGGTACGGATGACATGCCGCCCAATTCCGGGCGGACGTGGGCCACTTGCGCCACTCTGCGCAAGGTCGGCGAGACCCTGAGGGCCTGACCAGGGAGGGTGCAAATGACTGGCACGCGGGGGGATGACTGCAATGGCATATCTGATGAGATGACGTTCACGCGGGGCATGGACTACGTGTCGGCGTGGCAGGCGGCTCACGAAGCGGCCTTAGCGATCAACAGAGCCGCTGAGACGGTGGGGTTAGGCCGTGATGTGGTGAGGGCGATACCGCACGCGTCGGCCGTGGGTGAGTCTGTGGTGTGGCTGCGTCCGGCCGATGCCCGGATGATCGCGGCGGCACTGGATGCGAGGAACGGCGCGCACCCCTGCGGGGGCGGGGCAAGTACGGCTCGTTGGGGTACGGCGAACGCTGAGGAGGGCGGGAATGTCGCGCGATGAGTGGCGGACCAAGGCGGGCTCGCGGGTGAGGATCAAGACCACGCGGCGCGGTGAGTTCATCGACTGTGACGGCTGTCGGCGCGACATCAAGATCACGGGTGTCGGTCCGGCGATGTTCGCGGCCCGGCAGCATGCGCAGGAGTGCCGGAAATGACTCCGCAGATGATCGTCTCTGGTCTGCGGCCTGCACCACCGAAAGTCAGCCCCAGCGGCGGCGCGGAAATCCGCGGTGCGGCAGTGGCCACCTGAACCCTGTCCCGGCCCTGGCCACGCTACCCATGTCTTGTCCACCCCCGACGACCTTGGGACGCCGACGCTCGCGCGGTCCCCGTCGGGGCACCGCAGGCCCCCCGGGGCCGAGGAGACGCCGAACCCGGTGCGGTCATCATCGGCGCTCTGACCTGGAGTTTGGCCACCGGCCGGCACCTGGGTCCTGGGGGTGGGGCGGGGCAGAACGAAGGCCCCTGCGGGATGCATCGCGGGGGCCTTCTGCTGCTGGGACCGGTCGGCGGTCGGGCGGTGGTCGTCCGGTCGGGACCGGCCGAAGGCCGCATGCCCGACCGGGACGGCCAAGCCGCCCGGCGCGCCGAAGGCGCGCCCTGGAGCAAGTAGAGAAGAGTTACGCCGATGCGGACCGGCGCGGGGTCCGCTGGGTGGCTGCCTTGGCCGCAGCCACCGCAAAGACCAGCTCGCACGAGGCGGGTGCCCTCAACTCCTCGCAGAGCAGCGGGTGTTCCTCACCGTCCCGGGTCTCGGCGGTAATGCGGTAGCTGATCAGGAGCGGGCTGGAATCGGTCAGCCCCAGGGTGATCCGCTCGTCGGGGTAGGGGGCCCGTGCGGTGACGTGCTCCTTGAAGGTGAGGGTCTTGCCCGCCTCGGAGAGCTGCTTGAGGAGATCGCTGGGAGGCACGTCCGGGACCTCGGCGAGCGAGGGCACCTCGGCGGCCGTGGCGAGCGGGATGAGCATCCGGTGGGCGGCCCGTACCCCCGTGGCGGGGTCGCTGAGGAGTCGGTCAACGCTGATCGCATCCTGGTCTGGCTGACCGAGCAGTGCCGCAACGCGCCCTTCCAGGGTGGTGCGCGTGACGGCGGGCGGCTCGTGCTCGGGCAGATCCGACAGTCGCCACGCCTTCCCGGAGCGCTGAACGGACCGGTCGATGGTGACTGCCGGGGCGGCGCCGCCCTGGTCCCGCACGAGGGTCCCCTTGCCCTGCTGGGTGTAGACCAGGCCCATGCTGCGCAACTCGGCGATGGCGGAGCGCACCGTGTGCTTGCTGACCCCGTAGGTGTCGGCGAGATCTCCGTCAAAGGGGAGGAGGTCACCGGCCTGGTAGTCGCCGTTCTTGATCTCTGCGGCTAGCTGCTGCGCCATCTCCAGGTACATGGGGCGCGGGCGCGCTAGGGGCTTCTTCGTCATGCGCTCTCCTCAGGGAGTGGCTGAATGCGCGCGTGTTCCACGGGCTTTCGTCGGCGCTCTGTGCTAGCGGCTGTTGCGCCACAGATGAGCATAAGTGGTTGACGCTCACCGGCATAGAGAGCAACTCTTGTGGTCTCCACATAACCGGTTATGTGGAGATGAGGTCTAACGAAGGAAGTGGGTGAAGTTCCATGCAGAACAAGCCGGTTGACGTGAGTCGGCTGGGGTCCATGAGGTGCGTGATCGCACCGGAAGCGCGGGTCACCCCGGAAGGGGAGGTGCGCAGGGACCGGGAGGGAAACCCGCAGTGGATCACCGGTTTATCGGTGAGACAGGCGGAAGGGCGCCGTACGGACGTGATCCACGTGATCGTGTCCGGCATCGAGCCGCAGGGCGTGATCGAGGGCGCGGAGGTGCGGGTCACGGGTCTGTGGGCCAATGAATGGGCGGTCGACGGCCGGACGGGCACATCGTGGCGGGCAGATGCGATCACCCCCGTGCCGACGGCGAGTTCGGCGCCCTCGGCCTCGCCCTCGGCGGCGGGCGGTCGGGGCAAGGGTGGTGACTCCTGATGGACCGCTACTTCTGGCACCTGTCGCCCTCGCAGGCGCGGGGACTGGCCTGCGTGGTGTGCGGCGTCGACCTGGGCAAGCAGATGCGGCACGTTCCGGTCGGACGTGATCCGGCTACCGACCGGGAGGTGTACGCCTGTGCGGAGCCGTGCGCGGTGAGGATCGCGGAGGAGTCGGAACGCCTGGCGCGTGAGATGCGGGAATCGGCGGGACAGGCGGACGACAGCGGCCTGGGGGCCGACGGCGAGTTCGGGCGCCTGCTGCGGGACCTGCGCATTCTGGTGGGCGCGGAAGCGCTGCTCGCCACCGTGGACGACCTGGCCACCCTCCGGTTCCTGTTGCAGATGGCGGCGGTGCAGTCCGAGCAGGCCATGATCCGCTCGCGCAAGCTCCTTGCCCGCATGACGCTGCGGGAGGACTGATGCCCGGCTCCTTGATCGTCTGGATCCTCTCGGCACTGCTGACCCTGGGTGCGCTGACCCAGAGTTGGTGGGAGCCCAAGTTGGCGGCGCGGGGCGTCAACACCGCTGACTGGCCCTGGCGGTGGTGGCTGCTGGGCTACCCCCGGGTCGTCCTACGGATGCGGCTGACTTGGCGTCAGTTGTCTTTGCTCAACACCCTCTCGGTCAGTCACCGCCCGACCGGGCGCCTGCTGGGTGACGTGGTGGTGCAAGGTCAGGCGCTGCGCCCCAGGACGCCCCGGTTGCGCATCGCCCGGCCTACCCGCAACGGGCTGACCGTCACTGTGCTGTTGCACCCCGGGCAGACCCCTGCGCCGTACTTCGCGGCGGCGGGCGCGATGGAACACGCCTGGCGCGTCTACCGCGTCCGGGTCGCCTCACCGCGTCGCGGGTTCGTCCAGATCACCGTGATCGCCCTGGACCCGTTGACCGGGGCCCGACCGCAGGGCCGTCCTGATCCGCCGGAACTGCTGGCGGCGGACGTGGGCACCCTGGAGGACGGCCCGGCCTGGATCATCAACCTGCGGCGGGTACCGCACTGGCTGGTGACCGGGGCCACCCAAAGCGGCAAGTCGTCCCTCCTGGCGGCCCTGGTGCGCGGGCTGAGCAGACAGCGGGTCGCCCTGGTCGGCATCGACTGCAAGGGCGGCATGGAACTCGGCCTGTTCGGCGGCCGGTTGACCAAGCTGGCCACCGACCGCACACAGGCCCTGGTCCTGCTCCTCCACCTGGTGGAGGAGATCCGCGAACGCATGGCACTGTGCCGGGCTGAGGGCGTGCGCTCCATCTGGGACCTGCCCGAGATCGAGCGTCCGGTGCCGGTCGTCGTGATCGTCGATGAGCTGGCAGAGCTGTACCTGACCGATGGCTCCCGCGAAGAGCGGGACGAGGCGGAGCAATGCGGGGTACTGCTGCTGCGGCTGACCCAGCTCGGCGCGGCCCTCGGCCTGCACCTGGTGGTGGCCGGACAGCGGGTCGGCTCCGATCTCGGCCCCCGGGTCACCGCGCTGCGGGCTCAACTGGGCGGCCGGATCGCGCATCGGGCCCACGATGAAGCGTCGGCACAGATGACGCTGGGCGACATCAACCCGGACGCGGTGATCGTCGCGCAGACCATCACCGAAGACGAGAAAGGCGTAGCGGTCTACGCCTCGGGCGGCCAATGGGTCCGGGCTCGCTCGCACCTCGTCACGGCGTCCGACGTCGCGGTCATCGCCACTGCTCCCGCTCCGGTGGACCCGTTCCTGCGGGACCGGTCGGCCACCGTGTCCGTGCGGAAAGGCGGGACGGCGCCATGACGGAAAGCACGATCGTCATCATCGACCTTTTCCTAGTGCTGTACGCGTTCATGCTCGCCCGGTCCCGGGAGATCAAGACCTATCAGGTGATCCTGATCGGGCTCTGCGGATTCCTCATGGCCATGACGCCCTTCGGCTATCCGGTCTGGTGGAGCTTCCTGTTCGTCGGAAACCATCTATTCGGCTGACACTCAACGAAAAGGACGGCAATGGAGCTCAACACCCTTACCCGGTCGGTCGCGGAAGTCGCGCGGATGCGGGCCGCGTACCCGGGAAGCGTCTGCAAGGTGACCCGAAAGCAAGACGGCAAGCGAATCAACGGATACGTCCCGGCGCAGTGCGCCAACCCGTACGGGACCGATCCGGCCTCAAGACGGGCCAGTCCCCATTGAGGTGTGAAATCCAGAATTGACGCTCTCACTCATCGAATATTTCTCTGCTGCGCATCTTTGCCATAGCTGAGCCACGACATATCAGGAGTTGCCATGACCGCTGTGCCTACCCCTCGCGAAAGGGGACCTCCGCATGTATCCGACCACGGACAAGGCGCGGCGTTCAGTGCTCGATCAGGCTGAGCGTCTGCGCCTTCTCTCATCCACCGAGCGCGATCTGATCCGGCTCGTACATGAGCCGGGATTCCCGCGCTGGCTCGACCAGATCCAAGCCACCGGCGGCTGTGCCCACCCCATCTACCTGAGCGGGCACACCACCGTGCGCGACGCGGCCACCGGCACCGTGCTGCGCCACTACGACACCAGCGGCGAGCCTGGCGGGCGGATGCCGGTCCGCTGCCGCAACCGCCGCGCATCCCGCTGCCAGCCCTGCGCACGCCTGCATGCGGGCGACACCTTCCACCTCGTGCGCGCGGGCCTGGTCGGCGGCAAGGGCGTTGCTGACCGCGTCCAGTTGCACCCCCGGCTCTTCGTCACCTTGACCGCTCCCTCCTTCGGCAGCGTGCACCGGTCCGGCACTGCCAACTCGGCCTACTGCCACCCCCGGCGCGAGGGCGGGCAATGCTCACACGGGCGGCCGCTGGGATGCGGCAGGCAGCACTCCGACACCGACCCGGCACTAGGCCAGCCACTCTGCCCGGACTGCTACGACTACACAGGCCACGTCCTGTGGCACGCGTCCGCTGGCCTCTTGTGGAGCCGCTACGTCCACACCGTGCGGCGGCACCTGGCCTCGGCCGCAGGCATCACACAGACCCGGCTTCGCGAGCACCTGACGCTCTCCTTCGCCAAGGTCGCCGAGTACCAAAAGCGCGGGGCAGTGCACTTCCATGCCGTCGTCCGTCTGGACGGTCCACTCGGTCCTGCATCGCCCCCACCCTTGTGGGCCACGACGGAACTCCTGGAAGCCGCCGTGCGGTCCGCTGCGGCTTCTGTAGAGGTCCGTACGCCCTACTCTCCGGCGACGGGTGAGCGGGTCATTCGCTGGGGCGTTCAGCTCGACGTGCACGCGATCCGCAGCAGGGCCTTCACGGAATCCGCGGTGACCGATGACGCTGTTGCGGCCTACGTCGCCAAGTACGTATCCAAGTCTGTCGGCGACGCGGGCGGGATCGACCATCGGATCACGGACGTCGACAGCATCCGGCTGGCTCCGGTCAACGCCCATCTACGCGCCCTCATGGGCACCTGCTGGCGCCTGGGCGGCCTGCCCGAACTGGCGGGTCTGAACCTGCGCTCCTGGACTCACACCCTCGGCTTCCGGGGCCACGTCCTGACCAAGTCCCGCTGTTACTCCACGACCTACGGAGCACTCCGGAACGCACGGACCCACTACCGCAGCACGGACAGACCGCCCGACCCGGAGAACCCGACGGTCACGGAATCGACCTGGCGCTACGTCGGCTCGGGGCACTCCCTGGCGGAAGCCGAACTAGCGGCAGGCATCGCGGAAGACCTCGCGCAGTCTCGGGAGCTCTACGCCGAAGTCGGAGAAGCTGGGGGTGGCGGTTATGGATGAATGCCATAAATGTCGAGCTCGGTTGAATCGTTGGGGTAGAGAGAGCCTGGCCAAGGAAGCTTGGAAAGCAAAGCAGTTGGCGAAGATGCCTGACTACAGTGATGAGTTCCGTAGGAGGCTCCTGCGGGGCTGGGGCCTAGAACTGTAGAGAAACGTGGGAGCCCTTCGATGATTGAGGGCTCCCCGGATTTCAGTCTTCCTCTACCCATCCGATATCGACGGAGTTGGGGTCGAAATGCCTTCCGCGGGGAGCTTTCTCCACGATGACGGCTTTGATGAGTTTCCCCATCTCGTGGCGCTTCTTGTCCGTCGTGTAATCCACCCACTCCTTCAGGAGGGCTGGGCTGGTCTTCCTGTGCTCCTCGATCTTTGCGGATAGCTCGCGGACCTGATGCCGTAGCTTTCCCCGCTCCTCTTCAAGTTCAGAAATAAGATCCAGGGCTTGGGTTGTGGAGATTCGCCGCTTTGCCTCAGGCTTCCTTCGTGCCATCACTTCTTCGATCTCCTTGGAGATTTCCGAAAGGCGAGATTCGGCGGCAGTGATTTTCCTTGTCTCCGTGGCGCCGGTTCGCTTTGCCTGTCGTGCGATCTTCTTGGCGAATGCCTCTAAGTAAAGCTCTTCTACGTACTCTTCAAGTTTTGCTGCCGAACGTGTAATTCCTCCACATCCGTTGTTGGTTATGGGGCACCGATAGAACGGGACTTTTTCGCCCTTGATTGTGCGTGCAGAGGCGGTAAGGCGAGTGCTGCATTTTCCGCACCGAAGGAGGCCAGATAGGAGGTGTGTTCTGTGCCCGGGCCTACTGCCTCCGGTTTGCCCCTTCTGCTTGGCGGCATCTTTTCGCTTCTCTAGAACTCGAATAGCTCGCCAATATTGTTCAGGGGTGACGAGACGCTCCCATTCCCCGATGACGGGTTTCCCTTTTGTGTCGTACATGATGATGTCGGGCCCCCATGGGGGAGGGTTGCCCCGGCGTTCGCGCGTAGGCATGTATGCCTTGTACCCGCAATTGCGCGGGTGGGTGATTCGCAGGATGACGGTCTTATAGAGGACCGGCTTTCCGTTCTTTCCAAGAATCCCGGCTTCTGCCCAGTCTGCCTGAATCTGCGAAACTGTAGCGCCATCACCGATGTCGAGGATTGCCTTCTTCCGCAGCTCGGCGTACGGCTGGACCAATCTCCCATTCTCGTCCCATCCCCAAGCTCGACGGCCGGTGTGATCCTTTCCGTCAACGGCCTTGTGGCGGTTGGCGTCTGCCTTGCGGCGTCGGATCGAGGATGCCTCAACTCCACCCATGACGGCTTGCATGACGAACATTGCGCGGCCATTATCGGTGCTGAGGTCGGTGCCGCCCGTGACGGCGCGACCAACAAGCTTGTCGTTACGCTCGAATATCTGACATACGCGGGCCGCGTCGAATGCCTGCCGCGCTACGCGGTCAGAGTGCTTGAAGACGAAGCCGTCGATAATGCCTGCTTGCAAGTCCTTGAGGAGCTGTTCAAAGTCCTTGCGCACGATGAAGGGGTCGGACGCCGACGTGTCGTTGTCGTCGTAGACCCTGACGATTTCTCCCCTCAGGTCGGCCGCGAGAGCGTGGCATTCCTTGAGTTGGTTGGTGACTCCCTCTCGGCTGAGCTCACCCGTCTCGGGGTCTCGGTCGTCATCGGAGATCCGAAGATAAGCACCTAACTGGAGCACGCGCGGGGCCTCCTCCTCAACGTCGTTGAGGGGGAGGGTAGTTGCGTTCTGGCTGGTCAGTGGGCGAGTTGTTGACATCGGTGGTCTCCTTGATGCCTTGATGTGCTTTCAAGGTATCTAGGTGGCCCGCTGAACAAGGTCGCGTACGCCTTCGCGGTCGGCGGCCTGGCGCACCCGACGGACGGCAGCCTCAAGGTCATGGCCGCGGCGATGGCGGCGGGCATGGTCCCGCCGCTCGCCATGGCCCTGGCCACGACCGTACGCGGGCGGCTCTTCACGAAGACCGAGCGCGAGAACGGCAAGGCCGCCTGGTTCCTCGGCGCCTCCTTCATCACGGAGGGCGCGATCCCGTTCGCCGCGGCCGACCCGCTGCGCGTGATCCCCGCCTCGATGGCGGGCGGCGCGGTCACGGGTGCCTTGTCGATGGCGTTCGGCTGCACGCTGCGCGCCCCGCACGGCGGTGTCTTCGTGGTCCCGCTCATCGGCCAGCCGCTGCTCTACCTGGTCGCCATCGCCGCGGGCGTGTGCGTCTCGACGGTCGTGGTCGTCCTGCTCAAGGGCGCGCGGAAGCAGGTGCCTTCGGAGCCGGAGGCCGCCGAGGCCGCGTCGGCCGAGGGCGAGCGAGTCCCCGCGGCCGTCTGAGGCACGTTGGTCCCGGAGCATGCGACTTGCGTCACTTCGGGACCTAAGTCCCATAACCCCCCTGTCGTAAGTCCTGGCCCGTGTTGTCTACTGGGCCGCATGTTCCAGGGTGTCTCGATCGTTCAGCAGATAGGCGTGACCGTGCTCGCCGTGGCGACCGTCGGCTGGGCCGTCGGCCTGGTGCGGGTCATGCGCAGGGACCGGCTCGACGTGGACGCGTGGCGTCAGTCCCAGGCGCTCCGCGTGCTTCCGGCCCAGCAGGGCCCGCCGCGCGCGGAGACCGTGCAGCTCTCGGCGGACGAGCGTGACGCCTTCGCGGGTCTGGTCCAGCGGTTCGGCGACAGGGCCTGACCCTGGCGGCAGGGTCCTACGGCCTGTCCGGTCCTACGGTCTGTCCGGGGCGGCCGCCTCGCGGGCCGTCCGCTCCATCGCGGCGCGGGCCGCCTCCTCCGTCTCGTACACCTCGCAACGGTGGTGTCCGTCGGGGGTGAGTGTGTGCTCGACCTCCCAGAGGCTGACCTCGCCGCCGTCGAAGAGCAGGAACGCGTGCTCGTACAGCGAGAAGCACAGGCGGGCCTCACCGGCCAGGCAGGGGCGGCCGAAGGCCTGGGTGATCTGGTGGGCGAACGCCGAGCGCAGCAGGCGCGCGGCGTCGTCGCCGGGGCGGTCGCCGGTGTTCTCCGCGCGGCGCAGGAGCCTGCGCGCGTGGTCCGCGGAGTCGTCCAGGGCGTACGCGTGCCGGGGGCCCGGGTCGGCCGGGAGCTGGAGCACGACGGGCCGGTCGCAGGCGGGGGTGTCGGGCGGCAGCGGCAGGCGTGAGGTGGCGACGCCCGCTTCTTCCTCGTCCGTGTAGATCTCGTGCTGCGGGGCGCGGCCCGGCGCGGTGTTGTGGACGAGCTCCCAGAGCGTGAGCACCGAGGCGTCGGCGAGCAGCCAGGTGTGTCTGAACGTCTCGCGGTGCAGGCCCGCGCTGTGGTGCGCGGAGTGCAGCGAGCTGTTGTGGGCGAGGGCGGAGTCGAGGCGGTGCATCACCTCGTCCGGCAGGTCGAAGGAGTTCAGCGCACGGCCGAGGAGTCGCTCGAGATGCTCCTCGGGGGAGTCCGGCTCGGGCGACTCGGGTGGTTCGTACGCAGTTTCGTACGGAACGCTCAAGGTTTCTCCCGGCGTTGCTGCATGTCACCTGGTGAGTGCATACCGTAGCCCCTGGGTCGGACATCATGCCCGGGAACGGGAAAACGTGCGAGCCACGTGGGAAGTTCCCACGTGGCTCGCTCAGTTGGGGCGCGCAAGGGGGCGCGCGCCGGGCCGCCGGGAGGAGGCCCTGCGCGCCGTGGCGGGGTTCAGGCCGCCGGGGCGGGGCTCAGGCCGCGCTGCCCGCCGTCCACTCGCTCCAGGACATGTTCCAGCCGTTGAGGCCGTTGTCCGGGGCGATCGTCTTGTCGGGGGAACCCTTGACCGTCACGATGTCGCCGATCAGGGAGTTGTTGAAGAACCACGCGCCCGGGGTGTTCGGGTCGCCCGCGCCCTGCGCGTCCTGGAGGCCGACGCAGCCGTGGCTGGTGTTGCCGCTGCCGAACGGCGCGCCCCAGTAGTTGCCGTGGATGAACGTGCCCGAGGTGGACAGGCGCATCGCGTGCGGGACGTCCTTGATGTCGTACTCGCCGCCGAAGCCGACCGTCGAGCCGTTCATCCGCGTCTGCGTGAACTTCTCGGAGATCACCATCTTGCCGTTGTACGTCGGGTTGGACGGGCTGCCCGCCGAGATCGGGATGGTCTTGAGGACCTTGCCGTCGCGCTCGATCGTCATCTGGTGGGTCTTGGCGTCGACCGTGGAGACCTGCGCGCGGCCGATGGTGAACGTGACCGTCTTGTTCTGCACGCCGGTGGCGCCGTTCGCGCCCTTCACACCGTCCAGGGCGATCTTCATGGTGACCGTCGAACCGGCCTTCCAGTACTCCTGGGGCCTGAAGTCGAGGCGCTGGTTGCCGAACCAGTGGCCGACGACCTTCTGGCCGCTGCTGGAGCTGACCGTGATGTGCGACTGGACGTCCTTCTTCTCCGTGATCGCCTTGTCGAAGGTGAAGGAGACCGGCATGCCGACGCCGACCTTGGTGCCGCCGTCGGGTGTGTAGCTGCCGATGAAGCTGTTGGCCGAGGAGACCGTGGTGAACGTCGCGTTCTCGGTCGCCGCGTTGCCGCCGGAGTCCTTGGCGTTGGCGGTGACCTTGTACTTGGTGCCGCGCTCCAGCTGGGACTTGGGCTTCCAGCTGGAACCGTCGCCCGAGATGGTGCCCTCGACCGCGGTGCCGGACGGGACGGCCGTCATCTTCACGTCGGTCAGCTTGCCGCCCTTGACCTTCACGCCGGTGGCGTTGATCGAGGCGTCGGTGGCGCCGTCCTTCGAGGAGATGGTGATGTCCGCGCCCTTGGCCGCGGAGCTGCCGCCCTTCTTGTCGTCCTTGGCATCGGCGTCACCGCCGCAGGCCGTGAGGGTCAGCGCGCCCACGGCGGCGAGCGCGGTGGCTGCCAGCAGGGCACGGCGCCGGGGGTTGACTATGACCGACCTTGTCACGGGCTGCTCCAAGTACGTTTTCTGATCCAGTACGTTCTGATCCAGTACGAGTAAAGAGCGGCCTGTGGTGCGGAGAGGTTCCCTCCGCTTGGTGTGAGTACGGGCACATTGGGGCGCGCGGAGATGCCCAATGCGCCGTCTGGCGACGGGGCTTGACCGTATGGGCGGTTTGGTGGCGTTATCGGGCGTAGAGGTCGCGGTACGAGGGGAAGGTTCCGCCCGGCGTCCGGACGGACTCCGCGGCGAGGAGCGCCCGCACGATCGCGCTCGTCACCACGTCCGCGCCCGCGGCGAGCACCTCGTTGAGGGCCAGGGGGTTCTCGGCAGCCAGGGCGTGCTCGCCGGTGGCGAGGGCGAAGACGGTGTCCCCGTCGTTGAGGAGGTGGACGGGCCGCACGGCGCGCGCCATGCCGTCGTGCGAGGTGCCTGCCAGCTTCTGCGCCTGGGCCTTGGTGAGTTCCGCGTCGGTGGCGACGACGGCGAGGGTGGTGTTCAGCGGCGGCGCCCCGTTCTTGGGCCCGGCCTCGGCGAGCCGCCGCACGGCCTCCTCGTGCGCCCCGGGGGCGGGGTAGTCCACCCGCCGCCCCGCGAAGTACTCCCCGTACGGAACCCCCGTCGCCGGATCGATCCCCGACCTCGCCGCGTTCGCCACGGCGAGCGCCGCGACCGTGATCCCCGACGCGAGGCGGACGCTCGCGCTGCCGACGCCGCCCTTGACCTTGCCGACCACGGCGCCGGTGCCCGCGCCGACGTTGCCCTCCCTGACGGGGGCGAACAGCTCGGTACGCGCGGCGTCCTCGACCGCGGCGCGGCCCGTCGACGCGTCGGGGCGGGCCGCGAACTCCCCGCCCCTGCCCAGGTCGAAGACGGCCGCGGCGGGGACGACGGGCACGACGTGCGTGGGGTCGGGCCCGACCCGCACGCCCCGGCCCCGCTCCGCCAGCCACGCCATGACCCCGGCCGCGGAGTCGAGGCCGTACGCGCTGCCGCCGGTCAGGACGACGGCCTCCACGCGCTGCACCAGGTTCCGCGGGTCGAGCGCGTCCGTCTCCCGGGTGCCGGGGCCGCCGCCGCGTACGTCGACGGCGGCGACCGCTCCGCCCTCCGGCGCCAGCACGACGGTGGTGCCGGTGAGGTGTCCGTCGCCGATGAGCGTGGCGTGCCCGACGCGCAGTCCGGCGACATCGGTCAGGGAACCGGCGTCCGTACTGTCCGTACTGTCCGCACTGTGCGTACTGTCCGTACGAGCTGTGTCAGTCATGCCTCGATGCGTATCACGGGGCGTGGGCTAGACGCGTCGGCTCGTTCGGGTGGTGAGGGTCACCCCTGTGGCGACCGTCGCCGTCACCACGAGGCCCGCCACGAGCACCGCCCAGCGCCCCGCGAACGTACTCACGAGCACCGCCAACGCGCTGACCGGCAACACCAGTTGCTGAGCGAGCCCCACCTTGAAGTAGCGGGAGTGCAGCGCCCAGACAGTGATCAGGTAGAGCGCCGTCGGCACGGTCACCGCGGCGGACGCCGCCAGCGTCGAGAGGTGCGCCTTGCCCACGGCCTGCTCGATCGCGACCTCGATCCCCGCGCCGATCGCCGCGGCCGAGCCGAGGATCACGTAGTGCCCGTAACCCCACAGGAACGCCTGCCGGTTGCTGTTCAGCCGTCCGTGGATCGGCACCACGAAGTAGATCCACCACGCGGCGAAGACGATGAGGAGACCGCCCGCGGCGATGGGGAGCAGCTCGTCGAGGGCGTCGTGCTCCTCGATGCCCTCCTTCACGGCCACGGTCGCCGCCGCGATCGTCTCGCCGAGCACGATGATCGTGAACAGGCCGTACCGCTCGGAGATGTGGTGCGGGTGCCAGGCCGTGGTGTACGTCCGCTCGGCGATCACCGGCACGCACATCTCGGCGACCGCCATCCCCAGGAACAGCCAAGACCTTCCGGCCTCGGGCAGGAACAGCAGTCCCGTCCAGCCGATCTGGCAGATCAGCACCCCGACGGCGTACCGGATCGCCGTGGCCCGCTCGGCGCCGCTCGCCGCTCGTGCGACGCGCAGCCACTGCGAGGAGAGCGCGATGCGCATGATCAGGTAGCCGAGCCAGACGAGGAGGAAGTCGTGCTCCTCGAAGGCCCGGGAGACCCCGGCGGCGAAGACCAGGACGCCCGCGATCTGCACGAGCGTGACCACGCGGTACAGCGCGTCGTCGTTGTCGTACGCGGAGGAGAACCAGGAGAAGTTGACCCAGGCCCAGAACAGCGCGAAGAAGACCATCGCGTAGTTGAGGACGCCCTCGCCCGCGTGCCCCTCGGCGACGGCGTGCACGAGCTCGGCACCGGCCTGGGCGACCGCCACGACGAAGCAGAGGTCGAAGAAGAGCTCCAGCGGCGTCGCGGCGCGATGCTCCTCGTCACGGCCGCGGGCCAGCAGGGGACGGAGCGGCTTGGCGAAGTCGGGCGGTTCGGGGCGTGCAGAAGCGGACGTCATAAGTCCACAACAGCAGAACCGCCACGCGGAACGGGGCTGCGCCACGGGCGAAGTCTGGGGGGCGGGGCACGCTCGCGGCTGTGGGCTGGTGCGGGCCCGTGGGCCGGGCCGCTGGCGCTCGCGCTGTGGCGACCGCGCGCCGTGGGTCGTGCCGTTGCCGCTCCCGCTGTGGGCAATTGTTCCGCAGGGCGGAACGGGTGGGCACAGCCCCCGGCGCCGAGGGGCGGGAACGGGGGCACAGGCCCCGGCGCGGGCGGGCACAAGCCACGGTGCGGAGGGCCGGGGTCAGGCGGCCTCGGAGAGCAGAGTCGTCTCGGGTGACAGGGACACCCCGAGGCGCAGCGCCGCAGCCTCGTAGCGGCGTAGCACCAGACCCGCCACCCCCGAATGATCCGCCAGAGGCGAGCCCACCGCATCGGCCCCCGCCAAGCCAAGCGCAAGCGTAAAACGCCCAGGCGCAAGCAGATGCGCAGCCACAACCACCCGCCGGTGCCCAGCGCCCCGCAACCCCGCCACCGCCTCGGCGACGGAGGGCTCAGCGGCGGAACAGTACGCCGTCCGCACCGGCACCCCGGGCAGCAGCAGCCGCAACTGCCGCGCGGCGACGAGCGCCCCGTCATTGCCACCCGGCCGCGCCGACCCCGCGGCGGCGAGCACGACCGCGTCGGCCCGCACCCCCGCCCGCTCCTCGGCCTCGCGCAGCCGGTCCCGCAGGGCGACGGCGATGGCGGGCTCCCCGCTGAGGCCCCGCGCGAGCAGGCAGCCGGTTCCGTGTTCCGCGACGACGGCGGGGATGTCGACGGTGCGGTGGTAGCCGTCCCCGAGGAGGAGGGGGACGACGACGGCTCCTTCCGACAGCGCCTCGGCGAGGGACGGCGCCTGGTGGTCGAGATGCCCCACGACAGGACGGATCCCACCGAGGCTCTCGACGGCGTCGCACAGCCGCTCCAGCGTGGCCGCGGCCGTCGGCAAGGAACTGCCGTGCACGGCGAGGACGAAAGGTCGCACAGCTCGGCCCACCCGGAACTCGACGACGGGGGATCGTGGCGAGCGGGCCCGGAGCGGGAAAGTGGTGTCGCCGCACTCCCGCCCCGAAACCGCATCGCGTCGGGCTGCGCTCATGGTCGGGGAGCAGCCCGTCACCGACGACGCTACGCCCGCGCCCGCCGGTCGAACGCCGCCAAAAGCCCCGACCCCATGGGCCGTTGGGCCCCCGCAGAGGGGTCCTTATCGGCCCGGCGGCCCGCTCCGACCGGCCTACCGTCAAGAGGAACGCACCAAGCCCCCTCAGGCAACACAGCCCCCTCAGGCAACGCAGCCACCTCAGGCAACGCAGCCACCTCAGGCAACGCAGCCACCTCAGACGACGGAGTGTGCCCCCATGATCCAGACCCTGGTGCTCATCGGCCACGGAATGGTGGGCCAGCGTTTCCTCGAGGTGCTCGCCGAGCGTGGCGCCCTGGCCGACCCCGCCGCTCCGCAGGGCCCCGGCTGGCAGGTGACCGTGCTCGCGGAGGAGGACAGGCCCGCCTACGACCGGGTCCACCTGTCCTCCGCGTTCACCGGCGCCACCGACGCCGAACTCTCCCTCTGCGACGCCGACTTCCTCGCCCGCCACGGCATCGACCTGCGCCTCGGCGACCCGGCCGAGCACATCGACACCGCCGCCCGCACGGTCACCACGACATCCGGCGCCACCGTCGCCTACGACGCCCTGGTCATCGCCACCGGCTCCTACCCCTTCGTACCGCCCATCGAGGGCGCCGACGCCCCCGGCTGCTTCACGTACCGCACCCTGTACGACGTCGAGACCCTCACCGCGTACGCCGCCGACGAGGGCCGTACCCACGGCGTCGTCATCGGCGGCGGCCTGCTCGGCCTGGAGGCGGCGGGCGCCCTGCGCACGCTCGGGCTGCGCACCCACGTCGTCGAGTTCGCACCCCGCCTCATGCCGCTCCAGGTCGACGACGGCGGCGCGGCCGCGCTGCGCGCCACCATCGAGTCGATGGGTGTCGCCGTGCACACGGGCGTCGGGGCGAGTCAGGTCGAGACGGACACCGACGGCTCCGTGCGCGCGCTGCGGCTGAGCGACGGCCGCACCATCGACGCCGACGTCGTCGTCTTCTCCGCGGGCGTACGCCCCAGGGACCGCCTCGCCCGCGAAGCAGGTCTGGCCGTGGGCGACCGGGGCGGCGTCGCCGTCGACGAGCACTGCCGCACCACCGACCCCTACGTCTACGCGATCGGCGAGTGCGCCCAGAGCGCCGACGGCCGCGTCTACGGCCTGGTCGCCCCCGGCTACCAGATGGCCGAGGCGGCGGCCGACGCCCTCGCGGGAGAGGGCACCGCGGTCTTCACCGGCGCCGACACCTCCACCAAGCTGAAGCTGATGGGCGCCGACGTCGCCTCCTTCGGCGATCCCTTCGCGCCCGAGGGCGTGGACGGGGCCGTCTCCGTCGTCTTCTCCGACACCCGCGAGGGCGTCTACAAGAAGCTGCTCCTCGGCCCGGACGGGCGACTCCTCGGCGGCATCCTGGTCGGCGACGCCGACGCCTACGGCACCCTGAGGCCGCACGCGGGCCGCGCCCTGCCCGCACCCCCCGAGGCCTACGTCCTGCCCGCGTCCGGCGTCGAACTCCCCGGCGCCGACACCCTGCCCGACGACGCCGTCGTCTGCAGTTGCCACAACGTCACCAAGGGCGCCGTGCGCGCCGCCGTCGCGGAGAACTCCCTCACCGACATCGGCGGCATCAAGCGCTGCACCAAGGCGGGCACGGGCTGCGGCGGCTGCCTCTCCACCCTCCAGTCCGTGCTCGACGCGGAGCTCGCCGCCGCGGGGATCGAGAGGCCCAAGGGCCTGTGCGAACACTTCGCGCTGACCCGCGCCGAGATCTACGAGACGGTCCGCACCGAACACATCCGCTCCTTCACCGAACTGCTGGCCAAGCACGGCCTGGGCGGCGAGGGCTGCGTCGTCTGCAAGCCCGTCGTCGGCAACGTCCTCGGCACGCTCGCCCCCGAACTGGGCCTCGGCCACGTCCTGGACGGCGAGCAGGCCACCCTCCAGGACTCCAACGACCTCTTCCTCGCCAACCTCCAGAAGGACGGCACCTACTCCGTCGTCCCGCGGATCCCCGGCGGCGAGATCACCCCCGACAAGCTCATCGTGATCGGCGAGGTCGCACGGGACTTCGGCCTCTACACGAAGATCACCGGCGGTCAGCGCATCGACCTCTTCGGGGCACGCGCCGACCAACTCCCCGCCATCTGGCGCCGCCTGGTCGACGCCGGTCTCGAGTCCGGCCACGCCTACGGCAAGTCGCTGCGTACGGTGAAGTCCTGCGTCGGTGCCAAGTTCTGCCGGTTCGGGCAGGGCGACTCCGTCCAGCTCGCCATCGACCTGGAGCTGCGCTACCGGGGTCTGCGTACCCCGCACAAGATCAAGGGCGGCGTCTCGGGCTGTCTGCGCGAGTGCGCCGAGGCCCGCGGCAAGGACATCGGCGTCATCGCCACCGCCAACGGCTGGAACCTCTACGTCTGCGGCAACGGCGGCGCCACCCCGCGCCACGCCGACCTGCTCGCCGCCGACCTGTCCACCGACGAACTCCTGCGCCTCGTCGACCGCTTCCTCATGTACTACCTGCGCACCGGCGAGCGACTGGAGCGCACCGCCCCGTGGTTCGAGCGCATCGGCGGCCTCGACCACCTGAAGTCCGTCCTGATCGACGACTCCCTTGGCATCCGCGCCGAGCTGGAGGCCCAGATGGACCGTCACGCGGCGGCCTACCGGGACGAGTGGCAGGCCGTGCTCGAAGACCCGCAGGCGCTCGCGCGCTTCGAGCGGCACCTGCCGCAGCCGTCGCCCGAGTTCCTTGAGCCGGGCCGCGGCCGGGCGGCTGTCCTGCCCGACGGCTCCGAGGCCGCCCTCTTCAAGGACAGCGACGGCATCGTCTACGCGGTCGGCAACCGCGACCCGTTCTCCGGCACCGACGTGATCGCCCACGGCGTCCTGGGCACGCGTGACGGCCGCCCCGTCGTGGCATCCCCGATGCACAAGCAGGAGTTCGACCTGCGGACCGGCGAGTGCCTGGACGACCCGTCGGTCACGCTGCCCGTGCACGTGGTGCCGGTACCCCAGGTGTCCGTGGACGAGGTCTGAAGTCCCGTCGCACTCCCGGTCTTTGGCCTGGTCAGCTGGTGTCCTACGCCTCTGCTGCCAGGGACCGGTGCGACGGAAGGTGGATACGTCAGGCCCCGTGGCAAGGTCGGGACCCTGAGCGAACTGGGAACCAACATGAGATCGCCTGCCGCCCAACGAGCGCGGACCGCGCCCGAGGGAACGTCCTACGACCCCGCGCAGTACCGCCCCGGTCGCACCATCACCGACTGGGAGCCGGAGAACGAACTCTTCTGGAAGTCCACCGGCAAGAAGGTCGCCGCCCGCAACCTGTGGATCGCGGTCCCGGCCCTCCTGGTGGCCTTCGTCGTCTGGCAGGTGTGGTCGGTCACCGCGACCAACCTGAAGGACGTCGGCTTCGGCTTCTCCACCTCCCAGCTGTTCTGGCTGACGGCCGTCCCCGGCCTGACGGGCGGCACGGCCCGCATCTTCTACACCTTCCTCGGCCCGATGATCGGCCAGCGCCGCTTCACCGCGCTCTCCACGATCGTCCTGGTCATCCCGCTGATCTGGCTCGGCATCGCGGTCCAGAACCCCGACACCTCGTACGGCGTGATGATCGCCATCGCCGCCCTCTGCGGCATCGGCGGCGCCAACTTCGCCTCGTCGCTCGCCAACATCGGCTTCTTCTTCCCCAAGAAGGACAAGGGCAACGCCACGGGCATCAACGGCGGCCTCGGCAACCTCGGTGTCTCCGTCGTCCAGCTGCTCACCCCGATCGTCATCACCAGCTCGGTCATCGCGGTCGGCTCGGCCCAGCACAAGGCCGACGGCACTCCCGTGTGGCTGCAGAACGCCGCGTTCCTGTGGGTGCCCGTCCTGGTGATCCTGGCCGTCGTCGCCTGGTTCGGCCAGAACGACCTCAAGGTCGCCTCGACCCCCTTCAGCCAGCAGAAGGTCATCTTCAAGCGCAAGCACAACTGGCTGATGACCTGGCTCTACGTCGGCACCTTCGGCTCCTTCATCGGCTTCGCCGCGGCCCTGCCGATGCTGATCAAGACCACGTTCACCCCGATCGACGCGGCCTACTCCGCGGCCACCTACGCTTGGATGGGCCCGGCCGTGGGCGCGCTCGCCCGCTGGGCCGGTGGCTGGATCGCCGACAAGATCGGCGGTGCGCGGGTCACCATCATCTCGTTCGTCGGCATGGCGATCTCGATCATCGGCGTCATCAACTTCCTTCCCTCCGGCGGCGACAACGGCAACTTCTGGGGCTTCTTCGCCTGCTTCCTGAGCGCGTTCTTCTTCTCGGGCATCGGCAACGGCTCCACGTTCCGGCAGATCCCGGTGATCTTCCGCAGCCAGCACCTGAAGGGCCTGACCGAGGGCACGCCCGAGTACACGAAGGCGCTGAAGCAGTCGGAGATGGAGGCGGGCGCCGTCACCGGCTTCACCTCCGCCATCGCGGCGTACGGCTTCTTCTTCATCCCCGCGATGTTCGCCAACTTCGCGGTGACCAGCGCGATGTGGGGCTTCGTGGGCTTCTACGTCAGTTGCATCGCGGTCGCCTGGTGGTTCTACGCCCGCAAGGGCGCGGAGGCCCCGAGCTGACGCGTCGCGCCACCCGCCTTTCCCGGTCATCCCGTACCACGGGGCGGCCGGGAATTTCTTGTGAATGCATTCACAAGCGAACTTAGGTCCAAAGTCCCATGGAAAACACCTGGTCAGAGCGTTGATGTGGGCCCCGGCGTGCGGGAATTGGGGACTATCGGTCCCCAATCGAGGACCATTGCGGGGCCCCTGATCGATCAAACAGGAGTGGAATGGAGGCGTAGCGACGAAGCGATACGGAAGGTGCGGGTCATGACTGCCACTCCTGCGGAAACGACAGTGCACGACGGGGCCTGGGACGGCTTCAAGGGCGGTCTGTGGCGCGACGCCGTCGACGTCCGCGACTTCGTGCAGCAGAACTACATCCCGTACGAAGGGGACGACTCCTTCCTGGCCGGTGCGACCGAACGCACCACCCAGGTCTGGGAGAAGCTCCTCTCGATGTTCCCCGCGGAGATCGAGCAGGGCGTCTACGACGTGGACGTGAAGACCCCGTCCCGCATCGACGCCTTCAAGCCCGGCTACATCGACGCCGACCGCGACCTGATCGTGGGCCTGCAGACCGACGGCCCCCTCAAGCGCGCGATCATGCCCAACGGCGGCTGGCGCATGGTCGAGACCGCCCTCAACGCCTATGGCTACGAGGCCGATCCCGAGGTCAGGGAGGTCTACACCCACCTCCGCAAGACCCACAACGAAGGCGTCTTCGACGCCTACACCCCCGAGATCCGCGCCTGCCGCTCCTCCGGCATCATCACGGGCCTGCCCGACGCCTACGGCCGCGGCCGCATCATCGGCGACTACCGCCGCGTCGCCCTCTACGGCGTCGACCACCTGATCGCCGCGAAGGAGGCCGACAAGGCCGCGCTCGGCGAGCAGTGGGCGACCGAAGAGGTCATCCGCGGCCGCGAGGAGGTCTCCGAGCAGATCAAGGCCCTCAAGGAACTGAAGACCATGGCGATGTCGTACGGCTACGACATCTCGAAGCCCGCCACCACGGGCCGCGAGGCCATCCAGTGGCTGTACTTCGCCTACCTCGCCGCCGTGAAGGAGCAGAACGGCGCGGCCATGTCGATCGGCCGCATCGACAACTTCCTCGACATCTACCTCCAGCGCGACATCGAGGCAGGGCGCATCACCGAGGCCGAGGCCCAGGAGTTCATCGACGACTTCGTCATCAAGCTCCGCATCGTCCGCTTCCTGCGCACCCCCGAGTACAACGAGCTCTACTCCGGCGACCCGACCTGGGTCACCTGGTCGATGGCGGGCATCGGCGAGGACGGCCGCCCGCTGGTCTCGCGCACCACCTTCCGCGCCCTGCAGACCCTCTACAACCTCGGCCCGGCCCCCGAGCCGAACCTCACGGTCTTCTGGTCGCAGCGACTGCCCCAGGGCTTCAAGGAGTTCGCCTCCAGGGTCGCCATCGACACCTCGGCCATCCAGTTCGAGTCCGACGAACTGATGCGCCCCAAGTACGGCGACGACACCGCGATCGCCTGCTGCGTATCGGCGATGGCCGTCGGCAAGCAGATGCAGTTCTTCGGCGCCCGCGTGAACGTCGCCAAGGCGCTGCTCTACGCGATCAACGGCGGCCGCGACGAGAAGTCCGGCAAGCTCGTCGTCGAGGGCTTCGAGCCCATCACCGACGAGTACCTGGACTACGAGACCGTCGCCGCGCAGTACGACGCGATGCTCGGCTGGCTCGGCAAGACGTACGTGCACGCGCTCAACGTCATCCACTACATGCACGACAAGTACGCCTACGAGCGCATCGAGATGGCCCTGCACGACCAGGAGATCCTGCGCACGATGGCCTGCGGCATCGCGGGTCTCTCGGTCGCGGCGGACTCCCTCTCGGCCATCAAGCACGCCAAGGTCAAGGTCATCCGCGACGAGACGGGCCTCGCCGTCGACTACGAGATCGAGGGCGACTACCCGGCCTACGGCAACAACGACGAGCGGGCCGACGCCATCGCCCAGCGGATCGTCTCCGACTTCATGGGCAAGATCCGCCAGCACCCGACCTACCGGAACGCGGTGCACACCCAGTCGGTCCTGACGATCACCTCGAACGTCGTCTACGGCAAGAAGACCGGCAACACCCCCGACGGCCGCCGCGCGGGCGAGCCGTTCGCCCCGGGTGCCAACCCGATGAACGGCCGCGACGAGCACGGCTACATCGCCTCCGCGATGTCGGTCGCCAAGCTCAACTACGACGACGCCGAGGACGGCATCTCGCTGACCAACACCATCACCCCGGACGCGCTCGGCCGCACCCCCGAGGAGCGGGTGGCGAACCTCTCCGGCGTCCTGGACGGCTTCATGGCCAGCGACGGCTTCCACATGAACGTCAACGTGCTCAACAAGACGACGCTCGAGGACGCCATGGAGAACCCGGAGAACTACCCGCAGCTGACCATCCGGGTCTCCGGATACGCGGTCAACTTCATCCGGCTCACCCGCGACCAGCAGCTCGACGTCATCAACCGCACCTTCCACGGCTCGCTCTGAGCCACCGGCTCCCACCAAGGAGCCGCCCCCGATCCGCGGCCCCGGGGCCGGGCCCTCACCCCGGCCCCGGGTGCCGCGCACACCACGTCCTGCCAGTAGTTCGGGAGTTCCGCCATGGCTGTCCTGCTCGGTACCGACATCCCCGTACGCCCCGTCGTGGCCGATGAGGACGCGGCCACGCCCGCCGCGGCCGCGACCCACCGGCCCGTCACCGGGTCCATCCACTCCTGGGACCTGTCCACCGGCGTCGACGGCCCCGGCACGCGCTTCGTGACCTTCCTCGCCGGCTGCCCGCTGAGCTGCCTGTACTGCCACAACCCGGACACCTGGCGGATGCGCGACGGCAAGCGGACCACGGCCGACGACGTCATCGCGGAAGCGGCCAAGTACACCAGGTTCATCTCGGCCGCCGGAGGAGGAGCCACCGTCAGCGGCGGCGAGCCCCTCCTGCAGCCCGTCTTCACCGGTGAACTCCTGCACCGCCTCAAGCACGAACTGGGCCTGCACACCGCCCTGGACACCTCGGGCTTCCTCGGCGCACGCGCCACCGACGCCCTGCTCCGCGACGTCGACCTGGTGCTCCTCGACATCAAGTCCTGGCACCCCGAGACGTACCAGAAGGTCACGGGCCGTCCGCTGGCACCCACCCTCGACTTCGCCCACCGTCTGGCCGACCTCGGCAAGGACGTCTGGGTGCGCTTCGTCCTCGTGCCCGGCCTGACCGACGACCCGGCGAACATCGAGGGCGTCGCCCGCTTCGCCGCCTCGCTCGGCAACGTCTCGCGCGTCGACGTGCTGCCCTTCCACAAGCTGGGCGAGGCGAAGTGGGACGCGCTCGGCAAGGACTTCACGCTGCGTGACACCCCCTCGCCGACACCGGAGCAGGTCGCCGCCGCCAAGAAGATCTTCGAGGCGCAGGGCCTCAAGGCCGTCTGACGTCGGCCACGGCCCACCCGGTCCACCCGGCCCGCGCCACCCGAACGGCCCATCGAACGGTCCATCGAACAGGCGCTCACCAGGGGCTGTGCCTAGCGTGGCCGCATGAGTGCTCCCACCAGCCACCGGCGGACGGGCGACACCTACCGTCCCGGATCGGCGATCGCGGAATGGCAGCCCGAGGACGACTCCTTCTGGCGCACCACGGGACACAAGGTCGCCAACCGCAATCTGTGGGTGTCGATCCCGGCCCTGATGCTCGGCTTCGTCGTCTGGCAGGTCTGGTCGGTCACCGCGGTCCGCCTCAACGACGTCGGGTTCGGCCTCACCACCTCG
This sequence comes from Streptomyces kanamyceticus, assembly GCF_008704495.1. Classification (NCBI taxonomy): domain Bacteria; kingdom Bacillati; phylum Actinomycetota; class Actinomycetes; order Kitasatosporales; family Streptomycetaceae; genus Streptomyces; species Streptomyces kanamyceticus. Next base: position 5,865,573 of record NZ_CP023699.1, read on the forward strand.
CAGCTGTTCTGGCTGACGGCCATCCCCGGCCTCACCGGTGGCACCTTCCGGATCCTCTACACCTTCATCGGGCCGATCTTCGGCGAGCGGAAGTTCACCGCGTTCTCCACGCTGATCCTGATCGCCCCCATGCTCTGGCTGGGCTTCGCGCTCCAGGACACCGGCACCCCCTACTGGGAGCTCGCCCTGATCGCCGCGGTCTGCGGCATCGGCGGCGCCAACTTCTCCTCGTCGATGGCGAACATCGGCTTCTTCTTCCCCAAGAAGGAGAAGGGCAGCGCCGCGGGACTCAACGGCGGCCTCGGCAACCTCGGCGTCTCCGTCGTCCAGCTGGTCGCCCCGCTGGTCGTCACCGCGGCCGTCCTCGGCGCCCCCGCGGGCGACCCCCAGCGCGACACCGTCAAGAACGAGGACGTCTGGCTGCAGAACGGCGCGTTCCTCTGGGTGCCGCTCCTGGTGATCATGGCGCTGCTCGCCTGGTTCCTGATGAACGACCTCAAGGTCGCCGCCGCGCCCTTCAGCCGCCAGAAGGTCATCTTCAAGCGCAAGCACAACTGGCTGATGACCTGGCTCTACGTCGGCACCTTCGGCTCGTTCATCGGCTTCGCCGCGGGCCTGCCGCTGCTGATCAAGAACAACTTCTCGGCCTCGGGCTACCAGGCCACCACCTACGCCTGGATCGGCCCCTTCATCGGCGCCCTCACCCGCTGGGCCGGCGGGTGGCTGTCGGACAAGATCGGCGGCGCCCGGGTCACCCTGGTGTCCTTCGTCGGCATGGCCGCTTCGCTGGTCGTCGTGATCAGCGCGCTGCCGTCCGGCGGGGACAAGGGCAGCTTCTGGGCCTTCTACGTCGGGTTCCTCTGCGCCTTCGCGTTCTCCGGCGTCGGCAACGGCTCGACGTTCCGGCAGATCCCGGTGATCTTCAGGGACCTGCACCTGAAGAAGGCGGCGGGCCAGGGCCCCGAGGCGGAGGGCGCCGCGCTGAAGCAGGCCGAGATGGAGTCGGGCGCGGTCACCGGGTTCTCCGCGGCCATCGCGGCGTACGGCTTCTTCTTCATCCCCGCGATGTTCGCCAACCTGGCCGTCACCACCGCGCTGTGGATGTTCATCGGCTTCTACGCCACGTGCCTGGTCGTCTGCTGGTGGTTCTACGTCCGCAAGGGCGCGGAGGCCCCGAGCTGACCGGGGTCCGTCCGCGCCCTGGACGTACCCTGGAGGCATGAGCACCGCCCCCGCCCCCGAACCGCGTGATCCGGAGGGGCCGAAGAAGCCGAAGAACGCGCTGATCTTCGACGACCCGCTGTCGCAGCAGTCTTCGGACGACACGGACCGAGGGTGGGGAGAGCGGGCCGAAGCCGGTGGCGACAGCGCCGCCGACCTGGCCCGCTTCCTCGACGAGAAGCCGCCCCACCACCTCTGAGCGGGCGCTACTCCTCGCGGTGCCCCGAGCCGCGCTGCGCCACCAGGGCGTCGCGGATCTCCTTGAGGACCTCCAGCTCGGACAGCTCCATGACCTCCTGGGTGCCCTCCTTCGCGGCCTTCCGCGCGGCCTGCTTGGCCAGGTACTTGGCCATCGGCAGGACCATCAGGAAGTACACGACGGCCGCGGTGATCACGAAGCTGAGGACCGCGCTGAGCACGGAACCCCACATGATCGGGATGCCGCTGGCGACCGTCCCGTCGGCCTTCATCTCGCACGGTGCCTTCAGGCACGAGCTGTAGTGGTCGAGATCCTTCGTCCCGAAGGCGCCGACGAGCGGGTTGATGACACCCTTGACCACCGAGTTCACGATGTTCGTGAACGCGGCGCCGATGACCACCGCGACCGCCAGGTCGACGACATTGCCGCGCATCAGGAAGGCTTTGAAGCCCTCCCAGACGCCCGGTTCCTTCTTCTCGCTCACCACGAGGCCTTTCGTTGCATGTGCGGGTTGCGGAACAAACAACTTCGCAACCTACGTCAGACCGTGGTTGGCCTGTCCAATTCGCTCGCACGAATGGGCGACTTGACAGGGGTTCAGTGCGATCGTGAACACTCCTGTTCACCGCAGGGTCACCGCCAGACGCGCCTGCGCACCGGCTCCCGCGAGCCGTGCCGCCGTGTCCCGGCGCACCGAGAGCACCACCAACGCGCCGCTCTCGACGGGACCTTCCCCTCGCTCGGGCACCTCCGAAACCCGCGCCCCCGCGGCCACCACACGGGGCGCGCCGCCGCCGGCGGGTGACCCGTCCGCGGCGATCACGTCCACCCGGTCGCCGGGGCGCAGCAGACGCACCGCGTCCGCGTCGGCGATCCGCACCGGCGCCGTCACCCGCTCCACGGGCCGCCGCTCGCGCGCGGGCTCCGCGGCCGCCGCGCGCGCCCGGGGCGGCGCGGTGTCCCCGGGGCCCGCGGCCGCGAGCGCCGCCGCGGCCATCGCGAGGCCCGCGGCCATGGCACGCCGTCTGTGCCGCAGCAGCCCGCGCAGCCGCGGATGCCCGCCGCGCACTCGCACGGGGGTGAAGAGCGGGACCGGGCAACGGTCTGGAGATGGGGCCTGCGAAGGGACGCGGGACTGAAGGGCGTCAGAGGGCTGAGAAGGGACGTGGGACACGACAACCACCGCCTGCGATGCGAAGAGCCGGGCTTGCGCTCTCACGATGCAGGCCCGCGCCGAATCCCGCTGAGCCCTGTGGACTGCCCGCCGGTTGTGGATAACTCCCTCACCCGAAGGGGAAGTTCCGCGCCCTCAGCCGCCGGTCACGCGCCGGTCACCCGCCGGTCCCGCCGGTCACGGCAGCCGGATCCCCGGCTCCATCCCACCCAGCGCCCCCGCACACAGACACTCCCGCTCCCCGTCCGCCGGCAGCCCCGCCACCGCGTCGAACAGGACGCCCCGCAGCCGGTCCACATTGGCGGCGAACACCCGGAGCACCTCGTCGTGCGAGACGCCCTCGCCGGTCTCCGCACCCGCGTCGAGGTCGGTGACCAGTGTCAACGACGTGTAGCAGAGCTCCAGTTCGCGGGCGAGCGCCGCCTCGGGGTGCCCGGTCATGCCCACCACCGACCAGCCCTGCGCCGCGTGCCAGAGCGACTCCGCACGGGTCGAGAAGCGCGGCCCCTCGACCACCACGAGCGTCCCGCCGTCCACCGGCTCCCACTCCCGGCCGCGCGCCGCCTTCAGCGCGGCGCCGCGCCCCACGGGGCAGTACGGATCGGCGAGCGAGACATGCACGACGTTGGGCACGTCGCCGTCGGGCAGCGGCACCCCGTCGAAGTATGTCTGCGCACGCGATTTCGTGCGGTCCACCAGCTGGTCGGGGACCAGCAGCGTCCCGGGCCCGTACTCGGCCCGCAGCCCGCCCACCGCACAGGGACCGAGCACCTGGCGTACGCCCACGGACCGCAACGCCCAGAGGTTGGCGCGGTAGTTGATGCGGTGCGGTGGCAGATGATGGCCGCGGCCGTGCCGGGGCAGGAAGGCGACCCGGCGTCCCGCGACCTCACCGAGGAAGAGGGAGTCGCTGGGAGCTCCGTAGGGGGTGTCGACCTGGACCTCGGTCACCCGGTCGAGGAAGGAGTAGAAGCCGGATCCGCCGATCACGCCGATCTCGGCCCGCGTCGCGTTCGCCGTGTTCACCATGGACCGCACAGTATCCGCGCGCGAAAAGCGGGAGAACCCGGAGGACCCGGGGAACCCGGAGATCCCGTGGACCCCGGAGAACACCAAGGACCCCGCCGTAGAGAACGGCGAGGTCCTGAGGAAGATGCTGAAGCGCTACGCGGCCGAGCTCGACGACGAGGACGACGACGTCGACGAGGAGGAGCCGGACGACTTCGAGTCCGAGGAGGAGGACGTCGACGAGGAAGACGACGACGAAGAAGAATCCGAGGACGACGAAGAGGACTTCGCGTCGGAGGAGCCCTTCGACGTGGCCGGCGTGCTGCTCGACGACGAGCCGCGGCTGTCGTTGCGGTAGAAGCCGGATCCCTTGAAGACGATGCCGACCGCCGAGAACACCTTCTTGAGGCGTCCGTCGCAGTTGGGGCACACGGTCAGGGCGTCATCGGTGAACTTCTGCACCGCCTCGAGGCCCTCGCCACACTCGGTGCACTGGTACTGGTACGTCGGCACTTGCTTCCTCCTGGCACTCTCACTCGATGAGTGCTAACGACGGTCCATAGTGACGTATTCCGCGAGATCAGTCCACCGTGACCGGCGTGCGGTGACTCACGCCACGCGCCACCGTCCGCCCCGGCGCCTTCGGCACGAGCCGTGACCGCAGGGCGATCAGCACCACGAAGGCCAGTGCCGTGCCCCCCAGGGGGACCAGGAATCCGGCACCGTCCCAGAAACGGTCCTCCAGCTGTCCCGCGACCGTGACGGCGGCGGCCTGGCCGAGCGCGACGGCGCCGGTGAGCCAGGTGAAGGCCTCCGTGCGCCCGGTCGGCGGGACCAGCTTGTCGACCAGGGTGTAGCCGCTGATCAGCGCGGGAGCGATGCAGACGCCGACGAGCAGGCCTAGCCCGGCGAGCAGGAGCGCGGAGTGCGCCGCCCACAGTCCGGAGGCCATCAGGGTCAGCGCCGCGTAACCGACGAGGAGGCGCCGCTGCGGGGAGACCTTCCAGGCGATGGCGCCGCAGGCGATGCCGGAGAGCATGTTGCCCGCGGCGAACGTCCCGTACAGGACACCGTTCAGGCCGGGCTCGCCGATCGACTCGGTGAAGGCGGCCAGCGAGACCTGCATGCCGCCGAAGACGGCGCCGATGCCGAGGAACGTGACGATCAGGACCCGCACACCGGGGATGCGCAGCGCGGAAACGTGCTCCACGCGTGCGTGCTCCGCGCCGTGCGCGGCGGGCTTGGGCTGGGTGCTCTTCTGGGCGGCGAACAGCAGGCCGCCCACCAGCGTGAGTCCGGCCTCGGTGAGCAGTCCGGCGGCCGGGTCGATCGTGGTGCACAGCGCGGTCGCGAAGAGCGGGCCGAGGACGAAGGTCAGCTCGTCGGTGACCGACTCGAAGGCGGCCGCCGTACCGGCCAGCGGGGAGTCCTGCAGCTTGGCGGCCCAGCGGGCCCGCACCATGGGGCCGATCTGCGGCGTCGAGGCGCCCGCGGGCACGGCGGCGACGAAAAGTGCCCACAAGGGGGCGTCGGAGAGCGCGAGGACCGTCATGGTGAGCACCGAGGCGGAGTGCACGAGCACGCCGGGCAGCAGCACGGCGCGCTGTCCGAAGCGGTCGGCGAGCTTGCCGCTGAACGGCGCGAACATCGCCATGGAGACGCCGGTGACGGCGGAGACGGCGCCCGCGATGCCGTAGGAGCCGGTGGTGTGCTGCACAAGGAGCACGATCGAGATGGTGAGCATCGCGAACGGCTGACGTGCGGCGAAGCCGGGAAGCAGGAACGTCCAGGCGCGAGGGGTGCGCAGGAGCTGTCCGTAGCCCGGGCGGGATTCGGTGACCGTGGATGCCACGGCCCGTGCCTTTCTGCCGCCTGGTAGCGCGCCCGTGCGGGGGCGCCGAGAGCTGTCCTCTTGCGCGGAACTGCGGTAGATGCCGGGCTCCACTGCGGGGGTGCCTCGACCGCCATACGGTCGCGCCAGCTCTGCTTCAGGCAGAGTTGGTTCGATCTGGTGCCTTCATCCTACAGGGAAGGGCCTCATCTGCCCCTGTGATCGCAGCCGATGAGACCCCTGCCACCTACGATTGGTGCTTTTCTCCAGCAGTTCCCAGCCATCCGGCGAGCTTGCCGCCGTGGCCGACCGCGCGCAGCCGCTTCTCGGCGGCGTCCCGCACCGGGTCGGTGGCCACCACCAGGAGCTCGTCGCCGCGCCGCAGCACCGTGGCCGGTAGCGGAACGAACGATTCGCCGTCGCGTACGACGAGCGTGACCGCGGCGCCCTGGGGCAGCCGCAGCTCGCCGACCTCGACGCCGTGCATCCGCGACCCTTTGGGGATGCCCACCGACAGCAGATGCCCGCGCAGCCGCTCCAGGGGCGCCGACTCGATGCCGAGGTCGGCGGCCTCCGAGGAGTCGCCCAGGCGCAGCTTCCGGGCCAGCCAGGGCAGCGTGGGGCCCTGGATCAGGGTGTAGACGACGACCAGGACGAAGACGATGTTGAAGATCCGCTGGCTGTCCTCGACGCCGCCGACCATGGGGATGGTCGCCAGGATGATGGGCACGGCGCCGCGCAGGCCCGCCCAGGAGAGCAGTGCTTTCTCCTGCCAGGGCATGCGGAACGGCAGCAGGCTGAGCACGACTTCCAGGGGGCGCGCCACCATCGTCAGGACCAGGCCGATGATGATCGCCGGCCAGGTGTCGTCGAGCAGGTCGTGCGGGGTCACCAGGAGGCCGAGCAGGACGAACATGCCGATCTGGGCGATCCAGCCGAGCCCTTCGGCGAAGCCTCGGGTGGCGGGCCAGTGCGGCAGCTTGGCGTTGCCGAGGACCATCGAGGCGAGGTAGACGGCGAGGAAGCCGCTGCCGTGGGCCATGGCGCCCGCCGCGTACGCCGTGACCGCGATGGCCATGACGGCGATGGGATACAGGCCTGAGGCGGGCAGGGCCACGTGCCGCAGGCCGTAGGCGCCGAGCCAGCCGACCGCGAGGCCGATCGCGGCGCCGATCGCCAGCTCCAGGGCGATCTTGCCGATCAGCAGGTACCAGGCGTCCACGGGGCCCGCCGTGGAGAACGCCACGACGAGGATCACCACGGGGGCGTCGTTGAAGCCCGACTCCGCTTCGAGGACACCTGTCACTCGGGAGGGGAGCGGCACCTTGCGCAGTACGGAGAAGACCGCCGCCGCGTCCGTGGAGGACACCACCGCGCCGATGATCAGGGCCTGCCGCCATTCCAGGCCGACGAGGTAGTGCGCTCCGGCGGCCGTGACGCCGACGCTGACGGCGACGCCGAGGGTGGAGAGCGCGGCCGCCGCGGGCAGGGCCGGCTTGACCTCTTTCCACTTCGTGCCGAGGCCGCCCTCGGCGAGGATCACGACCAGGGCGGCGTAGCCGATGACCTGCGTCAGCTCGGCGTTGTTGAAGGTGACGTTGCCGATGCCGTCCTGGCCTATCGCGACGCCGATTCCGAGGTAGAGCAGCAGGCTGGGGAGCCCGCTGCGCGACGAGATGCGGACCGCCGCCACCGCGACGAGCAGAACGAGCGAGCAGACGAGCAGGAGCTGGTTGAGGTGGTGGACAGTCAGGGGCCGTTCCTTCCTCCGTGCGCGTACTTGGGACCTCATGCGAGCCAAGTACCGAGCCAAGTACTTCGTTACCTTACCTAATTGTTAACGCCTTCTTGATGCCATCGAACACTCTTCCGATATCCGGGCATGTAGGTTCCGGACTCGACGGCCTCGCGTTCCTGACTCCGCGTCCGGAGCCGCAACGCCCTGCGCCTATGGTTGCTCCAGCGCTCCCAGAGCCGCCCAGTCGACAGCACAGCCCGCCCTGCCGCTCGCGTAAGGACAGCAAGGACAGCGATGCCCTCCAACACCACCGCCTCTTCCGGTCATAAGTCCGGCAAGAAGAAGGGGCGCCGAGCCCGACTCATCGTGATCGTCCTGGTCTTGGCCATCGTCGGAGGCATCGGCTTCGGCGCGTACTGGAGCGTCAGCACCGTGCGCGCCTCCTTCCCGCAGACCAAGGGATCGATCAAACTCGACGGCCTCTCCGGCAATGTCGAGGTGAAGCGCGACGGCAACGGAATCCCGCAGATCTACGCCGACACCGACGCCGACCTCTTCATGGCCCAGGGCTACGTCCAGGCGCAGGACCGCTTCTGGGAGATGGACGTACGCCGTCATATGACCTCCGGGCGGCTCTCCGAGATGTTCGGCAAGGGTCAGGTCAAGACCGATGAATTCCTGCGCACCCTGGGCTGGCACCGGGTGGCGAAGAAGGAGTACGACTCCAAGCTCTCTCCGGAGACGAAGAAGTACCTCCAGGCGTACGCCAAGGGAGTCAACGCCTACCTGGCCGGCAAGGACGGCAAGGACATCTCCGTCGAGTACGCGGCGCTCGGCTTCGAGAACGACTACGCGCCCAAGGAGTGGACGCCCGTCGACTCCGTGGCCTGGCTCAAGGCGATGGCCTGGGACCTGCGCGGCAACATGCAGGACGAGATCGACCGCTCCTTGATGACGAGCCGCCTCGGCCCCGAGCAGATCAAGGACCTGTACCCGGCCTACCCGTACAAGCGGAACAAGCCGATCGTCCAGGAGGGCGCCCTCAACAGCGTCACCAAGGAGTACGACCCCGAGGGCACCACGAGCACCCAGACGGGCACCAACGGCGCGACGGGCACCGGCCTGGCGGGCGGCGCGCAGGCGCCGTCGGGACTGCAGTCCCAGCTCTCGGGCCTGTCGAACGTCCTGGACAAGGTGCCCGCGATCCTCGGCCCGAACGGCAACGGCATCGGTTCGAACTCGTGGGTGGTCTCGGGCGAGCACACCATCACCGGCAAGCCGCTCCTGGCCAACGACCCGCACCTCGCGCCGCAGCTGCCGTCCGTCTGGTACCAGATGGGCCTGCACTGCCGCTCGGTCTCTTCGAAGTGCCAGTACGACGTCTCGGGCTACACCTTCGCCGGCATGCCGGGCGTGGTCATCGGCCACAACAAGGACATCGCCTGGGGCATGACGAACCTCGGCGCCGACGTCACGGACCTGTACCTGGAGAAGTTCACCGGGGACGGCTACCAGTACGACGACAAGGTGCTGCCCTTCAAGACCCGCGAAGAGGTCATCAAGGTCGCGGGCGGCAGCTCGAAGAAGATCACGGTCCGCGAGACCAACAACGGTCCGCTGATCTCCGACCGCGACGACGAGCTGGTCAAGGTCGGCAAGAAGGCCCATGTCGACACCGCGGCCCCCGACCGGGGCGACGGCTACGGAGTGGCGCTGCGCTGGACCGCGCTGACCCCGGGCAAGTCCATGGACGCCGTCTTCGAGCTCAACAGGGCGAAGGACTTCACGGAGTTCCGCAAGGCGGCCGCTTCTTTTGAAGTGCCCTCCCAGAACCTGATCTACGCGGACACCGAAGGACACATCGGCTACCAGGCACCCGGCAAGATCCCGGTCCGCGGCAAGGGCGACGGCTCGCTCCCCGCCCCCGGCTGGGACCCTGCCTACCGCTGGACCGGCTACATCCCGCAGGACGCGCTGCCCTACGAGTACGACCCGAAGCGCGGCTACATCGTCACCGCCAACCAGGCCGTGGTCGGCAAGAGCTACCCCTACGACCTCACCGCGGACTGGGGCTACGGGGCGCGCAGCCAGCGGATCGACGATCTCATCCAGTCGAAGATCAAGAACGGCGGCAAGATCTCCACCGAGGACATGCGCCTCATGCAGATGGACAACAGCAGCGAGATCGCCAAGCTGCTCGTGCCCAAGCTGCTCAAGATCGACGTCAAGGACAAGTACGTCCGTGAGGCCCAGAAGCTCCTGGAGGGCTGGGACTACACCCAGGACGCCGACTCGGCGGCCGCCGCGTACTTCAACGCGGTCTGGCGCAGCGTCCTCAAGCTCGCCTTCGGCAACAAGCTCCCCAAGGAGCTGCGCGTCAAGGGCCAGTGCCTGAACGTCGAACCGGCAGGCAACACCGGCCCCGCCGACGAGGGCGAGAAGGTCCGCGAGTGCGGCGAGCGCGACGCGGACTCGGCCCAGCCCGACGGCGGCGACCGCTACTACGAGGTGATCCGCAAGATCATCGACGACGAGGACAACGACTGGTGGAAGTCCCCGGCGACGCGCACTGACGACGAGACCAAGACCCGCGACCAGCTGTTCAAGCGGGCCCTGGAGGACGCGCGCTGGGACCTGACGGCCAAGCTCGGCAAGGACGTCGACACCTGGAGCTGGGGCCGCCTGCACCGCCTCACGCTGAAGAACCAGACGCTGGGCACCGAAGGCCCCGGCTGGCTGCAGTTCGTGCTCAACCGCGGCCCGTGGAACCTCGGCGGCGGCGAGGCCGCGGTCAACGCCACCGGCTGGAACGCGGCGGGCGGCTACGGAGTGGTCTGGGTGCCGTCGATGCGCATGGTGGTCAACCTCAAGGACCTCGACAAGTCCAAGTGGATCAACCTCACCGGCGCCTCGGGACACGCGTACAACGCGCACTACACCGACCAGACCGACAAGTGGGCCAAGGGCGAGCTGTTGCCGTGGGCCTTCAACGACAAGGCGGTGGAGGACAGCACGAGCGACAAGCTGGTGCTGACTCCCTGACCGCGCACGGCACATCCTGAAAGGGCCCTCCACGCACGCGTGGAGGGCCCTTTCAGCATCGGAGGGGGCTCGGCGGAGGGCTCAGCGGAAGCGGCGCGCGCCCGACGGCGTCACGACGGCGTGCACCGCTCGGTCGTGTGCCTCCACCGGGACGTGCGCGACCACTTCGGAGTCGTACAGAAGCACCACGAGCGCGGGATCGGCGGCCGCGCGCTCCAGGCGGGCCAGGACCCGGTCGTACGATCCGCCGCCCCGCCCGAGCCGCATCCCGCGCTCGTCCACGGCGAGCCCCGGAAGCAGCACGGCGTCGGCCGTCAGGACGGCGTCGGGGCCGAGCCGCTCCCCGGAGGGCTCCAACAGCTCGATCTTTCCCTGGTGTTGCACGCGGGCGAGTGCGCCCGCTCCGTCGTACACGCCCCAGTCCAGGTCGTTGTCGGCGAGTAGTACGGGCAGCAGAACCCGTGTCCCGCGCGCGTGGAGGGCGTCGAGGAGGGCGCGCGTGCCGGGCTCGCCGCCCACGGAGACGTAGGCCGCTACCGTGCGTGCCGCGGCCAGTTCGGGGAGTTCCAGTGCGCGCCCGGCGAGAACCGAAGCGGCCTTTTCCACGTCATCCTGAGTAAACCGGCTCCTCACCGCGAGGAAGTCCCGCCGCAACGTCCGCTTGGTTGGCTGCCCGCCGGGGTCGGTTCCGCTCATCGGCAATCACAAATCCTTCCGTGTGCTCGCATATCACAATCAATTATCTGGACCCACAGATTCCGCGCATACGTACCGGATATGGTGGTCGCCATGACTGAGTCTCACCCCCCGCACCCCAGGATCACCAAGGCGGTCATCCCCGCCGCCGGCCTCGGCACGCGCTTCCTGCCCGCCACGAAGGCGACTCCCAAGGAAATGCTGCCGGTCGTCGACAAGCCGGCGATCCAGTACGTGGTCGAGGAGGCCGTCTCCGCCGGTCTCGACGATGTCCTCATGATCACGGGCCGCAACAAGCGCCCCCTGGAGGACCACTTCGACCGCAACTACGAGCTGGAGTCCGCCCTCCTGAAGAAGGGCGACGAGGCCCGCCTCGCCAAGGTCCAGGAGCCCAGCGACCTGGCGACCATGCACTACGTACGTCAGGGCGACCCCAAGGGGCTCGGTCACGCCGTCCTGTGCGCCGCTCCGCACGTGGGCCACGAGCCGTTCGCCGTCCTCCTCGGCGACGACCTCATCGACCCGCGCGACCCGCTGCTCGCCCGCATGGTCGAGATCCAGGCGCGGCACGGCGGCAGCGTCATCGCGCTCATGGAGGTGGACCCGCAGCAGATCCACCTCTACGGCTGCGCGGCCGTCGAGGCCACCGCCGACGGCGACGACGTCGTCAAGGTCACCGACCTGGTCGAGAAGCCGGACCCCGCGGACGCCCCGTCGAACTACGCGATCATCGGCCGCTACGTCCTGGACCCGAACGTCTTCGACGTGCTGCGCAAGACCGAGCCGGGCCGCGGCGGCGAGATCCAGCTCACCGACGCCCTCCAGCAGCTCGCCGCGGACGAGAAGGTCGGCGGCCCGGTGCACGGCGTCGTCTTCAAGGGCCGCCGCTATGACACCGGGGACCGCGGCGACTATCTGCGTGCCATTGTCAGACTCGCGTGCGAACGTGAAGATCTGGGCCCGGACTTCCAGGCCTGGCTTCGCAGTTACGTCACCGAGGAGATGTAGCACTTTGAGCAGCAGCACGACGACACCGGTCACCGGCCAGAACCACCTCTGGTCGGTGGACGAGCACGTGGACGACATCCTCGGCACGGTCCGCCCGCTGGAACCCATCGAGCTCCAACTCCTCGACGCCCAGGGCTGCGTGCTCGTCGAGGACGTCACGGTGCCCGTCTCGCTGCCGCCCTTCGACAACAGCTCCATGGACGGGTACGCGGTGCGCGTCGCCGATGTCGCGGGCGCGAGCGAGGAGTTCCCCGCCGTCCTGACCGTCATCGGCGACGTGGCCGCGGGCGCGGGCGCCGGACCCACCGTCGGCGCGGGGCAGGCCGCGCGCATCATGACCGGTGCCCCGCTGCCGCCCGGCGCCGAGGCCGTCGTCCCCGTGGAGTGGACCGACGGAGGCCTCGGCGAGGGCCCCGTCTCCGGCATGCGCGCCCACAGCGCGGCCCCCGAGGGCGCGTCGGGCGAGGTCCGTGTGCACCGCCCCGCCGAGGCACGCGCGCACGTACGCGCGCGTGGCAGCGACGTCCAGGCGGGCGACCGCGCCCTGACCGCGGGCACGGTGCTCGGTGCGCCGCAGATCGCCCTGCTCGCCGCGATCGGCCGCGGCACGGTGAAGGTGCGCCCGCGCCCGCGCGTGGTCGTCATGTCCACCGGCAGCGAACTGATCCAGCCGGGCGAGGAGTTGGCCGAGGGGCAGATCTACGACTCCAACAGCTTCGCCCTCACGGCGGCCGCCAGGGACGCCGGAGCCATCGCCTACCGGGTCGGCGCGGTGGCCGACGACGCGGAGACGCTGCGCTCCACCATCGAGGACCAGCTGATCCGCGCCGACCTCATCGTCACCACGGGCGGCGTGAGCGTCGGCGCGTACGACGTCGTCAAGGAGGCCCTGTCCGCCATCGGCGACCCCGACGACGAGGAGGGCATCGGGGCGGGCAGCGGCGTGGAGTTCCGCAAGCTCGCCATGCAGCCGGGCAAGCCGCAGGGCTTCGGCTCGATCGGCCCCGACCACACGCCGCTCCTCGCGCTGCCGGGCAACCCCGTGTCGTCGTACGTCTCCTTCGAGATCTTCGTGCGCCCCGCGATCCGCGCCCTGATGGGCCTCCCGGAGGTGCACAGGCCCACCACGCGCGCGGAGCTGGTCGCGGACAAGGCGCTCGGCTCTCCCGAGGGACGCCGACAGTTCCTGCGCGGGAAGTACGACGCGGAGGCCGGTGAAGTGACGCCCGTGGGCGGTTCCGGTTCGCATCTGATCGCCGCGCTCGCGCACGCGGACGCGCTGATCGTCGTCCCCGAGGCCACCACATCGGTGGAGCCCGGCACCGACGTCGAGGTGGTCCTGCTCGGCTGAGAAGGCCGCCCGCGCGGTACCGTGTCGCGCACAACAGGCCCGCGCGCCGCACCGCGCGGGGCCCGGACCGGGAGCGCCACAGCACATGACCGCGATTTCCCGGGGGGACACCCCCGGAGCCCCTGAGCAGCAGCGACTGACGCACATCGACGAGGCGGGTGCCGCCCGCATGGTCGACGTGTCCGAGAAGGACGTGACCGCGCGCACCGCGCGCGCCAGCGGCCGCGTCCTGGTCTCGCCCCGCGTGATCGAGCTGCTGCGCGGTGAGGGCGTCCCCAAGGGCGATGCCCTCGCCACCGCACGCATCGCGGGCATCATGGGCGCCAAACGCACGCCCGACCTGATCCCGCTCTGCCACCCACTGGCGGTCTCCGGAGTGAAACTCGACCTCTCCGTAGCGGACGACGCCGTCGAGATCCTCGCCACCGTGAAGACGACCGACCGTACGGGCGTCGAGATGGAGGCCCTCACCGCGGTGAGCGTCGCCGCCCTCACCGTGATCGACATGGTGAAGGCCGTCGACAAGGGGGCGGTCATCACGGACGTGCGCGTGGAGGAGAAGACCGGCGGGAAGTCCGGTACGTGGAACCGCGAGGGACGTGCGGGAGCAGAGGCGTGAGGGCCGGGAACGTGGGATCGGGCGCGGGCACGGGAGCGGGCGACGGGCACGGGGCGGCCGCCGCGTCGCGGCCGGATTCGCCGCAGATCCGGGACATGCCGCAGGCCCTGGACACGCCGCTGGCCCCTGACGCATCGCAGGCCCCGGACACATCGCCGGGCGGCGCGCCGGCCGCGTCGTACAGCGCGCTCGTCGTGACGGCCTCGAACCGCGCGGCGGCCGGGATCTACGCCGACCGCGGCGGCCCCCTGCTCGCCGATGGCCTGACCGCGCTCGGCTTCGCCGTGGACGGCCCTCAGGTCGTGCCCGACGGCGACCCCGTCGAGCAGGCCCTGCGGGCGGGTGTCGCGGCCGGATACGACGTCATCCTGACCACCGGCGGCACCGGCATCTCGCCCACCGACCGCACCCCCGACGTCACCCGCCGCGTCATCGACCACGAGGTGCCCGGCATCGCGGAGGCGATCCGCGCGTACGGCAGGGACAAGGTGCCCACGGCCGTACTCTCCCGGGGCCTCGCCGGAGTCGCGGGCCGCACGCTCATCGTGAACCTGCCGGGCTCCACCGGCGGCGTACGCGACGGAATCGCCGTCCTGGAGCCGCTGCTCACACACGCCGTGGACCAGCTGCGCGGCGGCGACCATCCCAGACCCGCGGGAGGTGCGAGCTGAACAGCCCTTCCTGGCCCGTGGAGCTGAGGGACGGAGACATCGCCCTCCGCCCCATAAAGATGCGCGACCAGCGGCCCTGGCGCGAGGTCAACCGGCGCAACCGCGACTGGCTGCGCCCCTGGGAGGCCACGATTCCGCCGCCCACGCCGAGCGGCCCGATCGTGCACAGGCCCACCTACCGGCAGATGGTCAGACACCTGCGCGCCGAGGCCAACGCGGGGCGGATGCTGCCCTTCGTCATCGAGTACCAGGGCCGCCTCGTCGGGCAGTTGACGGTCGCGGGGATCACCTGGGGATCGATGTGCTCGGGGCACGTCGGCTACTGGGTCGACGAGTCCGTCGCGGGCCGCGGTGTGATGCCGACCGCCGTCGCGCTCGCCGTGGACCACTGCTTCCGCTCGGTCGGGCTGCACCGTATCGAGGTCTGTATTCGCCCGGAGAACACGCCCAGCCGCCGGGTCGTGGAGAAACTCGGATTCCGCGAGGAGGGGCTGCGGCCGCGGTATCTGCACATCGACGGAGCCTGGCGCGATCATCTCGTCTTCGCGCTGACGGCCGAAGAGGTACCGGAAGGGTTGTTGCGCCGCTGGCACCAGGCGCGACCTCGGAACACGGCCTAGTCCGGTTCCCGACCCACGGAAATGAAATAAGTGTTCGAAAATAATCGGCGATCGACCGTCTGAGGCTCGTATGAGGCTTGTCTCAGGCATTAATTTCACGGTGACGGCAGCCTGTTGATCGCATCAGTCACAAAAAAAGTTCGAGATATCAGCCAGATCGTGCGACACACCGGCCGAATTGGCAGATGGCCTCACGCAAACCCCTCTACCGTGTGAGCGTGAGCAGCAGCGGCCTCATCTACGCAGTCATCGTCGGGGCCTGGGCCGCCTACTTGGTGCCGATGTGGCTCCGTAGGCAGGACGAGCTGAACGAAGCCCGTCCGACGGAACGCTTCAGCACCGCCATCCGGCTGCTGTCCGGACGGGCGGGCATGGAGCGCCGATACGCCAAGGACCTGCAAGCGCGCTCGCCCGAAGAGGGCGAACAGCGCGGCGAACCGGACGATGTCACCGACTCGGTGGACGTCCGGGCCTTCGTCGCGCCTCCGGGCGGCGGCCGGGGGGAGCGGGACTCCAGGGCGGAACGGCGTGAGCGGGGTGAGCGGGCGGAGCAGGCCGAGCACGCGGCCCGGCACGCGGAGTCCCCGGCCCGGCACGCGGAGTCTCCGGCCCGTCAGGCGGAGCCTCCGGCCCGTCAGAAGGCGCGCCCCGGACCTGGACCTGGACCTGGACCCGGCGCCGAGCACGAACCCGCATCCGGCGCCGAACGGGAACTCGCCCCGCGGTCCAACGCGTCGCGCGCACAGCGCGCCGCGTCCGCGGAGGCGGCCGCGCGGGCACGGCGTACGAAGGTGCTCGCCCGACGGCGGCGCACCACGGTCCTGCTCTTCATCGCCTTCACGGTCGGCGCGGTCGTCGCCGCGGTCGGCGGGCTCGCGTTCCTGTGGGCGCCCGCGGCGCCCGCCCTGCTCCTGAGCGCGTACATCGTCTATCTGCGCGGCCAGGAACGGCGGCGCTTCGTCTACACGATGGATCGGCGCAGGGCCGAGGTCGCGGCGCAGCGGCTGCGGGAACGCCAGCCGCGCCGCCGTCCCCCGGGCGCGGGCGCGGAGCCGACTGCCGACGAGTCGGCGGAGGGACCGGCGCCGGAGACGGAGACCGGGCTCTCCGCACTCGCCGCCGACCGCAGGGCCCTGGTGGAGCAGACCGACCACGCGGAGTGGGTCGACCAGCAGCGCGAGCGCCAGCGCGGTCCGGGACGCGGCGACAGCTGGGACCCGGTGCCGGTACCGCTGCCGACGTACGTGACCGCGCCGGTCGCCCCGCGCGCCACCGGCAGCGTCGACCTGGGCGCCCCCGACGCGTGGAGCTCGGCCCGGTCGAGCACGGCGGAGCCGACGGCGGACGCCGGGGAGTCCTACGAGAACCAGCGGGACGGTTCGGCGGGAAGCGGGAACGCGGACGCTGACGGTGCCGACGACATCGACGGCGCCGATGGTGCCGACGGCGGCGGGCGCAGTGATGCCCGGCGTGCGGCTTCCGCGCGGCGGGCCCGCGAGCGGGGTCGTACGCCGCTCTTCGATCAGTACGAGGACGGCGAGCGGCCGCGCGCGGCGAACGAGTGAGCCATCGTGAGATCCCCCTGGCTGACCAGCGAGGAGCGGATTTCCGAGCACCCCGATCGGGATGCTAGAGTTTCACTCGTTGCAAGGGCCTGTGGCGCAGTCTGGTAGCGCACCTCGTTCGCATCGAGGGGGTCTGGGGTTCAAATCCCCACAGGTCCACTGCACAACCTGTTCACGACTTAGGTCGGGAATGGATCACGAGATCCCGCCCAACTCATCGAGTTGGGCGGGATCTCGTGTTTCTGAGGCTTGGTTCGGCAGGACTGGCGCTCCGGGAAGCTCGCGGTGGCGTCGTGGACGCGTCGAGTGGAGCGTGCGATGGGTACGCGGGCATGCCGAAGTGGCCGCAGGGCCGGAGTGCTGGTGTCCCACGGCGCGTCGGTATGGCTTCGGCCGTTACCGCTGGGGATCTATGTTTTGGGCGGGGCGTGCGGGCGTGTTGACGCCGCTCCGATCCCTTCCGGTCGCATCCGGCTCGTAGGGGTCTCGGGGGACTAAGGCGATCGTGTAGCGCTCAGTCCTCCACAGTCGTCTGGTGCGCAGGAACGACTCGATGGTCCTGAGGTTCTCGACCATCAGCTGCACTGCGGCCATGAGTGCCGGGGCGACGCGGCCGTTGAGTCCTTCGACGTGACTGTGCAGGCTGCGGAAGGCGCGTTGCCGGGCGGTCCTGCCCTAGGGAAAGTCTTGGCGGAGCTTGGGCATGGTGCCGGCCGGCACGGTGATCGTGGACGGCTGGCAGATGGACGGGCGCCGGTGCGCGGGCAGGTCTGGTGGGCGCACGGTCGGGTGGGCGCGGGGGCGCCGAGGTCGATGGTGTGCGGGTTTCGCACGGGGTGGTGTGGTCGGCCCTGGTGGCGGCGGCTTCGGGCGTTGGCAGTGTTGCGTTCCTGGGCCCAGGGGGCAGGTGACGGGGCTGGTGCCCGCGGCGGGGCACTGGCGGCGTTTCCCGGCCGTGTTCGTCGGCGGACTGCTTGAGGGGCCTCGACTGTCTCGCCCTGACTTCCTTCGCAGGCACAGAACACAGTGCGGCATGGGTAGCCGCGCCGTCGGCCGTTTTTCGCGTCCCTCGCTACTCGGTCCCGTCTTGGCCGTCTCGACGTTCCGCCACCCTCTAGGCGGCCTGCCGTGGACTCGATGATTCGCTCGCGCCTCTGAGCGCCCCGTGGTGTGCAAGTGCGCCGACAGCCGAACGACGACTGAAAGCGCTCGGCCTCAGGGTGCTCGCCCCTTCGCTCACCCGCTGTGCGACAGGTCCTACGGGATGTAAACATCCCTTTTGTTTCCGATTTGGTCACCTTGAGCGAACGGCATGATCAACTATGTGTCGAAGATGGGGCGATATGTTCTATTTGCTCGCATGTCCCGTCTCTGGCTCTATGTGGCGACTGCATACAGTCCTGGGCTGGTTCCCGTTTTAAGGGAAAGTTCATGTTTTTTTGCAGCTGGGGTGAAATATGTGGGGGTTCGCGCCATCGCGCGGTGCGGCAGGGGCCCTGGCGGGATTGGTGGGTCTGGGGGTGGTGGCCGGTCTGACACCGGCCGCCGCGGTCTCGGGGCCCGTTCCGCCGGATCGGGGCGGGGCGGCGGCGTCGGCTCAGAAAGCCGACGGCAAGGACCGGTTGAACGCGGATGCCGCCCTGGCAGCGGCCAGGCGGACCGGCGAGCCGGTCGAGGTGACATCGCTGCGCGGTGAGTCCAGCGACGTCTATGCCGCCGCCGACGGGAACTTGGAGGCGCGGGAGTATCTGCGTCCGGTCCGGGTTCGCGCGGGCAGCGAAGGTTGGACGCCGGTCGACACCGATTTGGTCAAGGCGTCGGACGGAATGGTCTCCCCGAAGGCGACGGTGGTGCGCCTTGCTTTCTCCGGTGGTGGGGGCGCCCCGCTGGTGCGGATGACCAAGGCGGGCCGTCATCTGGAGCTGTCCTGGCCGGGCAGGTTGCCCGAGCCACAGCTTGAGGGGGACACGGCCACGTACGCCGATGTCCTGCCGGACGTCGACCTGCGCATGGGGGCGCAGGAGGACGGCTTCACGCAGCTTCTCGTGGTCAAGTCGGCCAAGGCTGCGCGCAGTTCGAAACTCGCTGAGCTGCGGCTGAAGTTGAACGCGGATGGCATGGATGTGCGTGAGGCCGCGGCGGGCAGCCTGGAAGCACTTGACAAGGGCACCAAGAGCCCGGTGTTCGAGGCGCCGACGCCGATGATGTGGGACTCGAGCGCCAGCGAGGACGGCGCGCAGCAGCCCGAGGCGCAGGCGCGGTTCGCTGCGGCCTTGGCCAGCGAGGACGGACCGCGCCCGGGAGGGGAGCGCGCGGTCGGTGAGTCCGGCAAGCTGGCGCAGGTCGGGGTGGAGATCCCCGACAGTGGCAAGGAGTTGGTGCTGACCCCGGACGCCGATGTCCTCAAGGGCAACGACACCACGTACCCGGTGTTCATCGACCCGCAGTGGTACTCGCCGAGGGCCTCGGCGTGGACGATGGCGTCGAAGTACTGGGCGGGTTCCCCTCAGTGGAAGTTCAACGGCGAGCACACCGCGGGCCTGGGCTACTGCAACTGGAGCTACTGCAAGCCGCACGACACCAAGCGGCTCTTCTACCGCATCCCGGTGTCCAAGTTCGCGGGCAAGTCGATCCTGTCCGCCGAGTTCGTGGTGCGCAACACTTGGTCCGCGTCCTGTGGCGCGCGCAGCGTGGAGCTGTGGCAGACCAAGGACATCTCGTCCTCGACGACGTGGAACTCACAGAACGCGTCCGGCTTCTGGAAGAAGAAGCTGAAGGCGGAGTCCTTCGCGCACGGCTTCAACGGCTGTGCGTCCAAGGATGCGGAATTCGACGTGAAGTCGGCCGTCCAGTCCGCGGCGAGCAAGCGCGACTCGACGATGACCTTCGGTATGCAGGCCGGCAGCGAATCGGACAAATACGGCTGGAAGCGCTTCTCCGACAAGGCGTTCCTGCGCGTGAAGTACAACCGCCCGCCGCCACAGGTGAAGATGTCGCAGCTCAGCATGGAGTACGGCGGTGTCTGCAAGCGCTCCGACAAGGCGGCGAGGGTGCGCACCCTCGGCAAGATCAAGGTCAAGGACGTCACTGACCCCGACAAGGACAGTGTGTCGGTGCAGTTCCAGGCCAAGTGGGACGCCGGGGACGGCAAGGGCCTGATCGCGCGCTGGAACCCGGCACGTACGTCGGCAAAGAAGTCCGGTTCGAGGTTCTCCGTCAGCCTGCCGAAGTCCATCCCGGCCAACAAGACCGTGCACTGGTACGTGCGCTCGTACGACGGGGCCCAGTACTCGCCGTGGTCGCACGCGGGTGACCCGACCGGCTGCTACTTCGTGTACGACACCAGCGTGCCGAGGGCGCCCTCGTTGACCTCGGGCGAGTACCCGGCTTCTGACCCTGAGAGCCCGGACGACCCGTGGTTCGACGGCGTCGGCCAGTACGGCACGTTCGCGCTCAAGTCGGCTTCCAAGGACGTCGATCGCTACCGCTACGGCATCAACACCGATCCCAGCGCGAAGAACGAGATCTCCACCTCCGGCGGCGCCACCAGGGACGTGAAGGTGCTGCCGGGCAAGCCGGGCCTGAACTTCGTCACGGCCCAGGCCTTCGACAAGGCGGGCAACGGCTCCGAGATCCGGCTCTACGAGTTCCGGGTGAAGGCTGGTCAACCCGAGCGGGCCACCTGGAAGTTGGACGAAGGGAGGACCGCCAAGGAGGCCAAGGGGTCTACCCCGGCCCGTGTGGCGACCCTGCACGGCGGGGCGACCCCCGGCGCACAGGGCGTCCGAGGCCAGGCACTGCAGCTCGACGGCTCCAGCGGGTACGCGGCCACCGACGTCCCGGTCGTCGACACCGACCGCGGATTCACCGTCTCCGCCTGGGCGAAGCTGGACAAGAAGCCCGAAGGCGCGGCTGTCATCGCCGCCCAGCCGGGCAACCACCGATCCGGCTTCGAGCTGTACTACTCCGCGTACCACGACCGTTGGGTGTTCAACCAGTACGCGGTCGACTCCACTGATGCTCAGGCGACCCGTGCCATGGCCGACAAGCCCGGTGGGGTCGAGGTCGGCGAGTGGACCCACTTGGTGGGCTCCTACGACAGCATCGACAGGAAGATCCGCCTCTACATCGACAACAAACTGGCGGGCGAGGCCCCACTGCCAAAGGCATGGAACGCCCGGCGCGGCCTGATGATCGGCGCGAGTTCGTACGATGGCAAGCCCGGCTCGTACTTCCCCGGTGCGATCGACGACGTCCAGATCTTCGACAAGCGCATCGCAGCCGACGAGGTGGACAAGCTGAAACGGCACGAGCGTATCGGCGACCCCGGGCGCCCCGCGATGGCGCTCTTCGCCCTGGACGAGAAGGCCGACGCGACCGAGGTACAGGGCCACGGCGATGTGCTGCCCGCCGTCTACCACGGCGGTGTCACGACAGGCCGGGCCGGAGTGGCAGGCAAGGCCACGAAGTTCAACGGCACCGACGGCTACGCACGCATCGGCAGGACCAGCGGCCCGCACGTGAACACCTCACGCAGCTTCACCATCTCGGCCTGGGCCAAG
Source organism: Streptomyces kanamyceticus (assembly GCF_008704495.1). Lineage (NCBI taxonomy): Bacteria > Bacillati > Actinomycetota > Actinomycetes > Kitasatosporales > Streptomycetaceae > Streptomyces > Streptomyces kanamyceticus. The sequence goes on from NZ_CP023699.1 coordinate 5,886,878, forward strand.
CTCGACAGGAAACCTGACGGTGCGGCGGTCATCACCGCCCAGGCGGGCAAGGAACGCCCCGGCTTCGAGCTGTACTACTCGTCCGCCTACGGCCGATGGGCATTCAACCAGTACTCGTCCGACGCCGCCGACGCCAAGCCCATCCGCGCCATGCAGCCGGACGGTACCAGCGCCCGCACCGGCGAGTGGGCGCACCTGACGGGCGTCCACGACACCGTCGCCAACACCCTGACTCTGTACGTCAACGGCAGCAAGGCTGGCTCTACCAAGTTGGCCGGAGCCTTTTACGCAGACCAGTCGATGTACATCGGCGCCAGTTCCTACAGCGGCAACATCACGAGCCACTTCCCCGGCGAGATCGACGACGTGCGGCTGTTCGACCGACCCGTGTCGGCCGACGAGGCCCGCCAGCTGTTCCGGCAACGCGCCGTGGTGAAGGGCCGCTGGTTGTTCGACGACACTGCCACCGACGGCACTGCGCCGGACGCCTCCGACTGGGGCAACGGCATGTCCCTGCACGGCGGCGCCCGCGTGCACGCCGAAGGCGCGTACCTCGGCGACAGCGGTCTCGTCCTGAACGGCACCAGCGGATACGCCGCTACCTCCGCCGTGCCCGTCGATACGGGGTCGAGCTTCACCGTCACCGCGTGGGCGCAGGCCGCCGCTATGCCCAAGGACGGGGTGGCGCTGGTCAGCGCGGAGGGCACGAAGCAGAGCGCGTTCTCGATCCGCTTCGTGCCCGACACCAAGGCACCGGATGGGCCTGGACGTTGGGAAGTCGTCGTGCCCGACAAGGACGACGGCGCCCCCACCGTGCGGCGCATCGCGCACAGCGACTTCTTCGACGTGCGGGAGTGGAACCACCTGGCGCTCGTCTACGACGGCTTCGCCAAGGAGGCCCGCCTCTACGTCAACGGAGCGCTCCAAGAGGCGGCCTGCTCGGACGACGACGGTGACGGCGGCGGTGATGACGAGGGCTGCACCGACCTGTTCTCCCAGGGCGACAACGTCTTGTCCTTCAAGGCGTCCAAGTCCCTGCAAGTAGGCCGAGCAAAGACCGATGGCGCCTGGGGTGACTACTGGCCCGGTGCCGTGGACGACGTGTGGGCCTTCCAGGGGGCCCTGACTGACGACCAGGTCAACTGGCTGTCCCGCCAGTGGTTCGACGTGCCGACCGAGCTCCCCGCGGACGAGTGACCAACGGGTGGCGTGTCCGGCCCCACGGACACGCCACCCCTCACAGCGCTCAGCCTCCCTCTTGTCACGTGAAGTTCCGTTCATCGCGTCTTCGCGTGAAGTCCTCCGTCCGGCGCCGCCGACCGGCGTGCGCCGGTGCGCCCGCATGCGCTCCAACCAGGGATTGATTCCAGAAATGAACGCCAGATCCAGACCACGTCGCGCCCTCGGGCTGCGGCGGAGCGTCGCCCTCGCCGTGTCCGCCGTGGTGGCGGGTTCGGTGCTCCAGGCGACTCCACCGGCATTCGCCAGTGGAAGCGACCGCCCCACCCTCCCGTCGGCCGAGAAGGCGGTCGACGGCCACGACGGCATGAAGATAGAGCCCCGCACGGTCGAGCAAGGGCCGACGACTCCCGTGCGCAAACCCAGGGCAGTGTGGCCCGAGGCCGGCGCGGACGTGGTGAGCGTCGATGAGCCCACGGCGCCCCCGCGCCGACTGGGCACACAGGCCAAGACGGCCGCGGCTATCTCGGCACCCCAAAGAGGGGTGTCCGCAAAGGTGCTGGGGCACGAGGCGGCTGAGCGAGCCGGTGTGAGGGGCGTGCTCTTCACGCTCGAAGCGAACAAGGACGCAAGAGCGGCACGAGGGAACGAGAGGAAGGCTGGGAAGGGGAAGAGCGGCGAGCCCAGCTCGACCCAGGCGAAGCTCGACTACTCTGCCTTCGCCGAGGCGTTCGGCGGTGGCTACGCCTCCCGCCTCACCCTCGTCGAGCTCCCGGCCTGTGCCTTGAAGACTCCCGGCGAGGAGCAGTGCCGTGGCGCCCAGTCGGTTGAGACGGTCAACGACACGGAGAAGAAGACCCTGACGGCGCCTGCGATAAAGCTGCGCGCGTCGGCACCTACGGTCCTCGCCGCGGTGGCGGAGGACAAGGGAGAGAACAGCGACTACAAGGCGACGTCGCTGTCGCCGTCGGCAACCTGGGACACGGATCCGCGTACCGGTGACTTCTCCTGGTCGTACGACATGCCGGCGCCAGAAGTGCCCGGTGGCCTCAAGCCGGACTTGGGCCTGACCTACTCGTCCGGATCGATCGACGGTCGCACCGGCACCACGAACAACCAGTCCTCGTGGGTCGGCGACGGATTCGACCTGTCTCCCGGCTACATCGAGCGCCGCTACAAGCCGTGCGCCGATGACGGCGAGAAGAACGCGGACGGCAACAAGCCCGGCGATCTGTGCTGGGGCTACGACAACGCCTTCGTCACGTTCAACGGCAAAGGCGGCGAGCTGGTCCCGTCCAGCGGCGGCGAGTTCAAGTTCCGGCAGGACGACGGCAGCCGCATCAAGAAGCTGACCTCGACCAACCGTGGCAATGGTGACAACGACGGCGAGTACTGGCGCCTGACCGACCCGAAGGGCGTGCGCTACTACTTCGGCTACCACCGCCTGCCCGGCTGGAAGGACGGCAAGGCCACCACCAACTCCACGTGGACGGTGCCGGTCTTCGGCAACAACGCGGGCGATCCGTGCCACAAGGACAAGTTCGCCGACTCATGGTGCCAGCAGGCCTGGCGATGGAACCTCGACTACGTCGTCGATCCGCACGGCAACGCGATGGCCTACTACTACGACCAGGAGAAGAACTCCTACGGCCGTAACCTCAAGGCCGAGGACGACACCTCCTACACCCGTGGCGGTTCGCTCAAGCGCATCGAGTACGGCTTGAAGTCGTCCTCGATGTACGGCTCAAAGCCGCTGGCGAAGGTCGACTTCGCGACGTCCGAGCGGTGCATCGCGGACGGCAAGACCAACTGCAAGGACATCGAGAAGGACGCCTTCCACTGGTATGACACGCCCTGGGACCTGAACTGCAAGGCGGGTACCAAGTGTGACAAGGGCCGGCTGTCCCCGTCGTTCTGGACCCGCAAGCGCCTGACCGGTGTCACCACGCAGATCCTCAACGGCGACAGCTACAGCAAGGTCGACTCCTGGGCACTCGGCCACCGCTGGGGCAAGGCGGACGTCGACTACCAGCTCCTGCTCGACTCCGTGCAGCGCACAGGCCACACCACCGAGTCGGCTGTGACGTTGCCCAAGACCAGCTTCGCCTACACGCAGCTGCCCAACCGTCTGGACAAGACCGGCGACGGTTACGCGCCGTTCATCAAGGCTCGTCTGTCAACGGTCGCCGATGAATCCGGCGGTCAGATGGACGTGAACTACTCCGCTCCGGCCTGCGGCTGGGGCAACTTGCCGACACCGCAGTCGAACACCACGCGCTGCTTCCCGCAATACATTGGTGGGGACAGCAACGACGACCCTGAGCGGCAGTGGTTCAACAAGTACGTCGTCACCTCGACGGTGGCGACCGACCGCACCGGCGGGGCCCCGGACGCTGTCACCGCCTACGAGTACCTGGGCGACGCGGCCTGGCACTACGACGATGACGACGGCCTGACCAAGAGGAAGTTCAAGACCTGGTCGCAGTGGCGCGGTTATGGCCACGTCCGGGTCAAGACCGGTGGCCAGGGCGGCGGCTCGGCCATGAAGACACAGGCGGACTCGTACTTCCTACGCGGCATGGACGGAGACCGCAGGGACATCTCCGGCGGCACCAAGTCCGTCAGCATCAGCCTCGGGGACGGCGAGGGTGACCCGATCACCGACGACCCAGCGGCGGCCGGTCTCGAGTACAAGACCGTCACGTACGCCGGCCCTGGTGGCAAGGTCCTCGCCAAGGCGGTGAACCGCCCCTGGCATCACCAGACGGCCAAGAAGACCCGTGACTGGGGCACGGTGACCGCGAACCTCACCGGCATCGCGAGCACCAGGACATGGACGTCACTGGACAATGGCGCGGGCAAGGACTGGCGCACCACCTCGGTGTCGACGACGTACGACACCGTCGCCGGGCGGGTCACCGAGGTCGACGACCGTGGCGACAGCGCCACTGCCGCCGACAACCAGTGCACCCGCACCACGTACCCCTCCAACAGCGACAAGAACATTCTCACGCTGCCCTCTCGGATGGAGACGGTCGCGGCCTCGTGTGCCGACAACCCCGATCGCGCCAAGAAGGTGGTCTCGGACGTACGCACCGCCTACGACGGCGGAGGCTACGGGGACGCCCCGACCAAGGGCGACGCCACGTCGACCGCCAGGCTGAAGACGCACGACGGCACCAAGGCCACCTATCTGGAGTCCGGAACGACCTTCGACGACTACGGTCGCAAACTGACAGCCACCGACCTGACCGCCAACGTCACCGTGGTCGGCGGCAACGAGCCGGTGCGCACAATCCGCAAGGACGGCCGCACCTCGAGCACGACCTACGCTCCGGTCACCGGCTTCGCCACCAAGGTCACCGAGACGACACCGCGGGCCAGGACCGCTGATCCCACCTCGGCGCAGACCACGGTCACCGAGGTGGAGCCGCTGCGCGGCCAGCCGAAGGCGACGGTGGACGCCAACGGCAAGCGCACCGAGTTCTCCTACGACGCGCTCGGCCGTTCTCGCAAGGTATGGCTGGCCAATCGCCGCGTCAGCCAGACGCCGAGCTATGAGTTCAGCTACTTCGTGGACGAGGGCAAGCCGGTCACTGTCCGTACCCAGACGTTGAACAACAACGGTGGCCAGGTCGCCTCGTACATGCTGTACGACGGCTTCCTGCGGGAGCGCCAGAACCAGACGGTCGGTCCGGACGGTGGCCGCATCCTGACCGACACCTTCTACGACGAACGCGGCCTGGTCGCCAAGACGTTCGCGCCGTACTACACGGAGGGCAAGCCGAACCGCTCCCTGTTCACACCGGACAAGGCGCTGAGCGTGGAGTCCCAGACCCGCACCACCTACGACGGCCTCGGCCGCGCGGTGCAGGAACAGCAGATCGCGGGCAACGGCGACGGCGGCAAGGTCCTGTCGACCACCACGACGACCTACAGCGGCGACCGCACCACGGTCATCCCGCCGGAGGGCGGCACCGCCACCACCACCCTGACCGACGCCCGAGACCGCACGACCGAGTTGCGCCAGCACCACAGCCGCAGTGCAGACGCGGCCTTCGATACCACCAAGTACACGTACACGCCTCGCGGCGAGCTGGCCAAGGCAGTCGACCCGGCGGGCAACACCTGGACCTATGCCTACGACCAGATGGGGCGCCAGACCAAGAGCAGCGACCCCGACAAGGGCACCACGGTCAGCAGGTACGACGACCGGGGCCAGGTGACGTCCACCGAAGACGCCCGCGGCACCACCCTGGCCAACGTCTACGACAACCTGGGCCGCCGCACCGAGCTGCGCGAGGACACCACCTCGGGCCGGCTGCGGGCCGCGTGGGTCTACGACACCATCGCGGAAGCCAAGGGGCAGCTCGCCGAGTCCACCCGCTACGTGGACGGCGCCGCCTACACCTCCAAGGTCACCGCCTACGACCAGCTCTACCGTCCGGTCAAGACGGCAGTGGTGATCCCCGAGAAGGAGGGGGCCCTCGCGGGCACCTACGAGACCGGCACCAGCTACACCACCGCCGGACTGGTCGGCGGCGTCAGTTACTCCGCGGCGGGGTCCCTGCCCGGCGGTGGCTACTCCACCACCTACGAGAAGGAGACCCTGCGTCCCGTCAAGGTCCTGGGCCGCGGCCTGCAGGCCGACACCGAGTACTCGCTGACGGGCAAGCCGCTGCAGTTCGCCCTCGGCGGCGGTGGAGGCGCCAAGAAGACCTGGGTCACCAACTCCTACGAGTGGGGCACCCAGCGCCTGGCCACCTCACGGGTCGACCGTGAGGACCAGCCGGGCGTCGACCAGCACGACACCTATCGCTACGACCAGGCGGGCAACATCCTGTCCGTCTCGGACGTCTCGCGTACCGGCACCGACACACAGTGCTTCGCCTACGACTACCTGCGGCGCATGACGGAGGCGTGGACCCAGGGCAGCAAGACCTGTGCCGCGGCTCCGGACGGCGGGAAGATCGGCGGACCGGCTCCGTACTGGCACTCATACACCTTCGACAAGGCGGGCAACCGCCTCACCGAGACCCAGCACGACACCACCGGAGCCACTGGAGACAAGGCGCAGGACACCAAGCGCGCATACACGTACCCCGATCCTGGTTCCCCGCAGCCGCACACTCTGGCCTCGGTCACCACGCAGCAGCCGGGCAAGACCGAGACGAAGGACTCCTACGGCTACGACCTGACTGGCAACACCACCGCCCGTACCCTGCGCGGTTCCACCCAGACCTTGAGCTGGGACGCGGAAGGACATCTTGCCAAGGTCACGGAACCGAGCGGCGCCACGGCGGGCAAGGGTTCCAAGCCCAAGACCACGGAGTATGTCTACGACACGGACGGCAACCGTCTGATTGCCCGAACCGCGACTGAGACCACGCTCCACCTGGGCCACACTGAAGTCGTGCTGCCCACCGGCACGGACAAGACGAAGGCGACCCGCTACACGCCGCTCGGGAGCGGCCACCAGGCGGTCCAGGAGGATGACGGAACGGTCTGGATCGCCACGGCCGACCACCAGGGAACCGGTCAGCTCGCCATCAAGGCCGGAGATTTGAAGCTGACCCAGCGCCGCACTCTGCCCTTCGGCGGAGCCCGCGGCAAGACCCCCGCGTCCTGGCCCGGCACCAAGGGTTTCGTCGGTGGCACCGACGACTCGAAGTCCACGGGCCTGACGCACCTGGGGGCTCGTGAGTACGACTCGACGACCGGTCGCTTCCTCTCGGTCGACCCGATCATGGATCTGACGGAGCCACAGCAGATCAATGGCTACTCCTACGGCAACAACAGCCCGCTGGTGTACTCCGACCCCAGTGGTGAGTTCTGGATGCCGATGGATTATGTGAACAACCTGTTCATCAAGCCTGCCAAGAAGATTGCTGCAGCGCTGAACGGTGGCCATGGCCACGGCCATGGCGGTGGCGGTCGCGGCGGTCACAGCGGTGGCAGCGGCAAGCGCGGCGGCGGCAGCAGCGCCGGTGCCCGCAGCACCGCACCATCCTGCAACGCGGCATGCCAGCTGAACAAGAACACCTGGCGCAAGGGCCTCGCCGTGGCGGTCAAGGATGTCAATTCCGCCACCATCTTCGAGGCGTGGCTCTACGGGCTGGCCCCGCTGAACTGGTACTTCACGGACAAGGACGAGTTCGGTGCCGAGCTGAAGAAACAGCGCTGGTTCGATGAGGTCCGTGAGAATCTCTCGACCGATCTGAAGAACACGGCGGTAGGCGCCCAGGGCTCGTACGACCGCCGAATGTCGGATCTGTCGCAGGGGCAAAAATCCGTGCAGATAATCGAGGACGCATTCGCCGCCGCGACCGGTGGATACTTCTCGGGGGCGACCGACGGAAAGTTCGCTAACGCCACCAGTACGATGCTGGGGACCTACGCTGTGCAGACGAAGGTTACGTCGGTGGCCAAGAACCGGAAGTCGGCCGATGTCCAATTCACTGTCACCGATACGATGAACCGCGAATCGGGCATGCGAAACCCAACCGGAAACGGCTACAAGAAGGGTGAGTCGAATCCGGTTCTCAAGAAAATCTTCGATGCGTTCCAGAGCAGGGTCCCCGAGGGACAACAGCCCGTCAAGATCACAGTCACATGGAATGAAACCGTTGATATCAGGTAAGGCGACATTGCCGCTCAAGCTCATGGCTCTGTTGGTGTCGGCCGGCGTGCTGGCCGCCTGCTCCGGCAGTCCAGGGGGCCATCAGGACTCACGGGATCCTTCGGCGCGGGACATCGTCGGCACCTGGCGTGCCGCGGACGGCAGGACTGCCGAGTTCAGCGAGGACGGATCCGTGATCCTGCGGAACATCCCCTGCACGGAGGTGCTGCCCGGCTCGAGCGGCCCGGGGGTCGCCGCCCCGGGTCAGCCCCTGCAGGGGAAATGGAAGGTCAGAACTCCCCGGATGGGAGGTGCGCGCTGGGTCGGATTCGACCTCGCCCCGGGCCCGTGCGGCAACACTGGCCCCAGTGAGAGCGGGTTCTACATCAGTCAAGAGACGCGCGATCTGATCCTGCATCTGAGGGACCCGGATATGACCAACGAGGACCTGGACTTCTCCAAGCAGAAGGCCTGATGGTTAAGTCATCTGTGAGCGTTCCCGCCGGAGCTTCCGGCGGGAACTTTCGCATGCCACCCACTCGGCGTACGTGACGAGGGACTCCGAGTTCAAACATCGACCCATATTGCTACGCCCCGCGCGCTGATCTGCCGTTCTGGAGCAACGGGTAATAAGTTAACTCGCAGCGTGGAGACCTGCTCTGCACAACTGTTCTTGAGTTAGCTCAGGAGTAGTTGACGAGATCCTGTCCGATCGGAAGATCGGGCAGGATCTTCGTCGTTTCCGGGGTGCGGGGATCAGGGCACGGTGATGACGATCTTGCCGCGTGCCCGGCCCGTGGCGCTCGTGTCGTGGGCCGCGGCGGTTTCCGCGAGGGGGAACACGGCGTGGAGCGGGACGGTGAGGCGGCCGTGGTCGGCCAGGTCGGTGGCCAGGGGGAGGCCTGCCCAGCCCGGGGACTCTCCCGCTTCGGAGCGGGAGAAGCGCACGCCGTGTCGCTCGGCGTCGAAGTCGGCGATGGTGACCACGCGTTGTGGGTCACCGGCGATGGTCACCAGGTCGGCGAGGGAGCCCTTGCCCGCCGCGTCCAGCACCACGTCGATGCCGTGCGGGGCCAGGGGGGCTATGCGGTCGGCAAGACCCGCCCCGTAGGTGACCGGTGCGACGCCGAGCCGGGAGAGGAAGTCGTGGTTGCCCTCGCTCGCGGTGCCGATCACGGTGAGGCCGCGGGCCAGGGCGAGTTGTGCGGTGATGGTGCCGACGCCTCCGGCGGCGCCCTCGATCAGTAGCGTCATGCCGTCGGAGGCTTCCAGTGCTTCCAGTACGCGCATGGCGGTGTCGATGTTGCCCGCGGCGCCGCCCGCTTCCTCGTAGGACCATGAGCGGGGCTTGGGTGCCCATGCCTCCAGCACGGCGTACTGGGCCGCGGCGCCGCCCTGGTCCGCGAACGGTACGAGGCCGAAGACCTCGTCCCCCACGGCGGTGCCGGTGACCCCCTCGCCGACCTCGTCGACGATTCCCGCGGCATCCACGCCGGGGGTGTGGGGGAGGGGCAGCGGGACGATGTCGCGGAGTCTCCCTGAACGCAGGTACCAGTCGGCGGGGGTGACGCCCGTGGCGCGCACCGCGATGCGGACCTGGCCGGGGCCGGCGTGCGGCTCCGCGACCTCCTCCATGTGCAGGACGTCGGAACCGCCGTAGCGGTGGTATCGGATGGCGAGCATGGGCAATCTCCTTGTGCGTGGCGGCCGTTGGAGGGGGAGGAGGGGGTGGTCGCTCCCCCCGGTCATCGACCGTAACACTAACCGTTATTGTTTCGTGGTTGTTGCTCCTTCGGATTTGGTAGTGTCAGCGGCATGACCGTGCCGACCGGACGTCGCGAGCGCAAGAAGGCCGCCACCCGCCAGAAGATCGCCGACGCCGCCATGCGGCTCTTCCTGGAGCGGGGATACGACGCGGTGGGCATCCGCGACGTGGCCGCCGAGGCCGACGTGGCCGTCACCACGCTCTTCTCCCACTTCGCCTCCAAAGAGGCCCTGGTGTTCGAGCAGGACGCCGACTTCCAGCAACGCCTCACGCGGGCGGTCGCCGATCGCGCCCCGGACGAGCCGCTCATCCCCGCGCTGCGCCGCGAGATCCACGCCATGGTCCGGCACTGCACGGCGGACGGAACCGCCCCGGTCTACCGCATGATCGACGAGTCCCGTGCCCTGCGGGAGTACGAGGAGTCGATGCGGGTGCGCTACGCGGACTCGCTGGCGGCGGCCATCGCCGCCGATCCCGTCCTGGCGGCCCGGACCACGACGGCCTGCCGGACGATCGCGAGGTTCGTGGTCGACGCCTATGCGCTGGCCCGCGAGGCGGACGATCCGCAGGCCGCCGTGGACGAGGTCTTCCGGATGGTCGAGGCGGCGTGGGAGGCCGCCTGAGCGCCGGGGTGCCCCACCAGGGCTCCGCGGCAGCCGCGTGACAGCTGTTCAAAGTGTCCTTTATGCGGGGCTGGATACATTTGATCCATGTTCCGGCCCTTGAAGAACCCCGCCGTCGTCTGCGGCTCCGCGTTGGCCGCCGTGCTGGTCGGTGGCTGTGCCGGGCCCGAAGGGCTGCGGGTCGAGGGGTCCGCGCTGCAGCCGTCGAAGGTGACGGGGCCCGTCTACGTGGCCGACGCGATGGGGCAGCCGTTGCGGCGGCCGACCTCCGTCGGGCTCACCGAGTTCGTCACCGTGACGGGGCTGAGCTGGCGGGACTGGGGCGGGCCGACCGCGCGGGCGACCGGCAGGCTGGGCGGCGAGTGGTGTCTGCCGGGCTGCGCCGACAAGCCGTACGAGGCGACGCTGACGCTCAGCGGTCTTGAGCGCCAGGAGCGGGTGGCGTACTACCGGCGGGCGACCGTCGAGCCGAAGAAGCCCGAGGAGCTGCCCGCGGCGGCGGTGAACGTGCAGTTCCAGGGCATCCGGCTGTCCGTCCCGGAGTTCTGAGCCGGTATGGGACTGCGTACCAAGATTGGTATCGCCATCGCGGGCACCGCTGCCGTGGTGTCCGTGGTGATGGGGCTCCTCGTGCATCACCGCACCGTCGACGCCCAGTTCGCGAGCGCCCGCAGCCAGATCGGGGACCGGCTGCAGACCGCGGTGCAGGACCACGCGGCGGGGATCGACGGTGACCGGACGCTGGTCGATCCGCTCGATCTGCCGAAGCCGCTCGCCGACGCGGTCGCGGACGGGAGCTGGGGCGTCTATCTGGACCGGAGCGGGCAGGTGCCGCAGATGTGGGCGGCGAGCAAGTACCGCAAGGAGGTCGTGGCGCTCAAACAGCCCTACGGCAGGGAGGCCGATGCCGTACGCGACCTGGACCGGGTGCTGTGGATCTCCGGTGGCATCGGGACCGCGCTCGCGTGTGTGGCGGGGCTGCTCGTCGCGACGCGGCTCGGGCGGCGGCTCACCGCGAAGGCGGGCGCGGCGCGGCGCATCGCCGACGGGGATCTCACCGCACGCCTTCCGCTGCACGGCAAGGACGAGATCACCCAGCTCGCGGCCGCGGTGAACACCATGGCGGACGCGCTCGCCGCACGGCTGCAGGCCGAGCGTGAGGTCACGGCGAACATCGCGCACGAGCTGCGGACGCCGGTGGCGGGCATGGTGACGGCGGCGGGGCTACTGCCGCCGGGGCGCCCGTCGGAGCTGGTGCGGGAGTCGGCGCGGCGGTTGCGGGGGCTGGTCGACGACGTCATCGAGGTGGCCCGCCTCGACGGGGCGGCCGAGCGGCTCGTGGTGGAGGAGTGCGAACTGGGGGCGCTGGCGCGGAGGTCGGTGGGGGCCGCCGGGGCCGCGGGGGCGGCCGGTGTGACGGTTGAGGTGGTACGTGACGTACGCGTCGAGACCGATCCTCGGCGGGTGGAACGGGTCCTGGCCAATCTCGTCAGCAACGCGCTGCGGCACGGGGCCGCGCCGGTGACCGTCGAAGTCGACGGCGGGGTGGTGCGGGTGCGGGATTCCGGGGGCGGTTTTCCGCCGGGGCTGCTCTCCGGGGGGCCGCAGCGGTTCCGCAGCGGGCGGCAGGGGGTGGGGCTCGGCCTCGGACTGACCATCGCGCAGGGGCAGGCGAAGGTTCTTGGCGGGCGGCTGCGCTTTGCCAACGGGGTGGCGGGGGGTGCGGTGGCTGAGCTTGATCTGCGATCTGCCGTGCGGAGGGCTTGAGCGAGTTCCGTTGGCCTCTGCGGGGGCGTTGTGGCTGGGCGCGCAGTTCCCCGCGCCCCTTGCGGGGCGGTAGTGGCTGTTCTCTGCGGGGGCGTTGTGGCTGGGCGCGCAGTTCCCCGCGCCCCTTGCGGGGCGGTAGTGGCTGTTCTCTGCGGGGGCGTTGTGGCTGGGCGCGCAGTTCCCCGCGCCCCTTACGGGGCGGAGTTCTCCGCGCCCCCTTACGGGGCTACAGCGGCTTCACGTAGCAGAGGCTCAAGTCGTCGAAGCGGTAGTGGCCGAACTTCTGGGCCGCGGGGACGTAGCCGCTGGAGAGGTAGAGCTCGACCGCCTCCGGCTGCTTCGTGCCGGTTTCCAGGACCATGCGGTGGCGGCCCGCCGCCTTCGCGTCCTCCTCCAGGACGGCGAGTATGCGGCGGGCGAGGCCCAGGCCGCGGGCCTCGGGGGTGACGTACATGCGCTTCAGTTCCGCGTCGCCGTCCGCGTAGCCCGACTCGTTCTCGTCCTGGGAGCGCCAGCCGCCCGTGGCCAGGGGCGTGCCCCGCTCGTCGTACGCGATGACGTAGAGGCCGCGCGGGGCCTCGAACATGGTCGCGTCGAGCGGTGTGACGTCGCCCTCGTCGCCGTACCGCTCCGCATATTCGAGCTGGACGCGGTCGTTCAGGGCCATGGCGTCCGGGTGCGCGAAGGTGACCGTGCGCAGGTGGATGGCGGCGGGGGCGGTGTGCGTGGAGTTCTGGATAGACATGCGGAGTATCGTACTTCTATGCGGTGTCGGACGGGTGCTGTCGTCCAGTGTGCCGGTATCGTGCCGGGATGCTCACTGTGACTTCCGTGAATGTGAACGGGCTGCGCGCGGCCGCCAAGAAGGGCTTCGTGGAGTGGCTCGCCGAGACCTCGGCCGATGTCCTGTGCCTTCAGGAGGTGCGCGCCGAGGAGAAGCAGCTGCCGGACGAGGTGCGCGACCCCGAGGGCTGGCACGTCGTGCACGCGCCCGCCGCCGCGAAGGGGCGCGCGGGAGTCTCGCTCTATACGCGCCGTGAGCCGGACCGGGTGCGGGTCGGCTTCGGGTCGGAGGAGTTCGACGGCAGCGGGCGGTACGTGGAGGCCGATCTGCCGGGCGTCACCGTCGCCAGCCTGTACCTCCCCTCCGGCGAGGTCGGCACCGAGCGGCAGGACGAGAAGATCCGGTTCATGGCGGAGTTCCTCGTGTACCTGAAGGGGCTCAAGGCGCGGGCCGCCGCCGAGGGACGGCACGTCGTCGTCTGCGGCGACTGGAACATCGCCCACCAAGAGGCCGACCTCAAGAACTGGAAGGGCAACAAGAAGAACTCCGGCTTCCTGCCCGAGGAGCGGGCCTGGCTCGACGAGGTCTTCGAGGAGTACGAGGACGTCGTGCGCGCGCGGCACCCCGATGTCGAGGGCCCCTATTCGTGGTGGTCCTACCGTGGGCGCGCCTTCGACAACGACACGGGCTGGCGCATCGACTACCACGTCGCGACGGCCGGGCTCGCCGGGCGCGCGGTGAAGGCGTACGTCGAGCGGGCCGCGACCCACGCCGAGCGGTGGAGCGACCACGCGCCGGTGACCGTGGTCTACGACCTGTAGGGGCACCCGCCCGCGAGGGTGGGCGGGTGGTCACAAAGTCCGGCGCAGGGCTGTCCCGGGCCCGTACGGCATGGCAGATTGCGGTCGCGTACATGACCACCAACTGTCGACCGTGCGGGGGGACTTCGCATGACCATCGCCATGCCGTCCAGGCGTGCCGTTCTGCTGGGGGCGGCGGGGGCCGCGGGCGCCGGGGCCGCCGCGGCGCTGCCCGCCGCGTGGGCGTCCGCCGCCGACGGGATTCCCCAGGGCACGCCGCCGGTCCTGCTCACCGAGCAGGCCACCAGACGCATCCTCGTGCTCGACCCGCGGCGGCGCACCTGGGATCCGGCCGTCGATCCGTCCGTCGTGAAGTGGCAGTTCTCGCCGCTCGGCGACCGGCGGTACGCGGATCTGCGGCCGGACGTGAGCTGGGTGTACCCGAGCGAGGCCAAGGTGCGCAGGCTCCGGGGGCGTACGTACGTCCTGACGACGGCGTCGTTCGGGTTCGTGGCGGTCGTGGAGCATCCGACCGGGCGCCGGTACTGGGGCACGGCGATCGGGCCCGGCGACGATCTCTTCAATCCGCACAGCGCGGAGATCCTGCCGGACGGCAACGTGGCCGTCGCGTGCAGCACGGGCGCGCGGGTGCGGCTGTACGCGGCGTCGGGAGGACCGCACGCCACGCGGTACGCCGAGGCGGAGCTCAAGGGCGCGCACGGGCTGCACTGGGACGGCGCGCGCAAGGTGCTCTGGGCCCTCGGTGACGACGAGTTGGTGACCTACGCGGTGGGCGGCACGGCCGCGCGGCCCACGCTCACGCGGCGCTCGGCGGTCGGTCTGCCGGTCGGCACGCCGGGCCGCACTCCCGGCGGGCACGACCTCTTCCCGGTGGCGGGGCGGCCCGGACGGCTCTGGGTGACGACCAACGCCGCCGTGTTCCAGTACGAGAAGCGGGGCGGGACCTTCGTGCAGGACTTCGCGGGGCACGAGGTGATCTCCCGGAAGTCGGTGAAGGCCGTCGGGAACGATCCGCGCACCGGGCAGGTCCTCAGCACCGTGCCGGAGGGCGGCCTCGGTGAGACCTGGTGGACGACGACGGTGAGCGTGCACCGGCCCGCCAGCGCGTACAAGCTGGTCAACGGCGGTATCTACAAGGCGCGTTGGTGGCTGCCCGCCTGAGCGGGCGGTGCGTCAGGCTGGGTGGGTGGGTGGTGCGTCAGGCTGGGTGGGCGTGCGTCAGGCTGAGTGGGCGGGTGCGTCAGGTCTGGTTGAGGCGGCGGTCAAGCGCCATCGAGAGTTCCGCCTCCACCACGCTCTTGGCGACCGGGCGCAGCTCCTCGATCTCCAGCTCCGCGGTGTCCGGGGTGTGCGTGCGCAGCACCGTGATGAACAACTCGGCGAGCGCGTCCGCGTGTTCGCGCACGCGCTCGCCCGCCTCCAGGACCGCGGCCAGCGGAACTCCCTTGCGTACGAGGGTGGATGACGCGTCGAGCAGTCGGCGGCTGATGTGCACGATCTCGTCGCCGTCGGTGCCGAGGTAGCCGAGGTCCATGGCGGCCGCGAGGTTCTCCGGGGTGACCTCGCCCGCGAAGTGGTCGGCGAGTTCCTCGGGGGTGAGGCGGACCGGCTGTTCCTCGGTGGACTCGCCGAAGCCGAGGAGTTCGCCGACGTCGCGGCCCTTGTCGAAGGCGTCGGAGAGCTCGGCGATGCCGTTCAGGGTGTGGCCGCGCTCCAGGAGTGCGGCGATGGTGCGGAGCCTGGCCAGGTGGTGCGCGTCGTACCAGGCGATGCGGCCCTCGCGGCGGGGCGGCGGGATGAGGCCGCGCTCGCGGTAGAAGCGCACGGTGCGCACGGTGATCCCGGCCTCCTCGGCCAGTTCCTCCATGCGGTACTCGCGTACGTCACCGGCCGGTGTGCTCCCGCTTCCGCCCGATCCGCCCGTTCCGCCTTCTCGTTGGTCTGCCACGTGGGAAGCCTATCCGGGTGGTGGTCGGTGGTACCGCCGGTAACTTTCCTCTACCCGACCCCTACCCATGAGTACGCGACTGGCTTAGTCTCCAATTGCGCCAGTGACTACTGGCAGGGTTCGGGTACTTCCGGGAGGCGGCGGAATGACAGAGCACGAGCACGTACGGGTGGCGGTGATCGGATCCGGCTTCGGTGGCCTCGGTGCCGCCGTGCGGCTGCGCCGCGAGGGCATCACCGACTTCGTCGTCCTGGAGCGGGCCGGTGCGGTGGGCGGCACCTGGCGGGACAACAGCTACCCGGGCTGCGCCTGCGACGTGCCCTCGCACCTGTACTCGTTCTCCTTCGCGCCCAACCCGGACTGGCCGCGCACCTTCTCCGGCCAGGAGCACATCCACGACTACCTGGAACACGTCGCCGACACCTTCCGGCTGCGCCCGCACATCCGCCTCAACTCCGAGGTGAAGCTGATGCGTTGGGACTCGGGCGAGCTGCGTTGGGAGATCGAGACCAGCAACGGCACGCTCACCGCCGACGTCGTCGTCTCCGCCACCGGGCCGCTCTCCGACCCCAAGATCCCGGACATCCCCGGCATCGACACCTTCCCCGGCAAGGTCTTCCACTCGGCCCGCTGGGACCACGACTACGACCTGCGCGGCAAGCGCGTCGCGATGATCGGCACCGGGGCATCGGCGATCCAGATCGTGCCCGCCATCCAGCGCGAGGTCGGGAAGCTGACCCTCTTCCAGCGCACGCCCCCGTGGGTCATGCCGCGCGCCGACCGCGCCATCAGCGGTGCCGAGCGCTGGCTGCACAAGCAGCTGCCGTTCACCACCCAGGCCCGGCGCGGCATCCTGTGGGGCATCAGGGAGTTGCAGGTCCAGGCGTTCACCAAGCGGCCCAACGAGCTCGGCATGGTCGAGCGGATCGCCAAGCGGAACATGTACCGGGCGATCAAGGACCCGGTCCTGCGGGACAAGCTGACGCCGACGTACCGCATCGGCTGCAAGCGCATCCTGCTCTCCAACACGTACTATCCGGCGCTCGCCAAGCCCAACGTCGACGTCGTCGCCAGCGGCCTCAGCGAGGTGCGAGGCAACACGCTCGTCGCCTCCGACGGCACCGAGACCGAGGTCGACGCGATCGTCTTCGGTACCGGCTTCCACGTCACGGACATGCCCATCGCCGACCGGGTCGTCGGCGACGAGGGCCACACCCTCATGGAGACGTGGAAGGACGGCATGAAGTCGCTGCGCGGCGCGACCGCGGCGGGCTTCCCCAACTGGATGACGATCATCGGCCCGAACACCGGGCTCGGGAACTCCTCCATGATCCTGATGATCGAGTCCCAGCTGAACTACCTCGCCGACTACATGCGGCAGTTGGACGTCCTCGGCGGGCGCGCCGCGCTCGCCCCGCGGCCCAGCGCGGTCGGCGCCTGGAACCGGCGGGTGCAGGAGCGGATGAAGCGCACCGTGTGGAACACCGGCGGCTGCAACAGCTGGTACCTCGACGAGAACGGGGTCAACACGACGGTCTGGCCGGGCACCACCACCGAGTTCAGGGCCGCCACGCGGCGGGTCGACCTCTCCGAGTACGAGGTGCTGCGGGCGCCCGATCCCGTCGAGGCGGCACCGGCTCCCCGTACCAGGAAGAAGCCCGGGACCAAGAAGGTCGAGGCCGGGGCATGAGCCGCCTCACGCACGTGGTCGACGGGCCCTACGCGCCGCCCGCCGCCGCCCGCGAACTGACCGCCGTCTCCGCCGACGGCGCCCGCCTCCACGTCGAGGTGCACGGGCCCGACGACGCGCCCGCCGTGGTGCTCGCGCACGGCTGGACCTGCTCGACCGCCTTCTGGGCCGCGCAGATCAGGGCGCTCGGCGCCGACCATCGCGTCATCGCGTACGACCAGCGGGGACACGGCCGCAGTGCCGCGCCCGCCGACCCCGACGGCTACAGCACGCGGGCGCTCGCCGACGACCTCGAAGCGGTGCTCGCCGCGACGCTCGCGCCCGGCGAGCGGGCCGTGATCGCCGGGCACTCCATGGGCGGCATGACGGTGATGGCCGCGGGCGGCCGGGCCGGGTTCCAGGAGCACGTCGCCGCCGTTCTGCTGTGCAGTACGGGAAGTTCGTCCCTGGTCGCCGAATCGCGCGTGGTGCCGTTGCGGGCCGGGCGGCTGCGGACCCGGCTCACCCGCTCCGTGCTCGGGTCGCGGGCGCCGCTCGGGCCCGTCACCGGGCCTGCCAGGCGGATCCTCAAGTACGCCACGATGGGGCCCGGTTCGGCGCCGGACAAGGTCGAGGCGTGCGCGCGGATCGTGCACGCGTGTCCCCGGGACGTCAGGTACGGGTGGTCGCACGTACTGGACGAACTTCAACTCGACGTCGAGGTCGGCGAGTTGCGGGTGCCGACCGCTGTCGTCGCCGGTACCGCCGACCGGCTCACGCCCGTCGTGCACGCGCGGCGGATCGCGGCCGCGCTGCCCGAGTGCCTGGGGCTCACCGAGCTGGCCGGGGTCGGGCACATGACGCCCGTGGAGGCGCCGGACGCCGTCACGGAGCGGATCAGGGGCCTCGTCGCTACGTACGTGCGGGTCAACTCGGAGATGGGGGAGGGCGCATGAGCAGGGTCAGCCTGGAAGGACAGGTCGCGGTCGTCACGGGTGCGGCGCGCGGAGTCGGGGAACTGCTCGCGCGCAAGCTGTCGGCGCGGGGCGCCAAGGTCGCGCTCGTCGGCCTGGAGCCGGACGAACTCAAGCAGGTGTCGGAGCGGCTGCACAACGAGAGCGACCACTGGCACGCGGACGTCACCGACCACGTGGCGATGGCGCGTGTCGCGCAGGAGGTCAAGGAGCGCTTCGGGAAGGTCGACATCGTCGTCGCCAACGCGGGTGTCGCCAGTGGCGGTCCCTTCCTGGACTCCGATCCCGACGCGTGGCGCCGCGTCATAGAGGTCAACCTGATAGGCAGCGCGGTCACGGGCCGCGCGTTCCTGCCGGTCCTCATGGAGAGCCGCGGCTACCTGCTGCAGATCGCCTCGCTGGCGGCGATCACGCCCGCGCCGATGATGACCGCGTACTGCGCGTCCAAGTCGGGCGTCGAGGCGTTCGCGCATTCGTTGCGGGCCGAGGTCGGGTACAAGGGCGTGAAGGTCGGTGTCGGGTACCTGTCCTGGACGGATACGGACATGGTGCGGGGGGCCGATCAGGACGACGTGATGCGGGAGTTGCGGCAGCGCCTTCCGTGGCCGTCCAACAAGACGTACCCGCTGGGTCCCGCGGTCGACCGGATCGTCGCCGGGATCGAGCGGCGCTCCAGCCATGTGTACGCGCAGTGGTGGCTGCGGGGGATGCAGGGCATCCGTGGGTACCTGCCCTCGGTCATCGGCTCCGTCGGCCAACGGGAGATGCGGCGCTTCGAGCCGCGCCTCGGGACGGTGTCGACGGGGCTTGTGGGGGCGGGTGGGTCGGCGGACGAGAGGGCGCGAACGGGGGCCTGACCCTGGGCGGGTCTGTGCCTTGGGTTCGGCCCCGGGCTGTGTCCGCCTGCCACGGGTGGATGCCCTGGTCATCGTCCCTCGGCACCGGAGGCTGTGCCCACCCGTGCCGCCCAGCGGCACGATTGCCCACAGCGGCGCGGCCCCGCCCCACAGCCGAAGCCAAGGCGGGTTGTTCCTACAGGGGCGGTCCGTCGCGGAGATTCGGGTGGGCGGGTGGGGACGCATCCGCCGCGAAGCGGCGGTTATGGGGGGCGCGGGCCACGGGGAAGAGGCCCGCCCGGCGTCCCGGGGGGCCTCTCCTGGTCAAGCACAGCGCAGCGTCAGGCGTCGTAGTCCTGGTTGAACTTGTCCTGCTGCTCCTGCGCCGCGTCCCGGGCCTGGTCCGGAGCCTGCGAGGCGCGCTCGCTCGCTTCGTCCTGGGCCTGCGCGCCGCGCTCGCTCGCCTCGTCCTTGGCGCCGCCCATGGCGCTCTTCGCCTTGTCGGCGAGGTCGTTGGCCTTGTCCTGGAACTGGTCCTTGATGCCCATGCGATTCACTCCCGTTGTTGGGTGGGGGATTGGGCCTCGACCAGACTTACATGGGCGGACACGCCTCGCATTTCGATCATGCATGGGGGCGTGTGCGCGCAGGTCAGGTGCGTGGGGGGAGCTTCGGGCGGCGTCTGTCGGGGACGTTCGAGTAGCCGGGCGGGGTCGCTGCCGGACTTTCCGTGAGGAGACGCAGCGCGACCCTTACCGCGTCGTCCAGTTGGGCATGTCGGCCCTCCGCCCAGTCGAGCGGGGTGCGCAGGGCCTCGATGTCGGGGGTGACGCCGTGGTTCTCCACGGACCAGCCGTACGCGTCGAACCAGCCCGCGTTCATCGGCACGGTGATGACGGTTCCGTCGCCGAGCGTGTGCCGTCCTGTCATGCCGACCACGCCGCCCCAGGTGCGCTGGCCGACGACCGGGCCGAGTCCGAGGAGCTTGAACGCCGCCGTGATCATGTCGCCGTCGGAGGACGTCGCCTCGTCGGCCAGGGCCACCACGGGGCCGCGGGGCGCGTTCGAGGCGTACGACACCGGTTGGGCGTTCCGTGTCAGGTCCCAGCCGAGGATCTTGCGCGTGAGCTTCTCCACGACCAGTTCGCTGATGTGGCCGCCCGCGTTGCCCCGTACGTCGACGATCAGGGCCGGGCGCGACACCTCCAGGCGCAGGTCCCTGTTGAACTGTGCCCAGCCCGAGCCGCCCATGTCGGGGATGTGCAGATAGCCGCACTTGCCGCCGCTCAACTCCCGTACGACCTCGCGGCGTTTGGCCACCCAGTCCTGGTAGCGCAGGGGGCGTTCGTTGATCAGGGGGACGACCGCGACGCGGCGGGCCCTGCCCTCGCCCTCCGCGGGCTTGAAGGTGAGCTCGACCGTGGTGCCGCCCGCCGCGGAGAGCAGGGGGTAGGGGCCGGTCACCGGGTCGACCGTGCGGCCGTCGATGTGCGTGAGGACCGCGCCCTCGCGGATGCCCGCACCGGCCAGCGGGGAGCGGGCCTTGGAGTCGGAGGAGTCGCCGGGCAGGATCCGTTTGACCATCCAGCCCTCGTCCCGGTGGACGAGGTTGGCGCCGAGGAGGCCCATCGCGCGCTGGTAGTGGGGCGGTCCCTCGTTGCGGCGGGCCGCGGAGACGTACGCGTGGGAGGTGCCGAGCTCACCCAGGACCTCGCGCAGGAGGTCGGCGAACTCGTCGGGGGACGCGACGCGTTCGACCAGGGGGCGGTACTGCGCGAGCACCGCGTCCCAGTCGATGCCGCACATCCCCGGTTCCCAGAAGTAGGCGCGGATGATGCGGCCCGCCTCGTCGTACGCCTGGCTCCACTCGGCGGCCGGGTCGACCTCGTGCAGGATGCGGCGCAGGTCGATCCAGACGGTGGTGTCGCCGTCGCCCTGCTCAGTGGAGGGCACGGCGCTCAGGTCGCCCTCGTCGACGACCACGAGCCGCGAGCCGTCGCCGCTGAGCGCGAACCAGTCCAGGTGGTCGACGAGTTGGGACTTCTTGGCCTTGGTGATGTTGAAGTATTCGAGGGTGGGGCGGCCCGAGGTGTCGGCCGGGTTGGCGAAGGTCTCGCCGAGCGCGCCGGAGATGGGCCAGCGCAGCCAGACCAGGCCGCCGCCGCTGACGGGGTGCAGCGCCGAGTACTTGGAGGCGGAGACGGGGAAGGGCGTGACGCGTGCCTCCAGGCCCTCGACCTCCACCGTCGTCGTGCCGTCGCCCCCGCCGCCGTCGGCCGGGTCGAGGCCGCCCGCGGCGGGGCGTCCGTCGGGCAGGAGGGCGAAGGGGGAGGGGGTCGCCGAGGAGAGGGGTACGAGGTAGGGGCGGCAGCCGAGGGGGAAGGACAGGTCGCCGGTGTGCACGTCGTAGACGGGGTCGAAGCCGCGCCAGGAGAGGAAGGCGAGGTAGCGGCCGTCGCGGGTGAAGACCGGGTTCTCGTCCTCGAAGCGGCCGTTGGTGACGTCGATGACGGTGCGGGCGCCAGGGCCCTCGATGCGGGCCAGTTTGATCTGGCGCAAGGAGCGGCCGATGCCCGGGTGCGACCAGGTGAGCCAGTTGCCGTCGGGGGAGAAGGCGAGGTCGCGCACGGGCCCGTTGATGGACCGGATCAGCTCGGTGACCTCGCCGTCGGCGACCTCACCGGTGGTGTCCTCGGTGTCCGTGGCGGCGGCCGCCTCGTCGGACACGGTGATGAGGAGGAGACGGCCGTCGTTGGACGCGATGGCGAGGCGTTCGCCGTTGGGCGAGGCGACCAGTTCCTGGACGCGGCCGAGCGCGCCGCTCGCGAGTCTGCGCGGCGCGCGGTCGCCGCTGGCGCGCGGCAGGTAGGCGATCTCGACGGCGTCCTCGCCCTCGGCGTCGGTGACGTAGGCGACCTGGCCGCCGGTGCCGAGCATCTCGGGCAGGCGTACGCGGACGCCGGGGGTGTCGCTGATGGTGCGGGCCGGGCCGTCGCGGTGCGTCAGCCAGTAGAGACTGCCGCGTACGACGACGGCGCTCGCGCGGCCGGTGGTGTCCACGGAGAGCGCGTCGACGTGCTGCGCGGCCGGGACCTGGTAGACGCGCCGACCTGCCCGCGGCCCGCCGAGCCGCACGTCGAGGCGGCGCGGCACGGAGTCCGCCGCGAGGTCGTCGACCAGCCAGATCTCGCCCGCGCACTGGTAGACGACGCGGGTGCCGTCGCTGGCGGCGTACCGGGCGTAGAAGGCGTCGTGGTCGGTGTGGCGCCGCAGGTCGGTGCCGTCGGGCCGACAGGAGTAGAGGTTGCCGACGCCCTCGTGGTCGGAGAGGAAGGCGATGCGTCCGGACACGAACATGGGGGAGTCCAGATGGCCTTCGAGGCCGTCGAGCAGCTGTTCGCCGTGCAGCCACAGGCGGCCGGTGGCCCCGCCTCGATAGCGCTTCCAGGCGGCGGGCTCGTGCGGTGGTTTGCCGGTCAGGAGCAGCGTCCTGCGCTCGCTCTCGCCGTCGGCCCCGGCATCGGCATCGGTGACCGCGATGTCGTAGACCGGGCCCCAGGGCAGTTTGCCGCCGGGGGAGCCGTCGGTGGGCACGCTGTAGGCCCAGCAGAAGTAGGAGAAGGGCTGGCCGTGCGAGGAGACGGCGAGGATGTCGCCGTCGGGTGACCAGCCGCAGACCCGGGTGTCGGTGCTGCCCCAGTAGGTCAGGCGCCGCGACGGGCCGCCGCACACGGGGGCGAGGTGGATCTCCGGGTCGAGGCTGCGCCAGGTCGTGTACGCGATGTGGCGGCCGTCGGGCGAGAAGCGCGGGTGACTCACCTTGGTGCGGTCGGCGGTGAGCCGCCAGGCCCGGCCGGCGGGGGCGCCCTCGGGGGTGAGGGGGGCCACCCAGAGGTCGTCCTCGGCGGCGAAGCAGAGGCGGTCGCCGCTGAGGTGCGGAAAGCGCAGGTAGGCGTGGTCGTCCGGGGTGCTGGCGTCCTGGTGGTCGTCGCGTGCGTCGGTCACCTCCCCATGCTTTTCCGCCCGGCGGGCCCCGGCAACTTGTGGCGCAGCACACGTACGAAACGGTTTCGTTTCGCTAAGGAGGGGGCGTACAGTCGACGCGTACGAAACCGTTTCGTTCAGGAGTAGCAGGAGTAGGAGGTGGATCCATGACTGAGGCGGCAACGACGCGGCGCAGCAGGATCACGCCCGAGCGCGAGGCCGAGCTGTACGAGGCCGTGCTCGACCTGCTCCGCGAGGTCGGGTACGAGGCGCTCACCATGGACGCCGTCGCCGCCCGCACCCGGTCGAGCAAGGCCACCCTCTACCGCCAGTGGGGGAGCAAGCCGGAGCTGATCGCCAAGGCGCTGCGGCACAACAAGCCGACGTCGCTCGACGAGATCGACACCGGCTCGCTGCGCGGCGACATCCACGCGATGATGGCGCGCTCGGACGACTGCCAGATGGACAGGGACGCCGCGCTGATGCGGGGTCTCTTCCACGCCATCCACGGGAACGCCGAACTGCACCAGGCCTTGCGGCAGTTGCTCATCGAGCCCGAGCTCGACCATCTGAACACGCTGCTGCGCAGAGCCGTGGACCGCGGCGAAGTGGCCGCGGACAACCCGGCACTCGACTTCGTCATCCACATGCTGGTCGGCGGTTTCGTCGCCCGTGACCTCATCGAGGACCGCACGGTCGACCGTGAGTTCCTCACCTCCTACATCGACGCCGTGATCCTCCCCGCTCTCGGCATCTGACCCCACTCCTCCCCCTCTCCACCTGACGCGACCGCTCACGTCGTCGGGCTGATCCCTCCTGCCCAATCCGGACACCACGACCTGACCGGGAGTACGCCCCCGTGGCCACATTTCTCTACAAACTCGGCAAACTCGCCTTCCGGCGACGCCATTTCGTCGCCCTGATATGGGTGGCGCTCCTGACGCTCGCCGGGGTCGGCGCCGCGTCCGCGCCCACCGCCGCGTCCAGCTCGTTCTCGATCCCGGGCACCGAGGCGCAGAAGGCCTTCGACCTGCTGGAGAAGCGCGCCCCCGAGGCCAGCGCCGACGGGGCGAGCGCCCGGGTCGTCTTCAAGGCGCCGGACGGCCAGAAGGTCACCGACAAGGCCAACAAGGCCGAGATCGAGAAGACCGTCGGCGCCCTCAAGTCGGGCTCGGACCAAGTGGCCCGCGCGGACGACCCGTTCAAGGCCAAGACGGTCAGCAAGGACGGTTCCACGGCGTACGCGGCGGTCTCGTACAAGGTCACCTCGATGGAGCTGACCGACGACGACCGCGACGCGCTGGAGAAGACCACCGACAAGGCGCGCGAGTCCGGGCTCACGGTCGAGGTCGGCGGTGACGCGCTGCAGGCCATGCCCGAGACCGGGTCCACCGAGATCATCGGCATCGCGGTCGCGGCGGTCGTCCTCGTCATCACCTTCGGCTCGCTGATCGCGGCCGGGCTTCCGCTGCTCACCGCGCTGATCGGCGTCGGGATCGGCGTCTCGTCCATCACGGCGCTCGCCGACGCGCTCGACCTCGGCACCACCACGTCGACGCTCGCGATGATGATCGGCCTCGCGGTCGGCATCGACTACGCGCTCTTCATCGTCTCGCGCTACCGCGGTGAACTCGCCGACGGACGCGACCGCGAGGAGGCGGCGGGCCGCGCCGTGGGCACCGCGGGATCCGCGGTCGTCTTCGCCGGACTCACCGTGGTCATCGCGCTGGTCGGCCTGGCCGTCGTCAACATCCCGATGCTGACGAAGATGGGCTTCGCGGCGGCGGGCACGGTCGTCATCGCCGTCCTCATCGCGCTCACGCTCATCCCCGCGCTGCTCGGCTACGCGGGCAAGCGGGTCATGCCGACGGGCGAGAAGAGCAGGCTGTTCGGCGGCGGCAGGAAGAAGGCCGCCGACGCCTCCGGTGCGGAGAAGCCCAACATGGGCACGCGCTGGGCCCGCTTCGTGGTCCGCCGCCCCGTCGCGGTGCTGCTCGTCGGCATCGTGGGTCTGGGCGCCGCGGCGATCCCCGTCTCGCAGCTGGAGCTGGGCCTGCCCGACGACGGCGCGCAGCCGACGTCCACGACCCAGCGCAAGGCGTACGACCTGGTCTCCGACGGCTTCGGGCCCGGCTTCAACGGTCCGCTGATGGTCGTCGGTGACCTCAAGGGCGCGGACGATCCGAAGGCCGCGGCCCAGCAGATCCAGAAGAAGATCTCCGGCCTCGACGACGTCCTGACGGTCGCCCCGCCGATGCTCACCAAGGCGGGCGACACCGCGATCATCAGCGTCGTGCCGTCCTCCAAGCCCAGCGGCATCGAGACCGAGGACCTGGTCCACTCGATCCGCGACACCGGCTCGACGATCAAGTCCGACACCGGCGCCGACATCATGGTCACCGGCACCACGGCCATGAACATCGACGTCTCGCAGAAGCTGAACGACGCGCTGCTGCCTTACCTGGCACTGGTCGTCGGCCTCGCCTTCCTCCTCCTGATCGTCGTCTTCCGCTCGATCCTGGTCCCGCTCAAGGCGGCGCTCGGCTTCCTGCTCTCGGTCCTGGCGGCCCTCGGCGCGGTCGTCGCGGTCTTCCAGTGGGGCTGGCTCGGCTCGCTCTTCGGGGTGGAGCAGACGGGTCCGATCATGTCGATGATGCCGATCTTCATGGTGGGCGTCGTCTTCGGCCTGGCGATGGACTACGAGGTCTTCCTCGTGACGCGCATGCGTGAGGCGTACGTCCACGGCGAGCGCCCGGGCCAGGCGGTCATCACCGGCTTCCGGCACGGCGCCCGGGTGGTCTCGGCGGCGGCGGTCATCATGATCGCGGTCTTCGCGGGCTTCATCGGTTCGTCCGAACAGATGGTCAAGATGATCGGCTTCGGCCTGGCGATCGCGGTCTTCTTCGACGCGTTCGTGGTCCGCATGGCACTGGTCCCCGCGGTGCTCGCACTGCTCGGAAAGAAGGCGTGGTGGCTCCCGAAGTGGCTGGACCGCGCACTCCCGAACGTGGACGTCGAGGGCGAGGGCCTGCGCACGGAGGAGGAGAAGGCGGCCTCGGCGCAGGGCCCCGACGCGGACCGAGAGCTGGCACGGGTCTGACCTGAGGTCCCGGCGGCGGGGCGGCGAGCGGGCAGATGCCCGCCGCCGCCCCGCCGTCATTGCGGGGCGCCCCGTCAGGGGCGAGGTGTGGGTCCCCGTCAGTGGTGCGGGGAGCAGGTGCAGCCCCGGCGGGGTCTGGTGCGTGCCCCGTTAGGGGCGCGGGGAACTGCGCGCTCAGCGCGGGGCGGCGCGCGCACGGAGAGCGAGGTGTGGGTCCTCGTCAGTGGTGCGGGGAGCAGGTGCAGCCCCGGCGGGGTCTGGTGCGTGCCCCGTTAGGGGCGCGGGGAACTGCGCGCGCGTGAAGAACGAGGTGCGGGGAACTGCGCGCCCAGCGCGGGGCGGCGCGCGCGTGAAGAACGAGGCGCGGGGAACTGCGCGCCCAGCGCAAGGCGGCGCGCGCGAAGAACGATGCGGGCGTCCCCGCGGGCGCAGCCCCGGCGCGGGCCGGGGCCGGAGTCACCGCGTAACCGCCGAGGCCGTCGCGTGCGTGCGGCGCAAGAAGCGGATCAGCGCCGACGCGTCGAACTGGACCACCGTCACCCCGTCCCGTTCGTGGAACTCCACGATCGTCTGGACCCGGCCGCACGGCCATACGTGGACGCCCCCGACCGCGGTCGGCGCCCGCAGGCCCTGTTCGAGGAGCTGCCGGGCGAAGACCCGGTCGTGTGAGCCGGGGAGGCCGATCCGTACGGCGTGCGGGTCGGCCTCCGGGTCGTAGCGCAGGACGACGGGGACGGCGCGGTGGCCCTCGGAGGAGTCCGTGACGAGATGGGCGCGGGCGTACTGCTCGACTGCGGACATCGCGGAACTCCTCATCCGTGCGGGCACTTCACTCACCAATGTCCCATATGTGCGGTAATTCGCCGCCGCCGGGCTTTGCCTTATCGGAACCGACGCGCTCTTGCAAGCCATTTGCAACAAGCCACATCATGGGACGGTCCCCACCGCGCGGCCCGCACCTGACCGGGTCGCGCGAGATCAGCCCTGCCCAGGGCGCCTGCCCAGGAGCGCACGCATGCATGTCCCCGACGGATTCATCAACGCCCCCGTCTCGGCGGTCGCCGGGGTCGTCGCCGCCGGAGCCGTCGCCGTCAGCCTCAAAGGCGCCCGCCGCGAACTGGACGAGAAGACCGCACCGCTCGCCGGTCTCGTCGCGGCCTTCATCTTCGCCGTGCAGATGCTCAACTTCCCCGTCGCGGCCGGGACCAGCGGACACCTGCTCGGCGGCGCGCTCGCCGCGATCCTCGTCGGCCCCTACACGGGCGTCCTCTGCGTCTCCGTCGTCCTGCTCATGCAGGGCGTGCTCTTCGCGGACGGCGGCCTGACCGCGCTCGGCGTGAACATCTCCGACATGGCGATCGTCACCACCGTCGTCGCCTACCTGGTCTTCCGCGGCCTGGTGAAGGTGCTCCCCAAGAAGCGCCGCTCGATCACCGTCGCCTCCTTCACCGCCGCGCTGCTCTCCGTGCCCGCGGCCGCCGTCGCCTTCACCTTCATGTACGCCGTCGGCGGTACGACCGACGTCTCCATCGGCAAGGTCGCCACCGCGATGGTCGGCGTCCACGTCCTCATCGGCATCGGCGAGGCCGCGATCACCGCGCTGACCGTCGGCGCGGTCATCGCCGTACGGCCCGACCTCGTGTACGGGGCCCGCGGCCTGACCCAGCCGCTGAAGCTGCGCGTCGGCGGCGAGCTGGTGGACGCCCCCGCCGCCGAGCCCGCCCCCGTCGCCGCGCGCTCCACCCGCAAGGTGTGGATCGCGGGCATCGTCACCTCCCTCGTCCTCGCGGGCTTCGTCAGCTTCTACGCCTCCGCGAACCCCGACGGCCTGGAGAAGGTCGCCCACGACAAGGGCATCGACAAGGAGGCAGAGGAGCACGCCTCCGCCGACTCCCCGCTCGCCGACTACGGCGTCAAGGACATCACCGACGCCCGGCTCTCCGGCGGCCTCGCGGGCATCATCGGCGTGGGCGTGACAGTCGTCGCGGGCAGCGCCGTCTTCTGGGCGCTGCGCCGCCGCCGTACGAGCGACTCCTCCGCGACCGCCGTCCCGGAATCGGAACAGGTCTGACATGGGAGCGGGCCACGCCCACCGGCTCTACCGGCACGGCCACTCACCGGTGCACGCGCTGCCGCCGCACACCAAGCTCGCGGCGGTCCTCTGCTTCGTGATCGTCGTGGTCTCCACGCCGCGCGAGGCGATGTGGGCCTTCGGGCTCTACGCGGCGCTGCTCGGCGTGGTCGCGTACGCCGCCCGCGTCCCTGCCGGGTTCCTCCTCAAGCGGCTGCTCATCGAGATCCCGTTCGTGGCGTTCGCGGTGCTCATGCCGTTCGTCGCGCAGGGCGAACGCGTCGACGTGCTCGGCCTCTCCCTGAGCGTCAACGGCCTCTGGGGCGCCTGGAACGTCCTTGCCAAGGGGACGCTCGGCGTCGCGGCGTCCGTGCTGCTCGCCTCCACCACGGAGCTGCGCGAACTCCTGCTCGGGCTCCAGCGCCTCAAGCTGCCGCCGCTGCTCGTCCAGATCGCCTCCTTCATGATCCGGTACGGCGACGTGATCACCGACGAGATGCGCCGCATGAAGATCGCCAGGGAGTCGCGCGGCTTCGAGGCGCGCGGCGTGCGCCAGTGGGGCGTGCTCGCCAAGTCCGCGGGGGCGCTCTTCATCCGCTCGTACGAGAGGGGGGAGCGGGTGCACCTGGCCATGGTCAGCCGGGGTTACGCGGGGTCGATGCCGGTCATCGACGACATCACCGCGTCCCGCGCCCAGTGGACGTACGCGCTGGCCCTGCCCCTGACCGCCCTCGTCGTATGCCTGTTGGGATGGACCCTGTGACCGCCACCACCGCCCCCGCGTCCCTCGACGTCTCGGGCCTCGCCTTCGCCTACCCCGACGGGCACCAGGCCCTCTTCGGCGTCGACTTCACCGTCGGCCGCGGCGAGCGCGTCGCCCTGCTCGGCCCGAACGGCGCGGGCAAGACGACGCTCGTCCTGCACCTCAACGGCATCCTGACCGGCGGCGCGGGCACGGTCACCGTCGCGGGGCTGCCCGTCGGCAAGAAGCACATGGCCGAGATCAGGCGCAGGGTCGGCATCGTCTTCCAGGACCCGGACGACCAGCTGTTCATGCCGACGGTGCGCGAGGACGTCGCCTTCGGGCCCGCGGCGGCCGGGATGCGCGGACCCGAGCTGGCGGCGCGGGTCATGAAGGCGCTGGGGCAGGTCGGCATGGCCGAGTTCGCGGAACGCCCGCCGCACCACCTGTCGTTCGGGCAGCGGCGCAGGGTCGCGGTCGCGACCGTGCTCGCCATGGAGCCGGAGATCCTCGTCCTCGACGAGCCGTCGTCCAACCTCGACCCGGCGTCCCGCCGTGAACTGGCCGACATCTTGCGCTCGTTGGACGTGACCGTCCTGATGGTCACGCACGACCTGCCGTACGCACTCGAACTCTGCCCCCGTGCCCTGATCCTCAGCGAGGGCGTGATCGCGGCCGACGGTGCGACGGGCGAGCTGCTCGCCGACGAGGACCTGATGGGCGCGCACCGGCTCGAACTGCCCTTCGGCTTCGATCCGAAGTCGGTGAAGGCGGGGAGCTAGGGAATCGTCGGTCGGGTGTGGCTGTTGGCCTTGTCATGGACGACGTCATAGGTGGAGTGCACGGTACGGCGGTCGCCGGATTCGAGGCGGTCAGGGACGCGTTCGTCCGCAACTTCGCCGAGCGCGGGGAGCGCGGCGCCGCCGTCACGGTGTACCGGGACGGGCACAAGGTCGTGGACCTGTGGGGTGGCACGAAGGACGTCGAAGGGGCCGCGACCCGGGAACATGGCGTCGCGACCCGGGAACACGGCGTCGCCCCCTGGGAACACGGCACCGCGCAGATCGTCCGCTCGGCGACCAAGGGCGTGGCGGCCGCCGCGCTGCTCCTGCTGCACCAGCGCGGGGAGCTGGACCTGGCCGCTCCCGTCGGCGCGTACTGGCCGGAGTTCAAGGCGCGCGGCAAGGAGCACGTCCTGGTCCGGCACGTGCTCGCGCACCGCGCCGGGGTGCCCGCGCTCGACCGTCCGCTGACGCCCGCCGAGGCGCTCGACCCGGACCTCGCCGCCGCCGTGGTCGCCGCGCAGGCCCCGTTCTGGGAGCCGGGCACCGACCACGGCTACCACGCGCACACCTACAGCTGGCTCACCGGCGAACTGGTGCGGCGCGTGACGGGCAGGCCCGTCGGGGAGTGGATCGACGCAGAGATCGCGCGGCCGCTCGGGCTCGACCTCTGGGTCGGGCTCCCGGACGCGGCGGCGGCGCGGGCGGGCCGGGTGGGCCGGATCGAACCGCCCGACGCGGCGGGCGGCCTGCGGGTGCGGCCCAAGCGGAACGTGTCGGAGGCGTACGCCGACCCGCGGTCCCTGACCCGCCGTGCCTTCGAGGCCATCGACCCCGCCCCCGACGAGAACGACCCGGCGTACCGCGCGGCCGCCCTGCCCGCGTCCAACGGCATCGCCACGGCGGACGCCCTGGCCCGCTTCTACGCCGCTCTGATCGGCGAAGTGGACGGCGGCGCACGGCTGTTCACGCCGGAGACGGTCGATCTTGCGAGGACCGAGGCGGCCGCGGGCCCCGACCGTGTCCTGGTCGTGAACACCCGCTTCGGCCTCGGCTACATGCTGCACGGCGGCGCGTCCCCGCTGCTCGGCCCCGGCTCCTTCGGCCACCCGGGACGCGGCGGGGCGCTCGGCTTCGCCGATCCGGAGTCGGGGGTGGCCTTCGGGTACGTGACCAATGGGATGGCGAAGGGCGTCACCGCGGATCCGCGGGCCCAGGCGCTGGTGCGGGCGGTCCGGTCGGTGCTGTAGGTCCCCCGGGGCCCGTCAGCGTCCTGCCCAGGCGGGCCAGCGGCGACAGGGCCATCACGACCGGCGAGAGCAGCATCCCCGACGCCGCTGCCAGGAGCCCGGTGCGGAGCCCCCACTCCTGTGCGAGGAACCCGCCGAGGAGCGAGCCGAGCGGGGCGAGCCCCAGGCCGACGAACGTGATCGTCGCGGCCGCCCTGCCCTGCAGCCCGTCCGGCGTGACGGCCTGCCGGACGGCCATGACCGTGACGTTCACCAGCTGACCGAACGTACCGAAGACGACGTTGATCGCCACGAGGGCGGGGAGCGTCACCCCGGCGGGCCCGTGCAGCGCGGGCACGCACAGCAGCGCGCCGTCGCCGATCGCCGCCGATGCCACGAGCACCGGGCCGTGTCCGAACCGGCGCGGGAGCCGGGCGGCCAGCAGCGAGCCGATGAGCGCGCCGGGCCCTGTCGCCGCGAGCGCGAGGCCGACGGCGGCGCCCGACAGGTGCAGTTCGCGCGGCAGGAACAGCAGGTAGCAGGTCATCGTGGCCGCGAGGAAGAACTGGAACGCGGCCGACGCGAGGCCCACGGCACGCAGCGAGGCGTCACTCGCGACGAAGCGCACGCCCTCGTGGATCCGCCGCCGGACGCCGCCCTCGCGCGGCGCGTGCTCGGGGACCGGCTCGCTCCGCCGTATCCGCCGGATCGACAGGAAGGACAGCACGAAGAAGAGCGCGCTGGTCGCGGCGCCGACCGCGGCGGAGAGCGAGACGAGGACCCCGCCGAGCGCCGGGCCGCCGATCTGCGCGGCGGACCTGCTGCCTTCGAGCGCGCTGTTGCCCGGTACGAGCAGGTCGCGGTCCACGAGCCGTACGAGGGACGCCTGGTAGGCCACGTCGAAGAAGACCGAGAGGGACCCGACCGCGAAGGCGACCGCGCACAGCGTCGGCAGGCCGGGCCCGCCGAACAGACAGGCCACGGCGGCACCGCCGAGCGCGAGCGCCCGGCCCGCGTCCGCGAGGACCATGACGGTACGGGTGCGCCGGCGGTCCACCCACGCGCCGACGAGGAGCGAGAGCAGCAGGACCGGCGCCTGGCCCACGGCGCGCAGGGCGCCGAGCTGTCCCGCGTCGGCGCCGAGGGTGAGCACGGCGATCAGCGGAAGCACCATCAGGCCGGTGTGCTCGCCGAGTTGGGAGGCGGTCTGCCCGGCCCAGAGCGCGCGGAAGTCGCGGTCGCGCCACAGGGAGGGGGACGGGGAGGAGGGGGAGGAGGGGACTGGGGTCGGCACGGTGTGGTGATCCCTTGGGCGGACGGACGGCAGGGTACGAGACCCCGCCCGGCCCCGATGCGCCATGGGCGCAGGGGATTTCGGGCAGGGGAGGGCTCGCTGTGCCGCGTCTCAAGGGCGGCACGCGATGACGGGTCGATGGCGGGCCGATGACGGCCCTCGACGTCAGCGCGTGCTCGGACGACCGGGAATGACGCTCAACTCCTCGTAACTCAGGCTCACTTCGGACCATCATCCCGCGTGCAGCATCAGCCCGATCCCCGCCACCATCAGCCCCGCGGCGAGCAGCCGCGGCGCGCCGAACCGTTCCTTGAAGAAGATCGCTCCGATCGCGGCCCCGACGATGATCGAGGACTCCCGCAGCGCGGAGATCGGCGCGAGGTCCGCCTTCGTCTGGGCCCACAGGACCAGGCCGTACGCGGCGACGGAGAGCGCCGCGCCGAGCAGGCCGACGGCGGCGAACGGGCGGAGCTTGGTGACCAGTTCACCCCGCCAGCGGTAGGCGGCGTACAGCGGGACGGCGAGGCCCTCCAGGACCATCAGCCACGCGATGTACCCCATCGAGGATCCCGACGCGCGGACGCCGAGGCCGTCGACGACCGTGTACGCGGCGATGGAGACGCCCGTGGCGAGCGCGGCGCCGATGGCCGCCCAGTCGGGGCGGCGCCCCGTGCCCCGTATGCCCCACAGGGCGAGCCCGGTCAGGCCCGCGCAGGAGACCGCGACGCCCGCCGCCTGCCAGGCGTCGGGGATCTCGCCCGCGAAGACGGCGGCGAGGACGGTGACCACCAGCGGCGCGGTGCCGCGCGCGATGGGGTAGGCCTGGCCGAAGTCGCCGAGCTTGAACGACGTCATGAGCAGGGCGTAGTAGCCGACGTGGAGGGCGGCGGAGAGGATCAGATAGGGCCAGGCGGCCGCGTCGGGGACCGCGACGAAGGGGGCGAGCAGCAGGCCGATCAGGGTGCCGCCGCCGGATATGAGGGTGAAGCCGACGAGTTTGTCGGTGATGTGGTGGGCGATCGCGTTCCAGCACGCGTGGGTGACGGCGGCGAGCAGGACGGCCGCCGCGACCAGCGGGGTCACTTGGCGATCTCGCGCACGTCCACCAGGGCCCCGCCGGCGTGGGCGATCAGCGTCTTGGGTGCCATCGGGAAGACCGCGTAGGGCGTGCCCGCGGCGGCCCACACCACGTCGTGGCCGAGCAGGGAGCGGTCGGCGAGGACGCGGGTCTTCGTGGCGTGACCGAAGGGCGGTACGCCGCCGATGGCGTATCCGGTGGTCGCCCGGACGACGTCCGCCTTGGCCCGGGTGACCTTCTCGGCGCCGAGCTCGCGCCGCACCAGCTCCAGATCGACGCGCGAGGAGCCGTCCATCAGGACCAGGACGGGCACCCTGTCCGCCGCGAAGATCAACGACTTGCAGATCTGACTGAGCTCACAGCCGATGGCCGAGGCGGCCTCCTGCGCGGTACGGGTCTGCTCCGGAAACCGCCGGACCTCGGAGACGAGCTCGCCGAGGCCCAGTTCACTCAGGGCCTCGGCGAAACGGGGGTGGACGAAGGATTCAGTAGCGCTCATGCCCGGCACGCTAGCGGTCTGTGTACGGGGCACGCGACCATGTATCCGCATAGCGGACGGGGGCGTGCGGTCGAGCCCGTCGGGGCCTGGGCGGGCGGTGGCCCCTGCCCCCGGTGGGCGGCGGCGGCCTCCGGGGGCGGCCTCAGCCTCGGGCGAGCAGCGTCCTCAGCCTCCGGCAGGCTGCGGCCTCGAACCGTGGCGGGGCGGTCTCGGCCCTTGGGCGGGCGGTGGTCTCAGCTCCCGGCGGGCTGCAGTCTCGGACCCTGGCGGGCTGTGGCCTCGGACCCTGGCGGGTGGTGGCCTCCAACCCTGGCGGGGCGGTTTCAACGCTCGGGCGAGCGCTGTCCTTGGACTTGGCGGGCGGTGGTCTTGGCCCCGGGCGGGCGGCATCCTCGAATCCCGGCGGCGAGTGGCGGTCTCAGCCCCCCCAGGCGGGCCGCGGCCTCCCTGGCGGAGCGGTCTCAGCCCCCCCCAGGCGGGCCACGGCCTCCCTGGCGGAGCGGTCTCAGCCCCCCCCAGGCGGGCCGCGGCCTCCCTGGCGGAGCGGTCTCGGCCCTCGGGCGAGCAGCGTCCTCAGCCTCCGGCAGGCGGTGTCCTCGGCCCTGGGCGGGGGCCAATCCCGGGGTGGGGGCCCAGCCCCGGGCGGGTGGCGGCCCCGGACCCGGCCGGGGCGCGTTCTCAGCCCGGCCGGGAGGCGGGACTCAGCCCCCGGCCAGCAGCATCGCCCGTACCACCGGACCCGCCGAGTCGCCCCCGTGGCCGCCCTCCTGGACGACCCCCGCCGCGGCCAGGTCGCCGCGGTAGGCGGTGAACCAGCCGTTCGGCTTCTTCTGGCCGTCCACCTCGGCGGAGCCGGTCTTCGCGCCCATGTCGGAGCCGAGGCCGGACATCGGCTTCACCGCCGTGCCCGAGGTCGCGGTGTAGTGCATCAGGTCGCGCAGCGCCGCGGCCGTCGAGCCGGACATCTTGCGCGAGGCCGTTGCCAGTGTGCGGTGGTCGAGGTCGGGTGAGACCAGGTAGGGCTGCTTGAACGTGCCCGACTTCACCGTCGCCGAGACCGACGCCATGTTCAGCGGGTTCATCCGCACGGCGCCCTGCCCGATGAGCGACGCCGCCATCTGCGCGTCGCTCTGCACCGGCACCGCGCCGTCGAAGGTCGGGACGCCGATCGACCAGTTGTCGCGGCCGAGCCCGAAGACCTCCTGGGCCTGCTTGGTCAGGGAGTCGTCCTGGAGCTTCTTGGCCTGGCTGATGAAGGCCGTGTTGCAGGAGCGCGCGAAGCTCGCCCGGAACGTGCCGCCCTTGATCTCGAACTTGTCGTCGTTCTGGAACTTCCAGCCGCCGTACGTCTCGTACTTGGGGCACGGATGCTTCTTGTCGACCCCGGCCAGCTTCTTCTCCAGGAGCATCGACGCGCTGATGACCTTCATCGTGGAGCCGGGCGCGATCGAGCCCTGGAAGGCCGTGTTGAAGCCGGCGGGGGCGGAGTTGGCGGCGGCCAGGATCTCGCCGGTGCTCGGCTTGACGACGGCGACCGAGGCGCGCTGCCGCTTGGCCGTCTCGCGCTCCGCGGCGGCCTGCAGCGAGCCGCTGATCGTGGTCTTCAGCGTGCCGGGCGTGCCGGGGGCGAGCGTCAGGAGCGTCTTGTCGGGCGTGGACTTGGCGTCGTCCTTCTTCGCGGCCGCGCCCTTCTTCCCGCCGTCCTTCTGACCGCTGTCGGCCCGCACCACGCGCAGCTCGATCCCCGCCTTGCCGCCCGCCTTCTTGCCGTACTTCTCGCGAAGCCCGTCGAGGACCGTCGCCATCGAGGGGTACTTGGCCGCCGTCAGCTCGGCCCCGTCGCGGTCCACGGCCTTGATCGGGGGATCGCCCGCCTCACCCGTGACGAGCCGGTCGCCGTCCTTCAGCTCCGGGTGCAGCACGGCGGGGCGCCAGCCGACCAGCGTCTTGCCGTCGCTCTTCCTGCGCACGACGCTGAGCTCGGACTCGTAGGCGAAGGGCTTCTTCTTTCCCTCGTACGAGACCGTGGCCGCCGCCTTGAACGGCACGTCGGCGCCCGACCGCTTGCCCGGCGTCAGCTTCACCTCGGAGAGGCGGCCGTCCTTGGCGTACGAGGTCAGCGCCTTCTGCGCGGCCGCGCGGTCGTCGGTGAGCGCGGCGGCCTCCGCCGCGTCGCCCTTGGCCCAGGCGGCGAGGAACGCCTTCGATGTGTCGTGCACCTCGGCCGCGGTGGGCGGTCCCGACGCCACCGGCTTGTCGTCGACGCTGGATCCGCCGGAGCCGGATTCCGAGCCGCCGGACAGGGCGAACGCGGTGGCCCCGACGGCGCACACGACGACGGCCGCCGCCCCGCCGAGCACACCGGGGTGCACCTTGCCGTTGCCGTTCTTGATGCCGACGCTTCTGCGCTCGACGGCGCGCCTTCGCTTGCCCACAAACCCTCCGCAGTTCCCCAGAACCCCCGGCTCCTCACCGGAAGGCCACCTTAGAGGCGCTCGGAGAAGCCCTTGACCACTTCTTCACCTGGCCGGGCGAGGGCCCGGCCCACCTATTACCCTGCGCCCAGCACCGCCGCCACGATCGGCCCCGCCGCGTCGCCGCCGTGCCCGCCCTCCTGGGTCATCGCGGCCGCCGCGATGTCGCCGCGGTAGCCGGTGAACCAGCTGTCGGACTTCTCGTGGCCGTCGACCTCGGCGGACCCCGTCTTCGCGCCGATGTCACCGGCGAGCCCCGCCATGGCGCGCGCCCCGGTCCCGCTGACGGCCGTGCGGCGCATCATGGCGCGCAACTGCTCCACGGTGGAGGGGGACAGGCCGCGGGCCGTGGCCAGTTCGCGGTCGTCCAGGGACTTCGGGACGATCACCGGCTGGTGGAAGGCGCCCGTCATCGCGGTCGCCGTGACCGATGCCATGTTCAGCGGGTTCATCTGGACCTGGCCCTGGCCGATGGCGTTCGCCGCGCGGTCGGGGCCGCCGGACTCGGGCACCGAGCCGTCGAACGAGGGGATGCCGACCTTCCAGTTGTCCTGGCCCAGGCCGAAGCTGTCCCGCGCCTCCTCGGTCAGCGAGGAGTCGGTGAGGCCCTCCTCGTCGATCAGCTTCACGAAGGCCGTGTTGCAGGAGCGCGCGAAGCTGTCGGTGAAGGTCGCGCTCTCGTTCGCGGTCATGCCCTTGAGGTTGTGGAACGTCTTGCTCTGCCAGGTCGCCGTGTCGGGGCAGGGCGCGGCGCCGCCCGCCTTGGTGACGCCCTTGTCGATGAGCATCGCGGCGGACAGGATCTTCATGGTCGAGCCGGGGGCCACCTTGCCCTGGAGCGCGGCGTTGAACCCGTCCTCGCGGTGGTTGGCGACCCCGAGGATCTCGCCGGTGCTCGGCTTCACCGCCACCACGGACGACTCCCCGAACCGCAGGACCGCGCGCTCGGCCGCCTTCTGCACGGCCGCGCTGAGCGTGGTGGGCAGCTTGCCCGGCTTGCCCTTGGCGAGGGTGAGCAGCGTGCGGGACCCCGCGTCCTCGTCCGCGTGTCTGACGTACAGCTCGATGCCCGGCTTGCCGCCCGCCTGCTCGCCGTACTTCGCCCGCAGCTGGTCCAGGATCGGGCCGAGCGAGGGGTACTCCTTCTTGGTCAGGACGACGCCCGCGCGGTCCACCGCCTCGATGGGCGGCGTCGCGGCCTCGCCGGTCACGAGGGTGTCGCCCCGCTCCAGGGAGGGGTGCACGACGGCGGCCGACCAGTCGACGAGCGCCCGCCCGGTGGTCTTGCCGCGCACGACCGTGAGCTGCGAGTCGTAGGCGAGCGGCTTGCTCTTGCCCTTGTACGACACCGTGGCCGACACGGAGAACGGCACGCGCGCGCCGCTCGCCTCCTTCGGGGTGAGCTTCACCTTCGTCAGGTGCGCGTCCTCGCGGTAGCCGGTCAGGAGCGCCTTGGCGTCGGCGGAATTGTCCGTGTATCCCGCCGCCCCGGCCGCGTCGCCCTTGGCCCAGGCCGCAAGGAACTTCTCCGAGACCTCGCGTATCTCGTCGTCCGACGGCGGCCCCTTCCGTACGGCCGCGGGGCCCGCGCCCGACGAACCGCCGCCTCCGGAGAGGCCGTTCACCAGGTTGTAGGCGCCGTAGCCCGCACCCCCCACCATGACGGTGAAGACCCCGCCGACCAGAGCGGCCTTTACTCCTTTGCGCACGATGCGCTCCCCTCCCCAGGAGCCTTCCCGAACGTAATTCGGGAAGGTTGTTCGCCCTGAACCCTAAGGGGGCGGAGGTGGCGCAGGTGAGGGCCGTTATCCGAAGGTGTCCATTACACCCACGTATCCAGCCACATGCGGGAGCGCCAGGAATCGATGGGGATGGCTGTGCCGGTGTAGATCGGCCAGAAGTAAATGAAATTCCAGAAGATGAGCAGCACCAGGACGCCGGAGCTCGCGGCGCCCACGATCCGGCGCCGTTCGCTCGATCCCGGCGGACCGAGAATCGCGCCGATCATCATCGCGAGGGCGAGACACAGGAACGGGACGAAGACGACCGCGTAGAAGTAGAAGATCGTCCGTTCCTGGTAGAAGAACCAGGGCAGATAACCCGCCGCG
The DNA here is from genome assembly GCF_008704495.1 of Streptomyces kanamyceticus. NCBI lineage: Bacteria > Bacillati > Actinomycetota > Actinomycetes > Kitasatosporales > Streptomycetaceae > Streptomyces > Streptomyces kanamyceticus. The sequence continues at coordinate 5,925,224 of NZ_CP023699.1, forward strand.
ACGCCGCACAGGATCGCCCCGGCCCGCCAGTCGCGGCGGAACACCCACCGCCACAGGACGTAGAGCAGCGCGAACGCGGCCGCCCACCACAGCAGCGGGGTGCCGAGCGCGAGGACCTCGCGGGCGCACTTCTCGGTGGTGCCGACGGGGCAGCCGTCCTTGCCGGGCAGCGGCGACTCGTAGAAGTACGAGACGGGGCGGCCGTCGACGATCCAGCTCCACGGGTTGGACTGGTAGGTGTGCGGCGAGGAGAGGCCCACGTGGAACTCGTAGACCGCGTGCTCGTAGTGCCACAGGCTGCGCACCCAGTCGGGCAGCCAGTCCCAGCTGCCGCCCTGCCCGTCGGTCGCCGCCCAGTTGCGGTAGTAGCCGCCGGTGCCGTCGGTCGGCGAGAGGATCCAGCCGAGCCAGGAGAGCACGTAGACGGCGAGCGCCACCGGCACCGTGGAGACGAACGCGGGGAGCACGTCCCGCTTCAGGACCGCGCGGTAGGGCCGCGAAGCCCCGGCGACCCGGCGCGCGCCGACGTCCCAGAGCACGGTCATCAGGCAGAGGAGGACCATCACGTACAGGCCGTTCCACTTGGTCCCGAAGGCGAGCCCGAGGCAGAGTCCGGCCGCCCACCGCCAGGGCCGCCGGCCCAGGCGCGCCGTCTCGGCGACGTACGCGTCGGGGCGTACGCGCCCGTCCTCGTCGGTCGGCAGCGCGGCCGCCAGTCTCGCGCGCGCCTTGTCCCTGTCGATCAGGAAGCAGCCGAAGGCGGCGAGCACGAAGAACATCAGGACCTGGTCGAGCAGCGCGGTGCGGCTCATCACGAAGTGCAGGCCGTCCACGGCGAGCAGCGCGCCCGCCAGGCATCCCAGGAACGTGGAGCGGAACAGGCGCCGGCCGATCCGGCACAGCATCAGGACCGACAGGGTGCCGAGCACCGCCGTCATGAAGCGCCAGCCGAACGGGTCGAAGCCGAACAGCCATTCGCCGATGCCGATCACGTACTTGCCGACCGGCGGATGCACCACGTACGCCGCGTCGTGCGGGATCGCGATGTCGCCGCCCTGCCGCAGCACATCGTCGTTGATCTTGTCGGGCCAGCTGGTCTCGAAGCCGCGGTGGATGAGCGACCAGGCGTCCTTCGCGTAATACGTCTCGTCGAATATCACGGCCTTCGGATTGCCGAGGTTCCAGAACCGCGTCACCCCGGCGACCAGCGTGATCAGCAGCGGCCCCACCCAGCCCGACCAGCGCACCATCTGGTCGGCGGCCGCCCTCGGCACGCCGAGCAGCAGCCACAGGCGGGGGCTCGGCTCCGTGTACGGGGGCACGAGACGTGCCGTGACGTCCTCTCTGGGCCGCGCCACATGGCCGAATCGGCGCAGCCGCCGCTGCCAGGAAAGCTGCTGCTCCTCGGCTGCCTGGCCCTCGCGGGTGTCCGGGGAAGACGCGGTACTGGTCACCGCGCCATCGTAGGGAACCAGACTGTGCGAGTCCCGTCCCTGGTCCCTGCGAGGATGGAACAGTGACAGGAAGCGCTGATTCCCCCGGAACCCTCGTACTGGCAGGCACTCCCATCGGCGATGTCGCCGACGCGCCGCCCCGGCTCGCCACCGAGCTGGCCTCGGCCGATGTCGTCGCCGCCGAGGACACCCGCAGGCTGCGCCGCCTCACCCAGGCCCTCGGGGTGCAGGTCGGCGGCCGTGTCGTCTCCTACTTCGAGGGCAACGAGTCGGCGCGCACGCCCGAGTTGGTCGAGGCCCTGGTGGGCGGCGCGCGCGTGCTGCTCGTGACGGACGCGGGGATGCCGTCGGTCTCCGACCCCGGCTACCGCCTCGTCGCGGCCGCCGTGGAGCGGGACGTGCGCGTGACCGCGGTGCCGGGCCCCTCCGCGGTGCTCACGGCACTCGCGTTGTCGGGGCTGCCGGTGGACAGGTTCTGCTTCGAGGGCTTCCTGCCGCGCAAGGCGGGCGAGCGGCTCTCCCGCCTGAAGGACGTCGCGGAGGACCGCAGGACCCTCGTCTACTTCGAGGCCCCGCACCGCATCGCCGACACCCTCGCCGCGATGGCCGAGGCGTTCGGCGAGGAGCGCAGGGCCGCGGTCTGCCGCGAGCTGACCAAGACGTACGAGGAGGTCAAGCGCGGTTCCCTCAAGGAACTGGCCGAGTGGGCGGCCGACGGCGTACGCGGCGAGATCACCGTCGTCGTCGAGGGCGCCGCGGTGAAGAGCGCGGGCGAACTCGGCCCCGACGAGCTGGTGCGCAGGGTGCGGGTGCGCGAGGAGGCGGGCGAGCGGCGCAAGGAGGCGATCGTCGCCGTCGCCGCGGAAGCGGGCCTTCCCAAGCGCGAGGTCTTCGATGCCGTCGTGGCGGCAAAGAATGCGGATCGCGACGGCCCATCGAAGAGCAAAGGACTATCGTAAAAGGCAAAGCGCGGGCCGCGCACCAGGCCTCTTTCCTATGGAAAGGCCAAAACGGCTCCAATGCTCGACAGGTCTGATGCGCTCGCTCCGGGAAAGGCGTCCACTGGTTGAAGGGACGCACCCGTCCCCACGCTTCCGGTTCCGGGCGCTGCCCGGACCTCGGTAGCGCTTGTCCCTCGGACAAGAGGAGCAGCTGGCATGAGTGAGATCGCAGACACCGGCCACCACACCACGGCGCTCAATGTCGTTCACGAGTCGTACGCTTTCGCCTGTATGCGATGCGGACACGGCTGGGAGCAGTCGTACGAAATCGAGCATCACATCGACGCCAAGGGTCAGGAATTCGTGACGTACCTGGCGGACGGCCAGCGCGTGCCGTCGCCGCTGACCCGGCCCACCTGTCTGAACTGTGGCGGCCATGTCGTGCGGATCATGCGGGCGGGGCAGGTCTCGTCGGTACTGAGCCTGATGCACCGTCACCACAAGCCCGGCGACCCCGGCGCGGAGGGGGCCGAGGAGTGCGAGGCGAAGGCGCGCGCCAGCATGGAGCGGGAGCGGGCGCGCAAGGAGCACCACTGGCACCTGTCGGACCTGCTGCACCCGTTCCAGCACCGCAAGGGGGCGTGACGCGGGACCGGGGGACTCCCGGAGGGGCGTGAGCCCGGGGGCTCCGAAGGGGCGTGAGCCCGGGTGGGCGCGGGTTCGTAGGATCGGGGCATGCCTTCGAACGACGCCGAGAAGAACACCGCGCCGCCCCTGCCCCAGCCGCTGCGGGTGGCGGTCGCCGACTCCCACACCCACCTCGACATGCAGTCGGGGACGGTGTCCGAGGCGCTCGCCAAGGCCGCCGCGGTCGGCGTCACCACGGTCGTGCAGGTGGGCTGCGACGTACGCGGCTCCCAGTGGGCGGCGGACACGGCGGCGGAGCACGAGAGCGTGCACGCCGCCGTCGCCCTGCACCCGAACGAGGCCCCCCGCATCGTCCACGGCGACCCCGACGGATGGTCCCGGCAGGGGGCCCGCACCGCGGGTGGCGACTCCGCGCTCGACGAGGCACTCGCCGAGATCGACCGGCTCGCCGCCCTGCCGCACGTCCTCGGCGTCGGCGAGACCGGCCTCGACTACTTCCGCACCGGATCCGAGGGCATGGCCGCCCAGGAACGGTCCTTCCGCGCCCACATCGAGATCGCCAAGCGGCACGGCAAGGCGCTCGTCATCCACGATCGCGAGGCGCACGAAGACGTGCTGCGGGTCCTGAAGGAGGAGGGCGCCCCCGAGCGCACCGTCTTCCACTGCTACTCCGGCGACGCCGACATGGCCCGGATCTGCGCCGAGCACGGCTACTTCATGTCGTTCGCGGGCAACGTCACCTTCAAGAACGCGCAGGGTCTGCGGGACGCGCTTGCCGTCGCGCCTCTCGAACTCGTGCTCGTGGAGACCGACGCGCCCTTCCTCACGCCCGTCCCGTACCGCGGACGGCCCAACGCGCCGTATCTCATTCCGGTCACGCTGCGCGCCATGGCCGCGGTCCGCGGCGTCGACGAGGACGTCATGGCCACCGCCGTCTCGTCGAACACGGCACGCGCTTTTGGTTACTGACCCATAACGGCGCGAGCGCCCAGGTGGGGGACGCCTCAGGTCAATGCCGCTACGTAGTGTAGTGGTGTCACTTTGGAGAGTGACCAGGGCTCCGCTAGGTTCTGTCCGCCCGGTCCGGACCCCTGGAGCGTCATCGTGAGCAGTCCGCAGTACGAGACGTATGAGCCGTACGAGACGTATGAGCCGAACGAGCCGTACGACGTGGCCGCCGTGCCCTACGACGAGTGGGGGCGGGGCGAGGCGCGGTTGCCCCGGCAGGCCGGTGGGGGGCGTGCCGAGGCCCGGCGGGCCGCGCGGCGCAAGAAGACCTCGGACCGGCCCGAGTCCCTGCGGCGGCTGCTGCCGCAAGCCCTCGTCGTCGCCTTCCTCGCCGGTGGCACCTCCGCCTTCGTCGCCAACGACAAGGCCATCCAGCTCAGCGTCGACGGCAAGCCCCGCACCCTGCACACCTTCGCGGACGACGTCGGTGAGCTCCTCGCCGACGAGGGCGTGGACGTCGGCGCGCACGACATCGTGGCGCCCGCCTCCGGCGCCGCGCTCGCCAGCGGCGACGAGATCGCCGTCCGCTACGGCAGGCCCGTGCACCTCACCCTCGACGGGGAGCGGCGCCAGGTGTGGACGACCGCGCGCACGGTCGACGGGGCGCTGCGACAGCTCGGCGTCCGCGCGGAGGGCGCGCACCTGTCGGCCTCGCGCAGCCGTCGCATCGACCGGGACGGGCTCGACCTCGACGTCCGTACGGAGCGCACCGTCACGATCATGGCGGACGGGCGGGAGCGGACCATCCGTACGAACGCGGCGACCGTCTGGGAGGCCGTCGAGGAGTCCGGGGTGACGCTGCGCGGGCAGGACTCGACGTCGGTGCCGCCGACCAGTTTTCCGCGCGACGGGCAGACGGTGACCGTCATGCGGATCACCGGGAAGAAGGAGGTCCGCGAGGAGCCGATCCCCTTCGACGTCGAGAAGAGCGAGGACGCTTCGCTGTTCAAGGGCACGGAGGTGGTGGCGCAGGCGGGGCGGCAGGGGGCTCGGCGGGTCACGTACGCGCTGCGGACGGTCAACGGCGTCAAGCAGAAGCCGCGGCGGATCGGGTCGGAAGTGGTGCGGGAGCCGCGGAAGCGGATCGTGAAGGTCGGTACGAAGCCGATGCCGACGGCGGTGGCCGGGGCGGACGACCTGAACTGGTCCTCGCTCGCGCACTGCGAGTCGGGGGGACGGCCTTCGGCGGTGGACGGCTCGGGGACGTACGGCGGGCTGTACCAGTTCGACGCGCGGACGTGGCAGGGGCTGGGCGGGTCCGGGCTCCCGCAGGACGCTCCGGCGGAGGAACAGACGTTCCGCGCGAAGAAGCTGTACGTGCAGCGGGGGGCGAGTCCTTGGCCGCATTGCGGGCGGCGGCTGTAGCTGGCGTCGGCTGGCGTCTGCTGGCGGGGGCGCCTCGGGCCGTCGTGGGGGCGGGGCCGCGGCGGTATGTCCGTCCTCGCCGTCCCAGGCGCACCGCCACGGCTCGGGCACCTCGGAACGAGGCCCCCAGTGCTCCGGGCGGACATACCGCCACGTCCCCTCGGGTCGGATGGCGGCCGCGGGCCGCTGCCGCTCCCGCCCCCGCCTCCCGCCGCGGGCGACCGCACGCCGGTGGGGGATGCCGCGCGCGGCGGAAGGCCGGTGGGCAGGGCCGCTGCCGCTGCCGCTCCCGCTGTGGGCAATTGTTCCGCAGGGCGGAACGGGTGGGCACAGCCCCCGTCGCCGAGGAGCGGGAACGGGAGCGCAAGGCACGGTGCGGCTCCCGGTGCCGAGGGGCGGGGACGGGGGCGCAAGCCACGGTGCGGGGAGGCGTAAGCCACGGGGGGGAGGGAGAGGACGGTGCGGGTCAGGGGGGTGGGCCGCTTAACCTGGTGCGGTGAGCACAGACGCCCTCCTCGGCCCCGCCGACATCCGCGAACTGGCCGCTGCCCTCGGCGTACGCCCGACCAAGCAGCGCGGCCAGAACTTCGTCATCGACGCCAACACCGTCCGCCGCATCGTCCGCACCGCGGAGGTCCGCCCGGACGACGTCGTCGTCGAGGTCGGTCCCGGGCTCGGATCGCTGACGCTGGCCCTCCTGGAGACCGCGGAGCGCGTCGTCGCGGTCGAGATCGACGACGTGCTGGCAGGGGCCCTGCCCGCGACGATCCAGGCGCGGCTGCCGAAGAAGGCCGACTCCTTCGCGCTCGTGCACAGCGACGCCATGCTCGTCGGCGAGCTGCCGGGGCCCGCGCCGACCGCGCTGGTCGCGAACCTGCCGTACAACGTGGCCGTACCGGTCCTGCTGCACATGCTCGACACCTTCCCGACCATCGAGCGCACGCTCGTGATGGTGCAGGCCGAGGTCGCCGACCGGCTCGCCGCGGCTCCTGGGTCGCGGGTCTACGGGGTGCCGTCGGTGAAGGCCGCCTGGTACGCGGAGGTCAAGCGCGCGGGCTCCATCGGGCGGAACGTGTTCTGGCCCGCTCCCAACGTCGACTCGGGCCTCGTGTCGCTGGTGCGGCGTGCCGAGCCGGTGAAGACCACCGCGACGAAGAAGGACGTGTTCGCCGTCGTCGACGCCGCCTTCGCGCAGCGCAGGAAGACCCTGCGGGCCGCCCTGTCCGGGTGGGCCGGGTCCGCCGCCGCCGCGGAGGCCGCGCTCGTCGCCGCGGGCGTCTCGCCGCAGGCGCGCGGCGAGGCGCTGACCGTGGAGGAGTTCGCGCGCGTCGCCGAGCACAAGGAGGCGGGCGCGTGAGCGTGACGGTGCGGGTTCCCGCGAAGGTCAACGTGGGGCTCGCGGTGGGCGCCGCGCGTGCCGACGGGTTTCACGACCTCGCCAACGTCTTCCTCGCCGTCGGGCTGTACGACGAGGTGACGGTCGCCGCCGCCGACGGGCTCCGGGTGACGTGTGAGGGGCCCGGCGCCGATCAAGTCCCCCTTGATCGTGCGAACTTGGCCGCGCGTGCTGTCGAGCTTCTCGGCGCGCGGTACGGGATCGCGCCCGACGTGCACATCCACATCGCCAAGGACATCCCCGTCGCGGGCGGCATGGCCGGTGGCAGCGCGGACGGCGCGGGTGCGCTCGTGGCGTGTGACGCGCTGTGGGGGACCAAGGCGTCTCGCGGTGAACTCCTCGACATCTGCGCCGAGTTGGGCAGCGACGTGCCGTTCAGTCTGGTGGGTGGCGCCGCGCTCGGCACCGGGCGCGGCGAGAAGCTGGAGCCGTTGGAGGTCGGGGGCACCTTTCATTGGGTGTTCGCCGTCGCAGACGGGGGGCTCTCCACGCCTGCCGTGTATCGGGAGTTCGACCGGCTCACGCCTGTCGCGCCCGCGCCCGAGGCCTCGCCCGCGCTCCTCGACGCGCTGCGCCAGGGCGATGTCGACGCTCTCGCGGGCGCGGTCGTGAACGATCTGCAGCCCGCGGCTCTCTCGCTCTTCCCCTCGCTCACGGAGGCGCTCGCGGTGGGGACCTCCGCCGGTGCCCTCGCCGCGCTCGTCTCGGGGTCCGGGCCCACCACCGCGTTCCTGGTGAGGGATGCCGCCGCCGCCGAGGGCGTGGCCGCGGCGCTGCTCGCCTCGGGCACCTGCCGTGCCGCCCGCGTCGCGGACTCGCCCGCTCCGGGCGCCCTCGTCCGGTAGGTACTCACCCGCGGATCTGAGTACGGGCGCGCTGATGCCGGGGGCCCGGCGCACGCGACCGTACGTACATGGGATCAAGCGTTCGCGAACTGGCCGAGAAGACGCCCGCCGGGCGTGACCGGTACATCGATCTGCTGCGGGTCGCCTCGCTCGGCACCGTGGTGCTCGGGCACTGGCTGATGGCCGCCGTGACCGTCGGCGACGACGGCCGTGCCGAGGTCGGCAACCTCCTCGCCGTCGTGCCGGAGCTGCAACTCCTCACCTGGGCGCTGCAGATCATGCCCGTCTTCTTCTTCGTCGGCGGGTTCTCGCACGCTCTTTCGTATCGGTCGCTGAGTCGCAAGGCCGAGGGCAGGTCGAGGTCCCTTTACTCGGCCTTCCTGCGGGCGCGGCTCCAGCGGCTGCTGCGGCCCACCATGGTCTTCATCGGGGTGTGGGGTGCGGGGGCGCTTGTTCTTCAACTCGGCGGAATGGGCGGGGGGTTGCTCGACGTCGCGCTGCGGCTCGTCGCCCAACCGCTCTGGTTCATCGGCATCTACCTGGCCATGGTCGCCTTCACACCGCCGCTGCTGCGGCTGCACGAGCGGTGGGGCTGGGGCGCGTTCGGCGCGCTCGTGGGCGCGGCGGGCGCGGTGGACCTGGCGCGCTTCGCGTTCGGCGTGCCGTACGTCGAGTTCCTGAACTTCGCCTTCGTCTGGCTCGCGGTGCACCAGCTCGGATTCCTGCGCGCGGACGGGCGGTTGGGCCTGCGGATGCCGTACGTCCTCGCGGGTGCGGGTCTCGCGGGCGCCTCGCTGCTCGTGGCCCTCGGCCCGTACCCCCTCTCCATGGTCGGCATGCCCGGCGAGCGCGTCTCGAACATGGCGCCGCCCACCTTCGCGCTGCTCTGCCACGGCCTGTGGCTGGTCGGCGCGGTGGAACTGCTGCGCGGCCCTGCGACGCGGTGGCTGGCGAGGCCGAAGGTGTGGCGCGGCGTGGTCGCGGCCAACGGCATCTCCATGACGGCGTTCCTGTGGCACCTCACGGCGATGCTCGGGGTGTACGGGGCGCTGCTCGCCCTCGACGTCCCGCTGCCGGAAACGGCGTCGGCTGCGTGGTGGGCGCAGGTGCCGGTGCGGATGGCGGCCGCCGCGGTCCTGACGGCGCTGCTCGTGGCGGCCTTCCGGCGCTTCGAACGGCCGGGCGCCACGGGTGCCCGGACGGCCGCGCCCTCCGGCTTCGCGGGCCCCGCCGCCGCCGTGGGCGTCACGCTCTGCCTTTTCGGCGTGCTCGGCCTCTCCATGGTCGGCTTCGGCGGCCTCCTCGAAGGGCGTACGGCGATGCTGGTCGCCGTCCACGTGACGGCGCCGGTCGCAGTGGGGATGGCGCTCGCGGGATGGCTGCTCGTGGAGCGCGCGGGCCGGGGGCGCACCCACCGCAGAGGAGGCACCCGCGCGGGCGACTACGCTTGAGGATCGATCCATCCCCCCTGTCAGGAGAGAAATGGCCGTCAATCTGGTCAATGTCGAGGCAGTCAGCAAGGTGTACGGCACCCGTGCCCTGCTCGACGGCGTCTCACTCGGCGTGTCCGAAGGGGACAGGATCGGTGTCGTCGGGCGCAACGGCGACGGCAAGACCACCCTGATCCGGATGCTCGCCAAGCTGGAGGAGGCCGACACCGGACGGGTCACGCACAGCGGCGGGCTGCGGCTCGGCGTGCTCACCCAGCACGACTCCCTCGACCCCGAGGCCACCGTCAGGCACGAGGTCATCGGGGACCTCGCCGACCACGAGTGGGCGGGCAGCGCCAAGATCAGGGACGTCCTGACCGGTCTGTTCGGCGGGCTCGACATGCCGGGCTTCCCGCAGGGGCTCGACACCGTCATCGGCCCGCTGTCCGGTGGCGAGCGCCGCCGCATCGCGCTGGCCAAGCTGCTCATCGCCGAGCCGGACCTGATCGTGCTCGACGAGCCGACCAACCACCTCGACGTCGAGGGCATCTCGTGGCTGGCCGGGCATCTGCGCACGCGGCGCTCGGCGCTCGTCTGCGTCACGCACGACCGCTGGTTCCTGGACCAGGTGTGCACGCGCATGTGGGACGTGCAGCGCGGCTCCGTCTTCGAGTACGAGGGCGGCTACTCCGACTACGTCTTCGCGCGCGCGGAGCGCGAGCGCATCGCCGCCACCGAGGAGACCAAGCGGCAGAACCTGATGCGCAAGGAGCTCGCCTGGCTGCGCCGGGGCGCCCCGGCGCGTACCAGCAAGCCGAAGTTCCGCATCGAGGCCGCCAACGAACTGATCGCGGACGTGCCGCCGCCGCGTGACACCAGCGAGCTGATGAAGTTCGCGACGACGCGGCTGGGCAAGACCGTCTTCGACCTGGAGGACGTGTCCGTCCAGGCCGGGCCGAAGCTGCTGCTCAAGCACCTGACCTGGCACCTCGGCCCCGGCGACCGCATCGGCCTGGTCGGGGTGAACGGAGCGGGCAAGACCTCGCTCCTGCGGGCCATGGCGGAGGCGGCGCGCAGCGAGGGCGAGGTGCAGCCCGCGGCCGGCAAGGTCGTCGTCGGCAAGACCGTGAAGCTCGCCTACCTGTCGCAGGAGGTCGCCGAGCTGAAGCCGACGCTGCGGGTCCTGGAGGCCGTGCAGCAGGTGCGCGAGCGCGTGGACCTCGGCAAGGGCCGGGAGATGACCGCGGGGCAGCTCTGCGAGACCTTCGGGTTCAACAAGGAGAAGCAGTGGACGCCGGTCGGCGACCTCTCCGGTGGTGAGCGGCGCAGGCTGCAGCTCCTGCGGCTGCTCATGGACGAGCCCAACGTCCTCTTCCTCGACGAGCCGACCAACGACCTCGACATCGAGACGCTGACGCAGCTGGAGGACGTCCTCGACAGCTGGCCGGGGTCCATGGTCGTGATCTCCCACGACCGGTTCTTCGTCGAGCGGACGACGGACAAGGTGTTCGCGCTGCTTGGTGACGCCACGATGCGGATGCTGCCGCGCGGCATCGACGAGTATCTGGAGCGCAGGCAGCGGATGGCCGAGTCGGCCGTCGCCGCCTCCCCCGTGCGGAGTGCCCCCGCCGCGACGAAGACCGTCTCGGCCGCGGACGCCCGCGCCGCCAAGAAGGAACTGCAGAAGATCGAGCGACAGCTGGAGAAGGTCAACACGAAGGAGACCAAGCTCCACGCACAAATCGCCGACAATGCCACGGACTTCGAAAAGGTGGCCAAACTGGACGCCGAGCTCCGTGAACTGATCGGCGAGCGCGACGAGTTGGAAATGCGCTGGCTGGAGCTGGCGGAGGACGCGTAGAGCTCCCGTGGAGCTCGCGTAACGGACGCATCACGGGCCGGTCCTCCCTTGGGAACAGGGGAAGGACCGGCCCCGTGTGGTACGGGGTCAGGGTGATAGAAATGCTGACCTGAGAGCACCATTTGGCGTGCCGAAAATCAGTGAAGGGGGAAGCGCTGATGACTCAGCCGCCCAACCAGCCGCCGCACGGCGGCTTCGGAGCTCCGCAGGATCCACCACCCGGCGGGGCGCCCCAGCCGCCCGCGGGCCCGCCGCCGCAGGGGCCGCCTCCGGGCCAGCCCCAGCCGGGCTACGGCTACCCGCAGGCCCAGCCCGGTTACGGCTACCCGCAGCCCCAGCAGCCCGGTCCCTACGGCCAGCCCCAGCAGCCGGGTCCGTACGGCCAGCCGCAGCAGCCCGGACCGTACGGGCAACCGCAGCAGCCGGGCCCCTACGCGACCCAGCCGCAGCCGGGCTACGGCTACGCGCAGGCCCCGACGCAGCCGCAGTTCGGCGGCCCCGGGATGCCGCCCGCCCCGCCCGGCTCCGGCGGCAACCCCGGCAAGCGCAAGCTGATCGTGATCGTCGCGGCCGCGGTCGCCGCGCTGCTCGTCGCGGGCGGTGTCACCTGGGCCGTCGTCGGCGGTGACGACGGTGGCGAGAAGAAGCCCGTGGCCAAGGAGAAGGACCCCAAGCCCACCGCGTCCGCCCCGGTCAACCCGGGCGACGGCAGCGGTGACGGCAAGGAGGGCAAGGAGGACCTCAACGAGGGCCGCAAGCCCGGCGAGGCCAAGGTGCTCTGGTACAAGGAGGCGCCCAAGGTCCCCGGTTCCGGCGGCGACGCCCCCGGCATGTGGATCGACGGCGACGTCGCGGTGAAGGCCGCGTACAAGGAGCTCTCGGCGTACGACGTCAAGACCGGCAAGGTCGCGTGGCCCACGATCACGTTCCCGCAGAAGATCTGTGCCGCGACCCAGCAGGCCAGTGACAAGGGCAAGATCGTCATCGCCTTCAAGGACAGCGTGAAGAGCGCCGCCAAGTGCAACCAGCTCCAGGTCATCGACCTGAAGACGGGTGCCAAGGGCTGGGGCAAGTCGGTCAAGGAGGAAGGTCTCTTCGACTTCTCCATGCAGAGCAGCCTGGCCTTCGTCGGCGACACGCTCATGGTCGGCCGCGACCAGTCGGGCACGGCGCTGAGCATGAGCGACGAGGGCAAGCAGCTCTTCGTCGCGGAGAAGAAGGACGAGGGCAGCTGCTTCCCCGCCGGTTTCGCCGGTGGCAAGAAGCTGCTGATGAAGCTCTCCTGCGGGGCGAGCACGCCCACCGAGCACGACGAGCTGCAGCAGCTCGACCCGAAGACCGGCAAGGCCCTGTGGACCAAGAAGTTCCCCAAGGGCTGGAAGATCGGCAAGGTCTACTCGGTCAGCCCCACGGTCGTGTACCTCACCAATGAGGACAAGAAGAAGTGGAACATCTCGGTCCTCAAGGAGAACAGTGACGCGACGCGCTCCGAGGTCGTCAGCAAGGACGGGTTCGCGCCCGAGTGCGGCTCCTCGATCCTGGACCGGGGGCTCGACGGCTGCACGGGCGTGACGGCCGACGCCTCGTACCTGTACCTGCCGACCGACGAGAAGTCCGGCGCCAACGAGATCGTCGCGTTCAGCCTGGCCACCGGCAAGGAGGCCTGGCGGACCAAGTCCCCGGTGGACGAGAAGATGCTCCCGCTGAAGGTCGAGAACGGCGCGCTCGTCGCGTACGTCTCCCCGGCCTACACCTCGGCGGGCCGGGTCGTCTCCATCGCGACCTCGGGCTCGCACACGCCCAAGACCCTTCTGCAGAACCCGAGCGGCACCTCCAAGATCGAGAGCGGCTTCTACTCGAAGGACGTCGACTACGTGGACGGGCGCTTCTACATCTCGACCACCAGCATCACGGGATCCACGGGCCAGCAGAAGCTCATGCTGGCCTACGGCGAGTGACCCGCTCCGCCGCTCAGTAACCCTCTTCGTCCCCAAGGAATAGACGACGCCATGACCCAGCCGCCACCGCCCCAGCAGCCACCGAACGAGCCCCCGAAGGGCGGTTTCGGCGCGCCCCAGGAGCCCCCGGCCGGTGGCTTCGGCGCCCCGCAGAACCCTCCGGCCGGAGGCTTCGGCAAGGCCCCGGACCCGGCCCCGTCGTACGGCTACCCGCAGGCCCCGGCCCCGCAGACGCCGCCGCCCGCCCAGCCGCCGACGGCCCCGGCCCAGCCTCCGGTCCAGCCCCCGCAGGCCCCGGCCACCCCGCCGCCCGCGGCTCCGCCCGCCGCGCCGCCCGGCGCCCCCGCGGGCCAGCCCAACTACGGCTACCCGCAGCAGGCACCGCAGGCCCCCGGTTACGGCTACCCGGGCCAGCAGCAGTACCAGCAGCCGCAGTACCAGCAGCAGCCGTACGCGCAGCAGCAGTACCAGCCGCAGCCGCCGACCATGCCGATGCAGCCGGGGCCCGCCGACGGCGGTTCCGGCGGCGGCAAGAAGTTCAGCAACCAGATGATGATCGTCGCCGCGGCGGTCGTCGCGATCGCGCTGATCGTCGGCGGTGGCTTCTGGTACTCCTCGTCCCAGAAGGACGACACCCAGGCCAGCTCGGGTGGCTCCACCGGCGGCAAGGACGGCAAGGGCGGCAAGGGCGGCGAGAAGACCGGCGAGGACGGTCAGGCGCTGCCCGAGCAGGGTCCGGCCAAGGAGAAGGCCCCGGCCGACCCCGCGGCCAAGATCCTCATGCAGGTGCCCCAGCCGGAGATCCCCAAGGACCAGATCTTCAACGCCACGGGCTCGGTGCTGACCGACGACGTCTACGGCAAGTCGGGCATCAACGAGTTCAACGGCTACGACCCGGCCACCGGCAAGAAGAAGTGGACGATTCCGCTCTCCGGCATGACCTGCGCGATCTCGCGCGAGGTGACCAAGGACGGCATCGTCGCCGTGGTCACCGAGGACGCCAAGCGGAACAAGAAGGGCGACTACCAGGAGTGCACCAACGTCTCCGCCCTTGACCTGAAGTCCGGCAAGAAGCTCTGGACCGAGAGCGCCGAGACCAGCGGCATGAAGGCGACGTTCAAGGAAGTCACCATCTCCGGCACGACGATCGCGGCGGGTGCGGGCACCAGCAACGGCGGCGCGGCCTGGGACGTCTCCGGCAAGGCGCTGTGGGCGCCCAAGGTCGGGCAGTGCAAGGACGTCGGCTACGCGGGCGGCGATCAGCTCGTCGCGGTCCGCAAGTGCGGCACGTACGGCGACGAGAAGCTGAAGATCCAGCTCATCGACCCGAAGACCGGCGACGAGAAGTGGACGTACCCGATCGCGCCCGGCGTCGACAACGCCAAGATCATCTCCACCAACCCGGTCGTCTTCGGCCAGGACACCACGGAGATCACCGCGACCGGTGTGACGGACGTCTTCTCCCTCGGCAACAACGGCAAGCTGCGCGCCAAGATCTCCCTCGAGGAGAAGAAGTACGACCACAACTGCGAGGTCAACAAGGTCAACGACTGCAGCTCGATCGCGGTCGGCAACGACCGGCTCTACGTGCCGACCCGTCCGCACGACGGCGGCGGCGACAGCTACAGCCAGGTCAACGAGATCGTCTCCTTCTCGCTGGCCACCGGCAAGCCCACCAGTGACCGCGCGGACGGCGGCGAGAGCGAGATCTTCCCGATCCGCATGGACGGCCCCAACGTCCTCGCCTACAAGTCGCACGGCTACAAGCAGGGCGCGCAGGTCGTCTCGCTCGACGGCAAGACGATGAAGGAGACCAAGCTCCTGGAGACCCCCTCGTCCGAGGCGGTCACCAGCGCGATCAGCGGCATGGTCCCGCAGTCCAACGAACTCCTCTACGGAAACGGCCACTTGTTCCTGGGCAAGAAGCTCCTGAGCAAGCCCTACTCCAAGGACGAGAAGGAGTACGTGGCGATCGGGTTCCTCGCGCAGTGAATCCGGCGCGGTGATCCCACCGGGCTCCCGGTAGCGGTAGCCCGTCAGCACGGCCCCGGCCGCGCCCTCGCAGCAGAGGGCGCGGCCGCTGTCGTACCCGGCGCACTCGTCGCCGCGCAGTACCCCCAATAGCCCCCGAATAGCAGGGATTTCGGCATTCCAGGCCGCTTCTGGCCGGTAGGGGGCGCGCAACGTCGAACAAGCGTGTAGCTTCCGGGGGATGGAGGGCCGGGGGGCCCGCGATCCACGGGAAGCGGGAGATCGATGCGACCGGTGGACCAGGGGATCAATGGGGGAGCTGGGGGGTTGCTATGGGTGTGCGGCTCATGGTGGTCGACGATCACCGACTGCTCGCCGAGGCGCTCGCCTCGGCGCTGAAACTGCGCGGGCACCGGGTGCTCGCCGCGGCCGCGCCCGCCGCGGGAGCGGCGGAGCTGGTGATCAGCAGGGCCCCGGAGGTCTGCCTCCTGGGCACGGCGACACCCGCGGAGCCGGGGATGTTCGACCCGGTGGTGAAGATCAAGCGGGAGCGGCCGCAGGTGGCTGTCGTGGTCCTCGGCCCGGTGCCCAACCCCCGTGGGATCGCGGCCGCCTTCGCCTCGGGCGCCTCCGGATACGTACGCCATGACGAGCGCATCGAAGGGGTCGAGCGCGCCATCATGAAGGCGCGGGCGGGCGAGGCGGCCGTCGCGCCGCAGCTGCTGCAGGGCGCCTTCAGCGAGCTGCTCAATCCGGCCGCGCAGCCCGACGACGAGGGGCAGCGCCTCCTGCAGATGCTGACGCCGCGCGAGGTCGAGGTCCTGGTGCGGGTCGCGGACGGCGAGGACACCCGTCTGATCGCCGCGGGGATGGGCATCGCGCCGAGCACGGCGCGCACGCACGTGCAGCGGGTCCTGATGAAGCTGGGCGTCGGTTCGCGCCTGGAGGCCGCCGCGCTCGCCGCTCGTACGGGACTCCTGGACCGCGCGGAGCGCCCCGCCGCGTCGTACGCGAACGATGTGGAAAGGCCGACGGGGCCCGAGTCCACCTTGTGAACCCGGGCCCCGTGCGAGGGAATCGACTACTCGTCGGCCGGTTCCTCGGTGGGAGCCGCGGTGGGGCGCAGCCACAGCCAGCCGAGGAAGAAGAGCCCGAGGGCGAGCATGCCGAGGCCCGTCCACAGGTTGATGTTGATGTCCTCGGCCTTCTTCAGGTCGGCGTCGGACGCGGTGATTCCGGCGATCGTCACGATGATCCCGTAGACCACGAACAGGCCGCCGATGATCCGCCGGATGTCGAAGAGGCGGGCGGCCGTCGCGGACTTGCGCTCCAGCTCGGAGACTTCGTTCTGCAGTTCAGACATTTTTCTTGAGTCCTCCGATCAGGACGAGAGGGGCTAGAGCGAGTACGGCAGGTAGCAGAGCGCGGCGAGCCCGATCGCGCCCCAGCCGAGCAGCGCGGGCTTGCGGTACCACGCGTCGTCGCCCTCCTCCCTGCCCTCGTCCTCCAGGCCGGGCGAGGCCGTTCCGTAGACGAGGCCCGCGAGTTCGGCCTCCGGCTTGGGCGCGGTGAAGAGCGTGACGACGACCATGACGACGGCACCGGCGACGAAGCCGACGATCGCCGAGACGAAGTTGGCGCCCTGGTCGGTGGGGATGTCGATGACGCCCTGCTTGTAGATCCAGAAGTAGTTGACCATCGCGGCGGTGGTGCCCGCGAGCAGGCCCCAGACGCCGGACTTCACGGAGGCGCGCTTCCAGAACATGCCGATGATGAAGACCACGAACATCGGGACGTTGAAGAAGGAGAACAGGGTCTGCAGGTACCCCATGATGTTCGAGAACGACGAGGCGATGAACGCCGTGCCGACCGAGGCGAGCACGCCGATCGCGGTGATGAGCCGCCCGAACTTCAAGTAGTAGCCGTCCTCACGGCCCTTGACCACGTACCGGCCCCAGATGTCGTACGTGAAGACGGTGTTGAAGGACGACACGTTCGCCGCCATGCCCGCCATGAACGCGGCGAGCAGTCCGGTGACCGCGATGCCGAGGACGCCGTTGGGCAGCAACTCCTGCATCAGGTAAGGGATCGCGTCGTTGTACGTCAGGTCCGAGCCCGCGGTGCCGATCTTCGGGACGAGGACGGCGGCGACCAGGCCGGGGATCATCACCAGGAAGACGATGAAGATCTTCGGGAAGGCGGCGATCAGCGGGGTGCGCTGGGCGGCGGAGAGGTTCTTGGCGGACAGGGCGCGCTGGACCTCGGCGAAGTTGGTCGTCCAGTAGCCGAAGGAGAGCACGAAGCCGAGGCCGAGGATGATCGTCAGCCAGTTGGCGCCGAGCGGGTTGGCGTCGCCGATGCCGGTGCCGCCCCAGGCGGTCATGAAGTTCTCGCCGTGCTGCTTCTCGATCGATCCTGTCAGACAGTCCCAGCCGCCGACCTTCTTCAGGCCGATGACGCAGATCGGGATGAGGGCGGCGAGGATCACGAAGAACTGGAGAACTTCGTTGTAGATCGCCGAGGAGAGACCGCCGATGGTGATGTACGCGAGCACGAAGAGACCCGCGACGACGATGGCCACCCACTGCGGCCAGCCGAGCAGCGCCTCGACGACGATCGAGAGGGCGTAGAGGTTCACGCCCGCGATCAGTATCGCCGCGAACGCGAAGAGCGCCGAGCTGAGCAGGTGCGCCGACTTGTCGAAGCGCTGGAGCAGGTACTCGGGGACCGAGCGGACCTTGCTGCGGTAGTAGAACGGCATCATCACGAGGCCGAGGAAGACCATCGCGGGGATGGCGCCGATCCAGTACCAGTGCACGACCGCGACGCCGTACTGCGCGCCGGTGGCGGCCATGCCCAGGATCTCCGTCGCGCCGAGATTCGCGGCGACGAAGGCGAGACCGGTGACCCAGGCCGGCAGTGATCGGCCGGAGAGGAAGAAGTCGAGGCTGGTCTTCACGGAGCGCCGGGCGGCGAAGCCGATGCCGAGGACGACCGCGAAGTAGATCGCCAGGATCGTGTAGTCGAGCCCGTTGGTGGGGAGCCGAAGCCCTTCGGCCAGGGTTTGCATGGGGAACTCGCTTCGTTGCGCGAACTGATCAGACCGGAACCTACGCCCCCTTCTTCAATAACTGAACAGTTCTGTTGGTGTTCTTTGTTTGATTGTGATCGAGCCCTCCTGGCGAACCCCAGGGATCCCGGGCTCGATCCGGGCATTGACGATGCTGTTGGCTTGTGGTTTGTTATGTTCGGTTCTGTTGGGTGGGTGGTGAGGAGCCCCGGACGTGAAGAAGACCTCGACCCGTCTCGCCGACGGTCGTGAGCTCATCTACTACGACAAGCGTGACGACGCGGTGCGCGACGCCGTGGACCGGCGGCCGCTCGGCCCCGTCTCCACCACGTCGGAGATCCGCAGGGACCCGCTGCTCGGCGACAGCGTGGCCATCGCCTCGCACCGCCAGGGCCGCACCTACCACCCGCCGGCCGACGAGTGCCCGCTCTGCCCCTCCGCCGACGGGCGCTCCAGCGAGATCCCGGACTCCGCGTACGACGTCGCGGTCTTCGAGAACCGCTTCCCCTCGCTCGCGGGCGACGCGGGCCGCTGCGAGGTCGTCTGCTTCACCTCCGACCACGACGCGTCCTTCGCCGACCTCACCGAGGAGCAGGCCGGGCTCGTCCTGGAGGCCTGGACCGACCGCACCGCCGAGCTGTCCCACCTGCCCGCCGTGACACAGGTGTTCTGCTTCGAGAACCGGGGCGCCGAGATCGGCGTGACCCTCGGACATCCGCACGGGCAGATCTACGCCTACCCCTTCGTCACCCCGCGCACCGACCTGATGCTCCGCTCGCTCGCCGCGCACAAGGAGGCGACGGGCGGCCGCAACCTCTTCGACGACGTCCTCGCCGACGAGCGCACGGGGGAGCGGGTCGTCCTGGAGGGTGAACACTGGGTGGCCTTCGTGCCGTACGCCGCGCACTGGCCCTACGAGGTGCACCTCTACCCCAAGCGCCGGGTGCCCGACCTGCTCGCGCTCGACGAGGCCGCGCGCACGGAGTTCCCACAGGTCTACCTGGAACTGTTGAAGCGCTTCGACCGGATCTTCGGGGAGCCCGCGCCGACGCCGTACATCGCGGCCTGGCACCAGGCACCCTTCGGTCCCCTAGAGGGACATGACGGGGTCAACCGGGACGACTTCGCCCTCCACCTCGAACTTTTCACGATCCGCCGCACTTCGGGCAAGCTGAAGTTCCTCGCGGGTTCCGAATCCGGCATGAGCGTGTTCATCAACGACGTGCCGCCGGAAACCGCGGCCCAGCGACTGCGAGAGGTAGCGAGTTCATGAGCGGTAAGTACCTGGTCACCGGTGGCGCGGGCTATGTCGGAAGCGTGGTCGCCCAGCACCTGATCGAGGCCGGTCACGAGGTCACCGTCCTCGACAACCTCTCGACCGGCTTCCGCGAGGGCGTCCCCGGCGGCGCCACGTTCGTCGAGGGCGACATCCGCGATGCCGCCAAGTGGCTGGATTCCTCGTACGACGCGGTCCTGCACTTCGCCGCCTTCTCGCAGGTCGGCGAGTCCGTCGTCAAGCCCGAGAAGTACTGGGACAACAACGTCGGCGGCACCATGGCGCTGCTCGCCGCGATGCGCGACGCGGGCGTGCGCAGGCTCGTCTTCTCCTCCACCGCCGCGACCTACGGCGAGCCCGTGAACACCCCCATCACGGAGGCCGACCCGACCGCCCCCACCTCGCCGTACGGCGCCTCCAAGCTCGCCGTCGACCACATGATCACCGGCGAGGCGACCGCGCACGGCCTGGCCGCGGTCTCGCTGCGCTACTTCAACGTCGCGGGCGCCTACGGCCAGTTCGGCGAGCGCCACGACCCCGAGTCGCACCTCATCCCGCTCGTCCTCCAGGTCGCGCAGGGCAGCCGCGAGGCGATCAGCGTCTTCGGCGACGACTACCCGACGCCCGACGGCACCTGCGTGCGCGACTACATCCACGTCGCCGACCTCGCGGAGGCGCACCTCCTCGCGGTCGCGGCGGCCACCCCGGGCGAACATCTCATCTGCAACTTGGGCAACGGCAACGGCTTCTCCGTGCGCGAGGTCATCGAGACCGTCCGCAAGGTCACCGGGCACCCGATCCCCGAGGTCCTCGCGGAGCGCCGCGGCGGCGACCCCGCCGTCCTCGTCGCGTCCGCCGCCACCGCGCACGACAAGCTCGGCTGGCAGCCGTCCCGCGCGGATCTCGCGGGCATCGTCGCCGACGCCTGGGCGTTCGCCCGGCGCACGGCATAACTCATTCATGGAGGGCAGGGGGCTCATGGGTCCGGTCACCGAAGTCGCCGAGCAGTTCACCGAGTTGTACGGGCACGTGCCGGACGGCGTCTGGTCGGCGCCGGGCCGTGTCAATCTCATCGGCGAGTACACGGACGTCAACGAGGGCTTCGTGATGCCCCTAGCCCTCCCGCACACGGTGGTCGCCGCCGTCTCCCGGCGCACCGACGGCGTCCTGCGGCTGCACTCCGCGGACATCGACGCCCCCGTCGTCGAACTGCGCGTCGACGAACTGGCTCCGCTGTCCGACGGCGGCGGCTGGGCGGCCTACCCCGCCGGTGTCGTCTGGGCGCTGCGGGCGGCCGGACACCCGGTCGGCGGCGCGGACCTGCACCTCGCGTCGACGGTGCCGACGGGGGCGGGCCTGTCCTCATCGGCCGCCCTTGAGGTGGTCACCGCGCTCGCCCTCAACGAACTGTTCGAACTCGGGCTTTCCCGGCCCGAGTTGGCGGTCCTTTCGCAGCGCGCGGAGAACGCCTTCGTCGGCGTGCCGTGCGGCGTCATGGACCAGATGGCGTCGGCCTGCTGCACCGAGGGCCACGCCCTGCACCTGGACTGCAGGGACCTGTCCATACGCCAGGTCCCCTTCGACCTCGCGGCGCACGGCCTGTGCCTCCTGGTCGTCGACACCCGCGTGAAGCACGAGCTGGGCGACGGCGCCTACGCGGAGCGGCGCGCGGGCTGCGAGGAGGGCGCGCGGGCCCTCGGCGTCTCCCATCTGCGGGACGTCCCGTACGCCGGTCTCGACGACGCCCTGGCCCGGCTGACGGACGACAGGGTCCGTCGCTACGTACGCCACATCGTCACGGACGACGAGCGCGTGGAGCGGATCATCGGGCTGCTCGACGCGGGCGACGTGCGGGGCATCGGCACCGCCCTGACCGAGGGGCACGCCTCGCTGCGCGACGACTTCCGCATCTCCTGCCCGGAGCTGGACCTCGCGGTGGAGACCGCGAACACGGCCGGTGCGTACGGTGCCCGGATGACCGGCGGCGGTTTCGGCGGCTCGGCGCTCCTGCTCGTGGAGGCGGCCGAGGCGGAGACGGTGACGAAGTCGGTCGAGGCGGCGTTCGCGGCGGCCGGGTACACGGCGCCGCGGGTGTTCCCTGCGGTGGCGTCGGCGGGGGCGCGGCGGGAGGCCTGAGCGGTGGCTCAGGAGCCGTGGCTCAGGCCAGCTTCTTGGTGAGGGTGAACTCCTTGGCCCCTTCGGGGTAGTCGGGGATCACGCAGACCAGTTCGTAGCCGTGGCTCCGGTAGAAGCCGGGGGCCTGGAAGTCCCAGGTCTCCACGCGGGAGCGGGCGCAGCCGCGGTCCTCGCGGGCGACGCGCTCCGCCTCGTCGAGCAGGCGCGAGCCGAGGCCCGCGCCGCGGTGCCGCTCGGCCACCCAGAGGTAATTGACGTGCAGCCAGCGGCCCCAGGTGTGCGCGGCGAGCCCGGCCGCGATGTCACCCGCCTCGTCCAGCGCCCAGAGCGCCAGCGGTACTTCCTGGTCGTGGGGGGTGCCGCGCAGGGCGCGGAGCACGGGCGAGGCCGCGTCATCGGCCTCCCTGAGCCGCGAACGAAGCAGACCAAGCCGCTCTTTGTCGACTCCTGTCTCCATACGAAACATACGGCTCACCATAAACGCGTCGGCCAATCAGTTCTGCAAATCACCTTCCGCTCCCGGCGTCCGGCTCTACTCTGAAGAACAGTGCCGGTGGGGGCCGGCGCTGATCAGGGGGCGAGACAGTCGGGTACGACGCCCGGTGGTACGCGTGGGGACCAGTGGTCAGGCACGGCGGCGGCCGTGCGACCGCGTCGACCCCTCGCGCCGGGCGCCGTACCCGCACCGATCACTCCCCGACGGTCTTCGGACGGGGGTAT
Source organism: Streptomyces kanamyceticus (assembly GCF_008704495.1). NCBI lineage: Bacteria > Bacillati > Actinomycetota > Actinomycetes > Kitasatosporales > Streptomycetaceae > Streptomyces > Streptomyces kanamyceticus. Next base: position 5,947,303 of record NZ_CP023699.1, read on the forward strand.
CCCCGGCTCCTTGCAGGAGCTTGGGGAAGGGGGTTTCTGTGGTTCGCATTCGAGTCCTGGTCGTCGACGACCACCGCATCTTCGCCGAGTCACTGGCCGCCGCGCTGGCGGCCGAGCCTGACGTGGACGTGTCCGCCGCGGGCAGTGGTCCCGCCGCGCTGCGCTGCCTGGAGCGGGCGATCACCGAAGGGCGCAGATTCGATGTCCTGCTCGTCGACGCCGACCTCGGCAGCACCGCGAGCGCGCTGCAGGGCGCCCGCCCCGCCGTCCCGGTCCAGGAGGGCAACGCCGACGGTCTGGTCGACGGCATCTCCCTGGTCGCGGGCGTCCGTTCGGGCCAGCCCGCCGTGCGTACGGTCGTGCTCGCGGAGAAGGACGACCCGCGCCGCGCGGCCCTCGCGCTGCAGGCGGGCGCCTCGGGATGGGTCGCCAAGGACTGCTCCCTGTCCCGGCTCCTGACGGTGATACGCGGCGTCCTGCGGGACGAGACGCATCTGCCGCCCGCACTGCTCACCGGTGTCCTGCGCGAGCTGACCGCGGCCCGCAAGCACCGCACCGAGTCCGAGCGCCTCGTGGAGTCCCTGACCCCGCGCGAGCGCGAGGTGCTGCGCTGCATGGTGGCGGGCCTGGGCAGGAAGGCGGTCGCGGAGCGCCTCTTCCTCTCCCCGCACACGGTGCGCACCCACATGCAGAACGTGCTCGGCAAGCTGGGTGTCCACTCCACCCTCGCCGCCGTCGCGCTCGCGCGCCGCGCCGGGGTCGGCCCGGTCGACCTAGCCGGGGATGTTGTCGAACGGGGCGGTCAACTGGCGTAGCAGCGCCGCCAGTTCGCCTCGCTGGCCGCGGGAGAGCTCAGCGAGGATGGCCCGCTCCTGTTCGAGCAGTCCGGCGAGGGCCTGGTCCGCGCGGTCCTGGCCCTCGCCGGTCAGGCGGACGAGTACGCCGCGCCGGTCGCTGGGGTCGGGCAGGCGCTCGACGAGGCCCTTCTTGGCCAGGCGGTCGATGCGGTTCGTCATCGTGCCCGAGGTCACCAGGGTCTGGGTGAGCAGCTGGCCGGGGGAGAGCTGGTAGGGCGCGCCCGCGCGCCGCAGCGACGTCAGGACGTCGAACTCCCAGGGCTCCAGGCTGTGCTCGGAGAAGGCGAGTCTGCGGGCGCGGTCCAGGTGCCGCGCGAGCCTGCTCACGCGGCTGAGCACCTCGAGTGGTTCCACGTCGAGGTCAGGGCGCTCCCGGCGCCATGCTGCGACCAGCCGATCGACCTCGTCCTCCATGGCGATCAGTGTAGGGGGTCCCTCGACATGAAGTCTCTTGACATCAAGATATCTCGGGATCGAGGATGGGATGGCGCCCACATTTCCACGAGGAGGCCACCGTGTCCGCTGCCGTCTGGGATCCGCGTCAGTACCTGCGCCACGAGGGCCATCGCGCCCGGCCCTTCGTGGATCTGCTCGCCCGCGTCCCCGAACCACCGGCCACCGGGCGGGCGCCGCGCGTCGCCGACCTCGGCTGCGGTCCCGGCAACGTCACCCGGCTCCTCGCCGAGCGGTGGCCCGCCGCGCATATCACCGGGTTCGACAACTCCCCTCAGATGCTGGACAGGGCGGCCGGGCTCGCGGGCCCCACGGACGGCGGCGGCCGCCTCGACTTCGCCCACGCCGATGCCGCGGACTGGGCCCCGGCCCCCGGGACGTACGACCTGATCCTCTCCAACGCGACCCTGCAGTGGGTGCCGGGCCACCCCGACTCCTTCCCCGCCTGGATCTCCGCTCTTGCCCCCGGCGGCACGTTCGCCTTCCAGGTGCCGGGCAACTTCGACGCGCCCAGCCACGTCCTGATGCGGGAGCTGAGCGAGTCCGACCGCTGGCGCGACCGCCTCGGCGGACTCCTGCGCCACGCGGACGCGGTGCTCTCGCCGGGGGCGTACCTGGAGCGGCTCGCGGGCCTCGGCTGCGAGGTCGACGCCTGGGAGACGACGTACCAGCACCTCCTGCCGGGCGAGGACCCCGTCCTGGACTGGGTCAAGGGCACGGGCCTGCGCCCGGTCCTGACGGCGCTCGCGGACGACGCGGAGGCGACGGAGGCGTTCCTCGCGGAGTACCGGGAACTGCTGCGCAAGGCGTACCCGCCGACGCCAGGACACGGCACGGTGTTCCCGTTCCGGCGGGTGTTCGCGGTGGCCCGCAAGGGGCCGGGGGCCTGATGCTGGCGGGCATCGACCACGTCCAGCTCGCGGCGCCACCCGGCAGCGAGACACAGCTGCGCTCGTACTACATCGGTGTCCTCGGCATGACCGAGACCCCCAAGCCGCCCGTGCTGGCGGCGCGCGGCGGCTGCTGGTTCGAGGCGGGGGCCGGGGCCGTGCGGCTGCACCTGGGCATCGAGGCGGACTTCCGCCCCGCGAGGAAGGCCCACCCCGGACTCCTCGTGCGGGACATCGAGGCGTACGCCGACCGCCTGGTCGCGCACGACGCCGAGGTCGTCTGGGACGAGAACCTGCCGGGGCACCGCCGCTTCTACTCGTGGGACCCGGTCGGGAACCGGCTGGAATTCCTCGAAGCGTTGGCCTGACCTCGCACTTTTGAGTGATCGCAGGGGCTTTCGGTCCGTGGGGGCGGTGTGGGTCATAGCGTGCCCGTGTCGCTTGTGCCGCAGTGGCGCCCGCGCCCACACTGATGGAGGAGGTGCTGCACGATGACCGCTCTCGCACATGAGGTGACTCCCGTGGTGAACAACCCGGTACCTGACTTGGACGAGGTCCTGTGGCAGGCGTGGAAGGCCATGGATCTCCCCGAGGGCTATCGGGCCGAGATCATCGAGGGAGCCATCGAGGTGTCGCCTACCGGTCGCCGTCGTCACACGGTGCTCATCAACCGTCTCCGTAGGGCTCTGGAAGCCCACCTGAAGGGCAGCGACTACGCGGCCTATCAGGATGGCAACATCATTTACCGTCGTAAGGCATGGATTCCCGACCTCTTCGTCGCCCCCGAAGACCTTGACGAGATCCCCGACGAAGAAGACCTCGGCATCGACGCCGCCGGAGTCGCCATGGTCGTCGAGGTCGTCTCGCCGGGCAGTCGCAACATCGAGCGCGACCGCGACCGCGTCCGCAAGCGCCGCGAGTACTCCCGCGCGGGCATCCCCGTCTACGTGATCATCGACGACTTCGACGAGGAGGGTGCCGTCCTCGTGCTGTCCCTTCCGAACGAGAAGAAGGCGACGTACGAGGAGGAGCACCGCGTCCCCTACGGCACCGAAGCCGTCGTCCCGAGCGGGCCCGCCAAGGGACTCGCCATCGGCGAGGAGATCACGCGGAGCTGAGGGAGCGGGGCCCCGCTCTCAGCCCTTCCGGTCAGCTCTTCCTGTGCCCTATCAACCGCGGCTTCGGCTCAAGCCCGTCGAGCCCGTGCCACGCCAGGTTGACCAGGTGCGCCGCCACCTCCGCCTTCTTCGGCTTGCGGACGTCGAGCCACCACTGGCCCGTCAGCGCGACCATGCCGACCAGCGCCTGCGCGTACAGCGGGGCGAGCTTCTGGTCGAAGCCGCGGCCCTTGAACTCCTGGCCCAGGATGTCCTCGACCTGCGTCGCGATGTCCGAGATCAGGGACGCGAAGGTGCCGGTGGACTGCGCGACGGGGGAGTCGCGGACCAGGATGCGGAAGCCGTCCGTGTACGTCTCGATGTAGTCGAGGAGCGCGAAGGCGGCCTGTTCGAGGAGTTCCCGGGGGTGCCCTGCGGTCAGCGCCCCCGTCACCATGTCCAGCAGCGCCCGCATCTCGCGGTCCACCACCACCGCGTACAGACCTTCCTTGCCGCCGAAGTGCTCGTAGACGACCGGCTTGGAGACCCCGGCCTTGGCCGCGATCTCCTCCACCGACGTGCCCTCGAAGCCCTTGGCGGCGAAGAGTGTGCGGCCGATGTCGAGGAGCTGCTCCCGGCGCTCGGCACCCGTCATCCGGGTCCGACGGGTGCGCCGGGGCTGCTTCTCTTTGCTGGAGGAGTTGCTGGAGTCGGTCGCCACGTCGTCAATCATGCCGGGTCGGCGGCGCGCGGAACGCGGCGGGACTCGATGCGTGACTTCGAGGGCCAGCGCACGTCGTACGCCCAGCCGAGCCGCTCGCACCAGCGGATGATCCGTGCCGAGGAGTCGACCTGGCCGCGCATCACACCGTGCCGCGCCGACGTCGGGTCTGCGTGGTGGAGGTTGTGCCAGGACTCGCCGCAGGACAGCACGGCGAGCCACCACACGTTGCCCGAGCGGTCGCGGGACTTGAAGGGGCGCTTGCCCACCGCGTGGCAGATGGAGTTGATCGACCAGGTCACGTGGTGCAGCAGCGCGACGCGGACCAGGGAGCCCCAGAAGAAGGCCGTGACGGCGCCCCACCACGACATCGTGACCAGGCCGCCGACCAGCGGCGGGATGCCGAGCGAGACGATCGTCCAGAGCAGGAACTGCCGGGAGACGCGGCGGATCGCCGGGTCCTTGATCAGGTCGGGCGCGTACTTCTCCTGAGACGTCTGCTCCTCGTCGAACATCCAGCCGATGTGCGCCCACCACAGGCCCTTCATCAGGGCCGGGACCGTCTCGCCGAAGCGCCACGGCGAGTGCGGGTCGCCCTCCGCGTCGGAGAACTTGTGGTGCTTGCGGTGGTCGGCCACCCAGCGGACCAGGGGCCCTTCCACGGCCATGGACCCGGCGACGGCGAGCGCGATCCGCAGCGGCCGCTTGGCCTTGAAGGAGCCGTGCGTGAAGTAGCGGTGGAAGCCGATCGTGATGCCGTGGCAGCCCAGGTAGTACATGAAGACGAGCAGGCCCAGGTCCAGCCAGCTCACGCCCCAGCCCCAGACCAGCGGCACCGCGGCGAGCAGGGCGAGGAACGGCACGGTGATGAACAGGAGCAGTGCGATCTGTTCGAGCGACCGTTTCTGCTCGCCGCCCAGGGTCGCGGACGGATGCGCGGACGGGTCGGCGTCGACGTCGGCGGTCGGCGCCGTCCGCGAAGCGTCTTCGATCACATCGGTGCCGGAGTAGGCATCGGACGTTGTCGTCATGGGCACGTCCCCTGGGGGGTCGAGGAATGAGGGTTGTCTACGGGCACGCGGGAACGGACCGGATTCTTTCCTACGGTTCCGTAACCTACGGCGACGTAAGTATGGCAGTGCGAAGCGCCGCGGCAAGAGGCCGCGAGCTCCGCGCTCCGAAGTGACACCTATCCTTGGACACGGTCGGACAGCGCGGTCCGCTCTGTTTCTCCCCCGGATCCCCACCGGGGACCCCTCCCAGTCTTGAAGCGCTTCAACACTGCAAGGAGCCGCACCTGTGAGCAGTGCCGACGACCAGGGCCAGCAGGCCACCAGCACCGCAAGCACCGCAAGCACCGAGCTGCGCGCGGACATCCGCCGCCTCGGCGATCTGCTCGGCGAGACCCTCGTACGCCAGGAGGGCCCCGAGCTCCTCGAACTGGTCGAGAAGGTCCGCCGCCTGACGCGCGAGGACGGCGAGGCCGCCGCGAAGCTGCTCGGCGGCACGGAGCTGGAGACCGCCGCCAAGCTGGTCCGTGCCTTTTCCACGTACTTCCATCTGGCGAACGTCACCGAGCAGGTCCACCGCGGCCGCGAGCTGCGCGCCAAGCGGGCCGCCGAGGGCGGTCTCCTGGCCCGCACCGCGGACCGGCTCAAGGACGCCGACCCCGATCACCTGCGCCAGACCGTGCAGAACCTCAACGTGCGCCCCGTCTTCACCGCGCACCCCACGGAGGCCGCCCGCCGCTCCGTGCTCAACAAGCTCCGGCGCGTCGCCGAGCTCCTGGAGACCCCGGTCATCGAGTCCGACCGGCGCCGCCACGATGTCCGCCTGGCCGAGAACATCGACCTGGTGTGGCAGACCGACGAGCTCCGCGTGGTGCGCCCCGAGCCCGCCGACGAGGCCCGCAACGCCATCTACTACCTCGACGAGCTGCACGCGGGCGCCGTCGGCGACGTCCTGGAGGACCTCACCGCCGAGCTGGAGCGCGTCGGCGTCGAGCTGCCCGAGGGCACCAGGCCGCTCAGCTTCGGCACCTGGATCGGCGGCGACCGCGACGGCAACCCGAACGTGACGCCCGCCGTCACCTGGGACGTCCTGATCCTCCAGCACGAGCACGGCATCAACGACGCGCTCGACATGATCGACGAGCTGCGAGGCTTCCTCTCCAACTCCATCCGCTACACCGGAGCCACCGAGGAGCTGAAGGCGTCCCTCCAGTGCGACCTGGAGCGGCTGCCCGAGATCAGCCCCCGCTACAAGCGCCTCAACTCCGAGGAGCCCTACCGCCTCAAGGCCACCTGCATCCGGCAGAAGCTGGAGAACACCAAGCAGCGCCTGGCCAAGGGCACCGCGCACGAGGAAGGCCGCGACTACCTCGGCACCGCCGAGCTCTTGCACGACCTCACGCTCATCCAGACCTCGCTGCGCGAGCACAAGGGCGCCCTGTTCGCCGACGGCCGGATGAACCGCACCATCCGTACGCTCGCGGCCTTCGGTCTGCAGCTGGCCACGATGGACGTGCGCGAGCACGCGGACGCCCACCACCACGCGCTCGGCCAGCTCTTCGACCGGCTCGGCGAGGAGTCCTGGCGCTACGCGGACATGCCCCGCGAGTACCGGCAGAAGCTGCTCGCCAAGGAGCTGCGTTCGCGGCGGCCGCTCGGTCCTTCCCCGGCGCCGGTGGACGCGGCGGGCGAGAAGACCCTCGGTGTCTTCCTCACCGTCAAGAAGGCCCTGGAGGTCTTCGGGCCCGAGGTCATCGAGTCGTACATCATCTCGATGTGCCAGGGCGCCGACGACGTGTTCGCCGCCGCCGTGCTCGCCCGCGAGGCGGGCCTGATCGACCTGCACGCGGGCTGGGCGAAGATCGGCATCGTGCCGCTCCTGGAGACCACCGACGAGCTGCGCGCCGCCGACGTCATCCTCGACGAGATGCTCGCCGACCCCTCCTACCGCCGTCTCGTCGCCCTGCGCGGCGACGTCCAGGAGGTCATGCTCGGGTACTCCGACTCCTCCAAGTTCGGCGGCATCACCACCTCGCAGTGGGAGATCCACCGCGCCCAGCGCAGGCTCCGTGACGTCGCGCACCGCTACGGCGTGCGGCTGCGCCTCTTCCACGGCCGCGGCGGCACCGTCGGCCGCGGTGGCGGCCCCTCGCACGACGCGATCCTCGCGCAGCCCTGGGGCACCCTGGAGGGCGAGATCAAGGTGACCGAGCAGGGCGAGGTCATCTCCGACAAGTACCTGGTGCCTTCACTGGCCCGCGAGAACCTCGAACTGACCGTCGCGGCGACGCTGCAGGCCTCCGCGCTGCACACCTCGCCGCGCCAGTCCGACGAGGCGCTCGCCCGCTGGGACGCCGCCATGGACGTCGTCTCGGACGCCGCGCACTCCGCGTACCGCAAGCTGGTCGAGGACCCGGACCTGCCGACGTACTTCCTCGCCTCCACGCCGGTCGACCAGCTCGCCGACCTGCACCTGGGCTCGCGGCCGTCGCGCCGCCCCGGCTCGGGCGTCTCGCTCGACGGCCTGCGCGCCATCCCGTGGGTCTTCGGCTGGACCCAGTCGCGGCAGATCGTGCCCGGCTGGTTCGGTGTGGGCTCCGGCCTGAAGGCGCTGCGCGAGGCCGGTCTCGACACCGTCCTCGACGAGATGCACGAGCACTGGCACTTCTTCCGCAACTTCATCTCCAACGTCGAGATGACGCTCGCGAAGACGGACCTGCGCATCGCCCGGCACTACGTCGACACCCTGGTGCCCGACGAGCTCAAGCACGTCTTCGCCGACATCGAGGCCGAGCACGAGCTGACCGTGAAGGAGGTCCTGCGGATCAGCGGGGGGACCGAACTCCTCGGCTCCCAGCCGGTCCTGCGGCAGACGTTCGCGATCCGCGACGCCTACCTGGACCCGATCTCCTACCTCCAGGTCGCCCTCCTCAAGCGCCAGCGCGACGCGGCGGCCGCGGGCACCGAGCCCGACCCGCTGCTCGGCCGCGCGCTGCTGCTCACCGTGAACGGCGTCGCGGCGGGCCTGCGCAACACCGGCTGACACCCTGGCCGCCCGGGCCCCGCACCTCTCCCCGAGGTGTGGGGCCTTTGCCGTGCGGCAGGCACCTAATCAGGTGAAACGGCGGTCGTACCGACTCGTCAAGGCGCCTCCCGCGCCGCCCCCGGGGCCACAGTGAACGGGCCCTGTAGATCCATTCCCTCGGCGGTCGGGAGCACCGTGACCCCCGTACTCCATCACCGGTCCGGCCGCACCCTCGCCTCGGTCGCGGTCATCCTGTTCGCGCTGCTCGCGGCACTCGCCCTCGTCCCGTACGGCACCGCCCACGCGGACGCCCGGATGAGCGTCCGCCTGGACCCGGCGACCTCGCCCGTGCCCTCCGGCGACCACGTCACGTACAACGCGAGCATCCAGTGCTCCATCCCCGGCGACTGCCAGTCGGTGACCGTGACCTTCACGCCGCCGCCCGGCGCCTCCGGGCCCGGTGAGGTGTCGCAGCCCTACCCGCCGGGCGTGACGGACGTCACCGCCAACGCCGACGGCAGCGTCACCGTCACCTACGGCAAGATCAGCAGCGGCCAGAGCTCGCAGCTCACCGTCAGCTGGCCCACCGACGACTACTGGACGGCGCCCGGCGCGCAGCAGGCCACGATGTCCGCGACCGCCACCAACGGCGACGGCACGCCGAGCACCGACGACGCCTCCGTCACGGTCACCGCCACGCCCAACCCGGCGATCAAGAAAGAGGGCCCGAAGGCGGCGCGGCCCGGCGACACCGTGGCGTACAAGATCACCGCGACCAACGATCCGCGCGACGCCAACCGGCCGCGCGGCAACCTCGCCCTGGAGAACACGGTCATGACCGACGTGCTCCCCGAGGGCGTCGACCTCGTCGACGCCACCCCCACCGGCTACACCTACGACCCGGCGACCCGCACCATCAGCTGGCCCGTGGACACCGAACCAGGGCGTCCCGGCGACCAGTTGGCGCAGGTCAAGGAGTATCCGTACGGCGTCGTCCACGAGGTCAGGGTGAAGGTGCGCGACGACGTCGCCGACGGGACCGTGCTCAGCAACATCGCCACCATCACCGGTGATCCCCTCGGCCCCGACACCAACAAGATCTCCAAGAGCGCCACCACCGACACCGCCGTCGGCACCGGCTCCGGCGAGGTCTCCGGCACCCTCGACAAGTCCGTCGACACCCCGCTCGCGGGCAACGGCCAGCGCGTCTCGTACGTCCTGAGGTTCGGCAACACCGGCACCGAGGCCGCCGACGCCCGCCTCTCCGACACCCTGCCGCGCGGCTTCGACGCGGCGACCCTGCGCCTTTCCACCCCCTCCGGCGGCACCTACTCGGGCCGCTGGACGGTCGTGGTGACCCGCCGCGACGGCAGCACCGAGACGCTCACGCCCACCGACCAGCAGGTCAGCCTCGGCGCCGACCCGGTCTCCGTACGCGTCGACGTGCCGGGCCTCGCCGCGGGCGCCAACCTGGTCGCCCAGATCAGCGGCCGCGCGGACGCCACCGAAGTGCCCGGCGGCAGCGGCGACGTCCGCAACTGCGCCCGCCTCCAGCTGACCGGCGGCAGCGGCGGCGTCGCCGACGAGGAGTCCTGCGCGAACTTCCGCATCGAACCCGAGGTCGCCCAGCCCGAACTCACCAAGTCCACCGCCCCCGCCCCCGTCGGCCCCGGCGGCACCCACACCTGGCGCATCACCATGCGCAACGACCGCTACCGCACCGACTCCTCGCCACTGCGCCCGCGCTTCGTCGACCTGGTGCCGCGTCAGCTCTCGTACGAGGAAGGGTCCTGGACCCTCGCGGAAGGACAGCCCGCGTACTGCCCGGCCGCAGACCGCTTCACGGAGAAGGTCACCGCGGCACCCGGAGGACGCACCCGCGTCGAACTGACCGCGGAACGCGGAGCCGAGATCCCGGCGAACGACTCGACGTGCGTCTACACCTTCCGCACGAAGGTCAAGCCCGGTGTCGCCAGCGGCACGTACAGCGGGACGCCGAGCGACGCCGACTACGCGGGCAACCGCGCCGGGCTCTACGACGCGCAGCGCCCCATCAACACCCGGCAGACCGACACCCACGACATCAACGGCAACGGCAACACCACCGAGAACGTCGCCGAGGCCACCGACGACTTCGCCATCGCCCAGTCCGCGTCGCTCTTCGTCACCAAGGAGGTCAAGGGTGACAAGGACAGCGACTTCAAGGGCTCGGCGGAGGTGCCGGGCAAGGAGGACGAGGTCGGGCAGTCGACCGCGGGCGGCACGGTCGAGTACCGCACCGTCCTCGGCAACATGGGCAACACCGACCTCACCAACGTCGTCGCGTACGACCTGTTGCCCGCGCCCGGCACGTCCGGTGTCACGAGCGGGCGGTACGGCGACGACGCGACCAGCGAGTGGCGGCCCGTCCTGACAGGCCCGATCGACGCGGGTACGGCACCGGTGACCATCACCTACTCGGAGAAGGCCGACCCGTGCCGTCCCGAGATGGACAACACCCCTGACGGCAGCGCGCCGTTCCACTGCGACGGGAAGCCGGATCCCACGTTCGTGGGGGCTGCCGCGGTCACCGACTGGAGCAAGATCCGGTCCGTCCGGTTCGACTTCGACGGACACGTCTTCACGGCGGGCGAGCGGTACACGCTGCGCTGGCGGATGACGGTGCCCGAGCGGGCGTCGGACGGCTCGCCCTTCGAGGGCGGGGAGCGGACCTGGAACAAGATCGCGATTGCCGGGGACCGGCGGGAGCCGGACGGGACGTTGCGGCCGTTGCTGGCGACGGAGGCGCCGTGGGTGGTGGCGGAGGTCGACAAGACCCCGTCGCCGACGCCGACCCCGTCGCCGACGCCGACCCCGACGCCGACCCCTCCGACCCCGACGCCGACCCCTCCGACCCCGACGCCGACCCCTCCGACCCCGACGCCGACCCCTCCGACCCCGACACCGACCCCTCCGACCCCGACACCGACCCCGCCCACTCCGACCCCCACGCCTCCCACTCCCACTCCTACTCCTCCCACTCCCACGCCTCCGGGGCCCTCGCCGTCCCGGAGCGAGCCGCCGGTGCTTCCTGACACGGGTTCGTCGATCGCGCCGCTGGTGGCCGCGCTCGCGGCGGGGCTGCTTGCCTCGGGCGGGGTCTTCTTCGCCGCGACGCGGCAGAGGCGGGGGCGCCACTCTTAGCCCTCCGGGGTGCGGGTGCGTCGTGGCTTGTCGCGCAGTTCCCCGCGCCCCTCGCAGGGGCGGGCCCGGTTGCGGTTCGAGTGCGGGCCCGCTGTGGTTGCTCGCGCAGTTCCCCGCGCCCCTGACGGGGCACCCCCGCCGGTGTTTTGACCGCGGGTCGTGTGTGGCTGGGCGCGCCGTTCCCCGCGCCCCTGACGGGGCGCCCCTGCCGGGGCGCGTTTTTCGGGGCGCGGGGAACTGCGCGAGCAACCACACACGACCCGCACCCGAAGTGCGAGCAGTACCGCCCCTATAAGGGGCGCGGGGAACTGCGCGAAGAGCCACAGTGGGCCCGCGCCGTCAGAACGTCAGGGTTAGGAAAGACGCCGTCAGCAGCGCCGCGCCCGCCAGGGCGAAGCCCCATGCCACGCGGGGCAGGCGCAGACCCCCCGCCACCACCACCGACGCAAGCAGCAACGCCCCACCCAGGGGGAGCAACGCGTGGAGGAATCCGGGCCCACCCGCACGGACCACCTCCCGCGTACCGGGCCGGAGCGCCACCGGCACCCGTACACCCTTCTTCTCCGCGATGGACCGCTCGATCACGACCCGCTGCCGGGGAGAGGAGTGGGAGCCCGCCCCGCGCGCAGCGGAGACGTACCACCCGGCGCACTCGTCGGACCCGCACCCCGTCACCGTGAGCACCCCCCGCTCAGGCCCCCCGGCCAGCAACCGCGCGGTGTCCCAGGACGCCCATACGCCCGTGGCGAGCAGCAGCGCGGTGAGCGAGCCCATGGCCGTGCGGCGTCCCAGGAGGAGCAGATTCATGGCCGGGATCCTTGGCCACTTGACTCCGCTCAGTCAACACTGGGCACAACGGACCCCGCACCGGATCCCGGGGCGAACCCCAGCCCTCGCCGTCAGGAGTTGTACGTGCTCTGGGCCCGCTCAAGACCCTCGATGACCAGCGCCTCGACCGCGTCGGCCGCCCGGTCGACGAAGTAGTCGAGCTCCTTGCGCTCGGCCGAGGAGAAGTCCTTCAGGACGAAGTCCGCGACCTGCATGCGACCCGGCGGGCGGCCGATCCCGAAGCGCACCCGGTGGTAGTCGGGGCCCATCGCCTTGGTCATCGACTTGAGGCCGTTGTGGCCGTTGTCGCCGCCGCCCAGCTTCAGCCGCAGCGTGCCGTGGTCGATGTCGAGTTCGTCGTGGACGGCGACGATGTGTTCGGTCGGCACCTTGTAGAAGTCGCGAAGGGCCGTCACGGGACCGCCCGAGACGTTCATGTACGACATGGGCTTGACCAGGATCACCCGGCGGCTCGCGGGCCCGGGCGCACCGATGCGGCCCTCGACCACCTGAGCCTGCGCCTTCGCGGCCCGCTTGAACTTGGCGCCCATGCGGTGCGCGAGCAGATCGGCGACCATGAAGCCCACGTTGTGCCGGTTCATGGCGTACTCGGGGCCGGGGTTGCCGAGTCCGGCGATCAGCCAGGGGGCGTTGGCATCGGTCGTCACGTGCATGTCTCCTTCATACGCGGCAGCCGCCGCCCCCCGAGGGAGCGGCGGCTGCCGTGCCGGATGTGCGTCGCGAGGCTCAGGCCTCGGCGGCCGCGTCGCCCTCGGCGGAGTCGGCGGCGGCCTCCTCGGCCTGCGCGGCCAGGACCTGGAGGACGACGGTGTCGCCCTCGACGGCCAGCGTGGTGCCGGACGGCAGCGGGATGTCCTTGGCGAGGACGGACGCGCCGGCGTCCAGGCCCGCGATGGAGACGGTGACCGACTCCGGGATGTGGGTGGCCTCGGCCTCGACCGGGAGCGCGTTCAGGACGTGCTCGAGAAGGTTGCTGCCCGGGGCGAGCTCGCCCTCGGTGTGCACGGGGATCTCGACGTTGACCTTCTCGCCGCGCTTCACGAGGAGCAGGTCGACGTGGACGAGGAAGCCCTTGATGGCGTCGCGCTGGACGGCCTTGGGGATGACGAGCTCGGGCTTGCCGTCGACGTCGATGGCGAGGAGCACGTTGGACTGGCGCAGGGCCAGGTTCAGCTCGTGGCCGGGCAGGACGATGTGGGCCGGGTCGTTGCCGTGGCCGTAGACGACCGCGGGGACCTTGTTCTCGCGGCGGATGCTGCGGGCGGCGCCCTTGCCGAACTTGGTGCGGGACTCGGCGGCGAGCTTGATCTCAGCCATGATTACTCCTCGGAGGTCAGCGATATCGTTGGGGTCGGTTACCCGGCCATACGACTACTGGCCTGCTACGAAGAGCGCGTCGATAACGGACCGCCGCACATCCGCTTCGTACGAAACGTGTGCGGCCTCCCTCGCCGAGCAACTTGGACAGTCTACTCGGCGGGGAGGCCGCCCAGAAATCGATCTTCGCTACGAGGCCTACTGCTCCTCGAAGAGGCTCGTCACCGAACCGTCCTCGAAGACCTCGCGCACCGCGTTCGCGATCGTCGGCGCGATCGAGAGCACCGTGATCTTGTCGAGTTCGAGGGCGCCGGGGTCGGGCAGCGTGTCCGTGAAGACGAACTCGCTGACCTTGGAGTTCTTCAGGCGGTCGGCCGCGGGGCCGGAGAGCACGCCGTGCGTGGCCGTCACGATGACGTCCTCCGCGCCGTGCGCGAACAGGGCGTCGGCGGCGGCGCAGATGGTGCCGCCGGTGTCGATCATGTCGTCGACCAGGACGCAGACGCGGCCCTTCACCTCACCGACGACCTCGTGGACGGTGACCTGGTTGGCGATGTCCTTGTCGCGGCGCTTGTGGACGATCGCCAGCGGGGCGCCGAGGCGGTCGCACCAGCGGTCGGCGACGCGCACGCGGCCCGCGTCGGGGGAGACCACGGTCAGCTTCGAGCGGTCGACCTTCGCGCCCACGTAGTCCGCGAGGATCGGCAGCGCGAAGAGGTGGTCGACCGGGCCGTCGAAGAAGCCCTGGATCTGGTCCGTGTGCAGGTCGACCGTGAGGATGCGGTCGGCACCCGCGGTCTTCATCAGGTCGGCGACCATGCGGGCCGAGATCGGTTCACGGCCGCGGTGCTTCTTGTCCTGCCGCGCGTAACCGTAGAACGGCACGATGACGGTGATGGAGCGGGCCGACGCGCGCTTGAGCGCGTCGATCATGATGAGCTGCTCCATGATCCACTTGTTGATCGGAGCGGTGTGGCTCTGGATCAGGAAGCAGTCGGCGCCGCGCGCCGACTCCTGGTAGCGGACGTAGATCTCGCCGTTGGCGAAATCGAAGGCCTTCGTCGGCACGATGCCGACACCCAGCTTGTGTGCGACCTCCTCGGCCAACTCGGGGTGGGCGCGGCCGGAGAAGAGCATCAGCTTCTTCTCGCCGGTCGTCTTGATCCCGGTCACAGCACTGTCTCCTCAGAGAGTTCGTCCCGCTGCCGTACTCACGCGTCCCGGTGCGTCGAGTCGGCCGATTGTGTGCACCTATCACGGTACGCCGTGTCAGACGCACCTGTTTCCGGTCAGCTTTCGCCGGCCGGTTCCCGGGACGCCGCCTCCGCCGCCTTCGCGGCCGCGCTCCCCGGACGCTTGCGGGCCACCCAGCCCTCGATATTCCTTTGCTGGCCCCGCGCGACGGCCAGCGCACCGGCCGGCACGTCCTTCGTGATCACGGACCCGGCGGCGGTGTAGGAGCCGTCCCCGACCGTGACAGGAGCCACAAACATGTTGTCCGAACCGGTCCGGCAGTGCGACCCCACCGTGGTGTGGTGCTTCGCCTCGCCGTCGTAGTTCACGAAGACGCTCGCGGCGCCGATGTTGGAGTGCTCGCCGATCGTCGCGTCGCCCACGTACGACAGGTGCGGCACCTTGGAGCCGTCGCCCAGCGTCGAGTTCTTCATCTCCACATACGTACCCGCCTTGGACTTCACGCCGAGCCGGGTGCCGGGGCGCAGGTACGCGAACGGGCCGACGCTCGCCTGCTCGCCGATCTCCGCGCTGTTCGCGACGGTGTTGTCGACCCGGGCCCCCGCGCCCACCGTGGTGTCGTTCAGGCGGGTGTTGGGGCCGACCTCGGCGCCCTTGCCCAGGTGCGTGGCGCCCTGGAGCTGGGTGCCGGGGTGGACGATCGCGTCGCGCTCGTAGCTGACCGTGGCGTCGAACCAGGTGGACGCGGGGTCGACGACGGTGACACCGGCGAGCATCGCGTCGGTCAGCAGGCGGTCGTTCAAGGTCCGCCGGGCCTGGGCCAGTTGGACGCGGTTGTTGATGCCCGCGATCTCCTCGTGGTCCGCCGCGACGGCGGCGCCGACGCGGTGCCCGGCCTCGCGCAGGATCCCGAGGACGTCGGTCAGGTACTCCTCGCCCTGGCTGTTGTCCTTGCGCACCTTGCCGAGCGCGTCCGCGAGGAGCTGCCCGTCGAAGGCGAAGACGCCGGAGTTGATCTCACGGATCGCGCGCTGGGCGTCGGTGGCGTCCTTGTGCTCGACGATCGCGGTGACGGCGCCGTTCGCGCCCTCGCGCACGATGCGGCCGTAGCCGGTCGCGTCCGGCACTTCCGCGGTCAGCACGGTCACGGCGTTGCCGTCGCCGTCGTGCGTCGCGGCCAGCTGCCGCAGCGTCGCGCCGGTGAGCAGCGGGGTGTCGCCGCAGACCACGATGACGGTGCCGTCGACCGAGCCGCCGAGCTCGTCGAGGCCGATGCGGACGGCGTGCCCGGTGCCGTTCTGCTCGTGCTGGTAGGCGGTGCGGACCTGCGGCGCGATGGCGCCGAGGTGCTCCTTGACCTGGTCGCTCTGGAAGCCGACGACGGTGACGAGCTGCTCGGGCGAGAGTGCGTTCGCGGCCTCAAGCACATGCCCGATGAGGGAACGGCCACAGATCTCGTGCAGGACCTTGGGGAGGTCCGACTTCATACGGGTGCCCTCACCCGCTGCGAGGACGACGACGGCTGCCGGGCAGTTGGCGCTCACGGGGATGCCCTTCGGCTTCGGATGGTTGGGGGTTCCTCTTGGGGAGGACATCCGCAGGATACCGGGGCGTAGTGGCGGGGAAATGGGTGCGGGTCCCGACCACAGGGATCAGGACCCGAGAGGTACCAGGGAGGTACCCGAGAGATTCAGCTCCCCCGCCAGGACTCGAACCCGGACAGATGGCACCAAAAGCCACAGTGCTGCCAATTACACCACGGGGGATGGAAACGACCTGAACCGGACATTGTGTCTGGCTCGCGGCCGGGCCCCCAACACTATGCCGCACCAGGTGCCTTCGACGCGACGATACAGATCACCTCCTTCACGCCGCGCCCGGTGAGTGATCTCCGTCATGCGACGGAAGGCATCCGGAATCTGGACGTCCGGCGCGAAATCGTGAACGGTTCAACAGTTCGAGGGATATCGGTGGGTTTCGCTTCCGGTCGAACGGGGCGTGTGCTGGATCACCGGGCCGGAAACTCACCGGAAAACCGGGGTGGAACGCCCGTACGCTGGAGGGCATGACCACGACGGGGGACGACCGCACCACGGCCATGACCGGGCCGTGGTGGTGGGAGAGGTGGCGCGGCGCCGCGCTGGACGCGGGGCTCGCGCTGGTGTCCGCGGCGGAGTGCGGGGCCGAGGGCGTGGAGTTCGCGCGGGACGCCGGGCTGCCGACGGCGGTGGGGGTCGCGTTCGGTGTGCTCGCGGGCTCGGCACTGCTGTTCCGGCGGCGCTGGCCCATCGCCGTCGTCCTCATATCGATCGCCATCACGCCCGCGCAGATGGGCGTCCTGCTGACGGTCGTCGGGCTCTACACCCTGGCCGCGTCCGAGCTGCCGCGCCGCATCACCGGGGCGCTGGCCGGGATGTCGATGGCGGGGACGATGATCGTGGCCCTGGTGCGGACCAGCCAGGACATGGCCAACGACGCCAGTTCGCCCGCCATCGGCAGCGAGTTCGTACCGTTCTTCGCGGTGACCGCCGCGGTTGGGGTGACCGCGCCACCGGTGCTGCTCGGGCTGTACGTGGGCGCGCGGCGCCGCCTGGTGGAGGGCATGCGGGAGCGTGCCGACAGCCTGGAGCGGGAGCTCCAGCTGCTCGCGGAGCGCGCGGAGGAGCGCGCCGAGTGGGCGAGGAACGAGGAGCGCACGCGGATCGCCCGCGAGATGCACGACGTGGTCGCGCACCGGGTGAGCCTGATGGTCGTGCACGCGGCGGCGCTGCAGGCGGTCGCCCGCAAGGACCCGGAGAAGGCCGTCAAGAACGCGGCGCTCGTCGGTGACATGGGCCGCCAGGCGCTGACGGAGCTGCGCGAGATGCTCGGGGTGCTGCGCACCGGCGACGGCACCAAGAGCGCGAAGCCCGCGAAGCCCGCCGAGCCGGTGCCGCTGGCCGCCGTGGGGCACGCGGCGGCCGCGGCCGCCTCCCGCGCGGTGGACGAGGAAGGTCCCTCCCTCGCCGATCTCGACGAGCTGGTGGGGCAGTCGCGTGCCGCGGGCATGGCGGTCGACCTCTCGGTGGAGGGCGACCCGCGCGACTACGCGGCCGACGTCGAGCAGACCGCGTACCGCGTCGTGCAGGAGGCGCTGACGAACGTGCACAAGCACGCGGCGGGCGCGAAGACCTACGTCCGCCTCGCGCACCGCGCGTCGGAGATCGCCATGCAGGTGGAGAACGAGCCGCCGCCGGAGCCGGACAGCGCGGCCGACGTCAGGCTGCCCAGCGGAGGCAATGGACTCGTGGGCATGAAGGAGCGGGTCATGGTCCTGGGCGGCGTGTTCGTGTCGGGGCCGACGGACGGGGGCGGGTTCCGGGTGTCGGCGGTCCTCCCGGCTCCGGCGGCCGCAGGCTGAGGCCCCGTGGGCGCCCCGTAAGGGGCGCGGGGCTGTGACATGTGCGGCTGCGCCGCGTGGGCGCGACCAGCCACGACGTACCCGCGGAGGGTCACTCAGCTCGCCGTAAGGCGTGTCGGCTGAGCCCCCGTGACCAGCGTCGCCAGCGCCTGGTCGATGTGCGGGCCCAGGAACCAGTCGCCGCTGTGGTCGAGGCTGTACACGCGGCCCTCCGTGTCGATGGCGAGCAGCGCCTGTGTCTCCGTCTCCTCGCCGATGGGGCACACCTCGGTGTCCAGGGCGCGGCCCAGGTCGCCGAAGGTGCGGGCCAGATGAAGGCCGTACATCGGGTCGAGATGGACGGTGGCCGGAGCTATCTGGCGGCCGGGCCCCTGCGGGGTGATGTGCAGTCCGCCGAACTCCGCCCACGCCTCGACGGCCGCGGGGAAGACGGCGTGCCGGTGTCCCGCCGGTGAGGTGTGGCGGCGCAGCACGTCCGCCCAGATCTCGGCCTGCTTGATGTCCCAGTGCCCGGGGCGCCAGCCCGCCGCGCGCAGGGCGGCGTCGACGGGTACGGGGAAGCGGGTGGTGCCGCCGCCGGTGGCCGCTGCGGCCGTCGTGGCGGTGTGGTCGGCGTGCATGGGGTGGCCCTCGTTCGGTCGGAAAGGTCGTCGGATGGACGGTGGGGCGTCGGTCCGGCTGGTGTCCGGTGCGCCGGTCAGGCCTCGCTCGCCGTCGGGTCCACCACGCGTACGCCGAAGTGCGAGGTGAGCGCCGTACAGGAGCGGCAAGGACGGGCGAAGCCGCCGTGCAGCGGGTCGCCGTCCTCGCGGATGCGGCGGGTGGTGAGTTTGGCGTGTTTGAGCGCCTTGCGGGCCTCGCCGTTGGTCATGGGTTTGCGCGAGGCCCGCTTGGAGCGGCTCGCGTCGGCCGCCGTGAGGTGGCGGGAGATGAGGATCGCCTCGGCGCACCGCCCGGTGAAGCGCTCGCGCTGCCCGCTGGCGAGGGCGTCGAGGAAGTCCTGGACGAGCGGGTGCAGCGCGGGCGGTTCCTCACCGCGGCCCGCGGTGCACGTGAGGGTGGTCTGGCCGCGTACGGAGAGGGCGGCGGCGACGGTCGGCAGGATGCCGTCGCGGCGCTGGCGCAGGACGGGCGCGTGGGCGGCGGTGGCGCTCCAGCCGACGCGGGGGTCTCCGTCCACGCGAGGGTCTCCGTCCGTGCGCGGATCTCCTCCGGCGCGGTGATCTCCCCCGGCGCGCGGGCCGCCGTGGCCGGTGCCCGGCGCCCCGGCGCGTGGGTCGCCGGAGACCGCCGCGGCGGCGCCACCACCCGCTTCGGTGGCCGACGTGTGGCCGGACATGCCGCTCTGTGCCGTGTGCATCGTGCTGTTCGCCTCCCCCTGCTCGCGGTCGTCACCGCGTGTGCCACGCCCCCGCGTTGCGGGGACAGCCTGCCAAATGGGGCGGGTGGTGCGGAAGCTGGGGCACTGCGACACGCCTGGCTTTCCGCCCACTTTCGCCGCACGGTGACCGTCCGGTGGCTGCTGGTCATGGAACCGGAGGCCCGGTGACCGGTGTCGTTCTTACGCATAGGCTGTCGACATCCGCAGGGCCATGAAGCAGGAACCATCCACAGTGCCGCAGGGGGCAACCGCCATGACGACAGGTCGGCTGGGGCAGCAGTCCGCGCCGCCGAACGCGGCCTACGCCGGGCAGGTCGTGCACTTCCCGGACCCGGTCCGGGCCGCACGCCATCCCAGAGGGGTGCGGGTGGACGAGCACGGTTACCCGGACTTCTCGTTCTACGCGCGGGCCGCGGCCGAGATCGCCGAGCCCCCCGAGGGCTTCGGCGTCGACGAGCTGCGCCTGACGGACTACGTGTCGGCGAACGCGGCGCTCGCGGCATCGGGGCACGACCTGTGGGACACGATCCCCGCGGTGGCGACCCCGCACGGCTGGACCTGGCACCACGTGCCGAACAGCCGCCGCCTCGAACTGGTCCCCGTCGAAGTGAAGGCGCTCCTGCGCCACCACGGCGGGCTCGCGACGACCTCCGTCGACCAGGACAAGAGGGGCACGCGCCCGCTGCAGGAGACGCGCCCCGCGCACTTCGGCCTGCCCAAGGCGGCGGTCGCGGTGACCGAGCAGCAGGTCCAGGGCGTCGAGGAGGACCTCGGCTACCGGCTGCCCGGCGCCTACCGGTCCTTCCTGAAGGCGGCGGGCGGCTGCGCGCCGGTCGGCACCGCGCTCGACGCGGACCTCGGGCTCCTGCTCGACCAGCCGTTCTTCACGGTCAGGGACGAGGCCGCGGTCAACGACCTGGTCTACGTCAACAAGTGTCTGCGAGACCACCTCACAAAGGATTACCTGGGAGTGGGCTTCGTGCAGGGCGGGCTGCTCGCCGTGCAGGTCAGGGGCGACCGGGTCGGTTCCGTGTGGTTCTGCGCGTACGACGACGCCCGTGACCAGGACGCGTGGCCGCCGCCGGAGCGGGTGCGGCGGCTGCTGCTGCCGTGCGGCGACGACTTCGACCAGTTCCTGTCCCGGCTCGCGGGCAGTCCGCCGGAGCTGGAGACCGTGGCGAACCTGATGGTGGACGGCGGCTTCGCGCAGGCCGTCCCGGTGGGGGAGTGACTTGGCGATGGTGACCTTCGCGCAGGCGCAGGAGCGCGCCGAGGAATGGATCAACGGCGACGTGCCGGGCTACCAGCACCGTGAGGTGCGGGTCAGGGAGTTCGACCTGGGCTTCGTCGTCTGGGCCGAGGACCGGGAGAACGGTCCGGTGTCCGACGGCGGCAGCCAGCGGCTCGTCCTCGCGCGCGACAGCGGCGAGGCGACGCTCTGGCCGGGCCTTCCGGTGGGTGAGGTGATCCGCCGCTACGAGGAGGAGTACGGCCTCCCGGACGCGGTGCCCCAGGACGTGCCGCCCGCACCGCCGGAACGGGTCGACCTGAACCAGACGTCGTTCCTGCTGAGCCCGCCGGAATGGCTCCAGGAGGCGGCGGACAAACTGGGCATCCCCGACCGGCGCGCGTCCGCCGCGGCCTCTTCGGACGCCGCGTCCGGTGCGGAGCCCGCCGCTCCCGACGCCGGTACGCCGTGGCCCGCCGCGCCCGCGGCCGACGAGGGCCTGGCCGCGACGTCGCCCGGCGCGCCCGCGGGGGCGACCCCGTGGGCCGGTACGGACACCAACGCCGATGACGGCGAGGACCTTTCGGTGCCCGCGCCCGCGACGGTGTTCGCGCCGCCGCTGGTCGTCGAGGACGACGAGGCCGAACCGAGGCCGAGCGTGGCCCCGGAGGCGAAGACGGCCCTGATGCACGGCGGCAGCCAGCTCCCGAAGACGGCGTTGGCCCCGGCCCTCGGCGCCCCGGCTCCGGGCACGCCCGGCGCTCCGGCTCCGGCTCCGGGTGCGCCCGGCGCCCCGCAGGGTCCGGGTGGGTCCAACGCGCCGCAGCCGCCGGTGGGTTCGCCTGTTCCGCCGCCGTCGGATGCGTCGGCGTACGGGTATCCGCAGGGTCCGGGTGCGTCGAACGCGCCGCAGCCGCCGGTGGGTTCGCCTGTTCCGCCGCCGCCGGATCCTTCGGCGTACGGGTATCCGCAGGGCCCCGGCCCGTCCAACGCGCCTCAGCCGCAGGGTGCCGGTGCCGGGGACATCGCCGATGCCGCGACCAGCAAGGCGCAGGGGCCGCCCCAGGGCGCCCGCGGTGGCGGTGCCACCACGCCTCCGCCGCCCAGCCCGCCGGGTGTGCCGCCGGGGAGTACGCCGCCGCCTTCGGGTCCCGGTGCGCCGGGTACGCCCGCGGGCGGGTACGTCCCGACGCAGCTCGTCTCGTCCCTCGGCCCCGACGGACCTCAGCCTCAGCCGCCCGCGGCTCCTGGCGCTCCGCAGCCTCCCGGTGCGCCTGGTGCGCCTGGTGCGCCGCCCGGTGGTGTGCACCACGCCGCGACGATGTTGGCCGATCCGAGTATGGGCGGGCCCGGTGGGATAAAGCCGCCTGCGGCTCCTGGTGCGCCTCAGCCGCCTGGACCGCCCGGTGCTCCGGGTGCGCCTGGTGCTCCGGGTGCGCCTCAGCCTCCCGGTCCGCCTGGTGCGCCCGGTACGCCGCCCGGTGGCGTGCACCACGCCGCGACCATGCTGGCCGACCCGAGCCTGGGCGGCCCCGGTGGGATAAAGCCTCCCGGCGCTCCCGGCGCCCCTGGTGCGCCCCAGCCGCCCGGTCCGCCCGGCGCTCCCGGTGCCCCGCCGCCCGGCAGCACCCCGCCCCCCGGCGGTGGCGTCCACCACGCCGCGACCATGCTGGCGGGGCCCGCTGTCGGCGGCCCGGGTGCGCCCGGCATGCCGCCGCCGCCCGCGCCCGCACCGGGGCCGGGGGGTCCCGGCGGCGGTCAGCCGTACGGCTATCCGCAGCCGCCCGTCGGGCAGCCCACCGTCGGCCCCGGCTACCAGGCCGTGCTCCGCTACCGCGCGGCCGACGGCTCCGAGCAGCAGCTCATCCGCCGCTCGGCGCCCGGCACGCCGCACCCGGAGTGGCAGATCCTGCACGAGCTGCGCGGCATGAACGTGCCGCCGCAGCAGGTGCTCGAACTCCACACCGAGCTGGAGTCCTGCGAGCTGCCGGGCGCGTACTGCGCCCGCATGATCCGCGAGACCTGGCCGCAGGCGCGGATCACGTCCATCGCGCCGTACGGCAAGGACCACGCGTCCCGCCAGGGCGGCATGCAGCAACTCCTCGCCCACCAGGGCGAGTTGCACCAGGTGGCGGACGGGCCCGCGCGCCCGGCGCCGGTGCGTGCGCCGTTGCAGCAGATGCCGCCCGCTCCGGCGATCCCGCCGGAGGGCATCGCGCAGGAGCTGGCCGCGGCCTTCGGCCCCGGCATCTTCCGCTTCGACCAGCGCGCGGTGTCCCGGCAGGGCGTGCCGGACATCGTGGCGCACATGCTCGTGGTCGCGGGTCTGCCCGTCGACTTCGGCCCGTTCTTCTGGGCGCAGGCCCAGCCGGGACGTCCGGTGCCGACGCTGGCCGAGCTGGCGCAGGAGCGGGGTGTGCAGCCCGCCTCCGACGCGGGCTCGTACCTGGTCATGGGCAGTGACTTCGGGCGGGCGCTCTGTGTCCAGTACGGGACGGCGAACATCGTCGCCGTGCCGGTGGAGGCGGGGCCCGGTGGTGCGCCGGTGCCGCCGCAGTTCGTGAACACGGGGCTGCCTGAGTTCGCGCGCTGCATGGCTCTGTTGGGGCGGATGTGGCGTCTGCGGTTCGGTCTCAATCAAGAGCAGGCGGGGCGGTGGACGGTTGACTTCCAGAACCAGCTCGCTGCGGTTGACGCTGCCGCTTTGGGGTCGCCGGAGAGTTGGTGGTCTGTGCTTCTTGAGCAGATGTGGGATGGGTTGTTGTAGGTCTTTGGGGCGCGGGGGTGCTGTGGCTGGTCGCGCAGTTCCCCGCGTGCCTCGCGGGGGCGGGCCCGGTTGCGGTTCGAGTGCGGGCCCGCTGTGGCTGGTCGCGCAGTTCCTCGCGCCCCTAAAAGATTGCGCAGTTCCCCGCGCCCCTAAAGATTGTGCCGTTCCCCGCGCCCCTAAAGACTGCGCCGTTCCCCGCGCGCCTGAAAGATTGTGCCGTTCCCCGCGTCCCTAACCCGGCGCTCGACCTGCGTGAGCGGTCGGGTTAGCCGATCATGCGGGCATGGCAGACGGTGGTTCGCGGAGCGGGAAGCGGCGTTGGCCCAAGCGTGTCGCGCTGAGCCTGCTCGCGTTGGTCGTGCTCCTTGCCGCGTACGGGACCGGGCTGTATTTCTGGGCCGGGTCGCGGCTGCGGACCACCGACGCCTTCGCGGCGTACGAGGGGCGTCCGGAGCGGGGCAAGGGCACCGACTGGCTGCTCGTCGGGTCCGACAGTCGCTCCTCGCTCACCCCCGAACAGCGCAAGAAGCTCCACGTCGGCAACGACCAGGGGCTCAACACCGACACGATCATGGTCCTGCACTACGGCGACAGCGGGCCGTATCTGGTGTCGATCCCGCGTGATTCGTACGTCTCCATCCCCGGGCACGGGAAGGGGAAGATCAACTCCGCGTACGCGATCGGCGGCGCGACGCTGCTCACCCGCACCGTCGAACAGGCCACGGGACTGCGCATCGACCACTACGCCGAGGTGAACTTCCTCGGCTTCGTCGACGTGGTGGACGCGTTGGGCGGGGTCAGCATCTGCGTACCCGAAGGAGGTCTGCACGACGAGAAGTCGGGGGCGGACTTCGACGGGGGCTGCCAGCACATGGACGGCGTGGAGGCGCTGCGGTACGTGCGGGCCAGGTACTCCGATCCCGAGGGTGACCTGGGGCGGGTCAAGCGCCAGCGGCAGCTGGTGAGCGCCGTCGCCGAGAAGGCCGTCAGCGTGCCCGTGCTGCTGCCGCCGTGGAAGCTGATCCCCTTCCTGAGCGCCTCGCTCGACGCGCTCACCGTCGACACGGACACCGGGGTGGGGGCGCTGACCCGGATGGGCCTTCAGATGGAGGGGCTCTCCAGTGGTTCGGGGGCCACCACGACCGTGCCCGTGGCGAGCGAGCCCGAGATCGCCGGGGTCGGCGATGTCGTCGTGTGGGACCAGGTCAAGGCCGGTCGGCTCTTCGAAGCGCTCAGAGACGACACCCCGATTCCGACTTCTGGCGCCAATTGACGCATCCTTGACCGGGTGGAGTGGGCGGAGTGTCGCGTTATGAGCGCTTCAGCTTGATCCATCAAGATGTGCGCCAATCGCGCTGTACGCGCGAGGTACGTCGGAGAGGGGATCCAAGGATGAGCAGCAGCGGTGCATCGTCGTCGCCGCACGGCTTCGTCAGCGTGCGTGGACGCGGCTACCGTCCCGAGCAGGTGGAGGCGTTCGCCGCCGGTCTTTCCCAGGAGCGGGACGGGGCGTGGGAGCGCGCCGCCCGGCTGACCGTCCTGGCCAAGGACATGGAGGTGGAGGCCGAGCACCTGCGGGACGCGGTGTCGCGGCTCGCCCCCCAGACGTACGAGACCCTCGGCGAGCGGGCCCGGCAGATCCTGGCGCTCGCCGAGACGGAGGCGGCCGCCCTGCACGCCGCCGCGGACGCCGACGCACAGCGTGAGACGGAGGCGGCCGGTGCCGACGCGCGCGGGGCCGCCGACGCCGCGCGGGCCCACGCCGACCGCGTGGGCGCCGCCGCCGACGAGTGGGCGGAGCAGCGGCTGCTCGCGGACCGCGCCACCGCCGACGAGGCGCGCGTCGGAGCCCGCCGGGACGTGAAGGAGTGGCGCGGCGAGGCGCTCGCCGTACTGCGCGAGATGCGGCAGCGCACCGAGGGCATCCTCGCCGACCAGGAGAAGGAGCACGCCGAGCGCTGGGAGGCCGCCGAGCGGCAGATCGCCGAGCGCGAGGCCGCGGCGCAGGCCCGCGAGGCGGAGCTGGTCGCCGCGGCGCAGGCGCGGCTCGGCGAGGCGGAGCGGGCCCTCGCGGAGACGGCGGAGTCGGCGCGGCACGGCCAGGAGGACGCCGAGGCGCGCGGCGCCGAGGTGATCGCGGAGGCGACGCTGCGGGAGGAGCGGGTCGCTCGCGAGACGGAGCGGGTGCTTCGGGAGCACGGGGAGGCGTGGGACGAGGTGCGGGCGCATATGGACCACGTCCGCAGTAGCCTTGCGGCCCTGACCGGCCGGGCCCCGGCGGAGGAAACCCCGTGAGCGTCGGCCGCTGACGGGGCACCCGGCCGTGTTTTGACCGCGGCCCGGTGGGGGCGTGCGGGCCCGCTGTGGCTGGTCGCGCAGTTCCCCGCGCCCCTGACGGGGCGCCCCCGCCGGTGTT
The DNA here is from genome assembly GCF_008704495.1 of Streptomyces kanamyceticus. Lineage (NCBI taxonomy): Bacteria > Bacillati > Actinomycetota > Actinomycetes > Kitasatosporales > Streptomycetaceae > Streptomyces > Streptomyces kanamyceticus. The sequence continues at coordinate 5,973,091 of NZ_CP023699.1, forward strand.
TTGACCGCGGGTCCGCTGTGGCTGGTCGCGCCGTTCCCCGCGCCCCTGACGGGGCGCCCCGGCAGGGGCGCGCTTTTAGGGGCGCGGGGAACGGCGCGAGCAACCACGACGCACCCGCACGCGAAGGACGAGCGGGGCAGCCCCTGGAAGGGGCGCGGGGAACTGCGCGACCAGCCACGACGAACCCGCACCGCCCCTGCGAGGGACGCGGGGAACTGCGCGAAGAGCCACGGGGGCCCGCGCCACCGGAGGGTCACGGCCAGGCCACCCGAGGGCCCTGTCACATCCACGCCGCGCCACCCGTCAAGTAAGTGTCACCACCCGCCAGACACAGGGAGCGCACCATGGAAGCCCGACTGAACCTCTTCACCAACCCCGTCGCCGCCAAGGTCATCCGGCACCTGAACGCGGCCGGCAAGGCGATCGCCGACTCGACGCTGCCCGCCGCCACCCAGGAACTCGTGAAGATCCGCGCCAGCCAGATCAACGGCTGCGGCTTCTGCACCGACATGCACACCAAGGACGCCGCCCACGCGGGCGAGACCTCGGTGCGTCTCAACCTGATCGCCGCCTGGCGCGAAGCCACCGTGTTCACCGACGCCGAGCGCGCCGCCCTCGAACTGACCGAGCAGGGCACCCGCATCGCGGACGCGGCCGGTGGCGTCACCGACGAGGCGTGGGCCGATGCCGCCAAGCACTACGACGAGGACCAGCTCACCTCCCTCGTGTCGATGATCGCCGTCATCAACGCCTACAACCGCGTGAACGTGATGATCCAGATGCCCGCGGGCGACTATCAGCCCGGCCAGTTCGGGTGACGCGCGGCGGCACCCGCCAGGATGAGGCCCTCCACCGCCTCGTACTGCCGACGCTGCTCCGCCGCGCCGCCGCGGTCCGAGAGGCGGGTGCCGAGCCAGCCGAGGAAGAAGCCGAGGGGGATGGAGACGAGGCCCGTCGTCGTGAACGGGAACCAGGTGAAGTCGTGGTTCGGGAACGCCGCGTGCGGGGCGCCCGAGACGAGATTGGTGCCCGTCATCAGGGCGGCGGCGCCGAGTGAGCCGCCGAGCAGGGTGCAGAGCAGGCCCGCCCGGGTGAAGCGGCGCCAGAAGAGGCTGTAGACCAGGGCGGGGGCCAGCGCGGATGCGCCCAGGCAGAACGAGAGGGTGACGAGCGGCTGCAGGTTGCGGTCCTTGACCAGGACCGCGAGCAGGATCGCGGGTACCCCTATGGCCAGCGCGGAGGCGCGGGCCAGCCTCATCTCGCGCCGCGCGGAGAGAGCGGCCCCGCCGCCATCCTTGCCATCGCCATCGCCATCGCCATCGCCACCGTCCTTGCCGCCGCCGCCAGCCCTGTCGCCGCCGCCGCCCTTGCCGCGGCGCCCGTGCGCGAAGACGTCGTGCGCCAGGGAGTTGGCGCAGGCGAGGATCATGCCCGCCACCGACGCGAGCAGCGTCAGGAACAGGGCCGTGGTGACCGTGGTGAAGACCAGGGTCCCCGCCGTCGAGATGTCGGCGCCGAACGCGGCCCGGGAGCCGAGCAGGTACGCCGTGTTGCCCTGGGGGTCGTCCTCGGCGAGCGCGGCCCGGCCGATCAGCGCCGTCGCGCCGAAGCCGACGACGGTGATGACGAGGACGAACAGGGAGACGCAGGCCACCGCCCAGGACATCGAGCGGCGCGTCTCGCGGGCGCTGCGCGCCGTGTACATCCGCATCGTGACGTGCGGCAGCGCCGCCCCGCCGAGCACCACCGTCAGCTCCGAACTGATCATGTCCAGGCGGGGGTTGGGGCTGTCGGCGAACTGCAGTCCGGAGCGGAGGAAGGCGGGTCCTGCCCCGCTGCCGTCCCGCGCGGCCGTGAGCAGGGCGCCCGGATCCCAGTCGAAGCGGCGCAGGATCAGTACGGCGACCACCGTGCCGGAGCCGAGCAGCGTCACGATCTTGAGGATCTGGATGAGGGCGGTGCCCTTCATGCCGCCGATCGCCGCGTAGCCGATCATCAGGGCGCCGAGCGTGACGACGCAGCCGGTCTCGACGCCCTCGCCGGAGAAGCCGAGCATGAACGACAACAGGTCGCCCGCGCCCGCCAGTTGGACCAGCATCAGGGGGAGCAGGGCCGCCAGGGTCGTCGCGCACGCGGCGATGCGGACCGCGCGGCCCGGCATCCGGCGCGCGAGCACGTCGCCCATGGTGAACCGGCCCGCGTTGCGCAGGGGTTCGGCGAGCAGGAACATCAGCAGGGTCAGGGAGAGCGCCGTGCTCAGGGCGAGCACCACGCCGTCGTACCCGAGGAGCGCGATCACGCCGCCGGTGCCGAGCACGGTGGCCGCCGAGATGTAGTCGCCCGCGATGGCGAGGCCGTTGCGCATCGGCGAGAGCGCGCCGAACCCGGTGTAGAACCCGTCGAGGTCGTCCCTGTCGGGTCCGGTCAGGACGCACAGCAGGAGCGTGAGGGTGACCACGGCGGTGAAGGCCACCAGGGACATCGTCTCGGTGTCGGCGCTCACGGGCGGCCCCCGGCGGCCGTCGTCCCGTACGCCGACGCGGCCTGTCCGCGCAGGCGTTCGGCCAGCGGGTCGAGTCTGCGGCGGGCCGTGTACTCGTACAGGAGCACGGCGAGGCCGGTGACGGGGAGCTGGCACAGGCCGAGCAGCAGCCCTGTGGAGAGGCCCGTCGTGACCGTGCCCGTCATCAGGGCGGGGGCGAAGGCCGACAGGGCGAGGAAGAGCGTGAAGTAGCCGAGCGCGGTGAGCGTGGCGACGCGGCGCTGGCCGCGGTAGGCGCCGCGCAGGATCCGCAGGTCGCTGTGGCGTCCCGGCGCAGGTTGGCGGGGCAGGCGGTGCTCGGGCCGTGGCGCCCGCGGGGGCTGGGGTCTGGGCCGCCAGGGGTAGGTGAGGTGCGGCTCGTACGGCGGAAGTTGCTCATGTGGGGGGCGTGGCTCGTACGAAGGAAGTGGCTCGTGCGGAGGGTGGCTCATCCCGGTTCTCCTTGCGCGGCTTCCGGTCCGGTGGTGCGGACCGCAGGGAGCGAGGGGAGCCGAGACGTTACTCGCAAGTAGGCGAGGCGTGCGGGGTTTTCGGCAAACCGGTCAGTCGGCCTGTTGCGTGGGGGACAACTGTTCCCGCTGGGGTTCCAGTTGCTTCTCCTGGAGGACCGGGAAGCGCCGCGGCGCCACGAAGAGGAGTGCCAGCAGGGCGAGGCCCGCCGCGCATCCCGCGCCCACGTAGACCGCGTCGACCGCCGCGTCCACGGCCCGCCGCAGCCGTTCCGGATCGGCCACCGAGCCCGGGTCGTCCAGGGAGCGCGCCACCGAGTCCAGCGAACCCGCCCCGCCCAGACGCGCGGCGAGCACCCCGTTGGCCACCGCCCCGAACAGGGCCGCGCCCAGGGTCTGGCCGATCTGGCGGCAGAACAGCACGGACGCGGTGGCCGTGCCGCGTTCGGCCCAGCCGACGGTGGACTGGACGCCCACGATCAGCGGGAGCTGGAAGAGGCCGAGCGCCGCGCCCAACAGGAGCATGATCAGGGCCGGTTGCCAGGCCGAGCCGGGATAGGGCAGCAGCGGGAAGGCGAGCAGGATCAGGCCCGCCGCCGCGATGCCGACGACGGCGGTGTTGCGGAAGCCGATCCTGCGGTAGACGTGCTGGCTCAGGGCGGCCGACACCGGCCAGCTCAGGGTCATCACGGAGAGCACGAACCCGGCGGCCACCGGCGCCAGTTGGAGCACGGACTGCGCGTACGTCGGCAGGAACACCGTCGGCGCGACCATCAGCAGGCCCAGCGCGCCGAGCGCCAGGTTGACCGCGGCGATGGTGCGCCGCCGCCACACCCAGCCGGGGATGATCGGCTCCTTCGCGCGCCGTTCGATCAGCACGACGACGGCGACGAGGGCGGCGCCGGTGCCGAACAGGGTCAGCGAGGGCGCCGAGAGCCAGGGCCACGCCACCCCGCCCTGTACGAGCGCGGTGAGCAGGACCCCGCCGCAGGCGAAGACGGCGAGGGCGCCCGCCCAGTCGATGGTCGGCCGTGGCGCGGCGGCCCGTTCGGGCTCGTGCAGATGGCGCACGATCAGCCAGAACGCGACGGCCCCGACCGGCAGGTTGATGAGGAAGATCCAGCGCCAGTCCGCGTACGAGGCGATCAGGCCGCCGATGGCCGGGCCCGCGACCGCGGAGAGGGCCCACACCGTGGACAGCTTCGCCTGGATCTTGGGGCGTTGCTCCAGCGGGTAGAGGTCGGCGGCGAGCGTCTGGACGGTGCCCTGCAAGGCGCCGCCGCCCAGGCCCTGGACGATGCGGAAGGCGATGAGGGCGCCCATGTTCCACGCGCTCGCGCAGAGCGCGGAGCCGACCAGGAAGACGATGCTGCCCGCGATGAGCACCGGCTTGCGGCCGAAGGTGTCGGAGAGCTTGCCGTAGACGGGCAGGCTGACCGTGACCGCGAGCAGATAGCCGGAGAAGAGCCAGGAGAAGACGGAGAAGCCGCCGAGGTCGCCGACGATCTGGGGCACCGCGGTCGACACGATCGTGGCGTCCAGGGCGGCAAGCGCCATGGCGAGCATCAGCGCGGCGACGACCGCGCCCCGGCCTCGTATCGCGTCGCCCCGGCCCCGTATCGCGTCCTGCGAGTCCACGAAGATCCCTTCCCCCAGCACCGGTTGCTGCGGGCCACCATCTCACCCGGAGCGTGGCGGGGGGAGGGGCGCACGGCTGGGTGGACGGAATCGTGGCAGGTGGGGCGGGGGTGGGGGGACGCGGGGGTGGAGCGACCCTGAGATGCGCTCCACCGGGAGGTGGAGATCCCCTAGGGGAACCTCCGTACTACGGACCGGGGACCCTTCGTCCCCCTGGAGGACGAGAAGGCCGCCGACCCGTTCTTAGATGGTCTTTACGACGACCCGCCGCACCGGCGGGCGGTCGAACCGCACCAACGGGGGTGGGGTTTTCCCCACTAGAAGACTGCGCTCTGCACCAGCGCGCCGGGCCCCCTCACCAGACCAGACTGAAGCGCGAAGCGCACCCATGTGAACCACACATGACCGACATAGGAGACGTACCGTGACAACGGCTGTAACCACACCCAGGCACGGGGGCACTGGCGGGCGGACGGCCGTGGCGGCACGGGCACGCCAGGTCGTGAAGGCGTACGGCTCGGGGGAGACCCGGGTCGTCGCGCTCGACCACATCGACGTGGACATCGCCCGCGGGCAGTTCACCGCGATCATGGGCCCCTCGGGCTCCGGCAAGTCGACCCTGATGCACTGCCTCGCGGGCCTCGACACGGTCAGCGCCGGGCAGATCTTCCTCGACGAGACCGAGATCACCGGCCTCAAGGACAAGAAGCTCACCCAGCTCCGCAGGGACCGGATCGGCTTCATCTTCCAGGCGTTCAACCTCCTGCCCACCCTGAACGCCATCGAGAACATCACGCTCCCGATGGACATAGCGGGCCGCAAGCCCGACCGCGGCTGGCTGGACCAGGTCGTGGAGACCGTGGGCCTCGCGGGGCGCCTCAAGCACCGTCCCACCGAGCTCTCCGGCGGTCAGCAGCAGCGCGTCGCCGTGGCCCGCGCGCTCGCGTCGCGCCCCGAGATCATCTTCGGTGACGAGCCGACCGGAAACCTCGACTCCCGCGCGGGCGCCGAGGTGTTGGGCTTCCTGCGCCGCTCGGTGACCGAGCTCGGCCAGACCATCGTGATGGTCACGCACGACCCGGTCGCCGCCTCGTACGCGGACCGCGTCCTGTACCTCGCCGACGGCCGGATCGTCGACGAGATGCACCACCCCACCGCCGACCAGGTCCTGGACCGCATGCTGCGCTTTTCTGGGGGACACCCCCAGACCCCCTCCTTCGACGCGCGGGGGCGCACGTCATGACCGTCCTCAAGACCTCCATGCGCAACTTCTTCGCGCACAAGGGCCGCATGGCGCTCTCCGCCGTGGCCGTGGTCCTCTCGGTGGCGTTCGTGTGCGGCACGCTCGTCTTCTCCGACACCATGAGCACCACCTTCGACAAGCTCTTCGCGGCGACCTCCGCCGACGTCACCGTCAGCCCCAAGTCCGCCGAGGACGCGGGCGACACGCCCCGCAGCGGCAAGCCCGAGTCGATGCCCGCCTCCGTCGTCCAGGAGGCGAAGAAGGCCGAGGGCGTCAAGTCCGCCGAGGGCGCGGTCAGCAGCCAGAGCGTGACCGTCGTCGACGCCAAGAACAAGAACCTGGGGCCGACCAGCGGCGGCCCGACCATCGCGGGCAACTGGACGCACAACGAACTGCGTTCGATGGACATCACCTCGGGCCACTCGCCGCGCGGCCCCACCGAGATGATGGTCGACGCCGACACCGCCGACAAGCACGACCTCAAGATCGGCGACGAGCTGCGCACCATCGGCGCCGTCGGCGACCACACCGCGAAGATCTCCGGCATCGCCACCTTCAAGGTGACCAACCCCGGCGCCGCGATCTTCTACTTCGACACCCCGACCGCGCAGCGCGAACTGCTCGGCGCCACGGGCCGGTTCACGCACGTCAACCTCACCGCGGCGGCGGGCGTCAGCGACACCGCCCTGAAGGCGAACGTCGCGAAGGACCTGGGCAAGGCCGCCGCGTACGACATCAAGACGAAGAAGGAGAGCGCGGACGACAACCGCAAGTCCGTCGGCAGCTTCCTCGACGTCATGAAGTACGCGATGCTCGGCTTCGCCGGGATCGCCTTCCTCGTCGGCATCTTCCTGATCATCAACACCTTCTCGATGCTGGTCGCCCAGCGCACCCGCGAGATCGGCCTGATGCGCGCCATCGGCTCCAGCCGCAAGCAGGTCAACCGCTCCGTGCTCGTCGAGGCCCTGCTGCTCGGCGTGTTCGGCTCCGTCCTCGGGGTCGGCGCGGGCATCGGACTCGCCGTCGGCCTGATGAAACTCATGTCCGGCATGGGCATGGAACTGTCCACCGGCGACCTCACCGTCGCCTGGACGACCCCCGTGGTCGGCATGGTCCTCGGCATCGTCGTCACCGTCCTCGCCGCCTACCTCCCCGCACGACGGGCGGGCAAGGTCTCGCCGATGGCCGCGCTGCGCGACGCGGGCACCCCGGCCGACGGCAGGGCGAGCGTGGTGCGCGCCGTCATCGGCCTGGTCCTCACCGGCGCCGGAGGCTTCGCCCTCTACACCGCTTCGCAGGCCGACAAGGCCAGCGAAGGATCGCTCTTCCTGGGCGGCGGCGTCGTCCTGACCCTCATCGGCTTCGTCGTCATCGGCCCGGTGCTCGCCTCCGGTGTCGTCCGCGTCATCAGCGCGGTACTGCTCCGGGCGTTCGGCCCGGTCGGCCGGATGGCCGAGCGCAACGCGCTGCGCAACCCGCGCCGCACCGGCGCCACCGGCGCGGCCCTGATGATCGGCCTCGCCCTGGTCGCCTGCCTCTCCGTCGTCGGCTCCTCGATGGTCGCATCGGCCACCGACGAGCTCGACAAGTCGGTCGGCGCGGACTTCATCGTGCAGCCCACCCAGCCCGGCATCTCCATCACGCAGAAGGCCGCCGACGCCCTCGGCAAGGCCGAGCACATCTCCCACATCACGCGCTACAAGCAGATCAACGCGGATCTGACCACGCCCGCGGGCAAGACCGTGGACGAGGTGGGCCTGAGCGCCGCCGACCCGACGTACGCCAAGGACCTGCGCCGCGAGACGACCGCGGGCACGCTGTCCGCCGCGTACGGCAAGGACGCCATGTCCCTCGGCGCGGACTTCGCCAAGAAGCACGGCCTGAAGCTCGGCGACGAGCTGAAGATCGCCTTCGAGCACGGCAGGACCGCCGAGCTGAAGGTCGCGGCGATCACCTCGGACGAGGGCTCGGTCGACAAGGGCGCGATGTACACGAACATCACGACCCTGGAGAAGTACGTCCCCGCGGACCGGATGCCGCAGAACGACATCATGTTCGCCTCCGCCACCAAGGGGCAGCAGGACGCCGCGTACAAGTCCCTGAAGGACTCGCTCGCCAAGTACCCGCAGTACAAGGTGATGGACCAGACCGACTTCAAGCAGACGCTGAAGGACCAGGTCGGCCAGCTCCTGAACATGGTCTACGGCCTGCTCGGCCTGGCGATCATCGTCGCGATCCTCGGCGTGGTGAACACCCTGGCGCTCTCGGTGGTGGAACGCACCCGGGAGATCGGCCTGATGCGGGCGATCGGCCTCTCGCGCAGGCAGCTGCGCCGCATGATCCGCATGGAGTCGGTGGTCATCGCCCTCTTCGGCGCGCTGCTCGGCCTCGGCCTCGGGATGGGCTGGGGGGCGACGGCCCAGAAGCTGCTCGCCCTCGAAGGCCTGAAGGTCCTGGAGATCCCGTGGCCGACGATCATCGCGGTCTTCGTCGGGTCGGCGTTCGTGGGCCTGTTCGCGGCACTCGTCCCGGCGTTCCGGGCGGGCCGGATGAACGTACTGAACGCGATCGCCACCGAATAGCCATCACGACGGGGGACACGGGGGAACGGGGGAGTCGGTCCCGGCCGGTGCGCACAGCACCGGCCGGGACCGACTGTTTTCCCTGCCCTGCTTCGCTCAGGCCCTGCGCAGCAGTACGTACCCGTGGGCGGTGCCCTCGGTGGCGTAACTGACGCCCGGGTGCAGCCCGTTGGCGTACGCGACGGGGTCCTTGATCCAGCCCGAGCGGATGTCGAGCGCGACGTAGTCGGGGACGACGGGGCGGGCCGCGCCCACCCAGTAGACGCGGGCGCGGTCGGTGAGCCTGCTGATCGGGCCGATGTTCGCCTCGACGCTCGCTCCGTCGGGGATCCGTTTCAGCAGCCGCTCCACCGCGAAGACCTCCCCGCTCTTCTCGTACGTCGCGGTCTCGGTGAGCCGGGCGAGCGGCAGGGACGGGGTCAGGGCGAGGGCCGCGGCGGCGGCGCAGGCGGGCAGCTTGTCGGCGGCGCCGCGCAGCCACGGCCGTTCGCTGCGGCGGGACCGCTCGACGGCGTCGACGAGGGCCAGCACGACCACCGGCATCAGGACGGCGCTGTAGTGCCAGTCGGTGCCCCAGTAGTGGTCATCGGCGGAGACGAAGCGCCAGCCGATCGTGGGCAGCGCGACCAGGAGCAGCGGCGAGCGCAGCGCGAGCAGCCCGGTGGTGGGGATCAGCAGCCAGGCCAGCGTGCGCAGCTTGGTGCCGGTGCCGTCGAAGGCCCCGGCGGTCGCGCCCGCCTCGCCGACCTTGTCCCAGTAGTCGTACGCGCCGCCGGTGTTGAAGGCGGGGATGACGAGCGTGAGGGTGACCAGGGTGGCGACGAGTCCGAACGCGACGGTGCCGAGCGCGTAGGGCAGGGTCTTCGGCGACTCGCGGCGGCAGCGGATCGCCACGACGGCGGCGATGGCCGCGACGGTCACCCCCAGGTCCTCCTTGACGAACACCAGCGGCAGCGCCCAGAGCAGCGCGGCCCGCCAGCGCCGCAGCAGCAGCGCTTCGAGGGAGAAGGCGATCAGCGGTACGGCGAAGCAGATCTCGTGGAAGTCGAAGTCGACGGCGCGCTGGATGCCCCAGGAGAAGCCGTACGCGATGCCGATGGCGAGGCCGGGGCCGCGCCCCAGGAGCCGCATCGCCACGCGCGTGACGGGCAGCGCGGACAGGGCGAACAGCAGGGCCTGCGCGATCAGCAGGGTCACGGGCGTGGGGAAGACCCGGTAGAACGGCGCGAGCAGCGCGGTGACGGGGCTGAAGTGGTCGCCGAGGATGTTCGCCCCGGGGCCCTTGAGCTCGGCGACCGGCGCCTGGAGGTGGGCGTAGGCGCGGATGGCCTGCTCGAAGATCCCGAGGTCCCAGGAGAGGTTCTCCATGCGGCGGTAGCGGGTGTAGGAGAGCAGTGCGTAGGCGACGAAGAGTCCGAGGGCGAGCAGCTGGGGGGCGCGGTCCCAGAGGATGCGGCCGCCGGGCCCCGAGCCGGGCCCTGGCCCGCCTCCGGTCTCGGCTCCGGTCCCGGGCCGCGCCGGTATGAGCCCGGTGTCGGCCTCCGGGTCGGCCGCGGTGACGGAATGGGCTCCGGACATGGGCTGGCTTTCTGGTCGAAGGACGGAAGCCGGGTGGGGCTTCCTGAACGTTCGGGGCGACGAGCACGGTGTTCGAGGTGTTCGAGATGCGGTACGACCCGGATCAGGGTGCCATCCCTTGGGGGAAAAGCCCCAGGGGGGCAGGCGGCGGGTCCTGGATCCGGGGTCGGTCCACCCCGATGAGAGGCCCGACGAGCCGCCCGACGAGCCGCGTCTGTCAGTGATGAGTCGTACGCTGGATGACCCCGGCCCGTGACACGTGCCGGGCCCTTCGCGTTGCCCACCCGGCCGTGATCGCACGCCGGAATCCCGTACATCCCCATGGAACCTGGACGGAAAGCCTTCATGAGCCTGCACGGTCTGCTCGACGCCGTCGTCAAGGACTCCGCGCTCGCCGAGGCGGTCAAGGCCGCCGCCGACGGCCACCGCGCCCACGTCGACCTGGTGGGACCGCCCGCCGCGCGTCCCTTCGCGGTGGCCGCGCTCGCCCGCGAGTCCGGCCGTCCCGTGCTGGCCGTGACGGCCACCGGGCGGGAGGCCGAGGACCTGGCGGCGGCGCTGCGCACGATCCTGCCGCCGGACGGCGTCGTCGAGTACCCCTCGTGGGAGACGCTCCCGCACGAGCGCCTCTCGCCCCGCTCCGACACGGTGGGCCGCCGCCTCGCGATCCTGCGCCGCCTGGCGCACCCGAGCACGGACGACCCGGAGACCGGACCGGTCTCGGTGATCGTCGCGCCCGTACGCTCGGTGCTCCAGCCGCAGGTCAAGGGCCTGGGCGACCTGGAGCCCGTGGCGCTGCGCACCGGTCAGACCACGGATCTGAACGAGATCGTCGAGGCGCTCGCCGCCGCCGCGTACTCCCGGGTGGAACTGGTCGAGAAGCGCGGCGAGTTCGCGGTCCGCGGCGGCATCCTCGACGTCTTCCCGCCCACCGAGGAGCACCCGCTGCGCGTGGAGTTCTGGGGCGACGACGTCGAGGAGATCCGTTACTTCAAGGTCGCCGACCAGCGCTCCCTTGAGGTCGCGGAGCACGGCCTGTGGGCGCCGCCCTGCCGCGAGCTGCTGCTCACCGACGAGGTGCGGGAGCGGGCGGCGGCGCTCGCCGAACAGCACCCCGAGCTGGGCGAGCTGCTCGGGAAGATCGCCGAGGGCATCGCGGTCGAGGGCATGGAGTCCCTCGCGCCTGTCCTGGTGGACGACATGGAGCTTTTGATCGACGTCATGCCGAAGGGCTCCATGGCGGTGGTCTGCGACCCGGAGCGGGTGCGCACCCGCGCGACCGACCTGGTGGCGACGTCGCAGGAGTTCCTGCAGGCCAGCTGGGCGGCGACGGCGGGCGGCGGCGAGGCGCCCATCGACGTGGGCGCGGCGTCGCTGTGGGGCATCGCGGACATCCGCGAGCACGCGCGCGAGCTCGGCATGATGTGGTGGTCGGTCTCCCCGTTCGCGGCGGGCGAGACGCTGACATTTGGCGCTGCCGCGCCGGGGGACGCGGACACCCTCAAGCTCGGCATGCACGCCCCCGAGACGTACCGGGGTGACACGGCGAAGGCGCTCGCCGACACCAAGGGCTGGCTCGCGGACGGCTGGCGCGTCGTGTACGTCACCGAGGCGCACGGACCCGCCGCGCGCACGGTCGAGGTGCTCGGCGGCGAGGGCATCGCCGCCCGCCACGACGCGGACCTCGCCGACCTGGCCCCGTCCGTCGTGCACGTGTCCTGCGGCTCGATCGACTACGGCTTCGTGGACCCGGGGCTCAGGCTCGCGGTCCTCACCGAGACCGACCTGTCGGGCCAGAAGGCGGCGGGCAAGGACGGCCAGCGGATGCCCGCGCGCCGTCGCAAGACGATCGACCCGCTGACCCTGGAGTCCGGCGACTACATCGTCCACGAGCAGCACGGCGTCGGCCGCTACATCGAGATGGTGCAGCGCACGGTGCAGGGCGCGACCCGTGAGTACCTGGTCGTGGAGTACGCCCCCGCCAAGCGCGGCCAGCCAGGCGACCGGCTCTACATCCCCACCGACCAGCTGGAGCAGATCACCAAGTACGTGGGCGGCGAGGCTCCCACCCTCCACCGCCTGGGCGGCGCCGACTGGACGAAGACGAAGGCGCGCGCGAAGAAGGCGGTCAAGGAGATCGCGGCCGACCTCATCAAGCTGTACTCCGCGCGCATGGCGGCCCCGGGACACGCCTTCGGCGCGGACACGCCCTGGCAGCGCGAGCTGGAGGACGCCTTCCCGTACGCGGAGACGCCCGACCAGCTCACCACCATCGCCGAGGTCAAGGAGGACATGGAGAAGACGGTCCCGATGGACCGCCTGATCTGCGGCGACGTGGGCTACGGCAAGACGGAGATCGCGGTCCGCGCGGCGTTCAAGGCGGTACAGGACGGCAAGCAGGTAGCGGTCCTGGTCCCCACCACACTCCTGGTCCAGCAGCACTTCGGCACGTTCTCCGAGCGGTACTCCCAATTCCCGGTGAAGGTACGGGCGTTGAGCCGCTTCCAGAGCGACACCGAGTCGAAGGAGACCCTGGAGGGCCTGCGCGACGGCTCGGTCGACATCGTGATCGGCACGCACCGCCTGTTCTCCTCCGAGACGAAGTTCAAGGACCTGGGCCTGGTCATCGTCGACGAGGAGCAGCGCTTCGGCGTCGAGCACAAGGAGCAGCTGAAGAAGCTCCGCGCCAACGTGGACGTCCTGACGATGTCGGCGACGCCGATCCCGCGCACGCTGGAGATGGCGGTCACGGGCATCCGCGAGATGTCGACGATCACGACACCGCCCGAGGAGCGCCACCCGGTCCTGACCTTCGTCGGTCCGTACGAGGAGAAGCAGATCGGCGCGGCCATCCGCCGCGAGCTGCTGCGCGAGGGGCAGGTCTTCTACATCCACAACCGCGTGGAGTCGATCGACCGCGCGGCGGCCCGCCTTCGCGACATCGTCCCCGAGGCCCGCATCGCGACGGCCCACGGCCAGATGTCCGAACAGGCCCTGGAACAGGTGGTCGTGGACTTCTGGGAGAAGAAGTTCGACGTCCTGGTCTCCACGACGATCGTCGAGTCGGGCATCGACATCTCCAACGCCAACACGCTGATCGTCGAGCGCGGCGACAACTTCGGCCTGTCCCAACTCCACCAGCTGCGCGGCCGCGTGGGCCGAGGCCGCGAGCGAGGCTACGCGTACTTCCTCTACCCCCCGGAGAAGCCGCTCACGGAAACGGCCCACGAGCGCCTCGCCACCATCGCCCAGCACACCGAGATGGGCGCGGGCATGTACGTCGCGATGAAGGACCTGGAGATCCGCGGAGCCGGAAACCTCCTCGGCGGCGAGCAGTCGGGCCACATCGCGGGCGTCGGCTTCGACCTCTACGTACGCATGGTGGGCGAGGCGGTCGCCGACTACCGCGCGTCCCTGGAGGGCGGTGTCGAGGAGGAGCCGCCCCTGGAGGTCAAGATCGAGCTCCCGGTCGACGCGCACGTCCCGCACGACTACGCCCCCGGCGAGCGCCTGCGCCTGGCGGCCTACCGCGCCATCGCCTCCGCCAACACGGAGGAGGACGTCAAGGCGGTCCGCGAGGAACTCACCGACCGCTACGGCAAGTTGCCGGAGCCGGTGGAGAACCTCCTCCTCGTCGCGGGCCTGCGGATGCTGGCGCGGGCGTGCGGCGTGGGCGAGATCGTCCTTCAGGGCAACAACATCCGCTTCGCCCCGGTGGACCTGCGCGAATCCCAGGAGCTGCGCCTGAAGCGGCTCTACCCCGGGACGGTCATCAAGGCGAACGCCAACCAGGTCCTCGTCCCCCGCCCGAAGACGGCGAAGGTCGGCGGAAAGCCGCTGGTCGGACGCGAACTGCTGGGCTGGGTGGGGGAGTTCCTGACGTCGATCCTGGGGTCGTAGGACGCGATGGACCGGGTCGCGGACGTTGGCGACCCGGTCAGCCGTGAGGCACCAGCAGTTACCGAGCGAGATACCGACCGAAGACCTCCTGACTGTCAGGAGTGAAGGTCCACTGCCGCAGGATCCGCCGCAGCTCGGACTCGGTCACCCAGTCGTGCCAGGCCACTTCTGCCGGATCGGGGGCGCCGACCTCCGGAAGCACGGCATCGCACACGCCGAGCCAGTAAGGGCTGAGCCCGCTCCGGTTGAGGAACGTGAACCGGAGGCGCACCGCCGCCCGCGCCCCCAGCTCCTCGCCGAGTTCGCGGGCGGCCGCCTGCTCGTAGGACTCGCCGACTCCCGCGGCGCCCCCGACGCCGAGTTCGTAGTGCCCCGGGAAACGGGACAGCCGCTCGGCACGCCGATGGACGAGGAAGCGGCCTTGTTCGTCGCGGCAGACCGCCACGCCGACCCGGTGCAGCCAGCCCTCACGAACCGCGTCCCGTCGGCTGACCGTCCCCAGCACGCGATCCTGCGCGTCGACGCGTTCCACGAGTTCATCCATGGCGCAGACGATCGCAGCAGCCACTGACATCCAAGAGAAGAGCGACCTCTCAGGACGCGTCCGGGATGCACGCCTCCGCGACCGAGAGGCTGTTCTCGTAGAGGTGGTGGCGGGTGATCCGGCCGTTCTCTACGGTCAGGCGCAGTGCGTAGGGGCCCTCGAAGGACTTGCCCGTGGCGCGCACCGTTCCCGAGAGGCTGCCCATCAAGATGGCGTCGGTGCCGTCGACGAGGAGGGTGTCGAGGGAGGCGCGGGAGTCCTCGGGCACCGTGTACCGGGCCAACTCCTCGCCCTGCGCGGCGCATTCGGCGCCGGTGGAGCGGGGCCTGATCCACGGGACCGCGGGGTTCTCGGCGAGCAGCCAGTCGACCTTGTCGGCGAAGAGCTCGGTGAGCCGTGCGGTGTCCGCGGCCAGACGGGCCGTCAGGAACTCCTGCACGGTGGTGCGGGTGGCGTCTTCGGTGGCCTGTCGTGTGTTGTCCATGCCCATGAGGATGGCTTGGGCCGGTGGCGGACGTCGATTACCCCGGAGGTCATGGACCTCCGGGGCGGGGAGCGCGCCTGAGGTGTCCGGTTCGCCCGTTGAGGGGAGATATGGTCTGAACCGCTTGGTCGTTACCGTGGTGGATGCATGAGTCCGCCCAGGGGAGGGAGAGCGCTGTGCCGCTCAAAGTCGTCGGTCTGAACAGTTATCCGGTGAAATCGATGCTCGGTGTCGCGCACGAGCGGCTCGTCTTCGACGCGCGCGGTGCCGTCGGCGACCGGCTGTGGGCCCTGCGGCACGCGGACGGCAAGCTGAGCAGCGGCAAGAACAGCCGCCGCTTCCGCCGGGTGCCCGGCATGCTCGAACACGTCGCGGCGTACGACGCGGACGGCACCCCCTTCGTCACCGCGCCGGACGGCGAGATCCTGCGCCCCGGCGACCCCCGGATACCCGAACGCTTCGGCGAGGGCGTCGAGTTGGCGCGCGAGGGAGCGGAGAGCCACCAGGACGCCGCCGCCGTCTCCCTCGTCGGCACCGCGTCGCTGCGCGCGCTCGGCGAGCTGCTCGGTGACGCCGACCCCGTCGACGTACGGCGGCTGCGCAAGAACATCGTCGTGGAGACCGACGAACCATGGATCGAGGAGAGCTGGGTGGGCCACGAGATCACCATCGGAGGCACGGGCGCCACGGGCGCCACGGGTGGCATGGGTGACACGGGCGTCGCGGAGCCGCTTCGGCTGCGCGTCACCGAGCGCGTCGCGCGCTGCGTCATGACCACCCAGGCCCAGACCGGCCTCCCCGCGGACAACCGCGTCCTGAAGACCCTCACCGCCGCCCGCGGCATGTGCATCGGCGTCTACGCGGACATCGTGACGCCCGCCCCGCTCGCCATCGGCGACACGGTGGTGGCCCGGTGAACCGTCGTACCACCGGGGCCCTGCTGGCCCTGATCGCTCTCCCCGCGCTGCTCACCGGCTGCGAACTCGGCACCGATGACAAGAAGGACGAGGGCGGCGCCGCGGGCCCCGACGCGAAGGCGGGCTCCGCGCTCGCCGCCGTCGACACCCTCACCGTCAAGGGCCGCGCGCCCAAGACCGGTTACGAGCGGAGCCGGTTCGGCACCGCGTGGGCCGACACGGACTCCAACGGCTGCCCCACCAGGGACGACATCCTCAAGCGTGACCTGAAGGACGTCAGGTACCAGGGCGGGGACTGCCGGGTGGCGTCGGGGACGCTCGCGCCCGACCCCTACACCGGCAAGGACGTGTCGTTCCGGCGCGGCCGCAGCCAGGTCGACATCGACCACCTCGTCGCCCTCTCGGACGCCTGGCAGAAGGGCGCCTTCCAGTGGGAGCCGAGCAAGCGCATCGCCTTCGCCAACGACCCCCTTAACCTCATAGCGGTCGACGCGGGCCCCAACCGCAGCAAGGGCGACGGCGACACGGCGACCTGGCTGCCCCCGGACAAGGCGTACCGCTGTACGTATGTGGCGGGGCAGGTCGCGGTGAAGAAGAAGTACGGGGTGTGGGTGACGGGCGCGGAGCGGGACGCGATGAAGAAGGTCCTGAACACGTGCCCGGACGAGAAGCTCCCGTCGGGCAACGCCCCGACCAAGGCACCGCCCCGCTTCCACGCACGCTGAACGAGGGCAGGGGGGTGCCCCTTTTTAGGGGCGCGGGGCTGTGTCATGTGCGGCTCCGCCGCGTGGGCGCGCTCAGCCCCCATGCACCCGCAGGTAAATGAATAGCCGCTCCCAAGCGAAGCGCATACCGTGCGGCACATGGACCTCAAGATCACCACCTTGGCCGAACGGCCCGACCTCGCCGGGCCGCTCTGGCACATGGCAGAGGACTGGCCCGAGTTCATCCTGCACGACCCGGTCGGCTGGTCCCTGATCGGCAGGATCGTCGCGGACCTCCCGGAGTACGTCCTGGTCGCCACGGACCAGGACGGCAAGGTCGTGTCCCGCGGCTTCAGCGTGCCCCTCGCGCTGCGCGCCCGCGAGGGCGGCGAGCTGCCCGACGGCGGCTGGGACCAGGTCCTGCTGTGGGCCTTCTCCGATCTACGGCACGGCAAGGAGACGGACACGGTCAGCGCCATCGAGATCACCGTCGACGAGACGGCACGCGGCAAGGGGGTCTCGGGGCGGATGCTCGCGGCCATGCGGGACAACGCCCGCGCCCGCGGCTTCACCGAGGTCGTCGCGCCCGTGCGCCCCAACGCCAAGCACCGCGAACCGGCCGCGCCGATCGACGAGTACGCGTACCGCACGCGCGAGGACGGTCTGCCCCACGACCCGTGGCTGCGGGTGCACGTGCGGGCGGGCGGCGTCATCGAGAAGGTCGCGCACGCGTCCATGACGGTGTCGGGGTCGACCGCGCAGTGGCGCGAGTGGACGGGGCTGCCGTTCGACGCGGAGGGCGAGGTCGAGGTGCCCGGCGCGCTGGTGCCGGTCCACTGTGAACTCGCCCGCGGCTACGGCGTGTACGTCGAGCCGAACGTCTGGGTGCGGCACACGCTCTGAGCCGGCCCAGCTGAGTCAGTCCAGCTGAGTCAGTCCAGCTTGTCCAGGTCGACGACGTCACCCGTGGGCGGCGTCGCCTTGACCGGCTTGTCGTAGTCGCTGAACGTCAGCGTCTCCGGCTTGCCCCCGCCGGTCGCCGTGTCGATCCGCAGGAGGTGCGGCGCGCCCTTCGTGGCGACGTAGACCGTGTACTTCTCCTTGCCGCTGCTCTCGGTGAGCTTGATCGCGGGGGTGCCTTCGACCGTGGTCGTGCCGCCCCTGCGGGCCACGGAGCCGCCCTTGAAGTCGGCGAGCAGGGTGTCGAGGTCGCAGAACGCGGCGATCTCCTTCGCGTCCGCGCTCGTCGTCCGGGTCTTCGTCCAGCGGTTCGCGAGCATGTCCACCGCCGCCTGCACGTCGGCCGCGGGCTCCCCCTTGCTCTGCGCGCGCAGGAACTTCTCGTCGTACTTGAGGTAGGCGGTCGTGCTGCCCGGGATGATCAGCTCCATCGAGCCCTGATCGCCCATGCCCATCGTGCCCGCGCACGTGCCGCCGGTGTCCAGGGCCATGTCCATCGACATCAGGCCGCCCGACTCCTCGTCGGTGACCTTGCCCGAGATGCGCAGCGACTTGGCGTCCGCGGTGGTCTTCATGGCCTTCTCGGCGATCTCGCCGCCGGACATCCCGGCGAACGGTTCCTTCGGCTTCGCGGCGGCGACCCGGTCCTTGTCCGGCGTCTTCGCCGTCTCGGTGCCGCAGGCCGACAGGCCCACGGTCGCCGCGGCGGCGAGGCAGACGGCGGCGATCTCGGTACGGCGGGTACGGCGGGCACGCAAGGGCTGAAGCTGAAGCTGAAGCTGACGCATGGGAATCCCCCAGGGAAGTCGTTCGGTGAAGGACATCAGAGCAGGAGCGTGTGAACCGAGTCAACATGATGAAGTGTGAATCATGGGTTAACGCCCGTGAAGCAACCCGTGCGCCCACTCGCTGGGTATGCTCGACCCCGCGCGACTGGCCCCGCGCGTCACAGGGCATCAGGGCATCAAAGGGGAGCCGCCAGATGAAGCCGCGGGACGACGTCACCGAGGTGACCGCCGCCGGAATCGCCCGGCTCGCCGGAGTCGGCCGCGCCGCCGTCAGCAACTGGCGCCGCAGGCACGGCGACTTCCCCAAGCCGGTCGGCGGCACCGAGACCAGCCCCTCCTTCGCGCTCGCCGACGTCGAGCGGTGGCTGCGCGCCCAGGGCAAGCTCGTCGAGGTCCCGCCGCGCGAACGCGTCTGGCAGCGGCTCGCGGGACACCCTGCGGGCCCCGGCACCGCCCTGCTGCACGCGGGCTGCGCCCTCCTCCTGGTCCGCGACAGGCCGTCCGCCTGGCTGGCGGTCAGCGCCGTGTCGGACGAGCGGATGGCGCAGCTCCTGCCCGGCGAGCTCGACGAGGTGGTGACCATGCGCTTCGGGGTGCGCCGCAGGCGGGCGGTGCGCATCCCCGACGCCGCCGAACTCCTGCCGTCCGTACCGCTGTTGCGCGGCGTCGCCGAGCTCGCGGCCGAGCTCGGCGCCCAGCGGACGTACGAGTTCCTCCTCGGCAGGCACACCGAGGCCAACCCGCGCCAGTACACCCTCACCCCCGCGGGCCCCGCCGAACTGATGGCCCGCATCGCAGGACCCGCCCGCACCGTGCTCGACCCCGCGTGCGGCACCGGCGCCCTGCTGCGCGCCGTCGCGCCGCGCCCCGACCAGTACCTGTACGGCCAGGACAGCGCGCCGGACCTGGCCGCGCTCACCGCGCTGCGCCTCGCCCTGAACTCCGACGCGACCGTGCGCACCATGGCGTGCGACACCCTGCGCGCCGACGCCTACGAGGAGCGCAGGGCCGACGCGGTGCTCTGCCATCCGCCGTTCAACGAACGCAACTGGGGCCACGACGAGTTGGCCTACGACGCCCGCTGGGAGTACGGCTTCCCGGCCCGCGCCGAGTCCGAACTCGCCTGGGTCCAGCACGCGTTGGCCAGGATCGTCGACGGCGGCACCGCCGTGCTCCTGATGCCGCCCGCCGCCGCGTCACGCCGTTCGGGCCGCCGCATCCGCGCGGATCTGCTGCGCAGGGGCGCGCTGCGCGCGGTGATCGCGCTGCCCGCGGGGGCGGCGCCCCCCTACAACCTGCCCCTGCACGTCTGGGTGCTGCGCAGGCCGGTGGCCGGTGCGCACCCGGCGCCCGAGCTGCTCCTGGTGGAGGCGGCGGGACTGCTCGCCGCCGACGGCAGGGACAAGCAGCTGTGGCCCGCCGTGCAGGACACCGTGCTCGGTCTCTGGCACGGCTTCGACCGGCACGGCACCGTCGAGGCGCGGCCCGGCGCCGCCAGGGCCGTGCCCGTGCTCGAACTCCTCGACGACGAGGTCGACCTGGCGCCCGCGCGCAGGCTGCCGCCGCCCGCCGCGGGAGGCGGCAGCGCGGAGCTCGCGACCGTACGCGAAGGGCTCGGCGACGCGCTGCGGCGGGCCGTGGACCTGGCGCCGCGCGACATCGGCGCCGCGCAGGGGGGCGACGCCGCGCCCCGGCCGCTCACCACCGTCGGCGAGCTGGCCCGCGCGGGCGCCCTCTCGCTGCACACCGGCACCGGGTCCGGTCCGGCGGGCGCGCCCGTGCTCACCGACCACGACGTGCTCGCGGGCACGGCGCCGTCCGGCACCGGCCACGATGGCACGGCCGAGGAGCCCGCCGTGCTCACCGAGCCCGGCGACGTCGTCGTCCCGCTCTTCGGCGGTGGCGCGGCGGCCCGCGTCGTCGACGAGAGCACCGCGGGCGCCGCGCTCGGCCGCGGCCTCGTCCTGCTCCGCCCCGACCAGGACGCCCTCGACCCGTGGTTCCTCGCCGGGTTCCTGCGCTCCACCGCCAACCACCGGCAGGCCAGCAGCTACGCCTCCACATCGGCCAGGCTCGACGTACGCCGCCTCCAGCTGCCGCGCCTGCCGCTGGCGGGCCAGCACGGCTACCGCGAGCGCTTCCGCGAGCTCGCCGCGTTCGAGGACGCCCTGCGCCTGGCGGGCCGGCTCGGGGAGCGGCTGGTGCGCGGTCTGCACGACGGACTGACGGACGGCACGCTTCCGCCCGAGTGAGGCGAGTGAGGCGAGTGGCGCGAGCGGTGCCGCAACCGGGACCCGCCGCGCGCGCGTGACCAGGACGACAACGGTTCGGTACAACCCGGGACCGCTTCCCGCGGTCGGCCTATACGCTCGAATCCGCACCCGAATTCCGCACCCCGTTCTTCACGCACCAGCCCTTCTTCACGTACCAGGAGCAGCCATGCAGGGCCACGGCTACGCGCCGCCACCACCGCCGCCGCCCCCTTCGGGCGGCTCGCCCGTGACGCTGCGCGTGTTGTTCGTGGCCCTCGCGGTCGTGTCGTGCGGCATGCTCGCCTGGGCCGCGCTGCTCCGCCTCGCCCTGGTGACCCGCAAGGCGTACGACTGGGTCCTCTTCGGCCTCGTCGTCGCGCTCGACGTCCTGGCTCTGGCCCTCGTCGGGATCGACAAGGGCGTGGAGGACTTCGAGGGCCCGGGCAACACGGGCATGGTGATCCTGCTCTGCACGATGCTGGCCGTGGTCGCCTATTACCTGTACGCGGACATACGCCACTTCAGCCGGTACCGGCAGCGGCCGCCCACCGGCTACGTACCGCCGCAGGCGCAGCCCGGCTACGGCTACCCGCCGCCGTACCAGCAGGCTCCGGCGCAAGCACCCGCCCCCGCCCGCATCCACCAGGTCCGCGCCGAACTCGACGAGCTCAGCGACTATCTGCGCAAGCAGGAAGGCGGCAGCTGACCGTGGTACCCGGCACGGGGACCGGCGGCCGCGTCGTCGCGGGGCGCTACGAACTCTCCACGCTCATCGGCCAGGGCGGCATGGGCCAGGTCTGGACGGCGTACGACCAGCGCCTGGACCGGCGCGTCGCGGTGAAGCTGCTCCGCCCCGACCGGGTCGCGGGCGCCGAGGCCGAGGAGCTGCGCCGCCGCTTCGTGCGCGAGTGCCGCGTCACGGCGCAGGTCGACCACCCGGGCCTGGTCACCGTGCACGACGCGGGCACCGAGCCCGCCGAGGACGGGGCCCTCTTCCTCGTCATGCAGTACGTCGACGGCGCGGACCTCGGCGACCACCTCGCCGAGCACGACCCCTACCCGTGGCAGTGGGCCGTCGCGGTCGCCGCCCAGCTGTGCGCCGTGCTCTCCGCGGTGCACGCCGTGCCGATCGTGCACCGCGACCTCAAGCCGCGGAACGTCATGGTCAAGCAGGACGGCACCCTCAGCATCCTCGACCTCGGCATCGCCTCGGTGATGGACACCGACACCACCCGCCTCACCCACACCGGTTCGCCGATCGGCAGCCCCGCGTACATGGCGCCCGAACAGGCGATGGGCGGCGCGGTCGGCCCCTACACCGACCTCTACGCCCTCGGCGTGCTCCTGCACGAACTCCTCAGCGGCGACGTGCCGTTCGTCGGATCCACCGCGCTCGGCGTCCTGCACCGCCACCTCTACGAACCGCCGCTGCCGGTCCGCCGCCTGCGCCCCGAAGTACCCGAAGCCCTGGAGTCCCTCGTCCTGCGGCTGCTCGCCAAGGACCCGCAGCACCGCCACGCCAGCGCCCAGGAGGTCTACGAGGAACTGGCCCCGCTGCTGCCCGCGCGCGGCATCCCCTCGGGCCGCCCCCTCGACCCCACCCGCCCCTTCCTGCGCCCGCACGCGCCCTGGCCGGACCGCGCCGCGACACCCGCGCCCGCCCCCGACCTGCCGCCGCGACCGCAGGGCCCGCCGGGAGCACCGCCCCAGCAGGACGTCGCCCGCGCCGTCGACGACGTGAAGCGCCTCCTCGGCGAGGGCCGCATCACCCAGGCCGTGGACATCCTCGGCGCGATCCTGCCTGCCGCCGCCGCCCAGCACGGCGAGCACTCACCCGTCGTACGCACCCTGCGCAAGCAGTACGCCGCCACGCTCATGGACGACGGCCAGTACCGCCGCGCGCTGCCCGAGCTGCGGCGCCTGGCCGACGAGCGGGCCGCCGAGTCCGGGCAGGCCGACCCGCACTCCCTCCAGTTCAGGTACGAGGCGGCGCAGTGCCTGGAGCAGCTCGGCGAACCCGCCGCGGCGCTCGCCGAGTACCGCGCGCTGCTCCCCTATTACGAGAACCACTACGCGACGGACGACCGCCGCCAGTCCCTGGAGATCCGCCGCCGCATCGGCCAGCTGCTCCTCGCCCTCGGCGACCGCCCCGCCGCCCACGACACCCTCGCGCGCCTGCTGCACGACGCGGAACTGCTGCACGGCCCCGGGCACCCCTTCCCCGCGGAGGTCCGGCGCACCCTGCAGTGGCTCGGACAAGTGCGCGGCTGACGCTCGTACGGTGGGGTCGGGGGTGCCCCAACTCCCGGGAAATCGTTGGTCGAATAGGTGTCGAATGGCTGGCCGGGACGACGCCCACTGCCTACCATCGATCACCGCAAGACTTTGTGCACCGCCGCACAATCTCCAAACGGGAGGCTTCCTTGCACCGCCGTCGTCGCACAGCGCTCATCCTCTCCGCGGCCGCGATCGCCGCGGCCCCCCTCCTCACCGCCTGCGGGGGCGAGGCGCACCCCGGTGCCGCGGCCGTCGTCGGCGGCGACCGCATCACGGTCGCGCAGCTGGAGGGCCGGGTGAACGAGGTGCGCGCCGCGCAGCGGGCCGCCATCCCGGACGACGCCCAGTACACCCAGGCCATCGCCAAGTCCGGCGGCCTCACCCGCAGCACGCTGCACACGATGGTCCTCGACAAGGTCCTGCACCGCGCGGCCACCGACGCAGGGGCGAGCGTCACGCGCCGCGACATCCAGACCATGCGGGCCGGTCTCGAACAGCAGGCGGGCGGCCGCAAGGCCCTCGAACAGGGCTGGCTCCAGCAGTACGGCGTCGCCCCCGCCCGCCTCGACGACAGCTTCCGCACGGAGATCGAGGCCCAGAAGCTCGCCAAGAAGCTCGGCGCCGACATGAACACGCCCGACGGACAGGCGCTCTTCTGGAAGTCGCTCTCGACCGCCTCCAAGAAGCTCGACATCGACCTGAACCCGCGCTACGGCACCTGGGACGTGGAGAAGAACAAGCGGGCCGACGCCAAGACGCCGTGGGTGCGCGAGGTCACGGACGCGGGGGCCCCGGCCCCGGACCAGCAGGCGTAGCGGGCCTGGCGGCCCCGTCCGCGCTGTCCGCCCCGGCTGTCCTGTCAGTGGGCTGGGTTACGTTCGACAGGTGAACGCCACCGAGACCACGCCCCCGGCCGACGCGTCCGACCCCTCCGACGAGTCCGTCGGCCGCGTCATCCTGCTGACCACCAGCCACCGCGTCGCGCCGGGGCTGCTTTCCTGGCCCGCCTGGCAGGCGCTGCACGGCGCCGACGACGTGCTGTGCGCCGACGCGACGCACCCGCAGCTGCCGTATCTGCGGGAGGCGGGCGTGCGGGTCGAGCAGGCGGCGCCCACCGCGCAGGAGCTGGTCGACGCCTGCGCGGGCGGCCGCACGGTGCTCGTGATCGCCACCGCCGACGGAGACCGCCCCCTCACCGACGGCCTGGCGCGCCTCGCGGGCTCGGGCCGCATCGCCATGCCCGACCTGGAGCTGCTCCCCGCCTCGTACGACCTGCCGGGCGCGCGCCTGCTCGACCTGGTCCAGGTGATGGACCGGATCCGCGACGAATGCCCCTGGTCCTCGCAGCAGACCCACAAGGGCCTGGCGAAGTACGCGATCGAGGAGGCGTACGAACTGGTCGAGGCGATCGAGGAGGGGGACAGGGACGAACTGCGCGAGGAGCTCGGCGACGTCCTGCTCCAGGTCGTCTTCCACGCGCGGATCGCCGAGGAGGGCGGCCCGGACGAGGACGACGAGCCCTTCTCCATCGACGACGTCGCGGGCGGCATCGTCGACAAGCTCATCCACCGCCACCCGCACGTCTTCGGCGACGACTCGGCCGAGACCCCCGAGGACGTGAAGGCGCACTGGCTCCGTATGAAGGCGGTGGAGAAGCAGCGCACGTCGGTGACGGAGGGCATCCCGCTGGGCCAGCCGGGCCTCGCGTTCGCGGCGAAGCTGGCATCGCGGGTGCGGACGGCGGGACTTGAGGTGCCGGTGCCGACGGGCGAGGGCGTCGGCTACGAGCTGCTCGCGCTGGCGCTGCGGGCCGAGGCGGCGGGCGTGGACCCGGAGGCGGCGCTGCGGGTCGCTGCGCGGGCTTACCGGGACGCGGTGCGGGCGGTTGAGGGGGCGGGGGCTTAGTACCGTTGCTCCCTACGGCGGTGTGATCCCAGGGGGCTTGCGTGGAGCGGGAGTTGGAGGAGCTGGCGGCTTCGGTGGCGGGGGTGCTGGTGTCGGCCATGCGGTCGCGGGACTGGCCCCTCATGGAGCCCCGCTTCCGGGACTGCTTCGAGCGGGCGGGCGTGCGCGGGGGATTCGCCGGGCTGCTGGCCAGGGACCAGCGCCTGCTGGCCGCGGGGGAGCTGACCGCCACCGAGACCCACTTGTCCTGGAGCCATCGGCTGAGTACCAGACTCGTCGAGCTCCCGGAGCTGGCGGGCGAACTCCGCGAACTGCTGCCCACGTTGGGACTTCCGGAACCCGGCGAAAGCCCCACCCCGGTCGCCAACGCCATCTCCGGCGGCACCGTCGCCAACGCCGTGATGGCGGGGTCCATCGGCTCGGTCACGATCCACCAGGAGGCGGCGTCCCCCACGGCTCCCGCGGCGGCCGACGGCTGGCCCCGCGTCGGGGGGCTGCGCCGCCTCGGCTTCGGCGTGCGTCCCGCCCGCCGGTTCGCGGGAGAGCAGGGCCTGCCGCCATACGTCGCCAGGGACTGCGACGACGAGTTGTCCGTCCTGCTGCGGCAGGCCGTGCACCACGGCGGCCTCGTCATCGTCACGGGCGAACCCTTCGCGGGAAAGACGTCGACGGCGTGGGCGGCGCTCCGGGCGAGCGTTGCCGAGGAAGCGCGGGTCTTCCTCGCGCGCGGGGGAGCGGACCTGCGTGGCCTCCCCGACCAGCTCAGGGGCCGGGACACCACGGCGGCCCACGTGGTGTGGCTCGACGACCTCGACGGCCACCTCGCGGAGCCCGGCACCCCCGGCGTACTCGCCCAGCTCACCCAGGACCGCGTCCTCGTCCTCGCGACGATGCGGGACGAGGCGTACGACAAGCACCGCTTCGGGCACCACCCGGCCGCCCGGGTCCTGAGCGTCGCGAGGACCGTCGAGGTCCCCACCGAGTGGAGCGAGGCGGAGCTGGCGCGGCTCGCGACGGTGGACGACCCGCGCCTCGCGGACGCGGTGCGGTGGCGCGGAGGCCTCGGCATCACGCAGTTCCTCGCGCTCGGCCCCGAGCTGTGGGAGGAGTGGCGCAGGGCGCGGCGCGCGGGGGAGCGGCGGCTCGGCTACCTCTTGGTGCGCGCCGCGATCGACTTCGCCCGGCACGGGATCACCGAGGCGCTGCCGCTGGAGGCGTTCGTAGCGGTGGCGAACGAGTACGAGGAGCAGTCGGAGGCGATGACGGACGAGGCGTACGTGCAAGCGCTGGCGTGGGCCGCCTCGCCCCGCACCGGCGTCGCCGGACTGCTGGTACCGGGAGAGGAAGAGGAGACGTGGCGGGCGTGCGGCACGCTGGTCGCGGACGCCCTGCGCGCGCCGGACTTCCCGATGGCGGATCAGTACGTCTGGTGGGGCATGCTCGATGGCGCGCGCGAGCACCGGCCCGCGGAGCACGAGGCGCTGCTCGCGGCGGCCAGGTCCGACCTGCGGGCGCGTGGGGAGGCGGGTGACGTCCACGTGATGCGGGCCCTCGGGGAGTTCGCGGGCCGCGCGGGGGACATGACGGACGCCAAGCACTGGTACGGCAAGGTGGTGGAGCTCGACCGGGGCAACGCGCTGACCGTCGGCCAGGACCTCGTGGAGCTCGGCGAGTACACGGAAGCCACCCGGTACATGGAGCTGGCCGCGGCCGACGGCAGCCGCTGGGCGGCGAGCGCGCTGGCCCGGCTGCACTTCGAGCGCGCGGGGCGCTGGCTCGCGCGCGCGGCCGAGCAGGGCGACGAGCGGGCCGCCGCGACCCTCGCTCACCTGCGGTCGGGACCCGGCATGGGTCCGGATACCGTCAAGGAGTGACCGAAAAGCCCGCCCCGTCCGTGCCCACGGACGACCAGCAGATCCCGTCAGCGGCCCAGGGGCCAGAACTCTTCACCTGGGAGTTCGCCACCGACCCCTACCCCGCGTACGCCTGGCTGCGCGAGAACTCGCCCGTGCACCGCACCACGCTCCCCAGCGGGGTGGACGCCTGGCTGGTCACCCGGTACGCGGACGCCAAGCAGGCCCTCGCCGACCAGCGGCTCAGCAAGAATCCGGCGCATCACGACGAGCCCGCGCACGCGCGGAGCAAGACCGGGATCCCGGGCGAGCGCGGCGCCAACCTCATGACGCACCTGCTCAACATCGACCCGCCGGACCACACCCGGCTGCGGCGGCTCGTGTCGAAGGCGTTCACGCCGCGCCGCGTCGCCGAGTTCGCGCCGCGCGTGCAGGAGCTGACGGACGCCCTCATCGACGCCTTCGTGGAGAAGGGCGAAGCCGACCTCATCCACGAGTTCGCCTTCCCGCTCCCCATCTACGCCATCTGCGACCTGCTCGGCGTCCCGCGCGAGGACCAGGACGACTTCCGCGACTGGGCGGGCATGATGATCCGGCACGGGGGAGGGCCGCGGGGCGGTGTCGCCCGGTCCGTGAAGAAGATGCGCGGCTATCTCGCCGAGCTGATCCACCGCAAGCGCCTCGACCCGGGCGACGACCTCATCTCCGGTCTCATCCGTGCCTCCGACCACGGCGAGCACCTCACGGAGAACGAGGCAGCGGCGATGGCCTTCATCCTGCTCTTCGCCGGGTTCGAGACGACCGTCAACCTCATCGGCAACGGCATGTACGCGCTGCTGACCCACCCCGAGCAGCGCGAGCGGCTGCAGCGGGCGCTGGAAGAGGGGGACACGGCGCTCCTGGAGACCGGTGTGGAGGAACTGCTGCGCTTCGACGGGCCCGTCGAGCTCGCCACGTGGCGGTTCGCCACCGAGGCGCTGACCGTCGGCGGGCAGGACATCGCCGCGGGCGATCCCGTCCTGGTGGTGCTCGCGGCCGCTGACCGCGACCCCGCTCGGTTCGACGACCCCGACACCCTCGATCTGTCCCGGCGTGACAACCAGCACCTCGGATACGGGCACGGAATCCACTACTGCCTGGGCGCCCCGCTCGCCCGTCTGGAGGGCCAGACCGCCCTCGCGACACTGCTGCGCCGACTTCCCGACCTGCAACTCGCGGTGGATCCTGCCGATTTGCGGTGGCGTGGCGGGCTCATCATGCGGGGACTGCGGACGTTGCCCGTGGAGTTCGCAGCCGCACAGAGAACGGTGTTCGACTGAGCCTCAGCTGACGGTCTGTCAAGACTGTGACTTTCACGTGATCTCCGCTGCATCGACTTGTGACAAGCGTTCGAGTGCGACTACGTTCACGTCGACTCGGGCACCCGGTGCCCCAGTCGCCGCAATAGTCTCGTGAAAGGCAACCGCATGCTCTCCGGCAATGGTCGTCACCGACGCCCCCGCCAAGCCCCGGCCCTCATCGTCGCGGCAGGAGTCACCGGATCCGCCATCGCCATCCCGCTGCTCGGCGCCACCAGCGCGAGCGCCGCCGACACCGCGACGTGGGACAAGCTCGCCGAGTGCGAGAGCGGCGGCTCGTGGAGCGCCAACCCGGGCAACGGGTATTACGGCGGGATCCAGTTCTCCCAGGAGATGTGGGAGAACTACGGCGGCCTCGACTACGCGTCGAGCGCCGACCAGGCGTCCAAGTCGCAGCAGATCGCCGTCGCCGAGAAGGTTCTCGACGACCAGGGCCCGGCGGCCTGGCCGAGTTGCGCCCCGATCGCGGGTCTCACCGACGACGGCGCGGCCGCCGACGTGGACCCGGGTGCGCCGATGACGCCCGCTCCCTCGGACTCCGCGGACCCCTCGGGGCCGAGCGGATCCGACGGGAAGGGCAGCGGTAAGGGCAAGAACGGCGAGAAGCCCTCGGGCAAGCCCTCCGAGGAGCCTTCGGGGAAGCCCTCGGACTCGGCCGACCCGTCTGACTCCGCTGACCCCTCCGACTCCTCCGACCCGACCGACGCGTCGGGAGACAAGGGTCACGACAAGCCGGACAAGGGCGGCGAAGACGGCAAGGGCGAGACGGACGGCAAGGGCGACTCCGACGACTCCGGCAAGTCCGGAGAGAAGGACGCCACTTCGCCCGCGCCCGAGGACTCCACCGCCCCCTCCGACGACTCCGCCCCCGGCCGCCACCGAGGCGACAGCGCCGACGAGCGGCCCTCCGGAGGCGACGGCAAGGACCGCACGGGACGGCACGCCTCGCGCGGCGGCGACCGCTCCGGAAAGACGGCCGACGGGACGTACACGGTCCGCTCCGGCGACAGCCTCTCGGTGATCGCGGACGACCTCGACGTCGACGGCGGCTGGCCCACGCTCTACGCCGAGAACAAGAGGACCGTCGGCGGTGACCCGGACCTCATTCTCCCCGGTCAGAGCCTCGATTTGGGCGAAAAGTAAGGGAAGTTGACGAAGAGTCGGGCGGGGTCTTCGCGTCGTATGTCCGGTTTGGCGCGAGTGAGAGATGGGTCTCAGAAGCCCTGATCGTCTTTGAAATTCCGGCGATCGCATGTCTACGGTCGTCACCGCTCGCCACTGGTGGGCCCCGCCGGTCGGTACGCCGAATCCTGCCAACGGCCGGACGGGAACAGTCGTCGCTTTGAGCGCCGTAGGCAGGAGCGGGGGACCCAAGGTAAGTGCCGGGACCGACCGTTGAAGGGCCGAGCAGCCGACAGGCTGAGCGGTCGTGAGACGGAGGGAAACGGCTAGGGGTTAAGTCGCACTCAAGGAAGTGCGGCCGGGCAACTTCACTGGCCCGAACCCGACAGCTCACCTCGCAGGCGTCGGTGAGGGGATCAACTCATGCTGTTTTCCAGCAAGGGCAAGCACCGCCGCCCGTCCAAGGCCACCCGTGTCGTCACGCTCGCCGGTGTCACCGGTGCCGCCGTGGCGGCCCCGCTGATGGCCGCTGGTTCGGCCTCCGCCGCCACCGGCGCCGAGTGGGACGCCGTCGCCCAGTGCGAGTCCGGCGGCAACTGGTCCATCAACACCGGCAACGGCTACCAGGGCGGCGTGCAGTTCTCGCCGTCCACCTGGGCCGCGTACGGCGGTACGAAGTACGCGCCGACCGCCGACAAGGCCTCCAAGGCCCAGCAGATCGAGATCGCCGAGAAGGTCCTCGCGGGCCAGGGCAAGGGTGCCTGGCCGAGCTGTGGCGTCGGTCTCTCCGGTGCCGCGTACAACGGTGGCGGCGGCTCGCAGCAGCAGGCCCCGCAGCAGCAGGCCAAGCCGCAGCCGCAGAAGACGCAGCAGCAGGCCGCCCCGCAGCAGCAGGCCGCGCCGAAGCCGCAGCCCGCGCCGCAGACCGAGACCACGAAGAAGAAGACCGTCGAGACCCCGACCGGCAAGACGGTCAAGAAGGGCGACGGCGAGTACAAGGTCGAGTCCGGCGACACCCTGTCCAAGATCGCCGAGTCGCACAAGGTCAAGGGCGGCTGGCAGAAGGTCTACAAGCTCAACGGCGACATCATCGACGACGCCGACTTCATCTACCCCGGCCAGCAGCTGCACCTCAGCTAGTCAGCCAAGGCCTCTCGGCAGGGCCCCGCTCAAGGGCCCGGCCCGGCCGTGCCTCGGCGGACGCACGGCCACCCACCCCGTCCCCACGGGCTCCCCGCCCCGGTGCGCGTATCCCCCGTACGCACCGGGGCGGGGCCATGTCCGGGTGCCGCCGCCCCGCCGCCACCCCCGTGCCCGGCCTCGGCCGTGTTCGCCCCTAGCGAGCTACCGGTCAGTAGGAACGCGGGCTTCCGTCCTGTTTCCCGGGTATTTGGGCCCTCGCCCGTCCCACGGGACGGGCGGTCGGCTGGCCGAAGCCCCGGAGCCCGTTAGGCTCGTGAGACGCAGGGCTGAAGCGGCCCCGCGTAAATGCGTCACATCCCAGAAGGAGATGCTCGTGCCGTCCATCGACGTCGTCGTAGCCCGGGAAATCCTGGACTCCCGAGGCAACCCCACGGTCGAGGTCGAGGTCGGCCTCGACGACGGCAGCACGGGTCGTGCCGCCGTTCCGTCCGGTGCCTCCACCGGTGCCTTCGAGGCCATCGAACTCCGTGACGGTGACCCCAACCGTTACCAGGGCAAGGGTGTCGAGAAGGCCGTCCTCGCCGTCATCGAGCAGATCGGCCCGGAGCTCGTCGGCTACGACGCCACCGAGCAGCGCCTGATCGACCAGGCCATGTTCGACCTGGACGCCACCGACAACAAGGGCTCGCTCGGCGCCAACGCCATCCTCGGCGTCTCCCTCGCCGTCGCGCACGCCGCCTCCGAGGCCAGCGACCTGCCGCTGTTCCGCTACCTCGGCGGCCCGAACGCGCACCTGCTGCCCGTCCCGATGATGAACATCCTGAACGGTGGGTCGCACGCCGACTCCAACGTCGACATCCAGGAGTTCATGATCGCCCCGATCGGCGCGGAGTCCTTCTCCGAGGCCCTTCGCTGGGGCGCCGAGGTCTACCACACGCTCAAGAAGGTCCTCAAGACCAAGGGCCTCTCCACCGGCCTGGGCGACGAGGGCGGCTTCGCCCCGAACCTGGAGTCGAACCGCGCCGCGCTCGACCTCATCATCGAGGCCATCAAGCAGGCCGGTTACGTGCCCGGCGAGCAGATCGGCCTCGCGCTCGACGTCGCCGCGTCCGAGTTCTACAAGGACGGCAAGTACGAGTTCGAGGGCAAGTCCCGCTCGGCCGCCGAGATGACCGAGTACTACGAGGAGCTCGTCTCCGCGTACCCGCTGGTCTCCATCGAGGACCCGCTGTACGAGGACGACTGGGCCGGCTGGAACGTCATCACCGAGCGCCTGGGCGACAAGGTCCAGATCGTCGGCGACGACCTCTTCGTCACCAACCCGGAGCGCCTGGCCCGCGGCATCGAGGAGGGCTCCGCCAACGCCCTGCTCGTCAAGGTCAACCAGATCGGTTCGCTGACCGAGACCCTGGACGCCGTCGAGATGGCCCAGCGCAACGGCTTCAAGTGCATGATGTCCCACCGCTCCGGCGAGACCGAGGACGTCACCATCGCCGACCTCGCGGTCGCGGTGAACTGCGGTCAGATCAAGACCGGCGCCCCGGCCCGCTCGGACCGCGTCGCCAAGTACAACCAGCTGCTCCGCATCGAGGAGATCCTCGACGACGCGGCCGTCTACGCCGGTCGCAGCGCCTTCCCGCGCTTCAAGGGCTGAGCTCTCGTAGGCACGTAGTTACGTGCTTTGCATCCAAGGAATTGAATAGAGAGCAAAGGCGTAGCGAAGCGAAGCGTCCCCGCACCCGGTCCCGTACCGTGTGCGGGGACGTACGTACGTTTACGCGCTGCTCTGGGGAGGCGGAACCATGGCCAAGGCCGGGACCAAGGACCGGTTCTCCACCGCGACCCGCCTGCGGCTGCTCGGCGAGCAGACCGCCGAGCGGGTCTACCGCTCCCAGACCAAGCGCCAGGCCCGCCGCT
This sequence comes from Streptomyces kanamyceticus, assembly GCF_008704495.1. Classification (NCBI taxonomy): domain Bacteria; kingdom Bacillati; phylum Actinomycetota; class Actinomycetes; order Kitasatosporales; family Streptomycetaceae; genus Streptomyces; species Streptomyces kanamyceticus. The sequence goes on from NZ_CP023699.1 coordinate 6,005,247, forward strand.
CCCGCCTCACCGGACGCGCGGCGCTCCTCGCGCTCGTGCTCTGCTCCCTCGTCGTCGCGCTCGCGTACCCGATAAGGCAGTACGTCTCGCAGCGCGCCGAGATCGACGACCTGCGCAGGCAGAAGGCCGAGCGTCACGAGGACGTCGAGAGGCTGCGCGACGAGAAGGCGCGCTGGCAGGACGACGCGTACGCGGAGCAGCGCATCCGCGAGCGGCTGCACTACGTGATGCCGGGCGAGACCGGCTTCACCGTGATCGACCCCGCGGCGGCGACGAGCCGCCGCGCGGACCAGGGGGCGGCCACGCGCCCCTGGTACTCGAACGTCTGGGACGGCGTCGACAAGGCCGACCGCCCCGACGACTGACCCACGGACATGGAAAGACAGGCATGCACACGCCCCCGCCGACCACCGAGCGCACCGAACCCACCGACGCCGACGTCGAGGCCTTCAAGCAGCAGCTCGGACGCCCGCCGCGCGGCCTGCGGGCCATCGCGCACCGCTGCCCCTGCGGACAGCCCGACGTCGTCGAGACGGCCCCGCGCCTCCCGGACGGCACGCCGTTCCCCACGACGTACTACCTGACGTGCCCGCGGGCCGCCTCCGCGATCGGCACGCTGGAAGCCAACGGCGTGATGAAGGAGATGTCGGAGCGGCTCACCACGGACCCGGAGCTCGCCGCGGCCTACCGCAAGGCGCACGAGGACTACATCGCGCGCCGCGACGCCATCGAGGTCCTGGAGGGCTTCCCGAGCGCGGGCGGCATGCCGGACCGCGTGAAGTGCCTGCACGTCCTGGTCGGCCACTCGCTGGCCGCGGGCCCCGGCGTGAACCCGCTGGGCGACGAGGCCATCGCGATGCTCCCCGAGTGGTGGGCCAAGGGCCCGTGCGTGACGCCGTGCGCCGCCGAGGGTGCCGCCGAGGGCGCCGAATGACGCGCGTCGCCGCCATCGACTGCGGCACGAACTCGATCCGCCTCCTGGTGGCGGACGCGGATCCGGCGACGGGCGAGCTGGTCGATCTGGACCGGCGGATGACGATCGTCCGCCTCGGCCAGGGAGTCGACAGGACGGGGCGCCTGGCCCCCGAGGCCCTTGAGCGCACCTTCGCGGCCTGCCGCGAGTACGCCGCCGTCATCAAGGAGCACGGCGCCGAGCGCATCCGCTTCGTGGCGACCTCCGCGTCCCGCGACGCCGAGAACCGCGACGAATTCGTCCGCGGCGTCCTGGACATCCTGGGCGTCGAGCCGGAGGTCATCACCGGCGACCAGGAGGCCGAGTTCTCCTTCACGGGCGCGACCAAGGAATTGACCGGCCGCGACGACCTCGCCAAGCCGTACCTGGTCGTGGACATCGGCGGTGGCTCCACCGAGTTCGTGGTGGGCACGGAGCACGTGGACGCGGCCCGCTCGGTCGACGTCGGCTGTGTCCGCATGACCGAGCGCCACCTCGTACGCGACGGGGTCGTCAGCGATCCGCCGGAGCGCGCGCAACTCGACGCGATCCGCGCCGACATCGAGGCCGCCCTCGACCTCGCCGAGCGCACGGTCCCGCTCAAGGAGGCCCGCACGCTGGTGGGTCTCGCCGGGTCGGTGACGACGGTGGCGGGCATCGCGCTGGACCTCGACGCCTACGACTCGTCGGCGATCCACCACGCCCGGATCTCCTACGAGCAGGTCAGCGCGATCGTGGAGCGCCTGACGCACGCCACGCACGAGGAGCGCGCGGCGATCCCCGTGATGCACGAGGGCCGCGTCGACGTGATCGCGGCGGGCTCGCTGGTGCTGCTTGCGATCATGGACAGGGTGGGCGCCCGCGAGGTCGTCGTCTCGGAACACGACATCCTTGATGGCATTGGTTGGTCCATCGCCTGAGCGCTCTTCAGGGAGACGCCTGAGCGCTTCCTGTAGCGTCTGAGCGACCCATGAGGGGGGTCTGAAGGCCCCCCGACGACACGCCGTCGGAAAAGTTCGTGAAGTTCTTCACAAGGAATTCGGCCCTGATGGGCGAGGTTCGTGGGTGCGCGACCGCCGAAAGGGGCTCGCAGGGGCACTTCGGGGTGTAACCGGGGTGCTTCGCGGGTGTGTCGCGCGGGTGAAGCGGTCCGGTGGTCCACTCCGTGCGGGGGCCCAGAGGGGCAGCTCACAAGGGGTGGACAACGACTCGCGTGGCGCGGTGGTTCCCCTGCGGCGCCATGACCTCCGTCACGTGGGCGGCGAAGTGTAGCAGAGGGGGTCCCCAACCTTGTGAAGGGGCGCACGAGCGACCCCCGGCGGGCAGGTGGATACTCGATGGCATGAGCACCACGGAGCGTCCCAGGATCCTCGTAGTAGGCGGTGGGTACGTAGGCCTGTACGCAGCTCGGCGCATCCTCAAGAAGATGCGCTACGGAGAGGCGACCGTCACGGTCGTCGACCCCCGGTCGTACATGACCTACCAGCCCTTCCTGCCCGAAGCCGCCGCCGGCAGCATCTCGCCTCGGCACGTCGTCGTCCCGCTGCGACGCGTACTGCCGAAGGCCGAGGTCCTCACCGGCCGGGTCACCACCATCGACCAGGACCGCAAGGTAGCCACGATCGCCCCCCTCGTGGGCGAGGCGTACGAGCTGCCCTTCGACTACCTCGTCATCGCGATGGGCGCGGTCTCCCGCACCTTCCCGATCCCCGGCCTCGCCGAGCAGGGCATCGGCATGAAGGGCATCGAGGAGGCCATCGGCCTGCGCAACCACGTCCTCGAGCAGCTGGACAAGGCTGACTCCACGACGGACGAGGACGTCCGCCGCAAGGCGCTGACGTTCGTCTTCGTCGGCGGTGGCTTCGCGGGTGCGGAGACCATCGGCGAGGTCGAGGACATGGCCCGCGACGCGGCCAAGTACTACACGAACGTGAAGCGCGAGGACATGCGCTTCGTGCTCGTCGACGCCGCGGACAAGATCCTCCCCGAGGTCGGTCCCAAGCTCGGCCAGTACGGCAAGGAGCACCTGGAGGGCCGCGGGGTCGAGGTCTACCTCTCGACGTCGATGGACTCCTGCGTGGACGGCCACGTGGTCCTCAAGAACGGCCTCGAGGTCGACTCGAACACCATCGTGTGGACCGCGGGCGTCAAGCCCAACCCGGCGCTCTCCCGCTTCGGTCTGCCGCTCGGCCCGCGTGGCCACGTGGACACCCAGGCCACGCTCCAGGTGCAGGGCACGGACTACATCTGGGCCGCGGGCGACAACGCCCAGGTGCCGGACCTCGTCGGCCGCAAGGCGGGCAACGAGAACGCCTGGTGCCCGCCGAACGCCCAGCACGCCCTTCGCCAGTCGAAGGTCCTCGGCGACAACGTGATCTCCGGCATGCGGGGCTTCCCGCAGAAGGAGTACAGCCACGCCAACAAGGGTGCGGTCGCCGGTCTCGGCCTGCACAAGGGCGTCGCGATGATCGTCATGGGCAAGATGAAGATCAAGCTCAAGGGCCGTCTCGCCTGGTACATGCACCGCGCGTACCACGGCATGGCGATGCCGACGTTCAACCGCAAGATCCGCGTCTTCGCGGACTGGACGCTCGCCATGTTCCTCAAGCGCGAGGTCGTCTCGCTCGGTGCCCTGGAGGCCCCGCGCGAGGAGTTCTACGAGGCGGCCAAGCCCGCCCCGAAGCCTCCGGTCGCCGCCGAGCCCGCTCCGGCGGTCAAGGCCGAGGAGAAGGCCAAGGCCTCCTGACCTCGCGTCACTGATCCACCCCGAAGGGGCCGTCCGCCATCCGTGGTGCGGGCGGCCCCTTCGGCGTACCCAGTGGCAACTAGATGCCGGGGGCATCTATTTTGCCGATCCGTGACACGGCAACGGGACTGCGCAGCCGGGGCTTTGGTGTTTACGTGGTGTTGGTCCGTTCCGGGATCCGGTCGATCTCATCACGGAGGTGTGCGCCATGCAGAACGCCGCACTGCGGCTGAAGACCCTCGCCGAGCAGCTCATGGGAGCCGCGCTGCCGGTGCGTATCCGCGCCTGGGACGGCTCCGAGGCCGGCCCGCCGGGTGCACCCACCCTGGTCGTACGCAACCGGCGCGCCCTGCGACACCTGCTGTGGAAGCCGGGCGAACTGGGTCTCGCCCGCGCCTGGGTGGCCGGGGACCTGGACGTCGACGGGGATCTCTACGAGGTCCTCGACCGGATGGCCGAGTTCATCTGGGAGCGCGGCGAGGACGCCAGGAACGTGCGGCAGTCCCTGCGCGACCCGCGCGTGCGCGCCGCGGTCCGCTCCCTGGTCGCCCTCTCCGCGCCCTTCCTGCCGCCGTCCCCGCCGCCCGAGGAGATGCGCAGACACGGCAGGCTCCACCTGCACACCAAGGGCAGCGACCGGCAGGCCATCAGCCACCACTACGACGTCGGCAACGACTTCTACGAGCTGGTGCTCGGCCCCTCGATGGTCTACTCGTGCGCCTACTGGGAGTCGCCGGGGAGCACCCTGGAGGACGCCCAGCGCGACAAGCTCGAACTCATCTCCCGCAAGCTCGCCCTCAAGCCCGGCATGCGCCTGCTCGACGTCGGCTGTGGCTGGGGCTCCATGGCGATCCACGCGGCCCGCGAGCACGGCGTGAGCGTCGTCGGCGTCACGCTCTCCCAGGAGCAGGCCACGTACGCGCGCAAGCGGATCGCGGAGGAGGGCCTCACCGACCGCATCGAGATCCGCGTCCAGGACTACCGCGACGTACGCGACGGCCCCTACGACGCCATCTCCTCGATCGGCATGGCCGAACACGTCGGCTCCACGCGCTACTTGGAGTACGCCCACGATCTGCACGCCCTCCTGAAGCCCGGCGGGCGGCTGCTCAACCACCAGATCGCGCGCCGCCCGCAGGAGGACGAATCGGCGTACACGGTCGACGAGTTCATCGACGCCTACGTCTTCCCCGACGGTGAACTCGCGCCCGTGGGAGCCACCGTGGACCTCCTGGAGCGCGCCGGGTTCGAGGTGCGCGACGTGGAGGCCATCCGCGAGCACTACGCCCTCACCCTGCGCGGCTGGGTCGCCAACCTGGAGGCGAACTGGACGGAGGGCCAGCGCCTCACCTCACCGGGCCGCGCCCGCGTCTGGCGCCTCTACATGGCGGCGTCCGCGCTGGCCTTCGAGCGCAACAGGATCGGGGTCAACCAGGTCCTGGCGATCAAGACTCCGGAGAGCGGGGCGTCGGGGATGCCGCTGCGGGCCAGGGACTGGCGTTCATAGCTGTGTCTTCGCAGGTACGTGAAGGGCCCCGGACGAGAACTCTCGTCCGGGGCCCTTCCCCCTGTCACCCGAGCGGAGCTACTCCGCCTTGATCGCCATCAGCGGGTTCAGCCGCGCCGCGCTGCGGGCCGGCCAGACCGCCGCGAGGACACCGACCACCGCGGCGACGGCCAGGAAGATCACGATCCGGCCGACCGGGATCTCCATCGAGTAGGTGGAGACCGCGTCGGTGATGCTGCCGCCCACGGCCCAGCCCATGAAGAGGCCGAGTCCGATGCCGAGCACCGCGCCGAACAGGGAGATCACGATCGACTCCAGGCGCACCATCTGCTTGACCTTCGCCCGGTCGAGGCCGATGGCCCGCAGCATGCCGATCTCGTGCTTGCGCTCGAAGACCGACATGGCCAGCGTGTTGATGACACCGAGCACCGCGATCAGGATGGCCATGGCGAGCAGGCCGTACAGCATGTTCAGGACCATGTTGATGCCGCCCGCGACCGCGTTGCTGATCGCGTCCTTGTCCTGGATGGTGATGGCCGGGTTCTCGCCGAGCACCTTGACGATGGAGTCCTCGGCCTTGTCCGACGCGCCGTCCTTCATCTTCACCAGGACCTGCTTGTCGGCGACCTTGGTGACGTGCGGGTCGACGACGGACGTCGGCGTGAAGAGCCCGTTGAGCATCTCGTTGCTCTCGTAGACGCCCGCGACCTTCAGCTCGACCGTCTTCTTGTCGTCCTCGAACTTCAGCGGGAAGGTGTCGCCCGTCGTGAGGCCCTTGTCCTTGGCGGTGTCCGTGTCGATCAGCGCGGTGTCGCCCTTGAGCGCGCCCACCGAGCCGCTGGTGAGGTCGAGGCCGACCAGCTTGTCGAACGTGGTGGGGTCGACGCCGCTGACGTTGGTGAAGCTGCCGTCGGCCTCGCCGTACGCGGTGCGCAGCGGGCTGGTCGCCTCGACGTCGGGGAGCTTGTCGATCTTCTGGCGGACCTCGGGGGTCAGCGGCTGGTAGTTCGCCATGGAGACGCTGTAGTCGGCCTTCATGGAGCCCGCGGCCATCTTGTTGATGGCGCTGCCCATGGAGGTCGCGACGACCGTCATGGCGGTGATGAGGGTCAGGCCGATCATCAGGGCCGCGGCGGTGGAGGCCGTGCGGCGCGGGTTGCGCACCGAGTTCAGGCGCGACAGCTTGCCGGTGACGCCGAACGGCTTCAGGAGCGGCGCGGAGGCGGCGATGAACGGGCGGGAGAGCAGCGGGGTCAGGATGATGACGCCGACGAGGATGGTGGCCGCGCCGCCCGCCATCACGTAGTTGTCGTCGTTGAACAGCAGGACCGTGCCGAGGGCGACGATGATCGAGCCGATGGTGTTGCGGACGACGAGGCCCCGGGTGGTGGGCGTCGCGTGGACGCTGTTCATCGCGGCGACCGGCGGGATCTTCGCGGCGCGGCGGCCCGGCAGCCAGGCGGCCAGCATGGTCACGAGCACGCCGATCACGAGCGCGGCGACGATCGTCGTCGGGGCGATGACCAGGGGGCCGTCCGGCAGCGAGGCGCCGCCGGAGTTCATCAGGGCCTGCAGGCCGACGGCGACGCCGAGGCCGAGGGCGAAGCCGGTGACGGCGGCGACCAGGCCGACCAGGAACGCCTCGATGAGCACGGAGCGCGTCACCTGGCGACGCGAGGCGCCGACGGCCCGCATGAGCGCGAGCTCCTTGGTGCGCTGGGCGACCAGCATGGTGAAGGTGTTGGCGATGATGAAGATGCCGACGAAGAGCGCGATGCCCGCGAAGATCAGCAGGACCTGGCTCATGGAGCTGGTCTGCTGCTCGATCTGCGCGTCCTGGTCGGCGGAGAGCTTGGTGCCGGTGACGGCGTCCGTGTCCTTCGGCAGGATCTTCTCGACGGAGGACTTGAGCGCGGCCTCGGAGGTGCCCGCGGCGGCCTTGACGTCGATCTCGTCGTACTCGTTCTTGCCCAGCGCCTTGAGCGCGGTCTTGTTTTCGAGGACGACGAGGCTGCCGCCCGCGACGACGCTGCCGTCGTCGGTGTCGAAGATGCCGCTGACCTTGGCGGTGTGCACGGGGCCGTCGGTGGAGAAGCGGACGGTGTCGCCCACCTTGTAGCCGGTGCGCTCGGCCGTACGGGAGTCGAGGGCGATGTCGGCGGCGGACTTCGGCCCCGTGCCCTCGGTGAAGTCGTACCGCGGGTCCTTGCCGTCCTTGGCGGGGAAGAAGTTGGTGCCGGTGGTGCCCCACTCGCCGCCCACCAGCTTGCCGTCCTTGTCGGCGAGCGCGGTGAAGCCGGAGACGACGCCGATGGCGGACTCGGCGCCGGGCAGCGCCGTGGTCTTCTTCAGGAGGCCGTCGGTCAGGCGGCCCGGCTTCTTGTCGGCGTCGACGGGGACGCCGTCCTGCTGGATGGCGACGGAGACGTGGTCGAAGCTCTTCGCCGACTTGTTCTTGTAGGCGTTGCCGAAGGTGTCGGTGAAGACCAGGGTGCCGGACACGAAGGCGACGCCGAGCATGACGGCGAGCACGGTCATCAACAGCCTGGCCTTGTGCGCGAGCACGTTGCGCAGGGCGGTACGGAACATGGGAGTCAAGTCCTGTGGGAGGAGGGGGGCGCCCCTTGGGGGCGCGGGGAACTGCGCGACCAGCCGAGGCCGGTCCGCGGCCCGGGCGATCGCTCAGCCGACGCGGCGGCGAGGACAACCCGGTGCGGGCCGAGCGGCCACTAGCTCGTCCGCCCCTTGGCGTCGAAGTGCTTCATCCGGTCGAGGACGCCGTCCGCCGTCGGCCCGTGCATCTCGTCGACGACCCGCCCGTCCGCCAGGAAGATCACGCGATCCGCGTACGACGCGGCCACCGGGTCGTGGGTGACCATCACGACGGTCTGCCCGAGGTCCCGCACGGAATTGCGCAGGAAGCCGAGGACCTCGGCGCCGGAGCGCGAGTCCAGGTTTCCGGTCGGCTCGTCACCGAAGATGATCTCCGGCTGGGAGGCGAGGGCGCGGGCCACGGCCACGCGCTGCTGCTGGCCGCCGGAGAGCTCGGTGGGCCGGTGGCTGAGCCGCCCGGAGAGCCCGACCATGTCGATGACCTGCTCCAGCCACTGCTTGTCCGGCTTGCGGCCCGCGATGTCCATCGGCAGCGTGATGTTCTCCAGCGCCGTCAGGGTCGGCAGCAGGTTGAACGCCTGGAAGATGAAGCCGATCTTGTCCCGGCGGAGCTTGGTGAGCTGCTTGTCCTTCAGCGTGGACAGCTCGGTCTCGCCGATCCGCACCGACCCGGAGCTGAAGCTGTCCAGGCCCGCGACGCAGTGCATCAGCGTCGACTTGCCCGAGCCCGAGGGGCCCATGATCGCGGTGAACTCGCCCTGCCCGAAGTCGACGGAGACGTGGTCGAGGGCGACCACCTGGGTCTCGCCCTGTCCGTACACCTTGGAGAGATCCGTGGCGCGCGCTGCCACGGCGGTGGCGCGGGCGGCGAAGGGTGTGGTGGTCACGGGGCGGTGCTCCTGTCGGGACGACGAGTGGGGACGTACTCCATCGTCACGGTCGTTCGCCGCCGTGAAGTCACCCGTTGTTCCGGTTCCGAGGGCCCTCTCCAGTCGGACCCGGAGGCGTCGTGTCATACCTGGGGATGACAGGAGTCCCCGAGTCCGAAACCGGGACGGGGGTCGCCGGGCGGCTAAATTCCGTCATTCCGCGCAGAGGGTCATGAGCCCGGCCGGGAGCGGGGAAAGGCCTCCGGCAAGTACCGATGGACCGTACCTGTGGCTGATGCACCCTCAGACGTCAATAAAATAAGACAACATCGGGCTGTCCTTCCGCTGTTCGGGGGATGCCTCCCGATAGGGTCGAATCCTTGATGCGGAGCCCACGGCCTGCCCGGATGGTGGAATGCAGACACGGCGAGCTTAAACCTCGCTGCCCCTCGGGGGCGTGCCGGTTCGAGTCCGGCTCCGGGCACATCCGCTGTCTCGCGGGTGCCTCCACCGCATATTCCTCTTGAGCGCCGCGCGGGGCGTGTGCGCGGCGCGCGACGATCTCCGGCCGTACGCCCCTGACGCTCCGTCAGTTATCTGCCCCCTCAGTTGCGTTGACGCCTACGGCAGCCGTACCGCGTTGAAGCGGGCCGCCGTGTGCAGATCGGTCTCGATCGCCGTCGCGGTCTCGCGCAGTGCGGGGAGCAGGGCGTCGCGGGTCGCGTCGAGCGGTCCGGGGCCCGCGTGCAGCGCCACGTTCAGCGCGGCCACCACGTGGCCCGCCGCGTCCCTGACGGGGACCGCGACCGAGCGCAGGCCCTCCTCCAGTTCCTGGTCCGCGGTGGCGTGGCCGTCGGACTCGGCCCTCTCCAGGATCCGGGCCAGGGCGGCGGGGTCCGTCACGGTGTGCGCGGTGAGGGCGCGCGGCGGCGCGGCCTTCAGGAGACGATCGCGTTCCTTGGCGGGGAGCCCGGCCAGGAGCACCCGGCCCATCGCCGTGGCGTACGCGGGGAAGCGGGTGCCGACCGTGATGCGGACGCTCATCACGCGCACGGTGGCCGCCCGCGCCACGTACAGGATGTCCGTGCCGTCCAGGACCGTCACCGACGCCGACTGGTGCACGCGGTCGGCGAGGTCGCGCAGGTGCGGCTCGGCGAGTTCGGCGAAGCCGAGCCGGGACAGGGCCGCGTGGCCGAGCTCCAGGATGCGGGGCAGCGGCCGGTACAGCCGCCCGTCGTACGCCGCGTACCCCTCCTGCTGGAGGGTGTGCAGGCAGCGCCGCGCGGTGGCCCTCGGCAGCCCGGTGGCGGCGGCGAGCGCGGTCAACGGCAGCCCGTCACCACGGGCCTCGCCGAGGGCACGCAGGACGGCGAGGCCGCGGGCCAGGGACTGCAGGAAGCCGGGGCCGAGCTCGGCTTTGGCATCGGTGGCGTCGGCTCCCTGGCTTGCGCCCGCGGTTGTCTCCGGGCCTGCCGGGGCCACTGTGCCCGCGTCGGCTTCCGCCCCCGCGAGCCCCTCCAGACGCTCCGCCTCCGCGCGCAGGCGCGGCAGCATCGCCGTCGCGAAGTCGGTCGCCGAGTGTCTGCTGGTGTGGCTCACTGCCGACAGGGCGTATCTGACGCGGCCGTCCGTGTCGCGTACCGGTACCGCCACCGCGATCAGGCCCGGCTCGATCAGTTGGTCGTCCAGGGCCCAGCCCGTCCGTCGGGAGTGTGCCACCCGGGCCGCGAGGTCCGGTGGGGGCGTGGGTGCGGGGCCCGGTGGCAGGGCGGGGAAGGCGTTCCGTGCGGGGACCGTGGCCACCCGGGACCGCCAGGCCGCCCACCGGTCCTCGTCCCACGCGGCGGCGAACAGCGCGCCGGGAGCGCAGCGCTCGGGCGGCAGCAGGTCGCCGATGCGGAACGCCACCGACATCGCGCGGCGCCGCGCGGCCTGCGTCACGAACCGGACCCCGTCGCCGTCCGGCACCGCGAGGGACACCGACTCGTCGAGCTCGTCCGCGAGCCGGGCGGTGCGGGCCGCGACCTCGCCGGTCAGGCCGCTCGCCGCGAGGTAGGCGTTGCCGAGCTCCATGAGGCGGGGCGCGAGGTGGAGTTCCTGGCCGCGCACGCGTACGTACCCGAGGTGGGCCAGCGTCGCCACGACCCGGTCGACCGTGGCGCGGGCCAGGCCGGTGGCGCGCACCAGGTCACCCGCGCGCGCCCCGTCCGCCAGGGTGAGCGCGCGCAGGACGGCGAGACCGCGCTCCAGGGGACGTACGGACTCTTCCGGCATGGCGCCCCGCTCCTCGTGTTCCGCGAAATCGGGTGTCGCACGACCGTTGACAGCGCACAGCCGCGCCCGGAGACTCCCGTCAGCACATTATGAACGAAAGTTCACCAGGCGAACAAGCGGAGGGGATCGGCCGATGCGCACCACCGTCGGAATCATCGGAGCGGGACCGGCCGGACTGCTCCTCGCCCGGCTCCTGCACCGGTCGGGCATCGACTCCGTCGTCCTGGAGAGCCGCGACCGCGCCTACGTGGAGCGGCGCCAGCGCGCCGGGATCCTGGAGCAGGGCACCGTCGACGTCCTGCGCGAGGCGGGCGCGGGGGCCCGCATGGACCGCGAAGGGCTGCCGCACGACGGCATCGAGCTGCGCTTCGCCCGCCGCAGGCACCGCATCGACTTCCCCGCCCTGACCGGCGGCCGCTCCGTGACGGTCTACGCCCAGACCGAGGTCTGCAAGGACCTCATCGCCCTCCAGCTCGCCGAGGGCGGCCCGCTGCTCTTCGAGGCGGAGGCGCTGGCCGTGGAGGGTGCGGAGACCGAGAACCCTCGGGTCCGCTTCCGTCGCGACGGGCGCGAGCAGACCCTCGACTGCGACTACGTAGTGGGCTGCGACGGCTTCTGGGGCGTGGCGAGGAACGCGATGCCCGAGGCGCTCTCCCGCGTCTTCGAGCGCACCTACCCCTTCGGCTGGCTCGGCATCCTCGCCGACGTGCCGCCCTCCCACGACGAGCTCGTCTACGCCCGCCACGACCGCGGCTTCGCCCTCCTCTCCATGCGGTCGCCGACCGTCACGCGCGCGTACCTCCAGGTCCCTGACGGCACGGACCCGGCCGACTGGACCGACGAGGAGATCTGGGACGAGCTGGACCGGCGCCTGGAGACCGACGACCCGGCCTGGACGCTCCGGCGCGGGCCCGTCACCGCCAAGTCCGTCACGCCGATGCGCAGCTACGTCCACGAGCCCATGCGTCACGGCCGCCTCTTCCTCGCCGGGGACGCCGCGCACATCGTCCCGCCGACCGGCGCCAAGGGCCTCAACCTCGCCGTCGGGGACGTGGTCACGTTCGCCCGCGCGCTCGTCGCGTACCGCGAGAAGGGCGACGCGAGCCGCCTCGCCGCGTACTCAGCCGACTGTCTGCGCCGCGTCTGGCAGGCCGAACGCTTCTCGTACGCGATGACGACCATGCTCCACCGCGCGCCCGACGCCACCCCCTTCGACGACCGCATCCAGCTGGCCCGGCTCGACCGGATCACCACCGCGCGCTCCGCCGAGACCGACCTCGCGGAGGCATACACCGGATTCCCCCTGGACCAGCAGTAGAAGACCAGCACGAGAAGGAAGAGCCCCGTGAACCCACCCGAGCGCACCTTCAGAGCCGTCGCGCCCGTCATCGCCCTGTGCTGGCTCGTCGTCTTCTTCGACGGCATGGACGTCAACATCTACGGCGCCGTCATGCCGCACCTCATCGACGACAAGGACTTCGGCTTCACCGCGTCCACCGCGGGCACCGTCGGCTCCTGGACCACCTTCGGCATGCTCGTCGGGGCCCTCGGCTGCGGCACGCTCACCGACTGGCTGGGGCGCAAGCCGATGGTGACGGGCAGCGTCGTCGTCTTCTCGCTGGGCTCCGCGCTGTGCGCGCTCGCGCCGAGCGTGTTCGCCTTCGGCGCCGGGCGCTTCGTCTCCGGGCTCGGGCTCGGCGGCCTGATGCCGATCGGGCTCGCGATCGTCGCCGAGTTCGCGCCGCCGCGCAGGGCCGCGCTCGCCACAGGCCTGATGATGACCTCGTACCACGCGGGCGGCATGGCGGCGACGGGCCTCGGGCTCGCGCTCGGCCCCGACCACGGCTGGCGCGTCGTCTTCTGGGCCGGGGTCATACCGGCCCTCGTCGCGGTCCCGCTGGTCGTCAAGTGGCTGCCCGAGTCGCCCGGTGTGCTGTTCGCCAAGGGCCGTACGCGCGAGGCGGAGGCGGTAGCGGCCCGCTACCTGCTGCCCGCCCCGACCCCCGCCGAGGCCCCCGAGGCCGGGGCGAAGGGCCGTTACGCCGCCGTCGCCGCGCTCTTCGCGCCCGGCAGGCGCCTCGCGACCCCGCTCCTGTGGCTCGCCTCCTTCGCCGGACTGCTCCTGGTCTACGGAGTCTCCACCTGGCTGCCCGAGCTGATGCGCGCCTCCGGCTACTCCCTCTCCTCCTCCGTCACCTTCCTGATGGTGATCAACGCGGGCGGCATCGTCGGCATGCTCGTCGCGGGCCGCACCGCCGACCGCTTCGGGGCCGTCAAGGTCTCCGCCGTCTGGTTCCTGCTCACCGCCTGCGGCGCGTTCCTGCTCAAGGCCCAGCTGCCGCTCGGCGTCGCCTACGCCATCGTCTTCGTCACCGGCATCTGGCTCTTCTCCGCGCAGGTCATGGTGTACGCGGCCGCCCCCTCGGTCTACCCGCCCGCCCAGCGCGCCACGGGGCTCGGCTGGGTCACCGGCGTCGGGCGCACCGGGGCGGTCGTCGGACCCTGGCTCGGCGGCGCGGTGGTGGCGGGCGGCAACGCCTCGCTCGGCTTCACCACCTTCGCGGTCGCGGCGATCCTCGGCGCCGTCGCCATCTCGCTGGTGCCACTCGTGCGGAGGAACGGCTCGGATCCGGGAACAGCGCGGGCGACCCCGGACGTTCTCGGTCACAGTGAGGGAAAGATCCTCCCCAGGCACTAGGCTGATCCCTTTGCCTACGCATTACTCTTGTACCAAAGCCACACACGGTGGCCATGGAGGAGTGAAATGAGGAGCAGTAACCCGGTCTTCTCGCGACGGGGGTTCAGCCGCGACAACGGCTACGCCGGCTTCGGCCAGCAGCCGCAGGCCGGGGGACCCGCAGGCGCGACCCAGACCCAGCAGGGCAATCCGTACGGCGGCCAGCAGGCCCCCGCGGGCAACCCCTACGCGACCAATCCGTACGCCCAGCAGGACGTGCAGTACGGCGCGCCCCAGGCGCCCGTAACGACCGCGGGCCGCATGACGATGGACGACGTCGTCATGCGCACCGCCACCACGCTCGGCACGCTCGTGGTCACGGCCGCGCTCGCCTGGGCGCTGCTGCCGGTCGACGACGCCAACATCAGCAAGTCGTACGGCATCGCGATCGGCGCGGGCCTCATCGCGATGGTGCTCGGCCTCGTCCAGGCGTTCAAGCGCAAGGCGTCCCCCGCGCTGATCCTGACGTACGCGGCGCTGGAGGGTGTCTTCCTCGGCGTCGTCTCCAGCGTCGTGGACAACCGCATCGCGAGCGGCGCGGCCATGCAGGCCGTCCTCGGCACGATGGCCGTCTTCATCGGCGTCCTCGTGGCGTACAAGGCGGGCTGGATCCGCGTCAACCGTCGCTTCTACGGCTTCGTGATGGCCGCCGCGATGGGCTTCCTGCTGCTGACCGCGGTGAACCTGCTGTTCGCCGTCATCGGCGGCGGTGACGGTCTGGGCTTCCGCAGCGGTGGCCTCGGCATCGTCTTCGGCATCGTCGGCATCCTGCTCGGCGCGTGCTTCCTGGCCCTCGACTTCAAGCAGGTCGAGGACGGCATCGCGTACGGGGCGCCGAAGGAAGAGGCCTGGCTCGCCGCGTTCGGTCTGACGATGACGCTCGTCTGGATCTACATGGAGTTCCTGCGCCTGATCGCCATCTTCTCGGGCAACGACTGACGGGACCCCGCCGGGTGACCGGCAGCCGAAGGGCCCGCGGACCGATTCCGGTCCGCGGGCCCTTCGTCGTATGTGTGAGGGATTCTCGGGGGTTGGAGGATCGGCGGTCAGAGGAACTTGCGGGCAGCCCGCCGCAGGTCGTACTCGTGGATGATTGCTTTCGCGTGGCCGTACGCGAGGTTGTGTTCGGCGCGGAGCCAGCTGACCTTCTCCTCGAAGCGGAAGAGAGAGGGGCCTTCGTCCACGGCGCGCAGCCAGTCGGAGACTTCACGACCGGTGCAGTGGGGGATTCGGGCGAGCAGGTTGCGGTGGGTCTCCTCGGAGAAGACTTGGGACATCGGCGCCTCCGGACGCGTCGCGATGTGTTCCGTCCTTCACGCCACCGTGCCTGAGGGTTGGGGTGTTGGCAACAGTCCCGGAAAGGCGCATAAGGTCGCGGGGTGCTCGATACGACGCCTTTGACGGCCGCAGTGGACCAATTCGCCGACCGCTTGCGGGCCGCGCCGCAGAGCAGACTCCAGCGGGGGGCGGCGGCCGAAGCGCTCGTCCTTGCCAGGGAGTTGGCGGTGCGGGCGCAGCGCATCGAGGCGCCGTCCGCCGAGCCTCGGGAGATGCCGGACGCGGGGATGTTCGCCGCGGCTGATCAGATCACCGTCGCGGGGCGGGACTTGGCGCTTGTCCTCGCGGATCGCGGTGGGCTTGAGGAGGCGCTTGCGCTTGTTGCCGAGGCGCAGCGGAAGGCGGGGGTGTAGTCGGGCCTTCGTCGGCTGCGGGTCGGTGGGGGTTGCTCGCGCAGTTCCCCGCGCCCCTTACGGGGCTCAGACCGACGCGATGACCCGGTCCGCCAGGATGTAGACGTTCTCCGTGCCGCACTCGAAGGTCAGGGCGTAGGCGCCGGAGACGCCCGAGCCGCCCAGGAGGACCGGGGTGTGGCCGTCGCGGAGTGCGTCGGCGAGGAGTTCGGCGGTCTCGCGGTGGCCGGGGGTCATGCACAGGGTGGTGCCGTCGGCGAAGACGTAGACGTCGAGCGTGCCGAGCGGTCCCGGGCGGACGTCGGCGAGTGCGGTGCGGGCACCTGCCAGCTCCTCCAGGCAGGCCACGGTGCGCTCGTGGTCGCCGTAGCCGTCGGCGGCGGGCGCGGCCTGCACCGGCACGAAGTCCGGGTGCGAGGGGTGCCTGCGGCGCGCGGCGGCCAGCTCGGGGGAGTCCCCGGCGAACTCGTCGGCGCCCGGGTCCGCGAACGGCTCGATGACCGGCTCCAGGCTGTCCGCCTCGATACCGGCGAAGTCGGCCTGGCGGGGCAGGAAGAGCTCGTCGGCGATGCCGTCGTGCAGCCCGGGGAGGCCGCTGAGGAGGGACGGCGCGTCGGAGGCGTCGCGGGCCTCCTGGGCGGCCCAGAACGCGCGCGCCTCGGCGAGCTCGCGCTCCCGCTCCTCGGCGAGCGCCTCGGCCACGGCCGCGCGTATCTCGTCGGTGTCCGGTGTGGTGCGGGCGGCAGGCACCGTGGGGTGCGCTCCGCTCGCGGCACGGCTGTCGGCCAGCTCGGTGCGCAGGGCCGTGAGCTGCTTCCGGAGCCCGTACACAGCGTGCAGGGCGGCGGCGCCCACGGCCGTGGCAGCGGCCGTGGAGAGCAGCAGGGCAAGAGGCATGGCGCTCACTGACGTACTCCCGGTTTCAAGTCGACCCCCGACTTCCTACATCAGCTTGAAGCCTGCACGATCCACCTGTCAGTGCATAACGTCACGAATTGGACAGGTCTTTCGTCCCGGTGTTTATCCACAGATGCACTCTGAGCTGGGCATATGTATCTCCCCCAGGAGATAGGTCACATCCTGGGGGAGATTGGGTCACGAACAGATGCAGGGACTGAGCGTCAGTCCCGCGAACTGTGTGTCAGCGAAATCGGGCCCGGGGGCCCGCACGCCGCCGGGCAGGGACTAGCTCAGGCGCTCGATGACCATCGCCATGCCCTGGCCGCCGCCCACGCACATCGTCTCCAGGCCGAACTGCTTGTCGTGGAACTGGAGGGAGTTGATGAGCGTGCCGGTGATGCGGGCGCCCGTCATGCCGAAGGGGTGGCCGACCGCGATGGCGCCGCCGTTGACGTTCAGCTTGTCGAGCGGGATCTCCAGGTCGCGGTACGAGGGGATCACCTGGGCGGCGAAGGCCTCGTTGATCTCGAAGAGGTCGATGTCGTCGACGGTGAGCCCGGCGCGCTTGAGGGCCTGCCTGGACGCCTCGACCGGGCCGAGGCCCATGATCTCGGGGGAGAGTCCGGTGACGCCCGTGGAGACGATGCGGGCGAGCGGGGTCAGGCCGAGCTCGCGGGCCTTGGTGTCGCTCATGATCACGAGGGCGGCGGCGCCGTCGTTCAGCGGGCAGCAGTTGCCCGCGGTGACCAGGCCGTCGGGGCGGAAGACGGGCTTGAGGCCGCCGACGCCTTCGAGGGTGACACCGGCGCGGGGTCCGTCGTCCTTGCTGACGACGGTCCCGTCGGGGGTCGTCACCGGGGTGATCTCGCGCTCCCAGAAGCCGTTCTTGATGGCTTCCTCGGCGAGGTTTTGCGAGCGGACGCCGAACTCGTCCATGTCCTGACGGGTGACGCCCTTGGCGCGGGCCAGGTTCTCCGCGGTCTGCCCCATCGCGATGTACGCGTCCGGGACCAGGCCGTCCTGGCGCGGGTCGTGCCAGCTGGAGCCCTCGGACTCGGAGACGGCCTTGGTGCGGGCCTCGGCGTCGGCGAAGAGGGGGTTGTGGGTGTCGGGCAGACCGTCGGAGGAGCCCTTCACGCTGCGCGAGACCATCTCGACGCCCGCCGAGATGAAGACGTCGCCCTCGCCCGCCTTGATGGCGTGCAGGGCCATGCGGCTCGTCTGCAGGGACGAGGAGCAGTAGCGCGTGATCGTACAGCCGGGAAGGTGGTCCATCCCCATCTGCACGGCCACGATGCGGCCCAGGTTGTGCCCCTGCTCGCCGCCCGGCAGACCGCAGCCGAGCATCAGGTCGTCGATGTCCTTGGGGTCGAGCCCCGGCACCTTGGCGAGGGCGGCCTCGATGATGGTGGCGGTCAGGTCGTCCGGGCGCAGGTCCTTCAGCGAGCCCTTGAAGGCGCGGCCGATCGGGGTGCGGGCGGCGGAGACGATCACGGCTTCGGGCATCACGCGGCTCCAGGGGGGAGGGAGGGCAGGGCTCCCTGTGAAGTTACCCGCACGTATTGCCTACGGTCACGGGGTCGAACATGTGACGCGGGCCGCATTCCTAAGCGGGTGCTCAGGCCGGGGCCCTGGGTGGACTCTTCCCTCGGGCCGGTGGGGGCTTGGCGCGCAGTTCCCCGCGCCCCTTGGTGGTCCGTCCCGGTCGGCGCCGAAGGGCCCCTGATAAGGGGCGCGGGGAACTGCGCGAGCGACCCCCACCGGCCCGCGGTCGACGAGACTCCCTCAGTGCGGCAGCGGCGACGCCTCCGGCGTCTGGATCCGGCGCCGGCGACGGCGCTTGAGGAGGGCCCACGGACCCCGGGGCCCGGTCGGCATCGCGGCGGTCACTTCCGTGCCGCCCTCGGACGCGGCCTGCGCCGCCGCCCGGGCCACCGGCAGGAACCCCTCGCGGCGCGAGACATCGGGACGCTCCTCCTCGGGCCACAGGCCGAGCGCCGCGCAGAGGGTCGGCAGCACCGCCATCGCCGCGGTCGCGTACCCCTCCGCCGAGGGGTGGTAGTTGTCGGGACCGAACAGCTCCCTCGGGTTGGCGTAGAACTCGGGACCGAGCAGATCGCCGAGGGACACCGTGCGCCCGCCCTGCTCGACCGCGCCGATCGTCTGCGCCGCGGCCAGCTGCCGCGAGACCCGGCGGGCCAGCCACCGCAGCGGCTGGTACACGTTCTCGACGGTGCCGAGGTCGGGGCAGGTCCCGACGACCACTTCCGCCCCCGCCGTGCGCAGCCTGCGCACCGCCGCGGAGAGGTGGCGCACCGAGCGCGTCGGCGGCATCCGGTGCGTGACGTCGTTCGCGCCGATCATGACGACGCAGACGTCGGGCACCCAGGACGGGTCGGAGAGGACCAGCGTCACCTGGCGGTCCAGGTCGTCCGACTGGGCGCCGGGCAGCGCCACGTTGCGCAGGTCGACGGGGCGCTCGGCGACCGCGGCGAGCCCGGAGGCGAGCAGCGCCGCCGGGGTCTGCCTGGCCCGGTGCACGCCCTGGCCCGCGGCCGTGGAGTCCCCGAGCATCGCGAACCGCACCGGTTCGCAGGAGGCGGGGCGGTCGGCGAACGCCCTGCCGTAGCGGCCGTCGGCCCGTGGTGGATCCCCGTGCCCGCCGCCCACCGACCGCTTCGCCAGCTGCACCTCGGCGAGCACCACGCCCACCGTGGCGGCCCCGATGAGCCCGATGCCGCCGCCGCCGTACGCCGCGCCCGCGGCGATCCGCCGTGCCACCCTCGCCCTCGACATGCCCTGCAGCCACCTCCTGGGGCCGTACCGCGTCATACGGCCGTACATCCACTCATTGCCCCGTAAGCACGGTCGGCCAATCGCAAGCGGAGGTGAACGGATGAGCCGGACCCTTAGGCTGACCGCACCAATTCGTCGCACTACATCGCAGCCCGGAGACAACGGTGCAATTCCACGACTCGATGATCAGTCTCGTCGGCAACACCCCGCTGGTGAGGCTCAACAACGTGACCGCGGGCATCCAGGCGACCGTCCTGGCCAAGGTCGAGTACTTCAACCCCGGCGGATCCGTGAAGGACCGCATCGCGCTGCGCATGATCGAGGCGGCCGAGCAGAGCGGGGAGCTGAAGCCCGGCGGCACCATCGTCGAGCCCACCTCCGGCAACACCGGGGTCGGCCTCGCCATCGTGGCCCAGCAAAAGGGCTACAAGTGCATCTTCGTCTGCCCCGACAAGGTGTCCCTCGACAAGATCAACGTCCTGCGCGCGTACGGCGCCGACGTAGTGGTCTGCCCCACGGCCGTCGACCCCGAGCACCCGGATTCGTACTACAACGTCTCCGACCGGCTCGTACGCGAGACCCCCGGTGCCTGGAAGCCCGACCAGTACAGCAACCCGAACAACCCGCTCTCGCACTACCACTCCACGGGCCCCGAGCTCTGGGAGCAGACGGAGGGGAAGATCACCCACTTCGTCACCGGCATCGGGACCGGCGGCACCATCTCCGGTACGGGCGGGTACCTGAAGGAGATCTCCAAGGGCGCGGTCACCGTCGTCGGTGCCGACCCCGAGGGCTCCGTGTACTCCGGCGGCTCCGGGCGTCCGTACCTCGTCGAGGGCGTCGGTGAGGACTTCTGGCCGACGGCGTACGACCGGAACGTGACCGACGAGATCATCGCGGTGTCCGACAAGGACTCCTTCCAGATGACGCGGCGCCTGGCCAAGGAGGAGGGGCTGCTCGTCGGCGGTTCCTGCGGCATGGCCGTCGTGGCGGCGCTGCGGGTCGCCGAGCGGCTCGGCCCCGACGACGTCGTGGTCGTGCTGCTGCCCGACTCGGGCCGCGGCTACATGAGCAAGATCTTCAGCGACGAGTGGATGAACGACTACGGCTTCCTGGAGCAGGCCGGGGACCTGCCGAAGGTCGGCGACGTCCTGCGCCGCAAGGAGGGCGGCGAGTTGCCCTCGCTGGTCCACATGCACCCCGAGGAGACGGTCGGCGAGGCCATCGAGGTCCTGCGCGAGTACGGCGTCTCGCAGATGCCCATCGTGAAGCCGGGCGCGGGACACCCCGACGTGATGGCCGCCGAGGTCATCGGCTCGGTCGTGGAGCGCGAGCTGCTCGACGCGCTGTTCGCGCAGCGTGCCTCGCTCTCCGACCCGCTGGAGAAGCACATGTCGGACCCGCTGCCGCAGGTCGGCTCCGGTGAGCCGGTGGCGGACCTGATGACGGTGCTCGGCCGTGCCGACGCGGCGATCGTCCTCGTCGAGGGCAAGCCGACCGGTGTCGTCAGCCGCCAGGACCTGCTCGCCTTCCTCGCGGAGCAGCAGGGTCAGTGACCCGCTTGGGCCGGAGCCTTGGGGTGAACTTCGCGGAAGTGGTACGAGCACGACACGTTCACGCAGCACCCGCTTAACACGGCTCCGGCACATTGATGGGTGTCGGCGTCAGGAACTCCGGAGCGGCTCCCGGGTCCGTAGACGCCAGGACGCGGCACTGGCCCTGACCCGTGTGCGCGTCCCCCGCGGGGATCGCCGTCGTCCCGCCCCCTGGTTTTCCGGGGGTGCGGCGGTCCCCGCGGCAGCGCCTCACCGACTACGCGGCGCTCAGTGCCCAACTCGCAAGCAGCGCCAGGCGGTCCGCCGATTCCGTGCCCGGTTCCGCCGTGTAGACCACCAGGATCTGGTCCGGGTCGCCGGGGAAGGCCAGGGTTTCGTAGGGGAGCAGCAGTTCGCCCACGACGGGGTGGTGGATGCGCTTGGTGCCGTGGGTCTTCTCCTTGACCTGGTGGTCGGCCCACAGGCGGCGGAAGGCCTCGCTCTTGACAGACAACTCGCCCACCAGCGCGGCGAGTCGGGTGTCGCCGGGGCAGCGGGCGGCGTCCAGGCGCAGATAGGCGACCGTCTCCGCGGCCACCGCCTCCCACTCGGGGTAGCAGTCGCGCGCGGGCCCGTCGAGGAAGATCTGGCGGGGGATGTTGCGCTCGGCGGGCGGCAGCGCGGACCAGCCGTTCAGGGCGTCACCCAGGGCGTTCCAGGCGAGGACGTCCATGCGGCGGCCGAAGATGAAGGCGGGGGACCGCTCGATGGAGTCGAGGAGCAGCCGCAGCCCTGGGCGGACCCGCCCGGCGACGGGCTTGTCCTTGCGCGGGCGCGGCCTGGCCACCGTGCGCAGATAGGTGTGCTCGGTCTCGTCCAGGCGCAGCACCCGGGCGAGGGAGTCGAGGACGGCGTCGGAGACCGAGGGGCCCCGGCCCTGTTCGAGCCGGATGTAGTAGTCCACGCTCACGCCCGCCAGCTGTGCGACCTCCTCGCGGCGCAGGCCCGGTACGCGGCGGCGGCCGTGCGAGGCGAGCCCGACCTCGTCGGGCTGTATGCGAGCGCGCCGTGAGCGCAGGAAGTCTCCGATGTCCCCGTCCATGGGCCCGATCCTAGGCGGGCGCGCCGGATCGAGCCTGGTACTGCCAGACCCAGGAAAAGCACAGCCCTGGGTAGCGGAGGGCCGGGTGAGCAGAGTGGTTCTCGCCGCCGGACGAAGGGTCCGGCGGGCAGGATCACCAAGGGAGTTCGGACATGTCGTACGAGAAGCTGCGGGGCCGCACCGCCGTCGTCACCGGAGCCGCCAGCGGCATCGGCGAGGCCGCCGCCCGCCTCCTCGCCGCCGAGGGAGCCTCGGTCGTGCTGCTCGCCCGGCGCGCGGAGCGCCTCGCGGAGCTGGCCGCCAAGATCGAGGCGGACGGCGGCCGGGCGCTCGCCGTCGCGGCCGACGTCACGGACCAGGCGTCGGTGGACGCCGCCGTGGAGCGGGTGCACGCCGCGTACGGAACGGTGGACCTGGTGGTGAACGGTGCGGGCGTGATGCTGCCGAACCCGGTCACCGACGGACGCAGCGACGAGTGGCAGCGGATGCTGGACACCAATGTGGCGGGCGCGCTGCGGATCGTCCGTGCCTTCTCGGCCGACCTGATCGAGGCGGCCGCCGAGGGGCGCACGGCGGACCTGGTGAACATCTCGTCGATCGGCGCGCACATCGCGTTCCCGCAGTACGCGGTGTACGGCGCGACGAAGGCCGCGCTGACCTACCTGTCGGAGTCGCTGCGCACCGAGTTCGGGCCGCGCGACGTGCGCGTCACCAACATCGAGCCGGGCTTCACGGACACCGAGCTGCGCGGGCACATCGACAGCGCGGAGCTTTCGGGGCAGCTGGAGGGCCTGTTCTCCGAGGTGGGCGCGCTGGCGTCGGAGGACGTCGCGGACCTCATCGCGTACGCGGCGAGCCGTCCGCGCCACGTCAACCTGCGCCAGCTGATCGTGCTGCCCACGCGTCAGGCGTGAGCGGCGGGGCCCGGCACGGGTCTCAGTCGTCCCACTCCGAGGTGCGCTCCTGGCGCCGCCGCCCGAAGTTCGCCCCGCGCACGGCCTGCACCGCGTTGATGCCGACGATGCCGGCCCAGGTGGTGAAGAGGCCCGGCATCCCGGCGTTGACCACGCCGATCGCCGAGAGCGGGACCGCGAGGATCAGCGAGATGACGCCGAAGCCGAACCGCTCGCTCCACGAGTCCATGGGGTTCGTGGAGGAGCGGGTGCTGCCGCGGGCGACGACCATCTGCTGCTCGGCCAGATGGCGCCGCATGCGTCGGTCGATGGTTCCGTCAAGGCGCTGCTCGACCTTCCCGAGGAACGAGTCGACCAAGGCGGAGTCGTACTCTTCGCCGAGCTCTCTGCGGGCGTGCAGAGTGGCGTCGAGTTCCTTCTTGAGTTCGGCGTCACGGGCTTCCATACCCGTTTACGTTACGGCGCGGCGGCCTCCGTGGCGGTGGGGCTAACCCCCCTTTCCGTCCGGGGCTCAGCCCCAGGGGCGCGCGGGTCGCGCCGGGCCAGCGCCCAGTAGAGCACCGCGGGCACCACGAGCCCCACGATCCAGGAGACGTCGGCGCCGCCGAGGGGGTCGACCAGCGGGCCCGTGTAGAAGTGCGTGACGAGGAACGGCAGCTGGGCGAGGAGGCCCACGCCGTAGACGACGAGCGCGTCCCAGCGCCAGGCGCCGTAGCGGCCGCGCGGGTCGAAGAGGGCCGGGATGTCGTACCGCTCGCGCGAGATCAGGTAGTAGTCGACCAGGTTGATCGCGGACCAGGGCGTGAAGAAGGTCAGCAGGAACAGCAGGAAGTCCTTGAAGGACGACAGGAAGCTGTCCTTGCCCAGCAGGGCGACCGTCGTGCCCGCGACCATGATCACCGCGATGTACGCGGCCCGCCCGCGCGGCCCGATGACCTTCTGGCCGCGGAAGCCGCTGATGCTCGTGACCATCGACATGAAGCCGCCGTAGGTGTTGAGCACGTTGATGGTCAGCTTGCCGAGCGCGATCACGAAGTACAGGAAGGAGGCGATCAGGCCGGTGCCGCCGAGGCCGACGACGTAGCCGACCTGGTTGGCGAGGAAGGCGTCCCCCGCGCTCGCCGCCACGAGCACGCCGAACGTCATCGACCACTGCGAGCCGATCGCCGAGCCCGACAGGGTCCACCAGAAGGTGGCCTTCGCCGACGTCGTACGCGGCAGATAGCGCGAGTAGTCCGCGACGTAGGGCCCGAAGGCGAGCTGCCAGGACGCCGAGAGCGAGAC
The DNA here is from genome assembly GCF_008704495.1 of Streptomyces kanamyceticus. Lineage (NCBI taxonomy): Bacteria > Bacillati > Actinomycetota > Actinomycetes > Kitasatosporales > Streptomycetaceae > Streptomyces > Streptomyces kanamyceticus. The sequence goes on from NZ_CP023699.1 coordinate 6,029,167, forward strand.
GGCGAGAAGGAACATCGGCAGGTCGAAGTGGGCGTCGTGCAGGAGCGCGGAGAGGTCCACGCGGTCCAGGAGGCGGATGCCGAGGTAGATGAACGCGAGCGCGCAGATCACGCTCGCGACGCGGCCGAGCACGTGGATGACGCGGTAGCCGACCGCCGCCATGACCGCGGTGACCACGGCGAAGATCACGATGCCGGTGGTGTCGTTCGTGTGCGTCAGCTCGGCCGTGGCCTGCCCCGCGAGGACGCTGCCGCTCGCGAAGAACCCGACGTACATGAGGACGACCAGGAGCAGCGGGACGACCGCGCCCTTCACGCCGAACTGGGCGCGGGACTGGATCATCTGGGGAAGACCCAGCTTCGGACCCTGCGCCGAGTGCAGGGCCATCACCGCGCCGCCGAGCAGATTGCCGACCACCAGGCCGACGAGCGACCAGACCACGTCGCCGCCGAAGACGACGGCGAGCGCGCCCGTGACGACCGCGGTGATCTGCAGGTTGGCGCCGAGCCAGAGGGTGAACTGGCTGAACGCGGTGCCGTGCCGTTCGTCGTCGGGGACGACGTCGATGGAGCGCCGCTCCACGAGATCCTCTGCTGCCATGATCCGCTGAACCCCCTGCTGTGCCGAGTGAGTTGGTGCGTTCCTTCGCTGGCTACTTCTTGGTGATGCCGTGCTGCTTCGCCCAGTCCTGGGCGACGTCCTCCGGGTCCTTCTTGTCCTTGTCCACCAGGCGGTTGAGCTCGGTGAGGTCCTCGGTCGTCAGGCGGGCGCCGAGCCGGGCGAGCGCCTTGCGTACGGTCGAGTCGGCCTTGCGGTCGGCGATGAGCGGGACGATGTGCTGGCCCGGGATGAGGTTCTTGGGGTCGGTGAGGACGACCCACTTCTCGGCGGCGATGTCGGTGTCGGTGGTGAAGAGGTTCGCCACGTCGACGTCGCCCTTGCGCAGCGCGCCCTTCACCAGCGGGCCCGAGGAGTCCAGGGACTTGAACTCCTTGAACTCCACGCCGTACACGTCCTTGAGGCCGACCGCGCCCACCTCGCGCTTCTTCACCTCGGGGGCGGCGCCGATGACGAGCTTGCCGTTGTGCTTGGCCAGGTCGGCCAGGGATTTCAGGCCGTACTCCTTCGCGGTGTCGCGGGTGACGACGAACGCGTCGGAGTCCTCGGCCATCCCGTACGGCAGGATCTGCAGTCCGCGCGGCAGGGCCATGGCGAGGGCGTTCTGCATCTCGCCCTCCTCGGTGGCCTTCGCCCCGGTGTCCAGGTAGTGCAGGAGGGCGCCCTGGTATTCGGGCAGCAGGTCGATGTCGCCGCCCTTGAGCGCGGGGATGAGGATCTCGCGGGTGCCGAGGTTGGGGCGGACCTTCGTCTTGACGCCTGCCGCTTCGAGGGCGGCGGCGTACAGGTAGCCGAGGACCTGGTTCTCGGTGAAGTTGGCGGTGCCGATGGTCACGCCGCCCTTGCTGGAGCCGCCGCCCCCGCCGCCGGAGCCCCCGCCGTCGAGGGAGGTGATGCCGCCGCTGCAGGAGGCGAGCGCGGGTACGGAGGCGGCGGCGAGGAGCCCGCCGAGGAGTTTTCTGCGGTTCATCTGGTCTGCTCCTAGGCCGACTTGGCGGGGCGGTGACGGAAGAGGGCGCGCTGCAGTCCGGAGAGTGCGAGGTCGAGGACGACGGCGACGAGGGCCACGAGCACGGCGCCGCCGAGCACCTGGACCAGGTCGCGCTGGGCGAGCCCGTCGAAGACGTAGCGGCCGAGGCCGCCGAAGGAGACGTACGCGGCGATGGTGGCCGTCGCGACGACCTGGATCAGGGCGAGCCGCAGGCCCGTCATGATCAGCGGCAGGGCGAGCGGCAACTCGACCTGGAAAAGGACCTGGTGGGCCCGCATGCCCTGGCCGCGCGCGGCGTCCTTCACCTCCGCGTCGACGGCGGTCATGCCCGCGTACGTGTTGGTGACGATGGACGGCACCGCCAGGGCGACGAGCGCGATGTAGACGGGCCACATCGACAGGCCGCTGGCCAGGAAGACGAGGACGACGAGCCCGACGGTGGGCAGCGCGCGCCCGAACGAGGACAGGTTGATGGCGACGAACGCGCCGCGTCCGGTGTGCCCGATGAGCAGGCCGACCGGCAGCGCGATGGCGGCGGCGACGAGCGTGGCGAGCAGCGAGTACTGCAGGTGCTCGGCGAGCCGGTGCCCGATGCCGTCCGGGCCCGTCCACTGCTCGCCGTCCACCAGCCAGGCGCCGAGGTCCTTGAAGAGTTCGTACATGTCACGCGCCCTTCCGGCGGCGGGTCCAGGGCGTCAGGACGTACTGGAGGGCGACGAGCAGCGCGTCCGCGACGAGCGCGAGGAGCAGCGTGAGGACGACGCCGACGATCACGGGGGTGGGGAAGTTGCGCTGGAAGCCGTCCGTGAAGAGCTGCCCGAGCCCGCCGTCGCCGATGTAGGTCGCGACGGAGACCAGCGAGATCGACATGACCGTCGCGATGCGTACGCCCGCCATGATCACCGGCAGCGCGAGGGGGAGCTCGACGGTGAGCAGGGTCCGCAGCGGCCGCGTGCCCATGGCCTTCGCGGCCTCTTTCGTCTTGGTGGGCACGGAGTCCAGGCCCTCGACGGTGTTCCGAAGGAGGACGACCAGGGTGTAGATCGTCAGCCCGGTCACGGTGGTGGTGCGGGTGAGGCCGCTGACCGGCAGGAGCAGCACGAAGACGGCGATCGACGGAATCGTGAAGAGAACGTTGGAGAGCCCGAGGAGGAGCCCGCGCAGGGGTCGCACGCGGTGCGCGAGTACTGCCAGCGGCAGGGATATCAGCAGCCCTAGGGCGACTGCGGAGAGGGCGGCCTGGAGGTGGGAGAGGGTGAGGGTGGTGAGGTCGTCGGTGTGGTCGCCGATCCATGACCAGTCGACGGTCATGTGGTGGCCTCTGCGTCCGTGTCGCCCGCGCCTTCCGTGCCGTCCGTGCCTTCCGGGGTGCGCGGACTCGTCTGCCCTCGGCTGTCCGTTGGCGGCTGCGGACCGTCCTTGGTTGCGCGCGCAGTTCCCCGCGCCCCTGACGGGGCGCCCCTGGAAGGGGCGCGGGGCTGTGACATTTGCGGCTCCGCCGCGCGGGCGCGGCCAGCCCCCACCGGGCCGCGGGATGACCGTCCCCGAGCGTGCGCCGCCCCCGCCCCGTCGTGGATGTCCTCCCGGGACGAGACCCCGGTCAGGCGGCCCTCCGCGTCGACACGGGCCACGAGGCCGGTCGGCGCGGACAGGGACTCGTCAAGGGCGGCAAGCAGCGAGTCCGTGTCGCGCAGCGGACGGACGGGGACATCCGCCGCGTCCCCGTCCTTGTGCCGCCAGGCAACCGGCGCACCCGCGGAGTCGAGGCGGAGTGTCCAGACCCCGCCCTCGGGGGCGGGCCCCCGGGGGACATCCGCCAGCGTCGTCAACGACAAAAGCTTCAGACCGCGCTCCGCCCCGAGGAAGTCCGCGACAAAGCCGTCCGCGGGGCGGGCGAGCAGCTCGGCGGGTTCGGCGCACTGCACGAGGTGCCCGCCGCTGCGGAAGACGGCTATCCGGTCGCCGAGTCGTACGGCCTCGTCGATGTCGTGCGTCACGAAGACGATGGTCTTGTTCAACTCCCGCTGGAGGCGCAGGAGTTCGTCCTGGAGCTGGGTGCGCACCACCGGGTCGACCGCGCCGAAGGGCTCGTCCATGAGGAGCACCGGCGGGTCCGCGGCGAGCGCGCGGGCCACGCCGACGCGCTGCTGCTGGCCGCCGGAGAGCTGGTGCGGGTAGCGCTTGCCCGCGTCGGCGGCGAGGCCGACCGTCTCCAGGAGCTCGGCCGCCCTGGCCCGCGCCTTCCTGCGGCCCCAGCCGAGCAGGAGCGGCACCGTGGCGATGTTGTCGAGGACCGTGCGGTGCGGGAAGAGCCCGGACTGCTGGATGACGTAGCCGATGGAGCGGCGCAGTTCGGCCGCGTCCTGTTCGAGGACGTCGCGGCCGCCGACGCGGATGGTCCCCGAGGTCGGGTCGACCATTCGGTTGATCATCCTGAGGGTCGTCGTCTTGCCGCAACCGGAAGATCCGACGAGTACGGTCACGCCGCCTTCGGGCATGTCGAGGCTGAGGTCGTGGACCGCTGTCGTGCCGTTCGGGAAGCGTTTGTGGACCGTATCGAATTGGATCATGAGGAGTCCCTTGCCCGGCTGTATATCGTCATGCAGAGTTCTTGCTGTCTGAATAGGTTGTCAATGCTCCGGCGTAAATCACTGGTAACAAGTGGCCGCAGGGCAAGACAGGACGTCCGATTTAGGAGGGAATGCGAGTGAAGTCGTCTCGTATCGCGGACAGGGCGACCGGCGACAGGGAAAAGGTCGTCGTCCTCGACGGCCGGGGACTGATGGTCGCAGATGTCGTACGTCTGGCCGAATCGGATGCATTGCCCGTCCCCGCGACCGACGGGATGAAGCGCGCCGAGGACTCCTGGAACGCGGCACGAGAGATCGCGGCCTGGGGGCGCGTCTACGGCCGCTCCACCGGCGTCGGCGCGAACCGGAACGAGGACGTGCCCACCGAGGCGGCCGCCGACCACGGTCTGCGGCTGCTGCGCTCGCACGCAGGGGCGGTCGGCGAGGAGCTGCCCGCGCGGCAGGTCCGCGCGATGCTCGCGGTCCGCGCCAACCAGCTCCTCGCGGGCGGCGCGGGCCTGCGGCCGACCGTCGTCACCGCGCTCTGTCAGGCCCTGGAGACCGGCGCGTACCCCACGGTCAACGAATTCGGCTCGGTCGGTACAGGCGACATCGCCGCCCTCGCCCAGATGGGCCTCGCGCTCGCGGGCGAGCACCCCTGGCAGGGCCCCGGCGCCGCCCCCGAACCCCAGCCCCTCGACAACAACGACGCCCTCGCCCTGATCAGCAGCAACGCCCTCACCCTCGGCCAGTCCGCGCTCGCCCTGCACGAACTGCGCGGCCTGATCGGCGCCACCCAGGTGGTCGCCGCGCTCTCCCTGATGGCCGTCGACGGGTCGTACGAGGCGTACGCGCTGCCCGTCCACGAGGCGCGGCGCCACCCCGGCTCGTACGCGGTCGCCGAACGCATGCGGCGCCTGCTCGGCGCCCCCGACCGCCCCACGCCGCCGCTCGGCCGCATCCAGGACCCCTACGGCTTCCGCTGTGTGCCGCAGATCCACGGGCCCGCGCACGACGCGGCCGACGCCCTCGAGAACGTCCTCACCGTCGAGATCAACGCGGCCGCCGAGAACCCGCTGATCTCACCCGACGACCTGGCCGCCTACCACCACGGCGGCTTCTACCTCGCCCAACTCGCCCTGGCCCTCGACCACTTCAGGCTCGCCACGACCCAGGCGGCGCGTCTTTCCACCTCGCGCCTCTCGACCCTCAACGAACCGGGCTTCACCCGCCTGCGGCCCTTCCTCGCCGACGGCGAACCGGCCTCGTCGGGCGTCATGATCCTCGAATACGCGGCCGGGGCGGCCCTCGGCGACCTGCGGGCCTTCTCCGCGCCCGCCTCGCTCGGCCACGCGGTGCTCTCCCGCGGCGTCGAGGAGCAGGCCAGCTTCGCCTCGCTCGCCGCCCGCCAGACGCTGCGCGTCTGCTCGGCCTACCGCCTGGTGGTGGGCTGCGAACTGGTCGCCGCCATAAGGGCGTTGAGGCAGCGCGACATGCGCCTGGACCCCGCGCTCCCGGTCGGCCGCGCCTTCGCGCTCGCCGACGAGGTCTTGGACGGAGAGTTCGCCGACCGGCCGCTGACGGATGATGTGACGGCGGCAGCGGGGCTGCTCGACCGGTTCACCGAGCTGTGGACGGAACTGGGCGGCGCGAACGGAACGGCCGCCGAGGGATCGGGTGTTGTGAGGGGAACGGTATGAGTGACAGTCCTGCGGCGCGGCTGCAAGTGCTCTTCGAAGGGCACCGGCTCACGCCGACCCAGCGCCGCATCGCGCACTGCATGGTGCGGCGGGCGGCCGACGTCCCCTTCCTCTCCAGCGTCGAACTGGCCGAGCTGGCCGGGGTGAGCCAGCCGTCGGTGACCCGCTTCGCGGTGGCGCTCGGCTTCGACGGCTACCCGGCCCTGCGCAAGCACCTGCGGGACGTGGCGCCCCCGGAGACGTCGTTCGGCGACTCCCTCAACGAGTACCAGCAGGCGGTCCAGGCGGAGATCGAGAACCTGCGGCACCTGGCGGAGGTCCTCGCGGACCCGGCCCCCGTCGAGCGGGCGGGACGGCTCATCGCCGCCTCCCGCCCGCTGCCCGTCCTCGGCCTGCGCGCCGCCGCGTCCCAGGCGTACGGCTTCGCGTACTTCGCCGCCAAGGTCCACCCCGACGTACGCCTCCTGAACGAGGGCGGCACGATGCTCGCCGACCGCGTCGACGCGGCGGTCAGGGCCGGTGCCACCGCCCTCCTCTGCTTCGCGCTGCCCCGCCATCCCCGCGAGGTCGTCGACGCCCTCGCCTACGCGCGCTCGGCGGGCCTCACCGTGATCACGGTCGCCGACTCGGCGTTCGCCCCGGTCGCCGCCCACTCCGACCTTCTGCTCCCGGCCGCGGTCGGCACGGGCCTCGCCTTCGACACGGCCTGCGCCCCGATGCTGCTCGGCCGGGTCCTCCTGGAGGCGATGTGCGACGGCCTGCCGGACGCGCAGGCGCGGCTCGAGGAGTTCGATGTGCGGGCGGCGGCGCGGGGGCTCTTCGTGGAGTGAGGGCGCACGGCTGACGGCGCCGCACCACGGGGCACGGCGCCGCCGGTCCTCGGCGCGGGTCAGACGTCCAGGCTCGTCTCGATGCGCCTGAGCTGGTGGCGGGCCATGGCGAGGTTCGCCCGGTCCTTGTCGAGGGCCAGATAGAGGAAGAGGCCGTTGTTGTTGCGCCCCTTGATCAGCCGGATCAGGTGGTACTGCGTGCCGAGCGAGATCAGGATGTCCTCGATCTCGTCCTTCAGCCCCAGGAGTTCCATCGTGCGCAGCTTGGCGCGCACGACGTCCGTGTTCCCCGCCGCGGCCACGGACAGGTCCAGTTCCTTGCCGCCGCCGATCGTGCCGAGGGCCATGCCGCTCGTGTAGTCGACCAGGGCGGCGCCGACGACGCCGTCGATGGACGTGGTGGCTTCCTTGAGTGCGGTCTCCGTGTTGGCCATGAATCGTGCACTTCCTTTCCGTCTGCTGGGTGTCCGCGATGACGAGGACGGTGAGGGTGTGGTGGGGGGCATGGGTCAGGGTTCCTCCGCTCGTACGACGGCGGCGTCGACCAGGTCGCCGATGAGCGCGCTGGAGCGGCGAGCCTCCAGATGCAGCCGGCCCACGTTGATCTGGGGCTCGGCGAGCAGGGTCAGGACGGCCGATGAACCGGCCGCGTAGGTGGCCACGTATCCGTGGTCGGCGCGGATCAACAGCTCGCGGAAGTCGCCCTGATGGGTCGCGTCGGACAGGCGCAGGGCCACCGCGAGCGCCGCCGCGGTGAGGGCGCAGACGCCCTCCACCTCCACGTCCGTGGCGTCCTGCGCGAGGACGAGCCCGTCGACACTGGCGGTCAGCGCGCCCCTGAGCTGGGGGAGCCGGGTCCGCAGCCGTTTCAGTTCGCCGGTCACATCGGCTTCCGAAGTCATCAGCTTTCTCCTCCCGGTGCGCTTCCAGAGCGCCATGAGCTTCATGGGGGACAGGACTCGGCCCGGTGAGCGGTACGGGCATTCACAGGGTTGCCTCCAGCGCGTCGCGAACCCGGCGTAGTAGGGCGATGTCCGGCGCCGCGGAGTCCGCCGGGACCGGGAGGGGAAGGGCCACGGGGGCCGCCGCGGGGTCCTGCGGCTGCGGGGGTTCCACGAGGCCCGCCGCGGCCAGCCGTCTGACCTCGATCAGTGTGTGGAACGTGGGACGGCCGAGCGCCCAGGCGATGGCGGTCGGCGTGCGGACGCCGTCGGCCAGGCGCAGCAGGGCGCGCTGGCGTCCGGTGACGGTCTGTCCCGGCGCGGGCGGCCGGGGCACCACGGGCGCGGTGTCGACGTCGGGGCAGGGCCAGATGCCGTCGAGGAGTGCCCGGCGGCGCCGCGTCTCGCGCTCCACGGCCTCGGCGTCCACGGGGCGCACCCGGCCGAGCCAGTGCGCGACGCCGTAGCGGAACCGGGTGGGCCCGCAGGCGGGGCCGAGCACGAAGAACGCGGCGTCGTACAGCGCGCCGAGATGGCACATCTCCAGCTCGCCCGCGGCCACCCGGCCGCTGTCGATCAGATGGCGCCCCACCTCGTGCCGGGTCCCCGCCAGCGTGAGGGACTCCTGCCAGCCCTGCTCGGGCAGCGACCCGCCCGCCGTGAGCAGTACGTCGATGCCCGGCGCGGCGGGGCTCTCCGCGTGCACGACGCGTCCTTCGACGAGGTAGAGCGTGCCCTGGTCGCGCAGGAACGCGCCGGTGGCCCGCTCGTCGGCGAGGCGCAGCAGCATGGGCGACGTGGCGGGCGCGGTGATCCGCATGGCGCTCACCTCAGCACCAGGCGCTCGGACAGGTCCCGCAACTGCCTGCGGGCGAGGGCGAGGTTGCCGGTGCACCGGTCGAGCCAGAGGTACAGGAAGACGCTGCTGTCGAAGGTCGTCTCGACGAAGCGGATCAGATGGAATCCGGCGCGGGTGGTGAGGATGAGGTCCTCGACGGGGAGCCCTTTGGCATCGTCGTCCGCGCCGTCGTAGGTGCCGCCGCCCGTGCTGTCGTACGGGCCGCTCTCCGTGTCGTCGTACGTCGCGTCGGCCGGTGCGAACGCCCGGTACTCGGCGGCGGCGCGGGCCACCTCCGCCGTCTCCGCGGCGGTCGCCTCGTGGTCGCCGTTGGGCGATTCGCCGACTGAACCGAGGGCGAGCCCACTGGTCCAGTCGACGATCGCGGCTCCGCGTGCCCCGGGCAGTGTCATCGCCTCGAGCAGACACTCGTCGATTCCGGGCACGCTGCCTCCCCTTCCCCAGGTGAAACCGGGTGGCCCCCACCACCCGACCGGGTGGTTCGCACCACTCGGTGGGAGGAAAGTACGCAGCGAAACCCCGGTTCCGTGAGGAATGGGCATTTCCCGGGGGAACGTGCCCGATCTCGACGGGATCGGCTCACGGGGGCATCCGGGACGGCTCGCGAATGACCGGATGTATCGAGCAAGCGATCGAGCCGTCCCCCGGGTCGGTTCAGACCCCCGTCAAGCTCAGTCCTCGCCCCGCGCCTTCAGGACCGCCTTGTTGACCACCCACAGTCCGACCCCGATGGCGATCAGCACGCCCGCCCGGATGTAGACCTCGGCCGGACGGTCCGCCAGGGGGCTCGCCAGGATCAGGGCCGTGATCGCGCCCAGTACCGGCAGGACCGTCGGCGTACGGAAGTGCTTGTGGTCGACCCGGTCGCGGCGCAGGACCAGGACCGAGACGTTGACCACCGCGAACACGCACAGGAGCAGGAACGCCGTGGTGTCGCCCAGGCCCTCGATCTCGCCCGTGGAGACCAGGCCGATGGCGAGCAGCGAGACGAAGACGATGCCGACGACCGGGGTGCGGCGGCGGGAGAGGACGCGGCCCATGGCGCGCGGCAGGATGCGTTCGTTGGCCATGCCGTAGCAGAGCCGCGAGGCCATCATGATGTTGATCAGCGCCGAGTTGATGACCGCGAACAGGGCGATCAGGGCGAAGAGTTCGTGCGGGAAGTCGACGCCGCCCGCCTTCACGACTTCGAGCAGCGGGCCGCTCGATCCCTCCAGGGTCTTGTAGTCGACCAGGAGGGAGGAGACCAGCGCGACCAGGACGTAGATGGTGCCCGTGACCGCGACGCCGATGAAGATCGCGCGCGGGAAGGTGCGCACCGGATCCTTCGTCTCCTCGGCCATGTTGACCGAGTCCTCGAAGCCGACGAAGGCGAAGAAGCCGAGCGCCGTCGCCCCCAACACCCCCGTCATCAGGGCGTATCCGGTTCCGTTCGCTTCAAAGTCGGTGAGCCGGGACGGTTCGCCGTCGCCGGTCAGGACGGCGTACGCGCCGATCCCCAGGATGATGACGAGGCCCGTCAGCTCGACGAGCGTGAGGACCACGTTCGCCTTCACCGACTCCGAGACGCCGCGCATGTTCAGGGCGGCGAGCAGCACGATGAAGGTGATCGCGATCAGGGTGGGCGGCAGCGCGTCGCCCGTCAGCTCGCCGAGGTAGTCCCCGCTGAACGCGCGGGCCGCCGCGCTCGCCGAGGAGAGCCCGGAGCACATCACCATGAAGGCGATGATGAAGGTGAGGAACGGCGTCTTGAACGCCTTCTGGGTGTAGAGCGCGGCACCCGCCGCCTTCGGGTACTTGCCGACGAGTTCGACGTACGAGGCGGCCGTCAGGAACGCCACGACGAAGCCGATCGCGAACGGCAGCCACAGCGCGCCGCCGACCTTCCCCGCGACCTTGCCGGTGGTGGCGTAGATGCCGGTGCCGAGGATGTCGCCGATCACGAAGAGGATCAGGAGCTTGGGGCCGATGGCGCGGTGCAGGGCGCCTTCTTCGGCGGGCGGTGGTGTGGTGGTGGACGTGCCGGTTGTCGTCACAGGTGCCTCCCCCGAGACCGGTAGCGGGTCTGGAGGGAGGGTCTGCCCGTGACGCACGTCACCATGCGGGAGTTGAGGAAGCCCAGAGCTTGGTGAGCTCAGAGCCTGGTGCACCCAGAGCCTGGCGCGTTCAGAGGTGGCGCAGCGCGTCCCGTTCCGCGCCGCCGCCCGCCTCCGCCACGATCTCGTCGAGCGTCTGCGGCTCGCGCACCGCGGCGAAGCGCACCTCGTCCGCGTACGACGAGAAGCCGTAGATGCCGGGCCTGGCAAGGCTGTTGTACGAGTAGTGGTGCGCGAAGTAGTAGGCGCCGGTGTCCAACGCCGCCACGTAGTCGCCCTGTTCGAGCAGCGGCAGCGGGCGGTTCTCGGCGAGCAGGTCGCCCGCGAAGCAGGCGGGGCCCGCCACGTCCTGGCCGACGGCGGGACCGCTCCTGGGCCTGCCCTTGGGGTCGTAGGCGGCGATCCGCAGCGGCCACGACGCGGGCGCGTACACGGTCCGCGTCGCCACCTGCACGCCCGCGTGCGTCAGCGCGATCGGACGGCCGCCCGCCTTCTTCACGTACTCGACGCGGGCGAGGAGCGTGCCCTGCTTGGCGAGCAGCGAGCGGCCGAACTCGGTGACCAGGCCGTAGCGCCCGTCGAGCAGCCCCGGCACGCGGGACTTGAGGCGGCGCGCGTACTGCGCGTGGGTCGGACTCACCTCGTCGGAGGAGAAGTTGACGGGCAGTCCGCCGCCGATGTCGATGGTGTCGATCTGCCGCCGCCCTGCGCGTTCGTTGACCTCCTCGGCCAGTTCGTACGCCGCGGTGACGCCCCGCACCATCATCTCCAGGGTCATGCCCTGCGACCCGGAGTGCGCGTGCAGGCGGGTCAGCCACGGCCGGTCCAGGTAGGCCTGGAGGAGCCAGTCGCGGGCGCCGGGGTCGCGCAGCGGCACCCCGAACTTGGAGGTGGCCGTCGCCGTCGACACCGCGTCGATCGAGCCGCCGCCGATCTGCGGGTTCACCCGCAGGCCGATGGGCGATCCGGTCGGCGCCGACTGGACGAGCGTGTCGATGCGGGCCAGCTCCTGCGGGTTGTCCGCGTTCACGGCGATGCCGAGTGCCAGGGCCTGGCGCAGTTCGGCGGGGGTCTTGGCGGGGGAGTCGAGGACGGTGTCCGCGGGCGCGATGCCCGCGGCCCTGGCGATGCCGAGCTCCCCGGGGCTCGCCACCTCGGCGCCGATGCCCGCCGAGCGCAGCAGCCTGAGCACCGGCACCAGCGGGGCGGCCTTGACCGCGAAGGCGTGCAGCACGGGGGTGCCCGGCTCGACGACGGCGTCGAAGGCGGCGCGCAGCTCGGCGGCGGCCGTGCGGATGCCGGTGACGTCGAGCAGCCCGACGACGGGGGCGGCGGGCCCCACGACGCCCTGTTCGACGGCGGCGCGCACGGCTTGGTCGCGGCGGGTGGCGCTGTCGCCGCTCGCGCGGAGGTCCTGGGTCTTCTCCTGGTCCGGGGTGGTGCCCGGGCCCTGCTCGCCGTGGGTGATCTGCTCGCGTTCCTCGTCCGTGCCCATGTGATCCAGCCAATCATCCGAGGCGGGACGCCGCTGGCGTACTCGTGCATTCGTTCGCTATTGACTAGCTCTATTCAGGCCATCAGGATGTGAATAACAAGGTCACAGTGAGTAGCTCCGTACGCAGCTTCATACGAGGAGGCACCGCCATGTCAGGACCCCGCCCCGTTCGGGCACCTCGCGGCACTGAACTGAGCGCCCTGGGATGGCAGCAGGAGGCCGCCCTCCGCATGCTCCAGAACAACCTCGACCCCGAGGTCGCCGAGCACCCCGACAAGCTCGTCGTCTACGGCGGCACCGGCAAGGCGGCCCGCGACTGGCGCTCCTTCGACGCGATGGTGCGCACGCTGAAGACCCTCAAGCAGGACGAGACGATGCTCGTCCAGTCCGGCCGCCCGGTCGGCGTGATGCAGACCCACGAGTGGGCGCCGCGCGTCCTGATCGCCAACTCCAACCTGGTCGGCGACTGGGCGAACTGGGAGGAGTTCCGCCGCCTTGAGGCCCTCGGCCTCACCATGTACGGCCAGATGACCGCGGGCTCCTGGATCTACATCGGCACGCAGGGCATCCTCCAGGGCACGTACGAGACGTTCGCCGCCGTCGCCGCGAAGAAGTTCAACGGAACCCTCGCCGGAACGATCACGCTCACGGCCGGTCTCGGCGGCATGGGCGGCGCCCAGCCGCTCGCCGTCACCATGAACGACGGCGTCGCGATCTGTATCGACGTCGACCCGCGCGCCATCGAGCGCCGCATCGAGCACAAGTACCTGGACGTGAAGGCCGACTCCCTGGAGCACGCGCTCCAGCTGGCCGTCGAGGCGCGCGACGCCCGCCGCCCCCTCTCCATCGGCCTCCTCGGCAACGCGGCGGACCTGCTCCCGCGCATGCTCGCCGAGGGCGCGCCGATCGACATCGTCACCGACCAGACCTCCGCGCACGACCCGCTCGCGTACCTGCCGAGCGGCGTCGACTTCGACGACATGCAGACGCTCGCGGAGAAGGACCCGGCGGGCTTCACCGCCCGCGCCCGCGAGTCCATGGCCAAGCACGTCGAGGCGATGGTCGGCTTCATGGACGCGGGCGCCGAGGTCTTCGACTACGGCAACTCGATCCGCGGCGAGGCACAACTGGCAGGCTACGAGCGGGCGTTCGCGTTCCCCGGCTTCGTACCCGCCTACATCCGTCCGCTCTTCTGCGAGGGCAAGGGCCCGTTCCGCTGGGCGGCCCTGTCGGGCGAGGCGTCCGACATCCACAAGACGGACAAGGCGCTCCTGGACCTCTTCCCCGAGAACGAGTCCCTGCACCGCTGGATCAAGATGGCGGGCGAGCGCGTCCACTTCCAGGGCCTGCCCGCGCGCATCTGCTGGCTCGGCCAGGGCGAGCGCGACAAGGCGGGCGACATGTTCAACGACATGGTCGGCAACGGCACGCTCGCCGCGCCCCTCGCCATCGGCCGCGACCACCTGGACTGCGGCTCGGTGGCCTCGCCCTACCGCGAGACCGAGGCCATGCTCGACGGCTCCGACGCGATCGCCGACTGGCCGCTCCTGAACGCCATGGTGAACGTCGCGTCCGGCGCCTCCTGGGTCTCCATCCACCACGGCGGCGGCGTCGGCATGGGCCGCTCCATCCACGCGGGCCAGGTCTCGGTGGCCGACGGCACGAAGCTCGCGGGCGAGAAGATCCGCCGCGTCCTGACGAACGACCCGGGCATGGGCGTCATCCGGCACGTGGATGCCGGGTACGACATCGCGGAGTCGGTGGCGGACGAGAAGGGCGTGCGGGTTCCGATGCGAGAGGGTGCGAGTGAGTAATTCGGCCTCGCAGGCGAGCAATTCAGCCCCTCCGGCGTTTGAGGAGCGGGGTTCGGGGCGGAGCCCCGCCGCATCCGCCCCGTCGTTCCAGGAGATGTGGCGGGACCTGAAGCCCATCGGACAGGACACCCGTTCCCGCGGCTACCGCCGCTACGCGTGGACGGGCGCCGACGCCGACTGCCGCGCCTGGTTCAAGGCCCAGGCGGAGTCAAGGGGCCTCACCTACGAACTGGACCGCAACGGCAACCAGTGGGCGTGGCTGGGCGACCCGAGCCTGGGGAACGCCGTCGTCACCGGATCCCACCTGGACTCCGTCCCCGACGGCGGCGCCTTCGACGGCCCCCTCGGCGTCGTCTCCTCCTTCGCCGCGCTCGACGAACTCCGCTACCGGGGAGCGGAGTTCATCAGACCCCTCGCGCTGGTCAACTTCGGCGACGAGGAGGGCGCCCGCTTCGGCCTCGCCTGCGTCGGCTCCCGGCTCGCCGCGGGACAGCTCACCATCGAGGCCGCGCACAAGCTCCGCGACGGCGACGGCGTGACGCTGCCGCAGGCGATGGAGGCGGCGGGCTACGACCCGTACGGCATCGGCGCCGACCCCGAACGCCTCGCCCGCATCGGCGCGTTCGTGGAGCTGCACGTCGAGCAGGGCCGCGCCCTCGACCTGTCGGGCGACCCCGTCGGCATCGCGTCCGCCATCTGGCCGCACGGCCGCTGGCGCTTCGACTTCCGGGGCGAGGCCAACCACGCGGGCACGACCCGGCTCGTCGACCGCCGCGACCCGATGCTGTCGTACGCGGAGACCGTCCTTGCCGCCCGCCGCGAGGCCGAACTCGCGGGCGCGCTGGCCACGTTCGGCAAGATCTCCGTCGAGCCGAACGGCGTCAACGCGATCCCGTCCCTGGTGCGCGGCTGGCTGGACTCGCGGGCGCCCGACCAGGAGTCCCTGGACACGGTCGTCACCGGCATCGAGAAGGCCGCCCGTGAGTACGCGGAACGGCACGGCATCGACCTCGACGTCGTACGCGAGTCCTTCACGCCGGTGATCGAGTTCGAGCACGCGCTCCGCGACGAGCTGGGCGCGATCCTCGGCGCGGGCACGGAACGGCCGCTCCCCGTCCTCGGCACGGGAGCGGGACACGACGCGGGTATTTTGTCCGGCTCGATCCCCACCGCCATGCTGTTCGTACGGAACCCCACGGGCGTCTCGCACTCCCCGGCCGAGCACGCGGCGGAGGACGACTGCCTGGCCGGGGTGACCGCACTGGCGGACGTACTGGAAGGGCTGGCGTGCAGGTGACGACGGAGCGGACGGACACGTACTGGCTGGAGCACGCCTGGCTCGACACCCATGTCGAGCCGGGCGTGACGGTGGAGGTGAGCGGCGACCGGATCACGGCCGTCCGCACGGGCGCGGACGCGCCGCCACCGGGTGCGACGGTGCTGCGCGGCCTGACGCTCCCCGGCCTCGCGAACGCCCACTCGCACGCCTTCCACCGGGCCCTGCGCGGCACGGTCCAGGTCGGCTCGGGCACCTTCTGGACGTGGCGCGAGACGATGTACGCGGTGGCGGACCGGCTGACGCCCGAGACGTACCACGCGCTCGCCCGTGCGGTGTACGCGGAGATGGCGCTCGCGGGCATCACCACGGTCGGCGAGTTCCACTACCTCCACCACGGCCCCGGCGGCACGCCGTACGCCGATCCCAACGCGATGGGCGAGGCGCTGATCCAGGCGGCCGCCGACGCGGGCGTCCGCATCACGCTCCTGGACACGGCGTACGTGGCGTCAGGACTCCTCGACGAGGAACGCGGCAAGCCCCCCAACCGCCACCAACTGCGCTTCTCCGACGGTACGACGCAGGCGTGGGCGGAGCGGGCCTCGCTCCTCAAGGACCGTGACCACGCGCGCATCGGTGCGGCGATCCACTCCGTACGGGCCGTCCCCGCACGGCAGTTGGGGACGGTGGCGGAATGGGCGGGGGCCCGCGGTGCCCCGCTCCACGTCCACCTCTCCGAGCAGACGGCGGAGAACGACGCGTGCCTCGCCGTCCACGGCCGGACCCCTACGCGCCTCCTCGCCGACCACGGCGTGCTCGGCGCGCGCACCACGGGCGTCCACAACACGCACCTCACGGACGAGGACATCGTGCTCATCGGCCGCTCCGCCACCGGCACGTGCATGTGCCCGACGACGGAACGCGACCTGGCCGACGGCATCGGCCCCGCGGTCCGCCTGCAGCGGGCGGGCAGCCCGCTCTCCCTGGGCAGTGACAGCCACGCGGTGATCGACATCCTGGAGGAGGCCCGCGCGATGGAGCTGAACGAACGCCTCCGCTCGCACACGCGCGGCCACTGGACGGCGGCGGCCCTGCTGCGCGCGGCCTCCGCCGACGGGCACGCGGCCCTCGGCTGGCCCGACGCGGGCGTCATCGAGCGAGGCGCTCTGGCGGACCTCACGACCATCGCCCTCGACTCGGTCCGCACGGCGGGCCCGGTCCCGCGCCTCGGCGCGGAGGCGGTGCTCTTCGCCGGAACGTCGGCGGACGTCCGCCACACGGTGGCAGGGGGCCGTCATGTCGTACGCGACGGCGTCCATGCCCTGGTCCCCGACGTGCCGTCGGCGCTGACGGAGGCGATCGCGTCGCTGAGAGACTGACGCGCCCCGTCCCGCCCCTGCCACGGGGCTCCGCCCCGGACCCCGCTCCTCAAACGCCGGAGGGGCTGATTTTCCCCGCCGGAGGAGCTGGTTCTTCCCCCGGACCCGCTCCAGAATTCCAGCCGGATCCGGGGATGTCTTCCAGCCCGTCCGGCGTTTGAGGACGAACTCGGCGGAGCCGGTGATCGACCTGGCACCGTCCGGCGGAGCCGGGAGATTTCGGGAAGGGGCGGGATCGGGGAAAGAACCGCCGGAGGCAAGACGCCCGCCCCCACTCACCCGCAGAGGAACCGATGCCCACCACCCTCATCACCAACATCTCCAGCCTCGTCACCAACGACCCCTCCCAGGGGGACGGAAGCCCCCTCGGCCTCCTGACGGACGCGGCCGTCGTCCTCGACGGCGAGCACATCGCCTGGGTCGGCCCCGCCGCGACCGCGCCCGCCGCCGACACGACGTACGACGCGGAGAACCGGTCGGCGATCCCCGGCTTCGTCGACTCGCACTCCCACCTGGTCTTCGCGGGCGACCGCACCCAGGAGTTCAACGCCCGCATGTCGGGCCGCAGTTACTCGGCGGGCGGCATCCGCACCACGGTCGCGGCGACGCGCGCGGCGAGCGACGAGGTGCTCGAAGCCAACGTCACCCGCTACCTCGCCGAGGCCCTGCGCCAGGGCACGACCACGTTCGAGACGAAGTCGGGGTACGGCCTCACCACGCACGACGAGGCCCGCGCCCTGCGCATCGCGGCACGCCACACGGACGAGGTCACCTACCTCGGCGCGCACATCGTCTCACCGGACTACGCCGACGACCCGGCGGCGTACGTGGCTCTCGTCACCGGCGAGATGCTCGACGCCTGCGCCCCGCACGCCCGCTGGATCGACGTCTTCTGCGAGAAGGGCGCCTTCGACGGCGACCAGGCCCGCGCGATCCTGACGGCGGGCAAGGCGAAGGGCCTGCACCCCCGCATCCACGCGAACCAGCTCTCGTACGGCCCCGGCGTCCAACTGGCGGTGGAACTGGACGCCGCGTCGGCCGACCACTGCACGCACCTGACGGACGCGGACGTCGACGCGCTCGCCCAGGGCGACACGGTGGCGACGCTCCTCCCCGGCGCCGAGTTCTCCACCCGCGCCGAGTGGCCGAACGCCCGCCGCCTCCTGGACGCGGGCGCCACGGTCGCCCTCTCCACGGACTGCAACCCGGGCTCGTCCTTCACCTCCTCGGTCCCCTTCTGCATCGCCCTCGCCGTACGGGACATGGGCATGACCCCCGACGAGGCGCTCTGGTCGGCCACCGCGGGCGGCGCGGCGGCCCTGCGCCGCGACGACGTCGGCCGGATCGCGGTGGGTGCCCGCGCGGACCTGGCCCTGCTCGACGCCCCGAGCCACGTCCACCTCGCCTACCGGCCCGGCGTGCCCCTGGTGACCCGGGTCTGGCGGCGCGGGGCGCGGGTGGCCTGACGGGAGTGGGCCCTGGGGCGCCTGGGCCCACTCCCGTTGGCCGGAAACGCATGGGGCGCACAACCGGCCAGCCGTGGCAGCCTTGAACGGATGTCGTACGGGGGAGGCAGGAGTGGAGACCTACAGTGCTGTGCGGACCCGGCGCCGTGAGATCACCGTGCTGGTGACGGAGGACGACACACTCGACAGGAAGGCGTTCACCCGCCTTCTGCAGCAGGAGCCGGGCCTGCGCCTGGTCGGCGGCGCGGAGGCCGGGGCCGATGTGGTCCGGGAGGCGCTCCGGCTGGCGCCGGACGTGGTCCTGGTCGACCTGGAGCGCACCGAGAAGGCCCTGGAGACGGTGGCGGCGCTCCGCAGGCACTGCCCGTGCGCGCGCAGCGTCATCCTGACCACGGCGGGGGACGTCGCGCAGCTGCGCAGGGCGGTGGCCGCGGGGACGTCCGCGTTCGTCATGAAGACGGTCTCCATGAGGGGACTGCGGGACGTACTCAGGCGGGTCATGGCGGGCGAGCGGGTACTCGACCCGGACCTGTCCGTGCGCGCCCTGCTCACCGAACGATGTCCGCTCACCCCGCGCGAGTGTGAAGTCCTTGGCGTCTCACGACGGTCGACGACGGTGGCCGAGATAGCGGCCACCGTCTCGCTGTCTCCGGGCACGGTGCGCAACTACCTGTCACGGGCGATCACGAAGACAGGCGCCCGCAACCGCCACGAGGCGGCCGCGGCGGCGGCGCGGCTGGGCTGGATCTGATCGGTCGCCGGCCGCGGGCTGGGCGGGTCCACGGTGCCTGCCTGCCGGGCGGCGCGGGTTCGGGAAGCCCGTCCGCGCCGCGAGGTGGTTACGGCGGCGGTGCCCGGCTGGGCCGGATCTGGGCGCTCGCGGGGCGGCGGGGAAGGCCAGCTGTCGCTGGACGAATCCCGCTGCCCGCCGAGCGGCAGGGCCTGCCAGGCGTCGCCGGACGGGCCCCGGCGCCTGCTGGGCGGCGCGGGCTCGGCCGGTTCGGTCAGTCCGGGCGGTTCGGGTCGGGGCGGATGGCCAGTTCTGGGAGTACGTCCGCGCAGAAGCGTTCCACGCCGGGACGGGCCACCGCGCCGCCTACCGCGCCGAAGTCCACCTGCCACAGGAAGCCGTCCACGTCGAGGATGTCGGCGATGTGCTGGATGCGGTCGGCGACGCGGTGCGGGCCGCCCACGACGGCGCCGCCGAGGGTGCGGAACGACTCGGGGGTCATCGCGCGGATCGCCCGGCTCATGCCCGTGTAGCCGCGGTAGTCCGAGGAGACCGTCGTCGTCCACGCGTCCGTCGACTCGGCCCACACCCGCAGGTAGTGCGCGAGCAGCGGGTCCGCCGTCGCGAACGCCTCGCGGTCGTCCCTGCCGACGTACAGCGGCAGGCTCGCCAGGACGCGCGAGCGGCCTTCCGCGTGCCCGGCCTGCGCGAAGCTCTCCCGGTACACCGCGATGTGGTCGGCCATCTCCTCCAGCGGCGTCAGCGCCGGGGTCACCAGGAGCCCGTGGCCCTGCTCACCGGCCCAGGCGAAGCTCGACCGGGAGCGGACGGCGGCGATCCAGGTCGGCGGGTGCGGGGACTGCACCGGGCGGGGCAGCGCCGTCGCGTCGGAGAACCGGAAGTAGGGGGTGTCGACGGAGACCTTCTCCTCGGTCCACAGGCGCAGGACCGCGTCCACCGTGGCGGTGAACCGTTCGCGGCTGCCGTCCATCGGCACCCCGAACGCCTCGAACTCGTACGGCAGATAGGCCCGCGCGAACCCGACGTCGAGCCGCCCCCCGCTGAGCGCGTCCACCATCGCCGCCTCCGAGGCGAGCCGCAGCGGGTGGTGGAAGACCGGCAGGACGCACCCGGTCATCAGGCGCACCCGCGTGGTGACGGAGGCGACGCTCGCCAGGAAGGCCAGCGGGCTCGGGCAGTAGCCGCCGTAGGCGCGCAGATAGTGCTCGGTGATCTTCACATGGCTGAGCCCCGCCTCGTCGGCCAGCCTGCTGAGGTCGAGCAGCGTCCGGAAGTACTCGGGCGCGGGCAGCCCGTGGTGTTCGGCATCGGGAAGAAACGACAGGCCGTGCTCCATGACGTAGGTACTCCTTCTCGCTCCACGCGCCGTGCGCCTTACGCGCCGTGCGCCACGCGCTAGATGACGGCGAACACGAAGAACACGACGTGGGCCACCACCAGCGGCGCCACGTCCGGCACGGCCCAGAACACCAGGCCGTGCACGACCCCCATCACCACGCCGCCCATCAGGGGGAACATCGCGCCCTGCCAGGTGGACATGAAGAACGCCTGCATGACGACGAACAGCACGATGGAGGTGGTGAGCGCGACGCCGGGTCCCGCGTCACGCAGCCAGGTGAGGGCGATGCCGCGGAACACCAGCTCCTCGGAGGCGACCTGGACCCCGGTAAGGCCGAGGGCCGCCCACAGCGGAAGCACCTTCAGGGCGGTGAGGTGGTGCCGGATCCAGCCGCCGCGCGAGCGCCCGAGCCAGGAGCGCAGGGAGAGGCCGTGGTCCTCGCGGGGCCGTACGCGGACGGGCGTGGAGGTACGCGTCTGGAGGCCCGAACCTCCTGTGGTCCGCGCCGAGTTGACCGGCGAGGCAGGCACTCGGCGGCGCGCCCCGCCCGCCAGCCTCACCTCGATCAGCGCCCGGCAGATCAGCGAACCGATGGCCAGTTCGCCGATGCCCAGGAGCACGCCGAGGCCGAGCAGTTCCGGTCTGGCGAGGCCGCTGACCAGCATGCCGGGCCCGATCCCGGTGATCGCCAGGAGCGCCGCCACCACGACGACGTGGCTGGCCCCCGCGGCGGCCAGTTCGAAGACGTCGGCGCGCTGCGCCGTGCCCCAGCGCGCCGGGCCGATCCGCGTCACGGCCGCGAGGTGCCGCACGGCGCGGAAGAGGACGGCCTTGCCGAGCCAGTAGTAGAGGAGCACGACGGCGACGAGGACGAGGACGCGCAGCGGCGTACTCATCGGGCCGTCCCCCAGGCCGAGGCGGCGGGGCGGTTCTGGCGGGCCGCCGAGGGACGCGCCCGGTGGTAGCGCCAGACCCAGGTGTTGAACAGCGCGTGCCCGATGACGGCGGGCAGCACCGTGCCGGTGAGCAGCACGGCGCCCGTGCACAGCGCGGCGAGCGGCAGCTTGGAGAGGACCTGGCCCCAGCCGAAGAACACGTGGGACACGGCGAAGACGAGCTGCACGCCGAGGACCGCGCCGACCACGACGAGCACGGGCCCTGCCCGCAGGGCGAGGCCCAACAGCACGCCCCGGTAGACCAGTTCCTCGGCCAGCGCCACCGCGAGCAGCAGCGGCAGGCGGACCCGCAGGTCCGCGGAGGTCGGCGCGAAGTCGTTGCGCGCCTCGATGAGTCCGGTGCGCCGCCCGGCGGTGGCGGCACCCGCGACGGCGACCCCGGCGGGCCGCGCGTGCCCCGAACGCAGCGCCACCGGACGGTCGTCGCGCACGGAGTGTCCGGCCCGCCGCCCCCACCACCGCGTCACGGACCGGTCGGCGCGGGTGGCCGCGTACCCCACGAGCGGACCGAGCAGCAGCCCCGCCGCGAGCCCCGCCCAGCCGACGTCCCGCACCGGCCGCAGGACGCCCGTGCCGAGCAGCGCGGCGGCGCCGAGCACGGCGAGGCCGCAGACGCCGAGGTGCAGACCGAGCATCGGAAGCCGTCGCAGGCCCGCCCAGCGGGTGTGCAGATGGGCGGCGACGGTCATCGACGCGAGGCCGAGGACGACGACGGTGGCGGCGAGGAGCGGACGGGTGTCGGCCGGTACGGCGCCGGTCAGTTCGGGGGCGGCGCCGGTCAGTTCAGGGGAACGGATGAGGGGCATGCCGCTGGAACCCTCCGTAGGCCGGGAACCGGGGATGGGCCGCCGTCGGGGCGCTGGGCAGCGGCAGGGTGAGCAGGTCGGGGCTCCAGAACCGGGCGACGACGAAGCCGAGTTCGGCGGCGTCCACGGTGGTCAGATCGCCGCCGTAGAGGCGCTTGCCGGTGTCGTGGAAGGCCCGGACGAGCGTGCGCACGCAGGCTTCGGGGTCCGTGTCCGCCGGATCGGGCGGCAGGTCGTCGGCGCTCGCCTCGTCGCAGTCGCCGTAACGCTCCTCGACGACGCGGGCGCCCTTGGGGGACGCGGCGAGGACGACGTTGCTCTCCAGGTCGAAGATCGCCTCGTCGTCGGTGGCGGCGCCCGTGGTGTGGTCCTGGACGCTCGTCCAGGTGGCCAGCGCCCGCACCCCGACGCCCTCCAGGAACGCCTTGTACATGGCGGATTCCAGGCGTACGTCGATGCCGAGGCCGACGGCGACCGCCGGGATCTGCCCGCCCGGCTCGCGGATCAGACAGGCGACGGTGAAGCCGGGCAGGTCGGCGCTGGGCAGCAGGTGGAACTCGGGCTGCCCGCCCAGCGGATGGCAGTGCCTGGCGATGATCCTGAGCAGCGCCGCGCTGCGCGCGCCTGGCCGGATGCGCACCGACCTGGTCCCGCCGTACCAGTGCCCGACGGCCGCGTCGATCTGCACCATCTCCTGGAGCGCGCCGAGTGCCGCCTTGTGCGGGTCGGTGTGCGCCGCGGTGCCGGTGGTGACGGCGGGCTGCACCCAGGGTTCGCCCTCGGCGTCGCGGACCACGTAGCCGACGGTCGTGAGCTGGGCGGGCACCCAGGTGTCGGTGCCGTCGCGCAGGCAGGTGAGGCGGCTCCAGCCCAGCGGTTCCTCGGGGCGCGGACGCCGGAAGGGGAATCCCTCGCTCGCCAACTGCTCCTGGGTGTACGGGAGATAGGAGCCGACCGGGAAGTGCGGTTCGTCCGCGAGGTCGGCCTCGGGGGCGAACCGGACGGGGAACGCGCCGCTCACGGCGGCGACGTACCCGGCGTAGCGCTCCACGACCTCGCCCAGGGTGCGGATGTGCGACTCGTGGGGACGTATCCCGTAGCCGCCGATGTGGTAGCTGCCCAGCTTGGGGCGCGGCTGGTCGCGCAGGACGTGGACGCCGGTGAGGTCGCCGCCCGAGACCATGAGGCGGGGCGCGTACCGGGGCCGGGTGAGGAAGCCGAGCTGGGGCATGAGACCGCACAGCGGCGCGTGCATGCGGCGGCGCAGACGGCTCGTCTGTACGTCGGGCGGCTCGACCAGGCGCAGCCCCGACGCGGTGCGCAGCTCAGGCATCGACCCACCGCCTGACGTCGAAGTAGACCTCGGTGCCGTCGCGTTCGGGCACGGTGCCGCAGGACGGGCAGCCGGGCAGCCTGAGCACCTCGGAGTAGACCATCTCCATCGACGGCAGATAGACGCCGAGCACCTTGCCGACGGTGCTGGTCATGCCGGTGACCGCCATGTTCAGCGCTTCGAGCGCGGTGTGCGAGGCGAGCAGCGAGGAGAGCACCCCGGTGCCGCCGTCGCCCTGCTCCCCGGCCGCCGCGCCGTTGCCCGCCAGGGCCTTCTTGTAGCGCTGGTAGGCGGCGCCCTCGCGGAGGTTCATCACCACGCGGGTCTCGAAGCAGGTGAAACAGGCCGTGCTGTCCGGCACGAACGTCGGCCCCACCAGGAGCAGCGGGCCGTCGAGCGCGGCCTGGATCCAGGGGGTGCCGAGCGCCAGCGCGACCCGGTTCAGTACGGCGAGGCGCAGCGGGTGCACCGCGTCGGCGACGTGCACCAGGAGGCAGCCGCGCCAGTCCTCGAACCGCTCGGCGAACCGTTCGAAGGCCAGGCCGTCCTCCAGGACGTCCAGCGGGCACTCGTCCAGGAGCCGCAGCTGTTCGGCGTGTTCGTCGGGCGCGGTGACGGTGAGCTGTTCATGGGCGCCGAGCAGCCCGGCCACCTGGGCGGCCGCCGTGCCGCCGAGGACGCGCAGGGACGGCAGGGTGGCCTCTTCGACGCGCCCGCTCGCCGTCCGGTCGAGGTAGGCGTCGAGCGCGGTGGAGGGGCCGTGTTCGAGTACGGCGAGCTGGTCCAAGTGGTCGATCAGCGCCTCCAGTTCGGTCCTGGTGACCCCGGCCTCCTTGGCGAGCTGGGCCCGGTCCCTGGTGCCGTCGAGCCCGCTGACGAGGGTGCTGAGGCGCCCCGCCCCGCTGTGGTCGACGAGCGTGATCGACTGTGGATTCCATACGCCGGAGCGCAGTTCCACCGTGTTCCTGTCGTGCGGGACCACCGAATAGACGGATTTGATGCGCACGGTGCGGCTGGTGCGTCGCGTGGACACGGACTTCTCCTCCCGGTCGGGTCAGCCCATGAGTGCGGCGGCAGTCACGGACAGGTCGGTGCGCCCCTGCCGGGGCGCGTTCAGGTACTGCAGCTCGATGAAGGCGTCGGCGACGTCGTCGGGAGGCAGCCGCAGGCCGTCCTCGTCGCGCTCAACGGTGGTGACGGAGGCGAAGAAGTCGAGGAGGGTGCGGCAGGCGCGCTGGTCCATCACCTCGTCGAAGGGGCGCCCGGTGCGCTCCTCCCACCAGTCGCGGCGCGCGCCCTCGTACGTCGTCAGGGACTGGTAGAGCAGGCGCGGCGCGATCGCGGCCGAGGCCAGTTCGTACTCCTCCTCGAAGACGAGCGGGTCGCGGTTGTAGTCGAGGAGGCGGCCGCGGGCGTGCGAGAGGTAGCGGCCGCCGAGCACCGAGGTGGCGCCGGAGCCGAATCCGGCCCAGTCGGAGCGGAGCTGGAAGTAGGCCAGGTCGCTGTGGCAGAGGTGGTCCGGGGTGCCGAAGTGGCTCATCGCGTACTCCGGGAAGCCCGCGTCGGCAAGGAGCTCGGCGCCCACGGCGTAGCCGCGCTTCTGCTCGTCGCGGTCGATGTGCCGGTTGCCGCGCCCCAGTTGGCGGCGCATCACCGTGCCGTGCGCGGGACGGTAGGGGTACAGCGCGACATGGGTGAGGGGCAGGTCGAGCGCGGTGCGCACGGCGTCGTACGTCTCGGCGGGCGGCTGCCCCGGGAAGCCGCAGATCAGGTCGATGCTGATGTCCTCGAACCCGGCGTCGGCCGCCTCCTGGACGATGCGGCGGGCCTGGTCCGCGTCGTGGCTGCGGCCCAGGGTGCGCAGCCGCCGGTCGTCGAAGGACTGCACGCCGCTGCTCAGCCGGGTGAAGCCGACCTCGCGGAACGCGGCGAGCTTGTCGGGGTCGAGGGTCTCGGGACTGCACTCGATCGTCGACTCGCGAAGACCCTCGCGCAGCGGGAACGCCTCGTGCAGGGCCGCGCTCACCTTCGCGATCTCTTCGAGGGTGAGGATGGAGGCGGTGCCGCCGCCCCAGTAGAGGATGGTCGGCCGGTAGCCCGCGGCGCCCAACGTGGCGCCGCGCTCGGTGATTTCGTGGCAGAGCGCGTCGATGTAGCGAAGGCGCGGCTGGTCGCTCTCCTTGAGCAGGAGCTCCGAGGTCGGCACCTCCGTCACCCAGTCGCAGAAGTGGCACTTGGAGCGGCAGAACGGGATGTGCAGGTAGACGAGGAGGTCCCGGCCGGCGCCGCCCGCTCCGCCCGCCGCGGCGGCACCGGTCACTCCAGCCTCCCCAGGACCACCGAGTGCACGGCCGCCCGCAGCACCCCGTCGATGCCGAGCGCCGCGTGCACCTCGTCGTCGACGAAGCTGGCGCAGTCGGTCGAGCCCAGGCCGAGCGAGGTCACCGCGAGGTGCATGTTCTGCGCGATGGCGCCGGACTCGTGCAGGACGAAACGCAGGCCCCGCGGCCCGTACTTGCGCATGCTCCGCCAGGGACTCGCGACCAGGACCACCAGCGCCGCCGCGGTGTCGAAGGCGATCGCGGTGCCCGGTGTGGTGAAGGCGTCCAGGACCCGGTCGACGCCCGCCCTGCCGTCCTCCTTGACCAGCACGTCGCGGACGGGCTGGTAGCGGTAGACGCCCACGTCCAGGCCGCTCACGTCGAGCGCGACGACGTGCAGCGCCACCGGAAAGAGACCGCCGCCGCTGGGCGCCGTACGGAAGCGGAACGTCTCGTGGCCGCCGCGCAGGAGCTCCACGTCGGCCTCCGCCGTGAGCCCGTCGGCGAGCCGCAGGACGGTGGCGAGTTCGGCCGCGGCGATGGGGTCCCCGCTGTAGCGGCGCACGCTGCGCCGCCGCATCAGGGCCTCGCCGAGCTCCATCGTGGCCGCGACGGAGGCGGGCAGTTCGGTGAGCTGGTGGGTGGCGACCGGGTCGTCGTCGAGCTGGGCGAGCGTGGTGACCATGGAGTCGCCGAAGTAGTCGGCGGCGGACAGGACGCCCTCGCGGTCGTGGGCCCGCAGGCGGCTGGCCGTCAGGAACTCCTCGGCCACGCGGCTGCCGGACGCGGCGGCGGGTTCGGCGCCCAGGTTGTCGAAGCGGAGCTGGTGCGTGCGCACGCCCACCGACCGCGCCTCGGGCGCCAGTACGCGATAGGCGTTGATGCCGAGGCTGAACTGGGTGAGACCGGAATCCTCGTTCATGCGCTGGGTCCTCCTGGCCGGTGCCGCTCGGTCGTCGCGTCCGTCGCGTCCGTCGCGTCTGTCGCGCCTGCCGCGTCGAACAGCTGGGTGCTCGCGGGGACCCGCCGGGCGAGCGCGATCGACTGGTCCTTCAACTGCTCCTCGCTGACCGGGTTCGCGTACGCGCCGAGGGCGAACGTGGCGTGCGCCCACTCGCTGAGCTCGACGATCCCCAGGCGGTTGCCCTCGGCGTCGTGCAGGCTCGCGCCCCGCCCCATGGAGTCGCCCGCCTCACCGCGGTAGAAGGGGCTGTCCCGGAATTGATCACGGAATTCGTCGCGGATCTTCTGCGGCAGCGGAAGGTCATAGGGTCCGGCCACGACGGTGCCGCCCGACGCTTTCCACGACGCGAGTGCCGCATCCATGTCCTCG
Organism: Streptomyces kanamyceticus; assembly: GCF_008704495.1. NCBI lineage: Bacteria > Bacillati > Actinomycetota > Actinomycetes > Kitasatosporales > Streptomycetaceae > Streptomyces > Streptomyces kanamyceticus. The sequence continues at coordinate 6,056,041 of NZ_CP023699.1, forward strand.
ACAGCGAACATCACCGTAGGGCCCTCGCCCGGGAAATTCCGCTTATTGACGGTGAGCAGTATGCCGTCGCTCGAAACGGGGGCGTGGAAAGAAATCTGGTCAGGTGCGAGGGAGCGGGCGAGCCGGAGCCCGAGAAACCCCTCGTAGAAATCGATTCCGGCGTCGACGTCGTCGACAGGGACATTGATGATGACAGGTTTGGGAATCATCTCTCGCTTCCTCCTGCGGCGCCGTGCCGCCCCTGGAGGTGCCGGGCCGCGCGCGCCCGGCACCCCTTCTGCTTACGCCAGCGGGCGCACTACGGCTCCGCAGGACGTGGACGTACAACCTGCGCAGCAGGAGGACGCCCCGGGCACCACGACGCCGAAGGCGGCCCCGTCGGCCGCCGACACGAGGCCCGGCTGGAGGGCCGAACTGCGGTGCTCGACAACGATCACGCTCTCGATCTTCAAGTGAATTCACCTCCCGGATCACTTATCGATGAAGCGCGGAACGCGAATGGTGAATGTCCCGCACAAGTTCCCAAGTATCGGAAGGCCGGAACTCGCCTGTCAACGCGGAATTCCCCGGGCCGCGTCATCGAATACCGGTTACAAATGTCATTGGTGAACGATTGTGAACCATTTCCCGTAAACGATCTACTGCTACTCTGGCGCGGCTCGATGGCGTCGGAATCGGACGAGGGGCAAGGGGCGAGGATGACGGCGGCGGAAATTCTGGTACGCGTGCGCGACGTCGATGTCGTCCGGCGGCGCGGCGGCGCCCGGATACAGGCCCTGTCCAGGGTCGGCCTCGAGGTGCGGCGCGGCGAGCGGGTGGCGCTGCTCGGCGCCAACGGCGCGGGCAAGACGACGCTGACCCACGTCATGCTCGGCCTGCTGCGGCCGACCGGCGGCACCGTCGAGGTGCTCGGCGGCCCGCCGGGACCCGGGCTCGCCGCGGGCGAACTCGGCGCGATGCTGCAGGAGTCGGGCCTGATGCGCAACGTGCGCGTCGGCGAACTGATCACCCTGGTAACCGAGTTGTACGGGCGGCGTGCCAGCGAAGAGGTCCTGGCCGAGTGCGGCCTGGGGGAGTTGAGCCGACGGCAGGTGACACAGCTGTCGGGCGGCGAGCGGCAGCGTCTGCGCCTGGGCCTCGCCCTGGCGGGACTGCCGCGGCTGCTGTTCCTCGACGAGCCCACCGTCGCCCTCGACGTCGCGGCGCGCGGCCGCTTCTGGGAGATCCTCAACGAGCGCGCGAGGAGCGGCGCGACGGTGCTCTTCACCACCCACTACCTGCACGAGGCCGAACAGTTCGCCGACCGCGTGGTGGTGCTCAGGGCGGGCCGGATCGTCGCGGACGGCACGGTCGACGAGCTGCGCTCGGCGTTCACCGAGAGCCGCGTCTCCTTTCGCACGGACGAGCCGCTGCCCGACAGCATGCTGCGCGGCCTGCCCGGCGTCCGCACGACCGAGGAGCGCGACGACGGCACCCGCGTGCTCACCACCACCGACAGCGACGCGACGCTCGCCGCGCTCTACGCCAAGGTCGGCGGCACGGCCGGGACCGTGCCGCGCGGCCTCACCCTCACGACGGCCTCCCTGGAGGACGCCGTGGCCACCCTGCTGGAAGAGGAGCACTGACGTGCACGTGCTGCGCTACGCGAAGCTGGACACCCTCTGCCTCATCCGCAGCGGCTACTTCCTGACCTTCTCGGTGCTCTTCTCCGCGGGGTTCTACCTGATGTTCACCGTGGTGGCGGCCGATGCCATCTCGGACAGCCCGGACTTCGCCCGTGACTACATGCTGTCCATGTCGGTGTCGGGCGCGTTCTTCGGCGCGCTCAACGCCGCGGGCATCCGGCTCGGCGCGGAGCGCGGCGAGGGCTGGGCCCGGCAGATCCTGCTGACCCCGCTTTCGGGCCGCGCCTACCTGGGGGCCAAGGCCCTCACCGCGTGGCTGGCCACGCTGCCCGCGACCCTGGTGGTCTTCGCCCTTGGCGCGCTGGTCAACGACGTGTCGATGCCCGCGGCCGACTGGCTCGCCGCGCTGGCCGTGATCTGGGGTGCCAGCGCCGTCTTCGTGGTGGCGGGCCTGGCCGTGGGCCTCGTGGCGGTGGGCGAGGCCGCGCAGTTCACCTGCCTCGGCGTGTTCTTCCCGCTGGCACTCCTGGGCGGCCTGTGGTTCCCGCTCGACGACTTCCCCACGGGCCTGCGCCGCGCCGCCGACTACCTCCCGACCCGCTCCCTCGACCAACTGGCCACGCTGGTCACCCCCGGCGGGGCGGACACCTCCTGGCTGCGCCCGCTCCTGGTCCTGGTCTGCTGGGGCGCGGCCCTCGGCGCGGTGGTCCTGAGCCGGTCGCGGGCGGCGGTGCTCGCGCGGGTGTGACGCCCAGCTCACTCGCGTGGGTGTGACGCCCCGCTCACCCGGCCCCCGCGCCCCCGGGCACGACCAGGCCGGTTTCGTACGCGATCACCACCGCGTGGGTCCTGTTCTGCGCGCCGAGTTTGGTCAGTACGTTCCCGACGTGCGTCTTCACCGTCTCCAGGCTCACCCGGCACGACTCCGCGATGTCCGGGTTGGACCGACCGGTGGCCATCAGGCGCAGCACCTCCTCCTCCCGGCCCGTCAGCGCCGCCCGCGGCAGCGCATCCGCGGATTCCCGTGGGCGGGCGGCGACCATCTGGCGCAGCGCCGCGGGGAAGAGGATCGCCTCGCCCGCCGCGACCACCCGCACCGCCTCCGCGATCTTGGGGACGGGGAGCCGCTTGAGCACGAAGCCGCTGGCGCCCGCGCTGAGCGCGGCGGTGACGTAGTCGTCGTTCTCGAAGGTGGTGATCACCACGACCTTCGGCGGGTCCGCCGACTCGGCGAGGAGCTGCCGGGTGGCCTCGATGCCGTTGCGGCGCGGCATGCGTACGTCCATCAGGACCACGTCCGGCCGCAACTGCCGGGCCCGCTCGACCGCTTCGACGCCGTCGGCGGCCTCCCCGACGACGGCGATCCCCGGCTGCATCGCGAGCAGCGTGCGCAGACCGCTGCGGGTCACCTCGTCGTCGTCCGCGATGAGGAGGGTGGTGCGGTCGATCATGCGGGCAAGCGTACGGGCAGCCGGACCGCGAGCCGCCAGTGCTCAGGCCCGTCGGGACCGGCCTCGATCTCGCCGTTCAGGAGCCGCACCCGCTCGACGAGGCCGGGCAGACCGTGCCCGGACGTCGGGAAGGCGCCCTGGCCCGTGCCGCTCCCGGCGCCTGTCCGGTTGACCACGGCGAGCTCCAGCGAGTCCGGCGCGGCCGCCACCTTGACCTGGATCGGACCGCCCGCCCCGTGCCGCAGCGCGTTCGTCAGCCCTTCCTGCAGGATCCGGTACGCCGCCCGGGAGAGCGTGCCCTGCGCCTGCGCGTAGTCGCCCGAAAGGTCGGGCTCCACCACCGCGCCCGCGTGCCGCAGCCGGTCGAGGAGTTCGGGCAGGTCGGCCAGGGTCCTGGCAGGTGCGGTACCCGCCTTCTCCTCGCGCAGCATGCCGAGCACGTAGTCCAGGTCCTCAAGGGCGGCCCGGGTCGACTCCTCGATGCTGCGCAGGGCGGCCCGCGCCGCCACCGGGTCGGCACCGAGCATCTCGCCCGCCACCGCCGCCTGGATCGTGGCGGCCGTCAGAGTGTGCCCGATCGAGTCGTGCAACTCGTGGGCAAGACGGTTGCGTTCGGCCAGGACCCGTTCGCGCTCGGCGAGGGCCCGCTCCCGCTCGGCCGCGAGGGCGAGCCGCTCGCCCGACGAAGGGCCGAGGAGCCTGGGCGCCAGCCACCGCAGGGCGTACGTCACCGCCAGGCACAGAGCCGCCGCGAGCAGCACGCAGCAGAGGGCCGCCGCCCAGCTCTGCCAGCCGCTCCCCGCCCGCAGCGACCAGCCGTGCACACTCACCCCGGCCTCGGCACCGGCCCACCCGCCGGGAAGGAGCAGACCCGCGACGAACAGCAGGACGCCGAGCTGCGCCCCCACCCACCCGAGGAGCACGTGCGACAGCAGCCAGAGCGGGGTCCGCAGCCGGTCGGCGCCGCGCCGACGCTCGCCCACGGGGTCCGGCAACGGCACCCCCAGCATCCGCCGGGCGCAGGCGATCAGCACCCGCCGCGTGGTGCGGGCGAGGCCGATCGCACCGATCAGTACGGCCCAGACCAGCGCGGTCAGCGCGAACTGCACGCCCACGGGAGCGGACGGCCAAGCCACCGCAGGTAGCGCGGCGAAAGGCAGCAGGGGAAGGCTCGCCAACGCGCCGCAATAGGCGAACAGCGCACCCGCATACGTGGAGCCGCTCAGCAGCGGCCGGATTCCTCTGAACATGGCCAGGCAAGTATGACCGGACCGCCCACCGGCGCCCTCCCCCGATCGGGGGAGGGAATTCTCCCGCCTTCCCGCGATGTGCCCAAGGGCCCCGAAAACCAGAATCGGGTTCTCACCAGTTGACGGGACGAAAGGACGGGCAGACCGATGAACGCCTCCGCTCAGGACCACGCCGTACGGAATGCGACGGCACCTCCGACAGCACCTCCGACGGAACCTCCGACGGCACCGAAGAACAGCCTGGCCACGGCCGCCGTGACGCTGGGCGTCATCGGCCTGTGCACCTCGGTCGTCTTCATCGGCGGCCCGCTCGCCGTGATCGGCCTGATCCTGGGCATCGCCGCGCTGCTGACGGCCAAGCGGACCGGTGCGGGCCGGGGCAAGGCGGTCACCGCCGTGGTGACGTCGTCCCTCGCGATCGTGGTGTCAGGGCTCGTCGCCGTCTTCATGCTCTGGTACGCGAACAAGACGCAGGAGTGCTATCAGCCCGACAGTTTCCACGAGTACACGCAGTGCGTTCGCGACCACGTGAACGGAATGTGAGCGGCTTTCCTTTCCCTCACCTCCGTCGTCTCCCGCATCGGTGAATTAGCTGCCCACTCTCTTCGACAAGGACGAGCACCATCGTGCGAAGCAGAATCACCCGCAAAGCCTCCCTACTCGCCGTCGGCCTCGCGGCGGCCGCCCTTTCGGCGCTGACGCCCGCAACGGACTTCGTCGTCTCCACGGCATCCGGCGCCCCCACGGCCAAGGACCCCCTGCGCCCGTACGCGCAGCAGAAGCTCCGGTGGAAACGCTGCGACGCCAAGGGCCCCGCCACCTTCCGGTGCGCGACCCTCAAGGTGCCGCTGGACTACGGCGACCCCGGCGGCAGGACGATCGACCTCGCGATATCCCGGCTGAAGGCGGGCAGCGCCAAGGCACGCCACGGCGTTCTGCTGCTGAACCCGGGCGGCCCCGGCGGACCGGGCCTGCACCTGCCCGTCGACCCGCTCATGAAGTACCCCGCGGAAGTACGGCGGCGGTACGACCTCGTCGGCTTCGACCCGAGGGGCGTCGGGCGGAGCTCCCCGGTCAGCTGCGGTCTCACCGCCGAGGAACAGGCCGACCGGCCGTACAAGGCGGAGACCTTCGCGAAGGACGTGGCCCGGGCCCGTACCATCGCCGGGAAGTGCCGGGCCAGGGCCGGTGGCAAGCTGGCGCACCTCACCACCCGCAACAGCGCCCGCGACATGGACGTCATCCGCGCGGCGCTTGGCGAGAAGACCATCTCCTACCTGGGGGCCTCCTACGGCACCTACCTCGGCGCCGTCTACACGCAGCTGTTCCCGCGGCGGGCCGACCGGTTCGTGCTGGACAGCGCGACCGACCCGACCCGGATCTACCGGGGGATGTTCCAGGACATGGCGAAGGCGGCCGAGCACGCTTTCACGCGCTGGACCGCGTGGACCGCCCGTCGGCACGCGGCCTACGGCCTCGGCGACACTCCGGCGAAGGTCCGCAAGACGTACTGGGACCTGATCGCGCGGGCGAACCGCGAGCCCATCGTGTTCGAGGGACAGCCCCTCACCGGCGACGCCATCCGTGCCGACAACAGCACGTTCTTCCACGTCCAGAGGGCCGCCGAACGGATCGCCGGACTGAGAAGGGCGGCCAAGGGCAGCGACGTCGACCCGGCCCCGTCCGGCACGCCGGGGCAGGGGGCCGAGGCGCCCGACGACCACTTCCTCTCCAGCGCCTGGTCCGTCATGTGCGCCGACACCCGCACCTGGTCGCACGACCCGGCGCAGTACCGCCGCGAGGCGATCCGAGACAAGGCCCGGTATCCGCTGTACGGCGACTTCGCGGCGGCCATCACCCCCTGCGCCTTCTGGCAGCGGGGCAGCGAACCGCAGACCAGGATCGACAACGGGGTCGGGGCGCTGATCACGCAGAACGAGTGGGACTCCCAGACGCCCCTCTTCGCGGGCCGGGCCCTGCACCGGGCGCTGCGCGGCTCCCGGCTGCTCACCGTCGCGGGCGGCGAGGGACACGGAGTCCTCTACGCGCCCGACGGCAATCGCTGCGCGGACAAGGCCGCGACGCACTACCTGACCACGGGCAGGCTCCCCGCGAAGGACCTGACCTGCCGGACTCCGCGTACGCCGTAGGTGTGAAAGCCCCGCGAGCGGTGAGGAGACGGGTGTGTGGTCCTGAGCCGGTCGCGGGCGGCGGTGCTCGCGCGGGTGTGAGCGGCGGGTCACCAAGTCGGCCTGGACCGCAGGACGTCTGCTGGATGCTTGAGCCAGAGGTGCTCACCGGCCTCGTCGTAGGTGAGCCCGAAGCGCCTGTAGTCCGGCCGCCCGGAAAGACACCACGCGCTGTACGCCCCGACCAGCTCGGCCCAGAGGTTCCGCTCTCCGTAGACGGTCACCGCTCTGCCACGCCACCACTCGTCGTAGTTGACGATGGCGACCGACGTCCCCTCCTCGTCCCAGAGCTGGACCTGCCGGTCCTCGCCTTCTCCGCGGTGGGACAGGGACACGTCCGGCAGGTACAGCCCCAGCGCGAAGTCCTGAGCCCAGCCGCGCCCCAGAATCTCTTCAGGGTCGATGGGCGAGGCATCCTTCCGGCTGTCGACCGGGGGCATGAGCTGATTCTTGGGGCGGTGGCTGCGCACCCACATGTAGCAGGCCCCGCCGACGAACCGACCTGACGCGACTCCGCCACGCACCCGCAGCTTCAGAAGGCCACCTCGTGCGTAGAGCGTGTTGAAGGGCACCAGGACGATCGCGCCGTCACGGGACTTTTCGCGCCATTGACGCGGGATGCTTCGTACGGCTGCCGTGGAGATGACCCTGTCGTACGGAGCGGTCGCCACCCAGCCCTCCAGGCCGTCCCCGCAGATGACTGTGGGCGTGTACCCGGCACCTCGAAGGTTCTTGGCGCCACGCGCGGCCAGGACCGGATCGAACTCGATGGTGGTCAGGTTCTCACTCCCCACGACTTCGCTGAGCACGGCGGAGTCGTAGCCCGAGGCCGTGCCGATGTGCAGAACCCCATGGCTATGGCCGGGTTCGACTTCGAGCTGGTTCAGCTTCTCCAAGACGATGTCCAGTGCCGAGATCGAAGAGGTGAAGTCCCCCTTGAGGGGCCCCTGCTCTGCGGTGACCCCGTCGTCCATCTGCGTGATGAGTGAGCGATGGGTGTTCCACACGGCCCGGCGCCACGCGTCCGCGTCGGCCGCCTTGTCGATCACCACGTGGCGCCCGTGCTCGTCCGTGTCGTACCCCCAGAACGCGTCGGGGGCGAAGGCCTCGCGGTCCACGGCGTCGAAGGCGGATCGAAGCCATGGGGACCGGAAGGCCCCCATGACGTCGAGTTCCCGGCGAGCGATTGCTTGGTAGTCCATGTCACCTACTTGCTCGGGCCGCCGCCGTCGGGACTGGGGGGCTCGGGAGGCGGCGTCCACGGCTTGTCGCTCGGCTCGCCCTTGTGCTTACCCATTGGTCCTCCTCGATGTCGCGGTCTTGTCCATCGCGACCCCTCCTCCGCCAGGTGGGACGGGGTCGGGATCAGGGGGTGCGGGAGGTGTTGCCATCGCCCTGCTCGCTCAGCGGCAGCTCCAACTCGGGCATGTCGACGCGGCGTGCCAGTCCTGGGGCTGCTTCCTCGCCGAGTACGAACAGGTGTCCTCGGCTCGCGGAGACGATCACTTTCACGCGATGCGCAAGAGCATGCGCCCGCACCAGAAGGCTCACGCGGTACGCGAGTTGGCCGAGCACGCGCGCGAGGTCGCGATGCTCAAGGCGTAGCTCTGGCTAGGCACGGGGCTAGAGCCATCTCTTCACGTACTCCTCGAAGGGCACGGCGTGCTCCAGGGCTATGCGCTTCCACTCCCGGTAGGGAGCTGGATCTCCCTCGTACGCCTCGCGATTGATCTGGGTGCCGTCCGGCCGGAAGTTCAGGTGGGCGATGCGGGACTCGTCGAACATCCACCAGTCGCGCCCGGTGAGCGGCAGCCCGTAGTCCTCCCGCGTCACGTCCAGGACGCGGATGTCCTCGCCTGCCGCCAGGTTGCCCGGGATGCCCCACGCGAATTGGTACCGCTGGTAGTCGGTGAGTGGCCGACGCACGATGCGGACGCGGCCGATGCGCTTGCCGGACTCGACGTAACCGCGCACTCGCTCGTGCCAGCGGGCGTTGTGGCCGGGCGGCTTGGCCTCGCCCCGCAGGAAGCGGGCGACGTTCTCCTGCTCTCTGGGCATGGCGTACGTCGGCTGCGCCTCGAATCGCCACGCCTCCCGCTCGAACGCGTCGAAGAACTTGCGCCAGTCCTCGCCGTCCAACGGCATGGGCGGTCTCCCTTAGGTGGTCGTCAGTTCACCTGCCGTGACGGCGGTGATGAAGGGGGTCCACGCGGTGGCGGGGAACAGGAGGGCGGGGCCGCCGTCCGTGAGCTTGGAGTCCCGGACGGGGACGAGGTCGGGGAGTCCGTCCGCGACTTCGAGGCAGTTGCCGCCACCGCCGTTGCTGTAGCTGCTCTTGCGCCAGTCGGCGGTGCTCAAGTCAATGTCGTGGCTTGCCATTTCGGTAATCCTCAGCCGCATCCTCGATCATGGCGAGGGACGCCTCAGGCGGCAGTGCGGCGGCCCTGAGCCGATCGTATGCCTTCCGGTATGGCTTCACGAGAGCCGGATCGTCGATGCACTGGCCGTGGTACGGACCCTCCGTGTACATGAGGGGCGGCGCGTCGTCGAACTCCATGAACAGGAGAGGCATATCCATGAAGGGACGGGTCGGAGCGTTCCACTGGAGGATCTGTGGAACGATCCGGCGGCGCTTTGCCAACGCGGCGATGTGGTCCAGCTGTTCGGCCATCCCCTCCGACGGGAGGATCGGCTCCCTCAGCAGGGACTCGTGCAGGATCGTCCAGTACTCCGGCTTCTTGGGGTTGTCGAAAAGTCCGGCCCGCTGCAGTCGAGCGTCGATCTTCGCATCGACCTCCTCCGGGAGGTCCAGCGGATACGTGGAGTGGATTACCGCTTGCGCGTACGTCCCGGTCTGCAACAGCCCGGGGACAAGTGCGGTGTTCCACTCCTCGATGATCCGTGCCCGAGGCTCTGCCTCCAAGACCTGCACGAAGTACTCGGCATGTGCGCCCTTCCGGGCCTTCCGCACATCCGCGCATCGCCGCTCGAAGAACCCGTCCGTCCCCAGGAACTGGTCCACATGGCAGGCCAGTTCCAACGGCATCCGCCGTTCGCCCCGCTCGATCTCACTCAGATACGTCGCCCCGAAGTAACTCCCCTCCACAGTCTCCTGGAGCGTGCACCCCGCCGCCTCCCGCTTCCAGCGCAGCTCCTTGCCGTAGAAGGCGGGAACGCTCGCCGAACCATCAATGTCCCTGCGTGCCGCCACAGTTGACCGCCTTCCACACATCGCACTGTGGAACCCAAACCCCTGTCACGCTACGCCGCTCAACGTCACTGTGTGACCAATCCATCACACAGCGCACGGAAGGCGTACCCCATGCACGACCCGGGCCCAGACTCCGCCCCCGCCCCTGCCCCCACCCTCGAACTCGACCTCCTCGCCGTCCCCAAGGTGGTCCCCGAACTCCGCCGCACCCTGAGCGGATGGCACCCGCACGGCCCCCACCCCGACGTACAGCTCTGCGTCAGCGAGTTGCTCAGCAACGTGATCCGCCACCTCGGCGAGGGAACCCCCGTCACCGTCCGCCTCACCCGCGCCCCCGGCCGGATCCGCGTGGCCGTCACCGACCCCGACCCGCGCGTCTGGCCCGTCCTCCGCACGGCGGCGGGGGACGACGAGACGGGCCGCGGCCTCGCCCTGCTCGACGCGGTCTCGCTCCGCTGGGGCGTGGAACAGGGGCCCGACAGCAAGACCGTCTGGTGCGAGCTGGGGGAGGGATAGGTGCTGCGCCGCCTCCTCGCCCGGTTCCTGCCCGGAACGGGCACCCGCCGCGCCCGCGTCGCGGAGGCGGAGGAGCCACCGCCGCGCGGACCGCGCTCCGGCCCGCGAGCTCCGACCCGCCTCCCGCGCAGCCCGTACGCACGTGAGGCCGCCGAGAATCGTCCGGTCGACGTGAGCGGGTCACCTCTCGCCCGCCCTTACTGCCGCGCCGCCGAACGCCGCCTGCTGCAAGCGGAGCGACGGCTCGCGCTGGTCCTCGCGCTGGAGGGCGTGGACTACGGCCCGGACGTCATTCGCGGTGTGACGCTGCCCGGCTGGCCCGATCGCCCCGGTGGGCGGGGAGTGGCACTCGTTCAGGAGGCGTTGGAGGTGTGAGAGTCCCGCGAGCGGTGAGGAGACGGGTGTGGGGCCCGCCCGTTCTGACCGGAGAAGTCAGCGGGTGGGCCCCACAGGGTCCCTCGTGAACGGCGTGAGATATGGCGTGACGCCGGGTCACTCCTCGACCGTCAGCCCCTTGCGGAGCTTGACGAGCGTGCGGGAGAGCAGGCGGGAGACGTGCATCTGGGAGATGCCGAGCTCTTCGCCTATCTCCGACTGCGTCATGTTCGCGACGAAGCGGAGCGCGAGGATCTTCCGGTCGCGCTGCGGCAGTTCGGCGATCAGGGGCTTCAACGACTCGACGTACTCGATGCCTTCGAGTCCGTGGTCCTCGTAGCCGATGCGATCGGCGAGCGCGCCCTCGGAGTCGTCCTCCTCCGGCTGCGCGTCCAGGGAGCTCGCCGTGTAGGCGTTGGACGCGGCCATCCCCTCGACGACCTCGTCGTTGGAGATGCCCAGGCGCTCGGCGAGCTCGCCCACCGTGGGGGCGCGATCAAACTGCTGGGCGAGTTCGTCGCCCGCCTTGGCGAGGTCCAGTCGGAGTTCCTGCAGTCGGCGCGGTACCCGGACCGACCAACTGGTGTCGCGGAAGAAGCGCTTGATCTCGCCGACGATCGTCGGCATCGCGAAGGTGGGGAACTCGACGCCGCGGCTGAGCTCGAAGCGGTCGATCGCCTTGATCAGGCCGATGGTGCCGACCTGGATGATGTCCTCCATTGGCTCGCTGCGGGAGCGGAACCGGGAGGCGGCGAACTTCACCAGGGCGAGGTTGAGCTCCACCAGGGTGTTGCGGACGTACGCGTATTCGTGGGTGCCTTCCTCAAGCGATTCGAGGCGCTCGAAGAGGGTCTTGGACAGGGCCCGCGCATCCAGCGGCCCCACCTCGTCGTACGGCGGGATCTCGGGAAGGTCTTGGAGCCCTTCGAGGGCTTCGGGGGCCGTCGTGCTGGGCACGGCCTCCGTGGCAGGACCCGGGATCACGGTTGCGGAGCGGTTAGGCGGGGGTGTCGACGTCGCTTGGTCAGTGCGCGATTCGTCGAGCCGGGGTGACATGGTGTCCTCCATCGTTCTCGGCATATGGCTGCCGATGCCAGTACGTGCACTGCGGTGTGCGGCGCCTCCAAAGCCGTCGTGTTGATTGCTGTCCCTTCTACCCCTACCCGCTTCGGTAACTCGGTCGCAAGTGCGGTCCGTGGTGAAATGTCCGAATTCTGGGGGATGTTCGGGTACCCCAGACCGTACGGAAGGCGTAATGTTCAGGGGCGTCATCAATAGCCACGACGGTCGGAAGAGAGTGACGGCATGGACCGCGGGACGGTCGGCAGCGCACACAGGGGCCGGCTTCTGGTCGAAGTGTGGAAGGCGGGCGAGAGTGCCGTGGTGGCCGCTGCGGGTGAGTTGGATCACCACACGGCCGATCTGCTGCGCGAACCGCTCGAAAACTGCCTGGCAGACGGCTACGCACGCCTCGTCGTCGACTGCTCGCGTCTCGAGTTCTGTGATTCCACGGGGCTCAATGTGCTGCTCGGCGCCCGGCTCAAGGCCGAGGCCGCGGGGGGCGGAGTCCATCTGGCCGGGATGCTGCCGGTGGTGGCCCGGGTCTTCGAGATCACCGGCGCGGAGGCCGTCTTCACCGTTCACGAAACGCTCGAAGCGGCCCTGGTCGACTGAGTCCATGAAGGTCGTACGCGAAAGTTACGCGTCAGTTGTCTCTGCGTGATCAAGGCGTTACCAGCGTCACACGGCCCATCCCGAATAAGTGGGTGTTCTCACGGTTCGGCCGGGCAGGAGAGACCTGGATCCGCCAACAGACAGACATCAACAGCCAGAGACGGCGAGCAGCCGATGCCCCCTAAGTGTCCCCCGATGTGTACAGAGTCCTCAGTCCCCTTGTCGGTGAGGTGAAGCGCTGATGAGCACCACCCGGCCTTACTCGCCGGGCGACCGCGGCCCGGAGTCCGAGGCCGCCGTCGCGGACGCTCCCGCGGGGCGTCAGGTCCGCAGGCTGAGCCTGAACGGCGCGAGCGGCATCGTGCCGCTCGCCCGGGACTACACGCGCCAGGCGCTGCACGCGTGGGGCTGGCTGCCCGCGGAGAGCGCGGATCGGCGTGCCGCCGCCGAGGACGTGCTCCTCGTCGTGTCCGAGCTCGTCACCAACGCGTGTCTCCATGCGGAGGGCCCGGACGAGCTGTGGCTCTCCTGCGACGGGAAGGTCCTGCGGATCGAGGTCTCCGACCGGGGGACGGGGCAGCCCGCGCCGCGTACGCCGCATCGGGCGGGGCGGCCCGGTGGGCACGGGATGTTCATCGTGCAGCGGCTCTGTCTGGACTGGGGGGTCGTGCGGGCGCCCGGTGTCACCGGGAAGACGGTCTGGGCGGAGCTCGGCGCGCCCGCCTGACCGGCGCGGCTTGGCGGATCGGGTGACGTCGGCTCGTCTTCCATGTCTTGTGCGGGCCCGCTGCGGCTGAGCGCGCAGTTCCCCGCGCCCCTTAAGGCCCCTCCGGGGCGGGGTGCGCTGCGCCGGGGGTCGCCTGCCCCCCCGTGCCCTCTGTTTTGACCGCGGGTCCGTTGTGGCTGAGCGCGCAGTTCCCCGCGCCCCTTAAGGCCCCTCCGGGGCGGGGTGTGCTGCGCCGGGGGTCGCCTCCCCCCCCCGTGCCCTTTGTTTTGACCGCGGGTCCGTTGTGGCTGAGCGCGCAGTTCCCCGCGCCCCTTAAGGCCCCTCCGGGGCGGGGTGCGCTGCGCCGGGGGTCGCCTGCCCCCCCGTGCCCTCTGTTTTGACCGCGGGGACCGTCGTGGCTGAGCGCGCAGTTCCCCGCGCCCCTTAAGGCCCCTCCGGGCCGGGGTGTGCCCCGTAAGGGGCGCGGGGAACTGCGCGACCAGCCACGACGGCGCCGCAGCCGAAGAGCGTGCGAACCGGCGGCGCGGAGGGCCGGATCAAACCTGTTACCCGCGGTTAGCGCACGCCTGGATCCGGCCTGTCCTTTGTCTTCCCTCGACAACGCCCCAGGCGTACCTTGAGCGCCCAATCTGATGTGCCGTCAGTAATTCCGCATCCGCGGCACGCCCGACCGGCATGAGGGGAACACGAGGTGTCGTACCAGAAACGAGGGGCCGCGCTCGCGCTTGCCGCGGCCCTGGCCGGCGGCTCAGCGGTGCTGATGGCCGCTCCAGCCGCGCAGGCCACGGTCCAGGACGTCAACTACCAGTGCAAGACGCCCATCGGCAACAAGGGCGCGGTCTCGCCGATCGACATCAAGAGCGTCAAGAGCGGCAGCGGCTACAAACTCACCATGTCCTTCCAGAAGGGCGTCTCCTCCAGCCCGGTGGAGCTCGGCAAGGGCGCGATGAAGCCAAGTGCGGTGATCAAGGTCGGCGGCGCCGACAGCGGCACCGTGCCGGTCTCCGGAGCGGCGAACACCGAGGCGATACCGGCCAACACCCCCATCAAGATCAGCGACTTGTCGGGGACGTACACGCCCAAGAAGAGCGGCAAGGTCACCTTCACGGCCGGTGTCCTCACCATCAAGGCGCTCGGCACGACCACCACCTGCACACCGTCCAACAGCCCCAAGCCCTCCCTCGAACTGGACGTCAAGGGCTCGGGCGGCGGTTCGGGCGGCTCGGGTGGCTCGGACGGTTCCGGTGGTACGACGGGTGGCTCCGGCTCGACCGGCGGCTCCGGCAGCACCGGGTCCAACAGCGCCCCCTCCGGCGGCGAGGAACTGCCCCAGACGGGACCCGCCGACTCGGCGATCGCCCTCGGCACCCTCGGCGGCACCGTGCTGCTCGCGGGCGCGGCGGGCACGCTCTGGCTGACCCGCAGGAACCAGGCGGCACGCTCGCGGTAGGCGCTCCGCGACCCGCAGGACCGGCCACCGAACGACGCACCAGGAGCCGCCGATGCCGCCGATGGCGATGCCGTCCTCCGCGCGCGCAGCGCTGTGCGCGGCCGCACTCCTCGCCGCCGCCGCGACCCCCGCGCACGCGGACGGCGGCGGGGCCGCGTGGTCCGTCGCCCCCGCCACGGGCGGCGGCACCCGACCCGCGAAGGACGGGCGGCCCTACTTCTACGCGGAGGGCACCCCGGGCACGGTGCTCCAGGACACCGTCACCGTCACCAACCCGGGACCGAAGCCCCGCACGGTGTCCCTGCGGGGCGCGGACGCGGCCAACACCGGCTCCGGGGCCCTCTCCGTCACCCCGGCCAAGGGCGCGCCGAAGGACACCGGCGCCTGGATCGCCTTCGCGAAGCGGCAGGTGAAGGTGCCGCCGCGGACCCGCGCCGAGGTGCCGTTCACCGTGACGGTGCCGACGGGCGCGCTGCCCGGCGACCACCCCGGGGCGATCGTCGCCTCCGGCGGCGGCCGCACGGTGGGCGTCCGGCTGCACCTGCGGGTCGGCGGGCCGACGCTCGCGGCGCTCACCGTGGAGCGCGTCAAGGTCGACAAGGACACCGGCCGCATCACCTACGACCTGGTCAACCGCGGCAACACCGTGCTGACCCCGAAGCTCGCGGTGCGCGCCGACGGCGTCTTCGGCACGCTCGTCGACCGTGCGCCCCGCACCCTGCCCGTCGAGCTGCTGCCCGGCCGCCGGGTCTCCCTGACCGAACCCTGGCCGGACGCGCCCGCGTTCGACTCGGTCGACGTGCGGCTGACGGTGACGGCGGCGGGCGGCGCCCGCGCGCAGGCGAGCGGGTCTGCCCGCTTCGTGCCGTGGAGCGCGGTGGCGGGCGGCACGGCCCTGCTGCTCGCCCTCGCGGGCGGCGCCTTCCATCTCGTACGCAGACGGCGGCGGGGCCCCGACGAACCCGGGCGGGCAGCGGCGCCGCCGGAGCGGCAGGACAGCACGCGGGAACTGGCGAGGGTGGGCACGAGCACGAGCACGGGGACGGGGACGGGGACGGGAGAGGGATTGTGAAGGGCAAGCGGAACAGGCGTGGGCGGCGCGGCAGGCACGCACTGTGGGGCTTCGTCGTCCTCGCGCTGCTCGGCTTCGCGCTGGGCCCGCAGGCGACCGCGTCCGCCGCGGACAAGCCGAGCGTGGAACTGTCCAAGTCCCAGGCGGGCAAGGGTGGTTCGGTCACCGTCAAGGGCACGGGATGGCGTCCCGACACGCTCCTGATGATGCTGGTCTGCGGCCAGTCCGCACCCGGCAAGGGCGTCATCGGCGGCACCAACTCCTGCGCCAACTCCGAGGGCCGCGCCGTCACCACGGACAAGAACGGCGCCTTCAGCAAGAAGCTCCCCGTGGCCGAGCCGCCGGAGCCCTGCCCGTGCGTCGTCCACGTGGCGACGGTGACGGGCGAGAAGTCGCAGGCCGACACCGTGTTCAAGGTCGCGGGCCACCCGGTGAAGCCGCTGCCCGAGCAGGCGAAGGGCGGCAAGCTGTCGGTCCTGACCGACACCCGCCTGGAGGGTTCGAGCGGCGTCCTGACCTGGTTCGGCGCGCCGCCGTCGCGAAAGCTCGTCTTCACGGTGGGCAACGTCGGCTCCGCGCCCGTGAAGGACCCCGTCTTCCAAGTCGGCACCTCGCACGGCGTGTTCGCCCCGCAGTGGGAGGAACAGCAGTGGCGCGGCACCATCGCGCCCGGCAAGAAGGCGCAGATCAAGCTGCCCGTCGAGCTGTCGGCGGGCGCGCACGGCGACTATCTGGTCTCCCTGAAGTTCGGCGAGAAGGTACTGGCCGAGCAGCCGTGGGGGGTGGGCCGCCCCTGGGGCGTCACCCTGTTCTGGATCCTGCTCTGCGTCGTGGTGCCCGCCGCCGTCTTCCGCATCGGCATGGTCGTCGTCGACAAGCTCCGCCCGAACCGGCGCCGCACCGCGCGCACCGGCCGCCACCGCACCGCGCGCCTGTCCGAACTCACCGAACGCCTGCCGAAGTTGCGGCTGCCGCAGGGGGCGGTCGCGGCGGACCGGCGGACGCGCCCGCCGAAGGACCCCGGCGGCACCGGCGATCCGACGACCACGTCGCCCACGTCGACGTCGTCCCTGCCGTGGTTCACCCCCGACACAGACCCCGGCGCACCGGCCGCCGGTCAGCTCTCCGCACCGTCCGACAACAGTCCGACGAAGGGAAACACGTGATCACGCAACGACGGAGAGCGGGCGCGGCATCGGTCGCGCTACTGCTCGGCGGGGCGGGCATCCTGCTGACCGCGGGCCCGGCGCAGGCCGCCGCGGTCGCGTACAAGACGGAGTGCGTCCCACCGCCGATCTCGGGCCTGCCGCCCGTGCAGGGCACCACCCAGGTGGAGATCACCGCACCGGCCACGGCGAAGGTCGGCGACGAGATCGAGGTCGTGTGGAAGACGACCCAGGCCGCGTCCAAGAACCCGGACGTGCTCGACCTCGACAAGGACACCGTGAAGCCGACCGGCACCATCAAGGTGGGCGGCGGCCAGAGCGGGGACCTGAAGGTCGAGGGCGAGCGCACGAACCCGCCCATCAAGAAGAACAGCCCGATGATCCTCTCGGACATGAAGGGCAAGCTGAAGCTGACCGCGGCGGGCGACATCACGCTCACCCCTGATGCGTACAACATCAACGTCAGCAAGCCGATCTCGACCGACACCAAGTGCGCGCCCAAGGAGCAGGTGCAGGCGGGCGCGACCATCAAGGTGACGGCGGGCGGCGGCAGTTCGGGCGGTACGTCGGGCGGCACCAATGGCGGCACCAATGGCGGCGCCAACGGTGGCACCAACGGTGGCAACAGCACTGGCGGCAGTAACGGCGGTACGACCGGTGGCGGCGACGGGCAGACCGACTTCCCCGGCAAGGAGGTCCAGACCCCGTACAAGTGCAAGACGCCCATCGGCGACAAGGAAGCCACCTCGCCCGTCCAGATCAACGCCAAGAAGGCCGGCGGTGACTACGGCCTGACGGTGCAGTTCAAGAAGGCCGTGATGGACAGCCCCGCCGACATCCCCGCGGACTCCGTGAAGCCGTCGATGGAGGTCAAGCTGGGCGGCGCGGACAAGGGCACGGTGCATGTCGAGGGCCCGACCAACAAGCAGCCCATCAAGTCCGGCGACCCGATGACGATCCCCGACCTGACCGGCACGTACAAGCCGGGGGCGGACGGGAAGTCGACGCTGTCACCGGGCGTCCTGACGGTCAAGGCGCTCGGCACGACGACGACGTGCACGCCCGTCAAGAGTGAGGTCTCCCTGGAGATCGACACGGCGGCCCAGCCGGGCGGCGCGGCCGGTGGCTCCGGCTCGACCGGCGGTACGGCGGGTGGCTCCTCCGCCACGGGTGGCTCTGCCAGTGGGGGCGGTCTGGCCGACACCGGCGCGGAGTCCAACGGGACGCTGCAGGCGCTCGGCCTGGTCGCAGGCACGGTGATCCTTCTGGGCGGAGCGGTCTTCACGTTCCTGCCCCGCCGCAGGGGCGGCTTGCGCTGAGGTAGCCCCGTAAGGGGCGCGGGACTGTGACATTTGCGGCTCCGCCGCGTGGGCGCGAGCAACCAAAAACAAAGCCGCACCCGCCGTGGAACCGCCGAAGGCAGACGCGTCTGCGGGCCGTCGACGGCTGGCCGCGCAGTTCCCCGCGCCCCTTAAAAGCGCCCCCGGAGCCAGTGCAGAACGTCCCGCGCCATGCCAGGTTCCTTCAACAGCGGAGCGCCATGCGCGGAGCCACCCACCGTGCGTACGGTCACGTCCCGCAGACCCGCACGGCGCTGCGCCGTGGCAAGTTCGACGGAGTGGACGACAGGGACGAAGTCGCCCGTCGAGTGGACGAGGAAGAGAGGGGCATCGTCCGGCCCCGAGGCATGGGAGACCGCGGCGAGGTCCCCCCACCGCTCCCAGCAACGCGCCCCGGCGCGATCCGGCACGCACCCGGCAAGCCGCTCCGCGGCCCCGCGCAGCTCCCGCCGCTCGGGCGAGGCACCCCGCTCCGCCCCGGCCAGCCACGCACGGTAGGGCGAGGCCACGGGGGAGAGGGCGACGACGCCCCGCACCCGTGAGAGGCCCGACCCGTAGGTGCCCGCCTGGAGGGCGAGCTGGCCCCCGGCCGAGGAGCCGAGCACGAGCGGTCGGGCGCCGTTCTCCCTGCGGCCGACCCAGCGCAGCGCCGCGAGCACGTCGTCGCGCTGCGCGGGCCAGACGGCGTCCGACGTCAGCCGGTAGTCGGTGTCGTACACGGTGAACCCCCGCGCCGCGAACCACCGGGCCCAGCCGCTCCAGTCGGTGTCCTTGGACCAGTAGCCGCCGTGCAGGATCACCAGGGGAGTGCCCCCGTGCCCGTACACGGTGATGTTCTGACGCGTGTGGGAGCCGTACGAGAAGACCCGCCCGGACAGCGGGTCGGGGGCGGCGGTCCCGGCGGCGGCACTGGCGGAGAGGAGCGTTCCGCAGAGGACCAGGGTGAGCAACGTACGGCGCATGGCCAGATGCTCCACCGGTACGGGACCCGGGACCCGCAGAAACGCCAAAAACCGCCGCACCGGGTGGTGCGGCGGCTTTCAGTTCGGGCGATTCGGGTCAGTCGACGACGGCGGGAGCCGTCAGTGGACGTCGCCCATGAGCTCCTTGACCCGCCTGCGGTACATGTACACCGCGACACCGGCGAGGACCGCGAGCGCGGCCTCCGCGGCCACCACTCCCGTCTTGTTCAGGTCGACGCCGTACGTGGAGAGCAGACCGGCTACCGCGTCACCCGCGGTCACGGCGAGGAACCAGACGCCCATCATCTGGGAGCCGTACTTCGCCGGGGCCATCTTGGTCGTGACCGACAGGCCGACCGGGGAGATGCAGAGCTCACCGACGGTCTGGCAGAAGTAGATCAGGACGAGCCACCAGGGGCTGACCTTGCCGTCGCCCGACGCCGTCAGCGGCAGCAGGAAGACGAAGAAGGAGATGCCGGTCAGGACCAGGCCGACGCCGAACTTGACGACGGTGTTCGGCTCGTTGCCCTTGCGGTTCATGTAGAGCCACAGCCAGGCGGCGACCGGGGCGAGCGCCATGACGAGGACCGGGTTGATCGACTGGAACCAGGAGACCGGGAACTCCCAGCCGAAGACGCTGGTGTCGGCGTGGTCCTTGGCGAAGAGCGCCACGGTCGACGCGCCCTGGTCGTAGATCATCCAGAAGACGGCGGCGGCGACGAAGAACCAGATGTAGCCGGAGACCTTGGACTGCTCGGTGGCCGTCAGTTCCTTGTCGCGCTTGATGCGGCCGAGCACGACGATCGGCACGATCAGACCGATGAGGAGCAGCGGGACCGTCGCCCAGGTCAGCGTGTAGGTGCCGGTGCCGACCACGATCGCGTAGAAGACCACCGCGATGAGCAGCCAGATCATGGCCTTCTTCAGCGTGGCGGCGCGCTCGGCGGCGGACAGCGGCTTCGGCACGATATCGGACTTCTCCGACAGGTGGCGGCTGCCGAGCAGGAACTGGACCAGGCCGAACGCCATGCCGAGCGCGGCGAGCGCGAAGCCGAGGTGCCAGTTGACCTTCTGGCCGACGGTGCCGATCGCCAGCGGGGCGAAGAAGGCGCCGAGGTTCACACCGATGTAGAAGACGGTGAAACCGCCGTCGCGGCGCGGGTCGGCGGGACCGTTGTAGAGGTGGCCGACCATCGTCGAGATGTTGGCCTTCAAAAGGCCGGATCCGAGTGCGACGAGGAGCAGACCGAGATAGAAGGTCGCGTCCGAGGGCAGGGCAAGGACGAGGTGGCCGAGCACGATGACGGACGCCGCAATGGCGGTCGTCTTGCGCGGGCCCCAGACGCGGTCGCCGAACCAGCCGCCCGGGAGGCAGAGCAGGTACACCGTCGACATGTAGACGGAGTAGATGGCGATCGCCGTGCCCGCGTCCAGGTTCAGCCCGCCGGGGGCGACCAGGTACAGCGGGAGGAGGGCGCGCATGCCGTAGTAGGAGAACCGCTCCCACATCTCGGTCATGAACAGTGTGGCCAGTCCGCGGGGGTGGCCGAAGAAGGTCTTCTCGGAGCCAGGGGTACCGGCGGAGTCCTTCGTCAGGCTGGACGCCATGGGTCGATCCTCGTGGTTCGGGACGCGCGCGGCAGGTGCGTGCACGCGCCCGGTGGGGGGCGGTCGGCACCGTCGCCCCCGTCCAACCCCACGCCCAGGGGGAGTTCACCCCCACGCGCGGGGGGTGAGGGACGGTGACTCCGGGATCCACACCCTGGGCGCATCCTCGCGCGCAGGGCCCGACCACAGGTCATTCCTTCAGGGCCGGCCGGGGCCGGCCCGCACATAAAAGAGACCCAAGGCGCGCACAGCGGGCCAAAGGTCCTTGAGTAGTGCATCAGGCGTTGGGTCACCATACGACACGTCAGGGATGCATATGGAAGGACTTGAGACATGGATCACAGGTGTCGCTGCAACCAACGGCGCACATTCAAAGGTGTTTCTCAGATTCGTACCGCATAGCCGCAGGCTTCCCCTGCCACTGTGCGATCACCGCACGGCTGTTGTCCACTGCGGACTACCATCACCCCATGACCCGTGTACTGCTCGCCGAGGACGACGCGTCCATCTCGGAGCCGCTGGCCCGTGCCCTGCGCAGGGAGGGTTATGAGGTCGAAGTGCGTGAGGACGGCCCGACCGCTCTCGATGCCGGCCTGCAGGGCAGCGTCGACCTGGTCGTACTGGACCTGGGACTGCCCGGCATGGACGGTCTGGAGGTGGCCCGCCGACTCCGCGCCGACGGGCTCACGGTGCCGATCCTGATCCTGACCGCGCGCGCCGACGAGGTGGACACCGTCGTCGGCCTGGACGCGGGCGCCGACGACTACGTGACCAAACCCTTCCGCCTCGCCGAGCTGCTCGCCCGGGTCCGGGCGCTGCTCAGGCGCGGCGCCACCGAACCCAAGGAGGCACCCGCCACGCACGGCGTGCGGATCGACGTCGAGTCGCACCGCGCGTGGATGGGCGACGAGGAACTCCAGCTCACCGCCAAGGAGTTCGACCTGCTCCGGGTGCTCGTGCGGGACGCGGGCCGCGTCGTCACGCGCGATCAGCTGATGCGGGAGGTCTGGGACACGACGTGGTGGTCCTCCACGAAGACCCTCGACATGCACATCTCCTGGCTGCGCAAGAAGCTGGGCGACGACGCGGCGAATCCCCGCTACATCGCCACGGTGCGGGGCGTCGGCTTCCGCTTCGAGAAGAGCTGAGAGCACCCCCTACGGGGGGCAGGGCCTCGTAGGGGCGCGGGGAACTGCGCGAGCAACCACAGAAAACCCGCAGCCGCCGTCGAACCGCCGGAGGCAGACGCGTCCGCGGGCCTTCGACGGCCGATCGCGCAGTTCCTCGCGCCCCTAAAGGGGCTCCCACATCCGCGACACTGGGTAGATGCGTCGCCGACTGATCAATTCCACTCTCGCCGTAGTCCTCGTAGTGATCGCCGTCTTCGGCGTGAGCCTCGTGATCGTAGAGACACGGACCATCAGCAACAGCGCTCAGGAGCGAGTGGAAGGCGAGGCCCTGCGCCTCGCCAGCATCGTGGACAGCCGTCTGATCGGCGACGAGCGGATCAGCGGCTCGATCCTGCGCGACCAGGTCGCATCCGACCGGTACGCCCGCATCGAGATCCCCGGCCGCGACGCCATCGAGATCGGCACCCGCCCCACCGGCGACGTGATCAGCGCGACCCGCCCCGGCGAACAGGGCGAGGAGGTCACCGTCGAGGAGCCGCGCGCCGCCGTCACCCGTGAGGTCGGCCGCACGCTCCTGATCATCGGCGCCGTGGCGCTGCTCGCCATCATCGCGGCGGTACTCCTCGCCGTACGCCAGGCCAACCGCCTCGCGTCCCCGCTCACCGACCTGGCCGAGACGGCGGAGCGCCTCGGCTCGGGCGACCCGAGGCCCCGGCACAAGCGGTACGGGGTGCCCGAGCTGGACCGCGTCGCCGACGTGCTGGACGGCTCCGCCGAGCGCATCGGCCGGATGCTGACCGCCGAGCGCAGGCTCGCCGCCGACGCCTCGCACCAGCTGCGTACGCCGCTGACCGCGCTGTCCATGCGGCTTGAGGAGATCACCATGACCGACGACCTGAACGAGGTGAAGGAGGAGGCGACGATCGCGCTCGCCCAGGTCGAGCGGCTCACCGACGTCGTGGAGCGGCTGCTCACCAACTCCAGGGACCCGCGCACAGGATCCGCCGTCGCCTTCGACCTGGACGAGGTGGTCAAGCAGCAGCTGGAGGAGTGGCGCCCGGCCTACCGCAGCGCGGGCCGCGCCATCGTCAGCTCGGGCAAGCGCCACCTGGAGGCCGTGGGCACGCCGGGGGCGGTCGCCCAGGTGCTCGCCGCGCTGATCGAGAACTCCCTGATGCACGGCGGCGGCACGGTCGCGCTGCGCACCCGCGTCACGGGCAACCAGGCGGTCATCGAGGTCACGGACGAGGGGCCAGGGGTGCCGCCCGACCTGGGCGCGCGGATCTTCGAGCGGACCATCAGCGGCCGCAACTCGACGGGCATCGGTCTCGCGGTGGCCAGGGACCTGGCCGAGGCGGACGGCGGGCGCCTGGAGATGCTCCAGACGAAACCGCCGGTGTTCGGCCTCTTCCTGTCCCGTACGCCGCTCGCGAGGGGCGTGGACGGCGACCAGCCGGACGAGAAGACGGTCCGCTAGCCCCGCGGGCCCCCGGAGACCCGCGTCAGCTCGCGCGGCGCGCCACCGGCCGCTCGTCCGATTCCTCCAGGAACGATTCGGCATGGGCGACCGCCTCGCGGGCGGGCAGCGCCTTGAAGACCCAGGTGCGGTACGACCAGAAGCGGAAGAGCGTCGCGATGCCCATGCCGAGGAACTTGAAGAAGTTGGCCTGCAGCTTGCCGTCCCAGCCGAACCAGTACGTCGCCGCGTAGAGCACGCCGTTCTCGATCACCAGGCCGACCGCGCTGAACAGCAGGAACAGGGTGAGTTCCTTGGTGCGGCCGCCCTTGTCGCGGTCGCGGTACGTGAAGTACCGGAACCCCACGTAGTTGAAGACGATCGCGACGACCGTCGCGATCACGCTCGCGCGCACCACGTGCAGATCGGTGAGATGGCGTACGAGGTTGAAGACGCCGAAGTTCACCAGGGTCCCGACCGCCCCCACGGCCCCGAACTTGGCCACCTCGCGGCCTAGCCGGTCAAGGCGTACTCGTAGTGCGCCATGTTCCGTCATGGTGGTCGCCCCAACCCCGTCAGTGTTCGTCGGTCCTCGGTCCTCGGTCACGTACATGCCGACGGCTTGGTCATTCGGTCGCGTCAACCCAGCCATGCTAACCAGCGCGCTCCGTCGGCGCGCGGGGGCGCTCGGACTCTGTGGCGGCCCTGTGACGCAAGAGACAGCGGGCCGGGTGGATCCGGCCGTTCCCGGGTGGCCGATACCGGCCGATACCCTGGGGGTGTGACGTTCCCGGTAGTCGGCATGGTCGGCGGGGGGCAGCTCGCTCGTATGACACACGAGGCGGGCATCCCGCTCGGCATCAAGTTCAAGCTCCTCAGTGACACCCCACAGGATTCCGCGGCGCAGGTCGTCAGCGATGTCGTCATCGGCGACTATCGCGACCTCGACACGCTGCGTGACTTCGCGCGGGGCTGCGACGTGATCACTTTTGATCACGAACACGTACCCACCGAGCATCTGCGGGCCCTGGAGGCGGACGGCATTCCCGTGCGCCCGGGGCCCGACGCGTTGGTGCACGCCCAGGACAAGGGCGTGATGCGCGAGAAGCTCATGGAGATCGGCGTGCCGTGTCCACGCCACCGGATCGTGCGCGATCCGGCCGACGTGGCGGCCTTCGCGGCGGAGGGCGCGGGTTTCCCCGTGATCCTGAAGACGGTGCGCGGCGGTTACGACGGGAAGGGGGTGTGGTTCGTACGTTCCGTCGAGGACGCCGAAGAGCCCTTCAAGGCAGGCGTCCCGGTGCTCGCCGAGGAGAAGGTCGACTTCGCGCGCGAGCTGGCGGCGAACGTCGTCCGCTCGCCGCACGGCCAGGCCGTGGCCTATCCCGTCGTCGAGTCCCAGCAGGTCGACGGCGTCTGCGACACGGTGATCGCCCCGGCGCCCGGCCTCGACGAGGCCCTGGCGGGCCAGGCGCAGGAGCTCGCGCTGCGCGTGGCCAAGGAGCTCGGCGTGGTCGGCCACCTCGCGGTCGAGCTCTTCGAGACGCCCGACGGCCGCATCCTCGTCAACGAACTGGCGATGCGCCCGCACAACTCGGGCCACTGGACGCAGGACGGCGCGGTGACCTCGCAGTTCGCCAACCACGTCCGCGCGGTCCTCGACCTGCCGCTGGGCGACCCGCGCCCGCGCGCCACCTGGACCGTGATGGGCAACGTGCTCGGCGGGGACTACCCCGACATGTACGCCGCGTATCTGCACTGCATGGCCCGAGACCCGCAGCTCAAGATCCACATGTACGGCAAGGACGTGAAGCCCGGCCGCAAGGTCGGTCACGTGAACACCTACGGCGACGACCTCGACGAGGTCCTCGAGCGTGCCCGGCACGCGGCCGGCTACCTCAGAGGAACGATCACCGAATGACTTCCCCCGTTGTTGGCATCGTCATGGGCTCGGACTCCGACTGGCCGGTGATGGAGGGCGCCGCGCAGGCTCTCGCCGAGTTCGAGATCCCCTTCGAGGTCGACGTCGTCTCCGCGCACCGCATGCCGCACGAGATGATCGCGTACGGCGAGCAGGCCGCGGACCGCGGCCTCAAGGCGATCATCGCGGGCGCGGGCGGCGCGGCCCACCTGCCCGGCATGCTGGCCTCGGTGACGCCGCTGCCGGTGATCGGCGTGCCGGTGCCGCTGAAGTACCTGGACGGCATGGACAGCCTGCTCTCCATCGTGCAGATGCCCGCGGGCGTCCCGGTGGCGACGGTCTCGGTCGGCGGCGCGCGCAACGCGGGCCTGCTCGCGGCCCGCATGCTCGCCGCGCACGACGCCGAACTCCTTGGCCGCATGCGGGAGTTCCAGCAGGAGCTGAACGACCAGGCGACGGAGAAGGGCAAGCGGCTGCGGGCCAAGGTCGAGGGAGCGGGTTCCGGTTTCGGCTTCGGTTCGGGAAAGTGATCGCATGACCACACTCGAACAAGCGCGCGCCATCCTCGCCGACTTCCCGGTCGTCGACGGACACAACGACCTGCCGTGGGCCCTCCGGGAGAAGGCGGGCTACGACATCGACAAGCTCGACATCGCCACGGACCAGCGCGGCAGTCTGCACACGGACATCGCCCGGCTCAGGGCGGGCGGCGTCGGCGCGCAGTTCTGGTCGGTGTACGTCCGCACGGACCTGACGGGCGACGCGGCGGTCAGCGCCACGCTCGAACAGATCGACTGCGTCGACCAGTTGCTCACCCGCTACCCGGCGGACCTGGCCCGCGCGCTGACCGCGGCGGACATGGAGAAGGCCCGCTCGGAGGGCCGCATCGCGTCCCTCATGGGGGCCGAGGGCGGCCACTCGATCAACAACTCCCTGGCCACGCTGCGGGCACTGCACACGCTCGGCGTCCGCTACATGACGCTCACGCACAACGACAACATCGCGTGGGCGGACTCGGCGACGGACGATCCCGGGGTCGGTGGCCTCTCGCCGTTCGGCCACGAGGTCGTCCGCGAGATGAACCGCGTCGGCATGCTGGTGGACCTCTCGCACGTCGCGGCGACGACGATGCGGGCGGCGCTCGACACGTCCGAGGCGCCGGTGATCTTCTCCCACTCGTCCTCGCGCGCGGTCTGCGACCACCCGCGCAACATCCCGGACGACGTCCTGGAGCGCCTGCCCGCCAACGGCGGCGTCGCGATGGCGACGTTCGTGCCGAAGTTCGTGCTCCAGGCGGCGGTCGACTGGACCCTCGCCGCCGACGAGAACATGCGCGCGCACGGCTTCCACCACCTGGACACGACGCCGGACGCGATGAAGGTGCACGCGGCCTTCGAGCAGTCGACGCCGCGTCCGATCGCCACCGCCGCCACGGTCGCCGACCACCTCGACCACATGCGCGAGGTCGCGGGCATCGACCACATCGGCATCGGCGGCGACTACGACGGCACGGCGTTCACCCCGGACGGCCTCGACGACGTCGCGGGCTATCCGAACCTGATCGCGGAACTCCTGGACCGCGGCTGGTCCCGCCCGGACCTCGCCAAGCTGACGTGGCAGAACGCGGTGCGGGTGCTTGCCGCGGCGGAGGACGTCTCCCGGGACATCAGCTCCCGACGGGGCCCGTCGATCGCGACGCTGGCCCAACTGGACGGCTGAGGTACGGGTCGCCCCGTCAGGGGCGCGGGGAACTGCGCGAGCGGCCGAGGTCAAAGCCGCACCCGCCGTCGAACCGCCGTAGGCAGACGCGGCTGCGGGTTCGTCGTGGCTGATCGCGCAGTTCCCCGCGCCCCTTAAAGACGGTGGCCTCTCCCTGAAGTCAGGGAGAGGCCACCGTCACCGCTGAAGCGCCGCACGCTACGGAAGGTTGCGGGCCATCACGATCCGCTGGACCTGGTTCGTGCCCTCGTAGATCTGCGTGATCTTCGCGTCGCGCATCATCCGCTCGACGGGGTAGTCACGGGTGTACCCGTACCCGCCGAGGAGCTGCACCGCGTCCGTGGTGACCTCCATCGCCACGTCCGAGGCGAAGCACTTGGCGGCCGCGCCCTGGAAGGTGAGGTCGCTGTCGCCGCGCTCCGACTTGGCGGCGGCCGCGTACGTCAGCTGGCGGGCGGCCTCGATCTTCATCGCCATGTCCGCGAGCATGAACTGGATGCCCTGGAACTCGGCGATCGCCTTGCCGAACTGCTTGCGCTCCTTGACGTACCCCTTGGCGTAGTCGAGGGCGCCCTGCGCGATGCCGAGGGCCTGCGCCGCGATGGTGATGCGGGTGTGGTCCAGGGTCTTCATGGCGGTCGCGAAGCCCGTGCCCTCGTCGCCGATCATGCGGTCGGCGGGGATGCGGACGTTGTCGAGGTAGACCTCGCGGGTGGGGGAGCCCTTGATGCCGAGCTTCTTCTCCGGGGCGCCGAAGGAGACGCCCTCGTCGCCCTTCTCGACGACGAACGCCGAGATCCCCTTGGAGCGCTTCTCCGGGTCGGTGACGGCCATGACCGTGTAGTACTCGGACTCGCCCGCGTTGGTGATCCAGCGCTTGACGCCGTTGAGCACCCAGAAGTCGCCGTCGCGGACCGCGCGCGTCTTCATGCCCGCCGCGTCCGAACCGGCGTCCGGCTCGGAGAGGCAGTACGAGAACATGCCCTCGCCCTTGGCCAGCGGTGACAGGTACTTCTTCTTCAGCTCCTCGGAGCCGGACAGGATGACCGGCAGCGAGCCCAGCTTGTTCACGGCGGGGATGAGCGAGGACGAGGCGCAGACCCGCGCCACCTCCTCGATCACGATGACGGTCGCCAGGGCGTCGGCGCCCGCTCCGCCGAAGCTCTCCGGTACGTGCACCGCGTGCAGGTCGCTCGCGACCAGCGCGTCCAGTGCCTCCCGCGGGAAGCGGGCCTCCTCGTCCACCGCGGCGGCGAACGGCGCGATCTTCGCCTCGGACAGCGAACGGATGGCGTCGCGGAGCATGTCGTGCTCCTCGGACGGGCGGTACAGGTCGAAATCAGCCGATCCGGCCAAGGTCTCTCACGCTCCAAGGACGCTAATTACCGTTAAGTAACCCAAATTTTAGGCGCCTGCTCACCAGAGGGATACGTGAGCTTGGCGACAGCGGGAAACGTGCCCTGTGAGGGCGCCCGCCATGCCCGACTATGCTCGGGCAGCGCAAACGCCGCCTGTTCACCTCTGGAGCTCCGCATGGCCCCCAAGATCACCGTGATCGGCACCGGATACCTCGGAGCCACCCACGCCGCGGCCATGGCCGAGCTCGGCTTCGAGGTCCTCGGTCTCGACGTCGTCCCCGAGAAGATCGAGATGCTGCAGCGGGGCGAGGTCCCGATGTACGAGCCCGGTCTCGAGGAGCTCCTGCGCAAGCACGTCGCCGGGATCGAGGGCGCCAGCGGACGCCTGCGCTTCACGATGGACTGGGCCGAGGTCGCGGAGTTCGGCGACGTCCACTTCGTCTGCGTGAACACCCCGCAGAAGCACGGCGAGTACGCGTGCGACATGAGTTACGTCGACAGTGCCGTCGAGTCCCTCGCCAAGCACCTCGCCAAGCCGTGCCTGGTCGTCGGCAAGTCCACCGTGCCGGTCGGCAGCGCGGCCCGCCTGGCCGCGCGCATCCTCGAACTCGCCCCGGCGGGCGCGGCGGCCGAGCTGGCCTGGAACCCGGAGTTCCTGCGCGAGGGCCTCGCCGTGCAGGACACGCTGCACCCCGACCGCATCGTCGTCGGCGTGGGCAGCGAGCACGCCGAGAAGCTCCTTCGCGAGGTGTACGCGACGCCGATCGCCGAGGGCTCGCCCTTCGTCGTCACGGACTTCCCGACAGCGGAACTGGTGAAGACCTCCGCCAACTCCTTCCTCGCCACGAAGATCTCCTTCATCAACGCGATGGCGGAGGTCTGCGAGGCGGCGGGCGGCGACGTCGTGAAGCTGGCGGAGGCGCTCGGGCACGACGACCGCATCGGCAAGAAGTTCCTCCGGGCGGGCATCGGCTTCGGTGGCGGCTGCCTGCCCAAGGACATCCGCGCGTTCATGGCACGGGCCGGTGAGCTCGGCGCCGACCAGGCGCTGACCTTCCTGCGCGAGATCGACTCCATCAACATGCGCCGCCGCGGCCAGATGGTCGAGATGGCGCGCGAGGCGCTCGGCGGCGGGTCCTTCCTGGGCAAGCGGGTCGCGGTGCTCGGCGCCACGTTCAAGCCGGACTCGGACGACGTCCGCGACTCGCCCGCGCTGAACGTCGCGGGTCAGATCCACCTCCAGGGCGGCCAGGTCACCGTCTACGACCCCAAGGGCATGGCGAACGCGCGCCGCCTCTTCCCCACCCTCGGCTACGCGGAGACCGCGCTGGACGCGGTCAGGGGAGCGGACGTGGTGCTGCACCTCACGGAGTGGCGAGAGTTCCGCGAGCTGGACCCGGCGGAGCTGGCCTCGGTGACGACGACCCCCACCATCCTGGACGGCCGCAACGCGCTCGACCCGTCGGCGTGGCGCGCGGCGGGCTGGACGTACCGGGCAATGGGCCGCCCGGCGGCGTAGCGCTCCCGCCAGGGGGTGGTCGCGTGCGGGCAGGCGACCGGCTGGCCGCGCAGTTCCCCGCGCCCCCTGAAGATCGCCTCGTCCCGGCGGGGGATTGCTCCCGCCGGGAGGCTGTCGCCTGCGGGCCGCAGTTGGGCTGGCCGCGCAGTTCCCCGCGCCCCTAAAAGATCGCCTCGCCCGGCGGGGCAGTGCTCCCGCAGGGGGCGGTTTTGGGGGCGCGGGGAACTGCGCGACTGGCCACGGCGGACCCGCACTCGGAAGAAGCTCAAGCCCCGTCGCAGGGGGAGTTTTTAGGGGCGCGGGGAACTGCGCGACTGGCCACGGCGGACCCGCACTCGGAAGAAGCTCAAGCCCCGTCGCAGGGGGCGGTTTTGGGGGCGCGGGGAACTGCGCGACCGGCCACGGCTGGCCCGCGCCCGGGAGAGGCTCAAGCCCCGGCGCGGGGGGTGGTTTCAGGGGCGCGGGGAACTGCGCGAGCAACCACGGCGGACCCGCACCCGAAAGCCGCTCAAGCCCGCCGCAGGCAGACGTGGCCCGAAGCCACGAAATCCGCTCAAGCCCGGCGCCGCCGATACGCCCGCATCTTGGCACGGGCCCCACACACCCCCATGTCACACCACCGGCTCCGCCCCGCCGGACTGCGGTCGTAGTACGCCCAGTGGCAATCCGACGCCTCGCACGCCTTGAGCCGCGCCCACGTGCCCGCGGCCACCGCGTCGGCGATCGCCGACGCCACCCGCGAGGTGAGCGGCGCCGCGTCCGCGGGGGCCAGCGACGCGGCGCCCGACGCCGCGTCCACCGTCACCAACAGCGGCCCCGAAGAGAGGAGTTGGCTCAGGTCGGCCACAGGCTCGTGCGGCCCGTGCCCGGCGTGCGCGAGGCACGCCGCCCGCAGGGACTCGCGGAGTTCGCGGGCCGCCGCCACCTCGCCGGGGGCGATCCCGAGCGCGCTCAGGGCACCCTCCGTGGCCAGTGAGTCCACGCCCGTCCCCAGGTTCAGCGTGTTCACCAGCTCCTGCACCAGCGCGAGCCCGTCCGGCGCGGGCGCTCTGTCGTTCATGCTTGCGACGTTACCGTTTCTACGGGAGCATGAGGTAACCGTTACCGGCAGAAAGCTCAAGCCGGTAACCCCTCGGTGATCAGGAGGAGACCCATGACCATCGCCAAGCTCCGCGCCGTGGCCCTGGACTGCCGCGACCACCTCGCCCTCGCGGAGTTCTACGCCGCGATCATCGGCGGCACCCCCGTCCGGGACGAGGCCGACGCGGACTGGATCGAGCTGACGGGCCACGAGGGCACGACCCTCGCGTTCCAGGAGTCCCCCGGCCACGTACCGCCGACGTGGCCGTCCGACGACGGCTCGCAGCAACTGCACCTGGACCTCACGGTGGACGACCTGGACGTCGCGGAGAAGCAGGTGCTCGCGCTCGGCGCCACCGTCCTCGACGCCACGGACAGGGACCGGAGCTGGCGCGTGTACGCCGACCCGGCAGGGCACCCGTTCTGCCTCTGCGCCGATTGAGGATCCCCTGACGGGCCTACCCGTCGAGGACCTCTATCGTCGCCGTGGACGCCGCCCTGCGCTCCCGTGCCGCCCGCGCGGTGAAGTCCGCGCCGCGCAGGGCCCGTTGGGCGTTGCCCCAGGTGAGCTGCGCCAACTCCGCCTCGGACCAGTCGCGTTCGATGAGCTCGGTGATCAGCAGCGGGTAGCACGACGGGTCGGCGAGGCCGTCGGGATGCACGGCCGCCGTGTCGT
The DNA here is from genome assembly GCF_008704495.1 of Streptomyces kanamyceticus. Classification (NCBI taxonomy): domain Bacteria; kingdom Bacillati; phylum Actinomycetota; class Actinomycetes; order Kitasatosporales; family Streptomycetaceae; genus Streptomyces; species Streptomyces kanamyceticus. The sequence goes on from NZ_CP023699.1 coordinate 6,087,516, forward strand.
ACGTACCGGAGAGGCCGACGCACTCGGGGCCCGCGACCCGGCGTACGTGGTCGAGGTGGTCCGCCACCTCGCGCACCGAGGTGCCGGTCCGCTCGGCGGCCAGCGGCACCAGGCACAGGCCCTTGGCCGCGCCCAGCGCGGCGAGCAGCTCGTCCGGGAGGTTGGCCGGATGGTCGCGCACGGCCCGCGCCCCGGAGCGGGTGAAGATCACCGGGGACTTGGAGACGGCGATGACCCGGCGGGCCGTCTCGTCGGAGGCGCCGGACAGGTCCGCGATGACCCCGAGCCGGTTCATCTCCCGCACGACCTCCTCGCCGAACGTGGTCAGCCCGTCCGGGCCCGCCCACGACGTGCCGGAGAGGGTGAGCGCGCACAGGCCGAGGCTGTGCAGCGCCCGCAGCGTGCCGAGGGAGTCGCCGAGCGCGGCGCCGCAGGCCGGGCCGATCAGCGTGGCGATGCGCCCGCAGTTGTGGGCGTCGACGGTCTCCGAGGCGTTGCGGGCGAGCCGCAGCCCCTCGGGGTGGGCGGCGACGACGTGCTTGACGAGGTCGATCTGCTCCAGGGTCGCGCCGACCGCCCGGTCGGCGCTGAGCGCGTCGGGCACGTGCACGGACCAGAACTGCGCCCCGACCCGGCCCGCGCGCAGCCGCGGCAGATCGCTCTCCAGGCCGCAGTCGCCGGTCTCGAAGTCGTGCCAGGGCAGCTCGCGCAGCGCCCACGGCAGGCCGCTGTACCCGTCGGCGACGGGATGCGCGGCGAGCAGGGAACGGGCCCGTGCGGCGGGGGCCGCGAGGGGCGCGGGATGGGGTTCGTGGGTGGGCGGTGGATCGGGCGGAGCGGGGGGCTTGTCGAGCTCCCCGGCCTCGGCGGCGGTGTTGAGTTCCTCCAGCAGGTCTGCCATGGCAGTGCTCCGGACGTCGGCGGTGGCAGTTCGGATCACCGTGACACGGGGCGGCCGCGGCTTCGCGGCGGACGGAGCGTTCGGGGGTACGACACGGCGTGTCGCGCCGTGCGGAGGCGCTGCGCGCGGGCTCGGGCAGGGACGCGGCAGGGCCCCGCCGACCGGATCGGCGGGGCCCTCACGTCGTACGTCTGTGCGGCTGTGCTGCTGTACGGCTGCGCGGCTCGAAGGGGCGGGCTCAGCTGCCCGAGACCGTCACCTTCTCGTCGTTGTTCAGCTCCTTCACCAGCGTCTTGACCTTCGCCTTGTCCCAGGCGAGGTTGCTGCCCACGGAGCCCGAGATCGGGATGTTCATGGACGTGCCGTCGCCGCCGGTGATGCCCTTCATCGCCCAGAACATCGAGCCCACGTCGGTGATGCCCATGTCCTTGTCGACGATCAGGGTGTCCAGGCCCGCGCCCATCGTGGGGTAGAGCTTGAACGGGTTCAGGATCGTGCCGGGCGTCGCCACCTGGTGGGCCAGGGCCGCGAGGAACTTCTGCTGGTTCTTCGTACGGTCCAGGTCGCTGGAGAAGGCGTGCCGGGTGCGGACGAAGGCCAGGGCCTCCTGGCCGCTGAGCGTCTGCTTGCCCGCCTGGAAGTCGGCGCCCGACCACTTGTCCTTGAAGGCCTTGGGGATGTCCATCTCGACGCCGCCGACCGAGTCCACGATCTTGGCGAAGCCGCCGAAGCCGATCTCGGCGTAGTGGTCGATCCGCAGGCCGGTGTTGTACTCGACGGTGCGGACGAGCAGCTCGGGGCCGTCCTCCGCGTACGCGGCGTTCAGCTTCGTCTGGCGGCCCTGGTTCGGGTAGAGCTTGCCGGACTCGGCGCCCTTGAAGGAGGGGATCGTGACGTTCGAGTCGCGGGGGAGCGAGACCATCGTGTTCCCGCCGTCGTCCGCGACGTGCAGGATCATCATCGAGTCCGTGCGCTTGCCCTCGGCGGAGCCCGTGTGGAGCTTCTTCTTCTCCTCGGCGGACATGCCCGCGCGGCTGTCGGAGCCGACGATCAGGTAGTTCGTGCCCGCGCCGCCCTCGGGGCGCTCGATGACCTTGGAGAGGTCGACCTCGCGCTTGAGCTTGCTGTCGGCCCAGAAGTACGTCGCGACGGACGTCACGACGAGCAGGCTGACGAGCGTGATCGCGCCCCACTTGATCCGCTTGCGCCAGTTCGGCGCGGGGCGCGGGGCGCGCGGCGGCTGTCCGGCGCCGTTGCCGCCACCCGGGCCCCCGCCGCTCGGCTGGCCGTACACCTGGCCGGTGTTGTAGCCGCTGTTGTACCCCTGCTGTTGCTGCCCGTAGGGGTCCTGGCGCGGGGTGCGCGGCTCGAACACGTCGTCACGGGCGTCGCCGTAGGGCTGTCCGTCCCCGTACTGGGGGGCGTCGTATCCCTCGTCGTACGCGGGCTGCGGTGGGACCCCGCCCGGCGGCGGTCCGGCCGGACGGGACGCCGGGTCGCGCTGTACGTGCCGCATCACGCGGGCGCCGTCCGGCTGTGCGCCCCCGCTGCCGCGGCCGTATCGGCGGCCGCCGCCCTGATCGTCAGGCCAATCGCTCATGTGGTTAGTTTGCAGCCTTGTGTGGTGTGCCTTACAAGGGCGGTCGGGATTTCGGGCCAGTGCTGTTGCAGAGCTGATGCAAAAACGACCGGGGAGGGGTCGGACATACGTCCGGCATAGGGTGGAGGGATGACAGATCAGGCCACCAGTCCGGAATCAGATGTTCCGGGCAAGCCGACTTCGGCGTCCCGCACCACCCTCAGCCACATCATGACCCACAGCGACACCAACCTCCTCGGCACGGTACACGGTGGCGTGATCATGAAACTGGTGGACGACGCGGCGGGCGCCGTCGCCGGACGCCACTCGGGCGGGCCCGCGGTCACCGCGTCCATGGACGAGATGGCCTTCCTGGAGCCGGTTCGCGTCGGCGACCTCGTCCATGTGAAGGCCCAGGTGAACTGGACCGGACGCAGCTCCATGGAGGTCGGGGTCCGGGTCCTCGCCGAGCGCTGGAACGAGTCGACGCCCGCCCAGCAGGTCGGCTCCGCCTACCTCGTCTTCGCCGCCGTCGACGCGGACGGCAAGCCGCGCACGGTCCCCCCGGTCCTCCCCGAAACGGACCGCGACCGCCGCCGCTACCAGGAAGCCCAGATCCGCCGCACGCACCGCCTGGCCCGCCGCCGGGCCATCAAGGAACTCCGAGAGGCGCGGGCGGCGGAGGGCTTCGACGACTGACCGGAACCACGGCGCCCCTGAAGGGGCGCGGGGAACTGCGCGACGAGCCACGACGAGCCCGCGGCCAAAAGCAGGCGACCAGGCCGCGCCCCGGGGGACAGGCACCCCCCGACACGGCCCGCCACGGCCAGGAGGGGCCTGTCAGGGGCGCGGGGAACTGCGCGACCAGCCACGACGGGCCCGCACGGCCGAAGCCCCGCCACACCCCGGCGGAGCCGCCCCGCTAAGGGCAGACCACCTGATCCCCGGTGACCGCCCCGAACTCGCCCTGGTAGGCGTCCTCGGCCCGTACCGGGCGTACCGCCTTGTAGTCCTTGCCCGCGATCACCTTCAGGGTCGACCCCTGGCCCTTGACCGCCCGCATCTCACAGCCCGGCAGCGCCGTGGCGAGGGCCTTCGCGGAGCGGTCCCAGCGCGGGTCGTAGGCGACCACCGTCCGCTCGGTGGGCTTCGCCTTGGCGCCCGACAGGTTCCCCGGCGCCCGCGTGGTGCGGAACCCGGTCGCCCGCAGTGCCGAGTCGACCCGCTTGCCGAGTCCGGGGGTGCCCGCGCCGTTGTTCACCTGGACCCGGATCTGCTCGGGCGAGACGCCCACAAGCGCGGCCTTCGCCCTGTCGCGGTGCGCGGCGAGCGGACGGTCCTCGCGCAGGGCCTTGAAGAGCTTCTTGGACTTGGTCTTCTGCCACTTCAGCGTCGAGCCGATGCCGGGGATGGACTTGCCCTTGGCGCTCAGCGGCACGGTGGTGAACTCCGACGACGACGGCGAGAAGCCCCGCATCGCCCGCCCCAGGTCCAGGATCTCGCCCGTCCCGAAGCCCTTGTCCGCCCGCACCGAGCCGAGCAGCGTCCGCGTCACGTCGCGGAACTTGACCGGGTTCAGGAGCACGCCGCTGCCCGTGGCCTTCGCGATGAGCGCCGCGAGGAACCGCTGCTGGCGCTGCATGCGGCCCAGGTCGGACGCGCCGTCGACGTACCGCGAGCGGACGTACTGGAGTGCCTCCCCGCCGTTCAGCTCGTGCGTGCCGACCGACAGGTCGAGCCCGGTGTGGGAGTCCTTGAGCGGCCGCGCCGTGCAGATCTCCACGCCCCCGAGCACGTCCACCGTCTTCATGAAGCTGGTGAAGTCGACCTCCAGATAGTGGTCGATCTTGACCTTCGTCATGTGCTCGACGGTGCGCACCGTGAGATTGGGCCCGCCCTCCGCGTACGCCGCGTTGATCTTGTTGGCGTGCTCGTGGTGCTTCTCGCCGGTGGTCTGGTCGGTGTGCGCGGGCAGCTCCGCGTACGAGTCCCTCGGCAGGCTCACCACGCTGGCGCGGTCCCTGTCCTCCGAGATGTGCACGATCATGATCGTGTCCGTGCAGTGGCAGGGCGCGCCGCCGAGGCGGTACTTCTCCTTCTCCTCGGGGCTGATCTTGTCGCGGCCGTCGGTGCCGACGAGCAGCACGTTCATGCCGTTGCCCGGCGCGGGCCTGTTCTTCATGTCCTTGAAGGCGTCGACCCGCTTGATGCCGGTGTCGAGGCTGGTGACGACGCCGTGCCCGATGCCGGCCGCGGCGAGGACCGTCACGGAGAACGTGGTCGCCACCCGCATGGCCCAGCGGGGCCGTTTCCCCCCTCCGGCCGGCTTTCGGGCGGACTTTCGAGCCGGTGGACGCGGACGCGACGAGGGGGCGGGGGAGCGGGGCGGTGTGGGCACGAGGGGGGACACCTCCGCGGAGACGGGCCTGGTCATGGGGTGGGCGACGAGGTGGGCGACGGAGTGGCGACGAGCCGGGGAACCCGAGAAACGTAAGGCCATACGAAATGCGGCCCGGGGTAGCGACCCGGACGGCGCGCGCCCGTGTCCCCCGTTCGCGGTAACGTGACGCGTGATGAACGCGAAGTCTGAGGTGCAGCCTCCAGCCGTATCGGTGATCATGCCCGTCCTCAACGAGGAGCGGCACCTGCGCGAGGCGGTGCACGCGATCCTGCAGCAGGAGTACGCGGGCGAGATGGAGGTCGTCGTCGCGCTCGGCCCCTCCACCGACCGCACGGACGAGATCGCCGCCGAGCTGGTCCGCGAGACGGCGTCGAACACGAACGCCCGGGTGCATACGGTCCCCAACCCGACGGGCCGCACCCCCGCGGCGCTGAACGCCGCGATCAAGGCGTCCCGCCACCCGATCGTGGTGCGCGTGGACGGCCACGCGGCACTCTCTCCCGGGTACATCACGACCGCCGTCCGCCTCCTGGAGGAGACCGGCGCGATGAACGTCGGCGGCATCATGCACGCCGAGGGCCAGAACGACTGGGAGCACGCGGTCGCCGCCGCCATGACCTCGAAGATCGGCGTGGGCAACGCCGCCTTCCACACCGGCGGCGAAGCCCAGCGGGCCGAGACGGTCTACCTCGGCGTCTTCCGCCGCGAGGCCCTGGAGCGGCAGGGCGGCTACAACGAGGAGTTCATCCGCGCCCAGGACTGGGAGCTCAACTTCCGGATCAGGGAAGCGGGCGGCCTGATCTGGTTCTCGCCCGAGCTGAAGGTCTCCTACCGGCCGCGCCCGAGCGTGCGGGCGCTCGCCAAGCAGTACAAGGACTACGGCCGCTGGCGCCACGTCGTCGCCCGCTACCACGAGGGCTCCATCAACCTGCGCTACCTCGCGCCGCCGACCGCGGTCTGCGCGATCGCCGCGGGCATCGTGGTCGGCGCGGCCCTCACGCCGTGGGGCTTCGTGATCCCCGGCGGCTACCTCGCGGCCATCGCCGCCGGATCCGTCCCCGCGGGCAAGGGCCTGCCGCTCAAGGCCAGGCTGCGGATCCCGGTGGCCCTCGCGACCATGCACATGTCGTGGGGCTGGGGCTTTCTGACCAGCCCGCGCGCGCTGGCCAAGAAGGTCATCGCCTCGCGCCGCCCGGCCGTACTCGGGGAGACCCAGGAGGCCTGAGAGGGCCCGAACACCGTACGGAGCAAGGGACTTCGGGGCACCGGCCGAAAGCGGCCGGTGCCCCGAAGTCGTCTGCCCGAACTCGTCTACCAGGTGTAGTTCGGGTCCACCTTCATGCACGCCTTCTTGTCGGAGCCGCTCAGCGCGTCCGCCGAGTCCGGCGTCTTGTCGTCCTTCTTCTTCGGCTTGGGCGGTACGTCACCCTCGCGCCAGTCGGCGCCGACGACCAGCGTCACCCCGGAGACGTCCGTCGACTTCTTCACCGAACTCAGCGGCAGACCCAGGGACTTGGCGACCCGCTGGGCATCGCCCTCCAGGTCCACGCTCGGGAAGCGCACGACCGTCCGTCCCTCGGCGAGCGACGCCGTCGTGTCCGGGGCGGCCTTCGCGAAGCCCTTGCCCGCCAGGAGCTGCGCCACCGTGCTGGCGCGGCCGGGGACCGGGGCGAGAGCGTCGGTGCGCGTGCCGTTCTGGACCTGGATCGCGATCTTGTCGTCCGCGGCCGCGGGGTCGTCCGAGAGCTTCTCCGGGGTGGACTTCTTCTTCTTGCCCTTGCCGTCCAGCGGGATGTCGTCGCGGACGAGGCGGAAGAGCTGCTCGGCGTCGCCGGGCTTGGGGACGACGCGCTCGCCCGCGAAGTCGAACGGCATGGTCGTCATCGTCGTGCGCTCCGCCGGGACCTTCTTGAGCTCGTTGCCCAGGTCGTACAGCTTTTTGATGCTGCCGAGGCCGTCGTCGACCTTCAGCGCGTCCACGGCGTGCTCGGCGAGCTTGCGCAGCTGGTTGGGGCTGGTCAGGCTGGTGTTCTCGCGGAGCTTGCGGACCAGCGCGTTCATGTACATGTGCTGGGCCTTGGCGCGGCTGATGTCGGTGCCGCCCTCGAAGCCGTAGCGGGTGCGCAGCCACTGCAGGGCCTGCTTGCCCTCGATCTCCGTGGTGCCCTTCTTCAGCTTCAGGCCCGAGCCCTTGCCCGCGCTGGTGCGCGAGTGGATGTTCTTGTCCACGCAGACCGGTACGCCGCCGATGGCGTCCGCCATGGAGACCACACCCGCGAAGTCGACCATCATGAAGTGGTCGATGTGGATCTTGGTGAGCTTCTCCCAGGTGGCGACGGTGCAGCCGGGGCCGCCGCGGCTCAGCGACTCGTTCGTCATGAACTTCGGGCCGGTCTGCGGATAGACCTTGCCGTCGTCCGGGTCCGTGCACTTGGGGACCGTCAGCAGGGTGTCGCGCGGCATGCTGACCACGGACATGTTGCTGCGGTCGGCCGACACGTGGAGCAGCATCTGGACGTCGGCGAGCGGCGGTGCGCCGAAGGTTTCCTTGGCGCCGCCGAGCTTCTGGTTCGCCTTGGAGTCGCGCGCGTCCGAGCCGATGAGCAGGATGTTCATCGGAGTCTGGCCTGCCGCGTTGGGCGTGGGGGCCGGGGCTCTGTCCTCGCCCAGGTTCAGGTCGTCGGTCTGCAGGCTGTTGTTCAGGTGCTGGTAGTACAGGTATCCGGCGCCGGCCGTGCCGATTATCAGTACGGCGAGGACCGTCGCCGACCAGCGGAGCACTCCCCGCTTGCGCCGCGGCGGGCGCCCTCCGCCGCCCCCACCGCGCCGGTGCCGGTGGCGGCTGCCCCTCGGGGGTTCGCCGCCACCGTCCGGGGGCTCCCCGGGGCGCTCCTCGCCCTTGGGCTCGCCCTCGTCCCAGCCGTGATCACTCGCGTGCGGGGTGCGTTGTCGCGCCCCCTCCTCACGCACGCTCTTCTGTCTCATCCCCATGCCCCTCCCCGCCCCATCCCTGAACTGCGGTCGCCCCGCGTCCTCTTGACGCGCCGGTGCGACATACGCGGCTCGGGCCGACGTACTTGCTTTGGCGCATTGTTAGACGCAGAACGACCGCTTCAGGTCACTTCGCACACACAGTCTTGTCAGCTTCGACTTTCTGGATCCCCTCCGGCGCCTTCGACGGACCGGAGACGGGCACCCCCGCGCCCTTGAAGTCGCCGCCGAGCGTCAGCTTCATGGCAGGGAGCCCCTGTGCGTTCTTCTCGCTCTTGCCCGGCTTGAGGGCGGTGGCGGGCAGACCCATGATGTCGGCGAGCCGACGGGCCTGGTCCGCCTGGTCGGGCGCGTACTCGAGCGTCGTCTTCTTGAGGTCCGAGGGCGCGTTGCCCAGTTGGCTGGACTTGAGCACTCCCTCAGTGTTCTGCAGCCAGGTGAGAGTTGTCTGAGCGGCGCCGGTCTTCCCGCTGCCGTTGTAGATGTCGACCCGCACCTCGGAGGGGTCGGCCTTGGGGCCCTTGAGACGGGCGGCCACCGCGGCCTTCTCCTTCTTCTCCTTCTTCTTCACCTCGGTCAGCGACTCGTCCGCGCGCATCATCGCGAACAGCGGGTCGGCCTTGGGCGGATCGAGGACGACCGTGATGGGGGTCTTCTCGGCGGGGTTGTCGACGACCGGCACCGTGGCGAAGGTCAGGTTCTTCATGTCGAGCTTGCCGAGCTCCATGCCGAGGTCCTTGAGCTTCATTATGTCGGCGATCTTGGAGTCGACGGTGAGGGCCTCGGTGCCCGCCTCCGCGAGCTCTATCATCTTCTTCGGGTTGGTGAGGGTGTCGCCCGAACTCAGCTTGCGCATCAGGGAGCTGAGGAACTGCTGCTGCAGCTGGATCCGGCTCAGGTCGCCGCCCTGGCCCACGGTGTGACGCGTGCGGACGAACGCCAGCGCCTCCTCACCCTCGACCGTGTGCTTGCCCTTGGACAGCTTCAGGTGCGACTTGGGGTCGTCGATGTCCTTGGCGAGACAGACCTCGACGCCGCCGACCGCGCTGGAGAGCGTCTTGACCGCGTTGAAGTCGGCCACCATGAAGTGGTCGGGAGTTATCCCGGTGATCTTCGTGACCGTACGCATGGTGCAGCTCGGCGTGCGGTCGTACTGGCCGAGGCTTTCGTTGAAGCGGACGTTCGGCGTGCCCTTGATGGTCTTCATGCTGCCGTCCGGCTGCTTCGTCGGGCAGTCCGGGATGTCGGTGATCATGTCGCGCGGGATGCTCAACGCGGTCGCGTTCGTACGGTCCTTGGAGACGTGCAGGAGGATCGTCGTGTCCGCGTGACCGACGCTGCCCTCGTCGCCGTAGCCCTTGTTGCCGCTGCCGCTGCGCTTGTCGGTGCCCATCACCAGGATGTTGATGGCCCGGTCCTTGCTGAAGCCGCCGGTGCTCGCGCCGTCATCGTCTATCGACGTGATGTTGTCGTTGAGGTGCTGGTAGTAGAGGTAGCCACCGGTACAGCCCGCGACCAGGAGGAAGGCCAGCGAGCCGCCGGTCCACATCAGGACCTTCTTGCCCTTGGACTTCCGCGGCTTCTGCTTGCGCCTGCCGCCCGTCGCGGCCTCCGGCTCCTTCACGCGGCGCCTGCGCTGCCCGGGCACCTCGCGGCGCTCGTCACGCTGGTCGCGCTCGTCCCGCTCGTCACGACGCGGGCGCTCACCGCCCGGCGCGGGGCGGCCACGGCCGCCCCCTCGGGGTCCGTTTCTCCGGGGTCCAGGAACCGTCGACTGCCCAGCGGAAGGGCTCAGTCGCAATTCGTAATCACCGGTAGTCGGGTTGAGTACCCACTGGTCTGCGGGGTCGATGTTCTCCGCCCGCCCACGGCCTTGCGCGTCCACGGTTGTTTGCGTCCTCCGTCGGGGCCACGCGGCGCCTTTCCCCCCTCAAGAAGGCGCTCGGTCAGTCGTTCAGCGGCGCGCGGCCCAGAAGGCCAGGCGCGCCGGATCGCTCACACTATCCGCCCTGTTCAGCGCTGAACGACGCCGGTGACAAATTCCACTCCCCTACAACTGGGCAATCCGCCCTATTTCTTGATGGAGAGCCTCTTCGGCTTGGCGATCGTTTTACTCGCAGGTAGCTCCAGCGGCCGTGTTGCCCCGGAATGTCGGCGCGGGGGACGGAGTATGTGAAGGGTCGTCGGGCTTCTCGTCGCTCCCGTACTCGCCGGAGTCGTCGTACTCCTCCTCGTAGCCGGATCCCTCCTCGTACGAAGAGTCCTCGTACGCCTGCTCCTGGCGCGGCGCCGATTTCTCGGGCTCCTGAGGGGTCACCTGGACGGGGGTGTCGGTGCGGAGCCGGGTGAAGAGTTCCTCGGCCGCCGGTTCTACGAGCTCGTCGCGATTGGCGTCGTAGGAGTACGACTGCCGGGGCACGGTGAGGAACTGCACCCGTTCTGTGGGGATATTGCGCATGCCGCGCACCAGTTCGTACAAACCCCGCAGGCTGGCGAGTGCCGGATCGGTGGTGAGTGAAGAAGTCGCCGCGTCGAGAACGGGATAGAGCTTGGCGGGATTCAGCAGGACGTCATTGCTCTGCACCTTGTTGACGAGCGCCCCGAGGAACTCCTGCTGGCGGTCCATCCGGTCGGTGTCGCTGCCATTGCCGAGGCTTTTGCGTGCCCGCACATAACCGAGAGCCTGTTCGCCGTTGAGGGTCTGCTTGCCCGCGGCGAGCTTCACGTGGGCGTCGGTGTCGTTCATCGGGGCCCGCAGACAGACCTGCACGCCGTCCACCGCGTCGACCATGCCCTTGAACCCGGCGAAGTCCACCACCATGTGGTGATCGACGCGGATCTTCGTCAGCTTCTCGATCGTACGAATGGTGCAGGCCGTCCCGCCGAACTCGAACGCCCAGTTGAACTGGGCGAATTGGGCCCTGGTCCGGGAGCCGTCGGTCCTTCGGCAGCTCGGGATGTCCACCATCACGTCGCGCGGGATCGACACGGCGGTCGCGCTCTGCCGGTCCGCCGCCAGGTGCAGCAGGATCGTGGTGTCCGAACGCTGGGTGCCGGGATCCCTGCCGTACTTCTTGTTGCCCCGGCCCGCGCGGGTGTCGGAGCCGATGAGCAGGATGTTCTGGGCGTCGTGCACCAGCGGCGTCGGCCGCTCCTTCTCGTAGCGCGCCAGCTCGGCGGCGGCGTCGGTGTCCTTGGTGATGTTGCCGTTGAGCTTCTGGTACGCGGCCCACCCCACGCCCCCGGCGGCGAGCACCAGGACGGCGACGCCGATCGCCCCGTACCGCAGCCACCGCCGCCTGCGCCGAACGGCACCCACGCCACTGGGACTGGCACCGGCACCGGGCCCGTACGTACCCCTCGACCCGGCCATCCCTCCGCCGTCGCTCACGTGTACGTCCACCCCTCATGGCTGCGTCGATGCATGGTGCGTCCTTACGACCATGGACCGTGACGACGCGGGGGGCCTCTGGACCGCGAAATGACTAGGCCGAACGGGGGGGGGCGCGGGCGGCGGGGCAGCGCTGCTCGGGGCGCCGGGCCACGGGGGCTTGGCTTTTAGGGGTGCGGGGAACGGCGCGAGCAGCCACGACGCACCCGCACGTGCGAGCGGGGCGCGGGGCTTGGCTTTTAGGGGCGCGGGGAACGGCGCGAGCAGCCACGACGCACCCGCACGTGCGAGCGGGGCGCGGGGCTTGGCTTTTAGGGGCGCGGGGAACGGCGCGAGCAACCACGACGAACCCGCACGTGCGAGCGGGTTTAGGGGCGCGAGGAACGGCGCGAGCAACCACGACGAACCCGCACCCGAAAGAGGCAAGCCCCCGGAATCCCGCAGCTCACCGCACGGTGACACTCACCCGCTCATCCACGACCCGCTTCTCAAGAACCCCCTCAGCAACCTGGTCAAGGTTCCGGCAGAGCACCACGGACCCCCCGGAGGCAAGCGCGGCATACAACCCCGAGCTGAGCCCCTCCCAGTCGCCGTACGACAGCCCCGAGAGAATCCGCCCAGGCCCGACGCCCAGTCGCCCCGCATCGGCGCGGGCCCGAGCCACCACCTCGGCCCCGCTCAGCTCGACCCCGTCCACCACGAGCGCGGCCTCATCGGCGCCCACAGGAGCGTACGGAGCGAACCGGTCCCCCTGACCCGGCACCTCCACCGCGTAATCGGCGAAGCCGTCCGGCGCCTGGGGGAAGCGCCCGCCGAGCGGCCGGAGCGCCAGCGCGACCCGCTCGCCGGAGCACGCGCGCGCCGCGTCCAGCGAGTCGGGACCGCTCACGACGAGATCGGCCGACGCCGGATCCCCGCCCACGTCGGCGACGACTCCCACCGACGAACAGGCGAGCAGCCACACCGCCGTCTGCCAGTGCGCGGGAAGCAGCAGCGCGACCCGGTCGCCGGGCTCGGCGGCGAGGTCGCCCTGGAGCAGATTGGCGGTCTTGGCCACCCAATTGGCGAAGGTGGCCACGGACAATTCCACGCGCTCACCGGTGGCGTCGTCGTAGAAGGTGACGAGGGGGCGGCCCGGGTCCGCGGCGAGCGCGGATCGCAGCAGGTCGGCAGGGGTGCGGTCGTTGGCGTTCACGGGCGCAAGGGTACGCGGGCGGGTCATGGCCCCTCGGCGTGGCGAGGGGGCCGGGGCCACCGGTTCGGCCGCTCCGGGCCGACGGTCCGTCAGTTCCCCAATGGACAGATGTGTTCCGCTGTGTCGACGATCAGACGTATGCGTGGATTTCTTGCTTCCTCGATCGGCGTCACGTGCGCGGCCGCCCTGGCCCTGCCCCTCACCCTGCCGTCGTCCGGCGCCCGCGCCGCGACACCCGCCGCGGAGTCCCCCGCCGGGTCCGCGGTGGCGGCGGCCCCCGCGCGGGCCGCCGGATCGGTCCCCGGCAGCACCCAGTCCCTCCCGCTCACCCCGGCAGGATCCGACCGCTCGATGGGCTCCGCGCCGCGCGAAGAGGGCATCGCCCGGCGCGACGTACGTCCCTTCTCCCTGGTCGGCGTCGTCTGGGACGACCCCGAAGCCGAACTGCACGGCACCGTCCAGGTCCGCACCCGGGCGACCGGTACGATCGCCTGGTCGGCCTGGCAGGGAGTGGAGACCCACAACCACGAACACGCCGCCGACCCGGGCACCCCCGAGCGCGGCACCGGCGCCGTGCGCGGTTCGACCGCCCCGCTGTGGGTCGGCGACTCGGACGGCATCGAACTCCGCGTACGGGCGGAATCCGATCGGTCCGAACAGCCCGATCGGTCCGGGGGGTCCGAGCGGGCCCTGCCCCAGACCCCGCCCGCATCCCCCCTCCCGAACCTCCCCAAGGGCCTGCGCCTCGACCTGGTCGACCCCGGCGACGAGCCGCCTCTCCAGGGCGCCAAGGCGGAGGTGGCCCGCGCCACCGCCCTGACCGCGGAGTCCGCCGCGGCCTCCGCCGTCAACGCGGACCTCGCCCCGATCGGCGCCGCCGTCATCCCCGAGCTGACCGAGCGCCAGACGGAGGACGACCTGATCGCCGCCCGTGGCGGTCCCGAGGCGGTCGGCAAGGCGCGGCCCTACATCGGCCCGCGCCCGCGCATCATCACGCGCAAGGGCTGGGGCGCCGACGAGAAGCTCCGCGAGAAGGACTTCGCCTACACCAGGACCGTGAAGGCAGCCTTCGTGCACCACAGCGCGTCCGGCAACAATTACAGCTGCTCACAGGCCGGATCCGTGCTGCGCAGCATCTACCGCTTCCACGTCAAGAGCAGCGGCTGGCGTGACTTCGGCTACAACTTCGCGGTCGACAAGTGCGGAAACATCTACGAAGGACGTGCCGGAGGTGTGGCCAAGCCGGTCCTGGGGGCCCACACTCTCGGTTTCAACACGGACAGCATGGGCATCGCCGTCCTCGGCACGTACAGCAGCTCCAACCCCCCGAAGGCCGCCGTGAACGCCGTCGCCCGGCTGACCGCGTGGAAGCTCGGCCTGTACGGCGCCAATCCGCGCGGGTCGACATATCTGAAGTCCGGCGGTGGCAATCTGTACAAGAAGGGCTCGAACGTCCGGCTCCGGGTGATCTCCGGTCATCGGGACGGATTCGCCACCGAGTGCCCCGGTAGCCGCCTGTACAAGAAGCTCGGCAAGGCCCGGTCCAGCTCGGCCCGCTTCCAGGGCCGCTGAGGGTCCGACGCACCGCTGGAACCGCACGACCTGCACATCCGTCTGCATACACTGGCCGGCCGAAACTCAAGTTCGGCCGGCCCCAGCAGGAAGCAGAGACGACAGGTGACAGAAGCGATCCTCCTGGTCGGCGGCAAGGGAACCCGGCTGCGACCGCTCACGGTGCACACCCCCAAGCCGATGGTCCCCGCGGCGGGCGTCCCGTTCCTCACGCACCAGCTGGCGCGGGCCCGCGCGGCGGGCGTGGACCACATCGTCCTCGCCACCTCCTACCTCGCCGAGGTCTTCGAGCCGTACTTCGGGGACGGTTCGGCACTCGGCCTCCACATCGAATACGTGACCGAGGACGAGCCCCTGGGAACGGGCGGCGCGATCCGCAACGTGGCCTCCCGGCTGCGCTCGGCACCCGACGAGCCCGTCCTGATCTTCAACGGGGACATCCTCACGGGCCTGGACATCGGCGCCCTGGTCCGTACCCACGAGGAATCGGCGGCGGACGTCTCCCTGCACCTCACGAAGGTCGACGACCCCCGCGCCTACGGCCTCGTCCCCACCGACGCGACCGGCAGGGTCACCGCCTTCCTGGAGAAGCCGCAGACCCCCGAGGAGATCGTCACCGACCAGATCAACGCGGGCGCGTACGTGTTCCGCCGCTCGGTCATCGACACGATCCCCACGGGCCGCCCGGTCTCCGTCGAACGCGAGACGTTCCCCGAGCTGCTCGCCTCGGGCGCCCACCTCCAGGGCATGGTCGACTCGACGTACTGGCTGGACCTGGGCACCCCCCAGGCGTTCGTACGCGGCTCGGCCGACCTGGTCCTCGGCCGCGCCCCCTCCCCGGCGGTGCCGGGCCGCTGCGGCGACAGCCTCGTCCTGCCCACCGCCTCCGTCGCCGCCGACGCGAAGCTCACCGGCGGCACGGTCGTCGGCGAGGGCGCGCGGATCGGCGAGGGCGCGCGCGTGGCAGGCAGCACGGTCCTGTCCGGCGCGGTCGTCGAACCCGGCGCGGTCGTCACGGACTCCCTGATCGGGGCGGGCGCCCGGATCGGCGCCCGCGCGGCACTCTCCGGCGTGGTGATCGGCGACGGCGCGCAGGTGGGCGCAGACAACGAACTCCGCGCGGGCGCCCGCGTCTGGTGCGACGCGGTACTGCCGTCGGGCGCGGTGCGGTTCTCCTCGGACCAGTGACGGGCCGGGTCCGCACGTTCGGGTAGCTGCCGGGTTGGTTCGTGCGGACGGGCATCCGTGGCCGTCCGGGTCGGTCCTTGCCGGTCGCCGTCCGGGGCCGTTCGCGTCGGTGGGCGTCCATGGCTGCCCAGTTCCGTCCGTACCGGTAGGCGTCCACGACTGCCCGGGCCGTCCGTGCCGGTGGGCGTCCACGACTGCCCGGGCCGTCCGTGCCGGTGGGCGTCCACGACTGCCCGGGCTGGTTCGTGCCGGTGGGCGTCAGCGACTGCCTGGGCTGGTTCGTGCCGGTGGGCGTTAGCGACTGCCCGGGCTGGTTCGTGCCGGTGGGCGTCCATGGCCGTCCGTGCCGGTGGGAGCCCGCGACCGCCCCGGGTCCGTCCACTCATCCCGGCTAACCACCCCGGCGGAGCCCCCGTCGCCTACCCTCGTGGAGATGTCCTCCCGTTTCGCCCCGCGCCCCACCCGCACCTCCGTGCGCGGTGGCGAGACGGCCGTACCGGCGGGGGTCCCGCGCCGGACCACGGCGCACCTGCCCCGTACCTGGCGGCCGCCCCACCCCCTGGACCTGGGCCTGGTCCTGGGCCCGCTGCGGCGCGGCCCGGCGGACCCCACCTTCCGTACGACACCCGACGGCTCGGTCTGGCGTGCGAGCCGCACCCCGCAGGGGCCGGGCACGCTGCGGGTCGCGCTCCGCGCGGGCACCGTCGAGGCCGAGGCGTGGGGCCCGGGCGCGGCCTGGTTCCTGGATCAACTCCCCGTACTACTGGGTGAGTTGGACGACCTCGAACCCTTCGAGCCCCGTCACCGCCTGGTCGCCGCGACGGCCCGCCGCCGACCCGGCCTGCGCCTGACCCGTACGTCCCTGGTCCTCGAATCCCTGATCCCGTCGATCCTGGAACAGAAGGTCACCACGGACGAGGCGTACCGGGCCTGGCGCCTCCTGGTCCGCAAGTACGGCGAGCCCGCACCGGGACCGACCCCCGCCCAGGCCCGCATGCACGTGATGCCGGAGCCGAGGACCTGGTCCCTGATCCCGTCCTGGGAGTGGCACAAGGCGGGCGTGGACGACAAGCGGGCGGCCACGATCCTGCGCGCGGTCGCGCGGGCGCCCCGCCTGGAGGAGGCGGCCACGATGGACCCCCTCGACGCGCAGGCCCGCTTGGAACTGATCCCCGGCATCGGCCCCTGGACCTCCGCGGAAACGGTCCAGCGCAGCAACGGCGCCCCCGACGCGGTGACCACCGGCGACCTCCACCTGCCGGGCATCATCGGCTACGCCCTCGCGGACAACCGCGACGCGGACGACGCGGAGATGCTCAGGCTCCTGACCCCGTACGAGGGCCAGCGCCACCGGGCGTCCCGCCTGATCCTCCTGAGCGGCAGAACCCCACCGCGCAGACACCCCCGGATGCCGAGGGGCAACATCGCGCCCCTGTAAGGGGCGCGGGGCTGTGACATGTGCGGCTCCGCCGCGCGGGCGCGACCAGCCACGTGCTTTTAGGGGCGCGGGGAACTGCGCGAGCAACCCCCACCCGCCCGCACCCAAAAGCGAACCCAGAACCGCCCCAGCCCCGGGGGACAGTCAGCGGACGACGAGGAAGTCCTCAACAGCCCGCCCAGCCCGAGCCGCAGGCTCACCCGCCGGGTGCCCCACGGCAACCGCCCCCATCGGGTCCCACCCCGTAGGCAGTCCAAGAACGTCCCGTACGACATCCCGGCAGAACATCGTCGACGAAACCCACGCGGAGCCGAGCCGCTCCCCGGCCAGCGCGACCAGGAAGTTCTGCACGCCCGCGCCCGCCGCGACCACGAACATCTCGCGCTCGGCGGCGTCACGCCGCTCGTCCCCGTACGCGTGGGCCCCGTCCGTCACCAGGCAGGGCACCACCAGATAGGGCGCCTTCCGCAGCAGGTCCCCCCGCCGCACCCGCTTGGCGATGGACTCCTCCGACTTGCCGTCCCGCCGCAGGTCCGCGATCCACGCGTCCCGCATGGCGTCGAGGAGCTCGACCCGCGAGGCGGCGGATTCGAGGAGCACGAAGCGCCACGGCGTCGTGTGGTGCGGCGCGGGCGCGGTCACCGCCGCGGCCACCGCCCGCCGCACCGCGCCGGGGTCGACCTCCTCGTCGGTGAACTCGCGCACGGTCCGCCGCCCCGTCACCGCTTCCCGCACGGCCTCCGACGTACCGAGCCGGAACATGTCGTCCCGCGCGCCGCGCACCAGGGCCCGCGCCCCCTCGTCCGGGTCGCCGCCCACCACGTGCGGCAGGCCGCGGACCACCGCGACGGGCAGCCCCGCGGCCTTGCCCTTGACGAGGTCCCCCGCCGCGGCGAGTTCGTCCGCGGTGGCGACGACGGTCGCGGCGAGCGCATTGCCGTACGCGTCGACGCCGCCCCGCAGGTCGTCGAGGACCCGGACTCCGGCGGCGCCGATGGCGACATCGGTGAGCCCGGCGCGCCAGGGCCTGCCGAAGGTGTCGGTGACGACGACGCCGACGTCCACGCCGAGCGCGTCGCGCAGCCCGTCCCGCACGGCGCGGGCCGAGGCGTCCGGGTCGGCGGGCAGCAACAGCACGGTCCCCGCGGGCGTGTTGGAGGCGTCGACCCCGGCCGCGGCCATCACGAGGCCCTGCCGGTTCTCGACGATGCGCAGGGTGCCGCGGCGCGCCACGACCCGCACGGTCTCCGCGTCGATGGCGGCCTCGCGGTCGTCCGCCCGGACGACGCGCCCCTCCGCCTTGCTGACGATCTTCGAGGTGACGAGGAGCACGTCCCCGTCGGCGAGGTCCGGTTCGGCGGCGGCGATCAGCTTCGCGAGGTCGTCGCCGCCGCGCACCTCGGGCAGTCCGGGGACGGCCCACACGCGGTAGCCCGGCGCGCTCACGCGCGTACCTCCGAGGCCAGCGTGAGTGCCTCCTGGGCCATGGTGGCCGCGGC
This sequence comes from Streptomyces kanamyceticus, assembly GCF_008704495.1. Classification (NCBI taxonomy): domain Bacteria; kingdom Bacillati; phylum Actinomycetota; class Actinomycetes; order Kitasatosporales; family Streptomycetaceae; genus Streptomyces; species Streptomyces kanamyceticus. The sequence goes on from NZ_CP023699.1 coordinate 6,105,671, forward strand.
GTCGACGTCGGTCATCATCAGCGGGATGGCCCGGCAGCGGATCCCGGCGCTCTCCACCCGCTCCACGACGCCCTCGTCGACGGTGTCGACGAGCCAGCCGTCGAGCAGCCCGCTGCCGTAGTGCTCGGCGACGGCCGCCGCGCTGGTCTCCACGCCGACGGCGGCGAGCACCTTGTCGGCCATGCCGCGCACGGGGGAGTCGCCGACGATGGGGGAGAGGCCGACGACCGGCACGCCCGCGTCCGCGATGGCCTCGCGGATGCCGGGCACGGCGAGGATGGTCCCGACGCTCACCACGGGGTTGGACGGCGGGAAGAGCACGACGTCGGCCTCGGCGATGGCTTCGAGGACACCGGGCGCGGGCTTGGCCTGCTCGGCGCCGACGGGCACCACGGCGTGCGCGTCCACGGAGGCGCGCAGGCGCACCCAGTACTCCTGGAAGTGCACGGCCTTCTGCTCGCCGTCCACGGTGACGGCGACGTGCGTCTCGACGCGGTCGTCGGACATGGGGATGAGCCGCACCCCTGGCTGCCACCGCTCGCACAGCGCCTGCGTGACGGCGCTGAGCGGATATCCGGCGCCCAGCATCTGCGTCCGCACGATGTGCGTGGCGAAGTCCCGGTCGCCGAGCCCGAACCACTCGGGCCCGACGCCGTACGCCGCGAGCTCTTCCTTGACCTTGAACGTCTCGTCCGTACGTCCCCAGCCCTGCTCTTCGTTGATGCCGCCGCCGAGCGTGTACATCACGGTGTCCAGGTCGGGGCAGACCTTCAACCCGAACAAGTGAATGTCGTCACCGGTGTTGCCGATGACCGTGATGTCCGCGTCGGGCGCGGCCTTCTTGAGGCCACGGAGGAAACGGGCGCCGCCGATGCCGCCGGCCAGAACCACAATGCGCATGTCCCCCAGCATGTCAGGCGGGTACGACAGCGTGTCAGGCGGTTACGACATCCTCCGGGACACCGTCCGCGGTGGCGGCGGTGCACTGTGCCGCGTGCATCGGCATCTCGGTCAGGCCGGGGTAGTAGACGTGCAGGCTGACGGCGGGCTGGAGGGAGTCGTTGACGACCTCGTGGACGTACCCCGGCGCGAAGACGCGCTGGGTGCCCGCGCCGAGCGCCCGTGCGCCCCGCGCGGTCCGCTCGGTCAACTCGCCCTCCAGAAGGGTGAGTACGCCGGACGAGTGTCCGTGGTCGTGCAGACCGCTGCCCTGTCCCGGCACCCAGGAGAGCAGCCAGACCTCGTAGCCAGGCCCGGTGCGCAGGCGGTGGTACCAGCGGCTCGTCGCGTCGTATTCGACGAGGTGTTCCCACTGGGAGCGGTCTGCGGCGATGGCGCGGGCGAGGCCGACGAACTCCGCCACGGTGGCGGGGTGCTCGCGGGCGGGCTGCAGGAGGTGCGGGACTTCGAGGATGTCGCCGGCGATCTGGAGGTCGCTGTCGCTGTTCATCGTGCGGTGGTTCCTCAACGTAAGAGTGCTGGGGTGTCGCGAAGGAAGGGTGGAGCGCGAAAACGGTGGAGCGCGAAAACGGTGGAGAGGGCTCAAAAACAGCTGGAAGGACTCAACAGCTGGAGCAGGAACAGCAACAGCGCGCATGGGCAGCACCGATGGACCCGCTGGTGCGGGTCATCGAAAGAGCCAGGTTCGCGAGCATGCCCACTAGGACACCGGCTCACACCTTCGGTGTCAACTCTATGTCCGGAATGTGGGATATGTTTCACCTCATCCGGTTGTTCTCTCAGGCGAAAGGTTTGTGCACTCGACGCACGGGACACATGGCGCAGCAACCGGCACTCAAACATCGACGTCTTTCCCTGTGAGGCTCCCCGAGGTCCGAGGGTCGGGGCCCCGAGGTCCCGCCGGGAGTGTCGTCGGTGTGGGTCGCTGACCGGCGTCGTGGTTTATGCCGATTTGAACACTTTCCGCATAGCCTTGGTTCCGCAGAGTGAATAAGGGACCCAATAGCAGATCTCGGCTTGACTGGCCCGGATCGGCACACTTGTAATTTCACTCGTGTCGTTCAGCCGAAATCGGTAACGGCAAGCACCACGGGGACGCACAGACAGACGAGGGGCGCACATGACCGAGCTGGTTCAGGAACTGCTGGTCGAGGACGCGGACGAGGAACTCGGCTGGCAGGAGCGCGCGCTGTGCGCCCAGACCGACCCCGAGTCCTTCTTCCCCGAGAAGGGCGGCTCCACGCGCGAGGCCAAGAAGGTCTGCCTCGCCTGTGAAGTCCGCTCCGAATGCCTCGAATACGCACTCGCCAACGACGAACGATTCGGCATCTGGGGCGGTTTGTCGGAGCGTGAACGACGCCGTCTGAAGAAGGCCGCCGTCTGAACATCCGGCGCGACAGCCCCGACGCCGCGTGCCGCCCGACCAATTCGGCACACACCTCCCTCAAACAATGCGCAACGAACGGCCCGTCACCCGTGGGTTATCCACAGGCGGCGGGCCGTCCTGGTGCCAGCCGTTAGTGTGGGGCCCCGTCCGAGACGCCCCAGCACCCCCGCAGGGCGCAGGCGTCCACCACAGTCCATCGAACCGGGGCCCGTACCTCGATGTCCGTGCACAGCCATTCGGCAGCCCACCAAGAGGCCGCCGCTCCCGAGTTCCCGCGGCACGTCGTGACCGCCGTCCTCGTCTCCCACGACGGCGCCCGCTGGCTGCCCGACGCCCTGGCCGGTCTGCTCGGCCAGGAGCGGCCCGTGCAGCACGCCGTGGCCGCGGACACCGGCAGCGCGGACGACTCCGCCCGCCTGGTCACCGAGGCCCTCGGCGCCGACCGCGTGCTGCACCTCGCCCGCCGCTCCGGCTTCGGCACCGCGGTCGAGGAGGCCACCCGCACCGCCGGAGTGCTCACCCCCGAAGAGCTGCCCTACCTCAAGCGCCCCAGCGGCTGGGACCCGGTCAGCAGGACCTGGCGCGACGAGGCGTACGACCTGCCGGACCTGCCGCACGGCGAGCCCGTGCAGTGGCTCTGGCTGCTGCACGACGACTGCGCGCCCGAGCCCGACGCCCTCGCCGAACTGCTGCGCGTCGTCGAGAACGAACACGAGCTCGGCAAGGACGTCGCGATCGTCGGCCCCAAGCTCCGCGGCTGGTACGACCGCAGACAGCTCCTGGAAGTCGGCGTCTCCATCGCCAACAGCGGCCGCCGCTGGACCGGCGTGGACCGGCGCGAACAGGACCAGGGCCAGCACGACCACGTGCGGCCCGTCCTCTCCGTGTCCACCGCGGGCATGCTGATCAGGCGCGACGTCTACGAACAGCTCGGCGGCTTCGACCGGCGCCTGCCCCTGATGCGCGACGACGTCGACCTGTGCTGGCGCGCGCACGCCGCGGGCCACCGCGTCCTGGTCGCCCCCGACGCCGTCGTGCGGCACGCCGAGGCGTCCTCGCGCGAGCGCCGCACCGTCGACTGCGTCGGGCGTACGGCGACGTCGCCGCACCGCGTCGACAAGGCGGGCGCCGCCTACACCCTGCTCGTCAACGCGCGTACGGCCGTGCTGCCCTGGATCCTGTTCCGGCTCGTGGTCGGCACGCTCCTGCGCACCGTCGCCTATCTGGTCGGCAAGGCGCCGGGACAGGCCCTCGACGAGATCGCCGGTCTCCTGGCGACACTGCTGCGCCCCGGCCGGATCCTCGGCGCCCGCAAGACGCGCGGCAAGTCCGCCCTCGACGCGGGCGAGATGCGGCAGCTGTTCCCGCCGCCGGGCGCCACCGTGCGCGCCACCGTCGAACAGGCGGCGGGCAGTCTCGTCGGCCGCGCCGACGCGGAGGCCCCCGCGGGCGCGGGACGGCACGGCGCCGTCGAGTCGGGCCCCGGCGGCGACGACGCCGACTTCCTGCAGATCGAACAGTTCGCCCGGCTCAAGCGCATCGCCCGCAAACCGGGACCGATGCTCTTCGTAGTGCTGCTCTTCGTCTCGCTCATCGCCTGCCGCGCCCTGCTCGGCAGCGGTGCGCTCGCGGGCGGCGCGCTGCTGCCCGCGCCCGCCGACTCCTCCGGCCTGTGGTCGCGCTACCTGGACGGCTGGCACGCCGTCGGCACCGGCGGCACCGAGGCTGCGCCGCCCTACGTGGCGCTCGTCGCGGGCCTGTCCACGCTGTTGTTCGGCTCCACCGGACTCGCCGTCACCGTGCTGCTCGTCGGCTCCGTGCCGCTGGCCGGTTTCGCCGCGTACTTCGCCTCGCGCCCGCTCGTCCAGTCCCGGCTCCTGCGCGCCTGGGCCTCGGTCGCGTACGCCTTCCTGCCCGCCGCCACCGGCGCGCTCGCGGGCGGCCGCATCGGCACCGCCGTCCTCGCCGTCCTGCTGCCGCTCATGGCGCGCGCGGGCATCGCGGCCAGCGGCCTGACCGCCGCTCACGGCACGCGCGGGACCTGGCGCGCCACGTGGGCGTACGCACTGCTGCTCACGCTCACCACGGCCTTCACGCCGATCGTCTGGCCGATCGCCCTGGTGCTCGGCCTCGCCCTCCTGGTGCTGCGCCGCGGCGACATCACGGCCTACGGCCTCCGGTTCATCGCCGCGCTCGGCACGCCGCTGCTCGTGCTCGCCCCCTGGTCCCTCTCGCTGCTGCCCTTCGGCTTCTTCCGCGAGGCGGGCCTGGAGTTCGGCACCGGCTCCGCGAGCGCGCTCGACCTGCTCGGCGGCAGCCCCGGCGGCCCCGGCACGGTGGACGGGCTGCTGCTCATCGGCGTCGTGCTCGCCGCGCTCGGCGCCCTGCTGCGCGGTGAGCGGACGCTGGCCGTGCGCACCGCCTGGGCCGTGGCCCTGGTCGCGCTGGTCTTCGCCGTCCTGTCGAACGAATCGGCCTGGGCGGGCCCGGCCACCCTCGCGTACGGCATCGCGCTCCTCGCGGCGGCCGCGCTCGGCGCCGACGGGGCACGCGCGCGTGTCGCCGAGCAGAGCTTCGGCTGGCGCCAGCCGGTCGCCGCGCTCATCGCGTTCGCGGCGGCCGCGGGGCCGTTGCTCGTCGCCGCGGGGTGGATGATCCGCGGCGCCGAAGGACCGCTGGAGCGGCGCGATCCGGTGCAGGTGCCCGCGTTCGTCGCCGAGGAGAGCGGCACGCAGGACCAGGCCCGCACCCTCGTCCTGGACAGCGAGTCGGCGGCCGAGGTCTCGTACTCGCTCGTACGGGGCTCGGGCGCGCGCCTCGGCGACGCGGAACTCACCGCCGCCGCGGCGGCGGACGACAAGCTCGACAAGATCGTCGCCCGCCTCATCGCGGGCTCCGGAGCCGACCAGGCCGACCAGCTCGGCGGCTTCGCGGTCCGCTACGTCCTCGTGCGCGAGGGCGCGCCCCGCCAGATGAGCCGCACCCTGGACGCGACGCCGGGCCTGACCCGGCTGAGCCAGGAGGACGGCAGCGCCCTGTGGCGGGTGGACCGGCAGGTCTCGCGCGCCGCCGTCGTCCCGAAGTCCGGCGACCCGGAGCCGGTCGCCGCGGGCCCGGTCGAACTGCACACGAAGATCCCCTCCGGCGACCAGGGCCGCGTCCTGCGGCTCGCCGACTCGGCCGACCCGGGCTGGACGGCCACCCTGGACGGCCGCCCGCTCGACCGGGTCACCCTGGACGGCTGGGCGCAGGGCTTCGAACTGCCCAGCGCGGGCGGCCACCTGGACGTCACCTTCGACACCCCGCTGGGCCACACGGCCTGGCTGTGGACGCAGGGCGCGCTCGCCCTCGTCCTGGTGGTGCTCGCGCTGCCGGGCCGCCGCCGCGACGTCGACGACGACCTGCCCGAAGAGCCCGTCATTCCCGCCCAGGCGGTCGAGGGCGAGGGCCGCAGGGCGCGCAGGCTGCGGGCCCAGCACGAGCAGGCGGCGCAAGAGGCGGGCCAGGACGCACCGCCGCCTCCCGCGGAGGAGAACGGCGCCGCGATCCCGCAGCAGGCACAGCCGCAGCCGCAGTCGTACGAAGAGTGGGAGGCCCCGGCGCACGCGGGCGCCGAGCACGGCACGTACGGCAGCGAGCAGCAGTACCAGGGCGGCCAGTATCCGGCCGGGTCGTACGAGCAGTCGGCGTACCCGTCGGACGCCTACCAAGGAGGCCAGTACGACCCGTACGCCTCCTACGGAGGGGCGGGCGGTGTCTACGGAGGCGGCGAGCAGCAGTACGGGCAGTACGACGACCCGTACGCGCGGCAGCAGCCCCCGATGCCGCCGAGGCCCCCGCAGCCGCCGCACGGCACCGACAGTGAGCGCCCCGACGGGAGCCAGCAGTGAACCGCACCACCCAGTCCCTGATCGCCGTGGTCGTCGTGCTCGGCGCCGTCACCGGGTACGCCGCGTCCAGCGGCCCGGACGGCACGGGCGACGACGGGGCGAAGGCCGCGGCGCGGCTGCCCGTCGAGCGCACCAGCCTGCTCTGCCCGGTGCCCAGCGCGTCGGACCTCGCCGAGACGTCGTACACGGCGTTCACCCCGAGGTCGAGCGGCACCGAGGGCACGGGCAAGGCGGAACTGCTCCCCGTGAGCAAGGCGTTGACGGACGCGGCCAAGGCCGAGGACAAGAAGAAGGTCAAGCCCTTCCTGACCCAGAAGAAGCCCGGTGAGCCGGTCGCGGGCGACGCGTCGGGCGGCGACTCGCCCGCGCTCATCGGCACCGCCGACGGCGGGTTCGCCCCCGGCTGGAGCGTGCAGCAGACCACGACGTACGCCGTGGGCAGCGGCCGCGGCGTGCAGGGCACCAACTGCACGGCGCCCGACACGGACTTCTGGTTCCCGGCCGCGAGCACCGCCAAGGACCGCAGCGACTACATCCACCTGACGAACCCCGACGACTCCGCGGCCGTCGTGGACGTCCAGCTGTTCGGTCCGAACGGCGTCGTCAAGGCCGAGGTGGGCGAGGCGATCCAGGTCCAGCCGCACTCCAGCGTCCCGGTGCTCCTCTCCACGCTCACCGGCAAGCCGTACACGAACCTCACGATGCACGTGACGGCGCGCAGCGGCCGGGTCGCGGCCCATGTGCAGTCCTCCGACGAGAAGCTCGGCGGCGACTGGCTGCCCCCGGCGGCCGCCCCCGCGAGCAGTCTCGTGCTGCCCGGCATCCCCAAGGACGCCACATCGGTGCGCCTGGTCGCCTTCACGCCGGGATCCGACGACGCGGACCTGAAGGTGCAGCTGGCCTCTCCGAACGGCTCGATCACCCCGGCGGGCCACGAGAACCTGCACGTGAAATCGGGCATGACGGCCGCCGTCGACCTCGGTGACGTCACCAAGGGCGAGCCCGGTTCGCTGATCCTGACGCCGACGGACACGGCGGTGCCCGTGGTGGCGGGGCTGCGCGTCACCCGCGGCAAGGGCAGCAAGCAGGAGACGGCGTTCATCCCCGCGGCGGACGCGGTGGGCACGCGCGCGACGGTGGCCGACAACCGCGCCAAGGGCTCCACGCTCTCCCTGGTGGCGCCGGGCAAGTCGGCGAAGGTGAAGGTCACGGCGTCGGCGGGCACCGAAGGCGGCTCACCGGCATCGAAGACGTACACGGTCAAGGGCGGTACTACCCTGGAGATCGCGGACCCGCCGGTGCCCGAAGGACTCAAGGGGACGTACGCCCTCACGGTGGAGTCGGTGTCCGGCGGCGAGGTCTACGGCTCGCGGATGCTGGCGCTGCCGGAGGACGGCATCCCGATGTTCACGGTGCAGACGCTGCCGGACGACCGGGGGACGGTCGAGGTGCCCGCGGCGCAGCGGGATCTGTCAGTGCTGCAGAAGTGACGGCAAGGCAGGGAGAAGCGGGTTCCCGCGCGCGGGGCGGCGGAGGTCATTCCTCGTCTCCGTAGCGCGGGTCCACCGACTCGGGGGAGAGGCCGAGCAGTTCGGCGACCTGTTCGACGACCACCTCGTGCACGAGGGCGGCACGCTCGTCGCGCCCCTTGGTGCGGATCTCCACGGGGCGCCGGTAGATGATGATGCGGGCGGGCTGCCCCTCGGACGCCGTGACCGTGCCGCCGAGCGGCACCACCTCGTCGTGCCACTCCCCGTCGCTCCCGTCGGAGCCGCCGAGGGGCGGCACCTCAAGGACCAGGAACTCGATCTCGGTGAGCTGCGGCCAGCGCCGCTCGAGCCGCTCCACCGAGTTCTGCACCAGGTCGGTGAAGGCTTCCGCACGGCTCGCCGAGAGCGGCACCTGGGGCGGCGCGACGGGGCCGCGCATGCCCCTGCCGTGGCGGTCGCGGCGGCGGGGCCTCGGGTCTGCTGAGCGGGGCTGTACGGGGTCGTCCATCACTGACGAAGAGTAGTCCTCGAGATCGCTCTTTCCGCACGACGCACGCCATGTCGCTTCTTGACCGTTCCGGCCAAGCTCGGGCTCGATTCCATATCTCTCCAGGACTGTCGGCCTCGCGATAAATGACGTGATTCGCGCCATGTGGTGACCGGATCCCACACCACCCGCCCCAGTAGCCACTGGTGTCCCCGCAGGTCAACGAGGCGCCCGCGCGTCACTCCGGCGCGGCGGGGAGGGCACGACACGGTGGGGTGACCTCGGGGAGAGTCGTCGCGGCCCGCTCAAGAGTGCGGTACCGTCCAACGTCGTGAGCCCTGTACGTCGCTGTTCGCGCACCGCTTGCGGCCGTCCCGCCGTCGCGACGCTGACGTACGTCTACGCCGACTCGACCGCGGTCCTCGGCCCCCTCGCCACCTACGCCGAACCCCACTGCTACGACCTGTGCGCCGAGCACTCCGAGCGGCTGACCGCGCCCCGCGGCTGGGAGGTCGTCCGGCTCGCCGACGCGTCAGGCCCCGCCCGGCCCAGCGGCGACGATCTCGAAGCCCTCGCCAACGCGGTGCGCGAGGCGGCCCGCCCGCAGCAGCGCGCGGCCGAGGCGGGCGGCGGCGCTCGGCGGGCGGACCCGATGGAGGTCGCGCGACGCGGCCATCTCCGGGTGCTGCGCTCGCCCGATTCCTGAAACGGCGTTTCCTCGTAGGGATCGGTACGGATCTGTACGGCCCCGTACGGAATGCCTCCTCTCCGTAGAGCCCTGTTATTTATCGCTGAACAACAGTCGGCGTACGCCCCATTGACGTGCCCTTGTTGCGGACACGAACATTCCCCCACTTGTGAGAGATCACTTTCCGCATCACGGAAACCGGGGGGCCGCCCGTGTTCACCCAGCAACTGGAGCCCGTGGCCGACTCGCTCGGCCTGTCCGCACTCGTCGCGACCCTGCCTCTCCTGACCGTCCTCGTCCTGCTGGGCGCCGTCCGCATGAAGGCCCACCGGGCCGGTCTCATCGGTCTCGCCGTCGCCGTCCTCGTCGCCTGGCTCGCGTACGGCATGCCGCTCGGCCAGACCGCCTCCAGCGCCGCGCAAGGGGCGCTCTTCGGCCTCTTCCCCATCCTGTGGATCGTCGTCAACGCCCTGTGGGTGTACCGGATGACGGTCCGCACCCGGCACTTCGACATCCTGCGCCGCTCCTTCGGACGGCTCTCGGACGACCCCCGCATCCAGGCGCTCGTGGTGGCCTTCTGCTTCGGCGCGCTCCTGGAGGCGCTCGCCGGATTCGGGGCGCCCGTCGCGATCAGCGCGGTCATGCTCGTCGCCCTCGGCTTCGACCCGGTGCGCGCCGCGGTCGTCGCCCTCGTCGCCAACACCGCGCCCGTGGCCTTCGGCGCCATGGGCACCCCGGTGGTGACGCTGGCTCAGGTGACGGGCCTGCCCCTGGACACCGTCGCGACCGTCGTCGGCCGCCAGACGCCGCTGCTCGCGCTCGTCGTGCCGCTGCTCCTGGTCGCCCTCGTCGACGGACGGCGCGGGCTCCGCGAGACCTGGGCACCGGCGCTGGCCTGCGGACTCGCCTTCGCCGTCGCGCAGTTCGCGGCCTCCAACTACGTCTCCGCGCAACTCGCCGACATCGGGGCGGCCCTGGCGGGAGCGGGCGCCCTGGTGGCGGTCCCCTCCGCGCGTAAACCGGCCACCGAGCCCGTCCGCGCCGCGGTCCTCACCGGCGTACGCAGCGAAGACCTCGACCAAGACGACCCGCGCCCCGAAGTGCTGCGCGCCTACGCCCCGTACGCGCTCATCGTCGCCGTTTTCTCGCTCGCCCAGATCCCGGCCGTCAAGGACCTGCTCGCGAAGGCGACCCGCACCTTCGACTGGCCCTTCCTGGACGTGGTCGACCCGACGGGGAAGCCGGTCGGCGGCAACGTGTTCTCGCTGCCGCTGGTGTCGACGGGCGGCACGCTCGTGCTGCTCGCCGGGGTGGCCACCGCCGCCGTCATCGGGGTGCACGCACGCGTGGCGGTCAGGGAATGGGTCGACACCGTCCACGAGTTGCGCTTCGCGATCCTCACCGTGACGTCCGTACTGGCCCTCGCCTACGTCATGAACCTCTCGGGGCAGGCCGCCACGATCGGGCACTACGTAGCGGCGGCCGGCGCGGGTCTCGCCTTCCTGTCACCGGTGCTCGGCTGGTTCGGTGTCGCCGTCACCGGCTCCGACACCTCGGCCAACGCGCTGTTCGGCGCCCTCCAGGTGACCGCGGCCAAGGAGTCCGGGCTCTCCCCGGAGCTCCTCGCGGCGGCCAACAGCTCCGGCGGCGTACTCGGCAAGATGATCTCCCCGCAGAATCTGACGATCGCGTGCGCCGCCGTCGGCCTGGCGGGCAAGGAGGGAGACCTGTTGCGCAAGGTGCTGCCGTGGAGCCTGGGACTGCTCCTGGTGATGTGCCTGATCGTGGTGGGCCAGAGCACGGCGGTGCTCGGCTGGATGCTGCCGTGAGGCCGCTTCCGGGGAGGCCCGGTCCGCTGTCGGCGGCAGCAGGTACTTTTGTGGTGACCGGGGAGAACTCTCCGTACTCGCTGAGCTAGCAGAACCGTAGAGAGGGTTGGCTGTGACTGCTGATCTGTCCCAGATCGTGAAGGCGTACGACGTCCGCGGGGTGGTCCCGGATCAGTGGGACGAGTCGCTCGCCGAGCTGTTCGGGGCGGCCTTCGCGCAGATCACGGCGGCGGACGCGATCGTCGTCGGGCACGACATGCGGCCCTCGTCGCCCGGCCTCTCGCGGGCCTTCGCGCGCGGTGCGGCCGCGCGCGGCGTCGACGTCACGGAGATCGGCCTCTGCTCGACGGACCAGCTCTACTACGCGTCGGGCGCGCTGAACCTGCCGGGCGCCATGTTCACGGCCTCGCACAACCCCGCCCAGTACAACGGCATCAAGATGTGCCGCGCGGGCGCCGCACCGGTCGGCCAGGACACCGGCCTCGCGGAGATCCGCGCCCTGGTGGAGGGCTGGAGCGAGTCCGGCGCCCCCGAGAGCGCGGCCACCCCTGGCACCCTCACGCAGCGCGAGACCCTCACCGATTACGCGGCGCACCTGCGCGGCCTGGTCGACCTCAGCGTCATCCGCCCGCTCAAGGTCGTCGTCGACGCGGGCAACGGCATGGGCGGACACACGGTCCCCACCGTCCTCGAAGGACTGCCCCTCGACGTCATCCCGATGTACTTCGAGCTGGACGGCACCTTCCCCAACCACGAGGCCAACCCCCTGGACCCGGCCAACATCGTGGACCTCCAGGCGCGGGTGCGCGCGGAGGGCGCCGACCTCGGCATCGCCTTCGACGGCGACGCGGACCGCTGCTTCGTGGTCGACGAGAACGGCGGCCCGGTCTCCCCGTCGGCCATCACCGCCCTGGTCGCCTCGCGCGAGCTCGCCCGGCACGGCGGCAAGGGCACGGTCATCCACAACCTCATCACCTCGTGGTCGGTCCCCGAGGTGGTGAAGGAGAACGGCGGCACGCCCGTGCGTACGCGCGTGGGCCACTCCTTCATCAAGGAGGAGATGGCCAAGACCGGCGCGATCTTCGGCGGCGAGCACTCCGCGCACTACTACTTCAAGGACTTCTGGAACGCGGACACGGGCATGCTCGCCGCGCTCCACGTCCTCGCGGCCCTCGGCGGCCAGGACGGCCCGCTGTCCGCGCTCGTCGCGCAGTACGACAGGTACGCGGGCTCCGGAGAGATCAACTCCACGGTCGACGACCAGGCCGTGCGCCTCGCCGCGATCAAGACGACGTACGAGGGCCAGGAGGGCGTCACCCTGGACGAACTCGACGGCCTCACGGTGACCGCCGCCGACTGGTGGTTCAACGTCCGCGCCTCGAACACGGAGCCCCTGCTGCGCCTGAACGTGGAGGCCCGGGACGAGACGACGATGGCCAAGGCCCGGGACGAGGCCTTGGCGATCATCCGCGGCTGAGGGCTCTGAGGGCTCTGAGGGCTCTGAGGGCTCTGAGGGCTCTGGGGCTGGGCTGAGGGCGCGGCTGACGCCTGAGGGTCCAGCCCCGGCGCGGTCGCGCTGCCCGCGCCGGTCGGTCGACGCGGGTCGGCGTGCGCTGATGCTTGTGCGACGGTCGGCTTGCGGGGATGGTCCCGCGCGGGTTGGCCTGTGCCGATGTCTCCGCGGGGGTTGACCCGTGGGGCAGCTCCTGCGGGGTCGGCTTGCGCCGACAACTCTCGTGCCGGTCGGTCTGCGCGGGCAGCTCCTGCGCGGGTCGGTCTGCGGGGCAACTCCTGCGCGGAGTGGCCTGTGTCGACGTTCCTGCACGGGTCGGTGTGCGCCCGATGCCTATGCGCCTGTCGGCCTGCGCATGCCGGTCGGTCTGCGCCGTGCCCCTGCGGGGCCGACCCGCACTGGCCAGGTCCTGCCGGGGTCGGCCCGCGTCGACAGCCCCGCACTGGCCAGCTCCTGCCGGGGTCGGCCCGCGTCGACAGCCCCGCACTGGCCAGCTCCTGCCGGGGTCGGCCCGCACCGACAGCCCCCGCACCGACCACCCACCCCCACCCTTACGCCCCCTTCCACCCCCTCCATCCCCCTCCGCCCCGCCCCACACGGAGGTAGGCTGACCAGGCCGCATCCCGCGTCGCCACGGCACGGATCCCGCTCGGAAATCCGACCGGAATCCCGCACCACGGCAGCCCGCCCCGCGGCCGCGCGACAACCCACTCGTTCAGCTTGAAGGGACCCACCCCATGCCGCTCGAAGCCGGCCTCCTGGAGATCCTCGCCTGCCCGGCCTGTCACGCCCCGCTCAAGGAGACGGACACCGAGCTGATCTGCACGGCGGACGCCAAGGAATGCGGTCTCGCCTACCCGGTCCGCGACGGCATCCCCGTGCTCCTGGTCGACGAGGCCCGCCGCCCCGCGTAAGGGCCCGCGGCCGCCGCCCCGCCCCCACAGAGGGCGCGCACGGCGCGGGACGGCGTACGACCAGCACAGGCAGGAAGCCGCGCACGGCGATCGGAGGCCCCATGCTCGACGAGTCACTCCTTGACGCCCCCGAGGCGCTCACCCGCGCGGACCGCCGCGGGCTGCTGCGGGCCGCCGCCGAGGCGGGCGCCCGCGTCCGTACGGCGGTCCGGCACTCCGCGGAGGCGGGGCTCACCGACCTCAAGCCCGACGGCCGCCCCCGCGCCATCCTGATCGCGGGCCCCGGCACCGCCGCGACCTGCGTCGCCGATCTGCTCGGCGGTCTCGCGGGCGGCGGCTGCCCGGTCGTCCGCCTCGCCCCGACCGGCGTCGCCCCCGCCGCGGGCGCCCTGCGCTGGGCACTGCCCGGCTGGGTGGGCCCCGTCGACCTGCTGCTCATCGCCACCCCCGACGGCTCGGAGCCCGGCCTCTCGCTCCTCGCCGAGCAGGCGTACCGGCGCGGCTGCACGGTCGTCGCGGTCGCCCCGGCCCGCTCGCCGCTCGCCGAGGGCGTGGAGGGCAGCCACGGCCTGACCGTCCCGATGGCCACCTCGCCGTACGGCGCCTACGAAGGCGCGCACGACGAGACCACCCGCCTCACCGCCTCCTACGAGGCGCGCCGCGTGGAGGACGAAGCCGCCCCCGGCGCCCCGGGCACCCTGTGGGCGCTGCTCGTACCGCTGCTCGTACTCCTCGACAGGACCGGCCTGATCACCGCCCCCGTCGACACCCTGCAAAAGGTCGCCGACCGGCTCGACAGCGTCGCGGAACGCTGCGGTCCGGCCATCGCGACGTACAGCAATCCCGCCAAGACGCTCGCCGTCGAGCTTGCCGACGCGCTGCCGCTCATCTGGACCGAGGGCCAGTCCGCGGGCGCCGCGGGCCGCCGTTTCGCCGCCACGCTCGCCGAGCTCGCGGGGCACGCGGCCCTCGCCGCCGAGCTGCCCGAGGCGCTGCCCGCGCACGGCGCCCTGCTCGCGGGCAATCCGACGGGCGGCGAGGACACCGACGACTTCTTCCGCGACCGCGTCGACGACGCGGCGGCGCTCCGCGCGCGCGTGGTGCTGCTCCGCGACCGGCCCGCCGACGCGGGAGGGCTCACCGCGGCGCCCGCGGCCCGCGAGCTCGCGCACGGCCACGACGTCGCGCTCAGCGAGCTGGAGCCGGAGAGCGCCGACGACCTCGAAGCCCTGGCGGAGCTGATCGCCGTCACGGATTTCGCCGCCGTTTACCTGGCGCTCGCCTCGGGGGACGGATCATGACCACCGCACTGGTCATCGCCGCAGTTCAGCATTCGCGTACGTAGCAAGGGAGCCCCCCTCCGTGGACCGCCTCACCAACACCGTCCGCCCCTACGCCTGGGGTTCCACCACCGCCATCGCGGAGCTCATCGGCGTCGAGCCGAGCGGTGAGCCGCAGGCCGAGATGTGGATGGGAGCCCACCCGGGCGCGCCGTCACGCACCGAGCGCGGCGCGCTCAACGAGCTCATCGACGCGGACCCGGAGCACGAGCTCGGCAAGGAAGCGGTCGCCAAGTTCGGCCCGCGCCTGCCCTTCCTCCTCAAGATCCTCGCCGCGGGCGCCCCGCTCTCCCTCCAGGTGCACCCCAACCTCGCGCAGGCGAAGGAGGGATACGCGGAGGAGGAGCGCCGCGGCGTCCCGATCGACGCCGCGAACCGCAACTACAAGGACGCCAACCACAAGCCCGAACTGATCTGCGCACTCACGCCGTTCGACGGCTTGTGCGGCTTCCGCGACCCCGTCGAGACCGCCACGCTCCTGGAAGGGCTCGGCGTCGACTCCCTCAAGCCGTACGTCGACCTGCTGCGCGCGCACCCCGAAGAGGCCGCGCTGCGCGAGGTCCTGACGGCCGTCCTGAGCGCCGACCCCGAGCAGATGGCCGAGACGGTCGCCGAGGTCACCTCCGCCGCCCAGCGCCTCGGCGGTGCCTACACGGCGTACGCCGGAATCGCCCACCACTACCCCGGCGACCGGGGCGTCATCGCGGCGATGCTCCTCAACCACGTCCAACTGCAGCCCGGCGAGGCCCTGTTCCTCGGCGCCGGAGTCCCGCACGCCTACCTCGACGGCCTCGGCGTCGAGATCATGGCCAACTCCGACAACGTCCTGCGCTGCGGCCTGACCCCCAAGCACGTCGACGTCCCCGAACTCCTGCGCATCGTCCGCTTCGAGGCGACCGACCCCGGCGTCCTGCGCCCCGAGGCGTCCCCCGACGGCGAAGAGGTCTACGACACCCCGATCGACGAGTTCCGCCTCTCCCGCTTCGTCCTGCCCGAGGGCGCCACCGCGCACGACCTCACCGCCGCGACCCCGCAGATCCTGCTCTGCACGGCGGGCGCGGTCCGCGCGGGCGAACTGGCCCTGGAACCCGGTCAGTCCGCATTCGTCCCCGCGGGCGAAAAGGCCGAAGTGTCTGGAGTCGGCACGGTTTTCCGTGCCACTGTGGTGGCCTGACGTACCAAGGCCCTCTCGTGCTGCAACAATGACCCACCGCAAAGCCCGGGCAAAGCACAGCACTGCCCGGGCGCCGTGGTCGGTACGTACGAAGGCGAAGGGACACCCCGCACTTATGAGCGCGTCAGGCGGAACAAAGGCGATCGTCGCGGCACTCGCCGCGAACCTCGCGATCGCGGTGGCGAAGTTCGTCGCGTTCATCTTCAGCGGCTCGTCGTCGATGCTCGCCGAGAGCGTCCACTCGCTCGCCGACTCCGGCAACCAGGGCCTGCTGCTCCTCGGCGGCAAGAAGGCCCAGCGCGAGGCGACCCCGCAACACCCCTTCGGCTACGGCCGCGAGCGCTACATCTACGCCTTCCTCGTCTCGATCGTCCTCTTCTCGGTCGGCGGCATGTTCGCGATCTACGAGGGCTACGAGAAGATCAAGAACCCGCACGAGCTGGAGCACTGGTACTGGCCCGTCGGGGTCCTGGTGTTCGCGATCATCGCGGAGGGCTTCTCCTTCCGGACCGCCATCAAGGAGTCCAACCAGACGCGCGGCAAGCTCACCTGGACGCAGTTCGTCCGCCGCGCCAAGGCCCCCGAGCTGCCCGTCGTCCTCCTGGAGGACCTCGGCGCGCTCGTCGGTCTGGTCCTCGCCCTCGGCGGCGTCGGCCTCGCGCTCGCCACCGGCGACGGCGTCTGGGACGGCATCGGCACGCTCTGCATCGGCATCCTGCTCATCCTCATCGCGATCGTCCTCGCCGCGGAGACCAAGTCCCTGCTGCTCGGCGAGGCCGCGGGCACCGAGGAAGTCACCAAGATCGAGCAGGCCCTGGTCGACGGCGACACGGTCACCAAGGTCATCCACATGCGCACGCTCCACCTCGGCCCCGAGGAACTGCTCGTCGCCGCCAAGGTCGCCGTCCAGCACGACGACACGGCCGCGGAGGTCGCCGCCGCGATCAACGCCGCGGAGGAGCGCATCCGCGCCGCGGTCCCGATCGCCCGCGTGATCTACCTCGAACCGGACATCTACAGCGAGTCGGCGGCATCCGCGGGCACGAACCCGGCGAAGGCGCCCGGCAGCCACTGAGTTCTTCTTCGTACGTACGGCGATGGGGCCCTGCACCGGTTCGGTGCA
This sequence comes from Streptomyces kanamyceticus, assembly GCF_008704495.1. Classification (NCBI taxonomy): domain Bacteria; kingdom Bacillati; phylum Actinomycetota; class Actinomycetes; order Kitasatosporales; family Streptomycetaceae; genus Streptomyces; species Streptomyces kanamyceticus. The sequence goes on from NZ_CP023699.1 coordinate 6,122,466, forward strand.
GGGCCCCATCGACGTTACGCAAAGCGACGGTCGGAGCTACCGGACCTCACGCAGCACGTCGAGGATCGCGGCGTCGTCCGGCGCCGCCTCAAGACGCTCACGGAACCCGGTGTCCATCAACTTCCGCGACAGCAGGGCGAGGATCCGCAGGTGCTCGTCCCCGGCGGCCGCCTCCGGCACGGAGATCATGAAGATCAACTTGGCCTTCGTGCCGTCGAGCGCGCCCCACTCGATGCCCTCGGACGACCGTGCGAACCCGACGAGCGGCGAGTCCACGGCATCCGTCTTGGCATGCGGGATGGCGATCTCCTCGCCGAGTCCCGTGGTGCCCTGCGCCTCGCGCCGCAGCGCGGTCCGCACCAGCTCCTCGACATCGTTGACCTTGCCGGTGGTGGCGAGCAGTTCGGCCATCTCGTGGATCGCCGCCTCCTTGTCGCCCGCGGTCAGCTGGACCTTGACGGTCCGCTCGGTGAGGTAACCGGAGAGGACTTCACCGGCGGGCTCCGGGACCGGGGCCGACGTCGTGGCCGCAGCGGCAGGGGCCTTCTGGAGACCGTCCGCCGCGACCGCCGCACCGCCCGCGGCGGCCCCGACCCCGGCGAGCACCGGCTCGGGCCCGCCGGGCACGTCGAGCAGCGGGGCACCGCGCCGCCTGCGCTCGCTGAGGTCGACCAGCGTCACGGTGGTGAGCGCGGTGACGACCGAACCGATGGCGATGGCCACGAAGAACATCGGTACGCCGCCGACGGCGCCAAGGACCGCCACGATCGGGCCACCGTGCGGCACCGCGTCCTTCACGCTCGCCATACCGGCGATCGCACCGGCGACGGCGCCGCCGAGCATGTTGGCGGGAATGACCTGCGCGGGCCGCGCGGCCGCGAAGGGGATGGCACCTTCCGAGATCCCGAACAAGCCCATGAACAACGAAGCCATGCCGGTTTCGCGTTCCTGTTGCGAGTAGAGCCGCTTGCGGATCAGCGTGGCGAGTCCCTGCCCGAGCGGCATGACCGGAATCGCGGCGGCGCACATGCCCATGACGGTCTGGTTGCCGGTCGCGATGAGCCCCGCACCGAACAGGAACGCCGTCTTGTTGACGGGGCCGCCCATGTCGAACGCGATCATCAGCCCGAGAATCGCGCCGAGCAGGATCGCGCTGGTGCCGGTCATGCCGCTGAGCCAGTCGGTCAGGTGCTCGAAGACCCAGGCGATCGGTTTGCCGATGACGTAGATGAAGAAGAGCCCGAGCGCGCTCGTCGCCACGATCGGGATCACGATGATCGGCATGATCGGCTGGACGAACTTCGGGACCTTGACCTTCTTGATCCACAGGACCAGATAGCCCGCGAGGAAGCCGGTGACGATGGCCCCGATGAAGCCCGCGCCCGCCTCGGAGTCGTACAGCGAACCGGTGTTGGCGATCCAGCCACCGATCATGCCCGGCACCAGCGCGGGCCTGTCTCCGATGGCGTACGCGATGTATCCCGACAGGATCGGCACCATCAAGGTGAAGCCGATGACGCCGATCGCGTTGACGTGCGCCCAGAACGTCCCTTCCGGGATCACATAGCCCTTGGACGTGGCGTCGCCACCGAGCGCCAGCGAGATGGCGATCAACAGCCCACCCACCACCACGAACGGAATCATGTACGAGACGCCGTTCATCAGCGCCTTGTACGCCAGGCTCCGCTCCTTGCCCCCGCCGCCACCGGAGAGCGGCTCGGCGGAACCGCCGCCACCGCCCCCGCCGTGCACGGGCGCGCTCCGCACCTGCTCGATCAGCCGCTCGGGGTGGCTGATGCCCTCGGACACCCCGACGGACAGCACGCGCTTGCCCACGAACCGGCTGCGGTCCACGTCCTTGTCGGCCGCGATGATGATGCCGTCGGCATCTCTGACATCGTTGTCAGTCAGTACGTTCTCGGCCCCGATGGAACCCTGTGTCTCCACCTTCATGTCGATGCCGAGGCTCTCCGCGGCCTGCGAAAGCTTCTCCGCGGCCATGTACGTGTGAGCGATGCCGGTCGGACAGGCGGTCACCGCGAGCAGCTTCACCTTCCGCTGCCCGCTGCTGGCCCCGCCTATCGGGGGGTCGGCCGGACTGGTCACGTGGATCTCCTAACGCCCAAACACATTTGTCGAACAAGATCGCGCGCATGTTCCCGATCTCAAGCTGATCCTGCAACACATAAGCGCAGGATCAAAAGCGCAAAGGTCCCAAATCGTCCGGGTCTGACGGCCTCTGTGCCAGTGATGACGTGCCTGGAGGCGGGCTGGGGCTAGCTGGGCCAATCGGTGTAGCTTTGTGGGGAGCCAGACGTCGCTGCTGATGGCGGTCGGGCGGTCCGCGCACGGATCGTCCGAGGGAGAGAGGGCCTCCGACGGACTGCGCTGCGCGCGTCGGCACACCCCTGTGCCCGATGCCGCAGGTCAGCCATGTCCACCCCTCGACACATCCACGAGGAGCAGCTCACTCATGACTCTCATCAACGGCCAGGACTTCAAGGTCGCGGACCTCTCCCTCGCCGAGTTCGGCCGCAAGGAGATCACCCTCGCCGAGCACGAGATGCCCGGCCTGATGTCGATCCGCAAGGAGTTCGCGGCCACCCAGCCGCTGGCAGGCGCCCGCATCATGGGCTCGCTGCACATGACCGTGCAGACCGCCGTCCTCATCGAGACCCTGGTCGCCCTCGGCGCCGAGGTCCGCTGGGTCTCCTGCAACATCTTCTCGACCCAGGACCACGCGGCCGCCGCCATCGCGGTCGGTCCGAACGGCACCCCGGACAACCCCCAGGGCATCCCGGTCTTCGCCTGGAAGGGCGAGACCCTCGACGAGTACTGGTGGTGCACGGAGCAGGCCCTGACCTGGCCGAACACCCCCACCGGCGGCCCGAACATGATCCTGGACGACGGTGGCGACGCCACCCTCCTCGTCCACAAGGGCGTCGAGTACGAGAAGGCCGGCAAGGTCCCCTCGGTCGACACCGCGGAGAACGACGAGCACCGCGTCATCCTGCAGCTCCTCAACCGCACCATCACCGACGGCTCGCAGAAGTGGACCCAGCTCGCCTCGGAGATCCGCGGCGTGACCGAGGAGACCACGACCGGCGTCCACCGTCTCTACGAGATGCACCGCGACGGCTCGCTCCTCTTCCCCGCGATCAACGTCAACGACGCCGTCACCAAGTCGAAGTTCGACAACAAGTACGGCTGCCGCCACTCGCTGATCGACGGCATCAACCGCGCCACCGACGTCCTCATCGGCGGCAAGACCGCGGTCGTCCTCGGCTACGGCGACGTGGGCAAGGGCTGCGCGGAGTCCCTGCGCGGTCAGGGCGCCCGCGTGATCGTCACCGAGGTCGACCCGATCTGCGCGCTGCAGGCGGCGATGGACGGCTACCAGGTCACCACGCTCGACGAGATCGTCGACAAGGCCGACATCTTCGTCACCACGACCGGCAACAAGGACATCATCATGGCCTCGGACATGGCCAAGATGAAGCACCAGGCGATCGTGGGCAACATCGGCCACTTCGACAACGAGATCGACATGGCCGGCCTCGCGAAGATCGAGGGCATCGTCAAGGACGAGGTCAAGCCGCAGGTCCACACCTGGAAGTTCCCCGACGGCAAGGTCCTCATCGTGCTCTCCGAGGGCCGCCTGCTGAACCTGGGCAACGCGACGGGCCACCCGTCCTTCGTGATGTCCAACTCGTTCGCGGACCAGACGCTGGCCCAGATCGAGCTGTTCACCAAGCAGGACGAGTACCCGACCGACGTCTACGTGCTCCCCAAGCACCTGGACGAGAAGGTCGCCCGCCTCCACCTCGACTCGCTCGGCGTGAAGCTCACGACGCTCCGCCCCGAGCAGGCCTCGTACATCGGCGTCGAGGTCGAGGGCCCGTACAAGCCCGACCACTACCGCTACTGACGGTCGACCGGCCGCCGGTCAGCACCACTTCAGCAGGCCCTCGCCCCCGCGGCGGGGGCCTGCCCCTTTGCGCCCCACGTTCGTGACCCACATGCGCGGCCGGCAATTGCGGCCCACGCGTCGTGGCCGACGAGATTCACGCCAGGAACAGGACCGAGGACCGAGACCCATGCCCCGCGGCCGATATTCGCTCCATGATCCGCACGATCACACCCCCCTCGGTGAAGAACACTTCCACTGCGCCCCCGGCCCCTCCGGCTGGCGCTACGTCTCCCAACGCACCACCCCCTCGGGCGACCCCGCGGGCTCCGTCGACCTCGCGATCGACGACCACGGCCGCCCCATCCGCCTCGAACTCCACGCCGGCGACTGGCAGGTCCGCGCCGCGGCCCTCAACGGCGTCACCTGGGTCCGCACCGACCCCACCGGCGAACACGCGGAGGAGAACAACGCCCCCGCTCACGCCTTCACCGGCACGTCCCCCGCTTTCCTCGTCGCGACGGCCCGGCTCCTGAGCCTGACCCCCGCTTCCCCCGCGACCCGTCTACGCCTGGTCGCCTTCACGGATCCGGTCCTGGCCCCCCGCACCCTCGACCAGTCCTGGACCCTGCTGAAAAGAGAAGCACACGCCACTGACAACGGCCCGCTGACCGTGGACGAATACCAGGTCACAGCCCTGGACACCGGCGAACAGCACGCCGTCCACCTCACCGGCGACGTCGTCCTCTCGGCCCCCGGCATCGAGCTCGAACACCTCGAATCCCCGCCGTCGGCCTTCGCCTGACGACGCGCGCACGACCCGCCCGGCTCCGCCGCCTACGCGGGCGGCGCGAACCCCGTGGCGGGAGGCGAGGCCCCCTCGGCAGCCGAAGGCGAAGCGGCGGGCGCAGGCGCGGCGATAGGTGCGGACACAGGCGTCACGGGCGGGGGAAAGACAGCAGGGGAGCCCGCCCCGGCACCCGCCCCGGCACCCGCTTCAGCTCCGGCCCCTCCTCCATACCCGCCGTATCCCGCGTACGACGGCTCCGCCTGCCCAAACGCCCGCCGCGCATCCCGAGCCTGCCGCTCATTCACGACAGCGGCCAAATAGGCCGCCGGAGGAACGCCCTGTGGCGCGGGAGCTCCGGTCCGCTCCGCCAGATCGGTGGCGAGCCGCTCCGCCATCGCCCAGCCCACCTGCGGGTCCAACTGCCTCATCCGCGTGAGGTACTGCCGAATCGCCAGCCACAGCCCCTCGGGAACCCCGGACAGATCAAGCCCGGAGAACTGCCCGACCAGCCACGGCGGAGGCGGCGGAACGAACGCCCCCTGCCCCGAAGGCACCCGTTCACGCACGACGAGCGTTCCCGCGAACACATCCCCGAGCCGCCGCCCGCGCGCCGACACGAGCGACGCGACGCACGCGACGACCCCGAACGTCATCAGAATCTCGATGACCCCGACGGCCCCGCGCACCAGCGCGTGTCGGAACCGGATCGGACCGCCGTCGTCCCGCACCACCCGCAGCCCACACGCCAGCTTCCCCAGCGACCGCCCGTGACTGAGCGTCTCCACCGCGATGGGCCCGCCGATCAGAAGGAGTACGAAGGTGGCGACCGCGACAGCTGCGGCCGCGGCGTCGTCCAGCGAGGCGGTCGAGGCGAGGATCCCGACGGTCACCAGGAGATAGACGGTCCACGCCACGACCAGGTCGATCAGCACCGCAAGGGCCCGACTCGGCAGTTTCGCGGGACGCAGCTCCAGCGCCACCGCCTCACCTGTCACAAGCTCACTCACGCCCGCCGCCCTTCCCTGCCCTGCCCTCGGACTGGCCAGTCTGCCAAGCTGAACAGCCACGCGCCGCAGTACGAGGAGCAGCCACCCGATGGACCTCGACGTCTTCGTGTCCGCCCACCGAGCCGAGTGGGACCGACTCGACGCCCTGCTGCGCCGCCAACGCCGCCTCTCCGGAGCGGAGGCCGACGAACTCGTCACCCTCTACCAACGCACCGCGACGCATCTGTCCCTGATCCAGTCCAGCGCCCCGGACCCGCAACTCATCGGCCGCCTCACACACCTGGTGGCACGCGCGCGTAGTGCTGTGACAGGCACCCGTCGCGCTTCCTGGCGCGACGTGACCCACTTCCTGGCACGCGGTTTCCCCGCCGCGGTCTACCGCTCCCGCCACTGGTGGGTCCCCACGGCCCTGCTCTCGACGGTCCTCGCGGCCGTCATCGGCTGGTGGATCGCCACGCACCCCGAGGTCCAGGCATCGATCGCCGCCCCCAGCGAACTGCGCGAGCTCACCCGCCCCGGCGGCGAGTACGAGACGTATTACTCCAGCCATCCCGCGACCTCGTTCGCGGCACAGGTCTGGACGAACAACGCCCAGGCAGCCGCGATGTGCCTCGTCCTTGGCGCCTTCCTCTGCTTCCCCGTCATCTGGATCCTCTTCCAGAACATGCTGAACCTCGGGGTGGGCATCGGCCTGATGTCCTCGGCCGACCGCCTCGACACCTTCCTCGGCCTGGTCCTCCCGCACGGCCTCCTGGAACTGACCGCCGTCTTCGTAGCGGCCGGTACGGGCCTGCGCCTGGGTTGGACCGTCATCGACCCGGGCCCGCGCATCCGCCGCACGGCCCTCGCCGAGGAAGGCCGAGCGGCCCTCGGCATGGCGATCGGCCTGGCCCTGGTCCTCTTCGTCTCCGGCGCCATCGAAGGCTTCGTCACCCCCTCCGGCCTGCCGACCTGGGCCCGCATCAGCATTGGCGTCGCCGCTGAACTGGCCTTCTTCGCGTACGTCTACGTCCTTGGCGGCCGAGCGGCACGCGCGGGTGAAACGGGGGACCTGGACGGATCCGACCGCAGCTCCGAGGTCCCCCTCGCAGCGTGATGTGCGTACGGCCCCGCTGAGCTGCTAGTCTCCTCCTCGCCCCAAGAAAACCGTTGACACGGAAGGACTGGGGAGGTAGATTCGAACAGTTGCCTAGAGCTGGACAAGTCCGGCGGCAACGGTTAACATCTCCCTGCTTCTTGAATTTCATTAATCGAGAAGCCATCCCGATCGCATCGGAAATCTTGAGCCGGTAAGTCCGGCCAAAAACTTCTGATAAAGTCAGATCAGCCGAAAGGCAAAGGCCCTCCAACGGCCACCGGAAATGAAATCCGAACCGGAAACGGAACGGAAAACGGATCTGGTAAGGTTGGAAACACGAAATACCGAAGGGAAGCGCCCGGAGGAAAGCCCGAGAGGGTGAGTACAAAGGAAGCGTCCGTTCCTTGAGAACTCAACAGCGTGCCAAAAGTCAACGCCAGATATGTTGATACCCCGACTCACTTCGGTGAGTTGAGGTTCCTTTGAAAAAGTCCTGCACGGCCTCGGTCGTGCAGGCAGCACAGCGAGGACGCTGTGAACCGGGAGATTATTCCTCTCCTTGGTTCCGCTCTCGTGTGTGTCGCACCGGATTACCGGTACACATTCACGGAGAGTTTGATCCTGGCTCAGGACGAACGCTGGCGGCGTGCTTAACACATGCAAGTCGAACGATGAAGCCCTTCGGGGTGGATTAGTGGCGAACGGGTGAGTAACACGTGGGCAATCTGCCCTTCACTCTGGGACAAGCCCTGGAAACGGGGTCTAATACCGGATAACACCTTCTCTCGCATGGGAGAGGGTTGAAAGCTCCGGCGGTGAAGGATGAGCCCGCGGCCTATCAGCTTGTTGGTGAGGTAGAAGCTCACCAAGGCGACGACGGGTAGCCGGCCTGAGAGGGCGACCGGCCACACTGGGACTGAGACACGGCCCAGACTCCTACGGGAGGCAGCAGTGGGGAATATTGCACAATGGGCGAAAGCCTGATGCAGCGACGCCGCGTGAGGGATGACGGCCTTCGGGTTGTAAACCTCTTTCAGCAGGGAAGAAGCGAAAGTGACGGTACCTGCAGAAGAAGCGCCGGCTAACTACGTGCCAGCAGCCGCGGTAATACGTAGGGCGCAAGCGTTGTCCGGAATTATTGGGCGTAAAGAGCTCGTAGGCGGCTTGTCACGTCGGTTGTGAAAGCCCGGGGCTTAACCCCGGGTCTGCAGTCGATACGGGCAGGCTAGAGTGTGGTAGGGGAGATCGGAATTCCTGGTGTAGCGGTGAAATGCGCAGATATCAGGAGGAACACCGGTGGCGAAGGCGGATCTCTGGGCCATTACTGACGCTGAGGAGCGAAAGCGTGGGGAGCGAACAGGATTAGATACCCTGGTAGTCCACGCCGTAAACGGTGGGAACTAGGTGTTGGCGACATTCCACGTCGTCGGTGCCGCAGCTAACGCATTAAGTTCCCCGCCTGGGGAGTACGGCCGCAAGGCTAAAACTCAAAGGAATTGACGGGGGCCCGCACAAGCAGCGGAGCATGTGGCTTAATTCGACGCAACGCGAAGAACCTTACCAAGGCTTGACATATACCGGAAAGCATCAGAGATGGTGCCCCCCTTGTGGTCGGTATACAGGTGGTGCATGGCTGTCGTCAGCTCGTGTCGTGAGATGTTGGGTTAAGTCCCGCAACGAGCGCAACCCTTGTTCTGTGTTGCCAGCATGCCCTTCGGGGTGATGGGGACTCACAGGAGACTGCCGGGGTCAACTCGGAGGAAGGTGGGGACGACGTCAAGTCATCATGCCCCTTATGTCTTGGGCTGCACACGTGCTACAATGGCAGGTACAATGAGCTGCGAAGCCGCGAGGCGGAGCGAATCTCAAAAAGCCTGTCTCAGTTCGGATTGGGGTCTGCAACTCGACCCCATGAAGTCGGAGTTGCTAGTAATCGCAGATCAGCATTGCTGCGGTGAATACGTTCCCGGGCCTTGTACACACCGCCCGTCACGTCACGAAAGTCGGTAACACCCGAAGCCGGTGGCCCAACCCCTTGTGGGAGGGAGCTGTCGAAGGTGGGACTGGCGATTGGGACGAAGTCGTAACAAGGTAGCCGTACCGGAAGGTGCGGCTGGATCACCTCCTTTCTAAGGAGCATCTAGATTCCGCAAGGAATCCAGATGCCACTACGTCGGCAAATGTTCGACGGTGGTTGCTCATGGGTGGAACGTTGACTACTCGGCACGATCGGTTGGCTTCACTAGTACTGCTTCGGCGTGGAACGTGAAGGTTGATGGATCGGGTCGGGCACGCTGTTGGGTATCTGAGGGTACGGGTTTGTCCCGACCTCAATGCCGACCCCGGTGAAGCATCCTGGTAAGGGTGTGTGACGGGTGGTTGGTCGTTGTTTGAGAACTGCACAGTGGACGCGAGCATCTGTGGCCAAGTTTTTAAGGGCGCACGGTGGATGCCTTGGCACCAGGAACCGATGAAGGACGTGGGAGGCCACGATAGTCCCCGGGGAGTCGTCAACCAGGCTTTGATCCGGGGGTTTCCGAATGGGGAAACCCGGCAGTCGTCATGGGCTGTCACCCGCTGCTGAACACATAGGCAGTGTGGAGGGAACGCGGGGAAGTGAAACATCTCAGTACCCGCAGGAAGAGAAAACAACCGTGATTCCGGGAGTAGTGGCGAGCGAAACCGGATGAGGCCAAACCGTATGCGTGTGATACCCGGCAGGGGTTGCGCATACGGGGTTGTGGGATCTCTCTTTTGCAGTCTGCCGGCTGTGAGACGAGTCAGAAACCGTTGATGTAGACGAAGGACATGCGAAAGGTCCGGCGTAGAGGGTAAGACCCCCGTAGTCGAAACATCAGCGGCTCGTTTGAGAGACACCCAAGTAGCACGGGGCCCGAGAAATCCCGTGTGAATCTGGCGGGACCACCCGTTAAGCCTAAATATTCCCTGGTGACCGATAGCGGATAGTACCGTGAGGGAATGGTGAAAAGTACCGCGGGAGCGGAGTGAAATAGTACCTGAAACCGTGTGCCTACAAGCCGTGGGAGCGTCGGACATCAAGCTTGCTTGGTGTCTCGTGACTGCGTGCCTTTTGAAGAATGAGCCTGCGAGTTTGCGGTGTGTTGCGAGGTTAACCCGTGTGGGGAAGCCGTAGCGAAAGCGAGTCCGAATAGGGCGATTTAGTAGCGCGCTCAAGACCCGAAGCGGAGTGATCTAGCCATGGGCAGGTTGAAGCGGCTGTAAGAGGTCGTGGAGGACCGAACCCACCAGGGTTGAAAACCTGGGGGATGACCTGTGGTTAGGGGTGAAAGGCCAATCAAACTCCGTGATAGCTGGTTCTCCCCGAAATGCATTTAGGTGCAGCGTCGTGTGTTTCTTGCCGGAGGTAGAGCACTGGATAGGCGATGGGCCCTACCGGGTTACTGACCTTAGCCAAACTCCGAATGCCGGTAAGTGAGAGCGCGGCAGTGAGACTGTGGGGGATAAGCTCCATGGTCGAGAGGGAAACAGCCCAGAGCATCGACTAAGGCCCCTAAGCGTACGCTAAGTGGGAAAGGATGTGGAGTCGCACAGACAACCAGGAGGTTGGCTTAGAAGCAGCCACCCTTGAAAGAGTGCGTAATAGCTCACTGGTCTAGTGATTCCGCGCCGACAATGTAGCGGGGCTCAAGCGTACCGCCGAAGTCGTGTCATTGCGATATATACCCCCAACGGGGATCGTGATGGGTAGGGGAGCGTCGTGTGCCGGGTGAAGCTGCAGCGGAAGCTAGTGGTGGACGGTTCACGAGTGAGAATGCAGGCATGAGTAGCGATACATACGTGAGAAACGTGTGCGCCGATTGACTAAGGGTTCCTGGGTCAAGCTGATCTGCCCAGGGTAAGTCGGGACCTAAGGCGAGGCCGACAGGCGTAGTCGATGGATAACCGGTTGATATTCCGGTACCCGCTGTGAAGCGTCAAACATCGAATCAGGCGATGCTAAGTCCGTGAAGCCGTCCCGATCTCTTCGGAGTTGAGGGAAGTGGTGGAGCCGACGGACCAGACTTGTAGTAGGTGAGTGATGGGGTGACGCAGGAAGGTAGTCCAGCCCGGGCGATGGTTGTCCCGGGGTAAGGGTGTAGGACGTGAGGTAGGCAAATCCGCCTTGCATGAAGTCTGAGACCTGATGCCGAGCCGATTGTGGTGAAGTGGATGATCCTATGCTGTCGAGAAAAGCCTCTAGCGAGTTTCATGGCGGCCCGTACCCTAAACCGACTCAGGTAGTCAGGTAGAGAATACCGAGGCGTTCGGGTGAACTATGGTTAAGGAACTCGGCAAAATGCCCCCGTAACTTCGGGAGAAGGGGGGCCATCACCGGTGATGACATTTACTGTCTGAGCTGGGGGTGGCCGCAGAGACCAGCGAGAAGCGACTGTTTACTAAAAACACAGGTCCGTGCGAAGCCGTAAGGCGATGTATACGGACTGACGCCTGCCCGGTGCTGGAACGTTAAGGGGACCGGTTAGTGCGCTTTCGGGCGTGCGAAGCTGAGAACTTAAGCGCCAGTAAACGGCGGTGGTAACTATAACCATCCTAAGGTAGCGAAATTCCTTGTCGGGTAAGTTCCGACCTGCACGAATGGCGTAACGACTTCTCGACTGTCTCAACCATAGGCCCGGTGAAATTGCACTACGAGTAAAGATGCTCGTTTCGCGCAGAAGGACGGAAAGACCCCGGGACCTTTACTACAGTTTGATATTGGTGTTCGGTTCGGCTTGTGTAGGATAGGTGGGAGACTTTGAAGCGGGCACGCCAGTGTTCGTGGAGTCAACGTTGAAATACCACTCTGGTCGTGCTGGATGTCTAACCTCGGTCCGTGATCCGGATCAGGGACAGTGTCTGATGGGTAGTTTAACTGGGGCGGTTGCCTCCCAAAGAGTAACGGAGGCGCCCAAAGGTTCCCTCAGCCTGGTTGGTAATCAGGTGTTGAGTGTAAGTGCACAAGGGAGCTTGACTGTGAGACCGACGGGTCGAGCAGGGACGAAAGTCGGGACTAGTGATCCGGCGGTGGCTTGTGGAAGCGCCGTCGCTCAACGGATAAAAGGTACCCCGGGGATAACAGGCTGATCTTCCCCAAGAGTCCATATCGACGGGATGGTTTGGCACCTCGATGTCGGCTCGTCGCATCCTGGGGCTGGAGTCGGTCCCAAGGGTTGGGCTGTTCGCCCATTAAAGCGGTACGCGAGCTGGGTTTAGAACGTCGTGAGACAGTTCGGTCCCTATCCTCTGTGCGCGTAGGAATATTGAGAAGGGCTGTCCCTAGTACGAGAGGACCGGGACGGACGAACCTCTGGTGTGCCAGTTGTCCTGCCAAGGGCATGGCTGGTTGGCTACGTTCGGAAAGGATAACCGCTGAAAGCATCTAAGCGGGAAGCCTGCTTCGAGATGAGTATTCCCACCCCCTTTGAGGGGTTAAGGCTCCCAGTAGACGACTGGGTTGATAGGCCAGATCTGGAAGCCCGGTAACGGGTGGAGGTGACTGGTACTAATAGGCCGAGGGCTTGTCCTCAGTTGCTCGCGTCCACTGTGTTGGTTCTGAAACCACGAACAACCCCGTATGTCGGGCCACGACTACGGTGCGGTTGACAGTTTCATAGTGTTTCGGTGGTCATAGCATGAGGGAAACGCCCGGTTACATTCCGAACCCGGAAGCTAAGCCTCATAGCGCCGATGGTACTGCAGGGGGGACCCTGTGGGAGAGTAGGACGCCGCCGAACTCATTGTAGAGAAAACCCCCGCACCATTCGGTGCGGGGGTTTTCTGCGTTCCGGACCAATTTCCTTGCCCTTTTCTCTTTTCTGTCAGAGGCGGCCGGCGGCTTTGAGGGACAGGTAGGCGTCTGCCAGTGCCGGGGCCAGTTCGTGCGGGGTGGCGTCCACGACCGTTACGCCTCGGCGCGTGAGCTGTTCTGCCGTGCGGTGGCGTTCTGACTGGGCCTGGGCCGCGGCCGCCGCGTCGTACACCGCTTCTGTTGTGCCGCGGGACTTGGCCATCTGCTCGATGTGCGGGTCGGCCACCGAGGCGACCAGGACGGTGTGGCGTTTGGTGAGCCGGGAGAGTACGGGGAGCAGACCCTCTTCCACCGGGGCCCTGTCGAGGCTGGTGAGGAGCACGATCAGGGAGCTGCGGGGCGCCGTGCGCAGGGCCGTCGCGGTCAGGCCCCGGGCGTCGGTCTCGATGAGTTCGGGTTCGAGCGTGGCCAGCGCGTTGACCAGGGAGGGCAGGACTTCTCCTGCCGCTCGGCCCTGGACGAGGGCGCGTACCCGGCGGTCGTACGCGAGGAGGTCGACGCGGTCGCCTGCTCGGGACGCCAGGGCGGCCAGGAGAAGCGCCGCGTCCATGGAGGCGTCGAGGCGCGGGGCGTCGCCGACGCGGCCTGCCGAGGTGCGGCCGGTGTCGAGGACCAGAAGGATGTGCCGGTCGCGTTCCGGACGCCAGGTGCGGACCGCGACGGTGGACTGGCGGGCGGTGGCGCGCCAGTCGATGGAGCGGGTGTCGTCGCCGGGGACGTAGTCGCGGAGGCTGTCGAACTCGGTGCCCTGGCCGCGGATCAACACGCTGGTGCGGCCGTCGAGTTCGCGCAGGCGGGCCAGTTTGGAGGGGAGGTGCTTCCGGCTGGCGAACGGGGGCAGGACGCGGACGGTCCAGGGGACCTGATGACTGCCCTGGCGGGTGAAGAGGCCGAGTGGGCCGTACGAGCGGATGGTGACGCGGTCGGCGTGGTGGTCGCCGCGGCGGGTGGGCCGCAGTCGGGTGGTGAGGCGGCGGCGTTCGCCGGGCGGGATCGTCGAGTGGTGACGGGACGCGGTGACCTCGGTGCCGGGCTGCCAGCTGCTGGGGGGCCAGGCGTCGCGGAGTTCGGCGCGCAGGGGGCGGCCGGAAGGGTTCGTGACGGTGAGTTCGACGTCGGCGGACTCGCCGAGGCGTGCGGAGGTGTCGCCGGAGCGGGTCAGACGCAGTCGGCGTACGGGGGCGGCCAGGGCGAAGTCGCAGGCGCAGGCCAGGGCCAGCGGGGCGTTGACGGCGAGCATGCCGGTCCAGCCGGGGGCCCAGATGCCCACGGGGAGGCTGCCGAGGGCCGCCAGGAGGGCGGTGCGTCCGGTGAGGGCCATCAGCGGGGGACCGGGACCTGGGCGAGGATCGCGTTGATGACGGAGTCCGCTGTGACGCCCTCCATCTCGGCCTCGGGGCGGAGTTGGATGCGGTGGCGGAGCGTGGGGAGGGCCAGGGCCTTCACGTCGTCGGGGATGACGTAGTCGCGGCCGGTGAGCCAGGCCCAGGCGCGGGCCGTGGAGAGCAGGGCCGTCGCGCCGCGGGGTGAGACGCCGAGCGTGAGGGACGGGGATTCGCGGGTGGCGCGGCAGATGTCCACTACGTAGGCGGTGATCTCGGGGGAGACGGTCGTCTTCGCGACGGCGGTGCGGGCGGCTTCCAGTTCGGCGGGGCCCGCTACGGGGCGTACCCCCGCGGCGCGCAGGTCGCGGGGGTTGAAGCCCTCGGCGTGGCGGGTGAGGACGTCGATCTCGTCCTGGCGGGAGGGGAGAGGGACCGTCAGTTTGAGGAGGAAGCGGTCCAGTTGGGCCTCGGGGAGGGGGTATGTGCCCTCGTACTCCACCGGGTTCTGGGTGGCCGCCACGAGGAACGGCTCGGGGAGGGGACGCGGGGTGCCGTCGACCGTGACCTGGCGTTCCTCCATCGCTTCGAGGAGCGAGGACTGGGTCTTGGGCGGCGTGCGGTTGATTTCGTCGGCCAGCAGGAGGTTGGTGAAGACCGGTCCTGGCTGGAAGGAGAACTCGGTGGTGCGGGCGTCGTAGACGAGGGAGCCGGTGATGTCGCTCGGCATCAGGTCGGGGGTGAACTGGACGCGCTTGGTGTCGAGTTCGAGGGACGCGGCGAGGGCGCGTACGAGCAGGGTCTTCGCGACTCCGGGGACGCCTTCGAGGAGGACGTGGCCGCGGCACAGGAGCGCGACGACCAGGCCGGTGACGGCGGGGTCCTGGCCGACCACGGCCTTGGAGATCTCGGCGCGCAGGGCTTCGAGGGAAGCGCGTGAGCTGCGGGAATCTCCGGTGGGCCCGGCGTTGTCAGTGGTCGGGTCCATCATGAATGGCGTACCTCTCTTTCGAGGGCGTCGAGTTGGTCGGCGAGGGCGATGAGTGCCGCGTCGTTGCCGGGAGGCGTCCCGAAGAGCAGGGGGAGCAGGTCTCGGTCGGGGGAGGGGAATCGGGTGGAGAGCGCGGGGAGCAGGGTCTCGGGTGCGTGGGCCTGGGCGGGGGAGACGCCGACGAGCGGGGCGAGACGGCTGCGGGTGGCGGTGCGCAGGGCGTTGGCCGCGCGGTCGCGGGCGTTGGCCTTGCGGTAGAGGCGGGCGCGGCCTTCGACGGTTTCGGAGGCGCGGATGGCCACGGGAAGGCGTTCGAGGACGAGGGGGCCGAGTCGGCGTGCGCGCCACAGGGCGGCGAGCACGGCGGCGAGGGTGAGTTGCAGGGTGGCCCAGCGCCAGCCGGAGGGGATCAGGTCGAAGAAGCCGCGGGGTTCGTCGTCGGAGAGGGAGGGGAGGTACCAGACCAGGTGGGGTCGTGAGCCCAGGAGTTGGAGGGCGAGCGAGGCGTTGCCGTGCTGGTCGAGACGGTCGTTGTAGAGGATGTCGGGGGCGCCGAGGACGACGGTGTCGCCCTTTCCACGGGGGGTGGGGAGTTGCAGGAGGCTGGGCAGGCCGTCGCTGAGGTAGCAGGCCGCGGCGTCCGGGGCGAGGGTGTCGTAGCGGATGCCGCCCATGTCGGCGTCGCCCGCGCGGCGGGCCGCGGGCAGGGAGCAGCCGGGGGAGAGCGTGGAGTCGACGCTGGGGCTGCCGTCCGCGGTGACCCCGGGTGCGAGGGTGTCGATGGAGGGGGCGCCGGGGGTGATGAGGACGGTGCGTCCGCCGGAGTCCTTGGTGGCCGAGTGCAGGCGGGACTGCTGGCGTTCGGTGAGGACGTCGGGGTTGGCCACGAGGAGGGTCGTGTCGGGTCCGGCGGCGGTCCTGGCCTCTTCGACGGTGGTGACCACGCGGGTGGATACGCCCTGGTCGGCGAGGAGTTCGGCGACGGCCCGGCTGCCGTAGGGGTCGGTGGTGCGCGGGTCGAGGCGGCCGTGCTGGGCGCCGGAGCGGACCGCGGCGATGGCGATGGCCGCCGCCAGGAGGACGACCAGGGCGAGGGCGATGCCGCGGGTGCGGGTCCAGAGCTGGCGGGGGGTGGCCGAGGTCGACGTCGGGGCAGTGGCCTGACGCGGTGGTGTGCCGGGCTGCGGCGCGGTGTCGGTCCCGGTGATGGGGCCAGGTGTGGGCGCGGGCGGCTGTGGCGGTTCGGCGGAGCTGGTGGGGCCGGTGGAGCCGGTCATTCGGCGGCTCCCTGGGAGCTGCTGCTCGCTGTGGTGTGGGCGGTGCTCGGCAGGACCGGCTTGGTGCGTTCGAGGTCGCGGTCGAGTTCGGCGATGCGCAGGTATGCCGGTTCGTCGGCGGTGCGGCCGCCGTACGTCACGTCGTCGAACTCCCGGGCGGCGGTGTGCAGTCGGCCGGCGTGGGAGGGAAGGTGGTGGCCCGCTTCCGCCGCCGCTTCGTCGGCGGTGCGTCCGGGGCGTACGTCGAGCAGGGCGCGCTCTTCCAGGGAGCGGACGACGGCGCGCATGCGTTCCTGGACGGCTTGGTTCCAGTGGCCCTGGGCCGCGTGTGCCTCGGCGGCCGCGCGGTGTTCCGCGGCGCTGCGGGGGCGGTCGTCGAAGAGGGGCGGCGCGGAGGTGGGCGTGCGCTGCGGGGTGCCGAGGCGCCACCACAGGGCGACGGCGAGGAGTACGACGGCGAGGACGATGACCAGGAGGCCGAACCCGCCGCCCGGGGTGGCCCCCGAGGCGGCGGAGAACAGGTCGTCGACCCAGCCCCAGAAGCGGTTCAGGGCCCGCTGGAAGAGGCTGGGGTCGTTCTCGTGGTACATCGGCTTGGACAGTTCGCGCTCGGCTGCTTCCCGCGCGGGGTCGCGCGGGATCGTCACCGGCGGGTCGTCGCCGGTGCGCGGCAGCAGCGGTGCTGCCCCGAGCCTCGTGAGAACTGCCCCCGCCGCCGTCACCGCATCAGCTCCCCGGGGTGCCGGGCGCGGTGGTCCCGTGGCCGGGGAGGCCCGCGGCGCGGGCGAGTTCGAGGTCGAGGGCCTCGCGGCGGATCCGCTGGTCGATGTAGAGCAGCACGGTGACCCCGGCCGTGATGGGGAACGTGAGCATGGAGCCGATCACCGAGCCGACGCCGCTGACGATCAGGAAGGTCCAGCCCAGGTCGCCCGCGTTGTCGAGGAAGCCCGTGACGCCTTCGCCGCTGAGCGCGCCCGCGATGAACGTGAACGGGATGACGATGATCGATGCCACGACGTTCGCGATGATCGCGGCGAGCAGCTGGATGCCGAAGACGCGCCACCAGGAGCCGCGGACGAGCTTGACCGAGCGGGCGAGGGACTTCTTGACGCCCTGCTTCTCCAGCATCAGCGCGGGCGAGGCGAGCGAGAAGCGGACCACGATCCAGAGGGCGGCGACGGTCGCGGCCAGGCCGCCGAGGATGGCGAGACTGGCTCCGGCGTCGGAGGCGCCCGCCAGCGCGATCAGCAGGCCGGGCAGGACGCCGACGCCGACGATCGCGACGCCGATGAGCGGGATGAGCAGCGTCAGGCCGAACAGCCGCGCCAGTTGGGGCCGGGAGTCCTGCCAGGCTTCCGACGTGGTCACCGACTTACCGAGCACCGCGCGGCTGGTGACCATCGTGAGCAGGGCCGTCGCGACGATCGTGCCGAGCAGGGTGATCACGAGGACCACTCCGGAGCTGAGCATCGTGTCGCCCATGGCGCGGGTCAGTTCGCCGAGGGTCGCGCTCGGGTCGTTCAGGGCATCCGTGTCGACGGTGTCGTTCAGGACGAGGCCTTGCAGGAGGACGACGACGACCTCCGTGAGGACGGCGACCGTCAGCGAGATGCCGAGGACCGTGCGCCAGTGGGCGCGCATCGTGGACACCGCGCCGTCCAGGATCTCGCCCACGCCGAGCGGCCGGAGCGGGATGACGCCGGGCTTGGCGGCGGGCGGCGGGCCCTGCCAGGCGCCCCAGCCTCGGTAGCCGCCGGGGCCGCCGGTACCTCCCGGGGCGCCGGGACCGCCGGGGCGCTGGCCGCCCCAGCCGCCGCCCTGGGCGGGCGGCGGAGGCGGAGGTGGCGGGGTCTGGCCCGGGCCCGGGGTGCTGGGCGGGGACCACTGGGCGGGCGGCGGCTGCTCCTTGGACCACTTCGAGGGCGGGCCGCTCTGCTGTTCGGCGGCCGTGGGCTCGGCGGAGTCCGGCTTGCCGGAGTCCGGTCCGTCGGAGGGGGCAGATCCGGGCGAGGCCCAGCCCGGAGTGTCGTTCATCGTCGCTCCTTCACGGTGCCCGTCCGCGGTTGCGGCGGCAGGTTGTCAGCCATCGTGTCACGGTGCACCGGCGTCGGGGCCGGGCGCCGTAGGGGCTGTAGACCTTCAATTGTCCGATGGGTACGGGGCAGACTGGGCGGATGGCTGATCAGTACGCGCAATCCAGCGAGCACACACGGCCGACCGAGCTCCCGGCGATCCCCGCGATCCCCGCGATCCGTTGGGACGAACCCCCTGAAGGGCCCGTGCTGGTCCTCCTCGACCAGACCAGGCTGCCGGGCGAGGAAAGCGAGTTGGTGTGCACCGACGCACCGGCTCTGGTGGACGCGATCCGGACGCTGGCGGTGCGCGGGGCACCGCTGCTCGGCATCGCGGGGGCGTACGGCGTCGCCCTGGCCGCCGTCCGCGGGTTCGACGTGGACGAGGCGGCGGACGCCCTCGCGGGGGCGCGGCCCACCGCGGTCAACCTTGCGTACGGTGTACGCAGGGCGCAGGCGGCGTACCGTACCGCGATAGCCGGTGGTGATGGTGTCGGCGGGGCGGCCGGTGCCGCGCTGGCCGCGGCGCGGGCACTGCACGCCGAGGACGCTCGGGCCAGCACGGAGATGGCGGCGCGCGGTCTGGCGCTGCTCGACGAGCTGTTGCCCGGCGGCGGGCACCGGATCCTCACGCACTGCAACACGGGGGCGCTCGTCTCCGGTGGCGAGGGCACGGCGTTCGCGGTCGCGCTCAAGGCGCATCGGGAAGGGAGTCTGCGCAGGCTGTGGGTGGACGAGACGCGGCCGCTGCTGCAGGGGGCCCGGCTCACCGCCTATGAGGCGGCACGGAACGAAATGGCGTACACCTTGCTCACGGACAACGCGGCGGGTTCGCTGTTCGCGGCGGGAGAGGTGGATGCCGTACTGATCGGTGCGGACCGCATCGCGGCCGACGGTTCGGTGGCGAACAAGGTGGGGAGCTATCCGCTCGCCGTGCTGGCGCGATATCACCATGTGCCGTTCATCGTGGTGGCGCCGGTGACGACCGTGGACCCGGCCACCCCGGATGGGGCGTCCATCGAGGTGGAGCTGCGGTCCGGCCATGAAGTGACGGAGGTCACGGTGCCGTACGCGCCGATGACCGGGAGAGACGCGGGAGGCGGTATTCCGGTGGCCCCCCTGGGGACCCAGGCGTACAACCCCGCATTCGACGTGACGCCGCCGGAGTTGGTGACGGCGATCGTCACGGAAGAGGGCGTTCTGTCACCTGTGACAGCAGAGGGCCTTGTCGAGCTGTGTGCCAGGTCACGCCAGGTAACGATTAGCTAATGGGATGTTGTCGGCCTGATCGTCGAAATCGGCCCCTTCACCTGCGGCGATTCACAGGGGGAGGGGCCGTGACATCCAAGCTCTACATCAACGAAGCCTCACGGTCCGCCTGACCAGCCTCTAACTGCTGGATGCGGGCCGGTTGCCGCAGCAGCCGATCAAGCTGACTTACCGCTGCAACAACATCAGGGTCCAGTGCCTCAGCGTAGATGTCGAGCGTCGTTGCGATCCGGCTGTGCCGCAGAATCGCCTTGATGACTCGTGGGTGCACCTTGAGGTGGACCAGAAGCGTGCCGCAGGACTTGCGGAGCCCCTTGGGGTTCATCTTCCCGAGTTGCTCAGCCTCTGACTCGTCAGCCTCGAAGAAGTACGGCGAGGGCTCCGGGTAGAGGTTCGCCGCCTCGATCACGCGCTGCATGGTCAGATAGAGGTTCTCCGCGAGGAGCGGGCGACCAGTCCGAGTGACGAACACATGCCCCTCAGGATCATCGAACCAAGGACGTCCTCTGCTGATCGCGCGCTCTCGCAACCAGGCCGTACGCATGCGAGTCCACCGCAACGGGGCGATGCACTGCGCGGGCAGCGGCAAGGGGGCCTTGGAAGTCTTGGACTTGGGATCCACGTCGACCGTGCCAGCACTCGTGCGCTGTCGCTGCTGCTCCACCCAGAGAATGCGATTGTCCAGGTCGATGTATTCCCACCGAAGGCCGCACACTTCCGCTCGTCGCAGGCCCAACAGGCAGAGGAGGAGGAACGCCGGGTAGTACACCGTCAGACGCCGAGCCGCAGCCAGGAAGCGCAGGACCGTCACGGCGTCCCAGCTCTTCCCACTGTCCGTGGGCGCCCGGACGTGCACGAGCTTGGCCACGTTCCGCGTGAGTCCGATGTCTTCGACCATCGCAGCCGTAAGCGCCGCTGAGAGCACCCGGAGGACATGCCGGGCGGTCTTGGCGGTCTTCTCCTCTGCCAGAAGCTTCACGGCCCCGCGCAGCTCTTTGACGCCCAACTTGACCATGACTTTGGAGCCGAGACGCGGACGCAGGTGATTGCGCACGGCCTGTTCGTAAGTCCGATAGCTACCTGCGGAGAGATCCGGCTTGACGATGACCGCCAACCAGTAGTCGAACCACTGGCCCAAGGTCATGTCCCGGGTCGGCGTTGGAATGCCGCTGTTGGCGCGCTCAAGCAGATCGCGGCGCATCCCGTCGCACTCGTCGAAGGTCTTCCCGTAGGCGTACTTCCGCTTCCTGGTTCCGTCTGGCTGTGGGACGTATACGGCTGCCTGATAGCGGCCATCGGCACGCCTGGTGACTGTGCCCGAGCCGTTGGGGTTGCGCTTGCGCTGACCAGCCATCAGGAAGCTTCATCAAGCCGCGATTGGATGTAGTCCTGGATAGCGCTCTCGGGGATGCGGCGGGCGCGGCCCTCGGTGATGGAGACGAGCCGCTTCGCCCGGATCAAGTCATAGACCTTGGTGCGCCCGTACTTGAGCCGGGCCATGGTCTCCTTCACGGTCAACAGTTCAGGGGCTCGCGCGATCATGTTGCGGCTCCTTCCAGGGCTAGTTGGTCGTGCAGGGCTTCGCGGGCGGTCTCCCGGTTGAGCTGGAGGTCTTGGGCGATGGTGGCGGCGAGGGCGGATTCGCCGGGGGTGTGGCCGTGTCCGGCGTATTGCCAGTCGGCGAGGACGAGCACGGTGTCCGGGTCGGTGTCGTCGAGTCCGAGGGTGTGGCGTTCTTGGGTGGCGCGGTAGTCGGCTCGGAGCTGGCGGAGGGTGCCCAGGGTGGTGGAGTAGCGGCGGGACTTGGTGGAGAAGTGGCCCCGGAAGCCGAGCATGTGAGCCCAGGCCCACAGGCGCCGGTCGGGGTAGAGCGGATCGAGCAGCTTGCAGGCTTTGATCAGGCGGCGAGCGTGGTCGGGGACGTGGTGGCGGTCAAGTTCGGTGAGTTCGCCAATCCGGCGATCGAGGGTGCCGGTTGTCTCGGCTGCTTTGGTGGCGTACTTGGCGACGTAGGAGGCCACTGCCTGCTCGGTGATGTCGGTGCCATCGTCGAAGGCCTTGATCGGCCGGATGTCGAGTTGGGCGCCCCAGCGGAAGACGCGTGCGGGTTGGTCGTCGACCGCCGAAACGTTGATCGTGGTGTAGGGGTGTGCGGCGGCGGCGCGGATGGCGTGGGTGAGGAGTTCGGCGGTGGCCCAGCACGGCGGTCGGTCTTCGGGCCCGTCGGGTCCGTCAAGGCGGATCACGGCGTGGAAGTGGATGGCGCCGCGTTTCTGGAATTCGGCGACCTTGCCGTAGGAGAGCCGTACGGCGTCGGCGAGTTCGCGGCGGGTGAGTCCGGCACGGGCGGCGAGTTCGCGGCGCAGGCGGGTGGTGAAGCGCTGCCAGAGGTCTCCTGCGTGGTTGTTGAACAGGACCGCCCCGGCGTAGTCGTAGATCGCCGGATCGAGCGCCGTACCGATGACCGGGGCGTCTTCTGTGTGCGGGGTGCCGCAGCGGCAGCGGCCGTGGGTGGGCCGGTTGTGGACGGGTCCGAAGGAGGGGGCGGTGAGGGTAGCGAAGACGCGGGGGTGATCGCGGACGGTGGTGGGGATGTCCTTGTCGGTGTCTCCGACGAGTCCGGCGCGGATGAGGTGGTAGGTGTCCCCGGCGTACGTCCAGGCGCAGGCGGGGCAGCGGGAGGCGCGGCGGTTGCCGCAGGCGATGCGCAGGCGTCCGCCCGGCTCGTGCTCGGTCGTGTAGTGGTGCAGGGTCTGGCCGGTCGTCTTGTCCTTGGTCAGGGACCAGCCGGTCAGGTGGATGGGGTTGGCACAGCCACCAGTGCGCTTGATCTGGTCTTGCCAGCGGTCGAAGTCGGGTTGGGAAGCCACCCTCAGCAGATCGCCCAGGGTGATGGGGTCCAGGCCTGCAAAGGACGCGGTGTCGCTCATGCGTGGTCCCCCTCGTTCTGCCTCTTGGGGGTGCGGTCGGAGCAGAAGCGATCGGCGCCGGGGTGCTGCTCGTTCCACGCTTCGGCGCAGACCTTGTGAACTGCTTCGCCCGTGTGGGAACGCAGCGGGGTGGACTTGCCGCACAAGGTGCAGGGGCAGGCGCCGCGATGATCGAAGTGCTCACCGGAATGCCAGTTGAGGAGGCCCATGACGGTCACCTCCCGGCAGTGGCGAAGGTCGGGGGACGGTCGAACAGGGCGCCGACGCCGTGGCAGTCCTTGCAATCGACGGTGATGGTCCGCAGGTGGCCGTGCCGATCGCGTCCGCCCGAGGTGATGGCGACGGAGGCGACGCCATCGCAGGACGGGCAGATTCGGGGCACAGCAAAGCCACGGTCGGTCATGATGGAGGTTCCTTCCGGTTGAGAGATCGGGTAGGGGCGCGGGCCGTCCGGGCGGCGGATTCTTGGTCGTTGAGGCCGCCCGGAGGGCCGGTCAACGCTGCTTGGCCTGAGCGCCGATCAGGGAGCGGATGACCAGGGCACAGATCGCGAGCGCGGTGGCGGTGACGGCAACCGCCAGGAGCACGGAGACCAGGACCGCGCCGACGACCAGGACCACGGCCGTGCCACCACCGACCACGGCAAGCAGGGAGCCGGGGGTGAGCTGCGCCGTCGGACGGACAGGCGCGACCGGCGCCGGGGCGGCGTGTCGGCAGGCGCAGCACGTGGGGGCATGGGGGTGGCCAGGCTGAGTGATTGCGGTCGGGGTGAGGATCGGGATCGGGTCACCGGTCGGGGCCGGGTTGATGGGGATGCGGGGATGGAACATGGGTGGGGCCTTCCTTCGGGGCGGGTTACTTGACGGCGGTGTCGAGGGCTGGGGCGAGCAGGCTGTCGGCGAGGAGGTAGCCGCCGAGCAGCAGCACGACGACGAGCCAGAGCGGCGGACGGGCCAGCTTGATGCCGAGGTAGCCGATCACCGCGAGGGTGAACCAGAGGGGGACGGACATGACCGGGTCTCCTGTCTGGGCCGGGGTCAGCGGATTTGGCAGTGGTGGCCCTTGGCGGCCATGCAGGCGCCGGAGTAGGTGTTGAAGTCACCGGACCAGCCGCAGCCGTCGGTGGTGCAGGCGGCGGTGTAGCAGTTGCGGCCTTCGCGGTTGTGGTCAGTGCCGATCTCTACGGGTCCGTAGGCCATGACTCGCTGGAAGAAGAAGCCGTGCGGCATGACGGTGATCCTTTCTGGGTCAGGTGAGTTGGGCGGCGATCGCGTCGGCCATCGGGGCCGGGACGCCGAGGCGCACGCGCAGGGTGTCGGAGTCGATCCGGGCACCGGTGCGGGCCTCGTGCTCGTCGGCGACCTTGCGGGCATGGGCCACCAGTGCGGACGGCACCGTGGGAGCTTCGGGCAAGGCCGGGACCGGAGCGGACGCGGAAACCGACGTTGGCTCGACAGCGGCCACGGGGCCCGGCTCGGGGGTAGCAGGCTCCGGTGGAACCGGCGTCCGGTCGCTGTCCTTGGTGTCCGCAGGCGCCGGAATGGTCGGGGCGTGGGCGAGCAGGGTGCCGCCGAGGAAGGCCAGCGCGGGCCATCCGGCCACAAGGAAGCGCAACCAGGCCGGGGGGTGTTCCAGGTCGAGGAATCCGGCGGTGGCCACGTTCGCGCCCAGCGAGGCGACCAGAGCCGTCAGGAACCAGCACCAGGCCAGCCGGGATGGTCCGCCGTTACGCAGCCTTCGCCAGGCGGCGACCAAGAGCAGGTCGACCGAGACCGGGTAGGCCCAGGCCTTCCAGCCGTCCTGTCCGGCCGCGACGGCGATGTCATGCAGATGCGCGAAGGACAGCGCCCCGGCGATCACGGCCTGAACGAGCACGGCGTCCACGCGCCGGACGGTGCGGTGTGCCATCACCGCCACCTCACATCAATGAACGTTTCCTCGTCGACGTGATGCGAGCCAGCAACGAGGTGGCCGATGTAGTCCTTCACGTCTCCGCGTACTTCGCTGCGCTCAAGCCCGTAGTCCAAGGCCCAGGCGTCGGCATCCACGTCTACGGTGATAGTGATCCGTACCTTCATGGCTTGCCTCCCTTGCTTGGAGGCCGGGACGGGGCGGGGCTCATAGATCCGGCCGCCCGGTCCCGGCGGTGATCAGTCGGTGGATGCTTCGCCGGAGCCCATACAGCCCAGACACAAGCCGTTCTGTTCGCCGACGACGCGGCGCTTGCGGCCGACACGGACGGGCCGGGCGACCTCCCCGGTGCCCTTGCACGTCCGGCATTCCTTGACGTCGGGCTTGCCGGGGGCAGGCTTCTTCGCGACCACGCTCACCACTCCCCGCCGGAGTTCGGGGGACCGTCGATGGGGCCGCTGCCGGGCGGGAGGTCGGTAGGCAGGGACGCGGCCAGCGAGGGGCCGATCACCGCCACGAACTGCTCATCAGCGCCAGGCCAGTTGGCGTACACGACCAAATCACCGAGCATCGCCACGGTGCGGTCCAAGTCGTCGCAGTGATCACACATGCCGCTCTCCTTCAGGTGGTGGCATGGGATGGATAAGGACGTGTGGGCGGTCGAGGCGCCGTCAGCGCCGTGCGGCCTGCTCGACGTGCAGCCGGGCCTTGGTGGCCATCTCCCGACGTGAGCAGGTCGGGCGGCCCATGGCGCCGCAGGAACAGCGGAAGTTGTAGTTGCCGAAACCGACGTCGTAGACCTTGGTGCGGTGCTTGCGACGCAGACCCATGACGGATCACCTCTCTGGATGTGGACATGGCGGGGGTAGGGACTTGGCGCGAGGTGGTCGCGCCGACCGGTGGAGCGGGAGGGTTCTAGACGGCTTCAGCGACGGGTTCGGCCGTCGCGGGCACCGGGGCCGCAGCGGTGGGGATGCGTGGGCGGAAGCGGGCCAGCTCCGGGAGATCCGGGGTCAGGTCAGCGTGCCGGTTGCAGGCGTTCACGGCCTGGCGCAGCGTCGTGTGCGGGGTGCGGATGCGGAACCAGTCGCCCGTGGAGTAGCCGACCACGGCCATGCCGCGCCGGTCGTTGGGGATCTGCGTGGCGGCGAACACCGCGTAGGGGGAGATGTCCCCGAACGCCATCCGGGCCGAGGATTCGTCGTTGACCCGATGCGCGGTCCGCCCGGTCAACTGGGCGCGCAGCATCGTGATCCCATCACCCAGCTCGGAGCCGAAACGCTGCCCGTAGATATCCAGGAACACCCCAGCCGCACGCCCGAGTTGGGCCAGCCGGACCAGGGCGGTGATGATCCGATCCCGGCGCTTCTCCTGCGCCTTGCCGGAATACAGGGCCAGTTCGGCCACCTCATCGACGGTGAGCAGGACCGGGATGGGCCGCAGGTGTTCGGGCAGACCCCAGATGTCGGCGGTGATCTCCGCATGCGGGGTGTCGGCGCTGACGCGCTGCTCGCGCCGGATGATCTCGTAGATGCCTTCCATCCGGTCGACCAGGGCTTCGAGCATCTCCATCGCGTCATCGGGGTTGTCCGCCAGCGCGGAGAAGCGGCGGGCCATCGGGGCCAGTTCGACGCCGTTCTTGCAGTCGATGCCGACCAGCGCGATGGGCAGTGCCGCGAGTTCCTTGATGACGCGGCGCTGGTAGACCGACTTGCCCGACTGGGTGGCGCCCAGGGTGAGCGAGTGCGGTGTCTCGCGGTAGTCGCGGCAGTGGATGCGGCCATCCTCCCGCAGCGCGAGCGCCACTTTCAGACCGTCGCAGGCGACCCGTGCGGGCATCTGGACTCGCTTGAGGACGTCATAGCCGGTCATGGTGATCTCGACGATGCCGGGCTTCGCCTCGCGGGTGATGACCTGATGGACGGCGAAGGAGTGCCGCAGCCGGTCGGCCGCCGCCGAGAACACGAACGCGTCCTGCCCCGGCAGCATCTTGATCCGCAGCCGCAGGCCGGTCCGCGTCGGGGAAAGCCGCAGCAGCCGGGGAACCCGCTGGCGGGGTATCTCCCGGCCGAACGTGCGGGCCATGGCCAACCGGAAGCGTGAGGCCGGGACGGTCAAGTGGCAGGCGTCCATCACGGTCGCATAGCGGACCCGGATGCGGATCGCGGCGAAGAGGACCCCGAAGGTCATCCAGTACCAGGCGGGACGGCGCCACCGAAGCAGCAGCGCCAACCCGGCCACGATCGCTAAGGCGATCGCTAACCAGCCCATGATCAGGCCGCCTTGGACTTGGCAGGTGCCTCAGCCAGGGAGGTGACCGCCACGGCACGGAAGCTGATCCCGTGCCGCTTCTGCCCGTTGAACTCGTTCTCCCACGGCCGGGCAACCACACCCGTCAGGGCGACCGGGGTACCCATCGCGAGCTCACCGGACAGGCCGGTCTCCGGAACGGCCAGAGACAGGATCTCGGCATTCCCGTCCATCACGAACATCACGTCGACCGTCCACAGCGTGACACCGGTCTCCCGGTCCGTGGCGATCTCACCGGTCTGCCGATTCGAGATCTTCTTCATCGGAGGCTGCGCCACCATCATGACGGCGGACGAAACATCTACGGGGATCTGACGCATGAGACGCACTCCTTGCTGAAGGGTGGATGCCAACTCGCAGATGAATCAAGCTAGTTGGACTGGCTTGCACCACTTATGGAACTGGCTCAAACCAGTTACGTCAACCCTCTCCATGCAACTGGCTTGAGCCAGGGGCTAGACTGGCGCCAACCATCAAGAGAGGGAGCGATGACCAACCAGACCGAAGACCGGAGGCCGCTCAGCCGACAGATTGCGGATGAACTTCGCAATGAGATTGAAAGTGGACAGCACGCATCCGGGGCAAAACTCCCGTCCCAACGTCAACTTGCGGAGCGGTTCAGCGCCGCACGAAACACCGTCGATGAGGCCCTGAAGATCCTGGCGCAAGAAGGGCTAGTAGTCGCTGAACACGGGCGCGGTGTATTCGTTCGTGTGAAGCAGCCCCTTATTCGGCTTGGCAGCGACAGGTACTCACCAAAGCATCGGGAAACTGGACTATCACCGTTCCTTATCGAATGTGCAAGGCAAGGGAAGGTCGGAAGGTTTGAAGTCCTTAATATTGAACGGATCAAGCCGAATAAAGAGCTAGCCAAGCAGCTCCATGTCTCCGAAAAGGCTAAGTCCGTATTGCGTCGCGAGAATGTATTCTACGCCGACGCTGACCCGGTCTACCGAGTAACTACGTGGATCCCCTGGCGCATCGCGCAGGGGACGGGGCTGCTCCAAGAAGAAGTCCCGCACCAGTACGGAATCCACGGGGTGTTTGAAGAAAAGGGTCACGTGATGACCCGCATCAATGATGAGATCACGGCACGTATGCCCACACCTGAAGAGGTCCGCTACCTGAACCTCTCGCCGGGCATCCCTGTCATCGAGGTGATGCATACCAGCCTTGACCAAGATGGCGAGCCCTACGAGGTAACCAGGTTTGTAATGCGTTCCGACATGAACGGACTTAGCTACAACGTCCCTGTCGAATAAGGTGAGGAGTTGTCCGTGTCCTGTGACGCCGAAACCGAACAGGCCATAGTCATTCGCGCCCGCAGAGACGCAGATCTCGACGAGGCCGCAACAGCGCTGGTAGCGGTTCACGCCGCTGATAGTTATCCCGTCGAAGGTGTCGATGATCCACGGGGATGGCTGAGTCCAAAAGGCTTGATCCAAGCATGGGTAGCAGAGGCAGACAGTCGGATAGTCGGCCATGTCGCAATTAGCCAGGCGCAGGCCGAGGAAGCCGTCTCCCTCTACAGGGAGCAGGCTCATACCGAAGCTCAAGTTGGTGTACTCGCCCGACTTTTTGTAATGCCCCAGGCGCGAAAGAGAGCAGTTGGTGAACGCCTCGTTCGTGCTGCTGTCGAGTACGCGCACACCAATGATCTCCGGTTGGTCCTTGACGTAATGACCAAGGACAAGGCCGCCATCCGACTCTACGAACGGATGGGATGGCAGAGCATCGGAGACGCATCGCACGCCTACGGCGAGGGGCAGCAGATGCGCGCTGTTTGCTACGTCTCGCCAGCCGAGTGACGAAGCGGACTCCGCACCACACAGCAACGCTGTACCGGGCAAGCGGGATGACCAGTACGGTGGTTGAGGGGAAGGCGGTGATTGCAACTATGGGTTGGGTCGATCGAGAGCACATCCCCACCATCGAGCAGGACTGGCGCTACACCCGGCTGATCAACATGACGAAGCGTCTGTTGGAGGCCAAGTTGGCAGCTACATGTAGCAACTGCACTGATGGGACGATCACCATTCGAGACGGTGATGGCAACGAAACCACCATCGAGTGCACGGCGTGCGGTGGGACAGGCATGGCGCCCACCCTGCAAGACAACGAAGACAACGGCCAAGCCGGAGGTTGAACATCCATCCGTCCATGCGGATGCAGATCGACCACGGATTGGCCGGTCGAACAAAGCCCTACATCGGCTGATCACTTACCGAGGCGGGTGCACGTGCGCTCAACAGCAGCCCCGAGATACGGGCGCGCCTTGCTGATCGCGGTGTGCACTGCGCTGCCCGGCTCGTACCGGACGAGGATCTCGTCAATCCGGCGGTCGAAGTCGAAGGACTGCCCGGCGGGACCAGTCGTCATGTCAGCGCAAATCAGCGCGTCGAGGAGCGGTGAGTCTTCCCGCTCGTACTTGGCCAACTCAGCTGAAAGTCCCCGCTGTTCGGCCTCATACACGGCGCCAGAGTGGTGGGCGACCAGCTGTACGAGCCGCAAAGGAGCGCCGAGCCCTTCCAAATGCCGAGCACCGTCGAGGGGGTGGAACCCGGTCTCGCGAAGCTCCGGGGCGTACCCAATGTCATGCAGCCAGGCGGCGGCAACAAGGAGGCCCCGTTCTTGCTCTGGCACAGCCGTCGCCACCTCGCGCGCACGGGCCGCAACAGCCTGCGTATGCAACCAGCGGTTTCCAAGCGAGGGCAACAGGGACTCAGCCAGCTCAACCGCCCCCTGGGGCGTGTCCAGTGCGGTAGGCATGATTCGCACCGTAGCCGAATCGGATGGCTACCCGACAGCCCCGTGCCGGACGCTCCGGATCATGGCGCTGGATAGAACTTTCTCTACTTCATCAAGGCTCGCTGCGCTCGCGTCCACCTGATCAACCTGAGGAGCCAACCACCCTCGCCCTGCGGCTTCGGCCCCCGTCACGCGGGAGAGCCCGCCACGGACCGCCGCCGCGATCCGGCCTAGAAGAGGGAAGAGATCAACAGCATCCGTAGGACGACCAGGCGCAGGAACAAGAACACCCCCTCAAGGCAACCCACCAGGCCCGAGCCGTCCCCAAGGGGATCAATCCGAAGGACCGAGAGCCCCAAAACGGGGCGGCGCCGGTCGGCCGCCGCCCCGCCGCCTGAATGTCTACGCCACCGGCCACGGGGCACCGACCGCCCGTCGCCTCCAAGGGGCCAAGAACCCAGCACCGGGCCATGGAGGTACAGGGGATTGCCGCACCACAGGTCAACGACGCTTTGTGTTACCGAACAGGCCGGATCGCGGCGGCGGTCCGTGGCGGGCTCTCCCACTACCTGGGCCGTTGCCCCGTGGCCGGGGCGGTCGGTGGAGCGGCTTTAGGCAGCCACTTTGGGGCGAGCCTCTAAGATCATGGCCCCGATTCGGACCTTGCGGGCAGGTCCAGTGACTGCCCGAATCGCGATGAGCTTAAGGGGCCATGATCACTCGCCCCAAAGCAGCTCCCGCCCAAAGCCGCTCCACCGACCGCGTTGCCAGGGTGCGCGCTGTAGCGGCAAGGAGTGGAGCAGGGCGATCGGGGTAGCACGCTCGCTGACATCCATGGCTGACATCAACAGCCACGAACGGCGGCGGACAGTAATGGCCCGATACGACTATCGTCACAGGCCAGTGACCTGCCTCACCAGTGCCCCGGTCACTGTTACGAGAATGGGATGATGTCAGGCATGAAGGGACGAGTCCTTGTCGTCGACGACGACACCGCACTGGCCGAGATGCTCGGGATTGTGCTGCGTGGTGAAGGTTTTGAGCCGTCGTTCGTAGCTGATGGCGACAAGGCGCTGGCTGCTTTCCGGGAGGCCAAGCCGGATCTTGTGCTGCTCGACTTGATGCTTCCCGGTCGGGACGGCATCGAGGTGTGCCGCCTGATCAGGGCGGAGTCCGGGGTGCCGATCGTGATGCTCACGGCCAAGAGCGACACCGTGGACGTGGTGGTCGGTCTGGAGTCGGGGGCGGATGACTACATCGTCAAGCCGTTCAAGCCGAAGGAGCTCGTGGCCCGGATCCGGGCCAGGCTGCGGAGGTCGGAGGAGCCCGCGCCGGAGCAGCTGGCCATCGGTGACCTGGTCATCGACGTGGCGGGGCACTCCGTGAAGCGGGACGGGCAGTCGATCGCGCTGACGCCGCTGGAGTTCGACCTCCTGGTCGCGCTGGCCCGCAAGCCGTGGCAGGTGTTCACGCGTGAGGTGCTCCTTGAGCAGGTCTGGGGCTATCGGCACGCGGCGGACACCCGCCTGGTGAACGTGCACGTCCAGCGGTTGCGCTCGAAGGTCGAGCGGGACCCTGAGCGGCCGGAGATCGTGGTGACCGTCCGTGGCGTCGGTTACAAGGCCGGACCGAGCTGACGTGTCCCGGGACAGTTCCTCCTCGGCGCCCGGGGATCCGGGGGCTCGCTCGGGGCGGACTGGACCGGCGCGGCGCGCGTCCCGGTTCGGGCGGCTCGTCGACGGCGGGCTGCTGTTGCAGGGCGGGGTGCAGGGCAGCCCCGTGCTGCGGCTCTTCGCGCGCTGGGTGCGCCGTCCGCTGCTGCCCGCCGTGCGGCTGTGGCGGCGCAACATCCAGCTCAAGGTCGTCGTCACGACCCTGCTGATGTCGCTCGGCGTGGTCCTCATGCTCGGCTTCGCCGTCATGAGTTCCGTGAACAACGGCCTGCTCAAGGCCAAGGTGAAGGCGTCGCAGAGCCAGGCCGACGGAGGTTTCCGGGCGGCCCAGGACAATGTGAACGCGGCCCGGCAGGGCGGCACGGGGCAGGGGCAGGACGGCAGTACCGCGGACGGGCGCAATGCCGCCGTGTGGATGTCCGACCTGGTCGAGCAGCTCTCCAGCGGCGGGCAGAACGCGTTCGCCGTGGTGACGCTGAGCCCCACCTCCGCGGGTGACGCGGGAAGCGTGCGGGGTTCGCGGGCGTCGGGCGGCGTGGAGCCGATCCTGAGCGTGCCCGAGGAGCTGCGCCGCCGGGTCGACGAGGGCACCGAGGTCTATCAGGCCAATACGCGCATCGTCTACGACGACGGGCGTGCGCCGCAGTCGGGCCTGGTGATCGGCAAACGGCTCAACGACCTCAACGGCGACCCGTACCAGCTGTACTACCTCTTCCCGCTGACGCAGGAGGAGGAGTCGCTCAACCTCGTCAGGACGACCCTCGCGACCGCGGGGCTCTTCGTCGTGGTGCTGCTCGGCGCCATCGCCTGGCTGGTGGTGCGCCAGGTCGTCACGCCCGTCCGGATGGCGGCGGGCATCGCCGAGCGGCTGTCGGCGGGGCGCCTTCAGGAGCGTATGAAGGTCACCGGCGAGGACGACATCGCGCGGCTCGGCGAGGCCTTCAACAAGATGGCGCAGAACCTCCAGCTGAAGATCCAGCAGCTGGAGGAGCTGTCGCGGATGCAGCGGCGGTTCGTGTCCGACGTCTCGCACGAGCTGCGGACGCCGCTGACGACCGTGCGGATGGCCGCCGACGTCATCCACGAGGCGCGGGTGGACTTCGATCCGGTGACCGCGCGGTCGGCGGAGCTGCTCGCCGATCAGCTGGACCGGTTCGAGTCGCTGCTCGCCGATCTGCTGGAGATCAGCCGGTTCGACGCCGGTGCGGCGGCTCTGGAGGCCGAGGCGATAGACCTCAGGGAAGTCGTACGACGGGTGGTCGGCGGCGCGGAGCCGCTCGCCGAGCGCAAGGGCACGCACATACGGATCGTGGGGGACCAGCAGCCCGTGGTCGCCGAGGCCGATGCCCGGCGGGTGGAGCGGGTGCTGCGCAATCTCGTCGTCAACGCCGTGGAGCACGGCGAGGGCAAGGACGTCGTGGTGCGGCTCGCGGCGGCCGGTGGCGCGGTCGCGGTCGCGGTGCGTGACTACGGAGTGGGGCTCAAGCCGGGCGAGGCGACGCGGGTGTTCAGCCGCTTCTGGCGCGCCGACCCGGCACGCGCGCGTACCACCGGTGGTACGGGTCTTGGCCTGTCCATCGCCCTGGAGGACGCGCGACTGCACGGCGGGTGGCTGCAGGCGTGGGGCGAGCCGGGCGGCGGTTCGCAGTTCAGGCTCACGCTGCCGCGTACGGCGGACGAGCCGCTGCGCGGTTCGCCGATACCCCTTGAGCCCGACGACTCGCGGCGCCACCGTGGCCTGAACGACGCGGGCCTGCCGCTCGGCGGCACGAGCAAGCTCGCCACGGTGCCCGCGCAGGCGTCGGCCGAGCGGGTGCCGCCGCCCGTACCGGCGAAGGGGCCGATACCGCCCCGGCTGCTGCAAGCCTCGGCCGTGGACGTGGACCCCGCGGCGCTGCCGGGCAGCGGCGCGCGGGTCGTGTCGCGTCGGCCGGTGGACGACGAGGCGCTGGGGGATCCCGAGTTGGACGGGCCGGGTCTGGACCATCCGGAAGCCGAGCCGGACGGGGACGGTGACCTGGACCTGGACCTGGACCTGGACCTGGACGGGGACGCGCACGAGCCGGAGCCGGAGCGGGAGCCGGGGGCGAAGAGGGCGGCCGGAGAAGAGGATCCGGCGAGGGAAGAGGAGAGCACTCGTGGGCGCTGACCCTGAGGGGCGAGGCCGCCGCCGGACGGGCCGCACGACGGGTCGTAGGACAGGCCGTGGGCGGCGTCCGCTGCGTACCGGGCTGCTGCTGACCGGCTGCGTGTCGCTGCTGGCAGGCTGCGCCTCGATGCCCGACAGCGGGAACCTGAAGTCCGTCGACGCCTCGCAGCGTCCGGACTCCCAGTCGCAGGTCCGGGTCTACGCGATGCCGCCGCGCGAGGGCGCCCGGGCCGTGGAGATCGTGCAGGGCTTCCTGGAGGCGCTGACCAGTGACGATCCGCAGTTCGCGATGGCGCGCAAGTATCTGACCGGCGATGCGTCGAAGAGCTGGCACCCCGAGCGGTCCACGACGGTGCTCGCCGACGGTCCGAACACGAGCGCGGAGGGCAACGCGGGCAACGACAGCGAAGGACGTACGTTCTCGCTGACCGGCCGCGAGGTCGCGACGGTGGACGAGCAGCACGCGTACCGCCCCCAGGAGAGGCAGTACAAGCAGACCGTCCACCTCAGTCAGCAGGGCGGCCCGGGTGGTCCTTGGCGCATCGACAGGCTGCCGCCGGGCGTGGTGCTCGGCGAGTCCGACTTCCAGCGCATCTACCGGTCCGTCAACAAGTACTACTACGCCACGCGCGCGTCCGGGATGGGATCGGACGGCCAGCGGGCGCTCGTCGCCGACCCCATCTACATACGCCAGCGCATCGACCCGCTGACCGAGACGGTGAAGTCGCTCCTGCACGGGCCCACCAACTGGCTGGACCAGGTGGCGGATTCGAGCTTCAGCAGCGGTACGAAGCTCAAGGATCCCGGCAAGTCGCTGACGCCCGACGACCAGAACAAGCTGACCGTGCAGCTGAACTCGCGGGCCGACCGCACCGGTCAGCGCCGGTGCAGCGAGATGGCGGCCCAACTGCTCTTCACGCTCCAGGACTTGACGTCGTCCGGGGTCGAGGAGGTGCAGCTGCAGCGGTCCAACGGCTCGATGCTCTGCGTGCTGAGCGAGGAGCGCGCCGAGTCGATCGCGCCGCACCGTACCGCGGACCGCCCCGACTTCCAGTACTTCATCAACGACAAGAAGCAGCTCGTCCGGATGCCCGCGGCCCCGGGCAGCACCGCGGACCCGGAGCCGGTCCTCGGCACCATCGGCAGCGGCGAGCAGCCGCTGCGCTCGGCCGCGGTCTCGCGCGACGAGAAGCGCGCGGCGGGGGTGTCGTACGACGGGCGCTCGCTGTACGTCGGTTCGCTGGACGCGAACGGCGAACTCCACAAGGCGGAGGTGCGCAGCAAGGCCAAGCTGGAGGAGGACCGCCTCTCCACGCCGAGTTGGGACGGCAGGGGCGATCTGTGGGTGGCCGACCGCGATCCGAAGCGGCCGCGGCTGCTCTGGTTCGGCCAGGGCACGGGCGAGCCGGTCCAGGTCGACGTGTCCGGTCTCGACGGGCACATCGAGGCGGTGCGGGTCTCCGCCGACGGCGTGCGCATCGCCCTGCTCGTGGAGAAGGGCGGGAAGAAGTCCCTGTGGATCGGCCGGGTCGAGCGGGCCGGTGGCGGCGAGGGCGAGAAGGCGGACATCTCGGTGCTCGAACCCACGCAGGCGGCACCGCAGATGGAGGAGGTCACGGCCATGTCGTGGGCGGGCGGCAGCCGGCTCGTGGTGGTCGGGCGCGAGTCCGGCGGGGTGCAGCAGATGCGGTACGTCCAGTGCGACGGATCGGTGCGTCCGGGGACCGCGCTGCCCGGGCTGACCGGCGTGAAGGAGATCGCGGCTTCGGAGGACGAGCGGCAGCCGCTGGTGGCGCACTCGGACGACGGGATCGTGCGGCTGCCCACGGGTGCGCAGTGGCAGACGGTGGTGAAGGAAGGGGCGGCTCCGGTCTATCCGGGGTGAGGCTTCGGGTCGGCCTCTCGAACGTCCGTGCGCTGGTGGCGAGTTGCCGCCAGGCCGCCCCGCGAGGTTGTCCACAGGTGGTTATCCACAGGGGTGGCCGCGCGGCCCGTCGGTTGGCACAGTGGTGGACATGCGGGGCTGGTGGCAGGACCTGACCGACCTGGTGCTGCCGGCGGAGTGTGCGGGCTGCGGGCGACCGCGTGCGGCGCTCTGCGTCGCGTGCCGTGCCGTCCTGTGCGGGTCCGCGTCGCGCCGGGTGCGGCCGGTGCCGGAGCCGCGGGGGCTGCCCGTGGTGCACGCCGCGGCGCCGTACGAGGACGCGGTGCGGGCCGTACTGCTCGCGCACAAGGAGCGTGGCGCCCTGGGGCTCGCCGGACCTCTGGGGGAAGCGCTGGCGGAGGCCGTGTGCGGCGCTCTGCGGGGCGAATCAGGGGTGGCGGGTGATAGTGGGGCGCAATCCTGGGTAGGCGGCCCACACGGCGGTTCACAGGGGCGCACGATGCCGTTGTCGCTCGTTCCCGTCCCGTCGTCGCGCGCCGCGGTACGGGCGCGCGGGCATGACCCGGCGCGGCGGATCGCGCTCGCCGCGGCGGGCGAACTGCGGCGTGCGGGTGTCCCGGCGAGGGTGCTCGCGGTGCTGGGTCAACGGCGTGCGGTGGCCGACCAGTCGGGGCTCGGGTCCCGACAGCGGCAGGCCAATCTGGCGGGCGCCCTGGAGGTGACCGCCACGGGCGCAGGGCTGCTGGCGCGCGGTGGCCGGGTCGTTCTCGTGGACGACCTGATGACCACCGGTGCCTCATTGGCCGAGGCCGCGCGCGTAATACGTGAAGTGTGCACGCAAGAGAAAACAGGGACCGAGACCGCCCGGAAACCCGTTTCCGGGGCCGTGGCAGGCCCGGTAATGGGCCTGGAGAACAGGATCAGTGCGGCGGTCGTGGCCGCCTCACCGGAATCCTTCGAAATAAACCGGAACTGATTGAGAACTTGCGTCGTTGCAGGTGATGAGAGGGTTGATACACCTGAATGGAGGTACGACCTCGTAGAGGGTGACGACATCCGTCCGGGCGAGATATGTTCGGTTGTGAGGAATGGCAGACGCCGTACCTCGTATATCGGAATGCCGGTAGCCGGGTTTTCTGTAATCACCCGTACCGGTGGGGTGGAGATCTTGTCCAAGGGGGAGGAGGAGGTGGAAGTCACCGAGTCCGAGGCTCCGGGAGTCACCGGAGCTTGGTGCAAAAGGGAGTTGCTCCGCCACAGGAGCGGAGCGATCCGGGAACGGAGTTCTGCGTGGACATCGTCGTCAAGGGCCGCAAGACCGAGGTGCCCGAGCGGTTCCGCAAGCACGTGGCCGAGAAGCTGAAGCTGGACAAGATCCAGAAGCTCGACGGCAAGGTGATCAGCCTCGACGTCGAGGTGTCCAAGGAAACCAACCCGCGTCAGGCCGACCGTTCCGACCGCGTGGAGATCACCGTCCGCGGACGTGGGCCCGTGATTCGCGCGGAGGCCTCGGCGGCCGATCCTTACGCGGCGCTGGACCTGGCCACGGCCAAGCTGGACGCCCGGCTGCGCAAGCAGCACGAGAAGCGCCACAACCGGCGCGGCAACGGCAGGCTCTCCGCCGCCGAAGTCGCCGAGCGCGTCCCGGACGCCGCGTACCTCAACGGGGACGGGTCCGTCGCGCGCGACGAGGAGCCGGACGGCGTGCCGGTCAAGAAGATCGGTTCCCTGGAGGTCCAGGGAGACGGCCCCCTCGTGGTCCGCGAGAAGACACACGTCGCGGCCCCCATGTCGCTCGACCAGGCGCTCTACGAGATGGAACTGGTCGGACACGACTTCTACTTGTTCGTCGACTCCGAGTCCAAGGAACCCAGCGTCGTCTACCGGCGGCACGCCTATGACTACGGCGTCATCCGCCTCAACACCGACCCGATGGTCACCAGGCCCGA
This sequence comes from Streptomyces kanamyceticus, assembly GCF_008704495.1. Classification (NCBI taxonomy): domain Bacteria; kingdom Bacillati; phylum Actinomycetota; class Actinomycetes; order Kitasatosporales; family Streptomycetaceae; genus Streptomyces; species Streptomyces kanamyceticus. The sequence goes on from NZ_CP023699.1 coordinate 6,159,564, forward strand.
GATGGCCGGTGGCGGCGGTGCCCTCGGCGGCTGACGCCGCCCCGTGACCGTCTCGGTGGTGCCCCTGGAGCGCGTTGTGCGCCCCCAGGGGCACCCTCGTGCGACCAGTGCGCGCAGCGCACCGGCGCCGGGCATGAAATCATGGGTGTGCCGGGCCAACCGGTGTGCTGCCGCCCCGGGTTGGCGCAGCAGAGGTACAACCGGGCCACGGCCTTCATGGGGGAGGAACGATGGCGGACAGCTTCGGACCGATGCGTGATGAGGATGCCGGGGACGGCATCGGCATCGGCACGCAAGCGGGCGCCCCGCGCAAGGAGCCCATCCGGGTCCTTGTGGTGGATGACCACGCCCTCTTCCGCCGGGGCCTGGAGATCGTCCTCGCCGCCGAGGAGGACATTCAGGTCGTCGGAGAGGCGGGCGACGGCGCGGAGGCGGTGGACAAGGCCGCGGATCTGCTGCCCGACATCGTGCTCATGGACGTACGCATGCCCAAGCGCGGTGGCATCGAGGCGTGCACCTCCATCAAGGAGGTGGCGCCGAGCGCGAAGATCATCATGCTGACGATCAGCGACGAGGAGGCCGACCTCTACGACGCGATCAAGGCGGGCGCCACCGGCTATCTCCTCAAGGAGATCTCCACGGACGAGGTCGCCACGGCGATCCGCGCGGTGGCCGACGGGCAGTCGCAGATCAGCCCCTCGATGGCGTCGAAGCTGCTCACCGAGTTCAAGTCGATGATCCAGCGCACCGACGAGCGCAGGCTGGTGCCCGCGCCGCGGCTGACCGACCGTGAGCTGGAAGTCCTGAAGCTGGTCGCCACGGGGATGAACAACCGCGACATCGCGAAGGAGTTGTTCATCTCGGAGAACACCGTGAAGAACCACGTGCGCAACATCCTGGAGAAGCTGCAGCTGCACTCCAGGATGGAGGCCGTCGTCTACGCGATGCGGGAGAAGATCCTCGAGATCCGCTAGGGCCTGTCCGGCGGATCAGGGGCGTCAGTTGAGGGCGCGGGTCAGCTCCGCCGTCAGTTCGGGGCGGTTCACCCGGCCCACGGCCACGGAGTCGCAGCCGACCCAGGACGCGGCTTCGCGCAGCGCCTGGGCCATCGGGGCGACCGCCTTCGGGGAGTCGAGCGAGACCTGCTTGGCGACCAGGACCTTGCCCTCGCGCGCCGGGTCGACCCGGCCGAGCAGCTTGCCGCCCGCGAGCAGCGGCATCGCGAAGTAGCCGTGGATCCGCTTGGGCTTGGGCACGTACGCCTCGAGGCGGTGGGTGAAGCCGAAGATCCGCTCCGTGCGCGCACGCTCCCAGATCAGGGAGTCGAAGGGGGAGAGCAGCGTCGTGCGGTGGCGGCCGCGGGGGGTGGTCCGCAGGGCCTCGGGGTCCGCCCAGGCGGGCTTGTCCCAGCCCTGGACCGTCACCGGCACCAGGCCCGAGTCCGCGACCACCGCGTCGAACTCCTCGCCCTTGAGGCGGTGGTAGTCGGCGATGTCCGCGCGCGTGCCGACGCCGAGGGACTGCCCGGCGAGCTTGACCAGGCGGCGCAGGCACTCCGGGTCGTCCAGGTCGTCATGGAGGAGCGGGGCGGGGATGGCGCGCTCCGCGAGGTCGTACACCCGCTTCCAGGAGCGGCGGTCGGTGCACACCACCTCGCCGTACATCAGCGCGCGCTCGACGGCGATCTTCGACTCCGACCAGTCCCACCACTCGCCCTTGTTCTTCGCGCCGCCCAACTCCGTCGCCGTGAGGGGGCCTTCGGCGCGCAGCTGCTTGATCACCTGGTCGTACGCGCCGTCGGGCAGGTCGTGGTGCCAGTGCGGGCGGGCGCGGTAGGCGCGGCGGCGGAAGGCGAAGTGCGGCCACTCCTCGACGGGGAGGACGCACGCGGCGTGCGACCAGTACTCGAAGGCGTGCGGCCGGGGCGCGGGGGCGCCCGCGGGGGTGGCGCTCCAGTACGCCGACTCGACGGTGTCGCGGCCCACCGCGCCGAGGCGTGCGTACGGAATGAGCTCGTGGGACCGGGCCAGGACCGAGATCGTGTCGAGCTGGACCGCGCCGAGGTGCCGCAGCACGCCCCGCACGCCGGACTTCCGGTCCGGGGCGCCCAGGAAGCCCTGGGCGCGCAGGGCGATGCGGCGGGCCTCGTCGGCGGAGAGTGCGAGGGCGGGGCGCGGCGGCAGGCTCGTCATGGTCGAAACGATAGGGGGCGGCACTGACAATCCGGCCGGGGAACGGTGATCCGGGCCGGAGCGGTGGCGTCAGGGCCTGGTGGGCTCGGCCTTAGGACTTGGGCTTGGCGGGGAGGTAGGGGTGGTGCGAAGGGAGGTCGAGGTCCGAGGGGAGCAGGGCGCCGACCCAGCTGTCGCGGAGGGTGCCCTTGTTCAGTAGGCCGCCGCGGAGCGTGCCCTCGATGGTGAAGCCCGCCTTCTCGACGACGGCACGCGAGCCGGTGTTGCCGACCTCGGCGCGCCACTCCAGGCGCGTGCAGTGCAGGTCGGTGAAGGCCCAGCGGGCCAGGCCGAGCACGGTCTCCGTCATGTAGCCGCGGCCCCGGTGCTCCTTCGCGGTCCAGAAGCCGATCTCCCAGGTGCCCGAGCGCGGGTGGTGCAGGCTCGCGGCGGCGAGCAGCGGGCCGCCCTCCAGGGGGCGTACGGCGAAGGTGTACTCGGTGTCGTACCGCCAGCCGTCCGGGACCATGCGGTTGATGAAGCCCTCGGCGTCCGCGCGGGCGTACGGCGAGGGGATCGTGGTCCAGCGCTGGACGTCGGGGTCCTGGCAGGCCTCGTAGGTCTCGCCGGTGTCGGCGGACGTGAAGGTGCGCAGGCTCAGCCGCTCGGTGGTCAGGGTGACGGACTCCATCAGGCGATTCTGCGGGGGCGTGGTCCTGGTGGCCAGCCTTTTTCGCCGGTGACGGTGATCACCGAACGCACCTTCGTGATCACAACTCCGCAGCACTCATGGGCACAACCCGGCACCTTCGGCGCTCCTCGCCCGTTGACCTCATGGCAGACCTCCCGGCGCAGCCGGGTCCTCGCATACGATGGCCGTTGCCCAACGAGTAAAACCGACCATGCCAGGCCCGACCGGCAAGGAGACCAACCCCCGTGTCCGTCCTCTCGAAGATCATGCGTGCAGGCGAAGGCAAGATCCTGCGCAAACTGCACCGCATCGCGGACCAGGTCAACTCCATCGAAGAGGACTTCGTCAGCCTCTCCGACGCCGAGCTGCGCGCGCTTACCGATGAGTACAAGGAGCGGTTCGCCGACGGCGAGACGCTCGACGACCTGCTGCCCGAGGCTTTCGCGACGGTCCGTGAGGCCGCCAAGCGCGTCCTGGGCCAGCGCCACTACGACGTCCAGATGATGGGCGGCGCCGCGCTGCACATGGGCTACGTCGCCGAGATGAAGACCGGCGAGGGCAAGACCCTGGTCGGCACGCTGCCCGCGTACCTGAACGCCCTCTCCGGCAAGGGCGTCCACCTGATCACGGTCAATGACTACCTGGCCGAGCGCGACTCCGAAATGATGGGCCGCGTCCACAAGTTCCTGGGCCTTCAGGTCGGCTGCATCCTGGCCAACATGACGCCGGCCCAGCGTCGCGAGCAGTACAACTGCGACATCACGTACGGCACGAACAACGAGTTCGGCTTCGACTACCTCCGCGACAACATGGCGTGGTCGCAGGAGGAACTGGTCCAGCGCGGCCACAACTTCGCGATCGTCGACGAGGTCGACTCGATCCTCGTCGACGAGGCCCGTACGCCGCTGATCATCTCCGGCCCCGCCGACCAGGCCACCAAGTGGTACGGCGACTTCGCCAAGCTGGTCACCCGCCTCACCAAGGGCGAGCCCGGCAACCAGTTGAAGGGCATCGAGGAGACCGGCGACTACGAGGTCGACGAGAAGAAGCGCACCGTCGCCATCCACGAGTCCGGCGTCGCCAAGGTCGAGGACTGGCTGGGCATCGACAATCTGTACGAGTCGGTGAACACGCCCCTGGTCGGCTACCTCAACAACGCCATCAAGGCCAAGGAGCTCTTCAAGAACGACAAGGACTACGTCGTCATCGACGGCGAAGTCATGATCGTCGACGAGCACACCGGCCGTATCCTCGCGGGCCGCCGCTACAACGAGGGCATGCACCAGGCGATCGAGGCGAAGGAAGGGGTGGACATCAAGGACGAGAACCAGACCCTGGCGACCATCACCCTGCAGAACTTCTTCCGCCTCTACAAGCGCGACGGCTACGACAGCGGCCTCTCCGGCATGACCGGTACGGCCATGACCGAGGCCGCCGAGTTCCACCAGATCTACAAGCTGGGCGTCGTGCCGATCCCGACGAACCGGCCCATGGTCCGTGCCGACCAGTCCGACCTGATCTACCGCACCGAGGTCGCCAAGTTCGCGGCCGTCGTGGACGATATCGCCGAGAAGCACGAGAAGGGTCAGCCGATCCTGGTCGGTACGACCTCCGTGGAGAAGTCCGAGTACCTCTCCCAGCAGCTCTCCAAGCGCGGGGTCCAGCACGAGGTGCTGAACGCGAAGCAGCACGACCGCGAGGCGCCGATCATCGCCCAGGCCGGTCGCAAGGGCGCCGTCACCGTCGCCACGAACATGGCCGGACGAGGCACCGACATCAAGCTCGGCGGCAACCCCGACGACCTCGCGGAGGCGGAGCTGCGCCAGCGCGGCCTCGACCCCGTCGAGCACGTCGAGGAGTGGGCCGCGGCGCTGCCCGCCGCCCTGGAGAAGGCCGGGCGGTCCGTCAAGGCGGAGTTCGAAGAGGTCAAGGACCTGGGCGGGCTCTACGTCCTCGGTACCGAGCGGCACGAGTCGCGGCGCATCGACAACCAGCTGCGCGGTCGTTCGGGACGTCAGGGCGACCCCGGCGAGTCCCGCTTCTACCTCTCGCTCGGTGACGACCTGATGCGGCTCTTCAAGGCGCAGATGGTCGAGCGCGTGATGGCCATGGCCAACGTGCCGGACGACGTGCCGATCGAGAACAAGATGGTCACGCGCGCGATCGCCTCCGCCCAGTCGCAGGTCGAGCAGCAGAACTTCGAGACCCGGAAGAACGTCCTCAAGTACGACGAGGTCCTCAACCGGCAGCGCGAGGTCATCTACGGAGAGCGTCGGCGCGTCCTGGAGGGCGAGGACCTCCAGGACCAGGTCACGCACTTCATGGACGACACCATCGACGCGTACATCGCCGCGGAGACCGCCGAGGGCTTCGCCGAGGAGTGGGACCTGGACCGGCTGTGGGGCGCCTTCAAGCAGCTCTACCCGGTGAAGGTCACCGTCGACGAGCTGGAGGAGGCGGCGGGCGACCGCGCGGGCCTCACCGCGGAGTTCATCTCCGACTCCATCAAGGACGACATCCACCAGCAGTACGAGTCGCGTGAGGAGCAGCTCGGCTCCGACATCATGCGGGAGCTGGAGCGGCGCGTCGTCCTCTCGGTGCTCGACCGCAAGTGGCGTGAGCACCTCTACGAGATGGACTACCTCCAGGAGGGCATCGGCCTCCGTGCCATGGCGCAGAAGGACCCGCTGGTCGAGTACCAGCGCGAGGGCTTCGACATGTTCAACGCCATGATGGACGGCATCAAGGAGGAGTCCGTCGGCTACCTGTTCAACCTGGAGGTCCAGGTCGAGCAGCAGGTCGAGGAGGTTCCCGTCGAGGACGCGGCGACGTCGCTCACGAAGGACGGGGCGCAGGACGCGGTTCCGGCGGGTGCTGGTGCCGCTCGGCCGGAGATCCGCGCCAAGGGGCTCGAGGCTCCGCAGCGTCCGGACCGGCTGCACTTCCAGGCGCCCAATGCCGAGGGCGGCATCGACGAGGGTGACTTCGCCACGGATGGTGACGGTGTCCGGTCCGAGTCGGACGGGATGACGCGGGCGGAGCGGCGCAAGGCTCAAAAGGGCGGGCGGCGCCGCAAGAAGTAGGGCGGACGCGGCGTAGCCGCGGGACGTCGTAGTCGGAGGGGCCGGGCCTTTTGGGTCGGCCCCTTTGGCTTGGGCTTTTCTATGGGGGTCTTCTAGGGCGCGCGTTCCGTTTCCACCGCCGTGCAGCGCCACCTTCTGTCCGCGCCCCGGTGCAGCCTGAACGCCAGCGCCCTGAGCCTCGGGCCCGTCGCGATGCGGGCGAAGACCTCGTACGTCTCGGGGTGCGGCTGGTAGTGGCCGATGCGGTGGATCGTGGGGCGGTGGCCGCCGTCCGTGCCGAGGGGGCGGAGTTCCGCGAGGCGGGCCAGGTCGTCGAAGGCCGTGTTGGCGATGTGGCGGGCCACCCAGTGCATGGGGCGTTGGCCGCTGAGCACCAGGACCAGGCGTTCGGCGAAGAGTTCCGTGGGGTGCGGGGGTGGCTGGGCCGGGATCGCGGACGGGGCCGTGAGGGGTGGTGGTTGGCGGGTGGGGCTGGGGCGGCGGCTGTCCGTGCGGGTCGGTGGGCGGCCCGCGGGCGGGCGGCCCGTGGGTGGGCGTCGGCGTGGCCTGGTCATCACCTTGCGCATGGGACCTCCTGCGATACCGGTAAGTAACTTTTCCGCTGGGGATCTTGTACGGCGGGCGCGGCAGGGGTCGCAAGGGATCGGCGAGGGTGGGGGCGGGGGCTTCCGGATTCACCTATCCGGGTGGCCGGGGGCCTCGGAAGTGCGGTGGACGCTGGGCGGTACCGGGTGAATGCCGGGACGCGCGTCGACGGTTCCGGCCGTGGTGGGGGCACCTCGAAGGGGGACTCCCGCACGTATCCTGGGCCTCTCAACGGCCACGAAGGCTCTCAGTGGGCACGAAGGCCCTCTGCGGCCACGAACGAAAGCGGTCAGTCATGCGCGTCTACGTTCCCCTGACACTGCCCCGGCTCGCGGAGGCGTACAAGGCCGGGGAGGTGGCGCCCGGGCCGCTGGTCGCCTACGCCGTGACGCCCGCGCTGCGCGAGTGGTACGTCTCCGATGACATCGAGGAACTGGAGTACGCGGCGTTGAACCGGGCGGCGGCGGCGTCGCTGCGGCTGGTGGCGGGGGATCCGGAGGCGGCGCGGCGACGGGTCGTGCTGGCGGCGGACGTGCCGGACGGGGTGGCGGTGGCTGATCCGGACCGGGGTCTTGACCAGGGGGCGCTCGGGGAGGTGCGGATCGCGGCGGGGCTCTCGTTGGGGAAGGCCGCGGCGGTGCATGTGGACGCGGGGGACGCGGAGGGGGACGTGCGGGCTGCGGCCGCCGCGTTGGGGGCGGCGGATCAGGGGGACGATGATGCGCGGTTCGTGGTGGACGGGGCGGAGGACCATGAGCTGCTCTGGTTCGCCACGCAGGAGATTCCGGGGCTGATCGCCTGAGGGGGCTGGCGGGGGCGCCTTGGGCCGTGTCCGCCTTGGCCGCGGGGTGCGTCCGTCTGCGACGGGGGGCCCGCGAGGGCTGCGCGCCCCCGTCCCGTCCTTCGGCACCGGGGGCCTGCCCCCACCGGCACCGTGGCTTGTGCTCCCGTTCCCGCTCCTCGGCGACGGGGGCTGTGCCCACCCGTTCCGCCCTGCGGAACAATTGCCCACAGCGCCGGGTAGCGTTTGGGTATGGGGAAGCTGTTGCGCGGGGCGCATATCGTGTGGGACTGGAACGGGACCCTCCTGCATGACATACACACCGTGATCGAGGCCACGAACGCCTCGTTCGCGGAGATCGGGCTCGAGTCGATCACGCTGGAGAGGTATCGCGATCTGTACTGCGTACCGATTCCCAAGTTCTACGAGCGGCTGATCGGACGGCTGCCGAGTGACGAAGAGTGGCGGGTCATGGACGCCGTCTTCCACAAGCATTACTGGGCCCGGGTGGAGAGTTGCGGGCTGACCGAAGGGGCCGCGCGGCTCCTTGCCGAGCGGCGGGCCGACGGGCGTACGCAGTCGTTGTTGTCGCTGGCTCCGCACGAGCACCTCGTGCCGATCGTGCGCAGGCACGGGATCGAGGAGCACTTCGTGCGGATCGACGGGCGGACCGACGATTCGCATGCGGGCAAGGCCGAGCGGATGGTGCGTCACCTGGACGCGCTCGGAGGGGCGGTCGCCGTGGAGCGGGTCGTCGTCGTGGGGGACGCCGTGGATGACGCCGTGGCCGCCGCTCACGTGGGGGCCAGGGCCGTTCTGTACACCGGGGGTTCGCACAGCAGGCGGAGCCTGGAGGTCGCCGGGGTGCCGGTGGTGGACAGTCTCGCGGAGGCCGTCGCGGAGGCGGAGCGGCTCGCGGCCTGACGCGATCCCCGCGAGTGGTTTCGGAGGACTCCGTTCACGCTCCGCACCGTTCTGCGTACGCTGTGGTGGGATCCTCGGCGGGATGAGCCTTGCGGGACGACGTGACGGGGGCGGTAGCGCATGGGTTTCGGCTTCGGGCAGCGGCGGGGCGGGCAACTGCCCGCCGAATTGACCTCGTTCGTCGGGCGAGTGGACGAACTGACGCAGGTGCGGGCGGCGTTCACGTATGCGCGGCTCGTCACGCTGGTCGGGCCCGGCGGGGTGGGCAAGAGCCGTACCGCGCTGCGGGCCGCCGCCGGGCTCGGGGAGCGGTTCCCCGATGGCGTGTGGCTGGCCGAGCTGTCCGCGTTGCGGGATCCGGAGCTGATCCCCGCCACGCTGGCCGCGGTGCTCGAACTGCCCGAGCAGTCGGGGATGGCGCCGCTGGACGCGGTGGTGGCCCATCTGCAGGGGCGGCGGCTGCTCATCGTGCTGGACACGTGTGAGCATCTGGTCGACGCCTGCGCGATGCTGTCGGACATCTTGCTGCGCGAGGCCGCGGACGTGTGTGTGCTCGCGACCAGTCGGCAGCCGTTGGACGTGCCGGGGGAGCACTGCTGTCCCGTGGCGCCGCTGGCGCCCGACGATGCCGTGGAGCTGTTCGCCCAGCGGGCGGCTTCCGTGGTGCCGGGCTTCGCGGTGCGCGAGGGGAACCGCGAGCAGCTGCTCGCGCTGACCCGGCGGCTCGACTGCATTCCGCTCGCCCTGGAACTGGCCGCCGTGCGGCTGCGGGCGGTGTCCATCGAGGAGCTGGTCGCGCGGCTCGACGACCGCTTCCAGGTGCTCACCGGAGGGCGGCGCACGGCGCTTTCGCGCCATCAGACCCTGCGTACGGCCATCGACTGGTCCCATGAACTGTGCACTCCCGCCGAGCAGTTGCTGTGGGCCCGGCTTTCGGTGTTCGCGGGTTCGTTCGAGCTCGCCGCGGCCGAACAGGTCTGCGGGGGCGGCGAGTTGCCCGTGGGAGAGGTGCTCGGGCAGCTCATCGGGCTCGTCGACAAGTCCGTGGTGCAGCGGCTCGGCGAGTCGGGGAACCGTTACCGGCTGCTCGACACCCTGCGGGAGTACGGGGCCGAGCGCCTCGGCGCGGTCGAGGGCGACGGGGGCGCGGCGCTGCGGGCCAGGCACTTCGCGTACTACCGGGATCTCGGGCGGCGCTTCGAGGAAGGTTTCTTCAGCGACCGGCAGCCCGCCCTGCACCGCGCGGTCGGCGCGGAGATCGCCGACCTGCGGGCCGCCCTCGAATACGCGTACGCGACCGAGGGGCGGGCGGCGGAAGGGCTCAGGCTCGCGGCCCGGCTCTGGCCGTACTGGCGTGCCTCCGGAGCGCTCTCCGAGGGCGGGTACTGGATGGAGAAGGGCCTGGAGCTGGTCCCCGAGGACTGCACGGCGCGGGCCTGGGGGCTCCTCGCGACGGGCGCCTTCGCCGTATGGACCGCGGACCTCGCGACGGCCGTCGAGCGGATGGCGCTCTCCCTGGAGTCCGCGGTGCGCGCGGGCGACGAGGAGGTGGCGCTCTTCGCCGAGGGGTACGCCAGTGGGCTCGCGGCGCTGTGCGGCGAGGAGACGGGGCTCGCCGCACTGGAGGACGTACGACGCCGGATGCTGGCGAACGGCACCCTCCTCGGCCTGGTGGTGATGGGGTACGAAGGCGCGCTGCTGCGGGCGGTCCTCGGGGACACCGAGGGGGCGCTCGACCTGTGCGGGCAAGGGCTCGCGCGCCTGGAGGGCACCGGCGAGCGCCAGATCTACGGGTCCACGCTCATGGCCCAGGGGCTCGTGCAGTGGCTCGCCGGGGAGCGGGCCGCGGGCGTCGCGTCGCTGTGCCGTGGGCTCGAGGCGGCGAGCGAGGTCGACGAGGTCCTGGTGGCCGCGATGTGCTGCCACGGTCTCGCGTGGGCGGCCGCGCGGGACGGGCGGCAGGTGCGGGCGGCCTGGCTCTTCGGGTACGCGGAGAACGCGCGGCGGCTCGGTGGCGACCCCATCGGCATGCTGCCCACGCTCCTGGAGCAGCAGGAGGCGACGCGCAAGGCGGTGCGGGAGGCGCTGGGCGCGGGCCCGTTCGAGCGCTGGCACGCGGTGGGCGCGCGGCTCTCCGGGCAGCAGGTGCTCGACGCGGTGCGGGCCGACGTGGACACCCCGGGCAGGCCGCCCGCCCAGCGCGGCGGGCGGCGGGCCACGGGCGCCGACGTGCTCACGCGGCGCGAGCGCGAGGTGGCGGTCCTGGTGGCGCAGGGTCTTTCCAACCGGGAGATCGCCGAGCGTCTGGTCATCTCGAAGCGGACCGCGGACGCGCACGTCGAGCACATCCTCGCCAAGCTGGGCGTCGGCTCGCGGACGGAGATCGCCGCGGCCACGGAGATCGCGGGCGTGGCGGAGGCGGGGTAGCGGGCGTGGCGGTCGTGGGGGCGGAGCTGGGGTGGCGGCCGGGGTGATCGTGGGCGTGCCGGAAGTGGGGTGGCGGCTGCCGAGATCGCGGGCGTGGGGGAGCTGGGGTAGTGGTCGGGGTGATCGTGGGCGTGCCGGAAGTGGGGTGGCGGCCACGGAGATTGTGGGCGTGGTGGGAGCTGGGGTAGTGGTCGGGGTGATCGTGGGCGTGCCGGAAGTGGGGTGGCGGCCACGGAGATTGTGGGCGTGGTGGGAGCTGGGGTAGGGGTCGGGGTGATCGCGGGCGTGCCGGAAGTGGGGTAGCGCCGCGGAGATCGTGGGCGTGGCGGAGCGGGTAGCGCCGCGGAGATCATGGGCGTGGCGGAGCCGGTGGCGGCCGGGTCCGGGGCGGCCGGGGTCCGGGGCCGTCCCGGTGGTCGATGGGGCCCCGAGGTCAGTGGGCCCGGGGCCGGTGAGCCCGGGGGCCGGGGGACCCGGGGAGTGGGCGCGGAGCCTGCCCTCGCCGACAAGGGCAGGCGGCCGCGTCGACCGATCCGCGGTGCGGCGTGCGGGCGGGGTGCCTTGCCATGACAGCCGTGGGGGATGGACCAGGCATGCCACACCCCGCCGCACGTTGCCGCTGCCCCAGGCGGGGCGGCGCACCAGAAGCCTGCCGTTCACGGAGGCGTCCCGCCATCGGTATGCGGCAGGATCCGCATACCGATGTGAGGGCGGGCGCGGAGGTCCGTATACCTAGCGGAAGGTGAAGGTCCGGGTCCGGATACGGATCGGAACCTGTTCCCGGAGCCCTTACGTCACCGGTGCCTTGGCCCGAAGCACCGTCAGGAATTCCCTCATCCAGCCCGAGTGGTCCGGCCAGGCGCGGGCCGAGACCAGGGTGCCGTCCACCACCGCCTCCGCGTCCTGGAACGTCGCGCCCGCCGCCTGCATGTCCATCTCCAGGGCGGGGTACGCCGTGACCCTGCGGCCGCTGAGGCCGCCGATCGCCGCCGTCAGGAGCGGGCCGTGGCAGATCTGCGCGACCGGCTTGTCCGAGTCGAAGAAGGACTTGAGGATCTTGCGGAGCTCGGGGTCGTTGCGCAGGTACTCCGGGGCCCGGCCGCCGGGGATCACCAGCGCGGCGTACTGGCCGGGATCCACCTCCGAGAAGGCGAGGTCCGCGGGCCAGGTGTAGCCGGGTTTCTCCGTGTAGGTGTCGAAGCCGGGCTCGAAGTCGTGCACCACGAACTGCAGCTTCTTGCGGGCGGGGGCGGCGATGTGGACGTCGTACCCCTCCTCGCGCAGCCGCTGGTAGGGGTAGAGGACCTCCAGCGACTCCGCCGCGTCACCGGTCACTATCAGGATCTTGGCTGCCATCGGCGCTCGCTCCCCGAGTCCGTCGCGCGTGTGCGTTGCCGTCCTGCTCAACGTGCATCCCCGCGTCCGGTTTGCCAAGGGGGCCTTACCGGCATCCGCGCCCCGCCGGACTGTGCAAACTGTCAAAGTTCGCCCCCCGCTTTTGTACACATACGGCTCATGACGGTTCCCCGGTGCGGGGCGATAGCCTTGACCCGTGATCAGCGCGATATCCCGCGGGGGCGCGAGTGCCCCCGCCCTTCGCCCGGGGACCACGGAGGACATCCGTGCCCGGGCCATCGCTGACGCTTCTTCGCGGTGCGGCCGACCCCGCCGAGCAACCCATCTGTCAGCGAAACCGCTGAAGATGGCGGATAACCGCCCGCTCAACTCTCACCGCGGCATAACGTCGATCTCGGCCGGAGACCCCGCGCCCCGGCGTCATGTCACATCACTTCCTTCTACGTCACGCAACGGCGCGCGACAGGAGTCAGAGGACAATGCAGACCAAGCTGGACGAAGCCAAGGCCGAGCTGCTCGCGCGGGCCGCCCGGGTAGCTGAGAGCAGCCCGGCCGGGGGACGCCTACCGAGCGGCACACCGACCGGGACGACGAGCGAGGCCACGCCGGACGAGGACATGGCTCTCGCGTTCCTCCAGCGCTACTACCTGCACACCGCCCCGGAGGACCTCGCCGACCGCGACCCGGTCGACGTCTTCGGAGCCGCCTTCTCCCACTACCGGCTCGCCGAGAACCGCCCCCAGGGGACGGCCAACGTGCGGGTCCACACCCCGACGGTCGAGGAGAACGGCTGGACCTGCAGCCACTCCGTCGTCGAGGTGGTCACCGACGACATGCCCTTCCTCGTCGACTCCGTCACCAACGAGCTGTCCCGGCAGGGCCGCGGCATCCACGTGGTGATCCACCCCCAGGTCGTCGTACGCCGCGACCTGACCGGGAAGCTCCTGGAAGTGTTGTCCGACGGCGCCGGTGCGGAGCGCCCGCACGACGCGCTCGTCGAGTCGTGGATCCACGTCGAGATGGACCGCGAGACGGACCGCGCGGACCTGAAGCAGATCACCGCCGATCTGCTCCGGATCCTCTCCGACGTCCGTGAGACGGTCGAGGACTGGGAGAAGATGCGCGACTCCGCGCTGCGCATCGCCGACGAGCTGCCCGCCGAGCCCACCGCGGGCGACGTGCCGGACCAGGAGGTCGAGGAGGCCCGCGAGCTGCTGCGCTGGCTCGCCGACAACCACTTCACCTTCCTGGGCTTCCGTGAGTACACGCTCACCGACGACGACTCCCTCGCGGCCGTCCCCGGCACCGGCCTCGGCGTGCTGCGCGCCGACCCGCAGCACGGCGACGACCACCACCCGGTGAGCCCGTCCTTCAACCGGCTGCCCGCCGACGCCCGCGCCAAGGCCCGCGAGCACAAGCTGCTCGTCCTGACGAAGGCCAACAGCAGGGCGACCGTGCACCGCCCGTCCTACCTCGACTACGTCGGCGTGAAGAAGTTCGACGCCGAGGGGAACGTCGTCGGTGAGCGGCGCTTCCTCGGGCTCTTCTCGTCCGCCGCGTACACCGAGTCGGTGCGCCGCGTGCCCGTCATCCGCCGCAAGGTCGCGGAGGTGCTGAAGGGCGCGGGCTTCTCGGCCAACAGCCACGACGGGCGCGACCTGCTCCAGATCCTGGAGACGTACCCGCGCGACGAGCTCTTCCAGACGCCCGCCGACGAGCTGCGCTCCATCGTGACCAGCGTCCTCTACCTCCAGGAGCGCCGCAGGCTCCGGCTCTACTTGCGCAAGGACGAGTACGGGCGCTACTACTCCGCCCTCGTCTACCTGCCGCGCGACCGCTACACCACCGGCGTCCGGCTGCGGATCATCGACATCCTCAAGGAGGAGCTGAACGGCGCCAGCGTCGACTTCACCGCCTGGAACACGGAGTCGATCCTCTCCCGCATCCACTTCGTGGTCCGGGTGCCCAAGGGCGCCGAGGTCCCCGACCTCTCCGACGCCGACGTCGAGCGCGTCGAGGGGCGGCTCGTCGAGGCCGCACGCTCCTGGGCCGACGGCTTCGCCGAGGCGCTGACCGCCGAGTGCGGCGAGGAGCGCGCCGCCGAACTCCTGCGTCAGTACGGGGGCGCCTTCCCCGAGGGCTACAAGGCCGACCACACGCCGCGCGCGGCCGTCGCCGACCTGCAGCACCTGGAGCACCTCACCCAGGGAGACAAGGACTTCGAGCTCTCCCTGTACGAGCCGGTGGGCGCCGCCCCCGGTGAGCGCCGCTTCAAGATCTACCGCTCCGGCGAGCAGGTCTCCCTCTCCGCCGTGCTGCCCGTGCTGCAGCGCCTGGGCGTCGAGGTCACCGACGAGCGTCCGTACGAGCTGCGCTGCACCGACCGTACGCACGCGTGGATCTACGACTTCGGCCTGCGCATGCCCAAGTCCCCCAACGGCAACGGCGACTACCTCGGAGACGACGGCCGCGAGCGCTTCCAGGAGGCGTTCGGCGCCGCCTGGACCGGGGCCGCCGAGGTCGACGGGTTCAACTCGCTGGTCCTGCGCGCCGGGCTCAACTGGCGCCAGGCGATGGTCCTGCGGGCCTACGCGAAGTACCTGCGCCAGGCCGGGGCGACCTTCAGCCAGGACTACATGGAGGACACCCTCCGCAACAACGTCCACACCACGCGGCTGCTCGTCTCGCTCTTCGAGGCGCGCATGTCGCCGGGCCACCAGCGGGCCGGGACCGAGCTGACCGACGGGCTCCTGGAGGAGCTGGACGGGGCGCTCGACCAGGTGGCGAGCCTGGACGAGGACCGGATCCTGCGGTCCTTCCTCACCGTCATCAAGGCGACCCTGCGGACCAACTTCTTCCAGCAGACGGAGAGCGGCAAGCCGCACAACTACGTCTCCATGAAGTTCGACCCGCAGGCCATTCCCGACCTGCCCGCGCCCCGTCCCGCGTACGAGATCTGGGTGTACTCGCCCCGCGTCGAGGGCGTCCACCTGCGCTTCGGCAAGGTCGCGCGCGGCGGTCTGCGCTGGTCGGACCGGAAGGAAGACTTCCGGACCGAGATCCTCGGTCTCGTGAAGGCGCAGATGGTGAAGAACACCGTCATCGTGCCGGTCGGCGCCAAGGGCGGCTTCGTCGCCAAGCAGCTGCCCGACCCGTCCGTGGACCGTGACGCGTGGCTCGCCGAGGGCGTGGCCTGCTACAAGACGTTCATCTCGGCGCTGCTCGACATCACCGACAACCTGGTGGCGGGCGAGGTCGTGCACCCCGCCAACGTCGTGCGCCACGACGAGGACGACACCTACCTCGTCGTCGCCGCCGACAAGGGCACCGCGACGTTCTCGGACATCGCCAACCAGGTCGCCGAGTCGTACGACTTCTGGCTGGGCGACGCCTTCGCCTCCGGCGGCTCCGCCGGTTACGACCACAAGGGCATGGGCATCACCGCCCGCGGCGCCTGGGAGTCCGTCAAGCGGCACTTCAGGGAGCTGGGCACCGACAGCCAGTCCGAGGACTTCACGGTCGTCGGCGTCGGTGACATGAGCGGTGACGTGTTCGGCAACGGCATGCTGCTCAGCGAGCACATCCGGCTCGTGGCCGCCTTCGACCACCGGCACATCTTCATCGACCCGCGGCCCGACGCCGCGACGTCGTACGCCGAGCGCCGCCGCCTCTTCGAGCTGCCGCGCTCCTCCTGGGCCGACTACAGCAAGGAGCTGCTCTCCTCGGGCGGCGGGATCTTCCCCCGCTCCGCCAAGTCGATCCAGCTCAACGCGCACATCCGCGAGGCGCTCGGCATCGAGACGGGCGTCGCCAAGATGACCCCGGCCGACCTGATGAAGACGATCCTCCAGGCGCCGGTCGACCTGCTGTGGAACGGCGGCATCGGTACGTACGTGAAGTCGTCGGCGGAGTCCAACGCGGACGTCGGCGACAAGGCCAACGACGCCATCCGCGTCAACGGCGCCGACCTGCGCGCCAAGGTCGTCGGCGAGGGCGGCAACCTCGGCCTGACCCAGCTGGGCCGCATCGAGTTCGCGCGGGCCGGTGGCCGCATCAACACCGACGCCATCGACAACAGCGCGGGCGTGGACACCTCCGACCACGAGGTGAACATCAAGATCCTGCTCAACGCGGTCGTCGCGAACGGCGACATGACGGTCAAGCAGCGCAACAAGCTGCTCGCCGAGATGACCGACGAGGTCGGGCACCTGGTCCTGCGCAACAACTACGCGCAGAACACCGCGCTCTCCAACGCGATCTTCCAGTCGCCGTCCCTGCTCCACGCCCACCAGCGCTTCATGCGGCGCCTGGGCAAGCAGGGCCACCTCGACCGGGGCCTGGAGTTCCTGCCCAACGACCGGCAGATCCGCGAGCTGCTCAACTCCGGCCGGGGCCTGTCCCAGCCGGAGCTCGCCGTCCTCCTCGCGTACACGAAGATCACGGCGGCGGACGAGCTGATCCAGACGACGCTGCCCGACGACGCGTACCTGCGGCGGCTGCTGCACGCGTACTTCCCGAAGGCGCTGCGCGAGCGGTTCCCCGACCAGGTCGACGGGCACGCGCTGCACCGCGAGATCATCACGACCGTCCTGGTCAACGACACGGTGAACACCGGTGGTTCGACCTTCCTGCACCGCCTCCGCGAGGAGACGGGCGCCTCCCTGGAGGAGATCGTGCGGGCGCAGCTCGCCGCGCGCGAGATCTTCGGCCTGAGCGAGGTGTGGGACGCGGTCGAGGCGCTCGACAACGTGGTCGCCGCCGATGTGCAGACCCGCATCCGGCTGCACTCGCGCCGCCTGGTGGAGCGCGGCACGCGCTGGCTGCTCAACAACCGGCCGCAGCCGCTGCAGCTCGCCGAGACCATCGGCTTCTTCAGCGCGGGCGTCAGCGGGGTCTGGGACGAGCTGCCGAACCTGCTCCGCGGCTCCGACCTGGAGTGGTACCAGGGCATCCGCGACGAGCTGACCGGCGCGGGCGTCCCCGACGAACTCGCCCAGCGCGTCGCCGGATTCTCCTCCGCCTTCCCGGCGCTCGACATCGTCGCGGTCGCCGACCGGATGGGCAGGGAGCCGATGGACGTGGCCGAGGTCTACTACGACCTCGGCGACCGGCTGCGGATCACCCAGCTCATGGACCGCATCATCGAGCTGCCGCGGGCCGACCGCTGGCAGTCCATGGCGCGCGCCTCCATCCGCGAGGACCTGTACGCGGCGCACGCCGCGCTGACGGCGGACATCCTCGCCGTCGGCAACGGCGGCTCGACCCCGGAGCAGCGCTTCAAGGCGTGGGAGGAGAAGAACGCGCCGATCCTGAGCCGGGCGCGGACGACCCTGGAGGAGATCCACAGCTCGGACGCGTTCGACCTGGCGAACCTGTCGGTGGCGATGCGGACGATGCGGACGCTGCTGCGCACGCATTCGTAGGTCGCGGCGGTACACGCGAAGGGGGGCGCCCCGGGCCTTTCGGCTCGGGGCGCCCCCTTGCCCGTAAAGGCATCCCCCTTGCCCGTTCGTCCCTCCGAGGGTGTGTCCGTGTTCGGTGGATCAGGGACCTTAGTCCTGTCCGTTTCGGGACCTTCGGCGTGCAGCGAAGTTCGTTAAACGGTCATAGACTCGAAAGGAGGTACCTATGGTAAATCTCCAGACCGCCCTGTACTCCGGCCCCACCTTGCCCGAGGAGCTCAGTCCGCATGCCACGGATCAGTATTGTCGTCCCTGTCTACAAAGTTCAGGGGTATCTCCGCGAGTGCCTCGACTCGGTGCTTACGCAGAGCTACGGGGACTTCGAACTGATCGCGGTCGACGACCTGTCCCCGGACGGCTCGGGAGCGATCCTCGACGAGTACGCGGAGCGTGACCTCCGCGTCATCGCCGTCCACCAGGAGCAGAACGGCGGCATAGGCAACGCCCGGAACACGGGCGTCGCGCGGGCCAAGGGCGAGTACCTGCTCTTCCTGGACAGCGACGACACCCTCGTGCCGGGCGCCCTGGAGGCGATCGTCGAGCGCATCGACGCGACCGACCGCCCCGACATGGTCCTGTACGACTACGCGCGCACGTTCTGGTGGAACGGCGAGCGGCGCAACCGCGACGCCGACCTGTTCGCCGAGCCGGGCCCGGACGTCTTCACGATCGCCGAACGCCCCGAGCTGCTCGACCTGTTCACGGTCGTGTGGAACAAGGCGTACCGCAGGGAGTTCTACCTGGAGGGCGGCTTCAGCTTCCCCGAGGGCTTCTACGAGGACGCGGTCGTCGTCTACGAGTCGCTCTTCACGGCCGCCAGCATCTCCCTGCTCGACCGCGTGTGCGTGCACTACCGCCAGCGCCGCCAGGGCAACGCGCTGCGCACGCCGAGCCGTGAGCACTTCGCCGCGTTCGCGACGTACGAGCGTCTCTTCCGCTTCATCGAGGAGCGCCCCGAGCTGCACCAGTGGCGCGCGTTCATGTTCGAGCACATGATCGACCACTACCTCTTCATCCTCAGCCGTCCGGACCGGGTGCCGCCGAACGCCCGCGCCGAGTTCTTCGGCAAGGCGGCCGCGCACTACCGCCGTTACCTGCCCGCCGGCTTCGAGGTTCCCGAGGGCATACAGGGCGCCAAGTTCCATGCGGTGGGCCGCGGTTCCTACCGTGCCTTCCAGGGGCTCAAGCTGGTCAACAGCGGCTTCGTGAAGGGCCGCGCCAAGGCGCGCAAGACCAAGAACAAGGTCGGCAAGCGCGCCTACGCGACGTACTACCAGCTGCAGCGCCAGCGCCCCATCGACGAGAACCTCGCGGTGTACGCGGCGTACTGGTACCGCCTGCCGTCCTGCAACCCGCTGGCCGTCTACGAGAAGGCCAAGGAGCTCGCCCCGAACGTGCACGGGGTGTGGGTCGTCAAGAAGTCCCTGGAGGACCAGGTCCCCGAGGGCATCGACTACGTGGTCGCCAATACCCCCCGCTACTGGGAGGTGATGGCCCGCGCCAAGTACTTCGTGAACAACGTCAACTTCCCCGACCGCGTGATCAAGCGCCCGGGGCAGGTCTACCTCCAGACCCACCACGGCACGCCGCTCAAGCGCATGGGCATCGACCAGCAGCGCTACCCCGCGGCCGCCAAGGGCATGAGCTTCCGCAAGCTCCTGGAGCGCGCGGACCGCTGGGACTTCAGCGTCTCCTCGAACCAGCACACCACCGAGGAGTGGGAGCGCGTCTACCCCTGCGCCTTCGAGTCGGTCAACTCCGGCTACCCGCGCAACGACGTGTACTACCGGGCCGGTGCCGAGGACGTGGCCGCGATCCGCGAGAAGCTCGGCATCGCGCCCGGCAAGACGGCCGTCCTGTACGCGCCGACCGTGCGCGACTACCAGGCGGGCTTCATCCCGCGCCTGGACCTCGCCAAGGTCGCCCAGGAGCTCGGCCCCGACGTCGTCCTGCTGGTGCGCACCCACTACTTCTACGGCGCGGACCCGCAGCTCGCGCGCCTGGCCGACGAGGGCGCGCTCATCGACGTGTCGGCGTACCCGGTCGTCGAGGAGCTGAACCTGGCCGCCGACGCGCTGATCACGGACTACTCGTCGATCATGTTCGACTACGCCAACCTCGACCGCCCGATCATCACCTACGCCGACGACTGGGACGTCTACGTGAAGTCGCGCGGCGTCACCTTCGACCTGCTGTCCGGCAAGCCGGGCGAGACGCCGGGTGTCATCGCCACGAACGACGACGAGCTCATCGAGGTGTTCCGCAGCGGCAGTTGGCGCGGCGCCGAGGCCACCGAGCTGCGGGCGGCCTTCCGCGAGCGGTTCTGCCAGTGGGACGACGGCAACGCGGCGGAGCGCGTCGTACGCCGGGTGCTGCTCGGCAAGGAGATGGCGCCCGCGTCCGTCGCCGGGCGCGTGCCCGCTCCGGCACCGGGCGAGCCGGCCGCCGACGGCCTGCGGCTGGTGCCGGGCGACGACGGCCCGGGGAAGCTGCTCGCGGGTTGAGCGGGGCTACTCGCTGAGCGGGACCACTCGCTGAGCAGGGCTACTTCTTGCCGCCGGTGAAGTCCTCGTACGCCGCGAGGACTTCACCGGTGGGACCGTCCATCCGCAGCTCGCCGCGCTCCAGCCAGAGCACGCGGTCGCAGGTGTCGCGGATGGACTTGTTGTTGTGGCTGACCAGGAAGACGGTGCCCGCGCGCTTGCGCAGCTCGCGGATGCGGGCCTCGGAGCGCTTCTGGAAGGAGCGGTCGCCGGTCGCCAGGGCCTCGTCGATGAGCAGCACGTCGTGGTCCTTGGCCGAGCCGATGGAGAAGCGGAGCCGGGCGGACATGCCCGAGGAGTACGTGCGCATCGGCAGCGTGATGAAGTCGCCCTTCTCGTTGATGCCGGAGAAGTCGACGATCTCCTCGTAGCGCTCCTGGACCTGCTCGCGGGACATGCCCATCGCGAGGCCGCCGAGCCGCACGTTGCGCTCGCCCGTCAGGTCGTTCATCAGGGCCGCGTTCACGCCGAGGAGCGAGGGCTGGCCGTCCGTGAAGATCCGGCCGCTCTCCACGGGGAGCAGGCCCGCGACGGCCTTGAGCAGGGTGGACTTGCCCGAGCCGTTGGTGCCGATCAGGCCGATGGCCTCGCCCTTGTAGGCGGTGAACGACACCTTCTTGACGGCGTGCACCTTGCGTACGCCGGGGGATTCGCCGTCCTTGCCGCCCTTTCCGCGCTTGAGGATGCGGCCGAGCGCGGCGGTCGCGCTGCCGCGGCCCGCGGTGGCTCCCGCGCCGTGCACGCGGTAGACGATGTCGACCTGGTCGACGATGACGGTGGGGGCGTTCGCCAGGGAGTCAGCCACGGCCGTAGGTCTCCTCTGCCTTCCAGAAGTAGATGAATCCGCCGAGCCCGGCGAGCACCGCCCAGCCCACCGCCCAGGCCCACACGTGGTGCGGCAGCTGGTCGTGGTGGAAGCTGTCGATCAGCGCGAACCGCATCAGGTCGATGTAGACGGCCGCGGGGTTGCACTCCAGGAGCACCTTCACGACGTGCGGCAGGTCGCGGCCCTTGAGGACCGCGTCGATGCTCCACATCACCCCGGACGCGTACATCCAGGTGCGCAGCACGAACGGCATCAGCTGCGCGATGTCCGGCGTCCTGCTGCCGATCCTGGCCATCACGAGCGCGAGGCCCGTGTTGAACGTGAACTGCAGTACGAGCGCGGGGAGCACCAGGAGCCAGGCGGGCGTGGGCGGGACGCCGAAGCAGAGCAGGATCACCAGGAGCGCGCACATCGAGAACAGCAGCTGCTGGAGCTGTTGCAGGCAGTACGAGATGGGCAGCGAGGCGCGCGGGAAGTGCAGGGCGCGCACCAGGCCGAGGCTGCCGGAGATGGCGCGGGTGCCCGCGAGCACGGACTGCTGGGTGAAGGTGAAGACGAAGACGCCGGTGACCAGGAACGGGACGTAGTCCTCGACGTCCCGCTTGGTGTTCATCAGGACGCCGAAGATGAAGTAGTAGACGGCCGCGTTGAGCAGCGGCGTCATGATCTGCCAGAGCTGGCCGAGCTTCGCCTGGCTGTACTGGGCGGTGAGCTTGGCGGTGGCGAAGGCGGTGATGAAGTGGCGGCGCTGCCACAGCTGCCGGACGTAGGCGGGCAGGGACGGGCGGGCGCCGCTGACGGTCAGGCCGTACTTGGCGGCCAGCTCGGCGGGGGGCAGGCCCTGGTCGGCGGGGTCGGCCTGGGCTGCGGTGGGGGGCGGTGCGTCGAGGACCTGGCTCACGTCCGTCGCTTTCGCTCGGGGAAGGCTCGGAGAAGACTCGGGGAAGCTGCGGCGGACGTCGGGACGGGCCCGTATCGTCGCAACGTCGAGAGTAGAGCGACGTGACGTCGGAACGCAACCGTATCGTCGTCGCGCTTTATGCTGTTCGCATGACGACGAGCAGGCCATCAGGTGAACAGCCGCGCCGCAGGGCTCCCGCCGGGGCCGCCGTGCTCCGCGAGGACGTGACCGAGGCCATCAGGGCCGCCGTCTTCGAAGAGCTCGCGGCCGTCGGGTACGCGCGCATGTCCATCGAGGGCATCGCGCGGCGCGCCGGGGTCGGCAAGACCGCCGTCTACCGGCGCTGGCGCTCCAAGCTGCACCTCGTCCTCGACCTCGTCTCCGCGATAGCGGTACAGGGCCTTCCGGCGCCCGACACGGGCTCCCTGGAGGGCGATCTGCGGCTTCTCTACGAGGTGACGTCACGGGCGCTGCGGCACCCCGTGGCCTCGCAGGTCATCCCGGACCTGCAGGCCGAGGCCGCCCGCAACCCGGAGATCGCCGAGGCGCTGCAGAAGGCGCTGCGCGAGGGGCAGCACGGGGTCGCGAGCGGCATCGTGCGCGCCGCCGTCGAGCGGGGCGAGATGCGGGCGGGCGCCGACGAGGACCTGGCCCTCGACCTGGTGTCGGGGCCGATCTACTGGCGGTCCGTGGTGGTGCGGGCGAAGCTGCCCAAGGGGTATCTGGGCAGTCTCGCGGCGGCTACGGCGGCGGGGCTGCGGGCGCTCTGAGAGGTGTCGCGCCCCGTAGGGGCGCGGGGCTCCGACATGTGCGGCTCCGCCGCGTGGGCGCGACCAGCCCCCACCGGCCCGCGGGGTCTGCCCACTCCCAGCGGAGCGCTCACGCGTCGCCGCGGCGGGTCAGGAACAGGGTCACCCCGGTGCCGAGCGCCACGACGCCCGTACCGACGCTGATCAGGACCTGCTGCACGCCCTCGAAGGCGAGGCTGGTCGAGACGTTGACGACGAGAGCGGCCGCGAGGACGAGCCAGAGCAGGGCCTTCATGGGGTGCTTCCTTCCGGGCGGAGCGGCCGCCGCCCCGTGCGGCGGCCTGGGATCAACTCTGCTCGCCGCGCGCCGCGGAAACGATGGGGCGCTCTCCCGGACCCGTGGTGTAGCGCACTCCACCACGGGCCCGGGAGCCCGCCCGCTCTCGCCCGCGCGCCCCGTGACCTAGCCTGACCGGTATGACCGGCATGAAGGAGACGCTGCGCCGCGCGGGGCTCGCCATGGTGCAGCTCGGCAAGGGGGCCGGGCTCGCGCTCGTCTCGTACCTCTTCATGGCGCTGCTGCTCTTCACCGCCTTCGTCACCCTGCTCGTGGTCGGCGCGGCCGTGCTGCCCGAGACGGTCCAACTCCTGCGCAGGACCGCCGGGTTCAAGCGCCGCCTGGTCGGCGCCTGGACGGGGCGGCCGGTGTCCGAGGCGTACGCCCCGCTCACCGGTGACGTCCGCGAGCGGGTGACCGCGGCCCTGAAGGACCCCGGCACCTGGCGCGACCTGCGCTGGCTCTTCGTGCACTTCGTCTACGGCCTTGTCCTGCTGTACGTCGCGATGCCCCTGTTCGTCATCGGCGTGCTGGTCGACGGGGTGTGGTGCGGGCTCTTCCGGCAGCGGGCCGTGCTGCTGCCGCTCGTCGTGGGCCTCGCGGGCCTGGACGCGCGGTGGTCGCGGGTCCTGCTCACCCCGTCGCCCGACGCGCTGCGCAGCGCCGAACTCGCCGAGCGCGTCGAGGAGCTGACGGTCACCCGGGCCGGTGCCGTCGCCGCGCACGGCGCCGAACTGCGGCGCATCGAACGCGACTTGCACGACGGCACCCAGGCGCGGCTCGTCTCCCTGTCGATGCGGGTGGGCCTGGCGCGGCGGGCGTACGACAAGGACCCCGAAGCCGCGCGCAAGCTCCTCGACGACGCCCAGGACCAGGCCGAGGAGGCGCTCACCGAACTGCGCCACGTCGTGCGCGGCATCCACCCGCCGATCCTCACCGACCGCGGCCTGGCGGGCGCCGTGCGGGCGCTCGCCGCGGGCAGCGGGCTCGATGTGACGGTCGACGCGGAGGGCGTCGAGGACCCGGCGGGCGAGTCCGTGCGCGCCCCGGCCGCGGTGGAGGCCGCCGCGTACTTCGTGGTCGCGGAGGCGCTGACCAACGCCGCCAAGCACAGCGGTGCCGGGGCGGCCGGCGTGGAACTGTCCCGGGCGGCGGGGGTGCTGCGGATCGCGGTGCGCGACGAGGGCAGGGGCGGCGCGGACGACGCGGGCGGCAGCGGGCTCCTCGGCATGCGGCGCAGGGTCGCCGCGCTCGACGGGACACTGGAGCTGACGAGCCCCGTCGGGGGGCCGACCGTGATCGAAGTGGAGCTGCCGTGCGCGTGGTGATCGCCGAGGACAACGCCCTGCTGCGGGAGGGGCTCGTGCTGCTGCTCACCTCCGCGGGGCACGAGGTGGCGGCGGTCGCCTCCACCGGGCCCGAGGTGCTGCCAGCCCTCCTCGAACACCGCCCCGACGTGGCGGTCCTGGACGTACGGATGCCGCCCGGATTCCGCGACGAGGGGCTGCGCGCCGCCCTCGCGGCCCGCGCGCGGATCCCCGGACTTCCGGTGCTCGTCCTCTCGCAGTACGTGGAGGAGACGTACGCCGCCGAACTCCTCGGCGGGGGAGCCGGTGGCGTCGGCTACCTCCTGAAGGACCGGGTGGGGCGCGTCGACGAGTTCCTCGACGCGCTGGAGCGGGTGGCAGGCGGCGGCACCGCCCTCGACCCCGAGGTGGTCACGGAGCTGCTCACCCGCCGCCGCGACGACCCCATCGACTCGCTGACGCCGCGCGAGCGCGAGGTGCTCCAGCTGATGGCCGAGGGCAGGGACAACGCGACGATCGCCGCGCTGCTCGTGGTCTCCGACCGGGCGGTCAGCAAGCACATCGGCAACGTCTTCGTGAAGCTGGGCCTGCCGCCGAGCGACAGCGGGCACCGGCGGGTGCTCGCGGTCCTCGCCTATCTGAACAAGGGCTAGGCGGTCGCGCGCTGCTTCCGGTGCCTGACGGCGAGGGTGATGCCCGAGGCGAGGGCGGTCAGGCCGGTGGCGACGCTGATCAGGGCCTGCTGGGCGCCGTCGAAGAGGAAGCTGCTGGATATGTTCACGGCCAGTGCGGCGAGGAGCAGGAGCCAGAGCAGGGGCTTCATGGGGCGGGTGTCCTTCGGGTGGGTCGGGCGTTGCGTTGGGGGTAATTCTGCCTGCCGGGGTCGCCTCGGGTTCGTCGTGGGTTCGTCTTGGGGGCGGGGCGGTGGGGTTCCTACCGGAGGGTGGGGAGCAGGGATTCCGTGAGGGTGTGGAGGTGGTGGGCATCCGCGCCGTGGAAGTCGGGGGTGTCGGTGGGGAGTTGGGCGGTGCGGTCGTAGGCCGTGAAGGAGGGGCCCTGCGGGGTGTCCACGTGGCGGAGGAGGTAGGGGAGTGCCTCCGCGATCGGTGGGGCCGAGCGGCGCATCGCTTCGACCTGGGCCAGGACGTCCGGGGCGTACGAACCGGAGAAGCTCGTGCTGACCGTCCCGGGGTTGAGCAGGACGTACCGGATCTTCGAGTCGGGGTGGACGGCCGCGAAGCCCGCGGCGAGGAGGTCGTTGAGGCGGCCGCCCTGGGCCAGCGCCCGGCCTCCGTCGTAGGACCGCGTCAGCTGGAGGTCGTCCCAGGAGATCTCCCCTCCGCCGCCAGGACCCGCGACGTTGAGGATGACGGGGGCGTCGGCGGAATCGAGCAGGTCCGTGAGGCCGTGGCTCAGGAGGAAGCGGCTCAAGTAGAAGTGCGCGAAGGTGCTTTCGAGGCCCTCGGGCGTGCTCAGGCGGGTGGAGCGGAAGTGCCGGGCGCAGAGGACGAGGGCGTCGAGCCGCGTGTGGGTGGCACGGATCGTGTCGAGCGTCGCCTGCGTTTCGGAGGCCAGGGCGAGGTCCGCCCGGATGAAGCGGGCCCTGTCCTTCGCGCCGCTCCGCTGGGCGAAGTCCCGCCATCGCGCGCCCTTTTCCGCGCTGCGTCCTACGACCGTCACCTCGTGGCCCCGCTCCAGGAGGGTGTGGGCCAGGGCCTTGCCGATGCCGTCCGTGCCGCCGGTGACGACGTACGTCTTCGTGCTCACAGGAACCTCGCGGCGATCTTCTCGGGAGTGATGCGGACGGTGATCAGTTCGGGGAGCGCGGCCGCCGACTCCGGGTGGTGCTCGGCGTAGGTCAAGCCCGTGTATTTGAGTGCCAGTTCGTCCATCCGGTCGCGGCTGTCCGCGCCGTCGAGCCGTGCGGTGCCGGTGATCACCGCGTAGCCGTACGGCTCGTCCGGCGGGTTGACCGTCACGCTCAGGCGCGGGTCGCGCCGCAGGTTGCGGATCTTGACCTTGTCGACGCCGGTCACGAAGAACAGGTCGTCGCCCTCGCGTCCCACCCAGACCACCGACTGGTGCGGGCTCCCGTCGGGGCGGATCGTCGCCACGGTGACGAAGACCTTGGAGTCGATGGCCTTCTTCAGCTTCGGTGAGAGGGGGGTAGGGGCAAGGGGCGCTTGGGGAACTCGTGGCATTTGCGGCTCCTGGGAGTGCGGTGGCGCTTTAAGTGTCACGAGTGTGTGGCATTTAGTGGGTGGAGTGCAATAGGGATGTGCTTCTTGTTGGTTCCCGGGCCGCGCCCCCGCGTATGCTCCGGGCACGATGAGAGCTGACGCCGCACGCAATCTCGACGCCGTCCTGCAGACCGGCGCGCGCCTCCTCGCGCGCGATCCCGGCACGAGCATCGCGGCGATCGCGGCCGCCGCGGGCGTCGACCGGCGCACCGTCTACCGCCGCTTCGAGACCCGGGAGGCGCTGATGGCCGCCGTGTACGTGGCCAAGCTCGACGCCTGCGACGGCGTGCTCGCCGACGCGCGCCTCGGCGAGGCTCCGGTGGCGGTCGCCCTGCACCGGTACGCGGAGGGGATCATCGCCGTCAGCCGCCGGTGGCCCGTGGACCTCCAGCAGGTGAAGGACGAGGCCGCCGCCGCCCGGCTGCGTGCGCTGATCGAGCGGCTCGACGCCTTCATGGCCCGCGCGGTGGCCGAGGGTGCGCTGCGATCCGGTCTTCCCGATCGCTGGGCGCGCGCCCTGCTCGTCCAGCTCACCAACCTCGCCTCGCACGAGATGCCGGAGCTGACCCCCGCCCAGGGAGCCGACCTGGTGGCCAGGACGTTGTTCGAGGGGCTCGGGCCCGCCGCGTCCTGACCCGCCGCCGTGCTCAGCGCGCCGGGTAGCGGCCCCGCAGCACCGGCCAGGACGGCACAAGCGTGCCCGCGGCCGTCGTCGCGGCGACCGTCAGCGCGATCAGTGCCGCCTGGGGCAGCGGGAGGTGCGGGATCGTGCGGGCCGTCGACAGGCTGAAGGCGAGCAGGGGGAACGACGCCACCGCCGCGCCCACCACCAGGCCGGTCAGTGCCGTCGCCGCCGCCTCCAGGCGCAGCATGCGCCGCAGTTGGTCCCGGCCCGCACCGGCCAGGCGGAGCAGGGCGAGTTCGGGGCGACGGCCGATCGTGATCAGGGACAGCGTGCTCAGGACGGCGATCACCGTGAAGCCGCCGACCGCGCCGACCGCCGCCACGGTCACCACCTCGCCGAGCGCCCGGTCCTCCGGGTCGAGCCGCTCGGGGGCGGGGTCCGCCGTGACCCGCGCCCCGGGGGCCGCCGCGCGCAGCGACGTCGTGGCGGTGTCCGCCGCGGCGACCAGGATGCGGTCGGGGCCCGGTGCCGAGGTGTGGCGCAGGAGCTGGTCCCGGGAGAACAGGAAGGCGCCAAGGGCCAGTTCGCGGTCGTACGTCGCCACCACCTTCAGGCGCGCCTCCACTCCGTCCCCGAAGCGCAGCGTCACCTTCGAGCCGGGGCGTACGTCCAGGTCGCGCGCCTGGTCGCGGCCGACCGCCACCGTGCCGGGGCGGAGCGCGGACAGGCCGCCCTCCCGTACGGCGGGGTCGAGCGTCCGGGACAGGCCCTCGGGGGTGACGCCGAGCACCGGCAGGCGGTCCAGGCGCGGCGAGCCCGTCTCGCGGCGGGCCAGGACCACCGTGCCGCGCGTGACGGCCGTCGCGGCCCGTACGCCCGGTGTCGCCCTGATCCGCTCCAGCGTGCCCTTGGGCAGGCCGCCCGCCGCGGTCACCGCGTAGTCGGCCCGCGCCGCCTTCTCCGCCTGGTCGCCCGCGGCGTGCGTCATCGTCGCGCCCGCCGCGAGCTGCACCGAGACGAACGCCGTGACCAGGATGATCGGGGTGAGCGCCGCCCCCAGACGCCGCGCGGACGCCGTGCAGTTGGCCGCCGCGAGGTGGCCCGCGGGACCGCCGTGGCGGCGCAGCGGGCCGCCGAGCACCCGCATGGCGCCCTCGGCGATCCACGGGCCGAGCAGCGCGCACCCGATCACCAGGACCACCGCCGCCGCACCGGCCGCCGCGGCGGCGGCCTCGCCGTGCTGCAGCGTCGCCGTCGCCGCCGAACTCGCCCCGATGAAGAGCAGCACGAGGCCGGTGATCCGCCGCGCGTTGCCGGGTGCCGCCTCGCGCAGCGCCTCGGCGGGGCGGACCTTCGTGGTCCGCGCGCAGGCGATGAGCGCGGCGACGCGGGCCACCAGGAGCGTCAGTCCCGCCGTCACCAGGGGAGCGGGCAACAGCCAGGGCGGGAGCGGGAGTTCGAGGCCGGGCGGCAGAGCGCCCCGTGCGTCGAGCAGGGTGCGCAGGGCGAGATACGCGGGGACGGCCGCGACCGCGCCGACGAGCGCCGCGCCTGCCGCGACCCTGCCGACCTCCCGGCCCACCGCGCCCCGCAGCTGTCGCGGCGTCGCCCCGACCGCCCGCAACAGGCCCAGTTCGCGCGAGCGTTGCTGCAGCGCCTGCACCACCGTCGACGACACCACGAGGAGCGCGATGAGGACGACCGTCGCCATCACCGAGCCGAGCAGCGCGAGCATGCCCGACCTCGCGGGTGCCGCACCGAGGAACTCGGCTCCGCCGCGCCCGTTCCCCGTCAGTACGTGCAGTCCCGCGCCGTCCCCGTCCGCCCGGTGCCCCACGCCGTGCAGCCCCGCCGCGTCCAGCGCGTGCCGCACGCGCGCGTACAGGTCCGACGTGCTCGTGCCGGGGGCCGCCGTCACGCCGACGGCGGCCACGGAGCCGGGGTGACCGGCCAGGCGGCGGGCCTCGGCGGAGGTGAAGTAGGCGGCGTCGCGGGGGCCTTCGGCCACGCCTGTCACCCGGTACGTCGCGTCGGTCCCCGCGACCCGTACCGTGACGCGCTCGCCGACGCGGGCCGTTCCCTCGCCCACGACGACCTCGGACGCCTGCCGGGGAGCGGCTCCCTCGCGCAGGGAGTAGGAGCCCAACCGGGCCGCGTCCCAAGGGCGTCCGGTGGTCCGGGTCCCTTCGACGCCCGCCTGGAACACCTCGTCGGCGATCGCCGAGCGCACCCCGGGAACCGCGCGCACCGTCTTCAGCGCTGCCCGAGGGACCCGTACGCGCTCGGTGAGCCCCGCCGTCGCCGTCTCGGGCTTGCTGCCCCACGGCTTGGCGGTGAAGCGGGTGTTCTGGTCACCGGTGACGACGAGGTCGGCGTCCGCGTAGCGCTCCACACGCGCGTGCCCGAGTCCGGCCGACGCCAGGGCCAGGGTGAAGGCGCCGAGGAGGAGTGAGGTCAGGGCGAGCGCGGCGAAGACCGCGGCCCAGGCCTTGCGGTGCGTGCGCGCCGCGCGGGCGGCGAGCAGCGCGGTGACACGGGTCTTCTTCGGGCCGGTCTTCTTCGGGCCGCCGGTCTCTTTCGGGTCGGGCTTTCTCGGGCCGGTCTTGTTCAGGCCGGTCGTCTTCGTGGTCTTCTTCGTGGTCTTCTTCGGGCCCGGCTTCCGGTCCGCGTTCTCGTACGTCGCCGCGCTCATGCCGCCCGCCGCCCCAAGTCCCGCATGATGCCGTGTACATGAGCGCTGTCCGGACGCTCGACTCGCGCGGCGATCCGGCCCCCGGCGAGGAACAGCGCCTCGTCGGCCCAGGCCGCCGCGGCCGGGTCGTGCGTCACCATCACCACCGTGTGGCCGTCCCCGTCGACCGCCTGCCGCAGCAGCGCGAGCACGTCCTGCGCCGTGACCGGGTCGAGGGCGCCCGTCGGCTCGTCGGCGAAGACCACCTCGGGCGAGGTGACCAGGGCGCGGGCGATCGCGACGCGCTGCTGCTGCCCGCCGGAGAGCTCGGTGGGCCTGTCGTCGCCGCGCTCGCCGAGGCCGACGGAGTCGAGCGCGTCCCGCGCCCGCCCGTCGTCGGGAGCGTCGCCGAGCAGCAGCGGCAGGGCGACGTTCTCCAGGACGCTCAGCGACGGCACGAGATTGTGTGCCTGGAAGACGAAGCCGACGCGCTCGCGCCGCAGCCGGGTCAGCGCCGCCTCGCGCAGCGGCGCGATCTCGACGCCGCCGATGCGCACGGTCCCCGACGTCGGCCGGTCCAGGCCCGCCGCGCACTGCAGGAGCGTCGACTTGCCCGATCCGGAGGGGCCCATGACCGCGAGGAACCGTCCGCGCGGCACGGCGAGGTCGACGGGTTCGAGCGCGACGACGGTGCCGCGCCGGTAGGACCTGCCGACCCCGTCGAGCACGAGCGCGTCCGGCTCGGCCACCTCCACCACGCCCGTACGGCCGCCCGAACCCCGTCGCCTGAACATCGCCTACGCCCTCTCCGTGGTCACAAATCCCACAGAGAACGCTAGAAACCGCAGGTCAACGAGGCGAGAGAGTACGCACCCGGGCTTGGGGTGGAGCCTGCTACACCACCGGGCGCGGTGCGGCGTCCGGGTGCTCGCGCAGCCAGCCCGCCCAGGCCGAGGCGATCATGTCGCGCACGTCGTGCTTGGCCGACCAGCCCAGTTCCGCGGCGATGCGGTCGGCGGCGGCGACCACGCGGGCCGGGTCGCCGGGACGGCGCTCGGTGACCTCGGCGGGGGTGCTGTATCCGGTGACCTCGTTGATCAGGTCGGTCATCTCGCGGACGGAGACGCCTTCGCCACGGCCGATGTTGAGCGTGAGGTCCGTGCCGCGGGGCGCCGCGGCCAGCTTGCGCGCCGTGGCCACGTGGGCCTCGGCCAGGTCGACGACGTGGATGTAGTCGCGTACGCACGTGCCGTCGGGGGTGGCGTAGTCCGCGCCGAAGATGCGCGGGGCCGCGCCGTCCGTGAGCTTCTCGAAGACCATCGGGACGAGGTTGAAGACGCCGGTGTCGGCGAGGTCGGGGGCCGCCGCGCCCGCCACGTTGAAGTAGCGCAGCGACGCCGTCGTCAGGCCGTGGGCGCGGCCCGCGGCGCGGACCAGCCACTCACCGGCCAGCTTCGTCTCGCCGTACGGGTTCATCGGCAGGCACGGCGTCTCCTCCGTCACCATGTCCACGTCGGGCATGCCGTAGACCGACGCGGAGGAGGAGAAGACGAGGCGGGTGACGTCCGCGGTGACCATCGCGTCCAGGAGCGCCCGCAGGCCCTCCACGTTCTCGCGGTAGTAGTGCAGCGGCCGTTCCACGGACTCGCCGACCCGCTTCTTGCCCGCCAGGTGCACGACTCCGGTGACCGCGTGCTCGGCGAAGGCGCGCGCGAGGCGGTCGCCGTCCAGGACCGAGCCGACGACCAGCGGCACCCCGGCGGGCACGCGCTCGGCGACGCCGGTCGACAGGTCGTCGTAGACCACGGCCGTCTCGCCCGCCGCCGTCATGGCGCGGACGACGTGCGCCCCGATGTATCCGGCGCCGCCGGTGATCAGCCAGGTCATGCTCGCCCTGTCTCCTTCTCGTCCTTCTTGTCCTTCGGGCCCGCCGTACCGGCCGCCGTGCGTGCCGCGTGGAGTGTCCGGTCCTTGGAGGTGCAGTGTCGCAGAGGAGGCGTACGGGACGCGTCAGCGGCCGCCGACGCGGTGGGCGACGCGGGACAGACGACGCTTCACGACCCCGGCGACGCCGCGTACTCCGGGTGCCAGCCGCACCCCGCACAGGAAATTTCAGTGCTTACAAGTAATTATCCAATTAGGGGTCTATTCGCGGGACGGGCAAAGGGTGTCAATACCCCCCATAGGCGTGCCAATCGCACAAGCTCGGCTTCATGCAGGCCACGCCGCGCCCCGCGCCCGCCCCCGCGCCCGCCTCCACACCCACCCCCGCGCTCGCCCCCTTCACCGCCGCGCTCCTGCCCGCCCTCGTCATGTTCACTCTCGGACTGTGGGGCCTGGACCGGGGCACCATGTGGCGCGACGAAGGCACCACCCTGGACGTCGCGCGGCGCTCGCTCCCGGAGATCTGGCACCTGGTGCACCGGGTCGACGCGGTGCACGGCCTCTACTACGTCCTCATGCACGGCGTGCTCCCCGCCCACCCCGGCGAGGTCGCGCTGCGGCTGCCCTCGGTGGTCGCCGCGTCCGCCGCCGCCGCGCTCGTCGCGGTCATCGGCACGCGGCTCGCGCGGCCGCGCGTCGGGCTGTGGGCGGGGCTCCTGTACGCGGTGACGCCGCTCGCGGGGCACTACGCGCAGGAGGGGCGTTCCTACGCGCTCGTCGCCGCGGGGGCCGCGTTGACCACGCTGCTCCTCCTGCGGGCGGTCGAGCGCTCGGGGACCGCCGCCGACCGGCCCGCGTGGTCTGCCTGGTGCGCCTACGCGGCCGCCGCCACCGGCACCGCGCTGCTCCACGAACTCGCCGCGCTGCTGCTCGTCGCCCACGCGGTGACCCTCCTCGTCGCCCGGGTGCCGCGCCCCGCGCGCCGCGGCTGGGCGGTCGCCGCGTGTGCCACCTGCGTGCTGCTTGTCCCGCTGTTCGTCGCGTCCGGCGGGCAGTCCGCCCAGGTGGCGTGGCTGGTGGCGCCGGACGGCGCGGCCGCGGAGCGGCTGCTGCGCGCCTTCGCGGGGCCGACCCGGCTCGTGCTGGTCGGGCAGGTGCTGCTCGCGGTGGTCGCGCTGCGGCCGCCGTGGTCCCGCGCGGGGCGGGGCACGCTCTCGCTGCCCGGACTCTCGCTGCCCGTCGTGGCGCTGCCGCTTCTGGTAGTGCCGCCCGCCGTGCTCCTCGCGGTGTCGCAGCGGTGGCCGCTCTACCAGGACCGCTACGTGCTGTTCGCGCTCGCCGGGCTGCCGCTGCTCGTGGCGGCAGGGGCGGACCGGGTCGTACGAGGGGTTGGCGCGGCACTCCGTACGCGCCCCGGGGACCCGCCGTGGCCCGCCCCGCGACCGTGGCTCTCGCGCGGCCGGACGGCGGTGGCCGCCGTCGGTGCCGCCGCCGTCGGGGTCACCCTGTGGTGGCAGCTGCCGCTGCACCGGCTCGACCGGGCCGTCGGCCACGACCGCGAGAACCCGGCGGGTGCGGCCGCCTTCGCCGCCCGTGAGGTGCGCCCCGGCGAACCGGTCCTGTTCCTGCCCCTGATCGCCCGACGCGTCAGCCTCGCCTACCCGGACAGCTTCCGAGGAGCCCGCGACCTCGCCCTCGCCACCTCACCGGACAGCTCGGGCACGCTCTACGGAGTGGAGGTGAACCCCGCCGAACTCCGCCGCAGACTCGCGGTCGTGGACCGCCTCTGGGTCCTGACGGAGCCGCCCGCGCTGCGCCAGGCGCAGCGCGCGGGGCGGAGCGCGGAGGGGGTCAAACTCGCGGTCCTGAAGCGGGAGTTCACGCCGCACGCCA
This sequence comes from Streptomyces kanamyceticus, assembly GCF_008704495.1. Lineage (NCBI taxonomy): Bacteria > Bacillati > Actinomycetota > Actinomycetes > Kitasatosporales > Streptomycetaceae > Streptomyces > Streptomyces kanamyceticus. Next base: position 6,193,020 of record NZ_CP023699.1, read on the forward strand.
CGTACACGGTGCGGGGCGCGACGTTGCGCCTCTACGTCCGGCGCTGACGCCTTGCGGCGCAGGTTCACGGCTGCAACAGGCTGCCCCACAGGGCTCCGCCTGCCGCACCGGCACCCGTGAGGCTGTAGCTCTGGCGCAGAGCTTGCCCGCGCCCGCGCCCGCGACCGCGCCCGCGCCCGCGACCGTGCCGGTGGCGGCGCCGGTGGCGGCGCCGACCGCCGCACCGAACACCGGCATCATTCGGTTTGTCGCGCGGTGAGGTCAAGGCGACGGCCCAGGACCGGGCGCGGACCGGGCCGCCCCGCGCTGACGCCTCACGCCGCCGCGTCAGACGCAGCGCGCTGGGCAGCGCCGCAGGTCGAACTCGCCGTCCTGGAGCGAGAGTTCGCCCCGGCCGCCGCCTGCACCGCCCCCGCGCCTCACGCCCCCACCCCACCCCCACCGTTCACCCGCGCGAGCACTTCCCCCGTATGCGGACCCCAAGCCACCACCACGGCCTCCCCCGGCACCTTCTGGTCGGGCGAGAGCAGCAGCCAGCGCACGTGGTAGCGGCGGACCACGGCCGTGCGCTGTGCGCGGGTGGAGTCGGGGGAGAGGTAGGCGCGCACGTCGTTCAGGCGGTGTTCGCGGGTCTTTTCGGCGAGTGCGGGGTCGGGCCAGGCGGGGGCGACCAGGTTGACGCCGTAGCCGGGGACCGAGCGGGTGGGGCGGTAGCCGTCGGTCAGGACGACGTCGCCCGGGCGCATGTGGGCGGTCGCCCACGTGTAGTCGGGCCAGCGCGGCGGCTGGTCGAAGCCGACGGGGTCGAGGGCGCGGGGCACCACCGCGCCCGCCTGGAGTTGGCAGAAGCCGACGCAGGCGCCGAGCGCGGTGGCCCCGGCCAGGGCGCCGCGCCGCCAGCCCCACGGCCGGGGCGCCGCCAGCTCGATGGCCAGGGCGAACTGGAGGGGGACCAGGGTCAGTCCGAGGATGCGGCCGTACGTGTAGTGGCCGCTGAGCCAGCCGTAGGCGACGACCGCGCAGTCCAGCGCGAACATGATGACCAGCGGGTCCCTGCGGTCCCTGCGCAGGCGCAGCCAGAGCGCGGGCAGGCCGAGCGCGGCGAGCCAGAAGCGCCCCGGCAGCTCGGTGTAGAGCTGCCGGTGGATCCAGTCCACGGACTCGTCGCCGACCAGCGCGAAGACGCTGTAGTACGGCCAGCAGGCGGCGACGAGCAGGGCGGTCACGGCAGTCGCGGCCCAGCTCCACAGCCTGCGCCCGGACGCCGCGAACGCGACGACGCCGATCACCGCGGCCACCGACGAGATCGGGTGGATGAGGAGGATGAGGCCGCACAGTGCGCCGAGCGCCGCGTATGGCCACGGTCCCCGCCGTCCGCCACGGGCGAGCGCCCCCGCCCAGGCCCACGCCCAGAACGCCAGGCCGATCGCGAACGTCGACGGATAGCCGAGGTTCCCCGTCATCGACATCAGGCCCAGATAGCCGCTCCACCACGCCATCCGCGTGCCCCAGAGCAGCACCATCGCGAACAGGGCGACGACCGGCGCCCACTGACGGTCCGTCAGGCCGCGTACGAAGCGGCCGATGCCGGTCAGCAGGACGATCAGGTTGAGCGGCCCCGAGAGCTTCACGACCTCCCAGCCCGCGAGGCCCGTCGCCTTGGCGAAGAGCCCCTGCGCCACCGCGTACGGCGAGTAGTAGGGGCTGCCCTCGCCCGGCAGGTCGGCCATCGGGTGCGCGGGGTGGAGGAGGTTCTCCTTGAGGCGTTCGACCACCGCCGCGTGCTGGCCGAAGTCGCAGCACATCGGGACCCGCCAGAAGGCGAGCGACATCACCAGCCAGAAGAGGCCGCCGAAGACCTGGTAGGGCGAGGGCCGCCAGCGCGGTCCGCCGCGCAGCGCCGTCGAACCGTGCGTGACCCTGCGGGTGAGGAGCCCGCCTTCCACGGCCCCGCCGCTCACCGCATCAGCCTCTCCGCGACGCGGGCCGACGCCCGGCCGTCGTCCAGGTCGCAGTAGGCCTCGCGGAACGCCGCGTACGCCTCCGCGTGCCGGGCCGTGATGGCGTCCAGGTCGCGCAGCGCCTCGACGACCTCGCCGGTGGAGGCGAGCAGCGGCCCGGGGGCGCGGGTCTCGAAGGCGAGGTAGAAGCCGCGCACGGTGTCGCGGTAGTGCTCCAGGTCGTACGCGTGGAAGAGCATCGGACGCCCGGTGTGCGCGAAGTCGAACATCAGCGAGGAGTAGTCCGTCACCAACACGTCGGCGATCAGGAGGAGTTCGGCGGTGCGCGGGTGCCCGGAGACGTCGCGTACGAAGGGTGCGCGGGCGCCCGTCAGACGGCCCGCCGTCAGCGGGTGCTTGCGCACGAGCAGGACGTGGTCGTCGCCGAGCACGGACTCGGCCGAGCCGAAGTCGAGGGCGGGCTCGTAGCGGAACCGTCCTGGGGAGTAGGCGAGATGGTCCCGGTAGGTCGGCGCGTACAGCACGATCCGCTTGCCGGGGTCGATGCCGAGCTCGCGGCGCACCCGCTCGGCGACCTTGCCCCGGTCCGCCGCGAACAGCATGTCGTTGCGGGGCGATCCGGCCTCGAGGACCTCGCCGTCGTAGGCGAGCGCGCGCCCCAGGTGCGGGGTGGAGAAACGGTTCGGTGAGACCAGGACGTCCCACTGGCGGGCGAGCGAGGGCAGCGCGTCGAGGTGGCCGTGGTCGGCGTAGAGCGTGCCGGTCAGATCGGTGCCGATGCGCTTGAGGGGCGCGCCGTGCCAGGTCTGTACGACGGTCTGGCCCGCGCGCCGTTCGAAGAACTCCGGCAGGTGCCCCGCCGTAACGATGCGGCGGCAGCGGGCGAGCGCCTCGTACCAGGCGGCGCTGTACCGCTCGACGCCGCGCGCCCCCGCGGGCACCCGGGTCTGCTGGTCCTGCGTCACCCACAGGTGTTCGACGCCCGCGCCGCGGCGCACCAGCTCCTCGTGGACGGCGCGCGGCGAGTCCCCGTCGAAGTAGAGGACGGCGTCGGTCAGCGGCTGGGTGCGGCGGGCCGGGTAGTGGCCGGTGCGCAGCCGGTGCTGCCGGTAGGCGCCGCGGTCGGTGCGGTTCAGGACCGATCCCGACTCGACGAACAGCCGGTCGCCGAAGCGCCGGTCGACGGTGAACTCCCGCCCCCGCACGGTCCGGTGGAGCGGGAACCCGGCCGACACGGACGCCAGGAGCCGCACCGGCATGCCGTCCGCGGCGCGCGGCGCCGCAGCGCCCGCCGCGCGGGGCCCCGCAGAGCGCTCGCGCAGGAACGCGTACCACCGGCCCTCGCGCAGCACTCCGCCCCCCGGCGCGACCACCGCGCTGAAGCGGTCGCCGCGCCGTTCGGCGGGCGTGGTCAGCTCCTCGTCGCGGCCGCTGTGCCGCAGCACGAGATCGGCCTCGCCCCAGCTGGCGGACGCCAGCTCGCCCTCGACGGTGAGCGTGCCGTCGGCGCCCCAGACGACCCGGTCGGCGATGGGCTGGCGGGTCAGCTCGACCACGAGCTGGCCCTGGTCGTTGGCGGTGGCGCACAGTTCGCGGCCCGGGCGCGCGGCGTACCTGCCGGGGGGCAGGCCGAGCGCGGCGGCCAGGGACTTCAGCTTGCCGTCGGGCAGCACCAGGTTGGCCTGCCAGCGGTCGCCGTGCGGGGGCTCGACCTCCTTGGGCGCCAGGTGCGGCGTGGGCGCCACGCCTTCCAGGTCGGCCAGGCGTACGCGCACCTCGAAGCGGTCGTCGGTGAGCGAGACCGGGTAGTCGAACTCCGTCTTCGCGTGCTTGTGGGTGAGCCGAAGGGCCGTGGGGCGCAGGCGTCCTGGCAGGTGTCCGCTCAGGACCACGTCGTCCCCGTCGCGCCGGTGGGCGTCCACGCGCGCCGCGTACTCCTGGACGCGCAGGACGAGCCGCCCCTTGCTGAAGCCGACGGTGAGGCGGAGCCCGTCGCCGAGTTCGCGGACCACGGACTGCGCGGAGGCGCCTTCGGCGGCGCGGACGGCGGCGCGGCGCACCGTGCCGTGGCCCGCGACGACCACGCCCAGCAGCCAGTTCCCCGGCCGCCAGCGGCCGCCGGTCTTCAGCTGATCAGGGTCGACGGTCATCTCGAAGCCGGACAGGTCGTAGCAGTGCAGGCGCTGCCGGGACTGCTCGGTGGCCCCCGGCGCCGCGACCGTCTTGGTCGGCACCCGTCTGAACTGCCCTTTGCTGTGGGCCGACTTGAGCAGCCCGGTCTTGATGGAGTGCCCGGGCCGGGTCGCCGCCAGATTGCGTACGTAGGCGTAGCCGGTGATCCGCAGCTTCCCTTCGGCGACCCAGCGTGCCTCGTTCACCCGCGCCACCACGGGCAGTTCGCGCCGCCCGAGCCGCGCGAGCTTGTCGGGGACCTTGCCGACGCCCGGGTAGGAGGCACTGCGCCGCACCGCGCCGCGCACCTGGAAGGCGGTGCCGTTGGCGCGCTCGAAGGAGAGCAGCTCGATGAGTTCGGCGGTGCGCGCCTCGCGGACGAGCTGCCATTTGACGCGCAGGTCGACGGGGAGCTCCGCGACGACGGCGGGGTCGGCGCGGCGCAGGAAGGCCGCCGTGTCCGTCATGAACGCCGTGCGGTACTCGGGGCCGCCCATCGGCAGCCCTTCGAGGAAGTACACGAAGTCGTCGCGCAGGCAGGAGGTGTCGTACGTCTTCTTCATCTCGGGGGCGTGCTCGGCGAGGAAGGCGCTGACGTGCGCGCAGGCCGCGATGCGGTCGCGCACGCCCTTGACGTCGGTGCGTCGCCGGGTGATGGAGCCCTCGCGGACCCGCCAGTAGTAGACGTGGTCGCTGAGGACGTCCACGGATCCGGCGAGGAAGTGCGCCGGGATCATCACGGGGGTGTCCTCGTAGAGCTTGCCCTCGGGGAAGGCGAACTTGTGGCGGTCCCAGAAGGACCTGCGGAACACCTTGTTCCAGGCGACGCGGTCGGAGAGCAGGTCGAGGTCGCGCGCGATGTGCGTGCGGGTGCGCGGCGCGGTGAGCCACTTGTACTGCCAGGCCTGGGAGCGGCCGCGCTCGTTCAGGCGCCAGACGTTGCCGCTCGCGAAGTCGGATCCGGTGGCGTCCAGGCTCGCGATCATCCGTTCGTACGCGTCGTGGGGCACGACGTCGTCGCTGTCCACGAAGGTCAGGAACTCGGCGGTGGGGGACGCCTTGCGCACGCCGGTGTTGCGGGCCGCGCTCAGTCCGGCGTTGCGCTGGCGGACGTAGACGAAGCGGGGGTCCTTGGCGGCGAACTCGCGGGCGATGCGGGGGCCGGCGTCCGTCGACCCGTCGTCGACCAGGACGCACTCCAGGCCGCCTGGTCCTTCGAAGGTCTGTCCCGCGATCGACTCCAGGCATTCCTCCAGGAACTCCTCGACGTTGTAGATGGGTACGACGACGCTGAGACGGGGCTGCACGGCGGCCGACCTTTCGGGCGTAGTTCGGGCTTATTCATCCCCTTTGCCCGTTTCAGCGTCCCGAGCGTCAACTTCTTTGCCTTTCGTCACCCCAATGAGTGATGAAGGGTCTTCGACAGGCGGTGTCCGGCTGACTACGGTCAGTTGGCATGACGCGCTTCTCGGTTGTCGTCCCCGCCCACCGCGTCCAGGGCTACCTGCGGGAATGCCTGGACTCCGTGCTCACCCAGTCCTTCGGCGACCTCGAACTGATCGTCGTCGACGACGCGTCACCCGACGCCTGCGCCGCGATCGCCGGGGAGTATGCGGAGGGCGACGGGCGCGCGCAACTCGTCAGGATCCCCGCGCGCGCGGGCGTCGGATCCGCCCGCGCCGTCGGCGCCGACCGCGCCACCGGCGACTACCTGCTCTTCCTCGACGGCGACGACCTGCTCCTGCCGGGCGCCCTGGCGGCCGTCGACGCGGCCCTTCGCGTCCACGAGGACCCGGACGTGCTGCTCTTCGCGCACGAGCGGACCGACTGGTGGGAGAACGTCCGCGCGGGCGGCGACGACCTCACGGGCGACCCCCTCGCGGCCACCGTCGCCGTCTGGAACCGCGTCTTCCGTCGCCCCTTCTGGCACGAGCGCCGACTGGGCTTCCCGCAGGGCGCGTACGAGGACGTGGTGCCCGTCCAGCGCGCCACCCTGGACGCGGGCGACGGTGTCGCCGTCCTCGACCGGGCGTGCGTGCGCTGGCGCGAGCGGCGGGCGGGCAGCTTCGCCAAGACCCCGGGCCGCGCCCACCTCGCGCTCGCCGCGCGGTACGAGGAACTCCTCGCCGCGGCCGACCCGGCGGAGCGGACCAGGCTCTTCCCGCCCGCGATCGCACACCTGCTCGCCGTCCTGGAGGACCCGGGCCGGATCGGGGAGGCCGACCGGCGCGACTTCTTCCGCGAGGCGGCCCGCGTCCACCGGACGTACGCGCCGCAGGGCCTCGCGCCCCGCACCCCCGAGGAGAAGGCGCTCGCCACCGCCTCCTGGGGTGCGTACGAGGGGCTGCGCAGGGCCGAGACCCGGCGCCTTCGCGTCGCCCGCAAGCTGAAGCGGCAGAAGAAGAAGCTCCGCGCCCGCGCCATGAAGGCCGCCTACCGCACCGACCTGCGCCGCGGCCTGGACCCGGCACTCGCGGTCTACGGCGCCTACTGGAACCGCGGTGTCTCCTGCAATCCCGCCGCGATCCACGCCAAGGCCCGCGAACTCGCCCCGCACATCAGGGGCGTGTGGGTGGTCTCCAGCCGCAACAAGCACAAGGTGCCCGCGGGTGTCGAGTACGTCATCGAGGGCTCGCGGAGCTACTGGCGGACCATGGCGAGGGCGACCTACCTGATCAACAACTCCAGCTTCCCCGGCGGGTTCACCAAGCGCCCGGGGCAGGTCTACCTCCAGACCCACCACGGAACGCCGCTCAAGAAGATGGGCCTCGACCAGCGCCGCTACCCCGCGGGCACGCACGGCATCAGCTTCCAGAAGGTCCTCGACCACACCGACCAGTGGGACCTCAGCCTCTCCGCCAACCCGCACTCCACGGAGGTCTGGGAGCGGGTCTACCCCTCGGCGTCCTACCAGGCACTGGAAGCCGGATATCCGCGCAACGACGTGTACTTCGGAGTCGATGAGGCCGAAGTGGCGCGTATCCGCGGCGAGTTGGGCGTCGCCGACGGACGCACCGTGCTGCTCTACGCGCCGACGCACCGCGACTACCAGAAGGGGTTCCTGCCCCGCGTCGACCTGCGCCGCTTCGTGGAACGGCTCGGCCCGTCGTACGTCGTCCTGGTCCGCGCCCACTACTTCTACGGGGCCGACGCGGGCCTGGACGACCACCCGCGACTCGTGGACGTCACCGGGCACGCGCGCGTGGAGGACCTCTGCCTGGCCGCCGACGCGCTGGTCACGGACTACTCGTCGCTGATGTTCGACTACGCCTGCCTGGACCGGCCGATCGTGACGTACGCACCCGACTGGCAGGCCTACCGGCTCGCCAGGGGCACCTACTTCGACCTGCTCTCGGGGCGTCCCGGCGAGACGCCGGGAGCCGTCGCCACCAGCGAGGAGGAGCTGGCCGCGCTGTTCACGGACGGCGGCTGGGACGCGCCGGACGCGGCGCGGCTGCGGTCCGCGTTCAGGGACCGGTTCTGCCCCTACGACGACGGAAGAGCCGCCGAACGCGTGGTGCGGCGGCTCTTCCTGAGCGGTGCGCCGGAGGGCGCCCCTCAGGCCTCGTAGGGCGAGCGCACCGGGAAGTACGCCGTCAGGAACGAGCGGATGGCGAGTGCCATCTCCTCGTCCGCCACGGCGCTGTCGGGGGACTCGCCGATGCAGAACGCCGTCTTGTCGCGGCTCTGCAGCAGCCGCCCGAGCCGGGCGTGGTCGTGCCGGTCGCCGATGTCCACGAAGTCGTACGCGATGCCGCCGGGCACGGCCCGCCCGGTGAGGTACGCGTAGTGGTGGTGCAGCGAGGAGACCAGGGACAGGTCGCCGACCGAGCGGAAGCGGCTGCGGGCGGTGTCCTCGGTCTCCGCGGCGAAACGCTCGGTGATCTCCCGCAGGACACTGCGGCGCAGCGCGTAGGGCACGTGGAAGAAGCTGTGCGTCGTGGTGCGGCCGAACGCCTCGCGCAGCAGCTCCCGGTTGTTCTTCGCCGCCGCCAGATAGCCCTCGTCGTCGGGGGAGACGGGCAGTGCGGGCACGGACGCGGAGGACCAGAAGAAGCGGGGCGTGCCGTTGCTGAGGAAGAAGGTCTCCGCGGTGGTGGGGCGCCCGAGGAACATGTCGTCGTTGAAGTAGAGGAAGTGCTCCGACAGGCCCTCGATGCGGTGCAGTTGGCTCTCGATGGCGTGCGAGTTGAAGGTCGGCAGGCAGCTCTCCGGGTCCGCGAAGAGGTCGCGGTGGTCGACGACGGTCAGGCCCGGGTGCTCGGCGGCGAGCCAGTCGGGGGTCTGGCCCGCGGTGACCAGGTAGACGTGCCGGATCCAGGGGGCGTACATCGCGATCGAGCGCAGGCTGAAGCGGAGTTCGTCGCGGTTGCGGAAGCGCACGGCGCCGTTGTCGGCGGAGGCGGGCCCCGCACCGCCGAGCGCGGCGTCGCGTCGGGCGCGCCACTCGGGGTCGCGGTCGTCGACCCAGGTGTAGACGGCGTCGACGGGGAAGTCCACGTCCTTGACGAGGAGTTCGGTGAACACGTCGAGGGTGGGGTAGGCGCGGTCGGCCACGCGCAGCGTCGCCGTGGGGGTGAGCGAGGGCAGCTCCGCGCCCGCGAGCGTCGTGCCGAAGGGCGCGCGGAACCCGGCCGCGTCCCGGTTCCAGAACGCCACCGTGCACGCCTGGCCCGCGCCGTGCCGCAGCGACAGGGTCGTCGTGGTCACCGGCTTGAACAGCTTGACGCCCGCCAACTCGCCGATGGAGTCGAGCCGTTCGGCGAGCACGGTGCCCGGCGCCGCGTCGCGCGGATTGACCAGCTCGGCGTAGACGGGCTGCCCGCGCAGCGCGCCCGCGAGGGCCTTGAGCGCGCGGTCCCGGTCGTCGGCGTCCACCGCCAGGGTGTGCGCGGTGGCTCCCGGCGTGCGCACGAGGACGTGCGGCACGTCCCGCGCGGCAAGCGCCGAAGCGGCCAGTTCCAGGTTCCAGTCGGCCATCCGGGGCGTGCGCACGTCGTCGCGGCGCTCGGCGAGCCTGCCCACCGAGCGGATGATCCGGCCCTCGGTGTCCGAGGCCAGGATCTCGTCCTCGCGGGCGCGCTCGTCGGCGCCCGCCGCCGCGTCGTAGGTGTGCGGTGCGGTGGGCCGGAAGCCGCCGCCGCCGGACGCCACGCCGAGCGCCACGCGGTCCGCGCGCCCGCCGAGCCGCTCGGGACGGTCGCGCCCCGCCACCAGGCGCGTGTACAGCTCCTCCCAGCGCGCGGTGACGTCCGCGGAGGAGAAGCGGGCGTAGACGCCCTCGCGGGCGGCCCGCGCGTAGCCGCGCCTGGTCTCGTCGTCGCCCATCAACTCGTCCATGGCGACGGCCAGTTCGCCGATCTCGCCGGGCGGCACGAGCAGCCCGTCCACCCGGTGGCGCACGATCTCGGCGGGCCCGGTCACCACGTCGTACGCGATGGTGGGCACCCCGGCGGCGAGCGCTTCGAGCAGGACGAGCGGGAACGCCTCGTTGTGGCCCGCCGTCATCAGGCTGAGCCCCGCCTTGGCCCACTCGGCGGCCATGTCCTGGCAGGGGCCGAGCAGTTCGACCCGGTCCTGCAGTCCGAAGCCGTCCACCAGGCGCCGCAGCTGCCGCTCGCGGTGGCCGCCGCCGAAGATCCGCAGCGACCACCCGGGGTGCGCGTCTGCGACCTGTGCGAACGCCTGCACGGCGTGGTCGACGCGCTTCTCGCCGGTGAGCCGCGCGGCCATCACGATGACCTTGCTCTCGCCGTCCGCGCGCGGCCGGAAGCCGTCAGGGACGGCGTTCGGGATCACGGCGAGCTCGGGCGCGGTCGCGCCGAGGGACTCCGCGAGCCAGTCCCTGGTCCGTCCGGTGAGCGTGACGAGCGCGTCCAGGCGCGGCGCGTGCAGGAGCAGCGGCTCGCCGGACGGGCCGCGCCGCTGGGTGGGCCGGTGCTCCGCGTGGACGGTGACGACCCGCGCGGGCGCGAGCGCCACGGCGGCGGCGAGCAGCGCGGGCGTGGTGGTGACCAGGACGTCGGTGTCGAGGGTGCCGAGCGCCGCGCTCAGTTCGATGTCGGAGAGCCGGTCGAAGGCGTCCTCCCAGGCGGGCCTGATCAGCTCGCTGGGCAGCGCGGCCAGGGTGCGGCAGGCGGCGTCGTCCAACTCGGTGGCGCGCACCGGGCGTTCGGGGGTGGTGGTGCGGTCCACGAGATAGCGGACGGGCAGGCCGCGCGCCTCGGGGAAGAAGGGCTCGGCGCGGGTCCTGAAGACGGAGACGACCTCGGCCTCGATGCCGGGACGCTCGGCGAGGTGCTGTGCCTGGGTGTACGTGGCGAGCTCGGTGCCGCCCATCTCGTCGCCCCAGCCGAGGAGGTAGGTGATCTTCATGAGGTCTCCTTCGCGGACTCCGGGGTGCGTTGCGTGTGATCTGCGGGATTCGTGCGGTCTGTGGGATCCGTGAGGTCCAGGCACGTCACCGCGAACGCGCCGGACGCGGTGAAGTGGGCGTGCGCCCGGGTGAGCCCGCCGTCCGGCAGGGCGAAGACGCGGAAGGGGGTGGGGCAGGAGGCGGCGGGGTCGCGCACGTCGGACAGCCAGCGGCCGAGCGGCAGTTCACCCACGCGGAAGTCCCACACCCACTGCCCCGGACCGGCCCCCGTCATCTCCGCGAGCGGCACCCGCAGCGTGAACTCGTCCGCGCGCCAGTCCACTTCGACGGGTACGACGACGCCGTCCCTGCGCCGCACCGCCCGGCCCCGCGCCCCCGCGCTGCCCGGTGCCCCCGCGACGAGCCGCCCGTGCACGGTGATCCCGTCCCCGCCCGGCACGAACCGCACCAGCTCCGCGCGCGGCAGCGACCGCGTCGCCTGCAGCACGGCCCGCCCGCCGCGAGTCCGCACGATCCGCACGAGCGTCCCGGTGCGGGGGTCGGGGGCGTGCGGCAGGGTCGGCGTCGGCGGCAACGCGGGGGCGCGCTCGATGCCGAGCCCGTGTCGGCGCACCCGGCCACGGGCCCCGCGCGTCTCCACGGTGAGCCGCCAGACGCCGTCGCTCAACGGCACACCGGGCCGCCCGCCGTCGCGCGCGTCGCGCAGGGTGGCCGTCGCCGTCAGGAGCGGGGCGCCGTGTGCCTGCGGCTTCAGGGCGAGCGGGACGGCGTACCTGCGAAGTCCCCGGGTGATGAGCAGCCGGGCCCGCGCCACGTCCCCCCGCGCGGGGTCGGCGGCCACGGCGACGTTGAGCGTGCGGCTGTCGCGCAACGAGAGGTGCACGGGCGCGGGGAGCGGGTCGCCCCCTCGCCCGGCGGCGGCCCGCTCGGCGCGGAACCGGGTGGACCGGAGGGATGACATGAACCCAATGTGGCGCATTGGACCACTTTGCCCGGTCGGTAACCCGCAGGGGGTCAGCGGCGCGCCCTCCGCACCGCCCGCGTGACCACCGGCGGGAGCAGGTCGATGACGAGCCGACGGGCCGCCGACGGCTTGCGCGCGGGCGGCCGCGGGGCCTGCGCGCGCGGCGCGGGCACCACGGTGGGCTTCGGCGCCGCCGGATGCCTGGACGTGACGAGCTCGGGCGCGGGGATCTTCGCCCGCGATGCCCGGATCACGTCGAGGCCCGCGATGTGCTGGATCTCCGGGGCGCAGTGCGGCACCCCGCGCAGCTCCGCCATCAGCGCGTCGCGCAGCGGCGCCGGGTCGCCCCAGGTGCCGTACAGCTTGTTGGAGGAGAGCATCACGGGCTTCAGGCCGTGCCGGAACACGGCCTCCCAGGTGGCGGCGGCGACGCCGGGGGTGTGCTCGGTGCGGTAGTCGTCGAGGACGAGGACGCCGCCCTCGCGCAGCGCGCTCTTCGCCGTGAGGATGTCGGCGGCCACGTCGTCGTACATGTGCGAGGCGTCGATGTGGATGAACCGGCACGAGCCCTCGGCGATCAGCCCGGGCAGCACGTCGGTGCGGCCCTCCACCAGCTCGGGCAGGGCGTCGTGGAAGGCCGAGTAGTTGGCCTCGAACGCCTGCCTGGTCAGGGACTTCTGGTAGAAGGCCTTGGTGGCCTCCTTGGTGTAGCCGTCGTCCGAGCCGAACAGGTCGCAGACGGTCATCGTCTCGCCGGTGCGCAGGAACTCGCCCATGACGATGGTGCTCTTGCCGAGGTAACAGCCCATCTCCAGGAGGTCCCCGGGCGGCGTGTCCGCGGCGCCCGCGCCCAGGAACCAGGCGAACAGGCGCTGGTCCAGGGGCCAGAACCAGCCCGGCACGTCGTCCAGGGAGGCGGGAAGGGGCCCGGTGGTGGCTTCGCTGCTGGTCGTTGTCATGGCGGGTCTCCATCAGGGTTGGTACGACAGTTCAGTGGTGGGTCGGATCAGTGGTGGGTCGGGCAGCGCTCGCGCCCGTTCTCGTACGCGTCCGGCACGGCCTTGGCCGCCCACGCGCGCAGCGGCCCGAGACGCTCCGGGTGCGCCACGGCGTCGGCCCGCACCCAGTCGCCACCGCCGTCGGCCGTGCGGTACAGCGGCAGATAGCCCTCGGCGGTCAGCCGGGGTGCCTTCATGCCGCTCTTGCGCGCCCAGACGCCGACGGCGTGCACGAACGTGGGCCGCAGCTCCTTGAAGGCGTACGTCCGCAGCCGCTCGGCGTCACCCGCGGCGAGCGCGTCGGCGATCCGCGGCTCGGTGAGGCCCGCGAGGTCGTACACCTTCAGGTCACTGGTGAGCAGCGTGCCGCCGAGGCTGGGCAGCAGGACGGACGCGTCGCGGGTGCCGAGCCGGTCCGCGTACTCGTTGAACATCACCCCGTCGCGGTTGACGACGAGACACATCGGCAGGGTCGGCTCGGCGCGGAACGCGGCGGCCCGCTCGCTCTGCGCCGACCAGGAGAGGAGCAGCGTCCCGCTCAGCGCGACCGCGATGAGGATCCGCGGCCGCGGGCCGCCGCGCTCGGCGAGTCCCACCGCGGCGAGCCCGAGGGCCAGCGCTCCCAGCGGCCACACGGGAGTCGCGAACCGGTACACGCCCATCCAGTCCGGCTCCAGGACGCCGAACGCGCACAACGTCAGGGCGAGCGGCAGGACGACCGCGCCGATGGCCGCGCGCGGCATGCCGTGCCGGGTGAGCGCGACGGCGATGAGCGCGGCGGCCACCAGCACGAGGGGCCAGCCCGCGAAGGTCAGCAGTTCCCCGGTGGTCCTGCCGAACAGCTCGGCGTCCGGCAGCTCCTGGGCCTTGGCCACCGCCGTGTTGGGCACGAGCCGCCCGAAGACGAGGTGGCGCCAGGCGATGAACAGCGCGTACGGAACGGCGAAGGCGGCGGTGCCGAGGCCGGCGGCGCGCGCCCTCGGCCACAGTTGCCCGCGCCGCAGAGTCAGCAGGAGCAGCAGCGGATACACGCCCGCGAGCACCGCGCCGTCCGGTCTGGTCAGGGCCGCCACCAGGGCGAGCAGCCCGGACGCCACCGCGGGCCCCCTGCCGAGCAGGTTGCCGGTGGTGACCGCGCGGACGAGCGTCGCCGCGAGGACGGTGGCGACACAGGCGTACAGCGGGTTCTCCAGGCCCGAGAACATCCAGGCGACGAAGGAGATGTTGGCGCCGAGCAGTACCCCGGCCCCGGCCGTGACCAGCCAGGAGCGGGTCACCAGACGCCGTGCCGCGCACGCGATCGCGATCAGTACGCCGAGCGCGCACAGCATGCCGAGCGCCTTGGGGAAGAGGATCAGGTCGGGCACTCCGAGCACGGCCCGGTGGTCGAAGAGGCCGAGCCGCCTGCCGATGACGAGCAGCCCGAGCCAGGCGGGGTTGGAGTACCCCTCGACGGGCGCGGCGCCCGCCTGCTGGACCGGGCCGAGCCCCTCGTCGATGCTGCGCGCGTACGCGAAGGTGATGGCCGCGTCGTCGACCACCCAGCGGCCGAGCAGCGAGCCGTGCAGCGCGATCAGGGTGCCGCCCGCCGCGACGGCCGCCCCGTCGGCCCACCAACTCCGTTTGAGAACCGGTGAGTTGGTGGTGACATCGGCCACCTGGGGCGTCGACTGCCCCGGGATCTCGGGGGCCGAGGTCGTCGCGCCGCTCATCGCGTGCCGTGGGGGACGGCGAACAGCGGGGCCGAGCCGCGGCGGCCCGCGTGCTGCTGGGGGATGGGCGTCAGCGGGTACTCCTGGCCGAGCATGACCCGGGAGACCACCCGCGCGGCCGCGTGCCCGTCCTCGTACTCGCAGAACCGCGCGCGGAAATCGGCCCGCAGCGCGTCCGAGCGCGCGTCCCGCCAGGTGCCCGACGCGAACAGGTCGGCCAACTGGGCGGTGCTGGTGGTGACATGGCCGGGCGGCGTGGCGAGCAGGTCGATGTAGGTGCCGCGGGTGACCTGGTAGACCTCCCAGTCGTCCGCGTGCACGACGATCGGGCGGTCCAGGCACGTGTAGTCGAACATCAGCGACGAGTAGTCCGTCACCAGCGCGTCCGACGCGAGCATCAGGTCCTCGACGGACGGCTCGTCGGTGACGTCGACGAGCAGCCCGCGCCGCTCCAGGTCGCGCAGTTGCAGACCCCGCACGGCGGCGCCCGCGTACTGCGGGTGGAGCCGCACGAGCAGCGTCACGCCCAGGCCCGCGTCGCGCGTGAGCCGCTCGAAGTCGATGCGTGGCTCGTACCACTTGCGGTGGTCGCGCGGGGTCGGCGCGTACAGGATCACGGTGTTGCCCTGCGGCACCCCGAGCCGCTGCCGTACCGCGACGCCGCGCAGCGGGTCGCCCTTGACCAGGACGTCGTTGCGGGGGGCGCCGGTGGGCAGCGAGGTGAAGCGGCAGGGGTAGGCCCGGTCCCAGGCGAGCTCGGCGTGCCGCCCGGACACCAGGCTGTAGTCCCAGCGGTCCGAACGCCACAGCTGCGCGCGGACGTTGAGGTGGTACGTCGCGGCGGGGCGGCCGATCAGATCCGTGCCCATGTGCTTGAGCGGCGTCCCCCGGTGGGTCTGCACGTGGACCTGTCCCTCGCGCTTCACCAGACCCGGCGCCCAGTTGACGTTGTTGAAGAAGTACGTGGCCCGGCTCATCGCCCGGTGGTAGGCCGGGGTGTCGGGCGTGACCACCTCGACGCCCTCCGGTGCCCGTTCCACGGCGTCGGGCCGCAGCACCCACACCGACCTGATGTGCGGGGCGAGCACCCCGGCCGCCTGGTGCACGGCGGCCGGGTCGCCGAGCAGCCCGCGGTGCGCGAAGGCCGAGTACACCGCGAGGTGCGGGTCGAGCGGGCGGGCGCGCTGGACGCGGGTCAGGGTCCGCTTGGCCTTCTTGGCGGCCTGCTTGCGCAGCTTGGTCTTCTTGCGCAGCGCGGCGGCGCGCAGCGAGTGGGCGGCGGCGACGGCGCGGAACACCGCGTAGGGGCTGCCCGCCGCGAGCCGCCACTGGAGGCGGTAGCGGTCGTCGGGCGGGGTGAACCCGGCCGGTTTGTAGCGGCGGTGGAAGGCCACGATCGTGCGGTAGAAGTCGGCGCGGTCCTCGGGCAGGACGCGCTCGGTGAGCGGCAGCGTCGCGAGGAAGTGGTTGATCATCCGCTCGAAGAGCAGCGGCCGCGCCGCGTCGAGCCCGGGGTGTGCGTCGAGGAAGGCGAAGAGACCGGCGTACTGGTCGAAGATGTCGAAGTGCCTGCGCCCCGGGGTGCGGGTGATGGCGCCCTGCCTGCGCTGGCGGTACTCGACGCACACCCGGTCGAGACAGCCGATGCGCCGGGCGGAGACCAGCGCCTCGTAGGTGATCGGGGCGTCCTCGTACAGGCCCTTCTTGTACGTGAAGCCGTGCGCGGTGAAGAAGTCGCGGCGGTACGCCTTGTTCCAGGCGACCAGGAACAGCTGCAGGTAGTGCGGGCTGGACAGGATGTCGAAGGTGTCGGTGCCCGCGGAGGCGAGCAGGTCCGCCGTCATGCTCCGGCCGCCCCGCCCCCACCAGTGCGTCCGCACGTGGTCGAAGACCAGCACGTCGGGCTCCGCGGTCTGGCCGAGCCGCTCCTCGATCGCCGTGAGCGCGCCGGGGGTGTAGCTGTCGTCGCTGTCGAGGAAGAGGAGGTAGTCGCCGGTGGCGTGGGTGACGCCCGCGTTGCGCGCGCCGCCGAGCCCGGCGTTCTCGGGCAGGTGGACGGCGCGGACCCGGGAGTCGGCCGCGGCGTACTCGTCGATGATGGCGCCGCAGTGGTCGGGGGAGCAGTCGTCGACCGCGATGACCTCGATGTCGGTGAACGACTGCGTCAGGACCGAGTCGAGGCACTCACGCAGGAAGCCCTGCACCTTGTAGACGGGGACGATGATGCTGAAACGGGGCACGGGCTCTTCCACGGGTCGGGACGGATGGGACGGCGGCCGGGGGTCGGCTCAGGGTCTGGGACACAGGGCGCGCTCCGCGGCACGCGGGTCGGCGGGGAGGCGGAAGGCCGTGCGCTGCCAGGAGCCCGCGAGGTTCCGCCAGAAGCGCCCCGGATCCAGCGGCGCCCGCACCGAGTCCCGGAGTTCGGGCAGCGGACCGCAGGTCAGCGCGTGGCGCGCGGCGGCGACCGCGCGCGGGTCGACGCCGCGCGGCAGGGGTACGCCGGGGTCGGTGAGGTCGGCGACGAGCCAGGCGGGCGCCACCGGCTTCTCGTGCCCGGCGCGCGCGGTCGCCGAGCGCTCCATGTGGGCGCCGAGCGGATGGGCGAGGCTCAGCGGGTCGACGGCCAGGCCCCGCAGCGGTACGACGATGCCGTTGTGGCCGAGGAACCCCATGGCCCCCGCGACGGGCACCCGGCGGTCGCGGGCCAGCGGGAGCGAGAGCGCGGGCCGGTTGTAGGAGGTCTCGATGACCAGCCGGGGCCGGTCCGCGCGCAGCGCACGGGCGATCTCGGCGCGGTAGCGGGTGGGGCGCGCGCCGTGTAGGGCCTGGCTGACCGGGAACGGGGCGCGGGTGGCCCGCTGGTAGCCGACGTGGGTGTCCCAGATCTCGCCGGAGGCCGAGACGACCGGCGGGCGCCACAGCAGCAGACAGCACCCCGCCCAGACGGCGAGCGCGACCCCCGCCGCGACCACGGCACGGCCCCGGGGCAGCGCCCACACGGGCAGCAGGAGCAGGAAGAGACCCGGCAGCAGCATCCGCCCGTGCATGAAGTCCCCGCCCACGCGCACCACATAGAGCAGCGAGAGCACCCCGGAGAGCACCGGCGCCGCCGCAAGGACGAGCAGCGGCCGACTGGGCGGGCGCCCGGTGCCGCGCACCGCGCCCGCCGTCCCCCGCATGGTGCGCCGCACCACGAGGACGGCCCCGAGCGCGGCGAGCACGAGCAGCGGGAACCACAGGCGGTACGGCAGGACGAAGTTCTCGGCGTACAGCACGCCGCGCCCCCAGTTGGCCCCTGACGCCTCCTTGGCGAGCCCCGGCAGCGGCACGAGCACGCCGTAGTACCCGGCGCGGAATACCTCGTAGCCGCCGGGCAGCGCGCACGCGGCCGCCACGATCCCCGCCGCCGTACGCCACCGGGCCCGCAGCAGCACGCACCAGGCGCCGACGAAGACCACGCTGACCAGGCCCAGATCCGGCCTGACCAGGGGGCCGAGCCCCAACACGACGGCGGTGAGCACCCGTTGGCCGCGCGCGTCACGGACCAGGAGCCACCAGCACCCCGCGAGCCAGCAGGTGGCGAGCCCGGTCTCCAGGCCGGAGGTGGCGTAGTCCCAGACGGCGGCGACCGGCAGCAGCACCAGGACCCCCGCGGGCACGAGCGGCGCCTTGCGCCCGTGCAGCCGCCGCGCCGCGTCCCCCGCGAGGAGCCAGCCCGCCACCGTGCCGAGCAGCCCGAGCGCGACCGCGAGCACCGCCGGGTCGGCGCCCGTGACCAGGCCGCCGAGGGCGAGCAGCCACTGCCACAGGGTGCCGGTGGACGCCTCCGCCCGCTCGCCGACGTTGAACACGGGCCCGTTCCCGGCCAGGATCTGCCGCACGGCCCTGGTGTAGATGAGCGCGTCGTCGCCCACCCACCGGTGCCGGTAGCCGAGGACCAGGACGGCCGCCGCGGGGACCGTCACGACCAGCGCGTTCCACCATCGCGAAGGACCCGCCGCGCCCCCCGCCGCCGGGCCCGTGCCCGCGGTGCGCTGGGCGACGACGCGCGGCGCGGCGGGCGGTGCGCCGGGCGCCGGATGCCGAACGCGCGGGTGGGGCATGGCGGACGTCCTCGGTAGGGGCCGGTGGTCAGTGCTGGGGGACGCGGGGCGCGGCGGGCGCCGGAACGCGCTCGCTCAGCGGCACGACCGGCGGCAGCTCCGCCACGGCCTCGCCGAGCAGCACCCGGCGCACCACCCGCTCCGCCGCGAGACCGTCGTCCAGATCGCAGAACCGCGCGCGGAACGCGGCCCGCAGCCGCCCGGCCGACGCGCCCTCCCAGGCCCCGCCGCGGAACACCGCCGTCAGTTCGTCCTGGGTGCGGGCCACCGCGCCCGGCGGCTCGGCGAGGAGGTCGAAGTAGACGCCGCGGGTCTCCCGGTAGACGTCCCAGTCGTCGGCGTACACGACGATGGGCCGGTCGAGGTTGGCGTAGTCGAACATGATCGACGAGTAGTCCGTGATCAACGCGTCCGAGGCCAGGCACACCTCCTCGGGCGAGCGGTGCTCCGTCACGTCGATCAACTTCCCGGAGCGCACGATCCCTTCGAGCCCCGCAGAGCCCTCGTAGAAGTGGTGGGCGCGCAGCAGCACCACGAACTCCTCGCCGAGCGCGTCGCAGAACGCGGGCAGGTCGAGCTGGGTGGCGAAGTCCGTGCGGTAGTCGCGGTGGGTGGGCGCGTAGAGCAGCGCGATCTTGCCGTCGGGCACCCCGAGCCGCTTGCGGATCGCGTTCACGTCGTCGGCGCTCGCGCTGTAGAAGGCGTCGTTGCGCGGATAGCCCACGTCGAGGCTCTCGTACGCCCCCGGGTACGCGCGCTCCCACACCTCGGTCGAGTGGTGGTTGGAGGAGATGTTGACGTCCCAGCGGTCCACGCGCTGCAGGAGCTTGCCGAGCGGCCCCGCGGCAGCGGCGGCGGCGGGGAACTCGACCTGGTCCACGCCCATCCGCTTGAGCGGCGTGCCGTGCTGGGTCTGCACGTGGACCGTGCCGGGACGCTTCTTGACGGCCATCTCGAAGTTGACGTTGTTGAACGTGTACTTGGCGGCGGCCATCACCTCCCAGTAGCGCGTGCTGCCGATCTCCACGCCCTCCACGCCCTCGGGCAGCGCGGCCGTCGCGGCGTCGGAGACGAGGAAGACCGTCTTGACGTGCGGGGCGAGGCGGCGCGTCGCGGCGTGGATCGCGGCCGGGTTGCAGGCGTAGCCGCGCCCCCAATAGGCCGAGAAGACGGCGAGGTTCGCGTCGACGGGCCGCTTGAGGAAGGCCTTGTAGGGGTGCCGGTAGCGCTGGATCCCGCGCTGTGCGCGCCGCAGGTGGGGACCGATGAGCGCGGGCAGCCGGTTCTTCGCGCCGCGCAGCGCGCGGAAGCCCGTGTAGGCGCCCGCGGCGAGCAGCCGGTGCTGCACGCCGAGGCTGCCGCCGGGCGGCCTGAACCCGGCGGGCCTGTGCAGCCGGTACGCCTTGGTGGCCCCCCGGAAGAACCGCCTGCGCAGCCGCGCGGAGGGCAGCCGCGAGGGCGTCGACGCCGTCTTCAGCAGCTCGTGCGTCAGCCTGCGGAAGACCCGGTCGAGCACCGGCGCGGGCACGCCCAGGCCCTTGGCGTCGGTCATCGCCAGGTCGAACTGGTCGAGCAGGTCCAGGTGGTGGACGCCGGGACGGCGGTTGCGCGCACCCTGGCGGCGCTGCAGGTGGCGCACGCACACCCGGTCCAGGACGGCGATCCGCTCGGCCCGCAGCGTGGTCCCCACGCTCCACACCAGGTCCGTGAACATGCCGGGCGCGAAGCAGAGCCGGTGCCGGGTGACGAAGGCGCGGCGGTGGGCGGCGGAGAAGGCGGGCACCAGCGGGTCGGGCAGCGCCGGGTGGTCGGCCGCGGCGAAGGTGCCCCGGGGCGCGCCCTCCCACAGCCGTTCAAGGACCGGGCCCTGGCTGCCGTCGAACCAGTGCACGCGCTCGTGGTCGAAGAGCAGCAGATCGGGGTCGTCGGTCTCGGCGAGGCGCGCGTCGAGCGCTTCGAGGGTGCCGGGCGTGAGGGTGTCGTCACCGTCGAGGTACAGCAGGTAGTCGCCGCCCGCCGCCCTCGTCCCCGCGTCCCTTGCCCCGGCGAGCCCCTCGCCCGAGGGGGAGGCCGCGCGGCGCACCCGGGCGTCGCGCTCCGCGTGCTCGGCCACGATCGCCGCGCACAACCCCTCCTCGCCGGTGGCGCCGTCCGGTGCGTCGACCACGGCGATCAGCTCGAAGTCGGTGAAGGACTGCCCGAGCACCGAGGCGAGGCAGTCGGCGAGCCGCCCCGGTACGCCATGGGTGGGGACGATGATGCTGAAGCGCGACAAGACAGCCTCTCTCGATGGTGGTTCACACGGGTTCGCCCGGTACGGAGGTCACGGCGGGGATCACGTACGGGTGCTGGGCTGCAGGCCAGGGAGGGACGCCTGGTCCCGTGGCGCGGCGGCCGACGGCGCCGGGTGCCGCTCGGCCAGCGGCACCACGGACGGCAGCCCGCTCCGCTCGCCGAGCACCACATGGCGTACGACGCGCTCCGCGGCGCGCCCGTCGTCGTACGCGCAGAACCGCTCGCGGAACGCCCGCCGCAGCTGCGCCGAGCGCGAGCCCGCCCAGTGCCCGGTGGCGAGGATGTCGGTGAGCTCGTCCTCGCTGCGCGCGACCGCGCCCGGCGGGAAGTCGCGCACGTCGAAGTAGGTGCCGCGGGCCGCCTCGTAGGCATCCCAGTCGTCGGCGTACAGGACGATGGGCCGGTCGAGGTTGGCGTAGTCGAACATCAGCGACGAGTAGTCCGTGACCAGCGCGTCCGAGGCGAGGCAGAGCGATTCGACGCTCGGGTGCCCCGACACGTCGATGAGCCTGCCGGAGGACCCGGCGAGCGGCGCGTCGTAGGTGTGGTGGGCGCGGGTCAGGACGACGAAGCCGGGCCCGAGCGCGTGCAGCATCCGCTCCAGGTCCAGGGTCAGGCGCTGGGTGCGCCGGTAGTCGCGGTGGGTCGGCGCGTACAGCACGGCGACCGCGCCGTGCGGGATGCCGAGCCCCTCGCGCAGCCGCGCCACCTCCGCCGAAGTCGCCTGCTGGAAGCGGTCGTTGCGCGGATAGCCGTATTCGAGGGTGGCGTACGCCGAGGGGTAGACGCGCTCCCACACCAGTGTGGAGTGGCGGTTGGCCGACAGGACGTAGTCCCATTTGTCGGCGTTCCTCAGGAGCGCGGCGAAGTCCGTGCCGCGCGCGGCCGCGGGACGGTCCTGGAGGTCGAGGCCCATCTGCTTGAGCGGGGTGCCGTGCTGGGTCTGGATCAGGACCTGCCCTGGGCGCTTGACCAGCCTGCGGTCGAAGTTGACGTTGTTCACCAGGTACTTGGAGCGGGCAAGCGCCGTCCAGTACGCGGCGGTGCCGGGACGCAGCCTGCGGGTGCCCGTCGGGATCGTGTGGTGGTGCTCGGGGGCGGCGATCCACGCCGTCCGCATGCCCGGCACGAGCTCGCGCATCGCGGCCTCCAGGGCGCCGGGGTTGCAGCCGTAGCCGCGCCCCCAGTACGAGGAGAAGACGGCGTGGTCGGCGCGGACCGGCAGGCGCAGCTGGACGCGGTAGTGCAGCTGGAGCCGGGCGCCGCGCAGGCGGCGCCGGGTGGCGGCCGCGTACCGCTTGGCGCGGGAGCGCACCCGAAGGGCCGTCCACAGACCGCGGTACGTCCGGTGGGAGCCGAGCCGCACCAGACCGTGCCGGAGCCGGGTGCGGGTGGGGACCGGGGCGCCCGGGACGCGGTAACGGCGGTAGTGGGCGCGGGCCTTGCGCAGGAACTCGGCGCGGCTGCCGCGCGGCAGCCTGTCCCGCTTGGTGAAGATCGTCGAGAGGTGGTCCACCATCCGCCGGAACAGCACGGCCCGCCAGGCCGCGGAGAGGTCGGGGTGCCGGTCGAGGAAGGCGAAGACCCGGTCGTACTGGTCGAAGATGTCGAAGTGCTTGCGGCTCGTGGTGCCCAGGATGTTGCCCTGGCGCCGCTGCCGGTAGTGCACACAGACCCGGTCGAGGGTGGCGAGCGAGCCCGCCGCCATCAGGATCGGGTACGTCCAGGGCGTGTCCTCGTAGTACCCGGTGGGGAAGGTGAAGCCCTCGCGTTCGATGAACTCGCGGCGGTGCGCCTTGTTCCAGGCGACCATCAGGACCTTCAGGAGGCCCGGCCTGTCGGCGAGCCGGAAGGGCGCCTGGCCCTCCTCGTGGAGCTGCCCGGCGAACTGGTTGCGCACGGCCTCGCCCGACCAGTACGTGCGCGCGTAGTCGTAGACCAGGACGTCCGGCTCGTCCGTCTGCTTGAGGCGGTCGGAGATCGCGTGCAGGGCGCCGGGGGTGAGGGTGTCGTCGCTGTCCAGGAAGATCAGGTAGTCGCCGGTGGCCCGCTCCATGCCCGCGTTGCGGGCCATGCCGAGGCCGACGTTCTCCTTGAGGTGCACGGCCTTCACCCGGGTGTCCAGGGCCGCGAACTCGTCGATGAGCGCGCCGCTCGCGTCCGGCGAGCAGTCGTCGACCGCGATCAGCTCCAGATCCGTGAAGGACTGCGCCAGCACGGACTCCAGGCACTCGTGCAGATACGCCTGGACCTTGTACACGGGGACGATGACACTGAACCGGGGCAAGGCACATCCATGGGTCGGCGCGGGCATACAGCCCCGAACGCCTGAAGGGGTGGGTCGGTTACGCCGGATGTGGCATACGGGGGATAGACGTGAGGAGACGGCCCGGTTAAGGGCCGTCTCCCGGTCTCCGTACGGCGGTGCGGCGCGCGCTACTTGACCGCGCCCGCCATCACCCCGGACACGAACTGCCGCTGGAAGGCGAAGAACACGGCCAGCGGGATCACCATCGAGATGAACGCGCCCGGCGCGAGGATCTGCACGTTGTCGCCGAAGAACCGCACCTGCTGCTGGAGCGCGACCGTGATCGGCGGGTGCTTGGCGTCGGCGAAGATCAGTGCGATCAGCATGTCGTTCCAGACCCACAGGAACTGGAAGATGCCGAGCGAGGCGATCGCGGGCGCCCCGAGCGGCATCACGACACGGACGAAGAGCCGCAGCTCGCCCGCGCCGTCCAGGCGTGCCGCCTCCAGGAGTTCGCGCGGGATCTCCGCGAAGAAGTTCCGCAGGAGGAAGATCGCGAACGGCAGGCCGAAGGCCACGTGGAAGGTGATCACGCCGATCGTGGTCGCGAAGATGCCGATTTTGCCGAAGAGATCGGCGATCGGCACCAGCGCCACCTGCACCGGGACCACGAGCAGACTGACGACCCCGAGGAACCACCAGTCGCGCCCGGGGAAGTCCATCCAGGCGAAGGCGTATCCGGCCAGCGAGCCGATGATCACGACGAGCAGCGTCGCGGGCACGGTGATCATCACGCTGGACAGGATCGAGTCGGTGATCGTCTCGTCCTTGAGGAGGTTGGTGTAGTTGTCCAGCGTCATCTGCGAGGGCGCGGTGAACACCTTCCACCAGCCGCTCTCGCTCATGTCCGCGGGGGTGCGGAACGAGCCGAGCAGCAGGCCGATCGTCGGCACCAGCCAGAACAGGCCCACCAGGACCAGGAACACCCGCAGCGCGGTGCTGCCCAGCAGCCCGGCGATCCGTCCGCCGAGCGACTGTTCGGCCTTGACCACTTCGGTCTGGGCGGTCATCGATGCGCCTCCCGCCTCATGCGCCGGATGTTGAACAGCATCACCGGGATGACCAGGAGGAAGAGCAGCATCGCGATGGCGCTTGCCACCCCCAGGTCCTTGTCCAGGAACGCCGAGTTGTACAGCTGGACGGCGAGCACGTTCGCCTCGTCCTTGGACGAGCCCGGCGCGATCACGAAGACCAGGTCGAAGATCTTCAGTACGTTGATCATGAGCGTCACCAGGACCACCGCGAGCACCGGGGCGAGCAGCGGCACCGTGATGCGGCGGAACACCTGCCATTCGTTGGCGCCGTCCACCCGCGCCGCCTCCAGGAGTTCACGCGGCACGCTCGCCAGGCCCGCCGCGATGAGGACCATCGCGAAACCGGCCCACATCCACAGATAGGAGCCGATGATCGAGGGCGTGATCAGGGTCGGGCCCAGCCATTCGAGGCCGTTGTACGCCTCGCGGAAGTTCGATGCCGGATAGCGCAGTTGGGCGCCGTCGGCTGCCTCGGGCAGCGCGAAGGTCCCGTCGGCCCCGGCCGAGGTGGACGCCACCACCTCGCCGTTCTTGACGGCCTCGATCTTGATGCCCGCGTAGCCGAGTTCGGCGGCGTCGGGGGCGTTGGGCTTCCCGCGGCCCTTGCCGCGCGTGAAGTCCTGCCAGGCCGTGCCGGTGACCTGGCCAGGATCGGCCTTCGCGGCCTTCGCCGCCTTCGCGTCGCCCGGCATCTGGTCCGGCGCCACCCCGGTCAGCGGAAGCGCCACCGGCGTGCCCGCCCGCACCGGCTCCTTGGTGATGAAGGCACCGCCGCCCGCGGACTTCAGGGGCGAGTTCATGGCCGGGTGCGCCTGCGGGAACGCCGACGCCTTGCTGAACGTGTCGTGCACGCCCACCAGTACGGCGTTGGCGACGCCGCGGTCGGGGTCCGACTCGTACACGAGCCGGAAGATGATGCCCGCGGCCAGCATCGAGATCGCCATCGGCATGAAGATGATGAGCTTGAACGCCGTTCCCCAGCGCACCCGTTCGGTGAGAACGGCGAAGATCAGGCCGAGGATGGTCGCGAGGGTGGGCGCCACGACCACCCAGATCGCGTTGTTCTTGATGGCGGTGCGGATGCCGTCGTCGGTGAACAGCGTCTTGTAGTTGTCGAACGCGGTGAAGTCGCCCGAGTCGTCGAGGAAGCTGCGGAAGAACGAGTACCCGATGGGGTACAGGACGAGCGCGCCGAGCAGCACGAGGGCGGGCAGCAGGAAGAGCGCCGCCACGGCCTTGCGGGTACCGGTCACGCTCCTGCGCGGTTTCGGGGCCGGGGGCGGTGCCGTCGTCGGCACGCCCCCGGCATCAGCGGATGCCACCGCGTCAGTCCTTGTAGGCCTTGGCCGCGGCGGTCTCCAGGGCCTTCTGCGTGCCCGCGACGTCCTTCGGGTTCGCCAGGAAGTCCTGCAGTGCCTTCCACTCGCCCTTGCCCGGCGTGCCGCCGAAGGACTGCGGGGCCTGGTCGGACATGTCGAACCGGATGTCGTCACCGGCCGCGATCATGGCCTTGGCGATGTTGCGCTGTACGTCGTTCGGGTACGCGGACATGGACAGGTTCTTGTTCGGCGAGATGAACCCGCCCGCCTCCGCCCAGATCTTCGCCGAGTCCGGCGAGGCGAGGAAGGTCAGCAGCGCCTGCGCGCCCTTGGTGTTCTTCAGCGCGACGGCCGCGTCACCGCCGACCACGGCGGGGGAAGCGTCACCGACCACGGGGAAGGGGAACACCTTCGCGTCCGTCCCCACCTCGGCCTTGGTCTCCGAGATGGCGAGCGAGACCATGTCGCCCTCGAAGACCATGCCCGCCTTGGGCTGGTCGCCGCCGGTGAAGGTCTGCTTCACGGACGCGGGGAACTCGGTCTGCAGCGCGCTCTTCGAGCCGCCCGCCACGAAGCCCTTCGTACCGAAGACCTCGCCGAGCGTGGTCAGCGCCTTCTTGACGGACGGATCCGTCCACTTGATCTTGTGCTGGGCGAGCTGGTCGTACTTCTCCGGGCCCGCCTGCGAGAGGTAGATGTTCTCGAACCAGTCGGTGAGGGTCCACGCGTCGGCGCCCGCCACGGACATCGGCGGCACGCCGGAGTCGTAGACGGTCCGCATGGTCTTCATGAACTCGGCCCAGGTCTTGGGCGCCTTGACGCCCGCGTTCTCGAAGACCTTCGTGTTGTACCAGACCAGCGACTTGTTGGCGGCCTTGAAGTACACGCCGTACTGCTTGCCGTCGACGGCCCCGAGCTTCTTCCAGCCCTCGGCGTAGTTCTTGTCGAGCTGCTTCTGCGCCTCGGCGCCGACCGGCTTGGCCCACTTGTTCGCCACGGCCTGGTCGATCGCGCCGACCTGCGGCAGCATCGCGACGTCCGGCGGCTGCCCGCCCGCGACCTTCGACTCCAGGAAGCTGATGATGGGGTCCTGGGCGGGCACGAAGGTGACGCTGGCGCCGGTCCGCTTCTCGAACTCGTCGAGGACCTTCAGGAAGACCTTGCGCTCCGCGCCGCCCCACACGGCTGCCACGGAGACGTTCTCCCCGTCCAGCTTGGGCAGTTGGAGCGAGCTCCCGGATTCCGTGCCGCCGCTCTTGCCTCCGTTGTTGTCCTTGTTGTCGTCGCCGCCGCACGCGGTGACGGTGAGCGTGAGCGCCCCCGCGACGACTGCCGCGGCGATCCTGGCGGTGGTGTGCCTGTGGTGCGGTGCCCTGCGTGTACGAAGAGTGCTGCGCATCACTGCCCCGTTCTCTTCCCTGGCGAGTCCCGTGCGGTCTGGTCTACGCCCGGGCGGGGAGGGGCGGCAAGATGGCCCGTGCTGTCAACTCGTTGATCGTGATGGCGTTGTGACGTGGCGTCATAGGCGGTGTTGAACGAGTTGCTCCCGTTGTGGGTAGGCGATTCGTTCCTGTTGTGGGCAGGCGTTCCGCACGGCGAGTGGGGCCTCCCCTGCTCGAGCGAAGCCGAGAGCTTGGGGAAGGGTGGGCACAACCTCCGGTGCCGAGTGCCGAGAAGGGGGCAGTCCGCACCGGAGATTCGCCAAGTGACTCAGAGAAGAGACGGCACCTGCTCCGCCGAGACGGACCGCGCGGCCCGCTCCAACGCGCTGGCGAGCAAGGCCAGATCCGTCGGCCCGTTCCCCAGCTCCCGGACGGGACGCCGCGCGGGCGGGTCCCCCATCCGCTCCCACTCCAGCGGAACGACCGTGGGCCGCAGCGTCGATGTACGAGGAATCCGCCCGGTCACCCGCCCCGCCTGGAAGGCCGTGACCCGCCCGTCGGGCGAGCGCAGTTCGCCCCGGCCCGGCGCGGGCTCCTCAGGGCCCGAGGCCACCGCGTCGAGGACCACGCGGAGCGAGGCCCGCCGCCCCAGCTCGGTCTCCGGCATCCGCTCGCTGCGTCCCGTGGCCACCACGAGATGCACCCCGAGCCGCTCCCCGTCCCGCGCCACCGCTTCGAGGGCGCGGACGACGGACCCGGCGGCGGGCCGCCCCGGCGAGCCGAGCGCGGGCGAGAGCAGCGCGTCGAAGTCGTCGACGAGCACCACGAGCCGGGGCAGCGGCGGTGGGGGATCGGCCTGCCTGCGCGCCGCCGCGGGCCGCAGCCGCAGCGTGGCACTGGTCGGCGGATCGAGATCGCCGTCGGACAGCTGCGCGGGCACGGGCGGCGCGCCGGTGGCCCCGGACGAGCCGACGGCACCGGATGCGGCGGACGGCTGGGACCGCTGCGAGACCATCCGCCCCGACACCTCCCGCTGCGTGTGCCACTCGGCGAACCCGAGCCTGCCGAGCAGCTCGGCCCGCCGCTTGAGCTCGGCGGCGAGGGACTGCGCGAACTCCCGCATCCGGACGGGATCGTTGGCGACGAGGTGGGTGGTGACGTGCGGCAGGTCCGTACAGACACCGAGCCCCGTGGTGCGCCGCTCGGCACCGGCCCCGGTGCTGTCCCGGCCGTCGACCAGGACGATGCCGAGGCGGTCGGGCCGCTCGGCGGCGGCCAGCGAAGCGGCGACGGACCGCAGCAGTTCGCTGCGCCCGCTGCCCCCGGGGCCCTCGGCCAGCAGATGCGGTCCGTCGGCGACGAGATCGGCCGTCACGGGCCCGCGCGGCCCCGCGCCGAGCACCGCCACGGCGCGTCCGCCGAGCGCGTCGGGATCGTCGGCAGCCGCGGCCCAGCGTGCCATCAGCGAGGCGGGGGTGGCCCTGGCGAGCCCCAACTCGTCCAGCAGCCTGGCCGCTTGGGGCAGCGGCGCGGACACGCGCGCGTGCCCTTCGCCCGCCACGCCGTCCGTCCGCAGTGGGGCGAGCGCCCGCGCGAACCGCTCGGCCCAGGCCGCCGACACCGCGTCCACGGCGGCGACGGTGCCGTGCCCCGCGGGGCGGCCACCGGCAGTCCGCAGGAGCCGCAGGGCGGTCGCCACGTCACCGCTGAGCAGCGCGACGGCGCCGCACGCGCGGAAGGCGGGCGACACCGAGCAGGCCGCTTCGTAGGTGTCGGCGACCGGTGACGCGGGCGAGGCGGCCACGGTCTCGGCGAGGCACACCACGTGGATCCCGGCCCGCGCGCCCTCCCCGGCGAGCCGGACGGTGGCCTCGCGCAGCCCGGCGGAACCGGGGTCGCCGTCGACGACGACCACGGTGTAAGGACCTGGCGCCGCGGTGTCGGCACCGGCGCGCTGGTCGGCGATGCGGTCGTCCAGCCGCCGCAGCAGCTCGCCGGTGCGGGCCGCGGCCTGGTCGCGGTCGTAGGCGAGCAGGAGCCTGCAGTCCTGGCCGTGGGTGGGCCGCAGATGGGGGAGCCAGCCGAGCCAGGCCCACTCGGCGACGCGCTCCGCCGTGGGGCGCGCGCGGTCCGTGCTGATCAGCACGATCTCCAGGGAGTCGGGGGAGTGCAGCGCGGCGAGCTGCGCGACGACGGCCCTGGCAAGCCCCGTCAGCCGCGCACGGGGCCCGGCGAGACCGAGCGCGCCCGCCTCCCGCAGGCCGACCGTGACGGGCACGGCGGGCAGCAGGCCGCCCGCGCCGTCGTCGGTGGGCGCGGCCCGGTCGACCGTGCCGAGCCGGACCGCGAGTGCCTCGGGGTGGCTCGGGCCGCGCTCCCAGAGACGAGGTCCCGGGCCGAGCGCCGTGAGCAGCAGGGCGGCGGGATCGGGCCAGGACTCGGGGGTGCGCGCGGCGGCGGCCACGGCGAGCTCTTCGGGGGTGGGCGCGGGCGGCGCGGCGGCGTCGCCCTCCGGTGCGTACTCCTCGTAGACGTCGGCTTCCTGGCCGCTCTCCCGGCCGCCGGTCAGCCGACGGGCCCAGGCGGAGAGACCGCCGCGCTTGCGCAGACCGCGCGGCACGGTCGTCCCGCGCGCGGGGGTCCCGGTCCGGCTGGTGCGCTCGGCGTCGGGCGCGGTGCCCTGCTGCGGCACGACCGGGTCGGTGGGTCCCGCCGGGCCGTGGGGTGAGCCCACCGGGCCCTGCACCGAGCCGCCGGGGCCGCCGCGCTGCGCTGAGCCCGCCGGGCCACCTTGGGCCGAGCCGCCGGGGCCGCCGCGCTGCGCTGAGCCCGCCGGGCCATCCTGGGCCGAGCTCCTAGGTCCGCCGCCCGGCACCGAGCCCGCCGGGCCACTCTGGACCGAGCCCCTAGGACCGCCTCCTTGCACCGAGCCCGCCGGGCCGCCCCGGGCTGCGGGCGCGCCGTACGCGTCGTGGACCTCTCGCCCCGCCTGCGCCCTGGCGTGCGGCCCGTCCTGCGTCCCGCCCGGTGTCCTGCCCTGCGCTCCGCCCTGCGTGCCGTACACCCCTTGGATGCCGTACGGCCCAGGGGCGCCGCCTCCGTGCGCCCCGTCCCGTGCCACCTCGCCCGCCGCGCCCCAGCTCGCCGTGCCGTACGCGTGGTGGGTGGCGCCCTCGGGCGCTCGCGGCGCCCCGGCGTCCGACGCTTCCGGGGGGAGTGCCCCCGCGGTGCGCACGCGCACGTGCCCCTCGCCGTCAGGGGCCGTCGGGAGCGTGCCGCCGGGGCCCGCGCCCGAGCCCAGGCCGAGGCGGCCGTCCGCGAGCCGGAGCGCGGATTCGCCGATCCGCAGCAGGGATCCCGGCGCGAGGCGGACCGGGCGGCCCGTGACCTCCCTGCCGTCCATCGACGTGCCGTTGGTGGAGCCGAGGTCGGTGACCGTGACGCGGCCGTCGTCGGCGAGCGTGACTGCGCAGTGCAGCCGGGAGACGTCGGGGTCGTCCAGCGGGACGTCGGCCTCCGCGGAGCGGCCGACGCGGATCTGGCCGCCGTGCAGCAGGTGGACGCCGCCCGCGTCGGGGCCCGCGACCACGTGCAACTGGGCGGCCGCGCCCGCCGGTTCGGGACCGGGCTCGGCGGGGGCGCCGAGCGAGAGCACCGCTCCGTCGGTCAGCGGGGGCTCGCCGATCGTGCAGCGCTGGGCGTCCAGACGCTCCGCGTCCGCGTACAGGACCAGGGGGGCGTCGGTGCCCGCGACGGCCGTGGCGAGGCCCGATGCCACCGCCGCGAGCGCGGTCCCCGCGGGCGCGGTGACCAGGACGTCACAGGCGCCGTGCGGACCGCCCGGCGCCGTGGGGCGCCCTGGCGGCTCGGTCTGGCCGCTGCGCGGCCCGAGGACGGTCAGCCGGATCTGCATCGCCGTCAGCGGTCCCTTCTGCGCTGGGCACGGCATGGGGACTCGCGCTGTGATTCCCCCCACCGCACACGGGCACGTCGGCCAGTACTGGAGGCATCCTCGCACCTGCCACTGACAACACGCCCGGCGGCCACCCGTAAGTGATCTTGAAGTGATCTTGATTGGTCGCCTCTGCTCGGAAAAGTTCCTGCTTGGACCGTTGTGGATATCCACCCGAGCTTCCGGCGGGAGGGCAATTCGGGACCACTCGGCAACCAATGGCCACGGCTGAGCGTCTTTCCTGCGGACAGCGATCCGGAGGAATCCGGAGGGATGCCGCAAGTGGGCGGCCGGGCGGAATCCGACCCGCCGGTGCCCCGTTCTGCGGCACTACAGTGGGTCGGAACATCTTCGGCCGAAGGCCGGAGCGCCAAGGACGACAGAGCATCACCACCACCCCAGGAACCAGCAGGGAGCGCATGACGTGCGGCCGGTAGGCAGCAAGTACCTGCTCGAGGAGCCGCTCGGGCGCGGCGCCACGGGCACCGTCTGGCGAGCCCGCCAGCGGGAGACCGCGGGCGCCGAGGCGGCCGTTCCCGGCCAGCCCGGCGAGACCGTCGCGATCAAGGTCCTCAAGGAGGAGCTCGCCAACGACGCGGACGTCGTGATGCGCTTCCTCAGGGAGCGGTCCGTCCTGCTCAGGCTGACGCACGAGAACATCGTCAGGACCCGTGACCTGGTCGTCGAGGGCGATCTCCTCGCCCTCGTCATGGACCTGGTCGAGGGCCCCGACCTGCACCGCTACCTGCGCGAGAACGGCCCGTTCACGCCGGTCGCCGCGGCCCTGCTGACCGCCCAGATCGCCGACGCGCTCGCCGCGAGCCACGCGGACGGCGTCGTGCACCGCGACCTGAAGCCCGCGAACGTGCTGCTCAAGCAGGACGACGGCGGCATGCACCCGATGCTCACCGACTTCGGCATCGCGCGCCTCGCGGACTCTCCCGGCCTCACCCGCACCCACGAATTCGTCGGCACGCCCGCGTACGTCGCGCCGGAGTCCGCCGAGGGCCGTCCGCAGACCAGCGCCGTCGACATCTACGGCGCGGGCATCCTGCTGTACGAGCTGGTCACCGGGCGTCCGCCGTTCGCGGGCGGGTCGGCACTCGAAGTCCTGCACCAGCACCTCAGCGCCGAGCCGCGCCGCCCCTCGACCGTGCCCGACCCGCTGTGGACGGTCATCGAGCGCTGCCTGGACAAGAACCCGGACCGCCGGCCCAGCGCCGAGAACCTCGCACGCGGCCTGCGCGCCGTCGCCGAGGGCGTCGGTGTGCACTCCACCCCGGCGCAGATCGCCGCCGCGGAGGGCGTGGGCGCGCTGCTCATGCCGGATCCGGCACCGGCCCACGTCCCGGAGACTCCCGGCGCGGCCGACCCCACGCAGGTCCTGCCGAGCAACGCGGGTTCGTACGACCCGAACGCGGCGACCAGCGTCATGCAGAGCACCGGCGGCGCCGGTGACGCGGACCCGACGTCGGTCCTGCCGCACAACGCAGGCGGCGCCGACCCGACCGCGGTCATGCCGCCGGTCCCGCCGAACGCGCCCGGCGGCGACCCGAACGACCCGCACCCCTGGCAGAACCAGATGCGGGCGGCCCGCGACCGCAACGAACAGACGCAGTACCAGGCGCACCTGGACCCGAACGACGACCCGCTGCGCCGCCGCCCCCAGCGCCAGGTGGCCCGCCCCCAGCAGCAGCCGCAGCAGCGCCCCCAGCAGTACGCGCCGCAGCAGCCGCGCGGGCAGCGCCAGCAGCAGCAGTACGCGCCGCCGCCGCAGCAGCAGTACGCGCCGCAGCAGCACCAGCCCCAGCAGTACGCGGCGCCCCCGCAGCAGCAGCCGCCCCAGCAGCCCGCACCGCGCCAGGCGCGCGAGCCGCGGCAGCGCAGCGCGAACCCGATGAAGATCCCGGGCCTCGGCTGCCTCAAGGGCTGCCTGTTCACGATCCTCATCCTCTTCGTGGCGAGCTGGCTGGTCTGGGAGTTCAGCCCGCTCCAGGACTGGATCGGTACGACGAAGGGCTACTGGGAGCAGCTGACGGACTGGTACAACACGGTCAGCGACTGGATGGGCAAGATCGGCGGCAACTAGCGGCGATCCTCGGGCGGTTCTGCCGACTCTGGGGATTTGTCGACATCTGCAGGGTGATTTCTGCTACCGGAGTGAAGGTTGGCGGCAATGCCGCGTAGTTTTGTCGCCAACACGCATCCGTAGGAGCAGTCTTGACGCGCAAGATCGGCAGCCGGTACACCGCCCACCAGATCCTGGGCCGTGGCAGCGCCGGCACGGTGTGGCTGGGCGAGGGGCCCGAGGGCCCGGTCGCCATCAAGCTGCTGCGCGAGGACCTGGCATCCGACCAGGAACTCGTCGGCCGCTTCGTGCAGGAGCGCACCGCGCTGCTCAGCCTCGACCACGCACGCGTGGTGGGCGTCCATGACCTGGTGGTCGACGGGAACGACCTGGCCCTGGTCATGGACCTGGTCCGCGGCACGGACCTGCGCACCCGCCTGGACCGCGAGCGACGCATGGCCCCCGAGGCCGCCGTCGCCATCGTCGCGGACGTCGCCGACGGGCTCGCCGCCGCGCACGCCGCGGGCATCGTGCACCGCGACGTCAAGCCCGAGAACGTACTCCTGGACATGCAGGGCCCCCTCGGCCCCGGCGGCGCGCATCCCGCCCTGCTCACCGACTTCGGCGTCGCCAAGCTGATCGACTCCCCGCGCCGCACCCGCGCCACGAAGATCATCGGCACTCCCGACTACCTCGCCCCCGAGATCATCGAGGGCCTGCCGCCGCGCGCGGCCGTCGACATCTACGCGCTGGCCACCGTCCTGTACGAGCTCCTCGCGGGCTTCACGCCCTTCGGCGGCGGCCACCCCGGCGCGGTCCTGCGGCGGCACGTCACCGAGACGGTCGTCCCCCTCCCCGGCATCCCCGAGGAGCTCTGGCAGCTCCTCGTCCAGTGCCTGGCCAAGGCCCCCGCTTCCCGGCTGCGCGCCTCCGAGCTCGGCGCGCGCCTGCGGGAGCTGCTGCCGCTCGTCGCGGGCATGCCGCCGCTGGACGTGGACGAACCGGACACGGAGCCGGGGGCCGCCGACGAGGCGTACGAGGAGTCGGCCCCCGAGCCCCGCGAGGCCGCTCCCCGCCGGGGCGCGGTCCCCCTGGTGCCCGGCTCCGCGTCCGCCGACTCCAACCGCGACACCCACACCTCCATGCGCGTCCCAGGACCCGACGAGCTGGCGGGCGGCGCCCGCGGCACGGCCCGCGCCCCCCGCGCCACGGGCGCGGCACGCCCCGGCTCCGCCAAGCACCGCTCGTCGGCCCGCCGCCGCAGGATCACGCTCGGCGTGGCCGGAGCGGTGATCGTCGCCGCGGCGGGCATCGGCACGTGGGCCGCCACGAGCGGCGACGACACGGAGACGCCGCCTCCGGACAATGTGAACTCGGCGCCGCCCACTCCGTAGCTCCGGCCCCGCCGGGGCCGCCCCCGCTGCGCAGGGGCAAGGCCGGTTGCCGTAGCCGTTACGCTGGAGTCGTGGCAGTCGTCGATGTTTCCGAAGAGCTCAAGTCCCTCTCCTCGACCATGGAGTCGATCGAGGCCGTCCTGGACCTCGACAAGCTGAGGGCCGATATCGCCGTGCTCGAGGAGCAGGCGGCCGCGCCGTCCCTGTGGGACGACCCGGAAGCGGCACAGAAGATCACCAGCAAGTTGAGCCACCTCCAGGCGGAGGTCCGCAAGGCCGAGGCCCTGCGAGGTCGCATCGACGACCTCGGTGTCCTCTTCGAGATGGCCGAGGAGGAGGACGACCCGGACACCCGTGCCGAGGCCGAATCCGA
Source organism: Streptomyces kanamyceticus (assembly GCF_008704495.1). Taxonomy (NCBI): domain Bacteria; kingdom Bacillati; phylum Actinomycetota; class Actinomycetes; order Kitasatosporales; family Streptomycetaceae; genus Streptomyces; species Streptomyces kanamyceticus. Next base: position 6,227,434 of record NZ_CP023699.1, read on the forward strand.
GCTCGTCGCCGTCAAGAAGGCGCTGGACGAAATGGAAGTAAGGACGCTCCTCTCCGGTGAGTACGACGCCCGTGAGGCCGTCGTCACCATCCGCGCGGAGGCCGGTGGCGTCGACGCCTCGGACTTCGCCGAGAAGCTCCAGCGCATGTACCTGCGCTGGGCCGAGCGCCACGGATACAAGACCGAGCTCTACGAGACGTCGTACGCGGAAGAGGCCGGCATCAAGTCGACCACCTTCGCCGTGAACGTCCCGTACGCGTACGGCACGCTCTCCGTCGAGCAGGGCACCCACCGCCTCGTGCGCATCTCGCCCTTCGACAACCAGGGCCGCCGCCAGACCTCCTTCGCCGGTGTCGAGATCCTCCCCGTGGTCGAGCAGACCGACCACATCGAGATCGACGAGAGCGAGCTGCGCGTCGACGTGTACCGCTCCTCGGGCCCCGGCGGCCAGGGCGTCAACACGACGGACTCCGCGGTCCGCCTGACCCACCTGCCGACCGGCATCGTCGTCTCCTGCCAGAACGAGCGCTCGCAGATCCAGAACAAGGCGACCGCGATGAACGTCCTCCAGGCGAAGCTCCTCGAGCGCCGCCGCCAGGAGGAGCAGGCGAAGATGAACGCCCTCAAGGGTGACGGCGGCAACTCCTGGGGCAACCAGATGCGTTCGTACGTCCTGCACCCCTACCAAATGGTCAAGGACCTGCGTACGGAGTTCGAGGTCGGCAACCCCGAGTCCGTCTTCAACGGCGAGATCGACGGCTTCCTGGAAGCCGGAATTCGCTGGCGCAAGCAGCAGGAGAAGTAAATACCGCCCTGAGCGGCTTTATCGACAAGGCAACTGCCGTCCATTGGGCGGCAGTTGCCTTTTACGTCACAGTCACATCTCCGTACGACGGTCAACTGCCCCGATATCGGACATCGCGCACGCAACGACCTTGACGCTGTAGCGAAAAGTGAAAGGCTAGCGCGCGGCATGCGTATTTCTGGGGCGCGTGTGAGCGGTGGGGGCCGATCGATCGTCCCCAGCGGCCGCGCTGAATCCCGCCCCGGGCGCTGCCTCACTGACGATTCAGCTACTGGGGGTAGCAGCCAGATGACCAAGAAGACGCGGATCCGCGTCGCGCGGATAGCCGCCGGCGCCGTGATCGCCGCCGGTGCCTCGCTGACCGCCGCGGGTGCGGCCTCGGCCCTCGACGTCGGTGTCGACCTCGGTGGTGTGGGCGTCGGCGCCCACGCCGACGAGAGCGGCGTCGGTGTCGACGTGGACACCCCGGGTGCGGGCGACGAGGACCCCACCGACCCGCCCACCGGCATCCCGACCGACCCGACGGACCCGCCGGACCCGACGGACCCGCCCACCACGGAGCCGACGGACCCGCCGGACCCGACGGACCCGCCCACCACGGACCCGACCGAGCCCACCGAGGACCCGGACCCGACCGACGACCCGACGGACCCGCCCACCTCCGACCCGAGCGACCCGGGCAACGACAACGGCAACGGCGGTGGCAACGGCGGCAACGACACCGACCCCGACGGCGGCTCCACGCCCGTCGAGCAGGGCAAGGGCAAGGACAGCCTGAGCGACACCGGCTCCAAGCCGGTCGAGCAGGGCGGCAACAAGGGTGAGAAGGGCGAGCTGGCCGAGACCGGCGCCGCCGAGACCACCTTCCTGATCATCGGTGCCGCGACGATGATCGCCGGCGGCATCGGCTTCCGCATCCTGCCGCGCCTGGTCGGCAACCGCGGCGCCACTGCCTGACGCGGGCGACGGCGCGTGCGGCGTACCTGAGGTGCGCGACGTACGACGAAGGGCCCGGAGCTTTCCGAAGCTCCGGGCCCTTTCGGGTGTCCGTGTGGTCACCTGGAGTCACTCGTGCCAGCTACCGCGCGGCAGTTACCGCGCGTCAGCGAGATACGGCGAACTCGTGACTCTCTGTGTGCCGCCGCTATGCGGTCTGGTGCGCGAGCAGCGCAACGGCCGCGATCAGCACCACGAGCAGCGCTATCAGTGCCGCGGGATTGAGCCCCGCGAAGGGCCCTTCCATCTGCAGGCGCTCGCGATTGGCCCGGCACACGGGGCAGCGGCCTTCATTCACGGGCGCTGCGCAGTTCGCGCATACCAACCGGTCCAGGGTCATGCGCTTCTCCTCCCGCACAGTCTCAGCCTGCCCAACGCTAGGGGGAACTCAATCGTTCCCCCTACCACTGTGCCAGCTTCCGCGGATTTCGGCGCGCCCCGCCCCCTCTCGACGGTTTCCGACCGTTCCGCTCCCCGGTACTTCCGAGACAATCCGCGCAACTCCGGACGCCGACTGCGCTCGCGTACCGGCTTCGCGTATGGTCACGCACACCTACCCCCGGCAACCCGTGGTGCATCCGTGATCCGATTCGACAACGTCTCCAAGGCCTACCCGAAGCAGACCCGCCCCGCGCTCAGGGACGTCTCCCTAGAGATCGAGAAGGGCGAGTTCGTCTTCCTGGTGGGTTCCTCCGGCTCCGGAAAGTCCACTTTCCTGCGGCTGGTCCTGCGCGAGGAGCGCACCAGCCACGGCCAAGTGCACGTCCTCGGCAAGGACCTCGCACGCCTGTCCAACTTCAAGGTGCCGCACATGCGCCGCCAGCTGGGCACCGTGTTCCAGGACTTCCGCCTCCTGCCCAACAAGACCGTCGGCGAGAACGTGGCCTTCGCGCAGGAGGTCATCGGCAAGTCCCGCGGCGAGATCCGCAAGTCCGTGCCCCAGGTCCTCGATCTCGTGGGCCTCGGCGGCAAGGAGGACCGGATGCCCGGCGAGCTCTCCGGTGGTGAGCAGCAACGAGTGGCGATCGCGCGCGCGTTCGTCAACCGCCCCAAGCTCCTCATCGCCGACGAGCCGACCGGCAACCTCGACCCGCAGACCTCGGTCGGCATCATGAAGCTCCTCGACCGGATCAACCGGACCGGCACCACCGTCGTGATGGCCACCCACGACCAGCAGATCGTGGACCAGATGCGCAAGCGGGTCATCGAGCTGGAGAAGGGCCGTCTCGTCCGCGACCAGTCGCGCGGCGTGTACGGCTACCAGCACTGACGACCCCGCCTCGCCCGTACCGTCTGATCCACCTGATCCACTGAAAGGCCGCCATGCGCGCCCAGTTCGTCCTGTCGGAGATCGGCGTCGGTCTCCGTCGCAATCTCACGATGACCTTCGCGGTCATCGTCTCCGTAGCGCTCTCACTCGCCCTCTTCGGCGGCTCGCTGCTCATGCGTGACCAGGTGAGCACGATGAAGGGCTACTGGTACGACAAGGTCAACGTCTCGATCTTCCTGTGCAACAAGGCCGACGCCGAGCAGGACCCCAAGTGCGCCAAGGGCGCCGTCACGAACGAGCAGAAGGACCAGATCCTCGGCGATCTGAAGAAGATGCCCGTCGTGGACAAGGTCGCGCACGAGTCGGCCGACGAGGCGTACAAGCACTACAAGGAGCAGTTCGGCGACTCCCCGCTGTCCAGCTCGCTGACTCCGGACCAGATGCAGGAGTCGTACCGCATCAAGCTGAAGGACCCGGAGAAGTACCAGGTGGTCGCGACCGCCTTCTCCGGCCGGGACGGCGTGCAGTCCGTGCAGGACCAGAAGGGCTATCTGGACAACCTCTTCGGGCTCCTGAACGGCATGAACTGGGCGGCGGTGGCGGTGATGGCGCTGATGCTCGTCGTCGCGCTGATGCTGATCGTCAACACCGTGCGCGTCTCGGCGTTCAGCCGCAGACGTGAAACCGGCATCATGCGCCTGGTCGGCGCGTCCAGCTTCTACATCCAGATGCCGTTCATCATGGAGGCCGCCGTCGCGGGCCTCATCGGCGGCGGCGTCGCCTGCGGGATGCTGCTCGTCGGGCGGTACTTCATGATCGACCACGGCCTCGAACTCTCCGAGAAGATCAACCTGATCAACTTCATCGGCTGGGACGCCGTGCTCGCGAAGCTGCCCCTGGTGCTCGCGATCGGCCTGCTGATGCCCGCGCTGGCCGCGTTCTTCGCGTTGCGCAAGTACCTCAAGGTGTGACAAGAGACCCCAGCACGTAAGGGCGCCGTACGGTTCAACCAGCCGTACGGCGCCCTCGGTTGTCCTAGACTCACCGGCATGCCAGGCCCCGACCGGTTCGTCGACCGGTGCTCCAGGACCCGCCGCATCCGCCGCGGGGCGACCCTGACATTGGTCTTCGCGAGCGTCCTCGTCACCGGCGCGGCCACCGGATCCTGGAGCGACGCGGCCGACGAAGGCCAGAAAACCTCCCCCGCTTCCCTGCGTTCCGACGCCGTGAGCCCCCCGAGGGACGACAGGGCGGACGGGCGCGACACGGACACCGCGGACGAAGCCGCCGACGCCGCGGCCGAGGCCATGGCCGACGGCAAGTCCGGCAAGAAGGCCGCACAGGACGCGGTCAGCCGCAGCGGGGACCGCTGGGGATCGGTGTACTCGCCGGGGGAGTACAAGGAGTTCGAGCAGTCCCTCGACGGCGCGTACACGGGCGTCGGGCTCTGGACCAGGCGCGCGGCCGACGGCCGCATCGAGGTCTCCCGGGTCCAGAAGGACGGTCCCGCCGCCCTGGCGGGAGTCCGCGAGGGAGACGGGCTGCGCACCATCGACGGCGAGCGCGTCACGGGCCGCCCCGTCACCGAGGTCGTCGCCCTGCTGCGCGGCGACCGCGCGGGCACCCCGGTGGTCCTTGGCATGGAGCGCGGCACGCGCGCGTGGAGCAGGACGCTGCACAGGGCCCGGCTCTCCACCGACTCGGTCACGGTCGGCGCACTCACGGACGGCGCCGCGGTGATCAAGGTCGACGCGTTCACCAAGGGCTCGGGGGAGGCCGTGCGCGACGCGATCCGCGAGGCTCCCCAGGGCGCGGGCATCCTCCTCGACCTGCGCGGGAACTCGGGCGGCCTGGTCTCCGAGGCGGTCACGGCGGCGTCCGCCCTGGTCGACGGCGGTCTCGTGGCGACGTACGACGTACGGGGCGAGCAGAAGGCGCTGCACGCCGAGCGGGGCGGTGACACGGCGAGACCCGTGGTCGTGCTCGTCGACGGCGGCACGATGAGCGCGGCCGAGCTCCTCACGGGCGCCCTTCAGGACCGCGGCCGCGCGGTCGTGGTGGGTTCCCGGACGTTCGGCAAGGGATCGGTCCAGATGCCGAGCAGGCTGCCAGACGGTTCGGTGGCCGAGCTGACCGTCGGCCACTACCGCACTCCCGCGGGGCGGACCGTCGACGGACAGGGCATCACGCCCGATCTGGAGGCCGAGGACGGGGCCGAGGGTCGGGCCGAGACAGTATTGACTGGCCTCGGACCCCCCTCGTAGTGCGAAAATGGCCGCACTATGGCGAAGGAAAAGGTTAAGCGCAAGGCCGCGAAGGCCAATGAGAAGGCTCCTGCCCGGAAGATGATCGCGCAGAACAAGAAGGCGCGGCACGACTACCACATCCTGGACACCTACGAGTGCGGCCTGGTGCTGATGGGCACCGAGGTCAAGTCGCTGCGGATGGGCCGGGCGTCCCTGGTGGACGGCTTCGTGCACATCGACGGCCACGAGGCGTGGCTGCACAACATCCACGTCCCGGAGTACGTGCAGGGCACCTGGACCAACCACTCGGCCACGCGGAAGCGCAAGCTCCTGCTGCACCGGAGCGAGATCGACAAGCTGGAGTCGAAGTCCCAGGAGACGGGTCACACGATCGTGCCCCTCGCCCTGTACTTCAAGGACAGCCGGGTCAAGGTCGAGATCGCCCTGGCCAAGGGCAAGAAGGAGTACGACAAGCGGCAGACGCTGCGCGAGAAGCAGGACACCCGCGAGACGAACCGCGCGATCTCGTCGGCGCGGCGGCGGCAGGGGATCGCGTAGCTCCCGGGCCCCCAGGAATACGCTGGCACGGTCGGCCGTTGGTCACGTACGATGGACAACGTCCCGCAGGCAGGGACGCTGAGTCCCTCTCGCAGGGGCGCCGGGTCGAAAGGCCCACCTTGAAAAATCAACATGGGGATGATCGGTTTCGACAGCGGATGTCGAAGCAGGGGAAGCGTGTCGAGGAAGCGGCAATGATCTCGTAAACCATATGTCGCAAAAAATAATCGCCGATACCAAGCGCGATTCCTTCGCCCTCGCTGCCTAAGTAGCGACTTGCGAAGTGTCAGCCCGGGGCTGTTCCCGACCCGGATCCTGGCATCAGCTAGGGGACTAAACTTCTAGACCCGGTCACGGGGCCTAGGAGGAAATCAAACAGTGGCTGGGCCCGTCGGCGACTTGTTCGCGAGATTGCCGGGGCCGAGAAAATCGCAGCGAACTGCACACGGAGAAGCCCTGATTCTGCACCGTTGGACGCGGGTTCGATTCCCGCCATCTCCACAAACCCCATGTGACAACAGAGGCCCGAGGTCGACACGACCTTCGGGCCTCTGTTGCGTCCGCCCGTCTTCCGGGATGCTCCAGGGCCATGAGTAGACCCGTGAGCCGCGCCCCCGCCCGCCTGCGCCACTGGATCTGGCCCGCCGTCCTCGGCGTCGCCGCAGCCACCCTCTCCTGGAGCTCGCCCGCCGGGGCCGAAGCCGACCGCAGCGGACTGCCCGAAGCCATCGACACCATCCTCGGCGACCCCCGCATGGACGGCGGCACGGCGAGCGTGGTGATCGCCGACGCCGCGTCCGGCGACGTCCTCTACCAGCGTCAGCCCGGCGGCCGCCTCGTGCCCGCCTCCAGCACCAAGATGCTCACCTCGGCCGCCGCCATGGCGCTCCTCGGCCCGGACCACCGGTTCACCACCGACGTCCTGGCCGACGGCGAGCGGCACGGGCGCGTACTGAACGGAGACCTGTACCTGCGCGGCACGGGCGATCCGACGACGCTCGCCAAGGACTACGACCAACTCGCCGCGAAGATCGCCGAGTCGGGCATCAGGAAGGTCTCGGGGCGGCTCGTCGCCGACGACACCCGCTTCGACGACCGGCGCATCGGTGACACCTGGGGCGGCGACGACGAGTCCTCGTACTACGCGGCGCAGATCAGCGCCCTGAGCGTCGCCCCGGACACGGACTACGACACGGGGACGGTCATCGTCGAGGTCGCGCCGGGCAAGCGGGCCGGGGACAGGCCCCGGGTGAGCGTGACGCCGAAGACCGACTACGTAGACATCGATCTGCGCGCGAGCACCGTCGCGGCGGGCGGCCGCGACGCCATCGCCGTGGAGCGGCGGCACGGCGAGAACACCATCACCGTCAGCGGCACCGTCCCCGTCGGCGCCGACCCCGCCAAGGAGTGGGTCACCGTATGGGAGCCGACCGGGTACGCGGCCGCCGTCTTCCGGGACGCGCTGGCCGCGCACGGGGTGCGGGTGACCGGGCCGACCAGGACCGGAGCCGCGGCCCCCAAGAGCGCGCGGCAGCTCGCCACGCACGACTCCATGAAGCTCAAGGACCTCCTGATCCCGTTCATGAAGCTGTCCAACAACATGCACGCCGAGTCCCTGACCAAGGCCATGGGGTACAAGGCGACGGGCAGGCCGGGCAGTTGGGGTGACGGGGTCGCGGCGATCGGCGGCTATCTGAAGGGCATCGGCGTCGACCCGGGCAGGCTGCGCCAGGTCGACGGCTCGGGGCTCTCGCGCAAGAACCTGGCCCCCGCCGACCAGTATGTGAAGCTGCTTCGGGCGGTGCGGGGCGAGCCGTGGTTCGCCGACTGGGAGGCGTCCCTCTCGGTGGCCTGCGTCCCCGGCAAGTTCGTCGGCGGTTCGCTGCGCTCGCGGATGTGCGGGACCCCGGCGGCGGGCAACGCCCGCGGAAAGGTCGGCTCTTTGACGGGCGCGTCGGCGCTGTCCGGCTACGTCAAGGACAAGGACGGCCGCGAACTGGTCTTCAGCATCATCCTCAACAACTACCTGTCCGCCTCAGTGAAGCCCTTGGAGGACGCGATCGTGGTGACCCTCGCGTCCTCGACCGAGGACAGGGCCGTACCGGTCAGGTCCCGTTCGGTACGCGGGGCCGAGCGGGCGGGGGAGCTGGAGTGCGCGTGGCGCAAGCCTGCGCGCTGCTGACGAGCAGGGCGCAGCAGGCGGCGGCCACCGGGACCCCGTAGCCCGCGGCGGGGCCCAGGTGCTCCACCGCCCAGCCGCCGCCCGCCGCGCCGCCCGCGATGCCCCCGAGGAGCCCGGTCACGGCGAGCGTCATGCCCTCGTTGAGCCGGTCCTCCGGGGTGCGCTCCTGGACGAGCGTCATGCCGGTGACCATGGTGGGCGCCGTCGCCATCCCGGCGATCAGCAGCGCTCCGGAGAGGGCGATCAGCGAATCGGTGACCGTCACGGACAGGAGCGGCAGCGTCATCAGGGCCGCCATCGCCGCGCCGCACAGCAACTGCCTGCGCACCAGCGGGCCGCGTGGTCGCACCGCTCCGTAGACCAGGCCCGCCGCGCAGGACCCCGCGGCCTGGAGGGCGAGGACCGCGCCCGCGGCCGACTTGTGCCCCTGCGCGTCGGCGAAGGCGATCGTGACGACCTCCAGGGAGCCGAAGACGGCGCCGGTGGCGAGGAAGGCGACCAGGAGGGCGGGCATCCCGCGCGCGCGGAGCGGCGACGGGCTCTCCGGGGAGGCTTCCGTACGTCCTCCCGGTGACGTTTCCGTACGTCCACGGGGCGGGGGTTCCGTCGCGCGCTGGGCGGCGAAGACCAGCACGCCGGTCAGCAGCAGGACCACGCCGATCAGGGTGCCCGCCTGCGGGAAGAGCGCGCCGCAGAGGAAGGCGGCGAGCACCGGGCCGAGCATGAAGCAGAGCTCGTCGGCGGCCTGTTCGAAGGAGTTGGCGGTGTGCACCGCGGGGGCGTCGCCCTTGAGCAGATGCGCCCAGCGGGCCCGGGACATGCCGCCCGTGTTGGGGGTCGTGGCCGTCGCGGCGTACGAGGCGAAGAGCGTCCAGTCGGGTGCTCCGTAGCGCACGCAGAGCAGCAGGGAGAGCGAGCCGAGCGCGGCGAAGGCGGTGGCGGGGACGGCGACGCGCGCCTGGCCGTGCCGGTCCACGAGCCGCGCGGTCCACGGCGCGACGACGGCGGTCGCGGCGAGGCCGGTCGCGGTGACGGCACCGGCCAGGGCGTAGGAGCCGCGGGCCCCGGAGATCATGATCACGGCGCTCACGCTGAACATGCCCATGGGCAGCCGGGCGATGAGGTTCCCGACGGTGAAGGCGGTGGCGCCGGGTATCGCGAAGAGGCGGGCGTAGGGGTTGCGGGGCATGGGCCCACCCTCGCCGGGGGTGATCGGTGGGGTCCAACACCTGTCACGTGCCCATTCACGCATCCGCGTTGTAGGTTCCTGCGATGACCGCAGACCTGACAGGTTCAGCAGCGCCCGGGGGACCGGCAGACCCCGTCGTACGCCGTGATGTGGACCCGCGGCTGCTGCGCGGCTTCGTCGCGGTCGCGCAGGAGCTGCACTTCACGCGGGCGGCCGGGCGGCTGTACGTGGCGCAGCAGGCCCTGAGCCGTGATGTCCGGCGCCTGGAGCGCGAGTTGGGGGCGGAGCTCTTCGTCCGCACCACCCGGCAGGTCACGCTGACCGCCGACGGCGAGCGGCTGCTGCCGTACGCGCGCCGGGTGCTCGCGGCGCAGGACGACCTGGTCGCGGCCTTCGCGGGCGCGGCGCGTCCGCTGCTGGTCGATCTGAACAGCCCCGGACTGGTCTTCGGGCGGGTCCTGGCGCGGGCCCGCGAACTCGCCCCTGACTGCGAGCTGATGGCCCGCTTCGAGAGCGGGCTCACCGGTGCGGCGGCCGAGATGGCGGCGGGGCGCGTCGACGTCTCCTTCGGACGGTTCGCGGGCCTCGACCCGGCTCTGCGGTCCGGCCTCGCCCACCAGCCGGTGCGCTACGAGCCGATGGCCGTACTGCTGCCCCAGGGGCATCCGCTGACGGAGCTCGACGCGGTGCCGCTTGCCGCGCTCGCGGGCGAGACCGTGTACGCGGGGGCGGGCAACCCCCGCACGCCGGAGTGGACCGACCTCGCGCGACGCCTCTTCGAGGGGCGCGGCATCGCGATCGCGCCACCCGCACCGCTCGCCGTCGGCGCCGAGGAGTTCGGGCGGCTCATGGCGAAGAAGCGCCATCCGGTCCTCGCCGTGGTCGACTTCCCGGCCATGCCGGGCGCGGAGCTGCGGCCGCTCGTCGATCCCGTTCCGCTGTCGCCCGTGTCGATGGTGTGGCGAAAGGGCCTGGTCCATCCGGGTGTTACCGCGCTGCGCGCGGCGGCGGCGGAACTCGCGGCGGAGGAGGGGTGGCTGGAGAAGCCCGCCGACGGGTGGCTGCCCGCCGTGGACGCACTCGTCATGGCGAGTCGCGTGTGACGGGGGGGGCGGGTGAGCGGTGTGGTGGGTGTCGTGAGTGTGGCGGGTGGTGACCATACCGATGCGTTGCGCAACTGTTATGAGGGGTGAGAGGCGTACGGGGGAGGCAGAAATGTCCTTGCATGCCGGGCAGTTCGGGCGGGTGGTGAGGGCGGGGGCGGGGCGTCGCGTGCCACTCCTTGATGCTCAATTCGCTTAGGCGAAGGGATGATTGGCTGCTCCCCATGCCTAGATATCGCTCCTCATAACTATCGCTAACGGGCAACGGGTTGGCGTCCGTAACGGCTTCGACGCGATACACAGCCCGCTCCTAGGCTGACGATCTCAACCGGCCGCACGCGTGGAACACCGCACGTCATGCGGCGGGGCCCCACACCTGCCGGGAGAACGTTTTGCTCCGCAAGAACACCGCGCTGCGCTTCGCCGCGCCCGTCGCCGTACTCGCCCTCGCGCTGACCGCCTGCGGCGGCGGTGACGACGACAAGTCGGACGACAAGAAGGCCGACGCGCCCAAGTCGCAGACCAAGCCGAAGGAGGCTCCCGCCCTGGCGGCGGGTGACAGCACCACCGGCAAGGTGAAGGAGGGCGACGCCACCGTGACGTACGACGTCGCCGCGCAGAAGATCGACGTCGGCACGGAGGCCGAGACCAAGAAGCTGGTCCAGGACCCGAGCAAGGCCAAGGGCATGGTCCCCGCGGTCGCCCACCTGAAGTTCACGCACAAGGGCGGCGCCCCCCTCAAGGACACGCCGGACGTCTCGGACACCACGGAGATCTACGCGGACGGCGCCCGCGGTGGCCTGCTGATCGGCGCCGCCGAGGACGCGGCGGGCTGCGAGGAGAAGCTGGACCTGGAGGGCTGGAAGAGCGGCGAGAGCCACGTGCTCTGCGAGACGTACCTGATCCCGGCGGGTTCGAAGTCCCTTGAGGTCCACTGGGCCGAGAAGGAGGACGGGAAGCCGGTGATCTGGAAGTTCGCGGCGAAGTAGCCCGGCTTCGACGGTCGCGATCCGACGCGGCGGCGTCGTGAAGCGGTCGCGCATCATGCCCTTCGTGGGCGATGCGCGACCGCTTTCGTGCTTTCTCTGGGGGTATCCGACCTCAGTACCCGACCGTGAACCGCCCCCTGTGGTGCTCCGGCCGCTCCGCCTCGTCCAGGAGCGCGATGGCGAAGTCCTCCATGGAGATGGCCGAGTTGCCTTCCGTGTCCACCAGGATCTCGTCCTTGGCGAGGCGGAACTCGCCCGTACGGGTGCCCGGTTCGAAGAGGGCCGAGGGGCTCAGGTAGGTCCAGGCGACGTCCGTCTCCGTCGTGCGCACCTCGTCGTACTGCGCGTTGGAGGCCGCCGCGATGTGCCGCCAGGCCGCGGGGACGTACCTCGGGTCGTCGATCGCCAGGACGCCCTCCGTGCCGGGGACCGTCAGGCTGCCCGCGCCGCCGATGACCAGCAGGCGGACGCCGGTGCCCGCGAGGCCCGCCAGGAGTGACCTGGTGATGGCGGGGTGCTCGGCCTCGCGGCCCGGGGCGGGTCTCGTGGCGTTCACGACCAGGTCCTGGCCCGCGCTCAACCGGCGTACGTCGTCCGGGACTCCGGCGTCGCCCGTGCGGTGCGTGGCGTCGGGGTGGAGGTCGGCGAAGCGGGCGGCGTCGCGTACGACGGCGGTGACCTCGTGGCCGCGGGACAGGGCCTCGGTGACGACGCGGCTGCCGGAGTTTCCCGCTGCTCCGAAGACGGTGATGCGCATGGTGGGCTCCTTGAGGGTGAGGTGGAAGGGGTCGGGGGGAGAGGGCTACGCGCGGCGTGCGGCGGCGCGGCGTTGCTGGCCGAGCAGCACGCTCGCCACCACCAGGACCAGTCCGGCCAGCTGCCAGACGGTCAGGGTCTGGCCCAGGAAGAGCAGGCCCGCGAGCGTGGCGACGACCGGGTTCGTCAGGCCGAGGAAGGAGACGGAGGAGGCGGGCAGGCGCTCGATGCCGCGGAACCAGAGGGCGTACGCGATGGCCGTGCCGATGATGCCGAGGTAGGCGTATCCGGCGATGTTGGCGCCGGTGAAGTGGTCGGGCAGGCCCTCGGCGGTGAGGGCGATGGGGGCCAGGACCAGGCCGCCGACGGTGAGCTGCCAGCCGGTCAGTGTCAGCAGGGAGACGCCTTCGGGGCGGCCCCAGCGCTTGCTGAGCACCACGGCGAGTGCCATGAGCGTGGTCGCCGTCAGCATCGCCGCGATGCCCGCGAGGTCGACGGCGGCGCTGCCGCGCAGGACGAGCAGGGCGACGCCCGCGACGCCGACGAGTCCAGCGATCAACGTACGGCGCGTGGGCCGCACCTTCAGTACGCCGATGCCGAAGCCCGCCACGAGCAGGGGCATGACCGCGCTGATCGTGGACGCGACGCCGCCGGGCAGCCGGTACGCGCCGAAGAAGAGGAGCGGGAAGAACGCCCCGAAGTTGAGTACGCCCAGCACGGCCGCCTTCCACCACCAGTCGCCGCGAGGCAGTCGCCGGGTGAGGGCGAGCAGGATCAGGCCCGCGGGCAGCGCGCGCAGGGCGGCGGCGAGCAGGGGGCGGTCCGGGGGCAGCAGCTCGGTGGTCGTGACGTAGGTGGTGCCCCAGGTGGCGGGGCCGATGGCGGCGAGGGCGGCGATGCCTGCGGCGCCTGCCGTGCCCTTGGCCGAGCGCTTCATGGTGATGCTGCGGGCGGCTGCTGCTGCGGTGGCGGTGCTGCTGCTGACGGACATGACGCTTCCCCTCGCTGTTCCCCTGAACGCTGTTATTCTCAACGTTGAGATAAATATGGACCCTGGATCTACGAACGTCAAGTATCTGAACGTTGAGATATCGGGCTCCCTGAGGAAGAGGTGCGGAGATGGCTGAGCGGAAGACCGCGGTCCAGGCGGCGGAGCGGGCCGGAGCCGACGTCGGCTCCGACGCCATAGACGAGCTGCGCGGTCAGTGGCGCCGCGAGCGCCCCGACCTGGAGCTCGCGCACCTGGACGCGATGGCGCTGGTCGGCCGCATCAAGCGGGCCGACCATCTGCTGAGCAAGGGCATGAAGACGGTCTTCGTCGAATACGGCCTGGAGTTCGCGGAGTTCGACGTCCTCGCCACGCTCCGCCGCGTCGGCGCCCCGCACGAGCTGACCGCGGGTGGCCTCATCAAGACCGCGATGGTGACCTCGGGCGCCATCACGAACCGCCTCGACAAACTGGAACGCAAGGGCCTGATCGAACGCCACCCCGACCCCACCGACCGCCGCGCCATCCGCGTCCGCCTCACGGAGGCGGGCCTGGACCTGGTCGACCGCGCGGTGGTCGCCCACGTGGAGAACGAGGAACGCATGCTGGCCGCTCTGACGCCGGGCGACCGCGCGGCACTCGACGGGGCGCTGCGGCGGCTGTTGGTGTCGTTGGGGGATACGCATCTGGGGTGATGGGGGCGTTGCTTTCGCGGACGCGGACGGCTCGCGGGCAGGGGCATCCGCTGTGGCGCTCGGTGATCAACTAGGCGCATCTGGCGATCGTTTTGCGCCAACGGCAGGAGCTTTGAGCTGCTACGTCCATGTATGCCTTGTGCCGTGTCGGCCTCGGCCTGGCCTCGTCTTTCGCGCATGGATAGCTTGGTTCACTCAAGAGAACTCTCGCCCCATCAGGAGCTGACCGTGAACCGCCGACCTACGCTGCTCGCAGCGGCCGCCATGACTGCTGCGGCGGTCCTCTCGCTCTCGGCCTGCGGAGGGGGCGACGGAGGGTCCAAGGAGAACGAGAAGATCGCCGGCGCGGGCTCGGGAGACCAGAAGAAGGAGTCGCCGTCGTCCAAGCCGTCGGACGACGGGATCGACCGTCCTGAGGTCACCCTGCCCGAGGGCGACAACCTCGTCTTCTCTCCTGAGACGACGGGTGAGGCGAAGGCGGACGCGGTGCTGCGAGACAACGCCGAGTACCTGCGGGCCATTGATGAGGCGATCGCCAAGCAGGACCCCAAGTCCGAGGCCGTTGTCTTCTACAGCAAGGACTCGGCCCTGCTCGGAACGGTGGATTGGGTCAGCGGTTTCATCAAGGACGACACAACGCTGACGGGCACGGTGCGCTACTTCAATCGCAAGGTCGTCTTCAGCAAGGACGGCTCGGCGGGGCTGACCTACTGCGCCGATGAGTCCAAGGGCTACACGCAGGACCGCAAGACGAAGAAGGTCAACGTCACGCCGGCCACCAAGGACTCGTACGTCTTCTACAACGACCGGCTGCGTAAGAACGCCAAGGGCGTCTGGCAGGTCACCAAGAGCACCTCGGAGCGGGGCAGTAAGGTGTGCCAGCCGTGAACCGGAGGGGGATGACTCTGGTCGTGCTCGTTGCTGTGGCCCTCACCGCTCAGGCCTCGCCGTCGGCATGGGCTGACCGCACGAGCACCAGCGGTTCGAGCAAAGAGGCAAAGGGCGGCAAGGGCGATCGCACCATCACTGTGCAGACGAAGGTGCAGACCTCCGTCAACGGTGACTCGAGGTCCGCTCAGACCGGCAACCTCTCTTCGGCGGACAGCAATTGGAATCCCCCCGCGTGCTGGTACGAGCCCGCGTTCTCGCCCAAGGAGATCGAGAAGACGGTCAAGGCGTGGCGTGGCTTCGGCAAGGGCGTTCCGTTCATCGGCGGTGTCGGGGAGTTCGTGGGCAACTACCTCGACAGTCGCTACAAGGACGGCAAGCCGTACAAGGACTACAACCTCGACAAGCAGGGCAAGGGGATGTTCTGGGCCGCGGCGCCCAATCCGAACCGCAAGGACGACCCCGAGGCCAGCGCCTGCGACAAGCAGCCCTTCTGGGTGGATGACGGCGAGACGCCTGATGAGCCCCTCGCCGTAACCCCGAAGATCCTTGCCGAGTACGCCTACGACGAACTTCCTGTCCCCGGCACCCAGATCGAGATGGCGCCGGAGGGAACGACGAAGGTCAATCTCCCGACCTGGGTCTGGTTGAACAAGGCGAGGTTCAAGACGGTGTCGGTCACCGCGAGCATCCCTGGCTCGGGTCTCTCCGCGACCACGACCGCGAAGCCCGTGGCCCTCACGCTCACTCCGGGGACGGACGATGCCGAGACTTATCCCGCCTCGGGGGAGTGCCCCATCGAGAACGGGAAGATCGGCACGCCCCGAGCCAAGGGCACGCCCGTGGACACGGCGCCGCCGTGCGGCGTGAGGTACCTGCGGTCGTCAGGCGACGGCTCGTACAACCTCCAGGCCACGGTTACCTGGGAGATCAGCTGGACCAGCACCACCGGCGAGGGCGGAGACCTTCCTGCCGGGCAGTTCGGAGCGGATCAGCAGGTCAAGGTCGAGGAGATCCAGTCCATCAACCGGTGAGCGAAAGGGCTGGGCCCAACCCCCGGCCCTTTCAGGGGCGAGTGTTTGGGCATCGTCATTTCGCGTAGGGGACGGAACGGCCGAGCGCCTGGTCGGTGATGCATATCCGCATGTTCGCTTCGTGCAGGTTCTTGGCGAGATCGTTGATCGCCTTCGTGCGGCCCTCGACGATGACTTGAGTGAGGTAAGTCAAACGCGCCAGTGGCTCAGATATGCGCTCCGCTGCCACGTCGGCGACGTCGGGCTCTGCCGGTTGCTCGACGTGACGTGGGCGAGCCTTGCGGATTGAGGTGCGGAGATTGTTGACGGCCTCACTGTCATGTTTGAACTTCCCCTTGTCGGCCATGATTTGATCACCCGTTCCTCGTACGTTGAAAGTGTCCGCTGTTCTGAACAAGAGGCTAGCTTGGCGTGGGTGTGGGTGCAGTAGGCAAGGGGATTGGGGGCGCGGTAGTGGGCAGGCCGAAGGACTGGGGACTCATAGGTCTTCCCAAAGATCCGACGCCAGGTGATGCGGAGGTGCTCCTTGAGTGGCAGCGCTTCTTCCGCCGACGGCAACGCGATGCCCAGGACGCTCTGGACCGACTGTCGAAGGTCGTGGACAAGTTGCCTTCGGCCGACCTGGAGAGCACGTGGTTCACCGCGGTGTGGGGGCGGCTCAACTTCCTCAAAGATCAGCTTCTACCTGAAGTCGTTGCGCATCGGCTGGCCGCTGATGCGATCAAGGACTTCCGGCGCGCCCTGAAGGAATGCCAGACAGAGGCGGACAAGGCTTTGGGGAACGCCCGCGCGGTGTTCAAGGCCCATGACGGCACAGGTGAGGAACTGGTACACAGCGCCAAGGGGAAGGCCGAACTGGCTGGTTCGGACCACCATGCCGCAGCCACTCAGCTGGTGAGGGTGCTTGAGGATTCATGCCGGACCCTGGTGAACATAATCTTCGACAATATTCATCACACGAACGACACCGCGTTCGAGCCTGAGCCGAGCTTCGCGACGAGGTATTTCCGCCAAGTCCTGACCGACGTCTACGCTTTGGCGGGCATCACCGCCAATACCTTGGACGGGGCCACTCAGGTAGGCATGGACGTCGAATCCATGATGATGCTTGGCGGTCCGGGTGCCGGTGGCATGAGCGCCGGCGGGGCATGGGCACTTGCGGGGAGCCGTAGCGCTTACGGAGGGCTTTCGGGGGCCTACGCGTATGGGGTCAACCCGTACAAGGATTACGGTGTCGATGTCGAGAAGCTCGATGCGCACTGGCTCAAGAAGAACTGGAAGAACTACGACCAGAAGTGGAATCGGAAGGGGCCGAAGCCGCCGAAGCTCCGAGAGATAGATCCCGCGGTGGAGGAGACACTGGGCGGGCACTCTATCGAAAGGCACGTGGGAAAGAGCAATCGAGCCCTGCGTGACCGCTTGAAGGATGAGGACATTCCCGCAGCTTCCACCTACGGAAGCTTCACTGAAGCCAAGAAGTACATGAACAAAGTCGCTCAGGGGAATAAGCGGAAAATTGAGGAGTGGTTGAAGAGCGGGAAAGGTGGAGACAGGGGGACCGAGACTTTTACTTCTCAGTTCCCTGGAGAGGAGATCGGGAGGCGGATTACCAAGGACGAAGCGAAACTTGGGAAGGAGCCTAGTTCTTCCGATCAGGCTACTATCGTGTTGAAGAGGGATGCCGATGCCCCGGGTGGATATATTGTGGTGACTTCCTTCCCTGGTTCGCCGTAAGTGTTTTTGATGAAATGGATCGCATCGCATGTCCGAAAATCAAGAGGGCCCTGTGCGCGGAGGTGATATGGGTATCGTCTTTCGTGAGCTCCCAGAGCTTCTGCGTGCTTATGTCGCGACACAGGTGAAGAATTATTCTCGTGATGGCTCGCTGATGCCGCCGGGGGATCTGGACACGGTCGATGTGCCGTCCCTGGCGATGCGGACGTACTTGCGGGTGGCGGCTCTCCACCCTGGGCGAGCCGGTCGGGCCGTATCTGAGATTGAGGCCCTGCTGGAACTGGGGCCGGTGGATGAGGTGTTCGAAGCACTCGATGACGCTGGTGTGACCCCAGAGTCGCTCAGGTCCTCGGACGGCAAGGATCCTGACGAGTTCTTCGAGCTGATGTTGCCGCACTTGCGGAAGTTCATCGCGGCCGGTGAACAGGTCCAGGAAGTGATCCCGGAGTCCAGTTGGGAGTGGCGGGAGCGGTATGAGGCCATCGGCAGGCTGATGAGTGGAGGATTCCATCAGGACTGCCTCCACTTCTTCCCCGACCGCGATGCTGTCATCGACGGATATTTCGTGGGTGAGCAACCTGAATTTGTTCGGGACATGCTGAAGGACATCGATGCCCTGCGGTCCTTGGTTCCTGCCGACGATGATCTGGAATGGGCTCTCCGTGGCATGGGATGCGGCCTTTTGGCGCCGCGAGGGATGACTTACTGGCAATGGATGGATCACATCGAAGGTCACCTTCGAAGCAAGTTGCGGGAGTGGTCACGCGGACAGTGATGTTGTTGCAGCGCCACCTAGGCGTCGTCCGTGCAGATGTAAGCGCGGGCGCGAAGCACTCCGCTTGCGGAGTCGATGGGTAGGAGGAGCGATGGGCCGACGCGTTCCTCACCGCCCCGCCCGGCCCCAAGTGAGAGCAACGTTCCCCGGCGGTCACCGCCCGGCACGGGGATGAAATCCGGTCTCCCTACCTTCGGCCACATCAGCCGCTGCCCGTGGACGAACCCGTGGAGGCATGTGATGTGGATCGAGCGGTGGGACCCCGAGGACGAGCGGTTCTGGAAGGAGGAGGGTGGGGAGCGGGTCGCTCGGCGGAATTTGGCGTTTTCCGTGGTGTCCGAGCACATCGGGTTCTCCGTGTGGAGCCTGTGGTCCGTGATGGTGCTGTTCATGGGGCCCGAGTACGGGATCGACGCGGCCGGGAAGTTCTTCCTGGTGTCGATGGCGACGCTCGTGGGGGCCGTTGTCCGGGTGCCCTACACCTTTGCCGTCGCCCGGTTCGGTGGGCGGAACTGGACCGTCATCGCCGCGTCCCTCCTGCTGCTCCCGACCGTCGCCGCCTTCGTCGTCATGGAGCCGGGGACCTCGTACGCCACCTTCATGGTGTGTGCCCTGCTCACCGGGGTGGGCGGCGGGAACTTCGCGTCCAGCATGACCAACATCAACGCGTTCTTCCCGCTGCGGGAGAAGGGGTGGGCGCTCGGCATCAACGCGGGGGGCGGGAACATCGGCGTGCCCGTCGTGCAGCTCGTCGGGCTCGCCGCCATCGGGGCCGGTGGCGGGCCCCGGCTCGTGCTGGGGATCTACATCCCGCTCATCGTCGGCTCCGTCGTCTGCGCCTTCCGGTACATGGACAGCATTTCGTCCGTGCGGAACGACACGGGGGCAGCCAAGGCGGCCGTGCGAGAGGCGCATACGTGGATCATGGCTCTGCTCTACGTAGGGACCTTCGGATCCTTCATCGGGTACAGCTTCGCGTTCGGGCTCGTGCTCCAGACGCAGTTCGGGCGCACGCCCCTCGAAGCCGCGCAGATCACCTTCATCGGGCCGCTGCTCGGCTCGCTGATCAGGCCCGTGGGCGGGCGGCTCGCCGACCGGTTCGGCGGGGCGCGCATCACGCTGGGGAACTTCGTGGGAATGGGGGCCGCCACGGGTGTGGTGGTCGTCGCTTCCGTACGGGAGTCGCTGCCGCTGTTCGTCGGCGCGTTCATCGCGCTGTTCGTCCTCACCGGGCTCGGCAACGGCTCGACGTACAAGATGATCCCCGGGATCTTCCAGGCCAAGGCCGAGGGGAAGGGGTTGGAAGGGGAAGCCGCCGCAGTTTACGGGCGGCGGCTTTCCGGGGCCGCCATGGGGCTCATCGGGGCCGTCGGCGCGCTCGGCGGGCTCGGCATCAACCTCGCGCTGCGGCAGTCCTTCCAGACGGTGGGGTCGGGGACCGGCGCCTTCGTCTCCTTCCTCGGGTTCTATGTCGCGTGCTCCGTCGTGACGTGGGCCGTATATCTTCGGCGGCGTACGAGGCGGGGGTCGGGGCAGGGTCCTGGCCCGGGCGAGGCCCGGGGTGCGGGCGAGCCGGGCGCCGCGGAGAAGGCCCAGGTCAGGTACGCCGAGGTGTGACGTAACACGGTGGACATCACGGTGATCCTGGCCCGTCACGCGCCGTTGACAGGCTCGGACGTCCGCCGCCACGCACACACCACGGACGGGACGAGAGCGGAGCATGCACGCCACCACTTCAGGGAACGCGAAACCGGCGAACGAACCGCTCGCCGGGTTCACCGTCGGCGTGACCGCGGCCCGGCGCGCCGACGAGCTCGGCGCGCTCCTCCAGCGGCGCGGCGCCACCGTCCTGCACGCGCCCGCGCTGCGCATCGTGCCGCTCGCCGACGACAGTGAACTCCTCACCGCCACCAAGGAGTTGCTCGGCCATGCGCCCGACATCGTGATCGCCACCACCGCCATCGGGTTCCGCGGCTGGATCGAGGCCGCCGATGGGTGGGGGCTCGGCGAGGCGCTCCTGGGGTGTCTGCGTGGGGTCGAACTCCTCGCGCGCGGGCCCAAGGTGAAGGGCGCGGTGCGGGCCGCCGGTCTCACCGAGGAGTGGTCGCCGTCCTCGGAGTCCATGGCCGAGGTCCTGGACCGGCTGCTCGGGCAGGGCGTGGCCGGGCGGCGCGTCGCGCTCCAGCTGCACGGGGAGCCGCTGCCCGGCTTCGTCGAGGCGCTGCGGGCCGGGGGAGCGGAGGTCGTCGTGGTGCCCGTCTACCGGTGGCTGCCGCCGGAGGACCTCGCGCCGGTGGACCGGCTGCTCGACGCGACGGTCGCGCGGAGCGTGGACGCGCTGACGTTCACCAGCGCGCCCGCCGTCGCCTCGCTGCTCGCGCGCGCCGACGAGCGGGGCATGCGCGACGAGCTGCTCGCGGCGCTCGGCCACGACGTGCTCGCCGCGTGCGTGGGGTCGGTGACCGCGCTGCCGCTGCAGTCGCTCGGCGTGGACACCGTGCAGCCGGAGCGGTTCAGGATCGGCCCGCTCGTCCAGCTGCTCTGCCGTGAACTGCCGTCCCGCGCACGGGTGTTGCCCGTCGCGGGCCACCGCGTCGAGATCCGCGGCCACGCGGTCCTCGTCGACGACGAGCTGCGGTCCTTGCCGCCCGCGGGGATGGCGCTGCTGCGGGCCCTCGCGCGCCGCCCCGGCTGGGTGGTCGCCCGTGCCGAGCTGCTGCGCGCGCTGCCGGGCGCGGGCCGCGACGAGCACGCGGTGGAGACGGCGATGGCCCGGCTGCGCACGGCACTCGGTGCCCCGAAGCTGATCCACACGGTGGTCAAGCGCGGCTACCGGCTCGCGGTCGACCCGGCGGCCGGGTCCAAGTACGCGGGCTGAGCCGCGCGGTCCCTGCCGAGCAGCACGAGGGCCCGTACGAGGAGCGCGGAGGCGACGGTGCAGAGCACGGCCCGCACCACGTTCCAGGCCACCCACGCGTCCTCGAACCGCTCGCGCACGGCGGCCGGATCGGCGATCTTCCCGGGGTCGCCCGCGTCGGCTAGGTCGTTGTTCAGGGGGACGTTCACGCCCGACGTCAGGAGGAACGCGGCGGCGTACGCGAGCAGGGCCGCGAGCACCCACCAGCGCAGCGACGTGCGGCGCAGCTGCCACGCGGCGACCGCGGTGAGGACGAGGGCCCCGAAGAAGCCCGCGAAGAAGACGGGGTTCTGGATGACGTCGTTGATGTTCTGCATCACCTCTATGTAGACGCGGTCGCCGCTGCGGGCGAGCGCGGGCATCACGGCGCACGCGAAGGCGTAGAAGGTGCCCGCCATCAGCCCCATGGCCACCGCCGCGATGCCCAGCACCACCCCTGCGGAGCCGCGTCCCTGACGTGCCGTCACTCGATTCTGTGTCATGGGGAGAGTCAACAAGCCGGGCGCGCCCGAGGCCATGGCCTCGCGTCGCGCCGCCATACGCGACCGTCTCGCCGGGCCGTGCGCGAGCGTCCCGCCCGGTGGCAGGGGTTCCGGACCAGCCCCGGGAAGTGCACTGTAGGGGTACGCAACGGCACTCACTCACCGGTAACCCCCAAGGCGGTGACAGGCGCATGGCGTTGGGCACGGACCCGGCTCCGTACGAGCTCCGATTCGACTCCGGGCGCAGCTGTCTGGATCTCGTGGCGACGAACCATCCCGTGGAACGGCTCGACTCGGTGGCGCGGCTGCGCGCCTGGCTCGCGGGCACGGGCCTGGTCCCGGCGGCCGCGCGGCTGCCCGAAGCGGGTCCGCAGTGGCTCGCGGCCTTCCGTGAACTGCGCGGCCACATCGCCCAGTTGGTGCACGGCGAGCTCGACGGCAGGCCCGCCGACGCCGCGCTGGAGCGGGTCAACGCGCTGGCCGCCGCCGCGCCCCCCGCCCCGCGCGCGGTCCGCAGCGCGGAGGGTGCCCTGGTCCGCGTCCTGTGCGGCGAACCCAACTGCGCCGCGCTGGTCGCCGCCGTCGCCAGGGACGCCGTCGAGCTGCTCACCGACCCGGCGGCCCGCGCGCTGCTGCGCCAGTGCGAGGGCGACAACTGCCCCATCGTGTACCTCGACACGTCGCGCGGGCGCCGCCGACGCTGGTGCTCCAGCGAGGTGTGCGGCAACCGGGAGCGGGTGGCACGGCACCGCCGCAGGGCGGCGCTCGCCCGGACGTAGCCGCAAGAACGCCCGCAAGACGCCCGCAAGAACGCCCGCGAGAACGCCCGCGAGAACGCCCGCGAGAACGCCCGCGAGAACGCCCGCGAGAACGCAACCGCGAGAACGCTCCCCGGAGTTGAACGCCGCTCGCCCCGTCTACGTACCTCCGTCATGAGACCCGTCCGAAGCGCCCGAAGCGCGGACACCGGAGGTGCGCGTGCGCAAGGATTCCGCCGTGGCCGATGAACGCCCGCCCTCGCCCCGACATCGCCTCGGTCAACCCAAGGGCCCGGACGAGGAGTTGATGCGCGCGCTCTACCGTGAGCACGCGGGTCCCCTTCTCGCCTATGTGCTCCGCCTGGTGGCGGGAGACCGGCAGCGCGCCGAGGATGTCGTGCAGGAGACGCTCATCCGTGCCTGGAAGAACGCCGGTCAGCTCAACCGTGCGACCGGTTCGGTACGCCCCTGGCTGGTGACGGTCGCCCGGCGCATCGTCATCGACGGCCACCGCAGTCGGCAGGCCCGGCCGCAGGAGGTCGATCCGTCGCCGCTGGAGGTCATCCCCGCGGAGGACGAGATCGATAAGGCGCTGTGGCTGATGACGCTCTCGGACGCGCTGGAGGACCTGACTCCCGCTCATCGAGAGGTACTTGTCGAGACCTACTTCAAAGGGCGTACGGTCAATGAGGCGGCCCAGGCCCTTGGCATCCCCAGCGGCACGGTCCGTTCGCGGGTCTTCTACGCGCTTCGCTCGATGAAGCTGGCGCTCGAGGAGCGGGGGGTGACGGCATGACCGAGTCCTACGGCCAACATGACGCGCGGCAGGACGACAGCATCCACGAGACCGTCGGTGCCTACGCCCTCGGGGTCCTCGACGACGCCGACGCGACGCGGTTCGAGGAGCACCTCGCCGACTGCGAGGACTGCCAGCACCAGCTGGAGGAGTTCTCCGGCATGGAGCCGATGCTGGCCGCGCTCGCGGACTTCCCTGGGCCGCGCGGCCTGCCGGAGATCGGTGAGCAGCTCGCCGTCCGGCCGAGCCCCCGCCTCGCCGAGCGCCTCGTCGACGAGGTGGCCCTCAAGCGCGAGCACCGGCGCAGGCGCGGCCTGTACCTGGTCGCGGCGGCGGCCGCGCTGATCGTCGGGGGCCCGCTCACCGTGCTCGCGGTCACCGACGACGGCGGCACGAAGCGGAGCGCGGCCTACCCGCACTCGTCGAGCCCCGCCGAGGACGCCTTCTTCCACCACATGACGGACAAGTACCGGGCCACGGACCCCAGGACCAAGGTCACCGCCACGGTCGGCACGGAGGGGAAGGCCTGGGGCACCCACGCCGTCCTGGAGCTGAAGAACGTCAAGGGCCCCCTCAAGTGCTCGCTGATCGCGGTCGGCAAGGACGGCGAGAAGGAGACGGTGACCACCTGGTCGGTGCCGAAGTGGGGGTACGGCATCAAGGACAGCCCGAACAAATGGGCGCGCACCCCTCTGTACGTCCACGGGGGCGCGGCCATGGACCGCAACGACATCGACCACTTCGAGGTGACCACTTTCGACGGCAAACGCCTGGTCACGGTGGACGCGTAACGCACGGGAGTGCACAAGAAGGGCCCCTTTCGCGTACGGTGGACGGCTGCTCATTACGGGCGAGCAGCACGTCTTGAAAGGGGCCTCGGTGGCCGACGTACGCGACCGCGAGATCAGCGTCGAACAGGAACATCTCGACCAGGTCTACCGGCGTCTCGAGGAGAAGATCCACGAGGCCGAGTTCCTGATGAACGACGCTGCCAAGCGCTCCCAAGTCGGCACGCCGGGCGCGCTCGCGGAGCGTGACGCGCAGGTCTTCCGCGCCGGGGTCCATCTCAACCGCCTCAACAACGAGTTCGAGGACTTCCTCTTCGGACGCATCGACCTGCTCCAGGGCAAGGACGGCAAGAAGGGCCCCGACGGCGCGTACACCGCGGTCGAGCCCGCCGAGGGAGCCGTCCGCGAGAACAACACGGCCGACATCGCGGAAACCCTGCACATCGGCCGCATCGGCGTACTGGACGCGGACTACTCCCCGCTGGTCATCGACTGGCGGGCGCCCGCGGCCGCGCCCTTCTACCGCTCGACGCCGGTCGACCCCGGCCGGGTCGTGCGCCGCCGCGTCATCCGCTCCAAGGGCCGCAAGGTCCTCGGCGTCGAGGACGACCTGATGCGCCCGGAGATCACCGCCCTGCTCAAGGGCGAGGAGCTGCCGGTGATCGGCGACGGCGCCCTGATGGCCGCGCTCGGCCAGGCCCGCAGCCACACGATGCGCGACATCGTCGCGTCCATCCAGGCCGAGCAGGACATGGTGATCCGCGCGCCCGCGGCCTCGGTGACGTACGTGGAGGGCGGCCCGGGCACCGGCAAGACCGCGGTCGCGCTGCACCGCGCGGCCTACCTCCTCTACCAGGACCGCCGCAGGTACGCGGGCGGCATCCTCATCGTCTCGCCGACCCCGCTCCTGGTCGCCTACACCGAGGGCGTGCTGCCCTCCCTCGGCGAGGAGGGCCAGGTCGCGATCCGCGCGGTGGGCTCCCTGGTCGACGGCGTGGAGGCCACGCTCTACGACTCCCCGGCGGTGGCCAGGGCCAAGGGCTCGTCCCGGATGCTGCACGTCCTCAGGAAGGCCGCGCGGGGGGCCCTTGAGCACGGTACGGAGGGCGGCGCGGCGGACCCGAGGCCATCGGCTGCGGAGAACGGGCAGCTCGCCTTCGGGGAGGAGGAGGCCGAGGACGCGGACGGCGCCGAGGACGGGGTGCGCCGGGTCGACACCGGCCGCCTGCGCGTCGTCGCCTTCGGCCGCCGCCTCGAACTGGACTCCGACCACCTGAACCGCATCCGGCGCAACGCGCTCGGCGGCACCGCCCCCGTCAACCTGCTGCGCCCGCGCGCCCGCAAGCTCCTGCTCGACGCCCTGTGGTCGCAGTCGGGATCCGCGGGCCGCCACTCGGACCCCGAACTCGCCGCCGAGCTGCGCTCGTCCTTCGACGACGACGTCTCGTCCGAGGACGACTTCATCCACTTCCTGGACGCCTGGTGGCCCGAGCTCACGCCGCGCGGCGTGCTCTCGGCGATGTCGGACGAGCGGCGCCTGGGCCGCTGGGCCCGCCGCGTCCTGAACCCCGGCGAGGTCCGCAAGGTCGCCCGCTCCCTCAAGCGCGACGGCCTCTCCGTGCACGACGTGGCGCTCCTCGACGAGCTGCAGGCGATCCTCGGCACCCCGCACCGGCCCAAGAAGAAGCGCGACCTGGACCCCCTCGACCTGCTCACCGGGCTCGAAGAGCTGATGCCGCGGCGCGAGGAGTCCCAGCGCGAGCGCGCCGAGCGGCTCGCCCAGGAGCGCACCGAGTACGCCCACGTCATCGTGGACGAGGCGCAGGATCTGACGCCCATGCAGTGGCGCATGGTCGGCCGCCGCGGCAGGCACGCCACCTGGACGGTCGTCGGCGACCCCGCGCAGTCCTCCTGGTCCGACCCGGACGAGGCGGGCCAGGCGCGCGACGAGGCGCTCGGCACCCGCCCGCGCCGCCGCTTCACGCTCACCGTCAACTACCGCAACCCCGCCGAGATCGCGGAGCTGGCCGCCAAGGTCCTCGCGCTCGCGATGCCGGGATCCGTGTCCCCTTCGGCCGTACGTTCCACCGGTGTGGAGCCCCGTTTCTCCGTCGTACGAGAGGGAGACCTGGCCCGCTCGGTGCGCGAGGAGGCGGCGCTGCTGCTCGACCGGGTCGACGGCACGGTCGGCGTCGTCGTGGCGATGAACCGGCGCGAGCAGGCGGCCCGCTGGCTGGCCGGGCTCGGCGACCGGGTGGTGGCGCTCGGCAGTCTGGAGGCCAAGGGCCTGGAGTACGACGCGACGGTCGTCGTGTCGCCCGCGGAGATCGCCGACGAGTCACCGGCGGGCCTGCGCGTCCTGTACGTGGCGCTGACGCGCGCGACGCAGCAGCTCACGGTCCTTTCGGGGGAGCGCGACGAGCCCGACGCGGACGGGGTGCCGGACCTGCTGCGCGACTGAACACTTTTGCCAGCGGGGACGGGAATTGCCTTACGGGGATCGTTTGTTACCTTGGATGTGGCACCGGCTCGATCCAAGCCCCCGGGCCCAACCTTCGTCGCTACGAGCGACCACTTGCCGCGAGGCGAGCATGGCGGGTCGGTGTCATTAAGCGAACGGAAGAGGTCCACGTCACACCGTGACGTGGACCTCTTCTCGTTTCCTGGGGCCCCTTCCGAGAAGCCCCAACTTCTCGTATGGTGGAAACAGGTTTCCAAAAACGCAGCGCACTGGCCGATGAACAAAACGTTCTCAATCCGGGGCGGCTACCACGTACCCGGCGGTAGGTGCGACCATCGGACGGCAAGAGCTACAAGGTGAAAGCAGAGGAAGTCGGCCATGGCAACGGCGCCCAGCGTCTCCTACTCGAACACGGTCCGGTTGGAGGTGCCCGCGAGCGGCACGGCGGTCTCCCAGATCACCACGGCCGTCGAGTCCCGCGGAGGCTCGGTGACCGGCCTCGACGTCACGGCCTCCGGCCACGAGGCGCTCCGGATCGACGTCACGATCGCGGCGACCTCCACGACGCACGCGGACGAGATCGTCGAGCAGCTGCGCACCATCGAGGGCGTCACCCTCGGCAAGGTCTCCGACCGTACGTTCCTGATGCACCTCGGCGGCAAGATCGAGATGGCGTCCAAGCACCCCATCAGGAACCGTGACGACCTCTCCATGGTCTACACGCCGGGCGTGGCCCGCGTCTGCATGGCGATCGCCGAGAACCCCGAGGACGCCCGGCGCCTCACGATCAAGCGCAACACCGTTGCGGTCGTAACGGACGGATCGGCTGTTCTCGGTCTCGGCAACATCGGCCCGATGGCCGCCATGCCGGTCATGGAGGGCAAGGCGGCCCTCTTCAAGCGCTTCGCCGACATCGACGCCTGGCCGCTCTGCCTGGACACCCAGGACACCGACGCCATCGTCGAGATCGTCAAGGCCATCGCCCCCGGCTTCGCGGGCATCAACCTCGAGGACATCTCCGCGCCGCGCTGCTTCGAGATCGAGGCGCGCCTGCGCGAGGCCCTCGACATCCCCGTCTTCCACGACGACCAGCACGGCACCGCGATCGTCGTCCTGGCCGCGCTCACCAACGCCCTGCGCGTGGTGGGCAAGGGCATCGGGGACGTCCGCGTGGTCATGTCGGGCGCCGGAGCGGCCGGTACGGCCATCCTCAAGCTGCTGCTCGCCGCGGGCGTCAAGAACGCCGTCGTGGCCGACATCCACGGCGTCGTGCACGCCGACCGCGAGGACCTGGTCAGCGCCGACGCGGACTCGCCGCTGCGCTGGATCGCCGACAACACCAACCCCGAGGGCCTCACAGGCACCCTCAAGGAGGCTGTCGTCGGCGCCGACGTGTTCATCGGCGTATCCGCCCCGAACGTGCTGAACGGCGACGACGTGGCGGCCATGGCCGAGGGCGCCATCGTGTTCGCGCTCGCGAACCCGGACCCCGAGGTCGAGCCCGCGATCGCCCGCCAGACGGCGGCGGTCGTGGCCACCGGGCGCTCGGACTTCCCGAACCAGATCAACAACGTCCTGGTCTTCCCCGGCGTCTTCCGCGGCCTGCTCGACGCCCAGTCGCGCACGGTCAACACGGAGATGATGCTGGCCGCCGCGGGCGCCCTCGCGGACGTCGTCGCCGAGGACGAACTGAACCGGAACTACATCATCCCCAGCGTCTTCAACGACAAGGTCGCGGGCGCGGTGGCCGGTGCCGTGCGCACCGCGGCGAAGGCCGCGGGCGCCGCTGTGACGGGTCCCACGTCCGCCTGACCCCGGCGCGTCGCGTGCCGCAGGGCCGTAAACGCCCCTTTAGGGTGGCGGACCATGAGCCCTGCGGCCCTTCGGAGGGTGCTGGATTGGCTTTCCCGCCGCAGGTGGGGGCAGGATGCGTAATCGGGCGCGAGGGTCTGACATAAGACCCGGGTCCGGGGACTGTCCAAGGACTCTGGCAGCATCGGCTTCGATCTCACGCCTAAACGGCAAAAGAACACGGGAGTACAAACATGAACCGCAGTGAGCTGGTGGCCGCGCTGGCCGACCGCGCCGAGGTGACCCGCAAGGACGCCGACGCCGTGCTGGCCGCGTTCGCCGAGACCGTCGGCGAGATCGTTGCCAAGGGCGACGAGAAGGTCACCATCCCCGGCTTCCTGACCTTCGAGCGCACCCACCGTGCCGCTCGCACCGCCCGCAACCCGCAGACCGGCGAGCCGATCAACATCCCGGCCGGCTACAGCGTCAAGGTTTCGGCTGGTTCCAAGCTGAAGGAAGCGGCGAAGGGCAAGTAACCCTGAGCAGCTGAAAGGGGCCCCACCCGGTTCGGGTGGGGCCCCTTTCGTGTGCCGCTGAAAAGAAGGCCGCTACAGCGCCGCCCTGCCCGGCAGCTCGACCTTCGCGCCCAGTTCCTGGAGCTTGTCCATGAAGTTCTCGTAGCCGCGGTTGATCAGGTCGATGCCGTGGACGCGGGACGTGCCCTGCGCCGCGAGGGCCGCGATCAGGTACGAGAAGCCGCCGCGCAGGTCGGGGATGACCAGATCGGCGCCCTGCAGCTTGGTGGGGCCGCTGACGACCGCCGAGTGCAGGAAGTTGCGCTGGCCGAAGCGGCAGTCGGAGCCGCCCAGGCACTCGCGGTAGAGCTGGATGTGCGCGCCCATCTGGTTGAGCGCGGAGGTGAAGCCGAGCCGGGACTCGTAGACCGTCTCGTGGACGATGGAGAGGCCCGCGGCCTGCGTCAGGGCGACCACGAGCGGCTGCTGCCAGTCGGTCTGGAAGCCGGGGTGCACGTCCGTCTCCAGGGCGATCGCGTTGAGCGAGCCGCCCGGGTGCCAGAAGCGGATGCCCTCGTCGTCGATCTCGAAGGCACCGCCCACCTTCCGGTAGGTGTTCAGGAACGTCATCATCGAGCGCTGCTGGGCGCCGCGGACGTAGATGTTGCCTTCGGTCGCCAGGGCCGCGGAAGCCCAGGAGGCGGCCTCCAGGCGGTCCGAGAGGGCGTGGTGGTTGTAGCCGCCGAGGCTGTCGACACCGGTGACCCTTATGGTCCTGTCGGTGTCCATGGCGATGATCGCGCCCATTTTCTGCAGGACGCAGATCAGGTCCTCGATCTCCGGCTCCACCGCGGCGTTCGAGAGCTCGGTCACACCCTCGGCGAGCACGGCGGTGAGCAGGACCTGCTCGGTGGCGCCCACGGAGGGGTACGGCAGCTTGATCTTCGTGCCGCGCAGTCGCTGCGGGGCCTCCAGGTACTGGCCGCCCTCGCGCTTCTCGATGGTCGCGCCGAACTGGCGGAGCACCTCGAAGTGGAAGTCGATCGGCCGGCCGCCGATGTCGCAGCCGCCGAGGCCGGGGATGAAGGCGTGCCCGAGGCGGTGCAGGAGCGGGCCGCAGAAGAGGATCGGGATGCGCGAGGAACCGGCGTGGGCGTCGATGTCGGCGACGTTCGCGCTCTCGACGTGCGACGGGTCCATGATCAGCTCGCCCGGCTCCTCACCGGGGCGGACCGTCACGCCGTGCAGCTGCAGCAGGCCGCGTACGACACGGACGTCCCGGATGTCGGGGACATTGCGCAGCCGGCTCGGGGCGCTGCCGAGCAGCGCGGCGACCATGGCCTTGGGCACGAGGTTCTTCGCGCCGCGGACACGGATCTCGCCCTCAAGCGGGGTTCCGCCGTGGACAAGCAGGACATCGTCGGTGACGGTCATGAATCTCGCGTTCCGATTGGATGGACGGGGGGACCAAAGGGCAAGCGTAATGGCCGCGTACCCCCCTTCTGTAAGGCCAAGGGGGCGCAGAACACGTCATGAGTTCGCCACAACACGAACCGTGCGGAACCGGACACTCCGGGTCACTGCCGTAAATGTGCGCTCCGGATGCGCTCATGCGCCCTGAACTGCGTTGGCTCACGTAAGGCCATTGCCTCCCCGCACAGGGCGAAGATGCGGGATCATGTCGTTCATGACGGAGGTGTCCTCGCTCACAGGGCGGCTGCTCGTGGCCACGCCTGCCCTGGCGGACCCGAACTTCGACCGCGCGGTGGTGCTGCTCCTCGACCACGACGAGGAGGGCTCGCTCGGCGTGGTCCTGAACCGGCCCACGCCGGTGGGCGTCGCCGACATCCTGGAGGGCTGGGGCGATCTCGCCGGGGCGCCCGGCGTCGTCTTCCAGGGCGGACCCGTATCGCTCGACTCGGCGCTCGGCGTCGCGGTGATCCCCGGTGAGGAGGGTCTGCCCCCGGCGTCGCGGCGGCGTGCGGCCAAGGGGGAGCCCATCGGCTTCCGCCGGGTGCACGGCGCGATCGGCCTGGTGGACCTGGAGACCCCGCCCGAGCTGCTGGCCGCCGCCCTCGGTTCGCTCCGCATCTTCGCGGGCTACTCGGGCTGGGGCCCCGGCCAGCTGGAGGACGAGCTCGGGGACGGCGCCTGGTACGTGGTCGAGTCGGAGCCCGGCGACGTCTCGTCGCCCGATCCGGAGCAGCTGTGGCGCGCGGTCCTTCGGCGCCAGCGCAGCGAGCTCGCGATGGTGGCGACCTATCCGGACGACCCGTCGCTGAACTGAGCCAGGTAGCGCTCGGCCAAGGGGTGGGCGTCCCGCGCGGGCACCGCGAGGTGCACGCTGACCGGCGGGGCGTTCTTCAGGCGTACGTAGCGCAGTGACGGGTGGGAGTGCCTGCGGGCGACCGGCTCGGTGGCCACGCCCACGCCGTGGCCCGCCGCGACCGCCTCCAGCCATTCGTCGAAGTTGTCGGCCGTGCAGGCGATGCGGGGGCGGTGGCCCTCGGGCCACAGCTCCGGGCGGGTCGTGCCGGTCACCGTGTTCACGACCAGCGGCAGTCCGGCGAGCTCCGACCAGTCGACCACGCGGCGGCCCGCCAGCTCGGCGGCGCCGCGGGCGACGACCGCGGTGCGGGGTTCGCGCAGCAGGACGCGCGAGCGCACCGGGCTGTCCTGCGGGATCTCGCCGCGTACGACCGCCACGTCGCAGGCGCCCGACGCCAGTCCCGCGAGCGGGGCGTCGCGCCGGACCAGGCGCACGCCCGCGCCGGTCGCCGCCTTGAAGGCGGCGGTCAGCGGGACGCACAGCTCGGGCAGGACCGAGGTGAAGCCGAGCCTGAGCAGCGGCGGTTCGGCGCCCGCCGCGGTGCGCAGGGTGGTGTCGATGCGGGTCAGGAGCGGGGCGAGGTCGTCGCGCAGGCGGCGCCCCGCTTCGGTGAGTTCGACCTGGCGCGTGGTCCGGTCGAGGAGCCGGGTCCCGATGCTCTCCTCCAGGGCGCGCACGGTGCGGGTCAGCGCGGGCTGTCCGACGCGGAGCCGGTCGGCGGCGTGCGTGAAGCTCAACTCGTCGGCGACGGCGAGGAAGCCGCGCAGGTGGCGTAGCTCGACGCCTTCCGCAGCGTGTACGTCATTCATGCCTCCCGAGCATAAGTGCACCTCGCGCACATTTCTCCCACGAACCGGAGGCTGCCTACGGTCCGGGAAAACAGCGGGCGGAAGCAAGGGAGTTGAGTCGCGTGCGCAAAGTGTGGCTGTTGATGGTGGGGGCCTTCACCCTGGGGCTCGACGCCTATGTGATGGCCGGGCTGCTGCCGGTCGTCGCCAAGGATCTCGGGACGACCGTCTCGCTCGCGGGGCAGATGGTCACCGTCTTCACCCTCGCCTACGCGGTGAGCGCGCCCCTCGTCGCAGGGCTGCTCTCCGGTGTGCGCCCGCGCGTGCTGATCGTCGCCGCCCTCGCCGTCTTCACACTCGGCAACGGGCTCACCGCGCTCGCCCCCGGCCTCGCCGTGCTGCTCGTCGCGCGTGCGGTGGCGGGCGTCGGCGCCGGGGTCTACTCGGCGCTCGCCACGGCGGCCGCCGCGTCGCTGGCGGGGGAGGAGCGGCGCGGGCGGGCGCTCGCGCTGGTGATGGGCGGGATGAGTTCGGGCACGGTGCTCGGTGTCCCGCTGGGGGTGCTGCTCGCCGACCACACGTCCTGGCGGGCCACGATGTGGCTGGTGACGGGGCTCGGCGCGGTCGCCCTCGTGGGCCTCGCGGTGGGGCTTCCCGAGGTTCCCGCGGGGCCCGCGGTGCCGGTGCGGGCGCGGCTCGGGGCGCTCGCCGACCGGCAGGTGCTGCCCGTCGTGAGCGTCTCCTTCCTGGGCGCTGTGGCCAGCCTCGGCCTCTACACCTATCTCGCGCCGGTGCTCGCCTCTTCGGGTGGTGTGGGCGAGAGCGAGGTGACGCCGTACCTGTGGGCGTGGGGCATCGGCGGTGTGCTCGGCAGTGTGATCGCCGGACCGCTGGTGGACCGCACGGGCCGGGTGGTCGCCCTCGTGACGGGGATCGTCTCGACCCTGGTCGTCGCGATCGGCGTGCTTCCGGTGCTCGGCGCCGCCGCCTTCCCCGCGCTCGTCGTCTGGGGTGCCGCGGGCTGGGCCTTCCAGGTCCCGCAGCAGCACCGCCTCCTCGCCCTGCGGGCCGAGCGCGGCACCGTGGCGCTCGCGCTGAACAACTCCGCGCTCTACCTGGGCAGCGCGGTCGGCTCGGGGGTGGCCGGGCTCGCCCTCGCGGCGGGCCTCGCGCCGCGCGCCCTGCCGTGGGCGGCGGCCGCCGTCGCGGGGGCGGGCCTCGTGCTCCACCTGGTGACGGTGCGCCCCCGGCGTACTCCTGGCGGGCTCCCCGAGACAGCCGCTGCCGGGACGCCGCGCGCGTGAGTACCCTTGGCCCTTATGAGCACTCTTGAGCCCGAGCCCGAGCGCGGGGCAGGTACGGGGACCCTCGTAGAGCCGACGCCACAGGTGTCGCACGGTGACGGCGACCACGAGCGCTACGCGCACTACGTCCAGAAGGACAAGATCATGGCGAGCGCGCTGGACGGCACGCCCGTCGTCGCGCTCTGCGGCAAGGTGTGGGTCCCCGGCCGCGACCCGAAGAAGTATCCCGTCTGTCCCATGTGCAAGGAGATCTACGAGTCCATGGGCGCCGGCGGCGACAAGGACAAGGGCGGCAAGGACGGCAAGGGCGGCAAGAAGTAGCCCTTCCGGTCCCTGGTGAGACCCCTTCGCCCGAGGGGCGTTGCGCGTGCCGCAACGCCCCTTTTGCGTTGCGCAATCGCATGACAGCCTCTGGTTTCATGACCTTTGAGCAACTCATCCCGGCGCCCGCACGCGCCGAGGCCACTCAGGGCTCCCCCTTCGTCATCGACGACTCCACCACCCTCGTCGCGGGGCCGGGCACCGAGTCCACCGAACGCTGGCTGCGCGCCACGCTCGGCGGCGCGCTCGGCCTGCCGCTGCGTCCCGGCGCCGAGGGCGCGGCGGGCTCCGTCTCGCTGCGCGTCGACGGCTCGTTGGCGCCCGAGGCGTACCGGATCACCATCGAGAGCGACCGCGTCGAGATCCTCGGCGGCGCGGGCGCGGGCGTCTTCTGGGGCGCCCAGACCCTGCGCCAGCTGCTCGGCCCCGACGCCTTCCGGCGCGCTCGGCTGCGGCCCGGCGCGGAGCAGTCCGTCCCGGCGGGCGTCGTCGAGGACGCGCCCCGCTTCGGCTGGCGCGGCATGATGCTCGACGTCTCGCGGCACTTCATGCCGAAGGAGGGCGTCCTTCGCTACCTCGACCTGCTGGCCGCGCACAAGCTCAACGTCTTCCACTTCCACATCACCGACGACCAGGGCTGGCGCGTGGAGATCAAGCGCCACCCCAGGCTCACCGAGGTCGGCGCGTGGCGGGCCCGCACCAAGTGGGGGCACCGCGCCTCGCCGCTCTGGCTGGAGCACCCGCACGGCGGTTACTACACGCAGGACGACATCCGCGAGATCGTCGCGTACGCGGACTCCCTGCACATCACCGTCGTCCCCGAGGTCGACATCCCGGGCCACTCGCAGGCCGCCATCACCGCCTACCCGTACCTCGGCAACAGCGACGTCGTCGACACCGAGGCCATGCGGGTCTGGGATTCCTGGGGGGTCAGCCCCAACGTCCTGGCGCCCACCGAGGACGTACTCCGTTTCTACGAAGGGGTCTTCGAGGAGATCCTCGACCTCTTCCCCTCCACCTTCGTCCACGTCGGCGGCGACGAGTGCCCCAAGGACCAGTGGAAGGCCTCGCCCGCCGCCCAGGCCCGCATCAAGGAGCTGGGGCTCGCCGACGAGGACGAGCTGCAGAGCTGGTTCATCCGGCACTTCGACCGGTGGCTGACCGAGCGCGGGCGGCGGCTCATCGGCTGGGACGAGATCCTGGAGGGCGGCCTCGCCGAGGGCGCCACCGTCTCGTCCTGGCGCGGCTACCGGGGCGGCATCGACGCGGCCAGATCAGGCCACGACGTCGTCATGTGCCCCGAGCAGCAGGTGTACTTGAACTTCCGCGAGGACGGCGGCCCCGACGAGCCGATGCCCATCGCCTTCGTCCGCACCCTGGAGGACGTCTACCGCTTCGAGCCGGTTCCCGCGGAGCTGACGGCGGAGGAGGCCGCGCACGTGCTCGGCACCCAGGCCAACGTCTGGACCGAGGTGACGGAGAACCAGCAGCGCGTGGACTACCAGGTCTTCCCGCGCCTCGCCGCCTTCGCCGAGGTGGCCTGGCGGGAGCTCCCGGCCGCCGCCGAGCGGGACTTCGCCGACTTCGAGCGCCGAATGACCACGCACTACGCGCGACTTGACGCCCTCGGCGTCGACTACCGCCCGCCGACGGGACCGTTGCCGCGACACCAGCGCCCCGGTGTCCTCGGCCGCCCGATCGAGGGGCTGCCCCCGAACGTGTGAGTCCCCCTGTCGGTCGCTCCCGGCGGCCCGTGCCACGCGCGCGGTCCTTCGGGAGCGGCGGCCGGAAGGAGCCGCCCAGGAGTCACCGGACAGGGGCAATTCGTACTGACCGGTGAGGGCATGCGAAACCAGTACATCCCCCTGGTCCCCGGACGAATGCCTCCTAGCGGACCCCCACGCCGGGGCCCGGGGAAGATGTGCCAGAGTTGCCACGTCCGGGTTGTGAGCACGTACCGTACGGCGGAACAGGCGTAACGGTGTGACGTCGGAAACGTAGCGAACACCGCGAACGGCGAGTACGTGAAGTACGCGGCCGGGCATCGGGAAGGGGCAGCCGGTTTTGAGCACGCACGCACCGCAGGCGGCACAGGCACCGCAGTCGGTGAAGCTGCCCGCCACGCTCGACGAGGCAGTGGCGGCACTCGCCGCCATGCCCGCCGCCGTGCCCGTCGCCGGTGGCACGGACCTGATGGCCTCGGTCAACTCCGGACAGCTGCGGCCCGCCGCCCTCGTGGGTCTCGGCCGCATCAGCGAGATCCGCGGCTGGCAGTACCAGGACGGTCACGCGCTGCTCGGCGCCGGACTGACCCACGCCCGCATGGGCCGCCCCGACTTCGCCGCGCTGATCCCCGCCCTCGCCGCCGCCGCGCGCGCCGCGGGACCGCCGCAGATCCGCAACGCGGGCACCCTCGGCGGGAACATCGCCTCGGCCGCGCCGACCGGCGACACCTTGCCCGTGCTCGCCGCGCTCGAAGCCGTCCTGATCATCGCGGGACCCGGCGGCACCCGCCGCGAGGTCCCCGTTCCGCACCTCCTCGCGGGCATGGAGATGCTCCGCCCCGGCGAGCTCATCGGCTTCGTCCGCGTGCCGCTGCTGCACGCACCCCAGGTCTTCCTCAAGGCGACCGGGCGCACCGGTCCTGGCCGGGCCACGGCCTCCGTCGCGCTGGTCCTCGACCCCGCGCGCCGGGGCGTGCGGTGCGCGGTCGGCGCCATCGCCCCGATGCCGCTGCGCCCCCTCGAAGCCGAGCAGTGGGTCGCCTCGCTGATCGACTGGGACGGCGAGCGGGGCAGCCTGGTGCCCGAAGCGGTGACCGCCTTCGGTGAGTACGTCGCCGCCGCGTGCATCCCCGAACAGCCCCCGGCGGCCGACGGCGGCGAACAGCCACTGCCGCCCGCCGTACTGCACCTGCGGCGCACCGTAGCCGCACTGGCCCGACGAGCACTGGGGAGGGCGCTGTCGTGAGCGACGACCAGAACACCCACAACGGCGGCGGCTGGCAGCCGCACCCGCAGGGCGAGTACGACTCGGACGCGACGGCGTTCGTACAGCTCCCCGAGGGCATGCTGGACGTCCCGCTGGCCGCGCCGGGGCACGGCTATGTGCCGCCGCAGATAACGGTCACCCCGACCACCGCGGACGCCACCGACCCGGCCGCCACGGGCACGTGGGTCATGCCGCCCGAGATCACCGGAGCGATGGGCGGCGGCCAGTCCGTGAGCTGGCCCGAGGCGGGCACGGCGCAGAGTCAGCAGGCCCAGCAGCCCCAGGAGACCCAGGGCCAGCACCAGGGCTACGACCCCCGGGCGACCGGGCAGTGGAGCTTCCCCGAGGCGAACGCCGCGGAGCAGGGCTATGGGCACGAGCACGGGCACGGACCCGCGCACGAGCCCGCGCACGGGTACGAGCAGCCGCACGAGGCCGCTTCCGACGTCACGGGCCAGTGGTCGATCCCGGTCGCCGACGGTGATCTTCCGGACGAATCGGGCGAGTTCACGACGTCGTCGCTCGCCACGTGGGGCGGCACGCCGCCCGCGACCCTGCCCGGTGGCGCGGCCGCGCCGTGGGCGACGGGGGCGGGGGCCGGTGCGCCGTGGGGCGCGCAGGCCCAGGAGGCGCCTGTCCTGGAGCCGGAGCTGGAGCCGGAGGTCACGGCCGCACCGCCCCAGGAGCGGCACGTCCCGGAGTACCGGGCCCCGGAGAGCCCTGCCCCGGCTCAGGAGAACCAGCAGGAGACCCGGTTCGAGCAGACGACGCTGCTGCGGGCCGTGCGCGTGCCCAGCGCCGCCGAGCGCGAGGCCGCGGAGCGCCCGGTGGCCCCGGAGTACCCGGAGGTCCCGGAAGCCCCGGAGCCCGTCGAGGCCCCCGCCGAGCCCGTCATCGAACAGCCGGACGCGCACGACGAGTTCGTGGAGCTCGTGGAGCCGGAGCCCGCCGCGGCCCCGGAGCCCGCCGAAGACGTGACCGAGGCGCCCGCGCCCGCTCCTGCTCCTGTTCCCGAGGCCGACCCGATCCCGGCCCCGGAACCCGCCGCCGAAGAGCCCACCGAACCCGAGCCCGAGGCGGACCCCGAGAACGAGGCGGAACTGGACGAACCGGCCACCGCCTCCGCCCCCCTCCACGACGACCACCCCCTCGTCTCGTACGTCCTACGGGTGAACGGCGCCGACCGCCCCGTCACCGACGCCTGGATCGGCGAGTCCCTGCTCTACGTGCTGCGCGAGCGGCTCGGTCTCGCCGGGGCCAAGGACGGCTGCTCGCAGGGCGAGTGCGGGGCCTGCAACGTCCAGGTGGACGGCCGTCTCGTGGCCTCCTGTCTGGTGCCCGCGGCGACCACCGCGAGCAGCGAGGTCCGCACCGTCGAGGGCCTCGCCGTGGACGGGCAGCCCTCCGACGTGCAGCGCGCGCTCGGCGCGTGCGGCGCGGTCCAGTGCGGCTTCTGCGTACCGGGCATGGCCATGACCCTGCACGACCTCCTCGAGGGCAACCCCGCCCCCACCGACCTGGAGACCCGCCGCGCGCTGTGCGGCAACCTCTGCCGCTGCTCCGGCTACCGGGGCGTGCTCGACGCCGTCCAGGAGGTGGTGGCCGAGCGCGAGGCGAACGCCGCGGCCGCCGGTCCTTCGGAGGAGCGGGGCGACACGGCCCGCATCCCGCACCAGGCGGGCCCCGGCGCGGGCGGCGTCCACCCGGCGGCGCACGACGGGCCGTACCACGACGGGCCCTACGACGAACCCGAAGGACCCCAGGGGCCGTACGGCCGGGACGGAGGCCAGGCGTGAGCAACGAAGCCGCCACCGCGACCAGCTCCGCCGCGCCACAGAGCCCCGAGCAACTGCCGCACGGCATCGGCTCCTCGCTGCCGTCGGCGCAGTGCCGCGCCAAGACCGAGGGCACCTTCCCGTACGCCGCGGACCTGTGGGCGGAGGGCCTGTTGTGGGCGGCGGTGCTCCGCTCGCCGCACGCGCACGCCCGCATCGTCTCCATCGACACCACGCACGCGCGCGAGATGCCCGGCGTCCGCGCCGTCGTCACGCACGAGGACGTGCCGGGGGACGCGCTGCACGGCCGTGCGGTCGCGGACCGTCCGGTCTTCGCCTCCGACGTCGTACGCCACCACGGCGAGCCCATCGCCGCGGTCGCCGCCGACCACCCGGACACGGCGCGGATGGCGGCCGCCGCGATCATCGTCGAGTACGAGGTGCTCGACCCCGTCACCGACCCGGAGAAGGCCTTCGAGGCCGAACCGCTGCACCCCGACGGCAACTTGATCCGGCACATCCCGCTGCGGCACGGCGACCCGGAGGCGGCGGGCGAGCTCGTCGTCGAGGGGCTCTACCGCATCGGCCGCCAGGACCCCGCGCCCATCGGCGCGGAGGCCGGGCTCGCGGTGCCGCGCCCGGACGGGGGAGTGGAGCTGTACCTGGCCTCCACCGATCCGCACGCCGACCGGGACAGGGCCGCCGCCTGCTTCGGCCTCACCCCGGACCACGTGAAGATCGTCGTCACCGGGGTGCCCGGCGCGACCGCCGACCGCGAGGACGCGGGCTTCCAACTCCCGCTGGGACTCCTGGCGTTGCGGACAGGATGCCCCGTCAAGCTCACCGCGACCCGCGAGGAGTCCTTCCTCGGCCACGCGCACCGGCACCCCACGCTCCTTCGCTACCGCCACCACGCGGACGCCGAGGGCAGGCTCGTCAAGGTCGAGGCGCAGATCCTGCTCGACGCGGGCGCGTACGCGGACACGTCATCGGAAGCGCTCGCGGCCGCCGTCTCCTTCGCCTGCGGCCCCTACGTCGTACCGAACGCCTTCATCGAGGGCTGGGCCGTACGCACGAACAACCCGCCCTCGGGGCACGTCCGGGGCGAGGGCGCCATGCAGGTGTGCGCGGCGTACGAAGCCCAGATGGACAAGATCGCCAAGAAGCTGGGCGTCGACCCGGCGGAGCTGCGCCTGCGCAACGTCATGGCGACCGGCGACATCCTGCCCACCGGGCAGACGGTGACCTGTCCCGCCCCGGTGGCCGAACTCCTCGCCGCCGTGCGGGACTTCCCGCTGCCCGAGCTGCCCAAGGACACCCCCGAGGACGAGTGGCTGCTGCCCGGCGGGCCCGAGGGCGCGGGCGAGCCCGCCGCCGTGCGCCGTGGTGTCGGCTACGGCCTCGGCATGGTCCAGCTGCTCGGCGCCGAGGGCACGGACGAGGTTTCCACGGCGACCGTGAAGGTCCACGACGGCGCCGCCACGGTCATCTGCGCGGCCGTCGAGACCGGCCAGGGGTTCACCACGCTGGCCCGCCAGATCGTCCAGGAGACGCTCGGCATCGACGACGTGCGCGTCGCCCCCGTCGACACCGACCAGCCCCCGGCGGGCCCGAGCTGTCGCGGACGCCACACCTGGGTGTCGGGCGGCGCGGTGGAGCGCGCGGCGAAGATGGTGCGCACCCAGCTCCTGCAGCCGCTCGCCCACAAGTTCGGCATGTCCACCGAGCTGCTCCAGATCACCGACGGCAAGATCACCTCGTACGACGGGGTCCTCTCCACGACCGTCACCGAAGCCCTGGACGGCAAGGAACTGTGGGCCACGGCCCAATGCCGCCCGCACCCCACCGAGCCGCTCGACGAGGCCGGACAGGGCGACGCGTTCGTCGGCATGGCGTTCTGCGCGATCCGCGCGGTGGTCGACGTTGACATCGAGATCGGCTCGGTCCGGGTCGTGGAACTGGCCGTCGCCCAGGACGTGGGCCGCATCCTCAACCCCGCCCAGCTGAAGGTCCGCATCGAGGCGGGCGTCACACAGGGCGTGGGCGCGGCGCTGACGGAGAACCTGCGCACCCCGCGCGGCATCGTCCGCCACCCCGACCTCACCGGTTACGCGCTGCCCACGGCCCTGGACACCCCCGACATCCGCATCGTGAAGCTGGTCGAGGAACGGGACGTGGTCGCCCCGTTCGGCGCGAAGGCGGCCAGCGCGGTCCCGGTGGTGACGTCCCCCGCGGCCATCGCGTCGGCGGTCCGCGCGGCGACGGGCCGCCCGGTCAACCGCCTCCCGATCCGCCCGCAGGCGGCGGTGGCCGCACCCTCGGCGTAGCGCGGGCGATCGTGACTGGCTGGGGATTGTTCACCTTCGTGGGCGGCACGGTGCTGGCCACCAACGTGTTCCGTGCGGCCGACTGGTTCCAGATGATGTCCTACCAGCAGCGGATGTGGCCGAAGAGCGTGACGACCGTGCGCGTCGGTGGGGCGCTCTTCTCGGTCGCCGGTGCGGTGACTCTCCTGGAGGCCTGGGCCTGGTGACACGGAGGGGCCGACCGCGGGCGGCGGTGGCGCGGTAATCCGGAGGCGGTGGTGCCGGGCGCGCTGGCACGATGGGTGGCATGACTACCAGCACCTCTGACCCCGGTGGCGTCATCGTCATCACCGGCATCATGGCGTCCGGAAAGTCCACGGTGGCGCAGGCGTTGGCCGAGCGCCTCGCCAAGGCCGTACACGTGCGCGGTGACGTCTACCGCCGGATGATCGTCTCGGGCGGCGTCGAGTACGAACCCGACGCCGGGGGCGAGGCGGAGGCCCAACTCCAGCTCCGCTACCGGCTCTCCGCCTCGACGGCCGACGCGTACGCCGACGCCGGATTCACCGCGATCGTCCAGGACGTCATCCTGGGCCCGCCCCTGAAGACGTACGTCGAGCTGATCAGAACCCGCCCCGCCCACGTCGTCGTGCTCGCCCCGCGCCCCGACGCGGTCGCCGCCCGCGAGGCCGGACGCGGCAAGACGGGCTACGGCGCGTGGACCGTCGAGGACCTGGACACCGGCCTGCGCGAGACGACTCCGCGACTCGGACTCTGGCTGGACAGCTCGGAGTTGACGGTCGAGGAGACCGTCGACGCGATCCTGGCGCGACTGGAAGAGGCCCGGGTGAGCTGATTGCCCACCCGGGCCTCCCCGCACGCCTAGGGGTGCGCCTCGGTCAGGACTACTTGCCGAAGTAGGCGTCGTAGACCGACAGCGTCGACTTGTTGCCGTCCTTGTCGGTGATCTTCGCGCGGAGGGCGATCCCCTTGCCCTTCGCCGGGTTCTTCACGGAGATCTTCCCGGCCAGGACCGGGGTCTTCTGCCAGGTCCGCCCGGAGTCGTACGACACGTACACCGCGAGGGACTTGAGGTTGCCCGCACCGGCCGCCGCGCCCTGGATCTTGACCGGGACGGACTGGGTCGCGCCCGCCGGGGCCAGGCTCTTCAGGTCGAGCTTGGGGGCGAACCGGACCGTGGACGCCGGGAGTTGGGTCCTGTCGGTCACCTTCTTGGACCGGAACGTCCAGCTGGCGTCGACGCGGGACGAGGCCGTGGCGACCTTCGGGTCGCGCTTCACGGTGGTCGTGAGCTTGTACGCGGCGTCCTGTGCCGGGACCGTGTACGTCTCGGAGCCGGTCAGCGGGTCACCGTTCTCGGCGATCTTCGTGCCGTCCCGGTACAGGGTCGACTTCGCCGACGCGTAGGTGCTCCAGCCCGCGTGTCCCTTGCCGTCGGCGACGACGGGCAGGCTGCCGCCGAGCTTGTCGCCCTCGCGGAAGATGCCCATGTCCTTGCCGAGGGCGGGGCCGAAGACGCCGGTGTTGAAGGACTTCGCGTACGTACGGCCCGCCGTGTAGGCACCCGGGGTCATCCGGTAGGCACCGTCCCAGGCGGGTTCGCCGTCCGCGTTCTTGTCGCCGTACTGGTCGAAGTCGATGCCCCACCGCACTCCGTCGAGCGCGGAGACGTGCACGGTCTGGGTGCGCGGCAGCTTCTGGCCGGGGAAGATCGGCGAGATGCCGCCCGCCAACGGCAGGTATCCGGCGACGGCGATGGAGCCCGTGCGGCCGGGCGACGAGGCGCCCATGCCGACCTTCAGCGTGGCGAAGTCGGCGGGCTTCAGGTGTCGGCTGTAGCCGGTCGCGACCTTCTTGACGGCGCCGCCGAGGAGCATGTCGTACCGCGTGTCCGCGTCCTTGCGCCAGGTGGCGAGCCACTGCTGACCGAGGCCCTCCGGCACCTGGGGGCCGAGGTGGGCGGTGCGCATGCTCTGGAAGGAGGTGACGTTCAGGGCGCCCAACTCGTAGCCCTGGTAGGTGATGCGGGAGTCCATGAACTTCAGCTTCGCGGCCTGGTCGGGACCCGTGATGTCGACCTGCTTGGCGGTGCGCGCGTCGACGGTCACCGTCATCTTCTTGTCGATGGCCAGCGTCGGCTG
Organism: Streptomyces kanamyceticus; assembly: GCF_008704495.1. Classification (NCBI taxonomy): domain Bacteria; kingdom Bacillati; phylum Actinomycetota; class Actinomycetes; order Kitasatosporales; family Streptomycetaceae; genus Streptomyces; species Streptomyces kanamyceticus. Next base: position 6,270,126 of record NZ_CP023699.1, read on the forward strand.
GAAGAGCCAGTCGACGCCCTTGTCACCGTTCTCGGGGTCGACGTAGATCGCCGAGTCGAGCAGGTAACTGCCCTTGGCCACACGGAAGGTGTCGGTCCCCGACGGGTCGTTCGGGAAGAGGTTGAGGCCCTTGTCGGCGCCGGTGATGGCGGAGAGGGTCGAGTTGTGGTTCGGCGCGGGCTTCCCGTCGCGGCCGATGAACTTCAGCGTCACCTCGTACCGCTCGACCTCGTTGTCGATCGCCGCCGCGGTGCGCACGGACTGGCCGCCGCCGCTCGCCACGACGTACGCGGAGTACGCGCCGTCCAGGCCCGCGCCCAGCTTGGAGTCGGCGGTCAGGTCGACGGAGGCGGTGCCGCCCGCCGGGACGGTCACCTTGTCCGCGCCGAGGGTGAAGAACCCGGCGGGGGCCGGGTCGCCCTTGGGCCCGGTGGCCTCGACGGTGAGGTCGAGGGTGACGTCGTCCTTGCCGAGGTTCTTGTACGTCACCTTCTTGGTGACCGGCTTGTCGTCGGTGTGGGGCCACTGCTGCGTACCGAAGCTGACGGACACCGGCTCGGCGACGACCGTCTGCTCGATGGCCTTGTCGACCGCGATCCGGCCCGAACCCTGCTGGAACGGCGTGTACTTGCCCGGCTTGGTGGACCCGGTGAGCGCGCCCTTGAGCTCGGAGTACTTCCAGTCGGGGTGCTGCTGCTTGAGCAGCGCGGCGGCGCCCGCCACGTGCGGCGCCGCCATGGACGTGCCGGAGATCGTCAGATAGCCCTCGGGGTTCTGGCCGACCTGCTTCTCGATGACGGATCCCGGGGCGGCCGCGGCGGTGATGTCCACACCGGGGGCGGTCACGTCGGGCTTGATGGCGCCGTCGCCGACCCGCGGACCCTGGCTGGAGAAGTCGGCGAGCTTGTCGTTGTCGTCGACCGCACCGACGGTCAGGGCGGCGTCCGCGCTGCCCGGGGAGCCGACGGAACCGGGCACCCCGTCGTTGCCCGCCGAGATGGCGAAGAGGATGCCCTTCTCGGCGGAGAGCTTGTTGACGGTCGCTTCGAGGGGGTCGATGCCCGGGGCGTCGCCGCCGCCGAGGCTGAGGTTGACGACGTCGGCCTTCTCGGCCGCCGCCCACTCCATGCCCGCGATGATCCCCGAGTCGTCGCCGAATCCGTCGTCGCTGAGGACCTTGCCGTTGAGGATCTTGGCGCCGGGGGCGACGCCCTTGAACTTGCCGCCGGACTTGGCGCCCGTGCCCGCCACGGTGGACGCGACGTGGGTGCCGTGGCCGTAGCGGTCCTTGGCGTCGGCGGAAGCGGTGAAGTTCTTCTCGGCGGCGACCTGGTCCTTGAGGTCGGGGTGGGTGGCGTCCACGCCGGTGTCCAGGACGGCGATCTTCACGCCCTTGCCGTCGTAGCCCGCGTCCCAGGCCTTGTCGGCGCCGATCTGCTTGACGCTCTTGTCGAGGGTCGCCTTGCGGGTGCCGTCGAGCCAGACGTGCGCGATGCCGGACGCGGTGGTGCGGGCGCTGCCCTGCTCGCCGGTGAGGGCCTTCCACAGGTCGCCCGCGTCGCGCTTGGGGGTGGTGAGGGCGTCGGCGTTCAGCGCCTTGAGTGAGCGGCGGACGGTGGTATCTCCGGCGGCCCTGACGTCGGCCTTCGCGGTGGCCTGGGCGGCACCCCGGTAGCCGACGATCACCTTGAGGCCCTTGGCCTGGGCGGCGCGGTTGCGCTTCTTGCTCAACTCCGTGACGTCGAAAAGCCGTTGGTCGATCCGGCCGTCGGCGATCAGACGCTGGGCGTCCGCCGGGAGTACGAGGGTGTGGCCGTCCGGCGAGCGGTGCGTACGGACGGGTATGTGCTCGCGGCCCTTCGCCGGGGTGAACCCGGTGACGCGCCCTTGGGGGTCGACGGTGACGTGGTCACCGGTGATGAGGGTGAGCTGGTGGTGGTCCTGTGTCGCGGTGCTGGTGCCGGTGCCGGTGCCGGTGCTGATGCCGGTCGCCCGTGCACCCGTGTCGCCGGGGCGTAAGGGCTCGTTTCGCTGGGCCGACGCCGGGCCCGTCATGCCCGCCGTGAGGGCCATGGCGGCGGCCGTGGCGACGGCCGCCGCGCAGGCTCTCTTCACGTGGTCGCGCAAGTTTCCTCCTGGAACAGTGAGTTCGTAGCACTGAGGTGCTGTTCCCGGAGTATGTCGGCGCGGCGGGGCAGGATCCCGGCTAGTTACAAGAATCGAACGCGTAAGGACGGGGCAGGCGGTGTCCCTGCGTCGGTGACGGCGGTGTGACGTTGGGCGTCCAGACTCCTTCCACATGGAATTCGCACGTGGGCGTCGTGCTGGTCAGCGTGGTGCGTCCCGAAGGGACCGGAGCACGGGTGCCCCCCTGCCGGTCGACGTGCGCGGGAAACTGGAGCGGCGGTTCAACGCGGCATTCGACACGGTGCGATGGCACCGAGACCCGACGGCGGCCGGAAACATCGACGCGTCCGCGTTCGCGACCGGGGAACACGTTGTGCTCGGTGTCGACACGGACCCGCACTCCGCCGCAGGGCTGAGCCTCATCGCACACGAACTGACTCACGTGCTCCAGCAGCGAAGGACAGGGCCCGTTCCTGCGGACGCGCCGCCCACCGGCCGTCAGGATGCCGCCGAACGCGAGGCCGAGGCCGCCGCGGCCGCCGTCATCAGTGGGCAGCGGCCCGCACCAGTCAGGGAACCACCGCATGGATTGCCCCGCGCTCCGAAGCCCGGTGTGCCCCCGGATCCGGACATAGGTCTCACCCGCCGGGACATGCACGATCTGGCGCCGACTTACGTCGAGAACCTCTTCGGGAAGGTCGACTACCGCTCCGGATACCTGATTTCCGAGGGAACGGAGGGAAGCGAGGGGTGGCAGGAGCGCTACTGGTCACTGTTCTGGGTCGACGGCAACGGCACCATGCGGGCGAGCGTGCGGCTGGTCAATCCCGAGCGCACGGCCCGGGCCCGCACGATGAAGTCCCTGCCGGAGCAGTTCGGAGCGGCGCTGGCCTGGTTCCGAGGGAGGGGCGTACGGGTCCTGGCCTTCGAGGGGGACTGGAGCTACATGAACGCTGACGAGCCATCGAGCAACCTCGCCGTGTACCAGCGCGAGGTGGCGGCCGGGCGCGGCTCGGCGGAGGCCGCGGGCGCGACCCCGTCCGGACGGGCCGCCGTCGCGGCGGGCTTCACCGAGATCTCCGTCGCTCCCACCGTGGTGGAAGAGCAGGAGCACCTGCCTGAGGGAGTGGCGCGCCCACGAGTGAAGGCGACCTTCCGCATCCCTGGCTTCGAAGACGCCGGGAACCGTCTCGCGGGCCTTGCCAGGGCAGAGGAGATTCTCGACCGCTACGGGAGGTTCGTGCGGGGGAGTGAGCAACTGACCGAGCAAGTCCGGCGGACCCGTTCAGAACTGGAGGCAGCGCTGGACGCCTACGTGAGGGCGAAGGCCGACGGGAGTCCGGAGGAAGGCACCGCCCGGGAGCAGGCGCGCCGACGGCTCGATCAGCTGGCGACCGAGGAACTGCTGCCCGTGACCATGGCCCGGCTGACGGAACTGGCCAGGCTCGGGCCGCACTTGGAGAGATTCGAGGGCGAGCTCCTGGAGGCCCGTCGCACGGGGCGGATGTCCGAGGCGGGGATCGACGCACTGTGGGAGATCGCGCCGGACACCGCTCGCAGGCTCGTCCGGTCCAGCCGACTGCCGCGCAGGGAACAGGCACGGCTTTTTGGCAGCCTTCCGGGAGCCGTGCCGGGCGGTGGGACGCGGGTGACGGCAGGGTTCCTCATCGCCCTGGAGATGGTGAATCTGGTGGCGCCCCTGGTGGAACAGGAACGGGCACACTCCGCCGACCACGACGTCGGTGCGGCGTTGAGGGACATCATGTGGTGGCAGGACAAGGGCGTGGCCCCCACGATGAAGGCGGTCGACGACAACCTCGCGCCTTTCTGGAGCAACGAGGAGACGACCGACCGGGCAACGATCCAGAAGTGGCTGGACGACCACGAGGTCGGCTTCCTCGCGTTGACCGGGATCGAGGGCGCACCGAACTGGGACCGGTTCGGGATCTGGGCGACGACGCACCTGCTCAACTACGGCGACTGGCAGGAGTTCATCGAGCGGTCGACCGCGGTGCGCGGCACCGGCCCGTATCTGTACGAGCGGGAGTGGTCCTACCGCACTGCGACCATCGAGTCGCACTGGTACGACTTCGAGGTCCGTGAGATCTGGAATCCCGACAAGCAACTCACCAAGATCCTGCGAAGCGCGGCGCAGGCGATGGTCCGGAGGACCGAGAGGGAGATCGCGCTCGCCGCTGTGGCTCCGGGGCGCTTGAGCGGGCCCGGCACGTTCCTGGAGTCGGCCGACCGTTCGACCGAGGCCTTCGTGACACTGCCGAGGGCCACCGGACGCAAGCGCTTCCGACACGGCATCGGCGAGCCGACGCTGTACACGTCGTACCAGCAGCACGCGCGTACCGGCTTCGCGCACGACGCGCTCTTGTACACCTTTCCCGACCGCGCCGCCCTCGGTCGTGGCGAGGTCCCTGACGGATACGTGGTGGTCGGCGGCGCCGACTTCAACACCTACGTCGCCGTGTACAACACGTTGAACGTGGTGAGCATGGCGACGGACCATCCGATCATCGACAGGGTCCCCCGCAACGAGTTTCCCAACAGGAGCGAGATGCTCTTGGCGCGGTCGGGCGACCTTGAGGACGCGCCGACCGAGCGGCCCTGAAAGGGCCCGTGCGGTGCCCGCCTCGGCGCGCCGCCGTCGTGCCGTGCGGTGCGGTGCGGTGGAGGCCGTGGCGGGAATCGAACCCGCGTTACTGGATTTGCAGTCCAGCCCCTAAACCACTCGGGCACACGGCCAGGCCGTTCAGCGTGACTGGCTGACCAGTCTCGCTGACCTGACTTCTTGAACGTAGCGGGGCCCCGGCGGCGGCCTCAAGGGATCACGGCGCGCCGCAACGGGACTGCCACGCCGCGTTCATGAACGACCCCAGGCCGTTCATGAACGGCCCTCTGGTGCCGGGCGGGTCGTTGGTGTCAGCGTTGTGTCAGTCGTATGTCCGCGCCATCGGTCAATGTGGCCACATCGACCGCGACACCCACCCGTACCGAGAGGGCATTCCATGAGCAGCACGGCTCCTGCCACCCCGAACGGCCTTCCCGCAGACCGCGACGCGGGCCCCTTCGTGCCGCCGAGCGGCATCACCCGCCTGCGCGAGAGCCGCCCGGTCAGCCCCGTGCTCTTCCCGGACGGCCACGAGGGCTGGTTCGTCAGCGGTTACGAAGCGGTCCGCCAACTCATAGCCGACGACCGGTTCAGCTCCCGCCAGGACACCGACATCATCCACATCCCGTACGAGATGACCGGCATGGCCGCGCCCACCGAACCGTCCCCGCAGCTTCCGGGCGTGTTCATCGCCATGGACCCGCCGGAACACACGCGGCTGCGGCGCAAGCTCATCGGGGCCTTCACCGTGAAGCGCATGAAGCAGCTCGAAGAGGGCATCGTCGAGATCACCGAGCGGCAACTGGACGAGCTGGAGCGCCTCACCCCGCCGGTCGACCTGGTCAAGGAGTTCGCGCTGCCGGTGCCCGCGCTGGTCATCTGCGAACTTCTCGGCGTCCCCCACGCGGACCGGGCGACCTTCCAGGGCAACTCCGCCAAGTTCATGGAGAAGGACGTGACGCTCGACGAGAAGGTGGCCGCGTACGAGGGGATGACCTCGTTCCTGTCCAAGCTGGTCACGGACAAGCGCGCTGAGCCCGGCGACGACATCCTGTCCGACCTGACCCGTGACGACGACCTCAGCATCGAGGAGCTGACGGGCATCGCCTTCCTGCTGCTGCTCGCGGGGCACGAGACCACCGCCAACATGGTGTCACTGGGTACGTTCGCGCTCCTGGAGAACCCCGAGCAGCTGGCCGAACTGCGCGCCGCCCCCGAGCTGATGCCCGACGCCGTCGAGGAGCTCCTGCGCTATCTGTCCGTCGCCGACATCTTCTATCGCATCGCCACGGAGGACATCGAGCTCTGCGGCGAGACGATCCCCAAGGGCTCGACCGTCGTCGCCTCGCTCCTTGCCGCCAACCACGACCCCGAGCGTTTCGAGAACCCCGACACCCTGGACATCCACCGCAAGGCCCGGGGCCACACGGCCTTCGGGCACGGCGTCCACCAGTGTCTCGGCCAGCAACTGGCCCGCATCGAGATGCGCGCGGGCTTCGAGGGCCTGTTCCGCCGCTTCCCGACCCTCGAACTCGCCGTCCCCGCCGACGAGGTGAGGCTCAGGACGGACATGAACATCTACGGCGTACACGAGCTGCCGGTCACCTGGACGACGGGGACGGCACGCTAGAACGGGCGGCCGCGGGACCACCTGCCGGTGATTCCGCGACCGCCCGCCTTGGGGGAATGCGCCGTAGCGCATCGGGGGTTGGCTCTAGCGCACCGTGACGTTGAAGACGGGCGACAGCGTGGTGCCGCTCTGCACGCGGAGGTCGTTCTTGCCCTTGAGGCCGAGCTTGACGCGCATCGAGTACGCACCGGACTTGTTGACGCTCGTGCTCGCGGGCAGGGACTTCCAGGTGCCGCGCTGCTTCTGCTGCAGGGTGACCTTGCTGCCGGCCTTGATGCCCGTCGCCTTGCCGCTGACGCGCAGCTCCTGCCAGGCCTTCACGGACGTCGCGGACGGCTTGGCGGTCAGCGCGGCCTTGGCCTTCGCGGTGGGGCTGGTCTTCTGGGTGCCGAGGTTCTTGCCGGTCTTGACGTCCCAGATCGCGTACGGCGTGCCGCCGCCCTGCGTCTTGCTGTACAGGCGCTTGCCGTCGGCGCTCAGGTGCACGTAGATGCCGTCGTCGACGGTGCCGCCCGGCTTGATGACCTTGCCGTTGTAGTACGGCTTGCCGCCCTTGACGGTGATGGTGACACCGGCGCCGATGTCGATCTTCACGTCCTTCGCCGCGGCGGCCGGAGCGACGGCGGGGCGCTGGGGGGCGGGCGAACTCGCCAGGGCCGCCGCGGCCGGAGCCAGCAGGGCCGTACCGGCGATGACCGAGATGGCGGCGGTACGCAGAGCGGTGCGGCGGTGGGTGTTGGTGCGCATAACGGCGTGTTCCCCTTCACGATGCGGTGGCGTGCTCTCGCACGGCACGGGTCCACGAGTCCACTGGTCCGGTGGATCCGCGTGGTAAAGCCCTTTTGCTCTCTGCCGTCCGGCGAGTGCGGAATAAAGGTAAATCACCCACCATTGCGGCCGGTTGTAGGTCGTGTAACAGAGCTCCGTAGATCACCCCACGGATGTACGTCGGGAGCTTCGTGTAGGTCAGAGGCTGGCCTAGTTGGTGTCTAGCGTGTGGCTCCCGCGACGGAAGGCAGACACCACACCATGAGCGAGACGACGACCCGCGACGACGTGGCCACGGGCGAGCGCGCCGACCTGCTGGCGACGCTGGCCCAGCACCGGCGCTCCCTGCGGTTCACCACCCGCGACCTCACCGACGAGCAGGCCGGACGCCGGACCACAGCGAGCGAGCTGTGCCTGGGCGGCCTGGTCAAGCACGTCACCTCGGTCGAGCGCGTGTGGGCGGCCTTCATCCAGGAAGGCCCCTCGGCGCTTGGCGGCGTGACCGACATGACCGAGGAGGACTGGGCCCGGCGCGCCGACGAGTTCCGGCTGCTGCCCGGCGAGACGCTGACCGGTGTCCTTACCGCGTACGAGGAAGTGGCGCTCCACACCGACGAGTTGGTCCGCTCCGTGCCCGACCTCGGCGCGAGCCACCCGCTGCCGGACGCGCCGTGGTCCGAGCCGGGCACCCGGTGGTCGGTGCGTCGCGTCCTGCTCCACGTCATTGGCGAGACCGCCCAGCACGCGGGCCACGCGGATGTCATCCGGGAGTCCTTGGACGGGGCGCAGAGCATGGCGTGATCTCGCCGGGGGCGCCGGGCTGGTCCCGTGTGACCCGGCGCCGTGTCGCTGAGGCCTCCTCCCACCCGCCCGCCCTCACCCACGGTGGCGTGACGTCTCCGGCCGGGCGCGGTCGGGCGGGGCGGGCTTCGGCTCGGCGATGGAGGAGCAGGTCGCGCTTCGCCGAGCAGGGAGAGATCGGGGTTACGTTCCCGCCCCCGGCCGGGGCCGGGCGTCCGCGGCCAGGGTGTGGTCGAGAACGGCCGCCGCCAGGGGCGCGTGGACCGCGCGGGGCAGCGCGTGCCCCATGCCCGGTATCTCCACCAGCCGTGCCCCGGCGATCACTTGGGCGAGATGCTCGGGGTGCGGCGGCGGGAAGACGGGCTCGGCCGGGGCCGAGATCACCAGGGTTGGCACCTCGGTGCGCGCGAGTTCCTCGGTACGGTCCATGCCCGAGTGGTCCGCGCGTCCGTGGGTCATGGGTTCCTCGTAGCGCCCGGCGTGCTCGATGATGCGGCGCTCCAAAGCCCGGAATTCCTCGGCGTCGAAGGGGAGTTGATCGCCGTTGAGTAGCCGCCAGTGCTCCACGCGGTGGTCCAGCTCGCCCTCCAGGCCACGGTTCTCGTGGGGGCGGGACCATCGTTCGAGCAACCGTGCGTCGATGGGCGGTAGTTGGTCCACGGGGGTTCGGGAGCCGTCCGGGTGCGACAGGGGGGTGCTGCTGAGAGCGCCCGCGCCCATCACTGTCGCGCTGAGCAGCCGTTCGGGGTGATCGGCGATCAGCAGTTGGGTGAGCATGCCGCCCAGGGAGAGACCGACGACGTGCGCCCGCTCCACTTCGTACGCGTCGAGGACGGCGATCGCGTCCGATGCGAGGTCGACGACGCGGTACGGGTGCGTGTCGAAACTCAGGCTGGAGCGGCCGGTGTCCCGGTGGTCGTAGCGGATGACGCGGTGGCGCGCGGCCAACGCGTCGACCAGCTCCTCCGGCCAACCCAGGCCGGACGCCCCGGCCCCCATGATCAGCAGCAAGGCGGAGTCCCGGGGATCGCCGCGCTCCTCGGACCACAGCCGCACCGTCGGGTCTACCTGGACGAATCGCTGGTTCATGGCATTGCTCCTCACGTCCACGGTGTGACAACGAGACGTCTCGTCTCGCTGCCTTGTGTCGCCATCATGGCGCAGACGTTGGAGCGATGCAATACGTCTCGTCTCGTCGTGTTGTCCCTGGCGGCGGGTCAGCCGTGTCGCTCAGGCGTACCGCGGGAGGTCGTTCGTGGGGATCGTCCAGTCCGAGATGGTGACGGGCTCGCCGTAGACGAAGTCCTTGCGGGTGGCGTAGCGAGGGCCCTCCGGCGTCGGATGGATGTCCGTCATGACCGCGCCCGAGCCGGTGCGGGGGTCGAAGATCACGTACACGGGGACGCCCACGAGGGGGTAGTCCCGCATCTTGCTGACCCAGTCGTTGTCCGGGTTGGAGCGGGAGACGACCTCGATGGCGGCGATGAGCGTTCGTGGATCGAAAGCGCCCTCACCCTCCATGTCGGCCTCGGAAATGACCATGACGTCGGGGTGGCGCATGATCCCCTCCGGCAGATCCTCCACGTCAGGAGTCCCCGTGTGGGCTGCCAGATTTTCCGGCATGACCTTCTCCAGGCGTTTCCGGATGCGTAGCGCAGTCAGCTCGTGGGGCTTCGCGGGCGACATCATGTCGTGGACGATTCCTTCTTTGGTGATCTCGAATTTCCCCGGGAGGGTGTCGTCCATCGACTGCACGAACTCCCGCATGGTCCGGTACGTGTGGCTGGCCGTGTGGCCCGAAGCGGGAGTCATGGCTCTCATGCTAGGCGGCCGCCAGTCTCCGGGCCCGGCATGCGGCGCAGTGGCCCGGTTCCGGTGGGCGGAAGGCGCGGTCGCAGGTTTCGCAGTTCTGGAGCGGGGCCGGGGGGGCCCATCCCCGCGGCCGGGCTCTAGAGATCGTCCGGCAGGATCCGGAAGTGCGTGTACCGACGGCCCAGCGGCCTGACGGCTCGGAAGTCTCGGACGTCCCGCGTCAGGACGGCGTCCGTGTCGTACTCGGCGGCCAGCGCGACATTCACCGCGTCCACCAGGTCGAGGTCCAGCGAGTCGTACCGAGAACGAAGGGACAGCGCGGCTTCGAGGATCTCAGGCGTGGGCGGGGCCAGGACCAGCCGCATCTGCCGTGTGCGTGCCGTCAGTGAACGGAGGATGCCGTCGGCGGCCCCGCGTCCGGCGCGGCTGGTGGCCACCTGGTGGACCTCGGTGAGGGCCAGCGGTGTGGCGACGAGGAGACCGCATTGGTCCGCGGTCTTCCTGGCCTTCTGGTGGTCGGGGTCGGAACGGTTGAAGAGGGTGAGGAGCCCGGAGGTGTCAGCGATGACGATCACGCCGCGTGCCCCTTGTTGCGGCGCTCGCGGGCCTCGTGGCCGTCGGTCACGGCTGTGCGGATGTCGTCCCTGGTGACAGGCCCGCCCAGGTCGAAAGTCTCCTCGTCGGTGACGAACGGTTCGTCCCACACGCGGTGGGCCAGCGCGATGCGGTGGATGCCCTCGCGGATTATCTCGGCTTCAGAGACGCCCAGGCGGGCGGCAGCGTCCTTGATCAGGGCGAGGTCGCTGTCGTCGGCGTAGACGTTGGTGCGCTTCAGGGCCATACCTCCAAGGTACAGGTTGTGTACTACATGCGTGGGTTGCGATGGCGCCCTATGCGGCCATCGCGGGGGAGCGGGATGCGGACGGGGTGCAGTCGCGGCAGTGGCCCGGTTCCGGTGAGCGGAAGGCGCGGTCGCAGGATTCGCAGTTCTGGAGCGGGTCCGGGCGGGCGGGGCGTGGGGTGGCAGGGAGTGGGGGTGGCAGGAGTTCGGTCAGGCGGTGGGCGAGCAGGGCTGCCGGGTGGTGGATCGGGGCGGTGGGGAGTCCTGCCGTGAGCGTGCGGCTCACCGCCTCCGGGGGGATTCCGCGGTCCAGCCATGCCGTCGTGGCCGGGGCGAGGTTTCGTACGTCGCGGGCGGAGAGCAGGAGGCGGGGGTCGTGGCGGCGCAGGTCCGTGAGGAGTTCGGCCGCCGCGCGGTGTGCTTCGGGGGAGGGGGTGATCGGCGCAGGCTGTGCGGCAGTGGGGGCCGGTGGCGGGATCGGTGGACTTGCCGTCATCGCCGGTGGGTTGTTGTACGACACCGTGCGGGTGATGACCTGCCCCGACGGTAGGCGCTCGCGGGTTCGGGCCAGGTAGCCGTGCGCTTCGAGTTCGCGCAGCGCCGCCGCGATGCGGACCTCGCCCTCCGGGAAGCGGTCCGCCAGGCACTTGATCGTGACCTTGGCGCCTGCGGGCAGCGACTGGATGTGGGCGGCCAGGCCGATCGCCGTGAGGCTGAGTTCGCGGTGCTGGGTGAGGTGGTTCCCCACCACCGTGAAGCGATCCGGGTGGCGGCGGTTGATGTGCCGGATGCCGCTTGCGGGAATCGGGGGCTTCGCGGGCGGGGGCGCGTTAAGCTGCTGCTCAGTCATCGGGAAGGTGTTGTCTTCCTTGGTGTTAGGCCCTCGCATTGGGATTGCAGTCCCGGCGGGGGCCGTTCCATGTCTTCGGTTGTCGAGGGCGAGCTTGCACCGTGAACTGGCATATGCGCCAGTGGAGTTGGCCGCGATCACCCGTCCGAGTGAGCGCCTCGGGGTTTGGGGTGGGTGGGAAGGGTTCTCACCCTCATTTCTTACGTTCTTGATGTCGGGCAGCACCGAGTGCTGGTCCACCGGGGCGTGGAAACCTCGATCCGGTTGAGCAGGGCTCAGAGGTCGATTTCCGCCCAGATCGTCTTGCAGGGGCTTGGGCTCAGGTCCGTTCCCCAGCGGTTCGCGTACGCCTCGATCAGGAACAGGCCTCGGCCCGACTCCGCCTCCGCGTCGGGGAGTTCCGGTCCCTTCGGTAGATCGTCCGCTCGGGCATCCGTGACCTCGATACGGAGCGTGGCCGTCTCCGTGAGCGTCAGCCCGAGGCGGAAGTTTCTGCCGGGTACGTGACCGTGCAGCACCGCGTTGTTCGCCAGCTCGGCGACGATCTGCTCCGCCGCCTCGAACGGCTGTCCCCAGCTGCGGAGTTGCTCCCTGGCGAGCAGCCGCGCCAGGCGTGCGCCTCTTCGCGTCGCGGACAGCAGGATCGTGAACTGGCGTTCGGGGTTCAGCGTCCTGGTCCCGGTGAATTCTCGCTTCATGTCACTGAGCGTGGCCGCGTGCGCAGTGCGTGAACAGCGGTGCGGGCGGTGCGTACCAGGTTTGTCCGGTGCTTGTCCCGGCCTGTCCCGGCTGTCCCGGGTGACGTCTGGGTACGAGTGCGCGTTGGGTTTGGACGGTACGTCGGAGGTGGGCGCAATGGAGCGTAACGACGGTGTGGATGAACCGGGTTGGGACGTCGATCCGAGTGATGAGATCAGCTCGGTGGTGGAGTTCGTCGGCCGACAGCTCAAGTTGTGGAGGGAGGCGGCAGAGCTCCGGGTCGCGGAGTTCGCGGAGCGCGTCGGGTACGGGGAGGACCTTGTCCGCAAGATCGAGCGTGGGGCTCGGATCCCACGCCCCGAGTACCTGGACAAGGTGGACGAGGTGCTGGGGGCGGGCGGACGCATCTCGGGGATGAAGAAGGAGATGCGTGAGGCCAGGTATCCGAAGAGGGCGCGTGACTTGGCGAAGCTGGAGGCGCAGGCGGTCGAGATCGGGCTGTACAGCAACCACAACATCCACGGCCTGCTGCAGACAGAGGAGCACATGCGGGCGCTGTTCGAGATGCGGAGGCCGTCCTACTCGCCGGATCAGGTGGAGCGATTCGTGGCCGCCCGTATGGCCCGGCGAGTGATCTTCGAGCGCTCGCCCGCACCAGCCCTCAACTTCGTACAGGAAGAGGCGACGCTGCGACGCACTATCGGAGGGAGAATGGCTCTACGGCGACAACTGGAACACCTCGCGGAAGTAGCTAAGTTGCAGAGTGTCACGTTCCAGGTGATGCCACTCGACTGTGAGAGTCATACCGGAATGGGAGGCCTGATCGAAGTGCTGAAGTTCCGTGACGGCACGGGAGTTGGGCGCTCCGAGGGGGCGTTCGGTGGCCACCCTGTCTCCGACCCGAAGCAGCTCAGGATCCTGGAGTTGCGCTATGGAATGATCCGGACTCAGGCTCTCAGGCCACGGGAGTCGCTGGCCTTCATCGAGCGAATGCTGGGAGAAACATGATCGGCAAGGCCTCTGTCGGGGACGCCTCCGGGCTTGAGTGGTTCAAGAGCAGCTATAGCAGCAGCAGCGAGGGCGACGACTGCGTCGAGGTCGCCTTGGAGTGGCGCAAGAGCAGCTACAGCAGCAGCAACGAATCCGGCGACTGCGTAGAGGTCGCCTCAACGCCCTCCACCATCCACCTCCGCGACTCCAAGCTCACCGACGGCCCCCACCTCACCCTCGCCCCCGACACCTGGTCCGCCTTCATCGCGTACGCGTCGAACCACTGACCCGCCGCCTCCAGTACGCAACCGTCACCGCCCCGAGCAGTGGCCCCCACAGCACCAGCGGCAGATAACCGGCGTAGAAGAGGATCCCGTCCCAACCACCCTGATTTCCGGGGTAGTCCGCGGGGGACTCGTCGCCCCGGACCGTGACGTTCATGGCGTCGCCGATGATCAACGCCGTCCACATCACCGTCAGGACGAACGCGCCGAGGGCGGCGGGGACGACGGCGGTCAGGGGCCTGACCCTGCGTCCGCCCAGCCAGGGGATCCAGCGGGGGAACACCTCGCCCCACGCCGCCACCAGGCCCACCGCGGCGAACGCGAGGAGTTCGGACAGGGCCGACAGCAGGAACACGTACACCTCGCCGGGGAGCCACGAGGGCAGGTTGCCGTCCTTTCCGTCGGCGTCCGGGGAGAACGCCGCGCCGAGACGCCAGATGGTCGACGGCAGGACGACGAGCGGGACGGCGTACGCGGCGTTCCTGGCCCAGCGGGGGACGCCGGGCACGGGGGCGTGCGCCTTGCGCCAGGCGGTGCGGAGGCGTCCGGCGGGAGGTCGGGGCGTGGTGAGCGATGTCGATGTCGTCATGGCCGGAAGGCTGTCAATCCGGGACCGGTACGGGGATCGGCCGCCGGTCGCGAACCGTGCGGCACGGCTCCGCCGCGCGGGGGAGGCGCCGTGCGACCCGTGGCGCGGAGCACGCGGCGTACGACCAAGGGACCAGTGATCTCCCGCCTCCGGACAGGGGTCACCAAGCGCGACGCCCCTTACTCTGGCGAGCATGACCGCCCTGGAGCACGGTGACACCGATGTCACCTCCGACGCACCGATATCCCCGCCCGCCCCGCAGGGAGCCGGTGGCGTCCTGGCCAAGCCCTACCGCGCCCTGAGCATCGGCATCGTCTCCGTCGTCCTCCTCATCGCCTTCGAGGCGACCGCCGTCGGGACCGCGATGCCCGTCGCCGCGCGCGAACTCGACGGCGTCTCGCTCTACGCCTTCGCGTTCTCCGGGTACTTCACCACCAGCCTCTTCGGCATGGTGCTGAGCGGGCAGTGGGCCGACCGGCGAGGGCCGCTCGGGCCGCTCGCCGCCGGGATCGGGCTCTTCGCGGCGGGGCTGCTGCTGAGCGGGACCGCCGGGACCATGTGGCTGTTCATCGCGGGGCGCGCCGTCCAGGGGCTCGGCGGCGGGCTCGTGATCGTCGCGCTGTACGTCGTCGTCAGCCGCGCCTACCCCGAGCATCTGCGCCCTTCGATCATGGCGGCGTTCGCGGCGAGCTGGGTCGTGCCGTCCGTGGTCGGGCCGCTCGTCTCCGGGACCGTCACCGAGCACCTCGGCTGGCGCTGGGTGTTCGTCGGCATCCCCGTCCTCGTCGTAGCGCCCCTCGCCCTCGCGCTGCCCGCGATACGCCGGACCGCGTCAGGTCCCGTCGATCCCTCCGCGCCCGTCGCCGCGTTCGACCGGCGTCGTATCCGCCTCGCGCTGGGCATCTCGCTGGGCGCGGGACTGCTTCAGTACGCCGGTCAGGACCTGCGGTGGCTCTCGCTGGTGCCCGCCGTGCTCGGTGCCGCCGTCCTCGTGCCCGCCGTCCTGGGGCTGCTGCCCAAGGGGACGTACCGGGCCGCGCGCGGGCTGCCCTCCGTGGTGCTGCTTCGCGGCGTCGCCGCCGGGTCGTTCATCGCCGCCGAGTCCTTCGTGCCGCTGATGCTCGTCACGCAGCGCGGGCTCAGCCCCACCATGGCCGGGCTCTCCCTCGCCGTGGGCGGTGCGACCTGGGCGCTCGGGTCCTTCGTCCAGTCGCGGCCTCGCATGGAGCCCTACCGGGGACGCCTCGTCGCCATCGGCATGGTGCTCGTCGCCGCCTCCATCGCCGCCGCGCCGACCGTCCTCATCGCGTCCGTACCCGTGTGGATCGTCGGGGTCGCCTGGGCCTTCGGGTGCTTCGGGATGGGCATGGTCATCGCCTCCACGAGCGTGCTGCTCCTGCGGCTCTCGCCGCCCGCCGACGCGGGCTCGAACTCCGCCGCACTCCAGATCTCCGACGGCCTCTCGAACGTGATCCTCCTCGCCGTCGGCGGCGCCGCCTTCGCCGCGCTGGGCGGCGGCACGGTGGGCGCGACACACGGGGCGGGGGGTGCGGCGGGGTCCCACCCGGCCGCCTTCGTCGCCGTCTTCCTGCCGATGGCGGCGGTCGCCCTGGCCGGGGCCTGGATCGGCACGCGGCTGAAGGAACGTACCGCCTGAGGTTCCCCCCCGGGGCCGGTGTGACACCCGTCGCACCCACCCCGGCACCCGCCCCGATCTCACGGGAACGTCAACCCATCACCGGTAAGGTGGCCCGGTTGTCATACGTGCCGCCGACCCGCGAACCCGGAGACCGTGACTACCACCAGCGCCGCCGCCAACTCCTCCCACCACCTCTCGCCCGCCTTCCCGGGGCGTGCGCCCTGGGGCACCGCGAACAAGCTGCGTGCCTGGCAGCAGGGCGCGATGGAGCGGTACCTCCAGGAGCAGCCGAGAGACTTCCTCGCCGTCGCCACCCCCGGCGCCGGCAAGACGACGTTCGCGCTCACGCTCGCCTCCTGGCTGCTGCACCACCACGTCGTGCAGCAGGTCACCGTGGTCGCGCCGACCGAGCACCTGAAGAAGCAGTGGGCCGAGGCGGCCGCCCGCATAGGCATCAAGCTGGACCCCGAGTACAGCGCGGGCCCGCTCAGCAAGGAGTACCAGGGCGTCGCCGTGACGTACGCCGGTGTCGGCGTGCGCCCGATGCTGCACCGCAACCGCTCCGAGCAGCGCAAGACCCTCGTGATCCTCGACGAGATCCACCACGCCGGTGACTCGAAGTCCTGGGGCGAGGCCTGCCTCGAAGCGTTCGAGCCCGCCACGCGGCGCCTCGCGCTGACCGGTACGCCGTTCCGGTCCGACACGAACCCCATCCCCTTCGTCCAGTACGAGGAAGGTAACGACGGCATCCGGCGGTCCTCCGCCGACTACACCTACGGCTACGGCAGCGCGCTCGGCGACGGCGTCGTGCGGCCCGTCATCTTCCTCTCCTACTCCGGCAACATGCGCTGGCGTACGAAGGCGGGGGACGAGATCGCGGCGCGGCTCGGCGAGCCCATGACCAAGGACGCCGTCTCGCAGGCCTGGCGCACCGCGCTCGACGCGCGCGGCGAGTGGATGCCGAACGTCCTCAAGGCCGCCGACAAGCGGCTCACCGAGGTCAGGAAGGCCATCCCCGACGCGGGCGGCCTCGTCATCGCCTCCGACCAGGAATCCGCGCGCGCCTACGCCAAGCTGATCCGCGAGATCACCGGGACCAAGGCCACCGTCGTCCTCTCCGACGACACCGGCGCCTCCCAGCGCATCGACGACTTCGCCGAGGGCGACGACCGGTGGATGGTCGCGGTCCGCATGGTGTCCGAAGGCGTCGACGTGCCGCGCCTTGCGGTCGGCGTGTATGCCACCACCATCTCCACGCCGCTCTTCTTCGCGCAGGCCGTCGGCCGTTTCGTACGGTCCAGGCGGCGCGGCGAGACCGCGTCCGTCTTCCTGCCCACCGTCCCCGACCTGCTCGGCTTCGCCAACGAGATGGAGGTCGAGCGCGACCACGTGCTCGACAAGCCGAAGAAGGACGGCGAGGAGGACCCCTACGCCGAGTCCGAGGCCGAGATGGACGAGGCCAACAAGCAGGAGGACGAGGACACCGGCGAGCAGGAGCAGTTCTCCTTCGAGGCCCTGGAATCCGAGGCCGTCTTCGACCGCGTCCTCTTCGACGGCGCCGAGTTCGGCATGCAGGCCCACCCGGGGAGTGAAGAGGAGCAGGACTACCTCGGCATCCCCGGGCTCCTCGAACCCGACCAGGTGCAGATGCTGCTGCAGAAGCGGCAGGCCCGGCAGATCGCCCACAGCAAGAAGAAGCCGGACGAGGAGGCCGATCTCCTCGAACTGCCCGCCGAGCGGCGTCCCGTGGTCTCCCACAAGGAACTCCTCGGGCTCAGGAAGCAGCTCAACACGATGGTCGGGGCGTACGTCCATCAGAGCGGCAAGCCGCACGGCGTGATCCACACCGAGCTGCGGCGCACCTGCGGCGGGCCGCCGAGCGCGGAGGCGACGGCGGGGCAGCTGCGGCAGCGCATCGAGAAGGTCCAGGAGTGGGCCACCCGCATGAAGTGATCCGCCGGACACCGGCGGGCGCGGGGAGCGGGGTGTTCCGACTGCGGAGGGCTTGTGCGGAGGTCGTGCAAGCCCTCCGCGTCGTACGCCCCGCGTAACGGGGCAAGTGGGGGCGCTAGGGGCGCCGCGGTGCCCGGATTCTGGACGAAGTCTTCCGCTCAGCGGGACGGCCTCGCTAATGTCCCCGCAAAGCACACGCCCCGTGGCAGCGCCGCCGCGGAGCGCAGCCGGTGTTCCGACCGGCGGCCTCTGACGCGCGTCGCCCACGGGACCGGCGACGCAACCGCCGCGTAGGGGGGCCGCCGACCCTCACCTAAGGAGTGGGCGTCGTGACCGCGGAGACTTCCCAGACGCTCGACAGAGGACTGCGCGTCCTCAAGCTGCTGGCCGACACCGACCATGGCCTGACGGTCACCGAGCTGTCCAACAAGCTCGGCGTGAACCGCACCGTGGTCTACCGCCTGCTCGCCACGCTGGAACAGCACGCCCTCGTGCGCCGGGACCTGGGCGGCCGCGCCCGCGTCGGCCTCGGCGTGCTGCGCCTGGGCCGCCAGGTGCACCCGCTGGTGCGGGAGGCCGCGCTGCCCGCGCTGCGCTCGCTCGCGGAGGACATAGGGGCGACGGCGCACCTGACGCTGGTGGACGGGACGGAGGCACTCGCGGTCGCCGTCGTGGAGCCGACGTGGACCGACTACCACGTGGCCTACCGGACGGGCTTCCGGCACCCCCTGGACCGAGGCGCCGCGGGCCGCGCGATCCTCGCCGCCCGCCAGAACCTGGTCACCGACCCCGGCTACGAGCTCACCCACGGGGAGCTGGAGGCGGGCGCGAGCGGGGCCGCGGCGGCGTTGGTGGGGGTGACGGGGATAGAGGGCAGCGTGGGGGTGGTCATGCTTTCGGACTCGGTGCCGGAGAGGGTGGGGCCCCGTGTGGTTGACGCGGCGCGCGAGGTAGCCGACGCGTTGCGCTGAGGGCGGTCTTAGCCCGTCCGGCGATTGAGGACGAGCTCGGCGCAGCCGGCGACGGGCAGCACCCCGGAGCCGACCAGCCGGAGCACGTTAGATTGGCACCGTGCTCTCCTCCCTCTCTCGTCTCACGCGTCCCCAGGCCATCGCCCTCTGCGCCCTCCCCGTCGTGGCACTGCTCGCCGTCGCGGGGTTCGCGCCGTTGCCGTTCGCCGTGGCGCAGCCCGGTGGCACGGCGGACGTGCTCGGGAAGTACGAGGGGAAGCCGGTCCTCAAGATCACGGGCGCGCCCACCCGGGACACGAAGGGTGAGCTGCGGATGACGACCATCGTGGCCACCGGGCCGCAGATGGACGTCCGTCTCGGCGACGTGATCGACGGCTGGTTCCGCACCGACCGGGCGGTGATGCCCAAGGAGGCCGTCTACCCGGTCGGTGACAACGAGAAGGAAGTCGAGGAGCACAACCTCGGCGACATGAAGGAGTCGCAGGACGACGCCACGAAGGCGGCCCTGGCGTATCTGAAGGCGAACGGCGTGGACGGCACCGACAAGGTGAAGGTCGACGCCGACCTCGGCAAGATCGGCGGGCCCAGCGCGGGCCTGTTCCTCTCGCTCGGCATCATCGACAAGCTGGACGGCGACGGCAGCGGCGGCGACCTCACGGGCGGCCGCACCATCGCGGGCACCGGCACGATCAAGGCCGACGGCAAGGTCGGCCCGGTCGGCGGCGTCGCCATGAAGACGCAGGGCGCGTGGCGCGACGGCGCGAAGGTGTTCCTGGTCCCGAAGGCGGAGTGCGGGGACGCTCAGGCGGAGCTGCCGAAGGGGATGAAGCTCATCCCGATCACTACGCTGTCGGGCACGGTTGACGCGTTGCGGGCCCTTGAGAAGGGCGAGAAGGTCCCGAGCTGCTGACCAGGCGGAGGCCCAACTCGACCAGGGTCCAGCCCAGTTGATCGCGGAAGCGGGGGGCCGGTCGTCGGGTGGGCGCCGTGCGGTGTAATTCGGCGGCGCGGACGTGGTGCAGAGCCAGGTGGATGTCGGCGTGCATGACGTGCCCCTCTCAGTCGTTGCCGGCCATCGGCCGGGTGGGGAAGATGTGGGAGTGCACGCGCACCTGGGCGGCGTCCGGCGTGCCGTCCTCGGGCGTCAACGCCCGGTAACCCTCCATGAGTTCGCTCACCTTGCCGCTCAGCTCGCGGGCCTGCGCGGGCGTCAGGTACAGGGTGAAGTCGCTGGTGTCCGCGGACTCGTCCCACTCCTGTGACCACTCGTGCCGGGTGGCGATCCAGGTGGTCACCTCCTGCGCGCGCTGCGCGGCGTACTCGTACAGGAGCGTGCTGAGCGCGCCCTGCACCTCGGGGTCGCGGTCGCGGATGAGGTCCTCGTCGGTGTGCGTGCCCTGGTGGGCGGAGCGCCACCACCGCTCCCTGCCCTTGCCGCGCTCCGGGTCGTCCTCGACGAACCCGTACTCCGCGAGCTGGCGCAGGTGGTAGCTGGTCGCGCCGCTCGACTCGCCCAGGCGGGCGGCGAGTTGGGACGCGGTCGCCGGGCCCTCCAGGCGCAGCGAGGCGAGCAGGCGCATGCGCAGCGGGTGCGCGAGGCCGCGCAGGGAGCGCGGGTTGAGGTGGTGGACGTTGCGGGGCGGCGGCTGCCGGTCTTCCGCCATGCGGTCTTCCGTCATGCCCAGCAGCGTAGAGTTGCAAAGACTCCGTTGCAACAGTTTTTGCAACGGAGTCTTTGCAACTCTGGGAAGGCCGCGCGGGACCGCAGAGTCACTCCTTGACGAAGCCCTCCTCGATCAGCCAGTCCTTCGCCACCTCATGCGGGTCCTGACCCTCCACGTCCACCTTGGAGTTGAGGTCCCGCGCCACCGTGTTGTTCAGCTTCTTCGTGATGGGCGCGAGCACCTCCGCCATCTCCGGGTGCTCCTTGAGCGCCTTGCTGTTCATCTCAGGAGCCGCGTTGTAGTTGGGGAAGAAGTGCTTGTCGTCCGCCATCACCGACAGGTCCATCGCCTTGATGCGGCCGTCTGTGGTGAAGACCTCGCCGAACGTGCACGACCCCTTGGAGACCTGGGTGTAGATGATCCCGGTGTCCATCTTGGTGATGTTGGAGCTGGGGATCTTCATCCCGTACGCCTTCTGCATGCCCGGCAGGCCGTCGTCGCGCGAGGAGAACTCGCTCTCCACGCAGAGCGTGACCGCCTTCGGGTCCGACTTGGAGAGTGCCGCCACGTCGGAGAGCGTCTTCGGGTTGTGGTACTTGGCCTCGTTCTTCTTGTTGATGGCCAGGGCGTACGTGTTGTTGAGGGTGGCGGGCGGCAGCCAGGTGATGCCGTTCTTCAGGTCCGCGTCCCGCACTGCCTGCCACTGCTTCTGCGGGTCGGTGATCGGCTTGGAGTTGCCCTGGTAGGTGATCCACGCGGTGCCCGTGTACTCGTACATGGCGTCCGCGTCACCGCCCTTGACCGCCTCGCGCGCGCCGATCGAGCCCTGGATCCCGGTGCGGTCGAGCACGTCCGCGCCCGCCGCCTGGAAGGCGATGCCCATGATCGCGCCGAGGATCAGCTGCTCGGTGAACTCCTTGGACGTCACCGTCAGGTCCGCGCCCTTCAGGGGCAGGCCCTTGCCGATCGAGCCCGGCTTGACGTCGTCGACCATCGGGCTGCCGCTGGTGAGTCCGCACCCGGCGAGCAGCAGGGCGAGGGACACCGCGCCGATCGCGGACGTACGCGTCGAGATCCTCATGTCCGCACCTCCAGCCCGCGCGGACGCAGGAACAGTTCGGCCAGGGACGCCAGCCAGTCCACGAGCAGCGCGAGCGCGATCGTCAGGATCGAGCCGAGCATCAGGACCGGCATGCGCTGATTGGTCATCCCCGTCGTGATCAGGTCGCCGAGGCCGCCGCCACCGCCGAAGGTGGCGAGCGTCGCCGTGCCGACGTTCAGGACGAGCGCCGTCCGCACGCCCGCGAGGATCAGCGGTACGGCGAGCGGGAGTTCGACCTTGCCGAGCACCCCGAGCTGCGACATCCCGATGCCGCGCGCCGCTTCGAGGAGGGTCGGGTCGTTCGCCTTCAGGCCCGCGATCGTATTGGAGAGCACCGGCAGTACGGCGTAGATGATGATGCCGATCAGGGCGGCCTTCTCGCCGATGCCGAGCCAGATCACCAGGAGGGCCAGGAGGCCGATCGCCGGGGTCGCCTGGCCGATGTTGGCGAGCGCCATCGCGGCCGGGGCCGCCTTGCGCAGCCGCTTGCGGGTGAGCAGGATGCCCAGCGGGATCGCGATGATCAGCACGAAGAAGGTCGAGATCGCGGTGAGCTGGATGTGCTGGCGGAGCCTGAGCCACACATTGCCGTCCGCGAGGGCGTTCTTCGAGATCGAGTCCAGGTCCGCCTGCTGGAACCACCACCAGGTGAGCAGCAGGATCACGGCGAGGACCGCGGGCAGGAAGACGAGCTTCTGCCAGGTGACCCGAGGTGGCTGCTTCTCGGACAAGGCCGGTGGTGGAGCTTCCTGTTCGGCCTCGCCCTCGTCGCGGAAGGCGAGCCCCTTGACCTCGTGCTCGCCCTCGGGGCGGCGCGTGTCCGGCGTCATGCCTTGCCCTCCCCGCCGTCACCCTCCTGGGCCTGGTGGGTCAACTGGGCGCGCTGCTCCTCCAGTTCGTGCTGGTGCTCCACGGCTTCGAGCCGGTCGGCCTCCAGCATCTCGTGGACGGAGTTCATCAGCGTCTCCATGTCGACGACGCCCGTGTACTCGCCGCGCCGCCCGGTCACCGCGACCCGGCCCGCGTTGTCCGTGAGCACGGCTTCGAGCGCGTCGCGCAGGGTGGCGTCGCGGGTCACCGTGTCGTGCACGAGGGTGCCCGCGCGCGCGAGCGAGCCCTTGGCGCGCATCAGGTCGCCGCGCCGCAGCCACTTGTAGGGGCGGCCGCGCTTGTCGAGCAGCAGCAGTTCGTTGGTGCCGCCCGCGCGCAACTTGTTGAAGATGTCCTGGAGCGGGTCGTCGATCGTCACCGTGGGCACGTCGGCGATCTCCACGTCCCGTACGCGGGTGAGGTTCAGCCGTTTCAGGGCCGCGCCCGCGCCCACGAAACCGGACACGAAGTCGTCGGCGGGGTTGGTGAGGATCGCCTCCGGCGTGTCGAACTGCGCGATGTGCGAGCGCTCGCGCAGCACGGCGATGCGGTCGCCGAGCTTGATGGCCTCGTCGAAGTCGTGCGTGACGAAGACGATGGTCTTGTGCAGCTCGTGCTGGAGCCGGATCAGCTCGTCCTGGAGGTGGTCACGGGTGATGGGGTCGACGGCGCCGAACGGCTCGTCCATCAGGAGTACGGGCGGATCGGCCGCCAACGCCCGTGCCACGCCCACGCGTTGCTGCTGTCCGCCGGAGAGCTGGCGCGGATAGCGGCCGTGGAACTCGGCCGGGTCGAGCCCGACGAGGTCGAGCATCTCCTCGACCCGCGACTTGATCCGCGACTTGCCCCAGCCGATCATCTTCGGTACGAGCGCGATGTTCTGAGCGACCGTCATGTGCGGGAAGAGCCCGGAGGACTGGATCGCGTAGCCGACCTTGCGGCGCAGCTTCACCGGGTCGATGTCGGTGACGTCCTCGCCGTTGATGCGGATGCGGCCGCTGGTCGGCTCGATCAGGCGGTTGATCATCTTCAGCGTCGTCGACTTGCCGCAGCCGGACGGGCCGACGAAGATGACGATCTCGCCCGCCTTGATCTCCATGTTGACGCTGTCCACGGCGGGTTCGCCGCTGCCCGGGTAGCGCTTGGTGAGGTTCTCCAGCTCGATCGTCGCGCCTGACGTCCCTGAGCTGGCTGAGGCACCCGCGGCCTCGTCCCGCGCGGTCTCGGTGGTGGTCTCAGACACGGATACCCCTCGAAATCGTCAGCCTGCCGATCAGGACGTACGCGGCGTCGAAGAGCAGCGCGAGGATGATGATCCCGAGCGTGCCCGCGAGCACCTGGTTGATCGCGTTCTTGGAGCCGAGCGAGCCGATGCCGCGGAAGATCTCGTTGCCGAGCCCGGGGCCCGACGCGTACGCGGCGATGGCGGCGATGCCCATCAGCATCTGGGTGGAGACGCGGATGCCGGTCAGGATCGGCGGCCAGGCGATCGGCAGCTCCACCTTGAAGAGCCGGGCGATCCTGGACATCCCGATGCCCTTCGCCGCGTCGACGAGCGAGGGGTCCACGCCGCGCAGGCCCACGATGGCGTTGCGCACGATCGGCAGCAGCCCGTACAGGGTGAGCGCGATGACCGTCGGCGCGACGCCGAGCCCCACGACCGGGATCAGCAGGCCGATCATGGCGAGCGAGGGGATGGTGAGAATGGTGGAGGTCGCGGTGGTGGCCAAGTTGCCGGCCCACTCGCTGCGATAGGTGAAGACGCCGATCAGTACGCCGATGACGGTCGCCACGACCATGCACTGGAAGACGGCGCTGGCGTGCTGAAACGCATCCGTCAGCAACTGCTGGTGACGGTTGCCGAGGTAGTCCCAGAAATTCACTGAAGTGCTCACCTCGTTCTTCCGAAGGGGACTCACGGACTGTGAACCCGACCCGCGGATCTGCGGCGCAGACCCGCGGGTCCGTGACTCACGGGTCTTCGGACGCCTGCTCCACCAGCGGAATGATCCGCAGCGGAACGGGATTTTCCATGACGATCGCCGTGGAGGCCCGGACGATGCCATCAAAGCCCACGACCCGGTCGATCACACGTTGGAGATCGGCGTTGGACCGGGCCACCAGGCGGCAGAGCATGTCGCCGTGACCGGTGGTGGTGTGCAGCTCAAGAACCTCGGCCACACCCGCCAAATGGGCCCGTACGTCCGCGCCCTGGCCCTGTTTGATCTCCAGCGTCGCGAACGCCGTGACGGGGTAGCCGAGCGCGGCCGGATCGACCTCCGGGCCGAAGCCCCGGATGACTCCATTGGACTGAAGCCGGTCCATCCGCGCCTGCACCGTGCCGCGCGCGACGCCGAGCCGTCGGGACGCCTCAAGAACCCCGATACGCGGCTCGCGCGCCAGCAGCACGATGAGTCTGCCGTCCAAATGATCGATCGCCATGCCGCCTCCGGGATGGTCATGATGTACAGATAGCCCGCCCATACTGGTATGTCGCTGTGCAGATTGACCACTGAAAACGCGAACTATTGCGCACCTTGTGGAACGGCGGGAGCCTCGGGCCATGGCAACTTCCGCGAACCCCACCCACCCCACCCCCGACACCGCGCGCGAGGCCGATCCCTTCCCGGTCAAGGGAATGGACGCGGTCGTCTTCGCCGTGGGCAACGCCAAGCAGGCGGCGCACTACTACTCCACCGCCTTCGGCATGAAGCTCGTGGCCTACTCCGGACCGGAGAACGGCAGCCGCGAGACCGCCAGCTACGTGCTCACGAACGGCGCCGCCCGCTTCGTCCTCACCTCCGTCATCAAGCCCTCCACCGACTGGGGGCACTTCCTCTCCTCGCACGTGGCCGAGCACGGCGACGGCGTCGTCGACCTCGCCATCGAGGTGCCGGACGCACGCGCCGCGTACGCCTACGCCGTCGAGCACGGCGCGCGCGGCATCACCGAGCCGTACGAGGTCAAGGACGAGAACGGCACCGTCGTGCTCGCCGCCATCGCCACCTACGGCAAGACCCGGCACACGCTGGTGGAGCGCGTCGACTACGACGGTCCATACCTGCCCGGATTCGGCCCCGCGAAGCCGATCGTCGAGCCCCCGGCCAAGCGCACCTTCCAGGCCATCGACCACTGCGTGGGCAACGTCGAGCTCGGCAGGATGAACGAATGGGTCGGCTTCTACAACAAGGTCATGGGCTTCACGAACATGAAGGAGTTCGTGGGCGACGACATCGCGACCGAGTACAGCGCGCTGATGTCGAAGGTGGTGGCCGACGGGACGTTGAAGGTCAAGTTCCCGATCAACGAGCCCGCCATCGCCAAGAAGAAGTCGCAGATCGACGAGTACCTGGAGTTCTACGGCGGCGCCGGCGTCCAGCACATCGCGCTCGCCACGAACGACATCGTCGAGTCCGTCCGCACGATGCGCGCGGCGGGCGTGCAGTTCCTCGACACCCCGGACTCGTACTACGACACGCTCGGCGAATGGGCCGGTGAGACCCGTGTGCCGGTGGAGACGCTGCGCGAACTGAAGATCCTCGTCGACCGCGACGAGGACGGCTACCTGCTGCAGATCTTCACCAAGCCGGTGCAGGACCGGCCGACCGTCTTCTTCGAGATGATCGAGCGGCACGGGTCCATGGGATTCGGCAAGGGCAACTTCAAGGCGCTGTTCGAAGCGATCGAGCGGGAGCAGGAGAAGCGGGGCAATCTGTAACGCGGGGTAGTCGCGGGCTGCGCCCAGCTCGTCCTCAATCGCCGGACAGGCTCGAATTCCTCGAACCTGTCCGGCGATTCGGCGTTCCGCTCCGGTTAGGGTGCCGCCATGGCCAGGATCAACGACGTCGGTGGCATGCAGGGCTTCGGGCCGCTCGACACCAGCGACGACACCGAGCCCTTCCACGCCGACTGGGAAGCGCGCGTGTTCGCCCTGAACAGCGCACTCGTACGTGAAGGCGTCTACAACCTCGACGAGTTCAGGGACGCCATCGAGACGATGGAGCCCTCCGCGTATCTGGCGGCCTCGTACTACGAGCGCTGGTTCCACGCGATCCGTACGCTCCTGGACCGCAAGGGCGTCGTCGCCATGGCGGACCTCGATGACTGACCGCTACCGGCCCGGCGCCCACGTGCGCACCGTGCGCCACGACCCGCCCCACCACACCCGCCTGCCGCGCTACGCCCGCGGCAAGCACGGCGTGGTCGTCGAGCCCGAGGGCCGTCATCCGCTGGCCGACGTCCGCTCGCAGGGCAGGGACGACGCGCCCGTCGAGCAGGTGTACGCGGTGCGGTTCGCGGCGCGCGAGCTGTGGGGCGAGGGCGATCACCACGTCGTACTCGACCTGTGGGAAAGCTACTTGGAGTGGGAGGACGGGGCTTCATGAGCGGTACGCATGACGATGCGCTGATCTCGCGTCAGGTACGACGCTTGGAAACCCTGTTGGAGGATCGGGGCGTCGTCGTCGGCACCGCGCTCGACGAGATGCTCGACGCGTTCCTGAGCGGCGCGACCCCGCTCAACGGCGCGCGCGTCGTCGCGCGGGCCTGGACGGACCCCGCGTACAAGGAACGGCTGCTCGCCGACGGCACCACCGCCGTGACCGAACTCGGCTTCTCGGCGGGGGGAGTTCAGCCGCAGCGGCTGCGAGTCGTCGAGAACACGGCTCGTACGCACAACGTCGTCGTGTGCACGTTGTGCTCCTGCTATCCGGTGCGGCTGCTTGGGCCCTCGCCGAGTTGGTACAAGAGTGAGGCTTATCGCTCGCGGGTCGTACGTGAGCCTCTTGAGGTTCTACGGGAATTCGGGGTCGAGCTGCCGTCCTCGGTGGACGTCACCGTCTGGGACTCCAGCGCGGAGACGCGGTACTTGGTCCTGCCCCTTCGCCCGGCAGGCACGGAGGCTCTGACCGAGCGGGAGCTGGCCTCGCTTGTCACCCGGAACGCGTTGATCGGGACCGGGGTTCTCTGAGCTTCACCTGCGGGTCGCGTCGTGGCTTGTCGCGCCCACGCGGCGGAGCCGCAGATGTCACAGCCCCGCGCCCCTTAAGGGGCGCCGCTGCTGGTGGAGTTGGGGCGTACATCTCTTCCGGGCCGCCCTCCGGGGGGTCGCCCAGCGAGGCGAGGGCGGCCTTCGCCGCCGGTACCCCGAGTGGCGAGAAGAACGGGTTGATCCGCAGCGCCTCGCCGAGGTGGCGGCGCGCCGCCCCATAGGAGCCCAGCTCCCGTTCGATCATGCCCCGGTGGTAGGCGAACAGCGCGCTGCGCGGGCCCTTCTCCATCGCCTTCGTGGCCAGCTTCAAGCCCGCCTCGCCGTCGCCGGAACGGTGCAGCGCCCAGCCGAGGGCGTCGGCCGTCGCGGGGCTGCCGTGTCGCTTGTACTCGGCGGTGAGGCGCTCCACCGCCGCGTCCGCGTCCCCGTGGTCCGCCTCGAACAGGCCGAGCACGCGCTCGTTGTCGACCCCGTCCGCGCTCTCCTGTCGCACCCGCGCCCGCAGCACGTCGTACTGCGCGCGCGCCGCCGGAAGCAGCTTCAGGGACTCGTACAACTCGCCCAGTTCCAGGGCGTATTCGGGCGTCGGCTGCTTGGTGAGCGCCGAACGGTAGGCGTGCAGCGCCTGCGACGAGCGGCCGAGCGCGGCAAGGGCGCGGCCCCGGCCCGCGAGGGAGGGGTGGTGCTCCGGGTCGGCCGCGAGCGCCGCGTCGTAGTAGCGCAGCGCCTCCGTCGGCTCGCCCCGCTCCCAGGCGAGCTCGGCGACGCGGTACAGGCACGCCGCCTTCTCCGCGGGGGCCTCGGCGAGCGCCGCCGCGTCGGCGAGCGCGGCGCCCGCGTCCTCGCGCCAGCCGCGGTCGCGGTAGACCTGCCCGGCCCGCGTCATGACCGAGGGGCCCGAGCCCAGTTCCTGGAGGGATTCCAGTGCCCTGCCGACGGCTTTGGAGTCGCCAAGACCGCTGTAGGCGTCGATCAGCGCCGGGTACGCGGTCCACCGCTTCGGCGCCTGCCGGACCGCCTGTTCGCCCCAGGTGCGGGCGGCGCGGTAGTCGTGCCGGGCGTTGGCCAGCGTCGCGAGACCCGTCAGGGCCTCGGCGTTCCCGCGCGGCCTTGCCTTGAGCGAGGCGCGCAGGGCGTGCTCGGCCTTCGGGTAGTACGCGGCGTCGGCGGTCCGCACGCCCCGTGCGACGTACGCCGAGCCGAGCACCGCCCAGGACTGGTCGTCGCGGGGGTGCGCCCGCACCTGCGCCTCGCGCTCCCCGATGAGCGCCGTCAGATCGGGCAGGGCGGCGGGCACGCCCGCGCCCACGGCCACCATGGCGCGTCCCGCGGGCCCGAGCGCGGGCGGCGCCGACGTGCCGCCCGACGAGGGCAGCAGCACCAGGACGCCGCCGAGCACGACGCTCCCCGCGACGGACGCGATCAACAGACGCTTCACCGAAGGCCTCATGACGCTCACTGTGCGGCAATGACTTCAATACGAAGAGCACATCCCGGCGGCACGGATCGGCGTCGCACACGGGTTCACACCGATGGCCCCGGGTGCGAGGCTGTGATCATGAGCCGCACACTCATCGAACTCCTCCACGAGGGCCTGCCCGCCGAGGCGGTCCTCACGGATCCCGACGTCACCGCCGCGTACTCCCACGACATGGCGAGCTTCTGCGACGCGGGCGTCCCCGCCGCGGTCGTCCTGCCACGCACCGTGGAGCAGGTCCAGCACGTCATGCGCACCGCCACCGAACTGCGCGTCCCCGTCGTCCCGCAGGGCGCGCGCACGGGCCTGTCGGGCGCCGCCAACGCCAGCGAGGGCTGCGTCGTGCTCTCCCTCGTCAAGATGGACCGCATCCTGGAGATCAGCCCCGTCGACCGGATCGCGGTCGTCGAGCCGGGCGTCGTCAACGCCACGCTCTCCCGCGCGGTCAACGAACACGGCCTCTACTACCCGCCGGACCCCTCCAGCTGGGAGACCTGCACCATCGGCGGCAACATCGGCACGGCCTCGGGCGGGCTCTGCTGCGTGAAGTACGGAGTCACCGCGGAGTACGTCCTCGGGCTCGACGTCGTCCTCGCCGACGGTCGCCTGATGAGCACCGGACGCCGTACCGCCAAGGGCGTCGCGGGATACGACCTGACCCGGCTCTTCGTCGGCTCCGAGGGCAGCCTCGGCATCGTCGTCCGCGCCGTGCTCGCGCTCAAGCCGAAGCCGCCGCAACAGCTGGTCCTCGCCGCCGAGTTCAGCTCGTCAGGGGCCGCCTGCGACGCGGTCTGCAAGATCATGGAGGGCGGTCACGTCCCGTCGCTCCTGGAGCTGATGGACCGTACGACCGTGAAGGCCGTGAACGACCTGGCCCACATGGGGCTGCCCGAGACCACCGAGGCGCTGCTGCTCGCCGCCTTCGACACCCCGGACCCCGCCGCCGACCTCGCCGCCGTCGGCGCGCTCTGCGAGGCGGCGGGAGCCACCCAGGTGGTCCCGGCCGAGGACGCCGCGGAGTCGGAACTCCTGCTCCAGGCGCGGCGGCTGTCCCTCACGGCGCTCGAAGCCGTCAAGGGCACCACGATGATCGACGACGTGTGCGTACCGCGCACCGGGCTCGCCGACATGCTCGAAGGCGTCGAGCGCATCGGTGAGAAGTACGGCCTGACCATCGGGGTCTGCGCGCACGCGGGCGACGGCAACACGCATCCCACCGTCTGCTTCGACGCGGCAGACCCCGACGAGGCACGGCGCGCCCGCGAGTCCTTCGACGAGATCATGGCCCTCGGCCTGGAACTCGGCGGCACCATCACCGGCGAGCACGGCGTCGGGGTCCTCAAGAAGGAGTGGCTGGCACGCGAGATCGGCCCGGTGGGAGTGGAGATGCAGCAGGCCGTCAAGGCGGCCTTCGACCCGCACTCACTCCTCAACCCGGGCAAGCTCTTCTGACTCTGACCCTTCGTCCTTCTTCTCTCCGCGGTCGCCCCCGTGGCGGCGGAGCTCACTCACCGTCCTTGGACTCGTCCGAGGGCCAGGGGTCGCTGAGCCACAGCTCATCGGCGTGGCCGCGGCCGGGTGTGGGTGCGAGCAGCTCGGCGAGGCCGTCGTCGATGCCGAGCTGCTCGGACTCAGAGCCCGGAGGAACCACCCGCAGCGTCCGCTCCAGCCAGGCGGACACGGCCGCGGCGGGGGCTTCCAGGAGGGCGTCGCCGTCCGGCGAGCTGAGCGCCATCAGGACGACGCTGCGCCCCTCCACCTTCGTGGGCCAGACCCGCACGTCACCGTGACCGCAGGGCCTGAACACCCCCTCCACCAGGAGCTCGCGGGCGAACGTCCAGTTCACCGGGTGCTCCGAGCCGATGTGGAAGGCGATGTGGACGGCGTAGGGATCGTCGGAGCGGTAGGTGAGGCGGGCCGGGACGGGGATGGCCCGTTCCGGCGAGAGGACCAGTTTGAGTTCGAGCTCGCGTTCCACCACAGAGTGCATGTCGTGTGCTTCCTTTCCTCGTGCGGGCCCTGGGAGCGGACCCGTACGAGTGGAGAGCGCGAGATCGCCGGAGCATTACGCGGGTTCGGGAAAATTTCTTCGCGCGACTTTTTGAGGGGTGCGGCGAGGTGCGCGAAGGGGTGTCGGGGCGGGGGTGCGCGCGGCGCGGGGGAAGTGTGGGGAGCGTGCCCGGAAAGTGGTCCGTAGGGCAGGACCGGCCCAGTGGGACACGGACGTCTGATAGATGTGGAGCACCTAAAAGACCCCCGAGCAGATACGGGACGACGGACATGAGCGCCCCAACTCCGGCCCCAGGCGACGACAGGCCCCGCGAAGGCTACTACCCGGATCCGTCCATTCCCGGATATGTCCGGTACTGGAACGGTGCCGCCTGGGTGCCCGGTACGAGCCGTCCCGCGCCCACCGACGGCGAACCCCTGCCCGCGCCGCCCGGAGCGGCTCATGTGGCCCCGGCGGCCCCGGTGTTCCCCGCGCCCGCCGAGGAGACCGGGCCCGTCTTCTTCGACGAGGAACCGGCGGCCGCCGCACCTGCGGCCGAACCCGCGTCCGGGCCCGCCCCCGACGCCGACGACCCGGCGCAGCACGGCTCGCGCCCCGAGCCCGCGTCCGCCTGGGGGGCCGACGCCACCCGGCAGTCCGGCCTCGGCAGCGAGGCCGAGCGCCGCATCTCCTGGGGCGCCCAGGGACAGAGCGACCCGCGCGTGCCGAGCGACGCGGCGCCTCGCGCGCAGGCGCCGGGGACTCCGGCAACCCCCGAGGCCCCCGAGCCCGTCGCGCCTCCCGCTTCTCCTGCTTCCCCCACGGCTCCCGCTCCCGCCGACGACCACAGCAACCCCGGAACCGTCGCGATCCGCGCCATGAAGCCGGGTGCGCCGAAGCCGCCGACGGGCGAGGGCACCGTGACGTTCCGCCGCCCGACGGGTCCGGTGCGGCCCGCGGGCTCCGCCACGCCCGCCGCGTCCGGCGGCACCGAAGGCACCATGGCGATCCGCGCGCTGCGGCCCAAGTCCGCCTCCGTACCGCCGCAGGCGGCCGCGCCCGCGCAGCCCCAGCCTCAGTCCCAACCTCAGCCCCAGTCCCAGCCCGCCGTCCCGCAGCAGGGCGGTGCCCCCTCGGCCGCCCCCTCGCCCGTCACCGCGGGACCCGGCGGCGGCTCGCCCTCCTGGGCCCAGCAGGTCCACCAGCTCGCGGGCCCCGGGGGCCAGGCCGCCCCCGCGCCCGGCGCCGATGGACAGCCCGTCGTGCCGTGGAAGCCCGTTGCCAGCGACCCGTTCGGCGCGCTCGCGCAGGCCCAGGCGTCGGCCAGGCCCGCCGGGCTCGGCAGGCGGCTCGCGGCGCGGCTCGTCGACACCGTCGTCCTGGTCGCCGTCACCGGCGCCGCGGCGCTGCCGCTCGGCGCCAAGGCCGCCGACCACGTCGACAGCAAGATCGACGTGGCCAAGATGTCCGGCGAGAAGACCACGGTCTGGCTGCTCGACGGCACCACCGCGGGCTACCTCGGCCTCGTCCTCGCCGTCCTGCTGCTCTTCGGCGTCGTGTACGAGGCGCTGCCCACCGCCAAGTGGGGCCGCACCCTCGGCAAGAAGGTGTGCGGGATCGACGTGCGGGACATCGAGGGGCACGAGACGCCGACGTTCGGGGCGGCGCTGCGCCGGTGGCTGGTGTACAGCGTCCCCGGCGTCCTCGTGATCGGTGTCGTGGGCGTGCTGTGGTGCCTCTTCGACAGGCCCTGGAAGCAGTGCTGGCACGACAAGGCGGCAAATACGTTCGTCGCGGGATGACGGCGGGCCCTGCCGCGGCGTGACCCGTACGCGTCCGGTGGGGTAACCCGGTCAGCCGCTCGCCGGATGCGGAGTGTGGTCCTTCGCGGTCGACTCGGGCCATGAGCACCGAACCGCCGCAATACCCGCCCCCGGACGACGACCCGTTCAAGAAGCAGCCCCCACAGCAGCCTCCGCAGCAGCCCCCGCAGGGCGGCGGCTCCCCGTACGACGCCCCGCCACCCGGCGGCGGTTCCCCCTACGGGAGCCCACCCCCGGGAGACGGCGGCGGCTCCCCCTACGGCACTCCGCCGCCGCCCCCGCCCTACGGCGGCGATCCCTATGGCTCAGCCGGGGGACCCGGCGGCTACGGCGGGCAGGACCCCCTCGCCGGGATGCCGCCACTGGCCGAGAGCGGAAAGCGGGTGCTCGCCCGCATCATCGACATGATTCTGGTGGGCATCGTCGTCGGCCTGCTGTCGTGGCTCTTCGGCACGGCCGAGTACGACATCGACCCGGACAAGGTGAACACGGGCAAGTCGTTCGGCCAGTCCCTGCTGGCCGCCGTGCTCTACATCGCGTACGACAGCTTCATGATCTCCAAGTCCGGGCAGACGCTCGGCAAGAAGTGGCTGGGCATGCGCGTCGCGAACCTCAACGACGGGGCGACGCCCACCCTGCAGACCGCGCTGGCCCGCGCGGCCGTCCTCTGGCTGCCGTTCGCGTTCTGCTGCGCCTGCATCTGGACGGCGATCTGCGGCGGCTGGAGCTTCTTCGACAAGCCCTACAAACAGGGCCTGCACGACAAGGCCGCGAAGACAGTGGTGGTCAGCGCCTGACCCACAGAGGGGGGTCGGCGCCGAGCTGTCGACGCCAGGTGCGGCGGTGGCACCTGATCCGGCGGGTCCGTGAAAAACGGGCCCGCCGTTTCGCTGTGACGAACTCGCTGCCGCGTGCTCGCTGTTACGAGCGGGCCGTCTCGCTCGCCACGGATTCGGCCAGCACGCCGCGCTGCGCGGGTACTCGCTCCTCCGGGGCGGCGGACAGCACCAGGGCCTCGGGTGCGGCCGGTTTGGGGAACGGGACCGTCAGCGCCACCAATATGCCGAGGCCGAGAGCGGCCAGGGTTATCACCGCGATGCCGACCCCGGAACTGGTCTGGGAGAGCAGCAGCATGGCGAGGGTGGAGAAGACGACGGTCACGGAACCGTAGGTGATCTGTGCGGTGGTCGGACGAGGCATGGGACGAGGCATGACGTGATCCGTCCTCGGCAGTGTTCCCCCCAAGCTTTTGGCTATGAGGGTGAATGCGGATGTATGAACTGCTGTATGCGAATCAAAGGGGGCTCGACGGGGGCGACTTGGGATTGGCCGCCTCGCGCGGTAGCGCACCGTCGATTGACTCTATTCCGCTGCATGCCCGACGGGAACGGCTGGTAAGCGTGACCTAACCCACGGTGCCGGAGCACAGGGGGCGCACGGGTTCATGGCGTCCAGTAAGTGGACGGTACGACGCGCCCGTTGACCTTTTCCGTGGGGGAGTGCCCCGTGTCCGCATACCGGATCCCGCAGCCTGCATAGTGCACTTGGCCTGTTCAAGTCAAGGTCTGTCTTTTCTCCCGTACTTCCGGTCGAATGTCGTCACTTGTGACGCGTACATCGCGCGCGGACCTCCTCCGACCGGGATCTCGGTCCGCCAATTCTCGCGCGGGCGCGGGGGAGGACAGCATCAAGTGACAGTCAGAACACGGGCGTTCAGAGCCACCGCGGTGGCCGTGGCGATGGCCGCGGCCGCCGCGACGTACTCGGCGGCGACCGCGACGGCCGACAGCGGCACCTCGGGCGGGGCGCCGGCCATCGACCGGCAGGACCCCTCGAGGGCCAAGGCCCAGGTCGACCACGACCTGGACGGGCCGTTCAGCAAGCAGCAGGCGCAGCAGCGCAAGGCCGCCCTGCAGCAGGTCGTCGCGGGTGACGCCAAGGTCCAGAAGAAGGGCGGCTCCCAGGTCGTCAAGCTCGACGACAAGAAGTACGTCGAGCTCGGCAGGGAGAAGACCGACAAGATCTTCACGATCCTGGTGGAGTTCGGGGACAAGGTCGACGACACGACCATGTACGACCCGGACGGTCCCGAGGGCCCCGAGCAGCCGGTCAAGAAATACGGCGGCAAGCCGGGTCCCCTGCACAACAAGATAGCCAAGCCGGACCGTGCCAAGGACAACAGCACGGCCTGGCAGAAGGACTACAACCAGAAGCACTTCCAGGACCTGTACTTCGGGAAGGGCAAGGACTCCAAGGGCAAGCAGAAGGAGTCCCTGAAGACCTACTACGAGAAGACCTCGTCGGGCCGCTACTCGGTCGACGGTGAGGTCTCCGACTGGGTCAAGGTCGACTACAACGAGGCCCGTTACGGCTCGAACTACTGCGGCGACACCAACTGCCCGAGCGTCTGGGACGCGGTCAAGGACGGCGTGACCGCCTGGACCAAGGACCAGAAGGCCCAGGGCCGTACGGACGCGCAGATCAAGGCGGACCTGGCCAAGTACGACCTCTGGGACCGCTACGACTTCGACGGCGACGGCGACTTCAACGAGCCCGACGGCTACATCGACCACTTCCAGATCGTCCACGCGGGCGAGGACGAGTCGGCCGGCGGCGGCGCCGAGGGCACCAACGCCCTGTGGGCGCACCGCTGGTACGCGTACGGCAACGACGCGGGCAAGACCGGCCCCGGCAACAACAAGGCCGGTGGCACCCAGATCGGCGACTCGGGCATCTGGGTCGGCGACTACACGATGCAGCCGGAGAACGGCGGACTCGGTGTCTTCGCCCACGAGTACGGCCACGACCTCGGTCTGCCCGACCTGTACGACACCACGGGCAAGGGCGAGAACTCGGTCGGCTTCTGGTCGCTGATGTCGGCGGGCTCCTGGCTCGGCACCGGCAAGGACTCGATCGGTGACCTGCCGGGCGACATGACCGCCTGGGACAAGTTCCAGCTGGGCTGGCTCGACTACGCCAAGGCCAAGGCCGCGACGACCTCCGAGCACAAGCTGGGCGTCTCCGAGTACAACACCAGGCACCGTCAGGCGCTCGTCGTCGACCTGCCGAAGAAGCCCGTCACCACCACGGTCACCAAGCCCACCGAGGGCTCCAAGCAGTGGTGGAGCGACCAGGGCGACGACCTCAAGAACACCCTGACGCGGTCCGTCGACCTGACCGGCAAGTCCAAGGCCGACCTCTCCCTTGACGGTTGGTGGGACATCGAGGCCAACTACGACTGGCTGTACACCGAGGTCTCCACGGACGGCGGCGCCAACTGGACGCCGGTGGACGGCACCGCGGACGGCAAGCCGATCCCGCGCGACGCCGGTGACAAGCCCGCGTTGACCGGCGCCTCGGCCAAGTACAAGAAGCTGGTCTTCCCGCTCGACGCCTACGCGGGCAAGAAGATCGACGTCCGCTTCCGCTACTCCACGGACGGCGGCGCGGGCGGCAAGGGCTTCGCGGCCGACGCCCTCGCGGTCACCGCGGACGGCACCAAGCTCTTCGAGGACGGCGCCGAGGGCGACGACAACGGCTGGACGGCGAAGGGCTTCTCGCGCATCGGCGAGTCCTTCACCAAGAAGTACGACCAGTACTACCTCGCCGAGAACCGCCAGTACGTGTCGTACGACAAGACCCTCAAGGTCGGCCCGTACAACTTCGGTTCGAAGGCCCGTCCCGACTGGGTGGAGCACTACCCGTACCAGACCGGCCTGATGGTCTGGCAGTGGGACACCTCGCAGAAGGACAACAACACCAGCGCGCACCCCGGCGAGGGCCTGATCCTTCCGGTCGACGCGCACGCCAAGCCGCTGAAGTGGGCGGACGGCACGGTTCTGCGCAACAAGATCCAGCCGTTCGACGCGCCGTTCAGCAAGTTCGCGACGGACAAGCTCACGCTCCACAACGCGGACGTCGCGCTGAAGGTCAAGTCCCAGAAGGGCGTCCCGGTCTTCGACGACCGCAAGGGCACCTACTGGTACAAGGAGAACCCCACGGGAAGTGTCAAGGTCACTGACACCAACACTCAGATCAAGATCATCAAGCAGCCCAAGGATGGCTCGACGATCACGGTCCAGGTGGGTCCCTCCACGAAGTAATTAGCGTTATTGCAGGTCAAGCCATGATCGGCCGTCGCCCTCTAGCGGGCGGCGGCCGATCGTGTTTAGGTGCGTGCTGTGGATTTCTTATTGACGCGGGACCCGGCCAGGGGTCTCGCGCGATGTCCCGCGATGTCTCACGGGGGTGTGACGAAGCATGTCCGCAGGAGGTTTCTGCAAG
This sequence comes from Streptomyces kanamyceticus, assembly GCF_008704495.1. Lineage (NCBI taxonomy): Bacteria > Bacillati > Actinomycetota > Actinomycetes > Kitasatosporales > Streptomycetaceae > Streptomyces > Streptomyces kanamyceticus. Next base: position 6,306,900 of record NZ_CP023699.1, read on the forward strand.
CTGCCGAACGGCAGCGTGGTGGTGGCGCTGACCCTGCCGAGCCCGTCGCCGGGCGGCGGCACGGTCCGCATGATCGTGCACGCCGTGAACCGCGCCAGGGCGCTGACGAGGCTGCGGAACCTGGGCATGCGGGCGGTGTACCTCCGCGGCAACGCGGAGCCGCCGACCCCGGACGAGATCACGGCGGTCCTGCACCACCCGGACGGCCTGATATGGCGCACGGCACCGGACGACGCGCGGGAGCTGTGGCATCCGATCAGGGCGCTGAGACGGCAGAGCCGCACCAGGCCGGTCCGGGGCAGCTTCTAAGCGCTCCGCGGGCAATACGGTCCATGTCTGCGGGTGCGTCGTGGCTGGTCGCGCAGTTCCCCGCGCCCCTTCGGGGCGCACCCACCCAGTCACATGACGGGCTTCCCGGTGAGCTCGACCCCGGCCGACCGCAACTCGGCGACAGCCGCCTCCGTGGTCGCCTCGGCGACCCCCGCGGTCAGGTCCAGCAGGACGGTGGTCCTGAACCCCTCCCGAGCCGCGTCCACCGCGGTGGCCCGAACGCAGTGGTCCGTGGCGAGTCCCACCACGTCCACCTCCGTGATCCCCCGCTCCCGCAGCCAGTCCGCGAGGAACACCCCGTTCTCGTCGGTGCCCTCGAAGCCGCTGTACGCCGCCGAGTAGGACCCCTTGTCGAAGACCGTGTCGATCGCGCCGGAGGCGACGGCGGGGGCGAAGTTCGGGTGGAAGCCGACGCCCTCCGTGCCCGCCACGCAGTGCGGCGGCCACGAGTCGACGTAGTCCGGGTGGTCGGAGAAGTGGGCGCCGGGGTCGACGTGGTGGTCGCGGGTGGCCACGATGTGCCGGTAACCGGCCGGGGCCTGGCCGATGAGCTCGGTGATGGCGGCGGCCACGTCCGCCCCGCCGACGACCGCGAGGCTGCCGCCTTCACAGAAGTCGTTCTGTACGTCGACGACGATCAGTGCGCGGCGCATGGCGGGTGTCCTTCGGCTCGGCAGGGCGGGAAATCGGCGGGGGACTCGTGGGGACTCGGCCAGATGAACCGAGCGTAGAGAATTCACGTACGTGGCGGGAAGGGGCGTTCGGTGGGCCCCTGGTGTTCAGGTGACGCCCCTTCCCTGGAGTGTCAGATGTATTCCGTGGGAATGACGGCCTCGCCGCGGGACAGCTGCGTCGCCGAGAGCGGCAGGCCCGCGCGCGCGGCGGCGTGCCGGTCGCGGACCGTGTCCAGCGGCTCGCGGGCGACCACCTCGCCGCCCTTGACCAGCTGGACCAAGAGCTGCCGGTCGGCGAGGGCGGTGGGCACGGGCCCGGTGCCCACGACCTCGGCCTCGGCGACGCCGTGCTCGTCGGTCCTGCGCGCGGCCCACTTGCGCCCGCCCAGGGAGCTCTTGGCGCCGAGCGACTTCTTCGCGACGGGTTCGAGCGGCGCCTTGGGGTCCGCCGAGTGGGCGCGGGCCACCAGCTTGTAGACCATGGAGCAGGTGGGGTGCCCGGAGCCGGTGACGAGCTGGGTGCCCACGCCGTACGCGTCGACGGGCGCGGCGGCGAGCGAGGCGATGGCGTACTCGTCGAGGTCGGAGGTGACGACGATCTTCGTCTTCGTGGCGCCGAGCTCGTCCAGCTCCTTGCGCACCCGGTGGGCGACCAAGAGCAGGTCCCCGGAGTCGATGCGCACCGCGCCGAGCTCGGGCCCGGCGACCTCGACGGCGGTGCGGACCGCCTCGGTCACGTCGTACGTGTCCACGAGCAGGGTCGTGCCGGGGCCGAGCGAGTCGACCTGGGCCTGGAACGCGTCGCGCTCGTTGTCGTGCAGCAGGGTGAAGGCGTGGGCGCTGGTGCCGACGGTGGGGATGTCGTAGCGGAAGCCCGCCGCGAGGTCCGACGTGGTCGCGAAGCCCCCGACGTACGCGGCGCGGGAAGCGGCCACGGCGGCCAGTTCGTGGGTGCGGCGCGCGCCCATCTCGATCAGCGGGCGCTCACCGGCGGCCGACGACATGCGGGACGCGGCGGCCGCGATCGCCGAGTCGTGGTTGAGGATGGAGAGGATCACGGTCTCCAGGAGCACGCACTCCGCGAAGGAGCCCTCGACGCGCAGGACCGGGGAGCCGGGGAAGTAGACCTCGCCCTCGGGGTAGCCCCAGATGTCGCCGCCGAAGCGGTACGAGGAGAGCCACTGGAGGGTCGGCTCGTCGACGATGCCGCGCTCGCGCAGGAAGTTGATGACGTCGGCGTCGAACCGGAAGTTCTCGACGGCGTCCAGGACGCGGCCCGTTCCCGCCACCACTCCGTAGCGGCGGCCCTCGGGCAGTCTGCGCGTGAAGACCTCGAACACCGAACGCCGCTCGCTCGTGCCCGCTTTCAGCGCGGCCTGCAGCATCGTCAGCTCGTACTGGTCCGTGAAGAGCGCTGTCGACGGAACATCCACCGGCAGGCCAAGGTCCGCTGTGTTCATAGGAAGGATGCTACCCCGCATCTCGTCACTCTGACGATTTCAAGGGCCGTACGGCGAATGCGGTCGTACGGAAGGGCAGTCGTACGGGAGGGCGTTTGTGCGAGGCCCCCCTCGGGGTGGCAGCATGGGGCAGGTGAGTACGGCTCCCGCAGAGATCACCCGACCCGATTCGGACGAAGAGGTACACGTCGTCCCCGAGCCGGACGTCCCCTGGATCACGCTCGTGCACAACGACCCCGTGAACCTGATGAGCTACGTGACGTATGTGTTCCAGACGTACTTCGGGTACTCCAAGGAGAAGTCCACGAAGCTGATGATGGACGTGCACCACAAGGGCCGCGCGGTCGTCTCCAGCGGCAGCCGCGAGGAGATGGAGCGCGACGTCCAGGCCATGCACGGCTACGGCCTCTGGGCCACCCTTCAGCAGGACCGCAAGTAGCGGCCCGCCCGCAGCGCACGGACCGGAAGCAGCGACGCATCTGATGCCAGGACACTTCGAACCCATCCCCGGGGGCGGCGCCGCCGTCGCGCTCGACGAGGTCGAGATCTCGATCATCCGCTCCCTCGCCGTGCAGCTCCTGGAGCTGATCGGCCCGGGACCTGGCGGTGAGCCCTCCGACGACCCGCTCGCCGAGCTCTTCGCCGAGGGCCCGAGCGAGCCGCCCGCCGACCCGGTGATGATGCGGCTGCTCCCCGACGCCTACGGAGGGCCCGGCAGCGAGCAGGGCGCCGTCGGCGACCCGGAGGAACTGCGCGCGTATTCGGCCGAGTTCAGGCGCTTCACGGAGAACGACCTGCGGGCCAAGAAGCGCGACGACGCCCTGGTCGTGATCCGCTCGCTGGACTCGATGACGGCGTCGGGCGACGGCGGAGCCGTCCTGAAACTGTCGGTCGAGGAGTCGCGGCACTGGCTCGGCTCGCTCAACGACCTGCGTCTCGCGATCGGCACGCGCCTCGACGTCTCCGACGAGGAGGACGCGGACCTGCTCTACCGCCTCCCCGACTCCGACCCGCGCAAGCCGATGGTGATGGCCTATCTGTGGCTCGGCGGACTGCAGGAAACGCTGGTCGGGACGTTGCTGGAGCAGTAGCGGGCCGGTACTGGGTGTATATAGCAGCATTCTGCGGCGCCGCCGCACGGTTCGCTCAGCGGCCGCTCAAATCCGGATAACGATCCCGTCAAGCCAATGCCCGTTTATGGCGACGCAAGAGAACTTTGTCCGCTTCTTCCAGTGACGTGGGCCACATGTGGCTCAAAGCGTCACCGTTGCCGCCGTGATAAATCTTCACGACCGCTCGGTGACGCCACCCATGTCGCCGAGGGCGCTCCAGCCGGCAGACCGCCGGTAGCACTCCATTCCATATCCGGGGGGATCAGGACCTGATCCGCAGCCACAACGCAGATGTGCGGGCGCGGATCAGCATGGAGAAAGGCGTCACCATGACCTCAGTGCAGGTCGAAGAGCATCACGACGGCAATGAGGCCGGGCAGTCCGCCGCCGGGCAGTCCGGCGAGGGCGAGGGTTACCAGCGCGGGCTCGGGGCCCGGCAGATCCAGATGATCGCGATCGGCGGTGCCATCGGCACCGGCCTGTTCCTCGGCGCGGGCAAGGCCATTCACAAGGCCGGACCGAGCCTCATCCTGGCGTACGCCATCGCGGGCCTCGTCATCTTCTTCATCATGCGGGCCCTGGGCGAGCTGCTCATGTACCGCGCCGTGTCGGGCTCCTTCTCGGAGTACGCGCGTGAATTCATCGGCCCGTTCTTCGGGTACGTGACCGGCTGGACGTACTGGCTCTTCTGGGTCGTCACCGGCATCACGGAAGTCACGGCGGCCGCCCAGTACATGCAGTACTGGACACACGACTCCATTCCACAATGGGGATACGCGCTGATCTTCACGGTCATCCTCTACGGCGCCAACCTGATCTCCGTGAAGCTCTTCGGTGAGCTCGAGTTCTGGTTCTCGATGGTCAAGGTCACCGCGATCATCGGCATGATCCTGATCTGCGTCGGCATCCTCACCATCGGCTTCTCCGACGCCGGTGACACCGCCTCCGTCACCCACCTGTGGGACCAGGGCGGCTTCTTCCCCAACGGCATCGGCTCCACGCTGATGACGCTGCAGATCGTGATGTTCGCCTTCCTCGCCGTCGAGCTCGTCGGCGTCACCGCGGGCGAGTCCAAGGACCCGAAGACCGTCCTGCCCAAGGCCATCAACACCGTGCCGTGGCGCATCGCCGTCTTCTACGTCGGCGCGCTCATCATGATCCTCTCGGTCGTCCCGTGGACGGAGTTCGTGCCGGGCGTCTCGCCGTTCGTCGCCGCCTTCGACAAGATGGGCCTCGGCATCGGCGCGGCGATCGTCAACTTCGTCGTCCTGACGGCCGCGCTCTCCTCCTGCAACTCCGGCATGTACTCCACCGGCCGCATGCTGCGCGACCTGGCGATGAACGGCCAGGGCCCGAAGTTCTTCACCAAGCTCACGAAGAACGGCCTGCCGCTCGTCGGCACGACCTTCTCCGCCGCGCTGATGCTGGTCGGCGTCTGGATCAACTACCAGTGGCCGGGCGAGGCGTTCAACTACGTCGTCTCCTTCGCGACCATCTCCGGCATGTGGGCCTGGATCATGATCCTGGTCTGCCAGATCAAGTACCGCCGCAAGGCCGACCGCGGCGAGCTCCCGCAGTCCACCTTCCGGGCGCCGGGCGCCCCGTACACGAGCTGGTTCGCCCTCGCCTTCATCGGCATGGTGATCGTGATGATGGGCATCGACAAGGACGCGCGCATCTCGCTCTACGCGGCTCCGGTCTGGGCCCTGATCCTCGGCGTCGGCTACCTGGTCATGCAGCGCAGGAACACCCAGGTGTCCGGCGGCGGCAAGGCCGAGCCGCAGGACGCGGTGAAGTAGCGCACGTAACGCGGCAACCGCTGGATCCCAGCATGTGGGCCGGTTCGTACCACTCCTCGGTACGGGCCGGCCCCTCTGCTTATCCTGGCTGCCATGCTGACCATCACCCAGGCCCTCCACGACCAGATCGTCGCGCACGCGCGCCAGGACCACCCCGACGAGGCCTGCGGTGTGGTCGCGGGCCCGGAGGGCACCGGCCGCCCCGAGCGTTTCATCCCGATGCTGAACGCGGCCCGCTCGCCCACGTTCTACGAGTTCGACTCGACCGACCTCCTCAAGCTCTACCGCGAGATGGACGACCGCGACGAGGAGCCGGTGATCGTCTACCACTCGCACACCGCGACCGAGGCCTACCCCTCGCGCACCGACATCACCTACGCCAACGAGCCCGGCGCGCACTACGTCCTGGTCTCCACGGCGGACACCGACGACGCGGGCCCCTTCCAGTTCCGCTCCTACCGGATCGTCGAGGGCGAGGTCACCGAGGAAGAGGTAAAGGTCGTAGAGGCATACTGATCTTTACTCAGCTTTACTCGGCCTTACCCAAGAGGGCGGCAGGAGCCAGGAAGCCGGTGCGAACCCGGCACGGTCCCGCCACTGTGACCCCACCCCCATTCAGGGGCGGGGGAGTCAGGAACTGACCTGCCGCCCTTCTCCACGCTACGCAGGGGACGCGGAAATCCCCTGGAGGAGGCAGCAACAGCCATGTCCCGACGTCACACCGGCATACGCGTGCTCGCCGCGGCCACCCTGCTCGTCCCGCTCGCCGCGTGCTCCTCGTCGGACTCCGGCGGTGACAGCGAGCCCGCCGCCAAGGCCGCGGGATTCCCGTACACCGTCACCAACTGCGGTGTGAAGACGACGTACGAGGCACCCCCGAAGCGCGCCGTCACCATGAACCAGCACGCCACCGAGGTGATGCTGGAACTCGGCCTCAAGGACCGCATGGCGGGGACCGCCTACCTCGACGACAAGGTCCTGCCGAAGTACGCGAAGGCATACGACTCCCTCCCCGTCGTCGCCAAGGAGTACCCCTCCTACGAGAAGCTGCTCGCCGCCAACCCCGACTTCGTGTACGGCGGTTACGCGAGCGCCTTCCTCGCGGGCGACGGACGAAGCCGCGGAGCGCTCGCCAAGTCCGGCATCGAGAGCCGCCTGAACATCGAGGGCTGCGCGAAGCGCCCCGTCACCATGAACGACGTCTTCCGCGAGGTCCGCGAGGTCGGCGCCACCTTCGGGGTGCGGGACCGCGCGGACACCTGGGTCGGCGGCGCCGAGCGCGAACTGGCCGCCACGGCGAAGAAGTCGAAGGGCAAGAAGCCCCGGTCCGTGTTCGTCTACGACAGCGGCGACAAGACGGCGTTCAGCGTCGGCGGCCGAGGCATCGGCAACGACATCATCAAGCGGGCGGGCGGCCGCAACATCCTCTCCCACGTCGACAAGTCCTTCGCCGACGCCTCTTGGGAGACGGTCGTGGACCGCAACCCCGAGACCATCGTGATCCTCGACTACGGCGCGACGACGCTGGCCCAGAAGAAGAAGCGCCTCCTCGACGACCCGGCCCTGGCCGACGTCCCCGCCATCAAGAACAAGAGCTTCGCGGTGCTGCCGCTTTCGGACATGGTGACGGGCGTACGAGCACCGGAGGCGGTGAGGAAGCTGGCGGCGCAGCTGTGAGCCAGGTTCGGACCGTGGGGAGCAAGTTCCAGCCCGTCCGGCGATTGAGGACGAGCCCGAAGGGCGATAAACGCAGGTCACGGGGGCAGCACCTGTTGATCTGCACCGTACTCACCGCAGCCCTCGCGGCAGCGACGGTCGCGGGGCTCGCCCTCGGCTCGGTGCGGATCCCCCCGGGCCAGGTCCTGGAGATCCTCACGGGAAACGCGGAACCCTCCCCGTTCCGCACGATCGTGCTGGACGTAAGACTCCCCAGAGTCCTGCTCGGCGCAGCCGTCGGCGCCGGACTCGCCGTCATCGGCACCGTCCTCCAAGCCCTCGTCCGCAACCCCCTCGCCGACCCCTTCCTGCTCGGCGTCTCCTCGGGCGCCTCCGTGGGCGCGGTCGGCGCCATCGTGCTCGGCGGCACCTTCGGTGTCGGCTCGGCCCTGGCGACCACGGTCACCATCCCCGCCGCGGCCTTCGTGGGCGCGCTGATCTCGCTGGTCCTCGTCTACACGCTGGCCCGCAGCGGCGGCGGCGGGTTCGCGACCGGCCGACTGATCCTCGCGGGCGTCGCCGTCTCGTACATCCTGACCGCCCTGACCAGCCTCATCCTGGTCACCGCGGACAGCGCTGACCACCTCAAGGAAGTCCTGTACTGGACGCTCGGCGGCCTCGGCAGCGCCCGCTGGGACATGCTCGCCCTGCCCTGCTGCGCCCTGGTCGTCGGCACGGCCCTGCTGATGGCGCTCGCCCGCCCCCTGGACCTGCTGCTCGTCGGCGAGGAGGGCGCCACCGTCCTCGGCCTGGACACGGCGCGCTTCCGCGCCGCGGTCTTCGTGCTCGCCTCGCTCCTGACCGGCGTCCTGGTCGCGTACAGCGGGGCCATCGGGTTCGTCGGCCTGATGGTGCCGCACGCCGCCCGCATGCTGGTCGGCGCCGCGCACCGCGCGCTGCTCCCGGTGGTGGCGCTGATGGGCGCGGTGTTCCTGGTCGTCGCCGACCTCGCCGCGCGCACGGTCGCCGCGCCGCAGGACATCCCGGTCGGCGTGCTCACCGCGCTGACGGGCGGCCCGTTCTTCCTGTGGCTGCTGCGGCGGCGTACCGAAGGAGTCCCGGCATGAACCAGCCCCTGCCCGCCGGTGACCTGCGCACAGAGCACCTCTCGTACGAAGTGGACGGCAAGCTCCTCGTCGACGGCGTGGACCTCGCCGCCGCCCCCGGCGAGACCGTCGGCGTCGTCGGCCCCAACGGCAGCGGCAAGACGACGCTGCTGCGCTGCGTGTACGGCACCCTGCGGGCGACGGGAGGACGCGCCCTCCTGGACGGCGACGACCTGGGCGCGATGGGCGCGAAGGCGCGCGCCAGGCGCCTGGCCACCGTGCCGCAGGACGGGCAGGCCGCCTTCGAGCTGACCGTCGAGCAGGTGGTCGCCATGGGCCGCTCCCCGCACAAGCGCTTCTGGGAGGCGGACACGGCAGCCGACGAGGAACTGGTGCGGGCCGCGCTCGAACGGGTCGGCGTCGCGGCCCTGGCCCACCGCGCGTTCCCCTCGCTCTCCGGCGGCGAACGCCAGCGCGCCCTGATGGCCCGCGCCCTGGTGCAGCGCCCCACCCTGGTCGTACTCGACGAGCCCACCAACCACCTGGACATCCGCTACCAGCTGGAAATCCTCTCCTTGGTGAGGGACTTGGGCACGACGAACCTGCTCGCCCTGCACGACCTGAACCTCGCGGCGTACTACTGCGACCGCCTCTACGTCCTGGACGGCGGCAGGATCGTCGCCTCGGGGGCGCCGAAGGAGGTGCTCACGGCCGAGCTGCTCGCCACCGTGTACGGAGTGACGGCCGAGGTCAGCACCCATCCGGTGACCGGCGCCCCGACCGTCGTCTATCTGCCGCCGCCCGCATCCTGAGCGGATTCCGTCCACCAGCTGAGATCACATTCCGGGATCCGGACCGGGAATCGATACGATGACCGCATGGTTCCCCATGACGTGAGCGAAGAGACGAAGAGCGCACCGCCCGTGCTGCTAGTCGCGCGCCTGCACGTCGACCTGTGCCGCCTCGCCAGCGCCATCTGTTCACGCTGAACCGTTCCGCCGCACGGCCGTGTGCCGCGGCGTCGCACCCTCGTACGCAGCACCGCAAGGATCAGGGCCGCCGCGCGCCCGCCACCCGCATCATCGACTCCCGACAGGAGCCCCCGCCATGGCCATCGAGGTCCGCATCCCGACCATCCTCCGCACCTACACCGACGGCGAGAAGGCCGTCCAGGGCAGCGGAGACACCCTCGCCGAGCTCTTCACCGACCTCGACTCGCGGCACGCGGGCATCGCCGAGCGCATCGTGGACGGCGACAAGCTGCGCCGCTTCGTGAACGTGTACCTCAACGACGAGGACGTCCGCTTCCTGGACGGCATCTCCACCAAGCTCGCCGACGGCGACAGCGTCACGATCCTGCCGGCCGTGGCCGGCGGCATGGTCTAGGCCCGATCCCGGATGCCTCGCTACGACTCCCCGCTCGCCGCGGTCGGCAACACGCCGCTCGTCCGCCTGCCGCGCCTCTCCCCGTCGGACGACGTCCGCATCTGGGCCAAGCTGGAGGACCGCAATCCGACCGGTTCCATCAAGGACCGCCCGGCCCTCCACATGGTCGAACAGGCGGAGAAGGACGGCCGGTTGACACCCGGCTGCACGATCCTGGAGCCGACCTCGGGCAACACCGGCATCTCGCTCGCCATGGCGGCCAGGCTCAAGGGCTACCGCATCGTGTGCGTCATGCCGGAGAACACCTCACAGGAACGGCGCGACCTGCTCGCCATGTGGGGCGCCGAGATCATCTCCTCGCCCGCGGCGGGCGGCTCCAACACCGCGGTCCGGGTGGCCAAGGAGCTCTCCGCCGAGCATCCGGACTGGGTGATGCTCTACCAGTACGGCAACCCCGACAACGCGGGCGCCCACTACGCCACGACCGGCCCGGAGATCCTCACGGACCTCCCCTCGATCACCCACTTCGTGGCGGGCCTCGGCACCACGGGCACGCTCATGGGCGTCGGCCGCTACCTCCGCGAGCAGAAGCCGGACATCAAGATCGTCGCGGCGGAACCCCGCTACGACGACCTCGTCTACGGCCTGCGCAACCTCGACGAGGGCTTCGTCCCCGAGCTGTACGACGCCTCCGTCCTGACCACGCGCTTCTCCGTCGGCTCGGCGGACGCGGTCACCCGCACCCGCGAACTGCTCCAGCAGGAGGGCATCTTCGCGGGCGTCTCCACGGGGGCGGCGCTGCACGCCGCCATCGGCGTGGGCCGCAAGGCCGTCGCGGCGGGGGAGCCCGCCGACATCGTCTTCGTCGTGGCCGACGGCGGCTGGAAGTACCTGTCGACGGGCGTCTACACGGCGGAGACGACCGAGGCGGCGATCGAGACGCTGCAGGGCCAACTGTGGGCTTAGCCGCCCCGGGGAACTGTTCATCACCGGCTCCGCCGAGTTCGTCCTCAAACGCCGGACGGGCTTAAATTTCCCGGCCCGGGCAGTTGTCAGCCCCGGCTTCGCCGAGATTGTCCTCAAACGCCGGACGGGCTGAAAATATCCGCCCGGCGAACTGGGAATCCTCCGCCGGAGGGGCTGGGAAATTCAGCCCCTCCGGCGTTTGAGGAGCGGGGTCCGGGGCGGAGCCCCGTGGGGCGGCGGGTCAGCCCGCCAAATACCTGACCTGGTCCCAGAGCGCCGGATCCACCACCCCGGCCCTGCGCCGGAACTCCCAGAGGGGGACGTCCCTCAACTCGTCCGTCTCCAGGAAGCTCGCCCGCCCCTGGGCGTCGCCCACGACGCCCGGCGGCAACGGAATCACCCCCGGCCGCTCATCGTGATACTTGCTGGTGATCTTCGCGACCACCGCACTCTCCCCGCGCACGGACAGCACCAGACAGGGCCTGTCCTTCCCGCCGGGCCCGTCCTCGTAAGGCACCCGCGCCCACCAGATCTCCGCGGGCCGCGGCGCGGGCAGCCGTCGCCGCGGCCCCCGCGGCGGGCGGGTCCGACCAGCCGGTCGGGTACTCCGCTTCCGGTGCCCGCGACCCCACCCGTCGACCAGAGCGGCCACCAGGGCGAGCACCACCACGGCGGCCAGCGCGAGCCACCAGGACGTGTCCATACCGACGACGGTACCGGCGCGCGCCCCCCGCCGCCCACCGCATCCCGGGCGCCCCACAAGCCCCCCGAACCGGTGACACCGCAGGTGAGTTCCCCCACAACGGCCCGCGACGGAGGAGCGACCAGGGCTTTTGCGCCTTACGCTCGACGGACCGCACACCCCCCAGCTCTTCTGCCAGCGCGGAGGTTCCAGCTTCATGAAGCTCACCGTCGTCGGCTGCTCGGGGTCGTTTCCCTCCGCGGAATCGGCCTGCTCGAGCTACCTCGTCGAGGCCGACGGCTTCCGGTTGCTGCTCGACATGGGCAACGGCGCCCTCGGCGAGCTGCAGCGCCACATCGGTCTGTACGACCTCGACGCGATCTTCCTCAGCCATCTGCACGCCGATCACTGCATCGACATGTGCGCGTACTTCGTGGCGCGCTACTACCGGCACGAGGGCGGCCGCTGCGCCCCCATCCCCGTCTACGGACCCGAGGGCACCGAGCAGCGCCTGACCACCGCGTACGCGGACACCCCTTCGGCGTCCTCGATGAGCGAGGTCTTCGACTTCCACACGGTCAAGCCGGGCTCGTTCGACATCGGCCCCTTCGCCGTACGCACCGAGAAGGTCTGCCACCCCGTGGAGGCGTACGCGATCCGCGTCGAGCACGAGGGCCGCTCCCTCACCTACTCCGGGGACACGGGCACCTGCGACGTCCTGGACGAACTCGCCACGGGCACCGACCTGTTCCTCTGCGAGGCGGCCTTCACGCACGGCAAGGAGAACATCCCCGACCTGCACCTCAACGGCCGCGAGGCGGGCGAGTCCGCCGCCCGGGCGGGTGCGGGAAGGCTGCTGCTCACCCACATCCCGCCGTGGACGGACCCGCAGGTCAACCTCGCGGACGCACGCGCGGTCTACGGGGGCCCCACCGCGCTGGCCGCGCCCGGCGCCACGTACGAGATCTAGGCCGTACGACGGTGGCCGCGGCCGCCGAGCGCCATCCTGTTCCAGGTGTGGCGGCGGCCGCGGATCGCCACCGAGTAGTCGTACATAACCTCGGGGTCGCACATCCCCGGCAGGAACGAGTCGCCGAAGTGGTGGGCGTCGATGCCCACCTCCTTGGCGGTCAGGGCGAGTTGGGGCACCACGTTCGCGTGGCTGCCCTCCTGGCTGGTGCCGATCGCGCCCATCACCACCGCGCCCGCGTCCTGCACGGCCGCCACCGCCGCGGCGGCCAGCTCCTTGGTGACGCCGGGCAGCGTGCCGGGCAGGGGCATGACGACGCCGTCCGCGCCCGCGTCCACCAGACCTGTGAGGCGCTCCACCGTGACCCGCTCCGGGTGCCCCGCGTGGTGCATCTTGCCGCTCCACAGCGCCACGTCGTCGCCGAGCCCGGCGCGCAGCTCCTCGGTGACCCGCGCGAGCCCCTCGTACGACCCTCCCGTGCCCGGGTTCGCCGTCAGACAGAGCATCGCCGCGCCCATGTCGATCAGCCGCTTGGCGTACTCGGGCTTGGCGCGGCGGATCTCGGGGACGTCGCCGGGCTCCAGGTTGATGCCGACGGGGCGGCCGATGTACGCGGCGAGGTCCGCGATGGAGGTGAAGGTGCCGAGTCCCGGCAGGTCGAGCCGTTCGCCGTCCCAGGCGCGCTCGATGAGGTTCAGTACGACGATGTCGGCGCCGAAGGAGGCGACGAGCTCGGCGTTGTGGACGCCGGGCATGCCCGGCAGCGGGATCAGGGCGGCCCGGTCGGCGAAGACCTCGGCGACCATGGTGCGGCCCTCCGCGGCGGCCACGGAGGCGGTCAGCTCGCGCCCGCGCAGGGCGGCGAGGCGCTCGCGGTCGAGGTCGAGAATGCGTTCGGTTGTCATACTTCGACCGTAATCGGCCGCACATGACGAAGCCCCACTCCGTTGGTACCGACGGAGTGGGGCTTACGTCACCAGGTGCGGGCGGAGACTACTTCGCCTCTGCCTTCTGGAGCTCCGCGAGCTCCTCGTCGGTCTCGCGGCCCGGCGTCGGCAGGTTCCACTTGGTGATCGCGAAGCGGAAGACCACGTAGTAGAGCGCCGCGAAGCAGAGGCCAACGACGGCGAGCCCGATCGGCTTGGTGGCCGTGCCGAAGTTCAGCGCGTAGTCGATGAATCCGGCCGAGAAGCCGAAGCCGTCCTTCATGCCGAGCGCCCAGGTCAGGGCCATCGAGACACCGGTGAGCACCGCGTGGATCGCGTACAGGACCGGCGCGATGAACATGAACGTGAACTCGATGGGCTCCGTGATGCCCGTGACGAACGCGGTGAGCGCGAGCGAGAACATCATGCCGCCGACGACCTTGCGGCGCTCGGGACGGGCGCAGTGCGTGATCGCGAGGCAGGCCGCGGGGAGGGCGAACATCATGATCGGGAAGAAGCCGGTCATGAACTGGCCCGCGGTCGGGTCACCCTCGAGGAAGCGCGGGATGTCGCCGTGCTTGCCGTTGTAGTCGCCCGCCTGCCACCAGGGGAAGGAGTTCAGGAGGTGGTGCATGCCGATCGGGATCAGCGAACGGTTGGCGACACCGAAGATGCCCGCGCCCACGGCGCCCGAACCGACCAGCCACTCACCGAAGTTGTGCAGACCGGCGCCGAGGACCGGCCAGATGAGACCGAAGACGATGCCGAGGACCAGACCCGCGAAGGACGACAGGATCGGGACGAGGCGGCGGCCGCCGAAGAAGCCCGCCCAGTCGGGGAGCTTGGTCCGGTAGAACTTCTGGTAGAGCAGGGCCACGACGATGCCCATGACCACACCGCCGAGCACACCGGCGTTGACCGGGGCGGCGTTCTCGACGATCTTCCCGTCGACGACGGCCTGCACCTTCGGCAGGTTGCTGTCGGTGAAGGTGGCGAGCACCTTCTGGAAGACCAGGTAGCCCGCGACGGCCGCGAGGCCGGTGGAGCCGTCCGACTTCTTGGCGAAGCCGATCGCGATGCCGACGCAGAACAGCAGCGCGATGTTGTCGATGATCGCGCCGCCGCCGGCCGACATGTAGCTGGCGATCTTGGTGATCCAGGTCGGGAAGGACTCCCGGCCGAGCATGTCGTCGGCGCCGAGCCGCACCAGGAGCGCGGCGGCCGGCATCACGGCGACCGGCAGCATGAGGCTGCGCCCGATGCGCTGCAGCACCGGCATCACGCCGGAGCCCTTCTTCTTGGCGGCCGCGGGGGCGGCACTGGCCGTGGACACAACTTCCTCCAGTGGGCAAGGCGCCGCCTGGGACAAGGAAGTGGGGGACGGCGGCGTCTCCGGGGGACGCGGCGAGAAGGCCGCGTGGTCTACACCAATTAGTGGTGTAGACCTGTTGTAGCACGGTGAAGGTGACGTAAGGAACCCGTGATTCCTGTGGCCTCAGCCATATCCGTATATGACAGACCAAAGGCCCCCGGACCTGAGGTCCGAGGGCCTTGTGGGGCGGGCGAGGAGGCTCCTCGCACCGGTGGTTTACGCCTTGGTCTGCTCTCTGTCCAAGGCCTCTGCCTCCTCCTCCGGTTCACGTCCGGGAGTCGCCAGATTGAACTTGACGATGACGAAGCGGAATAGCGCGTAGTACAGCGCGGCGAAGCACAGACCGATCGGAATGATCATCCATGGCTTGGTCGCGAGGCTCCAGTTGATGACGTAGTCGATCAACCCCGCGGAGAAGCTGAAGCCGTCCTTCACGCCGAGCGCCCACGTCACCGCCATCGAGACACCGGTGAGCACCGCGTGGATCGCGTAGAGCAGTGGCGCGATGAAGAGGAACGAGTACTCGATGGGCTCGGTGATGCCCGTGACGAACGACGTCAGACCGACCGAGAGCATCATGCCGCCGACCACCTTGCGGCGCTCGGGGCGGGCGCAGTGCGTGATGGCGAGGGCCGCGGCGGGCAGCGCGAACATCATGATCGGGAAGAAGCCCGAGGTGAACTGGCCCGCCGTCGGGTCGCCCGCGAGGAACCGGTTGATGTCACCGTGCACGACCGTCCCGTCCGGCTTGGTGAAGTCGCCGAACTGGAACCACACGAACGTATTCAGGAACTGGTGCAGGCCGATCGTGAGCAGCGCGCGGTTGGCGACGCCGAAGATGCCCGAGCCCAGCCAGCCGAGGTCGACGAGCCACTTGGAGAAGCTGGTCAGCGCGTCACCGATGGGCGGCCAGATCCACACGCAGACCCCGGCGAAGACCAGGCCGATGAAGGCCATGATGATCGGTACGAGGCGGCGGCCGTTGAAGAAGCCGAGCCAGTCGACCAGCTTCACGCGGTGGTAGCGCTGCCAGAACCAGGCGGCGAGCAGGCCCATCACGATGCCGCCGAACACGCCTGGGTTCTGGTACGCGGCCTGCGCCGACGTGCCGTCCTCGTTCACGCACAGGCCGCTCCACATCCCCGCGCCCGCGAAGTCCGCGCCCGCCGGGCAGTCGTCGGGGAAGGCCCGCAGGACCGCGTAGTACACGAGGAAGCCCGCGACCGCGGCGAGCGCCGTGGAGCCGTCCGCCTTCTTCGCCATGCCGATCGCGACGCCGATGCAGAACAGCAGCGGCAGGCCGAGCGAGGAGTCGAGCAGCGAACCGCCCGCCGCGGCGAAGACCTTCGCGACGTTCGTCCAGCCCAGGCCGTCGTCGCCGAAGACGTCGGGCTGGCCGAGGCGGTTGAGGATGCCCGCGGCGGGCAGCACCGCGATGGGCAGCTGAAGGCTGCGGCCCATCTTCTGGAGGCCTTGGAACAGGCCGTTCCACCACTTCTTCTGTGGCACCGCGGCGGCGTCGGAGCTCATCGGCGTCCCTCCCGGAACAAGCCTGGTTTGGCGGTCGTTGAAAACTGGTGTAGACCAGTTGCGGAACGGGTGGGGGCCACCCGATGAGGGACGGCACCTTGATCGTCATCATTGGGCACGACTGCCGTAACCGCCCGCGAAGATGGTCCAACCGTGCGTTACCGTGACAAAGCGGACCTACGGTGCGTCGAGGCCGCATCCTTTAAGAACCAGGGAGAAACACCATGGCCAGCAAGGCTGAGAAGATCGTTGCCGGGCTCGGCGGCATCGACAACATCGAAGAGGTCGAGGGCTGCATCACCCGCCTCCGCACCGAGGTCAAGGACCCGGCTCTGGTCGACGACGCCGCCCTCAAGGCCGCGGGCGCCCACGGCGTCGTCAAGATGGGCACCGCGGTCCAGGTCGTCATCGGCACCGACGCGGACCCGATCGCCGCGGACATCGAAGACATGATGTGAGTCGCTGACCCGCTGACTCGCTGAGAGAGGCCCCGTCCAGTACACGGACGGGGCCTCTGGTTTTAGCCTGTCCGGCGTTTGAGGACGAGCGCGAAGCGCGACAGGGGGGGGCTGGGGGCGCAGCCCCCAGGGGACAGCACCCCGGGGTACCGCCAAAAGGCTAGGCTCAACGCATGTCTTCAACGCCCCGCACCGACGGCCGCACCCCCGAACAGCTCCGCCCCATCACCATCGAGCGCGGCTGGAGCAAGCACGCCGAGGGATCCGTCCTCGTCTCCTTCGGAGACACCAAGGTCTTCTGCACCGCATCCGTCACCGAGGGCGTCCCGCGCTGGCGCAAGGGCAGCGGCGAAGGCTGGGTCACCGCCGAGTACTCCATGCTGCCGCGCGCCACCAACACCCGCGGCGACCGCGAGGCCGTGCGCGGCAAGATCGGCGGCCGCACGCACGAGATCAGCCGCCTCATCGGACGCTCGCTCCGCGCCGTCATCGACTACAAGGCGCTCGGCGAGAACACCATCGTCCTGGACTGCGACGTCCTCCAGGCCGACGGCGGCACCCGCACCGCCGCCATCACCGGCGCCTACGTCGCACTCGCCGACGCCATCACCTGGGCGCAGGGCAAGAAGCTCATCAAGCACGGCCGCAAGCCGCTGACCGGCACCGTCTCGGCCGTCTCCGTCGGCATCGTCGGCGGCGTACCCCTCCTCGACCTCTGCTACGAGGAAGACGTCAGGGCCGACACCGACATGAACGTCGTCTGCACCGGCGACGGCCGCTTCGTCGAGGTCCAGGGCACCGCCGAGGCCGAGCCCTTCGACCGCAAGGAGCTCAACGCGCTGCTCGACCTCGCGGTCGGCGGCTGCGACGAACTCGCCGCCGTGCAGCGCCAGGCGCTGGAAGCGACGCTCCAGAACGGCTGAATCGCGCGGGCCGCGCCACCAGTTGAGGGTGGCCGGTCAACCCGCGGATCCCCGAGGGCGTTGTCACGAATACGACGGGCGCGCGGACCAGGCCGCGCGCCCACCCGTATCCCGGGGGAGGGCCTCACCTCATGGCCGCGCGCCACCGCCACCGTCACCGCCGTCTCGCCTTCGCCACAGGCACCACCCTGCTCGTCGTCCCGGCAGCGCTCGGCCTCACAGCCTGCGACCCGGAGGACGCCGTGGACTGCGTTCGCGCCGCCGACGCGGTCTCCGACGGCGTCGATGCCTTACGCAAGGCCGCTCAAGAAGCGGCCCTCTACCCGGACAGGGCCGACGGATCGTTCGACGAGATCAAGTCAGACCTCGACGAGATCCGTGACAAGAACGACGACCAGGACGTCCTCGACGCCGTCGACGAGATGAAGAAGGCCGTGGACAACATCGAGGACGCGGTCGACGACGGCGACAGGACCCCGGACCTCAGGCCCATCGCGGCAGCGGGCGGCAAGGTCACCAAGGCCTGTACCCCGTAAGATCGCGGAGCTCGACGCGCTGCGCTCGAAGCCGCGCTGTAAGCACTCCGTAAGCAACCATCGGGCCCCTTAGGGGCGTTCTAACGAGTACGGGCGCCCGGGCCAAGCCGTGCGCCCGTCCGTACCCCCTGGGGAGGGACCGAACCATGGCCGCGCGCCACCGCCGTATCGCCACCGCTGTCGCCACCGTTCTCATCGCCGTACCCGGCGGCATCGGCCTCGTCGGCTGCGACGCCGTCTCGAAGGCCCTCGACTGCGTACAGACCGCCGACACGATCGCCGACAGCGTCACCGACCTGCAGCAAGCCGTGGAGAACGCCGGTGACAACCCGGCCGAGGCGGACAAGGCACTCGACGACATCGGCAAGAACCTCGACAAGATCGGCGACAAGACCGACAACACCGACGTCAACAAGGCCGTGGACGACCTCGACAAGGCCGTCGACAACGTACGCGACGCCGTCAAGAAGGGCGACGCGACTCCCGACGTCTCCCCGGTCACGGACGCGGCGGGCGAACTGACGAAGGTCTGCACCCCGTAAGACGCCACCGGGCAGGCGGCGATACTGGGGACATGACCCGCCTCATCCTCGCCACCCGCAACGCAGGCAAGATCACGGAACTGAAGGCGATCCTCGCCGACGCAGGGCTCACCCACGACCTCGTCGGCGCGGACGCCTACCCCGAGATCCCCGACGTCAAGGAAACCGGCGTCACCTTCGCCGAGAACGCCCTGCTCAAGGCGCACGCCCTCGCCCAGGCCACGGGCCTGCCCGCGGTCGCCGACGACTCGGGCCTGTGCGTCGACGTCCTGAACGGCGCGCCCGGCATCTTCTCCGCCCGCTGGGCGGGCAAGCACGGCGACGACCAAGCCAACCTGGACCTCCTCCTCGCCCAACTCGGCGACATCGCCCCCGAACACCGCGCCGCCCACTTCGCCTGCGCGGCGGCACTCGCCCTCCCCGACGGCACGGAACGCGTGGTCGAGGGCCGCCTCCCCGGCACCCTCCGCACCGCCCCCTCGGGCACGGGCGGTTTCGGCTATGACCCGATCCTCCAGCCGGACGGCGAGACGCGCACGTGCGCGGAGCTGACGGCGGACGAGAAGAACGCGATCAGCCATCGGGGGAAGGCGTTCCGGGGGCTGGTGCCGGTGGTTCGGGAGTTGTTGGGCTGACACGCGCATGGCAATGGCCTGCGATCAACTCTTTGATTCGCAGGCCATTTGCTGTGCGGCGGAAGGGATTCGAACCCTCAAGCCCGATCAAGGGCCACAGATCCTAAGTCTGCTGCGTCGCCGTTGCGCCACCGCCGCTAGCCGCCTGCCATGGTACCGGGCAGGCGGCTCTGGTTGATCGCGGGTTTCTCCTACGGTGCCGGTCGCCGCCCTCCTCTGCGCTAGGTGGTGGTGATCGCATGGCAGTTGGGGCACAGCAGCCGCTCCCGCACATACCCGCGCGCCTCCGAAATGCGGAACGGCCCGCCCCACTTGAACGTAGGGCGGGCCGGGAGGTCGGACGGAGCTCAGAACCGCGGCGCCGGAGCCTGTGCCTCCACCATTTCCGCCGCCTCCTCCTTCGTCTCCACCGACGGAGGCGAACCCGCCAGCGGCTGCTGGGCCGTTTCCTTCATGCACGCCACCGCGATGACGCCCACGACCGCCGCCGCCATCGAGTAGTACGCCGGGATCATGTCCGTGCCCGTGATGCTGATCAGGGACGTGATGACCAGGGGGGCCGTGCCGCCGAAGAGGGAGGCGGAGAGGTTGTAGCCCACCGAGAGGGAGCCGTAGCGGACCGAGGTGGGGAAGAGGGCGGGGAGCGTCGCCGACATCGTGCCGAGGAGGCAGACCAGGGAGAGGCCGAGCAGCAGCATGCCTCCGGAGACCGCGAGCAGGCTGCCCTGCTTGATGAGGAGGAACGCGGGGATCGAGACGACCAGGAAGCCGACCATGCCCGTCATCAGGAGCGGCTTGCGGCCGAAGCGGTCGGAGAGGCGTCCCACCTGGGTGATGATCAGCATCAGGATCACCATGGTGCCGATGAGGATCAGGAGGCCGTGCGAGTCGTCGTAGCCGAGTTCGTCGGAGAGGTACGTCGGCATGTAGGAGAGCAGCATGTAGTCGGTGACGTTGTACGCGCCGACCAGGGCGATGCAGAGGATGAGCGTGGCCCAGTGGTCGCGGAAGATCTTCGCCAGGTCGCCCTTGGCCGTCGTCTCCACGGTGGACGCGCCCTCGGAGGCGGAGTGGAACGTCGCGTCCTCCATCTTCTGGAAGGCCGGGGTCTCGTCGAGGCGCAGCCGCAGGTAGAGGCCGACGAGGCCGAGCGGGCCCGCGACGAGGAACGGGACGCGCCAACCCCAGGACTCCATGGCGGCGGAGCCGAGGGCGCTGTTGAGGATGAGGACGAGGCCCGCCGCGCCGGTGTATCCGGCGAGGGTGCCCATCTCCAGGAAGCTGCCGAAGTAGCCGCGGCGCTTGTCGGGCGCGTACTCGGCGATGAACGTGGAGGCGCCGCCGTACTCGCCGCCCGTCGAGAAGCCCTGGACCAGGCGGAAGAAGATCAGCAGGACGGGGGCCCAGAAGCCGATCGTGGCGTAGGAGGGGATCAGGCCGATGGCGAGCGTGCCGATCGCCATCATGATCATCGTCAGCGCGAGGACCTTCTTGCGGCCGATCTTGTCGCCCATGGGGCCGAAGACCATGCCGCCGATGGGGCGGACCAGGAACGACACCGCGAACGTGGCGAAGGACGAGACCAGTTGGACCGTGTCGTTCCCGGAAGGGAAGAAGACATGGCCGATCGTCACCGCCAGATAGCTGTAGATGCCGAAGTCGAACCACTCCATGGCGTTGCCGAGCGAGGCCGCCTTGACCGCCCGCTTGACCGCGGCCTCGTCCGTGACCGTGATGTCGGTGCGGCGCAACGGCGGGTTCTTGCGCCGTCTGACGGCCCGGAACAGGGCACGGTGGCGCTTGACCGCCTCGGTATCGGCCTCGGTCTCTTCGTGGGCCGCCATGGAGTGGTTCCTTTCGTTCTTCGGGCAGATCCCCCTGAGATCACTTGCTCGAAGATGGCCGATGCAAACGAAGGCCCCTCATGAGAGGGGCCTTCGTCACACGGCGAAAGGAGCGGGAACGGCTCAGACGCCGAGGTCCCGGATGATCTTGGCGACGTGTCCCGTCGCCTTGACGTTGTAGAAGGCGTGCTCGACCTTGCCCTGCTCGTCGACGACCACGGTGGAGCGGATGACGCCCGTCACCGTCTTGCCGTACAGCTTCTTCTCGCCGAAGGCGCCGTACGCCTCAAGGGTCTTCTTGGAGGGGTCGCCGACCAGCGTGACCTTGAGGTTCTCCTGCTCGCGGAACTTGGCGAGCTTCTCCGGCTTGTCGGGGGAGACGCCGATGACGTCGTACCCGGCGGCCGCGAGCACGTCGAGGTTGTCCGTGAAGTCGCAGGCCTGCTTGGTGCAGCCGGGGGTGAGGGCGGCCGGGTAGAAGTAGACGATGACCTTGCGGCCCTTGTGGTCGGCAAGCGAGACGTCCTTGCCGTCCGCGTCGGGCAGGGTGAAGGCGGGGGCGGTGTCGCCCGGCGTGAGTCGCTCGCTCATGGTGCTCGGTCTCCTCGCAAGGGTGCAGTGACGGTCCTGAGCGTAATGGGGGTGCCGTGGGGTGCGGGGACCGCGAAGCTGACAGACTGTGGGACGACGGACTGTGGGTCACGCATTCACAGGCTCTCGGACACGACCACTCTCGGATACGACCACGGAGGCAGCGCGGTGTCGGATGCGGATGTCAGGACCCCTGCGCAGATCGAGGCGGACATCAAGCGCCGGCGCGACCAGCTGGCCGAGACCCTCGACGAGATCGGGGTGCGCGTCCACCCGAAGACGATCGTGGGCGACGCGAAGGCGAAGGTCGCGGCGAGCGTGGACAACTCACTGGGCCGGGCGTACGTCGGAGTGAACCGCTTCGTCTCGGACGTGAAGGGCCAGCTCGTCACGGAGGAGGGCGCGCCCCGGATCGAGCGGATCGTCCCGGTGGCCCTGGTGGCGGTGGGCCTCGTGGGGCTCCTCGTGGTGGGTTCGCGGCGCCGCAGCAGCTGACCGGGCAGGTGGCAACGGCGACCCGGCGGCCCATGGCCGGGCGGGGGACAGGTAGGTTTCGGGGCGTGAGCGAGAAGACCCACGACGACAAGCTGCCCATCCGGATGCTGCACGACCGCGTGCTCGTGCGGCAGGACGCCAGCGAGGGCGAGCGCCGCTCCGGCGGCGGCATCCTGATCCCCGCGACCGCGGCCGTGGGCCGACGGCTCGCCTGGGCCGAGGTGGTCGCGGTCGGGCAGAACGTGCGCGCGGTGGAGCCCGGCGACCGGGTCCTGTACGACCCGGAGGACCGGGCCGAGGTCGAGGTGCGGGGCGTGGCGTACGTCCTGATGCGCGAGCGCGATCTGCACGCCGTGGCCGCGGACCGGTTCGAGGGCTCCGAGGACTCGACGGGGCTCTACCTGTAGCAACTGTCGCGGAGGGGCTGGTGACCATCGTCACCAGCCCCTTTTGCGTGGTCTTTGCTACCTTGTAAGGACCCCGACGAGACGCGCCGTACCGGGCTTCCGCAAAGACGACGCACCCGTTGATTCCGCGTTTCACGTTGTCGGAGGTGCCGTCATGGCCTGGGTTCTGCTGATCATCGCCGGTCTGCTCGAGGTGGGCTGGTCGATCGGGATGAAGTACACCGAGGGGTTCACGCGACTGTGGCCCAGCTTGTTCACGGGCGCGGGCATCGTCGCGAGCATGGTGCTGCTCTCGCATGCCGCGAAGACGTTGCCGATCGGTACGGCGTACGGGGTGTGGGTGGGCATCGGCGCCGCCGGTGCGGCGGTCCTTGGCATGGTGATTCTTGGTGAGCCGGTTACCGCGGCGCGGATCTTTTTCGTTTGTCTGCTGCTTGTGGCCGTCGTCGGGCTTAAGGCGACCTCGGGGCACTAAAGGCTTTGGGGAACTGCGGGCCCGCTTGGGCTGGTCGCGCAGTTCCCCGCGCCCCTTACGGGGCCGCCCCTCACGGGGCGCCCCCCTAGCCGTCCGTCAAGCCGCTTAGCGCCCCGCCGTCCGTAGTCCCGCCATCCGGTGTGCCGCCTGTCTGGCCGCCTGTGTCGGTGCCTCCGTCGGTGGGGCCGCCGGTCGTGGTCCCACCGTCGGTCGGGCCGCCGGTCGTGGTGCCGCCGTCCGTGGGGCCGCCTGTTGTGGTGCCTCCGTCGGTCGGACCGCCTGTCGTGGTGCCTCCGTCGGTCGGGCCGCCAGTCGTGGTGCCGCCGTCCGTGGGGCCGCCGGTCGTGGTCCCGCCGTCGGTCGGGCCCCCTGTCGTGGTCCCGCCGTCCGTGGGCCCGCCGTCGGTGGTGCCGCCGTCCGTGGTGCCGCCCGTCGTCGGGTCGGGGACCTCGGGGACGTCCGCGCCCTGTTCGAGTTCCAGGTCGAAGTCCTTGACGGGCTTGCCCTTGAGGGCGGCCTTGGTGAACTGGGCCCAGATGCGGGCCGGGTAGGCGCCGCCGTTGATGCGCTGCTCGCCGAGCGCGCCGTAGAGCGGGGTGTGCGCGCCGGTGTCGGGGTCCTGGCCCATCACGGCGACGACGGTGGCGAGGTTCGGGGTGTAGCCCGCGAACCAGGCCGCCGTGTCGTTCTCCGCGGTGCCCGTCTTGCCCGCGGCGGGGCGGCCCGCGCCCTGTGCGGCCGTGCCGGTGCCGCCCTGGACGACGCTCTGCAGGATGGACGTGGTGGTGTCGGCGGCCTCGCGGGTCACGGCCTGCCGGGTCTTCTGCCCCGGCAGCTCGACCTCGTCGCCGTTCTTGGTGATCTTCTCGACGATCGTGTACGTGCCGTGCTTGCCGTGGTTGGCGAGCGTCGCGTACGCCTCGGTCATGTCCAGGACGCTCGCGGTGGACGGGCCGAGCGCGATGGAGGGGGACGCGGTGAGGTCGGGGGTGGTCTTCGGGATGCCGAGCTCGATCGCGGTGTCCTTGACCTTGTCGGAGCCGACGTCGACGGCCATCTGCGCGTAGACCGCGTTGACGGACTTGTCGGTGGCGGCGCTGACGGTGACGTTGCCGTAGCTGACCTGGTCCTCGTTCTCGGGGGCGTAGGTGCCGCCGCTCCAGCCCTGTACGGGGCGCTTGTTGGTGCCGTCGTAGATGGTGTTCGGGGTGATGGTGCGGCCGTCCTGGGTGACCGAGCCGTTCTCGACCGCCGAGGTGAACACGAACGGCTTGAAGGTGGAGCCGACCTGGTAGTCGCGGCGCGTCGCGTTGTTGACGTACTGCTTGGTGTAGTCGATGCCGCCGTACATCGCGACGACCTTGCCGGTGGCCGGGTCGATGGAGGCGCCGCCCGCGCGGACGTTGCGGTCGACCTTGCGCGCGCCCTTGTCGACCTTGGACATCACCTGGTCCTCGACGGCCTTCTCGAAGGACTTCTGGTTGTCCTTCTGGAGGGTGGTGGTGATGCGGTAGCCGCCCTTGGCGAGGGTCTCCTCGTCGATGATCTTGTTGCTCGTCAGATAGTCCTCGACGGCCTTGACGACGTAGCCGCGCTGCCCGGACAGGCCCGACGTGCCCTTGGCCTCGTCGGGCACCGGGAACTTCATGCCCGTGCGCTCGGACTTGCCGAGCCAGCCCTCCTTGACCATGCCGTCCAGGACGTAGTTCCAGCGGCCCGCGGCGCGCGGCTTGTTCTCCGGGTGGGTGGCGACGTCGTAGGCGTTGGGGGAGTTGAGGAGCGTGGCGAGGTAGGCGCCCTCGCCGACGCTCAGCTTCTGGACGTCCTTGCCGTAGTACGCCTGGGCCGCGGCCTGGATGCCGTACGCGTTGCGGCCGAAGTAGCTGGTGTTGAGGTAGCCCTCCAGGATGTCGTCCTTGCTCACCTCGCGGTCCAGCTTGATCGAGATGAAGAACTCCTTCACCTTCCGGGTGACGGTCTGCTCCTGGCCCAGGTAGTAGTTCTTCACGTACTGCTGGGTGATCGTGGAACCCGACTGCTTGCCCTTGCCGGTGACGGTGTTCCAGGCCGCGCGGAGCATCGCCTTCGGGTCGACCGCGGACTCGCTGTAGAAGTCGCGGTCCTCGGCGGCGAGCACGGCGTGCTGGACCTTCAGGGGGATCTGCTTGAGCGGCACCTTCTCGCGGTTGACCTTGCCGTCACGGGCGAGTTCGGTGCCGTCGGCGTACAGGTAGACGTTGCTCTGCTTGGTCGCCGCGGCGTTCGCGGGCGGGATGTCGACCAGGAAATAGCCCGTCATGAACGCGCCGATGCCGAGCAGGACGATCAGGATGAACCCGCCGAGGACCATGCGCCAGGTCGGGAAGATCCGCCGCCAGCCCTTGCGCTTGGGGCGCTTGGGCTTCTTGGCCTTCTCGGGCTTTCCGCCCGTGCCGTCCTGCGCGGTCGCGCCCTGTGTCGCCGCCGCCTCGGGAGACTCCTTCGGGGCGTCAGCGGGCGTGTCCCCGGGCTCCCGGGGCGCCCAGCCCTGGTGCCCTGCGGAACCCTGCTGCTGCGGCTCGTCGCTCATGTCTCGCGGAACTCCCGGTTAGCGTCGTACGTACCAGTACGCCTCGTAAACCTCATTGCACACCGTTGCGACACTCGTTCCCGACCAGGCACGCGCCCCCGAGCCGAAAATGCCTGGCACGGGCGACCCCGATCGCACTAGGCTCCAGCGCTTTGGCCCGATTCGGGGCGAGGCTCACGCTGAAAGGGATGCTCGTGCGCGCAGGACGGTTCCGTTTGTACGCGGCCGTCGCCAAGGGGGGATTCCGCCGGTACTCGACGTACCGGGTGGCGACCGCGGCGGGGGTGTTCACCAACACCGTCTTCGGCGTCATCCTCGCCTACACCTTCATCGCGCTCTGGGACGAGCGCCCGGGGCTCGGCGGGTACGACCAGTCGCAGGCGCTCACCTACGTGTGGCTCGGCCAGGGGCTGCTCACGGTGATGTCCCTGATGGGCGGCGGTTTCGAGGTCGAGCTGATCGAGCGGATCCGCACCGGGGACATCGCCGTCGACCTGTACCGGCCCGTCGACCTGCAGACCTGGTGGCTGTCGGCCGACATCGGCCGCGCGGGCTTCCAGCTGCTCGGCCGCGGAGTGGTGCCGCTGGTGGTCGGCGCCCTCCTCTTCGATCTGACGCTGCCCGCCGAACCGCTGCGCTGGGCGGCGTTCCTGCTGGCGGTCCTGTTCGGCGTGGTGGTCAGCTTCGCGATCCGCTTCCTGGTGGCGCTCTCGGCGTTCTGGCTGATGGACGGCGCGGGCACCAGCCAACTGGCGTCCCTGGCCGGCGTCTTCTTCTCCGGGATGCTGCTCCCGCTGAACGTCTTCCCCGGCGCGCTCGGCGAGTTCGCCCGCGCGCTGCCCTGGTCGGCGCTGCTCCAGGTGCCCGCCGACGTGTTCCTCGGCACGCAGTCCGGCGCGGGGCTCGCGCGGCTGTACGCCTTCCAGCTCGGCTGGGCCACGGTCCTGCTCACGGCGGGGCGGCTGCTGCAGAACGCGGCGACCCGACGGGTGGTGGTCCAGGGTGGCTGACCTGGCACAGGCGCGGGAGGGCCTGCGCGCCTACCGGCTGATCTCCGGCATGTGGATCCGCTCCCTCATGGCGTACCGCGTGTCGTTCGTGATGACCGCGCTCGGCAACTTCGCGGTGACCGCGTTCGACTTCGTGGCGATCCTGCTGATGTTCTCCCAGGTGGATCGGCTCGGCGGTTACTCGCTGGCCGAGATCGCCTTCCTGTACGGCACGTCGGGCACCGCGTTCGGCCTCTCGGACCTCGCCATGGGGTCCATGGACCGGCTCGGCAAGCGGGTCCGCGACGGCACGTTCGACACGCTCCTGGTGCGGCCCGCCCCGGTCATCGCGCAGGTCGCAGCGGACCGCTTCGGGCTGCACCGGATCGGACGCGTGCTGCAGGGCGCGCTCATCCTCACGTACGGGCTCGTGGTCCTGGACATCGGATGGACCCCGCTGAAGGTCCTGATGATCCCGCTGATGGTGCTCAGCGGGGCGGCGATCTTCGCGTCCGTGTGGGTGGCGGGCGCCGCCTTCCAGTTCGTGGCGCAGGACGCGGCCGAGGTGCAGAGCGCCTTCACGTACGGCGGGAGCACGCTGCTCCAGTACCCGCCGACCCTCTTCAGCAAGGAGCTGGTGCGCGGTGTCACGTTCGTGCTGCCGCTCGCCTTCGTGAACTGGCTGCCCGCGCTGTACGTCCTGGGACGGCCCTACCCGCTCGACCTGCCGCAGTGGGTGGCGTTCCTGCCGCCGCTGATCGCCGCCGGATGTCTCGCCCTGGCCGGACTCGCCTGGCGCGCCGGTCTCCGTTCGTACCGCAGCACTGGGAGCTGAACTGCCGTGGAGAGTGCCTTCATCGAACTCGACGGCGTCGAGAAGGTCTTCGACGTACGCAAGAAGACGGGCTTCATGCGCCGTGAGAAGCACGAGGTGCGGGCCGTCGACGGCATCTCCTTCACCGTGCCGCGCGGCGAGATGGTCGGCTACATCGGGCCCAACGGCGCGGGCAAGTCGACGACGATCAAGATGCTGACGGGGATCCTGACACCCAGCGGCGGGCGGCTGCGGGTCGCGGGGATCGACCCCTCCCGCGAGCGCACGCGCCTCGCCCGGCGCATCGGCGTCGTCTTCGGCCAGCGCACCACGCTCTGGTGGGACCTGCCGCTGATCGACTCCTACCGGCTCATGCACCGCATGTACCGCATCCCCGACGAGCGGTTCGCCCAGAACCTCGACCGGTGCGTCGAACTCCTCGAACTGGCCGATCTGTTGGACGTGCCGGTGCGGCAGCTCTCGCTCGGGCAGCGGATGCGCGGCGACATCGCGGCGGCGCTCCTGCACGACCCCGAGGTGCTCTACCTCGACGAGCCGACCATCGGCCTCGACGTGATCAGCAAGGCGAAGGTGCGCGGGTTCCTGCGCGACCTGAACGCCGAGTCGGGCACGACGGTGCTGCTCACCACGCACGACCTCACCGACATCGAGCAGCTCTGCAAGCGCGTGATGGTCATCGACCACGGCCGCCTCATGTACGACGGCGCGCTCTCCGGGCTGCACGAGGTGGGCGAGAGCGAGCGCACCCTCGTGGTGGACCTGGAGCGTGAACTTCCGCCCATCGAGGTCGAGTCGGCCCGGGTGGTGAAGGTGGAGGGACCACGGCAGTGGCTCGCCTTCCCCGCGGCGGAGTCGGCAGCTCCGCTCGTCGCGCGGATCGCCGCCGAGTACCCCATGGTCGACCTCTCCGTCAGGGAGCCGGACATCGAAGCGGTCATCGCCAAGATGTACGCGGAGAAGGTGACCTCGTAAGGTGCACGTATGAGCGACGCTGCCTCCTCCGGGGGGACACCCCCAGGACCCCCCGGGCCCGATCTGCGGGCCTCCGACGCCGACCGCGAGCGGGTCGCCGAACAACTCCGGGACGCGATGGCCGAGGGCCGCCTCGACATGGCGGAGTTCGACGAGCGCCTGGACGCCACCTACAAGGCGCGTACGTACGGCGAGTTGGAGCCCATCACCCGGGACCTCCCCGGCCACCACGCCGCCAAGGTGTCCATGGTGAAGCACCCGGTGAGCGACGACCCCGCCGCCATCGACTGGTCCCAGCGGATGGCGAGCGGCGAACCGTCGTCGACCGGGGGCTTCGCCGTGTGGAGCGGGTTCAGCCGCAAGGGCAGCTGGGTGGTCGGGCGGACGTTCACCGGGTTCGCGCTGTGGGGCGGCGGCGACATCGACCTGCGCGAGGCGCGGTTCACGGAGCGCGAGGTCGAGATCCGCTGCTTCACGATCATGGGCGGTCTGCACGTCACGGTGCCGCCCGACATGACCGTCGTGGTCAAGGGCTTCGGCATCATGGGCGGCTTCGACGACCAGGCGACCGGCGAGGGCACTCCCGGCTCGCCCCGCGTGGTCATCAAGGGCTTCGCGCTGATGGGCGGCGTAGGCGTGGAACGCAAGATCCGCAGGATGGAGAAGCTGCGCCTGAAGGAGGAGCGGCGCCGCCAGCGCTTGGAGGGGGGCAGGGGCTGAGGGGGGCGCCCCGTAAGGGGCCCCGCAGGGGCCCTTCAGGGGCGCGGGGAACTGCGCGATCAGCCACAACGGACCCGCAGTCGACGTGCCCCCTGCGGAAGCGCCTGTCAGAGCTCCGCCGCAGCCGACCCCTTCAAATGCGACAGGTTGAACGTCTCCGCCATCCGCCGATACCCCGCGTCACTCGGATGCAGATGGTCCCCGGAGTCGTACTGGCTACGCAGCTTCCGCGGGTCATAGCCGTCGCGCAGCGCCTTGTCGAAGTCGACGTACTCGTCGAAGACCTGACCGTCGCGGATCCGCTGGTTCACCGCCTGCCGGACCGCTTCGAGCCGGGGCTCGTACCCCCGGTGCCCGCCGAACGGCATGAGTGTCGCGCCGACGACCCGCAGCCCGCGCGTATGCGCCTGGCGGGTCAGCTCGCGCAGGCCGTCGACGATGCGGTCCGGGTCGTTCTGGTGCGGGTTGCGCAGGATGTCGTTGACGCCGAGGGCTATGACGACGGCCTTGACGCCGCTGCGGTCCAGGACGTCCCGGTCGAAGCGGGAGAGGCCGCTCGGGTTGACGGCGGGCCGCCCGAGCCCGTCGGAGAGGATGCGGTTGCCGCTGATGCCCTGGTTCACGACGCCGTAGCGGGGCGCGTCCGCCTCGTCGCGCATGCGGTCGGCGAGGACGTCGGTCCAGCGGCGGTTGGCGCCCATCGTGGAGGAGATGCCGTCGGTGATGGAGTCGCCGAAGACGACGACGGTGCCGTCCGACTCGTTGCTCAGCACGTCCACCGCGGCGAGGTAGCGCCAGTACGGGCTCTGCTCGGTGTACGCCTCGCCGCCCTGGTCCTCGGTGCGGTCGCCCTCGGCGACGTAGCTGATCTGGCGCGCGTGCGGGTGGTAGGTGACCGGGCCCGACGGGGTCGGCGAGTACGTCGTGACAAGCAGGTCCGCGTCGTGCGGGACGCGCAGCCTGGCCGCGTCGCTGAGGACCTGGCCGCCCGGCGGGATGACCACCGAGGTGTTGCCGTCGAACGTGAGGCGGCGCAGCGTGCCGACCGCGGCCGCCGGGTTGTTCGTGGCCGACGCGAGCGCGATGGAGGCGTGCGTGATGCTCAGCGG
The DNA here is from genome assembly GCF_008704495.1 of Streptomyces kanamyceticus. Lineage (NCBI taxonomy): Bacteria > Bacillati > Actinomycetota > Actinomycetes > Kitasatosporales > Streptomycetaceae > Streptomyces > Streptomyces kanamyceticus. The sequence goes on from NZ_CP023699.1 coordinate 6,336,969, forward strand.
CGTGGTGCCGTACAGGTTCGACAGGGTGATGCGGGCGCTGCTGCCGCCGACGCTGGTGTGCACGACGTTGCGGATGGAGCGGCCCGCGAATCCCTTGTGCTCGGTGCCCGGTTCGTACCCCGCGGGGGATGCGGACCAGGAGCCGACCCAGGTGCCGGACGAGGCGGGCGCGGCGGAGTTGCGGGGGGTGCGCGGACCCGCGCTGATGGTGTCCTGCGAGCCGTCGTCGGCGGAGACGCCGAGGTATATGGCGGCCGAAATCACCACTATGACCGCGAGGACCGCGGCGAGAAGGGCATAACCGTGTCGCTTGGTCATGCGGGCTCTTTCTCCTCGGGCAGGGGGAGCCCCGAGGCTCCGATGTGATCACCCCATGATGCGTCATGGGCCGTGAGGCGGCCGACACTGCCCCCCTCCGCCCCATGAGACGCCGGGAACTTGTCGTCCGTTCCAGGAGTCGGTCATGAAGGGGCGTATGACACACGACGTGGGGACAATGCGGATGAGGACTAGGCGAACGGGCCAGGTGGACTGAGTGGAACGCACAAACGCGGAGGAAGCGACCGAACCCGACAAGGGGGACGCGGGGCAGCATGCCCGCGAGGTTCGCTCTTCAAGCGGTGGCCCGTTCGGGGCAGGGGGTGCCACCGATGGCGCAAGGGGTGCCGCCGACGGGGCGAGCGGCGGTCGGCCCGCCGCCGCCCCCGTGACGCCCGGCGGTTTCACCTACAGCGCCGCCGACGAGGAGAAGCGGCGCGGGGTGCGCCGCATGAAGATCACGGCGACCGGTCTTCTCGTCTTCGTCGCCGTCGTCTACGTCCTGGCGAAGTGGGCGCAGAACTCCGGCGCCGGAGCCTGGGCGGGGTACGTCGCGGCGGCCGCCGAGGCGGGCATGGTCGGCGCGCTCGCCGACTGGTTCGCGGTGACGGCACTCTTCCGCCACCCGCTCGGCCTGCCCATCCCGCACACGGCGATCATCCCGAACAAGAAGGACCAGCTGGGCGCCTCCCTCGGCGAGTTCGTCGGCGAGAACTTCCTCTCCGCCGACGTCGTACGAGGCAGGCTGCACGCCGTCGGCATCGGCGGACGCCTCGGCAGCTGGCTGGCCGAGCCCGCGCACGCCGACCGCGTGACGGCCGAACTGGCCACGGCGCTGCGCGGCGCCCTCACCGTCCTGCGGGACTCCGACGTCCAGGCGGTGGTAGGCGAGGCCATCACGCGCCGCGCGGACGCCCAGGAGATCGCCCCTGGCATCGGCAAGATGCTGGAGAAGGTCGTCGCGGACGGCGGTCACAAGCGGGTCGTGGACCTGGTCTGCGTACGCGCCCACGACTGGCTGGTCGAGCACGCCGACTCGGTGATGGACGCGGTGCAGGGTGGCGCGCCCGGCTGGACGCCGCGGTTCGTCGACAAGCGGGTCGGCGAGCGCGTCTACAAGGAGCTGCTCCGCTTCGTCACCGAGATGCGGGACATGCCCGAGCACCCCGCGCGCGGCGCCCTCGACCGCTTCCTCGCCGACTTCGCGGGCGACCTCCAGTCCGACCCGGACACCCGCGAGCGCGTGGAGCGCCTCAAGCGTGAGGTGCTGGGCCGCGGCGAGGTGCAGGACCTGATCGCCTCCACGTGGTCGGCGGTCCGCCAGATGATCGTGGCCGCCGCCGAGGACGAGCGCAGCGAGCTGCGCCTGCGCGTACGGGCCTCGCTGCTCTCGCTCGGCGCGCGGATGGCGACGGACCCTCGGCTGCAGCAGAAGGTCGACGGCTGGGTCGAGGGCGCGGCGGTCTACGTGGTCACCACGTACCGCGACGAGATCACCTCGCTCATCACGGACACCGTCGCGGGCTGGGACGCCGAGCACACCTCGAAGAAGATCGAGGCGCACATCGGCCGTGACCTGCAGTTCATCCGGATCAACGGCACGGTGGTCGGCTCCCTGGCGGGGCTGGCGATCTATGCGGTGTCGCGGGCGCTGGGCGCGTGAGCGCCCGGGCCGCCGGCCGCCGCCACGTGGTGGCGGTCCTGGTCAGGGACGGCGTGCTGCCGATGGAGCTGGGCCTGGTCCACCAGCTCCTGGGCACGGCGCGCTCGCCGTCGGGTGACGTGTTGTACGACGTCCGCACGTGCGCGCCGAGCCCCGGCCGGATCCGCACGGACGCGGACTTCCCGATCTACGCGGAGCACGGCCTGGACGTGGTCGCGGCGGCGGACACCGTGCTGGTCATCGCCTCGCACGAGAGCGACGAGGGACTGGCGCCGGGCGGCCTGGACGCGGCGCTGGCGTCGGCGCTGCGGCAGGTCCGGGGCCGGGTGGCCTCCATCTGCACCGGCTCGTTCGTCCTGGCGGCGGCCGGTCTCCTGGACGGGCGCAGGGCGACGACGCACTGGATGTCGGCGGACCTCTTCGCACGGACGTTCCCGGCGGTGACGGTCGACGCGGACGTCCTCTACGTCGACGAGGGCGAGGTCCTCACCTCGGCCGGCGAGGCGGCGGGCATCGACCTGTGCCTGCACCTGATCCGCTCCGACCACGGCGCGGCGGTCGCGGCGGAGGTGGCCCGCCGCACGGTCGTACCCCCGCACAGGGAGGGCGGCCAGGCCCAGTACATCCAACGCCCGGTTCCGGAGCCGCAGTTGACGTCCACGAGCGCGGCGCGCTCGTGGGCACTGCCCCGCCTGTCCGAACAGCTGACACTGGCCGACCTGGCGGCGGTCGAGTCGATGAGCGTACGCACCTTCAGCCGCCGCTTCCGCGAGGAGACGGGCCTGACACCGATGCAGTGGCTGACGCAGCGGCGGGTGGACAGGGCGCGGGAACTCCTGGAGTCCACGGACCACACGATCGACCGCGTCGCGACGGAGGCGGGCTTCGGGACGGGCGCGTCGCTGAGGCAGCACTTCGCGCTGGGGGTGGGGGTGTCGCCGGGGGCTTATCGGGCGACGTTCAGGGGGTTGGGTGCGGGGTCGGGCCTGGGGCCGGGTGCGGGGCCGGGTACGGGTGTGGGGCCGGGTACGGGCCCGGGTACGCACTCGGCGACGGCGCGTACCTGAGTACGCGTGTCTGACTACGCCTGTCTGAGTACGCGTGTCTGAGCATGCGCATCTGAGTACGCGTACTCTGTCGGGCCGCTCCGCCGCGCGGCACGCTCGTACACATGAACACGCTGCTGACTTCCCTCCCGAAGAGCACGCCGCTGCCGAGGTACGCGACGCGCCTGCTGGGCGCCGCCCTCTCGGCGACCGCGTACGCGGTGTGCCTCCCCTGGGACCTGCGCAACCGCGCCGAGACCGCGGGCGCGATCAACGAGACGTCCCCGGTGACGGCACTGGGCGTGACGTTCCTGTCCCTCTCCCTACTGTCCCTGGCGGCCTACTTCGGCATAAGGGACCGCCTGTCCTGGACCCTCCTGGTGGTGGCGGCCCCACCGGCGACACTGCTCTACGCCTCCCTCTCCAGCCACCCCACCCAGGACGCGAACGCGTGGCCGGTGGCGTGGGCGTTCTTCACGTTGGTGCTGGGGGCCGGGGTGCTGGTGGCGGGGTCGGTCGCGCGACAGTTCGGGCCGCGGGCCCGCTGAGCGACGCCTGGCCCCTGGGCCCTCGGTGATCAGCCCCGCCGGTCGGCCAGCAGATACGAAGCGACCCCGACCCCACCCGCAACACTGAACACGGCGGGCCAGGCGCCCACCTTCTTGGCCAACGGATGCGACCCGGCGAACCCGGCGACGTACGCGACGCTGAGCGCGACGGCGGTCTTGCCCCCGGCCATCTCCCGCCACTGGCGCGCGGCAACGGCCCCGGCGGCGGCGAGCACGACCCCACCGAGGGGCCGCTTCTTGGTGAAGCGGGCGACGGCGTATCCGCCGACAAGACCGCTCGCCGCCACTGCTGCTGCTGCCGGAATCTTCGCCATGATTGGTCCGCCTTTCGGGGGTACGTCCTTGTTGTCTTAGGGGTGAGGCTAACCCGGGGGGTTTTGTTGAGGCTGGCCGGGTTCTATAGCGCGTAGTGAGGGCCGCTGTTGCGGACGTAGCGTTGGATCCCGGTGTTTGAGGAAGAATGCGTCACCAATTGTCGCCAAGTGGCGTAACTTGGCGACAGGTTGATCGTATTGAGCTACCCTCTGCTCGTGCCTCTACATGACATACTCCTGCGCGTCGCGGAAACCTATGACCCCGGCGCTCCCCCCTCTAACGAGGAGCCGGCTCAGCTTCTACTTCGTGGTGTGAGTCGGCGAGATGATCTGCCGCTACCTCCGGGGTTCACGGCGGATGGACATGGCGGTCAGGGCACAGCGAGCAGCACGCCGTGGATCGGTGTATACGACCCAGCGATCAGTGCGGAACCGCATAACGGCCTTTATCTCGCGTACATATTCAGCGCGGATTTGAGGGCCGTCACATTGACGCTGCAGCAAGGTATGACCGGACTTATTAAGCGATTCCCTAAGCGGCCCGCGCTACGAGACGAGTTGGCGCGGCGCGCCAAGCGCCTCCGTGGGGCCTTCCCTCCGGGCCTGGCGTCTGAATGGATGCATCAGCCTTCCTTTTACGCTAAAGAATGGCGGCCACGCGCGTACGAGGCGGGGAGTGTAGCCGCGCGCCGTTACGAGATAGCGCGATTGCCATCTGAGGTGTCGCTGGCCGAGGATTTACTGGAAGCGTCCAAGTTGCTGCGTGACGCGGCGGCGGCGCAACGCCTATACCTCCAGATGCCTGACCCCGCGGATCTCATCGTTGAGTATCCCGGCGATGGACATTCCCTAGAAGGTCCCTTGGATAGGTTCCATCCGAAGGACAGTAGTGAATACTACGTCCATGTCACTGGCGGGAGGCGCCCTCGAAGGCGGCTCCATGAGGATCTGATCCAGGACTTCGGTCATCATGCGGTCACATGTGGATACACGCCGATAACCGATGGCGTGCACCCAAGGGATCTAATCCTATGCCGTCGGGAAGTGTCGCGAGAATCAACCTGGCTTGTCGAGGCGAAGGTGGTGCGGAACGGAAATCCAACCGCAGCTGTCCGTGAGGCGGTCGGGCAACTCTTTGAGTACAGCTATCTCATCTACCGTAAGCGCGGCGAGCCCAAACCCCACCTCTTGGCTCTCTTTACTGAAGGTATTGGGGTGTATGAAGAGTACCTAGAAGATCATGGTGTTGCTTCTGTTTGGCAAGATGAAGGAGAGTGGCGCGGATCGGAGACGGCCACTTCGTGGGGCCTCGCGCGCAAGAATTAGATCTCCTTGGAGAGGGGGAGGGGTAGGCCGAAAAATCCCTCTTTGATATTTGTCTTCTTTCGTGAGCGGCTATGCCGAGCCGTGGCACCCTTCATAAGCCTGCCCCGACCCACACCAGCACCCCGCCCCCGCCTCCGGCGGCCACCCCGCCGCCCGCCCCCGCGCCGCAAGCGTCGTCGCGTACTGCGGCAGCAAGGATGAGTCCTCCGGGGACGCGCCCTCCGAAGCGGCGAACGCCTCGTACGAGGGGACCGTGCCCGTCACGATGCCCAAGTTTGGGGTCCCCGAGGACGAGAGTTCCCTCAGCGACGACTCTATGGTCGTCAAGTGCGTCTCGTGGGACGGGTATTCGGTCGCGAGCGACGGGTACGCCGTCAGGAGTTCTGTTAGTTCCGTGGACGGCCAGTGCAGGATCGCCACCGGGAAGGGACGGGAGAGCGCCTCGCGGTAGGAGCCCAACTCCGCCTGGATTCGGGAGATTTCCGCGCGGAGTTCCGCGGGGTTCTCCGAGCCGAGGGACCAGATGCGCTTCGGGTCGTGGAGTTCGTCGAGGGAGACCGTGGCGCGGGTCGTGTGGACGTGGTCCGCCAGGGTGTCCCACGCGTCGTGGTCCGCGCCCATGAGGCGGCGTACGCGGTGGCGGCCGAAGAGGAGGGGGTGCGTCGCGTAGGGAGGTTCCGAGGAGTCCTCGGGGACGAGCAGCGTCACCGCCTCCGTGAACGTGTCGTGCGCCTGTTCCAGCTCGTCGTGGGACTCCAGGGACTCCGCCACGATCACCCAGGGCGCCGGGTCGCGCGGCGCCGACGTGCGGATGCCGTCGATGATCGCCCTGGCCTCCGCCTCGTGTCCGTACTCCCAGAGGTTCGACGCCTTCAGGGCGCGGATCAGGAGGGGCGAGGAGGGCGGTTGCGGGGCGGACGGGGACAGCAGGCTGTCGTAGAGCGTCGTCGCGCGGTCGCGGGCGCCGGCCAGTTCCAGGTGGGCCGCGGCCTGGAGGAGGAGCTGTTCGGCGTCCTCCGGGTACAGGCCGGCCGTGCGTTCCAGGCGCGCGGCTTCGGCGATGTGGTCGACGTCGACGTGGTCGGCAGCAGCAGGCTTGTCGGGGCGCATACGGGACACCGTACTGCCGAGCGCCTGTTTGGAGCAGGGCCGCAGCAGGCCGCAGGAGGGGCGTGGCAGGGAGCGGCCCGTCTTCGGGGCTGGTCCGGGCATGGGATGTATGGATTGTTGCGAGGGGAGCGCCTATCGTGCGGGCCTCTTCTGGGAGGGCGGCGGCGTGCGGGAACGAATTCCGGTGGTGGTGCGGCACGGTCCCCGTCGCGCGCGGCGCGGGCCCGCCGCCCGCCTCCTCTGGAACGGCGCCGAAGTCGCCGTCACCCTCGGCCTCGTGCTCCTCCTGCTCGTCGCCCATCAGCTGTGGTGGACCAACCGGCAGGCCCGCGCCGCCGCCGAGCGGAAGGTTCAGGCTCTTGAGGAGGAGTGGGGGCGGGGCACAGGCGCCGACGACGTGCCGTCGGGGGACGGGGGCGGGGACGGGGGCGAGGGCGCGGACGGTTCCGGGGCTGAGGGGCGGCGTCCCTCGCGTGACACCGATGTCGACACCCGCCCCGAGTCCCGAGCCCGCGCCAACCCACCCGCCCCCAAGCCCAATTGGGACCAGGCCTACGCCGTCCTCCGCATTCCCCGCATCGGCATCCGCGTCCCCGTCGCCGAAGGCATCAGCAAGAGCGCCGTTCTCAATCAGGGGTACGTCGGGCATTACCCCCGTACCGCCCAGCCCGGGCAGGCCGGGAATTTCGCCGTCGCGGGGCACCGCAATACCCATGGGGAGCCGTTTCGGTACATCAATCGGCTGCGGAACGGGGACGAGCTGACCGTCGAGACCAAGAGCGCCCGCTATACGTACGTCGTCGACAAGGCACTCGCGCAGACCTCCGCCCGCGACAGCGGCGTCATTCGGAGCGTGCCGCGCAGCGAGGTGCGGAAGGGGTACGGGTACGCCGAGCCCGGGTTCTACATCACGCTCACCACCTGCACTCCCGAGTACACCTCGAAATACCGGCTCGTCGTGTGGGGCAAGCTCCGCTCCATGCGGCCCCGGTAGTCCTGCCGATAGGGTCGTCGTTCGTGATCGCTCGACGTCCGCATCTGCTGTGGCTCCTCGTTCCCTTCGTGCTCTATATCGGCGTGCTGCCCTTCGTGAACCGGGTGCGGCCCGTCGTCTTCGGGCTGCCGTTCCTCTTCTTCTGGCTGCTGGCCGCGACCCTGCTCACGCCGCTGTGCGTGTGGCTCGCCCGCCGCGGGGACCAGCGGCTCGTCGAGCGCGGCGGGAGGGCGGGCCATGAGTGACGGCACCGTCGCCACCGGCATCTTCGCCGTCTTCATGGTCGGCACCGTCGTCCTCGGGCTCGCCGCCGTGCGCGGGCGGGGGAAGCAGGGCGGGCTCACCGAGTGGTCGGTGGGCGGGCGCAGTCTGGGGGCCGTGTTCATCTGGGTGCTGATGGCGGGGGAGGGGTACACGAGTTTCAGTTATCTGGGGGCCGCGGGGTGGGGGTACAACTACGGGGCGCCCGTGTTGTACGTCGTCGCCTATATGTCCTGCGGATACGCCGTGGGATACGTGGTCGGCCCGATGCTCTGGAACTACGCCCGCACGCACGGTCTCGTCAGCATCAGTGACATGGTCGCCCACCGTTTCGCCAGGCCCTGGCTCGGTGCCGGTGTCGCGATTCTCGTGACCGTCTTCCTGCTTCCGTACATTCAGTTGCAGATCACCGGCATGGGCGTCGTCGTGTCCACCATCAGTTATGGCGCGATCAGCCTCAACTGGGCCTATTTCATCGGATTCGCGGTCACCACCGGGTTCGTGGTCGTGAGCGGTCTGCGCGGAAGCGCCTGGGTCTCCGTCCTGAAAGACGTACTCGTCATCGGGACGCTGGCCTTTCTCGCCGCCTACGTACCCCTCCACTACTTCGACGGGTACGGGGATTTCCTCGGGCGGATCGTCGACGAGAAGGCGCAGTGGCTCACGCTGCCGGGCGGCGGCGAAAGTCCTTATGGGGAGGCGTGGTTCGCCACCACCTCCTTCCTCAACGCCCTCACCGTCGTCATCTTCCCGACCACCGTCGCCGGGTACCTCGGCGCGCGCAGCGCGGACGGGCTGCGGCGCAACGCCATCTGGCTGCCCGCCTACAACGTGCTGCTCTTCGTCCCCATGCTCCTTGGCATGGCGGCGGTGTTCGTGGTGCCGGGGCTCACCGGCGCCGAGTCCAACCTCGCGCTCTTCAAGCTGGTGGTGGACTCGCTGCCCGCGTGGGCGGTCGGCGTGATCGGGGTCGCCGCCGCGCTCTCCTCCATCGTGCCGATGGCCGTATTCATGCTGGTCATCGGCACGATGTGGGGGAGCAGCGTGCTCTCGCTGCTGCCCCGGTGGCGCGGGCAGCGGCGGCAGAAGCTCGCCTCGCAGGCGGTGGTCGTGGTCGCGGGGGCGCTCGCCCTCGTCCTGACCTACGCGGCGCCCAACACCCTCGTACGGCTCTCCCTCATCTCGTACGAGGGGATGGCGCAGCTCGTACCGATGCTGCTTCTCGGCCTCGTATGGCGGAAGTTGACGTTCGTGGGGGCGCTGAGCGGGCTCGTCGTGGGGGTCGCGGTCGTGTGCGCGCTGGTCTTCAGCGAGCGCGATCCGGTCTTCGGCGTGAACGCGGGGATCGTCGCGCTCGCCGCCAATCTGGCGGTGGCGCTCGCGCTGACGTACGCCGGTCCCGCCGACCGTGCGGACGGGCGGCCGGACTCGGAGGTGCTCGCGCGCGACCCCCTGGGCGAGGAGGGCGAGGAAGGCGACGAGGGGGATGTCAGCGTCGGCGCTCCCTCAGCAGGAGCGGCACGCTGACCGCCGCGAGCACGGCGAGCCCCGCCGCGGGCACGGCGAGCCCCGCCGCGGGCACGGCGAGCCCCGCCGCGGGCACGGCGAGCCCCGCCGCGGGCACGGCGAGCCCCGCCGCGAGCGCCATGGCCGCGTCCGTGCCGCGCGCCAGATCGCCGGAGGACGTGGACACCGCGATCTTCAGGGCGACGCCCGCGGCCGACCCGATGTAGCGGGCCGTGTTGTCGGCGTCCGAGCCCGTCGCCGCACGGTCGGCGGGCACGGACTCCACGGCGAGCGGCGGCAGCGCGGCGTTCCGCAGGCCGCTGCCCGCGCCGGAGACCAGCAGGCCGGGCAGGAGCCGGGGCCAGGAGCCCGCGGAGGCGGCGCCGAGCACCGTCAGGACGGCGACGGTGTGCAGCGCGAAGCCGATGACCAGTCGGCCCCGTCGGCGACTGCCGCCGGCCTGCGGGCTCCTCGTGTCGCCCGCGGACGTCGAGACGCTGCCGGGTCCCGGGCTCGACCCCGACCCGGCGGACCCGGTCAGCCGCGCCCTCGCCCGGCCCCGCCGCCTCCCGCAGCCCGTTGAGACCGACCCCACGTGAGGCAGGGGCTCGTCCGGCCCGTACGTCCGGTATAACCTGCAGTACGACATCAGTACGCCATCAGTACGACAAGTGGCGAGCGCACGAGGAGAGGGGGACCGACCATGCGAGACGTGATCCGGAACGGGAAAGCGGCCGTGCGTCCGGCCCTGCTGCTCCTCTTCCTGCTCGTCGAGGTCGTCCTCGTCGACACCGGCAGCCTCACCGCCGCCGTCGCCCTCGCCGCCACCGCCGCGGCGAGTTCCGCGCTCGCCGTCTGCTCGGTGATCGCCGCGCGCTGCGCGCCCGCCGTGCCCCGCACCAAGGTGCGCACGGCCATCCGCGACCGGGAACGGCGCACCGCCTTCCTGCCCCAGCGCGACCCCGACGCGGCGGGCCGTCCACGGCCCCGAGCGCCCGGCCGTGCCCTCCTGACGGCCGCGTAGGGGAAACAGCCACACCATCACCCCTCGTGGGTCGTCACGCCGACGCGATTTCTTCCGCTTCGCCTCCCGGCACGACGAAACCCTCGGAGGGCTTCTCCATGTCCGCTTTCATGTCCGTGTTCGCCAGTCTGGTCGAGCACCTCGCCGACGCGCTCGACCCGCTCTTCCACGCCTCGGCGACCGCCGCCGCGATCGTCCTGTTCACCGCCTGCGTACGCCTCCTCGTCCACCCCCTGTCACGCGCGTCGGCCCGCGGCCAGAAGGCGCGCGCCAAGCTCTCCCCGCAGATCGCGGAGCTGCGCAAGAAGCACTCCAAGAACCCGGAGAAGCTCCAGAAGGCGGTCATGGAGCTGCACCGCAAGGAGAAGGTCTCGCCGCTCTCCGGCTGCCTGCCGAGCCTCTTCCAGCTGCCCGCCTTCTTTCTGCTCTACCACCTCTTCTCCAACTCCAGCATCGGCGGCGAGGCGAACACGCTGCTCGACCACACGCTCTTCGCCGCGCCGCTCGGCGGCCGCTGGGCGGACGCGCTCTCCGACGGCGGGGTCTTCGGGGCGCAGGGGCTCGTCTACCTCGGGCTCTTCGCGATCGTCGCGGCCGTCGCCACGTTCAACTTCAAGCGCACCAAGCGACAGATGGCCGCCAACCCGCAGCCGGGGACGGGCGCGGGGACCGGGGCCGGTGACCAGCCGATGCCGGGCATGGCCGCGATGGCCAAGGTCATGCCGCTGATGTCGTTCATGACTCTGTTCACCGTGGCCGTGGTCCCGCTGGCCGCGGCGCTGTACGTGGTGACCAGCACGACCTGGAGCGCGGTCGAGCGGGCCGTGCTGTACCGGGACATGCCGAGCGGCGCGGGGGCGTTGGCTACCGCCGCGTAACAGTCCAGTACGTGAACGAGGTCTTGCGGACGGGACGAGGACCTTGGACGATCGACCAAACCTCCGATGGCCGCAACCCATCGGCCGGGCTACCGAAGGAATGGAGTCTGACCATGAAGCTGCTGCGAGTCGGTACGGCAGGCGCGGAGCGTCCGGCACTGCTCGACGCCGCGGGGACCCTGCGGGACCTGTCGGGGGTGGTCGCCGACATCGACGGGACCGTGCTCGCCGACGCCGCCGCCCTGGGCCGGATCAGGGCCGCCGCGGAAGCCGGTGACCTGCCCGTACTCCCGGCCGACGGGCTCCGCGTCGGGCCGCCGGTCGGCCGGGTGGGCAAGGTCGTCTGCATCGGCCTCAACTACCACGACCACGCGGCGGAGACGGGTGCCGAGCCGCCGGCCGAGCCCGTCGTCTTCTTCAAGGCGGCGGACACGGTGGTCGGCCCCGACGACACCGTCCTGGTGCCGCGCCGCTCGGTCAAGACGGACTGGGAGGTCGAGCTCGCCGTGGTCATCGGACGTACGGCGCGCTACCTGGAGTCCCACGAGGAGGCGCTGGCGCACGTCGCCGGGTACGCGGTGGCGCACGACGTGTCCGAGCGCGAGTTCCAGATCGAGCGCGGCGGCACCTGGGACAAGGGCAAGAACTGCGAGACGTTCAACCCGCTCGGCCCCTGGCTGGTCACCGCGGACGAGGTGCCGGACCCGCAGGCCCTGTCCCTCAAGCTCTGGGTCAACGGCGAGCTCAAGCAGGACGGCAGCACCTCCGACCAGATCTTCCCGGTCGCGGAAGTGGTGCGCTACGTAAGCCAGTTCATGACGCTGTACCCGGGCGACGTCATCAACACCGGTACGCCCGCGGGCGTGGCCATGGGGCAGCCCGAGCCCAAGCCGTATCTGCGGGCGGGCGATGTGGTGGAGCTGGAGATCGAAGGGCTCGGGCGGCAGCGGCAGGAACTCAAGGGCGCGTAACCGGCCCGTCCTCGACGTCGCGGCGAGGAAAGCGCCGTGGCGGCAGCCGGCTCCCGTGCGCCGGGAGCGAGGGCTGCCGCCCGGCGTGCCGCCGGTGCATGATGACGCCGTGGGACTGACTGCGGTCGAAGCCGCGCTCACCGGCACGGCGCTGGGATCCCTCGCCACGTTCTCCAGTGCCTGGTACATCCAGCGCGCCACGACCAGGCGCGAGCACGAGAGCCGCCTCTGGGAGCGGCGGCGGGGTGTCTACGACGAGGCCGTGATCTTGATGCACCGGATCGGGCACCTGCGCGACGAGGTCGAGGAGACCGGCGCCTTCCCCGAGCGCGCGCCCGGCGACCCCGACCCCGTGGGTGACATGACCGCACTCGTGGCCCGCATGGACATCTACGGGACCGATGAACTCCTGGCGGCCTGTGAACGGGTCTTCGAGGCGCTGGATGGCTGGAACAGGGCCTGGGGCGCCTGGCACACCCAGCGCGAGACCAACCCCCGGCGCAGCGCGTCCGATCCACGGTGGGTGCGGTTCCTGGACCTCGTCAAGGTGTCGCGTGAGGCGGAGAGCCGCGCCATCGGACTACTGAGGTCCGACGTGCACGTCGAACGGCCCCCCGAGTGGTGGAAGTTGCGGGAGCGGCACGCCTGGCGGAAGAGGCGCAGGACAGGGAACTGACGGCGACTGACGGAAACTGACGGCAGCTGCGGCAGAGAATGCGCGCGCATCGAATCGATAGATCACCGAGCCGTACGGGAAGCGGTGATTCACGGGGCGGAATACGCCCAACGTGACGTAACAGCAACGGTATTCGGCCCTTCTTCCGGCATATTCGCCAAGAAGCGCGCAGAGCGTGGCGCGGCCGAAACCTTTCCTGGCTACCATGGCGTCTTCCGGGCGAAAGCGGGGGTTCGCTCAGGGTCCGGTACGGGGGGTGACCCGTGGTCTATGACGAGTACTTCATCGAAATCTTCCGGGACGACTTCCGGCTGGGGTCCGGAGTGCGGCTCACCCGGGATTTCGCCCTCACCGCGGCGCACTGCCTGGAGTTGAACGAACTCGAGGGCAGGGCGGCGGTAAGGCTCTGTCTGCCGGACGGCAAGCAGGCCATGGGTGAGGTGCAGGAATACGACGATCTCTCCGACCTCGCGCTACTGAGGCTCATCTTCCACAAGGACGAGGACGTCCAGCTTCCGGGAGTGTGCTTCGACGAGGCGCGCGAGGGCGAGCTGTGGCAGGCGACCCACCAACTGCCCGACACGGGAAATGACTTGAGGGGCAGCGTCGCCGAAGTCGCCAGCCCGTACCGAAGTACACAGGATGGGGCCCGGGTCTGCGCGTTGCGCCTCGACTGTTACCGGGTACCAGATGACTACGGCAGGTTCGCCGGGAGTCCCGTGGAACGCGGAGACCCCTATCGGCCGCCCGTCGTCCTCGGGCTCATCGTCAAACTGCGGCCAGGAGCGGGCCCCGACCCGAAGACGGTCTACGCGGGCACCGTGCGGGAGGCCGTCCGGCGGTTCGGACGCTTCCGCATCGAGGACCTGGACAGGGAGCCCTATCCCCTGTCCGTGAGCCCTTACCGCCTGGAGTCCACCGAATCGGTGGACGACATGCGGAGCAGGGCCGCGGCGAGAGAAGCCCTCGACCGGGCCGGCTACTCGTCCGTGGTGAGACTGCCGTGGAAACGCCGCTGATACCGCGCCCGACCGGCAGCGGGCCGGCGGCACCCCAGGAGGAACCATGACCACGACCGAATACCTGGATCACGCCATCGCGGTCGCCGAGGAGATGCTCCTCGCGCCGTCCGCGCCGCGCAGGGGCGACAGGGACCGCCTCGCGGACTACGTGAAGTACGTCGGCAGGCCGGAGCCGGCCGCCGAGTCCCAACAAGCCTTCGCCGAGCAACTCACCCACCTCGCCAAGCTGCTCGGCGCGCTCGACATGAAGACGCTCTCCTTGAACGTGGCGGGCATGACGCTGCGGCACATGGAGATCTCGGAGGCGGACCACGAGGTGTACGGGGCCTCCGTCTGGAACGAACTGGGCGCGCTGCTGGCCGAACACGGCGAGCTCGAGCGGTCCAGGCTCATCCTGTGCTGCGCCCTCGGCAGGGCCAAGAGGGGCAGTGACGCCCCCGAGCGGGGCAGGATCCTCGCGAACCTGGGCGCCGTGAGCCTGCGCATGGGGCACATCGCGGACGCCGAGGTCTGGGCGGGCAAGGCGCTGCGGGAGCTGGACACGTACTGGGGCGACGAGGACCGCGAAGCGCGGATGACCGCGGACTGGGTGTTCCTCGAAGTCGCCAGGGAGCACGAGGACATCAGTCGACTCGACTCCGCCATGGAGCAGTTCGACCAGTCGGCCGACGACGTCATCCGCCTCAAGGGCGGCGACCACCCCACGGCGATCGCCGCGCGGCGCGCCCTGGCCACCGCGAAGTACGAGAAGGCCGCCGCGACCCACGACGTGGAGCGCAGCGAGCGCCAGCTGGGCGAGATGGAGATCGTGAAGCTGAACGCCTCGGCTCTCCTCGGGGCGCGCCACCGCGAGACCATCGTGGCCCAAGCGGCCCTGGCGGTCGCCGAGTTCGACGCGGCGAGCGGCGGCTCGGGCAGCCTGCTGCGCAGGCAGCGTGCCGTGTGCCTCCTTGAGACGGCCGAGGAGATGGCGGTGGACGTGCTGGGCCGCGGCCACGCCCAGACCCTGGCGATAAGGGAGGCGCTCGCGCATTTACGAGAAGCCACCGTGCAGCCGGACGACCTGCCGTACCTCATCGATCACACCTATACACCGCAGCAGAACGACCTCCGCAATGAGGCGAAGCGCACGGCGATCAACGCGGAGGGCAATGTCATCCGCCTCATCGCGCACGCGGGAGCCTCGTATTTCCTCGACGACCTGGACATCTTCTACTGGCAGATCAGGGCGGCGCTGCAACGCGGCGTTCTTTTCCACGTGATCCTCAGCAGTCCCTGGAACAATCTCGCGATCTTCATGCACCACGGCACGGAATCGGACCGGGCCTGCGAGAACATCGTGGACCGGGTGAAGGCGAGCGATTATTACCGCAAGACCTATGTGCCCGTGATCCGTTCCTATCTCTCGCTGCGCAAGGAGTTCCCCGGTCAGGTGGAGCTGAAGCTGACCCCCACCGACCTCTCCGGGTCGACGCTGATCACCTCGGAGGTGAGCTTCTTCGAGCCGTACATCACCACGAACCCGCAGCACCGTACGCGCAGGGGCCTGATGGTCTTCGAGCACCGGTTCCGCAAGGACAGCAAGTACTACGCGGACAGCCAGGCGGCGTTCCTCGCACAGTGGGAACTGACCAGTACCTGGGAGCAGTTCAGGGTGCACGAGGAGCGGCACAAGGGGCGGCTGCGGGCGCTGCTCGCGACGCAGTCCGACGACCGGCTGAGCAAGAACGACGATGCCGACGACGACGCGGACGGCGCGGGCGGCGAGAGCGGCGAGGGCTTCATGGGCGGTGCAGCGCGCCGGCCCTGACGCTCCCGAGGACACCGGCCGAGCCGACGAAGAGGGCATCGGGCAGCGCGTCCATGGGCCAGAACTCCCAGCGCAGACACCGGTCGGGCTCGCGTAGGCGGATGTCGCCGCTGTAGTCGACGATCTCGACGCCGACCTGCATGTGGTGGTTGGCCGCCGGGTCGGGATCCGTGACGCAGGCGACCCGCATGTCCAGGGCGCGGACGCCGGTCTCCTCGTCGAGCTCCCTGCGGGCGGCGTCCATGAGGGTCTCGCCCACCTCCAGATGGCCGCCGGGCAGGCCCCAGGTGCCCGCCCCGAAGCAGTTGGCCCGCAGGCCGAGCAGGACGTCGCCGCCGAGGCGGACGATCGCCTGGACCCCTACGCGAACGTGTGCTGTCATCGGGAGCTCCTCATGCGTCCGGGTACGTACCGTCGAAGTTCTCGGCATTGCGCGCCGGGGCGATCAGCTCGGCGGGGCGCAGCGTTCCGCGAGCCAGCCTCTCGAAGAGATTCCCTGTCCTGCGCTCCCCATCCTCGTCGACCACGACGATCTCGCAGTCCGGGTCGACGAAGAAGTAGCTGCCGGTGCGGGTGGAGTTGCGGTACACGCGCAGCGGCACGCCGCGCCGGTCGGCCGCCTCCTGGCAGCGGGCCACCACGTCCTCGAACTCGGCGTCCCCGATGGAGAGCCAGTCCCGGTTGTCCGCGCCGTAGTTGGTCTCCGACATCTGGTAGACCTTCCACACGTGGGGGAGCGATCCGTCGTCCTCGATCAGGTCGAGGACGTCCGGCGCGCCCTGGGTGTTGAGGCGGGTGACCACCGTGCCCAGCTTGACGCGGACGTGCTGGTGGTTCTTGCGGACCTCCCTGAGGAGGCCGAGCACCCTGTCGCGGTGCGGCGCGACGCCGGTGCGCATGAGCTTGTGCTCCGCCTCGTCCTTGGACTCAAGCGGCAGGGCGATCCAGGAGAGCCCCGGCAGCACGCGCTCCATGGCGCGCAGCGGGGCGAGGCCGTTGGTGCTGAGGACCACGCGGGTCCTTCGGCCGTCCGGCAGGGGATCGCTCAACTCCCGTACGAGATCCGGGAGATAGGGCAGCAGGGTCGGTTCGCCACCGGAGATCACGACGCCCTGGACGCCGCCGTCCCGCAGGACGGAGGCGACGCGCAGTGCCGTTTCCTCGTCCATGGAGGGGACGTCGTGGCGGGGGCCGAAACAGAAGGGGCAGTCGAGATTGCAACGGCCGATGGGGCGCAGGTCCACGAAGGCGGGCAGACGTACGGGGGGCGGTCCGACGGACGCGGGCAGGCGCATGCGGGCGACCTTATGGGGTCCCTGGGGCGACGCATGGCCGGAATCACCCGATCAGGCTGAAAGAGCCTGGTTCTGACCGTCGGGGGCGCGAGTGTATGCGTAGATGGCATGGCCTAGGCCATGAACCGCTCCAGTGCCTCCACCACCAGTGCGTGATCCGCCACCTGTGGCAACCCCGACACCACCACCGTGCCGATGACCCCCGCGCCCTCGACCGCGAGGGGGAACGCGCCGCCGTGCGCCGCGTAGACGTCGAGGTCCAGGTGAGAGGACTCCTCGAACGTGGTGCCCTTGGCGCGGAAGCGGGCGCCGACCAGGTACGAGGCGCAGCCGTAGCGCTCGACGACGCGGCGCTTGCGGTCGATCCAGGCGTCGTTGTCGGGCGTCGATCCCGGCAGCGCCGCGTGGAACAGCTGCTGGCCGCCGCGCCGGATGTCGATGGCGACGGGGGCCTCGCGCTCGCGGGCCAGGCCGACCAGGAGCGTGCCGAGCCGCCAGGCGTCGTCGTACGTGAAGTGGGGCAGGACAAGGCGGCGCTCCTGCTCCTCCAGCTCGGCGACCGTGGGCGTGGGTGTGGGCGAGGACGCGGGCGTCGTCACAGCGTCACCGTCACGCCGTCGCGCGCCGAGCGGCGGGCCGCCTCGATGACGTCGAGGGCCGCGGCCGCCTCGTGCGCGGTGACCGGGTTCTCGCCGGTGCCGAGCAGGGCGTCGGCGACCGCCGCGTAGTAGGCGGGGTAGTCGCCGGGCAGCGTGGGCGTGGGGCGGCCGCCGCCGGTCAGCGGGGACTCTCCGGAGCCGACCCGGCCCCACATCGAATCGGGCTCCACGCCCCAGGGGGTGTCGGACGCGGGCCGCTTGCCGTCGCGCAGGGCCGCCTCCTGGGGGTCCAGGCCGTACTTCACATAGCCCGCCTGCGAGCCGAGCGCGCGGAAGCGCGGGCCGAGCTGGGCGGTGGTGGCGCTGACGTAGAGGTGCGAGCGGACGCCGTTCGCGTGCGTGATCGCGATGAACGTGTCGTCGTCGGCCTCGGCGCCGGGGCGGCGCACATCGGTCTCCGCGTACACGCGGGCCGCCGGGCCGAAGAGCACGAGCGCCTGGTCGACGACGTGGCTGCCCAGGTCGTAGAGGAGACCGCCGATCTCCTCCGGGTTCCCGGACTCGCGCCAGCCGCCCTTGGGTCGCGGCCGCCACCGCTCGAAGCGGGACTCGAAGCGCCAGATGTCGCCGAGCTCGCCGTCGGCGATCAGGGCGCGCAGCGTACGGAAGTCGTTGTCCCAGCGCCGGTTCTGGAAGACGGAGAGGAGCAGGCCGCGCTCGTCGGCGAGGGCGGCGAGCTCGCGGGCCTCGGCGGCCGTGCCCGCGATCGGCTTGTCCACGACGACCGGCAGGCCCGCCTTGAGGGCGGCGGTGGCCAGCGGCACATGGGTCTTGTTCGGGGACGCGATGACGATCAGGTCGAGCTCGTCGGCACGCTCCCACAGCTCGTCGGCCGACGCGGCGGCGCGCAGCCCGTCGCCGAACTCGGCGCGGGCCTGCTCCTGCCGCTCCGGGTTCGACGTCACGACGGTGTCGAGGACGAGCCCTTCGGTGGCGGCGATCAGCGGGGCGTGGAAGACGGAACCCGCGAGGCCGTACCCGACGAGGCCGACGCGGAGGGGGGTGCCGTCGCTGAGGGGGGTGCCGACGCTGAGAGGGGTGCCGGAGCCTGTACCAGTCATGCACTCCACTTAAGCAACGGTGTTGCCAAAGTGCAAGCGGAAGGGACAATGGCCCCGTGAAGTCGTACGTGAACAGGGCCAACGCCGGAGTGAACCTGCCTGCGCTGCGCGGCCACAACGCCGCGCTCGTGCTCGATCTGCTGCGCGCGGCGGGCGACGGCGGCATCAGCCGCCTGGAACTCGCCGAGCGCACCGGGCTCACCCCGCAGGCGGTCAGCAAGATCACCGCCCGGCTGCGCGCCGAAGGGCTCGCCGCCGACGCGGGCCGCCGCGCCTCGACGGGCGGCAAGCCGCGCACGGTGCT
Source organism: Streptomyces kanamyceticus (assembly GCF_008704495.1). Classification (NCBI taxonomy): domain Bacteria; kingdom Bacillati; phylum Actinomycetota; class Actinomycetes; order Kitasatosporales; family Streptomycetaceae; genus Streptomyces; species Streptomyces kanamyceticus. Next base: position 6,355,776 of record NZ_CP023699.1, read on the forward strand.
CCGGCTCGTCCCCGACGCCGGGCACGCCGTCGGACTGCACCTCGACCGCGACGAGCTGACCGCCGTCCTGGTCGACCTGACCGGCGCGGTGGTCGCCGAGCGCCGCGCCCCGCTGGCCTTCGGCGCGGGCGCCGACGCCGTGGTGGCCGCGGCGGCGGGGGAGGTGCGGGCGCTGCTCGCCGGGCACGGCGCGGTGTCCGGCGTCGGCGTGGCGCTGCCGGGCCCGCTCGACCACGCCGAAGGCGTGCTGCACCGGGTGACCGGCTTCCCCGCCTGGGACGGCTTCCCGCTCGGGGACGCGCTCGCGGAGCGGCTCGCGCTGCCCGTCGTGGTCGACAAGGACACCAACGCCGCCGCCCTCGGCCTCGCGCTCGCGGGCGCCGCCGAGTCCTTCGCGTATCTGCACCTGGGCACCGGGCTCGGCGCCGGACTCGTGCTCGGCGGCGCCCTGTACCGGGGCGAGCGCACCGGGGCAGGCGAATTCGGCCACCAGGTGCTCCAGTTGGACGGGCCCGCGTGCGCGTGCGGGGACCGCGGCTGCGTCGAGGCGCTGTGCCTGGCGGCCGTCGCGGGCGGCGCGCTCGACGAGGCGGCACGCGTGCTCGGCACGGCGGCGGGCAACCTCGTCGGGCTCCTCGACATCGACCGCGTCCTGCTCGGCGGACGGACCGTATTCGCCGCCGAGGACCTCTTCGTACGCGGTGTGGGCGCGGTCGTCGACGAGCGGGTGCGGCGCGGCGGCGGGGGAGCGCGGGTGCCCGTCGCGCTCGCTCCCGGCGGGGAGCGCGGGGTCGCGGAGGGGGCGGCCCAGCTGGTGCTCGCGCCGGTCTTCGGCCGGGCGGATGTGGCGATTCCCGCCCATCGGGGCCTTTCCGGTTCGCCGGGCCTTTCTGGTTCGCCGGGGCTTTCCCGTTCATCAGGAGTGAGGGAAATCCGCTGATCGGGCGGGTTCGGACGCCCGATCGGTCCCATTGGGTGGTGGCGTGCCGGTGAGGTCGCGCGCGCGTGGCAGGGTCGCGGGCCACGACCGGTCTTCCGCGCCCCGTTGAGCAAAGGTCCGCCATGCGCTTGTGCAGTTCTCTCGCCTCCGGCGTCGCCGCCGCGGTCGTCGCCCTCGCGTCCGGCGCGGTGGGGACACCAGCTGTGGCGGACAGCGGCGCGCATCAGGGACCCGGCTGCGCGCCCGCGGACAGCGCCGACTTCCCCGTCGACACCCGCATCCACGCGGGCCCCGCCGCCTACCGCGCGGGCGGCGGCCACCGGAGCTGGACGATCGACCTCACCAACACCACGGGTGACACCTGCGACGACGTCCACCCGGTCCTCGTCCTCGTCGACGGGAAGCGGACGCTGCGGGCGCGCCAGATCCGCCTGGAGTTCCACGACGGGACGCGCTGGCGGCCCGTGGCGTTCGAGAAGACCGACCGGGACGAGAAGATCGGCGTCTTCGGCGAGGGCTCCGACGGCACCGACGCCAACGGCGGCTCCGGCGACTTCGAGGGCTTCACGGTCGGCCCCGGCAGGACCGTCACCGTCAAGGCCCGGCTCGCCTTCACCGCCGACGCGCGGCCCGATCACGTGGTCGCCTCCGCCGCGCTCGTCCAGCGCAGGGGCGACGACGGCGACTGGGTCGGCGAGTCCAACGACTATCCGTTCGACATCGTGACCGGCGGCTCTTCCCGTCTGCCGTCGGCCACCAATCAGCTCGCCGAGACGGGCCCGGACGCGCTGCTCGGGCTCGGCGCCACCGCGGGCGCGCTCCTCTTCGTCGGCGGCGCCCTGGTGGTGGGTTCCCGGCGCATTCGGGCCACCGGGCGCTGAACTGGCCATTCCGTTCCCGTCACCTGCCGAACGGCTGGCGGCACCCGCCGTTCACCTGCCAGTTCACGAACGTCTGCGAACATCCCCGGGTGGACAACCCGAACACCGCGCAGCCGCCCGCCCACCTGCTCGACCAGGCCCCCGGCGCCCCCGTGCGCTCCGGCATCCCGGAGCACGGACGCATCCCGAAGTACTACGCCGTGAAGGCCAGGATCGCCGTCCTCATCGAGGAGTTGGGGGACGGCAAGGCGCTGCCCACCGAGCGGGATCTCGCCGTGCGCTACGAGGTGGCGCGCGAGACCGTGCGCCAGGCGCTGCGCGAACTGCTCCTGGAGGGACGGCTGCGCAGGCAGGGCCGCGGCACCGTCGTCGCGGGCCCCAAGCTGGAGCAGCCGCTGTCGCTCGCGAGTTACACCGAAGGCGTACGACGGCAGGGGCGCAGGCCGGGACGTCACCTCATCTCCCTCGACCGCTTCCCGTGCCCGCCCGTGCTCGCCGCGGAGATCCGCGCCGACGTGGGCGAACCCGTCTGGCACATGGAGCGCGTGCTGCTCGCCGACGACGAGCGGGTCGGCCTGGAGAGCACCTACGTCCCGGTGGGCCTGGTGCCCCGGCTCGACGGCGACTTCGAGCCGGACTCGTCCTTCTACGCCTATCTGCGCGACGAACTCGGCATCGCCTTCGGGGACGCCGACGAACGGATCGAGACGGTGCTCGCCACCCCGCGCGAGGCGCTGCTCGTCGGGACGCCGCCCGCGCTGCCGATGCTGCTGATCCACCGGCTCTCCCGGGACACCTCGGGACGCCCCCTCGAGCGGGTGCGGACCCTCTACCGGGGCGACCGGTTCTCGTTCACCACGCATCTCGGCCACACCGCGGGCGTCACGGACAACGGCTGAACACGCCCTCCACAGACGGCGATCGACCCAAGATGATAACGGAAACGTAACGGGTCTAGGCCAAGCTTGGGTGGCCGTTCACCGTCCCGTTGCCCGTCGGCCCCACGCGGGTCACCCGTCCCCAGGAGCGTTGCCGCCGTGAGAGTCATCGTCGTAGGAGCCGGCGTGGTGGGAACCATGCACGCCTGGCACGCAGTGGAACGCGGCCACGAGGTCGTACAGATCGAGCGCGAGAGCGAGGCCCGCGGGGCGTCGCTGCGCAACTTCGGACAGATATGGGTGAGCGGCCGCGCGGGCGGCGAGGAGCTCGACACCGCGCTGCGCGCCCGGGAGCTCTGGGAGGGCATCGGCGAACGCGTGCCGGGCCTCGGTTTCCGGGCCATCGGCTCGCTGACCCTGGTGCGGAACGAACGCGAGCGCGCCGTCGCCGAGGCGGCGCTCGCCCGCCCGGACGCGGCCGCCCGCGGCTACAAGCTGCTCACCGCCGACGAGGCGCGCGACCTCAACCCCGCCCTGCGCGGCGAGTTCAGCGCCGCCCTGTGGTGCGAGCGGGACGCGGCGGTGGAGCCGCGCACCGCCCAACTGAGGCTGCGCGAAGCCCTGTCGAAGTCCCCGCGCTACACCTTCCTGCCCGGCCGTGAGGTCCGCGAGGTCGTCGGCACGGGCAGCGTCCGCGACGACCACGGTGACGTGCACACCGGCGACGCCGTCGTGCTCGCCACCGGCGCCTGGCTCGGCGGCCTCGTGCGCGAACTGGCGGGCCCCGACCTGCCCGTGCGCCGCGTACGCCTCCAGATGATGCAGACCGAACCGCTCGGCGAGACGCTCACCACCTCCGTCGCCGACGCCGACAGCTTCCGCTACTACCCGGCGTACAAGTCCGACGCGCTCGACGCGCTCAACGCCGGACAGGCCCAGCGGCCGACCGCCGAAGCGCACAAGATGCAGCTGCTCATGGTGCAGCGCGCGGACGGCGGCCTGACCATCGGCGACACCCACGAGTACGAACACCCCTTCGCCTTCGACACCCTCGAAGACCCCTACGAGCACCTCACCGAGGTCGTCGAGGGCTTCCTCGGCCGCCCGCTGCCGAAGATCAGGCGGCGCTGGGCCGGGGTGTACGCGCAGTGCGTCGACACCAGCCGCGTCGTGCACCGACAGGAGCTGCGCCCCGGCGTGTGGCTGGTCACCGGGCCCGGCGGGCGCGGCATGACCTGCTCGCCCGCCATCGCCGAGAAGACCGCGGACCAACTGGGATGGTGAACGAATTGAGCACGCACCGTACGGGCCTCGTCGTACTGGACATGGCGGGCACCACCGTCGCCGACGGCGGCCTCGTCGAGCAGGCCTTCGCCGCCGCCGCGCGGGAGCTCGGCGTCGAGCCCGACTCCGCCGACCACGCGGCGAAACTGGAGTACGTCCGCGCCACGATGGGCGAGTCCAAGATCTCCGTCTTCCGGCACCTCTTCGGCGAAGAGGCGCTCGCCCAGCAGGCGAACGTCGCGTTCGAGAAGGCGTACGGGACGCTCGTCGACGGCGGCCGCATCGCCCCGATACCCGGGGCGCGCGAGGCCGTCGAGGAGCTCCAGGAGGACGGCAGGACCGTCGTCCTGACCACCGGGTTCGCCCGCGTCACGCAGGACGCCATCCTCGACGCGCTCGGCTGGCGCGACCTCGTCGGGCTCACCCTGTGTCCCGCCGACGCGGGCGGCCGCGGGCGGCCCTACCCGGACATGGTGCTCGCCGCGTTCCTGCGCACCGGGGCGGTCGACGGGGTCCAGGACGTCGCGGTCGCGGGCGACACGGCGTACGACATGCTCAGCGGCGTACGGTCCGGGGCCTCGGTCGTCGCCGGAGTGCTGACCGGCGCCCACGGCGACGCGGCGCTCCGCGAGGCCGGTGCCACCCACGTCCTCGGCTCCGTCGCCGAACTGCCCGCGCTGCTCCGGGGAACCGGCTGATGGGCAGCGGCATCCGCTTCGACCGGGTCTCCGTCGCCTACGGCGGGAACACCGTCCTCGACTCGCTCGACCTGACCGTCGAACCCGGCGAGGTCATGGCCCTGCTCGGGCCCTCCGGGTCCGGCAAGACCACCGCGCTGCGGGCCGTCGCGGGCTTCGTGCGGCCCGCCTCCGGGCGGGTGTTCATCGGGGAGCGCGACGTCACGGGCCTGCCGCCGCACCAGCGCGGCATCGGCATGGTCGTCCAGCAGTACGCGCTCTTCCCGCACATGCGCGTCGCGGACAACGTCGCCTTCGGCATGAAGGCGCAGAAGGTGGCGAAGGGCGAGATCCCCGGACGGGTCGCCGAAGCCCTGGAGATGACGGGCATGGCGGCGTACGCGCGGCGCTTCCCGCGCGAGCTGTCCGGCGGGCAGCAGCAGCGGGTCGCGATCGCGCGGGCGCTCGCCATCCGGCCCGGAGTGCTGCTCCTCGACGAGCCGCTGTCCGCGCTCGACGCGCAGCTGCGGTCGGGAATGCTCGCCGAACTCGCCCGGTTGCACCGGGAGTTGCCGGACGTCTCCATTCTGTACGTCACCCATGACCAGGTGGAGGCGCTGACCCTGGCCGACCGGATCGCCGTCATGGACCGGGCGCGGCTGCGGGACTGCGGTACGCCGCAGGAGCTCTATCGGGCGCCTCGGACCGAGTTCACCGCTTCCTTCGTGGGCAACGCGAATCTCCTTCCGGTGACGGTGGGGTCGGCGGGTGTCTCCCTCGGCGGGGCCGAGCTCAAGGTGGACACGGGGTCGGCGGCGCCGGGGGCGACGGCCACGTTGTGCGTGCGGCCGCATCTGGTGGGGCTCGGCGACGGGCCCAACCCCCTCCGGGGGAAGGTGAGCGAGGTCCAATGGCGGGGCTCCACGCATCGGTTGTACGTCGATGTGGATGGTCAGCGGGTGAAGGCGGATGTCCGGGAACTCCGGACACCGCCTGCCATCGGGGACTCGGTCACCTTGCACTTCGCTCCTGAGGACGCGGTGCTCTTGTCCGGCGGGGTGACCGATGGGTAGTCCGACTGAGCGCCTCGGTAAGCAGGGCTCGGCGACGGGGGCTGTGCCCACCCATCCCCAAGCTCTCGGCTGCGCTCGAACAGGGGAGGCCCCACTCGCCCCGGCGGAGGGCATGCCCACAGCGGTAGCGGCCACTGCCGCCGCGACCGGCACGGCGAAGGCTGCCGGAGGCAGGGGCGGGCAGCCGGGGCGCAAGGTGCCCGCCTTCGTCTGGGCCCTGCCCCCCATCGCCCTCCTCTCCCTCTTCTTCCTCTATCCCCTCGCCCTCGTCGTCCAGCAGTCCGTGCAACCCGACAGCGGGGGGACCTCCCTCCAGCCCTACTCCGACGTGTTCGCCTCCGAGGCGTTCCGGGAGGCGCTCGGGACCACCGTGTGGCTCGCGGTGGGGGCGACCGTGGGGTGCCTCGTGCTGGGGTTCGCCCTCGCGCTCGTCATCGCCTTCGTGCCGTTTCCCGGTGGCAAGGCCGTCTCCCGGTTCATCGACGTCTTCCTCTCCTTCCCGTCCTTCCTGATCACGCTCGCCCTGCTGTTCGTCTACGGGACGAAGGGCATGGCGAACGGGGTGTGGACGGACGCGACGGGCGCCGCCGAGGGGCCTTTCCAGTTCCTCACCACCCCGTGGGGCGTGCTGCTCGCCGAGATCACGTACTTCACGCCCTTCGTGATGCGGCCGCTGCTCGCCGCGTTCTCGCAGCTCGACACCGCGCAGCTGGAGGTCGCGTCGAGCCTGGGCGCCAAGCCGTGGCGGATCGTGCGCCGGGTGATCCTGCCCGAGGCGCTGCCCGCGCTCGCGGCGGGCGGCAGCCTCGTCCTCGTCATGTGTCTGAACGAGTTCGGGATCGTCCTCTTCACGGGGGCCAAGGGCGTCACGACCCTGCCGATGCTCGTCTACAGCAAGGCGATCCTGGAGTCCGACTATCCGGCGGCCTGTGTCGTCGCCGTCGTCAACATCGCGATTTCCGTGGGCCTCTACGGCCTGTACCGGGTGGTGAGCCGTCGTGTTGGTGCATAGCCGCAAGGGGAAGTGGGCCACCTGGGCGCTCTTCTTCGTCCTCTTCCTGCCGCTCTTCGCGCTGCCGCTGCTCGTGATCCTCGCGGCGTCGTTCGCCCAGCACTGGTCGGGGGCCTTCCCCTCCGGGTTCACCACCGAGCACTACGGGTCGGCCACCCGAGGGGAGTCGCTCCAGGCGCTCACCACCAGCCTGGTCACGGCCCTCAGCGCCAGCCTGCTCGCGCTGACCGTCGGATCGTGGGCCGCGCTCGCCGCGGCCTCGCTGAGGAAGGGCGGCAAGCGGCTGCTCGACGCGCTGTTCATGCTGCCCGTCGCCGTGCCGTCCGTCGTCGTCGGCCTCGCGGTCCTCGTCGCGTTCAGCAAGCCGCCGATGATCCTCAACGGCACGAGCTCGATCGTGATCCTCGCGCACACCATTCTTGTCACGGCGTTCGCCTACCAGTCGGTTTCGGCTGCCATCGTGCGTCTCGACCCGGCGTACGAACAGGCCGCCGCATCGCTCGGTGCCCGGCCCTCGTACGTCCTGTGGAAGGTGAAGCTGCCGCTCCTGCTGCCGTCCCTGACGGCGGCCGCCGGGCTCTGCTTCGCGCTCTCCATGGGCGAGTTGAGCGCCACGATGATGCTCTACCCGCCGGACTGGATGCCGCTCCCCGTGCGGATCTACGCGGCCACCGACCGAGGCTCCCTCTTCACCGGTGCCGCCGTCGCCGTGGTCCTGATGGCGGCGACGCTGCTGGTGCTCTTCGCCGTGTCCCGCGTCCGCACCCGCGCCTCCTATCGCTGAACTCGCCGAACTGACCCCCGTCCCACGGTTCTTCAAGGAGTACGAAACGCCATGTCCCGCCTTATCCGAGCCCGCCACGCCCGCACGATCGCCGCCGTCACCGGCAGCCTCGTCCTCGCCGGATCCCTCAGCGCGTGCGGCGGCAGCTCCGCCGCGTCCGACGAGAAGACCGTCACCGTCTACAGCGCCGACGGCCTCAAGGGCGAGAACGGCGACGGCTGGTACGACCAGGTCTTCAAGGACTTCACGAAGAAGACCGGCATCAAGGTGAACTACGTCGAGGGCGGCTCCGGCGAGATGGTGCAGCGCGCCGTCCGCGAGAAGTCCAACACGCAGGCCGACGTCATCATCACCCTGCCGCCGTTCATCCAGCAGGCCGACGAGAAGGGCCTGCTGCAGGAGTACAAGCCCAAGGGGTCCGAGCAGGTCGACGGCGCCGACAAGGACGCCGACGGCAAGTGGACCTCCGTCGTGAACAACTACTTCGGCTTCATCTACAACAAGAAGGAGCTGTCGGGCGGCAAGGCGCCCAAGACGTGGGAGGACCTCACCGACAGTTCGTTCAAGGACAAGGTGCAGTACTCCACGCCCGGCGTCGCGGGCGACGGCACCGCCGTGCTCATCAAGGCGATGCACGACTTCGGCGGCAAGAAGCCCGCCATGGACTACCTGAAGAAGCTCCAGACCAACAACGTCGGCCCGTCCGCCTCCACCGGCAAGCTCGCGCCCAAGGTCGACAAGGGCGAGCTGCTCGCCGCCAACGGCGACGTCCAGATGAACTACGCGCAGTCCAAGGACATGCCGAACCTCGGCATCTGGTTCCCCGCCAAGCAGGGCGGCAAGCCGACCACCTTCGCCCTGCCCTACGCGGCCGGGCTCGTCACCAAGGCCCCGCACGACGCCAACGCCAAGAAGTTCCTCGACTACCTGCTCGGCCGCAAGGCCCAGCAGCAGGTCAGCGAGATCGGCGGCGGCTTCGCGGCCCGCAAGGACGTCAAGGCCACCGACGACAACGCGGTCGCGCTCGACAAGATCGTGGACGGCGTCGAGGTCTTCGAGCCCGACTGGGCGGACATCTCCAAGAACCTCAAGGCGTACGTCGAGGACTGGAAGTCGGCGACGGGTAGCTGAGAGTTCACCGGGCAGCCGAGAGTTCACCGTCGCACCTCTGGCCCCGGGGTACTCGGTAGCGAAAAGATAACGGGTATGGACCCAACGCCCCTGGAAACCCAGGGGCGTTGGCGTGCTCCGACTCCCCCCAACGCATCACCGACTTCGGAGGACCACGTGTCGTCAGGTATCACCCGCCGCTCACTGCTCGTCTCCACCGCGGCCGCCGCCCTCGCCGCGGGGCCCCTCGCCGCCGTCGCCAGGGCCGCGGCCAAGACCCCCAAGGTCCTGGTCATCGGCCTCGACGGCGCGCTGCTGAACAGAATCAAGGACGCGGAAACCCCCACCCTCAAGGGCCTGATGAGCGCGGGCCTGACCGCGCCCAGCGCGCTCTACGCCCAGCCGCTCGCGCCCACCTCGTCGGGCCCCGGCTGGTCGACGCTGATCACCGGCGTCTGGCCCGACAAGCACAAGGTCGTGAACAACGAGTTCACGGGACACCAGCTCGCCAAGTACCCGGACTTCATGACCCGAGTCGAGGCGGCGAAGCCAGGGCTCCGGACCTACGCCGTGGCGTCCTGGGCGCCGATCACCGACATCATCTTCTCCGCGAAGGTCGACGCCCGGGTCTCCACCCCGGCCGCCGAGTACGACGTGGGCACCACGTCCCGCGCCGTCGCCGAGGTCAAGAACGGCAACCCCGACGCGGTCTTCGTCCAGCTCGACAACGTCGACCACGCGGGCCACGAGAGCGGCGCGGCGAGCCAGGCGTACCTGGACGCGCTGCACGGCGTCGACACCCAGGTCGGCCAGATCCTCGCCGCCGTCAAGTCCCGCGCCACGTACGGCAACGAGGACTGGCTCATCATGATCACCGCGGACCACGGGCACACCGACGCGGGCGGCCACGGCGGCTCCAGCTGGGCCGAGCGCCAGACCTTCATGATCGCCACGGGCGGCACGGTCACGGCGGGATCGGTGCGCCACGACGTCCGCATGCCCGACATCGCGGCCAGCGCCCTCGCCCACCTCGGCATCGCCATCGACCCCGCCTGGGGCCTGGACGGCCGCCCGGTCCAGCAGCCGAGGCCCGACGACTTCGACGCGCTGCGCGCCGAGCTGACGGGCCCGGTCGACGAGGGCGGCATCGGCTCCGGCGTCATCGGCTTCACCCACACGCCGCCGAGCGGCTGGAGCGTCGACAACACGAAGATGGGCACCGGCGGCATCACCGAGTGGCGCGGCTGGTCCTTCACGACCGACGAGTTCTGGACCAAGGCCGAGCGCGACCAGCGGCGCGAGAACAACATCCGCGCGCGGGGCGTGTTCGCCGTCGCCGACGGCGACGAGTGGGCGGACAAGTCCTTCTCCGGCACCTTCGACTCGACACTGATCAGCCCCTCGTACGACGTGCGGGGCGGCGCGAAGGCGACGCTCACGTACACGACGTACTACCGCCAGGAGGCACCGCAGAAGGGCGAGGTCCTCGTCTCGTACGACGGCGGGGCCCCTGTCGCGGTGAAGACGTACACGGCGGACACGGCATCCGTCGTCGAGAACCTCACCCTCCAGGTACCGGCCGGCGCCCGGAAGGCTCAGGTCCGGTTCCGCTACACCGGGGGCAACAACTGGTACTGGACGATCGACGGGGTCAAGATCACGGCTTCCTGATTAGGCTGTGGGCGTCGGCACAGCGCTGTCCCGGCGCCCCAGGCAACCCGTACACCGCAGGAGTGCACCCCATGGCAGAGCGCAAGCCCATCGAATCGTGGCTCACCGACATGGACGGCGTACTCATCCACGAGGGAGTGCCGATCCCCGGAGCCGACGCCTTCATCAAGAAGCTGCGCGACTCAGGGAAGCCCTTCCTGGTCCTGACGAACAACTCCATCTACACCGCGCGCGACCTCCAGGCCCGGCTGACCCGGATGGGCCTGGAGGTGCCCGTCGAGAACATCTGGACGTCCGCGCTCGCCACGGCGAAGTTCCTGGACGACCAGCGGCCCGGCGGCACGGCGTACGTCATCGGTGAGGCCGGTCTTACCACGGCGCTGCACGACATCGGGTACGTCCTGACCGACCACGACCCCGACTACGTGGTGCTCGGCGAGACCCGGACGTACTCCTTCGAGGCCATGACGAAGGCCGTCCGGCTGATCAACGGCGGGGCGCGCTTCATCTGCACCAACCCGGACGAGACCGGTCCCTCCACCGAGGGGCCGCTGCCCGCCACCGGGGCCGTCGCGGCGCTGATCACCAAGGCGACCGGCAAGAACCCGTACTTCGCGGGCAAGCCGAATCCGCTGATGATGCGGACGGGGCTGAACGCGATCGGGGCGCATTCGGAGACGAGCGCGATGATCGGGGACCGCATGGACACGGATGTCCTTGCCGGACTGGAAGCGGGGATGGAGACGTTTCTGGTGCTCACCGGGCTTACCGCCCGGGGGGATGTTGATCAGCATCCCTTCCGGCCTTCGAACATCGTTGATTCCATCGCTGATCTTGTGGATCGGGTCTAAGCGCCGCTTCGCGGCGATACCTTTCCCGCCCGCCCGCCCGAATCTCCGCGCCGGAGCGTGTTTGTAGGGGCCCTGGCAGCCATACGGGTGCGTCAGGGATGCGGGTGGCGTCACCGCGCGTGAACCTCGGTAGCAGGAGGTTCACGATGCGTATATGTCCCCTTGCCCTGCGTGGTGCCGCGGCGGCCGTCGCCCTGACGGCCGCCCTGCCCCTCACCGTGGCCCAGGCCCACGACCACAGCTCCGTACGGGCGACCGTCACCCCGTCCAGTGCCGCGCCCGGCGCCACCGTGGAGGTGAGCGTCTCGGGCTGCGACGGCACGACCGGGTCAGCCGGGTCCGGTGCCTTCGACGGGGAGGTCAAGCTGACCGGGCGTGACGGCGACCAGTTCTCGCTCAACGGCAGCGGCCGGATCAAGCACGGCGTCGCCGGTACGTACGACGTCAGCGTGACCTGTGACGGCCACCCCCACCAGGGCGCGGGCACCGTCCACGTCATCCAGCACAACCCGGCCCCGGTCTCCCCGGTGCGCGCCGGTGGCGGCGGCACCGCCGAGCTGGCCGTCGCCGCGCCGCAGGGCGCCGACGAAGCGGGGCCCGGTACCCGGCACGCGGTGATCGGCCTGGTCCTCGCGGGGGTCGCGGCGGTCGCCGTGGCGTTCCGCAGCGTCCGCCGACGCCGCTCCGGGTGACGGGGACGGCGCACCCATGTCCGACGGTGAGCGCGCGTCGGGGACCAGCCGCCTGCTGACCGGCGTCGCCTGGGCGGTCCTCCTGGTCGGCCTGTGGCTCTGGGGCAGTGACATGGCGGACCTGCGCGGCGGCACGTCCGGGCCCGCGACCGGTGACGTCGCCGAGGTCGGCCGCCCGCTCGGCGTCGAACTGCCGCCCGCCCACGAGCCGTTGGCGCCCGCCCGCCCGGAGCGCGTCGACGTGCCCGCGCTGAAGGTGCGGGCCCCGGTGGCGGCCCGCGGCCTGGACGCCGAAGGGGCGATCGACCCGCCGCCCTTCGAACAGCCGGGCACGGTGGGCTGGTACGGCGGCGGCACCCGCCCCGGCGCCCCCGGCGCGGCCCTCCTGGTCGGCCACGTCGACACGGAGACCGAGCCCGCCGTCTTCTACGACCTGAGCGCGCTGCGTCCCGGCGAGAAGGTCGGGGTGAGCCGCGAGGACGGCACGGTCGCGGAGTTCACGGTGGAGGACGTGCGGGTGCTCGCCCGGGACCGGTTCGACGCGAAGAAGGCGTACGGCCCGCACGAGGAGGGCCGGGCCGAGCTGCGCCTGATCACCTGCGGCGGCACGTTCGACAGGGCGACCCGTACGTATACGGCGAACGTGGTCGTCTCCGCGTATCTGACGGGAGTCGGCGGCCGGTAGCCGGTCGACCTGTGCCCGATCGGCGGCCCGCTCCCCCCGGAGCCGCCGACCGGGCTGGTCCTCGACCGCGCGCGCACGAGCTGCGGGAGAAACCCGGCGCCGGCGCGGGAGGTTCGGGGACCATTCCGAAATACGGAACGGTCGACAAGGCCGGGGGCTTGGGCCGTGAGACAGACTTTAGAACGAATGAGCGCGTCGGCCTAGAGGCCGAATGACGCCAAGTCGTGAAGCGCTTTCCCTCTGTGATCATCCCAGGTGGGCGGGGCTCCGGGAAAGGTCCGGACCCATCCTGCGGGAACGCTCCGCTGTCGATCTCGCCCTTGATCTCGCCCTTGATCACTCGCGCCGCGACCGCGTCGATGACCAGGCGTTCTCCGCGCGTGAGGCAACGCGGCACGTCAAACGGCCCGCCCATGCCGACACCCCGGCGTTCGGCGAGTATGCCTTTGGCCTGTTCAGTTCGAATGCGACTGTCCAGTGCGATCCTCGGCCGACCGGAGGGAGTTGGGCACTCCGCGTGAGGGCGACGGCTGCGCAATCCGGCCGCCGCCGCCCGCGCGCGGCGTGCTGTAACAGCTCTTCTACAGGTCTTCACGCCGGGCGGTCGGCCCTCGTGGGCAGCGAATACCTATGCCAGGATTGAGATACGGACAGTGCACCCAAGGGGGAGTGGATGTACCGCAAAAGCACCGGTCGCGGGCATGGTTTCGCGACCAGGGGCGTGAGGACCGCAGTGGCGCTCGCGGGCGCCGCTCTGGTCCTTTCCGCGTGTTCCTCCGGCGGTGACTCGGACGGCGACACGTCGAGCCCGCCGGTGAAACAACAGCCCAAGGGCAAGGACCCCTACTGGGTCAACCCGGACGGAAACGCGGCCAAACAGGTCGCCGCGTACGACAAGGACGGCAAGAAGGACGACGCCGGGCTGATCCGGAAGATCGCCGAGCAGCCGGTCGCCGAGTGGATCGTCCCGGAGAACGCGGAGGACCAGGCGCGCGGCTTCACCGAGGCCGCGGAGAAGGCCGACCGCGACGCGCTCCTGGTCGTCTACAACATCCCGCACCGCGACTGCGGCCAGTACTCGGGCGGCGGCGCGGCCGACGGCAACGCCTACCGCGCCTTCATCGACCAGGTCGCCAAGGGCATCGAGGACCGCCACGCCACGGTGATCCTGGAGCCGGACGCGGTGCTCCACATGGTCGACAACTGCACGCCCGCGCAGTTCCACGAGGAGCGCTACGACCTCCTCAAGGGCGCCATCGGCAAGCTCAAGTCCCTGAAGAACACGAAGGTGTACCTGGACGCGGGCAACGCGGGCTGGCAGAACCCCGACGCGCTCTGGGAGCCCCTGAAGCGGTCCGGCGTCGAGCAGGCCGACGGCTTCTCGGTCAACGTCTCCAACTTCCAGACCACGCAGACCAGTACGGACTTCGGCAAGAAGCTGTCGGCGAAGATCGGCAACAAGCCGTTCGTCATCGACACGGCGCGGAACGGGAACGGGCCGTACACCAAGGGCAAGGATCCCTGGTGCAATCCGCCGGGGCGGGCCCTAGGGGAGGCGCCCACCACCCAGACGTCCGACCCGCTCGTCGACGCGTATCTGTGGATCAAGCGGCCCGGTGAGTCTGATGGGACGTGCAGGGGTGGCCCCAAGGCCGGGCAGTGGTGGCCGGAGTACGCGTTGGGCCTCGCGGGCAAGTAGCCCCGTAAGGGGCGCGGGGCTGTGACATTTGCGGCTCCGCCGCGTGGGCGCGAGCAACCGGAGAAAAGCCGCGGTCGCGTCTGCCGAGTTACCTGGCAGACGCGACCGCGGCTTTTCGTGCGCTGAGCGCGCAGTTCCCCGCGCCCCTATCGGGGCCCGACCTACGGCACCCGTACCCAGCGGGCCTTGCTGGGGGTCCCCTGATCGTCCGTAACGAAGAGCATGTACCAGCCCGACTCCACCATCGACCGATTCTTCGGCACCGTCACGGTGACCGAGTCCTTCGACTTCTTCAGGTCGAGCGCGATCGACGTCTGGTCGATGTCCGTGACGTGCGTCGACGCACTCGGCTTGATGAGGCGGGCCGTCTTGATGGCCGACGCGTGCTTCGTCGGGAACGTGCCGGAACCGCCCCGCGCGATCGTCTTCGGGCCCGCGCCGAGCGCCGGCTGTGAGCCGTGGTAGAGGTACGGCGGCGTGTAGATCTCGATGCGCTGCTCGAAGACGCCCGGCTTGGTGTTGGCCTTGTCGGCGTAGAGAGAGTCGGAGCCGAAGAACATCACGCGGCCGTCGGGCAGCAGGATCGAGCCCGAGTGGTAGTTGCGGCCCACCTCCGGGTCGGCGACCCGTCGCATCTCACCGGTCTTCGCGTCGTAGATGCGCGCCTGGTGGATGTTGGAGTCGCCGCGGCCGCGGTAGTCCTCGGAGCCGCCGGAGATCAGCACCGTGTCGTCGGGCAGCGTGGAGATCTGCGGGTAGCGCGTGCCCTTCTCCAGCTCGGGGCCGTTCGCGAACATCGGCTTCTCGGCGAGGAGGTCGACGATGCGGGTCTTGTTGCTGGAGTCCTCGGACTCGCCGACGCCACCGCCGCCGACCACCATGTACTTCTGGTCCTGGGCGGGCGGCAGCTCGACCGTGCCCGAGGTCTCCAGGAGCTTGGGGTCGCCGAGGCCGGGGATGCCCTGCCACTTGTTGGTCTTCAGGTCCCAGATGCCGGGCTTGCGGCCGATGTCGTCGGGGCCGTAGCCCGCGTTCGAACCGGAGTAGAAGAGCTTCCCGTTGGCCATCTGGAAGATCGCCGGGTAGGTCGGGAACTGGCGGATCCCCTTGGTGTACGTCCACTTCTTGGTCTTCGGGTCGTACACCTCGTTCTTTCCGGGGACGAGCTGGCCGATCTCGTCGAGGCCCGAGGTGGAGAGGATCTTGCCGTCGGTGAGCGTGGTCAGCGTGGGGTACCAGCGCGCCTCGTTCATCGGGTCGACCTTGATGTACCGCTCGGCGACCGGGTCGAACTCGAAGGTGTCCTTGATCCCCTGGAAGTCCTTCTTGTCCAGGGCGAGCTTCTGCGCCATGCCGTACACGTTGCGGGTGTCGGCGCCCTTCAGGCCCTGGATGCGGTAGTTGTCCTGGGTGCCCGTCTCGTACTTGGTGCCGCTCCTGGCCGCTTCCACGTAGACCCGGCCGAGGCCGGGCTCGGTGCGCAGGAACGCGCCCGTCGCCGGGTCGAAGACCTTCTTCGCCTTGTCGACGAGGATGTTGTGCTGCGAGACGAACGTCTTGCCGTTCTTCTTGCCGGTGAACTTCGTGCCCGCGGGGATCGTCTTCGGCTCGTCCGGGTCCTCGTTGTGGACGATCATCAGGCCACCGGCCTTCGTGATGTCGCCCTTCAGCTTCTCGTAGCGCTGGGTGCCGCCCGCGATCAGCAGGTTGCCGTTGCCCAGCTGGGTGTGGCCCGTGCAGAACAGGTCGACGGGCGTCGGGATCTTCTTGATGGTGTTCTTGACCGGGTCCCACAGGCGCGTGTCGAACTGCTTCTTGTCGAAGTTCTTCTGGTTGTTGCCGGAACCGGCGACGAGCAGGACCTTGCCCGTGTGCAGGAGGGCCGCGTGGATGGTGTTCTGGCGGTACTCCTCGGGGAAGTTGAGGACCTCCCAGTGGCCGTTGTCGGCCTTGTACTCCGGCTTGTTGATCTTGTAGTCGTGGTACTTCTCGGATCCCACGCGCCAGAGCCACGGGCCGTTCATCCCGGCCAGCGCTATGACCACCGCCGCGCCTATCGCGATGCGGCGGGCGCGGCGGCGGCTGGAACGGTCTTTCATTTCTTACGTCCCCCAAGGGAAATCTGCATGGTCTGGTCGGGCGCCGCCCAGCTGGGCTTCTGCTGCGGCGGGTGCGGGGCGGCGTGCTGCCCGTGCGGTGCGGGCGGACCCGGCTGGGCCTGCGGCAGGGGCGTCGTCGCCGTGGCGTCGCGCTGCTGCGGGACCAGCGTGTCCGGCCCGGACGGCGGCACCGAAGTCCCGGGGCCCTGCGCGGACTTGGCCTTCTTCTTGTCCTGCCGCATGCCCCAGCGCCAGGCGAAGATCGGCGCGGCCGTGATCAGCAGGGCGAAGGTGGCCCAGGTGATCATCGCGGGGTGGGAGTGCCCGTACATGAAGGAGGCGGCCATCGAGCCACCGAAGACCAGGATGAAGAACAGGTGGATCCGGAAGGTCCCGAACAGCGTGTCCGGGCTCGCCGAGTCGCCCTTGGGGGTCACCACGAACTTGCTCTTGCGGCGCAGCGCGGCGTCCAGGAGCGAGCGGGCGTAGATCGGCGCCGAGAGGGCCGACATCACCATGCCCGCCACACCGCCGGAGCCCTCGGGCTCGTGCGGGGAGACGTTGTGCCTGCGGTTCCAGATGTAGAGGCCGATCTGCAGCGCGGACGCGTTGCCGTACAGCATCAGCCAGATGGTCGGGTCGATGTTCACGCCGGACGCGCCGAGGCCCAGGAACAGCGCGCAACTGAGCGCGGCCAGGATCCAGTTCATGGCGGACATCGGGTAGAAGATGACCATCATCGTGTAGTTGAAGAGACGGCCGGGGGGCAGCGAGAAGGGCGCCTTCCAGAACTGCTTGAGGATCGTCTCGTACGTACCCCGTGACCAGCGCAGCTGCTGGGTGAAGAAGTCCGTCCAGGCGTTCGGGCCCTCGCCGACCGCGAGCACGTCGGGCGTGTAGACCGACTTCCACTTCTTCCCGGTCCCCGGGTTCGTGGCGCGGTGGATCTCGAAGCCCGTCGCCATGTCCTCGGTGATCGAGTCGTACAGGCCGCCGATCTGCTTCAGGGCCTTGATGCGCACCGCGTTGGACGTGCCGACGAACATCGGGGCGCCGTACGCGTTGCCCGCGCGCTGGATCAGCGCGTGGAAGAGGAACTGCTGGGACTCGGCGGCCTTGGTGACGAAGTTGTCGTAGTTGCCGTAGACCTGCGGGCCGATGACGAAGCCCACGTTCTCGTCGCGGAAGAAGCCGAGCATCCGCTCCAGGTAGTTCGGCATCGGGACGTGGTCGGTGTCCACGGACGCGAAGTAGTCGTAGTCGTCGCCGTGCGCGTCGAGCCAGGCGTTGTAGTTGCCGTGCTTGGTCTTGGCGCGGTGCGGGCCCTTGGTCATGTTCCACTTCGCCACGCCCTTGCGGGAGAAGTGGTGCACGCCGAGCCGTCGGCAGACCTCCTTGACCTCAGGGTCGTCACCCTCGTCCAGGAGCCAGACGTGCATCAGACCGCGGTGGCGGATCTTGACCGCGGCCTCCAGCGTCTTCGTCACCATCTCGATCGGCTCCTTGCCGGGCACGAACGAGGTGAGGAAGGCGACTCTGGTGCCGGTTTCGGGCACCACCGGGATCGGGTCGCGGGCCACGAGCGTCGCGTGCGCGTTGGAGAGCACGTTCATGCAGCGGAAGAACTCGATCAGACCGATCGAGACGAGCATGACGACGTCGAGCACCGGCAGCCAGTCGTTGGCCACGTAGTCGCGCTCGGTCCAGTGCTCGGGCTGGAGCAGCCAGCCGAGCAGGACCAGGGAGAGCAGCGGGGCCGCGCCCAGCATCAGCGCGGCCCGTACCTTGTGCGGCTCCTGCGAGAGGAGCGAGCGGTACTTGACCTTGTACGGCTTGCTCGGATCGGGCTGGGTCAGCGGCCCGGCGAGACGGCTGTAGTGCTCGTAGTCGTAGCGCGGCAGGGTCTTCTTGATTCTGCGGAATCCGCCCGTCCTGTGCGACGGCACCCGTAGTTGGGTCGTCTCTGACGGGTCGTTCTGTCGGGCGCCCGTCGGCGTCGACGTCATGAGTCATCCCCCCGCACGCGGTCCCCCGCGTGTTCGTTGGTCCTTCCGTCCGGTCGGGTCCCCCTAGACCGTCATGGACGCATCAGTGTCAGGCCGTCGTCTCCCTAGACATGGAACGACTACCTTCCGGTTGCATGATGCCCCCCTCGGCATCGCTTCATGAACGGGGCCCCCGTCCCTGTCCCGCCGCGGTCGTCTCGGGCCCCCAACTACCCCGTATCGCCCGCCTCATGAGAGCCAATGGCTCCATCACAAGGTTCTCTGCCTCCAGCCATGATCGCAAGAGCGAAACATGGTGTTTACCGGTCATACGAGCGATTTGGGGCGTCTGTTGGGGCGGGTGAGCTCAGGCGGGCGCGGATGTTGCCGAAGTGCTCGCGTATGGCCTGCTCAGCCCGGAGGGCGTCGCCCGAGCGCACTGCCTCCAGGATCTCGCGGTGCTGACGGCAGGTGACCTTGGGATCCTGCGGTACGTCCACGAGATCTGTGCGGACCTTGTGAAAGGCGTCCCAGAACGCCTCCAGGACCTCGCCGAGCAGAACGTTCCCGAGGCCGCGGTAGAGCGCGGCGTGAAACGCGCGGTCGGTCTCGGCGCGCACGGCGCCCCGCGGGGAGGCGGCCTCCGCGTCCATCCGGTCCACCAAGGCGTCCAGTTCGGCCAGGTCGGCGTCCGGGATCCGGCCCGCGAGGCGCGCGATCAGGCCGGTCTCCACGGCCTCGCGCAGCTCCAGGAGCTGGAGCAGGCTGTCCTCGCCCCGGTAGTGGCCCGCGACCGTACGGAAGGCGAGCCCCTCGATCATCGGTGCCACCGACATCGGTCCGACGTACGTCCCGAAACCGTGCCGGATCTCCACGATCCCCATCGCCTGGAGCGCCTTGAGGGCCTCCCGCACGGAGTTCCGGCTGACGCCCAGGCGCTCCATCAGCTCGGGCTCGGTGGGCAGCGTGGCCCCGGAGGGCAGCCGCTGGTCGATGATCAGCCTCTTGATCCGCTCCTGGATGTCACGCGCCATGGCGCAACGGTAGCGGCAGGGGCGCTGCTTCCGGCCCGGCGCGGGAGCTGCTTCCGGCCCGGCGCGGGAACGCGAAAGGCCCTCCGCGTGAACGGAGGGCCTTTCGCTGTCTGTGCGCCGCCAGGGACTCGAACCCCGGACCCGCTGATTAAGAGTCAGCTGCTCTAACCAACTGAGCTAGCGGCGCCTGCTGACCTGGAGAACTCTACCGGATGCGCGGGGGTGCTCCCGACCACCCCGGGCGGGCCCGGAGCGCGGCCGGGGACCCCTGGCGTGGGCGAATGCATCATTCGGACCGTCAACATGCGGTATCCCCGGACAGTTGAGAAACTGACGGACGTGCAGATGCGCGGACATTCTTTCCTGGGGTGTGAGGGGAATCGCATGGAGGACGCTCCGGTATTCGAGGAATTCGACCCCGAGAGCGACTGTGACTGCCCCGGTTGTATTCACTGGCGGCGTACGGCGGCGCACGCTCTCCCGCTACGGCTCGGCGGCCATCCGGCGGCGCACGGCGCACGCAGGGCCCTGGTGCTCGCGGCCGCCTCGTGCACGGTGCTCGGCGGCGGCCAGACGCTCCCGGCCGTGGCGTCCACCGAGGTGGGAGGCCCCCCGGCGACTCCGGGGAGGCTCCCGGCCGACGACGGTCCCGGCATGCCGCAGGGGGCCACGAGCCCGCTGCACGGCAGGCAGGGGGCCACGGCGACACCAGCGTCCGCGGGCGCGGCGCCGACGGTGGCCTATCGGTCGACGACCCGCTCGGCGATCATCAACCGGGCCAAGAAGTGGGTCGCGGCGCGGGTGCCGTACAGCATGGACGCGTACTGGTCCGACGGCTACCGGCAGGACTGCTCGGGCTTTGTCTCCATGGCGTGGAACCTGAGCGGAAACGAATGGACGGGCAGCCTCGACACGTACGGGACGCGTATTTCCAAGGACCAGCTGCAGCCCGGCGACATTCTGCTCTTCCACAATCCGGCGAACCCCACGAAGGGTTCGCACGTGACGATTTTCGGCGGCTGGACGGATTACACGCACACGCATTACCTCGCCTACGAACAGGCCCGCCCGCACGCCCGCAAGCAGGCCACTCCGTACGGCTACTGGTCGTACGGAGACCGCTATGTGGCCTACCGCTACAAGGGCGTGAAGGGCGGCACCCCGGGCGGCTCGGGCGCATCGGCGACGCGCTACCCGGGCGCCGGGTCCTTCGGTCCCGGCGCGCACAACAAGTACGTCACCCGGCTCGGCGAGGCCCTGGTCGCCCGGGGCGGCAAGCGCTACTACCGCTCGGGTCCTGGACCGCGCTGGAGCGACGCGGACCGGCGGGCGACCCAGGCGTTCCAGCGGGCCCAGGGCTGGCGCGGCAAGGACGCGGACGGCCTGCCGGGCCGCACCACCTGGTCGTACCTGATGTCGGGCAAGGGCAGGGACATCGGCGCGAGCCCCGGCGGCGGCACGGGCACCGGCGCGAAGGGTGCCCCCGCCTACCCCGGCAAGGGGGTCTTCCGCCCCGGCCGGACGGACGCGGCGATCGAGCGGCTCGGCAGGCAGCTGGTGAAGAAGGGCTTCGGCACGTACTACACCCGGGGCCCGGGCCCGAGCTGGGGCGAGAGCGACCGGCGCAACGTGGAGGCGTTCCAGCGGGCCCAGGGCTGGCGGGGGGCCGCGGCCGATGGCTTCCCGGGGCCCGAGACCTGGCGGCGGTTGTTCCGGTGAGGCGCGGCGGCGGAGGTGACGCGAGGAATCCGGGCGCGGGAGTGATTCCGGCGGCGGATCCGGGCGCGGGAGTGATTCCGGCAGCGGTGAGTTCCGGGCACGGACGTGACTCCGGCAGCGGACCCCGGCGCGGGAGTGATTCCGGCGGCGACGAGTTCCGGGCGCGGACGTGACTACGGCAGCGGTGAGGTCCGGGCACGGCGGGCGTGATTCCGGCAGCGGTCAGATCCAGGCACGAACAAGGCGGAGGCACGGATGAGTGGGAGGCACGGATGAGTGCGACGGCAGCTTCACAGCCGCAGTCCCCGGGGCCCGCGGGGGCGCCGGAGCCGGGCACCGCCCGGCCGCCGCGGGTGATCCAGAGCGAGGCCACCACCGAGATCCCCGTCCACCTCCTCTTCCGCGACGACCCCGATGAGCCGGGCGCCGCGGCGGCGGTGCCGCTGCCGCCCGCCGTGGTGCGGCGCAGACAGGGCACGGGGGAGCAGCCGCGCGCCGCGCGCCGCCCGGTCGTCGTCGAGCCGCCCGCGCGGGCCGTGCCGGACGTCGACCCGGACCTCGTCGAGCGGCGCGCGCGGGTCCTGCCGGGCATCGCCGGGGTGCTCGGCGGCTGCGCGGGCGCCGCGGGGTGCGTGCTCTCGCTGTGGTGGGCGGGGACGCTGCCCGACCCCGCGGTCCAGCTGGCGGGGCTGCCCGGGTACGCGGGTGCCGGGCTCGGCGTCGAACAGTGGGCCTCGCTCGCCGGATCGGGGACGCTCGCCCTGTTCGGGTTCGGCGGGCTCGCCAGGGGCCGGGTCGGCGGCGCCTGGGTCCTCAGCCTCTTCGGCCGCTACCGGGGGACCGTCCGGCGCACCGGCCTGCTGTGGGTGAACCCGCTGCTGCTGCGGCGCCGCGTGGACGTACGGCTGCGGCACTGGCGGAGTGAGCCGATGCCTGCCGTGGACCGCTCCGGGGTGGCGCTGCGGGTCGTCGTGCTCGTCGTGTGGCGGGTCAAGGACACCGCGCGGGCGACCCTGGCGGTCGCCGACCACCAGGAGTATCTGCGCGAGTGCGTGGAGGCGACCACCGCACGGGTGCTCTCGCGGCTGCCCGCCGACGCCTTCCACGACGACGCGCCCACGCTGCGCGACGCCGAGGCGGTCGGCGAGGCGCTGACGAAGGCGCTCGCCGTGGACGCGGAGGCGGTCGGCGTGGAGATCTTCTCGGCGCAGCCGACCCGTATCGAGTACGCCCCGGAGGTGGCCGGAGCGATGCAGCGCCGCAGGGTCGCGGCCCTCGACGCACGGCACCGCGACACGGTGCTGACCTCGGTGGTCGACTCGGTCGAGGACACGGTGACGCGGCTGACCACGCGGGGCCTGGTCGAGCTGGACGACTACGAGCGCAAGGCCTTGGTGAAGGACCTGACGGTGGCGTTCTATACGGGCCATGGAGAACACAGATGACCGCGAGAGCCGGGATGACCTGGCGAACCTGGCGGCCGACGCCTGGCAGCTGACGGCAGGGGTGCCGCGAGCCGTACTCGGGATCGCGGGACCGCCGGGCGCCGGGAAGTCGACGCTGGCGCGGGCCCTTGTCGCGCGGCTCGGCGAGGGGGCCGCGTATCTGCCGCTCGACGGATTCCACCTGTCCAACGCGCAGTTGGCCCGCCTCGGCCTGACGGACCGCAAGGGCTCGGAGCCGAGTTTCGACGTGGCGGGGTACGTCGCGCTGCTGCGCCGCGTCCTGGACGACCCGGCGCACGACATCTACGTACCGGATTACGACCGCACCCTCCACGAGCCGGTCGCGGCCCGCCATCTCGTCGCGCCCACCGCGCGCCTGGTGGTCACCGAGGGGAACTATCTGGCCTGCGACCTGCCGGGCTGGCGCGCGGCGCACGCGTTGCTCGGCCAGTGCTGGTACCTGGAGGTTCCCGGCGGCGTACGCCAAGAGCGCTTGGTCGCGCGGCAGTTGGCGGGGGGCCGGGCGCCCGACGAGGCCGCGGCCTGGGTCGCGGGGAACGACGGGCCCAACGGTGAACTCGTGGAGACCTCGCGTGGGCGATGCGGACGGATCCTCTCCAAGATTGGTATGGACATGTTCAACTAACGGCAATAATCTGAGCTTGGTCTAGACCGCAGTGCGCGCACGTCCCACGGAACTTCCCACGTTCGGCAGGAGCGGCACATGCGAAACAAGAAGATGTACGCGGCCTTGGTCGGTCTCGGTACGGTCGGCGCGTTCGCGCTCTCCGCGAGCGGCGCCAGCAGCCACGGCTACACGGACCTGCCGGCCAGTCGGCAGATCAACTGCGCCAAGGGCGTGGTGACCGGTTGTGGTTCCATCCAGTACGAACCGCAGAGCGTCGAGGGCCTCAAGGGCTTCCCGGCCGCGGGTCCGGCCGACGGCAAGATCTGCTCGGCGGGCATCGCGGGCTTCGACCAGCTCAACTCGCCCAAGACCCCGGGCGGCGGAGCCTGGCCGACGACGCAGGTGAGCGGTGGTCAGAACTACACGTTCCGCTGGCAGTTCACCGCACGGCACCGCACCACCGATTTCAAGTACTACATCACCAAGCAGGGCTGGGACGAGAGCAAGCCCGTGACCAGGGCCTCCCTGGACACCACGCCGTTCCTCACCGTTCCCTACAACAGCCAGCAGCCGCCCGCCTCGCTCTCGCACAGTGGCGCCATCCCCGGCGGCCGCAGCGGGCACCACGTGATCGTCGCGGTCTGGACGGTCGCGGACACGACGAACGCGTTCTACGCCTGCTCGGACGTCAAGTTCTGATCCGCTCCGGCGGTCACGGGGACTGCCCGGGGCTCTTCCCCGCACGCCACGGGTAGATTCCGCGCACGCCGTGCTGACCACGCGGCGTGCGCGGAGCGACCGACCACCTCCTACCCCCGGTCACTCCGCCCCCTGCCAATATGACGGCCCGTCAATTATCGTGCGCGGCCATGGAGAGCACCGGGAGCACGGCCGCGGCCACGGTCGCGGAACTCGTACTGGCGCGCTGGGGCGACCACCGCACAGGGCTGCGCTTCGCGGAGGGGCGGCTCAGTCACCACCAGGTGACGGCGGGGGCGGCGGCGCGGGCGGCCCTGCTCGCCGACCTGCTGCCCCGGCACGGTGAACCCCACATCGGCGTACTGCTCGACAACACCCCCGAATATCCCCTGTGGTTGAGCGCGGCGGCGCTCGCGGGCGCGGCCGTGGCGGGCATCAACCCCACGCGGCGCGGCGCCGAGCTGGCCCGCGACATCCTGCACACCGACTGCGCGGTCCTGGTGACGGAGCGGGCCCATCTCCCGCTCCTCGACGGGCTCCAACTCCCCTCCGTACGCATCCTGGTGACCGACACGGACGCGTACGCGGAGCTGCTCGCGCCCTACGCGGGCGCGAAACCGGAGATCGCGCGGAGCGTGACGCCGCGCAGCCGCATGCTGCTCTACTTCACCTCGGGATCGACAGGCGCGCCCAAGGCGGCCATCTGCAGCCAGGGCAGGCTGGCGGCGGCGGGCGGCTCCCTGGTCGGGCACTTCGGCATCCGCCCCGCGGACACCCACTACGTCTGCATGCCCATGTTCCACGGGAACGCGGTCATCGCGGACTGGGCGCCCGCGCTGGCCGCGGGGGCCGGGGTGGCGCTGCGCCGCCGCTTCTCCGCGTCCCACTTCCTCGACGACGTACGGGAGTTCAGGGCGACGTACTTCACCTACGTGGGCCGGGCCGTCCAGTACGTCCTGGCCACCGAGGCCCGCCCCGACGACCGGGAGAACCCGCTGCGGGTCGGGTTCGGGACCGAGGCGGGCGCGGTGGACGCGGCACGCTTCGAGGAGCGTTTCGGGGTGCGGCTCGTCGAGGGCTACGGCTCTTCCGAGGGCGGCGCGGCGATCCAGCGCTCACCGGACGCGCCGCCGAACGCGATCGGCAGGTCGGCACCCGGCGACGACCTCGCGGTGGTGGATCCGCAGACGCTCGACGAGTGCGAGACCGCGCTCTTCGCCGCGGACGGCAGACTCCTCAACGGCGCCACGGCGATAGGGGAGTTGGTGAACCGGGGCAGGAGCCCCTTCGAGGGCTACTGGCGCAACGAGGAGGCGGAGGCGGAACGGCTGCGCGGCGGCTGGTACTGGACCGGCGACCTCTTCTACCGCGACGCCGACGGCTACCTCTACTTCGCCGGACGCACCGACGACCGGCTGCGGGTCGACAGCGAGAACCTCGCGGCGGCGGTCATCGAGAACATCCTCGCGCGGTACGAGGGGGCGGCGGCGGTCGCGGTGTACGCGGTGCCGGACCCGGTGGCCGGGGACCAGGTCATGGCGGCCCTTGCGCCACCTCCCGGCATCCCCTTCGACCCTCTCGACTTCGCCGAATTCCTGCTCTCCCAACCCGACTTGGGCACGAAGATGGCGCCCAGCTTCGTCCGGGTCGTGGAGCGGATGCCGGTGACGGCGACGAACAAGGTGGCACGGGCCGCGCTGCGGGGCGAGGGCTTCCGCTGCGAGGACCCCGTGTGGTGGCGGCCACCGGGCTCCTCGTCCTACCGCCGACTGGCCCGGCCGGGCCTGACCGAACTCCTCGCCCAGTACCGGGCGCAGGGCAGGCGGGACCTGCTGGACCCCTGAGCTTGCGCCCAGGGGTGGTGCGGCGGCCGGATTCAGCAGTAGGGGATGCCGGGTACGGGCTCGTCGTTGTTGCCGCCGGAGATGAAGACGTCCGAGATCCAACTGCCGTCGTCGAGCTGCGCCCACCAGAAGTTGTAGTAGGAGCCGTAGGAAACGCTGCCGCCCGCCGCCTGGCACACCGCCTCCACCGTGCCCGGGCCCACTTGGCCGGTGACCGGGTCCGTCGTGTGCGGGCCGGAGTGGGTGTTGACGTCGCTGGCCCAGACGTTGACGGGCACGCGGAGTTGGGCGTGGCCCTGAGCCGGGGCTGCCGCTGAGGCCGCGGAGGCGAAGGGGAGGGTGAGGAGTCCGGCAACCGCCATGAGGACGACGCGCCGCACCAGTGACCTGTGGTTCATGGTGTTCCTTCCCTGGTCGAGGGATGCACCGATCTTCGGTACGAGTCTTACGGTGCGGCCACCGACTGGCCCATGCCGAGGGCAATTTCGGCCCACGAGGCGCTGACCTGCAGATTCATCAGAATGGGGGGCATGGCGAACGTATGCACGCCGTGATTTCGCGCCAGGTGGCGAGCCCGTACGGCAACGGGCGGAGCGCCCCCACGGGCCCGGGGTGGGCTCCCTGCCGCCGTGACGCTCCGTGTGCGCGCCGCGTCGAGTGAGCCGTTCACGCCGGTGTCCGGATCACGGCTGCGGACGGTGCGCGTCGGTGCGGGTTACGGTCGCTCACCAGCGCCCGAAGCTCGTTTATGTGTCCGCCACTTGACGGCTGCGCGGCTGAAACCCGTTGCCTGCGTGCTCCGCACCGCCCCCTCCTGTAGGAGCACCGACACCGCCGCTCCGCGGCGGATCATTCCCACCCGCCCACCCGTATCTCCGCACCGAGCACCGCTTGTAGGAGCATCGTCCCCACCCGCCCACCCGTATCTCCGCACCGAGCACCGCCTGTAGGAGCAGAGCGACCACCGGCCCGCAGCCGCGAGCGATGCCGGAGGGGACGTGGTGGTATGTCCGCCCGGAGCACATTGAGCCACCGTGACAAGCAATCCCGCCCCAGGCATCAGCCCCGCGACGGCGAGGACGGACATACCGCCGCGGCCCCGCCCCCCCACCCGAACCAAAGGCGCCTAACGTAAGCCCATGCTCCGAGAGAAGACCGTCTGGGACGAGCTGCGCGGCGGCGGCTACCTCAGGGGAAGCGCCCCGTGGCGCAGCGCCGCGTACCTGGCCGGCGGCGCCCTACTCGGCGCCGTCGTCCTGGTCATCGGCTCCGTCCTCGTCGCCCTCGCGGGCATCCTCGCCGTAGTCCTCATCGGCATCCCCCTCCTCGCCGCCCTCACCCTCTCCGGCATCCCCCTCGCCGCCCTGGAACGCCGCCGCGTCCGCCTCGTGGACCCCGCCCCCGCGCCCACCCCGCACCGCACCCCGGACGCCCCGGGCATCCCCGCCTGGTTCCGGCTCAGGCTCAAGGAGCAGGCGACCTGGCGCGAGCTGGCGTACGCCGTCCTGCTCGCGCTCGTCCTGTGGCCCCTGGACCTCCTCGTCGTGGCGTGCGCGGTCGGACTCCCGGTCCTGCTCGTCGCGGCCCCGGCCCAACTCGCCCTCGCCGGGGGCGACATCCGGCCCGCGAAGCTGTGGCTGGTCGACGGCTACCCGGCGGCCACCGGCACCGCGTTGCTCGGCGTCGTACTCCTGCTCGTGCTCCTGCACCCCCTGGGCGCCTACGCCGCGGCCCGCGCCGCGTTCACCCGCCTCCTGCTCGCGCCGCGCGAGGCGGAACTGGCCGACAGGCTCGCGGAGGTCACCCGTTCCAGGGCCCGTCTGGTGGACGCGTTCGAGGCGGAACGGCGGCGCATCGAGCGGGACTTGCACGACGGAGCCCAGCAGCGGCTCGTCGCGCTGACCATGACGCTGGGCCTGGCGAGGATGGACGCCGCTCCGGACGGCCCCCTGGCGGACAAGCTGGCGACCGCGCACGACGAGGCGGGCCGCGTACTGACCGAGCTGCGGGAGCTGATCCGCGGCATCCATCCCCAAGTCCTCGCCGACTACGGCCTCACCGCGGCGATGGAGGACGCGGCGGACCGCTCGGCGGTCCCCGTGGACACGGACGGCACCGGGCCGCCGCTGCCCCGGCTGCCCGAACCGGTCGAGTCCGCGGCGTACTTCGCGGTGCGCGAGGCGCTCGCGAACGTCGGCAAGCACAGCGGAGCCACCCGCGCCCACATCACCACCGCCCATACGGCAGGAGTCCTCCGCATCGACGTGCGCGACGACGGCCGCGGCGGCGCCGACCCCGGGCGCGGCACGGGCCTGACGGGACTCGCCGACCGGCTCGCCGTCCTCGATGGCAGACTGGCGGTCACCAGCCCGCCCGGCGGCCCGACCGTCCTCTCCGTGGAGATCCCTTGCCAAGCCGAAGCCCGCTGAGAGTCGTACTGGCCGAGGACAGCGTGCTGCTCCGCGAGGGCCTCGTCGGCGTGCTCACCCGCTTCGGCCACGAGACGGTCGCCGCGGTCGGCGACGCGGACGCGCTGCGGGACGCGGTATCGGCGTACGAGCCGGACATCGTGGTCACGGACGTGCGGATGCCGCCGGGCTTCCAGGACGAGGGGCTGCGCGCGGCGGTGGAGCTCAGAGCCGCCCGGCCGACGCTGCCGGTGCTCGTGCTCAGCCAGTACGTCCAACGGTCCTACGCTGCCGAGCTCCTGGACACCGGCGACGGCACCGGCGTCGGTTACCTCCTCAAGGACAGGGTCGGCCAGGTCGAGCAGTTCGTGGCGGCGCTGACGCGGGTCGCGGAGGGCGGCACGGTCGTCGACCCCGAGGTCGTACGGCAGTTGCTGCGCCGCCGCCGCGACCCGCTGGCGCACCTGACGCCGCGCGAGCGCGAGGTGCTCGGGCTCGTCGCCGAGGGCAAGTCGAACGCGGCGATCGCCCGCGAACTCGTGGTCAGCGAGGCGGCGGTCGGCAAGCACATCGGCAACATCCTCGGAAAGCTGGACCTGCCACCGGCGGACGGCACGCACCGCAGGGTCCTCGCGGTCCTGGCGTACCTGAGGGCGTGAGGGATCCGTGGTGACGGAACATGCGAACGCACCGACGGGATTACGATCCACGACATGAGCACGCCAGACCGGACAGAGTCCGCGACGCACGACACCCCGGAACCCGGCCCCACGCCGCACGAGGGCCCCACCCCCGCGGCCAGAGCCCGCCGCGCCCGCATAGCCGCGGCCTCGCTCCTGATGGCCGCCGCCGCCGTGGTCCTCGCACTGCGTCTGGCGAGCAGATCGTCCGTGCTCGTCGTCGGGGTCTACGGCCTGCTGCTCATCCTCTGCGGCATGGTGATCGAACTGAGCCGCCGCGGCCGCACCAGGCTCGGCACCTGGCTGCTCGCCGCGGGTCTCGTGGCGGCGCTGCTCATGGACGGGGTCGTGCTTTCGTAGCGCCCGCAGGGGACGTTCAGGACTCCAAGTACCGCAGCACCGCCAGCACCCGGCGGCTGTAGCCCGTCGTCCGGTGCAGGCCCAGCTTGTCGAAGATCGCGTTGAGGTTCTTCTCGACCGCGCTCAGCGAGATGTGCAGCTTCTCCCCGATGGCCGCGTTGGTGTGCCCCTCGGCGAGCGCCTCCAGGACGGTGCGCTCCCGGGGCGTGAGGCGGGTCAGGGGATCGACGTGCGTGGTGCGGATCAGCAACTGCCGTACGACTTCGGGGTCGATGGCGGCGCCGCCCGCGTGCAC
Source organism: Streptomyces kanamyceticus (assembly GCF_008704495.1). Classification (NCBI taxonomy): domain Bacteria; kingdom Bacillati; phylum Actinomycetota; class Actinomycetes; order Kitasatosporales; family Streptomycetaceae; genus Streptomyces; species Streptomyces kanamyceticus. The sequence goes on from NZ_CP023699.1 coordinate 6,385,209, forward strand.
CCGCTCCAGGGCGTCGAGGAACTCCTCGACCTGCGCGACCCGGTCCTTGAGGAGGTAGCCGACGCGTTCGGCGCTCGAAGTGAGCAGCTGCGCCGCGTAGTTGCGCTCCACGTACTGGGACAGGACGACCACGCCGATCTCGGGGCGCAGCTCCCGGATCCGCACCGCGGCGCGCAGCCCCTCGTCGGTGTGGTCGGGCGGCATGCGGATGTCGGTGACCACGACGTCCGGGGCGTGCGCCTCGACCTCGCGGAGCAGCGCGTCGGCGTCGCCCACGGCGGCGAGGACCTCGTGGCCCTCCTCGGCGAGCAGCCGGACGAGGCCCTCCCGCAACAGGGTCGAGTCCTCGGCGAGGATTACGCGCACGGCAGCTCCGCGGTGATGGTGGTGGGTCCCCCGAGGGGGCTGTCGACTCGCAGGGTGCCGTCGAGCGCGGCGACCCGGCTGTGCAGCCCGGTCAGACCGCTGCCCGCGGGGTCGGCGCCGCCCGCCCCGGTGTCGCGTACGACGACGGTGAGCGTGGCCCCGCTGCCGCGCACCGTCACGTGGACCTCGTCGGCGAGGGAGTGCTTGGCGGCGTTGGTGACGGTCTCGGAGACGACGAAGTAGGCGGCCGTCTCGACGGCGGGCGGCAGCGGCGCCGGCACGTCGTACTCCATGCGCACGGGGATCGCGGACCGCTCGGAGACCCCGCCCAGCGCCTCGCGAAGGCCCAGGCTGTCGAGCGCGGTGGGGTAGACCCGCCAGGCCACCTCGCGCAGCTCGGTGAGGACTTCCTGGGCCTCCTTGTGCGCCTGCTCCAGGAGCGCGTCGGCCCGCTCGGGGGTGCGGCCGCGGCGGGCCCTGCCGAGCAGCATGGCGAGCGCGACGAGCCGCTGCTGGACGCCGTCGTGCAGATCCCGCTCGACGCGGCGCCGCTCCACGTCGACGGCCTGGACCACCGCGGCCCTGCTGGTGGCGAGCTCGTCGATGCGCCGCTGGAGCAGCTCGCGCTCGGAGGGGCCGAAGCACTCGCTGGCGAGCCGGGCGTCCTGGTCGGTCAGCGCGCGAAGACCCTGCACGGCGAGGAAGAGCAGGGTGCCGCCGAGTACGACCTGGCTGAGCACGTCGACCCAGGTCATCGTGGCCCGAGTGGTGAGAGAGACCGCGAAGATCCCGGCGAGGACCGCGCCGAAGTCGACCAGACCGACCACGACGGCGCACAGCAGCCCCGAGTACGTACGAGCCGCGAGGTAGCGCAGGATCTGCTGGTCGGAGGCGCGGTGCTCGGGGAACGTGTCGTGGAAGAAGACCGACCTGCGCCACCGCTCGACGCCGGTCAGCCTGCGCGCGCCCGACGCGAGGAGCGCGTGGGCGCGGCCGCGGGTGCGCGGCCAGAGCAGGAAGGCGCCGAGGGCCGCACCGGCGACGACGAAGTAGCCGAGCCCGAGCAGGGCGGTGAGGCAGCCGATCAGCACGCCGACGACTCTGAGCAGGAATGGGGCGGCCACGGGCTCCTTCACGCCGTCCGACATTAGCCGACCCCTAGTCGACGCGGCGGTGCCGGGGCGTCGAGGCGGCCTGGGGCCGCTTCCTGGACCGGACGCGCACCACCACATAGACGGCGACGGCCACGACGACCATGACCAGGACCGCCTTGGAGAGCAGCCCGACGTACGTCTCGACCGCGTCCCACTGGTCGCCGAGCCAGTACCCGGCGAGGACGAGCACGGAGTTCCAGACCAGGCTGCCGAGCGTGGTGAGGGCGAGGAAGACCGGCAGCCGCATGCGCTCCACCCCGGCGGGGACGGAGATCAGGCTCCGGAAGATCGGCACCATCCGGCCGAGCAGGACGGCCTTGGTGCCGTGCTTGGCGAACCACGCCTCGGTGCGTTCCAGGTCGGAGGCCTTGACCAGCGGCAGCTTCGCCCACAGGGCGTGCATGCGCTCGCGTCCGAAGAGCACGCCGATCCAGTAGAGGGCGGCGGCGCCGACGACCGAGCCGAGCGTGGTCCAGAACAGCGCGGAGGCGAGGCTGATCACGCCCTGCCCGGCGGCGAAGCCGGTCAGCGGCAGGATCACCTCGCTGGGCAGCGGCGGGAAGAGGTTCTCCAGGGCGATGGCGAGACCGGCGCCGGGACCGCCCAGTGTGTCCACGAGGTCGGCTGCCCAGCCCGCGATGCCGCCCGCGGGCTCCTGGGGGAGGGCGAGAGTCATGAGGTCCATAGGGGCAACGCTAGAAATTGCAGGTCAGCGGCGGTATGGGGGTTGCCGTCGACTCGGGGTGCGGTTTTCCGCACCCCCGGGGCGCGTCCTGCGTGGAACGTGCCGTACGCGAAAGGCCCCCCGCGTGAACGGAGGGCCTTTCGCTGTCTGTGCGCCGCCAGGGACTCGAACCCCGGACCCGCTGATTAAGAGTCAGCTGCTCTAACCAACTGAGCTAGCGGCGCCTGCTGACAAGAAAATACTACCTGGTGCGAGGGGGTGCCGATGACCACGGTGAGGGGCGCCCCGTAAGGGGCGCGGGGAACTGCGCGCCCAGCCACAGTGCACCCGCGGTCGAAAGCTAGATCGCCAGGGACAGCAACACCGGCGCAGCCCCACGGTTAAGCGTGTCCGCAGCCTCCCGCAAGCGATGCGCATGCTCGACCGGCAGGGAAAGCGCAAGGCACCCCACAGCGGCACCCGCGGTGATCGGCACGGCCGCACACACCGTGCCCACCGCGTACTCCTGAAGATCAAGCACCGGCACCGTGGCCGGTTGAGCGGCAAGACGATTCAGCAGCACCCGCTCGTTCGTGATCGTCCGGGACGTGAGCCGCGCCATCTTGTGCCGGGAGAGATGATCCCTGCGGCCATTGACGTCGAGCTGCGTCAGCAGGCTCTTGCCGACCGCGCTGGCGTGCGCGGAGGACCGGAAATCCACCCACTCGTTGACCGCGGGGGCGCGGGGGCCCGCGGCGAAGTCGGTGACCTTGACCTCGCCGTCCACGTAACGGCTGATGTAGACCGCCGCGCCGATCGAGTCGCGCAGGCCGTCCAGGGTGCGCTGCAGCTTCTCGCGCAGGGCCTGGTCGTGCTGGTGGGCGGAGCCGAGCCGGGCGAAGGACTCCCCGGTGACGTACGCCCCGGTGGCGCTGTCGGTGAGCTGTACGACATAGCCTTCGCGGCGCAGCATGCGCAGCAGGGGTGCCAGTCGGCCGGGAGGCAGCCGGGTCTCGCGGGCGAGGTCGGCGGTGGTCACCCCGGTGTTGTGCCTGGCGACGATCTCGAGCACGCGCAGAGCGCTCTGGACGGAGTGGTGCGGCGTGGTCGCCTCGTGCTGCAACGCCACGGCTTCCCCCTGCGTGGAACGGTTCCGGACAGCTGGGCTCTGTCCCACGATAGCTGCCAAGTGGCGCATTTGGAGCGGCTGTTGGGGAGATTGGTGGCGCGCTCGTGCCTGTCAGCAGGAACGCGCCACCCTGGCATATGCCCCTGTCATGGGACAGGGGCCTGGGTCACAGGACCGCGCTGAGGAACTCCCGGGTGCGCTCGTGCTCCGGCTCCGTGAAGATCTTCTCCGGCGTACCGGACTCGATGACCCGGCCCGAGTCGAACATCAGCACCTGGTCCGAGATGTCGCGGGCGAAGCTCATCTCGTGGGTCACGCACAGCATCGTGATGTCGGTGGTGTGCGCGATGTCGCGCAGGACGTCCAGGACGCCCGCCACCAGCTCAGGGTCGAGCGCGGACGTCACCTCGTCGAGCAGCAGGACCTGCGGACGCATCGCCAGGGCGCGCGCGATGGCGACGCGCTGCTGCTGGCCGCCGGAGAGCTGCGACGGATACGCGTCGCACTTGTCGCCGAGCCCGACCAGGTCGAGCAGCTCGCGGGCGCGCTGCTCGGCCTCGTCCTTGGAGAGGCCGAGGACGGTGACCGGCGCCTCCATGATGTTGCGCAGGACCTTCATGTTCGGGAAGAGGTTGAACTGCTGGAAGACCATCCCGATGTTCTTGCGGACCTCGCGGACGTGCTTCTCGCCCGCGGGGACGAGCTTGCCGTTTCTCTCCTCGTGGGTGAGGTACTTGCCGCCCACCTTGATGGTGCCCTGCTCCGGTTTCACCAGCGTCATCAGGAGCCGAAGGATCGTGGTCTTGCCGGAACCGGAGGGCCCGATCAGCGTCACGTGCTTGCCGGAGGCGACCGAGAAGTCCAGCTCGTCGAGGACGACGTTCGAGCCGTAGCGCTTGACGACCTTGTCGAAGCGGATCAGCTCGCTGCCGTCGACGGCCGGGTTGGGGATTTCCTGGGAAGTGCTGCTGTCAGCGGACAAGGCGACGCTCCAAAACTCGCAGAAGAAGAGAGGCCGGGTAGGCGATGACGATGAAGGCGACACCGACCACACTGATCGCCTCGTAGGTGAAGGTCGTCTGGCTGTAGTTCTGGGCCTGGCCCAGCATGTCCAGCGCGCCGATGGCCGCCATCTGCGGCGACTCCTTCAGCATGACGATCACGTAGTTGCCGAGCGCGGGGATCACCCTGCGCACCGCCTGCGGCAGGATCACGGCCGTCCAGGTGCGGCGCTTGGAGAGGCTGAGCGCGGTGGCCGCCTCCCACTGGCCCTCCGGGACGCCGTCGATCCCCGCCCGGTAGACCTCGGAGGTGTACGTCGAGTAGTGAAGGCCGAGGCCGACGATGCCCGTGGCGAGCGGGGACATCGAGGGGCCCCACTCCGGCACCACGTAGAAGAGGAAGAACAGCTGCACCAGGAGCGGGGTGTTGCGGATGAACTCGGTGACCACCGTGACGGGCCAGCGGATCCACTTCTTCTCGGAGCGCTGGGCGACCGCCCAGACCAGGCCGAGCGAGAAGGCGATCAGGGTGCCGAAGAACAGCGCCTTGAGGGTGAGCCACACGCCGTCCCAGAACATCGGCATGAAGTCGTCGACATTCGACCAGTCCCAGTTCACTTGGCACCCCCTGTGCCGGTGACGGCATCGATCGACGACGAAGAGCGCATCCCGCCGAACAGGCCGGTCTTCGCGGGCGTCTGCCCCACCCGCTTCTTGGCGTGCCGCTCCAGGAGCCGCATGCCGCGCGTGAGGACGAATGCGAAGACGAAGTACAGGACGAGCAGCAGCGTGTAGATCGGCGCGCTCTCGTTCTTGACCAGCCGCAGCAGGTCACCCGCGAAGGTCATGTCGGCCACCGCGATGAGGGACACCAGCGAGGTGCCCTTGAGCAGCTCGATGAGCAGGTTGTTGAACGGCGGGATCATCTCCGGCCAGGCCTGCGGCAGTTCGATGCGGCGCAGTCGCTGCGCCGGGGTGAAGTTCAGGGCGATGCCCGCCTCGCGCTGCGCGGGCGGCACCGCGGCGAGCGCGCCGCGCACGATCTCGGAGGCGTACGCCCCGTAGGTGATGCCGAGCGCGACGATGCCCGCGGCCATCGGCTGGAAGCTGATGTGGAACACCGGCGGCACCGTGAACGCGATCCAGAACATGAAGACCAGCGACGACGTGCTGCGGAAGATCTCGAAGTAGGCCCCGGCGAGGAACCGCACGATCCAGAGCCGGGAGGTGCGCAGCACGCCGATCGGGAAGGCGATCACGAAGGCGAGGGCCGCGCTGAGCAAGGTGACCTGGATCGTGATCCAGACCCCGGGCAGGAACCAGTTCGAGAAGAACTCGGACGACATCATGAGGAGGCGCCCTTCGCCGGGGGGCACAGCTTCGCCACGGTCAGATCCGTCATCTCGTCCGCGGTGAAGCCGAACGGCTTGACGATCCGCAGGAGCTCGCCGCTCTTCTTGAGCTTGTGCAGCTCTTCGTTGAAGGCGTCGCGCAGGTTCTTCTCCGAGAGCCGGAAGGCGAAGCCGCCCGCGCCGTAGGCCGGTTTGCCGTCGACCTCGGGCTGGAAGGGCTTCGTCGCCTCGACCTGCGGATTCCCCTTGATCACCGTACGTACGGTGACGTTGGTGCCCGCGAAGGCGTCGACCCGGCCCTGGGCGACGGCGTCGAGTCCCGCCACCTGGTCGGGAAGCACGAGGACGGACTCCACGCCCGCGGCCTTGGCGTAGTCGATCTCCGCGTAGGCGGTGCCGCTCGCCAGCTTCAGGCCTTTCTTGGCGATGTCCTCGTAACCCTTGATGCCGTGCGGGTTGCCCTTCTTCACGATGAAGGAGTCGAGCATGAGGTAGTCGGGGTCGGAAAAGAGGACCTGTTCGCAGCGCGTCGGGTTGATGTACATGCCCGCCGACACCACGTCGAACTGCCGGGCCTGCGTCAGTCCCGGTATCAGCGCTCCGAACTTGGTGGGCACCGCCTTGACCTTGGGCACGCCGAGGCGCGGGAAGATGACCTTGGCGATGGCCGGCGCCTCGCCGGTGACCTCGCCGTTCTCGTCGATGTATCCGAACGGGACCTCGCCTGCGACACCGATCCTGACCGTGCCGCTGTCGCGCAGCCGGTCCAGCAGATCGCCCCCCTCGACCTTCCCTTCCTCGGGCACCCGGCTGCATGCCGAGAGCCCGAACGCGGCCATGGCCGCCCCGCCCGCTCCGGTGAGCAGGGCGCGGCGGCGTACCGCTCTGCCTGTGAATCCCTTGTTGTTCCCAAGTGGTGGAGCCATGGGCGCGCGGCTACCCGACTCGACGCGAGATATGCCGATGAATTTCGGTCGCCGATGCCATCGTGGTGGTCTTGACCCAGGGAGGAGCATGGGACACATGGCAGACCGATTCATCGAAGTCTCCCTCGCCAAGCGGGGAGTTCAGTGCACGGCAAAGCTGCTCGACGACCGGGCCCCGGTGACCTGCGCGGCGGTGTGGGAGGCGCTTCCGCTCGGCTCGGACGTCTATCACGCGAAATACGCGCGCAATGAGATCTACGCCCTCTTTCCGGCTTTCGCGGACCGCGAGCCGCCTCTGGAGAACCCGACAGTCACTCCCATCCCGGGAGATCTCTGCTATTTCTCCTTTTCCGGTACGGAATTGGGGACCCAGGCATACGGCTACGAGGCCGGGGCAGACGTGAAGGCGGGCACCACCGTCGTCGACCTCGCCCTCTTCTACGAACGCAACAACCTGCTCCTGAACGGCGACGTCGGCTGGGTGCCCGGCATCGTCTGGGGCCAGATCGTCGACGGCCTCGACCGAATGGCCGAGGCCTGCAACGACCTGTGGCGCGCGGGCGCGCAGGGGGAGACGCTGAACTTCCGCAGGCAATAAAGCCGTCCGGCGACAAAACAAGCCCGTCCGGCGATTGAGGACTGGGGGCCCGGGGGCGAAGCCCCCGAGACATCAGCCCACAGTGGGAGGAGCGATCCCCCCGGCCCCCGCCTCGTACAACGCGTGCGCCGCACGAAGCACCACCGCGTCGGCATGGCGCGCGGCCACGATCTGCACCCCGACGGGCAGTCCGTCCTCGTCCAGGCCACAGGGCACCGTCCCCGCGGGCTGCTGCGTCAGGTTGAAGGGGTACGTGAACGGCGTCCACCCCGTCCAGCGCCGGTGGCCGGAGCCCTTGGGCACCTCCACCCCCGCCTCGAACGCGGTGATCGGCAGCGTCGGCGTGACCAGCAGGTCGTACGTCGAGTGGAAGCGGCCCATCCGGCGGCCGAGGTCCATCCGGGTGTCGACGGCGGCGAGGTAGTCGAGCGCGCTGTACCGGGCACCGCGCGCGCAGACCTCCCGCAGCCCCGGGTCGAGCAACTCCCGCTGGGCGGGCGACAGGTGCTGCACCACGCGCGCGGCCCCGCTGAACCACAGGGTGTGGAACGCCTCCACCGGGTCCGAGAAGTCGGGGTCGGCCTCCTCGACGTACGCACCCTGCGCGGCGAGCGACTCCACCGCGCGGCGCACCGCGGCGGCGACCCGGGGCCGCACCGCGACCTGGCCGCCGAACGAGGGGGAGTAGGCGACGCGCAGCCCGCGCACGCCGCCCTCGGCGCCGGTGCGGAAACTGCCCGCCACCGGGCCCAGTTGGGACCAGTCGCGGGCGTCGGGCCCGGTGATGACGTCCATCATCAGCGCCGCGTCCGCCGCGTTCCGCGTCATCGGACCCACGTGGGCGAGCGTGCCGAAGGGGCTCGCGGGATACAGCGGCACCCTGCCGTACGTCGGCTTCAGCGCGAAGATCCCGCAGAACGCCGCGGGGATCCGCACCGAACCGCCGCCGTCCGTACCGAGCGACAGGGGGCCCGCGCCGACCGCCACCGCGGCCGCGCTGCCCCCGCTGGAGCCGCCCGAGGTGCGCGACGTGTCGTACGGATTTCGGGTGATCCCGCTCTGCGGCCCGTCCGTGACGCCCTTCCAGCCGAACTCCGGTGTGGTGGTGCGGCCGACGAAGACCGCGCCGTGCTCGCGCAGCCGGGCGACCGAGGGCGCGTCCTCGTTCCACTTGCCCTCCGCACGCGTCGTTTTGGAGCCGCGCAGGGTCGGCCCGCCGCGCAGCAGGAGCAGGTCCTTCACCGACACCGGGACGCCGTCGACCAGGCCCTGCGGCTCGCCCCTGCGCCACCGCTCCGTACTGGCCCCGGCCTGCGCGATCGCCTCCTCCGCCGCGATCCGCACGAACGCGTTCACCGCGCCCTGGCTCTCCTCGGCCCGCCGCAGCACGGCACGGGTCGCTTCGAGCGGACTGAATTCACCCTTGCGGTAGCCGTCGACGAGTTGTACGGCGGTGAGATCCGTGAGCTCGGTCATGCACGCTCCTCAGGAGGCGGTCGGGGGGTGATCAATGTCCTGGGACATACCCACGTTTCTTGTCGACCACGTTCGCCAGCGGCTGTCCCGTCGCCCACTGTTCGTACAACTCGACGAACTGCGCGCCCAGTTCGTCGCGCCAACCGACCGTGTCGCCGCTCATGTGCGGGGAGACGAGCAGCCCGGGCGTCGTCCACAGCGGGCTGTCGCTCGGCAGCGGCTCCCGCTCGAACACGTCGAGCGCCGCGCCCGCGATCCACCGCTTGGCCAGGGCCTCCACCAGGTCGTCCTCGACGACGAGCGCGCCGCGCCCGATGTTGATGAACCGCGCCGACGGCTGCATCACGCCGAACCGCCGCGCGTCGAACATGCCCCGCGTGTCGTCGGTCAGCGGCGCCGCGCACACCACCCAGTCGGCGCGGGTGAGCAGCCGGTCGAGGTCGTCGGGCCCGTGCACCCCGGCCCGCGCGGTGCGGCCCACCAGGGCGGTGGTGACGCCGAGCGCCTTCAGCGTGTCGGCGATCGCCCGCCCGATCGGTCCCGTCCCCACCACACAGGCACGGGTGCCCCCGACCCGGCGGGTCTCGCGGTGCTCCCAGGCGCGCTCGCGCTGCAGGTCGAGGGTGCGCGGCAGGTCCTTGGCCAGGGCGAGCACGAGCGCCGCGACGTACTCGGCGATGGGCTGGTCGAAGACGCCGCGGGCGTTGGTGACCACCGTGTCGGACGCCGCGAGCTCCGGGCACATCAGATGGTCCACGCCCGCGCTCGCCGTATGCACCCAGCGGGGCCTCGGGCCCTCGCCCGGCCAGGCGCCGCGCACCGCGTGCGAGCTGAAGTTCCACACCAACAAGACGTCGGCCAGCGGCAGTTGCTCGGCCAGGTTCGACTCGTCCGCGTGCAGGATCCGGGCCCGCCCGGTGAGTCTGCCGAGCCGGGGCGGTGGCTCCGGAGGCTCGGCGTCAAGGACAAGAACGGTTGATTCGGACATCGAGGGGAAACCGTTTCGCAATGAGGTTCCGCTTCCCTGAAGAGGTATGGCTCGGCCGTCTGAGATGTGCGGATTGACCACGCTGGCACCCGAACCTACCTTCGTCAACAGAGGCACTGTCGTGCAGCCGCCTCAGGAACCGAGTACTGTCCGCGCATCCGCTCGCACTCTCTGTGCGGTCCGCCGCACAGGCATCCCCGTCCCGACGTCCCGGCGCGTCGCCGGTTTCGCTCGTCCCCGGCCCCCGGCCGGTCCCTGAACATCACGCACGAACGTGGGGCCTGCTCATGGACGTCTCCTTTCTCGGCGGACCACAGCCGCAACGCGGTGTCGGTGTCGTCGCCCCCTTCGACTTCGCCCTCGACCGCGAACTGTGGCGGTGGATCCCCGACGAGGTCTCCCTTCATCTGACCCGCACTCCCTACGTGCCCGTCGAGGTCAGCCTGGACCTGGCGCGCCTGGTCAGCGAGCACGAGACGCTGGGGGAGGCGGTACGCGCGCTCAGCGCCGCCGAACCCGAAGTCCTCGCCTACGCCTGCACCTCGGGCAGCTTCGTCGGCGGCATCGCGGGCGAACGGGCCATGTGCGAGGCCATGACCCGCGAGGGCACGGTCGTCTCGGTGACCACGTCGGGCGCGCTCCTGGAAGCCCTCGACGTACTGGGCGCACGGCGCATCGCGCTGGTCACGCCCTACACCTGGTCGGTCACCCAGGCCCTGGAGCAGTACCTGGCCGAGGCCGGGGTCCACGTGACGGGCCGCGCCTACCTCGGCCTCACCCGGCACATCTGGAAGGTCCCCTACCGGGACGTCGCCGACATGGCGCGGCGCGCGGTCACGGCCGGGGTCGACGCCCTCTTCATCAGCTGCACCAACCTGCCGACGTACGACGTCATCCCGCAGCTGGAAGCGGAGCTGCGCATGCCGGTGCTCTCGGCGAACCAGGTGACGATGTGGTCCGCGTTGCGCAGGCTGGGTACGGGTGCGGTAGGGCCCTATCAGGCACTGATCAACCCCGCGGCCAGGCCGGGCGCGAGTCCGCTGAACCCGCCGGCGCCGCCACAGGGCCACGGCCTGCCGGAAGGACCGCCCGCGGGGCCACCCGCAGAAGGAGGAGGCTGGACGTGACGGCACTCGGATTTCTCTACCCGGGGCACTCGGCAGAGGACGACTACCCCCGCATGGAGCAGATGCTCGGCAGCGACGTCCGGCTACAGGTCGTCCACACGGACATCGGCGAGGACGCCCACCGGGTCGACGCGCTCCTGGAGATGGGCTCGGCCGACCGGCTCGCCGCCGGGGTCGAGGAGCTCAGGCTCTCCGGCGCCGAGGCGGTGGTCTGGGCGTGCACCAGCGCCAGCTTCGTCTTCGGCTGGGAGGGCGCGCACGAACAGGTGCGCGGCCTCGCCCGCGCGGCGGGGCTGCCCGCTTCCTCGACGTCGTTCGCCTTCGCCCATGCCCTCAGGGAGGTGGGCGCGGTCCGCGTGGCGATCGCGGCGACCTACCCGGAGGACGTGGCGGGGCACTTCTCCGCCTTCCTGAAGGACGCGGGCGCCGAGGTCGTCTCGGTGCGCGGCAGCGGCATCATCACGGCCGCCGAGGTCGGCACCTGGGGCCGCGACGAGGTGCTCGCGCTGGCCCGCGAGGGCGACCACGCGGACGCCCAGGCGCTGCTCCTGCCCGACACGGCGCTGCACACCGCGGCGTACGTCCGTGAGGTCGAGGAGGCCATCGGCAAGCCGGTCCTGACGGCCAACCAGGTCACGGTCTGGGAGGCCCTGCGGCTCGCGTCGCGGCGCGTGAACGCCCCGACGCTCGGCTCCCTGTTCACCAAGGAGCCGCTGGTGCAGGTCAAGGGCTGAGGGCCAGCCGTCATGGGCTGAGGATCAGCCGGACCACCGTCAGGGTCTGGACCGACCCCGACACGTAGTAGAGGACGATGGCGCCGTTCACCGTCGCCTCCCTGCGGTCGGGGTCCTCCCGCACGGGCGTGGAGCCGTGGCCGTAGGGGTCACGGCCCACGGTGCGCGTCAGCGCGGCCCGGAAGGCGTCGGCGTCGCCCATCTTGGCGAGGGTGTCGTCGGCGGGCGGCGCGTAGGTCACGCGGTGGCCGCGGCGGTGGCGGGCGCTCAAGCGACGCCCCGCCTCTCCGCCTCGTCGGAGGCGAGCCTGGCCAGCCGCGCCTCGGCGTCGGGGTCGGGCACGGCCTCCAGCATCCAGTGCCGCATCACGGCGTGGATCTCGTCGACCCCGGCCGCGTTGATGGCCCGGTCGAACTCCGCGCGCCGCTCCTCGGGCAGCGCGGCACGGATGTCGGGGATGGTGTTGGGCACCTCGACCTCGACCCCGTCGACGAGGGTTTTGAGTGGCTCGGCCATGGTCAGTCTCCGTGGATGGGATCCGTCGCACCTGTCACGTTAGTCCGGTGCTTCCCGCACGGCCCCGGCGGGGAACGCGGGACAGGGCGGGAATAAACGGAGACCCCCTCCTGTTGGCTGTCCCGTACCCACGTGACGTATGTACGCAGTGCAGGAGGCACCCCCAGTGACAGTGGACCCGACCGGTGACGGCACCCGTGACGACGGCATCCGCGAGGACGGTATCCGCGGGGAGCGGCTCGGCACCGCGCCCGTACCCCTGTCCGTACTCGACCTGGTGACCGTCGGCGCGGGGCGCACCGCCACCGACGCGCTGCGCACCAGCGTCGAGATCGCCAAGCTCGCGGAGGGCCGCGGCTACCACCGCTACTGGGTGGCCGAGCACCACTCCATGCCGGGCGTCGCCTCCTCGTCCCCGGCCGTGATCCTCGCCCACCTCGCCGCCCACACCGGCCGCATCCGGCTCGGCTCCGGCGGCGTGATGCTGCCCAACCACGCGCCGCTCGTCATCGCCGAGCAGTTCGGCACCCTGGAGGCGATGGCCCCCGGCCGCGTCGACCTGGGCCTGGGCCGGGCCCCCGGCACCGACGGCGCCACCGCCGCGGCCCTGCGCCGCGCCGAGCGCCTCAACGAGGGCGCCGACGACTTCCCCCAGCAACTCGCCGAACTCACCCGGTTCCTGGACGACGACTTCCCCGACGGTCACCCGTACGGGCGCATCCACGCGGTGCCGGGACCCATCCAGGCGACCTCGCCCGGCGGTGTGCAGTCCACCCACCGCCCGCCGATCTGGCTGCTCGGCTCCTCCGGCTTCAGCGCCCGGCTCGCGGGCGTCCTCGGCCTGCCGTTCGCCTTCGCGCACCACTTCTCCGCGCAGAACACCATCCCGGCCCTCGACCTCTACCGGGAGTCGTTCAAGCCCTCCGCGGTGCTCGACGCCCCGTACGCCCTCATCGGCGTCTCGGCGCTGGCCACCGACGAGGAGAACGAGGCCCGCCGCCAGGTGCGGGCCGCGGCCTTGAACATGGTCCGCCTGCGCACCGGCCGCCCCGGCCTCGTGCCCACCCCCGAGGAGGCGGAGACGCACGAATTCAGCCCCATGGAGCAGGAGTTCATCACCAACTGGAACTCCAACGTCATCCACGGCGCCGCCGAGGAGGTCCGCACCGGCCTCGACGACCTCGCCAAGCGCACCGGCGCGGACGAGCTGATGATCACGGGTAACGCGCACAGTGGCGAGGTGCGCTTGCGTTCTTACGAGTTGATCGCGGACGCGTACGGGTTGCCTACGGCGTAGAAGCGGCGCCGAGGGTGCGCCCCGTAAGGGGCGCGGGGAACTGCGCGAGCAACCACGGAAAAGCCGCGGTCGCGTCTGCCGAGTTACCTGGCAGACGCGACCGCGGCTTGTCGCGCGCTGAGCGCGCAGTTCCCCGCGCCCCTTACGGGGCGCTCAGCTACGGGACACCCGCTACAAAGCGCCCCGCAAAAGCGCGGAGATACGATCCGGCGGCACCGCCCGCGAGTAGAGCCACCCCTGCCCCGTGTCACACCCGATCCGCCGAAGCCGCCCAGCCTGAGACGCGGTCTCCACGCACTCCGCGGTGACCGTGATCCCGAGCCGGTGCGCGAGCTGTACCAGGGCCTCGACGATGATCTCGTCGGCGGGGTTCAGATGCGTCTCCCCCTCCTCGTACTGGAAGCCCCGCACGAACGACCCGTCGAGCTTCAGTACGGAGACCGGGAGGCGGCTCAGGTACGCCAGGTTCGAGTACCCGGTGCCGAAGTCGTCGATGGCGATCTGCACCCCCATGTCGCTGAGCGCCTGAAGGGCCTGCAGCGGCCGCCCCGCGGAGCCCATGACGGCGGACTCGGTGAGCTCCAACTGGAGGAGTTCCGCGGGGAGTCCGGTCTCGGCGAGGATCTCCGCGACATCGGCGACCAGGTCCGAGTCCCACACCTGGCGCACCGCGACGTTGACGCTCACGAACACCGGATCCCGCTCCGGATGCGCCAACTGCCAGCGCCGCGCCTGCCGACAGGCCGTCCGCAGGACCCACCGGCCCAGCTGCACGATCGACCCGTCCTCCTCGGCCAGTTGGATGAACCGATTCGGCGTGAGCAGCCCGAACTGCGGGTGCCGCCAGCGCACCAGCGCCTCCACCCCGCGTACGTCCTCGTCCGCGAGGCCCACCAACGGCTGGTACTCCAGGACGAATTCGCCCCGCTCGACGGCCGGACGCAGTGAACTGGCCAGTGTCTGGCGGGTCATGCGGTGGGCGTTGCGCTCCGGGTCGAAGAGCGTCCAGCGGGCCTTGCCGTCGGTCTTGGCCCAGTACAGCGTGGTGTCGGCGGCCTGCATGAGCCCGGTCGTGGTGGTGCCCGCCGCGCGCCGCTCGACGACGCCGATGGACGCGGAGACGGAGAGCCGCTGCCCCGAGAGGTCGAATGGTTCCTGCAGCGCCTTCAGGACCGCGTCGGCGAGGTCCGCGAGCTGGTCCGTGCCGGTCGACTCCTCGACGAGCAGCGCGAACTCGTCGCCGCCCAGGCGCGCCACCAGGGGCGCCGACACCCTGCCGTACCCGGCCTCGTCGGCGCAGTGCGTGAGGCGTTTGGCGACGGCCGCGAGCAGCCGGTCGCCGATCCGGTGGCCGAGGGTGTCGTTGACCGCCTTGAACCCGTCGAGGTCGAGGTAGCACAGGCCGATCCGGCCGGTGCTCGTGTCGTCGTAGGCGCCCGCTTCGAGCGCGGAGGCGAGCCGCTCGAAGAAGAGGTTGCGGTTGGGCAGCCGGGTCACCGGGTCGTGCATCTGGACGTGGCGCAGCCTGGCCTGGAGTTCGCGGCGCGCGCTGATGTCGGCGGCGGAGAGCAGCACGGCGCGGTCGCCTTCGCCGCCGTCCCCGCGCTGGGAATCCGGCATCGGCTGCACCGTGACCTGCACCCACAGGGAGTGCCCGTCGGGGTGCTTCAGGCGGCGGGTGCAGCGCAGCTTGGCCTGCCTGCCCCGGAGCACCTCGCGGTAGGCGTGCCAGGCGCGGGCGTCGGAGGCCAGGTCGACCAGGTCGGCGGCGACGCGTCCGGCCAGCGCGTCGGCGGCGGTGCCGAGCAGCTCGGCGAGGGCGTCGTTGGCGCAGACGACGAGGCCGTCGGGGTCGACGACGGCGAGGGGGAGCGGGGCGCCGGTGAAGGCGGCGCGGTAGTCGGCCGGATCCGGGGGGCGACGCTGAGTGACGGCGGACCTGGCGGACCTGGCGCGACCGGGCGCCGTGACCGCCGTGGGCGGGGGCCCTTCTGACGTTCCGTTCACCGCTTGCTCCCGCAGTGCAGTTGTTCTCGAACAGGTCTCGTCGGGCGGCGGGCAGCTGGCGGTCCTGGGCCTGGAACCCGGGCCCGCGCAGGAAAGTGTGCCGATCATAGAGGCAGGCCAGAAGCCCTTTCCAGCGGCGCCGCGGGGTGGGGCACGGCCCATCGCCCACGGCAGATCGTTTCTGCTCGGCACTGCACTGGTTCCTTTGTGAGCCGATCGCTTGTGACGTTCTGTGAGCGTCCGAGTGTCGCCCGCGCACTCGTCGCTCACTCGGAAGGGCCAGACAAACAGGGCGTACTTCAACAAAACATCACAGGGTGGGTGGGGTGTCCCGCATTCCGCACCCGGAGGTCGACGTGCCGCGTCAGCTCCCCCCTTGGGGACTCACTCGTGGAGGGGAGAAATCCGCCCTGCGCACCACCGCGGCCCTGCTCACCTCGCTGACCGCGCTGGCCGCGACCTCGCTGGTCGCGGGCCCGGCCATCGCCGAATCGGCGGCCGGCCCGTGCGCCCTGCGCCGCACCCCCGCCCACCACTCGGAGGGCCTCGACACCTGGAACAGCTCCTATCCGCGCCCGGCCAGGACCCTGAACGCGGTGATGGTCTTCCTGTCCTTCCCCGACTCGCCGCCGCAGACCACCCCCCAAGAGCTCGCCGCCGACTACTTCCCGGCCACGAGTCGGTTCTTCGAGCACGCCTCGTACGGCAAGTTCGCCCTGCGTCCGCACCCCCGGCGCGAGTGGGTGGAGATGCCGGAGAACTCCATGTCGTACGCCATACAGCGCGACTGGAACGCCAAGCGGCGCAGCGCCTATCTGCGCGACGCGGTGGCCGCGGCCGATCCGCACGTCGACTTCTCGCGGTACGACGTCGTCTACTTCGTCGCCGACCCGGACGCCCCCGGCGTCGACTCGGACGCCACGAAGGTCGTGAACTTCGACCATCCGATGCGGGCCGACGGCACGGACATCCGTCGCATCGTCACGGTCTTCGAGCGGCACCCGCCGGACCGCAACGTGCTCGCCCACGAGACGGGCCACGTCTTCGACCTGCCCGACCTCTACCACCGGCCCACCGACGGCAAGGGCGACTGGGACACCTACGTCGGTGACTGGGACGTCATGGGCAGCCAGTTCGGCCTCGCCCCCGACCTCTTCGGCTGGCACAAGTGGAAGCTGGGCTGGCTGGAGCCGCGGCAGGTGCGGTGCGTGACGGGCGGCACGGAGCGGCTGACCCTCGAACCGCTGTCGGCGGTCCCGGCGCGCGGCGCCCTCGGCGGCACCAAGCTCGCGGTGGTCCGCACGGGGCGCGAGACGGCGATCGCCATCGAGGCACGGGGCGCCGCGGGCAACGACCACGCGACGTGCACCGAGGGCGTGCTCGTCTACCAGGTGCGGGGCGGTACGGCGTCGGGCGGCGGCCCCATCGAGGTGGTCGACGCACATCCGGAGTCGGAGTCCTGCTGGGGCGACTCGGTGTACCCGCAGCTGGCGGACGCCCCGGTGCGGGCGGGCGAGAGCTTCACGGTGCCCGGCGAGGACGTGCGCGTCGAGGTGGCGGGGCGGACGGCGTCGGGGGCGTGGACGGTGCAGGTCACGGCGGACTGAGGTGAGGGGCGGGGTGCGCGCGTACGCCGGAAGCCCCCGCGTACGCGAGGAAGTCCCCCGCATACGCAAGAAGTTCCCCCCGCATACGCAAGAAGCCCCCCGCTCGCGCGAGGGGCTTCTTGCTGTCTGTGCGCCGCCAGGGACTCGAACCCCGGACCCGCTGATTAAGAGTCAGCTGCTCTAACCAACTGAGCTAGCGGCGCCTGCTGACGTCGTAGACCTTAGCATCCTGATCGCCGCCAGGAAAAATCGATATGCGTACCGCGGACGAGACGGCGGAGCGGGCCGCGCGGACGCAGGCCCAGAGCATCACCTCGGGGCCGGGCAGCCAGGGGTGCCGGGTGTCGGGGGCGACCAGCCAGCGCGATTCCAGGCGGGCGGCGGGGGCGGTGTCGGGGGCGCCCGCGGAGGGCGGCGGCACGGTGACCGCGTCGCCGGTGCCGTGGCAGAGCACGGAGGGGACGGTGCGGCCCCACTCCTCCCAGGCCAGCAGGCTGGGCAGCCGCTGGGCGGTGCCGGGCGCCGTGAAGAGCAGCACGCGGCCGCGGTGCGCGGCGACGGGGCCCGATCCCGGGCCTTCCTCCCATAACCGGTCGAGCATCCGCCGTCCGAAGACGGCGGGCGCGCTGATCACGTCGAAGGCGGAGCCGCAGGGGAGTACCGCGGGGGCGCAGGGGCGGCTGCGCCAGTGCGCGAGGGCGCTGCGCGGATACGTTTCGGCGGAGGCGAGCCAGGCGGCTCCGTCGGCGGTCACGTCACAGGCGTCGCGGGCGGGACGCGAGGGGGTGCTCATGGCAGACAGATTTACCGGTAGTGAGCATTCCATTTCTGAGAGTTGTTAGAAATCGGGACAACAAGGGGTCGGGTGGAGTACCTTGCCTCCCTGGCATATGCCAACTGATCCTTTCGGGCGCGATCAGTCCCGGCGCTCGACGCCCCCGCGCAGCAGGTCCCGCCCGAACTCGACCATCTTCTCCGCGTAGTCCTCGGTCCACTCCGCGCGCTCCGCGATCAGCGCGGTCGTCAGCCGGTCGAACCGGCGCGGGTCGGCGAGCTGGGCCGCCGCGATGGCCTGGAACTCGACGGACCGGTCCGTCGCGGCACGGAACGCGTGGGTCAGCTCCGTCGCCCGGTCCAGGAGCTCGCGCGGGTCCTCGATCGACTCCAGGTCGAAGAAGTGCTCCGGGTCGGCACCGGCCTCGGCCGGTTCGAAGAGCAGCGGCGCGGGGCGCATGCGCTGTTCGGACCGGGGCCGCTGGGGCTCCGCCATGGCTTGTCCTCCTCGTACGGTGCGGGCCGCCCGTCCGGCGTCCGGCCGCCTCCCATTGTCCCTTGCGCCGCAAGTGGGCAGGGCCCCGTAAGGGGCGCGGGGAACCGCGCGCGCAACCACGAACAGGCCGCGCCTAACGGGGCCACGTCACCCGATGCTCCGACAGCCGCGCCAGCACCGCGTGGTTCGCCTCCCAGCCGTCGGGGAACTTGACGGTGACGCCCAGCTGGACCGGCTCCGTGGACGGGTGGTCGTCCAGGAGGTCGGAGACGCCCGCGCGGCAGACCACGATGCAGGCGTGCCGGTGGCGCGACGCGAGCACGCACAGCCGGCCCGTCTCCAAGTGGAACGCCGTGGCGTCCGGGCGCCCGGAGAGCGGGTGCAGGACGACCGTCACGTCGTACTCCCGGCCCTGGAGCCGGTTCGCGGTGTCCACCGTGACGTCCGTGACGCCCAGGTCCGCGAGGGCCGCCCGCACCGCCGCCGCCTGGTCGCGGTGCGCGGTGCCGACGGCGATGCGGTCGGCCGTGAGCGGCGTCGGGTCGGGATCGCGCTCCGAGGTGGCCGCGCCGCCCCGGTCCAGGAGGCGGCGGACGACCAGGGCCACCGCGCGCACCGCCTCCGGGTCCGTGCGCGGAGTGTTCCTCGCGGGCAGCTCCAGCAGGCCCCAGCCCGCCCGCGCCGCCTCGTCGATCACCTGGTCGGGGCCCGAACCGTCCGACGGCACCCCGAAGGTGAGCGCCCGGTCGTCGTGTCCCGTGCCGCTGCGGAACGGCGTGTACGGGTAGAAGGCGTCCGAGACGAGCGGGGCCGCGGAGGCGGGCAGGCGCCAGGACACCGGGAGGCGGTGCTGGGGCAGCTCCGGGTTGTGCGCGAGGAGCGTGCTGACGGCCGAGGCCGACGGGTCGTACGAAAGCCCGGCCCATTGCTCCGCGCCGACGATCGAGAACGGGTCGAGCTGGCCGGGATCGCCCACGAACAGCGCCCGCTCGAAGAGTCCGGCCACGGCGAGCAGCGCGTCCGACCGCATCTGGTACGCCTCGTCGACGATGGCGTGCCCCCACGGCGCGTCCAGCTGGTCGACCTTGACGTGCGCCCACTTCGCGGCCGTCGAGATGACGACGTCCAGGCCCGCGAGGTCACCCGCCTTGGTCGACTTGCGGACGTTCGCCAGGTCGTCGAGCGCCTTGTCGTACGGATCGGGATCGCTGCTGTGCAAACGGCCGACCGGCAGCTCGGGGTCCTTCTCGGCGAGCCGCAGGACCAGGTCGTCCACCTGCGCGTTCGTCTGCGCGATCACCATCAGGGGGCGTCCCGCCGCGGCCAGTTCGCGAGCCGCGCGGACCACGAGCGTCGACTTGCCCGCGCCGGGCGGCGAGTCGACCACGACGCCGCGGTGCGTGCCGTGCAGCGTGTCGTGGAGGATCGCGTCGGTGGCGCGCGTCGCCTCGGCGCCGGGGTCGAAGGTGCCGCCCGCGGGCGGCGCGAGCCGCATCACAGGGTGTCCTCCGCGGTCACGGGGTCGGGGCTCTCCGCGGCGTCCGACGGCGGGCCGCCGTGGGTCCACGGGGTGGCTTCCGGCTCCGGCAGCTTGGGGCCGCCGCGCTGCTCGTGCTCGAAGAGCGTCCAGCAGAGGCGGTCGCCCTTGACCGGCACGGAGCCTTCGTCGGGTTCCTTGCCGCGGCCCATCTTGTCGGTGAGGCGCAGGACGACCGAGCCTCCTTCCTCATGGCCCACGAACTCGGCGGTCTGCGGCTTGCCCCCGAGGGAGCGGTACACCTTCGTGCGCTCGCCGAGGTGGGGGTGGTCGTCCGTGCGGACGGTGACCAGGGGGCGCGGGCGCGGGTTCTTGCTCTCGCTGTACGCCATGACGACCTCGGTCACCTCTCCGGTGAACGCCTCGCCCGCGAGCCGTCGGCCCGCCATCACCAGTGGGTCGTCGAGGGCCTCCTGGGCGTCGAGGCGGGCCTGTTCGCGCTCGCGCGTGGCCAGTTTG
Source organism: Streptomyces kanamyceticus (assembly GCF_008704495.1). Taxonomy (NCBI): domain Bacteria; kingdom Bacillati; phylum Actinomycetota; class Actinomycetes; order Kitasatosporales; family Streptomycetaceae; genus Streptomyces; species Streptomyces kanamyceticus. The sequence goes on from NZ_CP023699.1 coordinate 6,405,417, forward strand.
TTCGCCGCGGTGATCGCGTCGTCGACGCGGGGCTGCGGGGGTTCGCCCGCCGTGACGCGGTCCCGGTGGCCGGTGAACGACCAGCGGTCGCGGGTCCACCGGTCGGCGGCGTGCGCGGCCACCGGGAGCGTGCACAGGGCGTCGAGGCCGCGCCACACGGCGTCCCAGGTGGGGCGGGTCCTGCTCGCGACCAAGGCCTGGATCTCCCGCTCCGCCGCGGTCAGCGCGGCCAGCCTGACGTCCGCCTCGACGCCGTCCTCGGCGGCGGCGAGCGCGGTGCGGGCGCGGTCGTAGCGCTCCATGGCGGGGGCGAGCAGGTCGTTGTCGAAGGCCGGGTCGGTGGCCGGGCCCGCGGGCGGGCAGAGCAGCTGTCCTTCCTTGTCGCGGGCCAGCTCGGCGCGGCGCGCGGCGTCGGCGCCCGAGGTGCCCCCGGGGGCCTCGATCCAGGCGAGCAGGGCGCCCAGATGCTGGTCCTCCAGGCTGGACTGGCCGGTGGCCCAGTGCCGCGAGAGCAGCTCGGTCATGGCCGTGAGCAGGGCCGATCCCGGGACCCGGGCGCGCTCACCGAAGTGCGTGAGCCAGCGGCCGAGCAGCGGGACGCGGGGCGGGGCGGGATACGGCGTCTCGGGGTCCTGCTCGGCGGTCCTGCGAAAGCGCATGGAACGGCCCAGGAGCCGGACGAACTCGATGCCCGCGCGGCTCGGCACGATCAACTGCGGCGCGTCCGCGCACAGTTCGACCTCGACCTTGACCCGCTTGCCCGTCTCGGGGTCGGTCTCGTTCCGCTCGGCCGCCTCGACGTCGGCCGCGAACCCGTCGACGTACGGCAGGACGATCTCGGCGAGCTCCCCGAGGAAGGCGAAGCGCAGGTCGCGGTCGCGGGGCTGGGGGACGACGAGGAGCCGCGGCGAGGTGCGCTCCGTCCCGACGAGGGCGCCGAGCGGGGCGCCCGCCTCGCCCGCGGTGGTGAGCGGGACCAGGACGAGGGGCCGCTGGGAGAGGTGCCGGTGGCGCACGGTCGCGCGGGGCTGTGCGCGGCCGGTGTCCACGGCTTCCAGGCGGGCGAGGTTGTCGATCAGTGACACATGCGTCCCTTCTCCGGCCGCGGGGCCCTGGGACCCCGCGCACCGCCGTGATTCCGTACGCCGCCGTGCCTCAGCATCCCGAACCCCCGCCCGAGGCGCCCGCGCCGGCGAGCGCCTCGGCCCGCAGGCCCGCCGCTCTGCGCAGGGTCGCCACCGCCGGGTCGTCCGGGTCGCCGCTCGTGCCGAGGGCCGCGGAGAGGATCTCGCCGATCGTCGTCAGGCCGCCGAGCTCGCCGCGGATCGAGCGGCCGAGCGACGTCACCTCGCCCTCGTCCCTGGCCCGGTCCCGGCAGTGGAAGGCCAGCTCACAGGCGGCCAGGCACTCGGGTGCGTACGACGCCGGGACCGCCTCGACCGCCGCCGTCAGCTCGGCGGCCGGGCGCCGCACGTCGAACGTCGTGCCCTCGGGGAGCCCGGCCGCGATGTCCTCGACGCGGGTGAGGCGCTCCAGCTGGCGGCGCGTCACCGAGAGCTGTTTGCGCACGTCGACGGCGGACGCCGTGGCGAAGTTCGAGAAGTCCTTGGGGCAGACGAGCAGGACGTGGTGACGCACCCGCGGCGGGTCCTCCATGCGCGCGGCGACCCGCTCCAGGGCCAGTGCGTACACCGCGGCCTGCCGGGCGGCCGCGCCCACCTTCGCGGCGTCCGCCGAACCGTCGATCATCGGGAAGGACTTGATCTCGACGACCGTCCAACGGCCGTCGGGGTGGACGACCACGGCGTCCGGTTCGAGGAAGGCGGGCGTCCCCGCGACGTCCAGGGCCAGCATGGGGTGGTCGAGGAGCGTCCAGCCGCCGGATTCCGTGGCCTCGCGCAGCGCGAGCGCGGTGCGGGCCGCGCGGCCCTCGGGGCCCGCCGCCGAGAGGTCGGGCACGGCGGACTCGCCCGGCACGGGCTCGGGCCCGCCGCCCAGGCGCCCGTGCGTGAGCCGCAGCAGCTCCGCGCCGCCGTCGGCCTTGACCCGCGCCTCGAAGGCATTGCCCCGCATGAAGGCGAACTGGGACTGGCCGAAGCCGGAGGGCGAGCCGAGCGACTCGGCGAGCGCCGCCTTGTCCACGCCCGCGCCGTCCAGGAGGGCGCGCCGTCCGCACCCGGGGTTGGCCGCGAGCGCGGCCAGCGCGCGGGCGTCGAGGGGGCGCGGTGGAACGTCGGGGCCGCGCAGCTCAGCGAGCTGGTGCCGGAGCGCCGTCCCCCGCTTCGGCGGGGCTGGCACTCGGCTCGGCGCCGGGGTCGGCACTCTGCTTGCGCTGTCGGGGAATTCGCTCACCTGCCGAAGTCTGGCACCCGGCACTGACAATCGAGGGCCCAGTGGCGGAAGGGGCCGCGGGAGTGCGCGCGAAGAGCGTACGCAGCCGGGTCATCAGGGGGTCGGTGAGCCGTCGCACGGGCCGCACGAGCAGCAGGCCCACGCCCATCACGGCGGCGCCCGCCACCGCGTCGAGGAAGTAGTGGTTCGCGGTGCCCATCACGACGATGGTGGTGATCAGCGGGTAGGCGACACCGGCCGCCTTGGCCAGCGGGGTGTGCCCGTACTTCCAGAGCATCACGCCGCACCACAGCGCCCACCCGACGTGCAGGCTGGGCATCGCCGCGTACTGGTTGGTCATGCCGCCGAGCCCGCGCGGCGCGCTCGCCTCGCCGCCCCACCAGCCGTAGTCGCTGTACTGCGCCATGGTGTCGACGAAGCCGTGGCCCGCGCTGAGCAGCCGCGGCGGGCAGGTGGGCAGCAGGGTGAAGCCGACCAGGCCGATCATGGTGGAGATCATCAGCCACGCGCGTGCCGCGCGGTAGTGCACCGCCCGGCTGCGGAACAGCCAGATCAGGATGGCGGGCGTGACGAGATAGTGCAGCGAGGCGTACCAGAAGTCGGCGGGGACGCCGATCCAGGCGTGTTCGGTGAAGAGACGGTTCAGCGGGTGTTCCGCGTTGAGCCGCAGGTACTGCTCGGCTCTGAGGATCTGGATGCCGTGGTCGACGGCGCTCGCCACGTCACCGCGGACGACCAGCCGGCCCGCCGAGTACAGGGCGTACACCAGAACGATCAGTGGCAGCTCCGTGTACCAGCGAAGCCGGTGTTCGGGTATGCCTTCGGCGCCCGGCGCGTCGATCTTCGGCATCCGGTCGGTCCCCCACTCGTCTCTGTTCACGCGGCGTACGCCGCCGCATCACCTTACGGCGTACGCGAGGGGCGCCGAGGCGTCCCCCGGTGGTCTTAGACGCAGAGATCGGCGAGTGGGTTGCCAGCCCGGGCGAGCGGCTGATCTCGGGTGGGTGATGATGGAGAGGGCGGACACTCCCTGTCCGTACAAATCTGCACAAAGCAGTAAAAGTCCACTCGAAGAGGTCCCCCCATGGCACCCCGCATCCTGCTGGCCCGGCACGGACAGACGGAATGGTCACTGTCCGGGAAGCACACCGGCAGGACGGATATCCCGCTCCTCGAAGAGGGGCGCCGCGGCGCGAAGCTCCTGGGCGAGCGGCTGCACCGCGCCCCCTACGACGGCCTGCCCGACGTCGAGGTGCGCACGAGCCCGCTCTCCCGCGCGCGGGAGACCTGCGAGATCGCCGGGTTCGGCGACCGGGCCACCACCTGGGACGCGCTGATGGAGTTCGACTACGGGGCGTACGACGGGATGACCCCCGCGGACATCCAGGCGGTCCGCCCCGGCTGGTTCATCTGGCGGGACGGCGTCCCCAGGGGCGAGACGCTGGAGCAGGTCGCCGCGCGGGCGGACGAGGTGGTGGCGTGGGCGCGCTCCGCCGACCGTGACGTCCTGGTCTTCGCGCACGGCCACATCCTTCGGGTCATCGGCGCGCGCTGGCTGGGCCTCGGCATCGATTTCGCCGCCCGCATCCGCCTCAACCCGACGTCCCTCTCCACCTTGGGCTGGGCCTACGGAGAGCCCGCCATCGAGTCGTGGAACGAGACGGGACACCTGTCCTGACGGACGGGCGCGGGAGCTGTCCCGCCCGGGGAGCTATCCCACCCGGGGCAGCGAGGCGTGCCGCTCCAGGAAGCCGCTCACGCCGGACGCCCTGCGGTGCGGGAGCAGCACCCGCGCCGTCGTCGCGAGCATCGACTGGATGCGCGACGACTGCACCTCGCCCAGGAGCGAAAGGACCCGCAGGCCCGCCGTCGCCGCCTCGTCGGGGCGGCCCGCGCGGGCCAGGTCGTCGGCGAGCTCGGCGGTGTAGAGCGCGATGTTCCTGGTGAACTGCGGGGTCTGGGACGAGGCGGTGACCGCCGCGAGCCGCGCGTGCCTGGCCGCCCGCTCCCAGTCGCCGAGCGCGGACCAGCACTGCGCCTCCAGGCCCTCCAGCTCGGCGGGTCCGTAGAAGCTCATCCACTCCGGGTCACGCTCCGTCGCCCCCCGGTCGAAGAGGGCGTGCGCGCGGGTCAGCGACTGCTCGCAGCCCGCCCGGTCGCCGAGCCCCGCCCAGCCGCCCGCCTCGCGCAGCGCGACGAGGGAGAGCAGCCGGTGCGAGCCGAGGTGCCGGGCCGCCCCGGTGGCGGCCTGCGCGGCCCGCACCGCTTCGCGGGGGCGCCCCGCGTCGCGCGCGAGGAACGCGGAGTTGCAGAAGGCGTGCGCCTCGACCCCGTGGTCGCCGGACATCCGCGCGGTGGCGAGGGCCTCCGCGTAGTGCGAGCGCGCGTCGTCGAAGCGGCCCGAGTCGTGCGCCAGCCAGCCCACGGAGATGGCCAGTTCACCGGCGCCCGCGTGCAGCCGGTCGGAGGTCGACTGACGGGTGGTGCTCGCGTCGAGCAGGGTGTAGGCGGCCCGCAGGGGGGCGGCCGCGCGCCGGTAGAGGCCGTCGGCCCCGTGCCGGTCGTCGAGCAGCCTGATCCTGCGTACGGCCTCCTCGACCGCGCAGGCGTCGGCCGCGTCGGCCCGGCGGCCCCGCGGCCCCGCGGCCCAGGCCTGGCCGCCCAGGGAGAGCCCGATGGGCCCCAGGGCCGCGGCCACGGTGGCCGTGGAGCCGGTCATGAACGCGCGACGTTCCACGTCGCTCTCCTCGTGGATCTGGATCGCGTACGGGTCGCAGGCGCGGGGGTCGGACCCGGTCGGATGGGACTCGTAGAACTGGATCGTGGGCTCTGGCTGGATCGTGGTGTGCGGCAGGGGCGCGCCGATGCTGTCGCGCGCCCCCCGGCCGCGCACCTGCGAGCGCGGCGTGAAGCCCATGTCCGTCAGCGTCCTGCCGGGGAACATGTGCAGGAACACGCGCTCGTAGGCGTAGTTGGGGCAACGGATCTCGCCTGCCTCGACGCGCCCTACGTAGCGCGCGTCGCAGCTGACCCGCTCGCCGATCTCACGGGCGGCCCGGCGGACCGCCGCGGCGAACTCGCCCGGTGAGCGCGGCCCGCGCAGCTGGCGGAAGACAAGGTTCGGTCGCGGGGACTGAGTTGACGATGCCATCGGTGACGACGCCATGGCCGGACCCTCTCGTACGGATCGTGACCCTCATGGTGCGGATCGTGCCGGACCGCGCACGCCCCCGCGCTCCTGCGATGCTCGCGTGGCTGCCCCTGTTCCGGCGGAGCACGAACGTACAGGCCCCGAGGGGTCGGGCACGCGGAGTTTGGCTACAAACCGGATATCTCACCCGGGATCCGCCATGAACTGCCATCCTTTGTGGCGGCGCGCCGCAGTGCCTGTTGACGCCGACTCGCGTTGAACCATGCGGAGTGGGGGCTACGCGGCTTCCACTACTGGCGAGGAGGGGTTCCCTTGTTGGAGGTCGGCATGGAGAACAGCGTCTCCGGTGCGGCGGGCGGCGTGTCCCCGGCATCACTGACGACGGCACGGCACCGGCCCACCCAGGAGGGCAGTGCGCTGCCGGGCCCCGCCGAGTCCTGCGACGACGAATGCTGCGACCTGGTCACGGTCCCGGCCAGACAGGGACTCGAAGCGGTCGACATCCTGCGCCGCGGCGCGGGCGACACCATCGGGCCCGTGCTGCACGACGGGGGCTGCGACACCCTCGGCTTCCTGGTGCCGCCCGGCACCGCCGACGGCTGGGACCTGCCGGGCAGTGCCTGTACGCAGACGTTCGGGCGCGGCATGAGTGTGTACGCGGACCCGGATCCGGGACCCGTCGTGCCCGAGCCGCCCGTCGCGGGCACCGGCTGGCTGCTGCCGCCAGGCGAGGCCGACCCGATCACCGACCCGGCCGTCCTGCGGGCCGCGCTCGGCCAGGCCGCCCGCACGATCGAGGCCGCGGACAACTGCCGCTGATCGGTCCCTCGCACCGCCGCCGGGCCGCTTCGTCACCGGGCGTCGATAATGGTCCGATGGCAAGGAACAAGCGGACCCGGGAAGCGCGGGAAGCCGTCGTCGAAAAGGTGGACGGCGGACTCGCCGAGCTCATGCCGGACCGGGACAGGCCGCGCGCCTGGACGCTGCTCGTGGACGGCGCCCCGCAGTCCCACGTCGACCTCGACGACCCCGCGCACCTCGCCTTCGAGTACCAGCGCAGGATCGGCCACATCGCCGACCTGGTCGCCCCGCCCGGCAAGCCGATCCACGCCCTGCACCTTGGCGGCGGCGCCTTCACCCTCGCCCGCTACATAGCCGCGACCCGCCCCCGCTCCACCCAGCAGATCGTCGAACGCGACGCGGCGCTCATCCAACTCGTCCGCCGCGAACTGCCGTTGGACCCGGGTGCCCGGGTCAGGGTGCGCGCCGTCGACGCCCGCGAAGGGCTCGCGAAGATCGCGGACGGCTGGGCCGACCTCGTCATCGCCGACGTCTTCAGCGGGGCCCGTACGCCAGGGCACCTCACCAGTACGGAATTCCTCACCGACGTACGCAGGGTCATCAAGCCCGGCGGGTACTACGCCGCCAACCTCGCCGACGGGCCGCCCCTCGCGCATCTGCGCGGCCAGCTCGCCACTGCCGCCGCGCTCTTCCCCGAACTCGCGCTCGTCGCCGACCCCACCGTCCTGCGCGGCAAGCGGTTCGGCAACGCGGTGCTCCTCGGCTCCGACCACGCACTGCCCATCGCCGAACTGACCCGGCGCAGCGCGGGCGACCCGCACCCCGGCAGGGTCGAACACGGGCGCGGGCTGCGGGACTTCAGCGGGGGCGCGGCCGCCGTCACCGACGCGAACGCGGTCGCGTCGCCCGCGCCGCCGCCCTCGGTCTTCAGGTGACGGAACCCCCACCAGCGATTCGGCGCTTCAGGAGTTCAGCACTTCAGGGCCTCAGTACTTATTGATGTCGACCCGCGGCGCGGTGTCGTGCCAGGTGCAGAAGACCGAGACCTTGGCCGCGCCCGCCGTGAACTCCACACGAATCCATTTGTCCTGCTTCCACGTCTGCACCGACCAGCCCGCCGCAGGGGTGGCCGAGACCAGCGTCGCCGAGTCGTCGCCGATGTCGAACACGACCCGGCCGCCCGGAGTGTTGTAGCCCTTCACCGCGCCCGTGCCGGACCGCGTGGGCGGCGGCGCCTTCGGGGGGCTCGTCCCGCTCTCGGAGGGTTTGGTGGTGCCCGGGGGCTTCGTCGGTTCCGGGGACTTCGAGGGCTTGCCCGTAGGGGAGGACTCGGGGCGGTGCGTCGAGGAGGAGATCGGCTCGGTGCCGCCGTCCGCGCCGCCGTCGTCGCCCGCGAGCGGCAGGGCGCGCGGCGGGTCGTACACGGTGCCGGACATCACCGTGTGGACGCCCCACCAGGACAGCGTGACCGCCGCGCCGGTGGCGAGCGACCAGGCGATTCCGTGTATGAGTCCTCTGCGCATCGCGGGCCATACTGCACCACGAGCCGCACGTGTGTCCCGTGGGGGAGCGCACTCCCAGGGGCGACCGGGTTCCCTCGTATGGCGTACGGTGCCGCCCATGGCAAGTGTGCTCGTCGTCGAGGATGACCAGTTCGTACGCTCCGCGCTCATCCGGCACCTGACCGAGGCGACGCACACCGTGCGCAGCGTCGGCACGGCCCTGGAGGCGCTGCGCGAGGTCGCCCATTTCCGCTTCGACGTGGTGATCCTGGACCTCGGCCTGCCCGACCTCGACGGGTCGGAGGCGCTGAAGATGCTGCGCGGCATCACGGACGTACCCGTGATCATCGCCACCGCGCGGGACGACGAGGCGGAGATCGTCCGGCTCCTGAACGACGGCGCCGACGACTACCTGATCAAGCCCTTCTCCGTCGAGCACCTGTCCGCGCGGATGGCCGCCGTGCTGCGCCGCGCGCGCGTCCCCGCGGGCGACGTGCCGCCCAGCGACGTGCTCAGGGTCGGCGGGCTCGCGATCGACCCGCTGCGGCGCCAGGCCGAGCTGGACGGGGCGCGGCTCGACCTGACCCGGCGCGAGTTCGACCTGCTCGCCTTCCTCGCCGGACGGCCGGGCGTCGTCGTCCCCCGCAAGGAGCTGCTCGCCGAGGTGTGGCAGCAGAGTTACGGGGACGACCAGACCATCGACGTACATCTGTCGTGGCTGCGGCGGAAGTTGGGCGAGACGGCCGCGCGGCCCCGCTATCTGCACACCCTGCGCGGGGTCGGCGTGAAGCTGGAGCCACCGCTGTCGGGGCAACCCCTGTGAGGTGGGCACTCGTCAAGGTGTGCCTGGCCGTCACGACGATGGTCGTGGTGGCCTTCGCGGTGCCGCTCGGCCTCGTCATCAAGGAGATGGCACGGGACCGCGCCATCTCGAACGCGGAGCGGCACGGCGCCGGCATGGGCCCCACGCTCTCCATCACCACCGACCGCGGGGAGCTCACCCGGGCCGTCGCCACGTCCGAGGCGGGCGGTGACGGGCGGATGGCCGTGTACGTGCCCGCCATCGACGACAGGGCCGCCTTCGAGGTCGGCGACCCGCGGGCCGGGGCGCGCGCCGTGGAGGCCACCCGCAAGGAGGGCCGGGCCAGGACCGCCGGGGTGCCCGGCGGGTTCGTGGTGCTCCAGCCCACCGCGCTCAGCTCGGGCACGGCCGTCGTGGAGATCTTCGTGCCCGAGGCGGAGGTCAGCAACGGCGTGACCACGGCGTGGGTGGTGCTCGCGGGCGTCGGCATCGCGCTCGTCATCGGCTCGGTGGCGGTCGCGGACCGCCTGGGCGTACGCATGGTCCAGCCCGCCAAACGCCTGGTGGGCGCCGCGCACGACCTCGGCGAGGGGAAGCTGGGGGCGCGGGTGCCCGAGGAGGGGCCGACCGAACTGCGCCTGGCGGCGGTGGCGTTCAACTCGATGGCGGACCAGGTCGTCCAACTGCTGGCGAACGAAAGGGAGTTGGCGGCGGATCTCTCCCACCGCCTGCGTACGCCACTCACCGTCCTGCGGCTGAACGCGGCGTCCCTCGGCGACGGGCCCGTGGCCGAGCAGACCCGTACGGCCGTCGAGACGCTGGAGCGCGAGGTCGACACGATCATCCGCACCGCGCGCGACGCCAAGCCGCAGACCGCGACGGTCGGCCCCGGAGCGGGCTGCGACGCCGCTGAGGTGATCAGGGAGCGGATGGCCTTCTGGTCGGCGCTCGCCGAGGACGAGGGGCGCGAGGTGCGCGTCGCGGGCGTCGACAGGCCGGTACGGATACCGGTGGCGCGGGCCGAACTGGCCGCCGCGCTCGACGCGTTGCTCGGCAACGTCTTCCGGCACACCGGTGAGGGCACGGCCTTCTCGGTGGACGTGCACAGCGGCGAGGACGCGGTGATCGTCCTCGTCTCCGACGCGGGGGCGGGCATCGCCGACCCCGAGACGGCGGTGGCCCGCGGGGCGGGTTCGGGCGAGGCCGGGTCGACGGGCCTAGGCCTCGACATCGTGCGGCGCCTCGCGGAGTCGACGGGCGGGGACGTGCGGATCGGGAGCTCTGTGCTTGGTGGGGCGGAGGTGCGGATCTGGATTCAGCGGGATGGGGGGACTGCGGTGGGGCGTAGGGGGCACAGGGGCGCCGCCGTACGCCGCCGGAGGCGCACGTCTGCGCCGGGCTGAGCGTTCTTGGCTCCCGCCGCGCGGCTCTTCGCCTGCGGGCGCGCGCTGGCCGCTCGCGCAGTTCCCCGCGCCCCTAGCGGGGCCCACCTGCGCCGTTCCCCACGCCCCTGACGGGCTCACCTGTGCCGCTCTTCGCCTGCGGGCGCGTCGTGGTTGCTCGCGCAGTTCCCCGCGCCCCTGACGGGGCCCACCTGCGTCGTTCCCCGCGCCCCTGACGGGCTCACCTGTGCCGCTCTTCGCCTGCGGGCGCGTCGTGGTTGCTCGCGCAGTTCCCCGCGCCCCTAGCGGGGCCCACCTGCGCCGCTCCCCGCGCCCCTGACGGGTGGCCTGTGCCTTTGGCGGGGCGCTCAGGGTGGGGTGGTTAGGGGCGCGGGGAACTGCGCGAGCAACCACGACGGTCCGCGGGTGAGTGACGGCGGGTGGCTGGTTGAGGGGCGCGGGGAACTGCGCGAGGAGCCGCCACGCACCCGCAGGGAACCCGCACCTTTAATCCGCCCCGATCCCTCCCTTAAGCGAACCCTAAGATCCCCAACCCGGGCCAGGCTTACCCCATTTGTCGCCCAGCACGCGGCTAGCGTGCACACACCCCCACCCGCACAGCCAAAGGCAGGCGCACCCCATGACCCGCACCCACCGCCGCACGCTCCCCACCCATTCCAAGGTCATCGGAGGGCTCCTCGCCGCCTCCCTCGTCGGCGGCGGAGCCTTCCTCCTCTCCGGTACCGCCCTCGCGACCAAGGCCCCGGCCAAGAAGAGCCCCACCAAGACCGCCGAAACCGCCAAGGCCCCCGCCAGGTTCGCCCCCTTCGTGGACACCTCCCTCGCCCCCGCCTACGACCTCGTCGACACCGCGGCGAAGACCGGCGTCAAGGAGTTCAACCTCGCCTTCATCACCTCGGGCGGCGGCTGCGAGCCCCTCTGGGGCGGTGTCACCGCGCTCGGCGACGACAAGGTGGCCGCGCAGATCGGCGACCTGCGCGCCAAGGGCGGCGACGTCCGCGTCTCCTTCGGCGGTGCCGCGGGCTCCGAGCTGGGGCTGAAGTGCGACAGCGCGGGCTCGCTCGCCAAGGCGTACGGCAAGGTCGTCGACGCGTACAAGCTGACCAAGGTCGACTTCGACATCGAGGGCGCCGCCCTGCCGGACACCGCGGCCAACACCCGACGCGCCCAGGCGATGGCCCAGCTGCAGAAGCAACACCCCGGCCTGGACGTCTCGTTCACGCTTCCGGTGATGCCCGAGGGGCTCACTCGGCCCGGCGTCGACCTGCTCGCCAACGCCAAGAAGAACGGCGTGAAGATCTCCGCCGTCAACATCATGGCGATGGACTACGGGCCCTCCTACAGCGGCGACATGGGCGCGTACGCGACCCAGGCCGCGACCGCCACGCAGAAGCAGCTCAAGACCGCGCTCGGCCTCTCCGACAAGGCCGCCTGGAAGGCCGTCGCCGTCACGCCGATGATCGGTGTCAACGACGTCGCGACCGAGGTCTTCAAGACCGAGGACGCCGCCGAGCTCGTGAAGTTCGCCGAGTCCAAGGGCATGGGCTGGCTGTCGATGTGGTCCTCGACCCGCGACAAGGCCTGCCCCGGCGGCGCCACCAACTCCGCGCAGCCGACGTGCAGTTCGATCGAACAGCAGCCCCTGGCGTTCACCAAGGCGTTCGCCGCGTACAAGTAGCCACCCCCGCGGATGCCCCGGCCGGTTCCCCCCACTCGGCCGGGGCATCACCCTGTCGAGGTCAGGACGTGGCGGCCCGCCACTCCTGCGCGTAGTCGTTGAAGATGCCCCGCAGATGGTGCCCGATCTTCAGGTAGTCGAGGTCGTCGAGGTTGGCGAGCGAGACCCGCACCGACCACTGCGGGCCGTCGAAGCCGCCGCCGTTGAGCAGCACCACGTGGGTCTGTTCGGCGAGGCGGAACAGCGGGTCCACCGGCTCGTAGTTCTTCTCCAGGAAGTCGGCGAAGTCCTTGCCGTGGACGCGTTCCGCCTCCGCGAGCAGGTCGAGTTCGATGTAGTACGCGGCCCGCTTCGGATCGTCGGAGATCTTCATCTGGGCGCCTTCGAGGAGCAGGCCGAGTCGCTGCTGCACGATCGCGCGGATGCGTTCCTTGTACGCCTGGCCCTCCTCCAGCATGTCGAAGAGCGAGAAGAGCGTCATCATCACCTGCTGGGGGAGCGAGAGGCCCGCCGTGTGGTTGAGCGCGACCTGACGCGAGTCGGCGACCAGGCGATCGATGAACCTGATCTTCTCGGGTTCCAGCGAGAGCGTCCCGTACCGCTTGTTGAGCTTGTCCTTCTCGGCGTCCGGCAGCTCCGCGATCATCTTGTCGATGACGTTGTCGTCGTGCAGGCCGATGACGCCGAGCCGCCAGCCCGTACAGCCGTAGTGCTTGGAGTACGAGTACACCAGCAGCGTGTTGCGGGGCAGGTCGGCGGCGATCGAGCGGAAGCCCTCCACGAACGTGCCGTACACGTCGTCGGTGACGAGCAGCAGGTTCGGGTTCTCGTTGGCGACAATGTCCTTGATCTGGTCCGCGACGCGCTGACTGAGCGCCAGCGAAGGCGGGTTGGACGGGTTGACGATGCAGACCAGCTTCACCGCGGGGTCCGCGAGCTTGGCGACCTCCTCCTCGGGGTAGCGCCACTCGCGCACGCCGGTCTCGGTGAACAGGCTCGCCTCGACGTTCACGACGTCGAACTCGTAGGTGTCGAGCTCGGGGATCTCGATGTACGGCGTGAACACCGGCACCATCAGGGCGATCTTGTCGCCCTTCTTCAGGATGCCGTTCTTCATCAGCGAGTCGAAGATGTAGCACATCGCCGCCGTGCCGCCCTCGGTCGCGAACAGCGAGAGATTGTCCCGCGGCGGCTTCTTGGCGAACATCTCGTCGGCGAGGTAACCGCGCACGATCCGCTCGGTGTGCGTCAACATCCGGTCGGGTACGGGGTAGTTGTCGCCGATGGAGCTGTCGGTCAGTTCGTGGACGAACTCGTCACGGTCGAAGCCGAAGCGCTCGACGGCGTACGCGACGCACTTCTCCAGGAGTTCGATGCCGGGCAGGTCGGGGTGGCGGCGCACGAAGGTGTCGAAGCGCTCCGCGGAGCCCGCCTTCTCCGGCATGCCGCCGAGGTCGTCCGCGGTCCACACCCGGCGCGACTCGGAGAGGGCGAAGTAGCCGAGCGCGTAGAAGGCCTCGCGGGGGCCCGTCGCGGTCCAGTTCGGGTTGCCGCGGCCCGCGTTGAGCATCTGCGCGCTCGACTTCTCCTTCTGCCCCGGCTTGTCCTCCTGTACCGCCTGCGCGATCTGGATGAACTTGTCCTTCAGCTCGAAGGGGCTCAGCTGGGCGAAGGACTGGATTTCCTCGCGGGTGAACGTGGTCTTCGGCACGGTGCTTCCTTCTTACGTACGGACGGACGGTGTGGACGTCAGTGGTGGAGGAGGACGATGACGGCGCCCCAGATCGTCAGGAGGACGTTGGCCACGGCGTACGGAATCGTGTAACCGAGCGTCGGCACCTGGGACTTGGACTCTTCGTTGATGGCGCCGATCGCCGCCGTGGTGGTCTGGCCGCCCGCCAGGACGCCCATCAGGATCGGGAAGCGGATCTTCTGGATGTAGTGGCCGACGGCGAAGCCGACGAGCAGCGGGATCACGGTGGCGACGGCCCCGAAGACGAGGAGCCCCCAACCGGCCGTCGAGAGGCCTCTGGTGAAGCTCGGCCCCGCGTTGATGCCGACGACCGCGACGAACAGGCAGAGCCCGAGCGTGTCCATGAACCACTGGGCGCCCGGCGGGACGTTGCCGTACGTCGGGTACTTGCCGCGGATCCAGCCGAAGACGAGGCCCATGATGAGCGCGCCGCCCGAGGTGGAGAGCGAGATCGGCACGCCGCCCGCGGTCAGCGCGGGGATGCCGATGCAGCCGCCGAGGAAGATGCCGAGGCCCACCCAGACCATGTCGGTGGCGAACGACGTCGGCACGGGCTTGCCGATCTCGGCGCCCGCCGGGTCCACCAGGCGCTTGGGCCCGGTCAGGACCAGGGTGTCGCCGCGCTCCACCTTGGTGGCGAGCCGGTAGGGGAACTCGGATCCGGCGCGGTACACCTTGTCCACGTAGACCCCGACCATGAACGGCTCGGCGCGCAACTCGCCGATGGTCTTGCCGAGTTGGGCCTTCTCGGAGGCGACGACGTGCAGGCTCTCGGTCTGATAGCCGAGCAGTTCGACGTCGTCGGCCTCGCCGCCGATGTGGGTGCGCGCGTCATAGGTGACGAGGTCGCCGCGGATCGCGCTCATCGCCACCACGTCACCCTCGCGCAGCGTCGTCTGCTGGTCGTGCGGCAGGACCGTGCCCGCGCGCCGCACGCCGGTGATGTAGAGGCGGCGGCCCAGCTCTCGCTGCTGGTTCTCAAAGTCGTCGATGGTGCGGCCCACGATGTCGGGCCGCTCCACCTTGTAGGCGCGCAGGACGACCTCGTAGTAGCCCTCGCTCAGGTCGGGGTTGTCGGCCGGGGCGTCCAACTCCTTGGCGAGCGCGAGGGATTCGGCGGCCAGGTCCCTGCGGTAGAGCCGGGGCAGGACGTTCGCGAGGAGCATCGCGCACAGGATCGTGCCGAGCGGATAGCAGACGGCGTACCCGATGGCGACGAGGTTCTCCTGCTCCTTGACCTGGCCCGACGAGAGGCCCGGCAGATTGCCGATGGCGTCCTGGGCGACGCCGATCACGGCGGACTGGGTGAGCGCGCCGCCGAGCAGCCCCGCCGAGAGCCCTGGTCCGTAGCCGAGCATGGCCGCGAAGCCCCAGCAGACGAGCAGGCCCGTCACACAGACCACGACGGCGTTGACGACCTGCGGCAGCCCGTCCTTGCGCAGCCCGCGGAAGAACTGCGGGCCGACCTTGTAGCCGAGGGCGAACAGGAACATCGTGAAGAAGAGGTTCTTCACGGTTCCGTCGATCGTCACCTTGAACTGCGCGCCGAGCAGCAGGCCCATCACGAGACAGCCGGTGACGGCGCCGAACGCGATGGCCTTGTAGCGGACCTTGCCGACGAGGAAGCCGAGCGCCACCGTGATGAAGACGAGCAGCTCGGGATGGGGCTGGAAGATGTTCCGGTTGAGGAAGTCGATCATTGCTCACGCTCCCAGTACGCCGACGAGGATCGGCCCTGTCAGGGGCAGCAGGAAGTTCGAGAGCGCGTACGTGATCGTGTAGCCGAACATCGGTACGGAGCTCTGGGCCACCTGGGTGACCGAGGTGATCGCGGGCGTCGAGCACTGCTGGCCCGCGATGGCGCCGATCAGCAGCGGCTTCTCGATCTTCAGCAGCTTGTGGCCGATGACCAGGGAGAGCGTCGCGGGTACGAGGACCATGGCGATCCCCGCGAAGGGCAGCAGCGCCCCGTACTCCTTGAGCAGGGGCCAGGCCTGCGGCCCCGACACCAGGCCCGTACAGGCGATGAAGACCGCCAGGCCCATGTCCTTGATGGTCCCCGCGGCCTGCGGCGGGAAGGCGCCGAAGGTCTGCTTGCGGGAGCGGAACCAGCCGAAGAGAAGGCCGGAGATCAGACAGCCGCCGCCGGTGCCGAGCGACAGCGGGACGTCGCCGAACTTCACGACGACCTGCCCGAGCAGCGAGCCCGCCGCGATGCCGAGCCCCAGGTAGATGAAGTCGGTGGCGTCGTTCTTGACGACCGCGCCGATCTTCGCGACCAGCTTGTTCAGCCCTGAGCGCGCGCCGACCAGGGTGAGCACGTCGCCGCGGTGCAGCGCGGTGTCGGCGGTGGCGGGCAGGTGCTGGTCGCCGCGGAGTACGTCGGTGACGTACACGCCGTCCTTGATGAACTCGGGGTGCGCCTGCTGGAGCTGGTCGACGGTCCTGCCCTCGGTCGCCTTGTCGGTCACGGCCACCTGGCTGGTCGCCAGCGGGGTGTCGACGCCGGGGATGCCGGGGGTCTCGGGGCCGATGAGGCGGCCCGCCTCGATGACGTTGGCGCGCCGCCCGACCAGCAGGACCAGGTCGGAGAGGGTCAGTTCGAGGCCGGGCGCGGGGGTGAGGAGCTTGCTGCCGCGCTTGACGGCCTCCACGGTGATCCGTCCTTCGAGCTCGCTCTCCAGGGCGCCGACGGTCCTGCCGTCGCCCGCCGTCACCAGATAGGTGCGGCCGACCATGCCGGGCAGCGCCTGGCGCTCGTCGGATTCAAGGCCGCCGCCCCCGCGCATCTTCTCCCACAGCTCGCGCGAGGCGTCCCTGAGGTTGATGCGCAGCATCATCGGCATGATCTGGCTGGTGTAGATCACGATGGTGATCAGGCCGAAGAGGTAGCAGACGGTGTACGCGGTGGCGACGTGGCCCTGGTACTCGGTGATCTGCGCCTGGGTGAGGTCGCTCAGCTTGCCGATGGACTCGGTGGCCGTGCCGACCACGGCGGACTCGGTGGCGGCCCCTGCCAGGATGCCGGACGCGGTGCCCACGTCCAGGTCGAACGCCTTGGCCAAGCCGAACGCGATGGCCAGGACGCAGACCAGTTCGATTCCGCAGAGCGCGAAGAAGCGCAGGCTCTTGCGGTTGAGGTTGGCGAAGAACTGCGGCCCCGCCATGTAGCCGAGGGCGAAGATGAAGAGCGCGAAGAAGATCGTTTTGACGTCGTCGGAGACGGTGACCTTGGTCCAGGCGCCGAGCAGCAGCGAGACGATCAGCGTGCCGCAGATGCCGCCCAGGGTGATGGGCCCGACGCGCAGCTTGCCCACCAGGTAGCCGAGGGCGAGACAGAGGAAGAGCACCAGCTCGGGATGGTCTCGGAGGACTCCCACGGGCACTCACCGTGCCCGTTCTGTGGCGGAATGTATGGGATATGGCATATCCGCAAACTAGGGAGCCGAGTGGGTCCGTGCCACTCGGCTCCGTCCGCCACCGCGCCGTGGGACTCAGTCCGTCGCGGGTTCCCCTGGCAGCTCCCCGGAGGCGGCGACCTTCGCGTACCAGTGGGCACTGGACTTCGGGGTCCTGACCTGCGTCGCGTAGTCGACGTGGACCGCACCGAAGCGCTTGCTGTAGCCGTACGCCCATTCGAAGTTGTCCAGGAGCGACCAGAGGTAGTAGCCGCGCACGTCGGCGCCCGCCACGATCGCCTCGTGCACGGCGGCGAGGTGCCCGTGCAGATAGCGGATGCGCTCGGGGTCGTGGACCTGGCCGCCCGTGCCGGGCCGGTCGTCGTAGGCCGCGCCGTTTTCCGTCACGTAGAGCGGAACCCCGGGGGCCTGAGCGGTGTACTCAAGGAGAAGGTCCTTCAGACCGGTCGGGTCCACCGGCCAGTCCATGGCGGTGAGCTCACCGGGCGCGCGGTGGAAGGAGACGTGGTCGTCGGCGCCCGGCCAGGGGGAGTGCGCGCTGGCTCCGTGCCCGTCCGGGCGCGGAGCGCTGGATCCGTCGGCCTCGGAGGCTTGGGTGTCCTCGGCGGCCGACACGACAGCGGGGGAGTAGTAGTTGATGCCGAGGAAGTCGAGCGGCTGGCGGGCGATGCGCAGATCGCCGTCCTGGACGAAGGCCCAGTCCGTGATGCGCGCGGTGTCCGCGAGCAGATCGTCGTCGTACACGCCGCGCAGCATCGGCCCGGTGAAGACGCGGTTGGCCAGCGCGTCGATCCGGCGCCGCGCGTCCTGGTCGGCGGCGGACGCGGTCAGGGGGCGTACGGCGCTCGGGTTGAGACTGACCCCGATCCGCGCCCGCGCGGGCAGCCGCTCGCGCAGCGCCTGGACGCCGAGGCCGTGCGCGAGGTTGAGGTGGTGAGCCGCGCGCAGGGCGGCCACCGGATCGGCGCGGCCCGGGGCGTGCACCCCCGAGCCGTAGCCGAGGAAGGCGCTGCACCAGGGCTCGTTGAGCGTCGACCACATCTCCACGCGGTCCCCGAGCGCGTCGGCGACGATCCCCGCGTACTCCCCGAAGCGGTACGCGGTGTCCCGCTCGGGCCACCCGCCGCCCGCCGAAGAACCGCTGGGGAAGGCGTCCTCCAACTCCTGCGGCAGGTCCCAGTGGTAGAGGGTGACCATCGGCCGGATGCCGTGCGCGAGCAGCTCGTCCACGAGCGCCCGGTAGAAGTCGAGCCCGCGCTGCACGGCGGGCCCGCGCCCGGTGGGCTGCACCCGCGACCAGGAGACCGAGAAGCGGTAGGCGGAAAGACCCAGGTCCGCCATGAGCCGCACGTCATCGCGCCACCGGTGGTAGTGGTCGACGGCGACGTCCCCCGTGTCCCCGCCGAGCACCTTGCCCGGCGTATGGCTGAACGTGTCCCAGATGGAGGGGGTCCGGCCGTCCTCCCGCACGGCCCCCTCGATCTGGTACGCGGCGGTCGCCGAGCCCCACAGAAAGCCCGCGGGAAAGGTCGAGTGCACGGTGGACGAAGACATAGGAGCGCTCCCATGAGTCGTACGGAAAGGGGGAGTTGACGGATCAGTCGGATCAGCCGGACGGGAGGGGGCTCAGCCCTTGACCGCGCCCTGCATGATCCCGCCCACGATCTGCTTGCCGAACAGCACGAACGCGATGAGCAGCGGCAGCGTCCCGAGCAGCGCGCCCGCCATGATCACGGACTGATCGGGGATGTTCCCGCGGCCGAGCCCGGCGAGCGCCACCTGCACGGTCGGTGAGCCCTCCTGGGTCAGGGCGATGATCGGCCAGAAGAAGTCGTTCCACGCCATGACGAAGGTGAGCATGGCCAGGACCGCCATCGCGGGGCGCGCGGCGGGGAAGACCACGTGCCAGATCACCCGCAGGCTGCTCGCGCCGTCCACCCGGGCGGCCTCGATCAGCTCGGTGGGCAGCGCCTCCTTGAGGTACTGCCGCATGAAGAACACCCCGAAGGCGCTGACCAGGGTGGGCAGGACGACGGACTGCAGCTGATCGGTCCAGCCGAGCTTGGCCACCACCATGAACAGGGGGACGACGCTGAGCTGGGGCGGCACCATCATCGTGCCGATCACCAGCAGCAGCAGGAACCCCCGGAAGCGGAAGCGGAGTTTGGCGAAGGCGAAGCCCGCGAGGGTGGAGAAGAGGACGGTGCCGACGGTGATGGTGCCCGCCACCACCAGGGTGTTGAGCAGGGCCGTGCCCATGTTGGCGTCGGTCCAGGCGATCTCCAGGTTCTTGAAGAGATTGCCGCCGAACCAGAAGGGAGGAGGGGTCTCGGCGAGCCGGGTGTTGTTCCGGGAGGCCGCGATCGCCGTCCACACCAGCGGGAAGAGCGAGCCGACGGTGAAGAGGATCAGTACGGCGTAGGTCACCTTGCCGCCGTGCAGCTGGCGCCCGGCGCCTCGCTTGCGCGGCCTGGTGGGCACAGTGGTCGTCACGTCATCCCCTCACGCGCTCTTGCGGATCCGGCGGCTGATGACCCAGTTGACGAGGCCGATCAGCACGAGAATCAGGAACATCGTCCAGGCGATCGCCGAGGACCGGCCCAGGTGCTGGTTGAACCAGCCCTGCTCGTAGAGATAGAGGCCGAGCGTCTGGAACTGGTGGTCGGAGCCGCCGGTGGGGCTCGCGCCCTGGCTGAACAGGAGCGGCTCGCCGAAGAGTTGGGTCGCCCCGATCGTCGACACGACACAGGTGAACAGGATCGTCGGCCGCAGCGAGGGGATGGTGACGTGCCGGAACTGCTGCCAGCGGCTCGCGCCGTCCAGGGCGGCCGACTCGTACAGATCGTGCGGGATGGCCTGCATCGCGGCGAGGTAGATCAGCGCGTTGTAGCCGGTCCACCGCCAGATCACGATGGAGGAGACGGCGAACTGGGCGGTCCA
The DNA here is from genome assembly GCF_008704495.1 of Streptomyces kanamyceticus. Classification (NCBI taxonomy): domain Bacteria; kingdom Bacillati; phylum Actinomycetota; class Actinomycetes; order Kitasatosporales; family Streptomycetaceae; genus Streptomyces; species Streptomyces kanamyceticus. The sequence continues at coordinate 6,425,218 of NZ_CP023699.1, forward strand.
GTCCCCGTTCTGCCAGTCGACCGCGTCGACCCCGACGAGCCCGAGCGCCCAGTTGATCATCCCGTGGTCGGTGCGGCTGAACATCAGGACGAAGACCAGCGTCGCCGCGGCCACGGACGTGGCGTACGGAGTGAGGATCGCGACCCGGAAGAACATCGAGCCGCGCAGCCGGTAGTTGAGGAGGTGGGCGAGGCCGAGCGCCATCAGGAGCTGCGGCACGGTGGAGAGGAGCCCGATGGTGAAGGTGTTGCGCAGCGCGTTCCAGAAGAACTCGTCGTCGAGCAGCCGGGAGAAGTTGCGCAGCCCCACCCACTCCATGTCGGTGGGGGCGCCGAGCTCCACGCGGTGCAGCGAGGCCCACCCCGTGTAGAGCAGCGGGAAGAGCCCGAAGGCGACGAAGAAGAGGAAGAAGGGGGCGATGAACGCGTAGGGACTCCACTTGACGTCCCAGCGGTAGCGGCGGCTGCGCCGGGCCCGGCGGCGCTCGTCGGCGGACCGGTCGGCGGCCCGGTCGTGGGGGGCCGCGCCCTCCTCCTGGGAGGGCGCGGCGGTGGCGTCGCTCGTCATCCCGGTCACTGGTCCAAAGCGTTGTCGATCGTCTTCACGGCCTTGTTCCAGGCCTCGTCGGGAGCGGTTCCCTTCTGGTCGACGCCGAGCATCCCGGTGTCGGCCAGGTACTGGGAGATGATTCCGTCCTTGGGGCCGATCGGCTGGACCGGCACGCCCTCGGCGGCCTTGGAGAAGATCTTGCCCACGGGTGCGTTGCCGAAGTAGGGGTTCTTGGCGTCCTTGACCTCGGGCAGGGCGTACGCGGCGTCGGCGCTCGGGAAGCTGGCCCGCTCGTCGAAGAGCTTGGCGAGCTGCTCGGGCTCGGTCAGCCAGGCGGCGAGCTTGGTCGCCTCCTCCTTGTTCTTGCCCGCCTCGGGCACGGTCAGGAAGGAGCCGCCCCAGTTGCCGGGCTTCGGCGACGCGGCGACGTCCCACTTGTCCTCGCCCTTGTCGCCCGCCTTGTCCTTGATGTAGCCGAGCATCCAGGGCGGGCAAGTGAGCGTGGCGAACGAGCCGTTGGAGATCGCCTGGTCCCAACTGGGCTGGAACTGCTGGAGCTTGGCGCTCAGACCGGACTCGGCGAACTGGGCGGCGAGGTCCCAGCCCTCCTTGACCGTGGGGCTGTCCTTGTAGATCAGCTCCCCGCCCTTGTCGTAGAACTTCTCCTTGCCCGAGGCGTGCACGGCGGCCATCACGCCGGTCGCCCCGTCCACGAAGGAGGTGCCGTCGGGGGCCTTCTTCTGGTAGCGCTTGCCCGCCGCGAGGTACTTCTGCCAGTCACCGGCCCACAGCTTGCCGACCGCCTCGCGGTCGGTGGGCAGACCGGCCTTCTCGAACAGGTCCTTGCGATAGCAGATGCCGGTCGGTCCGATGTCGGTGCCGAGCCCGATCGTCTTTCCGCCCTTGCTGGTGCCCTGCCGCCACTTCCAGTCCAGGAAGTCGTTCTTGTCGACGCCGTCGGCCTTGCCGAGGTCGACCAGCTTGTCCGCGTGCGAGGTGGTCAGTTCGGCGATGTTGCCGACCTCGACGGCCTGGATGTCGGAGAGGCCGCTGCCGCTGCTGAGGTGGGTGAGCAGCGCGGGCCAGTAGTTCTCGTTGCGCTGGACGGAGTTCTGCTTGATGGAGATGTCCGGGTGGAGCTTCTCGTACTCCTTGTAGAGACCGGCCTCTTGCAGACCGAAGGCCCCGAAGACGCCGACCGTCAGGGTGGTCTTCCCGCCTCCGCCGTCACCTCCGCCGCCGCCCGAGGAGGCGCCCGGATCCTCCTTGTCCTCGGCGCAGCCTGCCAGCAGGCCCCCGGCCAGGGCGGCGACGGCCGCGAGGACCGTCACCTTGCGATACGTGCGAGTCCTGTAGCGCATTGCGTCCTCCTCGTGCCCTGAACGTGCCGACCGCCCTCGGTCAACTGGGGTGTTGGGACTGCGAGTTGGGGAAAATCAACTCGGGCGGGGAACGTGCGGGTCGTGTAAGAGCCAGGTACGGTGGGAGCGCTCCCATGTGTGATGTCTTGAAGAGTCGCGGCTCGCTGCGGGGGTGTCAAGGCGGCGGACGCCAAGAGTTGTAGGCATCCGGAGCCGTTCGTGTGCCCTGCTGTTAGATTCGCGTCGTTTCGCGTCGTCGGGAGGCAGAGATGGGGACTCGTCAGCCCAAGGGGCGGAGCGGGGGGCGTCCCACCCTTGAGGAGGTGGCGGCCCGCGCCGGGGTGGGCCGCGGCACCGTGTCCCGGGTGATCAACGGTTCGCCCCGGGTGAGCGAGCGCACGCGCGCCGCCGTCGAGGAGGCGGTGGCCGAGCTCGGCTACGTCCCGAACACGGCGGCACGGGCCCTTGCCGCCAACCGTACGGACTCGATCGCGGTCGTCGTCCCCGAGCCGGAGTCGCGCTTCTTCGCGGAGCCGTACTTCTCGGACATCATCCACGGCGTGGGCGCGGCCCTCGCCGACACCGACATGCAGCTCCTGCTGGCGTTCGCGGGCGGCGACCGGGAGCGCAGGCGGCTCGCCCAGTACCTGGCGGCGCACCGCGTGGACGGCGTCCTGCTCGTCTCGGTGCACGCCGACGACCCCCTGCCCGACCTCCTGGAGCAGCTGGACATCCCCGCGGTGATCAGCGGCCGCAGATCGGCGGACGAGACCCTGGCCTCGGTCGACTCGGACAACTTCGCGGGGGCCAGGGCGGCCGTCGGACACCTCGTCGCCCGCGGCCGCCGCACCGTAGCGACGATCACCGGCCGCCTCGACGTCTACGGCGCCCAGCGCCGCCTGGACGGATACCGCGACGCCCTCACCGAGGCGGGCCACCAGGTCGACGAGGCGCTGATCGCCCGGGGCGACTTCACCGAGGAGGGCGGCCGCCGCGCGATGACCGAGCTCCTGGCGCGGGCCCCCGCCCTGGACGCGGTCTTCGCGGGCTCGGACGTGATGGCGGCGGGCGCCCGCCAGGTCCTGCGCACGGCGGGCCGCCGCATACCCGACGACGTGGCCCTGGTCGGCTTCGACGACTCGGCGATCGCCCGCCACATGGACCCGCCCCTGACGAGCGTGCGCCAGCCGATCGCGGAGATGGGCCGCACCATGACGGCCGTCCTCCTCGCGGAAATAGCCGACGACCGCCCGGCGGGGGTGCGCCGCCTGTACCGCCCACAGATCGTGCTGCCCACGGAACTGGTGACGCGGGCGTCGTCCTGACCACCCCCCCCCGGGGGGGAGGGTGGGGGCAAGATGTACGAGATGTGCAAGATGGAACCGATCCTGCTAGGTGTTGACCCGTGAAAACGGCGTACACCCCTCGCAACTGGTGGACCGAGATCCTGCTCGGCACCCTGGTTACCCTCACCTGTACCGCACTGGTCCTGGTGGCGGCGGCCTGGGCGGTGGCGGATCGAGGCGGTTCGATCAACGTCCTCGGCGGCCTGGTGCCGGGGCTCGCCGCGGGCACGTGGTCGGCCCGCCGCTACCGACGCCGCCACACTTCTTGAACACGCGGCTGACGTCCGCCCGAGGGTGAGTGCTCGCGCAAAGTTGCGAAGGTGCCCCGGTGGCTCGTGGCAGCTCAGACCTCTCCGGCTCGGTCGACGGGCTGCCGCAGATGATCGGACCAGCCGTGTCGGCTACTATCCCCCGGAGTTTCGCCGGTACTGGTCCGGATGGTGTGGGTGACCCGCCTCATGTACCGAACATGCGCTGCGGCCTGCCGAGCACAGTGGTCAGGCCACGGGAGGGAGAGCCGTGTCCGATAGCGATCTCACGGTCGACTATGAGTTCTTGAACGATTGCGAACGTCAACTCGGCAACCTGCGCACGACGTTCAAGAACATCGAGAACCGTCGGGACGACATGGAGAAGCACTGGGGCGCCGGGAACATCGCGGACGCCATGGACGACTTCGTCGACAACTGGGACGACTACCGCACCAGGCTTGTCGAGGGCCTGGAATCGACGGGCAAACTCGTCGCCGAGACGAAGAAGTCGTTCGAGTCCCTGGACCACGAGCTCGCCAAGCAGGGCAAGGGCGACGGCAAGGGCAAGGGCAAGGGCCAGTGAGCACCGCTGTGTCGAAGCGTCGCCCCGCCGACTGGGAGCCGCTGTGCGAGAAGGACCCGGTACCCGGCGACCCGGCAGAGATCCGGGCAGAGGTCCGGCACATGGTCTCGGTCGCCGAGAAGCTGCGTAAGCAGGCGGCAAACCTCAAAGCCATCTCGGACGAGGACAGGCTCAAGGGGAAGTACGTTAAACGTCTGCGCGAAGACTCCGGGACGCTGGAGAAGCACATGCGGGAGGTGGCCTCCCGTTACGAGCGGGTCCACGGGCACCTCACCACGTGGGCGAACAAACTGGAGGACCACCAGGGCGACGCCGACCGGATTCTGCGTGAGGCCAAGGAGAAGCAGGCGGAGGTCGAGCGGGAGAAGGCCAAGGACGCCGAGAAGGCGGACGGGGACAAGAAGCCGAAACCGTCGGCGAGCGGCGGGGCCGATGACGATCCGCTGCAGACGTACAGAACCCGGCTGGGCACCGTCACCGGGGACCGCGACAGTGACTCCAACCACTGCGCTAGCAAAATCAACGATGAGATCGACGACATCATCGAGGACTCGTGGTGGGACAACGTCAAGGGCTGGGCCCATGACAATGCCGATCTGATCAAGGCCTTCATCGACGTTCTCGGCTGGGTGGCGACCTTCGCAGGCTTCTTGGCGCTAGCCATTCCCGGCCTGAACCTGCTCGTCCTGGGCATCGCCGCGCTCACGATCGGACTCAGACTCCTCTTGGTGGCATCCGGCGATGCCACCTGGACGGATGTCATCTTCGACGTCGTGGGCGGGCTGCTCGTCGTCGGCGGCCTCGGGGCCGCCGCGAAGCTCGCCAGCGGCGCCAAGGCCACCGTGGGGGCCGCTCAGACCGCCCGGACCGCCGGCCTGAGTAGAGGGCTCCGCGGGGTCAAGGGCGTCATGGACGACATGGGGCGGGCCATGTCGAAAATGCCGCAAGGGCCAGGACGGCAGGTCGTCGCGACGAGCCGCAACTCCATCCGTAAGTCCATCTCCCAGAACGTCGGCCAGGTGGTCAAGGCGCCGCTGAGGGTCAGCCCGCTGTCGACGCTGGTGCATCTCGGCGACAAGGAGATGGCGGGCATGGCGAAGATGCTGCAGGCGAACAAGGCCACCTTCCCGGCGGCCGCAGGGGCCGCCGCGGACAAGGCGTACAAGTCCTACCAGGCGGGCCTGGGTATCGCCTGGACCGGCATGGGGATGGACGTCGCGGACAAGACGCTGGGCAAGAGCGACCTGACAAGCTGGACGCACGAGAACCTCGGGTCCGGCGAGAAGCCGTACAACCAGGGGTACTCCGACTGGAAGGACAACACTCTGAAGCCCGCCCCCGATACCCACTGGTAGCGCGGCGGATCACCTGGCACAACGTATCCCGATGCCTCGTCCGCACTTCAGCCCTGAGGAACGATCATGGACCTGCACTCGGCACAACGCATCACCGAGGCGGAAGCCGCACGCACCGGACTCGGCACCGGCCCCAACCGGCGGCTCCGGCTGACCCTGTTCATCGGAATGCCGTTGGTCTTTCCGGTGATCGGGATCATGATCCTGGTGCCGAAGTTCCTGAGGAACGACGTTCTCATCGCCTACGAAGCCGGGATCATCGGCTGCCTCCTGCACTACGTCTGGGTCTTCGTGAAGTACCCCCGGTACGCGGGCCGTCCGCCCTACCTCACCCGGGATCTCGCCATGGGCGGCGGCTTCTTCCTGCCCTCGTTGATGCTCGGCTTCTGGCCGGGCATCATCGCCGCCCCGGCGTGGGCGCTGTTCGTCGGCGTCGCCTATGCCGTGGAAGAGATGCGGGAGCACCGTGGCCACCGCTGAGCACCGCCGGGCCCCCACCGGCTTCAACCTGGTGCCGCCGCCCGGCTGGGACGTGATTCCGCTGCATACGGGGACCGACGAGGCGATGGACCGGATCGTCCGCAGGGCCGTCGCGCAGTTGCCCGTCGGCTTTCCCAAGGACGACATCCCGAAGGCCCGGCTGAAGCTCACCCAGGAGATGAAGAAGGTCGTCCGCCGGGCCAGGGCCAAAGGGGGGATGACTCTCTACCTCCCCACCGAACGCCTCCACGGCGTCGCGCTGCCCGTCTCGATCGTCGCCGCCGAGCCGATCGAAATTCCGAGGGTCACGCCCGACCGCGGCCCAGAAGCCGTCCTGCTCGCGCTCGCTTCCGAGACTCCGGGAGCCGAGATGCGGGAACTCGACGACACCGCGGCGCTGCGCTCGGAGCGAGACGTCCCCGACGATGCCGCCCAGGGCATCGACTTCGCTCACCGCCAGGTCGAGTACTTCGTGCCGATCCCGGACAGCGCCCCCGACCTGTACCTCACCTTCTCCTTCAGCGCCGTGATCGCGCCCGACTCCGACCCCGCCTTCTACGACACTCTCGTGGAACTGTTCGACGCCGTCATGAGCACCTTCCGATGGAGCTATTGAGCGACGGCTCCCGTCCGTCGCGCCCCGACGAAAGAGATCACCCATGTCCGACAGCCCCCTGTGGAGCACCGACCTCGGTGCGCTCCACATCGATACGGATGCCAACCAAGGCCTCTGGGGCTATCTCTGGCTCCAGACGGACAAGAAGACCTTCAAGGAGTGGCTGAACGAGTCTTTGACCGGCCTCGCCGCCATCCACAACATCGAACTCACGCGGAAGCTCCGCCGATTCCACAAGGACTTCTACGAGCGGACGCTGGTCACGCTCAGGGACAAGGTCCAGGCCGACGAGGCGTTCGTCTACCACCCCGTTCCGCTGACCTGCATGCCCTTGGTGATGCACGCCACCCGCTTCCACTGCGAGGCCCCTGACGCGGCCTCCTGCGAGGGAGTCGCCGCGCTCACCGTGCCGCACCCGGACATCCCCGAGTGGCAGCAACGAACCGGAAGCATTGGTTTCGCCTCGCCGCACCTGGGCGAGGACGGGGTCCGCGTCACCCGTTCCTATCCCGCGGACAGCACCATCATGATGACCTCGGTGACGTATCACTGGCACACCCCGCCCGGCATCCCCGACGTCTGCCTCCGCGGGCACCACGACGACCCTGAGGTGATCGCCGCGGCCGTGGAGCCCCTGGACGACTTCGCGCGGACGCTCCGGCTGCCCGGGTCGGCCCAGTAGGTCCGTGGGGAGACACCGCACGAAGAAGGCCCGGCCCGCTTGCGCGGACCGGGCCTTCGCCGATCAGGGTGAGTGACGGGACTTGAACCCGCGGCCACCTGGACCACAACCAGGTGCTCTACCAACTGAGCTACACCCACCATGTCCGGTCGTTTGTCTTTCTTCCGACCGGCCGAGAAAAAGTGTACAGGGTCCGAAGGGGTGCTCGCGCACACGTTTTCCAGACCCTGTACACAGGGGCTCCGCGGGGCTACTCCGCAGGCAGGACGTGCTTCGCCGCGATCGACTTCGCGGTGTCCGAGTCCGGCCCCGGCTGCGGGACGAAGATCGCCTCGCGGTAGTAGCGGAGCTCGGCGATGGACTCGCGGATGTCGGCGAGCGCGCGGTGGTTGCCGTTCTTGTCCGGGCTGTTGAAGTACGCCCGCGGGTACCAGCGCCGGGCCAGTTCCTTGATGGAGGAGACGTCGACGATGCGGTAGTGGAGGTACTCCTCCAGGGTCCCCATGTCGCGGAGCAGGAAGCCGCGGTCGGTGCCGACCGAGTTTCCGCACAGCGGAGCCTTCCGCGGCTCCTTGACGTGCTCACGTACATACGCCAGGACCTGCTCCTCGGCGTCCGCCAGCGTGGTTCCGCCGGGCAGCTCGTCGAGGAGACCCGAGGCGGTGTGCATGGTGCGCACCACCTCGGGCATGGTCTCCAGCGCCGCGTCCGGCGGGCGGATCACGATGTCCACCCCTTCGCCGAGCACGTTCAGTTCCGAGTCGGTGACCAGTGCGGCCACCTCGATAAGTGCGTCATCCGTCAGCGAGAGCCCGGTCATCTCGCAGTCGATCCACACCATGCGATCGTTCATGCGTCTTACCCTACGGCGCGCTCCTCTGCCCGGGCAGAGGCGGACGGCCTGGCGCGTACGCGTCCGAGTGCGGCTTGCCGGGATCCGACGCGGGCACGGAGGCCGACGAAGGACCGATCGCGCTCGCGGCCGCCGTACGCCGGGTCTGCGTCGGGACCGGGCCCGCCTCCAGGACGGGTACGGCCTGCGGCGTGACCGGCACCGGGTCCAGCGCGCGCTCGCCCTGTGGCCTGCGGGCGCGGTAGGCGGCCCGGTAGGCGGCGGGGGACGAGCCCAGCTGGCGCCGGAAGTGGCCCCGGAGCGCCACCGGTGAGCGGAAGCCGCAGCGGCCCGCGACCTCGTCGACGGAGTAGTCGGAGGTCTCCAGGAGCCGCTGTGCCTGCAGCACCCGCTGGGTGATCAGCCACTGCAGCGGCGCGCTGCCGGTCAGCGAACGGAACCTGCGGTCGAAGGTCCGCCTGCTCATGTACGCGCGCGCGGCCAGCGTCTCCACGTCGAACTGCTCGTGGAGGTGCTCCAGCGCCCAGGCGACGACCTCGGCCAGCGGGTCGGCGCCGATCTCCTCAGGTAAAGACCTGTCGAGATAGCGCTCCTGGCCGCCGGCCCGGCGCGGCGGCACCACGAGCCTGCGGGCGAGCGCGCCCGCCGCCTCGTTGCCGTGGTCCGTGCGCACGATGTGCAGACAGAGATCAATTCCGGCCGCGGTGCCCGCGCTCGTCAGCACGTCGCCGTCGTCCACGAAGAGCTCGCGCGGGTCCACGTGGACCGACGGGTAGCGCTTGGCGAGCGTCGGCGCGTACATCCAGTGCGTGGTCGCCGGGCGCCCGTCGAGGAGTCCGGCGGCGGCCAGGACGAACGCCCCGGTGCAGAGCCCGACGATGCGGGCGCCCTCCTCGTGTGCGCGGCGCAGCGCGTCCAAAGCCTCCGGCGGCGGCGGCGACGTGATCGACCGCCAGGCCGGCACCACCACGGTGCCCGCGCGGCCGATCGCCTCCAGGCCGTGAGGCGCGGTCAGTTCAAGACCGCCGGTGGTCCGCAGCGGCCCCTCCTCACCGGCGCATACGAGCAGCCGGTAGCGGGGGACGCCGGCGTCCTGCCGGTCGATGCCGAACACCGAGAGCGGTATGGAGCTCTCGAAGATGGGGCCACCGCTGAACAGCAGCACCGCTACGATCTCCCGGCGGCGGCGTCCGGACAGCTTCCGGGCCGTGGTCTCCGGCGCGGCAGTGGAGTCGTGGCTCATGGCGCTAAACCCCCCTCGGGCGTCTCGGCTCCCTGTTCTTGACGTGCTTGTTGGGCCTGTCGCTCCTGCACGTTTCCCCTCGGTCCTCCACCAGTCCCCCGCCGTAATACAGTCAAGATCGAATCTACTGTGTCCCGTGCTACCGGGGTGACCAGTTCAGCACCCGGCAGATTGTCGACATGGCAACTTGGCGTGAAGCTTTCGATCACGAAGCGTTGCACTCAAGGGCCGTGCTGGGAAGTGCGCCTCGTCGCCATGGCCGGTCCCCGCAGGGTGCGCGCGGCTTCAAGGCACCTTTCAGCCCTGCTCGGACGGGGGTTGGGGGCCCGTTCGGCCAAGGAATGCGTGCCTGTAGGAAGTTGGCTGAAAAGCTACGGGAGCGTGCGTGCGAATCGGTCAGTCGACCGGTGCGCCATCGACGCTGTGGCGGGTCCCCCGGTGCGCCCCCGGGGCCGTCCTGCCGTGCCGTCCGCGGTGCCCCGCGTTCTGTTCTGCAAGCAGTCGCGCGGCGCCCCGTTCGGACTGGCGCAGGAGCACCCGGCAGACCCCGGTGACGGCCACCAGGCCGAGCGCCGCGCCCGCGGCGCCCGCCAGCGATGTTCCGTAGCCGACGAGGACTACGGGAACCAGGACGCAGCTGAACGCGGCCCAGCGGACCACGTCGCTCGCCGAGTCCTGCGCGGGCGCGTCCCCCGGCTCCTGGGCGCGGGGCGTGGGCACCCGCGACGCGCGGCGCTCGGGCGCGCCCTCCGGCGGGCGCCGACGGCTGTGCGTCGCGGAGTGTGCCCCTTGCTCGGGTGAAGGAGTGAGCGTGGGGGAGGGTGGGGACGCGGTCGAGGGTCCAGGCACGGCGTGCTCCCTGTGGCGGTGGCGTACGGAGGTTCAACGCGCGGTCGTCCGGCCGGTCACTGCCGTGCCGCCGGATGCGCGCGCCGGGACGTCGCGCGGCCGGGAGTCGCCAGGGTCACGGGTCGTGCGGCAGAAGGGCCCGGACGGGTGCGCAAACCGCCTGTACGGGGCAGCAACCATTGCCATACGGGCGAGGCTCATGCATGCTCCGGTGAACGCCGGAGGCCCCTGCGCGGCCCGGCAGGAGACGCCCGTACGGGGGTCTTCGCAGGCTCTGGGCAGGAGAGGAGTGTCGCCGTACCCTTGGGGGTATGGGGTTGGGAAGATGATTCCCGGACGACCTTCCAGGTACTGAACCTTCGTACCAGAACCTTTCGTACCACGACCTTCGTACCACCCGAACAAGCCGACCCTCCCACAGAGGACTCCTTCGCCGAGACACCGATGGCCGGTCACGAATTCTCCGAACCCGCGGACCGCAAGCGGCAGGTCGCCGATCCGACAGCGACCCCCCTGGCGGCGGAAGAAACACGTCATTCCTGCGATCCCGCATTCCGACATGGCGTCGTCGTCGGCTTCGACGGCTCGACGTCCAGTGAGCGGGCGCTCTCGTACGCGATCGGCATGGCCCACCGTTCGGGCTCGGGCCTGATCATCGTGCATGTCGCCAACCGGCTGCCCACCACGGTGTGGGCGGGCTGCGAGCCACCGGTCTTCGTCGACGTGCCGGACCATCGCACCGAGGTGCTCGGACTCGAACTGGCCTGTGCGGACTATCTGTCCGAGGTGCCCTGGATCCTGGTCGAGCGCGGCGGCGACATCTGCCACGAGCTGGAGGAGGTCGGCCGCGAGTACAGCGCGGACGCGATCGTCGTCGGCTCCACGCACGGCATCGTGGGCCGGATCTTCGGCTCCGTCGCGGGGCGGCTCGCGCGGCGGGCGCAGCGTCCCGTCATCGTCATTCCGTAACGGGGACATTCCGTAACGGGCCCTCGCGGCAGGTGGGGTGGCGAAGTCGAGTCTTCAACTCCTTTTTCGGGGAGGCCCGGTGGGTGGTGGCACGAGTAGATAAATCTACTCGCGCGTAGAGGTGGTTTGCTCCCTTGTGAAGGGTACATAAAGGTCGCTGGCGCACCCGTTCTACGGAGACGGAGTGCGGGACCGGCATCGCGCGGCACCACCGCACCATCGCTCCACCGCACAGGAAGGGAGCCCGCCGTGGACAAGGACGTCTCTGCGGGAAGCACCACCTCGACTCTCGGCCACCTCGCCCTGGGACTCACGCTGTTGGCCTTCGGCCTCGGTCATACCCAAGTGATCGACGGCGTGACGGCGGCGGACGCCGTCTCCCTCGCCACCTACGTCGGCGGCGTCGCCCTGTTCGCCGCCGGTCTCTTCGCGTTCCGCGACAAGGACGCGGCCACGGGCACGGCCTTCACCGCGCTCGGCGCTCTCTGGTTCACCTGGGGCACCGCGGCCGACGCGCCGGTCTCGGCGAACGCGGCGGGCCTCTTCCTGCTGCTCTTCGCGCTCGTCGCGCTCAGCCTGACCCTCGGGGCGGCGGGTGCGGGAGCGCTCACGCGCGGGACGTACGGGCTGCTCTTCGTGGCGCTGCTCCTGCTCGCCCTCGCGCGGTTCGGCGACAGCGCGGGCCTGGGCAAGGCGGGCGGCTGGTTCGCCGCGGCCGGCGGGCTCCTGGCCTGGTACGGCGCGACGGCCGCCCTCGCGAACTGGCCCACGGCCCTTCCGGGGCGCCCCGCGGGCCGGGGGGTGACGGTCGCCGGCTGAGCGGGCGCTGGGCGCGGGCCGGGGTAATGGGCGACCCCGGCCCTCTGGGGGACGGGTTCCATGTGCTGGTGGCACGCATGGGGCCCGTCCCGTTTGTCTGCTTCCTGCGGGGGCGTGGGGGCTGATCGCGCAGTTCCCCGCGCCCCTTACGGGGCGCCCCTGATCGGGGTGCCTCTACTCCACCGTCACGGACTTGGCGAGGTTCCGCGGCTTGTCGATGTCCCTGCCCAGTGCCAACGCCGTGTGGTACGCGAGGAGTTGGAGCGGGATGCCCATCAGGATCGGGTCCAGCTCGTTCTCGTTCTTGGGGACGACGATCGTCTGGTCGGCCTTCTCCTGTTCCTGGTGCGCGACCGCGAGGATCTTGCCGCTGCGGGCCTTGATCTCCTCCAGAGCGGCGCGGTTCTTCTCCAGGAGGTCGTCGTTCGGGACGATCGCGACCGTGGGGAGCGCGGGCTCGATGAGCGCGAGCGGGCCGTGCTTGAGCTCGGAGGCAGGGTACGCCTCGGCGTGGATGTACGAGACCTCCTTGAGCTTGAGGGAGGCCTCGCGGGCGACGGGGTAGCCGCGTACGCGTCCGATGAAGAGCATCGAGCGGGCGTCCGCGTACTGCTTGGCGATCTTCTTGATCTCGTCCTCCTGCTTGAGGACCTCCGAGATCTGGCCGGGGAGCTTGCGCAGGCCCTCGATGATCCGCTTGCCGTCGGAGACCGACAGGTCACGGATGCGGCCCAGGTGCAGGGCGAGCAGCGCGAAGGCGACCGTGGTGTTGGTGAAGCACTTGGTGGAGACGACGCAGACCTCGGGGCCCGCGTGGACGTAGACGCCCGCGTCGGCCTCGCGGGCGATCGCCGAGCCGACCACGTTCACCACGCCGAGGACGCGGGCGCCCTTGCGCTTGAGCTCCTGGACCGCGGCGAGCACGTCGTAGGTCTCGCCGGACTGGGAGACCGCGATGTAGAGGGTGTCGGGGTCCACGACCGGGTTGCGGTAGCGGAACTCGGACGCGGGCTCCGCGTCGGCGGGGATGCGGGCCAGCTCCTCGATCATCTGGGCGCCGATCATGCCCGCGTGGTACGAGGTGCCGCAGCCGAGGATCTTGACGCGGCGCACCTTGCGGGCGTCGTGCGCGTCGAGGTTGAGGCCGCCGAGGTGCACGGTGGAGAAGCGGTCGTCGATGCGGCCGCGCAGGACGCGGTCCACGGCCTCGGGCTGCTCGAAGATCTCCTTGTGCATGTACGTGTCGTGGCCGCCCATGTCGTACGACTCGGCCTCCCACTCCACGGTGGTCGGCGACGCCGTCGTACGCGAGCCCTCGGTGGTGTACGTGCGGTAGTCGTCGGCCTTGATGGTGGCCATCTCGCCGTCGTCGAGGGTGACGACCTGGCGGGTGTGCGAGACGAGCGCGGCGACGTCCGAGGCGACGAACATCTCCTTCTCGCCGATGCCGAGGACGACCGGGGAGCCGTTGCGGGCGACCACGATGCGGTCGTTGAAGTCGGCGTGCAGGACGGCGATGCCGTAGGTGCCCTCGATGTGGCGCAGGGCCTCGCGGACCTTCTCCTCCAGGGTGTCGGCCTGGGCGCGGGCGATGAGGTGGGTGAGGACCTCGGTGTCCGTCTCGGAGAGGAACTCGACGCCGTCGGCGGTCAGCTTGGCGCGCAGCTCGGAGGCGTTGTCGATGATGCCGTTGTGGACGACGGCCACCTTGTTGTCCTGGGACAGGTGGGGGTGCGCGTTCTCGTCGGAGGGGGCGCCGTGGGTGGCCCAGCGGGTGTGGGCGATGCCGGTGGTGCCCTTGAAGCGGGCCGGGACCTTGGCCTCCAGGTCGCGCACACGACCCTTGGCCTTGACGGTCTTCAGGCCCGCGGCCTTGGGGCTGGTGACGGCGATGCCCGCCGAGTCGTAGCCGCGGTACTCCAGGCGCTGGAGTCCTTCGAGGAGGAGCGGGGCGACGTCACGCTTGCCGATGTATCCGACGATTCCGCACATAAAAGGGTGTCCTAGCCGTAGACGATGCGGCGCAGCTGCCGAAGGGTGAGCTCGGGCGGCGCGACCGCGCGGTATTCGAGATCCGCCGAGATCTGCTGGAAGATCGCCGCGTTCAGCAGGCCCTGACCCTGCAGTTCGCGGTGGCGGCGACGGACGAACGCTTCGGTCGTCTCGTCGAAGTAGGCGAGCACGTCCTGGATGACCCGCAGCGCTTCGCCCCGCTGGAGCGGGGTGCTGCGGGTGAGGTGGTCCACCAGGTCGTCGTGCATTCGATGATCCTGGGGTATCGCATGCCCTTTCGCAAGAATCCTGCCCGGAATCGGGCAGGCTCGTGTCGGATCGGGCCACGCGGGCTCACATTCGCTTCAGAACCGCCTGCTTCGCCGTGCTGAACTCCTCGTCCGTGAGGATCCCGGCCTGGTGCAGCTCACCGAGCTCCCGCAGCCGCCGCAGGAGCGCGTCGTGGTCCTCGACCGGCGCCTGTGCGGCAGCGGGCGCCGGGGTGGCCGGTGCCTGCTCCACCGCGAGGGGAGCGGCGCCGGACGGGTGCGGCAGGCGGGCCTGCACCGCCGCGGCGACCAGCGCCATCAGCGGGTCCTTCTTGAAGCCCCACAGCTCGACCGCGTTCGGGTCGTACTTCGGCGGGGCCTTGGTCGGCGCGTTCTTGACGGTGAAGCGGAGGTGGCCGTTCTCCAGGCCGCCCGAGGGCTGCCAGTCCACCGCGGCGATGTCGTCGAGCGCGATCGAACGGGTGCCCGATGCGGACTTGGCGTCCTCCGTCTTCCAGTTCCACTCCAGGCGCACGCGCTCCCCGTCGAAGCTCGCCGTGCCGTCTCCCGCCGAGACCGACAGGGGTACGGCGGGGCCCGCGAGAAGGTAGGCCGGGCAGGCGGTCGTGGGGACCTGTTCGATCAGGAGGGCGTTGCGCACCTCGTCGACCAGATACTCCGCGACGCCGTACCGGTCCGGCTCCACGACCAGCTGATACGGGTCCGCGGAGTCCGTGAGCTTGCCGCCCGTGGCATGGAGCAGCGGGTCGGAGCCGTCGCGCAGTCGTAGCCTCAACCGGCCCGACTTCTTGCCCTGTTCGAAGGCGATGCCCGCCAACGCCCCCAGTGGGACCGTCAGTTCTCCCAGCGTCTTGCGCAGCAGGGACACGCTCTTGTCGTGTCCCGGCACGAGGCGCAACGCCTCGCCGTCGAAGGTCCAGGTCCCGTCCCGCTGGATGATTTCCGCCATGCGTGGATTCTCGCACCGACCCCTTGGAGAAAAGGTCTACACCCTTGACCCCTTGTAGTGACCGGGTTACCAATGGGGACCGTTCGATTGCGATGCACCACAGTTGCGCCACCACAGACGCGCGCCGCACTCGTGCCCCATCGCGGCGCCCGCCCGTCGAAGGGAACCGCTTGTGAGATCGCACGGAAAGACGACCCGCACGACCCGCATACTCGGCTCGCTGCTGCTCGTGGCGGCCGCCGGAATCTCCTCGTTCGCCGCGGCGCCCGCCGGGAAGGCCGAGCGCCCCGCGGTCACCCCACTCGGCCAGATCGTGCCCGCGCCCCTGAAGGCCGTGCCGGGCGGGCCCGGCTTCGAGATCACCGCCAAGACCCGGATCCGCGTCGACAGCGGCAATCCGGCGGAGCGCCGGGCCGGTGAGTACCTCGCGGGCGTGCTGCGTCCCGCCACCGGCTACAAGCTGCCCGTCACCGACAGCGGCGGCAGTGACGGCATCCGCCTGCGCATCAGCGCCGATCCCGCGAACAAGGCCCTCGGCGCCGAGGGCTACCGGGTCATCTCCACGCGCGGCTCGCTCACCATCACCTCCTGGTCGGACGCCGGGCTCTTCCACGGCATCCAGACGGTGCGCCAGCAGCTGCCCGCGGCCCTGGAGAAGAAGACCAAGCAGCGCGGCCCGTGGCGGATCGCGGGCGGCACCATCGAGGACAGCCCGCGCTACGCCTATCGCGGCACCATGCTCGACGTCTCGCGGCACTTCTTCACCGTCGACCAGGTCAAGCGCTACATCGACCAGGCGGCGCTCTACAAGATGAACAAGCTGCACCTGCACCTCAGCGACGACCAGGGCTGGCGCATCGCCATCGACTCCTGGCCGCGCCTGGCGACGTACGGCGGATCCACGCAGGTCGGCGGCGGCAAGGGCGGCTACTACACGAAGGCGCAGTACAAGGAGATCGTCGCGTACGCCGCCTCGCGCCATCTGGAGGTCATCCCGGAGATCGACATGCCGGGGCACACCAACGCGGCCCTCGCCTCGTACGCCGAGCTGAACTGCAACGGCGTCGCGCCGCCGCTCTACACCGGCACCGAGGTCGGCTTCAGCTCGCTGTGCGTGAAGAAGGACGTCACGTACGACTTCGTGGACGACGTCATCCGCGAGCTGGCCGCCCTGACGCCCGGCGAGTACATCCACATCGGCGGCGACGAGGCGCACTCCACCAGCCACGAGGACTTCGTGGCGTTCATGGAGAAGGTGCAGCCGGTGGTCGCCAAGTACGGCAAGAAGGTCATGGGCTGGCACCAGCTGGCCGGTGCCAAGCCCGTCAAGGGGGCCGTCGCGCAGTACTGGGGCTACGACAAGACCGGCGCCGCCGAGCGCGAGGAGGTCGTGAACGCCGCGAAGAACGGCACCAAGCTGGTCCTCTCGCCGGCCGACCGTGCCTACATCGACCACAAGTACACCAAGGACACCCCGCTCGGCCTGTCCTGGGCGGGCTACGTCGAGGTCGAACGGTCCTACGACTGGGACCCGGGGACCTACCTCCAGGGCGCGCCCGCCGACTCGGTGATGGGCGTCGAGGCGCCGCTGTGGACGGAGACCCTGTCGACCTCCGCGCACCTCGACTACATGGCGTTCCCGCGGCTTCCCGGGATCGCCGAGCTCGGCTGGTCGCCCGCGGCCACGCACGACTGGGACGCGTACAAGGTGCGGCTCGCCGCGCAGGCGCCGCGCTGGGACGCACTCGGCATCGGCTACTACAAGTCGCCGCAGGTGCCGTGGCCCGGCAAGTGAGCTGAGGACGGGCGCCCCGGAGGACCGTCTCCGGGGCGCCCGTCGGTTCTGTGGGGCGGCCTTATGCGATCGGGTTCTTGAGCGTCCCGATCAGCTGCAGCGCGCCCGAGGGGTCGGACAGGTCCACCATCTGCTCGTTGTTGCGCAGCTGGAGCCGGTTGAGGCAGGACAGCGAGAACTCCGGGGCGAACATGTCGTACTGCTTGAACTTGTCCGCCAGTTGGGGCGTCGCCTCCTGGTAGGTGGTCACGCACTCCGCGACCGCCCGCCAGAACGTGTCCTCGTCGACCAGGCCCTCGGAGACGAGGTTCGCCGCCAGGAAGCGGAAGAAGCAGTCGAAGACGTCCGTGAAGATCGACAGGAGCTTCTTGTCCTCGGGGACCTCCACGCGGATCCGTTCGACCATCGGCGGCAGGACCGCGTCCGGGTCCATCACCGCGATCTCCTCGGCGATGTCCTTGAAGATCGCGCGCTGTACGACGCCGTCCTTCAGGACCAGGATCACGTTCTCGCCGTGCGGCATGAAGACCAGGTCGTACGCGTAGAAGCTGTGCAGGAGCGGCGTCAGGTACGCGTGCAGGTAGCGGCGCAGCCACTCGGTGGGGGCGAGGCCCGAGCGTTCGATCAACGCGCCCGCGAAGGTGCCGCCGTCCCGGTCGACGTGCAGCAGCGACGCCATCGTGGCCAGTTGCTCGCCCTCGCCTATGGACTCCACGGGGCTCTCGCGCCACAGCGCCGCGAGCATCTTGCGGTAGGGGGAGTAGCGGTCGGTGGCGGCCTCGTACTCCAGGTGCCGGTAGCCGACCGCGGCGCGCTCGCGGATGATCGTCAGGCCGGTGTCGCGCAGCGTCGCGTCGTTCTCGATGAGCCCCGCGAGCCAGTCGTTGATCGCCGGGGTCGCCTCCATGTACGCCGCCGAAAGGCCGCGCATGAAGCCCATGTTGATGACGGAGAGCGCCGTCTTCACATAGTGCTTGGCGGGGGTCGTGGAGTTGAAGAAGGTGCGGATCGACTGCTGCGCGAGGTACTCGTCGTCGCCCTCGCCGAGGCAGACGAGGTGGCGCTGGGCGACCTCGGCGGCGAAGGTCACCGACAGTTTGTTCCACCACTGCCAGGGGTGGGCCGGGATCAGCAGGTACTCGGCGGGGTCGAGGCCCTGACCGCGCAGGATCCTCTCGAAGCGGTCCAGGGTGTCCTCGCCGAGCTCGGCGAGGAGGAACGACTCGTAGTCGATTCCCGCGCCCGCCGTGAACGCCGCGCGGTCCTTGCGGGCCGCCAGCCACACCAGGCGTACCGGGCTCGCGGTCTCGGGGGCGTACGAGAGGTACTCGTGCACGCCGAAGCCGAGCCGTCCGTTGTTGGCGACGAAGCAGGGGTGGCCCTCGGTCATGCCCGTCTCGATCTCCTGGAAGCCGGAGCGGGAGAGCTCGGCGGCCGGGATCGCGGGCTTGGTGAGTTTGTAGCAGGTGCCGGAGAGGGTGGAGGAGATCTCCTCCAGGTAGACCGGCAGGATCGTGTCGCTCAGGCCGAGCGCGCCGCGCAGCTCGGTGAAGAACTCCAGGGCGTTGAGGGGGAGTTCGCCGCCGTCGCGGTGGCGGGTGATCGACTCCGCGTCGATCTGCCAGTGGTCGAGGCGCAGGACCCGGGCGGTGAACCGGTAGCGGGTGAGGGCGTCGTCGCTGCGGACGGCGTAGGCGCCGTCGCCCAGTGGCTCGGGGGCGAGGAGGCGTTCGTGGGCGAATTCGGCGAGTGCTTTGCGGATGAGCAGGCGGTTGGCCGCGGCCCAGCGCTCCGGGGACAGGTGCGCCACGGTGTCGGACAGGGTCATATCGCCAATTCCCTTTCGCTTGCCGCAGCTTCACGTACGGCTGCTTCGAACTGTTCGCGGGTGCAGAAGCTCAGCAGCGCTTCCTTCTCCGGCTTCTGGATGACGCCCTCGGGCCGGAACCCGACGGCTTCGTTGAGGGCGTGCACGGCGGTGTTGCGTACGTCGGGTTCGACCACGACCCGCTCGGTCGCCGGGTCGGCGAAGAGCTCCCGCATAACCGCCGTGATCACGCCGCGCGTGAAGCCGGGGATGCGGACGTCGGTGGGCGCGGTGAGGAAGTGCATGCCGACGTCGCCGGGCAACGGCTCGTACAGGCCGACGAGTTCGACGTGCGCGGGGTCGTAGCGCTCCATCAGGAAGGCGGGCACGCCCTTGTGCAGGCCGAGGAACGCGTCGTGGTGCTCGGCGGCGGCGATCGACATGTACTCGCGCTCGACCTCGGGCAGCGTGGCCTCCTGCATCAGCCAGAAGGCAGCCTTGGGGTGGGTCACCCAGCCGTGCACGAGCTCGGCGTCGGTCAGGGGGTCGAGCGGACGGAAGGCGAAGTCGGTCATGCGAGGGTCCCCTCCGGAGCGGCGAACTCCTGGAACGCGATGGACTTCTCGACCGGGTAGGCCTCGCGGCCGAGCAGCTCGCCGACGATGTACGCGTTGCGATACGCGCCCATACCGAGGTCGGGGCTCGTGATCGAGTGGGTGTGCACCGAGGCGTTCTGCAGGAAGATGCCGTTCCCGGTGGTGTCGATGCTGTAGTTGCGGGCGACGTCGAAGCGGCCCTGGCCGTCCCAGCGGATGCGGTCGTGGACCGGGGCGAGGAAGTCCGGGACGCGGTAGCGGTAGCCGGTGGCGAGGATCAGGCCCTGGGTGTCGAGCCGGAAGTCCTTCTCCTGCTCCTCCTGGCGCAGGCCGAGCGTGTACGTCCTGGTCTCGCTGTCGTAACTGGCGTCGCTCAGCGCGGTGTTGGTGAGCAGCCGGGTCTGCACGGGCCCGGTGAGGTTCTTCTGGTAGAGCAGGTCGAAGATCGAGTCGATCAGTGCGCCGTCGATGCCCTTGAAGAGGCCCTTCTGCTGGGTCTCCAGGCGGTAGCGGGTCGGCTCGGGTAGCGCGTGGAAGTAGTCGATGTAGTCCGGAGAGGTCATCTCCAGCGTCAGTTTGGTGTATTCGAGCGGGAAGAAGCGCGGCGAGCGGGTGACCCAGTTGAGCCGGTAGCCGTGCACGTCGATCTCGGCGAGCAGGTCGTAGTAGATCTCGGCGGCGGACTGGCCGCTGCCCACCAGCGTGATCGACTCCTTCTTCTGCAGCTCCTGCTTGCTCTGTAGATAGCGGGAGTTGTGGATCGCGTCCCCGCCGAGTCCTTCGCAGGTCTCGGGCAGGTGCGGCGGCGTGCCGGTGCCGAGGACGAGGCGGCGGGCGCGGAGGAACTCACCGGCCGTGGTGCGTACGACGTAGACCTCGTTCTCGTCCTCGTACGACACCTCGGCGACCGTCGTGCCGAAGCGGATCGAGGAGAGTTTCGCGGCGGCCCAGCGGCAGTAGTCGTTGTACTCGGTACGCAGTGGATAGAAGTTCTCGCGGATGTAGAACGAGTACAACCGTCCCGATTCCTTCAGGTAGTTGAGGAACGAGTACGGGGACGTGGGGTCGGCGAGGGTGACCAGGTCCGACATGAACGGGGTCTGGAGGTGGGCGCCCTCCAGGAACATTCCGGAGTGCCACTCGAAGTCCGGCTTGGACTCCAGGAAGAGCCCGTTCAGTTCGTCGAGCGGCTCGGTCAGGCAGGCGAGGCCGAGGTTGAACGGGCCGAGGCCGATCCCGATGAAGTCGAGGGGCTCAGGAAGCGCGGTCAAGGGAGTCTCCCAGGTACTGCTCGGCGTGTCCTGCGATCAGGTCGAGGACGGCGGTGATGTCGTCGGTGGTGGTCTCGGGGTTGAGCAGGGTGAACTTCAGGAACTGGCGCTCGCCCACCTTGGTGCCCGCCACCACCGCGTCGCCGGAGGCGAACAGGGCCTTGCGGGCGTAGAGGTTGGCGCGGTCGATGGCGGCGGGGTCGCAGATCGCCGAGGGGATGTAGCGGAAGACGAGCGTGGAGAGCTGCGGCTCCACCACGACGTCGTAGCGCGGGTCGGCGGCGAGCAGCTGCCAGCCCTCCGTGGCGAGGTCGCACACCTCGTCGAAGAGGGCGCCGATGCCGTCGGCGCCCATCACGCGCAGCGTCATCCACAGTTTCAGCGCGTCGAAGCGCCGGGTCGTCTGGAGGGACTTGTCGACCTGGTTGGGGATGCGCTCCTGCACCGCGCGGCGCGGGTTGAGGTATTCGGCGTGGTACGTCGCGTGGGACAGGGTGCTCCGGTCGCGCACCAGGACGGCCGATGAACTCACCGGCTGGAAGAAGGACTTGTGGTAGTCCACGGTCACCGAGTCGGCGTGCTCGATGCCGTCGAGCAGGTGCCGGTTCTTGCGCGAGGCGAGCAGACCGCAGCCGTACGCGGCGTCGACGTGCATCCAGGTGCCGTACTGCGCGCACAGTTCGGCGATCTCGGGCAGCGGGTCGATGGAGCCGAAGTCGGTGGTGCCCGCGGTGGCGACGACGGCCATGGGGGAGAGGTCGTCGCGGCGGCAGCGTTCCAGTTCGCGGGCGAGGGCGACGGTCTGCATGCGCTTGTTGTGGTCGGTGGGGATGACCACGACGGCGTCCTCGCCGAGGCCGAGCAGCCTCGCCGCCTTCTGGACGCTGAAGTGACCGACCTCGGAGGCGAAGATCCGCATTCTGGTGGGGTCCTCGCCCTTGGCCTCCTCGCGGGCGAGCAGCAGCGCCTGGAGGTTGGACTGGGTGCCGCCGCTGGTGAACACGCCGTCGGCGGCCGGGCCGAGGCCGATCCGCTCGGTGGTCCAGTCGATGATGCGGCGTTCGATGAGGGTGCCGCCCGCCGACTGGTCCCAGGTGTCCAGGGAGGAGTTGACGGCGGAGAGCACGGCCTCGCCCAGGACGGCGGGGATGACGACCGGGCAGTTGAGGTGCGCGAGGTAGCGGGGGTGGTGGAAGTAGACCGCGTCGCGCAGATAGAGCTCTTCGAGCTCGTCGAGCGCGGCGACGGTGTCGTGCAGGGGCTCGTCCAGGTCGACGGCCGCGATGCGGGGCGCGAGGTCGTCGACGGATATCCCGGTGAACGGACGGGTGGTGGTGGCGAGTTGGGCCGCCACCCGCTCGACTCCTTCCGTCACGGAGCTGCGGTATCGCTCCGCGGTGGTGTCATTGAGCAGGTGCGAGCGCATGAACTGTCCTCCAGTTGAGGGGACTAGAACCGCGCCCTCGGGGACAGGAATGAGGGGAGGCGAGGGCGCGGTGAAACTAAGGTTAGCCTAACCTAAGCATCCGTTTCATTGAACCCGGGGGGTTCATTCGGTCTCACCGCGTAACAAAAACGGAGCCACCTGGTCCGTTTTGGACGAGGTGGCTCCGTTTGTGCCGGGGCGACTTGCCCCGTTTCGCGCCGCGTACTTCGCTTCGCGCCGGGCGAGTTGCTTCGTTTCGCGCCGGGCGGGCTACTTCTTCAGCTTCTTCGCCTTCTCGATCGCGTCCGCCAGGTCCTCCAGGATCGGCGCGCACTTGTCGTACGAGAAGATGGGCTCCGCGACACGCGGGATGACCTGTCCGGCCTTGACCGCGGGCAGCTTCTGCCAGGTCGGCTTGGACTTGTCGAGGGCGGCGGGCTGGAGCGCCGAGGTGCGGTTGTCCATCATGATGAGGTCCGCGTCGTACTGGTCGACGTTCTCCCAGCTGAGGCTCTCGAACCAGCCGCCGGACTCCTTCTTCGCCTTCTCCGGCGGCTCGATGAGGTTCACGCCGAGCGCCTTGAAGTACTCCAGGTCGACCGAGAGGTTCGACCCGGAGACGTAGAACAGGTCCTGGCTCGCGGAGCCGACGAGGACCTTGATGTCCTTGTGCGCCTTGGCGACCTTGCGCAGCCGCTCGGACGCCGCCTCGAAGCGCTTCTTCGCCCTGACGACCTTGTCGGACTTCACGTCCGCGCCGAGCGACTCGGCGAGGGCCTGGATGCGCTGCAGCGGGTGGGTCAGCTGGCGGTCGTAGACGCTGATGCCGACGCTCGGGGCGAGCTTGAGGACCTTGTCCTCGCTCTCCTCGGGGACGTACCAGAGGGTGCCCTTGTCGTCGAACATCGTGGAGATCAGCACGTCCGGGGCGAGGCCCGCGTACTTCTCGATGTTGAACTGGCCCCATTCGTTGCCGATGATCGTCAGCTTGCTGATGTCCATGTCGCCGGCCTGGACGTCGGCCTTGCCGTCCTTGGTCTTCGTCGGGCCGAAGACGCCCTTGACCTCGATGCCGTAGTCGAACAGGGCGGCGGCGACGCCGGTGAAGGCGACGATGTTCTTCGGCGTCGCGTCCTTCTTGGCGGTCTCGCCGCGGTCGTCCTTGAAGCTCCAGGGCCCGGACTTGCCCGGCGCCTCCTTGCTCGTGCCGCCGCTGTCCTTCTTCTCGCTGCCGCAGGCTGCCAGGACGGCGGTGAGGCCGAGGGCGCCGCCTGCGGTGAGGATGCCGCGACGGGACGGCGCGGAGGTGGCGGACGGGCGGCGGAGCTGGGGCATGGATCTCTGCTTTCGTGACGGTACGGCGGCGGGGCCACTGGCCGGAAGTAGAGCTTAGGCTAGCCTAAGCTGACTCCGGGGTCAGTGGCCCCTCACGTCACCCGCGCCTTGCCGGGACCGCGGCCCGCGAAACGCCTTGCCGGGACCGCGCGGCCCGCGAAACGCCGTGCGGGGACCTCAGCCCGCGAAACCCAGCTCCCGCGCGATCAGCATGCGCTGCACCTCGCTCGTGCCCTCGCCGATCTCCAGGATCTTGGAGTCGCGCCACATCCTGGCCACGGGGTATTCGTTCATGAAGCCGTACCCGCCGTGGATCTGCGTGGCCTCGCGGGCGTTGTCCACCGCGACCGTCGACGAGTACAGCTTGGCGATGGCCGCCTCCTTCTTGAACGGCTCACCGGCGACCAGCCGCGATGCCGCGTCGTGCCAGCCGACGCGGGCCATGTGCGCCCGCATCTCCATGTCGGCGATCTTGAACTGGATGGCTTGATTCGCACCGATCGGCTTCCCGAAGGCGTGCCGCTCCTTGGCGTACTTCACGGACTCGTCCACACAGCCCTGGGCGAGCCCGGTGGCGAGCGCGGAGATGGCCACGCGGCCCTCGTCGAGGATGCGCAGGAACTGGGCGTACCCGCGGCCCTCCGTGCCGAGCAGGTTCGCCGCCGGGACCCGGACGTCGGAGAAGGAGAGCTCGCGGGTGTCCGACGCGTTCCAGCCGACCTTCGAGTACGGCGCGGCGACCGTGAAGCCCGGCGTCCCCGACGGGACGATGATCGCGGAGATCAGCGGCCGCCCGTCCTCCTTGCGGCCGGTGACGGCGGTGACCGTGACCAGGCCCGTGATGTCCGTCCCCGAGTTGGTGATGAAGCACTTGGAGCCGTTGATCACCCACTCGTCGCCGTCGCGCACCGCCGTCGTGCGGGTGCCGCCCGCGTCCGAGCCGCCGTCCGGCTCGGTCAGGCCGAACGCGCCGAGGACCTCGCCCGAGCACAGCTTCGGCAGCCACTCGCGCTTCTGCTCCTCGGTGCCGAAGAGGTGGATCGGCATCGCACCGAGGGAGACGCCCGCCTCCAGGGTGATCGCCACCGACGAGTCGACGCGGGCGAGCTCTTCGAGGGCGATGCCGAGCGCGAGGTAGTCGCCGCCCATCCCGCCGAACTCCTCGGGGAAGGGCAGCCCGAACAGGCCCATGCGGCCCATCTCGCGGACGATCTCGTACGGGAACTCGTGCCTCTCGTAGAGGTCGCCGATCTTCGGCGCGATCACGTCGTGCGCGAACGCCTCGACGGTGCGGCGCAGTTCCTCGTGCTCGGGGCTCAGACGGTGGTCCATCGTTGTTTCACTGCTCCTGGTGGGTCAGGGCGCGGACGGTGCGGGACGGGCTGGGTCGGCCCAACTGGTCTGCCATCCAGGCGCTGGTGGCGCTGAGACGGCCGAGGTCGACCCCGGTGTCGATGCCGAGTCCTTGCAGCATCCACACGAGGTCTTCGGTGGCGAGGTTGCCGGTGGCGCTCTTCGCGTACGGGCAGCCGCCGAGGCCGCCCGCCGAGGCGTCCACCGTCGTCACGCCGTGCTGCAGCGCGGCGAGGGTGTTGGCGAGTGCCTGGCCGTACGTGTCGTGGAAGTGCACGCCGATGCGGTCGGTCGGCACGCCCTCCTCGTTCAACTCGGCGAGCAGGGACTGCACATGGCCCGGTGTGGCCACGCCGATCGTGTCGCCGAGGCTCAGCTCGTCGCAGCCCATGTCGAGCAGGGCGCGGCAGACGCGGACGACCTGGGCGACGGGCACCGGGCCCTCCCAGGGGTCGCCGAAGCACATGGAGAGGTAGCCGCGGACGTGCAGCTCGCTCTCCCGCGCGCGGGAGACCACCGGGTCGAACATCGCGAGCGCCTCGTCCACCGTGCGGTTCAGGTTGGCCTTGGCGAAGGACTCGGTGGCGCTGGCGAAGACGGCGACGCGGTGCGCGCCGAGCGCGAGGGCGCGGTCCAGGCCGCGTTCGTTCGGCACGAGGACCGGAAGGTGCACGCCCTGGAGGTCGCCGAGCAGCGGGAACAGCTGCTCGGCGTCGGCCAGTTGGGGCACCCACTTGGGGTGCACGAAGCTGGTCGCCTCGATGGTGGCGAGGCCCGCGTCGGCGAGGCGGTGGACGAACTCCGCCTTGATCTCGGTGGGGACGACCCCCTTCTCGTTCTGCAGGCCGTCGCGCGCGCCCACCTCGTGGATGCGGACGCGGGGCGGCAGGCCCTGGGCGGGGACGGCCATGGGGAGTCCGGCGGCGGTCATGACGCCTCCTGGGGGGCGGCCTCGGTTTCGTGGGGCTCGACCACGGCGAGGATCTGGTCCATGGCGACCGTGGTGCCGGGGGTGACGTCGAGTTCGGTGACGGTGCCCGCGTGCGGGGCGGCGATGACGTGCTCCATCTTCATCGCCTCGACCACCAACAGGCTCTGCCCGGCCGTCACTTGGTCTCCGGTGGAGACCTTCACGACCGTGACGGTGCCCGGCATGGGGGCGGTGAGCGCGTCGGCCCCCACGTGCGCGGCGCCGGTGAGGGACGCGGCCACCGGGTCGTGGTCCATCACGTGCCACGCGTCGCCGTCGCGGCCGAGCCAGTCGCCCGCGCGGCGGAAGGTGTGCAGGGTGCCGTCGACGGTGACGGACACGCGGTCGGCCGCCACGGTGCGGGAGCCCGCGCCGAGCCGGTGGGCGACGGGTTCGAGCCCTGGCACGCGCAGCCAGTGGGTCAGGGGCGCGGGCGCGCCGCCGAGCCGCCAGCCGCTGGGTACGGAGAAGGGGTCCGTCCAGCCGTCACCGGCCGGGGCGAGTGCCGCTTCCCGTACCGCCGCCGCCGCTTCGTAGACCTCGTCCGGCACCCCGTCGGGCACCAGGGCGTCCGCCTCGCGCTCCACCAGGCCGGTGTCGAGGTCGCCCGCGACCACGGCCGGGTGGGCGAGCAGCCTGCGCAGGAAGCCCGCGTTCGTCGGCACGCCGAGGGTGACGGTGTCGGCGAGGGCGGCGCGCAGCTTGCGCAGGGCCGTCGCGCGGTCGGGGCCGTACGCGATGACCTTCGACAGCATCGGGTCGTAGAGGCTGCCGACCTCCGTGCCCTCGCTCAGCCCCGAGTCGGTGCGCACGCCGTCGCCCTGCGGCTCGTGCAGGGAGAGGACCGTGCCGCCGGAGGGGAGGAAGCCGCGGGAGGGGTCCTCGGCGCAGACGCGGGCCTCGATCGCGTGGCCGGTGAGGGTGATGTCCTGCTGCCCGAAGGGCAGTTGTTCGCCCGCGGCCACGCGCAGCTGCCACTCCACCAGGTCGAGCCCGGTGATGAGCTCGGTGACCGGGTGCTCCACCTGGAGGCGGGTGTTCATCTCCATGAAGTAGTACGACGAGGGGTCCTTGCCCGGCACGATGAACTCCACCGTGCCCGCGCCCGCGTACCCGCACGAGCGGGCCGCCTGGACCGCGGCCTCGCCCATCGCCGCGCGCGTGGCCTCGTCGAGCAGGACGCTCGGCGCCTCCTCGATGATCTTCTGGTGGCGGCGCTGGAGGGAGCACTCGCGCTCGCCGAGGTGCACCACGTTCCCGTGGCCGTCGGCGAGGACCTGGATCTCGATGTGCCGCGGGCGGTCGATCCACCGCTCCACGAGCAGCGTGTCGTCGCCGAAGGAGGCCCTGGCCTCACGGCGGGCCGCCGCGATCTCCTCGTCGATCAGCGCCTCGTCGCGCACCAGGCGCATGCCCTTGCCGCCGCCGCCCGCGCTCGGCTTGAGCAGTACGGGCATGCCGATCTCCCGTGCCGCCTCAGCCAGTTGGGCATCGGTCAGGCCGCTGCCCGAGGAGCCGGGGACGACCGGGACACCGGCCTTCTGCACCGTCTCCTTGGCGCGGATCTTGTCGCCCATCAGGGAGATGGCGTCGGCGGGCGGGCCGATGAAGGTGAGACCGGCCCGCGCGCAGGCGTGCGCGAACTCGGCGTTCTCCGCGAGGAAGCCGTAGCCCGGGTGGACCGCCTGGGCGCCGGACTTCGCCGCCGCCTCCAGGAGGCGCTCGACGGACAGATAGCTCTCGGTGGCCGGTGCGGGGCCGATCCGCACGGCCGTGTCCGCCTCGCGCACGTGCCGGGCGTCCGCGTCCGCGTCGCTGAAGACGGCGACGGAGCGGACGCCGAGCGCCCGCAGGGTGCGGATGACGCGGACGGCGATCTCGCCGCGGTTGGCGACAAGAACGGTGTCGAACATGGTCCCTCTTTCGACGCTGTGGATGTCCGTCATGGCCCGCCTCACATCCGGAAGACGCCGAAGCCGGGCTCGCCCAGCGGGGCCTCGGCGCACGCGGTCAGGGCGAGGCCGAGGACCTGCCGGGTCTCCAGGGGGTCGATCACGCCGTCGTCCCAGAGCCTGGCCGTGGCGTAGTAGGCGCTGCCCTGCTGCTCGTACTGCGCGCGGATCGGGTCCTTGAACGCCTCTTCGTCCTCGGCTGCCCACTGCTCGCCGCGCGACTCCAACTGGTCGCGCTTGACGGTCGCGAGGACGGACGCGGCCTGCTCGCCGCCCATCACGGAGATCTTGGCGTTCGGCCACATCCACAGGAAGCGGGGGCTGTAGGCCCGGCCGCACATCGAGTAGTTGCCCGCGCCGTACGAACCGCCGACCACGACCGTCAGCTTCGGCACGCGCGTGCAGGCCACGGCCGTCACCATCTTGGCGCCGTGCTTGGCGATGCCACCCGCCTCGTAGTCCCTGCCGACCATGAATCCGGAGATGTTCTGCAGGAACACCAGCGGGATGCCGCGCTGGTCGCACAGCTCGATGAAGTGGGCGCCCTTCTGGGCGGACTCGGAGAACAGGATGCCGTTGTTCGCGACGATGCCGACCGGGTGGCCGTGGATGTGCGCGAAGCCCGTCACCAGGGTCTGGCCGAACTCGGACTTGAACTCGGCGAAGCGCGAGCCGTCGACCACGCGCGCGATGACCTCGCGTACGTCATAGGGGGTGCGCGAATCCGTCGGCACCGCGCCGTACAGACCCAGGGGGTCGACCTTCGGCTCCTCCACCGGCCTGACCGACCACGGCAGCTCGCCGCGCTCGGGGAGCGTGGAGACGATGGTGCGCACGATCCGCAGCGCGTGCGCGTCGTCCTCGGCGAGGTGGTCGGTCACTCCGGAGACGCGCGAGTGGACCTCGCCGCCGCCCAGCTCCTCGGCCGTGACGACCTCGCCGGTGGCGGCCTTCACCAGGGGCGGTCCGCCGAGGAAGATCGTGCCCTGGTTGCGCACGATCACCGCCTCGTCGCTCATCGCGGGGACGTAGGCGCCGCCCGCCGTGCAGGAGCCGAGGACGGCGGCGATCTGCGGGATACCGGCGCCCGACATCCGCGCCTGGTTGTAGAAGATCCGCCCGAAGTGCTCGCGGTCGGGGAAGACGTCGTCCTGCATCGGCAGGAAGGCGCCGCCCGAGTCCACCAGGTAGAGGCACGGGAGGTGGTTCTCCAGGGCCACCTCCTGGGCGCGCAGGTGCTTCTTCACGGTCATCGGGTAGTACGTGCCGCCCTTGACGGTGGCGTCGTTGGCGACGATCACGCAGGCGCGGCCCGAGACCATGCCGATGCCCGCGATGACCCCGGCCGCCGGAGCGTCCCCGCCATAGAGCCCGTCCGCCGCGAGCGGTGCCAGCTCGAGGAAGGGCGAGCCCGGGTCGAGGAGGGTGTCCACGCGGTCCCGTGGCAGCAGCTTGCCGCGCGCCACATGGCGGGCCCGCGCCCGCTCCCCGCCGCCGAGGCGAGCCGCCGCGAGCTTGGCCCGCAGCTCCTCGGCGAGGGCGGTGTGCGCCGCCTCGTTCACCCGCCATGCCTCGGACGCGGGATCAGCCGCGCTCGCCAGCACTGGTGCCTGCCGCATCAGTCGAGCCCCCTTGCTCGGTCCACTGCCCGGTCCGCCCGGCCGATCGCCGGAGCACTGGATCGCCCCGGATCGGTTAATGAGCGTTAACGCGTTTCGTCCAGGTTAACGAGCGCTAACCCCCCTGTCTAGAATCAATTCCATGGCCACGAGAACCGACGCCCCCACCCGCCGTGAGCAGATCCTCAGAGAAGCCGCCCGGCTCTTCGCCGAGCGCGGCTTCCACGGGGTCGGCGTGGACGAGATAGGGGCCGCCGTGGGCATCAGCGGTCCCGGGCTCTACCGGCACTTCGCGGGCAAGGACGCGATGCTCGCCGAGCTGCTCGTCGGCATCAGCGGACAGCTCCTGACGGGCGGCAAGCGATGCCTCGCCGACGCCGACGGGGCGCCGGGGCGGGTGCTCGACTCGCTCATCGAGGGGCACATCGACTTCGCCCTGGACGACCGCTCCCTGATCACCCTGCACGACCGCGAGCTGGACCGCCTGCGGGACAGCGACCGCAAGCTGGTGCGCCAGCTCCAGCGGCAGTACGTCGAGATCTGGGTCGACGTGGTGCGCGAGGTGTATCCGGACCTCGCCGAGAACGCGGCCCGGGTGTCCGTGCACGCGGTCTTCGGGCTGCTCAACTCCACGCCGCACCTGAGCAGGCGCGACGCGATTCCGAGCCGTCAGGCGATGGCGGAGCTCCTGCACCGGCTGGCGCGCGGGGCGTTCGCGGCGGCCGCCGGGGAGTGACGCGCATCTCTGGACGCTCTGGTGACTCCCGGGTAACCTGTTGACTGAGCAAGCGCTTAGTCGTCGTGGGCAGAGGGAGTTCTCCGTGCGCCGTACCGTTTTCAATGAGGACCACGAGGCGTTCCGGGAGACCCTGCGCGCCTTCATCGAGGCCGAGGTCGTCCCGGTCCACGACGAGTGGTTCGCCGCGGGCCAGGTGCCGCGCGAGTTCTACTACAAGCTGGCCGAGCTCGGCCTCTTCGGCATCAGCGTCCCCGAGGAGTTCGGCGGCGCGGGCATCGACTCGCACAAGTTCGAGGCCGTCCAGTACGAGGAGACCGCGCGCGCGGGCGTCAGCTTCGGCGGCTCCGGGGTGCACGTCCTGCTCGCCCTGCCGTACATCAAGGCGCTCGGCACCGACGAGCAGAAGAAGCGCTACCTGGAGAAGTTCGTCTCCGCCGAGGAGATGTGGGCCCTGGCGATGACCGAGCCGGGCACCGGCTCCGACCTCGCGGGCATGAAGACCACCGCCAAGCTCTCCGAGGACGGCACGCACTACGTCCTCAACGGCTCCAAGACCTTCATCACCGGCGGCGTGCACGCCGACCGCGTGATCGTCTGCGCCCGCACCTCCGCGCCGACCGCCGAGGACCGCCGCTTCGGCATCTCGCTCTTCGCGGTCGACACCAAGTCCGAGGGCTACTCCATCGGCCGCAAGCTCGACAAGCTGGGCCTGCGCACCTCCGACACCGCCGAGCTGGCGTTCGTCGACGTGAAGGTCCCCGTCGAGGACCTCCTCGGCGAGGAGAACAAGGGCTTCTACTACCTCGGAAGCAACCTCCCCTCCGAGCGCTGGGGCATCGCCTACGGGGCGTACGCGCAGGCCAAGGCCGCCGTCCGGTTCGCCAAGGAGTACGTCCAGGACCGCACGGTCTTCGGCAAGACGGTCGCCTCCTTCCAGAACACCAAGTTCGAACTGGCCGCCTGCCAGGCCGAGGTGGACGCCGCCGAGGCCGTCGCCGACCGCGCCCTGGAGGCCCTGGACGCGGGCGAGCTGACCGCCGCCGAGGCCGCGTCCGCGAAGCTGTTCAACACCGAGGTGGCGCACCGCGTCATCGACAAGTGCCTCCAGCTGCACGGCGGCTACGGCTTCATGAACGAGTACCCGATCGCCCGCCTGTACGCGGACAACCGCGTGAACCGCATCTACGGAGGCACCAGCGAGGTCATGAAGATGATCATCGCCAAGGACATGGGCCTGTAACCGGGCCCGTAAAGACAGCCCTGTAGAACTGCCCTCATGAACCAGGCACTTGAAGCCCTCCTCGATCTGCTCGACCTGGAGCAGATCGAGGAGGACATCTTCCGGGGCGTGAGCCGCTCGGCCATCGTGCCCCGCGTCTTCGGCGGCCAGGTCGCCGCGCAGGCCCTGGTCGCCGCCGGACGCACCGTCCCCGGCGACCGGCCCGCCCACTCCCTGCACGCGTACTTCCTGCGCCCCGGGGACCCCGGCGCGCCCATCGTGTACACGGTCGACCGGATCAGGGACGGCCGCTCCTTCACCACGCGCCGCGTCGTCGCCGTCCAGCACGGGCAGCCGATCTTCCACCTCTCCGCGTCCTTCCAGACGTACGAGGAAGGCCTGGAGCACCAGACCGGCATGCCCGCGGCGCCCGACCCGGAGACGCTGCCCACGGCCGCCGAGATGCTGCCGCGCCATCTGCCCGCGCACGTCGCCGAGCGGCTCGTGGCGGCCCGCGCCGCCGTCGACCTGCGCTATGCGGACGTGCCGCCGTGGGGCACCGTGGGACAGCCCCGCGAGCCGCGCTCCCAGGTGTGGTTCCGCGCCAACGGCAAGCTGGCGGACGACTCCTTGCTGCACGTCTGCCTCGCCACGTACGTCTCCGACATGACGCTCCTGGACTCGGTGCTCCTCGCGCACGGCAGGGGCGGCTGGGCGGTCGGCGACGTGGTCGGCGCGTCCCTCGACCACGCCATGTGGTTCCACCGGCCCTTCAGGGCCGACGAATGGCTGCTCTACGACCAGGAGTCGCCCTCGGCCTCCGGCGGGCGCGGCCTCGGGCAGGCGCGGATCTGGACGCAGGACGGGCGGCTCGCGGTGACGGTCATCCAGGAGGGTGTCGTTCGCGTTCCCCGCTGATCGGACATACCGTCCGATACATGTCGGAGCGGGCGGAGCAGGCGGAGCAAGCGGTACAGCACGAGAACGGCGAGAGCACCTTCACGGTGATCGTCGCCGCCGTGGCGAACCTCGGGATCGCGGTGGCCAAGGCCGTCGCCGGTGTCCTCAGCGGATCCAGCGCGATGCTCTCCGAAGCGGCCCACTCCGTAGCGGACACCGTCACGGAACTGATGCTGCTCGTCTCCCTGAAGGCCGGTGCCAAGCCTGCCGACGAGGAACATCCGCTCGGCTACGGAGGGGCCCGTTACATCTGGGCGCTGCTCGCCTCCGTCGCCACCTTCGTCGGCGGTGGCGTCTTCGCCGTGTACGACGGCATCCACACCCTCACGCACGGCGAGGACCCTGGCGACCCGCTCATCTCGTACGTCGTGCTCGCCATCGCCTTCCTCCTGGAGGGCTACTCGCTGCGCACCGGGCTCAAGCAGGCCCGCGACGAGGCGAACCGCTTCGGAGTGCCCCTCAAGCGCTATCTGCGCCGCACGCCCGACACCGCCGTCAAGGCCGTCGTGATGGAGGACTCGGCGGCGCTCGTGGGCCTCGTGCTCGCCGCGGCGGGGCTGCTCGGCGGGCAGCTCACCGGGTCCGGCGTGTGGGACGGCGTCGCCTCGCTCTGCATCGGCGTGCTCCTCGTGTACGTCGCCTGGGTCCTCGGGCACGCCAACTCCGAGCTGCTCATCGGCCGTCCGCTGCCTCCGGAGATGCGGGCGGCGGTCCGCGCCGAGCTGCTCGCCGATCCGCACGTCGTCGACGTACTGGAGCTGACCACGCTGCTCCAGGGCCCCAAGGAGGCCCTGGTCGCGGCGAAGGTCGACTTCCGGGACATGTCGAGCGCCGCGGACATCGAGCGGGCCTGCGACCGGATGGCGCAGCGCATCCAGGGGCGTTTCCCCGCGGTGCGCCGCGTGTACCTGGACCCGACGCCGGGACCGGCTCAGGAGTCGCCGGAGAGCCCCGCCGCGTCGAGCAGGTAGGCCGTCATCGGGTCGTAGTGCCGGGGGCTCGTGACGTGGTCGTCCAGCGGGACCGTCACCTGCACGGTGCCCTCGGCCTCGCCGATGAACAGCGCCGGGTCGTTGCAGTCCGCGTAGCCGACGGAGTCCAGGCCGCGCTGGCCCGCCCGGCCCGCCCAGCCGTGGTCGGCGACGACCAGGTCGGGCTGCGGGCGCCCATCGCGCTCCAGGCCGTCCAGGATCGCGTTCATCGGCTCGGGGGAGTGCGTGTGCCACAGGGTCGCGCCGCGCTCGAGCACCGCCACGTCGGCGAACTGGAAGACCATGCCCTCGTCGGCCGTCAGACCCTCGGGGATCACGACGATCTCGCAGCCCGCCGAGCGCAGGGCGGCGGCCGTCGCACGGTGCACGTCGAGCAGCCCTCCGGGGTGGCCGGTGGCGAAGAGCACGCTCTCCTTGCCCGCGGCCGCCTTGCGGAGGCGGGCCGCCATCCGCTCCAGGGCGTCGACCGTCAGCTCCGGATCGATGGTGTCCTGCCCGTGCCGGAACTGCGGGTCGTCGATCACGCCGCACCGCTCTGCCATCACCGCGAGGACGTCCTGCTCGTCGGTCCAGCGGTCGCCGAGCTCCAGACCGAGCCAGTAGTGACGGTCGCCGTTCGCGAGCTTCCTGTAGTGGCTGAGGTTGTTCTCGCGCGGTGTGGCGACGTCGCCCGCGATGCGGGTGCGGACGAGGTGGTCGACGAGTGCGGGACGGCTGGGTATGGACATGGTCCCCATTGTGCGGGACGAGTGCTCTGCGCTGGGCGGGTATTGGTCTGCTTCGCCTGCGGGCCGCATGTGGCCGAGCGCGCGGTTCCCCGCGCCCCTTACGGGGCCCGGCCCAGTGCGAACCACAGCTCCATGCGTACGTCCGCGTCGTCCAGGTCCGCGGCCAGGAGTGCCGCGCAGCGGGTGATGCGTTGGCGGACCGTGTTGCGGTGTACGGAGAGGGCCACCGCCGTGCGGTCCCAACTGCCGTGCAGGGAGAGCCAGGTGCGCAGGGTCGTCGTCAGGGGCTCGCTGTCGGCGAGCGGGGCCAGGAGCACGCGCGCGTGGGCCTCGGCCTCCTCGGGGGCCACCAGGGCGGCGAGGCCGTTCGCGTGGTGGTGGACCAGGGGGACGCGGGTGGCCTCCGCGCGGCGCAGGGCGCGGGCCGCCTGGGTGTCGGCGGCCGCCAGGTCGGCGGCAGGCGCGGGCGCGGCGACGCCGAGGGTCCAGCCGTCGGTGGGGGTGATCTCGCGGTCGGCGGGGACGAGGAGGCGTACGACGTCGTCGCGCGGGTCGACGAGGCCGCTGCCCAGGGCCGCGGCGAGCGCGGAAGCCGCCAGCGGGGTGTGCTCCCCGCGCGCGTGCACCACGGTCCACAGGCCGCCTCCTAGGAGAGGGCCGATGTCCGTGGGGGAGGCCCCGAGGAGGAGTCGTACGAGGGCGGCGGAGCGGGCCGCCTCGGAGGTGCTCTGGTGTTCGCCCGTGAGGAGCGAGAGCAGCACGACGGCGGCTCCCGCGATGGTGTGGTCGCCCGGTTCGCGGCGCTCCGTGGCGATGCCGAGCGCGAAGCCGCGGCCGCCGCCGAGGGCGTAGGCGGCCAGGTGGGCGGTGCCCGCGGTGTCGGCCGCTGACGCGGGCGCTGCTGGCGTGCCGCGGCGTACGACACCGGTCAGTTCCCGCAGGGCGTCCCGTGCCGCGTCGCGGGTCCGCCCCGCCGACTGCAGCTCCGCCCCGTCGGGCCCGTACAGGACCGTGAGGCCGCCCAGGCGCGCGGCGAGCTGGCGCAGGACGGCCGGGATCGGGTCGGTCCTCGCGGCGGCCGTGGCGAGGCCCTGCTGCGCCTCGGTGACCCGGCGCAGCTCGGTGTGCCTGGCCTCGGCCATCAGCCGCCACACCGCGCGGGCGACCCCGCTGAACGTGGTGCGCGGCGGGACTTCGAGGAGCGGCAGGCCGTAGTGGTCGCAGGCGTCGACGAGGGCGCGCGGCACGGTGTCGTGCACGGGGGCGACGCCGAAGCCGAGCGCCGCGCCGCCCGCCGCGACGATGCGGGCCACGTAGTCGTCGAGGTAGCCGTCCGCACCCGCCGGTCCGGTGATGTGCACGCCCGCCGTGAGGAGCAGCTCGCCGCCCAGGAGGTAGGGGTAGGGGTCGGTCATCTCCGAGGTGTGCACCCACTGCACGGCCGTCCCCGCCGTCCGCGCGTCCGGGCCCGCGATCTGCCGAAGGCCGAGGTCCTCGCGGGCGAGCAGCGCGGCGAGCGGGACGGGCGGGGTGGGAGGGACAGCAGGGGCGGGAGGGGTGGACGGGGCGGCGATGTCGGCCATGGTGGACGTTCCATCCATCTCGGTCGTGGAGAGTGGAGGAAACGTACACTTCAGCGTTGCTTTCCGGCCACCTAAGGTCGTGCCGACCAGAGGCCGTGGGTACGGGCGGATGTCCCCAGGGCCGGTCCTCACCCCCATCTGCACGACACGCCACCGAGGTGCGCGAAGGAGGCCCCCCATGGCCGTCGACTACACAGTGATCGTCGTCTATCTCGCAGGGATGCTGGCCATGGGCTGGTGGGGCATGCGCCGCGCCAAGTCCAAGAGTGAGTTCCTGGTCGCGGGACGCCGCCTCGGGCCCTGGATGTACTCCGGGACCATGGCCGCCATCGTGCTCGGCGGCGCCTCCACCATCGGCGGCGTCGGCCTCGGCTACCAGTACGGGCTCTCCGGCGCCTGGATGGTCTTCACCATCGGCCTCGGACTGCTCGCCCTGAGCGTCTTCTTCTCGGCCCGCATCGCGCGCCTGAAGGTCTACACCGTCTCCGAGATGCTCGACCTGCGCTACGGAGGGCGCGCGGGCGTCATCTCCGGAGTGGTCATGTGGGCGTACACGCTGATGCTCGCGGTCACCTCGACCATCGCGTACGCCACGATCTTCGACGTCCTCTTCGACCTGCACCGCACCGTGGCGATCATCATCGGCGGCTCGATCGTCGTCGCGTACTCCACGCTCGGCGGCATGTGGTCGATCACGCTCACCGACATGGTGCAGTTCGTGGTGAAGACGATCGGCGTGCTGCTGCTCCTGCTGCCCATCGCCGTCGTCAAGGCCGGTGGCTTCAGCGAGATGAAGGCCAAGCTGCCCACGGAGTACTTCGACCCGCTCGGCATCGGCGGCGAGACGATCTTCACCTATGTGCTGATCTATACGTTCGGCATGCTCATCGGGCAGGACATCTGGCAGCGCGTCTTCACCGCCCGCAGCGACAAGGTCGCCCGCTACGGAGGCACCGTCGCGGGCACGTACTGCCTGGTCTACGCGATCGCGGGCGCCGTCATCGGCACCGCCGCCAAGGTCATGTACCCGAAGCTGCCGAGCGCCGACGCGGCCTTCGCGACCATCGTCAAGGACGAACTGCCCATGGGAGTGCGCGGGTTGGTCCTCGCCGCCGCGCTCGCCGCCGTGATGTCGACGTCCTCCGGAGCGCTCATCGCCTGCGCGACCGTCGCCAACAACGACATCTGGTCGCGGCTGCGTGGCGTCGTCGCCCCGAAGGAAGCGGACGAGGCGCACGACGAGGTCAAGGGCAACCGCGTCTTCATCCTCGTCATGGGCGTCGGCGTGATCGCCATCGCCATCGCCCTCAACGACGTCGTCCAGGCGCTCACCGTCGCGTACAACCTGCTCGTCGCCGGGCTGCTCGTGCCGATCCTCGGCGGCCTGCTGTGGCGCCGCGGCACGGCGGCGGGCGCGCTCGCGGCGGTCGCCGCCGGTGGTCTGTCCGTCATCGGGCTCATGTGGTGGTACGGCATCCTCGCCAACGAGCCCGTCTACTACGGCCTGTTGACCTCGCTGGCCGTGTACGTCGTCGTCTCCCTCGCCACGCGGCCGACCGACGCGGCGGTCCTCGCCGCCTGGCGCGAGCGCCTGGCAGGGCGGGGCGCCGAGGAACCGGAGCCGGAGGCCCCGGTGGCCGTCTAGACCCTTGCGCGGCCCGCTGTCAGTGGGCCGCGCGACACTTGAATCGCAGCACCCGCATCAACAGGAGGAAACCGACCATGAGCAGCGCCGAGACCCCGACGACCCCCCGCGGCCCCGTCGACTCCTCCCGCATCCCGAGGTACGCGGGCCCGGCGACGTACGCCCGCCTGCCCCGCCTCGACGAGGTCGGCGGCAAGACGGACGTCGCCGTGGTCGGCGTGCCCTTCGACACCGGCGTCTCCTACCGCCCCGGCGCCCGCTTCGGCGGCAACGCCATCCGCGAGGCCTCCCGCCTCCTGCGCCCCTACAACCCGGCGCAGGACGCCTCGCCGTTCGCGCTCGCGCAGGTCGCGGACGCGGGCGACATCGCCGCCAACCCGTTCAACATCAACGAGGCGGTGGAGACCATCGAGGCCGCCGCCGACGACCTGCTCGGCTCCGGCGCCCGCATGATGACGCTCGGCGGCGACCACACCATCGCGCTCCCGCTGCTCCGCTCCGTCGCCAAGAAGCACGGCCCGGTCGCGCTGCTCCACTTCGACGCCCACCTGGACACCTGGGACACGTACTTCGGCGCCGAGTACACGCACGGCACCCCGTTCCGCCGCG
The DNA here is from genome assembly GCF_008704495.1 of Streptomyces kanamyceticus. Lineage (NCBI taxonomy): Bacteria > Bacillati > Actinomycetota > Actinomycetes > Kitasatosporales > Streptomycetaceae > Streptomyces > Streptomyces kanamyceticus. Next base: position 6,463,004 of record NZ_CP023699.1, read on the forward strand.
CCGTCGAGGAGGGCATCCTCGACACCGAGGCGCTCTCCCACGTCGGCATCCGCGGCCCCCTGTACGGCAAGAAGGACCTCACCGACGACGAGAAGATGGGCTTCGGCATCGTCACCTCGGCGGATGTCTACCGCCGCGGCGCCGACGAGGTCGCCGACCAGCTGCGCCAGCGCATCGGCGACCGCCCGCTGTACATCTCCATCGACATCGACTGCCTCGACCCGGCGCACGCGCCCGGCACCGGCACCCCCGAGGCGGGCGGCATGACGTCCCGCGAGCTCCTGGAGATCCTGCGGGGCCTCGCCTCCTGCAACCTCGTCTCCGCCGACGTCGTCGAGGTCGCCCCCGCGTACGACCACGCGGAGATCACCGCCGTCGCCGCCTCCCACACCGCGTACGAGCTGACGACGATCATGTCCCGCCAGATCGCGGAGGCCCGCGGGACGGGGAGCGCCCAGTGACGCACGACCACGACGTCGTACTGAAGCCCACCGCCGCGCAGACCGAGGCCGCCCTGAACCTGCCCCCGGGGCGCAACGGCGGCGACCTCGTCGTCGAGACCCTGGCAGGGCTCGGCGCGACCACCGTCTTCGGCCTGCCGGGGCAGCACGCGCTCGGCATGTTCGACGCGCTGCGCCGCTCCTCGCTGTCGTACGTCGGGTTCCGCGTGGAGAACAACACGGGCTTCGCGGCCGACGCGTACGGCCGCGTCACCGGCGAGGTCGCCCCGCTGCTCCTGTCCACCGGGCCCGGCGCGCTGACCTCGCTCGCCGCGCTCCAGGAGGCGGCCGCGGGGTCCTCTCCCGTCCTCGCGATCGGCAGCCAGGTCCCGGTGGCCGGACTCGGCGGCGGACGCCACGGCTACCTGCACGAACTGCGCGACCAGCAGGCCTCGTTCAGGGACGTGGTCAAGTCCGTGCACACGGTCAGGACGCCCTCGCAGATCCCCTCCGCGATCGCCGCGGCCTGGGAGTCCGCCCTCACCGCGCCGCACGGCCCGGTCTGGGTCGAGATCCCCCAGGACGTACTCCTCGCCGAGACGACGCTGCCGGTGGTCACGGCGATGGACGCGACCCCCGACGAGGTCGTGCCGCGCCCCGAACTGACCGCGGTGGCGGCCGACCTGCTCTCGCGCGCCGAGCGCCCCGCGATCATCGCGGGCGGCGGCGTGGTGCGGTCGGACGCGAGCGGCAAGCTGCTCGCGCTCGCCGAGCTGGTGAACGCCCCCGTCGTCACGACCTTCGGCGGCAAGGGCGCCTTCCCCTGGGAGCACCCGCTCTCGCTCCAGTCGTGGCTGGAGGACCGGCACACCACGGACTTCCTGGAGGACGCGGACGTCCTGCTCGTCGTCGGCTCGGGCCTCGGCGAACTGTCCTCGAACTACCACACGTTCACGCCGCGCGGCCGGGTCATCCAGATCGAGGCGGACGCGGGGAAGCTGGAGTCCAACCACCCCGCGCTCGGCATCCACGCGGACGCGCGCCTCGCGCTCTCGGCCCTCCTGGAGACGATCGAAGCCGAGCGTCCCGACGAGGGTGCCCACGCGCGCGTGGCGGGCCTGCTCGCCAAGGTGAGCGAGCGCATCGACGCCCAGGACCTCACCCTGGAGCGGCAGGTGCTCGCGGCCGTCCGCGAGGCCCTGCCGGACGCGTCGCCGTCCTTCTGGGACATGACGATCCTGGCGTACTGGGCGTGGTCGGCCTTCGACGCGCGGCATCCGAACACGATGCACTCGGCGCAGGGCGCGGGCGGCCTCGGCTACGGCTTCCCCGCGGCGCTCGGCGCGGCGGTCGCCGACCCCTCGCACCCGGTCCTCGCGGTCTCGGGCGACGGCGGCGCGATGTACTCGATCGCGGAACTGGCCACGGCGAAGCAGTACGGGCTCGACGTGACCTGGCTGATCGTCGACGACGGCGGCTACGGAATCCTGCGCGAGTACATGTCCGACGCCTTCGGCGAGGCGACGGCCACGGAGCTGGCCCGCCCCGACTTCGTGGCGCTCGCGGAGTCCTTCGGGGTACCGGGCGTACGGACGACCCCGGAGACCCTCGGGGCCGACCTCGCGAAGGCGCTGGCCGAGCCGGGGCCTTCCGTGGTGGTGCTTCCGGCGCTCCTTCGGATGTTCGCGCCGACGCATCTGGATTGAGCCGCTGGATTGAGCCGGTGAACTGAGCCGCTGAGAGGTTTCGTACAACTTCTCTGTTTTCGTGCAACCTTTCACCACTACTGGTGAGTCATGTGGGGCGAGTGCGCCGGGGGCGCACTCGTTTCGCACACAGGGGATGGGAAGCTCCATGACTCACCGGACATCCGGTATATCCAGGCGTGCCCGCGTGCTCTCGGCGGGTCTCGCCGCCGGGCTGCTCGTGCCGCTCGCCGCGGCCGCCACGCCCGCCGCCGCGGCCACGGCGCCGCAGGTCAGCTGCAGCTCCGCGCAGGCGGGCCTGGCGGGCAAGCTCAAGAAGGACATCACGGCCGCCCTGAAGAACCGCAAGGGCACGGTCGCCGTCGGTCTGTACGACCGCACCACGAAGACCAGCTGCACCCTGCGCGCGGGCACCTCCTTCGACTCGGCCAGCGTCGTCAAGGTGACCGTCCTCGCGACGCTCCTCTGGGACGCGAAGAAGACCGAGCGGAAGCTGTCGGCCCGCGAGTCGGACCTCGCGTACGCCATGATCACCAAGTCGGACAACGCGGCCACCAGCAAGCTCTGGCGCCAGCTCGGCGCGGGCAAGGTCAAGGCCTTCCTCAAGGCCGCCAAGATGACGAAGACCGTGCCGGGATCCGGCGGCTACTGGGGTCTGACCCGGATCAACGCCACCGACGAGCAGAAGCTCCTCGGGCTGATCACCGCCAAGAACTCCGTCCTGAGCGACAACGCGCGCGCCTACATCCTCAAGCTGATGAACAAGGTCGTCTCCGCGCAGCGCTGGGGCACCCCGGCGGGCGCCCCGTCCGCCGTCAAGATCCACGTGAAGAACGGCTGGCTGCAGCGCTCCACGCACGGCTGGCGGGTGCACAGCGTCGGCGCGTTCAAGGGCGGCGGCCACGACTACACGATCTCCGTGCTCACGCACGGCAACAGCACGATGAACTATGGCGTCGCCACGATTCAGGGGGTGGCCAAGGCCATCCACAAGGACCTGGCGCCCCGCACTACGGCGCGTTACGCGCCGACGAACGCGCCTCAGGAGGCGTTCGTGGCGGTGCCCAGCGCCTGAGCCTCTCGGGTAGCGGCGGCGCCGTTGTGGCTTGTCGCGCAGTTCCCCGCGCCCCTTAAAAGAGCGCCGTTTGTTGCGGCGGGATGAAATCCGCGTCCCGCCGCGTTGGGCCTCTCGGCAGGTCAGGTCGACGGGAGGCACCGAGTGACAGAGCAACGGGGATGGGCGGGACGGCTGATCGGGTACGCCTGGCGGTACCCGAAGGACGTCGTGCTCTCGCTCGGGTCCTCGCTGGCAGGCATGGCCGTCATGGCCCTCGTGCCGCTGATCACCAAGGTGATCATCGACGACGTGATCGGGCAGGACGGGCAGGGCGGCGGCCGGTCCATGGGGCCCTGGGCGGGCGCGCTGATCGGCGCCGCCGTGATCGTCTACGTGCTCACCTACATACGCCGCTACTACGGCGGCCGCCTCGCCCTCGACGTCCAGCACGACCTGCGCACCGAGATGTACGGGACGATCACCAAGCTCGACGGGCGGCGCCAGGACGAGCTGTCCACCGGGCAGGTCGTGGGCCGGGCGACGAGCGACCTGCAGCTGATCCAGGGCCTGCTCTTCATGTTGCCGATGACCATCGGCAACATCCTGCTCTTCGTGATCTCGCTCGTGATCATGGCGTGGCTCTCGCTGCCGCTCACCCTCGTCGCCCTCGCCGTCGCCCCCGCCCTCTGGGTCATCGCCCGCCGCTCCCGCTCCCGCCTGCACCCCGCCACCTGGTACGCGCAGGCCCAGGCCGCCGCGGTCGCCGGTGTGGTCGACGGCTCGGTGAGCGGCGTCCGCGTGGTGAAGGGCTTCGGGCAGGAGGAGCAGGAGACCGGGAAGCTCAGGGAGGTCGGGCGCAAGCTCTTCGCGGGGCGCCTGCGCACCATCCGGCTCAACTCCCGCTACACGCCCGCCCTGCAAGCCGTCCCGATGCTCGGCCAGGTCGCCATGCTGGCCCTCGGCGGCTGGCTCGCGGTGCGCGGGGAGATCACGCTCGGCACGTTCGTCGCCTTCTCGACCTACCTCGCGCAGCTCGTCGGGCCCGTGCGGATGCTCGCCATGGTGCTCACCGTGGGCCAGCAGGCCCGCGCCGGTGTCGAGCGCGTCCTCGAACTCATCGACACCGAGCCGAGCATGACGGACGGCACCAAGGAGCTGCCCGCCGACGCCCCCGCCACCGTCGAGTTCGACGAGGTCTCCTTCGCGTACGAGGCGGACAGGCCGGTCCTCGACGGCCTCTCCTTCCAGATAGCCCCCGGCGAGACCCTCGCCGTCGTCGGCTCCTCGGGCAGCGGCAAGTCGACGGTCTCGCTGCTGCTTCCCCGCTTCTACGACGTGTCGCACGGCGCCGTCCTGATCGCGGGCCGGGACGTGCGCGAGCTGACCCTTGACTCGCTGCGCTCCGCCATCGGCCTGGTGCCCGAGGACTCCTTCCTCTTCTCCGACACCATCAGCGCGAACATCGCGTACGGCCACCCCGAGGCGACCAGGGAGCAGATCGAGACCGCCGCGCGCGCCGCGCAGGCCGACCGGTTCATAGCCGAGCTGCCCGAGGGGTACGACACCACGGTCGGCGAGCAGGGCCTGACCCTCTCCGGCGGCCAGCGCCAGCGCATCGCGCTCGCCCGCGCCATCCTCACCGACCCCCGCCTCCTCGTCCTGGACGACGCGACCTCCGCCGTGGACGCCCGCGTCGAACACGAGATCCACGAGGCCCTCAAGCAGGTCATGGCGGGCCGCACCACCCTCCTCATCGCGCACCGCCGCTCCACTCTCGGCCTCGCCGACCGCATCGCCGTCCTGGACGAGGGACGCCTCGCCGACATCGGCACGCACGAGGAGCTCCAGGAACGCTCCGCGCTCTACCGGCGCCTGCTGACCGACCCCGACGAGCTCGGCGGGGTCTCCCCGGGCCACACGCTCCCCGCGGACCTGCCCGAGGACACCTCCGTACGCGCGGAGCTCGACGCCGAGTTCGACGCCGAGCGCGGCATCACGCCCGCGCTGTGGATTGGCGACCGCGAGCCCAAGGACGTCGCCCTCTCCGGGATGCCGTCGACGCCCGAACTCCTCGCCCAGGTCGACGCGCTGCCCCCGGCGATCGACACCCCGGACATCGACGAGGCGCGGGCCGTCACGCCCGAGGAGTCGTACGGACTGCGCAGGCTGCTGGCCGGGTTCGGCACGGCGCTGATCCTGAGTCTGCTGCTCGTCGCCGTGGACGCGGGGATGGGGCTGCTGCTTCCCGTCCTGATCCGGCACGGCATCGACGAGGGCGTCAACCAGCTCGCGCTCGGCGCGGTGTGGGCCGCTTCGGGCCTCGCGCTCGCCGCCGTCGCCGTCCAGTGGGTCGCCCAGACCGGTGAGTTGCGCATGACCGGACGTACCGGCGAGCGCGTCCTCTACTCGCTCCGCCTGAAGATCTTCTCGCAGCTCCAGCGGCTCGGACTCGACTACTACGAGCGTGAGTTGACCGGGCGCATCATGACCCGGATGACCACCGACGTGGACGCCCTGTCGACGTTCCTGCAGACCGGCCTCGTCACCGCGTTCGTCTCCGTCGTCACCTTCTTCGGCATCATGGCCGCGCTGCTCGTCATCGACGTGCAGCTGGCGCTCGTGGTCTTCGCGACGCTGCCGCTGCTGATCGTCGGCACGTACTTCTTCCGCAAGTCCAGCGTGAAGGCGTACGAACTGGCCCGTGAGCGCGTGTCCGTGGTCAACGCCGACCTCCAGGAGTCCGTCGCGGGCCTGCGCATCGTGCAGGCCTTCCGGCGCGAGCGGGCGGGCCGGGAGCGGTTCGCCGCGGGCAGCGACAGCTACCGCGCGGCCCGCATCCGGGGGCAGTGGCTGATCTCCGTGTACTTCCCGTTCGTGCAGTTCCTGTCGTCGGTGGCCGTCGTCGCGGTCCTCATCGTGGGCGCGGGACGGGTCGAGGCGGGCACCCTGACGACCGGTGCGCTCGTCGCGTACCTGCTCTACATCGACCTGTTCTTCGCGCCGGTGCAGCAGCTCTCGCAGGTCTTCGACGGATACCAGCAGGCCACGGTCTCGCTCGGCCGCATCCAGGAACTGCTCCAGGAGCCGACCTCGACGAAGGCCGCCGACGAGCCGCTCGAAGTCCTCTCGCTCCGCGGCGACATCGCCTTCGAGGACGTGAACTTCGCGTACGCGGACGACGAGGACGCCCTCACCGGCGTACGCCTGCGGATTCCCGCGGGCCAGACCGTCGCCTTCGTCGGCGAGACCGGCGCGGGCAAGTCGACGCTCGTCAAGCTCGTCGCCCGGTTCTACGACCCCACGGGCGGCCGCGTCACCGTCGACGGCACCGATCTGCGGGATCTCGACATGACCTCCTACCGGCACCGCCTCGGCGTCGTGCCGCAGGAGGCGTACCTCTTCGCGGGCACGGTCAGGGACGCGATCGCCTACGGACGTCCGGACGCCACCGACGCCCAGGTCGAGGCCGCGGCCCGCGCGGTCGGCGCGCACGACATGATCGCCACCCTGGACGGCGGCTATCTGCACGAGGTCAGCGAGCGCGGCCGCAACCTGTCGGCCGGACAGCGCCAGCTGATCGCGCTTGCCAGGGCCGAGCTGGTCGACCCGGACATCCTGCTCCTCGACGAGGCGACCGCGGCGCTCGACCTCGCCACCGAGGCGCAGGTCAACCAGGCCACCGACCGCATCGCGGGCAAGCGCACCACGCTCGTGGTCGCCCACCGCCTGACCACGGCGGCCCGCGCCGACCGGGTGGTCGTGATGGACCACGGGCAGGTCGCGGAGGACGGCACGCACGAGGAGCTGCTCGCCCTGGACGGGCGGTACGCGCGGCTGTGGCGGACGTTCGTGGGGGAGGACGAGCCGGAGCTCAGCGCGTCGACGTGAGGTGTTCGGGGTGACGTGAGGGTTACTCGGGGGTATCACTTCCGCGGCAAAAATGCCCCACGGCCCGCAACCGCGCGGGCTGTGGGCGGCGTCCGTACATCAGTACGCTGATGCCACTGGGGTGGGAGGGACATTCGTGAGCGGTAGCCGGATACGACGGCAAGCGGCGCTCGGCGTCGCCGTGCTGGCCTCGGCCGTGCTGCTCGTCCTCGCGGGCTCCGGCGTCGCCTCGGCGAAGCCCGTCAAGAAGACCGCCAAGGCCGCCTGCGCGGGACACAAGGTGCGCACGCTGCCCTTCAGCACCGGCAGGGTCGAGGTCTTCAAGTCGCGCGGCTACCTCTGCGCCATCGCCTTCGACAAGCGTCCCGGCGCCCGCAAGTCGATGTCGGTCAGCATCCAGGCGCGCGGCAGCCGCCCCGCGCGCGACAAGGGCAACTACACCCACCACGCGGGCCCGGTGACGGTCCACGCGGGCCACCGCTGCGTCCGCGTGACCGGCAAGATCGGCCGCGGCGGCGTCAGTTCGGGCTGGATCCTCTGCTGAGTTCCCGCAGGTCCACTCAGTCTCCTCTGGTGCGGACCCAGTTGCTCCGTTAGGTTCCGGGGCATTGCTGTGTCGACAGGGGAGGGTGCATGCGCAAGGCGCTCAGATGGCTGCTGTCGCTCGTGGTGCTGATAGGCACGATGAGCGCGGCCGGAGCGACGACGACCGGAGCGGCCACCGCCGCGGAACCGGGAGTCTCAGATACATCCGCCACCGCGGACATAAAAGACAGGCTGCTGGCGATACCCGGCATGAGCCTGATCGAGGAGAAGCCGTACCCCGGGTACCGCTTCTTCGTCCTGAACTACACCCAGCCGGTGGACCACCGGCACCCGTCCAAGGGCACGTTCAAGCAGCGGATCACCGTGCTGCACAAGGACACCAGCCGCCCGACGGTCTTCTACACCGGCGGCTACAACGTCTCGACGACCCCCAGCCGGCGCGAGCCGACGCAGATCGTCGACGGCAACCAGATCTCCATGGAGTACCGCTTCTTCAACCCGTCGCGCCCCGACCCGGCCGACTGGACCAAGCTCGACATCTGGCAGGGCGCGAGCGACCAGCACCGCATCTTCAAGGCGCTGAAGCCGATCTACGGCAAGAAGTGGCTGGCCACCGGCGCCTCCAAGGGCGGCATGACCGCCACGTACTTCGAGCGCTTCTACCCGCGTGACATGGACGGCATCGTCTCCTACGTCGCGCCCAACGACGTGGTCGACAAGGAGGACTCGGCGTACGACGCGTTCCTCGCCGGTGTCGGGCCCGCGGAGTGCCGCACGAGGCTCCAGGACGTGCAGCGCGAGGCGCTGGTGCGCAGGGAGGCGCTGTCGAAGAAGTTCGCGGCCTACGCCGAGGCGGAGGGCTACACCTTCAAGACCGTCGGCACGCTCGACAAGGCCTTCGAGGCCGTCGTGCTCGACCTGGTCTGGGGCTTCTGGCAGTACCAGCCCGCCGCCACCGCCTGCGGAAAGATCCCGGACGCGGCGACCGCGAGCGACCAGCAGATCTTCGACTACGTCGAGTCGGTGGGCGGCTGGTCCTCCTACGCCGACCAGGGTCTTGAGACCTACACGCCGTACTACTACCAGGCGGGCACCGAGCTCGGCTCGCCCTCCATCAAGCAGCCCTGGCTCGGCAACCTGAGCCGCTACGGCTACCAGCCGCCGCGGAACTTCGTGCCCCGTGAGATCCCCATGAAGTTCAAGCCGCACGCCATGCGCGACGTGGACCGGTGGGTGCGGCACAACGCGCACCAGATGATGTACGTGTACGGCGAGTTCGACCCGTGGGGCGCCGAGCAGTTCCGTCCCGCCAAGGGCGCCAAGCACGACTCGTACGTCTTCACGGCGCCCGGCGCCAACCACGGCGCGACGGTCTCGCAGCTCGTCGCGGACGAGAAGGCGAAGGCGACGCAGCGGATCCAGGCCTGGGCCGGGGTCGCGTCGGAGGCGGGCAAGCCGCTCGCTCCGTACGACAAGAAGCTCGACAAGCGCGACGTGCGCAAGGAGCTGACGCTGCGGCCTTAGGCCGTCGGACCGGGCGTACGTCCGGTCGGGTCCTGCTCAGATCCGTACGGCACACCCGACCGGGCGTTCCCCGCCCAGTGACACGTAGAGCTGCGTGGCGGGCGGGCACGCGGCCCGTTCCGCCACCGCCCTCGTGATCCGGTACTCCGGGTCGCGCTTGCCGGAGCCGTCGCAGGCGGTCTCCCGCACCTCGCCGCGGCCCGCGCCGTAGACACAGTCTCCGACGACGGTCCGCGGCCCGCCGCCGCGCCCCGGATCGCCGGGGTGCGGCGGTTCCAGGTTCCGCATGCACGCGTAGCCCTTCGGGACCTCGCCGTCGCCGTCCTCGTCGACCGCGGGCCTGCTCTCGCTGATGTGCAGGACGAAGTCCGTACGGGCGGGGCACGCCGGGCCGCCCTTGCCCCCGCCGTCGTGCCGCGCGATGACCCGCGCGGCGGCCCGCTCGCTGGTGCACGGCACTTCGGTGAACGCCCCGCGCCCGCGCGAGCTGCACTCGTCGACGGCGAGGAACACCGCGCCGAACCCGGCGGGGCGCGACGCGGCGGGCGTCGGCCCGTCGGTCCGGCCGGACGCGGTGGATCCCGAGCCGCCGGACTTCTGACAGCCCGTGAGCGCGACCGCGGTGACGAGCAGCAGCGCGCAGACCGTCCCCCAGGCCGCACGAGGCCGCGCCGCGGTGCAGACGAGCATGGGCAGTCCCCCCGATATGTGTACCCAGCGTGACCCGCGGGTGCGGGCGCACGCCAGGTGCACAGGGCGCTTTGGGTCGTTCGGGGGTGGTGCGCCGGTAGTGCGTCGTACCCCTCGGTACGTATCAGCCAGTACGTATCAGTCAGTGCGTATCGGTATGCATCAGTACGTCAGGCCGTGGCCGACCGGGTACAGCACCTGCGCCGGATCGTCCGCCCGCCGCACCGGCACGGGCAGTCGGCCCCGGGGCGCGGCGCGGCCCGCGATCACCCGTGCCGCGGCGCGCAGTTCGACGTCCGTCCAGGAGTACGAGGCGAGTGAGGCATCCACGTCGGGCAGGTGCGCGATGTCGTGGGGGTTGCGGACGGCGAGGGCGATCACGGGGACGCCGGTGGCCTTGAGCGCGGCGACCAGGACGGCCTGCCCGTCGGTCGAAGGCGCGGCGTAGTTCCCGGCCCTGCCGGGCCGGGCCGCCCTGTCCAGCGCGGCGTTGGCCGCCTGGGTGTTGTCCCGCGCCGTGGTGCGCGCCGCCACGTTGTAGGTCGCCACGAGGACCGCGTCCTTGCCCTTCGCCGCCGCCACCGCCTCCGCGACGGCCGCGTCGTCGGGGGCCGTTCCCGTGGAGCGGGCCGTCGCGGTGAAGCCGAGGCCGGTCAGGGTGTCGGCGAGCACCGAGGTCGGCGGGCCCGTCGTGCCGGACGGCGAACCGGGGTCCACCCCGACCACCAGGATCTCGGGGTGCGTGCGCGGGGACAGCGGCAGCAGGGCGTGGTCGTCGCGCAGCAGGGTCGTGGTCGCCTCGGCGATGCGGTCGGCGGCGGCGAGGTGGGCGGGGGTGCCGACGGTGGTGTCGACGGCGTCGGCCGTGGTGCCTGCGTCGGTGCCGTCACTGGGTGCGATTCCTTCACCGGTCACGGGTCCGTCACCGGTCACGAGGCCGTCGAGGAGCCCCACCTTCGCCTTCATGCGCAGGACGCGCAGCACCGACTCCTCGATGCGCCCCTCGGTCAACTCGCCGTCGGCGACGGCCTGGAGCACCGCGTTCCACGCGGCCTCGGGGTTCGGCGGGTTCAGGAGCTGGTCGACGCCCGCCTTGAGCGCGAGCACGGCCACGCGGTCGTCGCCGTACTTCGTGCGTACGCCGCGCATCGCGAGCGAGTCCGTGGAGATCACGCCGTCGTAGCCGAGCTCCTCGCGGAGCACGCCGGTCAGGATCGGCCGTGACAGGGTGGCGGGGTCCCCGGCCGGATCGAGCGCGGGCACCACGATGTGCGCGGTCATCACCGAGTCGACGCCCGCCGCGACGGCCGCGCGGAACGGCGGGGCGTCGACGCGGTCCCACTCCTCGCGGGTGTGGTGGATGCGCGGCAGCTCGGTGTGGCTGTCGTCCATGGTGTCGCCGTGCCCGGGGAAGTGCTTGGCCGCCGTCGCGATGCCCGCGCTCCGGTACCCCTCGATCTGCGCGGTGACGAATCCGGCGACGGCGTCGGGCTCCGAGCCGAAGGACCGTACGCCGATGACGGGATTGGCGGGGTCGACGTTCACGTCGGCGTCCGGGGCGTGGTCCTGGCGGATGCCGAGGGCGCGCAGCTCGGCGCCCGCGATGCGGGCGGCCTCGCGGGCCATGTCGTGCGACCCCGACGCGCCGATCGCCATCGCGCCGGGCAGCAGGGTCGCGGGGGCGCCGACGCGGGCGACGATGCCGTGCTCCTGGTCCACCGAGATCAGCACGGGGATGCCGGACGGCTGTTCCGCCGCGACCTTCTGGATGCCGTTGGAGAGCTCCGCGATCTGCTGCGGGGAGCGGGTGTTGTGGGCCCAGCCGAAGTAGATGACGCCGCCGAGGCGGTACGTGGCGATCAGCTCGGCGGCGTCGCGCACCCCCAGCTCCCGGAGGTTGGTCTCGACGTCCGCCGGGTCCGGATCGACGGCGCTCTCGCCGTACACGTGCATCACGAAGAGCTGGCCGACCTTCTCCTCCAGGGTCAGGCCGGAGATGATCCCGCGCAGGCGGTGGTCGAGGTCGTCGGTCTGGGACACGTGCGCTCCTGCGGGCCGGTGGAAGTTTCTTTCAGGCCCTACGGATATCCCGAAGATTTCTGCCGGTCAAGGGAGGGCGGGGGCACGAGGGGGGCCGGTGCGGAGGGGACGCGGAGGGGCCGTCACCGGCGCTGTCTGGAGGGGGGCGCACCGGTGACGGCGAGCTGCCGGCCGCAGGCGGCGGAGAGGGTGGTCAGCGTTCGCAGCCAGCAGCGATGCCGACACCGCCTTGCGGAGACTCACCGACAGCGTGCCGCTTTGACGGAGGGACCGGCTCGTGGGTTCCCGTCGGGGCGGTGATTTTCCGGAAAACTGTGTGGGGGTGGTGGGCGGGGTGCGTCGTCCACGGGTTCGTTGTGGCCGGTCGCGCAGTTCCCCGCGCCCCTTACGGGGCGTGGACCCGGGGCGGCTGCCCATCAGCCTGTCCGCGTGACCAGGCGCGTCAGGAGTTCGCGGCCCGGACCGAGTGCCTCCGGCAGGGGCGCCGCCCCTTCGTACCAGCGCTTCTCGTACTCCCAGCACAGCCAGCCGTCCCAGTTCTCCTGGTTGAGGAGGGCCACGCACTCGGCGAGCGGCAGGGTGCCGGTGCCGAGGGGGAGCGGTGTCGTGTCGTCGGCCGACGCGATGTCCTTCACCTGGACGTAGCCGAGGTAGGGCGAGAGCGCGGCGAACGTGTCGGTGACCGGCTCGCCGCCGAGCCAGGTGTGCATCAGGTCCCACAGCGCGCCGACCTGCCGGTGCCCGACCGTGCCGACGACGCGGGTGACGTCGGCGCCGGTGCGGTGCGAGTCGTGCGTCTCCAGGAGGATGCGTACGCCCGCGTCGGCGGCGTGGCGCGCGGCGGTGCCAAGGCGCCGGGCGGCCGTCGCGTCGGCCTCGTCCGCGCTCTGCTCCGTGCCGCCGCCGGGGAACACGCGGACGAAGGGCGCGCCCAGGTCGCGGGCGAGCGCGACGAGGGAACGGATCTCGTCGAGGACGGGCTCGTCCTCGCCGGGCGCGGCCACCTGCGCGTACCCCGCGATGCCGAGGATCTCGATGCCCGCCGACTTGAACGAGGCGGCCACATCGGCGCGTTCGACCAGACCGAGCCCTTGGTGGACCGGCTCCTCGGGGTGCGCGCGGAGCTCCACGCCGTGGTAGCCGTGGGCGGTGGCCAGGCGCAGCACGTCGGGCAGGGGGAGTCCGGGGACGCCGAGAGTGGAGAAGGCGAGTTTCATGGCCACGACAGTAGGCGGCACTGGTCGGGGGTCAACCCCGCCGCCGTTCGTGCAGCGGAAGCCGCCAGTCCTGGCCCACGAGATCGGCGCCGAAGGAGCGGTGCGGCTTCTCGGCGACGAGCACGAAGCCGTGCCGCTGGTAGAGCGTGCGGGCCGCTTCGAGTACGTCGTTGGTCCACAGGACGAGGTCCCGGTAGCCGACGCCTCGGGCGAACTCCACGCAGGCGCCGATGAGTTGATCGCCGAGTCCGAGGCCCCGCGCGTCCCGCTCGACGAGCAGCAGCCGCAGCCGCGCCGTCCCCGGTGCCTCGTCCCGCACGCACATCACGCACCCCACGGGCCGCCCGTCGAGCTCGGCGATCCACACCCGCTCCAGATGGGGGTCGTGGTCCTGGGCGAAGTCGGCGACGAGCCGGGCGACGAGCCCTTCGTAGTCGGCGTTCCAGCCGAACTCGGCCGCGTAGACGGCGGCGTTGCGCTGCACGATCCATCCCAGATCGCCCGGCCCTGGCTCCCTGAGCAGCAGGTCTGCCTGCCGAGGTCGGGACGACGGCCGAACCGAGTCCGCAGCCGAGTCCGCAACCGAACCCGCTGCCGCCCCCTCCAGGATCCCCCTGACCGTGCGCATCGCCGCGGCGAGCCGCTCGCGCTCGGCGGCGGGCACATCGGCGACCAGCGACCCGACGGCCTCCCGTGACCGCTCGTCGAGCAGATCGGCGGCGTCCCTGCCCCGCGCGGTCAGCGTGATCCGCTGCCGCCGCGGATCGGGCGCGGACGGCGCGCGCTCGACAAGACCGGCCCGCTCGAACTTGCCGAGCAGCCTGCTCAAGTACCCGGCGTCGAGGGAGAGTTCCGACCGCAGGTCGGCCGCGTCGAGGTGCGGCGCATGGGCGAGCTCGTACAGCACGCGCGACTCGGTGAGCGTGTAGGGCACGTACAGGTGACGGCTGTAGTCGAGCGCGCCGATCAGGTTCGTGTAGAAGCGGTTGAACGCACGGATCTCATGAATCGGCGTGCGGACCGCGCGGGACGGATTCGCCATGAGGGATCACTCACTCCGGGGTCACCTTTGACTGAGTCAACGATATGACGGAGTGGGGCGGTGGGGAAGCCCTTGGAGGGCTGGGCGTCAGTCGAGGTCGCCGGACTTGGGGAACCCGTCGGTCCTGACCGTGATCTCCCGCCCCTGGAGCGGCAGGACCAGATCCTGCCCGAACGCGATGTCCGTGGCGTCGTCGTACGTTCCCGTCCTGGTCGGACCGCGGTGAACGGTGCAAGCGCCGACCTCGGGGTCGATCACCACGTAGACCGGAATGCCGCACTCGGCGTACAGACGGAACTTCTTGTTGAAGCCGTTGTCCCTGCTGCTCTTCGAGACGACTTCGAGTACCGCTTCGAGGCTGTGCCACTCGAAGCGGCCCCGGTTGTTGCGCTCGGCGCCCGGGGCGACGATCGCGAGGTCGGGGGCGTAGCCGTACTCGCTGGACGGGAAGTCGATCATGACGTCCGAGAGGATGTCGCCGTGGGCGGCGAGTTGCTGCTCGATCTGAGGGGCGGCCTTGAGGATGACCTTCCACTGGTACTCGCCTTGAGGCGTCATGATGATCTTCCCCTCCGTGATCTCGACGCGGTAACCGCGGGGAAGATTGACGCCGTCGAGCGCGTCCCAGGCGCTGGGTGCATTCATGACCATGACTGCCATATGAGCCTCCTTTTCCCGGTGATGTCAACGATATCGGGAGGTCGCGGACACGGCGTCGCGCACGGGGCGCGGTCGGCGTCTCAGAGAAACGCCAGCCGCGCGCCCAGCGCCGCGAACGCCACCGCGAACGTGCGCCGCATCCAACTCACCACGTGCGGACGCGAGATGACATGACTGCGCATCGCCGCCGCGAACCGGCCGTACGCCGCGAAGACCACGAACGTGATCAGCATGAAGTACGCGCTGAGCTCGGTCATGCGCAGGAAGGCGTAGGGCTCGTCCGCGGCCACGAACTGCGGCAGGAACGCGAGGAAGAACAGCGTGAGCTTCGGGTTGAGGATGTTGATCAGTACGCCGGTGAGGATGGTGCGGCCCGCGGAGCGCGGCTCGTCCGCGCCCTCGCCCCCGCGCTCCGCGGTCAGCTCGCTCTTGTCCCGCAGCGTGCTCCACGCCATGTACAAGAGGTAGGCCACGCCCAGGTACTTGAGCGTCTCGAAGGCGACCGCGCTGGCGTTCAGGAGTGCCGCGAGACCGGTGATCGCGGCGATCATGTGCGGTACGACACCGAGCGTGCAGCCGACGGCGGCGATCACCGCGGCGCGGGTGCCCCGGGAGAGACCGGCCGAGATCGTGAAGAGGACACCGGTACCGGGTGTCACACAGACGACGAGGGAGGTGAGCAGAAATTCCATGTCCCCGACCCTGGCGCCACAATGGCTCCATGAACAGGTCCAATGGATCGGCTTCCGACAGGTCCATAACGCCGGAGCGGCCCGGGGGCGCACCCGCCACCTCCGACTTCCTCCAGCTCGACACCGGCGACGCGCCAAGGGGCGGCATCGCCGACTGGCTGGCGCGGCAGATCAGGGGCGCGATCGCGGACGGGCGCCTCGCCACCGGCAGCAGGCTCCCCGCCACCCGCGCCCTCGCCGACGAACTGCGCGTCTCCCGTGGCGTGGTGACCGAGGCGTACCGGCGCCTGACGGAGGACGGGCACGTGGCGGGCCGGGGCAGGGGCGGCACGGTGGTCCTCGCGACACCGGCCCGTACGCGACCGACTCCCGTCCCACGCAGGGTGGTTGACGGCCCGTCATCTGCTTCCGATGGCCTCTTCACCGCACCCCCTGACGACCTCGGCGTCTTCGACGCCATCCGCGCCGCGCCCGCCCGCATCGACCTGTCACCCGGCCTGCCCGACCTGTCGGCGTTCCCGCGCGCGGCCTGGCTGCGCGCCGAGCGGGCCGTGCTCGCCGGACTCGCCCCCGCGGACTTCGGGTACGGGGATCCGCGCGGCGCCCCCGCCCTGCGGGGCGCCGTCGCGCGCTGGCTCTCCCGGAACCGAGGGATCGTCGCGGACCCGGCCGACGTGATGATCGTCAACGGCACGGCCCAGGCGCTGCGCCTGCTCGTCGACGTACTGCGCGCCGAAGGGATCTCCCAGGTGGCTGTCGAGGAACCGGGCTCCCTCGGCGTACGCCAGCATCTGCGGCCGCTCGGCACGCCGCCCGTACCGGTGGACGCGCAGGGCGTCCGCGTCGACGCGCTGCGGGCCACCGGGGCGCCCGCCGTGCTGCTCACACCGGCCCACCAGTTCCCGACCGGCGCCGTGCTCGGCGGGGAACGGCGCCGCGAACTGATGGACTGGGCCCGCGAAGGCGGCCTCGTCATCGAGGACGACTACGACGCGGAGCACCGCTACGACCGCCCCGCCGTCCCCGCGCTGCACGCCCTGCTCCCGGCGCACGTCTGCTACGCGGGCAGCGTGTCCAAGCTGCTCGCGCCCGCGCTGCGGCTGGGCTGGCTGCTCGCCCCGCCCGCGTACCGGGACGCCCTCGCGGACGCCAAGCGCCTCGTGGACCTCGGCAACGCGGCGCTGCCCCAGCTCGTCCTCGCCCACCTGATGGAATCGGGCGACCTGGAACGCCACTTGCGCCTCATCCGCAAGCACCACCGCAGGCGCAGGGACGCGATGATCCAGGCGATCGGGACGCACCTGCCGGGCGCGAAGGTGCACGGCGCGGCGGCGGGCCTGCACTTGACGATCACCTTCGACGCGTCGGCGTACGACGCCCCCGACACGGCCCTGGCCACGGCCGCCCTCGCCCACGGAGTCAAGGTCCACCCCCTCTCCTGGCACACCCAACTCCCGCACGCTCCGGGCCTGGTACTCGGCTACGCGGCGACCGGCACGGCGGAGATCGCGGAGGGGGTGGCGGCGCTGGGACGGCTGATGTGAGGACGGCGGCTAATGTGAGGCCCGGCCCGCCAAGGCCTCCTGCCGAGGCCTCCCGCCAAGGCCTCCTGTCGAGGTCAGGCCCCCGCGACCCCTATCGAGGCCCCGCCGTGGACCCCCGCACCATCAACTCCCCGTGCACCGTCGCCACCCCACCCGGCGGCGGCTTCTCCTTGCCCATGGCGATGCGGCCCGCTCGCGCCCCCGCCTCGTGCAGCGGCAGCCGTACCGTCGTCAGGGCGGGGACCACGTCGATGCTGAAGGGGAGGTCGTCGAAGCCCGCCACCGACACGTCGTCCGGGATGCGCAGGCCCTTGTCGCGCAGGGCCGCGCACGCGCCGAGCGCCACCGTGTCGTTCGCGGCGACGACCGCCGTCAAGTCGGGCGCGCGGCGCAGGAGTTCGACCGTGGCGTCGTACCCGGAGCGGCGGTCGTAGGGACCGTGCACCGTCAGCGCGGGGTCGTCCTCGATGCCGCGCGCGGCGAGCGCGGCCCGGTGGCCCTCCAGGCGGTGCCGCGTCGTGGTGCGCTCCTCGGGGCCCGCGATGTAGCCGACGCGCCGGTGTCCGAGGCCCAGCAGGTGCTCCGTGATCTGGCGGCCGCCGCCCCGGTTGTCGAAGGTGAGCGCCGCCACCGCGTCGGTGTCGGGCGACGGCGGGCGCCCGCACAGCACCACCCGTGACCCCGCCTCCGCGAGCCGCCGCAGCTTCCCGGCGATCGCGGCGGCGTGCTCGGCGTCCTCGATGGCGCCGCCGGTGAGGACGACCGCGGCGGCGCGCTGGCGCTGGAGGAGGGTGAGGTAGGTCAGTTCGCGCTCGGGGGAGCCGCCGGTGTTGCACACCACCGCCATCCGCTCGCCGCCCGCCCGCCCGCCGGGACCGCCGATCTCGGACTGCACGGCGCCCGCCATGATCCCGAAGAAGGGGTCGGCGATGTCGTTGACGAGGACCCCGACCAGGTCGGAGGTGGCCGCGGCGAGCGCGCTCGCGGGCCCGTTGAGGACGTAGTCGAGGTCGTCGACGGCGCGCAGCACCCGCTCGCGCGTCGCGGCCGCCACGGGGTAATTGCCGTTCAGCACGCGGGAGACGGTGGCGGGGGAGACCTGCGCGCGGGCCGCCACGTCCGCCAGGGTCACGGTCATTCTCGTCGTCCTCCGGTCACTGCTCTGGTCACTGCTCCGCCCCGAGGGTCACCGCTGCGGGCGGAAAGTCCGAAGCCCTTGTCCGAACCTTGTCCGGCAGGCTAGCTTGCCCCTAGATAGAAAGCGCTTGCTACGCTCCTACGGAGGGACTTTCGTGACACGGAAGACCGTGCGCATCGCCATGAACGGCGTCACCGGACGCATGGGC
This sequence comes from Streptomyces kanamyceticus, assembly GCF_008704495.1. Taxonomy (NCBI): domain Bacteria; kingdom Bacillati; phylum Actinomycetota; class Actinomycetes; order Kitasatosporales; family Streptomycetaceae; genus Streptomyces; species Streptomyces kanamyceticus. The sequence continues at coordinate 6,481,396 of NZ_CP023699.1, forward strand.
CACCACCAGCACCTGGTCCGCTCGATCCTCGCCCTCCGCGAGCAGGGCGGCCTCGATCTGGGCGAAGGCACCGTGCTCTGGCCCGAGCCGGTCCTGATCGGCCGCAGGGAGCACGCGCTGCGCGCGCTGGCCGAACAGCACGGCCTGGAGCACTTCTCGACCGACCTCGACGCGGTCCTCGCCGACCCGTCCGTCGACATCTACTTCGACGCCCAGGTCACCTCCGCGCGCGAGGAGGCCCTCAAGAAGGCCATCGCCGCGGGCAAGCACATCTACACGGAGAAGCCGAGCGCCACCGGTCTCGCGGGCGCCCTCGGCCTGGCCCGCCTCGCCACGGACGCGGGCATCAAGCACGGCGTCGTCCAGGACAAGCTCTTTCTGCCGGGCCTGCTCAAGCTGAAGCGCCTCATCGACGGCGGCTTCTTCGGCCGGATCCTGTCGGTCAGGGGCGAGTTCGGCTACTGGGTCTTCGAGGGTGACTGGCAACCCGCCCAGCGGCCTTCCTGGAACTACCGCGCCGCGGACGGCGGCGGCATCGTCGTCGACATGTTCCCGCACTGGGAGTACGTCCTGCACGAGCTGTTCGGCCGGGTGCGCAGTGTCCAGGCGCTCACCGCCACCCACGTCCCGCAGCGCTGGGACGAGGGCGGCAAGCCCTACGACGCCACCGCCGACGACGCCGCGTACGGCATCTTCGAGCTGGACGGCGGCACGATCGCGCAGATCAACTCCTCCTGGGCGGTGCGCGTCAACCGCGACGAACTCGTCGAGTTCCAGGTCGACGGCACGGAGGGTTCGGCCGTCGCGGGCCTGCGCAACTGCCGCGTACAGCACAGGAGTACGACACCCAAGCCCGTCTGGAACCCGGACCTGCCCGCCACCCACTCCTTCCGCGACCAGTGGCAGGAGGTCCCCGACAACCAGGGGCCCGAGGGGTTCGACAACGGCTTCAAGGCGCAGTGGGAGCTCTTCCTCAAGCACGTGTACGCGGACGCGCCCTACCGCTGGGACCTCCTCGCGGCCGCGCGCGGCGTGCAGCTTGCCGAACTGGGTCTGCGCTCGTCGGCGGAGGGCCGCCGCATCGACGTACCGGAGATCGGCGCATCGGAGATCGGGCTGTGAGCACCGTCCTGCTTCCCGCCGAGGGCGGCGGCACGCGCGCGTACACCCCGCGCACCGAGCCCCGCACGACGGACGGCGGCTCCCCGCTCACCTCCCGCACCGTCTTCTCCGCCGCCCACGTGGTCGCCGACCCGTACGCCGACGTCTCCCCGGAAGGGCCCGCCGCGGTCGACTGGGACGCCACCCTCGCCTTCCGCCGCCACCTGTGGTCGCACGGCCTCGGTGTCGCGGAGGCCATGGACACCGCCCAGCGCGGCATGGGCCTGGACTGGGCGGGCGCCGCCGAGCTGATCCGCCGCTCGGCCGCCGAGGCGAAGGCGGTCGGCGGCCGCATCGCGTGCGGCGTCGGGACCGACCAACTCAGCGGCCGAGCGGACCTTCTGACCGTCCGTACGGCGTACGAGGAGCAGCTGGAGCTCGTCGAATCGAGCGGCGCCCAGCCGATCCTGATGGCCTCGCGCGCACTGGCGGCGGCGGCCGCGTCGCCGGACGACTACCTGGAGACGTACGGCCATCTCCTGCGCCAGGCCGCCGAACCGGTCATCCTGCACTGGCTCGGCCCGATGTTCGACCCCGCCCTGGAGGGCTACTGGGGCTCGGCCGACCTGGACGCGGCGACGGACACCTTCCTCGACGTCATCGCCGCCCACCCCGACAAGGTCGACGGCATCAAGGTCTCGCTCCTGGACGCCGACCGCGAGATCGCCCTGCGCCGCCGCCTGCCCCGGGGAGTGCGCTGCTACACCGGCGACGACTTCCACTACCCCGAGCTCATCGCGGGCGACGACCACGGCTTCAGCCACGCGCTGCTCGGCATCTTCGACCCGCTGGGACCGCTGGCCGCCGACGCGGTACGGGTCCTGGACACGGGCGACGTCAAGGGTTTCCGCGAACTCCTCGACCCCACCGTCGAGTTGTCGCGCCACCTCTTCCAGACGCCGACCCGCTACTACAAGACGGGTGTGGTCCTGCTCGCCTGGCTCGCGGGCCACCAGTCGCACTTCACCATGGTCGGCGGCCTGCAGTCGGCGCGCTCGCTGCCGCATCTGGCCCGCGCCTACGAACTCGCCGACGGGCTCGGCCTGTTCCCCGACCCCGCCCTCGCCGCCTCCCGCATGCGATCCCTGCTCGCCGTCCACGGAGTGCCCCAATGACCGCACCGGTCCCGCTGTCCCGGCTGAGCGTCAACCAGGAGACCGTCAGGCAGCTCTCGCTCCCCGACCTCGCCGCGGGCTGCGTCAAGGAGGGCATCACCGCCGTCGGCCTGTGGCGCTCCCCGGTCCAGGAGTACGGCGTCGAGCGCACCGCACGGCTCCTGCGCGAGAGTGGCCTCGCCGTCACGAGTCTGTGCCGCGGCGGGTTCTTCACCGACCCCGAACCTGCCGCACGCGCGCGTGCCCTCGACGACAACCGCGCGGCGATCGACGAGGCGGTCACGCTCGGCACCGACACGCTGGTCCTGGTCTCCGGCGGCCTGCCGCCCGGCAGCAGGGACCTGGTGGGGGCCAGGGAGCACATCGCGGACGCCCTGGCCGAGCTCGGCCCCTACGCGCGCGAGCGGGGCGTACGGCTCGCCATCGAACCGCTGCACCCGATGTTCGCCGCGGACCGCTGTGTGGTCTCCACCCTGAGTCAGGCCCTCGACCTCGCCGAGCGCTTCCCCGCGGAGCAGGTGGGCGTCGTCGTGGACACCTACCACCTCTGGTGGGACGACCAGGCGCCCGCGCAGATCGCACGGGCGGGCCGCGGCGGCCGGATCCACGCCTTCCAACTGGCCGACTGGATCACGCCGTTGCCCGCGGGCGTGCTGCTCGGCCGGGGACAGCTGGGCGACGGCAGCGTCGACTTCAAGGCGTTCCGCGCCCTGGTCGACGCCGCGGGGTACGCGGGGCGGATCGAGGTCGAGATCTTCAACGAGGAGCTGTGGGCGCGCGACGGCGGCGAGGTCCTGCGGGAGACGGCGGAACGCTTCCGCACGCACGTGTGAGGCGTCGAGCGTCCGGCCGTACGGCTACTTCTTGCCGCCCAGGATCTGACCGAGCAGGTCACCGAGGCCACCGGAGGATGCCGACGCCTTCGGGGCCGCGCCGTCGGCCTTCGTGCTCGCCGCCCGCTTGGTGAGCACGGCGAGCACCACGGGGATGAGCATCTCGATGACGCGGGAGACCGTCGGCGCGGGGATGCCGGTCTTCTTGGAGACCGCGTTGGCGACCGGTTTGCTCATCCTGGCGAGGACGCCGGACATCATCCCGCCGGCGGCGAGCCCGCCCAACCCGCCGAAGGCGGCCACTCCTTGGAGGGGCTGCTCGCCGGAGGCGGGGGGCTGCTCGGCGGACTCGACCTCGGCGAACGCCTGGCGCACCTCGTCGGCCTCCGCGGGGTCCGCCGCGGCCGCCTTGTCCTGGAGGTCTCCGGAGAGCGCGGACACCGTGGTGCCCACGACGTCCTGGGCCCCTGCCGCGTCCGTGCCGAGCAGGCCCGCGATCTCCTGGAGCTTGTCGTCGCCGAGCTCGTTCAGCACGTCCTGCTCGAAGGACTGGGAATCGCTCATGCGCCAAACGCTACTTCTGCCCCGCTTCGTCAGCATCTGGAAACCGTCCCGAAAACTCTTCGACGACTCCGTGCAACCCTTCGGCCACCACGCGTGTCGTACTTGGCGTCAGGCCTTCTGAGGGGGGAACCAGGATCTGGGGGGATCCGGGGGATCCGGGGGGATCGCGAGGTTCTGACAGGGGAGGGAAACCCGAAGGGGCCCGGTCTTTGGACCGGGCCCCTTCAAAGTTCGGGCCCCTTGTCCGGGCCCTTCAAAAGTTATCCACAGGCTTCCCGCGCTGTCGGTGCCGGGCGGTAGCGTCGGATCATGTCGAGTCAGGCACCGGCGATGTCGGTGCTCGAGGGGGTCCTCGAGCGCATCACGTACGCCAATGAAGAGACCGGGTACACGGTCGCGCGCGTCGACACCGGACGCGGCGCGAGCGATCTGCTCACGGTCGTCGGCGCGCTGCTCGGCGCCCAGGCCGGGGAGTCGCTGCGGATGCAGGGCCGCTGGGGCTCCCACCCGCAGTACGGCAAGCAGTTCACGGTGGAGAACTACACGACGGTGCTGCCCGCCACCATCCAGGGCATCCGCCGCTATCTCGGCTCCGGCCTCATCAAGGGCATCGGCCCGGTGATGGCCGACCGGATCACCACGCACTTCGGCGTGGACACCCTCGACATCATCGAGACCGAGCCCAAGCGCCTGGTGGAAGTGCCGGGGCTGGGCCCCAAGCGGACGAAGATGATCGCCGCCGCCTGGGAGGAGCAGAAGGCCATCAAGGAGGTCATGGTCTTCCTCCAGGGAGTCGGCGTCTCCACCTCCATCGCTGTACGCATCTACAAGAAGTACGGGGACGCGTCGATCTCCGTCGTGAAGAACGAGCCCTATCGCCTCGCCGCCGACGTCTGGGGCATCGGCTTCCTCACCGCCGACCGCATCGCCCAGTCGGTCGGCATCCCGCACGACAGCCCGGAGCGCGTCAAGGCCGGTCTGCAGTACGCCCTTTCGCAATCCACCGACCAGGGCAACTGCTTCCTGCCCGAGGAGCGCCTGATCGCCGACGCCGTCAAGCTCCTCCAGGTCGACACGGGCCTGGTCATCGACTGCCTCGCCGAACTGGCGGGCGAGGAGGAGGGGGTCGTCAAGGAGAGGGTGCCGGGCCCGGACGGCGGAGAGGACGTCACCGCCGTCTATCTGGTGCCCTTCCACCGCGCCGAAATCTCCCTGGCCGCCCAGCTGTCGCGCCTCCTGAGGACCGACGAGGACCGCATGCCCGGCTTCCGCGACGTGGCCTGGGACAAGGCCCTCGGCTGGCTCGCCAAGCGCACGGGAGCCGAGCTCGCGCCCGAGCAGGAGGAGGCGGTCAAGCTCGCGCTGACCCGGAAGGTCGCCGTCCTGACCGGCGGCCCCGGCTGCGGCAAGTCCTTCACGGTCCGCTCCGTCGTCGAGCTGGCCCGCGCCAAGAAGGCCAAGGTCGTCCTCGCCGCCCCCACCGGTCGGGCGGCCAAGCGCCTCGCCGAGCTGACGGGCGCCGAGGCGTCCACCGTCCACCGCCTGCTCGAACTGAGGCCGGGCGGCGACGCGGCGTACGACAAGGAGCGGCCGCTCGACGCCGACCTGGTGGTGGTCGACGAGGCCTCGATGCTGGACCTGCTCCTCGCCAACAAACTGGTCAAGGCCGTCCCGCCGGGCGCCCACCTGCTCTTCGTCGGCGATGTGGACCAACTGCCCAGCGTCGGCGCGGGCGAGGTCCTGCGGGACATGCTCGCCGACGGCAGCCCCGTCCCCGCCGTCCGCCTCACCCGCATCTTCCGGCAGGCCCAGGAGTCGGGCGTGGTCACCAACGCCCACCGCATCAACTCCGGTGTCCCGCCGCTCACCCAGGGCATGAAGGACTTCTTCCTCTTCGTCGAGGAGGAGACCGAGGACGCGGGCCGCGTCACGGTGGACGTCGCCGCGCACCGCATCCCCAAGAAGTTCGGCCTCGACCCGCGCCGCGACGTCCAGGTCCTCGCCCCCATGCACCGCGGCCCCGCGGGCGCGGGGAACCTCAACGGCCTCCTCCAGCAGGCCATCACGCCCGCCAGGCCCGACCTGCCCGAGAAGCGCTTCGGCGGCCGCGTCTTCCGCGTCGGCGACAAGGTCACCCAGATCCGCAACAACTACGAGAAGGGGCAGAACGGCGTCTTCAACGGCACCGTGGGAGTGGTCACCTCGCTCAGCACGGACGACCAGCGGCTGACCGTCCTGACCGACGAGGACGAGGAAATCCCGTACGACTTCGACGAACTGGACGAGCTCTCCCATGCGTACGCGGTGACGATCCACCGCTCGCAGGGCAGCGAGTACCCGGCCGTGGTGATACCCGTCACCACGGGCGCGTGGATGATGCTGCAGCGCAATCTGCTCTACACCGCGGTGACACGCGCCAAGAGGCTGGTGGTCCTTGTCGGTTCACGCAAGGCTCTGGGCCAGGCGGTACGCACGGTCTCCGCGGGCAAGCGCTGTACGGCCCTGGATTTCAGGCTCTCGGGGCGCCGCGGGGAGGGCCCTGGACGTTTTGATCGATCAAACGAGTCGTAAAGGTCACAGAGCACTTCCGGAACCGGGGCGAAGGGGGCAGGATGAGCAGGTTGGCGGCACTGAGTGCCGCCATTAGGCCCAATGGTCGACCCCGAGTGCACTCTCCAGGGCCAAATGGGGGATGGTAGAGACAGTCAGGGCACCTCGAAGAAGAGGCACAACGTCGGTGAGGGATGACGTGAGCGAGAACGCTAACAACGGTGTAGTACTGCGGTACGGCGACGGCGAGTACACCTACCCGGTGATCGAGTCGACCGTGGGCGACAAGGGCTTCGACATCGGGAAGCTCCGCGCCCAGACCGGTCTGGTGACCCTGGACAGCGGCTACGGAAACACCGCCGCCTATAAATCCGCCATCACCTATCTCGACGGTGAACAGGGCATCCTCCGGTACCGCGGCTACCCGATCGAGCAGCTGGCCGAGCGCTCCACCTTCACCGAGGTGGCGTACCTCCTGATCAACGGCGAACTGCCGAAGGTCGACGAGCTGGCCACCTTCAAGAACGAGATCACGCAGCACACCCTGCTGCACGAGGACGTCAAGCGGTTCTACGACGGCTTCCCGCGTGACGCCCACCCGATGGCGATGCTGTCGTCCGTGGTCAGCGCGCTGTCGACGTTCTACCAGGACAGCCACAACCCCTTCGACGAGAAGCAGCGTCACCTCTCGACGATCCGCCTTCTCGCCAAGCTTCCGACGATCGCGGCCTACGCGTACAAGAAGTCGCAGGGCCACCCGGTCGTCTACCCGCGCAACGACCTCGGCTACGTCGAGAACTTCCTGCGCATGACCTTCTCGGTGCCCGCCGCCGAGTACGAGCTGGACCCGGTCGTGGTCAACGCGCTCGACAAGCTCCTGATCCTGCACGCGGACCACGAGCAGAACTGTTCGACCTCCACCGTGCGTCTGGTCGGCTCCTCGCAGGCGAACATGTTCGCCTCGATCTCGGCCGGCATCTCGGCCCTGTGGGGTCCGCTGCACGGTGGCGCCAACCAGTCGGTCCTGGAGATGCTCGAGGGCATCCAGGCCTCCGGCGGCGACGTCGACACCTTCATCCGCAAGGTGAAGAACAAGGAAGACGGCGTGAAGCTCATGGGCTTCGGGCACCGCGTCTACAAGAACTTCGACCCCCGGGCGAAGATCATCAAGGCGGCGGCGCACGACGTCCTCTCGGCCCTCGGCAAGTCCGACGAGCTGCTCGACATCGCGCTGAAGCTGGAAGAGCACGCGCTGGCCGACGACTACTTCGTCGAGCGCAAGCTGTACCCGAACGTCGACTTCTACACGGGTCTCATCTACCGCGCGATGGGCTTCCCGACCGAGATGTTCACGGTCCTCTTCGCCCTCGGCCGGCTGCCGGGCTGGATCGCCCAGTGGCACGAGATGATCAAGGAGCCGGGTTCGCGCATCGGCCGTCCGCGGCAGATTTACACCGGTGAGGTTCTTCGGGACTTCGTCCCGGTCGAGGGTCGCTGACCTTCTCGGGCATCTGCGGGCCCGCTGTGGCTGGCCGCGCAGTTCCCCGCGCCCTTTACGGGGCGCCCCTCGTCCTCGGCACGTAAAGCGGAAAGCGCCCCGCCATCGATCCCCCCACGGGTCGACGGTCGGGGCGCTTCCCTTTTTCCCGGTGCGGATTCCCCCCACGGGATCCGGCCGGGCGTCTGTGGTCGTGCCCTGCGGTCTGCCGGGACGCGTACGTACGGGAGGGCCGCTCAAAGCTCCCCGGTGCACGTGCCCCGGCAACGCAATTCAAGGAACATCCCCCAAGATGTCCCCAAATGCCAGAAGACGTCCCCCAAGACATCTTCCTGCATCGCCCCATTAGACTCGCGACCCCCCTCAATGGTTACGTTCGGATCACTGTGATCTGCGTCTCTTGCATATGTCCTGTACATGCGCAAGAGCCCCGATATGGGGATCGGGGCTCTCTCGTGAGGATGTTGAAACGGCCCTGTGAAGGGCTTATGTGAAGGTCCTCAGACGCAGACTGTTCGTCACCACGAAGACGGAGGAGAACGCCATCGCGGCGCCCGCGATCATCGGGTTCAGGAGCCCGGCCGCGGCGAGCGGCAGCGCGGCGACGTTGTAGCCGAAGGCCCAGAAGAGGTTGCCCTTGATGGTGGCGAGCGTCTTGCGGGAGAGCCTGATGGCGTCGGCGGCCACCCGCAAGTCCCCGCGCACGAGTGTCAGGTCGCCCGCCTCGATCGCGGCGTCCGTGCCCGTGCCCATCGCCAGGCCCAGATCGGCGGTGGCGAGCGCGGCCGCGTCGTTCACGCCGTCCCCGACCATCGCCACGACCCGGCCCTCGCCCTGAAGGCGCCGCACGACCTCGACCTTGTCCTCGGGCAGCACCTCCGCGTACACGGCGTCAGGACCGATCCCCACTTCCCGCGCCACGGCGTCGGCGACGGCCTTGTTGTCACCGGTCAGGAGTACCGGTGACAGGCCGAGCGCGCGCAGTTCGCGCACCGCGCGGGGGCTGCTCTCCTTCACGGTGTCCGCGACCGCCAGAACGCCGCGTGCGACGCCGTCCCAGGCGACGAGGACCGCCGTGCGCCCGGCGGCCTCGGCGGTGTCCCGCAGCGCGCCCACCTCGTCGAGGCCGGTGACGCCCGCGTCCGCGAGGAGCCGGGCGCGGCCGACGAGTACCTCGTGCCCCTCGACCGTGCCGCGCACCCCGAATCCGGCGACGTTCTCGAACCGCTCCGGCGCGGGCGGCGCGGCCCCCAGGTGCTCGGTGGCGCCCGCCGCGACGGCCCGGGCCACCGGGTGCTCGGAGGCGTGCTCCAGGGCGCCCGCGAGGCGCAGGAGCTGCTTCTCCTCCGTGTCTCCCGCGACGTACACATCGGTCAGTTCCATGTGCCCCGTCGTCACCGTCCCGGTCTTGTCCAGGACGACGGTGTCGACGCGGCGCGTGGACTCCAGGACCTCGGGGCCCTTGATGAGGATGCCGAGCTGCGCGCCGCGCCCGGTGCCGACCATCAGGGCGGTCGGCGTCGCCAGGCCGAGCGCGCAGGGGCAGGCGATGATCAGGACGGCGACGGCGGCGGTGAACGCGGCGGTGGCGTCGCCCGTGGCGCCGAGCCAGCCGCCCAGCGTGCCGGTCGCGATGAGCAGGACCACGGGCACGAAGACCCCGGCGATGCGGTCGGCGAGGCGCTGCACCTGGGCCTTGCCGGTCTGCGCGTCCTCGACGAGCCGCGCCATCCGCGCCAGCTGCGTGTCGGCGCCGACCCGGGTCGCCTCGACGACCAGGCGCCCCGAGGTGTTCACGGTCGCCCCGGTGACGGCACCGCCGACGCCCACGTCCACGGGCACGGACTCGCCGGTCAGCATCGATGCGTCGACGGCGGACGATCCCTCGACGACGGTTCCGTCGGTGGCGACGGTCTCTCCCGGGCGTACGACGAAGTGGTCGCCGACGGCGAGGCGGCCGACCGGAATCCGGGTCTCCGCCCCGTCCCGCAGCACGGCCACGTCCTTCGCGCCCAGTTCGAGCAGGGCGCGCAGCGCGGCGCCCGCCTTCCGCTTGGAGCGGGCCTCCAGCCAGCGGCCGAGGAGGATGAAGGTGACGACGCCCGCGGCGACCTCCAGGTAGACGGTCGATGCGCCGTCGCCCGGCGATGCCGTGAAGTCGAAGCCGTGCCGCATCCCCGGCATCCCGGCGTCCCCGAAGAACAGCGCCCACAGCGACCAGCCGAAGGCGGCGAGCGTGCCGACGGAGACGAGCGTGTCCATGGTCGCCGCGCCGTGCCGCAGGTTGGTGAGGGCCGCGCGGTGGAAGGGGAGGCCGCCCCAGACGACGACGGGCGCGGCCAGGGTCAGCGAGAGCCACTGCCAGTTGTCGAACTGCAGGGCGGGGACCATCGCGAGCAGCACGACGGGCAGCGCGAGGGCCGCGGAGACGACCAGGCGCTGCCGGAGGGTGTCGGGCTCGGTGATGTCGGCGGTGGTCGGCGGCGGCGAGTCCCCGCCTCCGACCGGCTCCGGCGGGGCGGGCACGATCTCCTGGGCCGTGTAACCGAGCTTCTCGACCAGCGCGATCAGCTGGGCGACCTCGACGCCGCCGCCCTCGTCGTACGAGACCTTCGCCTTCTCCGTGGCGAGATTGACCGAGGCGGCGCTCACGCCCTCCATGCGGTTCAACTTCTTCTCGATGCGCGAGGAGCAGGAGGCGCAGGTCATCCCGCCGACGGCGAGTTCGACTTCGACTTCGGTCATGACTCTTTCGTACTACGTCCGGGGTGGTGGGACGGCGGCGGGCCCTGTGGTGTCGGCGCCGACACCACAGGGCCCGGGGTACCCGGCAGGCCGCGGGACAGGCGTCAGGACGCGACGCCGCTGAGCTCGTAACCGGCCTCGTCGACGGCGTCGCGGACCGCGGCCTCGTCGAGCGGGGCCGCGGAGACCACGGTGACCAGGCCGGTGGCGGCGACGGCCGTCACGGAGGTGACCCCGGTGAGCTCCGAGATCTCACTCGACACGGCGCCCTCGCAGTGGCCGCAGGTCATGCCCTTGACCTCGTACACGGTGGTGACGGCGCCCTGCGGCGCCTCGGCGGCGTCCGAGTGGCAGGAGCCGCTGGGGGAGCAGCAGGAGCCGGTCGTCTCGGACGCGGCCTGCGGGAGCTCGGTGTGGGCGCTCATGTCGTTCTCCTCCGGGAGGCGGGTGGTCGTGTGCGACGTAACGTGCAGGTACAGGAGGGGACCCCGGGGTCCCGGGGACCTCCTGACACTCGTCACACTATACCCCTAGGGGGTATTTCTCAAAGAGGTGCGGGACGCGCGGCGTCAGTCCCTGCGCCCCCGGTTGCCCGGGCGGGCGGCGACCCAGGCGCGGATGGAGTCCGCGTACCAGTAGGGCTTGCCGCTCTCCACGTGATCGGGCTCGGGCAGCAGTCCGTGCTTGCGGTAGGAGCGCACGGTGTCGGGCTGCACCCGGATGTGCGCGGCGATCTCCTTGTACGACCAAAGCCTGCGGTCGGTCATCGGTGGCACCTCCCTGCGCGCACCCAGGGCGGCCGGAAAGGCCGACGGGGGAGCTGGGCGCTGCGCGCGGCGATCACTCAGCCTGTGCCCGGTGAACGACGCAGAGTGACAGTGGGAGAGCCCCTGTCGACCGCCTGTGACGGAAGACCCGCGTATACGAGACATGTGTGACAGGAAGAGAGTGTTTGTGACGTAAGCGACGCATGACAGGAGCGCGTTGCTCCGGCGCGCAAGAGGCGCGTGTTCACCGCGGGTGGCGGGGGCGGGTGCGGTGCTTGCCTGCGGCGCGGGCTCCTCGGCGGGGCGCGGGTCCCGGTGCGGCGTGGCTCCCCGGGGTGGCTTACGGACCTCTGGAGCGGCGGGGGCCCCTGTTACGGTTCGGGCCCCGGTGCGGCGGGGGTCCTTCGCAATGGCGTGGGTCTCGGGGGCGGCTTGTGGCTTCTACGCGGCTTGGGTGGGCGGGTGGGGAATGGGCCGCGCAGCGGCGTCTGGAGTGCCCATCCCTGGCGAGGGGGGAGCGAGGTGAGCCCCCCCCGAAGCCCCCCGCCGCGCAGCGGCGGCACAGGAAACCCGGAAAGAGCGCCCCGCATGGGCCGGGCCCGCTGCGCCGGGCCCGGCCCACCGGCTTCCCGCGACCCCCCGGCTCCCGGCACGGGAGGCAAGCGGGTCCCCGTCGCCCGTTGGCTCAAGGGCCACAGCGTGCCCTCAGCGGCGCCCGCCGGTCTTGGAGAAAAGCGCACTCCGTGCCCCGGACCCGGCAGGCAGTACCAGGCTGGTCGGCTCCCCGTCGACCCGGTCGGCGGTCGGCGGCCCGCTCCAGGCGACGGGCGAGGTCTGCCGCGCCGCCTCGAACTGCCGCGGCGTACACCCCGTCATCGCCCTGAACTCGCCGCTCAGGTGCGCCTGGTCGTAGAAGCCGCAGACCGCCGCGGTCTCCGCCTGGCTGCGCCCGGCCGCCAGCATCCTGCGGGCCCGCTGCAGGCGCAGGACCCGGCTCGCCGCCTTGGGGCCGATGCCGATCTGCTCCCGGAAGCGGTTCTCCAGCTGGCGTACGCTCCAGCCGACTTCATCGGCGAGGTACGCGACGGGCGCCGCGCCCCGGCTGCGCACCAGCTCGCCCCACGCCCGCACCGTCCGCGCCGACGACGGCGGGCCCGCCGTGGACCAGCGGGTGAACGCGTCGTCCAGGAGGGCGAACCGGGCGGGCCAGGAGGGCAGCGCGCCGAGCGCGTCGGCGAGTTCGGCGACGCTGTCCCAGCGTCCGGGGCCAGGGCGGACGCCGAGCGCGTCGGGGTCGAGCGTCAGGTCGGCCAGCTCGTGCAGCGCGGTGCCGAAGAGGGTGAACGCGGCCCACGGGCTGAGCAGGACCTCGATGCCCGCGAGCCGCCCCTCGTGCTCGCCGAGCACCGGCGTGGTGCCGAGCCCGGAGAGCACCGAGACGAGGGACACCGGCGCCCGTACGGACCCGGTGCGCCCCGGTCCCTCGAGCCCGGATATCCGTACGGGCCCGGCGAATCCGAGCAGCAGCGTCACCGCGCCGATCGGCACCTCCAGGCGGCGCCGGGGCCCGTCCATCGCGAGCCGGAAGCCGCGGTAGCTGTGGACGCCGGGCCGCAGCCGGGGGTGCGGGCGCGCGAGGGCGACCTCCCACTGCCCGTCGGGCCCGCGGAGGGGCTCAGGGACTGCCGGGGCCCCTAGGCGCCGCACGACCGGAGGAAGGAGCGGGTGCGGCGCGCGATCGGCAGCGGCCGCTCGGGCTCGCACGGGTACATGTCCTGCTCCACGATGGCGAAGAGCTCGACGCCCAGGCCCTGCGCGGCGGCGAGCACGGGCTCAAGGGCGGGCACCCCAGCGGGCGGTTCGCACATCACGCCGCGCGCCACCGCGGGCCCGAACGGCACCGCGTCGGCCCGCACTTCGGCGAGGACCGCCGGATCGACCTGCTTGAGGTGCAGATAGCCGATGCGTTCGCCGTACGTCTCGATGAGCTTGACGCTGTCGCCGCCGCAGTACGCGTAGTGGCCGGTGTCCAGGCAGAGCGAGACGAGGTCGGGGTCGGTGGCGTCGAGGAAGCGGGTGACGTTCGCCTCGCTGTCGATGTGTGTGTCCGCGTGCGGGTGGACCACGACGCGCAGCCCGTACCGCTCGCGCACCTCGTGGGCCAGGCGCTCGGTCTGGGTGGTCAGTTCACGCCATTGCGCGGGGGTGAGGACCCGGTCCTCCAGGACCTCGCCGGTCTTGTCGTCGCGCCAGAAGGACGGGATGACCACCAGGTGCTCGGCGCCCATGGCCTGCGCGAGCGCGGCGTTGTCCGCGACGTGCGCCCACGTCTTCTCCCAGACGGCGGGGCCGTGGTGCAGCCCCGTGAAGACCGTCCCCGCGGAGACCTTGAGGCCGCGGCGGGCCGTCTCCTCGGTCAGTACGGCGGGGTCGGTGGGCAGATAGCCGTACGGGCCGAGCTCGATCCACTCGTATCCGGAATCGGCGACTTCGTCGAGGAAGCGGCGCCAGGGCACCTGCCGGGGATCCTCCGGGAACCACACTCCCCACGAGTCGGGAGCCGAACCGATGCGGATGCGTGACAGCGTCGTCATGCCGAAAGCCTCCCGGCCGCCGGAGAAAGGTGTCAAGGACTGGTCCGAATGTAAGGACAAAATGTTGACAGGGTCCCCGGGGCGGGATTAGACCTTGGGGGCACACGAGCGACCGGCCCGACGAGGGGACGTGCAGGGTGACCGATCCGTACGACGTCATCACCATGGGCCGGATCGGCGTCGACCTCTATCCGCTGCAGGCCGGGGTGCCGCTCGCCGAGGTCAGTACGTTCGGCAAGTTCCTCGGCGGCTCGGCGAGCAACGTCGCGGTGGCCGCGGCCAGGCTCGGGCGCCGCGTCGCCGTCGTCACCCGCACCGGCGAGGACCCCTTCGGGGCCTATCTGCACAAGGCGCTGCGGGAGTTCGGCGTCGACGACCGCTGGGTGAGCGGGGTCGCGGGGCTGCCCACGCCGGTGACGTTCTGCGAGGTCTTCCCGCCGGACGACTTCCCGCTGTACTTCTACCGGCTGCCGAAGGCGCCCGACCTGGAGATCCACGAGGACGAGCTCGACCTCGACGCGATCGCGGCGGCGCGGATCTTCTGGATGACGGGGACGGGGCTGTGCGCGGAGCCGAGCCGCTCCGCGACGCTGGCGGGGCTCGCGGCGCGGTCGGGCGGGATCACTGTCTTCGACCTCGACTGGCGGCCCATGTTCTGGGCCGATCCCGGCGATCCCGCCGAGGCGCGGGGGCACTATGCCGCCGCGCTCGCGCATGCCACTGTCGCCGTCGGCAACCTCGACGAGGTCGAGATCGCCACGGGGGAGCGGGAACCTGTCGCCGCGGCGCGGGCGTTGCTCGACGCGGGGGTCGAACTGGCCGTCGTGAAGCAGGGGCCCGGGGGAGTCCTCGCGATGAACCGCGCGGGGGAGTCCGTGCGGGTGGCGCCGCTGCCGGTCAAGGTCCTCAACGGGCTCGGGGCGGGGGACGCCTTCGGCGGGGCGTTGTGCCATGGGCTGCTCGCGGGGTGGGAGCTGGAGCGGGTGATGCGGTACGCCAACGCGGCGGGGGCGATTGTCGCTTCGCGGTTGGAGTGTTCGTCCGCCATGCCTTTTGCTGGCGAGGTCGCCTTGGTGGTGGATGCGGGGGTGGTGGCGTGACGGCTGGTCGGCGACGTGGCTCCTGGGGCTCCGCCCCAGACCCCGCTCCTCAAACGCCGGAGGGGCTGAATTCTGGCCCTGCTCCCCGTGCGCCGGAGGGGCTGAATTCTGGCCCTGCTCCCCGTGCGTCGGAGGGGCGGAATTCTGGCCTCGCTTCCCGTGCGGCGGAGGGGCTGGATTTTGGCCCTGCTTCTCGTGTGGCGGAGGGGCTGGATTTTGACCTCGCTCCCCGTGTGGCGGAGGGGCGGAATTCTGGCCTCGCTTCCCGTGCGGCGGAGGGGCGGAATTCTGGCCCTGCTCCCCGTGTCGCGGAGGGGCTGAGTCCTTCTCGTGCGCCGCACGCCCCCGCCGTCGACGTCGGTGCGCTCTCCAAGATCCGTGCCCGTCACCCCGAAGCCATCCTTGAAGCCGCCGCCCGGCGGGCGCGGCGGGGGCTTGTGGGGGAGCGGGGGCGGTTGATGATCGTTGCTGCTGATCATCCGGCTCGGGGCTCCCTCGGGGTCGGGGCGGATCCGTTGGCCATGGCCAATCGGGGGGATCTGCTGGAGCGGCTCTGTCTCGCGCTCGGCAGGCCCGGGGTCGACGGTGTGCTCGCGACGGCCGACATCCTTGAGGATCTGCTGCTGCTCGGGGCCCTCGACGGCAAGGTCGTCATGGGGTCGATGAACCGCGGGGGGCTCGCGGGGGCCTCCTTCGAGCTGGACGACCGGTTCACGGGGTACCGGGCCGAGGACATCGAACGGCTCGGGTTCGACGCGGGCAAGCTGCTGCTCCGCGTCGACTACGCCGACCCGGGGTCACTGACCACGCTGCACTCCGCCGCGCGCGCCGTCGACGCGATGGCGGAGCGTCGGCTCCCGGTCTTCGTGGAGCCGTTCATGTCCCGGCGGGGCGAGGGCGGCGCGGGCCCCGTCCGCAACGACCTGAGCGCGTCCGCCGTCACCACGTCGATCGCCATCGCCTCCGGCCTGGCCGGCACATCGGCGTACACCTGGCTGAAGGTCCCCGTCACCGAGAACCCCGACGACATGGCCCACGTCATGGAGACCTCGACGCTCCCCGCCGTGCTGCTCGGCGGGGACATTGGGGATGATCAGGACGCCGCGTACGAGAAGTGGCGCGGCGCCCTGCAACTGCCCACCGTGCGGGGACTCGTCGCGGGCAGGTCCCTGCTCTACCCGCCCGACGGGGACGTGGCGGGGGCGGTCGACACCGCCGTAGGTCTGCTCTAGCCGGGTAGGAAGGGTCAAGTGAGGTCCGCATGACGTACGTACCGAAGGGGAGTGCCGCCGCAGGGCCGTACGCCCTCGACATCGATCCCGAGCGGGCCGCCGCCCTGGCCTACTCGCGGCTGCGGATCCTGGAGCTCGGGCCCGGCGGGACGCACTCCTTCGCCACCGGTGAGAGTGAATGGATCGTGTTGCCGCTGACCGGCGGCTGTACGGTGCGGGCGGAAGACGAGATCATCGAACTGCTGGGCCGGGAGAGCGTGTTCAGCGGAGTCAGCGACTTCGCCTACCTCCCCCGCGATGCCCAGATCCAGATCGCCTCCGGCGCGGGAGGCCGCTTCGCCCTGGCAGGAGCGAAGTGCGAGCGTCGACTCCCCGCCCGCTACGGCTCCGCGCCGGAGGTACCAGTGGAGAGCCGCGGCAGCGGCGGCTGCGCCCGCGAGGTGCGCAACTTCGCGTCCGCGGACGCCTTCGACTGCGACCGGCTCATCGCCGTCGAGGTCGTCACGCCGGGCGGCAACTGGTCCTCGTACCCGCCGCACAAGCACGACGAGCACCGCCCCGGCGTCGAGGCCGAGCTCGAAGAGATCTACTACTTCGAGATCGAGGGGGCGGGCGGCTTCGGGTACCAGCGGGTGTTCCCGTCCCGCGAAGGCGGCACCGACGTCCTCGCCGAGGTCCGCTCCGGCGACGCGGTCCTGGTGCCCGACGGCTGGCACGGGCCCTCCATCGCCCAGCCGGGTCACCCGATGTACTACCTGAACGTGATGGCGGGACCCGGTGAGGAGAGGGAGTGGCGGATCTGCTTCCACCCCGATCACACGGAGGGATATCGATGACGGCAACCCCCAAGGGCTCCGCGAGGACCGTCAGGCTGACCACCGCGCAGGCGCTCGTGCGCTTCCTGTCGCGTCAGTACACCGAGCGCGACGGCACCAGGCAGCGGCTGATCGGCGCGACCTGGGGCATCTTCGGGCACGGCAACGTGGCGGGCATCGGGCAGGCGCTCGTGGAGCACGCCGACGAGATGCCGTTCCACCAGGGGCGCAACGAACAGGCCATGGTGCACGCCGCCGTCGGATACGCCCGGCAGTCCGGGCGCCTGTCCACCCACGCGGTCACCACCTCCATCGGCCCCGGTGCCACCAACCTCGTCACCGGCGCCGCGCTCGCCACCGTCAACCGGCTGCCCGTCCTGCTGCTGCCCGGCGACACCTTCGCGGCCCGGCCCGCGGACCCGGTGCTCCAGCAGCTCGAAGTGCCGTACGCGGGCGACGTGTCGGTCAACGACTGCCTGCGCCCGGTGTCGCGCTACTTCGACCGCGTGACCCGCCCCGAGGCGCTGATCCCCGCCGCGCTCGCCGCGCTTCGCGTGCTCACCGACCCCGCGGAGACCGGCGCCGTCACGCTCGCGCTGCCGCAGGACGTCCAGGCGGAGGCGTACGACTGGCCGGAGGAGTTCTTCGCCGAGCGGACCTGGACCGTGCGCAGGCCCGTGCCCGACCCGCGGGAACTGGCCGACGCCGTACGGGCGGTGCGCGAGGCGCGCAGGCCGCTGATCATCGCGGGCGGCGGAGTGCACCACAGCGCGGCCGAGGACGCCCTGCGGGAGCTCGTCGACGCGACCGGGATCCCCGTGGCCTCCACCCAGGCGGGCAAGGGCTCGCTGCGCTTCGACCACCCCGCGGACGTCGGCGGCGTCGGTCACACCGGCACGGCGACCGCCGACGAACTGGCCCGCGCCGCCGACCTGGTGATCGGCGTCGGTACCCGCTACAGCGACTTCACCACCGCGTCGGGCACCCTCTTCGAGCGTCCTGGGGTGCGTTTCCTCAACCTCAACATCGCGCCCTTCGACGGCCACAAGCTGGCGGGCGCCACCCTGATCGCGGACGCGCGGGCCGGGCTCCAGGCGCTCACGGGCACGCTGCGCGGCCACCGCGTCGAGCCCGGCTACATCGCGGAGTACACGGGCGACAAGGGGCGCTGGGAGCAGCGCGTCGACGCCGCGTACGCGACGGACGAGCCGGACGTGCGCCCGACCCAGCCCCAAGTGCTCGGTCTGCTCGACGAGTTGGTCACCGACGAGGACGTGATCATCAACGCGGCGGGCTCGCTCCCCGGCGACCTGCACAAGCTGTGGCGGGCGCGCTCGGCACGGCAGTACCACGTCGAGTACGGCTACTCCTGCATGGGATACGAGATCCCGGCGGCGATCGGCGTCGCGCTCGCCGCGCCGGGGCGGCCCGTGTGGGCCCTCGTCGGCGACGGCACGTACCTGATGAACCCGACGGAGCTCGTCACGGCCGTCCAGGAGAACATCCCGATCAAGGTCGTCATCCTGCAGAACCACGGCTACGCCTCCATCGGCGGGCTCTCGGAGTCCGTGGGCGGCGAGCGCTTCGGCACCGACTACCGCTTCCGCGCGCCCGACGGGACGTACACGGGGGACGCCCTGCCCGTCGATCTCGCCGCCAACGCGGCCTCACTCGGCATGTGGGTCCTGCGCGCCAAGACCATCCGTGACCTGCGCGAGGCGCTGCGCGAAGCGCGCGGGGCAGACCGTCCCACATGTGTCTATGTGGAGACGGAAACGGCAGACACAGTGTCGGGCCCGCCCCCGGCACAGGCGTGGTGGGATGTGCCCGTGGCCGAGACCGCGACCCGCGTGTCGGCGGTCAAGGCCAGGGAAGAGTACGACCGGCACGTCACTGCCCGACGCCGCCACCTGTGAGAGTAGGGATGCTTGTCATGACGAAGACCGTCAATCACTGGATCGGTGGAAAGTCCGTCGAAGGGGCTGCGGGCGCGTCCGGAACGTTCGGCCCGGTCACCGATCCGGCGACCGGCGCCGTCACGACGCAGGTCGCCTTCGCGTCGGTGGGCGAGGTGGACGCGGCCGTCGCCGCCGCCCGCGAGGCCTTCGCGACGTGGGGCACCTCCTCGCTCGCCAAGCGCACCACGATCCTCTTCAAGTTCCGCGCCCTGCTGGACGCCAACCGCGACGCGATCGCCGAGCTGATCGTCGCCGAGCACGGCAAGGTGCACTCGGACGCGCTCGGCGAGGTCGCCCGCGGTCTGGAGATCGTCGACCTGGCCTGCGGCATCACCGTGCAGCTGAAGGGCGAGCTGTCGACGGAGGTGGCGAGCCGCGTGGACGTGTCGTCCATCCGCCAGCCGCTCGGCGTCGTCGCGGGCATCACGCCGTTCAACTTCCCCGCCATGGTGCCGATGTGGATGTTCCCGCTGGCCATCGCGTGCGGCAACACCTTCGTCCTGAAGCCGTCGGAGAAGGACCCGTCGGCGTCGATGAAGATCGCGGAGCTGCTGAGCGAGGCCGGTCTGCCCGACGGCGTCTTCAACGTCGTGCACGGTGACAAGGTCGCCGTGGACCGGCTGTTGGAGCACCCGGACGTCTCGGCCGTCTCCTTCGTCGGCTCGACGCCCATCGCCCGGTACATCCACACCACCGCCTCCGCCAACGGCAAGCGCGTGCAGGCCCTCGGCGGCGCCAAGAACCACATGCTGGTCCTGCCGGACGCCGACCTGGACGCGGCCGCCGACGCCGCGGTCTCGGCCGCCTACGGCTCGGCGGGCGAGCGCTGCATGGCCATCTCTGCCGTGGTCGCCGTCGGCGCGGTCGCCGACGAGCTCGTCGCCAAGATCAAGGAGCGCGCCGAGAAGATCAAGATCGGCCCCGGCAACGACCCGGCCTCCGAGATGGGCCCGCTGATCACGGCCGCCCACCGCGACAAGGTCGCCTCGTACGTCACGGGCGCGGCGGCCCAGGGCGCCGAGGTCGTCCTGGACGGCACCGGCTACACCGTCGAGGGCCACGAGAACGGCCACTGGATCGGGCTCTCGCTGCTCGACCGGGTGCCGGTGACGGCGGACGCGTACAAGGACGAGATCTTCGGCCCGGTGCTGTGCGTCCTGCGCGTGGACACCTACGAAGAGGGCGTGGCGCTGATGAACGCCTCGCCGTTCGGCAACGGCACGGCCATCTTCACCCGGGACGGCGGCGCGGCCCGCCGCTTCCAGCTGGAGATCGAGGCGGGCATGGTCGGCGTGAACGTGCCGATCCCGGTGCCGGTGGGCTACCACTCCTTCGGTGGCTGGAAGGACTCGCTCTTCGGCGACCACCACATCTACGGCAACGACGGCACGCACTTCTACACCCGCGGCAAGGTCGTCACCACGCGCTGGCCCGACCCGTCGGACGCGCCGGCCGGGGTGGACCTGGGCTTCCCGCGCAACCACTGAGTCGCAACCACTGAGTCGCAACCACTGAGCCGCACCCCCCTCACCGGCTCCAGAGCCCCCGGCCACCCCGGCCGGGGGCTCTGCCGTTGGTTCACCGTTCTACGATGCGTGTGCACTACATGAGAGGCCGTGAGCATGCCGCACATCGACATCGACTACGCCGACACCCTGTCCGGCGTCCTGGATCTGCCCGCCCTGGTGGCGGAGCTGCATCCGCTGGTCGTGGAGCGGGTGGACTCGGTGGGGGTCGGCAAGACGTTCTGCCGCCCCTCGGCGGCCTTCGTGGACGGGGCGCCGGGCGCCCCCTTCGTACACGTCACGGTGGGCCTGCTCGCGGGCCGTACGGGCGGGGCGAAGGCGAGGCTCTCCGAGGACGTGCTGGCGCTGCTCGGCAAGCATCTGTCGGGCGTCGAGGGCGCGACGTACTCGGTGGAGGTCCGCGACCTGGACCCGTCCTACCGGCTGCATCCGACGCACTGAGTCATACGGTCGTCACCGAGTGTGCGAGGGCACCGTCCGAATTCCGGACGGTGCCGTTTCTTTTTTAACGACTCCTTTGCGGTTCCCGTGCACAGGGTGCAATTCGGGCAGCTAATGCTTCTGCGTTCACGTGCCTGTAAAGCCAAGGTCATCTTCGGTGTTCGCATGCCCATTGCAACACCAGGGGGCAAACTCTTGGGAAAGCCAGGCGACTTGGGCATGTGGGCCGCTGCGGATTCCGTAGGCAAATGACCGTTGACGTTCCGGATACCGCCGGGGTTCGATGACGCGCCGGGAGTCACTGGAACACACCGCTCAACAGCCTTCGGAGGCGATAGCGCTCCCGCCGCAGCACCTGCCGCACGAGTCGATCGGAACCGCGCTTCATGACCGATACGCTTCGCCCGCCCACGCCCGCCGTCACCGAGGCCCCCTCCTCGGCGGCACCGGCCGATCCGGGTGGCCCCCAGAAGCTCAAGCGTTCCATCGGCGTCGTGGGAGGCACCCTCCTCACGCTGTCCTGCGTGACGCCCGCCTCCACGCTCTTCGTGGTCGTGCCCGACCTCTTCTCCTCGCTCGGCACCGCCACCGCGCTCACCATCGCCATCGGCTCGCTGCTCTGCGTCGGCGTCGCGTTCTGCTACTCGGAGCTCGGCACGCTGATCCCCAGCGCGGGCGGCGAGTACGCGATGGTCTCGACGATGGCGGGGCGCCTGGCGGGCTGGCTGGTCTTCGTCCTCTCCCTGCTCGTCGTGATGATCGTCCCGCCCGTCATCGCGATGGGCACGGCCGACTACCTCGCCCCCGTCATCCACCTCGACCCGTCCTACGCGGGCGCGGGCGTCATGATCCTCGCCACCCTCGCGGGCCTGCTCGACCTGCGCGCCAACGCCTGGATCACCGGCGTCTTCCTGGTCCTGGAAGTCATCGCGGCCGGAGTGGTCGCCGTACTCGGCTTCGCGCACGCCGAGCGGGGCCCGGGCAGCCTGGTGGACCTGACGGTGGCGTCGGGACCGGGCTCCGGAGGCTCCGGCGGGGTCGACACCGTCACCGCCATGCTGATCGTCTCCGGCCTCGCCATCGCGCTCTTCGTCACGCAGGGCTTCTCGACGGCGGTCTACCTCTCCGAAGAGCTGGAGAACCCGCGCCGCAACGTCGCGCGCACCGTCCTCACCACGCTCGCCATCTCCTCGGTGATCATCCTGGTCCCGGTGATCGCGATCACCATGGGCGCTCAGAGCCTGACGGCGCTGACCGAGGGCGACATCAGCGGCATGGTGACGGCCTGGTCCAACTCGGCGGTCGGCACGTTCGTCAGCCTCTGCGTGGCCCTCGCGATCATCAACGCGGGCATCGTCATGGTCATCCAGAACTCCCGCGTCCTGTTCGCGTCCGCCCGCGACAAGGCGTGGCCCGCGCCGGTCAACAAGGCGCTCGCGCGGCTCGGCGGGACCGGCGCGCCCTGGGTGGCCACGCTCCTGGTGGGCGTCCCCGGAGCCGTCCTCTGCTTCGTCAACCTGGACACGCTCTACGGAGTGACCGGTGTCTCGGTGACCGGCATGTACCTCCTGGTGGCCGTCGCCGCACTCCTCGCCCGACGCGGCTCGCACGGCGAACGCTCCGCCTGGCGCATGCCGCTGTGGCCCGCGGTGCCGGTGGTGCTCATCGCCGTACTCGCGTACATCCTGAGCCAACAGGAAGTCCCGTACCTCCTGTGGACCGGCGGAATCGTGCTGGCGGCCACCCTGTACTGGGCGCTGTACCTGCGGCCGAGGCGGGAGACGCGGTGGCTGGTGAGCATTCCGGAGGAGGAGCTGGGCTGAATCCAGCCCGTCCGGCGCTTGCGGACGAGCGCGTACCACGAGCGCGGTACGCGGGGCGCTGGGACTACTCCCGCGGGAGGCACGGGGGTTCAGACCGACGGCTGCCCCGGATGTCAGTCACCGCCCGTACGGTTGACGACATGGATCTACGACTGCCCAGGGCCAGGCTCAGGCCCCTCGCACGGCACGGCAGGCGCAGGCTGCTCGCCGCGGCGGCCGCCGTCGCGGTGCTCGCCGGTGTGGGCACGTGGACGGCGGTCGCCTCGGACGAGGACCCCGCCGTGCACCGCTCGGACCTGATGATCGACACCGACGGCGGCCGGGGCGGCGTCCGCATCGACACCTCGTACTTCACGGCGGGCGACACCACCGCCAAGCGCCCCGCCGTCCTCATCGGCCACGGCTTCGGCGGCAGCAAGGCCGACGTGCGCGAGCAGGCGGAGGACCTGGCCCGCGAGGGCTATGCCGTCCTGACGTGGTCCGCGCGCGGCTTCGGCAGGTCCACCGGGAAGATCGGGCTGAACGACCCCGAGGGCGAGGTCGCCGACGTGTCCCGGCTGATCGACTGGCTGGCGAAGCGGCCCGAGATCCAGCTGGACGGGAAGGGCGATCCGCGCGTGGGCGTCACCGGCGCCTCGTACGGCGGCGCGGTCTCGCTCCTCGCCGCCGGACACGACCGCCGGGTGGACGCCATCGCCCCGCAGATCACCTACTGGAACCTCGCGGACGCGCTGTTCCCCGACGGCGTCTTCAAGAAGCTCTGGGCCGGGATCTTCGTCAACACCGGCGGCGGCTGCGACCAGTTCGAGAAGCGGCTGTGCGAGATGTACGACCGGGTCGCCGAGGCGGGCAAGCCCGACGCGCGGGCGCGCGAGCTGCTCGCCGGACGCAGCCCGTCCGCCGTCGCCGACCGCATCAAGGTGCCCACGTACATCGCGCAGGGCCAGACCGACTCCCTCTTCCCGCTCGGCCACGCCGACGCCATGGCCAAGGCGATCCGCGCCAACCACGCGCCCGTGTCCGTCGACTGGATCGCGGGCGGCCACGACGGCGGCGACAGCGAACGCGGCCGCGTGGAGAAGCGCGTCGGCTCCTGGTTCGACCGCTATCTGAAGGACGACAAGAGCGCCGACACCGGCCCCGCCTTCCGCGTCACGCGCACCGGCGGCATCGACTCCACCGACGGCGCGGCCACCCTGCGCGGCGCGAGCGGTGACCGCTACCCGGGCCTGACCGGTGGACCGCGCGAGGTGGCCCTCGGCGGCCGCGAGCAGACCTTCGACAACCCCGCGGGCGCGAGCCCGCCCGCGATCTCCGCCCTGCCGGGCCTCGGTGGCGGCGGCCTCTCCCAGCTCTCCTCGCTCGGCGTCGGCGTCTCCCTGGACTTCCCCGGGCAGTACGCCAAGTTCGACTCCAAGACGCTCGACAAGGACCTGCGCATCACCGGAACGCCCACGGTGCGGGTCCACCTGAAGTCCTCCGGCGAGGACACGGTGCTCTTCGCGAAGGTGTACGACATCGGGCCCGGCGGCAAGCAGCAGGTGCTGCCCTCCCAACTCGTCGCCCCCATCCGGGTCGAGGGCACCAAGCAGGGCAAGGACGTCGAGCTGACGCTGCCCGCCGTCGACCACGAGGTGCAGAGGGGCCACAAGCTGCGCCTCGCCCTCGCCTCGACCGACCTGGGCTACGCGTCGCCGGCCGAGCCCGCCACGTACACCGCCTCCCTGAAGGGCGGCCTCATGGTGCCGACGGCGCCCGGCGTGGAGACCGCCGCCGCGCCGCTGCCCTCCTGGGTGTGGTGGCTGCCGGTCTCCGGAGCGGTGCTCGCGGCCCTGCTCCTGGTCGCCGGACGCAGGCGGACCACGGCGCCCGCGCCCGACCCCGAGCTCGCCGAAGTACCCCTGAAGATCACGGACCTGAGCAAGCGGTACGCGAAGTCCACCGACCGGTACGCGGTCAAGGACCTCGCCTTCACCGTGGAGAAGGGCCAGGTCCTCGGCCTCCTCGGACCGAACGGCGC
Organism: Streptomyces kanamyceticus; assembly: GCF_008704495.1. Taxonomy (NCBI): domain Bacteria; kingdom Bacillati; phylum Actinomycetota; class Actinomycetes; order Kitasatosporales; family Streptomycetaceae; genus Streptomyces; species Streptomyces kanamyceticus. The sequence continues at coordinate 6,506,138 of NZ_CP023699.1, forward strand.
GGGCAAGACGACGACCCTGCGCATGCTGATGGGCCTGATCCGGCCCGACGCGGGCGAGATCCGCGTCTTCGGACAGGCGATCAGGCCCGGCGCGCCCGTCCTCTCCCGGGTCGGCGCGTTCGTCGAGGGCGCGGGCTTCCTGCCGCACCTCTCGGGCCGGGAGAACCTGGAGCTGTACTGGCGGGCCACCGGACGCCCCACCGAGGACGCCCACCTGGACGAGGCACTGGAGATCGCCGGTCTCGGCAACGCTTCCCCAAGTTCTCGAAAACGCTCGAACAGGGGAGACCCCATCGACCGCGCCGTACGCACGTACTCACAGGGCATGCGCCAGCGCCTCGCCATCGCCCAGGCCATGCTCGGCCTGCCCGACCTGCTGATCCTCGACGAGCCGACCAACGGCCTCGACCCGCCGCAGATCCGCGAGATGCGCGAGGTCATGATCCGGTACGCGCGCGGCGGGCGCACGGTCATCGTCTCCAGCCACCTCCTCGCCGAGGTCGAGCAGTCCTGTACGCATCTGGTGGTCATGGACCGCGGCCGCCTCGTCCAGGCGGGCCGGGTCGCCGACATCGTCGGCTCCGGAGACACGCTCTTCGTCGGCCTCGCGTCCGAGGTCCCCGACCCGCTGGTCGACAAGGTCGCCGCGCTGCCCGGCGTCGTCTCCGTGGCCCGCGCGGACGACGGGCTGCTGATCCGCCTCGACGGCACCGAAGGCGCGAGCGCCGCCCGGCTGCTTCCCGAACTGGTGCGCCTTGAAGTGCCCGTGGAGTCCATGGGCCCGCACCGCCGCCTCGAAGACGCGTTCCTGACCCTGATCGGAGGCGGTGCCGCGTGAGCGCGCCCACCGGACTGCTGGACACCGCCCCCGGCTACCGCGCCGGACGCACACTGCCCCTGCGGGTCGAGGCGGTCCGCCAGCTCAAGCGCCGCCGCACGCTGGTGATGGGCGCCATCATGGCGCTCCTGCCGGTCGTGCTCGTCATCGCCTTCGCGGTCGCGGGCGGCTCGCCCGACTCGCGCGACGGCCGGGTGACCCTGATGGACACGGCCACCGCGTCCGGGGCGAACTTCGCCGCGACGTGTCTGTTCGTCTCCGCGGGCTTCCTGCTCGTCATCCCCGTCGCGCTGTTCTGCGGCGACACCGTCGCCTCCGAGGCGAGCTGGTCGTCCCTGCGCTATCTGCTCGCCGCGCCGGTGCCGAGGGCCCGCCTGCTCTGGTCCAAGCTCGCCGTCGCGCTCGGGCTCAGCGCCGCCGCCATGGTGCTGCTCCCGGTGATCGCGCTCCTGGTCGGCACGGCGGCGTACGGCTGGGGGCCGCTGGAGATCCCGACCGGCGGCGTGCTCCCCGCGGGCACGGCGGCCCAGCGCCTCCTGATCGTCGTCGCGTACGTCTTCGTCTCCCAACTGGTCACCGCGGGGCTCGCGTTCTGGCTCTCCACCAAGACCGACGCACCCCTCGGCGCGGTCGGCGGCGCGGTAGGCCTGACCATCGTGGGCAACGTGCTCGACGCGGTCACCGCCCTCGGCCACTGGCGCGACTTCCTGCCCGCGCACTGGCAGTTCGCCTGGGCGGACGTCATCCAGCCGCGCATGGAGTGGGGCGGCATGATCCAGGGCGCGGCGGTCTCGGTGACGTACGCACTGGTGCTCTTCGCGCTGGCCTTCCAGGGATTCGCCCGCAAGGACGTGGTGAGTTGAGGAGGCCGTCCGGGTGGGGTCGGCTCCTCTGTCCCAGGGTGCAGGAAGCGCTCCTTCCGCAGGGTGATGCGGTCCCCGCGCCGGTCAGGAAGGCTGCTGCCCAGGACCAGTGAGAAGAGGAAGGCCGCATGGCAGCGACCACGTCACCCGACTGGAACACCGTGGGAATCCTGGGGGCCGCGCGCGGCGCGCGGTCCGGCAGCGAAGGACCCATCGGCAGCGAGCACCTGCTGGCCGGAATCACCACGGCCAAGGGAGCGGCGCGCGAGGCGCTCGCGGCCGAAGGGGCGACCAAGGTCGCGCTCCTCGCGGTGCTGCGGGACAGGACGGACCGGGACGAGGCATGGAGCGCCGGCGACGGCGCGGAGGGAACCGTCACCGAGAAGGACGTCCTGGGGGAGGAGGGCGAGGCGCGCACCCGCTACACGGGCGCCGCGGCCGGGGCGCTGACCGCCGCGATGGAACGGGCCCGGCGAGAGGGCGCGGGGAAGTTCGGCGCCGAGCACCTGCTGCGGGGACTCCTCGATGGCGACAACCGCGCGGTGGAGGTGCTGGGCGCGTGCGGCATCTCCCCACAGGCCGTACTCACCCGTCTCGACGGCGGCACCGGAAGCGACGGCGGCACCGGAAGCGACCGCGGCGCCGGAAGCCAGGAGGACGCCCTCGACCCCCTGCTGCACGCCACCCGCGACGTCCTCCTCGGTCACAGCCACTACCGCCGGGCGCCCTTCTGGATGCGCTGGCTGCTCAAGCGCAGCGGGGTCAACTGGGCGGCGCGGCCCGCCTGGTGGGTCAGGATGGAGACCTACGAGCAGGCCCGCCGTCTCGGCAGCGACACGGTGGGCACCGAGCACGTGCTGCTCGCGGTCCTGGCCACCCACGAGGTCGCGCTCCGGTACCCGCACCTGGCGGGGGAGAGCGCCCCAGGACCCGGCTCCCGGTACGCGGGCGGCGAGCGACTGGCCCGCCTGGGCATCGACTACGCCTCGGCGCACAGCGCCCTGACCGCCGGTGAGGGCCTTCGACTGACGCCCGATGCCCGGCCTGTCGAGCGGTACATCGACCAGACCGAGACCGACGGGACCAAGACCGACGAGACCAAGGACCCGGGCACGGGCCCGCTGGTCGAGGCCCTCCTGACGGAGGAGACGCGCGCCCGGCAACTGGTCGACGCGCTGGCCGCCGCGTAGCCGCATCGAGACCCTTCCGCAACGTCCTGGTGCGATCGTTCGAAGCCCCCCTCACGTCACAGTCACAGGCACGGAAGCGGACGACGCGAGGGGGACGGATGCGGACCCGGAAGATACGCCACGGGCTGCTGGCCGCGGCGCTGGCGGGCGGCCTGCTGCTCACCGGTTGCAGCGGCGGGAGCGGCGACAACCAGGCCACGGCCGACGACAAGAGCCGGGGCGGCGGCACCGCACCGCTCCCCGCGCCCGCGGCGCCCGAATCCGGGGGCGGCACACCGGACGAAGGCGAGCAACAGGACCGAGACAAGGGGGAGTTCGCACCCGCTCCCGACTACCTCTCCACCTTCGCCCTGGACGTCGACACCGCCTCGTACGGCTTCGCGCGGCGCACGCTCGCCGAGGGGCGGCTGCCCGACCCGGCGACGGTCCGCCCCGAGGAATTCGTCAACAGCTTCCGGCAGGACTACCGCAGGCCGGACGGCGACGGCTTCTCGGTGAGCGTGGACGGCGCCCGCATCGGCGAGAACGGCTGGTCCCTGGTCCGCGTCGGCCTCGCCACGCGCGGCGCCGACGAGGAGTCCGAACGGCCGCCCGCCGCCCTCACCTTCGTCATCGACGTGTCCGGATCCATGGCGGAACCGGGCCGCCTCGACCTCGTCAAGAAGTCGCTCGGCATCATGACCGACCAGTTGCGCCCCGACGACTCGATCGCACTCGTCACCTTCAGCGACACCGCGGAGACGGTCCTGCCCATGACCCGCCTCGGCGACACGGGCGGCAGTCGCTCCCGGGTGCACTCGGCCGTCGACCGCCTCGAACCCACCCAGTCCACCAACCTCGAAGCGGGCATCACGACCGGCTACGACACGGCTGTGCGCGGCAAGGAGAAGGGCGCGACCAACCGGGTCGTACTGCTCTCCGACGCCCTCGCCAACACGGGCGAGACCAGCGCCGACGCCATCCTGGAGCGGATCTCCGACGCCCGCCGCGAGCACGGCATCACCCTCTTCGGGGTCGGCGTCGGCAGCGACTACGGCGACGCCCTGATGGAGCGGCTCGCCGACAAGGGCGACGGCCACACCGCCTACGTCTCGGACGTCGAGGACGCCCGCGAGGTCTTCTGCGAGCAGCTCCCCGCCCACGTCGAACTGCGGGCCAGGGACGCGAAGGCGCAGGTCGCCTTCGACCCGGAGACCGTCGAGCGGTTCCGCCTCATCGGCTACGACAACCGCCGGGTCGCCGACGAGGACTTCCGCGACGACTCCGTGGACGGCGGCGAGATCGGCCCGGGACACACGGTGACGGCGCTCTACGCGGTACGGGCCAAGCCCGGCGCCGACGGACACCTCGCCACGGCGAGCGTGCGCTGGCTCGACCCGGAGAGCCGCGCCCCGCACGAGGAGTCGGGCCGGATCGAGGCCGCCGACCTGGAGGAATCCCTGTGGCGGGCGGACGGCGGACTCCAAGTCAGCGCCATCGCCGCCTACTTCGCGGACGGACTGCGCTTCGGTGCGGAGAACTACCCGCGGCCGCGGGGTGTGCGGCCGCTCCCCGGCACGCCCTCACTGGAGGAACTGACGCAGCGCGCTCATGAGTTGCCGGGCGACACGGCCGAACGCGAGCCGGTCCGCGAACTGACCACCGCGATCGAACAGGCGGCCCGTCTCGAAGGGCGGGAGCTCTAGGGCCTCAGGGCGCGATCAGCGGAGGAATCTCCGACTCGACGGCCAGGTCGGCGTCCTGGGTCAGCGAGGTATCGGTCAGCGTGTCATCGACCACCGTGTCCTCGGTCGGCGGGACGACGTAGACGTCCATGGCGGAGGTGACGGTCCCGCCGAGGTCGCGGCACCGCTGTGCGGTGATGGGGTGCGGGATGGACGTGACCGTGATGTAGGGCCCCTGATCGGCGGTGTGTCCGGTGATCCGGCAGGACTGGGTGTCGAGCGGGGCGGTATCCGCTCGCGCTGCGGCGACGGGGCTCAACGCGAGCGTGGCAAGGGTGAGCACGGCGAGGGCACGGCGACGGGACATGCGATTCCTTTCACGGAGGGAAGATCCAGCCAGCGTGCAGGCGTCCCGGTGCGCCCGCCATTCGTCGGGGTGCGGACGGTGGGGGGTTGGTCTGTACGGAGTCATGAAGATGCGTGGTCCGCGCGGCGGGTGCAGGGTCAAAACAGGCGGAGGTCGGCCGACTCCGCCGGGCCCTGGTCAAAGGGGCCTTTCTGCCACGGCCGGAACACCCTCGAAAGGACCGCATCAAGATGCGCAGCATTGCCAAGTACGTCGCCGTCGGTGCCCTCGTCACCCCGCTGGTCATCGGAACCGCCGGCATGGCGTCCGCGAACGACGGCCCGGCCTACGAGAAGTCGCAGAACTCGGCGAACAGCAGTGGCGGCCAGCGGACGGAGACCGTCAGCGGCTTCACCCCCGACGGCAAGGCGTACTTCCTGACCACGACGAAGCAGGCCGGCCCCTCCGGCGCGACCGGCCACAGCACGGGTTCGCGTTCCTGACGCTGACACAGCTGGCACAGACGAAGGCTCCCTGCCCACAACTGACGGGCAGGGAGCCTTCGTGCGTGCGGTGGGGCGGGCGCGTCAGGCCGGGGCGCGCAGCGTGAGGGTGGCGCGGGCGTCGGCGGTGGAGAACACGTACGGGCCGGGGCCGACGCCGAGGCTCGCGGTGATGACGGCGTCGGCATCGGCCGCGGCCACGGGGCCCGCGCCGCGCGCGGCGGAGACGACCGACCGGTGCCACGTGCCGTCACAGGTCGGCGCGGCGGTGGCGGTGTAGACGCCGCCCTCGCGGGTGTCGGCGAGGGAGACCGCCAGCGTGTCGGTGCCCAGCTCCGCCTCGCACCGATAGCGGACGGTCACCCGGACGTGGTCGCCCGCAGCGGTGGCCTCGACGATGCTCAGGCGGTCGACCGCGGCGGCGGTCCCGGGGGTGAGCGCCGCCGCGGCGGCGCCGACGGCGAGGACGGACAGGGTGCGGGCGAGCCGGTTGCGGACGTGCGACATGGACCCTCCGGGAAGGTCGTGGGGGCTGGGTTCACACCCAGGGACAGATCGAGTCTGTGCCGATCCCGCCGGGCCCGCAAAGGCAGCCCGCCCGACGCCGTCCGCCACCCGGATGCACCGTCAGGAGGAGAATCCGCAGCCGATCCGACGCGGCATCAGTACTGGTCAACTGCCATATGGCAGGCGACGCGACGGATGTTCCTCACTGCGGGTAATCGCCCCGGATGCGGCCTCCCCGGTGGCGGGGCAAGATCGCTCACGGCGGAAGGTGGCCGATTCCGCTGACCCCTGTGAAGGGGTTTCCCGTGGCCGGCGAACTCTGAAAGGACCGCATCAAGATGCGCAGCATTGCCAAGTACGTCGCTGTCGGCGCTCTCGTCACGCCCCTCGTCATCGGCAGCGCGGGCTTCGCGTCCGCCCACGACGGCGGCCCCGGCTACAAGAAGTCGCAGGACTCCGCGAACTCCAGCGGCGGCATGTCGTCGAGCACGGTCAGCGGCTTCACCCCTGACGGCAAGGCTTACTTCAAGACCACCACGAAGCAGGCCGGCCCCTCGGGTGCCACGGGCAACTCGACGGGTTCGCACTCCTGACGTGGTCCCCCTGCTGTCCGGCCGCTGAGCCGGATCGCCTCGTGAGCCCCGAAGCAACTGCTTCGGGGCTCACGCCTGTGTGCGGCCGAGGCCGCTGACGAGGGTCAGGAGTGGGATTCCGTGGTCGTGTAGCGGATGTGTTCAGGACCGCCCACCGTCAGTCGGCTCTGCTCGAAGTAGGCGGTCCCCGCGGCGTCGAACCCGGACTCCGTCTCGCGGTAGTCGAGGACGCCACCGGCGAAGTCCACACTCTGCTGGTGCCAGGACGGACCGGGATCCGTCCGCTGCGCCGCGACGGCGGCGCCGCCCGAGGCCAGACACAGACCCGTGGACAGTACGAGGGTGCAGACGGTGAGGCGGAACGGTCGGTGGGTGGTGAGCGCAGTCAACATGCCTTGACCCTCAGCCCTCACGGCGGCCCTTTCCGGGCGACGCACCGGCGACTGCCCGCTTTCGACCCTAGTGGGCGTCAGGAACGGGGCTGCTCGACGGGGTCGCGCTCGGGGTCGCGCTCGGGGTGGCGACGGCCTCGGGCGTGACCGAGGGAGTCGCGGCCGGGGGAGTCGCGGCCGGTGGGGTGGGCGCGGTAGGCACGGGGGCGATGGTCGTGCTCGCCGTCCCGGGGGCGAACAGGGCGTTGCCGGGGAAGATGACGGTGGCTGAGGCCGTGTCATCGGCGGCGACGTGGAAGGTACAGGTGAAGCGGCCCTCGCGGGTGGTCACGGTGTTGCACCGCTGGACGGCACCGGCCGTACTGGTGATCTCCACGGACACCGCGAGCTGCGACAGCGGGAACACGAGCGTGTCTCCGTCCACCAGACGGCCGCTCACGTGCAGGGTCGCCCGGTCACCGAGGGAGACCTCCTGGGCGCTGAGCTCGGTGACGACGCTGGCGGTCCGCGTCGAAATGGCCGTGCCGCCGTCCGGCAGCGTCGAGGGAGCGGGCGGCAGGGGATCGGCACCGGCCGGCAGAGCTGTCACTCCCATGGCCAGGGGTACGGCTGCCAAGAACAGTAGATGTCTGCGGGCACCCATCACACAACACTCCCAGAGTCTGACGTTCGCGGTTTCTCTCGTTTACTCCTGCGATGCATGGAGGGTTATGCCACCGGAGCGCCGACGGATAACAGACCCCGGGTCCACCGGGCGGATAGCCCCGCCACTCGGGTGACGCGGACACATTGACGTAGAGCCGTAGAGCCGTAGAGCCGTGGAGCCGTAGAAACGCGAAACGGCCGCGCGGGTCCCCTGTCGCACCTGAAGGGGACCCGCACGGCCGTGGGCGGTACAGGTCAGCTGTTGCCCGCGCCGTTGCCCGAGAGGACCGGGATGTTGTCCAGGATGTGCGACAGCGGCTCGTCGCCCTTGGCCTGGGTGGAGTTCTCGGTGCACTGCTGGTTCTGCGGGGCCGACAGGACCGGGATGTCCTGGACCGCGACCGGCACGACGCCGACGAGCGAACCGATGTTGGCCTTGGCCGGGAGGCCGATGCAGGGCTTGTTCAGCGAGCCCTGGACCAGGGACATCTGCGGGCTCATGTCGCCGTGGGTGGCGGAGTTGCCGAAGCTCTGCGTCGCGCCGTTGCCGCTGGACGAGGTGGTGCCCGAGTCGTCACCGATGGCCATGGCCGAGGGCGCGGTGACGGCGGACATACCGGCGACGGACGCGGCGAGCGCGGCCGTTGCGAGCAGCTTCTTCATGGTGTGGGGTTCCCTTCGAAGACCGGCTCCGTTGTGGAGCCGCATGTCTATCAACTGAGTGGCAGCCAGGTAGTTGCGGTGAGTAGCCCGTTCAGCCGAGTGCGGTGCTCACCGTCAGTCACACGCGACCTTGTCGCCGTGGAAGATTTCCCTGCTGCCGAGCCGGGGCGGGTCGGAGGGGGCTCCCGCGGATTTGCGGGCATCGAACGCGTGACCGCGGTTCAGGGCACCGAAGACCTTGGCGGCCCGCGGCTTGTCCCAGTCCAGCGTGGCGCCGATCCCGTCCTGCGACGCGCTGAACCCGCGGATGGGGACCGTCGTGAATTCGATCTTCGAGGGCGGGAGCTCGCGCAGGGCCGTGGCCAGCGAGGCGAGCTGATCGACGGTGAACCCCTGGTCCACGCGCGAGGACCCGAGGACGGCGCGGGCCAGCCGGGCCGTGCGGAGGGGGTCGGTGAACGCGCGGTCCGAGGAGAGGGTGCGCAGGACCCCCACCAGGAAGCGCTGCTGGCGTTGGATGCGGCCGAAGTCCGCGCTGTCGTCCACGTGCCGGGACCGGACGTACTGCAGCGACTGGCCACCCGTCAGGTGATGCGTGCCCGGCGGGAGGTCCATCTTGGTGGCGAAGTCCTTGAGGCGCCGCGGGGTGCACACGCGGACGCCGCCGACCTGGTTCACGCTGTCGATGAACCGCCTGAAGTTGATCTCCAGATAGCGGTCGATCCGTACCTTCGTCATCCGCTCGATCGTGCGCACCGCGAGCCGGGGACCGCCTTCGGCGTAGGCCGCGTTGAGTTTGGCGGGATGCGCCGCACGCGTGGCGCCGGTCGCCCGGTCGCGGTGCGCGGGGATGACGGCGCGGGAGTCCCGCGGCAGACCGACGACGCTGACCCGGTCCTTCCGCGGCGATACGTGGATGAGCATGATCGTGTCGGAACAGTTGCAGCCCACGCTGCCGGTGGAGAAGCGTTCTTTCTCGGCCTTGGTGATGCCCGCGCGGGTGTCGGTTCCCAGCAGCAGGATGTTCGTGCCGGGACCGTTCTCCGGGCGGTTCGTCATGCCGTCGAAGACCGAGAGTCGCTGGGCGGGCCCCGGCGCCGCGACGGCGGTGAGCCCGGTCAGGGAAGCGGCGAGCGCGACCCCCAGGGTGATGGCGCCGAGGCACTTTCCGCCTCGTCCACGCGACGGTGCGCGGGGGGTCGTCCTCATGCTGTTCTCCGCTGGCTTGGTGAGAGGGAGGAAGTCTCGGGTCACCGTAGAACGGGATGACATGTCATTCCGCCGTGGTTCTGGCGCGGCGCACAGGAACAACTCTTTCGCCACAGCGTGCTGTTTTGATGGCGAGACGGGTTGGAACAAGAGCAGCGACTCTCCAACCAGGACGGGGAACCAATGGCTGATGGCGCAGGACGCTGGCAGAGGGTCGGGGTGATCCCGGCGAGCAGGAAGCCCCCGGAAAGCCGCACCGACCCGGTCTATGAATCCCTGATCAGAATGTGGCGCGAGCAGGGAAGGACGATTCCAGGACTTCCCGACCACGAATGGAACAGGCTGATCGAGCAGGATCCCTGGCCCCGATATTGAAAAGCACGGATTGAACAGCACAGATGGAACAGCACAGCGGGCCGCCACAGGAGGTGGCGGCCCGCTGAATTGCTGAACGTCAGTTGTTGCCCTCGCCGTTGCCGGAGAGGACCGGGATGTCGTCCAGGATGTGCGACAGCGGCTCGTCGCCCTTGGCCTGGGTCGAGTTCTCGGTGCACTGCTGGTTCTGCGGCGCCGACAGGATCGGGATGTCCTGGACCGCGACCGGCACCACGCCGACCAGGGAGCCCGCGTTCACCTTGGCGGGCAGGCCGATGCAGGGCTTGTTGAGCGAGCCCTGGATGAGGGCCATCTGCGGGCTCATGTTGCCGTACGTGGCGGAGTTGCCGAACTCCTGGATGGCGCCGTTGCCGCTCATCGTGTTGGTGCCGCCGTCGTTGCCGGTGGCGAGCGCCGTGGGGGCCGCAGCGGCCGACATGCCGACGACGGAAGCCGTGACCGCCGCAGCGGCCATAACCTTCTTGAGCACAGGGATTCCCTTCATGACTGAGCCCCGTCCGCGGAGCACCCTGAGCAACTACCCCGGCCGCGATGAGTTGCTCAGATTCACTCTGATGGCCCAAACCCCCGGCGAGGCCCGACTCGGGACCGCGCCGATCGCACGGTTTCGAAAGGCGATCCGATGGAGTGAATGGGCGGAACCAAAAGCCGCAGGGCGAGTTGGGCAGTCCGCAGTTACCTGTGGTCGGTCCAGAAAAGGAACAGCAATGCACTACAAGAAGGCAATGGCCGCGGCCGCGGTCGCCGTCTCGGTCGTCGGCATGTCGGCTGCCGCGGCTCCCACCGCGCTCGCCATCGGTGACGACGGCGGCACGACGTCGATGAGCGGCAACGACGCCAAGCAGGAGTTCGGCAACTCCGTCACCAAGGGCAACATGAGCCCGCAGCTGTCCCTCGTGCAGGGCTCGCTGAACAAGCCCTGTGTCGGCCTCCCGGTCAAGGGCAACGCGGGCGCCCTGGTCGGCCTGGTGCCGGTCGCGGTCCAGGACATCAACGTCCTCTCCGCGCCGCAGAACCAGCAGTGCACCGAGAACTCCACCCAGGCCAAGGGCGACGAGCCGCTGTCGCACATCCTGGACCAGATCCCGGTCCTCTCCGGCAACGGCGAGCACAACAGCTGATCCGCCCCACCGCGGACATCGCTCGGGCCGCCTCAGGTGAACTTCACCTGAGGCGGCCCGAGTTCTTTTTCGTGTCGCGAATTCATGTCGCGCATCACCACGGGACGTGCCGTTGCAACTCCGCCTGTGAGGCGCCTGCTTGGGTACTGGTCCGCGTTCGAGTGAACTTCCGAAATCTGCCCGTATTCCGGTTTCCTCACCCGCGAACGCTCGTTGAGTAGGACTCAGGTCACGGTGCGAGAAGGGGACCTTCCCGCCCGGTCTGCAACCGCCGTTGAGGCGTGACCCTAAAGAAGGGATTACCCGTGAAGCTCAAGAAGAGCGCGACGATCGTTGCCGGTGTCATCATGGCGCTGAGCATGGGCGCCCCGGCCTTCGCCGACTCCGGCGCCGAGGGTGCGGCCACCGGCTCCCCGGGTGTGCTCTCCGGCAACGTCGTCCAGGTGCCGGTCCACGTTCCCGTCAACGTGTGCGGCAACAGCGTCGACGTCATCGCTCTGCTGAACCCGGCGTTCGGCAACACCTGCGCCAACGACTGACGTAGCGGCCAAGCCGTCTCAGTCGCGTCGAATCCGGCCCCAGCGCTCCCCGAGTCGCTGGGGCCGGACCCCTTTACACGGGTCTGGTGCTCGGCGGTGGGGTGCGGGGGAGAACCTCGCGTACAAACGCGCGTCGGCAGGGAAGCCAGGTGCGCGAGGCTTCCCTGCCGACGTGGGAGGGATGGCAATCCAGACCGTAGGGGGATGCCGCTCATCCACGGCAATGATGCCGACGGCTGGCGGATGGCGACCCGGTCTGTCCCATGAAGCACGTCCAGTGCATCACTCGGCGACTTCAGCCAGGAACAAGGTTCACCCGTTCGCCCGATGCGTCACTCGTAAGAGGGTGGACGACACCGCGTGTCGGCCGTCCGCGCAGGTGCCGCTCGACGCCGCGGACCAGGCGCCCGGCGGTGAACGAGGCCCCGTACACGAAGCGCATGGCGGGGCCGAAACTCGAAGCCGTCGTCAGCCCGGCGAGGAAGAGCCCGGGGCAGCTCGTCTCGAACGCGTTGCTGACGTAGGGGGTTTCGTCGTCGAGGGAGTCCAGCGCGAGGCGCAGCTCGGGGGCGAGCACGTGGATGCGCCGGGTCGTCGCCCTGAACCCCGTGGCGGCGATGATGTGGTCGGTCGCGAACGAGGGGCCCTCGCCGTCCGCGCCACTGGTCCTCACCCGTACGCGACCGCCCGCGAGTTCGACGCTGTGGACCTGCCGTCCGACGAGTGTCTCGACGCCTGATTCGACCCGCTCCCTGACCCACCACGCGCCTGCCGGGCCGAGCGCCGAAGCGGCGACCTGGGCGCGCATCGGCTCGGGGAGCCGCCGGAAGAGGTGGGGCGTCCGGGCGTAGAACCAGTTGCGCCAGCCGCAGCCGAGACCGGTGTGCGGGGCGCGCATCGCCTCCCACCACGGCCGCTCCCAGGCCGGGGGCAGGGTGTTCCAGTTTACCTGCGGCGACCGGGCGAGGATCCGGACGCGGGTGCCCTGTTCGGCGAGGAGCGCGGCGGTCTCCAGCGCGGCCTGCCCCGCGCCGAGCACGGTCACGTCCTGGTCGCGGAAGCGCGCCAGATCGCCGTGGTGACTGCTGTGCGAGGCGTGCTCGGGGCCGAGGCCCCGTAGCGCGGGGGGTGTCTGGGTGAACGGCATGACGCCCACGGCCAGTGCCACGGCTCGCGCGTGGTGCACCTCGCCGTCCTGGGTGCGGGCCTCGAAGCCGCCGCCGGCGCAGGCGCGGACCGAGGCGATGAGCCGCTCGTCCACGGGTGGCGCGGCCCGCTCCGCGAACCACAGTCCGTAGGCGGAGAAGTGCCCGATGGGCAGGGGGTGTCCGTGCTCGGCGCGCAGTCCTTCACGGGCGCAGAACGCGGCCAGGCCGTAGTGCCCCGCGGGGTCGGACAGATCGGAGGCCCAGGGTTCCGACTTCAGGAACATGCCCTGGGCCATGTGGTCCCGCCAGGAGGCCATGGGGCGGCCGAAGATCCGTACGTCGAGTCCGGCCGCGGCGGCGTGCGAGGCGATCGACAGGCCGTAGGGGCCCGCTCCGACAATCAGCAGGTCATGCATCGGTGGCTGCTCGCTCTCTGTTCGGTGTGGGCAGGACGGCCGGGGCCTGCGCCGGGGTCCGCCGGGACAGGGGGGTGAGGAACAGCTGCGACCGGCGGCCGACACCGGCCCGCAGGCGCTGTCCCATGTGGCGGCGCCACAGGCGGCGTAGCGCCGCCCCCGGCGCGGGGTCGTCGTCGGCGTGCCAGGCGAGTTCACCGGCCGGTGAAGGCTCGGCCGACCGCGGCCGGGGCAGGGAGCGAAGCGCCGTGAGCGGCGCGTAGTTCTCCACCACGAACGTGCGCCCGGGGGAGGGTTGCGGGGGCGGTACGGGCCGGTGCGTCAGGCCCAGGTGGAGGGCGCGGACGACATCGGTGCCCGCCGCGTCGGCGAAGAGCCGGAACTGTGCCCCCGGGCGGGGGTTGAAGTCGATGAGGTAGAAGTCGCCGGTCGCGGCGTCCTTGCGGAAGTCCAGGTCGAAGACCCCCCGGTAGCCCAGCGCCGCGACAAGGCGCTGGGCCGTGGACCACAGCCGCGGGTTGACGGTCCACTCGCCGCTCACCGTCAGGCCCGCGGCCCGCGGCCAGGAGCGGTGCTTGCGGCCCGTCCCGCCCCCGCGCACGGTCCCGTCAGGACCCGCGCAGCCGTGTACGAACCAGTCCGCGTCCCGTACGCCGGGCACGAACGCCTGCAACAGCAGACGGCAGCCCGCCTCGGCCCCGCGCGCGAAGAGCTGCTCGGCCTCGCGCGCCGAGCCGATCACCGTCGTACTGCGCAGCCCGACGCCCTGCGGCAGCGTCCAGGGGCGGCTCCACTTGGCCACGGTGGGCACGCCCAGGAGCGCCACGGCGCCCGCGGCCTCGGCTGCCGACTCCGGCACCAGGGTCACCGGATGGGCCACCCCCGCCTGCGCGCAGACCTGCGCCAGGGTCGCCTTGTCCGCCACCCGCTCGGCCACGCCACCGGCCCGCCCCGGCAGCAGGTAGCGGCTGCTCAGGTCCTCGTGCAGGGCGCTGATGGCCAGGGCGCTGATGTCGTCCATGGGGATCAGGACGGCCGGGGCGCTCACGCGTGTCGCGACCGAGCGCAGCACGGCGGCCACCTCCGGGAGCGAGGCACCGGGCGAGGGCGGTGGGTGCATCTGGTGCAGGTACCGGGACTGCTGCACGGGGCTGCCGTGGTCGTCGGCCACGAGGTGGACCTCCACGCCCGCGCGTCCCAGGGAACGCACGGCACCCAGAGTTCCATGATGAAAAGGATTCCTGTCGATCCGCAGGAGGACAGCAGGAGTTCGCGTGTCCAGAGGCTGCAAAGTCACCCTTACTGTTCGATCGCCCAAGCGGGCGATATAGGGGAACGGGGGATTAAGGACTCGATTGGCGTAATAGATATAAATATGACGGTCTATTAGCTATCGGATGGCTCGGGAACGAGGAGAAGTCATGGCCCCAGAGCGTCGCCAGCGCGGCAAACGACTTGCTTTCATCGCGGGCGGAATCATCTCGTCGGTGGCCTTGGCCTGTGCGCCGGGATACACGGTGGGCATCGTGCGCGACGGTGAACCACCACCTGCCGCCGCCACGCCCCTGACGCCCGAGGTCCCTTCGGTGCCCACTCCCGCGGAGCCCGTGCCTTCGGTGCCCACGCCGGAGGTGCCCACGCCGTTCGTCCCCGCGCCGCAGACTCCGCCGGCCCCGGCGGAACCGACGGATCCGGCGGCGTCCACGTCGCCGAGCGCCGCCCCCGCCCCGGCCAAGGCTCCCGCCATCGGCGCGTACCTGGACTTCGGTCCGCGCGGCGTACGGCGCATCGAGCAGCTCAGCGAGTGGCTCGACGGAACCGAACTGAGGGTCGGGCACACGTACCTCCCCGGTGACCGCTGGAACAACATCGAGGGGTCGCCGGGATTCCTCGAGGACTGGGCGAAATGGCGCCAGGAGAAGGACGACAGGATGTTCGTCCTCAATGTGCCGATGCTGGAGAAGAACGAGGAAGGCGTCGGCGACACCGAAGTCGCCGCGCTCCTGAAGCAGGGCGCGGCCGGTGATTTCGACAGCCACTTCACCAAGCTGGCCGAACGCCTCGTCGCTCTCGGGGTGCCCGACACGGTGATCGTGCTGGGCTGGGAGATGAACGGCACGACGTACACCCATCGTTGTGGCCCGGACCCGGAGTCCTGGAAGACGTACTGGAAGAAAATCGTCACCGCGATGCGTGCGGTTCCCGGACAGAAGTTCTCGTTCGACTTCACGCCGAGCAGAGGCCGCGACGCCGTCCCCTGGACCGACTGCTACCCGGGTGACGACGTCGTCGACATCGTCGGCATGGACTCCTACGACCAGCCCCGCGGCATGTCCTTCGACGAGCAGGTCAAGGAGCCCTACGGACTGCAGGCGCACGTCGATTTCGCCGCGGCCCACAACAAGCCCGTCTCCTACCCCGAGTGGGGGCTCTTCCGTAACGGCGACAACGAGGAGTACATGCGCCGGATGCTGGAGTGGATGGACGAGAAGAAGCCGCTGTACAACACGGTCACCGACTACTGTCCGCACGGCGTGTGGCAGTGCAAGCAGAACCCGGAAGCCTCGGAGGTGTACCGGAAACTGCTCTCCGGCCGCACCGAGAACCCGACTCCCGAGCCGACCGAGCCCGTGACGCCGCCGACCTGCTCGCCGCTGGAACTCGGCGACTGGGTCGAGTACTGGCTGGGCGGCAAGCTGTGCGTCCGGTTCGACTGGTGGCAGGAGAAGAACCGCTCGTGAGGCGAGGGAGCACCGCGGTGGCGCGGGCCGTCATGACGAGGCCCCGCCGTCGCGGTGCTCACCGCGGCGCTGCCGCTGCTGCCGGAGCCACTGGCGGGCGGCCGCGTCACCGGACGCGGCGCACAGCAACGGCGCCGTTCTCCTGCGGGCGAGGAGGAACCGCTGATTGGTGACCGGCTCGGGACGCCAGTGCTGCTTGTAGGGCTCGGTGCCGCGCAACAGGCTCAGGGCGCGCGGGTGTTCGCCACCGGTGTGCCGCGTGCAGGCCTCCAGGAGCATCGTGGCGACATCCACCTTGCGCTCCCTGAGCTGCGGATCGGCGCCGTACAGATAGCCGCCCGCCAGCGTGTCCGAGAGCAGGGTCAGGTCCGCCGCCACCACCTGCCCGTCGAGGCGGAACTCGGTCACCACCGCCTCACCGGCCGCCACCATCGGCCGCATCGAGCGCAGCAGATGCTCGCGGAACCGCGGCTGCAGGTGCTCGGAGGTCACCTTGCGGCCGCGCCACTGCAACTGGTGCAGGTGCAGCAGGGTGCGCACCGACTGCTCGACGTCCGTACAGGGCACGATGCGGCTCTCCACACCCAGCGCCGCCAGCTTGCGCATCTTGGCGCGAGTGCGCTGCGCGCGCGGTGCGGGCAGGCGCTTGAGCAGGTCCTCCATCGGCATGGCGGGCAGTTCCAGGCACGCCGAGTCGACCAGGGTCTTCTTGGGTCCCGGCCAGTCCCGGTAGATGTCCTCGACGCAGGCGCCTGGCCGGGCCTCGCGGAAGTCGAGCAGCGCGGTGCGGGCCAGGCCGAACAGGGCCGCCCTGAGCGCCCGCGCCCCTTCCTCGCGGCGGGCGTCGTCCACCAGCACGTCGGTGAAGTCGGAGATCGCGCCGCCCAGCGGCTTCAGCGCCGGAATGGGACGGTGCACCCGCATCAGCGGCGCCGCCGCCACGAGCCGGTCCTCCTCGTCACGGACCAGGAGCACCCGCAGCGTCCCGCGTCGGCCGTAGGAGTGCCACCACGAGGACAGCCACGCGTGGCTCTGGAACGGCGTCGCCGCCCCGCACGCCCGGTACAGCCGACCCCACGGTGCGGCGAGCGCCGCGAACGCGTCCTTGTCGACGCAGAGTTCCGCCCGCAGAGCGGGAGCGGAGGCCGCCCTCACGCGTTGCTCCTGACCAGGCCTGAGGCCGGACCGGGAACGGCCGCCGCGCTGGCCGCCTCCGCGCGCCTGCGCGGGCGGACCAGCAGCGCGAGACCGCCGATGAGGCCGCCCGCGCAGCCGCCCACCAGCACGCTCACCCCGGTGGAGAGCGAGGTGGGCTCGGTGGGCGGCACCGCACGCGAGAACGCGAGCAGTTTGACCCGGGTGCTGTCCTTGGCGTGGTTGGCGCTGCTCGCCAGCGAGCGTGCCACCGCGTTGGCGGTGATCGCGGCCTCCCCGGGGCGGTCCGCCGACGCCGATACGGCGATCATCGGAGCGTCCGGCGAGGTGGCCACCTGCACGCGGTCCCGCAGTTCGGCGGCCGACATGCCCGCGGCCACCTGGGCGTCGCCGAGCACCGCGAGCTGCGTCGCCACCCGGCCGTACGCCTGCGCGAACCCGAGCGCCGTGGCGGGATCCGACCGCTCCTGCGGCACGGCGATGACGTAGCTCGTCGCCGTGTACTGGGGGGTGTGCAGCACGCCGTATCCGGCACCGGCGAGTGCGCCGAGCGCCGCACAGGCGGGCAGGGCCCACCAGCGGGGCAGCCGGGCGGCGCGGGCGCGCAGGGCGCCCGTGCGGGGGCGCTCGGTTGCGGAGTCGTTCATCAAGGACTCACCTTCGGGGTCAGGCCCGAGACAACTGAGGCATAGACGTCCATCAGCTGGTCGGCGCTGCGGGTGATGCTGTAGTGCCGCACGGCGGCCGCCGCCGTGCGGTGCGAGAGGTCCCGGCCGCGGAGGCGGAAGAGGACCTGCGCGAAGGCGTCCGGATCGCTCGGGCAGTGCGAGGCGTTGGCCTGTTCGCCCGGGCGCAGGTCGTCGAGGGGGAGGCCGTCGATGGCGGGGCACGAGGTGTAGAGCACGGGCAGTCCGTTGGCCAGACCTTCGACCAGCGCGAGCCCGAAGGCCTCCTCCGGGGAGGGGGAGGCCAGCGCGTCCATCGCCGCGAGCAGCGACGGCAGGTCCGGCGCGCGTCCGGCCGCGCGGCCGTCCTCGTGCTCCGCCTCGCCGACGAAGCGCACCCGGTCGGCCAGGGCGAGCCGGTCGGCGAGCCGCCGCAGTTCCTGCTCCTGGTCACCGGCGCCCACCAGCAGGACCACGACGTCGTCGGGCAGTTGGGACGCGGCACGCAGCAGGACGTCGAAGCGCTTGCCGCGCGTCAGCCGTCCCACGCCGCCGACGACGAAGGCGTGCTCGGGCAGGTCCAGGTGCTCGCGGGTCCTGGCGCGGGCGTCCGGGTCGAACAGGAAGCGATCGACGTCGATGCCGTTCGGCACCACCCGGATCCGCTGCCGAGGCACGCCCCAGCGGTGCAGCCGCTGCCCGACGGCCGGGGAGACGGCGACCGTCATCCGGCCGAGGCGCTCGCCGGTCAGGTAGAGCCCGCGGACGCCCGCCGTCAGCCTGCGGCCTTCCATCTGGGTGTCTCCCAGCGAGTGTTCCGTGGCCACCACGGCGCGTACCCCGGCCGTCCGCGCCGCGATGCGCCCGTAGAGGCAGGCCCGGAAGAGGTGGGTGTGGACCAGGTCGTAGCGGCCGCCCTTGATGAGCCGGGAGAGGCGGGGCAGTGCCGCGACGTCCCGGTTGCCGGACATGCCGAGGTCGCTCACGCGCGCGGACCCGTCGGCCACGATGCCGTCCGCCACCGTGCCCGCGTTGGTCAGCGTGATGACGTCGCAGTCCGCGGGCTGGTGCCTGAGCAGCAGCCGCAGTTGCTGCTCCGCGCCGCCCATGCCGAGTCCGGTGATGATGTGCAGCACCCTCATCCGGTCACCGCCGCCCGGTCGAAGGCGCGGCCCCTGAGCCGGTTCGTCCACACCTTCAGGGCCAGTCGCGGTGGCGTGTCGCCCTGCCCGATGTGGACCCGGGGCAGCGCGAGAGGGCCGCGGAGCGCGCCCGGATCGATGGCGCAGGCGTAGCGGTATCCGGCGTCGCGCACGGCGGCCACCACGCGCTCGTCCACGTGCCCGTAGGGGTAGCAGAAGCCCCGCACCTCGGCGCCGGTCAGTTCGCTCAGCTTCGCGCGGCTGTCGTCGACCTCGCGCCGCAGCAACTGGTCGTCGGCCAGGGTCAGATCGACGTGGGTGAGCCCGTGCGAGGCGATCTCCATGCCGCTCTCCGCCACGTGCCGGATGCCGTCGGCGCCCAGGAGCGGTTTGCGCGGGCCCAGCGGGTCCCACGCGTTGTCACCGTCGAGGCGGCCGGGCAGGACGAACACGGTGGCCGTGCAGTCGTGGCGCCGCAGCACGGGCAGCGCCTGTTCGACGAAGTCGCGGTACCCGTCGTCGAAGGTGAGCCCCACCAGATTGCGCTGCTCGCCCCGGGCGCACGCCTCCATCAGCTCCCGCATCGACACCCCGCGCAGCCCCCGGCGCCGCAGCCACCGCAGCTGGGCGTCGAGGCGCTGGGGCGAGACGGTGATCCGGTACGGGTCCTCGGAGGCGTTCTCCACGGAGTGGTACATCGCCACCCACGCGGGGGTGTTGGGCGGGCGGCGAAGGAGGAAGGGCTCCGCCCCGTGCGGGGCGTTCGGTCTGAGGTCAACGGGCATGGCGGAGCCTTCCTGTGACGGAGCGGACGACGGACGGCCAGGGCTGCGCCCGCAGGGCCAGACCGAGGAGCACGAAGGAGACGGTGACCACCGCGCTGCCCGCCACGACGGCGAGGAGCGGCCCCGCCATCCGTTGGGCGCAGAGCGCGCCGAGTACCGCGGCGACGGCCGCGGCCAGCGCGAGCCTGGCCAGCTGCCCCACCACCGCGCGGGTCCTGACGGGTACGGTGCGCGGCCCGAGGCCCCGCAGCAGCAGCGCCGCGGTCACGCAGATGCCGGTCGCGTTCGCCCCCGCGATGCCGTAGACGCCCCACGTGCCCACGCTCAGGAAGCCGAGCCCGGCCGTGGCGAGGACCCCGATGAACATCGAGAACAGCGGGACCCAGGTGGTGCGGGCGACGGAGAAGTAGGCGCGGGCGAGTGCCCCCACCAACGTGTGCCCCAGCAGCCCGAGCGTGTACACGCGCATGACCGCCGCCGTGGCGGCGGTGTCCCGGGCCCCGAAGGCGCCGCGCTGGAAGAGCAGTTCGATGAGCGCGGGCGCAGTGGCGATGACCGCGGCCGCTCCGAGCAGCACGATGCAGCCCGCCAGGACGAGATCGCGTTCGACGCGGTCGCGGGCCCGCTCGATCTCGCCGTCGGCCAGGGCGCGGGCGACCACGGGGAAGGTGACGGTGCACAGCATGAGGGAGAGCACCATCGGCATCTGCGCCACCTTCTGGGCGTAGTTCAGGTGCGAGATGGCCCCGGCGGGCAGCGACGACGCGAGGAACCGCTCGATGAGGACCTGCGACTGGCGGCAGAGCGCGAACAGCAGGACCGTCCAGATGATCGCGCTCTGCATGGTCGGCGCCGTCGGCCCCGGCGCCTTGGCGGGGTTCGGGATGAACACCTTCGGGCCGCGCCGGAGCTGACGCCACAGGGACGGCGCCTGCGCCGCCACCATGAGCACGCCGCCCACCGCGACGCCCGCCGCGGCGGCCCGGATGCCCCAGCGGCCCGCCAGGACGAACAGCGCCGCGATGATCGCGGTGTTGTAGGCCACGTAGACCGTCGCGGGGGCCACGAACCGCCGGTGCGCCCGCAGCGCGGCGCTGCAGTACCCCGTGAGGCCGAAGGTGAGGGCGCAGGTGGCGGTCAACCGGGTGCAGTCGACGGCCAGTTGGGGGTCGGGGAGGCCGGGGGCGAGCAGCGCGACGATGTACGGCGCCGCGGCGATCAGCGCGAGGGCCGTGGCCGCGAAGCACAGCGTCATCCGCGGCAACGACGTCCGCACCAGCGCCCGCACCGGGTCCCCGTGCGGAGTGTCCGCGCGGCGGGCGAGCGCCAGACTGAACGCGGGGACGAGGAAGAAGGCGAGCCCGTCCTCGATGAGCAGCGTCGCCGCCAGTTCCGGCAGCGTCCAGGCGACCAGGAAGGCGTCGGTGTCGGTGCCGGCGCCGAAGTAGTGCGCGAGCGCCTGGTCGCGTACGAGCCCCAGCAGCGATCCCGCCACCGAGAGCGCGGCGGTGACCAGCGCCGCCTTGGCGAGGAACGAGCCGCTGCTGGCCTTGTCCCTCGCGGGTGGCGCGGGCGGCGGCGCGAGGTCCACCACCGCCTGCGGCTCTGTAGTCACCGCGCCGCCGCCTCTCCCGGCAGCGCGCGGGCGCCCACGGCCCACCAGGCCGCGAGACCGAACGCGACCGCGGTCAGCACGGTGGAGGGCCCGCCGATGTCCGCGTACACGAAGTCGACCAGCTGCCAGACGAGCAGCCCGCACGCCAGCAGCGCGCAGTCCAGTTCGGGACCGCCCGCGCCCGCCCGGCGCGGCCGCTGCCGCGCCCAGCGGCGCAGCGCGCACACCAGCACGGCCAGCCAGCTGCCCGCCAGTGCGGCGAGACCGATGAGACCCTGCTCGCTGAGGACGAGCAGGTACATGTTGTGCGGCGAAAGCAGCGGCTGTCGTACGAAATCGCTGCCGGCGCCCGCGGTGTCGCTGCCGGAGGACAGGGCGAGCGAGGCATGGCCGTCCCGGTGCTCGGGGAATCCCTTGAGCCCGACCCCGGTCATCGGCTGCGCGCGCCACATGTCGACCGAGGCCGCCCACATCGTGTACCGGTCGGTGACCGACTGGTCGGGGGTGTCCGTGACCTGGGTGATGCTGCTCAGGCGTTCCTGCAGCATCGCGGAGCCCACGCCGAGCCCCGCCACCAGGACCACGGCGGCCGCGCCACCGGCGAGGAGCACCCGGCCCGCCCGCCGTACCCCGGCGAGGAAGAGGACAGCGGCGCAGGCCACCGCGGTCGCGATCCACGCGCCGCGGCTGAAGGACAGCGCGAGCGGAACGGCGAGCAGGGCCGCGCAGAGAACCGCGGCGGACCGCTGGCGCCGCGCGCCGGGCCGGAAGGCGAGCGCCAGGGAGCTGACGAGTCCGTACGAGACGACGGTCGCCATTCCCATGACGTCCGTCGAACCGAACGTGCCCACCGCGCGGATGTCCTCGCCCATGTACGAGGCGCCGGTCCCGGTGAGGTACTGGTGTACGCCCAGGGCGCCCTGCCACAGCGCAAGGCCGATGAACGACCAGGCCAGCAGGCGGAAGTGGTGCGCGCCCCGGATCAGGATCAGCACCGCGGCCGGTACAAGGACGAAGATCTGCAGGTAGCGCGCGGCCCCGGGGACCCCGGTCGCGGCGGACGCGGCACCGCACGCGGCCACGGTGATGCCGACGACGGGAAGCGCGAGGAGCACCGCGGCCGTGCGCGTCAGTGGCCGCCGTCGGCCGCGCAGGACGAATACGACGCAGTAGCCGACGACAAGGGCCGAGACCGCGTCGGCGACGGTTCCCGCGCCGGAGGTGTCGGCGGCGGACGGCGGCGGCACGGCGAGCAGCGCGACCACCAGGACGACGGGCAGGACCGGAGCGTACCGGGCGAGCGCGCGCAGGACGGTGGCGCGCGGCCCGGCAGGGCGCGCGGCACGTGCCGCGTCAGCGGCGGGCCAGGAGCGGAGTGCGGACTCGGTCACCGCGCTCAACTCCCCGTACGTCGTACGAGACAGCCCAGCGTGCGCAGCAGGATGGCTAGGTCCTGCCAGAAGGACCAGCTGTCGATGTAGGCGTTGTCGAAGCGGCACCGGTCCTCGATGGAGGTGTCCCCGCGCAGCCCGTGGATCTGGGCCAGGCCGGTGATCCCGGTCGGCATCCGGTGCCGTTGTGCGTAGTTGGGGTAGGTCTGGCTGAACTGGGCCACGAAGAAGGGGCGTTCGGGACGCGGGCCCACCAGGCTTATGTCACCGCACAGCACGTTCCACAGCTGCGGCAGCTCGTCCAGCGACGTGCTGCGCAGGAAGCGGCAGAACGGGCCCATCCGCTGCTCGTCGGCGACGCTCCAACGCGTCGCCGCCTCCTGCGGGTTGGCGGGCCGGTGGGTGCGGAACTTCAGCAGGGTGAACAGCCGCCCGTCCTTGCCGACCCGTTCCTGACGGAAGATCACGCCGGGTCCCTCGACCACGCGGAGCACCAGGGCGCAGCCCAGCAGGACCGGCGCGGCGACGAGCAGCAGGACGGCCGACACCGCGATGTCCAGCGTCCGCTTGTCCGCGCTCGTCCCGCGGTCACCGGCGGACAGCGGACGGCAGGCGAAGCCCGCGACGTGGTACCGCCGCCCCCGGTCGGGCAGCGGGGCGGCCGGTCCTGGGCAGCAGGCGTCGAGCTCCCAGAGGTCGCAGCCCAGGTCGTCGAGGACCCGCCGCCCGGCCGGGGACTCGACGCCGTGCCCGGCGAGGATGAGGACGCTGCGGACGTCGTTCTGGATCACGGCCCGGTGCAGTTCGTCCTCGGTCGAGAGCACCGGCAGCTCGGGAGGGGCCTCCGGCGCCGGATCACCCGTCCTGTCCTGCGCCTCCTCGGGCGAGGCGCTCACCACGCCGACGGGCCGCATGCCGCAGCCGGGCCGCCGCAGCAGCGCCGCGGCGACGCTCCGCGCCTGACCTGCCGGGCCGAGCACCAGGACCGGGCTCGGCCTGCGCCGGACGCCCGAGCGCTGGTACCAGTGCACGAGGGCGCGTCCGCACACGCACAGCAGGGTCTGCACCGCGACGACCGTGACCAGCGTGGTCGGGCTCAGCCACACGCGGGGCGGCAGGACCGTGCCGAGGACGGCCAGGACGCACCAGCTCAGCGCGATCCGACCGGCGAGCGCGGGCGCCTCGTCGAGGGTGGCGGGCAGCACGGCGCACTGGTACAGCCGACCCCGTACGTTCAGGGACAGCACCCCGGCGAGGAGCAGGCACGCGAGCACGCCGTACTGCCGGGGTTCGTCGAGGCACAGGACACCGGCGAGCGCGGCCACCGCGTCGACCGTGGCCAGGGCCGCCGTCGAACGGCGGGCGCGCGCGGGCCGCCGCGCCCGTGTCCCGGCGCGGCCGCCCGTCGCCGCCCGCGGGGCGACGACGAAGGGCCCGGACGCGGCCTGCTCGTCCAGCCGCTGGTGCCCTGACGAGGAGGCAACGGTTCGTTCGGCACTCACGTTGTGGTGCACTCCCTGTCCTTGATGGGCGCCGTGCCCAGAACCTCGCGGTACACCGCCGTGACGGCCTCGGCGGACCGCTCCGCATCGTGCCGAGTCAGGACGTGGCGACGGCCCCTGGCGCCCAGCTGCTCCCGCAGTTCGCCGTCCCGCAGCAGCGCGACCAACGACCGGGCCAGCGCGCCGGAGTCCTCCGGCGGGACGAGGCACCGCCCGCGGTCGACCAGCGGAAGGCTCTCCCGCGCTCCGTTCACATCGGTGACCACGACCGGCCTCGCGCAGGCCATCGCCTCCAGCGGGGCCAGGGCCATGCCCTCCCACCGGGACGGCAGGACGACCACGTCGGCCGCCTGGTACCAGGGGCCCGCGTCGGCGACCGCCCCGGCGAACGTCACGGTGCGCCCCGCCCTGGCGCGCAGCGGCGCCGACTCGGGACCCTCTCCCACCAGCACCAGCTGGGTCCCCGGCACCTCGCAGGACACCTGGGGCCAGGCCCCGAGCAGGACGTCCTGGCCCTTCTGACGACAGAGCCTGCCCACGCACACCACCAGCGGAGCGCCCTCCCGCGCCGGATGGCCGGGTGGCAGCAGGCGTTCGCGGGCCGCGGCCCGGTCGCCCGGCGAGAAGCGTTCCGGGTCGACTCCGTTGGGGATCACCGAGTAGTCACCGGTGATCCCCGCCCGGCGGCCGGTCACCCACTCGGCCTCGCTGACGCACACGATGCGGGCCGCCCAGCGGGCCGCGGCGCGTTCCCAGCGCCGGGCGAGCAGACCGGTGACCCCGTCGGCGGCCTCGAACGACCAGGCGTGCGGCTGGAAGACGGTGGGCACCTTGCCGCGCAGGGCGAGCCGCGCGGCGAGACCGGCCTTGGCGCTGTGCGCGTGGACCAGGTCGGGCGCCACGGCGTCGACGACGCGGCGCACGCCCCGTACTTCGGACGCGAGCGTACGACCGGGTGACCTGGACGCCGCCCAGGGGTGCACCCGCACGGTGCCGGGCAGCGCGCCGAGGGACCGGGACAGCGGGCTGTCCGCCGGACAGGCCACGTGCACCTGCGCCCCGGCCGCGGCCTGCGCGGCGGCGAGATCGACGACGACGCGTGCCACCCCGCCGTCCACCGGCTGACAGATATGCAGGACCCGCACGGGAGGGGAGGCTTGAGGTGGATACATTTGCGACTCCCTTGAGTCGATGCGGAGCGACGCGGGCTAGCGCCCGGCGTCGACGGCGGCGAAGACCACGCCGATCCAGGCCGGGTCCTGCGAGGCGAGGTGCACGGTCAGATCGCCGCGCCGCGTGCCGGAACCGCTGGTGAAGGGCAGGACGTCCGAGTCGTAGCCCAGGGTGTTGGCGTACGCCGGTTCCCTGCGGGTGGGGCTGTCGGGACCGCTGATCGTCGAGTTCAGTACGTCGCCCTCGGGGTTGGCGGTGTTCGACAGCGGCGCGGGCCTGCCCCGTCCGTCGGACACGCTCACCGTGTCGCGGCCGCTGCCGCGGTCGCCGTCGTAGGCCACCACACCGGCCTGGCCCTTCGCGCCCGGGGCGAGCGGCACGTCGCGCAGCCGCACCGCGTGGCGGGGGCCGTCGGCGCCGATCCGGTCGAAGCCGTCCCACACGGCGATGGCGCGGCGCGGCTCGGCCGCGTTCTCGTAGGCGACGACCAGCGTCCAGCCGCCCCACGCACCGGCCTTGGAGTGCCCCATCGCGACATTGACCTGGGCGACGGTGTACGAGCCGGCCCCGGCGCCCCGTACGAGCCCGGTGACATCGGCCGACGCCTGGAAGGCATCCGCGTCGCCGGTGACGCGATGGCCCACCAGGGAGTCGGCGCGGACGGCCTTGTAGTTGCCGCCCGGCTCGGCGATCAGTACGCGTCCGTTGTCCTTGGCCGGTTTCTGCTCGCCGACCCTGAGGTTGCCTCCCCAGTACAGGCGGGCGTAGGAGACGCGGGAGTGCGGGGGCAGGCGTACTTCGCCGGTGGACGAGTTGTAGGTGTTCGGGTCCTTGTCGACGTCGATGTAGAACATGTCGAAGTCGCTGTTCGTCCCCGGCTTGCCGCCGCGCACATCGGCGCAGGACGCGGTGGTGCGCACCACGGGACGGCGGCAGGTGATGGCCGAGTTGGCGGCCCGGACGACGCCGCCGTGCTGCAGCGCGTGGAAGCGCTGGGTGAATTCGAGGCGGCTTCGCTCGTTGCCGGGCGGGCCGGGCGGGGCCGCTGCCCCGGTGCCGTGCGTGGTGAGGCACGCGGTGAGTACGAGCAGTGGGACGAACACACGGCGCAGGCCCAGAGAACGGCGCATGACGGCATTGGCCTTCCGGGGTGTGACGACCTGGGAACCACAGCGGAGATGAGAACTTCGCATGTAATGCGCTCTTCTGTGGGCTTATGGGTGGAATGCCCCCGATGGGGAAGCGCAACTGTAGCGGCTCGAAGGAGTCACATCCGTCAACTCCGTGACGTATGTCGGAACAGTGAAGGGTGTGAGGAGGCGGCGAGGCCGCGACGACCCGCCCGCATCCAGCCGCGGCCGCGCCACGACTCTGCTCAACGCCCTCGCGCAGGTTTCGTCAGCACGGGGGACACGCGCCACGGATCACCCGTCTGGGCGCACAACTTGGCACCCGGATCGGCCGTTCACACACAGGACGGGCAACCGCCCATCCCTCGCAATACCCAGCAAGGAGCAGTACCCCATGTCGCGTACGACCAAGGCTCTCGCCCTCTCCGCCGTTGCCGCCGCCGCCATGGCGGGAACCGCCGGCGTCGCCGCCGCCGACTCCGGCGCGCAGGGCGCGTCCACCGAGTCCCCGGGCGTCATCTCGGGCAACACCGCCCAGGTGCCGGTCCACGTTCCCGTCAACGTGTGCGGCAACAGCGTCAACGTCATCGGCCTGCTGAACCCGGCGTTCGGCAACCAGTGCGCCAACGACTAAGTGCGTCGTCCGCACCCGCGACGGCCGTCCCTGCTTCCGCAGGGGCGGCCGTCGTGCGTGGGGGCCGGGGCGCGCCCGGTCGGGCGAGCGGGGTGTGCCCCGAATGGCGGGCGCGGCGCGGGCCGCTGACCGTCCACCACATCAGCGCCTCACCTGCATGTATGCCGCACCGGTCGGGTGAACGACGAGATGTGCGGCAGGCGCTCGGTTGCGGCGGGCCTGGGGCGATTCCACGGTGATCACAAGATCCGACGCATCACCGAAAGGGAAACACCTATGCGCGCTCTGCCCGTACGGCGTATCGCCACCACCACCCTGTGCGCGACGCTGCTCCTCGGTACGGCGGGACCCGCCGTCGCCGCCGCAGGCGACGTCACCCACGACGAAACCCGGTCCGCTCCCCGCGCGCCCGTCCCCGCCCCGGACGCACTGCTGGCCCAGGTCAAGCAGCTCGCAGACGTCGGTGGGGTCCTCACCCCGGTCACCGGACTGCTCGACGCCGTCCTCAAGGCCGACGGCAACAAGCTCTCCCCCGAAGACGCCAAGAAGCACGCCGACGCCGTGAAGGCGGCGATCGACGCGGCGGCCAAGGCGGCCCCCGAAGCCCCGGCCGCCAAGCTGCCCGCCACGCCGGAGGCCCCCAAGCTGCCCGCCGCCCCGGCGGTTCCCAAGCTCCCGCTCGGCGGTGCCGAGCGCGCCGCCGAGGTTCCGCTCGACGTCAAGGCGGACGCGCTCGCCGCACTGCAGTCGGCGGTGGACGCCCTCGTCAAGGCCGCCACCGCGGGCGACGCCAAGACGGTGCTCACACAGGCTCCGGTGGTTCTCACCGCCCTGGTCAACGTGGCCGTCGCCACGCTGCTGAGCGGCGGGCTGCCCGCGCCGAGCCTGCCGGGCCTCCCGCCGCTGCCGAAGCTGCCCACCGGGGCACTTCCGGAGGCGCCGAAGCTGCCCACCGGGGCGCTTCCGGAGACGCCGAAGCTCCCCACCGGGGCCCTGCCCCAGGCGCCGTCCCTGCCCGTCGCCCCCTGACGCGAGGTGGCCGCGGCTTGTCCCCGGCCACCGGCACGCGAGAGCCCGCCATGCCGATCTCCCCGGCATGGCGGGCTCTCGCGTGCCGGTGTGGCGACGGGGGTGACGGCGTCAACAAGGACCACATATAGGCCAGTTGATATGAGAATGGGACGCGCTCGACATTCGGTCCTGTTGCCGGAATTCCTGCCGTCGGGAGTTTCCTTATCGGCCCGCGCTCGTTGGTCCCCGTGAACAGAGACGACAGGTAATCAACGCCTGAACGGTACCCCCATAGGCGGCAATAGCCGCCAAGGAAAGGAACATGATGAAGTCCCTGAAGGCTGCTGCTGTCCTCGCAGGATCGATCGCTCTCGCCGCCTCCGCCGCGCCCGCTTTCGCCAGCGACCTGACGCCGACCAGCCTGAACGGCGGCCTGGAGACCATCGCCAGCCAGGATCTGCTCGGCACCCAGCCGCTCAGCAGCAACATGCTTGACACCGAGAACGACGACTCCGTCGTCAACACGGTCAAGGATGCCGCGGACGGTCTGAACGCCGCCGGTGGGCCCACTCAGGTTCTCGGTGGACTTCCCCTCGCCAAGTAATCCCCCTCGATTCCCTCTCCCGTAAGGCGAATTGGGTCGAACGGTGGAGAGGGCTTATCGGCGTGTTGTTGCGAGGCAACTCGCAGGCGAATCCATAGGGTGAAACAAACCCCCAAGGGAAGGTTTAGACAATGAAGAACGTCAAGAAGGCCGCACTCGTTCTCGCCGCTGCCGGTCTCGCCGCGGGCGCCGCTTCCGGCAGCGCCTTCGCCAACGACGGTGACGGCGCCAGCGCCCAGGGCGCAGCCGTGAAGTCCCCCGGTGTCGCCTCCGGCAACGTCGGCCAGGTTCCCGTCCACGTTCCGGTGAACGTCGCGGGCAACACCGGCACGCTCATCGGTGGTCTGAACCCGGCGTTCGGCAACGAGGCCGTCAACGACTGAACGACACCCCCTCGGGGACGCCCCGGTCACGCACCGGAGGCGCAAGGGCCGACCCACCTCTTCCACAGGGTCGGCCCTTCGGTTTGTCCCCCCATCGTGTGATGGAGACCCGGGGCTCGGCCACACGGGTGAACAACGGCCAGGGGTGGTGTCCGCGCCTCTATACGGTTCCCCCATGACCTCAACAACCAGCGAACAGCGTCCCCTCCACGCGGCAGACCTGGGCACCCTCGCGGTCATCGCCTGGAGCGGCGAACACCCCGAGGACCAGAAGGACATGCCCTTCCTGCTCGCCTACTCGCTCGGGGACACCGAGGGCGGTCCGGAGTCCACCGCCGAGGCGCTGACCACGCTGCTCGCCAACGCGGGCCTGCCCATCGGCGGCCCGGTCGTCGACGGATCGCGTGCTCCGTCGATGCCGGTCAGCCTCCTCGTCGAGGCCGACCAGGCCGTCGTCACCATGCCCCACGTCAACGCGCAGTGCGCGGTGCCGCCGGAGTGGCTCGCCGCCGTCAAGCAGCGCGGCCACGCCTACTTCATGGTCACCACCCGGGCCTGGCCCGAGGGCAAGCCGGGGCAGCAGGTCGGCGAGGAACAGCTCGGCGAGTTCGCCGGTGACGAGGAGACCCTGCTCAACGCCGCACACTGTCTGCTGCCGGCTCGCAGCCTGCGTGCCTGATGCGCACCACCTCCGCGCCCGGCCGGGTTCCGCCGCAGGCCGTCGGTGCATCCGACCCGGTCGCCCCCGGCGAGGCCGCTGCCCCCGTGCCGGGCTCGGGGTGGGCCCCGGAGAACGGGGCGAGCCGCGCGTTCGGACTGCTCCTGGTGGTGACCGGTGCGCTCGGTCTGCTGGCGGCGTGGGTCATCACTCTCGACAAGTTCACGCTCCTGGCGGACCCGGACTTCGTGCCCGGCTGCAGCCTCAATCCCGTGGTGGCCTGCGGCAACATCATGAAGAGTGAGCAGGCGGCGGCCTTCGGGTTCCCCAACCCCCTGCTCGGCCTGGTCACTTACCCCGTCGTGAGCTGTGTGGGCCTCGGCCTGCTCGCCGGAGCGCGCTTCCCGCGCTGGTACTGGCTCACCTTCAACGCGGGCACGCTCTTCGGCGTCGGATTCTGCACGTGGCTGCAGTTCCAGTCCCTGTACCGCATCAGTTCCCTGTGCCTCTGGTGCTGCCTGGCATGGGCCGCCACCCTCCTCATGTTCTGGTACGTGACGTCGTACAACGTCAGCCGGGGATTCCTCCCCGTACCCGCGGGAATCCGCGTCGTCCTCACCGATTTCCCGTGGGCGGCGCCCGTCCTCCACATGGGGATCATCGGCATGCTGATCCTTACTCGCTGGTGGGATTTCTGGACCAGCTGAGGCGCCGGGACCCGCGCTTCAACAGCTTTTCAGTACAGGGAAATTGATGCAGTCGGGCGAATTCCGCACTACTGGCACAGCCGGGTCGTTGAGTGGGTTACGGATCGTGTGATCGGCACAGCGAAAGGACGAATCGAGCAATGAAGAAGTCAACCAGAGGAGCCCTCGCCGTAGCCCTTGCCTGCGCGGCCGCCGCGGGCGCGGGTGCGGGCACGGCGGCCCAGGCGGCGGAACAGCCCTCGGTGACCGTCCCGTTGAACGGGCTCGAGTACGCCCTGGACATGGAGGCCCCCGAACTCACGACGGGCGTCCCGGTGCCGCTGCCCGGCGAGGGCCTCGACGGACCGCGCTACGCACAGGACAGCCTGCTGCCCGAGCGCGCGGTCCCGCGCTTCCCGGTCAGCGGCGTCCTTCCCGACACGCAGCTGTCGGCACCGCTCTCGGAGGTGCTGGGCGAGGACACCGTGGAATCCCTCGGCGCCGAGGCCCAGGGGTCGTCCATCGAGGCGGTCACGCCGACGCCCAACCTGGACCTTCCCTTGACGGCCCCGCAGCCCGATCTGTGGGGCCTGCCCGCGCCGAAGCTGCCCAGCGCGGGACTTGAGGCACCGGAACTGCGCGCGCAGCCCGCGGCCAACCTCGGGCTCGCCTGACGATGGCCCCCCAGTCGAGGTGCGAGGGCCAGGCCGCGGGCCGGGCCCTCGCGGTGCTGCCCGTGGCCGCCCCGGCCGTGCCGGAGGTCCTGGAGGCCCCGGCCGCGCCGGAGGTCCCGAGCGTCCCCAAGCCGCCGCGAAAGTCCCTCATCGACCGTCTCACCCGCCGCCACCTGCTGGGCGTGGCCCTCTCATCGCTGCTCGGCGCCGCGGGCATCTTCCGTACGGCACAGACGCAGCCCGCGCCCGATCCGGCGGGTCCCTCGCGCGATCCGCTGTTCGACGAGATGTACCGGGGGCGCCGCATCGTGGGGCAGCCGCAGGCCGGTCAAGGCTCCGACACAGCAGGCGACTTGAGCGTCACGGTCGACGGGCGGCCGCTGGGCCTCATGCGCCGCGCGGACGGCAGTTACCTCAGCATGGTGGACCACTACGAGTCGTACGCGACACCGCTGAGTGCCACCAGGGCAGCGGTCGACGAGCTCGGCAGCCACCAGAAATTGAGCGGTCGTCACCACTGAGTGCGGCCGCCGCCCGTGGAACGGATGGACATGGCTCATACGCGCAAGAACCAGAGCGGCCTCAGCCGCGCGGAGCGCCGCAGGTTCGTCGACGCGGTGCTCAAGCTCAAGCGCTCGGGCCGGTACGACGAATTCGTGCGCACCCACATCGACTACTACGTGTCGGACGGGGAGCGCACCCTGCGGGTGGCCCACATGACACCGTCCTTCTTCCCCTGGCACCGCCGCTTCCTGCTGGAGTTCGAGCGCGCGTTACAGCGCGTCGACGCGGGCGTCACGGTGCCCTACTGGGACTGGACGAAGGACCGTACGCCCGCCGTGTCACTGTGGGGCGCCGACCTGATGGGCGGCAACGGACGGCCGTCCGACGGGCAGGTCACGACCGGGCCCTTCGCCTACGGGAGCGGTCACTGGACCGTCAAGGAAGGCGTCACGGACGGCGAGTACCTCACCCGCAACCTGGGCAGGGCCCAGGACCCCATGGACCTGCCCACCGCGCGCGACGTGGCCTGGGCCATGGAGGACTCCGCCTACGACGCCGAGCCGTGGGACTCCACGTCGGAGGGAGGGTTCCGCAACAGGCTCGAGGGCTGGACGTCCGCGAGCGGCACGGAGCGGTGGCGGAACCACAACCGCGTACACCGCTGGGTGGGCGGACACATGCTGGGCGGGGCCTCGGTGAACGACCCGGTCTTCTGGCTGCACCACGCTTTCGTGGATCTCCTGTGGGACCGCTGGCAGCGCCGCCATCCGGACTCCGCTCCCTATCTGCCCGAGCGGCCGCCCCGGCTGGGGGAGGCCCAGTACCGGCGCATCGTCGCGCGGCACGAGCCGATGCCGCCCTGGGACGTCAGGCCGGACGATCTCCTGGAGCACAAAAAGCTCTATCGCTACGGGAGTTGAGCCGACCCACCTCGACAGCCGCCCATGCCAAACGCCCGGCCGGGAGTCCCGGCCGAGCGCCTCGTCTAGCAGCCCTGGAGGGGTCAGCCGCCGTAGCCGGCGTCGCCGCCCGTGTTGGCGCACTGGTTGCCGAAGGCCGGGTTGAGAGCGCCGATGCCGTTCACGGTGTTACCGCAGACGTTGACCGGGATGTTGACCGGGACCTGGAGCAGGTTGCCCGAGATCACACCGGGGGAGCCGGCGGCTTCACCGTGCGCGCCGGCGTCCGCCATGGCCAGACCAGCGCCGCCGAGCACGACGGCTCCCGTGCCGAGGGTGACGGCGGCTGCCTTTGCGATGCGAGACATCACGTTCTCCTTTGACTCGAAAGTGCGGCTGCATAGGTGCAGTCGCACTTCGTGTAACGCTGATCGTCATCCCGAGGTCACGGTGTGATTTTCCCACCGAGGAAGTCCACTTCGCGCTTCATGCCGCACCGGGAAGGAAAGCGGAATTGTCTCCCGAATAACCGTGCACATATGCGCCCCTTGAATGAGAACATTGCGGGAGCCGTGTCTTTCCCCGGACTCAGCCGTTTCTGAAAACGTGACTTCTCCCCGACGACTCATCGCTGCTGTCTCGCTGGCGGCCGGAGCAGCCGCTCTGCTCGCGCCGACAGCCCACGCCACCGACCGCGCCGACGCGACGGGTGCTCCGTCCGTACTCAGCGCCATCGACAAACTCGGCACCACCGCCATCCCGGAAGAGCACCGGGCCCAGCTGCCCACCGTGGAGAGCCAGCTGAGCGGCCTCCAGCGGCTGAACGACCTGCACCAGCTCACGGACCTGGTGGCGCCCGTCACCAACGCCGTGCCCGCTGTTCAGTAATCCGCCTGACACACGAGATGGCCGCCACGACAGTCGTGGCGGCCATCTCGCGTGTCAGGTCAGGTCAGAGCAGGATGCCCAGACCGACACCCAGACCCACTCCCACGCCCGGGTAGTAGTGGTGGTGGTAGTGGTGCCAGTCGTCGTCCCAGTCGTGGCTCGGGGCGCTCTGGGTGGTCGCGGGCGCGACCGCGGGGGCGGTCGCCGAGGCGATCCCGACCGTGGGAACCGTCAGGGCCGCGGTGAGGGCGACGAACGTCAGGGCGCGTGCTGTGCGCTTCATCCGGGAATCCTTCGATGGGGACGTACACACGCCAACAAGGGCGTGCAGGGACATCGCCCACGCTGCCCGACACCGGGCGCCGCAGCGCGTCGAGTACGGCCAGCCGGGTGAACCCGTCGGGCGTCCCGGTGCGGGCCTAGGAGGCACCTCCGCAGGCCGCCCGCTCCGCCCGCACCGGATCGTCGGGGAAGCGGAAGGACGTGCGCTGCGCCGCGCCCGTCAGGTTCCGCCAGAACCGTGCCGCTGTCAGCGGCTCGCGGGTGGCCGCCCGCAGTTCCGCGAAGGGACCGCAGCGCAGCGCGCGCCGGGCCGCCTCGACCCGCGCCGGATCGAGCCCGGCGGGCAGTGCCCCCGCGCTGCCCCGGTCGGCGACGATCCACTCGTCGGGCAGCCGTTTGTCGTGCCCCACACGGCCGTTGATGCCTTCGGAGTGGGCGGCCAGCGGGTAGGCGAGGCCGATCGGGTCGAGGGCGGCGCCCGTCAGCGGTACGACGGTGCCGCTGAAGCCGAGCGTGTTGTAGACCCCCGTCACCCCCGGCGCACCGGCCTCGGCGGGTGTCCTGCCGAGCAGCAGCACGGGCGCCCCGCCGCCCGCCGCGTCGTGGACGAGGCGGGCGTACGCCCTGTTGCCGGGGAAGCCCGCGAAGCCGTGGTGCAGGGGGTGGGGCGCCGCGTTCTGCTGTACGTAGACGCCTCGTTCGTCGGCGACGCCCGAGGGTCCGATCCGCCCCTCGTAGGGGATGCGCAGGACGCTGGCGCACGCGAGTGCCCAGATGCCGACGCCGAGAGCGGCGATGGTCCACGCGCGCGTGAGGGGCACCAGGAAGACGGGGAGCAGCAGCAGGAAAAGACCCGGCAGGAACATCCGCGCGTGCATGAAGTCGCCGCCGACCTTGATGACGTACACCCAGCACAGCAGGCCCGCGACGACAGGGGCGAGCGCGGGGACCAGGGGTACTGAGTGCCGTACGCGCCCCGAGGGCAGTGCGACGGCGGCGAGGAACAGCAGCGGCACCCAGAGGAGATAGGGCCCCGCGAAGTCCGCGAGGTAGCCGAGTCCCCGCGTCCACAGGCTGCGCGACGCCTCCTTGGTGATGCCGGGCAGCGGCATCAGGTGTCCGTAGTAGCCCATGCGGAAGATCTCGTACGCGACGGGCAGCGCGCCCGCGGCCGCCGCTCCCGCGAGCGCGCGGCGCCAGGAGGGGCGCGCCACGAGCCACTGCGCGGCCAGGAAGACGAGCGAGACCAGCGCCAGGTCGGGGCGGACCAGCGGGCCGAGGCCCAGGACGACGCAGGTCGTCCAGGCCCGTGGCCGGGCGACGAGCGCGAGCCAGGCGCCCGCGAGCCAGCAGGTGGCGAGCCCGGTCTCCAGGCCCGAGGTGGCGAAGTCCCAGACGGGCGGCAGCGCGAGGAGCACGAGCGCGCCGCAGGGGAGCAGCGCGCCGCCCTGCCGGTCCCCGTCGCGCAGCCGCAGTGCGCCGAGGCCCGCCAGCGCGAACCCGGCGGCGGTGAGCAGCAGTCCGCCGTACATCGCGGCGGTGGCGATGTCGGCGCCGGTCGCGCCCGCGGCCACGAGCAGCCACTGCCAGAGGGTTCCGGTGGACGACTCGGCGCGTTCGCCCGCGTTGAAGACGGGTCCGTTGCCCGCGAGGATCTGCCGGACCGTGCGTACGTAGATGTGTCCGTCGTCCGACATCCAGCGCCGCTGGAACCCGGCGACGAGGATCACCAGGGCGGGCACCAGCGCGAGGGGGAGGCGCCAGCGGTCCCACCGGCCGCCGCGCGCGGTCGACAGGAGCCCGACGACGGCTTCGGGGGGACGGCCTCGGGCCGGGGAGTGCGTAGACGTCATGATCGCTACATCGGCCCGGCCCGGGAGCCGCTTGAACGGGAGGGGTGCGGTGTGCTTACGCCTTCGGGATGTCGAAGTAGCGGGTGAGTCCGGCGGCGAGCGCGACGTCGCCTGCGATCTTCACCTTGCGCGTCATGAACATCGCGACCGGACTCGCGTTTCCCGAGACCAGTTTGAGGAACTCGGCGTCGGCCAGGATCAGGGTGACGCGCGGGTCGGCATCGGAGCGGCCCTCGCGGACGGTGCAGGTGCCGTCGGCGATGTCCGTCTCGTACACCGCCTCTTCGTTGTCCCCGCTGCCGGTGATCTTCCAGCGGATGAGTGCCTTGAGGGGGCCCGCCGTGTCCGGCCTGAACTGCCGCTCCATGCGCGTGAACACCTCGGCGAGCACGCGGCCGCGCAGCTCGGTGTCCTGGGCGAGTTCGGCGATCTCCTTGCCGGAGAGGCCCTTCACGATCTGCGCGAACTCCTCGGGGGTGACGCTCGCGAAGTCGAGCCCGGCAAGGCCCCGCACGCCGCCGAGATCCTCGATGCCGTCGGTCCCGTCCGCCATGGCAATCTCCTGACTCTGAAGTAAACTTACTAAATAGTAAGGTAGAACGGACCGAGGAGGCTGACAAGGGTGACCGGCAGGCGGCGCGTCCCACGGCACGAGCGCGAGCAGCAGATCATCGATGTGGCGGTCCAGGTCTTCGCCAAGCGTGGCTTCCACGCGGCGTCGGTGGACGAGATCGCCGAACTCGCGGGAATTTCCAAGCCGATGGTGTATCTCTACCTCGACTCCAAGGAGGGCCTCTTCCTCGCCTGTCTGCGCCGCGAGGCGGACCGGCTCGTCGCGGCGTTCCAGGGCGCGGCGGCGACGGGTGGAGCGGCCCCCGAACTCCGGCTGCACGCCGCCCTCCTGGCGTTCTTCGCCTTCGTCGCCGAGCACCGCGACAGCTGGGTGGTGCTGCACCGCCAGGCGTCCGAGCTGAGCGAGGCCATCGCGACCGCCGTCGCCGGGGCGCGCCGCGCGGTCCTCGCCGAGGTGGCGGGCCTGGTCCTGGCCGGTATCACGGAGAGCGGCGACTCCCAACTGGACGATGAGGACGCCGACTTCGTCGCCCACGCGCTGGTCGGCGCGGCGGACTCGCTGACCGACTGGATGGCCGACCACCCGGACCAGTCGCCGGAAGGGGTGACGCTGCGCTTGATGAACATGGTGTGGGTGGGTATGGGGCGGGTTCTGGAGGGGGAGGTCTGGAGCCCCGCGCGTCCGTGAAGGTGAGGCCCGCGTCCGTGAAGGTGAGCCCCGCGCCGCGAATGTGAGGCCCGCTTCGCGGATTTCGCCGTCCAGCCCATTGAATTTTCCTTACGTGTCGGTAAGTTGACCCCCGAGTAAGTACGCGCGCCGATCGCCTGCACATCAGCTGGGAACGGGAAGCCGGGGAGCCGTCATGGGCGTACGCAAGGATCTGAAGAGAGCGCGACGGCACAGTGGTCTTGCCGGGCGCGGTGAGGTCGAGCTCGTCAGGGACGAACACGGCACCGTGCGCGAGGTGCGCACCGCCCCGCTCGTGCCGCGCGCCGCCACGGGCAGCACCGCCGACATCCCCTTCACCAACGCCACCGAGGCACCCGACGCCGTGGTGCTTCGCCGCAAGGAGGGCGGGCAGTGGCGGCCGGTCACCGCCACTGCCTTCGCCCGCGAAGTCACCGACATCGCGAAGGGGTTGATCGCGGCGGGCCTCGAACCGGGCGGCCGGGTCGCGCTGATGTCCCGTACCCGCTACGAGTGGACCGTCCTCGACTTCGCGATCTGGGCGGCGGGCGGTCAGAGCGTGCCCATCTACGCGACGTCGTCGGCCGAGCAGATCGAGTGGATCGTCCGGGACTCCGGCACCCGCCTCCTGATCACCGAGACGGCCGAGAACGCCGCGACGGTCCAGGGGGCCCTGCGGGACCTCGCCGAGCCGCCGACGGTGCGGCACATCGACGGTGGCGCGATGGCCGAACTCACCGCGCTGGGCGCCGACTTGTCCGACGAGGAGGTCACCAAGCGGCGCGCCGCGCTCACCCCCGACTCCATCGCCACCCTCTGCTACACCTCTGGCACCACGGGCAGGCCCAAGGGCTGCGTCCTCACCCACGGCAACCTGCACGCCGAGGCCGCCAACACCGTCGACCTGCTGCACCCGATCTTCAAGGAGATCACCGGGCAGGTCGCCGCCACCCTGCTCTTCCTGCCGCTCGCCCACATCCTCGGCCGCACCATCCAGATCTCCTGCATGCTCGCCCGCATCGAGCTCGGCCACTGCCCGAGCATCAAGCCGGACGAACTCCGCCCGGAACTGCGCTCGTTCAAGCCCACCTTCGTCATCGGCGTCCCGTACCTCTTCGAGAAGATCCACGACGCGGGACGGGCGACCGCCGAGAAGATCGGCCGCGGTGCCTCGTTCGACCGTGCGGAGCGGATCGCGGTGCGCTTCGGCGAGGCGTACCTCGACAAGTTCCTCGGCAAGGGAGGGCCCGGGCCCTCGCTCGGCCTTTATCTGGGTTGGGCGCTGTACGAACTCCTCGTCTACCGCCGCATCCGCAAGGAGGTCGGCGGCCGCCTGCGCTACGCGATCAGCGGCGGATCGCCCCTGGACCGCGACCTCAACCTCTTCTTCTACGCCGCGGGAATCATCATCTACGAGGGATACGGCCTCACCGAGACCTCGGCGGCCGCCACCATCAGCCCGCCGCTCGCGCCGCGGCCCGGCACGGTGGGGCTGCCCGTCCCCGGCACGGCCGTGCGCATCGCGGACGACGGGGAGGTACTGATCAAGGGCGGCATCGTCTTCGGCTCGTACTGGAACAACCCGGCCGCGACCGACGCCGTGCTGACCAACGACTGGTTCGCCACCGGTGACATCGGCGCGCTCGACGACGACGGCTACCTCACCATCACCGGGCGCAAGAAGGACATCCTGGTCACCTCCGGCGGCAAGAACGTATCGCCAGCCGTCCTGGAGGACCGGCTGCGCAGCCGCGCGCCCGTCGGTCAGTGCATCGTCGTCGGCGACAACCGCTCCTACATCGCCGCGCTGATCACCCTGGACCCCGAGGCCGTCGAACACTGGCTCACCGTGCGCAAGCGCCCCAAGGACACGCCGCTCGCCGACCTCGCCCAGGACCCGCAGCTGCTCGCCGACGTCCAAAAGGCCGTGGACCATGCCAACGCGGCGGTCTCCAGGGCCGAGTCGATCCGCAAGTTCGCCGTCGTGGAGGGCGAGTTCACCGAGGACAACGGACTGCTCACGCCCTCGCTGAAGATCAAACGGCATGCGGTGACGGCGGCGTACGCGGGGGAGATCGAGGCGCTTTACGGGGAGTGACGCGCTTTGCGGTGAGTGAGGTGAGCGAGGTGGGTGAGGGGTCGCGAGGGCGGTGCTGGTGAGGCCAGGGGCGCCGCTGGCTTCACCGGTTCAACGGCCGGGCAGGAGCGTGAAGTTCCCGATCTCCCGGCTCGTCACCAACCGGTCAGCAGCAGGTGGTTGAGGAGCAGGGCGACGGTCGCCTGGGCGGCCAGCCACGGCCGTGGGCGGTCGAGGAACGCGCAGGCGGGCAGCAGCCACATCGCGAACGGCAGCCAGATGCGTTCCGTCTCCGCCTTGCTCATCCCGGACAGGTCGGCGGCGAGCAGCATGAGCAGGGCGGCGAGCACGAGCAGCGCGAGCCGGGACCGGCCCGTGGCGGGGGATCCCACGGCGGTCGCCGCGCGGCGCAGTCCGGCCGCCGTCGCCAGACCCACCACGAGCACGGTGCACGCGAGGTTGGCCCAGACCCAGTAGCCGTACGGCCGGATGCCGCCCGCGCCTTGGTAGTAGCGCTCGACGAGCAGGTGGTACGCCTCCCACCAGTTGAAGCCGGTGAGGGTGAAGAGGAGCGGGACGACCGTCAGCCCGGCGAGGAGGAAGGGGAGGGCGGGGAGCAGGGTCCGGTTCCGGTTCCGGTTCCGGAGGGTGCGGGGCCTTTCGGGCCGGACCCGTGCGCTGCCCAGGAACACCACCGCCGCCGCGAGGATCGCGAACAGCGTGAGCCCGTACGACAGGTAGCAGGTGAGCCCGAAGAGCAGCCCCGAGCCGAGCGCGGCGGTCCGCGGCCCGCGGCCCGTCACCGCGAGCGCGAGCAGCGCGACGGCCCAGGCGGCGACCGCCGCGAAGTACCCGTCGGCCGATGTGCCCATCCACACCGCGGCGGGCGCGAGGACCAGGAAGGGCGCGGCCCGCCGGGCGAGCTCCTCACCGGCCAGCGCCCGCACCGTCACCAGGACGCCGAGGCAGGCCGTGGCGCCGACGGTGACGCACCAGACCCCGGCCCAGGCGCCGCCCCCGAGGCCGATCCGGTCGAGCAGCACGAAGGTGAGGGGCGCGGCGGGCGGGTGGCCCGCGGTGTGCGCGGGCCAGGGGTCGGGCGAGTCGATCAGGATGTGCCGCGTGAAGTCCCGCAGGGTGCCGGGGATGTCCTGGAAGCGGTCGACGACCCGCAGATACTCGTACTTCGTGGTCAGTCGGCCCGCGATGCCGCGCTGCCAGCCGTCGATCAGCGCGAGCGAGAACGTCCACGCCGTCGCGGTGCCCCAGGCCGCGCCGAGCAGCGCGCGCCACGGCAGCCGGGCGGCGACGCGCGGCCCGTAGGCGACGACGGCGACCGCCACGGCGAGCGCGGCCGGGGTGCCGGGCCCGATGTGCGGGTCCCAGCGGGCGTACAACGGGGGCCAGTTGACGTGCAGGGTGCCGTCCGAGTGCTCGATGGCGGTGCCGACGGCGACGGCCGTCACGACGAGCAGGGCGGCGGCGAGAGCGGCGCCCAGGTCACGCAGGTCACGACGGTCACGCTGGAGATCGCGGTTCACACTGGGAACGCTAGGCGTGAACAGGGCGGACGAGGCCGATCGCGGCCCGGACGTCAGCGTTTCGTCATGAGTCGTACGCCGGGCTTCGCCAAGAGGGCGACGTCAGCGTTTCGTCATGAGTCGTACCCCGTGTTCGGGGGCGGCCCCGGCCTACCTTCGGGGCATGAGCGACCCACGGCTCCCCTCATCACCCGGTTTCTGGCGCAGCCCCGTGCGCGGCCCCTGGTTCACCTCCGTGCTCGGACTCGTCCTGCTGGCCGGGATCACCGTGCTGTTCGTGACGGGCCTGCTGTCGTACGCCGCGTACAACCCGGACCTCGCGCCGGTCAACGACAAGACCCCGGACAAGGGGCTGCTCGGCTTCTACCTCTTCTCCTGGCCGACCGACCCGCCGTGGCTGTACCGGCTCACCCAGGGCGTCCACGTGACGCTGGGCATCACCTTGATCCCCGTACTCCTCGCGAAGCTGTGGTCGGTCGTGCCGAAGCTGTTCGCGCTGCCGCCCGTCCGGTCCTTCGCCCACGCGATCGAGCGGATCTCGCTGCTCCTGCTGGTCGGCGGCGCGCTCTTCGAGTTCGTGACGGGCGTGCTCAACGTGCAGCTCGACTACCTCTTCCCCGGCTCGTTCTACCCGCTGCACTTCTACGGGGCCTGGGTGTTCTTCGCCGCGTTCGTGACGCATGCGGTGCTGCGGGTGCCGGTGGCGCTGCGCAACCTGCGGGAGATGCGTGGGGCGGGCGGAGGGGATCCGCTGGTCTCCCCGCGGCCCGATGCGCCTGATGTGCCTGACGCGCCCACCGTGTCCCGGCGCGGCGCCCTCGGTCTGGTCGGCGGCGGCTCGCTCCTCCTGTTCGGTACGACGTTCGGGCGCGGCTTCGACGGGCCGCTGCGGCGGACCGCGGTGCTCGCCCCGCACGGCGGGCCCGAACCGGGCGGCGGGCCCGGCGGCTTCCAGATCAACAAGACGGCCGCGTACGCCGGGATCCGTGAGCGGGAGACGCGCGACGACGCCTGGCGACTGGAAGTCGTCGGCCGTACCGGAACCGTCCGGCTCAGCCGGGCCGACCTGTGCGAACTCCCCTCCCACGGCGCCGCGTTGCCCATCGCCTGCGTGGAGGGCTGGTCGACGTCCGACCAGGAGTGGCGCGGCGTACGGCTGCGGGACCTCGCGGCGCTCGTCGGTCATGACGCCCCGACGGACGTCCTGGTGGAGTCGCTCCAGCGGCACGGCGCGTTCCGCAGGGCCGCCCTGCGCGCCAACCAGGTCGGCGACGAGCGCTCCCTGCTCGCCCTGCGCGTCAACGGCGCGGACCTGACCCCCGACCACGGCTACCCGGCGCGGATCATCGTGCCCGCCGCGCCCGGCGTGCTCAACACCAAGTGGGTGGCCCGGATGACCTTCGGAGAACTGTGATGGCTTCTCGCTCGCGTCGTGGCTTTCGCCCCGTGCTGGGTAGCCCGTTCCAACTGCTGTTGCTCGCCTGCACGTTCGCGCTCGCAGGGTACGCGGGGGTGCGGCTGCTCGCGGGGGACTGGTTCGGGGTGGCCCTGTGGTTCGTGGGGGCGGCGCTGGTGCACGACCTGGTGTTGCTGCCGCTGTACGCGGGGCTCGATCGCCTGCTCGTACGGGCGGCGGGGCGGCGCCGGGACCTCGTCATGTACGTCCGCGTGCCCGCCGCGCTCTCCTGTCTGCTCCTGCTCGTGTGGTTTCCGCTGATCAGCGGGCAGGTGGCCGGGCGCTACGCGTCCGCCACCGGGCTCTCGGGGGACGGGTTCGCGGCGCGCTGGCTGTTGATGACGGCGGTGCTGTTCGGCGGCTCCGCGCTGCTCCTCGTGCTGCGGTCGCGGCCGTGGTCGCGGCGCTGGTCGCGGCTGCGCAGCGCGACGAAGGAGCGGCCGCCCGCCGTCCACTGACCGGCGGCGCGCCAGCCTGCCCGCTCGGCGTGCCGGAGCAGGGCGGGGGTGCCGAGGCGGGCCCAGGGGAAGGGGCCGTCGTCGGCCCGAAGTCCGTCGTCGGTGGCGTGCACCAGGTGGACGTGGACGCGTTCGTCGATGTCCAGCGGCGCGGTCTCGGCCAGCA
Organism: Streptomyces kanamyceticus; assembly: GCF_008704495.1. Lineage (NCBI taxonomy): Bacteria > Bacillati > Actinomycetota > Actinomycetes > Kitasatosporales > Streptomycetaceae > Streptomyces > Streptomyces kanamyceticus. The sequence goes on from NZ_CP023699.1 coordinate 6,548,505, forward strand.
ACAGGCCACCGGGTACGAGGAGTTGGGCGACCCTCTCCAGGAGGGCGTGCGGATCGCCGCCGATGCCGAGATTGCCGTCCATCAGCAGCGCGGTGCCCCAGCGGCCCTCGCCGGGCAGCGGCTCGAAGACGGACCGGTGCAGCGCCTGGCCGCCGAGCCCGACCGTGTGCGCGACGGCGGCCTCGCTGACGTCGATGCCCAGGGCGCGCCCGCCGCGCGCGCCGAGGGCGGCGACGAGCCGCCCGGGACCGCACCCGATGTCGAGCACGGCGCCCTCGCAGTGCTCCACCACCCCCAAATCGGTCTCGTCGGCCCGCGCGCACCAGCGCTCCACGTCGAGGGGGAGCAGCCAGCCGTCGGCGCGCCGCAGGAAGAGCGGCCCGCGGCCCGCGCGCAGGGCGTCGGCGTAGGGGTCGGCGCACCAGGAGGGCGGCGTCGAAGCGGGACGGGGCGCCGTGGTGCGGTGCACGGAGTGGTGTACGGCGTGGTGTGCGGTGCTCATCGGCCGGTGACCGCCCCGAGTCGGCCGAGCTCCGCCGCGAACCTGCCGTGCGGTGCCGCGGCGGCGACCGATGCCGCGTCGGCGGCCGTGTCCACGTCCCGGAGGCGCCGCAGATCGCGTACGCGCAGTCCCGCGGCGACCAGTCGGGCGCGTTGGACGGCGCCCGTCGTGGGCGTCGACATCGGTACGCCGCGCAGGAGTTCGGGGTCGGGGCGCGCGAGGCCGAGCGCCCAGAAGCCGCCGTCGTCGGCGGGCCCGAAGCACGCGTCGTAGGACTCGTCGTAGGAGTCCTCGTAGGGGTCGTCGTGCGAGTCGCCGAGGCCGTCGAGGCCCGCGCCGAGCAGCTCCGGCGTCACCTGAGGTGTGTCCATGCCGATGAGCAGGGCGGGCCCCGTACAGCCCGCGAAGGCCGCGGCGAGCCGCTCGTCCAGGCCGCCCGCGACCTGCGGTACGACGTCGAAGCCGGTCGGCAGCCAGGGGCCTGGCGTGCCGTCGAGGACCAGCACGCGGCGCCGTACCGGAGTCGCCGCCACCGCCCGCAGCGTGTCGACGAGCGCGGCCTCGGCGAGCCGCGCGGCCTCGGTGGGGGTGAAGGGCGGGGTGAGCCGCGTCTTCACCCGCCCGGGCAGCGGTTCCTTGGCGATGACGAGGAGCGTGGTCACGGGGTGGTTCCTCCTGGGGGAGTGGTGCTGGGGCGGGCGCCGAGGCCGTCGTGCGCGTGCTCGTGCGCGGGCGGCTCGGCCAGGACGCGACTCATGTCGCGCACCGCCTGCCAGGTGCCGCGCCAGGTGCCGGTGACCTTCGACGCGCCGGTGCGCGGGAGGTAGGGCACGTCGTGTTCGGTGACCCGCCAGCCCGCGTCGGCGGCGCGGACCACCATCTGCAGGGGGTAGCCGCTGCGACGGTCGGTGAGGCCGAGCCCGATGAGTGGTGCGCGGCGTGCGGCGCGCAGCGGGCCGAGGTCGTGCAGGCGCAGTCCGGTGCGGCGGCGCAGCATGTGGGCGAGGGCGAAGTTCCCGGCCCTGGCGTGCGCGGGCCAGGCGCCCCGACCTCGTGGCCTGCGCCGTCCGAGCACCAGGTCGGCCCCGCCCTCCCGCACTTCTCGTACGAAGGGCAGGAGCAGGGACGGATCGAGCGACGCGTCGCAGTCGCAGAAGCACACGATGTCGGCGGTGGCGGCGAGGAGCCCCGCGTGGCAGGCGGCGCCGAAGCCGCGGCGGTCCTCGTGGACGACGGTCGCGCCGAGCGCGCGGGCGATGTCGGCCGAACCGTCCGTGGACCCGTTGTCCACGACGATGGCGCGCCAGCCCGGCGGCACGCGGTCGAGCACCCAGGGCAGGGCGTCGGCCTCGTCGAGGCAGGGGAGGACCACGTCGACTTCCGGTCCGCCCGGCCATGCGGGGTTCGGCGGGCTCGTGGGGGTGGGGTCGGTGAGGTCAGTGGGATCAGTGGGATCCGGTGGAGGGGGTGTCACGGCTTTCACCCTACGAGCGCGAAAGGTGCATATCGGACTTCAGGTCCTTACGAAACACGGACGTCGGGGCGGGTGCGCCCCTCGGGTGCGGCGCCGAGAGCGCCACGGTGCGAGGCTGGCGACATGGAGTACGAACCGCAGGAGGCGACGGGGACAGTGAAGGCATCCGCCGCACCTCCACCCCCACCCCCCGGACCCGACCGGATCCTCGTCGTCGACGACGATCCGACCGTCGCCGAGGTCGTCGCCGGGTACCTCGAGCGCGCCGGGTACGTCGTGGACCGCGCGGCGGACGGGCCCGCCGCGCTCGCGCGGGCCGCCGCGCACCGGCCCGACCTGGTGGTCCTCGACCTCATGCTGCCCGGCATCGACGGCCTTGAGGTCTGCGCGCGGCTGCGTGAGCGCGGCCCCGTACCCGTCATCATGCTCACCGCGCGCGGGGACGAGGACGACCGCATCCTGGGGCTCGAAGTGGGCGCGGACGACTACGTCACCAAACCCTTCAGCCCCAGGGAGCTGATCCTGCGGGTCGGTTCCGTGCTGCGCCGCACCCGCCCCGGCGCCGCCGCCCCGGCCCGCCCCCTCGCCGCCGCAGGACTGACCGCCGACCCCGCCGCCCGCCGCGCCACCAAGAACGGCACCGAACTCGCCCTCACCCTGCGCGAGTTCGACCTGCTCGCTTTCTTCCTGGCCCACCCCGGTCACGCGTACGGCCGCGAGGACCTGATGCGCGAGGTCTGGGGCTGGGACTTCGGCGACCTGTCGACCGTCACGGTCCACGTCCGCCGCCTGCGCGGCAAGATCGAGACGGACCCGGCCCGCCCTCAGCTGATCCAGACGGTCTGGGGCGTGGGCTACCGCTTCGACCCGGCGGGCCCGCCCGCACCCGGGGACGACCGGCCCGCCGCCCGTACGGATGCGGACGGCTGACGGCCGTGCGCGACATACTCCTCATCGCCCTGTTCGCCTTCCTCGGCGCGCTCGGCGCCGGACTGCTCGGCGCCGTCGCGCTGCGCCTGCTGCGCCGCCGCTCGCTCACCGCGTCGATCGCGGTCGTCGCCTCCGTGGCCGTGGGCGCGATGCTCGCCGGGACGCTGGCCGTGGCCTGGGCGATGTTCCTGTCCCCGCACGACCTGACCGTGGTCACCACCGTCGTCGCGATGGCCGCCGCCGTCTCGCTCGCCAGCGCGCTGCTGCTCGGCCGCTGGGTCGTCGCCCGGAGCCGCGAACTCGCCGTCGCCGCACGCTCCTTCGGTGACGGCGGCGACTTCGCGGCCCCCGACGTACCGGCGACCGCCGAACTGGAGGCCCTCGGCAGGGAACTCGCCGCCACCAGCGCCAAGCTCGCCGAGTCCAGGGACCGCGAGCGCGCCCTGGAGACCTCCCGGCGGGAACTCGTCGCCTGGATCTCCCACGACCTGCGTACGCCGCTCGCGGGCCTGCGCGCGATGTCCGAGGCCCTGGAGGACGGGGTCGCCGCCGATCCCGACCGCTATCTGCGTCAGATCCGTACCGAGGTCGAACGCCTCAACGACATGGTGGGCGACCTCTTCGAACTCTCCCGCATCCACGTCGGCGCCCTCGCCCTCTCCCCGTCCCGGATGTCCCTGTACGACCTGGTCGGCGACGCCCTGGCGGGCGCGGACCCGCTCGCCCGCGAACACGGCGTCCGCCTGGTCGGCGACCACGTCGAGCCGGTGCCGGTGGAGGTGGACGGCAAGGAGATGAGCAGGGTCCTCGGCAACCTGCTGGTCAACGCGATCCGCCGGACACCGGCCGACGGCACGGTCGCGGTGACCGCCGAACGTTCGCCCGAAGGCGTGGTCCTGTCCGTCACGGACGGCTGCGGCGGCATCCCCGAGGAGGACCTCCCGCGCGTCTTCGACACGGGCTGGCGCGGCACCCACGCGCGTACGCCTCCCGCGGGCGCGGGCCTCGGCCTGGCGATCGTCCGGGGCATCGTCGAGGCGCACAAGGGCCGCGCGGCCGTACGGAACATCCCGGGCGGCTGCCGCTTCGAGGTGACGCTGCCCGCGGTGGAGGGGTAGGCGGGGCGAAGGGGGAAGGACCGTGCGGACACGGCCAAGCGCCCCGCCCGCTCCGCTCGCCCGCTTCGCCCCGTCTGCTTCGCCCGCCTGCTCGCCTGCTCGGCCCGCTCGCCTGCTTCGCCCGCCCGTCTGCTTCGCCCGCCTGCTCGGCCTGCTCGCCCGCCTGCTCGGCCTGCTTCGCCCGCCTGCTCGGCCTGCTCGCCCGCCTGCTTCGCCCGCCCGCCCGCTCGCTTCGCCCGCCCGCCCGCTCGCTTCGCCCGCCCGCCCGCTCGCTTCGCCCGCCCGCTCGCCCGCCCGCCCGCTCGCTCGCCCGCCCGCTCGCTTCGCCCGCCCGCTCGCCCGCCCGCTCGCTTCGCCCGCCTGCTCGGCCCGCTCGCCCGCCTGCTCGCCCGCCCGCTTCGCCCGCCTGCTCGGCCCGCTTCGCCCGCCTGCTCGGCCCGCTCGCCCGCTCGCTCGGCCCGCTCGCCCGCCTGCTCCGCCCCTCCCTGCTCCGTCCCTCCCTGCCCCGTCCCCCTCCTCACTCCCCCCGCAGCGGCGCCCCCGCGAACTCCTTCATCCCCTCCTGGAAGCCGACTTCGGCCCGCCACCCCAGCTCGGCCCGCAGCCGGGACGAGTCCGCCGTGATGTGGCGTACGTCGCCGAGTCGGTACTCCCCGGTGACGACGGGGTCGGGACCGCCGTACGCGTCGGCCAGGGCCCGTGCCATCTCGCCGACGGTGTGCGGCTCACCGCTGCCGGTGTTGTAGACGGCGAGGGTGCCGTCCTCCCGGCCGGGCCCCGCCTCCAGCGCCGCGACGTTGGCGGCCGCCACATCTCGTACGTGGACGAAGTCCCTGCGCTGCGCGCCGTCCTCGAAGACGCGGGGCGCCTCGCCGCGGGCGAGCGCGGAGCGGAAGAAGGAGGCGACGCCCGCGTACGGGGTGTCGCGGGGCATCCGGGGCCCGTACACGTTGTGGTAGCGCAGCGACACCGCCGCGCCGCCCGTCGACCTGGCCCAGGCCGCCGCCAGATGCTCCTGCGCGAGCTTGGTCGTCGCGTACACGTTGCGGGGGTCTACGGGGGCGTCCTCGCCGACGAGCCCCGGCCGCAGTGCCGCGCCGCAGGAGGGACAGGTGGGCTCGAAGCGCCCGGCCGCCAGATCCTCGGAGGACCGCGGTCCCGGCCGCACCACACCGTGCCGCTCGCAGGCGTAACGGCCCTCTCCGTAGACGACCATCGACCCGGCGAGCACGAGCCGTCGCACCCCGGCATCGGCCATGGCGCCGAGCAGTACGGCGGTGCCGAGATCATTGCGCGACACGTACTCCGCGGCGTCGGCGAAGCCGTTCCCAAGGCCCACCATCGCCGCCTGGTGGCACACGGCGTCCACGCCGGACAGCGCGCGGGAGACGGCGTCGCGGTCCCGGACGTCACGTCCCGGAACCTCCGGAGTCACTTGATTCTCCTGGAGGTCGAACACCACGGGCTCGTGCCCGCGCGCCGCGAGCGCCTCGACGACATGGGACCCGATGAACCCGGCTCCGCCGGTGACCAGTACACGCATGCCCCGCACGCTAGGCGTCCCACCGTCCGGACCCCAGCGCCACGCCCCGCACGTCACCGCTCCGTAAGACCCCGCATTAGTCGTATCAGTCAGCGGAGCGGCGCAGACGCTCGCGCAGGCTCTCCGTCAGCGGGCTCCCCATGTCCGCATGGATGGTGATGGCCCTGGTCAGGTCATCCCGCAGGGTGGAGCGGTCGGCGCCGGGGCGTTCGGCGATGGCGACGAGGTCGAGGAGGGCCTCCGCCTCGTACGCGTGTCCTTCGAGCCGTTCCAGCGTCCGCGCCGCCTCGCGCAGGGTCGGCACGGCTTCGCCGGTGCGGCCCAGGTTGTCGAGGGCGCGGCCGAGCGCGGCGGTGGCCCGGGCGGCCATGCGGTGGTCGGGCGTCGGTAGTGCGAGCAGATCCGCGCGGGCTCGGCGAAGCGTGCCGATGGCCTGGTCGTGGTCGCCGCGCGCGTCCTGGGCGCGGCCGAGGAAGAACGCGGCGATGGCCGCCCCGCGTGGCTCGCGGCCCTGCGCGTTGAGCTCCATGGAGCGCCGGTACGCCGCCACGGCCCGGTCCGGATCGAAGCGGTCCCAGTACCGGCCGGAGAATTCGAGGACCGAGGCGTGCAGTACCGGGTCGTCGGCGATCTCCGCGCAGGTGAGCGCCGTCGTCAACTCCCGGTGTGCCCGCTCGTGTTCGCCGGTGTCCATCAGGGGGCGGGAGAGCAGACTCCGTAGCCGCGCCTCGGCGGCCGGGGCCACCGCGGCGGCCGCGTAGCGCGCGCCCAGTTCCAGGGACTCCTGCCAGTCGCCGAGGTGGCGGTGGTGCAGGAACAGGACGGTGAAGCACTCGGCCAGCTGCCAGCCGGGCGCGTGCAGCGAGGGGTCGTCGGCCGCGCGCAGGACCGCCATGATGTTCGCGCGCTCGGCCGCCAGCCAGTCCAGCGGTCGCGGCCCGTTCGGCGCGGCGAACGGATCGGGCCGTCCCGCCGGCACGGTGCGCAGCTCGGCGACGCGCAGCCGGTCCGCACGCACCGAGCGGTCCGCGAGCGCCGTCAGGATCAGATAGTGCGTCAGTACGCGCTCCGTCACCGCGAGTCCGGTGCCGAACCGCTCCTCCACGCGCGCGCGGTCGCGCGCGTGGAGCCGGACGAGACCGTGGAACCGGTACCGGCGTTCCTCCGTGAGCTCCAACAGGCTCATGTCTTCGAGGACGTCGAGGAGCACCTGGGCCGATTCCAGGTCCCGGCCGACGGCCGCCGCCGCTGTCGCCGCGTCGAAGGTCGGGCCGGGGATCCAGCCGAGGAGCCGGTAGCCGTGGGCCATGTCGGCCGACAGTTGCCGGTAGGCGGAGTCGAGGACCGCGGCCACCGGGGACTCGCCGCCCACGCTCAGGGCGGACAACCGCCCTTCGTCGTCGGTGAGTTCCGTGGCAAGGGCGTCCAGCGTGAGGCGGGGTTCGTTCACCAGTCGAGCCGCGGCCACCTGCAGCGCGACCGGCAGGCCCGCACAGAGGCCGACCACGCGCTCGGCGGCTTCGGGATCGGCGGCCACGCGCTCCTGACCGCACCGGTCGGCCAGGAGCAGGAGACCGGCGGCCTCGGTGAGGGGTTCGAGGGGCAGGGGGCGGGCGCCGTCGAGGGTGAGTTCGCCCAGCTTGCCCGTGCTCGTCGCGAGTACGGCGCTGCCCGGACCGTTCGGGATCAGGGCCCGTACCTGCGCGGGAGAGGAAACGTCGTCGAGTACGAGCAGGACGCGCAGGTCGGCGGTCCGGTCACGGAAGAGCGCGGTGCGTTCGCCGAGGGACGGGGGCAGCAGGGCATCGGCCACTCCGAGGGAGCGCAGACAGTGGCCGACGGCCTCCGTGACGTCCGCGCCCGCTGCCGCGAAGTCCACGTAGAGCCGGCCGTCGGAGAACCGCTCGCGTGTCCGGCGCGAGTGCGCCCAGTAGTGGGCCAGTGCCGACTTCCCGACTCCTGGGGGACCGGCGAGGACGCGGACGTCCACGTACGAGGAATCGGTGTCCCGGTCGAACTGCCCGTCCAGCACGGCCAGCTCGTCCGAGCGATTGATGAAGTGGTGGCGCAGGGCGGGTACTTGTGACGGCGGGCCTTGGCGTCGCAGGGCTTCGGGTACGTGGTACGAGATCGGGGAGTTGGAGTTGGAGTTGGAGTTGGAGCTGGAGCTGGAGCTGGAGCTGGAGCTGGAGGTGGAGGTGGAGGTGGAGCCCATGTCACCCGTGTCGCCCATGTCGCCCATGTGGCTTAAGAGATCCACGAGTTCCCGAGCGGTCTCGGAGCCTTGCCGCAAGGAGTGCCGCAGCCGCCGCCGCAGCTGATCGGCGCTGTCACCCACGTCGTGGGTGCTGCCCGACTGCAGTGAGCCTGCCAACTGCTCGATGGCGGAGCGAAGTTGCTCGACGTCATCGGTGTCAGCGTCATCGGTGTCAGCGTTTTGGGAGCGGCGGCTGAACAGACGGGTGAGGCGAGTGCGTGCCTGGGTCCACGCCTCGGTGACGGCGAGTCCGACCACCGTGCTCGTCGCACCCGACGCGGCGAGCGCCGCCACCTCGATCGCCACAGGGTCCCCTTCACGTACCGGCCGTGCTGCCGCATCAGCCGTGCCTCTCGTATGGATGACCACCGTAGAGGGATCGTCATCGCGTGGGTAGCAGGTCCATGAAGCAGGTCCGTGAAGAACGTCGAGGTCGGGCGCTTCAGGGCACGGCGGGGCGCAGGCGCAGGCGGATCTCGCGGCCGTCGGCGGCCGCGCCGTCGAGGCGCAGCGCCGCTTCGATGCCGTACGGGGGAATGCCGGTGCGCAGGCAGGCGTAGACGGCGGAGGCGGCGAGTGCTGGATCGGTACCGGTGCCGGGGGCGGTACCAGGGGCGGGGGCGCCGGTGGAGGACACCTCCACGGCGCTCCCGTCGCGAAGGCTCACCAGACACACCCCGGAGCTCACCCCGTTCGCGGCGAGGAGGCTTCCGGGCCAGCGCGCGAGGGTGTCGCGTGCCCAGTGCCGTGCGGCGGCGAGGTCCGGGGCAGGGGCGGAGCCGAGCAGAACGGAGGCGTTTTCGCTCAGGCGCCGGTCGCGTTCCTCGGCCGGTTTGACCGCGCGGTGCCAGAAGGAGTGTTCGGTCTCGGGCCGCTCCCGGCCGACGGAGGAGGGAAAGCGGCTGACGTCGATGGTGAGGAGTCCGGGGGGAGTGGTCTCGGTCTCGGTCTCGGTCGCGGCGTCGGCGTCCAGGCGGGTGCCCACGATCCATGAGGTGACAGGGGTCGCGGGATCGGCCGGGGTGGTGAGGGCGCGGGGGCGTGGCGCTTCGGTCGCCGGAAGCGGGAGGCGGAGCAGGTCGTAGACGGCCTCGCGCAGGCGGGCGAGCGCGGTGCCCGGTGGCTCGAAGGCGCGGGCGACCACGTCCGCGTACGGATCGTGACGGCGGCCCGCGTGATCTCGCATGAGGCCATCGACCTGCGCGAGGAGCCCGCCAGCGGGATCGAGCCGGGGTGCGATCCGGGCCAGATCGGCGCTCGCGGTGCCGGGCACGGCCTCGCTGCCGTGTGCGGCCAGCGCGGTCGGTCTGCCGAGCGCCGCCCCGTAGAGGGTGACGGATCCGTGGTCGCCGATCACCGCGTCGGCGGCGACGAGCGCGGGCCGCCAGTCGTGCACGGGCGGCATGAGCAGCAGACCGGCGTCGAGGGCGGCGGCCTGGAGCGTCCGGATGTGCCACGCTCCGTGGGCCGACCATACGTTGGGGTGCAGGATCAGGCCGACTCGGTGGGTGTCCCAGGGCAGTTGGCCGAGGAGCCGTGCGGGCAGCTCGGGGTTCCGGGCGATGAGCGAGGTCGGCCCCCACGTCGAACTGACCATCACCAAGCGCTGGTTGTCCTGAATGCCCAGAGCATCCCGGTAATCCTTCCGCCGGTCCTCGCTCACGAGCAGCTCGTCGAGGCAGGGATCGCCGACGAGCAGCGTGCGTCCGGCGGTCTTCGGGTGGGCGGCGGTCAGCTGCCGCTCCTGCTCGGGGTGCGAGACCGCAAGCCAGGCCCGCCCCGCCTCCAGCAGCTCGTCCGGCACGACGCCCGAGAGGCGCTCGCGCGAGGCACGGGAGTCCGGAACGTACTTCTGGAAACCGACCCCGTGGGGGAGCACCAGGACCGGGCAGTGTCCCGCGGGCAGGTCGATGTGCTCGCTGGCGCTGAGGATCAAGTCGGGTTCGACGTATGAGAGCTGCTCCCAGGGCATGACCCGGCAGCCCGAGTCGTGCAGGAGATCCATCGAACCGTCGCTGAAGGCGGACCCGGGGTCGTGCGCGAAGACCACGGTGATCCGGGCATCGCCGCGCAGCAGCGCGGGCAGTACTTCCAGGATGCGGATGGTCGAGGTGAGGGTGCGTGCCGCGACGACGAGCGTGCGCTCGCCGGGGAAGGTCCGCCAACGATGGGCATCCTCACCTACGGGGACCCGCAGGAACGGGACGTCAGCGAAGCGCGCGGCCACCCCGACCCCCCGAGCGTCCGGCGCGGGTTACGCGGCTCGCGGCTCGCGGCTCGCGGCTCGCGGCTCGCGGCTCGCGGGCATGATCACTAGCGTAGTTCAAGCTGCCTCGCAACCTTCAGATGTGCGGCTGGGGACCCGGGCGTCCCTGACAACCGTAAAGGGCGCGGCGCGTGCTTCCAGGCGGGCTGGGGCTCGGGGCGGGGTGCGGGCGGAGGTGACGGCGGCGCGGGTTTCGCCGTAGATGCGGCGGCCGCCTCCACGTCGTCCCCTCGCGGAGTGCGCCCCTGTGCCGCGGGGCGGATCACTGGGCTCGAACAAGGCGTCGAGGGCGCTCCCGACAGCGTCCGATCGACCATGTGAAGTGATCCTCAGCCGGACCCTCATCCGCCTCACCAGGGAGCTCGTCAGGTCTTACGGCACCACTACGCTCGGCGCGCTAACGTGCCTCTGACCAGCAAAAATGCCCTCCCAAAGGGAGGGCGCAACGTCGCGCGAGAAAAAGCGCCCCCGGCAGGACTCGAACCTGCGGCCAAGCGCTTAGAAGGCGCCTGCTCTATCCACTGAGCTACGGGGGCCGGGTGTGGCCGGGTGGCATGGAGTCCGGATGTGGGGGAGATCCGTGACCTTGCCGGGGACAAGGATAGGGCTCCCGGGGCCCTGTCCCTGATGCTTCACCTCCGCGCCGTGATGTGGAGGTTCAGTGAAGCGGTCCTGATAATCGCAGGCAGGTGCGAATCTCGCATCGCTTTTGGCGTCTCACGCCCCGGGTGTTGTGCACTCGTTATGCCTGCGCCCCCAGTCGCCCCTTCCATCCCCTGTGCCTGATCGGCGCGCAGAGGCGTCCATATGCTTCAGAAAGCCGCCAAAATTGGGCATTCTTCGCATGTGGTGACCTTGGACGTACGGCCTCAATTGCTTGACGCACTCTCCGCCCTGCGCGAGCGTGTCGCCGCCGCACGCTTTCCGCTCCCCCTGCCAGGGGCGCCACGCGCGCGTGCCAACCGGGACGAGCTTCTCGCGCAGCTCGACGACTATCTCGTGCCCCGGCTGAGGGCGCCCGAAGCGCCCCTTCTCGCCGTCGTCGGCGGGTCCACCGGAGCGGGTAAGTCCACTCTGGTGAACTCCCTGGTGGGGCGGCAGGTCAGCGAGGCGGGGGTGCTGCGGCCCACGACGCGTACGCCGGTGCTCGTCTGCCATCCGGATGATCACCACTGGTTCGCGGGGATGCGCGTCCTGCCGGACCTCACGCGCGTGTGGATGCCCCAGGAACAGCCGTCGGAGGGCGAGGACGACGAGGACGGCGACGACGATCTGCTGGGGATCGACAGCGGCACGGACGGGGCCGACGGGGAGCGGGCGCTGCGGATCGAGACCGCGGAGAGCCTGCCCCGGGGGCTCGCCCTCCTCGACGCCCCGGACGTCGACTCGCTCGTCGCCGACAACCGGGTCCTGGCCGCCGAGCTGATCTCCGCGGCCGACGTATGGGTGATGGTCACCACCGCGTCCCGGTACGCCGACGCCGTCCCCTGGCACCTGCTGCGCACCGCCAAGGAACACGACGCCACCCTCGTCACGGTCCTCGACCGCGTCCCCCACCAGGTGGTGACCGAGGTGTCGCGGCAGTACGGGGCGCTGCTCAGCAAGGCGGGCCTCGGCGACGTCCCGCGCTTCACCGTGCCCGAGCTGCCCGAGTCCGCGGGCGGCGGCGGGCTGCTCCCCGCCACCGCCGTCGCGCCGCTGCGCGCCTGGCTCACCCACCGAGTCCAGGAGCCCGCGGCACGCGCCCAGGCCGTCGCCCGTACCGCGCACGGCGTCATCGGCTCGCTCAGCGCCCGGATGCCGGAACTCGCGAGCGCCGTCGCCGCGCAGTACGCGGCCGCGCTGCGGCTCACGGCCGCCGTCGACGAGGCGTACGAAAACGAGCACGCGCGCGTACGGGGCCGTCTCCAGGCGGGTGGCGTGCTCGCCGGTGGAGCCCTGAAGCGGTGGCGCAGCTACCCGCTCGACTGCGGCGCGGGCGAACTGCTCGACGCCATCGCCGAGAGCCTGGAGGCGCTGCTCCTGTGCGCCGTCACCGCCGCCGACGAACGCATCGACGAGGCGTGGCGCCGCGAACCCGCGGCGGGCGCCCAGGGACTCGCCGACCGCGACCCGGAGGCGGAGAGCGCCGAACACCGCATCGGGATGGCCGTCCGCAGGTGGCGGCGCGTCCTGGAGGAGTACGCCGAGGACGAGGTGCGCGGCATCGAGCGGATCGACAAGAGCCCCTTGCCCGACCCCGAAGTCGTCGCCGCGCTGCTCGCCACCGCCCTGCTCGGCGGACGCAGGGCCCGCGCGGCGGGCGAGATCCTCGCCGAGCGGATCGGCGCCCAGGGCGCGGTCCGGCTGCGCGACCGGGGCGGGCGCCTGCTGACCGACTACCTGGAGAAGGTCCTCGGCGCCGAGCGCGAGCGCAGGCTCGCCCCCCTGGACGCCCTCGACGTCCACCCGGAACCCCAGGCCGAGCTGATCGCCGCCCTGTCCGTACTGCAGAAGGAGAGGTGACCGCATGACCGCCGTCACTGATCACGCCGATCACGCCGATCACGCCGATGACACCGAGTACGAGGAGCGGACCGGCCGTCCGCACGGTGGCTCTGAAGGCGCCTGGGACGACGGCCTCATCGCGCGGCGCGTGGCGGGCGGGCCACGGGACCCCGGCACTGGAAGCGGCAGCGGCAGCGGCAGCGGCACCGGCACCGGCACGCACGCGTACCTGCCGACCGCGCCCCCCACGTCGTACGAAGGGCCGCTCCGCGCCCGGCTCGACGCGCTGCGCGAGCTCGTCGGGCTCTCCCGCACCCGGCTCGACGGCGGGACGCTCGCCGAGGCGGGCCGCGTCCTGGACGAGGCCGCCGCCCGGCGCAGGCTCTCCGAACGGCACACCGTCGTCGCCATCGCGGGCGCCACGGGCAGCGGGAAATCAACCCTCTTCAACGCGCTCGCCGGGGTCATGATCTCCGAGACCGGCGTGCGCAGGCCGACCACCGCCGCGCCCATCGGGTGCAGCTGGACGGACGGCGCGGCGGGACTCCTCGACCGGCTCGGCATCCCCGGACGGCTGCGCCGCCGCCCGCTCCAGGGGCCCGGCGCCGACGACCTCCAGGGGCTCGTCCTGGTCGATCTGCCCGACCACGACTCGGCGGTCGGCGAACACCGCGAGCAGGTCGACCGGATCCTGGCCCTCGTCGACGCGGTCATCTGGGTCGTCGACCCCGAGAAGTACGCCGACGCGATGCTCCACGAGCGGTATCTGCGGCCCATGGCGGGCCACGCGGAGGTCACGTTCGTCGTGCTCAACCAGATCGACCGGCTCCCGGGGGACGCCGCCGACCAGGTGCTCGACGATCTGCGGCGGCTCCTGGACGAGGACGGCATCGCGCTCGGCGAACACGGCGAGCCGGGCGCCACCGTCCTCGCGCTCTCCGCGCTGACCGGCGACGGACTCGGTGAACTGCGCGAAGCGCTCGGCCAGTTCACCCAGGACCGCGGCGCCGCGGCCCGCCGGATCTCGGCCGACCTGGACGCGGCCGCCGTCCGGCTGCGCCCCGTGTACGTCAACGGGACGACGCAGGGCCGGGGGCGCGGGCGGATCGGGCTCAGCGAGGAGGCGCGCGAGGAGTTCGCCGACCGGCTCGCGGACGCCGTGGGGGCGACCGCGGCGGGCGACGCGGCGGAGCGGTCCTGGCGCAGGAACGCGGGCAAGGCGTGCGGCGATCCCTGGTTCAGGCTGTGGCGGTGGTACGAGGTGCGGCGCACGCCGCAGATCGGCACCGGGCCGGTCGCGCAGCCGCCCGCGGACGAGGAGGCGACGGCCCGCCAGCGCGTCGAGCACGCCGTGCGCACGGTGGCCGACGAGGCGGCGACCGGACTGCCCGCGCCCTGGGGGCAGGCGGTGCGGGAGGCGGCGGTGCGCGGCGCCGAAGGGCTCCCGGAGGCGCTCGACGAGCTGGCGGTGACCGCGGGCGTCCCCGCGGGGCGGCCGCCGCGGCCCGGCTGGTGGCCGGTCGCGGTCCTCGCGCAGGCGGCGATGACGATGCTGCAGGTCGTCGGAGGGCTCTGGCTGATCGGGCAGATCATCGGCATCGCCCAGCCGAATCTGGGCGTGCCCGCGCTGCTGATGCTGGCGGGCATCGTGGGCGGTCCGTGCGTGGAGTGGGCGAGCCGGATGGCGGCGCGGGGCCCCGCGCGCCGCTACGGCCTCGACGCGGAACGGCGGCTGCGCGAGGCGGCCGCCGGGTGCGGGCGGGCGCGGGTCCTCGATCCGGTGGCGGCGGAACTGCTGCGGTACCGCGAGGTCAGGGCGCAGTACGTCCGGGTGGCCGGGGCTCCCTCCGTCGGGTGACCTCCCTCCGTCGGGTGACGGAGATATCCACAACCGGGCGGTCGTACACAGGGCTCAGCGGGCTCGGCGGGACCGGTGCAATCTGAGATCGCAGCCGCGGAGGGCGCGGCGGCGGAAGCGGACGCACGGGAGGGGTTCGGCATGAACGAGACCATGGTGACGGTGGTGGGGAACGTAGCGACGACGCCGGTGTACCGGGAGTTGCCGACGGGACCGGTGGCGCGGTTCCGGCTCGCGGTTCCCACGCGGAAGTACGACCGCGTGCAGAACACGTGGTCCGACGGGCACACCAACTTCTTCACCGTGTGGGCCTGGCGGGCGCTCGGCACCAATGTGCAGGGGTCGGTGTCGGTGGGTGAACCGGTCATCGTGCAGGGGCGGTTGAGGGTGCGTGACGAGGAGCGCGGCGGGCAGCACTGGACGTCGGCGGACATCGAGGCGGTCGTCGTCGGGCATGATCTCTCGCGCGGTACGGCGGCGTTCCGCCGGGTGCTCAAGGCGAACCCGGCGCTGACGGAACCGGCGCTGAGGGAACCGGCGCTGAGGGAACCGGCGGCCGAGCGGGACGGAGAGCCGTCGCCGGTGGGGCGATGAGTGGGGCGACGAGTGTGGTGATGAGCCGTCAGTTCGGGTCCCGGCGAAGGTGCCCGATGTGCGGCTTATCGACGAATGGCTGCCGTTGATTTGTCGATAAGCCCAGCTCGGAAAGGGTGTTGGGGGTAACGATTCCGAGTCGGATCGGTTATCCGACGGTATGACTGGGGACGGTGGTGTGCCACTTCCTTAGGATGCCGAACGTAACTCACGGGGCAGTTGGCAGGCATTGTCATGCAGGTGGCGGATGATCCTGCCCTTTTCAATCTGCTGGCGGGACCACCCCCCTCATGCGAACGGGTCCCGCCCGGAGGGGAATTCAGTGTTTTCAGCGTTGAGCGCGCGTAGCGCGTCGTCCATGCGTGGCCGCGGCATCGGGGCCCGCCTCGCCGCCGTCGTCGCGGTCTCCGGGATCGTCGCCGCGGCCGCGATAACCGGCGCCGGTGCGGCCGAGGCGGAAGAGGCACCGCAGCACCGGGGCGGAGCGGTCGCGACACTGAACGGCCTGCAGACGTACGGCCAGGCCGTGGTCAGAGACGGCGGCAGCACGGAGCAGGTGCCCGCGGGGCTCTTCGAGATGTCCGTGGAGAACGGCGGCACCCTGCAGACGTACTGCATCGACATCCACAACCCCACGCAGAAGGACGCCGAATACCAGGAGACCCCCTGGAGCGGCACCTCGCTGAGCGCCAATCGCAACGCGGGCAAGATCCGTTGGATCCTGCAGCACTCCTACCCGCAGGTGAACGACCTCGCCGAGCTCGCCGAGAAGGCGGGTGCGCGCTCCCTGACCGAGGAGACCGCGGCGGCCGGTACGCAGGTGGCGATCTGGCGGTACTCGGACGGCGCCAAGGTCGACGCGATCGACCCGCAGGCCGAGAAGCTCGCCGACTACCTGCACAAGAGCGCGCGCAGCAGCGCGGAGCCCAAGGCGTCGCTGACGCTCGAACCGCCGGCCGTCTCCGGGCGGGCGGGGGAGCGCATCGGGCCGGTCACCGTGCGGACGGACGCGGACGCGGTGACGGTGACGCCGCCCGCCGACTCCGCGGCGAGCGGTGTGAAGGTCGTCAGCAAGGACGGCAAGCCCGTGAAGTCCGCGGCCAACGGCAGCCGCATCTACTTCGACGTGCCGAAGGACGCGCCGGACGGCTCGGCAGCGCTCTCGGTACAGGCGTCGACCACGGTCCCCGTCGGACGCGCCTTCGCCTCCGAGACCAGAAGCCAGACGCAGATCCTCGCGGGCTCCAGCGAGTCCACGGTCTCGGCGACGGCGACCGCCAACTGGGCCGAGAAGGGTGCGATACCGGCGCTCTCGGCGGAGAAGAACTGCGCCAAGGGAGGCGTGGACATCACGGCGGGCAACAAGGGCGACGAGCCGTTCACCTTCCAGCTCATGGGCTTCAAGCACACGATCAAGGCGGGCGCGTCGCAGACGGTGACGATCCCGCTCCAGGAAGACCAGCCCTTCGACTTCACGATCAAGGGACCCAACGGCTTCGAGAAGCGCTTCAAGGGCGTACTCGACTGCCGCACCGAAGGCGCCGCGCTCGACAACAAGGCCCAGCCCGTCTCCGAGCCGAGCCCCGCGTCGGCAGGCGGCACCTCGGGCGGCGGCGACCTGGCCGAGACGGGCAGCTCCAGCAATACGCCCCTGATCGCGGGGGTCGCGGTGGCGTTCGTCGTGATCGGCGGCATGGCGATCTTCCTCCTCCGCAAGAAGAAGGACCCGGCGCAGGCGCCGACCGAGGAGTGAGCGCACCGTAGTGCGCAGGGGTCCCGCCGCCTACGGAGAAAGGGCGATGGCGGCGGGCGCGGCAGGGCAAGAAGGTGGGTGCCAGCGAACCTGCCTTCTTCGGGGTGGTGCTGTCATGGATCTCACCGAGGCCGTCACAGCGTTCCTGGCGTCCGTCCTCGGGGCCGTGGCCGGGGCGGGGATGGCCGTCCACGGTGCTCGTGAGGCGGCTCGCCGACTGGTGGAAACCAACGACCAGGAGCAGCGCCGCGCGGAGACGGCGGCTCTCCGTGCCGCTGTCATGGAGGTGGGCGTGGCGGAGCGGATCGCGAAGGCGCGGTCGACCACCGATCTGCCGACGCAGATGCTCACGACAGTGCTGCCGGTCGTGCACCACATGAAGCCCGAGCAGCAGCAGGCGATGATCGCCTACTCGCAGAGTGTGCTGCGCTACAACGGGCAGGTGCAGCGCATCGTCGCCTACGGTGCGGCGGAGACGATCAAGGATGAACACGCGGGTGCCGAGAAGCTCACGGAGCATTCCGACGCGGTGCGTGACACCGCTCCTGCCGCGAGTGACGCCTTGAAGAAGCACATGGCCTTGCCACGACGTCCCGACGGCGATCCTGGCGAGCGACCGGTCACCGATAGTGACAGCCGGTGATGGGTTGGCTACCCAAGTGGCCGAGGAACGTCCAGGTCACGAGCCCCCGGCAATACGGGTTTCCTCCGGGAGGTGGCCGTCAGGCAAGATGGGGTGTATCTGCCCACACACTGATTGCCGGACGGTTTCTCTTGGCTGAGTACATCTACACCATGCGCAAGACGCGCAAGGCGCACGGCGACAAGGTGATCCTTGATGACGTCACCTTGAGCTTCCTGCCTGGCGCGAAGATCGGTGTCGTGGGCCCCAACGGCGCCGGTAAGTCCACGGTGCTGAAGATCATGGCCGGTCTCGAGCAGCCGTCGAACGGTGACGCGTTCCTCTCGCCCGGGTTCAGCGTCGGCATCCTCATGCAGGAGCCGCAGCTGGACGAGTCCAAGACCGTTCTGGAGAACGTCCAGGACGGGGCCGCCGAGATCATGGGCAAGCTCAAGCGCTTCAACGAGGTCGCCGAGCTCATGGCGACGGACTACTCGGACGCGCTGATGGAGGAGATGGGCAAGCTCCAGGAGGACCTGGACCACGCCAACGCGTGGGACCTGGACGCCCAGCTGGAGCAGGCCATGGACGCGCTGGGCTGCCCGCCCGGCGACTGGCCCGTGGTCAACCTCTCCGGTGGTGAGAAGCGCCGCGTCGCGCTCTGCAAGCTCCTCATCGAGGCGCCCGACCTGCTGCTCCTCGACGAGCCCACCAACCACCTCGACGCCGAGTCGGTGAACTGGCTGGAGCAGCACCTCGCGAAGTACGCGGGTTGCGTCATCGCCGTCACCCACGACCGGTACTTCCTGGACAACGTCGCCGAGTGGATCCTCGAGCTCGACCGCGGCCGCGCCATCGCCTACGAGGGCAACTACTCCACGTACCTGGAGAAGAAGCAGTCCCGTCTCAAGGTCGAGGGCCAGAAGGACGCCAAGCGCGCGAAGCGCTTGAAGGAAGAACTCGAGTGGGTGCGGTCCAACGCCAAGGGGCGTCAGGCCAAGTCCAAGGCGCGCCTCGCCCGTTACGAGGAGATGGCCGCCGAGGCCGACAAGATGCGGAAGCTGGACTTCGAGGAGATCCAGATCCCGCCGGGCCCGCGTCTGGGCTCGATCGTCGTCGAGGTGGAGAACCTGTCGAAGGCCTTCGGCGACAAGGTCCTGATCGACGACCTGAGCTTCACGCTGCCGCGCAACGGCATCGTCGGCATCATCGGTCCGAACGGCGCGGGCAAGACCACGCTGTTCAAGATGATCCAGGGCCTGGAGACGCCGGACTCCGGCGCGATCAAGGTCGGCGACACGGTCAAGATCTCCTACGTCGACCAGAGCCGCGCCAACATCGACCCCAAGAAGACCCTCTGGGCGGTCGTGAGCGATGAGCTCGACTACATCAACGTCGGCCAGGTCGAGATGCCCTCGCGGGCGTACGTCTCCGCCTTCGGGTTCAAGGGCCCGGACCAGCAGAAGCCTGCCGGTGTCCTCTCCGGCGGTGAGCGCAACCGCCTCAACCTGGCCCTGACGCTCAAGGAGGGCGGCAACCTGCTGCTCCTCGACGAGCCGACGAACGACCTCGACGTCGAGACCCTGTCCTCCCTGGAGAACGCGCTCCTTGAGTTCCCCGGTGCCGCCGTCGTGATCTCCCACGACCGGTGGTTCCTGGACCGGGTGGCCACGCACATCCTCGCCTACGAGGGCGAGTCCAAGTGGTACTGGTTCGAGGGCAACTTCGAGTCGTACGAGAAGAACAAGATCGAGCGCCTGGGCGCCGACGCGGCCCGTCCGCACCGCGCCACCTACAAGAAGCTCACCCGGGGCTGAGGCAGCTGTGACTCGGCACATCTACCAGTGCCCGCTGCGCTGGTCGGACATGGACGCCTTCGGGCACGTCAACAACGTCGTCTTCCTGCGGTACCTGGAAGAGGCGCGGATCGACTTCATGTTCCGGCTCGCGCCCGGGGACGGCTCGCCGTCGTTCTCCGGCGGGTCCGTGGTGGCCCGCCACGAGATCGACTACGTACGGCCGTTGGTGCACCGGCACGAGCCGGTCACCGTCGAGTCGTGGGTGACGAAGATAGGTGCGGCGTCGCTCACGATCGCGTATGAGATCAAGGACGACGAGCAGGTCTACGTGCGGGCTTCGACGGTGGTCGTGCCGTTCGATCTGGAGGCCCAGCGGCCGCGCCGGATCACCAAGGAGGAGAAGTCGTACCTCCAGCTGTACGTGGACGACAGCGCCGACGGTGGCTCGGGGGCGCTTGCCGCATGACCGCGCGGCTGCACTTCGCCGACGCCGGGGAGGCGGCAGATCTGGCCGCCTTCCTGGCCCGGCTCATCCACTACGACAAGGCGGCCGCGGTGCGGCTGCAGGCGGCGGGGGACACGCTCGCCGTGTTCGGGCGGCCGCCGTCCTTCGAGGTGCTCGCCATTCGTACGGCACGGCTCGCCAAGCCGTACGAGGACGGGCTCGAGACGACGCTCGACGTCACCGTCTCCGCGGGTGAACTCCTGGAGTCCGTGGCCGCGTCGGCCGAGTCGGTGCGGACGGCGGGCGTCGCCGCCGTACCGACGGCCGTGACCGGGCCCCCGTGGGCCGGAGTGCTTCCGCCGCGCGGCGGCTGGCGGCAGGAACCGGGGCTGCCCGCTCCGGAGGCGGTGCGGGGCCTGGTGGCGGCCGCCGTCGCCGAATTCAAGGCCCGTGTCGAGGAGTTGCCGCAGGAGCGGCGGGTGCGGGCCGAGCTCGACCGGGTGGGCCGCGAGATCTGGTCGCGGACCATCGCGGACACCGGTCTCCCTGTGCGGGTCGCGCATGCGGCGCAGGCGCTGGGCTTCCTGCGCGGGCACACGCTCGACCTGCTCTCGGCCGGGGCGTGGATGCGGCTGCGTACGGACTTCGGGTCCATCGCCGTGCGGCGGTCCGGCGTCGGAGGGCTCTCGGTCACGCCCGCGTAGGCAGGCAGGGGGGAGCGGCCGGCTCAGCCCCTCTCGTCCGGCCACACGCCGATGTGGTCCTTCTCCAGTTCCAGCGCGACCCGGTCCCGCATGTCCAGGGCCTCCGTGTACTCGGCGGGCAGTTGCAGGCGGCCCGCGCGGTCCAGCATCGCGTACTCGCGGGAGATCAGTGACTCCTGGCCCGTCGACTCGTCGACCTCCGTGCGGCGCAGGACCTCCGTCGAGGTGCGGCCGTCGCGGATGGCGACCGTGCGGCGGACCTCGGAGGCGACCGCCTGGTCGTGGGTGACGATGACGATCGTGGTGCCGAGTTCCTCGTTGGCGGTGCGGAACGCGGCGAAGATCCGTTCCGCGGTGTGCGAGTCGAGTTCGCCGGTGGGCTCGTCGGCGAGGAGCACCGCGGGATCGTTGGCCAGCGCCACCGCGATGGCGACGCGCTGCTGCTGGCCGCCGGACATCTGGTGCGGGCGCCGGTCGCGGCATTCGGCGACCTCCAGCATCTGCAGGAGCCGGTCGGCGCGTTCGGCCTTGGCCCGCTTGGAGCGGGCGGTGCGGCCGCGCAACTGCATGGGCAGCGCCACGTTCTGCGCGGCCGTCAGATAGGGCAGGAGGTTGCGGGCCGTCTGCTGCCAGACGAAGCCGACCACCTCGCGCCGGTAACGCAGCCGCTCCTTCGAGCCCATGCCGAGCAGGTCGCAGCCCGCGACGCGCGCGGCTCCCGCGGTCGGCTCGTCCAGGCCCGCGAGGATGTTCATCAGCGTCGACTTGCCGCTGCCCGAAGCACCGACCAGGGCCATCAACTCGCCGTCGCGGACGAGCAGATCGAGGCCCTGGAGCGCCTGCACCTCGACGCCGTCGGTGGCGAAGACGCGGACCAGCCGGTCGCAGGTGATCAGCGCGTCGTGTCCGTAGGCGGGCCGGTCGCGGCGCGCGGTGGCCCGCGCCTCCAGATCGGCGAGCGAGGGGCCGGTCGCGGCGGTGGTCTCGGTCATCGGTTGTCTCCTGTCCTCAAGTCGACGGCGGCCGTGCGCCGGGTGGTCCACCAGGCCTGGGCGAACGCCACCCCGGCGACGAGTACGACGATGCCCGCGGCGGGCAGCAGCAGGGACCAGGGGTCGGCCCGCAGGGTGACCTCGCCCAGGCCGGTGAGGCCGCCGTGCGCGGCGAGCGCGATGCGGCGCAGATCGAGTCCTTCCGCGAGCAGGCCGATCGCCGCCCACCCCGCGAGGACGCCGCCGACCGCGGCGAGCAGGGCCTGCGGCAGGGCTTCCAGGGCGAGCAGGCCGCGGCCCTGGCGGGCGCTCAGGCCCATGGTGCGCAGTCGGCCGAGCAGCATGCGGCGCCGGGGCGCGGACTGCAGCAGGGAGAGCAGTACGGCGAGGGCGGCGTATCCGGCGGCCGCGGCGACGGCGGCCGCGTAGACGTTCTCGGCGCCGGACTGCAGGGGCGAACTGGTCAGCGCCGCACGCGCGTCGGCACGCACCTGGACTTTGACGACACCGGCTTCCGCTTCGGCGCGGGCCTCCGCGTCGGTGTTGGTCTCCGCCTCGTCGGCACCAGCCTGCGCATCGGCGTCCGCCTCCGCCGCCGCCCTCGCTGCCGCGATCCCCTTCCGCGTGATGCCGTCACCCGTCGCGAGCAGCGCCGTGTCCTTGGCCTTGGGCAGGCCCGCACGGTCGATCAGGAGGAAGCTGCCGTGCGTGGGGAGCGCGGGGGTGGTCGTGCGGATGGGGCCGACCTTCGCGGTGAAGTCGCCGGAAGGGGTGCGGAAGGAGTGGGTGGCGGTGCCCAGGCGTCGGGCGACGTCGGGGGAGGCGACGGCGGGCAGCGGGGCGGAATCCGCCGGGCGCGCCGCGGTGAGGTCCATCTTCGTGACGCGGCCGAGGCCGGTGGCCGCGGTCAGTCGCGCGTACGTCTCCGGTTCCACCGCCACCAGCGGGACGGCCGAACCGTCGGGCAGCGTCAGGGTCCAGTCGATGTGCACGGCCGACACCTCGCGCACCCCGGAGGCCTTGCGGAGCTCGGCCGCGAGGGAGGCGGGCAGCGGCTTGCCGGTGCGTTCCACGCGGGCGTCCGCGCCCACCGTGAGGAGCGCCGTGCGGTCGCGGGCGTCGTGCACACCGGCAAGGACCGAACCGCCGAAGGCCGCCGTCGTCAGGGCGAGCAGCAGGCCGAGCAGCGGCAGGACATGGGCGGCGGAGGCCCGGCCCGCGCTCGCCATCGACAGGAAGCCGAGCGGGCCCCTGCGCCGCGCGAACGGGCGCGCGAGGAGACGCAGCGGCAGGGGATAGAGGCGTACGAGAACGAGCGCGGCGATGCAGCCGATGAGCACCGGGGCGGCGCTGACCAGCCAGTCCGCCGAGCCGACGGTCGAACCAGAACCAGTACCGGAAGAGGAACCAGCACCAGAACCGGCGCCGCCGCTTCCCGACGCGGGCGAGCCCCCGTCACCCGTCCCCCGCCTGCGCAACGTGACCACCGCCCCCACCGCGAGGACGAGCAGCACCAGTTCGGCCACCGTCCGGCGCCGCGAGGGGCGGGCCGTCAGGACGTCGTCGCGGCCCGCGTGCGCGCGCGGCCTGCGGTGCGCGACCGCGGCCCGCACCGGAAGGACCACACAGGCCAGCGCGCCCACCGCGGCCGCGGCCCAGAGCGAGGGCCCCACGCGCGCGTGCGGCACGGCCAGGACCGCGGCGAGCAGTCCGAGGCCCGCCGCGGGCACGGCCACCACGGAGGTCTCGGCGAGCAACCGGCCCGCGATGCCGCGCACGGAGCCGCCGCGCGAGCGCAGCAGCGCCAGTTCGTCCTGCCGACGCGCGGCGCTCAGCGCGCAGGTCATCAGGAGGACGACCGCCGCGACCCCGCCGACGCCGTACGCGGCCACGGCGACCACCGGCGTGACCGCGTCGCGCAGCCCCGCGTGCTCGTTGAGGACGTCGTCGAGGTCGCTGGAGACCTGGGCGCTCCTGTCCGTGAAGCCCCGCAGCCGGGTGAGCAGCGGGCCGCTCTCCAGCGACGCGATGCGCGCCTTGAGCGCGCTCATGTCGCGGGCGGTGAGGTCGCCGGACGCCGGAGCGACGCGCCAGTACCGCTGCGGGCTCTGGTCCACGGCGGGCAGGAAGCCGCCCGCCTCGGGCGCCAGGAGCAGCCCGGCGTGCCAGCGCCTCTGCTGCGGGGCGGGTCCTGGGGCGAGTTCCGTGACGGGGGCGGCGATGACGGAGTCGTACGCCCAGTAGCCGCCCGAGGGGCGCACGGGCTCGACGATGCCGGTGATCCGGACGGTGACGCGCGGGCCGTAGGTGGTCGGCAGGTGGACGGACGTGCCGACGCGCAGCTTCATCACGCGCGCGGTGTCCGCGGTCACGGCCGCTTCGACGCGGCGGCTGTTCGACGTGACGCCCTCGCCCCGGGGCAGCCGCCCCTCCCGCACGCGCGCGTGCCGGTCGAGTCCGGCCTGGGCGGCCAGCGTGAACTGCGGCGGGAGCGCGTCGAGCCGGGGCAGCCAACGGTCCAGGCCGCTCGGCGACCTGACGGTCCGCGCGCCGTACGTCGACTGGTCCCGGTCCACCCGGATCGGCGCGGGCACGGCCTTGAGCGTCTTCGCGTACCGCTCGCCCAGCGGACCGGGGTTCAGCGCCTCCTCGCGGTCGCGCCGGTCGGCCTCCAGACCCGGTGCGGGGGCGGTGAGTTCGATGCCGGTACGGGCGGCCCCCGCGTCGGCGACGGCGGTGCGGAGCGCGTCGTTCTCGTACGTCTCGACGGCGCGCGGGAAGAGCGCGGCGAGGAAGGCGGTCACGGCCACCAGCGCGGCGAGCGCGACCGCGGCGCCGGGAGCGGCGCGCAGCCGGGTGCGGACCCAGGGGGCAACGGCGGGTACGGGCACGTCAGTAGCCTTCTCGGGCGGTCAGGGGGCAGAGGGTGGGCGTCCGCATGTCAGTGGCCCCCTTCGTGGCGCAGGGACACCTTCGGGTCGCCGCGGCGCAGCGAGAGCGCCGCGATGATCAGGAGCGGCACCGCGGCGGTCGCGGCGAGCAGCAGGGCGACGCGGCCCAGGGGGAGTTCCACCAGGACCGGTGGCACCGGCTGGGCCGCCTCGCCGGTGAGGACGATCAGGGGGATCACGGCGCGGGTCAGGACCGCGCCGAGGCCGAGGCCGACCAGGAGCGCGAGCCCGAGCAGGAAGCCCTGCTCGGCGGCGATGAGCCGGGCCAGTTGACGCCGTGGCGCGCCGAGCCCGCGCAGCACCGCGAACTCCGCGGAGCGCTCGCGCAGCGACCCCGCCGCGCTCACCGCGAAGCCGACGGCGGCCAGCGCCGCGGCGGCCGCGGCCACCGCGAGCAGCGCGGCCTGCGGTCCCGCGCCGAGCGGGTCGTCGCGCAGCTGGGCGGCGATCTCGTCGCGCACCAGGACCTGTTCGGGGTCGATGTCGGGGCGGGAGCGCAGCGCGGCGGCCGCCTGCGCCGCCTCGCCGTCGCCGGTGGTGAGCCACCACTCCGAAGGGGCCAGCGGCTTGGCGCCGTCCTTGGCGAGGCGGGCGTCGAGGGTCGGCAGGTCGAGCAGGATGCCGCCCCCACCGGGTCCCGAGGCGCCCTCGGGCGCGCCCGCCGTGGGCAGTTCGGGCACCGCGTCGGAGATGCGCACCGGGACCTTCCTGCTCCCCGCGGGCACCTCGATCCGGTCCCCGACCCGGGAGCCGCTCGCGTCGAGGAAGGCGTCGGTGACCACGGCGCGCGGCTCCGCGGCCGCCTTCGTCGGCTCCCGGTCAGGTGCGAGCGCCGCGGTGATCGTGGCGCCGTTCCCGAGGTCGTCGCGGGTCAGCAGGCCGGGCACGGCCTTCGCGGTGTCCAGGGCGAGCACCGTCGCCTGCCGGTCGTCCGACAGGCTCATCGTGTCGCGGACGGCGGGCGCGGCCGCGCGCACCCCGGGCAACGCGCCGAACACCCCGGCCTGTTCGCCGTCGGCCACCCGGCTGCCGAGCACCCGGATCTGGGCGCCCGCGCGGAAGTCCGCCTGGTCCTCCTGCGACCGGTCCCAGGACGCGCCCTGGCCGACCGCCAGCATGCCCATCGCCACGGAGAGCACCAGGAGCAGCACGGGTCCCGCGCCGCGCAGCGGCCGCCTGCTGAGCTGCCACCCCGCGAGCGCGCCGGGCAGGCCGCGGCCGCGGGCCGCGCGGCGCTCGGCGAGCCGTGCCGCGGGCGGCAGAAGGCGCAGGGTCACGACGGTGCCCGCGAGGAGGGCGAGGGCGGGTGCGGCGACGAGCAGCGGGTCGATGCCGAGCTGTCCGCCGCGGTCGTCGCTGAGCGCGCCGGAGCCCGAAGTGCGGCTGTCCAGCTGCCAGTAGGCGACCCCGGCGATGACAAGGAGGCCCACGTCCGCGCCCGCCCGCAGCGGCGCGGGCAGTGCGGGTACGCGGACGGAGCGGCGCCCGCCCGAAGCGGCCGAGAGGGCGGGCGCGACGACCGCGAGCGCGCAGCCGAGCGCGGTGACCAGACCGGCGAGCCACACCCCGGTGCCCGCCGACACCTCAAGGCGGAGTCCGGTGCGCGAGAGGGCGCCCTGTCCGGCGAGCAGCCGGGTCAACGGGGCCGCGAGCAACGGTGCGATGACGGCGGCGGGCAGCGCGAGGAGCAGTGCCTCGACGGCGGCGAGCCAGGTGATCCGGCCACGCGAGCCGCCCCGGGCGAGCAGGAGTTCGGTCTCGCCGCCGCGCTCGGTGCTGAGCAGCCTGGCCACGAGCAGCAGCGCGTACCCGGCGAGCATGATGAGCTGGAGGGCGACGATCAGCAGGGTGGAGCGGGAGACGAGCAGGGCGCGCTCGGCCCGGTCCAGGACCTTGGGCAGCGCGGTGTCGGCGCTCGGATTGCCGCCCAGGGCACGGTTCTTGGTGAGCGCGGCCGGTCCTTCGGTGGCGGCGTCGCGCAGCGCGTCGACGCGCCGCGTGGTCATGGCCGCGAAGTCAGCGGTGGCCAGCCACTGCGTGCCCTCCGTCGAGACGCGCGACCCGGTGAGCACCGAAGGGGCCACGAGCAGCGGCCCGTACGTCATGAAGACGCCCTTGCGCACGCCGCGTCCACCGAGTTCGTCGAGCTGCCAGTACGGGTCGGTGGCGTCGGTGGGACGGTAGACGCCGGTGACGCGCACGGTGACTTTGGGGCCCGTGAGGCGGTCGGTGAGGGTGAGGGGGGCCGCGCCGGGGCCGAGCTTCAGCTTGGCCGCCGCGGTCTCGGGCAGGGCCACCTCGACCGTGCCGCCCGAACCTGTCGTGCCTGTTGTGCCGGTCGGCCAAGCGCCCTTGACCAGCTTGATCCTGGACCGGTCGAGCGCCGCGAAGCGGGTCAGGTCGGGCTGGCCGCCCCGCCCCGCGCGTTCCTTCTCCGGCAGGGCGTACGTCCCCGAGCGGGCCAGGGAGCGCAACCGCACGGGAAGGCCGTCGAAGGTGCGCCGGGCGCCCTCCTCGACCTCCTCGCGCGCCGCGTCGTCCTTGCCCGGCGGGACTTGGGTCCGTACGACGAGCGCGGCCTGGGGCGCCGAGCGGGTGCGCAGGCTCTGGCGCAGGGCCGCGTCGCCGATCGCGCCGGAGAACGCGGTGAGCGTGGCGAGGACCGCCGTCGTCAGCAGGACGGCGAGGAGGGCCGCGGCCAGTAGCAGACGGTGCGCGCGTACGCGCAGAAAGATGAACCCCGTCACCCTGGTGCCCCCCGTGCCCGTGCTGTGCGCCTACGCAGGCGTGCATGTATGCACGCCTGCGTGCTTCGCGTACGCGGGCATGACTAATTGCCTGCGTATCGCCCCCCAGCGGTCTTTCCGGATGTTTTCAGAGGGCAGGCATTTGGGGAAGGGGGTGAGGTGTCAGGAGGAGGTTTGGGTATTACCGGGATCGCCCCTCGGAGTTCGTCTGTTACCCCTCGGAGTCGACCTATCACCCCTCGGAGTTCACCATGGACGCCGCCGCGTACGTCAGGTAGTTCCACAGCGTCCGCTCGTGCTCCTCGGAGAGCCCGAGCTCGTCGACCGCGGCGCGCATGTGCTTGAGCCACGCGTCGTGCGCGGCCCTGTCGACCGTGAACGGCGCGTGCCGCATGCGCAGGCGGGGGTGGCCGCGGTGGTCGCTGTAGGTGCGGGGGCCGCCCCAGTACTGCATCAGGAACAGCGCGAGCCGCTCCTCGGCGGGCCCGAGGTCCTCCTCCGGGTACATGGGCCGCAGCAGGGGATCCTCCGCGATCCCCTGGTAGAAGAGGTGGACCAGGCGCCGGAAGGTCTCCTCGCCGCCGACCTGCTCGTAGAAGGTCTGCTCCTGAAGCGCGCCGCGTGGGATCTCGTTCACACCGTCCATGGTCTCAGACGGGGCGGCCGAGTACGGAAGACTTAGGACCTCCCGGGGACCGGGCCCCGCCCGC
Source organism: Streptomyces kanamyceticus (assembly GCF_008704495.1). Lineage (NCBI taxonomy): Bacteria > Bacillati > Actinomycetota > Actinomycetes > Kitasatosporales > Streptomycetaceae > Streptomyces > Streptomyces kanamyceticus. The sequence continues at coordinate 6,576,257 of NZ_CP023699.1, forward strand.
CACTCGCATCGCGGGCGGCGGCGCAGCACAGTGGACTCATGGAACCCGAACCCGATGCCGCACTCGCCGCAGCGGCGCGGGCCGCTCTCGTGCGGGAGATCGACGCGACCGGAGTCTGGCGGGGCGACCCCGGGCTGCGGGCCGCGTTCGAGTCCGTGCCGCGGCACGTGTTCGTGCCGTACTACTACGTCAACGCGGGCGGCGGCCACGAGCGGCTGTGGGGCGAGGACCCGGACGCGGCGAGACGGGCGCGCTGGCTGCGCGGGGCGTACGCGGACGCGCCCCTGGCCACCCGCCTGCGCGACGGTGATCTGCTGTCGTCGAGCAGCCAGCCGTCCCTGATGGCGATGATGCTCGCCGAGCTCGACGTGCGCGCGGGGGACCGGGTCCTGGAGATCGGCGCGGGCACCGGCTACAACGCGGCGCTGCTCGCCCACCGGCTCGGCGACGAGCACGTCACCACCGTCGACCTCGACCCGGAGATCACCGAGTCCGCGCGCCGGCACCTGGCGGCCGCCGGATACCGTCCGGCCGTGGTGACCGGCGACGGGGCGGCGGGCTGCGCCGAGCGCGCGCCCTACGACAGGATCATCGCCACCTGCACGCTTGGCTCGGTGCCCAGGGCCTGGCTCGCCCAGTGCCGTCCGGGGGCCCGGATCCTCGCGCCGCTGGCCACCGGCCTGATCACGCTGACGGTGCGCGACGCGGAGTACGCGGAGGGCCGCTTCCTGCACACGCCCGCCTACTTCGTACCGCTGCGCGGCGGCAGCCGAAGGGCCCCGCACGAGCAGCACATCGGGGGGCTGCCGCGCAGGGCCCTGCAGAACGAACTCTTCCGTTTCCTTCTCGAGCTGACCGCGGGCAGCCTCGATCCCCATGAGGCGCTCGCGCTGTGGCAGCGCGAGGAGCGGCCGGTGCGCGAGCGCTTCGGGATCACCGTGAGCGGCCCCTACGAATGGGCCTGGCTCGACGACCCCGAAGGGCCGTACGTCTGGCCGCTGTGAGGACCGCCCCGCGGGTGTCAGTCGCGGCGGATCGTGATCGTCGTCCAGGCGCCCACGTGCACCCGGTCGCCGTCCTGGAGCGGGATCGGGACGAACGGCTGGATGGGCTCCTCGCCGTTGTTGACCGTGGTGCCGTTCGTGGAGTTCTGGTCGACGACCGCCCAGCTGCTGTCCGGCTGCTGGACCAGGACCGCGTGCTGGTGCGATACGCCGGGGTCCTCCGGCGGCACCGACAGGTCGATGTCCGGGGTGTCGCCCGTGGAGTGGCGGCGACGGCCGATGGTGATCTGGTTGCCGACCAGCGGACGCTGCTGCTCCGGCGAGTACGCGGGCAGGTTCAGGCCCGACGCCTCGGGACCGCTGCGCTGCATCATCGCCATGAAGTACTCACGGTCGGGACCGATCGTCGCCGTCCAGGTACCGGGGCCCTGCTGCGGCGGGGGCCCCTGCTGGAAGGGGTCCTGCTGCGGCGGCGGGCCCTGCTGGAACGGGTCCTGGGGCTGCGGGGGACCTTGCTGGAACGGGTCCTGCCGGGCGGGGGCCGAGGGCGGTGAGATCACCCAGTCGTCGCCTCCGCCGCCGAAGGACGGGCCGCCGGGACCGGGCTGACCAGGACCGGGCTGACCCGGACCGGGACCAGGACCCGGACCCGCGGGACCGGGTCCCTGCGGACCTGGCGGCGGCGGGGGCGGACCCTGCGGACCGCCGGTCTCCTGCGGGGCCTGCGGGAAGGCGGGCGGCGGGGGCGGACCCGGCTGCTGGAACGCCTGCGGGGCGCCGGGCGGCGTCTGGCCGGGGCCGGGCTGGCCGGGACCCGGCTGGCCGAAGCCGTTTCCGGGGCCGCCGCCGTTGCCACCGCCGTGGGCGCCGCCGTTGCCGAACGGCGGGATCGGCTCGGCGGGCCGGTTCATCTGCGAGGGGCGCGAGCCCTGGTAGTCGTAGCCCGGTCCCGGCGGCGGCTGGAACTGCTGCGCGGGGTTCGGCCCGGGCGGCTGCATGCCGGGTCCCGGACCGCCGTGCGTGCCCGGCAGCGGCGGGTTCGGCGCGGCCGGGGTGTACGAGGTGGCCGTGTTCGTCAGGAAGTTCCAGCGGCACTCCTCGCAGAACGGCGCGTTCGCCTCGCGGGGCGTGCGGCACTGCGGGCAGAGCTCGCCCTCGGGCGCCGGGTCGGGCACGGCGGCCAGGTGCGGGCGCGGCGGCGCGGGCTGCGGGAAGCCCGGGTCCTGACCGGGCGGCGGCGGGGGATAGCCGTACCCGGCCGCGGGCGGCGGCGGGGGCGGCGGAGGTACGGCACCGGCCATGCGGTGACCGCAGACCTCGCACCAGTCGTCGGAACCCGACTGGTGTCCGTTCGGGCAGGTCGGCATGTCGGCGCTTCCCCCTCTCCTTCTCCGGCCCGAGGGCCGTGTACTGCGCTTTTTCTTACGGATTGCTGGTGGAGCGCTTCGCGTGCGGCAGCCGCACGTGCTGCCGCCTCCGCTACCGCTTCGGCGACTGCTTCCGCTACTGCTTCTTCACGCGAACAGTTTTCGTCGAGCGCGTCTCGAGTGTCATCTCGTCGGCCTCGGCGACCTTCGCCTTCAATCGAACAGTACCTGCCGCGGCATCGACGACGTCCACCACCTTCGAAAGGAGTTTCGCCGTATCCGCGTTGCCCGAGGCGCTGGCGAGCTGGACCGCGCGGCCGAGCTTCGCCGTCGCCCCGTCGACATCTCCCGATTTACGCGCATCGAGCCCCTGCTGGATGACTTGGGCCAGTTCCGCCTGGCCCGTGTAGTGCGCGACCTGCGGATTGATCGACGTGGAGGCCGCCATGTCGTCCGTCCACACCGCACGCACCAAACCCTGCGACAGCGTCTGTACGCCGCCGTCGCCCCCCGGCACGATCAGTGAGACCCGGGCCGCCAGCATCTCCTGGCCGAGCTCGGCATCGGGCACCCGCACACAGATGTGGTAGTCGCGGGACTCGTCGCCCCAGGATCCCGTGGGGTAGTCCCCGGCGCGCGGCCCCGCCTCCGTGCGACGGTCCGTCAACTCCTCGACGGTGGGCGCCACTTGCTTGACGAACTTGATCTCCGAGCCGAGCGGCGTCCACAGCCGCAGACTGACGTCGGCGACCTCCTTGCCCATCGCCGTCTCCATCATCCGCGTGAAGTCGGCGGCCAGGCCCGCGGGGTCGGCGACGATGTCGGCGGTGCCGAGGAGGGCGGAGGCGATCGCCGTGACCTCCTTCACCTCCCAGTCCGTGCCGACGCCACGGGCGTCGCAGGTGAAGCGGCCCGCGCAGGAGTCCAGCGCGGCCTTGAGGTCCTCGGGTGACTCGTGTTCATTGCGGCCGTCGGTGAGCAGGATCCCGTGCCGTACGGCGGAGGGGGCGACGTCGGCGGCGGCGAGCAGCCGGTCGGCCAGGCGCAGCCAGGTGCCGATGGCCGTGCCGCCGCCCGCGCTGAGCTTGCGCAGGGCCTGCTTGGCCTGCTCCCTGGTCCGCGGCTCTGCCACCGCGAGGCGGCCGTTGCCCGGGTAGACCTCCTTGGCGATGTGGGTGCCGCCGATCACCGCGAAGTGCACGCCGTCGCGGACGGCGTCGATCGCGGCGGCCGTGGCGTCCCGAGCGCCCCGCATCTTCGTCGGCGGGTAGTCCATGGAGCCCGAGCAGTCGACCATGATCGCGACGGCGGCGTCGGGGCTCTGCCCGGCCGGGTAGAAGTGGGGCGCACCGACCGCGGAGCCGATGGTTCCGCCGCCGGTGGAGGTCACCGTGGCGATGGCGTTGACCTCCCTGCCGCCCTCCGGCAGGAACTCGTTCTGATAGACGTCGACCGAGAACTGCGGCACGTTCGACTTCGAGAAATTGGCCATGGATGCTGCTCCCCCTCAGACCCTCGGACATCCGTCCCCCGGCTTCCCCCAAGTCGGCCGGGTGACGCGTGTGTTGGCGCGCGCATCGGCTCCCGCGCGTTTACGGCGGGAGCGTCCGCTCTAGGCCGATCCTGCCCCTTGCGGCACGAACGGGAACGGGACGACCGCCACTGTTACGTTGTCGTGGCCCCCGCCGTCCAGGGCGTGACCGACCAGGACCTGCGCGCTGTGCAGCGGCCGCCGGGCCGCGTCGGCGGGCACGGCGCCCGCCATCTCCTCGACGGCCTCCGCGTAGTTCCACAGCCCGTCCGTGCACACCACCACTACACCGGCACGGTCGGGCTTGAAGGAAGCGGTGTGCGGCTCCAGTTCGTACGCGTCGGCGCCGAGCCAGCCGGTGATGGCGTGCGCGCGCTCGTCCGCGTACGCCTCGGCCTCGTTCATCAGCCCCGCGGCCACCATCTGCGCGGCCCACGAGTCGTCCTCGGTGAGGCGGACGGTGGGGCCCGAGCGGTCGTCGGGGACCCAGTAGGCGCGGCTGTCGCCGACCCAGCCGACGACGAGCAGGCCGCCGGCGACGATCGAGCCGACCAGGGTGCAGGCGGGCGCGTTCTGGTGGGGGCCCTGGTCGCGGGCGGTCGCGGGCTCGGCGGCCAGCGCGTTGACCGCGTCGGCCGCGGCGATGATCGCGTCGTGCATGGCCTGCTGGGGGTGCGTGCCGCGCGGCAGCGCGCCCTGCAGCGACTCGTTGGCGGCCAGGGAGGCGGCGAGCGAGGCCTCGTCGGGCCTGGTCGCCGACGAGACGCCGTCGCAGACGATCGCGACGACGGCGGGTGAGCCGTCGGGCAGCGCGGCCGCCGAGATCGCGAACGCGTCCTCGTTGCGGTGGTGGCGGAGCCCTCGGTCGCTGACCGCGGCGACCGCGTCCAGCTCCTGCTCCATGTGGTCGCGCTCGCGGGGCTGGGCGTGCCCGCAGTTCTCGCAGTACCCGTCCGGGTCGACGCGGCCCGAACGGCAGGCCACGCAGAGCTTGGTGCCCGCGGGGGGCGTCGGCTCGGGGGGCGCTGCCCGGGGGTCGGCGCCCTCGCCGGGCGCTGCCGCCGGGTTCGTACCCGCCGCGTCCGGGGCGTCAGGCGCCGCGGCCGCACCGGCGGTGCCCGGCGCGGGCAGCGGGTACTCGTCGGGCTCGGTGCCCGCGGGCCCGGGACCCGCGGGTCCCGGATCCGGCTGCGCGAGGTCCGTGCCCCCGGAGTCCGTGCCGGGTACGTCGTGGGGCCGGTGCGTCGGCACCGGCACGTCCGAGCTGTCCACCTCGGGGGCCGGTGGCCACTGTGCGGCGGCGGCCTTGGCGGCCGACCCGTTGGGTGAGGCGTCCGGCCGCGCCGGGACGACCGAAAGGTCGAACCCGCACGCACCACAGAACAGGTCACCCGACTCCAGCGGCTCCTCACAGCTGGGGCAGGCAGACAGTTGGGGCATCTGCGACATACTCACACCCACGTCCGGGGGCGGAAACGGTTGGCCCGTTCCACCAGTTCGATCCTCTCCTGGCCACCCTGTGCGAGCCGGGCCAGTGTCCGGTACGAACGCTCCAGACCGAACCGGAGACCACGCTCGTCCAGGTCGCTGCCGAGCAGTACGGCCCGCGCCCCGGTGGTGGCCGGTGGTGCGGAAGCGTGACCAGAGTGCCTACCGGAGAGTACCCAGTCGAGCGCCGTCCCCAGAACCTCGGTCGACAGGCGCTCCCTGCGCACCGCGTCGAGACCGAAGCCCGCCAGGGCCTCGACCTGCCCCGCGGCGGCCGTCAGGTCGTCGAGGAAGCCCGCTCCGGGCGCCGCCGCCGTGTCCGACGTCATACGCCGACGCAGCCGCGCCCGCACCGCCGCGACCCGGGCCGCGGTGTAGTGGATGGAGGACTCCGGCACCGACTCCAGGGTGCGCACGGCGCCGCCGCGGTCGTCCGCGGCCAGCTGCACACGGGCCAGGCCGAACGCGGAACTCACGTAGCTCGGGTCGGTGGTCCACACCAGGCGGTAGTACTCGGCGGCGTTGTCCAGCTGGCCGAGCACCTCCGCGCAGACGGCGAGCGCCAGCTTCGGCGCGGGCTCACCGGGGAACGCGTCGTAGACGGCGTCGAAGGAGAGCGCCGCGCTCTCGAAGTCCCCGGTCGCCAGGGCCGAGATGCCTCGGTACCAGACCACCCGCCAGTCGTCGGGGTGGCGGCGCTCCAGATCGGCGAGGGCCTCGGCGGCGGGCGTCAGCTCGCCCATCGCGAGGCGGGCGCGCAGGCCGCGCAGTTGCAGCTCGATCGAGTCGCCGGGCGCGGCGTCGAGGGCGCTGATCAACTCGGCGGGCGCGGAGGCCAGCAGCCCGGCGAGGAACCCGGCGTTCGGGTCGTTCGGGTCGACGCGGGGCACCGGCAGGGCCAGGGCGGTCACGGCGGCGTCCAGCGGGCGCACGATCGTGGTGGCCTCCGTGGTCGTGCCGGGCAGCGCGGGCGGGCCGCCGTTGCCCGAGGGGGCGAGCGAGCGCACCCCGAGACGCGACTCGTCGCCCGAGAGCTCGGCGAACAACTCGGTGTCAGTGACCTTCACTTCGGGCCCGAAGAGGGTGGAGAGCGCCGGACGCGGCTTGCCCGTCTGGAGCGCCACGACCTCCCGCAGGACGCCGGTGAGCTGCTCGGCCATCTCCTGCGCGGAGGCGAAGCGGCGGGCCGGGTCCGGGTCCGTGGCGCGCACCAGGAGCCGGTAGAACGACTCGTACGTCCGGAAGACCTCGATGTTGTCGGGGTCGGGCAGGGAGTCCACGAAGACGTTCGTATAGCCCTGGAAGTCGAAGGTGAGGACGGCGAGCGTGCGCGCGACGGTGTAGAGGTCGGAGGCGACCGAGGGGCCCACCTCGGCGACCTCGGGCGCCTGGTAGCCGACGGTGCCGTAGATCGCGGACTCGTCGTCGTCCATCCTGCGGACCGCGCCCATGTCGATGACCTTGAGCTGGCCCTCGGTCTGGATGGCGTTGTCGACCTTGAAGTCGCAGTACAGGACGTTGCGGCTGTGCAGGTGTCCGAGGGCTTCGAGCGCCTCGATGCCGTACGCGCAGGCCTGCTCGACCGGCAGCGGATCGCGCTTGCCCTCGGCGGTGCGGCGGCCGTTGGCGATCTCCTTGAGGGACTTGCCGCCGACGTACTCCATGACGATGTAGCCGTCCATGGAGCCGGTGCGCTGGTCGAGGTGCTCGACGAAGTTGTAGATCCGCACGATGTTGGCGTGCTCGATCTCGGCGAGGAAGCGGCGCTCGGAGATCGCCGCGGCCATCGCGTCCTGGTCGCCGGTGTCGAGCAGGCCCTTGAGGACCACCCAGCGGTCGGAGACCGCGCGGTCGATGGCGAGGTAGACCCAGCCGAGGCCGCCGTGCGCCAGACAGCCCACGACCTCGTACTGGCCGTGCACGATGTCGCCGTCGTTCAGCTTCGGTACGAAGGAGTAGGGGTGCCCGCACTTGGTGCAGAAACCCTCGGTGCGGCCCGGGCGTTCGCCGCGTGCGCGGCCCACCGGGGCGCCGCAGTCCGAGCGCGAGCAGAATCGCTTCCGCTCGGGCACCTCGGGGTTCTTCTGCACCGCCCCGCGCGGGTCGGGGCGCGGCACGTCCGGCACCGCGACCAGGCCGACGCCGAGCCGCCCGCGCGCCGACGAGGCCGCCGACGAGCCCGAACTGCGCACCGAGACCGAGCGCGAGGTCGAACGCCCCGAAAGCGCGCGGGAAAGCCGCCCCGACACCGACCTGCGCGAGGACTGGGAGCGCGACGAGCGTGACGAGCGCGTGGACCGCGACGACGAGCGGGAGCTCGAACTGCCCGAGCCCCGCGAGCCCTTGCCGCCGACGGTGAGCCCGGTCGGCGGCGAACCCACCATCCCGTTGGGCGCGACGACCGGGGCGAGGCCGCAGGTGTCGCAGTACAGCTCGCCGCCGCCGACGTCCTCGTACGACCCTGTGCAGCCGGGCCGCTGACACTGCTGCTGGCTCACGATTCCTCCCTCCGGTCGGTGGGCCCGCCCTGCTGGGGGACCCTCGGCGCGAGCGCGTCGGCCGCGGCCTGCTGATAGCGCAGCACCGCCTGCTCGGCCACGCGCAGGTCGCAGGGCGCGCTCCACAGCATCCGGCGGGCCGCGTCGTACCGCTCGATCAGGAGCGGGTCCTCGGCGTGGCCGAGCCGGGCGACCTTCGCCTTGTACGCGTCCAGGCGGCCGCGCAGCTCGGCGCGGACCGCGAGGGGCGCGGTGACGGCCGTCAACGACTCACGCGCGCGCAGGAGTTCGTCGTCGGCCTTCTGCTCAAGCGATTCCAGGAGCGGCGAGAGCCGGTGCCACTGGGCGTTCCTGCGGTAGTCGGCGGCCGTCGCCAGCTGCTCCTGGAGCGCGGTCGGCGGGCCGCTGACCGCGGGCACCTCGGACGCGGCGATCTTCGCGAGGACCTCGCCGCGGGCGCTGCGCGCCTCCGCGAGGGTGCGGTCCGCGCGGGAGAGCACGTCGCGCAGCCTGCCCAGGCGCGCCTCGGCGTCCTGGCGGACGGTGAGCACCGCGTCGATCTCGCGGCGCACCTCCTCCAGGGCGCGTGCCTCGCGGTCGTAGCGCTCGGTGCCGGGGCGGCCGCCGCCGGGCGCCGAACTGCCCTGCGCGCGCTGCCAGAAGGCGAGCGGATCGGAGACCACCTGCTCGCGCAGGGCGGTCAGGGCGCGGGTGATGCGCTCCAGGTCGTCGCCCGAGGGGTGCTCACCCGGACGTACGCCCACGGAGTGCGCGAGCTGGCGGGTGCGGGACAGCTCGGCGGCGAGCAGGTCGATGCGGGCGGGCAGCGCCGACCAGACGGCGTCGGCGGCGACGACCATGTCGAGCGAGTGCGCGTACAGGTCGTTCATCCGGGACACCAGCTGCTCGAGCGTGAAGCGCTCGGTGAGCTTGGCGGGCCCGGTGACCGAGGGCGATGTGCCGCTCGTCGAGCCGCCCGAGACGGTCACGGACTCGCCGCGCAGCAGTTCCGTGAGCTCCACGAGGTCCTCGCGGCTCGGCCAGCGGCGGCGCTCGCGCAGCTCGTGCGCGGTGCGCAGGGCGGCCGCGTACGCGTCGAAGTACGCCCAGAGCAGCGTGATACGGCCCTCGGCGTCGGCCCAGCGCTCCTCGGTGACGCCGGTCAGCGCGGCGCCCTCCAGGAGGCGGCGGCCCGCGTGGTCCTGGAGGGCGAGGAGCGAGGTCTCGATCGCCTCGTGCTCGGCGTCGAGGCGCGCCAGCGCACGGTCCACCTCGTCCCGGTCCAGTACCGGACCGGGGGGTCCCGTGACGCTCATCGATCACTCTCCGCTCTGCGTGTGCCGCGCTGCGTGTGCCGCAACTCTTCAGTGGTACCAGGTCGGTTGGCGATCAGTCGCGGTACTCCGGAGCGGGCGGGGTCACCTTGCCGTTGAGGCCGCCCGCGAGCCACTTGTCGTAGGACTTCTGCCAGCCGCCGTCCTCGCGGTAGTCCTCGAGGACCTTGTTGACCCGGCGCACCAGGTCGTCCGAGCCCTTCTTCATCGCCACTCCGTAGTGCTCGGTGGTGAACGGCTCCTTGCCCTTGAGCTCGACCGTCGGGTCCTGTGCGGCCTGTCCCGCGGCGAGCGCGCTGTCGGTCACCACGGCGTCGACCTCGCCGAGCTGGAGCCGCACCAGGCAGTCGAGCTGGTTGGGCACGGTGGTGGAGATGTCGGCGCCGAAGGACTTCTTCTTGAGCTCCTCCTCCGCGATGGAACCGGCCGCCGAGCAGACCTTCTTGCCCTTCAGCGTGTCGTTGTAGCCCGTGATGTCGGACTTCTTGGGGGCGAGCACCTGCTGGCCCGTCTCGAAGTACCCGGTGGAGAAGTCGACGTCGTCCAGGCGGGCGCAGTTGATCGTCATGGTGCGGACGACCATGTCGACCTGGCCGCTCTGGATCGCCGGGATGCGCTGGTTGGTGGGGATGGCCCGGAACTTGACGGCGTTGCGGTTGCCGAAGATCTCCTCGGCGATCTTGTGCGCGAGATCGATGTCGAAGCCCTCCAGCTCACCGCCCTTCTTGTTCGGGTCGCGGTAGCCCCACTGGTAGCTGTTCTGGTCCACGCCGACGACGAGCTTCTTGACCTCGCGGTTCTTGATGGCCTCGATCGTCGGGCCGTCCTTGGGCGAGGGGCGCAGGCTCCGGTCGTTGCAGTCGTCGGCGTCGGCGCGCGCGGGCGCCGCGACCGTGACACCGGGGCCGCCGCGGCCCACGCCGTCGTCCCCGCCGCCCCCGTCACCGGGCGGCAGCGCCAGCACGAGCGTCCCCGCGAGCGCGCAGGCGGCGCCCATCGCCCCCACGCCGCCCCAGCCGCGCAGCCTGACCGTGCCACGTCGTGTACGCATCGTCTGCGCGCCTCCTCTCACCTCTGGCCCCGTCACCGGTACTCCGAAAGCCTGCGGCCGATGCCGAGCACGGCGCCCGCCGCGCCGAGGACCGCGAGGACGGCGGCGCCGACGGGCAGGCCGCTCATGGCGCCCCTGCCGTCCTCGGCCGCCTGCTTGAACTCGCCCTGCTCGTGCGCCAGTGCCTGCTCGAGAGCGGCGTCCACGTTGTCGAAGCACTCTCCGGTCGGCGCGTCGGCCTTGGTGCCGATGACCTTGTCAAGGGCGTCCTGGTACTCGCCGGAGTCGTCGCTGGCACGCGCCTCCTTGTGCCGCAGCTTCCACACGCCCACGTTCTTCACGGCGGCGGCGACCGGGTTCCTGCCGTCCTGGTCGTCGGCGAGGGCGGCGGCCTTCCCGAGCAGTCCGTTGTCCGAGTCGCCCAGGCGCTTCATCAGCGTGCGGTAGGAGACGTCGAACTTGTCCTGCACCTTGCCGCCCACCTCGATGGTCTCCGCGCCCCTGCTGACCAGGGTCAGGTTCTCGTTGCCGCGGGCCTTCAGGGAGCTGATGCGGGCGTCGTTGAGGACGTTCAGGGACTGCACCCCGTTGTCGTAGGAGTCGTTGAGGCCCGACCTGGCGAAGGTGTGGCCGACCACCAGCCAGAGCATGACGACCGTCGCGGTGGCGGTGGCGGCGAGCAGGCCGTGGTTGAACACCCGGTTCGTACGCCGGTAGTTGCGGCGCTGGGCCCAGACGAGGGCGGCGAGCGCGAGGAGGCCGAGGGCGATGGCGAACCACGGGTACGGCTTCGCCTTGCCGTAGTCGGAGTCGAGGCGGCTGTTCTCCGCCTTGTAGAGCTTCTCGGCGGCCGGGAGCATCTGCGTCTGCATCTTGTCGTTCGCGTAGCGCAGATAGGCGCCGCCGAGCGGCAGGCCCTGGCGGTTGTTGGCGCGGGCCCGCTCGATCAGGCCCGTGTACTGGGGAAGGAGCTTGTTCAGCTTGGCCACGGCGGCGGCCGACGACGAGTCCGCGCCCGCGTTCGACGCGGCCTTCGCGAGCTTCTCCGAGGCCCGCTCAATGTCGCTCTCGTAGCGGGAGCGCGCCGCGGCGGGCTCCTGGCCGCCCGCGAGGAAGCCGCTGGACGCCGCGGTGTTGGCGTCGGCGAGCGAGCGGTAGATGGCCGCGGCGTCGGCGCTCAGCGGCTGGCTGCGGTGCAGCACGTCGTCCGCGGCGGCCGAACGGTCCGTCATCTGCCAGGTGGTGACCGCGCCGAAGGCGACGACGAGCAGGGCGAGGAAGGCGCCGATGATCCGCAGCCTGCCCGGCTCGGTGGTGGCCGCGGCGCGCAGCCGGTCCGTCCCCTCGGCCCAGGCCGTGCGGCGCGCGGCGGCGGGCGGCGCGGACCGCGGCGGCTGCGCGGGCGACGGGCCCGGTGCCTGCGGCGGAACCGCGGGCGGCGCGGGCGCGGGTACGGCGGGCGGCTGCCCGGGCGGGCCCGGCGGCACGGCGCTGCCGTTCGGCGGATGTGTCACCTTGACCTCGACCTCCCCCTTGGTCATCGGACGGTCCCGCCCCGCCCCGCGCGGTCAGCGTGGGAAGCAGGGCACGGCCGCAAGTATTGCCGCAGGGACTGACATCCGCACAGGCCTTGTCTCGATCTTGTTCGGATCCCTGCCCTTGAACACGAGATTCACCGGTGTTCGGTTCCCTGCGGGCGCCATTGAGGGGGCGCGGAGCGTCCGGATTCCGGGGGCGCGGTGCGTCCGGGCCGACGGGGCCCGGACGCACCGCGGTTCAGGAGGCCGCGGCCTCGTAATGCGCCCGCACGCGCGCGTGCACCTCGGTCGGCGCCCCGACCTGGTCGAGGCCGAGGAGCGCGGCGCCCAGCACGGGCCGCTCCGCCACCACCCGGGGCACCGCCTTCGGCGCCCGCTCGTCCAGCAACGCCCTGATCCGGTCGTCCAGTTGAGGATGGCGCGCGGCCAGGACGCTGCCGCCGAGCAGCACCGGCGCCGCCTCGTCGAGCAGGTCGAGGCGGTCGAGGGCGACGGTCGACATGGCCACCACCTCGTCGGCCATCCGGTCCACCACGGAGCGCGCCACGGCGTCGCCCGCCGCCGCGGCCGCGAAGAGCACCGGCGTCAACTCGTGCCGCCGCACAGGGGCGATGCGGCCCAGGTGCAGCGCCTCGATCAGCGCGTACATGGACTCCAGGCCGAAGTGCGCGGGCAGCATCTCGCGCAGCGCGGTCGCCTCGCCGCGGCCGTCCTCGGCGCGCGCCGCGAACCAGAGCGCCTCCTCGGCGAGGCCGCCGCCCCCGCCCCAGTCGCCGGAGATCCGGCCGATGGCGGGGAAGCGGGCGGTGCGCCCGTCGGGCAGCATGCCCACGCAGTTGATGCCCGCGCCGCACACCACGGCGACGCCGCGCGGTTCGGCGTCCTCCAGGAGCCCGGCGCGCAGGATGGCGAAGGTGTCGTTGCGTACGTCGACCGACGCGCCCCACGCGCGCCGCCGCAGGGCCTCGGCCAACTCCCTTTCCTCGACGGGCAGATCGGCGTTGGCGAGGCAGGCCGAGACATGGCCCACGGAGGCCACGCCCGCCTCGGTGAACGCCCGTGTCACCGCGTCCGCGAGGATGTCCACCGCCGGTTCGACGCCGATCTGCGGCGGCTGGAACCCGCCGCCGCGGGCCGCGCCGACGACGGTGCCGTCGGTCGCCACCACCGCGACGTCGGTCTTGCTGTTGCCCGCGTCGATCGCGAGCACGCTCGTGCCTACGCCCACGCCAGGTGCTCCCGGTTGTGCGCGATGAGGCTGTCCGTGAGCTGCTCGGCGTACGCGTACTGGCCGACCAGCGGATGGGCGAGCAGCGCCTTGAAGACGCGCTCGCGGCCGCCGTGCAGCGCGGCCTGGAGCGCCAGGTCCTCGTATCCGGTGACGTTCGCGATGAGCCCGGCGTACAGCGGGTCGAGCTTCGGCACGGCGAGTGGCTTGGCGCCCTTGCCGTCGACCGTGGCCTGCACCTCGATGACCGCGTCGTCGGGCAGGAAGGGCAGCGTGCCGTTGTTGACGGTGTTGATCACCTGGTACGGGCTGCCCCCGTTGCCGAGCAGCGAGGCCGCGAGGTCCACGGCCGCCTCCGAGTAGAAGGCGCCGCCGCGCTTGGCGAGCAGTTCGGGCTTCTCGTCGAGCGTGGGGTCGCCGTACATCTCCAGCAACGTACGCTCCATCGCGGCCACTTCGGAGGCCCGCGACGGCTTGGTCCGCAGCTCCTCGACCACGGCGTCGTGCTGGTAGAAGTAGCGCAGGTAGTACGAGGGCACGACACCGAGCCGGTCGACGATCGCGCGCGGCATGCGCAGGTCCTCGGCGACCGCGTCCCCGTGCTCCGCGAGGAGCTTGGGGAGGATGTCGTCGCCGCCCGGGCCGCCGAGGCGTACGCCCGTCTCCCAGGTGAGGTGGTTGAGCCCCACGTGATCCAGGTGGACCTCGCCCGGCGCGACGTCGAGGAGCTTGGCGAACTTGCGCTGGAAGCCGATCGCCACGTTGCACAGGCCGACGGCCTTGTGTCCGGCCTGCAGCAGCGCGCGGGTGACGATGCCGACCGGGTTGGTGAAGTCGATGATCCAGGCGTTCGGGTTGGCCCGCCGGACGCGCTCGGCGATGTCGAGCACCACGGGCACCGTGCGCAGCGCCTTGGCGAGGCCGCCCGCGCCGGTGGTCTCCTGGCCGACGCAGCCGCACTCCAGGGGCCACGTCTCGTCCTGGTCGCGGGCCGCCTGCCCGCCGACGCGCAGCTGCAGGAGCACGGCGTCGGCGTCCGCGACGCCCGCGTCCACGTCGGAGGTGGTGACGATGCGGCCGGGGTGGCCCTGCTTGGCGAAGATGCGCCGCGCGAGGCCGCCCACCAGCTCCAGGCGGTCGGCCGCCGGATCGACGAGGACGAGTTCCTCGATCGGCAGGGTGTCCCTCAACCGCGCGAATCCATCGATGAGTTCGGGGGTGTAGGTCGAGCCTCCGCCGACCACTGCGAGCTTCATATCGGTTCTCAGCCCTTTACTCCGGTGAGGGTGACGCCTTCGACGAAGGCCTTCTGTGCGAAGAAGAAGATGATGATCACGGGAGCCATGACCAGCAGCGTCGCCGCCATGGTCATGTTCCAGTTGACGCTGTGCGCGCTCTTGAACGACTCCAGGCCGTAACTGAGCGTCCAGGCGCCGGGGTTCTGGGCCGCGTAGATCTGCGGCCCGAAGTAGTCGTTCCAGCAGTAGAAGAACTGGAAGAGCGCGATGGCGGCGATGCCGGGCTTGGCCATCGGCACCACGATCTTGACCATGGTGCGGAACTCGCCGCAGCCGTCGACCTTCGCCGACTCGATGTACTCCTTGGGGATGGTGAGGAGGAACTGACGAAGCAGGAAGATCGAGTAGGCGTCGCCGAACGCCATCGGGATGATCAGCGGCCAGAGCGTGCCCGAGAGGTGGAACTGCTGGGCCCACACCAGGTACATCGGGATCACGATGACCTGCGGCGGCAGCATCATCGTGGAGATGACGAGCAGCATCGCGGTGCGCCGCCCGCGGAAGCGGAACTTGGCGAGCGCGTACGCCACGGGGATCGCCGAGCAGACGGTGAAGAGGGTCCCGAGACCGGCGTACATCAGCGAGTTGCGCCACCAGTCGAGGAAGCCCGGCGTCTCGAAGACCTCCTTGTAGTTCGACCAGTGCCAGGAGTTGGGCCACAGGTCGCCGCTCATCGCCTGCGAGTCGCTCATCACCGACGTCAGGAAGACGAAGACGAACGGCAGGACGAAGAGCAGCGCGACGGCTATCGCGACGCTGTGCACGGCGATCCAGTGCAGGATGCGCTTGCGGCGGGCGCGGGCGGCGGCGGGGCCCCGGGTCGGGGCGGTCCGTTCGGGTGTCGTCGGCGCGGTGAGAGTCGTAGTCGTCATGAGTCCTCAGTCCTCCGCCGCGAGCAGTCCGGAGCGCTTGCGCATCAGGAGCATCGTCACGGCCATGGCGATGGCGAAGAGCACGAGCGAGAGAACGCACGCCGCACCGGTGTTGAAGTTCTGGAAGCCCATCTGGTAGACGAGCTGGGGGACCGTGAGGGTCGAGTGGTCCGGGTAGCCGGGCTGGATCACCGAGCCGGGCCCGATGTTGACGCCGGAGGCGACCTTCCCCGCGACCAGGGCCTGCGTGTAGTACTGCATGGTCTGCACGACGCCCGTGACCACCGCGAACATCACGATCGGGGTGATCGCGGGCCAGGTCACGTAGCGGAACTTCGCGAAGGGCCCCGCGCCGTCCAGGTCCGCCGCCTCGTACTGCTCCTTCGGTACGTCGAGCAGCGCGGCCATGAAGATCACCATCAGGTCGCCGATGCCCCACAGGGAGAGCAGCACGAGCGAGGGCTTGGCGGTGTCCGGGTCGTTGAACCAGTTGGGCCCGGTGATCCCGATCGAGCTCAGGATCTCGTTGACCGGGCCCGTGCCCGGGTTGAGCAGGAAGACGAAGGCGACCGTGGCGGCCACCGGCGGGGCGAGGTAGGGAAGGTAGAAGGCGGTGCGGAAGAACCCGGCGCCCGTCTTGATCTTCGTGATGAGCAGCCCGAGCGAGAGCCCGAAGACCACCCGGAGCGCCACCATGATCACGACCAGCCACAGGGTGTTCCACAGGGCCGGGCCGAACAGCGGCATCTGCTCGAACACGTACCGCCAGTTCCTGAGGCCCACGAAGGTGGGCTCCTTGATCTGGTTGTAGTGCATGAACGAGAAGTAGACGGTGGCGATCAGCGGGTACGCGAAGAAGACGCTGAAGCCGACCAGCCAGGGGGACAGGAAGCCGAGCGTGCGCAGCCTGCGGCGCGCCGGGTTGGAGAGTTGCAGTGCCATGGCTTCGGTCCTCAGCTCTTCGACTGGAGGGTGTCGGCGTCGATCTGGTCGTCGAGCTTCTTCAGCCCCTTGCGCAGATCACCCACGCGTCCGGCCTCGACGGAGTACGAGAAGTCCTGCAGCGAGACCACGTAGGCGCCGCCGTTGACGGAGGGCGGCAGGGCCTTGCTGTGCTTGTTCCGCAGGATGTCGAAGAAGGTCCGGAAGGTCGGATCGGCGTCCAGCTTGGGCGACTTGAGGGCGGCGAACGTGGAGGGCACGTTGTGGATGGCGTTCGCGAACTTCACCACCTGGTCGGTGTCCGCGGTCAGGAACCGCACCAGCTCCCAGGCGGCGTTCTGGTGCTTGCTGCTGTGCGCGATCCCCGCGACGGTGCCGGTGATGAAGCCGCGTCCGTACGTGTCGGCCTGGTCGTCGGGGACGGGCAGCGGCGCCACGCCCCAGTCGAACTTCGCCTTCGCGTCGTCCAGCATCAGGCCGCGCCACTCGCCGTCCAGGTGCATGGCGACCTTGCCGGTCAGGAAGGCGTTCTGGCTGGACATCTCGTCGCCGAAGGTCAGCCGGAACCTCTCCAGGTCGTCGTACCCGCCCTGTGCGTCGGCGAGTTGGTCGGCCGTCTTGAAGAACTTGTACGTCTTGGGCTCATCGGCGAGCCGCGCGTCGCCCTTGGCGTCGAAGTACTGGGGACCCCACTGCGCGAAGAGCCGGTCCGGACTGTTCTGGTAGAAGCGGAAGTTGGGCATGAACCCGACCCGCTTGTACGAGTCCTTGCCGCTGCGCACGGTGAGCTTCTCGGCGACCTTCTTGAACTCGGACATCGTGCGCGGCGGGCGCTCGATGCCCGCCTCCTTGTAGGCGTCCTTGTTGTAGTACATGCCGTAGGCGTCGGCGAGCAGCGGAAGGGCGCACTGGCTGCCGCGGTAACTCGTGTAGTCCAGAAGCGTCTTGGGGAAGGTCTTCTTCTTGTCCAGGCCGGTCTTCTTCATGAACGGATCGAGGTTCGCCCACATCCCCGAGTCGCAGTACTGGCCGACGTTGTTGGTGGTGAAGGAGGACACCACGTCCGGGGCCTTGTCGCCGCCCGCCCGCAGGGCCTGGTTGATGGTCTCGTCGGAGACGTTCCCGGTGGCCTTCACCTTGATGTTCGGGTGCAGCTTCTCGAACCGGTCGATGCTGTCGTTGACGGCCTTGACCTCGCCGGGCGTCGCCCAGCCGTGCCAGAACTTCAGGGTGACCGGCTTGGTCGGGTCGTCGTTCGCGCTGCCGACGCTCGGGTTGGCACAGCCGGAGAGCAACAGACCGGCTGCGGCGAGCGCCGCGGACGCGCAGGTGGGTATGCGCCATCGCGGCATGGCGGACTTCCTTTACGGGGGAGGAGAGGTGCGGTGAGTGGCTGGAGAAGTGGGCGGTCGGGCGAGGTCAGGCCGTGTCGAAGACCTGGTCGCGGGCCTGGGTGAGGGCCGAGCGCAGGGCGCCGGTGAGGATCGGGTCGCCGTCGAGCTCGCTGATGCGGATCTGCGGGCGGGGCAGCGCGAGCCCGGTGAGCTCCTCCTCGACGCGTACGCGGAGTTTGTCCCCACCCGCTTGGGCCACCGAGCCGGAGAGCACGACGAGTTCGGGGTCGACGACGGCGACGACGGCGGCGATGCCGGTGGCGATGCGCCGGGCGACCTCGCCGAGTGCGGCGTCGTCGGCCATGACCTCGGTCAACGTCGCGCCGCCGCCGCTGAGTTCGCGGACGACGTACGCCGAGACGAG
This sequence comes from Streptomyces kanamyceticus, assembly GCF_008704495.1. Lineage (NCBI taxonomy): Bacteria > Bacillati > Actinomycetota > Actinomycetes > Kitasatosporales > Streptomycetaceae > Streptomyces > Streptomyces kanamyceticus. The sequence goes on from NZ_CP023699.1 coordinate 6,594,166, forward strand.
GCTCTCGAACCCGCCGTCACCGCCGCCGTCCGGCGAGCCGCTGCCCGCCGAGCCGCCACGCACCAGCGGGGCGCCGGGCAGCGGCATGTACCCGATCTCGCCCGCGCCGCCCGTGGCGCCGCGCAGCAGGGTGCCGCCGAGCACGATGGCGGCGCCGACGCCCTCGTCGAGCCAGGTCAGCACGTAGTTGTCGAAGTCCTGTGCGGCGCCCTCGTACTGCTCGGCGACGGCGGCGAGGTTCACGTCGTTCTCGATGGCGACGGGGGTGCCGAGGACGGCGGCGAGATCGTCGCGCAGCGTCCGGGAGTGCCAGCCCGGCAGGTGCGGGGCGTAGCGCAGCTGGCCGGTGTGCGGGTCGATGGCGCCGGGGGTGCCGATCACCGCGGCCCGCAGGTCGTCGTGGCCGAGCCCGGCCTGCCGCAGCGCGCCGTCGACGGCCTCCGCGACCAGCTGGGCGGTGCGGTGGCGCACGTCCTCGGCGACGGCGTCGGCCTCGACGCGGGCCTGCCCGATGACGGTGCCGGTGATGTCGGCGACCAGGGCGGTGATGCCGGTCGGATCGGCGGACAGCGCGGCGACGTGCCCGGCGCCCGGATCGATCTCGTACAGCAGGGCGTTGGGCCCGGGGCGCCCGCTGAGGCTGCCGGTGGTGTGCACGAGCCCGGCGGCTTCGAGGCGGCCGAGCAGCTGCGAGGTGGTGGGCTTGGAGAGACCGGTCAGCTCGCCGATGCGGGTACGGGTGAGGGGGCCGTGCAGGACCAGGAGGTCGAGTACGGCGCGGTCGTTCATGGCGCGCAGGACGCGCGGGGTGCCCGGGGTCCCCGGGGTCCCGGGTGTGCTGCCCGTGCCCGCTGCTGCCATGACGGCACCTGCCTTCCGCCCGCCGTTGGGTTGATCGCCGACCCCTGGCCGATCAGGACTGTTAGGAAACTTTCCAATTGGTGAGGACCGTACGGCTGGCGTGAATGAGGCGTCAATAGCGGGCGCCCGCCCGGCAACCAAGTCGTTACCTGTGGGGGCGGGGCGTTGCAAGGGGTGCACTTGGGTCGGGTTCGTGGGGGTGGGCCGTTCGGGGCGTGCTCTCGGCCGTCCCGCACTGTGCGTTTTCGGCCATCCCATAACTCCGGTCCCTTACTCCCCAGTTGGGCAGAACCGTCCCTGCCCTCCCGCACGTCCCGAGCTTCCGGGGAGTGATCGGCAGCACTTATCCTCACGTCTGTTCGACTGACCAGCGGGACGACCGGGGGACCAGACCACCATGACCAGTGAGACCGACGGGGTCCACGAAGGCGACGGAGTCGGCGGGGACGGCGGGGACGGCGGAGGCGGCGCGGACGAGAGCCTCGACGGGGGCATCAAGCCGCTGATCGCGGCGGATCCCGCCCGGTTCGGGCCCTATCTGCTGCTCGGCAGGCTCGGCGCGGGCGGCATGGGGCGGGTCTACCTCGCCCGCTCCGAGAGCGGCCGCACCGTCGCGGTGAAGGTCGTCCACGAGGAACACGTCTCGGACGCCCAGTTCAGGGCCCGTTTCCGGCGCGAGATCGACGCCGCGCGGCGTGTCGGTGAGCGCTACACCGCACCCGTGCTCGACGCGGACCCGGACGCCGACCTGCCCTGGGTCGCCACGGGGTACGTCCCCGGGCTCTCCCTCGAACAAGTCGTACGTGGCCACGGCCCGCTGCCCGCGAAGTCCGTCCTCGCGCTCGCCGACGGACTCCTGCACGCGCTCAAGGACATCCACTCGGCGGGGATCGTCCACCGCGACCTCAAGCCGTCGAACGTGATGCTGACCGTCGAGGGCCCGCGCGTCATCGACTTCGGCATCGCCCGCGCGATGCAGACCTCCGTGGAGTCGCTCCTCACCAGCACCGGCATGGTCATCGGTTCGCCCGGTTTCATGGCGCCCGAGCAGATCCAGGGCCAGAGCGCGGGTCCCAAGAGCGATGTGTTCACGCTCGGCTGCGTCCTGACGTACGCCGCGACGGGCGCGCTGCCCTTCGGACGCGGGGCCAGCAACCAGCACGCGGTCATGTACCAGATCGTCGAGGCAGAGCCCGACCTCGACGCGGTGGCCGACGACGGCCTGCGGGCGCTCATCGCCCGCTGCCTCGCCAAGGACGTGGACGAACGCGCGGACCTGGACGAGCTGTTGGAGGCTGCCGAGGGGACACGCCCGCCGGCGGCCCAGGCGTCGTGGCTGCCCGCCGACGTCGTCACGCGCCTCGCGCAGCAGGCGGCGCGACTCCTGGACGCGGAGGCTTCCGCGCCGGTACGGGAGGTGGCGCCGGTCGTCGCCGAGGGGGTGGACGCGTCCTCAGGGGCCGAGGTGGTGGACCGGGAGACGGCGCGGCTGCGTGCGGGGGCAGGGGCCGGGGCTGGGGATGGGGATAGGGCTGAGGCGGGAGCCGCCGAGGTGGCGGCGGTGACGGGTAGGGCAGGTGGGGTCGGTGGGAGTGCTCCCGCCGGGGAGGGGAAGCGGCGTCGCCGTCCCCTGGTGATCGCGCTCCCGGTCGTGGCCGTACTCTCCGTCGGCGGTGGCACGGTCGCGGTGCTGCAGCCGTTCGGCGGTGACAGCGACGACGGCGCGTCGCCGCCGTCCAGCAGCGCGCCGGTGACGCCGGGCCCCAACTCGTCGCCGTCGCCCGAGGGTTCACCGTCCAAGGGCGGCAAGTCCAAGGACAAGGACGGCGACAACGACGGGGACGAGGGGAAGAAGGACAAGAAGGGCGACGGCGGCAAGGACGGCGCGGACGGGGCGGACGGCGCTGACGGGAAGGACGGCGGCGGAGGCAAGGACTCCGGTGACTCGGACGGCTCCAAGGGCAGCGGCTCCGGCTCGTCCGCGGGTGACGGCACGTCGCCAGGGGGCTCGTCCGACGGCGACTCCGGTTCCGGTTCCGGTTCCGGTTCGGGATCCGGCTCGGGGAACGGGGGCGGCGGTGGGGGCGGTGGCCTCGTGCCCACGTTCTTCGCGGGGGCCTGGAAGTTCAGCGGCGACTTCAACCTCGGGCAGCCCGACTCGGTGACGATCTCCCGCAGCGGAGCCGTCCGGCTGACCATGGAGAAGCAGGCCGCGTGTACGTACGCGGCGAAGGTGACGTCGTCCGGGAGTCAGGGGAGCCGGATCAACATCGGCACGGCGACGTTCGTGGGCAGCCGTCCGCCCACCTGCTACCCGACGATGGACCCCTCGTACTTCACCATCAACGGCAGCGGCATCCAGCACAACGTGGGTCCTTCGCACGGGGACGGCTACTACTACGCCCGCGACTGACCGGGGCCGGTTGGGGCCGGGCGGTCAGTCGCGGGCGCAGGGGTGGGTGCGGGGGCGGGTGTGCGGGTGTGGGTTGTTACTGCGCGCCGCCCTGGCCCGCGCTGCCGATCGCGAAGACCTTGACCGGGGAGCCGGAGCCGTCGGTGACGGGCAGGGTGCCGGAGCCCGGCCACTCCACGGAGAACGACTTCGTCTCGCCGGGCGGGGTCACGACGAGGCTGGTGACGCGGACGCCGGAGCCGCCCGAGTCGTTGACCGGGTAGCCGACGCTGAAGGACACCGACTTGCCGCTCTTGAGGGTCATCGGGCTGGCGCCCTGGCCCGTGCGCGTGGCGGAGAGGTCGCCCTCGCTGGTCTTCAGGTCGACGCCCGCGAAGCCGGACAGGGTGCAGTCCGCGCCGCCGTTCTCGAACGTCACCGCGACGGAGCCGTCGGTGTCGCCGTCGATGGTGCTGTCCGACGCGGTGATGTTCAGGTCGTCGGTGCGGCACTTGCCGCCCGTGCCGCTCTGGCCGGAGCCGGAGCCCGAGCCCGATCCCGCGGAGTCCTTGCCCGCCGGGGCGGGCTTCTCGCCGCCGGAGTCCTTGCCCGCGGTGTCGTTCGAGCCGCCCTGGTCCGAACCGCCGCCCGAGGACGAGGAGGAGGCGGAGGACGAGTCGCCGCTCGCGACGTCGTCGCCGTTGCAGGCCGTGAGCGAGAGGCTCGCGGCGACGGCCAGGGCGGCGAAGGTGGTGAGCTTGCGAACGCGCATCGTCTTTTCCCTCAGTGTCGGTTGGTGGTGCCGGGCTGCTCGGCACCGGGCGGTACGAGCGAGCGTTACTGACCACCAGGACAGCCCGGGACCGGCGAACCGTTCCGCTCAACTTCCGCCTAAGACACTCCTGTTACAGGCGCGGTGAGGATGACGTGCGCGGTTGGCGGGTGGGGGCGGTCTGTGCGCGGTCCTGTGCGGTGCCCCTTCCGCGTCCCTTCCGCATCCCTCTTCTGCGCCGTCCGGCGCGGAAACTGGGGGTCGAACGTGGGTTCGCCGTGTCGCGCGGGGGTGGTTGGCCGGTGGGTCGGGGTGGTGGTTCCGGTCGCCGGTCGGCACGTGTTCTCTGTCACCGGGCGCTGGGACAGTTCCGTGACTCGGCAGATCTTGACCCCGAGAGGTGGCATGCACTCGTCGACACGTGGGTCTCGTGCGACCGGCCCCACGGAGGCGTTTCCCTCACGGGGCCGACCCGGCCCGTTTCCCTCGGCGTGGCCGTGCCGGTGTCTCGTCCCGCCCGCCCGCCCCCTCCGTGTGTGGCCGTCTGCCTCTGGCCAGGGGAGGCCCACCGGGGCTGGTCCGGATGCGGGCCTGAGGCGAGGCTGCCACCCCCTCTCGTCTCGCCGCGTTGATCCCCGTTCCTTTCGGTGCTGTTGTGTCGGACTTGGTTTCGCAGCCTGGCTGCTCTGCTGGGTCGAGCCGCGCCCTGTTTCCCTCGGCGTGGTCGTGCCGGTGCCTCGTCCCGCCCGCCCGCCCCCTCCGCGTGTGGCCGTCTGCCTCTGGCCGGGGGAGGCCCACCGGGGCTGGTCCGGATGCGGGCCTGAGGCGAGGCTGCCACCCCCTCTCGTCTCGCCGCGTTGATCCCCGTCCCTTTCGGCGCTGTTGTGCCGGACTTGGTTCCGCAGCCTCGCTGCTCTGCTGGGTCGAGCCGCGCCCTGTTTCCCTCGGCGTGGTCGTGCCGGTGCCTCGTCCCGCCCGCCCGCCCCCTCCGCGTGTGGCCGCTTGCCTCTGGCCGGGGGAGGCCCGCCGGGGCTGCTCCGGGTCCGGGTCCCAGGCAAGGGCCGCCTCTCTCCCCCCGGGTGGGGCGCCGCGTCGATGCCCGTCCGAGTAGGGGTGGTGCCGAGTTGGGCCTGCGCCTCGCCCCGCATGCTCGCCCCTCTCGGCTCGGCCTCATGCCGTCGGCCAGTGGGGTGGTAGTCCGGTGTGGGACAAGGGAGTTGGAGTTGGTCGGGAGGTTGGGTCGATGGGGGCCGCCCGGTTTCTCGGAGCGTGGCGGTTCCGGGACGGGAGTAAAGGGCGCTCCTGCGTCGCGTCGGCTGCGCCGATTGCGCTGCGCTCCACCCTTGACTCCCGTCCCTGCACCGCAGGTTGAAGCCGACCGGGCCGCCCAGGGGTGAGGCGGCGGGCTTCGCTGCTCGGGCCATTCCGTCGTTGCCGGGTGCGGGCCGGCTCACCGTGTGCCGCTGCTACGGGCGTGGGCTTGGCCCGCCGGTTCGGCTTTGCTGCGTGGGGCATTGCGTTGTGTCGCCGGGTGCGGGCCGGTTCACCGTGTGGCGCTGCTGCGGGCGTGGGCTTGGCCTGCCGGTTCGGCTTTGCTGTGTGGGGCATTGCGTTGCGTTGCCGTGTGCGGGCCGGTTCATCGTGGGTCGTTGGCACGGGCGTGGGCTTGGTCCACGGGTTCGGCTTTGCTGTGTGGGGCATTGCGTTGTGTCGCCGTGTGCGGGCCGGTCCACCGTGGGTCGTTGGCACGGGCGTGGGCTTGGTCCACGGGTTCGGCTTTGCTGTGTGGGGCATTGCGTTGCGTTGCCGGGTGCGGGCCGGTCCACCGTGTGGCGCTGCTGCGGGCGTGGGCTTGGCCCGCCGGTTCGGGTTCGTTGCTGGGGGCATCCCCTCGCATTGTCGGGTGCGGGGCGGCGCCATCGTGATGGTGGGCGGGCTGCTTCCTCGCGGGGATGTCGCTTTGCCGGGTGCGGGCCGGTTCGTCGTGCGTGGCTGTCTCGGGCAGGGATCGGTCCGTTGCCCGGCCTCGTCGTTCGGGGCGTCGCCCTTCGTTGCCGAGTGCGGGGCGGATCGTCGCGGGCACGTGACGCGGTCGTGTGGGGTGGGCGGCACCCCCGTCGACAGCGCATCCGCGATGTTGGCCCAGCCCCGCCGGGCGGCCGCCAGGTCGCCGGGTGGTCAGGTGGTCAGGTGGTCAGTCGGGTGATGCAACGCCCCAACCCCCCGCGGGGCGACCGCCATCCGACGCCCACCACGAACCGGCACCAGTCCCGGGACCTCGCGGATGACGTCGGGAACCCGCCAGCTCCTCCCGCGTCAGCGGCCTAGCGTCGCGGGCATGTCAGAGCAGAGCCGCACCATCGTCGAGAACGCGTGGAAGGCGTTCGCCAGTCACGACGGCGAGCGGATCTCCGCCGTCTTCACCGAGGACGCCGAGTGGCTGGCGCCCCCGGGGAACGCCACTGCCGTCGCGCTGGAGGGCCCTAGCCATCTGGTCGGCAGGAAGGCGATCGTGCAGTTCCTCGCCAGTGACTTTCCCCGCCTCTTCGTACGCGACGTCACCGTCACCTTTCACGGGTTCTACGCCGACGGCAATCGGGTCATCGTGGAAGAGACCATGACGGCGACCTTGGCCAACGGCAACCACTACGCCAACGACTACTGCTTCGTGTTCGAGCTCCGGGACGGGCTCATCCACCGGGTCCGCGAGTACATGGACACGGCCCGCGCGCACCGCATGGTCTTCGGCGAGGCTCCGCGGTAGGCCGTCCGACGCCTGCTGCCCCCGGCGCGATGCGCCAGGGGCAGTGGTTTGTGGTTCTTCTCAGTGCGACGTCAGTCGTCAGCGGTAAAAAATGGGCATGATGTGCTTGCTGTCGTCGCACCACACCTCGTTGTACCCGGCGTCGTGAGCCAACGGAAGCTCCGACGCCTCGCACGCCGCCTTCGAGGGGTAGGCCTCGGCGCCGATGGGGACCCAGCCCGCGCCGGGCGGGTCGGCGGCGAAGGCGGTGGTGCTGGTCAGTGGAATGGCGATTGCCGCCGCGCCGACAGCGAGACTGACACCGATACGAGTACGCCACGACTTCATGGTTTTCTCCCTGCTTGTCCTGCATGTTCTGAGCTGGTCATACTCAGAGGTGTGGCTGAGCCACGGGAGTCATCCTGGGGTGTGGGGTCCGCGTCCCTCCAGGGACCCGGGGGCAACTCTGCGGCCGCGTGGCGCTGTCCTGGCGTGCGCCCGGCGCCGCCCGAACCGGCCTTCAGCGCAGTGACCCCGTGAAGCGGGTCCAGGCCGCCGGGGCCAGGCGGAGTATCGGGGCGTCGGGGGCAGGGTCCTTGGAATCGCGGACGGCGACAGTTCCGGGGACGTTGCAGGCGACTTCGACGCATTCGTGTGTGTCTGTGCTGTAGCTGGACTTGGCGAAGTCGAAATCGGTCACGGTTCACATTCCTTTACGGATGCTGTCGATAAGCGTGATGGAGTCGCGTGGGGCCAGGCTAAGCCGGGATGTCCGGTCGAACAGGACGCTGAATGTGTTGCTTTCCACCTCGTCCTCCACCCAGGCCATCCCCGTGATGGTGTCGCTCTGGACTACATCGAGGGCCTCGTCCTCCGCGAAGGAGATGATGCTGAACGGCCCCGCGATGCATGGGTGCGCGCCAGCACGGAACGGGAGCACTTGCAGGCGTACGTTCGGCAGTTCAACGAGTTCCAGAAGGCGTTCCAACTGGGCTTGCATGACAGTGGGCCCGCCGACCTGTTGGCGCAGGGCGGCCTCCCAGATGACCGCGTACAACTGGAGAGGTCTCTCGCCCAACAGCCGTTCCTGGCGCCTCTGTTTGACGACGGCCCGGCGTTCGATGTCGTCTGGATCGACCCAGGAGCCCTCGCTGACGCAGAGCGCGCGGGTGTACTCGGGGATCTGGAGCAGGCCGGGAACCAACGATGACTGCCAGCTGCGGACGCGGCTGGCGACGTCTTCCATCGCGATGTATTCCGCCATGACGTCGGTGTCTGGCGAGATGGTTCGCCACCAGCCCTTCGCCTTCCGGCGCTCTCGATCGAGCTTCGCCAATTCCAGGAGTCGGGCTACGGACTTGGGTTCCTCCAACCCGTAGAACTCGCACAGCACGCGGATGTCCGGGTCCCGCATTGGTACCCAGCCTCGCTCCATCTTCACGATCTTCGTGCCGGTCGCGTTGATGGACTCAGCGGCCTGCTGCTGGGTCTTTCCTGCGGCATCGCGCAGTCGAAGCAGTTCTCCACCGAGCCTGCGGGCCAGGACAGTTGAGACCTGTCCCTGTCGGGGCCGAGTTGATCGCATCACGGTCACAGTGTGTCCCACTGCCTTCGATACGACGACGAGTTTCACTCTTTCAGGAAGAACTTCCTGAAGTTGATTGCTCTCGGAGTTTCACGGCGGCTACGTTCAGCGCTCAACCGCTAACCCAGCGGAGCGACTTGCCGCACAAGGAGGTGCGCGTCACCATGGCCGAACCAGCCCGCTCGGACCCGGTGCCCCAACCAGCCGTACTCCGGGAGGACCGTCTCGACTACACCCCGCAGGCCCGCAGCGTCGGCCTCGCCCGCCGCAGGGCCGCCCGCCTCGTCACGGAGTGGGGGGCACCCCGCCCTCGCCGGTGACGCCGCCCTCGTCGTATCCGAGCTGATGACCAACGCCCTCCTCCGCGAGCGCCTGATCCGCGTACGGATCGCCCTCACCGCCGACGCCCTCCGCGTCGAGGTCACCGACCCGCGCGGCGAGCGTCTGCCGGAGCCGCGTGCGGCGGAGGGCGGGGATCAGTTCGGGCGCGGGCTGCTGCTGGTGGGGGCGCTGGCCGACCGGTGGTGGTGCGAGCTGTGCGACGTTGGGAAAACGGTGTGCGCGGAGTGGCGCGTCCCGGCCCGCCGTGCGGCGCGTGGCGTGGTGTGCCATCTGGCGATGGACACGAAGGGGCGACTGGAATGGCGCTAGCGTGGCCATGTGCCGCACCGGTGCTGGAAGAGCAGAAGGGACGGTCACCGATGACCATGCCGCATGTGGACGGGGACAGCCCGATCATCCCCGCGCCCGAGCTGACACTGCCCGCCCTACGACAGGCCGTCGCGACAGTTGCTCCTGCCCGGCTCCCTGAGTTCTTCGAAGACCTTCAGAAGGCGTTCGTACGCGCTGGGGACGAGGACAGTGTCGTACCCATCCGGATGTTCTATCGGCAGTGGGCTGTCGTGGTCGAGATCGAGCGGTACCCCGATACGGCCAGGCGCCTGCACGCCGCCGAGCGGGCACTGAGCAGCCCCGACTCAGCAGAGCGCGACCGGGCGGTACGCGAAGCCGGTGACATCGTGCGCGCCGCACATCGCGAGGTCGAGGGTGGCTGAATGGAGTTGGGAGTACTACCAGGACGACCTGATGGACGGGCTGCCGGACATCGCACGCGGTGAGGCCGAGCGGCTGGCCAACGAGATCGCCATCCGCGAATCCATGGTCTTCCTGGAGGGGGCCGCGTACACCGGGCCCGGCCCGGGCCTGCGTACCGAAGCGCGAGGCAAGCTCATGCTCAACTACCTGACCGATGTACGGGGAGAGCGGATCGTGGTGGTTCAGGTGAGCTGGTTCGGATGACAGGGCGATGACAGACATACGTGAAGGGGGCGCCCGGAGGATTTCTCCGGGCGCCCCCTTCACGTAGAGGGGAGAGGCCCCCTTGTTACTTCGCCAGGTTCGGCGGCGGTATCGGCGCCGATGCCAGGGACTGGGGAGACGTCGCCGAGGCGTACGCGGAGGGGGCCGACATGCCTGCCGTGGGGTCGGTCGGCGCCTCCTCCGTGGGGAGCGGGAGGCCGCCTACGATGCGGATGCCCGCCTCGTCGAAGGCGTGCTTGATGCGCCAGCGCAGTTCGCGTTCGACGCCCAGGGACTTGCCCGGCATCGTCTTGGCGGAGACGCGTACGACCATGGAGTCCAGCAGGACGCTGTCCAGGCCGAGGATCTCGATCGGGCCCCACAGGCGCTCGTTCCACGGCTCGTCCTTGGCCATGGTCTCGCCGACCGACGTGAGGGTCTCCTTGACCTTGTCCAGGTCCTCGTCGGGGCGGACCGTGACGTCGACGCCCGCCGTGGACCAGCCCTGGGAGAGGTTGCCGATGCGCTTGACCTCGCCGTTGCGGACGTACCAGATCTCGCCGTTGTCGCCGCGCAGCTTCGTGACGCGCAGGCCGACCTCTATGACCTCGCCGGACGCCACACCCGCGTCGATGGAGTCGCCCACGCCGTACTGGTCCTCGAGGATCATGAAGACGCCGGAGAGGAAGTCCGTGACGAGGTTGCGCGCGCCGAAGCCGATCGCGACGCCCGCCACACCGGCGGAGGCGAGCAGCGGCGCCAGGTTGATCTCGAACGTGCCGAGGATCATCAGCGCGGCGGTGCCCAGGATCAGGAAGGACGCCACCGAACGCAGGACCGAACCGATGGCGTGGGAGCGCTGGCGGCGGCGCTCCACGTTGACCAGGAGGCCGCCGAGCGCGGTGCCGTCCACGGCCTGCGCCGTGCGGTTCATGCGGTCTATCAGCTTGGTGATGGCGCGGCGGACGATGACGCGCAGGACGATCGCTATCGCGACGATCAGCACGATGCGCAGGCCGATGCCGAGCCAGGTGGACCAGTTCTGCTCCACCCAGCTGGCCGCGTTCGTGGCGCTTTCCTGGGCGTCCTCGAACGTGGGCGGCTTCGACGTCGACTTGTCGTCCGGGTCCGTTCCGGCAGCCGACAGGACGGACAAGAGCACGGCTGGTACCTCCAGGTATCGCGGCCTGCCCAGAAGATGCCCCGGGCAGAAGCACCACACTAACGGGGCATTGTGTGTGGATCGTTGTGATGTTCGAGGGAGAGACGGTGCTCACCTGGGGAAGAACCGGGTGACGTCCTGCCGCCCGTCGCCGCTGTGGTCGAAAACACTTCAAGGCCGTTACCGGCACATGGTGGCGCCACGACCAGGCATGAGGGGAGACTGGCAACAGATCGTCCCGGCGCGAGCCACGCGCCGCCGGCGTACAAGGAGGCATCCGCCGTGCCGCATGTCTTGGTCCTCAACGCGTCGTACGAGCCACTCGGCGTCGTACCGCTCCGCCGCGCGCTCGTCCTCGTCCTGGAGAACAAGGCTCTCTGCCTCGAGGAATCCGGCGCCTTCATGCACAGCGCAACGCGCACCGTCCCCGCACCCAGCGTGGTCCGCCTCAAGCGGTTCGTGCGGGTCCCCTACCGGGGGCCCGTTCCTCTGACCAGGCGGGCACTGTTCGCCCGCGACGGCGGTCGGTGCATGTACTGCGGTGGCGTCGCAACCAGCGTCGACCACGTCATTCCGAAGAGCCGGGGCGGCCAGCACGCCTGGGACAACGTGGTGGCTTCCTGCCGCCGCTGCAACCACGTCAAGGCCGACCGGCACCTGTTGGAGCTGGGCTGGCGGCTGCGGCACAAGCCCGCGCCGCCCTCGGGCCTCGCGTGGCGCATCATCGGGACCGGACATAGGGATCCGCGCTGGCTGCCGTATTTGCAGCCGTTCGGCGCGGAGGACGCGATGGCCCGGATCGATGGCATTTCTGCCTAGAACTCGATCCGGGCCTTTGTCGTTCTGAGAGGAGTGAGCGACGCAGCGGGCGCACGGTTGCACGTGGGGGCGTGCGGCTCTGCGAGGCGTGCGGGAGTGCGCGGTCGTCAGTCTTCCGCGACCGCGTACGCCTCCACGGACCAGAGCGAGTAGCCGAAACGCGTAGCCCGCTCGTCGCCCTGCACCCGGAGGTAGCGGGCGCCACGCGCGTCCATGCGGACCGCCTCACGGCCGCCCCTGCCGTCCCGCACCGTCGCGGCCGTCCGCCAGGTCCTGCCGTCGGCCGACGTCTGCACGCGATAGCCCGCCGCGTACGCCTCCTGCCAGCGCAGCACCACCTGCCCGACGCGGACCGGGCGGCCGAGGTCGACCTGCCACCACGCGCCGTCCTTCGCGGGGGACGACCAGCGGGTCTTCGGATCGCCGTCGGTGGCGGCGGAGGCCGGGAAGTCCGCCGTCTCGTCCCCCGACGAGGTGGCCTTCGCGCCGCGCGCCAGATCGGGCCCCGCCGTGCGCGGATAGGCCCGGACCGACAGCACCGTGCGGCTCTCGTCGCCGAAGCGCACCGGGATGTCGTACGTCCCCGCGCGCGTGCCCGCCGGGACGGTGATGTCGAGCGGCACGTGGACCTCCGTGCCGCGCGGCAGCGTCGACGCCCCCGGCGCGCGCACCTCGATGCCTCCCGGCGCCTTCGCCGTGAGCTCGCCGCGTACGTCGCCGGGGCGCAGCGAAAGGAGCTTCGCCGTGACCCGCCGCGGCGCGCCGCCGATCTCCGCGTCGGCCTCGGTGCGGGCCAGCGTCAGCCGGGCCGCGGGGGAGTCGGCGTACCAGGGCACGAGGTGGCGGACGGTGCCCGTGGTGGGGCGGGCGCGGACCGCGTCGGCGCGCACGTCCGCGAGGGCGACCTCGGTGAAGCCGCTCCTGGACAGGGCGCCGATGCTCCGCCAGCCCTCGCCCGGCACGTGCGCCTGGAGCTCGCCCCGGGTGCCGGGGTCGGTGAGGGCCGTGACGGCGGAGAGGGTGCGGGTGCGCGGCAGCTTCGCCGTCGCGTGGTCCGACGCCTGCTCGGCGTCGAGGCCCGCCCACTTGTCGTACGACGCCCGGGCCCGGGCCAGGAACGGGTCGAGCACGCCCTTGCCGACGGTGGCGGGGCTCGCCCGCAGCTCCTCGCGGAGCCAGGACAGGGTGCGCGCGGCCCGCCAGGCGGCCGCGCCGTCGCCGTCGGACTGCGCGCGCAGCATGTCCACGGCGGTCTCGCCCGCCGCGCCGTACCGCGCCAACTGCTCGATCCAGGGCCGCACTTCGTCGCCGAGGGCGCTGTCGGCGAGCCGCTCGGGGGCCCGGCGCATGACGCCGAAGGCCGCGCGCAGCCGCCGCGCCGACTCATCGGTGCGGGCGCGGTCCGGCGTGGTGAGGGACGGCGTGCCGCGGGCCCGCCAGAAATCGCTCATGAGAGGGCGCAGGTACGCCGATTCGTCGGCGCCGAGCACCGAGGACGCGTCATTGCCCGCCAGGGCCCGCAGCGCGCCCCTGGCGGGCGCGCCGGGGCCCGCCAGGTCGTCGATCGCGGCCAGCCAGGACTCGTGGGGGCGGTAGGCGCGCGGGTTCCAGGCGTAGTCGGCGGCGGTGAAGAGGGGGATGCGGGAGGCGGACGGCTGCTCCATGGCGTTGCCGAGGAGCGCGGCCGAACCTGCGGCCACGGCGGGCTCGCGGCCGGTGTAGGGGCCGAGGAAGACGCGGTCCTGCGCGAAGTCGTTGACGGGGTAGTTGTCCATCGTGACCAGCGGATGCGGTCCGAACGCCGCGCGGGCGCCCGTGAGGTCCCGCCCGGTGATGGTCCTGGGGACCACGCCCACGCCCGTCCAGGCCACCTCGACGCGGCGGTCGAGGCCGGTCGAGAGCGCCGCGCGGTACTCGGTCGAGCCGTCCTGGAAGTACTCGGTCGGCATCAGGGAGAGCGGCCCCGCGTCCGGGTGGCGCTCGGCGAGGTGGGCCGCGACCGCGTTCGCCACCTCGGCCTGCGCCCGCGCGGCGGCCCTCGGCCCCGAACCGAACGTCTCCGCGTCCTGCCCGCAGTGCCACTCGCTGTAGCTGACGTCCTGGAACTGCAGCTGGAAGGCGCGCACGCCGAGCGCCCACATCGCGTCGATCTTGCGGTTGAGGTCCCTGACGTCCTTCTCCGACGACATGCACATCGCCTGGCCGGGGGCGACCGCCCAGGCCAGCGTGACGTGGTTGGCCTTCGCGCGCGCGGCCAGGGCGCGGAAGTCGGCGCGCTGGTCCGCGGGGTAGGGCTCGCGCCAGCGGGCCTGGCGGTAGAGGTCGTCGCCGGGGGCGTACAGATAGCGGTTCTGCTTCGTGCGCCCCATGAAGTCGACCTGTTCCAGGCGCTGTTCGCGGGTCCAGGGGGTGCCGTAGAAGCCCTCGGTCAGGCCGCGCACGGCCGTGCCCGGCCAGTCGCGGATCCGCACGCCGGGGATGGTGCGGGTCTTCGGACCGCCCGTCCCCGTCCCCGCCAGCTGCCGCAGGGTCTGTACGGCGTGGAACAGCCCGTCCGCGCCGACGCCCGCCAGAGCGACGGTGTCCCGCCCCGCGACCTGCCCGACGGCCAGCCGGTATCCGCCCGCGGGCAGGTCCCCACGCGCGCGTGCGCCTAGGGAACGCAGCGCCCGGTCGGCGCCCGCGCCGTCCGCGTGGACGACGAGGGAGCGGCCCGCGGGCGGCGGGGCGCCGTCGCGGACCTCCGTGATCCGGCGGGCGCCCGCGTCGCGCAGGAGGGTGCGCAGGGCGTCCAGGGCGTACGGGTCCGTGTCCGCGTCCGCGATGACGGTGACGTCGTCGCCGATCGTGACGGCGGTGCCCGCGGCGATCGTCGACTGCGGGCGCGGCCAGACCGGCACAAGCCCGTCGTTCGCGCGGTCGTCGTCCGGGGAGGTGGCGGGCGTGCCGGGGGCGGGCGGGGCCGCGAGGGCGCCGGGGGCGCCGCCGAGCGCGCCCGCGATGACGGCGACGGCGACGGCGGCCGCGCCTTTCCCGCGCCGGAACTGCCGCGACTGCCGCAACTGCACGGCCCGCCCCTCTCGTCGTGCCAGGGGTTCCTGACGCCGCGTGTGCGTGTGTGCACGTGTGGTGATGAGCCCACCACTGTGGCAGTCGGGGTGTCAACGGGGTCGGCAGGGGGCGGCCGGGGGATTTCGGGGGAGTGGACATCTTCCCGGGGTGCGGGGGCTTGGGCGGCCGATCTTCCGGGAGGGAAGTGGGTGTGTGGGAACAACTCCCGTACCGGGAACCAAATGTGACCACCGTCACGTTGGGCCACCGTATACGTCTGCGGCCTTGCGCACTGGGTAGGGCTGCCGTGACCTGCCCCCTGACAAGGAGCTCCACGTGGCCGCTTCTGCGAACCTTCTGCTCTCCGCCCTCTCCAAACAGGTCTCCGGTCCGGACTCGGGCCTCGACGGCTCCTGCTCCTGCGGCTGCCTGGAGCCGCCGCTCACCAGCGAGCCCCCGCTCGCCGACGCCGCGCCGCTGACCAGCGAGCCGCCCCTCGCCGACGCGGCGCCGCTGACCAGCGAGCCGACCGCCACCGGCATGGCTTCGGGCCTGGACTACATGGGGGTCTGATGACCCTTTCCCGGCTGGCCGCCGCCCATGGTGTCGCCACCTCCTACTCCCCGTCCCCGGGGCGCACCGTCCCGGCCTCCGAAGCCGCGGTGATCGCGGCGCTCGCCGCCCTGGGCGTGGACGCGAGCACTCCGGAGGCGACCCGCGCGGCCCTCGCCGCGCGCGAGGCCCACCTGTCCGGGAGCCTCCTCCCGCCGACGGTGGTGGTCTGGACCGACGCCCCGGTGCCCGAGGCCCCGGCCTTCGCGCGGCTGGCGCCGGGGACGCGAGTGCGGGTGGAGCTGGAGAACGGCGGGACGGCCACCTGGGAGACGCCGCCGGGGTCTGATGCGACCGTCGCGTCACCGCCAGGGGCGCTGCGGTTACCGCCGGGCGTGCACCGGCTCGTCGCCCTCGGTCCCGACGGGCGGACCGCGCAGGCGCACCTCGTCGCCGCGCCCCGCCGGATCAAGGCGCCGCCAGGACGTACGCACGGGTTCCTGGTGCAGTTGTACTCGCTGTTGTCCCGGCACTCCTGGGGCATGGGCGACCTCGGTGACCTGACCGAGTTCGCCGCCTGGTCGGGGTACTCCCTGGACGCGGGCTTCGTCCAGGTCAACCCGCTGCACGCGGCCGTGCCGAGCCCGCCGGGCGGTCCCGGCGGCGACCCTTCTCCGTACCGGCCCTCCTCGCGCCGCTTCCCCGACCCCGTCCACCTCCGCGTCGAGGACGTCCCCGAGTACGTCAGGCTGCGGGGAGCCGCCCGCGAGCGCGCCGAGGAGCTGCGCGGCGCGGCCGGGCGATTACGCGCGTCCGTGCTGCGCGAGGGCGAGCTGATCGACCGGGACGCGGTCTGGGCCCTCAAGCGCGAAGCCCTCGAACTGCTCCACGACGTCCCCCTCGGGCCAGGCCGCCGCGCCGCCTACAGCGCGTTCCTCGCCGAGCAGGGCACCGCCCTGGAGGACCACGCCACCTGGTACGCGCTCGCCGAGGCGTACGGCCCCGACTGGCACTCCTGGCCCGCCGCGCTGCGCGACCCCGCCTCGCCCGAAACCGCCCGCGCGCGCCGCGAGTTGATGGACCGCGTCGACTTCCACAGCCGCCTCGCCTGGCTCACCGACGCCCAGCTGGCCACCGCCCAGCGCACCGCGCGCGAGGCGGGCATGGCCATCGGCCTGGTGCACGACCTCGCGGTCGGCGTGCACCCGGGCGGCGCCGACGCCTGGGCGCAGCAGCGGCACTTCGCCCCGGGCATGAGCGTCGGCGCCCCGCCGGACGCCTTCAACGCGCGCGGGCAGGACTGGGGCCTGCCGCCCTGGCGCCCCGACCGCCTCGCCGAGTCCGGCTACGCGCCGTTCCGCGCGCTCCTGCGCGGCCTGCTGCGGCACGCGGGCGCGCTCCGCGTCGACCACGTCATGGGCCTGTTCCGGCTCTGGTGGATCCCCGAGGGCCGCGACCCCACCGAGGGCACCTACGTGCACTACGACGCCGAGGCGATGCTCGCCGTCCTCGCCCTGGAGGCGCACCGCGCGGACGCCCTCGTCATCGGCGAGGACCTCGGCACTGTCGAGCCGGGCGTGCGCGAGACCCTGCGCGAGCACGGCGTGCTCGGCACCTCGGTGCTCTGGTTCGAACGGGACTGGGCAGGCGCGGACGGGGCCGAGGGCACGGGCCGCCCGCTGCCCGCCGACGCCTGGCGCGCGGACTGCGTGGCCACGGCCACCACCCACGACCTGCCCCCGACGGCCGCGCGGCTCAGCGGTGAGCACGTCCGACTCCGGTACGACCTGGGCCTGTTGACCCGCGATCTCGCGGTGGAGCGGGCCGAGGCGGCGGCGGACGTGCACGAATGGCTCGCCCTGCTCGGCAGGCTCGGCATGCTGCCGGGCGGCATGGGCTGCGAGGAGGACGAGATCCGCGCCGTGCACCGCTTCCTGCTCGCCACCCCCGCCAGGATGGTCGGCATCTGGCTGCCGGACACGGTCGGCGACCGCCGCCCGCAGAACCTGCCGGGCACCCGGGACCAGTATCCGAACTGGCGCCTGCCGATCGCCGACGCCGCCGGACGCCCCCTCACCCTGGAGGAACTCGCCGCCTCGCCGCGCCTGCACGCGTTCATGACGGTCTTCAGGCCGGGCGCGGTGACGGCCGTCGGAAGTGCCGAGACGACCCGTACGGCACCCCCGGGCGCGCACCCGGTTTAGGAGTTCGCTACGTTTGCACCGTGGACAAGAAGAACGCTCTGCGCGCCGGCGCCCTGGCCTCCGGCACGACGCTGATGATGCTGCTGATGTCGTCCCCCGCGAGCGCGCTCGTGCGCGACGACGGCGACGACCCGGGTCCGGGCCTGAGTGTCATCGACACGCTCGGCCTCTATGTCGTGGCGCCCATCGTGCTGTTCCTGGTGATCGCGGGCCTCGTGATGGTCGGCGACAAGTCCCGCAAGCAGCAGAAGCAGGGCTGACAGGACCGATCCGGGGGCTCACGCCACCCTTTCGTACGCTCCGTCGAGGGCGCGCTTCACCAGGAACTTCTGGTGAAGCGCGCCCTCGACGTGCTTGCGCCCACCCGCCGGACAGGCCCTAGGCCCGCTCGGCCGTCAGATAGCGCTGGACCGTCGGCGCGAGCCAGTCGGTGATCTCCTCCCGGCTCAGCGCGGCCGAAGGGGCGAACCGCAGGACGTACCGGGTCAGCGCGAGCCCGAGCACCTGCGCCGCGCAGAGCGCGGCCCGCGTCGGGGCCTGCGCCGGGTCGGGGCAGACCGCGCGCGCCACCGGCAGCAGCTGTCGCGTGAAGATGTCCCGCATGCGCTCGGCGCCCGCCGGGTTGGTGATGCCCACGCGGAGCAGCGCGGTGAGCGTCCCGCCGCCCTCCCACAGGTCGAGGAAGTGGGAGACGAGCACCCGGCCGACGTCCTCGCGCGGCACCCGCGTGAAGTCGGGCAGCAGCAGATCCGCCGAGGTGGCCGCGGCGAAGAGGCCCTCCTTGTTGCCGTAGTAGCGCATCACCATGGACGGGTCGATCCTGGCGTCCTTGGCGATGGCGCGGATCGTCGCCCGTTCGTAGCCGTCGGTGGCGAACCGCTCGCGGGCCGCGGTGAGGATGGCGGCCCGGGTGGCGTCGGAGCGGCGTGCGCCCGTTTCAGTCATGCCAACAAACGTAGGCCAACAGCTGTTGACAGTCCATAGCGGCGGTTCTACGTTGGTCAACAAGCGTTGACCAACAGTTGTTGGCATCGGGGCATCAGGCCAGCGGGTCACCAGGTCAGCGGGTAACCAGGGCCTCAGGAGGCAGCCATGAACGGCACCACCACCGGAACCATGGGCACCACCGATCGCGTCACCGGCCGCGGCGTAGTCGTCGTGGGCGCGGGCCCCACCGGACTCCTCCTCGCGGGCGACCTCGCCGTCGCGGGCGTCCCCGTCACCCTCGTGGAGAAGCGCCCGCGGGGCATCAGCGACCTCTCCCGCGCGCTGGTGGTGCACGCCCGCACCCTGGAGCAGTTCGACGCCCGAGGCATCGCCGACGAGCTGGTGGCCAAGGGGGAACCCCTCGACAGGCTCCGCCTCTTCGACCGCCTCTCCCTCGACCTCACGAACCTGCCGTCCCGCTTCCGGTGCGTCCTCGTCCTGCCGCAGTACGAGGTCGAACGGGTCCTGGAGCGGCGCGCGGTCGACGCCGGGGTCCGGTTCGCGTACGAGACGGAGGTCGTCGGCCTCAGCCAGGACGCCGACGGGGTGACGCTCGAAGTCCGGGGCCCGGGAGGCGAGTCGAGCACCCTCGGCGCGGCCTACGCGGTCGGCGCCGACGGCCTGCGCAGCGGTGTGCGCGAGGCGGTCGGGCTGCCCTTCCCCGGCAGGTCCGTCATCCGCTCCCTCGTCCTCGCCGACGTCAAGCTGGCCCGGCCGCCGGAGACGCTGCTCGCCGTCAACGGCGTCGGTGACGCCTTCGCCTTCATCGCGCCCTTCGCCGACGGCTACCACCGCGTCATCGGCTGGAACCGCGCCCGCGACGTCCCCGACAGCGAGCCGCTCGACCTCGCCGAGGTCAAGGAGATCGTCCGGGCGGCGCTCGGCGAGGACTTCGGGATGCACGACGCCCGCTGGATGTCCCGCTTCCACAGCGACGAACGGCAGGCGCCCGCCTACCGCGTGGGCCGGGTCTTCCTCGCCGGGGACGCCGCGCACGTCCACTCACCGGCGGGCGGCCAGGGCATGAACACCGGCCTCCAGGACGCCGCGAACCTCAGCTGGAAACTGATCGCCGCCGTCAACGGGCGTGCTTCGCAAGGGCTGTTGGACAGCTACCAGAGCGAGCGGCACCCGGTGGGCAAGACGGTCCTGCGCACCAGCGGCGGACTCGTCAGGCTCGCGATGGCCAAGCGCCCCTGGACGCTGGCCGCCCGCGCCGCGGTCGCCACCGCTGTCGGGCACCTGCGCCCGGTGCGCGCGCGGGCCGTCGGCCAGATCACCGGCATCGGCGTCGCCTACCGGGCGCCGAGGGGCGCCCACCGGCTGACCGGGCGCCGGGTGCCGGACGTCGAGCTCAAGGAGGGCCGCCTCCACGAAGTCCTGCGCGAGGGTCGGTTCGTGCTCATCGCGCCGGAGGGCGTGGACCACGGGGGAGCGGGCCGGGCGGTGGCGGCGCACTGGACGACGGCCGGGCGCCGCACCACGGTCCTCGTCCGCCCCGACGGGTAAGTGGCCTGGGCGGCGGAGGACGCGGACGCGGGGGCGGTGGCGGCGGCGCTGGGGAAGTGGGGGATCGGAACGAAGGGCTGAACGTTCAGTACTGCTTCAAGTTAACCTCGTAAAGTTTCGATGGACCTGATGGGTCTGGGAGTGTCACGGTAGTCCCGCAACGCACCGAGATCCCCGCCGAGGCGGGGAGAGAGGCAAGGGATACCAAGTGACCGTCCTGGACCGGACCCCCGTCAACACCGCGAAGAGCGGCAGCGAGGCCGCCGACGCCCGCCCTGTAGGTGTCGGCCGCCCCCTCGGCGTGGGCCTCGCGCTCGCCGCCCTCGCCACCGTCGTCTGGTCGGGCAGCTTCGTCACATCGCGCGCCCTGCACGACACCGTGCCGCCCGTCCAGCACGCGTTCTGGCGCTGGATCATCGCGATCGCGGCGGTGGCGCCGTTCGCGGTGTGGGAGACCTGGCGGCAGCGGGCGCTGCTGCGGCGGCACATCCGGTTCCTGCTGCTCGCCTCCCTGTTGGGCGTCACGGTCTACAACACCCTCGTGAACCAGGCGGGCATGACGACCACCGCGGGCAACATGGGCATGATCATGGCCGCGTCGCCCGTCCTGATGGCCGTCTACGAACGTGTCGGCGGCACCAGGCTCGGCGCCCGCCGCGTCACCGGCATGCTGGTCGCCTGCGCCGGGGTGCTGCTCCTGGTCAGCGAGGGCTCCCTCGACATGGACTTCGCGGTCGGCGATCTGTGGGTGATCGCGGGCGCGTTCTCCTTCGGTTCCTACAGCGCGCTCCTCAAGCGCAGGCCCGCGGAGATCGGCGGACTGCCCTTCCTCTTCTCGACGTTCGTGCTCGGCGCGCTGATGCTGCTTCCGGTGTTCGTCGCCAGCTATGTGCTGCAGGGCGGCTTCGAGCCGACGGTCGGTACGGTGTCGCCGCTCCTGTACGTCGGGGTGGTCTCCTCGGCGATCGCCTTCTTCGCCTGGAACAAGGCCATCTCGATCATCGGCGCGGCCCGCGCCGGAGTCGTCTACTACCTCCAGCCGGTCTGCGTCGCCCTGCTCTCCTTCGCGCTCCTCGGCGAGGCGATGGGCTGGCTGCAGGTGCTGTGCATGGGGCTGATCCTGGGCGGCGTCGTCCTCGGCTCGGCCGCGGGGTCCCACTCCGTACGCGTCCGGGACCGCGGCTGACATGGCGGGCGTGGGGGGTCTGTACGTTGACTCCATGAGCGAGTGGGACATCAAGAAGCTGCAGATCCTGCGGACGTTGAGCGAGCGGGGCACGGTCACGGCGACCGCGGGCGCCCTCCAGATGACGCCGTCGGCCGTGTCCCAGCAGCTGTCCAACCTCGCCAAGCAGCTCGGCGTACCGCTCCTGGAGGCGCACGGGCGCCGCGTCAGGCTCACCGACGCGGCGCATCTCGTGCTGCGGCACGCGGAGGCGGTCTTCGCCCAACTGGAGCGGGCCGACGCGGAGTTGGCGGCGTATGTGCACGGGGAGGCGGGGGAGGTGCGGGTCGGGGCGTTCTCCACCGCGGTGCCCGCGCTCGTCGTCCCCGCGGTGCGGGCCCTGCGGGAGGCCGCGCCGGGGATTTCCGTACGGGTACGGGAGACGGAGGCGGCGGAGGCGTACGAGCTGCTCGCGGCGGGTGAGGTGGACATCGCGCTCTCCCTCGCGGCGCAGGCGCCCGCCGCGGGCGACGCGGACACGCGCTTCACCCGGGAGTCGCTCCTCGCCGACCCGCTGGACGTGGCGCTTCCCGGGGAGCATCCGCTGGCGTCGTCCGCCGCGCCCCGGCTCGCCGATCTCGCGGGCGAGCCGTGGATCTTCGGCGGGAGCGGGCCCTGGTCGGAGATCACCAGGGCGGCGTGCGAGGGCGCGGGCTTCACGCCGGAGCAGGCGCATTCCGCCTCCGGCTGGACGGCGATCCTCGCGATGGTGGAGGCGGGGATGGGGGTCGCGCTCGTGCCGCGCATGGCAGCGGTGAGCCGGGACGGTGTCGTGATGCGGGACCTCGGTGCCGATCGGCCTCGCCGCCATGTGATCGCGGCGGTGCGTCGCGGGGCGGCGGGTGGGGCGGCGGTCTCCCGCGTCCTGACCTCCCTCCGGGAGGCGGTTCCCACGCGGGTGGGGTAGCTACTCGTCGCTTGGCCGCGGGCCCGTCGTGGCTGGCCGCGCTTGGCCGCGGGCCCGTCGTGGCTGGTCGCGCAGTTCCCCGCGCCCCTTAAGAGCCCGTCGCTTGGCCGCGGGCTCGTTGTGGTTGATCGCGCAGTTCCCCGCGCCCCTTAAAGGGCCGTCGCTCGGCTGCGGGCGCATTGTGGCTGATCGCGCAGTTTCCCGCGCCCCTGACGGGGCGCCCCGCTAGGGGCGCGGGGAACTGCGCGACAAGCCACGATGCGCCCGCAGCCGAGCGAAAACCCAAACCCCGCCCGGGCAGGGGAAGTTGTCCCCCGCCCGGCCGGAGGGTGGGGCTAAACGTCCGCGGAGCGAGCCCGCAGCGCCCGCTCGACGCCCGCACGGGACTCCGTGACAAGACGCCGCAGCGCCGCCGACGGCTCCGCCGAGGCGAGCCACGCGTCCGTCGCGGAAAGCGTCTCCTGGGACACCTGGATCGAGGGGTACAGGCCCACGGCGATCTGCTGGGCCATCTCGTGGGAGCGGGAGTCCCACGCGGACTTGACCGAGGAGAAGAACTTCTCCGCGTAGGGCGCGAGGAGTTCGCGCTGGTCGGTCTGGACGAAGCCGCCGATCACCGCTTCCTGGATGGCGTTGGGGAGGGAGTCGGACTCCACGACGGAGGCCCAGGCCGCGGCCTTCGCCTCCTCGGTGGGCCGCGCCGCCCGCGCGTACGCCGCGTGCCGCTCGCCCGCCGCCGTCTTGTCCCGCTCCAGCTCCGCCGCGATGCCGGCCTCGTCGAGGCGTCCCGTCGCCGCGAGCCGCGCCACGAAGCCCCAGCGCAGCTCCGTGTCGACGGCGAGGCCCTCCACCGACTCCGAGCCGTCCAACAGGGC
The DNA here is from genome assembly GCF_008704495.1 of Streptomyces kanamyceticus. Lineage (NCBI taxonomy): Bacteria > Bacillati > Actinomycetota > Actinomycetes > Kitasatosporales > Streptomycetaceae > Streptomyces > Streptomyces kanamyceticus. Next base: position 6,617,109 of record NZ_CP023699.1, read on the forward strand.
TTCCAGGAGGGCCAGTTCCGCGTCCGTGCGGGCCGTCGCCGCGAAGGCGCGGGCCCAGGCCAGCTGGTGGTCGCTGCCCGGCTCCGCGGCCCGCAGGTGCTCCAGCGTGGCCTCGGTCCAGCGGGTCAGCGCCGCGTCCCGGCCCGCCGGGGCCGCGTACAGGTCGAGCGCCAGCTTCACCTGGCGGTGCAGCGACTGCACGACGCCGATGTCGGACTCCTTGGCGATGCCGGAGAGGACCAGCGAAAGGTACGCACTCGTCGGGAGCTCCGCGTCGCGCGTCATGTCCCACGCCGACGCCCAGGACAGGGCCCTGGGCAGCGACGCCTCGAAGTCGCCGATGTGGTCCGTGACGAAGGCCAGGGACTCGGAGTCCAGGCGGACCTTCGCGTACGAAAGGTCGTCGTCGTTCAACAGGATCACCGCCGGGCGGTGCTTGCCCACCAGCGCGTCCACCGCCGTCAGTTCGCCGTCGACGTCCAGCTCCACGCGGTCCGTGCGCAGCAGCTTGCCGGACTCGTCGTCGAGGTCGTAGAGGCCGATCGCGATGCGGTGCGGGCGCAGCGTCGGCTCGCCCTTCGCGCCCTCGGGCAGCGCGGGCGCCTCCTGCTTGACGGCGAAGGACGTGATGACGCCCTGCGTGTCGACGTCCACGACCGGGCGCAGGACGTTGATGCCCGCTGTCTCCAGCCACTTCTTCGACCAGGTCTTCAGGTCGCGGCCGCTGGTCTCCTCCAGCGCGCCGAGCAGGTCGGACAGGCGCGTGTTGCCGAACGCGTGGCGCTTGAAGTACGCCTGCACGCCCTGGAAGAACTCGTCCTCGCCGACGTACGCGACGAGCTGCTTCAGGACGGATGCGCCCTTGGCGTACGTGATGCCGTCGAAGTTGACCAGGACGTCGTCCAGGTCACGGATGTCGGCCATGATCGGGTGCGTGGAGGGCAGCTGGTCCTGGCGGTACGCCCACGTCTTCATGGAGTTGGCGAAGGTGGTCCAGGAGTGCGGCCACTTCGAGCCGGGGGCGTACGCCTGGCAGGCGGCCTCCGCGTAGGTGGCGAACGACTCGTTCAGCCACAGGTCGTTCCACCACTCCATGGTGACCAGGTCGCCGAACCACATGTGGGCCAGCTCGTGCAGGATCGTCGCGGCCCGCACCTCGTACGCCGCGTCCGTCACCTTCGAACGGAACACGTACTGGTCGCGGATCGTCACCGCGCCCGCGTTCTCCATCGCGCCCGCGTTGAACTCGGGGACGAAGAGCTGGTCGTACTTGGGGAAGGGGTAGGCGTAGTCGAACTTCTCCTGGAACCAGTCGAAGCCCTGCCGGGTGACCTCGAAGATCGCGTCCGAGTCGAGGAACTCGGCGAGCGAGGGACGGCAGTAGATGCCGAGCGGCACCGACTGCCCGTTCGGGCCCTCGTACGAGGAGTGCACCGAGTGGTACGGGCCGACGATCAGGGCCGTGACGTACGTCGACATGCGCTGCGTCGGCTCGAAGTGCCAGACGTCGTCCTTGGGCTCCGGCGTCGGCGAGTTGGAGATCACCGTCCAGCCGCTCGGCGCCTTCACGGTGAACTCGAAGGTGGCCTTCAGGTCCGGCTGTTCGAAGGAGGCGAAGACGCGGCGCGCGTCCGGTACCTCGAACTGCGTGTACAGGTAGGCCTGCTGGTCGACCGGGTCGACGAAGCGGTGCAGGCCCTCACCGGTGTTGGTGTAGTCGCAGTCGGCGACGACCTTCAGCTCGTTGGGGCCCGCCTCCAGGTGCCTCAGCGCGATGCGCGAGTCACGGAAGACCGCAGCCACGTCCAGCGCGTGGCCGTTCAGGACGGCCTCGTGGACCGCGGGGGCCACCAGGTCGATGAAGGTCTCGGCGTTCGCCTCCGCGGAGTCGAAGCGCACCGTGGTCACGGACCGGTAGGTGCCGCCCTCCTGCGCGCCGGTGAGGTCGAGTTCGATCTCGTACGAGTCAACGGTGAGCAGCTTCGCCCGCTGCTGCGCCTCTTCGCGGGTCAGATTGGTGCCGGGCACGCGGTCATCTCCTCGGGTACGACGTGTCGTGCGCCGCGTCGTACGCCGGGTGGTTCGGCGGGTACGACTTGTGGCGTTTCCGGCCATCCTTCCATGCGCGTTCGTACGGCCGCCCGGGCCATTGTCCTCCCGCTGTCGTCCGGTTACGCTCCGCGCGTCGACTGATGCCCCACGATCGCCGCGATTGACCGCGCGGCGGCCGTGCCGACGCCCGGGGGGAACCGGAATGCCGGGGACGAACAGACCGCTTCACAGCCGGTCCGGGGGCCGCTCCCGGGACCGGACGGTACGGCGGCCGTGACCGACGTACTGGTGGCCGGAGCCGGCATCGGCGGGCTCACGACCGCCCTCAGCCTGCACGCGGCGGGCATCGGCGTCCGCGTGGTCGACGCCGTCGAGGAGCTGCGCCCGGTCGGCGTGGGCATCAACCTCCTGCCGTACGCGGTGCGGGAACTGACCGAGCTGGGGCTCGGCGCCGAACTCGCCGCGACCGCCGTCCCGCCCGACCAGATGGTCCACTTCGACCGGCACGGCAACCGCATCTGGAGCGAGCCGCGCGGCCTCGCCCTCGGCTACCACTGGCCGCAGTACTCGGTGCACCGCGGCGCCCTCCAGCTGCTGCTGCTCGACGCGGTGCGCGACAGGCTCGGCGAGCGCGCGGTGCACACCGGCACCGCGTTCGTGCGCATGGCCGAACGGGAGGGGTCCGCGCTGCGGGTCGTCCTGCGGGACAAGGGGCGGGCCAGGGAGTACTCGGTACGGGTGGGTGCGCTGGTCGGGGCCGACGGGCTGCACTCGGCGGTGCGGGCCCAGCTGCACCCCGGGGAGCGGCCGCCGCTGTGGAACGGCATCCGGATGTGGCGCGGCACCGCCGACTGGCACCCCGTGCTCGGCGGGCGGACCGTCGCGGTGGCCGGATCCAACGCCACCGCGAAACTCGTCGTCTACCCGATCTCGCGGTACGCCGAGGAGCACGGCAGGGCGCTGCTCAACTGGGTGGCGGAGGTGCGGTTCCCCGTCGAGCACCACCTCGGGCTCGCCGGGCCCGCCGACTGGAACCGCTCGGGGCGCCTCTCGGACGTCCTGCCGCACTACGCGGGCTGGCGCATCGGCGACCTCGACGTTCCGGCGCTGCTCGCCGCCACCCGGCACATCCTGGAGTACCCCATGGTCGACAGGGACCCGCTGCCGTTCTGGGGCCGGGGCCCGGTGACGCTGCTCGGCGACGCCGCCCACCCGATGTACCCGGTGGGGTCCAACGGCGGCTCCCAGGCGATCCTGGACGCCCGGGTCCTGGCCCGCTGCCTCGCGCTCGCCGCGCCCGACAGGGAAGCGGGACTGCGGGCGTACGAATCGGTGCGCCGAGAGGCGGTGAACGCGGTGGTGCTCGCCAACCGCGACATGCCGGCCGACCGCGTCCTGCAGACCGTCGCGGAACGGGCCCCCGACGGATTCACCCACGTCGAGGACGTCCTGACCCCGGCCGAACTCGGCTCGATCAACGAGGCGTACCGCAGCACGACGGGCGTGGACGTGGCCGAGCTGAACGCGCGGGGGTCGTGGGGGGTGGGGTGAACGCGTGGGTCGTACGGGTGGGGTGAACTCCCCGTCCGAATCCCGCCAGCCAACGCCTCGCCCGCGCGCGAGGCTCGACCCATGAACACGGACACCACGCACACGGACACCACGTACACGCCCCGCCCCATCGCCCCCGACGCGCTCAAGCAGCTCCGCGACACCGACGACGCGGGCCGCCCCTGCGTCCCGTACGTCGACGCGGAAGGCGGCGACCCGCTGCGCTGCTGTCTGCGGCCCATCGCCCCCGGCGAGCGCGTCGCCCTCGTCTCGTACGCGCCGCTGCGCCGCTGGGCGCGGGAGACCGGCGCGGCGCCCGGTGCCTACGACGAGCAGGGCCCGGTCTTCATCCACGCCGACCCCTGCGAGGGGCCGGAGGGCGGGCGGTCCGGTTACCCGTTCTCGCGGGCCGGGGCGCTGCGCACGGTCCGGCGCTACGACGGACAGGGGCACATCGTCGGCGGGCGCCTCATGGAGATCCCCGAGGACGCGGAGCGGGGCTTCGACGGCGTGTTCGCCGAGGCGTTCGCCGATCCGGAGGTCGCCCTCGTGCACGTCCGCGCGGTCGAGTACGGCTGCTTCCTCTTCGAGGTGCGCGGGGAGGTCTGATCACGCGGCGATGGCGGTGGCGGCGGTGGCGGCGACCGTGCGTGCGAACTCCCGTACCCGTGCCGTCTCCCCGTCCCGGCGCCACACCATGCCGAGTACCGAGTCCGGCAGCCCGTCGACCGGCACGAAGACCACGTCGTCGCGGTGGTGGTACTCCGCCGTAGGGCGGCACAGCAGCATCGCGCCCCGGTCCGCCGCGACCATCGTCAGGCCCTCCTGGAGCGTGCGGACCTCGGCGGCCGGGGCGGTGGAGGGGGCGGTGCGGGGGGCTTGTGCCTCGCGCCAGTACGCGGGGGCGGGCGGCCTCGCCGCGATCAGTGAGGTCCCGGCCAGCTCCGCCGCGCCCAGCGAGGCCCGCCCGGCGAAGGCGTGCCGCACCGAGACGGCCAGGGTCTGCGGGTCGCTGGCGAAGACGGGACCGAGCACCAGATCCGGCTCGGCGACCGGGAGCAGCACGATCGCCGCGTCCACGTCGCCGTCCCGCACCGCGCCGAAGGGGTCGGCGAAGGGGATCTCCACGACGTCCGTCACAGAGGCCGGATGACGCTCTTGGAAGGCGGCGATCGCCCGCATGAGCCGGGCGTCCGCGGTGCCCTGGAAGCCGAGCCTGAACGTGCCGTCGACGCCCCGCGCGGCCGCCCTGGCCCGCTGCACGGTCGCCGCCAACTCGTTGTATGAAGGCCTCAGTTCGGACAGGAAGCGTTCGCCGAGCGTGGTCAGCCGCACCCGGCGGCTGGTACGTTCCACGAGCCGGGCGCCGATGCGCTGTTCCAGGGCGGCGAGCAGCTGGCTGACACGGCTCTGCGAGATGTAGAGCCGCTCACCCGCCCGCCCGAAGTGCAGCTCCTCGGCGAGCACGAGGAAGCACTCCAGCTCCCGGATCTCCAGTCCGCTCATGGTGCGCCGTCCCCTCTCCCCTGCATCGATCAGTCCAGCTCATACAAGGATGAGATCTTCCATGTTGTTCCCCGCAAGTGGGCGGCGGAGGGTGGATGTCATGTCACAGACCACCCAGAGCATCCAACTTCCCGCTGTTCAGGGCGGGTTGAAGAAACCTGGCGGCCGCGTCGCCGTCCTCGCGGTCGCCGCCGCCACCTTCTCCGTCGTCACCACGGAGATGCTCCCCGTCGGACTCCTCACCTCGATCGGCTCCGGCCTGCACGTCTCGGACGGCACCGCGGGCCTCACCGTCACCCTGCCGGGACTCGTCGCCGCCCTCGCCGCGCTGCTGCTGCCCGTCGCCGTGCGCACGGCCGACCGGCGCACCGTCCTGTGCACGCTGATGCTGCTCCTCGCCGCCGCCAACCTGGCTTCCGCGCTCGCCCCCTCCTTCACCGTCCTGCTCGTCGCGCGCGTCCTGGTGGGTGTGTGCATCGGCGGCGTCTGGGCCATCGCGGCGGGCCTCGGCGTACGCCTGGTCACCGCGGAGGCCGCGGGCCGGGCCACCGCCGTGATCTTCAGCGGCATCGCGGTGGCCTCCGTGCTCGGTGTGCCCGCGGGCACGCTCCTGGGCGAACTGACGGGCTGGCGCTGGGGGTTCGCGGCGCTCGCGGCGCTCGCCGTCGGCGTCGCCGCGCTGCTGCGCACGGCCCTGCCCAGGCTCCCCGCCCACGAGGGCGTCAGCCTCGGCGCCTTCCCGGGACTGCTGCGGATCGGGCGGCTGCGCACAGGCCTGCTCGCCGTCACCCTCCTGGTCACCGGGCACTTCGCCGCGTACACCTACATCCGCCCCGTCCTCGAACGGGTGCCCGGCATCGGCGCGGGCCTGATCAGCACCCTGCTCCTCGCCTACGGCGTCGCGGGCATCGTCGGCAACTTCGTGGGCGGCGCCGTCGCGGCCCGCGACCCGCGCAAGGCGCTGCTCGCGATCAGCGCGGGGCTCGCCGCCGTCGTGCTCCTGATGGTGCCCGCGGGCGCCGCGCTCGCCGCGTCGGTGGCGCTGCTCGTGGCCTGGGGCCTGGCGTACGGCGGGGTCTCGGTCTCCGCCCAGAACTGGGTGATGAACGCGGCGCCGCACGCCCGGGAGGCGGCGTCGGCGCTCTTCGCGGGCGTGTTCAACGTGGCGATAGCGCTCGGCGCCTTCGTCGGCGGCCGGGTCGCGGACGGCCGAGGGGCGGGCGGCGTGCTCTGGCTCGGCGGCGGGCTCGCGGTGCTCTCGATGGCCGTCGTGGCGTGCGCGCGGTCCGCGGGGCACGCGAACGGGCACGGGACGGAGCACGAGCGGGCGCACGCGAAAGGGACGGCCACCGCCGAGCGGTGACCGTCCCTCCCGGACGTACGGCCGGTGCGTCAGCCCTTGAGCTCCGCCGCGACCAGCTCCGCGATCTGGACGGCGTTCAGCGCGGCGCCCTTGCGGAGGTTGTCGTCGGAGATGAAGAAGGCCAGGCCGTTCTCGACCGTCTCGTCGCTCCGGATGCGGCCCACGAACGCGTCGTCCTTGCCCGCGGCGACCAGCGGCGTCGGGACGTCCGTGAGGACGACGCCCTCGGCGGAGGCGAGGATCTCGGTGGCCCGCGCGGGGCTCAGCGGACGCGCGAAGCGGGCGTTGACCTGGAGGGAGTGGCCGGTGAAGACCGGGACGCGCACGCAGGTGCCGGAGACCTTCAGGCCCGGGATCTCCAGGATCTTGCGGGATTCGTTGCGGAGCTTCTGCTCCTCGTCGGTCTCGTTCAGGCCGTCGTCGACGATGGAGCCCGCCATCGGCAGCACGTTGTACGCGATGGGCGCGACGTACTTGTCCGGCTCGGGGAAGTCGACGGCCGAGCCGTCGTGGGTGAGCTTCGGGGCCTCCTCGCCGACCTTCTCGACCTGCTCGAAGAGCTCGTCGACACCGGCGAGGCCCGATCCGGACACCGCCTGGTAGGTGGCGACGACGAGGGCTTCGAGGTCCGCCTCCAGGTGCAGCGGCTTGAGGACCGGCATCGCGGCCATCGTCGTGCAGTTCGGGTTGGCGATGATGCCCTTGGGGCGGTTCGCGATCGCGTGCGGGTTGACCTCGGAGACGACGAGGGGGACCTCGGGGTCCATGCGCCAGGCCGAGGAGTTGTCGATCACGACGGCGCCCTGCGACGCGACCTTCTCGGCGAGGGCCTTGGAGGTGGCGCCACCGGCGGAGAAGAGCACGATGTCCAGGCCCGTGTAGTCCGCCGTGGAGGCGTCCTCGACGGTCACGCCGTCCAGGACCGAGCCCGCCGAACGGGCCGAGGCGAACAGGCGCAGCTCGTTGGCGGGAAACTTCCGCTCGGCGAGGATCTTGCGCATGACCGTGCCGACCTGACCGGTGGCTCCGACGATTCCGACCTTCACAGGTACTTCCTCCGTGTGTGTGCGGCCCGGTGACCCCGGCCTGGGCTTGCTCCATGATGCGTCTGTCCAGGGCCGCGTTGTCCAATCCAATGTCCGAGGTGCGGGACGCCACATCGGGGCGAACGTTTCGGGCCGCCCCCGCGTCGTAGGGGAAAGGCGGGGATCGGAGGGGCACATTGCCGCGCAGGAAAGTGCGCCGCGCGTCACAGGCGGGGGCCGTGCCACGGGGGGCGGATCCGCTCGATCCCGCCCAGGAGGACCGGGTCAGGGCCGTGCTCGCGCTCGGCGGCGTGCCGCACGCCGACCTGCCGGACGGGGTGCAGCAGGTCCGTCTGAAACTCCTGGAGCGGGCGGCCGACGGGCGCGAGGCGCCGCGCGACGTGTCCGCGTGGGCGGCCGTCGTCGCCTCCAACCTGGCCATGGACTGGCACCGGGCCAGGCGCAGGCAGGAGCGGCTCGGCGAGCGGCTCGCCGTGCTGTGGCGCGAGTCCACCGACGAGGACGGCGCGGAGGCGCGGGCCACCTCGCTCGCCGTCGCGCAGGGCCTCGGGGAGCTGCCGGACGCCCAGCGCCAGGTCGTGGTCCTTCGCTTCTACGCGGATCTGCCGGTCCGGGCGATCGCCGACGAACTGGGCATACCGGAGGGCACGGTCAAGAGCAGGCTGCACACGGCGGTACGTCTCCTGCGGGCGCGGCTGCACGAAGGGGAGGTGGTGTGACGTGCCCGGCGACGACAAGACCGACCGCGGGGACTTCGACGCGCTGTTGCTGGCGATCACGGACGAGCCCGTGCCGGACGAGGCACGGCGCGACCCCGACTTCGCCGCCGAGCACGCGGCGGCCGTGGCGGACATCACGCTGCTGCGGGAGCGGCTCGGCGCGGTGGGCGACGCGCTCGCGGCCGCGCCCGAGCCCGCGCCACCGGCTCCGGCTCCGGCTCCGGCTCCGGCTCCGGCTCCGGCTCCGGCTCCGGTGGTGCCGATCAGGGCCCCGCGCTCGGCGGCCCGGCACCGCGTCACCGTCGGCCTCGGCACCGTCGCCGCGACGGTGGCCGCGCTGGTGATCGGCGGGCTCGCCTGGCTCGCCGTGGACGCCGGGCAGAGCACGACGGGCGACACGGACAAGGCGAGCGGGGCGGCGCCCGAGGGGCGGGGCGACGGCGGCGGAGGAGCCGCCGCCGACCAGAGCCCCGAGGGCTTCGTCGCCTGCTCGCGGCTGATCGTGGAGGGCACGGTCACGGCGGTCGATCCGGTGCCCGGCGGCGTACAGGACCGCGTCACGCTCGACGTGAAGCGCTATCTGAAGCCGAAGACGGGGGCCGGGACGCTCAGGTTCCCCATGAACCACGACGTGGACCCGCGCCTGAAGAAGGGCGACGACGTCCTGATCACCATCCCGAAGAACGCGGCCGAGCCGGACAACTGGGCCACCGGCAAGGACCGCGAGCGGCTGCGCGCGATGATCCTCAAGGCCCTGCCGAGGTCGACGACGATCCAGTGCGCCGGACGGGCTCGTTCGAGCCCGTCCGGCGATTGAGGACACTGTTACGACGTGACCTTCGCGACCTTCACACTGCCGCTGCCCGCGACCGTGCCACCGGCGTTCAGCAGGGACACCTCGCCGAACAGCTCACGGCCCGCGGCAGCCGGGGCCTTTGCCTCGACCTTGGCATCGACGCCCGCCGTGGCGCCGTTGCCGAGCTTGATCTGCTTCGACTCGTCGACGGTGACCTTGCCGAGCGCGTCGGAGAAGAACACGTCGCGGTAGTCGTACGCGGTCGACCCCGACGGCACCGAGTAGCCCGCCACCTCGATCGTGTACGTACCGGCGGCGGGCTTGGTCAGGCTGACCGACTCCTCCGAGTCGCCCTCCGCCGACGAACCGACGACGACGCCGTCCTTCTTGACGGCCAGGTCGAGGTCGGCGGCGACATCGGCGGTGGAGCCGATGGCGACGTCGAGACGCTCCGCGCCCGCGGGCACGACGACCTCGGTGACCTGCGTGTCACCCTGCTTGATGGTGGGCCGCGCCGACTTGGAGGAGCCGAGCGAGCCACCCTTCAGCTTGCCGTCGACCGCCGCGAAGTCGTTCGTGGCCTTCCACGAGACGGGGGCCGGGGTGCCGACCTTCGCCTCGGGCAGCGTCTGCACGGCCGGGTCGAAGGCGACACCGAGCGCGGCGACGTTCAGCTTGTACGGGTTGTCGAGCAGCGGCGACGTACGGCGCGACTCGACCTCGATCTCCCAGACACCGGCCTGCGGGTCCGCGTACGAACGCAGGTCCGGGCGGCAGGTGTTGGCGGGGTTCTCGTAGTTCGGGTAGCAGACGATCGACGAGGTGGAGTCGAGCGGGACGCCGTACGGGTGCACCGCGATGAAGCGCGTCTGGCTCTTGTCCTTCAGACCGCCGAGCGAGACCTCCAGGGACTTGGCGCCCTTGGGGACCGTCACGAAGTACGACGTGGTGCTGTTGCGCTGCGTGGCGCCGGACGCGGAGAACGTGTACGACGGCTTGGCGAGCGGCGCCGAGACGACGACCGTCGACATGATCTGCTGGTCGATGCCCTCGGTGCGCTCGTCGTCCACGGTCAGGATCGCGCTGTGTAGCCCGGCGGACTTGGCCTTCGCCTGGACCTTGACGGTGACCGGCTTGTTCAGCGGCAGCGTCACGTCGCCCTTGCCGAGCAGCTTGAACGTGTTCTCGTGGTTGTTGACCAGGTCAAGCTCGTGGTGGACGCCGCGGTCCGGGCCCGAGGTGCGGGTGATCGTCACGTCGTACGTCCGCTTCTGGCCGGTCCTCAGGCCGCCCTCACGGTCGTAGATGCCGGTGCCCGGCTTCTTCAGCTCCTGCTCCAGGGCGGTGTCGACCGGGGCCTTCACCGTGTACGTGTGCGCCTTGGCGTTGTCCTCGATGGAGTCCCAGGCGTCCACGATGTCGATCAGGCCGGTGCCCTGCGCGTACGCCTGCTCGCCGCGGATGTGGCTCGCGGTCGAGGTCAGCGCGGTGCGCAGCTTCGCGGGGGTGAGCTTGATGTGCTCGCGCTTGGCCGCGGAGAGCAGCAGCGCGGAGGCGCCCGCGGCCTGCGGGGACGCCATCGAGGTGCCCTGCAGCATCGAGTAACCGGCGGGCAGCTGGTAGCCCGCCTCGGCGACCGGGGAGCCCGGCAGCCAGGTCTGCGTGGTGTTGATGGCCGATCCTGGCGCGGAGATGATCGGCGCGAAGCCGCCGTCCTCGCGCGGGCCGCGCGAGGAGAACGGCATCATCGCGTACTTCTTCTCCACCTGGGAGCCGTAGTTGGCGGCCCAGGTCTCCTTGGAGATGGCGGCGCCGACCGAGATGACCTTGTCGGCGAGGCCGGGGTCGCCGATGGTGTTCGCGCCGGGGCCGCTGTTGCCCGCGGAGATCACCAGCTGGACGCCGTACTCGTCGATGAGGCGCTTGTAGAGCTCGGCGCGCGCGTTGTTGCCGTCGTTCAGCGCCGGGAGGCCGCCGATCGACATGTTCACGATGTCGACGCCGCGCTTGGTGACGAGGTCGATCATGCCTTCGGTGAGCGCGACGTTGGTGCAGCCGCCGGTCCAGGTGCAGGCGCGCGAGGAGACCAGCTTGGCGCCGGGCGCCGCGCCGTTCATCTTGCCGCCGAACAGGCCGTTGGCCGCGGTGATGCCCGCGACGTGCGTGCCGTGCTCGGACTCGATGACGCCGATGTTGACGAAGTCGGCCTTCTTGCCGACCCAGTCGCCGCCGTACGGGTCCGTCGGCACGTCCTTGCGGATCTCGACGACGAACGGGACGCGCTCGACGACGTCGGTCGCCGGGTCGTCCTTGCCGAAGTAGGCGACCTGGTGGTCCTCCTTGTACGGCTTGAGGACCTCGTCGTCGGTGAAGTCGTTGTTGTCGTTCAGGTCGACGCGGACCGTCCCGGCCGCCGGGTCGTACAGGACGCCCCAGCTGTCGGTGGTGTCGCCGTCGCGGTTGATGTCGCCCTTGGCGTCGCCGCCCGTGGTGGCCGACTCACGGAAGCGGTTGACCTGGAAGGAGCCCGCCGGGGCCTTCCACGTCTCGCTGTCCCAGGTGAAGACGGGTCCGGTGACCGGGTTGGTCATGCGGCGCCAGGTGCCGTCCGCGTCCACGATCGGGTCGGTCGCCGTCACCCAGTCGGTGATCTTGCGCTCGCCGGTGGAGGTCTTCTTCAGCGCGGGGTGGCCCAGGTCGATGCCGGAGTCCAGGATGCCGATGGTGATGCCGCGGCCGTCGGCCTTCGGGTGCTTCTTCACGAAGTCGACGGCGCCGGTCTCGGCGGACGGGTTGTACGGGTTCTTCGCCGGGGTGCTCTTGCCGGGGCCCGCGTACGTGCCCTTGGCGGCGGGCTTCGCGCCCTTCGCGCGGTCCGCGGCCGGGGTCGGGTCGTCGAGCTCGATCTCGTGCCGCAGGTCGATGCCGTGCACGGACGACAGCTTGGCGGCCGACTTGATCGCGGCGTCGGCCTTGGCCGTCGGCACGGTCGCGCGGACGTAGCCGAGCTTGTCGTAGGTGCGGCCGACCGAGCCGCCCTTGACGGCGTCGAGCTGGTCCGCGACCTGCTCGGTGGCGCCGGGCGCGGTGGCCACCATCATCGTGACGGTCTTCTCGCCGTCCGCCTTGGCGTCGGCGAGCAGTTCGGCGTCGGCCGAACCGAGTTTGTCACCGGTGGACTTGGGGGCGGGGACGGGCGCGCTGTCCGCGGCGAAGGCCATGGGGGCGGCCCCGGTCGCGCAGAGCGCGGCGGTGAGACCGACGGCTATCGCGAGACGGGGCGCGCGTCTGGCGCTGGAACTGGATCTGGGCATCGGCATCCCTGTGCGTGAAGGTCGGGAAGGAGGGTCGATTCGGCCCCGGATCCCGTGACGTTCCGGAATCCGGGGCCGGATGACCGCTCAGCCTTACGCAAGTGACAGCTGTTTGGGGAGAGTTGTCCGAGCTGTGATCGAGCCATGACGCAATTCCGCCATGCGCCATGGCGGACAAGGCGGTGTATAGGGGGACTTGGGCAGGGAACTGTTCACGTCCCCGTCACGTCTCGCGCGAGCGCGCGTAGTGCCGCGACGCCTTCGCGCGGTTGCCGCAGGCGGCCATCGAGCACCAGCGGCGGGTGCCGTTGCGCGAGGTGTCGAAGAAGTGCAGCACGCACGCCTCGTGGGCGCAGCCGCGGATCCGGTCGGGCGCGGTGGCGAGCAGGCGCAGATAGTCGCGCGCGGCGAGCCAGGCCGCGCCCCACGCCGGATCCGCGAACTCGGGCTCCTCGCCGGGACCTTCACCGGTGAGGCGCGCGCGGATGCGGCCGTGCGCGAGGACCTCGTCGACGAGGGCGGCGCCCGCCGGGTCGCCGGGGGAGTCCACGGCACGGGCGAGCGCGTCGCGGGCGCGCAGGACGTGCTCCAGGGTCGGGCCGTCGGCGGCGAAGCGGTCACCGAGCCCGTTCGCCGCGAGCCAGACCGCGAGCCCCTCGGTGTCCGTGAGCAGGTCCTGGCGCTCGCCGTCACGCATCCAGACGGTGTTGAGCAGATCGAGGGAGAGCGGCTCGCCGACGAGCGGGCGGGGGTCGTGCGGGGCCTTGGCGGCGGCGGACATGGGGGCTCCCTTCGGAACTAACCGGTCAAGGGTACGTGACTGGTTGACGCACTCCATCTCTAACCCTTAATCTCACTTTCAAAGGTTAGTGCCAGTCGGCCTCAGGGGAGAGTCATGACTAAGTCCACCGCTCCGCGCACCGGCCACATCGGCCTCAACGTCACCGACCTGGAGCGCTCACTCGCGTTCTACCGGGACGTACTCGGCTACGGCGTCGTACTCGGCGAGGGCAAGGAGGAAGGCCGCCGCTTCGCCTTCCTGGGGGAGGAGGGCGGCCGCCCCGTGCTCACGCTCTGGCAGCAGGCCGACGCCGCCTACGCCAAGGGCAACGCGGGCCTGCACCACCTGGCGATCGAGGTCGACACGGTCGAACGGGTCAGGGAGTACGAGAGCGCACTGCGGGCGTACGGCGTGGAGTTCGCGTACGAGGGGGTCGTACCGCACGGCGAGGGCGCGACGTCCGGCGGAATCTTCTTCCACGACCCGGACGGCACGCGCTTGGAGATCTACGCCCCGTCGGGCGCGGAGTCGCGGACGACACCGGTGGAGTCGGCCCCTACCTGCGGCTTCTTCTAGGCGTCCCGCAGGGGGGGCGCCCCATAAGGGGCGCGGGGAACTGCGCGCCCAGCCACAACGCACCCGCGGATAGGAGCTCACAGATGACGCCGCACGCCGAAGTGCAGACCCCCTACCACCAGGGCTCCCGCACCGTGCAGGACAAGGCAGGCGTAAGGACCCAGGCCGACCACGTGGGCCGCTCAATAGGCCAGGGCATCCGCCCCGTAGCCGCCGCGTTCCTGGAGATCCAGCCGATGCTGGTGCTCGGCGGCGCGGACGGGGCGGGCGCCGTCCACGCCTCGCTCCTGACCGGCGCCCCCGGCTTCGTACGGGCCACGGGGCCCCGCCAGATCTCGGTGGCGGACGGGGTGCCCGCGACCGACCCCCTCGCCGAGACGCTCGCCCGCGACGGTGCGCCCGTCGGCACCATCGCCCTGGATCCCCGCACCCGGCGCCGCATGCGCCTGAACGGCCGGGCCAGGCCCACGCCCCGCGGCCTCGCGATCGAGGCCGACAAGGTGTTCTCCAACTGCCCGAAGTACATCGTGAAGCGGGAGCTGTACGAGGGGAGGCGGCCGGAAGGTCCCGGCGAGCCCCGGCGCGGCACGGGGCTCACGGACGAGCAGCGCGCGTTCGTCGCCGCCGCGGACACCTTCTTCCTCGCCACGGTCCACGCGCACGGCGCCGACGCCAGCCACCGCGGCGGCGACCCCGGCTTCGTCCGCGTCACCTCGCCGTACGCACTGGAATGGGACGACTTCCCGGGCAACGCCATGTTCCTGTCCCTGGGCAACCTCACACAGAACCCCCGGGCGGGCCTCCTCTTCCTCGACTGGACGACGGGCACCACCCTCCAACTCACGGGCACGGCCGAGACCGCCTACGCCCCCGACGACACCCGCACGGTCCGCTTCACCCTCACAGAGACGACCGAGACCCCGCACGCAAGCCCCTGGCGCTGGTCCGGGCCCCGTTAGGGGCGCGGGGCTGTGACATGTGCGGCTCCGCCGCGTGGGCGCGCCCAGCCGAGACGGACCCGCACGTTAACCCCCCAAACCCCAGCGGAGCGCCTAGCGTCAATCCGTGCAGAAAGAGCTCCGGGTGGCGGCCTACGCCGTATGCGTACGCGACGGGCAGGTGCTGCTGGCCCGCTGGGTCGCAGGCGACGGCAGCAAACGGTGGACGCTGCCCGGCGGCGGCATGGACCACGGTGAGGATCCCTACGACACCGTGATCCGCGAGGCCGACGAGGAGACCGGCTACGTGGTCGAGCCGGTCGCCCTCCTCGGCATCGACTCGCTGCGTCGCCGCTACCCCCGCAGGCTCGGCGCCGTCGCCGACTTCCACGGCCTGCGCATCGTGTACGAGGGCCGGATCACCGGCGGCACCCTGCGCCACGAGACGGACGGCTCCACCGACCTCGCCGCCTGGCACCCCCTGGAGTCCGTGCCGGACCTCGACCGCGTCGGACTCGTCGACATCGGCCTCGAACTGTGGCGCGCACGCCCCGCCGACGGCCACGGCGGCCACGCCGCGGAACCCGGCCGCTGAGCCCCCGATGAGCCTTCCCTTCCCCGAAAGATGAACGAGGAGTGACCGCCTCCTCTCCGGCCGGAGAGGGCCTCGTGACCGCGCAGGGTGTCGGCTGATCCACGTACGGTGATCTGCGCCGCACGTTGCGGTCTCGTTCACGCGCAGGTCACCCCCGCTGCCAACGATCCAGTACGAGCGGGGAGTTCGCAGGCCGAAGCCAGGCCCGGGCCCCCCGCGACCACTGCCGACGCGTTCGCACTCGGGGAGACCGCGCCATGCCGCGCACACGCTCTGTCGCCACCGCAACCGCCACGGCCGCCGCCCACGCCGCCACCGCCACGGCCCACGCCGCCCGCGCGACGGCCACGGCCGCCACGTCCCTCGACCGCCGCGCGTTCCTCGCCGTCACCGGAGCGGTCACCCTCTCCGCGGGCATCGGCTACGCGCTCGGCCCCGGCGCGGGCTCGGGCAACGCCGCACCCGCCGGGCGCGCCACCGTACCGCGCTCCCGGCAGGCGCCCGCCGCACCCCTCGCGCCCTACCGGGGCGGCACCACCCTGCTCACCGCGGCCGCCGCGCGCGGCACCTCCGGCTACCGGCGGCTCGGTGAAGGGCCCGCCTGGGGGCGCGTGGTCCGCGGCGACCTGGCGGCCGCGAAGCCGGGGCGCGAGGGGCGCAGGACCGCGCTCGCCGCGTTCGTCCAGTTCACCGATCTGCACCTGGTCGACGTGCAACACCCGCTGCGCTACGAGTACTTGCGCGCGCAGACCGCGAGCGCCTGGCGCCCGCAGGAGTCCCTCTCGGTGGCCGGTGCCGTCGCCCTCGTCGAGCGCGTCAACTCGCTGCGCGGCGCGCCCGCCACCGGCGCGCCGCTGCACTGCGTCGTCACCACCGGCGACAACACCGACAACAACTCGCGCGGTGAACTGGACTGGTTCCTCAAGGTGATGAGCGGCGGCCGCATCACGCCCAACACCGGTGACCCGCGCCATTACGAAGGCGTCCAGGACAGCGGACTCAAGCTCTACTGGCACCCGGACGACGTCCTGCGCGACGCCGACAAACGCCTCGGCTTCCCGCGCCTGCACGGCTTCCTCGACGCCGCGATCCGCGAGGTCAACAGCCCGGGACTCGGTCTGCCCTGGTACTCCACGGTCGGCAACCACGACGCGCTGCCCGGCGGCTGCTGGGCGCCCAAGGACCCCTACTTCACCGAATTCGCCGTCGGCGGGCGGAAGTTGATGGCGCTGGACGAGCAGCGCGGCGCCGCCCTGTGGAAGGCCGTCAAGAAGGGTCGCGACCCCAAGGGCGACCACTTCAAGGAGCTGCTCAAGAGCGAGTCGCGGCACATGCGGAACGTCACGCCGGACGAGTCGCGGGCGCCCTTCACCCCGGCCGAGTACATACGGGCGCACCTGGACCCGGTCCACAAGGGCCGGGGCCCCGTCGGCCACGGCTACACGCAGGAGAACCTCGCGGCCGCCACCCAGTACTACTCCTTCCGCATCAGTGACGACGTGCTCGGCATCAGCCTGGACACCACCGACCCGGGCGGCCACTACGAGGGCTCGCTCGGAACCGGCCAACTCCGCTGGCTGGAAAGGGAACTGGCCGCCAACGAACGACGTGCGGGCGGCCCGTCGTACGTCATCGTCCTCAGCCACCACACCAGCAAGACCATGCGGAACCTCCGGCACGACCCCGCCAGGCCCGGCGAGGCCCGGCACGGCGGCGACGAGATCCTCGCGCTGCTCGGCCGTCACCGATCAGTTCTGGCCTGGGTCAACGGCCACAGCCACAAGAACGCCATCACGCCGCACCGGACCCCGCACGGCTCCTTCTGGGAGGTCTCCACGGCGTCCCACATCGACTTTCCGCAGCTCGCGCGGGTGGTGGAGATCAGCGACAACCACGACGGCACGGTCTCCCTCTTCACCACGCTCATCGAATCCGCCGCCCCGCACCGCACGGACTTCGCCGATCTCTCCCAGACGGGACTGGCCGCGCTGTATCGCGAGCTGTCCTTCAACGCCCCTGGCGCGAAGCCGACGTTGGGCGGCGAGGCGGGGGACAGGAACACGGAACTGATCCTCAAGAAGGGCTGAACGCGCGGGAACATCGAGGTTCCCGGCGATCGGCCGAAACTCGCTCAACCCGCACACCGCTGTCAACCTCGGCACCGGGCGGCCCAGTCCCCTCTGGCGACCACGATCAACGGCGGAGGGGGCACCAAATGGCAGTGCGAAGGAGCCGTGTGCTGGGGGCGGCGGCGATGGTGACGACGGCGATGGCGCTGGCGGCGGGGGCACTCGCCGCCCCGGCCTCCGCCGCGGCGCAGGGGGACCGGCACGAGGCGACCCGACGGGCGCTGGACGGCATCGTCGCGGAGGGCGTGCCGGGCGTGACCGCGCAGGTGCGCGACAAGTACGGCTCCTGGGACGCCGCTTCGGGCGTCGGGGACCTGAAGAGGGGCACGCCGCGCGGCGAGCACGACCGCTTCCGCGTGGGCAGCATCACCAAGACGTTCGTGGCGACCGTGCTGCTGCAACTCCAGGCGGAGGGGCGGATCGATCTGGACGACGCGGTGGGCAAGTGGCTGCCGGGCGTCGTCGAGGGCCACGGGCACGACGGGGACCGGATCACGGTCCGCCAGCTCCTCAACCACACCAGCGGGATCTTCGACTACACCACCGACGAGGACTTCGCGAAGAAGGTGTTCAGCAAGGAGTTCTTCAAGCACCGCTACGACACCTGGACGCCCGAGCGGTTGGTGAAGCTCGCGATGCGCCACAAGCCGGACTTCGAGCCCGGCACGGAGTGGAAGTACTCCAACACCAACTACATCCTCGCCGGGATGATCATCAAGAAGGTGACGGGGAACGCGTACGGCGACGAGATCAGGCGCCGCGTCATCAACCCCCTCCACCTGAACGCCACGACGGTCCCCGGCACCCGCGCCACCATGCCCCGGCCCAGCTCACGCGCCTACGGCAAGCTCCCCCTGGACCCCGAGGCCAAGGTGTACGACGTGACGGAGCTCAACCCGTCCATGGGGGGCTCCGCGGGCGAGATCATCTCCGACTCCGCCGACCTGAACCGCTTCTACTCGGCGCTCCTCGGCGGCCGCCTGCTGCCCAAGGCGGAGCTCGCCGAGATGAAGACGGTGGTTCCCGTGGACGGGAGGGCCGGTGGCTACGGGCTCGGCATCTCCGAGGTCCAACTGCCCTGCGAGGGGATGCTCTGGGGCCACGACGGAGGCATTCACGGCTCGTCGTCCCTGGCGCTGACGACCCCGGACGGTCGCCACTCGATGGCGCTCAACATCAACGGCGACTGGGCGGGCGACGTAAGCCCCGCGGTGACGGCGGAGTTCTGTGGATCGGAGAAGAAGGCATGATGCCGCGCAGAGGCATGACGGGCGCCGCGGCGGCGCTGACCGTGACGCTGGCGGCGGGCGCGCTCGCGGCCCCCGCGTCGGCCGCGACGCCGCGGCCCGGGCACGGCGACCACCGGCACGAGGCGACCCAGGGGGCGCTGGACGGCATCGTCGCGGAGGGCGTGCCCGGCGTGACCGCGCAGGTGCGCGACAAGTACGGCTCCTGGAACGCCGCTTCGGGCGTCGGCGACCTGAGACGGGGCACGCCGCGCGGCAAGCACGACAGCTTCCGGGTCGGCAGCATCACCAAGACGTTCGTGGCGACCGTGCTGCTGCAACTGCAGGCGGAGGGCCGGATCGATCTGGACGACACGGTGGGCAAGTGGCTGCCGGGCGTCGTCGAGGGGAACGAGCACGACGGGGACGCGATCACGGTCCGCCAGATCCTCAACCAGACCAGCGGGATCGCCGACTACTCCCGGGACGACGAGTTCTCCCGCAAGGTGTTCAGCACGGAGTTCTTCAAGCACCGCTACGACACCTGGACGCCCGAGCAGTTGGTGAAGCTCGCCATGCGCAACAAACGGGTCTTCGAGCCCGGCAAGGGCTGGGGCTACTCCAACACCAATTACGTCGTCGCCGGGATGATCATCAAGAAGGTGACGGGGAACGCGTACGGCGACGAGATCGAGCGGCGCGTCATCGAACCCCTCGACCTGAAGGCCACCATCGCCCCCGGCACCCGAGCCACCATGCCGCGGCCCAGCTCCCGTGCCTACGGCAAGCTCCCCCTGGACCCCGAGGCCAAGACGTACGACGTGACGGAGCTCAACCCGTCCTTCGCGAGCTCCGCGGGCGAGGTCATCTCCGACTCCGCCGACCTGAACCGCTTCTACTCGGCGCTCCTCGGCGGCCGCCTGCTGCCCAAGGAGCAGCTCGCCGAGATGAAGGACACGGTCTCCCGGGGCGAGGACCGCGGCGGCAGGTACGGGCTCGGCCTCATCGAGCTGACACTGCCCTGCAAGGGGACGGTCAAGCGGACGGTCTGGGGCCACGACGGCGACCTCCACGGCTCGTCGAACCTGGCGGTGACGACCGAGGACGGCAGCCACTCGCTGGCGCTCAACATGAACGGCGACTGGGCGGGCGACGCCGACCCCGTGGCCGAGGCGGAGTTCTGCGGCAAGTAGACCGAGGCGACCGAGGACATGCGAAGGGGCGGAACCCGTGGACCCACGGCGTTCCGCCCCTTCACTCCCCTCCTGCGGTCCCGCGACCGCCGCACCGCGCCCGTGTCATCTGGGCAGCACCACCACATACGCGGCCGGGTCCCGGTCGGTCGACGCCATCAGCGCCGTCCGTACGATCGTGGCCTGCTGCTCCAGGGAATCCCGCAGCTTCTTCGGGGTGATGTGGACGACGGTGATGCCGAGCCGCTCCAGATGCTCGCGCTTGCGCGCGTACTCGGACCACAGGGCGTCGTCGTCCTGCCTGAAGCCCTGGCGCGGCGCCCGGGTGTCCAGCTCCACGGCGACGGCCTGGTCGGGCCAGTAGGCGTCGACGCCGCCGAGGTGCGGGCCGCCGGGCAGCCGCAGGTCGACGTTCCACAGCGGGTCGGGGAGTCCGTACTCGGCGACCATTCGGTACAGCCGGTCCTCGGCGATGACGCGCCCTTCGGCGAGCAGGGAGTCGACGGCGTCCACGACGTGGGGCCGGGTGAGCAGCCGCGCGCGGTTCAACTCCCGCACGATCGCGGCCGGTTCGCAGTGCCCGCCGCGCACCGCCTCGGTGAGCAGTCGCCGCACCGCACCCGCCTCGGTGAGCTGGGCCACCGCGTCGGCGATGGCACGCGGCACCGGGGCGACGGGAACTCCCGTGATCTGCTGGGGAGTCGGCATGCCGTGGCCGCGCACGAGCCGGGTGAACCCCACCGAACGCAGCCGCCGCGTGCGCGGCACGAGGACGTCGATGCGGTCGAGGGAGAGCAACGGGGGCGCGGACGCGAAGCGGTGCAGGGCGAGCGCCGCGAGACCCGTGATCATCGCGTCGGCGTACGCGGCGTGCGGCTCGCCCGCGCCGGGCTGCGCGGGCACGGCCCGCGCCACCCGGGCCGGGGGACGGCCCGCGTACAACAGGGCGCCGTGCAGACGCTCTTCGCTGGTGGGCGGTCCAGGGTGCAACAGGCAGACACCCGGCAGGAGTTGCTGCCAGGGGCCGCCGGGGCGGCAGTGGGCGCCCGCGTCGGCGGAGGAGATGCCGTGCGCGCCGAGCTGGGCGGTGCTCATGACGCGGAGCTGGACATCGGCGAGGTGCTGGAGGGGGAGGGGCGAGAGCGGGGTGTTGTGGTTCATGAAGCGGTCGTTCCCGCGACCGGTCCCCCAGCTAACCGCTGTTACACGCCCGTCGACAAATCCGGACAAGCTCGCCCTAAAGTACGGATGTTCGACTGCCGATGAAACGGAACTTCGGCCGAACCGGAGACGACCCGCGGCCAGCGAGCCACGCGGGCCGCAGGCCGCCCCCGGACCAGCTCGGACTAAGCGGCGGCCGCCCCGTCGCAGAGCTGCGCCCGCAGCGCCCGCGCCAGATCGTCCCGCGCCTCCAGGACGAGACGGCGCAGGGCGGGTGCCGACGCCTCGTGGGCGGCGAGCCACGCGTCCGCCGCCGCGAGCGTCGCCTCGTCGCTGACCAGGTGCGGGAAGAGACCCCGCACCACGTCCATGCCGATCTGGATGGACCGCTCGGCCCAGACCCGCTCGATGGCGTCGAAGTACTTGGCGACGTAGGGCGCCACGAGCTCCCGCTGCGAGGACTGGGCGAACCCGGAGATGGTCGCCTCGACCAGCGCGTTCGAGAGCGCGTCCGACTCCACGACGGAGGCCCACGCCTGCGCCTTGACCGCCGCGGAGGGCCGCGCGGCCAGGCACCGCACCTGGTGCCGCTTGCCCGACGCCGTGTCGTCACGGGCCAGTTCGGCGGCGATGACCTGCTCGTCGGCGGCGCCGTGCGCGGCCAGGGGGCTCAGGAACGCCCAGCGCAGCTCCTGGTCGACGTCCAGGCCGTCGATCTTGGCCGTGCCGTCCAACAGGCCCTGGAGCAGCTGGAGATCGGCATCGGAGGACGCCACGGTCGCGAAGAACCGCGCCCACGTCAGCTGGTGCTGGCTGCCGGGACCGGCGATCCGCAGCTCGTGCAGAGCGCCCTCGGCGAGCGCGCGCCCGCCCTCCTCGCGCCAGCCGGGCGCCGCGTAGTGCGTGAGGGCGGAGTTGGTCCACGCGTGCAGCATCTGCAGGACGCCGATGTCGCTCTCGCGCCCGGCGAAGCGCAGCACGAGGGAGACGAAGTCCCGCGCGGGCATCAGGCCGTCGCGCGTGAGGCTCCACAGCGCGGACCAGCACAGGGCGCGGGCCAGCGGATCCGTGATGTCGCCGAGGTGCTCGCGCAGCGTGGCGAGCGAGTTCTCGTCGAAGCGGATCTTGCAGTAGGTCAGGTCGTCGTCGTTGACCAGGACCAGCTCGGGGGCCTCCGAGCCGGCCAGCTCGCCCACCACCGTGCGCGGGCCCTCGACGTCGACCTCCGCGCGGGCGTACCGCTCGAGGTCGCCACCGGCGGCGCGGCGGTACAGGCCCACCGCGACGCGGTGCGGCCGCAGTTCGGGGGTGCCCGTCGGCGGAGCCGACTGATGAGCAGAGCCGGCGGCCTCCTGGAGAACGGAGAGCTCGGTGATCCGGCCCTCCGCGTTCAGGATGACCTGCGGGGTGAGGGAGTTGACGCCCGCCGTCTGGAGCCAGGCCCTGGACCAGGAGGCCATGTCGCGCCCGGAGGTCTCCTCCAGGACCGAGAGCAGGTCGCCGAGGACGGTGTTGCCGTACGCGTGCCGCTTGAAGTAGCGCCGGGCGCCCTCAAGGAACGCGTCCCGGCCCACGTACGCGACGAGCTGCTTGAGGACCGAGGCGCCCTTGGCGTACGTGATCCCGTCGAAGTTGAGCTTGGCGTCCTCCAGGTCGCGGATGTCCGCCGTGACCGGGTGCGTGGAGGGCAGCTGGTCGGCGCGGTAGGCCCACGCCTTGCGGTTGTTGGCGAAGGTGATCCAGCCGTTGGTGAAGCGGGTCGCCTCGACCATCGAGAAGGACCCCATGAAGTCGGCGAAGGACTCCTTGAGCCACAGGTCGTCCCACCAGCGCATGGTGACGAGGTCGCCGAACCACATGTGGGCCATCTCGTGCAGGATCACGTTGGCCCGGCGCTCGTACGACGCGGTGGTCACCTTGCCGCGGAAGATGAACTCCTCGCGGAAGGTCACCAGGCCCGGGTTCTCCATCGCGCCGAGGTTGTACTCCGGCACGAACGCCTGGTCGTACTTCCCGAAGGGGTAGGGGTAGTCGAAGTTGTCGTGGAAGAAGTCCAGGCCCTGCTTGGTGACCAGGAAGACGTCGTCGGCGTCGAAGTGCGGGGCGAGGCCCTTGCGGCACATCGCGCCGAGCGGGATCTCCAGGCGCGTGCCGTCGTCCAGGACGCGCTCGTAGGAGTCGGTCACGTAGTGGTAGGGACCGGCGACGACCGCCGTGATGTACGTCGAGATGGGCTTGGTCTCGGCGAACTTCCAGATGCCGTCGGTCAGTTCACCGACGCCGTTGGACCACGCGGTCCAGCCCTCGGGTGCCTGCACCGCGAAGCGGTAGGGCGCCTTCAGGTCGGGCTGCTCGAAGTTGGCGAAGACGCGGCGCGAGTCGGCGGGCTCGTACTGCGTGTAGAGGTAGACCTCGCCGTCCTCCGGGTCGACGAAGCGGTGCATGCCCTCGCCGGTGCGGCTGTAGGCGCACTGGGCGTCCACCACCAGTTCGTTCTCCTCGGCCAGGTCCTCAAGGGTGATCCTGGTGCCGTCGAAGACCTCGGAGGGGTCCAGGTCCTTGCCGTTGAGCGAGACCGCGGTGACGGCGGGCGCGATCAGGTCGGCGAAGGTCGCGGCGCCCGGCTCCGCGGAGCGGAAGCGGATCGTGGTGACGGACCGGAAGGTGCGCGGCTCCTGACCGCTCTCGCCGACCGCCGACCGCAGGTCGAGGAAGACCTCGTAACCGTCGACGGAGAGCAGCGCGGCCCTCTCCTGGGCCTCGTCGCGGGACAGATTCTCACCGGGCACGGGCGGCACTCCCTTGTGACTCGCATGACTCGTACGAATGTCTACGATCCTCGCATGTGCCGTCCGCGGCCGACATCCGGGAATGCCCCGATGCGCCACCGACGTTCTCCCGGCCAGATGCGAACGGATTCCCTAGGGAGAGACATGTCCGAGAACGGCAGCAAGACCCCCGTCGACTTCTGGTTCGATCCGCTGTGCCCCTGGGCGTGGATGACCTCGCGCTGGATGCTCGAGGTGGAGAAGGTCCGCGACGTGGAGGTCCGCTGGCACGTGATGAGCCTCGCCGTACTGAACGAGGACAAGCTCGACGAGCTGCCGGAGCAGTACGCCGAGAACATGCGTCCCGGCGGCAAGTCCTGGGGCCCGGTCCGGGTGGCCATCGCCGCGCGGGAGCTGCACGGCGAGGAGGTCCTCGGCAAGCTGTACACCGCGCTCGGCACGCGCATCCACAACCGCGGCCAGGGCGTGACCGACGAGAGCATCGCGGGCGCCCTCGCGGACGTGGGCCTGCCCGCCGACCTCATCGAGTACGCGCGCAAGGACACCTACGACGCCGAGCTGCGCGCCTCCCACAAGGAGGGCATCGACAAGGTCGGCCAGGACGTCGGCACGCCCGTCATCGCCGTCCCCGGCGCCGACGGCGAGCAGATCGCCTTCTTCGGCCCGGTCGTCACCCCGGCCCCCAAGGGCGAGGCCGCGGCGAAGCTCTGGGACGGCACACTGCTCGTGGCGTCCACGCCGGGCTTCTACGAGATCAAGCGGACGCGGACGGCAGGGCCCGACTTCGCGTGACCCCGCTGCCGCGGCGAACGCACCGAAAGGCCCCCGTGAGTCATGTCCTCACGGGGGCCTTTCCTCTATCCGCCTGCCTCAGCGAAGGTTGAGAAGACGATCACGAGGCGGGGCGTTCATCGGCTGTCACCGGGGGAGCGGACGACAGCCGTGGCTCACGGGGCGAGCAGCAGGCTGTTGACCCGCTCCTTCGCGGCCGCGTAACGCTTGGCCACGTCCTGCCAGTTGACGACCTGCCACATGGCCTCGATGAAGTCGACCTTCTGGTTCTTGTACTGCAGGTAGAAGGCGTGCTCCCAGGCGTCGAAGACCAGGACCGGCGTCGAACCCTGGCCGATGTTGCCCTGGTGGTCGTAGACCTGCTCGACGATGAGGCGGCCGCTGAGCGGCTCGTAGGCGAGCACACCCCAGCCGGAACCCTGCGTGGTCGCCGACGCCTTGGTCAGCTGGGCCTTGAACTTGGCGAAGGAGCCGAAGGACTCGGTGATCGCGTCCGCCAGGTCACCGACGCCGTCGGCGGCCAGCGGCTCGCCGCCGCCACCGTCCTTGGGGCTGTTCATGTTGTGCCAGTAAATGCTGTGCAGGATGTGGCCGGAGAGGTGGAAGGCCAGGTTCTTCTCCAGGCCGTTGATCGCGCCCCACGTTTCCTTGTCGCGCGCCTCCTCCAGCTGCTCAAGGGTGTCGTTCGCGCCCTTCACGTACGCCGCGTGGTGCTTGTCGTGGTGCAGCTCGACGATCTGGGGGTTGATGACCGGTTCGAGCGCCGCGTAGTCGTACGGAAGTTCAGGAAGCGTGTAAATGGCCATGATCCGAGCCCTCCGACTGCTGCTCTGCTGTAGTGCGCTTAGTGCGCTGCGTTGCCCAAGTTATTGCAACCCATTCGCAAGTGCAGGCTAGCAGCAGGAGGTACGCGAAGTTGATCAGCCCTTCGTCCTAGGTCCGCACGGGAATATCCACGGATGCGACGGAGCCCCGGACCAGTTGGTCCGGGGCTCCTCCAGGTCGGGGGGGGGCGAGGGCTAGCCCGCCGCCCGCTTCTCCGCCACCTTCTGCCGCACGATCCCGATCACGGCGAGCGCCAGCGTCAGCGCGCCGGTGGCGAGCAGCTGCTTGCGGGTGTCCGGCTGCTCCGTCATCAGGTAGAACACGTACGCCATCGCGGCAAGCGCCACCCAGGTCAGGAACGGGTACGCCCACATCTTGATGACCAGCTTCTCCGGCTCCTCGCGCTCCGTCCTGCGGCGCAGGATCAGCTGCGAGGCGGCGATGAAGATCCAGACGACCAGGATCATCGCGCCGATCATGTTGAGCAGCCAGGGGAAGACGTCGTCGGGGCGCCAGTAGCTGAGCAGCACGCAGACGAAGCCGAAGACCGAGGAGGCGAGCACCGCGAGGCGCGGCACGCCGCCCGAGACCTTGCCGAGCGCCTTGGGGCCCATGCCGCGCTCGATCAGCGAGTACGACATGCGCGACGCGCCGTAGATGTTGGCGTTCATCGCGGAGAGCAGCGCGATCAGGACGATCACGTTCATGATCTCCCCGGCGCCGGGGATGCCGAGGTGGTTGAGCGTGGCGACGTACGGGCCCTTCGCGACGACCTCCTTGTCGTCCCACGGCAGCAGCGTGACGACGACCAGCATCGAGCCCACGTAGAAGAGGGCGATGCGCCACATCGCGGTGCGCACGGCCTTGGCGACGGACTTGACCGGGTTCTCGGACTCGGCGGCGGCGATCGTGACGGTCTCCAGACCGCCGTACGCGAAGACCGACGCGAGGAGGCCGATGATCAGGCCGTCGGTGCCGTTCGGCATGAAGCCGCCGACGCCGGTGAGGTTGTCGGTACCGGGCGCCGACACGTCGGATCCCGGCAGGATGCCGAGGATCGCGAGGACGCCGATGCCGAGGAAGAGCGTGATGGCGCCGACCTTGAGCGCGGCGAACCAGAACTCGAACTCGCCGAAGTTCTTCACGGCCGTCAGGTTGGCGCCGCAGAACACCAGCATGAAGAGGGCGACCCAGGCCCACTCGGGGCTGTCCGGGAACCAGCCCACCATGATCTTCGCGGCGCCGATGCCCTCAAGACCGACGGCGACGCAGAGCAGGAACCAGAAGCCCCAGCCCGCGGTGAAGCCCGCCCAGGGGCCGATCGCCCGCTCGGCGTGCACGGAGAAGGATCCTGACGCCGGGTTCGCCGCCGACATCTCGCCCAGCATGCGCATCACGAGCATGACGAGCGCGCCGGATATCGCGTAGGCGAGGACGATCGAGGGCCCGGCGGCCGCGATGCCCGCCCCGGAGCCGACGAAGAGGCCCGCCCCGATCACGCCGCCGAGGGCGATCATGGAGAGATGTCGCTGCTTGAGGCCGTGCACCAGGGGGGAGTCGGTCTTGGGTGCGTCGGGTGCTGCGTCGGGTGCTGGGTCCTGCGGGGTGGACGTCCGAGACATGGGCGTGCCCTGTTCAGTAGCCGAGACGGGGGAGCGAGCGGCCCACAGTCTGAGGTCCGGTACCGGTGACAGGGAACAGCTGACCGCTATACGGACACGACGCTCACACCTTGTGAAGCAATGGGCACGTCAAGTTCACGCGCGGTTCACAAATGCCTCGACGTGCGGTTCACGCGCCTCTGGCGCCACTCCCGCAGCCCCGCGATCGCGAGCACGAGCCCCGTCGCCCCCGCCGACCAGAGGAGCTGCGGCCGCGCCCCGTCGTCCGTCACCATCAGGCCGAGCACGACGGCCATCGCCGCGAGCGCCGCCCACGTCAGATACGGGAACGCCCACATCCGCAGGACGAGCCGCTCCGGCGCCTCGCGCTCGATGCGCCGACGGAGGCGCAGTTGGGAGATGGCGATCAGCGCCCAGACGAACAGGAGCACCGCGCCGACCGAGTTGAGCATGTAGAGGAAGACGGAGTCGGGCCACTTCAGATTGAGCACGACCGACACGAAGCCGAAGGCCACCGAGGCGAGCACCGCGCGGCGCGGCACCCCGCCGCCCGACAGCTTGAGCAGGGACTTGGGGGCCTCGCCGCGCTCGGCGAGCGAGAAGATCATCCGGGAGGAGCCGTAGAGGTTGGCGTTGAGCGCCGAGAGCAGCGCCACGAACACCACGATGTTCATGATCGTCCCGGCGGACGGCACCCCGATCGAGTCGAGCACGGTGACGTACGGACTGATGCCCGCCTTCTGCGCCGTCCACGGCAGCACCGTCACGATGATCAGCATCGACCCGACGTAGAAGAAGAGGATGCGGTAGACGGCGCTGCGCACCGCGCGGGCCACCGAACGCACCGGGTCGTCGGACTCGGCGGCGGCGATCGTGACGACCTCCAGGCCGCCGAACGCGAAGACGACGGCGAGCACTCCGGAGATCACGCCCGACCAGCCGTGCGGCAGGAAGCCCCCGTCGCCGGTGAGATGCGTGAAGCCGACCGGGTCCCCAGAGGAATTGGACCCAGCGGGCAGCACCCCGAAGACCGCGAGGAGGCCGAGCACCAGGAACGCGACGATCGCGCAGACCTTCAGGGTCGCGAACCAGAACTCGAACTCGCCGAAGTTCTTCACCGCGGCCAGGTTGGCGCCGGTGAAGACCAGCATGAAGATCAGCACCCAGGCCCACTGGGGGACGCCGGGCGCCCACCCGTTGGCGATCTGCGCGGCCCCCGTCGCCTCCACGGCGAGCACGACCACGAGCAGGAACCAGTAGAGCCAGCCGACGCTGAACCCGGCCCAGCGGCCGAGCGCGCGCTCCGCGTGCACCGAGAAGGATCCTGACGCGGGCATCGCCGCGGACATCTCGCCGAGCATCCGCATCACGCACATCGCGAGCGCGCCCGCGATCAGGTACGACACGACGATGCCGGGCCCCGCGACCGCGATCCCGGCGCCCGAACCGACGAACAGCCCGGCCCCGATGACCCCGCCGAGCCCGAGCATGGTGAGGTGGCGCTGCTTGAGGCCGCCCGCGAGCGGTTCGTTCTCTTCCCCGAGGGGCGTGGCCGTGGCGGCCGCGACGGTTCCGGGCTCGTGCATGGTGCTCAGTGCTGCTCTCGGGATCAGCAAAGCTCCGGCGAAGCTTTGGCGGGAACCTACAGTCTCCCCGGGCGGTCGCCCTTCGTGCAAAACGGGGCACCCACCCGCCGACCTCAGTGACGCGCATCACGCCCGGCGAGGTGTACAGAGGCTCCTTTGTGCAGAGCCCACCAAGGCCCCGCCCCTGGCTTGTCGGCCGGACACCGTGTCGCGCCGCGTCCGCCTGGGATAGCGTCGGCAGGTCCCACCTGCCCTCGTCCCAGCGGAGTCCCGATGAGCATCGCCGCCGCCCATGTCCGCCCCGGCCAGGTCCTCGCCGACCTGCTCCCGTCGTCCCGCGTGAAGGACGCCGCCCTCGTGCTCGGCGGCGCCGCGCTCACCGGGATCGCCGCCCAGATCGCGGTGCCCGTGCCGGGCTCCCCGGTGCCGGTGACCGGGCAGACCTTCGCCGCGCTGCTCGTGGGCACCGCGCTCGGCGCCCGCAGGGGCTTCCTCTCGCTCGCGGTGTACGCCCTCGTCGGCATGGCGGGCATGCCGTGGTTCGCGGAGGCGGGCTCCGGCGTCGCCGCGCCGTCCCTCGGCTACGTCCTCGGCATGCTGCTCGCCGCCACCGTGGCCGGTTCGCTGGCCCGCCGCGGCGGTGACCGCTCCGTGCTGCGCACGGCGGGCACGATGGTGCTCGGCTCCGCGATCATCTACGCGGTCGGTGTCCCCTACCTGGCCGCCGCCACCGGCATGTCGATGACCCAGGCCGTCGCCGCGGGGCTCACCCCCTTCCTGATCGGCGACGCCCTGAAGGCCGCGCTCGCGATGGGCGCGCTGCCCACGGCGTGGAAGTTCCTCGACCGCTGAGCGGTCGGACGCGCGGGCGTCAACTGACGTCGTAGTTCCGCCTGAAGAGGTTCGCCGGGTCGTACGTGGCCTTCAACTCGGCGAGCCTCTTCCGCGTTTCCGGGTCGTAGAGCCCGTCGGGCCGATCGCCGCCGCCGAAGGCGAAGTTGAGCGAGCGCCCGAGGGTCTGCGGCGCCACTAGTCCGAACGCCTGCGCGTGCACGGTCCGCGCGGCCGCGACGTCCGTGCCGTCGAGCGGCGACAGGATCCGGATCAGCCAGCCCGCGTCACGGAAGGGCACCGCGTTCTGCGCGGGCCTCGCGAGCGCCCCGCCCAGCTGGTTGATCTGGACGACGTGCATCGCGTCCGCCGCGGGCCCCGTCAGGGCGAGGAGTTCACCGGCCGCCGCGACGTCCAGGCCGCTCAGGACCACGCTGTCCCCGTAGTACGCGTGCGGGAAGTCCGGGTCGCTGTGGATGGTGTGGCTCTCGGCGTACGGCATCTCCCGCAGCGTGTCCGACACCGCGTCCCCGAGCTCCCGCAGCGGCGCCACCAGACGCTCGCCCTCGGCCGCCGTGCCGGTGAACGCGACCCGGACGGAGACGAGATAGCGGCCGCGCAGATGCGGCGGGAGCTGCGGCAGGTCCGGGTAGACGAGCGCCGAGAGGGACGAGGTCAGCTCGTCGGGCAGGGTCCGCGTCCACGCCTCGTAGCCGCGCAGCAGGGCGGCGGGGTCGCTCGCGCTCCCGTCGAACGCGATCGCCCCGCCGTACAGCCTGGCCACCGGCACCAGGTCGATCTCGAGATCCGTGACCACACCGAGGTTCGCGCCGCCGCCGAGGAGCCCCCAGAACAGCTCGGGTTCGCCGTCCGCCGTGACGTGGCGCGGGGTGCCGTCCGCGGTGACGACGTCGAGCGAGCGGACGTGGTCGGCCGCGTACCCGAACTCCCGGCCGAGGATGCCGAGTCCGCCGCCCAGCGTGTACGACACGGCGCCCACGCCCGGCGCCGAGCCGTTCAGCGGGGCGAGCCCGTGCGGCGCGGCGGCCTCGGCGACCTGCCCCCACCTGGCGCCCGCCCCGACGGTGACGGTGCGCGCCGCGGCGTCCACGCGCACGGAGTCCATCCGCCGCGTGCTGACGAGGACGCCGCCCTCGGAGGCCGCGGGCAGGCCGTGCCCGGTGGCCTGTACGCCGATGGGCAGGGCGTGCGCGGCGGCGTACGACACGGCGGCGACCACGTCGTCGGTGCTCCGCGCGCCGAACACGATCGCGGGCCGCGTCGCGAAACCGGTCTGGAACCCGGCGATCTCCTCGTCGTACCCGGCGTCTCCCGGCCGGAAGACGAGTCGCTGTGCGGTGAAGTCCACGGGAAGCCTCCGTTGTGCTGCGGTGCCTGACGTGGCGGAGCATCCCGCAATAACCTGACACCTGCCGTCAACTTTTCCGGCGCCCGCGCCCGGACACGACGGCGCCCCCGCGGAGAACTCCGCGGGGGCGCCGTACGAAGCCGTACGAAAAGGGTGCCGAGGGTCAGGCGTCGACCTGCTCCTGGACCTCGTCCCTGGGCCGGATCTTCTCCCGGACCAGGGAGAAGACGACCACGAACGCGGCCGCGAGGAGCGAGAGCAGCACCTGCTTGCGCCCGGCCTCGTCGGTGAGCATGTAGACGAGCACGAACGAGATCATCGCGATCGTGACCCACGTCAGGTACGGGAAGAGCCACATCTTCACGACGAGCTTCTCCGGCTCCTCGCGCAGGATGATCCCGCGCATCCGCAGCTGCGTGAACGCGATCATCAGCCAGACGAACAGGGCCACCGCGCCCGAGGAGTTGAGCAGGAAGTCGAAGACGGTGTCCTTCCACTGGTAGTTGAACCAGACGGCGACGAAACCGAAGACGACCGAGCCGAGGATCGCGGCCTGCGGCACGCCCCGCTTGTTGGTGCGCGCGAAGGCCTTGGGCGCGTCACCGCGCTGACCGAGCGAGAAGGCCATGCGGGAGGCGGTGTACAGGCCGGAGTTGAGGCAGGAGAGCACGGCGGTCAGCACGATGACGTTCATGACCTGACCGGCGTGCGGGATGCCGATCGAGTTCAGTGCGGCGACGTAGCTGCCGTCCTTGGCGATCGACTTGTCGTTCCACGGAAGGAGGGTGATGACGACGAAGATCGAGCCCAGGTAGAAGACGCCGATGCGCCAGATGACGCTGTTGGTCGCCTTGGTGACGGCGCGCTGCGGGTCCTCGGACTCACCGGCGGCCAGCGTCACGATCTCGGAGCCCATGAAGGAGAAGACGACCATGAGCACACCCGTGAGGATGGCGCCCGCGCCCTTGGGCATGAAGCCGCCCGCGTCGGTGAGGTGCGCGAATCCGGCGCCGGGGTTGTCCGATCCGGGCAGCACGCCGAAGACGGCGAGCAGGCCGATGATCACGAAGCCGCCGATGGCGACGACCTTGATCCCGGCGAACCAGAACTCGAACTCGCCGTAGGAGCCCACCGACACGAGGTTGGTGGCGGTGAGCACCACCATCACGATGAGCGCCCAGCCCCACTGCGGGACGGCGGGTATCCAGCCGTTGAGGATGACGGCACCCGCGGTGGCCTCCACCGCGAGCACGACGACCCAGAAGAACCAGTAGAGCCAGCCGATGGAGAAACCGGCCCAGCGGCCGAGCGCCTGGTCGGCATAGGTGGAGAAGGAGCCGGAGGTCGGCCGTGCGGCGGCCATCTCGCCGAGCATCCGCATCACGAGGACGACCATCGTGCCCACGAGGGCGTACGAGATGAGGATCGCGGGCCCCGCGGCGGCGATGCCGGAGCTGGAGCCGACGAAGAGCCCGGCGCCGATCACGCCGCCGATGGCGATCATCGAGAGGTGGCGGTTCTTGAGACCCGCTTGCAGGCCGTCACCGTTGTCACCGTTGTGGCCAGACTGCGGATCCCCAGGGGATGCGGTGCCGCTGTCTGCCTTCGCAAGGGAGGGTTGCGAGGTCATTGACGAATCCTTAAGTTCTCGGGTCTCGAGCCCCCGCATTCAAACTCAGGGGTGAACGGGACGGAAGTCCTGAATCCGGATCGTTGTATTCAGGCCAATGGCCTGGACCAAGGTCAGCGCCCGAGACGTCACGTCGACATCTCGGCAAGATCAAGGTCCTGCCCGGTCGCGGCTACCCCCTCCGCGACGTGCCACACTCGGACCCATGCGCGTGTACCTCGGCTCGGATCATGCCGGCTACGAACTCAAGAACCACCTGGTCGAATGGCTCAAGAGCCACGGCCACGAGCCCGTCGACTGCGGGCCCCACATCTATGACGCCCAGGACGACTACCCGCCGTTCTGCCTGCGCGCCGCGGAGCGCACGGCCGCGGACCCGGAGGCCCTCGGCATCGTCATCGGCGGCTCCGGGAACGGCGAGCAGATCGCCGCGAACAAGGTCAAGGGCGTCCGCGCGGCGCTGGCCTGGAGCGAGCAGACCGCGGCGCTCGGCCGCGAGCACAACGACGCGAACGTCGTCTCGATCGGTGGCCGCATGCACACGGAGGAGGAGGCGACCAAGTTCGTCGAGATCTTCCTGAGCACGCCGTACTCGGGCGAGGAGCGGCACACTCGCCGCATCGACATGCTGTCGGCTTATGAGGAGTCCGGGGAGCTGCCCCCGATCCCCGCGCACCACCCCCAGTCGTAACCCACGGGGCTCCGCCCCGGACCCCGCTCCTCAAACGCCGGAGGGGCTGAACATTCAGCCCCTCCGCACTCATTCTCGGAGGGACCCTTGCCCGAGGGGCACACCATTCATCGGCTCGCGCAGGACCACAGGGAACGGTTCGCGGGGAAGACGACGACGGTACGCAGCCCGCAGGGCAAGTTCAGCGACAGCGCCGCCCTCGTCGACGGCAGGTCGATGGAGACCGCCGAGGCCCACGGCAAGCACCTCTTCCTCGGGTTCGGCGAAGGGGGTGCCGAGTGGATCCACATCCACCTCGGCCTCTTCGGCAAGTACACCATCGGCGAGTGCCCCGCCCCGCCCCCCACGGACACCGTCCGCCTCCGCCTGCTCAACGAGGCGTACTACTCCGACCTGCGCGGCCCGACGACCTGCGCCCTCATCACGTACGACGAGAAGCGGGCGATACACGAGCGGCTCGGCCCGGATCCGCTGCGCGCGGCGGACGACCCGGACAAGGCGTACCAGCGGATCTCCCGCAGTCGTACGACCGTCGCCGCGCTCCTGATGGACCAGAAGGTCATCGCGGGCGTCGGCAACGTCTACCGCGCCGAGGTCCTCTTCCGGCACGGCATCGATCCGTACACCCCGGGCAAGGACCTCACCCAGCGCCAGTGGGCGGCGATCTGGCAGGACCTCGTGGAGCTGATGCGCGAGGGCGTCCGCCTCAACCGGATCGACACCGTCAGGCCCGAGCACACCCCCGAGGAGATGGGCCGCCCGCCGCGCGTCGACGATCACGGCGGCGAGGTGTACGTCTACCGCAGGGCGAACCTGCCCTGCCACATCTGTGGCGGCGAGATCCGCACCGCCGACCTCGCCGCCCGCAACCTCTTCTGGTGCCCGACCTGCCAGCGCGCGTAAGGAGTGTCCCGTAAGGGGCGCGGGGAACAGCGCGCCCAGCCACGACGCACCCGCAGCAAAAGCCCCAGCTCAAAGCCCTCGGCTAGAAGCCATGCGGCAGCCACGGCGCACTGGCTGACCCGAAGGCCAGCGACGCCTCAGCCAACGCGCCGCCGCGCAACTCCCGCACCCGGCCCGCTCCCGCGAGCGAGACCAGGGAGGTGCCACCGAGGTAGGCCGCGGCCAACTCCCGTACGGAGAGCGCGAGATCGGCCGGGTCGTGGGTGCGCTCGCACGACGCGCCCTTGGCGTCACCCGTGAGGCGCCAACGCCCCTCGTTCCAGGGACAGAAGGCGTCCGTCACCTCGAACACCACGTCGACGGGGGCCTGATAGGTGCGCGCCTCCAGAGCCGCGCCGACCTCCACGAGCCGCACGTGCAGCGAGTCCCGCACCGCGATGTCGCACCGGCGCACGTCCGAGACCAGCTGTAGCAGCGGGTCGTCCACCGGGCGGCTGCGCGCGACGACCGACGACGTCAGGTCGATGTCGAAGAGGAACTGCCACAGCGCCGCGTACGCCGCGGGGTCGACGGCCTCCAGATCGCGCAGCAGGACCGTGCTCTTGGGCCCCTGCCACTCCCATTCGGGCTTGACGGCGAACCGCACGTACCCGACGAGCTCCCCGTCCTGCTCGGCGACCACGCACTGCAGCTGCGAGGCGCCGCCGCGGTCGGACGCCGGGTCGAGCAGGCCGAGCCGCTCCCAGCCGGGCTGCCGGGCGAGCAGCCCCGGACGCTCACCGACCCGGCGCGCGTACAGCGCCTCGCACGCCTCGTGGACGTCGGTGGGCTTCGCGTACCGAAGGCGTACGTCCGCCGCCCCTGACGGCAGGGCGAGCCGCACCCGGGTCGTGTCGATGGTGGCCTTCAGCTGCTGGGTGGCCGCCCCGTACCCGAACCGGCCGTAGATCATCGGCTCCGACGCCGTGAGCACGGCGAGGGACTCGCCGCCCGCGCGCAGGCCGTCGAGCTGCCTGCGCATCATCGAGGTCATGATGCCGCGCCGCCGGTGCGTGGCCGCGACGCTGATCATGGTCACGCCCGCCGCGTCCACCAGGGCGCCGCCGGGCACGGAGAGCCGGAAGCTGAAAGCCGCCGCGGTCCCCACGCACGACGCCCCGTCCCACACGCCGAACGAGCGGTCGAGCTCGATCAGCTCGCGCCACAGCTTCTGTTCCTGGGGCGACTCGGGGACCCCGCCGAACGCGACGTCCAGCGCCCCGTACCACGTGTCCCAGTCGCCTTCGTCGAGCATCCGCACGTCTGTCGTCATATGCCATCCCTACCAGCGCGGTACACACCGGTGCGACAGGATTTACCGAGTCCGAAAGTCGCGTTCGTGCCGGTTTCCGGCATGCCCCTGACGGGGGACAAGTGGGACCTCCCGTGCGAAGTGCCCGGCCCGCTGGATAGGGTCCACGAGCAATGGCTGTAGGAGAGCAGGGGCGCGGACGACGCGAGCGTCGTGCGGAAGCCGAGACGTTCACGGCCCGGATGAAGAAACGGCTGCACCGGGCCCGCATCGGCCTGCGCAAATCCGGGGTCGACTACTTCCGCGGCGACGGCTCCGACTGGGTCGCCCTGGCCGGTCTGCTCCTGACCATCCCCGTGATCACCTGCTGCACGATCGTCAACAACGTGTGGTTCTCGCCCGCCGCGCTCGTCCTGCCGATCGTCGCGGGCGGCCTGCTGCTCCGCCCCGCCAGCCTGCTCGGCCTGTACGCGGCCTCCGCGGTGGCCCTGATCGTGGAGTCGGTGAAGCTGGGCCCGTACACGGAAGGGCCGTCCCGGGTCACCCCAGGCGTGGTCCTCGTGGTCGCGGCCTGCGGATTCTTCGGCCTGGTCATCGCCCAGTTCCGCAGCCGGGTCGGGGTGCCCTGGCGCGGCGGCGGCACCATGCTCTTCGACCTGCGCGAACGCATCCGCGTACAGAGCAAGCTGCCGAAGCTGCCGCGCGGCTGGCACCGCGAGATGGCGCTGCGCCCGGCCGGCGGCCAGTCCTTCTCCGGCGACTTCGTGGTCGCGGCCCGCACCAACGGAGGCCGCACCCTGGAGGTCGTCCTCACCGACGTCTCCGGCAAGGGCATGGACGCGGGCTCCCGCGCCCTGCTCCTGTCCGGCGCCTTCGGCGGCCTGCTCGGCTCACTGCCCCCGCACGCCTTCCTGCCCGCAGCCAACGGCTACCTCCTTCGCCAGGACTGGGACGAGGGCTTCGCGACCTCCATCCACCTGGTCCTCGACCTGGAGACCGGCGACTACGAACTCTTCTCCGCGGGCCACCCGCCGGGCCTCCAGCTCAGCGCGGGCAGCGGCCGCTGGGAGGAGAAGGCGGGCCAGGGACCGCTCCTCGGCGTCTACGACGGAGCACAGTTCGACCCGGTCAAGGGCCTGCTGCGCCCCGGCGACGTCCTGATGCTCTTCACGGACGGCCTGGTGGAAACCTCCGACCGCGACATCGCCGAGGGCATGGACCGGCTGACGGGGGAGGCCGACCGGTATGTGGCCGGGGGCTTCCACGGCGCCGCCTGGCACCTGATCGAGGCGGTCGCGAAGGACGTGAACGACGACAGGGCGCTGCTGCTGATCTGCCGGGAGGCGTGAACGCGGGCGAAGGGCGCGGACAGTCACTGCCCGCGCCCTTCTGAAAGCTTCGCCTACGGCAGGTTGTTCGCCGAGGCGCGTTCGGCCTTCTCTGACCGGTCCGACGGGATCGATGTCCCTGGGGCCGATGTCCCTGCTGCCGGAGACAGACCAGGTCCCCCCGCCACCGCGAGGTCCCGGCCCCCCGGCAGGATCCGCGCCAGCCACTCCGACCGGCCCGCGGCCAGTGGTCCGAGGACCGCGAGCAGTAGTACGTAGCCCGCGATGAAGGGGGAGAGGCGCGAGTCGAGGCCCGCGCCCGCTGCCATCGTGGCGAGGATCAGGGCGAACTCGCCGCGGGCGAGCAGCGTCGTGGAGATGTTCGCCGCGGGGCCCGCGCCGAAGCCGTACACGCGTGCCGCGCCGAGTCCCGCGAGGACGTTCATCAGCAGGGTCAGCGCGACCGCCGCGAGGACCGGCCACAGGACGACCGGCAGGTCGCCGGGGTCGATGGAGAGCCCGAAGGCGAAGAAGAAGATCGCGCCGAAGGCGTCGCGCAGCGGGTGCACCAGGGTGCGGATGCGGTCGCCGGACGCCGTGCTGCCGAGCATCAGGCCGACCATGAACGCGCCGATCGCGTCCGCGACCCCGAACCACTCGGAGACCCCGGCGACGAAGACCGCGACGCCGAGGAAGGAGATGACGAGCAACTCGTCGTCCTTGGTGTCGAAGAGCCGTCCGATGACCCGGGTGCCGAAGCGCGCCACGAGGGCCAGGAGCAGCAGGAATCCGAAGGCCTTGCCGCCGTCCATCACGGCGGCGGAGAGGCTGTCCGCGCCGGACAGGATCGGCTGCAGCGCCGCGAGGTAGAGCGCGAGGAAGATGTCCTCGACCACGATGATGCCGAGGATCGGCTTGGTCTCGGGGTTGCCGAGCCTGCCGGTGTCGACGAGGACCTTCGTGACGATCGCGGAGGAGGAGATGCCCAGTACTCCGGCGAGGACCAGGGCCTCGGAGGTGCCCCAGCCGAGCGCGAATCCGAAGCCCAGGCCGGCGCCGACGTTCAGGGCGAGGTAGATGCCTCCGGCGACGGCCATCTTGCGACCGCCCGTCTTGAGGTCGTCCATGTGGAACTCGAGGCCCAGGTAGAAGAGCAGCAGGACCAGGCCGAGCGCCGAGAGCATTTCCAGGTCGTGGGGGTCGGAGACCAGGACCACGCCGGGGGTGTGCGGGCCGAGGAGTATCCCGGCCAGGATGAAGAGGGGAATGGTGGGGAGACCGATGCGGCCGCCCAGGCGGGCGAGCACGGCGGCGGCGAGAAAAGCGCCGCCCATGGCTATCAAGGTGTCTGCGTGTCCGATGGGCCCGTTCCTCCTGTTTGGTCGGTACGAGTCGTCAGGGCATGTCGTCAGGGCATGAGAAATAGAGCAAAGGAAGCGTCAAGAACGCGTCAATACTTAGGTTACCAAACGATCTGATGGGCGACTTCTGAAGACGTGTGGTGGGGTTCTCCCCACCCCGGGTTCGCCAGCCGACCTCATGGTCAGCACCACCCCCGGATCCGTACGTTCGAGACATCGATCAGGGACCCCAGCAGGGACACCGATCAGCGACGTACGAACGGAAGGCGGGCACAGCCATGGGGCTGCGACGGAAGAACCGGACCGAAGACGGCGCGGGGGCGGTACCGATGCCCGCCATGCCGACCACCCGGCCCGGTGACTGGGCCGTCGAACTGCGCGGTGTCCGCCGCCAGTACGGCCGGGGCTCCGGCGCCGTGCACGCCCTCGCGGGCATCGACCTGGCCCTGCCGCGCGGCAGCTTCACCGCCGTCATGGGCCCCTCCGGATCCGGCAAGTCCACCTTCCTGCAGTGCGCCGCGGGACTCGACCGGCCGAGCTCGGGCACCGTCCACCTCGGCGGCACCGAGATCACCGGCATGAGCGAGAACAAGCTGACCGCGCTGCGCCGCACCCGCCTCGGCTTCGTCTTCCAGGCCTTCAACCTGCTGCCCTCGCTGACCGTCGAACAGAACGTCGTCCTGCCGATGCGCCTCGCGGGCCACCGCCCCGACCGCCGCAAGGCCGCCGAGATGCTCACCCGCGTCGGCCTCGGCGACAAGGGCCGCCGCCGTCCAGGACAGCTCTCCGGCGGCCAGCAGCAGCGCGTCGCCATCGCCCGCGCCCTGGTCACCGAGCCCGACGTGATCTTCGCCGACGAGCCGACGGGCGCCCTGGACACCACCACGGCCACCGAGGTGCTCGGCCTCCTTCGCTCCGCCGTCGACGGCATGGGCGCCACCGTCGTCATGGTCACCCACGACCCGTCCGCCGCGGCCTACGCCGACCGCGTCCTCTTCCTCGCCGACGGCTCCATCGTCGACCGCATCGAGGGCGGCTCCGCCCAGCAGATCGCGGGCCGCATGACGACGCTGACCGCCGCCCCGGCCTACGCGAGGGCGGCGGCGTAATGGCCTACACACCCAACGGTCTGGCCCGCGCGGCCGTCCGCTTCAAGCCCGCCGCGTTCGCCGGTACGTTCGTCGCGCTCATGATGGCCTCGCTGATCGTGGCCGCCTGCGGCATCCTCCTGGAGACGGGCCTGCGCGCCTCCGTGCCGACCGAGCGCTACGCGGGCGCCCCCGTGGTGGCCGCCGCCGACCAGTCGGTCCACTTCGTCACCGGCAGCGGCGACAGCAGGTCCGAGAGCGACACGCCGCTGCCCGACCGGGCGCGGATCGACGACTCCCTGGTGGCCAAGGCCGCCTCGGTGCCCGGCGCGCGCACCGCCGTCGCCGACGTCACCTTCCCCGTGCGGTCCGGCGACAAGAACGTCACCGCGCACGGCTGGGGCTCCACCGCCTTCACCGGCGAGAAGCTCGCCTCGGGCCGGGCGCCCGGACCCGGCGAGGTCGTCCTCGCCGCACCCGGCGCCTCGGTCGGCGAGCGCACCACGCTCACCACGGCGGCAGGACCGCGCGACTTCCGCGTGTCCGGCACCGTCGAGGCCGGGCGGGGCGCCGCCACCGCCTGGTTCACCGACTCCGACGCCGTACGCGTCTCCGGACACCCGGGGAAGATCGACGCCATCGCCGTCCTGCCCAAGGCGGGCGTCTCCGCCGACACCCTCAAGTCCCAGGTCGCGCACGCGGTCGGCAGCAAGGCCGACGTCCACACCGGCGACGACCGCAGCGCCGCCGAGGGCTCGGAGCTCGCCTACGCCAAGGAAATGCTCACCGGCCTCGGCGGCTCCTTCGGCGGCATCGCCGCCCTGACCGCCGTGTTCACCGCGGCCGGCACCGTCGCGCTCTCGGTGGGCCAGCGCGCCCGCGAGTACGCGCTCCTGCGGGCCATCGGCACCACCCCGCGCCAGATCCGCCGCACCATCGCCACCGAGACCCTGCTCGTCGCGCCGCTCGCCGGAGCGGTCGGCGTGCTGCCCGGAATCGCCCTGGCCCGTTGGTGGTTCGGGCAGCTGAAGGAGAAGGGCGCGATCCCCGAGGCCGTCGACCTCTCCATCTCCGCCATCCCGCTCGGCACCGCCGTCGGCGTCGCCCTGCTCACCGCGCTCGGCGCCGGATACATGGCGGCCCGCCGCCCCTCCCGCATCAAGCCGGGCCAGGCGCTCAGCGAGGCCTCCGTGGAGCGGGCCGGGCTCGGCTGGATCCGCACGCCGCTCGGCATCGCCGCCGCGGCTGGCGGCACGGTCTTCGCCGGGTTCGCCGCGAGCAACACCGGCGACGACGCGGCGAACGCGGCGCTCGGCGTCGTCATGCTCTTCATGCTCGCCGTGGCCCTGCTCGGCCCGCTGGTGGCCCGCGGCTGCGCCACCCTGTTCGGCCTCCCGCTGCGCGGCGCGGGCGCCTCCGCCTCGCTCGCGGCCGCCAACTCCCGCAGCAACTCCCGCCGGATGGCCTCCGCGATCACCCCCATCGTGCTCGCCATGGCCTTCTCCTCCGTCCTCGTGTTCATGCACACCAGCCAGGAGCGGGTCGCCGCCGACCAGCAGCGCGCGGGCATCACGGCGGACCACATCATCAGCTCCGACGGCGGCCTCGCCCCCGGCGCGGTGCGCCGGGCGGCCGCGGCGGACGGGGTCACCTCGGCCGTCGGACTGCTCAAGACGTCCGTGCTCGTCCCGGTCGGCTCGGGCGGCGACCGCTGGCTGCAGTCGGCCGCCACCCAGGGCATCACGGGCTCGGCCGCCGACCTCGCCAAGGTCCAGGACCTGAAGGTCGAGACGGGCACCGTGCGGCTCGGCAAGGGCGAGATCGCCGTCGACGCCTCGCTCGCCCGCTCCGCCCACGTCGGGACCGGCGACCGCCTGGACCTGCGCCTGCCCGACGGCACCAAGGCATCGCCGAAGATCGTGGCGACGTACGGCCGCGGGCTCGGCCTCTCCCAGGTGACGATGTCCGCCACCGACCTGAAGCCGCACGTCACCTCGTCGTTCGCCACCGAGATCTGGACCAGGGGCGGCTCCGCGCAGGCGCTCTCCGGCCTCGGCACCCTCAAGGACCGCGAGGGCTACGCCACCGCCAAGTCCCTGGACAACGAGCTCAACGCCTGGGCGAACACCACGATGGCGGCCGTACTCGGCGGCTTCGCGGCCATCGCCGCGGTCAACACCCTGGTGATGACGGTCCTCGACCGCCGCCGCGAACTGGGCACGCTGCGCCTGATCGGCTCCACGCGCGGCCAGGTGCTGCGGATGATCCGCTGGGAGGCGCTGATCGTCACCGTCGCGGGCATCGTCATCGGCTCGGGCATCGCCCTGGCCACGCTCATCCCGATGATGAAGGGCCTGACCGGCGAATCCCCGTACATCCCGCCGCTGGTCTACGGCTCGTTCGTGGCCGCGATCCTCGGCCTGGGCCTGGCGTCGGCGACGATCCCGGCACGGGCGGCGCTGAGGGCCACGTGATTCAGCCCCTCCGGCGTTTGAGGAGCGGGGTCCGGGGCGGAGCCCCGGTTTCGGGAAGGGGCGGGGTGGGGGAAAGAATCCTCCCCATGAACCCCGCCCCCGTCCTCCCGCTCGCCGAAGTGGAAGCCCTGGCACGACGAGCCCACGCCGCCCAGACGGACAAGGCGGGCCGCCCCTACGCCGAACACCTCCAGGCCGTGGCCGACGGAGTCCGCGCCCGCGGCGGCGACGAGGAACAGATCGCCGCGGCCTGGCTGCACGACGCGGTCGAGGACGACGCCCTCTCGGAGCAGTGGCTGGCGCGGGCCGCGCTGACCCCTCGTACGAAGGCCATCGTCCTGGCCCTCACCAAGCGCGCGGGCGAGCCCAAGGAGGCGTACGCCGAGCGCATCCTGGCCACGGAGGGGGCCCGCCTCGTCAAGGAGGCGGACCTGGCACACAACGCGGACCCCGCCCGGCTCGCGGTCCTCGACGCGACGACAAGGGCGCGCCTGACGGAGAAGTACACCGTCATGCGCGCCCTGTTGGGGATCCGAGGGCCCCTCGGCTAGAAGGGCCTAGGAGGACTTGGCCCGCTCCCTGGCGAGCTGTGCCGCGTCCCGTTTGAAGGCCCACTCCATCTTGGGCTCCATCGCGAAGCGGAACATCCGCTGCACCGGAGGAGTGCAGAGCAGCGTCACCACGGTCGCCGCGACCACGGTCACGAAGATCTCACCGGCCGGCTTGTGCAGCCACGCGTACTCCTCGAACCAGCCCCCGAAGCGCGAGCCCTTGGCGAGGAAGCCGTGCAGCAGGTAGCCGTAGAGCGTGCCCGCGCCGAGGACCGTGAACCACATCTTGCGGCGCGGCACCCACGCGAAGAAGCACGCGGTGAGGATGACCGAGCAGCCGAAGAGCGCCAGCGTCATCATGACGCCGATCCACCAGGGGAAGCCCAACTCCTGTGCGCTGTCCCTGCGGTAGAACCACACGGAGGACATCCGGGGGGCCGCCCAGTAGGCGAGCAGCAGGGCGCACGCGAAGACGGGCACGGACAGGATCCGCACCTCGCGGCGGCGCACCAACTGGAAGTGCTCGGGCTTCATGCACAGACCGAGCACGAAGAACGGCAGGAACTGCAGGACGCGCTGCAGGTCGAGGTCGTCGCCGATGTCCGGCGAGATCACGGCGAGCGTCGCCACGGCGAGGGCGAGCGGCACCGGCCAGCGCACCAGTTTCCACAGCGGCACGGTGAGCCGCCACACGAAGAGCGCGACCAGGAACCAGGTGAGGTACCAGGGGTCGAGCAGGCTGATTGGCTGTGTCGGGTCGTCATCGGCCCACCGCTTGAAGAACGTGTACGCCACTTCGAAGATGACGTACGGCACGGCGACACCGGTCACGAGCCTCTTGAGGCGGTCGGGCCGCATGTCGAAACTGCGGGAGAAATAGCCGGAGATCACGATGAACGCCGGCATGTGGAAGGTGTAGACGGTCATGTACAGCGCCTCGGCGGTGCGGCTGTGATCCGTCAGCGGTTCCCACGAGTGGGCCATCGCCACGAGGACGATCGCCAGGTATTTGGCGTTGTCGAAGAACGCGTCGCGCTGCTTGGCGGGTTTCGGCGCGCCCTTGGCGGTGCCGTCGGCCGGGGTGGGGGGAGCGGTCGCGGCCTGCGGGGTCGGATGGGCGCGGGGAGTGGGGACTCCGGACGCCGGCGCCTGGACCGGGGGGAGCGGCGTCCGGTGTCCGTGCGGATGCACCGAGTTGGTCACAGGCCCTCCCGCCGATGACTCGGTGAGACGATCCGGGACCGCACTGCGCCTGCGGGGGTGGTGGCAGCGTGGAACATCTGAGGCACCCTAGCGGCGCGGCGGTGTATTCGTAAAACCCTCGTCACTTCTCTCAACTCAATCCACCTGGGAATCCCGCATATCAGGTCTGGCTATCACCTCCGGGTACCCAGGAATCACTGAGAGTCGACAAAGAGATGTGGCCGTATCTTGTCCCGTACGTCACAACTCATCCGGTTTAAATGGTGCATAACACCCTCGGGCGACTCTGGTGAAATGTCCGTATCGTCGGAGAATTCAAGGCCCGAGATGTGCGCGCGGCAACAATTCGAAT
This sequence comes from Streptomyces kanamyceticus, assembly GCF_008704495.1. Taxonomy (NCBI): domain Bacteria; kingdom Bacillati; phylum Actinomycetota; class Actinomycetes; order Kitasatosporales; family Streptomycetaceae; genus Streptomyces; species Streptomyces kanamyceticus. Next base: position 6,660,741 of record NZ_CP023699.1, read on the forward strand.
TTCCTGCGAACGTGGTGTGTGGCGATGGAAACGATCAAGCCGAAATTGTGGCCCCCGGAACCCACCGAATTGCCGCACGGCGACGCTCCGCTCCCGCGCCCCCTGGGCACCCCCGCGTGCGCGCCCCGCGAAGCGGTGGCCGACGATGTGTCACCGGCCGCATACCGGCGGCGTGTTGGTGGCACGATGGTCTCGGCGGGGGTGTGCGGGGTCGTACCCCCCGGGCCGGGAGAGCGACCGACCTAGGGTGTGATCAGTGTGGCCATTTCGCTGTCAGTGGTACTGCTGTTGGCGATCATCCTTGTGGTGCTCATGCGCAGTGGATCACTCAAGGCGGGCCCCGCGATCGTCGCGGTGCTCTTCGGCTTCTTCCTTGCCTCCACCGGGATGGCGCCATCCATAAACAGGTTCCTGAACGAACTGGCGCAGACCATCAACTCGATCAGCTTCTGAGGCCCTTGGGGGAGGACGGTCGGCGCGCCCTGCCCCCAAGGGTGTTGCTCAGGACGCCTGTTGGAGCCCGCGCAGCGAGGCCACCAGGCGGTCCACGTCCTCCGACGTGTTGTAGAGCGAGAGCGAGGCGCGCGCCGCCGATTCCAGGCCGTAGTGCGCGAGCGCGGGCTGCGCGCAGTGGTGTCCCGCGCGGACCGCGATGCCGTCGCGGTCCAGCCAGTCGGCGACCGTCGCCGGGTCGTGCCCCGCGAGCGTGAAGGTCAGCACCGCGATCCGCTCGGGCGCCGCCCCGATCAGGGAGAGGCCGGGCACGGTGGCCATGGCCTGCTCGGCGTACGCCATGAGCGCGTTCTCGTACGCCGTGACGGCCTCCCTGTCGAAGGACGTCAGCCAGTTCAGCGCGGCGAGCAGCCCCACCACCCCGGAGATGTGCCCGGTCCCCGCCTCCAGGAGGTGCGGTGGCGGCGCGAACGTCGTCCGGTCGAAGGAGACGGACTCGATCATGTTGCCGCCGCCCTGCCACGGTTTCATCGCCGCCATCACCTCAGGGCGTGCGTACAGGGCGCCGATGCCCGTCGGGCCGAACAGCTTGTGCCCGGAGAAGGCGTAGAAGTCCGCGCCCAAGTCCTGTACGTCGACGGGCATGTGGGCGACCGCCTGCGCGCCGTCCACCAGGACCTTGGCGTCGTAGCGGTGCGCGAGCGCGGCCATCTCCTTGACCGGCGGGACGGTGCCGAGGACGTTCGACGCGTGGCTGATCGCGACGATCCTGGTCCGGTAGGAGAGCAGGTCGGCGTACGCGGCCTGGTCGATCTGCCCCGCTTCGTCCAGCGGCACGGGGACCACCCGGGCGCGCGTCTCCTTGGCGATCAACTGCCAGGGGACGATGTCCGAGTGGTGCTCGAGGACCGGCACGAGGATGTCGTCCCCTGGCCCGAGGTTCGCCCGGCCCCAGCTCTGGGCCACCAGGTTGATCGCCTCGGTGGTGCCGCGCACGAAGGCGACGGTCTCGGGCCCCTCGGCCCCCAGGAACGAGGCGACCGCCGCGCGCCCCGCCTCGTACATCTCCGTCGCCTCGCGGGCCATGGTGTGGGCGCCGCGGTGGATGTTGGAGTTGGCGACGCCGTAGTAGGCGGTGAGGGCCTCGATCACCTGGCGCGGCTTCTGCGTGGTGGCGGCGTTGTCGAGCCAGACGAGCGGCTGCCCGTTCACCAAGCGGTGCAGGATCGGGAAGTCCCTGCGGGCCGCCTCGGGGGAGAAGGCGCCGGGCGGCGAGAGGGCGGGCAGGGCGGGTTCGGCGGGAGCGACGGGCTCCGCGGGAACCGTTGTGGGCACCGGGGCTTGGAGTGCGGCGGGTGCTGCCGGTGTCGCCTGTGCCGCCTGTGCCGTCGTCGGCACGGCCTCGGTGAGCGCCGTCAGCCCGGGGCCGAAACCCTGAACGTCAGGAATAGTCATGGTAGTTGGCCACCTCGACGTTCTGGAGGACGGCGATGGCGTCCTCCACCAGGACCGCGGTGTTGAAGTACGCCGTCATCAGGTACGACGTGATGCCCTTGTTGTCGACGCCCATGTTCCGCATCGACAGGCCCGGCTCGGCCTCGTCGGCGACCTCGGCGGGCCGCAGCCCGACCACGCCCTGCTCGGCCTCGCCCATCCGCATCAGGAGGATCTCGGTGGTGCCCGTGTGGAGGCCGCCGCCGTTGGTGAACCGCACCTTGTCCGACGGAAGCAGCGGCACTCCGCGCCAGGTGAGCAGCGGGCTGCCGAACCGGTTGTCGATCACCGGGGGCACGCCCCGGCGCGTACATTCGCGGCCGAACGCGGCGATCGCCTTCGGGTGCGCGAGGAAGTAGCCGGGCTGCTTCCAGACCTTGGCGAGCAGCTCGTCCAGGTCGTCGGGGGTGGGCGCGCCGGTCCGCGCCTGCACGCGCTGGCCGGGGGAGACGTTGTGGAACAGGCCGAACTCGGGGTGGTTCAGGAGCGCGGACTCCTGCCGCTCGCGCAGCGCGGCGATGGTCAGGTTCGCCTGCGCGCGCGTCTGGTCGATGGGTCCGTTGTAGAGGTCGGCGACGCGGGTGTGCACGCGCAGCACGGTCTGGGCGAGCGTCATGTGGTACTCACGGGGCGCGGCCTCGTAGTCGACGTACGTCCCCGGCAGATCGACCTCCCCGACGTGCCCCGACGAGCAGTCCACCGGGACCTCGCAGCCCGCCATCGCGGCGTCGCTCGCGTTGAACGCCGCGAGCTCGGCGCCCAGCGCCTGGTCACGGTCCGCGAGTGCCGCGAGAGCGCTGCGCTCGGCACAGAGCGCCGTGCCCCGGGTGAGCGCCTGGACGCGGTACGGCATCGGCTCGGACCTGCTCCACGCGCCGAGGTCGAAGAACTGCCCGTCCCCGACCACCTCGAGCAGCGCGTCCTCGCCGTACCGCCCGGTCACCCGCTTCTCGGCGCGCCCCTGGACGATGACCCAGAGCCGGTCCGCGGCGTCGCCCTCCTGCACGATGACCTGCCCGGCCTCGAAGGACACCTCGGTGAAGGCGTCGGCGAGCTCGGCGAGCAGGGCGTCGTCGGCCTCGCACAGGTACGGCACCTCGCGTAAGTCCCCGGCGACGACGCGGGGACTGCCGTTGTCGTCGTAGGTGCTGATGCGGTCGTCGCCGAGGACGAAGGTGCGGCGCCGGTTCACGCGGTACACACCGGAGTCGAGGTCCACCCAGGGCAGGGCGCGCAGCAGGTACCGGGGCGTGATGCCGCGCATCTGCGGGACGGTCTTGGTGGCGGTCGCCAGTTGCCGTGCGGCATCCGGGCTGAGAGCGAGTCGGTCGGTCATCGGAACCTCCGGGGGGCCGTGCGGACGGCTGGAGAGGACGGGTGAAGGGGACCGATCGTCCGGTCGGCGCGTCCCGGACCACAAGGGGTCCCGTGACGGCCTTGGCATAGGCCAGGCGCAAAACCGCCGCACGGGGAACGGGCCCGCCCCCACTGAGCGGCCAGGCAGCCGATCCGGCTCCGGCGCCACCCGCCCCCACCGGCCGGTATCCGACCCGATACGTCCCTGAGGGTGGGCTATGCGCCCCTGAAAGATCCCGTTATGGCCGGACCGGGGAAGGGGCCCGGGAAGGGATCCGGGAAGGGATCCGGGAAGGGACCGGGAAGGGACCGGGAAGGCCCGGGAAGGCCCGGGAACGCGAAGAACCCCAGACCCTGGAGGGCTGGGGTTCTTCGTTCAGAGCGGGCGACGGGAATCGAACCCGCGTAGCTAGTTTGGAAGACTAGGGCTCTACCATTGAGCTACGCCCGCACGGTTCGCGCCACGGCCGGAGCCGCGGTACGACAGGCATCGTAGCGGGTCGACGGGGCTTGTCGCACACCCCCTTCACCATCCCCCCTCGTACGGTCCCCGTTTATCCGGGAGCCGCACTGCCTGCGGGCATGTACCCTACGTGTCGCACCGACGGGGTGTGGCGCAGCTTGGTAGCGCGTCCGCTTTGGGAGCGGAAGGCCGTGGGTTCAAATCCCGCCACCCCGACCACCTTGCATCTCTCCGCGTTTCTCTCCACAAGATCGCATTGTGGCTCGACTCCCGCTTGCCGTTACTATGCAAGCTGTGTGCCCGTGTGTCTCTCAACCGGGCAGTCCCAAGAAGTCAGCCCCCAAGGAGACCGAACCGTGAAGAGCGCCGTGGAGACCCTGAACCCGACCCGGGTTCGGCTCACTGTCGAGGTGCCCTTCGAGGAGCTCAAGGACAGCCTCGACGCGGCCTACAAGAAGATCAACCAGCAGGTCACGGTGAAGGGCTTCCGTAAGGGCAAGATCCCGAACCGGGTCATCGACCAGCGGTTCGGTCGCGGCGCCGTCCTCGAAGAGGCCGTCAACGACGCGCTCCCGAAGTTCTACACCGAGGCCGTGAACGAGGCCGAGCTCAACGTCCTGGGCCAGCCCGAGGTGGACATCACCGAGCTGAAGGACAACGAGACCCTCAACTTCACCGCTGAGGTCGACATCCGTCCCGCGATCGAGATCCCGGACTACTCCGGCATCGAGGTCGAGGTCGACGCGGTCGAGGTCAGCGACGAAGACGTCGACAAGGCCGTCGAGGAGCTGCGCGAGCGCTTCGCCTCCACGTCCCCGGTCGAGCGTGCCGCCGAGGACGCCGACGTCGTGACGATCGACCTCGAGGCCAAGGTCGACGGCGAGGTCCTGGAGGACGGCGTCGCGTCCGGCGTCTCCTACACGATCGGCTCCGGCGAGCTCCTCGAGGGCATCGACGAGGCCGTGAAGGGCCTGGAGGCCGGTGGCGAGGCCACCTTCACCTCCGAGCTCAAGGGCGGTTCCGCGCAGGGCAAGGAGGCCGAGGTCACCGTCAAGGTCACCCAGGTCGCCGCCCGTGAACTCCCGTCCCTGGACGACGACTTCGCGCAGCTCGCCTCCGAGTTCGACACCCTCGACGAGCTCAAGGCCGACAGCCGCAAGCGCCTCGAGAACATGAAGCAGTACGACCAGGCGACGCAGGCCCAGGAGCGCGTCCTGGAGAAGCTGCTCGAGCTGGTCGAGGTCCCCGTCCCCGAGAAGCTCCTCGCGGACGAGATCCAGACCCGCACGCACAACCTCGAGCACCACCAGCTCGGCCAGATGGGCCTCGACCTGGACAAGTACCTGGAGATCCAGGGCAAGTCCCGCGAGGAGTTCGACGCCGAGACCAAGGAGCAGGCCGAGAAGGGCATCAAGACGCAGTTCGTCCTGGACGAGCTCGTCAACAAGGAGAAGCTGAACGTGAACCAGGAGGAGCTCACCGAGCACCTCATGCGTCGCGCGCAGTCCTCCAACATGTCCCCCGACCAGTTCGCCCAGGCCGTCGTCGAAGGCGGCCAGGTCCCGATGCTGGTCGGCGAGGTCGCCCGCGGCAAGGCCCTCGCGGTCGTCGTCGAGGCGGCGACGGTCAAGGACACGAACGGCGAGGTCGTGGACCTCGACGACGAGGACGAGACGGACGAGACGGCTGCCGCCGAGGGCGAGCAGACCGAGGCGTAATCGCTTCCGCTGTACATGAGCGACGGGCCCCTGGGACTTGACTGTCCCAGGGGCCCGTCGTGCCCCGTAAGGGGCGCGGGGAACTGCGCGCTCAGCCCGCGACGGGCCGCACCCGCCCTGGGACCGCACCCGGCAGACGCGCCTGCGGCTTGTGGGGGTTGCTCGCGCAGTTCCCCGCGTCCCTTACGGGGCGCAGTCACCCGCCCGCTCAGGCCGAGCGCAGCGACCTGCGCTCACAGCGAACAGTTCCCTCTGCGGGATTCCCCGGAGGACCCCGCGCGTTAGGGTCCATGAATACGAGGGCAGGGGAGTCCCCGAAGCCGCCCCGGAGCGGTGAGCACGCGGGGCCCCAGGCCTTACGAGAAGACGTGAGACGGCCCGGCGCCGTCGTAAGACGAGCAGGTGGATACGTGACGAATCTGATGCCCTCCGCCGCCGGCGACCCCTCCATCGGTGGTGGCCTCGGCGACCAGGTCTACAACCGGCTGCTCGGCGAGCGGATCATCTTCCTCGGCCAGCCGGTCGACGACGACATTGCCAACAAGATCACCGCACAGCTGCTGCTCCTTGCCGCCGAGCCGGACAAGGACATCTTCCTGTACATCAACAGCCCCGGCGGATCGATCACGGCCGGCATGGCGGTGTACGACACCATGCAGTACATCAAGAACGACGTCGTGACGATCGCGATGGGCATGGCCGCCTCCATGGGCCAGTTCCTGCTCAGCGCCGGTACGCCCGGCAAGCGCTTCGCGCTGCCGAACGCCGAGATCCTGATCCACCAGCCCTCCGCGGGCCTGGCGGGCTCCGCGTCGGACATCAAGATCCACGCCGAGCGGCTGCTCCACACCAAGAAGCGGATGGCGGAGCTCACGGCTCACCACACCGGTCAGTCCGTCGAGCAGATCACCCGCGACTCGGACCGTGACCGCTGGTTCGACCCGCAGGAGGCCAAGGAGTACGGCCTCATCGACGACATCATGTCCAGCGCCGCCGGCATGCCGGGCGGGGGCGGCACGGGCGCCTGAGGCACCCCCTCAGCGCCCGCAAGCCGACACCTCAGCCCACGCTCCTCAGGAGACCAAGAGAGATGAACAACTTCCCCGGCAGTGGCCTCTACGAGCGCCCCGAGGCCGCCTACGGCCAGGCCGCGCAGGCCGAGTTCACCGGCGCCCGCGCCGAGTCCCGCTACATCATCCCGCGCTTCGTCGAGCGCACCTCGCAGGGCGTGCGCGAGTACGACCCGTACGCGAAGCTCTTCGAGGAGCGCGTGATCTTCCTCGGCGTGCAGATCGACGACGCGTCCGCCAACGACGTCATGGCGCAGCTCCTGTGCCTGGAGTCGATGGACCCGGACCGTGACATCTCGATCTACATCAACAGCCCGGGCGGCTCGTTCACGGCCCTCACGGCCATCTACGACACGATTCAGTTCGTGAAGCCCGACGTGTCGACGGTCTGCATGGGCCAGGCCGCCTCCGCCGCCGCCGTGCTCCTCGCGGCGGGTACGCCGGGCAAGCGCATGGCGCTGCCGAACGCCCGCGTGCTGATCCACCAGCCCTACAGCGAGACCGGCCGCGGCCAGGTCTCCGACCTGGAGATCGCCGCCAACGAGATCCTCCGGATGCGTGCGCAGCTGGAAGACATGCTGGCCAAGCACTCCACGACGCCGATCGAGAAGATCCGCGACGACATCGAGCGCGACAAGATCCTCACGGCCGAGGACGCACTCGCGTACGGCCTCATCGACCAGATCATCTCCACCCGGAAGATGAACAATGCCTCGGTGGCCTGACACGGCGCTGTAGCATCTGCCGCTCCTTGGCATGGTTCGCGGAAGGTTCTCGTGGGCTCGACTCAGAGCCCGCGTCCAAGTGAACCGTGCCAAGGGGGGCCCGAACGGGGGGCCCGGCAAGGTACCGTCGGATAGAGGCACCAGGAGCCGCTGAACGTGGCGTCTCCCAGGCGAAGGGGAAGCACCTCGTGGCACGCATCGGTGACGGCGGCGATCTGCTCAAGTGCTCGTTCTGCGGAAAGAGTCAGAAGCAGGTCAAGAAGCTCATCGCAGGCCCCGGTGTGTACATCTGCGATGAGTGCATCGACCTCTGTAACGAGATCATCGAGGAAGAGCTCGCGGAGACGAGCGAGGTGCGCTGGGAGGAACTTCCCAAGCCTCGCGAGATCTACGAATTCCTTGAGGGCTACGTCGTGGGCCAGGAGCCCGCGAAGAAGGCCCTCTCGGTAGCGGTGTACAACCACTACAAGCGGGTCCAGGCCGGAGAGAACGGCGGCGCACAGGGCCGTGACGACGCGATCGAACTCGCCAAGTCCAACATCCTGTTGCTCGGCCCGACGGGATCCGGCAAGACGCTCCTCGCGCAGACGCTGGCGCGCATGCTGAACGTCCCGTTCGCCATCGCGGACGCGACGGCGCTGACGGAGGCGGGTTACGTCGGCGAGGACGTCGAGAACATCCTGCTCAAGCTGATCCAGGCGGCCGACTACGACGTCAAGAAGGCCGAGACCGGGATCATCTACATCGACGAGATCGACAAGGTGGCTCGCAAGAGCGAGAACCCCTCGATCACGCGCGACGTCTCGGGTGAGGGCGTCCAGCAGGCCCTGCTGAAGATCCTGGAGGGCACCACCGCCTCCGTACCGCCGCAGGGCGGCCGCAAGCACCCGCACCAGGAGTTCATCCAGATCGACACGACGAACGTGCTGTTCATCGTGGGCGGTGCCTTCGCGGGCCTCGAGAAGATCATCGAATCCCGCGCGGGCGCCAAGGGCATCGGCTTCGGCGCCACCATCCGCTCGAAGCGCGAGATGGAGGAGAAGGACCAGTTCGAGGACATCATGCCGGAGGACCTGGTGAAGTTCGGGATGATCCCCGAGTTCATCGGCCGCCTCCCCGTGATCACCTCGGTCCACAACCTCGACCGTGAGGCCCTGCTCCAGATCCTGGTCGAGCCGCGCAACGCCCTGGTGAAGCAGTACCAGCGCCTGTTCGAACTGGACGGCGTGGAGCTGGACTTCGAGCGCGAGGCCCTGGAGGCCATCGCGGACCAGGCCATCCTCCGCCAGACCGGCGCGCGCGGCCTGCGCGCCATCATGGAGGAGGTCCTGCAGTCGGTGATGTACGAGGTGCCGTCCCGCAAGGACGTCGCCCGCGTGGTCATCACCGCGGACGTCGTCCGCTCGAACGTGAACCCGACGCTGGTGCCGCGCGAGGCGCGGGGCCCGGGTTCGGGGGAGCAGAAGTCCGCGTAGGCGGCGCCCTGTTGCGTACGTGAGAAGGGGGCGCCCGGCGATCACTCGCCGGGCGCCCCCTTCGTCGTGTCCGGTGTCAGAGCTTGACGCGCGTCTCGTCGCGGACCTTGAGCGTGGTGGCCGAAGCGTCCTTCAGCGAGGGGGCCTTGCCCGCCATGGCGTCCGCGATCGCGATGGAGACCACCACGGCGACCGTGCTCTTGTCGCCCCAGATGCAGACCGGCATCCGCATCTCCTTGGGGGCGCCCGCGGCCGGGTTCTCGTTGGTGACCACGGATTCCTGGCACTTGAGGACGGCCTTGTCCGTGCTGAAGTCCTGGGGGCTGCCGGTCAGTTCGCCGGTCTCCGAGCTGTTCCCCTTGGAGTCCTTCTTGATCTTGGCGAACATGGCGTCGACGATCTTCTCGGGGTCGGAGACCTCTCCGTAGACACCCATGAACTGCAGGGCCTTCGCCGACAGGGGGTTGCTCTTGTCGCCCGCCTGGTATGCGGAGTCGATGTCCTGGGGATCCTTCATCCCGGCCTGCTCGGCGGCCGCCAGGTCGCTGGAGTTGAAGCCGCCGGTGGAGCTGGAGTCCTTCTTGTACTCGGTGAGCAGCGTCGCGGGCGTCGTGAGCTTGTGCGGGCCGTCGTCCTTGATGCCGCCGTCCGCGACGTTGGAGGAGCCGCCCTTCTTGCCGTCGCCCTTGTCGTCGTCGCCGCCCGCGAAGACGAAGTAGCCGCCGACCGCTGCCGCCGCGACCACGGCGGCGACCGCGATGATGATGCCGGTCTTCTTGCTGCCGCCGCCCGGGGGCGGGACCTGCCCGAAGGGAACCTGCCCGTAGGGGCCCTGCGGGGGCTGGCCGTACGGGCCCTGGGGCGGCTGCTGCCCGTAGGGGCCGGGCTGCTGGGGCTGGCTGTAGCCGCCCTGCTGCGGGGCCTGCTGCGGGTAGCCGTAGCCGGGCTGGGGCGGCTGCTGCGGGTAGCCGTAGCCGGGCTGCGGGGCCTGGGGCGGCTGCCCGTAGGGTCCTGGCTGCTGGGGAGGCTGCCCGCCGCCGTAGGGGCCTGGCTGCTGCGGAGGCTGCCCGCCGCCGTAAGGACCGGGCTGGGGCGGCTGCTGCCCGCCGTACGGGCCCGGCTGGTTGTGGCTCATGGCGTGGGTTCCCCTCCGAAACGCTGATGTGTTGCCGACATCCTGACGCAGGGGCCCCGGTCAGCCGACCGGGGCCCCTCACTTCGACGCCGTGCCACCGCGCGGCGTCAGAGCTTGACGCGCACTTCCCCGCGGAACTTGGCCGTGGTGCCCGCGGCCTCGTCGAGGTCGACGGAGGCGCCGGACACGGCGCTCGCCACGTCCGTGGCGACGACGTAGCCGATGGTGCTGTGGTCGCCCCAGATGCAGGTCGCCGCGGACATCGCCTTCGACCCGCCGGCCCCGGAGGTGGATCCGGTGGTGCCCGCGCCGCCGCCCAGGGCGACCTTCATCTCCTGGCACTTCAGGACGGCGCCGTCGAGCCCCGCGGGCTTGTACTCCTTCGGCTCGCCGACCAGCGTGACGTCTTGGCCGCCGCTGGCGCCCGCCGACGACTCGTTCTTCTCCTTGGCGTTGGTGAACATGTGGTCCACGACGCCTTCGGGGTCCTCGATGTCGCCGTAGACGCCGCCGAAGTTCAGGATCTTCTGCGCCATCGGGTTCTCTTCGCCGCCCGACTTGTACGCGGCCGACACGTCCTTGGGGTTCTTCACCCCGGCGGCCTCGGCCTTGTCGAGGTCGACGCTGTTCGTGCCGCCGGACTGGCTCGGGTCCGTCTTGTACTCGCCGAGCACGTTCGCGGGCGTCGTGAGCTTGTGCGGGCCGTCGTCCTTGATGCCGCCGCTGTCGCCCCCGGCGACGTTGGAGGAGCCGCCCTTCTTGCCGCCCTTGTCGTCGTCGCCGCCCGCGAAGACGAAGTAGCCGCCGACCGCGGCGGCCACGACCACGGCGGCGACCGCGATGATGATGCCGGTCTTCTTGCTGCCGCCGCCCGGGGGCGGGGGCGGGACCTGCCCGTAGGGGGCCTGCGGCTGCTGGCCGTACGGCCCCTGGGGCTGCTGCCCGTACGGGGGCTGCGGCTGCTGCCCGTAGGGGCCAGGCTGCTGGGGCTGGCTGTAGCCGCCCTGCGGCGGCGCCTGCTGCGGGTAGCCGTAGCCGGGCTGGGGGGCCTGGGGCGGCTGGCCGTAGGGGCCAGGCTGCTGGGGAGGCTGCCCGCCGCCGTAAGGACCGGGCTGCTGCGGCTGCTGCCCGTCGTACGGGCCCGGCTGGTTGTAGCTCATTACTGGGGTTCCCTCCCGATGCTTATGTGTTCCGAACATCCTCGCGGACGCGAGTGCGGGGTTGCGCGGTCGGACCGGATCGATGCCTAGTTGTTGATGTGCTGTGCCAGAGGGCGGACGTACGAAGGCCCGGGGCGGGCGGACCACCCCGGGCCTTTCCTCCGCGTATGGGCCGTTACGCCTTGACCCGCGCCGCCTTGCGCAGGTCGGCCGCGAACCCGGCGACGTCGTCCGTGGCCATGCCGCCGCCCTTCGCCATCGCCGCCATGTCGACGCCGAAGACGATGCCGTAGGTGCTGTGGTCGGCCCAGATGCAGATCGGCAGCTTCTGCTCCTTGCCTCCTTGCTCGAAGCTGGCGCTCTGGCACTTCATGACGGCGTTGTCGAGGCCGTCGGGCTCGACGGTCTCGGGGCTGCCGACGAGCTTGATGTCGTCGGAGCCGCCCGCGCCGTCGCCCGACTGCTTCTTCGAGTTCTCGTCGGCCTTGGCGAACCCGTCGTCGACGGACTTCTCCGGGTCGGCGATGTCCCCGTACATCCCCTGGAAGCTCATCTGCTTCCCCTTGAGGGCCGCACCGGACTCGTAGGAGGCCGCCACGTTCTGCGGGTTCTTGATGCCGATGGCCTCGGCGTTCTTCTTGTCGCCGGAGCCCAGCGGGCCGTCGTCGGGCGAGCTGGCGTCGTCGCCCTTCTTGAACTCGCCGACCGAGGCGGGCGGCACCAGCTTGTGCGCGCCGTCGTCCTCGATCGACGTCGAGTCGCCGCCGAAGAGGAAGTACGCGCCGACGCCGAGCGCCGCGACCACCGCGACCGCGCCGATGATGATGCCGGTCTTCTTCTTGCCCCCGCCCTGCGCCGGAGGGGGCGGGACCTGCCCGTAAGGGGCCTGGGGCTGCCCGTACGGGGCCTGCGGGGCCTGTCCGTACGGACCCTGGGGCGGCTGCTGCCCGTAGGGGCCGGGCTGCTGGGGCTGGCTGTAGCCGTCCTGCGGAGGGGGCCCGGGCGGCTGCTGGGGGAACCCGTAGCCGGGCTGGGGCTGCTGGGGCTGCTGCGGCTGCCCGTAGGGTCCTGGCTGCTGCGGGGGCTGCTGCGGGGGCTGCTGCGGGGGCTGCTGCCCGTACGGTCCCGGCTGCTGCGGCTGTTGGCCGTCGTACGGTCCCGGCTGGTTGTGGCTCATGGCGTGGGTCCCCCTCCGAACGCTGACGTGTCCCGGACATCCTGAACGACGTCGCGGCGCCGTGGGGGCCCCGGAGGTAAGCGATATCGAAGATTCCGGTTTCGGGACCGCTCCCCGACCCCTCTAAACTGGCCGCGTGACCGAGAACGCTCAGCAGCAGCCCCCAGCGACCACTCCCGAACTGCCGACCCAGTACGCGCCGGCCGAGGTAGAGGGGCCGCTGTACGAGCGCTGGGTAGAACGGGGCTACTTCTCCGCCGACGAGAAGAGCGAGAAGCCGCCGTACACCGTCGTCATCCCGCCGCCGAACGTGACCGGCGCGCTGCACCTGGGCCACGCCTTCGAGCACACGCTGATCGACGCCCTCACCCGCCGCAAGCGCATGCAGGGCCACGAGACGCTCTGGCAGCCCGGCATGGACCACGCGGGCATCGCCACGCAGAACGTGGTCGAGCGCGAGCTCGCCAAGGAGGGCAAGTCCCGCCACGACCTGGGCCGCGAGGCGTTCATCGAGCGCGTCTGGCAGTGGAAGGGCGAGTCCGGCGGCCAGATCTCCGGACAGATGCGCCGCCTGGGCGACGGCGTCGACTGGGAGCGCGAGCGCTTCACCATGGACGAGGGCCTCTCGCAGGCCGTCCAGACGATCTTCAAGAAGCTCTACGACGACGAGCTGATCTACCGCGCCGAGCGCATCATCAACTGGTGCCCGCGCTGTCTGACGGCGATCTCGGACATCGAGGTCGAGTACCAGGACGACGACGGCGAGCTGGTCTCCCTGAAGTACGGCGACGGGGACGAGACCGTCGTGGTCGCCACCACCCGCGCCGAGACGATGCTCGGTGACACCGCGATCGCCGTCCACCCCGACGACGAGCGCTACAAGCACCTGGTCGGCAAGCTGATCAAGCTGCCGCTGACCGACCGCTCCATCCCGGTCGTCGCGGACGAGCACGTCGACCCCGAGTTCGGCACCGGCTGCGTCAAGGTGACCCCGGCGCACGACCCGAACGACTTCGAGATCGGCCAGCGCCACAACCTGCCGAACGTCGCCGTCATGGACGAGCACGCGGTCATCACGGTGCCCGGACCCTTCCAGGGCCTGGACCGCCTGGAGGCCCGCTCCGCGATCGTCGGCGCGCTGCGCGCCGAGGGCCGCATCGTCGCCGAGAAGCGCCCCTACTCGCACTCGGTCGGCCACTGCTCGCGCTGCAAGACCACCATCGAGCCGCGCCTCTCGATGCAGTGGTGGGTCAAGGTCGGCCCGCTCGCGCAGGCCGCCGGTGACGCGGTCCGCGACGGCAAGGTCAAGATCCACCCGCAGGAGATGGAGAAGCGGTACTTCGACTGGGTCGACAACCTCCACGACTGGTGCATCTCGCGCCAGCTCTGGTGGGGCCACCGCATCCCCGTCTGGTACGGCCCGAACGGCGAGGTCGTCTGCGTCGGCCCGGACGACGAGGCCCCGACCGGCGAGGGCTGGTACCAGGACAACGACGTGCTCGACACGTGGTTCTCGTCGGGCCTGTGGCCGTTCTCCACCCTCGGCTGGCCCGAGCAGACCGAATCGCTCGCGAAGTTCTACCCGAACTCCGTGCTGGTCACCGGCTACGACATCCTCTTCTTCTGGGTCGCCCGGATGATGATGTTCGGCCTGTACGCGATGGACGGCACCCCGCCGTTCCACACGATCGTGCTGCACGGCATGGTCCGCGACCAGTTCGGCAAGAAGATGTCGAAGTCCTTCGGGAACGCGGTCAACCCCATCGACTGGATGGACAAGTACGGTTCGGACGCCCTGCGCTTCACGCTCGCCCGCGGCGCCAACCCCGGCACCGACGTGCCGATCGGCGAGGACTGGGTCCAGGGCTCGCGCAACTTCGCGAACAAGATCTGGAACGCCACGCGCTTCGCGATGATGAACGGCGCCACGATCGAGGGCGACCTGCCCCCGGTCGAGGAGCAGTCGGCCACGGACCGCTGGGTCCTGTCCCGCCTCAACGCCACGGTCGCCGAAGTCGACGCGCTCTACGACGACTTCCAGTTCGCCAAGCTCTCCGACGCCCTCTTCCACTTCGCGTGGGACGAGGTCTTCGACTGGTACGTCGAGCTGTCCAAGACGACGTTCATGGCGGGCGGCGACGGCGCGAAGGTCTCGGCCCGCGTCCTGGGCGAGGTCCTCGACGTCACGCTGCGACTGCTCCACCCGATCGTCCCGTTCGTGACGGAGACGCTCTGGACCGCGCTGACCGGCCGCGAGTCGCTCGTCATCGCCGAGTGGCCTTCCGACAGCGGCTTCCGCGACACGGCCGCCGAGCAGGAGATCGAGACCCTCCAGCAGGTCATCACCGAGGTCCGCCGCTTCCGCGCCGACCAGGGCCTGCAGCCGGGCCAGAAGGTCCCGGCCCGCCTCACCCTGGACGGCACGGCGCTCGCCCCGCACGAGGCCGCCATCCGCCAGCTGCTCCGCCTCCAGCCGGAGGGCGACGCCTTCACGGCGACGGCGACGCTGCCGGTCTCGGGCGCCACGGTCGCGCTCGACCTGTCCGGCACGATCGACGTCGCGGCCGAGCGCAAGCGCCTGGCCAAGGACTTGGCAGCCGCCGAGAAGGAGAAGGCACAGGCCGAGGCGAAGCTGGGCAACGAGGCGTTCCTGGCGAAGGCCCCGGACAACGTGGTCGACAAGATCCGCGGCCGCCTTACCAAGGCGGAAGCCGACATCGCCCGGCTGCAGGCGCAGCTGGAGGCGCTGCCCGCCGCGTAATGCCTGATGGGCACAGGTAGTTGAAGGCTCCCGGGACCGTGCTTCGGTCCCGGGAGCCTTCGCCGTTCTACGCCTCCGTGGTGCTACGCCTCCGTGGCGACCGGCCCCGTCCCCACGGCCTCCGCGTTGCGCCGCGTCTTGGCCCAGCCGTTCTTGCCCCGGAGCACGCGCAGCAGCCCGCGGGTCGCGACGACGAACACGTGGTAGGCGTACAGCCACAGCGCGAAGCCCCACAACAGGCCCGCGAGCCAGGAGCGTTCGGGCGCGAAGTCCCTGCGGTAGACCGGGCCCCACAGCGCGAACGGCAGGATCGAGAGCAGGCACAGGACGAGCACCAGCGGCCAGACGCCCACCGCCGAGTCCAGCGGGGTGCGGCCGAACGCGAGGGCGGCCACGAGCAGCACCGTCAGGGCCAGGCTCGCGACGTGCGCGAGGGGCTGCATGAAGGTGTAGAGCGTCTCGACGACGCCGCGTCCCGAGTAGTGGCGCGAGCCGACGATGCGCGGCGCGTACCGCACGCACTGCAGATTCCCCTGCGCCCAGCGGGTGCGCTGCGTCAGGAAGCGGCGGGCGTGCGGCAGGCCCTCCTGGGAGACGTACGTGTCGGCGATGTGGGCCACCTTGTAGCCGCCGAGGATCATGTGCAGGCCCAGTTCGTAGTCCTCCAGGAGCGCGTCGCGCTGCCAGGGGCGGCGCTCGGCCGCGGCGATCCGGTCGAGGGCGGTGAGCCGGGTGAACTGCCCGTTGCCGCCGAGGCCGACGGATCCCGTGCGGCCGCGCAGCAGCTGCATGCCCGCGTTGGAGACCGCGAACTCCATGTCCTGCATGCGGACCAGGAGCCGGGCCAGGAAGTTGAGGAGCCGCCCGCGCTCGGGCAGCGGGCGCGGCTCGTCGACGTTCCGCATCCGCACGCTGACCTGTACGCCGCCCGTCTCGGGGTCGCCGAATCCGGCGGGCCCGCTGACCGCGTCGAGGGCGCCGGGGGCGAGGTGCCCGTCGGCGTCCACGACGCACACGACGACCAGGGAGCGGTCGGCCTCGGCGGGCAGGAAGTCGTCGAGTTCGGCGTAGGCGGCGTTGAGGGCCGCGCCCTTGCCGATCCGGGCGTCGGGCAGGCGGCGCGAGACCAGGTGGACGCGGACGTCGTCCTCGGCGAGCGCGGCGACCACGGAGGCCGTGCGGTCCTCGCTCGCGTCGTCGACGACCCACACGTGCGCGGCGGGGAAGTCGGTGCGCAGCCGGTGCACGGTGGCGCCGACGACGGTCTCCTCGTCCCGGCAGGGCACGAAGAAGTGCCAGTCGAAGGCCCCGGAGTCACCGGCCTCGTGGGCGGGCCGCCGCAGATAGGCGTGGCGGGCGCCCGCCCAGTAGAGGAGGAAACAGCCGAGGAGGACGAAGGGGAAGAGGAAGAGGAGCCGGTCGGGCGTCAGCATGGAAGTCCTGAGCGTGGTGGGGGGAGGGCGGCGGTGGTCAGGCCGCTGCGGGGAGCGCGGTGGCGGCCGTGGCGCCGCGGGCCACCAGGTCCGTCAGGAGCGCGACGATGCGCTCCGCGGCCGTGGCGTCGCCGAAGGGGCTGGGGACGGCGGCGAGGCGGCGCAGCCCGGCCGGGCCTTCGGCGAGCCTGCGCCGCGCGGCCTCGCCGACCTCGGGTCCTGGGGAGACCAGGTCGGCGAAGCCCGCGGCCATGGCCTCGGGGCGCTCGGTGGACCGGCGTACGACGACCAGCGGCCGACCGAGGACGGTGACCTCCTCCTGCACGCCGCCGGAGTCGGAGACGAGCAGAGCGGCGTGCCGGGCGAGCGCGAGGAACTCGCCGTACCCGATGGGCGGCAGGAGCGTGAGCGGGGCGAGCAGCCCGTCGAGCCCGGCGGCCTCGGCGCGGGCGCGGGTGCGCGGGTGCAGCGGGACGAGCACGGGCAGCCGCTCGGCGAGCGCGGCCAGTTCGGTCAGGACGGACCGCAGCGCCGCCGGGTCGTCGGTGTTCTCGGGGCGGTGCACGGTGGCCAGGACGTACGCGTCCAGGGTGATGCCGTGCGAGTCGAGCAGCGCGGCACGCTCGGTGGGGCCGGGCAGCGCGTCGGCGACGGCGGCCACGACGGTGTTGCCGGTGACGGCGATGCGCTCGGCGGGGATCGACTCGGCGAGCAGGTTGGCGCGGTTGTCCTCGGTGGCCGCGCACAGCACGTCGGAGAGCTGGTCGATCAGGACGCGGTTGTGCTCCTCGGGCATCGCGCGGTCGTGGCTGCGCAGGCCCGCCTCGATGTGGACGAGCGGGATGTCGCGGGCGTTGGCGGCGAGCGCGCCGGACAGCGCCGCGTTGGTGTCGCCCTGGACGACGACGGCGCGCGGCGGCCTGGCGGCGAACTCCTCGTCGAGCTGGGCGAGCGCGGCGGAGATCTGCACGGCACGCGCCTGCCCGCCGACCCCGCCGAGCAGCGTGGGCGCGGGCAGCCCGAGCTCGGCGAGGAAGCGCCCCGAGAGGGAGTCGTCGTAGTGCTGCCCGGTGTGGATCAGCCGCGCCGCGTCCCCGAGCAGCCGAACGAGCGGCGCCAGCTTGACCAGCTCGGGCCGGGTACCGAGAACGACGGCGACGCTGCCCGCGGGGAGCTGGTGGGCGGCGGGGGCGGTGACGGGGGCGAACACGCGGGGGCACTCCAGGGGAAAAGGGGGCATAGCGGCTTATGTCCTGGAGAGTGCGGGGGGATGGTTGCGCTCCCGGATCGCAGTCGGTTGCGCGACGGTTGCGAATGCGCGGGGCACGGGGTTCGGGACCTTGGGCAGGGACTTTCGTCCTCGCGGGGGTACGTGGTTGGGGGCGCGGGGAACTGCGCGATCCACGGACGTTCCGGGCAGGGCCGGGTAGCTCAGGGGCGCGGGGAACTGCGCGACAAGCCCCCACCGGCCCGCAGCGGAACACAACCGGCCCGCAAGGGCACTAGTGGGGCCCCCGATACCGATACCCCAGCCCCCGCACGGACTCCAGAGGATCCTCCGCCCCCGAGGCCTCGGGAACCGCCAAGCGCCGCCGCAACCGAAGCACGGCGAACTTCACCCGCTCCCGCCCCGCCCCGTCCGGCGAATCCCACACCAGATCGAGCAGCTGCTCCGTCGTGACGACCCGCCCCCGGTTGCGTACGAGCACCTGAAGCAGCCGGTACTCGATGTCGCTGAGCCGGATCTCGCGCCCCTGCCAGACGGCGGAGCGCCGCTCGGGCACCATCCGCAGGCCCGATTCCACGTAGTCGCCGCGCCACTGCTCTGGCCTGCTGCGCCGCAGCAGCGCCTCGACGCGGGCGAGCAGCTCCTGGGAGTCGAAGGGCTTGATCAGGTAGTCGTCGGCGCCCGCGCGCAGCCCCCGCACCCGCTCGGCGGGGCTGGTGCGGCCGGAGAGGATGAGGACCGGCAGGTCGGTCATGTCCCGGGTGCGGTCCAGGACCTCCCAGCCGTCGAGCCCGGGCAGCATCAGGTCGAGGACCATCAGGGCGGGCCGCTCGGCGAAGAGCAGCCGCAGTGCCGCGTGCCCGTCGTCGGCGAGCACCGTCTCGTACCCGGCCTGCCCCAGTACGGCGCGCAGCGCGATGCCGAGGTCGGGGTCGTCCTCGACGACGAGGAGACAGCTCATTCGTGTCCGGGGGGTCCGGGGCTCCGGGTGGGGAGCCTGAGCACCACGGTCGTTCCCTCGCCCGCCGCGCCGTGCAGGGCGATCTGCCCGTCGTGCAGCCGCACGGTGTCGCGGACGGTGGCGAGCCCGAGCCCGGTGCCCGGGTAGCCGCCGCGGCGGGCGTTGGGGGCGCGGACGAACTCGGTGAAGACCTCTTCCTGGAACTCCTTGGGGATGCCGATGCCGGTGTCGGCGACGGCGATCTCCCAGCCGCTGCCGTCCGGCTCGGCGTAGGGATGGGCGGAGACGGTGACGGTGCCGCCGGGTGGGGTGAACTTCACGGCGTTGTCGAGCAGCGCGGCCAGCGCGTTCTCCAGCTGGCCGCGGTCGGCGTAGGCGGGCGGGCCCGCCTCGTGGTCGTGGGCGAGGAAGATCTCCGCGGCCTCCGCGCGCGGCAGCAGTTCGCCCGTGAGGCGCCCGAGGAGCCGGGCCATGTCCACGCGCGCGTACGTCGTCTGCCCGTGGGCGCCCGCCGTCGTCGAGGCGTGCAGGAGCCCGTCGACCATCTCCTGCATCCGGTGCGCGTTGCGCTGGATGGTGTCCAGGTAGGTGCTCTGGGTGGGGGAGAGCGGACCGGCCGACGGCGGTGTGAGCAGTTCGCAGAAGCTGAGGATCGTGGCGAGCGGGGTGCGCAGCTCGTGCGAGGCGCGGGCGGTGAACTCGGCGCGTTCGCGGGCGAGTTCCCCCAGGGTGTGGACGTGCCGCCGCAGGTCGTTCTCGCGGCGGCGCTGGTCGGTGACGTCCCAGACGAGCCAGAGGACGCCGACGTGTTCGCCGTCCACGTCGATCGCTCTGCGGCTGGTCCTGGTGACCCGGCCGTCGAGGAACCGGAACTCGGCCGTCCGGGGGAAGTGGCGCCGGTTGAGCTGGCGCAGGGCGGTGCTGCCCGAGGGCAGCTGCTCCGCGACGGCGTCGGCGAGCGGCCCGATCGGCGCGCCCGGTGAGGTGTCGACGTCCTGCAGCCGGGCCAGCTCGATGAGCCGCTGGTTGACGGCGACCACCCGGTTGTCCGAGCCGACCAGGAGCGCCCCCTCGGGCACCGCCATGAGCAGGGCTTCGGCGACCCGCGAGGTCAGCCTCAGGTTCCGGGGCACGGGCGCGGCCCTATCGGACCGGGTCCGCGACGGTCTCGGCGGCCTGCGCCGGGACCGGGCGGCCGAGCGGTCCCTGCGCGGCGGGAGGCGGCGGTGCGAAGGCGAGCCCGAGCCGCTCCAGCTCGGCGGCGGCCAGCGCGTCCAGGGTCTCCGGGTCACCGTGCCGCCAGCCCCAGGCGAGGCTGCCCGGCGTCGCGTCAGGGATCTCCGACGCGGTCAGGGCGACCTCGTCGAGCGGCCTGAGCAGCGAGCGCAGGGCGAGCAGTTCACGGCCGTCGTCACAGGTGGCGAGGTCCCTCGCGGCGCCCGCCTGCCGGATCCAGCGCAGCCGCCGGGGCAGCCAGAGGACGAGGACGAGCGCGACGGGTACGACGAAGAGGGCGACGGCGCCGACGGCCACCGCGCTCCTGACGGCCACCGGGTCCATCGCGTCGACGGCACCCGCCACGCGTCGCAGCGCGGTGTCGGCGCGCCCGCCGATCAGGGGCAGCGGCCTGCTGTGCTCCTTGAGGGCGCGGGGGAGTGCGAGCAGACAGGCCAGCCGGTACGCGATGACCGCGGCGGTGGCCCACAGCGCGGTCCACAGGAGCACACCGGCGTCACCGGCGAGCTGATGGGTCCGCCTGGCGGAGTTCTGGGCATACCACATGGTCCGATTTGACCCCCGGTGCGGCCCCGTGCCGGTCAGCCGCGCCGTACGTACGCCCGTTGTGGCGATGCCCGGCCAAAGCGGAGCAGTGCCGCAAATCACCAAATCCAGGACGTTGGTCCGGTGAAACGGGCCGAAAGACCTTGGATGATGGAAGACATGCGCAACCTGCCCGTCGCCCAGGCGATCCGCCAGGCGACGGCAACGGCCGGTCGCCTCGCGGGGCGCTGGGCGCAGGCGCCGCGCGCGCTCGACGTGCTCACGGCCCTGAGCGCGTTCGCCCTGATGAGCCTGGACGTGCCGGGCCTCGCCGAGGCGGACAACTCGCTGAACGGGCCGCTCGCCGCCCTGGCCCTCGCGGTCGGCGCGGCCTCGCTGCTCATGCGGCGCGGGGCGCCCTGGCTGACGTACCTCGTCTCGCTGTTCTTCCTCGGCTGGCTGCACGAGCTGACGCTCGCGCAGTTCGCGCTCTACTCCCTGGGCCGCTACCGGGGCCGTCGCGCGGGGGCGCTCGGCGTCATCGGGTACGTGGCGTTCGCCTACGTGATGTTCAACCAGCCCGGCTGGCCCGCGCACCGCGGGGACACGCTCAGCTCGTTCCTCAGCCTGGTCGTCCCGATCGGCGTGCTCGCGGCGGGCGTGGGCGTCGCGGCGAACCGGCGGGACCTGGTGCACGCGCTTGAGGCGCAGCGCGCGGAGACCGACACGCTGCACGCCGTCCAGCAGGAGCGCGCCCGCATCGCGCGCGACGTGCACGACTTCGTCGGGCGCGAACTGACGCTGCTCAGCGTGCGCTCGCAGGTCCTCGCGCGCCGGGCCGCGGACGGGCCCTTCGAGGACGGCTTCGAGGAACTCTCGGAGACGGCGCGCAGCGCGCACCGCATGCTCAACGAGATCATCGTGCAGCGCGGCTGCGACGGCAGCCCCACGCCCGGGCTCGACGCGCTCCCCGACCTCGCCGAGCGCAGCGGCCGGGCGGGCAGCCCCGTGGAACTCCTGATCGACGGCGCGGCCCACCGCCTCTCACCGCTGCGCCAGGCCGCGGTGCACCGCGTGGTCCAGGAGTGCCTGACCAACGCCGCCAAGCACGCACCCGGCCAGCCCGTCTCCGTCCGCGTGGAGGTCTCGGGCGGCCACCTGGCCATCACGGTCCGCAACGCCCTGCCCGCGACGGCCCCCACGTCCACACCGGTCTCCGCGGGCACGGGCACGACGGGCATGGCGGAGCGGATCCGCGCGGTGGGCGGAATGTTCTCGGCGGGCGCACGCGCGGGCACGTACGAGGTATGGGCCCGCCTACCGGCAGGCGAACTGACCTGACGCACCCCCCCCGGGCCGAGGTCGGGCCCCGTAGGGGCGCGGGGAACTGCGCGCCCAGCCACGACGAACCCGCAGACGCACGGGGAACGGCGCGATCTCCTGAACGTCCGGGCCGGGACGGCTGGGCCAGGGGCGCGGGGAACTGCGCGCCCAGCCACAACGAACCCGCAGAAGCCCCACGACAGCCCCATGCCAGCCAAGCCAGCGCAGCGCCTACGCCGCGGACATCACCCGCTCCAACCCATCAAAGTCCTCAACACACTTCCCGCACCCCATCGCCACGCTGTCCAGCGGATCCTCGGCCACGAACACGGGGATCCCGGTGGCGGAGGCCAGCCGCAGGTCCAGCCCCGGAAGCAACGCACCCCCGCCCGTCAGGACGATCCCGTGCTCCATGATGTCGCCGGACAGCTCCGGCGGGCACTCCTCCAGGGTCGTCTTCACGGCCGCGATGATCTGCTCGACGGGCTCGTCGAGCGCGGTCCGCACCTCACGTGCCGTCAGGTCGAGCGTCTTCGGCAGCCCGCCCACCTTCTCCCGGCCCCGCACGGTGAACGTCCGCATCTCCAGGGCGTCCTCGCCCGGCACCGGCCACGCCGACCCGATGCCGACCTTGATGTCCTCGGCGGTGCGCTCGCCGATGAGCAGCGCGTGCTCCTTGCGGACGAAGTCGGTGATGGCCGCGTCGAGCCGGTCGCCGCCCACCCGCAGCGACTGGGCCGTGACGATGCCACCCAGGGAGATCACCGCGACCTCCGTCGTGCCGCCGCCGATGTCGACGACCATCGACCCGCGGGGCTCGGCGACGGGCAGGCCCGCGCCGATCGCCGCCGCCATCGGCTCCTCGACCAGGTGCACGGCCCGCGCCCCGGCCCGCTGCGAGGCGTGCACGATCGCGCGCCGCTCGACGGGCGTGACGCCGCTCGGTACGCAGACGACCATGCGCGTACGGGGGCGGCGGCCAGGCACGGCCTTGCGCACGAAGTGCCGGATCAGCTCCTCGGCGGCTTCGTAGTCACTGATCACGCCGTCGCGCAGCGGGCGGATGGCGGTGATGGACCCGGGCGTCCGCCCGATGGTCTCCTTGGCCTCCGCCCCCACGGCGAGCACCCCGCTCTTGCCGCCCTTGTCCGCCCGTACGGCGACCACCGACGGCTCGTTGAGCACGATCCCCTTGCCGCGCACATAGAGGAGGGTGTTCGCAGTGCCGAGGTCGATACCTATGTCCATGATCGCCAAGTTTGCCCGGTGGCCTCCCGAAGCGGAGGGACCAAGGTCCCGAAACGGGCGGGGCGAAGGTCCCGACGAAGGTCCCGGACCGCGAGGGGGCGGTCCGAGCCGCGAGTGTCGGTGCCGCTCCGTAGACTGGCGTACGTGAGTGACCTCCCCCCGCGCGACGACGACCGCAATCCGACCGACCCCACCGACGACGCCGACTCCGCCGACGCCTTCGAGGACATCGTCGAAGCCGAGACGGACCGAGACCCCGACCTCGCGGTGATCGAGGCGGGCAGCCGCACCCTGCGCACCCAGGCGGGTCCGCCGCAGGGCGACATCCCCGCGCGCCCCACCGACCCGGAGGTGGACAGGGCGCTGCGCGAGGTCGAGGCGGAGCTCGCGGACCGCTGGGGCGAGACGAAGCTGGAGCCGTCCGTCAGCCGCATCGCCGCGCTGATGGACGTGCTCGGCGAGCCCCAGCGCGCGTACCCCTCGATCCACATCACGGGGACGAACGGCAAGACGTCCACGGCCCGCATGATCGAGGCGCTGTTCGCCGCCTTCGACCTGCGCACCGGCCGTTACACCTCGCCCCACGTCCAGTCGATCACCGAGCGCATCAGCCTGGACGGCGCCCCCATCGAGGCCGAGCGCTTCGTGGAGACGTACAACGACATCAAGCCGTACGTGGAGATGGTCGACTCCCAGCAGGAGTACCGCCTCTCCTTCTTCGAGGTGCTCACGGGCATGGCGTACGCGGCCTTCGCGGACGCCCCCGTGGACGTGGCCGTCGTCGAGGTCGGCATGGGCGGCAGCTGGGACGCGACGAACGTGATCGACGGCTCGGTCGCCGTCGTCACCCCCATCGACCTGGACCACACGGAC
Source organism: Streptomyces kanamyceticus (assembly GCF_008704495.1). Taxonomy (NCBI): domain Bacteria; kingdom Bacillati; phylum Actinomycetota; class Actinomycetes; order Kitasatosporales; family Streptomycetaceae; genus Streptomyces; species Streptomyces kanamyceticus. Next base: position 6,684,555 of record NZ_CP023699.1, read on the forward strand.
CGCCTGGGCTCCACGCCCGGCGAGATCGCCACCGAGAAGTCCGGCATCATCAAGCCGGACGCGACGGTGATCATGGCCCAGCAGCCGGTGGACGCCGCGCAGGTGCTCCTGAAGAAGGCCGTCGAGGTCGACGCGACGGTCGCCCGCGAGGGCCTCGAGTTCGGCGTGGTGGCCCGTCAGGTCGCGGTCGGCGGCCAGCTCCTGACGCTGCGCGGCCTCGGCGGGGAGTACGAAGAGGTCTTCCTGCCGCTGCACGGCGAGCACATGGCGCACAACGCGGCGGTGGCGCTCGCCGCGGTCGAGGCGTTCTTCGGCATCGGCTCGCAGCACGCGCGGCCGCTGGACATCGAGACCATCCGCAAGGCGTTCGCCACGGTCACCTCGCCGGGCCGCCTGGAGGTCGTGCGCCGCTCGCCGACCATCGTCCTGGACGCCGCGCACAACCCCGCGGGCGCCCGCGCCACCGCCGCCGCGATCAGCGAGGTCTTCGACTTCAGCAACCTGATCGGCGTGGTCGGCGCGAGCGAGGGCAAGGACATGAAGGGGCTGCTCGAAGCCTTCGAGCCGATCTTCGCCGAGGTCGTCATCACGCAGAACACCAGCCACCGCGCGATGGACGCGGACACGCTGGCCGCGCTCGCCGTCGAGGTCTTCGGCGACGACCGCGTCCAGGTCGAGCCGCGCCTGCCGGACGCCCTGGAGGCGGCGATCACCCTCGCCGAGGAAGAGGGCGAGTACGCGGGCGGCGGCGTCCTGGTCACCGGCTCCGTCATCACGGTCGGCGAGGCCCGACTGCTCCTGGGGAGGGGCTGACACCTGTGCGTACGCTCTGCGCTTCGACGCTGATCGGCGAGTTCTTCATCATCGGCTTCGCCGGTCTGGTCGCCATGAAGGACCCGGACCTGACCATGGGCACGGTCTGGACGGTCAGCGGCATCGCGATGCTCCTGTGCGTGCTGCTGTGCGGCGTGATCACCCGGCCCGGCGGGGTACAGCTCGGCTGGGCCCTGCAGATCGCGCTGATCGCGAGCGGGTTCGTGGTGCCGACGATGTTCTTCATGGGGGCGGTGTTCGCCGCCCTGTGGTGGGCGTCGGTGCACTTCGGGCGCAAGATCGACGAGGCGAAGGCCAGGTTCGCCGCACAGGCTGCGGAGACTGCTTGACGCCGCGGTTCCGGCTGGTCGGCACGGGGGGGCTGTGCCCACCCTTCCCCAAGCTCTCGACTCCGCTCGAGCAGGGGAGGCCCCACACGCCCCGCGGAACATCTGCCCACAGCAGGTCGGTATCGTGCGGCCCATCCCTCGTGATCTCGTAAAGATCTTAAGAACACCTCTTGGAGCCGCACATGAGCCAGCGCACCCTCGTTCTCCTCAAGCCCGACGCCGTTCGTCGTGGTCTGGTCGGCGAGATCATCGGCCGGATCGAGCGCAAGGCGGGCTGGACGATCTCCGCGCTGGAGCTGCGTTCGCTGGACCAGGACACCCTGGAGCAGCACTACGGCGAGCACAAGGGCAAGCCTTTCTACGAGCCGCTGGTCGCCTTCATGTCGTCCGGCCCCGTCGTCGCCCTCGTCGTCGAGGGCGAGCGGGTCATCGAGGGCGTGCGCGCGCTCGCCGGTCCGACCGATCCGATCGCCGCGGCGCCCGGTTCGATCCGCGGTGACTTCGGCTCCATCGTCCGGGAGAACCTGATCCACGCCTCGGACTCCGAGGAGTCCGCCGAGCGCGAGCTCAAGATCTTCTTCCCGGGTGTCGCGTAACCAGCTCGTATCGTCCACTGACACCGCGTCAGCGGCGCGCCGCCTCGACCAGGGACGGCCGGAGGAATTCGGCCGTCCTTTGGCATATGCACCCCAATTGGGGGAACCCGTGCCTCTGATGGCACGTCTCCAAGGGCGGGGCGGTACATCATCTGCTGACAATGGCGAAGACCCTCGCGCCGTCTTCGCGCGGCCGAGACTACGATGGAAGCCTCCACCGCCACACAGCACCCACCTCGCCTACCTAAAAAGCCCTTACACGCTCCACTAGGGAAGGCCAGACGCATCCTCATGGGGAACAACATGTCGTTCATCGGCCGTGACATGGCTGTCGACCTCGGGACCGCCAACACGCTGGTGTACGTCAGGGGTCGGGGGATCGTACTCAACGAGCCGTCCGTCGTCGCGATCAACACCAACACCGGTGGCATTCTCGCGGTCGGCGCCGAAGCGAAGAAGATGATCGGGCGCACGCCCGGCAACATCGTCGCGGTGCGCCCGCTGAAGGACGGCGTCATCGCCGACTTCGAGATCACCGAGCGCATGCTCCGCTACTTCATCCTGAAGATCCACAAGCGGCGCTACCTCGCCCGCCCGCGCGTCGTCGTCTGTGTGCCCTCGGGCATCACGGGAGTCGAGCGCCGCGCCGTCATCGAGGCCTCCTCGCAGGCCGGCGCGCGCCAGGTGCACATCATCGAGGAGCCCATGGCCGCGGCCATCGGTTCCGGCCTGCCGGTCCACGAGGCCACGGGCAACATGGTGGTGGACATCGGCGGCGGCACCACCGAGGTCGCGGTCATCTCGCTCGGCGGAATCGTCACGGCACAGTCGATCCGCGTCGCGGGCGACGAGCTGGACAACGCGATCATCCAGCACATCAAGAAGGAGTACTCCCTCCTCCTCGGCGAACGCACGGCCGAGCAGATCAAGATCACCATTGGTTCGGCGTACGACATGGACGCCGACGAGCACACCGAGATCCGCGGCCGGGACCTGGTCTCCGGGCTGCCCAAGACCGTCGTCATCTCCGCCGCCGAGGTCCGCAAGGCCATCGAGGAGCCGGTCAACGCCATCGTCGACGCGGTCAAGACGACCCTCGACAAGTGCCCGCCCGAGCTCTCCGGTGACGTCATGGACCGCGGCATCGTTCTCACCGGGGGCGGCGCTCTGCTGCGCGGCCTCGACGAGCGACTGCGCCGGGAGACGGGCATGCCGATCCACATCGCCGAGGACCCGCTGGACAGCGTGGCGCTCGGCTCGGGCAAGTGCGTCGAGGAGTTCGAGGCGTTGCAGCAGGTGCTCGACGCCCAGCCGCGCAGATGATCACGCGCGGATGACCTGACGCGAACACCCTTGACAGGGGTCCGCCGTACGAGTGCCTGCCACCTCGTGCGGCGGATCGTTGATATATAGGCAAGGCAGAGGGATTCCCCAGACCCCCCGTGGGACGCGCAGATCTCACGGAATCCGATTGAGGAAGGCACGCCGCCGCACGTGAGGGACACACGAGAGAGCCGGCTGCTCCTGGTGCTGCTGGTAGCCATCGCGTTCGCATTGATCACGGTGGACATCCGCGGCGGCGAGGACTCACCGGTCGACGGTGCCCGCCAGGCCGCCGCCACCGTCTTCGGCCCGGTCGAGGAGGGTGTCTCCTCCGCCGTCGACCCGGTCGGCAACGCGATCGGCGCGGTCCGTGACTCCGGCGAGCGCCACAACCGCATCGCCGAACTGGAGCGCCAGAACGCCGCGTTGAAGGCGAAGCTCGGCAGCGACGACCGCAACCGCAGCCGCGTGCGGCAGCTCGACAGCATGCTGAAGAAGGCGGGCGCCGGACAGTACGGCATCAAGGGCGCGGAGGTCATCGGCATAGGAGCGGCCCAGGGCTTCTCCTGGACCGTCACCATCGACGCCGGCGCCAACGACGGACTCAAGCGTGACATGACCGTACTGAACGGCGAGGGCCTCGTCGGCCGCGTCACCACGGTCGGCCCCGACACCGCGACCGTCCTGCTCGCCAACGACCCCGACTTCACCGTCGGCACCCGCATGGAGAAGACCGACGAGCTCGGCTTCGCCACCGGACAGGGCGACCGCCCGCTCTCCGTCCAGCTGCTCAACGGCAAGGCCAAGGTCAAGAAGGGCGACCGCTTCGTCACCTTCGGCTCGCAGAAGGACAAGCCGTTCGTGCCCGGCGTACCGGTCGGCGAGGTCGTCCGCGTCGACCCCTCCGGCGGCGACCTCACCCGCAACGTCTACGTGAAGCCGTACGTCGGGTTCACCAAGCTCGACATCGTCGGCGTCGTCGTCCAGGCACCCCGCGAGGACCCGCGGGACACGGTCCTGCCGCCCAAGCCCGCGAAGCCCAAGCCGACCCCGACGGTCACGGTCACGGCCACCCCGCCGGGCAAGCCCGAGGGCGAAGCCGCCGACAACGGCAACGAGCAGTAGGAGACCGGACCCATGCGCTTCAACCGAATCCTGCTCGCCACCACCCTGGTCGTCGTCGCCCTGGTCATCCAGGTCACCGTCCTCGCCCGGCTCCAGCTGCCCGGCGCGGTCCCGGACCTGGTGCTGCTCACCGTCCTCGGCCTCGCCCTGGTCTACGGCCACGTCGGCGGCGCCCTGGTCGGCTTCGGCGCCGGACTGCTCTGCGACCTGGCACCACCGGCCGACCACGCGGCGGGGCGGTACGCGCTCGTGCTCTGCGTCATCGGCTATCTCGCGGGCCTCGCCAAGCCCGAGACCGGACGGCTGCGCTCCGCGAGCGGCCCGCTCGTCGTGGTCGTCGGCGCCGCCATCGGATCGACGCTGCTGTACGCGGGCGTGGGCGCCCTCGTCGGCGACACCGCGGCGCGCCACGTGGGCCTGGGCGGGCTGCTCTTCACCGCCGCGCTCTACGACCTGCTGCTCGCGCCGTTCACGGTGCCGCTGATCATCGCCCTGGCCCGGCGCGCGGAGAACGACCCACTGGGCGAGGGCTCCCCGGCCAACAAGGCCGCCGACGTCTCCGCGGGATGGCTCTCGTCCGGCACCGGACTGCGCATCGGCAACCAGCGCGGCGGCCTGCGGGCCAAGGCGGCCAAGGCACGCGTCGCACGCGCCGGACGCATCAAGGGGGTCAAGCGCCTGTGAGGTCGCAGCACTTCGCCGACCGCACCGCCGACCGCACCGGGGGACCGGCCACGGCCCACACCAGGGGAGGGGAGAAGTGACCAACATTCCGGAGACCGGCCGGACCCCACGGGTCCAGATCCGTCTCGTCGTCATCCAGATCCTCGTCGTATCCCTCCTGCTCACCCTCGGCGGCCGCCTCTGGTACCTCCAGATCCGCAACGGCGACGAGTACGCCAAGGAAGCCTCCGGCAACCACGTCCAGCAGGTCGTCCAGCCCGCCGTGCGCGGCTCGATCCTGGACGCGCGCGGCGTGCCGATCGCCGACAACCAGACCCGCCTCGTCGTCTCCGCGTCCCGCACGGACCTGATGAAGATGAAGGACGACGGCAAGGCGGTCCTCGCCAAACTCGCCGACGTGCTCGGCATGAGCCCCAAGGACGTCGGCGACAAGGTCCGCCTCTGCGACGCCAAGACCCCGCAGCCCTGCTGGAACGGCTCGCCCTACCAGCCGATCCCGATCACCGACGAGGCGACGCCCAAGCAGGCCCTGCAGATCCGCGAGCGCTCCGAGGACTTCCCCGGCATCACCGCCGAGCCCACCGCGGTGCGCCGCTACGCCGCCCCCGGCAAGTCCAACACCGCGCAGGTCCTCGGCTACCTCTCGCCGGTCACCGACGACGAGATCAACAAGGCCAAGGACAGCGCATCGCCCTACCTCCGCTCCGACCAGGTGGGCCGCTCCGGTCTTGAGCGGACCTACGACAAGCAGCTGCGCGGCAAGGCGGGCGTCACCCGCTACGAGGTGGACAACCTCGGCCGCGTCATCGGCAAGGCCAAGTCCGACAAGGCCGAGCCCGGCGCGAACGTGGTCACGAGCATCGACGCGCGCGTGCAGGCCGTCTCCGAGTACTGGCTCAACGACGCGATGAAGAAGGCCCGCCACGAGTTCGACAAGAACACCGGCGAGAACTACAAGGCCGACGCGGGCGCCGTCGTCGTCATGGAGAACAAGACCGGACGGATCGTCTCCATGGCGTCCAACCCGGCGTACGACCCGAACGCCTGGGTCGGCGGCATCTCCGGCAAGGACTACGCCAAGCTCACCGGCAAGAAGTCGAACTACCCGCTCCTGAACCGCGCGATCCAGGGCCAGGCGGCACCGGGCTCGATCTTCAAGGTCATCCCGACGACCGCCGCGGTCAACGCGGGCTACGGGTTCAACGGCAGCTACCCGTGCCCCAGTTCGTACTCCATCGGCGGCCAGACCTTCAAGAACTTCGAGTCCAAGGGCCACGGCAACATCACCCTCGGCCAGGCCCTGGAAGTCTCCTGCGACACCGTCTTCTACAAGCTCAGCCACGACCAGTGGGCCAAGGACGGCGGCAACAAGCCGAAGAAGGACGCCAAGGACTGGTTCTACAAGACCGCCCACCAGTTCGGCCTCGGCAAGGAGACCGGCGTCGACCTGCCCAACGAGGTCACCGGACGCGTCCCGGACCGCCAGTGGAAGAAGGACTACTGGAAGGCCAACAAGGACGGCTGGTGCAAGCAGGGCAAGAAGAGCGGCGACTACACCGAGCGGATCGCGTACGAGAACTGCCTCGAAGGCATGAAGATGCGTGCCGGTGACTCGGTCAACTACTCGATCGGCCAGGGCGACACCCTCGTCACCCCGATCCAGATGGCCACGATCTACTCGGCCATCGCCAACGGCGGCACGCTCTACAACCCCACCGTCGGCAAGGCGATCATCAGCGCCGACGGCAAGCAGGTCCAGGAGATCGCGCCCAAGTCGCACGGCAAGCTGCCGATGAACGCCGCGCTGCAGAAGGACATAGACGGTGCCCTCGCGGACGTCGCGACGCGCGGCACCGCCGCCTGGCGCTTCGGCGGCTGGCCCCAGGACAAGATCCCGATGCACGCCAAGACCGGTACCGCCGAGGTCTACGGCAAGCAGACCACCTCGTGGTTCGCGACGTACACCAAGGACTACTCGATCATCATGACGATCTCCCAGGGCGGTACGGGTTCCGGCGCCTCTGGACCCGCCGTCCGCAAGATCTACGACGCGATCTACGGCCTGGACGACAGCGGCAAGCAGGACCCGAAGAAGGCCCTCCTGCCCCAGCCGCAGAAGAGCCTGCCGAAGATCGAGACCGACGGCTCCATCGACTCCCCCAAGCTCAAGCCGTACAAGCCCGAGGCCCCCAAGCCCCCGGCCGGACAGCAGGAACTGGCCGGCGCCCCGAACAGCTGGAGGCGGGACTGATGACCGGCAGTGGCTTCTCCGTCTCCGGGTACGGACCCGAACGCTCCAGCATGTCGCGGCTCTTCGCCCGCGACTCGATGGTGCGCAGGCTCGACTGGCCCATGCTGCTCGCCGCCCTCGCGCTCTCCGGGATCGGCGCCGCGCTCGTCTACTCCGCGACCCGCAACCGCACCGAGCTGGTCGGCGACGACCCGTACGCCTTCCTGATCAAGCACGTCATCAACGTCGGCATCGGCCTCGCCCTGATGACCGCCACGATCTGGCTCGGCCACCGCACGCTGCGCACCGCCGTGCCGATCCTCTACGGCGTCTCGGTCTTCCTGGTCCTGCTCGTCCTGACCCCGCTCGGCGCGACCATCAACGGCGCCCACGCGTGGATCGTGATCGCGGGCCAATCGCTCCAGCCCTCCGAGTTCTGCAAGATCACGATCATCCTGGGCATGGCGATGCTGCTCGCCGCCCGGGTCGACGCGGGCGACAGGGAACACCCCGACCACCGCACGGTCGTCCAGGCCCTGGGCCTCGCCGCAGTCCCCGTCATGATCGTCATGCTGATGCCCGACCTCGGCTCGGTCATGGTGATGGCGATGATCGTGCTCGGCGTCCTGCTGGCCTCCGGCGCCTCCAACCGCTGGGTCTTCGGCCTGCTCGGCGCGGGCGTCGCCGGTGGCGTCGCCATATGGCAGCTCGGCGTCCTGGACGACTACCAGATCGCCCGCTTCGCCGCCTTCGCCAACCCCGCGCTCGACCCCGCGGGCGTCGGCTACAACACCAACCAGGCCCGCATCGCGATCGGCTCCGGCGGCCTCACCGGCACCGGCCTCACCCACGGCTCCCAGACCACCGGACAGTTCGTCCCCGAGCAGCAGACGGACTTCGTCTTCACGGTCGCGGGCGAGGAGCTCGGCTTCGTCGGCGCGGGCGCCATCCTGCTCCTGCTCGGCGTCGTCCTGTGGCGCGCCTGCCGCATCGCGCGCGAGACCACCGAGCTCTACGGCACGATCGTCGCCGCGGGCATCATCGCCTGGTTCGCCTTCCAGGCCTTCGAGAACATCGGCATGACGCTCGGCATCATGCCGGTCGCGGGCCTCCCGCTGCCCTTCGTGTCGTACGGAGGCACGTCGATGTTCGCGGTCTGGGTGGCCGTCGGACTGCTCCAGTCGATCAAGGTGCAGCGGCCGATGTCCGCGTAGCGCTGCCGGGGGACTGCCCAGTTCCGCCTTTCGCGTCTAAATTCGGTTCATGGCGGAGACGAAGCGCGAGATCGAGCGGAAGTACGACGTCGGGGCGGCTGCCGAACTGCCCGACCTGTCCGGCGTCGCCGGAGTCGCGGACGTCGTCGACAAGGGCGTCGTCGAACTGGACGCCGTCTACTGGGACACCCCCGACCAGCGCCTCGCCGCCGCCTCGATCACCCTGCGCCGCCGCACCGGCGGCGCCGACGCGGGCTGGCACCTCAAGCTCCCGGTGTCGCTCGCCGAGGGCGTACGGGACGAGGTCAGGGCACCGCTCTCGGGCGCCGTGCCGCGCGCCCTGCTCGGCCTGGTGCGCTCCAGGGTGCGCGAGGCCGAACTCGTCCCCGTCGTACGGCTGTTGTCGGCCAGGAACCTGCGCCACCTCGTCGACGCGGACGGCGCCCTGCTCGCCGAGGTCAGCATCGACGGCGTACGGGCCGAACGGCTCACCGGGGGCGGCGGCGCCACCACCGCGTGGTCCGAGGTCGAGGTGGAACTGGCGGACGACGGCGACCCCGCGCTCCTCGACAAGGTCGAGAAGAAACTGAAGAAGGCGGGCGTACGACGCTCCGCCGCCTCCTCGAAGCTCGGCAGGGCGCTGGCGGAGACCGCGCCGAAGAAGCAGCGCGGGCCCGAGAAGGCCCCGCCCGAGGGAGCGGTCAGGCGCGGGAAGAAGGCAGGCAAGGCCGAGGCCGTCGCCGACGCGGTGCGCGGATGCGTCGGCGAGGGGCCGGGGACCGCCGCCGACCACGTCCTGGCCTACCTCGGCGCCCAGCGCGACGCCCTCGTCTCCCTCGACCCGGCCGTCCGCCGCGACCTGCCCGACTCCGTGCACCAGATGCGGGTCGCCACGCGGCGGATGCGCAGCGCCTTCAAGACGTACCGCAAGATCCTCGACCGCACCGTCACCGACCCGGTGGGCGAGGAACTCCAGTGGCTCGCGGGCGAGTTGGGCGTCGACCGCGACCAGGAAGTGCTCACCGAGCGGCTCACCGCCCGCATCGACGCGCTGCCCAGGACGCTCCTCCTCGGGCCTGTGCGCGGCCGCCTCCGCATCTGGACCGTCGCCCGCCGCACCGGATCCCGGCGCAGGACCGTCGCCGTGCTCGACGGCAAGCGGTACCTGGCGCTCCTGGACACCGTCGACGCGCTGCTCGCCGCGCCCCCGCTGCGCGACGCCGCCACCGCCGCGCCTTCCGACGCCCTGCCCAAAGCGCTGCTCAAGGACTACGCGCGCCTCGCGACCCGCGTCGAGCACGCCCTGGAACAGCCGCCGGGCGCGGCGCGCGACCTCGCGATGCACGACGCCCGCAAGGCCGCCAAGCGCGCCAGGTACGCGGGCGAGGCGGCGACCCCGGCCCTCGGCAAGCCCGCCAAGCGGTTCGCCGGGCGGATGAAGTCGGTACAGACGGTGCTCGGCGACCACCAGGACAGCGTGCTCGCGCGCGAGGCCCTGCGAACACTCGCGATCCAGGCGCATCTGGCCGGGGAGACGGCGTTCACCTGGGGTCTTCTGTACGGACAGGAGGAGGCGGCGGGGGCGGACCGGGAGGGGGAGTTGCCGGGGGTGTGGGCCAGGGCTGCCGGGGAGAAGGTGCGGGCGGCGCTTCGTGACGGAACGAGCGGCTGATCGTTCCATCTGATGCACGGCTTCCCCGCTGGCGCGGGGGTGATCCGACGGAATCGACCGGCATGTCGACGTCTCTCATGTGCTCCCCGCATCTGCGGGGGTTTCCGATCACTGTGTGAGGGGTGGCCCCGGCCACGTTAGGCTTGAGGGTCACCCCTGCCAGCTCACGAAGGTTCGCGAGATGCCTGCCGAGTCCGTTTTTCCTCAGCTTGAGGCACTGCTCCCGCATGTGCAGAAGCCGATCCAATACGTCGGCGGTGAGCTGAACTCGACCGTCAAGCCGTGGGACTCCTGCGACGTCCGCTGGGCGCTCATGTACCCGGACGCCTACGAGGTCGGGCTGCCCAATCAGGGCGTCATGATCCTTTACGAGGTGCTCAACGAGCGTGAGGGCGTCCTCGCCGAGCGCACCTACAGCGTGTGGCCCGACCTGGAGGCCCTGATGCGCGAGCACCAGGTCCCGCAGTTCACCGTCGACTCGCACCGCCCCGTCGGCGAGTTCGACGTCTTCGGGCTCAGCTTCTCCACGGAGCTCGGGTACACGAACATGCTCACCGCCCTCGACCTCGCGGGCATCCCGCTGGAGTCGAAGGACCGCTCCATCGACGACCCGATCGTGCTCGCCGGAGGCCACGCCGCCTTCAACCCCGAGCCGATCGCCCAGTTCATCGACTGCGTGGTCATCGGCGACGGCGAGCAGGCCGTGCTCGACATGACGGCGATCATCCGCGAGTGGAAGGCCGAGGGCCGCCCCGGCGGCCGCGAGGAGGTCCTCTTCCGGCTCGCGCGGACCGGTTCGGTCTACGTCCCGGCGTTCTACGACGTCGAGTACCTCCCCGACGGCCGCATCGGCCGCGTCGTGCCGAACAAGTCCGGTGTCCCGTGGCGCGTGTCCAAGCACACCGTCATGGACCTCGACGAGTGGCCCTACCCCAAGCAGCCCCTCGTGCCGCTCGCGGAGACCGTCCACGAGCGCATGTCCGTAGAGATCTTCCGCGGCTGCACCCGCGGCTGCCGTTTCTGCCAGGCCGGCATGATCACGCGCCCCGTGCGGGAGCGAAGCATCACCGGCATCGGCGACATGGTGGACCGAGGTCTCAAGGCGACCGGCTTCGAGGAAGTCGGCCTGCTCTCGCTCTCCTCCGCGGATCACACCGAGATCGCCGACGTCGCCAAGGGCCTCGCCGACCGGTACGAGGAGGACAAGATCGGCCTGTCCCTCCCCTCGACCCGCGTGGACGCCTTCAACATCGACCTCGCGAACGAGCTGACCAGGAACGGCCGTCGGTCGGGTCTGACGTTCGCCCCCGAGGGCGGCAGCGAGCGGATGCGGAAGGTCATCAACAAGATGGTCTCCGAAGAGGACCTCATCCGCACCGTCGCGACCGCGTACGGCAACGGCTGGCGACAGGTCAAGCTGTACTTCATGCTCGGCCTGCCCACCGAGACCGACGAGGACGTCCTGCAGATCGCGGACATGGCGGCGAACGTCATCGCCAAGGGCCGCGAGGTCGCGGGCAACGACATCCGCTGCACCGTCTCCATCGGCGGCTTCGTGCCCAAGCCGCACACGCCGTTCCAGTGGGCCCCGCAGCTCTCCTCCGAGGAGACGGACGCCCGCCTCGCCAAGCTCCGCGACAAGATCCGCGGCGACAAGAAGTACGGCCGCTCGATCGGCTTCCGCTACCACGACGGCAAGCCCGGCATCGTCGAGGGCCTGCTCTCGCGCGGCGACCGCCGTATCGGCGCCGTCATCCGCGCCGTCTACGAGGACGGCGGCCGCTTCGACGGCTGGCGCGAGTACTTCTCGTACGAGCGCTGGATGCGCTGCGCCGAGAAGACGCTGCCCGAGGTGGGCGTCGACGTCGACTGGTACACCACGCGCGAGCGTACGTACGAAGAGGTCCTGCCCTGGGACCACCTGGACTCCGGTCTCGACAAGGACTGGCTCTGGGACGACTGGCAGGACTCGCTCGACGAGACCGAGGTCGAGGACTGCCGCTGGACCCCCTGCTTCGACTGCGGCGTCTGCCCGCAGATGCAGACCGAGATCCAGATCGGCCCGACCGGCAAGAAGCTCCTGCCGCTCACGGTCGTGAAGTAACCGAGACACCTGACAGTGCCTCAACTCGCCCCGCCCTCGGGCCTGGTGCACCGCTCCTTCATCGCCGCGATGGAGGAGTTCCGGGCCGAGGGGCGCGGCGGGCCCGACGACGACACGACGCTCGGCCGCACCCTGTGCGACTACGGCGGGCGGTGGCAGGACCCCGGCGTCTTCGCGTCGTACGTCGCCGAGGTCCGCTCCGCCGCCTACCCCGCCGAGCCGCTCGGCGTGCCCGTCACCACCCTCTGGTACTCGGAAGGCGCCGACTACCTCGGCCGCATCTCCGTCCGCCACAGCGTCGCCACGCGCTTCCTGCGCGAGTACGGCGGCCACATCGGCTACGACGTACGCCCCACCGCCCGCCGCCGCGGCCACGCCACCGAGATGCTCCGCGCCTCGCTGCCGTACGCGGCCGGTCTCGGCCTGGAATCCGTCCTGGTGACCTGCGACACCGACAACATCGGGTCCCGCAAGGTGATCGAGGCCGCGGGCGGTGCCTTCGAGGACGAGCGCGCCGGGAAACTGCGCTACTGGATCCGAACCGACGCCGCACGCGTCTAGGACGACATGGACCTGGAAAAACGGCCCGCTCCGCAGGTGGACCTGGAGAAGCGACCTGCTCGGCAGGGAGAGCAGCCCCCGCCGCCCTCCGCACCGCCGGGGGCCGACGGCTGTCTCGCCGTCGCCATCCGCATCCCGGTACGGATCGTGGTGCTCGTCCTCGTCGTCCCGGTGCGCCTCGTCTGGGACGCGCTCGCCGTGTGCGGCCGCTTCGTGTACTTCAAGGCCCTGCGCCCGGTCGGGCGTGGCATCGGCGCGGTCCTGACGTGGCTGTTGAAGGCCGTGTTCGTGTGGCCGTGGGTGGGTCTTTGGCGGTACGTGGTGGTGCCGGTCGGTGTGGGGCTCGCGTGGCTCGGGCGGGTGCTGGTCGTGGTGCCTGCCGTGTGGCTGTACGCGCGCGTGCTGACGCCGATCGGGCACGGCATCGCGTGGCTGGCCCGAGGGATCGGCGCCGGAATCGCCGCCGTGGCGTTCGGCATCGGCGCGGCCTGCGCATGGCTGTGGCGCACCCTCGTCGTGACCCCCGCGATGTGGCTGTACGCGCGCGTGCTGACGCCCATCGGACACGGCATCGCCTGGCTCGCCCGGGTGATCGGCGCCGGCGCCACGGCTGCCGGGCGTGGCATCGGCGCGGTCCTGACATGGCTGTTGAAGGCCGTGTTCGTGTGGCCGTGGGTGGGTCTTTGGCGGTACGTGGTGGTGCCGGTGGGTGTGGGGCTCGCGTGGCTCGGGCGGGTGCTGGTCGTGGTGCCCGCGGTGTGGCTGTACGCGCGCGTGCTGACGCCGATCGGGCACGGCATCGCCTGGCTGGCCCGCGGGATCGGCACCGGAATCGCCTGGCTGGCACGGGGAATCGGCGCCGGAATCGCCTGGCTGGGGCGCGGCATCTGGACCGTCCTCGCGACGCTGTGCCGCTGGGTCTTCGTCGTGCCCGCCGTCGCCCTGTGGCGCTGGGTCCTCGCGCCCGTCGGGCGGGCGATCGCCGTCGTCGCGCGCGAGGTCGGCGACGCGCTCGGGCACGCCTGGCGCATCGCCGGGCACATCTCGCTCGTCGTGGGCCGCTTCCTCGCCAAGCTCCTTCGGTGGATCTTCGTCGAGCCGGTCCGCTGGGCGTACAGGGCGGTCCTCACCCCCGTCGGGCACGCGGTCCGTGACCTGGTGTGGCGCCCCGCGGCCGCGGCCGCCCGCGGCGTCGGCCGCACCGCGCGAGCGGCGATCGCCTCGGCCCGCGACAGCGTCCGCCAGGCCCGGGCCGACGTACGGCGCATGCTCTTCGGAGCGCCGAAGGAGCCGGTGCCGGTGCCGGTACCGGTGGCCCGGCGGGAACAGGACACACCGGAGCCACGTACTCTAGGTAGCAGTACGACCGCACTCATGAAGGACTGACGACACTGGGCAAGCGACAGCCCGTAGGCCCGCCGCCCGCACCCGCGGTGCAGCGCATCCGACTGCGCTACACCAAGCGCGGCCGCCTCCGGTTCACCAGCCACCGTGACTTCCAGCGCGCCTTCGAGCGTGCGTTGCGCCGCGCCGAGGTGCCCATGGCGTACTCGGCGGGGTTCACTCCGCACCCCAAGGTGTCGTACGCCAATGCCGCACCCACCGGCACCGGCAGTGAGGCCGAGTACCTGGAGATCGCGCTCACCGCGCCGCGCGACCCGGAGAAGCTCCGGGCGCTCCTCGACGAGTCGATGCCCGCGGGGCTCGACATCGTCGACGCCGTCGAGTCCCACACTTCCGGACTCGCCGACCGCCTGACCGCCTCCGTCTGGGAGCTGCGCCTGGACGGCGTGGAGCCCGCGGAAGCGGAGCGCGCGGCCGGTCTCTTCCGGACCGCCGAGACCGTCGAGGTGCAGCGCCGCACGAAGAACGGCATGCGCACCTTCGACGCGCGCGAGGCGGTCGTGAGCCTCGCGGTGATCGCCGATGGCGAAGTGATCACTCACGACACTGATAGGCCGAGCGACAAGCCCTGTGCGATACTGCGGCTGGTTGTTCGGCACGTGACACCTGCCGTACGACCTGACGACGTCCTGTCCGGTCTCCGAGCTGTGGCCGACCTGGCGCCGCCGGTCCCCGCAGCGGTGACCAGGCTGGCGCAGGGGCTTTTCGATGAAGAGACCGGCACGGTGACCGACCCGCTCGCGCCCGACCGCGAGGCAGTCACGGCCGCAGAACCTACGGCCGCCGTACCTGCCGCCGCGAAGGCGCCGGCGCCGGAAGGCCCCCGCTAAAGGACGTACGTCAAAGCGCCGCCCTCGTACTCGGGAGCCACCTGGGTCGGGCAGCGCACTGACCGAGACTTTCGCCAGGCCGTCCGCAATTGGGCGTACGGAACCGGCGAGACAAGACATAGAGAGCTCCCGTGCGGCGCCCACGCCCCCGGATGGCGGCCCCGCGCACCTAGCGCGAGCCGCGGACATCACCGGATCAGGCGCGGCGCCCGGGAGCGTGACGGGAGAACCGCCCGCATGCTTGAGCCGAACGAACCCGCCGAGGGCTCGCAGAACAACAACACCCCCAGCGACACCCTGCCGCCGCGTCGTCGGCGCCGTGCCGCTTCGCGCCCCGCGGGTCCGCCCGGGGGCAAGACGGCGGCCGCCGAGGCCCCGGCCATACCGGCCGCCCCCGCCGCCGACGAGATCGAAGAGGTCGAAGAGACCGAAGAGGTGGCCGAGGCCACCGAGGCTCCGGCGCAGGCCGCCGAGCCCACCCCCGAACCCGAGGCCGCCCCGGCGCCGCGTACGCGCCGTCGTGCGACCCGCCGCGCCTCCGCCCCGGCCGGTGCGCCGCAGGCCGCCGAGGTGACGGAGCCCGCCGAGGCCGCCGCGCCCGCCGCCGAGCCCGCCCCGGAGCCCGAGGCCGCCCCTGCGCCGCGCGCCCGGCGCCGTGCGACCCGTCGCGCCACCGCCCCCACCGGTGCGCCGCAGGCCGCCGATGAGCAGGCCCCCGCGGCCGCCGAGGCCCCCGCCAAGCCGGTCGTCGACGAGGCGGAGGCCGCGCCGGTCGCCGACGATGCCGCGCCGCGCCGTTCGCGCCGCCGCGCCACCCGTAGCGCTTCCGCGCCCGCCGGTGAGCCGAAGGCCGCCGAGCAGGCCGCTGCTGCCGAGCCCGCCGCGAAGGCCGAGAAGACCGAGAAGGCCGCGAAGCAGGCCCCCGTCGAGGAGGCCGCAGAGGCCGAGGCCGCCCCGGCCCCGCGCCGTCGCCGCGCCACCCGCAAGACCGCCGCCACCGGCTTCTCGGCCCCCGCGGGCCACAAGGCCCGCAAGGCCCAGAGCGCCGACGACTCCGGTGAGGACGGCGGCCGCAAGCCCGCCCGCCCCGCCGTCGCCGTCTTCCAGGCGCCGGTGTTCGCCGCGCCGATGTTCCAGACCCCGGAGAGCGCCGCCGCGGCGGCCGCCGCCGAGGCCGCCGAGGAGCCCGAGGAGCGCGTCGAGCAGGTCGAGGCCGCCGCCCCGGTCGTGGAGGAGGAGACGGCTCCCCGCCGTCGCCGCCGCCGTCGTGCCGCGGACGAGCAGCCCGCGGCCGCCGAGGAGCGGGAGCCCGCCAAGGCCGCCGCCGAGCAGCCCGCCGACGAGCCCGTCGAAGAGGCCGCCGCCGAGCAGCCCGAGGCCGACGACGACAATGAGGACTCCGGCGAGCGCCAGGGCCGTCGCCGTCGTCGTGGTGGCCGTCGCCGCCGCCGCGGTGACTCCGCCGACCAGGACGGCGAGCAGAACGACGCGTCCGACGAGGCCGCCGCCGAGCAGTCCGACGAGGACGCGACGGACGACGCCGAGCAGGATGCCGACGACGCGGAGGAGGCCGAATCGGCTTCGGAGTCCGGTGGTTCCGGCTCCAGCAGCAGCCGTCGCCGGCGCCGCCGCCGTCGTCGCGCCGGTGACTCCGCCGAGGGCGAGCCGGGCGACGGCGACCCGGAGCGTACGGTCGTCAAGGTCCGTGAGCCGCGCAAGAAGGAAGAGCGCGAGCCCGGCACCGGCGCCGACGAGGTCCAGTCCATCAAGGGCTCGACCCGCCTGGAGGCCAAGAAGCAGCGCCGCCGCGAGGGCCGTGAGCAGGGCCGTCGTCGTGTGCCGATCATCACGGAGGCCGAGTTCCTGGCGCGCCGTGAGGCCGTCGAGCGCGTGATGGTCGTCCGCCAGAACGGCGAGCGCACCCAGATCGGCGTCCTTGAGGACAACGTGCTCGTCGAGCACTACGTCAACAAGGAGCAGGCCACCTCGTACGTCGGCAACGTCTACCTGGGCAAGGTCCAGAACGTGCTGCCGTCCATGGAGGCCGCCTTCATCGACATCGGCAAGGGCCGCAACGCGGTCCTGTACGCCGGTGAGGTCAACTTCGAGGCGCTCGGCATGGCCAACGGGCCGCGCCGCATCGAGTCCGCCCTGAAGTCGGGCCAGTCGGTCCTCGTGCAGGTCACCAAGGACCCGATCGGTCACAAGGGCGCCCGTCTGACCAGCCAGGTCTCGCTGCCGGGCCGCTACCTCGTGTACGTCCCCGAGGGCTCGATGACCGGCATCAGCCGCAAGCTGCCCGACACCGAGCGCGCGCGTCTGAAGACCATCCTCAAGAAGATCGTCCCCGAGGACGCGGGCGTCATCGTGCGCACCGCCGCCGAGGGCGCGAGCGAGGACGAGCTGCGCCGTGACGTCGAGCGTCTGCAGCAGCAGTGGGAGGACATCCAGAAGAAGGCGAAGGCGGCCTCGACGAGCTCGCCGAGCCTGCTGTACGGCGAGCCGGACATGACCGTCCGCGTCGTGCGCGACATCTTCAACGAGGACTTCTCCAAGGTCATCGTCAGCGGTGACGAGGCGTGGGGGACCATCCACGGCTACGTCTCGCACGTCGCGCCCGACCTGGCGGACCGCCTCTCCAAGTGGACGTCCGAGGTCGACGTCTTCGCGACGTACCGGATCGACGAGCAGCTCGCCAAGGCGCTCGACCGCAAGGTCTGGCTGCCCAGCGGTGGTTCGCTGGTGATCGACAAGACCGAGGCGATGATCGTCGTCGACGTCAACACCGGCAAGTTCACCGGGCAGGGCGGAAACCTCGAAGAGACCGTCACCAGGAACAACCTGGAGGCGGCCGAGGAGATCGTGCGCCAGCTGCGCCTGCGTGACCTCGGCGGCATCGTCGTCATCGACTTCATCGACATGGTCCTTGAGTCGAACAGGGACCTGGTCCTGCGCCGTCTCCTGGAGTGCCTGGGCCGCGACCGCACCAAGCACCAGGTGGCCGAGGTCACCTCGCTGGGTCTCGTGCAGATGACCCGCAAGCGCGTCGGCCAGGGCCTCCTTGAGTCCTTCTCCGAGACCTGCGTCCACTGCAACGGCCGCGGCGTCATCGTGCACATGGAGCAGCCCACCTCCGCCGGTGGCGGCGGCAAGCGCAAGAAGCGCGGGCGCGGCGGCTCCGAGCACGGCCAGGACAACGGCCACGAGCACACGCACGAGCACGAGACGGAGAGCGCGGACGCCGTCGAGACCGAGGCCGAGGTCGCGGCGGAGGTCGCCGCTCCGGTGGCGCTGCCCGAGCCCGAGTTCGTCCCGGACGAGGAGCTGTACAGCAGCGCGGCCGAGGCCGAGGCGGCCGTCTCCCGTGGCCGTTCGCGGCGCCGGGCGACCCGTCGCGCGTCGGCTCCCGCCGGTGCGCCGCGGGCGGAGTCCGCTCCGGTCGAGGCGCCGGAGGCCGAGCCCGAGCGGGCCGAGGCCCCCAGGGCCGCTTCGAAGAGGTCGGGCAAGAAGGCCAAGGCGGCGCAGAAGGCGGCCAAGGCCGAGCTCACGGCCGAGGCCGAGGCCGAGGTCAAGGAGCCGGTCGTCGTCGAGGACGAGGCGCCGCGTGCGGCGGCCCCGGCCGCCGAGGACCCGGTGGTCGCCGCGCCCGAGGCGGTCGAGGCCGCGCAGGAGGCCGCCGCCCAGGCGCCCGTGGACGACGCCGCGCCCAAGGGCCGTACGCGTCGTCGCGCGGTCCGCAAGGCGACGTCGCCCGCAGGGTCGCCGAAGGCCGCAGAGAGCGCCGAGGCCGCCGAGGTGGTCGTGGCGCAGGCACCCAAGGAGTCGGTCGAGGCCGAGCCGGTGGCGGAGCCCGTCGCCGAGCCCGTGGCCGACGCCGCGCCTGCCCGTCCGCGCCGTCGTGCGGTGCGCAAGGCCACCGCGCCGACCGCGTCCGAGGAGACGGCCGTGATGGTCGTCCCCTCCGAGAAGGCCGCGGAGAAGGCGCCTGAGAAGGCCGCCGAGAAGCCCGCGTCCGACGCGGCCGCCGACGCCCCCGCCGAGGAGGCCGCTCCGGCCAAGAAGGCGGCGCGCAAGACGGCCAAGAAGGCGACGGCGAAGAAGGCCGCCACCAAGGCCACCACCGCCAAGAAGACCGCGGCCAAGAAGACGGCCGCCAAGAAGACGACGGCCAAGAAGGCGTCGAAGACGACGGCGAAGAAGGCCGCGGCGGCGGAGCAGTCGCCGTCCGGTGTCTCCGCGACCGCCGCCAGCGAGGGCTGACCCCTTCGCGACTCCGGTGCCCCCTGTTCGGCGATCTCGCCGACAGGGGGCACCGCTGTGTCAGGAGAACGGCGTCGCCGCAGCTCGAAAGGCTGAAGTGCGGCCCCTGCCCTTGGAGCGCGGGGAGTTACCTGTAAAACTCATGCGATCCGATAAGAGCACGGGGGCGTGAGCGCGCGGTTGGGGAGACCGCGCGTCCATGCCGGGGGAGGGATGACGGATGGCGCATGCGCGCCTGTGGGGCACGGGGCGACACCGTGCGGTGAAACCGGTCAAGGGCGCACGCCAGGCCGTGGCGCTCGCCACGGTCCTCTCGGCGGCGGGGCTCCAGGCCGTGGGGTCCGCGGGGGCCGCTCAGGCGGACACCACGCCGACCTGGACCGAGGGCCCGGTCTTCAACGACCCGAAGGGCGACGCCGAGCACCAGTACGCGATACGCACCCGGCTCCTCGAACTGACGAACTCCGCGGTGCCCGGCTCGACGATCAAGGTCGCGGTCTACCACGTGTGGGAGGCCGGCGTCGTCGACGCCCTGGTGGCCGCCAAGAACCGCGGTGTGCACGTGCAGATGCTCCTCGACGAGAGCAGCAGGAGCGACCGCCCGGCGAACACCTCGTACAACACGCTCAAGACGGCGCTCGGCACCGACAGGAGCAAGCCGTCGTTCGTGTCGCTCTGCCCGGCGGGGAAGTCCTGTCTGGGCGATCCGCGGTACGGCAAGTCGATCATGCACAACAAGTTCTGGCTGTTCTCCGAGGTCAAGGGCGCCAGGGACGTCGTCGTACAGACCACGTCGAACTCCACGCCGTCGGCGCACACGAAGTTCTTCAACGACGCGCTGCTGCTGCCCGACAACCCCGCGATGTACGACGCGTACGCGGAGTACTTCACCGACATGCTCGGCAAGCGCTGGCAGGACTGGGACTACCGCACGGTCAGCAGCGGCCGCTACAAGTCGTACTTCTTCCCGCGCAACGGCACGGTGAACGAGACCGACACCATGTACTCCGTCCTGAACAACGTGCAGTGCTCGTACAAGGACGCGGCGGGCGTGAAGCAGCAGACCAAGGTGCGGGCCGCCATCTTCAAGATCACGCGGAAGCAGATCGCCGACAAGCTCGTCGCCCTGAAGAAGGCGGGCTGCTCGGTGAGCATCCTGTACGCCGAGACGGACAGCGCCAAGAGCCAGAACGGCACCCCGGGCACCTGGGAGCAGCTGCACAAGGCGGGCGGTCCCTCCGTGCGCTGCTACAACGACGACAGGGACCTGCTGAACCCGGGCGGCAGGCTCACGACGCCGTACATCATCCACTCGAAGTACCTGCTGATCGACGGCGGCTACGACGGCAAGCGGAACAAGCTCTCCTTCACCGGCTCGCAGAACTACACGGCGCCCGCGCTGCGCGAGAACGACGAGGCGATCGTGAAGGTCGACGACGACTCGGTGCACGACACCTACCGCGCGCACTTCGACCGCACGCGGGCGGTGGCCTGGCCGGGCAGCGCCGACAAGACCGATCTGTGCAAGGGCGTCAAGCCGCTGCCGCCGGACGGCGAGAATCCCACCACGTG
The DNA here is from genome assembly GCF_008704495.1 of Streptomyces kanamyceticus. Classification (NCBI taxonomy): domain Bacteria; kingdom Bacillati; phylum Actinomycetota; class Actinomycetes; order Kitasatosporales; family Streptomycetaceae; genus Streptomyces; species Streptomyces kanamyceticus. Next base: position 6,705,293 of record NZ_CP023699.1, read on the forward strand.
AGCGGGGGTACGGGGCCGGTTTGACCCTAACGGGCGGGCCCCGTAACCTTGACCGTCGGCGTGTTCATATGCACGACCACCCCCTGTAAACCTTTTTCCTTCCGGGCCGCGGGCACTGCTCCGGGTGCGGGAGAGGCCGCCTGCTTCTGTGGACGGCTGGACTGCGGGGGTCCCGTTCCGAGCGAGAGAGAGATCCGCGTGTACGCCATCGTGCGCAGCGGTGGTCGCCAGCACAAGGTTGCTGTCGACGACATCGTTGAGGTTGACAAGATTTCCACTGCCAAGGTTGGCGACACGGTCGAGCTCTCGACCCTGCTCGTTGTCGACGGCGACGCTGTGACCAGCGACCCGTGGGTCCTTGCCGGCATCAAGGTGCAGGCCGAGGTCGTGGACCACCACAAGGGCGTCAAGATCGACATCCTGCGGTACAAGAACAAGACCGGCTACCGCCGTCGTCAGGGTCACCGTCAGCAGTACACGGCGATCAAGATCACCGGTATCCCGACGGCTGCGAAGTAAGGGACTGAGACAAGATGGCACACAAGAAGGGCGCATCGTCCACTCGGAACGGGCGCGATTCCAATGCTCAGCGGCTCGGCGTGAAGCGCTTCGGCGGTCAGGTCGTCAACGCCGGTGAGATCCTGGTCCGCCAGCGCGGTACCCACTTCCACCCGGGCTCGGGCGTCGGCCGCGGCAAGGACGACACCCTGTTCGCGCTGGACGCGGGTGCGGTGGAGTTCGGCACCCACCGTGGCCGCAAGGTCGTGAACATCGTTCCGGTCGCCGTCTGAGTCTGTCTTCACGACTGACTGGGCGCTCGTCGAGCGATTCCTGCGAGGGCGGACCTCTCTTTCCGGTGATCGGGAAGAGGGTCCGCCTTTCGCGTGTTACATGTAAGACATTTCCGTACACTCCCTCTGCCCCAAAGGCGTGGGGGGACCCCCAGGAGGCACCAACCATGACCACCTTCGTGGACCGCGTCGAGCTGCATGCCGCCGCGGGTAACGGGGGCCACGGCTGTGCCTCCGTCCACCGTGAGAAGTTCAAGCCGCTCGGCGGCCCCGACGGCGGCAACGGCGGTCGCGGCGGCGACGTGATCCTGGTCGTCGACCAGGACGTCACCACGCTCCTCGACTACCACCACAGCCCGCACCGCAAGGCCACCAACGGCCAGCCCGGCGCCGGTGACAACCGCTCCGGCAAGGACGGCCAGGACCTGGTCCTGCCCGTCCCCGACGGCACGGTCGTCCTCGACAAGGAAGGCAACGTGCTCGCCGACCTGGTCGGCCAGGGCACCACCTTCGTCGCGGGCCAGGGCGGCCGCGGCGGCCTGGGCAACGCGGCGCTCGCCTCCGCCCGGCGCAAGGCCCCCGGCTTCGCGCTGCTCGGTGTGCCCGGCGAGGAGCGGGACGTCGTCCTGGAGCTCAAGACCGTCGCCGACGTCGCGCTCGTGGGCTACCCGAGTGCGGGCAAGTCCTCGCTGATCTCCGTGCTGAGCGCGGCGAAGCCGAAGATCGCGGACTACCCGTTCACCACGCTCGTCCCCAACCTCGGTGTGGTGACGGCGGGTTCGACCGTCTACACCGTCGCGGACGTGCCGGGGCTCATCCCCGGCGCCAGCCAGGGCCGCGGCCTCGGCCTTGAGTTCCTGCGGCACGTCGAGCGGTGCAGCGTGCTCGTGCACGTCCTGGACACGGCGACCCTGGAGTCCGACCGCGACCCCGTCTCCGACCTCGACGTCATCGAGGCCGAGCTGCGGGAGTACGGCGCGGGCCTGGAGAACCGTCCTCGCATCGTCGTCCTCAACAAGATCGACGTACCCGACGGACAGGACCTCGCCGACCTGGTCAGGCCCGACCTGGAGGAGCGCGGCTACCGCGTCTTCGAGGTGTCGGCCGTGGCGCACAAGGGCCTCAAGGAGCTGTCCTTCGGCCTTGCCGAGCTGGTCGGGGCGGCGCGTGCCGCCAAGCCGAAGGAGGAGGCGACCCGCATCGTCATCCGTCCCAAGGCCGTCGACGACTCCGGCTTCACGGTCAAGCGCGAGGAGGACGGCATCTACCGCGTGCGCGGCGAGAAGCCGGAGCGCTGGATCCGCCAGACCGACTTCAACAACGACGAGGCCGTCGGCTACCTCGCGGACCGGCTCAGCCGCCTCGGCGTCGAGGACGAGCTGATGAAGGCGGGCGCCCGCAACGGCGACGGCGTCGCCATCGGCCCCGAGGAGAACGCGGTCGTCTTCGACTGGGAGCCGACGATGATGGCCGGTGCGGAGATGCTCGGCCGTCGTGGCGAGGACCACCGCCTCGAAGCGCCCCGGCCTGCCGCTCAGCGGCGCAGGGACCGCGAGGCGGAGCGGGACGAGGCGCAGCGCGAGTACGACGACTTCAACCCGTTCTAAGCGCACGATTCAACCCGTTCTCAGCGCACGAGAAGGGCCCCGGAGCTTCTGCTCCGGGGCCCTTCTCGTATGTCGGCGCTTACGCGGTGACCGAGTCCTCCGCGCCGTTCTGTTCGGCGTTCGTCGGGTCCAGTTCCATCTCCTCCGCCGCGTCCTGTGCGGCGCGCTGGCCGGGGATCTCCGCGTCGACGCGGACCGACATGCGCACCCGGCGCTCGTCGGCCTTGGCGCACAGGGCCAGGGCCGCCTCGTTGAAGCGGGCGAGCGAGGGTGGGTCCGAGGGGCCCAGGAGGTGCTCCTTGAGCCCGGCCCTGGCCTCCGCGTACGCGTCGAGCTCAGGGGTGCGTACGGCCGTCAGGAGGTCCGTCACGCCGTCGGCGTCGGGGCTGAGGATCGTCGCCGCCGACGCGGTCGGGAAGTTCGCCCGGAACTCCGCCTCGGACATGCCCGCCGTGTTGGCCACGGCGTACGGCTTCTCGCTGGTCAGCCAGTCGGAGACGACCGAGGAGACATCACTGATCAGCAGGTCGGCCTGGTTGAAGCAGGAGAAGATCGCCGGTCGTGCGGAGGTGACGATCTGGTGCTCCCACTCGGGGAAGGAGGCCCAGAACGCCGTCTCCCAGGCGGCCGTCGCCGCGGCCACCGCGGCCTGCGCGTCGCCGTCGGGGGCGCCCTGGAGCATCATCCGCTCCTGTTCGTCCGCGCTCTTGCGGAACTTGCGGGCGGTCAGCTCGTCGAGCGCCGCGGTGCGCAGCTCCAGCTCGGCGGCGGCCTCGGGGCCGGGGCGCGCGCCGGAGCGCTTGGTGTTGGCCGCCAGGATCAGCGCCTTGATGCGCTCGTTGGCGGCGCCCGCCTCAGGGTTCTGCGAGCCGGTCATCGGGTGCGGCTTGTAGAGGAGGCGCACACCGGGGTCGGCGAGCAGCTCGCGCACGATGTTCTCGCCCGCCAGCACCACCGAGGTGTTGCCGGGGTTGCCGTCCCAGCCCTCCCAGGTGGGGGCGTACAGGACGGTCGTGTACTGGCCCGTGGGGGCGCCGGTCGACGGCAGGATCGGGGACAGCTGGGGGCGGCCGACCTCGACCACGTCCTTGTCCTCGACGCCGATGTCGGCGGCCTGGTAGCGGTCGCGCGCGGCGGGACCCGCCACCCACACCTCGTCGTACGCCTTGGCGTACGGGTTGCAGGACGACAGCTTGTCGCTCTCGCCGTGGTTGATGAAGGCGTGCTTGATGGTGGGGATGCGCAGGACCTGCGAGGTCTTCGCGGCGTTCGCCGGGTGCAGCATCATCTTCAGCGTCGACGTCTCCAGGGAGAACAGCGTCGCGACCTTCGGGAAGCAGATGATCGGGACGTCCGTGGCGTCGATCTTCTGCACCATGAACCGTTCGCGCAGCACGATCAGCGGCTTGCCGTCGAGCTGGGAGAGGGTGGAGAGCCACATGTTGGCCTGGTAGGCGGACGTGGTGCCGCCGGAGAAGTACATCGCGACGGTCGGCTGGTAGTCGGCGAGCCACTCGTCGAGCCACTCCAGGACCCGCTGGTCGTTCTTCGCGCGCTTCTTCGGCAGCAGCCAGGTGGCGAGGTGGAGCGCACCGGCGCCGATGAGCGCGATGGAGATGCCGAGCCCGATGCCGCCCCAGTAGGCGTCCGTGGTCACCGCGGTGAACATCAGGCCGATGGTGCCGGGCACCGAGAAGGTCAGCAGGCGGTGGGCCTGGCGGCGCGAGAGGATCCGCGGGGGAGCCGCCGTGAGGTGCAGCTTCGACGTGTCGACGTTGCGCGTGACGATCGGCAGCGCGCGGCTGCGGCGCACGAGCACGGCGGCGGCCTGGCAGCCGAAGTGCAGGGCGTAGAAGGCGAGCAGCGCGATCGTCAGGGGAGACTGCTCGGCCAGGGGCGCGATGTCGTCGATGCGCAGCAGGCCGACCAGGATCAGCATGTCGCGCAGGAGCTGGCGCACCGTGACGTCGAAGCGGATCTTGCCAAGGAGGGAGAGCAGCCCCGGCTGCTTGTACTGCAGATAGATGTCGAGCGCGAGGTTCGCCACGGCCGCGGCGACGAACACCGGGACGTAGGGGAGCAGCGCGGTCACGAGCTGGGTCGTGAAGAGCGCGAGCATCGCGAACAGCGCGGAGAGCTGCACGATGCGACGGGGGGCGAGTCCGGCAGAGGGCACGGGCTTTGGCTCCTGGCGGGGATGGGGGGAGGGGAGACTGGGGGAAGTCGGCCACTGACCGTATGACGTGCGAAGGGTCCCTAGCAATTTTTCGTGACCACAATCACCGATTAAAGGGGCAAAGGGACTGAACCTCGGAGGCCTTTTCCCCCTCTGACTTAAATACACCTCTCGAAGAGGCCCCCGTTCCGCCCCTCGGAATGCGGCGGCGTACCCGCTGTGACCTCGCGTAGATTGCTGGTCCGGAGCTCGGGGAGCACGGCTCCGACGCAATCGGGATCACTTGGGGAAACGCGTGGCAGCGGCAAGGCAGTCAGTGGCAGAAGCGCGGCGGGTCGTCGTCAAGATCGGTTCCTCATCCTTGACCACCGCATCGGGGGGCCTGGACGCGGACCGCGTTGACGCGCTGGTCGACGTACTGGCCAAAAGTCGCGGAGGCGGTGAGCGCGAGATCGTGCTCGTCTCGTCCGGTGCCATCGCGGCGGGGCTCGCGCCGCTCGGTCTGGTGCGGCGCCCCAAGGACCTCGCCCGGCAGCAGGCCGCCGCCAGCGTCGGCCAGGGCCTGCTCGTGGCCCGCTACACCGCGTCCTTCGCGCGCTACGGCGTACGGGTCGGTCAGGTGCTCCTGACCTCGGACGACATGGCGCGCAGGGCCCACCACCGCAACGCGTCCCGCACCCTCGACCAGCTCCTGGCGATGGGCGCGCTGCCCGTCGTGAACGAGAACGACACCGTGGCGACCGACGAGATCCGCTTCGGCGACAACGACCGGCTCGCCGCCCTCGTCGCCCACCTCGTCCACGCCGACCTGCTCGTCCTGCTCTCCGACGTGGACGGTCTGTACGACGGCGACCCCGCGAAGCCGGGCACGTCGAGGATCTCCGAGGTCGCCGGGCCCGCCGACATCGCGCACGTACAGATCGGCAGCGCGGGCAAGGCGGGCGTCGGCACCGGCGGCATGGTCACCAAGGTCGAGGCCGCGCGGATCGCCGCGGCCGCCGGGATCCCGGTGGTGCTCACCTCCGCGAGCCAGGCGGGCGACGCGCTCGCGGGCCGCGCCACGGGGACGTACTTCCACCGCACGGGACGCCGCTCGGCCGACCGGCTCCTCTGGCTGCAGCACGCCTCGGAGCCGCGCGGCGCGCTCACCCTGGACGACGGGGCGGTGCGCGCGGTCGTCGAGGGGCGCAAGTCGCTGCTTCCCGCGGGGATCGCCGCGGTCGAGGGTGACTTCGGCGCGGGCGACCCGGTCGAACTGAGGGACGCCGAGGGGCGCCCTGTCGCGCGCGGACTGGTGAATTTCGACGCCAAGGAACTCCCGCAGCTGCTCGGCCGCTCCACCCGGGACCTGGCGCGCGAACTAGGACCTGCGTACGAACGAGAGGTCGTGCACAGGGACGACTTGGTCCTGCTGCACGGGTAGCCGCGCATCGTTCGAGGTCGCGATCGCTCGTCCGTCACACGAGCCCCATCCGTCCCGGCCGAAAACCGCCGCGAACGCTCCGCGCGGACCGGCCCGTGGGAGGTGAAACTCCCCAAAACCGCCCCGCGGGACCGCTTGGCCTGCTCAACTTTGTTGAAGACAGTTCTGCATGACCGTTGCGTATCCGCACCACCATTGCGTAAAGGAGGCCGTCGTGAGACGAGTGCGCCCGGGGGCGGCGTCCCGCGGTTCGGCTGAGCGGGCGCTGACGAGCGTCGCCGCGGGAGCGGCCTACGAGAGCGACCCGTACGAGGCGCACGAGGGCGAAGCGCGCGAGAGCCGGGAGGGCGAGACGGTGGAGGCGCCCCGACTGTGGCACGTCACGCTGAGCGTCTCGGGCGCCGAAGCCCCGTTGAAGGAGGTCAGGCGCGGTCTTGAGCAGCTCGCCCACGACCATCCCTTTCTCCTCACCAGCAGGTACGCGCCCGACCACGCGGAGATCCGCTACTGGGAAGAGGCCCGCGATCTGCACGACGCGGCCGCGGTCGCGCTGCGGCTCTGGGGCGAGCACCGGCAGAGCGCGCAGCTGCCGCCGTGGGAGATCGTGGGGCTCGAAGTGATCGACCGCGACACATATCACCAGCGGATCGCGGAAGGGTACGGCCCGCTGCCCGCGACGCCGGTGGGCGTGCACCCGTTTTGAGCCGTCCTCCGCGGACACCTCGGGAACAGGCGGCCCCCCGGTCTCGGGGACTGGAATATCGGGTGGTCGGCCGCCGCGCGGGGATTACGCTGCGGGCATGACGTCGCTCTCTCCCGTCTCGCCCTACGACAACCTCTCGCCGGTCGCTCAGGCCGCCTACCGCGCCCGCGGCGCCGGGGCCACGCTCGCGCCACTGCCGCGCTCCGTCAAGGACGACGCGCTGCTCGCGATCGCCGACGCCCTCGAGGTGCGGACCGCCGAGATCGTCGAGGCCAACGCCAAGGACACCGCGCGCGCCCGCGAGGCCGGTACCAGCGAGTCGATCGTGGACCGGCTCACCCTCACCCCCGAGCGGGTCCGCGCCATCGCCGCCGACGTGCGCGACGTGGCGGCCCTGCCCGACCCCGTCGGCGAGGTCGTCCGCGGCTCGACCCTGCCCAACGGCATCGACCTGCGCCAGGTCCGCGTCCCGCTCGGCGTCGTCGGGATCATCTACGAGGCCCGCCCGAACGTCACCGTGGACGCGGCCGCCCTCTGCCTGAAGTCCGGCAACGCCGTGCTCCTGAGGGGCTCGTCGTCGGCGTACGCGTCGAACACGGCCCTGGTGCGCGTGCTGCGCGACGCGGTGCACGGGGCGGGCCTGCCCGCCGACGCCGTCCAGCTCGTCCCCGGCGAGAACCGTGATTCCGTACGGGAGTTGATGCGCGCCCGCGGCCTCGTCGACGTGCTCATCCCGCGCGGCGGCGCCTCGCTGATCAAGACCGTCGTCGAGGAGTCCACCGTCCCGGTCATCGAGACCGGCACCGGCAACTGCCACGTGTACGTGGACGCGCAGGCCGACCTCGACATGGCCGTCGACATCCTGATCAACTCCAAGGCGCAGCGCCCCAGCGTCTGCAACTCCGCCGAGACGCTGCTCGTGCACCGGGACATCGCCGACGCCTTCCTGCCGCGCGCCCTGGACGCCCTCGCCGAGGCGGGCGTCACCGTCCACGCCGACGAGCGCGTCCTCACGTACGCGGAGGGCAGCAAGGCCACCGTCGTGCCCGCGACGACCGAGGACTGGGAGACCGAGTACCTCTCGTACGACATCGCCGCCGGTGTCGTCGACACCCTGGAGCAGGCCGTCGAGCACATCCGCCTGTGGACCTCCGGGCACACCGAGGCCATCGTCACCACCTCGCAGCAGGCCGCGCGCCGCTTCACGCAGCTCGTGGACTCCACGACGGTCGCCGTGAACGCCTCCACGCGCTTCACCGACGGCGGCCAGTTCGGCTTCGGCGCCGAGATCGGCATCTCCACGCAGAAGCTGCACGCGCGCGGGCCGATGGGGCTGCCCGAGCTCACCTCGACGAAGTACATCGTGACGGGCGACGGTCACATCCGCTGAATTCCCGTACCGTCTGCCCAAATTGCCCCTTCCAGGTCTAGGCTGGAAGGGTGCCGGAGGACGTGGGGGGCACGCCGTCGTTCCCTGACGGCGGGGAGCCCGACGACGACCGCGACCGCGGGGGTGCGGACGAAGAGTTCGCCTCCGTGGTCTTCGACGAGGACTTCGTGCGGGCCGCGGAGATCCATGAACCGACCGCCGTGGAGCGGCTGCTCGCCGCCGCGCAGGCCCGCGCCGAGGCCTCCGAAGCGGAAGCCCGCAGGGCCCGCACCCGGGGCCCCGGCCACGACTCTCCGGACGACGACCTCTACGAGGACGGTTTCGGCGTCGACGGCGCGGAGTTCGGCGCGGACGACGACCTTGACGACGCGTACGAACACGACCCCTTCGAGGAGCGGTACGGCCGCCCGGGCCGCCACCTGGGAAGAGCCCGCTGGCACCGCCCCGTCGCCTGGATGCTCGCCCTCGTGATGGGCATCGGCATGGTCGCGCTCGCCTTCACCGCGGTGTACCGAGGCGCCTCGTCCAGCCGCCAGGAGAGGGTGCCCGCACCCGCCTCCACCGAAGTCGGGCAGAGCGCCGACAAGGAGCCGTCGACCGCGCCCTCCGCCTCCGCCGAGTTCGGCGGCGCCGCCGTCCCCGCGGTGCCGCGCACGCCATGACGGCGCGCGGCGCGCACCCCGCGATGGCGTGAACCCGCTCCCACCTGTGAAGAGTTGTCGGAACTTGTCGTGTACCAGGGCGTTTACCTGAGGTCCCGGAGACCTAACCTGAATGTATGGGCGGGCCAGGAGACCCACCTGCGGGGGAACCCGAAGGCGCCCCCAACGGTGGTGAGGACGAATACCGATCCGTCGTCTTCGACGAGTCGTTCGTCCGTGCTGCACGCCTCCAGGAGTTCTCCGCGCAGGAGCGCATGGGCGATCACGCGCGCGCGGTGCGCCGCCGCTCCACGGTCCAGCGCAACCTGTCCCGGCAGGCCGTGATCCTCGTCGTCCTGATCGCGGTGGCCTTCGGCACGGCGATCTACATGGGCGTACGCCATCCGGACGCCACCCCGGTCGGCAAGCCGCCGGAGCCGCTGCGGATGACGGTGATACCGCTCGCCCCGCAGGGCCGGGTGCCAGGATCGCGCAAGGTCGCCGATCTCTACGCGCACAGCCCGGCCGCGCAGTTCAGCGTGGGCGCCGACGGCATCAACCTCCCTGCCGTACACCGCACTTCGCACTTCTCGGAGAGCCAGGTGATGACCGCGCTGACCACCGTCAAGGACTACCTCGTCGAGTCCTCGCTCGACGCGGACGTGCTCACCGGCGGCTCCACGAGGCCCGTGCGGATCCTGGTCGACCCCGGCCAGCTCGGCCAGTTCGACCGGAGCTTCAGGCACCCGGCGGCGGACGGGCGGCACGCGGCGACCGGCTGGCTGGTGCGGTTCGATCCGACGGCCGTCGAGCTCGCCGACGAGCGGGTCAGGGTCCAGGGCACCCTGCGGGCCACGGAGACGGACAAGAGCACCATCGAGGTGACCTCCGACCACACCTTCGTCTACGCGCTGCGACCGGCCGACAACGGCGACGCCGAGGCGTCCCTGTTCACCGTCCGCCGCCAGCTCCAGTTCCGCTTCGACCGCGACGACCTGCGGATCCGCCAGGCGGAGCTGCTCGTCAGCTACCTCCAGGCGGGCCCGCTGGCCTGCCCCGCCGAATCGGCGAACCACCTGCGGCCGCTGCTCGCGGGGCAGAAGGCGAAGGCGGGCGGGCCCGCGGGCACCGATCCGTACGCGACGGGCGGCGCGACGGCGCTGTGCGGGACGCTGGCGGCTTCGGCGCAGCCTTCGTGGTGAGGCGCGGCCTTCCTGGTGAGGAGTACGGCCGGTGAGGAGTACGACGGTTACTTCGCGCCGCCGTTGCTGTCGCTGTCGGGGCCGCCGCTGCCGGGGCGGTCGTCGTCCGGCCCGCTCCGGTCCTGGGGGCCCTGCCCCGCGAACTTGCCGCGCAGCTTGCCGCCCAGGTCGCCCGCGCCGCCCGCGATGTCGCTGACCAGCTTCATCAGCGGGTCCTTGCTGTTGCGGACGTTGTCCGCGTACGACGAAGCGGACTGGCGGAAGGAGTCCGAGACCGAGGTGTCCTTGTCCTCGTCCCTGCGCGGGTAGTGGCCGTCCATGATCCGCTGGTAGTCGCGGGACTCGGCCCACTTCTTCAGCTCGGCGGCGCGCACCGTGGTGAAGGGATGCGTGCGCGGCATGACGTTGAGGATCTTCAGGACGGAGTCGCGCAGATCGCCCCCCGCCTCGTACTCCTCGGCCTGCTCCAGGAACGCGTCCACGTTCATCTCGTGCAGGTGATTGCCGCCCGCGATCTTCATCAGGCCGCGCATGGAGGCCTGGAGATCCTGCCCGACCAGGAGGCCCGCGCGGTCCGCGGAGAGCTCGGACTTGCGGAACCACTCGCGCAGCGCCGTCACGATCGCCATGATCGCGACATTGCCCAGCGGGATCCACGCGACCTTCAGCGCGAGGTTGGTCAGGAACAGCAGGATCGTGCGGTAGACGGAGTGGCCGGAGAGCGCGTGGCCCACCTCGTGGCCGACGACCGCCCGCATCTCCTCCTCGTCGAGCAGTTCGACCAGGCCCGTCGTCACGACGATGATCGGCTCGTCGAGGCCGATGCACATCGCGTTCGGCACCGGGTCCTGGTTGACGTACATCGGCGGGACCTTCTCCAGGTCCAGGATGTAACAGGCGTCCCGCAGCATGCTGTTGAGGTGCGCGAACTGCGCGTCGGACACCCGGACCGAGTCCGAGAGGAACAGCAGCCTGAGGCTGCGCTCGGGCAGCAGTCCGCTGAGCGTCTTGAAGACCGTGTCGAAGCCGCTGAGCTTGCGCAGGGCCACCAGGGCCGAGCGGTCGGCCGGGTGTTCGTACGCCCGTGAGGAGATGCCGGGGAAACGCCTGCGCTGTCGGCTCGGCACGTTCTCGTGGCCGCCGTTCTCCTGGCCGCCGTTGTGGTCGTCGGTCATGCCGCATCCCCCATGTCTCGTCCTCTCCTGCCCCCGAGGTGGAACCCAGCGTAGGCGGAGATACCGTGACAGGGCAGCACACCTAAGGAGTAGTCCTCATGGAGCACACCCCCACGGCCACCTGGGTCACCGAGGCGGCCAAGGCCGCACGAGATCAGGGGCCCGGCAATCTGCTGCGCGTCGTACTGCTCGTCAGCATCGTGGGGTGCGTCCTCATCGCCTGGCTGTTGCTGCGCGGGTACCGCCAGGGCGCGGACGACGAGCGCGAGGGTGCCGGGCGTGAGAGTGCGGACAAGCCCTCGGAGAGCGTCAACCAGGGCCGCGGCGACGCGGACGAGGACCGCAACGGCTGAGTCGGCGTGAGCCGGAGCGAGGCCCCCGCTTACGATGGGCCCGAAATCTTTATGTCCATCCCACCTCCGGATAGGTCTGCCTGAGATGAGCTTCCACAGCACCGCCGCCCAGCTGGCCACCCTCGCCTCCGAGGGTGGGGAGCACAGCGGCAACCACGAGAGCCTCAGCCCCCTCCTGACCGGCGGTGGCGCGTTCGTCGCGCTCCTGCTGCTCCTGTGGATCACCACGCGCTTCAACCGGGATCGCTGAGCGACCACCCTGGTAAGGGGCGGCCGCAACGGAGCCCGTCGACCGGGCCGGTAGGGTCTGCACGCATGGGAGAGCAGGACATGCCTACCGGTCCGGTGAGCAACGGCAAGCGTCGCCTGGGCGTCATGGGCGGAACGTTCGATCCGATCCACCACGGACACCTGGTGGCGGCCAGTGAGGTCGCCGCGCAGTTCCACCTCGACGAGGTGGTGTTCGTGCCGACCGGGCAGCCGTGGCAGAAGAGCGACAAACAGGTGTCCCCGGCCGAGGACCGCTATCTGATGACGGTCATCGCGACCGCCGAGAACCCGCAGTTCTCGGTGAGCCGCATCGACATCGACCGCGGCGGTGCCACGTACACCACGGACACCCTGCGCGACCTGCGCGCACTCAACCCCGACACGGACCTCTTCTTCATCACGGGCGCCGACGCCCTCGGCCAGATCCTCACCTGGCGCGACACCGAAGAGCTGTTTTCCCTCGCGCACTTCATCGGGGTCACCCGGCCCGGGCACACGCTGGCCGATCCCGGCCTGCCGAAGGGCGGCGTCTCCCTGGTCGAGGTCCCCGCCCTGGCGATCTCCTCCACGGACTGCCGCGCGCGGGTCGCCAAGGGAGACCCCGTCTGGTACCTGGTGCCGGACGGCGTGGTGCGTTACATCGACAAGCGCGAGCTGTACCGCGGCGACTGAGCCGAGAGGGGCACCGGTGAACGACCGACAGTACGACCCGTATGCGGGCAGCGACCCGTACGCGGGCGAGTACCCGGCTGATCAGTACCAGGTCGTCGGGTACGACGAGTACGGGCGGCCGGTGTACCAGCAGGTGCAGCAGCAGGTCCCTCAACAGCAGCCACCGCAGCCACCGCAGCCACCGCAGCCACAGCAGCCGCAGGGGTACGGGTACGACCCGTACGCGGCTTCGGGCGGGCAGCAGCAGGGGTACGACACCGGGGCCGGGTCCTACAACACCGGGGCGTACGAGAACGGGACGTACGACGCGTACGACACGTACGGCGGCGGCGCGGGGGCTTCGTACGACACGGGGACCGGCACCGGCACCGCGCACGACGCCGGATGGATCCCTCAGCAGCAGCCCAGGCAGCAGCAGGCCCCGCAGCAGTCCCAGCAGCAGGCCCCGCAACAGCCTCCGCAGGTCCCCGAGCCCGCGCAGGACGAGCAGCGGCACCAGGCCCAGGCCCAGCGAGAGCCCCAGCGCGACTCCCAGCGCGAGTACGAGACCCAGCAGTTCTCGTTCATCGAGGAGCCCGACGAGGACTCCGAAGACGTCATCGACTGGCTGAAGTTCACCGAGAGCCGCACCGAGCGGCGCGAGGAGGCCAAGCGGCGCGGCCGCTCCCGTGTCGTCGCGCTCGTGGTCGCCCTCGTGCTCGTCGTGGCGGGCGGCGTCGGCTACCTGTGGTTCGCGGACAAGCTGCCGGGCCAGTCGGAGGAGACCGGCGGAGCCGCCGCCGCGGCGGGCCCGCAGAAGCGCGACGTGGTCGTCGTCCATCTGCACAACACCAAGAACAAGGCGACCTCCACCGCGCTCCTGGTGAACAACGCCACCACCAAGCAGGGCGCCACCGTCCTGCTGCCCAACTCCCTCGCCGTCCCCGACGACAACGGAGCCTCGACCACGCTCGGCAAGTCCGTCGACGACGACGGCTCGACCGGCACCCGCGAGTCGATCGACACGGTGCTCGGCACCGAGGTCGAGGGCACCTGGCGCCTCGACACCCCCTACCTCAACAACCTCGTCGAACTCGTCGGCAACGTCGACGTCGACACGAACACCGACGTACCCGACCCGAAGGCCAAGAAGGGCCAGGCACCCCTGGTCAAGAAGGGCGAGCAGCAGACCCTGAGCGGCCCGATGGCCGTCGCCTACGCCACCTACCGGGCCTCGGGCGAGGACGAGAACGCCCAGCTCACCCGGTTCGGCCAGGTCATGCAGGGCATCCTGCGCAAGCTGTCGTCGGACCCGCAGGCGGCGACCACCACCGTGCAGTCGCTCGCACAGATCCTCGACCCCTCGCTGGAGGAGAAGGACCTCGGCGCCTTCCTCGCCAAGCTCGCCGACCGCGCGAAGGGCGGCGACTACAAGACGACGCTGCTGCCCGTGCAACAGGACGGGACGCTGAGCGAGAAGGCCGGTGACAGCGTGGTCAAGGACGTCCTCGGCGGCGCGGTGAAGAGCCCGGACAAGGGCGCGGCCGTACGGGTCGGCGTTAAGAACGCCTCCGGGGCGAAGGCCGCGGCGCAGGAGGCCAGGGTCACCCTCGTCAACGGCGGCTACTCCTTCATCGACGGCGGCGCGGGCTCCGCGGCCCAACCCACCTCGCAGGTCACCTATGCCGACGAGGCCAAGAAGACGCAGGCCACCGAGGTCGCCAAGACCCTCGGCCTGCCGGCGAGCGCGGTCCGCAAGGGCAAGACGGCGGCCAACGCGGACGTGTCGGTCGTCCTCGGCCAGGACTACAAGGCGGGCTGAAGCCGTCCGGGCGGGCTGAAGCCGTCCGGACGGGCCGCTCCCGACCGTCTCCGTCACCCCGTCCACAGGCCGGAGTGACGGGGACGGACAGGGCGGGGTGACGGAGCAGACAGGGGGATCGAGTAATCGTCTGGGGCGTCGTCGGCGGTCCGTGAGACCCTTGGGGTGTATCCACCAGCCGAAGGAAAGCTCTCTAGTGACCGCCACGGACCGCTCCACCGAGCTCATCAACGTCGCCGCCCAGGCGGCTGCCGACAAGCTCGCGCACGACATCATCGCGTACGACGTCAGCGACGTGCTGTCGATCACGGACGCCTTCCTGCTCGCCTCCGCGCCCAACGACCGCCAGGTCAAGTCGATCGTCGACGAGATCGAGGAGCAGCTGAACAAGCAGCTCGGCGCCAAGCCGGTCCGCCGCGAGGGGGACCGCGACGCCCGCTGGATCCTCCTCGACTACGTGGACATCGTGGTGCACGTCCAGCACAGCGAGGAGCGTGTCTTCTACGCGCTCGAGCGCCTGTGGAAGGACTGCCCCGAGATCGACCTGCCCGAGGAAGCCAAGGCGACCCGCGGCAAGGCCGCCGAGCACGCCGAGCAGCGGGCCGCGGAGGAGGCCGACCTGGACGGTGAGCTGCGGTGAGCAACCGCGGCTGCCGCGTCATCCTGTGGCGGCACGGCCAGACGTCCTGGAACCTGGAGCGCCGCTTCCAGGGCTCCACGGACATCGAGCTGACCGAGACGGGCGTCTCCCAGGCCAGGCGCGCCGCCCGGCTGCTCGCCTCCCTGAAGCCGGACGCCATCGTCGCCTCCGACCTCAAGCGGGCGGCGGCCACCGCGGCCGAGCTCGCCGCCGTCACGGGCCTGCCCGTGACGCACGAGGAGGGGCTGCGGGAGACGTACGCCGGTGAGTGGCAGGGCCTGACGCACGACGAGATCATCGCGCGCTTCGGCGACCAGTACGCCGCGTGGAAGCGGGGCGAGCCGGTGCGCCGCGGCGGCGGCGAGCTGGAGACCGAGGTCGCCGACCGGGCCGCGCCCATCGTGCTCCGGCACGCCGACAAGCTGCCCGACAACGGCACGCTGGTGGTGGTCAGCCACGGCGGCACCATACGCACCACGATCGGTCGCCTCCTCGGTCTCGACTCCCACCACTGGGAAGGGCTCGGCGGTCTCTCCAACTGCTGCTGGTCCGTCCTCGGCCAGGGCGCGCGCGGCTGGCGGCTCCTCGAGCACAACGCGGGCACCCTTCCGGAACCCGTGCTCGGCGACGACGACTGAGCACCCCGGACCGGATTTCACATTCCGGCTGGTCGCAGGCTAAAGTTCTTCTTGTTCGCCCGCCGAGCGGGAAGAACGCAAGGGGCTATAGCTCAGTTGGTAGAGCGCCTGCATGGCATGCAGGAGGTCAGGAGTTCAATTCTCCTTAGCTCCACAGTCCCGAAGATCCCGTCCCCGTCAGGGGGCGGGATCTTCTGCTTCCCGGCTCCCGATTTCCCGGCTCTCGCGGTCTGGGCTCTCGCGGTCTCGGCTTTCGCCGTTCCTTTCGCCGTTCCGGCCCTCGCGGTCCCGGTTCCTGCGCTCCCGTATCTCCCACAGC
This sequence comes from Streptomyces kanamyceticus, assembly GCF_008704495.1. NCBI lineage: Bacteria > Bacillati > Actinomycetota > Actinomycetes > Kitasatosporales > Streptomycetaceae > Streptomyces > Streptomyces kanamyceticus. The sequence goes on from NZ_CP023699.1 coordinate 6,721,094, forward strand.
TCCCGCGTGCGGCGCTCGCTCTCCTCGTCGTCCGGGGTGTACACGACGATCCGGCACTCCGGCATGCCGTTGACGGAAAGGGAGACGGACGTCATGCGCAGCTCGCCGATCGTCTTGTGCCGGAACGTCTTCACGCGCCGCCCCGGCGGTATGACGTCACCGCTCTCCCACAGCTCGCTGAAGCGCGGGCTGGCCGCGGAGAGGCCCCGGACGAACTCCTCCCAGACGGGCTCGCCCACATGCCTGCCGTACGCCCCGCGCATGGTCGCCACCATGATGGGCAGCTCCGTCTCGCGGAAGACCAGGGGGCACTCCCGCTCGGGCACGGTGAACAGGCTCCAGAGCACGTTCGGCACGCGGGAGGCCATCGTCTCGGGGACCGGCATGGAAAGAGGTCCTGGTACGCCGGGTTCGTGGCGAGGACGTCGTAGCGCGCGTTGTAGACGACGGCGGGGCGTGGGTCGAGGGCGTCGATGATGCCCTGGACCTCCGCGCCCACCACCTCCGCGGCCTGCTGGTGGTCCGGGGCGTACGGCACCTCGGCCAGGTGGTACAGATGCTCGCGCTCCGGCTGGTCCAGGCCCAGGGTGCGCGCCACGGCGTCCAGGACCTGGGCCGACGCGTTGATCGGGCGGCCCTGCTCCAACCAGGTGTACCAGGTGATGCCGACGCCGGAGAGCTGCGCGACCTCCTCGCGGCGCAGCCCGGGGGTGCGGCGGCGCAGGCCGGGGGCCATGCCCACGTCGGCGGGCGTCACCCTGGCCCTGCGGCCGCGCAGGAACGCGGCGAGCTCCGGCCGGCGTCGCTGTGTCGTCCTCATCGTCACGTCCCCCATCGCCACGTCCCCATCGCCACGTCCCCCGTCGTCACGCTCTCCATGGTCCGCGCCTGCCGCGGCCCTTGCCAGGTGCTGTCAGTACCAGCATCAGCGGGCTCTCGTTACCCGTACCGGAACGTCGGCACGCTCGATGGCATGACGACGACCACTCCACCCGCACCCGCGGGTTCAACTCCCGCACTCAGTAAAGCGTCCGGCACTGACAATCGCCGCGGGCCGCTGCTCGCGGTCGTGCTGGCCGCCCAGTTCATGGCCCCGCTCGACGTCTTCATCGTCAATGTCGCGGCGCCCACCATCCGCACCGAACTGCACGCGTCCGGCGCCGGGTTGCAGCTGGTGATCGCCGGTTACACCATCACGTACGCCGTACTCCTGATCACCGGCGCCCGCCTCGGCGAGCGCGTCGGCCACCGCCGCGTCTACCTCGGCGGGCTCGCGGTCTTCACCGCGGCCTCGCTGGCCTGCGGACTCGCCCAGAGCACCGGCGAGTTGATCGCCTTCCGGCTGCTGCAGGGCGCGGGCTCCGCAATCCTCATCCCGCAGGTGCTCAGCCTGATCCAGCGCAACTTCACGGGCGAGGCGCGGGTGAAGGCGCTCGGGGCGTACTCGGCGGTCCTCGCGACCGGTGCCGCCGCCGGGCAGGTGCTCGGCGGGATCCTCGTCAGCGCCGACCTGTTCGGCACCGGCTGGCGCCCGGTCTTCCTGGTCAATGTGCCGGTCGGCCTGGTGCTGCTCGTCGCGGCGGTGCGCGTGCTGCCACGCGACGAGGTCGGCCGAAGGGCCGAGCGGGCGGCGGGGCGGGCGCGCGGGCTCGACCTGCCGGGCCTCGTGCTGCTCGGCGCCGCCGTCTCGCTGTTCACGGTGCCGCTGGTGCTCGGGCAGGAGGCGGACTGGCCGCTGTGGTCCTGGCTGTCGATGGCCGCCGCGGTGGTGCTCTTCGCCCTCTTCCGCGCGTACGAGTCCCGGCTCGCGCGCCGCGGCGGTGCGCCGCTGATCGCGCCGCGGGTCCTGCGCACGCCCGGGATCGGCCTCGCGGTCTTCCGGATCGTCGCCGTGATGGCGGTCAACGCGGGCTTCCTGTTCGCGCTCACGCTGCACGTCCAGAGCGGCCTCGGCTACAGCCCGCTGCGCGCGGGTCTCACCTTCGCGCCGACCGCCGCGGCCTTCGGCCTGGTCGGCCTGGTGTGGCGGCGCTGGCCGCAGGCGCTCCAACGGACGCTGATTCCGGGCGGGTTCGCGCTGACCGCGGTATCGACGGCCGCGGTGGGGCTGCTCCTGCGCGACGGCGGCGACGGCGGACCCTGGCTCTACGTGGCCTTCGTGGGCGTCGGCGGCGGGCTCTCCCTCGGCTTCGGCCCGACGCTCACGCGGGCGCTCGCCGGGGTACGGGCCGAGGACGCGGCGGACGCCAGCGGGCTGCTCTCGACGGTCACACAGCTCGGCCAATTGACCGGAGTCGCCGCCTTCGGAGCGTTCTTCTTGAACCGTCTTGAGTCGCAAGGGGCCCCTGGGGCGTATTCATCCGGCAACGCGCTCCTGGTGTGCTTCTACGCGCTGGCCTCGGTGGCCGCACTGGGCGCCGTGTCCGGACTGGTACGAATGCGTCGCTGACCGGGTCGCTCAGAGCGTGGCAGAATCGGACGGCCGGAAGGGGACGCAGCCCGACGGGAGGGAGAGCGCGATGCCTGCGAGCATCCTCGGAGAGGTCGACCACCTCTCCGACGCGGCGGCGATACGGAGTCGAGCCGCGCTCCGCACCCTCCTGGACTGCCCTTCCTGCGGCTCGTCCCACGTCGCCCAAGTGCTCGGTGACAACGGCGGAGTCTCGTACGTCTGCACCGCCTGCGGCCACAGCTGGAGCTGATCGATGGGTGCACACAGGCGAAAGTGCGACTGGTGCGGCAGTGGTACGCCGATCGTCCGCGACATGGAACCGGTCAACCCGGACTACCAGTACTGGTGCGAGGAATGCGCACGGGCGCTGATCATAAAGGGCGACCCCATCGAGACCTACCGCGAACTCGAAGGGGAGCCGATCTACGGTCGGCTGCTCGACGAGCACTGCACGCTCAAGAGGTTCTACTCGTTCGCGACCGCGTGAGCGCGATCAGCAGGAACGCGCAGGCGGTCACTACGTAGAGGGCCGACAGCGTCATCTGGCCATAATTCTGGGCGAGTTCCAGCCGACCTTCGCCGTGCGGCACCCACCAGAGGGCGTACGAGCAGAAGGCCAGGGACGCGGCCCCGGCGACCGCCCACCGGACCCGGCCGCCCCGGCGCGCCGCCTCCGCCCCGAGCAGCAGCAGCATCGGCACGCACCACACCCAGTGGTGCGACCACGACACCGGACTGACGAGGAGCGCCGTCGCCGCGCAGGACAGGGCCGCCCAGGCCCGTTCCCCGCGCAGCGCGGCGGCCACCGCGGCCCCGAGGCCCGCCGCGGCCACCAGGACGGCCACCGCGACCCACCACAGGCCCGGATCGCCGGTGTGCAGGAGCCGGGCGAGGACGCCGCGCAGCGACTGGTTCGCCGTGTCCTCGGCGAGACCGACCCGGCCCGCCTCGAAGACCATCCGGGTCCAGAACCGGAGTGAGTCGTACGGCAGGGCGGCGGCCGCGAGCAGCGTCGCGCAGCCGAACGCGGCGACCGCCACGCACGCGTGGCGCACGGGAGGCCGCCACGCACCGCGCCGCAGCGCCTCGGCGCCGCCGACCAGGAGCAGGAACACCACGAAGAGCGCGGGCGTGAGCTTGACCGCCGCCGCGACCCCGATCCCCACCCCCGCCCAGCGGTGTCCCGGTCGGCCGGGACGCCGGGTCAGGTCCCACAGGACCAGGACGGCGAGCAGCAGGTTGATCTGTCCGTACCGCAGGGTCGTCCACACCGGCTCGCACCAGACCGCGGCCGCGGAGACCCACAGGACGCTCCGCGCGTGCGCGGGCAGCCCGGTGAGGCGCAAGGAGAGGCGCACCAGCGCGACCAGCAGGAGCAGGTTCCCCAGGGTCGCCAGGGTGCGCATGTCCGCCGTGTCCAGGAGCGTCAGCGGGGTGAACAGGAGGGCGGCGAACGGCGGGTAGGTCGTGGGCAGGCCGGCCTCGGTGGTGCGCAGCGCGTAGAGGTCGCCGCCCGCACGCACGGTCGCGCCCTCGGCCCGGTAGACCAGCAGGTCGATCATCGAGACGTCGGCGGCGCGCTGCGCGAGCCAGAAGGCCGTGAAGGAGAGCAGGCAGGCCCCGGCGGCAGGCGGTACACGGCGGTGGACGGCGGCGAGCGCGAGCACGGTCACGAAAGGCGACAGTACCGGTCGGTACCGGGCGTATCGGGCCAGAACGGAATCGATTTGGTGGAGCACGGGGGAGACCGTGTAATGTTGGCGAAGCCGCCGGGGGAACCGGGCGGACAAGCAAGGGGCTATAGCTCAGTTGGTAGAGCGCCTGCATGGCATGCAGGAGGTCAGGAGTTCAATTCTCCTTAGCTCCACAGAAGAGAAGTTCTTGAGTTCGCTCAAGGTGACTTCCCGAGATCCCGTCCGGTCGATTCGACCGGGCGGGATCTTGTCGTTTCCGGAGGTCTTTCGAGGGCTGCCGTCAACTCGCGGCGGACACCGGCAAGTTGTCGTGCGAGAGCGGCCACGGGTGGCTGCGTGGTCGAGCGGGGGCGTTGTCAGTGCGTCCTTGTAGCCTCCGCCGCATGACAACTGAACTGACCCAAGATCCGCGTCCGATCTTCGCCAGGGCACTTGACCAAGCCGAGAAGCAGGTCGCGGCGGTGAGCCCCGCCGAGTTAGGCAACCGCACTCCCTGTGCCGACTACGACGTCCGCGAGCTGCTCGGGCACGTGGTCTCCGTACTGCACAAGCTCGTCCGCGTCGGCAACGGAGACGATGCGCGCGACGTCCCCGACGTGATCGACGGCATCGCCGACGACGGCTGGGCAAGTGCGTTCGCCCAGGCCCGTGCCGAGGTCGAGCGGGTGTGGGCCGATGACGAGAAGCTGGACCGCATGGTCGAGCTGCCGTGGGCCACGCTGCCTGGCCGGACCGCTCTGGATGCCTACACCCACGAGTTCACGGTGCATTCCTGGGACCTCGCCCATGCCACCCGGCGGCTCGCCGGGCTCGACCCCGACCTCGGCTCGCGGGCACTCGACGCCTTCGCGAAGTTCGCGCCGCCGGAGGCCCGCGGCGAGGAGGGCCCGTTCGGCCCGGTCGTACCGGTGCCCGACGACGCCGACGTCTACACCCGGCTGGCCGCCTACGCGGGGCGCCGACCCTAGTCGCCCAGGCCGCGTCCGCGCGGGAGCGCGGCCGGTGCCGGTGGGCGGGCTGCGGGAGCGGTCGCGGGGTCCTCCTCGATACGCAGGGCGAGCGCGGGGCAGCGGCGTACCGCGCGAAAAGCGTGCGCTTCGGAGTAGCGCGGTACGGAGGCCTCCGCCACCGAGGGGAAGCCGTCGGGGCCCAACTGGATGAGCTCCGGGACGATGTCCGCGCACAGCCCGTGCCCCTGGCAGAGCGTCCAGTCGACGGCCAGCCTGCGGCCGGTGGGCGCCTCCCCCTGGGGAATCTCCTCCTGGAGGGGCAGGAAGCCTTCGACGGGACGCCCGCAGCCGCCGCCAAGGACGTGCGCCGCGAGATCGTCCGTGAACGCGGAGATCGCCGACTCCAGGAAGGCGGCCGAGCCGTCGGGGTGCTTGCACGCCCCGCGCCGCTTGACCGCCCGGGTCACCTCGCGCAGCGCCTCCAGCGCGGTCGGGCCACCGCCCTGCAGTACGTCCGCGAGGCCGCGGGCGGCGGCGGGCAGTCCGCGATAGCAGGGGCCGCACTGCCCGGAACTCTCGGCGGCCAGCCATCGCGCCACCCGCAGCGACTCCCCGAGCGGGCAGGTGTCCTCGCCGATCGGCAGGATCGCGCCCGCGCCGAGCGCGCCCCCGCAGGCGTCCAGGGAGGCGCGCGAGACCACCGCGTCGTGCGCGGTGACGGCGTCGAGCCACCTGCCGTGATAGCCGCCGGTCAGCACGCCCTGGAGGAGCGCGGGGGCACCGGCGAGCTGGAGGACGTACGCCAGCGGCACCCCGGTGGGCACTTCGAGGACCATCGGCCTGGCGACCGCTCCGGAGAGGGTCAACAGGACCGTGCCCGGTTCGTCGCGCAGCCCGGTGCGGCAGTAGCGCTCGGCACCGGCCCGTGCGGCGACCGCGAGCTGCGCGAAGGTCTCGGCGTTGGACAGGAGCGTGGGCGCGCCGCCCACTCCGGAGTCGGCGGTGCGGACCTTGCGCCCCGGCGGCAGCGGTGGGCCGCCGTCCGCCGAGCGCACCAGGGCGGAGGACTCCCCGGTGACCATGCGGACCGGGTTGCGCTGCACACGCGCGCGCAGGCGCGATCCGCGCCGGTTGCCGAGGCCGCGCTCGGCGAGGGCGGCGGCCATCGACGCCTCGGTGGAGTCGCGGGTCACGCCGATGACGAGGGTGCGCGCGCCGAGGGCCTCGGCGGCGAGCAGGGCGCCGTCCAGGATGAGGTGCGGGGCCCGGTTGATCAGGACGGTGTCCTTGCGGCACGCGGGCTCGTCCTCGCTGCCGTTGACGACGACCACGGGGCGTACGCCACGCCGGATCGCCGCGTCCGCGACGGACCGCAGCTTGCGCGCGAAGGGGAAGCCCGCGCCGCCCCTGCCGCGCAGCGCGATCTGCTCGGCGAGGGCGGCGAGCGGCTCGCCCGCCATCGGCTCCAGGGGGCCGTGCACCTTCAGGTGCATGCCGAGATCGAGGCGTTCGACCAGGTCGAAGCCGGAGGTGAGCAGGGGCAGGCCGACGACGCGGACTTCGGGGACGTCGGGCAGTGGCGCGTTCACTGGTGGCCTCCGGTGGCGGGGCCGCTGTCGTACGTGGGGTCGTAGACGGGCTGCGGGGCGGTGTCGTACGTGGGCTGGGGGGCCACGTGGGGCGATTCGGCGGGTGGCGGCGGGGAGGGCGCGGGCCAGCGCCCCACGTGCTCGGTACGGGGCGGGGGATCGGCGGTGGCCAGCACGCGGTAGGCCGCCGAGATGCCGACGGCCGGGTCGGGCGCGGAGGCGGGGTCCCGCACCGGCGGCTCGGACCGGTGCGGGGGCGAGCCCGCCGGTTCGAGCAGGGCCAGGATTCTGGCGGCGACCCGCCGCTTGACCGAGGGCGGCGCCGAGCGCAGCGCGACCGCTCCGGCGACCGCGACCAGGCACGCGCAGTACAGGGCGATCACCCAGGGCTTCGGCGGGCGGCCCGCGTACAGGCCGTGCAGCAGCGCCGCGCACCAGGCGGGATAGGCCAGCATGTGCAGCGCCCGCCAGCGCGAGGCGACCCTCGCGGGCGAGGCGAAGGCGCTGCGCAGGGCCCCGGTGACGCTCGTGAGCACCATCAGGAGGCCCGCGAGCGAGCCGAGTCCGACGAGTCCCGCGCTGCCGGTCACGCCGAGCCCGAAGGGCACCAGGGCGCCCAGGAGCGACACGTGGTCGAGCGCGACCTTGACGGTGCCGTGCAGGAGCAGGAAGCCGACGGCGGCGACCGAGGTGGCCCGGTGCACGGCCTGGGCGAGCAGCCGCTGGCGCGAGCGCAGGAAGAGGCCGTCCGTGGCGACCAGGCCCCAGACCACGGCCGCGGTGAGGGAGACCAGGCACAGGACGCCGGTGGTGAAGTCGAGCGCCGAACGGAAGCCGTCCCCGCTCGCGAAGACGAGGAGCGGTATCAGGAGCAGTGCCGCGGCCCCTAAGGATCTCCGGGTGTTCCTGCTCGGATCGAGGAAGGCGGGGCGGCGCGAACGGGGGAGCGGACGGTGCGGGTTCAGAGGGTTCATGGGGCGGCTCCGAATTGGTTCGATCGCCGCATGCTAAATCGCTCCATACCGACGGGTACGGGGTTTGAGTTATTGCGTTGTTATCAAAGCGCGACACGATCTTTGTGTTGCCCCGATAGAGGGCGGTACGCGGAGTAATCCTTGGCCAGGGTTGCGGCCCCTGGTGATGCGGGAGTGGTCGGGCGGTGGTGGCGGGCCCGGCGTGAAAGCCCGTCGCGGGGCGCACGAGGGCTGCGGTACCCTGACGCCATGCGTGCCGTACGCCTTCTGCTTAGCGGGCCGCGCTGATCAGTCCCGACCGCCGGTGAATCGCGGTCGGAATCGGCGCGGCGTCCCCTCCTGTGCGAGGGGCATTTTTATTTGACCTGGGCCGCCGTGGTGCCGGTCAATTCCGCAGGCAGAGACGATCGATGGAGCTTTGAGGATCATGAGCGAGACGAATTCTGCTGCCGCCTCCGAGGTGGCCGCGCCGCACCGCTACACGGCCGCTCTGGCCGCTGACATCGAGGCACGCTGGCAGGACTTCTGGGACGCCGACGGCACCTACGAGGCGCCGAACCCGAACGGCGACATGGCCGCGCGGGGCGAGGCGGAAGCGGCCCTGGTCGCCAAGCCCAAGAAGTTCATCATGGACATGTTCCCGTACCCCTCCGGAGCGGGCCTGCACGTCGGCCACCCCCTGGGCTACATCGCCACCGACGTCTTCGCGCGCTTCCAGCGGATGACCGGCCACAACGTCCTGCACACCCTGGGCTTCGACGCCTTCGGCCTGCCCGCCGAGCAGTACGCCGTGCAGACGGGCACCCACCCGCGGGTCTCCACCGAGGCCAACATGGAGAACATGAAGGCGCAGCTGCGCGCCCTGGGCCTGGGTCACGACAAGCGCCGCTCGTTCGCGACGATCGACCCGGACTACTACAAGTGGACCCAGTGGATCTTCGTCCAGATCTTCAACTCCTGGTACGACGCCGACGCCGGGAAGGCCCGCCCGATCGCCGACCTGGTCGCGCAGTTCGCCAGCGGTGAGCGCGCCGTACCGGGCACCACGCGCGCGTGGAGCGAGCTGGCCGCCGACGAGCGCGCCGAGGTGCTGAGCCAGTACCGCCTGGCCTACGCCTCCGACGCGCCGGTCAACTGGTGCCCCGGCCTGGGCACCGTGCTGGCCAACGAGGAGGTCACCGCCGACGGACGCTCCGAGCGCGGCAACTTCCCCGTCTTCAAGGCCAAGCTGCGCCAGTGGAACATGCGCATCACCGCCTACGCGGACCGCCTGCTGGACGACCTGGACGCACTGGACTGGCCCGAGGCCATCAAGCTGCAGCAGCGCAACTGGATCGGCCGCTCCGAAGGCGCCCGCGTCGCCTTCCCCGTCGGATCCGAAGGCGATGCCATCACCGTCTTCACCACCCGCCAGGACACCCTGTTCGGCGCCACCTACATGGTCCTGGCGCCCGAGCACGAGCTGGTCGACAAGGTCGTCCCCGCCGCCTGGCCCGAGGGCACCCACGAGACGTGGACCGGCGGGCACGCCACCCCGGCCGAGGCCGTCGCCAAGTACCGCGCCTTCGCCGCCGCCAAGTCCGACGTCGAGCGTCAGGCCGACGCCAAGGAGAAGACCGGCGTCTTCACCGGCGTCTACGCCACCAACCCGGTCAGCGGCGAGCAGGTCCCCGTCTTCATCGCCGACTACGTACTGATGGGTTACGGCACCGGCGCGATCATGGCCGTCCCGGCACACGACAGCCGCGACTTCGCCTTCGCGCGCGCCTTCCACCTGCCGATGCACTGCGTGGTCGAGCCGTCGGACGACCGTGGCACCGACACGTCGGCATGGGACGACGCTTTCTCCTCGTACGAGGCGAAGCTGATCAACTCCTCGAACGAGGAGGTGTCCCTGGACGGCCTGGGCGTCGTCGACGCCAAGGCGCGCATCACCGGCTGGCTGGCCACCCGCGGCATCGGCGAGGGCACCGTCAACTTCCGCCTGCGGGACTGGCTGTTCAGCCGCCAGCGCTACTGGGGCGAGCCCTTCCCGATCGTCTACGACGAGGACGGCGTCGCCCACTCGCTGCCCGAGTCGATGCTGCCCCTGGAGCTGCCGGAGGTCGACGACTACTCCCCGCGCACCTTCGAACCGGACGACGCGGACACCTCTCCGGAGACGCCGCTGTCCCGCAACGAGGACTGGGTCAACGTCACGCTGGACCTGGGCGACGGGCCCAAGAAGTACCGCCGTGAGACCAACACCATGCCCAACTGGGCCGGTTCCTGCTGGTACGAGCTGCGCTACCTGGACCCGCACAACGACCAGAAGCTGGTCGACCCGGCCATCGAGCAGTACTGGATGGGCCCGCGCGAGGGCCAGCCGACCGGCGGCGTCGACCTGTACGTGGGCGGCGCCGAGCACGCGGTCCTGCACCTGCTGTACGCGCGCTTCTGGTCGAAGATCCTGTTCGACCTGGGCCACATCTCGTCGGCCGAGCCGTTCCACAAGCTGTACAACCAGGGCATGATCCAGGCGTACGTCTACCGGGACGCCCGCGGCTTCCCGGTGCCCGCCGCCGAGGTCGAGGAGCGCGACGGCACGTTCTTCTTCGAGGGCGAGCCGGTCAAGCGCGAGCTGGGCAAGATGGGCAAGTCCCTGAAGAACGCCGTCACCCCGGACGAGATCTGCGACGAGTACGGCGCCGACACCCTGCGCCTGTACGAGATGGCGATGGGCCCGCTGGACGTCTCCCGCCCCTGGGACACCCGCGCGGTCGTCGGCCAGTACCGCCTGCTGCAGCGCATGTGGCGGCTGATCGTCGACGAGTCCACCGGTGAGGTCACGGTCGCGGACGTCGCCGAGGCCGACATCGACGAGAGCACGCTGCGCGCTCTGCACAAGTCGATCGACGGCGTGCGCCAGGACCTGGACGGCATGCGGTTCAACACCGCCATCGCCAAGATCACCGAGCTGAACAACCACCTGACCAAGGTGGGCGGCACGGTGCCCAAGTCCGTCGCCGAGCGCCTGGTGCTGCTGATCGCGCCGCTGGCCCCGCACGTCGCCGAGGAGCTGTGGCGCAAGCTGGGCCACACCGATTCGGTCGTCCACCAGGACTTCCCCGTCGCCGACCCGGCGTACGTCGTGGACGAGTCCGTGACCTGCGTCGTGCAGATCAAGGGCAAGGTCAAGGCGCGCCTGGAGGTCTCCCCCTCGATCTCCGACGAGGAGCTGGAGAAGGTGGCCCTGGCCGACGAGAAGGTCGTGGCCGCGCTGGACGGCGCCGGGATCCGCAAGGTGATCGTGCGGGCGCCGAAGCTGGTGAACATCGTTCCGGCTTGATCGTCCCCGCGTAGCGGCATCGGGGTCTTCCCCTACGGGCAGGTTGGGGGTTCCGTTGGAACCTCCGGCCTGCCTTCTCCGTTTACGGTGGGAGGACGGTAGCTGTATCGGAGAGGGGCGTCATGGAAGCCGTGGTCGCTGTCGTGGCGCTGCTCGTCGTGCTCTTCCTCGTCTTGGGGGTGTACATGACGGTCAAGGCCGTCAAGGCCGTCAAGCGCGGGGTGGACCGCACGATCTCGGAAGCTCGCCGCACGGTGGAGGACACCACCCTCCGGGCGAAGACCTTCACACCGGGCGCCGCGAGCGAACTGGCCCAGCTGCGGCTCTCGTTGCGTACGTCGATGCGCGCCACCCAGGACGTGCTGCGCGCGGGCGCGGTCGACGACGCCTCGCTGCAGGAGTCCCTGGGACTCTTCGAGCGGCTCAGCGCGCACGGACACGAACTGGACGACGAGCTCCGGCGCCTGGAGCGCGACCCGGACAAGGCGGCCCTGGCCCAGCGCCTCCCCGGCCTGCGGGAGCGCACGGAACAGATCACGAAGGCCGCCGACTCGCTGCGCTGGGCGGCCCGTGACCGGGCCCGCCGGTTCGCCGAGGACGACGTGGACTCGCTGAGCACCCAGATCGACATGGAGGCGGGCGCGCTGCGGCACTGGACGACGGAGCCGGCGCCCGAGCGGACCCCGGCCTCCTGGCCCGAGCCCACGGCGGAGCCCGGCAAGACCGCCGAGCAGACCTGGCCCGAGCCGTCCGAGCCCGAGCGGACGTCCCAGGAGCCGACGCGGCCCGCCATCACCCCGCCGACCCCTCGCCCCACGTATTCGTGGCAGAAGGAGACGAGGCCGGAGAGCACCACTTGAGCCTCCTGTGACGTGGGTGGTGAGTTGGGGCCCTGGCGAGAAGCCCGGGGATCCGGGCGGGGAGTTCCGGGATCCTGGCGGGCAGGGGCCGGGCTGCCACCGGTCGACCCAGGCGGGTAATCTCCAGCTCATGTCCCGCCATGTCGCGATCGTCACGGATTCAACGGCCTACCTGCCGCAGCGGGCGACGGAGCGGCACGGCATCACCGTGGTGCCCCTGACCGTGGTCCTGGGTGACGAGGCGCTCGAGGAAGGGACCGAGATCTCGGCCCGTTCCCTCGCTCTCGCGCTGCAGAAGCGCAAGTCGGTGACCACGTCACGGCCCAGCCCCGAGGTCTTCGCCGAGACCTACCGGAAGGTCGCGGAGGCGGGTGCGACGTCCATCGTGTCCCTGCACCTTTCCGCCGAGCTCTCCGGCACGTACGACGCGGCGGTACTCGCGGCGAAGGACGCACCGGTGCCCGTACGGGTGGTGGACACCGGCATGATCGCGATGGCCCTCGGCTTCTGCGCGCTGTCGGCGGCGGAGGCCGCGGAGGCGGGCGACTCGGCGGAGGAGGCGGTGGCGGCCGCGGAGAAGCGGGCCGCGAACACGGCCGCGTACTTCTACGTCGACACGCTCGACTATCTGCGCCGGGGCGGCCGCATCGGCGCGGCGCAGGCGCTCCTTGGCTCCGCGCTCGCGGTGAAGCCCCTGCTGAAGCTGGACGGCGGCCGCATCGACATGCTGGAGAAGGTCCGGACGGCCTCGAAGGCGATCGCGCGGCTCGAGGAGATCGTGGTCGAGAAGGCCGGATCGGGCCGGGTCGACATCGCGGTGCACCATCTGGCGGCCCCGGAGCGGGCCTCGGTCCTCGCCGACCGGCTGGGGGAGCGGGTACCCGGCCTTGCCGAGCTGCACGTGAGCGAGGTGGGCGCGGTGATCGGGGCGCACACGGGGCCGGGGTTGCTGGGGGCTGTGGTCTCGCCTCGGTGAGGTCACCCGGTCACCCGGTCGCTCGTGTGGGTGACGGGGATATGCACAACTGCCGAGTAATCCACGGGAATTGACCAAGATCAACAAGATTCGGCGACTGTGCCTAACGTCGTCGGCATGGCACTTCGATCACTTTCCCGAGCACCTTCCGCGACGAGTGGACCTGGGCGCGGCCCCGCGTCCGACGGGCGGGCGAGCAGCCGTCATGCCCGCGGGCGTGCCCGGCGCAGGCGCGCTGCGACGGAGGCGGTGCGGCTGCGCGCGCAGCGACTCTTCGTCGACCTTGACGGTCAACCACCACCTGCTTCACCGCCGTTGGACGTCGCGGGCGCCGACGAGGCGCTGCTGCCCCGGGCCTCGGAGAAGGCGCGGGAGCGGGTGGTGGACGAGGAGGCTGCCACCGGCTCGGGCGTGCGGGTGGACGTGGCGCCCTCGCGGCGTGAGCGGTGGGGCCTTGCCGTGCGGGAGCGGCTGCCGGTGTGGTTGCAGTCGCGGTGCGGCCTGGAGCGGCGCGGCGTGATCGCGCTCGTCGTGGTCCTCGCCGTCGCCGGACTCTTCGCGGCCCAGCACTTCTGGACGGGGCGTACCCAGCCAGTGCGCCCGCCCGACGTGGTGCACGAGGCGGGCGCGGCCTCCGATCGCGAGGCGGAACCTGCTCCCTCGCCGGGGCCGCCGGTCGAGGTGGGGCGAACGTCGGGCGGTGGGGGCGGGGGCGGAGGCCGCGATGGATCAGCCGGGGCGACCGGAGCGGCCGGGACCGGCGCGATCGTCGTGGACGTCAGCGGAGAGGTCCGCAGTCCGGGGATCCACCGGCTGCCGGCCGGATCCCGGGTGGCCGACGCCCTGCGGGCCGCCGGTGGGCCCGCGCCGGGCACCGACCTGGGCGGCCTCAACCGCGCGCGGTTCCTCCTGGACGGCGAGCAGGTGGTGGTGGGAGGCCCCGCGCCCGCTTCAGGCGCGGGTGGAGCGGACGCCGGCGCGGCGGGAGTCGGAACGGCGGGCGTCGGTGGCGCGGCGGGCGCCGGACCGATCGGCCTGAACACGGCGAGCGCGGCGCAGCTCGAAGAACTACCCGGCGTAGGGCCCGTGTTGGCCCAGCACATCATCGACTACCGCACCGAGCACGGCGGGTTCCGCTCGGTCGAAGAGCTCCGTGAGGTCAACGGAATCGGCGACCGGCGGTTCGCCGACCTACAGGACCTCGTGCGGCCATGAGGCCGGGTTCCGGTGGGCCGCGAGGGGCCCCGGGCGCACGGACCGTCGCGCCACCGCGTGCGGCAGTTCATGCCGCGTCGGGTCATCGCCTCGGCGCCTCGCACCCCCGGCAGGAGGGGCCGGTCGACCTCCGTCTGGTGCCGCCCGCCCTCGCCGCGTGGGCGGCGGCCGCACTGATGCTGGACGCTCCGCCCCGGTGGGCGGTCGCCACCGTGGTGACCTGTGTGGTCGTGGCCGGTGGCCTGCTGGTGGCAAGGAAGGCGGGGCGGGAACGCGTCCCGTCGGGGAGGGGCTCATGGAAGCGGGTCTCGGTGGCCGGAGTGCTGCTCTGCGCGGCGGCGTCGGCGAGTTCCGCCGCGCTGCACGGGGCGGATCTGCACCGCGGCCCCCTGCCCGCGCTGGCGAGTGAGTACGCCGAGGTCGAGGCGGAGCTCGAGGTCACCTCCGACCCGCGCCGCACCCGGCCCCGCACGGCGGCGGCCCACGCCGCGCCGCCCGCCGTAGTGCTGGACGCGGAGGCGGTCCGTGTCACGGAGGCGGACGGCACTCAGACCGTGACGCGCACCCCGGTACTGGTCGTCGTGCGGACGGACGCCGGAACGGACACCGGGGCGGGCGCCGGGACGGACGTCGAAGAGGCAGGCGAGGGCGATTCGGCGGCGGAGCGTGGCGCGCGCCCAGAAGCCGACTGGCTCGCGCTGCTGCCTTCGACACGGTTGCGGGTGCATGCCCGGCTCGCGCCGCCGCTGCCGGAGAGCGACAAGGCGGCGGCGGTGCTCAGGGTGTCCGGCGAGCGCCCACCGCACGTGACCGGGCCGCCGAGCGGAGCGCAGCGCCTGGCGGGGAAGTTGCGGGCCGGGCTGCGCGAGGCCACGGACGGGCTGCCGCCCGATGCCAGGGCGCTCCTGCCGGGGCTGGTGATCGGCGACACCTCGCGGGTAACGCCCGAGCTGGATCAGGCGTTCCGGGACACCGACCTCACGCATCTGCTCGCCGTCAGCGGCGCCAACCTGACGATCGTGCTCGCCCTGCTCATCGGCCCGCCGGGGCTCGCCCAGCGGTCCGAGCGCCGGGGCCTCGCGGCGAAGCTGGGTCTCCCGCTGCGCACCACCGCGCTGTGCGGCGGGGCCCTCACCCTCGGCTTCGTCATCGTGTGCAGGCCGGATCCGAGTGTGTTGCGGGCCGCGGCGTGCGGATTGATCGCCCTGCTGGCCTTGGCGACCGGGCGGCGCCGTTCCCTGCTCCCGGCGCTGGCTGCCGCCGTGCTGCTGTTGGTCCTGTACGACCCGTGGCTGTCGCGGAGCTACGGCTTCCTGCTCTCCGTGCTCGCCACCGGCGCGCTGCTGACCCTCGCGCCGCGGTGGAGTGCGGCGCTGCGCGGGCGCCGGGTGCCGCCGAGGCTCGCCGACGCACTGGCCGCCGCGGCGGCTGCGCAGGCGGTGTGCGCGCCCGTCGTGGCCGTCCTCGCGGCCCGGGTGAGTCTGGTCGCCGTGCCGTGCAATCTCCTCGCGGAGTTCGCCGTCGCTCCCGCCACCGTGCTCGGCTTCGCCGCGCTGGCATCGGCGCCCGTGGCAATGCCTGTTGCCAAGGCCCTTTCGTGGTGCGCGAGTTGGCCGACAGGGTGGATCGCGGAGATCGCCAGGACCGGTGCGGCGTTGCCAGGGAGCGGGTTCGGTTGGCCGGGCGGCTGGCTCGGCGGACTGCTGCTGGCGCTCGCCACGGTGGCCGTCGTCCTCCTGGGACGGAGGCTCGTGCGCCGCCCGTGGCTGTGCGCCGCCTGCGCGCTGCTGCTCCTCCTGGTGATCGTCCAGCCTCCGCCCCTGACCCGTGTCATCGCGGGCTGGCCGCCCGCGGGATGGCGGATGGTGATGTGCGACGTGGGGCAGGGGGATGCCACCGTGCTCGCCACGGGCGACGGAGCCGCGGTGGTCGTCGACGCGGGGCCCGACCCCGTGGCGGTCGACCGCTGTCTGCGCTCGCTCGGCATCACGCGCATCCCTCTCGTCCTCCTCACGCATTTCCACGCGGACCATGTGGCGGGGCTGCCCGGCGTGCTGCGCGGTCGTGAGGTGGGCGTGATCCAGACGACGGGGTTCGAGGAGCCGTGGGAGCAGGCCGAGTTCGTGCGGGAGCGGGCGGCCGCCGAGGGCGTCCCCGTGACCAGGGCGGCAGCGGGTGAGCGGCGCCGCGTGGGCGCCTTGGACTGGCGAGTGCTCTGGCCCCCGCCACAGTCACCAGAACTGCCGGCACCGAGACCCGAAGGGCCGAACGACGCCAGTGTCGCCCTGCTCGTGCGGACCGGAGGGCTGGCGCTGCTGCTCCTCGGTGATCTCGAACCACCGGCCCAGCGAGCCCTGTTGCGCAGTCCGGCCGCCGCGTCACTCGGCTCCGTGGACGTCCTCAAGGTCGCTCATCACGGCTCGGCCCACCAGGATCCGGAGCTGCTGCGCAGAGCGGCGCCGAGGCTCGCGCTGATCTCGTGCGGGGCGGACAACTCGTACGGTCACCCGTCGCCGCGCACGGTCGAGGCGCTGCGGGGCGGGGGAGCGGAGGTGCTGCGTACGGACACGCAGGGCGCCATCGCGGTGGTGGGCGCGGGGTCGCGGACGGCGCCGCGACTCGAAGTGGCCACCCGGCCGCCCTAGGGCCTGCCCTGGTGCGGACCCGTGGCGAAGCGGAACTCTCGGCCAACCGCGCGACTTTGGCCAACGTTGGGGCGCGAGTCAACTGCGCTGCTCCGGTGAGAGGTCCCTTCCTGTGAGAACGGATGGGCTGACGACGACTCCGCTGACGACAACAAATCAGCTGACGGCAACTGGACTGACGAACAACGGGCTGACGACAACTGGGCTGAAGACGAAGGAGTACGGGATGGCAGTACGTCGACGAGTGCGCACCGGGGTGGTGGGACTCGCCGTGGCGGCGGTGGCCGTCACCGCGTTCACGGCGCCCGCCCACGCCGAGTCGGGGAAGGGACACGCGGCGACCCAGCGTGCGATGGACGCCATGGTGGCCGCGGGCACGCCCGGTGTCACCGCCGCGGTGGTCGAGAAGGGCGCGGCCTGGAAGGGGACTTCGGGGGTCGGGAACCTACGGACGGGCGCGCCGAGAGGGGCCGACGACCGGTTCCGGATGGGCAGCATCACCAAGACGTTCGTGGCGACCGTGCTGCTGCAGATGGAGGCCGAGGGGCGGCTCGACCTGGACGACACGGTGGAGCACTGGCTGCCCGGTGTCGTGCGGGGCAACGGCAACGACGGCCGCGCGATCACCGTGCGGCAGTTGCTGAACCACACCAGCGGGCTCTTCAACTACACCAACGACACGGAGTTCCTCGAGCGGAACCTGCTGACGGGATTCCCCGTGCACCGGTACGACACCCACAGCCCGCGGGAGTTGGTGCGGGTGGCGCTGGCGCACAAGCCGGACTTCGCGCCCGGCACCAGGCACTCGTACTCGAACACCGGCTACATCCTCGCCGGGTTGATCGTCGAGAAGATCAGTGGCCACAGTTATCGGGACGAGGTCCGTGAGCGCGTCATCGAACCGCTCGGCCTGCGGAACACCAGCCTGCCGGGCACCGACCCGTTCCTGCCGAAGCCGAGCAGCCGTGCGTACTCCAAGCTGAGCCTGGACCCCGCGGCGACCAAGATCTACGACGTCACCGAGAACAACATGTCCTGGGGCTGGGCGGCAGGTGAAGGGATATCCACGACCGGCGACCTCAACCGGTTCTTCAGCGCTCTGCTGCGCGGCAAGCTGATGCCCGCGAAGCAACTCGCCGCCATGCAGACGGTGGTGCCCACGCCCGACGACGACCTGTACTCCGGCTATGGACTCGGCCTGTACAAGGTCAGGACGAGCTGCGACGCGAAGCTGTGGAGCCACAGTGGCGGAACTCCCGGCTCCGGCACGGAGGCCGTGTCCACCCCCGACGGGCGCCACACCCTCGCCTACAACGTGAACGGTGACTGGAGCGCGCTGGGCGGCGTGGTCGACGCGGAGTTCTGCGGGACGTCCGGCGCGGACACCGGGAAGGGGCGTGCGTTGCCTCGACTCTGAGCAGCGATGGCTGCTACCGCGGGGAACCCCGCCGCGACCTGCTGAAACGCGAAGCTGAGCGATCAATTCGGGCTACTCGTGACACTTGCCAGCGCATCGACAGTATTCCTGTGATGTATGGCCGTGTTGCATCGAATGCCGCAACGGTGATCGAATGCCTAATCGTTGCAGTGTGCAGGTGATGTCAAGTAGCGCGGGGGTGTGTCGCGGGTGTTCGGCCGATGGCTGGGAAACCGTACGAACAGGGCGGGTCGGACGGGGCCCCTGTCGGCGGTGCCGGTGCCGGCGAGCGCGGGCGTGCTCAGCTGCCGGGTGCTCGACCCGGTCAACGAGCCGGTGCGGAACGCCGAGCTGGTCGTCAGCGATGCCGCGGGGCGCAAGGTGGTCACCGGTGGCACGGACCCGTTCGGTTCGTTCGTCACGACCGTGCCCGCAGGGGACTACCGGCTCGCGGTCTCGGCGGAGGGGTTCACCCCGTACCGGGCCAGTGCCACGGTCGGGGAGGGCGCGCACGCCTCGCTGGGCGACGTCATGCTCCAGGTCGCCCAGCCTCCGGCGCTGCCCGAGCCCGGTGACTGGGATCTCGACCCCCTGCATTCCTCGGTCGCCTTCACCGCGCGGCACATCGGCCTGGCCCGCATCCACGGCAGGTTCAACAGCTTCGCGGGCGCCATCCGCGTGGGGGAGCGCATGGAGGACTCCGCCATGCACGTGGTCATCGACGCGGCCTCCATCGACACCGCGGTCAAGATGCGCGACGACCATCTGCGTTCGGGCGACTTCCTCGATGTCGACCGCTTCCCGACGATGGAGTTCTACAGCGACCGTTTCGTGCACAAGGGCGGCAGCCGCTGGGCGATCTCGGGCGGCCTGACGCTGCACGGAGTGACGCGCACGGTCACGCTCGACACCGAGTACCTCGGGGTCGGCCAGGGCCTGGAGGGCGAGACCCGCGTCGCCTGCCGCGCCACCACCGAGCTGCACCGCGACGACTTCACGATCACCTGGCAGACGATGCTCGCGCGCGGCATCGCTGCCGTGGGGCACAGCATCACGATCGACCTCGACATCCAGGTCATCCCCAAGAGCTGACCGGCGCCGCCCCGGCGGACCGGCGCTGACCGGCGCCGACCCGCCGGTGCTACGGAGCCTCCAGCCAGCCCTCGTACTCCGTCGCCAGTTCGTCCAGCGCGGCCCGGTCCAGGCGGGAATCGGGGTCCTCGACCACGACCAGCCACTGGGCGTCCTCGGCGTCGTCCTCACCGGCCAGCGCGTCGCGCACGAGCTGGGGTTCCTCGGTGACACCGAAACGGTCGGGGAGCTCTTCGGCCACGTCTTCCGCGGCATCGCGGTCGGGCAGCACCAGGACATGTCGTACGTCGTTCACCCGCCCATTCTCCGCTACCGGGGAGGCCACGGGCGAAGGCCGTACGGGACGGGCTGTCAGTGCCGCGTGGGATGCTTGACCGCGATGGCCAGGAAGACAGCAAACGACGATCCGCTCGCTCCTCTCACGCTCGCCGTGGGGCAGGAGGACCTGCTCCTCGACCGCGCCGTGCAGCAGGTGGTCGCGGCCGCCCGCGCCGCCGACGCGGACACGGACGTGCGCGACCTCACCCCCGACCAGCTGCAGCCCGGCACGCTCGCCGAGCTGACGAGCCCGTCGCTCTTCGCCGAGCGCAAGGTCGTCGTCGTGCGGAACGCGCAGGACCTGTCGGCGGACACGATCAAGGACGTGAAGGCGTATCTCGGTGCGCCCGTCGAGGAGATCACCCTCGTCCTGCTGCACGCGGGCGGCGCCAAGGGCAAGGGCCTGCTCGACGCCGCGCGCAAGGTGGGGGCGCGCGAGGTCGCCTGCCCCAAGATGACCAAGCCCGCGGACCGGCTCTCGTTCGTGCGGAGCGAGTTCCGCACCCTGGGCCGCTCGGCCACCCCCGAGGCGTGCCAGGCCCTCGTCGACTCGATCGGCAGCGATCTGCGCGAGCTCGCCTCCGCGGTCTCCCAGCTGACGGCGGACATCGAGGGCACGATCGACGAGGCGATCGTCGGCCGGTACTACACGGGCCGGGCGGAGGCCTCCAGCTTCACGGTGGCCGACCGGGCCGTCGAGGGCCGTGCCGCTGAGGCGCTCGAAGCGTTGCGCTGGTCGCTGTCGACCGGTGTCGCCCCCGTTCTGATCACCAGCGCGTTGGCGCAGGCCGTGCGGGCGATCGGGAAGCTGTCCTCCGCGAGGGGCGGGCGTCCGGCCGACCTCGCCCGCGAGCTGGGCATGCCGCCGTGGAAGATCGACCGGGTCCGGCAGCAGATGCGGGGCTGGACTCCGGACGGGGTCGCGGCGGCGCTGACCGCGGTGGCCGCGGCTGACGCGGGGGTCAAGGGGGGCGGCGATGACCCCGAGTACGCCCTGGAGAAGGCCGTCGTCGCCATTGCCCGTGCGGCGAGGTCGCGTCGCTGAGACGGGACCGATCCACCCGCCGGGTCCGGATCCGTCGGTTCCGGATCCCCGGGCCGCCCGTGGCCGGTCGTGCGGTTCCCCGCGCCCCTTACGGGGACACAGCAATGCCCCCGGAGTGGGCCGGGGGCATCGTCGCAGCGTGGCGTACTGCGTGGTCTGTCCGCGATTCGAGGTAGAGGGCTCGAATTACCCTCGCGGGAGGATTGATCAAACGCCCCGGCGAACCGGGGCAAGGGCTTCAGCCCTTAGAGGGACGCGGCCTTCGAAGCAAGCGCCGACTTCTTGTTGGCGGCCTGGTTCTTGTGGATGACGCCCTTGGAGACGGCCTTGTCGAGCTGGCGCGTGGCCTCACGCGTGAGCTCGGCGGCCTTCTGGGTGTCACCGGCGGCAGCGGCCTCGCGGGCCTTGCGGATCGCGGTCTTCAGGGAAGACTTGACCGCCTTGTTGCGCTGACGCGCCTTCTCGTTGGTCTTGATCCGCTTGATCTGGGACTTGATGTTCGCCACGAAAGAGCCTTTTCAGGTTCAGGTACTGCAGAGGTACTGCAGATGAGTGTTATGACACGCGCCTCGAGGCTTGAGAGGGCTACGAGACACAGCTGCCCACGTTACCAGCCGCCCTCTCGCCCGCCCAAACCGAGCGCCGCACCCCTCTCACCGGCCCACACCGAGCGCAGTGCCCCGCCCATGGGACGATGGAGGCTACGTATAGATCCGACCCGAGGCGAGTGGCGCCTCAAGAGACAGGACCCTGCGTGCCCGCGACCCCTAAGAATGTGCCCGAGCCGAGCCGTACCGACCCGGCGCTGATCCGCAATTTCTGCATCATCGCGCACATCGACCACGGCAAGTCCACGCTCGCCGACCGCATGCTCCAGCTCACCGGTGTGGTGGAGCAGCGGCAGATGCGTGCTCAGTACCTCGACCGGATGGACATCGAGCGCGAGCGCGGCATCACGATCAAGTCTCAGGCGGTGCGTCTGCCCTGGGCCCCCACGGAGGGCCAGGACCAAGGCAGTACGCACATCCTGAACATGATCGACACTCCCGGCCACGTGGACTTCACGTACGAAGTCTCGCGTTCGCTCGCGGCCTGTGAGGGCACGGTCCTCCTGGTCGACGCGGCCCAGGGCATCGAGGCCCAGACTCTCGCCAACCTCTACCTGGCGATGGAGAACGACCTCAAGATCATCCCGGTCCTGAACAAGATCGACCTGCCCGCCGCCCAGCCGGAGAAGTTCTCCGAGGAGCTCGCCAATCTCATCGGCTGTGAGCCCGAGGACGTCCTGAAGGTCTCCGCGAAGACCGGCATGGGCGTCGAGGCGCTCCTCGACAAGGTCGTCGCCGAGATCCCGCCCCCGGTCGGCGTCGCCGACGCCCCGGCGCGCGCGATGATCTTCGACTCGGTCTATGACTCCTACCGCGGCGTCGTGACGTACGTACGAGTGGTCGACGGCCAGCTCAACAAGCGCGAGCGGATCCGGATGATGTCCACCGGCGCCACGCACGAGCTCCTGGAGATCGGTGTCTCCTCGCCGGAGATGACCCCGGCCGACGGCATCGGCGTCGGTGAGGTGGGCTACAT
This sequence comes from Streptomyces kanamyceticus, assembly GCF_008704495.1. Taxonomy (NCBI): domain Bacteria; kingdom Bacillati; phylum Actinomycetota; class Actinomycetes; order Kitasatosporales; family Streptomycetaceae; genus Streptomyces; species Streptomyces kanamyceticus. Next base: position 6,743,233 of record NZ_CP023699.1, read on the forward strand.
CATCACCGGCGTGAAGGACGTCCGGCAGTCCAAGGTCGGTGACACGATCACCTCCCTGCACAAGGGCGCGACCGAGGCCCTCGGCGGCTACAAGGACCCGAAGCCGATGGTGTTCTCGGGCCTGTACCCGCTGGACGGCTCGGAGTACCCGGACCTGCGCGAGGCCCTCGACAAGCTGCAGCTCAACGACGCCGCGCTGGTCTACGAGCCCGAGACGTCCGCGGCGCTCGGCTTCGGCTTCCGCGTCGGCTTCCTCGGCCTGCTGCACCTCGACGTGATCCGTGAGCGCCTGGAGCGCGAGTTCGGACTCGACCTGATCGCCACCGCCCCCAACGTGGTCTACCGCGTGATCATGGAGGACGGCACCGAGCACATCGTCACCAACCCGAGCGAGTTCCCCGAGGGCAAGATCGACGAGGTCCACGAGCCCGTCGTGCGCGCCACGATCCTCGCGCCGAGCGAGTTCATCGGCTCGATCATGGAGCTCTGCCAGAACCGGCGCGGTGTGATGCTCGGCATGGACTACCTCTCCGAGGACCGCGTCGAGATCCGCTACACGCTGCCCCTCGCCGAGATCGTCTTCGACTTCTTCGACCAGCTGAAGTCCAAGACCCGCGGTTACGCCTCGCTGGACTACGAGCCCACGGGCGAGCAGGCGGCGCAGCTCGTCAAGGTCGACATCCTGCTGCACGGCGACAAGGTCGACGCGTTCTCCGCGGTCACGCACAAGGACGCGGCGTACGCGTACGGCGTGCGGCTCGTGGCCAAGCTGCGCGAGCTGATCCCGCGGCAGGCCTTCGAGGTGCCCGTGCAGGCCGCGATCGGTTCCCGGGTCATCGCCCGCGAGACCATCCGCGCCATCCGCAAGGACGTCCTCGCCAAGTGCTACGGCGGTGACATCTCGCGCAAGCGCAAGCTGCTCGAGAAGCAGAAGGAGGGCAAGAAGCGCATGAAGATGGTCGGCAACGTCGAGGTGCCGCAGGAAGCCTTCATCGCGGTGCTCTCCAGCGACGACAGCGGTCCAGGCAAGGCGAAGAAGTAACCACACAGCACGCTGGAACGGGCCCGCGGCGCTTCGGCGCCGCGGGCCTTTCCCGTACGGGTAGTCCGGAGAAAGTGACAGGCAGAAGCCCCTTACGCACCGGGCGTCGGCGCTCTACTCTGATCACTGCTCGTAGGTTACTCGCAAGTTAAACAAGTAGCCGACAGGGACGTAAGAAGCAGCCGCCAGCCAGTTCGCCGCACTGCCGTGGGCCCGGAGGATGTCGTGAGCGACACACAGACCTTGATCGAGAACCGTCCGCCCTCCGTGGCGCATCTCTTCCTGGAGCGCGTGGCGGCCACACCGGATGCCGAGGCCTACCGCTACCCGGTGCCAGCGGCGTCCGGCGCGGGTCCCGACGAGTGGAAGTCGCTGAGCTGGGCGGGGACCGCCAGCCGTGTCCACGCGATCGCCGCGGGCCTGATCGACCTCGGCCTGAACCCCGAGGACCGCGTGGCCCTCGCCTCCGCGACCCGGATCGAGTGGATCCTCGCCGACCTCGGCATCATGTGCGCGGGCGCGGCCACCACCACCGTCTACCCGCAGACCAACGCCGAGGAGTCCGCCTACATCCTGGCCGACTCCGAGAGCCGCGTGCTCATGGCCGAGGACGCGACACAGCTCGCCAAGGCGCGCGAGAAGCGGGCCGAGCTGCCGGAGCTGCGGCACGTCGTGGTGTTCGACTCCGAGGGCGTCACCAAGGACGAGAGCGACCCTGAGGGCTGGGTGCTCACGCTCGCCGAGCTCGAACTGCGCGGCGCCGCGCTCCTCGAACAGAACGAGGACCTCGTCAAGGAGCGGGTCGCGGCGATCGCCGCCGACCAGCTCGCCACGCTGATCTACACCTCGGGCACCACCGGCAAGCCCAAGGGCGTGCGGCTGCCGCACGACAACTGGTCGTACATGGCGAAGGCCATCGTGGCGACCGGGCTGCTCGGCCCCGACGACGTGCAGTACCTGTGGCTGCCGCTCGCGCACGTCTTCGGCAAGGTGCTGACCTCCGCGCACATCGACCTCGGGCACGTCACCGCCGTCGACGGCCGCGTGGACAAGATCATCGAGAACCTTCCGGTGGTCCAGCCGACGTACATGGCCGCGGTGCCCCGCATCTTCGAGAAGGTCTACAACGGCGTCGCGGCCAAGGCGCGGGCCGGTGGCGGGGCCAAGTACAAGATCTTCCAGTGGGCCGCGGACGTCGCCCGCGAGTACGCCAAGGCCAGCCAGGACAACTTCCGCAGGACCGGCACCGCGTCGGTGCCCTTCGGGCTCGGCGCCAAGCACAAGGTCGCCGACGCGCTCGTCTACTCCAAGTTGCGCGAGGCGTTCGGCGGGCGGCTGCGGGCCGCGGTGTCGGGATCCGCCGCTCTCGCGCCCGACATCGGGTACTTCTTCGCCGGAGCCGGGATTCACATCCTGGAGGGCTATGGGCTCACCGAGTCCTCCGCGGCCTCCTTCGTGAACCCCGGGGAGGCGTACCGCACCGGCACCGTCGGCAAGCCGCTGCCCGGCACCGAGGTGCGCATCGCGGACGACGGCGAGATCCTGCTGCGCGGCCCCGGCATCATGGAGGGCTACCACGGGCTGCCCGAGAAGACCGCCGAAGTCCTGGAGTCCGACGGCTGGTTCCACACCGGGGACATCGGCGAGCTGTCCGTCGACGGGTACCTGCGGATCACCGACCGCAAGAAGGACCTCATCAAAACGTCGGGCGGCAAGTACATCGCGCCCGCAGAGGTCGAGGGCCAGTTCAAGGCCGTGTGTCCGTACGTCTCCAACATCCTGGTGCACGGCGCCGACCGGAACTTCTGCACCGCGCTGATCTCCCTGGACGAGCCCGCGATCCTCGACTGGGCCAAGGAGAACGGCCTGTCGGGCAGGGAGTACGCCGATGTGTGCGCGGCTCCCGTCACGGTCGAGCTCATCGAGGGCTATGTGAAGGAGCTCAACGAGGGCCTTCAGCGCTGGCAGACCATCAAGAAGTTCCGGCTCCTGCCGCGTGATCTCGACGTCGAGCACGGCGAGTTGACGCCCAGCCTGAAGCTGAAGCGTCCGGTGGTGGAGCGGGAGTACAAGCACCTGATCGAGGAGATGTACGCGGGCTCGCGCGAGGCGTGAGCCCGGCGAAGTGAGCGGGGCGGGCGAGGCGTCGGATGGTTCAGACGACCCGCCCGCGGCGCATTTCCTGTACCAGTTCCTCCATGTGGGTGACGTGGCGGCGCAGTTCGAGGACGTCCTTGAGGCTGCTTGCCGCCATGTGGGTCTCGATCGCGGAGAGGCGCGCCGCCAGCTCGTCGAACTGGCGCTGCTCGCGGGCCAGTATCCGCTCCAACTGCCGGTTCTTGCGGTGCAGTTCGAGGAACACGGTGACCTTGGCGCGCAGCACCCAGGGGTCGAACGGCTTGGTGAGGTAGTCCGCGGCGCCGGTCGCGTAGCCGCGGAAGGCGAAGCCCGCGTCGTTGTCGGTGCCCGTCAGGAAGATGATGGGCACGTCCTTGGTCTGGTCGAGGCGTTTGATGTTCGACGCGGTCTCGAAGCCGTCCATGCCCGGCATCCGGACGTCGAGAAGGATCACGGCGAATCGTTGCCGCAGAATCGCCTTCATCGCCTCCTCGCCCGAACGGGCGCGGACCAGCGGCTCGTTCAGGGACCCGAGGACGGCTTCCAATGCCATCAGGTTGTCCTCCATGTCGTCGACAAGGAGGATGCTCGCGCGGTTGTCGGTCATGGCCTCTGCGCTCATGGTGACGGTGCCTCACTCAGTTGTCGGCGGAACAGCGCTCTCCCCCGGAGTGGCCGGCTGTTCCGGAGCGACGGACTCTGAATCGGGGGAGGTGGCCTGTTCGGTGCCGCCAGCGCCCTCGGGGTCCAGGAGGGCGCAGATGACGCCGAGCAGTTGATCCACATCCACGGGTTTGGGTACGTAGTCGGTGGCGCCTTGGGAGATGGCCTTCTCGCGGTCCCCCGGCATCGCCTTCGCGGTGAGGGCGACGATGGGCAGGCCCCGCCAGCGAGGGCTCCGGCGGATGGCGACCATGGTCTCGTAGCCGTCCATCTCCGGCATCATGATGTCCATCAGGACGATGTCGACGTCGGGATTGCGCTCCAGGGTCTCGATGCCCTCGCGCCCGTTCTCCGCGTAGAGGACGGGCATGCCGACCCGGCTGAGCACGTGCGTGAGCGCGAAGACGTTGCGGATGTCGTCGTCGACGATGAGCACCTTGCGGTTCGGCAGTATGCGGCCCGCGCGCCCCTCCTTCCACTCCTCCAGCTTGGTCGGGGTGGGCCAGCTGTCGTCGGGCTCCAGGGTGGTGTGCGGGCGCAGTGCCGCCGGTTCGAGCGGTTCGGGCAGGAGCTGGGTGCGCGAGGCCGCGTAGGCGATGGCGGCCGCGCCGTGACCGGGGTGGACCACCGGGACGTACAGCGCGAAGGTCGAGCCCTGTCCCGGGTGGCTCTCGGCGGTGATGCGGCCGCCGAGGAGCCCCGCGATCTCCCGGCTGATGGAGAGGCCGAGCCCCGTGCCGCCGTACTTGCGGTTGGTGGTGCCGTCCGCCTGCTGGAACGCCTCGAAGATGACCGGGAGCTGCTCGGCGGGGATGCCGATGCCGGTGTCCCTGACGGCGAAGCAGAGCAGGTCTTCGTCGTCGTGCAGGAGCCGCTCGGCCGAGGCGTTCTTGACGCGGCTGACGCGCAGCTCCACGCGGCCCGACGAGGTGAACTTGACCGCGTTCGACAGGAGGTTGCGCAGGATCTGCTGGAGGCGCTGCTCGTCGGAGAACATCTCGCGCGGCACGTCCTCGCCGACCGACACCTCGAACGCCAGGCCGCGGTCGAGAGTGAGCGGGCGGAACGTCGCGTGGACGTAGTCGAGGACCTTGATGAGCGGGAGCTTCTTGGGGCGTACGTCCATCCGGCCCGCCTCGATCTTCGACAGGTCGAGGATGTCGTTGATGAGCTGGAGGAGGTCGGATCCCGAGCGGTGGATCGTGGTCGCGAACTGCACCTCCTGGTCGGAGAGGTGGTTGTCGGGGTTGTCGGAGAGCAGCCTGGCCAGGATGAGCAGCGAGTTCAGCGGGGTGCGCAGCTCGTGCGACATGTTCGCGAGGAACTCCGACTTGTACTGGGAGCTGGTGGCGAGCAGGGCCGCCTTCTCCTCCAGTTCGGCGTTCGAGCGGCGCAACTCGGCCTGCTGGCGCTGGAGTTCGTCCGAGCGCTCCTGGAGCTGGGTGGCCAGGCGCTGCGACTCGCCGAGCAGGGACTCCGTACGGGAGTTGGCGATGATGGTGTTGATCGCGACGCCGATGGTGTTCACGAACTGGTCGAAGAACGCCAGGTGGACGTCGGAGAAGCGGGAGAACGTGGCCAGCTCGATCACGCCGAGCAGCTTGTCCTCGAAGAGGATCGGGATGATCACGACGGTGGCGGGGGCGGCGTCGCCGAGACCCGAATGGATCTTGATGTACTCCGGGGGCACCTCCTCCACGAGGATGCGCTTCTTCTCCAGCGCCGCCTGCCGTACGAGCCCCTGTGCGGGCATGCCGCCCGTGTCGACGACCGCGCTCTGCGCGGAGCCGTACCCGGCGATGAACGCGAGGCCCTTCGCGGTGACCTGGGTGGGCGCCGGGCTCTCCGCCGTCTCCGGGTCGGCCAGGAAGAACGCGCCGTACTGCGCGTTCACCAGCGGGGTCAGCTCGCGCAGGATCAGGTCGGCGACCTCCATCAGGTCGCGGTGGCCCTGCATCAGGCCCGCGAGACGGGCCAGGTTGGACTCCAGCCAGTCCTTGGCGCGGGTGGTCTCCCTGAGGTTGGAGACCATGAGGTTGATGTTGTCCTTGAGCTCGGAGACCTCGCCGCGCGTCTCGACCGTGATGGCGCGGGTCATGTCGCCCTGGGCGACGGCGGACGCGACCTCGGCGATGGCACGGACCTGGGTGGTCAGGTTCAGCGCCAGCTCGTTCACGTTCGTCGTCAGGCGCTTCCACGTGCCGTACACGCCCTCGACCCGCGCCTGGCCGCCCAGTTGGCCCTCGGAGCCGACCTCGCGGGCCACCCGGGTGACCTCGGAGGAGAACGAGGACAGCGTGTCCACCATGGTGTTGATGGTGGTCTTCAGCTCCAGGATCTCGCCGCGCGCGTCCACGTCGATCTTCTTGGAGAGGTCGCCCTGGGCCACGGCCGTCGCGACCTGCGCGATGTTGCGGACCTGGCCCGTGAGGTTGTCCGCCATGTAGTTGACGTTGTCGGTGAGGTCCTTCCAGACGCCCGATACGCCGAGGACCTGCGCGCGGCCGCCGAGGCGGCCGTCGGTGCCGACCTCGCGGGCCACCCGGGTCACCTCGTCGGCGAAGGCGCGCAGCTGCTCCACCATCGTATTGACGGTGTCCTTGAGCTCCAGGATCTCGCCGCGCGCGGTGACCGTGATCATCTTGGACAGGTCGCCGTTGGCGACGGCGGTGGTGACCTGGGCGATGTTGCGGACCTGTGAGGTGAGGTTCGACGCCATGAAGTTGACGTTGTCGGTGAGGTCCTTCCACACGCCCGACACGCCACGGACCTGGGCCTGGCCGCCGAGGTTTCCTTCCGTGCCGACCTCGCGGGCGACGCGGGTGACCTCGTCGGCGAAGGCGGAGAGCTGGTCGACCATCGTATTGATCGTCGACTTCAGTTCGAGGATCTCGCCCTTCGCCTCGACGGTGATCTTCTTGCCGAGGTCGCCCTGGGCGACGGCCGTCGACACCAGCGCGATGTTCCGCACCTGTGAGGTGAGGTTGTCGGCCATGAAGTTGACGTTGTCGGTGAGGTCCTTCCACACGCCCGACACGCCACGGACCTGAGCGCGCCCGCCCAGGTTTCCCTCCGTGCCGACCTCGCGGGCGACGCGGGTGACCTCGTCGGCGAAGGCGGAGAGCTGGTCGACCATCGTGTTCACCGTCGACTTCAGCTCCAGGATCTCGCCCCGGGCGTCGACGGTGATCTTCTGGCTCAGGTCTCCGTTGGCGACGGCGGTGGTGACCTGGGCGATGTTGCGGACCTGTGAGGTGAGGTTCGACGCCATGAAGTTGACGTTGTCGGTGAGGTCCTTCCACACGCCTGACACGCCACGCGCCTGCGCGCGGCCGCCCAACTGGCCCTCCGTGCCCACCTCGCGCGCCACGCGGGTCACCTCGGCGGCGAACGCGGAGAGCTGCTCCACCATCGTGTTCACGGTGAGCTTCAGTTCGAGCAGCTCGCCCGTCGCCTCCACGGTGACCGTGCGGGTCAGGTCGCCCTGCGCCACCGCCGTGGTCACCAGGGCGATGTCGCGCACCTGGGCGGTGAGCCGCGCCGCCATCGTGTTGACCGCCTCGGTCACGTCCCGCCAACTGCCGGACAGGCCGCGCACCTTGGCGCGCCCGCCGAGCCGGCCCTCCGTGCCCACCTCGCGCGCGACGCGGGTGACCTCTCCCGTGAAGAGGGACAGCTGATCGACCATCGTATTGACGGCGCGGCCCAAACGGCGCAGATCGCCCCGGAGCTCGCGGGTGCCGTCGTGCAGGTCGACACGCTGCGTGAGGTCGCCGCCCGCCACCGCGTTCAGGACGCGGGTGGCGTTGGCCGCGGGGGCGACCAGCGAGTCGAGCAGCGTGTTGATCTCCAGGACGCGCGCGGCCCACCTGCCCTGCCCCGGGCTCGGCGAGAACCGCTCGTCCAGGCGGCCGTGCCGGATGATCTCCCGGCGTATGCGCACGAGTTCGTTGTCGAAGTGGATCGAACGGTCGAGCATCTCGTTCAGCGTCGCGTAGAGCTCGGCCGTCGTGCCCTCGCCCATGGGGGGCACTTTGGAGAAGTCCCCGTCGCGCGCGGCCCGCATGGCGGCGAGCAGCGGGCGCAGCTCCGCCTCGGTGGCCACGACGGGACTCCTGGCGATGGCGCCGGGGCCCGTGGCGGCGCGGGGGCTCCCGGCGCCGCCGCCTGGGGAACCGGGTGGTGCCGCGGCGGAGGACCTGGTCTGCGCGGGGGCCGGAATCTTGCCACGGCTGAGCGCGGGCGTAGCACTGTTCTCACTCATAGTGGCCCACTTCAGTAACTCGGTGCTTATGGGCGTGGCCAGTCTGTCACTCTGTGGGTGTCGCCTGAGGCGTATTCGACCGAACTGCTCAGGAGCCGCACAGTGGGGTCCATTCCGATGCAACGGGAGACCGCTTTCCGTGCCTCTGCCCATTCTGGCCCCCTGCCGGGGCCACCGGCAGTGGTGCGTACGTCGCTGCCCGGAAACCCCCTGGCGCCCGCGGCCGCGCGCAGGTTCGTGCGCGCCGCGCTCGCCGACTGGACCGAACTCGGCGTGCCCGCCGCAGCGGGCATCACCGACCGCCTCGCCGACGACGCGGTGCTCCTGGTCAGCGAGTTGGTGACCAACGCCGTCGTGCACGCGGGCACGGCCGTCGAGCTCCTGTGCAGGCTCGACGAGGTGGGCGCGGGCGAGAGCACGGACACCCTCGTCATCGAGGTGGCCGACCACCACCCCTCCCGCGCGGTCCGCGGCGAACAGGGCACGCCACCGCCCGGCACCCCGGAGTACGGCCGCGGCCTGCACCTCGTCGCCACCCTCTCCGACTCCTGGGGCATCACCTACCGCACGGGCACCAAGACCGTCTGGGCCCGGCTGCCCGTCGACGGCGTGCAGGCCGGCAAGGAGCTCGAGACGTACGCGAGCGATCAGGCGCTGCAGCGCGGGCTGCGGGCCACCGAGATCCTCGCGCCGCTGCCCAAGCGGGCCACGCACGACACGGACTGGATCAACCGCGGCGCGCTCTCCTTCCTCGCCGAGGCCTCCGACCTGCTGGCCGGGCAGTTCGACGAGGATCTGGTGGCGGCCCTCGCCGGACAGCTGCTCGTGCCGCGGCTCGCTGACTGGTGCGCGGTCTGGCTCGACGACGCGTCGGAGGGGCCCGGGCGCGGCGCGGTGGGCGGCGGGACGGGCGAGCGGCTCGCCCGCGTCTGGCACACCAGCGAGCACCGCATAGAAGAACTGCGCCGCGTCCTGGAGAAGGACCCGCCGCAGCTGCCGCTCGCCGTGGGCGGCGCCTATCCCGTCCCCTGGCCCGGCGAGGCGCTCACCGGCGAGAGCTCGGGCGCGGCGCTCGCGTACCGCCTCACCGCGGGCGGCCGGGCGCTCGGCACGCTGGTGATCGGCCGGGCCGCTCTGGTGCGCTTCCCCGACGAGGTCACCGGCCTCATCGAGGACTTCAGCCGCCGGGTCGCCCTCGCCATCAGCGCCGCCCGCCGCTATCAGAGGCAGGCGACCATCAGCCAGGTCCTGCAGCGCGGACTGCTGCCCAGCCGGATCGCGGAGATCCCGGGCGTGCAGAGCGGCCTCGTGTACGAGCCACGGGACCAGGGCGGCCCCGGCGGCGACTTCTACGACGTGTTCCAGGCGGGCGAGGGGCGCTGGTGCTTCGCGCTCGGCGACGTCCAGGGCAAGGGCCCCGAGGCCGCCGTCGTCATCGGCCTCGCCCGCCCCTGGCTGCGGCTGCTCGCCCGCGAGCGGTACGAGGTCGCCGAAGTCCTCGGCCACCTCAACCAGCTCCTGCTCGACGACGCGGCGGAGGCGGCGGCCGCCGCGGCGGCGGTCGTCGCGGTCGCGGGCGGCCAAGGCGTGCCGCCCGAGGGGCCCACCTCGCGCTTCCTCTCGCTCCTCTACGGAGAGCTGGTCCCGTTCGAGGGCGGTGTCCGCTGCACCGTGGCGTGCGCCGGGCACCCCCTGCCGCTGCTGCTCACGCCCGAGGGCGAGGTGCGGCCCGCGGCCAGTCCGCAGATGCTGCTCGGCGTCGTCGACGACGTGACGTACACGAGTGAGACCTTCGAGCTGCGGACCGGCGACACGCTCCTGTGCGTCACCGACGGCGTGACCGAGCGCCGCCAGGGACGGCTCCAGTTCGACGACGGCGACGGGCTCGCCAAGGCGCTCGCCGGGTGCGCGGGGCTCGACGCGGGCCTGGTGGCGGAGCGGATCAGGCGGCTCGTGCACGAGTTCTCGGAGCGGCCGCCGGACGACGACATGGCGTTGCTGGTGCTGCAGGCGCGGTGAGGTGAGGTGTCGGCCGGTGGGGGGTTCACCGGTGCGGGACAATGGAAGGTATGCCTTCCGCACTGCCCGATGGTGAGCCCATGCCCGAGGACGGTGCGCTGCCCGCGTCCGCCCTGGACGGCGCGGCCGCGCGCCCGCTCGGCTTCTACCTCCACGTCCCGTACTGCGCCACGCGCTGCGGCTACTGCGACTTCAACACCTATACGGCGACCGAGCTGCGCGGCTCCGGCGGCGTGCTCGCCTCGCGCGACAACTACGCCGACACCCTGATCGACGAGGTACGCCTGGCCAGGAAGGTCCTCGGCGACGACCCCCGCCCGGTGCGGACCGTCTTCGTCGGCGGCGGTACGCCCACGCTGCTCGCGGCCGCCGACCTGGTGCGCATGCTGGGGGCCGTACGCGATGAGTTCGGGCTCGCGGACGACGCGGAGATCACCACCGAGGCGAATCCGGAATCGGTCGACCCCGCGTACCTGAGTGAGCTGCGGGCCGGTGGCTTCAACCGGATCTCCTTCGGCATGCAGAGCGCCAGGCAGCACGTCCTGAAGGTGCTCGACCGCACGCATACGCCGGGGCGGCCCGAGGCGTGCGTCGCCGAGGCGCGGGCGGCGGGGTTCGAGCACGTGAACCTGGACCTGATCTACGGCACCCCGGGGGAGAGCGACGACGACTGGCGCGCCTCGCTGGAGGCCGCGCTCGGGGCCGGTCCGGATCATGTGAGCGCCTACGCGCTGATCGTCGAGGAGGGCACGCAGCTCGCGCGGCGGATCCGGCGCGGGGAGGTGCCGATGACGGACGACGACGTCCACGCGGACCGGTACCTCATCGCCGATGAGGTGCTGGGGGGTGCGGGCTTCGACTGGTACGAGGTGTCCAACTGGGCCACCTCGGAGGCGGGGCGCTGCCTGCACAACGAGCTGTACTGGCGCGGGGCCGACTGGTGGGGGGCCGGGCCAGGGGCCCACAGCCACGTGGGCGGGGTGCGGTGGTGGAACGTCAAGCATCCCGGGGCGTACGCGGGGGCGCTGGCGCAGGGGCGGTCGCCCGGGGCCGGGCGTGAGGTCCTCGCGGACGAGGACCGGCGGGTCGAGCGGATCCTCCTCGAACTCCGCCTCCGTGACGGTTGCCCGCTGGATCTCCTCCGCCCGGCCGGTCTCGCCGCGGCGGGGCGTGCGCTGGCCGACGGGCTGCTTGAGGAGGGGCCCTTCGGGGAGGGGCGTGCGGTGCTGACCCTGCGGGGGCGGTTGTTGGCGGATGGGGTGGTTCGGGGGCTGGTCGACTGAGGCGGGCGGGCGGGCGCCGGGGCTGGTGCTACCGGTGACGTCCGTGTCGGCTCGGCACCTGCCCCATTCCGCCCTTCGGGCGGTCCTTGTACCCGCCCGCTCCACCCGTGCTGTCACCCGTCGGGTGGGTGTCTCTTGTGGGGGTGGGGCGCCGTTGGCGGCAGCGGCTCGTGGGCGTTGGGGCTTGTGCCCCCGGTGGCGTTCGTGTCGGCTTGGCGCCTGCCTTGTTCCGCCCTTCGGGCGGTCCTTGTACCCGCCCGCTCCACCCGTGCTGTCACCCGTCGGGTGGGAGTTTCTTGTGGGGGCGGGGCGCCGTCGGCGGCAGCGGCGAGTGTTTTGCTGGGGCGGTTCGGTGCGGAGCCACGGGTGGGCGGGTGGGCGTGGTCGCCGCGGAGCGGCGGGGGTGGTCCTACTGGGGTGGTCCGGCGCGGAGGTACGGGTGGGCGGGTGGGGGTGTCTGCCGCGGAGCGGCGGAGGGTTCTCTGCCGGGGTGGCTCGGTGCCGAGGTACGGGTGGGTGTGGCCGTCGCGGAGCGGCGGGGTTGGTCCTGTTGGGACGGGTCCGGCCCGCCCCGGGTGGGGTTGCTCCCGCAGGGGCGCTTCCCCTGCGGAGGGGCGCCGGTCAAGGCCCAGGGGCCAGTTACTCCGTGACGAAGTCGATCAGCTCTTCCACCCTGCCAAGGAGTTCCGGCTCGAGATCCCGGTAGCTGCGCACCGAGCCCAGGATCCGTTGCCAGGCCGCCCCCGTGTTCTCCGGCCAGCCGAGGGCCCGGCAGACGCCCGTCTTCCAGTCCTGCCCCCTCGGCACCCGGGGCCACGCCGCGATGCCGACCGAGGAGGGCTTCACCGCCTCCCACACGTCGATGTAGGGGTGGCCCACCACCAGCGCGTCCGACGTGGAGATCTCCGCCGCGATGCGGGACTCCTTGGAGCCGGGGACCAGGTGGTCGACGAGGACGCCCAGGCGGGCGTCGGGGCCCGGCCGGAACTCCGCGACGATCGCGGGCAGGTCGTCGATGCCCTCCAGGTACTCGACGACGACGCCCTCGATGCGCAGGTCGTCGCCCCAGACGCGTTCGACGAGTTCGGCGTCGTGGCGGCCCTCTACGTAGATGCGTCCGGCGCGGGCGACCCTGGCCCGCGCCCCGGGTACCGCCACCGAGCCGGAGGCGGTGCGTGAGGGGCGTACGGGAGGAGCGGCCGCGCCCGTGGCGGGGCGGACCAGTGTGACCGTGCGGCCTTCGAGGAGGAAGCCGCGGGGCTCCATCGGGAAGACGCGGTGCTTGCCGAAGCGGTCCTCCAGCGTCACCGTCGGCCCCTGCGCGGTCTTCTCGCAGCGGATCACCGCGCCGCAGAATCCGGTGCTCAGCTCCTCGACGACGAGGCCGGCGTCCGCCGCCACCTCGGGCACGGGCTTCGGCTTCTTCCAAGGGGGTGTGAGATCGGCGGAGTACTGGCGCATTCTGCCGACGATAGGAAGAGTGGCAAGGACCTCCGCTACGACACGCCGAAGCGGCCCGCCAGTGTGGCGCGCTGCGCACGGACAAAAGCCGCATCCACCACCGCACCGTGCCCCGGCACGTAGAGCGCGTCCTCACCGCCCAGCTCCAGGAGCCGGTCGAGCGCCGCGGGCCACTGCTCCGGTACGGCGTCGGGTCCTGCCTGCGGTTCGCCCGACTCCTCGACCAGATCGCCGCAGAACACGATCTCGCGGCCCCCGTCGGCCCCCGTGACAAGCACCGCGAGGTCGTGCCCGGTATGGCCGGGGCCGACGTTGGCGAGCAGCACCCGCACCCCGCCGCCGAGGTCGAGCGTCCACTCCCCGCACACCAGGTGGCGCGGGTGGACGAGGAGATCGGCCGCCTCGGCCGCCGCGTCCGGGCTCACGCCCTGGCGCACCGCGTCGGCGCGCAGTTCGTCGCGGCCTCTTTCGAAGACCGTGTCGATGCCCACCGCCCCGTACACCTCCACGCCCGCGAAGGCCGCGGCCCCCAGAACGTGGTCGAAGTGCGGGTGCGTCAACACGAGGTGCGTGACCCGTCGCCCGCCGCCGATGATCTCCCTGGCGCGGGTCCGCAGTGCCGCGCCCTCGGCCAGGGTCGCCCCCGCCTCGATCATGAGGGCCGCGTCGTCGCCGACGACGAGGCCCGCCGTGCAGTCCCAGACCGGCAGGCGGCACCGCCCCACACGCGGTGCGAGTCGTTCCCAGCCCGCCGCTTCCCATGCCAGCGCCACGTCCATACGGTGACGCTATCCGTACGGGCCGTGTTCGGCAGCCGCTGCCCGACACGCGTGCGTGACTTCGGCGGGTCCGCCCTTGCCGGGGCCGTACCTCACGGCCGTACACTGACCCTTTGGTAGCTGGCACTCGCCCGTGGTGAGTGCCAGGCAAGGGGGCTCGGCGGGGCTCGACGCGACGTATGACAGCTGGAGGTGTGCGCGATGCTCAGTGAACGCAGGCTCGAGGTGCTCCGCGCCATCGTCCACGACTACGTAGGCACCGAGGAGCCGGTCGGTTCCAAGGCGCTGACGGAGCGGCACAGTCTCGGGGTCTCCCCGGCGACGGTCCGCAACGACATGGCCGCGCTGGAGGAGGAGGGGTTCATCGCCCAGCCGCACACCAGCGCGGGGCGCATCCCGACGGACAAGGGCTACCGCCTCTTCGTCGACAAGCTCGCGGGCGTCAAGCCGATGACCGCGCCGGAGCGCAGGGCCATCCAGAACTTCCTCGACGGCGCCGTCGACCTCGACGACGTCGTGGGGCGCACGGTGCGGCTGCTCGCGCAGCTGACCCGGCAGGTCGCGGTCGTGCAGTACCCGTCGCTCACGCGGTCGACGGTGCGGCACGTGGAGCTGCTCTCGCTGGCTCCCGCCCGGCTGATGCTCGTACTGATCACGGACACGGGCCGGGTCGAGCAGCGCATGATCGACTGCCCGGCGCCGTTCGGCGAGACCTCGCTCGCCGATCTGCGGGCCAGGCTCAACAGCAGGGTCGCGGGACGCCGCTTCGCGGACGTGCCGCAGCTGGTGCAGGACCTGCCCGAGGCCTTCGAGGCCGAGGACCGCGGCACCGTCGCGACCGTCCTGTCCACCCTCCTCGAAACACTCGTGGAGGAGACCGAGGAGCGGCTGATGATCGGCGGAACCGCCAATCTCACCCGCTTCGGACATGATTTTCCCCTCACCATCCGGCCCGTCCTCGAGGCCCTGGAGGAGCAGGTCGTGCTCCTCAAGTTGCTTGGTGAGGTGCAGGATTCGGGCATGGCCGTACGGATCGGTCATGAGAACGCCCATGAGGGCCTCAGCTCCACGTCCGTGGTCTCGGTCGGCTACGGTTCGGGCAGCGAGGCAGTAGCCAAACTCGGCGTGGTCGGACCGACCCGCATGGACTATCCGGGAACGATGGGAGCAGTACGCGCAGTGGCACGTTACGTCGGACAGATCCTGGCGGAGTCGTAAGTGGCCACGGACTACTACGCCGTACTCGGCGTGCGCCGCGACGCTTCCCAGGACGAGATCAAGAAGGCCTTCCGGAGGCTGGCGCGAGAGCTTCACCCGGATGTGAATCCGGATCCGAAGACTCAAGAGCGCTTCAAGGAGATCAACGCCGCGTACGAGGTGTTGTCGGACCCGCAGAAGAAGCAGGTCTACGACCTCGGCGGTGACCCGCTGTCCCAGGCGGGCGGCGGCGGTGCGGGCGGTTTCGGGGCCGGTGGCTTCGGCAACTTCTCGGACATCATGGACGCGTTCTTCGGTACGGCGTCGCAGCGTGGCCCCCGGTCGCGCACGCGCCGCGGCCAGGACGCCATGATCCGTCTGGAGATCGACCTCAACGAGGCCGCCTTCGGCACCACCAAGGACATCCAGGTCGACACGGCCGTGGTCTGTACGACCTGCAGTGGGGAAGGTGCCGCTCCCGGTACCTCCGCGCAGACCTGTGACATGTGCCGCGGTCGCGGCGAGGTGTCGCAGGTCACGCGGTCCTTCCTCGGGCAGGTCATGACGTCGCGGCCGTGCCCGCAGTGTCAGGGCTTCGGCACGGTCGTACCCACGCCCTGCCCGGAGTGCGCCGGCGACGGCCGCATCCGGTCGCGGCGGACGCTGACCGTGAAGATCCCCGCGGGTGTCGACAACGGCACCCGGATCCAGCTCGCGGGCGAGGGCGAGGTCGGCCCCGGCGGTGGCCCCGCCG
Organism: Streptomyces kanamyceticus; assembly: GCF_008704495.1. Taxonomy (NCBI): domain Bacteria; kingdom Bacillati; phylum Actinomycetota; class Actinomycetes; order Kitasatosporales; family Streptomycetaceae; genus Streptomyces; species Streptomyces kanamyceticus. The sequence continues at coordinate 6,758,813 of NZ_CP023699.1, forward strand.
GTGACCTCTACGTCGAGATCCACGAGCTGCCGCACGCCGTCTTCCAGCGGCGCGGGGACGATCTGCACTGCACCGTCACCATCCCGATGACGGCCGCGGCGCTGGGCACGAAGGTGCCGCTGGAGACGCTGGACGGCCTGGAGGAGATCGACATCAGGCCCGGCACGCAGTCGGGGCAGTCGGTTCCGCTGCACGGCCGTGGCGTAACGCATCTGCGGGGTGGGGGGCGTGGTGACCTCATCGTGCACGTGGAGGTCCTGACGCCGACGAAGCTCGATCCCGAGCAGGAGCGGGTGCTGCGGGAGCTTTCGCAGCTGCGTGGGGAGGAGCGGCCCACGGGGCAGTTCCAGCCGGGGCAGCAGGGGCTTTTCTCTCGCCTCAAGGATGCGTTTAACGGGCGGTAGCGCCTTGAGCCGTGCGTTGGCCCCTCGGAGACGGTTCATCCCGTGCCGGGGGGCTTCGGCGTTCTCCTCCCGCGGGTCGTGGGGGTTGCTCGCGCAGTTCCCCGCGCCCCTTACGGGGCACGATGCGCCCAGCCCCCCGCGCCCCTTACGAAGCACGATGCGCCCAGCCCCCGCGCCCCTTACGAAGCACGATGCGCCCAGCCCCCGCGCCCCTTACGGGGCGTGAATTCGGTGGGTTGTGTCGGACGTGGCACGATGCCGTCATGTCCTCCGCACTGACCGATCTCTGCCGCTATCCGATCGTGCAGGCGCCCATGGCGGGTGGCGCCTCGGGGCCGCAGCTGGCTGCCGCCGTCGCCGAGGCCGGTGGGCTCGGGTTCCTCGCCGCCGGGTACAAGACCGCCGACGGGATGTACCAGGAGATCAAACAGCTGCGGGGGCTCACGGCGAAGCCCTTCGGCGTCAACCTCTTCATGCCGCAGCCCGAGTACGCGGACGCCGCCGCTATCGACGTGTACCGCAACCAGCTCGCCGGTGAGGCCACCTGGTACGAGACGCAGCTCGGCGACCCCGACAGCGGGCGCGACGACGGGTACGACGCCAAGCTCGCGATCCTGCTCGACGATCCGGTCCCGCTGGTCTCCTTCACCTTCGGGTGCCCCACCCGCGACGTCTTCGACGCGTTCGCGCGCGTCGGCACCCTCACCGTCGTCACCGTGACCACGCCGGAGGAGGCCCAGACCGCCCAGTGGTCCGGCGCCGACGCCGTGTGCGTGCAGGGCGTCGAGGCGGGCGGCCACCAGGGCACCCACCGGGACAACCCGGAGACCGACGGCGCGGGGATCGGGCTGCTCGCCCTGATCGCGCAGGTCCGCGAGACCGTGCAGATCCCCGTCGTCGCGGCCGGCGGCCTGATGCGCGGCGCGCAGATCGCCGCCGTCCTCGCGGCGGGCGCGGACTCCGCGCAGCTCGGCACGGCGTTCCTCGTCACCCCCGAGTCGGGCGCGAACCCGCTGCACAAGCAGGCCATGACCAACCCGCTGTTCGTGCGCACCGAGCTGACCCGGGCGTTCTCCGGGCGCCCGGCGCGCGGCCTGGTCAACCGCTTCATGCGCGAGCACGGGCCTTACGCCCCCGCCGCCTATCCCCAGGTCCACCACCTCACCAGCGGTCTGCGCAAGGCCGCGGCCAAGGCCGGTGACGCGCAGGGCATGGCGCTCTGGGCGGGGCAGGGCCACCGGCTCGCCCGTGAGCTGCCCGCCGGACAGCTCGTCGAGGTCCTGGTGGCCGAACTGGCCGAGGCACGGGCCGCGCTGGCGTCGGGAGACGAGGCGTGACCGCGCCCGTCTTCGTCGTCGAGCACTTCGACGCGGGCGACGGCGGACGCTACGTACTGGACGGGCCCGAGGGACGGCACGCCGTATCGGTGAAGCGGCTGCACGCCGGTGAGGACGTCGTCCTGACCGACGGCGCGGGGCGCTGGGCGGACTGCGTGGTCCTCGACACCGAGGGCAAGGACCGGCTCGTGGTGAAGATGGACTCCTACTCGGAGGAGCCCGCGGAGTCGCCCCGCATCACCGTCGTACAGGCGCTGCCCAAGGGCGACCGGGGCGAGCTGGCCGTCGAGACCATGACGGAGACCGGCGTGGACGCCGTCGTGCCGTGGACCGCGTCGCGCTGCATCACGCAGTGGAAGGGCGAGCGCGGCCTCAAGGCCCTCGCCAAGTGGCGGGCCACCGCGCGCGAGGCGGGCAAGCAGTCGCGCCGGGTGCGCTTCCCCGAGGTGCTCGACGCGGCGTCCACCAAGCAGGTCGCCGCGCTGCTCGCCGAGGCCGACTTCGCCGCGGTCCTGCACGAGGAGGGCAGCGAGCCGCTGGCCACCGCGGAGCTGCCGGCGAGCGGGCACGTCGTCTTGGTGGTCGGGCCCGAAGGGGGCGTGTCCCCTGACGAGCTGGCGGCCTTCGCGGCGGCGGGCGCGAAGCCGTACCGGCTCGGCCGCAGCGTGCTGCGTACGTCCACGGCGGGCACCGCGGCGACCGCGCTGCTGCTCGGCCGCACGGGCCGTTGGTCCTGACCTGAACCGACCGGGGTGGACAGATGGCCGCAACCGGTCTACCGCCAGGGCGCTCGCGGTGGCACTCTGCCGCCTATGGGGGCATTAAGGCGATTGAGCGGCAGGGGTAGGCGCAAGCGGCGTTCGCTCGTTCTGTTCGCCGTGGCGCTCGGTGGGGCGGCCGCGCTCGGCGTGACCGCGTGCGATCCCGTGGACGGGGAGTTGAACACGTCCGTGGTCGCGCTCACCACCGATGAGATGGGCACCAAGGAGCTGGAGCGGCAGCACGCCGACGTGGCGTGGCTCAGCTGCACCGCGAGCTTCCAGGACCGGGTCACGCCGAGCAGCGGCGGGCCGACCGAGGGCGCCTTGGTGGATGTCGACTGCCAGGGCGAGACCAAGGACGGCAAGGACATCACCATCAAGGGCACGGTGCACGACGTCGTCGACGGGGCGTGCGTCCGCGGCAACCTCACCGCCAAGATCGAGGGCAAGGTGTGGTTCCGCGTCGACGTCCTCGGCAACTGCGAATCCGGCAACGACAACGGCAACGGCAACGAGAACGGCGGTCAGGACGGGGGCCAGCAGCCTTCCAACCCGCCCGCGTCGTACTCGACGCCCTGTACCGAGACCCCGGCCCCGCCGCCCGAACCCACCTGCACCTGCCTGCCGGGCAAGTGAGACCCGGCACCGGCCGGGCGGCCGCGGGGCAAGTGATCAAAAACGCTGCCGGGCCGCCCGAAGCCTGCCTAGGCTGGATGCCGTGACACAGGCAGCGAACTCCGCGTATCTCCGGTATCCGCACATCCACGGCGAGTTGACCGCGTTCACGGCTGAGGACGACGTCTGGGTCGCCCCCCTGGACGGCGGCCGCGCCTGGCGCGTCAGCGCCGACAACATGCCCGTGAGCCACCCGAGGATCTCCCCGGACGGCACGACCGTCGCCTGGGCCTCCACCCGCGACGGCGCGCCCGAGGTGCACATCGCGCCCATCGACGGCGGTCCCGCCAAGAGGCTGACGTACTGGGGCAGTTGGAAGACCGGCGTGCGCGGCTGGACGCCCGACGGGCAGGTCCTCGCGCTGAGCTCGGCCGACCAGGCGTCGATGCGCCGCACCTGGGCGCGTGCCGTGCCGCTCGACGGCGGGCCCGCGGCCACCCTGCCGTACGGCGTCGTGGGCGATGTCGCGCACGGCCCAGACGGACAAGTGCTTCTGCTCTCCGCGCCGATGGGCCGCGAGGCCGCCTGGTGGAAGCGCTACCGGGGCGGCACCGCGGGCAAGTTGTGGATCCGCACGCCGGACGGGGAGCAGGAACAACCCTTCGTACGCCTTCACGAAGAGCTCGAAGGGAACATCGAGTACCCGCTGTGGGTGGGGGAGCGGATCGCGTTCCTCTCCGACCACGAGGGCGTGGGCGCTCTCTACTCCTCGCTGCCCGACGGCTCCGAACTGCGCAGACACACCCCTGTGGACGGCTTCTACGCGCGGCACGCCGCCACCGACGGCACCCGCGTCGTCTACGCGTCCGCCGGTGAACTCTGGCTCCTGGACGACCTGTCGGACGCCGAACCGCGCCGTCTCGACGTCCGCCTCGGCGGGCAGCGCACCGATCTGCAGCCGCACCCCGTCACCGCCGCCCGCTGGTTCGGCGCCGCGGCGCCCGACCACACCGGGCGCGGCAGCGCCGTCTCCGTGCGCGGCTCCGTGCACTGGGTCACGCACCGCGAAGGGCCCGCCCGCGCGCTCGCCGCCACGCACGGCGTGCGCGCCAGGCTGCCCCGCACCTTCCGCGTGGGGGGCGAGCAGCACGTCGTCTGGGTCACCGACGCCGAGGGCGACGAGGCCCTCGAATTCGCCCCGGCCACCGGGACCGCGCCCGGCGCGACGCCCCGCAGGCTCGCCGCCGGACAGCTCGGCCGCGTCCTCGCGCTCGCCATGGCCCCCGACGGCTCCCGCGCCGCCGTCGCCTCGCACGACGGCCGCGTCCTGCTCGTCGAGCGGGAGAGCGGCGAGGTCCGCGAGGTCGACCGCAGCGAGGACGGCGAGGTCAGCGGGCTCGTCTTCTCGCCCGACTCGGCCTGGCTCGCCTGGTCGCACCCGGGCCCGCGCCCGCTGCGCCAGCTCAAGCTCGCCAACACCGCCGACCTCTCGGTCACCGAGGCCACCCCGCTGCGCTTCCGCGACTACGCGCCCGCCTTCACGCTCGACGGCAAGCACCTGGCCTTCCTCTCCGCGCGCGCCTTCGACCCGGTCTACGACGAGCACGTCTTCGACCTGGCGTTCGTCGGCGGCTCGCGGCCGTACCTGATCACGCTCGGCGCGACCACGCCCTCGCCGTTCGGGCCGCAGCGGCACGGCAGGCCCTTCGAGGCACAGGACAGCGCGGGTGCGGAGACCCCGGACAGCGAGGGCGCCCCCGTCACCCGCATCGACTTCGACGGCCTCGCCGACCGCATCGTGCCGTTCCCCGTCGAGGCCGCCCGCTACACCATGCTGCGGGCCGCCAAGGACGGGCTGCTCTGGCTGCGCCACCCGGTGCGCGGCGTGCTCGGCGCATCGCGCGCCACGCCCTCCGACCCGGACCCGAAGACCGAACTGGAGCGGTACGACCTGGCGCAGCACCGCGTCGAGGAACTCGCCGCGGACGCCGACCACTTCGCGGTCACCGGCGACGGCAAGCGGGTGCTCCTGTGGACCGACGGCAAGCTGAAGGTGGTGCCGAGCGACCGGCGCGCCTCCGGCGACGAGGACAGCGACTCGAACATCACCGTCGACCTCTCCCGGGTCCGCCAGACCGTCGACCCGGCCGCCGAGTGGCGCCAGATGTACGACGAGACGGGCCGCCTCATGCGGGACAACTTCTGGCGGCCCGACATGGGCGGCGTCGACTGGGACGGCGTCCTGGAGCGCTACCGCCCCGTGCTCGACCGCGTCGCCACCCACGACGACCTGGTCGACCTGCTGTGGGAGGTGCACGGCGAACTCGGCACCTCGCACGCCTACGTCGTCCCCGGTGGCGGCGGGGGCAGCGCGGCGACCCGGCAGGGACTGCTCGGCGCGGACCTCTCGCGCGGCGACGACGGCCTGTGGCGCGTCGACCGGGTGCTGCCGTCGGAGACGTCCGACCCGGCCGCCCGCTCACCGCTCGCCGCGCCCGGCGTCGCGGTGCGCCCCGGTGACGCGGTGCTCGCGGTCAACGGCAGGCCCGTCGACACGGTGGCGGGCCCCGGGCCGCTCCTCGCGGGCACCGCGGGCAAGCCCGTCGAGCTGACCGTCTCGCCCTCGGGCGGCGGCGATCCGCGGCACGCCGTGGTGATCCCCGTCGACGACGAGGAACCGCTGCGCTACCACGCGTGGGTCGCGGACCGCCGCGCCTACGTGCACGAGCACTCCGACGGCCGCCTCGGCTATCTGCACGTCCCCGACATGCAGGCGCCGGGATGGGCGCAGATCCACCGCGACCTGCGCGTCGAGGTGGCCCGCGAGGGCCTGGTCGTGGACGTCCGCGAGAACCGCGGCGGCCACACCTCGCAGCTCGTCGTGGAGAAGCTGGCGCGCCGCGTCGTCGGCTGGGACCTGCCGCGCGGCTCGCGGGCGCTCAGCTATCCCATGGACGCGCCGCGCGGCCCCGTCGTCGCCGTCGCCAACGAGTTCTCGGGATCCGACGGCGACATCGTGAACGCCGCGATCAAGGCGCTCGGCATCGGGCCCGTGGTGGGCACGCGCACCTGGGGCGGTGTGGTCGGCATCGACAGCCGCTACCACCTGGTGGACGGCACGCTGGTCACGCAGCCGAAGTACGCCTTCTGGTTCGAGGGGTACGAATGGGGCGTCGAGAACCACGGGGTCGACCCCGACGTGGAGGTCGTGACCACCCCGGACGACTACGCGGCGGGGCGCGACCCGCAGTTGGACGAGGCGATCCGCATCGCGCTGGCCGCCCTCGCGGAGAGCCCGGCCCGGTCGGCGCCCGCCGTACCAGGGACCTAGGGGCGGCTGTTCCGTCCGCCCGCAACCGCGGGCGATACGCTTTCGCTCGTACTGATCACTTTTACGGAGGAGGCCGGACCCATGGCGGGCGAACCACAGAGCGACTGCCTGTTCTGCAAGATCGTCGCCGGCGACGTGCCCGCGACCGTCGTGCGGGAGACGGAGACGACCGTCGCCTTCCGCGACATCAACCCGCAGGCGCCGACCCACGTCCTGGTGATCCCCAAGGTGCACTACCCGGACGCCGCCTCGCTCGCCGCCGCCGAGCCGAAGGTCGCCGCCGACGTGCTGCGCGAGGCCGGTGAGGTCGCTCTGGAGGAGAAGTCGGAGAGCTACCGCATCGTCTTCAACACCGGCTCCGGCGCCGGGCAGACCGTCTTCCACGCGCACGCGCACGTCCTGGGCGGCCGTGGCCTCCAGTGGCCTCCCGGATAGCGGGGCAACGCTCCTTGTCCGTACGCGAATTGGTGGTCCTCGGCACCGCGAGCCAAGTCCCCACCAGGCACCGCAACCACAACGGCTACGTCCTGCTCTGGGACGGCCAGGGCATCATGTTCGACCCCGGCGAGGGCACGCAGCGGCAGATGCTGCGCGCCGGGGTCGCCGCCCACGACCTGCACCGGATCTGCGTCACGCACTTCCACGGCGACCACTCCCTCGGTCTCGCGGGCGTCATCCAGCGCATCAACCTCGACCGGGTCCCGCACCCGGTGACCGCCCACTACCCGGCTTCGGGCCAGCGCTTCTTCGACCGGCTCCGGTACGCGACGGCGTACCGCGAGACCGTCTCGCTCACCGAGGCGCCGGTCGCCGCCGACGGGCCGCTGGCCACCGCCCCCTCGTACACCCTCGACGCGATGAAGCTCTCGCACCCCGTCGAGTCGTACGGCTACCGCCTCGTCGAGCCCGACGGGCGCCGCATGCTGCCGGAGCTGCTCGCCGAGCGCGGCATCGCCGGGCCCGACGTGGGGCGGATCCAGCAGCAGGGCAGCCTCGGCGGCGTCACGCTCGACGAGGTCAGCGAGGTGCGGCGCGGGCAGCGGTTCGCCTTCGTGATGGACACCCGGCTCTGCGACGGCGTGCACGCGCTCGCCGAGGGCTGCGACATGCTCGTCATCGAGTCGACCTTCCTCGACGAGGACGAGCAACTCGCTACCGACCATGGGCACTTGACGGCAAGTCAGGCAGCCCGGGTGGCGATCGACGCGGGCGTGCGCCATCTCGTCCTGACGCATTTCAGCCAGCGTTACCCCGACCCGAACGTCTACGAACAGCAGGCCCGCGCCGCCGGGTTCGACGGTGAACTCACCGTCGCCCGCGACCTGTCGCGCGTGCCCCTGCCCAAACGAACCTGAGCACGACCAGAGAACTGAGCGAGACCGCACCATGCCGATCCCCAAGGCCGAACTCCACCTCCACATCGAAGGCACCCTCGAACCCGAGCTCGCCTTCGCCCTCGCCGCGCGCAACGGCGTCGAACTGCCGTACGCGGACACCGAAGAGCTGCGCAAGGCCTACCTCTTCGACGACCTCCAGACCTTCCTGAACCTCTACTACGGCCTGATGGCCGTACTGCGCACCGAGGCCGACTTCGAGGAGCTCGCGGACGCCTACCTCGCGCGCGCCGCCGCACAGGGCGTGCGGCACGCGGAGATCTTCTTCGACCCGCAGGCCCACGTGGTGCGCGGCGTCCCCATCGGCACCGTCATCGAGGGCCTCTCCCGCGCCCTGGAGCGCAGCCAGGAGCGGCACGGCGTCTCCACGCGGCTCATCATGTGCTTCCTGCGCGACCAGTCCGCCGAATCGGCCCTGGAGACCCTCGAGGCGGCGAAGCCGTACCTCGACAGGATCATCGGCGTCGGCCTCGACTCGGCCGAGGTCGGCCACCCGCCCGTCAAGTTCCGCGAGGTCTACGAGGCGGCCGCCGCGCTCGGGCTCCGGCTCGTGGCGCACGCGGGCGAGGAGGGTCCGCCCGCGTACATCACCGAGGCCCTGGACGTCCTGCGGGTCGAGCGCATCGACCACGGTCTGCGCTGCATGGAGGACCCGGAGCTGGTCGAGCGTCTGGCGCGGGACCGGGTGCCGCTGACGCTCTGCCCGCTCTCCAACGTCCGGCTGCGCGCCATCGACGTCCTGGAGGAGCACCCGCTGGCCCGGATGCTCGACGCGGGCCTGATGTGCACGGTCAACTCCGACGACCCGGCGTACTTCGGCGGATACGTCGACGACACCTTCCACGCGGTGCGCGAGGCGCTCGGCATCGACCACGAGCGGCTGCGGACGCTCGCGCGGAACTCCTTCGAGGCGTCCTTCCTCGACCGCGACGCGGCGGACGAGGCGCTGCGGGCGAAGTACCTCGCCGAGGTCGAGGCTTATTCGTTCGACTGATCGCGGGCGGTGGGCTACGGTCCCACTCATGGACACCATCGCGCAGATCTACGGCTGACACGGCCCTCCTGGCCCCCGCCCGCCCTTCGAGGGCCGTGGCGGCGGGCCGCCGTGTCGTCATCCGTAGCTTTCTGTACGCGAAGGAACTCTCATGTCATCCAGCCGACTTCCCCGTCGCCCTGCCCATATCGCCATGATCGGCGTGCCGATGGTCAGCCATGTGCTGCCCGGCCTCGAGGTCATCCGCGAGCTGGCGGCGCGCGGCCACCGCGTGACGTACGCCAATGACCCGGCCACCGCCGCTCTCATCGAGCCGACGGGCGCCGAACTCGTCCCGTACGACTCCACGCTCCCCTTCCGCGACAACATCTGGCCCGACGACCCGATCGAGGCCAGCTCGCTCTTCCTGGACGACGCGATGGCGGTGCTCCCACAGCTCCACGCGGCGTACGACGAGGACCCCGCCGACCTCTATCTCTACGACATCGGTGCCTACGTGGCCCGGGCGCTCGCCGAGGCGCAGGGGCGGCCGCTGGTGCAGCTGTCACCGACCTTCGTGGCCTGGGGCGGCTACCAGGAGGACGTCGCCGCGCACATCGCGCGGCTGCCCGGCGCGGACGTCCTGGAGCGGCGTTTCAAGGAGTGGCTCGCCGGGTGCGGGGCCACCACGCTGGACGTCGCGGAGTTCTCCGGACGCCCGCCGCGGGCGATCGCGACCATCGCACGGGCCATGCAGCCGCACGCCGACACCGTCGACGCCGAACGGATCGACTTCGTGGGGCCGTGCGTCGGCGAGCGCGCCCGGCGGGAGAGCTGGACGCGGCCCGAGGGGGCGGAGAAGGTGCTCCTGGTCTCCCTCGGCTCCTCGTACACCCTGCGGCCGGAGTTCTACCGGGAGTGCGTGGCCGCCTTCGGGGACCTGCCCGGGTGGCACGTGGTGCTGCAGATCGGCAAGCACGTGGATCCTGCGGAGCTTGGCGGTGATCTTCCGGGCAATGTCGAAGTGCGGTCCTGGGTACCGCAGTTGGCGATCCTGGAGCAGGCTGACGCGTTCGTCACCCATGCGGGGATGGGGAGCAGTGGCGAAGGGCTGTTCGCCGGGGTGCCGATGATCGCCGTGCCGCAAGGGGCGGAGCAGCCGATGAACGCGGATCGGCTGGTGGAGCTGGGGGTTGCCCGGCGCGTCGACAACGCCGATGTCACGGGGGAGGTGCTGCGGGCGGCCCTGCTTGAGCTGACGTCGGATCCTGACGTCGCGGTGCGCTGTGCGCGGTTGAAGGCGGAAGCCCGGGGCGAGGGGGGTGCGTCGCGGGCGGCGGACCTGATCGAGGCGGAGCTTTAGCGCTCCGCTGGTAGGCCCGTCTGATCTGCGGGTCCGCTGTGGCTGGGCGCGCAGTTCCCCGCGCCCCTTGCGGAGTTCCCCGCGCCCCTTTGCGCAGTTCCCCGCGCCCCTTACGGGGCGTGGGGAACTGTCCCATTGACGCTGGGGCGTTCTCATACCTAGTCTCCGTTCTCATGTATGGACAGAGTTCCGGCAGTCTCGTCATCGAAGATGTCCGTCTCACGCCCGTCCTCGTCGCCGATCCGCCGCTCCTCAACACCCAGGGCGTTCACCAGCCCTACACCCCGCGCCTGATCATCGAGGTGGTCACGGCCGGTGGCGTGGTGGGGATCGGGGAGACGTACGGCGACGGCAAGTACCTGGAGCTGGCGCGGCCTTTCGCCGAGCGGCTCGTCGGGCGCGAAGTCGCCGATCTGAACGGGCTGTTCACACTCGCGGACGAGGTGGCCGTGGACGGCGCGCGGGTCGACGACTCCGTGGACGTCGGCGGTCTGCGCGGTGTGCAGACCGCCGACAAGCTGCGCCTCTCCGTCGTCTCCGGGTTCGAGGTGGCGTGCCTGGACGCGCTCGGCAAGGCGCTCGGTCTGCCCGTGCACGCGCTGCTCGGCGGCAAGGTGCGGGACGCCGTGGAGTACAGCGCCTACCTCTTCTACAAGTGGGCCGCGCACCCCGGCGCCGAGGACGGCGACTCCTGGGGCGCGGCCGTGGACCCCGCGGGGATCGTCGCGCAGGCACGGCTCTTCGCCGAGCGGTACGGGTTCTCCTCCTTCAAGCTCAAGGGCGGTGTCTTCCCGCCGGACGAGGAGATCGCCGCGATCCGCGCGCTGGCCGACGCGTTCCCCGGGCAGCCGCTGCGGCTCGACCCGAACGGGGCGTGGTCGGTGGAGACTTCGCTGAAGGTCGCCGCCGAGCTCGCGGACGTACTGGAGTACCTGGAGGACCCGGCGCTCGGCACGCCCGCGATGGCCCGGGTCGCGGCGGGCACCTCGGTGCCGCTGGCCACGAACATGTGCGTGACCACCTTCGAGGAGATACCGGAGGCGTTCGCCGCCGGGGCCGTGCAGGTGGTGCTCTCCGACCACCACTACTGGGGCGGTCTTCGGCGCACCCGCGAACTGGCCGCGCTCTGCCGGACCTTCGGGGTCGGCATCTCGATGCACTCCAACACGCACCTGGGCATCAGCCTGGCCGCGATGACGCAGGTGGCGGCGACCGTGCCCGCGCTCGACTTCGCCTGCGACTCGCACTACCCGTGGCAGTCGGAGGACGTGCTGACCACGCGGACGCGGTTCGTGGACGGGCGGGTCGCGGTCACCGACACCCCCGGGCTCGGCGTCGAGCTCGACCGGGACGGGCTCGCCGTCCTGCACGCCCGCTGGCTGGCCGACGAGCACCGCGCGATGCGGGAGCGGGACGACGCCGCGGCGATGCGCGTGGTGGATCCGGAGTGGGTGACTCCGGCGGTGCCGCGCTGGTAACCCCGGGCTCCCCGGAGGATCGTCCGTTACGTTGCCTCCATGGTCGTACCAGCCCAGCCCACCGTCGACCCGCTGAAGGCTGCCCGCAGAGCCGGTGATCCGGACTGCGATGTCTACCTCACCGGCACGGTCTTCCTCGACATCATCTTCACCGGGCTCGATTCCGCGCCGGTGCGCGGGACCGAGTCCTGGGCGCGCGGCATGGGGTCGAGCCCCGGCGGCGTCGCCAACATGGCGACCGCGCTGTCCAGGCTCGGCCTGCACACCTCACTGGCCGCCGCCTTCGGGGACGACCACTACGGGGAGTACTGCTGGGACGCCCTGGAGCAGGGCGAGGGCATCGACCTCGCGACGTCGCGGACCGTGCCGGGCTGGCACTCCCCGGTGACCGTCTCCATGGCGTACGAGGGCGAACGCACCATGGTCAGCCACGGCCACGAGCCGCCGCCGGACGCCGACGCGCCCGACGGCGGGGTCCCGCACCGCCCGCCACGCGCGCGTGCCGCCGTCGCCGCGCTGACGCCGGGCACGCGCGCGCCGTGGATCGCCGAGGCGGCCCGCGGCGGCACGCGGATCTTCGCCGACGTGGGCTGGGACGACACCGGACGGTGGGATCTGGCCGGACTCGCGGACCTGGAGCACTGCGAGGCGTTCCTGCCGAACGCGGCGGAGGCCATGCGCTACACCGGCACCTCCTGCCCCAGGGCGGCCGCGCGGGCGCTGACCGAGCACGTGCCGCTGGCCGTGGTGACCCTCGGTGCGGAGGGCGCGTACGCGGTGGACGGGCGGACCGGCGAGACCGCGGAGGTGCCCGCGATCGAGGTCGAGGCACTCGACCCCACCGGGGCGGGCGACGTCTTCGTCGCGGGCTTCGTCACCGGGACGCTGGCGGGCTGGCCGCTCGCCGACCGCCTCGCCTTCGCCGGGCTCACCGCGGCGCTCTCCGTGCAGGAGTTCGGCGGCTCCCTGTCGGCGCCGGGCTGGGCCGAGGTGGGGGCCTGGTGGCGCACGGTGCGCGAGGTCGACGACCAGGACCCGGTGGCGCTGCGCCGCTACCGCTTCCTGGAGGATCTCCTTCCGGCCGCTGCCCGGCCGTGGCCGCTGCGCCGGGCGGTGCCGACGATCGGTTTCGGCCGCTCGGCCTGAGGCGCGGGCCGCCGGGCCAGGGGGCGAAGGGCCCGGGGAAGGCAAGGTCCGAAAACCTCTCGGTCTTGTCGGTGCCCCGACGTACTCTTGGCACTGCAAGGCTGAGACGCGGCCCCAAGCCCCGCACGAGGAGGATCGAGCGGCCTTCAGAGCCGGCCCATGACTCAGACACCCACAGCTCAGACCCCCGAGCACGGCCAGGCGCGAGCCCACTTCACCGTTCCGGCGAAACATCCGATGGTGACCGTCCTCGGCTCCGGTGACGCCCTGCTGCGCGTCATCGAGACGGCCTTCCCGGCGGCCGACATCCATGTCCGGGGCAATGAGGTCAGCGCCGTGGGCGATGCCCACGAAGTCGCCCTCATCCAACGCCTTTTCGACGAGATGATGCTCGTGCTGCGCACCGGGCAGCCGATGACGGAGGACGCGGTGGAACGCTCGATCGCCATGCTGAGGGCGGACGAGAACGGGGACGGCGCGCCGGAGACCCCGGCCGAGGTCCTCACGCAGAACATCCTTTCGTCCCGCGGCCGCACCATCCGCCCCAAGACCCTGAACCAGAAGCGGTACGTCGACGCGATCGACAAGCACACCATCGTCTTCGGCATCGGTCCCGCGGGCACCGGCAAGACCTACCTGGCCATGGCCAAGGCGGTCCAGGCGCTCCAGTCCAAGCAGGTCAACCGCATCATCCTGACCCGCCCCGCCGTCGAGGCGGGCGAGCGCCTCGGCTTCCTGCCCGGCACGCTCTACGAGAAGATCGACCCCTACCTCCGCCCGTTGTACGACGCGCTGCACGACATGCTCGACCCCGACTCCATCCCCCGCCTGATGGCGGCGGGCACGATCGAGGTCGCCCCGCTGGCGTACATGCGCGGCAGGACGCTGAACGACGCGTTCATCATCCTGGACGAGGCGCAGAACACCAGCGCCGAGCAGATGAAGATGTTCCTCACCCGCCTCGGCTTCGAGTCGAAGATCGTCATCACCGGTGACGTCACCCAGGTCGACCTGCCGGGCGGCACCAAGAGCGGTCTGCGCGAGGTGCAGCAGATCCTCGACGGCGTCGAGGACATCCACTTCTCGCGGCTCACGTCCCACGATGTCGTACGGCACAAGCTGGTCGGCCGTATCGTCGACGCGTACGAGCAGCACGACAGCCGCGACGGGAAGTAGACCAGCACCACCATGTCGATCGACGTCAACAACGAATCCGGAACCGAGGTCGACGAGCAGGCGATCCTCGACATCGCCCGCTACGCCCTCGCGCGGATGCGCATCCACCCGCTCTCCGAGCTCTCGGTGATCGTCGTGGACGCCGACGCCATGGAGCAGCTGCACATCCAGTGGATGGACCTGCCGGGGCCCACGGACGTCATGTCCTTCCCCATGGACGAGCTGCGGCCGCCCCTGAAGGACGACGACGAGCCCCCGCAGGGCCTCCTCGGCGACATCGTGCTCTGCCCCGAGGTCGCCACCCAGCAGGGCAAGGACGCCCCGACGCAGCACTCCATGGACGAGGAGCTCCAGCTCCTGACCGTCCACGGAGTGCTGCACCTGCTCGGGTACGACCACGAGGAGCCCGACGAGAAGGCCGAGATGTTCGGTCTCCAGGCGGCCATCGTCGACGGCTGGCGCGCCGAGAAGGGCCTGACCGGCCCGTCCCCGGCGCCCACCGTCTCGTAGCGCCATGAGTTTGTCGCTGATCGCCGGGGCCGTCGCGCTTGTCGTCGTCGCCTGGCTCGCGGCCTGCGCGGAGGCGGGCATCGCGCGCGTCTCCAGCTTCCGCGCCGACGGCGCGGTCCGCTCCGGGCGGCGCGGCAGCGCGAAGCTCGCGCAGGTCGCCGCCGACCCGACCCGCTATCTCAACGTGGCCCTCCTCGTGCGGGTCGCCTGCGAGATGGCGGCGGCCGCCCTGGTGACGTACGCCTGTCTGCAGGAGTTCGACGAGACCTGGCAGGCCCTCGCGGTCGCCATCGGCGTGATGGTCCTCGTCAGCTACGTCGCCGTGGGCGTGTCACCGCGCACGATCGGCCGCCAGCACCCGCTGAACACGGCGACCGCCGCGGCGTACGTCCTGCTCCCGCTGGCCCGCGTGATGGGCCCGATCCCGCCGCTCCTGATCCTCATCGGCAACGCGCTCACGCCCGGAAAGGGCTTCCGGCGCGGCCCGTTCGCCTCCGAGGCGGAGCTGCGCGCGATGGTCGACCTCGCCGAGAAGGAGTCCCTGATCGAGGACGAGGAGCGGCGCATGGTCCACTCCGTCTTCGAGCTCGGCGACACCCTCGTACGCGAAGTCATGGTGCCGCGCACGGACTTGGTCGCCATCGAGCGTTTCAAGACGATCCGCCAGGCGCTCACCCTCGCCCTGCGCTCCGGCTTCTCGCGCATCCCCGTGACGGGGGAGAGCGAGGACGACGTCGTCGGCATGGTGTACCTGAAGGACCTGGCCCGCAAGACGCACATCAACCGCGACAGCGAGTCGGAGCTGGTGTCGACGGCGATGCGCCCCGCGACCTTCGTGCCCGACACGAAGAACGCGGGCGACCTGCTGCGCGAGATGCAGCAGGAGCGCAACCACGTGGCCGTGGTGATCGACGAGTACGGCGGCACGGCGGGCATCGTGACCATCGAGGACATCCTCGAGGAGATCGTCGGCGAGATCACCGACGAGTACGACCGCGAGCTGCCCCCGGTGGAGGCGCTCGCCGACGGGTGCTACCGCGTCACCGCGCGGCTCGACATCGGCGACCTCGGCGAGCTGTTCGGCCTCGACGAGTTCGACGACGAGGACGTGGAGACGGTCGGCGGACTGCTCGCCAAGGCCCTTGGCCGCGTCCCGATCGCGGACGCGTCGGCGGTCGTGCCGCTGCCCGACGGACGGGCGCTGCGGCTCACCGCGGAGTCCGCGGGGGGCCGCAGGAACAAGATCGTCACTGTGCTCGTGGAGCCCGTGACGTCCGGTGCGGACGAGCACAAGGAGGGGGAGTCCGGGTGACGCCCGACGAGCTGCGGACGTTCTGCCTGTCGTTCAACGACGCGGTGGAGGAGTTCCCCTTCACCCCGGAGACCTCGGTCTTCAAGGTCGCGGGAAAGCTGTTCGCGCTCACCGCGCTGGACCGGCGCCCGCTCACCGTCAACCTCAAGTGCGATCCGGAGATGGCGGTCCAGCTGCGGGCGGCCCATCCGGAGATCGTGCCGGGGTGGCACATGAACAAGCGGCACTGGAACACGGTGACGGTCGACGCGGGGCTGCCGGACCGACACGTGCGCGAACTCATCGAAGATTCGTACGACTTGGTGGTGGCAGGACTGCCACGGGCGGAGCGGTTGCGGCTCGACCGGCCCTGAGGGGCGCGCGGTACGGAGCACGCGCTTGGCAGAGTGTCCCAACAGCCCCTCGCCATCGGGGTGGCGGGGCGGCAGAATGGAAGCACCGGCGGATCCCGAACGATCCCACTCCGGGCTGCCGGGCAAGGGAACTCGGAGTGGAAACGTCTGTGCGAAGGCGTCCGCCGCATCCTGGCCCCGACCCTCAGGTCGGGGTCAGTCCTTTTTCACACGTGGGTCCCGGTTCATATGTGGGGGAGCACCCATCGGTCGACGATCTCCTGGATCGCGACGAGGACACTGGCCCACTGGGCTGCTACAGCGGCCCATTCGGTCCACATGCGGCTGGTGCGGCGCCCGTCCGGCTTCTCCGCCATCGGGCTGATCTCCTTCCTGGTCCACGCTGTCGTGGATACCGCGGCGATCCACGAACGGGTGGCGCCAGGAAGGGGGAATCCGGTGGCTCGTGAGCACTCGTTGGAGTGAGTCCGCGCCGCGTCGGTTCTCTTCTCAACCCCCTTGCGTCGATGGTCAGTTGAGCAGGCTACCCTCTGCCATAGAGTAACCTGCACATCGCCACGTGGGTAGTGCCCGTCGGATAGCTCGCTGAAGGAAGTCTCGCCATGTGCGATATAGCTTTCCGGGAACTGTCGGCCCGGCTGGTGCCCCGTTCGGCCTTCTGCGGTTGCCGCCGGGCCGAGACCGGGGTCTGGTGGCCGTGGCGTGAACTCTCTTCCCGGAAGGTCTCGATGGGTAAGGTACTGGTCTGCTATGTTGCATCTCGCACGGTCCGCTTGGGGGTGGAGCCATCATGAACGTGCCGAGTGCAGCACTTCAGCGGCTGCGACTGCGCACCGAGCTCCGTAAGGCGCGGACCGCTGCGCGTCTCACACAGCGCCAAGTCGCCCTGAAAATGGAGTGGAGCCCCTCCAAGCTGATCCGGATCGAGTCCGGCGAGGTGGGGATCTCCGTCAATGACCTGAGGCCCCTGCTCGACGCCTACGGCATCCGGGACCGGCGCAAGATCGAGGAGCTGCTCGATCTCGCCCGAGGCAGTCGGCGCATGCCCTTCAGCGAGTACCGCGACCTCTACACCAAAGAGTTCCTGCAGTTCCTCGCCCTGGAGTCCTCGGCATCGATCGTCCGGCACTACGGCGCCCTGCTGATGCCTGGCTCGCTGCAGACCGAGGAGTACGCGCGCGCGATCATGCTCTCGTACGAGAAGGACATCACCGAGGACCGCCTGGAACGCAGCGTGGAAGTCCGCCTCACCCGCCAGGAGTTGCTGACCTCGGGCGGCCGGGAGCTCTTCTACGTACTCGACGAAGCGGTGCTGCGCCGCCACGTAGGCGGGCGCGGGGTGATGCGTGCCCAGCTGGAGCGGCTGGCCGAGCTGGCGGAGCGGCCGGGCGTCACCATCCAGATCCTGCCGTTCAGCGTCGGCGCCCATGCGGGCATTCAAGGGCCCTTCAGCCACTTCGAGTTCCAGGCCGACGAGATGCCGGACTCGCTCTATCTGGAGAACCCGCGCGGCGACTCGTACGTCACCGACGCCCCGGAGGAGACCGGCCGTTACCTGGAGCGGTTCTGGGAGCTCGAGGACCTCGCCATCAAGGACGACATGCCCGCTCTGCTGCGCGCCCTGGCCGTCCGGATGGAAGAGGGCAGCGACGACCTGGAGTCGCTGGTCCGGGATGCCACGCCACAGGAGGTGCCACAGAGCTGACTTCCCCCGGCGCGGGGCGCGCGACCTTGGCGAGAAACGAGTCGTTCATATTCGTATGACGTCCCGTTACTCTGGAAGAGGTGCTGCGTGTCCCTGCACCAGCCGCGCGGGGGAAGCGACGGCTGGCCGCTTCTGCACCCGGGGTGGAGGAGAGCGTGGGCGGCTCATGGACGTGGCGCAAGAGCAGTGCGAGCGACGGCGGTTCGGGCACTTGCGTGGAGACCGCCTGGACCGGTGAGTCGGTCCTTGTGCGCGACTCCACCCGCAGAGAGGGAGCCGAGCTCGTCCTCGGCCCGGAGGCATGGTCGGCCTTCCTCACCCTGGCGGCCCGGCCACCCGCACAGGATTCGCCGCTGATGTAGGCCCGGCTCGCAGGTCGACCCGTAGGCCCAGCAGCCCTGTCACGAAGCTCGACGGCGGCCCGGCCTCGATGGGAGGCCGGGCCGTCGCGCGCTCCGGGCCTTCTAGCCGCGCGCGGCACCCCGGCGCAGGCCGAACCAGATCAGGGCCGCCGCCACGAGCACCACCGCCGCGTCGATCGCCAGGACCGTACGGGTGCCCGTCAGAAGGTCCGAGTTCGTCGTCGCGAGTACGCCGAGCAGCGGGATGCCGATCGTGATGCCCACCTGCTGCGTGGAGGTGACAAGGCCCGTCGCCAGGCCCTGCTCCTCGTCGGGGACGCCCGACGTGACCGTCACGCCGTAGGAGACGATCGCGCCCAGGTGGAACATGCTCGCCAGGGACACCGCGGCCGTGGCCAGCCACACCGACCAGCCGCCCTCGCCGATGCCGAGCAGCGCGGCGCCGAGCACGCCCTGTCCCGCGAGGGATCCGACCAGCGTGCGGCGCGCGCCGAAGCGGCCGATGGCCTTGGGGGCGTAGATGCCCGCGAGTACCGAGAGGACGCCCTGCACGCCGAAGACCAGACCGGTCCGGAAGGCGGAGAGGTGCAGGATCTCCTGGAAGTAGAGGGTGAGGACGAACACGACCGTCGTCATCATCGAGAACGTGACCAGGCCGCCCAGGTTGCCCCACGCCACCGTGCGGCGGCGCAGCATCGGCAGGGAGACGAGCGGCGCCGCGGCGCGCGACTCGATCCAGCCGAAAGCCACAAGCAGGGCGACGCCCGCCACCAGCGTGACGATGACGTCGGCGCCGCCGAAGCCGCGCTCGGCCGCCGTGGACAGGGCGTAGATCAGGGCGAGCAGACCGCCGGTCACCGCCACCGCGCCGGGGATGTCCAGGCGCGGGCGGTCCGGGGTGCGGGACTCGGGCAGCAGGCCGGGCGCCAGCGGCAGCACGAGCAGCGCGAAGACGGTCAGCAGACCCATCGTGGAACGCCAGCCGAGAGTGTCCGTCAGTACGCCGCCGAGCACCATGCCGACCGTGAAGCCGAGCGAGAGCAGCGTGCCGGAGATGCCGAGCGCCCGGTCGCGCTGGGGGCCCTCGGGGAACGTCGTGGTCAGCAGGGACATGCCGGTCGGCACGATGGCCGCCGCGCCCACGCCCTGCAGCGCGCGGCCGGTCAGGAACGACGCCGGGTCCCACGCGAACGTGGCGAGCAGCGAGGCCAGGCCGAACAGCGCGAGGCCCGCGAGGAACAGCTTCCGGCGGCCGAAGAGGTCCCCGAAGCGGCCGAAGAGCAGCAGGAAGCCGCCCGACGGCAGCGCGAAGGCGGTCACCGCCCACTGCAGCGCGGACTGGTTCATGCCGAGGTCGGCGCCGAGCACGGGCAGCGCCACGTTCAGCACGGAGAAGTCCAGCGAGACCATGAACTGCGCGGCGCAGAGCACGAACAGGACGAGCTTGTCGCGGGAGGAGAGTTTGGGGGCGTGCGGACGCGGCGCCGGTGGGGCGGCCTGGGGGGACGGGGCAGGGGTGGTGTCGATCGCCATGGTCAAGAGCTTGCGACGGCCGGAATAGACGTGGGGAGCGGGAACTTATGCTGGTGGTCGGAACACCAGTCAGGCTTGGGGGAGCGCCACATGGCCACACCGTCGGTCGCGACGACACACACGGACGCGTCCAAGGCGCATCGCCTCGGGGAGCTGCGGGAGTTCCTGATGAGCCGCCGCGCGCGGGTCAGCCCGGCGGAGGCGGGGCTTCCGGACGGCGGGGCCCGCAGGCGCACGCCCGGTCTGCGCCGCGAGGAGGTCGCCGTGCTCGCCGGTGTCGGTGCCTCCTGGTACCAGTGGCTGGAGCAGGGCCGCGACATCTCCGTGTCGCCGCAGGTCCTGGACTCCGTCGCGCGCGTGCTGAAGCTGAGCAGCGCCGAGCGGCGTCATCTGTACGTCCTGGCCGGGCTCAACCCGCCGGCCCCCGAGGTCGCACAGGACGACTGGGCCATGTGCGAGGGGCTGCACCGGCTCATCAACACCTGGATGCCGTACCCGGCGCACATCATGGACGCGTACTGGAACTGCGTCATGTACAACGACGCGGCGGCCTCCGTGCTCGGCATGCGCTCCGAGACCTCCGAGAACTGCCTGCTCACCTTCTTCAGCGACCCCATCTACCGCGCCCGCGCGACGAGCTGGCAGCGCAACGCTCCGCAGGTCGTGGCGATGTACCGGGCCGCGTGCTCGGAGCACCCCCAGGACGACGGGTTCTCCGCGGTGATCGCGGAGGCGCGGTCGACGAGCGCGGAGTTCGCGGAGCTGTGGGAGCGCCGCGACATCCTGCCCGGCGGGCAGGTAGCCAAGGAGATCGAGCATCCCGTGGTGGGGACGCTCTTCCTGGAGTCGACGCAGCTGAAGGTTCCGGCCAGGCCCGATCTCACGATCGTGATGCACACGCCGATGCCGGGGGCAGGGTCTGACGAGGGCGAGGCCGTCGACACGGCGGGGAAGCTGGCGTGGCTCGCCTCGCCCGAGGGGCGGCGGGGGTCCATCTATCCGGTGGCGGGCTAGCGGGGTGTGCTCCGTATGCTCGGGGCATGACTGAGAGCGCCGCGCTGGACCCCGAGGACCGCAAGATCGTCACCCTGGCCCGTTCGGCCCGGGCCCGTAACGGGGTGCCCGAGGGGGCGGCGGTGCGGGACTCGACCGGGCGTACGTATGTGGCCGGGACCGTCGCGCTCGACTCGCTCCAGCTTTCCGCGCTGCGGACGGCGGTCGCCATGGCGGTGGCGTCAGGGGCGGAGTCCCTTGAGGCGGCGGCGGTGGTCTCTGGCGAGACGGCTGTGCGGGATGAGGATCTTGCGGCTGTACGGGACCTGGGCGGGGCCGGGACGCCGGTGTTCCTCGCCGGGGCGGACGGCGAGGTTCGCGTGCGGGCGGAAGCGGGCTGACGCCTCGGGGCTCCGCCCCGGCC
Source organism: Streptomyces kanamyceticus (assembly GCF_008704495.1). Classification (NCBI taxonomy): domain Bacteria; kingdom Bacillati; phylum Actinomycetota; class Actinomycetes; order Kitasatosporales; family Streptomycetaceae; genus Streptomyces; species Streptomyces kanamyceticus. Next base: position 6,779,983 of record NZ_CP023699.1, read on the forward strand.
CCGCTCCTCGATCGCCGGAGGGGCTGAGATTTCGAGCGCGGTGCGGCGGCGCTCCGGGGATCAGGGACAATGGGCGCCATGAGCGTTCGTAATCCGTCTTCAGCCGCGTCGTCCGAGGCCGCCCACCGGGCCGGTTTCGCCTGCTTCGTCGGCCGCCCCAACGCGGGCAAGTCCACCCTGACGAACGCTCTGGTCGGCAAGAAGGTGGCGATCACCGCCGACCAGCCGCAGACCACGCGGCACACCGTGCGCGGCATCGTGCACCGCGAGGACGCGCAGCTGATCCTGGTGGACACCCCCGGGCTGCACAAGCCGCGCACGCTGCTCGGCGAGCGCCTCAACGACGTCGTGCGGACCACCTGGGCCGAGGTCGACGTGATCGGCTTCTGCCTGCCCGCGAACGAGAAGCTCGGCCCCGGCGACCGCTTCATCGCCAAGGAGCTCGCCTCCATCAAGAAGACGCCGAAGATCGCGATCGTCACGAAGACCGACCTCGTCGACGGCAAGACCCTCGCCGAGCAGCTCATCGCCATCGACCAGCTCGCCGTGGAGCTCGGCTTCGAGTGGGCCGAGATCGTCCCGGTGTCGGCCGTCGGCGACAAGCAGGTGGACCTGCTCGCCGATCTCATCGTGCCGCTGCTCCCCGAGGGCCCCGCGCTCTACCCCGAGGGCGACCTCACGGACGAGCCCGAGCAGGTCATGGTCGCCGAGCTGATCCGCGAGGCGGCGCTCGAAGGCGTGCGGGACGAGCTGCCGCACTCCATCGCCGTCGTCGTCGAGGAGATGCTGCCGCGCGAGGACCGCCCCGCCGACAAGCCGCTCCTGGACATCCACGCGTTCGTCTACATCGAGCGGCCCAGCCAGAAGGGGATCATCATCGGTCCCAAGGGCAAGCGGCTCAAGGACGTCGGCATCAAGTCCCGCAAGCAGATCGAGGCGCTTCTCGGTACGCCCGTCTTCCTTGACCTGCACGTCAAGGTGGCGAAGGACTGGCAGCGGGACCCGCGCCAGCTGCGCAAGCTCGGTTTCTGAGGCGGGTCGCACGGGGCCGGTGTCATCACCGGCTTCGCCGAGTTCGTCCTCAATCGCCGGACGGGCTTGAACTGTCCCCCCCTCTGAGCCGGACGGGCTCGATTTCCTACCGCACCCCCTTGATTCTGCGTACCAGCACCGCCCCCGCAAGCCCCACCACCGCCGCCGTCAGGTACAGCACCCGGTAGCCCCCCAGGTACGTCACGATCGGGGCCGCTATCACCGGGGCCGCGACCTGGGGGAGGGAGTTGGCGATGTTGATGACGCCCAGGTCCTTGCCGCGGTCGAGTGCCTTCGGCAGGACGTCGGTCATCAGGGCGAAGTCCACGGACGTGAAGACGCCGAAGCCGATGCCGAGGACCGCCGCCGCGACGATCGCGCCCGGCCAGGTCTGCCAGAGCGCGAGCAGGCCCGTCGCCGCCGCCATCAGCGCGCCGGACCAGGTCACGAAGGGCTTGCGGCGGCCCACCCGGTCCGACCAGGCGCCGCCGACCACGACGGTGGCCAGCATCGTCACGCCGTTCACGGCGGTGAGGATGAGGACGCCCTGCTCGGGGTCCGCGTACGCGATCCGGTCGCGCAGGAAGTACAGCAGGTAGAGCAGGACCACCGAGTTGCTGACGTTGATCAGGAACCGGGTGAGCCAGGCCCAGGCCAGGTCCGGGTGGCGGCGCGGGCTCAGCCAGAAGCCCCTCAGGAACTCCCGCCCGTTCCACGGCGGCCGGTCGGCGCGCGCCAGGCGCAGGTCCCGGTGGCGTACGACGTAGGGGAGCACGCCCGCGACGGTGAAGACGGCGCACGCCGCGTACCCCGCCACCGTGCCGCCCGCCACCGTCGCGAGCCCCGTGCCCACCACCACGCCGAGCAGCTGCGCCGCACCGAGCCAGCCGCCGACCGAGCCGCGCTGGGCGCGCGGCACCCGGTCGGGGACGGCGGCCGTGACCGCGGCGAACGCGGCGTTCAGGGTGAGCTGGACCAGGCACCAGCCCGCCGCCATCGACCACACGGAGCCCGCGGCGGAGAGCAGGAGGAGCGAGGCGGCGCCGCCCGCCGTGCCCGCCACGATCCAGGGGGTGCGCCGCCCCCAGCGCGACGTCGTGCGGTCCGAGAGGGCGCCGAAGAGCGGGTTCGCGGCGAGGGAGACGACCGCGCCGACACCGGTGACCCAAGCCAGGACGGTCTCCTTCGAGGTGCCCGCGGGCGCGAGGTCCTCCGCCTGGACGGCGAGGAGGATCTGCAGCGGGCCGTACCAGCCCACCCAGATCGCGCCGTTGGCGAGGGAGAGGGCACCCGCCCAGCCCCCGCCGACCCGCTCGGTCGGCTCCCGCAGCGCGGTGGCGGTCATGGACGCTGCGCCCGCAGGGCCTCGCGCAGCCAGTCGTAGGACGCCTTCGGGGTGCGCTCCAGGGTGTCGTAGTCGACGTGGACGAGGCCGAAGCGCCGCCGGTAGCCCTCGGCCCATTCGAAGTTGTCGAGGAGGGACCAGACGAAGTACCCGCGCACGTCCACCCCCGCCTCCAACGCCCGGTGCAGCGCCCGCAGATGGCCTTCGAGGTAGTCGATCCTCTCCTGGTCGTCGAGACCTTCGTACGAGCAGCCGTTCTCGGTGATGACCAGGGGCGGGAGGCCGTCTCCGTAGCGGTCGCGGAAGGCGGTGAGGAGTTCGGTGAGCGCGTCGGGGACGACCGGCCAGCCGAAGTCGGTCACCGGGTAGCCGTCGATCTCCCTGGGGGAGAAGGGGAGTTCGGGCGGCAGGGTGACGCCGGAGAACTCGGCGGCGGTGCCTTCGGGGAGCGGGGCGCCCACCTTCGTCGGCTGGTAGAAGTTGATCCCGTACCAGTCGAGGGGGGCGGAGATGGTCCTCAGGTCCGCCGCGAGGTCGGGGGACGGCATCAACTCGCCGATGCCGTCCGGGTATTGGCCGAGCAGCAGCGGGTCCGCGAAGAGGCGGTTGAGGAGTATGTCGTAGAAGTCGGCCGCCGCCGTGTCCTCGGCGTCGGCCGACGCGGGCCAGGTCGGGCCGTGCGAGTTGGCGATGCCGATGTCACTCGCGCCCGCGGCGCGCAGCGCCCGTACGGCGAGGCCGTGCGCGAGCAGCTGGTGGTGGGCCACGGGCAGCGCGTCGAAGAGGAGCCGCTCGCCGGGCGCGTGCTGGCCGAGCGCGTGGCCGAGCAGGGTGTGTTCGGCGGGTTCGTTGAGGGTGATCCACCGGGTGACGCGGTCGCCGAGCCTGGCCGCGACCACGGCGGCGTAATCGGCGAACCGCTCGGCCGTGTCGCGCTTCAGCCAGCCGCCCGCCTCCTGCACCACCAGCGGGGTGTCCCAGTGGAAGAGCGTGGGCACCGGGCGGATGCCCGCCGCGCACAGCTCGTCGACGAGGCGGTCGTAGAAGTCGAGGCCCGCCGTGTGCACGGAGCCCGACCCGGTGGGCAGGACGCGCGGCCAGGAGACCGAGAAGCGGTAGGCGCCGACGCCGAGCTCCCTGATGAGCGCGACGTCCTCGCGGTAGCGGTGGTAGTGGTCGCAGGCGACGGCGGCCGTGCTGCCGTCCTTGACGTTGCCGGGGACGGTGGTGAACGCGTCCCACACCGAGGCGCCGCGCTCGTCGGCGGCGCCCTCGATCTGGTGGGCCGATGTGGACACGCCCCACAGGAAGTCGTGGGGGAACTGGGGTATCGCCGCGGTCGCTGCCATGGGCGGGATCTTCCGTACTGTCGGGTACGGAAGTCAACGGCCGTGCGGGGAAAAGATGAACAGGGCTCAGGTTTCTAGGGGATCTGCGGGTCCGCTGTGGCTGGTCGCGCCCACGCGGCGGAGCCGCACGTGTCACAGCCCCGCGCCCCTTACGGGGGCGCTCTAGGCGCCCTCCTTAAGTACCCGCGAGATCAGCTTGCGCTGCGGATCCGTCAGTCGTGGGTCCGAGCAGTACACCGTGTGCCCGTCCACCGTCAGCTGGTAGTTGAAGCCGTCCGGCACCCCTATCGGCGGGGTGCCGCGGCCCTCGGCCAAGGCCTGTTCGGCCAGGGCGTGCCATTCGGGGGCATCGGCCAGCGTCGAGGTGTCCACCTCGGCGTGCCGGTCGATGCCCGCGAATCCTCCCGTGCGCTTCACCTGGATACGCATGGGTCCTGTCTACTCCACCGGATGGGCGGCGGGTAGCGCGTCCGTCAGTCGGTGGCGGGGACCTTGACCGTGGACCACGCGTCGATGACGGCCTTGAGCTCGTCGCCGTCGCCGTACTTCGCGCGCGCCGCGGCGACCGTCAGCTTCGCGAAGTCGGTGAAGGAGGCGTCCTGTGCCAGCTCGCCGCCGGTCAGTACGGCGTACCAGATCTGTCCCGCGCGCTCCCAGGAGTGGCCGCCGAGGGCGTCGGAGACCAGGTAGAAGGCGCGGTTGGGGATGCCGGAGTTGATGTGCACGCCGCCGTTGTCGCGGCCTGTCTTGACGTAGTGGTCCATGTCGGCGGGCTGCGGGTCCTTGCCGAGCACGTCGTCGTCGTACGCCGTGCCCGGCTCCTTCATGGAGCGCAGCGCCTTGCCGGTCACGCGCGGGGCGAGCAGGCCCGCGCCGATCAGCCAGTCGGCCTCCTGGGCGGTCTGGCCGAGCGTGTACTGCTTGATCATCGAACCGAAGACGTCCGAAAGGGACTCGTTCAGGGCGCCGGGCTGCCCGAAGTACGTGAGGTTCGCGGTGTACTGCGTGACGCCGTGCGTCAGCTCGTGGCCGATGACGTCGACGGGGATGGTGAAGTCGAGGAAGATCTCGCCGTCGCCGTCGCCGAACACCATCTGCTCGCCGTTCCAGAAGGCGTTGTTGTACTCCTCGGAGTAGTGCACCGTGGCGTTCAGCGACAGACCGCTGCCGTCGATGGAGTTGCGCTCGTAGGTCTTCTGGTAGAGCTCGAAGGTCGCGCCGAGGCCCGCGTACGCGCGGTTGACGGTGGCGTCCTTGCCGGGCTTGTCGCCCTCGCCGCGCACCTTGCGGCCGGGCAGCTCCGTGCGGTGCCTGGCGTCGTAGAGCGTGCGGTGCGGCCTGCCCGCCGCGGCTTCCTTGGGCGGGCTCACGCTGGGCGCGCCGATGACGGTCGTCAGGCGGCGCTGGGTGCGCTCGAAGGCGTCCCGCTGCAGGGTGCGGCGGGCGGGAGCGGAGAGCGCGGGGTCCTGGCTCTGGGCGAGAGTGTCCAGGACGTGCGGCGGCACGATGCTGCAGAAGACGGGCTCGAAGCCCGCCGGGTTGGCGGTCATGGCGGCAATGTGGCACTGGGTCATGCCGCTGTCACTACCTGCAACCATGATTAGTGAAATAGAGGTATACGAGGGCCTGAAGGTGACCCCGTCGTGACCACCTCAGTGGGATACCGCACCTTTTGGCCGGAATCTGACGGCGGTCCCGCATACTGATACGGGCCCGCGCACAGAGCACGGCTCGGCTAGGCTGCGGCACATCATGCGATTCGGGCTGCTTCTCCTTAGCTGCCGCGGCGAGGGCCTGTAGACGAGGCCGACCCCCTCCCCGCGGAGTTCGGCGTTGCGCTAAGACCGTCGGCCGTCCTTCAGGACACTCCCGAGGAGCCCCGCACATGCCGAACTTCCAGCGCCCCACATCCATGCCGGTCCACAAGTACGGCAGGTACGAGCAGGTCGACATCACCGACCGCACCTGGCCGAACAACCGGATCACGGTCGCGCCCCGCTGGCTCTCCACCGACCTGCGCGACGGCAACCAGGCCCTGATCGACCCGATGTCCCCGGCCCGCAAGCGCGCCATGTTCGACCTGCTCGTACGCATGGGCTACAAGGAGATCGAGGTCGGCTTCCCCTCGTCGGGCCAGACCGACTTCGATTTCGTACGCTCGATCATCGAGGACGAGAACGCGATCCCCGAGGACGTGACGATCTCCGTCCTGACCCAGGCGCGCGAAGAGCTGATCGAGCGCACGGTCGAGTCCCTGAAGGGCGCCAGGCGCGCCACCGTGCACCTGTACAACGCGACCGCGCCCGTCTGGCGCGACGTCGTCTTCCGGGGTTCGCGCGACGCCGTGAAGCAGATCGCCGTGGACGGCACCCGGCTGGTCATGGAGTACGCCGACAAGCTGCTCGACGACCGTACGACCTTCGGGTACCAATACAGCCCCGAGATCTTCACGGACACCGAGCTGGACTTCGCCCTGGAGGTCTGCGAGGGCGTCATGGACGTCTGGCAGCCCGACGCCGAGCGCGAGATCATCCTCAACCTGCCCGCCACGGTGGAGCGTTCCACGCCCTCCACGCACGCGGACCGCTTCGAGTGGATGTCGCGCAACCTGTCCCGCCGCGAGTTCGTCTGCCTCTCCATCCACCCGCACAACGACCGCGGCACCGCCGTCGCCGCCGCCGAGCTGGCCGTGATGGCGGGCGGCGACCGCGTCGAGGGCTGCCTGTTCGGCCAGGGCGAGCGCACCGGCAACGTCGACCTGGTGACGCTGGGCATGAACCTCTTCAGCCAGGGCGTCGACCCGCAGATCGACTTCTCGGACATCGACGAGATCCGTCGTACGGCCGAGTACTGCAACCAGATGGAGATCCACCCGCGCCACCCCTACGCGGGCGACCTCGTCTACACCGCCTTCTCCGGCTCCCACCAGGACGCCATCAAGAAGGGCTTCGACGCGATGGAGACCCGGGCCGCGGGCCAGGGCAAGACCATCGACGACATCGAGTGGGCCGTGCCGTACCTGCCCATCGACCCCAAGGACGTCGGCCGCTCGTACGAGGCCGTCATCCGCGTCAACTCCCAGTCCGGCAAGGGCGGCATCGCGTACGTCCTGCAGAACGACCACAAGCTGGACCTGCCGCGCCGCATGCAGATCGAGTTCTCGCGGATCATCCAGGCGAAGACCGACGCCGAGGGCGGCGAGGTCACGCCGGGTGCGATCTGGAGCGTCTTCCAGGACGAGTACCTGCCCAACCCGGACAACCCCTGGGGTCGGATTCAGGTCAAGAACGGCCAGACGACCACCGACACGGACGGCGTCGACACGCTCACCGTCGAGGCCACCCTCGACGGCGCCGACACCGTTCTGACCGGTACGGGCAACGGACCGATCTCCGCGTTCTTCGGCGCGCTGCAGGGCATCGGCATCGACGTACGCCTGCTCGACTACCAGGAGCACACGATGAGCGAGGGAGCGTCCGCGCAGGCCGCCTCGTACATCGAGTGCGCGATCGGCGACAAGGTCCTGTGGGGCATCGGCATCGACGCGAATACGACACGTGCGTCGCTCAAGGCCGTGGTCTCCGCCGTGAACCGGGCCGCGCGCTGACCCTCTCACCGGCGCTTTTCCCGCCCCGTCCGCCGATCGGGCGGGCGGGGCTCCGTCGTCTCCCGGCCATCTCCCGCTCGATCTCCTGTGCGAGGTGCTGACGCCGCATCATGGATGTGGCTAACATCACGCCAACGCGGCAATGCAGCCGGGGAGTTACGGAGGTGCGTGGTGCTGCCAGATCGGGGACGAAACGGCCGGAAAACGCGCATCTGCGGCAGGCCCGTCACGCGCGGACACGCCCTCTTCAGGCGCGTGATCGGCATGAACACCGTCTGGGACTGCGTCGGCGACGGCGAGTTCTTCTGTCCCGCCTGCGGCGGCGACCGCAACTACCAGCGGCTCACCGGGCGGCGCCGCTTCGTCCTGCTCGGCCTGCCGGTCGTGCCGCGCGGCAGCGCGGGGCCCGTCATCCGGTGCGCCGCCTGCCAGGACCTGTTCGACCCCGACGTCCTCGACCACCCCACCACCACCCGGCTCTCCGCGATGCTCCGCGACGCCGTCCACACCGTCGTCCTCGCCGTCCTCTCCACCGGCGGCGCCACCTCGCGCACCACCCTGGAGACCGCCGTCGGCACCCTGCGCGGCGCGGGCTTCGACGACTGCACCCGGGACCAGCTCGGCGCCCTCGTCGACGCGCTCGCCGCCGACACCGGCCGCGCCACCGAGCCCGACTGCGGCCCCGCGGTCCCCGGCCTCGCCATCGAACTCCACGAGGCGCTGGGCCCCCTGGCCCCACACCTGGCCCCCGCGGGCCGCGAGGCACTGCTCCTCCAGGGCGCCAGGATCGCCCTCGCCGACGGGCCCTACACGCCCGCGGAACGGGACGTGCTCGCCACGGCGGGGTGCGCGCTGACGATCGGGTCGGACGACGTGGCGCGCCTCCTCGTGGCGGCGCGGACGCCGTCCTGAGCGCCCCGGGCGTACTCCGCGGGGAGTAATCCCCGGCCCCGGCCTCCCCGCGTCGTACGCCCCAACTCGCCCCCCAGCCGGACGGATTGAGCCCCGCGCCCCGGAAGGGTTGACCCGGACAAGTCACCCCTGCCGAAGGAGGCCCGTCATGGGGGCCGCACAGACCGTACGGACCGGAGCGCCACCGGGGCGGCGGCGCGCCGTGCCCTGGGTGTTTCTCGGGCTTTGGATCGTCGTCCTCGCGCTCGCCTCGCCCTTCGCGGCGAAACTCGCCGACGTGCAGAAGGACCGGCCCGTCGACTACCTGCCCGCGAGCGCCGACTCCACCGAAGTCGCGAAGATCCAGGACCAGTTGCCCGGGGGCGAGGCCACCGAGCTGGTGCTCGTGTACCACCGGGACGGGGGGCTCACCGTCGCCGACCGGAGTCTCGCGGGTGAGCAGGTCCGCGAGGTGGCGGGTGCGCACGCGCTCGTCGCGGAGCCCGAGGGTGTGCCCTCCGAGGACGGCACCACCCTCATCTATCCCGTCGCCACCACCGAACCCGGCCAGGACGAGGACAAGCGGGACGCGCTGGTCGAGAGTGTGCGGGAGGTGGCCAGGGGCGACGGCGGGCTGAGCGTCGAGGTCGGCGGGGCGGGGGCGCTCGACACCGATGCGGGGGAGGTCTACAACTCGCTCGGCGGGCCGCTGCTCTACACCACCGCGGGGGTCGTCGCGCTGCTGCTGATCCTCATCTACCGCAGCCCGTTCCTGTGGCTCGTGCCGCTCGCCGTCGCGGGGGTCGCGGACTACTTCGCGATGGGGGTCGCCTACGGGCTCCACCAGGCCTTCGGGACCGCCGTCACCGGGCAGAGCTCGGGCGTCATGACCATCCTCGTGTTCGGCGCGGGGACGGATTACGCGCTGCTCATCGTCTCCCGGTATCGGGAGGAGCTGAGGAGGATCGAGCGGCCCTACGACGCGATGGTGGCTGCCCTGCGCGGCTGCGGGCCCGCCGTGCTCGCCTCGTCGGGGACCGTCGCCGCGGGCCTGCTCTGCCTGCTCGCCGCCGATCTCAACAGCAGCCGGGGCATGGGGCCGCTCGGCACCGTCGGGGTGCTCTGCGCGCTCGCCACCATGCTGACGCTGCTGCCCGCGATCCTCGTACTGCTCGGCAGGCGCGTGTTCTGGCCGCTCGTGCCCGCCTTCGGCAGCGCGGTCAAGCAGCGCCGGAGCCTCTTCGCCGCGATGGGGAGTTCGGCGGGGCGACGGCCGCTCACCGTGCTCGCGAGCGGCGCCGTGCTGCTCGGGGCGCTCGCGCTCGGCGCGTTCAACCTGCCCGGCGCCCTCAAACAGGAGGACTCCTTCACCAAGACGCCGGACTCGGTGTCGGCCATGGAGACCCTCGCCGCCGCCTATCCCGAGCAGGGCACCCAGCCCATCACCGTGATGACCCCGGCCGGGCGGGCCGCCGAATCGCTCGCCGACATCCGGGGCACGAAGGGCGTCGAGAGCGCGGAGAAGGGGCGTACGGGTGACGGGTGGACCGAGATCTCCGTGCTCGCCGCCGCGCCGCCCGAGTCGGCGGGGGAGACCGCCACCATCGAGGCGCTGCGCGACGGACTCGACGGGTCCTACGTGGGCGGGTCGAGCGCCCAGCAGCTCGACCTGAAGGACACCAACGCGCGGGACCGGACGGTCGTGGTGCCGCTGGTGCTCGCGGCCGTGCTCCTGATCCTCGTCGCCCTGCTGCGCAGCCTCGTCGCGCCGCTGCTGCTGCTCGGTGCCGTGGTCGCCGTCTGGGGCGCCTCGCTCGGCATCGCGGGGCTCGTCTTCGAACCGCTCTTCGGGTTCGAGGGCACCGACCCGGGGCTCGGTCTCCTCTCGTTCGTCTTCCTCGTCGCACTAGGGGTCGACTACGGGATCTTCCTGATGCACCGGATGCGTGAGGAGTGCTTGAACGGGGCCGAACCGGGGACGGCCGCGCTCACCGCACTGCGCACCACCGGCGGCGTCATCGCCTCGGCGGGCCTCGTGCTCGCCGCGACGTTCGCCGTGCTCACCAACATGCCGCTGGTCCAACTCGTCGAACTGGGCTTCGTCATCGCGGTCGGCGTGCTGCTCGACACCTTCCTGGTGCGTACGTACCTGGTGACGAGCGCGAGCGTGGCGCTCGGCAGGAAGGTGTGGTGGCCCGGCGCGCTGTCCAGGCCGCGGGCGGTGGCTGCCGCCCCGGAGCCCGAGCCCGTACGGGTGCCGACGCCTTGACCCGTGTACCCGGGTCGGCCCGTGTGCCCAGGGTGCCCCTCCCCTCCCGGAGGGGCACCCGCGTGCCGGAAGATGAGGAGGTGGACGCGAAGACACTCTCCGACGTGGTGCGCCCCCGCCTGATCGAGCGGGTGGTCGGCATGCCGGGACCGGCGGGCAGGCTCCGCGCCGACGTCCTGTTCGCCCTGGTGATGTTCGCGAGCAGCGGCGCCGTCGTGGGGTTCGTGCGCGACAACGGCGAGCCGCCGGGCGCGGCTGGCTGGGCGCTGCTCGTCGCGGCCCACGTCGTCATCGTGTGGCGGCGGCGCGCGCCGCTCGGCGTCATGGCCGTGCTGATCGCGATCCTGATGTCGTACCACCTCCTCGACGTCAACCACACCGCCCCCATGGCGGTCTCGATGTGCGGCCTGTACACGGTCGCGTCGCGGCGCCGCCCGCTGTACGCCGTCCTCGTCGGCGCGAGCGTGCTCGCTGTGATGCTCAGCCTGAAGTTCTCCGAAGGGATGGCCGAGGGCACGGAGTCGCTGCGGATATCCGGCTGGATCGTGTCCTTCCTGCTGCTCGGCGTGTACGTGCGCATGCACCGGCAGTACGTCGCCTCCGTCCTGGAACGGGCCGTGCGCGCCGAGCGCACCCGCGAGGAGGAGGCCAGGCGCAGGGTCGCCGAGGAGCGGCTGCGGGTCGCCCGCGACCTGCACGACCTGCTCGCGCACAGCATCACCCTGGTCGGTGTCCAGACGTCGGTGGCCGCGCACGTCCTGGCCGCCGACCCGGACCGCCTGGACCGGGCGGCGGTCGCCAGGGCGCTCGACGACGTCGCCGACACCTGCCGCGACGCCAGGATCGAACTCCGCGCCACGCTGGAGGTGTTGAGGTCCAGCGGCGCCGAGGAGGAGACGAGGGGGCCGCTGCCGGGCCTCGAAGGACTGACCGACCTCGCGGAAGCGGCCCGCACCGCGGGCGCCGACGTCGACCTCTCGGTCGCCGAGTGCCGGGCGCCGCCCGCGGTGGGCGCCGCCGCCTACCGCATCGTGCAGGAGGCACTCACCAACGCCGTACGGCACGCGGGACCCGACCTCACCGTGCGCGTGGCGGTGCGTGTCCAGGACGCCGCGCTGAACGTGACGGTCGCCGACGACGGAGCGGGGGACAAGGAGGCGTCCCACGCGCCGGGGTTCGGCCTCGTGGGGATGCGCGAGCGGGCGCGTACGGTGGGCGGCACCCTGGAGGCGGGGCCGCGGCCCGAGGGGGGTTTCATGGTGTCGGCGGTGCTGCCCCTGGCGCCCGTTTCCCTGGGAGGTCTGGCATGACGATCCGCGTGCTGCTCGCCGACGACCAGACGCTGGTGCGTGCCGCGTTCGCGATGCTCGTCGAATCCGCGCCCGACATGGAGGTCGTCGGGCAGGCGGGCACCGGCCGCTCGGCGGTCGAACTCGCCCGCTCCGAGCGGGCCGACCTCGTCGTCATGGACATCCGCATGCCCGATCTCGACGGCATCGAGGCGACGCGGCTGCTCGCGGCCGACGAGGATCTGGCGGGCGTGAAGGTCCTGATGCTCACGACGTACGACACGGACGAGCACGTCGTCGACGCGCTGCGCGCGGGCGCGTCCGGCTTCCTGGTCAAGGACACCCGACCCGCCGAACTCCTGGACGCCATCCGCACGGTGGCCCTCGGCGAATCGCTGCTCTCGCCGGGGCCCACGGCACGGCTGATCGCCCGGGTGCTGCGGTCACCGGACGCCGCCGAGCTGACCGGGGCGGGTGGCCCCGAGGGGCTCTCGGAGCGGGAACGGCAGGTGCTGCGGCTCGTCGCGCGCGGCCTGAACAACACGGAGATAGCCGAGACGCTCGGCCTGAGCCCCCTGACCGCGAAGACCCACGTGAGCCGCATCATGGGGAAGCTGGGCGCGCGCGACAGGGCCCAACTGGTCATCATCGCCTACGAGTCGGGACTCGTGGCGCCGGGTTCGGTGGCGTCGCCATGAGGACGTGCGCCGCCATGAGGGCGTGCGCCGGGGTCACATCAGCCCCGCCGCCGCCAGGTACTTGCCGACCCGCTCGACGTCCTCCGTCGACAGGGGGATCTGCGGCTCGGCCGTCGCGGGGCAGTCGATGACGCCCCGCAGCCGCAGCGCCGCCTTGAAGGCGCCGAGCGCCGACGAGCTGCCGCCCATCCGGGCCGGATCGCCCGCGGTGACCATGCCGAACAGGCCGCACAGCCGCTCCTGTTCGGTCCGCGCGAGGGCCCAGTCGCCCGAACGGCAGGCGCGGTACAGGCGCACGTACCCCTCGGGGTCGACGTTCCCGAGCCCCGGCACGACCCCGTCCGCGCCCATCGCGAGCGCCGCGTCGACCGTCACCTCGGAGCCGGTGAGCACGCTGAAGGACGAGGGCCCTGGGCGCCTGCCGATGAGGACGCGCCGGAAGCCGCCCTCGTCGCCGCTGGAGTCCTTCAGGCCCGCCAGGACGCCCTCCGCCGCGAGTTCGAGCACGAGGTCGGGCGTCAGCTTCGTGTGGACTGCCATCGGCAGGTCGTACGCGAAGACCGGGACCTCACAGCCGCGCGCGACCAGGCGGAAGTGGCGGGCGATCTCGGCGGGGTGCGTGCGCGTGTAGAAGGGGGCGGTGACCACCACCGCGTCGGCGCCGCCCGCGCCGAGCGCGCGCACGTGGTCCAGGACGCGGGGCGTCGTCATGTCGATCGCCCCTGCCAGGACCGGCAGTTGACCGCCCACATGACGTACGACCGTGTCGAGCACCAGCGCCCGCTGCCGGTCGGTGAGGTAGGCCACCTCGGAGGTCGAACCGAGGACGAACAGGCCGTCCACGCCGCCCGCCACCAGATGGTCGACGAGCCTGACGAGCGATGCGGTGTCCACCTCGCGGTCCGGTGTCAGGGGGGTGCAGACGGGCGGGACGACACCGGTGAGCGGGGTGGGCAGAGTCATGGATGCTCCCTGGAGGGCGGGGCCGTGGCGGCGGCCTGGGTGACGAGTTCGTGGGTCGACTGTCCTTCGCCCACGGGGTGGTGGCAACGGAACGTGTGAGCGGGGCCCGCCGGTTCCGGGTTCGGCATGGCGGTCGCGCACACCTCGTCGGCCTTCCAGCAGCGGGTACGGAACGGGCAGCCGCTCGGCGGGTGGGTCGCCGACGGCACCGGGCCGACCAGCGGGATCGGGTCGATGGGGTCGAGGAGTCCGGGCGTCGCGGAGAACAGGGCGCGGGTGTACGGGTGCCTGGCCCGGTCGAGGATCTCGGCGGCGGGCGACTCCTCGACGATCCTGCCGAGGTACATCGTGACGACGCGGTCGCTCATCCTGCGGACGGTCTGGATGTCGTGCGAGACGAAGACCAGGGCGAGGCCCAGGCGTTCCTTGAGGTCGAGGAGGAGGTTGAGGATCTGGGCGCGGACCGACACGTCGAGCGCGCTGGTCGGCTCGTCGGCCACGACCAGGTCGGGCTCCAGGGCCAGGGCGCGGGCGATGGCGACGCGTTGGCGCTGTCCGCCGGACAGCTGTCCCGGCAGCCCGTCGGCGAGGACCTTGGGCAGGCCGACCAGGTCCATCAACTCCCGCACGCGGGCGTCGCGTTCCTTCGGGGTGCCGCGTTTGTGCACGTCCAGGGGGTCGCGGAGGATCTGGCGTACGGAGAGTCTGCGGTTCAGGGCGGTCGAGGGGTCCTGGAAGATCATTCCGGTGCGGGTCCCCAGGGCGGTGCGGCGTTCGGCCGGGGGCATCGTCCCGAGGTCGCGGCCCCGGAGCGACACCGTGCCGGATGTCGGGCGCTGCACGCCGACCAGGGCCTTGGCCAGGGTGGATTTGCCGCAGCCCGATTCGCCGACGATGCCTACCGTTTCGGCGGGCGAGATGGCCAGGGTGGCGCCGGTCAGCGCGTAGACCCTGTCTCGGGACAGGAGGCCGCCCGAGCGGGCCCTGTGCACTACGTGCACGTCGTTCAACTCCACTATGGGGGTGGTCATTTCGGCTCACTCTCCGTTGTGGAGCTGCGCGCTGCGGGGATCTCGGGTGCGGGTTTGTTGTGGCTGGGCGCGCCGTTCCCCGCGCCCCTTACGGGGCACGCCTGCACCTGCGCCGGGTGATGGCATGCCGTCGCGTGCCGGTTCCCGCCCAGGAGTTCCGGTGCTGTCGTCCGGCACACCGCTGAAGCCAGCGGGCACCTGTCCGCGAACCTGCAACCCCGCGGGAAGTCCGCCGGAGACGGCACCACCCCCCTGATCTGCGTCAGGCGTCGGGCCGCCGATTCCAGGGAGAGGACCGAGCCGAGCAGGCCCCGCGTGTAGTGGTGGGTCGGGGTCTCCACCAAGTCCGCCGTGACGCCCGTCTCGACGATCTGGCCGCCGTACATCACCACCACCCGGTCGGTGACGTCGGCGACCAGTGCCAGGTCGTGCGAGACGAGGATCAGCGCGAAGCCCAACTCCTCGCGCAGGCGCAGCAGGAGCTGGATGATCTGCGCCTGGACGGTGACGTCGAGCGCGGTGGTGGGCTCGTCGGCGACGATCAGCTTGGGGTCGCGGGAGAGGGCCATGGCGATCAGGACGCGCTGGCGCTGGCCGCCGGAGAGCTCGTGCGGGTAGCTGCGCAGGGTGCGTTCCGGGTCGAGGCCCACCAGTTCGAGGAGCTCGACGGGGGTGCGGCGGCCACCTCTGCGTACGACCTGTTTGAGCTGGGAGCGGACCGTCATCGCCGGGTTCAGCGAGGACAGGGCGTCCTGGTAGATCATCGCCATGTCGTGGCCGAGGAGGCCCCGGCGGGCCCGCATCGGCAGGCCGGTCAGTTCCCGTCCTTCGAAGGTGACGCGGCCGCGCACCCGGGCGCCCCTGGGCTGCAGGCCCATCACCGTCAGCGCGGTCAGCGACTTGCCGCAGCCCGACTCGCCGACCAGGCCGAGGACTTCACCGGGGCGTACGTCGAAGCTGATGCCGTCGACGATGTCCACCCCGGCGTGGCGCTCGTCGAAGCCGATGGCGAGGTCGGTGACCGTGAGGACCGGGGCGCCTTCGGGGAGCGGGCGGGCCCGTGAGCGCAGGCGCAGGGCCGCCTCGGTCAGGCCGGGGAGCGCGAGGACCTCGCCGCTGCCGGGCTCGGCGGCTTCGAGGGGGTCCTCGTCGCGGGCCGTGCCCGCGACGTCGCGGCCCGACGGCGCGGCCCACGCGTCGGAGACGCCCTCGGAGAGGATGTTCAGGGCGAGCACGGTGAGGAGCATGAGGAGGCCGGGGAAGACCGTCGCCCACCAGCCGCCGATCAGGACCATGTTCTTGCCGTCGGCGATGACGCTGCCCCAGGACGGGTCCGGCGGCCGTACGCCCGCGCCGATGAAGGAGAGCGACGCCTCGAAGACGATGGCCTCGGCGACCTGCACCGTACAGAAGACGAGGATCGGGGCGGCGCAGTTGACGGCGACGTGGCGGATCAGGATGTGCGGCGTACGGGCGCCGATGACGTGTTCGGCGACGACGTAGTCCTCGCCGTACTGGTCCATCACGTTGGCCCGTACGACGCGGGCGATCGGCGGGGTGAACAGGAACGCGATGGCGCAGATGAGGACGGTGATGCCGCCGCCGAAGACCGCGACGAGCACGGCGGCGAGCGCGATGCCGGGGAACGCCATGACGACGTCGAGGCAGCGCATCAGCGTCTCGTCGACGGCCTTGCGCGAGGTCGCGGCGATCGCGCCGATGACCGCGCCGACGATGAGGGCGAGGAGGGTGGCGCCGAGGCCGATGGCCAGGGACCAACGGGCGCCGTACATCAGCCTGCTGAGGATGTCGCGGCCGAGGCTGTCCTGGCCCATCCAGTGGTCGGCCGAGGGGTGGCCCGTGCCGTCGACCTGCGGCTGCTGGTCGAGCGGGTCGTGCGGGGCGAGCAGCGGTGCGAAGAGCGCCACCAGGACGATGACGCCGACGACGCCGACCGCGATCCGGGACAGGACGGGCAGCTTGCGCAGCGAGCGGAGCCTGATGCCGGGTACGGAGAGGCGCTCGGTCAGCGCCTTGCGTGAGGTGATCATCAACTCGTCCCCCTCAGGCGCGGGTTGACCAGGAGGTGGAGGACGTCGATGGCGAGGTTGACGACGACGAAGCCGACGGCGGTGGTGATGACGACGCCCTGCACGACGGCGGGGTCGCCGTTCTTCACGGCGTCGATCATCAGCTTGCCCATGCCGGGCAGCGAGAAGATCGTCTCGATGACGACGGCGCCGCCGAGCAGATAGCCGACGCGCAGGCCGAGGACGGTGAGCGGGTTGATGAGCGCGTTGCGCAGGACGTTGCGGCCGACGACCACGACCGGGGGAAGGCCGCTGCCGATCGCCGTGCGGACGTAGTCCTTGTCGAGTTCCTCGACCACGGCGGTGCGGATGATGCGGGTGAGGCCCGCCGCGACCGGCAGGGAGAGCGCCAGGGCGGGCAACGTCATGGTCTTGAGCCAGCCGGTGAGGGAGTCGCCAGGGTTGATGTAGCCGCCGGTGGGGAACCAGCCGAGGTCCACCGCCAGGTACTGGATCATCAGGAGCGCCAGCCAGAAGCCGGGCGCCGCGACGCCGGTCAGCGAGACGACGCGGATCAGCTGGTCGGGCAGCCGGTCGCGGTAGATCGCCGCGGTCACGCCGAGGGTGAGCGAGAGGACGACCGCGATGCCGAGGCCCAGGAAGGTGAGCTGCATCGTGAGCGGCAGCGCGGTGGTGACCTGGTCGAGCACGGGGGAGCGGTTGAGGACGCTGATGCCCATGTCGCCGTGGAGCAGGTCGCCGACGAAGGCGACGTAGCGCACGGGCAGCGGGTCGAGCAGGCCGTTGTCCTGCCGGAACTGGTGGAGCTGTTCGGGCGTCGGGTTCGCGCCCTGGAAGAAGGCGGAGGCCGGGTCGACGTCCGAGAACCGCATCACGAGGAACACGAACAGGACGATGCCGAGCAGCAGCGGGACGAGCAGGGCGATGCGGCGGGCCAGGATTCTGAGGACAGCGGTCACGGCGTACGACTCCTGAACTGGCTACGAACTCATGAACTGGCCGTGGATCAGGCCCACTTGGCCTGGAGCAGATTGATCCCGGGATACGGCTGGGCCTTGACGCCGGTGAGCTTCTTGGGGTCCCAGGCGGTCATGAGTTCGTTGTGCACGACCGGGTAGAGCACGGCCTGCTCGGCCACGGTGTCGATGTAGTCCTGGATCATGGCCCGCTTCTTCGACGCCTCGGGCTCGCGCGTCGCCTGGTCCATGTCCTTGAAGAGCTTCTTGGCGACAGCGTTGTCGGCCCAGCGCGCGTAGCCCATCCAGATGTTCTCGGGGCCGTAGTTGTAGTGCATGATCAGGTCGGCGTCGAGCCCGAACTGGTTGGGGTTCGAGGCGGCCGCGACGACCTGGAAGTCCTTCTTCTGGTCCAGTTTGGTGAAGACGGCGGTGGTCTCCTGCGGGTCGAGGGTGACGTCGACGCCGAGCTTCTTCCAGCCGTCCTGGATGGTGGGCAGGCAGTCCACGATCCAACTCACGTTCACGGCCATGAGGTTGATCTTCAAGTCGGTGACCCCGGCTGCCTTCAGGAGCTTCTTCGCCTTCGCCAGGTCGTAGCCGTAGACCGTCTTGGCGGGCCGGTAGGTGGGGTTGGCCTCGTTGAGGAAGGACGTCGACGCCTTGCCGTGGCCCTTGAGGGCGGCCTGGATCATCTTCTCGCGGTCGATGGCGTAGTGCAGGGCCTGCCGCACGCGCACGTCGTCGAACGGCTTGTGCTCGGTGTTGAAGAGCAGGAAGAGGTTGTTCATGCCCGCCCCGCCCTCGACGGTGAGGCCGTCCTTCTTGAGCTGCTCGATGTTGGCGTACGGGATGTTGTCGGAGATCTCCGCGTCCGCGCTGCCACCGGAGATCTTCGCGACGCGCGGCGCCGCGTCCACGATGGTCAGCCAGTTCATCTTCTTGAAGGCGGCCCTGCGCGGGCCGTTGTAGTCGGCGAACGACTCGAAGGTGGTGTTCGACTTCGGGTTGTGGGCGGTCTGCTTGTACGGGCCCGAGCCCACCGCCTTGCCCTTGGTCGCCTCCTCCCAGGCGCCGGGTTTGGAGAAGACGTGCTTCGGCATGATCTTGGCGAGGGAGAGGCGCGCCGCGCCGTCGGGGAAGGGGAACTTCAGGATCAGCTCGACGTTCATCGCGTCGACCTTCCTGACCTCCTTCAGCCAACTCTCGAAGAAGCCCTTGGCCAGGGTCTGCGTCTTCGGGTCCAGGATCCGCTCGAAGACGAACACCACGTCGTCGGCGGTGACCGGCTTGCCGTCGTGCCATTTGGCGCCGGGGCGAAGGGCGAACTTCCAGGTGGTCGCCTTGAGGTCGGCGGGGATCTGGGTGCCGAGCGCGGGGTAGGGCTCGCGGGTGATCGGGTCGGTGCCGAGCAGGCCCTCGTAGATGTGCTCGTTGCCCGCCATCGCGAACGCGGACGCGGTCTGCGTCGGATCCCAACTGCCGTCGTTGCCATAGCCGATGACCGCCGTGAGCGTGGCGTCGCCGCCCTTGCCGCCGCCCCCGGTCTCGTTGGTGGACTCGGGCCCCGACGAGCAGGCGGAGAGCGTGGTGGTGATGGCGGCGGCCGCGCCGAGCGCTCCGGTGTACCTGAGGAAGGAGCGGCGGTCCGGCGCGACTCCGTGGTGCGTGATCCGGGGGGTCTGGTCGCTCACTGTGTCTCCCTTGAGAGATCCCACGTCCTACGTCGTGGTGGCGTGGCGACGATAGGAGCGGTCAGGGACCCGGTCAAGAGATCGCGCAGGGATCCGAATACGGCGAAGTCGTACCGGAGGTGGGACGTGGGATGTCACCCGTGCCTACGATGGCCCGCATGCCCAAGGAGCCAGTCCGAGAGCGGCGTGTGAGCGGTCAAGTGCGGCGCGAGGTCGTGCAGTTGATACTGGAGAGAGGGCTGCGGCCGGGGTCCCCGCTGCCCACCGAGACCGAGCTGATGGAGGTCCTCGGGGTGAGCCGGAACTCCGTGCGCGAGGCGCTCAAGGCGCTCCAGGCCCTGGACATCGTGGAGATCAGACACGGTTATGGAACGTACGTCGGGCAGGCGTCCCTCACCCCGCTCGCCGACGGACTGACCTTCCGCGCGCTCGTCCAGGTCCGTGACGACGACCACGCCCTCGCGGAGATCCTGGAAGTGCGCGAGGTCCTGGAGGAGGGCCTGATGCGACGGGTCGCGGGATCGCTCACCGACGCCGAACTGTGCTGCCTGGAGGACCTGGTGGGGCGCATGGAGCGCGCGGCGGGGACCGGCACGGCCTTCCCCGAACTGGACCGCGAGTTCCACGAGACGCTCTACCGCTCCCTCGGCAACGAGCTGGTGCCGCAGCTGCTCGGCGCGTTCTGGCACGTCTTCCACCGGGTCGCGGGCGCGCGCGGTTGGTCGAGCGATCCGGCGCCTGACGTGACGGTGCGCAGGCACCGGGACATCGTGACCGCGCTGCGCGCCAGGGACGTGGTCCGCGCGCAACGGGCGATGGCGGACCACTTCCGGGGCATCGGGGAGCGGGCGGGGCAGGGCATGCGGGGGGTGGGGTGAGGTCTCAGGGGCGTGCGGGCTCCGAGGGGGTGGTGAGGGCGTAGGCGAGACCGTCGGCGGGGTCGGTGTCCAGGCCCGCGCGGTAGGCCGCCTCGTAGGCCGCGTCGCCGATGGACCGCCTGATCCGCTGCTCCGACTGCTCGCGCGCGGCGCGCAGTTCGGCGATGCCCATCTGGGCCAGGCCCACCGTCTGCCACATCCGCTGGCCGATGCCGAGGAGCCGGGCCGCCCGCTCGCCGTGGCCCGTTCCCGCGAACGCCGATGCGAGCAGGTCGACGACCATGACGACGCCGATGGTGTCGTGCAGGAGCGCCTTGCCCCGCAGGGCCGTCCCGGCGTGGGCGATGGCTTCGGCGGGACGGCCGAGGCCGGTGGCGGCCAGCGCCCTGAGGTACTCGGCCCAGGCGCGGATCCACCGCTCGCCGAGCTCCTCGCACCGGGCGCTCGCCGCTTCGGCGACGTCCGCCGCGGCGGTGAACTCCCCGAGGTGGACGTGCACGAACGAGCGAGTCACCTCGTTCAGGAACGCGGCTCCCTCGAAGGCGCCGTACCCGGCGGGGGATTCCGGCACCGACGCGAGCACCGCGCCGGCCGTCGGCGGGTCCCCGCGCAGGGTCAGCACGGCGCTTTCGAGGTAGGCCGCGGCGGTGGCCGCGCCCGGGTCCGTGCTGCCCGCCACGGCTTCGCGGAACTCGCCGGTGAACCGCGAGCCCGCCCCGGCGTCCCCCTGCCCGATGGCCGCGGCGCCGCACGCCCACAGGGCCTTGGCGCGGGCCGGGCCCGGGTCCTCGCACACGTCGAGGGCCCACTCCAGATAGTGCCTGCCCTCCCGGGCGAACCCGCACGCGACCCAGAAGAACCAGAGCGCCCCGCCGATCTCCAGGGCGGTGTGGCCGTGCCCCTTGGTGAGGCAGAAGTCCAGCGCCGTACGGAAGTTGGCGTGGTCGGCGGCCAGGCGGGTGTACCAGGTGACCTGGTGCGGGCCGATCCATTCGGCGTCGGCGCGCAGGGCCAGGTCCCGGTGGTGGTCCCGGTGCGCGCACCGGGTCTCGTACTCCTCGTCGAGCTCGCGCAGCCACTGGGCGCCGAACTCGCGGACGGTGTCGAGCATGCCGTAGCGCGGGTGGTCGGTGTCGTCCGTGTGGCTGCGCACCAGGGACTTGGCGACCAGGCCGTCGACGAGCTGCTCGACCTCGCCCGCGGGGATCGGCCCGCCCGCGCCCACCGCCCGCGCGCCGCTCAGGTCGAAGCCGCCCGTGAAGACGGAGAGGCGCGCCCACAGCAACCGCTCCAGGGGCGTGCACAGTTCGTGGCTCCAGCCGATGGTGGTGCGCAGGGTCCGGTGGCGCGGCAGCACGGCGGTGCCGGTGCCGGGTCCCGTCCGTTCGGTGAGCGCGTCGAAGCGGTCGTTGATCCGGTCGGCGAGCTGTTCCAGGGAGAGCTCGGCGAGCTGGGCGGCGGCGAGCTCGATGGCCAGCGGGATGCCGTCGAGGCGGCGGCAGACGGCGGCCGCGGACGCCCGGCGCGCCGCGCAGAGCTCGAAGCCGGGCAGCGCGGTCGCGGCGCGCTCGGCGAAGAGCGTCAGCGCGTCGCTGCGCTCGGGTGGCGCGTCCCGATGGGTGGGCGGCAGGGGCACGGGCAGCGGGTGCACCTCCATGCCTCGCTCGCCGCGCGCGCCGAGCGGCTGTCTGCTGGTGACCAGGATCCGCAGGTCAGGCGCGGTGTCCAGGAGGGTTTGGGTCAGGCGGGCGCAGTCCGCCACCAGGTGCTCGCACGAATCGAGGACGAGCAGGAGCTGCTTGTCGGCGAGCCACTCGGCGACCAGTTCCTCGGGGGGCCGCAGGGTCTGGTCGGCGAGCTTCAGCTCTTCGAACAGGACGTGCCCGAGCAGGGAGGCGTCGCGGAGCGGGGCCAGCTGGACCAGGCGCGCCCCGTGCGCGTAATCGCCCTGGAGCCGGTGGGCGGCGCGCAGGGCCAGGCGTGACTTCCCGACTCCGCCCACCCCGGTCAGGGTCACGAGCCGGGCCTCCGCCAACAGGTCGCTGATCTCCCGCAGTTCGGCTGCCCGCCCGACGAAACTCGTTGTCTCAGAGGGGAGATTCATGATCCGTAGTCTCCTCCGCGGGGGTGGCGGTGGCGCGCGGTTGCCGCAAGTTGAGCCCTGGAGAGGGCGATGCGCTCAATTTCCCGCAACGGTCGGCCGGCTCCGGTCATCCCCGCGCCTGCTGTGATCAACGGGTGGTGGGGGTCGGTCTCCTGCGTCATAGTGGCCGTTCAGCGAGCGGGGTTACGGAGAGTTACGGAGAGTCAGGAGGGTCCCTGCATGGCCATCCGTGAAGGGTGGCGTGAGCGATGGCGCGCCCGTGCGGGGTGGTGTGACAGCTGGGCCACCGGTATCGGCCGTGACGGGTGGGGCGCGGGAGCCGTCCGCGTACTGCCCATGACCGCCTGCTCCGTCCTCGCCGCCCCGGGATTCTTCGCGGGCTGGGAACCGGCCACCGCCGCGCTGCTGATCGGCCCGCTCGCCGCCTGCCTGCGGTTCGGCGTCGTGCACACGGCAGCCATGGTCTGCTGGACCACCTTCCTCGCCCTCCTCGCCTGGGCGGGGCACGGCTACTCGGCGTCGCCGCCCTTTCCCCTCGACTTCCTCGCGCTGCTCACCGGCGGCGGGCTCGCCGTCACCGTCGCAGCCCGGCGCGCCGGGCAGTCCGCCGCGCTCGCCAGGGCCACCGAGGTGGCGCGGGCCGCACAGGGCGCGATCCTGCGCCCCTTCGCCGAACGGATCGGCGGCGTCGACGTCTGCACCCGGCACTACTGCCCCGTCCAGGGGGCGACGGTGGGCGGCGACGTGTACGACATCGCCCACACGCCGTACGGCACAAGGGTGTTCATCGGCGACGTGCGCGGCCACGACCTGGACGCGCTGCGGATCTCGGCCGGTGCGCTCAGGGCCTTCCGCGACCTCGCCTACCTCACGCCCCGCCTGCCCGACCTGGCGCGGGAGCTGGACGCCCGCATCGGCACGGAGCTGGGCCCCGAGGACTTCGTGACGGCGCTCTTCGCCGAGTTCGTGCCGGGCGAGGTCAGGATCGTCAACTGCGGTCACCCCGCGCCGCTGCGCGTGGGCCAGGAGACGAAACTCCTCGAACCCCCGGACCACACCACGCCGTTGGGCCTCGGCCCGCGGCCCGCCCTGTGGCGCGGGTGGCTACAGCCGGGGGACAGGGTGCTGTTCTACACGGACGGGCTCAGCGAGGCGCGGGACGCGGGCGGCGTCGACTTCCCGCTGCTCCAGGGTGTCGCCGACGCGCTGGCCGCGCCGCTCCCGTGCGACGCGCTCGACGCGCTGTACGCACTGCTCACCGCGCACACGGGCGCACCGCTCGCCGACGACGTCGCCCTGGTGCTCTGCCAGCCCGCCGAGCACTCCGCCCCGGGATTCGGCGGCGTCCGCCGGTCGCCGATCGCTACGGCAGGTCCCGCACCGGGTGGTCACCCCCGCTGTTGATGACGGGCCCCAGCTCCCGCGCGCACCGCGAGATAGCTGCTCTCCCACGGGGCGTCGATGACCGGCACGGAGGTGGCGCCGGGCCCCGGCCGGCGGCCGGGAACCGTCAGTGCTGCTGCGGCTTCTGCGGAGTCGCCTCGCTCGGGCGGACGATGACGTGGCCCTCGCCCTGGAGCATGAGCTGGACCGCCTCGCCCGAGCCGCCGCGGATCATCGAGCCGATCGACTGGGAGCGGTGCAGGGAGGTGCCGAGGTTGGCGGTCCAGCCGACCACCGCGTCCGTGTCGACGTACACCGGCTGGTCCTTGGTGACCGGGATGACCAGGGGGTTGCCCTCGCAGATCAGGCCGAGGCGGCCGGTGCCGGTGAAGACGCTGTTGAACAGGCCGCCGCCGGTGATGCCCGCGCCCTTCACCGTCTCGATCTTGTACGAGAGGGTCGCGTCGAAGCACAGGACGTTGCGGCCGTTGACGGTGAGGACGTCGCCGGGCTCCACGTCGACTATGAAGCAGTTCTGCGCCTCGTGCGCGAACCACGCCTCGCCCTGGCCGCGCACGGCCATCAGCGGCAGCCCCTCGCCGGTCACCGCCCGCTTGAGCAGGCCGCCGACGCCGCCCTGGCTCTTCCGCTCGAACTGGAGGCTGCCCCGGTAGGCGATCATCGCGCCCTGGCGAGCGAGCATCTCGCCATTGACGGCGTACTTGATGGACTTGGCGTTCTGGAGGGTCATGCCGGGTATGTGGGCCGGCTGCGCCATGTGGTCGTTGGAGAACAGGTCACTCTTCATGACCACATCTTGGGCTATGGCTTCCGGGCGCGGAAGCGCATTCCGCCGGTCTCCGGGTGCAGCAGGACCTCGGCCCCGGAGAAGCCCGCCGCCTTGAGACGGGTGGGCAGACCGGCCGGGTCCACGGTGTTCATGACGTCCCCGACGTGCAGCTCGTCGAGCTCGCGGCTCGGCTGGCTGTCGCTGCCCGCGAAGACGCCGCCGGGGCGGAGCACGCGGAACGCCTCCGCGAAGATGCGGTCCTGGAGCTCGTCGGTCGGCACGTGGTGCAGCATCGTGAAGCCGACGACCGCGGAGTACGCCGCGTCGGGCAGCGGCATCCTGGCGGCGTCCGCGTGCAGGATCCGGGCCCGGCCGCCCCAGTCGCGCTCCAGGAGCCGGGCGGTCGCCCCGTCGATCTCGACGGCGGTGAGGGAGGGGACGAGGTCGACGAGCACGCGGAGGTTGGCGCCGTAGCCAGGCCCGATCTCCACCACCTCGTCGCCGAGTTCGATGTCTTCAAGGGCCCACGGCAGGATGCGGTCCCGTACGGTCTGCGCCCACTCCTCGGAGCTGCACAGCTGCTGGTGTGCTTCGTTCATCGGCATACGGCGACGCTAGGCCGCGCCCCGTCGTGTCAGCCACGGGCTAGACTGCCGTCCCATGTCGCGAACCGGACACGGTCGAACGGGTCATGGCCGAACCGGACACGCCCGAACCGCCGGGCCCAGCGCGCCGATCACCACCGCGATCTTCGTCGGCAGCTTCGCGATGCCGCGCGGCCGCGCCTTCCGCACGCACACCCACCCGGTCCACCAACTCGCCTGGGCCTCCCAGGGGTTGCTCCGCGTCCGCACCGGACAGGGCACTTGGATGCTGCCGCCCTCGCTCGCCCTGTGGATCCCCGCCGGGCTGCCCCACGCGACCGAGGCGGAGGGCGACACGGTGATGCGCAGCCCCTACGTCGACCCCACGCACTGTCCCGCCGACTCCGTCTGGACCGAACCCACTGTGCTGGCCGTTGGGCCTCTCCCGCGCGCCCTCATCGACCACCTGGTCCGTACCGACCTGCCCACGGACGCCCGCTCGCGCGCCGAGGCGGTACTGCTCGACGTCCTGCGGCCCGTGCCCGTGGCGACGGTCTCCGTCTCCGAGCCGCGCGACCCGCGGGCCCTGCGGGTCGCGCGTGCGCTCGCCGACGACCCGGCCGACGACCGGACCCTGGAGGCCTGGGGGAGCGAAGTGGGCGCCGCCGAACGGACCTTGGCGCGGCTCTTCACCGCGGAGACCGGCCTGGCCTTCGGCCAGTGGCGCAAGCGGCTGCGGATGCGGGCCGCGATGCCGCTGCTCGCCGAGGGCCTCCCGGTGGAGGCGGTCGCCCGGCGCGTGGGCTACGCGTCGGCGAGCTCGTTCGTCGCGGCCTTCCACCGGGTCGTGGGCCTCACGCCCCGGCAGTACTTCCCCGTCCGCGAGGAGTGACGCGCCGGGCGGCACGCTTCGGCCCGCACCGAAGCGTCGCGCCCGTACGTTCGTGCCATGACACTTCGGTACGAGGAGTTCCGCGACCTGCACCGCCGCCCCGGCGCGCCCCTGGTCCTGCCCAACGCCTGGGACCACGCGTCGGCCGCCGCGCTCGTCGCCGCGGGGTTCCGCGCGATCGGCACGACCAGCCTGGGCGTGGCCGCCGCCGCGGGACTGCCGGACGGCACGGGCGCCGCCCGCGCGCAGACCGTACGGCTCGCCCGCGGCCTGGCCCGCACCGACGCCCTCGTCACCGTCGACATCGAGGGCGGCTTCAGTGACCGACCCGAGGAAGTCGCCGCTCTCGTAGGCGAGTTGGCGGACGCCGGGATCGTCGGAGTGAACATCGAGGACGGCCGCCCCGACGGCACGCTGCGCGACGCCGGGCACCAGAGCGAGATCCTGCACGCCGTGCGCGAGACGGCGTCGGGGCGGCTCTTCGTCAACGCCCGCACGGATACGTACTGGCTGCCGGGTGCAGGGGCGGCGGCGGAGACTGCCGACCGGCTCCGTGCCTACCAACGGGCGGGCGCGGACGGGGTGTTCGTCCCCGGACTGCGGGACGTACGTGCGATCACGGAGCTGGCCGCCGCGACCCTCGACACCCCGCTGAACATCCTCCACGCGCCGGACGGCCCTTCCCTCGCCGAGCTCGCGGAGGCGGGCGTCCGGCGGATCAGCACCGGCTCGCTGCTGTTCCGCGCGGCACTCGGCGCGGCGGTGGCGGCGGCCGCGTCGGTGGCCCGGGGCGTCCCGGTGCCCGCCCGCGTCCCGTCGTACGCCGAGACCCAGGCCTTGTCCGACGCGGCCGCCGTGGCGAGGTCGGCCCCGGGTCAGTAGGCGACCTTGCCGGTCCCGTCGTTGCCGCCGGAGAATTCGAGGTAGAACTCCCACCCGTTCGGCACGTTGTCGTCGAGCACCTTCCACTGGCCCGCCTTGGCGTACTGGTAGTCCCCGCAGCCGTGGCGGTAGCAGATCTTGACGTGCCGGTTGTAGTTCACCTTGATGTTGATGTCCGCGCAGTTGCCGGTGGTCTTGGCCCAGGCGGTACCGGCGGGCCAGATCGCCGTGGTGCCGCTGCCCTCGGCCTTGTAGTTCTTCGCGCTGCCGTAGCAGGACTGGATCTGGGCCCCGGCCTTCGGCGCGTCGGCGCTCGCCGTCGCGGCGGTCGCGGCGGCCATTCCTCCGCCGAGCATGACGGAGGTCAGAGCGATCGGAGCCATGCGTGAACGTATGCGCATGAGTGTTTCCCCCTGTTTCGGCTTCATCCGTGGTCATCGGCGTACTCGCCGACGAGCGGAGAAGTTACGCGGGGAGCGCGGTGGTACACGTCAACCCATGGGTGTCGATGAGGGGTAAACCTGGGTGTTAGCCGGGTGCGGAGTAAACCGTCGCGGCAGTGGAATCCCCGACGAAGTAAGGTGCCAGCCGGGGAAGGGAATTGGTAACTGATGACAGCAGCGGACGCGGTGCCCATCGTCTTCGTTCACGGGACGCGCTTCAGCGCGGGCCAGTGGAGCATGCAGATCGCCGCACTCCGGGACGAATTCCCGGTGGTCGCCGTCGACTTGCCCGGCCACGGAGAGCGCTCGGCTCAGCCCTGGAGCCTGAGCGCCGCGACGGAGATCATCGCTGCCGCGGTGGACTCGCTCGACCGTGGACCGGCCCTGGTCGTCGGGCACTCGCTCGGCGGATACGCCTCGCTGGAGTTCGCGCGGCGCTGTCCGGAACACCTGCGCGGGCTGATCCTCGCGGGAGCCAGTGCCTCCACCCGCGGACTCTGGACAGCGCCCTATCGGTGGGTCGCCAGGCAGGTGCCTCGTATGTCGGCGGATCGGCTGGCCCGGTGGAACGATCGGTTGCTGCGGCGGCTCTACCCACGGGAAGTGGTGGAGGCGACCATCCGTTCCGGCTATGCCTTCCACACCCTGCCAGCGGCCTGGGGTGAAGTGCTCGGACGCTTCGACGCGGGGGCGATGCGTCATGTGAAGGGTCCGGTCCTCATCCTGAACGGCGAGAAGGACACCCTTTTCCGCGCCGGTGAGGCGGACTTCGCCCGCGCGCATCCGCACGCTCGCGTCGAATTGATCCCGAGGGCACGGCACCTCGCGAACTTCGACGACCCGGATGCCTTCACTGACGCCGTCCGCCGCTTCGCCCGCCAGCTCCCTGCTGTCGGCTGAGCGTGTGCCCCTGCTCGAAAGCAGGGGCACACCATCAGGCCACCGTGTCGCAGAACCTGTTATGCCAGCGGATGCGTGAAGGGTCCGGCAATCCGCTCCAGAGCTTCCAGGGTGATCTCCGGGACGAAGACGGAGT
This sequence comes from Streptomyces kanamyceticus, assembly GCF_008704495.1. Taxonomy (NCBI): domain Bacteria; kingdom Bacillati; phylum Actinomycetota; class Actinomycetes; order Kitasatosporales; family Streptomycetaceae; genus Streptomyces; species Streptomyces kanamyceticus. The sequence goes on from NZ_CP023699.1 coordinate 6,808,150, forward strand.
CGTTCGCCATGCCCTCGGGAAGGTGTCCGCGCATGACCTCCGGGCAGAGGAACCTGCCGTCGGTAAGGAGGACACCCGTACCGGTCTGGTTGATCAGGCCGATGATGACCTTCCACACCTCGCCGGCCTGTGGACGCTCGACGGTAATGATGCTGTCCGAGACACTCACTTCCGCCTCACTGCCGTCAGGGGCCCGCACCCAGAATTCCGGAGAATCCTCAGCGGCCCTCCCCGGCGCGGCATCGTACGCGGCCAGCAGCGTCCTCACCGTCTCGATGTCCACCCCGGACAGTTCGCCGTCCACGAACCTGTAGAGGGTCAGGCCGTAGCTCATGACTGCGCCTGCTTGGTTGGGAAATAATCAAGATTCACGGATCGCTCGCGTGATTTCCTCGCCTGTTGCCGCGACGGCGACTGCCCACCCGTCCCTGATGCTCGCAGGTAGACATTCACGTTCTTCGCCTCGACTGAGGATCACCGTTCCACCAGGCAGGATGAGGGAGGCTTCCGTCCGCCGTACGAGCTCGGAGATGACGTTCATGATCTCATCTCCCCCGAAATGGTTGATCGTGATGTTGGTGTCGGAGCTGAAGTAAACATCCGCACCACCTCCATCGCTTCCTGCCTTGATCTGGAGGAAATTTCGGTCCCTCACCGTCACGTAGGGGCCAAGGGCTTCGTGCACAGCTTCCTTGTCCAGCGCAACTGGTTCACCGTTCACGAACCGGCACACGAAAATTTCGTAACTCACAAATCCCTCCCACCAAATCAGCTTCGCCACCATCAGCGGCGCGAATCGAGAAGTGGATATCTTCACCCTCGCTCGTTGGTTCGCCAACGTTATGGGGCTCCAGGATTTCCCGCACCACTTGCATGTCTGGCGAGACATTCTCACCGTCAACGAACTTATGGATCCACAGTTCGTGGCTCATCGGTATTCTTTCCCCTCGGCGGCAACTCTGGGCCGACCAATCCGGAAGGCGTGACGACCGTGTCACCGCACCTGTTACGTCAGCGACTTCCCGTTGGGACGAATGTAGGCCTCAGGGCAGGTGGCAAGTCGGACATGGCCCCGAAAACTAGAACGCGTTCCGGGTTCATGTTGTCGTTGTTCAGTGTTGCGATGATCCCCGACGACAACAAGATCTGAATCAACGCACTCTGCATGTGGAGACCTATCGTCCCGGGATACCGGACAGCTGGTGCGTCAGCATTTCCTGAGGTGAGGCTGTCGACAGCGGCCTGGGTTGCGGCAGCGCCGCACCTCCAGATCACAGAGACAGGCGCTGAAGCCGTCTCGGCGTCGGAATCGACTTGAACCGCTGAACCGGACTGGTCTGCCGTGCCGACTTCCATGTCACGAAGAGCGGGCAGACCAGCACGCCGGAGAGCCTGGACCACCCGGTCGGCCAGCTCGTTCCGTAGGGCAAGGACTTCATCAGATGCACGGATAAAACCGATCTCGGGCATAGGTTTCCTTCTTCCTTCATGGCATCTGGAACGCAAGAGTGCGTCCCCCCCGTCATGAGGAACGCGGCAGGGAGCCGCCCGTGAGGTGGTCCCGGCATCGGTGGCCGCCGGTTTCCTGTGCGCAACTCGCCTGTGTGGGAACGGAGTTAGTTGTGTGTTTATTCTGAAGGGGTGACGCGGTGGCGACTCCAGAACGGCTGAAAGCCAAGATCGGCTCCGGGTGGGGAACCTAGAGTCGCGCCGGTGGATACCAGTCAACTGACCGACGCCGAGCGGCGGGTGTGGGACGCGTATGCCCTGGGGCAGTCCGTCGACTTCCGGGTGCGGCCCAGGGAACCCGCGACCTCCGGCGCCGAGTGGGGGCCCGAACGGACCGTGCGGGCCGAGGTGTTGCGGGCGTTGCTCGTCGGCGGGCCGCGCGCGGAGGGGGAGATCCCGTTCCTGCGGTTGCACGGTGCCCGGATCAGTGGGCGGCTTGACCTTCAGTGCGCGGAGGTCGCGGGGCCGATTCATCTGTGGGCCTGCTACTTCGACGAGGAACTCGACGTGTACGGGGCGCAGTTGCGTCAGCTCAACCTGGGCTGGTCCGTGCTGCCCGGCGTGAACGCGATAGCCCTTCGGGTGGACGGTTCCCTGCGGATGGCGGGGTGCCGTGTCCGAGGGCGCGTACGGCTCGGTGGCGCGCGGATCGCCGGGGCGGTGTTCCTCCAGGGCGCGCACGTGGGGGAGGAGGGCGTCGCCCTTGACGAGCCCGTCCTCGCGCTCAACCGCGTCAGCATCGAAGACGACCTCCAGGCGGACGGCGGGCTCATCGCCCACGGGCTCGTGAGCCTCGCGGGTGCGGTCGTCGCCGGGAACATCACCTTCGACGACGCGGTGCTGAGGAATCCGGGTGGGACGGCTCTGCACGGGGCGAACCTCAACGGCGGCTCGGATCTGCACGCGGCGCGGCTGAGGGCGTACGGCCGGGTCAATCTGCCCGGGGTCCGCCTTCCCGGCCAGCTCAACCTGGAGGGCGCCCGGCTCTCCAACCCCGGTGGCACGGCCTTGCGCGCCAGCCTCGTCGCGGGCTCCCTCTATCTGAACCTGGCCGAGCCCATCGAGGGCGCCATCACGCTGCGCGGCTGCCAGCTCGACTACCTGCACATCGCCCCGGAGACCTGGCCGGACGAGGTCCGCCTCGACGGACTCACGTACGCGAGGATCGGCCCGCACGAACCGGCCGAGCGGCGGCTCCAGGCCCTTGAACGGGATGTCGACGGGTACGTTCCGTACGCGTATGAGCAGCTCACCGCCGCGTACCGCCGGGTGGGCGATGACGCGGCTGCCCGCACGGTGCAGCTCGCCAAGCAGCGGCGGCACCGGGCGACCCTGGCGTGGTACGCCAGGGCCTGGGGGTACCTCCAGGACTGGACCGTCGGCTATGGCTTCCGGCCCACGCGGGCGGCGGTCTGGCTGTTCTCGCTGCTGCTCGTGGGGGCGGTCACGTTCGCGGTGCGCGAGCCGTCCGCGCTGAAGCCGGATGAGGCGCCGGACTTCAATCCGGTCTTCTACTCCCTTGACCTGCTGCTGCCGATCGTCGACTTCGGTCAGGAGAGTGCGTATGCCGCGCAGGGGGCGTATCAGTGGTTCGGGTACGCGTTGGTGGTGCTGGGGTGGACTCTCGCCACGACGATCGCGGCGGGTGTTACGAGGGCGATCAGCCGTCAGTAGCCTGCGGGTTGGTGGGGGCTGAGCGCGCAGTTCCCCGCGCCCCTTGCGGGGCCGCCCTTGCGTCAGCGTTTCGTGTACGCCACGAACGCGGACCAGGCGGCGGCGCCGATCAGCAGGGCGGGGCCCTCGGGGGCGGTCTTGCTGTCCCGGACGGGGACGACGCCGGGGACTCCGTCGGCGACCTCGACGCAGTTGTCGCTTTCGTCGCCGCTGCTGTACGTGCTCTTCCGCCAGCGGGCGGCGCCGATGAAGTCGTACGCGACCTCGACACAGTTTTCGCCGCCGTCGCCGCTGCTGTAGCTGCTTTTGCGCCAGCGGGCGCTACTCAGGGCGTACTCGCGCATGTTCTGTAGTCCTCCGACACAGAGTTGATCAGGGCCAAGGACGCTTCCGGTGACAACGCGACGGCCCTGAGCAGATCGTAAGACGCCCTTACCCGCTTCACCACTGCGGGTTCGTCGAGGAGGGTTCCTGAACTCACCCCCTCTGTATAGACAGTTGGCGGCGCATCGTCGAACTCCATGAGCTTCATCATCTTGCCCATGCGGGTGTGGGCTCCAGCCGCGAAGGGGAGCACTTGCAGCAGCGCCTTGCGTTCCCGTGCCATCACCAAGAGGTGATCCAGTTGGTCGGCCATGGTGTCGGGGCCGCCGACCGGTACGCACAGCGCGGTTTCATGCAAGATCGCCCAATACAGGGGCCGTGTAGCGTCCTTGAGGAGCAGGGTGCGATCCATGCGGGCTCTGAGCTGCTCTTCGATGTACTCGTCAGTGACGAAGGGGTTGCTTGACTCGTACAGTGCGCGGGCGTACTCGGGGGTCTGGAGCAGCCCAGGAACAAGCGCCGGTTCGAACTCGCAGATCTCAGTGGCCAGTCGCTCCAGCTCCGCCACATGGGCGAAGTAGTCCGTGAATGGCTGTTCCTTGATGAGCTTGCGCCACAACCGTTCGAAAAAGCCGTCGGTTTGTAGCACCTCGTCAATACGTTGAGCCACATCCAGCTGCGGGCGGCGAATTGCCTGCTCGAACTGCCCAATGTACCCACCGGAGACAAAAACCCGCGCCCCAAGGACCGACTGAGAGAATCCCGCGTCCTCGCGGCGTCGTTTGAGCTCCGCTCCGAAGAACTCCCACGCCGCCTGTCGTGATCCACGTGAACCATTGGCCATGGCCAACCGCCCTCCCATGCCCCGCAGTTGTAGCGGACAGACTCCTGCCGAGTGTAGGTGGACTCCGTCACCGTAGGAGGGCGAAGAGTGAAATCCACAGACCTAGGGGAACCACGTGAAAGCTGCATCGGAGCACCACGCAGTGGCATGTATCGAACAGGCGGAGGACACCGTGAAGGAATTGCGCGACGCACTCACGCGGGCGGGAATTACCTTGCCGTCATTGCGGATCGACCAGGCCTCGCTCGCCCGCGAAGCGCCTTGCCCGCGAATCGAATTGGGCGGTTGTTCCGCCGATGTGGCGGCTCGCCTGGCCGCCGCGTTGAGGAGTGTGGCGTGAACTTTCCGCTTCCGGTCGGCGCGTACGTCGTGGACACCCGCAGTGGCCGCGTCGGCAGGGTCATGGGCCATGAGGGGCCGTACGTCCAGCTGCGCCCGTACGGGGGCGGCAGGGAGTGGGACTGTGCGCCGGAGGCCGCCCGTACGGCGACTACGGAGGAGCGGATGCGCGCGGCGACGGCGTATGCGAACGCGCGGAGCCGGGGGGAGGTGCCTTGAGTGTGCTCTCCGGGCTTCAGCGCAAGGGCCAGACCCTGGCGTGCTTACCGGCCGGGCCGAGGTGATCCAGGAGGTGTTGGATGTCGCCGGGGTCCGAGGTGAAGACTCTGGCTCCGAGCCGCGCGGCGATCACCGCGACGGCGCCGTCCACCGGATCCGAGGTGTCGGCCTGCCCTAAGAGCTCGCCGACGCTCCGGGCGAGGGGGTGGTCAAGGGGCGGCACGTCGCAGCCGCTGAGCAGGCGTGCGATCTGGGCCTGGCGGGCGCCGTCCCGCCACGCCTGGGACACGACGGGCGCGGGTACCAGCGGCACGCCACCGGCGGTCAGATAGGAGCGATGGGCTCGCCAGAAAGCGACCTGGTTCCGCTCGGCGGCGATCAGCGCCCCGGCGTCGTAGACGAACGGCTTCAGAGTGCTCACGCGGCGCCTCGCGACTGGTTCCCCGAATGCTCGGAGCGTGTGGCGTCATCCATGACGGCGTCCACCCATTCCTGCTCCTCCGGTGTCGGTGGATCGAGGTGCGCCATGGCCTCCTCCGCTGCGGCCAGCCCGGCTTCGATCTTCGCGGCGTGTTCGGCGGCCCGTGACAGCCAGGCGGAGACGCTCAAACCTTCGCGTTCGGCGGCCGACTTGGCGGCCTCCAGCGTCTCGCTGGGGATGGTGATCGTGACGCGTTCCAGGCTCATACTGTGAGTCTTACTGGCGTGGCCGGTGCCGCGCCAGCCGGACCGGCCACGTTCACCAGTACGAGGTATGACGCCCTCCGCCCCGTGCACACGGTCCCGTGCGCGAGAATGGCCCCATGAGCCTGTTCCGCGACGACGGCATCGTGCTGCGCACCCAGAAGCTGGGTGAGGCGGACCGCATCATCACGATACTCACGCGCGGTCACGGCCGCGTACGCGCAGTGGCGCGCGGAGTGCGGCGGACCAAGTCCAAGTTCGGGGCGCGGCTCGAACCCTTCTCCCACGTCGACGTGCAGTTCTTCGCGCGCAACAGCGAACTGGTCGGGCGCGGGCTCCCGTTGTGCACGCAGAGCGAGACGATCGCTCCGTACGGTAGCGGGATCGTCACGGACTACGCCCGCTACACCGCGGGTACGGCCATGCTGGAGACGGCGGAACGGTTCACCGACCACGAGGGCGAGCCCGCCGTGCAGCAGTACCTCCTGCTCGTCGGCGGGCTGCGGGTCCTGGCCCGCGGGGAGCACGAGCCCCATCTCGTACTGGACGCGTTCCTGCTCCGCTCCCTCGCCGTGAACGGCTACGCGCCGAGCTTCAACGACTGCGCGAAGTGCGGGATGCCCGGGCCGAACCGGTTCTTCTCGGTCGCGGCGGGCGGCTCGATTTGCGTTGACTGCCGGGTGCCGGGCAGCGTCGTACCCTCGGCCGAGGCCCTCACGCTCCTCGCCGCCCTGCTCACCGGCGACTGGGCGACGGCGGACGCGTGCGAGGCGCGGCACGCCAGGGAGGGCAGTGGGCTCGTTTCCGCCTATCTGCATTGGCATTTGGAGCGCGGACTGCGTTCACTGCGGTACGTAGAGAAGAACTGAAGCCAGTAGCTAGGAGAGAGTCCCCCATGGCACGACGCGGAATCCTCGGACGGTCCCGCCGTGAGTACACGACCCCCGAGCCGCACCCCTCGGGCGCGCGGCCGCCGAAGATCCCCGGCGAGCTGGTGCCCAGGCACGTCGCCATCGTCATGGACGGGAACGGGCGCTGGGCCAAGGAGCGCGGCCTGCCGCGCACCGAGGGGCACAAGGTCGGCGCCGAGCGCGTCCTGGACGTGCTGCAGGGCGGCATCGAGATGGGCGTCGGGGCGATCTCGCTCTACGCCTTCTCGACCGAGAACTGGAAGCGGTCCCCGGACGAGGTGAAGTTCCTGATGAACTTCAACCGCGACTTCATCCGCAAGACCCGCGACCAGCTCGACGAACTCGGCATCCGGGTGCGCTGGGTGGGGCGGATGCCCAAGCTGTGGAAGTCGGTCGCCAAGGAGCTGGAGATCTCCCAGGAGCAGACCAAGGGCAACGACAAGCTGACCCTGTACTTCTGCATGAACTACGGCGGCCGTGCGGAAATCGCCGACGCGGCGCAGGCCCTCGCCGAGGACGTGAAGGCGGGGCGGCTCGACCCGTCGAAGGTGAACGAGAAGACCTTCGCCAAGTACCTGTACTACCCGGACATGCCGGACGTCGACCTGTTCCTGCGCCCCAGCGGCGAGCAGCGCACCTCCAACTACCTGCTCTGGCAGAGCGCCTACGCCGAGATGGTCTTCCAGGACGTGCTGTGGCCGGACTTCGACCGGCGCGACCTGTGGCGGGCCTGCCTTGAGTACGCCTCGCGCGACCGCCGGTTCGGTGGGGCGATCCCCAACGAGCAGCAGATCGCGGAAAGCTAGGCGTCACACACAGAGGCCGCAGACATGCGTGAGGGGCCCGCACCGTCGAGCTGACGGTGCGGGCCCCTCACCCATGCGTACGACTACTTGCTCGCGCACTCCGCGCACGTACCGAAGATCTCCACCGTGTGCGCCACGTTGACGTACCCGTGCTCCGAGGCGATCGCCTCGGCCCACTTCTCGACCGCGGGACCCTCCACCTCGACGGCCTTGCCGCAGACGCGGCAGACCAGGTGGTGGTGGTGATCGCCGGTGGAGCACCTGCGGTAGACCGTCTCGCCCTCGCTGGTGCGCAGCGCGTCGACCTCGCCCGCGTCGGCGAGCGACTGGAGGGTGCGGTAGACCGTGGTGAGACCGACGGAGTCGCCCTTGTGCTTGAGCATGTCGTGCAGCTCCTGCGCACTGCGGAACTCGTCCACGTCGTCGAGCGCCGCCGCCACTGCCGCGCGCTGGCGGGTCGACCTGCCTCGAACCGGGGCTCCCACGGTTGCCTCCTCGCATCTGCGCTCTGGTCTGCGGCCCGAGCCTGCCGCTGCTCAAGCCTGCCGGGCCATTGTGCCAGGTAAGCCTGAGCTCAGGTCAGAGCTTGGCGGGCGCCTGCGCCGGAACCACGCACTCCGCGGGGTCGCCCCCGGCCTGGGCGGCCGCCGCCGCACGGGCTCTGCGCCTGGCCAGCGGCGTCGCGAGGACCGTGAGGGCGATGAAGACGCCGATGGTGAGAAGCACGATCGTCGCGCCGGGCGGTACGTCCTGGTAGTACGACGTGACGGTGCCGCCGAGCGTCACCGCGACGCCGATCGCCACCGAGACCGCGAAGGTCGCCGCGAAGCTCCGGGTGAGCTGCTGGGCGGCCGCGACGGGCACCACCATCAGCGCGGAGACCAGGAGCAGGCCCACGACGCGCATGGCGACGGTGACGGTGACCGCGGCGGTGACGGCGGTGAGCAGGTTCAGGGCGCGCACGGGCAGGCCCGTCACGCGCGCGAACTCCTCGTCCTGGCTGACCGCGAAGAGCTGTCGGCGCAGGCCGAGCGTGACCAGGACCACAAAGGCGGCGAGCAGGCAGATCGCCGTGACGTCCTGCTCGGAGACCGTGGAGAGCGAGCCGAAGAGGTACGACTGGAGGTTCGCGTTCGAGCCGCCGGGGGCGAGGTTGATGAACATGACGCCGCCCGCCATGCCGCCGTAGAACAGCATCGCGAGCGCGATGTCGCCGCGCGTCTTGCCGTACCAGCGGATCAGCTCCATCACGACGGCGCCGACGATCGCGACCGCCGTCGCCATCCACACGGGCGAGGTGGAGAGCAGGAAGCCGAGGCCGACACCCGTCATCGCGACGTGGCCGATGCCGTCGCCCATCAGGGCCTGGCGGCGCTGCACCAGGTAGATGCCGACGGCGGGCGCGGTGATGCCGACCAGGACGGCGGCGAGCAGGGCCCGCTGCATGAAGGCGTAGTTGAGGAGTTCCATCGCCGTGGTCCTTAGGTCAGCAGGCCGGTGCGGACCGGCTCCGCGTCGGCGGTGTGCGGGTGGACGTGGTCGTGGCCGGGCAGCGCGTGCTGGCCGACGGCCTCCGGGGGCGGTCCGTCGTGCAGGACGCAGCCGTCGCGCAGGACCACGGCGCGGTCGATCAGGGGCTCAAGGGGGCCGAGTTCGTGCAGGACAAGGAGGACGGAGGTGCCCTTGGCGACCTGCTCGCGCAGCGTGGCGGCGAGGATCTCCTGGCTGGCCAGGTCGACGCCCGCCATCGGCTCGTCCATGATCAGCAGCTCCGGCTCGGCGGCCAGCGCGCGGGCGATCAGGACCCGCTGGTGCTGCCCGCCGGAGAGCGCGTCGACGGAGTCCTTGGCGCGGTCGGCGAGGCCCACCAGGTCGATGGCGCGGGCCACGGCCTCGCGGTCGGCCTTGCGCAGGACACCGAAGCGGGCGCGGGAGAGCCGCCCGGAGGCGACGACCTCGGTGATCGTGGCGGGCACGCCGCCCGCCGCGGTGGTGCGCTGCGGGACGTACCCGACGCGGGCCCAGTCGCGGAACCGGCGGCGCGGGGTGCCGAAGAGCTCGACGTCGCCGCCGGTGGCCGTGACCTGGCCGATGATCGTGCGCACGGCCGTGGACTTGCCCGAGCCGTTGGCGCCGAGCAGGGCCACGACCTCACCGCGCCCGACCCGCAGGTCGATGCCGCGCAGGACGGGGCGCGAGCCGAGCTCGGCCGTCACCTTGCGCAGGGATATGACGGCCTCGCCGGTGTCGTGCTGCTCGCTCATGGCTCGTGCCTCCGTAGCCGCGGGGGTGGGGGTCACTTGGTGCCCAGGGCCTTCTGCAGGGCCTTGAGGTTGGACTCCATGACCTGGATGTAGTCCTTGCCCTTGGACTTGTCGGTGATGCCCTCGATGGGGTCGAGCACGTCGGTCTTCAGGCCGGTGTCCTTGGCGAGGGTCTGTGCCGTCTTGTCGCTGACGAGCGTCTCGTAGAAGACGGTGGTGACGCCGTCGGCCTTCGCCATCTTCTGGAGGTCCTTGACGCGCTTGGCGCTGGGCTCGGCCTCGGGGTCCAGGCCGCTGATGGCCTCCTCGGTGAGGCCGTAGCGCTCGGCGAGGTAGCCGAAGGCGGCGTGGGTGGTGATGAAGACCTTGGAGTCGGTGTTCTTCAGGCCGTCCTTGAAGGACGTGTCCAGGCCGCCGAGCTTCTTCACGAGCTTCGCGGTGTTCTTCTCGTACGTCGCCGCGTGGTCCGGGTCGGCCTTCTTCAGGGCCTTGCCGACGCCCTCGGCGACCTCGGCGTACTTCACCGGGTCCAGCCAGATGTGCGGGTCGGCGCCCTCGTGGGAGTGGTCGTAGCCGTGATCGTCGTGGTCGTGCTCGTCGGCGTGCCCGCCGACCTCGTCGCCGTGCTTCTCCATGCTGGTCAGCGTGGCCGCGTCGATCTTGGTCTTGATGCCGGACTGGTCGATCGCGTCGTCGACGGCGGGCTGCAGGCCCTTGAGGTACAGGGCGACGTCGGACTCTTCCAGCTCTCCGCGCTGCCGGGCGGAGACGTCCAGGTCGTGCGGCTCCTGGCCGGGCTCGGTGAGGTTGGTGACGGAGACGTGGTCGCCGCCGATCTGCTCCGCGAGGTACTGCATGGGGTAGAACGACGCCACCACGTCGAGCTTGCCGTCGTTGTCGCTCGCGGCCGATGTGGAGCACGCGGTCAGCGCCGTGAGGCCGAGGACGGTGGCGGAGGCGAGGGCGGCGGTGGGTATGAGGCGTCGTACGTTCATGACACTCATTTTCAACAAATGTGGAAACGATTGTCAACAAGCCCTCGGTTCGGGCGTGCGCGGGTAACCGATTTGATTAGGGGGGTAAGGCCGCCGGTAACCTGAAGCATTCGCTCCCGAAGCGCTGAACCTGCTTCGCCCGCCGTCGTAATGAAGAGAGCACCGTGGCCGCCGACAAGATCGACACCATCGTCAGCCTGAGCAAGCGCCGTGGCTTCGTTTTTCCCTGCAGTGAGATCTACGGCGGCCAGCGCGCCGCCTGGGACTACGGGCCGCTCGGCGTCGAGCTGAAGGAGAACCTCAAGCGCCAGTGGTGGCGCTACATGGTCACCTCGCGCGAGGACGTCGTCGGCATCGACTCGTCGGTGATCCTGGCGAGCGAGGTCTGGCAGGCCTCCGGCCACATCCAGACCTTCTCCGACCCGCTCACCGAGTGCCTCTCCTGCCACAAGCGCCACCGCGCCGACCACCTGGAAGAGGCGTACGAGGCCAAGCACAACCGCCCGCCGGCCAACGGCCTCGCGGACATCAACTGCCCCAACTGCGGTACCAAGGGCCAGTTCACCGAGCCCAAGCAGTTCTCCGGCATGCTCGCCACGCACCTCGGCCCCACGCAGGACAGCGGCTCCGTCGCCTACCTGCGCCCCGAGACCGCGCAGGGCATCTTCACCAACTTCGCCCAGGTCCAGCAGACCTCGCGCCGCAAGCCGCCGTTCGGCATCGCGCAGACGGGCAAGTCCTTCCGCAACGAGATCACGCCCGGCAACTTCATCTTCCGGACCCGCGAGTTCGAGCAGATGGAGATGGAGTTCTTCGTCAAGCCGGGCGAGGACGAGCAGTGGCAGGAGTACTGGATGGAGCAGCGCTGGAACTGGTACACCGGCCTGGGCCTGCGCGAGGAGAACATGCGGTGGTACGAGCACCCGAAGGAGAAGCTCTCCCACTACTCCAAGCGCACCGCTGACATCGAGTACCGCTTCCAGTTCGGCGGCAGCGAGTGGGGCGAGCTCGAGGGCGTCGCCAACCGCACCGACTACGACTTGTCGGCGCACTCCAAGGCCTCCGGCCAGGACCTCTCCTACTTCGACCAAGAGGCGGGCGAGCGCTACACGCCGTACGTCATCGAGCCCGCGGCCGGTCTCGGCCGCACCATGCTCGCGTTCCTGCTCGACTCGTACTTCGAGGACGAGGCGCCCAACGCCAAGGGCAAGCTGGAGAAGCGCACGGTCATGCGCTTCGACCACCGCATCGCCCCGGTGAAGGTCGCGGTCCTGCCCCTGTCGCGGAACCCCGACCTGTCCCCGAAGGCCAAGGGCCTCGCGGCGGCCCTGCGGCAGAACTGGAACATCGACTTCGACGACGCGGGCGCCATCGGCCGCCGCTACCGCCGCCAGGACGAGATCGGCACGCCGTACTGCGTGACGGTCGACTTCGACACCCTGGACGACAACGCGGTCACCGTGCGCGAGCGCGACTCCATGAAGCAGGAGCGCGTCTCCCTCGACCAGATCGAGGGCTACCTCGCGACCCGCCTCGTGGGCTGCTGACGGTCGTACGTTCCCTGAGTGAAGCGTTGAGGAAGCCCCCGGTTCCGGGTTATGGAACCGGGGGCTTCCGTGCACACTGAGGCGCATGCTTCCAATGACCACGAGCAAGGTCAGCAGATGGGACCAGCACGGGCGCGAGCACGTCGTCCAGGTCCAGCGGGCGGGCATGCAGCGGCAGTTGAGCTGCGTGACCTGCGGGTGGCGCAGGAAGGCGCAGTTCCTGCCGTGGCTCAAGGCCGAGGAACACCTGACGGCGGCGCATCAGGCGACGGTGGATCCGTCGGCCCCGGCTTCGTAGGGGGCAGCTTTCGTACGGGGCGGCCTTCGTAGGGATCAGCTTTCGTAGGGGGCAGCCTTCGTAGGGGTCAGCACGAGGATCGTCGTGTCCTGCTGCTGCGGGGTGAGCAGCAGCGTCATGCCGTACGTCCGGGGCGTCCGGTCATCCCGTGGCGTGATCTCGACGGTCCGCGACGCGAAGTCGCCGATCGAGCGGCAGGCCCACCAGGCGTCCAGGTCCGGCCGCACGGACCGGAGTTGGTCGGTGAGGCGCCGGAAGCCCTCGTTCCCCGGGCGGCGGTCCGCGCGGGTGCGCAGGTGCCGGTAGAGGTCGATGGCGACGGGCTCCCAGCCGGGCAGCACCCGCTGGTGGCGGGCGTCCCCGACCAGCAGGAGCAGCAGATTGCGCCGCTCCTCGGGGATCAGGGCGGGGTCGGGCCACACGGCGGCGTACGCGCGGTTGCTCGCGAGGATGTCGAGGGCGGGGCCGAGCAGCAGCGCCGGACTGTCGGGCCAGCTGTCCAGCACGGTGCGCAGGGCGGGGTCGTACGGCGCCTCCGCACCGCCCGGCGCCGGGGCGAACCCGGCGAGGGCCAGGGCGTGCCGGTGGGCGGCGTCATCGAGGCGCAGGGCGCGGGCGACCGCGTCGAGGACCTGCCGCGAGGTGTCCACGCGGCCCTGCTCCAGCCAGGTGTACCAGGCCACGGAGACGCCCGAGAGCGCCGCCACCTCCTCGCGGCGCAGCCCTGAGGTGCGCCTGCGGGCGGTGTGCGGAAGGCCGACGTCGCCGGGGGAGAGGTGCTCGCGGTAGGCGCGCAGGAAGCCGCCGAGGTGCTGCCGGAGGGCGGTGGTCGCCGTCGTCGTCGCCATGGGCTCAGCCTATGACCCGTACTCACCCCCACAGTTGCCCCACTGGTTGGGGCGCGCACGGGGCCCGAGGCTTGCCCCATGACCGAAACCCCTGTGATGTGGCGCCGCCGCAACGACTCCACGAACCTGCCCGAACCCCGCCCCTTCATCCGCGTCTACACGGGCCCGGGCACCCTGGACGCCCTGGCGTCGTCCTACGAGCGCCTGCTCGGCACGGAACGCGACATGTGGTTCGCCTACCCCGAGAAGAAGCTGGCCCTCGCCGTGGTGGGCGCCTTCCTCCTGATCGAGGGCACGGAGGAGACCCTGGCCCCCTTCCGCGCGACGCACGGCACGCTGCTCGTCGACTCGGCGCAGACGTACCTGGACCGCCTGGCCGCGGAGGGCGCGGAGATCACGGACCCGCTGATCAAGGTCCCGACGGGCTCGGGCTTCACGGCGCGGCACCGGGACGGCACGGTGATCGAGTACGTGGAGCACCGGCCGACGGGGGAGGGGCTGTAGGGGGTCGTAGACGGGGGTCGTAGACGTCGATGTCAGTGGCGGGCCCTAGGGTCCGCCTGTGACTCGGACTCAATCTTCCACCTACCTCAGCCAGACGGCGGACGCCTACGACGCCATCGCCACCGTGTACGCGGGAATGGCCCGCGACGACCTCGAAGGCCCCTCGCTCGACCGCGCGTGGATCGCCGCGTTCGCCGACCAGGTTCTGTCTCAAGGCGCGGGATCTGTCGCGGAGTTGGGCTGCGGCCCCGGCCCCGTGACGGCGCTCCTGCGGGACCTGGGCCTGGACGCCTTCGGCGTGGACCTGTCGCCGGTGATGATCGGCCTGGCCCGCGAGGCGTACCCGGACATCCGCTTCGAGGTCGGCTCGATGGACGCCCTCGACCTGCCGGACGGCGGCCTTTCCGGCGTCGTGTCCTGGTACTCGGTGATCCACACACCCCCGGCGGAACTGCCGCCGTTCTTCGCGGAGTTCCGCCGGATCCTGGCCCCCGGTGGCCACCTCCTGCTCGCCTTCTTCGAGTCGGAGGGCGCCCCGGTCACGCCGTTCGACCACAAGGTGACCACGGCGTACCGCTGGCCGGTCGACGGCCTCGCGGAACTGGCGACCGGGTCCGGCTTCACCGAAACCGGCCGCATGCTGCGGGAGCCCCGAGAGGGGGAGCGGTTCCGCAGGGGCCATCTGCTGATGAAACGGAGTGCTTAGATCATGTCCGCTTACGTCATAGTCAACGTCGACGTGCTCGACGAGGAGGCCGCTCTGGCCTACGCCCCCGTGGCCCAGAAGTCGATCCTCGACCACGGCGGCCGCTACCTGGTCGCGGGCCCGACCCCCGACCCCGTAGAAGGCACGTGGGACTCCTCCCGCTTCCTCCTCCTGGAGTTCCCCGACATGGCCCGGATCAGGGAGTGGTACGACTCCCCGGAGTACCGGCACGCCCGGGAGATCAGGGAGGGCAAGGTCCGGGTGTCACTGCTGTTCGCCGAGGAGGCACCACCCGAGGGCTTCACCCTCCCGACTTAGGTCCATGGCCCCGTACAGATCACCGTGAGGAGACTTCACCATGGGGAACAACAACACTCGACCCATGCGCATGAGATTCGCCGCCCTGACGCTGGCCGCCGCCGCTGTCGGCGTCTTCGCGGTGGGCAGCGCGAATGCCGACGCCCCGAGAGCGGCTGCCGACACCTCGCAGAAGGGCCGGGTCGAGGTCATCGAACTCCGGCTCAAGGACCTCGCGTACGAGAACGTCGACCTCGGCAAGGCGGGCCCGAGCCTCGGCGACATGAGCGCCTACTCGGGCACCGCCGTGGAGAACGGCCGCGAAGTCGGACGGGGGGCCGGGACGTCTCAGGTCGTCCGCGTCGACGGCGACGACGTCACGTCGCAGGCCGTGATCACGATAGAACTCGAGCGCGGCGCGCTGACGATGCAGTCGCTGCGGCCGGGCGAGGCGAGCTCGCTGGACATGGCCATCACCGGCGGCACGGGCGACTTCAGGGACGCCCGGGGCACGGTTCGCTACTGGGACATCAACACGCCGCAGGAGAGGCTGCGCGCCGAAATCCTGCACTGAGGGAGGGCGTTGGGTGTTGGACCGTCCAGGCCCGAAGACGGCCTGGGCGTTGCCGACGCTGCTTGCCCACTGGGCCCCGGGTGTCGTTCTGAGGGTCAAGCGGCATGGCGCGTTGGGTGCTTCCTGGTCCGGTCGTCCGCCTTGGCGAGTACTGCGCGCTGAGCGGCGGGGGGCCGTCGCAGGCGGGCCCTCGTAATCTGTTGTACGAAGGGCCCCGAGATGTCATACCGTGGTCAGGCTTCTGCGCCGGAGTCTCGGCAGCAGCGGCCGGAGTTCCTGTTCCTTCTGTGTCGATCTTGAGGTGACTTCTTATTAACCAGGCCATGTAGTCGTCCGTGTTCCCCGCGTGCTGTTGTGTCGCACGTGTCCGGGGGCGGACGTCGCGCTGGCCTGAGTTGCGTCACCCTCCCCCTGTTTTCTGTCTTTCCCGGGTGCAGCTCTGTCGTCTGCCCCGGGTTTTGTGGTCCCCGGCTCCGGTGCGGCTGTCGGCAGGGCTCCCCGATCCCTTTGGATCAGGAGTTTCCCGTCGTGTCTTCCTCCGCGCTCGACAACGAGCCGCAGCACACCACCCCGCCCCCAACCCAACCCACACCTGGCCTGTCGAAGATGGGCCTGGCTGCCTGGATCGCCCTCTTGGTGCTGCTGGGCGCCGAGCTGATGGACATGATCGACCAGTCGGTCGTCCTGACCGCCCTGCCCGCGATCCAGGAGTCGACTGGTGCCGGACCGGATGCGGTGCAGTGGCTGACCACCGGCTATTCGCTGCCCGTCGCCGTCGGGCTGATCACCGGCGGGCGCCTCGGCGATCTCTACGGCAGGCGCCGGATCCTCCTCATCGGCACCGTCGTGTTCACCACGGCCTCGCTGCTGTGCGGCCTCGCTGCCGGGCCGGGCGTGCTGATCGGCGCCCGCGCCCTCCAGGGCGTGGGAGTGGCCATCATGATCCCGCAGGTCCTGGCCACCCTCCACGTCACCTTCGAGGGGCAGAACCGCAGCAAAGTGTTCGGTCTGTACGGGGCCGTCATGTCGCTCGCCAATGTCCTGGGCCCGGTGATGGGCGGTCTGCTGACCGAGGCGGACCTGTTCGGGCTGTCCTGGCGGCCGATCTTCCTGGTCAACGTGCCCGTCGGCCTCGCCGTGCTCCTCCTGGGAAGCCGGTTCATCCCCGAGTCGACCGTGAAGAAGGCCGACCGGCTCGACCTGACCGGCATGCTGCTGTCCGCGCCGGCCATCGTCCTGATCGTCTTCCCGCTCACCGAGGGGCACCTCCATCACTGGCCGCTGTGGTGCTTCGTCCTGCTCGCCGCGGGCCTTCTCCTCCTCGGTGTCTTCCTGCGCCATCAGCAGCGCAAGCAGGGCAACGCCCCGCTCGTGGCCCTGTCCCTCTTCCGGAGTCGGCAGTTCTCCGGCGGCATGGCCGCGCAGCTGATGCACGGGCTGCTGTGCGGGCTGTTCTTCATGACCTGGACCCTCTACCTCCAGCGTGGACTGGGCATGAGCCCCTTCCATGCGGCCCTGGCCTTCGTGCTGCTCTCCATCGGAGAGCTGGCCGGTGCGACGGTCACGGCGAAGAGCGGCGGGCGCTTCGCCCGCCGCCTGCCGCAGACCGGAGCCCTCATCACGCTCGCCTCGACGGCTGCCTACGGGTTCCAGGTCGACGCAGGCCAGGCGGACCTGACCCTGCTGGCGATGACCGCTCCGGTGGTACTGATCGGGTTCGGCCTCGGCATGGTCGGCGGCCCGCTCGCCGACATGTCGCTGGCCAGGGTCCCGCACGAGGACGCCGGGTCGGCCTCGGGCCTGTTCAACACCGTCATGCACCTGGGCATCGCCCTCGGCACCGCGCTGACCGCCCTGGTGTTCTTCGCCACCACCGGCGGCTCACCCGACGCCGGACCCAACCGCGACGCGTTCGTCAACGTGCTGTGGTGGGTCGGTAGCCTCGTCGCCCTGCTGTGGGCCCTGATGTTCTGCCTGCCCAAGCGGGCGGACAGCGCGGCCGACTACTGATCCAGTTCGCGGCCCGCGCCTTACAAGGTCCCCGACAGCATCGGGGGGCCTTGTAAGGCGCCCGTGGCGGCCGCCGCCCGGTTCCCGGCTGGCCATCTGGCCCACGCCGGGTCCTTCTCTGACCCGCAAGCGGTGGGTGTGGGATGTGGACCCACGGTGACTCGCGCCACGACGGTTTTCAAGAACGTGCGCCTCACCGGCGGGATAGGCACTCTGACCTGCCTTTACGCCGCCTTCCGCTGGGGCCACGAGCACTGGTGGTCCACACCTGGTCCACTGGCTCCGGCTCGCGCCCTGTCCTCATCAACCGAGATACGGCTGCTCGCGGTGTTCCAGGAAATGCCCGAGCCTGAGCCGCTGGGTGTGATGCATCGGCAGTTCCCCAAGCTCGTCCGAAGGGACGAATCGGAGTTCGGTCGACTCGTCGGAAATCGCGAGCTGGCCACCGACGATCCGAGCGGTGAAGCACACGTTGAACTGCCGCCGGACCTCGCCGTCCGTGTACTCGATGATGTGCTTCGGATCGGTGTACGTACCGACCAATCCCGTGATCTCCACGTCCAGGCCGGTCTCTTCCTTGACCTCGCGGACCGCCGTGCCGGGCAGAGAATCGGTGAGATCCATCCCGCCTCCCGGCATCGCCCACAGATCGTTGTCCCGGCGGCGCTGGAGCAGGATGCGCCCCTGGTCATCGGTGACGACCGCGGAGGCCGCGACAACCAAGCTGTTCGGCTCAGGCGCGTTCGGATCGTCGTAGTACTCGGTCCGCGCCATGGTCACCCTTCCTGCTGTACCGGCTCCGCCGTCGCCATTGCAGCGGAGGGAACTCCCGCCAGTCTGACGCGAGAAGGGCCGAACCTGCGTCTGGTCTCCGATCGGTCCGAGATCCTGGAGACCGATCGAGAGGGGCCGCAGGTATGGAGTGGAAGACTCACGGTGAGCGGCAGGTCTACACCAACAAGTGGGTGAATCTGTGTCTGGTCGACGTCCAACAACCTGACGGACACAGGTGGGAGTACCACGTCGTTCGCCTTCGGCACTTGGCCGTTGCCACCGTGGTGAACGATCGACAAGAGGTCCTGATGATGTGGCGGCATCGCTTCATCACGAACTCCTGGGCCTGGGAGTTGCCCATGGGTCTGGTGGAGGAGGGCGAGACCCCCGAAGAGGCGGCGGCCCGCGAAGTCCTGGAGGAGACGGGCTACCAGCCTGGCCCCGTCAAATCCCTCATCTACGCCGAGCCCGCCAACGGGATCACTGATTCACAGCACCACGTCTTCCGCATCGACGGCGCCACCTACGCAGGCCCGCCGACCGAGAAGAACGAGTCCGACCGCATCGAGTGGGTCCCCCTCTCGGAGGTGCGAGGGATGATCGACCGCAAGGAGATCGTGAGCAGTGGATCGCTCGTGGGTCTTCTCTACCTGCTGATGGACGAATCGATCCGCTGACCGACAAGCCCTCGTCAGCCTCATGAACTGATCGCCCACGTTAGCGATCATGATTTGGCTACGCTGGCGGCTCGCCGTGTTCGAGGTAGGCGGCCCGTCCTTCGCTTCGCGCGATCACGGCGCGCTTCACTCTGCGGGCCAGCCTGGGGATCAGCAGCTCATCGAAGTCTTCCGCCGGGTGGAACTCGGCGGCCAGCAGCTCGTCAGAGGCGAGCTTGATCAACGCTGCGGCGTCCGCGTTCAGTTCGCCGCCGTCGAAGATGTAGAGGACCTTGTCGCCCTCGCCGGGGTTCGGTGCCCAGTCGGTCACCAGGAGCGGGCCGATGGCCGGTGTGATGCCTAGCTCCTCCTCGACTTCGCGGCGGCACGCGGCCAAGGGGGATTCGCCCGTCTCGATGTACCCGCCGGGGATCTCCCACACCGGCTTGTACGAGGGGCGGACCAGCAACACGCGTCCCTGGGCATCGAAGAACAGGGCGCCCGCTGCCATCCGCGGTCGCGCCATCCGTTGCTCGTGCTCGTGCTCGTGCTCGTTCTCGGCCATGGCACGAGCCTACTGACCATGGCAGCCAAGGCTTGAGTCGACCATTCCACCGTCGGGACACCGCTCCTCGTGTGACACTCGGCCTCACCGAGTGAGGGGGTCACACAGTGCGTGGCATGGCTAGCCATCTCCCGTTCGGCAAGCGTGTGCGGTTCTACCGGGAACGTCGGGATCTCCATCAATGGCAGCTCGGCGAGCTGCTGAATCGCTCGGATGATTGGGTGTACCGGGTCGAGTCCGGACGCATCCCGGTGAACAACGTCAAGATACGGGAGGACCTGGCGCACGCCCTGAGAGTGCACGTGGAAGATCTCCAAGGGGCTCCGACACTCCTGGATGATCACAACAACCACTTTCCCCGTGTGCGCCGAGGCTTCGCCCCGAGACCGGCGGTTCCTGTCGGGATATCCGCGCGGTGGGCGGTGCGACGGTGAGGCAGCGGCTGCTCATCGCAGTGCTGTCGGAGTCCGAAGCCGCTTCGCCCCCGGCGGAGGTCGCCCGTCGCGCGGGCCACGGCATCGCTGTCCTCTTCCGCTTCTGCGCGAAGGCCATTCACCGCAGTCAGGGCCGCTCGAACCAGCAGATCGAGCGAGCGTTGGCAGAAGCCGAGGAGGAGTCAGAAGAGCAGTAACCGGGCATGTTCAATGAGGGCGTCCGGGATGGCGGGCGCCCTCTTCGCGTGCGCGCATCGCCCGTTCAGACCTGGCGGAAGCTACTCGGCTTCAGGTTCTGGCGCACGGCGTGCGGCTGCGCCTCCCTTGAACTTTGCCCGCAAGTCACTTAGCGCCACTTCGGCTTCGCGGCGGTCGTCCTCCGTCATGTCGTGGGGAGAGTTGCTGTACGCGATGTAGGAGCTGGGGTGAGCGATGTGGCCCACGCGGAGGGGGAACACCACGAGAGCCTGCCAGTCTCCGCGCCGCCCCAAGGTGCGATGCCGCAACTTCCGGTATCCCAGCTTTGCTTCGACGACCACCTTGTAGTCGCGCGCTTCAGGCACGAAAGCGGGGAACGGCGCTCCGAACTCGATGAACAGCTGCTCAGCTGTCCGGCCTGTGACGGCGAAACAGGCTGGCAGGCGAAAATCGTCCGCCTCCTCTGGCCGCAGTCGGTCACGTGTGCTGGTCCACGGCAGCACCAGCGCCGATCCAGGTTCATCGAGGAAACGCAAGCGCAGGTCGAGCACCACGATCGGCTTGGCACCTGTGTTGTAGAGCACGAGAGGGAAGCGGATCCGAGCGATCTTGGAGGTCACGGCGGCCGCAAACGAATGCGGCTCCCAGACCTTCAGGTCTCCCTGACGGGCATTTATCCACCAAAACGAAGCCACCGTGAACACAAGGGCGCACGCCGCGACGAAGGCGGCTAGGGGGAGAGAAGCACTGCTCTGCTGCTCCGCAGCGGTCAGTGAAATCACGCCCGGAGTCTGCCAGTTAGTGACGCTTCACCACTGGTGTTCCCGCACGATGATCCCGCTGGGTGCCGGATTTGAACCCACGGTGACTCGCGCCACGACGGTCTTCAAGGCCGTTCAGGCCCGAAGCCCTCGCACCGTCAGGTCGAGCACCGCGGCGAACGCGTCCTCGATGCCCGGCCGTGACCAGTGCGCGGCATAGCACGGGTCGTGGAAGCGGCTGGTGGCGTCGAAGACCGCGCGGGCCGATGCCGCGGGGGCCGGGGTGGTGAAGTCGCCCTTGTCGACGCCCTCTTGGACGATCGTGGTCAGCTGGTCCGTGAGGTCGCCGATGTGGGCGTCCACCACGCCGCCGTTCTCCTCGGTCAGCACCGTGTACGTGGCGAAGAGCTCGGGGTCGTCACCGGCCTTGTGCTGTTTGGCCTCGAAGAGGGCCGCCAGCCAGTGGCGGAGCTTCGCCTCGGGCGGCTCGGTGCCCGTGACGATCACGGAGAGGGTCACGGAAGTACGGTCCAGCCAGCGCCGCGTCACCGCGCCGCGCAGCTCCGCCTTCGTACGGAAGTGGCGGTACACCGTGCCGTGGCTCACCCCCAGGGCGCGGGCCACGTCGACCACCGTGGCCTTGGCCGCGCCGTGCCTGCGCAGCACCTCCTCGGTCGCTTCGAGGATGCGCTCGGGGGTCAGGGGAGCCGCGGTTGCCATGGCTAGACCGTACCCGGGGGAGGGTCAGCGCTCGCTGTCGAGGTGTGCCATCTGCGACTCCGGGTAGCGGGCGCCCGCGGCGGCGTCCGCGGGGACCGCCGCCTCGATCGCGGCGAGGTCCGCGTCGTCCAGCGTCACGTCGAGCGCGCCGAGCGCCTCGTCGAGCCGGTCGCGGCGGCGGGCGCCGACCAGCGGCACGATCGACGCCCCGTGCCGGGGTCCCTGCGCGAGCACCCAGGCGATGGCGGTCTGCGCGACGCTGACGCCCTTCCGCTCGGCGATCTTGCGCAGGGCGTCGACCAGGTCGAGGTTCCGGTCGAGGTTCTCGCCCTGGAAGCGGGGGCTCATCGAGCGGAAGTCGTTCGCGGCGAGCTTGCGGTCGCGGGTGAAGTGGCCGGAGATCAGGCCGCGCGAGAGCACCCCGTACGCCGTGACGCCGATGCCGAGCTCGGCGACCGTCGGCAGGATCTCGGCCTCGATGCCGCGCGAGATGAGCGAGTACTCGATCTGGAGGTCGGAGATCGGGGCGGTGGCCGCCGCCCTGCGGATCGTGTCGGCGGCGACCTCGGAGAGGCCGATGTGCCGGACGTGGCCCTTCTCGACGAGCTCGGCGATGGCGCCGACCGTCTCCTCGACCGGCACGTCGGGGTCGATGCGGGCGATGCGGTAGACGTCGATGTGGTCGACGCCGAGGCGCTGGAGGGAGTAGGCGGCGAAGCTCTTCACCGCGGCCGGGCGACCGTCGTAGCCCGACCAGCCGCCGTCCGGGTCGCGCAGGGCGCCGAACTTCACGCTGGTGAGCGCCTGTTCGCGCCGGGCCGCGGGGGCGGTGCGCAGGGCCTCGCCGATCAGCATCTCGTTGTGCCCCATGGCGTAGAAGTCGCCGGTGTCCAGGAGTGTGACGCCCGCTTCGAGGGCGGCGTGGATGGTCGCGATGGATTCCGCGCGGTCGGCCTCGCCGTACAGCGCGGACATGCCCATGCAGCCGAGGCCGAGGGCGGAGGTCTGGGGGCCGGTGTTTCCGAGGGTGAGAGTACGCATGCGTCCACGATGACATGACAGATGACAGATTTCAATATCTGTCATCTGTCACTCGGGGTGGCGGCCTCCCGCACCGCCACCTCCGGCTCCTCCAGCCGCTGCGCCGTACGCTCCGCCGTCCCCCGTGCCCACCGCCCGCTCGTCACCGCCCCGAGCACCAGGACCGCGAGTCCGCAGCCCGTGATGATCCACCAGGCGGGGCGGCTCGCCGCCGTGAAGTCCTTCGCGTACGAGGAGGAGGCGACGCCCGACGCCAGGACCGCGCCGATCACCGCGACGCCGAGGGTCTGGCCGATCTGGCGGCTGGTGGAGGCGACCGCGGCCGCGACGCCCGCCTGTGCGCGCGGCATCCCCGCCACCGCCGTGTTCGTGATCGGGGCGTTCACGAAGCCGAAGCCGAGCCCGAACAGGACGTACGCGAGGAACCGGGTCCCGGCCGAGTCCGCCGCGTCGAAGGCGGCGAAGAGGACCCCGGAGGCGGTCATCGCCACCCCGGCGACCAGCAGCGAGAGGCGCGGGCCCCGGCTGCCGACCAGGCGGCCCGACAGGGGCGCGCAGACCAGCGTCATCGCCGCCATCGGCAGCATCCACAGCCCCGCGTGCAGCGCGTCGAGGCCGCGTACGTCCTGGAGGTAGAGGGTCGAGAGGAACAGGAAGCCGCCGAGGGACGCGAACGCGCAGACCGCGATCACCGTCGCGCCGCTGAACGGCGCCGAGCGGAAGAAGCGCAGGTCGATGAGGGGTTCCGCGCGGCGCGGCTCGTACCAGACGAGCCCGGCGAGGCCGAGCAGCGCGGCGCCCGCGAAGGCCAGGATCAGCGGTGACGTCCAGCCCGCGCTGGGCGCCTCGATGATCGCGTACGTCAGGGCGCCGAGCAGCACGATCACGAACAGCTGCCCCACGGGGTCGGGGCGGCGCGGCTTCGGGGCGCGGGACTCGGGGACGTACCGCATGGTCAGGAAGAGCGCGGCGAGGCCCACCGGCAGATTGACCCAGAAGATCGAGCGCCAGCCGACCGAGTCCACGAGCAGCCCGCCCACCAGCGGGCCCGCCGCCATGGAGATGCCGACGACGCCGCCCCAGACGCCGATGGCGCGGGCCCGCTCGCGCGGCTCGGTGAAGGTGTTGGTGATGATCGACATCGCGACCGGATTGAGCATCGAGCCGCCGACCGCCTGGACCATGCGGAAGGCCACCAGTGATTCGAGGTTGGGCGCGAGCGAACAGAGCACCGAGCCGACGGTGAAGGTGATGAGCCCCGCCTGGAAGACCTTGCGGCGGCCTATCCGGTCGGCGGTCGAACCCGCCAGCATGAGGAGCGCGGCGAGGACGAGGGTGTACGCGTCGATCGTCCACTGCATGCCCGAGACGCTCGCGTCGAACTCCCGCTGCATGGTGGGGAGCGCGACGTTCAGGATGGTGTTGTCGAGACTGACGATCAGCAGGCTCATGCAGCAGATCGCGAGAACGAGCATGCGTCCGCGGTGGGTGAGTTCATCGGGCATGTATCTGACGGTAGTCCTCTTGGGGGTGCTGGGCGCGAGGGGGAGTGGGGGCGTGGGGGAGGGCTGGTGCGGGCTGGTCGGGGCCGGGGGTTCGGACTGGCTGTGCGGCGGTCGCAGCCTCGGACTGGCCCTCGCCGCAAGGCGCAACCGCAGTCAGGCCTCCGCCGCCGCAGCAGCCGCATTCCGGCCTCCGCCCCGCAGCCGCAACCGCATTCCGGCCTCCGCCGCAGCCGCAACCGCAGTCAGGCCTCCGCCGCCGCAGCAGCCGCATTCCGGCCTCCGCCCCGCAGCCGCAGCCGCATTCCGGCCTCCGCCCCGCAGCCGCAACCGCATTCCGGCCTCCGCCGCCGCAGCAGCCGCATTCCGGCCTCCGCCCCGCAGCCGCAGCCGCAGTCCGGCCTCCGCCGCAGCCTTCGCCGCAGTCCGGCCTCGGCCGCAGGTGCGGGTTCAGACCGGCTGGCGGCGGCCGGCCGCTCAGTCCGGCCCTGCCGTAGCCGCTGCCGCAGGCAAGCGCCGCCGCAAGCCAGCCCCAGCCGCAGGCTCAAGCTCAAGACAACCCCCGCGGCAGCCGCAAGCTCAGCAGGGCCAGGGCGAGTAGTCCGGCGAGCTGGACCCCGAGCATGAGTGCGAACGCGGGGCGCATGCCGAGTGATGGGGCGAGCGACAGGAAGAGGGAGCCGAGCGCCGCGACGCCCATCGCCAGGCACGACTGCTGCACGGTCGCCGCGAGCCCGCTGCCCGCCCCCGCCCGCGCCGCAGGTACCGCGGCGAGCGCGACGCGGTAGTAGAGGGCGAGCTGGACGCCCTGTCCGAGCCCGCACAGGAGCAGCCCGGGGGCGAAGGCGAGCGGGGTCAGGGCGGTCCACGGTGCCCACAGCACCGTCAGGCCCGTCACCGCGAGGCCCACGACGTGCACCAGGGCGGCGCGCGTCATCGCGCGGGTGCCCCAGCGGCGTACCAGGCGCGGCACCAGCATGGCCGCCGGGATCTGCGTAAGACCCATCGGGACCACGGTCAGGCCCGCCTTCAACGCCCCGTAGCGCAGCCCCTGTTGGAGCAGGATCGCGAATCCGAACATGAACCCGCTGAAGCCGATGAAGATCGGCAGACCGAGCACCAGGCTCTTGCGCACGGCGGGCTCGCGCAGCAGCGAAGGGGGCAGCAGCGGACTGCCGCCGGTGCGCTCGGCACGGCTCTCCACCGCCCCGAACGCCCAGCCGAGCACCGGCGCCGCGACCAGGAGCAGCACGGACCACAGGGGCCAGCCCGTCGCGCGGCCCTCGGTGAGGGGCAGGAGGAGCGCGGTCAGCGAACCCGCGAACAGCACGGTGCCGAGGACGTCGCCCCGCGCGGGCCGCTCGGTCCTGCTGTCCGGCACCGCGCGGGCGCCGAAGAGCAGGGCCGCCGCCGCGATCGGCACGTTGATGAGGAACACCGCGCGCCAGCCCGTGCCGCCCAGGTCCGCGGCGACCAGCGCGCCGCCGAGCGCCTGGCCGAGCAGGCCCGCGATGCCGCTCACGGCGCCGTACAGGGCGACGGCCCGCGCCCGCCGCTCGCCCCGCGTCGTCGCGTGGATCGTGGCGAGGACCTGCGGCAGCATCAGCGCGGCCGCCGCGCCCTGCGCCACCCGCGCCGCCACCAGCCACCACGCGCCCGGCGCGAGCCCGCAGGCCAGCGAGGTCACGCCGAAGGCGGCCACGCCCCACAGGAAGAGCCGCCTGCGGCCGAAGGTGTCGCCGAGCCTGCCGCCGAGGACGAGCAGCACGGCGTACGCCACCGCGTACCCCGCGACGACCATCTCCAGCGTGGCGGGCGACGCGTGCAGGTCGCGCTCGATGCTGGGCAGGGCGACGTTGACGATGAAGAAGTCGAGGCTGGAGAGGCAGGCGCCGAGAAGGACGGTGAGCAGGCCGAGCGGGGTCAGGGGGGCCGGGGAGCTGAGGGGGGAGGGCGTGGAGGACTTGTCTGTTGCACTGGTCGCACTGGTCGCACTGGTCGCACTGGTCGCACTGGTCGTCGTACTGGGCGTACTGGTCGCACTCGTCGGAAGAGTCACGGATACGACGATGTTCCGGACCTCAGAGGGGTACCAGAGTGTCTTTATCCTGGTATCAGACGCACCTGGAAACAGGCTGCGAACAGGCCGCGGAGTGCGGCAGCCTGGGACCGTGACCGTGATCGATACCGCAGCCGCCGTGTCCGCCACACCGGAGCCGCAGCCCCAGCCAGCGACGCAGCTGGATCCGGAACCGCAGCCGGGCGCCGACATCCGCAGACAAGAGCTCGCCGCGTTCCTCCGCAGCCGCCGCGAGCGCGTCACGCCCGAGCAGGCGGGCCTGCCGCGCGGCACCCGGCGCCGCACCCCTGGGCTGCGCCGCGAGGAGGTCGCCCAGCTCTCCTCGGTGGGCGTCACCTGGTACACGTGGCTGGAGCAGGCGAGGCACATCAAGGTGTCGGCGCAGGTCATCGACGCCATCGCACGGGCCCTGCTGATGGACCCCAGCGAGCGCGCCCACCTCTTCGCGCTCGCGGGCGCCGTCGATCCGCGCCCCGAGGCCGAGTGCACGGCGCTCTCCGCGCCGGTCCGCCGCCTCATGCACCGGGTCGCCCCCTACCCGGCCACCGTGCAGAACGGCCGCTACGACGTCCTCGCCTACAACCGCTCCTGGACCCACGTCTTCGGCGACTTCGACGCGATGGAGCCGCGCGACCGCAACTGCCTGTGGCTCCTGGCCACCAGCGACAGCTGGCGCGAGACCTTCCTCGACCGGGACGAGATGCTGCGCGACCTGATCGCCAAGTTCCGCGGCTCGATGGCCGAGCACGGCGCCGAGCCCGCCTGGAAGGAGCTGCGCGACCGGCTGCTCGGGGTCTCCGCGGAGTTCCGCGAGCTGTGGGAGCGGCACGAGGTGGCCGCCATGGCACCGCACGTCAAGCGCTATCAGCACCCCCGGGTCGGGCTGCTCCGCCTGGAGCACCGCATGCTGTGGATGGCCCCGTTCGCGCAGGCGCACCGCCTCGTCGCGTACGTGCCCGCCGACGACGAGACGGAGGAGCGCCTGGAGCGCCTGGCGGAGCTGCACCGGGAGTGAGGGGCACCGGGAGTGAGGGGCACCGGGAGTGAAGGACGTCGGGAGTGAGGGACAATGGAGGGTCCCGTCGTCCGTCCCGGAGAGCCTCGATGCCGTCCCAGCCGCTGTCCATCGGCCCGCACACCGTGCGGCCGCCCGTCGTGCTCGCCCCCATGGCGGGCATCACGAACGCGCCGTTCCGGACGCTGTGCCGGGAGTTCTCCGGCGGCAAGGGTCTCTTCGTCAGCGAGATGATCACGACCCGCGCCCTGGTCGAGCGCAACGAGAAGACCATGCAGCTGATCCACTTCGACGAGACCGAGAAGCCCCGGTCCATCCAGCTGTACGGCGTGGACCCGGCGACCGTCGGCAAGGCGGTCCGCATGATCGCCGAGGAGAACCTCGCCGACCACATCGACCTGAACTTCGGCTGCCCCGTCCCCAAGGTCACCCGCAAGGGCGGCGGCTCCGCGCTCCCGTACAAGCGCCCCCTGCTGCGTGCGATCCTGCGCGAGGCGGTCGCGGGCGCCGGGGACCTCCCCGTCACCATGAAGATGCGCAAGGGCATCAACGACGAGCACATCACCTTCCTCGACGCGGGCCGGATCGCCGTCGAGGAGGGCGTCACGGCGATCGCCCTGCACGGCCGCACCGCCGCCCAGCACTACGGCGGCACGGCCGACTGGGACGCCATCGCCCGCCTCAAGGAGCACGTCCCCGAGATCCCGGTGCTCGGCAACGGCGACATCTGGTCGGCGGCGGACGCGATCCGCATGATGAACGAGACCGGCTGCGACGGCGTCGTCGTGGGCCGCGGCTGCCTGGGCCGCCCCTGGCTCTTCGGCGACCTGGTCGCCGCCTTCGAGGGCACGGGCGCACCCAAGGCCCCTGACCTGCGCGAGGTCTCGAAGGTCATGCTGCGCCACGCGACCCTCCTCGGCGAGTGGATCGGCGACGAGGCGCGCGGCGTCATCGACTTCCGCAAGCACGTGGCCTGGTACCTGAAGGGCTTCGCGGTCGGCTCCGAGATGCGCAAGCGCCTCGCGATCACGTCCTCGCTTGCCGAACTGGAGGACGGCCTCGGCGAGTTGGACCTCGACCAGCCCTGGCCGACCGGCGCGGACGGCCCGCGAGGCCGCACGTCGGGCAACAACCGCGTGGTCCTGCCGGACGGCTGGCTGAAGGATCCGTACGACTGCGCGGGCATCAGCGAGGACGCGGAACTGGACACGTCGGGCGGCTGAGGAGGGCCCCGTTAGGGGCGCGGGGAACTGCGCGCCCAGCCACATCCGACCCGCGCGAATGCGTATTCAGGCGGGAGCGCTACGCCAGCGTCACCGTCACAGGCAGTTCCTTGATCCCGTTCACGAAGTTGGACCGCACCCGCCGCACCTCACCGGTCAGGCGGATGTCCGCCAACCTGGGCAGCAGCTCCTCGAACATGATCCGCATCTCCAGGCGGGCAAGCGAGTTGCCCAGGCAGAAGTGCGGGCTGCCCTTGCCGAAGGTGACGTGGTCGATGTTCTCGCGGGTGACGTCGAAGCGGTACGGATCGGGGAAGACGTCCTCGTCGCGGTTGCCGGACGCGAACCACAGCACGACCTTGTCGCCTTCCCTGATGAGCTTGCCGCCGAGCTCCACATCGCGGGTCGCCGTGCGCCGGAAGTGGTAGACGGGCGAGGCCCAGCGCAGGCACTCCTCGACGGCGCCGGGGATCAGCGAGGGATCGGCGACGAGCTTGGCGCGCTCTTCGGGGTGCTCGATGAGGGCGAGCATGGAGTGCGAAATGGCGTGCCGTGTCGTCTCGTTGCCCGCGACGACGAGCAGCAGGAAGTAGTTGTCGAAGTCGGTGGGGGAGAGCGGGACGCCGTCCCTGGGGGAGCTGTTGACCAGCGTGGTGACCAGGTCGTCGCCACGGCCGCCGCGCCGAGCTGCGGCCAACTCCCTTCCGTACGCGAAGACTTCGAGCGAGGCGGGGGAGCGGAACGGCAGATCCCGGTAGCGCTCGCTCTCCGCGCTTTCGAGCAGTACGTCGGCGTAGTCCGGGTCGGTGTTGCCGATGATGCGGTTGCCCCAGTCGATCAGCTGCTGGGTGTCACCCTCCGGCACGTCGAGCATCCGCGCGAGCACGTTGATCGGGAAGTCGGCGGAGACCTCCCTGACGAAGTCGAAGGTGCCCTTGGGCAGCGCGGCGTCGAGGGTGCGGGCGGTGAGCCCGCGCAGGAAGTCCTCGTACGTCGCCACGGCCCGCGGCGTGAACCGCTTCTGCAGGATGAGCCGCATGGCCCGGTGCCGCATCCCGTCGGTCTCAAGGAGGGACCGCCGCAGCGCGATGTAGTCCTCGTCGACCTCTTCGAGATTGGTGAAGCGCTCCGAGGTGAAGGTGTCGGGGTCGCGGTCCACGCGCACGATGTCCGCGTGCCGGGTGACGGCCCAGAAGCCGGAGTTGGGCGCGGGTTCGGGCTGCCAGTGGACGGGGTCCTCGCGGCGCAGCACGTCGAACATCCGCCAGGGCAGGGCGCCGTCGGTGAACCGGTCGTTGTCGGCGAGGTCGACGTCGCCGATGGCGAGGGGCGCGGGGCCCTTGGCCGTACGCATGGACGTACTCCTTCGTGCGTGCTCGGGCGGTCAGATGAGGAAGGCGTACTCCGTGAACTCCCAGTCCGTCACGGCCTGTTGGAAGCGTTCGAGCTCGTTGCGCTTGTAGGTGAGGAAGGCGCCGGTGAACTCCGCGCCGAGCAGTCCGGTGAGCGCCTCGTCGGCCTCCAGGGCGTCGAGCGCGGCGGTGAGCGTGCCGGGCAGCCGGGGCGCGGAGCTCTCGTCGTAGCCGTAGCCCTCCAGCGGGGCGGGCGGCTCGGGCTTGTCGCGGATGCCGATGAGCAGCGCGGCGACGGCCCCGGCGATCATGAGGTACGGGTTGGCGGACGCGTCGCCGAGGCGCAGTTCGATGCGGGTGCCCGCGCCGCGCTCGGGCGGTATGCGGACCATCGCGCTGCGGTTGTCCAGGCCCCAGTCGACCAGCCAGGGGGCGAGGGTGTCGGGGCCGAAGCGCTTGTAGGAGTTGATGGTCGGGTTGAGCAGGGCGGTGAGCGCGGGGGCGTGCGCGAGGACGCCCGCGATGGCGTGCCGGGCCGTGGCGGAGAGCCCGTCGGGGGCGCCGGGATCGTCGAACACATTGCGTCCCGAGGCGTCGACCAGCGAGATGTGCAGATGGAAGCCGGAGCCGCCGAGGCCGTTGAAGGGCTTGGCCATGAAGGTGGCGAGCCGCCCCTCGCGGCGGGCGGTCTCCTTGACGGCGGCCTTGAAGCGAAAGGCGCGGTCGGCGGCGTCCAGGGCCTCGGAGTGGGTGAGGTTGATCTCGAACTGCCCGCCGTCGAACTCGTGGTTGCCGGCGATGACTCCGATGCCGAGCGCGTCCAACTGGCGCAGGGTGCGCAGCAGATGGCCGTCCGGGTCACCGCGGCGGCCCGCGCTGTAGACGTTGCCGGTGGCGCCGCCGTACGGCACCCAGCCGGAAGGTTCCGCGGCGTCCGCGTCACACAGGAAGTACTCCAGCTCGGGCCCGACGACGGGGGTGAGCCCACCGCCCCCCGCGTACTCCGCGGTGCGTTCGAGGACCCGGCGCAGCAGGGCGCGCGGGGATTCCGGGGCGGGTTGTCCGGTGCGCGGGTCGATGGTGTCGCCCAGGCACCACGAGACTCCCGGCTCCCAGGGCAGCGGCTTGAGCGTGCTCAGATCCGGGTGTACGCAGATGTCGGGCAGCCCCGCGTCGAGGCCGCCGGCGACGGGGACGACGTCGCCCCTGGGGGTGGTGTGGTAGACCGCCCGGCAGAAGGTCAGCCCCTGCTCGCAGGCCCCCGGCAGCTGTCCGACGAGGATGTCGCGCCCCCGGTCGGCCCCGATGAGATCGGGATACACGACCCGCACGACATCGGTCCCCCGCTCCTCCAGCCCCCGTACGACCTCCCGGACTCCCTCGCCCCCACTGTCCTGCCCTAACGCACTCGCTTCGCTCATCGGTGTCCCAGCCTTTCCGGTGAGGGAGGAGGGGGCGGCTCCATCGTTTGACTTCAAACGATATGAAGCCCCCCGGGGTGCGCGCAAGGGGGCGGCCCTCAATTAACGTGGAACGTCCCCGTGGGCAGGGGGAGTTGCTCGGCGCGGCGCCTTGCGTGCCCTGTGCGGGGTGCATGCCCCTGGTCCCGCCCCCGGTGCCGGGGCTGCGCACCCTGCACCGTGGCTTGTGCTCCCGTTCCGCTCCTCGGCGACGGGGGCTGTGCCCACCCGTTCCGCCCTGCGGAACATCTGCCCACAGCGGGAGCGGCCCTGCCCACAGCGGGAGCGGCCCTGCCCGCAGCGGGAGCGGCCCTGCCCGCAGCGGGAGCGGCCCTGCCCACCGGCCTTCCGCCGCGCGCGGTAACCCCCACCAGCCCGCGGTCGCCTCTCGGCCTGAGGGGACGTGGCGGTATGTCCGCCCGGAGCACTGGTGGCCTCGTTCCGAGGTGCCCGAGCCGTGGCGGTGCGCCTGGGACGGCGAGGACGGACATACCGCCGCGGCCCCGCCCCCAAGACGGCGAGGCGAGACCCGCACGGCGGCAACCCGGCCCGACCCCGCCCCGCCCCGCCTCACGGCGAATGAGGCGAGGCCCGCACCGTGACAACCCCGCCCAGCCCGAATATCGTACGGGCTCAAACGATTTACCCGGACGGAAGGCGAAGGAGCCCGCAAATGACCGGAGTTCAAGGATTCTTTCCGCCCAAGAGTGCCACCGGAAGGTCCTCGCTCGTGCCCGCGCCCCCCTGGCACTACTCAGGCGACCTGCTCACCATCGAGTACCGCACCAACCCCACCCGGGTCCGCGAACTGCTCCCCGCCCCGCTGGAGTTGGCGGCCAGCGATCCCGGCGCCGTCGCGCTCATCTGGGCCGACTGGCAGTCCTGCGGCGCGTCCCGCACCGAACTGCTCGACCCCGTACGGTCCCAGTACAAGGAGTGCTTCGCCGTCGTACGGTGCGGATACCGGGGAAAGACGTACTCCCGGTGCGTGTACATCTGGGTCGACAAGGACTTCGCCATCGCCCGCGGCAACCACCAGGGCTACCCGAAGAAGCTCGGCTCCATCCACCTGACCCGCCCCCACCCCTACGGCCCCGCCCCCCGCATCGAGTCCGGCGCGGCCTTCGGCGCCACGCTCGCCGCGGCCGACCGCAGGCTCGCGCAGGCCGTGGTGACCCTGCGCGAACCCTCGGAGAGCAACGGCTTCGTCAACGCCCACCCCATGGCCCACCACCGCCAACTCCCCGCCATCGACGGCAAGGGCCTGGCCCTGGACGAGCTGATCTCCTCGGGCGCCGCCGCCTTCGAGGGCGGCCAGGCCTGGTCGGGCGATGCCGAACTGGACCTCTTCGACGCACCCACGGAGGAACTGGCCGCGCTCGCGGTCGAGGAGCCGATCGGGGCGTACTACCGCCAGGTGGGCGTCACTTGGGACGGCGGAACCCTGCTGGAGAGGGGCCTGTGACGGGGCCGAAGCCCCACCCGGCAGGCTCCCGCCCACCCGCTACCCAGCCCGCTACCCACCCGCCGAAGACCCGATCCCCGCATACGCCTCGGGCCGAGCCCGCCGCAGCCAGAGCCCCCACACCCCGCCCGCCCCCGCGGCGATCAGAATGAGGCACGGCAGGACCCACCGCAGCGGATTGCCCGACGAAACCCCCAGCTGAACACTGAAGTTGGTGAGCGCGAGCCAGAAGATGACGGCGAGCGCGGCGCCCGAGAGGAGCGGGGCGATCAGCCGGTGCCACAGGGGCTCGGTCAGGTCGGGGTGGCGGACGAAGTAGGCGACGACCGACGCGGACGTGGCGAACAGGAGCAGGATCACGCCGAGCGCGCCGAGGTTGGTCAGCCAGGTGAAGACGTCCGCCACCGGGTCGCGACCGGCCAGCGCGAACACTCCGATGACGATGACGGTGACCGCGGTCTGCAGCAGGGAGCCGCGGTGCGGAGAGGTGTGCCGGGGGTGCAGCACGCCGAGCGCACGCGGCAGCACACCTTCACGGCCCAGCGAACGGGCGTACCGGGCAACGGCGTTGTGGAAGGAGAGCAGCGCCGCGAGCAGGCTGGTGATCAGGAACAGCTGCGCGAAGTCGGAGAAGACCGTGCCGAGGCTGGAGTCGCTGAGGGTGAACATCATCTGGGGGCCCTGCTCGGCCGCGACCCGGTTCGCCCGGGAGGTGCCCGCGCCGCTCACCATGGCCCACGCGGTAGCCGCGTAGAAGACCCCGATGAGCCCGACGGCGATGTACGTGGCCCGCGCCACCGTCCGGCGCGGATCACGGCACTCCTCGCTGTACAGGGCGGCGGACTCGAAGCCCATGTACGCGGCGAAGACGCAGCACAGCGCCACCCCGAGGGAGCCGTCCGTGGCGGCGCCCCAGGTGAGCGGCGTGGCCGAGACGCCCTCGGGGGCGTGCGTGAACTGGCCGATGTCGAAGACGAGTACGGTGCCGAACTCCAGGACGAGCAGCACCGCGAGCACCCGCACGCCCACGTCGACGCGCCGGTAGCCGAGCGCTCCGACGACCACTGTGCAGGCGAGCACGAGGACCCACCAGGGGATCTCCACGCCGGTCCGGGCGTCGATGAACTCCGCGGTGGTGGCGCCGAAGAGACCGGCGATGCCGATCTGCATGGCGTTGTACGAGAGCAGCGCGACGAAGGCCGCGCCCACGCCCGGCGTACGGCCGAGCCCTTGCGCGGTGTACGCGTAGAAGGCGCCGGCGCCGGTGATGTGCCTGCTCATCGCCGCGTATCCGGCGCTGAAGAGCCCGAGCACGACGGCGGTCATGAGGTAGAGCAGGGGTATCCCGAGGACACCCGTGACGCCGAGGGACTGCGGGACCCCGCCCGCGGCGACGGTGAGCGGGGCCGATGCGGCCACGACGACGAAGACGATGCCCGCGACGCCGATGCGGCGTTCGGGGACGGTGGTGGGGGACAGTGGTGGTGCGGGCGAGGCCGAGCCTTGATGGTCGAGAGCCATGCCGGGACTCCGGGGGGAGGAGGGCGCATCCACGGGGAACGCGATATCGTTTGAGCCCGTACGAATTCGAATGGCGCTGATGGTACGGACGCCCCCGTGCCCGGGCAAGAGTCCTCAAGAGCTCTTGGGAGACTGGAAACACACACGGGCACCACCGGAACCACCCCAAGCCATCGGACCGAGGAGACACGCACGTGACGGGCCAACGCTCCATCCGCGAGACCGAGAAGGCGGTCAGGGCCAAGCTCGGCGGTACCCCCGTCAAGCACGAGCAGATGGCCGCCGTCTCGAACATCTACCGCGCGGCGTCGGCCGTCCGGCAGCACTTCGAGAACTCCGTGCTGCGCGGTGCCGAACTGACCTGGACGTCGTTCGTGGTGCTCTATGTCGTCTGGATCTGGGGCGAGATGGAGACGCGGTACGTCGCGGAGGAGGCCGGCATCTCCAAGGGCACGCTCACGGGAGTCGCCAGGACCCTCGCGGGCCGCGGCCTCCTGGAGCGCAGGGGCCACCCCGACGACGGCAGGCTCGCCTTGCTCCGGCTCACGCCCGGGGGCGAGCGGCTGATGGGCGAGGTGTTCCCCGCATTCAACGCGGAGGAGGTCTTCGTCACCGAGGGGTTGACCGACGCCGAGTGCGAAGTCCTCGCGGACCTGCTGCGGAAGATCGTCGTGCGTACGGAGGACAAGGGCGAGGAGAGGAGGCTGCACCTCCTCGACGGTGCGGAGCCTGCCCCTCGCAGGAGCGGCCGCAGGGCACGCGCGGACGGCTGAGGTACGCCCCGTAAGGGGCGCGGGGAACTGCGCGGCCCGCCCCCACCGGCCCGCAGGCCGAGCTCAAGGCCAGCGGCCCGCCGCAGGCGCGTCGCGGCTGGTCGCGCAGTTCCCCGCGCCCCTAAAGGGCGCCCCGGCCCCCTGCCTCCCGGACCAGCCCCGTGAACAGCCCCTGCTGCGCCGCACTCGTCCCCGCCGTATCCTCCGGATGCCACTGCACAGCCGCGAACCACCCCTCCCCGCCCACGAGTTCGAGCGCCTCGACCGTCCCGTCGGCCGCCCACGCCGTGGGTTCAAGGCCACGACCGGCAAGGTCCACGCACTGGTGGTGGTAGCACGAGGCGTCCACCTTCTCGGCGCCGAGCGCACGCGCCACCGTGGAGCCCGCGGCCACCCGCACCGGATGCACCTTGTGCCGGTGC
The DNA here is from genome assembly GCF_008704495.1 of Streptomyces kanamyceticus. Lineage (NCBI taxonomy): Bacteria > Bacillati > Actinomycetota > Actinomycetes > Kitasatosporales > Streptomycetaceae > Streptomyces > Streptomyces kanamyceticus. The sequence goes on from NZ_CP023699.1 coordinate 6,843,465, forward strand.
TCCGATTCGGGGCCGCCCATGTCCTGCCGCAGCGTGCCGCCGAGCGCGACGTTCACCACCTGCATGCCGCGGCAGACCGCGAGCGTCGGCAGGCCGCGGGCCAGCGCGCAGCGGGCGAGCGCGAGGTCGAACTCGTCCTGCGCGTCGTCCACGTCGTACACGGAACGGTGCACGTCGGACCCGGTCGCGTACCGCCAGGGCGCGAGGTCCCCGCCGCCGGGCAGCAGCAGCCCGGCGCAGCGGGCGAGGCGCTCGGCGGCCTCCTCGGGCGGCCCCGGATGCATCATGAACGGCTCGCCGCCCGCGCGGAACACCGCGTCGGCGAGGGCGCGCGCGGTGACGACGGCGGCGTAGCGCAGGGCGGAGGTCGACGCGGCGTACCGCTGGGGGAGGGCGATCAGCGGGCGGGTACGGGGCCGGGGGCGGGTGTGGAAGTCCTCGCGGCCCGCCGGGCGATCGCTCACAGCTGGATCCACGTCGTCTTGAGCTCCGTGTACTTCTCCAGGGCGTGGATCGACTTGTCCCGCCCGTGCCCCGACTGCTTGTAGCCGCCGAACGGCACCGTCAGATCCCCCTCTTCGTAGCAGTTGACCCAGACCGTGCCCGCCCGCAGCCGCCGCGCCACCGTGTGCGCGGTCGACAGGTCCGAGGTCCACAGACCCGCCGCGAGCCCGTACTCGGTGTCGTTGGCGAGCGCCACCGCCTCGTCCAGGGTGTCGAAGGTGAGCACGGAGAGGACCGGGCCGAAGATCTCCTCGCGGGCCAGGGCCATGTCGGGGGTGACCCGGTCCAGGACGGTGGGGTCGAAGTAGGCGCCACCGGGGACGACGTGGCGCGGTGAGCCGCCCGCCCGCAGCCGCGCCCCCGCGTCGGCGCCCCTGCGTACGTGGTCCTGGACGGCCGCGACCCGGGCCGCCCCGGCGAGCGCGCCCATCTCGGTCGCGGGGTCGAGCGGATCGCCGACCCGCAGCGTCCCGGCCCGCGCGACGACCGCGTCCGTCACCTCGTCGGCCACCGACGCGTGCACGAGGAGCCGCGAGGGAGCCGTGCACATCTCGCCCTGGTTGAAGAAGATGCCCCAGGCGGCGGTGGCCGCCGCGGTCGCCAGGTCGGGGGCGTCGGGCAGCACGATGTTCGGTGACTTGCCGCCGAGTTCGAGCCAGACCCGCTTGAGGTTGGAGTCGGCGGCGTAGCGCAGGAAGTGCCTGCCGACGGCCGTGGACCCGGTGAAGGCGATGACGTCCACGTCCGGGTGTGTGCCGAGCGCGCGGCCCGCGGTCGGCCCGCCGCCCGCGACGACGTTCAGGACGCCGGGCGGCAGCCCCGCCTCGTCGGCGATCCGGCCGAGCGAGAGCGCGGAGAGGGGCGTGAGTTCGGAGGGCTTGAGGACGACGGCACAGCCCGCGGCGAGCGCGGGCGCGACCTTCCACGCGGCGAGCGTGAGCGGGAAGTTCCACGGCACCACCGCGCCCACCACACCGGACGGCTCCCGGGTGACGAGGGCGAGCGCGCCGGGTCCGGTGTGCGGGGACTCGTCGGTGAGCTTGTCGGCGAGCTGGCCGTACCAGCGGAACGTGCCCGCCAGGGCGCGCAGTTCGACCCCGTAGGACTCGGTGATCGGTTTGCCGTTCTCCAGGGTGACGGTGAGGGCGAGTTCGGAGCGGTGCTCCTCGACGAGATCGGCGATCCGCAGCAGCACGCGGCCGCGCTCCACGGGGGACATGCGCGGCCAGGGCCCGCTGTCGAAGGCGCGGCGGGCGGCGGCGACCGCCAGGTCCACCTCCTTCTCGCCGCCGTCGGCGACGAGCGCGACGACGCGGCCGTCGCGCGGCGAGACGACGGGGAACGCGCTGCCCGAGCCGTCCGCGTCCGCACCCGCGACGCGGTGCCGGGTGGGCAGGCGGGGGATGAGGGCGTCGGCCTCGCCGAGCCAGTCCTGGTGGCCGCGGGCGGCCGGGGCTTCGTCGTGCGGCATGGCTGCCTCCCGGGAGGGGTTCGGCATATCGTTTGAATTCAAACGGTATCCCAACGGGCCGGTGCCTACGAGGGGTTGACCCCGCGGTCCCGTCGCTCCTAATGTTGTTTGGGTTCAAACGAACTGGAGGTCGCGATGGCTCCCCCCGAGCTTCCGGACACGGACACGGACACGGCGACCGTCGCCGGTGTCCCCGTCGACACCCGGCACTGGATCGGCGGCACGCGCGTCGCCTCGGTCAGGGCCGCCACCGATGCCGATGCCGCAGCCTTCCCCACCGCCACCGCCACCGCCACCGCCACCGCCACCCCCACCGCCACCTTCACCGACCACTCGCCCATCGACGGCGCCCCGCTCGCCGAGATAGCGCGCGGCGGCCCCGGCGAGGCACGAGCCGCCGTGGCCGCCGCCCTCGACGCGTTCCCCGGCTGGGCCGCGACGCCCCCCGCCGAGCGTGCCGGGCTGCTGCACGCCGTCGCCGACGGGGTCGAGGCCCGCGCCGATGAACTCGCCCGCGTCGAGACCGCCGACAACGGCGCCCTGCTCCGCTCGCACCGCCGCGGCGTGATGCCCCGCGTCGCCCACAACCTGCGCTACTTCGCCGACCGCCTCCTCGCCCTCGGCCACGACGACTTCGACACGCGCGGGCACACGAACCACGTCAGCTGGGACCCGGCGGGCCCCGCCGTCCTCATCACGCCGTGGAACGCCCCGCTGATGCTGGCCAGTTGGAAGATCGCCCCGGCGCTCGCCGCGGGCGACACCGTGATCCTCAAGCCCGCCGAGTGGACCCCGCTGACCGCCTCGCTCTTCGCGGACATCACGCGCGACGCGGGCCTGCCGCCCGGCGTCTTCAACGTCGTGCAGGGGTACGGCCCCGAGGTCGGTGCCCCGCTCGTCGCCGACCCCGGCGTACGCCGCGTCAGCTTCACCGGATCCGTGCCCACCGCGCGCCGCATCGCCGCGGCCGCCGCCGAGAACCTCGTGCCGTGCAGCTTCGAACTGGGCGGCAAGTCACCGCTGTTGGTCTTCGCCGACGCCGACCTGGAGCTCGCGGCGGACCTCGCCGTCGAGCAGTACGACAACGCGGGCCAGGTCTGCCTCGCGGCCACCCGCATCCTCGTCGAGGAACCGGTGCGCGACGCCTTCCTCGGGCATGTCCTGGACCGCGTAAGGGAGTTGCGGCAGGGGGACCCGCGCGATGAGGCCACCCGCATCGGGCCCAACATCCACCCCCGGCACATCGAGCGCGTCGACGGGTTCGTGCGCCGCGCCCTCGAAGCGGGCGCCAAGGCCGTGACCGGCGGCGGCCCCAACACCGAACTCGGCGGCACCTACTACCTGCCCACCCTCCTCACCGACGTCGCCCAGGACTCCGAGATCGTCCAGGAGGAGGTCTTCGGTCCCGTCCTGACCCTCCAGACCTTCCCCGACGGCGACGAGGACGAGGCCGTACGCCTGGCCAACGGCACCCGCTTCGGCCTCGCCGCCACCCTCGCCACCGGCGACCCCGCCCGCGCCGACCGGATCGCCGCGCGGCTCGTCGCGGGCACGGTCTGGGTCAACTGCTTCTTCGTACGCGACCTCTCCGCACCCTTCGGCGGCTCGCGCCAGTCAGGCGTGGGGCGCGAGGGCGGCGACTGGTCCTTCGACTTCTACTGCGACCTGAAGAACACCGTGACCGCGCCGGGGAGCCGGGAGGCCCGCCATGGGTGAAATCGTCGGGGCGGGCCTCCTCGCCCACGTGCCGACCATCGTGCTGCCCGAGCGGACCCGCAAGGAACTCAACGAGGGCCGCGAGATCAGCCTCGTCCCCGGCCTGCGCAGGCTGCGCGCCGAGGTCTTCGAGGAGCTCGACTACGACACCGTGGTCGTCCTCGACTCGCACTGGGCCACCACCGTCGAATTCGTGGTCACCTCGCATCGGAGCCGCGCCGGACTCTTCACCTCCGAGGAGCTGCCGCGCGGCATGTGCCGGATGCCGTACGACTACCCGGGCGATCCCGAACTCGCCCACAGCATCGCCGAGTTCGCCGACCGGCACGGCACCTGGATCACCCCGATCGAGGATCCCTTCCTGCCCGTGTACTACGCCACCATCAATCTGTGGAAGTACCTGGGCGACGGCCTCCCCGACAAGAAGTGGATCTCGATCGGGGTCTGTCAGACCGGCGATGTGGAGGACCACCTGCGGCTCGGCCGCGCGCTCGCCGACGGTGTCGCGGCCCTGCCGGGACGCAGGGTCCTCCTCATCGCGTCCGGCGCCCTGTCCCACACGTTCTGGCCGCTGCGCGAGCTGCGCGCCCACGAGTCGAGCGACCCCTCCCACATCCGCACCCCCGAGGCGCGCGCCGCCGACGAACGCCGCATCGACTGGTTCGAGCGCGGCGACCACGCCCAAGTCCTCGCCACCATGCCGGAGTTCCTCACCCACAAGCCCGAAGCGCGCTTCGGCCACTACCTGATGATGATCGGCGCGCTCGGCGAGGACCGCTGCACCGCGCCGGGGCGCCCCTACAGCGCCTACGAGAACTCGGTCGGCACGGGCCAGATGCACCTGTGGTTCGACCGCCCCGCCGACGGCTGGACCGGCACCGCCCCCGACGACCGGAGCGAGGACGCCGCATGACCGCCCGAGCCACCACCACCGAGTACCGCCGCGTCCTCCTTGAGGGGGCCGCCGTCCAGGTCGTGCGCGAGGGCGACGAGCTGATCGCCCCCGACGGCCGCAGGGTCAAGGCGGCCGAGGCGCACCACCTGCCGCCCGTCCGGCCGTCCAAGGTGATCGCCGTCCACCTCAACCACCGCAGCAGGGTCACGGAGTTCGGCGTCTCGCTGCCGCCCGCGCCCACCTACTTCCACAAGCCGGTCTCCGCCCTCAACAGTCACGGCGGTGCCGTCGTGCGCCCCGAAGGCTGCAAGTACCTCAACTACGAGGGCGAGATCGCCATCGTCATCGGCCGCACCTGCCGCAACGTGGCGCCTGCGGACGCGGGTTCGTACATCGCGGGCTTCACCGTCGCCAACGACTACGGCCTGCACGACTTCCGCGACACCGACGCGGGGTCGATGCTCCGCGTCAAGGGCTCCGACACGCTCTGCCCGCTCGGCCCGGGTCTCGTCACCGGCTGGGACTTCCACGGCAAATACCTGCGGACGTACGTCAACGGCGAACTCGTGCAGGACGGTTCGACCGACGAGATGGAGTGGGACATGCACTACCTCGTCGCCGACATCGCCCGCACCATCACCCTGGAACCGGGCGACGTCCTGCTCTCCGGGACGCCCGCGGGATCCCGCCCCGTCCGCCCCGGCGACACCGTCGAGGTCGAGGCCGAGGGCCTCGGCCGCCTCACCAACCACATCGTCACAGGACCGACGGCCATCCGCACCGACGTCGGCGCCCAGCCCACCGAGTCCGAGGAAGTCCGCTCCACGGCCCTCGGCGGCGACTGGGAACTGAGAGGCGTCCGCGCACCGCGCCGCTAGCACGACAGGCCCCGCATTCCGTACGTCTGAAGGGAGTTCAGATGGTCAAGGTCACCGTCGACATGGATGTCTGCCAGAACCACGGGCAGTGCGTCTTCGCCGCGCCGGACGTCTTCCGGCTCGACGAGGACGGTCACCTCGCGTACGTCGCGTCACCCGACGCCGCGCTGCGCGACGACGTGGAGGACGCCGCCGACGTCTGCCCGTTGCAGGCCATCCGGGTCGAGGGCTGAGGCGTGGCGGGGGCGGGCATCGCCGTCGTCGGGGCCTCGCTCGGCGGCCTGCGCGCCGCCGAACAACTGCGCGCCGCGGGCTGGCGCGACACCATCACGCTCTTCGGGGAGGAACCTCATCTCCCGTACAACAGGCCGCCGTTGTCCAAAGAGGTTCTCGCGGGCGAGGCGCCCGCGTCCGGCACGGAACTGCGCCGCCGCCCCAGCGTCCAGGACGTCGAGTGGCGGCTCGGCACGGCCGTCGCCGCCGCCGACCTCACGGCGCGCACGCTCACACTGACCGACGGTTCTGTCCACCTGTACGAGGGTCTGGTGGCCGCGACGGGGGTGCGGCCACGCAGGCTCCCGCTACCCGGGGGTCCGCCCCGGCACGTCGTCCGCACACTGGAGGACTCGGCGGCCCTTGCCGCCGAGCTGGTGGCGGGCGCCCGGGTACTGGTGATCGGCTCCGGATTCATCGGCTGCGAGGTGGCCGCCACCGCGCGCACGGCGGGCTGCGAGGTCACGGTCGTCGCCCCGGAGTCCGAACCGATGCTCTTGGCGGTCGGCGAGGACCTCGGGCGCGCCCTGCGCCACCGCCACGAGGCACGCGGCGTGCGGTTCCGCATGGGCCACCTGGCCACCGCGCTCACGCCCCGGGGCGCGGTGCTCGACGACGGCACGGAGCTCGCCGCCGACGTGCTCGTCGAGGCGGTCGGCTCCCTGCCCAACACCGAATGGCTCGCGACGACCCCCGGACTCGACCTCACCGACGGCATCCTCTGCGACGCCCACCTGCGCATCGGCGGCCTCTCGCACGCGGTGGCCGTCGGCGACGTCGCCCGCTTCCCGAACCCGCGCTACGGCCCCGTGCCGCGCCGCGTAGAACACTGGTCGGTCCCCGGCGACACCGCACGCCACGCGGCCCGCACCCTGCTGGCGGCCCTGACCGACACCCCGCGCGACCCGACCCCCTGCGCCCCGCTCCCCGCCTTCTGGAGCGACCAGTTCACCCTCCGCCTCCAGTCCTTCGGCCAGCCCTCGCTGGCCGACCGCACCGAACTCCTCTCGGGAGACCCCGAGTCCCCCGACGGCGACCTGCTCTACGGCTACTACGAGAACGACCGCCTGATCGGCGTGGCGGCACTGGGCAGCCCGGCGGCATCGGCAGCGGCGGCCCGCCACCGAACGGAACTGATGACGTTGCCGGAACCGGTGGTCTGACCCCCGCGCCCCACCGGACACACGCCACCCGAAGGCATGCCCCGGGGGAGGCATGCCGAAGGGGCAGCGCCTCCGCACAAGGCGCTGCCCCTTCATCGCGAACCGGAACCGCCGCCGCATCGGTACTGAGGGTCGGGGACACGGCGACGGTCCCGGGGTCTGGTTACCGGTGGTCGCTGCCCACCGAGTGGGAGGCCGCGCGGCCGGCCTCCAGGCGGGCCACCGGGATCCGGAACGGGGAGCAGGAGACGTAGTCCAGGCCCACCTCGTGGAAGAAGTGCACGGACTCCGGGTCGCCGCCGTGCTCGCCGCAGACGCCGAGCTTGAGGTCGGGGCGGGTCTCGCGGCCCGCCTTGACCGCGTCGCGGACCAGCTTGCCGACGCCGTCCTTGTCGATCGTCTCGAAGGGGGAGACGCCGAAGATGCCCTTCTCCAGGTAGGCCGTGAAGAACGAAGCCTCCACGTCGTCGCGGGAGAAGCCCCAGACGGTCTGGGTGAGGTCGTTCGTGCCGAACGAGAAGAACTCGGCGGCCTCCGCGATCTGGTCGGCCGTCAGCGCGGCGCGCGGCAGCTCGATCATCGTGCCGAGCGCCAGCTTCAGCTCGACGCCGGTCGCCTCGACGACCTCCGCGATGACCTGCTCGGCCTCCTCGCGGACGATCTCCAGCTCCTGGACAGTGCCGACGAGCGGAATCATGATCTCCGCACGCGGGTCGCCCTTGGCGTTCTTGCGCTCGGCGGCGGCCTCGGCGATCGCGCGGACCTGCATGGTGAACAGGCCGGGGATGACCAGACCGAGGCGTACGCCGCGCAGACCCAGCATCGGGTTCTGCTCGTGCAGCCGGTGCACGGCCTGGAGCAGGCGCAGGTCGTTCTCGTTGGCGTCCTTGCGGGACTCGGCGAGGGCGACACGGACGGAGAGTTCCGTGATGTCGGGCAGGAACTCGTGCAGCGGCGGGTCCAGGAGGCGCACGGTGACCGGGAGGCCGTCCATCGCCTCGAACAGCTCGATGAAGTCCTGCTTCTGGAGCGGCAGGAGCTCCTTCAGCGCCTCCTCGCGCGCGTCGTCCGCGTCGGCGAGGATGAGCCGCTCGACCATCTCGCGGCGCTCACCGAGGAACATGTGCTCGGTGCGGCACAGGCCGATGCCCTGCGCGCCGAAGCGACGGGCGCGGAGAGCGTCCTCGGCGTTGTCCGCGTTGGCGCGCACCCGCAGGCGCCGTACTCGGTCCGCGTACGCCATGATCCGGTGCACGGCGGCGACCAGCTCGTCGGCGTCGTCGGCGCCCGCGTGCATGCGGCCCTCGAAGTACTCGACGACGGGGGAGGGGACCACCGGCACCTCACCGAGGTAGACCTTGCCGGTCGAGCCGTCGATGGAGACGACGTCGCCCTCCTCGATGACGGTCTCGCCCACCGTCATCCGCCGCCGCTTGGTGTCGACCTCCAGGTCCTCCGCGCCGCACACACAGGTCTTGCCCATGCCGCGCGCCACGACGGCGGCGTGCGAGGTCTTGCCGCCGCGCGAGGTCAGGATGCCCTCGGCGGCGATCATGCCGTCGAGGTCGTCCGGGTTGGTCTCGCGGCGGATCAGGATGACCTTCTCGCCCGAGCGCGACCACTTGATCGCGGTGTACGAGTCGAAGACCGCCTTGCCGACCGCGGCACCGGGTGACGCGGCGATGCCCCGGCCCAGCTGCTCGGTCTTCGCGCCCTCGTCGAAGCGCGGGAACATCAGCTGCGCGAGCTGGGCGCCGTTGACGCGCTGCAGCGCCTCGGCCTCGTCGATCAGGCCCTGGTCCACCAGCTGCGTCGCGATGCGGAAGGCGGCACCGGCGGTGCGCTTGCCGACGCGGGTCTGCAGCATCCACAGCTGGCCGCGCTCGATGGTGAACTCGATGTCGCAGAGGTCCTTGTAGTGCGTCTCAAGGGTCTCCATGATCTGCATGAGCTGGTCGTACGACTTCTTGTCGAGCTGCTCCAGATCGGCGAGCGGCACGGTGTTGCGGATGCCCGCCACCACGTCCTCGCCCTGCGCGTTCTGCAGGTAGTCGCCGTACACGCCCTGGTGGCCGCTGGCCGGGTCGCGGGTGAACGCGACGCCCGTGCCGGAGTCGGGGCCGAGGTTGCCGAAGACCATCGAGCAGATGTTGACGGCCGTGCCGAGGTCGCCGGGGATGCGCTCCTGGCGGCGGTAGAGCTTGGCGCGGTCGGTGTTCCACGACTCGAAGACCGAACGGATCGCGAGGTCCATCTGCTCGCGCGGGTCCTGCGGGAAGTCCCGCCCGGCCTCCGTCTTGACGATCTTCTTGAACTTCGTGACCAGCTTCTTGAGGTCGGCGGCCTCCAGGTCGGTGTCGACCGCGACCTTCTTGGCCTCCTTGGCCTTCTCCAGCGCGTCCTCGAAGAGTTCGCCGTCGACGCCGAGCACGGTCTTGCCGAACATCTGGATGAGCCGACGGTAGGAGTCCCACGCGAAGCGGTCGTCGCCGGACTGCTTGACCAGGCCCGTCACGGACTTGTCGGAGAGCCCGATGTTCAGGACGGTGTCCATCATGCCGGGCATCGAGAACTTGGCGCCCGAGCGCACGGAGACGAGCAGCGGGTCGTCGGCCTGGCCGAGCTTCTTGCCCATGGTCTTCTCGAGGGCGTCGAGGTGCGCACTCACCTCGTCACGCAGCTCGACGGGCTCCTCGCCGCTGCCGAGGTACGTCTTGCAGGCCTCGGTGGTGATGGTGAAGCCCGGAGGGACCGGCAGCCCGAGATTGGTCATCTCGGCGAGGTTCGCGCCCTTCCCGCCGAGGAGGTCCTTGAGGTCCCTGTTGCCCTCGGTGAAGTCGTAGACGAACTTCACGGCCGCATCGCTCGTACCGCTGCCGCTCGCATCGCTCTGCGCTGCGTGGGGATCTTTGTTTTCCGACACGGGTCTCGACTCCTCGAGAGCTCGGTGGCTGCCCTGACGGCGAGGAACATACCCAGATCCAAGGCGCCTGGGTACGTCCACTTGTGCGACATGAGGACGTAACCGGTGGTCCGCCACTAGATCGAAAGTGACGGAGCGGTAACCACATGAGGGCTGATGCATTCACTTCTTGAACGATCAACCCCCGTAGACCTGGGTATTTGCTCAAATGAGCAACTCCAACTCAGATGTGAGTTCACCTCATGAATGATCGAGCATTGGCACTCAGTGCCACCCCTTGGAGAAGTGCAGTCGACCAAGAAGCGCTCATCTGAGCGCAAGGGCTATCAGGGGTGGCGAGAATCACGCCGTTTGAAGCGGCCGAATGTCAGGATCCGGACCTCCCGCGACCACGGAGGGAGACACCGCGCGCCGCGGCTACACACCCAGCGCGAGGAGCCGCTCCTCCACCCGCTCCGGGGCGTAGAGGTGCTCGACCACGAGTGTTCCCGCGCCGACGAGGGCCGCGTGCTCGCCGAGGTGAGAGGTGACCACGTCCAGACGGGCCGTGGAGCGGGGCAGCGCCCGCTGGTAGAGCAGCTCGCGCACGCCGGTCAGGAAGGGAGTTCCGGCCAGATCTCCGGCGATCATCAGAACTCCGGGGTTCAGGAGCGTCACCACGGTCGCGAGGACCTCGCCGACCTGCCGCCCCGCGTCCCGCGCGAACCCCACCGCCGTGGGGTGCCCCGCCGTGAGGAGCTCCCGCACATCCGAGCCCGACGCCGCGGGCACGCCCGCCCCGGTCAGCCTGCGGGCCACCGCGCGGCCGCTCGCCACGGCGGCCAGGCAGCCGTACGAGCCGCACTTGCACAGCGCGTCCGCGCCCTCGGGCACCCGGATGTGGCCGATGTCGCCCGCGCCCCCGTCCACGCCCCGGTACACCTCGCCGCCGACGACGACACCGCAGCCGATCCCCGTGGAGACCTTGACCAAGGCGAACGACGGGCAGTGCGGGTAGTGGGCGCGCTGTTCGCCGTACGCCATGAGGTTGGCGTCGTTGTCGACGAGGACCGGCAGGTCACCGGCCACGCCCGGGCGCCCGGCGAACGCGCGGCGCAGGCGGCCCCTTATGTCGTAGCCGTCCCAGCCCGGCATGATCGGCGGCTGTACGACGCGGCCCGTCTCGCTGTCGACGGGACCCGGCACGGCGAGCCCGACGCCGCACACCGGCGCGGCCGGGCGCCCCGTGCCGCGCAGCAGCCCGGTGAAGCGGTCGGCCAGTTCGCCGAGGACCGCGTCGGGCCCGTCCTCGACGTCCAGCGGGCCCGCGTGCTCGGCGAGGACCGCCCCGCCGAGGGTGAGCAGGGCCACGCGGGCGTGCCGGGTCTCCAGGGCGGCCGCGAGCACCACGGCGTGCGCGTCGTCGAACTCCAGGCGCAGCGCGGGCCTGCCGCCCAGCGGCGATCCGGCGGGACCGCCCGCGACCTCCCGCAGCCACCCCGCGCGAAAGAGCCGGTCCAGGCGCTGGCCGACGGTGGCCCTGGAGAGCCCGGTGACCTGCTGCAGGGCGCCGCGCGTGGTGGCGCGGCCGCTGCGCACCAGATGGAGGAGGTCCCCGGCGCCCTCGGCCCGGAGCGGGACCCGCGCGTCGGGGCGCGCCCGCGTCCGTCCTGGGCCTTCGGCGTCCGCGCGCCCCGCCGTGCCCAGGTGCTCCCCCGTGCCCATGCGCCCTCCCGTGCCCATGTGACCCCCCTTGTGCTCCCCAACTTCACGTAAAGCAGGGGGTTTTGCGTGCGGACTGGACGTAACCCTATGGTGGAGAGTACCTAACTGACAGGGTGTCGAGTCTCGCGAGGAGGCGTCGCGTGGACCCCAGGGCGAGCACCCGGCAGGACGCGCACCGCGCCGCCGCGCCGGGAGAGGTGCTGCGGGAGCTGGGCGCCCAGGTGCTGTGGGCCAACTGGACGGGGGCGTCCACCGTGCCGTCCCGGGAGCTGTATCCCCACCAGTGGTCCTGGGACTCGGCGTTCATCGCGATCGGCCTGCGCCACCTCTCCCCGCTGCGCGCCCAGTTGGAGCTGGAGACGCTGCTGCGCGCCCAGTGGGGCGACGGCCGCGTCCCGCACATAGTGTTCAACGACGCCGTGCCGCTCGACGCCTACTTCCCGAGCCCCGACTTCTGGCGCTCCACGACCGCGGGCCGCGCGGCGGGCGCGCCCGCCGCGGTGCAGACCTCGGGCATCGTCCAGCCGCCCGCGCACGCGCTGGCCGCCTGGCTGGTGCACCGTGCCGACCCCGGCCTGTCCAGGGCCCGTTCGTTCCTGGCCCGCCTGCGGCCGCGGCTCGCCGCCTGGCACCGCTATCTGCTGTGCGCCAGGGACGCGGGCGGCGCCGGACTCGCCGCCGTGGTGCACCCCTGGGAACAGGGCATGGACAACAGCCCCTGCTGGGACGCCCCGTTGAGCCGGGTCGAGCCCGCCGACCCGGCCGCCTACCGCAGGGCCGACCTGGACCACGGGGCGCCCGAGGACCGGCCCACCGACCTGGACTACGGCAGGTACGTGCGGCTCGCCGAGGCCTACCGCGACCGGCGGTACGCGGATGACGAAGGGCCCGGCGCCTTCGCGGTCGAGGACCCCGCGTTCAACGCGCTGCTGATCGTCTCGGAGTACGCGCTCGCCCTGATCGAGCGCGAACTGGCCGCCGATGAGAGCGAGTCGGCCGACATGGCCGCCGATGGCATCGAGTCGGACGGCCTGGCCGAGTCGGCGGACGAGCGGCGGGGGCGCGCCGACGCGCTGACCAAGACCCTGGTGGACCGCCTCTGGGACCCGCGGCGCGGCCTCTTCCTCTGCCGCGACCTGTGCGCCCCCGGGCGGGACGGCGAACTCGTGCCCGAGCGCGGCGTCACCGGGCTCATCCCGCTGGTGCTTCCCGGGCTCGACCGCGACATCACCGCCACCCTGGTGCGCACCGCGTGCGGCCCGCACTTCGGACTCGAAGGACCGGCGCGGCTCGTGCCGAGCTACGACCTGACGGGCCCCGCCTTCGACCCCCGGCGGTACTGGCGCGGACCCGCCTGGTTCAACACCAACTGGCTCCTGGAGAAGGGGCTGCGGCTGCACGGCGACCACCCGCGCGCGGACGGACTGCGCGACGCGCTCCTCGATGCGGCGGTCACCTCCGGGTTCGCCGAGTACGTGGACCCGTACACCGCGCGGGGAAGCGGCGCGCGCGGCTTCGGCTGGACCGCGGCGCTGGCGCTGGACCTGCTGCTCGACGACGGCCGGAGCGGGCGGGGCGGGCTCTTGGGAGAAGAGGTGTGGTGATGAGCGATCGGCACCGGCTGCTCGTGCGGGGACGGACCTTCGCGGCCGTCGGCGCGGGCGGCGACATCAGCGGGGTCGGCGCCGTGCGCGGCACGGCGGCGGGCCCCGACGGCCTGTTCGTGCGGGACGCGCGGCACCTGAGCCGCTGGCAGCTCACCGTCGAAGGGGCGGTGCCCGAGGTCCTCGCACCCGTGGAGACGTCGGCGGCCGCGGCGGCCGACGCGGCGCGCTGCGTCCTGGTGCCGCGCGGCGGCCGCCAGGAGCCGCCCGCCTACACGCTCTTCCGTGAACAGGCCGTCGCCGACGGGGTGTTCACGGAGGCCCTGCGGGTGCGGAGCAACCGCCCGGTGCCGACGCGGGTGGGGCTCGCGCTGACCGTGGACGCCGACTTCACCGACCAGTTCGAACTCCGCGCCGACCACCGCACCTACACCAAGCCGGGTGTCGTCAGGTCCCGGCTGCCGCTGGAGGGCGGCGAGGGCGTCGAGTTCACCTACCGGCGCGGCGAGTGGTGTTCGCGCACGACGGTGACCGCGGAGCCCGCCCCGGACGGCATCGAGGAGACCGGCACCGGCGCGCGGCGCCTCGTATGGACGCTGGAGCTCGACGCGCACGGATCCGCGGAGGTGGCACTGCGTGCCGCCGCGTATCCGCACGGGGTGCCGGGGCCGCGCGCGCCGGGCTCGCCCGAGCAGGCCGTGCGCCAACTCCACGAGATCCAGGCGGAGTACGCGTCAGGGGTGGCGCTGCCCGCCACCTGGCCCGATCTCGCGGCGGCCTGCGCGCGCGGCCTCGCGGATCTCGCGGTGCTCCAGGTCCCCGCGAAGGGCCCGGACGGCGAGGAGCTGCGGGTGCCGGGCGCCGGGGTGCCCTGGTTCCTCACGCTGCTCGGCCGCGACGCCCTGCTGACCTCGCTCTTCGCGCTGCCCTATCTGCCCCGCCTGGCCGCCGCGACACTGCCCGCCCTCGCCGCCACCCAGGCGACCGAGGCCGTCGACGGCAGGGTGGCCCAGCCCGGCAAGATCGTGCACGAGGTGCGCCACGGCGAGCTCGCGCACTTCGGGCAGGTGCCGTTCGGGCGCTACTACGGCTCGGTCGACGCGACACCGCTCTTCCTCGTCCTGCTCGGCGCGTACACCGAACAGACCGGGGACCGCGCCACGGCCCACCGCCTCCAGGCGCACGCCAGGGCCGCCGTCGGCTGGATGCTCGACCACGGCGGGCTCACCTCGCGCGGCTATCTCGTCTACCGCGCGGACCAGGGCGGCCTCGCCAACCAGAACTGGAAGGACTCGCCGGGCGCGATCTGCTCCGCCGACGGCGAGCGGGCGACGGGGCCCGTCATGGCGGCGGGCGCCCAGGGGTACGCGTACGACGCCCTGCGGCGCACCGCGTGGCTCGCGCGGACCGTCTGGGACGACGCGGTGTACGCGGATCTGCTCGCGCAGACCGCCGCCGACCTGCGGGACCGCTTCCAGCGGGACTTCTGGATGCCGAAGCGGGGCTTCCCCGCACTCGCGCTCGACGGCGAGGGCCACCGCCTCGACGCGCTCGCCTCGGACGCCGGGCACCTGCTCTGGTCCGGCCTGCTCGACAAGGAGTACGGGGAGGCGGTGGGCCGCCGCCTCCTGGAGCGGGACTTCTTCTCCGGCTGGGGCGTGCGGACGCTCGCGGCGGGCCAGCCCGCGTTCCATCCGCTCTCCTACCACCGGGGCTCGGTGTGGCCGCACGACAACGCCCTGATCGCGCTGGGCCTCGCGCGCTACGGCCTGCACGACGAGGCACGCGCGGTGGCCCGCGGCCTGGTCGACGCCGCGACCACGGGCGGCGGCCGCCTCCCGGAGGTCCTCGCGGGGTACGACAAGGGGGCGTATCCGGTGCCGGTGCCGTACCCGCACTCGTGCGTGCTCGAATCGCGGTCGGCGGCGGCGCCGTTGGCTCTGCTGACGGCGGTGGGCGGGGCGTGACACGCCCCGCGCCGCCCTGCTCAGTCGTCGATCCCCGACCTCTCCACCCCCGCCACGATCCACCGCTGGAAGAACAGGAACACCACGAGCAGCGGCATGATCGACACCGCGGCGGCGACGAACAGCACGTGCAGGCGGATGACCTGGGAGGTGTTCAGGGTGGCCAGCGCCACCTGGACCGTCCAGGCCTGCCGGTCCTGGCCGATGACCAGGGGCCACAGGAAGGAGTTCCAGGCGCCGATGAAGACGATGGTGCCGACGGCCGCGAAGACCGGGCGGGAGTTGGGTACGACCACCCGCCAGTACGTGCGCCAGTAGCCGAGGCCGTCCACGCGCGCGGCGTCCTCCAACTCCCTGGGGAAGCCCAGGAAGTACTGGCGGAAGATGAAGCACGCGAAGGCGGAGAAGAGGGTGGGGACGATCAGGCCGCGCAGCGTCGAGACCCAGCCGAGCGAGGAGACCAGCACGAAGCTCGGGACGAACGTGACGGCCGCGGGGACCATCATCGTGCCGAGGATCGCGTAGAAGACCTGGTCCGCGTAGCGGTAGGGGATGCGGGCCAGGCCGTAGCCCGCGAGGGAGGCCAGGACGAGCGTGCCCAGCGTCGTCGCGACCGCGATCAGCGAGGAGTTGAACAGGGAGCGCGCCATCGGCACCGTCGGGTCGTCGAAGAGCTCCGACAGGTTCGACCAGTGCAGGGTGGTGGGGAAGAACGTCCAGTCGGGGGACGTGATGTCCTCCTCGGACGCGAGTCCGTTGCGTACGAGGAGGTAGAAGGGGATCAGGAAGAGCAGTGCGAGGGCGATGAGCAGGACGACGCGCAGCGCGCGGCCCACCCGGACCAGGGCGTCGTCCGTGGGCCTCTTCACCGGTGCGGTCATGGTTCTCAGTCCTCCTTCCTGCCGAGGCCGAACCAGCGGGCCTGGCCGACCGTCACCACCGCGATGATCAGGGCGAGGAGCACCGCGCCCGCGCTGCCGAGGCCGAGGTTCTGCTCGCGGCCAAGGGCCGTGTAGTAGAGGTAGACCAGCGGTGGGCGGGCGTAGGGCGGGTAGCCGCTGGAGTTGGAGAGCAGGTTGTAGAACTCGTCGAAGGCCTGGAAGGCGTTGATGACCAGGAGCAGCGCCACGGCGATCGAGGTCGCGCGCAGCTGCGGGAGCGTGATGTGGCGCAGGACCTGCCAGCCGGGCCGCGCTCCGTCCACCGCCGCCGCCTCGTAGAGGGTGGGCGAGATCCGCTGCAGGCCCGCCAGGAAGAGGATCATGTAGAAGCCCGCCTGGAGCCAGAGTCGTACGGTGACGATGACCAGCCAGTACCAGGGCGGGTCCGTGGTCGAGAGCCAGGCGGTCTGGTCGGCGCCGAACCAGCCGAGGACGGTGTTGGCGAGCCCGAACCGCACCCCGTTGAAGATCGACAGCTTCCAGATGAGCGCCGCCACGACGTAACTGCACGCCGCCGGGAGGAAGAAGACGGAGCGCAGGAACGCCTGGCCGCGGCGCGTCCGGTTCACCATCAGCGCGAGCGCGAGCGACAGCACGAAGGTCGTCGGGACGATGAACGCGGAGAAGACCGCGAAGGTGACCAGGCTGTCGGTGAACGCGTCGTTCCGCAGCATCGACGTGTAGTTGTCGAAGCCGATGAAGTCGGTCGGCGAGACCGTGTTGTGCGCGTCGAAGAAGCTGAGGTAGACGCTCCAGGCGAGTGGTACGTAGGTGAAGACGATCAGGCCGAGCGCGAAGGGGCCGACGAAGACCCAGAACCACAGCGTGCGGTTCTGGGTGCCCAACACCCGCCTCACGGCTTCTTCTTGACGCGGTCGAGCTCCGCCCGCACCTTGCGCACCACCGACTTCAGCTCGCTCTCCGGGTTCGCGCCGGACTTGATGATCCGGCTCAGCGCGTCCTGGTAGGCGGTGCGGCTCGCGGGCGTCCACAGCAGGGGCTCCGCGTAGCCGTACTCGGTGGAGTAGCGCACGGCGTCCGCCGCGGGGCCCTCCTTCAGCTTGTCGGCCTTCTTCGCGAGGGAGAGCCTGGCCGGGATGTGGAAGCCGTAGGAGAGCGCGAAGTCCTCCTGGTAATCCGTGCGGTCGATCCACAGCCACTTCACGAAGTCCTTCGCCTCCTTCCGGTGTCCGCCGCGGGCGCTCACCGCGGCCGCGTACGAACCGACGGGCAGCGACGGCTTGCCGTCCGCGCCGTCCGCGGGGAGCGCGAGCACGCCGAAGTCGTCGCCGAGCGCCTTCTTCACGGCGGGCAGCGCCCACAGGCCGCACCACTGCATGGCGGTCAGACCCTGTGTGAATGCCGACGGGTCCGACCAGTCGGACGGCGCGCCGAGCAGCAGCGACTTGTCGGCGTACAGCTGGCGCAGCTTGCCGAGCGTCCGCGCGGCCGCCGGGTCGTCGAAGCCGACCTCGCCGTCCTCGGTGACGGAGGACAGGCCCGCCGCGTACAGCGGGGTGATGGCGAGCGCGCCCGCGCCGCCGTCGTTGCCGAGGAAGAGGCCCTTCACCTTCTTCGTGGTGAGCGCCTTCGCCGCGTCGACCAGCTCGTCCAGGCTCTTCGGCGGCTTGACGCCCGCGTCGGCGAGCAGGCTCTTGCGGTAGTAGAGCAGGTGCATGTCGACGACCTGCGGGATCGCCCAGATCTTGCCGTCGTACGTCTTGGGGGCGAGGATCACCGGGTTGAAGTCGTCCTTGACCCCCTCGAAGAGGCCGGTGAGATCGACGACCTGGCCCCGCTGGATCTGGTCGAGGGTGGGGCCGTTGACCTCGAAGACGTCGGGGCCCGAATCGGTGAGCAGGGCGGCGGCGGTCTGCTCGTCGTAGTTGCCCGGGCGCCACTGCACGCCGACGTCCGCCTTCTTGTACGCGGCGGCGTACCGCTTGACGGCCTGCTCGGCGCCCGGCTCGCCGTACTGGTGGTACCACTGCGAGAGTTTCGGGCCGCTGCCGCCCGAACTCCCGCCGTCGCGTCCGGTGTTGGATCCGCACGCGGTGAGCTGTCCGAGCGCGGCGCCCGTCCCGAGCAGTGTCCTGCGGCTGATGGTCATGCTGGTCGTCCCCCTGCGTGATGTCGGTGTCTCGGTACGTGTCCGGCCCAACGATCAACCATGGACGGGGATTACGACAGGGGTGTTGCGGCCGGGTGTCGCTGTCGGCGGTCCGGCGGCCCGGCGCGCCGTCAGCGCCACGTCAAGGTGCGGGCCGTGAACGTATGCGGCACGTCAAGGTGCGGGCCGTGCGTGTATGCGCCACGTCAACGCCGGTGACGGCGCCCCGCGGCCGTCCTACGGTGCCGCACATGGGACACAACAGGACCACACGGCGCGCCGCCCACCTGGGCCGGGCGCGGGGGCGGGCACGGGACGACGTCGTGCACGACGCGTACGGCGAACACGACGCGTACGGCGATGTGCTCGATGCGGGGCGGGAGGTCATCGCCGACCGGCGCTGGGCCTCCGACGTGCGGGACGCCCGCTTCTGCGCGCTGGTCCTCTTCTGCCTGGTCCTCCTCGTCGACTGGGCCAACGGCACGCTCGGCGCCGTCAGGCTCGTCCTGTGGTTCGGCCTCTCCGCGCTGCTCTACCTGGTGCTGCACCCCGTGCGCGTGACGGCGGGGCCCGGCTGGCTCGCCGTGCGCGGTCTCGGGCGCCGCAGGCACGTCTGCACCGGGCTGCTCACCGCCGTGCGGCACAGCGAGGGCGTCGCCGCGCGCCTGGTCCTGTGCGACTCCCTCGGCAACCGCGTCGAGATCGACCCGCAGGTGCTCGTCGACAACCCGCTGCTCCTGCACCGCCTGGACACCGGCGCCCGCGCCGCGCGCGACGCCGGGCTGCTCAGGACCGGCTGCGTCGAGCTGCGGCGCCTCACGGCCCGCGTCGACGGGGCCGCCGCGCGGGCCGTCTTCGAGGCGTCCGACCTGCGCTGACGGGGACCTTCGGCCCTGGGAGGTGCCGGGCGCGGGGCGGACCGTTGAGACATGGACATCTCGATGGGCATCTCGACGGACGTCTCCTCCCGCGCCGACCTCGACGTAGTGCTCCGCCGCTTCTACACGGCCGCCTTCGCCGACCCGCTGATCGGCCCGTTCTTCACCGAGATCGCCGGGACCGACCTCGACGTCCATCTGCCGCGCATCACCGACTTCTGGGAGCGCGCGCTGTTCCGCACCGCCGACTACCGCCGCAACGCCTTCGCCCCGCACGCCGCGCTGTACTCCGTGCGCCCGCTCACCGCCGAGCACTTCGGGCGCTGGGTGCAGCTGTGGCACGCCACGGTCGACGGGCTGCACCGGGGCCCGAACGCGGACCGCGCGAAGGCGCAGGGGGAGCGGATCGCGCTCGCCGTGCTGCGCAGGCTCGGCGGCAAGGACGTGTCCACGGCGGGCGAAGGCCCCGGCTTCGTCCCGCTCGCGGCGGTGGAGCTGCGGGCGGCGGCGTAGGGCGTCTCGTACGTCAGGTCTTGAGCGTCTCGTACGTCAGGTCTTGAGCGTCTCGTACGTCAGGTCTTGAGCGTCTCGTACGTCACGCCCGTCAGATCCTCCGAGGCGGCCCAGAGCCGTTCGCCCGCCACGTCGTTCAGCGTCCACTTCGCCCGCCAGGACCTGGTGGGCGCCCCGCGGACGCCCCAGGCGGGCCCGGTGAACCAGTCCGGCTTGACCCGCGGCTCCGTGGCCGCGTACAGCGTGGGCAGCGCGCCCGTCTCCGCGGCCTGCCCGATGATCCGGTTGCCGAGCTCCATGAATCGCTCTGCGGTCCTGCGGCCCTCCATCCTGGGGCCCGTGGCCTGCAGATTGGTCGAGGCGTAGCCGGGGTGGGCGGCGGCCGCGACGACCTCGGAGCCGACGGCGGCCAGGCGGCGTGCCAGCTCGTGGATGAAGAGGAGGTTGGCCGTCTTGGAGCGGCCGTAGGCGATCCAGCGGCGGTAGTGGCGCTCGCTGTTGAGGTCGCCGATGTCGATGTTGCCCAGCGCGTGGGCGCCGCTGGACACGCTGATGACCCGGGCGCCCGGGGTCCCCAGGAGGCGGGGCAGGAGCAGCCCGGTGAGCGCGAAGTGTCCGAGGTGGTTGACGCCGAACTGCGTCTCGAAGCCGTCCGCCGTGCGGCGGTAGGGCAGCGCCATCACGCCCGCGTTGTTGACGAGCAGGTCGAGGCGGCCGTCGTCGTACGCCTCGGCGAACTGCCGCACGGACGCCAGGTCCGCGAGGTCGAGCCGCCCGAACTCGACGTCGGCGTCCGGCACCTCGGCCCGCAGCTCGTCCACCGCGCGCAGACCGCGCTCCGCGCTGCGGCAGGCGAGGACCACGTGGGCGCCGCGACGGGCGAGCTCGCGTGCCGTGACGTACCCGATGCCGCTGTTGGCGCCGGTGACCACGGCCCGGCGGCCGCTCTGGTCGGGGATGTCGCGCGCGGTCCAGGCGGGCATGGCAGGGCTCCCTCTGCAGCGGATGTACCGGAGTCTCGCCGCAGGGTAAGGCAGGGCGGGGCCGAGAGGGAGCCCGGCCCCGGGACCGAGGCGTACGGGCGGGTACTGGCGAGTACGGGCGAGTACGGGCCGGGTCCCGAGGGGTCAGGCCGCCGCGCCGCCGTCGATCAGCAGGTCGGCGCCGACCACGGAGCCCGATTCGTCCGACGCCAGGTACAGCACGGCCGCGGCGACCTCCTCGGTCGTCGAGACGCGGCCCAGCGGGTTGCTCTCCTTGACGCGGGCCGCGCGGTCGGCCTCGGTCTCGCCGGGGCGGAACGACATGGTGGTGTCCGAGGAGCCGGGGCTGACAGTGTTGATCCGGACGCCGTCGCGGATGTGCTCGGCGGCGGCGGCGCGGCTCAGCGCGGAGACGGCGGCCTTGGTGGCCCCGTAGGCCGCGGTGCCGGGGGTGCTGGTGTGGGCGCCCAGGGTCGAGCCGATGTTGACGATCGCGCCGCCGGTGGCCTGCGTCCGCATCTGCCGCACCTCGGCCTGTAGCGCGAGCAGGACGCCGGTGACGTTGATGTCGAGCATCGTCCGCCAGTCGTCCTCGGGCAGTTCGGTGACCGGCTGCCCGGCGCGCAGGACGCCCGCGTTGTTGACGGCGACGTCCAGCGAGCCGAAGTGCTCGACGGTGGCCTCGACGAGGGCCGCGAGGTCGGCGGAGCGCGAGACGTCGGCCGTGCGGGCCAGGGCGGTGCCGCCCGCGTCCTCGATGAGCCCGACGGTCTCCTTCAGGGGGCCCTCGGAGCGCCCCGCGACGACGACGGAGGCACCCTCGGCGGCGAACGCGAGCGCCATGGCCCGGCCGAGGCCGGAGCCGCCGCCGGTGACGAGGACGGTGCGGCCGGTGAAGCGGGTGCGGGTTGCTGCAGTCATGATGAACTCTTTTCTTGACCGATCGATCTAGTATTAGGGCATGAAAAAGCGTCGTAAGAGGGTGTCTGGAGAGGGGGTGGCTCAGTCCAGGAGGGTCAGTGCCTGCTCCACCGCGTCCCGCACCCGCGCCGGATCCGTGGACGCCTTGCCGACCACGCGCAGCCCCTGCATCAGGACGAGGAGCATCCGCGCCAGCGTCAGCGGGTCGCGGTCCCGCGGCAGCTCGCCCTGCGCCTGGGCGCGGACGAGCGCGGAGTGCAGCAGGGTCTCGATCCGCTCCCAGCTGCGCTCGACGGTGCGGGCGGCCGCCTCGTCGTGCGGGGCCAGCTCGGCCGCCGTGTTGGTGATGAAACACCCGGTCAGGCGGCATTCGTCGGCCGCCGCCTCGGCGCCGAAGCGGCGCACCGCCGCGCGTACGGCAGGTAGTGCGGGCCCGGGTGCCGACAGCTCGGCGAGGAGGATCGGGTTCTGGTTCTCGCCGTAGCGGTCCAGTGCCTTCAGGTACAGGTCGTGCTTGTTGCCGAAGGTCGCGTAGATGCTGGCGCGGCCGATGCCGAGCTCCTCGACGAGGTCGGCCATCGAGGTCGCCTCGTAGCCGCGCCGCCAGAACAGCTCTAGGGCCGACTGGAGCGCGGCGTCCGGATCGAATTCCTTGGTCCTTGCCACGAGGAGGACGCTACGCCGTTCTAGAACGATCGGTCAAGCAATCTGCGTCGGGTAGACGGCGACCGTCACCTCGTCGTCGTCCAGGCACCGCCCCGACTCCAGGTCGAAGCGCTGCTTCAGGAGCGGCGACGCGACGAACGGGCGCCCGCGCTCGGAGCCGACCAGGCCCCGCGAGAGTACCGCCGCGCCTGTGAAGGGGTCCCGGTTGTCGATGGCGTACGCGCGGCCGTCCCTGTCCAGGAAGAGCGCGGCCTGTCGGCCGTCGGGCAGTAGTGCGGCGACGCCCCGGCCGGGGATGAGCCGGTCCAGGTCGCAGGCCGTGAACCAGTCCTGGTCCAGGCGGAGTTGAACCTTCAGGGCGGTGGTCTCGGGCGCGAGGGTCACGGGGCGACACTTCCTTCCAGGGGGCGGGTGCCGAGGGCCAGCAGGGGCAGGTCCGGCTTGATCTGGCGGCGCTCGGGCACGAACCGGACCGTCGGGTCGGGGGTGCCCGGCGCGTTCACGAAGGACACGAAGCGCGCGAGCCGTTCGGGGTCGTCGAGGGTGTCGGCCCACTCGTCGCGGTAGTGCGTGACGTGGTCGGCCATCAGGGCCTCCAGTTCGGCGCCGATGCCGAGCGAGTCGTGCACGACGACGTCGCGCACGTGGTCGAGGCCGCCGTCGATCCGCTCCAGCCAGGCCGAGGTGCGCTCCAGGCGGTCCGCGGTGCGGATGTAGAACATCAGGAAGCGGTCGATCAGGCGCACGAGCCCCGCGTCGTCCAGGTCCTGGGCGAGCAGGTCGGCGTGGCGCGGGGTGGCGCCGCCGTTGCCGCCCACGTACAGGTTCCAGCCGCTCGCCGTGGCGATCACGCCGAAGTCCTTGGACTGGGCCTCCGCGCACTCGCGGGCGCACCCGGAGACGGCCGACTTCAGCTTGTGGGGCGCCCTGAGGCCCCGGTAGCGCAGCTCCAGGTCGATCGCCATGCGGACGCTGTCCTGCACGCCGTACCGGCACCAGGTCTGCCCGACGCAGGACTTCACCGTGCGCAGCGCCTTGCCGTACGCGTGCCCGGACTCGAAGCCCGCGTCGACCAACCGCGTCCAGATCACGGGCAGTTGCTCGACGCGCGCGCCGAACAGGTCGATGCGCTGACCGCCGGTGATCTTCGTGTAGAGCCCGAAGTCCCGGGCCACCTCGCCGATGACGATGAGCTTGTCGGGGGTGATCTCGCCGCCGGGGATGCGGGGCACCACCGAGTAGGAGCCGTTCTTCTGGAGGTTGGCGAGGAAGTGGTCGTTGGTGTCCTGCAAGGCGGCCTGCTCGCCGTCGAGGACGTGCCCGCCCGCGCCGATCGTCGGGGCCAGCGAGGCGATGATCGAGCCGATCGCGGGCTTGCACACCTCGCAGCCCTCGCCGCCGCGCGCCGCGTCGCGGCCGTGCGCGTCGAGCAGCGCGCGGTAGGAGGTGATCCGCAGCGCCCGCACGATCTCGTACAGCTCCTGGCGGGTCTGCCCGAAGCAGCCGCACAGGCCGCTGTCGCCGCTCTTCGGCAGCAGCTGCCCGATCACCTTCAGGCAACTGCCGCATCCCGTACCGGCCTTGGTGCACTTCTTCACCTCGGGCAGCGAGGAGCAGGCGCGGATGGCGTCCTTGGTGACGTTGTGGCAGTTGCAGATCACGGCGGAGCCCGGCAGCGCCTCCGGGCCGAGCGCGGCGGCGGCGCCCGCGCCCGCGGGCAGCACCAACTGCTCGGCGGGCAGCGGGGGTACGGTCCCGGTCAGCGGGCGCAGCAGGCCGTACGCGTCCGCGTCACCCACCAGGATGCCGCCGAGCAGCTCGCCGCCCGCGCCCATCACCAGCTTCTTGTACGTGCCCGAGCGCGAGTCGGCGTAGACGACGTCGAGGCAGCCCTCCGCCGCGCCGTGCGCGTCGCCGAAGGACGCCACGTCCACGCCGAGCAGCTTCAGCTTGGTGGACAGGTCGGCGCCGGTGAAGCCCGCGCACTCCGTGTCGGCGATGGCGGCGGCCGCCGTCTCCGCCATCTCGTAGCCGGGCGCGACCAGGCCGTAGACGCGGCCGTCCGAGGCCTGCGCGCACTCGCCGATCGCGTACACGGCGGGGTCGCTGGTGCGGCACCGCTCGTCGACGGTGATGCCGCCGCGCTCACCGACCGACAGGCCGTGGTCGCGGGCGAGCTGGTCGCGCGGCCGCACCCCGGCGGAGAACACGACCAGATCCGTGGCGAGTTCGCTCCCGTCGGACAGCTTCATGCCGCGCACGGCGCCGTCATCGCCCGTCACGATCTCCTGCGTACCGGTGCCGGTGTGCACGGTCAGGCCCATGCCGGTGAGGGTCCGAAGCAGCGCGGCGCCGCCGCCCTCGTCGACCTGGACCGGCATCAGCCGGGGCGCGAACTCCACGACGTGCGTGGCGAGTCCGAGCCCGCGCAGGGCGCCAGCCGCCTCCAGGCCGAGCAGCCCGCCGCCGACCACCGCGCCGGTCGTCGCCCGCGCCTTCGCGTACTCCTCGATGGCCAGCAGGTCCTCGATGGTGCGGTAGACGAAGCAGCCCGTCGCGTCCTTGCCCGGCACGGGCGGCACGAAGGGGTAGGAGCCGGTGGCCAGGACGAGCGTGTCGTAGGCGAACACGCGGCCCGAGCGCGCGGTCACCGTCCGCGCGTCCCTGTCGAACCGCTCGGCGGCGTCGCCGACGTGCAGCTCGATGCCGTGCCGCTCGATGAACTCCCGGTCGGTGAGGGAGAGTTCGTCGGGCGTGCGGCCCGCGAAGTACGAGGTGAGCTGGACGCGGTCGTAGGCGGGACGCGGTTCCTCGCACAGGACCACGATCCGGTGCGTGGCGGTGAGACCGCGCTCGGCGGCCGCCTCCAGGAAGCGCTGGCCGACCATGCCGTGGCCGATGAGCACGATCGTGGGGCGGCGGTCCGGGGAGTTCTGGGAGTCCCAGGAATTCCGGGAGCTCGGCATGTCTGTGGGGATCGGCATGTCAGCGGCCTCCGTCGTGGGTGAGCAGATGGAGCAGGGGAGTGTCGTCGTCGGGCAGCGGCTCCTCGGCCTCCCAGGCGCGGGCCAGCGCGCCGACCGCGTCAAGATCGCCGAGGAGTACGCCGCCGACGAGGCGGTCACCGCGGACCACGACCTTGCGGTACGTGCCGCGGGTGGCGTCGGTGAGCTGGACGACGTCGTCCTCGGGGCGCGGCTCCAGTTCCCCGAAGACGGCGAGGTCCAGGGGGCCTGGGCCCGCGAGGGTGAGGCGGGTGAGGGTGCGGGTGCCGGAGTAGGGGCGGGGGCGGGGGTGCCTCCCTGCCGTCGACAGGAGGTCGTCGGCCAGGGCGTCGGCCTGTTCCACGGCGGGCGTCGCCAGGCCGTAGACGCGGCCCGCGTGCTCCGCGCAGTCGCCGATCGCGCGGATGTGCGGGTCCGAGGTTCGCAGCAGGTCGTCGACGACGATCCCCTTGTGTACGTCGAGTCCGGCGGCCCGCGCCAGACCGGTGCGGGGGCGGGCGCCGCAGGCCAGGACGGTGACGTCGGTGCCGAGTACGTACCCGTCGGCGAGTTCGACCCGGCGGACGGCGCCGTCGACCACGCCGACGGCGCGCACCCGGCACTCCGTGTGCACCTCGACGCCGAGGCCTGTCAGGTGTGCGTGCACCAACTGGGACGACGGTGGGTCGAGTTGCCGCTCCATGAGGCGTTCGGCCTGCTGGAGGAGGACGACCTGGGCGCCTCTGCGGGCCAGCGCGCGGGCGGCCGAGACACCGAGCAACCCGCCGCCGATGACGGCGACGCGGACGCCCGGACCCGCTTCGGCGGACAGCGCGAGGCAGTCGTCCAGGGTGCGGAAGGCGTGTACGCCACGGGGGAGTTCGGTGGTGTCAGGCGCGAACAGGCCGCGCAGCGGGGGCAGGACGGGGTTGGCGCCCGTCGCGAGCACGAGCGTGCCGTACGGGACGACGGCGCCGTCCGCGCAGTGCACCCGCCGCTCCGCGCGGTCGACGCGGACGGCGCGGGTGCGGAGCGTGGTGCCGCGCGGGGTCGGCAGGGCGATGACGTCCGGGGCGTACCGGCCCGCGAGGACCTCCGCCAGCAGGACACGGTTGTACGGGGCGTGGTCCTCCTCGCCGATCAGTACGGTGTCGTCGCCGAGCCGCTGCGCTACGCGGATGCCGGCCGGGCCCGTGCCGATCACCACTGGCGTGGATGTCATGTCCCGCAGCCTGCGGGGTGGGTGTTACCCGGCCGGGGCCGGGTTGTTTCCCTCGGGGAACGGTGTTCTCAGTGGGGGGTCGGGGCGGGTGTGAGGGGCCGCTGCGCGGCTTGGTGGCGGGTCCCGTCCGGTTGCTCGGCGCCGGGCTGTGAGGTTGATGCCGGTCCCGTCCGGCGCCCGGTATGCCGCCGCTTCGCGGCGGATCCACGCCCACCCGTTTACTCGGCACCGAGCTGCGAGGTAGGTGCCGGTCCCACTCGGAGTCAGGCACGCGCCCATCCGCCCACCCGTTTGCTCCGCACCGAGCGGTGGAGTAGGGGCCCGTCGGCACGTCACCGATCCCCGGCGGGTCCACACCTGCCCCGGCACCCCCGCAAGCCCCGTTGCTTAACCCCCCTTGAGCCGATCCTCAAGGCCGCCTTAAGGATCTCGGATACGTCGCCGACCAGCCGTTTCCCGGTGCCCCCGGCGCCTAATGTGCCGCCGTGACCACCGAGGCAGCCGATTCCCGACTCGACGCGTACCCGGCGCTGTCCGCCTACCTGAGCCGGACGGATCCCACCCGGGCCACGCGCCCCGCACCAGTACCGCCGATGCCCGCCGAGCCGCCCCGGGTGGGCTCCGTGCGGAAGCGGAAGTCGACGCCGAAGCGGAAGTCGACGCCGAAGCGGAAGCGCAACGCGCGGGCCGCGACGGAACCGGCCGCGCCCCTCCGCCTCTCACCCGCCACCCTCCGCACCGGCCTCCTCACCGGCGCCCTCGCCGTCACCGCCCAATGGGCCGTGCAGGCCGAGCCGTCCGCGCGGCTCGACGTGCTGTTCGCCACCGGGGCTCATCTCACCGGGCTGCTCGCCGGGTACGGGATCCTCGTCATGCTCTTCCTGATGGCCCGCGTGCCCGCCGTCGAGCACGGCGTCGGTGCCGACAGGATCGCCCGGCGGCATGCGATCGGCGGGCGTTACGTGCTGAGCCTCTGCGCGGGGCACGCCCTCCTCGCCCTCTGCGGGTACGCCGCCCACGCCGGGACCGATCTCCTCAGCGCCGCCCTCGACCTGCTCGGCTACCCGGGCATCGCCGCCGCGACCGTCGGCACCGCCCTGCTCGGCGCCGTCGGCGTGAGCTCCGCCCGTGCCGTACGCCGTCGCGTCCCGCACGAGACCTGGCGCGCCGTCCACCTGCTCACCTACCTCGGCGCCGCCCTCGCCTTCGCGCACCAGCTCGCCGGGCCCGATGTCGCGGGCAGCGTCCTGACCCTCTGGCTGTGGGCCCTCGCGCACGCCACCGTCGCCGTCCTGCTGGTCTGGTACCGCCTGGTCGTCCCCGTACGGCAGGCGCTGCGGCACAGCCTGCGCGTCATCGACGTACGGACGGAGGGTCCCGGTGTCGTCTCCGTGGTCGTCCAGGGCATCGGGCTCGACGAACTGCGCGCCGAACCCGGGCAGTTCTTCCGCTGGCGCTTCCTGCGGCGCAGGCTCTGGCACACCGCGCTGCCCTTCTCCCTCTCCGCGCCCGTCCGCGACGACACCCTGCGCATCACCGTGAAGGCGGCGGGCGACCACACCCGGCGGATGCGGCGCCTCAGGCCCGGCACGCGCGTCCTCGCCACCGGGCCCTTCGGCGCGCTCACCGCCCACCGCCGTACGCGGCGCAAGGTGCTGCTCCTGGCGGGCGGCGTCGGCATCACGCCGCTGCGGGCCCTCTTCGAGACGCTGCCGGGCGGCCCCGGCGACCTCACGCTGCTCTACCGCGCGGGCAGCGCCGAACAGCTCGTCCTGCGCGCGGAGCTGGAGGCGATCGCCGCGAGCCGCCAGGCAGGTCTGCACTTCCTGCTCGGCCGCTCCGACGCCGCCTTCGACATGCTCGCCCCGCAGTCCCTGCGCAACCTCGTGCCCGACCTCGCCGAGCACGACGTCTACCTCTGCGGTCCGCCGGGGATGTCCGCCGCGGCGACGGCGGCGCTCGTACGGGCGGGCGTCCCGCAAGAACGCATCCACACCGAGTGCTTCACCTACTGAACTAACTGGACCTGCTGGACCTGCTGGACCTGCTGGACCTACTGAGAGAGCTGATCATGGGACGCCATCGCAGACCCGCCGCCCCGGCGAAGGGCCCCACCCGCGAGGCCCGCCGCAGGCTCACCGCGGGCCTGGCCGGTGCGAGTGCGCTCGTCGCCACCGTCCTCGCCCTCACGGTCGACCCGGCGGCGCCCCCGGCCCCCGACCGCGCCCCGGCCACGGCGCCCGAGCCTCAAGCGGCCCCCTGAAGCCACCACGAACCTGTGCGACGAAGCTGCACCACAAAGCTCAGAAGTCGCTCAACTCTCACCCGTTCCGTGGACGTCCTGATCGCCGCGTCCATAAGGTCATGATCATGCCTGACATATCCCTGACCACGGTCGTCGTCCTCTGCCTCGCCGCCCTCGCGGCCGGTTGGATCGACGCCGTGGTGGGCGGCGGCGGGCTGCTGCTGCTCCCGGCCCTGCTGCTCGGCCTGCCCGGCTCCACCCCGGCCGCGCACGCCCTCGGCACCAACAAGGCCGTCGCGATCGTCGGGACCACGGGCGCGGCGGTGACGTACGTCAGGAAGACCCCCGTCGACGTGTCGACCGCCGTCCGCATCGGCCTCGCCGCGCTCGCCGGGTCGATGGGCGGCGCCTTCTTCGCGGCCGGGATGAGTACCGAGGTGCTCAAGCCCGTGATCATGGTGGTGCTGCTCGCCGTCGCCGCCTTCGTGATCCTCAGGCCCGCCTTCGGCACCGCGCCGTCCGCCGAGCCCGCGTCCCCGAAGCGGATCCTCGCCGCGATCGGCCTCGCGGGGCTCGGCATCGGCTTCTACGACGGTCTCATCGGACCCGGCACCGGCACCTTCCTGGTGCTCGCCCTGACCGCGGTGCTCCACCTCGACCTGGTCTCCGCGTCCGCCACCGCCAAGATCGTCAACTGCTGCACCAACGCGGGCGCCCTCGCCATGTTCGCCTGGCAGGGCGCGGTCATGTGGCAGCTGGCCGGGCTCATGGCCGTCTTCAACCTCGCGGGCGGCATGTTCGGCGCGCACACGGCGCTGAAGAAGGGTGCCGGATTCGTCAGGGTCGTCCTGCTGACCACCGTCTTCGGGCTCGTGGTGAAGATGGCGTACGAGCAGTGGCTCGCGTAACGGATCCGGGTCCGGGTCCGGGTCCTAGCGGACCCCGGTGAGGTGCGCGAAGACCACCACGTTGCCCTGGTAGCCGGTCTTCTTCGAGTACTTGCCGCCACAGGTGATCACCCGCAGCTCGGGGCGGTGCGCGGCGCCGTACACCCTCTCGTCGGGGAAGTCGGCCGCGTCGTACACCTCGTTCGCGTCGACCGTGAAGACGGCCACGCTGCCGTCCCTGCGCTCGATCTCGATGGTGCGGCCCTTGCGCAGCGCGCCCAGCTCGTAGAAGACCGAGGGGCCCTCCTTGTTGTCGACGTGCCCCGCCACGATGGCCGTGCCCCGCTCACCGGGCGTGGTGCCCGCCTCGTACCAGCCCGCGAGGTTCTCGCGCTCGGGCGGCGGTACGTCGAGGCTGCCCTGCGGGGTCAGGCCGAGCCCCATCAGGGGCGCGTCGACGCCGATCGCGGGGATCCGCACCCGGTCGGGCGGCGACGGGGCGAGCGGCGCGGGCCCCGCGCCCTGCCGGTGGACACCGGGGTGGGCCGACGCGGCCTGCGCGGCGGAGGGCTGCGGCGGCGGATGCGACTCGGCGCCGCTGCGCAGCAGCCACGCGCCGGAGCACAGGGCGACGACGGTGACGGCTCCTATGACGGCGTTGCCGGTCTTCTTGCGGGTGCGGGTGCGGGTGCGGGTGCGGGTGCGGGACTGGGTGCCCGTACCCGTACGGGACCGGGTACCCGTGCCTTCTCGCGTGCGCGACTGGGATGCGCGGTGTGTGCGGCGCATACGGCGTCCCCCTCGGGTTCGGTCGGTCCTGTCGTGCCTCGTCCCCCTCCCGGCCCGCGAGGGGACACGGGCCGGAAGGGGGCAGGGGTGGCGGTACCGGTGGACAGCGGAGGGTGTCCGTCAGATCCTGTCGCCTCTCGCCCGGCGGTGCAGGAGCCAGGTACCGCCCGCGGCGGCGACGGCAAGGGCCGCCACTCCCGCCGCGGTCTGTACGGGGTCGGGACCGAGTGCGCCGCCGACCCCCGTCTTCACATGTCCCTTCGGGTGCGGCTGCTGCCGCTCCCCGGCGTCCGCGGTGGAGGTGACCGTGACCATCAGGTCACCCGCCATCTGCTTGTTCTTGGTCGCTGGGCCGCCCGCGCCGGAGCATTTCGCGACGATCTCGTAGGTGCCGGGCTGTGCGGAGGGCGGGACCTTGAACTGTCCGATCGCGTCCTCGGGGTGCGTGCTCGGCGCCAGCGTGAACGTACCCGCGCCGACCGCGCTCGCGTCGCCCGTCGCGGTGCCGCCCGAGCCGCAGGCGGTGGTGTTGACGGTGACGGTGGAGCCGGGGGAGACGGTGGCCGGATGGATCTCCAGACCTCCGGCGGCCCCGACAGCCCCGATGGCCCTGACAGCCCCGATGGCCCCGACGGCGCCACCGGACGCGGCGGACGCGGCGGACGCGGGGACGGTCAGCGCACCCGCCGCCGCTACGGCGAGCGCGGTACCGGACAGCAGGCGGGCGATGCGCATGGTGCTAGTTCCTCCGAGACCTCCGCGCGGGCCCGCCCCGCGGCACCCCCAAGTGCCGCTGCGTCGGTCGAACCCCGCACTGCCGAGGTAAGTGGCACTCGCACCCGCACGCCTGCTGATACCCCATCAGAAACGTCTCGATCGCCCACCCGGTGACGCCGCGCCATGAGCGTTCCAGCAGGTCACCGGCGTACCGAGGGGAAGTCTCCGAAGGGTGCGGGCGACGGCTGTGAATGGGTGACTCGGGGGTGTGCGGGGTGTGCGGTGTGTGTGGGGGGCGGTGTGTCCCACTCTTTTCAGATCGTGTCCCAGGGCACCCCCGCGTAGATCCCCGCCACCTTCTCCATCAGCGCGTCGTCGATGTCGTACGCCCTGTCGTCGATCCGCCGCACCGGACTGACCCCCCACGAGTTGACGACGAAGGCCGCCGCGTACGACGGGAGGTCGGTGAGGGTGACCGGGGCGTGGCGGGTGGGCAGGCCGGCGGCGGGCAGGCGGGGCTCCAGCAGCTGCATGGTGATGCCGGACAGGTGGGGCGCGCTCGGCCACACGATCTCGGTGCCGTCGAAGAAGGCGATGTTCGTGACGGCGCCCTCGCTGATCTCCCCGCCGGGCCCGGTGAGCAGCGCCTCGTCGAAGCCCGCGCGCCGCACGAGCTCGGTGTGCCGGGCCTGCGCGAAGCCGCCCAGGTGCTTGATGTGCGCGAAGGGCCGCTGGTACGGCACGGACCGCAGCGCCTGGGCGCGGTCCGCCAGCGCGGCGGGCAGCTCCGTGGGCGCCCGGACGGTGATCAGCAGGGAGGGGGTGCCGTCGGGCGCGTGCACGTGGACGCGTACGGACGCCTCGGTGATGTCGTCGCGCAGGACGTGCCGGATCAGACCGCGCACGTGGTCCCCGTCAAGCTCCTGCCCGAAGAGTTCGCGGGTGGCCGCGTCGAGGCGGGCCAGATGGAGGCCGATGCCGCGCACCTTCCCGCCCCTGATCTGCATCGCGGTGAAGTGCCCCGTGTTCACGGTGGCGGGATGGAGCAGCGTTTCGGCGGTGGCGGGGCGGCCGTCGATCTCGATGCGCCGCACCTGCGGGGTCGTTGTCATGCCGTCACGCTACGAGGCGTCCGGCGCGGCGGACCCGCGGCCCCCGGCGGAGGAAGGGTCCTCGACGAACCGGCGCGCCCCGGGGCCGCGCGAACCGAGGTCGTCCCGCGGGTTGGACAGCGTGCACTTGGTGAGCGAGAGGCAGCCGCAGCCGATGCAGTCGCTGAGGCTGTCGCGCAGCCGCTCCAGGGTGCGGATGCGGGCGTCGAGGTCGGCGCGCCAGCGCTCGGAGATCCGCGCCCAGTCCTCGCGGGTCGGCGTGCGGTCCTCGGGGAGCAGTCCGAGTACGTCGCGGATCGTGGCCAGCGGGATGCCGAGACCCTGCGAGGTGCGGATGAAGGCGACCCTGCGCAGGGTGTCGCGGCTGTAGCGGCGCTGATTGCCCCCGGTGCGGCGGCTCTTGATGAGCCCTTCGCGCTCGTAGAACCGCAGCGCGGAGGTGGCGACACCGCTGCGCCGGGCGATCTCGCCGACGGTGGCTTCCCTGGCGTCCGGTGCGAGGTGCGAGGTCATGCGGGCAGACTAACCGCGAGATCGCCTTGACCTTAAGCGCGGTTGAGGTACGAGGCTTCCCTCATGACCGAAACCACGGCACCCTCCGCTGTCATCGAATCCGCTTCCGCTGTCACCGAGTTCGCGTCCGCCGCGGATTCCGAGTCCGCCGCCGCTCCGCTCCGCGTCGCCGTCGTCATCGGCAGCAACCGGGAGGGCCGCTTCGGGCCCGTCGTCGCCGAGTGGCTGCTCGCCAGAGTGCGCGAGCGAACCGACCTCGTCGTCGACGTCGTCGACCTGGCCGACGCGGATCTGCCCACGTCCCTCTCCTTCAACCCGTCCGACGCCGTGAGCGCCGAACTCGCCAAGGTGACACCGAAGTTGGCGGCCGCCGACGCGTTCATCGTCCTCACCCCCGAGTACAACCACTCCTACCCGGCCTCCCTGAAGAGCCTCATCGACTGGCATGGCGCCGAATGGCAGGCCAAGCCAGTCGCCCTCGTCTCCTACGGCGGGCTCTCCGGCGGCCTGCGCGCCGTCGAACACCTGCGTCCGGTCCTCGCCGAACTGCACGCCGTGACGATCCGCGACACCGTCTCCTTCCACAACGCGGGCGCGCTCTTCGACGCCGAAGGCAACCACCAGGACCCGGCGGGCGCGGACGCGGCGGCCAAGACGATGCTCGACCAGCTGGCGTGGTGGGCGTGGGCGCTGCGGAGCGCCAAGGAGGTCCGCCCGTACGGAAGTTGATAGATACGAGAGACACGAGAGATGTGAGAGGTGTCAGGCGGCGGCCGGGGAGTCCCCGGCCGCGCGCGGCGGCCGGGCCCTCGGCAGGTCGACCACCGCGACCGCCCCGCCGTCCCGCCCGTTGGAGAGGTCGACGCGGGCACCGATCACCTGGGCCTGGCCGAGCGCGATGGTCAGACCGAGCCCGGTGCCCTGACCGCGTTCGCGCGCGCCGGTCTGGAAGCGCTGCGGACCGTCCCTGAGCAGGCACTCGGGGAACCCGGGGCCGTGATCGGTGACCGTGACGCGCGTCCCGCTGACCCGCACGTCGACGCAACCGCCGCCGTGCTTGAGGGCGTTGGTGACGAGGTTGGCGAGAATCCGCTCCAGGCGGCGCGCGTCGGTGCGTACGAAGATGTCCTCCGCACCACGGTCGTCACTGTCACTGTCACCGTCACTGTCGGCGCTCCGGTCGGTGAACCGGACCGCGTCGCCGTCGTACCCCGCGCGCTGCACGATCCCCTCGACGAGACGCCCCAGCGGATGCACGTCCAGATCGGGCTTCTCCACCTCGGCGTCGAGCCGCGCCACCTCAAGGAGGTCCTCCGTGAGGGTGCGCAGGGCGTGCACCCGGTCGCGCACCAGCTCGGTGGGGCGGCTCGGCGGCAGCAGTTCGGCCGCGGTGTGCAGCCCGGTCAGCGGCGTACGCAGCTCGTGCGCGACGTCCGCGGTGAAGCGCTGCTCGGCCTCCAGGCGCTGCTGCAGCGACGCGGCCATCGTGTCGACGGCGGTGGCGAGGTCCGCGACCTCGTCCTTGCCGTGCCGCAGGCCCGGCGGCCTGGGATGGTCGATGCGGGCGTCGAGGTCGCCCTGGCTGATCCGGCGCGCGGTGGCGGCGGCGGTGCGCAGTTCGCGGCTGAGCCTGCTGGACAGGCCCGCGCCGCCGAGCGCGGCCAGGCCGACGACGGCGGCACCGGAACCGATCAGCTGTTGGTCGAACTCGGCCATCTCGTCGGCCTGTTCGCGCAGCGACTCGCGGACGGAGAGCACCTGGTCGCCGACCGGTCGCGCCGCCCATACGCACGGATCGCCCGACCCCATGTCGAGGTACGTGGTGCGCCGCCCGGCCAGCGCGGCATCGCGCAGCGGCTTCGGCAGGTCGGGCGAGTCGATGGCGGCGCCCATGTCGTCCTGGTCGACCTGCCCGGTCAGCTCGTACAGCTGACGCACCCGCACCAGCTGGGCGACCGCCCCCGACCTGGCGTTGGCGGACACCTGGTCGAGCCGGGCGTGATGGATGAGCACCCCGATGGCGACGGCGACGACGGCACAGCCCGCGGCGAGCAGCGCGGTGATCTTCCAGCGCAGTCCGAGGCTGTTGAGCGCGGCGCGGGCCCCGCGCGCCATCAGTGGCCGCCGGGGGAGTCGGAGGGGGTGGGCGGCCGGGAGGGCTTGTAGTTCTTGACGTCGCTGAGCGTGGACATCCGCGTGCCGTCCCAGTGGAAGCGCACGGCCTGCTCGCCGCCGTCCGCACAGGGCGTGCGCACCAGCAGATCGGGGCCGATCGTCTCGACGCTCAGGCTCCGCCCCGAGGTGAACAGGATCGGATAGACCTTGCCGCCGCGCTCGGTGTAGACGACGAGCACGTTCCGTCCGCTCTCCGTGTCCGCGGCCACGAGCAGCTCGGGCTTCTTGTCACCGGTCAGGTCGGTGAACATGGGCGGCCGGAGCCCGGCCTGCCCCGGGCGGTCGATCATCTCCCGGTCCGCCAGCGGCTTCGTACGCGGATCGGCCCGCAGGATCGCCCGTACGTCCATCGAAGCGAGCCCGCCGGAACCCACCTTCGGCAGCCCCTTGAGCGCCTGGGGCGGCGGCTGGCGCGTGGCCGCTTCGGCGCCGGGCACCTTGGCCGACTTGCTCACCCAGGCGGGCCAGACCGACGCGGGGCGCGGCTGCACCGAAACGGACGGCGCGGCCTCACCGGCGCCGAGGCCGTCGGTCCTGCCGCATCCGGAGAGCGCGAGGACCGCAAGAACGGCGAAGAGGGCGGCACACAGGACGAGCCGGTGGCGGAGGATCGGGTTCATGGAGTGGGGGACCGTCGGGGTGGGGGGCGTGCGTGCGGATGTGGCGGTGGCCGGTCCCGGGACTGCGCTGGGGATTCGGCAGTGGACCGGCCACCGCCTCCGACGCTAGGAACCATCCGTCACGAAAATCGGGAGATTGTGTAACAGCTGCGCCTAAGAATGGCTGAACCGGCCAATTAGGGACCTTCGGATCGGGCCCTAGGGCCCGCGCACCGGGCCGGTGGACTTCAAGAAGGATCACCGCTACGACTTCTGAAAGAACCGCCGCGACCGCCGCGACTTCCGTACGAGCGAGAACGAGGTGCCCCATGCCAGAACCGACCGCGCTGCCGTTCTTCGTCTA
Organism: Streptomyces kanamyceticus; assembly: GCF_008704495.1. Classification (NCBI taxonomy): domain Bacteria; kingdom Bacillati; phylum Actinomycetota; class Actinomycetes; order Kitasatosporales; family Streptomycetaceae; genus Streptomyces; species Streptomyces kanamyceticus. Next base: position 6,879,182 of record NZ_CP023699.1, read on the forward strand.
CGGCACGTTGCGGCCGGGGGAGTGCAATCACGCGGCGCTGCTGACCGGCCGGGTCGCCCGCGAGGACCCGGCCCTGCTGCCGGGCGCGGTCCTCTACGAGGGCCCCGGTTATCCGTACGCCGTGGAGGAACCCCAAGCTGAGCCCATACGCGGAGAGTTGGTGACCCCGCTACCGTCCGCCCATGACCGGCTGCTCATCTCTCTCGACCTCCTGGAGGAGTACGCGCCGGGTGATCCGCGCAACCTCTACGAGCGCGTGGTGCGCGAAGTGACCCGCACCGCCGACGGCGCGGCGGTCCGAGCCTGGGTCTATGTGGCCGCGCCCCGGGTGGAGGCGCGGCTGCGGGCCTCGGGCACGGTGATCGAGGGCGGCGACTGGTCGTCCTTCCGGCTCCGGAAGTGAGAGTGAACCGCCCGAGCCGAGTCACCGGCCGCCCCACGGAACCACCCCCTGAACTCACGGCACGGGAGACGAAAACCGCAGCTCAAACCCGCTCGACTTCGATCTGATGGACTCCATCACTCGTCCGAGCGAATTGACGTGACTACCGAGAGTAATTACATGGAGGCTCTCCGTGTGCACCACTCGGTGCGCACGTCGGTGCGCGAGCACCCTGTCCTCAAGAAGGAGCCGCCTCATGCGAGTTCGCCGTTCCCTGCCGGCACTCATCGGCGCTCTTGCCCTCGGCCTCGGGATGTCCATGGCATCCTCGGCGACCGCCTCCCCGGCGGCCGTCAAGGACCCCTGCGGATACTTCGCGACCGCCAGCGACGCCTACTACAACCACTGCACGAGCGACGGTTCGCACATCGTGATCGAGATCGACGACTGGGGCCCGAACTCCGAGCAGTGCGTGGGCCCCGGCGTGACCTGGATCGGCTCGGCATCGGACGTGAGCGGCGCCTGGTACACAGGACGCCTCTGTTGATCCGCTGATCCGCGACACCCCCGCATGACGGCGGGTCCGGGGACGCTCTCAGCCCCGGGCCCGCTCAAGCCGCACCGCACACACCTTGAACTCCGGCATCCGCGACACGGGGTCGAGCGCCGGATGCGTCAGGGAGTTGGCCCGCCCCTCGCCCGGCCAGTGGAACGGCATGAACACGGTGTCGGAGCGGATCCCCGTCGTGACCCGCGCGGGAGCGACCGCCCGGCCGCGCCGCGAGACCACCGCCACCGGCTCGCCCTCGACGACGCCGAGCCGCGCGGCGAGCCGCGGATGGAGCTCCACGAAGGGCCCCGGGGCGGCCGAGTTGAGCTCGTCGACCCTGCGCGTCTGCGCCCCCGACTGGTACTGCGCGAGCACCCGCCCCGTCGTGAGCAGCACCGGATACTCCGCGTCCGGCTCCTCGGCCGCCGCACGGTGCGCCACCGGCACGAACCTGGCCCGCCCGTCCTCGGTGGCGAAGCGCTCGAGGAAGAGCCGCGGCGTCCCAGGGTGCGGGGAGGACCCGGTGTCCGGGCAGGGCCAGAACACCCCAACCCCCTCGCTCTCTCCCCCTCCCCCTCCCCTCCCCCTCCCTCTCCTTCTCCCTTTTCCTCGCCCTCCACGAGCCGTGCGTACGAGATCCCCGAGTAGTCCGCGGCCCCGCCCGCGCTCGCCCTGCGCAACTCCTCGAAGACCTCCTCGGGGTCGGTCGGGAACCCCTTGCCGTGGCCGAGCCGGTCGGCGAGGCCGTGCAGGACGTCCAGGTCGCTGCGGACCCCGGGCGGCGCCGACACCGCGCGGCGCCGCAGCAGCACCCTGCCCTCCAGGTTCGTCACCGTCCCGGTCTCCTCCGCCCACTGCGTCACCGGCAGCACCACGTCCGCCAGTTCGGCCGTCTCGGAAAGCACCACGTCCGCCACCGCGAGGAAGTCCAGCGAACGCAGCCGCTCCTCCACGTGCCCGGCCCGCGGCGCCGAGATGACCGGGTTGGAGCCCATGAGGAGCAGCGCCTTGACGTCGCCGCCGAGCGCGTCGAGCAGTTCGTACGCCGACCTGCCGGGGCCCGGCAGCGACTCCGGGTCCACGCCCCACACCCCGGCGACATGCGCCCGCGCCGCCGGATCGGTCAGCTTGCGGTACCCGGGCAACTGGTCGGCCTTCTGCCCGTGTTCACGCCCGCCCTGCCCGTTGCCCTGCCCGGTCAGACAGCCGTACCCGGACAGCGGCCGCCCGGCGCGCCCCGTGGCGAGACAGAGATTGATCCACGCCCCGACGGTGTCGGTTCCCTTGGACTGCTGCTCGGGCCCGCGCGCGGTGAGCACCATCCCCGACCCGGCGTCGCAGAAGAGCCGCACCGCGTCGCGCAGCCGGGGAACGGGCACCCCGGTGATCCGCTCGACGTGCTCGGGCCAGTGCGCCATCGCCGCGGCCCGTGCCTCCTCCCATCCGTTGGTCCGTTCCTCGATGTACGCCTCGTCCGTACGGCCCTCGGCCACCACCAGGTGCAACAGGCCGAGCGCCAGGGCGAGGTCCGTCCCCGGCCGCGGCGCCAGATGCAGATCGGCGTGCTCCGCGGTGCGGGTGCGGCGCGGGTCGACGACGATCAACGTGCCGCCGTTCTCGCGCAGTTCCGTCAGGTACCGCAGCGCGGGCGGCATCGTCTCCGCGAGGTTCGACCCGACGAGGATCACGCACCCGGTGCGCGGGATGTCCGCCAGCGGGAACGGCAGCCCCCGGTCGAGCCCGAACGCCCGCTGCCCGGCCGCGGCCGCCGACGACATGCAGAACCGTCCGTTGTAGTCGATCTGCGACGTGCCGAGCGCCACCCGCGCGAACTTGCCGAGCGCGTACGCCTTCTCGTTCGTCAGACCGCCCCCGCCGAACACCCCGCACGCGTCCGCGCCGTACTCCGTACGCGTACGGGAGAGGCCGTCGGCGACCCGGTCGAGCGCCTCCTCCCAGGTGGCGGGCGTGAGCCTGCCCGTGGCGCGGGACCGGACCAGCGGCTCCGTCAGCCGCACCCGGGAGGAGAGCAGCGCGGGAGCCGTACGGCCCTTGCCGCACAGGGCTCCCTTGTTGACGGGGAACCCGGCGCGCTCCACGACTTCGACTCCCTGGGGGCCCGTGGTCAGCCCCATCCCGCATTGCAGGGCGCAGTACGGGCAGTGGGTCGGGGTCACGGGTGCCGCGATGGAGTGCATGGGCTCCAGCCTCCGCCGGGCTTGTTACGCGCCCCCGCGTGATCGCGTTACACGCGCGGTAAGCCAACCTCAGCGTTCCTTGTGCCTCACGGTGAGGTGGTCGCGCCCCTTAGGGGCGCGGGGAACTGCGCGCTCAGCCAACGCCGGTCCGCAGCGGGCAACGGGGCCGCGTCTGCCTCGTTCCGTAGAGCGCCGACCGCGGGTCGTGGTCCGTCCTCGCGCAGTTCCCCGCGCCCCTAAGGGGCGCGCCCCTGACAGGGCGCCCCTCTCAGCGGGGCGCGGCCAGCGCCCGCTCCACACCCGTCTCGTGTGGACCCAAGAAGTGGGGATCCGGTTGAAACGCCGAGTCCACCACCGCCTTGCCCGCCGCGAACACCTCCCGCGCGCCGCCGTAGTACCAGGTCGCGTCGTGGACGGCGTCCACCCCGACCCCGTACGACGAGACGCCCGCAGCGTCGCACAGCGCGACCGCCCTGCGTATGTGGAAGCCCTGGCTGATCAGCACCGCCCGGTCCACGCCGAATATCTTCTTGGCGCGGACGCAGGAGTCCCAGGTGTCGAAGCCCGCGTAGTCGCTCACTATCCGGCGCCCCGGCACGCCGTGCTTCTGCAGATAGGCGCGCATGGCGTCCGGTTCGTCGTACTCCTCGCGGCTGTTGTCCCCCGTGACGAGCACGACCTCTATCCGTCCCGTGCGGTACAACTCGGCCGCCGCGTCGAGCCGGTGCGCGAGGTACGGCGACGGCTCGCCCCGCCACAGCCCGGCCCCGAAGACCACCGCGACCCGGGTGCGCGGCGCGTCCGCGACCGTGCCGATCCTGTCGTCCGTCGTCACGAACAGCCACGTCGAGGGCAGCAGTGCCAGCACGCACAGTGCCACCACCGCCTGCACGGTCCGCCGCTGTCCCCTTCTCGTGCGCGGCAGCCGGAGCCACTCGGGCCGCCGCGGGCGCCAGGTAATCCGCGACGCCCGTCCCCGCAGCCGCGCGAAGCCGTCCGACGGCCACAACCGCCGTGCCCACCCTGTCCGTTCCATCCGTGATCCGCCCCCCGAGCCCACCGGACCTCCCCGATCCGAGCACTGCGACAACCGTAAGCGCCCCCACCGACACATCGGGTGGGCTCCGCCCCTGAAACAACCCGGAGATCGCCCCCGAGCGCGCCCTGATCCGCCGGACAGGCCCTCGCCCCGACCCGCCCCGTGAGCCCCCCGAAAACAGTCGTCACGGCCATGCAACGCCACCGCAACCTGCCCCGGCCATCCTCGGTCCATGACGCCGTCGAACCCTCTTCGCGACGAGTCCGGCAGCACTCACCTCGACAGTACGGCGCAACTCATGGACCGCATCACCAGCCAGCTCGGCAGCCAGCTCCGCCGCGTCTCCCCGGACGGTGGCCGTCGCCCCGACCCGTCCGCGCCCCTCGTCCTGGTCGCCCACGGCAGCCGTGACCCACGCGCCCTCGCCACCGTCGAGGACCTCGCCGAGCGGGTCCGCGAGCTGCGGCCGGGGCTCACCGTCGGGATCGGCCACATCGAGCTGACCGAACCGCTGCTCACCGACACCCTCACCGGCCTGCGGCCAGGACCCGCCGTGCTCGTGCCGCTGCTCCTCGGGCGCGGCCAGCACGTCAAGCGCGACCTGCCCGCGGCCGCCGCCCGCGCACCGCACCTCGACTGCCGTGCCGCCGCTCCGCTCGGCCCGCACCCGCTGCTCGTCGACGCGCTGCACGCGCGGCTCACCGAGGCGGGCTGGCCCGTGGCGCCCGGCACGGCCCGGCGCCGCGGGCTCGGCGTGGTCCTCGCGGCGGCGGGCTCCCGCGACCCGGACGCGGCCGCCGACACCGAGACCGCGGCGGGGCTGCTCGCCGAACGCCTCGGCGTGCCCGTCGTACCCGCCTACGCGGCGCCCACCGCGGCCTGCGCCCGCACCGTGCCGGAGGCGCTGCGGGCCCTGGCCGCCGAGGGACGGCACCGCGCCGCCGTCGCCGCGTACTTCACCGCGCCGGGCCGGTTCGCCGCGCAGGCCGCCGACGCCGCACCCTGGATCGCCGCGGCGCCGCTCGGCGCGCACCCGGCGCTCGCCCGCCTCGTCCTGCACCGCTACGACCGGGCGAGCACCACGCGTCCGGTGGCCGAACCGCGCCGCCTGACCCGGGTCTGACCGGGGCCAGATCCTCCTTTGTCACCGCTTGCGTCTACTGTCGGTGCATGGAAGGCACAGCACCGAACGCGCAGGACGACGACTGCGGCGCCTATGGCACCTATGACGAACCCGCCGTCGAGCGATGGGCGGCCGAGCCCGACAAGAGGCCGGGGCGCACGGCCTTCCAGCGCGACCGCGCGCGCGTGCTGCACTCCGCCGCGCTGCGCCGGCTCGCGGGAAAGACCCAGGTCGTCACGCCGGGGACCAGGAGCCAGGCCTGGGACGCCAGTGCCCGTACGCGCCTGACGCACTCCCTGGAGTGCGCCCAGGTCGGCCGCGAGCTCGGCGCCGCCCTCGGCTGCGACCCGGACCTGGTGGAGACGGCCTGCCTCTCCCACGACCTGGGCCACCCGCCCTTCGGGCACAACGGCGAGCAGGCACTGAACGAATTCGCGGCGGACTGCGGCGGATTCGAGGGCAATGCCCAGTCGCTCAGGCTCCTCACCCGCATCGAGCCGAAGCGCTTCGTGCGCTCCGAGGACACCGACGAACTCGTCAGCGTCGGCCTCAACCTCACCCGCGCCGCCCTGGACGCCGCCACCAAGTACCCCTGGCCGCGCGGCGTCCACCCCACCGACCCCGCGTCGCCCAAGTTCGGGGTCTACGAAGACGACAGGCCGGTCTTCGACTGGGTCCGCAAGGAGGCCCCCGGGCAGCGCACCTGCTTCGAGGCCCAGGTCATGGACTGGTCGGACGACGTCGCCTACTCGGTGCACGACTTCGAAGACGGCCTGCACGCCGGGCACATCGATCCGAACGCGCTGCACGCCGAGCCCGAGCGCAGGGACATCTATGAGGTGGCGCTCGGGCGCTACGTCCCCGCCGACACCGACCCCGAAGAGCTCGCGGGGGCCCTCGATCGGCTCCTCGACCAGGACTGGTGGCCGCACGGGTACGACGGATCCGCCGTCGCCCAGGCCCGGTTGAAGGACGCCACCAGCCAGCTCATCGGCCGCTTCTGCCTGGCCGCGGAGTCCGCCACGCGCGCGCGGTACGGCACGGGCCCCCTCACGCGGTACGCGGCGGAGCTCGTCGTGCCCCGCGCGGCCCGGCACGAGTGCGCGGTGCTCAAGGCCGTCGCCGACCGCTACGTGATGCAGCGCCCCGCCCAGGAGCGGCTCCGCGCCGATCAGCGCGTCGTCGTGGCCGAGCTCGCGGACGCGCTCACGACGCGCGCCCCCGACGGCCTCGACCCGCAGTTCCGCGCGCTGTACGACACGGCGTCCGACGACCGGGCGGCGCAGCGCGTGATCGTCGATCAAATCGCCTCACTCACGGACGCGGCGGCCCGCGCCCTGCACCATCGGATGACGGCGAGACGGTAGGAAAAACGGCGGTAAGTGACCATGGAGTGACCACAGGGCGTGACGAAATGTGGCCAGTTGGAGCCACGCCCCCTTCCCCCATCACGCTCTGTGCGGGACGCTCCCTGTGGCGGTTCGGTTATGAGGAGGCATCAAGTGGTCGACGCGGATCAGACGTTCGTCATTGTCGGAGGAGGGCTGGCCGGCGCCAAGGCGGCCGAGACACTCCGTTCCGAGGGGTTCACCGGCCGGGTGATCCTCATCGGTGACGAGCGCGACCACCCCTATGAGCGCCCGCCCCTGTCCAAGGGCTACCTCCTGGGCAAGGAGGAGCGCGACAGCGTCTTCGTCCACGAACCGGGGTGGTACGCGCAGGCGGACATCGAGCTGCACCTGGGCCAGACCGTCGTCGCCATCGACCGCGCGGCCAAGGCGGTGCGCCTGGGCGAGGGCGCCGTCATCCACTACGACAAGCTCCTGCTCGTCACCGGCGCCGAGCCGCGCCGCCTCGACGTCCCGGGCACGGAGCTCGCGGGCGTCCACCACCTGCGCCGCCTCGCGCACGCCGACCGCCTGCGCCACGTCCTGGCCGCCCTCGGCAGGGACAACGGCCACCTGGTGATCGCGGGCGCGGGCTGGATCGGCCTGGAGATCGCCGCGGCCGCCAGGGAGTACGGCGCGGAGGTCACCGTCGTCGAGCCCGAGGCGACCCCGCTGCACGCCGTCCTCGGCCCCGAGGTCGGCCAGATGTTCGCCGATCTGCACGCCGAGCACGGCGTCCGCTTCCACTTCGGCGCCCGGCTCACCGAGATCGTGGGCCAGGACGGTATGGTTCTCGCGGCCCGCACCGACGACGGCGAGGAGCACCCCGCGCATGACGTGCTCGCCGCGATCGGCGCGGCCCCGCGCACGGCGCTCGCCGAGTCCGCGGGCCTGGAGCTCGCCGACCGCGCGCACGGCGGCGGCATCGCCGTCGACGCCTCGCTGCGCACCTCCGACCCCGACATCCACGCGGCGGGCGACGTGGCGGCCACCGCCCACCCCCTCTACGGAGACAGGCTCCGCGTGGAGCACTGGGCGAACGCGCTCAACGGAGGCCCCGCCGCGGCCCGCGCCATGCTCGGCCAGGACGTGACGTACGACCGCGTGCCCTACTTCTTCTCCGACCAGTACGACGTCGGCCTGGAGTACTCGGGCTGGGCGCCCCCCGGCTCGTACGACCAGGTGGTGGTCCGCGGCGACACCGGCAAGCGCGAGTTCATCGCGTTCTGGCTGCGCGACGGGCGGGTCCTCGCGGGGATGAACGTGAATGTGTGGGACGTCACCGAACCCATCCAGGAGCTCATCCGCAGTGGCAGGCGGCCGGATCCGGACGCCCTGGCGGACCCGTCCACCCCCTTGGCGTCGCTCCTGGCGTGAAGGGCCGGGCAGGAGTGTCACAGGCGCGCCGTAGTATTCCTACGTGGCTGGCAGGATCAATGACGAGGACGTGAAGGCGGTTCGGGACGCGGTCCCGATCGACGCCGTGGTCTCCGACTACCTCCAGCTGCGCAGCGCGGGTGGTGGAAACCTCAAGGGCCTGTGCCCCTTCCACGACGAGAAGTCCCCGTCCTTCCAGGTCAGCCCGAGCAAGGGTCTCTTCCACTGCTTCGGCTGCCAGGAAGGCGGCGACACGATCGCCTTCGTGATGAAGATCGACCACCTCACGTTCTCGGAGACGGTCGAGCGCCTCGCCGCCAAGGCGGGCATCACCCTGCGGTACGAAGAGGGCGGGTACAACCCCACCAACCAGCGCGGCGAGCGCATCCGCCTGGTGGAGGCCCACAAGGCCGCCGCCGATTTCTACGTGGCCCAGCTGGAGACCCCCGAGGCCGAGATCGGCCGCAAGTTCCTCGCCGAGCGCGGCTTCGACCAGGCGGCGGCCGCGCACTTCGGCGTGGGCTACAGCCCGGCGGGCTGGGACCACCTCACCCGCTTCCTGCGCGGCAAGGGCTTCACCGACAAGGAGCTGACGCTCTCCGGCCTCTCCCAGGAGGGCCGTCGCGGCCCCATCGACCGCTTCCGCGGCCGCCTGATGTGGCCGATCCGCGACATCGGCGGCGAGGTCGTCGGCTTCGGCGCCCGCAAGCTCCGCGACGACGACAACGGCCCGAAGTACCTGAACACCCCCGAGACCCCGATCTACAAGAAGGGCCAGGTGCTGTACGGCGTCGACCTGGCCAAGAAGGAGATCGCCAAGTCCTCCCGCGCGGTCGTCGTCGAGGGGTACACGGACGTCATGGCCTGCCACCTGGCCGGCGTCCCCACCGCCATCGCGACCTGCGGCACGGCCTTCGGCGGCGACCACATCAAGATCCTCCGTCGCCTCCTGATGGACAACGGCTCGGCGCGGGTGATCTTCACCTTCGACGGCGACGCGGCCGGACAGAAGGCCGCGCTGCGGGCCTTCGAGGACGACCAGAAGTTCGCCGCCGAGACGTACATCGCCATCGCGCCCGACGGCATGGACCCCTGCGAGCTGCGCCTGGCCAAGGGCGACGAGGCCGTCGCCGACCTGGTCCAACCCCGTACGCCGCTCTTCGAGTTCGCGCTCCGCCAGATCGTCTCGCGGTACGACCTGGAGACCCCCGCGGGCCGCGCCGCCGCCCTGGACGAGGCGGCGCCCGTGGTGGCCCGCATCAAGAACAGCGGCGCCCAGCACGAGGTGGCCGTCCAGCTCGCCGGGATGCTCGGCATCCTGGACACCCAGTTCGTGGTCAAGCGGGTCGCCCAGCTGGCCCGTTGGGCCCGCGACCGCGGCGGCCGGGGCCCCGCCCCGCAGCAGAGCAGGGCCCCGCAGGCGTACGGCGAAGGACCGCCCGCGCCCAGCGGCCCCGCGCTCACCCTGCGCAGCCCCGCCCACCGCACCGAGCGCGAGCTGCTCAAGCTCGCCCTGCAGTACCCGCAGCTGGTCTCCCCGGCCTTCGACGCGTACGGCATGGACGAGTTCACCGCCCCGCCCTACGCGGCCGTGCGCCAGTGCGTGGAGGAGGCGGGCGGCGCCGAGGCGGGCATCGCCGAACCGCAGGCCTATCTGGGCCGGGTCCTCGACGCGGCCCCCGACGACACGGTGCGCCGCATGGTCACCGAGCTCGCCGTCGAGTCGATCCTGCGCAAGACCGTCGACGAGATGTACGCGGGCATCCAGCTCGTCCAGGTCCGCCTGCGCGCCGTGGACCGCCGCATCCGGGACGTCCAGGGCAGCCTCGCCCGGCTCGGCGCGGGCGGCGACCCGCAGCATCTGGCCGCCGTCCAGAACGAGTTGTGGGTCCTCCAGCAGTACGCCCAGGCACTGCGCGAGCGAGGTTCCGACGCCCTCTGAGGCGTGACGCTCGGGCCAATGGTTACCCGTCGGGTAATCACGCGGTCACGGACCGGTCTCAAAAAGTCACCGCACGCCCCTCGTGGCGGCCGCGTGTCGTGCCCCACACTGGGTTCCGGTGCCTGAGTCCTCGGAGCGCGGCCGGCCCGCAGACAGCGGGTCCGACACCCCCGCGGTTCCACACATCGTGTTCGGGACGGACAGCGGCGAGGCCGTCGTCCCTCTCCCGTTGCCGCACGCCTCAGCTGCGATCACCCTGGAGGTCGCCCCCGTGCAGACCCAGACCCTCACCCAGACCGACACCGCCGCGCACGCGGATGCGGACGCGGACGTCCTGGAGGCAGTCCCGGCGCAGAGCCGGGCCGCCCGGCACCCGGAGGTACAGGAAGCGGAGGCCGCGGAAGAGGCCGAAGCACCGGGTCCGCCGGACGCCCGCGAATCCCTGGAGCCCGAGACCACCGAGCTCCCGGCGCCCCGCAGCCGCACCGACACCGGCGGCCCCTCGTCCGACCTGTTCCGCCAGTACCTGCGCGAGATCGGGCGGATCCCCCTGCTGACAGCGGCGGAGGAGGTGGAGCTCGCCCGCGGCGTGGAGGCAGGCCTCTTCGCCGAGGAGAAGCTGAGCAACACCCCCGACCTGGACTCCCAGCTCGCCCTGGACCTCGACAAGCTGGTCGTCATGGGCCGGATGGCCAAGCGCCGCCTCATCGAGGCGAACCTGCGCCTGGTCGTCTCCGTCGCCAAGCGCTACGTGGGCCGTGGGCTCACCATGCTCGATCTCGTCCAGGAGGGGAACCTGGGCCTGATCAGGGCGGTCGAGAAGTTCGACTACGCCCGCGGCTACAAGTTCTCGACGTACGCGACCTGGTGGATCCGCCAGGCCATGTCCCGCGCCCTGGCGGACCAGGCGCGCACCATCCGCGTCCCCGTGCACGTCGTGGAGCTCATCAACCGCGTCGTACGCGTCCAGCGCCGCATGCTCCAGGAGCGCGGCTACGAGCCCACGCCCGAAGAGGTGGCCGCCCACCTGGACCTGCCGCACGAGCGCGTCAGCGAGGTCCTGCGCCTCGCTCAGGAGCCCGTCTCGCTGCACGCCCCGGTCGGCGAGGAGGACGACGTCGCGCTCGGCGACCTCATCGAGGACGGCGACGCGACGTCTCCGGTGGAATCAGCGGCGTTCCTGCTGCTGCGCGAACACCTGGAAGCGGTCCTGTCCACGCTCGGCGAGCGCGAACGCAAGGTGGTCCAGCTCCGCTACGGCCTCGCGGACGGCCGCCCCCGCACCCTGGAGGAGATCGGCCGCATCTTCGGAGTGACCCGCGAACGCATCCGCCAGATCGAATCCAAAACCCTCAACAAACTCCGCGACCACGCGTTCGCGGACCAGCTGAGGGGCTACCTGGACTGAAGGGGAGCGCCCCTTAAGGGGCGCGGGGAACTGCGCGCTCAGCCACATGAGACCGGCACACGCAGCTCCCCAACACCCCCACGGCGCTAGTCGACTTCAGCCACGGCCTGGGCGAACTGCGCGGCGTACAACCGCGCATACGCCCCTTCGGACGCCAGCAACGCGTCATGCGTGCCCTGTTCGACGATGGCACCGTTCTCCATCACCAGGATGGTGTCCGCGTCACGGATCGTGGACAGCCGGTGCGCGATGACGAACGAGGTCCGCCCGTGCGCAAGACGGGCCATGGCCTTCTGGATGAGGACCTCCGTACGCGTGTCGACGGAACTCGTCGCCTCGTCGAGTACGAGGATCACCGGGTCGGACAGGAACGCCCGAGCGATGGTGATGAGCTGCTTCTCGCCCGCGCTGACCCCCGTGCCGTCGTCGTCGATCACGGTGTCGTACCCGTCGGGAAGCGTCCGTACGAAGCGGTCGGCGTGGGCGGCGCGGGCCGCCTCCTCGATCTCCTCGCTGGTGACGTCCTTCGCCGCGCCGTACGCGATGTTCTCCGCGATGGTGCCGCCGAACAGCCAGGTGTCCTGGAGCACCATCCCGATCCCGGACCGCAGTTCGTCGCGCGACATCTTGGCGATGTCGACCCCGTCCAGGGTGATGCGCCCGCCCGTCACTTCGTAGAACCGCATGAGCAGGTTGACGAGCGTCGTCTTGCCCGCGCCCGTGGGGCCGACGATGGCGACCGTGTGTCCCGGCTCCACCGCCAGGGACAGGTCCTCGATGAGCGGCTTGTCCTTCTCGTAGCGGAAGGACACGTGCTCCATCTCGACCCGCCCGGTGAGCCGGTCGGGGCGCTCGCCGGGCACCGGGTCGGCCTCCTGCTCCTCGGCGTCGAGGATCTCGAAGACGCGTTCGGCGGAGGCGACGCCCGACTGCACGAGGTTCGCCATCGAGGCGACCTGCGTGAGCGGCATCGAGAACTGCCGCGAGTACTGGATGAACGCCTGCACGTCACCGATCGACAGCGACCCGGAGGCCACCCGCAGACCGCCCACCACGGCCACGAGCACATAGTTCAGGTTCGAGATGAAGAACATCAGCGGCTGCATGACACCGCTGTTGAACTGGGCCTTGAACCCGGCCTCGTACAACTGCTCGTTCTGCTCGGCGAACGCCTTGGCCGACTCGTCCTGGCGCCCGAACACCTTCACCAGGGTGTGTCCGGTGTACATCTCCTCGACGTGCGCGTTCAACTTGCCGGTGGTCTTCCACTGCTGCACGAACTGCGGCTGCGACCGCTTGCCGACCTTCGTCGCCACGAAGAACGACAGCGGCACGGTGATCAGCGCCACCAGCGCGAGCAGCGGCGACACCCAGAGCATCATCACCAGCACGCCGATGATCGTCAGCAGCGAGTTGATGAGCTGGCCCATCGTCTGCGTCAGCGTCTGGTTGATGTTGTCGAGGTCGTTGGTGGCCCGGCTCAGCACCTCGCCGCGCTGCCGCTTGTCGAAGTACGACAGCGGCAGCCGCGACAGCTTCGCCTGTACGTCGCCGCGCATGCGGAACACCGTCTTGTTGATGGCGCGGTTGGAGAGCCGGGTCGCCACGGCCATCAGCAGGCCCGCGGCCAGGAACGTGCCGAGCGCGAGCAGCAGGACCTCGCCGACCGCGCCGAAGTCGATGCCCTTGCCCGGGGTGAAGTCGACGCCGGAGAGCATGTCGGCCATGCCGCCGTCGCCCTTGTCGCGCAGGCCGTCGATGGCCTGCTCCTTCGAGAGCCCCTCGGGCATGCCGCGGCCCACGATGCCCGCGAAGAGCAGGTCGGTGGCCCGGCCGAGGATCTTCGGGCCGACCACGGTCAGCGCGACGCTGAACACGCCTGCCGCGAGCATCCCCAGCATCGTGGCGCGCTCCGGCCTGAACTGCGCGAGCAGTCGCTTGCCGGAGTTCTTGAAGTCCATCGAGCGGGAGTTGGGGCCCATCATCGCCCCACCGTGACCAGCCATTACGCGGCCTCCGCTTCCGTCAGCTGGGAGAGCACGATCTCCCGGTAGGTCTCATTGCTCTCCATCAGTTCGTGATGGCGCCCGGTGCCCACGACCCGGCCCTCGTCGAGGACCACGATGCGGTCCGCGTCCCTGATCGTGGAGACGCGCTGGGCGACGATGACGACGGTCGCCTCCGCGGTCTCCCTGCCCAGTGCCGCGCGCAGTGCCGCGTCGGTGGCGTAGTCGAGCGCGGAGAAGGAGTCGTCGAAGAGGTAGATCTCCGGACGCTGGACCAGGGTGCGCGCGATCGAGAGGCGCTGGCGCTGGCCGCCGGAGACGTTCGTGCCGCCCTGGGCGATCGGCGCGTCGAGACCCTCGTCGAGGCCCTCCACGAAGCTCTTGGCCTGGGCGACGTCGAGCGCGTGCCAGAGCTCCTCGTCGGTCGCGTCGGGATTGCCGTACCGCAGGTTGCTGGCGACCGTGCCCGCGAAGAGGTACGGCTTCTGCGGGACCAGGCTCACGGACCGCGCGAGCAGCGCGGGCTCGACGGTGCCCACGTCCACGCCGCCGACCAGGACCTCGCCCTCGGTCGCGTCGATCAGCCGCGGTACGAGGCTGAGCAGCGTCGACTTGCCGCTGCCGGTCGAGCCGATCACGGCGGTCGTCTCACCGGGCCGCGCGATGAGCTCGACGGCCTTGAGCACGGGCTCCTCGGCGCCGGGATAGCGGAAGCCCGCGCCCCGGATCTCCAGGTGCCCGTGGCTGCGCAGTTCGCGCACCGGGGCGGCCGGAGGCACCACGCTGCTCTCGGTGTCCAGGACCTCCTCGATGCGCTCGGCACAGACCTCGGCGCGCGGCACCTGCATGAACATGAAGGTGGCCATCATCACGGACATCACGATCTGCATCAGGTACGCGAGGAACGCGGTGAGCGCGCCGATCTGCATGTGGCCGCTGTCGATGCGGTGCGCGCCGAACCACACCACGGCGATCGAGGACACGTTCACGACGGTCATGACGATCGGGAACATCAGCGCGAGCAGCTTGCCGGTGCCGAGGGAGACCTCGGTCAGGTCCGCGTTGGCCTTCCGGAACCGGTCCTTCTCGTAGGTGTCGCGGACGAAGGCGCGGATGACGCGGTTGCCGGTGATCTGCTCGCGCAGCACCCGGTTCACCGAGTCGAGGCGCACCTGCATGGTGCGGAACAGCGGCCGCAGGCGCCGCACGATCAGGCTGACGCTGATGCCGAGCACGGGCACCACGGCGACGAGGACCGCGGAGAGCGGCACGTCCTGGCCGAGCGCCATCACGATGCCGCCGACGCACATGATGGGCGCGGTGACCATCAGCGTGAACGACATCAGGACCAGCATCTGCACCTGCTGGACGTCATTGGTGGTGCGCGTGATCAGCGAGGGGGCACCGAAGTGGCCCATCTCGCGCGCGGAGAAGGACTGCACACGGTCGAAGACGGCGGCCCGGACGTCGCGCCCGAGGGCCGACGCGGTCCGCGCGCCGTAGAAGACGGCGCCGACGTTGCAGACCATCTGAGCGATCGTGACGGCGATCATGATGCCGCCGAAGCTCAGGATGTAGCCCGTGTCCCCCTTCACGACACCGTTGTCGATGATGTCGGCGTTGAGGGTGGGCAGGTAGAGCGCGGCGCAGGTCTGCAGGAACTGCAGCAGCACCAGCAGGGCGATGGGTTTCTTGTACGGACGCAGGTATGTCCGCAGGAGTCGTATGAGCACGCTCGGTCTCTCGAGGAGTCGGGTGTCGGCCGGTGGGCGAGGTCGCCCCCATACTCCGACACCCGACCGGTCGCCGTGCAACCGATTAACCCATGACCGGGTCAAATTTCAGCCCGGGTACAGAACTGGGCTCACTTAAGGATCTAGGAACGCGCGGATCTCCGGTATGTCTCAGGAGACGGGCGGCGCGAAGGCCCCGGGATGCGACTGCTCCCGCACCGTCGCGTACTGCTGCCGCACCGCCTGTCCCACCGCGAGCTCCTCGCCCGGCTCGAAGACCTGCGCGGCCGCTCCCTGCCAGAACGGCAGTCGGCCGGTCAGCGCCCACGCGGCCTGCCGTGCGGCACCGATCGCCGCGTAGTCGGCGGGCTGCGGCACCACGACCTGGGTCCCGAACATCATCGGCGCCACGGCCTGCACGGCGGGCAGTTCGGCGGCGGCCCCGAGCAGGAACACCCGCCGCACCTCGACCCCGCGCCCGCGCAGCACGTCCAGCGCGTCACCGAGCCCGCAGAGCATTCCCTCGAAGGCGGCCCGCGCCAGGTGCTCGGGCTTCATCGACTCGCGCCGCAGCCCGGTCAGCGTGCCCGCCGCATGCGGCAGGTTCGGCGTCTTCTCACCCTCCAGATAGGGGAGGAACACCAGGCCGTGCGCGCCGGGGGTGGACTTCATCGCGAGCGCGGAGAGCTCCTCCAGGTCCGCGACCCCGAGCATCTCGGCCGTCCCGCGCAGCACCCGCACGGCGTTGAGCGTGTGGACCACCGGCAGGTGCAGCCCGGTGGCGTCCGCCAGCGAGGTGATCATCCCGCCCGCGTCGGCGAGCGCCTCGTGGTGCACGGCCATCACGGACCCCGAGGCCCCGAGCGACACCACGGCATCGCCCTGCTGCACGCCGAGCCCGAAGGCCGCCGCCATCGTCTCGCCGGTGCCCGCCGATATCAGCAGCCCCTCGGGAGTGGTCCCCGCGGCCTCCGCGGGACCGATCACCTCGGGCAGCATCGCCTGGTGCCCCAGGGCCAGTTCGACGAGATCGGGGCGGTACGTCCCGGTCGCCGCCGACCAGTAGCCGGTGCCGGAGGCCCCGCCGCGGTCGGTGGTGCGCCGCGAGGGCCTGCCGAGCAGCTGCCACACGAGCCAGTCGGGAGCCTGCATCAGGGCGGCCACGCGCTGCGCCGCCTCCGGCTCGGTCCTGGCCAGCCAGCGCAGCTTCGTCACGGGCAGCGCGGCCTGCGGGACGCAGCCCACGGCCTGCGCCCAGGCCTCGCGGCTGCCGAGCCCGTCGACCAGGTCGACGGCGGAGACCTGCGCCCGCCGGTCGTTGCCGACGAGCGCGGGCCGCACGGTGTTGCCGTGCTGGTCGAGCGCCACGAGCGCGTTCTGCTGCGCGGAGACGCCGATGGCCTGCACGCCTTCGAGCAGCCCGCCGCCCGCGGCCTCGCCGAGAGAGAGCAGCCAGGCCTGCGGATCGACGTCGACAGGACGGCCGCCACCCTCCGCGCTCTCCAGCGGGTGCGGGGCATAGCCCTGCTTGAGTACGGCGCCCGTGTCCGTGTCACAGACCACGATGCGCGTGAAATCGGGCGAACTGTCCAACCCTGCGACTATCCCCATGCCGGGAATTCTGCCGCACCACGAGACGTGTCCCGTACCCCTGTTCCCCTTGGGGGCCCTACCTGCGGGTTCCCCGGGTTCCCCCTGGGTTTCCCCTGGAAGTCCTCCAGGCGTTGGCTACGTGTTGCTCGTGCCCCAGTCGTCCTCGGCGTCGCCCTGTCCGCGCTGGCGCAGCGACCGCACCCGGTCGGCCACCGAGTCGGGCATCTTCTCCCCGACCTTGTCGGACACCGAGTGGAAGGCCTTGCCCGCCACCTCGCGGCCCTGCTGCGTCGCGGACTCGACGGTGTTGCGCACGGCAGGGTTCTGGGAGATCCCCCTGGCTGATTTCTTCAGCTGCTCGTAGCGCTCGCGTCCGGCCCGGGTCCCGAGTACGTACCCGAGAGCCAGTCCCGCGACGAATGTGAGCCGGTAGCGCATGACTGCCACCCTTCCTTGCGTCGACGTCGCTCGTCTGTCGCTCGTCTGTCGCTCGTTGTTGATCGGCTGGTGACCGGTCGGCGGTCGGCCGGTGATCGGCCGGGGGATACCGATTGGCGGAGCACCCCCCTGCTTGCGCTAATGTATGTGTCGCAGCGAGCGCCCGCCGCCTGGAGAGTTCCCAGGTAGGTGCGTTCGATGCGAACGAGACGATCCCCTGTAGCTCAATTGGCAGAGCAGCCGGCTGTTAACCGGCAGGTTACTGGTTCGAGTCCAGTCGGGGGAGCTCGGTCTCCTGTAGCTCAATTGGCAGAGCAGCCGGCTGTTAACCGGCAGGTTACTGGTTCGAGTCCAGTCGGGAGAGCTGTGACGAAGGGCCCCTGAGATGACTCTCAGGGGCCCTTTTTCGTGCCTGATGGAACCATGCGGGCAGCCCTGCGGTCCTCATGGTCGAGCGATGCCGACCATCCGAAGCAGGAGATCGTATGAGCGGCTATGCTGCGGCAGACGGCGCGCACAAATGTGCGCGACGCGCCGTTAGGGGCGGTAGCTCAGCCGGTTAGAGCAGCGGACTCATAATCCGTCGGCCGTGGGTTCGAGTCCCACCCGCCCCACCTCAGCGGGTCTGTGCAGAATCGTTCTGACCTGCGCGAACGTATCCGTCAGGGTCGCCACGTAAACCGTGGCGGCCCTTTTTCACTCTTGGGGCGTAGGCCGCTTTCGGGTGGCGCGGGGTCCTCCGTACGGCTTCAGCTGCGGCTCCCCGTGCGGCTCCTCCTCGGGTGTGCCGCGCGGTCGGTGAGCGTCGCCGTGAACACCATGATCACCGTGCTGTCTGTGGGCAGGTGTGGAGCAGGGTGGTTCCGGTTGGGGAATCCTCCAACGTGAGTCGCACCTGCCATGGAGATCTCTCTCAAGTTTTTCAAATGCGAGGCAAACACGATTATCTTGTCGCACATGCAGTCCTACACGATTGGGCAGGCCGCGCGTCTGCTCGGTGTCAGTCCCGATACCGCTCGGCGTTGGGCGGATGCCGGGCGGGTCGCCACGCACCGCGATGAGGGTGGGCGTCGGCTCATCGATGGGCGGGATCTTGCCGCCTTCTCCGTCGAGGTCGGGCAGAACGGGGGCGGTGCGGGTGAGGAAGACGTCTCGTACACCTCCGCCCGCAACGCCTTTCCCGGCATCGTCACCGCCGTGAAGCTCGGTGACGTGGCAGCCCAGGTCGAGATTCAGGCGGGGCCCCACCGGCTGGTCTCGCTGTTGACCCGGGAGGCGGTGGAGGAGCTCGGCCTCGAGGTCGGGATGCAGGCCACGGCCCGGGTGAAGTCCACCAGCGTGCATATCGACCGGACCTGAACGACGGCGTCCGGCCGCCGCTTCCGCTTTCGCCTCGCTTCGCCTCGCATACCCCTCTTCTCCCCCTCTTCGCACTTCCGCAAGGAGTTTCGCCTCATGTCCCCGAAGCACTCCGCGTTCACCGCCCGCCGCGGTGCCGCCGCCGTCGTGACCGCCGCCCTGCTCGTCCCGCTCGCCGCCTGCGGCAACGACGACGACAACGGGAGCAAGAAGGAC
The DNA here is from genome assembly GCF_008704495.1 of Streptomyces kanamyceticus. Lineage (NCBI taxonomy): Bacteria > Bacillati > Actinomycetota > Actinomycetes > Kitasatosporales > Streptomycetaceae > Streptomyces > Streptomyces kanamyceticus. The sequence goes on from NZ_CP023699.1 coordinate 6,897,934, forward strand.
GGGGGCGGCAAGGACGTGAACCTCACCGTTCTCGCCGCCTCTTCGCTCACCGACGTCTTCGCCGCCGCCGAGAAGGTGTACGAGAAGGAGCACCCCGGCACCAAGCTGACGATCTCCCCGGCCGGGTCCCAGGAGCTTGCCGCGCAGGTCAAGCAGGGGTCGCCCGCCGATGTCCTGGTCACCGCCGACACCAAGACCATGGACGGGCTCAAGGGCGAGACCGGCGCGCCCACCGTCATCGCCAAGAACCGCCTCGTGATCGCCACGCGTGAGGGCAATCCGGACAAGGTCAAGGGACTCAAGGACCTCGCGAACAGCAAGCTGAAGGTCGTTCTCGCCGACGACACCGTGCCCGTCGGGCGCTACAGCAAGCAGGTCCTGGACAAGCAGAACGTCGACGTGAAGCCCGTCTCCAAGGAGGCGAACGTCCGGTCCGTGCTCAGCAAGGTCGAGCTCGGCGAGGCCGACGCGGGCATCGTCTACAAGACGGACGCCGCCACCGCGACCGACAAGGTCGACGCCGTGGAGATCCCCGACGACCAGAACGCCGTCGCCTCGTACCCGGCCGCGACCCTCAAGGGCTCCAAGAACGGCGACGCCGCCGCCGCGTTCGTGAAGTGGCTGAGCACGCCCGAGGCGCAGAAGATCCTGCGGGACGCGGGCTTCCAGAAGCCGTAGTCGAGCCGTCAGAGCTGTCAGAGCTGTCAGAGCCGTCACAGCCGTTAGAGCCGTCGGAGCCGTCATGATCCCGACCCGGTCCCGCCCCCGGACCCGTACGCCGCTGACGCTGGCCGTACCTGCCCTGCTCGCCGTCGCGTTCCTGCTGATGCCGCTCGTCGGCATCCTCGCGCGGACCGAGTGGGGTCAGCTCGGCACGCATCTGAGCACGCCCGGAGTCACCCAGGCGCTCAAGCTCTCGCTCCTCGTGTCCTTCTGGGCGCTCGGCCTGTCCCTGCTGCTCGGGGTGCCGCTGGCCTGGCTGCTCGCGAGGGTGGATTTCCGGGGGAAGGCGTTCGTACGGTCCCTCGTGCTGCTGCCGATGGTCCTGCCGCCGACCGTCGGCGGCGTCGCGCTGCTGCTCGGGTTCGGGCGGCGCGGGCTGCTCGGGCCCTGGCTGGAGAACACCTTCGGGATCGTCCTGCCCTTCCACACCTCCGGTGCGGTGGTCGCGGCGACGTTCGTGGCGATGCCGTTCCTGGTGATCAGTCTGGAGGGGGCGCTCGGCGGGCTGCGGCCCGGCTTCGAGGAGACGGCGGCGTCCCTCGGGGCCTCTCCCGTACGGGTGTTCCTCACCGTCACGTTGCCGATGGTCGCCCCCGGGCTCGCCGCGGGCGCCGCGCTGACCTGGGCGCGGGCGCTCGGCGAGTTCGGCGCCACGATCACCTTCGCGGGCAACCTGCCGGGCACCACGCAGACGCTGCCGCTCCAGGTGTATCTGCTGCTCCAGGACTCACCGGAGGCCGCGACCTCGCTTTCGCTGCTGCTCCTCGCCATCGCCATGGCCGTGCTCGTGGGGCTGCGGGGGAGGTGGACGGCGGGGGCGTCGGCATCCGCCTCCGTACGCGTACGGGGCGCGGAGTCCGTGGCGGCGGATGATGACGTGGCCGCCGTGGCCGTGGAGCCGCCCCACCTGATCGCCGCGTCCGAGCCGCTCCCGGAGAAGTGGGCGCTGAGCGCCACCGTCACCGGCTACAACGAACTCACCCTCGACGCCGAGCCCGGCACCACCATCGCCGTCGTCGGGCCGAACGGCGCGGGCAAGACGACCCTGCTGCGCGCCCTCCTCGGCCTCACCCCGCGCGCCCGCGCGGAGCTGCGGCTCGGCGAACGCGACGTCAGCGCGCTGCCGCCGCACCGGCGCGGAGTCGCCTGGGTGCCCCAGGAAGGCGCACTCTTCCCGCACCTGACCGCGCTCGGCAACACCGCCTACGGGCTGCGCGCGCAGGGCGTCCGGCGCGCCGAGGCCCGCGCGGCGGCGCGGGCGTGGCTCGACCGGCTCGGCGTCGGACACCTCGCGCACCGCAGGCCCGCCCAGCTGTCCGGCGGGCAGGCCCAGCGGGTCGCCCTTGCCAGGGCGCTCGCCGCGCGGCCCCGCCTTCTGCTCCTCGACGAGCCGCTCGCCGCGCTCGACCAGACCACCCGGGCCCATGTCAGGCACACGCTGCGGCGGCACCTCGACGGCTTCGGCGGGGTCTGTCTCATCGTCACGCACGATCCCGTCGAGGCCGTTTCGCTGGCCGACCGGGTCCTCGTACTCGACGAAGGGCGTACGTTGCAGGACGCGCCGCCCGCCGAGGTCGCCAGGCACCCGCGCTCGCCCTGGGTGGCTCGGATGCTCGGCCGCAACGCCTGGCCCGGCACGGCGGACGCCGAAGGGAACCTCGCGCTCGCGGGGGAGGGGCGGCTCGTCGTCGCGGAGCCGCTCGGCGCGGGGACGCGGGCGCTGGCCGTCATCGCGCCGGAGGCCGTGTCCGTGCACCGAGAGAAACCGGCGGGCAGTCCGCGCAACGTGTGGCCGGGCACGGTGCGGGAGATCACCTCGGCCGGGAGCCGCCTGCGCGTCCTGATCACCTCGGACCTGGCGCCCGACCTGGTCGCCGAGATCACCCCGCAGGCCGCGCTCGAACTGGGGCTCGCGGACGGGGTCGAGGTGTGGACGAGCGTGAAGGCGACGGAGGTTTCGGTCGTGGAGCTCTGAATCGTCGGCCCTCGGCCGTCATTCCTCGCGGGTCAGGTTGTAAGAGTCCATCTCGATCATCAGGGTGTCCATGTCGGGGTGCACCCAGAGGACCAGCGTGTAGAGGGTCGAAGGGCATCGCAGGTGGGCGACGGCGGACTCGGTGAGCCGGACCCTGCCGTCGCCCAGGTCGGTGATGCCCTCCGGTGCGGGGATGTCCGCGAGCCACGCCGCGAGTTCCGGGCCGAGATGGGCGGTGTAGGTCGTGGCCACGCCCGATGCCGATTCCTCGCGGCGCAGGACGTCCGCGTACGCGGCGAATCTGAGGACGTCGCCGATGTGCTCGTCGAGGCCGACCCAGGGCAGGCCCTCGTCCTCCTGCACGTCGTACGTGCCGTCGGGCAGGCGCCTGCGGTGGCGTACCCGCCACCCGGTGGAACCGGCCCCCGACAGGACGCGGCCGATCTCGAAACCTTCCGGACTGCCGTCCGCCAGACACACGATGACGGTTCGTCCGCCGTGTTCGGTTCTCAGGAAGAGCTGCCGGTGCGCCAGTACCTGCTGGAGCGAGCGGTCGATCTTGGGGGAGCCCACGCGTACCTCCCGACGGCGGCGGGTTGGTGACTGTACGCGGTCATCTCCCCGCTGAACATGGGGCGTGGTGCGTGGTACCCGCCTACAGCGGTGCCTGCCAGGTCACCGTCGTGCCCGCCTCCACGCCGTCCGTGGCGCCGTCGTCGTGCACCGTCAGACGTACGCCGGTCCTGCCGTCCGGCAGCGTCGCCCGCGCGTCGACCGTGACGTCGACGCGGCTGACGCCGGTGCGTCGCGACGTGGTGGCGAGCGCCCGGCGCAGGGCCGCCAGGAGGTGGCTCGCCACCGGCTCGGTGACCTGCGCGTCCACGGCGCCCGCGAACTGCGTCGACGGCTGGATGCCGAGCACCGCGGCCGCGCCCGCCGTCTCGCGCAGGACCTTGCCGCGGAAGGTGGTCGGGGCGTCGGCGGGCGGCTGCTGGAGCGCGAAGATGGCGGTACGGACTTCCTGGATGGTCGACTCCAGCTCGTCCACGGCGTGGTCGAGGGTGGACTCGACCTTGGCCGACGCGGCCCTGCGGCGGGTCGACTCCAGCATCATGCCGGTCGCGAAGAGGCGCTGTACGACCAGGTCGTGCAGGTCCCGCGCGATGCGGTCGCGGTCCTCGAAGACGGCGAGGCGCTGTCTGCTCTGCTGGGCGTCGGCGAGTACGAGGGCGAGGGCGGCCTGCGAGGCGAACTGGGTGGCGAGCAGCCGTTCGGCGGCGGTGTAGGCGGGGGCGCCGCGCCGCCGGGGCAGCGCGAGCGTCCCGATGAGCCGCCCGCCCGCCTGCAAGGGCAGCATCATGCTGGGCCCGAAACGGGCGCGCACGTGAGTGGTCATGCGCGGGTCGGTAGCCGAGTCCTCGATGAACACGGGCTCCCCACCGAGCAGTTGCTCGAGCACCGCGCTGCCGGGCTCGATGGTGGTGCCGATGAGGTCGTTGGGGCTGGGGCCGGGGCGGGCGTGGTCCGGCTCGCCCGCGGTGGCAGGGGAGTCTTCGGTGTGGGCGGCCTGCCGGGAGCCTGGGCCGGGAGCGGTGTCCTGGGCGCGGGCGGTGTTCGATCGCCGGTCGGTGCCGGGCAGGGCTCCGGCGCGGGCGTCCTGCCTGGTCACCGCGTCGGGGCCAGCGGGGTTCGGGCGCTGGTCCGTGGCGTGGGGGGTGTTGGTGTGGGTGTCGTGCTCGGTTTCTGTGTCGGGGGTGGTGGCCTGCGCGTTGGTGGGTGCGGTGCTCTGGGAGCGGGTGGTGTTCGGTTGCCGGTCTGTGCCGTGAGGGGCCCTGGTGTGGGTGTCCTGCCCGGTTTCCGTGTCGGGGGCGGTGGCCTGTGCGCTGGTGGGCTCGGTGTCTTGGGGGCCGGTGGGGCTTGGTCGCCGGTCTGTGGCGTGGGGGGTGTCGGCGCGGGCCTCCTGCTCGGTTTCTGTGTCGCGGGCGGCAGTCTCCGCGCTGATGGGCTCGGTGTTCTGGGAGCGGGTGGTGTTCGGTTGCCGGTCTGTGGCGTGGGGGGTGTCGGTGTGGGTGTCGCGCGCGGTTTCCGTGTCGGGCGCGGCGGTCTCCGCGGTGGTGGGCTCGGTGCCTTGGGGGCCGGTGGGGTTCGGTCGCCGGTCTGTTCCGTGGGGGGCGTCGGTGCGGGTGGCCTGCCCGGTTTCCGTGTCGGGCGCGGCAGCCTCCGCGCTTGCGGGCTCGGCGTTGGGGGAGCCACCGGTGTCCGCCAGTCGGTCCGGGCCGTGGGCGGATCCGGTGTGGGCGCCCCGCCAGGACTTCGTGCCCCAGCCGTGCGGCGCGCCATCCGTGGCGGCCGCGACGATCGTCATGCCGCCCGCCTCCGTGGGCTGCAGGATCACGCCCGCCGCCGCGCCCGCCAGGATGCGCGCGCGGTCCGCCACCGTCATCAGCGCGTCCGCCGCCGCCTCGCCGGTCAGGAGCGCCGTGGTGACCGCGGCCGCGCCCTCGATCCAGCGTTCCCGCTGGCGCGCCGCCTCGAACAGGCGGGCGTTGCCGATGGCGATGCCCGCCTGGCCCGCCAGGACCTTCAGGAGCTGCCTGTCGTCGTCGGTGAAGGCGCCCCGCTCCTTGCGCGCGAGCAGGAGGTCGCCGAACGCCTCGTCGTGGACGTGGATCGGCATGTCGATGACGTCCTGTGCCGTGGCGGGCCCCGCCGAGGCCCTGTCGCCCGTCACGAACAGCTCCGCCGAGCCCCCGGCACCCGCGGCGCCGACGGTGAGCGTGCCGTACCCCGCCCCGGTCAGCCGGGCCGCGCTGTCCACGATGTGCTGGAGCGTGGCGTGCAGTTCCAGGTCGGTGCCGACGGCGAGGACCGCTTCGAGGAGCGGGGGGATGGACGGCAGCGGTGCTTCCGCTCCTGCGGGCATCTCGGTTGCGTACTCCGTGTCGGGGTCGGGCACGTGCGCCGTGCCGGTCAGCCGGACAGCGGGTCCAGGACCAGCGGCTGGATCTTGCCCTCCAGCATCGCACCGAGCCCGAGCACAGCGCACACATCAGGCCGTTCCGCGATATGTACGGGCATTCCGGTCGCGTCCCGCAGCATCTGGTCGAGGCCGGGGAGGAGCGCACTGCCGCCCACCATCATGATTCCGCGGTCCGCGAGGTCGGCCACCAGGTCCGGCGGGCAGTCGCGCAGCACCTTGCCGATGCCGTCGAGCACGGCGGTGAGCGGCGTGTGGATCGCGTTGCGTACGGCCGCCGTGTCCACCTGGACCGAGCGGGCCAGGCCCGTCGCGACGTCACGGCCGTGGATCTCCGTGGACTCCGGCCCGTGCGGGGTCAGGCCGTTGCCGCTCAGCGCGAGCTGGAGGGGCCGCACCGACTGCGAGGGCAGCATCAACTCGTGCTGGTGGCGCAGGTGCTGCACGATCGCGTGGTCGATGGCCTCACCGCCCACCGGGATGCGCTGGGCCGTCACGATCGAGCCGAGCGAGAGCACCGCGACCTGGGTCGTCGCGGCGCCGCAGACCAGGATCATCGTCGCCTCCGGCCGCTCCACGGGGAGGCCGCAGCCGACCGCCGCCGCGATGAGCGTGTCCACCAGCTCGACCCGGCGCGCGCCGAGCCCGACCATCGTCTCGACGGCGGCGCGCTGGGCGAGCGGGTCCGCGTCGTGCGGGGTGCAGGCGGCGGCGCGCAGCCGCGGCTTGCGGCGCAGGGCCCTGCGGAGCTTCTCGCCGAGGAGGTGACGGAGCATCCGCTGGGCCATCTCGATGTCGACGACCGTGCCGCCGGAGACGGGCCTGACGACCCGGATGTAGTCGGGCGTACGTCCCGTCATCTGCTCCGCGAACTGGCCGACCGCGATGAGCGCGCCCGTCCGCGTGTTCACGGCCGCGGCGCTCGGCTCGTCGACGACGAGACCCGCGCCCTTCACGAACACGCGCGTGCGCGCGGCTCCCAGGTCGACGGCGATATGGCAGCGGCGCAACTGCTCCAGACTGACGGTCATGGCAGATCCTCCCGAGAGCGCAGACCGTACGGACCGTCGGACGGCGGTCCTGTCTCGCATCGTGCGGTGGACGCGGGCGGCGCGCGCGCTGGGCTGAGCCGGGCGGGGTGCCGCCGCACGGGTGGTCTTCGAGGCGTCGCAGGCAGGGCGTCCGTTCGCCCCGCTCGGGGCGAACGCCCCTGGCGGGAAAGGCTCCCTGACGGTGACACTGCCATGACCGAAGGGAGGGGCGAGGTTCCCCCGGTTCCAGTGGACCCGGACAGCCTCGTGGCGCAAAGGCGGATACTCGCCGATCTGACGCCTTTGCGTACGGCCCCGGGCGACCCTGCTCGAAGACACCCTGCCGAAGGCGCCCGAGGCGGCACCCGGAGCGGCACCCGGCCCCCGCCCGCTGGCGGGAACGTGCCCTGGCGGCTTCCCGCCACTTCCCGTCAACTCCCCTGCAACAAAAGGCCCCTGACACTCTTCGCAGCACTCGGGCACCACCCCCGCCCGGGTCCGACGAAGAGAGGCAGCCCCATGACCAGAGCCCCCGCGCGGCGAAGAGCCGCGCTCGTGGCCGCCGCCGGTCTCGCGTTCGCCCTGCTTCCTGCCGGGCAGAGCGCCGTCGCGGAGCCAGGACCCGACGGCTCCGCGCCGACGGCACCGGCCACCCGTACCGCGCGCGCCGCCCAGACCGTCACCCTGATTACCGGTGACCGGGTCACCGTCCACCCGCTCCCCGGAGGCAAGCGGTCCGTCACGGTCGAGCGGCCCGCGGGGGCGAGCGGGGCCGTGCGGAGCCGGATATCGGACGGGCACATCACCGTCGTGCCCGACGAGGCGCGGCCCGCTCTGCGCGCGGGCACGCTCGACGAGCGTCTCTTCGACGTGACGGAGCTGATCCGGCAGGGCTTCGCGGGGCCCGGCGCCAAGGCCCTGCCCCTCATCGTCACGTACGACAAGGGGGCGAGCCGGGCCGCCCGCGACCTGCCGCCCGGCACGGAGAAGGTGCGCTCGCTGCCCAGCGTGGACGGCGTCGCCGTCAGCGTGGAGCGGCCCGGCGCACTCTGGCGGTCCGTGCGCGACGAGGCATCCGCACGTAACAAGGCGTCCGGCACCGGCAAAGCGTCCGGCACGGGCAAAGCGTCCGGCACGGGCAAAGCGTCCGGCACCGGCAAAGCGTCCGGCACCGGCGAGGCGGCCAAGACCGGCAAGGCGTCCGGCATCGACAAGGTCTGGCTCGACGGCCGCGTCGAGGCCGACATGGCGCAGAGCAACGCGCAGATCGGCACCCCCGAGGCCTGGGAGGCCGGGCTCACCGGGAAGGGCGTGAAGGTCGCCGTCCTGGACACGGGCGTCGACACCGGGCACCCGGACCTCAAGGACCGGGTCGGCGAGACCAAGAGCTTCATCCCCGGCGAGGAGGTCGCCGACCGCAACGGCCACGGCACCCACGTCACCTCGACCGTGGGCGGCAGCGGCGCCGCCTCCGAGGGCAACAAGGAGAAGGGCGTGGCGCCCGGCGCGACGCTCGCCGTCGGCAAGGTGCTCAGCGACGAGGGCTTCGGCAGCGAGTCGGAGATCATCGCGGGCATGGAGTGGGCCGCCAAGGACATCGACGCCAAGGTCGTGTCGATGAGCCTCGGCTCGTCGGAGGCCAGCGACGGCACCGACCCGATGGCCGCCGCGGTGAACACCTTGACCAAGGAGACCGGCGCCCTCTTCGTCATCGCGGCGGGGAACACCGGCGCACCCTCCTCCATCGGCTCGCCCGGCGCCGCCGACTCCGCGCTGACCATCGGCGCCGTCGACTCCGGCGACAAGGCGGCCTACTTCACCAGCCAGGGGCCGCGCCTCGGTGACCACGCGCTCAAGCCCGATCTGTCGGCGCCCGGCGTCGACATCCTGGCCGGGCGCTCGCAACTGGTCGAGGGCGACGGCTTCTACACCGAGATGAGCGGTACGTCGATGGCGACCCCGCACGTCGCGGGCGTGGCCGCGCTGCTCGCCGAGAAGCACCCCGACTGGACGCCCGCGCGGCTCAAGGACGCGCTGATGTCCACGTCGAAGGAACTCGACGCGTCTGCATACGAGTTGGGTGCGGGGCGGGTCAGCGTGCCGGACGCCGTCGGTGCGCGGGTCACCGCCAGCGGCAGCGTCGACTTCGGCTTCTACGGCTGGCCGTACGACGGGAACAAGCCGGTCACCAAGACCCTCACGTACGCCAACTCCTCCGCTGCGGCCGTCGAGTTGAACCTGACTGCGCAGGGAGCCGCGGACGGTGTCGTCGCTCTCGCAGACTCCACCCTCACCGTCCCCGCGCACGGCACCGCGTCGACCACCGTCACCGGTGACGGCGCGAAGGCCCCGGTGGGCAACACCAGCGGCCGGGTCGTCGCGAGCGCGGGCGGCAAGGAGCTCGCGCACACCGCGTTCGGCCTGGTCAAGGAGGAGGAGCGGTACACGCTCACCGTCCACGTCAAGGACCGCGACGGTGCGGCGACCGCCGCCGACCTGGTGGTGCAGCAGCTCGTCAAGGGCACTGACCCCTTCCCGGCGGCCGTCGGCGACTCCGGCACGCTGGAGCTGCGCCTGAAGCCGGGGACGTACGCGCTCTCCTCCTTCCTCGACGTGCGCGGCGCCGGGGGCAAGGACTCCCTCGGCCTCGGCTTCCTCGCCGACCCGCAGGTCAAGCTCGACAGGGACCGTGAGATCACCCTGGATGGAAGGAAGTTGCGCGAGGTCAGGGCCGACGTCGAGCGGCGCACGGAGACCCGTCAGCTCCTCATGGAGTACGACAGGAAATCCGGCGGCGCCGATCTGCAGGGCGCGGTCCAGGTGCCCGTGAAGTACGACAGCGTCTTCGCGGCCCCGACCGCGAAGGTCACCGAGGGCAGCTTCGAGTACCGCACCGTCTGGCGCCTCGGCAAGCCGCTCGTGGACGTGAAGGGCGTCGAGGAGGCCGTCGCCCAGCCCGGCGGGACGATCGCCGAGGGCCGCCACAAGTGGACGCTGGTGGACGCCGGTGACGGCACCCCGGCCGCGTACGAGGGCAAGGACGTGCGCGGCAAGGCGGTCGTCGTCCGGCGTACGGCGGGGGTCACCCCCGCGCGGCTGGGGCAGGCGGCCCAGGACGCGGGCGCCGCCGCCTTGTTCGTGACGGACGATCAGCCGGGGCGTCTCAACGCCTGGTTCGGCACGGACGACAACGCCGACCGGCCACTGCAGATCGCCACGGTCGACGCGGCGGACGGGGCCCGGCTCATCGCCGCCGCGGGGGCGGGCCGGAAGGCCGAGAGCACCGGCACGCGCAACACGCCCTATGTGTACGACCTGTCCGAGGGGCACAAGGGCGCCGTGCCGAAGGATCTCGTCTACCGCCCGTCCAAGCGTGAACTGGCCGTCGTGGACAGCAAGTTCCACGCGGTCAAGCTCGCCGCGGGCGGCGAGTACCGGTACTCCATCACGGACACCTTCCCGATCGGCATCGGCTTCCAGGAGAAGATCGACTACCCGACCGAGCGGACCGAGTACGTCTCCATGGGTGCGGGGCAGACGTGGCACGAGTCCGTGTCCACCGGGCCCGGCGCCCTGGAGGAGCGCAGCGGACTCGTCACCTACCGGGGCGGCAAGCACACCGAACTGAACTGGTTCAAGCCCGTGCTGCACCCCTGGCTCGGCACCGGCCTCGGCTGGGGCCAGACGCGCACCGGCAACAACCTGGAGTTCAACGTCCCCGGCTGGGGCGACTCGGGGCCCGACCACACCGGCTTCGGCGACGTGTGGAACGAGGACTCCATGACGCAGAACAGCGAGGTCTTCGTGGACGGTGTGAGCGCCGACCGGCGCAAGAGCTCGGCCGTCTACGTGTGGGACGCGGATGCCGCCGAGCGGACGTACAAGGTCGTGACGGATACGACGCTCGATCCGGAGCGGTGGGTCCTCGGCACGAAGGGGCACGCCGAGTGGACCTTCAGGTCGAAGGAGACGGCGGCGGACAAGAAGACGTTCCTGCCGCTGCTGAACCTCGGGTTCGATGTGGACACGTCCCTGTCGGGCGACGTGCGGGGCGGGCGGACCGTGCCGGTCGGGATCTTCGCCGAGTACGTCAAGGGGGCGGTGGGCACCGGTGCCATCGGGGGTGGTGAGCTGTCCGTCTCGTACGACGAGGGCAAGTCCTGGGCGGGCGTCCCGCTGGATCGGGACGGTAAGAAGGCTGCCTGGGAAGGGAAGTTGAAGGTTCCGGGTGGGGCGAAGTCCGTGTCCTTGCGGGCCTCCGCCAGCGATGACCGGGGCGGTTCCGTGTCCCAGGAGATCATCCGGGCGGTAGGGGTGAAGTAGCCCTCCGGGCGGAGCCCCGCGTCGCTCACTGACGCGGGGCTCCGCCCCGGACCCCGCTCCTCAATCGCCGGAGGGGCTTACTTCTCCGTCAGCGCCCGCTTCATGATCTTGCCCATGTCATTGCGCGGCAGCGCCTCCAGATAGCGCACGGCCCTTGGCCGCTTGTGCGGGGCGAGGCTCGATGCCACGTGGTTCGCCAACTCCTCTGCCGAAGGCGGCGCTTCGGGGTCCGCGGGGACGATCCAGGCCACGACGCGCTCGCCGAGATCGGGGTCGGGCTCCCCGGTGACGGCTGCCTCGCGCACCCCGGGGTGGGCCAGGAGCGCGTTCTCGATCTCGCCCGCGCCGATCTTGTAGCCGCCGCTCTTGATCAGGTCGGTGGCCTTGCGGCCGACGATGCGCACATAGCCGTCGGCGTCGCGCACCGCCATGTCGCCGGTGCGGAACCAGCCGCCCGCCGCGAAGGCGTCGGCGGTCGCGTCGGGACGGTTCAGGTACTCGGTGAACAGGTTGGGGCCGCGCACCTGGATCTCGCCGACCGAATCGGGCCCGGCCTCCGTCAGCTCCGCGCCCGCCTCGTCGACCAGGCGGAGGCCGACGCCGGGCAGGGGCACGCCGACCGTGCCCGCGCGGGGCTCGCCGTCGGCGCGGACGCTGGTGTTCATCAGCGTCTCCGTCATGCCGTACCGCTCGATGACGTGGCGTCCCGTGGCGTCCGTGATCCGCTCGTGGTCGTGCACCGGGAGCGCCGCCGAGCCGGACACCAGCAGCCGCGCACCGGCAAGCGCCTTCGCCAGCTCCGGGTCGCCGGGCAGCGCTTCGGCGATGCGGTGGTGCATCGTGGGGACGCCGAACAGCATCGTCGCGCCCGAGCCGAGCTCGCGCGTCACGCCCTCGGTGCTGAACCGGCCGAGGTGCCGTACGGAGCCGCCGCGGCGCAGCGGGCCGAGCACGCCGATGATCAGGCCGTGCACGTGGAAGAGCGGCAGGCCGTGCACGAGCACGTCGTCGCCGGTCCACTGCCAGGCGTCCGCGAGGGCGTCCAGGGTCGAGGTGATCGCGCGGCGCGGCAGGACGACGCCCTTGGGCGGGCCCGTGGTGCCCGAGGTGTAGACGATCAGGGCGGGGGCCTCGGGGTCGGGCTCGGCGGGGAGGGGCACGGAGTCGACCTCCCTCGCGCCGACGTCCGTGCCCGTCCGTACGTCGACGTCGTGCCGCGCCAGACCCGCCAGCGCCGACGGCAGCTCCGCCCCCGGCTCGGTGAGCACCAGCGACGGCGCGCTGTCGCCGAGGATGTGCGTCAGTTCGGAGTCGCCCGACTTCGGGTTGAGCGGCACGGCGGGCACCCCGGCGAGCAGTGCGGCGACCGCGCCGACGGCGGTCTCCAGGGAGGGCGTCGCCCACAGCGCCACCCGCCCCGCGTCGCGCAGCCGCTGGGCCAAGGCGCCCGCGGTGGCGGCCAGTTCGGCGTAGGTGAGGGAGCGTTCGCCGAAACGCAGGGCTTCGCCGCGCGCGGTGGTCAGGGCCGGGAAGAGGGGGTCCACGTTGTCGTACTCCTCAAGTTCTCTTCGTCGTGGGTGCGTTGACCGGACGGCCGACGCGGTGCCTGTGCAGTCTCTGCACCGGCGCGTAATGAGAGCGTTACGCCATTGAAGGTGCGGTGTCACAGTGATCGTTGAGGCTGATGTGACCGATTGCCCGAATTCGAGCACATCAGCGATCAGTAGTCCGGTCCTCCCCCCACAATCCGAACAGGATGGGACCACCTTCATGTCCGACGTTCTGAGGCGTCCCGACGCCCGTCAACAGGTGCTGATACCGCACCAGTCCACCACCCCCGATCCCGCGCCGCCGAGCCACCCCCACGTGCTCGCGGTCGGCGCGCCGGGACCCGGCAGGGAACAGCTCACCCGCACGCTCCGCCTCACCGGCCACGAGGTCACCCACGCCGTGCCCGGCGATGTGCACCGCCAGGTCAGGCAGGCCACGCCCGACGCCATCGTCGCCCTGGACGACGGCCCCGACGGGCGGCGCCAGGGCACCGACGTCATCGCCGAGGTCCGCGCGGAACCGGCGGGCCGGGCGCTCCCACTGCTCATGGTCACCGCCCCCGAGGCGCCCGCGACGGTCGCCGAACTGCTGCGGCACGGCGCCGACGACTGCGTTCCCGAGGCGTCCGACCCGGTCGAGCTCTCGGCCCGGATAGCGGCCAAACTGCACCGGGTCCCCGTCCCCGTCGACCAGCTGCTCCTGGACCCGCGCACCGGCCTGTACTCGGCGCCGCACTTCATGGCCGAACTCGACCGCGAACTCCAGCGGCCCGCCGCCGCCCGGCGCGGCGGCGTGCTCGCCGTGGTCCGCGTCGCCGAGACGGCGGCCCTGGAGACCCGGCTCGGGCCCCGCGTGCGCCGCGAGGTCGCCGAACGGCTCGCCCAGGTGGCCGAGCGCATGGGCAGCGTCTGCGACCGGCTCGGCTGGGACGAGGCGGGCCGCCTCCTCCTGCTGATGCCGGGCGTCGACGAGGACACGGCGGCCGCGAGCCTGCGGGAGTTCGCCGCGGCCGTCGCGGGCACCCGGTTCGTCGTCGCCGACGAGAACGTCCGGCTCACCCCGGCCGTCGGCTGGACCCCTCTCGCCGCGGGCACCGAGAGGGGCGCGGGCGCGCGGGCCGCCGAGCAGGCCAGGGACGCCGCCGAAGAGGCCCTGCGCCACCGCGATCTGCGCCCGGTGCGCTACGAGCCGTGGATGCGCGCGGCCGCCGCGCCGGGACACCGCCGCACCCGGCGGGGGCCGCGCGCCCTGCTCGCGGCGGTGACGCCGCTGCTCTCGCCGGTCCTGATGCTCGCGCTCGGCGTGGGCGCGCCGTTCCTGCTCTACCAGCAGGCGTACGACATGGGCTGGGACCTGGCGTCGGTCGCCTACTGGGTGGTGGTCGCGGGCCTGGTCACCTCCGCCCTGCTCATCCTCCTCGAATGCCTCTTCTCGCTCGACGCGAAGCAGCGCCCGGCCGCCGCCGCGCAGCCCTATCCGGCGGCCAGCGCGGTCATCGCCGCGTACCTGCCGAACGAGGCGGCGACGATCGTCGACACCGTCGAATCGTTCCTGCGCCTGGACTACCCGAACGAACTGGAGATCGTCCTCGCGTACAACACCCCGCACGCGCTGCCGGTCGAGGAGACCCTGCGCGACATCGCGCGCCGCGATCCGCGCCTGGTGCTCCTGCCCGTCCCCGGCAGCACCTCCAAGGCACAGAACCTCAACGCGGCCGTGACGCGGGTGCGCGGCGAGTTCGTCGGGATCTTCGACGCCGACCACCATCCCGCGCCCGACGCCTTCCGGCACGCCTGGGACTGGCTGTCCAACGGCTACGACGTCGTGCAGGGCCACTGCGTCATACGCAACGGCGAAAGCTCCTGGGTGGCGCGCCTGGTGGCCGTCGAGTTCGAGGCGATCTACGCGGTCAGCCACCCGGGCCGTACGCGTCTGTACGGCTTCGGGGTCTTCGGCGGCTCCAACGGCTTCTGGCGCACGGACCTGCTCGCCCGTACCCGGATGCACGGTTCGATGCTCACCGAGGACATCGACTCCACGATGCGGGCCCTGAACGAGGGCGCCCGCATCGCCATGGACCGCACCCTCATCTCGCGCGAGCTGGCCCCCACCCTGCTGCGGCCGCTGTGGAACCAGCGCTCGCGGTGGGCGCAGGGCTGGCTGCAGGTCTCGCTCAAACACCTGTGGCGCGGCCTGCGTTCGCCCGTGTTCACCCGGCGCCAGAAGACCGGGCTCTTCGTGCTGCTCGGCTGGCGCGAGGCCCAGCCGTGGCTGACGCTGCAGATCCTGCCCATCCTGGTGCACGCCGCCTGGCGCGCGGGCGGCGCCGACCGGCTCGACTGGGCGGTGCCCGTCTGCCTGATCGCGGCGGCCTTCACGCTCTCGGCGGGGCTCGTGCAGGCGGCCTTCGCCTGGCGGCTCGCGGTGCCCGAACTCCGCCTGAACAAGGGGTGGTTCTGGCGCTACCTCCTGGTGTCGACGGTCTTCTACACGCACTTCAAGAACACGGTGGCGCGCGCCGCGCACCTGAAGGAGGTGCTCGGTGACCGGCAGTGGCGGGTGACGCCGAGGGCCCTGACAGCGGCCGATTCCACCGCGGTCGGGGGCCGTTCGTGACGTCGCTCATCGCGCCCGAGGCCGCCGCGCGGCCCGCCACGGCCGCGCGCCGGGCCCCCGCCACCACCCGGGGCCGGGCCCTCGAACTCCAGGGCTACCGCGGCCTCGCCGCGCTCAGCACGGTCGTCTTCCACGTGTGGCAGCAGTACTACCGGTACGACGCGCAGGGCGCGCACCCGCCCGTCGACAACCCCTACATCGGGGCGCTCGCATCGCTCGAAGTCATCGACCTGTTCTTCGTGATGTCGGCGTACCTGCTCACGCTGTCGTACGCGCGCGCCGCGATCGACGGCGATGCGGGCTCGGTCAGGCCGGGCCGGGTGTTCCTCTTCCGGCGCGCCGTGCGCATCCTGCCGCTGTACTTCCTCGCGGTCCTCGTCGTCTGGTCGATGCGCAACCCGACGCTGCCCGGCGACTGGCGCGACCTCGTCGAACACCTCACGTTCACGCACGTCTTCGACCGCGGCCGGATCTTCTACACGCTCGGCCCGACCTGGTCGCTCTCCCTCGAAGTGGCCTTCTACCTCGCCCTGGTGGTGCTCGGGCCGCTCGCGGTGCGGGCCTGCCGCGGGATGCGGACCCGGCGGGCGCGGGTGGCGCTGTGCGCGTCGGGGTGCGCGGCGCTCTTCGCGCTGCCGGTCGGATGGATCGCGTACGCGCACTACGTCCGGCAGATCCCGCACACCGACTGGCCGGTGTACTTCGGCCCGCAGGCCCGCTTCGGCTCGTTCGCCGCGGGCATGGCCCTCGCCGTACTGCTCACGGCGCTCGGTGACGGGCGGGGCAGGGTCGGCGCGCGCTGGGTGACCGCGCTCTCCGCCGCGGCGTTCGGCGGCCTGTACGCCCTGTCGTACCTCTCCGCACCGGAGAACTTCGCGCACACCTTCTACCACCCGCTGGCCGCGCTGCTCTGGTTCGTGCTGCTGTACGCGACGCTGCACATCCGGCGCCCCGAGCGCGAACGGGTGCGCTGGCACGGCCTGCTGCGGGCCCGCTGGGTCACCGCCGTGGGGCTCATCAGCTACAGCCTCTACATCTGGCACGAGCCGGTGATGCTGGAGCTCGACGAGGCTGGGCTGCTGCCGTCGTCGGGGGCCGGGTTCCCGGTCGCGATGCTGCTGGTGGTGGTCGTGGCCCTGGCCGTCGGTACGGCGAGCTACTGGCTGGTGGAGTATCCGGCGAGCCTGCTCGCCAGGGCGAAGGGCGCGAAGGGGGCGGCGCGGGACTTCTATCCGGAGGGCTCCCGTCCGGAGGGCTCCACCGCCGCCGACTCCCGCTGAACACGGCGGCGCCGCCTCTCCGTGGGACGGGGAGAGGCGGCGCCGCTGCGGACCGCGGGTGACGTCAGACCAGCCAGCCGACGAAGTGGACGAGACCGGCGAGGACGTCAGTGATGAGGTTCATGGTGGTGCTTCTCCTTGGTGCTTCCGTGTGGGACTTTCGGGACCAACTCCCCGGCCCTGTTTGGGACATGGACCGGGAGCGCGGTAACGGTCTGCAGCCCGTCGCTTGCGCACCGTAAGCATCGTCAATCACAGGGGCCCCGCGCAATTCCTGGCGTGACGATCACCTGTTCCAGGGAACAACTGCCCAGTCGTTCGCATCCGTTGTTCGGATCGCCGTGCCTCGTCGAGTCCGGCCCGCAGGGGTACCTCGGCGTCGCTCAGTACGTCAGGACCACGCCCACGTACGAGATCCCGGCGATCATGACCCACGAGCAGAGTCCGAGCGCCGCGACGCGTCCGCCGGTGCGGGTCAGGGACGGCAGGTCCACCGCGCTGCCGAGCCCGAACAGGGCGGCGGCGAGCAGGAGTTCCTGCGCCGTCTGCGCCGCGTCGATGGCGCCGCCCGGCAGCAGGCCCGTGGTGCGCAGGGCGACCATCGCGAGGAAGCCGACGACGAAGAGCGGTACGAGGGGCGGCTTCTTGGCGCTCGGGGCCGCTGCCTGCCCTTCGCCGGAACCCGCCTTTCCCGCGCCGGAACCCGACCGCGCCCTGGCCCTGACCGACAGGGCCACCGCCGCGACCAGCGGCGCGAGCAGCGCGACCCGCATCAGCTTGACGAGGACCGCGTCGCCGAGCGCCCCGGCGCCCGCGGTCTGCGCGGTCGCCACGACCTGTCCCACGTCGTGCACGCTCGCCCCCACCCAGCGCCCGAACTCGGCGTCGGTGAGCCCCAACGGGCCCTGGAGCAGCGGGAGCACGGCGATGGCGAGGGTGCCGCAGAGCGTCACCAGGGCCACCGAGGTCGCGGTGTCCCGCTCGTCGCTCTCCGAGACCTCGCTGACCGCGCCGATCGCGGACGCGCCGCAGATCGAGTAGCCGGTGGCGATGAGCAGCGGCTGATCGCCGCGCAGGCCCAGGCGACGGCCGAGCCACCAGGTGCCGAAGAAGGTCACGGCCACCACGGAAAGGACCATCGCGACCGACGCCCAGCCGAGGCCGAGCACGTCGTCCAGGCTCAGCTTCAGGCCGAGCAGCACGATGCCGACGCGCATCAGCCGCTTGCCGGCGAAGGTGAGGCCCGCCTTGCCGGGGCCGCGCACGAACGTCCGCGCGCGGCCGGGGAGATGGGCCGCGACGATGCCGAGGACCACGGCGGCCGTGAGCATCGGCACGCCGGGCAGGAGCTGGTGCACGCCCCAGGCGAGCGCGACGCCGAGCACGGCGAGGGCGAGTCCTGGCGGCTTGCCCTTGGGGCGTACGACTGTTGAAGTGGCGTGCTGGGTAAGGGACTTGGCGCGCTCTCCGAGCAGCGCCATTACCGGTCGGCCGGGAGTTCGTACACCCGGCGCACGCTGCTGCCCAGGCGGGCGATGTCGGCGCCGTAGATGTGCAGGGATATCGCGCGCGAGCCGCAGGCGTTCCACACCCGGTGGATGTCGCCGGGCGGCGCGAACCCGCAGACCGCGCCCCGCGGGTTGACCACGTCCTCGGTGGCCACGAGGCGGCCGGGGCCGCCGGTCTCCGTGGCGGGCACCAGGCGGTAGCGCCGCTCGTGCTCCTCGCCCTCGTGGACTCCCGTGACGCACCACGACACGTGGTCGTGGATCGAGGTCCGCTGCCCGGGCAGCCAGACCAGTGCCACGATCGAGAAGCTGCCGTCCTGTTCGGCGTGCAGCACGTGCTGGCGGTAACACTCGGGGTCGCCCTCGCACTGCTCGTCCGTGAGCAGATCGGGGGTGCCGAGATGGGGCGCGAGGCGCTCGCCGACCAGATACGCGGTCAGGTCGGGCGGCAGTCCGCGCCCGACGGCCTCGCGCACGTCGGCGACGAGGGAGTCCAGGCGTGCTGTGGTCCGGGCGGCCCGGTACGCGGTCGTAGTGCTCATACAGGCAGCGTCGGGCCGCCCGGTCCATCACGTCCAACGACAGTTCTTTGGCAGTACTGAAACTTCTGCTTATAGATGAGCAGGCGGAGGCACCCGCGGCACGCCCCCGGCTCAGCAGCCGACGCGGTTGGCCGCCACGGACTTCAGCACGTCGATGACGAGCGCGGTGGCCGGAATGCGCAGATGGTCCTTGAGGACGTACGCCGAGACCTGCCGCCGGGACGCCGGGTCGAGGGCGCGGCCCGTCACCTTCCGGTGGCAGAGGAAGTTCAGTACGAGACCGGGCATCATCGCCACCCCGAGCCCCTCGGCGACCAGGCTCTGCACCACCAGGTTGTCGTCGGTGGTGAACGCGATGTCGGGGGCGAAGCCGAGCTCGGCGCACTCGTGCAGGAAGTTGGCGCGGCAGCGCGGGCAGCCCGCGATCCACCGCTCCTGCGCCAGCTCGGCGAGCTTGACCGAACGCCGCCTGGCCATCGGGTGCCCGGTCGGCATCAGGACCGTCAGCTGGTCCTCCATCAGCGGGATCTCCATCACCTCGTCCGGCACCTCTTCGTGCAGGCCGGGATAGGTGAAGGCGAGCGTGACGTCGCACTCGCCGCGCACCATGCGGCGCAGCGACTCCGGCGGCTCGTCCTCCAGGAGCTCCACGCGCACGCCCGGATGTCCGGAGGCGAGCTTGGCGAGTGCCTCGGGGATCAGGGTGGCGTTGGCGCTGGGGAAGGCGCAGACCCGCACCCGGCCCGTGCGCAGCCGGGTGATCGCGTTCATCTGCTGCTGCGCGGTGGAGATGTCGGCCAGGATGATCCCCGCGTGCCGCGACAGCGCCTCACCGGCCTCGGTGAGGCGCATGTTGCGCCCGACCCGGGTGAACAGCGGAGTCCCCACCGACCGTTCGAGGGCCTTCATCTGTTGGGTTATCGCCGGTTGCGTATAGCCGAGCGAGCGGGCGGCCGCCGAGTACGACCCGGCCCGGACCACTTCGTGAAACGTCTTGATGTGCCGTGAGTCGAACACCGTCGAATCATAAGCAGATGTTGGAAGGGTCGAACAAGGGTGGGGTTCGGGCTTGGAGGTCCCGCCCGTCGGGGGCGGGGCGGCGTCACGGGGTGAAGGACGCCAGGGCCTCGTCGAAGTAGGCCTTGCCCGTGGCGCGTTGGGTGGCCGGGGCCGAGACCCACAGGTCGTACATCTTGCCGTTCTCGTTCCAGCTCACGTCGTAGGTGACCCGGGGGCCGCCGTCCGCGGCGGTGCCGTCCCAGGTGAAGACCCACAGGGCGGCCGGATGCCCGCCGTGGGTGGTCTCCTGGACCGAGCCGCCGCGGTAGCCGGGGTAGTCGTCGGGGCCGTCCTCGTGGGCCTGCCGCATCACGGCGAGCGGGCCCTTGGGGTCCGGCGTCTGGGGGTGGATGCCGACGCGGAACTTCTTGCCCGCCGAGTAGTAGTAGGTGCGGGGCGGCTCGGGGGAGCGGTCGAAGCCGTTGGGGACCGAGAGCGTGAAGCCCGCGGGGTCCGTGACGGTGCGGTAGCCCGCGGGGGCCTGGCCGCCTCCGGCGCCGGGGGACCCGGTCGGTGCGTCGGAGGGCTCGGGGGCCTTCGTGGGCGCGTCCTTCGTGGGGGACGCGCTGCCCTCGGGGTCCTTGGCGGCGCTCGGCGGCGGCTTGGGCTCGGCCTTCTTCGTGGTGCTCTTCGTCGGCTCCGGCGCGCCCGTCTCCTCGCGCACCTGTTCGGCGGGGCCCGCCTGCCGCTCGGTGCCCGAGCCGTCGCGCGTCAGGAGCCACACCCCTGTGCCGACGCCGCCCGCCGCGAGCACGGCGATCAGGACACCGCCGAGCAGCGAGATCCGCTTGCGGCCGCCGCGCCGGGCGGGCGGGGGAGAATGGCTGAGCACGACGGGGGTGCCGTCGTCCGGCTCCCTCGGGGGTCTGGGCGAAGGCCGAGGAGGCGCGGCGGGCGCCGGGCCCCCGCCCGCCGCCACCGGCGTGTGCGCCACGGTCGGCAGCCGCTCCTCGTCGAGGAAGCCGCGCAGCGCGCGCTCCGTCTCGTCCGCGCCGAACCGCCGCTCGGGGTCCCGCTCCAGCAGCCCCCGTACGACGGGAAGCAGCGGCCCCGCCGCCTCGGGCAGCCTGATCTCGTCGACGACCACGGCGTGCAGCACGCCCGCCACCGAGTCCCGGTGGAAGGGCGACTCGCCCTCGACGGCCGCGCACAGCAGCACGCCCAGCGACCACAGGTCGGCCTCGGGGCCCGTGTGCCGCCCCGACATCCGCTCGGGCGCGGTGTATTCGGGGGAGCCGACGAACGCCCCCGTCTGCGTCAGCGTCGTCTGCCCGGCGACCTGGGCGATGCCGAAGTCGGAGAGGACGACGCGTTCCGTGCCCGCTTCCAGGAGTACGTTGGCGGGCTTCAGGTCGCGGTGCAGTACGCCGGAGGTGTGCGCGGCGCGCAGCGCGCCGAGCAGCGCGAGGCCGATCCGGGCCGCCTCCGCGGGCGGCAGCGGCCCGCGCGCGGTGATGCGGTCGGCGAGCGAGCAGCCGTCGATCAGCTCCATCACCAGCCAGGGCTGCTCGTCGTGGCGTACGACGTCGTGCAGCACGAGGATGCCGGGGTGCTTCACCTGCGCGACCGACCGCGCCTCGCGCAGCGTCCGCTCCCGCTGCCGCTCCGCGTCGAGCTCCGAGAGCCCGGTGTCCACGTGCAGTTCCTTGACGGCGACGGCGCGCCCGAGCAGCTCGTCCTCGGCCCGCCACACCGTGCCCATGCCGCCGCGTCCGAGCCGCGCCGTGATGCGGTAGCGGCCGACTATCAGTTCCCCCGTGCTTGCCATGGCCGCATCATACGAACTCCCGTGCCCCACAACGCAGTTGGGCGTGGGGTGTGGGTGGGGTGTGGGGGGAGTGTGAACGGCGCGCGCCCGGGAAGGGGTTGCCCCCGCGCGCCGGTTACGAATGGTGTCTGATTCACTACTTTTGGTTACTTCGGTGGGGCGCGACGGGTGCGACCCACGCGGTGGAGGGGAACACACACATGAGGCGACGACGCATGTCCACGGCGCTCGGGGCACTCGCGGCGGCCGCGGCACTGGCACTGTCCGTGCCGAACTCGGCGTACGCGGCGCAGGGGCTCTTGGTCATCAACGGTGCGGCGCACGAGGACCCGAGCGGCTGCTACCCAGTGGACCGGTTCCCTTCCTCGGTGGCCAACTACACCGACGCCATCGCCGAGGTCCACTCGGGCCCGAACTGCACGGGTCAGGTCGAATGGCTGGTGTACCCGGGCGAGACGTACTTCACGGAGACCGCGCAGAGCGTCTTCGTCCTCTGAGGGGCCACTGAGGGGCCACTGAGGGGTTACGTGGGGGGCGGCCGCTGGGGGCCGCCTCACGAGTCGGGGAACTCCACCCGCTGCAGCAGCCCCCAGGTGAACTCCGCGACGCAGCGCCGACGTTCACCGCCCGTGTCCGGCGCGGTGAACGCCAGGCGCCAGCGCGTCGGCGCCGTCCCCTCCATGGGCCTGGCGGGCGCGAACGCACGCGCCGCCTCGTCGACCGTGCACGACCAGGGGGTCAGGTCGTCGACCGTGCGCAGGGCGGGGCCCGCCGCCCCGGGCGCCCGCACCAGCCACTCGTTCCACACGGCGCCGTTCGGCGCGAGCAGCACCTCGAAGCGCAGATCGGGCCAGAGCGGGACCGGCCAGAGCAGCGCCTCGCACTCCAGGTCACCGATCTGCCTGCGGGCGGTCGACTCCGGGGCGCCGAGGACCGAGCGGTAGCGCGCGACGGCGCCACGGGACCTGGCCGACCTGGTCATCGCCTGCCAGCGCCGGTTGGCCTCGCGCATCCCGGCGATGGAGACGCCCAGCTCGTGACGTGCGCTCTCCACGAGATCCGGGTTGTGGTCGGCCATGCGGCGCAGCAGGACCAGCTGGAAGTCCAGTGCGGTGAAGGGGCCGGGGGACGGGGCGGGGCTAGCGGACATGCACCCCATCGTCGCGCACCGCGAAGGATCCCGGACGGCGGCCTTCAGGAAGGAAGAGGACCGAGTTGACGTACCGCGGATGTCTCGGCGTGAGCACCCGGCGAAGCAGCCCCTGGGCGACGACGTACGACGTGCCGGACTGGTGCGCCTCCAGGTCGAAGGCGGCGAGCGGCAGCCAGGTGTCGTGCGGAAGGACCCAGCCCCGGTAGCCGTGGTGGTCGGTGAGGAGCTCCACGATCGGCGCGATCGGCTGGATCCGCGACTCCAGTTCGATGAAGATCGCCGGGCGGTCGCGGTCGATCAGCTCGTGCGCGCCGCGCAGCACCGGCAGCTCGTTGCCGTCCACGTCGATCTTGACGAAGTGGACGTCCCGCAGGCCGAGCCCGTCGAGGGTCAGACACGGTACGTCGACGGCGGTGGCGTGGATGTCGCGGCGGATGAGCGAGGAGACGCCCCGCTCCCCGCTGTCGCCCCGCGGCAGCCAGAGCCGTGCCGTGCCGGGGCGGTCCGTCGCGGCGCCCCGGACCACGCTGACGTTGCCCGGCGTACTGGATTCGAGGAGTCGTGCCAGGTGCGGCACGGGCTCGACGGCCACGACCCGCTCCGCGCGCGCGGCGAGCCGCGCCGACCAGGGGCCGTACCAGCCGCCGACGTCCACGGCGGTGCCGCAGTCCGGCGGGCAGAGGTCGGCGAGGCGGGCCAGTTCCGGCTCGAAGCGCGGATAGACGAGGCGGGCCAGGGCGGCGACCAGGCGGCCGGGGACGTAGGGCGCGACGCGCGCGGCGAAAGTCATGGGGCCCCCGTCACGGTGCGGTCGGTGGGATCAGCTTGAGCAGCCGTTCGTGCTCGTCCTCGGGGACCTGCTCGCCGGAGGACGGCAGGAGCTGCGGGACCCCGTCGATGATCGGGTAGCGGCGCCGCAGCCGGGGGTTGTAGAGGGCCTCCGCCGGTACGGGCCCGGTCGCGCCGAGCGGCTCCGTCGGGCTCAGCAGGTGCAGCGGGCCCTTGTCCAGCGGGCAGGCCAGGATCTTCAGCAGCGGGTCGTCGGGGTTCATCCGCTCGTCAACTCCTTGGTGGGGGGCGTGGGTCGGGGCGCCGTGCCGTCGTGCTTCGGCATGGCGAGGAGCACGCAGACCGCCAGGACCGTGCCCGCGATCCGCAGCGCGAGCCGCACCGGCTCGTGCGGCAGCGCCTCGCCGAACGCCAGCGTCCCGAGTACCGCCGTGAACAGCGACGTAACCGTCGTGCACACCGGGACGATGAGCGAGGCCCGGCAGCGCTGCAGCGCCGCCTGCGACATGACCAGGCCGAACGCGCCGGTGAAGAGCAGCAGATACGGGTAGGGCGAGCGCAGCAGGTCGACGAGCGCGCCGCCGATGCCCTCCGTCGTGAGGTAGCTGGACACGCCCTTGATGGCCAGCGAACTCACGCCGTAGAGCAGGCCCACCGCGACCCCGTACTCGACGCCCGCCGTCGGCATCCGGTGCCGGTGCTTCGCGCGGCGCTCGGCGGTCGCGTACAGCCAGACGCCCGCCGCGAGCGAGGGCAGGCACACCGTGAAGACGAGTGGCGCGGGCGCGCCGTGGCCGACCGTGTCGGAGTTCTCGCTCAGCGACAGGACGACCATCAGGAGCGCGAGCAGGATCGCCCCGACCGCGTACCGCTCGCGGCCCGACGTCTGCTCGCCGAGCAGCACCGAGGACAGCAGGAGGAGCAGGACGAGGCCCGACACGAAGATGCCCTGCGCGGCGGCGATCGGCAGCGTGCGGTAGACCGCGAGCTGCGCGCCGAAGCCCGCCGCGAGGGCGAGGGAGCCGCCGATCCACAGCGGGCTGCCGAGCACCTGGCGCAGCAGGCGGGCCGGGTTGCGGACGCTCACCGAGGGCATCGACGTCAACGCCCGCTTCTCCAGGACGAATCCGGTGCTGTAGAGCACGTTCGCGAGCAGTGCCGCGGCCACACCCCACCACATGGGACTCAAGACCTTCGGGCGTGCAGCAGCAGGATCGAGGCCGCGCTCGGCACGGCGCAGGCCAGCCGGTCCAGCGCTCTGAGCGGGCGCGGCACGCCGTGGAAGGGCGCGCCCGCGAGGCTCACGACCTCGAAGCCGGACGCCGCCACGAACTCCCGCAGGGCGCGGGCCGTGTACAGCCGCAGATGGCCCACGACCTCCTTGCCGGGGCGGCCGTGGATGCCCCGCAGGCTCACCTCGGAGAAGACCGGCTGCACGCCTGCCAGGAGCAGGCCCCGGTTGTACCAGGCCGCGAGGTTGGGGGTGGACAGCATGAGGTGCCCGCCCGGCCTCAGGACCCTGCCCAGTTCGTCGAGGGCGCTGTCCGGGTCGACCAGGTGCTCGATCACCTCGCTGAACAGGACGGCGTCCGCGGAGCCGGTCGCGAACGGCAGGCCGCCGTCGGTGAGTTCGCCCCGTACTACGTGGGGGATGAGGGAGTGGGC
This sequence comes from Streptomyces kanamyceticus, assembly GCF_008704495.1. Classification (NCBI taxonomy): domain Bacteria; kingdom Bacillati; phylum Actinomycetota; class Actinomycetes; order Kitasatosporales; family Streptomycetaceae; genus Streptomyces; species Streptomyces kanamyceticus. The sequence continues at coordinate 6,922,894 of NZ_CP023699.1, forward strand.
CCGCTTGAGGGCGTCCTGGGACCAGTCGACGCCGATGAGGCGGTGGCCCGCGAGGAGGGGCGCGGCGGTGGCCGCGGCCGTGCCGTCGCCGCAGCCGATGTCCAGGATGGTGGCGGGGGCGGTGCTCGCCGCGTCCCGGCCCAGCGCGGTCGCGAGGATGCGGGCCTGGCGCAGGGTGCGGGCGTCGCCCGACGCCACGGGCACCGCCGGGTTCTCGTAGAAGTCCCGCAGGCCCGGGGGGCGGTGCGGTGTCAGCTGTGTGGTCACTGCGGGGCCTCCTCCGTGTGCTCCGTCGCGTGCAGGTAGTGCTCGAAGAGGTCGCGCAGATGTGCCCCGTCGCCGTGGCTCAGCAGCGTCTTCGACCAGCGCAGTGCCACGTGCAGGCGGCCCGCCGTCGATGCCGTCGTCACGGTGAGGCCGCGCGGGAGGCGGGCGGGCGCGGAGAACCACACGGCGTGGGCTCGGCCCGCGTCGCCGAAGTCCAGGGCGTACGGGACCCGGCCGATGTTGCTCAGGAGGGTGGTGGACGTCCAGGGGGCCGCCGCTCTGCGCAGCCCTCTGGTCACGGCGGCTCTGAGGGTGACGGGGAGTACGGGGGCCGTCAGGAGCGCTGCGCCGTGGCCCAGTTGGGGGCGGGCCAGGGCCTTGAGGGCGCGGGTGCGGTCCGAGGTGCGGCGCAGGAGGTCGCGGATGGCCTCGGGGGACCAGTCCTCTCTCGTCAACTCTGATGAACTGAAGGGGACTTCGACCAGGCGGGTGCCGTTGCCTATCGGCATCGTGGCGTCCCTGGGGCGGTCGTCCACGGGCATCGTGATGCGGAACGGGCGCGGGCGGGCGCCGTGTTCGCGGTTCCAGTGGGCGATCATCAGGGCGGTGGCGACCATGAGCTGGTCGTTGACGGTGAAGGGGGAGCCCTTGGGGCGGCGGGGGACGGGGAGCTCGGCTACGAGCATGCCGTTGCCCGGGGAGGGCTCCGGGGTGCCCTTGGCGACCCTTGCGGGTGGGGACCAGCCGGAGGGGGTGTCGGGTGGGGGCTGGGGTGTGGCGTCCTCGGTAGCGGTGCGCGAGGGCGGTGCTGCCGGGGAGTTGTCCCTGCCGCCGTAGATCTCGGCGGCCGTCGCCAGGACGCGGAGGCAGGCCGGGCCGTCCAGGGCGGTGTGGTTGATCGTGAGGAACAGGACGGAGCCGGCGGGGGGCCGGGGTTCCGTGTCCTGCGCCGGGTCCGTCGGGTGGTGGTCTGTTCCTTGTGGTGCGGGGCCGTCCCGGTATGCCCGTCCTCGCCATCCTTGCGCCGACGCCTCCGGACTCGCCCCTGGAGCCTGCGCCACTGTGCTCCGGGCGGGAATACCGGTACGTCCCCTCCCGTCGGCTGCCCGCCCGTCCGCCGTCCCGGGAGCGGCCACTACCTCCAGGCGGATCGGCGGGGAGGAGGTCAGGGGCGGGGCTTGGGCGAGTGCTCGCTCTCGGGCTCGCTTCAGGGCGTCCGGCTCGGGGGGCGGGAAGGAGACCGGTTCGGTGTCGGGGTCCCCGGTGAGTTCCCATTCGTAGCGGCGGCGGTACCAAGGGCCCTTGGCCTCCCGCATCAGGATGCGGGGGTGGCGGCGCAGGGCCTCGTGGAAGGCGGCCCGGAGGCGGTCCGGGTCCGGGGTGCCCGGCAGGTGCACCTCTATGTGGACGGTCTCCGGCTCCTCCTCTTGCAGGCAGTGCCGGGAGACCTCGTCCACTACGGGGAACGGCACCCGGGTGGGGCCGTCCTCCGCGTGGTGTGCCGGGTGGTCGAGTGCCGTCATGTGTCCTTCCCCGGGTCCGGCGTGCTGGGCGCTGTCCGTTGCCTGCGGCGCGGGAAGCGGATCGTGGCCCTTCCTGGTGGGGCCGGGTCCGGCTGCGCGGACGCGGGACCCCTTGCCGAGACCGTGGGGCCCGCCGGGCCGTTCTCGCCGCGGGTGCGCCTGGGCAGCGGGGGTGCCTGGCCGCCCGGGTCCCGGTCCGGGCCGCCCAGGTTCAGGGTGGCGGGGTTCGAGGGCGCGTGGGGCGGGGGCTCGGGGGCCGGGGGTTCGGGGGGCTGCTCGCCTTCCAACGTATCCGCGGTGCGGGGGCGTGTCTGCTCCCCCACTGACACCAGCGCCGCGAACAGGGCGATGAGCGCGAGGAGTTGGGCCGCGGGGCCGAACGCACCCTCGTCGGAGGCGATGGGCTCGCCCGCCCCGATGGCGGCCGCGATGCCCGCGCCCGCCATCGCCACGAAGGCGATCGGCACCAGCAGCGCGTGGCGGTACCTGGCGAGCAGTGCCAGGGCCGGGACCAGGAGGGCGAACGGCCCGGCGATGACCGCGGCGATCAGGGTGAGCGCCACCGTGCCGAGGATGAGCCCCGGCGCGGGCGGTGTCGGGGACGGGGCGTCCGGGTTGGGGTCGCGGCGGCGGATCAGGACCAGGGCGATGAGGGCCAGGACGGCGACTCCGGCCAGGATCAGGCCGATCTCGTAGGTCCCCGAGGGCTCGTAGGTGAGCTTGACCGTGCCGCCCTCGCCCTGGGGCACCAGCCAGCCCTGCTGCCAGCCGTCGAGCCGCAGGGAGGTCAGTTCCTTGCCGTTGAGCGTGGCCTTCCAGCCGTCGTTCACGTTCTCGTACGTGGTGAGGTACGAGGCCGCTCCCGAGCCGACCTTCAGCTCGCGGCGGTCGCCGAGCCAGTCCTTGACCTGTAGGTCGCGGGAGGTCTTGTCGAGCTGGTCCGGGGTGCCGGTGGTCAGGGAGGCGTCCATGACCGTGAGCGGGCCCGCGTCGCCCGTCTCCACGTGGTGCGCCCCGGCCTCCAGGCGGATGGTGTCCGCCTTCTTGCCCTCCTGGCAGAGCGTGATGTCGACCGGGCGGCGGTCCGTGAGGTCCTGGACCTTGCCCTTGGCGCTGGTCTCGTACAGCTCGCCGTCGACCGACATCGTCGGGCCCTGCCCGCAGGGGAGGCTGAAGGTGTCGGTGGGGTCGGGCTGGGGCGTGCGGTACTTGTCGAGGGCCGGGACGTAGACCTCGGTGAGGCCCACGGGGAGCTGGAGGTTCTCGTCCGCCACCGGGTTGTGGACGGTCAGCGGCGCCGTCTCGGTGATGGTGATGTCCATCTCGTCGGTGGTGATCGGGGCGAAGCGGGCGTTGCCGTTCTCGTCCACGCCCGCGGTCGCCGCGCCGTCCGGCGAGCTGATCTCGATCTTCTGGGGGCGGGTGGAGAGGCCGCCCGCTGCGGGCAGCACGATCTCGCCGACCGGTTGTTTGTCGGGCCACTTGAGGTGGATCACCGGGCGGTTGGTGGTGCCCGCGATCCAGCCCGTGGTGAGGTCGCCGTCCGTGAGGTTGCGCGGCGACAGGTCGCTGCCGAGGCGCGCGGTGGAGTCCGCCGTCGCGATGATCTGCTGCTGTTGTTCGGGCGCCACCTTGTAGAGCAGCTCGTCCAGTTCCCTGCTCGGCACGGCGATCGCGCTCGCCTTGACGGTGTATTCGCCGTCGCGCGCGGTCGTGAATCGGCGGTGCAGGCCCGACTCGGTGTTCACCGGTGAGAGGGCGCCCGGGTCGGACGAGCGGTGCAGGGAGTAGGTCGTCGACTTGGCGTCCGTCGACTTCTCGGCGTCCGTGGGGAGTTGGAGGAGCTTGGTGACGCGTACGTCGGGGAGGCTGATCTCCGCGAAGCCCGCGCCGGTCAGCCCTGGCTTGGCCTCCTGGGTGTCCAGGATCGTGATCTTGATCCATTTGGTGGAGCCCGCCTGGGCCTTGACGCGCTGGGCCATGCCGTTGGGCTGGAGGTTGCTCGTGACGCTGCCGTGCGACGTCTCCACCCGGATCCGGGTGGGCGCCGCCCGCACGCCGCCCTCCTGCGAAAGAGGTGTGACGCGGAAGGAGGACGGGACGTCGATCGACGAGTTGAACTCGGCCTTGAGCCACTCGCCCTTCGCCGATTCCGCGTTGCCCTCCGCCCAGGCCGTGGCCGGATTGCCGTCGAAGGCGTTCACCGGGTCGTACTGCGGCAGGTGGAAGAGCCAGTTGCCGTAGGAGGAGGCCGTCACCGATTTCGCGCCGCGCAGCTCCGCCGTCGTCTGGTGCTCGACGCCCTTCGTCGGCAGGATCTGGTGCGGTTTCTTGCCCGGGTCCTGGAGCGCGTCGGGCGCGTTGCGTTCGTCGCGTCCGTACGTGTACGAGGTGTTGGAACTGACCAGGCCGAAGCGGGTGTCGGCGCGGCGCAGCCCGTCACCGACCGCCTGAAGGCCGGGAGTTCCGATGCCGGGGTGGTTGTCGCCGGTCAGGACGGTGGGGCGGTCGCGCATAGCCGGGTCGGCGGAGAGCGGGAGCAGGGACTCGGGGCCGCCGCTGACCACCGCCGTGTTGGACACCGGCTTCAGGCCCGCCTGTCCCGGGCGTCCGGCGCCGGATCCGGGGGCGTAGATCTCCACCGCGCGCTGGCGCGGGTAGAGGCCCTCCACCTGGATGGGGGTGTCGTTCGGGATCTTGCCGCCCGTCTCGGTCGGGCCGAAGCCCGTGACGCGGCGGTAGCCGGACTCCGTCAGGGTGCGCTTCACCGTCGAGGTCGGCACGTTGCCGATCTGGTCGGGGTCCAGGTCGTTGCGTACGACGACGTAGTGCAGGCCCGCGCGCTTCAAGTAGTCCTGGAGGCCGGGTACTTCGGCGCCGGTCGTCAGCGCCTGCTCGACCGCGTCCATCGCGCGGCGGTTGCCCGGCGTACCGAACGGCACGTAGTCGCGCTGTGCCCAGCGGGAGTCGGCGAGCACGTCGAGGGGCTGGTCGATGGGGGAGCCCCAGGTGTAGATGCCGTGCGCGGTCGCGGGGACGACCAGGGCGCGCGAGTCGGGGGAGTACTTCTCCAGCCAGTCGGCGGTGGTCTGCCAGTACGTGGGGAGCTTCTGGAACGAACCCGGCTGCAGGATCGAGCCGTTGAGGTACGGCCACGCGAGTCCGGGCAGGACCAGGACGGCGGCGATCAGGGGCGCGTAGCGGCGGCCGCGCACCGGGCGCGCCCCGCGCGCCTGGGCCGCGACGCCCACCAGGTGCATCAGGCCGAGGACAAGGGCGAGGGCCAGGCCCGCCTGGAACTTGTAGATGTTGCGGAACGGGACGAGCCAGCCGTTCAGCCAGGACTGCACGGTCTCGTGGAAGGGGGCGCCGAACGCGCCGCCGTATCCGGCCAGGGTGACCAGGACGACCGAGAGGACGGTCAGGACCAGCCAGCGGCGCTCGGGCAGGTCGCGCCGCGCCAGGCCCGCGAGGCCGAGCGCGGCGGCGAGCGCGGAGCAGACGACCGCCACGACGGCCGTCGCCACCGTCCAGCCCGCGGGCAGCCACGCCTCGCCGAAGTTCAGGTACGCGACCCAGTTCCCCGCGCCGCGCAGGGCCTCGGTGGCCGACATCGTGCCGGTCGTGGTCGCCGAATTCTCCACGTACGGAAGGAAGTTCTCGCCGTAGACGCCGAGCATCAGGAGAGGGACCACCCACCAGGCGGTCGCCAGGATGACGCCGGGCACCCACCAGGTGATCAGCTTCCGCTTGCGCGGGCCGTTGGGGCGCGAGAGGAGATAGAGGCCCACGGGCAGCAGCGAGGCGAGCGTGGCGGCCGCGTTCACGCCGCCCATGAACGGGATGATCAGCGCCGAACGGCAGGCCGCGAGGCGCGCGCTGATCCGGTCGTTGGTCAGCGGCAGCAGCACCCAGGGAAGGAACGCGCCGGGCAGCGCCGCCGCCGACGTCGAGCCGACCACGACGGTGAACGTCGGCCACAGCGCGTACACCACGGCGCCGAGCAGGCGGCTCTGCCGGTTGCCGATGTCCAGGCGTTCGGCAAGGCGCAGCGCGCCCCAGAAGGCCACCGCCAGGATCAGCGAGAACCAGAGCCGCTCGGCCAGCCACACCGGCAGCTGCACGAGCTTGGCCAGGCCGTAGAACGGCAGCATCGGGAAGGTGTAGCCCGCGTACTGGTCCTGGATCCCGCCGAAGCCGCCCCTGTCGTGCCACAGCTGGCCGAGGTCGGAGAGGAACTGCCAGGGGTCGACGGCGACACCGAGCTTGGTGTCGAACGTCATCCGCCCGGGTTTCACCGCGAGGAAGAGCACGAACACCACGGCCCAGAACCCCAGGAGCCAACGCCGCGAGCGCGGCCCCCCCGAGGGTTCAGGCGCCTGGGTGGTGGGCCTGACGGCCGCCGGGGGTGGGGCCTGGACCGTGGTCATGGACACCGCCTGAGAATGAGGAGAAGGTTCCAGGTCGCGAACTCGCGCACCCCCGGCACCTTGGTGATGGCACCGGCCAGGAACGGCCAGTAGCGGGAGCGTGCCGACACCACGGCCACGTCGTCACGGGCCCGCACCTGGCGCAGGGTCGTGCCGACGTGGTGGGCGAAGAGGTTCTCGCCGAGGGTGTGTTTCGCGGCCTTGCCGGTACGTCTTTCGTAGCGGGCGCGGGCCCGTTCGGCGCCCAGGTAGTGCCAGGGCGCCCACTCGTGACCGCCCCAGGGGGAGAGCCAGTTGGTGAACGAGACGTAGATCAGGCCGCCGGGGCGGGTGACCCTGACCAGCTCGCTCAGGAAGGTCTCCGGGTCGTCGACGTGCTCCAGGACGTTCGAGGAGAACGTGACGTCGGCGACGCCGTCCGCGAGCGGCAGCAGATAGCCGTCCGCGACGACCGAGCCCTCGGGCGGCTTGGTGCCGTGCGCCGTCATCTCCGAGAGGTCCGGCTCGAACAGGAAGCTCTGCGCGCCGCGCCGCCTGAACTCCTCGGTGAAGTAGCCGCCCCCGCCGCCCACGTCGACGACGACGCGGTCCTTCACCGGTACGTACGCCTCGACCTGGTCGGCGGCGTCGCGGGCGAGCAGGGTGTAGCAGTGCTCCGGATCCCGCTGTTCGTGCAGGAAGGCCCGGAAGAGGGTGACGGAGCGCCGCAGCGAGGGGTCCTTCACGCAGACCCCTGAGGTGCCTGTCGCAGGGCCACGGCCTCCGTCGCCACCGCCTGGAACTGCCGGACCGTGTTGGCCCAGCGGAACCGCGCGGCGCGCTCACCGGCGGCCTTGCCGAAGGTCTCGCGCCGCTCGGTGCTCAGCGCCAGGGTGCACCACGCGGCGGCGAAGGAACTCTCGCCGCGGGCCAGCAGGCCGGTCACGCCGTCCTCGATGGAATCGCGTACGCCGGGGACGTCGAAGCCGATCGAGGGCGTCGAGCGCGTCGCCGCCTCCGTGATGACGAGCCCCCAGCCCTCCACGGCCGACGGATGGAGCAACAGCCACGCCTCGCAGAGCAGCCGGTGCTTCTCCGTCTCGGTGACGTGACCTCTGAACTCCACTCCCGCGCCCGCGAGTTGTTCGAGGCGGCCGCGCTCGGGCCCGTCTCCCACGATCACCAGGCGGCCGCCCGTGACGGGTCTCACGCGCTCCCACAGCCGCAGGAGCAGATCGATCCGCTTGTACTCGACGAGGCGTCCCATCGCGAGGAACAGCGGCTCGTCGGAGCGGGCGTGCAGCGGCCCCGGCTCCTCGACGCCGTTGTGCACGATGCGGATGCGCTCCCGCTCGACGCCGATCGTGCGCAGGGCCGTGGCCGTCGACGGCGAGACGGCCACCAGGAGATTGCCGCGCTGCGCGCCCGAGAGGGCCCAGTGCTCAAGTCTTCGGCCGATCCTGGCCGCGGGGGCGAGCGCGCCCTGGAAGCGCATGCCCCACAGGTCGGTGTGGACGTGGTTGACCAGACAGAGGGTGGGGCCGCGGTGCCACAGCGGCGCCAGGTAGGGCATGCCGTTGCACACCTCGACCAGGAGATCGCAGTCGCCGACCTGCCGGGTGAACGCCGAGCGCGCCCGCAGGTAGTGGCCGAGGTCGCCGCCCGCGGACACCACGCGGTAGTCGCGGAAGGCGGCCGGGCCCCCGCATAACAGGGTCACCTGGTGACCCTGTTTGCTGAGCCCGTCGGCGAGCTTGTCGACGAGGAGTTCGGAGCCGCCCGCGGCCGGGTTGCTGAGGTCGCGGTGGGCGAGGAAGACGATCCGGCGCGGTTGTGGGGGAGGCGCAGGAGGGTACTCCGCGCGGCGTGGGGCGGCCGCGCGCAGCGAGGACGGTACGTGCTGGGGCATGCGTGCTCCAACTCGTCTCAGGGTGCGGAACTGTGGGGGGCGGTCGGGCGGAACGGTCCTGCGGTGGTGCGGCGGAGCGGTCCTGCGGATGCTGCTGGTGCTGCCGGGCCGTGCTGCCGGGCGGGCCGCGGAACCGTGGGGGTGGTTCCGCGGAGGTGCTGTGCTCGGCCGGTGCGGGGGCGGTGCGCGGACTGTGCTCGGGTGGGGTGGACAGTTTTCGCCGCCCCGTTCGGCGCGGCTACTCACGGAGGTGATAATTTCCGGGCTTTTAAGAGCTGACGTCTCATCACATCGTGGTGGGTTGCAGGGCGGTTGGGGACGTATCAGGATTCGGACTCCCCGGCTCCGCGGATTCATCGTCCCTTCCGTGGCCGTTTGCCCCGTCGTCGCTCCGCCCTCGCAGAACCAGTACGATTCCGGCCACCGCGAGCACCGCCCCGAGGATCCCCGCGACCAGCGGCAGCGTGGTCCCGACCAGTTTCAACTGGCTGCTGTCGTCGTCCGCGAGCTTCACCTGGGCCTTCTGCGTGGCCGGAGTGAACGCGACCCGCTCGCTGTCGAGCAGTACCGTCGCGTCCTTGCTCGAACCCGGCGCGCGCAGCGTCTTGCGGGGCCCGATCGCGGCGTAGATGATCCGGCCCGTGCGCTGGTCGGCGACGAGCTCGATGCCGTGGTTGGCGTAGTACTCATTGGCCATCACCTGGCTCTTCCTCGGCTGCCCGACCAGCGCGCCCGGCACCTGCCGGGTGCCCGTCTTGGTGGCCTTCACGGAGCCGGTGAAGCGGTAACCCTCGTACCCCTGGATCTTCTTGGTGCCCCGGTAGGTGAGCGGCACCGTCGCCCCCAGCGTGTTGTCCCACCAGCGGTAGGAGCGCTTCTCCAGGTCGAAGGGGAACTTCAGGTACGCCTCGCCCTCGAAGTACGGCTCCTCGCCGCAGCAGTGCACCGGGGCGTTGGTCTTCCGGTCGGTGACCCAGCGCTCCAGCGTCCACTGGAGCGAGTCGTGCGGATCGGCCGCGGGCAGCGACTTGTCGGGGTCGACGGAGGTGGACACGTCCCACACCGCGCGCCCGCTGTCCTCGCTGTCCTCGACGTCGCCGCGGACCTGCCGGGTGATCGTGAGGTTCTTGTCGTGGACCGTCTTGACCTTCTCGGTGTCGAAATAACTCCCCTTGCCCTTGAAGACGGTGACGACGTCGATGTCGACGGGGGTGCGTTTCGCGCGTGGCTCCACGTACCAGGCGAGCATCGGTGCGAGGACCAGAAGGAACGCGCCAAGGCCGAGAAGGATCAGGGAGAGCGGTGAGGCGGTGCGGCGCATGGGGGCACTCCTGGGCTGAGGGCGGGAGAGTGTTACCGAGCCGTATGGGCCGGGAACCGTAGGCGCACCCTTGACGAGGTGTCAATGCATTGCCGAGACTGGGCACTTGCCGGACGGGGCCCGGTGCGAAGCGTGCGACGAGGACCGCGGACGGACGCGGCCCTGGCCCGCGCGAGGACTGTCCGACCAGGGTGGGGACGACCTCCGACCGAGAGGCTGACCCTCGCATGCACCGACTGCTCGCCGCTTCACTCACCGTCGCCGCCGGGGCGCTGGTCGCCGTGGCCGCCGCGCTCGGAGTCGTCGCGCTCCTCAACGCCACGCCGGATCAGCCCAATACGCCCCTTGTGCACTACGAGGCGCCCGCGCGGGGGCAGTGAGTGACCGTGCCCGCCACCGAGACCTCGCCCGCCGCCGAGAGCCAGGCGCCCGCCACGGGCCGCTCCGCCTGGCGCGACGTGCCCCCGGTGCAGGTGCGGCAGTTCGCCGCGCTCGCCATGGAGGAGGTGCCCGCGCTCGCCCAGGACATCCTGTGCGAGATCCGCGCGGAGTACCCCGGCCTGCCCGTCGTCCTCGACGACTCGGGCGAGCCGATGGCGCTCATCGGGATCCGCCGCGCCCTGGAGGGCTTCGTCCAGCAACTCGCCTCCCAGGAGGGGCGGCCCCGCTACCACCTCGAAGTCTTCCAGGAGTTCGGCCGCGGCGAGGGCCTGCACGGCCGCAGCCTCGACTCGCTCCAGGCGATCTACCGGCTCGGCGTGCGCCTCGCCTGGCGCAGGCTCGCCGAGATCGGCCAGCAGATCGAGATCCCGCCGCCCGCCATGTACGAACTCGCCGAGGCGGGCTTCGAATACCTCGACGGCCTCGTCGACCAGTCCGTACGCGGCTACGCCGAGGCCGCGGCCCGCGAGGCGGGTGAACGGCTGCGCCTGCAGCGGAAGTTGATGGAGCTGCTGCTCGCCGAGCGGCGCCCCGACGGCGGCGGCGCGCACGGCGTGCTCGCCGGACCGCTGCCGGGCTCGGGCCAGGGCGCCGCAGCGGGCCCCGGACACGCCTCCCTGGGCAACGGCCTCGGCGAACGGGCCGCCAGGGTCGGCTGGCAACTGCCCGAACGCGTCGCCGTGGGCGTCCTGTTGCGCCCCGCGCGCGAAGCCGTCGCGCCCGCCGTCGGACAGGGCGTGCTGCTCGACATGGAGGCCGAACAGCCCCGCATGGTCGTGCCCGACCCCGATGCCGCGGGCCGCCCCGAACTGCTGCGCCGCGCCATGGCGGGCTGGTCCGGCGCCATCGGCCCGCCCGTGCCGCTCGCCGACGCGGCGAAGTCGCTGCGCTGGGCGGAGGCGGCGGTACGGCTCATGGAACGCGGCCTGCTGCCCGCGGGCGAGGTCCTGCACTGCACCGAGCACACCGAGGCCCTCGTCCTGCTCCAGCCGGAGGAGCTCATCGAGGACCTGGCCCGCCGCTGCCTCGCGCCCCTCGCCCACTGCGGGCCCGCCCACGGCCGCCGCCTGGCCGAGACGCTCCTCGCCTGGCTGGAAACCCGCGGCGGCGCCCCGGAGGTGGCGGCCAGGCTCGGCGTCCACCCCCAGACGGTCCGCTACCGCCTGCGGCAGATCAGGGAGCTGTGGGGCGACGAGATCGACGACCCCGACCGTCGCTTCGAGCTCGAACTTGTCCTGCGGGCGCGGCGGTTGCGGGGGCAGCTGGGCAGGGCATAGCGGTGGAACCCGGCACGGACCGGGTTCGGCGCGCCGGACGGCTCGATCCCGCACACAACTTTCACAGGGGCGGCTTCCACTGTTACCGGCGCGGCACCTAGCCTCCAGGCCTCATGGACTACTGCCACCCGTGCCGCAGGCACCTCAACGGCGCCCTCGCCTGCCCGGGCTGCGGGACGCCCGCCGAAGCGTGCCGGGAGTACGCGGAGTCCGTCGCGGTGCGGGAGGAGCCCGCGGATCACGACGACGCGTACGACGAGGAGTCCCCGCGTGCGCGGGGCCGCGGCCGGGGCCGAAGGGTGCATCGGCGCAGGCGCCGCAAGGTCCTGCTGATCACCGCGGGGCTCGCGCTCGCCGCGGGCGGTCTCAGCCTGGCGGAACTGGGTACGGAAGGGTCCGCTGACGAGCCCGCGGCGGCGTCCGCGCCGGACGAGGAGCCTTCGCGGTCGCCCTCCGCGGAGGGGGGTGCCTCTGGCGGTACGACGCCGGTGGGCCCGTCGGCGTCGGCGTCGCCCTCTGCCTCCTCGCCGACTTCCTCTTCCTCCTCCGCTTCCGCTTCCGAGCGGCGGGCGAAGGATGCGCGGGAGCCCTCCGCTCGGCGGACGGCGTCGGGGAAGCCCGGTGACGACGGCCCCGGTGCGACCACCCCGGCCGAGTCCTCCCCGCCGGACGACCCCCGGCCCTCGACCCACCCGACCTCACCCCCGGCCACCTCGGCCCCCGACCCGACGGGGCCCCCGGAGCCGTCCCCATCGGAGACGTGTGACCGGTTCTTGTGGTGGTGCGCATAGCCGCTGGCTGAGTCGACCGCGCCCATGTCACCGGCACGGCATCCGCATGCCCTACGGGGTTTCGCGCAGTTCCCCGCGCCCCTGATCGGGCGCCCTCCGCAGTGGCACGCCCGCGGGCGCATCGTGGTTGCTCGCGCAGTTCCCCGCGCCCCTAGCGGGCCCCGTCAGGGGCGCGGGGAACTGCGCGAAACCCCGGGTAGCCCGTACCTGACGGGTGCAGGGAGCCAGGATTCAAGGGGCGCGGGGAACTGCGCGACCAGCCCCGCAGGGCACGAGCCTGACGTGCAGACCCACCCCGGAGCGGACCCTCACGCCGCCCCCTCCCCGAGCATCCTCCGCAAAAGCCCCCGCAGAGAAACCCGCTCCTCGCGAGAAAGCTCAGCCAACGGCTCACGCGCGAAGTTCAACGAGTCCCGAAGCCCCCGGGCGACCCGGACCCCCTCCTCCGTCGGCGCCGCCAGCTTCACGCGCCGGTCGGCCGGGTCGGGGCGCCGTTCGACGAGGCCGCGCGCCTCCAGGCGGTCGATGATCCCCGTGATGTTGGACGGCTCGCACTTCAGCTTCTGGGCTATCCGCCGCATCGGCATCGGCTCGATGGAGAGCAGACCGAGCACGCGGGCCTGCGCCCCGGTCAGCGAGTGCTCGCCCGCCGCCGCCTCGTACTCCTCGTAGTAGCGCGCCACGACCGTGCCGATCAGCTCGACGACCTCAAGCGTCAGCGGGTCGGTACGGGGCGAGGGCGAGGGCGAGGGCGAAGGGGAGGACGGGGAGCTGCTGGTGGCCATGGTCACCAGGCTACCCGTTTACTTGACATCATGAAATATCCAGGCGCATGGTTGTTTCAGTACCTGAAGCATTTCTGCGCATCAAGCGTTTACCTGGAGGACGCCCCCCCCATGTCCGTCACCCCCGAGCAGCTCCCCTCCGTAAGCCGCGAATGGCACCTCGTGCGCCGCCCGAGCGGCTGGCCCGTGCCGGAGGACTTCGCGCTGCGCGAGGTCCCCGTGACCGCCCCCGCCGAGGGCCGCGTCCTGGTCCGCAACCTGCACTTCTCCGTGGACCCGTACATGCGGGGCCGGATGAACGACGTGAAGTCGTACGTCCCGCCGTTCCAGCTCGACCACCCGATGGAGGGCGGCGCGGTCGGCGAGGTCATCGCCTCCAATGCCGAGGGCTTCGCGGTCGGCGATCACGTCCTGCACTTCGCGGGCTGGCGCGAGTACGCCGCCGTCCCCGCGCGGCACGCCACGAAGGTGGACGCGCAGGCCGCGCCGCTCTCCGCGTACCTCGGCGTACTCGGCATGACGGGCCTGACCGCGTACGCGGGCCTGTTCGACGTCGCCTCCTTCAAGGAGGGCGACTCCGTCTTCGTCTCCGGCGCCGCCGGTGCCGTCGGCAGCCAGGTCGGCCAGCTCGCCAAGCTGAAGGGCGCCTCGCGCGTCATCGGCTCGGCGGGTTCGGACGAGAAGGTGAAGCTGCTCGTCGAGGAGTACGGCTTCGACGCGGCCTTCAACTACAAGGACGCCAAGCCGGTCGTCGAGCAGCTCAAGGAGGCCGCCCCCGACGGCGTCGACGTCTACTTCGACAACGTCGGCGGCGAGCACCTGGAGGCCGCGATCAGCCGCATGAACGTGCACGGCCGCGCCACCATCTGCGGCATGATCGCCGGTTACAACGACACCGAGCCGACCCCGGGCCCGCGCAACCTCGCCATGGTCATCGGCAAGCGCCTGCGGCTGCAGGGCATGCTCGTGGGCGACCACGAGGCGCTGCAGCCCGAGTTCGTGCGCGAGGTCGGCGCGTGGGTGCGCTCCGGTGAGCTCAAGTACCGCGAGACGGTCGTCGAGGGCGTGGAGAACGGCGTGGAGGCGTTCCTCGGCATGCTCCGCGGTGAGAACACCGGAAAGATGATCGTCTCCCTCGCCTGAGGCGCCGCTGTTGGTTGGCGGGCACCCAGGGGCGCTCTTCCGGTATCCGATAACCTAATTCCACAAGCCGTGGTTGTGGGCGCGCACCACGTCACATCTCAGGAGGAACAGGCACTTATGTCCATCCAGAAGATCGACGTCAAGTACACCGCCGTCGCCACCGCGGAGAACGGCCGCGACGGCCGGGTGGCCAGCGACGACGGCAAGCTCGACGTCGTCGTGAACCCCCCGAAGGAGATGGGCGGCAGCGGCGCGGGCACCAACCCCGAGCAGCTCTTCGCGGCGGGCTACAGCGCCTGCTTCCAGGGCGCCCTCGGCGTGGTCGCCCGCAAGGAGAACGCCGACATCTCCGGTTCGACCGTGACCGCCAAGGTCGGCATCGGCCAGAACGAGGCCGGTGGCTTCGGCCTGGAGGTCGTGATCACCGCCGCCATCCCGAACGTGGACGCGGCCACCGCGCAGTCCCTCGTCGAGAAGGCGCACCAGGTGTGCCCGTACTCGAACGCCACGCGCGGCAACATCAAGGTCGAGGTCTCGGCCGCCTGACCTCGTCGGTCGCCCGTACGACGGAGGGCCGCACCCCGGCGGGGGTGCGGCCCTCCGTCGTGGACCGGAAGGGTCAGCCCGTCGCGAGCGCCGCCTCGTGCACCGCGCGCGCGAGCCGCTCGTTCTCCGCCGCGGGGCCGCCGGGGAACGCGAACCGTCGCCGCGTGTAGCCGTACGCGAGGGAGGCGCGCGGATCCGCGAACGCCTGCGAGCCGCCCGCGCCGCTGTGCCCGATGGAGCCCGCGCCGAGGAACGGGTACCAGACGTCCGACGTGGCCTGGAAGCCGACCGCGAACGCCTTGTGGGTCCGTGCCACCAGGTCGTACCCGATCGACTGGATCTGCCCGAACGCGCCGAGGGTGTCGGGCCTCAGGAGCGCCTCGCGCCCGCCGATGCCGGTGGTCGCCGCCGCGTACATCCCCGCGAGGCCGCGCGCGGAGGCCACGCCACCGGCCGACGCGGGGCCCTTGGCGCGCAGGAGGCGGGAGTTGGGCAGTGCCTCCAGGTCGGTGGGGTGCGCCGCGTTGCGGTTGAAGGCGATCGAGGCGAGGCTGTGCGGCCCGGTCGGCTGCGCCGCGATGAGTGCCTTCTGTTCGGGCGTCGGGTCCATCGGCAGGACGGAGTGGAAGCGGTCCTCGTGCTCCTCGGGCAGGCCCAGGAAGAAGTCGAGCCCGAACGGGGCGCGCACCCGCTCCTCGTACAGCTCCTGGAGTGTCCGCCCGGTGGCGCGGAACACCACCTCGCCGGCGAGCGCCCCGATGGAGAGCGCGTGGTAGCCGAACGCGCTGCCGGGGCGCCAGAACGGGCGCTGCGCGGCCAGGCGCGCGGCGATCGCCCGGTCGTCGGCGAACTCCTCGGGCGAGAACCCGGAGTCGGCGCCCACGACGCCCGCGCGGTGCGCGAGCAGCTCCCGCAGGGTGACGGCGCCCTTGCCCTCGGCGGCGAACTCCGGCCAGTAGTGGGCGACTTCGCGGTCCAGATCGAGCACGCCGTCCTGGACGAGCAGGGCGACGACGAGGTGGGCCGCGCCCTTGGTGGAGGAGTACACCCCGTAGAGCGTGTCGGCGTCCGTGTCGGGCCCGACCCACAGGTCGACGACCTGGCGGCCCTTGACGTAGGCGGACAGCTGGCCCGCGTAGTGCGGTTCCTCGCTCGCGAGGACTGCGGTGAACTCGTCGCGCACGGCCTCGTATCCGTCGGCGACGGTGCCCCGCACTCGGATCTCACGGGTCATGGTGATGGCCTCCAAGGCGCGGCGGATGATCTGTACCCGGTCAACCGCCGCGCCCCCGAGGGTATTTCCTGGCGTCCGTCAGCCGACCGCCAGCAGCGCCCTTCCGACCTGTGGGAACACTCCCTTGGGGTGGTCGCGGAAGAGCGGTTCGGTGCCGAAGAGGACCACGTCGGTGCGGCCCGCGGTCCCGCTGATCACCGAGGCCCGGCCCGCGGCGGCCGCGGGGCCTCCGGTGCCGTCGTCGGTGGCCCGCCAGTGCCCGGACACCAGCGGGTTCCCCGTGCCGTACTTCTGCTCCACGCGCACCGTGGTGCCGAGGTCGGTGAACCACATCGGCGCGTAGACGAAGCTGTGCCCCGGTGCGTCACCGGTGATCGCCCCGCCCGAATTGCTCACCCGCACCACGCCGTTGGCGTCGCCGTTGCCCGCCACGGGCTTGGCGGCGAGCAGCTTCGCGTCGGCGTTGAGCGCGGCGCCGGTCTCACCGCGGCCGACCAGACCGCCGCCCTGGGCGAGGAACCGGTCGAGCCCCGCCTTCGCCGAGGCGTTCAGCTCACCGCGGTCGAGCCCGGCCGAGACGAACAGGACGTCCGCCCGGCTCCAGTCGAAACCGGAGTTGAGCACGGCGTTCGACACCGGCACCACGTCGAAGTTCATCTCCCGCAGCGCGAACAGCTCGCCCGGTGTGACGGCCGCGGCGACCCGGGTGCGGTGCAGCGCGGCGCCGCCCTCGGCCTTGGTGGCGTCGAAGGGCACGTCGTACGTCTTGGCGGCGGCGGTCGCGGCACGGCGCGCGGACGACGGCAGGACGGCGTTGCCTTCGCGGTCGCGGCGCGCCGAAACGCCCTGTGCGAGGAGGGAGTTGAGCGCGGCGATCTCGCGCGGGTCGTCGAGCCGCAGGCGCAGGTTGCCGCGCGGGGCCACCTGGCCGACGCGGGACGCGGCGTGCACCGGACGCGCGCGCACGCCGTCCAGGTCGCCGCCCTTGACCGCGTCCACGCTCGCGCCCCACAGGCGTCCCAGGCTCCAACCCGAGATGTCGTACATGGTCGACACCTTGTCGCTGATGTCCCTGCCGTCGGCCAGCATCACGTTCGCCAGGCCGCGCTTGGGCTGGTGCATGTCGACGACGTACGAGCCCTTCGCGTACGTACGGCCGCCGAGCCGGAAGGAGTGCTTCGCGCGCTCCACGCGGACGTCGTTGGCGAGCAGGTGGTCCACCAGGCGCGCGGCGGCCGTCGCCGAGCTCCCCCGCTGCCGAAAGCGCGGGGGGACCCCCTGCCCGCGGCCCGCCGCCGGGATCACGTACGCGCGCGGGAACTCGGTCGTGTAGACGTCCTCAGGGCCGATCCCGGGCACTCCCGGCACGGTCTCCTCCGACACCGGCACCTGCTTGGCGCCCGTCGCGCCCCGCCGGAAGACCTCGATCTGGTCGGCGATCACCGAACGGCGGTGCGCGGCCGTGTAGTCGAGGGTGGCGCGCATGGCCGCGCCCGCGATGTCCACGTTGATGGCGGCCCTGCGCCGCAGCTCGGCGACCGGCTGGGTGTCGTACTCCTCGTTGTTCACCTGCATCGGGAACTCGATGGTGTGCGTGGCGACCGCGCCGTGGAAGGGCATGTACTGCGGGGTGAAGATCGGCGGCCAGTCGTCCCAGCCCTCCTGCTGGTCGCGGAAGGGGATGACGGGCGGCTTCACGCCGTCCTTCTCCTCGGTGTAGCCGAGGCCCTTGATGGCGGCCTCCATGCCGAGGGCGTTGGCGTAGGAATTCTTCAGGAAGAGGTCGTACTCGTAGTTCTCGCCGTGCGGGGGAGTGGTCGGCTCGATCAGCGTGCCGTTCACGTACCCGTGCAGGTCGATCATGACGGCGGGCTGCTTGGCGATGGCGATCTGTCGGACCGCGCGGGCCTCGGGCTGCGATGCGGTGATGAAGTCGCGGTTGAGGTCGAAGCCGTTGGCGTTGGCGCGGGTGCCCGCTATGCGCCCGTCGGGGTTGGTGGTGATGTTGAAGTAGAGGCGGTTGTGCGCGAGGAGGTCCTTGCTCTTCGCGTCCTTCGCCTTCGCGAGCTTCCCGATGAGCTTCAGGGCCGCGTCGGTGCCCTCCCACTCGTTGCCGTGGATGTTGTTGTTGATGAAGACCGGCGTCTTGTACCCGGACTTGATCGCCTTGTCCTTGGCCGCCGCGGCGGGGGAGTCCTCGATGCGCTCGCGCATCCGCTCCTGGCGGGCGCTCTCGCGCGCGGACTCGGGCGCGGTGACGGTCACGAGGTAGAGCTGGTGCCCACCGGCGGAGCGGCCCGCGATCTCCACGCTCACGCGGTCGCCGACGCGCTGCAGGGCGTTCAGCTTCGGGGCTATGCCGTGGTACGGCGTCAGCCCCAGTTTTATCGACTTGTCGGCCGGATTCTCCGGCGGCGGATCGAGCTTGCGCACACGGGGATAACCGCGCCCCCTGTCGCCGGTGAGCTCCGGGGCCCCGGCCTCGGCGAGGGCGCGCTCCGCGGCCGCCTCCGGGGCCTTGGCCGCCCGGTCCGGCCCCAGCGGCGAACCCTCGCGGGTGACCGGGCGCGGTGTCGGATCCGCGGTCGCGCTGCCCGGGGCGAGCGCGGTGAACAGCAGCGCGCCCGCGGTGGCGGCGGCGGTGACCAGAACGGGTCTGGATGGCCGGGACATACCCATATGTACCTCCGGGAGATCGTTAAGCGAGGTCTTACCGGTTCAACTCCCGGACAACAAGGGGGCGTTGCGCCCCAGCCGTGACAGACCTGGCACACAGCGGCGCGCGAACCCCCGGCGACCTGCGGCTAAGGTGTGCCGCATGCGCGATCTGGGTGTGGGCTTCGGCTACTTGATGAAGGGGCAGCGCTGGGTCGCCCAGCACGGCAAGCAGTACGGATGGGGGCTGCTGCCCGGCCTCATCACGCTCGTCCTCTACGCGGCCGCGCTCGTCTCGCTCGCCCTGTGGGGCGTCGATCTCGTCGGCTGGGCCACGCCCTTCGCCGACGACTGGTCCTCGCCCTGGCTCGGCCTCTTCCGCGGCTTCCTGACGGCGCTCCTCTTCGCCCTCGCGCTACTGCTCTCCGTCATCACCTTCACCGCGGTGACGCTGCTCATCGGAGAGCCCTTCTACGAGTCGCTGTCCGAGCAGGTCGACATCTCCGAGTGCGGCCACGCCCCCGAGTCGGGCCTGCCGCTCTGGCGCGACCTGTGGATCTCGGCGCGGGACAGCCTGCGCATCGTCGTACGGGCGATGCTCTGGGGCGTCCTGCTCTTCGCGCTCGGCTTCATCCCGGTCGTCGGCCAGACCGTGGTCCCGGTGATCGGCTTCGGTGTGACCGGCTTCTTCCTCGTCGAGGAGCTCAGCGCGGTCGCGATGCAGCGCCGCGGCATCCAACTCCGTGAGCGCCTGGCCCTGTTGCGCGGCCGCAAGCAGCTCGCCTGGGGCTTCGGGACGCCGCTCGCCGTCGCCTTCCTGGTGCCGTTCGTCGCGGTGTTCCTGATGCCGGGCGCGGTCGCGGGAGCGACGCTGATGGCACGGGACCTGCTGGGCGAGAACGACACGGAAGGCGACGGCTCACCTGCCGCCGCCGGTCAAGACGACGAGACGGCCGCCCCGAGGATCCCCCGCACCTGAGCGACGATGTCGAGCCGGTTCCGCACGAACTCGGGATCGGTCACGGCGCCCGTCGCCGGATCGGTGTTCCCGGCGCCGAACTGCAGGACGGGCGTGTGGACATGGCCGCCGGGCAGCCGGTCGTGCAGCCCGAGCCTGTCGCGCAGGAGCGTGGCCCGGTAGGCGATCTCGTTCGACAGGTAGTTCCCGCCGCCGCCCTCACGGGCCGTGGACCCCTCGGAGGGCCCGTCGGGCCTGACCACGGGCGCGGTGCCGCCCGCCGGGATCTCCGTCACCGACGTGTTGTCGTACACCGGGAAGCGCCCGGTGTCGGCGGCCACGATCGCCTTGTACGGGAGGGTCGTCGACGTCCACTGCGGCTGTGAGGCGGGGTCGCGCACCGGCACGGTCTCCGTGCGCGAGAGGTTCTCGTTGTCGGGAAAACCGCCCCGCCAGGCCCCGTTGGTCCGCTCGATGTCGAACTTGCCCACGCGCCCCTGGCTGATGGTGGTGAACAGGTCGACGCGCGGCAGCTGCGCCCGCAGTGCCCGCTCCACGGCCCCGTCCCCGAAGTCCTGCCAGCGGACGGGGAAGGTGACGGCCTCGATGCGGGCGGGACCCTCGGCGGTCTGGATCGTCGTGCCGTCCAGGGCGAGCGCGGCGGCGCCCGACGGATTGCTGATGCGTACGTCACGGTCGAGGGTGAACGGGTCGAAGCCGGTGACCAGGATGCGCTTGGCGTGCTTGTGCCCCCGGGGATACGCGACGGCGTCCTGCCCGCGCGACGAGGTCTCCAACGCACCTATCAGCCGGGCCCGTTGCTTCTCCGAGAGTCGGAAGCCGCTCGGCTCCCACTGCCGCAGCTCCCGCGTCATTCCCAGCCTGGCCCAGTAGAGCGGCCGGTCGTCGTCCCTGCTGAGATCGCCTCCGGCGGGCCCGCGCCCTTGCACCCGGTCCACGGCGCGCCGCCACAGCTCGCCGCCCTCGCCCGCGACGAGCCGCCGGGCCTGCGCGTAGGAGCGGGTCTTGGCGAGGGCCCGCGCCAATTGCGGTGCGCGGGAGTCGAATCCGCTGCGGCGCAGGATCTCCTGGGGCGCGGCGCGGTCGAGCCGCTGTTCTTCGGCGGTGGAACCGGGTGGCGTGGCGGCGGATGTGGATGCGGAGGCGGGGGCGGTGGCGCCGAGCCCGACCAGCAGGGCGGCGGCGCCGAGGGTGCCGATACGAGGGAACACGCGAGTCCTTCCGTGGCCGGTCACCAGTGGATCAGTGACGGGTGAGGTGGCGGAAGTATCGCGGGACGGGAGGGGTGAGCGCTACGGCGCCTCGCGGGTGAACCGGCGCCGCGCGGCCAGCGCGAGCAGCACGCAGCCGAGCGCCCCGACCAACAGGTCGGTCCACGCGGGGGCGTTGGCCTCTCGCAGGAGGGCGGAGACGCCGAAGCTGGTGTCCCAGCCGGACTCGGTGATCGCGGAGCCGAAGCCCTGCGCGATCAGGATGAAGCCGAAGAGGGCGAGCATGCCTTCCGTGGAGGACTTCTTGGACTGAGGGGCCTTGGGCTGTGCGGACATGACGTATCTCCCCGAGTGCGGCGGCGCGGCGTTGATACCGCTGACCTTTTCCGATGCGGTCGCATCAGATCATGCATCGGGGGCGGGATATGATGCAACCGCATCAGAACGCAGAACGTGGAGACGTCAGGTACGTCAGGTACGTCAGGTACGCCAGATCCACAGAGCCACAGAGCCACAGAGCCACCCCCACGCCCGACGAAAGGCCGCCGCACGTGCCCAAGCAGGTCGACTACGAGGACCGGCGCCGCCGCATCGCCGAGGCGGTCCGCCTGCTGATCGCCCGCTCCGGGATGGAGTCCGTCAGCCTGCGCGACGTCGCCGCGGAGGCGCGGGTCTCGATGGGCGCGGTCCAGCGCTGCTTCCGCACCAAGGACGAGATGCTGCTCTTCGCCCTGGAGGACATCTCGCAGCGCGTCGCCGACCGGGCGAAGGCCCGCATCGAGGCATCGGACACGCCGCAGTCGGCCGCGACCTTGCTGGACCGCACGCTCTCCGCGCTGGCCCTGGTAGAGACGGAGGACAGGACGGAGGCCCAGGTCTGGGTCGCCTTCGTGGCCCACGCCACGGTGAGCAAGGACCTGGCGACCGTCCTGCGCGACACCTACGCCAAGCTGCACGACCTCCTGGTCTGGCTGCTCGACTACGGCAGATCCACCGGCGAATTCCACACGGAGGTGAACGCCACCGCGGAGGCCCACACCCTGCTGGCCCTGACGGACGGCCTCACCGCGCAGGTGCTGGTGGGGCATGTGACGCCGGGTGATGCGAGGGGGGTCTTGCGGGCCTGCGCGGAGGGGCTGAGGGCGCCCCGCCAGGGACGCGGGGAACGGCGCGATCAGCCAGGACCGACCCGCGGGTAGATCGTGGGCCCCTTTAGGGGCGCGGGGAACTGCGCGATAGGCCACGGACGGCTTGCGGGGAACGGTGGGACCGGCCGCGAGGTAGGGGGCGCGGGGAACGGTGCGATCGGCCACGAGTGGCCCGCGGGTAGATCGTGGGTGTGCGGCGGGGTTGTTTTAGGGGCGCGGGGAACTGCGCGACGGGCCACGTTCGGCCTGTGGGGAACGGTGGGGCTGGCCGCGGGGTAGAGGGGGCGCGGGGAACTGCGCGACGGGCCACGCACGGCCTGCGGGGACGGGGCGACCGGCCACGAGGCAAGGGCGCGAGGAACGGCGCGACCAGCCACGACCGGCCCGCGGATAAACCGGTTGCGGCAGCGGATCCGTTCCCGAGAGGCTCGCCCACATGACCACGCCCCCGGCCCCCGCCACCCCACCGCTGACACCCTCCGCCACCGACGCCCACCCGTCGGCACGGGGCCAGCAGCAGACGGGCCGACGCCGGAGGCCGATCCCCGCGCACCCGTGAGCGCGGTCCTGGTCGCGGGACTCCTCGCCGGTTACGGCATCGCCATGCCGGTCGGCGGTGTCGCGACCTACCTCGTCGCGCTCACGGCCCGCACGTCCCTGCGGACCGGCGCCTGCGCCGCGCTCGGCGTCGCGACCGCCGACGGGCTCTACGCCCTGGTCGCCGCGGTCGGCGGCACCCGGCTCACCCACCTCCTGGCACCGCTGATGACCCCGCTGCGCTGGGCATCGGCCCTGGTCCTCCTCGCACTCGCGGCGCGCGGTGCGATCACGGTGGTCCGCCAGTACCGGGGGCGCACCGGCGCCGCTGCCGCCACAACAGGAACCCCCGTCAGCCCCGCCCGCGCCTACGCCGCCCTCCTCGGCATCACGCTCCTGAACCCCGCCACGGTCGTCTACTTCGCCGCACTCGTCCTCGGCAGCCCGGCCACCACGTCGCTGACGGAACCGGAACAGGCACTGTTCGCGCTGGCCGCGTTCGCCGCGTCGGCGAGCTGGCAGCTGCTCCTCGCGGGCGGCGGCGCCCTCCTCGGCCGTGCGCTCACGGGCGGCAGGGGCCGTCTGCTCACGGGGCTCGCGTCGAGCGCGCTGATCGCGGGCCTCGCGGGGCATTTGCTGATGTCGGCGGGGTGAGACGAGGCGAGGCGGGGTGCGCCGGGGTGCACCGGGACGCCGGTCACCCCAACTCGGCACCCCCCGAAGTCAGTTCGGCGATGACATGCCGCGCCGTGCCGGCCATCCACGGATTCGTCTCCCGGTAGTACGAGAGTTCGTTGACGGCGATCGTCAGGGCCCAGCCGCGCCCCCGCTCCCACATGGCGTCGTCCGTGGCGGGGCCGAGCGCGGCGCGGAAGGACCGCCGTGCCGCGCCGTCCATCAGGTACCACGCGGCGATCAGGTCGACCGCGGGGTCCGCCGTGCCCATGCACTCGAAGTCGATGACGGCGCTGAGGCGCCCCCCTTCGACCAGGACGTTCCCCGGCTGGAGGTCCCCGTGCACCCAGACGCCGGGACCCCGCCAGGGCGCGGCACGCAGCGCGGCGTCCCACACGGCGGTGAGGGCGTCGGTGTCGACGCCGTCGGAGTCGACGACCCCGCGCAGCCCGGCGATCACCGCACGCGTGTCGGCGTCGCGCGACGCCAGCGGGTCGCCGCGGTAGGAGGCGGGCGCACCGGCCGTGTCGACCCCGCGCAGGGCGGTGAGGGACGCGGCCATGTCCTTCCCGAACAGGGCGGGTTCGGCGAGCGGCCGCCCCGCGACGGGCGTCTCGCCGTCGAGCCATCGGAAGACGGACCACGGGTACGGGTAGCCCTCACCCGGTTCACCCGGTTCACCCGGTTCACCCGGTTCGACCATGGCGAGCGGCGCGGGTACGGGAACCGGAAGCACCTCCGAGAGCCTGCGCAGCCACTCGTGCTCCCGCCGCGCGCTCTCGTCGTCCCCCGCCCGGCGCGGCAGCCGCACCACCATGTCCGTGCCGAGCCGGTACATGGCGTTGGACGTCCCCGAGGCCCCCGCGAGCCGCACGGGAAGCCCGGCCCATGCCGGGAACCGGGCGGCGACCAGGCGGCGTACGAGATCTTCGTCGATGTCGGGTTCGTCGGCGTGCGTCGTGGGCGTGGTGGACATGGATGACCTTCTCGTCTGGGGGCCGGGGTTTGTCTGCGGGAGGGGGCGGCGGCCGACCGGGCAGGCCGCCCGCAGCGCCTGGAGGAACGGTGCCACGGCGGGCGGCGCCGAGTGCCCCCGAGGCGTGGCCGCGTACACCGCGCGGGCCGGGGCGCCCTCGTCGCGGAGCGGGACCAGGGCGATGTCCTGCCGTACCGACTCGGCGGCGAGCGCGGGGATCAGCGTCACCCCGAGCCCCGCGGCGACGTACCCCTGCTTCGCGGTCCACTCCGCGACGACGTGGGCGACGCGCGGGCGCAGTCCGTGGCGCACCGCCGCCTCCAGGAGGGTCCCCTCGATCCGGGGGCTGCCGGATATCCACTCCTCGTCGGCGAGTTGGGGAAACCGCACCTCGGGCAGCGCGGCCAGCGGATGACAGGACGGCAGCGCGACGTACAGCGGTTCGTCGAGGAGGTGGTGCAGCTCGTACGCGTCGGCGGGCAGCGCGCCGCCCGTCGTCGACACCACGGCGAGGTCGAGCCCGCCGTCCGCGACGCGGGCGAGGAGCGCGGGTGTCAGGCCCTCCTCGCGGACGAGGGTCACGCCGGGACGCGTGGCGCGGAACCGCGCGATGGCCCGGGGGACGAGCCCCGCGTCCGCCGTCGCGAACGCGCCGACCCTGAGCAGACCGCCCGCCGCGTCCCGCAGCGCCGTCAACTCCCGCCCCAGCGACGTCAGTCGGGCCATGACGTCCGTCGCGTGCGGCAGCAGCGCGCGCCCGTGCGCGGTGGGGCGGACGCCGCGCGGCAGCCGGTCGAAGAGGGGCGCGCCGCCCAGCGCCGCCTCCAGCGCGGCGATCTGCCGCGAGACGGCGGACTGGGTCAGGGCGAGCTCGCGCGCCGCCACGGTGAACGACCCGTGCCGCGCCACGTCGAGGAAGGTCCTGAGCCAGACGGTGGAGAGGTCGGGGGGAGCGGTGTCCGCCGGGCGTGCGGCATGCGGGTTCGGCATGGCTCACATGCTAAGGATTCGCTTGTCGCATTCCGGCGCCGGGCCTAGCGTCTCAGGCATGGAAAAGATCGCATTCCTCGGGCTCGGCCACATGGGTGAGCCGATGGCCCGCCAACTCCTGGCCGCGAAGCACGAGTTGACCGTCTGGAACCGCACCGCCGAGAAGGCCGACGCCCTCGTCGAGGCGGGCGCCACGCTCGCCGCGAGTCCCGCCGACGCCGTGCGCGAGGCCGACGTCGTCATCACGATGCTCGCGGACCCCGCCGCCGTACGCGCACTGGCCGACGCCGTCGTCCCCGCGCTGCGCCCCGGCGTGTACTGGGTGGAGATGTCGACCGTGGGCCCCGATGTCGTGGCGGAGCTCGGCGCGCTCGTCCCCGCCGGGGTCACGCTGGTCGACGCCCCCGTGATGGGCAGCACGGACAAGGCCGCCGCCGGGCAGCTCGGCATCCTCGCGGGCGGTGACGCGGCCGGTGTCGAGCACGTGCTCGCCCACTTCGGCCCCGTCACCCGCACCGGCGCCCTCGGCTCCGGCGCCGCCCTCAAGCTCGTCGTCAACACCGCGGTCCTCGGCGGCGTGGCCCTGGTCGCCGAGGCCATGAAACTCGCCGACGCCCTTGGCCTCACGGAGGACACCGCGAAGGAGGCTCTCTCCAAGGGCCCGCTGGGCGGCGCCGTCGCGCGAGCCTTCGCGGACGGCGTGCACTTCGGCAGCGACCTCGCCGTCAAGGACGTCGCCCTGGCCACCGGATCCGCCGAACTCCCCATGATGGAGGCGGCCTTGGCGCACTACGAGGCGGCGGCCGCCATCCCCTCGCTCGCCCACGAGGACGTCACCCGCGCCGTGGCGCACATCCGCGGCCACCACGCCCCGTGACCCCCCGTCGACCGCACCGGAGGAGCCGACCCGTGCTGATCACCCTCGACGACCCGGCCGGGGCGCCCCGCCCCCTCGGCCCCTACTCCCAGGTCGCCCGCGTCGAACTACCCGACGGGAGCGCCCTGTTGTACCTCTCGGGCCAGATAGCCGAGGGCGCCGACCTCGCCGCCCAGTCCCGCGGCATCTTCGAGACGCTTGCCGCCCTGCTCCGGGCCCACGGCGCCACCCTGGCCGACGTGATCAACATCCGCACGTTCCTGACCGACCTCGACGGACTGCCCCAATACGCCGCCGTACGCCGGGAGTTCCTCACCGGCACGCCGCCCACCAGCACCACCGTCGAGGTCCCCCGGCTCTTCCGGCCCGAGGCGCTAATCGAGGTCGACGTGGTGGCCGCCGTCGCCGGTCCCGGCCGTACCGCCGACGCCTCCGGTCCGCTCGCGGCTGCGGGGCTCGCCCAGTAGCGCGAGGAAGTCCCTGAACGCCCCCGGCATGTCCACCGATTCGGGGTCGAGCAGCCACTGGTACTGCAGCCCGTCCATCACCGCCACCAGCAGCGGGGCGGCGGCCTCCGGGGTGAGCCCGCCGGGCAGCCGCTCCCCGTACTCGGCGCGCAGCACTTCGGCGAAGTTCTCGCGCACCGCCCCGTACCGCTTGGTGAAGAACTCCCGGGCCGGATGCCCGGCCGTGACGCTCTCGCCGAGCAGCGCGGAGAAGGTCTGCACGAGCCCCGCGCGCATCGTGTTGTACTCCACGAGCGAGCCGAGCAGATCGAGCCGCCACTGGCCGCGCGGCACCGCGTCCCACTGGTCACGGGCCTCCAGGACGGCGACCAGCAGGGCCTCCTTGGTCGGGAAGTAGTGCAGCAGGCCCTGCTGGGTGAGCCCGACCCGCTCGGCGACGGCCGCGAGGCTCGCGCCCCGGTAGCCGCGCTCGGCGATCACTTCCAGGGCGGCACGGAGGATCTCCGCGCGCCGTTCCTCGCTCCTGGCCCTCGCCGCCATGGCCGGTACCCCTTCCCCGTGGTCCTCGTGATCCCCGTGATCCCCGTAATCCCGAGAGGACCGTACGACATCTAAAGATAACAGCAAGATAACGAAATCTACCGCTCTACAGGTAATCGATGCACGATGAGAGGGAACGGAACGGACTTCTACGGGGACTTCTACGAGGAGGCACCGCCATGGCGGGACGCAAGGCCACCCAGGGCACGCAGGCGGACCGGGCGAGGGAGGCGGATCAGGCGCGCGAGACCGTCGTCGAAGCGGCGCTCGGCAAGCTCGATCTCGACGCCAAGGCCCGGCTGCTCGGCGGCCGGGAGATGTGGTCGCTGCACGCCCTGCCGGAGATCGGCCTGAAGTCCCTCGTGCTGTCCGACGGCCCGATCGGCGTGCGCGGCGTCCGCTGGACCGCCGACGACCCCTCGATCGCGCTGCCCTCGCCGACCGCGCTCGCCGCCACCTGGGACCCGGACCTGGCACGCCGCGCGGGCGCGCTGCTCGCCCAGGAGGCCCGCCGCAAGGGCGTCCACGTCCTGCTCGCGCCCACCGTCAACCTGCAGCGCTCCCCGCTCGGCGGCCGCCACTTCGAGGCGTACAGCGAGGACCCGTACCTGACCGGCGTCATCGGCACCGGCTACGTCCAGGGCGTACAGAGCGGCGGCGTCGGCACCACCGTCAAGCACTTCGTCGGCAACGACGCCGAGACCGACCGCTTCACCGTCGACAACAAGATCGGCGCGCGGGCCCTGCGCGAGCTCTACCTCGCCCCCTTCGAGGCGATCGTCGCCAACGCCCACCCCTGGGGCATCATGACCGCCTACAACCAGGTCAACGGCGTGACCATGACCGAGCACCGGTACCTGGTCAACGAAGTCCTGCGCGGCGAATGGGGCTTCGACGGCTGCAACGTCTCCGACTGGGTGGCCGCCCGCTCCACCACCGGCGACATCGAGGGCGGCCTCGACCTCGCCATGCCGGGCCCGCAGACGGTCTACGGCGCGCCCCTCGCCGCCGCGGTCAGGGCCGGGAAGGTCGAGGAGGAGACCGTCGACGAGGCCGTCCGCAACGTACTGCGCCTCGCCGCCCGCGTCGGCGTCCTCGACGGCGCCGAGCCGGTCGTCGCCGAACCGCCCGCCGAGATCGACGGCGAGGCCCTGGCCCGCGAGATCGCCCGGCGCGCCTTCGTCCTCGTACGCAACGAGGGCGGCGTGCTCCCGCTCGCGCCCACCGGCACCGTCGCCCTCGTCGGCGCCGCCGCCCGTGACGCCCGCATCCTCGGCGGCGGCTCCGCCACCGTCTTCCCCGCCCGTACGGTCTCCCCGCTCGAAGGGCTGGCCGCCGCCCTGCCCGAGGGCTCCCTGACGTACGCCGTCGGGGCCGACCCGAGCGACGAACTCGCCCCCGCCGACAAGGGGTTCGCGCTGCGCGCGATCTGCCGCGACGCCGCGGGCGCATTGCTCGGCGAGGGCAGCCTGCCGACCGGCCAGGTCCAGTGGATCGGCGACGACCTGCCCGTCGGCGTCACCCACGAGACCATGGCGAGCATCGAGGTGAGGGGCACCTTCACCCCGCGCGAGAGCGGCGAGCACTCCTTCGGCACGCGCGGCCTCGGCGCCTTCACCCTCACCGTCGGCGGCGAGGTCCTCTACGACGGCGTCCAGGAGATGGACTCCGAGGCCGACCCCTTCGAGGCGTTCTTCGGCTCGCCGATCGAGCGCGGCAAGGTGACGCTCACCGCGGGCGAGCCCGTCGAGATCTCCCTGAGCCACCCGCTGGACAAGGAGTACAAGGCCCCGCTGCCCGGCGTCATGTTCTGCCTCGTCCACCTCGGTCCGCGCCGGGACGCCGACGAACTGATCGCCGAGGCCGTCGAGGCGGCGCGGAACGCCGACACCGCCGTCGTGGTCGTCGCCACCACCGAATGCGTCGAGTCCGAGGGCTTCGACCGCAAGGACCTCGCGCTCCCCGGCCGCCAGGACGACCTCGTCCGCGCCGTCGCCGCGGTCAACCCGAACACCGTGGTCGTCGTCAACTCCGGTTCCCCGGTGGAACTTCCGTGGCGCCACGACGTCGCCGCCGTCCTGCTCGGCTGGTTCCCGGGACAGGAGGGCGGCGCGGCCCTCGCCGACGTGCTGCTCGGTGCCGAGGAGCCGGGCGGCCGACTCCCCACCACCTGGGGCGACTTCGCCGCCGCGCCGGTCACCGAGGTCACCCCGTCTGACGGCGAACTCTCCTACGCCGAGGGCGTGTTCATCGGCTACCGCGCCTGGGATCAGGCATCGGCCACCCCCTCGTACGCCTTCGGGCACGGCCTCGGCTACACCGACTGGACGTACGAGTCGCTGACCGTCGAGGGCGCCACGGCCACGATCGGCGTCCGCAACTCAGGCGAGCGCACGGGCCGCGAGGTCGTCCAGGTCTACCTGGCCCCCGCGGACAACGACGGCACCCGCCCCGCGCGCTGGCTCGCGGGCTGCGCGAGCGTCGAGGCGGCACCGGGCGAGATCGTAGAGGTCACCGTAGAACTCCCGCGCCGAGCCTTCGAGATCTGGGACGAGAACCTCAACGCCTGGGCGTACCAGGGCGGTTCGTACGAGGTGGCGGCGGCCCACTCCCTGACGGACCGCCGCCTCACAGAAACGCTGATCGCCTGAGAGGGAGCCGGGCGCCCCTAAAGGGGCGCGGGGAACTGCGCGACCAGCCCCAACGAGCCCGCGGAAACCTCACCGAGCCGAGAATCCATAAACGGTCTCCGACAGGAAAACCTCACCCACCCGGAGAACCGTCGAGGGAAACGCCTGGTTAGGGGAGTCCGGAAAGTGCTGAGTCTCCAACGCGACCCCGGCGCCGGGGTCAAACGGCAGATCCTGAGAGAAATGGTCCGCCGTATAGAGCTGAAGCCCCGGCTCCGTCGTGGAGACGGTCAGCACCCGCCCGGACCCGGGGTCACCGAGCCAGGCCACCTCGACCGGCCGCTCGGTGACCCCCTTGTCCAGCACGTAGTTGTGGTCGAGGCCGGGGCCGACCGCCCGCGCGGCACGAAAGTCGAACCGGGTCCCGCCCACCTCCTCGTACGCCCCCGTGGGAATCCCGGAACCGTCCACCGGCGTGATCCGGGACGCCGCGATCCGCACCTCGTGCCCGAGAGCACTGCCCGCTCCCGCTCCCGCGAGGTTCCAGTACGTGTGATTGGTGAGGTTCACGACGGTCGGCGCGTCCGTCGTCGCCTCGTAGGCGATCCGCAGCGCGCCCGCCCCGTCCAGGGAGTACGTCACCGCGACCGCGAGCCGCCCCGGATAGCCCTCGTCGCCGTCGGGGGAGACCCGCGAGAGCCGCACCCCGTGCGCGCCGTCCGGCTCCGCGTCCCAGACGTGCTTGTCGAAGCCGCGCTCACCGCCGTGCAGGGCGTTGGGGCCGTTGTTGCGCGCGAGGCGGTACGTGCGCCCGTCCAGTGAGAAGGTGCCGCCCGCGATCCGGTTCGCGTACCGCCCCACCAGCGCCCCGAAGTAGGGCCCGGGGTGCGCGAGATACCCCTCCAGCCCCTCGAACCCCAGTGCCACCTGCGCGGTTCGCCCCGAGCGGTCGGGAACTTCCACCGACTGCACGATGCCGCCGTACGTCAGAACGCGTACCCGCACCCCGTCCCTTTCCAGGGTCCAGCGGTGGACGGGCGTGCCGTCGGGAAGCGTCCCGAAGAGTTCACTGCGCATGATCGCGACCCTACGCCGGGGCCGCTCGGCGGGAGGTCCCGCCCTAGGCCGCGGGCTTCTCGGACGTGACCTGGCGATAGGCCAGCTCGGCCAGGCGCGACTGGCCGTTCTTGCTGGGGTGGAACCAGTCCCAGTGGCTCAACTGGTCGCCGTCGAAGCGGTAGTCGAAGACCGCCCCGTCGTCGTATCGGCAGTGCTTGTCCTTCCCGCACACGTCCTTGAGCACCTTGTTGTACGCGACCACCCGGTCCCGCACCGAGTCGCGCCGCTCGCTCGCCGCCGCGGCCAGGTCGTCGGGCTCGGCCAGCATCGAGGAGCAGATGCCCAGCTTCCACACCTGCTTGCCCAGCGGATTGGTGCGCCCCTGGGCCCAGAGCCGCTTCAGGTCGGGGACGGACGCGACGTACACCTGGGTCTTGGGCAACGAGCGGCGCAGCGTGCGCATGGCCTCCTCGAAACCGGTCCGGAACTCGGCGACCGGCGTCATCGAGGCCGCCGACGAACGGCAGGCGTCATTGGCGCCGATCATCACCGTCATCAGCTCGGGCCGCTCCGTCGCCGCCTGTTCGATCTGACCGTTCAGGTCCGTCATGCGGGCGCCGGTCTTGGCGTGGTTCCAACTGTGCGAGGCGGCGCGCCGCTTACCGAGGAGACGGGTCGCGAGGCTGTCCACCTCGCTGTCCGTGCCGGTCGCCCAGGACACCTCGGGGCAGTCGGAGAGCACCGAGCAGGCGTCGAAGCCACGGGTGATGGAGTCACCGACCGCGGCCAGCGAACGGGGCGAGGTGTCCCAGGTGGGGGTGGGTTTCGGGGAGGGCCCGTCGTGCGCCGCCGACCCGCCGGGGGCCGAGGCGTCGCCGCCCTGCGCGTCGCACGCGGTGAGGACGGTGGTGCCGAGAAGAGCCGCCGTCGCGAAAGCGACGACGGCACGCGAGCGGTGCCTGCGGTTCCGCATCCCCTGGTCCCCTCTGTCGTTCAACGTGACGTCATGCGTGTGCCCGGGGTTGCGTCCCGCCGGGTGAAAGGTCGGAGTTTCCGGGCCTCCGGACCGACGGTACGTCACACTCCTTGCGCCGTCGCACGGTAGCCTCGGCCCGTAGCTGCCCGGCCTGTGCGTCACGGCGGCGACAGGGCGGGTGATCCACCCGGTGGCGCACCGCCGCATTGGTTCCGCTAAATTACATCACGTCAGATCTGTCCCGTTTTTCTAGTTTTCTCTAGTCTTTGGGAAAATTGCTCGGCACGGGCGCGAGGCCGCTGGGGAAGGCGAACCTCGACCCACACTGGAGGTCCCGGTGACGACACGTGGAGTTCTGTACGTGCACTCCGCTCCGCGCGCGCTGTGCCCACACGTCGAGTGGGCTGTCGCGGGCGTGCTCGGCGCGCGTGTGAGCCTCGACTGGATCAGGCAGCCCGCGGCGCCGGGCACCTGGAGATCCGAATTCTCCTGGCAGGGCTCGGTGGGCACCGCCTCCAAGCTCGCCTCCGCCCTGCGCGGCTGGGATCTGCTGCGCTTCGAGGTCACGGCGGAGCCCTGCGCGAGCGCGGAGGGCGAGCGCTACAGCGCCACGCCCGAGCTCGGCATCTTCCACGCGGTGACCGGCATCCACGGCGACATCCTGATCCCCGAGGACCGGCTGCGCGCCGCCCTGGCCCGCTCCCAGCGGGGCGAGAGCGTCCTGGAGGCCGAGCTCGCCAAGCTGCTCGGCAAGCCCTGGGACGACGAGCTCGAGCCGTTCAGGTACGCGGGCGAGGGCGCACCGGTGCGCTGGCTGCACCAAGTGGTGTGACGGCGGTGTGAGACGACGCGAAGGGGCCCCACCGTCCGGTGGGGCCCCTTCGCGTTACGTACGCTCTACGGTCGGATCAGACGGACCGGAACGCCAGGACGACGTTGTGGCCGCCGAAGCCGAACGAATCGTTCAGCGCCGCGATCCTGCCCTCGGGCAGCGCGCGGGCCTCGTCGCGGATGATGTCCGCGTCGACCTCGGGGTCGAGGTTCTCGATGTTGATCGTCGGCGGGGCGATGCGGTTCTTCAGCGCGAGGACCGTGGCCACGGTCTCCACGCCGCCCGCGCCACCGAGCAGGTGACCCGTCATCGACTTGGTGCTCGCGATCGCCATGTGGTCGACGTCGTCGCCGAACGTCTTGCGCAGCGCCTTGATCTCCGCGACGTCACCCTGCGGCGTCGAGGTCGCGTGCGCGTTCACGTGCACGATCTCGGCTGGCTTGAGGTCGGTGGTGTCGAGCAGGTGCTGCAGCGCCGCGGCGATGCCGTTGCCGGACGGCTCGGGCTGCGTGATGTGGTGCGCGTCGGCCGAGATGCCCTGGCCGACGGCCTCCGCGTAGATCTCCGCGCCGCGGGCCTTGGCGTGCTCCTCGGACTCCAGGACGATCACACCGGCGCCCTCGCCGAGCACGAAGCCGTTGCGGTTCGCGTCGTAGGGACGCGAGGCGCCCTGCGGGTCGTCGTTGTTCTTGGACATCGCCATCATGTTGCCGAACGCGACGATGGGCAGCGGGTGGATCGCCGCCTCCGTGCCGCCCGCGACGACGACGTCGGCGCGGCCGGTGCGGATCATCTCGATCGCGTAGCCGATGGCCTCCGCGCCCGAGGCGCAGGCCGACACCGGGGTGTGGACGCCCGCGCGGGCGCCCAGCTCGATGCCGACGTTGGCCGCCGGGGAGTTGGGCATCAGCATCGGCACGGTGTGCGGGGAGACGCGGCGTACGCCCTTCTCCTTGAGCACGTCGTGCTGGTCGAGCAGGGTGGTCACGCCGCCGATGCCGGAGGCGATGACCGCGCCGAGGCGGTTCGGATCCACCGAAGTGTCCTCACCGGCCTTGGCGGTGTAACCCGCGTCGGCCCAGGCCTCCTTCGCCGCGATCAGCGCGAACTGCGCCGAGCGGTCCAGCTTGCGGGCCTGCGGGCGCGGGATGACCTCGCCGGGTTCCACGGCGATCTGACCGGCGATGCGGACGGGCAGCTCGGCTGCCCAGTCCTGCTCCAGCTTGCTGACGCCGGAGCGGCCGGCGAGCAGCCCCTCCCATGTCGAGGCCGCGTCACCACCCAGCGGTGTGGTTGCGCCGATACCGGTGACGACCACGGTGCGATTGGTCGAGTTCACAGGAAATTTCTCCACGGTGTTGAGGGGAACAGCGGCGCCACCGCCGGGTGGCGACTGAGCAAGGCCTTGATCAGGCCTGGTGCTCGAGGATGTACTTGGTCGCGTCGCCGACCGTCTTGAGGTTCTTGACGTCGTCGTCCGGGATCTTGACGTCGAAGCGCTCTTCGGCGGCGACGACGACCTCGACCATGGACAGCGAGTCGACGTCCAGGTCGTCGGTGAAGGACTTGTCCAGCTGGACGTCCTCGACCGGGATGCCGGCGATCTCGTTGACGATCTCGGCGAGACCGGCGACGATCTCTTCCTGAGTGGCGGCCATGTTGGCGCTCCTTCTTATGTATCCGGGGGGTGTGGCGCCCGCCGCGGCAGCGGCAGGTTGGTTACAGCTGTCCGGACCGGGTGATCCGGACGTGATGCCTAGGGGAGGGTAACGACCGTGGCGGCGTACACGAGACCCGCCCCGAAGCCGATGACGAGCGCGGTGTCGCCGCTCTTCGCCTCGCCGGTCGCCAGAAGCCGCTCCATGGCGAGCGGAATCGAGGCGGCCGAGGTGTTGCCGGTGGTGCGCACGTCACGGGCGACCGTGACGTGTTCCGGCAGTTTCAGAGTCTTCACCATCGAGTCGATGATCCGCTCGTTGGCCTGGTGCGGAATGAAGACATCCAGGTCGTCCGCGGTGATTCCGGCCGCGTCCAGCGCCTGCTGGGCGACCTTCGCCATCTCGAACACGGCCCAGCGGAAGACCGCCTGACCTTCCTGCGTAATGGCAGGGAACTTCTCGGGGGAGCCCTCGCGGTACTCCTCCCAGGAAATCGTCTGCTTGATCGTGTCGGACTTGTCGCCCTCGGAGCCCCACACCGTCGGGCCGATCTTCGGCTCCTTGGAGGGGCCCACGATGACCGCGCCCGCGCCGTCACCGAACAGGAACGCCGTCGCGCGGTCGTGCAGGTCGGTGAGGTCGCTGAGCCGCTCCACGCCGATGACCAGGACGTACTCGGCGGAGCCCTCGACGACCATGCCCTTGGCGAGGGTCAGTCCGTAGCCGAAACCGGCACAGCCCGCGGAGATGTCGAACGCGGCGGGCCTGCCCGCGCCGATCTTGTCCGCGATCTCGGTGGCGATGGCGGGGGTCTGCTTGAAGTGCGAGACGGTCGAGACGATCACGGCGCCGATCTGCTCGGGCGTGATGCCCGCGTCCGCGATGGCCTTGCCGGACGCCTCGATGGACATCGCCGCGACGGTCTCCTCGTCGGAGGCCCAGTGACGGGTCTCGATGCCCGAACGCGAACGGATCCACTCGTCGGACGAGTCGATCGTCTCCAGGATCACCTCGTTCGGTACGACGCGGATGGGCCGGTAGCCGCCGACGCCCATGATCCGCGCGTACGGGGCGCCCTGGCTGGGCTTGATCTTCGACATGCGCTACGGCTCCTTGTCTCTCGTCGGCTCAGGAATACTCGGCGACGAGCGTGCGGGCCGCGTCGAGGTCGTCGGGGGTCTTCACCGCGAGCGTCTTGACACCCTTGAGCGCGCGCTTGGCCAGACCGGTCAGGGTACCGCCGGGGCAGACCTCGATCAGCGCGGTCACGCCGAGCTCCTGGAAGGTGTCCATGCACAGGTCCCAGCGGACCGGGTTGGCGACCTGGCCGACCAGGCGGGAGATCACCTCGGTGCCGTCGGCGACCACCTTGCCGTCGCGGTTCGAGACGTAGGTGAGCCGGGGGTCGGCGACGGTGAGGTCACCGGCGGCCTCCTCCAGCTTCGCCACGGCGGGCGCCATGTGCTCCGTGTGGAACGCACCGGCGACCTTGAGGGCGACGACCTTGCGCACGCCCTCGGGCTTGTCCTCCGCGAGGGCGGCGAGCTGCTCCAGGGTGCCCGCGGCCACGATCTGGCCCGCGCCGTTCACGTTCGCCGGGGTCAGACCCAGCTTCTCCAGGTGCGCGACGGTGACGTCGGGGTCGCCGCCGAGCAGCGCCGCCATGCCGGTCTCCGTGACTGCGGCGGCATCGGCCATGGCCAGGCCGCGCTTGCGCACGAAGCGCAGGGCGTCGTCGTCGGTGAGTACACCGGCGTACGCGGCGGCCGTGATCTCGCCGACACTGTGTCCGGCGACGGCGCCGGGCGTGATGTCACCCAGTGCCGACGCGGAGAGCAGACCGGCCGCGACAAGGAGCGGCTGGGCCACGGCGGTGTCGCGGATCGCGTCCGCGTCGCCTTGCGTGCCGTAGTGGGCAAGGTCGAGCCCGATGGCGTCCGACCAGGCGGCAAGCCGGTCGGCGGCACCGGGGAGATCGAGCCAGGGGGTCAGGAAGCCGGGCGTCTGAGCGCCTTGGCCGGGAGCGACGAGTACGAGCACTCTCACACTCTCTCTTGTGGACGGTAGGGGCCGCCCGTGGGGACAGGGACGAAGAACGGCTGGGGGAATTGTAGGGGCCCGACAAAACCCTACGATTGAGGATCGCCGTCGGCCAGCCGCCCCAGGATCAACGCGATCCGCAACGTGAACGCGGAGCGCACATCGGAAGGTGACCAACCGGTGACGTCAGTCACACGTCGGAGCCGGTAGCGCACGGTATTCGGGTGCACGAAGAGCATCCGGGCCGCGCCTTCGAGGCTGCTCGCCTGCTCCAGATAGACACTGAGCGTTTCCAGGAGCGCGGAGCCCGCTTCCTCAAGCGGTCTGTAGATCTCCTCCACCAGCTGCTCACGGGCCGCCGGATCCCCCGCCATCGCGCGCTCCGGCAGCAGATCGTCCGCGAGAACGGGCCGCGGTGCGTCCTGCCAGGCGGCGCTCGCCTTCAGCCCGGCGGCCGCGGCCTGCGCGGAGCGGGTGGCGGCGAGCAGGTCGGGCACGATGGGACCGGCCACCACGGGACCGGCGGCGTACGGCCCGATCAGAGCCTTCGCGACCGCCAGCGGATTGTCGTTGCCGCCCGCGATGACGACCAGGCGGTTGCCGAGCACACCGGTCAGGACCTGCAGCTTCGCGTGCCGGGCGGCCCGGCGGATGGCCTCGACGGTGAGCTCGCTGTCGCCGTCGGGAGCGGTGCCGAGGACCACGCAGACGTGGTCGGGGGAGTTCCAGCCGAGCGCGGCGGCGCGGGACACGGCGCCCTCGTCGGCCTCTCCGGAAAGCACCGCGTTGACGACGAGCGACTCGAGCCTGGCGTCCCAGGCACCGCGTGCCTCGGCGGCCTGCGCGTACACCTGTGCGGTCGCGAAGGCGATCTCGCGGGCGTACACGAGCAGCGCCTCGCGGAGGATGGACTCGTCGCCGGGAGCCGCGACCTCGTCGATCGCGGACTCCATCACCTCGATCGTCGTACGCACCATCTCCACGGTCTGGCGCAGGGTGATCGCCCTGGTCAGCTCGCGGGGCGCGGTGCCGAAGACATCGGTCGAGATGGCCTGTGGCGCGTCCGGATGCCGGAACCACTCGGTGAACGCGGCGATACCGGCCTGGGCGACCAGACCGATCCAGGACCGGTTCTCCGGCGGCATGGCCCGGTACCAGGACAGCGTCTCGTCCATGCGCGCGATGGCCTGCGCCGCGAGGCTGCCGGACGACTTCTCCAGACGCTTCAGGGTCGCGGCGTGCGCGTGGGGGTTGCGGCGGGCGTCCTGGCGGGACCCCGGCTCGGGCTCCTGATGGGCTGCGTTCGCTGAGGGTTCGGGCACGGGGACAAGACTGCCTTATCGGGGCGGGGGCATGCGGTGCCGGGGCTAACGTGGGATGCGTGATTGGTGTACGGCGCTCCGGCGACCGGTACCGCGGCGGGGAGGCGGCGGCCGGCATCGAGTCCTGCCACGCCTTCTCCTTCGGGCCCCACTACGACCCCGACAACCTCCGCTTCGGCGCGATCCTGGCCTGCAACGAAGAGCGCCTCGACCCCGGCGCCGGCTTCGACGAACACCCGCACAGCCACACCGAGATCGTGACCTGGGTGGTCTCCGGCGAGCTCACCCACCGCGACTCGGCGGGCCACGAGTCGCGGGTCGTGCCCGGCGACGTGCAGCGTCTCTCCGCGGGCGGCGGCGTCCGGCACGTGGAACGCAACGACGGCACGGACCCTCTCGTCTTCGTCCAGATGTGGCTGGCCCCCCTCTCCCCGGGCGGCGAACCGTCCTACGAGGTCGTGCACGGCATCGCCGACTCCACCCCGTACGCGGTCCCCGCGGCGGGCGCCCTGCTGCATGTGCGCCGCTTGGGCGCGGGCGAACGGCTGGCGCTCCCCGACGCGCCGTTCGTCTACGTCCACGTGGTGCACGGCGAACTAGCCCTGGCCCAAGACCGCTTGGGCCCGGGGGACTCGGCGCGGATCAGCGGGGAGACGGGCTTGGAAGGGGTGGCCGGGGCGACTTCCGACGCCGCTGAGCTGCTGATCTGGGAGATGGCGAGCGCGGGTTAGAGGCGGGGGTCGGGGGCGCGCGTTAGGGGCGGGGGGTTAGGGGCGCGGGGAACTGCGCGATCAGCCAGCGACGACGGTCGGTCGGCGGCGAACCGTTCCCTGCCACGGCGAGTGGCCGCTCACCCGCTCAGTCGCGCAGCTCGGAAAGCACCGCGTCGGTGAACGCGGGCCACACCTCGGCGGCCCACGGCCCGAAGGGCCGATCGGTCAGCGCCACACAGGCGACCCCCGCGTCCGGGTCGACCCACAGGAACGTACCGGCCTGCCCGAAGTGCCCGAAGGTCCTCGGCGACGACGAACTCCCCGTCCAGTGCGGCGACTTGGAGTCCCTGATCTCGAACCCGAGCCCCCAGTCGTTGGGATTCTGGTGCCCGTACCCCGGCAGCACGCCCTTCAGCCCCGGGTACGTCACCGTCATCGCCTCGGCCACCGTCCGCGCGTCGAGCAGACGCGGCGCCTGCACCTCGGCGGCGAACCTGACCAGGTCGTCGACGGTGGACACGCCGTCCTTGGCAGGCGACGCCCCGCCCTCCAGCGAGGTGGCGTCCATACCGAGCGGCTCCAGGACCGCCTGGCGCAGATACTCCGCGAAGTCCATCTCCGCCGCCTTGGCGATGTGGTCCCCGAGCACCTCGAAGCCCGCGTTCGAGTACAGCCGCCGCGTCCCCGGCCCCGACGTCACCCGGTGCTCGTCGAAGGCGAGCCCACTGGTGTGCGCGAGCAGGTGCCGCACGGTGGAACCCTCCGGCCCCGCGGGCTCGTCGAGCTCGATCGCCCCCTCCTCGTACGCGACCAGCGCCGCGTACGCCGCGAGCGGCTTGGTGACCGAGGCGAGGGCGAAGCGCTGCCCGGTGGGTCCATGGGTTCCGACGACCGTGCCGTCCGCGCGGACGACGGCTGCGGCAGCGGTCGGGACCGGCCAGTTCTCGATCAACGCCAGGCTCTGCATGCCCCCGAGCCTAAGCGCCCTACAGGTTCAACCGCATCGAGGGGTCGGGCTTGCGCACGAATCCGAGCGAGGCGTAGAGCGGCTCCGCGTCGGCCGACGCGTTGAGGTCCACGCTGACCGCGCCGTGCTCCCTGAACCAGTCGAGCAGCGCCTCCATGCAGGCCCGCGCATGCCCACGACGCCGCTGGTCCGGGTCGGTGGCCACGCTGAAGACCTGGCCGACCCTGCCGTGCGGATTGCCCGCGCGTCCGATCCGGTACTCGAGCGTGCCGACCACCAGCGCCGCAAGGCGCCCGGGACGCTCGGGATGATCGACGACGAACGCCGCGAGCTCCCCCTCGGGCTCCCCGAGCCGACGCCGCACCGTGGTCACCGACTCCGCGTGCCAACCGGTGTCCGACTCGGCGGGCGAGCGCTCCCCGAACACCGAGTCGATCATCACCTGCCGCAGTCTGAGCAGTTCCCCGGCATCCTCCGGCGTGGCACGACGCACTTCACTCACGCCCGGCACGGTAGTGACCAAGAAGCGAGACGCCTCCCGGATTTCCCCGGCAGCCGCTTGCTTGGAGTGCACTCCAAGGTTCTAGCGTGAGGGCCATGACGGTGATGGAGACCACGCTCGCCCCAGCCTCAGCCCCCGCCCCAGCCTCAGCCTCAGCCCCGGCCCCCGCCCCGGCCCCGGCTGACGGGACGGACCCCTGTCGTTCGGTACCCACCGGGTCGCCGCGCCCCGACGGCCAGGACCACTACACGATCAGCGAGGTCGTCGCCTTCACCGGCCTGACGGCACACACCCTGCGCTGGTACGAGCGAATCGGCCTGATGCCCCACATCGACCGCTCCCACACGGGCCAGCGCCGCTACCGCAACCCCGACCTGCGCTGGCTGGCCCTCGTCGGCAAACTCCGCCTGACCGGGATGCCCGTGGCCGACATGGTCCGCTACGCCGAACTGGTCCGCGAGGGCGAGCAGACCTTCGCCGAACGCCAGGAACTCCTCGAGCGGACCCGCCGCGACGTCCGCACGCGGATCGCGGAGCTGCAGGACACCCTCGCTGTCCTCGACCACAAGATAGACACGTACGCGGGCGCCCGCCGGGCGTCGGAAAGGCCCTGACACCACATGACGACCGAGAACATGACGACTGGGTCCGGGAGGACTGGGCCCGCGACGGCCGGGTCCGCGACGACTGGGTCCGCGACGACCGGTTCCGTGAGGACCGAGGGCATCGCGCGGGTGCGGCTCGGTACCGAGGGGCCCGAGGTCGGTGTCCAGGGCCTGGGATGCATGGGCATGAGCTTCGCCTACGGACCCACCGACGCCGACGAGGCCCGCGCCACCCTGGAACGCTCCCTGGAGCTGGGCGTCACCCTCTACGACACCGCGGACGTCTACGGCATGGGCGACAACGAGCGGTTCCTCGCTCCCTTCGTCAAGGCCCACCGCGACGAGATCGTCCTCGCGACCAAGTTCGCCCTGACCATCGATCCCGCCGACCCGACGAAGCGGATCATCGACAACACCCCCTCCTACATTCGCTCCAGCGTCGACGCCAGCTTGCGCCGCCTGGAAACCGACGTCATCGATCTCTACTACGTGCACCGCCGCAACCCCGACGTGCCCATCGAGGAGACGGTCGGCGTGCTGGCCGAACTCGTCGCCGCGGGCAAGGTCAAGCACCTGGGCCTGAGCGAGGTCACCGGCACCGAACTGCGCGCCGCCCACGCCGTCCACCCCATCACCGCCCTCCAGTCGGAATGGTCCCTCTTCAGCCGCGACATCGAGCGGGGCGTGGTCCGGGCCGCCGCCGACCTCGGCGTGGCCCTCGTGCCCTACTCGCCGCTCGGCCGCGGTTTCCTCACCGGCTCGTTCGTCAGCGCCGACAAGGAACTCGGCGAGGACGACTTCCGCCGCCAGCAGCCCCGCTTCACCGGCGCCAACGCCGCGGCCAACGCGGCCCTCCTCGCCCCCGTCCGCACCGTCGCCGACGCCCACGGCGCGAGCCTCGGCCAGATCGCCCTGGCTTGGGTGCAGCAGCGGGCCGCGGTCCACGGCCTCCCCGTCGTCCCGATCCCCGGCACCCGCAGGCGCGTCCGCGTCGAGGAGAACACCGCGGCCACCCGCATCACCCTCACCGAGGACCAACTCGCCCTCCTCGAACCGATCGCCGACGCCGTCGCGGGCGACCGCTACGCCGACATGACGTTCACCTCGGCGGCCCGGGAGAAGCAACTGGGGGTATAGGCCAGGTTCGAGCCTCGGCGGCCACGCGAGCCGCGGCGCTCACGCGAGCCCCAGTGCGAAGACCGCGAACCCGGCCGCCAGGAGCCCGGCCAGCGCCCGGCGCGCATGCGTCGCACGCTTCCACGGGGCCTCGAAGCCGCGGGCGTACCGGGCTATCAGCACCAGGAGCGCCGCGAAGACCGGAAGCCAGGCGACCCGTGCGGCTATCCAGCCGAGCGTGTCGGGCCCCGAGGTCAGCCCGGGCACCGTGCCGAGGAACGAGCCGGGGACGGCCGCGGCGAGGAGTGCCGTCTGGTGCCAGCACAGGATCGTCATCGCCGACAGGTTGATGACGACGACCGGAGCCCACAGGGCGGGCCTGCGCAGCAGCTTGCCGATGCGGTCCCGCAGCAGGATCGCGGCGCCGCTCTGCGCGGCGGCCAGGGCCAGGACGAGCAGCGACGGCGGATGGGAGTTCGTCCTGGCTTCGCCGGGGACACCGACCATCGAGGCCGGGTAGTGGAAGACGAGCAGCAGCGCGGCGAAGAGCGCCGTGCCCCCGGCGAGCAGCAGCCACGCGCCGCGTCTGCCCAGCTTCTTCTCGCTCCAGCACACGCCCAGTTGATAGGCGAACAGCCAGCCGGGCAGCAGGTTCAGCAGACTCAGCCAGGAAGGCATGGCGTCCGCGAACGGTCCATAGCGCAGGAAGTCCACGGCGGCCACCGACCCGAGCAGGGGCACCGCGGCCCAGCCCTTCATCCGCTCCGCGGCGCGTATGCACCACGGTGTGAGGGCCGTGATCACCGTATAGACGCCCACGAACCACAGGGGTTGGATGACGAGCGTCGACCCGGTGCGCAGTGTCGTGCCCGGCACTCCCATCGCGTACAGGATCGGGATCAGCGCGGCCCACACGGCCGTCACTCCGAGGACCGGTCGCCCCAGTCGCGCCAGGCGTGCGCGCAGCCAGCCGCCCGTGGACTCGCCGCGCGCCACCGCCCTGCGGTACGACAGCGTGGAGGCATAGCCGCCGACGAGGAAGAAGATGCCCAGCATCTGCAGCACCCAGCTGATGGGCGCGAAGAAGCCGAACGAGGCCAGCGGGCTCGCGTTGTGCAGCGCGCCCTGGGAGTCGAGGGTGAAGCCGCCCAGGAGCCAGTGTCCGGTCGGCACGGCGAGCAGCGCCAGCGCCCGCAGTCCGTCGATGGCCCGGTCACGGTGCGCGGGGGTCTTGGCGTCGACGGCGGACACGGCCGCGCGCAGTCCGCTCAGGGTGGGAAGGCTCATGTCCGCTCTCCGGTGGGTCGGGCGCCGATGGTGGACGGATCCGCGTCGGCGATGCGGGCGAAGGCCCGCAGGGAGTCGGTACCGGGGGCGAAGTACCCGGTGTGGCCCTCGGCCTTCTCGGCGGGGACGCGACGTGCGCCGAAGTCGGCGGCGGTCGGGTCCTCGCCGTGGCCGAGGCCGAACAGCTCGACGTTCGGGACCTTGCCTATCCAGTCGCTGTCGTCCTTGGCGGCCCAGACACGGGCGGTGGTGTGCAGATCGGTCACGCTGTCCGCACGCATGCCGGGGGAGCCGAGCACCACCAGGTCGGCCGCGGGCAGTTTCGGGGCGGCGAGGCCGCACACCACCGAGCCGTAGCTGTGGCAGAACACGGAGGGCCGCGGGGCGCCGACCGCTGTCAGGCCCTGCACGAAGCGGGCAAGGCGCGGGGCACCGGCCGCCGCGAGCCGCCCCGACGCCGC
Source organism: Streptomyces kanamyceticus (assembly GCF_008704495.1). Classification (NCBI taxonomy): domain Bacteria; kingdom Bacillati; phylum Actinomycetota; class Actinomycetes; order Kitasatosporales; family Streptomycetaceae; genus Streptomyces; species Streptomyces kanamyceticus. The sequence continues at coordinate 6,965,763 of NZ_CP023699.1, forward strand.
GTCGGGGCCGATGCCGACCGGTGTCGTGTATCCCACCCAGGCCACCACGGCGGTGCGCTCGTCCGTCGCGGCGCGCAGGGCCCGGCCCATGCCTGCCGGTGTGCCGTACGCGTCGTTGGCGCGGTCGAAGGTGCTCAGGTCGATGTCGGATCCCGGCACGACGACCGAGACGTGCTCCGCATGCGCCAAGTCGCCGTACACCTCGGCCACTTGGCCGCGCCCTCGCGGGTCGAATGCCAGTATCTGGCGGCCGGGCGCGAGCAGTTCCGTGTAGCGGGTGACCAGGGAGCGGGCCCGCTCGTGGTCCTGCAGGGTGAGGTCAGGGTCGGTCGAGCGGGCCTGCTCCCGGGCGCGCTCGGCCTTCAGGGAGCGGGAGTTGGCCTCGTACCGAAGGGCCGTGGGCACGCCGTCCAGATTGCCGACGACCGAGGGATGGCGTGCCACCAGCTCCTGACGCCGCGCGTCGCTCAACGCGTCGAAGAACGCGGCGACTCGGACGGGAGAAGCGGTCGCCGGGTCCGGAAGGCGCAGCCCCAGCGAGTGGTCCGCGCGCCAGGACGCGGTCCCGGGTGGCGGCCCGGTGAGCGGCTGCTGTTCGTTGCCGAGGGCCCAGCCCGCCGTGCCGGTCACGACTGTCGTGGTGAGGGCGGCGGCGACCAGTGCCCTCTTGCTCCGTGCTTTCCAGGACCGAAGCCGCATGGCTCGTCTCCCTCCCCGCTTCGTGGCGCGCTCTGGCTTGACGAAGGGAAAGGTAGGAAGACGGTGTGCGGCGGCACGTCACACCGAGGAGCCAACTCTCAGGTGATACCGGGGTATGCGGTGGTGATACCGAGGTAGGGGGTAAGGCGGGGGGAGAGAGCGGGAGAGCTACTGCTCGCCGGGGGTGACCAGGCCCGACTCATAGGAGAAGATCACAGCCTGGGCGCGGTCGCGCAGGTCCAACTTGTTGAGCACGCGGCCGATGTGGGTCTTGACCGTCTGCTCGGCCAGGACCAGCCGCTCGGCGATCTCCTGGTTGGACAGGCCGCGCGCGATCAGCACCAGTACCTCGGTCTCACGCGGTGTCAGACCGTTCAGCCGGAGCGACTGGTCCTGGCGGGGCGCTTGCCGCTGCTTCGCGAAGTCCGCGATCAGACGGCGGGTCACCGACGGGGCGAGCAGCGCCTCCCCGGACGCCACCACGCGCACGGCGGAGATCAGATCGGCGGGTGGCGCGTCCTTGAGCAGAAAGCCGGAGGCTCCGGCGCGCAGCGCCTCGTACACATAGTCGTCCACGTCGAAGGTGGTCAGCATGAGGACCTTCGGCAGGTGCACCACGCCAGGCGGTGGGTTCAACACGGCGCGGGCCGCGGCCAGTCCGTCCATCTCCGGCATCCGGACGTCCATCAGGACGACGTCGGGATGGGTGCTTCGGCTGACTTCGACGCCCAGCTTGCCGTTCGGTGCCTCGCCCACGACGTCGATGTCGCTCTGTGCCGCCAACAAGGCGGCGAATCCCGCCCGCACCATGGCCTGGTCGTCGACGATGATCACGCGGATGGTCATGCGCTGCCGGAGTCCTTCGGGAGGAGGGGGAGTCGGGCGGCCACGCGGAAGCCGCCGTCGGACAGCGGTCCTACATCGACTGTGCCACCGACCAACCGTACGCGTTCGCGCATGCCGACGAGACCGTGTCCCGTGCCGCCGCTCTCCAACGGGGCGGATGGCGCCGTGGGCGGGCCGTTGACCACGAGGATCAGCAGGTACTCGTCGTCGAGGCTGAGTGTGATCTCGGTACGGGCGCCCGGCGCGTGACGCATCACGTTCGACAGGGCTTCCTGCACGATGCGGTACGCGGACAGGTCGACGGCCGGTGTGACCTTGGCCAGGTGGGTGAGCAGGGCCAGTTCGGGACGTGACAGATCGATCGGTACGCCCGCCCGCACCGTGGCCTCGACCAGGTGCGGCAGGCGGTCGAGGCCGGGCTGGGGCGCCCGCTCGCCGTCCACGCCCTCGCTGCGCAGGACCGCGAGCAGTCGGCGCATCTCGGTGAGGGACTCCCGGGCGCTCGCCGCTATGCTCCCGAACTCCTCGCGTGCCGCGTCAGGGAGGCCGTCGAGCCGGTAGGGCGCGGAGTCCGCCTGGACCGTGATCACCGACATATGGTGGGCGACGACGTCGTGCAACTCCCGGGCGATACGGGCCCGTTCCTCAAGGAGCGTGCGCTGGGCGCGCTCGGCCTCGCTGATGGTCTCCTGCTCGACGAGCCTGCGCCGGGCGTCCCCGCGCTCGCGCAGCAGCGTGCCGAGCAGCAGCACGGCGCCGCTGAGCACCATCAGCAGCACGCCGGTGTCCTGACTGTCCTCCCCGCTGAACGGTCCGAGCAGGAATCCGGTGACGGCGGTGACCAGCCAGATCCCGAGGAGCGTGCGGCGGCTCTCGCGCAGCGAAAGGGCGCAGCACAGGACCACGTACCCCACGATGATCATGGGGGTCCAGGGTGCGGGGCGGTCGGCGTCCGCGGACAGTGTCGCGATCGCCCCGCAGACGTCCGCGACGATCACGATCCACCACGCGGGCAGCGGCCGGGTGACCGCGAGCAGCAGCGGGGCGGACTGGGCGACCGCGAGGCCACCGGCCAAGCCGCCGTTCACGCCGTAGTCGTGCGTCAGCACTTGGACGGTGACCGGGATGAGCACGACGACGAAACTCAGCGCGACCACGTAGGGCAGCATGCGCACCCAGCGTTTGGGCGCGCCCGCGAGGAATGGCTCGGTCGAATTCGCGGGCGTCGCGAGCGAGCTTCCGGCCGCCCGCAAGCCGTTGATGACGGCCGCGACCGCACGCCGCAGGGTGGGCCCGCGGCCGCCCGGCTCGTAGTCGGGTCGGCGCGGGTACTGGTCAGGTGGTGGTGTCGATGCGCTGCTCATGGCCTGTTCAGGGTAGGCATGAAGCCACCCTCGTGCCGTCATACCGGGGAGCTGGACCGCACCTCATACCCAGGTATCACCCGTGGCTCGCGATGCCCAGGCATCACGCACGGCCCCCGGCGCCGCCGTGCGGGTCCGCTCAGAGTTCCCCTCACAGTCCCCCTCACAACTCCGCGAGCAGCTCGGCCTTCTTCGCCGTGAATTCCTCGTCGGTGATCAGGCCCGCCTGGTGCAGCTCGCCCAGGTGCCTGATGCGCTCGGCGATGTCCGCGGGATCGCGCCGGACGGCCGGTGCGGCCGCCGCGCTCGGGGCGACGCCGCCCTCGGGCGTCAGCAGCGCGGGGCCCGAGGCTCGCACCGCCGCGAGGACCGACGCGGCGAACGGCAGCGACTCGTGGACCGGGCCGTAGCCGAGTCCGAACACCACGGCCGCCGGATCCTGGTCCGCCTGGCCCGGTCGGGCCACGCCAGCGTCACGGTGCAGCAGCCGCAGATGCCCCTCGAAGACCTCCGGGGAGCGCCACTCGATGCCGCACAGGTCGGTGATCGGGAAGCTCTGGTCGCCGGCCTTCCACTTCGCCGACGACGCACCCGTCCAGAACCACCGGAAGGACACGAGCTTGCCGTCGAAGGAGGCTTTCCCGTCGTACGCCTTGAACTGCAGGGGAGCCTCGGGCGCGGCCACCAGATAGCGATCGGTCGGCTCGCCGTCGGCCGAGGTGAGCTGGGCCCGCAGTTCGTCCGCGTAGTACTCGGCGAGCGTCTCCCGCTCGGCGGGCAGCACCAGGCGGTACGGGTCGCAGCCGTCCTTGAGCTGGCCCGCGGCGGCCTCCATCAGAGGATCCGCGCCCGGTCTCGGCACGGCATGCAGAACGACGGTCCCGCGCTTCCCCGGGGAGAGTGTCACCGCCGCGATCGCCTCATGCGGGATACGCCGCTCACCGAGCGCCTGGAAGAGCTTCGGTGTGCGGATCCCCCGTTCGAAGCGGATGAGCACGGAGTCTGACTCGAACTCCCAGGCGGCATGAAATCCGGCCAGTACGTCACCCATGCGGCTCATCGTAGGCGGCACGCGCGCCTCCGTCCCTCCTGCGGCGGGCCGCTGTTTCATCGATTTCTACGCGCGTCAGGCCACCGCGCTGTCGGAAATGCCCTTCCGACAGCCGGCGTCCCCGCTCGCGCACCGCACTCCGTGGTACGAACCAGTGCCGATTTCGGCGAAGTTGCGCAGGCTCTCCGTGCCCGGCTCGAAATAGCCCGTGTGCCCCACGGCGCCCGCCGCCGACAGCACCCGCGCACCGAAGCCGCCGGACACCGGGTCGGCACCGTGGCCGAGTCCGCCGACCTCCATGTACGGCACATCCTGAATCCAGTCGTCGCTGTCCCGGGTGGCCCAGATCCGGGCCCCCGTACCCAACTGCCCCGCCCTGTCGGCTCGCATGCCGGGGCTGCCCGCGACCGCTATGTCACTGACGCGGGAGGGCAGCCGACGCGCGGCCACGCCGCACACCACGGAGCCGTAGCTGTGGCAGTACAGCGCCACCGGGGCCTTCCCCGGCAGGCCCCGCACCATGGAGTCGAGGCGGACGGCACCGTCCTCGGCGCGCATGGCCGTGGCGGCGTCCACCCCGATGCCGACGGGCGCGGTGTAGTCGGCCCAGGCGATCACGGCGGTACGCGCGCGTGGCTTCGCCGAGCGCTCCGCGCGGTAGAGCGCCTTCGCCATGCCCACCGGAGCCGAGTACTTGCGAAACGTGCGCTCGAAGGTCAACACGTTCGTGTCGACGCCGGGCACCACGACGGAGACCCGCTGGGCCTTGTCGAGGTCTCCGAAGACCTCGGCCATGCGACCGGAGCCCATGGGATCGAAGGCGATGACGTGCCGTCCGGGGCGCATCATGACCCCGAACCGCTTCATCCTGCGCTCGGCCTCCTGCTTCCCCACGGGGGAGAGGCGTTTGTCGTGCATGCGCTCCCGCTCGACCTTGCGGGCCTGCCCCAGGGCGATGTGGTTCGCGCGATAGCGCAGCGTGGCGGGCGCGCCGTTCATGTTGCCGACCGCGAGGGGATAGCGGGCGGCGAGACGGTCGCGCTGCTGTCCGTCGAGCGAGGCGAAGAAGTGGCTGAGGCGACCTGCGGAGGAGTCCGGGTCCGGCAGCGCGTGCCCGTCTATGCTCCCTCGCTCCCACGCGGAGAGCGCGGCTTGGAGAGGGGACGCGTCACCTCTGTTGTGACGCACGGCGGTCCAGCCCGTCGTCGCCAGCATGACGAACACGACGGCGAGCGCAAGCAATGCGCGCCATACGCTGAGTTGGGGGGATGAGTCGAAGGAAGTCACTGCGGAACACCCTAGGAGAACCGTGATGCCTACCGTGCATCGCGTGAGGTAGATCACGTTTCTAGAGGGGTAATTGAGGCAAAGCGGGCACATCTTGAGTGTTTTCGTCACGCTACGTAGACACCGCGTACGCGCGGCGCAATAGGGGTGAGAGTCACTGAAAGTGCGTGTGTAATCGCTCAACGTGTTTGTGGATTCCGAGTGTTGGACCTCTGGAAATGTCGTCGAGCCATCGCCGCTCACGTCTGCCGCGTACGCCTACGGAGTGCGCCAGTCCTCCGCCAGTGCGGGCCCCAGGTGGTCGAGATGTTCTTCGGTGAGCGCGCGGATCGAATCCACGCTGAGGTCCTCGCCCGCACCCCACAGGCGCCCCGTGACGCGCATGACTCCGCCGAACGCGGCGACCGCCACGCGCGGTCGTGGATCGGAGTCCACGTCGAGCCCCTCGCGCTCGGCGATCAGGTGGGCGATCTCTTCCTCCATCTCGATGGAGCGGCGCAGATGGGCCGCGAGCAAGGCGGGGGTCGACTCGATCATCTGGTAGGTGCGCATGTGGAGTTCGACCGGGACGACCTCCTCGACGGACTGTCCCAGTACCTCCCAGGCGCCGAGCATGGCGCCGCGCATCGCCGTGAACGGCGCCTCGTCGGCGGGTCGTTCGCGCAGCGCCTGGATGAATCGCGCCTCCACCATGTGCTGCACGGCGAAGGCGGCCTCCTCCTTGTTGGTGAAGTGCCGGAAGAACGTGCGCTGGGAGACGTCGACGGCCTCGGCGATCTCGTCGACGGTGGTCTCCTCGTACCCCTTGGTCGTGAAGAGTTCGAGCGCCGCGCGCAGAAGCGCGTCCCGGGTGCGCTGCTTCTTGAGCTCGCGCAGGCCCGGCTTCGAGGGCTCGCCGGATGCGTCCTCGGCGCCTTCCGCTCGCGGTTCCGCGAGGGCTGCTACTGGCTGCTCGGTTTTCACGCCATGGTCCTCTTTTCTGCCTATTTGCCCAGCTCGCCATACCTGTGAGCTACATGACAGCTACCGACTTGTGAAATTGTTTGTCAACTGTCAGTCGCTGTCATTAGCCTCGTCGCATGACTAGTCAGACCACCGTCGACAAGGCGGACAAGGCGCCGGAGCCCGCCTCGGTTCCGGCCCCGGCCAAGGGGCTTCGCGGCCACCCCTGGCTGACGCTCTTCTCCGTCGCGATCGGCGTGATGATGGTCGCCTTGGACGGCACCATCGTGGCGATCGCCAACCCGGCCATCCAGAAGGATCTCGGCGCCTCGCTCGCGGACGTCCAGTGGATCACCAACGGCTACCTCCTCGCGCTGGCCGTCGCGCTCATTACGGCGGGCAAGCTCGGTGACCGCTTCGGCCACCGGCAGACGTTCCTCATAGGCGTCATCGGCTTCGCCGCCGCCTCCGGTGCCATCGGCGTCTCCGGGAGCGTGTCCCTGGTCATCGCCTTCCGTGTCCTCCAGGGCCTGTTCGGCGCGCTCCTGATGCCGGCCGCGCTCGGTCTGCTGCGGGCCACCTTCCCCGCCGAGAAGCTGAACATGGCCATCGGCATCTGGGGCATGGTCATCGGTGCCTCCACGGCGGGCGGCCCGATCCTCGGTGGTGTGCTGGTCGAGCACGTCAGCTGGCAGTCGGTGTTCTTCATCAATGTGCCGGTCGGCATCATCGCCGTGGTCTTCGGCCTGGTGATCCTCAAGGACCACCGCGCGGAGAACGCGCCGCGGTCCTTCGACATCCCCGGCATCATCCTGCTCTCCGGCGCGATGTTCTCCCTCATCTGGGCGCTCATCAAGGCGGGTGACTCCTGGGGTTGGGGCAGTGGCAAGACCTTGGCGTTCCTGGGCGCCGCCGTCGTGCTCTTCGCGGTCTTCGCCGTCTGGGAGACCAAGGTCAAGGAACCGCTCATTCCGCTGGGCCTGTTCCGTTCCGTGCCGCTCTCCGCGGGCACGGTGCTGATGGTGCTGATGGCCTTCGCCTTCATGGGCGGGCTGTTCTTCGTCACCTTCTACCTGCAGAACGTGCACAACATGAGCCCGGTCGACAGCGGCCTGCACCTCCTGCCGCTGACGGCCATGATGATCATCTCGTCGCCGATCGCGGGCGCGCTGATCACGAAGTTCGGCCCACGGGTGCCCCTGGTGGGCGGCATGGTGCTCACGACCGTCTCGATGTTCGGCATGACCACCCTGACGACCGAGAGCGGCACGCCGGCGATGTCGCTCTGGTTCGCCCTGCTCGGTCTGGGCCTGGCTCCGGTCATGGTCGGCGCCACCGAGGTCATCGTGGGCAACGCCCCGCTGGAGCTCTCCGGTGTCGCGGGCGGTCTCCAGCAGGCAGGCATGCAGGTCGGCGGCAGCCTCGGCACCGCGGTGCTCGGCGCCGTCATGTCCAACAAGGTCAACTCCGAGCTGGCGGGCAACTGGAAGGAGGCCGGGCTGCCGGACGCGCCGCCGCCGGGGCTGGACAAGGCCGCCGCGATCGGCGCGGTGCCCGAGCAGGTGGCCAAGGCCCCGAACATGAACCCCGGCGTCCTCGCCAAGATCACGGACACGATCCACGACACGTTCATGTCGGGCATGGGCCTCGCCTTCACCGTCGCGGGCGTCGTCGCCGTCATCGCGGCCTTCGTCGCCGTGCTGACCAAGCGGGGCGCCAACGCCGACGCGGGTGCGGGCGTCGGGCACATCTAGGTCTCATCCGGGCCTCTTCGGGGCCCGTTTCAGGGATAACCCCTCAGGGACAACCTGGGGGGTTTTCGCCTATCCGGGTGACGCACATTCGTACCCCTTCCGATGGCGCGGTCGGTCGGTCCACAGTGCAGACATGGCGATCCGCACGACGCGGACAACTGAGCCATACGACACGGGGGTTGAATCCAGATGCGTACGACCATGCCCGCAGCCGCCACGACCGTCGCGGTCGCCGCACTCGCCGCGGCGATCCTGACACCCGCGCACGCCGGGGCCGCGGCTCCGCCCACGCGCACCGGGGCCGCGGCCCCGCCGACGCACGCCGAAGCCGTGGCCCCGCCGAGGCTCACAGGATGCGGACCCGGCGAGCTCTGCCTCTGGGAGAAGGCGGGGTTCGAGGGCGTTCGGCAGACCTATGAGCTCTCCGACATCGACATCGAGAGCTGCGTCGCGCTGCCGGAGGGGGGCAGCGCGGAGGCGCTCGCGAATCGCACGGGTCGGCCCGTCACCGTGTACCAGTCGGCGGAATGCGCCGAGACCGGCGAGTTCAACACCTATCCAGGGAGCGGCACCTGGGCGCCCGAATCCCCTTATCGCGTACGGGCTTTCAAGGTCTGGGAAAGCTGAATGGGGGTACTCGCGGAGCCGAGCCCGAACGGGCCGACTCGAAGGAGTGATGATGGCGGGCTTCGGACACACCACGCGCAAGCACCCCCGCTCACGCGGCCGTACGTGGTCGCGGACCGGGCCGGACCGCGCGACGCTCGGGATCGTCGGAGCCATCTGCGCGGTCGCTGGATTCTTCGTGCTGGGGATCGTCCTCGGCCCCATGGCGATCGTCTGCGGCTGGCTCGGCATGGGCCGTAGCTGGACCGGCGCCCGCCCGGTGCCGGCCCTCATAGCCCTGGTCCTCGGCGCGATCGACACCGTACTCGCGCTGATATGGATAGCCGGGGTGACCACCATGAACGGCATGTTCTGACCGGAGTTCCGATCCGGATTCCGACGCGGATTCCGACCTGGATCCCGACCAGGGTCAGGACACCCCCGTCCCGCCGAGGGCCTCTGTCCCCGCGACAGCGGACCCGGCGGGAGCGGGCCCGGGCACCACACCCGGCTCCAAGCCCGGCTCCAAGTCCGATTCCAACCCCGGCTCCAACGAACCCGACAAAGCCGACACTTGGGCGCGCAGCGCCTTCACCTCCGCCGTCAGCTCCTCGATCGCAGCCGTCTGACGCCGCTCCTCGACGTCGTCCTTCTCGAAGCGGGCGATGAACCAGGCGGCGATGTTCGCGGTGACGACACCGAGGAGCGCGATGCCGGACAGCATCAGGCCGACGGCGATCACCCGGCCGAGCCCGGTCGTGGGCGCGTGGTCGCCGTAGCCGACGGTCGTCATCGTGGTGAAGGACCACCAGACCGCGTCACCCAGCGTCTTGATGTTCCCGTTCGGTGAATCGCGCTCCACCGAGAGCACCGCCAGGGAACCGAACATCAACAGGCCCACCACCGAGCCCGCGACATACGTCGTCAGCCGTATCTGCGACGCCATCCGGGCCCGTCGGCCGACCAGCATCAGCGTGGAGACGAGCCGCAGCAACCGCAGCGGCTGCAGCATCGGAAGGATCACGGCGACCAGGTCCAGCCAGTGGGTGCGGACGAAGCGTCTGCGGTGATCGGTCAGGAGGAGGCGTACGAGGTAGTCCAGCGCGAACGAAGCCCAGACGAACCACTCCACCGCCGTGCAGGTTCTGGTGACGGTCCTGCTCGCGTCGGGCACCACGATCGGCACGGCGTAGGCGACGGCGAACGCCACCGCGAGCGCGAGGAGCGGACGTTGGGTGCGGCGCTCCCAGCGAATCTGTGCCGGTTGTTCCTTCATGGCCGCATCGTAGGAAACGCCAGAGGGCGACGGGACCTGTGGCCCGCCGCCCTCAGGAGGAGACGTGTGCTGAGTGCCCGGCGTGGGTGCCCGGCGTGTGCGTTCCGCCCCTACGCGTCGCCCCCGGCAGCACCCGGGTCGGCGGCCGTGACGTCGAGGAGCTGGTAGCGGTCGATCGCCTGCTTCAGGACGGAGCGGTCGACCTTGCCCTCGCGGGCCAGTTCGGTCAGCACGCCGACCACGATCGACTGCGCGTCGATGTGGAAGAAGCGGCGGGCCGCACCGCGGGTGTCCGCGAAGCCGAAGCCGTCCGCGCCCAGCGACTGGTACGTGCCGGGCACCCAGCGGGAGATCTGGTCGGGGACGCTCCGCATCCAGTCGGAGACGGCCACGAACGGGCCCTCGGCGCCGGACAGCTTCTGCGTGACGTACGGGACGCGCTGCTCCTCCTCGGGGTGCAGGAGGTTGTGGCGCTCCACGTCGACGGCCTCGCGGCGCAGTTCGTTCCAGGAGGTCGCCGACCAGACGTCCGCCTTGACGTTCCACTCCGACGCGAGGATCTGCTGCGCCTCGACCGCCCACGGCACCGCTACGCCGGACGCGAGGATCTGGGCCGAAATGGCGCCCTGCTCACCGGACTTGAAGCGGTAGATGCCCTTGAGGATGCCGTCGACGTCCACGTCGGCGGGCTCGGCAGGGTGCTGGATCGGCTCGTTGTAGACGGTGAGGTAGTAGAAGACGTCCTCACTGTCGGGGCCGTACATCCGGCGCAGGCCGTCCTTGACGATGTGCGCGATCTCGTAGCCGAAGGCGGGGTCGTAGGCGACACAGCCAGGGTTGGTCGAGGCGAGCAGCTGGGAGTGCCCGTCCGCGTGCTGCAGGCCCTCGCCGGTCAAGGTCGTGCGCCCAGCGGTCGCGCCCAGGACGAAACCGCGCGCCAGCTGGTCGGCCATCTGCCAGAACTGGTCGCCGGTGCGCTGGAAACCGAACATCGAGTAGAAGACGTACACCGGGATCAAGGGCTCGCCATGGGTGGCGTAGGCCGAACCGGCGGCGATGAGGGACGCCGTGCAGCCCGCCTCCGAGATGCCGTCGTGCAGCATCTGGCCCGTCGGCGACTCCTTGTAGGCGAGGAGCAGGTCGCGGTCCACGGCCTCGTACTGCTGGCCGAGCGGGTTGTAGATCTTCGCGCTCGGGAAGAACGCGTCCATGCCGAAGGTGCGGTACTCGTCGGGGGCGATCAGCACGAAGCGCTTGCCGATCTCCTTGTCCCGCATGAGGTCCTTCAGGATGCGGACGAACGCCATGGTGGTGGCGATCGACTGCTGGCCCGAGCCCTTCTTCGCGGTCGCGTACGTCTTGTCCTCGGGGAGCTGGAGCGGCTTGGAGCGCACCACGCGGGTCGGGACGTAGCCGCCGAGACCCTTGCGGCGGTCGTGCATGTACTGGATCTCTTCGGAGTCGCGGCCCGGGTGGTAGTACGGCGGGGCGCCGTCCTCCAGCTGCTTGTCCGTGATCGGGATGTGCAGACGGTCGCGGAAGCCCTTGAGGTCGTCGACCGTCAGCTTCTTCATCTGGTGCGTGGCGTTGCGGCCCTCGAAGTTCGGGCCGAGGGTCCAGCCCTTGACCGTCTGGGCGAGGATCACGGTCGGCTGGCCCTTGTGGGCCTTGGCCGCCGCGAACGCCGCGTAGACCTTCTTGTGGTCGTGACCGCCGCGGCCCAGGTGCAGGATCTGCTCGTCGGTCATGCCCTCGACCATGGCGCGCAGGCGCTGGTCGTCGCCGAAGAAGTGGTCGCGGATGTACGCGCCGGTCTCGGTGGCGTAGGTCTGGAACTGGCCGTCGGGCGTGGTGTTCAGCTTGTTCACCAGGAGGCCGTCGCGGTCCTGGGCGAGCAGCGGGTCCCAACTGCGGTCCCAGACCAGCTTGATGACGTTCCAGCCGGCGCCGCGGAACTGCGACTCCAGCTCCTGGATGATCTTGCCGTTGCCGCGCACCGGGCCGTCCAGGCGCTGCAGGTTGCAGTTGACGACGAAGGTGAGGTTGTCCAGGCCCTCGCGGGCGGCGATGGAGAGCTGGCCGAGCGACTCGGGCTCGTCCATCTCGCCGTCGCCGAGGAACGCCCAGACGTGCGACTTGGAGGTGTCGGCGATGTCGCGCGCCGCCATGTAGCGGTTCATCCGCGCCTGGAAGATCGCGCCGAGCGGGCCGAGGCCCATGGAGACGGTCGGGAACTCCCAGAAGTCCGGCATCAGGCGCGGGTGCGGGTACGACGAGAGGCCGTTGGGCGCCTTGGACTTCTCCTGCCGGAACGCGTCGAGCTGCTGCTCGGAGAGTCGGTCGAGGAGGAAGGCGCGGGCGTAGATGCCGGGGGACGCGTGCCCCTGGAAGAAGATCTGGTCGCCGCCGTCGCCCTCGTCCTTGCCCCGGAAGAAGTGGTTGAAGCCCACGTCGTAGAGCGAGGCGGAGGAGGCGAAGGTGGCGATGTGACCGCCGACCCCGATGCCGGGGCGCTGGGCGCGGGAGACCATCACCGCGGCGTTCCAGCGGGTCGCGTTCAGGACCTTGCGCTCGATCTCCTCGTTTCCGGGGAAGAACGGCTCGTCCTTGGTGGCGATCGTGTTGACGTAGTCGGTACTGCGCATCTCGGGCACGGCGACGCGCTTCTCCCGCGCGCGCTCGATCAGCCGGAGCATCAGGTAGCGGGCCCGCTCGCGGCCGCGTTCGTCGACGGCGGCATCGAGGGAGTCGAGCCACTCCTGGGTCTCTTCGGGATCGAAGTCCGGGACCTGACTCGGCAGGCCGCCAATGATGATCGGGTTGCGATCGGAGCCGGAAGCCACGCTGTTCCTTCGCTGTTGAGGGCCTTCGCCTGGGTTCTGCCTGGCCGTGCGCCGTTTCCCCCATCGTGGACCGCATGGGCGCAAACGTCATCTCTACCGAGAGGTAACCGAGGCGGTGATCCGGCGACCCTGCGGTAGGCTCGGCCAAATCGCAACGATACGCCCATCCTGCCTAGCCGCTTCGCAGAGCCGTTCGGTCCCGGACGGATGTGGCGGCAGTTGCGGCGACACGGTCGGGAACGTCACCGTTTCGGCGGTCTCGGCCGCCGGGTACTTGCGCGATCCGCCCCGCCCGTGTGGACTACGGCCAACGCCCCGCGCACGCGCGTGGCTGACAGGCATTCCCGAAAACATGATCAGGAGGCAATCCGTGAGCGCGACCGCGGACCACGCGGAGACGAACCTGGCCGTAAGGCTTGGTTTCCAGCCCGACCAGGTGGTCCAGGAGATCGGCTACGACGACGACGTCGACCAGGAGCTCCGCGAGGCCATCGAGCAGGCCACAGGCACAGAGCTCGTCGACGAGGAGTACGACGACGTGGCCGACGCCGTGGTGCTCTGGTTCCGTGAGGACGACGGGGACCTGACTGATGCGTTGGTGGATGCCATCGCGTACATGGAGGAGGGCGGCTCGATCCTGCTGCTGACTCCGAAGACCGGTCGCGACGGCTATGTCGAGCCGAGCGAGATCGGCGAGGCGGCCACCACCGCGGGCCTCTCCCAGACCAAGAGCATCAACGCCGGCAAGGATTGGAACGGCAGCCGGCTGATCACCCCCAAGGGGGCGGCGAAGAAGCGGTAACGCTCCGCTGGGGTAGCGGGCTTTCCTGCGGGCCGGATGTGGCTGGTCGCGCAGTTCCCCGCGCCCCTTCAGGGCGCCATCGCGTGAGGCCCCCGCCGACGTACCTGTCGGCGGGGGCCTCACGCGCGCGTGCAGCCTTGATCGGCGCACGTAGGGTGGTATCACCCGAACAGCCCCATCCGAGGGGCCCCGTCGAAGGGATGCGTACTCATGGCGATCGAGGTCGGCACCAAGGCGCCGGAATTCGAGCTGAAGGACAACCACGGCCGGTCCGTGAAGCTCTCCGACTTCCGCGGCGAGAAGAACGTGGTGCTGCTCTTCTACCCGTTCGCGTTCACCGGCGTGTGCACCGGTGAGCTCTGCGCGCTCCGCGACGAGCTGCCGAAGTTCGTCAACGACGACACCCAGCTGCTCGCCGTGTCCAACGACTCCATCCACACCCTGCGCGTCTTCGCCGAGCAGGAGGGCCTGGAGTACCCGCTGGTCTCCGACTTCTGGCCGCACGGCGAGGTCTCGCGCGCGTACGGCGTCTTCGACGAGGAGAAGGGCTGCGCGGTGCGCGGCACCTTCATCATCGACAAGGAGGGCGTCGTGCGCTGGACCGTCGTCAACGGCCTGCCCGACGCCCGTGACCTGAACGAGTACGTCAAGGCGCTCGGCACCCTGTGACCGACGCCCGGTGAGGTGGCCGGGCCCGGACGCCCCGCAGGACCCTGAGTCTTCTCAGGGGTGACACCCTGTGATTCTTCAGGTGCAGAGCCTGTGGCGGCCGGGAACCGGTCACTAGGATCCACTCGTTGATCCGATGGCAACGCAACGCTTGGGGCTCCCCGCCCCTGGACACCAATTGGGAGGACTCGTGGGAGTCAGCCTCAGCAAGGGCGGCAACGTATCTCTGAGCAAGGAGGCGCCGGGCCTGACCGCAGTCCTGGTCGGCCTCGGCTGGGATGTGCGTACGACCACCGGCACCGACTTCGACCTCGATGCCAGCGCCATCCTGACGAACGCGGAGGGCAAGGTCAGCAGTGACCAGAACTTCGTGTTCTTCAACAATCTGAAGAGCCCCGACGGCTCCGTCGAGCACACCGGTGACAACACCACCGGTGAGGGCGAGGGCGACGACGAGGCGATCAAGGTCGACCTGGCGGCGGTCCCGGCCGACGTCGAGAAGATCGTGTTCCCGGTCTCGATCTACGACGCCGAGAACCGCCAGCAGTCGTTCGGCCAGGTCCGCAACGCGTTCATCCGCGTCGTGAACCAGGCGGGCGGCGCGGAGATCGCCCGTTACGACCTCTCCGAGGACGCCTCGACGGAGACCGCCATGGTCTTCGGTGAGCTGTACCGGCACGGCGCCGAGTGGAAGTTCCGCGCGGTCGGCCAGGGCTACGCCTCGGGCCTGCGCGGCATCGCGCAGGACTTCGGCGTCAACGTCTGAGCCGAGTCACCACCCTTTGCCAGTCGTCCGGCGCCGCACACACACCAGTGCGGCGCCGGACGTGCTCACCCTCCAGTCCCGTCACCTCGGGGAGGACCATCACTATGGGCGTCACGCTCGCCAAGGGGGGCAATGTCTCCCTCTCCAAGGCCGCACCGAATCTCACCCAGGTCCTCGTCGGGCTCGGCTGGGACGCGCGTTCCACCACCGGCGCACCCTTCGACCTCGATGCCAGCGCGCTGCTGTGCAACGCGGGCAAGGTGCTCGGTGACGAGTGGTTCGTCTTCTACAACAACCTCAAGAGCCCGGACGGCTCCGTGGAGCACACCGGTGACAACCTCACCGGTGAGGGCGAGGGCGACGACGAATCGCTCCTGATCGACCTCTCCAAGGTGCCCGCCAACTGCGACAAGATCGTCTTCCCCGTCTCGATCCATGACGCGGACAACCGCGGCCAGACGTTCGGGCAGGTCAGCAACGCCTTCATCCGTGTGGCGAACCAGGCGGACGGCCAGGAGCTCGCGCGCTACGACCTCTCCGAGGACGCCTCCACGGAGACCGCGATGATCTTCGGTGAGGTGTATCGCTACGGGGGAGAGTGGAAGTTCCGCGCCGTCGGGCAGGGGTACGCGTCGGGTCTGCGGGGCATCGCCCTAGACTTCGGGGTCAACGTTTCGTAAAGGGCTGCGCACGCAGCGTGGCCCGGCGACGAAGACGGAGAGCCACCTGCTGCGCCTGGAAACGAGGCAGATGACTCTCCGGGGAACTCGCCGCCCCGAAGGACGGGAGTCTGTTCATTATGCCCAAGGAACCTCAGCTGACGGGCGTGCGCCCCATGGGCCATGTCCTCATGTACTGCGCGGCGCTCGCCGCCGGAGTGGTGCTCGTCGTCACCGGTGGGGCCACACCGGTCGAGGCGTCCGGCTACGTCTCCCCGTTCCTTCTGATCTTCGAGGGGGCGAGGGCGCGCGGCTGACGGAGGAGGCCCGCCGACCGAGCTCCGTGTCCGGGGAGGGTCGCCCTCTCCGGACGCGTAGCGGGACCTCTACACTTCGGGGTCAACGTTTCGTAAAGCAGGGGACCGCCGCGGGGGAGACCGCTAAACGGGAGCCCGTACACACACGATTGGGTAGCCAGTGCTTCTGAAAACCTTCGGCTGGTCGTTCGCGGTCACCGCGCTCGGCCTGGTGGCCGCGGTGTTCTACGGGGGGTGGACCGGGTTCGGCGTAGTGGCGATCCTGTCCATCCTCGAGATCTCGGTGTCCTTCGACAACGCGGTGGTCAACGCCGGGATCCTGAAGAAGATGAATGCCTTCTGGCAGAAGATCTTCCTCACCATCGGTGTGCTGATCGCCGTCTTCGGCATGCGGCTCGTGTTCCCCGTCGCGATCGTGGCCATCAGCGCCAAGATCGGTCCGATCGAAGCCGTGCGGCTCGCGCTCAACGACAAGGACAAGTACCAGCAGCTGGTGACCGACGCTCACCCGTCGATCGCCGCGTTCGGTGGCATGTTCCTGCTGATGATCTTCCTCGACTTCATTTTCGAGGACCGTGACATCAAGTGGCTGAGCTGGATCGAGCGTCCGCTCGCCAAGCTCGGCAAGGTCGACATGCTGTCGGTCTGCATCGCGCTCATCGTGCTCATGATCACCGCGATGACCTTCGCCACCAACGCCCACCAGCACGGCGGCGCGCACGTGGACAAGGCACAGACAGTCCTCATCGCGGGTATCGCGGGTCTGATCACGTATCTCATCGTGGGCGGCCTGTCCGGCTTCTTCGAGAACAAGCTCGAGGAGAACGAGGAGCGCGAGCACGAGGAGGAGGAAGAGGCCAAGAAGAGCGGCAAGAAGGTTCCTGCTGTCGTGATGGCGGGCAAGGCCGCGTTCTTCATGTTCCTCTACCTCGAGGTCCTGGACGCGTCGTTCTCCTTCGACGGCGTCATCGGCGCCTTCGCGATCACCAACGACATCGTCCTGATGGCCCTCGGCCTCGGCATCGGCGCCATGTACGTCCGTTCGCTCACGGTCTACCTGGTCCGCCAGGGCACCCTCGACGACTACGTCTACCTGGAGCACGGCGCGCACTACGCGATCGGTGCCCTCGCCGTGATCCTCCTGGTCACGATCCAGTACGAGATCCACGAGGTGATCACCGGATCCGTCGGTGTCCTCCTGATCGCCTGGTCCTTCTACTCGTCCGTGCGCCGCAACCGCGCGCTGGCGGCGGCGGAGGGAAAAGCGGGGGCGGGCGAGAAGCCTGAGGTCTCGTCCGGGGTCTGACACTGTCTGAATCCCGCGCCGCCGTGTCCGGTTCCGGTTTCCGGAGTGTGACGGCGGCCCGGGTGAGGAACGCTCTTTTCGGGGCGGCCGTCGAGGAGATGTCCTCATGGCCGCCCCGTCGCTTTTCGAACGAGACAGACGAGACACAGGGCCCGTATCCGTACGTGGCACGAGGGCACTTGGGGGCGGCATGTCCTTCTGGGACGGTCTGTGGCGTGGGCGTTCGATGGATTACGAATCGGGCAGCGCCGCGACCAACTCCATCGAACTGACCAAACGACACCCGACGGTCTCGCTCAGCAAACAGGGCGCGGCCACCGGCAACCTGCGCGTCAACCTCTCCTGGCAGATGCGCACCTCCGACCTCCTCGGCAAGCAGCGCGGCGGCGGTCTGCGGCACCCCTTCCAGATGTTCCGGCCCGAGCCGGTCCAGGCGCACACGCAGAGCATGGTCAACGTCGACCTCGACCTCGGCTGTCTGTACGAACTGACCAGCGGCGAGAAGGGCGTGGTGCAGCCGCTGGGGCACTTCTTCGGGAGCCTCAACTCGCCGCCGTACGTGCAGGGCAGCGGCGACGACCGGTTCGGTTCCGGGTCGGGCGAGACGCTCTACGTCAATCTCGACCACCGCGAGTCGATCAAGCGGCTGCTGGTGTTCGTGTACATCTACGACCAGACGCCCGCCTTCGACCGCACGCACGCCAAGGTCACGCTCTACCCCAGCAACGGCCCCCGGATCGAGATCGACCTGGACGAGCGCCAGCCGCAGGCCCGCTCGTGCGCCGTGGTCTCCGTCGAGAACGTCAAGGGCGAGCTGGTGGTGCGCCGCGAGGTGAAGTTCGTCTACGGCTTCCAGGCGGAGCTCGACCGGTTGTACGGCTGGGGCCTGCAGTGGGGCAGGGGCTACAAGTCGAAGGTGGGCTGAGCCACCGGGAGCGGCCTCAGCGGGGCAGGAACTGCGGCCCCTGCGGAGGCAGCCGGAAGTTCGGGTCCGGCATCTGGGCGACCGGCTGCGGATAGCCGTACGAGGGCTGTGCGACCGGCGCCGCGGAGACGATCGGCGTCGGCTGCGTGGGAGCCGCCGGAGGGTAGCCGTACGCGGGCTGGGGCGCCGGGTGCCGGGGCGGCGCGGGCGGATAGCCGTACGCGGGCTGCGGGGCCGTCTGCGGGGCGGGCTGGGCGATCGAGGGCTGGTGCGCGGGCTGCCGCGGCGGCAGCGGGAACGAGGCGGGCGGCTGGGGGAGCGAGACGGGCGGCTGGGACCCGGCGGAGTCCGTGTCGTCCACCGAGATCCCGAAGTCCGACGCCAGGCCTTCGAGCCCGTTGGAGTACCCCTCGCCCAGGGCCCGGAACTTCCAGCCCTCGCCGCGCCGGTAGAGCTCCCCGCAGATCAGCGCGGTCTCCTCGCCGGTCTGCGGGGTGATGTCGAAGTACGCGAGCGGCTCGGCGTCGGCGAGCGCCGCGTCGTACAGCAGGATGCGCAGCGCCGGTACGTGCTGGAAGGAGACGCCCTCCGCGGACGCGGCGATGAGCACCCGGCTCACGGCCGGGTCCAGGCCCGCCAGATCCGTCTGGATGGTGTCGGTAAGACCCTCGGTCACCCGCTTCTTGCCGAGCCGCCAGACCTTGCCCGCGGGGTGCCGCGGCTGGTTGTAGAAGACGAAGTCCTCGTCGGAGCGGACCCGTCCTTCGCCGCCCAGGAGCAGCGCGGAGGCGTCCACGTCGGGCACGCCCTGGCCCGGGGTCCAGCGCAGCACGGCGCGGACCGCCGTGGCTTCGAGCGGGACGTTCGACCCCTTCAGCATCGCGTGCGTCATGCGATCATCCTGCCTTCCCCCGCCCCGGCGGGACAACGTGGGGGCCTCAAGGGCCCGGTCGCGTCGGCAGGCGCCTGACCTGCGGGTGGCCCGCGGGTGGCACGGGCATGCGACGGTTGTGTGGTCTGCGTGTGTGACTTGGCCGGGTTACCTGAAGTTCATGCCCGGTGGGAACCCCCGACAGGCCTCTCTACGTACTATTACCGGCCACATCACGTCGGGCCGAGTCGACGAAACCGGCGATAGCAGGGGATCTCATGCGTCATTTCGGGCACATCGCCCCAGAGGTGCGACAGCGCCTCTTCCACCGGGAGCCCGGTGCCTTCGGCGCGGACTCCGCCCCATACCTGCTCGCGCCCGCCCTCGGCGGCACGCTCTACAGCCCCGCGACCCGCCCCCGCCTCGCCGACGACATCCTGAAGCAGGCCGGGCGCGGAGTGACCTCCATGGTGCTGTGCCTGGAGGACTCCATCGACGACGCGGACGTCGCGGCCGCCGAGGAGAACCTGGTCCGACAATTCGCCGACCTGGTGGAACGCGGCGTGGAGCCGCCGCTGCTCTTCATCCGGGTGCGGGTCGCCGAACAGATACCCGACCTGGTCCGCAGGATCGGCCCCGGCATCCGGTTGTTGTCCGGATTCGTACTGCCGAAATTCACCGAGGAGCGGGGCGTGCCCTTCCTCGAGGCGCTCATCGAGGCGGAGGGCGGCACGCCGGAGGGCCGCAAGTTGTTCGCCATGCCCGTCCTGGAGTCGCCCGAGCTGCTGCACCTGGAGAGCCGCGCGGAGACGCTCGCCGGGATCGCCCGCACCGTCGACAAGTACCGCGACCGGGTGCTCGCCCTGCGCCTCGGCGTCACCGACTTCTGCTCGGCGTACGGCCTGCGCAGGCCGCCCGACATGACCGCCTACGACGTACAGATCGTGGCGTCCGTCATCGCGGACGTGGTGAACGTCCTGGGCAGGGCCGACGGCACGGGGTTCACGGTGACCGGGCCCGTGTGGGAGTACTTCCGGGTCCAGGAGCGGATGTTCAAGCCGCAGCTGCGCCGCAGCCCCTTCCTGGAGGGCCGCGCCGACGAACTGCGCCAGGCCCTCATCGAGCACGACATGGACGGACTGCTCCGCGAGATCGAGCTCGACCGTGCCAACGGACTGCTCGGCAAGACCTGCATCCACCCCTCCCACGTACTGCCCGTGCACGCGCTCTCGGTGGTCAGCCACGAGGAGTTCAGCGACGCCGAGGACATCCTGCGCCCGGAGCGGGGCGGGGGCGGAGTGCTGCGCTCCTCGTACACGAACAAGATGAACGAGGTGAAGCCGCACCGCGCCTGGGCCGAGCGGACCCTGCGGCGCGCCGAGGTCTTCGGCGTCGCCAAGGAGGACGTCGGCTTCGTGGAGCTGCTCGCCGCCGGAATCCCCGGCTGATCGAACACATCGAACACATCGAACATGAGGAACATGACGTACGTGACGGAAGACGCGGTGGGGTCGGGAGACGCGGTGTGGTCGGGGACCTGGGTCGCCGAGCGGCTCGGGGTCGGGCTCGACGGCGACGAGGGGCTGCGCGGCCTGCTCGGCCTCGCGCTGCGCCGCAACCCCAAGCGGGCGCACCTCCTGGTGTCGAACGTCCTGGGCAAGCACGTGCCGCAGCGCCCCTCGGTCGTCCACGCGGCCGGGCACGACCTCGGCGTCCGGGTGCGGGAACTGCTCGGCGACGAGGAGGCCCGGCGCGCCGTCGTCCTCGGCTACGCGGAGACGGCCACCGGCCTGGGCCACTCGGTGGCGGACGGCCTCGGCCTCGCGCCGTACCTGCACTCCACCCGGCGCCCCGTCGCAGGCGTCGAGCGCGCGGGCGGCTTCGAGGAGTCCCACTCGCACGCCACCTCCCACCTGCTGCTGCCCGAGGACCCCGGGATGCTCGCGGGGGAGGGACCGCTGGTCCTGGTCGACGACGAGTTCTCCACCGGCAACACCGTCCTGAACACCATCCGCGCCCTGAACGAACGCTTCCCGCGCGGGCGGTACGTCATCGTGGCCCTCGTCGACATGCGCTCGCCGGACGACCGGGGGCGCCTCGCGGACTTCGCCCGCGAGATCGGCGCGCGCGTCGACCTGATCGCGGCGGCCTCGGGGACGGTCCGGCTGCCGGACGGCGTCCTGGAGCGGGGGCAGGCGCTGGTCGCCGAGCACGAGAGCGCGGCGGTGCCGCCTGAGCACGACAGCGCCGCGGTGCCGCGGCCGCGCGCGGCGCGCGCCCCGGTCGCCCGCGTCGAGCTGGACTGGCCCGGGGAGATACCCGACGGCGGTCGGCACGGCTTCACCCCCGCGCACCGCGCCGCGCTCGACGCGGCGCTGCCCGGCATGGCGGCCCGGGTCGCCGACGCCCTGGACGGCGGCGCGCGGCGTGTGCTCGTCCTCGGCTTCGAGGAACTCATGTACGCACCGCTCGCGCTCGGCGTGGAGCTGGAGCGGCGGAGCGGCGCCGAGGTGCGGTTCTCCACCACGACCCGCTCGCCGGTGCTCGCCGTGGACGACCCCGGCTACGCGATCCGCACCCGCATCGCCTTCCCCGCGCACGACGACCCGGCCGACGGGCCCGGCACCCGCTACGCCTACAACGTCGCGGGCGGCGGCTTCGACGCGATCGTCGCCGTCGTCGACTCGACCGCGGACACCCCCCAACTGCACGCGCCGGACGGTCTGTTGGCGCAGCTCTCCGCGCACACGGGGCAGGTCCTGCTGGCCGTCGTCCCGTCGTACGTCCCGTCGTACGTCCCCGAAAGGCCCACCATGCTCCCCGAGCCCCTCCGCGGCCCCGCCTTCTCCTCGTACGCGCCCGACGACGTCGGCTGGCTGCTTCAGGACCTCTCCGACGTGACGCTCGAAGCGCCCACGGAGGAGCGCGAGGAGGCGATACAGAGCGGTGGCGCGCACTACGCCGAGTCGCTGCCGGTCGAGTACCAGCCGAGCGGCCAGTACCAGGAGCTGTTCCGCGCCGCGCTCGACACCTCGGCCGCCCGCATCGCCCGGGCCGTCGGCACCGTCACCGAGACCGTGCTCGCCGAGCTCCCCCACAGCCGAAAGCGCGGGGGGACCCCCCTGCCGCGCCCCGTCCTGGTGTCGCTCGCCCGCGCGGGCACCCCCGTCGGCGTCCTGATGCGCCGCTGGGCCGCGCACCGCCACGGCCTCGACCTGCCGCACTACGCCGTCTCCATCGTGCGCGGCCGCGGCATCGACGCCAACGCGCTGCGCTGGCTCGCCGCCCACCACGACCCGGCCGACGTCGTCTTCGTCGACGGCTGGACGGGCAAGGGCGCCATCACGCGTGAACTGGCCGACGCCGTGCGGGAGTTCGAGGAGGCCGGTGGTCCCGCCGGGTTCAATCCGGAGATCGCCGTGCTCGCCGACCCCGGTTCGTGCGTACGCACCTACGGCACCCGCGAGGACTTCCTCATCCCCTCCGCCTGCCTCAACTCCACGGTGTCCGGGCTCATTTCGCGCACCGTGCTCCGTGCCGACCTGGTCGGGCCCGACGACTTCCACGGCGCGAAGTTCTACCGCGAACTCGCGGACACCGATGTGTCGGGCGACTTCGTCGACGCCGTCGCGGCCCGCTTCGACGAGGTCGCGGACGCGGTGGACGTACAGGTCAAGGAGCTCCTCGCCGCCGATCGCACGCCCACCTGGGAGGGTTGGGCCGCCGTCGAGCGGATCAGCGAGGAGCTGGGCATCCACGACGTGAACCTCGTCAAGCCGGGCGTCGGCGAGACGACGCGCGTACTCCTGCGCCGCGTCCCCTGGAAGATCCTGGCCCGGGCGGGCGCGGGAGCCGACCTCGACCACGTGCGCCTGCTCGCCGAACAGCGTGGCGTACCCGTCGAGGAGGTGGCCGAACTCCCGTACACCTGCGTCGGGTTGATCCACCCCAAGTACACGCGCGGCGCCACGGGTGCGGACGGCAAGGCGGTGGCCGCCAAGTGAGTGCCGTGCTTGTCGCCAGCGACCTCGACCGGACCCTCATCTACTCCGCCGCCGCGCTCGGCCTGACCATGCCCGACGCCGAGGCGCCGCGCCTGCTCTGCGTCGAGGTGTACGACAGCAAGCCCCTGTCGTACGTCACCGAGACGGCCGCCGGACTCCTCGACGAACTGGGGCGTACGGCCGTCTTCGTGCCGACCACCACGCGGACGCGCGAGCAGTACGGGCGCATCCATCTCCCCGGCCCCGCGCCGGAGTTCGCGATCTGCGCCAACGGCGGGCACCTCCTCGTCGACGGCGTGTCCGACCCCGACTGGACGGCCCGGGTGGCGCGCCGCCTCGCCGACGAGTGCGCCTCGCTCGCCGAGGTCCGCGCGCATCTGGTGCGCACCGCGGACCCGGCCTGGCTGCTCAAGGAACGTGTCGCGGAGGACCTCTTCGCCTACCTCGTCGTCGAGCGCTCACGGCTTCCCGAAGGCTGGGTCAAGGAGCTCGCCGCCTGGGCGGAAGGGCGCGGCTGGACCGTCTCGCTGCAGGGCCGCAAGATCTACGCGGTGCCGAAGCCGCTCACCAAGAGCGCGGCGGTACGGGAGGTCGCCCGGCGGGTCGGTGCCGAGGAGATCCTCGCGGCGGGGGACTCGCTGCTCGACGCGGATCTGCTGCTCGCGGCGGACCGGTCCTGGCGGCCGGGGCACGGGGAGCTGGCGGAGACGGGGTTCGTGGCTCCGGGGCTCACGGTGCTTCCTCATCGCGGGGTCGCGGCGGGGGAGGAGATTCTCCGCGCGTTCCTCGCGGCGGGGGAGCGCTAGCCTGGCGGCATGCCTCGTTACGAATTTCGGTGCCGGTCCTGTGGGGACACGTTCGAGTTGAGTCGGCCCATGGCGGAGTCGTCCGCGCCTGCGGTGTGCCCTGTCGGGCATGAGGACACGGTGAAGCTCTTGTCGACCGTTGCTGTTGGGGGGTCTGCGGCCGCGTCTGCGCCTGCGCCTGCGCCTTCCGGCGGGGGCGGGGGCGGTTGTTGTGGTGGGGGCTGCTGCGGCTGAGGGGTTTGCCGCGGGTTCGTTGTGGCTGGGCGCGCGGTTCCTCGCGCCCCTGGCCGTGGCGGGGTTTGTCGGGTCGTTTCGTGCGGGCCCGGCGGGGTTTTGCGCAGTTCCCCGCGCCCCTTAAGACGGGTCCGGCGGGGTTTTGCGCAGTTCCCCGCGCCCCTTAAGACGGGTCCGGCGGGGTTTTGCGCAGTTCCCCGCGGCCCTAAAAGCGTGGCCCCGCCTTTCTGCTAGCGGACGACCGTGCCTGGGGGCGATCCCAGCAAGTCCAGCTCCGCCCGCGTCGGCGCTCCTTCCCAGTCGCCGGGTGATGCCACCGCGAACGCGCCCGTGGTGACCGCGCGTTCCAGGCGGGACGGTACGTCGGCGTCGTCCAGGAGTGCCGAGAGGTAACCGGCCACGAACGCGTCGCCCGCGCCCACCGCGTCCACGGCCCGCACCTCGCGGGCCGGGGCGTGGAGTTCGGCGTCGGCGGTGTGGGCCGTGGCGCCGGCCGCGCCGAGCTTGACCACGACCTCCCGGACGCCGCCGTCGATGAGGGACTTCTCCGGGGCGTCGGTGGGTCCTGTCCCCGGCAGGCACAGCGGCAACTCGTCGTCGGAGGCGATGAGGACGTCGACGTACGGGATCCACTCGCGCAGTTCGGCCGCCGCGGCCTCCCGACTCCACAGCCGGGAGCGGAAGTTGACGTCCAGGCACACCTCGGCGCCGTGCTCGCGCGCGAGCCGCAGCGCGCGGCGGCAGGCGTCGCGGGCCGAGGGGCCGAGCGCCGGGGTGATGCCGGTCAGATGCAGGACGCGCGGCGGCCCGGGCGCGGCGAAGGCGGCAGGCACGGCGTCCGCCGACAGACGGGAACCCGCGCTGCCCGCGCGGTAGTAGTGCACCCGGGTCACCTCGGGCAGCCGCGGCTCGAAGAGGATCAGGCCGGTCGGCGCGGCAGGGTCACGGGTGGCGGCGGTGACGTCGACGCCCTCCGCGCGCAGCGTGCGCAGGACCAGCTCGCCCGCCTCGTCGTCGCCGACCGCGCCCGCCCAGCGGACGGTGTGGCCGAGGCGGGCCAGGCCGATGGCCACGTTGCTCTCGGCGCCCGCGACGGACACGTTCATGGCGCCGCCCAGCTTGAGCGGGCCGCTGCCGCGCAGCGCGACCATGGTCTCGCCGAGGGTGAGGACGCCGACTCCGGCTTCGCCGGTGGCCGCGCTCATCGGCGTACCGACCCCTGAGCCACCTGCACGAACTCCGCCGCCCTGGTGCGCAGCGCGTCCAGGTCGCCACCGTCCGCCGCGTCGCCGATCAGGGGGGAGCCGACGCCCACCGCGACCGCGCCGAGCGCCAGATACGCCTCGGCGGCCGCCGCGTCCACGCCGCCGACCGGCACGAAGGGGGTGTCGGGGAAGGGGGCGCGCAGTGCCCTGAGGTAGCTGGGGCCGCCCATCGCCGACGCGGGGAAGATCTTCAGCGCCGTCACGCCCGCCGCCTGGGCCGCGATGACGTCGGTGGGCGTCAGGACGCCGCCCAGGACCGGAAGGCCGAGGCGCCCGGCCTCCTCGACGCCCGCGCCGAGACCGGGCGTGACGATGAGGTTGGCGCCCGCGTCGGCCGCCCGGCGCGCGTCGTCAGCGGTGAGGACCGTGCCCGCGCCGAGCCAGGCGTCCGCGCCCAGCTCGGCCCGCGCCCTGCGCAGTACGCCCAGCGCGTCGGCGCCGCTGAGGGAGACCTCGACCAGCGGGACTCCGGATTCGACGAGCGTCATGACCGTACGGAAGGAGGCGCCCGGGTCGGTGCCGCGCACGATGGCGACGAGGCGCCGGGCCCGGAGAGCCGCGGGGAAGTCGAGCATGTCCAGCATGTCCCCAGATTCGCACAGCCGTTTTAGCGGGCCTGATCCGGGTGGCGGGCCCTCCAGTACGGGTTGTCGTGCGGCAGCCCGCCGCTGACCCGGCCGTACATCCCGAAGGTCATCAGCAGTACGCCCACCACGAAGCTGAACAGGACGTTCTGGATCCGGAACGCCAGGAAGTTGTAGCGGGTGTCGAGCAGCGCGAGATTGACGAAGCCGCTGAGCAGGAACAGCACGCCGAGCGCCATGTTGAGCGTCGACGCGGCGTTGCCGCCGATCACCATGCCGACGAAGAGCAGCAGGCCGACGGCGATGGACAGGACGCTCAGCGCGCCGTTGGTGTTGAGCCCCGCGACGGTGTCGCCGCGGGTGTCGAAGAACCCGATCTTGTCGATGAGACCGAGGACGCCGAAGGCGAGCAGGACGAGCCCCATCAGGCCCGCTCCGACGCGGTAGACCTTGCTCAGCCGGTGATCGACGGGCAGATCCTCGTCGAGGGTGATGTGACGCTTGTGGCCCTTTGCCCGTGGCGTCCCTGGATTCCCTGGATGAAGTACGTGCGTGGCCATGTCCGCCTCCCTGGTCGCGCGGCGGCCGTACGCAACTCGCGTATCTTCAGGATCCGCCCGCCAGGCCGCGACTGCCAAACGCAGCGATGGCTCTCAGGCCGCTCTCAGGCCCCCTGGCCCCGCTCCTCCCGGATCTGCGCGACCACGCGCGCCACCGTCGAGCGGACCGCCTCGGTCTCGGTCAGGAAGTGCCAGTAGTCCGGGTGGCGGCCCTCCAGGGAAGCCACCGCGCGGTCCAGGCGCGCCACGGAGTCGTCCAGCGGGCGCGCATGGCGCGGCTCCGGCGTCTGGCGGCCCGTCATCGCGAGGCGCTGCGCGTCCCGGATGGCGAAGCGGGTGCGCTCTATCTCCTGCTGCGGGTCCTTCGACACGGCGTTCAGCCGCCGCAGCCGGTCGCCTGCCGCGGAGACCGCCTCGTCCGTCGAATTGAGCAGCGCCCGCACGGTGGAGAGCAGCGAGGTGGCGTCGGGCCAGCGCTGCTCCTCGCGGGCCTGTCTGGCCTCCTTGAGCTTGGCCTCGGCCTGCCGCACGCTCTCCCCGGCCTGGTCCGGCACGTGCTGGAGGTCCTGCCAGCAGGCGACGGAGAACCGGCGCCTGAGCTCGCTGAGCACCGGCTCGACCTGGCCGCTGCGGGTGGTCAGGGCCTGCGCGCGCGTGCGCAGCGACACCAGGCGCCGGTCGATCTCGGCGGCGCGCTCCGGCAGCCGCTCGGCCTCGGCGCGCACGGCCTCGGCGTCGCGCAGCACGCGGTCGGCGCGCTGCAGGGTCTCCGGTACGCCGTGCTGCCCCGCCCCTTGGTTGAGCTTGGTCAGCTCGGGGCCGAGCGCGGCGAGCCGGGCGGCGAGGTCGTCGGCCTTCAGCCCCGCGCCGCGTACGGCATCGAGGGCGTTGCTGGCGGCCAGCAGGGTCTGGCGGGCCCGCTCGATCGCGGGGGCGAGCCGCGCGAGCTGCGTCTCCGCCTTGTCGAGCAGCGGGCCGAGGCCCTGCTGGAAGCGGTCGAGGTCCTGCTTGGCCCTGCCCAGCTCGTCCTTGGCCCGGGTGAGCTCGGTCCGCGCCTGGGCCGCGACCGAGGTGTCCAGGTCGTCCCTGTCCAGGTCGTGGGCGTCCACGGCGCTGATGTACTGGTGGCTGACCTCGTCGATGCGCCGTCCGACGGCTTCGAAGTCCGACACGGCGCGCTGCGCGGCGGGCGAGGAGTCCACGGCGACGATCGTCTCCACGGAGATCCGCAGGTCGCGCTGGGCGGTGTCCAGCTCGTAGAAGGCGGCGGCAGCGGCGTCCTTCGCGGCCTGCGCCTCGGCGCGCACGCTCTCGCCGCGGCCGCCGAACCACCGGCGCGTGCCGCCGCCGGCGAAGGCGGCGGGGAGGGTGGCGGCGAGGAGGGGCAGGGGGAGGAGGACGAGGGTGAGGACGTCACGCAGGGGCCCGGCGGGGCGCGTCCTCGCGTGACGAGGCATGCGTACCGGGCGATTCCCGGCTGCCGCGCTCTCTCCGTCCGGTGTGTACGGCTGCGAAGGTGTCGCCGTCACTATCCCTCTCCCGTGCTGTCATCCGCCCTGCCCGGTGTCACATTCTCCCACCGGTTAGACGAACGCACGGGCCGGTTAGTTCGCGCTGCGCACGGTGACTTTGCCGTCATCGCTGAGAGCGGACACCCGGTGCGGGCTGGCACTGTCGCGCGGCACCGACACATCGACGGCGCCGTCGTGGGCCTCGGCCTTCACGTCGTACGAGAGGGCGGCCCCGTTCTCCGTGCGGGGCAGCGCCACCGTGAGGGCACCGTCCTGGCTGCGGGCGTCGACGCGGTCGGGCGCGGTGGCCAGCTCGAGCCGCACGGCGCCGTCCTTGGACGCGACGGCGATGCGCTTCGAGGTGATCCCGCGCGCCCGGACGGAGCCGTCCTCGCTGCGGACGTCGAGCGGCCCGCTGGACTTCTCGACGGTGACGGCGCCGTCCTGCGACCGCACCTTCAGGGCGTCCCTGAATCCGCTCGCGGTGACCCGCCCGTCCTCGTTCTCGACGGTCACGGCGACGCCCCGGGGCACCTCGACGCGGTGCTTGACCGAGCAGTCGCTGATGACGCCGGAACACGTCGTACGGAACGTGAGCCGGTCACCCGACATCTTCCATTTCACCTCGGGCGTGCCGCCCAGCACGGTCCTGCCGTCGAACCACCGGGTCACCTTCACGTCCTTGCCGCCGCTGTCACTCGGTACGAGTTCGAGCGCGGAGTCCTCGGAGTCCACCGTCAGCGTCCTGCCCGGCAGGGTGAACGTCCGGTGCTCCGGATCGCCGTCGCTCGACGCGTCGGCCCCGCACGCCCCGACGAGCGCGACGACGGCCACCGTGCCGGTCGCGGCGGCGAGGGCGCGGGCAGTGCGCGGGCGGCGACGGGTGCGGGTGGCCATGATTTCTCCCCTGAACGACGTTCGGTCAGACCCGACTTACGGGCCTGCCACGACGGTATGGACCATCGCCCGCGGGGAGGATCCGGCCGACTACCGGATCCGGGGTGGGGTTAACCCCCGGGCGCCCGCCCCCTCCCGCCCCCCCCGGAGCGCCGGAACGAGGGGTTTGCGAGGCACTGCCATCGGCAAGGTAGGCTGTCGGTTCGTCCCGGGCGCGTAGCTCAGGGGTAGAGCGCCTCCCTTACAAGGAGGATGTCGGCGGTTCGAAACCGTCCGCGCCCACCGGGTAGGAAGTAGCAGGTGAGAGCCTGCTTTTGGACCCCCCGACCGTGATCGGTCGGGGGGTCTCTTCGTGATCGAAGTCCACTGAGAGTCCATGCCCCCAGGTCTTCAAGGCGGGTAAGGGGCGAGGTCGCGCAGTCGGCGGCCGAGCTCGGCGACGCGCATGGCCAGCGTCAGTGGGCTGGGGCGGTCGCCGGGGCCGTCGGCCAGGGCGTCGGTGCTGGCGTCGATGACGCGCTGATGCGCGTGCCACGTCAGCGTGTCCTCGCCGGCCTGCGCGGCGGCGGCCCAGGCGGCAGGCAATCGCCGACGGATCTCGTGCCGGAGCCGAGCGTAGAGATCCGTGAGGTGAGCGGGCGGCGGCAGGGCGCGGCACGCGGAGAACGCCGCGTCGAGCAGGGCGTTCACGTACCCGCCCTCGACGCAGGTGCGGCACGCGCGAGGGAACCAGCGCACGTCGACCCCGGAGCGCTTGATGTGGTGTGCCCCGAGGTCGACCGCGGTGGTCGGACTGAGGGTGATGCCACAGAACGCGCAGTCCCGGCCACGGAACTGGCCCTCCGACAGCATGCCGACCGAAGGGAGCAGCGGAGCGAAGAGGCTCTCGGCGGGGGTCACAAGGAGGCCGCCTGCTCGGTGCGCGAGCCAGTCCTCGATCGCTGTCCCCTCTCTCGGGGTGGTCATCCCCTCGCCTCCGTCCCGCGGCGGCCGCACTTCTTCTGGCCCCTGCCCTGTGATGTCGATGCACAGATCTTGGGCGCCGGGAGAAGGGGTAGGTACCACAAGGTGTGGTACCTGGATTCGCTCAACAGGGTTGCTTCAGACGGCTCCGAAGGGTTGCTTCAGACGGCTCCGAGCCACCCGGCGAAGTGGTGCAGAGATTCTTCGTCCGCTCGGCGCAGACGAACCAACGTGCTCGTCGTCTCACGGGCCCACGGGTGCTCGCGGGTGTGCTGGGGAGCGATGCTCCTGGCGACCTTCAGCGACTCGAAAGCGTCCTCCATGCGCCCGCCCCACACCTGGGCCCGGGCCAGCTCGATCCAGAACCCCGAGCGACGCTCAGCCGGCAGATCTCCCGGCGGCGCCCACTCACGGGCAACCGCGAACGCCCGGTCGACGTAGCCCTGCCCCAGACTCACGGCGACAGAGAGCTCGTGAATCTTCACGGACGCGGGCCCGAACGCCGTACCCAGATACGCGGTCTCCCTCGTGCTGGCGCTCAGGCGCCGAGCCTCTGCGAGGTGCGTCTCGGCCGCGCCGGCGTCACCGTCGCGACCGGCGATGACCGCGGCGCGCATGTGCAGGGCGCCCCGAGAAGCTGCCGTGCTCTCATCGCTCACGGCAGGGGCCGCGTCGATCGCGGCCTCCAGCGCGCGCGTGCCCGCCGCGTGGGCCCGGGCAGTGAAGAAGACCTCGGTGCGGACGTAGGCGACCGAGTTGCTCACGAGGCGGTCCTCGGCGTGCGGGACGGCCCACCGCATGAGGTCGATGAGCCGTGCGCTCAGGTCGTGGGCCCCGTACTTGTAGGCCACCGCGTCGACCGATCTGGCCGTGGCCACCAACAAGCGCGCCGCTTCGCGCTTGTCGGTCGAGGCGTGGAACAGGGCGAGCGCGTCGTCGAGGAGCGCGGCGGCGTTCTGCGCGATGCGCCCGTACTGAGCCGCCAGGCGCCAGTTCACGGCGTCGCTCACGGCCGCGTGCAGCTCGTCGAGGCCGCGCCGCGGCGCGGAGAGCGGCACGTCGTACGCGGCGAGGGCCGCGGAGACCAGCGGCAGGGCCGTGTGTACGCAGGTCTCGGTGCCGGTGAATCCGGCGAGGAGCCGGGTGGGGTCGACTCCGAGCGCGGCCGCGATTGATTCGAGGGCCGTGTCGCCGGGGTACCGCTTGCCCTGCTCGATGGCGCGGATCATGCCGAGCGACAGGTACGCGTCGCGGGCGAGGTCGGCCTGACGCTTGTTCCTCGCACGCCGGGTGGCGGCAATGCGCTTGCCGAGCCCCGGGTCTTCAACTGCGGGCATACTGGCTCCAGTTCGATGCATCCGCTTCGAACCGTACTCGCGCGGTTACGCGCTGGTGCGCGAACGACCTCACCGTTAATCCGCTGGTGGGGCCGCTTCGTTGACGCTCAGCGCGCAGCGATCGGTACGAGCTCCGTGAGGGAGCTGACGCGGTAGTCCGCGGTCGCGACCACCTCCGCGGCCTCCGCCCACAGGTGCCCCCACGGTCCGCGCCGCAGGTGCGCCGTACGCAGCCCCGCCGCGTGCGCGGGCAGCGTGTCGTTCTGGGGGTGGTCGCCGACGTACAGGATCTCCTCGGCCGGGACGCCGGACTCGACGACGAGGCGCTCGAAGAACTCCGGCGCGGGCTTCGCGACGCCCCACTCTCCGGACGTCGCGATCAGGTCCGCGGGCAGGTCGAGGCCGCGCAGCAACTCGCCGGCACGCACCGTCTGGTTGCCCGCGATGATGACGCGCGCACCGGCTTCGCGGAGGGCCGTGAGCGCCGGTCGGACGTCCTCGTACACGTCGGTCTCGTCAAGGTACTCACCGCGGCCCGCGTCCTCGCGGGCTTGGTACGCGGACCGGATGTCGATCCCCGGTTGGATCAGACGCAGCGCCTCGGCGTTGTCCTTCCCCTGCGCGACCACAGCCCCGACGAGCGCCGACATGGTGTGGCGTGGCACGTGGAGCCAGTCGGCCCATGACGCCCAGTAGCGGTCATCTCGGACGATGGTTTCGCCTACATCGAATGCGATGGTGCGGATCATTCGGGAACCCTAGTAGGGGGTCGGTCCGGGGCTCTTCTGTGATCGTTCGAATCGTTCACGTGGGGTTCGGAGGGGACGGGGGCGCCGAGTCGTCGCCGTAGAAGCCGTCCAGCTGCGCGTTGAGTTCCGCCAGGTCGGGGTGTTCGGCGATGTCGCGGACCTCTGCCGCGGTCAGCGCTTCCGTCAGTTTGCGCATCGATCGGGCCGCGAGCCCCGCCTCCGCTGTCATTTCGAGTTCGGCGGCCCGCTTGCGGTGGAGCCCGGCCAGGATGCGGAGTTGGCGGGCGCGCAGTTCGTACGGGTCGACGGGCTCGCTCATGCGCTCTGCTCCTTCTTCGGCCTGCCGCCCTCGCGTGCGCGACGGGTGGCATCGAGGTCTGCCACGAGGCGACGCTACGGCGGCCGTGTGACCTCGACAAGGCCGCACAGCGCGAATGCTCCGTGCGACACTCCGTGGCGCCCCGAACATGATGTGTGGGGCGTCGGACAGGGGTGGGGAAGAGAATGCGCGACAGATCGAGGAGACGGGCCGCGGGGCTGGGGGCGGCGTCAGCGGTTCTCGTGCTCGTGGCGGGGTGCGGCGATGCCGAATCTCCGCGCACGCCGGTCGAGGCCGCGGCCAAGCCGTCCGTTTCGGCTTCCGCTTCCGCCTCAACTTCGGCTTCTGCTTCGGCTTCTGCTTCGAAGGGCTGGGAGCAGTCTGTGATTCGCGCGGACCTGGTGGCAGCCGCTGAGGAAGCAGGCGTCGGCCCGGAGGCTGACCTGCCGCTGGATGAGGGATCGAAGAAGTGCGCTGCGGACTGGGGCACTTTCTCTCCCGTGACCGGCGCGCAAGTCGACACGGCCGTGAGTGAGCTCCGCGAGCGGAGGTGGAAGGTCACCGGGCGTCGTACTCATGAGAAGGCTGGCTTGACGTCGCTCAGCAAAGGGCCTTGGACCCTTCAAGTGATCCACCGGACCCCTGAAGGCAATGACTATCTGTCTCTGCTCGCCTTGCGGGGCGGCCCGGAGTGCGAGGCAGCTATGGAGAGGGCCAGTTAGCTGGGACCGGAGTAGGTGCTATGCCGGTGCCCCCTCCCGCCCGGAGGCGCGAGGGGGCGGCAAGGCGGCTCAGATCTCGCAGGCCGTGGGGACCCAGCCCTTCATGCCCCGGTACGCGATGGGGGACCAGCGGTTGTCCTCGTCCCAGCCGCACAGGTTGTGGTAGGTCTGGCCGCTCGAGACCGTGCACGCGGTGAACTTGGCCTTCGCGCCCTTGGGGAAGAGGCCGACCGCCGTGCCGTTGAGCTTCTTGGTCTTGCGGATCTTCACGCTCTCCTTCGCCTTGACCGTCGTGCCCTTGCCGGGACATGACCCGGAGGAGGCCGCCGTGGGCGCTGCCTCGGGCGTCACGGCACCGGCCGCTATGGTCCCGGCCGCGAACGTCGCCCCCGTCATCGCCACCACACTCAGCAGCGAAGCGAACTTCTTCACGAACTAACCCCGTTCGGTTATGGGTTGGGCGCCCTTGGATGCCCTCTGGTGCCTTCGGGCGCGTTTGATCAGCAGGAGCTTAGGTACAAGGGGCGGGCGACTGCGGCGAGGGGGAGACTCGGGCACACAATCACCTCATGATCCACTCGGCGTGCTCAAGTCGATCCGGGTCGTCTTCCGCGTGATGACTCTGTGTCATTGCCCTGTGTAGTAGTGGATCGTCCGGCCGCGCCTCCACATCATGTCGATCCTGTGCATCTTTGCCGTCTACGCCATGGAAGCCGGACGAGGCCGCCCATCTCGCAGGGGGCCGCCTTCGGAAGCCGTGATAACACGGAGTAATCAATTCCGAAGAAGGGGCGCGGTCCCATGGGTATCTTCAGCCGTCGTCAGACCGATGCCGTCGAGCCAGTGTCAGGCGGCGGCGCCGGTGTGCCTCTCGCGCAGACCGGGGGCGCCGGTGTCGCGCTCGATCCGGCGCTTCGGGCGCTGGACGGGCAGTGGGTCATCGACCGTCCGCACAGCCGCATCGGGTTCTCCGTGCGGCACGCGATGGTCACTACGGTGCGGGGGGCTTTCGCCGATTACGACAGCGCGCTGTACTTCGACGGTGCCAGGCCCTCCGCTTCGCGGGCCGAGCTCGTCATACGCGTCGGCAGCGTCGACACGGGTGTGGAGCAGCGGGACGCGCATCTCGTCGGGACCGACTTCTTCGACGCGAGGCGCTTCCCGGAGATGGTGTTCCGGAGTACGTCCACGCGGCATGAGGGCGGGGAGAGTTTCCGTATGACGGGGGATCTGACCATCCGCGACGTCACCCGACCCGTCGAACTGCAGCTCGACTATCTCGGCTCGGTGCTCGACCCCTTCGGTTTCGAGCGCGTCGGCTTCGACGGCACCACCACCATCGACCGCACCGAGTGGGGCCTCGTCTACAACCAGCGGCTCAAGGCGGGCGGCACGATGGTGAGCGAGAAGGTCCGCCTGCAGTTCGACATTTCGGCTGTTCGGGCCGGGGCGCAAGGCGGGGCGGGCTGAGGCCCCCGAACGGGACGACGTGCTGAGGCCCCCGGGCGGGTTCGGCCGGGAGCCTCGGGGTCGTTCTTCCCGTCAGGGACGGGGCGGGTGGAGCGTTCGGGGTGTCAGCACTCCATCTTCCACGTGTGGGAGTCGCCGCTGTCGTTGGCCCAGCCGTTGGAGTTGATCTCCTGGCCGGGGCTGAGGCAGACCGTGCCGAAGCCGATCAGGCCCGGGTTCTCGTAGACCTGGACGTGGTCCTTGATGCCGGGGCCCGAGATGCCGTGGTTGGCCCACGAGGAGTCCTGGTCCTGGATCGGGTCCTCCCAGTCGTGGTCGTCGCCCGACCAGTTGGTGCGCTGGCCGCCGAAGTCCGCGTCGGTCCAGGCGCAGAACTGGCCGCTGGGGCAGGAGGCGGCCTGGGACGTGCCCGAGGCGGTGAGCGCGGTGCCGATGGCGAGGAGCGTGGCGGCCAGGACGGCCATGGGCTTGCTGATCATGCGGAGTCTCCTGAGAAGGGGTTGGGAGTGGGC
The DNA here is from genome assembly GCF_008704495.1 of Streptomyces kanamyceticus. Taxonomy (NCBI): domain Bacteria; kingdom Bacillati; phylum Actinomycetota; class Actinomycetes; order Kitasatosporales; family Streptomycetaceae; genus Streptomyces; species Streptomyces kanamyceticus. The sequence goes on from NZ_CP023699.1 coordinate 7,000,679, forward strand.
AGCTGTGGGCAGCTGTGGTCGGCGGATGGTCGGCGGGTGGTCAGCCCCGGCCGGTGCCGGTCGGCCGTGGTCGGCGGCGCTGTGGCGATCAGCCGTCGCCGTGCGGGCGGGGGACGTTCGGGGACGCGCGGAGCACGGACTTCGAGCGGGCCAGGGCGTGGGCGCGAAGCCGCCGCCAGTCGGCCAGTTCGTCGCGGTGCATGGCACGGACCGAGGCGAGGCCGCGGTCGCGGTGGGCCGCCTCCGGCTTGAGGTTGTTGACGACGGTCGAGACGCGGAACCAGCGCCGTTGGTCTCCGTAGAGCGTCCGCTGGGCGGCGGCCAGGCAGCCGTCGGTGTGGGCGCGCACGGAGTAGCCGGTGGGCAGGGTGAGGGACAGCTCCGTGCGGCCCGCGCCGAAGAGGGCGTCCGAGACGCGCTCGTCCCGCTTCCTCGCCGCCGGTGTGGTCCCCGGCCGCTGCCCCGCACGGGGCGGGGTGAGGCCCTGGCGCGTCAGACAGCGGTCGGTGAGCCGCTGTTGGGCGGCCCTGATGACGTCGTCGGACGACAGTACGTGCGGGGTGGCCGAGGGGACCTGGGCGCAGCCGCCGACGAGCAGCAGGGCGAGCAGGGCGCAGGGGGTGAGGAGGAGGACCGCGGCGCGGGGCCGGACGGTGCTGGTGGTGTGCACGGTGGAGGTCAGCCCGGCTCGCAGCCCATCGTCTCGTGGCTCACGCCGTCCAGTTTGGTGGCCCAGGCCGTCCAGTTCTCGTCGTAGTCGTCCCCACGGATCTCGCGGTAGACGCAGCTGCTGCCCGCTCCGTAACTGATGGCGTAGACCGTGCCGTTGTAGCGGGACTCGAAGGAATAGGCGTTGCGCTGCGTGCCGTTCTCGGCCTCGGCGTAGCCGGGCGGGCCGTAGCACCAGGACTGGCCCATCATGCCGGGCTTGGTCCAGAAGCAGATCCGGCCGGGGGGCGTGGCGACGTGCGGAGTGGTCGGCTCCGCCGTGGCGGTCGGGGCGACGGCGGTCAGCAGGGCGGCGAAGACAGCGGTGGTCGCGGCGGCTCTCAGGCGCATGCGAGTGGCTCCCCAGGTGCGGTCGGATCCGGCGCGATCATCGCGCCGGGCATGACCTCAATCCCCGCCGTTCTCGCCGGTAAGCCTGGTGTCACCCGGATCAGTGAGTAGTCGTACCGGCAGGTCCGTCGGTACGGGGCGCTCGCGCGCGGCTGTGCCGCCCGTCACGGGACGGGCGGCACGGGGCCGACGGCACGGGGCGGTCGGCCCATCGGTGGGCGCGCGGGACCGCGGTCGCGCCCGAGCGTGGCGTCAGCGGCCGGAACCGGGATGGGTCCTGCGGTACCTGCGGTCCCAGCGCTCCTGGCGTTCCTTGCGGATGCGGTAGTCGCGGTAGGTCTTGGGGTAGCCCCCGCCACCTCCGCCTCCGCCGCCTCCACCCATCCCGCCTCCACCACTCGAACCGCCCGAGCCGCCCGCGCCGCTCGAACTGCCCGAACTGCTCGTGCCGGAGCTGCTCTTGCCGCTTCCGCCGCCTTCGTAGAAGCGCGCCAGGTAGAAGAGGAGCGCCGCTGCGGCCAGCCACAGCAGCGGTTGGTCGAACCCCAGGCCGATGAGGGCCAGGATCGCGATGACGATGAGTACGTTCATGGCTGCACCTCCGCGGCTCGCAGGGGTGGCTCCCTGGTTCACGGGAGCTGGGTGCACCGGGCCCACGGCGCGGTGTCCTGACGGTGCGGGAGAGTGGGCCCCGATCCGTAGGAGAAGGAGTCAACGCCCGCCTCCCGCCCCTGTCAATGGCTTGCGGGCAGCGAGCCGTCCGGCGTCTCGTGGGCGTGCTTGAGGCGAGCCCTCGCGTGCACCGCTTCGGGTCCTGAGACCTGTTCCCAGAAGCGGTGGCAGCTCACGAAGACCGCCAACTCCCGCTCCCGCGCGCGCAGTTTCTCGACCTCGGCCTGTTCGTCCGGGGTCCAGCCGGGGGACGCGGGGCGCTCCACCTTGCGCCAGCCGCCGGTGTCGCTGAAGCCGTCGAGCGGCTCGACGGACCAGGGCAGCCGCTTGAGCAGGGCCAGGAGCTCGGAACGGATCTGGTGGAGTTCCTCCTGGCCGGCGAGGAGGTCGCTCGGAAAGTCATGGGAAGGGGTTGGAGGCACGCGGTAATGCTACTCCTGTTCGAATTTCATGTGCGAGTGATGCGGGTGGCGAGTCCTGGGGTGTCCGGAATGCTTCACTGACCGGTCGTACGACGTAACAGGGTGGATCGGGACGTATGCGGAAGGGCGGAGCGCCGGTGGTGGGGTCCGTGCTGTGGATCGGTGGCCCGCCGGGGGCGGGCAAGACGACGATGGCCCGGCTGCTCGCCCGGCGGTACGGGCTGCGCAGGTACAGCGCCGACGTCCACACCTGGGAGCACCGCGACCGGGCGCTCGCCGCGGGGCACGCGGCGGCCGCGCGGTGGGAGCGGCTCCCGCCCGCCGAGCGCTGGTCGCGGCCGCCGGACGAACTGCTCGCGATGTCCCTGCACCACGAGCGCGGCCCGATGATCGCCGAGGACCTCCGCGCCCTGCCCCGCGCGCCGCTGACCGTCGCCGAGGGCACGCCCGTCACGCCCGGGGTCGCCGGGGCGGGCGACCGCTCGGTGTGGCTGATGCCGACGCCGGAGGTGCAGCGGGCCAGGCTCGCGGAGCGCGGCATCGGGGCGGGGGTGACGGCGCTGTACCGCCTGCTGCTCGAGGAGATCGAGGCCCAGGTGGCACAGGCCGGTGCCCGTACGCTCGCGGTCGACGGGACGCGGAGCGTGGCGGACACCTTCGCGGAGGTCGAAAAGCTCTTCGCCGACGCGCTGGCGGTGGGTCCTTCGGCCGGGAGCGCGGCGGAGCGGGCGCGGCTGGCCCGGTACGCCAACCGCGGGATCGTCCGCCAGTACGCGGCGTACTTCGCCCGCCCCTGGACGGTCGGCGACCTCGCGGGCACGGTCCGGCTCTTCACCTGCGAGTGCGGCGACGCGGACTGCGATGCCGAGGTGCCACTGACCCTCGCCGACTTCCCCGCCCCGCCGGAGGCTCACGCCCCGCCGGAGGCTCACGCCCCGCCGGACGCTCCCGCTCCCGACTCGGCGGACGAACCGGCCTTCCCGCCGGTCCTCGCTCCGGGGCACCGGGCGTCGCCGGGGCGCCGCCGCCCCGCCCTCCCGTGAACCCCCGCCACCCCACCGCCCCTCCGCGGTGGCAAGCTGGAAGCATGTGCCGAAGCATCAAGACGCTCCGTCCGCCCGCCATCCCTGAGGACGCCACCGAGGAGGAGATTCGGGCCGCCGCGCTTCAGTACGTGCGCAAGGTGTCCGGGTTCCGTGCTCCCGCCGCGCACAATCGCGAGGTTTTCGATCGTGCGGTCGACGCCGTTGCGGAGGCGACCGCCGAGTTGCTCGGTGGGATCGAGGTGCGTGGGGCGGCCGCCCGCGCGTCTTAGGAGGTCAGCTCGTTGACGGGCGGGGGCGGCGGACCAGGAATGCCGCGGCCGCGCCCGCCGCGAAGAGTGCGAGCAGGGAGACGCCCGTGGCCAGCCAGGTCGCGCCGAGCCACTGGCCGCCGAAGTAGCCGAGGGCGACGCTGTACCCGGCCCAGGCGATGCCCGCGAGCACCGACCACGGCAGGAACTCGCGCACCTTGCGGTGGGCCGCGCCCGCGCCGAGGGAGACGATCGAGCGGCCCGCGGGGGCGAAGCGCGCGATCACCACGAGGACGCCGCCGCCCCGCGCGAGCGCCGTGCCGAGCCGCTCCTGCGCGCTGGTCAGGCGGCGGGAGCGGGCGATGGCACGGTCGAGGCGTGCGCCGCCGCGCCACGCGACGCGGAAGGCCGCCAGGTCGCCGAGGACCGACGCGGTGGCCGCGCAGAGCGTCAGGAGCAGGATGTCGGGTACGCCGTGCGGGACACCCGCGGTTCCGGCGGCGGTCGCCGCGGTGGCCGCCATGATGACGAGCATGCCGCTCGGCAGGACCGGTACGAAAACGTCGAAGATGACAGAAACCGCCACGACGGCGTAGATCCATGGGCTGCCGGTCAGCGCCCCCACACTCTCAAGCACCACAACTCCCCGTGACTCCCCGTTCGGCAGCGCGTTGCCGCTGTGTCGCGGGGAGCGGCGTGGGCGGCCTGATGACAGCTGTACAGCGTACGCCGCGCGCCCGGTCGTAGATCCGCTGGGGGCTCAGATGTTCCCCACGTCACGTTCACCCGGCTGCCACCCCCGATGCGGCGTACGGCCCACATGTCCCGTACGAACGTTGCAGGACAGCGGACAGGAGTGGGCGATGGTGGCAGGGATGGTGGCGGGTGCGGTCGCGGCGGCGGTGCTGGCCACGGGCGGCGGCGGAGCGGATGGCTGGGCGGACGCCTTGGGGGACGGCGACCTATCCAGCAGCGTGGCCGTCGCCGCCGTGGCGGATCAGTACTGGATGCGGGCGGAGGCCAGGTTCGCGCCGCCCACGGCCTTCATCCCCTCGCCCGCGGTGACGTACGAGCAGGAACTCGTCCCCGCCGCGTCCTGGATCAGCGTCGAACAGCGCGTCGACGGGCGCGGCACCACCGTCACCGCGCGCGTGCGGGGCCTGAAGCCGGGCCACGCGTACGGCGTGCACGTCCACCAGAACCCGTGCGGCGCGAGTCCGGAGGCGGCCGGTGGGCACTACCAGCACCTCCAGGACCCGGTGCAGCCGTCGAAGGACCCGGCCTACGCCAACCCGGACAACGAGGTGTGGCTCGACTTCACGGCCGGGGCGGACGGCTCCGGGGCGGCGAGCGCGCACCACCTCTGGGGCTTCAGGCCGGGCGGCGCGGGCTCCGTCGTCCTGCACCGGGAGCCGGGCGGCGCGGGCGACCGGGTGGCGTGCTTCACCGTGCCGTTCGGTTCGGCGCCCGGAATGCCCATGGAGCAGCCGACAGCGTGACGCGACATGACGGAGCCCCCTTCCTCGTACCGGGTACGTACGAGGAAGGGGGCTCCGTCACGCGTCGAAGGTCAGGCCGCGACCGGCGTCCGGTCGGACGCCTTGTCCTCGTCGCGCTCGCCGCGGGCCGCGAAGAGCCGGTCGATGCCGAACGCGCCGGACCCGGTGAAGACGAACAGGAGCATCGCCCAGCAGAAGATCGCCGAGGGTTCGCCGCCGTTCTGCAGGGGCCACAGGGCCTCCGGCTGGTGGACCTTGAAGTAGGCGTAGGCCATCGAGCCGGACGAGATGAGCGCCGCGGCGCGGGTGCCGAGGCCGAGGGCGACCAGGGTGCCGCCGACGAGCTGGATCACTGCCGCGTACCAGCCGGGCCAGGTGCCCGCGTCGACCGTGCCGCCGTTGCCGTCCGCGCCGCCGAGCACGCCGAAGAGCGTGGAGGCGCCGTGGCAGGCGAAGAGCAGGCCGATGACTATGCGGAACAGCCCGAGGGCGTAGGGCTGGGCGCTGTTGAGACGTCCAGTCATGGTGGGGGACTCCTTCGGTTTGGGGACGGAACCGAGCGGAGGGCCTAGATTAGGGGAACCTAATTAGTGCTTGCAAGTTCAACATCTGGTCATTCGGGTCTTCCGCTTGCCCGCCGCCGCGGGCCTCGGGCGGCGCCGCGACGCGCCCCGTCGCGGCGCGCAGGGCGGCCCGCGCCACCGCGTCCGCGTCCGTCAGCGTCACCGAATCGACGCCGGGCCTGGCGCCCGCCGCGGTCACCCAGTGCACCCCTTCCGTGGGTACCCCGAACGCGAACCGGCGTGCGTGCGGGCGCCCTTGACGGTCAATCAGGTGGTACGGGCGAGGCGTCACGTCGAGCCCTCCGGTTTCGTGCCCGTCGACCACATGGGGGCGGCACCGGCCGTCGTCGAGGAGTCGTCCGAGCAGTTCGTCGGCGGTGCGGCGCAGGTCGGGCTCGGGCAGCCGGGCCTCGATCAGTGTGGTGACGCGCACATCGGAACCCGGTACGTCGGGGGAGTGCGCGAGGAACGCGTCGCCGTCCGGGCGCACGGCAAGGCGCGGGCCGAGCACGTCGAGGACGCCCGCCTCGATCAGTGCCGTCATCTCCTCTATGCGGCGGCGCGGCGGGCCGATGGACAGGAAGGCGTTCAGCGGGGTGTACCAGCGGTCGAGGTGGTCGCGGCGCGAGACGCCGGAGAGGCCGCCGTGGTCGACGATGAGGCGCAGTTCGTTGCGCAGGTCGCGGAGTACGTCGAGCGCGGCCTTCAGCGGGCCTTCCACGTTGCCGAGCGCGGCCTGCGCGGCGTCCTCGCGCAGCAGGGCGAGCAGCCATGCGCGATGCGCTTCGGGGGAGGTGAAGCCCTGGTCGGGGTGGGGGTGCGAGAGCCGGTCCCAGGACCAGCGGTCGGCGTCCCCGATCCCGAACTCCGCAAGAACCAGGGTCTCTTGAGGGCTCAGGTGCTCCGTGGCGAGAAACCGCTCACGGAATCGTTCGGCGGGCCCACTGGACCCACCGAGCTCCGTGTGTCCCGTGTCGTATTCCGCCAGCAGTGTCGCGTAATAGACCGCTTCCACCTCTTTGGCCACCAACGGCCATATCTCGGCGAGGAAGTCGGGAGCGTCTCCGCTGTCCGCGCGCTTGCGGAAGCGGGCTATCGCCTCCAGCGTGAGGACCGCGGGCCTGTGCCGTCCGTAAGGGCCCTTCGCGTTGTCGCCGCGCGCCTGGTAGGGGACGCCGCGCCGCGAACCCGCGTACAGGCGCGGCTCGTGGCCCGACGGCTCGTAGCGCAGGCCCCCCGTCGTCGCGTCGCGGAGGTAGCGGCCGCCGCGGCCCTCGGTCAACAGGGCCATGTGGTCGAAGAAGTTGAGGCCGAGGCCGCGCAGCAGGACGGGTGCGCCGGGGGCGATCGCGGACAGGTCGAGGTCGGCGGGGTTGGCGGGCGGGAAGTGGTGCAGGCCGTGCCGCGCCGCGTGCTCCGCGAGGTGCTCCTGGGTCCGGTCGGCGCGGGTGGGGAGATGTCCCTGCGCGAGGACGACGGCCGAAAGCCCGGACAGTTCGAGGCCGTTGTCCAGTACGAGGGTCTGCGGCCCTCCCTCGGCGCTCTCGTCCAGGCGCAGGGCGCGTGCCGCGTGGACCCTGACGCGCACGGTGCCGGGCGCGCGGCGCACCGTCTCCGCGAAGACCCACTCCAGATAGCGGCCGTAGCAGGCGCGGGTCGGGTAGTCGTCGGGGCCGAGCCCCGGCAGGTGCCCCGCGGCCGCCCATTCGTACAGGCTCGGGCCCGGACGTATCGGCCCCGAGCAGTCGACGCTCTCGTCGGTGAAGAGCGTGACCTGTGAGGCGACGGTGTTCATCAGGAGCTCGGTCGGCTGTGCCGTGCGCCAGACCCGGCCGGGGCCCGGTGGCGCGGGGTCGACGACGTGGACCGTCAGCCGTGTCCCTGCCAGGAGTTCGGGGGCCGACGCGCAGATCCGTTCCAGCACGCTGGTGCCGCGCGGGCCCGCACCGACCAGGGCGATGGTGGTCGCTTCCGGCGCGGGAGAGCGCGGTGCGGGTGGGAGCGGAGCGGGTGCAGGTGCGGACAAAAGCGTGACTCCCGGGGCATAGGGAACGCTGGAAGCGGATGGTCCGCATCATCATGCCGCCGGAAGCCCTGATGCCGAACCCCTGGCCAAGGATCCATATCCGGGTGTGGGGTGTGTCACGGGCGGGGCGTGTGTCTCGTGACTGGCTTGGGGTGGTTCGCCCCGCGTGGTGGAGGTGTTCTCTACGAAAGCTTCCTGCTGTCCGCGGTCTCCAGGCGTACGTCACCGCCTCGGCGGGCGCGTGCCTGGTCCAGCCGCAGGTGTGCCGTACGGCCGCGCAGCGTCAGCGTCATGAGTTGGTTGCCGAACCAGGGGCCTCCGGTCCTGCGCCAGTCGATGCCCGCCTGCGTCACCTCGGCGTGTCGGGCGAAGCGGCGGCCCAGGGCGCGGCCCGCGCGGCTCCAGCCGAAGCGGAAGCCGAGCCTTATCGACGCGGGAATGGAGTTGTGGACGGGGGAGCAGGTCAGCTGGAGCACGCGGGAGGTGGGCGCGTCGTCCGTGGGCCAGCTCGGCTCGGCGACGTAGGCGTGGTGGACGTCGCCGGAGAGCACGCACACCGTCGCGGGGGCGGTCGCGCCCGAACCCGCCTCCGCGATCAGGGCGGTGAGCGCCTCGAAGGAGGCGGGAAAGGCCGCCCAGTGCTCCAAGTCCGAGCGCCTGCGCAGGTCTTCGCCGAAGCGGGCCCAGCGGGCGCCGCGCTCGCCGCGGCACAGCGCGGCGTTCCACCCCTCGGCGTCGTGGATGAGGTGGGGGAGCAGCCAGGGCAGCGAGGTGCCGATGAGGAGGTGGTCGCAGTCGCCTTCGAGGGCCTGTTCGCGCAGCCAGCGCGCCTCGTCGGCGTCGAGCATGGCGCGCTTGCCCTCTTCCAGTACGCGGGCGGCGCGGGTGTCGACCATGAGCAGGCGCACCCGCCCGAAGTCCCGCCGGTAGCTCCAGCGGGTCGCGGTGGCGTCCGCGTCGGCCGCGGCGGCGAAGGCGCGGAGGGTGTCCGTGCCGTCGGGTGCGGCGCGCACGGCGGCGTAGACGTCGTCGCTCTCCAGTTCGTCCGGCCGGAGATTGCCGAGGTGCTGGTGGACCCAGTACGACATCAGGCCGCTCAGGACGCGCTCGCGCCACCAGGGCGTGGCCCGCATCTCGGCGAGCCAGGCCGCACTGGTGTTCCAATCGTCGATCACGTCGTGGTCGTCGAAGATCATGCAGCTGGGCACGGTGGAGAGCAGCCAGCGGACCTCGGGGTCGAGCCAGGACTCGTAGTAGAGGTGGGTGTACTCCTCGTAGTCCGCGACCTGTGGGCCCGGCGGGTCCGCGAGGTTCCTGCGGGCCGCGAGCCAGCGCTGGGTGGCCTTGGAGGTCTGGTCCGCGTACACCTGGTCGCCCAGGAGGAGCAGGACGTCGGGGCGCTCCGTGCCGGGGGCGGCGGAGATGCGGGCGGCGAGGGTGTCCAGGGCGTCGGGGCCGACCGGATCGTGTTCGTCGGAGGGCGGGGCGGCCCAGCGGCAGGAGCCGAAGGTGACGCGCAGTTCCTCGTCGCCGGTGGCCGAGGGCGTGCGGATCGTGCTCGCGGGGAAGGCGGAGTCGGGCAGCGGCCAGACGACCGTCCCGTCCTGCTCGCCCAGGCGCACCTCGTACGCGGTCTCGGTGCCGGGGGTGAGGCCCGTGACCGGAATCAGCGCGTAGTGGTGGCCCGCGATCTGGAAGGTGCGCGCGGTGCCGCGCGCCCCGTCGGCGCACCGCACCTCGGCGGCGCAGGGCCGGTCGGCCTCGACCCAGACGGTCGCCGTGGATCCGTCCACGTACCTCAGCAGTGGACCAAGGCGCAGCCGTGCCACAGATGATCACTCTCCTCCGTCGTCCCGTACGGTACGGAACGACGGAGGAGGGTGGGGCGGTTCCGGGATTTCCCGCCGGGTGCCGGGAAGATCAGCAGCCCTTGAGGATCAGCAGCCGTCGAGGATCAGCAGCCGTTGAGGATGGAGGAGAGGGCCGTCTTCTCCTCGGAGTTCACCGAGAGCTTGTAGTAGTGCTTCACGTCCACCCACATCCGGGCGTAGTAGCAGTGGTACGAGGCGGTGGGCGGCAGCCACTTGGCGGGGTCCTTGTCGCCCTTGGCCTGGTTGACGTTGTCGGTGACGGCGATCAGCTGGGGCCGGGTCAGGTCGTTGGCGAAGCCCTCGCGCTGCGCGGTGGTCCAGGCGTTCGCGCCGGACTTCCAGGCCTCGGAGAGCGGCACGACGTGGTCGATGTCCAGGTCGGACGCGGCGGTCCAGGTGGCGCCGTCGTAGGCGGACTTCCAGGTGCCCTTCGTGGCGGCGCAGCTGGAGTCCTGCTCGACGTTCGTGCCGTCGCGCTTGAGGACGACCTCGCGGGTGTTGCAGGCGCCGGACTGGGTGCTCCAGTGCGGGAACTTGTCGCGGCTGTAGCCGTCGGACGAGCCCTCGGCCTTGACCGTGAGCCCGCCGAGGTAGGTGCGGGCGGTGGCGGCGCTGACCGGGGCCGGGGGAGCGGCCTGGGCGGGCGAGCCGGTGAGGAGGGTGGCCGCCGAGGCGAGGACGACGGCTGCGGAGGCGTAACGGGCATATCGACGCGCGTAGACAGCGGACATGCGAACTCCCTAGGTGTGGGGGGAAGTTGGCCGGTGGGGCGGCCATGGTCGCGTTGCGGGGTTACCTGTGGATGTGCATCCGATGACAGGGTCGCGTCAATCAGGTGCGGACTTCAAGGGTTCTGGCGCCGTGTCATATGTGCCGCGCGCGACCGCAGTTGTCCCAAGGTGACCCACGTCACTCCCGGGCGGGGCGAAAGGCCCTGGTCGGGGATGGTCCGGGGTCCCGTACTATGGATGGCGCAGAAGGGGAGTAGCTCTTCGCCGGACCGTCGACATACTGCTCAGCTCGTCTGAGCCGGCGCCCGGAGGCAGGCCCCATGGGGCAGGCCAGCGAGACCTTCGGCAAAGCAGTGCCTGACGTACGCACCCGTGTACGTCACGACGCGCACACCCGTGTGCGTCCGTGTGCGCTGCCGTGCCGAGGTGTCGTACGCGAAACGGTGAAACACTCTCGGCGGGGCGGCCCGACCGATTGAGGAACCCTTGATCAGCATCAGCGTGATGGCGCTCGTCTTCGGCGTCGTCTTCCTTGCCGAGCTGCCGGACAAGACGGCGCTGGCAGGTCTCGTCCTCGGCACGCGCTACCGCGCCTCGTACGTGTTCGTCGGCGTCGCCGCCGCCTTCACCGTCCACGTGGTGCTCGCCGTCGCGGCGGGCAGCGTCCTCACCCTGCTGCCGCAACAGCTGCTCCACGCGCTGACGGGCGTCCTCTTCCTCGGCGGCGCCGCGATGCTCCTGCTGAAGGGCGCGGGCGACGACGAGGAGGTCAAGGAGCCCAAGGACCAGAGCTTCTGGAAGGTCTCCGGGGCGGGCTTCATGCTCATCCTGGTCGCCGAGTTCGGCGATCTGACGCAGATCATGACCGCGAACCTGGCCGCCCGCTACGACGACCCCATCTCCGTCGGCCTGGGCGCGGTGCTCGCGCTGTGGGCGGTCGCCGGGCTCGGCATCGTCGGCGGAAAGGCGCTGATGAAGCGGGTGCCGCTGGCGCTGATCACGAAGATCGCGGCGGTGCTGATGCTGGGGCTCGGCGTGTGGAGCCTGTACGAGGCGATCGCGGGCTGATTCCGCGCCGCTCGGCGGTGCTCGGCGGTGCTCGGCGGCGCTCGGTGCCGCTCGGTCACGCTTGTCCGAGTAGGCCTGTTTCGTGCCGCTTGACCGTCGTGACCTGCGGCGTTGGCTTTTGCGGCGCTCGTTTTGTACCGTGCAGGAACAAAGTGGCTCCGCCCGTATTCCCTGACCGGCGGGCGGGGCTGCCTTGATCTCCCTGCATCTCTGCTCCGCGCCTTCGGAGCCTCCGGCTGCGGATCGCGCGGACCAGCACAAGCCCTCTGCGCCCTGGAGCACGCCGATGACGGCCACCACCGCCGCCCCCGCCCTGACCGCCCGGGCCGTCCTCCTCGACATGGACGGCACCCTCGTCAACTCGGACGCCGTCGTCGAGCGCTGCTGGCGGCGCTGGTCCGAGAAGCACGGACTCGACTTCGACGAGGTCATCGAGGTCGTCCACGGACGGCAGGGCTACGCCTCCATGGCGGTACTGCTGCCCGAGCGGCCCATGGCGGAGAACCTCGCCGAGAACCGCGAGATGCTCGCCGCGGAGACCGCCGACATGGAGGGCGTCGTACCGGTCCCCGGCGCGCCCGCCTTCATGGCGTCCCTCGTGGGGCTGCCGCACGCGCTCGTGACCTCGGCCGACGTGCCGCTGTCCACCGGGCGGATGGCCGCGGCGGGCCTCGCGCTGCCGGACGTGCGGGTGACCGCGGAGAGCGTCGCCGCGAGCAAGCCGGACCCCGAGGGATTCCTCAAGGGCGCGGCCGAGCTCGGCTTCGACCCGGCCGACTGCGTGGTCTTCGAGGACTCCGAGGCGGGCATACTCGCCGGTCGCGCCGCGGGCATGCGGGTCGTGGGCGTGGGTCCCAGGGCCGCGCGGTTCGGGCCGACCGTGCACGTGGACGACCTGACGGGGGTGCGGGTCGAGGGCGCGGGGGACGAGGGGCTTCGGCTGGTCTTCGGCTGAGACTCCTCCCTGCCGGGGGCCTGCCGGGGCCCTGCCGGGGCTCCTTCTAGGGCTCGCTCGTCTCCGACTCCAGGCTGCGGCGCGTCTCGTCCCCGTACTCGCCGAGCCGGTCGCGGGTGAGGCCGCGGGCCCACTGGTAGCGCGTCACGGCGTCGGTGACCTCGGGGCCGTACGTCCCGTCCGGCTCGCCCACGTACAAGTACAGCTGTGCGAGCCTGCCCTGCAGCTCCTTCACGCGCGGGCCCTCGTCGCCCTCGCGCAGCGCGGCGCCCGCGCCCCTGCTGGGCTTCGAGGTGCCCACCGAGCCCGTCGCGCGGGCCGTCGGCAGGCTCGGCGGCGCGGCCGTACGGCGCTCCGAGCGGCTCGGTGACGGCGGCGGCCGTGTCGCGCTCGGTGTGGGTGTGGGTGTGACGGAGGGGGCGTGTGAGGGCGCCAGGGACGGCCGCTCCGCCGAGGAGGGCGCCGGGCTCGCGGGCGTACGCGGAGCCGCCGCCGTCGGCGCGTCGGGCAGCGCGAGGTCCCTGGTCGGCCGGTCCGCCGCCGAGGAGAAGAGCCCGGTCGTGAAGATGGCGGCAGCGGTCACCGCGGCCACCGCGAGGGCCCCGGCGAGCAGGACGTAGCGGCGTTTGCGGGCCGCGCTGCCGTCCTCGTTCCCGCCCGCGCCCGCGCGCCCGTCCCTGTCTTCGGCGGGAGCACCGGCCCCTTCCTCGTACGCAGGGGACGGCGCGGTCTCGGCGGTCCCCTCACGGCCACCGGCCGCCGCGAAGAGACGTACGTCGGCCGGTTCCGGCGGCCCTTCGGGCTCCGGCAGCGAGACGTAGGGCCGGATCCGCAGCGGATCGAAGTCCTCCGCTGCCGCCGCCTCCGTGGACCGCGTCCTGCGCGCCTGCTCGGCGGCCCGCCGGGTGCAGCCGCACTCCGGGGCGCTCCCCGCCGCACGCGTCGCCCCGCACTCGGGACACCGCTGCTCGCTCTCTCCGCCCATGGTCCACCCCTCCCCTCTCGTGTCGCGCCCGCCCCGAGAACTCCAGCGATTATGCAGAGCCCTGGCTCAACAGGCCATAACGCGCGACTCGGACCAGGATGGAGAGTGAGGCCCCGCGGCAAGGACCCGCAGCAAGGGCCCGGGGCGGCGCCCTCAGGAGGTTGTGCATGACGCAGGACGTGAGCGCACGGCCCGCGGAGCCGGAGCCCGTACCAGGACCGCCGGCGGACGGCCACGCGCACGGCGGGGTCCTTGTCTCCATCGGCGCGCTGCTCCTCGGCATGCTGCTCGCGGCCCTCGACCAGACCATCGTCTCGACCGCGCTGCCGACCATCGTCAGCGACCTCGGCGGCATGGACCACCTGTCCTGGGTCGTCACGGCGTACATGCTCGCCGCGACGGCCGCCACGCCGCTGTGGGGCAAGCTCGGCGACCAGTACGGCCGCAAGAAGCTGTTCCTGACCGCGATCGTGATCTTCCTGGTGGGCTCGGCGCTCTGCGGCATGGCGCAGAACATGCCGCAGCTCATCGGCTTCCGCGCCCTCCAGGGCCTCGGCGGCGGCGGGCTCATGGTGCTGTCCATGGCGATCGTCGGCGACCTGGTCTCGCCGCGCGAACGCGGCAAGTACCAGGGCCTGTTCGGCGCGGTCTTCGGCGCGACCAGCGTCCTCGGGCCGCTGCTCGGCGGGCTCTTCACCGAACACCTCAGCTGGCGCTGGGTCTTCTACGTCAACCTGCCGATCGGCGTGGTCGCCCTCCTCGTCATCGCCACCACCCTGCACATCCCGGTGCGCGACACCAAGCACACCATCGACTACCTCGGCACCTTCCTGATCGCGTCGGTCGCCACCTGTCTGGTGCTCGTCGCCTCGCTCGGCGGCACCACCTGGGGCTGGGGCTCGCCGCAGATCATCGGGCTCGCGGTCCTCGGCGTGCTGCTCGCGTTCGCCTTCGTCTCCGTGGAGAAGAAGGCCGTGGAGCCGGTGCTTCCGCTGAAGCTGTTCCGGATCCGCACCTTCACGCTGTCCGCCGTCATCAGCTTCATCGTGGGCTTCGCGATGTTCGGGGCGATGACCTACCTGCCGACGTTCCTCCAGGTCGTGCAGGGCGTCACGCCCACCATGTCGGGCGTGCACATGCTGCCGATGGTGGCGGGCATGCTGCTGTCGACGACCGCCTCCGGCCAGATCGTCAGTCGTACGGGCCGCTGGAAGGTCTTCCCCGTGGCGGGCACGGCGGTGACGACGCTCGGCCTGCTCCTGCTCCACCAGCTGAACGAGAACAGTCCCACCCTGGAGATGAGCGCCTACTTCTTCGTCTTCGGCCTGGGCCTCGGCCTGGTCATGCAGGTGCTCGTGCTCATCGTGCAGAATGCCGTCAGCTACGAGGACCTGGGCGTCGCCACGTCGGGTGCGACCTTCTTCCGCTCCATCGGCGCCTCCTTCGGCGTGGCGATCTTCGGCACGATCTTCACCAACCGGCTCGGCGACAAGCTCACCGACGCCCTCGCCGGGCAGCAGCTGCCGCCGGGAGTGAGCGTGGGCGCGCTGGAGGCGGACCCGCGCGGCATCGCGCGGCTCCCCGCAGAGCTACGCCCCAGCGCCCTGCACGCGTACGCCTCGTCGATCACGGACGTCTTCCTGTACGCGGCACCGGTCGCCCTGGTCGCCTTCGTCCTCGCCTGGTTCCTGAAGGAGGACAGGCTGCGCGGCTCGGTGACGGCGCCCGACCCCACGCAGACCCTCGCCAGCAACCCCGTGGAACGTTCGTCGTACGACGAGTGCGCGCGGGCCCTGTCCGTGCTCGGGACGCGCGAGGGGCGCCGCGAGATCTACGAGCGGATCACCGAGCGCGCGGGCTACGACCTGCTGCCCGCGGCCAGTTGGCTGCTCCTGCGCATGGCCAGGCACGGCACCGTCGAACCCGCCGTGCTCGCCGAGCGCACCACGGTGCCGCTGACCGTCATCACGGCGGCCGCCCGCCAGGTCGAGGAGCGCCGCCTCGCCGAACGGCAGGGCCTGGAGATGCTCCTGACCGAGCGGGGCAGGGAGGTCGCGGGCAGGCTCGCCAAGGCCCGCGAGGCATCCCTCTCCGAACTGCTCGGCGACTGGTGGGGTCCGGACCGGCCCACCGACCTGACCCGGCTCGTCGAGGAACTCAGCGCCGAACTGTGCGGGTCGGAGTCGGAGCGGCCGCAGGACGGGTCGGCGTCAGCGCGCGTCACCTGAGGCGAGCTTCTTGCCGTACCAGTGGTCGGCGTACTGACGCTCCATGATCGGCTCGATCTCCTCGTATCCGTGGCGCGCGTACAGCGCGCGGGCCTCCACCAGGTCGGTGCGGGTGTCCAGGACGACGCGCCCGGCGCCGAGCGCGCGGGCCGCGTCCTCGGCCGCGGCCAGGATGACGGGGGCGCCGCCCTTGCCGCGCAGGTCCTCCCGTACGAAGACGCGCGTGAGCTCAGCGGTCGCCGGGTCGAGCAGCCGCACGCCCGCGGTGGCCCCGGGCTCGCCGCCGTACCGCCCGAGGAGCAGCACCCCGTCCGGCGGCGCGAGATCGGCCCCCGTCTCCGCGGCGACCTCGCGCTCCAGCTCCTCGGGGTCCGTGGGACGGCCCTCGTGCAGCAGGTACCAGCGGTCGCTGACCTCTGTGTAGTACGCGCGCCAGAGCGCGGCGGCCGCGGGGGAGTCGTACGGCTCGGGGGCGATGGTCCAGGAAGCGGTGGTCATGGTGCCATTCTGAGGCGCGACGGGCGGCGCCCCGCAAGCGAATTGGCTCGCGGGGCGCGATCTTGCGGGTGCCCTTGGGCTGGTGCCGCGTGCCGTGGCGTGCGGGTCAGCTCTTGGGCGCGGCCTGCTGGACGACCTCGAAGGACCAGAGGGTGGAACCGGAGGCGGCGGGCTTGGGCCGCTCACCGCCCTCGCCGCCACCGTCACCCGCCGGACGACCCTGCTGGTGCGCGGCCTTCATGGGCCCTTCCATCCACGCCTGGAAGGCGGCCTCGTCGCGCCAGCGGGTGTAGACGAGGTACTGGTCCGTGCCTTCGATGGGGCAGAGGGTGCGCGGATGTACCTTTCGCTGCATGAGCGATGACGACTTAGTCTCTCGCGCACAGTGGGGAGACCTGCAGGGGCAGAACTGGGCGGTGCTTGTGCGCCTGTCCACGGATGAGGCCGAGGACGACGAGGAGCCGGTCGCGGAGCCCGGTGAGCCGGGAGAGGGCGCCCGGCGACGAGGCCCGATGACGGGCCGCGACATCAAGAGCACGAGTGAACAAGAGCGCGACGGCCGGGAGTTCATCGACCGGCACGGCGGCGTGTGCGTGCACGTCTACTACGAGCCGGACACGTCGGCGTGGCGGAAGAAGCGTGTACGTCTGCCGGACGGCCGGGTGGTCTATCGAGTCGTACGCCCGGTATTCGAGGGCGCGTTGGAGGACCTGAAGGCGGGGCAGGCCCCGAAGGGCGAGCGCCTGGACGGCCTGATCGTCTACGACATCGACCGCCTGACGCGCGACAACAGGCACCTTGAGGACGCGATCGATGTGGTGGAACGCCACCGGCGACCGATCATCGACATCAACGGCAGTTTGGACTTGCTCACGGAGAACGGCCGAGCGACGGCGCGAGTGGTCGTGGCGATGAGTAACAAGCAGTCGGCGGATACGGCCCGCCGAGTGCGCCGGAAGCACCGCGCCCTGGAGCGGGAGGGCATCCCGACCGGGGGAGCGAGGCCGTTCGGCTGGAACGAGGACAAGCGGATGCTGCACGCGTCCGAGGCGAAGCTGCTGAGGGAGGCCGCGCTAGGGGTTCTCGGCGGCGCCCCCATCCGGGCGTTCACGACCCGCTGGAACGAGCAGGGCGTGATGACGCCGCGGGGAAGCAGGTGGAGTACCACCAAGCTCAAGACGGTCCTGCGTAACCCGCGTATGTGCGGCATCCGTTCGCGGAAGTCTCGGGAGCTCAACTCGGACACGGGCAGCGAGACTGAGCGTTGGGAGATCGTCTACGGCGACGAGGGCGAGCCGGTCCGAGGGCAATGGGACCGCGTCATCACCGAAGAGCAGTGGAAGGCACTCCTGGAAGTGATCGGCGACAACATGTCACCGGGCACAGGCCACAACTCCCGCAAGTACCTCCTGACGGGAACGCTCCGCTGCGACAAGGACGACTGCGGCACACCACACCGCGCCATCAAGGCACCGAGGGGCGCCAACAAGCCCGAGGGGTTCTTCTATTACGCCTGTCCGGACAAGGGACAGGGAGGCTGCGGCGGAGGCACGAAGATCCCGGGCCCGGACGCCGACAAGGCAGTCACGGAGCTGGTGATAGCCAAGTACGAGGAGGAGGCCGCAGCCAGGGAGGCGCAGGTGGCACCGAAGGAGTGGGGCCGCGAGGAGGAGTTGGCCCGCGTCCGAGAGGACATCGAGGAGGCGAAGGAGGCCCGCCGGATGCGGATCCTGAGCAAGGAGCGGTACTTCGCGATGCTTCAGGAACTCACGGTGCAGGAGAGGCAGTTGGTGCGTGATCGCAACCGGTGGGTCAAGCACCAGGTGGCCGCGATGGGCAAGCCCGTCGACCTGCGGGCGGAGTGGGACGACCTGACGCTGCCGGAGAAGCGGGCCTACATAGAGCAGACGCTGACGGCAGTGCTCGTCGCGCCAGCGGTCGGGCGCCGCAAGCCCGTCTACACGAGGCTCACGCCGCTGTTTCGTGCGGATGACGAGCAGTAAGCAACAGGAGTTGGGAGTTGAGCCATTTAGTCATGCTGGTGAAGGGATTGGGGAAGCGCCAAGATGCCCCATCAAGGCTAGTTATTGAAGCCGCGTTCGTCCGGAGGCTGCCGAGTTGTGCGAAGGAACTCTTCCGCCATGACGGACACCACGCTTGGCTCAAGGCGAGCCAACACCGGTAGGCATATTTGCCAATGCCCAACCGTAAGCGCTTGGGCGAGGATTCGACGAGATTCCGTAGCAGCTAGCCGAGATGCAAGAGATGCTAGCGCTCGAGCTTGCTCGGGAAGATGATTAATCGAATGCGCAACCTCTTCGGCATGTTCTGGCCTGCCGGAACTGGCGAAGGCCTCGGTAACCGCGCTTAGAGCCTGTCCTTGCGAAATGGGATTGGTGATCAAGCGGGCGATCATTTCGGCCTTATCTAGCTCGCCCGCACTGATTCCCGACCGCACGATTGCCGTAAGCGCTCTCGCCTTTACTCTTGATTCGGGAATTGAAATAGCGATATTTTGAGCCTGATCGATCTCGCCCGACGTAGCTACCGAAACCGCAATAGATGACAATGCTTTTTGCTGAATGGCGGATCTCTTAATGGACCGTACGATACTTTCAGCCCACTCTGTGTATCCTGCGGAGGCAATTCGCTGGGATACATCTACCAGCAACTGATCTCTGTAAGCTGTGGTGATCGTATTGGCAACTGTGATGGCTTGGTTGAAGAATTGCTTCGCTGTGCTTGTCTCTCCTTTCTCGGTCAGAACTTCCCCCACATGCGCAAGTGCTTTAGCTCGTAGTGGCACGTTGCTAATAAACCCGACACAGGTTTTGGCCCGCTCGAAACCCCTAATCGCTGCTAGTTCGCATGCTATTGCGAGTAATGCATTATATTGATGGTATGGGTGATCGATCGCAACGGCCACTGCCTCCGCAGCTGCAAAATCGCCAGAATTTAGCTCTAACCGCACTTCCTGAGGAAATCTATGGTGCGCAGACGCGTCGACTCTGACTGTCTGATCGGAGCTCCGCTTATCTGTTCCTGATTCGATGCGCAACAGAGTTGCCAGGGTTCTTGCCCTTATCGTTGGATCATTAATCAATTGGGCTATTGTCTTAGCTTGTTCAAATTTTCCAGTGGTAGCTGCTGCTGCTGCGATGAGTGAAAGCGTTTTGTCCTGCTGAAGCTCATCCGTGAATGAGGCGGCGATGTCTATCGCTCGATTTAGATTACCAGTTCGGGCCATCGCCTCCGCAACAACTGTGAGTGTTCTTTCCCGTTGGGGTCGGTTAGGAATTTCCTGAGCGATCTGTTCGGCTTGATCGACGTCACCCGCTGCTGCTGTTGCTTGAGAGAGTTCAGCAAGTCCCTTGATAGCTTGAGACGGACTCGTAATTGATCGACCGGCAATCTCTGCCTCGATCGCTATTTTCTCGGCTTGATTTTCGTAGCCAGCTGACGCCAGCCCCGATGCGAGAGCGGCCAGAGATTTGACCCGTCGTGCTGGGCTTGCCACTTTCCGGGCGATTCTCGCTGCATGGTCTGGATTTTTTGCTATGGCTGTCACGCGAGCGATGGAAGTCAGGACATCCTCACGGTCAGAGGACCTACCAATTGTCTCGGCAAGCCTCAAAGCAGATTCTAGTAGGGCTGCAGCCATCTTGTCCTGTCCGATGTCCATTGCCGCGTGGGCAACCGATACTAGCGTCCAGGACTGTCGGCTCGGATTACGAATTGCGCGAGCTGTCGCTTCAGCGAGCTCGTTCGTCTTAATGGCGGCGCGCTTATTGCCGCGGGAGCTTTCCGCCCGAGCTACAGCGGACAGGGCTTGGGACCGTTCGGATCGGCTCCTTATAGAATGGGCAATCCTGCGACTCGATTTCACATCTCCTATATTTGCTAGTTCTGTGGCAACTGCCAGTAGAGCCTGGGCGCGTTCGGACCAGGTAGGAATTCCCTGAGCCGTTCTATTGGCGCTCTGCACATGTCCCATAGAAGCTGCGGCTCGGGCAATTGCGACGGTCACATGGGCACGGCGATGGGGGTCGGTTAGTGAACTGGACGCCATCTCGGCACGGCTGATTAGGTCGCCAGCTCTCTGCGGATCCCCAGCTCCTGCAGCGGCACGTGCAACTACTGCGGTGGCATGCGCGTACTCGTACTCGTCGGTTATCTCCTCCAGGGCCTGTTCGGCCTGGCTGATAACCAGCCTAGCCAGGGAGAGGTCTCCAGCCGCAGCCATATCTCTAGCCACCGCAGTCAGTGCCTGGACTCTACGAAAGGGCGCGGTAATTGAGCGAGCCAACGCCTCTGCACGGTTGAAGCGTCCAAGTTGGACCCAGACACTCGGCAGGTTTGCAGGGATGTTGTCGTTCCGTGTCGAAAGTCTTGCTCTATGAATGGCTAGTCTACTTACTGCTGACAGATCGGGGTCAGCTTGATTAGCAATTATCTCTTGAGTGGTTACGATCTCGGCGAGGGCACTCGTGTCTCCACCAATAATGTCGAGCATTCGGTCATGACGATCAGGGTCCGTAGCGCAAGTAAGCATGCGCACTTGATCGCCAGTAGCCTGCAGCAGCTTGAAGTATCCCCGTAGCAAATACTCTGGTGTGTTCGATGGCCAACGCCTTCTGGAATATTCGTCCGACCAGTTATATAGTCTTTGCCGGTAGGAATCTAGGCGGAGTTTTCCGAGGAAATTTGCCGCTTGTTGTTGGAGTTCCTCGTGGCCCAACATGTACACGGTGTTGCGTTGCAAGCGTCCAGACTGTGATGTGAATGTTCGACCGGAGACAGCGCTGAGGTAGCTATTAATCTCCCAGGGAGATAGCCCGGTCAGCTCAGCCAGGTCGGCCTCAGATAGCCCGCCTCCCGCAGCGGTCAATAGGCCTAGTAGATCCAACTCCGTGGTGGTCCCGTGAAATAGTCTTTTAAGTTCGCGTTCTGCGTCCTGGCGTACCACTTCAGCGTGGGGAGAATCACGTAGCGAGCGAACTGTCACTCGCTGACGCAATGGATGATTGCCAGGAACATCTGCCGGGATAGGTGGACTCGGCCTGCTGGCTACGATCACGCGCATGTTGGCTGGAGGGTCCGAAGGAAGTGTCGCGGCGATGCTATGGGCGTCAGGACCGGCAGTAACTCCTTGATCTTCATCAAGCCCATCGACAATCAATACAAGACGCTTGCCCTTCTGCCTACATATTCTGGCTGCGCGATCCAGTGAACCGAGTAGATGTGCATCGCGGGTAGAGTCGGTTAGCAGGGGAGGCATTGGCTCGCCCAGTATCTCTAGAAGCTGTTCAAGTACGACATCGGAGAACGCTACTCGATCGGCTTGACCTGCCAGGCGGGCAGTGATGAAGAACGAAACTATGTGAACTCCATCTGGCGGATTCAAGGTAAACCATGACAGCAACGCTGACTTTCCTGCCCACGCCTTTGCTCGCCACCATAGGTAGTTGTTCAGGTTAGGGGCTTTGCAGAACTCTGATAGAAACTCTAGTTCCTCCTTCCTGCCTAGTAGCCTAACTGGAGCTATTCGTCTTACCTGCGATAGATAATTGGAACGCACCGGGGGGTCGGAGTGCGCTGCTGCGTGATCGCGTTCCTCGTCTACCTGGCTTTTAGTGTGGCGAGCGGAACTGCTATTTGATATCGAAAGAGAGAAACCCTTTAGATCGCGAAGGAGTGAGAGCTCATCTTTTGTCGCAGCCGCGGGGGCATAGCGGCCGGCCAGTTCACAAAGTCGACTGAATAGACGGTCTGCGGTAGCGGGGGTTCCATCTCCGGTTATCTGCCGCAGCCGTCCTACTGCTTGCGTTCGATCGGTTTCATCGGTTCCCTCTAGGCGAATCTCTCTGAGTCGCAGGGCTCCTAATAGACGCCAAGTGACTTCGCTTACGGGTGTGGCGTCAAAGGTGATATCAATATTATTTGAGGCGATGGCGACAACCTGATCGAACTGCCTAAGCCTTTCTCGAACGGCCCGGGTGGTGCGACCAGGTCGGTCCACCTCCTTGCGAAATTCCAGATCATCGCCTACGTCTCGTGCGATTGCAGCCAGTTCTTGCATTTGTCGTATATGGCTATTTGGGCTTGCGACGACCAAGGCGAGTTTCCATGTGCCCGCCGTGATCTCGGTCAAGTGTTGATGTAGAGTGCGAAGGTATGATCCAATAAGGTCTACTGTTGATTTATTGCTGGCTACGAATGATGGGTCTCTTCGGACGCCAATTGATACTCTGTGTTCTATTTCATTGGCCGAATTTCCAATAACGACGACATCGTCCACCGGGCTAAATGAACTTGCCTGGA
The DNA here is from genome assembly GCF_008704495.1 of Streptomyces kanamyceticus. Lineage (NCBI taxonomy): Bacteria > Bacillati > Actinomycetota > Actinomycetes > Kitasatosporales > Streptomycetaceae > Streptomyces > Streptomyces kanamyceticus. The sequence goes on from NZ_CP023699.1 coordinate 7,022,871, forward strand.
ATGTTATCCGGCGTGGGGTGACATCGTCACCCAGTTCGGTTAGGGGGTCGCCCGTCAGGAGATGGCCCAGGAGAATCGCTCCATAGCGATGCTCCAGCACAGTTCCGCCACCGCCCGTAGAGTAAGGGCTGGCCGCTGTTGACGCGCTGCGGGTCTGGGAACCTTTTCGCACAGGCTCATATTACGGCTTGGCGAACGAACGCGTAGGTCTGCTGACAACCTGCGCTTACGAGTTGATCTTGATGGGGCGGGTCGACTCGGTTCCCGAGGACGGCTCTGCTGGGCATGGGCAGCCTTGGCCCTCCTTGCTTGACGCGGGACCAGGCCGTGCCAGGAGGTTGGAGAATCCACGAAGGAGCGGCCTCAGCTACGACGTTCTCGCACCATTGAATGTCGTACGCTGATTGCTGGGGGAGCAGGTGCCATCCCCGTCTCTGTCGACGGCGTGAGTAGACGACGACACCGCTGAGCAGGGGCTAGTCCGTCGGGTGGGCCGAGGCCTCGGGGGAGCGGCGTGGCACTGTGACATTCATACGTAACGTTATGTTGATCTGCCGCCATCTCTTTTCCGACCAAGGTGGCGTGCTTCGAGCGTGCGCTCGGGCCCATTCGCGTAGTCCCTGGTCTGACTCCATCAGCGTTCCATGGCTAAGGAAGCAGCAAGCGTCGCTCGGGCGATCTCTTGATTCTGGGCGAGGTCTTCAGCGACGGTGGCGGCTATCAGAGTGGCGCCTGCTGTATGCCCAGATCCTGCATAGCGCCAGTTGGCCTCGACTTGGGTGGTGGATACGTCGTCGGGACCCTTGTGCGCATGGACTGCGCGTGCGGCGCGCAGCGCGGCGTAAGTCGTCGAGTAGCTGCGGGACTTGGTGAGGATGTGTCCGCGGTAGCCGAGAGAGTGAGTCCAGGCACGCAGGCGGAGCGGTTCGTACTCGGGGAGACCGCCCAGGCGCCAGCAGGTGCGCATGAGAGTGCGCACGTGCGCGGTGACCGGGGCTGCTTCGATGTCGTCGCTGTTGGTGAGCTTGTGGTCGAGGCCCGCGCCGGTCTCGCTGGCTCCCTTGGTGACGTACTTCGCGACGTACGCGGCTACGGCGTCGTCGTGCAGGGTCTCACCGTCGGCATGCACCGTCAGGGGACGAGCGTCGAGTTGGACGCCCCAGCGAAGGGCGAGTTCGCCGATGGCGGGGGAGTACGGAACGTGGACCATGGCGCGTTGGGCGGAGGCTCGAACGGCGTTGATCAGGCTCTCAGCCGTACCCCAGATCGGAGGTTCGTCGTCGGGCCCCGCCGGGCCGTCGAGGCGTACGACGGCGTGGATGTGGACGGCAGCCCGTTGCTGATACTCGGCGACTCGGGCAAAGGACAGCCGAGCGTGTTCGGGGAAGCGCGACTGTGCGACGCCGACCGATGAGGCGAGGCGGCGACGGACACCGATGACGAAGCGGTCCCAGAGCTTTCCCACGTGTGCGTGCCAGAGCACATGAGCCACGTATTCGTAGCAGTCGGGGCAGAGCGGTTGGCCGACTAGGGGGTCGCCCGTGGAGTGGACGAGGCCGCAGCCATGGGACCGACCGTGTTCGCAGTCACCCGCATTGCGGCGAGGGCGGCATCGCTCGTCGGCCGCGCGGTGGACCGGGCCGAATGAGGGTGCAGTCAGGGTGATGAAGAGGCGAGGCCGATCGCGGACCGTGGACGGGACGTTCTTGCCACCGAGGAGGCCCGCGCGGACGAGGTGGAAGGTGTCTCCGGCGTGGAGGCGGGAGCACGGCGCGCAGACGGTCGCGCGTCTATTGCCGCAGCGGAGCAAGAGGCGTTCGCCGGGTTCATTGCGGGTGTCGTAGTGGTGGAGGATCTCGCCGGTTGTCGCGTCCCGCGTCGTCGTCCAACCGGAGAGGTGGATGGGATGTGCGCAGCCACCGGTGGCCACGATCTGCTCGAACCACCGGGCGTATTGAGGGTGTTGTGCGATGCGGATGGCATCGCGGTCGGTCTCGGGAAGCTGACGCAGGCGCGCCTCACGGTCGAGAGCGGCGCGCCTGTCAGCCGGGGTGAAGTCCGGGGTGATGGTGGGGACCTTCCAGGGTGGGCCGCCGAGGCGGCACGGATGGTGGTTGGTGGCGCGGCGTTGGCCATGGGGATCGCTCCTTGCTCGGTCGGGTGGTGCGGTTCTAGGTCAGCGGATGGAGCCGGTGCCCCGGCAGATGCGGCAGCGGCGACGCCGTCCGGTCCAGGTGGTGCGGGCTCCCTCGCCCTTGCAGTGAGGGCACCTCACGCGACTCATGGGCATGGCCGGTCCTTCCTGCTCAGGGGTGGGAGAAGCCGTTGATGAGCCAGGTCACGATGCCGTGGACGGTGAAGACCACCGGGGTCTGTCCGAGGTAGACGCCGAAGAGGCCGACGCAGACCGCTTGCCAGGCGCGGACGTCGCGGGAGCGGACGAGGAGGGCGGTGATGATCCCGAAGATCACCGCGAACGTGAACGCCGTTGTCTCGCTGATCACTTGGCGTCTCCTCCCGGCGCCGCAAGGGCACGGTCTATGGCGGGCAGGAGCGGGGTCAGGGCCGCGTGCTTGCGGGCGGTGGCCATGGCCTCTTCGGTTGTCGTCAGGTGCGAGCGGGCACGGCTCCAGCCGCCGTCCGGGCCGGTGCAGACGGCCACGCCCTGTTCCTCAGCGGTGATCGACTGGGCGACGGCCACGGCGTCCTTGTTGAGGTCTCCGAGGGTCATCTCCGCCGTGCCGGGGTCGTTGACCCGATGGCAGATCCGGCCGCCGAGCTGAGCCCGCAGCGCGGTGACGCCGGGCCCGAGGTCCGAGCCGACGCGCTGCCCGGCGACAACCAGGTGCATGCCCAGGGCGGCACCGAGTTGGGCCAGGCGCAGAAGGAGGGTTGAACACTGATCCGCCTCTGCCTTGCTCTCCCGACTGCCGTCGGAGAGGTACAGCTCTGCCAGCTCGTCGACGATCACCACGACGGGCACGGGGCGCAGCTTGTCGGGCAGCTCCCAGATCGAGCGGACTCCCGCCGCCCGGCAATCGCGCATGCGGTCCTGCATGTCGACGACGAGCGCGGCAAGCACAGCGACCGCTTCCCGCCTGCACGTCGTGAGTGCGCTCAACCGCCCGGCGAACAAGCCCAGCTCCATGCCGCCCTTGCAGTCGATGCCGACCAGAGCGACATCCTGCGGGGCGAGTTGGGTGATCAGCCGGGCCAGCAAGGTCGACTTGCCCGAGCGGGTGGCCCCGGCGATCAGCCAGTGCGGCACCAACCGGAGGTCCATCACCCAGGCCCCGCCGCTCTCCAGTGCGCCGATGAGCGCGGACAGCAGCGCGGCCGGGGCCGAGGCTAAGCCGGGCCGGGCCAGCGGATCGCTGGCCGTCGCGGTCAACAGCACGAGGCCGCGTTCCGGCGAGGTGACCCGCACGGCGTGGACCTTCCACGCATGCACGAGCGCTTCGGCCGCCTTCATGAACGTCGCCGGGGTCTGCCCCGCGTGCAGACGCACGGCCACGCTCAACCCCATGGGGGTAGCCCGCGGGAACGAGATCCGGGGCGCCACCGGCCGCAGCGGGTCGCCCTTGACGATCAGGTCGCCGACCAGCCCGCGCGGCGGACGCCGGGAGACCGCAAGGTCGTTGAGCATCGCGACCTTGCGCCAGGTCAGCAGCACCCGCCACGCGGTGAGCGGGTAGCCGGTGACGTACCAGTGCCAGGCCGGACGGTGCCGCCGCAGCAGATCGGCGACGACGAACACCCAGGCAAGTACGGCGAGCGCGAAGGCGACGAGGATGGCACCCATCAGGCACCGCCCGCAGCCTTGGCCGGGCCCGCAGCCGGAGCGCCGCTCACCGGGGTGACCGCGTCGGCGCGGAAGCTGACACCGTGTCGGTCGCCCATCGCCCAGGCGAACGCCACCAGGCCGGTGACCTTGACGACTTGGCCCTCCTGGATCCCGTTCGGTTCGCCGGAGACGGCGATCTCGATCACGGAGATACGCCGCCGGTCCTGCCGCACGGTGACCGCCACGGTGTAGACGGTGTTGCCGTCCCGGTCCTTCTTGACCTCCTGTGTCTCGGAGTTGCTGATCTTCGCTTCGGGCGCGATGGCGCACCGCAGTACGCCCAGTCGTGCCGTGTCCACGGGAATGGACTGCATTTTTTGGCCTCCTTGGCCGATTAGACGTCGGGCACATGCCGACGTCACTTGTCCTGACGAGTGACGACTATGGAGTTCTGTACGGCGCGGGGTCAAGTACTTATGCTGACGAGTGATGTCGCGCGTGCGACGTGCCTACGACTTCAACCTGAAGGTGCCGAGATGACGGAGATCCAACGCCCCGGAGCCCTCTACCAACAGGTCGCCTCAGCGATCCGGGAAGCGATCCTCTCGGGCGAGTTCGAGCCCGGCGCCCCGCTCCCCTCCGAGGCCCAGCTCATCGAGCGCTACCAGGTCTCCCGCCCCACCGTCCGCAACGCCGTCGCCGCCCTGCGAGCAGAAGGGTTGGTCAACGTCCGCCACGGCAAGGGCAGCTTCGTACGCTCCGACGGCCAGCCCACCGTCACCATCGAACGCCGCATCAGCCGTGCGCGCGACGGGAAGTTCGTCATGCCGAGTGGTGCTGTCTGGGATGAGGCCGAGGAGCCGACCCCGTACCGCGGCCACTCGACGAAGGGCAGCGGCCAGTTGCTCGGCATCGGTGCAGAGGAAGATCTCTTCGTCTGCGACAGGCTGCTCATCGACCCCGCGAGCGGCACCCGAGCCATGCACCGCACGATCACCCCGCTCGCCGTCGCGGCGGACATTCCTGCCCTCGGCCAGGAGCCGCCGGGCCCGCCCCCGATGACCGCGTACGAGTTCATGGCGCAGGCCGGGCACAAGCTGTGGTGGTCCGAGACGGTCCGCGCCCGCATGCCGCTCCCTGACGAGCGGACCACTCTCCGACTGCCGGACGCGACACCGATCCTGCACGTCGCCCGCGTCACGCACGGCACAGACGACCGCCCGCTGCTCCTCGAAGAACTCCGCACCGGTGCGGACCGTGCCGAACTCGCCTACCGGATCACCGCCGACAAGGAGCCCGCGCGGCGCACCCGAGCCTGAGCGCCGAAGATCGGTCGAAACTTTCTCCACTTCCTCAAGGGCGCGCCTGCGGCGCGCCGGGCAGCCCGGCCGCCCCGGCCGGGCGTGCGGCGTGGCCGCCGGTCCCGGCCGGTCGCCCGGCGCCCTGATCCGCAGCGCTCCCAGGGAGTTGAGGCGTCGCCCGGGCGGCTTGGGTCGGGGCCCGCGGGGCTGGGGGTCGACGGCCTCCGAGACTTTAGGCAGCTCCCATGGGGCGAGCCTCGACGAACAGGGGGCCAATCGGGCACACCAGCGGGCAGGCCCAGTACCTGCCCGATTCGCCGGGCGAGCGTAAGGCCCCCTGTCCACTCGCCCCATGGCAGCTACCGCCCAAAGTCTCTGCGGCCGCCGACGTGCCCACGCGCGGCTCTGACCAGCAGATAACCGCCGCCTCATGCGGCACCGCCACCGTCGCCGATCGCGACCGCTTCCAGGAGTCCGGCAAGCCGCTCCACGGCGTCCGGCCGTCCCATCACCCGCACGACCCCGCGCCCGTCCTCGTTCGTCGACGCGGCCGCGCGCACCTCCGACAGCTCCAACCCGACGCCCAGGAGTGCACGGTTCAGCCGGTCGGCAGCCCCTCGCGCATCGCGCCAGCCCGCCACGTAGTCGACGCCCGGAACCCACAGCCGACCGGGGTCCACGCCCGCGACGTCCAGACCGTCGCCCAACCAGTCCTCACCCACGCCAGTCACCTTGCACACCTCTGCCTTAATCTAGTGACGGATCATCAACTTCCTTGGCCTGAGGCGGAAACGCAGCGCAGCGGCCCCGGTACCATCAGGCACCGGGGACCGCTGCGTCCCCTGCCGGACCACCCCGGTTGCTTCCCGGCGCGGGGGTGGTCCGGTCTCGGTATGTGGTTGTGAAGCGCGGCCCCTCAGGCAAGAGTGATTCGCCTCTGCCGAGGGGCCGCACCCCAGGGCCGGGTTGGTCAGACCCCGGCCGCTAACCGGGCCGTAGCCCACGCTCCCGATCGCGAGGGAGCATGCAGGGAGACGACGGCCCGGCGGTCTCTACGTCACCCCGTCGGCAGAGCCCGGGGCGAGGTCGAACCGGCACCAAACGGTCTTGCCGCCCACCTCACCCGGCTCCCACCACACGGCATCGACGAGGCGGTGCACGATGAACAGACCGCGCCCTGTGTCCGGCAACACCGCCGCGCACAACTCACCTGCCAGTTCGGGGGAGACGAACTCACCCACCGGCAGATCAGGCGGCGTCGAGTCCTCATCGGCCACCCCGATGAACAGCCACTTCGGCCACATCTTGAGGACTACGTCGATACGCCGCGCGGCACCGGGCCGCGACAAGCAGTCGTCCGGCACGACGTGATGCACGACGTTTCCGACCAACTCTGAGACGACCAGTTGAGCGTCATCGACGAGGCGGGCAAGTCCCCAGTCCCGGAGACATGCGCTCACCATTTGGCGCGAGCCGCGCACGGAGTCCGGAGACTCGGCGAAGAGCGTCAGCGCACGGAAGCGCCCGCCGACCGGTACCTGCTCCTGAGCGCGAGCAGCGGGCACCGCTGAAGTGTTCGCTAGGCGTCTGCTGTCCGGCGCGTTCATTGCGCCCCCTCCCGAATGTCGGCCGGTCCTCATGACCGCCGCTTTCCGTGCAGACCAGTGAACGGCGCGGGCCGCGCGATCGGGAGCGTTCACTACGGGGTTCACGTGAACACCGGTGGAGGAGAGGGGGGTTCACCGATGAACCCCCTGGGGATCACCGGCCTGTGCCACGATGAACACAAGCCGTCATCTCGGGTTGGCAGGGGAACATGAACCGAGAGCCGAACGCGCAACTGATCTCACTCATGGACGAGGCCCAGGTCTCGAACAAGGGCCTGGCCAAGCGCATGCGCGATCTCGGGCGGCAGCGCGGAACCGACCTCGGAACAACACACGTTGCGGTTCAGCGATGGCGGTCCGGGGCCGGTATCCAACCGCAAACAGCCGCAATCATGGCGGACGCGCTGAGCGTCAAACTCGGTCGCCGAGTCACCCCCGCCGATCTCGGGTTCTTCGGCCAGACCGAACCACCGACACCGCTGGACGTCAACTACCAGCAGTCCCTACCCGACGTGTTGACCATGCTTGACGGCCTGGCCCAGGAGCGACCGGAATCCGTGGACGGCACCGGCTTGATCGTGGCCGAGAGCGACCTCAGTGCCGCCGTCCTGTCCTGGATGGTCGCGCGCCCCGATGGCGTCCAGGCCGACAGGCCCGCGTCCCAGCGCGTCGGCATGCGCGACGTACGAGCCGTCAGAACCGCCGCCGACATGTTCATGCGCCTCGACTTCCTGTACGGCGGGGGCCACGGCCACAAGGCGCTGCGCCACTACTTCCGCCACGAGGTCCTGCCACTGCTCAGCGCCAGCTACAGCGAGAAGGTCGGCAACTCCCTGTTCGGCGCCGCGGCCGAGATCTCCCAACTGCTCGCATGGACGGCGTACGACAGCGGAAACCACACGCTCTCGCACCGCTACCTGATCTCGACACTCCGCCTCACGAAGGTCATCGACGACCGGATGTTCGGTGCCCGCATCCTGTCCAACCTCAGCCATCAGGCGAACTACCTCGGCAACCACGCCCAGGCCATCCAGCTCGCCCGCGCAGGCGTCGAGGGCGCGCACGGCAAGGCGACTCCCCGAGCCATGGCGCTGTTCTCCGCGATGGAGGCCCGCGCGTTGTCCAACGCCGGAGATCCCATCGGTGCGGGCCGAGCCATGAACGAGGCCGAGCGCGCCTTCGAGCGGGCCGACACGGCCGAAGATCCCCAATGGCTCGGCTACTTCGACTCCGCCGAGCTCATGGGCGAGTTCTGCCACTGCTTCCGCGACCTCAAGCAGCGACGCGAAGCCGTCGCGCACGCTCAGCGAGCGGTGGACAACACCGACCCGCAGTACGCGCGCACTCTCGGCTTCTGCCGCATGGTGCTAGCCCAAAGCCAGTTGCTGAACGGCGAGTTGGAAGCCGCTGTCACCACCGCCAGCCTGGCCGTCGACGGCGGCGACACCCTCCAGTCCGCCCGCTTCCAGCGCTACGTGAACGACTTCCAGCACGAGGTCAGCGAGCACTCGGCGAACGCCACGGTGGCAGCTTTCAACGAGAAGGTCCGCGAGGCAATCGCCCGCCTGGACGACGAGTAGCCGCTACCAGGCACCGTCAGGACGCCAGTCCCGGGGCGCGTCGTCGTTGCGCAGCCCTGCTATACGCCGCCGGTACTCAGCTGCCGTGCGCTCATCCTCCTGCACGTTCTGCATGAGCCAGGTCGTCATGCCGAACTCTTGCAGGCCCCGCAGCGTCTCGTACCCGTCCCAGTCGTACAGGTCGCGACCGTAGGCGCCCACGAAGTCGGCATACTGCTCATCGGTCTGCCACCCAAGGCTGTGATGCTCCGTGGCCGTGACCATCAGGTCCCATTCCGGATGATCGAAGCAGAAGGCTTCGAAGTCGATCAGGATCACTTGCCCCTGAGCGTCCACCATGAGGTTCTGCACATGCGCGTCACCGTGTACGGGCCCCTTCGGTGTCTCGAACCGCAACTCGGCGAACCTGTCCCGCAGTTCCCGCGCACGCTTCCGGAGGAAGACCTTGTCATCCTCCGGGATCACGGCCCGATCGAGCCGCAGCTCCTGCTTGTCGAAGGGCTCGAACGAAGGCAGTTGAAGGCCATCCGGCACAGTCAGCGAGTGCAGATCCCGCAGGACACCGCCGAGCTCGCCGTACGTTGCCCTCCGACCTCCTTCGACGATCAGATGCCAGAACGTCACAGGGTGCCCGTCGATCAGGAGGGGCTGTTCCAGGTCCTCGACGACACGAGCGGCAGGGAACCCTTCAGAGGTCAGCCAGCGCGAGACACCTACTTCGGTACGGGCTTTGGGTAGCCACTGTGTCCCGCGGGCCACACGCACGATCACTGGCACAGAGGCCAGCCGAAACAGCGCGTTCTCCCCGAGCCGGATCAACTCCGCGTCTCTGGCGTCGAGTCCCGCGGCTTGGCATGCGGCAACCATCACCCGCGTCGCCACCGTGGATGTGAACGCCTCTTCCGAACCCTGAGCAGCGTCAGCCGCCATGCCCGAACCAGCTCCCTAGTCGCGCGCGATCCACCGGCACACGCCCATGGGTGACCAACCCGACGCTGCCGGACACGACTTAGACCGTACCCATCGATCACCGCCCGCGGCGAGAGGCCAGCCAGTTCCTAGCTTTTATAGCAAATCCACTGCGGATGCCAATGAGGATGTGGAGAATCTAGTCCATGTCTTTGAGGATCATACCGGAATGGCCGACTTGCACAGTGGAAAGTTGTGAAGGCGCCCAGTCGGGAGGCGGATACGAACGGTGTATCGCTCATCTCTCTGACGGGCAATTTGATGCATGGTTGGCACAACTCGCGCCTGGATCTGACGTTCATCTGGAACACACCAGGATCTCGGAGAGTCACTTTGAAAGAATAAAACAAGCTGTCGCCGACGAGGAGGGGAGGCCGCACTTCGGCTATCTCTGCCTCAAGAAGGCGGAAGTCGAAGGAAGTGTGGATCTCGCTTATGCGCGATTCGCTGAAGAAGTCGACTGCTGGGGTATGCGGACCTCTTCTTATCTGGATCTCGAAGGAGCTCGACTTGAAAAGGGGATCAAGGCTAGCTTTATCAAGGCTCCTATGGGTGTTGACTTCTATAGAGCCAAGGTTGGCGGCTCTCTAAATTTGGAAGGCTCAGAGATTGGCAGCCGTATCAGAGTGGCGCGATGTCAAATAGATGGTTCCTTTCTGTTGAGAGGATGCAGGACTGACGGGGATATCGAATGCTATGAAGTCAAGGTGTCCGGACATGCTTATTTGTCGAACATGGAAGCGGTCGAGAACGTATCTTTTCGTGATTCAACATTCAGGAGTGGGGTGCAGTTTATCTATTCGAAAACAACGGGCGGCTACTTCAATGTGTCGGGCTGTGACTTCACTGGACTTGTTGAGTTTGAAGGGCTGTGCGTCGCTGAAGATTTCATGTGGGAGGGGGCAACGTTTCGGGATGAAGTAATATTCGATAAGGGGGATATTGCGGGCCTGGTGGAGGGGGCGTGTGTATTTCGCTCGAGCGTCAGCTTTGGGCGTACTATTTTTCGATCCCCCGTCATGATTCGAGCATGCGCAAGCCACGTCGACTTTGGTGGCACAAGGTTTGAGTCAGGGGCAACGCTGTTGCTGCGTTATGCCACGGTGCGCATGACTGGGGCGACACTCGGCGGTCCGACGAGCGTAATTGCGGCCAGTCGGACGTTTGTAGGAATGTTTGGAGATGTCCTGGATGAATCTGTGATGTCCGATTCGGGCGAAAGGGTAAAGCTGCTCGACATCGGTAGCGTTGATGCGAGCAATTTAACGCTTGTGGACGTCGATTTAACAAATTGTCGATTCGCTGGAGCGTTCAACCTTGATCAGCTCAGACTTGAGGGTCGGTGGACGTTTGGTGCGCCCCCGTCGGGACGTATTGGGTTTACGCCATTCGGTTGGGCGAAGCGTAAGGTGATTGAAGAAGAGCGGCAATGGCGTGCACTGGAAAGTCATCCTAAATATCTGAGAAATGGCTGGGGTGACCCGCCGGAAAGTATGCAGCCCGACCCCGGAGTTGCGGCGCTGATGACCATTTATCAGCAGCTTCGGAAGGGGCGTGAAGACGCGAAGGACGAACCAGGAGCAAACGACTTCTACTACGGTGAGATGGAGATGCGGCGGCATGGTCAAAATTGGGGGATGGGGGAACGTTGGCTGCGTCAAGCCTATTGGCTGCTATCGGGATATGGACTCCGCGCCTCGCGTGCATTCGGCTGGCTTGGCGCGGCCATGATTATCACTATTCTTCTCATGATGGGGATTGGTCTCCCACTTAACTCCCCCAGTCAGAAGGTGACAGGGGCTATTCCGCGTGGTGGGGGAGAGGTGTCCCTTGAGGTTGATGAGGAGGGCTTGAAGAACCCTTCGGGTGACTGGTTCACTGGCAAAAGACTCGAGAAAGCTTTAAACGTCACATTAAACTCTGTGGTATTCCGTTCCAGTGGGCAGGACCTCACCACGTCAGGAACATACGTTGAGATGGTCTCACGGTTTTCTGAGCCGGTTCTGTTAGGCCTTGGTGTTTTGGCGATTCGTGGTCGACTGAAGCGCGGAAGCTGAATATGTCTGCAAATCAACGGTGCGGGGTAGAAAAGAACTCCGCACCAGTTTTCGGTGCGGAGCTCTTGGGCCTGACGCCTACTAGCTCTTGGGTGCTGCCTGCTGCACGACCTCGAAAGACCACACCGTGGACCCGCTAGCCGCAGGCTTAGGCCGGTCGCCGCCGCCCTGGTGGGCCGACTTCATCGGGCCCTCCATCCAGGCCTGGAACGACTCCTCGTCACGCCAGCGCGTGTAGACCAGGTAGTCGTCTGTGCCCTCGATGGGGCGGAGAAGTTCGAACCACTCGAAGCCGTCCGAGTTTTCGACGGATCCTGCGCGGGACGCGAAGCGCTTCTCGAGGGTTTCCCGCTGTTCGGCGGGAACGGTCAGGACGTTGATCTTGACTACGCTCATGTGCCCATCCTGCCGTAAGAGCCAACAGTCGCGATGAGCGACCTAGTGGTACATCAACGCACCTGTTGCGGGCGCAGCAGTTCGAACCATTCGAAGCCGTCGGAGTTCTCCACCGAGCCCGCGCGGGCGGAGAAGCGCTTCTCCAGGACTTCGCGCTGTTCCTCGGGGACGGTGAGGGCGTTGATCTTCACGATGCTCATGCCGCCATCCTGCCGCACGGGCTTGTCGGGGCGGTGTGAGGTGTGGCCCCTGGTGCGGCTGGCGTGGACGTAGACGTGGGCCTGGACGTTGGGTCTAGATCTGGAGCAGGCGTTCGGTCGTCTCGCGGTAGTCGCGGAGGGCCAGGCGGAGCTGTTCCGTGTTGGTGGCTTCCTTGGGGGTGGCTTCGGGGGTGGTCTCCGGGGGCTGCCAGGACGTGCGGATCGTGCGGCGGCGTTCCGCCAGGGCCGCCGTGAGGTGCTGGATCGTGTCCTCCAGGACACGGTCGGCGTCCTCCACGGCGTCACCGGGGCCGTCCACGAAACCGCCCACGGCGTTCTGGAGGCGCAGGATCAGCTTGTCGCGTTCGCCGGGCGGGAAGAGCGCTGTGTCAGCCATGCTGAACTCCCCTTCGGGTGATGCCGGTCGAGCGTTTGCCCGAGGCGTGCTTGTCGGAGTCGGGGCGCGTGGCGGAGCGGTCGCCCTTGTCCGCGAGGAGGTCGTCGAAGAGCGCCCGCGCCTCGACCATCGCCGCGCGCAACTCCTCGGTCCCTGCCGGGTTCTCCTCCGGGTTCTTCCCGGCGCCCGTCGTACCGAGGGCCGCGCGGTGCACGCTGCGGTAGCCGTGGACGTGGTGGGCGTGGTGCACGGAGAGGGCGTCGAGCTGGTCCTCGTAGTGACCGCTGTCGGGGAAGCCGCGGGCGCCCGCCAGTTCGGCGACGAGCCGGTCCGCCTCTGCCACCGCCTCGCTCGGGGATTCGACGAAGCGCTCCTGGGCGACGGCCCAGCGGGCCGCGTACCGTTCGCGGGCCGCGGGGTCGAGCGGCAGCGTCCGCAGCGAACCGTGCCGCTTCACACGTTCGCCGAGGTCGCGCTCGGCGGCCCTGGTGTCGCCGTCGTGCCGCGCGAGCGTGCGGTCGTACTCGGGTCCGAAGCGCCGCTTCAGGCTGCGCCCGCCGCCCGTGCGCCCGCCGCGGCTCACCGCGACGCCCGTGGCGGCGGCTAGGACCACGACGACCGCGATCAGCACGATGATCATGACTGTGGACATGGGTGAGTGCCTTCCCGGGGGAGTGGGCCTGGGCGCCGGGCCCGCGTGCGGCCCCGGCGCGTGTCCCCGGGACGAGTTGCCAGGAAGCGACTCGTCAAACGGCCGGAAACGGCGGGTCGTGTCAGTCCTTGTGGCGTTCCTTGTGGCGTTCGCGCCAGGTGCGGGCCACCTCGTCCAGGTCGAAGGGGGTCAGGCCGAGCGGCGGCCCCGGTGGCGGCACGCGCAGCGCCTCGCGGATCTTGTCGTTGAGCTCCGTCACCAGCTGCCGCGCCATCCGTTCGGACGGGGCGTCGGCGGCCGCGGCTATGACGTCCTCGGCCTCCTTGCGCAGGGTGAGGGTCGGAGACAGATAGGAGACGCCTTCGCGGGCCAACTTCTGCTTGACCCACCACATTTCGTCGTACGGTGTGCTCTGGTCGCCCGACAGAGGCTTGCCCCTGCCCGGCAGCTCGGCGAAGTCGCCGCGCTCCTCGGCCTCCCTGATCTGCTTGTCGATCCAGGACTCGAAGTTCACGCCAGGTGGCTTGCGTTCAGTCATGGGGTCATTGTCCCAGCGAGGGTGTGCTGGTGCGGGTGGCCGACCTAAGATGCGGCGGCGCGGTGCGCGTCGGCGGTGTTCGCCGTGCCGGGCTGGGTGTCCGGGCCGGGTGTCCGGGCCGGGTGTGTCGTGAAGTTGTGAGTCGAAGGAGCGTGCGTACGTGCTGGAGCTGACCATGGCCTCGGTGTCCGGGGCCGATTCCGGCGCGACCGCGGGCATGCACATGGCCGACGCGTCGAGCGAGCCGGGCGCGGTGCTGCGGGTGGGGCGCGACCGGAGCCTGTGCGGGCTCGTGACGCCCGACGACTGGCTGTTCGTGTCCCGTGCGCACCTGGAGTTCCGCTGCGGGCCCGACGGAGGCTGGGCGGTGACCTGGCTGCGCGGCTCGAACCCCGACCCGGCATCCGAGGTACGGGTGGTGTCGCAGGGCATGGCGCGGCCCCTCGTGTACGGGGCGACGGAACCGCTTCCCCGAGGCGGTTCCGGCGAGGTCGTCATCCAGGACAGGTCGGGGCCGCGCAGCGTGAACGTGGGCTTTTTCCACGAGGGTTGAGTACGGGGGCGAGTACGGGGGTGAGGTGGTCGCCCCGTGGGCGGTCAGTCTTGTACGCGGGCCAGCGCGAAGCCGTCGTACCCCTTGGTGCCCACCGTCTGCAGCGCCGTGGCGCTCAACTTCGGGTGGTTCGCCATGAGTTCCAGCGCGGCGCGGGTGCCCCGCACGCTCGCGTCGGTGCTGGTGCCGTCCGTGACGGCGCCGCCGCGTACGACGTTGTCGAGGACGATCAGGCTGCCGGGCCTGGTCAGCTTGAGCGCCCACTCCACGTAGTGCGGGTTGTTGGCCTTGTCCGCGTCGATGAAGACGAGGTCGAAGGGGTCGGGGTGCTCGGCGGCGAGTGCGGTGAGCGAGTCGAGGGCGGGGCCGACACGGACCTCCGCGATCTTGTCGAGTCCGGCGCGGGCGAGGTTGCCGCGGGCCACGGAGGCGTGCTCGGGGCTGTATTCGAGGGTGACGAGGTGGCCGTCGGCGGGCAGCGCGCGGCCCAGCCAGATGGTGCTGTAGCCGCCGAGCGTGCCGATCTCCAGGATGCGGCGGGCGCCCTGGACCTGGGCGAGCAGCTGGAGCAACTTGCCTTGGTTCGGGGCGACGTTGATCTGCGGGAGTCCGGCCGCGTCGCTGTCGCGCAGGGCGGCGGTCAGGGTGTCGTCGGACGGGGCGAGGAGGCCGGTGAAGTAGTCGTCGACGGAGTTCCACTGCTGCTGAGTCATGTGGTTCGTACGTTCCCTTCGACTGCCTAGTTAGTTTCGCTAAGGAGTCTACTGGGGGAGCGGGCGATTGTCAGTGGTGGCTCCCATACTGGGCTGAAGGTCGTGGCGTGGCGTGGCGCGGCGTGGTGTGGGGTTTCGGGGGCGGGGGCGGTATGGCGTACGAGGTGGGGGAAGTGTTGCCCGCGGCGGCGATGCGCGGGCTTGCGGAGCGGTGGCTGCCGGGGGTCGTGCTGCGCGGGCAGGAGCAGGGCGGGGATTTTCTGTGTTCACCTGTGGGGCTGTGGCTCGCGTTGGCCGCCGTCGCGGCGGGTGCCCGCGGGGAAACCGCCGTCGAGCTGCGGGAGTTGCTCGGCTGCGCCGGGCCGGACGCGGCGCGCGCGGTGACGGGAGCGGCGCGGGCCCTCGCCGACACGGACTCCGTGGGCGTCGCCACGCGCGTGTGGAGCGGGGTTCCGGTCCTGCGGGAGTATCGGGAGGCGCTGCCCGGCGTGGGCTTCGGGGACATGGACCCCGAAGCGGCGGACGCGTGGGTGCGGGACGTGACGGGCGGGCTGATCGAGCGTCTGCCGGTGGCCGTCACGCCGGACACCCTGCTTCTCCTGGTCAACGCGCTTGCCCTGAAGGCGCGTTGGGAGGACCCCTTCGAAGGGGCCGGTACGCGCGATGCCGCCTTCACGGACGCGGCGGGGCGTGTGCATCAGGTGCCCACGATGCGGCGGGGGGTCGCTGCGGGGGACGCCTGGGTGGTGGACGGTGCGGTGGGTGGTCGTGTGCGCGTTGTCGAGATGCGGTGTGCCTCGACGGGTGGGCGCGCGCCCGTCCGGGTGCGGTTCGTGGTGGGGGAACCCGGTGCCGGGGCCGATGCGGTGCTGCCGCTCGGCTGGGCGCCGCGCGAACGGCGGTCGGCGATCGACGCCGACCGGGTCGTCATGGCACTGCCCCGCTTCTCGCTCCGTACGCGGATCGACGCGACGGAGCAGTTGGCCGGGCTGGGGGTGCGGTGGGCCATGAGCGATGCGGCGGACTTCTCCGGGATGTCGCCGGAGCGGCTCGCGATATCGCAGGTCGTTCAGGAGGCGGTGGTGAAGGTCGCGGAGGAGGGGGTCGAGGCGGCGGCGGTCACGGCTGTGCCTATGCGGCCCGGTGGGGCGGCGGTGTCTGGGCGAGTTGAGTGGGTTGCCTTTGACCGGCCGTTCGGGGTTGTCGTTCTTGATGGGGCGGGGGAGGTGCCGTTGTTCGTGGGGTGGCAGGCGGGGGTTCCTCGCGGGGCTTGAGCGGTGACTCTGCCTTGGGTTCGGTTGGCGTCACGTCCTCGGGGCTCCGCCCCGGGCCCCGCTCCTCAAGCGCCGGAGGGGCTGAATTCTGTGCCCGCGTTCCCCCGGAGGGTGGGCGTCACATCCTCGGGGCTCCGCCCCGGACCCCGCTCCTCAAGCGCCGGAGGGGCTGAACTTGCCCCCGCGCAGAGCCATCGCCTCCGCCTCCGCCTGCGTCTCCACCGCCGCAGGCGACCCCGGCAAGGGCCTGCGGGCCGATTCCGTCAGGAACCAGACCGCGATTCCGCCGATCACCGCCGCGGCCATCATGTAGTACGCGGGCATCATCTTGTCGCCGGTCGCGCCGATCAGGGCCGTGACCACCAGGGGGGTCGTGCCGCCGAAGATCGAGACGGAGATGTTGAAGCCGATCGAGAGGGAGCCGTAGCGGACCTTCGTCGGGAAGAGGGCGGGCAGGGTCGACGGCATCGAGGCCGTGAAGCAGACCAGGAGCAGGCCGAGCGCGCCGAGGCCCAGGGCGATCGCCCAGAGCGAGCCCTCGCGGATCAGGAGCAGGGCGGGGACGGAGAGCAGGAAGAAGCCCGCGCAGCCCGCGGCGATCACCGGGCGGCGGCCGACGCGGTCCGTCAGGGCGCCCGCGAACGGCTGGACGCACATCATCAGCGCCATCACGGCGAGGATGACCAGGAGGCCGTGCGTCTCGTCGTACTTCAGCTCGCTGGTGAGGTAGCTGGGCATGTACGAAAGCAGCATGTAGTCCGTGACGTTGAAGACCAGGACCAGGCCCATGCAGAGGAGGAGGGCCTTCCACTGGCCCGTCACCATGTCGCGCAGGCGCACCTTGGGGCGGGTCTGCTCGTCCTTGTGGGCCTTCTCCAGCTCGGCCGCGAACGCCGGGGTCTCTTCGAGCTTCATGCGCAGGTAGAGGCCGATCAGGCCCATCGGGCCCGCGATCAGGAACGGGATGCGCCAGCCCCAGGAGAGCAGGTCGTCCGTGGAGAGGAGGGCCGTCATCAGGGTGACCAGGCCCGCGCCGCCGATGTAGCCCGCCAGCGTGCCGAACTCCAGCCAGCTGCCGAGGAAGCCGCGCTTCTTGTCGGGGGCGTACTCCGCGATGAACGTGGCGGCACCGGCGTACTCGCCGCCCGTGGAGAAGCCCTGCACCAAGCGGGCGAGCAGCAGCAGGATCGGTGCCCAGACGCCGATCGTGGCGTACGACGGGATCAGGCCGATCGCGAACGTGCCCGCCGCCATCATGATCATGGTGAGGGCGAGCACCTTCTGGCGGCCCACGCGGTCGCCCAGCGGGCCGAAGACCATGCCGCCGAGCGGGCGGATCAGGAAGGCCGCGGCGAAGGCGCCGAAGGTGGAGAGCAGCTGGGCGGTGGGGTTGCCCGAGGGGAAGAAGACCTTGCCGAGAGTCACGGCGATGTAGCTGTAGACGCCGAAGTCGAACCACTCCATCGCGTTGCCGAGGGCGGCCGCCTTCACCGCGCGCTTGACCATCGCGGGGTCGGTGACGGTCACGTCCTGGGCTGTTCCGTTCCGGGGCCGCGGGGCTCCGGTCTCGCTGGGTGCGACGGCTGTGGCGCTCACCAAGGGTTCGCTCGCCTGCTCTCGGTCGACGACAAAGGACAGGGCCACCCACGGAAACCGGGGCGGCCCGAAAGCGACCATAGGTGCATCGGCCATCATTACGGTCGGTGGCCGGGCGACCGCGCAGGGCGGGAAAACCGCTGCTATCCAGGTCAAACGGCGTTTCCTTCGGTAGTGCGGACAAGTCGCCCTTGTGATCTATGTCGCGGAGCCAGGCGGGAACCGCACGTCAGGAACCGGACGGCCGGGTACTCGGTGGGGCGGTGGTGGAGAAAAGCCGATAGAAAACGGTATGGCCGTCAGGTGAAACGGCGGCGACGAGCGTCTCACCACAGGGGCGAGCGCGACTGCGCACGAGCACTGCTGCGCACCAGTACAACTTCACACCAGCACGGCTTCGCACGAGCACGACTGCGCACAAGTGCAACTTCGCACCAGCACGACTTCCCGGGCCCCTTTCGGGCCCGCGGGAAGGCAGGACCGCAGACATGACACATCTGACGGGAGGGCCGAGAGCGCGTGGTGAACAGGGAGCACAGGGGACCCGGCGGTGCTTTGGGGGCCCGGCCGCCCGACGGCCCTCAGGCGCGGATCGGCGCGATCCGCATCGCCCTCTGGCTGATCGCCGCGCTCCTCGCGGCCCGGCAGGCGGCCGCCGTGCTGCTTACGCCGAGGACCGAGCGCTTCACCGATCTGGAGACCTGGATCGGCCCGGAGGGCGTCCTGCACGTGAAGGGCTCGCTCTACGACGCGGACAAGTTCACCGGGACGCCGTTCTTCGGTCTGGTCCTCAAACCCCTGGCCCGTTCCGCCGAGCAGGCGCTCGGCTGGGGCTGGACGTTCGGCACGCTCGGCCTGGTCGTGGTCATCGGGCTGCTCGCGGCCCGCGCCCTGCCGCAGCCGGTGTCACGGCGCACCGCGCTGCTCGCCGCGCCCGTGGCGATCAGTCTCCTGATCCTCTCGCTGCCGGTCCGCAACGCCCTCTACCTCGGCCAGACCAGCATCATCCCGGTGCTGCTCGTCCTGCTGGGACTCTTCGCGGTCCGCGGTGAACGGGCCAGTGGTGTCCTGATCGGCGTGGGCGCGGCCCTGCAGCCCACGATCCTGCTCTTCGCCGGGCTGCTCTGGTTCACCGGACGCAAGCGCGCCGCCGCCTCCACCGGGCTCACCTTCGCCGCCTGCACCGCGCTGGCCTGGGCCGTCCTGCCGCACGACTCCTGGACGTACTGGGTCCACCACCTGGCGGGCGCGGGACTCGGCGCGAACCCGGACGCCAACGCCAACCAGTCGCTGCACGGCATGCTGCTCCGGTTCGGCATCAGGGGCCCCTTGGAGACGGGGCTCTTCCTGGGGCTCGGCGCGGCCGTCGTCTTCCTCGGCGTGCGCCGCGCGGTGCGCTACGCGAAGGACGGGCAGCTCCTCCTCGCCACCGCGGTCACCGGCTGCGTGGCCGTCGTGGTGTCGCCGACGACCTGGCAGCACCAGCTCCTGTGGGTGCTCTTCGCGGTGGTCGGCAGGGCGGGCAAGAAGCAGTCCGACCGGTACGTGTGGCCGGTGGCCGTCGTTCTGGTGTCGACGCTGCCCGCCAAGATGATGCTGCCGAACGTACCGGCCAGCGAGCCGGTCAGGGACAACGTGGTCCTGGTCGCGGCGCTCGCCGCCGCCGTCGTGGTGCCGTTCCTGTCCCGTACGCATCCGCGGTACCGGAGCCCGACCCCCACCGACTACGCGGCGCCCCTCCCCGCCCGCTGGCAGTGGGTGCCGCTCGTCCCGTTCTGGCGGCGCGTCCTGACCCGTCCGAACCTGCTCCTCGAACTGCTCCTGATCCGCGTCGGCTACTCCGCGTACCAGCAGGTCAGGCTGGCCGCGACGGGCGGCACCATCTCCGGGGGCCGGGCCACCGCCGAGCGGCACGGCGAACAGGTGTACGCGATCGAGCAGTTCCTGCACATCGACGTCGAGCACTGGTTCAACCACCTCACGGCGCGGACCGGTTGGCTCGAGGACTTCCTCAACTTCTACTACACGTCGTTCCACTTCGTGGTGCCGCTGACCGTCCTCGCCGTCCTGTACGCGCGCAGGCCCGCCGAGTACCGCTGGGCGCGCTCCGCGCTCGGCTTCGCGACGGTCCTCGCCCTCATCGGCTTCTGGGCCTACCCGCTGGCCCCGCCGCGCCTGATGCCGGAGCTCGGCTTCATCGACACGGTGCACGGCGTCCAGGACTTCACCCAGCCGAACTACGGCACGCTGACCGACCTCACCAACCAGTACGCGGCGATGCCCTCGCTGCACTTCGGCTGGTCCCTGTGGTGCGGTCTGGTCATCGCGATCGTCGCGCCGAAGTGGTGGATGAAGGCGCTCGGCCTGCTGCACCCGTTCTTCACGGTCTGCGCGATCGTGGGCACCGGCAACCACTGGGTGCTCGACGCGGTGGGCGGCGCGGCCGTGGTGGGCGCGGGCTTCGGCCTGACGTATCTGCTCCAGGGACCCAGGGTGCGACAGCCACTCAAGGCGGTGCCCGCCACCGATCCCGCGACCGATCCCGCGACCGATCCCGCGACCGATCCCGCCACCGTTCCCGCTACCGGCACGTCGAGGGACGACCCCGCGAAGGACCGTACCCCGAGCTGATCTTGTAGGTGCCGGGCCCCGGCACCGAGAGCCGGGTGAACTCGCCGTGCTGCTTCAGGCAGGCTCCCTCTGCCCGAAGCCACGGCGAGTACACCAGGCGTACGGTCACCGAGCCCCGCTTCGGCACCCGGACCACCATGTCGGAGCCGGTGGAGCGCACCACGGACGCGGGTTCGGAGACCAGCGGCACCGAGTTGCGCACCCGGTAGATCCGCCAGTTCGCGTCCTTCCACACCGGCTGCAGCCACGCCGGTTCGCGCGCCACAAGGGCCGCCTCGGCCTCGGCGGGACCGTCCGGCCTGCCGAGCGGCAGGACCACGTAGCCGACGGCCCACCGGTCGAGCCAGGCCCGGTAGGTGGTGGCCGAGAACGACCCGTCGTAGAAGAGGCGGCCGCGTTCGATGTCGAGCTGGCGGTTCCAGCCGCGCGCCATGTTCACGTACGGGGAGAGCGCGGTGGCCTCGCGGTGGTTGCGGGCCGGGACCACCTCGACGCGGCCCCGGTCGGCGCCGAGGCGTTCGAGCTCGCGCACCACGCCGTGGGTGTCGGCCGCCCACTTCGGCACCTTCGTCGACACCATCAGGTCGTCGACGGTCTTCTGCACCACCCAGGCCGACGACAGGACGAGCGCCACCGCGAGCGCGACGCGCCGCAGCCTGGTCAGGCCGGGCGCGAGCAGCGCCGCGAGCAGCGCGGCGGGGCCGAACAGCTCCGCGAGCCGCTCCACGTTCGTGCCGATCGGGGACGGGATGAGGAAGGTCAGGACGGTGCCGGCCGCGTACACGCCCGCGCCCCACCGCAGCACCCGCCAGTGCGCGGGCGCGGCCAGGGCGAGTGCCAGGCCGAACAGCGCGGGCGGGAAGATCCGGTCGAAGGCCATCGGCTGTTCGCCGTTGAAGGGGAAGAGCACCGTCGTCGTCGCCACGACCGCGAACGGCGGCACGATCAGTGTCGCGGCGCGCGCCCAGTCGCGTACGAAGAAGTAGCCCGCGCCCGCGACCACCAGGAAGAGCCCCGCGACCGGGGACGCCATGGTGGCGAGCGCCGCGCAGAGCACGGCGACGGTCAGGCGCCGCTCCCGCGCCAGGGCCAGACAGGCCCCGAGGCCGAAGGCGAGGCCGAGCGCGAACGTGGTGCGCCCGGAGGCGACGTTGCACCACACCCCGAGCGAGGCGAGCACCGCGGGCGCCAGCGGCCTGCGGATCCCGGAGCGCTGGACCAGCGCGGCGGCCAGCCAGGCGCCCGCGACGCCGGAGAGCACCGTCACGGTCTTCACACCGGCGAGCGCCATCAGATACGGCGAGATCAGGCTGTAGTTGGCGGTGTGCATGCCGCCGTACCAGAAGAGGTTGTACGCGGCCGCCCCGTGCTCGGAGGCGAATCTCGCCCAGGCCTCCTGTGCGGCGAGATCACCGCCGCCGGTCGCGAGGAACGCCGCCCACACCGCGTACAGGGGAAGGGTGGGGACGGTGGCCAGGAGCGGAACGCGGTGGCGGCGGCAGAATGCTCGGAAGGCGGAGTTCCGCTCGGCGGGCGAACTGCCGGACGGCGCGAGCGAGATGTCGGCAGAAGCCACGGCCACCGTTTCCGTTCGAAGTCTTGGGACGGCAAGGTTCACCTCTCAAGACGCCCTGTGCAACGGAAACGTTGGTTTCGTGTCGGGAGTCGACCGGATACGTCCGTTTGCGCGTACGGGGCCCTCCGGGGGAGGCGGGGACGGGCGTGAGGGGTTGCCCCCGCCTCCCTTGGAGGCGGGTCAGCCGGTGCTGACCCGCAGTTCCTTGACCCCGTTGAGCCAGGCGGAGCGGAGCCTGCGCGGGTCGGAGACGAGCCGGAGGTCCGGCAGGACGTCCGCGATGGCGTTGAACAGGAGGTTGATCTCCAGGACCGCGAGGGACTTGCCGAGGCAGAAGTGCGGGCCGCCGCCGCCGAATCCGAGGTGCGGGTTGGGGTCCCGGGTGATGTCGAACGTGCCGGGGTCCTCGAAGACGTCGGGGTCGTGGTTGGCCGAGGAGTAGAAGACGCCGACCCGGTCGCCCTTCTTGATCGACGCGCCGCCGAGCTCGGTGTCCTGGGTGGCCGTGCGCTGGAAGGAGACCACCGGGGTGGCCCAGCGCACGATCTCCTCCGCCGTCGTCTCGGGGCGCTCGCGCTTGTAGAGCTCCCACTGCTCGGGGTGGGTGAGGAAGGCGTGCATGCCGTGGGTGATGGCGTTGCGGGTGGTCTCGTTGCCCGCCACCGCGAGCAGGATCACGAAGAAGCCGAACTCGTCGGACGAGAGGTTCCCCTCGTCCTCGGCGGCGACCAGCTGGCTGACGATGTCCTTGGCCGGGCACTCCTTGCGGGCCGCGGCGAGGTTCATCGAGTACGAGACGATCTCCATGGCCGCCTCGGCGCCGATCTCCTCCGTGATGGCGTACTCCGGGTCGTCGTACGCCACCATCTTGTTCGACCAGTCGAAGATCTTGGAGCGGTCCTGCTGCGGGACGCCGATCAGCTCGGCGATGGCCTGGAGGGGGAGTTCGACGGCGACGTTGGTGACGAAGTCGAAGGAGCCGTCGGGGCCCGCCTGTTCGAGTGCCGTCTCGACGATGGAGCGGGCGCGGCCGCGCAGGGTCTCCTCCAGGGAGCGGATGGACCGGGGCGTGAAGCCGCGCTGGACGATCTGGCGGACCCGGGTGTGCTCGGGCGGGTCCATGTTGAGCATGATCATCCGCTGGACCTCGATCTGGTCCCTGCTGATCGACTCGTTGAACCGGATGACCGCGGTGTTGACGTTGGAGGAGAACAGCTCCGGGTGCGTGGAGACGTACTTGACGTCCTCGTGTCGCGTGACGGCCCAGTAGCCCGTGTCGTCGAAGCCGGATATCCGGTACGGCTGGGTGATCCAGTGCACCGGTTCCGTCTGCCGCAACTGGGCGAACTCCGGCAGGGGCACGCGGTCTTGGAGCAGGTCGGGGTCGGTGAAGTCGAACCCGTCGGGCAGCGCTGGACAGGGCATCGGCAACTCCAGGCGTGTGCTGAATTCTGACGGACCATCAGGAGATGGCTCGAAAGGTAGTAACGGGTTCTACAAGAGGCAAGGCCCAGGACCGGAGGAATACGTGTGGGTCCCGCGCAAGGTACGTGCAAGACCCTTGCGGCGCCGGGGGTCCGCTCAGCAGACTGCACAACAGAACTAGAACGCGTACTAGTTCCTCTCGCGAGGCGCCGGGACGGCTCGCGGGACGTGGAGGGAGAGGACGAGCCCATGGCCGCGGAACCCGTCATCGTCGAAGCAGTACGCACGCCCATCGGCAAGCGCGGTGGCGCGCTCGCCAATCTCCACCCCGCCTATCTGCTCGGTGAGACCTATCGCGAGCTCCTCGGCCGTACCGGCATCCACGCCGACTGCGTCGAACAGATCGTCGGCGGCACGGTGACGCACGCCGGGGAGCAGTCCATGAACCCGGCGCGCACGGCCTGGCTCACCATGGGACTTCCCTACGAGACCGCGGCGACCACCGTCGACTGTCAGTGCGGCTCCTCGCAGCAGGCCAGCCACATGGTCGCCAACATGGTCGCGGCCGGTGTCATCGACGTCGGGATCAGCTGCGGCGTCGAGGCGATGTCGCGGGTTCCGCTCGGCTCCGGATCCAAGCACGGCCCCGGCAAGCCCTTCCCCGACGAGTGGAACGTCGACCTGCCCAACCAGTTCGAGGCCGCCGAGCGCATCGCCCGCAAGCGCGGGCTCACCCGCGAGAACGTGGACTCGCTCGGCCTCATCTCCCAGGAGCGGGCCGCCACCGCCTGGGCCGAGGAGCGCTTCAAACGCGAGACGTTCGCCGTGCAGGTGCCCACCACGGAGGAGGAGCAGTCCGGCGGGCAGGGCATGTGGCGGCTCGTCGACCGCGACGAGGGGCTGCGCGACACGACCATGGAGGGCCTCGCGCGGCTCAAGCCGGTGATGCCGACCGCCGTGCACACGGCGGGCAACTCCTCGCAGATCTCGGACGGTTCGGCCGCCATCATGTGGGCGTCCAAGCGGATGGCGCGGGCGCTGAAGCTGAAGCCGCGGGCCCGCATCGTCGCCCAGGCGCTGGTCGGCGCCGACCCGCACTTCCATCTGGACGGGCCGATCGACGCGACGCGCGCGGTGCTCGGCAAGGCGGGGATGTCCCTGAAGGACATCGACATCGTGGAGATCAACGAGGCGTTCGCCTCCGTGGTGCTGAGCTGGGCGCAGGTCTTCGGGCAGGACCTGGAGAAGGTCAACGTCAACGGTGGCGCGGTCGCGCTCGGCCACCCCGTGGGGGCGACGGGGGCGCGGCTCATCACCACGGCGTTGCACGAACTGGAGCGCAGGGACAAGGAGTTCGCGCTCATCACCATGTGTGCGGGGGGTGCGGTGGCTACGGGGACGATCATTCAGCGGCTGTAGTCCGGGGTCGGTGTCTGTCACCGGCTTCGCCGAGTTCGTCCTCAAGCGCCGGACGGGCTGAAATTCCCCCGGGGATCGCCCTCCTGGGGGTGTCCTCAAGCGCCGGACGGGCTGAAGCCCTGCCCCGGGTGGTGGTACGTACACCCCTTGTCCGGGGGGCTCTCGGATGTCGGCGTGGCAGGGGAGCTCCGTAGCGTCCAGGGCATGAACAACTCCTCGTCCGGCCCGACCCGTTCCGTACGTCGATGCGCCGCCGCCCTCGTCGCGTTGATGTTCGCCGGGGGTGTCGCCGCGCCCGTCGCGCAGGCCGATGCCCGCCATGCCGTGCGTGCCGACCGGGGCGACCGGGGTGACCGGGGCGATCTCCTGAAGGTCACCCCGGTCGCCGACCTGAGCCGCGCCGAGGTCGTCGCCTTCCTGGCGAAGGGGAAGGTCGACACGGCCACCGTGCGGTACGGAGTGACGGCGTACCGCCTCACCTACCGCACCGTGGGAACGGACGGCGGGCCCACCACGGCCACCGGCCTCTTCGTGCTGCCCAAGATCCCCGGGAAGCGGGCGCTCGGTCTCGTCTCCGACACCCACGGCACCATGGTCCACCGCGACTACGCGCCCTCCGTCGGCGAGGACTTCGGGCGGCTCAGCCCCTATCTGTACGCCGCGTCGGGCAACGCCGTCGCCGCCCCCGACTACCTCGGGCTCGGCAAGGGCCCGGGCGTCCATCCGTACATGGACACGCGCTCGGCGGTGACCGCGTCCCAGGACATGCTCCGCGCCTCGCGGGCCGCGGCGGGGCGCGCGGGCAGGACGCTGACCGGTGACCTCTACCTCACCGGATTCTCGCAGGGCGGCCAGGTCGCGATGGCGCTCGCCCGGGAGCTGAGCGGGAGGGGTGGCAAGAGCCTGCCGTTCCGGGTGCGCGCCGTCGCCCCCGTCAGCGGGCCCTACGACCTGTCCGGCGAGGAGATCCCCGCCCTGTTCGACGGCCGCGTCAACGACACCAGCGGCATCTTCTACACCGCGTACTTCCTGGTGGCCCAGAACCGGCTGCACCCGCTCTACAAGAACCCCGCCGAGGCGTTCCGCGCCCCCTACGCGGACCGGGTCGAGCGGCTCTTCGACGGTCGGCACGGGGAGGAGGACGTCTTCGCCGCGCTGCCCGCGTCGGTGAAGGAACTGCTCACGCCCGGCTTCTACGAGCGGATGCGGCATCCCACGGGCGGCCTGAAGGAGGCGCTGGAGGCGAACGACGGCGTCTGCGACTGGAAGCCGGAGGTGCCGGTGCGGCTCTACGCGGCGCGCGGCGACACCGACGTACCCATCGGGAACGCCCGCAGCTGCGCGGCCGACCTCGCGTCGCACGGGGTGCGGGCGCCGGTCGTGGACCAGGGCGGCGTCTCGCACATGGAGTCGGCGGTGAAGTCGGCGCCGAAGATCGCGCGGTGGTTCGCCGCGCGGTGAGCGGACCCGGACGTACGAAAGAGGCGGCGACCCCCGCGGAGGGGTCGCCGCCTCTTTCGGTGGCTCAGTGGCGGCTCGCGGCGGCTCAGTACCAGCCGTTGGCCTGCCAGAAGTTCCAGGCGCCGACCGGGCTGCCGTAGCGGGAGTTCATGTAGTCCAGGCCCCACTTGATCTGGGTCGCCGGGTTGGTCTTCCAGTCCGAGCCCGCCGAGGCCATCTTCGAGCCGGGCAGCGCCTGGACCAGGCCGTAGGCGCCGGAGGAGGAGTTGGTCGCGGTGTGGTTCCAGCCGCTCTCGTGGGCCACGATGTTGCTGAACGCCTGGTACTGCGCGGCGTCCGGGATCATCTGCTTCGCGACCGACTGGGCGGACGCGGGAGCGGCGGCGGGGGCGGCGGCCGGGACAGCGGCCTTCGCGGTGGTCGGGGTGGCTGCCTGGGCCGGGGCCGCGGCGAAGACCATGCCGGTGGCGGCTGCGGCGACGAGGCCGCCGGTGATGGCCTTCTTCGGAGAAGCGATGCGGCGGATGAGCGAGGCGGACACAGAGGACCTTCCGGTGGGGGACGGGGCTGTCGCCGTGCACGCCGTGGATCGCGGGGATCCGTGGGGGACATGCGGCGGCGCCGCGACCCGGGTGGGTTCGTCGGCGCCGTGCGACTCCTCCAGAGAAGCAGGGCTGTTACCCCGCCGCAATGACCCCATTTACTAGTGGAAGTCGCACCCGCGCCGAATGTCCGTCGTGTGATGTGGCTCTCAATGCCCAGGTCAGCGCGGTGATTGACGCATGCACATCAAGGGCTGCGCGCTACGAGCCACCTTCGTAGAGGACCAAAGTCCTGTGGGCCGCCTCACCACGCAGGGGCCTCGATGTAACGGAACGCGCAGGCGTACCTACGACTTGGGGGCCTCGAATGTGACCGGCGCCTCGAACGCCGCGCGGCGCGTGGCCCGGCGCAGCGCCTTCAGGACGGCGGGCCCCAGCGCGAGGCTGAGCAGCACCGTGACGACGGCGCGCGGCAGGTCCCAGCCGAGCGAGGTGGCCAGGCAGTACGCGATGAAGCGGCCGAGGTTGTCGGCGAGCGGGTCGCCCGGCACGAAGGAGACGCCGGTGGCGAGGCCGCCGAGGTAGGGCCAGCCCTGCAGGTTCATGACCGTGCCGTACAGGACGGAGGAGACCGCCCCGTACACCGCGAGGAGCCACAGCTCGCTGCGGCCGCGGAGGGAGTCGGGGCCCGGCAGCAGGCCCGCGCCCATGCAGACCCAGCCCATCGACAGCATCTGGAAGGGCATCCACGGGCCGACGCCGCCGGTCAGCAGCGCCGACGCGAACATCGACACCGCCCCGAGGACGAACCCGAAGCCGGGCCCGAGCACCCGGCCGCTCAGCACCATCAGGAAGAACATCGGCTCGATGCCCGCCGTGCCCGCGCCAAGGGGTCGCAGCGCGGCGCCCGCGGCGGCCAGCACCCCGAGCATCGCGATGGCCTTCGCGTCCAGGCCGACGTCGGCGATGGTCGCCACGACCACGGCGAGCAGCAGCGGGAGCAGCGCGGCGAACAGCCACGGCGCGTCCTGCGCGTGCTCGCTGAGCCCTGACTCGGTACCGGCGAGCAGCGGCCAGCCGAAGGCGGCCACGCCCACGGCGCTGACCAGGGCGAGTGCGGCGATCGAGCGGCGGCCCAGGCGGATGGGGCGGGCCTGCGCCTGGGTGGCGGGGGCGGCCGTCACGACGCGTCCTGCCCGGCCGCGTCGAGGGCCCGGCGCACCTGCGTCACGGTCAGCCACTCCTGCGGCGCGAGGATCTTGGTGACCTGCGGCGCGAAGGACGGCGACGACACGACGATCTCCGGCGTCGGACCGTCCGCGACGATCTCGCCGTCCGCGAGGATCACCACGCGGTGGGCGATCTCGGCGGCCAGTTCCACGTCGTGCGTGGCGAGCACGATCGCGTGGCCCTCGGCGGCGAGCCCCCGCAGGACGGCGGCGAGCCGGGCCTTGGCCGCGTAGTCGAGGCCGCGGGTCGGCTCGTCGAGGAGGAGCAGGGGCGGGCGCGCGGTCAGGACGATGGACAGGGCGAGCGCGAGGCGCTGGCCCTCGGAGAGGTCCCGGGGGTGCGTGTCGTCCGCGATGCCCGGCAGCAGCTCGCTCACCAGGGCGCGGCACGCCCCGGGCACCGCGTCCGCGTCGTGGTCGGCCGCCGCGCACTCGGCGCCCACGGTGTCCGCGTACAGCAGGTCGCGCGGCTCCTGCGGGACCAGGCCGACGTGCCGGATCAGCTGGCGCGGCGCCGTCCGGTGCGGAACGGCACCACCGACGCGGACCGTGCCGGACGTGGGTTCGAGGAGGCCGACCAGGGTGGAGAGGAGCGTGGACTTGCCCGCGCCGTTGCGTCCCATCAGGGCGACGGTCTCGCCGGGCGTGACGGTGAGGTCGACCCGCCGCAACGCCTCGACGCGACCGCGCCGGACGGCGAGCCGGTCGACCAGGGCGGCGTGGACCGGCGCGGGGTCGCGCTCCTTGCGCAGCCGAGAGGGGCGTCCCGGCGCCGGTACGCCGGTCTTTCCGGCCGTGGGCTGCGCCC
This sequence comes from Streptomyces kanamyceticus, assembly GCF_008704495.1. Lineage (NCBI taxonomy): Bacteria > Bacillati > Actinomycetota > Actinomycetes > Kitasatosporales > Streptomycetaceae > Streptomyces > Streptomyces kanamyceticus. Next base: position 7,051,579 of record NZ_CP023699.1, read on the forward strand.
CGGGCGCGGCATTGGTGGATGTCCCGTGCGGATGCTCGGACGCGCGGTCCTCGCGCGGGCTGGGCCGACGGTCCGACGCCCCGTCCCCTTCCTGTCCAGCCTGTCCAGCCTGTCCGGACCCCGGTTCCGGGTACGTACCGGTCGGTGCGGCCGCGCGACCCCTGCGCAGGCGCGGCCAGCGGCCCGGTGCGCGGCCGCCGCCGGGCCCTCCGGCCGTCGTCTCCGTGCGGGGCGCCGCGTCGGCGTGCGTCGCGTGGGCCGGTTCGGACGTGCGGCCCTCGAACGGGCGCGGGCTCCGGCCGGGTGCGTACTCGGCAGGATGTTCCGACGCCGCCCGAGCGAGGCGGTCCCGCAGTGGCCCCGCCCTGCGGCGCGCGTCGCGCACGGTCAGGGGCAGGGGGGACCAGCCCGCGATCCTGCCGAGGGCGACCACCGGCGGGTAGACGGGGGAGCGGGCCATCAGCTCGGCGGGGTCGCCGAGCACCGGCGGCTCGCCGGGGGCCGCGAGCAGCAGGACCTGGTCCGCGTACTGCACGACGCGTTCCAGGCGGTGCTCGGCCATCAGGACCGTGGTGCCGAGGTCGTGGACGAGGCGCTGCAGCACCGCGAGCACCTCTTCGGCGGCGGCGGGGTCGAGCGCGGACGTCGGTTCGTCCAGGACGAGCACCTGGGGGTGCGGGGTGAGCACCGAACCGATCGCGACGCGCTGCTGCTGGCCGCCCGAGAGCGTCGCGATGGGACGGTCGCGCAGATCGGCGAGGCCGAGCAGGTCGAGGGTCTCCTCGACGCGGCGGCGCATCACGTCAGGGGCGAGGCCGAGGGACTCCATGCCGTACGCCAGCTCGTCCTCGACGGTGTCCGTCACGAAGTGCGAGAGCGGGTCCTGGCCCACCGTGCCGACGACGTCGGCGAGTTCGCGCGGCTTGTGCGTACGGGTGTCGCGGCCCGCCACCGTCACCCGGCCGCGCAGGGTGCCGCCGGTGAAGTGCGGCACGAGCCCGCTGACCGTGCCGAGCAGCGTCGACTTGCCGACCCCCGAGGGACCCACGAGCAGCACCAGCTCGCCCTCGGGGACGGTGAGATCGACCCCCCGGACGGTGGGCCCGGCACTTCCCTCGTACGTCACGGAGACGTCCTCGAAGCGGATCATGACGTCTCCTTGGGGACCGTGGGCGAGGAATCGGCGGGCACCGGCGCGACGAAAGCGGGCAGCAGACCGATCAGCACCGCGGCCGCGGGCCACAGCGGCAGCGTCGGCGCGACGAGCGGCACGACGCCGGGTTGCAGGGCCGCGACGCCGTACGACGAGGCGAGGATCATCAGTCCCGCGACGGCGATCCCCGAACCGGCGACGGCCCAGGCCCTGGCGCCCCACCGGTCGGGCCGGTAGCGGGTGCGCACGGCCCTGCGGCCGCCGAGCCTGAGCCCGCCGAGCGCGGCGAGCAGCCCGACGGCCAGGACGGGCAGGCCGTACGCGGCGCCCTGCGCGGTCAGGAGTCCGTACGTCCCGACGCACACGCCCATGAGCCCGCCGAGCGTCAGCACGGTGGTGGCCCTGCGCACCCCGGCGGGCACGGCGGCGCTGCGGCCGAAGCCGCGCGCGTCCATCGCGGCGGCCAGCGCGACCGAGCGTTCGAGGGCGCCTTCGAGGACCGGCAGGCCCACCTGGAGCAGCCCCCGCACGCCCTTGTCGGGGCGCCCGCGCAGCCGTCGCGCGGCCCGCAGCCGCTGTACGTCGGTGATCAGGTTCGGCGCGAAGGTCATCGCCACTACGACGGCGACCCCGGCCTCGTAGAGCGCGCCGGGCAGCGACTTGAGCAGCCGCGCCGGGCTGGCCAGCGCGTTCGCGGCGCCGACGCAGATCAGCAGGCCCGCGAGCCTGATGCCGTCGTACAGCGCGAAGAGCAGCCCCTCGGCGGTGACCCGGCCGCCGATCCGGACGCCCCTCGCCCAGTCGGGCAGCGGGACCTCGGGCAGGGTGACGAGGACGTGCGTACCGGGGATCGGCGAGCCGAGCACGATCGCGAAGACGAGCCGGATCCCGATCACGAGCAGGCCGAGCTTCACGAACGCGCCGTACGACTTCGCCCACGGCGCGGACGTCCGCCGCGCCGCCACCACGTATCCGGCGACGCCGATCAGGAGGCCGATCAGGAGCGGATTGGTCGTGCGCGACGCGGCGGTGCCGAGGCCGAGGGCCCAGATCCACCAGGCACCCGGGTGCAGGGCGTTGCTCCGGTGCGCCGCGGGGGCCAGGCGCCGCCCGAGGGCGCCGGGCGTGCCGCTGCCGTGGTCCGTCATCGTGCTGTCCGAGGCCGCGTCAGCCGCGACGGCGGCGGGCCTGCCAGAGCGCGGCGCCGCCGAGCACCACGACGGCGGCGGCCCCGGCGATCAGGCCGACGGAGGGCCCGCCGCCGTCGCCCTTGTCACCGGCGGCCCGCTCGGCCGGATCCTTCTTCGACGTGCCGTCGCCGGACACCTGGTCGCCGCAGCCCGACTTCGGGTAGCCGGAGATGGCGCAGAGCAGGGCGTGACTGTCGTAGCGCAGCGGCTTGGCGACCGTGGCGAGGGCCTCGGCGCTGGTGGCGTCCTCGCCGACCTGCGCGCAGGCCGTCCTGGCAGCGGGCGGCCGCTCGCCCTCGGGGGCGTCCCCCGGCAGGCCGAAGTCGATGACCAGGGCGACCCGCTTGCGGCCGTCCTTCGCGGGCCTGTCCGCGCAGATGTCGTCGAAGTCCGCCGCGCCGCGCGGCGTGGCGGAGTCCTTGGAGTCGTCGGAGACCGAGTAGCGGAAGCCCTGGACGTCGCCGTCGTCGGGCCTGGCGGTGCCGGGGCCCTGCGTGGCGTAGACCCAGCGGTCGCCGTCGCGCTCCCAGAACGACCAGTAGCGGTATCCGACGGCCTGGGCGGGCGCGGCGGCGAGGACGCCGAGGGCGCAGAGCAGGACGGCGACGAGCGCCGCGACCCGCCGGTGCCCGCGCCGCGCACGGCCCGCGGTCACGGCTGCTGCTTCTTGCGGTTGCCGCTGTAGAGGAAGCCGATGCCGATGCCCGCGACCATGCCGACGCCGATGATCCACCAGATGCTGACGCCGCCGCCGTCGTCCTTCTTCTCGTCCGACGCGGACGCGGAGGGGGACTTCGAGGCGCTCTGCGGGGCGGGGCCCGTGGCGTTCAGCTGCTTGACGAGGTCGGCGCCGCCGAAGTCGCGGGCGTCCATCCCGGCCGCGTTGGCGGCGAAGACCAGCTGGGCGTAGGCGGCGGGGCCCGACTGCTTCGCCCAGTCCGCGGAGTTCTTCGCGAGCCACTCGGCGGACTTCTTGGCCTGGTCCTGCTGTCCCGCGGCGGCGAGGGCGAGCACCGCGTCGGCGGTGTTGCCGAAGTCGGGCTGGTCCTTGGCGCCCGGCATCGCGGACATCAGGTGGTCGTCGCTCTTGCCGAGGGTGTCGAGCAGATAGCCCGCGCCGTTGCTCGCGGCCTGTGTTGCGGTGTCCGGCTTCGCGCACTTGGGGCTCGTGGCCTCGCCCTTCTTGGGGGACACCGAGGCGAGGCCCCTGCCGAGGCTGCCGAGCACACCGGCCGCGGTGGCGTCGGCGTTCGGCGAGAGCTTGCCGGACTTGGGGTCGGCGAGGCCGAAGGCGCCGCCGTCCTTGTCACAGTCCATGACGAGCTTCGGCAGCGCGTCGAAGGCGGACTTGCCGTCCTTGGACTTCACGTCGGCGGGGTTCTCGCCCGCGGCGACGAGGGCGCCGACGACGATGCCGGTGGAGTTCGCGTCGGTGGGCAGGCCCGGGTTGTAGCCCCAGCCGCCGTCCTTGTTCTGTACGGACTTCAGCCACTCGACGCTCTTGCCGACCGTCTTCTTCTCGTTGCCGAGCGCGGCGAGCGCCTGCACGGCCGCGGCGGTGGAGTTGCTGTCGACCGTGGTCTTGGAGTTGCACGGCGCGCTCGCGTCCGCGCGGTACGCCGCGAAACCGCCGCTCGCGCACTGCTGCCCGGTCAGCCAGTCGACGGCCTTCGCGGCGGGCTCGACGCCCTCCGCGTCCTGGGCGAGCAGGGCGTACGACTGGCGGAAGACGCCGTCGAACTTGGGGTCGGTCTTGCCGTAGAGGCCCGAGGGGAGCGCGGTCGAGGGCGACGGCTTCGCGTCGTCCGCGAAGGCGGCCGGTGCGGCGGCCGAGCCCAACACGGCGACGGCGGCCAGGACCGCTGCGCTGCGGCGAACGTTCATGATGCGGCGGGTTGCCTCTCCCTGCGGGGAGCGGGGCGGCACGGTCCGTTGCGAGCACGGCTTCCGGGCGGCTCCGGCTCCGTATACCTCGACGGTGCCGCTCATCGGGGTCCGATGAAGCGAGCCGGTCACGTTCCGCACCGGGCATTCCGGCTCTCCGCTGAAGCGGTTTACGGAATGGGGCCTCCCCTGCTCGAGCGGAGCCGAGAGCTTGGGGAAGGGTCAGCGCCGGATTCGCACCGGCTTCCCCCTGTACGGGCGTGAGGACGACTCGCCCACTCTACCGGCCCGTACCAGGCGCGGCCGGGCGGCGGGGATTCACACCGCCACGTACGTCACCGGGTCGCCGCCCGGCATCACCTCGGCGCGGCCCAGCTTCACGAGGCGCCGCACATGGGCCTCCGCTTCCGATACGGCGATGTTGCGCGAGCCGTAGGGGATCTCGGCCCAGGGGCGGTTCCACTCCATGCGCTCGGCGAGCTGCCAGGCGGTGCGGGGCTCGGCGAGGAGGGCGTGCAGCCCGGTGAGGCGCTCCTCGTGGTGGGCGATGAGCGAGCCGACGCGGGCGGGCGCGTCGGTGAACGCGTGCTGGTGGGCGGGGAGGATCTCGGCGGGGTCGAGGCGGGCCACCCGTTCCAGGGAGTCCAGGTAGTCGCCAATGGGGTCTCCCCTGCTCGAGCGAAGCCGAGAGCTTGGGGAAGGATCGGTGACCGTGGCGTCGTCGGGGTCCTCGTACAGGCCGATGTGCGGGGTGATGCCGGGCAGCAGGTGGTCGCCGGAGAAGAGGCGGCCGTTGCCGCGGAGGTTGGCCGGGTGGTCCTCCTCCAGGTGCAGGCAGACGTGGCCGGGGGTGTGTCCGGGGGTCCAGATCGCGCGCAGCCTGCGGCCCGCGAGGTCGAGGAGTTCGCCGGGGGCGATGTCGCGGTCGGGCAGCGCGGGGTCGAGCCCCGGCAGCTTCCTGGGGCGGCCCTCCTCGGCGGCGCGCACCAGCGGGGCGACGTGCTCGGCGGGGGCGCCCGCGGCCATCAGCTTGGCGGCCATGTAGGCGTACCAGCGGCCCGGCGGGTTGGCGCGGGTGCGGCGCACCACGGAGGCGTCCGCCGCGTGCATCGCGATCCAGGCCCCCGAGGCGTCGCGGACCTTCGCGGACAGGCCGTGGTGGTCGGGGTGGTGGTGCGTGATGACCACGCCGTGCACGTCGTCGACGGCGACGCCGCAGTCGGCTAGCCCGTCGGCCAGGGCGTTCCAGGAGGCCGGGTCGTCCCAGCCGGTGTCGATGAGGACGGCGCCCCGGTCGGTGTCGATGAGGTGGACGAGGGTGAAGCCGAGGGGGTTGTCGGGGATCGGCACCTTGATGCTCCAGACGCCGCCGCCGTGCGAGATCACCTGCGGGGTCATGGAGGCCTCGTCTCTTGTCGTCGGGTGCGGCCACTATAACTAGAACTAGTTCCAATAGTCGCCCAAGTCGACTGAATGGGCGGCCGGTTGCGCGTCCGATTCGTGGACTCCTCCAACTAGAACTGGTATCAGTTCTGAAACGGTGTCAGAAAGCGCTCCGCAGGAGGCAGTCAGCCATGACCGAGCTCGTGGAACACGGACAGCTGTTCATCGGCGGGGAGTTGGTGGACCCGCTCGGCAAGGGCGTCATCGACGTCGTGTCGCCGCACACCGGAAAGGTCTTCGCCCGCGTGCCGCACGCGGCCCCCGCCGACGTGGACCGCGCCGTCGCCACCGCCCGCAAGGCGTTCGACGACGGGCCCTGGCGCCGGATGACCCTGGCCGAGCGGATCGAGGTCGTCACCCGGATCAAGGACGGGATCGCCGTACGCCACGAGGAGATCGCCCGCGTCATCAGCTCGGAGAACGGCACCCCGTACACCTCCAGCGTGATGGTGCAGGCGCTCGCCGCGATGATGGCGTGGGACGCGGCCATCACGGTGGCCCGCGACTTCACCTACGAGGAGGCGCGCGACGGAGTCCTCGGGAAGCTGCTCGTACGGCGGGAGCCGGTGGGCGTCGTCGCGGCCGTCGTCCCCTGGAACGTGCCGCAGTTCACCGCCGCGGCCAAGCTCGCCCCCGCGCTGCTCGCGGGCTGCCCGGTGATCCTCAAGACCTCGCCGGAGGCGCCCCTCGACGCGTACATCCTCGCCGAGATAGCCGCCGAGGCCGGGCTGCCGCAGGGCGTCCTCTCCGTCATCTCCGCGGACCGCGAGGTCAGCGAGTACCTCGTCGCGCACCCCGGCGTCGACAAGATCTCCTTCACCGGATCCGTCGCGGCGGGCAAGCGCGTCATGGAGGTCGCGGCCCGCAACCTCACCCGCGTCACCCTGGAACTCGGCGGCAAGTCCGCCGCGATCGTCCTGCCGGACGCCGACGCGGCGACCGCCGTCGCGGGCATCGCGCCCTTCGCCTGGATGATCAACGGCCAGGCGTGCGTGGCCCAGACGCGCATCCTCGTGCCGCGCACGCGCTACGCCGAGTTCGCCGAGGCGTTCGCCGCCGCCGCGTCCGCGCTCAAGGTCGGCGACCCCCTCGACCCGGCCACCGAACTCGGCCCGCTGGTCGCCGAGCGCCAGCAGCGGCGCTCCCTCGACTACATCCGCATCGGCCAGGAGGAGGGCGCCAAGATCCTCGCGGGCGGCGGCCGTCCCGCCGGGCTCGATCAGGGCTGGTACGTCGAGCCGACGCTCTTCGGCGACGTCGACAACTCCATGCGCGTCGCCCGCGAGGAGATCTTCGGCCCCGTCATCTGCCTGCTGCCGTACGGCGAACAGGACGAGGCCGTGAAGATCGCCAACGACTCCGACTACGGGCTCAGCGGCAGCGTGTGGACGGCCGACGTCGAACGCGGCATCGATGTCGCGCGGCAGGTGCGCACCGGGACGTACTCCGTGAACACCTTCAGCCTCGACATGCTCGGACCCTTCGGCGGCTTCAAGAACTCGGGTATCGGGCGGGAGTTCGGGCCCGAGGGGTACGCCGAGTACTTCGAGCACCAGATGATCCACCTGCCCGCGGGCTACGAGGGGAGTGGTGCCTGATGGGCGACCGCTGGCACGTCGAGGTCGACCGGTCGGTCTGCATCGGGTCGGGGATGTGCGTGGGCACCGCGCCCGACGGCTTCACCCTCGACTCCGCCCGTCAGTCGCACCCCACCCACCCCGACACCGACGCCAACGAAAAGGTCCTGGAGGCCGCGGAGGGCTGCCCGGTCGAGGCGATCACGATCACGCTCGCGGACAGCGGGGAGGTCGTCTTCCCACCTGAGGACTAGGCCGGAGGGCGGCTTGAGGGCGGCCTGAGGGAGGCTCAAGGGCGGCCCGAGGGAGGCTCAGGGGCGGCCTTCCTACGTCAACTGGCGGATGCCCGCGTCGTGTTCGAACCAGCGCGACGCGGGCATCGCCATGTGTCGATCCCCTGGATATTCTGTGCACTCGAACAAGGGCGAACGCCACTTTACGCATGCGTTCCGCACGGCGATCTGGTGACAGTCGTTACTGTTCCGCCCGTTTACGTCCTGGAAATCTCTCTGCCACGCCGAGCAGGGAGGGGACACCATGGACAAGCGGTACGAGGTCTACTGTCTGGCCGACAGATTCTTCTACGAGACCCCGGACCGGCTGTCGTCCACGGGCACCCGAAGCGGTGCCCGAGAGTTCCCCGCCGCCCAGCGCCCGGTGCCCGAAGGATGGCGCTCCGCACGCTCCGGCGACTGGCTCTCCTTCGTCCCGCTCGACGACGAGGGAACCCCGCTCCCCACGCCCCAGCAGGGCTGGAAGATCCACGTCTCCGCCACCCTGGAGAACGCCGACCGGATCGCGGCCCTCGTGTGGGACCACTGCGTGCCGCGCTCGGTCCCCTTCAAGTTCGTGCCCGCCAAGCACCTGCTGCACCTGCGCAACAGCAAGTACGCGGGCCGCGACATGAGCGGCAAGTTCGCCACCGTCTACCCGGCCGACGAGACTCAACTCCACGAGCTTCTCGATGAGTTGGGCAAGCTCCTCGAAGGGTTCGAAGGCCCTTACATCCTCACCGACCTGCGCTGGGAGCAGGGGCCGCTGTACGTCAGGTACGGCGCGTTCACCCGCCGCATGTGCGACGACGGCAAGGGCACCCTCGTGCCCGCCGTCGAGGACGGTGAAGGGCAGCTCGTGCCGGACGACCGCGGCCCCGCCTTCAAGGTCCCCGCGTGGGTGACGCTGCCCGACTTCCTCGAACCCGCGCTGGCCGCGCGCAACACGACGACCGTCGGCGACCTGCCGTACCGCATCGAGAAGGCCCTGCACTTCTCCAACGGCGGCGGGGTCTACGCGGGCACCGACACCCGCGACGGCAGCAAGGTCGTCCTCAAGGAGGGCCGCCCGCACGCGGGCCTCGCCTCCGACGGCGCCGACGCCGTGGCCCGCCTCGAACGCGAGCGGGACGCCCTGGAGAAGCTCTCCGGGCTCGGCGTCGCACCCGAGGTGCGCGACTGGTTCCTCCTCGGCGAACACCGCTTCCTCGTCATGGACTTCCTGGAGGGCTCCACCCTCAACTCCTTCTTCGCCCACCGGCACCCGCTCTGTACCAGCGAGCCGGACGCCGCCGACATCTCGGAGTACACGGCCTGGGCGCTGCGCATGCACAGGGCCGTCGAGGAAGCCGTCGCCGCCGTGCACGAGCGGGGCGTCGTCTTCAACGACCTGCACCTGTTCAACATCATGGTCGCGCCCGACGAACAGTCCGTATCGCTCCTCGACTTCGAGGCCGCTGCGGCCGTCGGCGACCAGGGGCGCCAGATCGTCGCGCACCCCGGATTCCTCGCGCCGCCGGACCGCACGGGCGTCGACGTCGACCGCTACGCACTGGCCTGTCTGCGGCTCGCCCTCTTCCTGCCGATCACCACGCTGCTCTCCATAGACCGGGGCAAGGCCGCGCACTTCGCGCAGGTGATCGCCACCGAATTCCCCGACGTGCCCGCCGAGTTCCTGGCCGAGGCCGTGGCCGAGATCGACCGCGGCGCACCGGGCGGGGACGCCGGGGCCGTCGGGGACGAGCGGGCGCCGGTCCGCGAAGCGGGAGACACGGAGGCCCTGGAGAACGGCCTTCCGGAGGGGGGCGGGACCGGCGCCGCCAGGCCCGCGGCCCGGGCGGCCGCTCCACTGGTCGACCCGGCCGACTGGCCCTACAGCCGCGACTCGATGGTCAAGGCCATCCTCGCGTCCGCCACCCCCGAGCGCGACGACCGGCTCTTCCCCGGCGACATCTCGCAGTTCGCCGAAGGCGGCGGGCTCGGCCTCGCGCACGGCGCCGCCGGTGTGCTGCTGGCCCTCGCCGAGAGCGGCGCGGAACGGTACGAGGAGGGCGAGCGCTGGCTCCTCAAGCACAGCGAACCCGCCCCGGCGGGAACCCCGTTGGGGCTCCACGACGGACTCGCGGGCATCGCCCACGTACTCGACAGGCTAGGCCACCGCGAGCGCGCGCTCGACCTGACGGAGCTCATCCTCCAGGAGCGCTGGCAGCGGCTCCCCTCCGACCTGTACGGCGGCCTCGCCGGACTCGGCCTCGCCCTCGACTCCCTCGCGCAGAGCACCGGCGAGCGCACGCTCGGCCAGTACGCGCTGCGCGCCGCCGAACTGCTCGGCGAACGGCTCACCGCCGAGGAACCGCCGAACGGCGGCCGACGCAGGGCCGGACTGCTGCGCGGCGCCACCGGGCCCGCCCTGCTCTTCCTGCGGCTGTACGAGCGAGGCGGCGACCCCGCCCTCCTGGACCTCGCCGCCCGCGCCCTGCGCGCGGACCTCGACCAGTGCGTGACCCAGCCGCGGGACGGCAGCCTCGCCGTGAACGAGGGCTGGCGCACCATGCCCTACCTCGGCGAAGGCAGCGTCGGCATCGGCATGGTCATCGACGACTACCTCACGCACCGGGACGACGAACGGTTCGAGGCGGCCCGCCCCGGCATCCTGGCCGCGGCGAACTCGCGCTTCTGCGTGCAGCCAGGGCTGTTCCAGGGACGGGCCGGACTCCTCCTGCACGTCAACCGCAGCACCACACCGGGCATCACACCCGAGGACGTGGCCGCGCAGATCGAGGAGCTCGGCTGGTTCGCGATGTCGTACGCGGGCCAACTCGCCTTCCCCGGACACCAGATGCTGCGCCTTTCCATGGACCTCAACACCGGGACGGCGGGCTGCCTCCTCGCGCTCGCCACCGCGCTCGGCGACACCGGAGCGCACGTCCCCTTCCTGCCGCCGATCCGGCGGCCCCAGAGCCGGTCCCGCGACACCGCGGGGTCGTGACACCGCCCACAGGGAACTCACGAGTCCCCCGAGAGAGAGGGAAGTTCATGGCACTTCTCGACCTGCAGAGCATGGAATCCGACGAGATGACCGGCGGCGGCCACGGTGGCGGCGGCAGCCTGGCCAGCCTCCTGCTGTGCTGGAGCGACGCGAGCATCGTTCTTTGTCTCTGATGCTCAACCGCGCCTGACCGGCACGGTATTGAAGGCCCGGGCGGCACCCTGCGAGGGGCCCGCCCGGGCCGACCGTTTTGGCCGAAGGCCGCGTGCGCGGCACGAGCTTCGAGGACGACGAACGAGACCGGCGCGACGAAGGCGACGAGGACCCGGACCGGATGGCGACGACGACCCCCCGCCCGCACCAAACCCAACCCACCGACGACGCCCGCCTGTTGGGCGCCGCGACCCGCTACAGCGCCGCCCGCTGCGCGATCCTCGCGCTGTGCGCCCTCGCGAGCGCGGGCGCCGGACTGCTGCTGCCGCTCGCGATCGGCCGCGCCCTCGACGCCGTCCTGACCGGCCACCTGACGGGGACGGGCGACGCCGACGCCACCCGCTGGATCGCCGCGTGCGCCGCGCTGATCACCGCGAGCGCCCTCCTCGACGCGCTCGACGGCGTCCTCACCGGCACCACCAACGCCCGCACCACCGCCTGGCTGCGCGGCCGCGTCACCGGACACGTGCTGGCCGTCGGACCGCGCACCACCGCGCGCTTCGCCCACGGCGACCTGGTGGCGCGCCTCATCGACAACGCGGCGCACGCGGGCATCGCGCCCGCCACCTTCGCCGCGCTCCTGGCCGCCCTGGTCACGCCCATCGGTGCCGTGGTGGCCCTCGCGCTCATCGACGGCTGGCTCGCCGCGGTGTTCCTCGTCGGCGCACCCGTGCTCTTCCTGCTCCTGCGGACCTTCGTGCGCGTCTCCTCCGACTGCGTGGCGCGCTACCAGCGGGTCCAGGGGAACATCGCCGGGCGCCTGAGCGAGGCGATCGCCGGGGCGCGCACCGTCGCGGCCGCGCACACCCAGGACAAGGAGGCGGCGCGCGTCCTCGGCGAACTGCCCGAACTCGGCCGTCAGGGACGGCGGATGTGGCGGGTGCAGGGTCGCTCCCAGGCGCAGGCCGTCGCGGTCGCGCCGCTGCTGCAGATCGCGGTCGCCGCGGTCGCGGGCCTGCTGCTCATCCGGCACCGCATCTCGGTCGGCGACCTGCTCGCCGCGTCCCGGTACGCGGTGCTCGCCACCGGCATCGGCATGCTCGTGGGGCAGTTGAGCGGCCTGGTGCGGGCCAGGGCCGCGGCCCGCCGCCTCGAGGAAGTCCTCACCGAACCTCCGGCCTCGTACGGCGACAAGCAACTCCCCGCTGAGGGCGGCTTGTTGGAGCTGCGCGGTGTCATGGCGAGCCGTGGTGGGCGTACCGTCCTCAACGGCGTCGACCTGACGGTTCCCGCGGGCACCACGCTCGCCGTGGTCGGCCGCTCGGGCGCGGGCAAATCACTGCTCGCCGCGCTCGCCGGGCGGCTCGCCGACCCCGACGAAGGGGACGTACGCCTGGACGGGGTCCCGCTCCGCTCGCTCGACAGGACGGAACTGCGCCGCGAGGTCGGCTACGCCTTCGAGCGGCCCGCGCTGCTCGGCGCGACCCTGGAGGACACGATCGGCCTCGGCATCCCGCGTCCGGCGCCCGACCGGATCCGCGAGGCGGCCGGCGCCGCGCGCGCCGACACCTTCATCACCCGCCTCCCGGACGGTTACGCCACGCCCTGCGCGCAGGCGCCGCTCTCCGGTGGCGAGTCCCAACGCCTGGGCCTGGCAAGGGCGTTCGCGCGCGGCGGGCGGCTGCTGATCCTGGACGACGCGATGTCGAGCCTGGACACGGTCACCGAACACCACATCGCCGAGGCGCTGCTCCACCACACCCCGCACCGCAGCCGCCTGATCATCGCCCACCGGGCCGCGACGGCGGCCCGCGCGGACGCGGTGGCCTGGCTCCACGACGGCCGGATCCGGGCGGTGGGCAGCCACGAGGAACTGTGGGAACGCCCGGAGTACCGGGAGGTGTTCGGCGCGTGAACCCGCCCCGCCCGCCCCACACGCAAGGTCCCTATCGCCGTGGCGTCCGCTTCCTGTGGCGCAAGTGGCCGGTGGTGCTGCGGCTCGCGCTCTGGTCGGTCCTGGAGACCGGACAGACGTTCCTCACCGGATACGCCCTGGCGCGCGCCCTGGACGACGGATTCCTGGCGGGCGACGAGGCGGTCGGCCTCTGGTGGCTGGGCGCGGCCGGGCTCGGTGTGGTGGTCGCCGCGTACGGCACGGGGCGCGTGTACCGGGCCGTCGCCGACCTGGTGGAACCGCTCAGGGACTCCCTGGTGCGACAGGTCGTCGGCCGGGGCCTGCACGACGCGGACGGCGCCGCCGTGTCCCGGCTCACCCAGCAGGTGGAGATCGCCAGGGACACCTTCGCGGGCCTGATCATGGTCTCCCGCTCCTTCGTCTTCACGGCGATCGGCGCCCTGGTGGGCCTCTTCTCCCTGGACCCGCTGCTCCTCCTGGTGGTCGCGCCGCCGCTGCTCGCGGGCATCACGCTGTTCGTCGCGACGCTGCGTCCGCTGGCCAGGCGCCAGGAGGAGTTCCTCGTCGCGGACGAGGAACTCGCGAGCCAACTCGGCGTGGTCTGCCCCGGGTTGCGCGACGTCACGGCGGCGGGCGCGGAGGGCGACGTCGCCGACGACCTGGGCCGGGGCGTCGCCACGGAGTACAGGACGGCCGCGGCCCTGGCCCGCTGGGGCATCCTGCGCACCGCGGCCCTGGCGATCGGCGGCCAGCTCCCGCTGGTCCTGCTCCTGGCCACGGCCCCCTGGCTCCTGGACAACGGAGTCACCCCGGGCGCCCTGGTAGGAGCCCTCGCCTACGTCACCCAGGCCCTGCTCCCCGCCCTCCACAACCTGGTCCACGGCCTGGGCACGAGCGGCTCCCGCCTGGCGATCGTGCTGCGGCGCCTGATCTGGGAGGGGCCGGGGGACGGGGGCGGTGCGGGAGTCGACGCAGGTCGCGGACCCCAGGGCCCGGCCCTTGAGCTTTCCTCCGTCACCTTCGCCTACGGCCCGCACGCCGAGCCCGTGCTGCGGAATCTGGGGCTCAGCGTGGCTCAGGGGGAGCACCTTGCCGTGGTGGGGCCCAGCGGGATCGGGAAGTCCACCTTGGCTGGAATTGTTGCCGGGTTGCTCGTGCCGGACGCGGGAGAGGTGCGCGTGGGGGGCAGTGGGGTGCGTGGGACGGAGGCCGTCGCTCGGCGCGTGCTCATTCCTCAGGAGGCGTATGTCTTCACCGGGACGCTCAGGGAGAACCTGGGGTACCTGCGGTCGGAGCAGGTGCCGGAGGACGAGCTGGCCGGTGCGGCAGAGGTCGTGGGCCTCGCACCGCTCGTCGCGCGCCTGGGTGGCTTCGACGCCGGCCTCGTACCCGGTGAACTGTCCGCGGGCGAGCGCCAGTTGATCGCGCTGACCCGCGCCTACGTCGCGTACGCCCCGCTCGCGATCCTCGACGAGGCGACCTGTCACCTCGACCCGGTCGCGGAGTCCCGCGCCGAGCGGGCCTTCGCGGCGCGCCCGGGCGGCACCCTCCTGGTGATCGCGCACCGCATCAGCTCGGCCCGCCGTGCCGACCGGATCCTGGTGATGGACGGGGCACACGCCCTGTGCGGTCGGCACGACGAGCTGATGGAGATCTCGCCCCTGTACCGGGACCTCAACGGGGCCGGTGACTGGAGCGAGGGCCGGGGTGGCGTCGGCTCAGACCCAGCCCTCGCCCTGCGAGATCCTTATGGCGTCGATCCTGTTCCGCGCCCCGGTCTTGCGGGTGATCGCGGCCATGTAGTTGCGCACCGTTCCGTTGGAGAGATGGAGACTGTGGGCGATCTCGGCGACGGAGGCGCCCCGCGCGGCGAGTGACAGAACGCTCAACTCCCGTCGTGTCAGCGGCATTTGGGCGGCCTTGAGAAACCCGAACCCCAGTGAGTCGTCGACGAACCGCTGACCTGCCGCGACCTGTCTGATGCCGGTGATCAGCCGCTCCGGCTGGCTCGCCTTGTTCACGTAGCCGAGCGCGTTCGACTCGGCGGCACGGCGCAGCTGCCCCGGCCGGTCGGCGGTGGCGAGCACCAGGACGCGGCAGCCGCGACCGTGCGCCGAGGGGCCGGTCAGCTCGGTGAGCGGGGTGAGCGCGTACGTCGACTCGTCGTCCAGGTCCACCACGCAGAGATCGGGCCGTACGGTGCGCTGTCGGCCGTGGGCCTGTGACCACGGCGCATGGAACACCTCCAAGTCGGTTTCCCGGGCGAGACGTTCCGCCAGGGCTAATCGCAGTAGACAGGCGTCGTGCACGAGAAGTACCCGGATCACGCTCTGCCCCTCCAGCTCCCGCTCCGGTTGCCCCTTCAGGGACGCAGACCATTAATAGCGGTGAGTACCCCCGTCGTGACACTGAGAACTGGCCAAGGGGGAGTTAGGGGGCGCATTTGCCGGGCGCCTGTGCGCCCCCCTGTCACGCTCGGGGGGTCGCCGTGAGGTCGATGAGGCGGCAGACGGTCTCGATGTCGATCTTCACCTGGGCGATCGAGGCCCGCCCGGAGAGCCAGGTGATCAGCGCGGAGTGCCAGGTGTGCTCGATCACCCGCACCGCCGAGAGCTGCTGCGCGGTCGGCGGCTCCGACAGGCCCATCGCGTCCAGGATGATCGCCGTGGTCAGCCGAGAGACGGTGTCGACCTCGGGGCTCACGGACCGGTCCGCGAAGGTCAGCGCCCGCACCATGGCGTCCGCGAGGTGCGGCTCGCGCTGCAGGGCGCGGAAGGCGCGCATCAGGGTCTCGGCGACCCGCTCGGCAGGGGTCTCACCGGCCGGGGGGCGCTTCCTGATCGTGGTGTGCATGTGCTGCAGCTGGTCCTGCATGGTGGCGACGAGCAGATGCACCTTGGAGGGGAAGTAGCGGTAGAGCGTGCCGAGCGCGACGCCCGCGGCCTCGGCGACCTCGCGCATCTGCACCGCGTCGAACCCGCCCCTGCTGGCCAGTTGGGCGCTCGCGTGCAGGATGCGGCGGCGGCGCGCCTCCTGGCGCTCGGTGAGGGGCGGCGTCGCAGGGCTCCCTGTCTTGGCTTCCGCTGTCATGTGCTGCCCCTCCGAAAACGCCTCACGAGATCGCACAGCATGGCAGGGAGCCCGCCGTGGCGCGAATCACCTGATCCGGGCCTTACAGCTCGCCTACCTGCCGGTAGATTCAGAGCTCGTTCAGCGATCATTCAGCGATCAAGTCTGAAACTTGTTCTAGATTACCGTCCCGGCGTAACCTCGCGGACAACTGCAGGAGAAGGGGACCGAGAGTGACCGCTGAGGCCATGGAGGCAGGCCCCCGGAAGGGCTCGGCCGCCGAAGGTGATCGTCCGTTGCGCATCGCTCTCCTGACGTACAAAGGGAACCCGTTCTGCGGGGGACAGGGCGTCTACGTGCGCCACCTGTCGCGCGAGCTCGTCCGGCTCGGCCACCGCGTCGAGGTGATCGGCGCGCAGCCCTATCCGGTGCTCGACGAGGGCGAGGGCCTCGAAGGGCTCAGCCTCACCGAGCTCCCGAGCCTGGACCTCTACCGCTCGCCCGACCCCTTCCGCACCCCCAGGCGCGACGAGTACCGCGACTGGGTGGACGCCCTCGAAGTGGCGACGATGTGGACCGGCGGCTTCCCCGAGCCCGCCACGTTCAGCCTGCGCGCCCGGCGCCATCTGCGCGCCAGACGCGGCGAGTTCGACGTCGTGCACGACAATCAAACCCTGGGATACGGCCTGTTGGGCGATCTCGGCGCCCCGCTGGTCACCACGATCCACCACCCCATCACCGTCGACCGGCAGCTCGAACTGGACGCCGCGCCCGACCTCAAGCGCCGCATGTCGGTGCGCCGTTGGTACGCGTTCACCCGCATGCAGAAGCGCGTCGCGCGCCGCCTGCCCTCGGTGCTCACCGTCTCCGGCACCTCGCGCCAGGAGATCATCGACCACCTCGGCGTACACGACGACCGCATCGACGTCGTCCACATCGGCGCCGACACCGACCTCTTCTCGCCCGACCCCTCGGTCGCCGAGGTGCCGGGCCGGATCGTCACGACCTCCAGCGCCGACGTCCCCCTCAAGGGCCTCATATACCTGGTCGAGGCGCTCGCCAAGGTGCGCACCGAGAACCCCGCCGCCCACCTCGTCGTGGTGGGCAAGCGCGCCGAGGACGGCCCGGTCGCCCAGGCCATCGAGCGGCACGGCCTCGCGGGCTCGATCGAGTTCGTCAAGGGCATCACCGACGCCGAGCTCGTCGACCTGGTCCGCTCGGCGCAGGTCGCCTGCGTCCCCTCCCTGTACGAGGGGTTCTCGCTGCCCGCGGCCGAGGCGATGGCCACCGGCAGACCGCTCCTCGCCACCACCGGCGGCGCGATCCCGGAGGTCGCGGGCCCCGATGGCGAGACCTGCGTCGCGGTGCCGCCCGGCGACCCCGGCGCCCTCGCCGAAGGACTGACCCGGCTGCTCGGCGACGGCGAACTGCGGGCCAGGCTCGGCGCGGCAGGGCGTGCGCGGGTGCTCGCCAAGTTCACCTGGGCGCAGGCCGCCAAGGGCACCGCCGACCGCTACCGCGAGGCCATGAGCCGTTCCGCGGCCCAGAATCCCGGCCGCCCCGCGGCCACCCCGACGTACTCCGGGAGCCATCGCTGATGCTGACCGTCGACTTCACCCGCTTCCCGCTCGCCGCCGGCGACCGCGTGCTCGACCTGGGCTGCGGCGCGGGCCGGCACGCCTTCGAGTGTTACCGGCGGGGCGCCCAGGTGGTGGCCCTCGACCAGAACGCCGAGGAGATCCGCGAGGTCGCCAAGTGGTTCGCCGCGATGAAGGAGGCGGGCGAGGCCCCCGCGGGCGCGACGGCCACCGCGATGGAGGGTGACGCGCTCAACCTGCCCTTCCCCGACGCCTCCTTCGACGTCGTGATCATCTCCGAGGTCATGGAGCACATCCCGGACGACAAGGGCGTCCTCGCGGAGATGGTCCGGGTCCTCAAGCCCGGCGGCCGCATCGCCGTCACCGTCCCGCGCTACGGCCCCGAGAAGGTCTGCTGGACGCTCTCCGACGCCTACCACGAGGTCGAGGGCGGCCACATCCGCATCTACAAGGCCGACGAACTCCTCGGCAAGATGCGGGAGTCGGGCCTCAAGCCGTACGGCACGCACCACGCGCACGCCCTGCACTCGCCCTACTGGTGGCTCAAGTGCGCCTTCGGCGTCGACAACGACAAGGCGCTGCCGGTGCGCGCGTACCACAAGCTCCTGGTCTGGGACATCATGAAGAAGCCGCTGGCCACCCGGGTCGCCGAGCAGCTCCTCAACCCCGTCGTCGGCAAGAGCTTCGTGGCGTACGCGACCAAGCCGCACCTGCCCGTCGCCGCCGCGGAGTCCGTGGCGGACGCCAAGTGACGAGCCCGGAGCGGACCGAACACCTCGTCCTGCCCGGCGTCCTGACGGCCGATCAGGCCACGGCGACGGTGCGCGGCATCCTCGCCGTGCAGCGCCCGGACGGCGCCATCCCGTGGTTCCGCGGCCACCACCTCGACCCGTGGGACCACACCGAGGCCGCCATGGCCCTGGACGCCGCCGGTGAGCACGCGGCCGCCGAGCGCGCCTACGACTGGCTCGCACGCCACCAGAACCCGGACGGCTCCTGGTACGCGGCCTACCGCGACGGCGATCCGCACGACGTCACCGACCGGGGCCGCGAGACCAACTTCTGCGCGTACCTCGCCGTCGGCGTCTGGCACCACTACCTCGCCACCGGCGACGAGGCGTTCCTCGACCGCATGTGGCCCGCCGTGGTCGGAGCCGTCGAGTTCGTCCTCGCCCTGCAGCAGCCCGGCGGCCAGATCGGCTGGAAGCGCGAGCCCGACGGCACGCCGGTGACCGACGCGCTGCTCACCGGTTCCTCGTCGATCCACCAGGCGCTGCGCTGCGCGCTCGCCGTCGCCGAGCAGCGCGACGAGCCGCAGCCCGACTGGGAGCTGGCGACCGGGGCCCTCGCGCACGCCATCCGCCACCACCCCGAGCGCTTCCTCGACAAGGACCGCTACTCGATGGACTGGTACTACCCGGTCCTCGGCGGCGCGCTGACCGGCGCGGCGGCCAAGTCCCGCATAGAGGAGGGCTGGGACCGCTTCGTGGTGCCGGACCTCGGGGTGCGCTGCGTCGTTCCCAACCCCTGGGTCACGGGTGGCGAGAGCGCCGAACTCGCCCTGGCGCTCTGGGCGTTGGGCGAATCCGACCGGGCCCTGGAGGTCCTCCAGTCCATCCAGCACCTGCGCGATCCCGCGACGGGTCTGTACTGGACGGGCTACGTCTTCGACGACAAGGCGGTCTGGCCCGAGGAGCTGACCACGTGGACGGCGGGGTCGTTGCTGCTTGCCGTGGCGGCGCTGGGCGGGGACGAGGCGACTTGTGCGGTGTTTTCCGGGGAGCGGTTGCCCGGTGGGCTGGATCCGGACTGTTGCTGAGCGCGCCGCGCGGGCTTGGGCGGGGGATCGTCCGCGGCCCGGATGTGGCTGAGCGCGCCCACGCGGCGGAGCCGCATATGTCACAGCCCCGCGCCCCTATAGCGCTCGCCCCTTCGGGGCTCAGTAGCGGCGCAGGCGGCCCGCTATCGCGTGGCCGATGAACAGGTAGACCACCGCCGCCAGGCCGTAGCCCGCCACGACCCTCGCCCAGGCGTCGTCGAACGTGAACAGGTCGTGCGACCAGCCCGCCAGCCAGCGGGCCACGTCGTGCACGAACTGGACGAGGTCGTTGGCGCGGTTCGCGTCGAGGAGGTACATCAGGATCCACAGGCCGAGAACGAAGGCCATGACGTCCGCGACGATCGCGATGACTTTCGCCGCCTCGTTGGTGCCACGGGTGTTCCGGGTTCGGGGAGACATGAGGGACGGGTACCGGGCGCCGCACCGTTGAAACCCGTACGGGCTCGTCCGGGTGGCGGCACCGGGCGGCCGGGGTGAGGCTGCCGGGAGGACCGCTCACCTCAGGAGGCCGCTGTCGTGCCAAGACCCGCTGCCGTGCTCAGCCCCGTATCCGTCCGCCGCGCCGGAGTCTCCCTCACGCTGTGCTGCACGCTCCTCGTGGGCGCGACCGCCTGCAACGACGACGACAAGGACAGCGCGGCGACGCCGACCGGGTCCAGCTCGGCCGAGAAGCAGAAGTTCGCCAAGACCCGCTTCGTGGCCAACGCGGGGCTCGCCGCGGGGGCGACCTACCAGTGGATCGTGAAGCCGTTTCGCGCGGGGAAGTTCAAGGGCGGCGCGGACGGCCGCAGGTTCGCCCTGATCAAGGCGGGTCTCGCGGGGGCCTTCACGTACAACAGGCTGAAGGCGGCGACGAAGAACGCCCAGGGCGACCCGACCCTAGCCAAGGCCGTGGCGCCGCTGACCGCGGGCATCGACGCGCTGAAGGACCTGCCGTCCAAGCTCCGCAAGGGCGAGGGCACGGACTCGATCGTGAACTCCTTCGACGGCATCATCAATGACGTGAAGGGCGCGGGGAGCAGCGCGGGCGCCGAGGTCAAGGACAAGGTGCCGTCGGCGGGCGAGCTCGCCAAGGGCTAGGTGCGGCCAACTTCCCTGAGGCGCCTAGGAGTTGAGCTCGGCCAGGGTCCGCAGCGTGAGCGGGTCGGGGGCGAGGGCGAGCAGGTCAGTCACCGGCCCCTTGCGCCACAGTTCGAGCCGTTCGGCGATGCGTGCGCGCGGGCCGACCAGGGAGATCTCGTCGGCGAAGGCGTCGGGCACGGCGAGGACCGCCTCCTCCCTGCGTCCGGCGAGAAAGAGCTCCTGGATGCGCCCGGCCTCCTCCGCGTACCCCATGCGGGCCATCAGGTCGGCGTGGAAGTTCCGGGCGGCGTGCCCCATGCCGCCGATGTAGAAGCCGAGCATGGCCTTGACCGGGAGCAGGCCCTCGGCGACGTCGTCGCAGACCTTGGCGCGGGCCATGGGCGCGATCAGGAAGCCCTCGGGCAGGTCGGTGAGCGAGGCCTCGTACACGTCCGTGCGCAGCGGCGACCAGTACAGCGGCAGCCAGCCGTCCGCGATGCGGGTCGTCTGCGCGATGTTCTTGGGGCCCTCGGCGCCGAGGAGGATCGGCAGGTCGGGGCGGAGGGGGTGGGTGATCGGCTTGAGGGGCTTGCCGAGTCCGGTGCCGTCGGCACCGCCGTAGGGGTGCGTGTGGAAGCGGCCCGCCAGCTCCACGGGGCCCTCGCGGCGCAGGACTTGGCGGATCACGTCGACGTACTCGCGGGTCGCGGTCAGCGGCGACTTCGGGAACGGCCGTCCGTACCAGCCCTCCACCACCTGCGGCCCGGAGAGCCCGAGCCCGAGCATCACGCGGCCGCCGGAGAGGTGGTCGAGGGTGAGCGCGTGCATGGCGGTGGTGACGGGTGAGCGCGCGGCCATCTGCGCGACGGCCGTGCCGAGTCTGATCCGCGAGGTCCCCGCCGCGATCCAGGTCAGCGGCGTGAAGGCGTCGGACCCCCAGGCCTCCGCCGTCCACACGGAGTCGTAGCCGAGCCGCTCGGCCTCCTGGGCGAGCGCGAGGTGGCCGGGGTCGGGGCCGCGCCCCCAGTACCCGAGTGCGAGCCCGAGCCGCATACGCCCTCCCAGTCAGGTCTCTCAACCATGCCTCTGACGGACCGTCAGCTGTCTGTCGGGAGGCGACTGTACGACAACGGCCCCCCGCCCGGAAGGGCGAGGGGCCGCGATGTGCGTCGGGGTGGATCAGCCGCGCTGGATCCCCGTGGTGTCCTGCAGCACGCCGCGACGGCCGTCCTGCGTCTGGGCCACCAGGCCGGGGCCGCGCTGCTCGACGGCCAAGTACCAGGTGCCGGGCGCCAGTTCGGCGATCGGCGTGGGCGAGCCGTCCTCCGCGTACAGCGGACGCGGCACCGGCACGGCGAACCAGAACGGCGAGAAGTCACCGGCGGGCGCCTGCGCCTGCGCGGGCGGCGGGGTCTGCCCGGCCTGCGGCTGCGGCTGGCCGCCGAAGGACTGACCGCCCTGCGGCTGACCGGGGCCCGGCTGACCGGGCTGGCCGCCGTACGGAGTGCCCTGCTGCGGGGCGCCCGCACCCGGGTAGCCGTAGCCGCCCTGGGGCTGGCCGCCGTAGGGCTGCGGGGTCATCGGGCGCGGGGCGCCCATGAGGGGGGCCTTCAGGGCCGGGACGATCAGCGAGGTGACCGCGGCGGCCGCGAGCACCAGGGCGGCGATCATGCCGAGGATGAGGCCGACACCGGCGTCGGGACCGCTGGAGCGGCCGAGGGCGCTGTCGAAGAAGAAGCCGTAGGACTGGTCGACGTCGAAGATCGCGCCGAGCGAGCTCCACGCCGAGGCGATGGCGAAGGCCACACCGAGCTGACCGAGGTCCAGGCCCACGACCTTGGTCGGCTGCGGCAGCGCGCGGCCGACGACGATGAGCGCCGCACCGATGATGCCCAGCAGGTAGACGCTCATCAGGAGGTTGCCGTTTTCCCAGGCGTTCGGCAGCTTGGAGCTGTCGCCGCCATCGGCGTCAATGGTCTTGAGGAACGAGGCGATGAAGAGCAACACCGCTGCTCCGATCACCACGCCGTCGCCTCGAGTGAGGGAGCGGAAATTCACTTCAGGTCCTTCGTCAGTCGTCTCGTCAGTGGAGGCGTCGCTGTCGCCGTAGTCGCGGTTGTGTCGCGGTGCGCGAAGCGCGGGGGTGGCCCCTCATCGTATGGAGGACAATATCGTTCGGACGGCCGGGGTGTCTGCTCGGGATAAAGACGTCCACGTTTCGATCACGGGGGACCCGCACGGCCTACCCGCGGAGGAATCCCGCGATTCCGTCAGAGATCCCCTGCGCCGCCTTCTGCCGCCACGCGCCGCTCGTGAGCAGCGCCGCGTCCTTCGCGTCCCGCATGTTGCCGCACTCGATGAACACCTTGGGGACGGTGGAGAGATTCAGGCCGCCGAGGTCCTTGCGGGTGTCGAGTCCCGTGCCGCCGCCGACGTAGTTGGAGGGGGCGCTGCCCGTGGCGCGCAGGAAGGTGCCCGCGATGCGTTCGCCCAACTCCTTGGAGGGCGCCACGATCGGGGTGGTGTCGGCAGAGCCGCCCTTCACCTTCCCGGGCATGATCACGTGGAAGCCGCGGTTCCCGGCGCCCGAGCCGTCGGCGTGGACGGAGACCACCGCGTCCGCGTGGAGCTTGTTGCCGATCTTCGCGCGTTCGTCGACGCACGGGCCCCAGGGGCGGTCGCCGTCCTGGGTGAACTCGACCGTGGCGCCCTGCTTCTCCAGGAGGGTGCGCAGGCGGCGGGAGACGTCCAGGGTGAACTTGGCCTCGGTGTAACCGGCGTTGGTGGACGTGCCGGTGGTGTCGCACTCCTTGCGGTTCGTCCCGATGTCGACCTTGCGGTTGATCTCGGCCGTGTGCCGGAAGTTGCCCGAGTTGTGGCCGGGGTCGACGACGACGATCTTGCCCTTGAGCGGTCCTTCGGAGGCGGGGCGACGGGCGGGCGGCTTCGTAGTCGAATCGTTGTCGTCGCCCTTGCCGTCGGCCTTGCCGTCACCACCCTTTCCGTCCCCCTTTCCACTCTCCTTGTCGGACTTGTGTGGCTCGGGGTGCGAGGAGGAGGACGAGCCGGACCCGGACTCCGATGGCGTGCCCTGCTGCGACGA
This sequence comes from Streptomyces kanamyceticus, assembly GCF_008704495.1. Classification (NCBI taxonomy): domain Bacteria; kingdom Bacillati; phylum Actinomycetota; class Actinomycetes; order Kitasatosporales; family Streptomycetaceae; genus Streptomyces; species Streptomyces kanamyceticus. Next base: position 7,074,827 of record NZ_CP023699.1, read on the forward strand.
GCTGCTCGACGCGGGCAGCGACCGGTCGGGGCCGCCGTCGTCGGAGCCGCCCGTGGCCTGGTAGACCAGCCAGCCCGCCAGGCACGTCGGCACCAGCGCGGCCACCGTCATGGTCAGCGGGCGCCTGCCGAAGCGGCGCCTCGGCGGCGGGGAGGGATCGAATTCCGGACCTACGTACGACACGAGGGCGAGCCTATCCGGGAGGTCAGGTCCCCGCTCCTGTTCGGCGCAGCACGCGCAGCGAGTCCACCGCCGCGACCTCGGTGAACGCGCCGGACTCCAGGGCCCTGAGGTAGACGCGGTACGGAGCCTGGCCGGTCATGATGTCGACCGGGTCGGGGAAGACGTCGTGGATGACGAGGAGGCCGCCGTCGGCGAGGTGCGGGGCCCACCCCTCGTAGTCGCCCGTGGCGTGCTCGTCGGTGTGGCCGCCGTCGATGAACACGAACCCGAGGGGGCCGCCCCACGCCTTCGCCACCTGCGGCGAGCGGCCGACGATCGCGATCACGTGGTCTTCGAGGCCCGCCGCGTGCAGGGTGCGGCGGAAGGTGGGCAGCGTGTCCATCCGGCCGACCTCGGGGTCCACCGTCTCCGGGTCGTGGTACTCCCAGCCGGGCTGCTGCTCCTCGCTGCCGCGGTGGTGGTCCACGGTGATCGCGCTCACCCCGGCGCGCCGGGCGGCGTCGGCGAGCAGGATCGTGGAGCGGCCGCAGTACGTGCCGACTTCGAGGAGGGGCAGCCCGAGCGTGGCGGCCTCCGTGGCGGCCGCGTAGAGCGCGAGCCCTTCGCCCTTGGGCATGAAGCCCTTGGCGGCCTCAAAGGCGGCGACGATCTCCGGCTCGGGCGCGATGGCCACGGGGTGCTCCTGGGCGTGTGGGTGGGTGGGCGCCCCATGATGCATGGCGCGCCCACCGGCGGAGGGAAGGGGGGTGTGCCGGGGTGCGCCCCTGCGGGCCCGCTGTGGCTGAGCGCGCAGTTCCCCGCGCCCCTACGGGGCACGTCCCCGCCGGTCCGACGGAGGGGGCGCCCCGGAAGGGGCGCGAGAAACGGCGCGCCCAGCCACAACCGCCCCGCGGTTGCCCCGCAAGGGGCGCGGGGAACGGCGCGCTCAGCCACAAACCGGCCCGCGGTTGCCCCGTAAGGGGCGCGGGGAACGGCGCGCTCAGCCACAAACCGCCCCGCAGCTACCCCGTAAGGGGCGCGGGGAACTGCGCGACCAGCCACAACCGGCCCGCGGTTACCACTCAGGCAGGCACATCACTCCCGCCCCCCGCAGGGGATCCGGCCGGGGATCCCACCCCAGCCAACGCCAAGTCAACCCGCACCGCCCGCTCGTCCCCGGGATGCGCCGCCGCAGACGCATGCGGCGCGTGCCCGGACGCGGTGGCCGCGAGGACGTACGACCCGTCGGCGGGAACGGCGAGGGAGTAGCGGCCCTCGGAATCGGTGAGGGCAGCCCCCGCCTGCTTGCCGCGCCGGTCGATCAGCGTCACCTTGGCCCGCGCGAGCGGCCCCCCGTCCGCGCCGTGGACCTGACCGTGGAAGCCCGCGAGGACCTCCGTGGCGCGCTCCAGGTTGGCGTCCTCCTCGCTGCTCGCGCGCAGCTGCGGCTTGGTCGAGCGGCGCGGCGAGGGGAGGAAGAGGGCGAAGAGCAGGCCGACCGCGACCGCGCCCGTGGCGATCAGGAACGAGACGCGGAAGCCGTGCAGGGTGGGTACGTCGACGCCGCCGACGTGGTTCGCCGTGTTGGCGAGGACCATGCCGATGACGGCGCTGGACACGGACGTGCCGATGGAGCGCATCAGGGTGTTGAGGCCGTTGGCCGCGCCGGTCTCGGACGGGTCGACCGCGCCGATGATCAGGGCGGGCAGCGAGGAGTAGGCGAGCCCGATGCCCGCGCCGACGACCACCGAGATGACGATGGTCTGCCAGGCGGCGCTCATCAGGCCGAGGCCCGCGCCGTAGCCGATGGCGATGATCAGCATGCCGAGGATGAGGGTGGTCTTCGGGCCGTACTTCGCCGAGAGGCGGGCGTAGACCGGGGCCGTGAACATCATCGTCAGGCCGAGCGGGGCCACGCACAGGCCCGCGACGACCATCGACTGGCCGAGCCCGTAGCCGGTGGCCTTCGGCAGCTGGAGGAGCTGCGGCAGGACCAGCGAGATCGCGTAGAAGGCGACGCCGACCATGATCGAGGCGAGGTTGGTGAGCAGCACCTCGCGCCGTGCGGTGGTGCGCAGGTCCACCAGCGGGGCCTTCATGCGCAGCTCCATCACGCCCCACAGGACGAGCACGACGGCCGAGGCGCCGAACAGGCCGAGCGTGGTGCCCGAGCTCCAGCCCCAGTCGCTGCCCTTGGTGATGGGGAGCAGGAAGAGGACGAGCCCGGCGGAGAGGCCGATCGCGCCGAGCACGTCGAAGCTGCCCTGGGCGCGCAGCGGGCTCTCCGGCACGAAGAGGACGGTGAGGACCATGGCGAGTACGCCGAGTCCGGCGGCGCCGAAGAACAGCGCGTGCCAGTCGGCGTGCTGCGCGGTCAGGGCGGCGAGCGGCAGCGCGAGACCGCCGCCGACGCCGATGGACGAGCTCATCAGGGCCATCGCGGAGCCGAGCTTCTCGCGCGGCAGCATGTCGCGCATCAGGCCGATGCCGAGCGGGATGGCGCCCATCGCGAAGCCCTGCAGCGCGCGACCGACGATCATCACTACGAGATCGTCGGTGAATCCGCAGATCAGCGAGCCGACGACCATCACGGCGAGGCTGCTGAGCAGCATCCGGCGCTTGCCGAAGAGGTCGCCGAGGCGCCCCATGATCGGGGTGGACACGGCACCGGCGAGCAGGGTCGAGGTCATGACCCAGGTGGCGTTCGAGGGCGCGGTGCTCAGCAGGGTCGGCAGGTCCTTGATGACCGGCACGAGCAGGGTCTGCATGACCGCGACGACGATGCCTGAGAAGGCGAGTACGGGGACGACTCCGCGTATGCCGCGTGGTGAGGTCGCGGTCATCGACATTGCGTGGGGCCTCCGGGCGGAAGGTGGTGCGTGGCAGGGGTACGTGTAGGCCGAACCCGTTACCCAGGGCGACTATTCCGACCTTTGGCGTACCCGGCGAACTCTTGACCTTTTGTTAACCGCTTCATCATCCGGCGCCCGAAGCGGTCACGGAACTTCAGCAGCCGCCGAACCGGAGCGGTCACGGAAGACGACCCGTATCTGACCTTCCGTCAGATTGAAACGTGTTCTAGTCTGGCCGCCGTCCCGGCAGCTGCTACCGGCGAGGATGCGCATGGGGATCGGAATCACGCAGGAACAAAGGGAGTTGGCCTCGGCCGTGCGCGGCTGGATCGCGCGGGCGGCGCCGCCCGAGGAGACGCGGGTGTTGCTCGACGAGCCCCGTAAAGGGCGCGGGGAACTGCGCGACGAGCCCCCACCGGCCCGCGGGTCCGCGACCGCGCTTCCGGCAGGGCGCTCGGACGGGCTGCCGGAAGAGGCGGGCAAGCCGCTCGACGCGCCGCCCGGCGGCGTCCCCCGCCCTGCCCACTGGACCGGCCTCGCCGAGCAAGGACTGCTGGGGGTCCACCTGCCAGAGGCATGCCGTGGCGGAGGCGGCGGCCTCGTCGATCTCGCCGTCGTCCTGGAAGAGGCGGCACACGCCGCGCTCCCCGGCCCGTACGCCGCGAGCTCCCTCGCCTCCGCCGTCCTGCACCGCGCGGGCGCCCACGCGCTCGCCGCACTCCTCGCCGACGGCACCCGCATCGGCGCCGTCGCCCTAGGCCCCGGCACGCTCACCGCCGTCAGCGTCCCGGACGGCTACGTCCTGGACGGCACCGCGCCGCCCGTGCTCTCAGGAGCCGACGCCGATCTGCTCGTCCTGGCCGCCGCGTCCGCCGCGGGCCCGGTCTGGCTCGCCGTCGACGCCGACGCGCTGACCGTACGTACGCACGAGAGCGCCGATCCGACCCGGCCGACCGCCGAGGTGAGCGCGCGGGCCGCGCACGTACCGGCCGGGCGGCTGCTCGCCCTGGACGTGGCGACCGTGCGCGACCTGGCCGCCGTCGTGCTCGCCGCCGACGCCTGCGGCACCGCGGCCTGGGCGCTGCACGCCGCGGCCGAACACGCCAAGGTGCGCGAGCAGTTCGGGCGGCCCATCGGGCAGTTCCAGGGCGTCAAGCACCTCTGCGCCGACATGCTGGTCCGCGTCGAGCAGGCCCGCGCGCTTGCCTGGGACGCGGCCCGCGCGGCCGACGAGCCCGGACTGCCGGACGACGTGCGCGGCCTCGTCGCCGCCCTCGCCGCCGCCACCGCCCTGGACGCCGCCTACTCCTGCGCCAAGGACTGCGTGCAGATCCTCGGCGGCATCGGCTTCACCTGGGAGCACGACGCACACCGATACCTGCGCAGGGCGGTCGTGGCGCGCCAGCTGCTCGGCGCCGGTGACACGCACCGGCAGCGGGCCGTGCGGCTCGCCGAGGGCGGTGCGCGCAGGGAGCTGCGCCTCGCGCTGCCGCGCGAGGCGGAGGCGTACCGCGCGCAGGCCCGCGAGGTGATCGCCGGGGCCCGCGGACTCGACCCCGCGGCGGCCCGCAAGGCACTCGCGCCCACCGGCTACGCGGCCCCGCACCTGCCCGAGCCGTACGGCCTCGGCGCGGGACCCGTCCAACAGCTCGCCGTCCAGGAGGAGTTGGCGGCGGCAGGGGTCAAGCTCAGCGAGCTCGGCATCGCGACCTGGGTGGTCCCCTCCCTCCTCGCGTACGGCACGGAAGAACAGCGGGCACGCTTCCTCGCGCCCACCCTGCGCGGCGAGTTGCTCTGGTGCCAGCTCTTCAGCGAGCCGGAAGCGGGCTCCGACCTCGCCTCGCTGCGCACGAAGGCCGAACGCGTCGAAGGGGGCTGGCGCGTCAACGGCCAGAAGGTGTGGACGAGCGCGGCCCAGTGGGCCGACTTCGGCATCCTGCTCGCCCGCACGAACCCGGACGCGCCCAAGCACAAGGGCCTCACCTACTTCCTCGTAGACATGAAGGCGGCGAGCTCCGCGGGGGGTGCGGGGATCGACATCCGCCCGCTCAAGGAGATCACCGGCGACTCCCTCTTCAACGAGGTGTACTTCGACGACGTCCTGCTCCCCGAGGACGCCGTGGTCGGCCGGGTCGACGACGGCTGGCGGGTGGCCCGCGACACCCTAGGCAACGAACGCGTCCACATGGCCGACCAGTTGACCTTCGACACCGGACTCGAAGCGCTCATCGCGCGCGCCGCCGACCTGGACGGCGCCTGCCGCGCCCGCATCGGCGCGCTCGCCGCGGAGGCGCACGCGCTCGCCTGCATCGGCCTGCGGACCACCAGCCGGCAGGTGGCGGGCGCGGAGCCGGGCGCGGGCGCCTCGGTGCGCAAACTCGTCCAGACCCCGCACCAGCAGAAGGTCGCCGAACTCGCCCTCGAACTGCTCGGCCCGGCGGGCGCGGTGCGCGAGGGCGCGGCGGAGCGGGCGCTGCACGGCTTCCTGATGTCGCGCTGCCTGACCATCGCGGGCGGCACCACCCAGGTCCAGCTCAACGTCGTCGCCGAGCGGATCCTCGGCCTGCCCCGTGACTGAATCGGCCCGCCCCGTGACTGAAGGGAACCTCATGACCTCCACGAAGGCGTACGTCGTCGGCGTCGGGATGACCAAGTTCGAGAAGCCCGAGACGCGTGACTGGCAGTACTGGGACATGGCGAAGGAGGCGGGCACCAAGGCCCTCGACGACGCGGGGATCTCCTACGAGGACGTGGAACAGGTCCCCGTCGGCTACTGCTTCCAGGCCTCGACGGCCGGGCAGCGCGCCGCCTACGAACTGGGCCTGACCGGCGTCCCCGTCTACAACGTCAACAACAACTGCGCGACCGCGTCGACCGCGCTGATGATGGCGCGGCAGTTCGTCGAGGGCGGACTCAACGACTGCGTGCTCGCGCTCGGCTTCGAGAAGATGGCGCGCGGCTCGCTCGGCGGCGGCAGCGACGGGGGCGACTTCAAGACGTCGCCGGTCGCCCGGCACTACGGGATCATGGCCGCACGGCACGGCTTCGAGATGACCCCGCCCACCGCGCAGATCTTCGGCAACGCGGCCCGCGAGCACATGGAGAAGTACGGCACGACCGAGGCGCAGCTCGCCGCGGTCGGTGCCAAGAACCACCGGCACTCGGTGAACAACCCCTACGCCCAGTTCCAGGACGCGTACACCGTCGACGAGGTCCTCGCCGCCAAGACCATCCACCGCTCGCTCACCAAGCTCCAGTGCTCCCCGACCTCGGACGGCTCGGCGGCCGCGGTCGTCGTCTCCGAACGCTTCGTGGAGCGGCACGGCCTCCAGGACCGCGCCGTGGAGATCGCCGCCCAGGCCATGACCACCGACACCGGCGAGTCCTTCGCGTCCGGGTCGTGCGTCGACGCCGTCGGACAGCCGATGTCCCGGGAGGCAGCGCGCCAGGTGTACGACAGGTCGGGGCTCGGCATCGAGGACGTGGACGTCGTCGAGCTGCACGACTGCTTCTCCATCAACGAACTCCTGACGTACGAGGCGCTCGGCATGTGCGCCCCCGGCGAGTCCGGCAAGCTCGTCGAGAGCGGCGCGACGACCTACGGCGGACGCTGGGTGGTGAACCCCTCCGGCGGCCTCATCTCCAAGGGCCACCCGCTCGGCGCGACGGGCATCGCGCAGGTCGCCGAACTGACCTGGCAGCTGCGGGGCGAGGCGGCGGCACGGCAGGTCGACGGGGCGCGGGTGGGGCTCGCGCACAACATCGGCCTCGGCGGGGCGGCGGTGGTGACGCTGCTGCGGCGGGCGGCGTAGGGGGCCCAACGCCTGTGACAGAACGGAGACTTCGCGGTGGACCGGCTGTAACTCGGTGCGGGCTACAAATACTCCAGACCGCAAGCACCGAGCTACTCCACCGAGCCACTTCTGGGGGAACACCGTGAAGCACACCCGTATAGCCGCACTCGCCGCTCTCGGCCTCGCCGCCTCCCTCTCGCTGACGGCCTGTGGCGGAGACGACTCCGGGACGGACACGTCCTCCAAGGGCTCCTCGTCTTCCTCGTCCTCGAAGTCGGAGGCGGGCGACGCGAAGGCGGACGGAGCGAAGGCGGGTTCGGGTTCGGGTTCCGGTTCGGACACGAAGGCGGAGGCGGCCGGGGGCGGCGCGGCGAAGTCCGGCGGCGGCAAGGTCACGTTCTGCAAGACGGCGGACCTGGCGATAGACGCGCAGGACGCCGCGGCCGACGGCGAGGGCCGGATCGACATCACGATGATCAACCGGGGCTCGACGACCTGCTCGGCGACGGGCTTCGCGGGCGTCGACATCAAGGACGAGGACAACACGTCCAACCCCATCGAGCGCGGCCAGGCCCAGCCCCGCGTCACCACCCTGAAGCCGGGCGACGCCGCGGTCTTCAACCTGGCCTACGACATCGACACCTCCGGCGAAAGCCTCGCCTCCCCGACCAACATCATCGTCACGCCCCCCAACGAGACCCACAACGTAACCCTGGACTGGCCCTCCGCCGCCGGAGCCATCAAGGGCGCGTACACCGACGTGCAGGTCTACCCCACCCACACCACCGACTGAGAGCACCGCACGCGGGGCCCGAGACCTAGGCCTACGGCCCGAGGACTCGTCGAGCGAAATTCCGATGCCCAAGGCACTCATTGCTTGAGATGATGAGTGTCATGGCTCAGACGTCCCCCGGCACTTACATACCCGCCGACCGCCCCACCGCCCCCGGCAAGAAGTCCGCCCCCATGTGGGCCGTGCTGCTCGCCGCCTGCGCGGGACAGTTCCTCGTCGTCCTCGACGTCTCCGTGGTGAACACCGCGCTGCCGTCGATGCGGGCCGATCTCGGCATGAGCCCCCTGGGGCTGCAGTGGGTCGTCAACTCCTACTCCATCGCCTTCGCGGGCTTCATGCTCCTCGGCGGGCGCGCCGGTGACCTCTTCGGGCGCAAGCGGATGTTCCTCGTCGGGCTCGCCCTGTTCACCGCGGCCTCGCTCGCGGGCGGCCTCGCGCAGGCCGACTGGCAGCTGCTCGCCGCGCGGGCCGTGCAGGGCCTCGGCGCCGCGGTCCTCGCGCCCTCGACCCTGACGATCCTCACCTCGGCGGTGCCCGAGGGCCCGGCGCGGGTCAGGGCGATCGGCACCTGGTCCGCGGTGGGCGCGGGCGGCGGCGCGGCCGGTGGTCTGGTCGGCGGCGTCCTGACCGACCTGCTGTCCTGGCGCTGGGTGCTGCTGATCAACGTGCCGATCGGCGCGCTGGTGATCCTCGCCGGTGCCGCCTGGCTGAGTGAGAGCCGCGCGAGCGGCACGCGCCGGATCGACCTGCCGGGCGCGATCCTGGTGACGGCGGGGCTCGCGACCCTGGCGTACGGCATCGTGCAGACCGAGCAGAAGGGCTGGACGGCGGCGGAGACCCTGGTGCCGCTGGCCGCGGGGCTCGCGCTGCTCGCCGCGTTCCTGCTGGTGGAGGCGCGCACCAAGGAGCCGCTGATGCCGCTGAAGCTCTTCAGGGTGCGCTCGGTGTCGGCCGCGAACGCCGCGATGTTCATGTGCGGCGGCGGCATGTTCGCCATGTGGTACTTCATGACGCTGTACGCCCAGAACGTCCTTGACTACTCGCCGATGAAGGCGGGTCTCGCGCTCATCCCGTCCTCGCTGACCATCGTCCTCGGCTCGAAGCTCGCGCCGCGTCTGATGCCGGTGATCGGCGCCAAGAACGTCTCGGTCATCGGCATCGTCATCGCGGCGGCCGGGTTCGGCTGGCAGTCGACCATGACGGCCGACGGCGCGTACGTCACGGCGATCATGCTGCCCGGCATCGTGATGATGCTCGGCGCGGGCCTCGCCTCCACGCCGCTCGCCTCGCTGGCCACGTCGGGCGCGCAGCCGAAGGACGCGGGCCTGGTCTCCGGCCTGATCAACACCTCGCGCACGATGGGCGGCTCGTTGGGCCTCGCGGTGCTCTCCACGGTGGCGGCGACCACGATGGCCGGTTCGACGACGCCGCAGGCGCTGACCGACGGCTACGCGGCGGCGTTCCGTACGAGTGGGATCATCCTGCTCGCGGGGGTCGTGGTGATGCTGCTGTGGATGCCGGGGGAGCGTTCCGCGGCCCGGCGGCGCGAGAACTGAGTCCGGCGGGGGCCGCGCGCCTGGCGCATGGCCAGCCGCGCCGGCGGGCTTCCCGGAGCTCGGCTCACAGCCAGCCGCGCTGACGGGCCTCCCGGACCGCCTCCATCCGGTTGCGCGTGCCCGTCTTCCCGATGGCCGCCGACAGGTAGTTCCGCACGGTCGACTCCGACAGGTGGACCTTGCCCGCGATGTCGGCGACCGTGGCCCCGTCCACCGCGGCCTTCAGGACGTCCGCCTCGCGGGTGGTCAGGGGGCTCGGGCCCGCGCTCAGCGCGGCGGCGGCGAGCGCGGGGTCGATGACGGTCTCGCCGCGCAGCGCGCGGCGGATCGCCTCGGCGAGATCCTCGACGGGGCCGTCCTTGACCAGGAAGCCGACCGCGCCCGCCTCCATCGCGCGGCGCAGATAGCCGGGCCTGCCGAACGTGGTGAGGATCAGGACCCGGCAGTCGGGGCACTCGTCACGCAGATCGGCCGCCGCGTCCAGGCCGCTGCGGCCCGGCAGTTCGATGTCGAGCAGGGCCACGTCGGGACGGCTGGTCAGCGCCGCGGAGACGATCTCGTCCCCCGCGCCGACCTGGGCGACGACCTCGATGTCAGGCTCCATGCCGAGCAGCAGCGCGAGCGCGCCCCGCATCATGCCCTGGTCCTCGGCAAGGAGAACTCTCACGGACTTCATCGGGCGGTGGTCCCGCGGCATCTCTGTCACGGGACGAGGATAGAGCGGCGAGGCTCGGCGCCCGCTCGGCCGGAGTGGCGTCGCCTGGCCTGCGCTCGGCCTGCGGCCTGCACCCGCCCCGCGGGCGAGGAGAGACGGCGGCTTGGCCGCGCCGCGCAGCCGTACTGCCTGCCGGGTGTGCGCGGAGGTCCACCTCCAGCCCGCCCCCCCCGGACAGCTACACAGGGACCGGATCCGTCTCCGTGACCGGGAGTTCCGCCGTGACGCGGAAACCGGTGCGCGGCGCCGGGCCCGACGTGAGGGAGCCGCCCGCCGCGGCGAGGCGTTCGGTCAGGCCCTTGAGGCCGCTGCCCGGCGGGCCTTCGCCCGTGCCGCGTCCGTCGTCGGTGATCGTGAGCCGGGTCCGTTCGGCGGTCCCGGTGACCTCGATGTCGCAGTGGGCCGCGCCGGAATGTCGTACGACGTTGGTGGCGGACTCGCGCACCACCCAGCCCAGGAGCGCCGCGGTCTCCGGGGCGAGCGGTGGGCCCGACTGGCGTACGACCGCCTCGATGCCCGCCGCGCCGAGCAGATCGCGGGCGCGGTCGAGCTCCGTGGCGAGGCTGCCCTCGCGGTAGCCGGTGACGGCCTCGCGGATCTCGGTGAGCGCCTGCCGCCCGACGGACTCGATGTCGGAGACCTGATCGAGCGCCGCGGTCAGGTCGCGCGGGGCGAGGCGGCGAGTGGCCTCGGCCTTCACCACGATCACCGAGAGCGTGTGGCCGAGCAGGTCGTGCAGGTCGCGGGAGAAGCGGAGGCGTTCCTTCTCGACGGCGCTGCGGGCCAGCTCCTCGCGGGCGGCGCGCAGCTCGCGGACTGTCTCGGCAAGGGAGAGGATCGCCGCGGTCACCATCACGGACAGGAACGTCCCGTACGCGATGTTCGCCGCGCCCCACCCGTCCCTGATCCCGCCGATGACGCCCGCGAGGGCGCTGAGCCCGAGGCCGACGGGCCCGAGCCCGCGGCCCCGGACGACGGCTCCGGTGGCGAGGCCGAGGAGCGGGAAGAACATCAGCCAGTTGCCGCCGTAGCCCGCGGCGAGGCCGATGGTGATCGCGGCCAGGGCGCCGAGCGCCCAGAGGGTGGCGGGCGCGGTCCGCGACTTCTTGTCGAAGGCGCGGAACACGACGGCGATGTAGAGGGAGTTGAAGGCGAGCAGGCCCACGCCCGCGATCCACGGGTTGGGGGTCTTGCCCTGGAGCAGGTGGGAGAAGGCGCCCATGCCCATGAGCAGCCAGGGCAGCAGGGTGAAGCCGTTGGGCGGGCCGATCTCCTCCGGGATCTCGCCCGCCTTCTTCTTGGCGCGCCAGACGGGCTTGGCCTTGGCGTAGTCGGCCTGCCACGCCCGGCGGGCGTCCCGCCACTCCCGCATCCGGCAGGTGGTCTGGTGCTTCCAGGACACGACGGTCCCCTCTCCCGTGACGCGGTACCCGTTCACATGGTCCGCGCGGCCCTGCGGTACGAGACCACAGCGTACGAACCGAAGGCCAGCAGCCAGGCGGCGAGGACCGCGACCGTGCCGGGACCCGGCGCGTGGCCGTCGGCCGCGGACCAGCCGAGGTCGGCGAAGCGGTGGGCGGGCGTGTACGCGCCGATCGCGCGGAGCCAGCCGGGGAACTCGCTCACCGGGAACCACAGGCCGCCGACCACCGCGAGCCCGAGGTTGCAGGCGACGTTCACCACGCCGGTGGTCTGGGCCGTCAGGCGGTAGCCGTTGCCGATGCCGAGCAGCGTGAAGGGCAGCGCGCCGAGCCAGAGGAAGAGCAGCAGCGCCGTCCACTGTCCCGCGCCCAGTCGTACGTCGTTGATCAGGGCGCCCGCCGCGAGCACCGCGAGGACGGAGGGCAGCACCGTCACGGAGCCGGAGAGGGCCCGGCCAAGCACCACGTCGCGCGGCCGCATCGGGGTGATCCGCAGCTGCCGCAGCCAGCCGATCGACTTGTCCTCGGCGACGCCCGTGCCGGTGGCCAGGGCCGAGCCGAGCGCGCCGTACGCGGCCATGCCGACCATGGTGCCGGTCTTCCAGCCCTGGTCGCCTTCGCCGCCGCCGATGTTGGTGAACAGGAGGTACATCAGGACCGGCATGCCGGTCCCGAAGACCACGAAGGTGGTGTCGCGCAGGGTCCTGCGGACCTCGAGCCTGACGTAGTCGATGATCATCGCGCGGTCTCCAGAGGCGTCGCGTGGGCGGACGTGAGGGCGAGGAACGCGTCGTCCAGGGAGGCGGGCGCGACCTCGATGCCGCGGACCGCGCCGAGCGAGGCGAGCGCCACGACCGTGGCGTCCGGGTCCTCGGTGCGCAGCCTGGCCCGGTCACCGCGCACCTCCAGGGAGAGGACGCCGGGCAGTTCGGTGAGGCCCTCGGTGGGGCGGCCCGCCAGGTCGAAGGCGACCAGGCCGCCGCCCGCCGCGCGGCGCAGCTGTTCGCCGGTGCCGTCGGCGACGATCCGGCCGCGGTCGATGACGACGATCCGGTCGGCGTGCGCGTCGGCCTCCTCCAGGTAGTGGGTGGAGAAGAGCACGGTGTGGCCGCGCCGGGCGTAGCCGCGCATCGAGGTCCAGAAGGCGTGCCTGGCCTCGACGTCGAGGGCGGCGGTCGGCTCGTCGAGGACGACGAGCGAGGGGTCACCGGCGAGTGCCACGGCGAACCGCACCCGCTGCATCTGGCCCCCGGACAGCTTGTCCACGCGCCGGTCGGCGAGTTCGGCGATGCCCGCGAGGCCGAGGGTCTGGTCGAGGGGCATCGGCGCGGGGTAGGTGCGGGCGACGAAGCCGACCAGTTCGCGGACGGTGACGCGGGGCACCTGGCGGCCCTCCTGGAGCATCGCGCCGACCCGGCCCGCCGCCACGGCCCGCGCGGGGGAGTGCCCGAAGAGCCGCACCGAGCCCGCGTCGGGTTCGTTCAGGCCGAGCAGCAGGGAGAGGGCGGTGGACTTGCCCGCGCCGTTGCGGCCGAGCAGCGCGACGGTCTCGCCGGTGCGTATCTCCAGGTCGAGGCCGTCCACGGCGCGGACGGCGCCGAAGCTCTTGACCGCTCGGGAGAAGGCCACCGCGGGCTCCTCCTGTGATGTCTTCTTCATGGGGACGACGCTACGAATCAGGTGCGGGTCGGCGGCAGATGCGGCTGTACGGACTCGGCGGGTACAAATGTCACAACGGCGCATCTGACGTTGCGTCAGGAGTCTTCACAAGTGCCGGGGCCTCGGCTATACATGGGGTCGCCGGACTGGAACGCGTTCTAGAACGGGCCGGTTCACCGACCGGCCTCCCGGCCCAGTTGCGACCTCGGTGCGGCCGACGGTGCGGACGGCCGCACCGAGGTCTTCTGCCACCGCCCCAAGGAGCTGCCGCCCCATGCCCATTGACGCCGCGAAGGCCGTGGCCGCCGAACCCCGGTCCGCCGAGATCGCCTGGGACCACAAGGACGTCCAGCTCTACCACCTGGGCCTCGGCGCGGGACTGCCCGCCACCGACCCCGACGAGCTGCGCTACACGCTGGAGTCCAAGCTGCACGTCCTGCCCAGCTTCGCCACCGTCGCGGGCGCGGGCATGGGCGTCGTCGGCGGGCTCTCCGCCCCCGGTGTCGAGGTGAACCTGGCCGCCGTCCTGCACGGCGGCCAGGCCATCACGCTGCACCGCCCCATCCCGTCCGACGGCAGGGCCACCAGCACCTCCAAGGTCGCCGCCGTGTACGACAAGGGCAAGGCGGCCATCCTCGTCCTGCGCACCGAAGTCGCCGACGCCGACGGGCCGTTGTGGACGAGCGACGCCGAGATCTTCGTACGCGGCGAAGGCGGCTTCGGCGGCGACCGGGGCCCCTCCGTCCGGGTCCCGGCCCCCGAAGGCGACCCCGACGCGGAGGTCGAGCGCCCCGTCCGCGAGGACCAGGCGCTGCTCTACCGCCTCTCCGGGGACTGGAACCCGCTGCACGCCGACCCCGAGTTCGCCAAGCTCGCGGGCTTCGACAGGCCGATCCTGCACGGCCTGTGCACCTACGGGATGACCCTCAAGGCCGTGGTGGACACGCTGCTCGGCGGCGACGTCTCCCGGGTGCGGAGCTACCGCACCCGCTTCACCGGGGTCGTCTTCCCCGGCGAGACCCTGCGGATCCGGATGTGGCACACCGAGGGCCGCGTCCAGGCCACCGTGACGGCGGTCGAGCGGGACGACGCGCCGGTACTCGCCGACACCGTCGTCGAGCACGCCTGAATCTTCGTACGAGAGGAGCCGCACCATGCGCGCAGCCGTACTGCACGAGATAGGCCAGGACAAGCTGGAGGTCCTCGACGACGTCGAGGCCGCGGGCTTCGGCCCGGGCAAGGTGAAGATCAGGGTCCGGGCCACCGGGCTCTGCCACTCCGACGTCTCCGCGATGAACGGCGTGCTGCCGCAGCCCGCCCCCTTCATCCCTGGCCACGAGGGCGCGGGCGAGATCATCGACGTCGGCGACGGCGTGACCGGCCTTGCCCAGGGCGACCGGGTACTGCTGTGCTGGCTGCCCGCCTGCGGCGCCTGTCCCGCCTGCAAGCGCGGCCAGACCCAGCTGTGCCTGGCCGGGTTCATGAACGCGGGCACCCCCAACTTCAAGCGCCCCGGCGGAGACGTCTTCGGCTTCGCGGGCACCGGCACCTTCACCGAGGAGGTCGTGGTCGACGCGGGCTGCGCCGTGCCGATCCCCGACGACGTGCCCTTCGACATCGCGGCACTGATCGGCTGCGGCGTCACCACGGGACTCGGCGCGGCCATCAACACCGCCGATGTGGCGGCAGGTTCGTCGGTCGCCGTGATCGGCTGCGGCGGCGTCGGCATCTCCGCGATCCAGGGCGCCAGGCTCAAGGGCGCGGCGCAGATCGTCGCCGTCGACCCGGTCGCGTCCCGCCGCGAGGCTGCCCTGAAGTTCGGCGCGACGGAGGCGGTCTCGCCGGACGAACTCGCCGACGCCAAGCAGCGGATCACCGCGGGCGAGGGCTTCGACTACGTCTTCGAGGTCGTCGGCAAATCGGCCACGGCCCGCACGGCGTACGAGACGACCCGGCGCGGCGGCACCCTCTGCGTCGTCGGCGCGGGCGCCATGGACGACAACCTGCAGCTCAACATGTTCGAGCTGTTCTTCGACGAGAAGAAGATCCTGCCGTCCATGTACGGCGGTGGTGACGTCCTCACGTCGTACGAGCGGGCCATCGCGCTGTGGCGGGCGGGCCGCATCGACCTGGAGGGCCTGATCACGCACCGCGTGGGCCTTGCCGAGATCAACGAGGCGCTCGACCAGATGCGGACGGGCGCGGCGCTGCGCACGTGCATCGAGATCTGAACCGCCCGGCTCCGCGACATCCGAACCGCCCTGCTCCGAAAGGACTTTGATGTCACTGCCACTTGATGGCCTGTCCGCGATCGTCACCGGGGCGGGCCGCGGACTCGGCCGCGCCGAGGCGCTGGAACTGGCCCGCCTCGGCGCGAGCGTCGTCGTCAACGACTTCGGGCAGCCGGGCCGCGACGGCTCGGGCGAGGCGTCGGCGACGCCCGCGGAGGAGGTCGCCGCCGAGATCAGGGCCGCGGGCGGGCAGGCCGTCGCCCACACCGGCGACGTCGCGGACCACGAACAGGCCCGCGCGCTGGTCCAGGCGGCGATCGACACGTACGGAAAGCTCGACGTCCTGGTCAACAACGCGGGCATCCTGCGGGACCGGATGATCTTCTCGATGAGCGAGGCGGAGTGGGACTCGGTCATCCACGTCCACCTCAAGGGCCACTTCAACACGACGCACTTCGCGGCCGCGCACTGGCGCGAGCGCTCCAAGGCGGCGGGCGGCCCGGTGTACGGGCGGATCGTCAACACCTCGTCGGAGGCGTACCTCGCCGGTTCCGCGGGCCAGCCCAACTACGCGGCGGCCAAGGGCGGCATCGTCGGACTCACCACGTCGACGGCGCTCGCGCTCGCCAAGTACGGGGTGACGGCCAACGCCATCTGCCCGCGCGCCCGTACGCGGATGACCGAGGACGTCTTCCAGGGCTTCCAGGAACCGGGCGCCGGTCAGCTCGACCCGCTGGCGCCCGAGCACGTCTCGCCGCTGGTGGGCTATCTGGCCTCGCCCGCCGCCGCGAAGGTCAACGGGCAGCTGCTCGTGGTGCACGGCGGCATGGTCGCCATCGTCGAACGCCCCAAGGTGGCGGCCAAGTTCGACTCGGCGAAGGAGACGTTCACCTTCGACGAACTGGACGAGCTGATCTCTCCGTACTACGCGGACCGGCCGCCGAACGAGACGTTCGCGGCGGCGGAGGTGCTCGGCCTCAAGAGGGGCTAGCGCGCCGGAAGTTGAGCCGACGGGCGAAGGATCGACGCGCAAGGGCCCGGCACGCAAGGGCCCGGCACGCAAAGGCCCGGCACCAGATGGTGCCGGGCCCCGTCGGACGCGTCGGGTCAGGACGCCTGGTCCTGCTTGCGGTGCCGTCCGCGCGGCGCCGCGACCTCGTCGTGCTCGGCCACCGGACCCCGGTGCCGTCCGGCACCGGAAAGGCGGCTAGCGAGGCCGGAACGCGCGGGCGCCGCTTCCTGCGGCTCGGTGTTCCACTGGGTCTCCGTACTGGTCTCGGTCGTCATCAAACTACTCACCCCGTAAGAAGATCGTTCGGTACAGCCGGGCGAGTCTAACCGTCCACCACTCGCCCGGTGAGAGGCGCCTGCTGCAAGGGCACGGGCCGGGCCGCCATGGGTTTCGGCGGATCCGGCACGGCCGCCTGTGACCTGCACGGATCCCCGTCGGGCGGCGTGGGCGACGGTGCCGCGTCCAGTCGGGCGACACCGCACGGCGCCGCGTCCGTCGCATACGGCAGACACAGCTCGCCCGCCCGCGTCCACCACCCCGAACCCGTCAACCACCCCGGTGGCGCGGCCAGTTGGCGCAGCACGCGCTCGGCGGGCCGCCAGGCGCCGAGCCAGCTGCCCGCGGGCCCGTCGATCCGCAGCGCCACCGCGCAGGCCTCCGGCGTGAGCACCTGCCCCGGCTGGACCGCGAACGGCGTCAGGGCGAGACCGGGCAGCCGCAGACACTCGGGGAAGCGCACCGGGCGCGTACCGCCGAGGACGCCCCAGCCGACGCGGTCCTCGCCGGGGGCGTCGGAGCGGAGCAGCAGCAGACCGCTGTCGCGGTCCGCGAGCAGCAGCCGGTCGTCGCTCTCCTCGGAGATCTGCAGCAGCGGGGAGACCTCGCCGCCGCGTGCCAGGTCGACCGCGACCGTCTTGACGCGTCCGTCGAACTCGCGGTCGAGGGCGAGCAGCCGGTCCGTGTCGTCCAGCCAGACGCCGCCCGAACAGCGCCCGGGGATCTCCGCCAGGTGCTCGGGCCCGAAGGAACCGCCCGCCACCAGCCAGACCGACGACGAACGCTCGCCCGGGGCGATCGCGTAGGCGCGGGTGCCGCGGGGCGCGGGCGGCAGCAGCCTCAGCTCGCCGCACTCCACGGCCCCCAGCGGCACCTCGCCGGTGCCGGGTCCCGTCGGGTAGAGCAGCGTGAAGACGTGCCTCGTGTCCACCGCGCGGTGGATGAGGACCCGGCCGTCGGCCATCGGAAGGACCTGGGTGCCCGGCTCCTCCGGCTGGTTGCCGGGCAGCGGCACCGCGTAGGGCTCGGCTGAGCCGAGCGTCCAGCGCTCGGGGAACCAGGAGTCCGGCGCGTCCACGCCACGGGCCAGGCGCGCCGCGTACGACCCGTCCGCCGCGATCGTGCAGCCCGCCGTGCGGGCGGGGCCCACGGAAGGGACCGGCGCGGGTGGCGCTGTCGTCATGGTGGGTGACACCTCCGGCCCCGAAGCTAGTTTTCGGCCGCACTGACGTGGCATCTGTGGCTGTTCACTTCACACAGAAGGGTGGCGATGTGACGGTTCGCCTGAGCGGACGGGCACCGTTGTGCTGCGCGGGGGGCGGTTGTGCCGTACGAGAGGACTCCGCTTAAAGTTAGGCGAACCTAAGCTCGGTCTCATCGGGCTTGGGCGAACCCGAGCTCGGTCGGATCCGAGCAGCGCACCCCCTGGAGTCCCGATGTCCGTGTCCATCCGGTCCGTGCGGCGCAACCGCCGCGGCGCCGCCGCCGTAGCCCTCGCCGTGACCGCCGCGCTCTCCCTCGCGGCCTGCGGGTCCGGCGACGACGGCTCGGGCAAGTCCGAGAACGGCAGCGGCAGCAAGGCCGTCGCCCAGGGCGGCGACGACTTCGCCAAGGCCGCCGAGCAGACCGCGAAGATGGGCACGACGGCCAAGCCCGGCGAGTTCCCGCGCACCCTCACCCACGCCCGCGGCAAGACCGAGCTGAAGGCGCAGCCCAAGCGCGTCGTGGTCCTGGACGTCGGCGAGCTCGACAACGTCGTCTCGCTCGGCGTCAAGCCGGTCGGCTACGCGCCCACCGAAGGCGACGACGGCATCCCCGGCTACCTGAAGAAGGAGGCGGGCAGCCCCAAGGACGTGGGCACGATCAACTCCCTCAACCTGGAAGCCATCGCGAACCTCAAGCCCGACCTGATCCTCGGCAGCGAGCTGCGCGCCGCCAAGCTCTACCCGCAGCTCTCCAAGATCGCCCCCACGGTCTTCTCGATCCGCCCCGGCTTCACGTGGAAGGAGAACTACCTCCTGAACGCCGCGGCGCTCGACAAGACCTCCAAGGCCAAGGAGAAGCTCGCCGCGTACGAGAAGAGGGCGAAGGGTCTCGGCCAGGAGATCGCCGCGGCGCACGACGGCAAGAAGCCGACGATCACGATGCTCCGCTACATGCCGGACCGCATCCGCCTCTACGCCAAGGCGTCCTTCATCGGCACGATCCTCGACGACGCCGGTCTGCCCCGCCCCAAGAACCAGCAGGTCAACGATCTCGCCACGGAGATCAGCCCGGAGAAGATGGACCAGGCCGACGCGGACTGGATCTTCACGGGCGTCTACGGCGACGCGATCAAGACGGGCCGCTCCGCCGCGGAGAAGAACCCCCTGTGGAAGAAGCTCGACGCGGTGAAGAAGGGCCAGGCGAAGGACGTTCCCGACGAGACGTGGTACCTGGGTCTCGGCGTCACCGCGGCGAACGAGGTCCTGGGGGACCTCAAGACCAACCTCGCCGGGTAAGTCGGCCCCGTCAGGGGCGCGGGGAACTGCGCGAGCAACCACGAACAAGCCGCAGACGCGTCTGCTCAGCACTCGGCAGACGCGTCTGCGGCTTTTCGCGCGCTGAGCGCGCAGTTCCCCGCGCCCCTGACGGGGCCCTCCGTAGCGCCCCCGTAGCGCTACGTAACCCACGCCCAGTCAAGCGCAGCGGGAAGGTAGCCTTTCTCCGTGCCCCGTCTGCCAGAAGTAATCGCCGCGCTCGACGCCCTGTGGCCCGCCGAACTGGCCGAGAGCTGGGACGCGGTCGGCACGGTCTGCGGCGACCCCGACACCGAGGTGTCGCGCGTCCTGTTCGCCGTCGACCCCGTCCAGGAGATCGCCGACGAGGCGGTGCGGCTCGGCGCCCAGCTCCTGGTCACCCACCACCCGCTCTACCTGCGGGGTACGACCACGGTCGCGGCGTCCACCTTCAAGGGCCGGGTCGTCCACGACCTGATCAAGAACGACATCGCGCTGCACGTCGCGCACACCAACGCCGACCGCGCGGACCCGGGCGTCTCCGACGCGCTCGCGGGCGCCCTCGACCTGCGGGTCGTACGCCCCCTCGTGCCGGACCCCGCCGACCAGCGGGGCCGTCGCGGGCTCGGCAGGATCTGCGAACTCGACCACCCCCTGACCCTGAGCGAGCTCGCCGAGCGCGCCGCGAAGCGGCTGCCCGCCACCGCACAGGGCATCAGGGTCGCGGGCGACCCGGAGCGGCTCATCCGCACGATCGCGGTGAGCGGTGGTTCCGGCGACAGCCTCTTCGACGACGTGCGCGCCGCGGGCGTCGACGCCTTCCTCACCGCGGACCTGCGCCACCACCCGGCGTCCGAGGCCCGCGAGCGCACGCCCCTGGCGCTGCTCGACGCCGCGCACTGGGCCACCGAGTGGCCCTGGTGCGAGCTGGCCGCAGCCCAGCTCGACGAGATTTCCGACCGGCACGGATGGGACCTCCGCGTCCACGTCTCCAAGACGGTCACCGACCCCTGGACCGCCCACGCGGCGTCCTCCCCTTCTCAATCCTCTGGAGCCCCCAACTGAACGCCGCGCCCGCCGACCAGATCCGACTGCTCGACGTCCAGGCCCTGGACGTACGCCTGCAGCAGCTCGCGCACAAGAGGAAGTCGCTGCCCGAGCACGCCGAGATCGAGTCGCTGACCAAGGACCTCTCGCAGCTGCGCGACCTGCTCGTCGCCTCGACGACCGAGGAGAGCGACTGCGCCCGCGAGCAGACCAAGGCCGAGCAGGACGTCGACCAGGTCCGCCAGCGCGCGGCCCGCGACCAGCAGCGCCTGGACTCGGGCGCGGTCACCTCGCCCAAGGACCTGGAGAGCCTCCAGCGGGAGATCGCCTCGCTCGCCAAGCGCCAGGGTGACCTGGAGGACGTCGTCCTGGAGGTCATGGAGCGCCGCGAGTCCGCGCAGGAGCGGGTCGGCGAGCTCACCGGGCGCGTCTCCTCGGTCCAGTCGAAGATCGACGACGCGACGGGCCGCCGCGACTCCGCCTTCGGCGAGCTCGACGGCGAGGCCGCGACGGTCGGCAAGGAGCGCGCGGTCGTGGCGGGTTCGATCCCGGCCGACCTGCTCAAGCTGTACGACCGGCTGCGCGAGAAGGCGGGCGGCATCGGCGCCGCGCGGCTCAACCAGCGCCGCTGCGAGGGCTGCCGCCTTGAGCTCGACATCACCGAGTTCAACGAGGTGAAGGCGGCGTCCCCGGACACGGTCGTGCGCTGCGAGAACTGCAGCCGCATCCTGGTCCGTACGTCCGAGTCCGGCCTGTAAGGACCCCCGTCCATGCGCGAGTTCATCGTCGAGGCCGACGGCGGCTCCCGGGGCAACCCGGGGCCCGCGGGCTACGGCTCAGTGGTCATCGACGCCACCACGGGGGAGACCCTGATGGAGGCCGCCGAGTACATCGGCGTCGCGACGAACAACGTCGCCGAGTACAAGGGCCTGGTGGCAGGCCTCAAGGCGGCCCACCAGCTGGACCCGGCCGCCTCGGTGCACGTGCGCATGGACTCCAAGCTCGTCGTCGAGCAGATGTCGGGCCGCTGGAAGATCAAGCACCCCGACATGAAGCCGCTCGCCGCCGAGGCCGCGCGGGTCTTCCCGTCGTCCCAGGTGACGTACGAGTGGATCCCGCGCGAGAAGAACAAGCACGCCGACCGGCTCGCGAACGAGGCGATGGACGCGGGCAAGCGGGGGGAGCGGTGGTCGCCTTCGGCGTCCACCGCGGAGTTCGACGCGCGGGCCGCGCGGTCGGCCGCCGAGGCTCCGGCCGGTCCGCCGGGGGACGCCGCGGCGGGCGCGGCGAAGGCACGCGCGGCGCTGGCGACGACGGCCGACGCGCGGGCGGCGGGCAACTCGGCGGCGGCTCCGGCCGCCAAGGCGGCGGCACCGCCCGTCGGCTGGGCCGCCCCCGCCGACCTGGGAGCCCCCGCGACCTTCGTCCTGCTGCGGCACGGCGAGACTCCCCTCACGCCCGAGAAGCGGTTCTCCGGGAGCGGCGGCAGCGACCCGTCCCTCTCGGACGCGGGCCGCGAGCAGGTCGAACGCGCGGCGGCGGCGCTGGCCGCGCGCGGCACGATCCAGGCCGTCGTCTCCTCGCCGCTCAAGCGCTGCCAGGAGACCGCGCACACCGTCGCCGCCCGCCTCGGACTCGACGTACATCTCGAAGAGGGCCTGCGCGAGACGGACTTCGGGGCCTGGGAGGGGCTGACGTTCGGCGAGGTGCGCGAGCGCCAGCCCGAGGAGCTGACCGCCTGGCTGGCCTCGCCGAAGGTGGCGCCGCCCGGCGGAGAGTCGTTCGCGACGGTCACCCGCAGGGTGTCGGCGGCGCGCGACCGCCTGACCGGGACCTACGCGGGCCGCACGGTGCTGCTCGTCACCCACGTCACGCCGATCAAGACGCTGGTGCGCCTCGCGCTCGGCGCCCCGCCGGAGTCCCTGTTCCGCATGGAGCTCTCCGCGGCGTCGGTGTCGGCGGTGGCGTACTACGCCGACGGCAACGCTTCCGTACGGCTTCTGAACGACACGTCACACCTGCGCTGAGCTCGGCTCACAGGGCCTGACGCAGCGACGCCGCCTCGCGCGCCAGGGACTCGACGCGGTCCCAGTCCTTCGCCGCGACGGCGTCCGCGGGAAGCATCCAACTGCCGCCCACGCAGCCGACGTTCTTCAGCGCGAGGTACGAGGGCGCGGAGGCCGGGGTGATCCCGCCGGTCGGGCAGAACCGCGCCTGCGGCAGCGGTGCGCCGAGCGACTTCAGGTAGGCGGTGCCGCCCGCGGCCTCGGCCGGGAAGAACTTCATCTCGCTGACGCCGCGCTCCAGCAGCGCCACGACCTCCGAGGTCGTCGAGACGCCGGGCAGGAACGGCACGCCGGAGCCCCGCATCGCGTCGAGCAGTGTGTCCGTCCAGCCCGGGCTGACGAGGAAGCGGGCGCCCGCTTCCACGGAATCGGCGACGTTCCGCGCCGAGATGACGGTGCCCGCGCCGACCACCGCGTCCGGCACGTCGGCGGCGATGGCCGAGATCGCGTCGAGCGCGACGGGCGTGCGCAGGGTCACCTCGATCGCGGGCAGCCCGCCCGCGACCAGGGCACGCGCCATCGGCACGGCGTCGTCGAGGTCATCGACGACGACCACGGGGACGACGGGGGCGAGATCGAGTACGGAGGGCGCGGAGGAGGTCGAGGTCATAGGGGCATCCTGCACCGGCGTACGCAGCATGCGCAAAGGGTGTTGCGCATGCTGCAACGGGTGTCGTGCGTGGCCCCTCGCGTGACCCCTCAATGGATCTCGCGGACCACCACGTCCAGGGCCCACGGCTTGCCCGCCTTGGCCGGAGCCTCGGCCTCCACGACATGGCCTAGGTCGCGCAGCGCCTCGACCAGCTGGGCCGGGTCCTTGGGCTGGGTGCCGGTGGTGAGCAGGGTCCGGACGATGCGGCCCTTCGTCGCCTTGTTGAAGTGCGACACGACGGACCGCTTCTCGGCCCCCGTGCCCGGGTCGATCTGCGAGTGCAGCACCCGCACGGTCGCCGTCCGCCCCGCGACCTCGCCCTTCGGCTTCCACGCCGCCGCGTACGCCGACGAACGCAGGTCGAGTACGAGCCCGTCGCCCGCCGCCTCGGGCATGACGGAGGCCATCGGCGTACGCCAGTGGGCGCCGAGCGCGCCGAGCCCCGGCAGCTTCACGCCCATCGAGCAGCGGTAGGACGGGATCCTGTCGCCCACCCCGACGGCGCCCCACAGGCCGGAGAAGACGAGCAGCGAACGGGTGGCGCGGCGCTTGGCCGCGGCGTCGAGCGAGGCGAGGTCCAGGGCGTCGTACAGGACGCCCGTGTAGACCTCCCCGGCGGGACGCGCGCCCGCCGTGCGCAGCTCGGTGTTCTTCGCGACCTCGCCGCGCAGTCCTTCACTCAGGCCGAGTACGTCCCGTGCCTTCTCCTCATCGGCGGCACACAGCTCGACCAACTCGTCGAGCACCGCCTGCCGGGCGTCGGCCAGCCCTTGCAGGGACAGCGACTCCGGTTTGAGGGGGGCACCCCGGCCGGAGGGGGCCTTGCCTTCGGACGGCGGGAGCAGGACGAGCACGGTGGACTCCTTGGGCGGTGCGGGGAGGGGGGTGCGGCCCCCTCGAAATCGTACGGGCTCCTACGCCGCCGCTTCGCGGCGGATTATCCCCACCCGCCCACCCGTGTCTCCGCGACGGGCCCTTCCTGTAGGAGCCGCCTCGCTTGCTGTGGGGCGGGGCCGCGGCGGTATGTCCGTCCTCGCCGTCCCAGGCGCACCGCCACGGCTTGGGCACCTCGGAAAGAGGCCCCCAGTGCTCCGGGCGGACATACCGCCACGTCCCCTCAGGAGCGCTCGCGACTGCGGGCCGGTGGGCAGAACCGCTCCCGCTGGCCGGTGGGCCGCTCCCGCTGTGGGCAAATGTTCCGCACGGCGAGTGGGGTCTCCCCTGCTCGAGCGAAGCCGAGAGCTTGGGGAAGGGTGGGCACAGCCCCCGTCGCCGAGGGGCGGAGCGGGAGCACAAGCCACGGTGCGGGTGGAGGCAGTCCACGGTGCCGAGGGAGACGGAAGCCCCACCAGGTGCCAAGCCGCCCACCCCGCCCTACGCTCAATGCATGCCCCGGCGCCACCTCCACGTGACCGGCGCGGCGGAGGCCCCGTTGCGGGTCGCGCTGCGTGATCTGCGGATGAAGTTGGACGTGCCCGAAGCGTTCCCCGCCGATGTGCTCGCGGAAGCGGAGCGGGCCGCCGCCGAGCCCCGGCTTCCCGAGCACGACGCCACCGACATCCCCCTGTTCACCATCGACCCGCCCACCTCCGTCGACCTCGACCAGGCCATGCACCTGGCACGCCGCGACGGAGGCGGCGGCGGGTTCCGTGTGCGGTACGCGATCGCCGACGTCGCCGCGTACGTCACCCCCACCGGCCCGCTCGACGCCGAGGCGCACCGGCGCGTCACCACCCTCTATTTCCCCGACGAGAAGATCCCCCTGCACCCCACCGCGCTGAGCGAGGGCGCCGCGAGCCTGCTCCCGGGGCAGACCTGCCCCGCCGTCCTGTGGACGATCGACCTGGACGCGGACGGTCGCGCCGAGCGGACCGACGTGCGCCGCGCCCTCGTACGCAGCCGGGCCAAGCTCGACTACGACGGGGTGCAGAAGGCCATCGACGACGGCACGGCGGAAGAGCCCCTCGCCCTGCTGCGGGACATCGGGAAGCTGCGCGAGCAACTGGAGGTCGACCGGGGCGGCATCTCCCTGAACGTGCCCGAGCAGGAGATCGTCGAGCGGTCGGGAAGGTACGAACTCGCCTTCCGCGCACCACTCCCCGCCGACGGCTGGAACGCCCAGATCTCCCTGCTCACCGGCATGGCCGCCGCCGAGATCATGATCGGCTCGGGGACGGGCGTCCTGCGGACCCTGCCGACCGCCCCGGACGGCGCGGTCGGCCGACTGCGCCGCACCGCGGAGGCGCTCCGCATCGACTGGCCGCACCACGTGCCGTACGCGGAGCTCGTACGCTCGCTCGACCCGCGCAAGCCGCACCACGCCGCCTTCCTCCAGGAGTGCACGACGCTGCTGCGCGGCGCGGGCTACACGGTGTTCTCCGGCGGCGCGGTCCCCGAACTCACCACGCACGCCGCGGTCGCCGCCCCCTACGCCCACTGCACCGCACCGCTGCGCCGCCTCGTCGACCGCTACGCCTCCGAGCTCTGCGTCGCGGCCTGCGCGGGCGCGGGCGTCCCGCAGTGGGTGCTCGGCGCGCTCGACGCGCTGCCCAAGGAGATGGCCGACGGCACCCGGCGCGGCAACACCGTGGAGCGCGCGTGCGTGGACATCGTCGAGGCCGCGCTGCTCAAGGAGCGGGTCGGCGAGATCTTCGACGCGGTGGTGGTGGACGTCAAGGAGGGCGAACCGGCCGTCGGTACGGTGCAGTTGACCGATCCCGCGGTGGTGGCCCGGATCGAGGGCGGCGCGGCGAAGCTGCCGCTGGGGGAGCGGCTGCGGGTCCGACTCACCCAGGCGGACCCCGGAACGGCGACGGTTCAGTTCGCGCCCGCGTGAGGGCGACCGAGGTCGGGGAGGGCGGCGAGCCGCTCCCGCAGCGCGGCGATGAGCTGGTCGGGCTCGTCGGCGTGCAGTCGTACCGTCGTCACCTCGCGGCGCTTCCCGAGGAAGCCGACGGCGGTGACGGGCCCGGCGAGCTCCAGGGTGAGTGACGTCGTCGAGGCGACGGGCAGGTCGAGCACCCCGTCCGCGGGCTCGTGCGTGAACAGCCGCTCGGCGCGCACCGCCGCGATCCGCGCGAGGGGTATCCGCAGGTCATGGTGGGCGCCCTGGCGCACCCGCAGCGCGTCGGGCGACAGGACGTGCGGCCGGGTCACCGACGCGGCGTGGATGCCGAGCATCAGGGTCACGCTGTAGATGTCGATCACCAGCATCACGGCGTGGGCGGTCGGCCAGTTCCGGAGCAGCACGGCCATCCCGAACGCCTCGACGACACAGACGAACGTCAGCCCGTACATGATCGCCGCCTGGCCGCGGGCGTGCCCGAAGGCGAGGTCGCCCGCGCCGTCGCGCATGCCGTGCCGCCGTCGGGTCACCCACATCGCGAGGCTGACCAGGACGCGCAGCTCGTGTCCGACGAGTCGCCGCGCGGGCGTCGGTAGGAGTGTCGTGAGCCTGTTCATCAGCCTGTTCATCAGCCTGTTCATCGGGTCCCCTCTCGTCCTTCGTCGGACCGGTCCGACGCGCGCCGGGCGAGCAGTCCCATCGCGCGCTGCACGGCCGCGGCCTGCGCGGGCGCGAAGTCCGCGAGGAAGGCTTCGAGGAACCCGTCGTCGCGGACCGGGCGGCCCTCGGCGAAGGCCTGTGCGCCCTCGCTGCCGAGATGCGTCAGGAGCGAGTCGGGCAGGGCGTCGACGAGCGTGCGCGCCGCCTCGTCCACGGCGGCCTGGGTGCGGGGGTCCGCGAGGTCGGCGTCGGCGAGGGCGTCGAGCCGCTCGTACACCGCGTGGGCCCGCTCGACGGCCCCCGGCGTACTGAGGGCGGGGCGCAGCGCGGTGAGGAAGGCGGCGCGGTCCTCCGGCGAGGCGGTGGTGTCGAACAGGGCGAGGAACTCACGGTCCTTGGCGGCCATCACGGACTCCGGGCGGGTGCGCTCCGCCGTCGCGTGTGCCATCTCGCCGAAGAAGGCGGCCAGTTCGGGGGAGACGGGCCCTTCGGGCGAGAGGCGCCCGTGCTCCGCGTCGTCGAGGAGCGGGCGCAGCCGTTTCCTGCGCTCCCGGATCGCGTCCTCCTGCCGTGCGAGGTCCGCGTCCAGTTCGGCGAGGACCTCGGCGAGGTCGCGGCCCGCGTCGTCCGCGAGCACGTCCCGTACCTCGGTGAGCCCGAGGCCGAGCTCGGTGAGCCGCCGGACGCGGGCCAGGGCGACGGCGTGCCGCAGCCCGTACTCGCGGTAGCCGTTGGACCGCCGTTCGGGCTCGGGCAGCAGGCCCAGGTGGTGGTAGTGCCTGATGGCACGCGTGGTGACGCCGACGAGGCCGGCGAGCTCTCCGATCCGCATGGGCCCAGTAGAAACGTTGACGCTGCGGCAAGGTCAAGGCGACGCGACCGGTGGCGACCGGCGGGGGTCGGTGGGGGGCCGCCCGGCGATTTCCACGACGGCCGGAGCCTTGACGGCTAACTGCGTTAGCCATAATGTCTGGCTAACGCAGTTAGCCGCCCATTTCCGAGGAGGACCTGATGAGCACGCTGACCCCCGCTCCCACTCCCGCCCCTGTCTCCGGCCCCGCCCTCGGCAAGACCGCGAAGTGGACCCTCGTCCGCCGCGCCGCCTGGCTCGCCAACGCTCTCTTCTGGTCGGCCTTCGCGGTGCTCGAAGGCGTCAACCACGGCTGGCTCGCGGGGCTGCTCGCCGGACTCTTCTTCATCGCCCCCGACCTGACGTTCCTGGTGGGCCTGCGCGACGCGCCCAAGATGGCCCGCGGCCAGCTCCCGCCCCGCGCGGTCCCGTACTACAACACGGCCCACCGGGCCCTGGTCCCCGTCGCGCTCATCGCGCTCTACCCCTTCTCGCCCGTCGTCTGGGCCCCGGCCTTCGCCGCCCTGTGCGGCTGGCTCGCCCACATCTCGTACGATCGCGCCTTCGGCTATGGACTCCGTACGAAGGAAGGGTTCCAGCGTGGCTGACAAGCACCGGACCGACGATCTCCCGACGTGGGGGGCGCACCTCACCCCCCGTGCCAGGGAGATCGTCGGCGCCGCCCGCGAACTCCTGGAGGAGTCCGGCGCCGAGAAGCTCACGATGCGCTCACTCGCCGACCGGCTCGGCATCAAGGCGCCATCGCTCTACAAGCACTTCCCCGACAAGTCCGCGGTGGAGGTCGAGCTGATCGCGCAGCTGCTCGACGAGTCGGCGCGGGCCTGCGAGGAGGCGGAGGCCGCTGCGTCGGGCTCGCTCGACGCCCTGACCGACGCGTACCGCGCGTACGCCCTGGCCCACCCCCACCTCTACCGCCTGGCCACCGAACGCCCACTCCCGCGCCACGCCCTGCCACCGGGCCTGGAGAACCGTGCCGCGGCCCCCCTCGTGCGGGCCTGCGACGGCGACGCCGACCTGGCCAGGGCCGCCTGGGCGTTCGCGCACGGCATGGTCATCCTGGAGATCCACGGCCGCTTTCCCGAGGGCGCGGACCTCGGAGCGGCATGGAAGAGGGGCACGCGCGCGTTGGACCGCTGACGGGGTGAGCGGCGGGCCAGGGGATACCGGGGGCGTGGGGTGGGGGTCGGCGTGGGTGGTGGAGGGGCAATCCGGGGGCTGGGGTCGGAAACGGCCGGGGCGGCCGAACCGGCTGAACCGGCTGAACCGGCTGAACCGGCCGGAGCGGCTGGACGGCGCCCACGCCCCCGCGAGCACGCCGTATGGACCCGTACCCCCCTCGGCCCCGGCGGCCCCGCCCTCGACCTGCTGACCGCCCGGTTCGACCGGCACCGCTACGCCCCGCACTGCCACGAGGAGTTCAGCGTCGGCATCTGCGTCGGCGGCCACGAGGTCATCGACTACCGGGGCGGCACACTGCACCTGGGGCCCGGCTCCATCGTCGTACTCGCCCCGGGCGAGGTGCACACCGGTCGCCCCGGCGCGGGCGAGGGGTACGCCTACCGCGCCGTGTACCCGGCGACGCACCTGCTCTCCGAGGGCACCGTGACCCCGCCGTACTTCCGCGACCCGGTGGTGAACGACCCCGAACTGGCCGCCGCCCTGCGTGCCGCGCACACCGAACTGAGCGTGGGCGTCGACCCGTTGGAGGCCGAGTCGCGCCTCCCGTGGCTGCTCACCGCGCTCGCCCGCAGGCACGGCACCGCCCTCCCGGGCCGCGACCGCGTCCCCGGCGCCGACCGCATCGCCCGCGCCGTCCGCAGGA
Source organism: Streptomyces kanamyceticus (assembly GCF_008704495.1). NCBI lineage: Bacteria > Bacillati > Actinomycetota > Actinomycetes > Kitasatosporales > Streptomycetaceae > Streptomyces > Streptomyces kanamyceticus. Next base: position 7,103,759 of record NZ_CP023699.1, read on the forward strand.
GCCTGGCCGACGAGCTCCTCGCCCCGCCGTCCCTCGCCGAGCTCGCGGCCCCTCTCGGCCTGTCCCGCTACCAACTCCTGCGCGCGTTCCGTACGTCTACGGGCCTGCCGCCCTACGCCTGGCTCGCGCAGTACCGCGTGACACGGGCCCGCGCCCACCTGGAGGCGGGCCGCAGCCCCGCGCAGGCCGCCGCGCTCGTGGGCTTCGCCGACCAGGCGCACCTCACGCGCTGGTTCCGCCGCGTACTCGGCGTCACGCCCGCCGCGTACCGCAACAGCGTTCAAGACTCCCGGCGTTGACGCGGCCGAAACTGCCTCCATGACGGCACGTGGCTGGTTCCTGTTCTCGCTCATGGGTGTCCTGTGGGGCATCCCGTACTTCATGATCAAGGTGGCGGTCGACAGCGGCCTGACACCGTCGACCGTGGTCTTCACGCGCTGCGCGCTCGGCGCGGCCATCCTGCTCCCCTTCGCCGTACGACAAGGGGGACTGCCCCGCGTACTGAAGACGCACTGGCGGCCCATGCTCGCCTTCGCCTGCGTGGAGATCCTCGGGCCGTGGTGGACCCTGACCGACGCCGAGCGCCACCTCTCCAGCTCCACGGCGGGACTCCTCATCGCCGCGGTCCCGATCATCGGCGCGCTGCTCGCCCGCTTCTTCGGCGACACCGAACGGCTCGGCGCGCGCCGCCTCACCGGCCTCGGCCTCGGCCTCGCGGGCGTCGCCGTCCTGACGGCACCCCAGCTGACGGGCGGCGACGCCTGGTCCCTCACGGAGGTGATGCTGACCGCGCTGGGCTACGCGATCGCCCCGCTGATCGCCGCTCGCCACCTGCGCGAGGTCCCCACGCTCCAACTGGTCGCCCCCTGCCTGGCCCTGGCGGCGCTGGTCTACGCCCCCGCGGCGGCGGCCTCCTGGCCCGGGACGGTGCCCGAAGGGCCGACCCTCGCCGCCCTCGCCGTCCTCGGCGTCATCTGCACGGCCCTGGCCTTCGTCCTCTTCCTCGAACTGATCCGCGAGGCGGGCCCCACGAGGGCGATGGTCTTCACCTACGTCAATCCGGCCGTGGCGGTGGCGGCGGGCGTCACCTTCCTCTCCGAGCCCCTGACCGCCGACGTCGTGGCCGCCTTCGCGCTGATCATCGCCGGATCCTTCCTGGCCACGGCGCAGGCACCCGGCGTACGGCGGGTACCATGGTCGGCACGGCAGACGAGCCGGGCGGACGGCCGCGTGAAGACCCCCTCGGGGGCCCTTCCCGAGGAACGTCCGGGCTCCACAGGGCAAGGTGGTGGCTAACAGCCACCCGGGGTGACCCGCGGGACAGTGCCACAGAAAACAGACCGCCGAGGGCTTCGGCCCCCGGTAAGGGTGAAACGGTGGTGTAAGAGACCACCAGCGCCTGAGGTGACTCAGGCGGCTAGGTAAACCCCACCTGGAGCAAGGTCAAGAGGAAGCGCCTCTTCGCGAGAAGGACGCTTCTGCGCGGACGTTCGAGGGCTGCCCGCCCGAGTCCGCGGGTAGACCGCACGAGGTCGGCAGCAATGCCGACCCTAGATGGATGGCCGTCTCCCCGGCCGCCGCGAGGCGCCCGGGCGACAGAACCCGGCGTACAGCCCGACTCGTCTGCCGCTCACGCCCTCGCCTCCTGGATGTGAAGCGGCGCCTCCGTGCGAGACTCGTTTCATGGACATGGGCCGCGAGTCACGCTGGGAAAAGGACGCGATGACCGTCGAGATCATGTTCGCCCTGCTCAGCGCCGCGTTCCTCGCGGTCGCCGTGGTCGGGCTCGTTCTGTTCCCCACCCTCTTCTGGGACGTGCCGTCGGGTGTCGACAGGGGGCTCAAGGTGACCGCCGGGGTGCTGGCTCTCGCGGCGGCCGTGGGGCAGATGGTGCGGGTGCTGTGGCGGCATGACCGGCATCGGCGCGACGGGCGCTGATCGTGCTGCTTTAGGACCCGTCCGCCCCGTCCGCTCCATCCGCTCCGAGTGCCTTGAGTACCGCCGGGGCCTCGTCCGCGTGTACGCGGAGTTCCGTGCGGCCCGAGCGGGAGCGGAAAGCTACCGTCGCGCTGTCGGCCGAGGTCATCTCCAGGGTGGGGGAGGTGAAGGGGACGGCGTTGCGGTTGCCCTTGCGGGGTTGCCAGAAGGCGGGGGTGGCGGGTGTGGAGGGCTCGGGGGGTTTGCCGCTCAGGAGTAGGTGGCCGTTCTCCCAGGTGTTCTCCGTGAGTTCCGCGTCCTTGAGGTCCACCGGGACGCGGACATCCCCGCCCTGGGCCAGGCGGGTGAGGCGGCGTTTTCTGAGGCGGTTCTGGACGGGGCCGATGGGGGCCAGGTAGGCGAGGGCCTCCAAGGTGACGCGGAAGAGTCCTGCGAGGAGTTCGCCCATGAGGTTCGCGCCTTTCGCCCGGCTTATGGGGATCGTGAGGGTTCTGTGATGTTACGCGGGCGAGTGAGGGGCCTCCGTCGTCAGGAGCGAGGCCAGCAGGGAGCGGGCCTGCACGTTCACGTAATGGCCGTGTTGGGTCAGGGAGTTCAGCTGGCCGGGGGTGAGCCAGACGAAGCCCGGCGGTGGTGTCGTGGGGGCCGTGGACTCGTCCGCCTCCACGATCAGATAGCGGCTGCGGGCGCGCAGGAACCTGCCGCCCTCCTCGGAGAGCACCGTGCCGAACAGGACGGCGGACCCCCGGGCCGCCAGGACGGCCGTCAGGAACGGGGGCTGCCGGTCCGCCGGCAGATGTGCGTGGTTGGCGGGGGTGCACTGGACCGTGGGGCCCAGTTCCACCGTGTCGAGGAAGCCGCCCTCCCTGCGGGCGCGGGCCAGGACGTGGCGTACGCCGCCGAACCGCCGGGTGACGAAGGCCGTGACGCCCGTGCCGAGCGGGTGGAACAGGGGCTGGGTCCACTGCGGGACCTCGCGGCCCTGCGCGCATACGGAGACGCCCACCACCTCGAAGTACCGGCCCTGTTCGTGGGCGATGGACCAGCGGTCGCGGTGCCAGCCGGTGACCGAGGACAGCGGGGTCAGTTCCGCCCGTACGTCGCGCAGGGACCGTTCCTCGGCGAACCAGGACCTGACCTCCGTGTCGGAGTGCAGGGCCGACGTCGAATCCGGGGCGAACGGGAGGCAGGCCAGCACGGAACGGGAGTCCATGTTCACGACGTCGTCCTGGCGCAGGAGTTCGCCGAGCTGGCCCAGGGTGAGCCACAGGTATCCGTCGCGGACCGGGACGTCCCGGTCCGTCTCGACGACCATGTTGCGGTTGGTCTTGTGGAAGAACCACGAGCCGTGTTCCGACTGGAGCACGTCGGTGAGGACGCGGCCGCGCGCGGGGCCGACGAAGTGGTCGAGGTAGGCGACGTCGCGGCCCCGGTGCACCTTGGTGTAGTTGCTCCGGGTGGCCTGGACCGTCGGGGAGAGCTGCACCAGGCCCGCGTTGCCCGGCTCCATCTTCGCCTGCATCAGGAAGTGCAGTACGCCGTCGAACTCCCGGGCGAGCAGACCCAGGATGCCCACCTCGGGCTGGTGGATGATCGGCTGCTGCCAGCCGTGCGGCTCCGACCCGCCGACCTCGGCGCGCAGCCCCTCCACGGAGAAGAAGCGGCCGCTGTCGTGTGCGAGGTTCCCCGTGCCGGGCGTGAACGACCAGCCGGACAGGGCGTCCAGCGGGACCCGGTCCACGACGTAGCCGCCGGTGCTGGCCCGCGCGGCCAGCAGGTCGGGCACCTGCGCCGTACGCACGTCGGAGCTGGGGCCGGAGCCCTCGCGGGCGAGGACCGAGAGGGCCAGGCGGTCGGCGAGGCGAGCGTCCCCGCGTGGGCGCAGGGCGGGTGGGCGCTGGGTGGGTGGGAGCGTCATGCTTCCCCACCTTCGCTTGGCTCGCCGCCGCGCACATAGCGGTCGAGGAGTTCGTCGGGGTAGTCGGGGCCCAGGCCGAACTCCCTTGCCTCGGGGACGAGTTCGCACATCTGGCGGTTGGAGATCCGCAGCGTCTCGGGCGGTACGTCGTGGAAGCGTCGGCGTGCCGTGCGGCCGAGCCGTTCCTCGACCCCGGCCACCAGGCGTTCGGCGGGTACGGCGGTGCCGGACGCCACGTTGACGACGCGGCCGTGTACGCCGAGCGCGAGCAACCGGTCGAGTACGACGAGGAAATGGCGTACGTCGAGGAGGTCGCGGGACGCGCCGCGGTGCACGGCGACCTCGCCCGACCTGATCTGGCGCACCAGCGAGGGCAGCAGCTGCCTGGCGTTCTGCTGGGTGCCGACGAGATGGCTCAGCCGCAGCGTCAGCCAGCGGGCACCGGAGTCGGCGACGACCCGCTCCATCGCGAGCTTGTGCCTGCCGTACGCGGAGACCGGCGCGGGCGTGCCGTCCTCGCGGCCCTCGCCCTCCCTGCCGTACAGACCGCCCGCGGCGGAGGACAGGAACACCAGGATCCTGTCGTGTTCGCGGCACCGCTGCGCCGTACGCCGGATCAGCCGCTCCTCGCGGCCGAAGCGTTCCGGCGAGGTCTCCGCGGTGTCCGACACCCCGGCCGCCACCAGCGTCGCGGCCGGGGCGTCGGTCCTTGCGCCGAAGTACCGGGCCGCCTGCCGGGCGACGAAGCCGCCGCCGAGCACTTCCACGCCCATGTCGGTGTTGGTGTTGTTGTTGGTGTCGGTGTTGGTCACTTCCGTCTTCGTGACGTCTGCCTTCATGATGCCGCGAGCCGGTGTTCCACCGCGTCGGCCGCGGCTTCCGCTCCGCCGAAGCCCCGGATCTCCTCGCGCACCGCGCCGACGCGGGCACGCACGCCCGCGTCCGAGTGCAGCCGCAGCACCGCGCTGCGCACGGCGTCGGGGGTTACCGCGCGCAGCGGGAGCGCGCCGCCGAGGCCGAGCTCCATCAACCGCCTTGCGTTGCCCGCCTGTTCGCGGAGGCGGGGCACGATCAGGGACGTCACCCCGTGGTGGAGGCACTCCATGACCGTCGCCATCCCGCCGTGGTGGACGGCCAGGGACGCGTGGTCGAGCACGGATCGTTGCGGGACCCAGGCGTACGCCGTCACGCCGTCCGGCAGCGGTCCGAGTTCCGCCGGGTCGATCCGGTCGCCGACGGCGAGCACCACCCGCCAGTCCGTACCTGCGAACCCCTCGGCCACGGTCTTGAAGAACTCGGGGTGGGCGGTGTCGATGGAGCCGAGCGTGACCAGGGCTAGCGGGCGGCCGTCCGGAGGGGGAGGCGTCCAGGCATCCTTCGCGGGGGCTAGTGCTGGGCCCGCGAAGGTGAACTCCGGGCCCAGTTCGGCGCCGCCCGGCTGGAACAGCCTCGGTGTCAGGACGAGGCCGCCCGCGAGCCGGGCGGACAGATGGGCGCGCGCGCCCCCGCGCACGCCGTGCTCGGTGAGGAACGCGTCGAGCACGGCGAGGAACTCCGCGGCCACCGGGTTGGCGCCGGGCGTGCCCGGTTCGGCGAGCGACCAGTGCGTGGGCGACGCCGTGTACGTCCACACCTGCGTCACGGGGATGCGCCACTTCGCGGCGAGCACGCTGCCCGCGCCCGCCGGGTCCTCGGTGAGGACGAGGTCGGGCCGGTCCCCCTCGAAGCTCCGGGCGAGGGCGGGGAGCGTGGCGCGGGCGTCGTCGAGGTAGAGGAGGGGGAGGCGGTGCACCTCGCGCGGCCAGTCGGCGGGGTCGGTGGGCAGCGAGGAGCGGAAGAGGACGGGCGTTGCCCCGGCGGAGCGCACCAGCGGGGCGAACTCCTCCGTGGTCACGTAGCTGACCCGGTGCCCGCGGCGCACCAACTCCGCCACCACGCCCAGGAGCGGGCTGATGTGGCTGTGCGCGGCGGCGGTGCAGACCGCTACGTGCGGCGCGCGGCTAGGCCCGGCCACTGCTCTTCAGGGGGGTGGCGGGGCCAGTGGGGTGGGTGGGGTTGGAAGGGTCGGTGGGACCGCTGATCTCGGACGCTGCGGCGGCATCGGCGGCTCTGGCGGTACCGGCGTATGTCTCTGCGGCGGCACGGGTGGCACTGGCGTGCGTTTGCGTGGTGGCTCTGGCGGTACCGGCGTGCGTTTGCGTGGTGGCTCTGGCGGTACCGGCGTGCGTTTCCGCGGAGGCTCCGGCAGCACTGGCGTGTGTTTCCGTGGCGGCACGGGTGGCACTGGCGTGCGTTTGCGTGGTGGCTCCGGCGGTACTGGCGTGTGTCTCTGCGGTGGCACGGGTGGCACTGGCGTGCGTTTGCGTGGTGGCTCCGGCGGTACTGGCGTGTGTTTCCGTGGCGGCACGGGTGGCACTGGCGTGCGTTTGCGTGGTGGCTCTGGCGGCACCGACGCCACCCGCATGCGTCCCCGTCCCCCCGTCCCCCGCCTTCCCCATCCGCACCCGCAACTCCTCCAGGCTCCCGATGAGTCGCGGCAGCGGCACCGGCTGGTTGCCGTCGCGCTTGCCGGTGGTCATGCTCAGGCCGGTGACGGGCGGGACGACCGTGACGTTGGGGCGTTCGGCCAGCGCGGCGCGGTGGCCGCGCATCGCGGCGCTCTCCCAGCCGCCCGGCGGCAGCGCGGCCGCGAGCGCGATGGGCGCCTCGGTGCACTGCAGGGCCATCACCGCCGGGGTGTCGGCGAGGCCGAGGGCGAGGCGCGCGATGAAGTGCATTCCGGCGGGATACACCGCGACGGCGTCGGGCCAGTTCGCCAGTTCCACATGGAGTTTCCGCGCCTGCGGTTCCTCGGACCAGGCGTCCTCGAACACGACGCGATTGGTGAGTACGGAAAGTCCTTCGCGCGTGACGAAGCGCTGTGCGGACCGGGTGAGAACAATCCGCAATTCGGTCTTCGGGTAACTCACCTGAAACCAGTTCACCCAGAGCGGCAGGAAACTCGCATTGGAAGATCCGGTGCCGACGAGAAGGAGTCTCTCAATTCCGGTCGGAGGCGCCTGGGTACCAGGCATTCCCCAGTCTTCTTCACGTGGCATGGCGTACTCCGGATCGTGGGAGGGGAGGGGCGAATGCCGCCCGGGGGGACCCGGGCGGCACACGCGAGTGGACCTGCGTCAGCAGCCGCACCACGAGCAGCAGCAGGAGCAGAGGATGGCCTGCGCCTCGTTGTTGTCCGTGTCGTCCTTGAGGAGCTCGTCCTCGGTCAGGGCGTCCACGTCGAGCAGGTCATCGGCGAGCAGGTCAGCGATCGGCACGACTGTCTCCTTCACTGTGCAATGCGAAGACCGGGGAGCGGGACAGCTCTCCGGGGCCGCCGCGGGAGGCGAGCGGCCGACCTCATGATGTCCGCGCCGAATGGTGAATTCTTCAGCCGCTCACCTGGTTTCTGGGACCCCGTTCCGGTGGGAGTCGCGGCCGGATCTCCTACTCAGGTGGGAGGCGGGGGGCTCAACCCCTGGGTGGGGAATGGAACATGGCGTACGCGAGTGGTCGAACCGCCTACCAGTACCGATAATTCCTTTGCTACGGTGCGGTTCTGAATTCCCCGCAAGTGTGCGTGCGAGTACTGTCCGTCCTGAGATAGCAGGTGGAACGATGTCCCATATCGCCTTCTTCAACATTCCAGGGGCCGGTCATGTCAATCCGACCGTGGGAATCGTCGAGGAACTCGTGGCGCGAGGGCACCGCGTCAGCTATGCCGTGACGGCGAGCCAGGGCGCCGAGGTCGCGAAGGCGGGCGCCACGCTGGTGCCGTACGAGACGACGATGAAGCGCTTCCGGGCCACCATGACCAAGCTGGAGGACAACGACCGCTTCACGACGGGCGACTTCGTCCAGGTGCTGCGCGGTCTGCTGCGGGAGACCGAGGCGCTGCATCCGGCCCTCGACCGCGCCTTCGCCGACGACCGTCCCGACCTCCTGGTCTACGACGGCCTGTCCGGCTGGACCGGGCGGCTGCTCGCGGAGAGCTGGGGCATCCCCTCGCTGCGCAGCATCCCGACGCTCGCGACGAACGAGCACTGGTCCCTGGCGAGCGACGGCGAGTACGCGTCGTTCGACGGCGAGCACGCCGGGCTCAACGAGGTGTACCGCGACATCGGCCTGATGCTGGAGCACCTCGGCGCGGGCATCTCCTCGCAGGACTTCTTCGCCTCCAACGACCGTGGGCCCGCGCTGGTGTACATACCCAAGGAGTTCCAGTACCGGGCCGAGACGTTCGCCGACGACTTCCACTTCGTGGGGCCCGGCTGGAACGAGCGGAAGCTCGACGGTGACTGGCAGCGGCGGCGTGGAGACGGTGAACGGCCCCTGGTCATGGTGTCGTTGGGGACGATCCACAACGACGACGTGGCGTTCTTCCAGGGCTGTGTGGACGCGTTCGCGGACGCGGAGTGGGACGTGGTGATGGCGGTGGGCGGTCAGGTGGACGTGGACCGTCTGGTGGGGGTGCCTTCGCATGTGGAGGTGCGGCGGCATGTGCCGCTGCTGCGGGTGCTGCGTGAGGCGGATCTGTTCGTGACGCATGCGGGGATGGGGAGCGTGATGGAGGCGCTTTCGTTCGGTGTGCCGATGGTGGCGGTGCCGCAGATGGCGGAGCAGCGGGCGAATGCCGACCGGGTGGTGGAGTTGGGTGCGGGGGTGCTGTTGCATCGGAACGAGGTGTCGGCCGATTCGCTGCGGGCCGCGGCGGAGTCGGTGATGGGTGATGCGGGGTTCGCGGAGCGGGCCGGGGTCATGCGGGGGCACATCGAGCGCTCGGGCGGCGCGGGCGAGGCGGCCGATGTGATCGAGTCGCTGCTCGGCGCGGAGCGCGGGTCTCGTGAAGCGGCTGCTCCCGAGGCCGCGCAGGCCGGAGCCGGAGCTGAGACCGTGCGGGCCGGAGTCGGGCGATGAGTGGAGAACGCGGGGCGCACATAGCCTTCTTCTCGCTGCCCGGCAGCGGGCACGTGAACCCCACCCTCGGGGTCGTCGAGGAACTGGTCGCGCGCGGCCACCGCGTCAGCTTCGCCGTGACGGAGCGGTTCGTCGGGGCCGTCGAGGAGGCGGGCGCGCGCCTCGTCCCGTACGAGTCGACGATGGACGGGCTCCCCGCCAAGGACGACCCCGCCGACCGCGCGGAGCGCTTCGGCAGCGGCGACCTGGTCAGGGTGTTGCACGACCTGCTGCGTGAAACCCTCGCCGTCCTCGGTCCGTTGGACCGGTTCTGCGCCGAGGACCGCCCCGATCTGATCGTGTACGACGACCCGTCGGGCTGGGGCGCCAGGCTCGTCGCCGCGCGCCGCGGCATTCCCGCCCTGCCGTACCGGACGACGTTCGCCGCGGGTGAGGAGTGGTCGCTGGCGGAGCGGCACACGGACGTCGACGTGGCGGACCCCGAGATCGTGCGGATCTACCGGGGCATCGGCAAACTGCTCGCCCGCGTCGGCGTCCGGATGCGGCCGCAGGAACTGATGGCGGGCAGCGACAAGGGTCCGGCGCTGGTGTTCGTGCCCCGCGCGTTCCAGTACCGGGCCGAGACCTTCGGCGACGACTTCCACTTCGTGGGCCCCTGCCTCGCCCGACGCGCGTCCGAGGGCGGCTGGCACCGCGCGGGCCGTCAGGACGTTCAACGCCCCCTCGTGCTCGTCTCGTTGGGGACCATCCACAACGGGGACCTCTCCTTCTACCAGCGGTGCGTGGACGCGTTCGCGGACGCGGAGTGGGACGTGGTGATGGCAGTGGGCGACCAGGTGGATGTGGCGGGCCTGGTGGGGGTGCCCGCGCATGTGGAGGTACGGCGCCACGTGCCCCAGCTCCAAGTGCTGCGTGAGGCGGATCTGTTCGTGACGCATGCGGGGATGGGGAGCGTGATGGAGGCGCTTTCGTTCGGTGTGCCGATGGTGGCGGTGCCGCAGATGGCGGAGCAGCGGGCGAACGCGGACCGGGTGGTGGAGTTGGGTGCGGGGGTGTTGTTGCATCGGAACGAGGTGTCGGCCGGTTCGCTGCGGGCCGCGGCGGAGTCGGTGATGGGTGATGCGGGGTTCGCGGAGCGGGCCGGGGTCATGCGGGGGCACATCGAGCGGTCGGGCGGCGCGGGCGCGGCGGTGGACGTGATCGAGTCGCTGCTCGCTGCCGAGCCCGTCGGGGGCGAAGGGGCTACGGCCTCTGCCGAAGCCCGGACCGAAGCCGGAGCCGAAGCCGGAGTCGGAGCCGGGACCGGGACCGAAGCCGGAGCCGGGGTCGGAGCCGGAGTCGGGATCGAAGCCGGAGCCGGAGCCGAAGCCGGGGCCGAAGTCGAAGCCGGAGCCGGGACCGAAGCCGGGACCGAAGCCGGGACCGGGACCGAAGCCGGAGCCGGAGCCGGAGCCGGAGCCGGAGCCGGGACCGGAGCCGGAGCCGGAGCCGGAGCCGGAGCCGGGACCGGAGCCGGGACCGGAGCCGGGACCGAAGCCGGGACCGGGACCGAAGCCGAAGCCAGGACCGAAGTCGGGGCCGGAGCCGAAGCCGGAGCCGAAGCCAGGACCGAAGTCGGGACCGGAGCCGAAGCCGGAGCCGGAGCCGGGACCAAAGCCGAAGTCGAAGCCGGAGTCGGGACCGGAGCCGGAGTCGGGGCCGGGGCCGGAGCCGAAGCCGGAGCCGAAGCCAGGACCGAAGTCGGGACCGGAGCCGAAGCCAGGACCGAAGTCGGGACCGGAGCCGAAGCCGGAGCCGAAGCCAGGACCGAAGTCGGGACCGGAGCCGAAGCCGGAGCCGGAGTCGGGACCAAAGCCGAAGTCGAAGCCGAAGCCGGGACCGGAGCCGAAGCCGAAGCCATGACCGAAGCCGGGACCGGAGCCCGGTCATGACCGCCCCCGCCCCGATCGACCACCCCGCCTTCTTCGCCGACCAGCACGGCTACTACGAGGGAGTACGCGGAGGCGGCCCCGGGCCCCAGCTGGTGCGCAACCCGCACGGGCTCGAGTACTGGCTGGTCACCCGGTATGCCGATGCCAAGACCGTGCTGCTCGACGCGCGGTTCTCCAAGGAGCCCCGGCTCGCGGCGCGTGCCCTGAGCGAGGCGGGCTATCCGGACCAGGGGCCCGGTAGCTTCTTCCTGCCCCTGGTCAACAGCGATCCGCCGGACCACACCCGGCTCCGCGCGCTCGTCTCCGGTGCGTTCACGCCGCGCCGCGTCGCCGAACTGGAACCCCGCGTCGAGGAGATCACCCATCAGCTCCTCGACGAGATCGACCAACTCCCCGTACACGGCAAGGAGTCCGAGCCCGTCGACCTCATGGCGACCCTCGCCTTCCCCCTCCCCGTCCTCGTGATCAGCGAACTCGTCGGTGTGCCGCACCGCAGCAGGGCCGCCCTGATCGGCTGGGCCACGCGGATGCTCACCGTTTCGGGGGCGGCGGGCGGCGGTCCCGGGGAGCGGACCCGGCGGCTCGGCCGCTGGTTCGCCTCGCTGGTCGCCGCGCGGCGGCCCGGCGTACGCATGGACGTACCGCCGGAGGAGCAGCCCGATCTGCTGAGCGCGCTGATCGCGGCGCACCACCAGGAGGAGCGGCTCTCCGACGAGGAACTCGTCAGCCTGCTCGTGCTGTTGCTGGTGGCCGGGCACGAGACGACCACCGGCATGCTCGGCAACGCGGTCGACGCCCTGCTGCGCCACCCCGGCCAGCTCGCCCGGCTGCGCGCCGAGCCGGGGCTGCTGCCGGGCGCCGTCGAGGAACTCCTGCGCTACGAGACCTCGTTGGCGCGTACGACACTGCGCGTGGCCCGCGAGGACGTCGAGGTGGCGGGCGCCGTCATCCCGGCCGGTGCCATCGTCAGCGTGTCGCTGGCCGCCGCCAACCGCGACCCGGCCGTCTGCCCGGATCCTGGGCGGCTCGACGTCACGAGGGAGCGAGCACCGCACTTGTCGTTCGGCCACGGCATCCACTTCTGTCTGGGCGCCCCGCTGGCCAGGCTCCAGGTGCGTACGGCGCTGGGCGCGCTGCTCGACCGGTACCCCGGCCTCGCCCTGGCCGAGCGGGACCAGCCGCAGCACTGGCGGCCCGTCGGCGACATGCGGGGGCTGCTCACGCTGCCGGTGCGCCTCACCTCCGGAGCGTACGCGCGCCGCTCCGCCTGGTCGCCGAGTGGAACCCGATGAGCGCCTTCCACGCCCCGCGGTACTGAACGGAGCACGTCATGGCACACATCGGCTTCTTCAACGTCCCCGGCTTCGGGCACGTCAACGTCACGCAGGGCCTGGTGGCCGAACTCGTCGCCCGTGGCCACCGGGTGAGCTACGCCGTGCCCGCCGCGTACGGGGCGGAGATCGAGCGCGCGGGCGCCCGCCTGCTGCCGTACGACACCACGCTCAGCGACCCCCGGGCCATGCTCGCCGCGACCGCGGACCCGGACCGGCTCACCACCGTCGACTACGTCCACAACCTGCGCGGGCTGACCCGCGAGACCCGCGCGATCGTGCCCCGGCTGCTCGACGCGTTCCGCGCGGACCCGCCCGATCTGATGCTCTACGACGGGGTGCTCGGCTGGGCGGGACGGGTCGTCGCCGACGCGCTCGGCGTGCCCGCGATCCGCTGCGTGCCGACGCTCGCCGTCAACGAGCACTGGTCGCTGGCCTCGGCGGGATACGCCGCGTTCGACCCGGCGGACCCCGAACTCGCCGCCGTCTTCAGGGAGATGGGCACGCTGTTCGAGGAGCTCGACGCGGTGGGCGCGGCGCAGGACTTCTTCGGGGGAGGGAACGGGCCGCGCACCACCACGCTGGTGTTCGTGCCGCGCGCCCTCCAGCCCGCGGGCGACACCTTCGACGCGAGCCACCACTTCGTCGGCCCCTGCGCCGCGCCCCGCACCCTCGACGGCGACTGGACACCGCCCGGCGACGGGCGCCCCGTCGTCCTGGTGTCGCTCGGCACCGTGCAGAGGGGCAGGCCCGGCTTCTTCCGTGCCTGCGTGGAGGCGCTGCGCGACACCGACTGGCATGTCGTCATGGCCGTAGGCGAGCAGGACCCGGCCGGGCTCGGCCCGCTCCCGGCGCACATCGAGGCGCACGCCCACCTGCCCCAGCAGGCGGTCCTGCGGCACGCCGACGCGTTCGTCACGCACGCCGGAATGGGCAGCGTCCTGGAGGCGCTGAGCAGCGCCGTCCCCATGGTCACCGTGCCGCAGATGGGGGAGCAGCGGGCCAACGCGGACCGGCTCGCGGAGCTGGGCATCGGCGTCCCGCTGCACCGTGACGCGCTCGAACCCGCCGTACTGCGCGACGCGGTCGCCCGGCTGCTCGGCGACCCGGTGGCGCAGGAGCGCGCCCGCGCCATGCGCGGGCAGATCCGCGCCGCCGGGGGGCCGGTACGGGCGGCGGACCTCGTGGAACGCCACCTGCCCGTCGCGCACACCGCGCCCGGCCGTACGGAAACGGAAGGAGCATCGTGAAAGCGCTCGTCCTGGCGGGAGGCGCGGGAACGCGGCTGCGGCCCATCACCCACACCTCCGCCAAACAGCTGGTGCCCATCGCCAACAAACCCGTGCTCCACTACGGCCTCGAAGCCATCGCGGACGCCGGGATCAAGGAGGTCGGCATCGTCGTCGGCGACACCGCCGCGGAGATCGAACGGGCCGTCGGCGACGGCTCCGCCTTCGGCCTCGACGTGACGTACCTGCCGCAGGAGAGCCCGCTCGGCCTCGCGCACGCGGTGCTGATCGCCAGGGACTTCCTCGGCGACGACGACTTCCTGATGTACCTCGGGGACAACTTCATCCTCGGTGGCATCACCTCGCTCGTGGACGGCTTCCGCGCCGAGCGGCCCGACGCGCAGATCCTGCTGACCCGGGTGGCCGACCCCAGCGCGTACGGCGTCGTGACGCTCTCGGAGACGGGCCGGGTCACCGGCCTGGAGGAGAAGCCGGAGCGGCCCAGGAGCGATCTCGCCGTCGTCGGCGTCTATCTCTTCACGCCTCTCATCCACCGCGCCGTACGCGCCATCGCGCCCTCAGCGCGCGGCGAGCTGGAGATCACCGACGCCATCCAGTGGCTGATCGACGAGGGCAGGGACGTCCGCCCCGCGATGATCAGCGGCTACTGGAAGGACACCGGGAGCGCCGCGGACATGCTGGAGGCCAACCGGCAGGTCCTCGAACAACTTCAGCCGTGCGTCGAGGGCGTGGTGAGCGCCGACAGCGAACTCATCGGCCGGGTACGGATCGGTCCCGGCGCCGAGGTGCGCGGCTCGCGCATCGTCGGGCCCGCCCTGATCGGCGCGGGGACGTCCGTCGTCAACTCCTATGTGGGGCCCTCGACCTCCATCGCGGAGAACTGCCGCATCGAGGACAGCGAGATCGAGTTCTCCATCGTCCTCGGCCACTCCTCGATCACCGGGGTGCGCCGCATCGACGCCTCGCTCATCGGCTGCCACGTCGAAGTCGCGCCCGCCCCACGCCGCCCCGCAGCCCACCGCTTCATGCTGGGCGATCACAGCAAGGTGCACATCACGTCATGACCGTTCGCTACCTCGTCACCGGCGCCGCCGGATTCATCGGCTCGCACTTCGTCCACGACCTGCTCGGCCCGGGATCGCCCGCCGACACCGAGGTGACCGTCCTCGACGCGCTGACCTACGCGGGCGACCGGGCCCGCATCGGCGCGTTCGACGACGACCCCCGGCTGCGGTTCGTGCACGGCGACATCACCGACGCCGCGCTCGTGGCCCGCCTGATCGGGCCCGGCACGGTGATCGTCAACTTCGCCGCGGAGACCCACGTCGACCGGTCGATCGCCGACTCCGGGGCGTTCGTGCGCTCCAACGTCCTGGGCACCCACACCCTCCTGGAGGCGGCGCGCGCCGCGGGGGCGGGCACCTTCCTGCACGTGTCCACCGACGAGGTGTACGGCTCGATCGACCAGGGCGCCTGGACCGAGCAGTCGCCGCCCGACCCGAACTCGCCGTACGCCGCGTCCAAGGCGTCCGCGGACCTGCTGGCCCTCTCCTACGCCCGCACCCACGGCCTCGACGTCCGCATCACCCGGTGCAGCAACAACTACGGCTCGCGCCAGCACCCGGAGAAGCTCATCCCGCACTTCGTGACGACGCTGCTCGACGGCGGGTCCGTGCCGCTGTACGGGGACGGCGGGAACATCCGCGACTGGCTGCACGTCAGCGACCACTGCCGGGCGATCCGCCTGGTCATCGAGCGCGGCGCGCCCGGCGAGGTCTACAACGTCGGCGGCGGCACCCAGCTCACCAACCGCGCGCTCACCGGCATGCTCCTCGACGCGTGCGGCGCCGACTGGAGCGCGGTGCGCCGCGTCGAGGACCGCAAGGCCCACGACCGCCGCTACTGCGTGGACGACGGCAAGCTCCGCGGCCTCGGCTACCGCCCCCGCGTCCCCTTCGCGCGGGGCCTCGCGGAGACCATCGACTGGTACCGGGCGCGGCACCGAGGAACGGGCACCGGGCGTACGGCCGACGCCCTGGACCCGGCGGGCGCACGATGACCGACGGCCGCTGCCCGCGGCGGTCCGGCCAGCGGACGGGCACCCCGCCCCACGATCCAGGGGCCGACCGGCCCAGAGAGGAGCGCGTCCATGCGTGTCCTGTTCGTCGTCTTCCCCGCCACCACGCACACCTTCCCCGTCATCCCGCTCGCCTGGGCGCTGCGGAACGCGGGCCACGAGGTGCGCGTCGTCACCCACCCCGACATGACGCGCCCCGTCACGGAGGCCGGACTCGCCGCGGTGCCGCTCGGCCGGGGCGACGAGCTCGACCAGCTCGTGGCGTACAGCGCTGACCCCGCCCTCCTCGGCGGCCTCACGGGGGACCTCGCCGCCGACCCGCAGGACTGCCCGGACTGGGGCGAGAAGTGGTTCGGGCTGACCCGCCTCTTCGCCCGGCTCCGCCCGCTCCTCGAAGACCTCGCGGGGACGGCGGTGCGCTGGCGGCCCGACCTCGTCCTGTGGGACCCGTTCTGTCTGCCCGCCGCCGTCGCGGCCAGGATCAGCGGCGCCGCGCACGCCCGGCTCCTGTGGGGACAGGACACCGTCGCCTGGCTCCGCGGGCGCTCGGTGCGCTACCGCGCGGAGCACGCGGGCACCGCATGGCCCGAGCCGCTCGAAGAGGTCATGCAGCAGCTTCTCGAGCCGTACGGCCTGCCGTACGAGGAGGAGTTGCTCCTCGGCCAGTGGACCATCGACCCGATGCCGCCGGGACTGCGCCCCTCCGTCCCCGCCGACCTGCGCTACGAGAGCATGCGCTGGATCCCGTACGACGGCGGCGCGGTGGTGCCCGACTGGCTGCACGCGCGCCCCTCGCGGCCGCGGGTCTGCCTGACGCTCGGGGACGGTGGCGGGGGCCGACGGCTGTTCCGGGGGAGCGGCGTGCCGGTCTCCGACGTCCTCGCCGCCACCGAGGGCCTCGGTGTCGAACTGGTCGCCGCGCTCACCCCCGACCAGACGGCGGGCGTGGCGGTCCCCGACCACGTACGGGTCGTCGACAGCCTGCCGCTCAGCCAGCTCCTGCCGGAGTGCGCGGCCGTCGTCCACCACGGCGGCTCGGGCACGTTCTCCGCCGCCGCCGCGCTCGGCGTGCCCCAGCTGATCGTGCCGACGTCGTACTGGGGCGAGCGCGCCGTCGCCCGCTACACCACCGAGCGGTACGCCGGACTCACCCTGGAACCGGCCGAGTTCAGCCCGGACGCGCTGCGCGAGGCGCTGGGCAGGCTCGTGTCGGAGCCCCTGTTCCACAACGGCGCGGCCGTGCTGCGCCAGGAACTCGCGGCGCTGCCGGGACCGGCCGATCTCGTGCCCGTCCTGGCCGACCTGACCCGTCGGCACGCGCGGACCTCCTGACCTCAGAGGAGACCGGAACCCCCACTCAGGTCGGAGCCGGGGCCGGAACTCCGTCCGGCGGGCGGACCCGAGAAAGCAGTCCAGGGACGGACGACCGCGGCACCGCCCGCTGGCACGATCACGATCACTGAGAAGAGGAGCGAGCCACCATGCACAGCGATGTCGCGGCCTTGTGCCCCCGGATGAGGGCCGGAGTGTTCTTCACCCCGACCCCCGAGGGCGACGGTGTCCTGCTGACCAACGGCAGCGACGTCGTCACCTTCCAAGGGGCCTCCACCTACACCTGGCTGGAGAAGCTCTCCCCCCATCTGAACGGCGGCCACAGCGTCGGCGACCTCACATCGGGACTGCCGCCCGCCAAGCGCCAGATGGTCGAGCGGCTCGTCGGCGCGCTGCACGAGGCCGGACTCGTCCGCGACGTGGGCGCGGACGAGCCGCACACGCTCTCCGAGGAGGCCGTGTCGGCGTACGCCTCGCAGATCGCGTTCATCGAGGCGTTCCGCACCTCGCCCGCCCGCCGCTTCCAGCGCTACCGCGAGAGCAGGGTGTGCGTGGTCGGCGCGGGCACGGTGTTCACCGCGCTCGTCGAGGCGGTCCTGCTCTCGGGCGCGGCCCGGGTGACGGCACGGCCCGTGACGGACGAACCCGGGGACCGAGCCAGGCTCGAAGCGCTCGCCGCCTCGGCGGGGGACCGCGACCCGGGTCAGCGCCTCACGACCGAGCCCCTAGACGGCACGGACCGCACCGGGCTCGCCCGCGCCGCCGCGGCCGCCGACGTCCTGCTCGCCGTGACGGACTCCGCGCGACCGGCCCTGCTCGCGGCACTCGATGAGGCGTGCGGGGCCGCCGGGACGATGCTGATCACGGCCACGGTCGTCGGCGACGAGGCGTGGATCGGCCCGGTGTGCGCACCGGAGCGGGTGGCGGGAGCGGCGCGCTGGGAGAGCCTGTGGCGACGGGTGGGCACTGGTGACGCCCCCGCCCCCGAGGGCCGCTTCCTCACCGGGCCCGTGCCCGGCATCATCGCCAACCACCTGGCGTTCCGTGCCTTCGAGTACGTCACGGGGGTCGCCGACGACGCGGCGGACACCACGGTCTCGGGCCGGGTCGTCCACCTCGACCTGGAGACCCTGCAGACGGTCACGCATGCTTTGTCCCCGCATCCCGCTGCCGTGGCGTCAGCTTCTAATTCCACAACTCCCGTGTCGGATAAGGCAGTTGACGCGGAAGAGCTCGCCGAACGGGTCGTCGCCGTGACCGACGCCCGGCTCGGTGTGCTCGCGCCGGTGACCGAGGAGCACCTCGACCAGTTCCCGCTGCGCGTCGTACGGCTCGCCGTCGAGGATCCGGGACGTCCGGGCGAGCCCTTCGACGTCTGGGGCGCGGGCACGGACTTCGACGCGGCCAGGGACGCCGCCCTGCGGCACGGCCTCGCGTCGTACGCGGCGCGGGCCACCGCACCCGGGGACGCGCGAGGCGTCGCCCTCGCCGACGGAACGGCCCGGCCGGTGCCGGTCCCGGGCGAGTCGGCCGCCGTCGGCGTCGCCGCCGGGGTCACCTGGGCCGACGCCGTGGAACAGGGCCTGCTCGACCACGTCCAGCACGGCCTCCCGGTCGGCGCCGTGCCGGATTCGGCGCGCCCGCTGGACCTCGCGGACCTTCAACTCACCGAAACCGCACAGCGGTTCCACGGACTGCTCGCCGCGACCGGCGGCGAACTGCGCGCGTACGCGGTGGACGCGCTCGACGGCGCGTTCGTCCGCACGGTCGCCCTGGACGCCGAACTCGTCGCCCACGGCGCGGGGTTCACCGCCGACGAAGCCGTCGAGTCGGCGCTCGGACAGCTGCTCCTGAGCCACCAGGCGGCCGCCGCGGACCAGCCCCAGTACGCCCCGTCGCCCGCGGTGCGCCTGCGGACCGGCGCCCGTGAACCGGGCGAAGGGCGCTACGGACCCCTGGTCGAAGCCCTGCGCGCGCGGGGCAAGGAGCCGGTGGCCGTCCCGCTGGACGGCGCCGCCGCCGTCACCGGCGTACTCCCGCACCTGCTCAAGGTGGTGCTGCTCGATGGCTGAGCACACGCCGCCCCGCCCCACGGTCGCCCTGGTCGGCGACGGGGGCCTCCTGGACGACGCGGTCGCCGCGGTCGCCGCGCGCGTCTTCGACGTCGTACGCCCGGACAGCGCCGCCACCGTTTTGGACGGCTGCGCCGCGGTCCTCGTCGTCGGCGACGCCCCCCGCGCCGACCCCGTCGCCCGGGTCCGCGAGGCGGCCGCGCTCGCCGGGATCCCCTGGCTGCCCGTTACCGCGGCCGCCGACGCCGTGCGGGTCGGGCCGCTCGCGGGGACGCCCGACGGCGGCTGCCCGGACTGCGCCGACTGGCGGCGCAGGCTCGCCCGCGACAAGGCGCGGGAGTACGAGGCGCTGCGCGAGCGGCACGGTTCGGCGCTGACCGAGCGGCCGTCGGCGCTGCGCACCAGGGCCGCCGCGGCCGTGGCCGCCGAGCTCGCCGTCGACCTGCTGACCAGGACCCTCGCGGGCGAACCGCCGCGTCCTGAAAGGGAGTTCGAGGGCCGCAGGCCCGGCGACCGGTTCCTGAGCGTGGACCTCGCGTCCCTCGCGGTCGGCTCGCACCGCTATCTCCCCTACGCGCCGTGCGAGGTGTGCGGCGGCCTGCCGGACGACGCCCCCGATGACGCCGTGGTCGAGCCCGCCGCCAGGCCCAAGCGGGCCCCCGACGTGTTCCGCACGCAGGACGTCCTCGCCCGCGCGGACGAGCTGTACGACCTCTACGTGGACGGCGCCGCGGGCGTCGTGCCGTCCGTCGACGACGAACGGACGGGACCGCTGCCCCGCGCCGTCGCCCCCCTGAGCTCGCTGCGCGGCAACAGCTCCCAGCACGGCTGGGGCCGCACCCTCGACTACCGCTCGTCGCGGATCACCGCCGTCCTGGAGGCCCTTGAGCGCTTCGGCGGCGAGCAGCCGCGCGGGCGCCGCACCGCCGTCACCGCGAGCCGCCGCGCACTGGGCCGACAGGCCGTCGACCCGCGCGAGTTCGGGCTCTACCCGGACGAGCGCCACGACCTGCCCGGCTTCCCCTACGTGCGCTACGACGACGATCTGGTGATGCCCTGGGTCTGGGGGTACTCCTTCGGCCGCGGCGAGCCGGTCCTGGTGCCCGAGCGGTACGCGTACTACGCGGCGCACAGCCACGAGGAGCCGCGCTTCGTCTACGAGATATCCAACGGCTGCGCGCTCGGCGGCTGCCTGGAGGAGGCGATCCTGTGCGGCCTCCTCGAAGTCGCCGAGCGGGACGCCTTCTTGATGACCTGGTACGGCCGCATGCCCATTCCCCGCGTCGACCCGGGCTCGGCGCGCGACCGCCGCATCCCGATGCTCGTCGAGCACCTGCGCCAGCGGACCGGATACGAGATCCAGCTCTACTCCGCCACCCTGGAACAGGGCGTGCCGTGCTTCTGGGCGGTCGGCCTCGACGCCCTCGACGACCCGGGCAGGCCGAAGGCGCTCTGCGCCGGAGGGTCCGGGCTCACCGCGGAGAAGGCCGTCGTCAACGTCCTGCACGAGATGGCGCACCTCCTTGAGCACGCCAAGATCTACGACGCCGACGAGCGCGAGCGCGCGGCCGCGATGGTGCGCGATCCATCGCTGGTCAAGATCATGGGCGACCACTCGGTGCTCTACAGCCACCAGGACGCGTTCGACCGCTTCGACTTCCTTCTCGGCGAGCGCCCCGCCCAGCCGTTCAGCGACTTCGAAGCGGCCTGGAAGTGGCCCGAACACACCGACCTGCGCGACGACCTGGCCGAGCTGGTCCGCCGCTACGCGGACCGGGGCCTCGACGTGATCGTGGTCGACCAGACGACCCCCGAGCACCGCGCGGGCGGCTTCGCCTGCGTCAAGGTGATGGTGCCCGGCACGCTCCCGATGACCTTCGGCCACCGCAACCGCCGCGTCGACGGCATCCCGCGGCTCCTGAACGTGCCCTACGAACTGGGCTACACCGAGCGCCCGTTGACCCCCGCCGACATCAACCCGCACCCGCACCCGTTCCCGTGAGGAGTCCCGTGAGCGGTCCCGCGATGAGTCCCGCGATGACCCTCGCCCGGGACCGGGCGGCGGGTGCGACGCCCGGCGAGCGCTTCTGGCGGCGTTCGCTGTACGACTACGCGGCCATGACCGCCGAGGCGCCGGGCGGCAGGGAGGGCGGTCCCCAGGAACCGGAGCGGTTCCGGCGGTTCGGGGCCCTGCCCCGCTTCCCGCTGCCCGCGCCGCCGGCCGCGCTGGCCCCCTCGGAGCAGGTGCCGAGCGCCGCCTTCCACTCGGCGCTGCTCCACTACACCAACGGCGTGCTCCGCACCGAGTTCGGCCCGACCGCGCGCTGGCCCTACCACCGCGCGACCCCGTCCGCCCGCTGCTTCGCACCCGTCGACATCACGCTGTGGACACCCGGACACGACGGTCTGCCCGCGGGGATCTACGCCCACGACCCGGCGCACCACGCCCTGGTGCGGCTCAGGTCCGGCGACTTCGACGAGGTCGTCGGCGCGGCGCTCGGGGCGCACCTCGACGGCGCCGTCGGCGTGCTGTTCCTGTCCACGGTCTTCTGGCGGACCGCCTTTCGGTACGGCGACTACGCGTACCGCCTGTGCGCGCAGGAGACCGGACTCGTCGCGGGGAACGCGCTCCTCGTCGCCGAAGCGCTGGGCGTGCGGGGGCAGGTGCACCACCAGTTCCTCGACGGGGTCCTGGAACGGCTCATCGGCGTACGCCCGCCGCAGGAGAGCGTCGCCCTCGCCCTGCCCCTGTACGCGCGGGGCGGTTCCTCGCGCCGCAGGTCCGCACCGGTCGCCGAGGCGGAGCTCGCGGTACCCGCGCCCGTCGAACGCCCCGCGCCTTCGCCGGGGCACGGGCTCGAACTCTGCCCCGATCTGGTCGAGTTGGACCGCTCGGCGCGGCTCGCCGACACGGCCGCGTTCGGCGAGCTGCCCGCCCGGGAGGGCGCGGGCGCGGTGCCGTCCGCGCCGCCGGTGGATCTCGCCGCCGTCCTGCGCGACCGCACGTCCGGCAGCCTCGTGTTCCGCGTGGCGGGGCCGCCGGTCCCGGCGGAGACGGTGCGCCGGATCACCGACCGCCTGCCGTACGCGTACGTGTCGGACGCGCGGCCGCACGGCACGCCGTCCCCCGTCCGGGCCCACCTGTGGACCTCCCGCGTCGACGGCATGCGGGCCGGTGTCCACGAGCTGACACCGGACGGGCCCGTGCACCTCGGGGATCTTCCGCTGGAGCGGCTCGGGGTGGCCGCGCCCAACATCGACTACCGGTCCGTGCCCGCGGTGCTCTTCCTCTCGGGCCCGCGCGAGGCCGCCCAACTGGCCTTCGGTGACCGGGGGTTCAGGGTCCTCCACCACGAGGCGGGCGTGCTCGCTCAGCGCGCGTGCGTGCTGGGCGCCGCCGAAGGGCTCGCCGCGCGCATCCACAACGGCTACGACGCGGCCGTCCTGTCCCGCGCCCTCGCCCTGCCCGAGGGGCATGAGCCGCTGTTCCAGATAGCGCTCGGCGCCCCCGGGCCCGACGAACGCTGCCTGCTGCCCGTACCCGGCCAGACCCTCGCGGGTAGCCCGCACCCGGAAGGGGCCCACCAGTGACCGCACCCGCCACGACCGAACCTGCCGTCGGCGCCGCCGCGCTCCGCTTCCTCGGCACCGGACACCTGCCGCCCGACGCGCTGCCCACCGCGGACACGGGCCTGATGCCGCCGCTCTACAAGAGCTACCCGGCCGCCCCGCGCCACCCGCTGACCACGCCGGGCGAGACGCCGGGAGACACCTCGGGGGAGCGGCTCTCCTGGCTGCTGAGGCAGACGGGCGGGCTCACCCGGATGCGGTGGATGAGCGGCATCATGCCGACGGGACTCGCCACCGCGGCCACGGAAGCGGCGCGCGAACGGCGGGTGATCCTCGCGCCGGGACGCCCCGGCGCGGCCTCCGGATCCCGCTATCCCGTCGAGCTGTACGTCGCCCATTCCGCCGTGGACGGCACGGCCGCGGGGCTCTCCCACTACGACCCGGCGCACCACGCGCTGGAGCGGCTCAGGGACGGCGAGGGCCGGGACCTACTGCTCACGCACCTTGCCGAACCACCCTCCGCACGCCCGGAGTTCGTGCTCCTGCTGAGCAGCGTCCTGTGGCGGAACTCCGCGAAGTACGGCTCGTTCGGCTACCGCCTCCAGAGCCTGGACTGCGGCGTCGCGGTGGCTCAGGTAGTGGCGGCCGCCGAGAGCACGGGGCTGACGGCAGAGGTGCATCTGCGGTTCCAGGACCGGGAGTTGGCCCGACAGCTGGGCCTGGACGCACTGGCGGAGAGCGTGTTCGCGGTGGTCACGGTGCGGGGGGCCGGGGGCGGGGCGGGTCAGAAGGCACGGGTGGCGTCACCCGAACCTGAGACGTCGCCCGAGCCTGCGGTGGCACCCACGTCGCCGGTGGCGTCATGGTGGCGGACCGGCATCCCCGCGGAGCGCCCCACGCCCCGGCCGCTGACAGGCATCCCCGCCGTAGAGGACGCGGCCGCGCTGCACGAGGCCATCCTCGACGGGCTTGCGGTCGGCGCCGGGGCAGAGTCGGGACTGAGCCCCGCCGCCTCGGCCATCTCCCTGTCGCCCGTACACCCCGCCGCCCCTGCCGTCGCGGACGCGGCCGTCCGGCCTGCGGTCGGCACCGGGGCAATGCCGGGACCGGGCGCTGCGGCCCCGGGCCTCCCGGTCGCTGCCCCTGCGGTCGCGGACGCGGCTGCGGTGCAGGAGGCCATTCTCGGCGGGCTTGCGGTCGGCGCCGGGGCAGAGTCGGGACTGAGCCCCGCCGCCTCGGCCATCTCCCTGTCGCCCGTACACCCCGCCGCCCCTGCCGTCGCGGACGCGGCCGTCCGGCCTGCAGTCGGCACCGGGGCAATGCCGGGACCGGGCGCTGCGGCCCCGGGCCTCCCGGTCGCTGCCCCTGCGGTCGCGGACGCGGCTGCGGTGCAGGAGGCCATTCTCGGCGGGCTTGCGGTCGGCGCCGGGGCAGAGTCGGGACTGAGCCCCGCCGCCCCGGCCATCTCCCTGTCGCCCGTACACCCCGCCGCCCCTGCCGTCGCGGACGCGGCCGTCCGGCCTGCAGTCGGCGCCGGGGCAATGCCGGGACCGGGCGCTGCGACCGGAGATCCCGCGATTCCCGGCCCCGCCTCCCCGGACCTCCCGACCCCCGCCCCCGCCATCCCCTTGCCCCCGTAGACCCCGCCCCCGCCAGCGGATTCACCCGGCGCCGTACCGTCTACGGCTACCGACCCGCCCCCGTGCCCCCCGAAGTCCTCGCCTCCCTGTTCGCCACCGCCACCGCGCCCGTGCGCTCCGATCTGCCGCCCGCGCCGTCCGGCGGCAGGGATTCGGTGTGGATCGCCGGGGTGGTGCGCGGCGTGCCGGGCGTGCCCACGGGGGCGTACCTCTACGAGCGTGGGGCGCATGCGCTGGTGGCCACCCGGGGGGTCGACGCGGCGCGGGCCGTGCTGTACGCGGCCAAGAGTCCGATGCTGGCCGACGAGTGCCGTACCGCGACCGCGAGCCTGGTGGTCTGCGGTGATCCGCGCGGCGGGATCGTCGCCTACGGCGACCGGTGGTACCGCATGCTCAACATCGCCGCGGGCACGGCCGTGCAGCGCGTCGCCCTCGCCGCGGCCGCCGCGGGGCTCGACAGCCACGTGCACTGCGACTTCGACCTGACGGGCATCGCGGACGCCCTCGCGCTGCCCGCGCCGCTGACGCCGCTCGTCCTGGTGACGGTGGGGCGCGCGGCCCCCGACAGGACCGATCCGCAGCTGCCCCTGCGGGGCACGATCACGAGTGAGAGGGACAGCGACTGATGGAGTCTTACGACGTGGTGGTCGTCGGCGCGCGGAGCGCGGGTGCCGCGACGGCGATGCTGCTTGCCAGGGCGGGCCACCGCGTGCTGCTGCTCGACCGCGCCAGGTTCCCCAGCGACACGCTCTCCACCCAGCACATCCACCGTCCGGGCCTGCGCCTGCTCGACCGGTGGGGTCTGTTGGGGCCGCTGAAGGCCGGGGGGTGCCCGCCGGTGCGGCACATCTCGTACGCGCTGGAGGGCGAGCTCAGACTCGAAGGTCCCGTCCCGGTGGAGGAGGGCATCGACGCCGTGTACGCGCCGCGTCGCTACGTCTTGGACGGGCTGGTCGCCGACGCGGCCCTCGCGTCGGGCGCGGAGTTCAGGGACGGCTGTACGGTCACCGGGGTGCTGACCGGCGATGACGGTCGCGTCACCGGGGTCACCTGCCGCACCGAGGGCGGTGCCACCCAGGAGATCGGGGCCCGCCTGGTGGTCGGCGCCGACGGGATGCGCTCCACGGTGGCCCGGCTCGTGGGGGCCCGCACGGAGCGCGAGGACGCCCCGATGACCTGCGTGTACTACGGCTACTGGGCGGGGCTGCCCGCGCAGTTCGAGGTCCATGAGCGGACGGGCAGACTGATCGGCGTGGTGCCGACGCACGACGAACTCACCCTGGTCGCCGCCTACTTCCCGCAGGCGGAGTTCCCCGACGTACGCAGGGACCCGCACCTCGCGTACGAGGAGGCCCTGCGCAGCACGGCACCGGACCTGGCCGAACGGGCCGCCGGCGCGCACCGTGTGGAGCGGCTGCGCGGCACCGGCAGTCAGTTCAACTTCTTCCGGCAGGCCACGGGGCCCGGCTGGGTGCTCGTGGGCGACGCGGGCTGCCACAAGGACTCGATCACCGGGACCGGCATCAGCGACGCCTTCGAGCAGGCGGCGGCGCTGGCCGACGCGGTGGGGCCGGGGCTGGACCGCGACACGGCGACCCTCGACGCGGCGCTGCGCGGCTACGCGGCGGCCCGCGACCGGTTGATGGAGCCCCGCTACCAGATGGCTCTGGACAGCGCGGGGCTCCAAGTGACCGACGAGAGAAGGGGATTCCTGCGGTGGATCGCGAGCGACCCGGGTTCCACGCGGGCGTTCCTGTCGGTGGCGGTGAGCCATGTCGACGCGGCCCAGTTCTCCCCGGCGTGAACCCGGCCGGGGCGGGTGGGTCAGGCCGCGGGGCAGGCTCGGACGAGCCCCGTCTCGTAGGCGAGGATGACGGCCTGGGCGCGGTCGCGCAGGCCGAGCTTCTGGCAGAGGTGGTAGAGGTGCGACTTGACGGTCGCCTCGCTGAGGGTCAGCTTCTGGGCGATCTCGCAGTTGGAGTGCCCGTTGGCCACCAGGGACAGCACGTCGCGCTCGCGGTGGGTGAGCCTGGCCAGATGCGAGCCCGGCACCACCGTGACGCCGGGCGACCGGCTGACCAGGCGGTTGATGAGGCCCACGGCCGTCGGCGACTTGAGGAGCATGGCGCCCGCGGCGATCTCACGGATGGCGGCGGCGAGCGTGTAGGGGTCGCCGTTCACCGGAAGCACCCCGCGCACACCACCCCGGAGCGCCGAGAGCAGCTCGTCGTGCTCCAGGGAGTCGCAGAGCATCAGGACGCCCGCGCCCAAGGACGCCAACTCCGGGCAGGAGCCGAGCGCTTCGGCCACCGCGATGCCGTCCATGACGAGTGGATCATGGCTGACCACCACCACGTCGGGCCGTTCCGTCCGCAGGGTTCCCGCCACGTCCGCCGCGTCCCAGACCTCCGCCACCACGGAGATGTCGGGCTCTCGCGCAAGGACTCCGATGAGTCCCGCCCGCGCCAGATGGCGCGAGTCGCAAACGGCAATCCGGATACAATTAACAGGAGCTATTTGACGCATAGGCTGTCCCCCGCCTGATTGTTCACAGCTTTCTGGCCGCGCTTTTACGCAGTATTCACCGCCGTTGAACGGCGGATGAAATTGAGGTCTTCGTGGGTGTGGACCCGTCCGAACTCGCCCGAACTCATCCGAACTCAGCTGAACTCAGCCGAACTCGCGTTGACTGGTCTGGACCACGAGAGTGATCAGTACAGTACTCGACTGACCGGGGCTGGTCCAGATTGCTCAACCTCTTTACTGACGGGCAACTCCCGGCGCACTTGTGATCGTTGATCTTCCTGCGCCGAGTGAGTCCCGCCACACATCGGTCGCGCTCACACCGCTGTATCAGCATTCAACTCGCGGCCGCTATTCATTCTTTATCGGACGTCGGCACCGCTCGCCGGGGCGGAGACCGCCCGCCCGTCTCAGCCTCCGGTCGGAGAGGCGATCCGCCGTTCCAGACGGACGACACGGGCCGCGCCCGGTGCGAGGGTGGGCCGGTCGCCCGGGACCAGGAGAGACAGATCAGGAGATGCGGATGCCGGTTCAGTCGCGGTCCGAACCGTTGGCCGGATTCAGCCCCTACGTCCTGCTCACGCGGCCCGAGGAGACGCACCGCGTCATCCGCGCCGAGCCACCCGTCAGGCTCGTCCGCGAGGAGAGCGGCTTCACCTACTTCCTGGTGTCGGGCCACGCCGAGGCGCGCCGGGCGCTGCGCGACCCGCGGCTCTCCAACGACCCGCGCCGCCTCGGCCACGCGTCCGGCGCCGCCGTCGCGTACTCACCGATGGCCAACGACGATCCGCCCGCCCACACCAGGCTGCGCGGACTGGTCTCGCACGGGTTCACCAGGCGCAGGATCGCCGCCCTCGAACCTCGCATCGAGCGCACCGTCGCGGAGCTGCTCGACGCCGTGACGCCCGCCGGACACGCGGACCTGATCGCCGACTTCGCCTTCCCGCTGCCCGTCCTCGTCATCAGCGAACTCCTCGGCATCCCCATCGGCGACCGCGCGGCGTTCCGCACCTGGGCCTCGCGCACCCTCTCCGTGGAGACCGGGCCGCGCACCCGCGACGAGCGTTCGCGCAGGCTGCGGGCGTACTTCGGCGGGCTCGTCGAGGAGAAGCGGGCAGGGGTACGGCACGACGTACCGCCGGACGGACAGCCCGACCTGCTGAGCGCGCTGCTCGTGGCACAGGAGGGCGGCGGACTCAGCGACGAGGAACTCGTGGGCCTCGCCATGCTGGTCCTCGTCGCGGGCCACGAGACCACCACCAACCTCATCGGCAACGGCCTGCTCACGCTCTTCGCCCACCCCGACCAGTTCCGTGAGCTGCGCGAGGAACCGGCGCTGCTGCCCGGCGCGGTCGAGGAACTGCTGCGCTTCGAGGGATCCGCGGGACAGTCCTCGCTGCGGGTCGCCGTCGAGGACGTGGAGCTCGGCGGGACGCTCATCCCCAAGGGGTCCGTGGTGAACGTCGGCCTGTCCCTGGCCAACCGGGACCCGGATGCCTTCGGGGGAGAACAGGGCGGCGGCGCGGGTCCTGACCGCTTCGACATCCGGCGCGCGCCCAACCCCCACCTCGCCTTCGGACACGGCATCCACTTCTGCCTCGGCGCGCCCCTGGCCCGCGCCCTCGCGTCGTGCGCGTTCACGGCGCTCTTCGCGCGGCTGCCCGGACTCGCCCTCGACGTGCCGCCCTCGGAGCTGCGTTGGCGACAGATCAGCATCCTCTGCGGTCTGACGCGCCTGCCGGTGTCGTTCCGTCCAGAAGGCGGCTCCGAAGGCGGCTCCGAAGGCCGTCCCGAAGCCCGTCCCGACACCCGACCCGAAGAAGCGAGCGCAGAATGACCACGGCCCACACGTCCACGCCCACGGAACACCCGACCCCCTTCGACCCCGGCGCCGCCGCGCACCTCTACCGGCTCGCCTTCGGCTTCGTACCCGCGCAGATGATCCACGTCGCGGTGCGCCTGCGCCTGCCCGACCTGCTCGCCGAGCGCACCCGGACCGCGGCCGACCTGGCCGGGGAGGCGGGCGTCCAGGCGCAGGCGCTGCGCCGGGTGCTGCGCGGCCTCGCCTCGCTGGGCGTCGTGACCGAGACCGACGAGGGCGGCTTCCGCCTCGCGCCCGCCGGGCAGCTGCTCCGCGAGGACGTGCCGCACTCGTTGCGGCCCATGCTCCTGCCCTACTTCGACGAGGGCATCTGGGCCGCCTGGGGCGGTCTCCTGGACGCGGTGCGTACGGGACGGCCCTCCATCGAGACGGTGACCGGCGGGTCCGTCTTCGCGTACTTCGAGCAGCACCCGCGGCTGGGGGCGGAGTTCCACGCGGCGATGGCGGTCAGCGCGCAGGCGGAGGCATGGGCGGTCGCGGAGGCGTACGACTTCTCGGGCGTCGCCACCGTCGTGGACGTGGGCGGCGGCGACGGCACCCTGCTGACCGGACTGCTCACCCGGCACCCGCACCTGCGGGGCGTGCTCGCCGACACCGCGCAGGGCGTCGCGGGCGCCGGGGACCGGCTCGCGCGGGCGGGCCTGGGGGAGCGGTGCGACGTCGTGGCGGGCGACTTCTTCGCGTCCGTGCCCGCGGGTGCCGACCGCTATGTGATCAAGAGCGTGCTGCACGACTGGGACGACGACCGCTGCGTGGACCTGCTGCGCAACTGCCGCGATGCGATGAGCGACACCGGACGGATCATGGTCGTGGAGATCGTGGCACCCCCGGTCGTGGACGCGGGCACCGATCCGTTCCTCGCGGTGAGCGACCTCACCCTGATGGTGCTCACGCCCGGCAGGGAGCGCACCGCGGCGGAGTTCGACGAACTCTTCCGGCGCGCCGGGCTCGAACTCGTCGCACGGAGCGAGCCCTTGGGATTCAGCGGCTATCGCATCATCGAGGCCCGCAGTTCTCGGTGAGGCTCAGCCGGATGAGATGCGCCACGGTGGGCGCGGAGCGCTTGTTCCTGATGCGCCGCAGATAGGTGCTCACGGTGTGCACGCTGATGCCCATGCGCCTGGCCACTTGCTTGTGGGAAAGTCCCGCCGCGATATGAGCGAGCACCTGACGTTCCCTGAGGGACAGGGCCGGTGCGGTCTCGGGACGACTGTGTGCTGGCATTTTCCCTCCGTGAGGGACTCTCAACTCTGCTGCGGTCAGGGCCGCGACTTGATCTAACCATGGTCACGAGCAAACACAAAGGAAACCCTGCATCCCGAGGCGTGAGACGGACCTATTGAGCCCTCGCGTAGTTGTCAAGTCACCAATTCGGGGGACTTTAGGTGTGGTTCGGCGCGAGTGAGTGTGAAGACGGTCTCGGCTGACGGCGGCCGTGCACGACCAGTGAGTGGCAGCCCATCAGCGGACCAGGGGGGAACGCTTGCGGCACTTTCGCCTGCTTGTCGTCGGCAACGGCGTCTCGGCGTACGGCAGTTATCTGAACATGGTCGCCCTGAACGTCTTCATCTACGAGGTGACCGACAGCGCGCTCGCCGCGGGGCTCTTCATGGCCGTACGCCTCTTGACGAGTGTCGTGTCCGGCTGGGCCAGCGGTCGCCTGGTCTCCGCGTATGACCGGAAACGGCTGATGGTCGGCGCGGATCTGACCCAGGGCGCCGCCATGGTGGCCCTGCTGGTCGCCCCCGACGGGGCGCGCGCCGGGCTCCTCTACGTCCTGGCCGTCGTGACCGGATTCTGCTCCACCCTGTCGGGCGTCGCCCTGCGCAGCAGCATCCCCGAGATCGTCGGCGGCGAGCTGCGGCTGCGGGCGAACGCGCTGCTCGCGACCGGGCGTTCCCTCGCGATGATCGCGGGATTCGCCTCGGCGGGCGTCCTGGTCGCGCAGTTGGGATACACCGCGGCCATCGCCCTGGACGCCGCCACCTTCGCGGTCTCCGCCAGTGTCCTGTTCTCGCTGCCGATCCGTACGAACGCGGGGCGGCGGGCGAAGGCCGAGTCGGCGGCCGAGAAGGGCACGGGGAGGGACGCGGCGGGGCGGGGACCGAGTACCGGCTCGCTCATGCTGCTGCGCGCCGCCCCCGTGCTCGCCGTCATGCTCGTGGTGCGGGCCGCCGACGGGCTCGGCTCGTCGTCGCACAACGTCGCCCTGCCCGTCTACTCCAGCGGCCTCGACCCGTCCCATCCGGCCACGTTCATCAGCCAGTTCTGGGCGACGTGGGCGATCGGCAACATCGTGGCGCAGCAGGTCTGCAGCCGGTTCGCCGGGCGCGGCACGTGGCAGGGGCCGGGGGAGCGGGCCTTCGCGATCGGTTCGTGCGTCATGTCGGCCGCGTTCATCGTGGTCTTCACCGGGCTGCCCACGGTCCTGGCGATCGTGGCGGCGCTGGTGGCGGGGATGGCCGACGGCCTCACCGAGACCGCGTACGTCACCCGGCTCCAGGCGGCCCCCGACGAGCAGCGCGGGCGGCTCTTCGGCCTCTCCGCCTCCGTCGAGAACACCGGCTTCGGCCTCGGGATGCTGGTCAGCGGCGCGCTCCTGGACCACTACTCGCCGCTGCGCGTCGTGGGTCTGCTGCACGGCGTGGCGATCGTGCTGTGCGCGGGGCTGTTCGTGGTCCTGGTGCGGCAGCGGCGCGGGGGTACGGCCGCGTCCGCGGCAGCCGCGGCGCCTGTGGAAAGCACGGAGACCACTGAGACCTCGGAGACCACGGAGAAGGAGTCCCGATGAGCGACCACCCGCCCGCCCCGCGCGACGCCGTGGCCGTCGTCGGGATGTCCTTCCGGCTGCCCGGCGCCGACACCTCGGAGGAGTACTGGCGCACGATCCACGACGGCGCCGACCGCATTCGCCGCTTCACCGAGGCCGAACTCGCGGCGGCCGGAATCCCCGAAGAGCGCTACCGCGCGGCCGAGTTCGTCGGCGCGAGCGGCGTCCTGGAGGACATCGCGGGCTTCGACGCGGGCTTCTTCGGGATGAGCGCGCAGGAGGCCCGCATCACCGATCCGCAGCACCGGATCTTCCTGGAGTGCGTGCACCACGCCCTGGAGGACGCCGGGTACGCGGGCACCGCCCAGTCGTACGACGGCGGCTGCGAGGTCGGTGTCTACGCCAGCACCGGCTACCACCTCTACTCCCTCCAGACGTACCTCCTCAACAACGTCCTGCGAGGCGGCGTGGAGGACTGGGTCGCGGGACTCCAGGTCACCGTCGGCAACTTCACCGACTTCACCGCCAACCGCGCCGCCTACCGCCTCGGCCTCACCGGACCCGCGGTCAACGTCCAGACGGCGTGCTCCAGTTCGCTCACCGCCGTGCACCTCGCCGCGCGTTCCGTGGCCACCGGGGAGTGTGACATCGCCGTCGCGGGAGCCACCGCCGTACACGTGCCGCAGGTCATCGGCTACGAGTACGTCAAGGGCTCCATCCTCTCCAAGAGCGGCACGCTGCGGCCCTTCGACGCCGACGCGGACGGCACCGTCGGCGGCACGGGCGTCGCCGCCGTCGTCCTCAAGCGCCTCGACAGGGCCGTAGCCGACGGCGACCACATCCACGGCGTGATCCGCGGCTCGGCCGCCAACAACGACGGCGCGGGCAAGCGGACCTTCACCGCGCCGAGCGCCGAGGGCCAGCGGGCGGTCATCCGGCGGGCCCTGGACAGAGCGGGCGTCGACGCGGCCACGGTCGGCTATCTGGAGACGCACGGCACCGGCACCTTCAAGGGCGACCCCATCGAGTTCGACGGCGCCACCGCCGCGTTCCGCCAGGACACCGACGCGACGAACTACTGCGCGCTCGGCTCGGTGAAGGCCAACATCGGTCATCTCGACGTCTGTTCGGGCCTGGCCAGCCTCATCAAGGCACTGCTCGTGCTGCGGCACGGCGTCATCCCGCCGATGGCCAACTTCCGCCGCGCCAACCCCGCGCTCGATCTCGCGGCGAGCCCGTTCCACATCCCCGACGCCGCGCGACCCTGGCCACGGGGCGACGTACCGCGCAGGGCGTGCGTCAGCTCGTTCGGGGTCGGCGGCACCAACGTCCACGTCGTCCTCGAAGAGGCACCCGAGCCCGCCCCGCGCCCCGCCGACGCCCCGCGCCCGCCCGGCGTCCTGCTGGTCGCGGGCCACACCGCCGAGGCCCTCGCCGACAACGCCCGCGCCCTGCGCGACCATCTGCGCGCACACCCCGGCACGCATCCCGCGGACCTCCTGACGACGATGGCCACGGGCCGCGCCCACCGCAGGCACCGCGTCGCGCTGCGGGGCGACACCGTGGGCGCGCTCACCCACGCCCTCGACAGCTGGCTCGCAGGGCCACGCCCCGCCGACGGCGGCACGGACGGCGCCGACACCGGCTTCCTCTGCACCGGACAGGGCAGCCTCCACCGGGGCGCGGCACGCCCGCTCTACGAGCGCTTCCCCGTCGTACGGGAGATCCTGGATGCCTGCGACCGCCAGTACCGCGCGCTGACCGGCGACGGCTCCGGCCTCCTCGACGTGCTGCTCGGCGAGCCCGACCCGCCCGGTACCGATGACGTCCTGCCCACCGAGGTGGCGCAGCCCGCGCTCTTCGCGCTGCAGTGCGCGCTCGTCGGCCTGTGGCGGGCGGCGGGCATCGCGCCGCGCGTGGTGGCGGGGCACAGCGTCGGGGAGTACGCGGCGCTGCACGCGGCGGGGGCGCTCTCCGCCGCGGACGGGCTGCGCCTGACCGTACGGCGCGGGGAGCTGATGCGGCGGCACTGCGCGCCCGGCGCGATGGTCGCCGTCACGCTCGACGAGCACGCCGCGCGCGACCTGGCCGCCGAGGTGCCAGGGGTGACGCTCGCGGTCGTCAACGCGGCCGACAGCCAGGTGCTCGCGGGCCCGGCCGACGCGATGGCCCGCCTGACGGAGCTGCTCGCTTCGCGTGCCGTGCCCGCCAGGGAGCTGCCGGTGCGGCAGGCCTTCCACACCGCCCTGATGGACCCGGTGCTCGACGGGCTGCGCGCGCTCTTCGACGAGGTGCGGCTCCGGCCCTGCGAGGTGCCGTTCGTGAGCGGGCTCGACGGGCGCACCAGGGAGCGGGGCTGGCTGCCGGACGCCGACTACTTCGTACGGCAGGCGCGCGAGCCCGTGCGGTTCGCCGACGTGCTCGCCGAGCTGGGCGCGGCGCACCCCGAGGCGGGCGCGCTGGTCGAGATCGGTCCGCACACCACGCTCAGCGGCCTCGCGCGGCGGGCGCTGCCGGGCGGCACGGCGCTGCCGACCCTGCGGCGCGGCGCCGGGCTCGCCCCGCTCTGGGACGCGGCCGCGGGCCTGTACCGGGCCGGGGCGCCGGTCGACTGGCGCCCCTTCCTGGCCGGGACGGGCCGCAGGATCCCCCTGCCCGGCTACCGATTCCAACACAAGGACTACTGGACAGGACCGGAGAACTTCCTTCCCCGGTCCGCACAACGGGCAAGGGATGGGGCCGAAGTGGGACAGGACGAGGCAGCGGTCGAGCGCGTGCTCCAGCACGTCGTCAAGGTGACCGCGAAGCACCTCAGCTACGACACGAGCGAGATAGCCGAGGACGCTTCGTTCTTCGACCTCGGCGCCGACTCGCTCCAGATGATCGGTGTGCTCCGCGAGCTGGAGGAGGAGCACCGGGTCAAGGTGTCGATGCGGGAGCTCTTCGAGGAGGCGGGCACGGCGCGGGGGCTCGCCGTGATCATCGTGGAGAAGGCGGGGGGCGGCGGGGCGCCCGTCGTGACCGAGCCCGTGGTGCCCGAGCCGGTCGTGCGGGCGCCCGAGCCCGCGCCGGTCGTGCGTGAACCCGAGCCCGCGCCGGTCGTGCGCGAACCCGCTCCGGTCGCCGCGCGGGTTTCCCCGGCTTCCGAGTACCCCGAGTACGCCACCCGCCAGGAAGTCCAGGACCTCGTACGCCAGGTTCACCAGCTCTCTCAGATGCAGCTCCAACTGATGGGCCAGCTCTCGCAGTTGCTCGCTGCCCAGACGGCGGGAAGGGCGGACCGGTGACCGTCTCCGAATCCGTCTCCGCGGCGGTCGACCAGGACCTCGCCGCGATGGCCGACCTCTCGCGACGCATCGCCGAGCAGATGGGCGCACAGGACCAGGACCGGTCACCGGCCGTCCAGGCCCCCGCCCAGCACGGGCCCCGTCTGGAGGTGCCCCGCGCCTCCGGCATGGTCCGCGGCGGCGCCCCCGACTCCCAGCGGACCCACCTCGACGACCTGGTGCGCCGCTACACCGCCAAGACGCCCACCTCGAAGCGGATCGCCCAGCGCTACCGCCGGGTGCTCGCCGACAGCAGGGCGGCGGTCGGCTTCCGCAGCAGTACGAAGGAGATGCTCTACCCCATCGCGGGGCGGCGGGCGCGCGGCTCCTGGCTGGAGGACGTCGACGGCAACCGTTACGTCGACATCACCATGGGCTTCGGCGTACTGCTCTTCGGCCACGAGCCCGCCTTCGTCGCCGACGCGGTCCGCGAGCACCTCTCGCGCGGCATCCAGCTCGGCCCGCGCAACGTGGAGACCGGCGAGGCCGCCGAGCTGCTCGCCGACCTCACCGGCATGGAGCGCGTCGCCTTCGCCAACTCCGGTACGGAGGCGAACTCCGCCGCCATCCGGCTCGCCCGCGCCGCCACCGGACGCTCCCGCATCATCACCTTCGAGGGCGCCTACCACGGCCACAACGACAACGTCCTCGGGCGCTCCCCGCGCACCGGGGGCGAGGGCCTGACCACCGTCCCGATGTCCGCGGGCGTCCCGCACAACGCCGTCGCCGACCTGCTGGTCCTGCCGTACGGCGGTGAGGAGAGCCTCGCCGTCATCGAGCAGCAGGCCGGGGAGATCGCCGCGGTCGTCGTGGAGCCGGTGCAGAGCCGCCACCCCGCGCTGCAGCCAGCCGAGTTCGTGCACCGCCTGCGCGAACTGACCCGGCGGCACGGCATCGTGCTGCTCTTCGACGAGATGCTGACCGGCTTCAGGCCCGCGCCGCGCGGCGCCCAGGAGCTCTACGGCGTCACGCCCGACCTGGCCACGTACGGCAAGCTGCTCGGCGGCGGCTTCCCCATCGGGGCCATCGCGGGCCGCGCCGACATCATGGACGGCATCGACGGCGGCCACTGGAACTACGGTGACGACAGCTATCCGGCGGCCGACACCACGTTCTTCGGCGGCACCTACATCCAGCACCCGGTGTCGATGGTCGCCGCCCGGGCGGTGCTGACCCACCTCAAGGAGCACAGCCCGCGCCTCCAGGAGCGCCTGAACGCACGGACCGACGAACTGGCCCGTACGCTCAACGCCTTCTTCGAGGCCGAGGAATTCGCCCTGAGCATGAGCCACTTCGGCTCGATGTTCCGCTTCGAGCACCGCGCGGACATGGAGCTCCTGTACCACCACCTCATGCTGCGCGGCGTGCACGTGTGGGAGTGGCGCAACTTCTTCCTGTCCACGGAACACACTGACGGGGACGTCGAGTTCATCGTGGACGCTGTGCGGGGGTCCCTGCGGGAGCTGCGTGACGCGGGGTTCTTCCGGGGGGCGCGGAAGAAGGCTGCCCCTGCCTCTGCCTCTGTCCCTGCCTCCAGGCCGGTCTCCGCGCCGGTTGCCCGGACCGCGTCCGTACCGGCTCCCCGAGCCGAGCCCGCGCCGGAGCCGCGTCCCAAGCCCGTGGCCTGGAACGGCGCCGCCGCTTCGGCGCAGGCGAAGCCACGGCCACAGCTTCTCCCGGTGGCACCTCAACCGCCCACCCGCAACCTCGACTTCGGCGTCTACTTCTTCGGCGACTACCCCCAGGACGAGAGCGCGCCACGCCACGGCAAGTACGACCACCTCCTGGAGACCGCCCGGTTCGCCGACCGCAACGGCTTCCGCTCGGTGTGGATCCCCGAGCGGCACTTCCACTCCTTCGGCGGCCTGTTCCCCAACCCGGCCGTGCTGGCCGCCGCGCTCGCCAGGGAGACGGAGCGCATCCGGATCAACGCGGGCTCGGTGGTGCTCCCGCTGCACGACCCGATCCGCGTCGCCGAAGAGTGGTCCATGGTCGACAACCTCTCCGGCGGCCGCATCGGCATCGGCTGCGCGAGCGGGTGGCACGCCAACGACTTCGTGTTCTTCCCCGGGCGCTTCGGCACCCACAAGGAGAAGATGTACGAACAGGTCGAGCAGGTACGGCAGTTGTGGCGCGGTGACCCGGTGCGCCGCACCACCGGAGACGGCGAGGCGGAGCTGAACCTCTTCCCGCGCCCCGTCCAGGACGCACCGCCCATGTACACGGCCGTGGTCGGCAACCCCGCCTCCTACGAACTGGCCGCCCGGCACGACCTGGGCATCGTCACCAACCTCATGACGCAGGGCGTGGAGCAGCTGGGCGAGAACATCGCGCTCTACCGCCGTACGCGCGCCGCACACGGGCTCGACCCCGACGCGGGGCACGTCGCGGTGCTGCTGCACACCTACCTCGCCGACGACCACGCGGCGGCCCGCGCCGAGGCGCGCGATCCGCTGTCGCGCTACATGCGGGCCTCGCTGTCCCTGTTCGGCGGCGTCGCCAACAGCCTGGGCCACCAGGTCGACCTGTCGGCGATGTCCGACGACGACCTGGACGTCGTCTTCCGCCGCGCCTACGACCGGTACTGCGACCAGCGGGCCCTCATCGGCAGCCCGGAGAGCGTGCGGCCCGTCGTCGAAGGGGTGCGTGCCGCGGGCGCGGACGAGGTGGTGGCCCTGGTCGACTTCGGAGTCGCCCCCACGCCGATGCGAGACGGCTTGCGCCGCTTGAACGAACTGCGCCGCACCTGCACGGCAACAACAACGAAGGCCCCAACCCCCACGCCACTCGCCGCCCCCGCCCCCTCCGGCTCCCCCCTCTCCCCGGGCCAGCAGCGCATCTGGTTCCTGGAGCGGATGCTCCCCGGGCGCACCGCGTACAACGAGGTCAAGGCCATCGCGTTGGACGGGGCTCTGGACGTCCCCGCGTTGCGTGCCGCCCTCCGTTCCCTCGCCGCGCGGCACGAGCAGTTGCGGACCGTCTTCCGTGAAGTGGACGGTGCGCCACGGCAGTTCGCGCGGGACGCGGGCGACGTGGACTTCGCGGTGGTCGACGGCACCGGGCCCGGTGACCCCGTCGCCGACCTCCTCAAGGCCGAGAGTGCCCGCCGCTTCGACCTGGCGGGCGGGCCGCTCTTCGTCACGCGACTGGTCACGCTCGGCGCGGCGCGCCACGTCCTCGTCCTGTCCCTGCACCACATCGTGATGGACGCGGTGTCGGCAGGCGTGCTCGCCCGCGACCTGTCCGCCCTCTACCGCGCCGAACTCACGGGCGCACCCGCCGCGGAACTCCCCGCCCTGCCCCGTACCTACGCCGACCACGCCCGCGAGCAGCTCGCCGCGCTCGACGCCGCGAAGGGCGCCGAGGACCTGGCGTACTGGAAGAAGGCTCTCGAGGGCGAGTTGCCCGTCCTCGCCCTGCCCGCCGACCGCCCCCGCCCCGCCGTGCTCTCGTCGAACGGCCGCGCCCTCTTCCGCACCCTCGATCCCGAACTCTCCGAGGGTGTGCGGAAGTTGGGCAAGCGGCGGCGCAGCACCCTCTTCATGACGCTGCTCGCCGCGTACGCCGCCGCCCTGCACCGCGTCACCGGGCAGGACGACCTGGTGATCGGCACCCCGATGTCCGACCGCACCCCCGCGTACGAGGACGTGGTGGGCTTCTTCGTGAACACCCTGGCACTGCGCCTCGACCTCTCCGGCGACCCGGACTTCGGCACGCTCCTCGACCGGGTGCGCGCCGTCGCCCTGGACGCCTACGACCACGCCGACGTGCCCTTCGAGGCGGTCGTCAAGGAGCTGGCGCCCGCACGGGCGATCGACAGGACCCCGGTCTTCCAGACCCTCGCCGAGTTCGAGACGGCGGACCCCTTCGTCTTCGACCTGCCCGACGTCCGCGCCACACCGCTCGACTCGGGCCCCGACAAGGCGCTGACCGACCTCAGCGTGTACTTCACCGACGGCGCGGACGGCATCCGCTGCCACCTGGAGTACTGCACCGACCTCTTCGGCGAGGCCACCGTCGACGCGCTCTTCGGGACGTTCCGCGACGTGCTCGCCGCCGCCGTGCGCGACATCGGTACGCCCGTCGCGGCACCGGCGCCGGAACCCGTCGTGCCCGAGGCGTGGCGCACGGGCCCGGTCAGGCCGCGCACGCGCGGCACCGTCGACGTCCTGACCGCCCGCTGGGCCGAGGCCGCCCCGCACCGCACCGCCGTCCGCAGCGGTGAAGTGGAGCTCACCTACCGGGAGTTGAACGAGCGGGCCGAGCGGCTCGCGGACGTCCTGCGGGAGGAGGGCGGCGGCGCCGACGTCCCCGTCGCGCTGTGGCTGCCGCGCCACGCCGACCTGGTCGTCGCCATGCTCGCCACCCTCAAGTCGGGCCACGGCTATGTGCCGTTGGACCCCGCCATCGGCCGGGCCAGGGGAGCGGCCGTGCTCGCCGAGTGCGGGGCGCGGGTCCTGGTGACCGGCGGCGGCCGCGGCGACGTGCCCGCGCTGCCCGCCGGGGCCAAGGCCGTCGACGTCCACGCGACACCGCTCCGTACGGAAGGGGCGAGCCCGCGACCCGCGCCGGAGCGGGACCCCGAGTCCCTCTGTCTCGCGATCTACACCTCGGGCAGCACCGGCGTCCCCAAGGGCGTCGCCCTGCCCCACCGCGCCATCACCGACCTGTGCCAATGGCACCACGAACGCTTCGGGTTCAGCGCGCAGGACCGTGCCGCCGCCGTGTGCAGCCAGAGCTTCGACGCCGCCGTCCTGGAGATCTGGCCCGCGCTGACCGCGGGCGCCACGGTCGTCATCGCCGACGACGCGGTCCGCAGGGACCCGGCCTTGCTGGCCCGCTGGTACGCCGAGCAGCGGATCACCTTCACCATCCTGCCGACCGCGCTCGGCGAGGCGGTCCTCGCCCTCCCCGACGACCAACAGCCGCCGCTGCGCCACCTGTTGCTCGGCGGCGACGTCCTGCGCACCCGGCCGCGCCGCACCGCCCCGTACGAGACCGTCAACGTCTACGGGCCCACCGAGGTGACCGTCCTGTGCACCACGCAGACGGTCACGCCTCTGGCGCCCGGCGCGGACGACCCGGCCCCGATCCCGATCGGCGGGCCCGTCGACAACGTCACGCTGCGGGTGCTCGACGCCGACGCCCGCGAGGTCCCCGCGGGGGAGCCGGGGGAGCTGTACGTCGGCGGTCCCGGCGTGGCCACGGGGTACCTCGGCCGCCCGGACCTGACCGGGGAGCGCTTCGTACGCGATCCCCTCGATCCGGCGGGCGGGCGCCTGTACCGCACCGGTGACCTGGTGCGACGGCTCGACGACGGTGCCCTGGAGTTCCTGGGCAGGGCCGACGACCAGGTCAAGATCCGCGGCTACCGGGTCGAGCCCGAGGAGGCGTCGCGCGCGCTCAACAGCCTTGCCGGGGTGGCGGACGCGGTCGTCCTGCCCCGCCGCGACCGGCGCGGCGACGCGCACCTCGCGGCGTACGTCGTGCCCGCGACCCCCGCCACCGGACGCGAGCGCGAACTCGCCGAGCGGCTGACGGCGGAACTGTCCCTGCGGCTGCCCGACTACCTGGTCCCGCACGCCTGGTCGGTCCTGCCCCGGCTCCCGCTCTCCGGCAACGGAAAGCTGGACAGGGCGGCCCTGCCGGAACCGGCCCTGGTCACCGCGACGGCGGCCGCGCCGTCCGAGCGCACGGAACCGGCGACGGCGGCCGGGGCGGCGGACGTCGAGGAACGCCTCGCGCGGCTGTGGGCCGACGAGTTCGGCGTGGCCCCCGCGTCGATCGCCCCCGACGCCTCCTTCTTCGACCTCGGCGGCCACTCCATCACGGCGATCCGCCTTGCCAACAGCGTGCGGGAGGAGTTCGGCACGGAGTACCCGATCGCCCGCTTCTACGAACAGCCCACGTTGGGCGCGATGGCGGCGTTCTTGGGCGGGGGCGACGAAGGCACGGCCGGTGGGGCAGATGGGGCGATGGGTGACGTGATCCGCGAGGCGTCCGGCGACGCGCCCCGTGAGGGGTCCGGGGACGTGACTCATGAGGCGACGGCTGACGTGCCCCGTGAGGCGTCCGGTGGCGTGTCCCGTGGGGGGTCCGGCGACGTGCCCCGTGAGGCGTCCGGTGGCGTGTCCCGTGAGGTGACGGGTGATGTGACCCGTGGGGGGTCCGGCGACGTGCCCCGTGAGGCGACCGCCGTCGCCGACGTACTCGGCCGCGCCCCCCTCACCGCCCAGCAGCGCGCCTTCATCGACCGCCACCGCACCCACCCCCGCCCGCAGATCTACAACGTGGCGATGCGGCTCACTCTCAACGGCGACCTCGACGTACCGGCCCTGCGCATCGCGCTGAGTCAACTCGTCGCCCGTCACGAGGCGTTGCGCACGCGCTTCGTCGAGGACGGCGGCGAGTGGTGGCAGGAGGCGCTGCGGCCGAGGCCCGTCGAACTGCCCGAAGACGACCTCCTCGCCCGCTGCGGGGCCGCCGACGAGGCCCTGGAGGAGGCGGAGCGCATCGGCGCGGAGACCGCGGCCGCGCCCTTCGACATCGAGGCCGAACTCGCCCCGGTGTTCCGCCTGTTGCGCACCGGGCCCGACCGCAGGGTGCTGCTCTTCGTGCTGCACCACGCCGCGTGCGACGGCTGGTCGGTCAGCATCCTGCTGCGCGAGCTCGCGGCGCTGTACCGGGCCGCCGTCACCGGTGCGCCGCACGGCCTCGCGGAGAGCGTGCCGCAGCCCGGCGAGTACGCGCGCTGGCAGCGCGAACAGTCCCGTACGCAGGACAAGGGCCGACTCGTCGACCACTGGGCCAAGGAACTGGCGGGCGCTCCCTTCGCGTTGCCGCTGCCGCTCGACAGGCCGCGCCCCGACGAGCTGAGCGGCGCGGGCGACGTCGTCCTCTTCACCGTCCCCGCGGCGGTCCGCGCCGACGTCGAGGCGCTCGCGCGCAGGCACCGCACGACGCCCTTCGTGGTGA
Source organism: Streptomyces kanamyceticus (assembly GCF_008704495.1). NCBI lineage: Bacteria > Bacillati > Actinomycetota > Actinomycetes > Kitasatosporales > Streptomycetaceae > Streptomyces > Streptomyces kanamyceticus. Next base: position 7,145,250 of record NZ_CP023699.1, read on the forward strand.
CGGCCGCGGCGTTCGCGCGTCTGGTCGGCGAGGTGTCGGGGGAGGGCGACACGGTGCTCGGCATCTCCTACGCCAACCGCGAGCGACGCGAGTTCGAGGCGCTCGCCGCCTGCACGGTCTCCTCGTTCACGCTGCGGGTGCGCGGCGGCGAAGGTGCCTTCGGCCCGCTCGTCGACCAGGTGGCGCGCAGCGCCGTCGCGGCGATCGACCACGCGGCCCCGATCCGCGCCGTGGCGGCCGAACTGAGCGCCGCGCTCGGCAGGGACGTCCCCGACCGGCTGCCGCTCGGCTTCCAGTACCAGAGCTCGCTGGAGACGGAGGTCGATCTGCCGGGGGTGACCACGGCGGTGGAGGACCTCGCGGTCTCGGGCGCCCGTTCGGAGTTCAACTTCGGTCTGATTCCGACGGGGGACGTGCTCTCCGGCTACCTGGAGTACTCCAGCGACCTGTGGGACCGGGCGACGGTCGAGGCGTGGACCGCCGCGTACGTCGAGCTGCTGGCGAAGGAGGTGGCGGCCGCGCTGTGAGGCGGTCGCGCCGTGCCGCGCGTGGCGGACTGTGACGTACGCGGCGAGCTGTTACGGCACGACCGGTTTTGGTCGTGACATGTCAAAGACCCCGGGGTCGGCCTTGCCGTCCCCGGGGTCCTGTGCCTCAATGGGCAGCGATCCGGAATGCTGACGACCCGTCAGAGCGATGGAAGCGCACGGGAGTTGAGCACCGACATCGCCACCCCCACCTGACCGGTCCGCACACCGGATCGACCCCCGCTCGATCCCCCCACCATGAAGGCAGGTCCTCCATGCGACATGGCAGATTCGGCACGGGCAGTCCAGGACGCACGGCCCGCACCGGCATAGGCGCGGCACTGGCGGCGGGCGCGCTCGCCGTCGGTGCCCTCGCGATGGCACCCGCGGCAGGCGCGGTGGAGCCGCAGTCCGCCACCCTCTCCTTCGACTGCGGGTCCTACGGCTCGGGAACGGCGACGCTCACCGCCGCCCAGGACGGCACCAACGCGACCATCGAGGTGTCCACCTCCGCGATCAAGGCCCCCATCGACATCGGCGCCGGCGCCGTCAAGTCGACGCTCACCCTCACCAAGAACGGCAGCGGCACGACCGACTTCACCGGTAACGCCAACCCGGCCATCCCCGCGGGCGGCGCCGTCTCCACGGGACCGCTCAAGGGGACCGTCGCCTCGGGCGACAGCCTCGAAGGGAAGTCCCTGACCATCGTGGTCCTCGGCATCACCGTGACCTGCAACGGGACATCGGCGCAGACACCGGGACCGTTCGTGTTCTGACCCGCGTGTCCTGACGCGCGCTGTACGGCACGCAAGCCGGGCGGCTCCCCGGGGACGGGAGCCGCCCTCCGCCGTGTCCCGCCGTGTCTCGCCGTGTCCCGCCGTGCTCCGCGGCCGCCGGTCACGCCCCGGTGGCCAGCGCGCGCCAGTACTGCTCCTTGCCCTCGTCGCGCACGACGTAGCCGAGGCCCCGCGCCATCCCCGTGAGGTCCCGCGCGTCCTGCCCGGCGTCCCGCTTCAGCGCGGCCTTCCGCGCCGCGAGCAGCGCGTGCACCTCGGCGGGCAGGTCGGGGGTGCCGGGGATCCAGCGGTGGAAGAGCGACGCGTACGGGTCGCCGTCCCGCCACGGGTAGCCGTGTGCGCGGAACGCGTCGGCGAGCGCGGCGGCGCGTGGCGCGTGCCCGCCGCGCACGAGTTCGCCGGAGTCGGCGCCGAGCAGCACGAGCTGCTTGCCGTCGACGAACACCGCGGAGACGTCGGTACGTTCGAAGGTCCGCGGCTCGTCGCCCCGCTTGATCCGCACCCGGGTGTCGGTCAGCTCCAGCGTCATGTCCTCCGCGAGCGCCATGAGGGCGAGGACGACGCCCGCCACGAGCCCGGCCGCCATGACGAGCCCGGTCTGCCAGAGCGCGTCGAGCCCGCCGACGAACTCGACGGCGTCCCGCCAGGGCAGCACCGGCGATCCGGACACCCAGCGGGCGAGCCGGGGCAGCGCCAGGCCGAGCGCGAGGCCGACGGCGGGCAGGCCGACGAGCAGCAGGAGGAGATCCCCGCGCGGGTGACCGAGCACGGTCGTCCCGCCGCGCGCAGCCGCGCTCTCCTGCCCCGCTCCTTCGTGGAACCGTTCGTCCGGCATCCCGTGGTGCTCCGTTCGTCCCCTGTGGGCGCGCCGTCGTCGACCGCCTCCTCCCGGGACGCTAGGGGCCCGGCGCCGCCCTTCGCTGCCGCCGAAAGTCGGTCGCGGTCCTACTTCGGTAGCGCGTACGGTGCCGGTCATGCTGCCCGAGGTGATCACCGAGGAGGACTGGGACCGCGTCGTCCCCGACGAGAGGGTCATGCGGCCCGGTGCCGCCGACCTCTGCGCGGGGCTCGGCCTCGCCGGAGCGACCCTGACCCGCTATCCGGAGGGCTCGCAGCCGGTCTACGCCGTCGGCGACGAGCACGTCCTCAAGCTCTTCCCCGCGGCCGCTGCCCAGGACGGGATCACGGAGGCCCGCGTGCTGAGCCACGTCGAGGGCCGCCTCCCCGTCCCCACGCCCCGGGTGCACGCCGCCGGAGCGTACGAGAACGGCTGGCGCTACGTCCTGATGTCCCGCCTGAGCGGCGAGGACCTTGCCACCGCCTGGCCGCGCGCCCCGCGCGCCGACCGGGAGCGCGTGGTCACCGAGGCCGCCGAGGCGCTCGCCGCGCTGCACGCCCTGGACCCCGAGCCGCTCGCCGACGTCCTCGGGCCCGGCGACTGGGGCGCGTTCCTCGACCGGCAGCGGACCGGCGCGGTCGAGCGGCAGCGCGGGCGCGGGCTCTCCCAGGAGTGGCTCGACCAGATCCCCGGCTTCCTGGCCTCCGTCACCCTGCCGTGCGCCACCACCGAAGGAATCCCTGAACACGCCCTGCTGCACACCGAGTTCATGCGCCAGCACCTGACCGTCGAACCGGCCGACGGCTGGCGCCTCACCGGACTCCTCGACTTCGAGCCCGCCATGATCGGGGACCGGGCGTACGACTTCGTGGGCGTCGGCCTCTTCGTCACGCGCGCCGAGCCGGGGCTGCTGGCGCGCTTCATGAAGGCGTACGGCAGGACGTACGATCCGCGCCAACTCCTCGCGTACACCCTGCTCCACGTGTACAGCAATCTGCCCTGGTATCTCCGGGAACTGCCCGCCCCGCCCGAACCGACGCTCGACGCGCTCGCCGAGACGTGGTTCGGACAGGGGCGGTAGGCGTCAGCCGACGACCGGTACCAAGGTCAGATACGCGATCCCGAGCACCCCGCGGTAGCCGTGCAGCCAGTTGGCGCGCTGGGCGTCGGCCTTCGCGCGCGTCTGCGCGGCCAGCGGGTGGCCGGGGTGGGAGGCCAGCCACTCCTCGACGTCGGAGCGGTAGGCGGATTCGAACTCCTCCCACTCCTCGTCGTTCGCCGCCTCCACCCACAGCGGGCGGAACCCCGCCTCGATCGCGGCGTCCACCAGGTCGCCGAGGGACAGGTGTTCGTCGGCGCGGGCGTCCGGCCACATCCCGGCGAGCTCGGCGGCGGTCGGCGTGCGCTGCCAGAAGCCCTCGCCGAGCACGACGCGGCCGCCGGGGTTCACCAGGCCGCGCAGGGCACGCAGCGCCTCCACCGTGGCCAGGGGCGGTTCGGCGGAGCTGAGGGCGTGGCTCGCGCCGAGGCAGAGCACCACGTCGGCGGGGCCGTGCGCGGTGTCGGTGGCCGACTCCTCGACGAACGCGGCCCGCCCACCGAGCCCACGCCCCTCGGCGTTCGCCCGCCCCCGGGCCAGATCCTCCCCGTTCAGATCGACCCCGATCCCGGTGGCTCCCGGCACCCGATCGAGGACCCGCAACATCAACTCCCCCCATCCGCACCCGAGATCGAGCACGGAACGCGGCTCGCTCACCACGATCCGCCGAACGATCCGCTCCGCACGCGCTTCGGAGAGCGGTCCGTGAAAGGTGAGTCGGGTGAGCCGCGGGGGGCCGTCGGAGGTGGGGGCGTCGGGGGCGCCGGGAGTACGGGAAGTGCTGGAATCAACGCTCATGGCCGTGGACGCTAACGTGTCGCCCGCTCAGGGGAACAACGAATTTCCCTCCGCCTATGCCACTCCCTCTCCCTCCTCCTCACCCTCGCCCGCCCCTCCCACCGTCCTCTTCCTGGCCCCCAGCGTCGCGAGTACGCCGATCGCCGTGCCCGCCAGGGCTGCCGGGACCATCCAGGTGCGGTTGAGTGCGTGGCCCAGGGCGTGGTCGGCGGAGTAGCGGCCGGGGCCCGTTACCGCGAGGGTCGCCGCGGTCAGGCCCAGGAAGGCCGGGTACTCGTAGCCGCCGCCCTGGCTGAAGAATCCGTTGGGTGCGTGCACGGCCGTGGCGCCCGCCATCGCGCCCGCTGCCGCCGCGCCCGCCGCCGGTGTCGCGAGGCCCAGCGCGAGCAGGACCCCGCCGCCCGCCTCCGAGACCCCCGCGACCAGCGCGTTCAGCTTGCCCGGCGCGTAGCCGACGGACTCCATGAAGGCGCCGGTGCCCTCGATGCCGCCGCCGCCGAACCAGCCGAACAGCTTCTGGGCGCCGTGCGCGGCGAGCACCCCGCCGGTTCCCGCGCGGAGCAGCAGCAGGCCGAGGTCACGGCGGTCGAGGCACGAGCAGGTCATGGGAACTCCCGGGGTCTCTCCGAGGGCGGTCGGGTCCGCTCCCACCGTCCAACGGAGCGGCGCCGGGCACCCTGCCCACGGGGCCGTACGGGTGACACGCGTACGGCCCCGTCAGGGGCGCGGGGAACTGCGCGCTCAGCGCGCGAAGAGCCGCAGTCGCGTCTGCCGAGGTCCCCGCAGACGCGTCCGCGGGTCGTTCGCGGCCGCTCGCGCGGTTCCCCGCGCCCCTGACGGGCGCCCGCACCGGTGGCGCCGAGGATGCCCTGGTGTGACCGTGGGCCCATGAGCATCCAAGTGAACCGGCTCGCCGACCCCGTGGTCCGCGACTTCGTCGTCGCCGTGAACGCCCACGACACGGGCGCCTTCAACGCCCTGCTCACGCCCGGCGCGACCATGGCCGACGACGGCTCCGACCGGGACATCGCCGACTGGACGGACCGGGAGATCTTCTCCAGCAACGGCCACATGGACATCGAGTCGGAGTCGGACGGCGGCCGCACGCTGCTCGTCACGTTCCGGAACGACACCTGGGGCGAGATGCGCACGAAGTGGCACTTCACCGTCGACGGCGCGGGCAAGATCTCCCGTTTCGAGACCGGCCAGGCCTGACGCCGGGCGGCGGGAGGGTCAGGACGGGATCCGTACCGCCGTCCCGCTCACCCGTACCCGCGCGTCCCCCTCCCGCAGCGTCACCGTCAGTACGCCGGGCCTGCCCATGTCCGCCCCCTGGTGCAGGGTGAGTTCCGCGTCGGCGGGCACCAGGCCGAGTTCGCGCGCGTACGCGCCGAAGGCCGCGGCGGCGGCGCCCGTCGCCGGGTCCTCCACGACGCCGCCGACCGGGAACGGGTCGCGCACGTGGAAGACGAAGTCGCTCTCGCGCCACACCAGTTGGACGGTGGTCAGGTCCAGGCGGCGCATCAGCGCTTCGAGGCGCGCGAAGTCGTACGAGAGGTCGGCGAGCCGCGCCCGCGTCGCGGCGGCGAGCACGAGGTGGCGGGCGCCCGCGAACGCGATGCGCGGCGGCAGCGCGGCGTCGAGCTCGCCCGCGTCCCAGCCGAGCGCGGCGAGCGCCTCGGCGACGTCGTCCCCGGCGGCCGCCTCGACGCGCGGCGCGACGCTGGTGAGCGTGGCCCGCACCGTGCCCGCCGCCCGGGAGACCGTCACCGGCACCGTGCCCGCCCGCGTCGCGAACACGAACTCACCCACCCCGTCCCGCTCGGCGAGCGCCACCGCGGTGGCCACGGTGGCGTGCCCGCAGAAGGGCACCTCGGCCTTGGGGCTGAAGTAGCGGACGGCGTAGGCCCGTTCGGCGCCCGCCGGGTCCGGGGTGAGGAACGCCGTCTCGCTGTAGCCGAGTCCGGCCGCGATCGCGAGCATCGCCGCGTCGTCGAGGCCCGCCGCGTCGAGGACGACCCCGGCGGGGTTGCCGCCCGCGGGGTCGGTGGCGAAGGCCGTGTAGCGCAACACATCAGGGGCGGTGCCGGGGGAGTCCCCGGCGTTGTTCGTCGTCATGTCGCAGGGCAACCACTCCGCGCTCCGGGAGATTCCCGCGGCCCCAACCGCGGGTTCCGGTCCTTCGCGGAGCGGTTGCCCTGCCCCCTCCCCTTCGCGGTGGTCAGTGGCAGTTCTTGTAGCCGCGGTCGGCGCGCGTCCAGGAGCAGGAGTCCTGGAGCGAACCGCTGGGCTTGACGAGGCGGGCCTTGTCGCTGGTGTTGTTCCAGACGTAGCTGCCGCGGCCCCAGTAGCGCACGCCCGAGGCGTCGCGGCCCTTGCCGGTGCGGACCTTGACGGTCTTGCCCGCGCCGATCTTGTAGCTGCCGAAGGTGTACGTGTAGCCGGTGTTGTCCTTCAGCTTGTAGCCCTTGAGCTGGACCGTGGAGCGGGAGCTGTTGTGGATGTTCACCCACTCCGCGTTCAGCGAGGAGTTGCTGCGGTTGTCACGGCCCGGGCTGTCGTACTGGATGTAGCCCAGGTGCAGTCCGCCCTGGTGCCGGACGGTCGCCGCCGACGCGGGCGAGGCGGCGAGCAGCGACACCGAGAGGGCGGTGGCCGCGAGGACGGCGGGGGCGGCGATGCGTATGCGCAAGGAGTGCTCCAAGTGTGAAGTTCTCGTGGAGAGAAGCTGAGCATACGGGGTGCGCTGAGCGGGATTGAGGCGGTAGGTCCCATTCCACTTGTGCAGATTTCCCTCCGGTGGCCGCGTGGCGTCAACCCCGCCCGACGTACGGCATGTTGGTCGCAAGCACCGTCGCGAACTGCACGTTCGCCTCCAGCGGCAGCTCCGCCATGTGCCGCACCGTGCGCGCCACGTCGGCCACGTCCATCACCGGCTCGCTCGCCAGCGAGCCGTTCGCCTGGAGGATCCCGGACTGCATGCGCTCGGTCATGTCGGTCGCGGCGTTGCCGATGTCGATCTGCCCCACCGCGATCCGGTACGGGCGGCCGTCCAGGGAGAGGGACTTGGTCAGGCCCGTCAGGGCGTGCTTCGTCGCCGTGTACGCCACCGAGTGCGGGCGCGGCGCGTGGGCCGAGATCGAGCCGTTGTTGATGATCCGCCCGCCCTGCGGATCCTGCTCCTTCATCTGCCGGAACGCGGCCTGGGCGCACAGGAACGCGCCGTTGAGGTTGGTGTCGACGACATGGCGCCAGGCATCGTAGGGGAGTTCCTCGACCGGGACGCCGCCGGGACCGAACGTACCGGCGTTGTTGAAGAGCAGATCGAGGCGGCCGAAGCGCTCGCGCACGCCCGCGAAGAGCGCGGCCACGTCCTCGGGCCGCGCCACGTCCGTGCGTACGCACAGGGTCGCGCCGTCCTTCGCGGAGGCGAGGGCGGCCGTCTCCTCGAGGGTCTCCGTGCGGCGGCCCGCGAGCGCCACCGACCATCCTGCGGCGAGCAGTTCGAGGGCGACGGAACGGCCGATCCCGGAGCCCGCTCCGGTCACCACGGCGGTCTTCGTCGGTGCAGTTCGCTCAGCGTTCATGGCCCCGCAGCGTACGGGAGGGCTGTCCACGCGGACATCATCCGACCGCCATGCGGCTGTTGTGTACGCGACAGTCGGGCGTCGTCCCCCGCCACTTCCATGCCCCTGACACCAATCGTCAGGGGAGGGTCCATGACCACCGCAGGCCAGCACCACGCACCCGAACTGAAGGCAGCGGCACGCCACTTGGGGCGCCGCAGGTTCCTCACCGTCACGGGGGCCGCCGCCGCGCTCGCCTTCGCCACCGAGCTGCCCAGCGCGGGCGTAGCGAGCGCCGCCGATCTTGACGGGCGCAGGATCAAGGACAACCCCTTCACCCTCGGTGTCGCCTCCGGCGACCCGCTGCCCGGATCCGTACTGCTGTGGACCCGGCTGGCCCCCGCCCCCTACGAGCCGGGCGGCGGCCTGCCCAAACAGCGCGTCACCGTCCAGTGGGAGCTCGCCCACGACGCCCGCTTCCGGCGCGTCGCCAGACGAGGCACGGTGACCGCGCACCCGGAGTTCAGCCACAGCGTGCACGTCGAGGCCGACCACCTCGAAGCGGGCCGGACCTACTACTTCCGCTTCAAGGCGGGCACGTGGGTCAGCGAGACGGGCCGCACCCGCACCGCGCCCCCGACCGGCAGCCGCCCCGGCGCGCTCACCCTCGCCGCGGTCTCCTGCCAGGCGTACCACGACGGCTACTTCACCGCGTACAAGCACCTCGCGCAGGACGACGTCGACGTCGTCTTCCACCTCGGCGACTACCTCTACGAGTACGCGGTCGACGCGGTCGGTGGTGCCCGCAAGTACACCGACCGCACGCTGCCCGCGCACTACAACAAGGAGACCCAGACCCTGGAGGACTACCGCCTGCGATACGCCCTCTACAAGTCCGACCCCGACCTGCGCGCCGCCCACGCCGCGCACCCCTTCGTCGTCACCTGGGACGACCACGAGGCCGAGAACAACTACGCGGGCGACATCTCCGAGAACGACGACCCGCCCGCCGAGTTCCTGCTGCGCCGCGCCGCCGCCTACCGCGCGTACTGGGAGAACCAGCCGCTGCGCCGCCAGCAGCTGCCGAGCGGCCCCGACGCCCAGCTCTACCGCCGTCTCGGCTGGGGCCGCCTCGCCCAGTTCGACATCCTCGACACCCGGCAGTACCGCTCCGACCAGGCGTACGGCGACACGGCCCACGCCCCGGGACCCGAGTCGGACGACCCGGCGCGCACCATCACCGGCGCCACCCAGGAGCGCTGGCTCATCGAAGGATGGCGCCGCTCGCGCGCGCTGTGGAACCTCGTCCCGCAGCAGGTCACCTTCTCCCAGCGCAAGCTGGACCTCACCGCGCAGGCGAAGCTCTCCATGGACGCCTGGGACGGCTACCGGGCCTCGCGGCAGCGGGTCCTCGCGGGCGCGAAGGCCGCGGACCTGGAGAACCTCATGATCCTCACCGGCGACGTGCACGTCGGCTACGCCTTCGACATCAAGGACGACTTCGACGACCCGTCCTCCAAGACCCTCGGCACGGAGATCGTCGCCACGTCCATCGCCAGCGGCAAGGACGGCGCGGACAAGCCGGCCAACTGGGACACGTACACCAAGGCCAACCCCCACATGAAGTTCTACAACGGCCGCCGCGGCTATGTGACGGTCGCCCTGGACAGGGAGGCGGCGCGGGCGGACTTCAAGACGGTGAACGCCGTGACGACGCCGGGGGCGCCCATCAAGACGGCGGCGTCTTTCCTCACGGAGTCGGGCAACCCGGGGCTGCACTCGGCGTAGCTCCTCCTGGGGCTCCGCCCCAGACCCCGCTCCTCAAACGCCGGAGGGGCTGATTTCTTCGCGGCGCGGCTGATCAATTTTCGGCGCGGGCCGGAAATTCTCAGCCCGTCCGGCGTTTGAGGACGAACTCGGCGAAGCCGGTGATTTCCGCCAGCCCCGTGCACCGGTCCACGGCGGAGCCCGGAGCTGCGACCATGGTCATGGATCCAAGACCACTGGGAGGGGCACGATGCCTGAGCGCGGGCAGACCACGGAAGAGCACGAGATACCGACGGCGACGGGGCCGAAGAACCCCGTCGCCGTCCGCCGCACCGGGGCACTCGTCACCCTCGTCCTCGGCGGCCTCACCGCCGTCCCCCCGCTCTCCATGGACATGTACCTCCCGGCCCTGCCGGAGGTCACCGACGCACTCAGCTCCCCCGCCGCGACCGTCCAGCTGACGCTCACCGCGTGCCTGATGGGCATGGCGCTCGGCCAGCTCGTCGTCGGCCCGATGAGCGACAAGTGGGGGCGCCGCCGCCCGCTCCTCATCGGCCTGCTCGTCTACATCGTGGCCACCGCGATCTGCGCCTTCGCGCCCACCGCCGAACTGCTCATCGGCTTCCGCCTCCTGCAAGGACTCGCGGGCGCGGCGGGCATCGTCATCGCCCGCGCCGTCGTCCGTGACCTGTACGACGGCGTGGAGATGGCCCGGTTCTTCTCCACCCTCATGCTGATCTCCGGCGTAGCCCCGGTCGTCGCGCCCCTGATCGGCGGCCAGGTCCTGCGCTTCACGGACTGGCGGGGCATCTTCGTCGTCCTCACCGGCGTCGGCATCGCGCTGACCGCGCTGGTGTGGCGGTGCCTGCCCGAGACGCTCGCCCCCGAGAAGCGGCACAGCGGCGGCACCGTCGAGGCACTGCGCACCATGAGGTCGCTGCTCGCCGACCGCGTCTTCACCGGCTACATGATCGCGGGCGGCTTCGCGTTCGCCGCGCTCTTCGCGTACATCTCCGCGTCACCGTTCGTGATCCAGGAGATCTACGGCGCGTCCCCGCAGACCTTCAGCCTGCTCTTCGGCGTGAACTCCGTCGGCCTGATCGCCGTCGGCCAGATCAACGGCAAGATCCTGGTCGGCAGGATCAGCCTGAACAAGGTGCTCGCCTTCGGCCTGAGCGTGATCACCCTCGCCGCGACCGCGCTGCTCCTGATGACCACGGGCGTCTTCGGCGACGTCGGGCTCGTTCCGGTCGCGGCCGGACTCTTCGTCCTGATGTCGGCGATGGGGCTGGCCATGCCGAACACCCAGTCCCTCGCGCTCGTCCGCACCCCGCACGCGGCCGGTTCCGCTTCCGCGCTGCTCGGCACCTCCTCCTTCCTCATCGGCGCCATCGCGTCGCCGCTCGTCGGCATCGCGGGCGAGGACACCGCCGTCCCGATGGCCGTCGTCCAAGTGGTCTGCGCGGTGGCGGCCATCGCCTGCTTCGTGGGACTGTGCCGCCCCTGGCAGCACAGGACCACGGAGGGAGTGGACCACTGACCGCACCACGGCTCCTGCGCACCGGCACGCCCGACCGCGCGGGGCTCGACCCCGACGAGATCGGCCGCCTGGTCTCCGAGGTGCGCGACCTGACGCGCGGCCCGCACCCCTGGTGCGCGGGCGCCGTCGTGCTCGCGGGCCGCGGCCCGGTGATCGCCGCGGAGGCGGCCGACGGCTGGGCCGTGCGCTACGCCTCGTACGACCCGGAGACCGACGCGGGCGTCGAGCTGCCCCGCGAATGGCGGGTGCCGATGCGCACGAGCACCCCCTTCGACCTGGCCTCGCTCACCAAGCTCTTCACGACCGTCGCCGCCGTGCAGCAGCTGGAACGCGGCACGCTCGGCATCGACGCCCTGGTGGGGGCGTACGTCCCGGAGTTCACGGCGGCCGCCGCGTACGGCATCACGGTGCGCCAGCTGCTCACCCACACCTCGGGCCTGCGTCCCGAACTGCCGCTGTACGACTGCCCGGACGACACCGCGCGCCGCGTGGCCCTGCGCGCGGAGGCCCCGGTCAACGAGCCCGGCGCGTACGTCTACTCCGACCTGAACATGCTGCTGCTCCAGCAGGTCCTGGAGCGCCTCACCCGCCGCCCCCTCGACGTCCTCGTGCGCGAGGGCATCACCCGGCCCCTCGGCATGGCCGACACCGGCTTCGGTCCCCGCCCGGACGCCGCGGCCACCGAGGACCAGCGCAGGCCCTGGGCGAAGGCCGACCGGGGGATGCTGCGCGGCACGGTCCACGACGAGAACGCGTGGGCGCTCGGCGGCGTCGCCGGGCACGCCGGGCTCTTCTCCACCGCCCGCGACCTCGCGGTGTTCTGCCGCACGCTGCTGTGCGGCGGCTCGTACGGCAGGGCCCGCATCCTCGGCCCCGACTTCGTGGAGCTGATGCTGACCGCGCCGGGACTCGGCTTCGGCATCGACCAGTCGTGGTTCATGGGGGAGCTCGCGGGCGGCGGCGCGGCCGGTCACACGGGTTTCACCGGCACGTCCCTGGTCCTCGACCCGGTGACCGACACGTTCCTGGTGCTGCTCGCCAACACCGTGCACCCGGTGCGCAGGCCCGCCGACAGCGCGCCGCGGGCGGCGGCTGCCACTCGCCTCGCGCGGGCGGCCCGGGGGCGGTAGCGGTTGAAGGGCAGCGGCTGAAGAGCAGCGGCTAAAGGGTCCTGCGGAAGCAGACCCGGTGGTGCCCGGGACCGTCGTAGTCGCTGTGCACGGGCAGCCCGTCGACCTCGTGGTCACCCGGTTCGAGCGTGAAGCCCATGGCGCGGTGGAACGCGATGGAGCGGGTGTTGCGCGGCGAGGTGATCGACCGGACCTCGGTGCGCCCCGCGGCGGTGGCCTGGCGGAAGAACTCCTCGTAGAGCGTGCGGCCCACGCCCCGGCCGCGCAGGTCGGGGGCGACGCCCACGAAGTGGATGTACGCGCCGTGGTCGTCGTCGGCGGAGTACAGGCCGACGAGGAACGCCCTGACCGCCCCGTCCTCCTCCATGACCAGGCTGGTGCGCGAGAAGAACTGCAGGAACAGCTTCGGCAGCAGCAGGGACAGCTCCCTGGACTGCTCGGGGGAGTGGGTGGCGCCCCACCAGGTCTGTACGCGATCGACGATCGCGCCGTGGTCGGACACCCTGGCCCGGCGTACCTCTGTGCTCATGACGCTCCTTCTCTCACACCGTTCACCGTCGGCTCACGCTTCCCTCCTACCCCCGTAGACTCACGGGGTGAACGCCCCGATCTCCCCGGCTTCCCCAGCCTCCCCCGCCGATACGCTGCGCGCCGCGCTCGCCGGGCTCCTCGACGGGCTCCCGCCCAAGCAGGCGACCCAGGCCGTGGACCGGCTCATCGCCAACTACCGGGGCCGCACGCCGACCGACGCACCGATCCTGCGCGACCGCGCGGACGTCGCGGCCTACGCCGCCTACCGCATGCCCGCGACCTTCGAGGCGGTCCGTGCCGCGCTCGACGCCCTCGCGGACGCGGCGCCCGAGGGCTGGGCGCCGGGCAGCCACGTGGACGTGGGCGGCGGGACCGGGGCCGCGACCTGGGCGGTCGCGTCGACCTGGGCGGGGGAGCGGCCCGTGACGGTGCTCGACTGGGCCGAGCCCGCGCTCGCCCTCGGGCGTGAACTGGCGGGCTCCGAGCCCCGGTTGAAGGCCGCGCGGTGGCAGCGCTCTCGCATCGGAGCATCGCTCGCCATCGAGAGCACCGATCTCGTCACGGTGTCGTACGTCCTCGGCGAGCTCACGGAGGCCGACCGCGCCTCGGTCGTGGAGGCGGCGGCGGAGGCGGCGACGCAGGCCGTCGTCATCATCGAGCCGGGCACCCCCGACGGCTACACGCGGATCATGGCGGCGCGCGAGCGGCTGATCGCCGCCGGGTACCGGATCGCCGCGCCCTGCCCGCACAGCGCCGCCTGCCCCATCGAGCCGGGCACCGACTGGTGCCACTTCTCGGCACGGGTCAGCCGCTCGTCCCTGCACCGCAAGGTCAAGGGCGGCTCACTGGCGTACGAGGACGAGAAGTTCAGCTATGTCGCGGCGGTCCGCTTCGATCCTGCCCCGCCGCCCTCCCGGGTGGTGCGCCGCCCGCAGATCCGCAAGGGCCAGGTCCTCCTCGACCTGTGCGGGGCCGAGGAGGAGCTGCGCAGGGAGACCGTGACCAAGCGCCACGGCCCCCTCTACCGCGCGGCGCGCGACGCGGACTGGGGCGACGCGTGGCCGCCCCAGTCCGCGCGGTGACTCACGCGCCCCAGGTGCCCTGGTTGACGGCGCAGTTCCAGCCGGTGCCGTGCACGGCGAACTTGACCTTGTAGGACCGGGTGTTCAGCAGGTGCGTGTTCACCTTGAAGCCGAGCTTGGCCTTGCCCTTGAAGGTCTTGTCGAAGACCGAGACGGTCTTCGACGTCTTGTGGGTGACCTTGCCGCCCTTCGGCAGGGCCCTGCCGAAGCGGACGTTCTTGACGTTGGTCACGGTGAACGTGACGTTCTTGATGGTCGACCTGCTCTTGTTCTTGATGCCGAAGTACAGCCCGCCGTTGGTGACCCAGCCGTTCCTGTTGATCTGGAAGCGGGACGTGTAGACGATGTCGATCGGGCATCCGGCGACGGCGCGCGGCGCTGCCTTCGGAGCGGCCGATCCCGTCGCGGCGGACGCGGATCCGGCGAGGCCGAGCTGTGCGGCCGTGAGTGCCCCCGCGGTGGCAAGGACCGCGGCGGACGTGCGCATACGGTTCACTGCGCTGATACCTCTTTCCCCCTGGGCCCCCGTGGACCCAACTTTTTGGTTGTGGTGCTGCGTTCACACAGGACGGTCGGTGTCACTGCGCGTCCGTATTGTTAGCACGTCCCCGGCCAGATGGCTGAACTGACCCTCTTCTTAAGAGGCCGACCCGCCTTTTCCTCAGAGGCTGACCCGCCTTCTTAAGAGGTTCTTAGACGCGGCGACTATCCACATCCCTATGCCCACCAAGATCAGTTCTCCAGGCCATGCCCGCAGGCGCTCGGAGACCCGTTTCCTCGCCCTGTCCATCGCCCTCGCGCTCACCGCGGCCGGTGCCACCACGTACGCCTTCACCGCGGGCGCGGGACAGCCGCATGGCAGCCGCGTCGAACTCGCCGTCCACGGCGGCACCGCGGTCGTCGACACCGCCACGCTCGCCGTCCGCGCCCGCACCGGGGACGGCCGCGACCTCACCCTCTCCGACGCCTCGGGCACCGACCTCGGCGCGCCGGGCCCGGTGACCCGCACCGGCAAGGGCCGGGCCCGCTGGAGCTACCCCGAACGCGGCATCGACGTCAGCGCCCGCACCGACCACGGCCGCCTCTCGCTGCGTCTGAAGGCGGGCCGCGACACCTCCGTCAGCTGGCCCGTCACCGGCACCGACGCCGCTGCCTCGGCGCTCCAACTCCCGCGCGGCGAGGGCCTGGACATCCCCGTCGACGACGCCTTCTGGACCACGGGCAAGGGCGGACTCGGGGGCAGCACCGTCGACGTGGGCGAAGGCCTGACGCTGCCGCTGTGGGGCTACTCCCTCGGCAGCGGGACCGGCGTCAGCTACCTCACCCCCACCGACATCGGCACGACCCTCGGCTTCACCGCCCCCGACGGCCGCCTGCGCACCACGGCGAAGCACGCCTTCGACGGCGGCGAGGGCACCCGCGACTACACCGTCACCTTCGCCCTGACCGACGGCAACGCGGTCGCGCCCGCCGCCGACTACCGCTCCTACCTCGCCGAACGCGGCCGGCTCGGCAGCCTGAAGCGGAAGATCGCAAAGAACCCCGCCACCGGGAAGCTCCTCGGCGCCTTCCACGCCTACACCTGGGGAACGGCCCGTACGGCAGGGGGCGTCGAGCAGCTCCGCAAGCTCGGCGTCGACCGGATGTGGCTCGGCTACGACGGGACGCCCTACCCGGACAAGGCAGCGGTGAGCGCCGCCAAGAAGGCCGGATACCTGACGGGCCCCTACGACTCCTTCGCCAACGGCCAGGACCCGAAGAGCGCCGACGCGCCGAACTCCCGCTGGCCCGGCACCGTGTACCCCGACTTCTGCGTACGCGACGCGAAGGGCGAGCCCGAGACGGGCTTCGGCGGACGCGGCTGCTACCTCAGTTCGGAAGCCTTCGAGAAGGCCGAGCCCCGCCACCACTACCTCGCCAAGCGCACCCGCGCCATGGTCGCCAACGGCGCCGACAGCTACTTCCTCGACGTCGACGCCACCGGTGAACTCTTCCGCGACCACGGCGAGGGCCACCGCATGACCAAGGCGGGGGACCGGGAGAACCGCCTCGCGCGGATGCGCCGCATCGCGGAGACCGGCAAGGGCCTCGTCCTCGGCTCCGAGACCGCCCAGGCCTGGGCGAACCAGGTGCTCGCCTTCGACCACGGCGGCGGCACCCCGGCCGCCGACGGCCTGTGGGCGCTCCAGAAGGACCGAGAGAAGTGGGGCGGCTACTACCCGGAGAACGCCCCCGGTGTCTTCTTCAAGCCGGTCGACCTGCCCGCCGACCTCGCCAAGGCGATGTACGACCCCCGCTACCGCGCACCGCTCTACGAGACGGCGCTGCACGGCTCGCTGGTCAACACCGAGCGCTGGGAGCTCAGTTACGAGAAGCTGCCGCGCCAGAAGAAGAACCGCGCGCTGCTCGCGATGCTCTACAACACGCCCCTCAACTACGTCCTCGACGGTCCTTCACTGAAGAAGCACGGCGCCGAACTGGCCGCGCTCCAGCGGTACTTCTCGCCGCTGCACAAGGCGGCGGGCACCGAGCCCCTGACCTCCTACCGGCGGCTGACCGCGGACCGCACGGTCCAGCGCACGGTGTTCGGCAGGGGCACGCTGACCGTCACGGCCAACTTCGGCACCACGGCGTACGAGGGGCTGCCGGGCGGCTGCGTCGACGCCCGCCTCAAGGGCGACGACGAGCCGCGTCGGCTCTGCCCCGCGGAACTCGGCTAGGTCCGCAGCTCCTGCGTGCAGCACTTCACGCTGCCGCCGCCCTTGAGCAGCTCGCCCAGGTCCACCCCGACGGGTTCGTAACCGCGCTCGCGCAGCGGTTCGAAGAGGCCGATCGCGGCCTGCGGGAGCAGCACGTGGAGCCCGTCGGAGACGGCGTTGAGCCCGAGCGCCACGGCGTCGGGCTCCTCGGCGATCAGCGCGTCGGGGAAGAGCCGTTCCAGGACGGTGCGGCTGCCGGGGGAGAAGGCGGGCGGGTAGTACATGACGTCGTCCGCCGCGTCGTCCAGGACGGCGAGCGCGGTGTCCAGGTGGTAGTAGCGGGGGTCGACCAGGTCGAGCCCGATCACCGGGCGGCCGAAGAACTCCTGCGCCTCGCCGTGCGAGAGCGGGCTGGCCCGGAAGCCGCGCCCGGCCAGGAGGTAGGAGGAGGTGACGGCGAAGTCGCCCTCGCCCTCGTTGATGTGGGTGGGTTCGTGGATCTCGGTGTAGCCGTGCGCCCTGAACCACTCCAGGTGGGCGGCGGCCTCCTCCTCGCGCTCGCGGTAGGCGAAGCGGGCGCCGAGCACGCGGCCCTCGACGACGGTCGCGCCGTTGGCGGCGTAGACCATGTCCGGCAGGCCGGTTCTGGGGGTGAGCTCCTCGACGGTGTGGCCGAGCGAGCGGTACACGTCGCGCAGGTCCTCCCACTGGGCGACGGCGAGCGGCACGTCGACCGGTTTGGCGGGATCCATCCAGGGGTTGATGGAGTACGTGACCTTGAAGTGTGCCGGTGGGCACATCAGATAGCGCCGGGGTGTGGCGCACCGAGGAGAGCGAGGAAAACGGGACAACGAAGGCTCCTCACGTACCGCAGGGTCGGATGCTGCCCCTGTCGGGGGCAGTTGCTGCCCATAGTGCGGTCTGAGGAGCCTTCGCGCTGTGCACCGAACGGGTGGTTGCGGCACCATCCGGCCTTTCACTCATGACCGGCCGTGCGTCCCGCGGCCTTCCCGCAGCTTGCGCAGCAGTTCGCGCTTCTGCTCCTGGGGGCTGAGACCGCCGCCGACCCGGCCGTCGCGGCCGCCGCCGCGCAGGTCCTTGCGGGAGAGATTGCTGCGCGTGCCGCCGACGCCCAGCATGTTTCCGGATCCGCCTCGCGTCATCGTCGTACCTCCGTGTCGGGGATGTGCCGGGGATGCATCAAGCGAGACGACTCGTCTCGCTTCGCCCTCCACTTTGAACGAGACGTATCGTCTTGTCAAGACGGAACGTCTCGCCTCGCTCGCTGCTACATTCGATGCCATGGCCCAGAAATCAGCCCCTGACTCCACGCGCCGCAGTGAACGCTCGCGCCGCGCGATCTACGACGCCGCCCTCGCCCTCGTCGGCGAGGTCGGCTACGGCAAGCTGACGATCGAGGCCATCGCGGCCCGCGCGGGCGTCGGCAAGCAGACGATCTACCGCTGGTGGTCCTCCAAGGGCGCCGTCCTGCTCGACGCCTTCCTCGACCTCGCCGAGCAGGCGTCCGTGGCCGCCAGCGAGAACGCGGGCCGGGACGAGACCGTCACCGAGATCCCGGACTCCGGCGACCTGGAGGCCGACCTCAAGTACGTGATGCGGGCCACCGTCGACGAGTTCAACGACCCCAAGTACGACGCCCCCTACCGCGCGCTCGCCGCCGAGGGGCTGCTCAACCCCGAGCTGGGCGCCGAGTTCGTGGAGAAGCTCCTGGAGCCGCAGCTCCAGCTCTTCGTGAAGCGCGTGCGCCAGGCCCAGGACGCGGGCCAGGTCGCGCCCGACGTCGACCCGCGCATCGCCCTCGAACTGTGGTCGAGCCCGCTCGCCCAGCGCTGGCTGATGCGATCGGGCCCGCTCACCCACGCCTACACGGACAAACTCGTCGAGTACGCGCTCCACGGCATCACGCCGCGCCCCGCCGCGTCCTGAGCGCGGCCGACGCCGACGCCTCGATCGGGGTGCGCGACAGGAGCCCCGGCGCGTCCGTGATGATGCCGTTGCAGCCGAGCCGCAGCGCCCGGTCGCGCTGCTTGGGCGTGGTCACCGTGTGCGCCCACACCCGGGGGATCCCCGAGTTCACCGCACGCAGGAGATCGCTGTCGCGTGCCTTGTAGTCCACGTCGAGCACGTCCACGTACGACGCCCAGTGCTCGGGCCTGTCCGCGCGCATCTGCGCCTTGGAGCGCCACAACTGCGCGAGCAGGCCCATCCGGTGGGCCTGCCGGGCCACCGCGGGGTTGTTGGAGTTCACGAAGACCGAGCGGGTCAGGCCGCGCGAGCGGATCAGCGTGGCCAGCCTCTTGAGGCTCTGCGGGTCCTTGGCCTCCAGCATCAGCATGATGCGCCCGCCGAACCGGTCGAGCACCTCCGCGACCGTCGGGGGGCGCTCCGGGATCCAGAACCCCGGCAGCTTCCTGCCGGGCCGCACCAGGACGTCCTGCCACGCGTCGCCGTCCAGCTCCCGCACCGGGCCCGTCTCGTACGTGGTGCGGTCCAGGGTCGCGTCGTGCATGACCACCAGCGTGCCGTCGCGCAGTATCCGGGTGTCGAAGTCGATGACCTGGGCGGTACCGCGTTCGTACGCCGCCGCGAGGCCCGACATGCTGTTCTCGGGCACCTCCAGGGCGCCGCCCCGGTGCGCGGTGTAGACGACGCCGGGGAGCGCGTCCACGGTCAGGGGGCCGCCGCCCCATTCGATCGGAGCAAGGAAGCCGCTCGGTGCCGTGAGGGTCAGCGCCGTGAGAGCTGTCAGCACAGTCCTGATGACCATGGCGACACCGTAGGGGAGTAAATCCCCTCTTAGTACGCAATGACGCGCGAAGTGATCCGGCGCCTTGGATCACCCCAGGTACCCCGGATGTGGGCTCCGGCCCCCCGGGGCGCAGGATGGTGGGACCATGGGTCATGCTTTCGGCACAACGGCGAGGTGAGGGGCTAGATGGGCGCGGAGTACGGTAGCCGGTCCGGCGTACAGGGCAGGATTTCCCAGTGGCTGCGTCGCCGCCCCAAGGACACCACGGCCGACGACCGGGCCCGCGAGGACCTGCTCCTGGCCGCAGCGGCGGCCGGACTGCCGCTCGCACCGGCCGCGTATCCCTCCGGCTACCGATGTTCCTGCGACCGGATCGGCTGTCCCACGCCCGCCAGGCACCCCGTCTCCTTCGCCTGGCAGACACAGTCCACGACCGACCGCGGCCAGATCGAGCGGTGGGCGCGCCACCAGCCCCAGGCCAACTTCATCACCGCCACCGGCATGGTCCACGACGTCCTCGACGTGCCGCTGAGCGCCGGGCGCGAGGCCCTGGAGCGGCTGCTCGCCGCCGGTATCGAGGTCGGTCCCGTCGCCGAGTCGGGTGACGACCGGATGCTCTTCCACACCGCCACCCGCGGCACCCCCGAGGACGAGGACGAGTGGTGGCCCTGTGAGCTCGACTGCCACCCCGAGACGATGGACGAGCACCCGGGGCTGCGCTGGCACTGCCGCGGTTCGTACGTCCTGGTGCCGCCCGCCAGGCTCCCCGGCGACCTGGGCATGCGCTGGGTGCGCGGCCCCGAGCACCCGCTGCCTGACCCGCTGACGCTCCTGGAGACGCTCACCGACGAGTGCGCCAGGGTCGCGGGCGAGCCGCAGGACGACGTCGCCGCCTGGCCCTCGCGCGGCTGAGACCGAGTACCGGCCGGGTGCCCTCAGGGGCCCTGGACGGCCTCCGAGGGCGGCCGCGGGGTCCTACTCGCCCCGGGCCCCCGTGAGCCCCTGGATGCGGCTCAGGAACGTCACCTTCTCGCCGCCCGACTTCCCGCCGCCAGACTTCTCCGGGTCGACGACCACCTGGTTGGACACCCTGGTCAGCGTCAGGGACTGCTTGACGTCGCCCTTGAGCAGTGCCTTCGCGTCCGCGTCGACCTTCGGGCTCAGGCCCTTGAACGCGGTCTGCCGCTCGTAGTGGCGGGTGGCGAAGAACACCAGCGCGCCGCCGTCCTCGGTGCGCAGCCCCAGCGGCGCGAACGTGCCGCCGTTCTGCGGCTCGTCGATGTACTGCACGGCCAGGCCCGCCCGCTCGGAGTTCCGGTCGCGGAACTCCTTCCAGCGCGTCGTGTGATCACCCGGCGCGAAGGCGTCGCCGCCGGACTTCAGGTACGACGTGTACTCCTTGCCGAGGTCGGACGGCGGGAGGGCGAGATCCTTCGCGCCCTCGGTCACCGGCTCCGCCCAGCCGTCCTTGTCCTTCTTCAGCTCGGGCAGCTGCCCCGGCGACACCAGGTTCAGATACGTCGCGCGCCACAGCTCGTCCGGGCCGTCCTTGGTGAAGACCCACAGCCAGCGCAGGTCCGCGCGGCGGCTGGCCTTGGAGTCGGCGAGGAACCAGCGCGGCCAGCCGGCCTTCTTCGGGATCGAGTACTTCACGTCCGTCAGTTCCAGCGGCACCGCGTTGGGGTTGCCGCCCGGGTGCTGGACGCCGCGCGACTTCAGGCCCGCCTGGTTGATGGCGCCGAGCGGACCGGTGATCCGGGAGGCGTCGAGGGCCGGGTCGTACGCCTTGTCGGCCTTGTTGTACGCGGTGAGGAAGTCCTTGAGGGCCTTGGCCGCCTCGGACTTGGTGGCCGAAGGCACGACCTCACGCTCGCCGTGCACGGTCACGCACCCGCTCGCCGCCAGCGCCAGAGCCGTCACCGCCGCCGACGCCATGAGAGGCCGACCGAGACCGCGAACCCTGCGAACCTTGCTCATCGGAATTCCTTCACCTACCCCTTCCCGGGGCCGAACCTTATCGGGCCCGGGAAAAGGGCGTTCGGCGCGGGTCAGATCTCCTGGAGGAGCATCCCGTCGACCCAGCCGCGCTTGCTGGTGCCCGGCAGGTCGCCGTAGTACCACTGGGTGCCGCGCTTGACCGTGTAGCAGCGGACGTAGACCTGGTCGAACCACTCCAGGTGCTTGCGCTTGCTGTAGCTGTTGCCGGGGCCCGAGCGGGCGGTGGCGCCGACGTTGATGACCATCATCTTGTGGTTCTTGACGTTCTTGGTGCAGGCGCTGCCGCCGACCGCGGAGGCCGCGGGGGCGGTCATGAGCGAGGCGCCGAGTGCCACGGCGGTGGCCGCCGTCAGCGTGGCGATGCTCTTCCCGAAGCGGGAGTTACGCATGGGGGGATCCTCGGATGTCGAACAACTGGTGAACGGCGATCATAGGCACGGGAGTTCGGGCCGCGACCTGTGGGGTCAGCCCTGTTCCGGAACCGTTGCTTTCGCCGGTGCCGGGGCCTTGTCGCGGGCCGTCCGCCGCGTCGGCGCGAAGAAGAACAGCAGCGTCGGCACCAGGTACAGCAGCCAGACCACGACCTGCAGCACCGTCGGGTCGGGCTGGAAGTTGAAGACGCCCTTCAGGAGCGTGCCGTACCAGCTGTCCGGCGGGATCGTCGCGCTGATGTCGAACGCCTTGTCCCGCAGACCGCCGATGAACTCCGCCTCCTGGAGGTCGTGCACGCCGTACGCGAGGACGCCCGCCGCCACCACGACCAGCATCGCGCCGGTCCAGGTGAAGAACTTCGCGAGGTTGATGCGGACCGTGCCCTTGTAGAACAGCCAGCCGAGCGCGACCGCGGTGAGCAGCCCCAGGACCACGCCGATCAGCGGCGCGTGCGAGCCGTCGCTGGAGGCGCGCACCGACGCCCAGACGAACAGGGCCGTCTCCAGGCCCTCCCGGCCCACCGCGAGGAACGCGGTCGCCACCAGCGCGGCCGTGCCCATCTGCAGGGCCGCGTCCAGCTTGGCGCCCAGCTCGGCCTTCAAGTGCCGCGCGGTGCGCCGCATCCAGAAGACCATCCACGTCACCAGGCCCACCGCGACGATCGACAGGGAGCCGCCGAGCGCCTCCTGCGCCTCGAACGTCAGCTCCTGCGAGCCGAAGGTGAGCGCGCAGCCGAAGCCGAGCGCGAGCGCCACCGCGACGCCGATGCCGACCCAGATGGGCAGGAGCGCGTCCCGCCGCCCGGTCTTCACCAGGTACGCGATGAGGATGCAGACGACCAGGCTGGCCTCCAGGCCCTCGCGCAGGCCGATCAGATAGTTGCCGAACATCGGCTCACGCCTCCCGGGTGAACAGGCCCTTGCCCCACCAGTCGTCCTTGCCGCGGACGCCCGGCGGGACCGCGAAGACCGCGGAACCCACGTGCTGGATGTACTCGTTGAGCGCGTCGGAGCGCGCCAGACTGCGCTGCACCGGGATGAAGCCCTCGCGGACGTCCCGCTGGTAGGCGAGGAAGAACAGGCCCGCGTCCAGGCGGCCGAGGCCGTCGGTGCCGTCCGTGAAGGAGTAGCCGCGGCGCAGGATCGTCGCCCCGTGGTTGGCGTCGGGGTGGGCGAGGCGGACGTGCGCGTCCGGCTTCATCGCCTTCAGGAAGGGCTCGTCGCGCTCCTTGGCCTTGCCGACGGGGGCGCCCTCGCCCTTGTCGCGGCCGAAGACGTCCTCCTGCTCCTGCAGCGAGGTCCTGTCCCACGTCTCGATGTTCATCCGGATCCGGCGTGCCACCAGGTAGGAGCCGCCCGTCATCCAGCCGGGGCCGTCCTTCTCGCCGACCCACACGTGCTTGACGAGCGCGTCGGTGTCGGTGCCCGAGACGTTCCTCGTGCCGTCCTTGAAGCCCATCATGTTGCGCGGCGTCTGGGCGTCGGGCGTCGTCGACGACGTCTTGCCGAAGCCCAGCTGGGACCAGCGCACGGCGACCTTGCCGAAGCCGATGCGAGCGAGGTTGCGGATGGCGTGCACCGCGACCTGCGGGTCGTCCGCGCACGCCTGGACGCACAGGTCGCCGCCGCTGCGTGCCTTGTCGAGGTTGTCGCCGGGGAACTTGGGGAGGTCCACCAGCGCGTCGGGCCGCCGGTCGCCGAGCCCGAACTTCTCGAACAGGGAGGGGCCGAAGCCGATCGTCAGGGTGAGCCGGGATGGCTTGAGACCGAGCGCCTCGCCGGTGTCGTCCGGCGGCGCCTCGGCGAGCCCGCCGTAGGCGCCCTCGCCGACCACGTGCCCCGCCGTCATCCGCGCCGCGGCCTTCGTCCAGTCCTTCAGGAGCTGGACGAACTCCTCGCGGTCGGCCGTCTTCACGTCGAACGCCGCGAAGTGGAGGCGGTCCTGGACGGCGGTCGCGATGCCTGCCTGGTGCGCGCCGTGGAAGGCGACGGCGGCCCCCGATTCGGCGGCGGGTGCCACCTCGTCGCCGGTGCGGACCATCGCCACCGCGCCGCCCGCCGCGGCCGCGCCGAGCGCGAGCCCGGCGCCGCCCACGGCGAGGAGCGAACGTCTCGTCGGCGCGGGGGAGTTGCCCGCGGCGGGGACCGCTTCGGGCGCGGTCCCCGGCTCGTTCTTGGTGATCTCAGCCATCGTTCCCCCTTGCCGCTACTTGGACGTGGCGACGGCGGCCGCCAGCTTCGACAGCGGCTCCGCGAGCGCGTTGACGCCGTCCTGCAGTTCCTTGCGGTCCGCCTTGCCGACCTTGTCGTACGAGGTGAACTCGTAGGAGTCCGCGCCGCCTTCGCGGTGCTTCTCCAGGAGCTTGCTCAGGGCCGCGAACTGCTTGTCGAGCTCCTTGGCGAGCTTCGGGTCGTTCTCGGCGGCGACGGCCTTGAGGAGCTCGTAGGACTTCTGGGCGCCCTCGACGTTGGCCTTGAAGTCGACCAGGTCGGTGTGCGAGTAGCGCTCCTCCTCGCCGGTGACCTTGCCGGTGGCGACCTCGTCGAGGAGCTCCTTGGCGCCGTTGGCCATGGAGGTCGGCGTGATCACGGCCTTGCCGACCCGCTTCTGCCAGTCCAGGAGGTCCTTGTCGAGCTGCGTGGCGAGCGTCTTCTCGCGCGCGCCGATCTTCTTGTCCTTCCACAGCGCGCGCTCCAGACGGTGCCAGCCCGTCCAGTCCTTCTCCAGGTCCTGACCCTCTTCGAGGCCGTCCTCGCGCACGTCGACCTTCGGGTCGATGTCACCGAAGGACTCGGCGACCGGCTCGGTGCGCTCCCAGCCGATGCGCGATGCGGCGTACGCCTTCTTCGCCGCCGCCAGGTCGCCCTTGCGCACGGCGTCGGTGAAGGTCTTCGTCTTGGGCAGCGTCTCGTCGGCCTGTGCCTGCGCGTAGGCGCGGTACTCGGCGACGGCCTTGTCCAGGCGCGGGTCGCGCTTGGCGGTCTTGGTGCCGCCCGTGACGGTGACCTTCTGCCGGATGCCGTCGCCCTTCATGCCGGGCTTGCAGGCGATTTCGTACGACCCGGCCTTCACCTCGGCGGTCAGCTTCTGCTTGGTGCCGGGGCCGATGTTCTCGCGCTCGCTGACGATGCGGTCGTCGGGGAAGAGGATGTAGACCTCGGTGACCTTGGAGCCCTTGTTCTCGATGGCCAGCTCGACGTGCCCGGCGGAGAGCTCCTTCTTGGAGACGTCGCACTTGTCGTCGGTGGCGATCACGCTGACGCTGTTCGCCCCGCCGCTCTTGGCGTCGCTCTTCTCCGTGCAGCCGGTGACGGCGGTCAGGGCCGCCGCCGTGGCGACGGCGGTGACGACGGAGACGCGGGCGGGTCGCACGGGTCGCATAGAGGGCTCCAAGGCGGTTCACGGACTGGCGCAGACCCCACCGGGGGCCGGTGAGGCGGACCTAACTTAACTGAGCCTTACCTCGGTGATACCCGCATGTTCCGTGATTCAGCTCTCACGCTTCACGTGCTCTCACAAACCGATCACAAGGGCCTGATGAGTCGGCCATGACCAGGCAAAGCGAGGGTCAAGCGGGGATGTCCGAGCCCCTGAGCGGGGTGACCACGGGGGCGCCGGTGCGCGGGTGGGGGAAGACCTCCACCGGCTGCCGGTACACCTCGGAGAGCAGCTCCTGGTCGAACACCTCGGCGGGCGCGCCCGCCGCCGCGACGCTCCCGGCGCGCAGCACCGCGACCCGGTCCGCGTACGCCGCCGCGAGCCCCAGGTCGTGCAGGACCACCACGACCGCGTCCCCCGCGGCCGCCCGCTCCCGGCAGATCCGCAGGACCAGCTCCTGGTGGCGCAGGTCGAGCGCGGCGGTCGGCTCGTCGAGCAGCAGCAGCGGGGTGCGCTGGGCGAGCACCCGGGCAAGCGCCACCCGGGCCCGCTCGCCGCCGCTGAGCGCGGAGAAGGGGCGTACGGCGAAGTCGCCCACCTCGGTGGCCGCCATCGACTCGCGCACGACCCGGTCGTCGTCATCGGCGAGCCGCGTCCCCGCCCAGGGCGCGCGGCCCATCCGGACGACGTCCTCGACGGGGAAGGGGAAGGAGAGCGCGGCCGACTGCGGCAACACCGCTCGGCGCAGCGCGAGTTCGGCGGCGGGCCACTGGGTGGTGGGTCTCCCGCAGACCCGGACGACGCCTTCGTCGGCGGGCAGGTCGGCGGCGAGCGCGGCCAACAGGGTCGACTTTCCCGCGCCGTTGGGGCCGACCAGGGCGAGCACCTCACCGGCCCGCGCGGTGAGCGAGACCCCGCGGAGCACCTCGCGCCCGCCGAGCCGCACGCGCAGGCCTTCGGCCTCTGCGAGCACGTCACCCGGTGTGCTCGGCCCCGGCAGCGCGCGCTCGCGCCCGGCGAAGAGCCGCCTGCCAAGGCGCCCGGTCATGCCGCGGATCATGCCCAACCACCTTGCTTGCGACGGGTCCTGCGCAGCAGCCAGAAGAAGAACGGGCTGCCGAAGAGAGCGGTCAGCACACCGAGCGGCAGCTCGGCGGGCGCGGCCACGGTGCGCGCGGCCAGATCGGCCGCGACCAGGACCAGCGCTCCGCCGAGCGCGCTCCCGGGCACGAGGAAGCGGTGCCCGGGGCCTGCGGCCATCCGCAGCAGGTGCGGCACGAGGAGGCCGACGAAGGTGATGATCCCGGCGACGGCCACCGCGGCCGCGGTCAGCAGGGCCACCACGAGGACGAGGACGAGCCGCAGCCGCTCCACGTCCACGCCCAGGTGCCGCGCGGGCCGCTCGCCGAGTGCGAGCAGGTCCAGCTTGCGCGCGTAGAAGGGCGCGACGGCGAGCCCGAGCAGCGCGCACGGAAGCACCGCGAGCACCTTGGGCCAGGTCGCCTGGGCGAGCGAGCCGAGCTGCCAGAAGGTGATCTGGCTGATCTGCGCGTTGTCCGCGAAGAAGATGCACAGGCCGATGAGCGCGCCCGCGAACGCGTTCACGGCGATGCCGGTGAGGATCAGCGTGACGACTTCCGTGCGGCCGCCCTCGCGCGACATCGCGTACACGAGCAGGACGGTCGCGAGCCCGGCGACGAACGCGCAGACGGTGATGGTCCAGTTGCCGAAGAAGCTGAGGCCGAGCGCGATGGAGGCGACCGCGCCGACCGCCGCGCCCGAGGAGATCCCGATCACGCCGGGCTCGGCCAGCGGATTGCCGAACACGCCCTGCATCAGCGCGCCCGCGCAGCCGAGCGAGGCGCCGACGAGCAGCGCGAGCACGACGCGCGGAAGTCGCACGTTCCACAGCACGCTCTCGCCGACCCGGTCGAGCGCGGCCCCGCCGAGCCCGATCCGGTGCTGCACGGAGCCGAGCACGTCGCCGAGCGGGATGCGGTAGGCGCCGGTGCCCGCGGAGATCAGACAGAGGAGTACGAGGGCGGCCGCGAGCCCCACGGTCAGCGAGAACGCGGCACCGCGACGGCGGCGCGGGGGCTCGCCGGGCGCCACGGGGGCGGCGGTCGGGTCCGCGGCCTTGGTCAGGACGCTCACTCGGTGTCCCCGTGGAGCTGGTCCACCAGGGACTTGAGCACCCGGTCGGTGCGCGGCCCGTAGTTGAGGAGCACTCCGTCGTCGATCGAGACGATGCGCCGGTCGAGGCCCGCGGGGGTCTCGGCGACGCCGGGCACCTTGAGGAGCCCGTCCACGCCGTCCACCGATTCGAGTCCCTTGCTCATCACCAGGATCGCGTCGGGCGCGGCCTTGGCGAGGGCCTCGCTGGTGATCGCGGTGAAGTCCTTCTTCAGTCCTGACTCCTTGCCCGCGTCGACCGCGCCCGCCGCCTCCAGGAGCGAACTGGCCCCGGAATCACGGCCACCGAGCAGGTAGACGGAGGCCGAGCCGCGCAGATAGAGGAAGGCGACCCGAGGCTTCTTCCCGCCCTTGCCCTTCCCCTTGTTCGCGGGGATGCCCGCGCGGACGGCGTCGATCCGCCGCTCGGTGCGCGCGGTCAGCTCGGCGCCCGACTTCTCGACGCCCAAGGTCTTGGCGACCGCCTCGATGCGCGGGCTCACGTCGTCGAGGCCCTTGGCCGGGTCGAACACGACGAGCGGGATGCCCGCGTCACGGATCTGGTCGATGGCCTCGGCGGGCCCGGTGGTGGTGTCCGCGAGGACGACGGTCGGCTTGAGGGAGAGCACGCTCTCCGCCGAGACGTCGTGGGCACGTGTCACCACCGGCAGCTTCTTGGCCTGTTCGAAGGTGGCGGTGATGTCGCGCGCCACCACGTTCTTCCCGAGCCCGAGGGTGAACACGATCTCGTTCAGGCTGCCGGTGAGCGGCACGATCCTGCTGGTGTCCTCGACCGTCACCTCGTGCCCGTCGGCGGAGGTGACGGTGGCGGGCAGCACGGGCTTCGGCGCCGTCTTCAGGGGCTCGACCCGGTCGGGGGCGGCCGCCTTCGCCTGCGTCTTCGGCGACCCCGCACCGCCGTCGCCGTCCGATGTCTGGCACCCCGTGAGGCCGAGGGCGAGTACGGCGGCCCACGCGCCTGCGATACGGAGTGAGCGCGGCATACGCACCGAAGTCCACCGTCCTGTCGTGCTGTTGAGGTCCGAGGTGCCGGGGTTCCCGGTGGTGGGGGTTCCGGCCGAGATGATCGTAGTTTAGGTTAGCCTTACCTCATTAGCTAGCCCTGGAGGGGTCCCCCATGCCGTCGTCGAGAAAGGCGCGCGCCACCGCCCGCGCCGGATCCGTGGCCGTCCTGACCGCACTCGTCGGAGCACTGCTCCCGGCGGCCACCGCGCACGCCGAGAGCCGCACGGTGCAGGGCGGACGGCTCGACTGGGGCATCAAATCCTCGTTCCAGAGCTACGTCACCGGACCCATCGCACAGGGCGCTTCGACGCTCCAGGGCGGCGCCGCCACGGTCGGCGGCAGCCAGTTCCGCTTCCACTCGGCGAAGGGTTCGTACGACCCGGACAGCGGCGCGTTCGGCGCGGGCTTCTCCGGTGGGGTGCGCTTCACCGGGCACAAGAAGGGCGGCTCGTACGAGCTCGATCTCACGATCAGCCGCCCTACCGTCAAGATCTCCGGCGGCTCCGGAACGCTCTACGCCGACATGGTCAGCAAGCAGAAGGGCACCGGCAAGGTCACCTCGACCGCGCAGGTGCCGCTGGCCTCGCTCAACATCTCCGGCATCGACATGAAGGGCGGCACCGGGCCGATCGCCCTCAACAACCTGCCCGCGACGCTCACTTCACAGGGCGCGAAGGCCTTCGCCGGTTACTACACGGCGGGCACCGCGCTCGACCCGGTGAGCCTGTCCACGGACCTGACCGCCGCGCGGAAGCCCGCCGAGGGCAAGAACGACAAGAGCGACGAGGGCGACAAGGGCGACAACGACAAGAAGTCGTCCGACAAGAAATCCGGCAAGAAGGACAAGGCGGCGGGCCGCATCGAGGACGCCGCCGTCGACTGGGGCGTGCGCCGCACCTTCCGTGAGTACGTCACGGGATCCATCGCCAAGGGCGAGTGGAAACTGTCCGCCGGGGCCCAGGACGGCGGCGCGCTCTTCCGCTTCCCGAAGGGCGCGGGGACGTACGACGAGAAGAAGGGGACCCTGGCCGCGGACTTCGCGGGCACCGTCCGCTTCACCGGCGAACACGGCCTCGACCTCGCGCTCAGCAAGGTCGCCGTCGAGGTCGAAGACGGCAAGGGCACGCTCAGCGCGGACGTCCAGAGCAAGGGCTCCGACGGCAAGGACGTCTCCCTGAAGAAGGCGCCCCTGGTCACCTTCGCCGCCGAGGGCTTGGACCTGAAGCCCAAGGACGGCCTGGTCTCCCTCACCGAAGTGCCCTCGAAGCTCACCGCCGACGGCGCCAAGGCGTTCGGCGGCATGTACAAGGCGGGCTCCGCCATGGACCCCCTCTCGCTCGCCGTCGCGCTCGACGGCGACGCGAAGCTGCCCGCGCTGCCCGACCTCGGCTCGTCCGCGAAGCCCGCGCCGCGGCCCGCGAAGTCCGCGGAGCCCAAGACCGAGAACGCCGCCGAATCCTCCGACTCCTCGTCGAACGCCGTGCCGATCGGCATCGGCGCGGGCGTGGCGCTGCTGCTCGCCGCGGCGGTGGCGTTCGGCGTCGTACGCAAGAAGCGGGCGGCGTCGGGCGCACCGACGTCCACGGACTCCTGACCCCTCCCGCGGTTTTCCCTCCGTTCCCTCCCTCCCTCCCTCCCTCCCTCTCCCAAGGAGAAGCCTGATCATGGCCGCCAACCGTCGACCCATAATCCTCGCGGCAGCCGTCGCCACCGCGGTGACGCTCGGCGCGAGCGCCCTCGCGCTGCCCGCGCTCGCCGCCGACGGCGAGAAGGCCGCGCCGCCGAAGCTGGAACTGAAGAACGGCACGCTGGACTGGGGGCTCAAGGAGTCCTTCCGCAAGTACGTCGCGGGGATCGCCCACGGCACCATCGAGGCCACGGACGGCGCCAAGCAGGCCGAGGGCAACGGGGTGTTCACCTTCACCGAGGGCAAGGGGACGTACGACCCCGGCCCCGCGCACGCGATGAACACGGCGTTCAAGGGCAGCCTCCGCTTCGTCTCCAAGGCGCACACCTTCGACATCAAGATCGCCGACGTGAAGGTCCGCACCGAGGGCAAGGCCGGTGCCATCCAGGCCGACGTTACCCTCAACGGCGCCACCCAGAACGACATCGACCTCGCCAAGCTCGACCTGAGCACCGTCCGCCCTGGCCAGGGCGAGGGCGGCGCGATGGTCTTCAAGGACATCCCGACGACGCTGACCGCCGACGGCGCCAAGGCGTTCAACGGCATGTACGCGGCGGGCGAGAAGCTCGACCCGGCCACGCTCACCGTGACGCCGGGCGGCCCGGTGACCGAGGAGCCGACGGTCGCCCCGACCGAGCCGACCAAGACCCCGAAGCCGACGGTCGACCCGACGGAGCCGACCAAGAGCCCGAAGCCGACCGCCGACCCGACCGAGCCCACGGCCAAGCCCACCTCCGGCACCGAGCAGCCCGCCGACAAGATCGCCGAAGGCAGCCTCTCCTGGGGCCTGAAGCAGACCTTCCGCAAGTACATCTCCTCCGGCGGCAGCATCTCCGTCGCGGGCGGGGCCAAGAAGGTCTCCAGCGGCTACACGTTCCCGTACGCCAAGGCCGACGTGGACGCCGACGCCAAGAAGATCGACGCGTCCTTCGGCGGCAGCGTCCGCTTCCTGTACAAGGCGCACGGCCTCGACATGAAGTTCGGCGACCTCAAGGTGCAGGCCGACGGCGCCAAGGGCACGCTCCTCGTCGACGTCACCACGCCCCAGGGCACCAAGAACGACGTGAAGTTCGCGACGCTCGACCTCTCCAAGGTCTCGTACGCCGCGAAGGACGGCGTCGTCCGGTTCGACAAGGTCCCCGCGACCCTCACGGAGGCGGGCGCCCAGCAGTTCGTCAACCGCGGCACGCGCCCCTACGAGCCCGGCGAGAAGCTCGACCCGGTGACCCTCGCGCTCGGCGGCGACCTCCCCTCCGACGGCGGCCAGGCCGGCAACGCCCCGATCGCCGACAGCGGTACGACGGGCTCCGGTTCGGTGGGCGGCGGCGGTTCGGTCGGCGGCGGCTCGGCCGACACCGGCGACACGGGCTCCCTGGCCTCCACCGGCGCCTCCGTGCCCTCGACCGCGTTGCTCGGCACGGCGGGCGTGGCGATGGCGGCGGGCGCGGCGGCGGTGGTAGTGGCGCGCCGCAAGCGCGGCGGCCCGGAAACGGCCTGACACACACCTAAGCGCCGGAGGGGCTGAGAATTCAGCCCCTCCGGCGCTTGAGGAGCGGGGGCCCGGGGGCGGAGCCCCCGAGACACCAGCCCCGTCAGGCACTCAGCGGAAACTCTTCCCCGAGCTCACGGAAGACCGCCGTATTCAAAGCGAAAGCGTTCTTGCACTCGTCCACGATCCGCTTCCTCTCCAGCTCGTCCGTGACCACCGAGTCGATCCCGTCGAGCAGCTCCCGATACCCCCGCTTGAACGCGGCCGGGTTGGAGATGCCCTCGAAGACGTAGAACCGGACGCCGTCGCCCTTGCGCGCGAAGCCCCAGGTCTGCTCGGCCTTGCCTCTGATGATCTGGCCGCCGGAGAGGTCGCCGAGGTAGCGGGTGTAGTGGTGGGCGACGTAGCCACCGGGCCAGGTGCGTGCGCACTCGGCGACGCGGTCCGCGTACGCGGCGGTGGCGGGCAGCGGGGTGAGGCCCGTGCGCCAGTCGGCGCCGCGCAGGTGGGCGAGGTCCCGCTCGAGCTCGCTCACGCGCGCCAGCTCGGGCTGTATGAACGGCCCCGCGACGGGGTCGTCGCGCAGGGTCCGGGCGCCGTCCTCCAGGGAGCGGTACACGAACCACAGCTGTTCCGTATAGCGCGTGTAGGCGTCGACGCCGAGCCTGCCGCCGAGCATGTCGCCCATGAACGTGGAGGTCTCGGCCTCGGTGTGCTGCTCGTGCGACGCGGTGCGGATGACCGTGGAGAAGGGCGTGAGCGGCGTGTCCATGAGGGACCTCCAGAGGGAGCCGGGCGATGACGGGATGGCGGGAACCGGTGCGATCCCTGCAGATCATGGCAACTTAGGCTTACCTAAGTCAACTGGTTCCCGACGTCCTGTCGGTAAAAAACTACCCGCTCCCCGCGCCCGGAACCACGAAGATCCGGATCCTCTGGTCGGATCCGGATCTTCGAAGGGGCGCTCGGCGCGCGGCGGGGCGGTCTCAGGGCAGCGTGAGGATCTCCGCGCCGGTCTCCGTCACCACGAGCGTGTGCTCGAACTGCGCGGTGCGCTTCCTGTCCTTGGTGACGACGGTCCAGCCGTCCTCCCACATGTCGTACTCGTACGTGCCGAGCGTCAGCATCGGCTCGATCGTGAACGTCATGCCGGGCTGGATGGTGGTCGTGGCGTGCGGGCTGTCGTAGTGCGGGACGATCAGCCCGGAGTGGAAGGACGTGTTGATGCCGTGACCGGTGAAGTCGCGCACCACTCCATAGCCGAAGCGCTTGGCGTACGACTCGATGACACGGCCGATGATGTTGATCTGCCGACCGGGCTTGACGGCCTTGATGGCGCGGTTGAGGGACTCGCGGGTCCGCTCGACGAGCAGCTTCGACTCGTCGTCCACGTCGCCGACGAGGTAGGTGGCGTTGTTGTCGCCGTGCACGCCGCCGATGTACGCCGTGACGTCGAGGTTGATGATGTCGCCGTCGTTCAGGACGGTGGAGTCGGGGATCCCGTGGCAGATGACCTCGTTCACCGAGCTGCACAGCGACTTCTGGAAGCCGCGGTAGCCCAGCGTCGAGGGGTAGGCGCCGTGGTCGCACATGTACTCGTGCGCGACGCGGTCGAGCTCATCGGTGGTCACACCGGGCGCGATGTGCTTCGCGGCCTCTTCCATGGCGCGGGCGGCGATGCGGCCCGCGGTGCGCATCAGCTCGATGGTCTCGGGGGTCTGCACCTCGGGCCCCGCGTACGGGGTCGGCGCGGGTTTCCCCACGTACTCCGGGCGCCTGATGTTGCCGGGTACGGAACGGATGGGGGAGAGCTCCCCTGGGACGAGCGGTGACTGGCCAGACATGCCAGCGAGTCTAGCCAGCGGAGGTGGGGCAGCATGGCGTCAGGAACGCGTGACGAGAGGAGCGGGTCATGGCGCTGTTCAAGAAGCGGACGGTCGGCAAGCCGGGCGAGTGGTTCTACTGCCTGGAACACCAGAAGGTCGAGGAGGGGCCGGACTGCCCCGGCAAGGACCGGATGGGGCCTTACGCGTCCCGCGAGGAGGCGGAACACGCCATGCGGACCGCTCGGGAGCGGAACCTTGAGTGGGAGAACGATCCCAAGTGGCATGACTCGGGGGCCCGGGGCGAGGACGGCGACGCGTAAGCCTGGCGGCTGGCGGCTGGCGGGGACCTGCGGGCAGGGTGTGGCTGGTCGCGCAGTTCCCCGCGCCCCTTACGGGGCCACCGGCTCCGACGTGTCCGGTGCGCCGCGCTCCCTGCGTCGCTTCGCGTCCGGGTCCGTCGTCGCGTCGTACGAGATCAGCCGTGGCAGCGCCGCCGCCAGGATGCCCACCGAGGCCACGCAGGCCAGGCCGCCGGACCAGATGGCGGAGCGGGTGCCGGTCCAGCCCGCCGCCGCGCCCGCGCGGACCTGGCCGAGCTGGGGGCCCACGCTGTAGGAGAGGACCTCGATCCCGGCGAGCCTGCCGCGCAGCTCGTCGGGGATCGTCTGGTTCCAGATGGTCGAGCGCCCGAGCCCGCTCAGCATGTCGCCCGCGCCCGCGAGGGCGAGGCAGCCGAGGACCACCCAGACGTTCGAGAACCAGCCCGCCGCCGTGATGGCCAGGCCCCAGCCCGTCGCGCCGAAGATCACGAGCAGTCCGTGCCGCCGCACCCGCGAGGTCCACCCGCTGGTGAGGCTGAGCAGCAGCGAGCCGACCGCGCCCGCCGCGTACATCAGACCCAGCGCCCACTTCGCGTCCAGGTCGTCCGCGAGGAACGGGAAGATCGTGTTCGGGAAGGCGAAGAACATCGCCGCCATGTCGATCGCGTACGTGCCGACCAGCACGGGACGCGACCACGCGTACCGCGCGCCCTCCGCGAGGCCCTTCAGCGACGGCTTCTCCGCGTCGTGCGCGGCGGGCGCGGGGGAGATGCGGGTGCACAGCGCGACCGAGAGGGCGAAACAGACGGCCGTGACCGCGTACGCCGACGCGTGACCGGCGTACGCCACGACGATGCCCGCGAGCGAGGGCGCCGCGATGGCGCCCACGTTCCAGCGCAGCGAGTTCAGCGCGGCGGCCGCCGTCAGCTGGTCGTGCGGCACGATCCGCGCCATCAGCGAGTCCAGGGCGGGCCGTTGCAGCCCGGCGAGCGCGGAGACACCGGCCGCCACGACGTACAGCGGCCAGAGCAGCGGCTCGGACAGCAGGGCGTTCACCAGGAGGACGACGGCGAGCAGTCCGAGGCCCGCCTCGGTCAGCAGGATCACCTTGCGCCGGTCCACGGCGTCGGCGAGCGCGCCCCCGTACAGACCGAAGACGATCAACGGCACGAGCTCCACCGCGCCCATCGCACCGACGGCGAGCGGCGAGTCCGTCAGCTCCTTGATCTGCAGCGGCAGGGCGACCAGCGCCATGAAACTGCCGAAGGTGGTGACGAGCCCCTGCACCCACAGCAGCCGGAAGTCACGGGTGGACCGCCAGGGGGAGAGGTCGGGCAGTATCGCTGAGAGAGGCACGAGGAACCATGCTCAGCGGAGGCACGTGTACGGGCAACTCAATTATCCGCGCCGGGCCGGTTCACCACCGCGTGGGCGGCGGTGAGGTCAGCTGGTCGGCGAGGCGGGAGAGACGGTCCCGGAAGCGGTGGCGGGGGCGCGGGGTGGGCAGCGCGTTCTCGCCGGTCGCCGCGCTCACCAGGTGCTGGACCGTGTCGAGGTCGAGGTCCGTGTCGGCCGGTACGGCGAGTGCCTCGTGCGAGAGGGCGTCCAGGTCCCGGTCGCCCGAGCCGAGCGAGAGCACCGTCGCCCCGGCCCGCCTCGCGTCGTGCACGCGCGAGAGCAGCTCCGCGTCCGGCGCGTCCGGCGCCACGACGAGCAGCGTCTCGCCGCGCCGCGCCGCCTCGATCCGGCCGAGCCCGGTCGACAGGTGCGCGGGATCGCCGGGCAGGATCCGGTGCCGTACGAGCGTCGGCGTCAGCTCCGGCGTGCCCGACCAGGCCGCCTCGTCCACCAGGTGCGCGGCCAGGTGCCACGGCTCGTACACCTCGGTGCCCACAAGCAGCAGCCCGCCGCCGTGCGGCAGCACGGAGGAGCGCAGCGTCCCCGCGAAGCGGCGGGTGGCACCGGGCCACTCGGTTCCCGCGAGCACTTCGCGCAGCAGCGCGACCCGTACGGCGTCCATGCCGTCGCATCCTGCCCGAACGGGCCACTCGTGACCGGGAGTTCACCGGGAATTCCCCCGGAGCGGGGAAGGGCGGGGGATGACTGCTGAAACATCTGTTCCCTTCCGGGCGGGCCGCGAGGGATACGCGAGCTTCCGCATCCCCGCCGTCGTGCGCACGGCATCCGGCACCGTCCTCGCCTTCTGCGAGGGCCGCGTCGGCTCCCAGGACGACTTCGGCAACATCGACATCGTCCTCAAGCGCTCCGTCGACGGCGGCCGCACCTGGGGCCCGCCGCAGATCGTCGGCAAGAACGGCGCCGACCTCGCGGGCAACCCCGCCCCCGTCGTCCTGGACACCGGACGCGTCCTGCTCGTCCAGGTCAGGAACGCCGCGTCGGCCACCGAGGACGCCATCCGGCGCGGCAAGGTGTCCGCCGCCGACGGGCGCCGCGTCTGGCTTCAGCGCAGCGACGACGACGGACTCACCTGGTCGGCGCCGCGCGAGATCACCGGGCAGGTGAAGAAGGCGAGTTGGCGGTGGTACGCGACCACGCCGGGGCATGCCGTGCAGCTGGCCGGCGTCGGCGAAGAAGATGCCGGCGCCGGCGCCAGCGGCACCGGCGGCCGCGTGGTCGTCCCCGCCAACCACTCCCTGCCGCCCACCGGTACCGACACCGGCGCCGAGGGCAAGTACAACGGCGGCCACTGCCTGCTCAGCGACGACGCGGGCGCCACCTGGCGCATCGGCTACATCGACGACAACACCAACGGCTACATCAACGTGAACGAGACCACCGCCGCCGAACTCCCCGACGGACGCCTCTACTTCAACACCCGCAACGACTCCCCGGCCCCCGGCAACCGCGCCGACGCCCACTCCCGCGACGGCGGCGCGAGCCTCGTCAGACCCTTCCGCCCGCAGGCGGGGCTCACCGGACCCGTCGTGGAGGGCAGCGTCCTCCAGCTCCGCGACCCCGACGTACTGCTCTTCTCGGGACCCGCCGACCCCGCCTTCCGCGCCCTGATGACCGTGCGCCGCAGCCACGACGGAGGCACCACCTGGGAGACCGCGCACACGGTCGACGGGCTGCCCGCCGCGTACTCCGATCTCGTACGCCTCGACGACGACACGATCGGACTGCTCTACGAGACGGGCGACTTCAGCGCGTACGAGACGATCACCTTCCGGCGGATACCGGTGTCCGGACTGACCGGGGCGACCGGTGAGTAAGGTCGCCCCATGACCTCTACAGACAGTGCGCAGAACACCGCAGCGGACACCACGGGGAACGCCCCCGCGAAGGCGCCCGCCAAGGACCCCTGGGAGCTGCCCGACGTCTCCGGCCTCGTCGTCGGCGTGCTCGGCGGCACCGGCGACCAGGGGCGCGGGCTCGCCTACCGGCTCGCCAGGGCCGGGCAGAAGGTGATCATCGGCTCGCGCGCCGAGGAGCGGGCGCGGACCGCCGCCGACGAGCTCGGCCTCGGCGTCGAGGGCGCCGAGAACGCCCAGTGCGCGCGGCGCAGCGACATCGTGATCGTCGCCGTGCCGTGGGAGGGACACGGGAAGACCCTGGAGTCCCTGCGCGAGGAGCTGACCGGCAAGCTCGTCGTCGACTGCGTCAACCCGCTCGGCTTCGACAAGAAGGGCGCGTACGCCCTCAAGCCCGAGGAGGGCAGCGCCGCCGAGCAGGCCGCGGCCCTGCTGCCGGACTCGCGGGTCACGGCCGCCTTCCACCACCTCTCCGCCGTCCTGCTCCAGGACGCCTCGGTCGAGGAGATCGACACCGATGTGATGGTCCTCGGCGAGAGCCGCGCCGACACGGACGTGGTGCAGGCGCTCGCCGCCCGCATCCCCGGCATGCGGGGCGTCTTCGCGGGCCGCTTGCGCAACGCCCACCAGGTCGAGTCGCTCGTCGCCAACCTGATCTCGGTCAACCGCCGCTACAAGGCGCACGCGGGGCTGCGGATCACCGACGTATAGGGACGTGCGGGGCCCCGGCGGGCATGGGGGACACTGGACGCGTACGCATCCACGCTGCACCGACAGGAGCCGACCCCCATGCCCCGCCTCGCCATCTACGCCCTCGTGGTCTGCGCGCTCGCCGTCGCCGCGGCCGTGATCTCCTTCGCCCAGGGCAGCTGGCTGGGCATCGTCTGGGTGCTGCTCGCGGGGCTCTCCTCGAACATGGCGTGGTTCTACCTGCGCAAGGAGAAGATGCGGCGGGCGGCGTCCTCCGCCTCGCCCACTGGCTGACGCCGACGGCCGACTGGCTGACGCCGACGGGCCACTACTGGCTGAAGCCGCTGGGCGAGGGGACCTCCTGCGAGCCCTCCCAGAACCTGTAGAGCCGCTGGCCCCACTCGCTGTCCCATTCGCTGACGCCGAGCCCGCGCAGGATCGCGTCGATCGCGTCGAAGAACACGTGATTGACCTCCGGGATCCACAGGATGCCGAAGACCGCGATGAGACCGAACGGCGCGAACGGCTCCACCTGGCGGCGGATCTTGTACGACAGCCAGGGCTCGAGCACCCCGTACCCGTCCAGGCCCGGGATGGGCAGGGAGTTCAGGATGGCCGCCGTCACCTGGAGCAGCGCGAGGAACGCGAGCGCGTAGCGGAACGCGTACGGCACCCCGTCCAGGGCGTCGAGCCAGAACGGCGCGGTGCACACCACGGCGAACAGCACGTTCGTCAGCGGGCCCGCCGCCGAGATCAGGCTGTGCTTCCACCGGCCGCGGATCCGGCCGCGCTCGATGAAGACCGCGCCACCGGGCAGGCCGATGCCGCCCATGATCACGAAGAGCACCGGCAGCACGATGCTCAGGAGCGCGTGCGTGTACTTGAGCGGATTGAGCGTCAAGTACCCCTTCGCGCCGACGGAGATGTCGCCGCTGTGCAGGGCCGTGCGCGCGTGCGCGTACTCGTGCAGGCAGAGCGAGACGATCCAGGCGGCCGTCACGAAGAGGAAGACGGCGATACCCGGATTGTCCGCGAAGCCGGTCCAGGCGGCCCATCCTGCGACCGCGGTGACGGCGGCGATCCCCAGGAAGACCGGACTGATCCGCCGGTCGCTGCTGCGGGTGGGGGCGGTGGTCATGGGGCGGGGCTCCTGGCGTACGAGGTCCTGGCGTGCCCGACCGTACCGGGCGCGTACGGAAAACGTCTCGCACTCGGCCCCGAGTTCCGGGGAGGCTGGGGGTCATGACTCTGCGCGGGGTGTGGAAGGTGCTGTACGCGGACTGGCAGATGGAGTGCTGCGGTACGCCGTTCGCGGTGGGGGACGAGGTGACGTGGCCGCTGCTCGTCCTGTCTGGCGGCGGGGACGGCTTGTACGGCATGGACGGCATGGACGGCTGGCAGGAGGATTTCAGCGAGATCGAGGGGCCCGTGGTGGCGCTCGACTCCTTGCCGGGGGACTGGCTGGCGGACGACATCGAAGACGAGGGCGACGAGGGCGACGAGGCCGACGAGGGCGACAAGGACGACGAGGGCGACGAGGAGCCGTGGGAGGCGTCCGTCGTGCGGGCGCACGGGGTGACGGTCCCGTGGAACCACGCGCCCCCGCGCCCCGCGCGGACCGCGCTCAGGGGCCTGCTCTCCGTGGAGCGGCACGGCGGCCGCTGGCCGGACACGGTCGGCAGGGTCCGCACCATCCACGTGGTGACCCAGGGCTTCGCGGAGACGACCGAGGGGTCGGGGACGTACGCGCCGGTGCCCGGCGAGCGCTGGCTGCGCCCCGTCGAGCTCTGCCCGAAGTGGTTCCACGGAGAACACCTCTCGCGGACGTCGCAGGGGCCGGGCTACCGGCGGGCCGAGACCGGGGTGCTCGTGGAGCTGGAGGTCCGGGACGACGAGGACTGAGCGGGGCGGGGGGAGTCGGAGCTTGAGAAGAGAGCGGGGGGGACCGGGGTGGGCCGGGAGTGCGGGGGACGGCGGGTGCGTGGCCGGTACGACGGAGTCGGGCGCCGGGCGGGACGGAGTCCGAAGGGGGGCCGGTGCCGCTCAGGCGCGAACGCGAACGCGAACACGGACGCGAACGCGGACGTGAACGCGGAGGTGAACGGGGTCATGGACCCGCAGATGGGCCTGGAGGTGGACGTGGCGTGCTCCGGAGGCGGTGACAATGGACCCGTGCGCTACCGCGTCCTCGGCACCACCCAGGCCCTCCGCCCCGACGGCACCGTCCTGCCCGTCGGCGGCGCGCGGCTGCGCGCCCTCCTCACGGTGCTCGCCCTGCACGCGGGCCGCACCGTCTCCGCCCCGGTCCTGGTCGACGAGGTCTGGGCCGCCGACCCGCCCGCCGACGCGACGGGCGCGCTGCAGGCGCTGGCGGGACGGCTCCGCAGGGCCCTCGGCGCGGACGCGGTGGCCTCGGCGGACGGCGGCTACCGACTGTGCGCGGTGCCCGACGACGTGGACGTGTTCCGCTTCGACCGGCTCGTCGGCGAGGGCACGCGGGCCCTCGCCGACGGCGACGCGGCGAAGGCGGCCGCCGTCTTGGACGACGCGCTCGCCCTGTGGACCGGCGAGCCCCTTCCCGACCTGCCGGAGCGCACGGCGGAGGTCGCGCGCTGGCAGGCCCGCCGCCTCGACGCGCACCGCGCGAGGGCGGCGGCCGCGCTCGCCATCGGCGAGGCGGAACTGGTGCTGCCCGAGCTCACCGCGCTGTGCGAAGGACAGCCGCTCGACGAGCCGCTGCAGGCCCTGCGGCTGCGCGCGCTGCGCGACGCGGGCCGCCCCGCCGAGGCACTCGCGGCGTACGACGACATCCGCACCGTCCTCGCGGACCGCCTCGGCACGGATCCGGGACCGGAACTCCGGGCGCTGCACCAGGAGTTGCTGCGCGGGGACGCGTACGCGTACGAGGAGGCCGGCGATGTCGTCGGCCCCGGCCCCGGAGGCGTTCCCGG
This sequence comes from Streptomyces kanamyceticus, assembly GCF_008704495.1. Lineage (NCBI taxonomy): Bacteria > Bacillati > Actinomycetota > Actinomycetes > Kitasatosporales > Streptomycetaceae > Streptomyces > Streptomyces kanamyceticus. The sequence goes on from NZ_CP023699.1 coordinate 7,185,635, forward strand.
CCCTGGAGGCGTTCCCGGCCCCGGAGGCTTTCCCGGCGGGCCCGGGCGCGAGCCGGACACATCGGCCGACCCCGTCGTACGCGGCAGCGGTGTTCCCCTCACCGCTCGCCCTCCCACCGCCCGCGCCCCCCGCCCGCCCGGCAACCTCCGCGCCCGCCTCACCTCCTTCGTCGGGCGGGAAGGGGACATCGGGGCGCTGCGCGGGGACCTCGGGCGGGCCCGGCTCGTGACGTTGATCGGGCCAGGCGGGGCCGGGAAGACGCGGCTCTCGCAGGAGGCCGCGGAGACCGTGGCGGGGGAGGTGTCCGACGGCGTGTGGCTGGCCGAGCTCGCGCCGGTCGAGGACCCGGACGACGTGCCCGCGGCCGTCCTCACCGCGCTCGGCGCCCGCGAGACCGTGCTGCGCGGTGCCGGTGCCGAGGAGCTGCGGGCCATCTCGGAGCGGAGCGGCGAGGATCCCGTCGCCCGGCTCGTCGAGCACTGCGCGGCCCGCCGCATGCTGATCATCCTGGACAACTGCGAGCACGTCATCGACGCGGCGGCCCGGCTCGCCGAGGAGCTCCTCGCCCGCTGCCCGGGCCTTACCGTCCTGGCCACGAGCCGCGAACCCCTCGGTGTCCCCGGCGAGTTGCTCCGCCCCGTCGAGCCGCTGCCGGAACCGGTCGCGCTGCGCCTCTTCGCCGAGCGCGGCGCCGCGGCCAGGACCGGGTTCACGGTGGCGGGCGATCCCGAGGCCGTCGCCGAGATCTGCCGCCGTCTGGACGGCCTGCCGCTCGCCATCGAACTGGCCGCCGCCCGCCTGCGGATGCTCACCCCGCGCCAGATCGCCGACCGCCTCGACGACCGCTTCCGGCTGCTCACCAGCGGCGCCCGCACGGTACTGCCCCGCCAGCAGACCCTGCGCGCCGTCGTCGACTGGTCCTGGGACCTGCTCGACGCGCCCGAACGGGCCGTGCTGCGCAGGCTCTCGGTCTTCGCGGGCGGCTGCGACCTGACCGCGGCGGAAGAGGTGTGCGCGGCCGGGGGCGACGCGCGCGACGTCGCCGATCTGCTCGGCTCGCTCGTCGACAAGTCCCTCGTCGTCGCGGCCCCTTCGCCGGTCTCCGGCGGCGGCATGCGCTACCGGCTCCTGGAGACCGTCTCGGAGTACGCGGGGGAGCGGCTCGACGAGGCCGGCGACCGGGCCGCGGCCGAGCGCGCGCACCTCGTGCACTACCGCGAGGTCGCCAGGACCACCGACCCCGAACTGCGCGGCCACGGCCAGCACGCGGCCGTGGAGCGCCTCGAGGTGGAGTACGAGAACCTGCGCACCGCCCTGCGGCACGCGGTCGCCGCACGGGACGAGCAGGAGGCGCTCTGCCTCGTCCTCTCGCTCTCCTGGTACTGGCAGATCCGCGGTCTGCGCATGGAGACCAAGAACTGGTCCCTCGACGTCATGTCCCTGGGCCCCGACCCGTTCGCCCGGCCCGTCGCCCCCGCGCCCCCGCTGCACGAACCGTGCACGGCCGAGCCGCCGCCGATGAGCCCCGAGGTCCTCGTGGAGGCCCGCCGCGGCGCGCACCTGCTCCACCTCTCCTGCATGGACATGGAGGTGGACGTGACGCACTGGCAGTCCCCCGAGTCGCAGGAGAAGCTGCTCGGCATGAGGGAGGCCTACCGCCCCGGGCTCCCGCAGACCTGTCGTACGCCCGGCAACCTCTGGTTCTTCGCCATCCTGCTCGGCGGCGAGACGGGCCTGCTGCACGAGACCATCGACGCGACCGTCGCCGCCTGCCGCGAGTTCGGCTACGAGTGGGAGCTCGCCGCCGCCCTGCAGATGCGCGCCAACATGCTCGCCAACCGCACCGACTGGTCGGGCGACGCCATCCGTGACGCGGACGAGGCGCTGCGCGGGTTCCAGCGGCTCGGTGATGTGTGGGGCGTCGCCGAGGCGCTCTCCGCGCGCGGCGAGGCACGGGAGCGGCGCGGCGAACTGGCGCTCGCGGCCCAGGACTTCTGGGCCGCCGTCGACTACGCCGAGCAGCTCGGCGCGCTGACCCAGGTGGCCCTGCTCAAGGCCCGCCTCGGCTCGCTCCTGACGGACGCGCCCGAGCAGCGGGACGACTTCGCGCGGGGCGAGGCGATGCTGCGGGAGGTCATCGACAACTCCGGCCGCCACCACACGGGCGAGGCGCTGCCCGCCGCCCGGATCTACCTCACCATCGCGCTCGGCCGCAGCGGCCGCCTCGACGAGGCACGTGAGCATCTGCGGCTCCTCGGCATGGAGTTCAGCGCCATCGGCTACGCGGTCTTCGAGAGTTCCGTGCTCGGCATCTCGGCCTGGCTCGACGCGCTGGACGGGCGGTACGCGCGGAGTGCCGCCACGGTGGGCGAGGCCTTCGCGAAGGCGCTCGACCCGCTGTCGCGGATGGTCGCCCCGCAGATGGTCTCCGTCCACCTGTGGATCGCCGCGCTCGCGCTGTCGGGGGCGACCGGCGGCGCCCGCGCGGACGACGCCGCCAGGCTCCTGGGGATCGCCGACCGCGAGCTGCCGCCGGGGCACGCCGCGAACAGCATGGAGCGGGAGATCCGCGCGGACGCGGAGCGGGCGGTGCGTGCCGCGCTCGGGGACGAGGCGTACGAAGCGGCGTACGCGGAGGGCGGCGGCCTCACTGTCGACGAGGCCGCCGCCCTGTGCGGCGCGGAGTCCGGCTGACCCGCTGACCGGTACTCCGGTCAGTTCTTCGTGATACTTCGGTCAGTTCTTCGTGCGGAACTTGTGGATCGCGATGGGCGCCATCACCAGTGTGAGCGCCACCGACCAGCCGACCGTCACCCACAGGTCGTGCGCGACGGGGCCGCCGACCATCAGGCCGCGCGCGGAGTCCGCGAGCGAGGACAGCGGGTTGTAGTCGGTGAAGCCCTGCAGCCAGCCGGGCATCGACTGGGTCGGCGCGAAGATCGACGAGCCGAACTGCAGCGGCATCAGGACCAGGAAGCCCATCGCCTGCACGGACTGGGCGCTCTTCATGGAGACGCCGAGCACCAGGAAGATCCACATGATGGACGTGCCGAAGAGGGCGGAGAGGCCCACGGCGGCGAACAGGCCGCCCCAGTTGGTGATGTCGAAGCCCACGAGGACACCGACGATCATCATGATCGTCGTCGCGATGAGGAGCCGCATCAGCTCCACCACGATCTTGGCGAAGAGGACCGAACCCTGGCCGATCGGCAGGGTCCTGAAACGGTCCATGATGCCGTTCTGGAAGTCCTGGTTGAAGCCGGTGCCGACGGCCATGGCGATGTTCATGCTCATCATCGCCATCATGCCGGGCACCACGTACTGCACGTACTGGTCCTGACCGCCGCCGAGCGCCTGGCCGATGGAGCCGCCGAAGACGTACACGAACAGGAGCGTGAAGACGATCGGCATCAGGACCGCGTCGAACATCGACTCGGGGTCCTGGCGGATCCAGAGCAGATTGCGGCGGACCAGGGCGCTGGTGTGCCTGACGTGGTCGCGCAGGCCGATGCGGGCGTCGGCCTGCCCCGTCTTGAGGGGGGCCGCGAGAGTGGTGGCGCTCATACGGCGGCCTCCTCGAGTTCCTTTTCGCTGGGGCGGGCGTCCTGCGGAGCACTGGCCTTGTGGCCGGTGATCGACAGGAACACCTCGTCCAGGCTGGGCAGTTCGGTGGCTATCGAGCCGATCGTGATGCCGCGCGCGGTGACCGCGCCGACCACGGCGGTCAGCTGCTCGTCGCTGAGGATCGGCACCAGGACCGTGCCGGACTCGGCGTCCACCGTGGAGGTGGCGATGCCGGTCAGGCCGAGGTCGTCAAGGGCGTTCGCCAGCGGGCGCAGCTCCAGCGGGTCGGCCGGGCGGACCCGCAGGGTGCGGCCGCCGACCTTCGCCTTGAGCTCGTCGATGCCGCCGTTGGCGATGACCTTGCCGCGGTCGATGACGGTCAGCTCGGAGGCCAGCTGCTCGGCCTCCTCCATGTACTGGGTGGTGAGCAGCACGGTGACGCCGTCGGCGACCATGCGCTTGACCTCGGCCCACACCTCGTTACGGGTGCGGGGGTCGAGGCCGGTCGTCGGCTCGTCCAGATAGAGGACGGCCGGGCTGCCGATCATCGACGCCGCGAGGTCGAGGCGGCGGCGCATGCCGCCGGAGTAGGTGCTCGCCGGGCGCTTGGCCGCCTCGGTCAGGGAGAACCGCTCAAGGAGGCCGTCGGCGCGGGACCTGGACTCCTTGCGGGACAGGTCGAGCAGCCGCCCGATCATGTACAGGTTCTCGCGGCCCGAGAGCTTCTCGTCCACCGATGCGTACTGACCGGTCAGGCCGATCACGCGGCGCAGCTGCCGGGGCTGCTTCAGTACGTCGTACCCCGCTACGAAGGCGGTGCCCGAGTCCGGGGTGACGAGGGTGGAGAGGCAGCGTACGAGTGTGGTCTTGCCGGCGCCGTTGGGGCCGAGCACGCCGAGGACGGTGCCCTCGCGCACGTCGACGTCCACGCCGTCCAGTGCCTTGGTCTCGCCGTAGTGCTTGACCAGTCCCCTCACGGTGACGGCACTCTCTGCACCGCCGGGGTTCTTGTCGATTCGCGTCATGGAATACAAGGTGCCATCCCCCACCGACAAACCACCGACATCCCACCGACAGGGACCCTCCCCAACACGGGGCTTGCCGATCCGGCCCGCCCTTTCCCCGCACGGGGCTTGCCGATCCTGCACGTCCTTCCTCCGCACCGGGCTTACCGGTCCTGCACGCCCTTGGCCGCCCCCTGCCACCCGGCCTGGCCTGCGCTTTCCCCCACCCGCCCGCCCCTTCTCGGCACCGGGGTTGCTGGACCTGGACATCCCTGGCTGAATCCTGCCGGTCGGGTGGCCCACACTTTCCCCGCCGCTCCGCGCCGGATTCCCCCCCACCCGACCGCCCCTACAAGTCCGCCCGGTGCCGGGCAACGGGTGGGCGGGTGGGGATGAACCGCCGCGGAGCGGCGGAAACCCAGCGACCGGCCCGCACCTGGTACCCGGCAGACGCCCCGCGCAGCGGCGCCGACGGGCCGGGCAGGCTGGGTAGGCCCGGCAAGTCCGCCCGGTGCCGGGCAACGGGTGGGCGGGTGGGGAAGAAACCGCCGCGGAGCGGCGGAAACCGGCGGCCGATCCGCACCTGGCAATCGGCAGCTGCCCCGCGCAGCGGCGCCGACAGACCGGCCAGGCCAGGCCAGGCAAGCGAGCCCACCCCACCCCACCCCGCCCCCAGGCGAGAAAAAGGCAGCCCGTCGACGGGGGAATCGACGGGCTGCCATGGTGCCGCATTGGCTCAAACCGGGCGGCGGTCACCGCCCGGGTTCAGGCGGCCCCCGCTCCGGCGGCCGCCCCAGGCTCAGTGGACCGCGTGTTCCGGCGCCGGGAACGCCCCGCCCACCACGTCATCGGCGAACGCCTTGGCCGCGCCGGACATGACGGCCCGCAGATCGGCGTACTGCTTGACGAAGCGCGGCATCTTGCCGCCGGTCAGGCCGAGCATGTCCGTCCAGACCAGGACCTGCGCGTCGCACCCGGCGCCCGCCCCGATCCCGACGGTCGGGATGTTCAGGGAGCGGGTGACCTCGGCCGCCAGCTCCTCGGGGACGAGTTCGAGGACGACCGCGAACGCGCCCGCGTCCTGCGCCGCCTTGGCGTCGTGCAGGAGCCGGTGGGCGGCCTCGTCGCCGCGGCCCTGGACGCGGTAGCCCATGGTGTTCACGGACTGCGGGGTCAGGCCGAGGTGGGACATGACCGGGATGCCCGACTGGACCAGCAACTCGGTCTGCGCGAGGGAGCGTTCGCCGCCCTCCAGCTTCACCGCGCCGACGCCCGCCTCCTTGATGAGGCGGGTGGCCGAGCGGAGCGCCTGGACCGGTCCCTCCTGGTAGGAGCCGAACGGCAGGTCACCGACGATCAGGGCACGCGACGTGCCCCGTACGACGGCCGCCGACAGCATGGTCATCTCGTCGAGGGTGACGGGCACGGTCGTCTCGTACCCGAGGTGGCAGTTGCCCGCCGAGTCGCCGACGAGCATGACGGGGATGCCCGCCTCGTCGAAGACGGACGCGGTCATCGCGTCGTAGGCGGTGAGCATGGGCCACTTCTCGCCCCGCTCCTTGGCGGCGGTGATGTCGCGCACAGTGATGCGCCGGGTGCCCTTGCCGCCGTACAGCGCCTTGCTGCTGTCGGGGCTCTGGGGGGCGTCGGCACTCTTCTGGGCAGCCGAAAGCTGCGTCATCGCAACGGCTCCTTCTGTCATCTCGAGGCGCCCTGACGGCGTCCCCGGATCCCCTCCATGGTGGCATCACGTGCCGCCCGGGGGCTAGTGGGTCCGCAGTGGACCGCGTCGGCGGGCCGGTCGGCCCCGCGAGTAAAGCCGTACCGCGCCACGGGTAAATTCTTTCCAATACGAGACGGTCTCGTATCGAAATGGTTCTAGGCTGAACGCCATGTCAACTCCTGCCGTACCCGCCTCGCCCCGCATACCGGAAGCCGTGCACCGGCGCCGCTGGGCGATCCTCGGGGTGCTCATGCTCAGCCTGTTGATCGTGGTGCTCGACAACTCGATCCTGAACGTCGCCATCAAGACGATCTCGACCCCGGAGCCCACCGGCCTCGGCGCCACCCAGGGCGAGCTCGAGTGGGCCATCAACGCCTACACGCTCGTCTTCGCGGGCCTGCTGTTCACCGCGGGCCTGCTCGGCGACCGGCTCGGCCGCAAGAAGGTCCTGCTCGGCGGCCTCGTCGTCTTCGGTCTCGGCTCGGCGCTCGCCGCGGAGTCCGGCTCGCCCGTCCAGCTCATCGCGTTCCGCGCGCTGATGGGCCTCGGCGCGGCCTTCGTGATGCCCGCGACCCTCGCCGTCCTGATGAACGTCTTCGAGCGCGACGAGCAGCCCAAGGCCATCGGCATCTGGGCGGGCGGCGTCGGCCTCGCCATCGCGATCGGCCCGATCACCGGCGGCGTGCTGCTGGACCACTTCTGGTGGGGCTCGGTCTTCTTCGTCAACGTGCCGATCGTGCTGATCGCGCTCGCCCTGATGGTCTGGCTGGTGCCCGACTCGCGCGACCCCAATCCGGGCCGGATCGACCTGGTCGGCGTCGCGCTCTCCGTCGTCGGCCTCGTCCTGCTCGTCTACGGCATCATCAAGGGCGGCCAGCTCGCCGACTTCACCGACCCGGCCGTCCTCGCCACCGTCGCCGCGGGCCTCGCCGTGCTCGTCGCCTTCGTCCTGTACGAGAAGCGCAGCGACCATCCGTCCATCGACATCTCGTACTTCAAGAACCGGGTCTTCTCCGCGGCGATCAGCGCCATAGCGCTGGTCTTCTTCGCCCTGATGGGCGTGACCTTCTTCTCGGTCTTCTACACCCAGAGCGTGCGCGGCTACTCGCCGCTGCAGACCGGCCTGCTGATGCTCCCGCTGGCCGCCGCCCAGCTCATCTTCGCGCCGCGCGCCCGCCTCGTGGTCGACCGCTTCGGCGTCCGCGCCGTGTGCACCGGCGGCCTGCTCCTCGTGGTGGCGACGCTGGTGGCCTTCACGAGCCTGGAGGCCGATACGCCGATCTGGATCCTGGAGATCATCTTCTTCCTGATGGGCACCGGCATGGCGCACATCATGACGCCGACCAGCGTCGTGATCATGCAGGCCCTGCCGCGCGAGAAGGCGGGCTCCGCGTCCGCCCTCAGCAACACCTTCCGGCAGGTCGGCGGTGCCCTCGGCATCGCGGTGCTCGGCTCGGTGCTGTCCGCGGCGTACCGCAGCGGCGTCGAGGACAAGCTGACCCTGCTGCCCGCGGGGGCGCGGCACTCGGCGGGCGAGTCGATCGAGGCGACGCTCGGCGTCGCCGCGAAGCTCGGCCCGCGCGGTGAGCCGCTGGTGAGCGCGGCCAACGACTCCTTCCTGCACGCCATGCACGTCACGGCGCTGTGCGGCGCCGGCGTCGCGCTGATCGGCTCGGTGATCGTCTTCCTGTTCCTGCCGGGACGTACGCCGAAGCCCGACGCGGCGGAGGAGAAGTCCGAGCCGGTGGGCGCTTCGGGGCACTGAGGGAGAGGGGGGACTCGGCCGGGCGCTCAAGGGGGCTGAGGGAGAATCGGCCCGGCCAGCCGCGCGACGAGACGGAGATGACGTGGTCCACACCGCCAAGGGAACGCACGCCGCAGGAAAGGGCGTGCCCGTCGCGCGGGGCGGCCGCGGCCGCCCCAGGAGCGAGGCCGTGGAGCAGGCGATCATCGAGGGCGTGGTGCGGCTCCTGGAGGACGGGGTGTCGCTCACGGAGCTGTCCATCGAGCGGATCGCCCGCACCGCGGGCGTCGGCAAGGCCACCATCTACCGGCGCTGGGACGGCAAGGAGGCACTCTTCGTCGACGTACTGAGCGTCTTCGAGGAGCCGGACCCCGAGCTGCCCGGCACCTCGGTGCGCGACGATCTGGTGGTCATCCTGGAGGGCCTGCGCCGCCGCGGCCTCACGATGCGCTCCTCGGCGCTGCTGCACAACGTCTTCGCGCAGATGAAGGCCCTGCCCAAGCTGTGGGACGCCTACCACAGCACGGTCATCGAGCCCCGCCGCCGCACCATGGTCGAGGTGCTGCGGCGGGGCATGGCCGAGGGCGTGCTCCGCACGGACGTCGACATCGAGATGGCCAACGACCTCTTCGTCGGCCCCATGCTGCTGCGCACGGTGATGCGCCCCGACGCGCCGCTCGACGACGACCTCGCGGAACGGATCGTCGACACGGTCCTCGAAGGGCTGCGACCGCAGACGTCCTAGCGCCCCGGCGCCGCCGCCTGCCGGGAGTGCGGAGTATGCGCATTTCGTCACAGAGCCGACTCCGCGGGGCCGGTCAGGAACTCGCCGCGCCGCTTCGTTCGTCCTCGTGCCAGTACGGCCGTCGCGGACGGCAGAGACGCACCCGATCATCGCCTAGGGTTTCAGGGGGCGGGACAGACGGTGTGCACGGCAGGCAGTGAGGCGACGAGAGTTATGGCGCAGGCGTACAAGACGGAGACGGACAGCGAAGGCTCGGGGCCCGAGCGTCCGGGGTCCTGGTTCCGGCGCCTGGTGGACGGCTGGCGCGGCGACCCCGGCATCTGGCGGCGCGGCCTGGTCACCGCGGGTGCCGCGCTCCTGATCGCCCTGGTGATGCTGTTCCACGCCCAGATCCCCAACAACATCGGCAACCTCGGCAGCCTCACCGAGACCTTCCTGCCCTGGCTCGGCGTCTTCGTCCCGGTGATCGTCGTCATCGCGGTGGTGCGCAAGTCCGCCACCGCCCTGATCGCGGTGCTGCTGCCCACGATCATCTGGATCAACCAGTTCGGCGGCCTGATCAGCGACAAGTCGGGCGGCGAGGGCGACCTGACCGTCGCCACGCACAACGTGAACGCGGACAACACCGACCCGACGGGCACGGCCCAGGACGTCGCCGCCTCCGGCGCGGACGTGCTGGCCCTCGAAGAGCTCACCGCGGACGCCGTACCGACGTACGAGAAGGCGCTCTCGCGCATCTACAAGTACCACTCGGTCAAGGGCACGGTCGGCGTGTGGAGCAAGTACCCGCTGGCCGACACCAAGCCCGTGGACATCAAGCTGGGCTGGGTCCGCGCGCTGCGGACCACCGTCGACACCCCCAAGGGCGAGGTCGCCGTCTACGTGGCGCACCTGCCGTCGGTGCGCGTGAAGCTCGACGCGGGCTTCACCGCCAACCAGCGCGACGAGAGCGCCGACGCGCTCGGCGACGCCATCTCCAAGGAGAAGCTCGGCAAGGTCATCCTGCTCGGCGACCTGAACGGCACGATGAACGACCGCGCCCTGAACGGCGTCACCGCGCAGATGCGCTCCACGCAGGGCGCGGCGGGCAACGGCTTCGGCTTCAGCTGGCCCGCGTCGTTCCCGATGGCCCGCATCGACCAGATCATGGTCAAGGGCGTCGAGCCGGTCTCCTCCTGGACGCTGCCGAAGACGAACAGCGATCACCTGCCGATCGCGGCGCGGGTCGAGCTCTCCGAGTAGCGCTTGGATCGGGCCCGGTTCCGGCCCGGTTCCGGCCCGGTTCCGGCCCGGTTCCGGCCCGGTTCCGGCCCGGTTCCGGCCCGGTTCCGGCACGGATCAGGCACGGACCAGGTGCGGATCAGGCCCCACGGAATACTCGGCGCGCGGCTTTGCTTTGTTCCGTACGTAAACTAATGGATTCGCCCCGCTCCGGGCCGCCCCCTGCTTCCGTGGAAGGTACCTCCCCATGCCCCTGGCCCTGCTCGCCCTCGCCGTGGGCGCCTTCGGCATCGGCACGACCGAGTTCGTGATGATGGGCCTGCTGCCCAACGTCGCCGACGACCTGCACATATCCATCCCGACCGCGGGCCACCTCGTCTCCGCGTACGCCCTCGGCGTCGTCATCGGCGCCCCGCTGCTCGCCGCCGTCACCGCCAAGCTGCCGCGCAGGCGCGTACTGATCGGCCTGATGGTCCTGTTCGTCGTGGGCAACGCCCTGTCGGCCGCCGCGCCCGACTACCACTGGTTGATGGCCGCCCGCTTCCTCAGCGGACTGCCGCACGGCGCCTTCTTCGGCGTCGGCGCCGTCGTCGCCACCGGCCTGGTCGCCCCCGAGCGCAAGGCCCGCTCGGTCTCCCTGATGTTCCTCGGCCTCACCGTCGCCAACATCGTCGGCGTTCCTGTCGGTACGGCGATGGGGCAGCAGCTCGGCTGGCGCGCCACGTTCCTCGGCGTGAGCGCGATCGGCATCGCCGCCGTCGCCGCGCTCGCCCTGCTCGTCCCCGCCGACCACGGCCACGGCGACGCGGTCGGCCTGCGCGGCGAGCTGCGGGCGCTGCGCAGTGTGCCGGTCTGGCTCGCGCTCGGTACGACGGTCGCGGGCTTCGGCGCGCTCTTCGCCGCGTACAGCTACATCACGCCGATGCTCACCGACTCGGCGGGCTACGCCGAATCCAGCGTCACCCTGCTGCTCGCCCTGTTCGGCGTGGGCGCCACCGCGGGCAACCTCCTCGGCGGCCGCCTCGCCGACCACTCCCTGCGGGGCACGCTCTTCGGCGGCCTGACCGCCCTCGCCGTCGTCCTCGCGCTGTTCCCGCTCCTGATGAGCGCAGGGTGGAGCGCGGCGCTCGCGGTGGTGCTGCTCGGCATGGCGGCGTTCACCACGGGATCGCCCCTGCAGCTGATGGTCATGGAGAAGGCGGCCGCGGCCCCCTCGCTCGCCTCGTCCGCGAACCAGGCGGCGTTCAACCTCGCCAACGCGGGCGGCGCCTGGATCGGCGGCCTCGCCCTCGCGGCGGGCTTCGGCGTCACGTCCCCCGCGGTGACGGGCGCGGTGCTCGCGGTGCTCGGACTCGCGGTGGCGGGCGCCGCCTACCTGGTGGACCTGCGTACGCCGACGGCGGGCACGGAGCGCCTGGTGGCGGCGGGGACTCCGGCCAGGGAGCCGTCCCGCCACCACTGAGCGGCGCGGGTCAGCCCGTCGCCGACTCGCGCCAGCGGTTGGTGATGGGCAGCCTGCGGTCCTTGCCGAAGCCCTTGGCGGAGATCTTGGTGCCCGGCGGGTACTGGCGGCGCTTGTACTCGGCGGTGTCGACCATCCGCAGCGTCTTGACCACGAGCTCCCGGTCGTAGCCCGCGGCCACGATCGCCTCCGCGCTCTGGTCGCGGTCTACGTAGAGCTCCAGGATGCCGTCGAGGACGGGGTAGTCGGGCAGCGAGTCCGTGTCGACCTGGTCGGGCCGCAGCTCCGCGCTCGGCGGCTTGCTGATGGAGTTCTCCGGGATCGGCGGGAGCTGCCCGCGCTCCTCGGCCGCTCGGTTGCGCCACCGCGCGAGCCGGAAGATCGAGGTCTTGTAGACGTCCTTGATCGGTCCGTACGCCCCGACGGAGTCTCCGTAGAGCGTCGAATACCCCACCGCGAGCTCGGACTTGTTGCCCGGCGCGAGCACGATGTGGCCCTCCTGGTTGGAGAGCGCCATCAGCGTCGTGCCGCGCAGCCGCGACTGGAGGTTCTCCTCGGCGAGCCCGGTCAGACCGAGCGATCCCATGTACGCGTCGAACATCGGGGCGATCGGCACGGTCCGCAGCGGGAGCCCGGTCCGCCGCGCCAGCTCCTCCGCGTCGGCGATCGAGTGGTCGGATGAGTAGCGGGACGGCATGGCCACCCCGTGCACGTTCTGTGCGCCCAGCGCGTCGCAGGCGATGGCGGCGGTGAGCGCCGAGTCGATGCCGCCGGAGAGCCCGATCAGGACGCTGCTGAAGCCGTTCTTCGCGGCGTACGCGCGCAGGCCCACCACCAGCGCCGAGTACACCTCCTCGTCGTCGTCGAGCCGCTCCGCGTACCCGCCGGTGAGCTCCGCCTCGTACGCGGGCAGCGGCTCGGCGGAGACCGTGACGTGCTCGATGCGCAGACCGTCGTCGACGACGCCCGAAGGGACCTCGCCCGCCGCGGGCAGCTCCAGGTCGAGCACGACACAGCCCTCGGCGAACTGCGGTGCGCGCGCGATCACTTCGCCGTCCTTGTCGACGACGATCGAGTCGCCGTCGAAGACCAGCTCGTCCTGGCCGCCGATCATCGCGAGATAGGCGGTGGTGCAGCCCGCCTCCTGGGCGCGCTTGCGCACCAGCTCCAGGCGCTGGTCGTCCTTGTTCTGCTCGTACGGCGAGGCGTTGATGGAGAGCAGCAGGCCCGCGCCCGCCGTACGGGTCGCGGGCACGCGGCCGCCGTCCTGCCAGAGGTCCTCGCAGATGGCCAGGGCCACGTCGACGCCGTGCACCCGCACCACCGGCAGGGTCTCGCCCGGCACGAAGTAGCGGAACTCGTCGAAGACGCCGTAGTTGGGCAGGTGGTGCTTGGAGTAGGTCAGGACGGCCTCGCCGCGGTGCAGCACGGCGCCCGCGTTGCGCGGGGCGCCCGCGGGCTGGCCGAACCTGGGCTTCGCCTCGTCGGTGCGGTCGAGATAGCCGACGACGACCGGCAGCTCGCCGAGGCCCTCGTCGGCGAGGCGCGCGGCGAGCGCGTGCAGCGCCTGCCGCGAGGCCTGGACGAAGGACGAGCGCAGGGCGAGGTCCTCCACGGGGTACCCGGTGAGTGCCATCTCGGGGAACGCGACGAGGTGCGCCCCCTGCTCGGCCGAGTGCCGGGTCCAGCGGACGACCGCCTCGGCGTTCCCGGCGAGATCGCCGACGGTCGAGTCGATCTGATTCAGGGCGAGACGTAGTTGAGGCACGTCTCCCAGTCTAATCGTCAGAGCGACGCGATGTCCTGCCGGACGGGTGGGTGGGGCGCGGGGGCGCGGAGCGTCTGCCTGCGGCGGCTCGCTTGCGGGTGCGGGCCGTTGTGGTTGCTCGCGCAGTTCCCCGCGCCCCTTACGGAGCTACTTGCGGTAGCCGAGGACCGTCATCATTCCTGCCTCCGCGTGGTAGACGTTGTGGCAGTGGATCATCCACAGGCCCGGGTTGTCCGCGTCGAAGTCCACCGTCAGCGTGCCGTTCGGCAGGACGATCGCGGTGTCCTTGCGGGGGCCGCCCGCCACGTTCGCCAAGGCGAAGGTGTGGCCGTGCAGGTGCACGGGGTGCCACATCGACGTCGAGTTGGCGAAGACCAGGCGGACCCGCTCACCCGCCCGCACCGGGTGGCGCTGATCGGGGGAGTACGGCTTCTTGTCGAAGGCCCAGTCGTACTTCGCCATGCCCCCGGTCAGCTGGAGCTTGATCGTGCGGTCCGGCTTGCGGGACTTCAGCGCGACGGATTCGTGCGACCGCAGCTTGTCGGCGGTCAGGAGACGGCCCGTCAGCTCCTTGGGGCGGACCGACGCGGCCGGTGCGGCCCCGCCGCCCGTGCGCAGCACCGCGAGCGCCGACGCCTTCTTGCCCTCGGCCGCCGCCGTCAGCGGGAAGACGCCGTCGCCCGCGGTGACGAGCACGTCGTAACGCTCGCCCATGCCCAGGAGCAGGGCGTCCGTCTTCGCGTGCGCCACGGGGAAGCCGTCCGTGTGCGTCACCGTCATCTCGTGGCCGCCGAGCGCCACCCGGAAGGCCGTGTCACCGCCCGCGTTGATGATGCGCAGCCGGATGCGGTCGCCGGGGCGGGCACGGAACTGCGAAGGGTCCTTCGGCGCCCGCCCGTTGATCAGGTAGTGCGGATAGGCGACGTCGCCCGCGTCGCCCCCGAGCAGGTCGCTCTTGGCGCCCATCATCATCCGCGAGGGCCCCGAAGGCTTCGGCGACGGGGCCTTGCGCGCCGAGGTGGAGGACATGGAGGTGGAGGACATGTTCGACATGTCGTGGCCGCCGCCGTGGTCCATGCCGCCCGAGCCGTCCTTCTCGCCGCCGCCCATGTCGTGGTCGGCCATGCCCTTGCTGAGCTCGGCGAGCACGCCGTCCGGAGTGGAGCCGTCCACCCCGTCGACCCAGTCGTCGAGGACGATCACCCACTCCTTGTCGTACTTCAGGGGCTCCCTGGGGTCCTCGACGATCAGCGGCGCGTACAGCCCGCGGTCCTGCTGGGTGCCGGAGTGCGGGTGGAACCAGTACGTCCCCGGGTGCGGGACCGCGAAGCGGTAGGTGAAGTCGCCGCCGGGCCTGATGTCCTTCTGGGTGAGGCCGGGGACGCCGTCCATGTCGTTGCGCAAGGAGATGCCGTGCCAGTGCAGCGATGTGGCCTCGGGGAGGTGGTTGGCGAGGGTGAGCGCCAGGGTGTCGCCCGCGGTGACGCGGACCTCCTTGCCGGGCAGCCCTTCGCCGTACGCCCACGTCCTGACCTGGGGGCCGCCCAGGTCGAGCTTGGTCTCCATGGCCATGAGCCTGACCTCGCGGACCTTGCCGCCGCGGGCGCGCTTCTTCTCGGCGGCGGCGACTTCCTTGCCCGCCGGGTCGACATAGCCTTCGGGGCCGGACGCGCCGCCCGACGCGCCGTGGCCGCCGCCGTGGCCGCCCGAGCCCGAGCCGGAGCCGGAGCAGGCCGTCAGGATTCCCGTCCCGGCGGCGGCGGCCGCGGCGCCGAGCAGGGTACGGCGTGAAGGGGTGTGCGGAACTTGTTGACGCATGACTGAGTGACACCTCGTGGTGGTGGTGCGTGCGGATGGGCGCATCCGCTGCTTCTGGTACACCGCTCGACCCCTGTTGGTTCCCACCGGAACCGCACGGATCTCGCGGGCAGCGCGAAGCAGCCGGTGCGCCGGTCTAAATGCGCAGCACCGAGAGGCGGGCCAGACGTATGCGAGGTGGCGGCGGATCGGGCCGTGGCGCGGGCAGGAGCCGCCCGGGCGACGGCAGCGGGGTGCGGGTCCCGCCGGGCCGCAGAAGCCCGGCCCGCACCAGCACGATGAGCGTGAAGGCGCCGAGGACCGCCAGGCACACGGACAGCGGATCCATGCTCATGCCGTGGTGCGGCTCGGAGGCGGGCGCGACCACGCGCGCGGTGGGCGCGGTGGGCGCGGCCCCCGCCATCTCGTGCCCCATCGACGGCGACATCGGCGCCGACGCGGCGGCGGGCATGCTCGCGCCACCGTCGTGCCCATCGTGACCGTCGTGACCGCCCGAGGGATGCCCCAACGTATGCATCGTGACGATCCCGAGAAGCAGCGCGGCGAGCAGCAGCAACTGCCCGTAGCCCGTGCGGCTCCTCGTCCTCGCCATGCGGCGAACCCTACCCCCGCTGGGTATTCGGCGACATGCGGGCCCCCGGTACTCGGACGATCATGAGCGCATGACGAGTACGGACGAACCGGCACAGACCGGCGACGGTGCCCTGGCGGAGCCGGACCCCGCCGCGCCGCGGCAGTTGATCTCCTGGGTGACGCTCGCCCTCATGACCACCGCGTCCGTGGCCAGCCTGCGCCCCTCGCCGTCGATGGCCATCTACGGGCTCGCCGCGGTCTTCCTCTATCTGCTGCCCGCCATCGTCTTCCTGCTCCCCACCGCCCTGGTCGGCGCCGAACTGGCCTCCGGGTGGTCCGGCGGCATCTACCGGTGGGTGAGCGAGGCGCTCGGCAAGCCGCTCGGGTTCGTCGCCGTGTGGTGCCAGTTCGCCATGACCATCGCGTACTACCCGAGCCTGCTCGCCTACGTGGCCTCGACGTTCGCGTACGTCGTGCACCCGAGCCTCGCCGAGAACGGCCCCTACGTAGCGATCGTCATCGTCGTCATCTACTGGACGGGCGTGTGGATCACCTCGCGCGGCACCAGGACCGTCGCGGGGCTCTCCTCGCTCGGGCTCGTCATCGGCACGCTCATCCCCGGCGTCGTCCTCGTCGTGCTCGGCCTCGTCTTCCTGGGGCAGGGCAACGCGTCCGCCGCGCCCATGTCCCCGGACCACTGGCTGCCGCCGTGGACCGGGCTCGCCAGCCTGGTCCTCATCGTCAACAACTTCCTCTCCTACGCGGGCATGGAGATGAACGGCGTCCATGTGTCGTCCCTGCGCCACCCCCGCGCCGAGTACCCGCGCTCGATCTTCCTCGCCACCGGCCTCGTCCTGCTGATCTTCATCCTTCCGGCCCTGGCCATCAGCTGGGTCATGCCGTCGGAGCAGCTCAGCCTCACCGCGGGGCTGATGCAGGCGTTCCAGGCGTTCTTCGACCACTTCCACGTCGGCTGGCTGACGAAGGTCGTCGGCATCATGCTCGTCATGGCCGCGCTCGGCGGCATGCTCACCTGGCTCGCGGGGCCTTCCAAGGGGCTGGTGACGCTCGCCAGGCAGGAGGGCTATCTGCCGCCCTTCCTGCAGAAGTTCAACAAGGCGGGCGTGCCGCGGAACATCATGGTCGCGCAGGGCGTGGTGACCACCCTGATCGGCGTCCTCTACGCCTTCAGCGACGACGTCTCCAGTGCCTACTGGATGTTCTCCGTCATCACCGTGCAGATCTATCTGATCGCCTACTTGCTGATGTTCGTGTCCGTCGTGCGGCTGCGGAAGTCCCAGCCGCACGTGGCGCGCGGCTTCGTGGTGCCTGCCGTGACGCTCGTCGCGGGCGTCGGATTCGTCGCCTCGGTCCTCGCCCTCGCCATCGGCTTCGTGCCGCCCGACCAGTTCGGCAAGGGGCCGCTCTGGCGCTATCTGCTGATCGTCGGCGGCGGTCTGCTCGCGCTGGGCGTCCTGGCTCCCGCCGCGTTCCTCAAGTTCCGCAAACCCGGCTGGATCCACCCCGACCACAGGGCGCTCGATGGAACCAAATAGCATTTGTCAACCGATGTCATCATCCACGACGACCGTCACGGCAGAGGCCATGTCCCCACGGAAGCAGCCGCGCACCACCCGGACCTCCGCCGTGCTCGTCCCGCTCCTCCTGCTCATCGGCGCCCTCACGTACAGCACCTGGCTGCTGGAGGCGTTCCTGCCGACGGGCCTGTCGCCCCTGCGGTCGTACGTCAGCGAACTCGCCGGAGAGGACCAGCCGTACGGGACCTTCTTCCGCACGGCCGACCTGCTCGGGGGCCTCTTCGTCCTCCTGGGCGCGGTGGCCGCGCTGGTGTGGCTCGAACGCCGGGTCCTGACCGTGGCGGGCTGGGCCGGTCTCGTCCTGTTCGGCGCGGCCACGGTGGCCGACTCGCGGTTGCCGCTGAGCTGCGCGCCGACCGCCGACGCGGGCTGCGCGGCGCGGGAGCGTGCGGGTGACATCCCCTGGACGCACGCCGCGCACGCGTTCAGCAGCAGCCTGGCGGTCGCGGGGGCGCTGATCGGCATGGTGCTGCTCACGGTCGCCGCCCGGCGAGGCACGGCCGCCTGGCCCCTCCTCGCACGCACGGGACCCGTCCTCGTCGTCATCGAACTGGCCGCCACCGGCTGGACGCTGGCGTCCGTCGCCGCGTTCGACGCGGGGCACGGCACCTGGGGCCTCGGGATCGCCCAGCGCTTCCAGCTCCTGTCCATCGCGGTCTGGATCGCGCTCCTCGCCTGGTCGGTGCGGCGGCGGTGACCTTCGTACGCGTCGGGGGAGTGCCGCACCACGTCGAGGTGACCGGCAGCGGGCCCGTCTGCGTGCTGAGCGCCGGGCTCGGGCTCAGCTGGTTCGACTGGGACCGCGTGGTGCCGCTGCTCGCGCCGTCCCGCACCGTCGTCCGCTTCGACCGCCCCGGGCTCGGCCTGAGCGGGCACGCGCGCGTGGCGCCCACCGCGCGCGGCGAGGCCGAGCGGATCCGTGCCGTCCTCGACGCGGTGGGGCTCGGCGGGCGGCGGGTCACGGTGGCGGGCCACTCGCTCGCCGGATTCCACGCCGAGGCGTTCGCGCGCCTGTACCCGGAGCGGACTGCGGGCCTCGTCCTGGTGGACTCCAGCGTGGAGGAACACCCGCGCGTCCGGTTGCCGCGTGCCCCACGGGTGGCCTGCACGCGCGCGTGCGCGACGGTGCTGTGCGCGGCCGGGGTGCCGAGGGCGGTGGGCCCCCTGCTGCGGCGCCTGCTGGCACCTCACCCCCAGGCCTGGGTCTACGGAACCAGCCGTGTGTGGCAGGCGGCACTCATGGAGTACGCGACGTACGGCGACGTGGCGATCGAACTCTCCGCCCTGCGCAGCGAGTTCCCCCTGGCCGACCTGCCGGTGACGGTCCTGGCCGCCCACGCGGGCGGCTCCCGTCGCTGGCTGACCCGCCAGCACCACCTGGCCACGAGCCTCGCGGCACCGTTCCATGTCGCGGAGCCGTCGGGTCACCTGGTCATGCGGGACCGCCCCGCGGACGTGGCGGAGGCGATCCTGACGACGGGCCCCCGTTAGGGGCGCGGGGAACTGCGCGCTCAGCGCGCGAAGAGCCGCAGACGCGTCTGCCGAGGTCCCCGCAGACGCGACTGCGGCTTCTTTGTGGTTGCTCGCGCCCCGCGGCGGAGCCGCAGATGTCACAGCCCCGCGCCCCTTACGGGGCGCCCCCGAACCGCTCAGCAGCCCGCAGGGCGCGGCCGCACGCTGTCGCGGATGACGATGTGCGTGCCCAGGAGATGCCGCTCCTGCCCCGCGCGGGGCGACCCGGACAGTGCCTGGCGTACGGCCGTGCGCCCCATTTCCTCGGCGGGGATGTGCACCGTGGTCAGCCCCGGCGTGATGTCGCCCGCGACGGGGTCGTCGTTGTAGCCGACCACCGACATGTCATCGGGCACCCGGAGCCCGAACTCGCGCAGCGCGATGATCGCCGCCGCGGCGGCCCGGTCGTCGCCCGCGAAGACGGCGGTGAACTCCGGCTTCCCTCCTGCCTTTTCGAGCAGGTCCCGCATCGCCCGGTAGCCGTTGTTCTGCCCGAAGCCGACCCCGTGGAGGAGGGCGTCGTCACGCGATACGCCGTGGTCGTCGAGCGCGCGGAGGTAGCCGACGACCCGGTCCTCGCCGGTGGTGTTCCCCGGCTGGTAGCCGAGCAGCGCGATCCGCCGGTGTCCCGCGCCCAGGAGATGGCTGGTGACGGCGTGGGCACCCGCTTCGTTGTCGTACTCCACGACGAGCGCGGGCACGTCGGGCGCGGGCGCGGGCCTGCCGCACAGCACGAGCCGGGATCCCGCCGCCGCGAGCGCCTCGGCGTAACGCGCCATCCGCTGGCGGTACTCGTCGTCCTCGATGACGCCGCCCACAAGCACCACGGCCTCGGCGGCCTGTTCGCGCATCATCTGGACGAGGGCGAGCTCACGGGCGGGATCGCTGCCCGTGGAGGAGACGAGGGTGAGGCGGCCGCGCTGGGCGGCCTCCATCTCCACGCCCTGCGCGACCCCCGCGTAGAACGCGCCCACCACGTCGAACATGAGCACGGCGATCGTCTTGCGGCCCGCGCCGGCCAACGCGCGCGCGTGCGCGTTGGCGACGTAGTCCAGATCCTTGACCGCCCGCAGCACCTTGGCGCGCGACGCCGTCGACGTCGGGTAGTTGCCCGCGAGCACCCGCGAGACGGTCGCTACCGAGACGCCCGCCCGCGCGGCCACTTCGCGGATGGTGACCCGCTCGCCCATGTCTCTCCCTCATTCGGCAACCAGCTTGATCCGGGGCGGAGTTGCTCCCACGGCGGCCCACCCGCCCCGGACCCATCATCCCGCGCCCCACCGCCGGGTCAGTGCGCGGCCTCGTACTCCTTGAGGAACTCCTCGGCGGACCGCTTGCCGCCCTGCGACTGCCACTTGGCGTGCACGGCGTCCCAGTCGGAGAGCTTCTTGCGCCCGGAGACGATCGCCGTGACGCCGTCCTCGATGATCTGCTGCATCGAGGCGCCCTGCCGGTTGTACGTGTCCGACATCAGGCCCCAGTGGTCGTCGGGCACCAGGAGCGGCACGACCTTCTTCTCCCAGGCGTGCAGCCGCTCGGTGAGGTCGGGGAATCCGGGGAAGTACAGGGGCTGCGGCGCGTCCATCAGGTAGGGGAAGGGGAGGTTGGTCTTGGAGTCGACCAGGCCCAGCGACGTGGCGACCGGATCGCCGTCCTTGTTGTACGTGAAGTGGGTGCCCTCCACTCCGTAGTGCATCAGCTCGTACTCCTTCGAACCGAACGGCGAGGCAAGCCAGTTGAGGACGCGCAGCATCAGCTTGACGCGCTCCTTGGACGCCTTCTTGATGACGGTGTAGCCGAAACAGCCGCGGTTCTGCTGGTAGACGGGGGTGACGCCGTCGACCGCGTAGGGCTCGGCGACGTCCAGGGTGAACTCGTCCTTGATGCCCTGGGCGTTGGAGATGACGGCGCCCCAGCCGTCGGTCATCGAGCGGACGGTGCCGTTGTAGAACTGGGTCTTCAGGTCCACCTGGGAGATCGAGGTGGCGTCCGGGTTGTACGAGCCGTTCTTGCGCATGGTGGCCATGTACTCCAGGGCGGCCCTGAACTCGTCGGTCCCGTACATGTCGGTGACCTTGCCGCCCTTGATCTGCCACTGGTTGGGCGCGCCGTGCCACATCGCGTGGTAGAGGTACCCGAAGAAGCCCACCGTGGACGCGCCGAGGGTGAACTTCCTTCCCTGCGAGCCCTCTTGGGCCATGGCTTGGAAGTCCGGGGCGGACATGCCCGGCTTGTACCCGGCCTTGTCGAACGCCTCGCGGTTGATGAACATCGCGCCCTGCACCTTGGCCCGCTCGATCGGCAGTCCGTAGATGCGCCCGGCGATGTGGCCCATGCCCTCCCAGGCGTACGTGGGGATGTTGGCCAGGTTGGGATAGTCGTTGACGGCGTCGCCCGACAAATAGTCGCTCAGGTCCGCGCACCGCGACTTCACGAACTGCGATTCGCGCGGCAGCACGTACCCGCCACCGAAGTTGATCATGTCGGGCAGGTCGTCGCCGGACATCAGCGTGGACATCTTGGCGCGGAAGTCCGCGTCCGGCACGACGGTGAACTCGACCTCGACGCCCAGGGCTTCGTTGACGGCCTGCCAGTACTTGTTGTCGCCGACCGGCTTCGGCGGGGTGCCGTAGGTGATGGTCATGACCTTGATCTTCTGCTTGCCGTCGCCGGGCTTCTCGGCCATCGCCCGCACGAGGTCCTCCGGGTACTTCGTGTACCCGGGCTGCACGCCCTCGGCGGTCGGCGCCAGATCGGGGGTGGGGCCCTTGGCGGGCGTGTACTTCGGCCAGGGCACCACCTTCTTGCCCGCGTTGGAGACGTTGCCGCCGCCGCTGGAGTCGGTGGAGCAGGCGGTGAGGAGGGACGGGGCGGCGAGCGCGGCGCCGCCGACGGCTATGGAGCGGAGCAGCGTGCGCCGCGACATCGAGGAACCGGACACGTGAATGAGCCCTTCTGGACGACGAGTTGGGGTCAGCTCTTGATGGCGCCGGTGAGCACGCCCTTGGTGAAGTACTTCTGGAGGAAGGGGTAGACGAGCAGGATCGGCACGGTGGCGATCACCAGGACGGCCATCTGCGTCGTCTGCGGGGCGGAGACCATGCCCGCCTCGCTCAGCCCGGTGTCGGCGATCTGCGAGCCGCCGATGACGTACGTGCGAAGGACCTGGGAGAGCGGCCAGTGGTCCGACTCCATGTAGATGGAGGCATGGAACCAGGCGTTCCAGTAGCTCACCGCGTAGAACAGGGAGACCACCGCGAGGGCCGCCTTGGACAGCGGGAGCACGATCCGCCAGAGGATCTGCCAGTCCCCGGCGCCGTCGAGCCTGGCCGCCTCGTACAGCTCCTCGGGAATGCCCTGGAAGAAGCCGCGCAGCACGATCAGATTGAAGACGTTGATCAGTACGGGCGCGACGAGAGCGGCATACGTATCCATCATCCCCATGCCCTTGACCAGCAGGAACGCGGGGATCATGCCGGGCGGGAAGAGGAAGGTGAACAGGATGAGGAGCAGCACCGGCTTGCCGCCGAAGACGCCGGGGCGGGCCAGGGCGTACGCGAGGAACGTGGTGCACGCGAGCGAGAAGAGCGTGCCCGCGACCGTCAGGCCGACGCTCACCCCGAGCGCCTTGGTGACGATGCCGCCCTCCAGGATGTTCCGGTAGGCGCGCAGCGTCGGATCGCTCGGCCAGAGCACCCAGCCGCCGTTGTCCACGACCTCCCGGTTGGAGGCGAGCGACGTCGAGATGATCACCAGGAACGGGATCAGTACGAGGCCGAGTACGACGACGACGGCGATGCCCTTCGCGGCCTTGGTCGCGAACCGCGGCTTCTCCATCCAGGCCGGGCGCGTTGCTTGACTGGCACTCACTTGTAGACCCCCTGCTCGCCGAGCCGGTGGGCGACCCGGTTGGCGGTGAAGACGAGCGCCGCGCCGACGACACCCTTGAACAGACCGGCCGCCGCCGCGTATCCGGTGTCGCCGCCGACGATGCCCTGCCAGAAGACGAAGGTGTCGAGGACCTCGCCGACCTCGGGGCCCACCGACTGCCGCTGCAGCAGCATCTGTTCGAAGCCGACCGAGAGGATGTCGCCGAGTCGCATGATCAGCAGCAGGATGACGATGGGTCGGATGCTGGGCAACGTGACGTGCCAGAAGCGGCGCCAGGGGCCCGCCCCGTCGATGGCCGCGGCTTCGTACTGCTGCTCGTCGACCTGCATCAGCGCGGCGAGGAAAATGATCGTCCCCCACCCGGCGTCCTTCCAGATCACCTCGATGACCACGAGCGGCTTGTACGCCTCCGGGTTGCCGATGATGTCGACGGTGTGCAGCCCGGAGTCGCTGAGGAAGGTGTTCAAAAGGCCGGTGTCACTGAGCACTTGCTGGAACAAGGCCACCACGACGACCCACGAGAGGAAGTGCGGCAGATAGATCACGGACTGCGTGAAGCGGCGCAGCAGGTCCGAGCTCAGACTGTGCAGCAGCAGCGCGAGCGCCAGCGGGGCCGGGAAGAAGAACACCAGCTGCAGTACGGCGATGAAGAGGGTGTTCCACGTCGCGTGCCAGAAGTCCGGATCGCCGAACATCCGCGAGAAGTTCTCCGTGCCCACCCAAGGGCTGGCCCACAGGCCGTCGAAGGGCACGTACTCCTTGAAGGCCACGGCGTTGGCGATGAACGCGCCGTAGTGGAAGACCAGGAAGTACACGAGCCCCGGCACCATGAGCAGCACCAGGAAGCGGGTGCGCTGAAACCGCTTCCACAGCTCACCACGCCCGGTTTTCCTACCATTTGAACCACTGTTGCTTCGCTTTGGCGGCTTCACCGCCTCGGTTTCCGCCCGGTCCTTCGTCACCGTCGGCACGGCAACCCCTCCGTCGTCGGAATAAGGTGCCCGGAATCTAAAGCGGTTACTGGCCTTGGTCAACCCCCTCCGCCCGCCTGTCTCTTGACCGCTCTCCCGGATTGGTCCTAGCCTCCAGTGCGCTGGTGAGTAACCGGTTACTACGAGGGACGGTCACGCGTGGCAGAACAGGCAGAGGCGAAACGGGGACCGGTCGTGGCCCTGGCCATGGGCGTCGAGGTCGCGGAGCGTGTGTTCGCGCCCGATCTACGCGAACGGCTGGCGCGCGGCGTCGAGTTGAGCCCGGACGTCCTCGCCGACGGGCTCACCACCCCGGCGGCCCGCGCGGTGCTCGCCGACACGGAGATCCTGGTCACCGGCTGGGAGTGCCCACCGCTCACGGCGGAGGTGCTGGCCCACGCGCCCCGCCTCCGGGCGGTCGTGCACGCCGCGGGCTCGGTCAAACCGATGGTGACGGAGGCGGTGTGGGACCGCGGAATCATCGTCTCCTCCGCGGCGGACGCCAACGCGGATCCGGTGGTGGCGTTCACGCTGGCGGCGATCACGTTCGCGGCGAAGGGGGCGCTGCCGACGGCCGCGAACTACGCCCGGGGCTGGCCGTCGTTCACCGACCGCACCGGTGCGGACGCGCGCACGATCGGGGTGATCGGGGCGTCGCGGATCGGCCGCAGGGTCATCGCGGCGCTGCGGGCGTCGGATGCGGGTTTCCGGATCCTCCTCACGGATCCCTACGTGACGGCTGCGGAGGCGGCGTCGCTGGGGACGGAGCTCGCGGACCTCCCCGAACTCTGCCGCCGCAGCAGCGTGGTCACCGTCCACGCTCCTCAACTCCCTGAGACGCGGGGCCTCTTGAGCGCTGCGATGCTCCAACTGATCCCGGACGGCGGGGTCGTCATCAACACGGCTCGCGGTTCCCTCGTCGATACGGAGGCGTTGGCGCGGGAGTGTGCGTTGGGGCGCCTGGACGCGTTCCTGGACGTGACGGATCCCGAGCCGCTGCCTCCCGGGCATGCGCTGCTCCACCTTCGGAACGTGCTGGTGACTCCGCATGTCGCGGGGGCTCAGGGGAGCGAGGTTCGGCGCCTCGGCGAGTACGCGGTCTCAGAGGTGGAACGTCTTACCCGTGGGGAGCCGCTCAGGGGCCGCCTGCACCGCGACGACCTGCCCCGCCTGGCATAACCCCTCGGCACCGCCCCCTGCCGACCCGCCCCGTGGCTTGAGCCCCCGCTCCCGCGCTTCTGCACCGGGGGACTGCCTCTACCCGCACCGTGGCTTGAGCCCCCGTTCCGCCCCTCGGCACCGGGGGCTGTGCCCACCCGTTCCGCCGTGCGGAACAATTGCCCACAGCGGGAGCGGCTCTGCCCACCGTCCCACCGGCGCGCGGTCGCGTACAGCGCTAGCGGGAGCGGCTCTGCCCACCGTCCCACCGGGCACGCGGTCGCGCACAGCGGTGGCGGGAGCGGCCCCATCACCGGCCTCCGTCGCGCGGCAACTCCCACCGTTCCGCAGTCGCGAGCGCGCCCGAGGGGCCGGGAGGGAGCCCCGCCGGTCCGCAGTCGCGAGCGCTCCTGAGGGGACGTGGCGGTATGTTCGCCCGGAGCACTGGGGGCCTCGTTCCGAGGTGCCCAAGCCGTGGCGGTGCGCCTGGGACGGCGAGGACGGACATACCGCCGCGGCCCCGCCCCAAGTCCGAGCCCTAGGCGAACCCGCCCGACACCCGAGCCCGAGGCGAATCCCGCTCCACCCTCGAGCCCGAGGCGAATCCCGCTCCACGACCGAGCCCGAGGCGGAGCCTTGCCTGACACCGGAGCCCGAGGCGGACCCCCGCCCGACACCGGAGCCCGAGGCAGACCCCCGCCCGACACCGGAGCCCGAGGCAGACCCCCGCCCGACACCGGAGCCCGAGGCAGACCCCCGCCCCACACCCACCCGTTACGCCTTGGCGCCCCGCGCCTTGAGCAGCGTCGCCATCAGCGAGATCTCCGACTCCTGCGACTCCACCATCCCCCGCGCCAACCTCCGCTCCACCTCAACCCCGCACCGCTCCACACACCCCTGAGCCATATGCACCCCACCCCGGTGATGCCGAGTCATCAACTGCAGATACAGCACCTCCGCCTTCTTCCCGCTCAGCCCCCGCAGCCGCGCAAGCTCCGAGTTCGTCGCCATCCCCGGCATCAACGCCCCGTCCTCACCCGCCGGCGCGTCCCCCATCCCCATCCACTCCATCGGCGCCCCCTCCGGCACCTTCGGCAGCTCCCACAGGTCCAGCCACCCCAGCAGCATCCCGCGCTGATTCGCCTGCGTCTGCGCGATGTCGTACGCGAGCCGCCGAATCTCCACGTCGTCGGTGCGGTCGCGCACGATGTACGACATCTCCACGGCCTGCTGGTGATGGACGGCCATGTCCCGCGCGAAGCCCGCGTCCGCCGACGAACTCGCGGGCGCCCCACCGGAGTCGGATCCGGAGCCGTCCGTCGCGGCGACGGCGGCGGTGATGCCACCCGCCACGAGGACCGCCGCGGCGGCGGAGCCGACGATCCAGTTCGTCCGGGTGGTCGTGCGACGCCTCACTGCGCCATGCCGTTGGTGCAGGCCGCACCCGGCTCAGGCGTCTGCTTGCCCTGGACGTACGTGGAGAAGAACTCCTTGACCTTGGGGTCGTCCGCCCCGGTCACGCTCCGCTGGTGCGCCCACGCGGTCAGCATGACGGGGTCCTTCTGGTCCTTGACGGGACTCATCAGCGAGTACGGAGTGGACTTGACCTTGGCCGCCAGCTTCTTCAGGTCGGCCGGCTTCGCCTTGTCGTTGTAGGTGACCCAGACGGCGCCGTGCTCCAGCGAGTGCACGGCGTTCACCTCGGGGAGTTCCTTCTTGTAGACGTCGCCGTTGCAGTTCATCCACACCTGGTTGTGGTCACCGCCGACGGGGGGCGTCATCGGATAGTCGACCTTCTTCGACACGTGCGTACGCCCGAGCTTGCCCCAGACCTTCTCGCCGTCGGCGTTGACCTTGGCCGCGGGCCACGCCTTCGAGTCCGTCGTCGAGCCGTCGTCGTCGGACGCCTTGGAGAAGAGGACGAAGCCGCCCACGCCGAGCGCCGCGACGACGACCGCGCTGACGGTCACCGTGAGGGCGCGCCCCCGGCGTTCGCGTGCGCGGTCCGCCCGGCGCATCTCCTCTATCCGGGCCTTGCGGGAGGCGTTGCTCGTGTTCTTGGCGGAGCCCATGGTGTGTCCTTCTGCGAAAGAAGCGAACGGGACGTAGAACAGACGTAGAACAGATCAGTAGAGCAGATCAGCTGATCGTAAGGGTGATGGGCGCCAGGGCTGTAGGGCCTCCGAAATTTGAACCGGGGATGCGCATTACCTACGCTCGAGGGATGCGCCTCATGCGATCCACCGACCTGGCCCTGCGCGCCCTGATGCGCCTGGCCGTGGCGGGCGACGTGGCGCCCACGACGCGCGAGGTGGCCGCCGACATGGCGGTGCCGTACACGCATGCGGCGAAGGTCGTCGCCGAGCTGCAGAAGCTGGGCCTGCTGGAAGCGCGTAGGGGCAGGGGCGGCGGCCTGACGCTGACGGAGGCGGGCCGTACGGCGTCGGTGGGCGCGCTGGTGAGGTCGTTCGAGGGCGAGGGCGACGTGGTGGAGTGCGAGGGCCCCACACCCTGCCCGCTGAATTCCGCGTGCCGCCTGCGCGGGGCGCTGCGCAGGGCCCAGGAGGCGTTCTACGCCTCGCTGGACCCGGTCACGGTGGAGGACATCGCGGCATCCCCGACGGGCCCGCTGCTCCTGAACATCGCGTCCCGCGACGAAACCTGATCCCGCGGACCTGATCCCGCCGACCTGCTGCCTCAGGCCTGCTGCCCCAGCCACAGATCGGGCCCGAACACCTCGTAGTGGATGTCGGCCGGAGCCACCCCTCGCCCGATGAGCTGGGCCCGCACCTCCCGCATGAAGGGCAGCGGCCCGCACAGGTACGCGCGCGTGCCCGCGGCGATCGGCGGCAGGGCGGTGAGATCGACGCGCCCGGTGAGCGCGGCGGGGTGCTCCTGATCCGGGCCGGGCCGCTCGTAGAAGAAGTGCGCGGCGGCGTCCGGGAGTTTGCCCGTGTACGCCGCGTGGTCGGCGCGCAGCGCGTGCTCGGCGGGGGAGCGGTCGGCGTGCACGACGGTGACGGGAGCCCGGTGTCCGGTGGCGGCCAGCTGCTCCAGCATGGCGATCATTGGGGTGACGCCGATGCCCGCGGACGCCAGCAGAAGCGGGGTGTCGGCGTCGCTCTCGTCGAGGACGAGATCCCCGTAGGGGGCGGAGAGCCGCAGCACCGCACCTTCCCGCACGTGCGCGTGGAGATACCGCGAGACCTCCCCGTCCGGCGTTCGCGAGCCGTCAGGCGTTCCCGAGTCGTCCGGCCTTCCCGAGCCGTCCGGCGCCCCCGCGCCACCCCGCACCCGCTTGACGCTGATCTGCCGCACGTCCGAGCCGGGCGCCGCGGAGAGGCTGTACTGCCGTATCTGCCGTGCCCCGTCGGGCAGTTGGACCTGCACCGAGACGTACTGCCCCGGCCGGAAGCCCGGTACGGGGACCGCCGCCGCGGGGGGCGACGCCACGGGCCGCAGCTGGAACGTGGCGACGTCCGCCGTCTCCTCGACGCGCCCCACGACCTCCCACTCGCGCCAGGTGTCGTCCGCGGTGACGCCCTGCTCGGCGTAGAGCCGGGCCTCGATGGCGATGAGGGCGTTGGCCATCAGCCAGTAGACCTCGTCCCAGGCGGCGGCGACCTCGGGGGTCACCGCGTCGCCGAGCACCTCGGCGATGGCCGCGAAGAGGTGCTCGTGCACCACGGCGTACTGGCCGGGGGCGACGCCGAGCGAGGCGTGCTTGTGCGCGATGCGCCGGAGCATCACGTCGGGCCGCTCGTCGGGGTGCTCCACCAGGTACGTGGCGAACGCGGCGATGGACCCGGCCAGGGCCTGCCGCTGGGTGCCCGCGGCCTGGTTGCCGCGGTTGAAGAGGTCCCGCAGGAGCTCGGGGTGGGCCGTGAAGAGCCGGTCGTAGAAGCGCCCGGTGATGTCGCCGATGGCCCCGCCGACGACGGGGAGGGTGGCGCGGACGGTCGCGGCGGACGGTTCTGACAGCAACGGGACTCCTCTGGCCGGTCGAGAGGGGCGGATAACCGTCCCCTTGTCGGTTTCTGACCGTATATAAGTTGCATCTGAGATGCAACTTATAGGGGGGCGGTCCTGGAGGGCCGGAGGAGCGGGGGCGGCCCGCTGTTACAGAGGCGCGGTTCAGCAGGCACTATGGGCACAGGGCGGCACGGCACGGGCGGGTACGCGGTCTGCAACGCGCTCGAAACGGTGTAGTGGGATGCTCATGTGCCCCGATGTGTCCGTGGCGCGGGCGCAGGCGGCCTGACCAGCAAGGATGGGTGGAATCGGAAGATGGACAAGCAGCAGGAATTCGTGCTCAGGACTCTTGAGGAGCGCGACATCCGGTTCGTACGCCTATGGTTCACGGACGTCCTCGGCTTCCTGAAGTCGGTGGCCGTGGCCCCGGCCGAGCTCGAGCAGGCCTTCGACGAGGGCATCGGCTTCGACGGCTCGGCGATCGAGGGTTTCGCCCGGGTGTACGAGTCCGACATGATCGCCAAGCCGGACCCCTCGACCTTCCAGGTGCTGCCCTGGCGCGCCGAGGCCCCCGGCACCGCCCGGATGTTCTGCGACATCCTGATGCCGGACGGCTCCCCGTCCTTCGCGGACCCGCGCTACGTGCTCAAGCGCGCCCTCGCCAAGACCTCCGACCTCGGTTTCACCTTCTACACCCACCCCGAGATCGAGTTCTTCCTGCTCAAGGACAAGCCGCTGGACGGCTCGCGGCCCACCCCCGCCGACAACTCCGGCTACTTCGACCACACCCCGCAGAACGTGGGCATGGACTTCCGCCGCCAGGCCATCACGATGCTCGAATCCATGGGCATCTCGGTCGAGTTCAGCCACCACGAGGGCGCCCCGGGCCAGCAGGAGATCGACCTGCGCTACGCCGACGCGCTCTCCACCGCGGACAACATCATGACGTTCCGCCTGGTCATGAAGCAGGTCGCCCTGGAGCAGGGGGTCAACGCGACCTTCATGCCGAAGCCGTTCTCCGAGCACCCCGGCTCGGGCATGCACACGCACCTCTCCCTCTTCGAGGGCGATCGCAACGCGTTCTACGAATCGGGCGCCGAGTACCAGCTCTCCAAGGTCGGCCGCTCCTTCATCGCGGGCCTGCTGCAGCACGCCGCGGAGATCTCCGCCGTCACCAACCAGTGGGTGAACTCCTACAAGCGCATCTGGGGCGGCTCCGAGCGCACGGCGGGCGCGGGCGGCGAGGCCCCCTCGTACATCTGCTGGGGCCACAACAACCGCTCGGCCCTGATCCGCGTCCCCATGTACAAGCCCGGCAAGACGGGCTCGGCGCGCGTCGAGGTCCGCTCGATCGACTCGGGCGCGAACCCCTACCTGACGTACGCGGTGCTCCTCGCCGCTGGCCTCAAGGGGATCGAGGAGGGCTACGAGCTGCCGCCGGGCGCCGACGACGACGTGTGGGCCCTCTCCGACGCCGAGCGCCGCGCGATGGGCATCGAGCCGCTCCCGCAGAACCTCGGCGAGGCGATCGCGCTGATGGAGCGCAGCGAACTGGTGGCCGAGACGCTCGGTGAGCACGTGTACGACTTCTTCCTGCGCAACAAGAAGCAGGAATGGGAGGAGTACCGCTCCGAGGTCACGGCCTTCGAACTCCGCAAGAACCTGCCGGTGCTGTAATGCGGCGCGATTAACTCAAGCAACCACAGAAAAGCCGCGGGCGCGGCCGCCGGGAAATTCGGCGGCCGCGCCCGCGGCTTTTCCTATTGCCTGAAAAATGTGGTCACGCACGGTAAACCGAACGTCTGGGCGCGTCCACTGAGGGGAAAGCTCCGGAAACCGACACTCTTGGTTCCGGTTATCGACTCTCGATGACCGAATCCCACCAGGGAAGGTGTCACCATGCGTTCAGCCGTGAAGCGGCTACCGGTCGTCGCTCTGATGACGACCATGCTCGGCGCCGTACAAGTCATCGGCTACGCGTCGTCCGCGCAGGCGGCCGAGGGAATCCAGTTCCAGCAGCTCCTCAACGGAGAGAAGCTTCCTGACGGCGACGTCGTCCAGGCGACCGTCCTGCCCGGCGGCGCGGCCCCCGACACGATCTCCATCCAGCTGAAGCTGTCCGGGGTCACCTGGTGGAAGGGCATCCAGACGGGGTCCATCGTGCTCTGTCAGGCCCAGGACAACCAGCAGTCCTCCAGCGCCCAGGTCTCCGTCTCCGACTTCAACGCCCACGGACTGCAGCTGTGGAAGGCCAAGACGTTCGGCGTGCACACGGAGATGTACAACATCGTCGACGCCACGCAGAAGATGTCCGGCGGGAACTCCTACATTTTCATCTGGACGAAGGACTAGTCATCATGAATTCAGTCGCCAAGCGACTTTCGACCGCCACTCTGATGGCCGTTCTGCTGACGTCCGCGGCCGGCGTGCACACCGCGGCGGCGAGCGCGCCCGAGGCCGCCCGTCCCCAAGCCGCTGCCACGGTGGCGCAGGACCCCGGCACGGGGTGGACCTTCTACGCCGCGTTCGCGACCGCGGGCGCCTGCTGGGCCAAGGCCGCGGCGTACAAGAACGAATACTGGTGGGTCGACGCGACCACCTGCGTCTTCAACTCCGCGCAGAACAGCTGGTTCATGTTCTACGAGTCGTAGGCCGGTACCGCCGAGTCGCCGCGTTCCGGCGACTCGGCGCCCTTTCCCGGTTCCTAGCCGGGGACGATCGCTTCGCGGAGCGACGTCGTCGCCCTGACCCGGTACTCCTGGATCGCCCATCCGTTGCCGTCCGGGTCCTTGAAGTACATGAACGTCCCCCCGTCCTGCGGGGCGTGCGCCACCGGCTCGGAGACGTCGAGCCCCCGCGCGGTCAGCTCCGCGTGCGCGGCCTTCGCGTCGGCGACGCAGAGCTGGAGGCCCTGGTACGAGCCCGCGGCCGGTGTCGGTCCGTCCATCGTGTCCCAGAGTGTGTCGGCCAGGGCGATGGAACAGCCCGATCCGGGCGGGGTCAGCTGGACGATGCGCATGCCCGGCATGACCTCCGTGTCGATGTCGACGTGGAAGCCGAGCTTGTCGCGGTAGAACGCCATGGACGCGTCGATGTCGCTCACGGGCAGCGGAATCACTTCGAGTGTGTACTCCATGAGCCGCAGTACACCAGGGAGTCGGCCCCCTGTCAGCGCCCGAACCGCCACCGCGTCTGGCTGAACGGCTCGCCCTTGCCGAAACCGAACACGGTGCGCGGCCGCACCGCGAAGACGTACGCGTGTCCCGCGCCGTGGTGGAAGCAGCCGTCCCTGACCTCGTAGTGCCAGAAGCTGCCGTACTTCTCCTCCCACGCGGCGGCGAGCCCCCGCAGCTCCGCGTCGTCGGCGACCCGCACCGCCGTGCCCTCCACGACCAGGTCGTAGCCCTTGTCCCAGAGGTTCACGCCGGTGGTCAGGACGGTCTCGGGGTTGGCGGCGAGATTGCGGGCCTTGCGCTCCTCGGGTCCTGTGGCGAAGTGCAGCGCGCCGTCCCGCCAGACCGCGGGGAGCGGCGTGACGTGCGGGCGCCCTTCCGGGCGTACGGTCGAGATCCGGAACTGTCTGCATGGTCCGTACGGGGTCGGACTCCGCGCGCGGGCGGAACTCATCGGCGAGGCCGTAGGCTCTGGCCAGGAGTGAGGGAACGGAGGCGCGGGACCATGACGCTGCCGCACGAGGGGGAGAGCGCGAAGCGCCCGCTGAAAGGGGGGTGGCGGGAGACCGGGGGACGCAGGAGCAGTACGTTCACGCGGCTGCTGCGGCACGGCTTCACCGATCCCTCGGCGGCCGAGCGGCTGCTCGACGCCCCGGACCTGGACACGGTCCGTGACGACCCGCTGCTCCTCGACGCACTCGGCGCCACCGCGGACCCCGACCTCGCGCTGCTCGGCCTTGTCCGGCTCGTCGAGGGCCAGGAGGACGAGGTGGGCCGCCGCGAGCTGCTCGACACCCTGGTCACCGCCAAGCCGCTGCGCGACCGCCTGCTCGGCGTGCTCGGCGCCTCCGAGGCGCTCGCCGACCACCTGGCGCGGCACCCCCGCGACTGGCGGGCCCTCGTCACCTACGAGGCGGTCGACCTGCACCCCGGTGTCGAGGAGTTCGAGCGGGGCCTGGCCGAGGCCACGGACCCGGTGTCGCTGCGCGTCTCCTACCGCCGCTGTCTGCTCGCCATAGCGGCCCGCGACGTGTGCGGCACCACCGACGTCGCCGAGGCCGCGGCCGAGCTCGCCGACCTCGCGACGGCGACGCTGCGCGCGGCGCTCGCCATGGCCCGCGCGGCCGCGCCCGCCGACGCCGCGCAGTGCAGGCTCGCGGTCATCGCGATGGGCAAGTGCGGTGGCCACGAGCTCAATTACGTCTCGGACGTCGACGTCATCTTCGTCGGCGAGGCCGTCGAAGGGGCCGACGAGGGCAAGGCGCTGCGGGCCGCGACCCGGCTCGCCTCGCACATGATGCGGATCTGCTCGGAGACCAACGTCGAGGGCACCATCTGGCCGGTCGACGCGAACCTGCGCCCGGAGGGCCGCAACGGCCCGCTGGTGCGCACCCTGAGCAGCCATCTCGCCTACTACCAGCGGTGGGCGAAGACCTGGGAGTTCCAGGCGCTGCTCAAGGCCCGCCCGGTCGCGGGCGACCTGGAGCTCGGCGAGGAGTACGTCGCCACGCTCGCGCCGCTCGTCTGGCACGCCGCCGAGCGCGAGAACTTCGTGGCCGACGTGCAGAAGATGCGCCGCCGCGTCATCGAGAACATCCCCGCGGGCGAGGTCGACCGGGAGCTGAAGCTCGGACCCGGCGGGCTGCGGGACGTCGAATTCGCCGTACAGATGCTGCAGTTGGTGCACGGCCGCAGCGACACGTCCATCCGCAGCGGCTCCACGCTCGAAGCGCTCGCGGCGCTCGGCGCGGGCGGGTACGTGGGGCGGGTCGACGCCGCCCAGCTCGACGACGCGTACCGCTTCCTGCGCGCCCTGGAACACCGCATCCAGCTCTACAAGCTGCGGCGCACCCACCTGGTGCCCGAGGACGACGCGGACCTGCGCCGCATCGGCCGCTCGCTCGGCATGCGCACCGAGCCGATCACCGAGCTGAACCGCGCCTGGAAGCGGCACACCTCCGTGGTGCGCAGGCTGCACGAGAAGCTCTTCTACCGTCCGCTGCTCGACGCCGTCGCCCAACTCGCCCCCGGCGAGACCCGGTTGAGTACGACCGCGGCGCGCGAGCGGCTCGTCGCGCTCGGCTACGCGGACCCGAGCGCCGCGCTCAGGCACCTGGAGGCGCTGGCGTCCGGGGTGTCCCGCAAGGCGGCCATCCAGCGCACGCTGCTTCCCGTCCTGCTCGGCTGGTTCGCGGACTCGGCCGACCCGGACGCGGGCCTGCTCGGCTTCCGCAAGGTGTCCGACGCGCTCGGCAAAACCCCTTGGTACCTCAGGCTGTTGAGGGACGAGGGCGCAGCGGCCGAGAACCTGGCGCGGGTCCTCTCCGCCGGACGGCTCGCCCCCGACCTGCTGCTGCGCGCCCCCGAGGCGGTCGCCCTGCTCGGCGATCAGCGGGGCCTCGAACCGCGCGGCCGCGCGGCCCTCGAACAGGAGATCCTGGCCGCGGTGCGCCGCGCGGACGGCGCGGAGCAGGCGGTGACGGCGGCCCGCGGAGTGCGCAGGCGCGAGCTGTTCCGTACGGCCGCGGGCGACATCATCGGTTCCTACGGCACGGAGGAGAGCCCCGCGGAGGCCGACCCCGGCGCGCTGGTGGACCGGGTCGGCGACGCCATCTCCGACCTGACGTCGGCCACCCTCGCGGGCACGCTCCGCGCGGTCGTCCGCGACGGCTGGGGCGACACGCTGCCGACCCGCTTCGCCGTGATCGGCATGGGCCGCTTCGGCGGCCACGAGCTGGGCTACGGCTCGGACGCCGACGTCCTGTTCGTGCACGAGCCGCGCGAGGGCGCCGACGAGCAGGAGGCGGCGAAGGCGGCCGCCAAGGTGGTCGCCGAGATGCGCAGGCTCCTCCAACTCCCCTCCGCCGACCCGCCGTTGCTCATCGACGCGGATCTGCGCCCGGAGGGCAGGAGCGGCCCCCTGGTGCGCACGCTCAAGTCGTACGCGGCCTACTACCGCCGCTGGTCCCTGGTCTGGGAGTCCCAGGCGCTCCTGCGGGCCGAACCGGTCGCGGGCGACGAGGAACTCGGCCGCGCCTTCATCGACCTCGTCGCCCCGCTGCGCTACCCGCCCGAGGGCCTCGGCGAGGACGCGATCCGCGAGGTCCGCCGCCTCAAGGCCCGCATGGAGGCGGAGCGGATGCCGCGCGGCGCCGACCCGACCCTGCACGCCAAGCTGGGCCGCGGCGGCCTCTCCGACGTCGAATGGACCGTCCAGCTCCTGCAGTTGGAGCACGCCTGGGCCGAGCCGGGCCTGCGCACGACCCGCACCCGCGAGGCGCTCGCCGCGGCCTGCGCGGCGGAGCTGATCCCGGCCGAGGAGGCGGCGACCCTCGACGAGGCCTGGGTGCTCGCGACGCGCGTACGGAACGCGGTGATGCTGGTGCGCGGCCGCGCGGGCGACACCTTCCCCTCCGATGGACGGGAACTGGCCGCGGTGGCGCGCTACTTGGGCTACGACCCCGGACACGTCGGCGACATGCTCGACGACTACCGGCGGATCACCCGCAGGGCGCGGGCGGTCATGGAGGAGCGATTTTACGGGGCGTAGGGCGCGCTTGAGCAGTTTCGGCGCATTACCTCAACCCGCTTCGCGGGCGGGGCCAGGCTGGTCCTGACGGGCAGGGACGCGGCGGCCGGGGCAGGAGTGGCGCCGACGGTCCCGCGCGTGGGTCGCGTGGCGAGAACGCCGTGCATCGAGGCGCGTCTTGAGCGCCCTCCGCAAGAGCCGTAGCGACCTCCGGTGAGAGGTGCGCGCACGTCTAGCGCCCCTGGACGCGCCTTTGCAAGCCCGGCGGCGCCGATCAGGATTCTCAGGGTGAGCGGCGGTCGGCAGCTCCCGTTTCCGCGCTCGTTGAGCCCGCTCGACGCGTATCGACCTGCACACCCCGGTCCCAGGCGATAAGGAAGTGCCCGATGAGTACTCCGCGCGACCACCCCAACCCCACGGCCCTCGCCCCGGGCGGCGGGCCACGGCACGTCGCCTTCATCGTGGACGGCAACCGCCGTTGGGCGCAGGCGCACGGCCACCCCGTAGAGCACGGTCACCAGGTGGGCGCGGACAACGTCTGCCGGGCCGTTCACTGGTGCGAGTCCGTGGGCATAGAGACCACCACGTGGTGGCTGCTCTCGACGGACAACCTCAACCGCACCGAGGCCGAGCTCCACAAACTCCTCGACATCATCTCCGAACTGACCGACCGTCTCGCGGCAGCCGGGCACTGGCGCATGCGTCACCTCGGGAACCCCCGGCTGCTCCCCGACTCGCTGGCGACCGCGCTGTGCCGGGCGGAGGCCACCACCTCTCGCAATCAGGGCCCGCAGATCAACTTCGCGGTCGGCTACAGCGGTCGGCAGGACATCCTCGCCGCGGCGCGCCTCATCGCCCACCAGGCGGTCACGTCCGCCGGATTCTCCGTCTCCGAGAGGTCGTTCGCCCAGGCCCTGTCCACCAGCGGGCTGCCCGATCCGGACCTGGTGATCCGCACCTCGGGCGAACAGCGCCTCTCCGGCTTCATGCTCTGGCAGGCGGCTCTCTCCGAACTCTATTTCTGCCCCGTTCTGTGGCCCGACTTCACGCAGTCCGACCTCCACCGCGCCCTGGCCTTCTACGGCGACCGTCAGCGGCGATTCGGAAAGTAGAGCAGGAAGGAACCGCAGCATGCTCCAGAGGCCTCTTCTGTCTCCCGGCCCCGAGACCACGGACGACATCCCCGGTGCGTTCCACCCCCTGAAACCCTGGCTGCTCTCCCATCTGGGAAAGGGGCGTGAGACGTATCCCGCGCACCCGTGGACCGACGAGCTGGAGTCCGCCATTCTCGCCTGGGCGGCAGATCTCGGGTTGAGCAAGGAGCACATCAAGATAACGGCCGAGGCGACGCCCGGGCACCTGGTGGGGCTCTTCGCCCCGCAGGCCCCGTGGAACGTGCTGCTCCCGCTGGCCAAGCTGCAAATGATCCTGTTCTGGCTGAACACCGTGGACCTCGGTGCCGATCAACCGGTCGGTCATCTCATGGAGCCGGTGAGGGAGACCCTGGAAAGGGGGCATTCGCCGTCCGGCGGGCCGGACATCCTCAGGCCGATCGCCAGTCTCCGCGACGACATCATCGCCGCGGGAGGGGCCGGCCTGATTCCCGGGTTCACCGAGCTGCTGTTGGGATTCCTGCACGAGTACACGTTTCGGCAGGCGTGGGAGAGCGGGGAACCCCTCCCGAGCCTGGACCGGTACCTGCAGCACAGGACGCGCACGGCGGGAATCGTCCTCGGCATGTGGGTGCAGCGGCTTCAGCCCGGCCTCACCGGTCCTGGGGAGCAGCTGCCCGCGCCGCTGCTCCAGCTCATGAAACAGGGCAGCCTTCTCGTCGGCCTCGACAATGACCTGCACAGCTGCCATGTGGCGGCCGAATCGGGAGAAAGGCTCAGCCTCATCGGCGTCATCTGCCAGGAGTACGGAATTCCGGTGGACATGGCCTTCTCCTGCGCGCTCACCCTCAACGCGGCGATGCGTTACGAGAACGCCAACACCGTCGCCTCGATCTGCGCGGACACCTCCCTGCCCGATACGGCCAGGAGGCATGCCAGGACCATCTTCCACTGGGTCGACTCCGTCTACACGTGGTCCTTGGAGACGCCCCGCTACGGCTTGCGGAGCACCGATGCCCACGAACTCGTGACGCGCTCCTGCCCGGCCGGAGAGTGAGGGACATGGCGAGCTTGAGTTCGGTCCCCGTCGCGCCCAAGGCGCTCCCCGTCGTCGGTCATCTGATCCCGCTGCTGCGGAACCCGCTGGGATTCATCAACTCCCTCTCCGTGCACGGGGAACTCGTCCGCATCCAGCTGGGCCCCTTCACGCTGGTGATGATCTGCGACCCGGAACTGACCCGGCAGGCCCTGGTCGACGACCGCGTCTTCGACAAAGGCGGCCCGATCTTCGACCGGGTGCGGGAAGTCGTCGGCGATGACGGCCTCGCCAGCTGTCCCTACAGCGCGCATCGGCGGCTGCGCAGGCTGGCCCAGCCCGCCTTCCATCCGGCACGGTTCCCCGGCTACGCGAAGGCCATGAGCGCCTGCGTCGAGGACGTGACCGGGTCCTGGCATGCCGGACAGGTCCTGGACGTGCCCACCGAGATGATGACCATCACGTGCAAGATCACGGCCACCACCCTGTTCTCCGGCGCGTTGCCGCCGGGCGAGCTCGGCCCGGTCCTCGACGACGTGAAGACCTTCTTCGACGGCTTCTACCAGCGCATGTTCATGGTCCCCCCGCTGGACCGGATCCCCACCCAGGGCAACCGCTCCCACGTGCGCGCGCGCACCCGCCTACGCGCCGCCTTCGACCAGATCATCACCGAGCGCCGCGCCGAGGGCGTCGACCACGACGACCTGCTCTCGGCCCTGATCGCGGCCCACGACACCGAGGACGGCAGTCCCGGCATGACCGACGCGGAAGTCAGCGACACGGTCGTCACCCTCTTCCTCGCCGGTACGGAGACCGCCGCCTCCCTCCTGGCCTGGGCGCTGGACCTGCTGGCCGGGAACCCCCGGATGGAGCAGCGGCTGCACGCCGAGGTCGATGCCGTCCTGGGCGGGGCCACGGCCACCCACGCCGACCTGCCGCGGCTGGAACTGACGCGCCGCGTCATCACCGAAACCCTCCGGCTCCGCCCGCCGGGCTGGATCTTCACGCGCACCGTCACCGCCGACACCCGCCTGGGCGGGCACCTGCTGCCCGCCGGGAGCTACGTCGCCTACAGCCCCTACCTCGTCCACCACCGGCCGGACCTCTACGACAACCCCGAAGCCTTCGACCCCGACCGCTGGGATCCGGCGCGCCCCCAGCCACCCCGCCACGCTTTCCTCCCCTTCGCCTCCGGCGCCCGCAAATGCATCGGCGACGCGTTCGGCATGACCGAGGCGGTCCTCGCCCTCGCGACCATCACCGCCCGCTGGCGCCTGGCACACCTGCCGGGCCACCAGCAGGTCCGCGCCGCTCTGGGGCTCGCGTTGCGGCCCCAGCGGCTGCGCCTGCGGGCAACGCCGCGCCCTTGACCGCCACCTCGCGCGCCAGCGCGTACGGCATGGCCCCGTACCAGAGCCGCGCCACCGCGAACCCGAAGGCCAGGCAGATCATGCCGCCCACCGCGTCCAGCCAGAAGTGGTTGGCGGTCGCCACGATCACGACGAGGGTCGCGGTGG
Organism: Streptomyces kanamyceticus; assembly: GCF_008704495.1. NCBI lineage: Bacteria > Bacillati > Actinomycetota > Actinomycetes > Kitasatosporales > Streptomycetaceae > Streptomyces > Streptomyces kanamyceticus. The sequence continues at coordinate 7,224,727 of NZ_CP023699.1, forward strand.
GGTAGAGCAGGCCGAGCACCTTCACCCACGGCACCGAGGCCAGGGCGAAGATCGTCAGGCCGCACCAGAGGGACCAGCCGATGTGCATCGACGGCATCGCCGCGTACTGGTTCGACATGTTCTTCAGGTCGCCCGACGCCATCGAGCCCCAGGTGTTGTGGACCACGACGGTGTCGATGAACCGGGTGTCGTTCATCAGGCGGGGCGGTGCCAGCGGATACAGGTAGTAGCCGACCAGGGCCACCGCCGTCGTCGCGAAGAGGACCAGGCGGGCGGCCGCGTACCGCCCGGGGTGCTTGCGGAACAGCCAGACCAGGACGCCGAGCGTCACCACGAAGTGCAGCGTCGCGTAGTAGTAGTTCATGCCGACGATGAGCCATGTCACCGAGTCCACGGCGTGGTTGACGCTTCGCTCGACGGCGATCCCCAGGTCGTGCTCGACCCGCCAGATCCAGTCGGCGTTGCGCAGGGCCTGTGACTTCTGTTCCGGCACCGCGTTGCGGATCAGTGAGTACGTCCAGTAGCTCACCGCGATCAGCAGGACCTCGAACCACAGCCGGGGGCGGCGGGGAGTGCGGAGCCGCTGAAATGCCCGCACGAATTTCCGCCCATTGCGGTCGTCGCTCTGCGTGTCCGCGATGGGTGATGTGGTGGGGCCCTGCCGGCCCTCGATCGTCGTCACAGTCGTCTCACCCATAGGGACAGAGTCTGCCAGATCCGCATGCTTCGACCGATCATCCCCTGGTCGGGTTCGGAGCGCATTCTCTCCGCCCGTGGGACGAGCAGGGGCCCCGAAGGGCCCCTAGGGGCGCCTGGGCGCCGAAGCGGTTGAACCGCGAACGACCAGCTCCGGCATGAAGACGAATTCGCTGTGCGGCGCGGGGGTGCCGCCGATCTCCTCCAGGAGCGTACGCACGGCCGCCTGACCCATCGCGGGCACCGGCTTGCGCACCGTGGTCAGCGGCGGATCGGTGAAAGCGATCAGCGGGGAGTCGTCGAAGCCGACCACCGAGACGTCGTCCGGCACCTCCAGGCCGCGCTGGCGCGCCGCCCGTATCGCGCCGAGCGCCATCATGTCGCTGGCGCACGCGATCGCCGTGCAGCCGCGGTCCATCAGCGCCGCGGCCGCCGCCTGGCCGCCCTCCAGGGTGTACAAGGAGTGCTGCACCAGATCGGTCTCGATCTCGTCCGGGGAGAGGGTGAGCTGGTCCTGCATCGTGCGTACGAAACCCTCGATCTTTCGCTGTACGGGCACGAACCGCTTCGGGCCCAGGGCGAGCCCGATGCGCGTATGACCCAGGGAGACGAGATGGGTGACCGCGAGGCGCATCGCCGCGCGGTCGTCGGGCGAGATGAAGGGCGCCTGCACCTTGGGCGAGAAGCCGTCCACCAGGACGAAGGGCACGCCCTGGGCCCGCAGCTGTTCGTAGCGCTGCATGTCGGCCGAGGTGTCCGCGTGCAGCCCCGAGACGAAGATGATCCCGGCGACCCCCCGGTCCACCAGCATCTCGGTCAGCTCGTCCTCGGTGGAGCCGCCCGGGGTCTGCGTCGCGAGTACCGGCGTATACCCCTGGCGGGTAAGGGCCTGCCCGATGACCTGCGCGAGCGCGGGGAATATCGGGTTCTCCAGCTCCGGCGTGATCAGCCCGACCAGGCCCGCGCTGCGCTGGCGAAGCCGCACCGGCCGTTCGTAGCCGAGCACGTCGAGTGCGGCGAGCACGGACTGGCGGGTGGCCGCGGCGACGCCCGGCTTGCCGTTGAGCACGCGGCTGACCGTCGCTTCGCTGACCCCCGCCTGGGCTGCGATGTCGGCTAGCCGTGCGGTCACAGGATTGGACTGTACCGGTCGCATCTCAGGCTGCCCACCAGACCGTTGAATCGGCGGGGAGCACGGTCTCGGCGGCGCCAGGGGCGAGGTCCGCGCTCGCCAGGAGCAGGGTGCCGGGGGTGGGCAGCGCGACGTCGGAGCCGGTGAGGTTCACCGTGCAGACGAACGAACCGGCCGGGGTGGCGCGGCGGAACGCGAGCACGCCGTCGGGGGCCGCGAGCCACTCGATGTCACGGCCCGCGCCGAGCGCCGGGTGTTCGCGACGCACGGCGAGCGCGCCGCGGTAGAACTCAAGGGTCGACGCCGGGTCGCCCGTCTGCGCCGCCACCGACAGGTCCTTCCAGTTCGCGGGCTGCGGCAGCCAGCTCGGACCGTCCTCGGCGGGCCCGAAGCCGAACGGCGCGCGCTGCCCGGACCACGGCAGCGGCACCCGGCACCCGTCGCGCGTGCCGTCCTGCCCCGCGCTGCGGAAGAACGCCGGGTCCTGGCGCACCTCGTCCGGCAGCTCGGTGACCTCGGGCAGGCCGAGCTCCTCGCCCTGGTAGAGGTACGCCGATCCTGGCAGCGCCAGCATCAGGAGCGAGGCCGCCCGGGCCCTGCGCAGGCCGCGCGCCTCGTCGCCGTCGGCGAAGCGCGTGGAGTGGCGTACGACGTCGTGGTTGGAGAGCACCCAGGTGGCGGGCGCGTCGACGGCGTTCATCGCGACCAGGGAGCGGTCGATGACGGCGCGCAGTGCCGCGGCGTCCCAGTCCGTCGTCAGGTACTCGAAGTTGAACGCCTGGTGCAGCTCGTCGGGGCGCAGGTACAGGGCGCTGCGCTCGACCGTGGGGGTCCACGCCTCGGCGACGGCGATGCGCTCGGGGCCGTACTCCTCGAGGATCTTGCGCCAGTCGCGGTAGATCTCGTGCACGCCGTCCTGGTCGAAGTACGGCACGGCCTGGTTGCCGAGCAGCCTGACCTGCTCGTCGTGGCCGATGTCCGGCAGGCCCGCGGCCTTGACCAGGCCGTGCGCCACGTCGATGCGGAAGCCGTCGATGCCGAGGTCGAGCCAGAAGCGCAGGACGGAGCGGAACTCGTCGTGTACGGCGGGGTGTTCCCAGTTGAAGTCGGGCTGCTCGGGGGCGAAGAGGTGCAGGTACCACTGGCCGTCCTCGACGCGCGTCCAGGCGGGGCCGCCGAAGATGGACTCCCAGTCGTTCGGCGGCAGTTCGCCGTCCGCGCCCTTGCCCGCGCGGAAGTGGAAGCGGTCGCGCAGCGGTGAGCCGGGGCCCTCGCGCAGGGCCTGCTTGAACCACTCGTGCTGGTCCGAGCAGTGGTTGGGCACGACGTCGACGATGACGCGCAGGCCGAGCGAGTGCGCCGCGCGGACCAGGTCGTCGGCGTCGGTGAGGGTGCCGAACATCGGGTCGACGGCGCGGTAGTCCGCCACGTCGTATCCGGCGTCGGCCTGCGGCGAGGCGTAGAAGGGGGAGAGCCAGACGGCGTCGACGCCCAGGTCGCGCAGGTGGGGGAGGCGGGCGGTGATGCCGGGCAGGTCGCCCATGCCGTCGCCGTTCCCGTCGGCGAAGCTGCGCGGGTAGACCTGGTAGATGACCGCGTCGCGCCACCACTCGCGGACGGGCGCGGAGTCGGCGGTGGCGGGCGCGGCGGTGACGTGCTGGGTCATGAAGTCCCTTAGGAGTGCGGGGAGTTAACGGGGCTGATGAGGTGTCAGGATTTGGTGCCGCCGGCCGTGAGGCCCGACACCAGATTGCGCTGGACCAGGAGGAAGACGAGCGTCGCGGGGATCAGGATGAGCACCGATGCGGCGGTCATCATGGCCCAGTCCGCGCGGGACTCGGTGGCGAAGGTGCGGATGCCGACGGCCAGGGTGTAGTGGTCGGCGCCCATGAACTGCGAGGCGTAGGCGACCTCGCCCCACGCGGTGAGGAAGCTGTAGAACGCGGTGACCGCGAGTCCTGGCTTGGCCAGCGGCACGATGAGCCGCCAGAACGTGCCGAACGGGGTGAGGCCGTCCACCCGGCCCGCCTCGTCGATCTCGTGCGGGATGGTGTCGAAGTACCCCTTCATCATCCAGGCGCAGAAGGGCACCGCGGTCGTCGCGTACGTGAGGATGAGCCCCAGGTAGTTGTCGATGAGGTCGAAGCGCGCCAGGAGTTCGTACAGCGGCACGATCAGGACGGCCATCGGGAACATCTGGGTGACCAGGAAGGACCACATCAGCTGCCTGTGGCCGGGGAACCGCATCCGCGACACCGCGTAGCCCGCGCTCGCCGCGAGGAACACGCCGAGCACCGTGGTGCCGCCCGCGACGATCACCGAGGCGCCGAACCACTGCGGGAAGTCGGTGTCGGTGAGGACCTTGGCGTAGTTGTCGAGGCTGAGGTTGCCGAGCACCTCGCCGGGGCTCTGCCAGGCGGTCTTGGGGCCCAGCGAGATGAAGACGATCCACACGACGGGGAACGCGGCGACCAGGCTCGCCAGGATCAGTGTGCCGTGCAGCGCCACGGAGGCGAGCGTGGAGCGCTCCTCGCGGCCGCGGACCTTCTTGGCGCGCGGCGCGGCGGCCTCGGCGCGAGCCGTGACGGAGGCCGGGGAGTGGGTGGTTGCTGAGGTCATGGTGAGGAGCCCCCTCAGGCCTGCTCGGTCTTGAGCTGGCGGCGGCGGTAGAAGGTCGAGAAGGCGAGGAGGAGGGCGAGGATCACGATTCCGTAGGTGGCCGCGCCGGAGTAGTCGGACACTCCGGTGAACGCCTTGCGGAAGGCGAAGGTCACGAGGATGTCCGCCTCACCGGTGGTGTTCTGGCCGAGCAGGAGGTAGATCACCGCGAACATGTTGAACGTCCAGATGCAGCCGAGAAGGACCACGGTGTTGGTCACCGGACGCAGTCCGGGCAGCGTGATGTGCACGAACCGCTGCCAGGGGGACGCGCCGTCCATCTCGGCGGCCTCGTACAGCTCCTTGGGGATGGACTGGAGCCCGCCGAGCAGCGCCACCATGTTGAAGGGGACGCCGATCCAGACGTTCACCATGATCACGGCGGTCTTCTGGGCGAACGGGGTCGCCAGCCAGTTCTGGGCGGGCAGGCCGACCGCGGTGATCATGTCGTTGAAGACGCCGTACTGCGAGTTGAGCATCAGGCGCCAGGCGAAGACGCCGACGAACGCGGGGACCGCCCACGGCAGGATGAGCAGGGCGCGGTAGAGCAGCTTGGCGCGCATCTGCCGGTTGAGCAGGAGCGCGAGGCCCATGCCGATGGCGATGTGCAGGACGACGCAGGACAGGGTCCAGATGACCGTCCAGATCAGGCGCGGGTAGAAGTCGCCGTCCGCGCCGGACAGGACCGACCAGTAGTTGTCGAACCAGACCATCTTGTACGTCGCGGGGGCGTGGAAGGCCCCGATGTCCCGCGCCACGTTCGCCTCGTTGGCGTCGGTGAGCGAGAGGTAGAAGCCGTAGCCCAGCGGATAGAGGACCAGTACGGCCAGGACGATGACGACCGGCGCCACCATCGCCCAGGCGTACCAGTACTTCTGCCAGGAGTGGCGAAGTGCGGTGATCACGTGAGTCTGCCTCAGCTGCCGATGGTGTAGCCGGGCAGCAGCTTCTTGAAGTCCTTGGCGGCCGCGTCCAGGCCGGACTTCACGGAGACGTCACCCTGAAGGATCTTCGTGTACTGCTGCACGAGCGGCGTGAAGAGGCTGCCGACCTGGGGGAGCGCGACGCGCGGCCGGGCGGTCTTCATGATCGGGTGGAAGCCCTTGATGCGCGGGTCCTCAAGGACCTTGGGGGTGTACGCCGACTCGCGGGTCGGCAGCGTCGCGGTCCCCTCGGCGACCTTCTGCTGGCTCTGCGACGAGGTCATGAACTGGGTGAAGAGGTAGGCGGCGTCCAGGTTCTCCGAGCCCTGGTAGACGGTGAGGTCGTGGCCGCCGGTGGGGGCCTGCGGCTTGCCCGTGGAGCCCGCGGGGACCGGGGCGAAGCCGAGGTTGCCCTCGTCGCCCTTGAACGCCTTGCCGGAGAGGTCGTCGGTGACCGACCAGGGGCCCTGGACCAGCATGGCGACCTCGCCGTTCTTGAACGAGGTCTGCATGTTGTCGTAGGAGTTGGCGAAGTCGACCTTCGCGGACGCCTGGTCGTAGACCTTCTTCGCCGTGGTGACGGCCTTGACGGCCTCCGGCGAATTGATCGTGATCTTCTTCGACTTCGTGTCGGCGAGGTCGGTGCCCTCGCCGTAGAGGAAGGGGAGCAGGAAGTAGGAGTCGGGGTTGAGGTAGGTGCCCTCGACGCCGGTCTTCTTCTTGATGGTCTTCGCCGTCTCGATGAACTCGTCCCAGGTGGTGGGCGCCTTGTCGATGCCCGCCTTCTTGAAGAGCTTCTTGTTGTAGAGGATCCCGAGGGTGTCGGTGACCGAAGGGACGCCGTACGTCTTGCCCTGGTACTTCGTGGTGTTCAGCGGGCCCTCGGTGAAGTCGTCCGTGCCGCCCTTGAGGGCGAGGGTGCCGTCAAGGGGGGCGATGTAGTGCAGCGAGGCGTACTCGGGGATCAGGCCGACGTCGGCGCGCATCACGTCGGGGGCGCCCTTGCCGGTCTTGGCCGCGGACTTGAACTTCTGCTCGATCGACGCGAACTCGACGTTCTCGTAGTCGACCTTGATCTTCGGGTACTTCTTCTCGAAGTCGTCGATCAGCTTCTTGTAGACCGGCGCCTCGGTCGTGGCGTCCGAGGTGTCCCAGTAGGTGAGGGAGCCGGAGATGTCCTTGGCGTCCTTCGCCTTGCCGGTCGAGCCGTCGTCACCGTCGTCGCCGCAGGCGGTGGCGGTGAGCGCAAGGGCGCAGACCGCGGCGGCGATCGATATGCCACGTCGCATAGTGAACTCCTGAGGGATGGACCCGCTGTGCCGTCCGTCCCTTCGACGGCCGCCGGGCTGGAGGGAAGTTAACAGCCCTGCAAGGTCTTGCGAAAGACCTTGCAGGGCATTTTCTGTCGGGCCGCCTAGCGGTGGAAGGCCACCGCTCCCATCGCGGGCACGGTGATCTCGGCCGATCCACCGGAGACCGTCACGCTGCTCGCACCGCCGTCGATGACGTTCTCGTACGTCCCGTCCGCGAGGTTCGTCGCGAAGGTGTACGTGGCGTCGGCGGACGTGTTGTTGAGCGCCATGAAGCCCTTGTCGCCCCTGCTGAAGCCGATGACGTCGGACGACTTGGCCTGGAAGTTCGTGTAGCTCGCGCCGTCGGTGGCGTTGTGGAAGGCCACCGCGCCCTTGACCGCGGTGTCCCGGTCGAGGCAGGTCCAGCCGCCCGCGCAGTCCGTGTCGGTGACGAAGCCGTCCGCGTTCGGCGGCGCGCCGTCGGAGTCCGACCAGGTGAAGCTGGCGTAGACGGACGGGGTGCCGTAGCCGCGACCCAGCTGGAAGATGTTCGCGAGCCGGGTGACGGCGCCGTCCTTCAGGCCCAGGGTGTAGCCGTTGCGGTCGGTGTCGTGGTTGGTCACGAACGTCGCCGACTTGTCGGCGGGCACGAAGCCCCACGTCTCGCCGAACGTCTCCAGGTTGGAGATGTCGCCCCTGAACTGGTCCTTCAGCTTGCTCGCGTACGTGAAGTCCAGGACGTCACCCGTGCCGTAGTAGTCGCCGGGGGTGGGGGTCGCGCCCGGGTAGACCTCCTGGAAGACGTACGGCTTCGCGCCCGAGGCGGTGGGCTCCAAGTAGCCCTCGATCGCGGCGAGATCGGCGGCGGGGATGTGCTTGGCGGCGTCGATGCGGTAGCCGTCGACGCCGATGCCGGTGAGCTTGTTGAGGTAGCCCGCGATGCCCTTGCGGACGTTGTCCTCCTCGGTCTCCAGGTCGGGCAGGCCGAGCAGTTCGCAGTTCTGGACCTCGCTCAGGTTCGACCAGTCGTCGATCGTGAGGTCCTCGTCCTTGCAGTCGTCGCCTTGGTGGAAGTCGCCGGGATCCCAGTCGGGGGTGTCGTACTTGTTGGAGATCTTCGTGCCGCCGTAGCCGGTCCCCGGCTGCGCGGACGTGTGGTTGACGACCGCGTCGACGTACACCTTGACGCCCGCGCCGTGACAGGTGGCGACCATGTCCTTGAACTGCTGCTCCGTACCGAAGCGGCTGTTCAGGCCGTACGAGTAGGGCTGGTAGACGTCCCACCAGTTGAGGCCGGTGGCCTTCAGGGACTCGGCGGGCGGGGCGACCTGGACGGCGCCGTAGCCCGCCGGGTCCAGGACGTCGGTGCACTCGGCGGCGACCGACTTCCAGTTCCACTCCCAGAGGTTGGCGATGGTGTCGCCGTTGGGCACGCCGGTGTCGGCGGCCCGCGCCGTCGCGGGCGTGGCGGGCAGGGCGGAGAGGCCGCCCAGGGCCAGGGCGCCCGCCGCGAGCAGTCTCGCGGCGCGCCGTCGTGGCCGCGGTCGTGGGGGTATGGGCATGCTGCGGCTCCTTCACGTTCACGGTGGGGGGCAACGTCGTTCCATGCGGACCAAGTTGCGTGTCGTGGTGAGCGTGGAGGGGTGGGAGGGGCCCAGTCAATGCGTCGACTGGAAATTCTTGCAAGGTCTTGCTGCAAGGGGAACTTGGCGGTACGTTCCCCGGTCATGGCCCAGCACAGGCACCGCACCGTGGCGGTCACCGGCATCGTTCTCGCGCTCGTCGCGGCCCTCTTCGCGGCGATACCGGCGGGGGCGGCGCCGCCTCCCGGTGACGGTCCCGTCGATCTGGCGAAGTCGACCGCGCAGTGGATCGACCGCGAAACGGTGGCGGTCCAGAAGGACGGCGAGGGTGCGGCCACCACGCGGCTGGTCGCCGACCGGGACGGCAAGCTCGCCGTGGAGGACGGTGAACTCACTCGTGGTGGAGCCGAGTTGGACCTCCACAAGATCACCGGCGGTCTGTCTCCCGCCCAGCGCGAGAAGTTCCCGCACCTCGCCTCCTACGCCGCCTACCGGGTCGAGAACCACGACCGCGACCGCGTCGCCCACGCCCTCACCGGGCAGGTGATCCTCACCCAGCACGCCGCCGACGGCACCCTCGTCACCGCCACCGGCGTCCAGACCCAGGGCGTGCTCGACGACCTCTACGCCGCCCGCGCCGCGAAGGCCGAGCTCGGGCCCGTCTTCCGCGACGGCAAGGTCACCCTCTCCGTCTGGGCCCCCACCGCCCAGTCCGTCGCCCTCGAACTCGACGGCGGGCGCGCCCCGTTGGCCATGGAGCGCGACGGCGCCAGCGGCATCTGGTCCCTCACGGGACCGAAGCGCTGGACCGGCAAGACCTACCGCTACGTCGTCAAGGTCTGGTCACCGGGCGCCCGCGCGGTCGTCACCAACAAGGTCACCGACCCCTACTCGCTCGGCCTGACCGCCGACTCCACCCGCAGCATCGCCGTCGACCTGGACGCCAAGTCCCTTGCCCCGCACGGCTGGTCGACCCTGCGCAAACCCAAGGCCGTGCCCCTGAGCGACGCGCGGATCCAGGAACTGCACATCCGCGACTTCTCCGCGTCCGACCGCACGGCCAAGGCCCGCCACCGCGGCACCTACCTCGCCTTCACCGACACCCGCAGCAAGGGATCGCGGCACCTCAGGAAGCTGGCCAGGGCCGGTACCTCGTACGTCCACCTGCTGCCCGCCTTCGACATCGCGACCATCCCCGAGCGCAAGGCCGACCAGAAGGCGCCCGACTGCGACCTCGCCGCCTACGCCGCCGACTCCGACAAGCAGCAGGAGTGCGTGAGCGCCGTCGCCGCCGACGACGCGTACAACTGGGGCTACGACCCGTACCACTACACCGTGCCCGAAGGGTCGTACGCCACCGACCCCGACGGCACCCGGCGCACCGTCGAGTTCCGGAAGATGGTCAAGGCGCTCAACGGCGAAGGGCTGCGCGCCGTCATGGACGTCGTCTACAACCACACGGCGGCGAGCGGCCAGGACCCCAAGTCCGTGCTCGACAAGATCGTGCCCGGCTACTACCAGCGGCTCCTCGCCGACGGCACCGTCGCCGACTCCACCTGCTGCGCCAATACCGCGCCCGAGAACGCCATGATGGGCAAGCTCGTCGTCGACTCCCTGGTCACCTGGGCGAAGCAGTACAAGGTCGACGGCTTCCGCTTCGACCTCATGGGCCACCACCCCAAGGCCAACATCCTCGCCGTACGCAAGGCCCTGGACGCGCTCACCCCCGAGAAGGACGGCGTGGACGGGAAGCGCATCGTCCTCTACGGCGAGGGCTGGAACTTCGGCGAGGTCGCCGACGACGCCCGCTTCGTCCAGGCCACCCAGAAGAACATGGCGGGCACCGGCATCGCGACCTTCTCCGACCGGGCCCGCGACGCGGTGCGCGGCGGCGGCCCCTTCGACGAGGACCCGGGCGTCCAGGGCTTCGCCAGCGGCCTGTACACCGACCCCAACTCCTCGGTGGCCAACGGAAGTCCGGCCGAGCAGAAGGCCCGGCTCCTGCACTACCAGGACCTCATCAAGGTCGGCCTCACCGGCAACCTCGCCGCCTACACGTTCACCGACTCGTCGGGCCGTACGGTCAAGGGCTCCGACGTCGACTACAACGGCGCGCCCGCCGGATACGCGGCCGCCCCCGGCGACGCACTCGCCTACGCCGACGCGCACGACAACGAGACGCTCTTCGACGCCCTCGCCTTCAAGCTGCCCACATCGACATCGCCCGCCGCCCGTTCACGCATGCAGGTCATCGCCCTGGCGACCGCGGCGCTCTCCCAGGGCCCCGCGCTCTCCCAGGCGGGCACCGACCTGCTGCGCTCCAAGTCCCTCGACCGCAACTCCTACGACAGCGGCGACTGGTTCAACGCCCTGCACTGGGACTGCCGCGACGGCAACGGCTTCGGGCGCGGGCTGCCTCCGGCCGCCGACAACAAACCCAAGTGGCCGTACGCCAAGCCCCTGTTGACGTCGGTGCGGGTCGGCTGCGCGGACATCGAGCGGACGTCCGCCGCGTACCGGGATCTGCTGAGGATCCGTACGACCGAGCCCGCCTTCAAGCAGCGCACCACCGCGGACGTGCAGCGGACCCTCTCCTTCCCGCTGTCGGGTCGGGAGGAGACACCGGGGGTCATCACTCTGCGCGCGGGTGACCTCGTCGTCGTCATCAACGCCACCCCCGACACCCGTGAACAGCGGGTACGGGGGGTCGCGGGGCACGCGTACGCGTTGCACCAGGTGCAGGCGAAGGGCGCAGATCCTATCGTCAAGTCCGCCACGTACGAGAAGAGTTCCGGGATCTTCACCGTTCCCGGGCGGACCGTGGCCGTCTTCTCCCGGAGCGTGCACTAGGGCGCTAACTTGGTCGGGCAGGCCCGCGGGGGGTCTGCCCACCACTCCCGAAGAGGCCCCGCGTGAGCGTCAACGACAAGGCAGAGACCATGATCCTGGTGGTCGACGACGTCGCCGCCAACAGATACGCCATCGGCGCCGTGCTGCGCAGGGACGGCCACCGCGTCGTGCTCGCCGCGAGCGCGGGCGAGGCCCTCGTCGAACTCGACGTGCGCCAGCGCGCGGGCGAACTGCCCGACGTGGCCCTCGTCGACGTCGGGCTCCCCGACATGAACGGCTTCGAGCTGTGCCGCCGCATGAAACAGTCACCGCTGATGGCGGCGCTGCCCGTCGTGCACTTCTCGGCCGCCCGGATAGCCCCCGCCGACCGGTGCCGCGGCCTCGACGCGGGCGGCGAGGCCTATCTGACGGTCCCCGCGGAACCGGAGGAGATCCAGGCCGTCGTGCGGGCCGTGGCCCGCGGTGCCCGGCACCGCAGCGACGCCGAGGCGCACGCAGGGCATCTCGCCCAGCTCGCCGAGACCGTCCTCCACGTGCAGTCGGCCCGCTGCCCGACCGAACTCGCCGAGGCCGCCGCCGTCGGCGCGGCCAGCATCACCCGGGGACCCGCCGCCGCCTTCGTCCTCGGCGAGGACGGCACGCTGTACCGCGGCCTGTCCCGGCGCAGGTCCACCGCCTCGCTGCCCGACGACGGCGCGCACGACGCGGTGGCCCGCCTGACCCGGCGCGTCATGGCGGGCCGAACAGGCGTGCACACCACGGTCGTGGCCGCCCCGCTCTGGCCGCCCGGCTTCTTCCACGCCGAAGGGCCCGGCGGCACCGGACCCCAGGACGGCGCCCGGCTCTCGCTGGCCCGCGCTCGCGAGGGCTGCGAGCCCGTCTGCCTCGCCGTCCCCGCGTACGCCCAAGGAATCCACCCCGACACCGGGCGTCTCGTGGGCAGGCTCGCCGGAGCCACCGCGCTCGCCGCGGAGCGACTGCTCATGTACGAGATGGAACGCCACATCGCCCTGACCCTGCAGCGCAGCTTCCTGCCGACGCACGTCCCGCAGCTGCCGGGCACCGAGGTCGTCGTCCGCTACGAACCCGCCTCCCGCGACACGGAGATCGGCGGTGACTTCTACGCCGCGCTGCACACCTCGCAGGGCCTGCTCACCGCCATCGGCGACGTCGTGGGGCACTCCCTGGACGCCGCCACCGTGATGGTCGAGATCCGGCACGCGCTGCGTGCCTACTGCCTGGAGGACCCCGACCCCGCCGCGCTCGCCCACCGGCTCGACACCATGCTGCAGCGCTACCACCCCGAGCGGACGGCCACCCTGTGCCTCGCGCTCATCGACCCGGAGACGGGACGCACCCGCGTCGCCAACGCGGGACACATCCCGCCGCTCGTCGTCGGCGACGACGGCACCGCCGACTACCTCGACGCCAAGGGCCCGCTGCTCGGCCTCGGCCTCGGCCGCCCCGAACCCACCGAGACGGTCCTGCGCCCCACCGACCGGCTCCTCATGGTCACCGACGGCCTCATCGAGACCCGCGGCACGGACCTCGCGGTCTCCATGGAACACCTGCGCGCCGCCGCGGCCGACGCGCCCCCGGGCGTCGCGGCCCTCTGCGACACCCTGCTCACCTGCTTCGGCCACGGCAGGGACGACGACATCGCCCTCCTCGCCGTATGCCTGGCGGGCGCCCCTTAGCGCAGCCGCTTCTCCAGGAGCGTCACGCCGTAGGTGCTCCCGTCGGGCGCCACCTTGCCCGCGAGGTCGCCGACGGCCGTGTACCCGGCCTGCTCGTAGTAGGCGCACAGCCGGGGCACCGTCGTCATGCAGTCCAGGCGGCACAGGTCGCGGCCCGCCGCGGCGATCCGCCGTTCGGCGGCGGCGAGCATCGCGCGGCCCGTGCCGGGGCGGGCCCCGCGCCGCGTCATCAGCCGGTGCACGTAGCCCGCGTCGGGCGGCCGCACCCCCCAGGCCGCCTCGTCGTCCCACCACACCTCGTACGCCCCCACGACCTCGTCGCCGTCCTGGGCGAGCCACACCTCGTGGGTGTCCGACCCGATAAGGCGCCGGAAGTGCTGTGCGTCCTTGCCGCCGGGCTTCCACTGCTCGATGCCGTGCTCCAGCATCCAGCGGGCCGCGTCGTCGTAGAGGCCGACCAGGGTCGATGTGTCGTCGTCCGCCGCGCCGCGGAAGGTCAGTTGCGCCGTCATGGCGATCACCGTAAAGGTGGGCACGACACCGGACGCACGAGGGGTGGCCCATGCCGCAGATCACCGTCGACTACTCCGAGGAGCTCGCGGGCGCCTTCGACCGCAAGGGGTTCGCGCTCGCCCTGCACCCGCTGCTCGTCGACGTCGCGGGCGCCACCTCGGACGCCTGCAAGACCCGCTTCGTACCGACCGAGGGGAGCCTGGTCGGGGACGGCGCGGGCGACGACGGCATCGTGCACGTCATGATCGGTCTGCTGCCCGGGCGTTCGCCCGAGGTCAAGGCGCGGGTGACCGAGGGCGCGCTGGAACTCCTGCGGCAGTACGTGCGGACCGAGGGCGGCCCGCGCCTGCACGCGTCGGCCGAGATCCGGGACCTGGACGACTCCTACCGCAAGTCGGCCGACGCCTGAGGCACCAGGGCGACGAGGCGGCTGATCAGTTCGCCGAACGGCCCGTCGGCCGGTTCCGCGGCGAGGATGCCGCGCAGCACCTCCGCCATCTCCTCGTCGTACGCGGCGCTCACCGCGGCGAGCGCCGCGAAGTCGTGCACCAGCTGCAGTTCGAGCTCGGCGCGCGGGATGCGCCGTCCGTCCAGCCAGATCAGCGCCGTCGACTCGGCGAGCGACACCCAGGTACGCACGACGAGTTCGAGGCGGGCGGGCGGGTCCGTGATCCCCAGGTGCTTGAGGATCTCGTCGTACGCCGCCTGCCGCACCGAGTCGATCAGCGCGTTCGTCGTCGACGCCGTGTCGATCGAGCAGGCGCCGCCCGTGGAGACCGAGGAGACCGCGGGACCGCCGCGCATCAGCGCGGAGAAGCCGGGCCCGTGCTCGTCGACGAAGGCGAGGAAACGTCCCATCACGCGCAGCAGGCGCGCCCCGAGCGGCCCTTCGTGCGGCTCCACGAACCGCTCGGCCAGATCATCGGCCGCCCGGCGCAACGCCGCCTCGTACAGGCTGAGTTTGCCGGGGAAGTAGTGGTAGACCAGCGGGCGCGAGATGCCCGCGGCCGCTGCTATCTCGTCGATGGAGACGTCGTCGGGAGAGCGGTGGCTGAACAGTTCGAGCGCGACCCCGATCAACTGCTGCCGCCGCTCCTCGACACCCATCCTGCGGCGCACCCCGGTAGTCATGCGAACACCTTACCGAGCGGAACAGAACCGCCGACGAACCGGCCCCGTACGGCAGTTCACGCATCCGGCATGTCTCACATGTCCAGGACGATCCGCTCGCCGCGCGCCCGCGAGACGCAGATCAGCATCGAACCGTCCCGCTCCGCGTCCGTGAGCAGCTCGTCCCGGTGGTCGATCTCCCCTTCCAGGACCCGCTGTTGACACGTCCCGCAGAATCCCTGCGCGCACGAGTACGCGGTGTCGGGCAGCTCGGCGCGGACGGCGGCCAGCACCGTGGAGTCGGCGGGCACCGCCACCGTGCGTCCGCTGCGCCGCAGTTCGACCTCGAAGGCGGTGTCGCCGTCCGTGACGGCGCGCGGCGCGAACCGCTCCAGGTGCAGCGTGCAGTCCGCGGGCAGCGCCGCGGCGACGGCGTCCATGAGCGGCTCGGGGCCGCACACGTGCACCGCGGTGCCCGGCGCGCTGTCGGCCAGGAAGGCGGCCGGATCGGGCAGCCCGTCCTCGTCCTGCGCGACGACGGTGACCCGCTCGCCCGCGGGCCCGCCGAGCTTCTCGACCTCTTCGAGGAACGGCATCGAGGCCCGCGAACGCCCCCCGTACAGCAGCCGCCAGTCCGCCCCCGCCGCCTCGACGGCCCGCAGCATCGGCAGGATCGGGGTGATCCCGATGCCGCCCGCCACGAAGACGTACGACGGCGCGTCGGCGAGCGGGAAGCGGTTGCGCGGCCCGCGCACCTCCACCTCGACGCCCTCCCGCAGCTCCTCGTGCACCTCGCGCGAGCCGCCCCTGCCGCCCTGCTCGGCGGGGATCAGCCGGGTCGCCACGGTGTACGAGGAGGAGTCCTCGGGGTCGCCGCAGAGCGAGTACTGCCGCACGAGCCCGGACGGCAGGACGAGGTCCAGATGGGCGCCCGGCTGCCACGCGGGCAGGCGCTCGCCCGTGAGGCGCAGCTGGACGACGCCGTCGGCGACGCTCTCGTGCCGGGCCACGCGCAGCCGCAGCGCACGCGAGCGCGGCTGCCCGGAGACCGGCTCCGCGAGGGCGGGCAGCGGCCACAGCGGGGAGGCGTCGATGCGGCGGCGCATGGCCCGCCGGGTGAGCAGGGCGACGCCCGCGACGAGGACGACGGTGCGGATGCGGGGCATGTCAGACGGCGCCCTTCTCGGCGGCGGTGGCGGCGGGCGAGGAGGCGAGGTAGGCGACGGCCTGCGCCGTGCTGCCCTCCTGGGAGGGGTGGTAACTCCGGCTCAGATAGCGGGGGATGGACCGGATCATGGCGCCGGTGGAGGGCAGGGTCCCCGCGCGCCCACTGCGGTAGAAGGCTTTGAAGCTCGCGTGGCCGTCGACGAGCGTCGGGTCGTTCTCCATGAAGAACCGCGCCCCGCGCTGCCACAGGAAGACCAGCGCGCTGAAGGCGGTGGCCCAGGTCCTCGCCCGGCGCCGGTAGCCCCCGTCGACGTGCATGAACAGCTCGAAGGCGACGGAGCGGTGCTCGACCTCCTCCGCGCCGTGCCAGCGCAGCAGGTCCAGCATGGTCGGGTCGGCGCCCCTGCGGTCCAGCTCGTCGGCGTTGAGCACCCAGTCGCCGAGGAAGGCGGTGTAGTGCTCGATGGCCGCGATGATCGCGACCCGCTCCATCAGCCACCACTCGCGCGCCTTGCCGGGCGGCAGCGTCCGGTCGCCGAGCAGCTTCTCGAAGAGCCAGTCGACCTGCGCGGTGTACGGCGTCGGGTCGAGCCCCTGCTCCTTGAGGTGCGGCAGGACCTCGTCGTGGGCCTGCGAGTGCATGGCCTCCTGGCCGATGAACCCGATCACGTCCTCGCGCAGCCGCTCGTCGCGGATGAGCGGGAGCACCTGCTTGTAGACGTGCACGAACCAGCGCTCGCCCGCGGGCAGGAGCAGGTGCAGCACATTGATGGTGTGCGTGGTGAACGGGTCGTTCGGGAGCCAGTGGAGCGGTGTCTTCTCCCAGGAGAAGGAGACGTTGCGTGCCTTGAGCGGTATGTGCTCGGACGCGAGGGGCTTGGGCGCCCGGCCCTGCGTATTAGACATGGTGTCAATGTACTGATGGGTAGTCGTGGGGGTACAGGGGTCTGCGGCGGGAACTTTGCGCCTACCGCAAGGTGGCCACCTTCCGGCCGTCCGCCAGCTCGCCACTGAGCCGGGCCCGGGTGGCCCGCTCCGTCCGCACGGCGAGCACGTGGCCGCTCACGCGCTCGCCGCCGGACGCGGTGATGGACGTGACCTCCTTGCTGCCCGCGCCGAGCAGGTACCAGTTCCCGGCCCGCGACTTCCACAGGACGCCCGCGAGGACCAGCGGATCCCTGCCGCCGCACGCCGGCGAGTCCTCGGCCTTCGCCGCGACCGCCCCGGCGGGGCCCGACGTCTGGAACTGCGCGAGGATCCGGCTGCCGCCGCCCTGCCAGGTGTCGGCGCGCGTGCAGACCCACTCGGCGGCGCCGTTGGCCTCGGGCAGCGCCTGACGGGCGTACGCCCAGGAGTTCACGGACCGTACGCCGTGCGAGCGCACCGAGGCGAGGGAGCACGCGGACTTGGCCCACTGCGCGGGCGACGCCTCGCGCGGGGCTCCCGGCCGTCCCGATGTGAGGTGCGCCGGGACGAGTTCCCCGAGGTCGGTCGACATCCGGACCGTGCCGGAGTTGTCGCGCAGCCGCAAGGCGTTCCACGAGGTGCAGTCGCGGGCGGTCGCCGGACTGGCGAAGGGGTCGGTGACGCCGTCCGCCGAACGGTGCAGGGACAGCCCCTTCGCGGCGGGCTTCAGCAGATCGCTCACCGATGCCGAGCCGATCCAAGGAGCGGTGAGATAGCGGACGTTGCCGTCCGCGCGGCTGACCACCACGGCGTTCGCCTCCGCGCCGGTCGCGCCGTCCACCCGCGCGAAGTCCAGGGCGGCGCCGCTCGTGCCCTCCTTCGGCTCCGCGTACCGGGCGATGCGCTGCCCGTCGTAGAGCAGGACGACGCGGGTCTCGTCCACCACACCGGCGAAGAGCAACTGCGGGGGCCCCGGCGGCGCCCCCGCCGCGGTGCCCGGCGTGGCGGAGACCTGAACGGACTCGCCGGGCCGCGCCCACACGGCGAGCGCGCGCCGCAACAGCGCTCGATCGCCGACGAGATCGCCCCGCGCGGGCCACACGGAGAAGTCCGTCCGCGCCGAACGCTTCCACGAACTCGCGGTGGCGGTCGTCAACTTGCCCGGATCCAGGGCGGCCTGGCCCGCCGGATTGCGGGCGTACGGCGGGGCGGCGGCGCCGTCCGGACTCCATCCCTCACCGGGCAGCCCGAGCAGCGCGCCGCACACCAGCGCGGCCGCGGCCGCCACGCCCGCGGCCTTCATGTGCTGCCTGCGCCGCATCAGATCGGTCGGCCGCGCGTGCAGCGAACAGGGGTCGAACTCCGGCGACTCCAAGAGCCCGTACCCGGCCTCGACGCCGTCCGCCTCCGCCAGCGCGTCACCGGGGTCCGCGCAGCCCGCCGCGCAGAGCACGTCGAACACGGCGGAGTCGTCGAGCCGCTCCAGGCCGCGCAGCACGTACGCGGCGCGTGCGGAGCCGGACAGCGCGGAGAGCCGCTGGTCCAGGTCGAGTTCATCGGCGCCGCCGGACCGCGGGAAGAGCCGCAGCCCCCACACCTGCGGAAGCAGCGGCGGCAACTGGGACCGCTTGGGCCACGCCTTCCGCTTCAGCGGCAGTCCGGCCTCCAGCGCGGTACGCACCACCCGCAGCCGTACGTAGGCGTAGCCCGGGTCGCCGTTGCGCCGCTCACGGGCACCGTGCTGCGCGGGGAGGACGACCTCGTCCCCCGACTTCCTGCCGCGCGGCAGGGCGCGCTGCGCGAGGGCGTGAGCGGTCAGCACCCGGCGATTGCGCCCGAGGCTCGGCGGCAGCACCAGGTAGGCGATCCTGACGAGCCGTGGGTAGTGCTCGACGAGGGCGGCTTCGGCCTGTTCCACGTCTACAGGGGCGCTGGCGCTGTTCCGGGGCTGGGGATGGGGCTTGGGGTGGGTCTGCGCTTTCGACGACACGTTCAGCTAAACGAGGGAATGGTGAGATGGTCACCTTGCCGGGCCCCTGGGCCTTGGGGGGAGCGACTACCCCGCCGCTTCGCGGCGGATGCGTGCCCACCCGCCCACCCGTATCTCCGCGACGGACCGTTCCTGTAGGAGCAACCCGCCTTGGGTTCGGCTGTGGGGCGGGGCCGCGGCGGTATGTCCGTCCTCGCCGTCCCAGGCGTACCGCCACGGCTTGGGCACCTCGGAACGAGGCCCCCAGTGCTCCGGGCGGACATACCGCCACGTCCCCTCAGGCCGGGATGGCGGCTGCGGGCCGGTGGGGGTCCCGCCGCTGTGGGCAGGCGTGCCGCTGGGCGGCACGGGTGGGCACAGCCCCCGGCGCCGAGGGACGGGAACGGGAGCACAAAACACGGCGCGGGCGGGGGTGGGGACACCCCCACCGGCCCGCAGCCGCCCGCGCTCCCGAGGGGACGTGGGGGTATGTGCGAACGGAGCACAGTGGAGACCGGGGCAAGGAAGCAAGGCCAGTGGCCTCCGCCCCGGGATGGCGAGTACGCACATACCCCCGCGGCCCCGCCCCCAAGACGAAGACAAGGCGCAGACCCCAGCCCAAGGGAAACCCGCCAGCTACTCCACACGCCACCCGCTGAACTCCACCAGGCCCTTTCCCCCGTCACCCCCATTCGTCGCACTCATGAACAGCCCCACATCGACCCCGCCACCCCCAGCCCCCGGCACCGTCACCGACGCCACCGTCCGCCACGTCTCCCCGTCGTCCGTCGAGCAGGAACCCGTGAACACGCCCCCCGACCCCCGCGTCAACCGCAGCAGCACCGGGGCCTTGAGACCCGTGATCCGCTTGTACGTGTCCAGAGTGCCGTCGCCGTTCGTGTCGTACGAGAGCACTACGCCGTTGGCGGGCGTGACCGCGAGGTCGAGGAAGCCGGGGGAGCCGGGGGTCGCGAGGGAGTTGCGGGCGATCAGGCCTGCTCGGGCCCAGGGGCCCGTTGTCTCCTGGGAGTCGACGCGGATCGTCGCGGAGACGCCGGGGGCCAGAGCTCCCGTTCGGTACAGCGTTCCGAACTCCGTCGTTCCCTTCCACAGGTCCGCCCCGCCCCCGTGAATCGCGAACCGGCCCTCCAACTCCCCGAATACGGAGCCGTTGTTGGAGTAGGTCCGCCAGCCGTCGCTGAGAGGACCGGCTTCGTACAAGGAACCTTCCGCCACCGTACGTATCCGCGACTCTCCCTGCGGCCCGTACCGCACCGCGAGTTCGTACGGCAGCGGTCGCAGCGGACGGTCCAGTGGCGTCCCCGGCGTACGGACCCGCCAGGCGACCCGCCCGGTGCCGCCGGGCGCGACCCGGTCCAGGGAGACAGGGCCGGAGGGCTCCGCGTCGACGCCGGTCAGGTCGAAGTCGACGCGCCCCGTGGCGCGCAGGCCGTTGACGTTGCGGAAGAGCGCGGTGACGCGCCCGTGTCCGCCGGGCGGCAGGGCGGGAGGGTCGGCCGTGACCTCCAGCGTGCCCTGGTAGGGCGCGCGGGCGAGTACGTCGCGGACCCGTGAAGCCGTCCGGTAGGCGTCGCCGACCGGCCGCAGCGGGTAGTTCTTGCGCTCGCGCGTCCACGGTTCCTCGGCCGCGAACCAGTCGACGGCCTTCGGCTCGCGCCCCGCGGCCATCGCGTCGGAGAGTTCGTCGAGCCACCGCTGCCACCGGGGGAGGTAGAAGTCGCCCGTGAGCCCGTGCCATTCGCGGTTGCCGTAGTCGTGGAGCTTGCCGCCCTCGGAGGTGTCGCGGCCGCCCCAGACGGTGACGAGGACCTTCGCGGTCCGCTCGAACTCGGCCCGTTCCGCGTCCGTCGTGCCCATCCGTCTGGCCGCCTCGATCCAGGGCCCGACCAGGAAGGCGGGGACGGTCCCCGTCAGTTCCTCGCCGAGCCGCATCAACCGCAGCCACAGGGTGGACAGCGCGGCGAAGGAGGCCCGGTCCCCGCGGGCGTAGGCGCGCCGCAGCTGCGGCAGGAGCTGGCGGCTGCGGTGGGCGAGGGCCTGGCGGGCCACGTCCACCAGGTCGTACCGGTAGGCGGCGCTGCCCCGCAGCGGCCCGCGCACCCCGAGCAGCCCGGCGAACGCGGCGTCGAAGCGCCCGGGGTCGTAGGTGAGGGCGCGCGGCGCGTACTCGGCGGCGCGGTTGGCCGCGAGGTCGGGGCGGGCGGCGAACAGGGAGTCGTGGGCGTCGCTGCGCTCGACGGCGGTGTGCTGGTAGGCGGTGTCGTTGAGCGCGCGCCAGGCGGCCCGCGCGTCGTGGTCGGCTCCGCCGTAGCGGAAGTCGGCGTACGAGGAGAACCAGTCGGCGCGGTCCACCACGGTCTTCGTCCAGGCCAGTTCGGAGAAGAGCTCGAAGGCGGCGGGGTCGCGGTCGGTGGCCTCGGGCATGAACGCGGTGCCCACCAGGGCGCTGTTCGCCTTGTCGCGCCAGGCGAAGAACCGCTCGTTCCAGAGGTGGGTGCGGGCGCCGATCGTGGTGCGTCCGCCGAAGTTGGGGATGGTGCCGAAGGCGTACGGGGTGCCGCCCCAGTCCTTCTCCCGGTCGGTGACGCTCGCGTACCGGTCGGACACCCCGTCGACGATGAGCATCCGCTTCTTGTCGACGGCGTCCAGGAGCGCGGGCAGGGGGTTGGCCTCCCAGCCGAGGATGACCCAGGTGGCGCCGGGCCGCGCGGTGCGCAGGGCCTTCTCCACGCCGCGCGCGGCGTCGGGCACGGGTACGTCACCCGCGGTGCCGCCCTCGTGGAGCAGGTCCATCTTGAAGTGCGAGGCGGGGCCGAAGAGCTGTTCCTGGTGACGGTAGAAGGAGGCGGCGACCTTGGCGAAGGCCGAGGTGCGCGGGTCGAGCCAGTCGGGCCGCTTGAAGCCGTGCCAGACGCCCTGCGGCACGACGCGGGCGTCACCGCCGTTGCGCTGGACGAATCCGTCGGGCACGTTCCCGTAGTAGCCGGGGAGCACCGGCGCGATGCCCAGCGAGCGCAGTCGTCGCACGATGCGTTGCCCCAACTCGACGCGGTTGGCGATGAGTTGGGCGGAGAGCGGCCCGCCGTATCCGGAGAGGTTCTGCAGCAGCCACCACGGCTGGTGCGAGGGCGCGGGCAGCCAGGCCCTGGCCTCGGCGTCGGTGTAGCCGAAGTCCTTGAGCACGCGGTGGTAGACGGCTTCGGCGCCCGCGATCACCAGGACTTCGTTGCAGCCGTGCAGGGCGAGTACGTCGATCATCCGCTCCCAGTACGCCCAGTCGGCGTACGGCGCGGTGTACCCGTCGTTGGTGTCGTTGAGGGCGAAGCGGTGGGGGAGCGAGGTGGAGCGTGCGAGTGGCCTGGCGGGTGCTGGCAGTCGGGTCGGCAGGTTCAACTGGCTGCCGTTCCAGGTGATGTGGGCGCCGCACACGTACTTCAGGTACCAGTGGACGCCGGTGAGCAGCACCGCGGGCGTGGTGCCCGACACCTCGATCCGTCCGGTGGTCCCGGTGACCCGGAAGCGGTCCTCGTGGTCGCGCGCCGCGACGAGTCTGAGACGGATCTGGTCCGCGTGGTGCGGCAGGAGTCTGTTGAGTGCTGAGCGCGCGGAATCCGTATCGAAGGCAGGGCCCCCGGCGGGTTCACCGGGCCCGGCGGCGTGGGCCGGCGGCGACATCGCGCCGACGGCGGCGCCGAGGCCGAGCGCTCCTGCGGTGCCGAGCACGGTACGGCGGGACGGATCGGACATGTGTACCTCCTGTGTTGAAGGACCCGGCGCACGGTATCCGCGTGGCCCGAGGTGCTCAACGGTGCGGAAGAAGATGGCGAGTTCGGCTCGCCGGAAGGGTCTGGTGGGACGATGAGGGCAGCGCGAAGCGCGCTTTTGGGCATGGCGATGGGAGTGCTGCTTGCGGTGGCGGGGTGCGGCTCGGACGGTGACGACACACCGGATACGGCGAGCGGCAGCCTGGAGCAGCTGGCGGCCAGGGCGCGGTGCAGGCCCGAGGTCCAGACGGACGCGGCCGAACTGCGGCAGGCCACCTGTGACAACGGTGCCCGGCACTACGTGTTCGTAACCTTTACAAACGCCCGTGGCCAGGCCGAATGGCTCGACGAGGCGAACGATTACGGGGGCACGTACCTCGTCGGCACCAGCTGGGTCGCGGTCGGCGGTGCCCAGGACATCTCGGCGCTGCGCAAGCGGCTCGGCGGAACCGTGGTGGCCGCCGCCGGAATGCACGGGCACGGCGGCGGCCACCAGGGTGGGGGAGCGGGGATGGAGATGGGGGTGGGGATGGGGAGGGGTTGAGGGTGGGTGGTCAGGTGCAGCGCTGACCGGAGTTGACGCAGTTCGCGACGCGCCGCATCAGCTTCTGGTCGAAGACGTTGATGAAGTCACCGTGGTCGGTGACGGGTTTGTGCAGCTGCTCGGGGAACGAGTCGACGGCGAAGCCGGGCCCCGGCGGCACGTCGTACACGATGCGCTGCACCAGCTGGGGAACGGCCCGGAAGCCCTGGGGGCAGGCGCCTGTGCGGGGGTCGGCGAAGGCGACGTGCGTACGGTGGTTGGCGCTGTCGGTGTTGCGGCCGTCCCAGCAGCTCTGGAACCTGAAGGTCCGCACGACGTCGCTGCCCCGGGGGCAGATCGGGTACTTGTCCTTCAGCTGCCGGTTCTCGAATCCGGTGCAGCTCCAGGAGGCGTTGGCGTTGGCGTCGCCGTTCGTGAACGCCTTGGCGTCACCGGTGATGATCCGCAGGAAGCGCGGCATCGCGACCACCTTTCCCGTCGGATTTCCGGTGAACTTCAGCGTGACGGAAGCCGGGGTCTGGATCTCCCCGACATTCTGGTCCTTGCCGCCGCCGTCCGCTCCCGCGTCGTTCTCGTCCTTTCCGTTCTGGAGTCGCAGGACGGGCCAGTAATAGGTCGACTTGTCACCCTGATTGCGGCAGCTCGTCCTGCCGTTCGCGAGATCCTGATCGCTGGAAAAGGCATCCGTCGCCTGATTTCCGACGTAATCGTGCATGTGGTGAGCGCCATTGCTCACACCGGGCGCGACGATGACATTGTCGGGATTGAACTTGCCGTTCGCGTTCCGTCCGCATTGTGTGGTGAAGGTGCCGAGGGACGCGCCGCGGCGTTCCCGGGGGCGGTCGACATTGGGTCGGACGGACTTGATGTCCACGAAGTCACCGGCCTCGGGTCCGTTGCCCTTCTGCCCTTGCGCCTGCCCTTGGCCCTGGCTCTGGCCTTGGGTCTGCCCCTGCTCCTGGTCAGCCGCGCGCAGCGTGCAAGGCGCCATGCTGTCGAGGTTGTCGGGCCGTTCACCGGCCTGTTCCATGGACCGCGCGATCTCGCCCAGCGTGTCCCTGCGCTCCGCTTCCAGCGGCGGGAGCACGGACTCCTTGTCCTGCGCCTGTGCCTTGCCGAACGCGTCGTACGCCCGTGTGATCTGGCTGTCCAGGGCGGCGAGTTGCCGATCGACATCGCCGCGCGCCGCGTCCGGCACTTCGGGAAGCTGATTGGCCACGTCCGGGCAGCTGATGGTGGACACCTGCTGCCCGGCACTCTGTGGGGGAGGCTGATCCGCGCTTTCTTCGGCGTTGGCGTAGACATTCACGGCGATCAGTCCGCCGCCGCCCAGGAGTAACGCCGCGGACGCGGCGACCATGCGTCGCGCCAGCCTCGATCGTTTACGTGAGGTACGTCCCATGGGGGTACATACGCATCAGGAATCCGAGGCGTTCAGCGTCCCTGGTCCAAATACGCGAGCACCGCGAGGACGCGCCGATTGTCGTCATCGGAAACGGGAAGATCGAGTTTTCCGAAGATGTTGGACGTGTGTTTGGCGATGGCCCGCTCCGTGACCACGAGTTGCCCCGCGATCGCCGCGTTCGACCGGCCCTGCGCCATGAGTTCGAGGACCTCGCGCTCGCGCGGGGTGAGCGCGCCGAGCGGCTGGTCGGCGGAGCGCCGCGAGAGGAGCTGCTGGATCACCTGCGGGTCCATCGCGGTGCCGCCCGCCGCCACCCTGCGTACGGCGTCGATGAACTGCCCGGCGTCGAAGACCCGGTCCTTGAGGAGGTAGCCGACGCCGCCGGTGCCGTCGGCGAGCAGCTCGCGGGCGTACAGCTGCTCCACGTGCTGCGAGAGGACGAGGACCGGCAGGCCCGGCTTGGCCCGGCGCGCGGCGAGCGCGCACTGGAGCCCCTCGTCGGTGTGGGACGGCGGAAGCCGGACGTCGACGACGGCGACGTCCGGCTGCAACTCCGCTAGGGCCTTGGTGAGTTCGGGCCCGCTCTCCACCGCCGCCGCGATCTCGAAGTCGAATGCCTCCAGCATCCGCACCAGGCCGTCGCGCAGCAGGAAGAGGTCTTCGGCTAGGACAACTCGCAAGGGATCTCCATGGTCACCATGGTCGGGCCGCCAACCGGGCTGCTGACGGCCAGTACGCCGTCGAATGTACCGAGTCGGCGTTCGATACCGCTCAGCCCGGATCCGGTGCCCACGGCGGCGCCGCCCTTGCCGTTGTCGGTGACCGCGATGCGCAGCATGCCGTCGGTGTGGTGCAGGTCGACCCAGATGCGTTCGGCGCCCGCGTGCTTGATGGCGTTCGTCAGGGTCTCGCTGACCGCGAAGTACGCCGCCGACTCGACCGGCGCCTCGGCCCTGCCCCGCAGTTCCACGTCGACCTCGGTGGTGACGGGGAGCCGCAGCGCGAGGGCCTTGACCGCGTCGCCGAGGCCGCGTTCGGCGAGGACCGGCGGGTGGATGCCGCGGACCAGGTCGCGCAGTTCGGTGAGCGCCTCGCCGGAGTTCTGCCGGGCCTTGGCGAGCAGTTCCTTGGCCTTGGCGGGGTTCGACTCGACGAGGGCCTCGATGGTGCCGAGGTCCATGCCCATGGCGACCAGACGGGCCTGCGCCCCGTCGTGCAGATCGCGTTCGATGCGGCGCAGCTCGGCGGCCGACGTGTCCACGGCGTCGTGCCGGGTCTCCGTCAAGTGGTCGACGCGCAGGGCGAGTTCACGCTCGCGCATGCTCGTGGTGGGGGCGATGAGCCCACGCGCCATACGGAAGTGGGTGCGGATGAGGACGGGGTTCAGGAAGAGCCCGACGACGAACAGGCCCGTGCCGAGCGCGGCCGCGTAGTTCGCGGTGGTCTGCGAGGTGACGTGGATGAAGGCGTACCACTCGCCGCCGCCCGCGTTGTAGATGGGCTCCCACACGCCGAGGGCGAGCACCCAGCCGTACAGCATGTAGAGGAGCAGCGAGGGTGCGAGGATCGCGACGATGAAGCCCGCGGTCATGTCGACGAGCAGCCACTGCAGATCGCGCCAGGTCGCCGGGTCCTTCAGCATCAGGTGGCAGCGGTCGACCTGCCCCATGAGTCCCCGTCGCATGTTCGGCGGGAAGGGCCGGTACGGGATCGGGATGTGGACGTCCGACCACTCACCGGCCTGGACGCGGCGCAGGTTGGCGTGCTTGCGCAGGCCGGTCAGCACCACCGGGGTGGTGAGCACGCCGATGCCGAGGGGGATGAAGGCGATCGCGAGGACCGCGTTGACGAAGAAGATGATCCCGCCCGCCAGCGAGACGACCGATAGATACAGGCCGCGTGCACCCGCTATCACGGCCCTGCCCACCCGTGATGTCCCCATGATGTCCCTCTCCTCAAGCTGCCTGTCAGAAGGACAGTCTCCCTGGTCACGGGGGTGCGGGTCACTGGGCCCCTCACCCGGGCGGGGGTGTACCTGACGACACCCCCCGGGGCTCGCCCTGTGCTTCGGACAGAGGGGGTCTCGGCGGCTGGGGCGGGAAGCCCCCGATTTCTAGCGTGAGTGACGTCTTATCCGACGCTTACCGACGCAGACTTATGGGGGCGAAAACGCCATGCGGCGCAACCTCGCGGCACGACTCGGTGTGTGGAGCGCACACCACAGGAAGACGGCCATCCTCGGCTGGCTGCTCTTCGTGGTCCTGGCCACGGTCATCGGCGGGGCCTCCGGCATGGTCACCGCCTCCGAGGACGAGATGGGCGTCGGCGAATCGGGCCGGGCCGAGAAGATCCTCAAGGACGCGGACATCGACGAACCCGCGGGCGAACTCGTCATGGTCAGCGCGCGGACGGCCGACGGCTGGCGGGACGCGGCGGCCGATCTGTCGAAGGCGCTGACCGCCACCGGCGAGGTGCGCGGCGTCCAGGCGCCGCTGCCCTCGAAGGACGGCAAGGACGCGTTGCTCCGCTTCGAGATCAAGGGCGCGTCCGACAAGGCCGTCGACCGCGTACAGCCCGTGCTCGACGCGGTGGAGCGGGCCAAGGAGGACGGGGCGGGGCACGGCGTCTCCGTCTACCAGTTCGGTGACGCGAGCTCCCAGAAGCACCTGTCGGACCTGCTCGCCGACGACCTGAAGAAGGCCGAGTTCACCGCGGTGCCGCTGGCCCTCGGCATTCTCCTGGTCGCCTTCGGGGCCGTGGTCGCCGCGCTGCTCCCGGTGGGCCTCGCGCTCACCGCGTGCGTGGGCGCCTTCGGCCTGCTGTCCCTCGCCAGCCACCAGCTGCACCTGTTCGAGACGACCTACTCCGTGATGTTCCTGATGGGTCTCGCGGTCGGCGTCGACTACTGCCTCTTCTACCTGCGCCGCGAACGCGACGAGCGCGCGGCGGGACGGGACGCGGAGACGGCCCTGCGGATCGCGGCGGCCACCAGCGGCCGGGCCGTCCTGGTCTCGGGCCTGACGGTGATGGTCGCGATGGCGGGCATGTTCCTTTCCGGCCTGCTCCTCTTCAAGGGCTTCGCGCTCGCCACCATCCTCGTGGTGTGCGTGGCGATGCTCGGCTCCGTCACGGTCCTGCCCGCGCTGCTCGCCGGGCTCGGTGACCGCATCGACGCGGGCCGCATCCCCTTCCTGAACCGGCGCTCCAAGCGCGGCGCCCACGCCGGTGGCGCCGTGGCGGGACGCGTCCTGCGGCCCGTCCTGAACCACCCGAAGTTCTTCGCCGTCGCCGCCGCCGTCGTGCTGCTCGCGCTCGCCGCGCCCGCGCTCGGCATGAAGACCGAACAGCTGGGCCTGGAGAAGCAGTTCGGCTCCGACGCGCCGCTCTCCGTCTCGTACAAGAAGATCACCGAGAAGTTCCCCGGCGGTCCCGCGCCCGCCAGGGTGGTCGTCAAGGCCGACGACATCCAGGCGCAGCCGGTGCGCGCCGCGCTCGGCTCGCTGACGAAGAAGGCGGGGGACGGCGCCGAACTCACCGTCCACAAGGCGGCGAACGTCGCCGAGATCGCGGTGCCGCTGCCGGGCGACGGCACCGACGCCGAGGCGAAGAAGGCCCTGCGCGCCCTGCGCGACGACACCGTGCCCGCGGCGTTCGACGGGGTGGACGCCCACGCCTACGTCGGCGGTGACCTGGCCTCGTCCGAGGACTTCAGCGACCAGCTCAGCAAGGGCATCGTCCCGGTCTTCGCCTTCATCGCGGCGGTGACGTTCCTCCTGATGCTGTTCAGCTTCCGCTCGCTGGTGATCGCGGTGACGTCGATCGCGCTCAACCTGCTGTCGGTGGGCGCCGCCTACGGAGTGATGACCGCCGTCTTCCAGCACGGCTGGGGCGCGGAGCTGATCGGCTCGGAGAAGGTCGGCGCGATCGAGAACTGGATGCCGCTGTTCGTCCTGGTCGTCCTCTTCGGACTCTCCATGGACTACCACGTCTTCGTGGTCTCCCGGATCCGCGAGTCCCGCGACCGGGGCATGGACAACCGCTCGGCGATCCGCGAGGGCATCACCCGCACGGCGGGCGCGGTGACAGGGGCGGCCGTGATCATGGTGGCGGTCTTCGCGGTCTTCGGCACGCTGTCCATGCAGGACATGCAGCAGATGGGCGTGGGCCTGGGAGTGGCGGTCCTGCTGGACGCGACGCTGGTCCGCATGATCCTGCTCCCGTCCCTGATGACCCTCCTGGGCGACCGCAACTGGCACACCCCGCGCTGGCTCTCATGGCTGCCGAAGGTCTCACACGGCGAGGAGGAGGCTGCCTCGTCGCGGGCAGACGAGCCGTCCGCGTTGTGGGCAGGCGTTCCGCACGGCGGAACGGGTGGGCACAACGCCCCGGTACCGACGGGCCGTTAAGGAGGCATAGGGCTCAAGTGACGTACCCCCGGCGCAGAAGAACAAGGCGCCGGGGGTACACCACGTCAAAGCCCGAGGGCCTTCGCCTCCTTGTCGGGGTCAAGCCCCACGACGGGCCGATCCCCCCGCTGGGGAGCGACCCCGCCAAGGCTCCGGAGCCAGCCCCACGTGTCGGCGACGGTCTCGGCGACGGGCCGGGCCCGCAGCCCCGCGGCCACCGCCTTCTCCGACGACGTGATGTGCAACGTGTCGTACAGCTCACCGACCGGCGGCACCCACACCGGCAGCTCCATCCACGGCTCGATGCCCGCGGCGGCGATCACCTCGGACGACGTCCACCGCAGCTCCGCGTCCGCCGCCCCCGCCACGGCGACACACGCATCGAGGAGCTCTCCCATCGTGGTGTGCGCGACGGGCGAGACGAGGTTGTAGGGCCCGTGCAGCCCGGCCGCCGCCGCGTCGACGATCCACTCCGCGAGATCGCGTACGTCGATGAACTGGATGCCCATGTCCCGGGGTCCTGGGGCGAGCACGGGACCGCCCCGCGCGACCCGGTTCAGCCACCAGGGCAGCCGCCCGATGTTCTCGTACGGGCCGAGGATCAGCCCCGCCCGCGCGAGCAGCGTCCGCTCGGCCCCGAACTCGGCGAGGGCGGCGAGCTCGCCGCCCCGCTTGTCCACCTCGTAGCTCACGGCCTCCGCGTCCGGATCGCCGTCCACCAGGCGGAAGTTCTCGTCGGACCCGGCCTCGCCCGGGTAGCTGTACACGGATCCGCTCGACACGTAGACGTACCGCCCGACGCGCCCCGCGAGCAGCCGGGCCGACTCGCGCACCACCCGCGGCGCCGCCGACCAAGTGTCGACCACCACGTCCCACTCGCCGTCGGCGAGCGAGGCGAGGCCGCCGTCGGCGAGACGGTCGCCGTGCAGGGCCCTGGTGCCCTCGGGCGCAGCGTGGTGACCGCGGTGGAAGACGGTCACCTCCCAGCCCCGGGCGAGGGCCGCCTCGGTGACCGCGCGTCCCACGAATTCCGTACCACCCAGCATCAGAAGTCTCATGCCGTCGACTCTGCCGCCGGACCCCCGCCCAGGGGAACAGGTTTCTGCTCGCAGCAGATGATCAGCGCTGCGTCGGGGCGGCGACGGAGGGCGGCGCGTACTTGTACCCGACGCGCCGCACCGTCTGGATCGTCCTGCGGTGGTCGGCGCCGAGCTTGCGGCGCAGCCGGGCGATGTGCACGTCGACGGTGCGGCCGTCGCCCACGTGGCCGTAGCCCCACACCGTGGTCACCAACTGGTCGCGGGTGTGCACCCGGTGGGGGTGCGCGACGAGGTGGGCGAGCAGCTCGAACTCCAGGTACGTGAGGTCGAGCGCGCGCCCGTCCACCTCGGCGGCGCGCTGCACCGTGTCGATCCTGACGGGCCCGGTGGCGGCGGGCCTGACGTCGGGCAGGACGGGCTCCGCGGCGACGGGTTCCTGTCCGGCGGGCACGAGCACGAGGTAGCCGACCATCGGCGGCTGGCCCGGCAGGCTCGGCAGGGTGTGCTGCGGCGCGGGCAGCCAAGTGGCGCCCGGCGGCAGGAAGTCGGTGATCTGCACGACCTCGTCGGGGTCCACGGCCCGCAGTCGTCCCCGGGCGGGGGAGACGGGAGGGGTGAGGGCCGGGGAGGTGAGGGCGGGGGAGGCGGAGAAGGAACGAGAGTTCGCCATGGTGAAGTCAGCTCTTTCGCGCGAAGAAGGAGTCGTCGAGAACGAGACGTACGTCGTGCGCGTCAGGCGAAGGCCGGGTGAACGGCTTTAGAAGGCCCGCGCGTTCATCGCGCGGCAACACACCCGGTCGAAGTCGTGGTGCTGACGGGAGGGCCAGAACGGCTCGAGGTCGTGACGACCTGTCGCGGTGATCCGGTGGCTTCCCATGACCCCATTGAAGCAGATGGGACGGTTACCGGCAGTTCCCTCTCGCCCAGTGATACGGCCTCTTGACGGCTCTTGGCCGGAAATGCACCCCACCTCGGGTGGGCCAGCTCACGCCGCTCGTACGACGAGGGGGCGCCCACCGGAATCGGTGGGCGCCCCCTCGTCGTACGCGTCGGGATCAGACCTGTCCGGCCTTCTCCAGGGCGGCGCAGCAGGTGTCGACGAGGAGCCGCGTCACGACGTACGGGTCGACGTTGGCGTTCGGGCGGCGGTCCTCGATGTAGCCCTTCTGCTCCACCTCGACCTGCCACGGGATGCGCACCGAGGCGCCGCGGTCGGAGACGCCGTACTTGTACTCGTCCCAGGGCGCGGTCTCGTGCAGTCCTGTGAGGCGGTCGTCGATGCCCGCGCCGTAGTTCTTGACGTGGTCCAGCGGCTTTGAGCCCTCGCCGAGCGCCTCGCAGGCGGTGATGATCGGCGCGTAGCCCTCGCGCATCGCCTTGGTGGAGAAGTTGGTGTGCGCGCCCGCGCCGTTCCAGTCGCCCTTGACCGGCTTGGGGTCCAGGGTCGCGGAGACCTTGAAGTCCTCGGCGGTGCGGTAGAGCAGCCAGCGGGCGATCCACAGCTGGTCGGAGACCTCCAGGGGAGCCAGCGGGCCGACCTGGAACTCCCACTGCCCGGGCATCACTTCGGCGTTGATGCCGGAGATGCCGAGACCGGCCTTCAGACAGTTCTCCAGGTGCGCCTCGACGACGTCGCGGCCGAAGATCTCGTCCGCGCCGACGCCGCAGTAGTAGCCGCCCTGCGCGGCGGGGAAGCCGCCGACGGGGAAGCCGAGCGGGCGGTCGCCCTCGAAGAAGGTGTACTCCTGCTCGATGCCGAAGATCGGCTCCTGCGCGCCGAAGCGGGCCTCGGTCTCGGCCAGTTCGGCACGGGTGTTGGACTCGTGCGGCGTCATGTCCGTGTTGAGGACCTCGCACAGGACGAGTATGTCGGCGCCGCCGCGGATCGGGTCGGGGCAGGTGAAGACGGGCTTGAGGACGCGGTCCGAGGCGTGACCCTTGGCCTGGTTCGTGCTGGATCCGTCGAAGCCCCAGAGCGGCAGCTCGGCGCCCTTCGCCTCGTCCGCCAGGATCTTCGTCTTGGAGCGGAGCTTGGCGGTCGGCGCGGTGCCGTCGATCCAGATGTACTCAGCCTTGAAGGTCACGGGGCCTCATCCTTAAAACGCTCGGTACGGCGCAGAACGTGCGGGCGCTGCGGTGCCGTGGTGATGTGCGGCAGCCTGGCAACCGGCGATTTCCCGACCGTTGCCCTCATGTGAACCCCGTGTTACCTGGGGCGAGTGTGGCTGACGTCACGCGTCGGGCACCGGCGGGCCTCACTTGATGACGGCGTTGGCCGCCGCGATGACCAGGCCGATCGTCGCGTCCGCGGCGCCGATCAGGACGGCCGAGCGGCGCCGGTAGCCCACGCGCAGCGCGGCGGTCGTGCCCCAGGCGAAGAGGAGCGCGGCGTTCAGGAGCAGCCCGGTGTACGTGACGGGGGACTCGGGCCAGCCGAAGGCGCCCGCGAGCAGCAGCAGGAGCACGGTGGGCCAGCAGGCGACGATCACCGGCCACTCGTCGACGAGCGTCAGGGCCAGCTGGCGCCACCGGTGGATGCCGGAGCCCGGCCGGTGCGTGGACATGTGGTGCGCGTAGCCGTGCGCGAGGGCGGCCGTGCCCGCGGTCACCATCACCCAGGCCGCGTCGTAGTAGGGCGTATAGGGGGTCCCCTCCGACTGGAGCGCCGCCAGCAGCGCGCTCGCGAGGACCGTTCCGTATACACCCCCGAACATCCAGCTCCGCACGGAGCGCTCCTTTCCGTCCGCCGGATCGTCCGTCCGGGCGTGGACTGTGGAGCCCTCAACGCTAGGCAGCTGTTTGTAACGGTTTGCCAGGTATTGGCCATCGACCTGAGGTCAGGTTCCGGTTGGGGTCCGGTCGGGGTCCGGTCAGCGGGACAGCGCGTCCCGCACCGCCTCCTCGGTCCGCGCCACCACGGCCGTGCCGTCGTCTGCCGGGTGGGGTCTCCCCTGCTCCTTAAGAGCTTGGGGAAGATCGGACGCTGGATCAGCTTGGGGTGCCCGGCGAGCGCCCCGATCCAGCGGTCGCGGCCCGACGCGTCGCGCGGCCACGCCGCGCGGTCGGCGAGGCCGAGCTTCTTGGCGGCGGCCTCCTGGGTGCGGGTGATGTCCCAGGGTTCGAGGCCGAGCCGGTCGAGCACGGCGCGGATCTCGTCCTCGGAGGGCACGTCCTCCAGGTAGCGGCGCACGGTGTAGTCGGCGCCCTCCGCGTCGAGCAGGGTGAGGGCGCTGCGGCACTTCGAACAGGCGGGGTTGATCCAGATCTCCATGCCGCACACGCTACCCGCGAATCACCCGCAACAGGGCTCGCGGCGGAGTTCTGTTCGAATACCCCAAAGACCGTCTGGCCAGCGGCGATTGTCAGTGCCGCGCAGTAGAATCACAGTAGTGTTCGAGGGCGCCCGACGGGGGGTCCTGACCGCGACAGGAGGATGCCTGTGCCCGCTGCCGCACTCACATCGAAGACGAAGTCGAAGTCGACATCGAAGTCCACGTCGAGGCCCGTGCTGATCGACCTGCCCTACGTACCGCTGGAGAAGAAGGCCCTACCGCCCGGACGCCCCCGGGAGTGGTACATCACCCACAACCGTCGTCTCAAGGCCATGCGCCTGGCCATCGCCCTGCTCGACGCGGGTGTATGGATGCCGAACCAGGCGAAGAACACGACGATACGGCGCATGGCGGAGGACATCGGGATCCATCCGCCCTCCGACATCACGTGCCACATGGTGCGCGCGCTGATGCGGTACAGCCGCTGAGCAAGTGCCGGGCCCGCCGGGGAAGTCGTCCCGGTGGGCCCGGCACTTCGCCCATTTCCCGTCAGGCCCGGCAAGGGCCTGTGCGGACAATTGTGCGAAGGGGCATGCTGTGCCCCATGACCCAGCAGCAACCCGTCGGCGAGCTGCCGCTCCTGACCACCGCCCAACTCCCGGACGGCGCCCGCTTTCCCGTCCGCGCCCTGCTCGCCCCCGCGCCGGACCGCTTCCTGCCGTCGGGGTCGGGGCCCGCGCCGGGTCCGCCACCCGCGCCCGCCGTGCTCGTCCTGCCCGCGATGGGCACGCCCACCCGCTTCTACCGCCGCTTCGCGCGCCAACTCCACGACGAGGGGCTCACGGCGCTCACCGTCGACCTGCGCGGCCAGGGCGAGGCGACCCCGCACGTCACCGACCGCGCGGCCCTCGACCACGGCTACCGCGCCATCGTCGAGGAGGACCTGCCCGCGATCGTCTCGGCGGTCCGCGCCGAGCTCGGCCCCGAGCCGCCCCTGCACCTGCTCGGGCACAGCCTGGGCGGGCAACTCGGCCTGGTGTACGCCGCTTTGGGCGCCGGGTCCGGTGGCGGCGCGGTCGACGGGGTGGTCCTCGTCGCCTCGGGGTCCGTCTGGTTCCGGGCGTACGGACGGCTGCGCGGGCCGGCCCTGCTCCTCGGCGAGCTGTTCGCCGCCGCGGCATCGACCGTCCTCGGCCGCTGGCCGGGCAAGTTGTTCCGCTTCGGCGGCGACCAGCCCAAGGGCGTCATGCGCGACTGGGCGAGACAGGGGCGCACAGGACGCTACGCGGGCAAGGGCTCCGCGCTCGACTACGAGGCGGCGCTGCGCGAACTCGACCTGCCGGTGCTCGCCGTATCCGTCGAGGGCGACACCTTCGCACCGCCCGGCGCGCTCGACCACCTCGTCGGCAAGGTCCCGGCGGCCCGCCTCACCCGCCGCCACTACACCGCCCACGAGGCGGGCGGCCGCCTCGACCACTTCGCCTGGACCCGGGCGGGCGGCGCGCTCGCCAAGCAGGTCGCGGCGTGGGCGGCCGCCGAGGAGACACCCGCGGGACACCGAGCCGCGGGACACTGAGTCGCGGGGCGCCGAGCCGACGGCGGTCCCCGGGGGCCCGCGCGGCGCCCGGGAGCGCTCACCCGTTCGGCGTACCCCGCATGCGCAGGCGACCGCGGCCGCATTGGCTGCTGATGAGGGCCGCCCCGCGCCCGCGGCGAGCGCGGGGCGGCCGGTGTCCGCCGCGAGCGTGAGAGGGGAGCGAGCATGACCACCCCGGAGGAACGCGCCCGTACCGGCAAGGCGGCCCGCAGACGCGCATCGCGCTCCTCGCACGCGGCCTGGATCCCCTCGGCCGACCGCCCCGACCCGGTGGCCGTCCTGGAACGCCAGGGCGCGGACCGCGTCCAGGAACTGCTGCCCATCCGCTACGGCAGGATGGCCGCGACCCCGTTCGCCTTCCTGCGCGGCGCCGCCGCCGTCATGGCGGGCGACCTCGCCGCCCAGCGGCACACCGGCCTCACCGTGCAGCTCTGCGGCGACGCCCACCTGCTGAACTTCGGCGTCTTCGCCTCGCCGGAGCGCGCCCTGCTCTTCGACCTCAACGACTTCGACGAGACCTGCCAAGGCCCCTTCGAATGGGACGTCAAACGGCTCGCCGCCAGCGTCGCGGTCGCCGCCCACGGGAACGGCGCGGGCGAGAACGGCGCCCGCGACGCCGCCCAGGACGCCGTGACCGCCTACCGCAAGGGCATGCGGCGCCTGGCCGGACTCGGTGAACTCGCCGTCTGGTACGAGCGCCTCGACGCCCGCGAAGTGCTGGACCTCATCCGCTCCCCGGGCCACCGCAAGCGCGTCGAGGCGGGCCTCGCCCACGCCCGCGGGCGCACCAGCCTCCAGGCGCTCGGCAAGCTCACCGAGGTGGTGGACGGCGCCCGCCGCATCATCCACGACCCGCCGCTGCTCGAACCCGCGGGCGCCCCCGACCTGGCCGCCCTGCGCAAGATCTTCGGCGACTACCGCTCCACGCTCTCCGAGGAGCGCCGCCTCCTCCTCGACCGCTACCGCTTCGTCGACGCCGCCCGCAAGGTCGTCGGGGTCGGCAGCGTCGGCACCCGCTGCTACATCGTGCTGCTCGCCGGGCGCGACCCGGGCGACCCGCTCTTCCTGCAGATCAAGGAGGCGGTGCGGTCCGTCGTCGAGGAGCAGCTGCCGAGCGGGCCCTACCTCCACCCCGGGCACCGCGTGGTGGCGGGCCAGCGGCTGCTCCAGGCCGCGGGCGACATCTTCCTCGGCTGGATGACGGGCCCCCAGGGCCGCGCCTTCTACTGGCGCCAGCTGCGCGACATGAAGGGCTCGGCGGACATCACCGCCATGTCGACGGCCGAACTGCGCTGGTACGCCGGGCTCTGCGGCACGGCCCTGGCCCGCGCCCACGCCCGCTCGGGCGACCGCCTGGCGATAGCCGCCTATCTGGGCGGCTCCGACACCTTCGACCGGGCCGTGGCGGACTTCGCGCTGCGCTACGCGGCGCAGAACGCCAGGGACCACGCGGCACTTACGACAGCGATCGAGTCAGGAGTTATCGGCGCGCTGCCCGGGGTGTGAGCTGCCCGGGGTGTGAGCTGCCCGGGGTGTGATAGGCACACGCACATGGCGAAGACCGTTTCTGTGTTCACCCTCGGCGGCACCATCTCCGCGCGGGGCGGGGGCAGTTCACCCCGCCTGACCGGGGCGCAGCTCCTCGCCGACACGACGGGCACGGCACCCGCGGACGTAGAGGTGGAGGTCCACGACGTACGGAAGCTGCCCAGTTCGTCGCTGGACTTCGAGGACGTCGCCGACCTCGCGGAACACGTCGAGAAGGCGCGCGGGGCGGGGCACGGCGTCGTCGTGGTGCAGGGCACCGACACCCTGGAGGAGACCGCCTTCCTCCTGGACCTGGCCTGCGCGCCCGGCACCCCGGTGGTGGTGACCGGGGCGATGCGCCGCCCCGACCTGCCCGGCGCCGACGGGCCCGCCAACCTCGCCGCCGCCCTCGCGGTCGCCGCGGACCCCGGCTGCGCGGGGCTCGGCGTCCTGGCGGTCCTCGCCGACGAGATCCACGCGGCACGGCACGTGCGCAAGACGCACACCACGTCCGTGGCGACCTTCGCGTCACCGGGCGCGGGGCCGCTCGGCACGGTCGTCGAGGGCAGGCCGCGCGTCCTGCTGCGCCCCGCGCGGCCCACCGTCGCCCACCCGCTGCCGCTGCGCCCCGCCGCCCGCGTCGCCCGCGTCGCCCTGGTCACGCTCTCGCTCGGCGACCGCGGCGAACTGCTCGACGCGGTGGACGATCGCTTCGGCGGCCTGGTCGTGGCGGCGTTCGGGGCGGGCCACGTGCCGACCTGGCTGGTCGAACCGCTCGCCGCGCTCGCCGCCCGCATCCCCGTGGTCCTCGCGTCCCGCACCGGCGCGGGCCCGCTGCTCGCCCACACCTACCGGGGGCCAGGATCCGAACACGACATGCTCGGGCGCGGCCTCGTCTCCGCGGGCCCGCTGGACGCCCCGAAGGCCAGGCTGCTGCTGCACGCACTCCTCGCGGACGGCGCCGACCACCACCAAGTGGCCGATGCCTTCCGCGCGTTGGCGTAGACGAGAGGTGTCGGCCGCGCCGCTCTGCCGACAGCTAATTCTTGCCCGGCCTGGCCCCGGCGATCAGTACTGTCCCGTGCCATGACGACGATCACCACACGCGCGGTCGAGTACCCGGCCGACGGACTCACGATGATCGGGCACCTCGCGGTGCCGGCGGGAACCGGCCGTGCGCCCGCGGTCCTGCTCGGTCCCGAGGGCGCGGGCCACAACGACGTCCAGTGCCGCCGGGCCGACGCCCTCGCCGAACTGGGCTACGTGGCGTTCGCCTTCGACCTCCACGGCGGCGGCCACTGGTTCACCGACCCGCAGGAGATGCTGGCGCGCACGACCCCGCTGCTCGCCGACCCCGCGCGGCTGCGGGACATCGGCCACGCGGCACTCGACGTCCTGCGTGCCGAACCGCGCACCGACCCCGACCGGATCGCCGCCGTCGGCTACGGCACCGGCGGCATCATCGCGCTGGAACTCGGGCGCGACGGCGTCGACCTGCGGGCCATCGGGACGGTCAACGGCCTGGCCACGGGCCGCCCCGGCGAGACCGCGCGGATCCGCTGCCCCGTGTGGGCCGGGGTCGGCTCTGAGGACCCGATCATGTCCCAGGACCATCGGGCGGCGTTCGCCGCCGAGATGCAGGCCGCGGGCGTCGACTGGCGCATGGTGGTCTACGGCGGCGCCCAGCACGCCTTCCACCACCCGCCTGTCGACCACGAGCAGACCGTGCTCCCCGGCGTCGGCCACCACCCGCTGCACGCGCGGCGGGCCTGGCGCGACGTCGTCGAACTGCTCGCCGAGTGCGTGCCGTTGGCGGACTGACCTACGGCGTGGCGGCGCGGGCGGGCCGTCAGCCGATCTGGTCCGGCGTGACCGTCAGCCACCGCTTGTCGGCGGTCACCTTCCGGCCGAGCTCGCGCTGACGGTCGGCGTTCTCCTTCTTCATGCCGTCGAGCTGCTTCATGTACGAGTCCTTGCGGTTGACCCAGACCCGTACGCCGCCGTGCTCCACGTCCGCGGAGTGGAACAGCATCGGGCCGTCGCTGACCGGGGTGTCACCGGCGGCGAGGATCGGCTTCTTCCACTCGTCGATGTAGGTGTTGATCGCCGCGGGCTTGCCCTCGTACCAGGTCAGCGGCGCCCACAGGTTCGGCGTCAGCTCGCGCTTCGCGAGCTTCGCGCGGTCCTTCTCGCCGAAGCGGCCCTCGGCGATCTCCTTGCGGGAGCTGGTCACTTCACCGGTCTCGCGGTCCTTGAGCTGCAGGGCGACGCCGATGACGTTCTGCGGCTTCACGCCGTAGCCGTACTTCGGGTCGGCGAGCACCATCCGCACCAGGTCCTCGCTGGCCGCGCTGACCACGTACACCTCGATGCCGTGCGCCTGCAGCGTCTTGTAGAGCTGTTGCATGCCCCGCGAGAACTCCGGCGGCTTCACCTCGGTCTTCGTCAGCTTGCCGGCCTCGTAGTACTCGGCGGGGATCGGCTTCTCGTACGCCAGGAGCTCGTCGACGTACCCCTTGAGCTCCTTCAGCGTGAAGCCGGAGAAGATCTGCGCGGCCCAGGGGTAGCAGACCTGGTCGTCGACCTCGCACAGCCGGTTGTAGTAGCTGTAGAGGCTCTCCTTGTGCGTGGCCGTGTCCTTGAAGGGGATGGTCTTCAGGGACGGGTCCATCGTCTCGCGGGTCAGGACGCCCTTCATCTCCAGGAAGGGGAGCAGCGACTCCTCCAGGTCGTTGCGGTACGTCGTGTTGTCCGCGTCGAAGACGGCGTACGCGCCCTGGTGGTCGTTCTTCGCGATGACCTTGCCGAGCTTCTTGGCGACGGGCTTCGGCCAGTGCGAGAGCTCACCGGCCGCGCTGTTCGCCGCCCGCGCGGTCTTCGCCTCGGAGCCCGCGGCGTTCGCCTCGGAGGTCGGCCAGAGCGCGCTGCCCGCGAGGACGGCGGCGGCGAGCGCCCCCAGAGCGCCGATGAGGGCGGGCTTGTTCTTTGCTCGTACTGCCATGTCTGCGGTGTCCTGCCGTTCCTGAGAGCGGTGTGCGGCCCCGTCCGGAGCGGCGCGCAATGCTATGGGGCGCCGCGCTCATTTCCCATGATCGAAGTCACCGTGAACGCCGGGCATGGAGAGGGGGAACACGGGTAGTCGAACCGGACGCCGAGAGCGCCGCGGGGGTCGTCGCGGGGTCCGTGTCAGTGGTCCCGCGCATACTGGGACGCATGGGCTCCCAAGAGTTCGTCAGGGCCGTCCCCCGGCTCGACGGCATGGTCGTCTCGGCGGTCGGCTACCGCACCGCCGGGCAGCGTCCCGCCCTGCACCGGGGCCTGCCCTCGCCGTATCTGACGGTGGTCTTCTCCCTGGACGGGCCCATCGCGGGCGGCGCCACCCCGGACCAGGCGACCGGCGCGGACGCGGTGCGCACCGAGATCATGGTCGGCGGCCTGCACCAGAGCCCCGCCTACCTCGTCTCGCCCGAGCACGAGGCGGGCATCCAGCTCGCCGTGCACCCCATGGCGGCCCGCGCGCTCCTCGGTCTGCCCGCAGGCGCCCTGGCCGGAGAGCTCGTGACCAGGGGCGCCGACGTGTTCGGCGGCCGTGCCGACGAGATCCGCGAGCGGCTGTGCGGCCTGGCGCGCTGGGAGGACCGCTTCGCCCTCCTCGCCGACTACCTGCGGCGGCGCGCGGCGGCCGCCGACGAGGCGGGTCCGGTGCGTCCCGAGGTCGCGGAGGCCTGGGCCTGGCTCGCCAGACACCGGGGCACGGGCACGGTCGGCGGCCTGTCCCGGCACGTCGCGCTCAGCGAGCGCAGGCTGACCGCGGTGTTCCGCGCCGAGACCGGACTGAGCCCCAAGCAGGCCGCGCGCCTGATGCGCTTCCAGCACGCGAGGACCGCGGTGGTCCGCTCCGTCGCGGCGGGCGCGGGCCCCGACCTCGCCCGGGTCGCGGCCGACACCGGGTACTACGACCATTCGCACCTGGTCCGCGACTTCCAGCAGTACACGGGGGCGAGTCCGACCCGCTGGCTGGCCGAAGAGTGCCGGAATATCCAAGCCGGGGCGCACGGCACGGGCGAAGACTGAGAGCCATGAACACCACACCTGACACCACAGCGAATCAGCAGCTCAGCACCCCCGCCCCGGCGATCTGGCCGGGCCTCCAGGCGAACGACGCCCCCGCTCTGATCGACTTCCTCGTCGGCACCGTCGGCTTCCTGCGCACCGCCGTCTACGAGGACGGCGACCGCGTCGCCCACGCCCAGCTCGACTGGCCCGAGGGCGGCGGCGTCATGCTCGGTTCTTACGACCCTTCGGCGCCCGAGGGCACCTGCGGAACGCCCGGCACCGCCGGTGCCTATGTCGTCACCGACCGGGTCGACGAGCTGTACGACCGCCTCGTCGCGGCGGGCGTGCGCGTCACCGTGGAGATCGAGGACAAGCCGTACGGAAGCCGGGAGTTCGGCATCCTGGACCCGGAGGGAAACCGCTGGTCGTTCGGCACCTACCGGGGCGAGCCGAGGCCGGGACCGGCCTCCTGAGCGGGCATGACGACCCCTTGAGCAGGCGTGATAACTTGCGCAAGCCAGTCAAACCCACACGTGGGCCAGGGAATCCGGTGCGAATCCGGAACTGACGCGCAGCGGTGAGGGAGAACGGGCGGGGCCACGGCCACTGGGCGTCCACGGACGCCCGGGAAGGCGCCCCACCCGGTCGATCCCCGAGTCCGAAGACCTGCTGGCGCCTCCGCTCGCACACCGGGCGGCGGAGGGCGTGACGCAGGCCAGGCTCCGCGTATGAGCCGTGAGACTCAAGGGATCGTGTGTCCTCCAAAGCCCGTATACGTCAGTTCGCCCTGCTCTGCGCCGGAGCGCTCGCCCTCACGGCATGCGGCGGCGGCGCCACGGAGAAGTCGGCGGGGGCGGAGGAGAAGGCGCGGGGCTTCCCCGTGACGGTCGCGTCCTGCGGCGAGAAGACCGAGGTCAAGGCGCCGCCACGGCGTGCGGTCTCCCTCGACCAGGGCTCCTCGGAGATCCTGCTCTCCCTCGGCCTCGCCGACCGCATGGTGGGCACCGGCACCTGGACCGACCCGGTCCTGAAGAACCTGGCGAAGGACAACGCCAAGGTGGAGCGGCTCGCCGACCGCTATCCGTCCCTGGAGCGGGTCCTCGCCAAGGAGCCGGACTTCGTCAGCGCCTCCTTCCTGTACACGGTCGGCAAGGGCGGTGTCGCCGACCGCGCCAAGTTCACCGAGCTCGGCGTCCCCGTCTACGTCTCGCCCACCGACTGCGCGGGCAAGGACAACGACGGCGGCGGCGACGGCAAGCGCGTCAAGACGCTCACCATGGACACGGTCTACGGCGAGGTCCGCGACCTCGCGAAGGTGTTCGACGTCGAGAAGCGCGGCGAGAAGCTGGTCACCGACCTCAAGGGCCGCGTCGCCAAGGCCACCGGGGACATCGACGCCTCCGACGCGACGCTCCTCTACTGGTTCGCCAACTCCGACGCCCCCTACATGGCGGGCTGCTGCGGCGCCCCCGGCATCATCACGCGCGAGCTCGGCGCGAAGAACGTCTTCGACGACACCCGCGAGGAATGGCCCCAGATCAACTGGGAGACCGTCGCCGACCGCGACCCCGACGTCCTCGTCATCGGCGACCTCACCCGCAAGTCGCAGTCCGCGGAGAGCGCCGCGGCGAAGATCAAGTTCCTGGAGACCAACCCGGCGACCAAGAACCTGACCGCCGTGAAGAAGAAGCGCTACGTACTCCTCAGCGGCCAGGCCATGAACCCCACGATCCGTACGGTCGACGGCATCGAGCAAGTGGCGGCGGGGCTGCGGAAGTTCGGGCTCGCCAAGTGATCTCGGCCGCCCTGGCGCGACAGTGGCTGCTGTGGCCCGTGGGGCTCGCCGCGCTGGTCCTCTCCGTGGCGGTGGCCGTCACCATCGGGCCCGCGGACATCTCCGTGCCCGACGTGTGGTCGGCGCTCGCCGCGCACCTGGGCTGGGGCGAGGCACGGCTCACCCCGATCAGGGACGGCATCGTCTGGAACCTGCGGATGCCGCGCACCCTGCTCGCCGCGGTCTGCGGCGCGGGCCTCGCGGTCTGCGGCGCGGTCATGCAGTCCCTGCTCCGCAACCCGCTCGCCGACCCCTTCGTGCTCGGGGTGTCGTCCGGCGCGTCCACCGGAGCGGTCGCGGTCGTCGTGCTCGGCGTCGGCGGGGGAGTGGTGTCGGTCTCGGCGGGCGCCTTCGTGGGGGCGCTCTGCTCGTTCGCCCTGGTGCTCCTCCTGAGCCATACGCTGGGCGGCTCGACGGACCGCGTGGTCCTGTCCGGCGTCGCGGCGATGCAACTCTTCTCCGCGCTGACCTCCTTCTTCGTGCTCACCGCCGCGGACGCGGAGACGACGCGCGGCGTGCTGTTCTGGCTGCTCGGCTCGCTCAGCGGGGTCGGCTGGACGGACGTATGGCTGTGCGCGGCGGTGCTCGCGGCCGCGCTGCTGATCTGCCTCTCGCACGCCCGCACCCTGGACGCCTTCGCCTTCGGCCAGGAGGCGGCGGCCGCGCTCGGCGTCCGTGTGGCCCGCACCCGCCTGGTCCTGCTCTGCACGACCGCGCTGCTGACCGCGGCGCTGGTGAGCTCCGCGGGTGCCATCGGCTTCGTCGGCCTCGTCCTGCCGCACGCGGCCCGCGCTCTCGTGGGCTCCAGCCACGCTCGCCTCCTGCCGGTCACGGCGCTCGCCGGCGCCGTCTTCCTCGTCTGGGTGGACACCCTGGCCCGCACGGTGCTCGACCCGCAGGAGGTCCCGGTGGGCGTGGTGACGTCGCTGATCGGCGTACCGGCGTTCGTGGTCGTGCTGTACCGGACGAGGAGGGCGACGTGACGGCGTACGCGTACGAGGGCGATGCGGGTGTGCGCGCCGAAGGTGTCTCCGGCGACGCGGGTCTGCGCGCCGAACGCGTCTCCCGGGAGGCGGGCGGCCGCCTGGTCGTCGACGGCGTCAGCCTCGCCCCGCCCGCGGGCGCCACCGTCGGCCTCCTCGGCCCGAACGGCTCCGGCAAGTCCACGCTCCTGCGCATCCTCGCGGGCGTCCTCGCCCCGGCGTCAGGAGTGGTCACCTTGGACGGCCGCACGCTGGCCGACACGGGCCGCCGGGCCGTGGCGCGCAGGATCGCCGTCGTCGAGCAACACTCAGACACCCAGGTCGAGTTGACGGTGGGAGACGTCGTACGCCTGGGACGCATCCCGCACCGCCGCGCCTGGTCGGCGCCCTCGCCCGAGGACGAGCGCGCCGTCCGGGACGCCCTGGACCGCACCGGCCTGACCGCCCGCGCCGCCCAGTCCTGGCACACCCTGTCCGGCGGCGAACGCCAGCGCGTCCAGATAGCCCGCGCGCTCGCCCAGAACCCCCGTGAACTCCTCCTGGACGAGCCCACCAACCACCTCGACATCCAGCACCAGCTCGACCTGCTCTCGCTGGTCGCCGACCTCCCCGTCACCAGCGTCGTCGCGCTGCACGACCTCAACCTGGCGGCGATGTTCTGCGACCGGCTGCTCGTCCTGAAGGAGGGCAGGGCGTACGCGGCGGGCACTCCCGCAGAGGTGATCACGGAGCAGCTGATCGCGGAGGTGTACGGGGTACGGGCGGTGGTGACGCAGGACGCGGAGGCCCTGTCGGTGCGTTTCCTGCGCAAGTGATCCAGGCCAACCGCCGGCGGTTGGCCCTTCACCCGCCC
Organism: Streptomyces kanamyceticus; assembly: GCF_008704495.1. Taxonomy (NCBI): domain Bacteria; kingdom Bacillati; phylum Actinomycetota; class Actinomycetes; order Kitasatosporales; family Streptomycetaceae; genus Streptomyces; species Streptomyces kanamyceticus. The sequence goes on from NZ_CP023699.1 coordinate 7,268,525, forward strand.
CGCAGCGCCCGCCTAGGTTCGGGGTATGCCTGTGATTGCCCATGTGAGCGACATCCACATCGACACCGACGACGGCGGCCACAGCGTGGACCGCACCCGAGTCGTCATGACCTACCTGAACGACCTGCCGTACGACCTGGACGCGGTCATCGTCACCGGTGACGTCGCCGACCACGGCGCCCCCGCCGAATACGCGGCGGCCCGCGAACTGCTCGCCTCCCGGCACCCGTTGCTGACCTGCCCCGGCAACCACGACGAGCGCACCGCGTTCCGTGAGCACCTGCTCGGCGAAGCTCCCGGGACAGGACCGGTCAACCAGTCGTGCGTCACGGACGCCTTCACCCTGGCCCTGTGCGACACGTCGGTCCCCGGCGAGCCCCACGGCCGCCTCGACGACGAGACCCTGACCTGGCTGTCCGCACTCCTCGCCGACACCCCGCCCACGCGCCCCGTCCTGATCGCCTTCCACCACCCGCCGGTCCCGCTGCACACGCCGTACGTGGACGTCATCCGCCAGCGCGACGAGCACCGCCTCGCCGAACTGACCGCCCGCCACCCCAACGTGACGGCGTTCCTCGCGGGCCACGCCCACACCCCCGCCGCGACGACCTTCGCGAACCGCCCCCTCCTGGTGGCCCCGGGAGTGGTCTCCACGCTCCGCCTCCCCTGGGAACGCCAGGACGACGCGGCCCACCACGTCCACCGGGACCTGCCGCCGTCCCTCGCCTTCCACGTCCTGGACGAGGAGGCGCGCCTGACAACGCACTTCCGGCCGGTGCCGCTCCCTTAGGGCATCGTTGGCCCGTCAGGCGTTACTCGGTACGAGCAGGTGATCCGGCTCGTGCCGCGTCGCGTCCAGGCGGTCGAGGAAGGTGCGCAGGATGGGCACGACCGGTTCGGCATCGGTCGGGTGCAGGGTGAAGACGCACGCCTCCGCATCGCCCGCGGTGACCGCGGCCACCTGCTCGGCCCGGTACGGCGAGCCGGTGTAGGCGGACAGGGCGGCGGCGATCACATCGCCGGAGTACAGGCAGGTGTCGGTCGCCCGAATGACCCGGACGCCGTCGTGGTCTTCCTGGTCTTCCCCGATCACCCGCTGCGTCGCGCAGAAGCAGCCCTGGGGATGCGTGCGGATCCGCAGCTCGTCCCCGCGCACGGTGAAGTCCTTGACCAGGGCGGGCACATCGGGCCTGCGCCCGGTGGCCCGCAGCAGCTCGCTGTGGTCCACCAGGCGCCGAGCCGCCTCGGGCAGCGTGACAAGGCCCTGCTCCCGTCGGGCACCGCCTTCCACGACGTACCGGGGCCACAGCGCCACGGCCTGCGTGACGATCCACGCCCAGTACATCTCCTGGGCCGACAACTCACCGTTGCCGAAGGCGAAGTTGTACTGGTCGAACAGCGCGGGCTCGGTGAGGGGGTCGATCAGGCCCGCCGACAGGCACGTCCGGTAATCCGGCGAACCCGGGATCGGATAGAAGGGGTTCGTGTAGAAACGCACACCGGCCAGGGCGCAATTCACGGAGTCCTGCGCTATCTCGGCAAGATTCTGTCCTGGCAGTCCGACGATCAGTGAGCCGTTCACATCGAGGCCGTGCCGCCGGAAGATCTCCGCACCGGCGGCCACCTTCGCCAGGGAAGTAAACCCTTTGCGCAACTTTCGCAGACGCTTCACATCGGTGGTTTCAAGCCCGAAGAAGAGGCTTTCGAAACCGGCGCCCACCATCGCCTCGACCAGTTCTTCGGAGAGTTTCACCACGGTGATCCCGTTGGGCAGCCTCAGCCGCACCCGCAGACCCTGTTCCATGATCGCGCGGCATATCTCATGGACGCGCTCGACATCGAAGGTGAAATTGTCGTCCTCGATGAGGAATTGACGTACGCCGAATCCCTCGACGTAGCGCTGGATCTCCTCGACGACGCTCTGCGCGGACCGCGCCCGGAACTCCTTGCCCACCGTGGCGTGCACCGTGCAGAACGTGCAGGAGAAGGGGCAGCCACGGCTGGTGATGAGCGTGGTCGCGTCGTCGTACCGGGAGAAGTCCAGCTGGTCCGCGGCGGGCAGCGGAAGCGCGTCGAGGTCGGCGACGAACGGCGCCCGGGGCCGGATGTGCGGCGCGCCGGGATCCGGGCACGCGCAGTGCCCCGCACCGCAGCGGAAGGCGATCCCGGGCAGCTCGTCCAGGCGCCGTCCCTCCCCGAGCGCGGTGATGAGCGGTCCGATCGTGCTCTCGGCCTCGCCGAGGACCACGACGTCGATCTCCGGCAGTTGCAGGACGTGGGGGTAGCAGACCGTGCCGTGCTGGCCGCCGAGGAGGACGGTGGCCTCGGGATGGATCCGCTTGGCCAGGCGGGCCACGTCGTAGGCGGCCTCGTAGAACGGTGTGAACATGCAGGAGATGCCGATGACGTCGGGACGGGCCTCGCGCAGGGCCTCTTCGATGCGCTCCCACCGCGCGCCCCAGTGCATCACGTGCCGCCAGCGCGGATGGTGACGGATCTTCGCCCGCTCGGTTTCGGTCAGATCCGCCTCGCCCACGATGTGGTTGTCCTCCACGAAGGCGAGAGAGTCGAAGACCGTGGTGTGGTGCCCCTGTTCGCGGAGTACGGCCGAGAGATAGGCCAATCCGATGGGTACGTGTCGGCCGACTTCGACCATGCAGGCACGAATGGGCGGTTTGACAAGCAGAATGCGCATGGCGGAAGTCCCCCCGTAACCCCTTGTTCTTCCTGTTCTCCTGTCTCAGTCTGTGTCACGGTGCCTGTACGTGACAGGTGGTTTCCCGCCGCGTACCAGCCGTGGAAAAGTGCTTGCAGAGGGGGCAGGTAAATGGGGAGCAGCGATCGGCTTCCCGGTGCGGAATTTGCGCAATCCCCTTACTGCTCACGTGAGTTACTCAGGTTACGCAGAGCGCTCTTCGCCTTTTCCGCCCTGAACGACCTGATTCCGTTCGTCCCCGTCGCCGCACTGCGCTTCACGGACGCCGGGCTCGACGCCCTGGAAGTCTCCTCCCTCTTCGGCCTGCTCGCGATATCCGCGCTGCTCCTCGAGGTGCCCTCGGGCGCCTGGGCGGACGTCGCCCCGCGCCGACTGCTGCTCGCGCTCGGCGCCCTGCTGCGCGCCGCGTGCTTCACCCTCTGGATGTTCCTGCCGTCCTACCCCGCCTTCGTCGTCGGCGTCCTGCTCTGGGGTGCCTGTCACGCCCTGACCTCGGGAACCCTGGAGGCCCTGGTCTACGACGAGTTGGCGGACAAGGACGCCACCGCGACCTTCCCCGCACTGCTCGGCAGGGCCAGGATCGGCGCGCTGGCCGCGAACGTACTGGCCACGCTCTCGGCGACTCCGCTGCTGGCCCTAGGGCACTACGCGCTGGTGGAGGGGGCGAGCGCGCTGGTCTGCCTGGCGGCGGCCGGGGCCGCGCTGTGCCTGCCGGGACCTTCTCGGGCTCGCGCCGAACGGGGCGGCGGGGGTCATGTCGGCACGGGCCATACCGGCACGGGTCATGCCGGGACCGGCCATGTCGGCACGGGCTACGTCGCGATGCTGCGCACCGGCCTTGCCGAGCTGCGGACCAGCCGCGCGGTCCGGCGCGCGGCCGTGGTGGCAGCGGTCCTCCCCGCGGTCCTCGTGATCGACGAGTACCTTCCGCTCCTCGTGCGGTCGACCGGCGTCGCGACCGCCACGGTGCCACTCCTCGTGGTGCTCGCGGTGGCGGGCAAGGCGTGCGGCAGCTGGCTCGCAGGACCGCTGGCGGGCACGCGCCCGGCCACCCTCGCCCTCGCTCTCGGCGCGGCCACGGCCCTGCTGGCGGCGGGCGCGCTCAGCGGCACCCCCTGGGGCATCGGCTCCGTCGCCCTGTGCCTGGGCATCGTCCAGTTCGGCATCGTGCTGTCGCAGGCCCGCCTCCAGGACACCATCGAGTGCGCCGCCCGTGCCACGGTGACCTCGGTCGCGAGCCTCGGCACCGACGCGGTGGCGATCCTCTTCTACGTCGCCTACGGCGTGGGTTCGCTGTGGGCCGGGGTCTCCACGGTGATCGCGACTTTCGCCGCGGTGCCGCTGCTGCTTGCGGTGCTGGTACCGCGCTGGCTGCCGCGTGCGGGGTCCCGCTCCATCGCTCCGGTACCCGGAACTACAGGCAGCCAGCAGGCAGAGTGGCCCCGTCGTCGCACAGATGCTTGAGGGCAGCGGCGAAGGAGTAACAGTCGAAGAGGGCGGAGTGCTCCTGACCGTGCCCGGAGACGACGGGCTCGGCCAGCCCGAGCACCTCCCACAGGCGCCCCACGTTGGTCGACGCCGTGGCCGGTGCCAGGGAATTCACCCAGGGCCTGATGTTCACGAAGGCGGCATCGAGATAACTGTTCTCGATCCCCTCCCCGCGCCCGCGCACCCACCCCACGTTCTCCCCGAGCACGACCATGTCGTTGCCGTACGACAGCACGGTCTGCCCCTTGCAGAACCCCAAGAAATCCCCCAACACCTCTGCGGGAGAACGCCCTTCACGATCCACTTCCTCCTGCCCGATACCGGTGAGCCCGGTGAAGTAGGCGGACAACTCCGGATTGACGACGGGGCGAATCAACGCCTCGTACTCCTCGACGACACCGAAGCCCTCGTCCAACCGCAGGGCCCCGACCTGCACGATCTCCCGAAGCTGCCCCGCCGCCGCCCAATCCCGCTCCAGCGCGCCGGGCCATGAGGTGAACTCCAGGTCGAACACAACGAAGGTAGACATGCGGGCATCGTCCCAGTAGTTCCCGCTCACTGCAGTCCCCCCTCACTCGTCGACGGAATCCTCCCGACGGCACGCGACCACGCCCGGAACGTCGGCGAACCGGACGGTCAGGGCGCCGAGATCACCGCGGCCGACCACGTGGATGAGCACCTCGGCGGGCCGCTCGGCGTCCTGCGAGGCCGGGCCCGCCGCGCTGCCGTCCGCCGAGAGGGTGCGCAGCTCGGCGACGGTGAACCCGGCGTACTCGCACTGTTCGAGGAGGTCGCGCAGCAGCCGGGGCCGCTGCAGATAGGTGATGCGGTACCCGGCGGGGACGGACCGCAGGGCGGAAAGCCGGTGGGCCAGGGGCCGGACCCCGTACGAGACGAGGAAGTAGGCGGCGGTCGCGAGGACCGCGAGCAGCGGGAGCCCCGCGGCGGCGGCCGATCCGACCGCCGCCGTCAGCCAGATCGTCGCCGCGGTGGTGAGGCCCTGGACCGAGCCCCGCTGCACGAAGATCACACCCGCGCCGATGAAGCCGAGCCCCGAGACGATCTGCGCGGCCATCCGCGAGGGGTCGAGGGAGACCGTCCCGGAGTGCAGGACGTCGGTGAAGCCGTACTTGCTCACCAGGGTGAACAGGGCCGCGCCGACCCCGACGACGGTGTACGTGCGCAGCCCGGCGGCCTTCTGCCGGATCTCGCGCTCAAGACCGATGAGGCCGGACAACAGGAAGGCGACCCCGAACTCACCCACCTGCAGCCACCCCTGCCCACCGGGCTCCACCCCCATGTGCGCCGCCACCACGTCCGTACTCCCTCCACTCGGCTCATTCCTGTCGCCCCTCCACTGTCGCCGATCGGGGGCGGACCGGGCCGAGGGGCTCAGACGAACAGCCGCTCCAGGAAGGCGTCGAGGTTGCCGCGCGTGCGCTCGATCTGCTGCTCGACGGTGAGGGACTCCTCCATACGGCCACCGGGCGCGGGCTGCTTCTTGCCGCGTACGTACAGGGAGCAGTCGAGGTCGGCACAGATGTACAGGCCGACCGAGTTGCCCTCACGCCCGGCCCGGCCCGCCTTGCGGGCGCTCATCAGGGAGACGCCGCTGCCGGGATGGGTGGTCAGGCAGAGCGAACACATGCTGCGGCGCAGGAAGCCGCGCTTGGCGGCGGGCGAACGCAGGGTGACGCCGATCAGCTCGCCGCGGCGTTCGGCGACCAGGTAACTGCGATCGGGCGCGGACAGGTCGCACCACCCCAGGAAGTCAAGGGCGTCCCAGTGATCGATGTCCGCCAACGCCTTGGGCAGGGGGAGGCGCTTGGCCTCGCCCTTGGAACAGTTGACGAACGAGGTGCGGATGTCGTGCTCGGTCAGAGTCTTCATGACGGGTCCTTACGGGTCCTTGCGGGACCTTCGGCTACGAGACGTAGGGAGGGGAGGGTCGTCCGTATGTGCGGTCGATCTCCGGGCGTCGCGCAGCCCCGCGCCCCGCGCGGCGAAGAGCCGCGCGGGAAGGACACGTCATCGCATGACGATGCCGCGGGGAAGGGAGAGCGAAGGGGGGAGGCTAGACGTAAGAGATACGTCGCATGAGATACGCCGCGAGAGATGCGACGTATGGGATACGACGTATGAGATACGAGGTTCGAGCCTTACCGCGCGCCGCAGAAGAACGAGGGCACACGGCCGGAAGCAACTATGGCCGCAACAACTTCAGCACGGTCCATGTCTCTCGCCTCCTTCCGGCCGGGGCGCGCGGTGCGCGTCGACGCCGAGCGCGTCGAGTGGGGCGGCGGATGCCCGTTGGGGGACCGCCGCAAGTGATCACCGGAACGGTACATCACCCTGCGGGTCACGGGCGAGGAATTATTGGCCGCGAGTGCTGACTGTGAGTGGCTGCCTCACCAGTGGTGCGAGGGGCTGTTATCCCCATGTTTTCGGCCTTACCGGATACGTGTGCCATCCCTGAGTGCACGTTCGATCCCGCACGGTGCTCGCCCCGCAACTCGCACGTTCCCCGATGCCCGAACAGATGCGGCCCGGCTCCGCAAGGGGCACCAGTGCCCTCTGCAACAGAGCAAGTCACCAGGGTCATGCCGGTACGCGCGCGTTCTGTCCAAAAATGCCCGACCAAGATCCGCTGAGGGTGATCGTTCAATTACGATCCCGGCTCGCGGTGGCGCGCGTGCCACCTACACCTAGTCATGTAGTCATGGAAGGGCATACGCGTGAAGAAGCACCAAGTGGCCGAGAGCGGTGCCAAGAGCAGTACCGAGAGCAGTACCGAGAGCGGTGACGTCTTCCCGGTCTTCGACCCGGTGACCGAGGAGTTCCAGGGGCACAAGCCGCGCGTGCGGGTGCACCGTGAGGGCGACTGGCACCGTGGCGTGCAGGCCAACGTCGTGCGTCCCAACGCCATCGGCACGTTCGACATCCTGGTGCAGGAACGTTCGAGCGGAGTCGACATCGCGGGCGGCAAGTTCGACCAGAGCCTGGCCACCCAGATGCTGGACGAGGACGGCCGCTGCCAGGACACCGCTCTGCGCCGCGGCCTGCGCGACGAACTGGGCATCACCGCCTACAGATCAGTGCGGCTCCCTCGCAGTCTGCGGATCGTCAAGACCTATGACGAGCACCCCGACACGTTGAACCGCGAACTGATCTCCTTATACCTGGTCACGTCCGAGAACCGCGACGAGATAGTGCCCGCCTCGCCCAAGGTGCGCCGCGCCTTCTGGATGGAGTGGACCGAGTTCCTCACCTTCTTCGCCAAGAACCGGACGGCGTTCACCAAGACCGGCCAGTTCTACTTCGGTACGCCGCTGCTGGTGCACGAGGCCACCGCGCTCACCCACCGGCTGCTCGCCGAGGAAATCGGCCGCGGGCCCGAGGACGTCGTGGTCGGCGTGAACCGGGTCGGCAGCCCCTCACGCACGTACTACGGGCAGGTGGACGCGTGCTTATGCGAGGCGGGGGAAGCAGCGTGACGGACGCCGCCTCCACGACGGCAACCGTTCCGCGCGCGGAAGGTACGGCTCCGCGGGGCACCGAGGGCGCGCCGCTCGCCGCGCTGCACGACGTACTGCTGCTCGACCTCGACGGTGTCGTGACGATCGGGGACCAGGCGCTGCCGCACGCCGTGGACGCCCTGCACGCCGCCCGCACGGACGGACTGTCCGCGGTCTACGTGACCAACAACGACCAGCGCGCCCCACACGCCGTCGCCGCCCATCTCACCGGCCTGGGCGTGCCCGCCGGTGCCCATGACGTCGTCACCGCCGCGCAGGCCCTCGCTCAGCTCGCCGCGGCCGATCTCCCACCGGGCGCACGGGTGCTGACGGTGGGCGGCGGAGGACTGCGCTCCGCGCTGCTCGGGGCCGGTCTGACACCGGTCGCCTCCGCCGACGAGGCCCCGCAGGCGGTGGCCCTGGGGTACACGACCACACTCAACTGGGCCGCGCTGTCGGAGCTGTGTTACGCCGTCAGCCAGGAGCTGCCTTGGTACGCCACGTGCGCCGATCCGGTGCTGCGTACGCCTCGGGGGCTCGCTCCCGGTGTCGGTGCCGCTGTCGCCGCCGTCACCACCGCCACCGGTCGTACGCCCCGGGTGGCGGGGAAACCGGCACCCGCGCTGCACCGCGAGGCGATCGCCCGTGGCCGAGCCCACCGGCCGCTGGCCGTCGGCGACCGCCTGGACACCGACATGGCGGGCGCCCACGCGGCCGGCGCCGCCACGCTACTCGTCCTGACCGGCACCACCCGGCCCGCGGAACTCCTCGGCGCCCAGCCGGGACAACGCCCCACCCACATCGGCCGCGACCTGCGCGACCTGCTAGTCGCCCACCCCGCCGTGCACAGCGCCGCCGACGGCTACACCTGCGCGGGCTGGCACGCCACCCACCACCCACCGACCAACCGCATCACCGTCACCGGCGACGGCAACGACCCACTCGACGGCTTGCGCGCCCTGTGCGCCACGTCCTGGAACGCGACGGACACCGGCGCCCCTCTCCCGGACCTCACCGCGGCGCTCGCGCGGCTCGGCTGGTGACATCCGGGGAGGGCTAGGACCGCGACGACAAGTCGGCGGACGGCAAGAGCCGACTCAGCAGAAGGCGGGGCGGAGCACACACATGTGCCCCGCCCCGCTTCCGTCCTTCCGGACGACCCTTCGCAGGCCGTCCGACCTGCCTCCTAGATGTCGAAGTAAAGCTCAAACTCATGCGGGTGCGGCCGCAGCTGGATCGGAGCGATTTCGTTCGTGCGCTTGTAGTCGATCCACGTCTCGATCAGGTCGGGGGTGAAGACACCGCCCGCCAGCAGGTACTCGTGGTCCGCCTCGAGGGCGTCGAGGACCGCGGGGAGGGACGTGGGGACCTGGGCGACGCCCGCGTGCTCCTCGGGGGCCAGCTCGTAGAGGTCCTTGTCGATCGGCTCCGGCGGCTCGATCTTGTTCTTCACGCCGTCCAGGCCCGCCATCAGCAGCGCCGAGAAGGCGAGGTACGGGTTCGAGGACGGGTCCGGCGCGCGGAACTCGACGCGCTTGGCCTTCGGGTTGGAGCCCGTGATCGGGATGCGCATCGCGGCCGAGCGGTTGCGCTGCGAGTAGACCATGTTGACCGGGGCCTCGAAGCCGGGGACCAGGCGGTGGTAGGAGTTCACCGTGGGGTTCGTGAAGGCGAGCAGCGAGGGGGCGTGCTTGAGGATGCCGCCGATGTAGTAGCGGGCGGTGTCCGAGAGGCCCGCGTAGCCCTGCTCGTCGTAGAAGAGCGGGTCGCCGCCGGCCCACAGCGACTGGTGCACGTGCATGCCCGAGCCGTTGTCGCCGAAGATCGGCTTCGGCATGAAGGTCGCGGTCTTCTCGTTGCGCCAGGCGACGTTCTTCACGATGTACTTGAAGAGCATCAGGTCGTCGGCCGCGGCGAGCAGCGTGTTGAACTTGTAGTTGATCTCCGCCTGGCCGGCCGTGCCGACCTCGTGGTGCTGGCGCTCGACCTGGAGGCCGTTCTTGTCCAGCTCGAGGGAGATCTCCGCGCGGAGGTCCGCGAAGTGGTCGACCGGCGGGGCCGGGAAGTAACCACCCTTGTAGCGGACCTTGTAGCCGCGGTTGTTCTCGACCGCACCGGTGTTCCAGGCGCCCGCCTCGGAGTCGATGTGGTAGAAGCTCTCGTTCGCCGACGTCTGGAAGCGGACGTTGTCGAAGACGTAGAACTCCGCCTCCGGGCCGAAGTAGGCGGTGTCCGCGATGCCGGTGGAGGCCAGGTACGCCTCCGCCTTCTTCGCCACGTTGCGCGGGTCACGGCTGTACTGCTCGCCCGTGATCGGGTCGTGGATGAAGAAGTTGATGTTGACGGTCTTGTCGCGGCGGAAGGGGTCCACGCGAGCCGTCGACAGGTCCGCGCGCAGCGCCATGTCGGACTCGTGGATGGCCTGGAAGCCACGGATCGACGAACCGTCGAAGGCCAGCTCCTCGTCCGGGTCGAACGCCGCCGCCGGGATCGTGAAGTGCTGCATGACGCCGGGCAGGTCGCAGAATCGGACGTCGATGAACTTGACGTCCTCGTCCGCGATGAACTTCTTCGCGTCGTCGGCGTTCTGGAACAACATCCAACTCCTCCTACTCCCGCCCCGGGCGGGACGGGTTTGCGGCTTCGCAGCTCGTGGTGCGGCCAGTGCGGTGGCACACGCTGGGACCCGACCATAGGGACGGGGGATTTCTCAAGCATGACCCATTTGTTTCGCCGAAGTTAACCGGCCCGGGTGTGCGGGCCGAGTCATGGGCCGTCGTACGACGTCGCGTACGACCCCGTCGTACGACCCCGCGAGTCCCCGTACGAGATCGGGCGCAGTACCGTGGACGGGTGGACAACAGGCAAGCAATCGGATCGTGGCTGTCAGGCCCGCGCGCGGCCGCGGAGGAAGCCGGTGTCGACTTCGGGTACCGGGGAGAGCAACTCGGCCTCCCGGAGGAGGGACCGGGCTCGATCGCCCGGCCCGGCCGCCGCATCGGCGCCATCGCCGTGGACTGGGGCCTGTGCATGGTCATCTCGTACGGCCTGTTCGCCCGCGGCGACCAGCAGGCGATGGGCAACTGGGCCCTCGGCATCTTCTTCGTGATGAGCGTGCTCACCGTCGGCACGATCGGCGCGACCCCCGGCAAGGCGCTCTTCCGGCTGCGTGTCGTCGCCGAGGGCGGTGAGCGTCTCGGCTTCGGCCGGGTCCTGATCCGCAGCATCCTGCTGTGCCTCGCCATCCCGGCCCTCATCTGGGACCGCGACGGCCGCGGCCTGCACGACCGCCTCGCCCGCGCCGTCCAGATCCGGATCTGAGAGAACCAACGACGAAGGCCCCGGAACCGATCGGTTCCGGGGCCTTCGCGCACGTGGAAGTGGCGACGACTACTTCATCTTCGGGCCGCCGCGCGGCATGCGCGCGCCCTTCGGCATGGGCCCCTTCGGGAGCGTTCGCCAATGTTGCGCTTGTGTTCACTCTGAGTACTTAGCCCTCACCTGGGGAAACAGAGCGCTGGACAACTCATCAAGATCGCGAGCGAGGGCTCCCTGGGTGTGTGGCCCGGCGGTGGGAGGGGGCAGAACCTGGCCAGGAGCTGATCCTTAGTCCTCTTTCAGAGAAGCCAGGTTGTTCATGGCGTTGGTGTGGCCGAGGTCGGCGGCCCGGGTGAACCAGGTGAGGGCTGCTTCGGTGTCGTCCTGCTCGGCCAGGAGGACGCCGAGATTGTTCATGGCGTTGGTGTCTCCGAGGTCGGCGGCCCGGGTGAACGAGGTGAGGGCTGCTTCGGTGTTGCCCTGCTCGGCCAGGAGAGTGCCGAGATTGTTCATGGCGCTGATGTTGCCGAGGTCGGCGGCCCGGGTGTGCCAGGTGAGGGCTGCTTCGGTGTTGCCCTGCTCGGCCAGGAGGACGCCGAGGTTGAACATGGCGCTGATGTTGCCGAGGTCGGCGGCCCGGGTGAACGAGGTGAGGGCTGCTTCGGTGTCGCCCTGCTCGGCCAGGAGGACGCCGAGGTTGAACATGGCGCTGATGTTGCCGAGGTCGGCGGCCCGGGTGTGCCAGGTGAGGACTGCTTCGGTGTCGCCCTGCTCGGCCAGGAGGACGCCGAGGTTGAACATGGCGTTGGTGTTCCCGAGGTCGGCGGCCCGGGTGAACGAGGTGAGGGCTGCTTCGGTGTTGCCCTGCTCCTTGAGGAGGACGCCGAGGTGGTTCATGGCGTTGGTGTTGCCGAGGTCGGCGGCCCGGGTGTGCCAGGTGAGGGCTGCTTCGGTGTCGCCCTGCTCGGCCAGGAGGACGCCGAGGTTGAACATGGCGCTGATGTTGCCGAGGTCGGCGGCCCGGGTGTGCCAGGTGAGGGCTGCTTCGGTGTCGCCCTGCTCCTTGAGGAGGACGCCGAGGTGGATCATGGCGTTGGTGTTGCCGAGGTCGGCGGCCCGGGTGTGCCAGGTGAGGGCTGCTTCGGTGTCGCCCTGCTCCTTGAGGAGAGCGCCGAGGTGGTTCATGGCGTTGGTGTTGCCGAGGTCGGCGGCCCGGGTGAACGAGGTGAGGGCTGCTTCGGTATCGCCCTGCTCCTTGAGGAGAAAGCCGAGGTTGTACATAGAGACGGCTTGTCCTGCGTCAGCTGGGCGCTGGAGTGCAGTGTGAGCGTGGTCGAGTCTGTTCGCGAAGTAGGCGGTGTTTGCGATGGACATGCATGCCCGGACGGAGGAGATCGCGATGAGGCGACTCCAGATGCGAGCGGGGATCTCCTCGGGTGCGCCTGGCAGGTCCCGATCGGTGTGGTCGACGAGGATGTCGGAGACGGTGTAGGAGACGGTCTGACCGATGGCCTCGGCGTGAGGTTGGAGGGGGGCGATGCCGCCGCTGTGTAGGACGGGCTCACAGGCCCATTCCAGTGCGACGAGGAACCAGGTGTCCTCAGCGGCGGCGAGCTGGGGGCCGGTCAGGTATTCCTGGGCGAGTTCTGCGAGTAGTGGGCGGGGGAGGAGTGGGGGGTGGCCGCAACGGCGCGCTGCGACCGCCGCGGTGATGACGGCTTGGCCGTAGGGGTTGTCCCCCAGCTCCCAGCGGTAGATCAGTTCTGGCGCGGCTGACAGGACCTGCGTGAGGCCAGTGGGTCCGTGATGGCGTGCGGCCTGTGCGATTCGCGGGTCTGACGCAGCCAGTACCTCGGCCCTCTCCCTTTCCTTCTGGCTCCAACTGACGAGGCGGAAGCGGCGAGCAAGTTCCAGAACGTCACGGCTGTTCTGGTTCAAGTCCTCCCCGGCTCCGTTGCCCTCCTCCCCACGGGCAGGCGCGCGTAGCTGCGCGTCAATGTCGGGCCAGATGGTGCCGATCAAGATCGTTGGGTGGGCCCGGTCGGCGAGGATCCGACGGAGTGTGGCGGCGCGTAGGGGATCCGTTCCGGTCAGGAACTGCTGGGTCTCGTTGAGCCAGATCACGCGGTGCTTCAGGTCGGCTCCGCTGCTTACCAGGGCGGTTAAGTCGGCGGCGGTGGCGGGCATCAGAAAGTGCCAGTTGGGGAGGACCGCGCGGATGGTTTCCCAGGCGCACCGGGTCTTGCCTGCGGCGGCCGGTCCGATGAGGAGAACGAATCCACCAGTCGTGGTCATGGCCTGGAGAGTGGCGCGCAGGTCCGCGTCGATGTCGCGCGGGACGTAGCTGGGAAGATCCGGTGACAGTCCCAACTCTTCTGCGGCGCCTTCCGGGAGAGGGAGGGCCTCGTGGATTCCGAGTTGGGCGCGATCGGCGATCTCTTCCGACAGCAGGATCTTGCCTTCGCCCGGCATCCGCTCCAGGGCGTCTTTCGCCTGTGCCGCGCTCTCAGCGCTCCGGATGGTGCGGTTCGCCATGGCGGTGGCCCAGGCATTGAGCGTGGGAGTCCAGAGGGCGACCAGGACACCGCTGGCGGCTACCAGACTGGCCACTAGCCACTTGGGCCAGGAGAGTTCGCCGGACTTGGCTCCCGCTGGCAGCGCAGTCAACAAGATCACTGCGAGCAGCGGACCAACCAGGGCCAACCATGGGCGTATCTTCCCCCAGTTCATGCGTCCATCATGAACTGGTGTGTTCCGTCAGCCACCACACACGGCAAAAGATCTGCGGCGGTATCGAGGAGATGCCCCTTGGTGGAGCCTGTGCTCCCTCACCGTGCCTAGGCGTGACCTGCTGCAATCGCCAGGCGCGTCGGGCCTCTAGCGCACTGAGAAGGGCCCCGTCCGACATCGGCGGGGCCCTAGTTCTCTCGCGGCTACTGGCGCTGTGCGTAGTCGACGAAGCAGCCCCACGCAGTGTCAGAGATCATGATCGCGGGGCCAGGGTTCTTGCTGTCTCGCACTGGGACGACACCGGTGAAACCGTCGGCAACCTCGACGCACTCGCCACCGTTCGTGTTGCTGTAGCTGCTCCGGCGCCAGGTGGCGGCGCTCAGGTCGATGGGGCGCACGGGACTTCCTCCAACATCTGCGTGATGACCTTCCGCGACTCTGCCGGGGACAAAGCCAAGTCGCGGACCGCATCATATGTGCGAAGTAGCCGCTCTACCTGGTCATTTTCCTCGATCAGTTGGCCACGGATGTCGTTCTCCGTATACGCCACGGTACGACCGTCGGCCAGCCTCAGAAACATGACGGCGGTGTTCATCAGGCCATGTAGTCCGGCCGTTTGAGGCACGACATGCAACATGATGTTGGGGCTGTCGGCTGCCTCGATGAGGTGTTCAAGCTGATGCCGCCATGCCTGGGGATCCCGTAGAGGGGTGCGCAACACTGCCTCGGAGAGCATGGTCCGGAACGGCGGTGCGTCGTCTCCTGTGAGCAACGAGCGTCGGCCTATGCGTGCTTCGACTTGTTGGTTCAGCTCTTCGCCCCTGAATCCTCCTGCTGACAGAGCTTCGCGCGCGTACCCCTCTGTCTGAAGCAAGCCAGGCGGGGCGCTCACCGCGTAGTGCCACAGGCTTGTTGCCTCGGCTTCTAGTGCCATGTAGCGGCGGTACTGCTCTCGGAATTGGGTGGGGTCGCCAACGGCCAACTCCCACAGGGCGAGCAGGAATCCGGGTGTGCCGTAATGCTGATCGAGAGCCTGAACGACCTCGGGGCCGCCTAGGGTCTCTCCGCTCTCCATCTTGCCGAAGAGTGAGTAGTCCCATCCGAGGACCTCAGCCAGCTGCCGCAGGCTTTCACCGCTCTGTGCTCGCTTGGCCCGCAACTCTTCGATGAATCGGCGACGCGGTTCCTGGCTCCGTCCGGTGACGGCGCGCCTTGGTGGCATGAGGGGCCCTCCGTGGAAGGTGTGGAACTAACGCCGTGCGGTTGGTGAAGTACGCCTCGTCCGCAGTGCCTCGGCTGTGTTCAAGGGGCAAGCTCGTTTCACCCGAACACGCAGAGTAGTCCACGCATCGCTCTTCATGCAGGGGTGCGGTGGGCGGAGCGGAATCAGATGTCGGATCAGAGAGAAGCGGTGACTGGAACCGTAGAACGTGCGGTTGAGCAGGCGGAGTTGGGCGAGCAAGGTGAGCCTCTGGGGCGCTTGCGTCCGGAGGAGGAGAAGGAACTGGTGGAGGGGGCAATCCTTGCGCCTGGGTCCACGGAGTTCCCTCCGTGTCGGTGCCCGAAGCATCGGCAGTCCGAGGGGAAATAGGTGGGCGCGTCTCGGACGCCTGACCCGGGGGCAACGGTCATGGACCGGCATTCGGGTCGTGTGGGGACCGTTCAGTTCGTGGCGGGCGGTCATGCCTATCTGAGTCGGCCCACCGGGCTCGAATGGAAGGTGAGGCTCCATGACCTGCGGCCTGCAACGACGCCTGAGGCTATGGAGCTTGCCCGCTTATACCACGATTTGGGCAGGTACCCGATCGCGCATGAACCCCCGTCCTCGGCTGTTCCCACTTGGACCGTGCCGCAGTCGAGGGCGGGTTCTCCGTGCGTATTCCCAGCGGAACCAGCGTTTCATCAAGGAGCCCGATTCGCGCGGGCTGAGGGGATGGCCATGTCCAACGGGAAGGAACCTGTGCCCGTGCCGCAGCGCTGGATGGGGGCATCGGTCGTGATCCGGAATGAGGCTGGCGCTGTGCTGCTCCTGAAGCCTCACGAGACTTCCGGCTGGCGGTTGCCTGGCGGTCTGTTGCGGGCCGATGAGATGCCGCATGCGGGGCTGATGCGGGAGGTGCGTGCGGCCACCGGCTTGCTCTGCGAGACGGTTCACCTGCTGGCGGTGGACTACGTGCGGGCGGGCGGGGGCGCGCCTGAGGGGGTTGAGTTCGTGTACGACGGAGGCGTTGTGGAAGCTGGTGTGCCCATGCTGATCGAGGAAGCGGCTTTCAGTGGCCGCGCGTGGGTGCAGCTGTCGCGCCTGAAGGGCATGATGCGGCCTCTGTATGAACGTCGTCTGCGCTGTGCGGTGGATGCGCTGGGCAAGGGGACTGTCTACCTCGTGCAGGGCTTGGATGTTGCGACGAGCAGCCGCTAGCGGGGGTGCTCGGCCCCTGGTCGGCTGGCGCTTCGGTTCGAGATGCCCCGCCAACTCCTATGAGCTGGCGGGGTCTTTCTGTGCCGGGTGTGGTGCTGTCTGCCATGATCCTGAGTCCCCCCTCTGACCACATAACCGGTTATGTGGTTGACCTGTGAGTTGTGAGTGTTCGATGCTGGCCACTCAACCGGATGAGTCGCTGACCGTCGGTCGGCGGCTCGTCTCAACTCAACCTGAGGGGTCGTCAGATGATGGGAAGCAAGCTGCGGACGCTGATCGTCTCCGGTGCGCTGGTGGCGGGTGTCGGCATGACGGGGGCGGTGGTCGCCTCGGCTGCGCCGCTGCCGGGGCCGGATGGTGTCGGGTCGTCGCGCAACAGTGCTCCGTCCGGGCATGAGAGGAGTGCCTACTCCTCCGGTGGCAAGGCCAAGCGCGGTGACGTCGCTTCGGTGACGGTGGACGGTTTGCGGGTGCGTACAGGGCCCGGCACGTCCCGGCGCATCCTGGGGCAGTTATACGAGGGGGAGCGGGTGACGCTGATCGGTGCGCGGCAGGACAAGCGCGGGCAGATATGGCACCGGGTGGTGCTCAAGCGGCACTCGGCGGGCGGTCTGCCGCGCGGGTTCAAGGGCTGGGTGACGGCCGCGTATCTGTACTGAGTGGCCCTAACTGGCCGTTCGGCTGGGCGAGTTGGGCCCCCTCTCTGCTGCGGCGGGGAGGGGGCCCGTGCCGTAGGTGCGTCACGATCGCTCGACATATGCCACGAGAGTGGACGTTTGCATCATGATTTGCAATTGAATACGCAGACCTGCTGCGTCTCAGGGTGACCGCGCGTAGCATCTGGGACGACATGCCGCCCAATTCCGGGCGTGCGTGGGCCACTTGCGCCACTCTGCGCAAGGTCGGCGAGATCCTGAGGCCCTGACCAGGGAGGGTGCAAATGGCTGGCGAACGGGGGGATGGCTGCGATGGCATATCCGATGAGACTGAGATGACGTTCACGCGTGGCGTGGACTATGTGTCGGCGTGGCGGGCGGCTCACGGCGCGGCCTTGGCGATCAACAGAGCCGCTGAGGCGGCGGGGCTGGACCGTGGCCGGGTAAAGGCGGTCCCGCACGCGTCGGCGGTGGGTGAGGCGGTGGTGTGGCTGCGTCCGGCCGATGCCCGGACGATCGCTGCGGCACTGGATGCGAGGAACGGCGCGAAGCCCTGCAAGGGCGGGGCAGGGACGGCTCGTTGGTGCACGGCGGACGCTGAGGAGGGCGGGAGTGTCGAACGATGAGTGGCGGACCAAGGCGGGCTCGCGGGTGAGGATCAAAACCACGCGGCGCGGTGACTTCATCGACTGTGACGGCTGTCGGCGCGAAATCAAGATCACGGGTGGCGGTCCGGCGATGTTCGCGGCCCGGCGGCATGCGGACGAGTGCCGGAGATGAACGCGGAAGCGAACTGGACCGGGTCTGCGGCGTGCACCACCGAAAGTCAGCCCCCACGGTGGGGCGGGAATCCGCGGTGGGTCAGTGGCCACCTGGGCCCCGGTCCGGCCCCGGCCGCGCTGCCATGGTCTTGTGCCCCCTCGGCCTGGAGGCGCCACTCTTCGCGCGGTCCCCGTCGGGGCACCGCAGGCCCCCCGGGGCCGAGGAGACGCCGACCCTGGTGCGGTCGAACTCCCTGCTCTGGAGTGGAGGTTGACCGACCCTCCGACGTGAGGTCCCTGGCGGTGAGGCGGGGCAGGGAAAGGCCCTCGCGCGGGGGTGTCGCGGGGCCTTCCTGCTGCTCGGTCGGGTCGGCGGTCGGGCGGTGGTCGTCCGGTCGGGACCGGCCGCAGGCCGCATGCCCGACCGGGGCGGCCAAGCCGCCCGGCGCGCCGCAGGCGCGCCCTGGAGCAAGTAGAGAAGAGTTACGCCGATGCCGGACGGCGCGGGGCCCGCTTGGCGGCTGCCTTGGCCGGTGTCACGGCAAAGACGAACTCGCACGTGGCGGCGGGTGCCCTCAACTCCTCGCAGAGCAGAGGGCGGTACTCGCCGTCTTGGGACTCGGCGGTGATTCGGTAGCTAATCAGGAGCGGGCTGTGGTCGGTGAGGCCCAAGGCGGTCCGCTCGTCGGGGTAGGGGGCGCGCGCGGTGACGTGCTCCGTAAAGGTGAGGGTCTTCCCCGCGTCGGAGAGCTGTTTGAGGAGATCGCTGGGCGGTGCGTCGGGCACCTCGGCGAGAGAGGGCACCTCGGCGGCCGTGGCGAGCGGGATGAGCATCCGGTGGGCGGCCCGTGTGCCGGTGGTGGGATCGCTGAGGAGGCGGTCGACGCTGATCGCGTCCTGGTCGACCTGGTCGAGCATTGCCCCCAAGTGCCCTTCCAGGACGGTGCGGGTGACGGCGGGCGCCTCGTGCTCGGGCAGATCCGACAGGCGCCACGCCTTGCCGGTGCGCTGGATGGAGCGGTCGATGGTCACCGCAGGGGCAGGGCCGCCCCGGTCCCGCACGATGGTCCCCTTGCCGTGCCGGGTGTACACCAGGCCCATGCTGCGCAGCTCGGCGATGGCGGAGCGCACCGTGTGCTTGCTGACCCCGTAGGTCTCCACCAGGTCCCCGTCAAAGGGCAGAAGATCACCGGACTTGTACTCGCCGTTCCTGATCTGCGTGGCCAGTTGGTGCGCCATCTCCAGGTACATGGGACGCGGGCGCGCTAGGGGCTTCTTCGTCATGCGCTCTCCTCGGGGTGGGTGGGGCCGCGTGCTGGACGGGTCTCTCGTCGGTGCTCGGCGGCTTCGCCGGATATGAGGATAAGCGGTTGACGCTCACCGGAACAGACACTCAGTCTGGCCATATCCGCATAACCGGTTATGTGGATATGAGGTTCAACTTGAGAGAGGTGAAGTGCCATGCAGAACAAGCCGGTTGACGTGAGTCGGCTGGGGTCCATGCGGTGCGTGATCGCACCGGAAGCGCGGGTCACCCCGGAAGGGGAGGTGCGCAGGGACCGGGAGGGAAACCCGCAGTGGATCACCGGTTTATCGGTGAGACAGGCGGAAGGGCGCCGTACGGACGTGATCCACGTGATCGTGTCCGGCGTCGAGCCGCAGGGCGTGATCGAGGGCGCGGAGGTGCGGGTCACGGGCCTGTGGGCCAATGAATGGGCGGTGGACGGCCGGACGGGCACATCGTGGCGGGCGGATGCGATCACCCCCGTGTCGACGGCGAGTTCGGCGCCCTCGGCCTCGACGTCGTCGGCGGCGGGCGGCCGGGGCAAGGGCGGTGACTCCTGATGGATCGCTACTTCTGGCACCTGTCGCCCTCGCAGGCGCGGGGACTGGCCTGCGTGGTCTGCGGCGTCGACCTGGGCAAGCAGATGCGGCACGTCCCGGTCGGCCGTGACCCGGCCACCGAACAGGAGGTGTACGCCTGCGCGGAGCCGTGCGCGGTGAGGATCGCGGAGGAGTCGGAACGCCTGGCGCGGGAGATGCGGGAATCGGCGGGACAGGCGGACGACAGCGGCCTGGGGGCCGACGGCGAGTTCGGGCGCCTGCTGCGGGACCTGCGGATTCTGGTGGGCGCGGAAGCACTCCTCGCGACCGTGGATGACCTGGCCACCCTCCGGTTCTTGTTGCAGATGGCGGCGGTGCAGTCCGAGCAGGCCATGATCCGCTCGCGCACGCTCCTTGCCCGCATGACGCTGCGGGAGGAGTGATGCCCGGCTCCTTGATCGTCTGGATCCTCTCGGCGCTGCTGACCCTGGGCGCGCTGACCCAGAGCTGGTGGGAGCCCAAGCTGGCAGCGCGGGGCGTCAACACCGCTGACTGGCCCTGGCGGTGGTGGCTGCTGGGCTACCCCCGGGTCGTCCTACGGATGCGGCTGACGTGGCGGCAGTTGACCTTGCTCAACAACCTCTCGGTCAGCCACCGCCCGACCGGGCGCCTACTGGGGGACGTGGTGGTGCAAGGTCAGGCGCTGCGCCCCAGGACGCCCCGGTTGCGCATCGCCCGGCCTACCCGCAACGGGCTGACCGTCACCGTGCTGCTGCACCCCGGGCAGACCCCCGCGCCGTATTTCGCGGCGGCGGGCGCGATGGAACACGCCTGGCGCGTCTACCGCGTCCGGGTCGCCTCACCGCGTCGCGGGTTCGTCCAGATCACCGTGATCGCCCTGGACCCGCTGACCGGGGCCCGGCAGCAGGGCCGCACTGATCCGTCCGAACTGATGGCGGCGGACGTGGGCACCCTGGAGGACGGCCCGGCCTGGATCATCAACCTGCGGCGGGTGCCGCACTGGCTGGTGACCGGGGCCACCCAAAGCGGCAAGTCGTCCCTCCTGGCGGCCCTGGTGCGGTCTCTGAGCAGACAGCGGGTCGCCCTGGTCGGCATCGACTGCAAGGGCGGCATGGAACTCGGCCTCTTCGGGCGGCGGCTGACCAAGCTGGCCACCGACCGCCCACAGGCCCTGGTCCTGCTCCTTCACCTGGTCGAGGAGATCCGCGAGCGCATGGCGCTGTGCCGGGCCGAAGGTGTGCGCTCCATCTGGGACCTGCCCGAGACCGAGCGTCCGGTGCCGGTCGTCGTGATCGTCGATGAGCTGGCAGA
This sequence comes from Streptomyces kanamyceticus, assembly GCF_008704495.1. Taxonomy (NCBI): domain Bacteria; kingdom Bacillati; phylum Actinomycetota; class Actinomycetes; order Kitasatosporales; family Streptomycetaceae; genus Streptomyces; species Streptomyces kanamyceticus. The sequence goes on from NZ_CP023699.1 coordinate 7,289,284, forward strand.
GCTCTACCTGACCGATGGCTCCCGCGAAGAGCGGGACGAGGCGGAGCAATGCGGCGTACTGCTGCTGCGGCTGACCCAGCTCGGCGCGGCCCTCGGCCTGCACCTGGTCGTGGCCGGACAACGGGTCGGCTCCGATCTTGGCCCCCGGGTCACCGCGCTGCGGGCCCAGCTCGGCGGCCGCATCGCACACCGGGCCCACGACGAGGCGTCGGCACAGATGACGCTGGGCGACATCAACCCGGACGCGGTGATCGTCGCGCAGACCATCACCGAAGACGAGAAAGGCGTAGCGGTCTACGCCTCGGGCGGCCAGTGGGTACGCGCCCGCTCGCACCTCGTCACGGCGTCCGACGTCGCGGCCATCGCCACTGCCCCGGCCCCGGCAGACCCGTTCCTGCGGGACCGGCCGGTTCCGGTCGCCGTGCAGAAAGGAGGGACGGCGCCATGACGGAAAGCACGATCGTCATCATTGATCTCTTCCTGGTGCTGTACGCGTTCATGCTCGCGCGGTCCAGGGAGATCAAGACACATCAGGTGATCTTGATTGGGCTCTGCGGATTCCTGATGGCCATGACGCCCTTCGGCTATCCGGTCTGGTGGACCTTCCTGTTCATCGGCAACCACCTATTCGCCTGACGCTCAACAGAGGGGAAGCGCAATGGAGTTCCACACCCTCAATCGGTCGGTCGTAGCGGTCGTATGCAAGCGGCCCGTGATCGCTGGGCGCGTCTGCAAGGTGACCCGGAAGCAAGACGGCAAGCGAATCAACGGATACGTCCCGGCGCAGTGCGCCAGTCCGTACGGGACCGATCCGGCCTCAAAACGGGCCAGTCCTCACTGAGGTGTGAAATCCAGAATTGACGCTCTCACTCACCGAATATTTCTCTGCTGCGCATCTTTGCCATAGCTGAGCCACGACATATCAGGAGCTGCCATGACCGCTGTGCCTACCCCTCGCGAAAGGGGACCTCCGCATGTATCCGACCACCGACAAGGCGCGGCGTTCAGTGCTCGATCAGGCTGAGCGTCTGCGCCTTCTCTCATCCACCGAGCGCGATCTGATCCGGCTCGTACATGAGCCGGGATTCCCGCGCTGGCTCGAACAGATCCAAGCCACCGGCGGCTGTGCCCACCCCATCTACCTGAGCGGGCACACCACCGTGCGCGACGCGTTCACCGGGACCGTGCTGCGCCACTACGACACCAGCGGCGAGCCTGGCGGGCGGATGCCGGTCCGCTGCCGCAACCGCCGCGCATCCCGCTGCCAGCCGTGTGCACGCCTGCATGCGGGCGACACCTTCCACCTCGTCCGTGCGGGCCTGGTCGGCGGCAAGGGCGTCGCTGACCGCGTGCAGTTGCACCCCCGGCTCTTCGTCACCCTGACCGCTCCCTCCTTCGGCAGCGTGCACCGGTCCGGCACTGCCAACTCGGCCTACTGCCACCCCCGGCGCGAGGGCGGGCAATGCTCACATGGGCGGCCGCTGGGATGCGGCAGGCAGCACTCAGACACTGACCCGGCACTAGGTCAGCCGCTCTGCCCGGACTGCTACGACTACACGGGCCACGTCCTCTGGCACGCGTCCGCTGGCCTCTTGTGGAGCCGCTACGTCCACACCGTGCGGCGGCACCTGGCCTCGGCCGCAGGCATCACACAGACCCGGCTTCGCGAGCACCTGACGCTCTCCTTCGCCAAGGTCGCCGAGTACCAAAAGCGCGGGGCAGTGCACTTCCATGCCGTCGTCCGTCTGGACGGTCCACTCGGTCCTGCATCGCCCCCACCCTTGTGGGCCACGACCGAGCTCCTGGAAGCCGCCGTGCGGTCCGCTGCGGCCTCTGTAGAGGTCCGTACGCCCTACTCTCCGGCGACTGGTGAGCGGGTCATCCGCTGGGGCGTCCAGCTCGACGTGCACGCGATCCGCAGTAGGGCCTTCGCAGGATCCGCGGTGACCGATGATGCCGTCGCGGCCTACGTCGCCAAGTACGTATCCAAGTCTGTCGGCGACGCGGGCGGCATCGACCGCCGGATCACGGACGTCGACAGCATCCGCCTGGCTCCGGTCAACGCCCATCTTCGCGCCCTCATGGGCACCTGCTGGCGCCTGGGCGGCCTGCCCGAACTGACAGACCTGAACCTCCGCTCCTGGACTCACACCCTCGGCTTCCGAGGCCACGTCCTCACCAAATCCCGCCGCTACTCCACCACTTACGGCGAACTCCGCACCGCACGGGCCCGACACCGCAGCCAGACTGCACCGCTCGACCTGGAAGGTACGACGGTCACGGAATCGGCCTGGCGCTACGTCGGCTCGGGGCACTCCCTGGCGGAAGCCGAACTAGCGGCAGGCATCGCAGAGGACCATGCCCGTGGTCGTGACCTGGCTAGAGAGGCTAGGGCGTGGGGCCATGACCAGCGGTAATGGCGAGGCGGGCGCTTCACCGTGCTGCCCGTCGTGGAAATGCGGATGTGGTAACTCCGATGATCCCGGAACTGATCTCCATCCATATCGAGAAAACGATCTCAAGGTCATTTGGAGGGCGACCGAGGAACCAGGGTCGAAAGCGGCGCATCAACGGATACTTGAAATCCTCTTTGAGGCCCGACCCGGCGACTGTTCCTCTACAGTTGACGAATCGCATGGGTGACCCCGGCGGTGGGCCAACACCCCGGGGTCCGGCCAGTCTGGAGGGACTGACATGGGAAACTCTGTCACATCTGCGATCGACGTTGAGGCCCAAGCGCGCGACAGCGCTGCACCCGTTTACAACGCAGTGGACTACCTGCGGGTTTCCACCGGTCAACAGGTTGATGGGTACGGCATCGCCTACACAGGGGATGAGACAGCCGCGTACATCGCGCGCAAGGGCTGGCGCCACGTCGACACCTTCAAGGATGAAGGGGAGTCGGGCACGCTCCCGTGGGACGAGCGGCCGAGGGCGACAGACATCATGAATCTGGCCCTAGGGAAGAACTGCCCTTTCAATATGGTCGTGGTCTATGAGACTCGGGCAGTGGGTCGTAAGAATCGGGTCTTCTGGGAATGGGTGTGGAAGCTGCAAGACCTCGGTGTCTATGTCGCCATCGTGGATGACGACATAGACAACACGACCGAGGACGGCGAAGAGCGAATGCGTGAGAAGGCGGACGAAGCCTTCAAGGAACTCAATCGAATACGGAAGAGGACTCAAGGCGGGATTCAGAAGAAGGCCCGAATGGGTGGCTACGTGGGTGGTGCATCCCGCTACGGGTACCGCATCGAGAACAAGGGAGTTAAAGGCAAGCAGCGCCAAGTAATCGACGCCTGCGACGGGGGCGAGAAATGCTCTCGCTCTGACGTTTGCACGGCCTTACATGAGGCAGTTGTCCTACGCAGGGGGCGTGTTCTGGTCGTCAAGTACAAAGGGAACTGGCGGCGAACGGTCCGAACTCTCAATGCCGAGGGGCTGGTAACTCGTTCCGGGAAACCCTGGAGTGAGCCAAACTTCCGGTCTCGCTTGCTCGATGAGGACCTACTTGAGGCGCGTTATGTGTTCCGTGGTAAGAGTGCAATAAAAGACCCAGATGGTGTGCCCGTGTGGGGTGAAACATGCGTGATCCCGCTTGCCCCGATGTTCACGCCCGAAGAAGTATTGGAGCTTCGGCGCGCTACAGAGAAGCCTAGGCGCGTGTACTCGCAGGGGCGGGTTTACCTGCTCACTGGCAGTATCAAAAGCCAGTGTGGCAAGCACTATGTTGGCTGCTCTCCGCAGAGTGAACCATCGGCCCATTATCTCTGTGCCGGTAAGCGAGAGGCTTATCCGGGGACGCCCGCCTGCTCATGCCCGCAACTCTACGCAGAGGGAATCGAAGACTGGGCTTGGGGGAGCGTCTGCGACTTCTTCCGAGACGGGAAAAGGCTCCAAGCGCTATCCGACGAGTGGATGGGGCGCGCGGAAGAGCGCAAAGTGGACTTTGCTTCCCGACTGGCTGAGTTGGACCAGAAGATCGCTGAACAAGAGAGCACGATCGACATCACGATGGCCGTGGCCGCGCAGCAAGCGGCTAGGAGAGGGCTCTCACCGGGTGAAGCTCAGGCGGCGGTCAATCGAGCGATCAAGCCGCTCAACGACGGCTTGGACGAGTTGGAGCGGAGCCGGGCAACGGTGGCCGGTTGGCAAGAGGCGGCGTCTCTGGAAGATCAGCGGGGGCGGAGTCTTCAGGTGCTGGCGCGGAGGGCTCGGGGGAGGTTGGAGCACTTCTCTGCGGAGGAGAAGCAGGAATTCTTCAGCTTGCTCAACACCGAGATCGTGATTACCGGTCCGCCCCCGGGCATGCATCGTGGACTCGTCTGTCCCGTAGGGGAGTGGTTCCGCACCCATAAGCGTCCGGTGCCGACACTGTGCGACTGCGCGTGGGAGCGCGTCATGGAGTCGGAGGGGTTCGCAGGTGGCGGTGTCGTGCCGCGCCAGAAGGGCGGGCTTGCTCCTCGGACGGCGCTGGAAGCCTTCCTCAAGAAGGCTCGCACTGGCGCCTCGTGGCCCGAGTTGGACGCTGAGCACGGCTCCACGGGCCTCATCGGGCACTGGAAGCGGTGGCGTTCCTCAGGGCGCTGGGAGCGGGTTATGGGCGCCCTGGAGGGCGCCTGTCAGACAGTTCCGGTAGCGCGGGCTCATCCTCTCCCGCCCATGCAGATGACGGGAGAGGTACGGCCTGGGGTGCTCCTCCTCGCTATGAGCGAGGCGGGCGACCGCCCTTCACACCCTTCGGCATCGGCCCCTTCGGCAGCGGCATGTTCGACATAAGATCACCCATCGCGCGCAGCCGGTCGTTGGTCGCCGTGACCTGCGGTCCTGTCAGTACGCGGGGGAGCTTCAGGAGCGTGGTGCGCAGCTTCTTCAGGGAGACCGTGTCGTCCGTGGTGCCGACGATGACGTCGTGCACCGGGACGTCCGCGACGATGCGCGCCATCTTCTTCTTCTCGGCGGCCAGCAGGCCCTTGACCCGGTTCGGGTTGCCCTCGGCCACCAGGACGATGCCCGCCTTGCCGACGGTGCGGTGCACCACGTCCTGGCTGCGGTTCATCGCGATCGCCGGGGTCGTCGTCCAGCCGCGGCCGATCTTGTCGAGCACCGCGGCGGCCGCACCGGGCTGGCCTTCCATCTGCCCGAAGGCGGCACGCTCGGCCCTGCGTCCGAAGACGATCGCCATCGCGAGGAAGGCGAGCAGGAATCCGAGAATGCCCAGGTAGACCGGGTGACCGAGCCAGAAGCCGATCGCGAGGAAGACACCAAAGGTGACGATTCCCACAGCCGCGATGATGAGGCCGATCTTCGAGTCGGCCCGCCGGGTCATCTTGTAGGTGAGGGCAATCTGCTTGAGTCGCCCTGGTTCCGCGGCCGAAGCCGCCGCGGTGGTTTCCTTCCTCGCCATGCGGTGAAGTCTACGTGCCCCCGGTACCGACTACGACGTGCGGGTTGTCACGGCCTCTTCAAGCACGCGCTGCGCCTCGACCCGGTCCTTGGCGCGGCGCCGGTCCTCGAGCACGGAAGTCCAGGCGTTGCGGCGTGCGGTGCGCTGGCCGCCGCTCATCAGAAGCGACTCGACGGCGCGCAGGGCGTCGGTGACGGACGGGATCGCGGTGGCGCGTACGGGCGCGGCCTGCATGATGGGGCCCTCCTGGGGAGCGGCTCGGGTGGGGGGAGCGGCTATGGGTAAGGCTGTACGTGCGGTAATTCCAGGGTCACTGATTGGTGTTACCAGGGCGTGACCGACCGGTCAAACACCGATGAAACCTTGACGCGGGGGCCCAAAACGCTGACGCGGCCCATACGGTCCCGTTCACCTGCGGGGATCGTATGGGCCGCGTCATTACGGCCACTACTGGGTGGTAGTCACTTGTGCGCCGATTCACACAGTGTGTGCGTGCCCGGCATGTGCCCGCGTCACGCGGAGCACGACGGCGCTCGCGTCACACCGCCTGCGAGGCGACGTACGCACCGCGCTTCTCGATCGCCATCTGGTACAGCCGCCCCGCGCGGTACGAGGAGCGGACCAGCGGCCCGGACATCACTCCGGAGAAGCCGATCTGGTCGGCCTCGTCCTTCAGCTCCACGAACTCCGCGGGCTTCACCCAGCGCTCCACGGGGTGGTGGCGCGGCGTGGGCCGCAGGTACTGGGTGATGGTGATGAGCTCGGTGCCCGCCTCGTGCAGCTGGCGCAGCGCCTCGCTGACCTCTTCGCGGGTCTCACCCATGCCCAGGATCAGGTTGGACTTGGTGACGAGACCGGCCTCGCGGGCCTTCGTGATGACCTCGAGCGAGCGCTCGTAGCGGAAGCCGGGGCGGATCCGCTTGAAGATCCGCGGCACCGTCTCGACGTTGTGCCCGAGCACCTCGGGGCGGGACGAGAAGACCTCGGCCAGCTGGTCGGGCTCGGCGTTGAAGTCCGGGATGAGCAGCTCGACCTTGGTGTAGCCCTCGGCGCGCTCCGCCGTCATCGCGTGGATCTGGCGCACGGTCTCCGCGTACAGCCAGGCGCCGCCGTCCTCCAGGTCGTCGCGGGCGACGCCGGTGATCGTGGCGTAGTTCAGGTCCATCGTGACGACGGACTCGCCGACGCGGCGGGGCTCGTCGCGGTCGAGGGCCTGCGGCTTGCCCGTGTCGATCTGGCAGAAGTCACAGCGCCGCGTGCACTGGTCGCCGCCGATGAGGAACGTGGCCTCGCGGTCTTCCCAGCACTCGTAGATGTTCGGACAGCCCGCCTCCTGGCAGACCGTGTGCAGACCCTCGCTCTTCACGAGCTTCTGCAGGGCGTTGTACTCGGGGCCCATTTTCGCCCGGGTCTTGATCCACTCGGGCTTGCGCTCGATGGGGGTCTGGGCGTTCCGGACCTCCAGGCGCAGCATCTTGCGTCCGTCGGGTGCGACTGCGGACACATCGGCTCCCTGTAGCTTCGATTCTTCGGCGCACACCAGGGTACGCCCGTGATGTCGTTGGGCTTACTTCTGGCCAACCTCTGGCCAAGGGGGTGCATTCCCCCGAGCCCCGGACCCGTGGGTCCAGGACCCGCCCTGAGGCGCCCTAAAGCGCCCTGAGGTGCCCTGAGGCTCCCTAAGCGGTGGCCTTCTCGATGACCCGCGGCGCGAGCTCCGCGTTCTCCAGCACGTCCCGCAGGTGCCGCTCGGCGACCGGCAGCACGTCCGCGATGGTGATCTCGCGGTCCAGCTCGTACGAGAGGGACGTCACGCCCGCGTCGCGGATGCCGCACGGGATGATCCGGTCGAACCAGGTGTTGTCCGGGTTCACGTTGAACGCGAAGCCGTGCATCGTCACGCCCTTGGCGACGCGGATGCCGATCGCGGCGATCTTGCGGTCCTCGCGGCGCTGGCCCGCGTTGGACGGGGCGTACTCCGGACCGTTGAACCGGGCGTCGAACTCGTCGTCCTGAAGGCGCGGGTCGAAGTCCAGGGAGAGCCCGCCGAGCGCCGGACGTCGCTCCACCGGGTCGCCGAGGACCCACACGCCGCTGCGGCCCTCGACGCGCGAGGTCTCCAGACCGAACTCCGCACACGTACGGATAAGCGCCTCCTCCAGGCGGCGCACATGTGCTACGACGTCCACCGGGCGGGGCAGTTTCTGGATCGGATAGCCGACCAACTGCCCCGGTCCGTGCCAGGTGATCTTGCCGCCGCGGTCCACGTCGACGACGGGAGTGCCGTCCAGCGGGCGCTCGCTGTCCTCGGTGCGGCGGCCCGCGGTGTAGACCGGCGGATGCTCCAGGAGCAGGCAGGTGTCGGGGACCTCGTCGGCGAAGCGGGCGGCGTGCACGCGGCGCTGCTCGTCCCACGCCTCTTGGTACTCGACGGCGTCCGGGCCGAAGCCCAGCCGGACGAACCGAAACTCACTCACGGCAGTGCCTCCCTGAACGTTCACCGTGCACATATCGCGCCTCTGCCACTGTACGGGCCCCCTCGACCGGCAACTCCGACCCGGGTTCCTCACACGATCGGATGAATGACGGGTCAAGCGCCCGACGGCGGCTCTGCTGGCCGCTACATTCACGCCGTTCACGAGGCCATAAGGGCTGCTCAAGGCAGGCCCGAAAGGCAGGAGACCGCACAGCCGATGACGGAACGACCCCCGCAGCGCACTCCCAACCGCCAGCTAGCCGCGCTCATCGCGGAAGCCGGGTTCTCCAATGCGGGCCTCGCGCGCCGCGTCGACCAGCTCGGGCTTGAGCACGGCCTCGACCTGCGGTACGACAAGACGTCCGTGACCCGCTGGCTGCGCGGTCAGCAACCCAGAGGCACCACGCCCGCGCTGATCGCCGAGGTGTTCACGCGGCGGCTCGGGCGGCGCCTGTCCGCACAGGACCTCGGCCTCGACGCGTGCGCGCCGGTCTACGCGGGCCTGGAGTTCGCGGCCTCGCCCGAGGAGGCGGTCGACATCGTCGGCGGCCTGTGGCGCAAGGACTCCGGCAGCCACGCGGAACTGCGGAAGATCGCCTTCACCCCGGCGGGCCTCGTCGTACCGAGCAGGGACTGGCTGATCGGCAGGGCCGACGAGCGGGTGGGACGCGGGGAGGCCGACCCCGGCCACTCGCGCGTACCGATCCAGGGCCGCCCCGTCGTACCCCGGCAGCGGCAGGGCCCCGAACGCGGTCCCGGTCAGCGGGTCACCAGCGGCGACATCGCGGCCCTGCGTGCCGTCGGGGAGCTCTTCCGCGCCCTCGACCACGCCTACGGAGGCGGGCACGCGCGCCAGGCCCTGGTGCGCTACCTGGAGCACGAGGCCGAGCCGATGCTGCGCGGCACCTACGGCGAGCAGGCCGGGCGGCGGCTCTTCGCGGCCGCCGCCGACCTGACCCGGCTCGCGGGCTGGACCTCGTACGACATCGCCGCGCACGGCCTCGCCCAGCGGTACTACGTCCAGGCCCTGCGCCTCTCGCAGGCCGCCGGCGACCGTGCGTACGGCTCGTACGTCCTGGTCACCATGAGCCGCCAGGCCGTCTATCTGGGGCACGGGCGCGAGGCGGTCCAGCTGGCCCGCGTCGCCCAGCAGGGCGTCGGCTCGTCGGCGTCGCCCGTCGTCCAGGCCCTGCTCTACTCGGCGGAGGCGCGCGGGCACGGGGTGCTCGGCGAGGTGCGGGCCTGCACGGCGTCCCTGGTGCGGGCCGAGCGGTCGCTCGAAGCGGCGCGGCCCGGCGACGAAGTGCCGCACTGGGCACGGTTCTTCGACGAGGCGCAGCTCGCGGACGAGTTCGGGCACAGCTACCGCGATCTGCAGCAGTACCGCGCCGCGGCCCAGTACGCCGAGCGCTCCCTCCAGCTGCGGGCGCCCGCGTTCGCGCGCAGCCGCCTGTTCTGCCGGGTGGTGCTCGCCACCGCGCGGCTCGGCCTCGGCGAGCTGGAGCAGGCCTGTCAGCTGGGCGCGGAGGCGGCGCAGGCCGCGGGCGAGATGCGGTCCGCGCGGGCCCACGAATACGTACGCGACTTCGAGCGGCGTCTTGAGCCCTACCGGGACGCGGCCCCCGTGCGGGGGTATCGCGACAAGGTCGCGGCGCTGGGATGAGCCAGTGCCGCGACCGTGCGGAGCGAAGCGGTGAGTCCCGCGGTGCCGGGCTCACCGCGAGGTGGTGCCGGGCTCACCGCAGGTGCCGGACTCACCGCAAGCGGGATGCCTCCTCGGCGCTCAAGGGCTCGTCCCACGTGATCAAGTCGTCCACGTCACCCCGCAGGCTCGCGGACTCCGTGCCGATGGAGCGCAGGGGGAGCGGGATCGAGGCGTCGACGGCGCCGATCCGCTTCCCGTCGGCGTACAGGACCGTGTGTCCCGGCGTCGCGACCCAGGTCAGCCGGGTCCAGCGGTCGAGCGGCAGCGTGTGGTCGAAGCTGAGGTCGGCCTCGCCGTAGCGCGTGAAGCCGACCCGTCCCGTGCCGTGCTGCATCAGCTTCAGGGCGCCCGCCTCGGAGCTGAGCAGCACCTGGTCGGGGGTGCGCGACGAGACGCGGACGCGGACCGAGACCGTCCAGGGCTCGGCGACGTCCAGGCCGCCGAAGCCCACGCCGTCCCGGTCGGAGTCGAAGCGCCAGGCCCGGCCGCGCACGCCGGGCACCGGGGTCGGGTTGTCGATGATGTACGAGGTGCCGGACAGGCCGCCCGCGACGTCCTCGGCGAGGAGCGTGTTGCCGGGGCTGCCCGCGTACGTCCAGCCGCTCGGGTACGGCGCGTCGTCGAAGGTCCAGTGGTGGCTGGGGCGCCCCTGGACGCGGGGCACCACGGGCGCGGGCGTCGTCCCCGGCGGGTCGCCGACGCGCGCGGCGCGGGCCCGGAAGTCGGCGAGCGCGTCCGGTGTCACGGACCTGTTCCAGGCGCGGTCGGCGAGGATCGCGCGGGCGCCCGCCATGTGCCGCTCGAAGTAGCCGTCGTCGGCCCAGAAGTTGTAGTCGGCCCAGTTGGTGACGCCCGCGCCGAGCATGTCGGGCTCGGTACTGGGCGCCCAACTGTCGTACATCCAGGGCTCGTCGGGATACTTGTGGTGGTAGTTGTTCGGGGTGTCGTAGAACGGGCCGATGGCGATCTCGTCGTGCCCGGGGACGGCGGGCTCGGCGCCCGTGCCCTCCCAGGTGAGGAAGACGACCGGGGCGCGGACCTTCTGCTGGGGTGCGGCCAGGTGCTCGGAGCCGTTGTACACGGCGGTCCGCTTGCCGTGCGAAGTGACCACGTCGTCAAGGGTGTTGATGTAGCGGTTGAGGAGGTCGCCCAGGGTGGAGACGTCGGGGGCGGACGCCAGGTAGTCCTGCACGCGCGGGCACTCGGCGAGCTGCCCAGGGACCTCCTCGGCGCCGATCGAGAACAGCGGCGCGTCGAACCAGCCCGCGAACTCGTCGACGATCTCCTCGGACTTCTCGATCGCCTTCTCGCTGGTCATGTCGATGATCCAGTCGGGCGTGAGGTGGGAGTGCGTGTGCGCGCCCGTGCACGGGTTCGGGCCCGAGCCGAAGCCGATGCCGAAGGTGCGGATGATCGCGGTGGCGTGGCCCGGCAGTTCGAGGCCGGGCATCAGCTGGACGTGGTGGCGGGCCGCGAAGGCCTTGAGGTGTTCGATGTCGGCGCGGCTGTAGCTGTGCTCGGGGTCGGCGAGGCCCGGGAACTTCGGGCTGTACAGGCGGAAGCCCTCGGATTCGGAGAGGTGCAGGAGCAGCGTGTTGAGCTTCTGGTCGCCCATCCTGCGGATCAGGTTCTCCAGGTAAGGGATCCGCCAGTACTTGCGGCCCGCGTCGAGGTGCACCATCCGGATCCGCTGCGCGGGGCGGTCGGTGGCCGTGGCGCGGGGCACCTCGCGGTGTCCTTCGGCCGTGGCGCGCAGGAGCTGGAGCAGGGTGCGGGTGCCGTAGTAGAGGCCGTGCGTGGAGGCGGCCTCGACGCGGACCGGGCCCCTGCTGTCGAAGCGGTAGCCCTCGGCGCCGGGTGCGTCCTTGTCCGTGAGGGTGAGGACGATGTCACCCGCCGCCGGGTGGCGGTCGCTGGTGATGCGGGGCGTGATGCCGGTGACCTGCTTGATCTCCGTACGCAGCTGAGCGGCGAGTTGTCGTACGGACTGCCGTGCCGGGCCCGGGAGTTCGGCGCGTCCCTCGGGCAGCGCGGTGGTGGACTCGGTGCGCGGGTCGATGAGGATGCGGGTGCGGCGGGTGAGTGAGGTGTGGCCGTCGAGTGCGGTCCATTGCGTGGGGCGGGGGATGACGGACGGCGGGGTCGCCGCTCCCGCGGATCCCTCGCGAGGGCCGTCGGCGTGGGCGGTGGGCAAGGCTAGAGCTCCCATGAATAGGCCGAGGATGAGCGATATCACCGGCAAGGTGCGACGCACGTCAGTCCTCCCGCTGCTGGGCGATTGCGAGGGAACGTAACCGCGTACTACCCATGTGGCAAGGGTGGTTGCAGGGATGGGTGGAGCCGTGGGCAGGGAGAAGCCCCCGCTTGGGGGGCGCGGGGGCTTCCGGGGGAGCGGGACAGAGGTCGGATGGCTCAGGCGGCCGTGGCCAGTGACTCAGGGGCGTACGCCGTGGTGATGCCGAAGTCCGTGAGCGCGGCGTGCGCCGCGCGGCGGCCCGAGTACAGCGCGCCCTGCACCGTGCTGGTGTCCCGGTGGTCGCCGCACACGTAGAGCCCCGAGAGCAGCCGCACCGGGCGGCGCACGTCGTGCGGGGGCGGCATCGCGGGCACGGCCTCGCGGGTGTGGTGCACGGCGAGCAGCTCCCAGCGGTCGGTCGGGGTGCCGTACAGGTCGGCGAGGTGCGTGCGGACGGCGCGCTGGTCGGGTGGCGGGCCGAGCACCGTCGAGGAGACGAGCACGCGGTCGGCGGGCGCGCGCGAGGGGTCGACCTGGCTGATCACCGCCGTGTGGGCGACCGGACCCGCACGGTCCGCGTCCAGGAGCAGCGCGGCCCCGTCGAGGGGCGGCTCGGGCGCGGTGTGGTGCACCACCGTCATCTCGTGGAAGGGCGGCACGCGCAGGCCCGGCAGGAGTTCGGCGGCGGCGCGGGCGTCGGTGGCCAGGAGTACGGCGCGGCAGCCGATCTCGCCGTGGCCCTCGGTGGCGACGCGGGACGTGGAGACGGAGGTGACCCGGACGCCGGTGCGGACCGTGCCCGGCGGCAGGGTGGCGGCGAGGAGCTCGGGCAGGACCTCGGCGCCGCCCTCGGGCAGGCAGAGGCGGCCGCTCGCGAAGGCGTGCAGGGCGAGGTCGGCGCAGCGGCTCGATGTGGTCAGGTCGGGGTCGCACAGGAGCGCGGAGAGCAGTGGGCGCAGGAAGCCCTGGATGGTGCGCGAGGGGAGTCCGCGGGCGGACAGGGCGTCTCCCGCGGGGAGTTCGGGGCGCGACAGGATGCGCTCCACGGGGGTTGCCGCGAGGCGGGCCAGGGCCGCGCCCAGGCGTGCCTGGTCGAAGGGGCCGCCGAGGGGGCCGCCGGGGGGAGCGGATCGCGGTCCGCGGGGGGCGCTCGCCAGGGCGCGCGCGGCGCTGAGTGCGCCCCTCGCGCTCCGTGCGGGCACGGGCTCCGCCGCGCGGTGGTGGCGGCCTTCGCTGTGGACGAGGAGGCCGGGGGAGAAGGGGCGCAGGACCAGTGAGTCGAGGCCCGGGGTGCGGCGTAGTTCCGGATACGAGGTGGTGAGCAGTTGCCCGATCCTGTCCAGCCGGAACCCGTCTATCTTCTCGGTCGACATGCGGCCGCCGACGTAAGGGGCGGCCTCCAGGACGACGGTCGTTACACCGGCGCTGGTCAGCCGGTGTGCGGCCGAGAGGCCCGCGGCCCCGGCTCCCACGATGACGACGTCGGCATGGTGCGCAGGCTCTAGCACGTGCCCCTCCCAGAGGTCGTGCGGGCTTGTGGGGGCCTGATGCCCCCGACAGGGCTCCGGAATCCACGAGTTCGGATCGAGGGTAGGAGCGGGGGACGGCGTGGGGAGTCGCGCATGGACCGGGCACGGGCGCACGGGGGTCGCGTCGGGGCTGCCCTGCTGTGGGCAATCGTGCCGCTGGGGCGGCACGGGTGGGCACAGCCCACGTTGCCGAGGGGCGTTAACGGGGGGATAGGAACCGCTGTCGTACAGAGCCATCGCGGTGGCGTAGAAACCGCTCCCGCGCAGAGCTATCGCAACGCCGATCTGAGCGTTTCCTCGATCGTCGGGAACGCGAACGTGAAACCGGACTCCAGGAGGCGCGTCGGCAGGACCCGTTGGCTGCCGAGTACGTCCGCCGCCATCTCTCCGAGCACGATCCGGAGCGCGGGCGCGGGGGCCGTCAGGAGCGTGGGGCGGTGCAGCACGCGCCCCATCGCGGCCGTCACCTCACGGTTGGTGAGCGGCTCGGGAGCCGTCAGGTTCACCGGGCCCGACAGCGCGGGCGTGTCGATGAGGTGTCGCAGGGCGGCCACCTCGTCGTGCAGCGAGATGTAGCTCCAGTACTGCCGTCCGTCGCCGAGGCGTCCGCCGAGCCCCGCCTTGAAGAGCGGGAAGAGACGGGCCCAGGCCCCGCCCCCGCGGCCCACCACCAGGCCGTTGCGGGCGACGACGGTCCGGATGCCCGCCTCCCTCGCTGCGGCGGTGGCCTCCTCCCACTCCACGCACAGGGACGGCAGGAAGCCGTCACCGGCGGGGGCGCTCTCGTCGACCGCGCGCTGTCCGGTGTCTCCGTAGTAGCCGATCGCGCTCGCGTTCAGGAACACCCGCGGCCGCTCGTGCTCGTCGAGCGAGGCGACGGCGGAGGCGAGCGCCGCGGTGCCGAGCACCCGGCTGTCGCGCAGCTCCCGCTTGTACGCGGCCGTCCAGCGGTGGTCGCCGATGCCCGCGCCCGCGAGGTTGACCACCGCGGTGCACCCGGCGAGTCCGGCCGTGTCCACGCGCCCCTGCTCGGGGGCCCAGCGCACCTCGTCCTTCGTGCGGGGCGCTCTGCGCACGAGCCGCACCACCTCGTGCCCGTCCTCGGTGAGGGAGCGGGTCAGCGCCGTACCGATGAGCCCGGAGGCGCCGGCCACGGCGACGCGGGACCGTGTGGTTTCCATGGGCCCATCCTGCCCCCAAAAACGACGGTGGGGCCCGTGGTGCCGCCGTACAGTGGCGCCATGCCGGACATGCACATACGCACCGCCCTGCCCGAGGACGACGATGCCCTCGCCCGCCTCGACCGCGCCACCTGGTCCACGCTGCACGCGGTCCAGCCGCGCCCGCAGCCGCCGTACGACCCCTTCTTCAACGACCGTTTCGGCCCGCGCGACCACCTGGTCGCCGAGGTGGACCAGCGGATCGTCGGCTATGTGAAGCTCGGCTACCCCACCCCGCTCCTCGTCAACGCGCACGTCCGGCAGATCCAGGGCTTCGTCGTCGCGGAGGAGCAGCGCGGCAAGGGCGTCGGCAGGACGCTGATCAGGGCGGCCATGGACGAGGCCCGCAGGCAGGGCGCGGTCCGCATCACGCTGCGGGTCCTCGGGCACAACACCCCGGCCCGCAAGCTCTACGAAGCGGAGGGCTTCGTGATCGAGGGCGTGCTGCCCGGCGAGTTCCTCCTCGACGGCGCGTACGTCGACGACGTCCTCATGGGCCGCCCCCTCTGACCTGCGGGACGCCCCATCCGACGGACCGGCCCGGGGTGCGGTGTCCCGCCCGCCGTAGGAGCGTGAAGAGATGATCAGGGCTGCGGCCAGACGGCGCGACGCGGAGCAGCGCGACTGGCTGCTGCGCGGCACGCCGCCCCCGCCGTGGGTGCGGTGGCCGCCGCCGCTGCTGCTCTTGTCGATCGTCCTGATCCAGCTGGTCACCCCGGAGACGGTGGACCTGAGCTTCCTGGTCGCCGCCGTGCCGCCGCTGGCCGCCCTGTCCTACGGCCCCGCCGCCACCGCGGTCCTCGGCGGCGTCGTGGTCATGCTGCTCGCGCTGCCGGGCTTCGGCCTCGGCCACCCCGGCAACAGCGACGAGCTGACGATCAGCTTCATCGCGCTGCTCAGCGTGCTCTTCGCCTGGGTGCGCAGCCGCCGCGAGGCCCAGCTCGTCACGGTCCGCACGGTCGCGGAGGCGGCCCAGTTCGCGGTCCTGCCGCCGCTGCCGGAGCGGGTCGGCGGGGTGGGGTGCGCGGGTCTGTACGAGGCGGCGCAGCACGAGTCGCTCGTCGGCGGTGACTTCTTCGACGTCCGCAGGGGGCCGACCGGGGTGCGGGCCGTGGTCGGCGACGTGCAGGGGCACGGGCTCGCCGCGGTCGGTACGGTGGCGGCGCTGCTCGGCGCGTTCCGCGAGGCGGTTCTCGACAAGCCCGACCTGGAGGGCGTCGCCGCCCGTCTGGACCGCAGGCTCGTGGTGGACTCGGCGGGCGACGAGCACGCCGAACTGTTCGCCACGGCGGTGCTCCTGGAGTTCCCCGACGACTCGTCCGTCGTACGCGTCGTCTCCTGCGGTCACCCGCCTCCGCTGCTGCTGCGCGGCTCCGAGGTCACCGAAATCGCCATCCCCGCCGGGGCCCCGCTCGGCCTCGGCCTCGCGGGCCTGGCGCCCCCCGAACAGCTGACCGTGCCGCTGCTCGCGGGCGATCTGGTGCTGGCCCTGACCGACGGCGTGAGCGAGGCACGGGACGCGACCGGCACGTTCTATCCCCTGCCGGACCGCCTCACCGCCATGCTCAAGGCGGACCCCGCTCTCCTGGACGCGCCCCAGGCCCTCACGGAACGGGTCTGGTCGGACGTGGTGGGCTACGCGGGCAGCGTGCGCGACGACGTGACGATGATGGTGTTCGCGCCGAGTGCGGTGGGTGAGGGGGAGGGCGAGGGGGAAGGTGGGGCGGGGGCGGGGGGTTCTTAGCCCGACCGCGTCAACAGCCCCGTCCCGCCCACGAGTTCCCGCAGGCACCGCACCGCGAGTTCCGCGGGGGAGTCCGGGCCCGTGACGTCCGCGTCCGACTCCGCCCAGGTCTCCAGGGCGACCCGGATCGCGTCCGTCGCCGCGGCCGCCGCCAGGCGGATGTGGAGTGCGGGGGCGCCGGGGCCCGCGAGGGTCTCAAGGACGGGTCTGAGGCGTTCCTCGGATTCCTGGTTCACGCGGTACCAGACCGCCCGCAGCGCGGGGTCGTCCACCGCGGCGCGCAGCAGTCCGCGGGCCTGGCGCAGGCCGTCCGCCGCGGCCGGGTCCCGCGCGGCGAGTGCCTCCGAGATCGCCGCCTCCAGGGCCTTCGGCAGGTCCGCGCCGGGCCTGCTCGCGGCGAGGAGCGCGCGCCAGCGCTCCCCGCCGACGGCGAGCAGCGGGGCGACCGCGTCCTGCTTGGTGCGGAAGTACCGGTAGAAGGTGCGCAGCGCGACCCCGGCCCGGCCCGCGATCGCCTCGGCCGTGGTGCCTTCGGTGCCGTGCTCGGTGAAGAGCGCGGCCGCGGCGTGCGCGATCTCCAGCTGGGTGGCCAGCTTGCGGCGCTCCGTGAGGGAGAGGGGCGGGGTCGGCGACTGGGTGCTCACCCCGCCGAGCCTACGCCGACCGAGCCACATTGGCATGGCTGGTCGAAGTGGCACATTGTGCCACCGGGGCGTACCGTGCAGGAGAAGGCAAGATTGCGAGAGTGGGAGAACGCCATGAGCGCCATGCAGACCCTGAACCGCTACGAAGGACGCCGCGCCCTGGTCACCGGCGGCGGCTCCGGCATCGGGCAGGCCACCGTGCTGCGGATGCTGGCCGAGGGCGGCACCGTCGTCGCCGCCGACGTCAGCGAGGACGGCCTGAAGGACACCGTCGCCAAGGCCGGTGCCGACGCGGGGCGCCTGACCACCGTCGTCGTGAACATCGCCGACGAGGGCTCGGTCCGCGCGGGCGTCGCCACCGCCGTCGAGGCCCTCGACGGCCTGGACGTCCTGGTGAACGCGGCGGGCATCCTGCGCTCCTCGCACACCCACGAGACCACCCTCGACGCCTTCAACCAGGTCATCGGGGTCAACCTCACCGGCACCTTCCTGATGATCCGCGAGGCGATCCCCGCGCTGCTCCAGGGCAACGGCTCCGCGGTGGTCAACTTCAGCTCCACCTCGGCGATGTTCGCCCACCCGTACATGGCGGCGTACGCGGCGAGCAAGGGCGGCATCCAGTCCATGACGCACGCGCTGGCCAGCGAGTACGGCAAGCAGGGCATCCGCTTCACCGCCGTACAGCCGGGCTCCATCTCCTCCGGCATGACCGACGGCTCCGGCGCCAGCAGGCAGAGCGTCGGCCCCGGCCTGCCCGAGGACGCGGACATGAGCCTGTTCGTGAAGCTCGCGCCCGCGCTCGGCCAGGGCTTCGCGGGCCCGGAGACCGTCGCCTCCGTCGTCGCCATGCTCGCCTCCGACGACGGCCGCTTCATCACCGGCACCGAGGTCCGCGTCGACGGCGGCACCCACTTCTGAGCCGCGGAGGACACCCGATCATGAGCAGCGCAGCAGAGACCTTCGGCGGCCGGGTCGCCGTCATCACCGGGGCGTCGGCGGGCATCGGCGCCGGGTTCGCCCGGCACGCCGCGTCCCTCGGCATGAAGCTCGTCCTCGCCGACATCGCGGCCGAGCGCCTGACGGCGGTCGCCGACGAGCTCGCGGGCGCCGGCGCCGAGGTCGAGGCCGTCGTCACCGACGTCGCGGACCCAGCCTCCGTCGACGCGCTCGCCGACCGTGCCTGCGAGCGGTTCGGCGCGGTCGACCTGCTCGTCAACAACGCCGGGATCATGGCGATGGGCTACTCCTGGGAGATCCCCGCCGAGCGCTGGGACGCCGCCCTGCGCGTCAACGTCGGCGGGTACGTCAACGGCATCCGCTCCTTCGTGCCGCGCCTGATCGAGCGCGGCACCAAGGCGTGGATCGTCAACGTCTCCTCCGTCGGCGGCCTCTTCCCGAGCCCGCTGATGGCGCCGTACAGCGTCACCAAGTTCGGCACGCTCGCGCTCACCGAGTCGCTCGCGTACGAACTGAGGATGAAGGGGGCCGACATCCAGGTCTCCGTCGTCCTGCCCGACTCGGTGCGCAGCGAGATCTTCCGTGCGGCCAGGCCGGGCGACAGCGCCGGGGACGGCACGCACGACGGCACCCCGCCCGAGATCGCGGGCTTCAACGACATGCTCCAGGCACGCGCCGACACCCAGGGCATCACCGCCGACGAACACGCCCGCCGCTGCTTCGAGCAGATCGCCGAGGGCCGCTACTGGGTCACCCCGCAGCCGGAGATGATCGACGCGGGCCTGCCGTCGCGCACGGAGATGATTCTCCGGCGTACGAATCCGGAGCTGGACCTCGGCGCGGTCTAGGGCCCGGCCGGGACCGGTCAGTCGGCCATGAACCGGCTCCACAGCCGCGGATACCGCTGCGCCATCACCGCGTCGTCCTCGAAGTCGATGGCCGTGCCCTCCGGTTCCGGGGGAGCGGGCGGAATGCCGAGGTCGGGGGCGACGACACCGGTGAGCTGCTCGTAGGCCTCGTCGGCGGCGTAACCGAGCTCCTCGCCGTCGCCGTCGAGGTCCTCGTCGAAGTCGTCGAGGAGCTCGGCGAGCGCGTCGGGATCGTGCACCGCCCCCTCGAAGACCTCCCTGCCCTGGCCGATCAGCCAGCACCGGAAGTAGTCGAAGGCGTCGTCGCTCGTGCCGCCGAGCAGCACCCAGGCGGCGCCCCACAGGTCCCAGCGGTAGGCGCGGTTGTAGCGCACCTCGAAGTGACGGGCGAAGTCGAGGACGGCGTCCGGATCGGAGCGCACCAGTCTCTCGACGAGCAGCTCGGCGTGGTCCTCGGGGTCGCCGCCGGCGGCCTCGCGAGTACCGTCCACGATCTCCCAGAACTCCGTCTCGTCCATCACGGGTCAAGCATCGGTCCTGGAGAGTGGGGGCGCACGCGGAGTGAGCCGGAATGCGGCTGTCTCGTTATGCGTGCACATGCCGATGGAAAAACCGACAGGGGTTGTCGGCTTTTGGTGGAAGCCTCACCAACATGGACACCACGCAGAAACTGACCGGGAAGATCGCCCTCGTCGCGGGCGCCACCCGCGGCGCGGGCCGCGCGATGGCCGTGGAGCTGGGCCGCGCGGGAGCCACCGTGTACGTGACGGGACGGACCACCCGCGAGCACACCAGCGAGATCGGCCGGAGCACCGAGACCATCGAGGAGACGGCGGAGCTGGTGGACGCGGCGGGCGGCAAGGGCATCGCCGTGCCCACCGACCACCTGGAGCCCGAGCAGGTCGAGGCACTCGTCGAGCGCATCGACCGGGAACAGGGCCGCCTCGACATCCTCGTCAACGACATCTGGGGCGGCGACGTCCACGTCGAGTGGGACAAGAAGATGTGGGAGCACGACCTCGACAAGGGTCTTCGCCTCCTGCGCCTGGGCATGGAGACCCACATCATCACCAGCAGGTACGCGCTGCCGCTGCTCATCAAGAACCCCGGCGGCCTGGTCGTCGAGGTCACCGACGGCACCGAGGAGTACAACCGCGCCAACTACCGCAAGCCCTTCTACTACGACCTCGCCAAGGCGGCCCCGCTGCGGATGGCGCACAACCTCGCCGAGGAGGTCGAGGAGTACGGCTGCACGGCGCTGTGCCTGACACCGGGCTGGCTGCGCTCGGAATTCATGCTCGACACCGCGTTCAAGGTGACCGAGGAGAACTGGCAGGACGGCTGCGAGCAGAACCCGCACTTCGCGATCTCCGAGACGCCGACGTTCGTGGGCCGCGCCCTCGTCGCGCTCGCCACCGACCCGGAGGTGGCCCGCAGGAACGGCGCCTCGCTCTCCAGCGGCGGACTCGCCAAGGAGTACGGCTTCACGGACGTGGACGGCTCCGCGCCGGACGCCTGGCGCTACATCGCGGAGGTCGAGCAGACGGGCAAGGAGGCGGACGTCACGGGTTACCGGTAGAGCCCGGCTCATCGGTACAGCTCGGCGGCCCGCGCCGCCGCGTCCGCGAACCGCTCGCGGAGCGCGGCGGGCTCAAGGACCTCCGCCTCCGGGCCGAGCGCCATCAGCTGCGTGTACGCCACGTCCTCGTTCTCGACGGGCAGGGTGACCGTCACCCGGCCCGTCGCGTCGGGCTCGCCCGCCGTTTCCATCGCCTCGCGCGCGGACGCGGCATCGGTGGCGTACGGCAGCGCCCGCACGCCCGCGTCGGAGAGCCGCACCACCACCCGGGACCGCAGGATCGCCCGCGCGAACTGCGCGGCCCGCTCCTCCCAGAAGCCCGGCAGGTCGAACTCCTCGTCGCGTACGAAGCGCTGCCCGCCCGCGGCGACCGCGGTGAAGCGGTCGATGCGGTACACCCGGTACGCCCCGGAGCCGGTGACCCGCGCGCACAAGTACCAGACGCCCGCCTTGAGCACGAGGCCGTAGGGCTCGAGCTCCCGCTCCACCTCGGAGTCCTGGCGCCGGTAGCGGGCCTCGATCAGCCGGTCGTCCCACACCGCGTCGGCGACGGCGGGCAGCAGCTCGGGCGCGGGCGTCTCCTTGAACCAGCCGGGGGCGTCCAGATGGAAGCGCTGCGCGGCGTTCTGCGAGGCGTCGCGCAGGGACGGCATCAGCGCCGCCGACACCTTCAGGCGGGCCGCCGACGCCGCGTCGTCCAGGCCCATCTCGCGCAGCGCGCCCGGCACCCCGGAGAGGAAGAGCGCCTCGGCCTCGCTGCGGCCGAGCCCGGTGAGGCGGGTGCGGTAGCCGCCGATGAGCCGGTACCCGCCGGTCCGCCCCCGGTCGGCGTAGACCGGAACCCCCGCCTCCGACAGCGCCTGGGCGTCGCGCGTGATGGTCCGCTCGGACACTTCGAGCTCGGCGGCCAGCTCGGCGGCGGTCATGGAGGGGCGTGCCTGGAGCAGGAGCACCATCTTGATGAGGCGAGCAGCGCGCATGCGTCCATGATGCCGCGCACGAAAACACCCGCCCGCCCTTTCACCCGCGAAGCGGGGTGAAAGGGCGGGCGGGTGGGGGATATCCGCCGCGAAGCGGCGGGCCAGTGATCCCGCAGACCTACAGGCCGTACTTGGCCCGGGCTTCCTTCACCGCGGAGGCAGGCACCTCACCCCGCGCGGCGAGCCGAGCCAACGCCGCGACGACGATCGACTCCGCGTCGATGCCGAAGTGACGGCGCGCCGCGTCCCGCGTGTCGGAGAGGCCGAACCCGTCCGCGCCGAGCGAGGAGTAGTCCTGCTCGACCCACTGCGCGATCTGGTCGGGGACCTGACGCATGTAGTCGGAGACGGCGAGCACCGGACCCTGCGCGCCCTCAAGTGCCTTGCGGACGAAGGGAGTGCGCTCCTCGCCGCGCAGGATGGCCTCGTCGGCCTCCAGCGCGTCGCGCCGCAGCTCCGTCCAGGACGTCGCGGACCACACGTCGGCGGCCACGCCCCACTCCTCGGCGAGCAGCCGCTGCGCCTTGAGCGTCCAGTGGATCGCGGTGCCCGAGCCGAGCAGCTGGATCCGCGCGGCGTTGGCGGCCGGGGAAACCCCGGCGGTCTCGGCCGTGTTGAAGCGGTACAGGCCCTTGATGATGCCCTCGTCGATGCCCGAGGGCTTCGCGGGCTGCGGCATCGGCTCGTTGTAGACGGTGAGGTAGTAGAAGACGTTCTGGTCCTCGCCCTCGGCCGCCTCGCCGTACATGCGGCGCAGGCCCTCCTTGACGATGGCCGCGACCTCGTAGGCGAACGCCGGGTCGTACGAGAGCGCCGCCGGGTTGGTCGCCGCGATCACCGGCGAGTGACCGTCCGCGTGCTGCAGACCCTCACCCGTCAGCGTCGTACGACCGGCCGTCGCGCCCACCAGGAAGCCGCGGCCCAGCTGGTCGCCGAGCTGCCACATCTGGTCGGCGGTGCGCTGCCAGCCGAACATCGAGTAGAAGATGTAGAAGGGGATCATCGCTTCGCCGTGCGTCGCGTACGACGTGGAAGCGGCGATGAAGTCCGCCATCGAACCGGCCTCGGTGATCCCCTCGTTGAGGATCTGGCCGTCCTTGGCTTCCTTGTAGTACATCAGCTGGTCGCGGTCGACCGGCTCGTACGTCTGGCCCTTGGGCGAGTAGATGCCGAGCGAGGGGAAGAGCGACTCCATGCCGAAGGTGCGCGCCTCGTCGGGGACGATCGGCACCCAGCGCTTGCCGGACTCCTTGTCGCGTACGAGGTCCTTGACCAGGCGTACGAACGCCATGGTCGTGGCCACCGACTGCGTACCCGAGCCCTTGTCGAAGGAGGCGAACGCCTTCTCGGCGGGGGCGGGCAGCGGCGCGAGCGGCTGCGTGCGGCGGGCCGGGGCGGGGCCGCCGAGCGCCGCGCGGCGCTCCTGGAGGTAGCGGACCTCGGGGGAGTCGGCGCCGGGGTGGCCGTAGGGCACCTGGCCGTCGACGAAGTCGCTGTCCGGGATCGGCAGGCCGAGCAGGTCGCGCATGTCCTTGAACTCGTCCACCGAGAGCTTCTTCATCTGGTGGTTGGCGTTCTTGGACTCGAAGCCCTTGCCGAGGGTGAAGCCCTTGACCGTCTGCGCGAGGATCACGGTCGGCGCGCCCTTGTGGGTGAGCGCCGCACGGTAGGCCGCGTAGACCTTGCGGGCCTCGTGGCCGCCGCGCGAGAGGTGGAAGCACTCGCTGATCTTGTCGTCGCTGAGCAGCTTGGCCAGCTCGACGAGCGCGGGCTCGGCGCCGAAGAAGTGCTCGCGGATGTAGGCGGCGTCACGCGTCGCGTACGTCTGGAACTGCGCGTCAGGCACCTCGCGCAGGCGGCGGACCAGGGCGCCGGTGGTGTCGAGCTGGAAGAGCTCGTCCCAGGCGTTGCCCCACATGATCTTGATGACGTTCCAGCCGGCGCCGCGGAACTGCGCCTCCAGCTCCTGCACCACGCGGAAGTTGGCGCGGACCGGGCCGTCGAGGCGCTGCAGGTTGCAGTTGATGACGTACGTGAGGTTGTCCAGACCCTCACGCGAGGCCAGTGCGAGGGCCGCGGTCGACTCGGGCTCGTCCATCTCGCCGTCACCGAGGAACGCCCACACGTGCGAGGCGGAGACGTCCTTGATGCCGCGGTTGGTGAGGTACCGGTTGAAGCGCGCCTGGTAGATCGCGGAGAGCGGACCCAGACCCATGGAGACGGTCGGGAACTCCCACAGCCAGGGCAGGCGGCGCGGGTGCGGGTAGGAGGGCAGGCCGTTGCCGCCCGCCTCCTGCCGGAAGTTGTCGAGCTGTGCCTCGTTCAGACGGCCGTCGAGGAAGGCGCGGGCGTAGATGCCGGGGGAGGCGTGGCCCTGGATGTACAGCTGGTCGCCGGAACCGTCCCCCTCCTTGCCCTTGAAGAAGTGGTTGAAGCCGGTCTCGTACAGCCAGGCCGCGGACGCGAACGTCGCGATGTGGCCGCCGACGCCGTGCTTGGAGCCGCGGGTCACCATCGCGGCAGCGTTCCAGCGGTTCCACGCGGTGATCTTCCGCTCCATCTCCTCGTCACCGTCGATGGACGGCTCGGCGGAGGTGGGGATGGTGTTGACGTAGTCCGTCTCGAGCAGCTTGGGCAGCGCCAGGCCCGCGCCCTCGGCGCGCTCCAGCGTGCGGCGCATCAAGTACGCGGCACGGTGCGGCCCGGCCGCCTCGGTAACGGCGTCCAGGGAGGCCTGCCATTCGGCGGTCTCCTCGGGGTCGCGGTCCGGGAGCTGGTCGAGCTCGCTCGGCTGGATTGCGGAGGGGTCGGTCATGTCGCCGCCTTCCTGAGTCGGAGGGGGTCCCCTGTTCGGTAAGGGGTAGGGGTGCCCGGTTCTTGGCAGGACAGGGCGTGAGGCTCTGGTGAGAGCCCGTCGGAGACTCTAACTCCGTGATCGATGATCGATCAAAGGGTTGAAGGCGAAAACTCCTCGATATGGAGAAAGTCGGCATCCGGTGCCAGGGAAATGGGCACGCGGTGCCTTCGAATTGAAGGATTCCCGCAGGTGGGAGCACGTATGAGCGGGACGGCCACGGATGAGCGCGGGCTCCCGCGAAGGCCCCGCGGAGCGGCTCAGGCGCGCGGAGCGCAGCCCAGGACGTGGGACTTCACCAGCTCGGCGATGGCCGGATCGCGTCGCCGGAAGGCAGAGACGAGGGCCTCGTGCTCCTCCGCGTACGACTGCTGGACCGTGCCAAGCCAGCGGATGGAGAGCGCCGTGAAGACCTCGATGCCCAGGCCCTCCCAGGTGTGCAGGAGCACAGAGTTGTCCGCGGCCCGCACCAGCTCGCGGTGGAAGCCGACGGTGTGCCGGACCTGCCCGGTGCCGTCCGCGGCCCTGTCCGCCTCGTAGAGGGCCGTGACGTGGGGCTCCAGGGCCGAGCAGTCCTCGGCGAGCCGCTCCGCCGCCAGCTCGGCGGCGATGGCTTCGAGCCCCGCCCGCACCGGGTAGCTCTCCTCCAGGTCGGCGGCCGTCAAGTTGCGTACGCGTACGCCCTTGTTGGGGGCGGACTCGATGAGCCGCAGCGTCTCCAGCTCGCGCAGCGCCTCGCGGACCGGGGTCTGGGAGACCTCCAGTTCGACGGCGATGCGGCGCTCCACGATGCGCTCGCCCGGCTTCCAACGCCCGCTGACGATCCCCTCCACGATGTGCTCGCGGATCTGTTCGCGCAGCGAGTGAACGACGGGCGCGGTCATGTGGGCTCCTCCGGCAGGGGCTCTGGACCCCAAGGGCGTTTGACCCCTAGACAATACGGCGACGCCCCCGTCCGGAAACCTCCGAACGGGGGCGTACGCGCTGATGAGACGAGTGTTACAGCGTCTCCCAGGTCAATCGCCGGGTGACCTACAGGCCGAGCTCGACCTCGAACTCGCCGGCCTCCAGGATCGCCTTGACCGCGGTCAGGTAGCGGGCGGCGTCCGCGCCGTCCACCAGACGGTGGTCGTAGGAGAGCGACAGGTACGTCATGTCACGGACGGCGATGGTCTCGCCGAGGTCCGGGTGGTTGATGACGACCGGACGCTTCACCGTGGCACCGATGCCGAGGATCGCGGCCTGGTTCGGCGGCACGATGACCGTGTCGAACAGGGCGCCGCGCGAACCGGTGTTGGAGATCGTGAAGGTGGCGCCGGACATGTCGTCCGGGGTGAGGCCACCGCCACGGGCCTTGCCCGCGAGCTCGGCGGTCTTCTTGGAGATACCGGCGATGTTCAGGTCGCCCGCACCCTTGATGACCGGCGTCATCAGACCCTTCTCGGCGTCAACGGCGATGCCGATGTTCTCCGAGTCGAAGTACGTGATGGTGCCTTCGTCGTCGTTGATCCGGGCGTTGACGACCGGGTGGGCCTTCAGCGCCTGGGCGGCGGCCTTGACGAAGAACGGCATCGGGGAGAGCTTGACGCCCTCACGAGCCGCGAACGAGTCCTTCGCCTTGGCGCGCAGCTTCATCAGCTTGGTGATGTCGACCTCGACGACCGAGGTCAGCTGGGCCTGCGAGTGCAGGGCCTTCATCATGTTGTCGCCGATGACCTTGCGCATGCGGGTCATCTTGACCGTCTGGCCGCGGAGGGGGGAGACCTCCAGGGCCGGGGCCTTCGAGGCGGCGGGGGCAGCGGCGGCCGGAGCCGGAGCGGCCTTCTTGGCCTCGGCGGCCGCGATGACGTCCTGCTTGCGGATGCGGCCACCGACGCCGGTGCCCTTGACCTCGGAGAGGTTCACACCGTTCTCGGACGCGAGCTTACGGACCAGCGGGGTCACGTAGGCACCGTCGTCGGCCGGGGTGACCGGAGCCGGGGCGGCGGGCGCGGCCGGAGCGACGGGGGCAGCCGGAGCGGCCGGGGCCGCGGGCTTGACCGGCGCCGGGGCGGCAGCGGCGGGCGCGGCCGGCGCGGCGGGAGCCGGTGCCGGAGCCGCGGGGGCGACCGGGGCCGGTGCCGGAGCGGCGGGGGCCGGGGCGGCGGGCGCGGCCGGAGCGGCACCGGCGACACCGACGACGGCGAGCTTGGCGCCGACCTCGGCGGTCTCGTCCTCACCGACGACGATCTCGAGCAGCACGCCCGCGACCGGCGAGGGAATCTCGGTGTCGACCTTGTCCGTCGAGACCTCAAGGAGGGGCTCGTCGGCCGCGACCTCCTCGCCGACCTCCTTCAGCCAACGGGTGACGGTGCCCTCGGTGACGGACTCACCGAGCGCGGGCAGCGTGATGTCGGTGCCCTCGGCGGGGGCCGCGGGCGCCTCGGCGGCCGGAGCCGGAGCGGCGGGGGCCTCGGCGGCGGGGGCGGGCTCGGCGGCCGGGGCCGGAGCCTCGGCGGCAGGGGCGCCCGAGCCGTCGTCGATGACGGCCAGCTCGGCGCCGACCTCGACGGTCTCGTCCTCGGCGACCTTGATGGAGGCCAGGATGCCGGAGGCGGGCGAGGGGATCTCGGTGTCGACCTTGTCGGTCGACACCTCGAGCAGCGGCTCGTCGGCCTCGACGCGCTCGCCTTCGGCCTTCAGCCAACGGGTGACAGTGCCCTCGGTGACGCTCTCGCCGAGCGCCGGAAGGGATACGGAAACCGCCATGGTTTCAGTTGCTCCTTACGGATGGGGTCTCCCCTGCTCGAGCGAAGTCGAGAGCTTGGGGAAGCGGAAGTCTGGTCGTCGCGCCCGAATGACTGAATCAGTCGTGGGAGTGCAGCGGCTTGCCCGCCAGGGCGAGGTGGGCTTCGCCCAGCGCCTCGTTCTGCGTCGGGTGGGCGTGGATGAGCTGGGCCACCTCGGCCGGCAGCGCTTCCCAGTTGTAGATCAGCTGGGCTTCGCCGACCTGCTCGCCCATGCGGTCGCCGACCATGTGGACGCCGACCACGGCACCGTCCTTGACCTGGACGAGCTTGATCTCGCCCGCGGTCTTGAGGATCTTGCTCTTGCCGTTGCCCGCGAGGTTGTACTTGAGGGCGACGACCTTGTCCGCGCCGTAGATCTCCTTGGCCTTGGCCTCGGTGATGCCCACGGAGGCGACCTCGGGGTGGCAGTACGTCACCTTCGGCACGCCGTCGTAGTCGACAGGAACGGTCTTGAGACCGGCCAGACGCTCCGCCACCAGCATGCCCTCGGCGAAGCCGACGTGCGCGAGCTGGAGGGTCGGCACCAGGTCGCCCACGGCCGAGATCGT
Source organism: Streptomyces kanamyceticus (assembly GCF_008704495.1). Taxonomy (NCBI): domain Bacteria; kingdom Bacillati; phylum Actinomycetota; class Actinomycetes; order Kitasatosporales; family Streptomycetaceae; genus Streptomyces; species Streptomyces kanamyceticus. The sequence continues at coordinate 7,316,821 of NZ_CP023699.1, forward strand.
CGGGACGTTGGTCTGCATGTACTCGTCGACCAGGACGTAGCCGCGGTCCATGGCGACGCCCTGTTCCTCGTAGCCGAGACCGGCCGAGACCGGGCCGCGGCCGATGGCGACCAGGAGGACCTCGGCCTCGAAGGTCTTGCCGTCGGCGAGGGTGACGCGCACGCCGTTCTCGGTGTACTCGGCCTTCTCGAAGAACGTGCCGAGGTTGAACTTGATGCCGCGCTTGCGGAAGGCGCGCTCAAGAAGCTTGGAGCTGTTCTCGTCCTCGACGGGCACGAGGTGCTTGAGGCCCTCGATGACCGTGACGTCGGTCCCGAAGGACTTCCACGCCGAGGCGAACTCGACGCCGATGACGCCGCCGCCCAGGATGATCGCGGACTCCGGGACACGGTCCAGGGTCAGCGCGTGGTCCGAGGAGATGATCCGGTTGCCGTCGATCTCCAGGCCGGGCAGCGACTTCGGCACGGAGCCGGTCGCGAGGAGTACGTGGCGGCCCTGGACGCGCTGGCCGTTCACGTCCACGGAGGTCGGGGACGAGAGCTTGCCCTCGCCCTCGATGTACGTCACCTTGCGGGAGGCGACGAGACCCTGCAGGCCCTTGTACAGGCCGGTGATCACGTCGTCCTTGTACTTGTGGACGGCCGCGATGTCGATGCCCTCGAAGGTGGCCTTCACGCCGAACTGGTCGGCCTCGCGCGCCTGGTCGGCGATCTCGCCGGCGTGCAGCAGCGCCTTCGTGGGGATGCAGCCGTTGTGCAGGCAGGTGCCGCCGAGCTTGTTCTTCTCGATCAGTGCGACGTCCAGGCCCAGCTGCGCTCCGCGCAGGGCCGCGGCGTAACCGCCGCTACCGCCGCCGAGGATCACTAGGTCGAAAACGGTGCTGGCGTCGTTCGCCACGTCACGTCCTCCATGCATGTGCGCCGTACGCCGGACCCCGTCTTCGCGGGGGACGACCGGTCGGTCGGCTGGTATTCGGCCGCTCTTGTTTCGGCCCTTTGGTGGGGGCCCTGTCCTGCCGAGAACCCATCTTCGCACTTGTCGGCGGGAGACGGGACGCCGGGCCGGGGTGTGAGACGTCGGAGCGACGGTCTCCAGGGCCTGCTGCTGCTCATGAACGTACGGATTTCGTCGAGGGCGAAATCGCCCAGGGCTCCGGACGGGGAACGTCCGGAGCCCTGGACCGTCGTACGGAGAATCAGCCGAGGTCGCCCGCGGCGGTGTGCTCGGCGAGGCCGACCAGGGTGCGGACCGCGGTGCCGGTGCCGCCCTTGGGCGTGTAGCCGAACGTGCCGCCCTCGTTGAAGGCCGGGCCCGCGATGTCCAGGTGCGCCCAGGTGATGCCCTCGCCCACGAACTCCTGGAGGAAGAGGCCCGCCACCAGGCCGCCGCCCATGCGCTCGCCGATGTTGGCGATGTCGGCGGTGGGGGACTCCATGCCCTTGCGCAGGTGGGCGGGGAGCGGCATCGGCCAGGACGGCTCGCCCGCCTCCTCGGAGATCTCGTGGACCGAGGTGCGGAACGCGTCGTCGTTGGAGACGATGCCGAAGGTGCGGCTGCCGAGGGCGACCATCATGGCGCCGGTCAGCGTCGCCACGTCGACGATCGCGTCGGGCTTGTCCTCGGAGGCCTTGGCGATCGCGTCGGCCAGGACGAGACGGCCCTCGGCGTCGGTGTTCAGGACCTCGACGGTCTTGCCGCTGTACATCCGCAGGACGTCGCCGGGGCGGGTCGCGGATCCTGAGGGCATGTTCTCGGCGAGCGCCAGCCAGCCGGTGACGTTCACCTCCAGGCCCAGGCGGGCGGCGGTCACGACGGCGGCGAAGACGGCGGCGGCACCGGCCATGTCGCACTTCATGGTCTCGTTGTGACCCGCGGGCTTGAGCGAGATGCCGCCCGAGTCGTACGTGATGCCCTTGCCGACGAAGGCGAGGTGCTTCTTCGCCTTGGAGCTCGTGTACGAGAGCTTGACCAGGCGCGGCGGGGAGTCCGAGCCCACGCCGACGCCGAGGATGCCGCCGAAGCCGCCCTTGGTGAGCGCCTTCTCGTCGAGCACCTGGACCTTGATGCCGTGCTCCTTGGCGGCCGCGGTGGCGACCGCCGCGAAGGCCTCGGGGTTGAGGTCGTTCGGCGGGGTGTTGATGAGGTCGCGGGCGCGGTTCATCTCCTCGGCGACGGCGACGGCGCGCTCGACGGCGGCCTTGTACGCCTTGTCGCGGGCCTTGCCGCCGAGCAGGGCGACCTCGGCCAGCGGGGCCTTGGCGTTCTTGCCCTTCTTCTTCGCGTCCTTGGCGTCGCCCTGGTCCTTGTAGGCGTCGAAGGAGTACGCGCCGAGCAGGGCGCCCTCGGCGATGGCGCCGATGTCACCGGCCTGCTCGACGGGGAGCGCGAAACCGGCCTTCTTGACGCCGGTCAGGGCGCGGGCGGCGGCACCAGCGGCGCGGCGCAGCGCGTCCGTGCCGTACGTCTCGTCCTTCTCCGGGACCTCGCCGAGGCCGACCGCGACGACGACCGGTGCCTTGAAGCCGGAGGGCGCGGGCAGCTTCGTCACCTCGCCCTCGCCGCCGGAGGCGCCGAGGGTCTCCAGGACGGACGCGAGCTTGCCGTCGTACGCCTTGTCCACGGCCTCGGCGCCGAACGCGACGACCAGGCCCCCCTTGGATCCAGCGCCCTTGGCGACACCGACGACGATCGCGTCGGCACGCAGGCCGGACGCGGCGGCGGTGCTGAGAGTCAGAGCAGTCACGGTGGTGAGGTCCTCTTTCAGTGAGTTGCGACGGGCTTGTGGGGTGGTGAGCCCGTCGCGAGCCTACGCCCGTGAGCGCTGCGGTGCGCATCACTGTGTGTGTTCATCGTGGTGTCGCGTACGCCGGGGTTTCGTACGACCTGGCTCTCAGCCGAGCGCGAGGACGATCAGCGAGGCGGTCGCCGCCGTCTCCGCGAGGCCGCCGAAGACGTCCCCGGTGACGCCTCCGAAGCGTCGTACGCAGTGCCGCAGGAGCAGTTCGGCGGCGCCGCAGGCCAGCACAGCGGCGGCCGCGCAGCGCACCGCGCCGTACGCCCCGAAGAGCGCCCCCGCGCCCCCCGCGGCGGCCACCACGACGGCCGCGACGAGCAGCGCGCGGCCGCGCGGGACCACGCCCGCGACGGCGGCGCCGAGGCCCTCGGGACGGGCCGGCGGCACGCCCGCGCGGGCGGCCAGGGTGAGGGCGAGACGGGCCGCGACCGCCGAGACGACGGCGGCCACCGCGCCCCGGGCCCATGAGGCGTCGTACAGCTGGAAGAGCACCGCGACCTGGGCGAGCAGGACGAAGAGCAGCGTGATGACGCCGAACGGGCCGATGTCGGACTGCTTCATGATGCGCAGCGCGTCATCGGCGGGCTTGGCGCTGCCGAGGCCGTCGGCGGTGTCGGCGAGGCCGTCGAGGTGCAGACCGCGGGTGAGGGCGGCGGGGACCGCGGCGGTCGCGACGGCGGCGAGGAGGGGGCCCGCGCCGAGGGCGAGGAGCGCGCCGCCCGCGGCGGCCGAGCACAGGCCGATCACCAGACCGGCCAGGGGCGCCCACTGCATGCCCGCACGGGCCGCCGCGCGGTCCCAGCGGGTGACGTGGACGGGGAGCGCGGTGAGGGTGCCGAAGGTGAAACGTATGCCGTCGGCGGGGGAGGTTCTGGACACCGCGGCAGGCTACCCCGGGGAACGCCCCGCCCTGCGGAACGCTCTTCGGAGACGGAGGATGAGCCCATGGGTGACTGGTGGTACCGGAACATCGTCGAGCCGGGGAAGCTGCCGCTGCTGCTCGCGCTGCTCTCCTTCGTGGGCTCGTTCCTGGTCACCAGGACCATCACGCGGCTGATCCGCGCGGGCAAGGGGCCGTTCAGGAACATCAGCTCGGGCGACGTGCACATCCACCACGTCGTGCCGGGGATCTTCCTGATGCTGGTCGGCGGCTTCTGGGCGGTGGCCGCCGGACGGCACGGCGCGGGGCCGCTCTACGCCGCGGTGATCTTCGGGGTCGGCGCCGGGCTCGTGCTCGACGAGTTCGCGCTGATCCTCCACCTCGACGACGTCTACTGGAGCGAGCAGGGCCGCAAGAGCGTGGAGGTCGTGATGCTCACGGCCGCCCTGGTGGTGCTCGTGCTCACCGGCTTCACGCCGTTCGGGGTCAACGACCTGTCGGTCACCGAGCGGCACAACCGCGCCCTGCTCGCGCTGAACGTCGGCATCAACTGCGCCTTCGCGCTGATCGCGCTCCTCAAGGGCAAGCTGCGCACGGCCCTGATCGGCATGGTCGTGCCGTTCGTCGCGCTGGTCGGCGCGATCAGGCTCGCCAGGCCGGGGTCGGCGTGGGCGCGGCGGTTCTACGGCAACCGGCACCGGGCCAGGGCGCGCGCGGGCCTGCGGGCCTTCCGGCACGACCGGCGCTGGGCGGGTCCGCGCCGCAGGTTTCAGGACTTGATCGGCGGCTTCTCGGAGCCGGGACCTTCGGTGGGCGCGGCACCGGAGCCCGGGTCCACGGCTGATCCCGAGCCGGATCCCGAGCGGGTGTCGCGGCGCCGGTGACGCAGCGTCGAGATCGCGCAGAGCACGGCGACGGCCAGGATGGCGGCCAGGTGCTCCTTGCCCGCGAGGTTGTTCTTGACGAGCACTTCGAGCACCATCACGGCGCTCACCAGGGCCGCCGTGAAGTACGCCCGGTAGCGCCAGCAGACGAACACGGCCAGGCCCACGACGGCCGCCGAGGGCCCCGTGTCGACGACCTGCGCGTCGGTGGCGGGCAGGCCGAACGGGTTACCCGTGCCGAGGTCGATGCCCACGCGCGCGTAGAGCGTGCCCGCGAGGGTGGCCGCGTAGCCGATGACGAGCGTGCGCCACCAGCCCAGACAGATCTCCGCGATCCCGAACACCAGCAGGATCTGCGCGAGCGCGCCCCACACGGGCAGGTCGAGGGCGGGGACGAAGAGGGAGAGCGGGGTGCGCAGGAGCGCGAGCCAGAGGGGCTCCTCGGCGCGCACGGAGCCGATGTTCTGGACGAACTGGTAGCCCCAGGGCTGGTTCTGCACGAACTGGCAGGCCGCGGTCAGACAGACCGCCGCCAGCGTCATGGGCACCGCCCGCCACCGCCGGGCCGCGAGGGCGGCCCGCACGGTGGAGAACAGGGGTCCCCACTCGGCGCGGGCGCAGCGGGCCAGTGGGCTCATCGTCTTGACTCCAGGTGCTTGCGGTGCAGCCACTTCGGCAGTCCGGGGGCTTCGAGGAAGCCCTCGGCGCGTGCGGACGCGATGCCGATGCGCAGCAGGTCGCCGCTCTTCTCGAAGAGGAGGAACCGGGGTTCCCAGATCGGCCGGTACTTCGCGTTGGCGCGGTAGAGCGACTCGATCTGCCACCAGCGGGAGAAGAAGCTGAGCAGCGAGCGCCACATGCGCAGGACCGGGCCCGCGCCGAGTCGCGAACCACGTTCGAAGACCGACCTGAACATGGCGAAGTTGAGTGAGACCTGAGTGATCTTGATCTCGGGGGCGCGCTGGAGGAGTTCGATCACCATGAACTCCATCAGGCCGTTCTCGGAGTCGCGGTCGCGCCGCATCAGGTCCAGGGAGAGCCCGTGCGGGCCCCACGGCACGAAGGAGAGCACCGCTCGCAGTTCGCCGTCGCCGTCGGTGCATTCGAGCATCACGCACTGCCCGTCCGCCGGGTCGCCGAGCCGCCCGAGCGCCATCGAGAAGCCGCGCTCGGTGGCGCCGTCGCGCCAGTCGTCGGCACGCTCCAGGAGGTGGGTCATCTCGTCGGCGGGGATGTCCTCGTGGCGGCGGATGCGGACGGTGTACCCGGCGCGCTTCACGCGGTTGTAGGCCTGGCGGACGGTGCGCATGGCCCGTCCCTCCAGCGTGAAGTCGGCGATCTCCACGATCGCCTCGTCGCCCAGCTCCAGGGCGTCCAGGCCGTGCCGGGCGTAGATCGTGCCCGCCTCCTCGCTCGCGCCCATCACGGCGGGGAGCCAGCCGTGCTCACGGGCCTCGGCGAGCCACGGCTCGATGGCGCCGGGCCAGGCCTCCGGGTCGCCGATGGGGTCGCCGGATGCCAGCGAGACCCCGCCCACCACGCGGTAGGCGACCGCCGCCTTGCCGGTCGGCGACCACACGACGCTCTTCTCGCGGCGCAGCGAGAAGTAGCCGAGGGAGTCGCGCTCGCCGTGCTGGTCGAGCAGCGCGCGCAGCTTCTCCTCGTCCGCCTCGGTGAGCGGGTCGACGGCCCTGCGGGAGCGGAACGCCGCGTACAGGACGGCGCAGAGCAGCAGCGCGCTGAGCACGTTGATGGCGACGTTGACCCAGCCGGGGGTGGTGATGCCCTCGAAGCGCTTGTCGTCGGCGGCCAGCGAGACCAGGCGCATGACGCCGTAGCGCCAGCGGTCCAGGAAGGTCGAGCGGTAGTCGTCGTGGGCGGTGTTGGTGAGCGTGACGATCAGCGTGGCGATCAGCGAGGTCACCAGGAGCCCGCCGACCGCGACGGCCGAGGCCAGCTTCGGGTTGGAGCGGTCGCCCTTCGCGTAGAACTCCTTGCGCCCGACGATCAGCGACGCGACGAACGCGGCGGTCAGGACGAGTGAGATCCAGTTCTGCGCGTACGCGCGGATCTCCGGGAAGATCATCGCGAAGGCGAAGAGCAGCAGGAAGAGCCCGCTGAGCACGAGGTTGAGGATCCATGCGGCGCGCTTGCGGCGCCGCATGGTGATCGCCAGGAACAGCGTGAAGAGACCGGAGGCGAAGCCCGCGGTCAGCAGGTACGGAGTGAAGTAGTTCTCCGTGTTGTGCTGCCGCAGGTCCTGGCCGAGGGAGACCCAGACCGCGCTCAGGAAATTGATGAAGGTGACGGCGCGGAGATACCAGACGGCGAAGCCCGCGGCTCTGCGTCGCGTGGTGCTGCGGCGTAGTTCCCGGCGCCCGATGTTCTGCTCATCTCCCATGAAAGGGGATCATATGGGGTTTCGTCCATTGGAGATGATCTAGGGGTTCCCAGGGGGTACCAGGGGCTACCGGGGGTTCTGTCCGGTTCGGGGCGCTCCGGGCTATCCCTGCTGCTCGGACTCCGCGGCGGCGGCCTCCTGCGGCTCGGTCTCCTTGTCCTCGGCCCGCTCCGGCAGCTCGGCCGAGAGCGCCGCCGCGGCCTGTACGAGCGGCAGCGCGAGCAGCGCCCCCGCGCCCTCGCCGACCTTGACCCCGTGGTTCAGGAGCGGCTCGAGAGCCATCCGGTCCAGCGCCTTGGCCTGCGCGGGCTCCCCGCTGTCGTGCCCCGCGAGCCACCAGTCGGGCGACCGGAAGGCCACCCGCTGGGCCACCAGCGCGGCCGCGGACGCCACCACGCCGTCCAGGATCACGGGCGTACGGCGCACCGCGCACTGCAGCAGGAACCCGGTCATCGCGGCCAGATCGGCCCCGCCCACCGCGGCGAGCAGCTCCAGCTGGTCGCCGAGCACGGGCCTGGCCCGCCGCAGGGAGTCCCGCACCGCCGCGCACTTGCGCATCCACGCGAGGTCGTCGATGGCCTCGCCACCGCGGCCCGTCACCACGGAGGCGTCGGTGCCGCAGAGCGCGGCGATCAGCGTCGCGGCGGGCGTCGTGCCGCCGACGCTGATGTCGCCGAGTACGACCAGGTCGGTACCGGAGTCCGCCTCCTCGTCGGCGACGGCCATGCCCGCGCGCACCGCCTGCTCGGCCTCCTCCGCGGTCAGCGCGTCCTCGATGTCGATGCGCCCGGAGCCGCGCCGCACCCGGTGGCCCGCGACCTCTGCGGGCAGTTCGCCGGGGTCGCAGTCGAGCGCCATGTCGACGACCCGGACGGGCACGTCCAGGCGGCGCGCGAGCAGGGCGACCGGGCTCGTGCCCGCGAGCACGGAGCGCACGAGGTCGGCGGCGCCGCCCGCGGGCCGTGCCGATACGCCGAGTTCGGAGACTCCGTGGTCGCCCGCGAAGAGCACCACGCGCGGCCGCTCGACGGGGCGGACGGGGACCGCCGACTGGGCCGCCGAGAGCCACTCGCCGAGCTCGTCGAGGCGGCCCAGGGACCCGGGCGGCAGGACCTGCCGTGCCCTGCGCTCCTCGGCGTCGCGGCGCACCCCGCCGTCGGGGCGCTCGATCAGGTCGGTGAAGTCGTCGAGATTCAGCGAGCTCATTCGGCGAACAGTACCGGGAGGCGGGGCGATGTGCCTCGGACGGCCCCGCGGGCGCCGGGCCACCGAAGTGACGGGCTGTCAGGGCCGGTCGTGGCGCGACCGCGATCCGGTCGCGCCATGTGATCAATTGGATGCGCGGCGCCAGCACGCCGGTGCCGCCGACCCCCTCGCGGTCCGGCGCCCGCGGCCCCGCCACCCCCACTCCAGGAGGTACGACCATGACCACGGATGCCGCCCAGCGGGTCGCCGAGCGCCGCCCCGCCTACCTCGCCGAACTCGCCCGGGGCACCGAACGGTTCCACGAGCCGCGCCGCACCGAGTGCCCCTGGTGCGGCTCCTCGCGGCTGCGGGTCAGGCTGCGCACCACCGACCTCATCCAGCACAAGCCGGGCACCTTCACGCTCGACCAGTGCGAGGCCTGCGCCCACTCCTTCCAGAACCCCCGCCTCACCCCCGAGGGCCTGGACTTCTACCGCAAGGACTTCTACGACGGCCTCGGCGGCAAGGCGGCCGAGCAGCTCCTGGGTGCCGCGTCCGGCGACAGGCGCCAGCTCTCCCGCGCCCGCGCCCTGCGCGCCTTCGACGAGCCCGAGTGCTGGCTGGACGTCGGCACCGGCCGCGCCCGTTTCCCGGCCCTGGCCAAGCAACTGCTGCCGTACACCTCCTTCGACGGGCTCGACCCGGGCGACGGCGTCGAGGAGGGCGTGCGGCGCGGCCGCATCGAGGAGGGCCACCGCGGCACCCTCACCGAACTCGCCGCGGACCTCGCGGGCCGCTACGACGCGATGAGCATGTTCCACTACCTGGAGCACCGCCCCGACCCGCGCGAGGAGCTCAGGGCCGCCAGGACCGTGCTGCGCCCCGGCGGCCACCTGATGATCGAGGCCCCCGACCCCGAGTGCCGCTACACCCGGCTGCTCGGCAAGTGGTGGGTGTCCTACCTCCAGCCGCAGCACCTGCACTTCGTGCCGCTGGAGAACCTGGAGAAGGAGCTGACGGAGCTCGGCTTCACGGTCGTCGGCGTCGAACGCCGCGCGCCGCACGTGCCGTTCGACCTCGCGACGGCCGTGGCGCTGCTCCTCGACAGCCGCTTCCCCAGGGCCGACGTCCCCTGGCGGGCCAGGCCCGCGACGCCGCTCCAGCTCAAGCTGCGCCAGGCCGCGCGCTGGACCTCGGCGCCGCTGGTCGCCGCCGCCCGCGGCCTCGACAGGGCCCTGCCCCCGCTCCTCACCCGCACCGGCTTCTCCAACGCCTACCGGGTCATCGCGCGCAGGGGCGACGACACGTGAGGCGGCCGGTGCCCGGCGGGCGGCCTGAGGTCAGCCGCGCAGCGGCAGCGCCTGGCCCGCCACCACGAGGAGCACGTGCTCGCACTCCGCCGCGAACGCCGCGTTGAGACGGCCCAGTTCGTCGCGGTAGCGGCGGCCCGACGCGGTGGCGGGGACGATGCCCGAGCCCACCTCGTTCGAGACGGCGACGACGGTGCGGCGCGTCGCGCGGACCGCGGCCGCGAGTTCGGCCACCCGCGCCCGCAGCTCGCGCTCGCCGCCGCCCGCCCACTCGGCGTCGTCCCACGCCCGCACCTCGTCCATGACGTGCGTCAGCCACAGGGAGAGACAGTCGACGAGCAGCGCGGGCCCGTCGTCGGCGAACAGCGGCACCAGGTCGCAGGTCTCCGTCGTACGCCAGGATCCCGGCCGCCGCTCGCGGTGCAGGCTCACCCGCCGGTCCCACTCCGTGTCGCCGTTCCTGGTCCCGCCGGTCGCCACGTACAGCACCTCGGGGAAGGACTCCAGGCGCCGCTCGGCCTCCACGGACTTGCCCGAGCGGGCACCGCCGATGACCAGGGTGCGGCGCGGCACGTCGGGCACGTCCTCGTACGCGCCGACCACCAGCGTCGTGCCGTCCGGCACGGCCCGCGCGCCCGCGGCCGCGAGACGGCGCGTCAGCTCCCGGCCCTGCGGCGCCTCGTGGCCGATGTGGACCGCGACGACATCGGTGGTGGGCCCGATGGCCCCGGCGGCGCGCAGCCTGGCCAGGCCGTCGGGCCGCGCGACGACATCGGCGACGACCATCTCGTACGGAAGCCGCTCGGCGGACCCGTTCCCCTCGCCGATCCCGGCGGGGGCCCCGCCCGGCGGCAGGTACAGGAGCCGCTCGCCGTCAGGACCCGTCACCTCGTACCCGGTGCCAGGCGCGTCCAGCGCCACCGCGCGCACCCGGTGCCCGGTGAGCAGCGCGAGCTCCCGTCCGTCGGCGACCCGGCCGGGCTGCGGAAGGCCCGCGGGGACGTCGACGGCGGGTCCGTCGTGCGGGTGGGAGAGCAGGACCTGGCGCACACCGCCGAGCGAGTGCCCCGCGCGGGCGGCCGCGAAGGCGGCGCCCGGCGTGAGGTCGAGCAGCAGGACGCCGTCCACGAGCAGCGCCGTCGCGGCGCGCGCCGCCCCGCCCAGAGCGGTCGAGCAGGCCGCGCAGGGGCAGGCGGCCAGGGGCAGTCCTTCGGGGGCACCGGTGCCGAGCAGAGTCAGTTCCACACGAAGATCCTCCCGCGTCGGGTCCAGGGCCGCGCGCCCGGCTAGGCTTCAAGCGGATTCAGGCGGTTCTCAGGCCGCTACGGACCTTCGGGAGGCTGACATGGCGGCATGGACGTGGCGGTTCGAGAAGGCGGACGGGACAGAGGTCCAGCCCGCGGTGCAGCCCGAGGAGTTCACCACACAGGGCGACGCGGAGTCCTGGGTCGGTGAGTACTGGAAGGAACTGGCCGACGGCGGTGCCGACCAGGTGCGGCTCTTCGAGGACGCGAACGAGATCTACGGCCCGATGAGCCTGCACGCGGAGGCGGGGGCGGCGGCGGATTCCGAGTCGGATCCGGAGCCGGAGGAGTCGCAGGCGTAACCGGCGCCGGGTGCTCGGCACACGGGAGGCGGCGGCCGGACTCCGGCCGCCGCCTCCCGTGCGTTCCGCCCGCCTCGCGCCGGGGGAGTGCTACATCTCGCCGAGGGTGATCTCGGCCGACTCCTCGTCGCCGTCGCGTACGTACGTCACGTTCGTCCGCTGGCCCGGCCGGTCACCGGCGAGCACCTCGGAGAGCGACTCGATGGTGGTGATCCCGTCGTCGCCGAGCTTGGTGACGATGTCACCGGCCCGCAGCCCCGCGCCGTCGGCGGCGCCGTCCTTCTTGACCTCGACGACGGCCACGCCCGCGGGCCGGTAGTCGTCCCCGAGGACGGTGCGGCCCGTGATGCCGAGCGCGGCCCGGCCCGAGTCGGTGACCTTGCCGTCCTTGATGATCTGACCCGCGACGGTCTTCACCATCGAGGACGGGATGGCGAAGCCGATGCCGGGCGCGGCGCTGTCGCCCATGTCCGGGTCGGTCGCGGCGAGCGTCGGGATCCCGATGACCTGCCCGTCGAGATCCACCAGGGCGCCGCCGCTGTTGCCCGGGTTGATCGCCGCCGAGGTCTGCACCATGTTGCCGATGGTGGCGCCGGTGCCGCCGCCCCTGCGGCCCTCGCTCACGGTGCGCCCGGTGGCCGAGACGATGCCCTGGGTGACGCTGGAGGACAGGCCGAGCGGGGAGCCCATGGCGAGCACGATCTGCCCGACCCCGGCCTTGGTGGAGTCGCCGAACGTCGCGGCCTTCAGACCGCTCGGCACGTCCTTGAGCTTGATGACGGCGAGGTCCTGCTCGGGATAGGCGGAGACGAGCTCGGCGGTCAGCGCCTGCTCGCCGGTGGCCGTGGTCACCTTGAAGGACTTCTCCTCGCCCACGACATGGGCGTTGGTGACGATGTGCCCCTTGTCGTCGTAGACGACCCCGGAGCCGAGGCTGTCCCCGGCGTCGATCTGGACGACCGACGGCAGGACGTCCTTGATCACCTTCTGGTAGTCGTCCTGGAGGTCGTTGGCGGCGGCGGGGGCGGCCTGCGTGGTGGAGCCGCCGGAGTCACCGGATCCGGAGGAGGCACAGCCGCCGACGAGGGCGACGGCGGCGAGGGCGGCGACGAGGGGCGCGGAGAGGGCGCGGGTATGGGGCCTTGTCATGCCCCGAGTGTGCTTTTCGCCTGTTCGTGCCGCCCGCGGTGCGGGGTAAACGGGTGGGCGGGCGGGAAGCGTCCGCCGCGAAGCGGCGGTTCAGTCAGTCCCGCACCCCACACAGATGCAGCAGAGCAGCGACCCGCCGATACGGATCGATCCGCCCGGCCCGCTCCTCCGCGGCGAGCAGCGACTCCAGCTCCGCGTCCGGCGGCAGGACGGGGTCGTCGCCCACGGTGTCCGTGAAGATCCGCACCCCGTACCAGACCTGCAACGGCGCCGCGATCCCCGCCAACGTGGCGGTCAGCGCGTCGAGCCGGTCCGCGCGAGCCTCGATGCCGAGCCGGTTGCGGTACGTGGCGGAATCGAACGCGGCGAGCGCCCCCGACCAGTCACCGGCCAGGCCCGGCCGCATGGCGAGGGCCTCCGCGTTGCGCACCAGGAGCGAGAGGAGACCGCCGGGAGCCAGCATCCTGGCGAGCCCGGCGAGCAGCGCGTCGGGCTCGTCGACGTACATCAGGACGCCGTGGCAGAGCACCACGTCGAAGCTGCCCGGCAGGAAGTGCACCCCGGTCTGGTGCCCGTCGCCCTCGACGATCCGCACCCGGCCGCGGATGCCCTCGGGCTCCCCGGCGAGCGCCGCACGCGCGGCGGCGATCATCTCGGGGTCCTGCTCGACGCCCGTCACCTTGTGCCCGGCACGGGCGAGACGCAGCGCCTGCGTCCCCTGGCCCATGCCGACGTCAAGGACCCGCAGCCGCTGCCCCACGGGGAAGCGGGCGGCTATCTGCTCGTCGAGCTGCCGGGCCACCAGCTCCTGACGCACGGCATTGCGCAGACCGCCCAGCTTCGTCAGCCAGGCGGTGGCCCCGCCGGTGAATCCGCTCAGGGCCGCTCTCCGCGCTTGACCTGCGGCTTCGGCAGACGGAGCCGACGCATCTGGAGCGTGCGCATCAGGGCGTAGAAGACGGCGCCCTTCTTGCTCTCGCTCGGGAAGCGCTCGGCCAGGCGCTTCTTCAGGCGGAACGCGGTGGAGATCGAGTCACCGATGATCAGCACGATCACGAAGAGCCAGAGCAACAGCGCGATGTTCTGCAGCTGCGGAATGCGGACCATGCTCAGGACGAGGATGATCACCGCGAGCGGCAGGAAGTACTCGGCGATGTTGAAGCGGGAGTCCACGAAGTCGCGCGCGAACTTGCGCACGGGACCCTTGTCACGAGCGGGCAGATACCGCTCGTCACCGCTGGCCAGCGCCTCGCGCTGCTTGGCCATCTGGGTGCGGCGCTCGTCGCGCTGCCGCTTCGCCGCCTCCTTGCGCGTCGTCGGCGTATTCGTCACGCTGCGGCGCTGCGACTGCGCCATCGAGCGCTTGGGGGTGGGGCGGCCCTTCGGGGCCTGCGGGTCACGGGGCTGGTTGGAGTCGGTCACCGGCGCGGCCGGGGCCTTCTCTTCCTTGGATCGGCTACGGAACACAAAATCCAAGGGTACGGGGTGCGGACGCATGGACCCCAGCCCACGGGGGAACGATCCGGCAACACCAAGCGTCTTGATTTACGTGCCTAAGGGGACGTAGCAGGCGGTATCCAGCCGGTTCATGGTCGGTTATCCGCCTGTTTCGGGGTCGGCTCCCAGGGGTGCACCTACTCCTTACGCCGGATCGGTGCCGGACGCAGTCGTCCTTGGGGATGAGCGCATCCGCTCGCGAACAGTGCGGTAATGGATGCAGGGCCCGTACTGTGGGTTCTGAGCAGTACCTGGAGCTGGAAGTCCGTCAGAAGGGGGCGCGCGAAGCCCATGAGCGGTGTCATGAAGCGTATGGGGATGATCTTCCGCGCGAAGGCGAACAAGGCCCTTGACCGGGCCGAGGACCCGCGCGAGACCCTCGATTACTCGTATCAGAAGCAGCTTGAGCTGCTGCAGAAGGTGCGCAGGGGTGTCGCCGACGTGGCGACGTCCCGCAAGCGCCTCGAGCTGCAGCTCGCCCAGCTGAACAAGCAGTCCTCCACCCTGGAGGACCAGGGCCGCAAGGCGCTCGCCCTCGGCCGCGAGGATCTGGCCCGCGAGGCCCTCTCCCGCCGTGCCGCGCTCCAGCAGCAGGTGACGGACCTGGAGACGCAGCACCAGACGCTGCAGGGCGAGGAGGAGAAGCTCACCCTCGCGGCCCAGCGGCTGCAGGCCAAGGTCGACGCCTTCCGTACGAAGAAGGAGACGATCAAGGCCACCTACACCGCGGCGCAGGCGCAGACCCGCATCGGTGAGGCCTTCTCCGGCATCTCCGAGGAGATGGGCGACGTCGGCATGGCGATCCAGCGCGCCGAGGACAAGACCGCGCAGCTCCAGGCGCGGGCCGGTGCGATCGACGAACTGCTCGCGTCCGGTGCCCTCGACGACTCCTCCGGGCTCGCCAAGGACGACATCCAGTCCGAGCTTGACCGCCTCTCCGGTGGTACAGATGTAGAGCTGGAACTGCAGCGCATGAAGGCGGAGCTCGCCGGCGGATCCACCGCGAAGCAGGCCATCGAGCCCGGCCAGGGCACGCCCCAGGCCCAGCAGCCGCAGGACACCCCGCGCTTCGACAAGCAGTAGCCCTACGCACGTCCGAGGAGGACGACATGATCGTACGGATCATGGGGGAGGGGCAGGTGAAGCTGGCCGACGGCCACTTCGCCGAGCTGAACAAGCTGGACGACGAGCTGCTCGAGGAGATGGAGAGCGGCGACGAGCCCGGCTTCCGCCGCACTCTGCACGCGCTCCTGGACAAGGTCCGGGAGCTGGGCACCCCCCTCCCGGACGACGCCCTGGAACCCTCGGAACTGATCCTCCCCGCCCCGGACGCGACTCTGGACGAGGTCCGAGACATGCTGAGCGACGACGGCTTGATCCCGGGCTGACGCGCCCCGTCAGGGGCGCGAGGAACTGCGCGCCCAGCGCGAACGGGCCCGCAGGATGCAGGGAGCAGGCACGCCCCGTAAGGGGCGCGGGGAACTGCGCGCCCAGCGCAAACGGGCCCGCAGTCAAAAGACAAGCCCCCCGCCCCGGGACTCAGGGGCCCACGGGGAACAGGTTCCCCGTACCCAGCCCAGGCCGCCGCCCAGGCCCCGTAACGTTGAGCCAGTGACCACTCTCGTACGAGGCCGCGGCTGGGCCAGAACGCACCCGCTCGCGGTGGACGCGCTGCTGGCGACCGTCGTCCTCATCTGCATGGTCATCGGCTCCTTCGCCGAGCCCCACGGCCAGCAAGGTCCCACCTGGGGCACCCGCACCCCGGACCTCCCGAGCCTGCTCCTGATGACCCTCGGCGCCTTCGCCCTGGTCTTCCGCCGCCGCGCCCCCTGGTCCGTGCTCGGCGCGACCTGCGCCGCCTCCCTCGCCGAGCTGCTCACCGGCGAGCCCCGCGCCCCCGTCGTGATGTGCGCCGTGATCGCGCTGTTCACCGTGGCCGCGCGCACCGACCGGTCCACGACCTGGCGGATCGGCGTGATCACCATGGCGGGCCTCACCGGCGTCGCGATGCTCTCGGGACCGATGCCCTGGTACTCCCAGGAGAACCTCGGCATCTTCGCCTGGACCGGCATGGCCGCGGCCGCGGGCGACGCGGTGCGCAGCCGCCGGGCGTTCGTCGCCGCGATCAGGGAGCGCGCCGAACGCGCGGAGCGCACCCGTGAGGAAGAGGCGAGGCGCCGCGTCGCCGAGGAGCGGCTGCGCATCGCCAGGGACCTGCACGACGTGGTCGCCCATCACATCGCGCTCGTCAACGTGCAGGCGGGCGTCGCGGCGCACGTCATGGACAAGCGGCCCGACCAGGCCAAGGAGGCGCTCGCGCACGTGCGGGACGCCAGCCGCTCCGCGCTCAACGAACTCCGCGCCACCGTAGGCCTGTTGCGCCAGACCGGAGATCCGGAGGCGCCCACGGAACCCGCGCCGGGCCTGCACCGCCTCGACGAACTGGTCGAGACCTTCCGCAACGCGGGCCTGCCCGTGGAGGTGGCGATGGGACAGATCGGCCTCGACCTGCCCGCCGCCGTCGACCTCGCCGCCTTCCGGATCATCCAGGAGGCGCTCACCAATGTGCAGAAGCACGCGGGCGCGGCGGCCAAGGCCGAGGTCAGCGTCGTACGCGTCGGGCCGAACGTGGAGGTCACCATCCTGGACGACGGCCCCGGCGACGACAAGGACGACAAGAACGACAGGAAGGACAAGAGCGACGTGGGCGACGCGAGTGACGCGAGCGGCGAGAACGAAGGCGGCGGCCACGGCCTCATCGGCATGCGCGAACGCGTCGGCGCCCTCGGCGGCCACTGCTCGGCAGGCCCCCGCTACGGAGGCGGCTTCCGCGTCCATGCGATCCTGCCCGTCACCGCCAAGGGAGGCACCGCGTGACGATCCGGGTACTGCTCGCCGACGACCAGGCACTGCTGCGCAGCGCGTTCAAGGTGCTCGTCGACTCCGAGTCCGACATGGAGGTGGTCGGGGAGGCGTCCGACGGGGCGGAGGCGGTCAGGCTCGCCAAGTCGGAGCGGGCCGACGTGGTCCTGATGGACATCCGCATGCCGGGCACGGACGGCCTCGCCGCCACCCGCCTGATCAGCGCCGACCCGACCCTCGCCCACGTACGCGTGGTGATGCTGACGACGTTCGAGGTCGACGAGTACGTGGTGCAGTCGCTGCGCGCGGGCGCCTCGGGCTTCCTCGGCAAGGGCGCGGAACCCGACGAGCTGCTCGGTGCGATCCGCATCGCGGCCGCGGGCGAGGCGCTGCTCTCCCCGGTGGCCACCAAGGGCCTGATCGCCAAGTTCCTCGCGCAGGGCGACGGTTCGGACGGCGAGGGCACGGTGCGCGGCGGGCGTCTCGACGCGCTCACCGGCCGCGAGCGCGAAGTCCTCGTGCAGGTGGCGGGCGGCCACTCGAACGACGAGATCGCCGAGCGCCTGGAAGTCAGCCCGCTCACTGTGAAGACCCACGTGAACCGCGCGATGGCGAAGCTGGGCGCGCGGGACAGGGCCCAACTCGTCGTCATCGCCTACGAATCGGGCCTGGTCCGTCCAAGGGTGGAGTGAGTGCGGGAGTGGCGTACTGCGCCCGCAGTAGGCGCGGCGTAAGAACGGGTCCCTGGGGTGAGGCTCGATGCCTTCCCCATGGCTGAGGGTGTGGGGTGGGCATCCGCCTGCCGGAGGAAGTGACCTCCCGGAGCCCGCCCGCTTCCCCGCGTACGCCACAGAGAGAGACCACCATGTCCTGGCTGTCCAGGTTCAGCCTTGCCCAACGGGCACTAGTCGGGCTGATGTCGATCATCGCGATCGTCTTCGGCGCCATCGCGATACCGCAGCTCAAGCAGCAGCTGCTGCCCACCATCGAACTGCCCATGGTGTCCGTGCTCGCCCCCTACCAGGGTGCGTCCCCCGATGTGGTCGAGAAGCAGGTCGTCGAGCCGCTCGAGAACAACATCGACGCGGTCGACGGCATCACCGGCATCACCTCCACGGCGAGCGAGGGCAACGCCGTGATCATGGCCCAGTTCGACTACGGCAGCGGCACCAAGCAGCTCGTCGCCGACGTCCAGCAGGCCGTGAACCGGTCCCGCGCCGAACTCCCCGACGACGTCGACCCGCAGGTCGTCGCGGGCTCCACCGACGACATCCCGACCGTCGTCCTCTCGGTCACCTCCGACAAGGACCAGCAGGCACTCGCCGACCAGCTCGACCGCACCGTCGTACCGTCCCTGAAGGACATCGACGGCGTCGGCCAGGTCACCGTCGACGGCGTGCGCGACCTCCAGGTCAACGTCACCCCCGACGACAAGAAGCTGGCCAAGGCGGGCCTGACGACGGCCGCGCTCGGCAAGGCGCTCCAGGCGGGCGGCGCCACGCTTCCCGCGGGCTCCTTCGACGAGGACGGCAAGAACCGCACCGTCCAGGTCGGCGGCGGCTTCACCTCCCTGAAGCAGATCCAGGACCTGCGGGTCGTGCCCGAGGCCAAGCCCGGCGAGCAGCCCGGCAAGCCCGCGCGGCTCGGTGACGTCGCCACGGTCAAGCAGGAGCAGGCCACCGCGACGTCCATCACCCGCACCGACGGCGAGCCCAGCCTCGCCGTCTCGGTCACCATGGACCACGACGGCAGCGCCGTCGCGATCTCCGACGCGGTCAAGGACAAGCTCCCCGACCTGCGCAAGGACCTCGGATCCGGCGCCGAACTGACGGTCGCCAGCGACCAGGGCCCGGCCGTCTCCAAGTCCATCGAGGGCCTCACCACCGAGGGCGCGCTCGGCCTGGTCTTCGCGGTGCTCGTGATCCTGGTCTTCCTCGCGTCGATCCGCTCGACGCTGGTCACCGCGGTCTCCATCCCGCTCTCGGTCGTCCTGGCCCTGATCGTCCTGTGGACCCGCGACCTCTCGCTCAACATGCTGACGCTGGGCGCCCTGACCATCGCGATCGGCCGCGTCGTGGACGACTCGATCGTGGTCCTGGAGAACATCAAGCGCCACCTCGGCTACGGCGAGGAGCGCCAGGAGGCGATCCTCAAGGCGGTGCGCGAGGTCGCGGGCGCGGTGACGTCGTCGACCCTGACGACCGTCGCGGTGTTCCTGCCCATCGGCCTGACCGGCGGCATGATCGGCGAGCTCTTCGGCTCGTTCTCGCTGACGGTCACGGCGGCGCTGCTCGCCTCCCTCCTCGTCTCCCTCACGGTCGTGCCGGTCCTCTCGTACTGGTTCCTGCGCCCGCCCAAGGCGATCCGCGGAGTGGACCCGGAGGAGGCCCGCCGCAAGGCGGAGGAGAAGGAGAACCGCAGCAGGCTCCAGCGGATCTACGTCCCCGTCCTGCGCTTCGCGACCCGCCGCCGCCTCACCAGCCTCGGCATCGCGATCGTGATCCTGGTCGGCACCTTCGGCATGGCCCCCCTCCTGAAGACCAACTTCTTCGACCAGGGCGAGCAGGAAGTCCTCTCCATCAAGCAGGAGTTGAAGCCCGGCACCAGCCTGGCCGCGTCCGACGCCGCCGCCAAGAAGGTCGAGAAGATGCTCTCCGGCATCGACGAGATCAAGGACTACCAGGTCACGGTCGGCTCCTCCGGTTTCATGGCCGCCTTCGGCGGATCCACGGACACCAACCAGGCGTCGTACACGCTGACCCTCAAGGACAAGGCGTCGTACGACAAGACGCAGGACCGGGTCGAGAAGGAGCTCGCCGGGCTCTCCGGCATCGGGCAGACCAAGGTCTCGGCCGGTGACGGCTTCGGCAGCCAGGACCTCAGCGTCGTGGTGAAGGCCGCCGACGGTGACGTGCTGCGCGAGGCGTCCGACGAGGTGCGCGCCGAGGTCGCGAAGCTCGACGACGTCACCGACGTGCAGAGCGACCTGTCGCAGAGCGTCCCGCGGATCTCGGTCAAGGCCAACGACAAGGCGGCGGCGGCCGGGTTCGACCAGTCGACCCTCGGCCAGGCCGTCGCCCAGGCGGTGCGCGGCACCACCAGCGGCAAGGCCACGCTCGACGACACCGAGCGCGACGTCGTGATCAAGTCGGCGAAGCCGGCCGTGACCATCGACGAGCTGAAGAAGCTGCCGCTCGGCCCGGGCGTGCGGCTCGGCTCGATCGCCGAGGTGAAGCTGGTGGACGGCCCGGTGTCGATGACCCGCATCGACGGGGCGCGGGCCGCGACGATCACCGCGAAGCCGACCGGTGACAACACCGGCGCGGTCAGCGCGGACCTCACCAAGAAGCTGGACGCGCTGAAGCTGCCCGACGGCGCCACGGCCTCGATCGGCGGCGTGTCCGAGGACCAGGACGAGGCGTTCGCGTCCCTGGGCCTGGCGATGCTCGCGGCGATCGCGATCGTCTTCATGCTCCTGGTCGCGACCTTCCGCTCGCTGGTCCAGCCGCTGATCCTGCTGGTCTCCATCCCGTTCGCGGCCACCGGCGCGATCGGCCTGCTCGTCGTCACGGACACCCCGATGGGCGTCCCCGCGATGATCGGCATGCTGATGCTCATCGGCATCGTGGTCACCAACGCGATCGTGCTGATCGACCTCATCAACCAGTACCGCAAGCAGGGTTACGGCACCGTCGAGGCGGTCATCGAGGGCGGCCGCCACCGGCTGCGCCCGATCCTCATGACGGCCCTGGCGACGATCTTCGCCCTGCTCCCGATGGCCCTGGGCATCACGGGCGAGGGCGGCTTCATCGCCCAGCCGCTCGCGGTGGTGGTGATCGGCGGCCTGATCACCTCGACCCTCCTCACCCTCCTCCTCGTCCCGACGCTCTACGCGATGGTGGAACTCCGCAAGGAGCGCCGCGCGAAGAAGAAGGCGGCGAAGCGGGCGAAGAAGGCGGGCGCGGAGTCCGACACCCCGGAGCCCGCGACGGTCTAGCGGGTTCCTCGTTGTGGGCAGGCGTTCCGCACGGCGGAACGGGTGGGCACGACGCACCGGTGCCGAGCAGCGCTAACGGAGGCGTTCAGCCTCACCCCGGACGGGGTGCTCCTCACGGCGAGGAGCACCCCGTCCCCGTACCCCCGCCCGAGCCGCCACCAGGGCCACACCACTGCACAGAGCCATCCCGCAGAACATCGGCACCGCGGTGTGCTCCCCACCGACCCCCACCAGCGGCGCGACCACCGCGCCCAGCGCACTCTGCGCCGTGCCGAGCAGCGCGGATCCCACGCCGGCCGCCCCCGGCACCCTGGCCAGCGCCAACGCGGCCGAGTTGGCGACCACCAGACCGAAGCCCCCGCACACGAAACCCAGCAACGGCAGGCACACGACGACGGAGAGCCCGCCGCCCACCGCGAGCACCAGCAGCGCGCACGACCCGGCGAGCATCGCCGAGAGCCCACCCCACCAGGCGGGCCCCCACCGCGCTGGACAGCGTCGCGACCACCGCGCCCCCGGAGAACGCGACGGACGAGGCCCCCACTCCCATGCCCAGCACGTTCTGCAGCAGGAACGGCGACCCGGCGATGTAGCAGAAGAGCATCCCGAACCCGAAGGTGAAGGCGAGCGTGTACCCCACGTACGCCCGGTCGCCGAGCACCTCGCGCACCGCGGCCGCCGTCCGCCGCATCCCGCCCGCGTGCCGTCGCTCCCTGGGCAGGCTCTCGGGTACGCCGACCACGACGGCGAGCGCCACCAGCGCGGACACCCCGGTGAGCACCCAGAACACGCCCCGCCATCCGGCGCCCCCGATCACGGCCCCGCCCGCGAGCGGCGCGAGGATCGGCGCGATCCCCGCGAGCGTCATCAGTACCCCGAACAGCCGCGCGGCGGCGGCCCCTTGGACCACGTCGGAGACGACGGCCCGGCTGATCACCACCCCCGCGGCCCCGCTGAACCCGGTCAGGAACCGCAGCGCGACCAGCCACCCGAGGGACGGCGCGACGGCACACAGCGCGGTCCCCACGGTGCACACGGCGGCCCCCGCGAGCAGCGGCCCACGCCTGCCGTACCGGTCGGAGAGCGGCCCGAAGACGAGATGCCCGACCGTCATCCCGACGAGGAACGCGGTCAGCGTGAGCTGCACCCCGGAGGCGTCGGTGCCCAACTCCTCGGCCATGCGCGGAAAGGCGGGCAGGTACATGTCGGTCGACAGCGGGCCGATGAACGAGAGCAGCGCGAGCGCGGCGGTGAGCAGGGGCATGGTGAGGAGACCCTTCCGGGCGTCGGGGCAACTGTAGATAGCTATATAACTATAAGGAACGCTAGCATGGGGGAGTGAGCGAGAAACGGAACGCGCGGACCGAGGCCGAGCACGAGACCGACCGGGAGCTCTGCCGACAGGCCAGGGAGCTGACCTCGCCGCTGTACGCCCTCTCGCGCGTCCTGCGCTTCCAGGGCATGGACGAGGCGGGGCTGTGGCGACTGCCGCCCTCGGAGCTGGAGTTGCTGCGCTACGTCCACGCGGAGCCCGGCACGACCGTGGGCGTCCTGGCCCGCGAGCTGGGTCTGCACGCGAGCAACGCGAGCGCCACGGTGCGCGGTCTGGTCAACCAGGGGCTGCTGGAGCGCGAGAAGGACCCGAACGACGGCCGGGTGGTGCGGCTGAGGCCGACCCTCAAGGCGGATCAGGGCATGGCCCTGATCGAGAACGCCTGGTCGGAGATGTTCGCCGACGCGCTGGCCTTGCTCGGCGACGAGCAGCGGACGGCACTGGCCGCGTCCGTCCCCGCGCTGGAGGCGCTGGCCGCGGCCTTGAAGGAGCGCAGAACGCGGTAAGGGGCACCCGCCATGGCGGGTGCCCCTTACGGCATGCGGAAGAGAGGGCCTACGGCAGCGCCAGCATCCGCTCAAGCGCCAGCTTCGCGAACTGCTCGGTCTCGCGGTCGACCTCGATCTGGTTGACGAGGTTGCCCTCGGCGAGGGACTCCAGGGTCCAGACCAGGTGCGGCAGGTCGATGCGGTTCATGGTCGAGCAGAAGCAGACCGTCTTGTCGAGGAAGACGATCTCCTTGTCCTCGGCGGCGAACCGGTTCGCCAGGCGGCGTACGAGGTTCAGCTCGGTGCCGATGGCCCACTTGGACCCGGCGGGGGCCGCCTCCAGGGTCTTGATGATGTGCTCGGTGGAGCCCACGTGGTCGGCGGCGGCCACGACCTCGTGCTTGCACTCGGGGTGCACCAGGACGTTCACGCCCGGAATCCGCGCGCGCACGTCCTCGACCGACTCCAGCGAGAAGCGCCCGTGCACCGAGCAGTGCCCGCGCCACAGGATCATCTTCGCGTCGCGCAGCTGCTCGACGGTCAGGCCGCCGTTCGGCTTGTGCGGGTTGTAGAGGACGCAGTCGTCGAGCGAGAGGCCCATGTCGCGCACGGCGGTGTTCCTGCCGAGGTGCTGGTCGGGCAGGAAGAGGACCTTCTCGCCCTGCTCGAAGGCCCACTCCAGGGCGCGCTTGGCGTTGGAGGACGTACAGATCGTGCCGCCGTGCTTGCCGGTGAAGGCCTTGATGTCGGCGGAGGAGTTCATGTACGACACGGGCACGACCTGCTCGGCTATCCCGGCGTCGGACAGCACGTCCCAGCACTCGGCGACCTGCTCGGCGGTGGCCATGTCGGCCATCGAGCAACCGGCCGCGAGGTCGGGCAGGACGACCTTCTGGTCGTCCGTCGTGAGGATGTCCGCGGACTCGGCCATGAAGTGCACGCCGCAGAAGACGATGTACTCGGCCTCGGGCTTGGCGGCCGCGTCCTTGGCCAGCTTGAAGGAGTCGCCGGTGACATCCGCGAACTGGATGACCTCGTCGCGCTGGTAGTGGTGGCCGAGGACGAAGACCTTGTCCCCGAGCTTCTCCTTGGCCGCGCGGGCGCGCTCCACCAGGTCGGGGTCGGAGGGGGACGGCAGATCGCCGGGGCACTCCACGCCGCGCTCGCTCTTGGGGTCGGCCTCACGGCCGAGCAGCAGCAGGGCGAGCGGGGACGGCTGGACGTCGAGGTCCACGGGGGACTGGGCGGTGGTCACTTGACACGCACCCTTTCTTCTCTGCAGACGATGCCTTTTCGTCTAATTGACGTTATCTATCATAACCGCTTCACGTCAGTTTGACGATGGCCATAGTGTCGATGTGACGAATTCGCGGGACCCAGGCCCGGTGCCCCACGGGATGCCATGTGCGAGCATGAAGGGGTAAGACGAAAGCGCTCGGCCCGGAATGAATCCGCGGCCCCGCCGGTTGCAACCGTCGGCAAGCAGTCTCCGAACAACCCGGGAGAGAAGCAGATGTCCGTATCGGACGAGACCACCACCGTGAGCGACGGCATCCTCCTGTCCGAGGCCGCCGCGGCCAAGGTGAAGGGCCTCCTTGAGCAGGAGGGCCGGGACGACCTGGCGCTGCGCGTCGCCGTTCAGCCCGGCGGCTGCTCGGGCCTGCGCTACCAGCTGTTCTTCGACGAGCGCACGCTCGACGGCGACGTCGTCAAGGACTTCGACGGCGTGAAGGTCGTCACCGACCGGATGAGCGCTCCCTACCTGGGCGGCGCGTCCATCGACTTCGTGGACACCATCGAGAAGCAGGGCTTCACGATCGACAACCCGAACGCCACGGGCTCCTGCGCCTGCGGCGACTCCTTCAACTAGCCCGCGGGCCCGGCGACCGGCCGCGGGCCTCAAGGCGTACGCGTAAGGCGGCGGCCCCCCGAAGTATCGGGGGCCGCCGCCTTTTGCGTCAGGCCCTGAGGCGTCCCGGCGCTACTTCCGCGGCACGGTCCGGCCCGTCCCGTCGACGACCTTCCGGTCGCCGAGCGGCTTGTCGAGGTGCACCGTCTTCGAGATCTCCTTGGCCATCATGATGCAGACCTTGCCCTTCTGCCGGGTCTCGGTGACGGTGACCGTCACGCGGTCGCCGTCCTCGCTCGCCGACGCCGCGTAGTCGCTGCACGCGCCGCCCCAGAAGGTCACGGTCAGGGACGTGCCGTCGGCGCTGTAGGACTCGATCCCGGCTTTGCTCTTGTCGCCCGGCTTCTCCGCGGGCGTCCCCGGATCGCTGGGCGAGGGCGAGGGCGAGGTGAGGAACTTGGGGTCGACCGCCGGGTGCGTCACCGTGAAGGTGTCCTGCGCGCCCTGCGGCTTCACCTCGAACAGCCAGGACGGTACGAGGGCCTGCTTGCCGTCCACGAAGTGCGTCGCGAGCCCGAAGACGGCGCCGCTCACCGCGACCGGTCGCGGCTTCGGGGGAGTGGACGAAGGATCGCACGGCGCCTGCTTGCCGCCGCTGCCGCCCTCGGACTTCGTGTAGTCGTCGGCGTGCGGCACGGGCGTCGCGCAGCCGCCGATGCCGACCCGGCCGCCGCCGTTGGTCGAGTTCAGCCGGTCCAGGGTCGCCTCGGCGCTGATCACCGGGTAGGTGGCGCCCTTGTCGGGGGCCTTCAACAGGCCGCTGCCGCCGACCACTTGGCCGTCGGAGCCGATCTGGATGCCGGTCGACCAGCCGTACGTCGGCAGACCGCCGATCTTGGGGTCGGCGTTCACCACCCGTACGGCGCCCATGAGTTGAGAGGCGTCCAGCTTCGCGTCGTCCTGACCGAGCGCCTTGAGGACCGGCGCCGCGGCCTTCTTGGCGGCCTGCTCGCCGACCGCGTCCCCACTGTCGCCGGTGCCGCCGTTCGGCGCGGTGGAGGTGGACGAACAAGGCTTGGCCTTCGGGCAGTTGTCGGTCCCGCCGATGCCGTGCCGGGAGTAGGTCCAGGTGCCGGGCGCCTGCTTGGTCACCTGGAGGGAGGGGCCCGAGCCGTCCTTGTCCTGGCCGACCCGCCAGGCGCCGTCCTGGCTCGTCGGCGTCCCGGAGACGCCGA
This sequence comes from Streptomyces kanamyceticus, assembly GCF_008704495.1. NCBI lineage: Bacteria > Bacillati > Actinomycetota > Actinomycetes > Kitasatosporales > Streptomycetaceae > Streptomyces > Streptomyces kanamyceticus. Next base: position 7,342,291 of record NZ_CP023699.1, read on the forward strand.
GTGCCTTCGCCAGATCGCTCACCTCGCCCCGGGCGACCTCGCCCCGCGCGTGGTAGACGGGCGCGGAGCCCGGTCCTTCGGGCAGCTTCCCCGTCGCCTTGTACGTGGCGCCGCTCGGGTCGGGCTCGCCCGGCGCGATGCCGTTCGTGCTGCCCGTGCCGCCCGTGCCGTTCGCATCACCCGTACCGCCGGAGCCGCTGTCCTTCGCGCTGTCCGTGTAGCCGTCCAGGGCGAGCGGCGGTGGAGTGCCGTCGCCCCCCGCGGGGGCGCCGTCGCCGCCCCGGTCGCCACTGCCGCCGGACGCGGTCGTCGCGAAGTACGCGCCACCGCCGCCGATCAGCAGCACGGTGGCCGCGACCGAGGCGACGGCGAGACGGGAACGCCGCCGCTGTGGCTCGGCCGCCTCTTGATCGGATCGCTCGGTGCTCACCGCATCGCTCCTTCGCTGCACTGCTGTCCCTGGAGACCCACGGAAAGCTGCAGTGGGCCTCGTCGTATCTCACATCCCCTTTACGGGGGACGGCGATGGGACGCGGCAGGGGAGCGCACGGTTCCCTTGAACGCGCGCCGGGCCCGGAACCAGCCCGGAACCAGTCTCTCTCAGTTCCCGTATTCGGACATTCCGTCGAGGATCCGCGCGGAGGCGGGCGGGACGGTGACCCCGTGGATCAAGGAGGGCGGTACGGGCGCGGCCGCGGTGGCGGCCGGGACCGCCCAGTGCGGGGCCATGCGGGCGCAGTCCCCGCGCAGCGACTCCATGGTTTCCGGGGCGAGTTCGCCGGGGCGCCGTGCGACGGAATGCTTCGAGATGTGCGAGTGAGCGGCCATACCGGAACCGTATGCATCCGTCCCAGTACGAAGAAAGCCCTACTATCGGGTAGTTTTTGCCGCTTCAGTGGCAGCACCCCGACCCGGTAGCGTGAACTGTCAACCCCTCGCCTTTCGTCCTCGGGAGCATCCAGCCGTGCGTATCGCAGTCACCGGCTCCATCGCCACCGACCACCTGATGACCTTCCCCGGCCGCTTCGCCGACCAGTTGGTCGCCGATCAGCTGCACACGGTCTCTCTTTCGTTCCTGGTAGACGCCCTCGACGTACGAAGGGGAGGCGTCGCCGCGAACATCACCTTCGGCATGGGGCAGCTCGGCACCAAGCCCTTCCTCGTCGGCGCCGCGGGATCGGACTTCGACGAGTACCGCGCCTGGCTCGACCGGCACGGCGTGGACACCTCGGCGGTCCGGATCTCCGAGACCCTGCACACCGCGCGCTTCGTCTGCACCACGGACGCCGACCACAACCAGATCGGCTCCTTCTACACGGGCGCGATGAGCGAGGCCCGCCTCATCGAGCTGCACGCCGTCGCCGAGCGCGTCGGCGGCCTCGACCTCGTCCTGATCGGCGCCGACGACCCCGAGGCGATGCTCCGCCACACCGAGGAGTGCCGCTCCCGCGAGATCCCGTTCGCCGCGGACTTCTCGCAGCAGATCGCGCGCATGGACGGCGAGGAGATCCGCGTCCTCCTGGACGGCGCCACGTACCTCTTCTCCAACGAGTACGAGAAGGGCCTCATCGAGTCCAAGACCGGCTGGACCGACACCGAGATCCTCTCCAAGGTCGGCCACCGCGTGACGACCCTCGGCTCGCGCGGCGTCCGCATCGAGGCCGTGGGCCAGGACCCGATCGAGGTCGGCGTGCCGGAGGAGGAGGCGAAGGTCGAGCCGACCGGCGTCGGCGACGCGTTCCGCGCGGGCTTCCTCTCGGGCCTTGCCTGGGGCGTCTCGCACGAGCGTGCGGCCCAGGTCGGCTGCATGCTCGCCACTCTGGTCATCGAGACCGTCGGCACCCAGGAGTACGAGCTGAAGCGCAGCAACTTCATGGACCGCTTCACCAAGGCGTACGGCGACGAGGCCGCCGCCGAGATCCGGGAGCACCTCTCCTAAGCCGCTCACGAGCTCCGGCGGACCACGTAGGCGACTCCGCGGTCCGCCGGCCGCTCACCCACGTACTCCTGTTTCCGCGTCCAGCACCACGCCGGGATATCCACCGCGGCGACCTCGTCGTCGGCGAGCACGGTGACGGTGCCGCCCACCCGCACCCGCCCGATAGCCCTGGCCAGTTCGATGACCGGCAGCGGGCAGCTCATCCCGAGCGCGTCGACGGTCACGGCTTCGGCGTCCCCGCTGCCGCCCTCGACCGGCACACCGAGCGTGCCCCGCACCCCGCGCACCACCCCGGGCAGCACGTCGAGGAACCGCTCCACCTCCGCCTCGTCCGCGCCCATCGGCAGCGAGACCCGTACGTTCCCCTCGCTCACCACCCCCATGGCGCGCAGCACGTGGCTCGGCGTCAGCGTCGAGCTGGTGCACGACGAGCCCGACGACACGGAGAAGCCCGCCCGGTCCAGCTCGTGCAGGACCGTCTCCCCGTCGACATAGAGACAGGAGAAGGTGACCAGGTGCGGAAGGCGCCGCACCGGATCGCCCACCACCTGCACGTCCGGCACGAGAGCGGGCACCCGCGCCCTGATCCGCTCCGTCAGCTCCCGCAGCCGCGCGCCCTGCGCCGCCGCCTCGGCCCGCACCGCCCGCAGCGAGGCCGCCGCGGCGACGACGGCCGGAATGTTCTCGAAACCGGCGGCCCGCCCCGACTCCCGCTCGTCGACCGCGCCCCGGGGGGCGAACCGCACTCCCTTGCGTACGACGAGGAGTCCCACGCCCGCGGGGCCGCCCCACTTGTGGGCGCTTCCCGTGAGCAGCGACCAGTCTCCTTCGACGGGACCCCAGGGCAGTGACTGCGCCGCGTCCACGAGCAGCGGCACCCCGGCCGCGCGGCACGCGGCGGCCACCTCGGCCACCGGCTGCTCGGTGCCCACCTCGTGGTTGGCGGACTGCAGACAGGCGAGCGCGGTGTCCGCGCGCAGCGCCGCGGCGTAGGTGTCCACGGCCACGGCCCCGCCCCGGTCCACCGGCACCTCGGTGACCGCCCCGCCGTCCACCTCATGGGCCGCGGCCGAATGGAGCACCGACGAATGTTCGACGGCAGACACGATCAGGTGGTCTCCGACGCGCCGCCGCCCGGCCAGCGCGCCCGCGATCCCGGAGTGCACCGCGCGGGTCCCCGACGAGGTGAAGACGAGCTCGTCGGGCCTGCAGCCGACGGCTTCGGCGGCCGCCTCGCGCGCGGCGTCGAGCAGCAGCCTGGCCCGCCGCCCCTCCCGATAGAGCCGCGCGGGATCGGCCCACCCCTCATCGAGCGAGGCCACCAGGGCCTGCCGGGCAACGGGATGCAGGGGAGCGGACGAGGCAACATCGAAGTAGGACACGCCCCCACGCTAAGACGTTCGGGCGCGAGCGGGGCGCCCCGTAAGGGGCGCGGGGAACTGCGCGATCAGCCAGCGCGCGCCCGCAGCCGCGGACCCAGAGATTCCGCCGAGCTCCTGGGCGTCCCGAGCCACGCCGGAAGCCCCGTCAGAAAGCCCCCGACGCACGGACATCCCACCCTTCGGAGTGACCCGCGGCGCGTTAGGCACCCTCCCCGCGCGACCCCAAATAGCGTCCAGTAGGGTTTGGTCCGCATAAACATCCAAACCCCTGCCCGCAGCAGGGCGGCGACCGACCAGCGAGAAGGCCGCAGCCGACAGCGCGGGCGAGACTCTCGGGAAGGCGCTACGTGAGTCCCAACGGCTCCGACCGCTCGTCGCGGCGCCCGATGCGGCGGAAGCTGCCGCAGGTGCTGACTGCGGGCCTGATCCTTGTAACCGCCACTGGTTGCACATATAAGGATTTCCCCCGCCTTGGAATGCCCACCCCGGTAACGGAAGAGGCTCCGCGGATTCTCTCCCTCTGGCAGGGCTCGTGGGCGGCAGCGCTCGCCACGGGCGTGCTGGTCTGGGGCCTGATCCTGTGGAGCGTCATCTTCCACCGGCGCAGCCGCACCAAGGTGGAAGTACCTCTGCAGACGCGTTACAACATGCCCATCGAGGCGCTGTACACGGTCGTCCCCCTCGTCATCGTCTCCGTGCTGTTCTACTTCACGGCACGCGACGAATCGAAGCTCCTCGCGCTCGACGAGAAGCCCGCCCACACGATCAACGTGGTCGGCTACCAGTGGAGCTGGGGCTTCAACTACGTCGAGAACGTTCCGGGCGCAGGCAAGGACAACGCCAAGACGTCCAAGGACCTCGACGCGATTCCGGAGCGGTTCCGCAAGGCGTTCCCGGCCAACGCCAACGGTGTCTACGAAGTCGGCACCCCTGGCGAGCGGAACCCCCAGAACGGCAACCCGGGTCCGACCCTCTGGCTCCCCAAGGGCGAGAAGGTTCGCTTCGTCCTCACTTCGCGTGACGTCATCCACTCCTTCTGGGTGGTGCCGTTCCTCATGAAGCAGGACGTCATCCCGGGCCACACCAATGCCTTCGAGGTGACTCCGAACAAGGAGGGCACCTTCATGGGCAAGTGCGCCGAGCTCTGCGGCGTCGACCACTCCCGGATGCTCTTCAACGTCAAGGTCGTCTCTCCCGAGCGCTACCAGAAGCACCTGGAAGAGCTCGTGAAGAAGAACCAGACCGGTTACATCCCGGCCGGCATCGAGCAGACGGGCCACGAGAAGAACCGGGAGACGAACAACCTGTGAGCATCCTCAACGAACCCCAGGGTGCCGCGGCAGCAGACGACTCGTACGAGAACGAGCTGCCGGTACGGCGCAAGCAGCCGGGCAACGTGGTCATCAAGTGGCTCACCACCACCGACCACAAGACCATCGGCACGATGTACCTGGTCACGTCGTTCGCGTTCTTCTGCATCGGCGGTCTGATGGCGCTCTTCATGCGCGCCGAACTGGCCCGTCCCGGCACGCAGATCATGTCGAACGAGCAGTTCAACCAGGCGTTCACGATGCACGGCACGATCATGCTGCTGATGTTCGCGACGCCGCTGTTCGCGGGCTTCGCGAACTGGATCATGCCGCTCCAGATCGGCGCGCCCGACGTCGCCTTCCCGCGACTGAACATGTTCGCCTACTGGCTCTACCTGTTCGGCTCGCTGATCGCGGTCGGCGGATTCCTCACGCCGCAGGGCGCGGCCGACTTCGGCTGGTTCGCCTACAGCCCGCTGTCGGACGCGGTCCGCTCGCCGGGCATCGGCGCGGACATGTGGATCATGGGTCTGGCCTTCTCCGGCTTCGGCACGATCCTCGGCTCGGTCAACTTCATCACCACGATCATCTGCATGCGCGCGCCCGGCATGACGATGTTCCGGATGCCCATCTTCGTATGGAACGTCCTGCTGACCGCCGTCCTGGTCCTGCTGGCCTTCCCGGTCCTGGCCGCCGCGCTGTTCGCCCTGGAGGCGGACCGTAAATTCGGCGCCCATGTCTTCGACGCGGCCAACGGCGGCGCCTTGCTATGGCAACACCTCTTCTGGTTCTTCGGCCATCCAGAGGTGTACATCATCGCTTTGCCGTTCTTCGGCATCATTTCCGAGGTCATTCCGGTCTTCTCCCGCAAGCCGATGTTCGGCTACATGGGTCTGATCGGCGCGACCATCGCGATCGCCGGTCTGTCGGTGACGGTGTGGGCCCACCACATGTACGTCACGGGCGGCGTGCTACTCCCGTTCTTCTCCTTCATGACGTTCCTGATCGCCGTGCCAACAGGCGTGAAGTTCTTCAACTGGATCGGCACGATGTGGAAGGGGTCCTTGTCGTTCGAGACCCCGATGCTGTGGGCGGTCGGCTTCCTGATCACCTTCACCTTCGGTGGTCTGACGGGCGTCATCCTGGCCTCGCCGCCGATGGACTTCCACGTCTCGGACTCGTACTTCGTGGTCGCGCACTTCCACTACGTGGTGTTCGGCACCGTGGTGTTCGCGATGTTCTCCGGCTTCCACTTCTGGTGGCCGAAGTTCACCGGCAAGATGCTCGACGAGCGGCTCGGCAAGATCACCTTCTGGACGCTGTTCGTGGGCTTCCACGGCACGTTCCTGGTGCAGCACTGGCTGGGTGCAGAGGGCATGCCGCGTCGCTACGCGGACTACCTCGACGCCGACGGCTTCACCGCGCTGAACACGATCTCGACGATCTGTTCGTTCGTGCTCGGCCTGTCGATCCTGCCGTTCTTCTACAACATCTGGAAGACGGCGAAGTACGGCAAGAAGGTCGAGGTCGACGACCCGTGGGGCTACGGCCGTTCGCTCGAGTGGGCGACGTCCTGCCCGCCGCCGCGGCACAACTTCCTCACCCTGCCGCGCATTCGCAGTGAATCCCCGGCATTCGACCTGCACCACCCCGAGATCGCCGCGCTCGACCAGCTCGAGAACGCCGGTCACGGTGACAAGGCGCTCGCGGGCACCAAGGAGGCCGGCAAGTGAAGATCCAGGGCAAGATGTTCATCTGGCTGAGCGTCTTCGTCCTCGCCATGGCGATCGTCTATGGCGTGTGGTCGAAGGAGCCCGCCGGTACCACGGCGCTCTTCCTGGCCTTCGGTCTGTGCATCATGATCGGCTACTACCTGGCCTTCACGGCCCGGCGGGTCGACGCGGCCGCACAGGACAACACGGAGGCCGACGTCGCGGACGAGGCCGGCGAGGTGGGCTTCTTCAGCCCGCACAGCTGGCAGCCGCTCTCGCTGGCCGTCGGTGGCGCGCTCGCCTTCATGGGTGTCGTCTTCGGCTGGTGGCTGCTGTACTTCTCGGCCCCGATCATCCTGATCGGCCTGTGGGGCTGGGTATTCGAGTACTACCGCGGCGAGAACCAGACCCAGTGAGTCTGTAGTTCCCGATCCGCACCGAAGGGGCCCGGACACTCCGCGAGGAGCGTCCGGGCCCCTTCGCGTGCGCTCCGTGCCCGCTCCCGGGTGGGCTCCGCGGGCGGGGGACCCTCGGACGGGTCACTCGCCGCGCCGGACCTGACCAATCTTCATACCGTGTGTTTTATGAGCCACTCACCGCGAATCCGCACGGTACTGAGCTGCACGATGCTGGTGGCCGCCCTCGGTGCGGGGGCCACGGCATGCGGCAGCTCCGACGGCCACCCGCTCTCGGCGAAGCCGTACGACGCGGCCGGCCAGATCGCCTTCAACGGCCCCGTGGGCAGCCAGAAGGCGGATCCGGACAAGCCCCTGGAAGTGACCGCCCAGAGCGAGGACGGGCGCATCACCGATGTGACGGCCACCGACGAGCTGGGGCGGTACGTGGCGGGCGAACTCTCCGCCGACGGCGCCCGATGGCACAGCACCGTGCCGCTGGCGGCGGGTGCCCACTACACGGTGCGGGTGAGCACCGAGGACGAGGAAGGGTCGCCCGGCCGCAAGGTCATGGCCTTCGACACCACAGAGGCCGCCAAGAAGAAGCAGCTGAAGGTCACCTTCGGCCCCGACGCGGGCAAGTACGGCGTCGGCCAGCCCGTCACGGCCAAGCTCAGCGCCCCGGTGAAGGGCAAGGAGGCCAGGTCGATCGTCGAACGCGCCCTGCGGGTCCAGTCGATGCCCGCCACGGAGGGTGCCTGGTACTGGGTGGACAGTGAGACGCTGCACTACCGCCCGAAGGAGTACTGGCCCGCCAACGCGACCATCAACGTCTCCAGCAACCTCGAGGGCATCAAGGTCAACGACAAGCTGTGGGGCGGCGAGGCCAAGCCGCTGAAGCTGACCACGGGCGACAAGATCGTCGCTGTGACGGACGCCTCTTCGCACTGGATGACGATCTACCGCAACGGCGAGGAGATCAACTCCATCCCCGTCACGACGGGGAAGCCCGGCTACTCCACCCGCAACGGCGTCAAGGTGGTCCTGGGCAAGGAGTACGTCGTCCGCATGACGAGCGCCAGCATCGGGGCGTCGGACTTCTACGACAAGCAGGTGTACTACGCCACCCGCGTCACTGATTCAGGTGAATATGTCCACGCCGCACCCTGGTCGGTGGGATCGCAGGGCTACGACAACACCAGCCACGGCTGCACCGGCATGAGCACCGGCAACGCCGCCTGGTTCTACGAGACCGTCCGCCAGGGCGACATCGTCACGGTCGTCAACAGCTATGGCGAGGACATGGATCCGTTCGGCAACGGCTACGGCGACTGGAACCTCGGCTGGAAGAAGTGGCGCGCGGGCAGCGCGCTCCTGAGCGGCGCCAAGGAGGGCCCCGCGGCGGTCGAAGCTGCCCGGCTGCGGCCGCAGGTCTAGCGGCGCCGCAGAACAGCACAGAGGGCCCCGCGCGACGGCGCGGGGCCCTCTGTCGTGATCGCTCTGTCGTGATCGTTCGGCCGTGATCGTCCTGTCGGGACCGCTCAGGCCTCGACGGCGAGCCTGGAGCGCAGCAGGGCGGCCAGTGCGTCCGCGAACTCCACCGGGTCGACCGGAAGGGTCACCGCCGCTTCCGCCCGGCTCCAGGTGGCCAGCCAGGCGTCCTGCGGGCGCCCGATGAGCAGCAGCGCGGGCGGGGCCCGGAAGATCTCGTCCTTGATCTGGCGGCACACGCCCATGCCGCCCGCGGGCCTTGCCTCGCCGTCGAGCACACAGACGTCGATGCCGCCCCGGTCCAGCTCCTTGAGCACGGCCGCGGGCGTGGCGCACTCGACGAACTCGACCTCGGGAACGTCCGTCGCCGGCCTGCGTCCGGTGGCCAACCGGACTTGCTCGCGGGTGCTCGCGTTGTCGCTGTAGACCAGCACCGTGGCGGTCGGCTGCATTGTTCCTCCGATACGTCGAGCTGCGTCATGGGACGGGAACCGATGCGCGGATGCTACTCCTCCCGACACCCCGTCAACAGCGGTTCGCACGGCCCTCCGATGGGCCATCCGGGCAGGACACACCCCGCAGACACTCCGAACGGCACCCCCCGGGGTGAGAGCGAGATAAGCGACCGACATAATGTCGGTCGTGGCGACAGCAACGACAGTAGATACCGGGCACGCGCACCCGCCGGTCAATCGACCGAACCTCACCAGCGTCGGAACCATCATCTGGTTGAGTTCCGAGCTGATGTTCTTCGCGGCCCTCTTCGCGATGTACTTCACCCTGCGATCGGTGACAGGTCCTGATCACTGGAAGGAAATGGCTTCGGCCCTGAACTTCCCGTTCTCGGCGACGAACACCACCATCCTGGTGCTCTCTTCCCTCACGTGTCAGCTAGGCGTGTTCGCCGCTGAGCGTGGTGACGTGAAGAAGCTCCGGATGTGGTTCATCGTCACCTTCATCATGGGTGCGATCTTCATCGGCGGTCAGGTGTACGAATACACCGAGCTGGTCAAGCACGAGGGCCTCTCGCTCTCGTCCGACCCGTACGGCTCGGTCTTCTACCTGACCACCGGCTTCCACGGACTGCATGTGACAGGCGGCCTGATCGCCTTCCTGCTGGTCCTCGGTCGCACCTACGCGGCCAGGAAGTTCACCCATGAACAGGCGACCGCAGCCATCGTCGTGTCCTACTACTGGCACTTCGTCGATGTGGTCTGGATCGGCCTCTTCGCCACGATCTACATGATCAAGTAGTCGGCGGGTCGCCGACGCGACGTACCGAACATTCCAGAAGCATCGACGCAGAAGATCCTGACACCGGGGTAATCCGTGAAAAAGCTCTCCGCACGACGACGCCATCCGCTGGCGGCGGTCGTCGTCCTACTCCTCGCGCTGGCGGCCACCGGGGGGCTGTACGCCGCGTTCGCGCCGGCGGACAAGGCGCAAGCCGATGACACCGCCCAGTCCCTCGCCATCGACGAGGGCAAGAAGCTCTACGCCGTGGGCTGCTCCAGCTGCCACGGAACCGGCGGTCAGGGCTCCTCCGACGGTCCGAGCCTGGTGGGCGTGGGCGCCGCCGCTGTCGACTTCCAGGTCGGCACCGGGCGCATGCCGCTCCAGCAGCAGAGCGCCCAGGCGCCCAAGAAGAAGGTCATTTACAACCAGGCCCAGATCGACCAGCTCGCGGCGTACATCTCGTCGCTGGGCGCCGGTCCGACGGTGCCGACCGAGAAGCAGTACAGCCCGGACGGGGCGGACATCGCCAAGGGTGGCGAGCTGTTCCGCACCAACTGTGCCCAGTGCCACAACTTCACCGGTGAAGGTGGCGCGTTGACGCACGGCAAGTTCGCGCCTCCGCTGGAGGACGTGTCCCCGAAGCACATCTACGAGGCCATGCAGACCGGCCCGCAGAACATGCCGTCCTTCCCCGACACGACGATGCCGGAGAAGGAAAAGAAGGACATCATCGCGTACCTCGACGCGGTCAACGGTGAGAAGACCGAGAGCCCTGGCGGTCTCAAGCTGGGTGGTCTGGGTCCGGTCAGTGAAGGCCTGTTCGGCTGGATCTTCGGTCTCGGCACGCTGATCGCGGTCGCCGTGTGGGTCGCCGCTCGGACCGCAAAGGCCAAGAAGTCATGAGTAGCCAAGAGATTCCAGAAGAGAAGAACCTGCCCAGCGCGCAGGACACCGAGCACGGCTCGGTGGCGGTCGCGGACGAGAACCCGTTCGCCGACCCGGGCCTTCCGCCCCACGAGCACCGCGTCCAGGACATCGACGAGCAGGCCGCCAAGCGCTCCGAGCGCGCGATCGCGTTCATGTTCACGCTGTCCATGCTGGCGACGGTCGGCTTCATCGCCTCGTTCGTCGCCATCCCGGCGGACAAGAGCGTGTTCATCTGGCCGATCGGACACATCAGCGGTCTGAACTTCGCCCTGGGCATGACCCTCGGCGTGGCTCTCTTCTGCATCGGCGCGGGCGCGGTCCACTGGGCCCGCACCCTGATGTCCGATGTGGAGGTCGCCGACGAGCGGCACGCCATCGAGGCCGAGCCCGAGGTCAAGGCCAAGGTCATGGCCGACTTCAAGGCCGGTGCCGAGGAGTCGCAGTTCGGCCGGCGCAAGCTGATCCGCAACACGATGTTCGGCGCGCTCGCCCTGGTCCCGCTCTCCGGTGTCGTCCTGCTGCGTGACCTCGGGCCGCTGCCCGAGGACAAGCTCCGGCACACCAAGTGGGCCAAGGGCAAGATGCTCGTGAACATGAACACGCACGAGCCGCTGCGTCCCTCGGACGTGCAGGTCGGTTCGCTGACGTTCGCGATGCCCGAGGGCATGTCGGAGCACGACCACGACTTCCAGGTCCAGATCGCCAAGGCCGCCCTGATGATCGTCCGGATCCAGCCGGAGAACATCAAGGACAAGCGCGAGCTGGCGTGGTCGCACGAGGGCGTCGTGGCGTACTCCAAGATCTGCACCCACGTGGGCTGCCCGATCTCCCTGTACGAGCAGCAGACGCACCACGTCCTCTGCCCGTGCCACCAGTCCACCTTCGACCTCTCCGACGGCGCCCGAGTGATCTTCGGCCCGGCCGGTCACGCCCTGCCGCAGCTGCGCATCGGTGTGAACGAGGAGGGCTACCTCGAGGCGCTCGGCGACTTCGAAGAGCCCGTCGGTCCTGCCTTCTGGGAGCGCGGATGAGCACCTCGACTGCTTCGAACGACAATCGGCAGAAAGCGCCCGCCGGTGAGCGGGTCGCGGACTGGGCCGACGGCCGCCTGGGGATCTACTCCCTGGCCAAGGCCAACATGCGCAAGATCTTTCCGGACCACTGGTCCTTCATGCTCGGCGAGATCTGCATGTACAGCTTCATCATCATCATCCTCACGGGTGTGTATCTGACGCTGTTCTTCCACCCGTCGATGAACGAGGTGGAGTACGCGGGCAGCTACGTCCCGCTGCAGGGTCAGCTGATGTCCGAGGCGTTCAACTCGACCATGCACATCTCCTTCGATGTGCGCGGTGGTCTGCTGATCCGGCAGATCCACCACTGGGCGGCGCTGATCTTCCTCGCGGCGATGTTCGTGCACATGATGCGCGTGTTCTTCACGGGTGCGTTCCGCAAGCCGCGTGAGGTCAACTGGCTGTTCGGCTTCCTGCTGTTCGTCCTCGGCATGTTCACCGGCTTCACCGGTTACTCGCTCCCGGACGACCTGCTCTCCGGCACCGGTGTCCGCTTCATGCAGGGCGCGATCCTGTCCGTACCGGTCATCGGCACGTACCTGTCGATGTTCCTGTTCGGCGGGGAGTTCCCCGGCGGCGACTTCGTGGCGCGGTTCTACTCGGTGCACATCCTGCTGCTGCCGGGCATCATGCTCGGCCTGATGGTGGCGCACCTGATCCTGGTCTTCTACCACAAGCACACGCAGTTCGCGGGCCCCGGCAAGACCAACAAGAACGTCGTCGGCATGCCGCTGCTCCCGGTCTACATGGCCAAGGCCGGAGGCTTCTTCTTCCTGGTCTTCGGTGTCATCGCGGCCATCGGCGCGATCGCCTCGATCAACCCGATCTGGGCGATCGGCCCGTACCGTCCCGACCAGGTGTCCACCGGCGCCCAGCCCGACTGGTACATGGGCTTCGCCGAGGGTCTGATCCGTGTGATGCCGGGCTGGGAGATCAACGCCTGGGGCCACACGCTCGTCCTGGGCGTGATGATCCCGCTGGCGATCTTCCCGATCGTCCTGGTGGCCATCGCGGTCTACCCGTTCATCGAGTCCTGGGTCACCGGGGACAAGCGCGAGCACCACATCCTGGACCGCCCGCGCAACGCCCCGACCCGTACGGCCTTCGGTGTCGCCTGGATCACGGCGTACTTCATCATGCTGGTGGGTGGTGGAAACGACCTGTGGGCCACGCACTTCCACCTGTCGCTGAACGCCATCACCTGGTTCGTCCGGATCTTCTTCTTCGCCGGACCGGTCATCGCGTTCATCGTGACCAAGCGGATCTGCATGGGTCTGCAGCGGCGCGACAAGGACAAGGTGCTGCACGGGCGCGAGTCCGGCATCATCAAGCGCCTGCCGCACGGTGAGTTCATCGAGGTCCACGAGCCGCTCAGCCAGGAGAAGCTGCACACCCTCACGGCGCACGAGCAGTACCAGCCGCTCGAGATCGGCCCGACGGTCGACGAGAACGGCGTCGAGCGCAAGGTGTCCGGCTCCGAGAAGCTCAGGGCCAAGCTCTCCAAGAGCTACTACGGGGAGGACAACCAGATCCCCAAGGCCACCGCCGAGGAGTACAAGGAGATCACGAGCGGCCACGGCCACCACTGATCAACCGAAGCTCTTGAAGCTCTGACCACAAGGTCGCCACGGCAGGAGCCCCGTCCATTGCATGGACGGGGCTCTTTGCCGTCCCGAGGGCTGGATAGGGTGGTCCCACCCCCTCATCAAGGGGTGCGTCACTTCATACGTCTAGGAACCCCCAGGAGCGGCCATGAGCGCTGTGACCCCCGCAGGAGGCACTACCGCGGCGGGCCGTTCCTGGCCCGACGTACTGAACGGCCTGCTCGACGGGCGTGACCAGAGCGCCGACGACACCGCCTGGGCCATGGACCGCATCATGCGCGGCGAGGCCACCGACGCGCAGATCGCGGGCTTCGTGGTCGCGCTGCGCGCCAAGGGCGAGACCGTCGAGGAGATCTCGGGGCTCGTACGGACGATGTACGAGCACGCCAACGTGATCGAGGTGCCGGGGGAGACCGTCGACATCGTCGGGACCGGCGGCGACGGGGCCAAGACCGTCAACATCTCGACCATGTCCGCGATCGTCGTCGCGGGCGCGGGGGCGAAGGTCGTCAAGCACGGCAACCGCGCCGCCTCCAGTGCCTCGGGCTCCTCCGACGTACTCGAAAAGCTCGGGGTGAACCTGGAGCTGCCGCTGCACCGGGTCGTCGAGGTCGCGGAGGAGGCGGGGATCACCTTCTGCTTCGCGGTGAAGTTCCACCCGGCGCTGCGGCACGCGGGCGCGGCGCGCGGCCAGTTGGGGATCAGGACCGTCTTCAACCTGCTCGGTCCGCTCACCAATCCGGCGAAGGTGCGGGCCCAGGCGGTCGGCGTCGCCGATCCGCGGATGGCGCCCATCGTGGCGGGCGTCTTCGCCGAGCGCGGGCACTCCTCGCTCGTCTTCCGCGGCGACGACGGACTCGACGAGCTCACGACGACGGGCACCTCCCGCGTCTGGGTGGTGCGCGACGGCGTCGTGCGCGAGGAGTCCTTCGACCCGCGGGACGTCGGCATCGACCTGGTGGAGATCTCCGCGCTGCGCGGCGCGGACGCCTCGTACAACGCGGAGGTCGCGCTGCGCCTCCTGGACGGCGAGACCGGGCCCGTACGGGACGCGGTGCTGCTCAACTCGGCCGCGGCGCTGGTGGCCCTGAAGCCGACAGACGAGCCGTTCGCGGAGCAGATCAGGGCCGGTATGGCGCGGGCCGCCGAGTCCATCGACTCCGGGTCCGCCAAGCGGGCCCTGGAGCGCTGGGTGGCGGCCAGCAACCGCTGAGCGCGCCGCAGGTGTGACGCACGGCGCAGTCCGGATCCTGGACTGCGCCTTGCGCGCCGAAGATCGTGTGGCAGGATGCTGCACAGGTCATGAGTGACAGCGACTACGGCCCCGGCCCGCTGTCCGGCAACCCTCCGTCCGTGGCGGGGTGCCCCGGGTGAAGACCAGGTCGTACGCAGCAAGGCGTATGGCAAGCGCGGACCCCTCGCAACCCTGGGGTCCTGGTCCTCAAGGGAGCAGTCTCGTGAGCAAGCGAATGCGATAGGGCCTTCGGCCCCTTTTGTCGTACCCCTCCGCCCGGCGAAGAGCGCCGCGCGTTGAGGCAACACCCGTACGCAGGGCGGCAGTTGTGCTGCCGTGCTGCCGCGCGGGATCTTACGCAGCTGTTCCGCCATGCCCGCAGGGAGACTTCGTCATGTCCGCACGCCCCGCTGCCGCCCAGATCGCCTCCGCCGCCTCCGCCACCGAGTCCGCCGACCCCTGCTGTGCCGCGCCGCTGCCGGTGCTCGGCCGGGACGTCACCGTGCCGCTGGTCACCGGTGGCGAGGTGACGTACGCGGCGCTCGACTACGCGGCGAGCGCGCCCGCCCTGCAGCGGGTCTGGGACGACGTGGCGGCCTACGCCCCGTACTACGGCAGCGTGCACCGCGGGGCCGGGTACCTCTCGCAGCTCTCCACCGACCTCTTCGAGAACTCCCGCACCACCGTCGCCGAGTTCCTCGGGTGCCGCGAGGACGACCAGGTGATCTTCACGCGGTCGACCACCGACTCGCTGAACCTGCTCGCCGCCGCGCTCCCCGCCGACTGCCAGGTCTTCGTCTTCGAGACCGAGCACCACGCCTCGCTGCTGCCGTGGCGGGACGCGCGGGTGACCTACCTGAACGCGCCGCGCACTCCGGACGAGGCCGTGCAGACGCTGGAGCGCGCCCTTGCCGACCGTGACCCCTACGGCCCGGCGCTCGTCTGCGTGACCGGTGCCTCCAACGTCACCGGTGAGCTGTGGCCGGTGCGCGAGCTGGCGGCGGCCGCGCACGCGCACGGCGCCCGGATCGTGCTCGACGCCGCGCAGCTCGCGCCCCACCACCCCGTCTCCATCGACGAGTTGGACGTGGACTGGGTCGCCTTCTCCGGGCACAAGCTGTACGCGCCCTTCGGGTCCGGCGTGCTCGCGGGACGCTCCGACTGGCTGCGCGGCGCCGAGCCGTACCTCGCGGGCGGCGGGGCCTCGCGGAAGGTGGCGCGGCGCGCCGACGGCGGCGTGGACGTGGAGTGGCACGACAGCGCCGCGCGGCACGAGGCAGGGTCGCCCAACGTCATCGGCGTCTACTCCATCGCCGCCGCCTGCAAGGCGCTCACCGAGGCCGGTTTCGACGAACTGGTCGCCCGGGAGCGGCACTTGATCGCGAAGGTGCGCGAGGGACTCGCCGAGGTGCCCGCGGTGCGCGTGCTCTCGCTCTTCGGTGACGACGCGCCGCGCGTGGGCGTCATCTCCTTCGTCGTGGACGGCTGGAACAGCTCGCACTTCGCCGCCGCGCTCTCCGCCGAGTACGGCATCGGCGTACGCGACGGTCTCTTCTGCGCCCACCCGCTGGTGCGCACCCTGCTGGGCAGCGAGCCCGACGAGCCCGGCGAGTGCGGCGCGCCCGAGGCCGCGCCCGGCGAGAAGTCGCTGAACGCCATCCGGGTGAGCTTCGGCGCCGGTACCCCCGACGAGCACGTCGAGCGCTTCGTGCGCGCCGTCAAGGAGCTGGTGGCCGACGGCGCGCGGTGGAGCTACCGCACCGAGGACGGGCGCTGCGTGCCGGACACCAGCGTGGCCGCCTGACCCGGCAGGCGCGCGCCGAGCTGGATCATCCGCAGGGCCCGCTCGGTCGCGTCGGTGAGGAACTCGCCGCCCCTGCCGAGCGCCTCGGTCAGCGAGACGGGGGCGGGCAGGATCGCGCTGTAGGCGTCGACACCGGCGGCCCGTACGTGGTGCGCGCCCTGGCCGATCGTGCCCGCGAGCACCAGGACCGGGCGGTCGAACAGCTTGGCGCGGCGGGCCACCTCGGCGGGGATCTTGCCGCGCGGGGTCTGGTGGTCGAGGGCGCCCTCGGCCGTCACGACCAGGTCGGCGCGGGCGAGCCTGGCGTCCAGGTCGAGCTGGTCGAGCAGCACGTCGAAGCGGGGGAGCAGCGCGGCGCCGAGGGCCGCGAGGCCGGCGCCGAGTCCGCCCGAGGCGCCCGTGCCGGGGCCCAGCGAGAGGTCTGACGTGACGCGCAGGTCGCGCGTCAGGACGTACGCCCAGTGGTCGAGGGCGGCGGCGAGCTCCTCGACCTGGCGGGGGGTCGCGCCCTTCTGGGGGCCGAAGACGCGGGCCACGCCGCGCTCGCCGCACAGGACGTTGAAGGGGTTGCAGGCCACCTGGATCTCGGTGTCCGCGAGACGGGGGTCGATGCCGCTCGCGTCGATGCGGTTCAGGCGCGTCAACTCCCGCCCGCCGGGCGGCAGTTCCCAGCCGTCCAGATCAAGGAGGCGGGCGCCAAGGGCCTGCAGAGCCCCGGCGCCGCCGTCCGACGTGCCCGAGTCGCCGCAGCCGACCAGGATCCGCCGCGCGCCCGCGTCCAGGGCGGCGCGGATCAGCTCGCCGACGCCGTACGTCGTGGTGGCGCCAGGGTCGCGCAGATCGCGGGGGACCAGGGAGAGGCCCGCCACGGCCGCCATCTCGACGACCGCGGTGCCGTCGGGCAGCAGCGCGAAGTGCGTGCCGATCGGCTGGCCGACCGGTCCGGTGGCGGGCAGCGCGACCAGGCGGCCGCCCTCCGCGGCGGCCAGCGCGCGTGCCGTGCCCTCGCCGCCGTCCACCAGCGGGATCAGGTCGGTCTCGGCGTCCGGGACGACACGGCGTACGCCCGCGGCGATGGCCTCGGCCGCCGCGCCCGCGGACAGGGATTCCTTGAAGCCGCTGGGGGCGATGGCGAAACGGGTCAGCATGAGGGTCTCCAGGGGATCTAACGGACGGGTACGCCGAGCAGCGGCCACAGCGTGACGGCGCACAGCAGGACGAGCGCGGCGGACAGCGGGGCCAGGACGGCGGAGAGCCGCAGCAGGTCGCGCGGGGTGTAGGTGGGGACTCCCGGCACCTCGGCGAAGAGCGTGACCGGCTTGGCGGAGGCGGGCAGCGTGTGGCAGAAACCCGCGGCCGCGGTGGAGGCGAGCGCGGCGGCGACCGGGTTCACGCCCGCGCCGACGGCCGCCGCGACGACCAGCGGGACAAGGACGGAGGAGCGGGCCGAGCGGGACTGGAGCACCAGGTGCGCGGCCGTGCTGACCGCGACGACCACGGTGAGGAACAGCCACGGGGGCAGGTCCAGGGGCAGGCCGCCGACCAGCCACTTGGCCGCGCCCGAGTCGGCGAGCGCGACGCCCATCGCCATCGTCGCCGCCATGAAGAGGAGCAGTGACCAGGGGACGGTCTTCAGCGCGTCCTTGAGGCGTACGGTGCCGAGCGCGGGCGACGACGCGACGACCGCGCCGATCAACGCGACCACGGCGGGCGGCACTTGGTGCAGGGGCTCGCTGCACCAGAGCACGACGACCGTGGCGAGCAGCAGGGCGCAGCGCGTCTCCGCGGGCTCCCAGGGTCCGGTGACCGGCTGCTCGCTGTGCTCCTGGAGCTGGTCGAGGGTGATGCTGACCGGGCCCTTGCGGTCCGCGCGCCGCGTGGTCGTCAACAGGACGGCCTCCGCCGCCAGATGGGATGAAGCGACGGCCAGCGGCAGACCGAGCAGCAGCCACTGGGTGAAGCCGATGCGCTCACCCGTCGCCTCCCAGAGGACCGACACGGTGATCAGATGCGCGCCCGCTCCGATCAGGGTCGCGACCGCGGACAGCAGGATCACGGTCGGAAAGAGCAGCGCGAGCATCACGACCAGTCGCTTCCGGTCGGCGAGGACCTTGGCGAGGGCCAGGAAGACGGGCAGCGCGAGCGCGGCGCGCCCCGAGGTGGCGGGCACCGCGAAGGCCGTCACCACCAGCGCCGCGGTGGTCAGATGGGTCAACTGCCGCACGCTGCGCGCCCCGCTGACCAGGAAGGCGGCCGCCCGCCCCGAGAGACCGCTGCGCGCCACCGCGGCCGCGAGGACGAAGGCGCAGATCAGCAGCCAGACCGTCTCGTCGCCGAGGGTGCCGAAGAGGGTGTCGCTGCTTATCACCCCGGTCGCGGTGAGGGCGAGGCCCGCGCCGAGGGCGATGTAGGTGTCGTCGATCGGCGTGCCGATCCAGGCGCAGGTCGCGAGGGCGAAGACGCCGAGGGTGAGGCGGGCGTCGCCGCTCAGGCCCGGGAAGTTCCCGGGGACCAGGAGCAGCGCGCAGATGCTGAGCGCGATGCAGAGGGTCACGGCTTGGCGCGGGGTCAGGGTCACGCCGTTCAGCGTGGTGGGGCGCGGTGAGCCCTCAATGAGCCGAAGATGAAAGGAACTTCACCGAAGGCCCCCGCCCTGTCAGGGGCGCGGGGGAACTGCGCGAGCAACCAAAGAAGAAGCCGCGGTCGCGTCTGCCAGGTAACTCGGCAGACGCGACCGCGGCATTTCGCGCGCTGAGCGCGCCCACGCGGCGGAGCCGCACATGTCACAGCCCCGCGCCCCTGACGGGGCGCAGCCCACGTCACTCCGGAAGCCGGTAGCCCATCCCGCGCACCGTCTCCACCCGCTCCGCGCCCAGCTTCTTGCGCAGCGCCCGGACGTATACGTCCACGATGTTGGAGCCCGGATCGAAGTCGTAGCCCCAGACGTGCGACAGGATCTGCTCCCGCGAGAGCACCTGCCCGGGGTGGCGCAGGAAGAGTTCGAGCAGCACGAACTCACGTGCCGTCAGATCCACCGTGCGCTCGCCCGAACGGGCCCTGCGGGTGCGCAGGTCGAGGGTGAGCTCTCCGCTGCGCAGCACCGTCACCTCGGGCGCCCGCGCCGCCGTGCGCAGCCGGAGCCGGACCCGCGCGAGCAGCTCCTCGAAGCGGAACGGCTTGGTCATCCAGTCGTCGGCGCCGCCCTCCAGGCCCGCCACGGTGTCCCGCACCGAGTCGCGGGCGGTGAGCACGATGACGGGCGTGCTCACCCGGGCCTCGCGCAGCTGCCGCAGGACCGTGAAGCCGTCCTTGCCGGGCAGCCCGATGTCCAGGACGACCAGGTCGAAGCCGCCGGTCAGGGCGTAGTCGTGGGCGCTGTCGCCGTCGCCGACCACGGTGGTGGTGAAGCCGTTGGCGCGCAGGCCCTTCTCGACGAAGGAGGCGATGCGCTCCTCGTCCTCCACGATCAGGATCCGGTTCATTGGTGCGCTGCCCCTTCCGACTGCCCTGGTACGAGTACGAAGGTGGCGCCGCCGCCGTCCGTCGGGCGCAGTTCCACGCGCCCGCCGTGGCCCTCGGCGATCGCCTTCACGATGGCGAGGCCGAGCCCCGCACCGGTGGCACGGGAGCCGCGCCGCGCGGTGCCGCGCCGGAACCGTTCGAAGATCACCGCGGCGTCCTGCGGCTGTACGCCGGGTCCGGTGTCGGCGACGTACAGCTCGACGCGTCCCTCGCACAGCCGGGAGCCGATGCTGACGCGCTGGCCGGGCGCGGTGTGCTGGACGGCGTTCTGGGCCAGCTGCACCATCGCCTGGGTGATGCGCTGGGGGTCGAGGTCGGTCTCGGCGTCGGCGACCTCGGCAAGGGCCCAGTCCCGCTCGCCGAGCGCCCGCGCCTTGACGAAGACGTCCGCGGTCAGCTCGGCGAGCTGCACCGGCTCCGGGGTGACGAAGTCGGGGCGCTCGGCCTTGGCGAGCAGCAGCAGGTCCTCGACGATGCGGCTCATCCGGTCCAGCTCCTCCGTCACGATGCGGACGGTCTCCTCGCGCTCGCCGGGATCGTCGCCCATGAGCTCCAGATGGCCGCGCACGATGGTGATCGGGGTGCGCAGCTCGTGGCCCGCGTCGTCGACGAACTCCCGCTGCGCGGCGAAGGCCCGCTCCAGGCGGTCCAGCATGCCGTTGAACGTCTCGGCGAGGGCCGCGATGTCGTCCCTGCCCTGGACCGGGATGCGCTGGGTCAGGTCCTGCTCGGTGAGCTGCGCCGCGGTCGTACGCACCAGGCGCACCGGCTTGAGGATGCGTCCGGCGACGGCCCAGCCGATGCCCGTCGTCATCAGGAGCGCGACCCCGGAGATCGCGAGCAGCATGGTGAACACGTCACCGGCCTTGGCCTGTTCGCCCGCAGGATGGAAGGCCACGACGAACGCGGCCGCCGGATGGCCGCCGCTCGGCGCGATCTCCACCTTCGCCCAGCGCACCTCGCCCAGGTCGCGGTGGAGCGTGCCGGTCGCGTCGGGGGACTCGAAGACCGTCCGCAGCGCGGCGGGGTCCTCGGCGAGCGGGTGGTCGATCCGCGGCTCGCGCGCCTGCTCCTTCTTCGCGGGCGCCTTGCCGGGCCTGCCGACCAGGCCGAGCAGTTCCTCGTCGGGGTCGGCGTACTGCCGGGACAGGAAGAGCCGGAGCAGCGGATCGGGCGCGGTGAACCGCTCGCCGGTGTGCGGATCGACGCCCTCGCGGGCCAGGTTGGTGAACTCCCCGGTCTCCTGGGCGAGGAGGCCGTCGATGCGGTGGTCGGCGTCGCGCAGCAGGACGGAACGGGTGGTGGCGGCGACGGCGGTCAGCGCCACGGCCATCACCACGAGGAGCCAGAGCAGGATGCGGACACGGGCCGATATCCAGCGGTGCGGGCGCTCAGCCGTCGTCACCGGGGCCGTCGTCGTCGTTGTCGCCCCGGCCTTCGGTGCCTTCGTTGCCGTCGTCGTCGTTGTCATCGCCCGAGGGATTCTCGCTCACCGGCGGCGGGGACACCTTCTCGTCGCTCGGCGTCGGCCGGGGGGTGGTGGGCTTCGACGACGGGGAGCCGGTCTCCAGCTCCACCTTGGGCGGCGCCTTGGGGGACTCGGGGCTGTCGGTCAAGGCGTAGCTGGTCGCGGCGATGCCCAGGGGGATCGCGACGACGGCGGCCAGGGCGGCCATGCGGTGGGAGAAGACCATGACAGCGAGCGTGGCCGACGTACCGCGGCGCCAGGATGAGCGGCGGATGAAGAAACCCTCATGCGGGTCGGGCGACCGTCGGTGCCTACGGAGCGGCGCCTACGAGGCGGTGGTCACGAGTCGAGGCCGATCGCGAACGCCGCTTCCAGGTCGTGCTGGGAGTACGTGCGGAACGCGACGTGCGTGTCCGTGCCCTCCACGCCCGGGATCTTGCTGATCCGGCCGGGGATGACGTCGGCGAGGTCGTCGTGGCGCGCGACGCGGACCATCGCGATCAGGTCGTACGTACCGGTCACGGAGAAGACCTCGCTGACGCAGTCGAGCGCGGCGATCGACTCGGCGATCTCCGGAATCCGGTCCACGCTGGTCTTGATGAGGACGATCGCGGTGATCACGGCTGGCTGTCTCCCTCGGTGGCCGGTGCTGTGCCCTTCACCTTAGCCCGCCACCCGTAGACGCCCCACGCGTACAGGAAGCCGAGGGAGAAGCCCACCAGGTGGGCCAGATAGGCCACCCCCGTGCCCTGACCGCCCTGCCCCGCCGCCAGCCACTGCAGCGCCACCCAGAACGGCAGCACCACCCAGGCGGGAAAGCGCAGCGGCAGGAAGAAGAGGAACGGGAAGAGGCTGGTGACGCGCGCCTTCGGGAAGAGATAGAGAAAGGCGCCGAGGACGGCCGAGATCGCCCCGGACGCCCCGACCAGCGTCTTGTCGGATCCGGCGTGCGCGGCCGCGTAGGCCAGGAGCGCGAAGTATCCGCAGACGACGTAGAAGAGCGCGTACTGGAGGTGGCCCATGCGGTCCTCGACCATCGCACCGAAGACGTACAAAAAGAGCATGTTTCCGAGCAGATGAAGCCAGCTTCCGTGCACGAACAGGGCGGTGAGCGGTCCCAGTGCGGCACGCGGGACACCGCTGAACAGTTCGACGGGTACCACCCCCCAGCGCTCGAAGTACGTCTGCTGCGCCGCGATCAGCCGGGCGCCGTCGCCGTACCCGGGGTTGAGCCCGGACACCGGGGAGACGACGAAGACCAGGCAGCAGACGACGATCAGTCCGTACGTCACGGGGGCGGACTGCCCCCGGAGCATCCGGCCCGCCGTCGAACCCCATGTGTTGATCATGAACAGAGCATGACGTAACGGGCGCTACCTGCACAGACCGCCATGCCGCGCCGGAGGCCGCCGCGTGGCACCCCTTACAGGCCTTAGGGTTACGGGCAATACGCAGCCGACGAAAGCGAACAGCCACGATGACGGTTCCCCTGCCGACCGACTCCACCCGGTGGCGCTGCACGCTGTGCGGCAATCTCACGCGTTTCGACGTGACCCGCACGTCGAAGGTCGTCGAGTATGTCCATCTCGACCTGGCCGGTGAGTCGAACGTCGAGGAACGCGAGGTGGTCAGTGAGACCATCGAGTCCGTGCGCTGCCGCTGGTGCAACGCAGTGGACCAGGTGGAACTCGTGGACAGGCCGGGCACCGACTCCTGAGGGAGCGGGGCCCGCACAGCTAGTGGGGTGACGGATGGTGGAGAGCGCGAGCGGGGAGCCGGACGACGGCGCCGCTGAGGTGCTCGACCGCCCGCTGCCCGACGGGGTGCGTCGGCGGGTCGTCCAGATCGCGTCGGACGGCTTCGGCGGGCTCACCCTGACCGAACTGCCCGCACAGCTGCGGCAGTACGCCCGCTTCACGCCCACGCGGCGCGCGAAGTTCGCGGGCAACGCCATGGCGGCGGCGCTGGAGAGCGACACCCTCTTCCGGCAGCGCATCGGTGAACGTCTCAGAGAGGCCCAGCCCGAGCTCGCGGGCGCCCTGGACGCGGGCTCGCCGCCCCCCGCAGCCGACCCCCTCGACGTCGCGGCCGCGGCGTACGTGCTGCGCCCCACGGGCTGGGTGAAGCTGGTCACCGCGGCGGGCGAGGAGGCCCAGCGGGCCGACGCCGAGCGCGCCGACGAGGAGACCAGGGCCGAGCTGGATCGGCTGCGCGAGGAACTCGCCGCCGCCCGCGACCAGACCAGGGCGGAGACCGAGCGGCTGCGCACCGAGCTCGAATCGGCGCGCAGGGAAGCCGAATCGATGCACCGCAAGCTGCGCGGGGCCCTCAGCGACGTCAAGCGGGGCGAGGCCGCGCTGCGCAAGGTGGCCGGTGAGATGGAGTCGGTGCGCGCCGAGGGGCAGGCCCAGGTTTCCGCCGCGGAGAGCGAGACGCGGCGCGTCAAGGCGCGGCTCGCCGAGACCGAGGCCGCCCTCGAAGCCAGCCGCAGGGCCGCCCGCGAGGGGCGCAGCGTCGAGGACATGCGGGTGCGCCTGCTGCTCGACACGGTCCTGGAGTCCGCCCAGGGGCTGCGCCGCGAGCTGGCCCTGCCGCCCGTGTCGGTGCGGCCCGCGGAGACCGTCGACGCCGTGGAGCCGGGCCGGATGTCGCCCAAGGACATCGCGACCCGCGCGCTCTCCGAGAACGACCCGGCGATCCTGGACCAGTTGCTCGCCCTGCCCCAGGCCCACCTGGTCGTGGACGGCTACAACGTCACCAAGACCGGCTACCCCACGATGCCCCTGGAGAAGCAGCGGCTTCGGCTGCTCGGCTCGCTCTCGCAGCTGGCCCTGCAGTCGGGCGCGGAGGTCACCTGCGTCTTCGATGGCGCCGAGCTGGCCGCGCCGGTGCTGCTCGCGCCGCCGCGCGGGGTCAGGGTGCTCTTCTCCAAGCCCGGTGTGACGGCGGACGAGCTGATCCGCCAACTGGTGCGCGCGGAGCCGCCGGGGCGGCCGGTGGTCGTCGTCTCGACCGACCGTGAAGTGGCCGACGGGATCGCCAAGGCGGGTGCGCGCCCGGTGGCTTCGGTGGTGCTCCTCAAGCGGCTTTCGCGGGGCTAAGGGTGCGCAAGTAACTCCTGCGCCCTATGCCCGGATTGGGGCGCGCCGCACGCGACGTAGCGTCAGAAGATCATCACTGGCTGTGGGTTGTCGGTAAAGAATGCATGCGGCGAATCATTTTTTCCTGGTCAGGATTTGAACTGATCACAGGAAGGTCACTAATGTCTCGCCTCGAACCTCCGCTCGGTTGATCACCCATCCGGGGTGACGGCGGCGGTACCCGCCCACCGGGTCTCGGTAGGCGGCTGGAGGAAGAAGGAGCCGCCTTCGTGGCGTCCCACCGTCGACCCAAGCAGCCGAGCCGCACCCGCGTGAGCGTGCTCACCGCGACCGCCGCCGCTGCCGTCGCCCTCACGTCGCAGGGCGCCGCCCAGGCCGCGCCGAAGCCGAGCAAGGACGAGGTCAAGTCCAAGGTCGACGCGCTCTACGAAGACGCGGGCCGGGCCACCGACAAGTACAACGGGGCCAAGGAGAAGCAGGAGAAGCTCGAGAAGCAGATCGGCGACCTCCAGGACAAGGTCGCCCGCGGCCAGGAGGAGCTCAACGACCTGCGCGGCGGCCTCGGTTCGATGGCCAGCGCCCAGTACCGCTCCGGCGGCATCGACCCCTCCCTGCAGCTCTTCCTCTCCTCCGACCCGGACAACTACCTCGACAAGGCGTCCGCCCTCGACCAGCTGAGCAGCAAGCAGGTCGAGTCGCTCAAGAAGATCCAGGAGAAGCAGCGGGACCTCGCGCAGCAGCGCAAGGAGGCCGCGGGCAAGCTGGACGACCTCGCGGACACCCGCAAGGAGCTCGGCCGCAAGAAGCAGGAAGTCCAGGGCAAGCTCGGCGAGGCGCAGAAGCTCCTCAACACGCTGACCGCCAAGGAGAAGCAGGCCCTGGCGGCCAAGGACAAGCAGCGCGCGAGCCGCGCCGCCGACGACCGCGCGGACCTCGGCAAGGAGGCCCCGGCCTCCAACCGCGGCGCCGCCGCCCTCTCCGCCGCGGCCACCCAGCTCGGCAAGCCGTACGTCTCCGGCGGCTCGGGCCCCAACTCCTACGACTGCTCCGGGCTCACCCAGTGGGCGTACAACCAGGCCGGGGTCTCCATCACCCGGACCACGTACACCCAGCAGAACGACGGCACGCGGCTCGGCCGCGGCGAGCTGAAGCCCGGCGACCTGGTGTTCTTCAACAACCTCGCGCACGTCGGCTTCTACGCGGGCAACGGCCAGGTGCTGCACGCCCCCAAGCCCGGTGCCGTGGTGCGCTACGAGTCGATGGCCTACCTGGGCACCTTCCAGTTCGGCGTCCGCGTCGCCTGACCCGGACGTCAACGCGCTGTCGGCACCGCCCAAACGGGCGAATTCCGGCAACTCCCGCTGACCCCACGCCCCGTTGATGACCTGCGTCTGAGGCGGGGCGTCGGGCTGTCCGCGCACTTTCCGCACCCCGCGAGGTCTTTGGCCCCTCCGTAGTCGCACGGCTACTGTCGGCGCGCATTCCCCCGGACAACCGGGGGTCCTTCAGCGGAAGGGAGAGCGGCGTCCCGTGGGGTCCCATCGCCGTCCCGCACAGCCCGGTCTCGACCGGAGCACGCGCGTCACCGTTCTTTCCGTCGCCGCGGTCACCGCGGCGACGGCCTTCGGCGCGGCGCCCGCCGGCGCAGCGCCGCGGGACAAGCCGTCCGACACCCGGGCCCAGGTGGACCGGCTGTACGAACAGGCCGAGCAGGCGACCGAGTCGTACAACAAGGCCGATGAGCGCGCGGACAAGCTGCGCGCGCAGGTCGAGCGGACCAAGGACAGCGTCGCGCGCGGCCAGGAGCGCATCAACACGATGCGCGGCGCGCTCGGTTCGCTGGCGGGCGCGCAGTACCGCGAGGGCGGCATCGACCCGTCCCTGGCCCTGATGCTCTCCTCCGACCCGGACGGCTACCTGGAGAAGGCCGCCGCCCTGGACCGCATCGGGTCCCGACAGGCGGGCGAGCTCAAGGACCTCCAGCAGGCCCAGCGGGAGCTCTCCCAGCAGCGCGCGGAGGCCACCCGCAAGCTGGCCGAGCTGGAGAAGAGCCGCACCGCGGTCGCCCGCCACAAGCGCACCGTCGAGCACAAGCTCGCCAAGGCGAGGCGGCTGCTCAACTCGATGCCGAGCAAGGAGCGCGAGGAGTACGACAGGTCCTCGCGCTCCGGTGAGGGAGGGCGCGCCGAGCTGCCCGACCTCGCGGGCGCGGGCGCCGCGTCCTCCTCGCGCGCCGCCGCCGCGCTCGCCGCCGCGCGGACCGCGGTCGGCCGCCCCTACGTGTGGGGCGCCAACGGGCCCTCCGGCTTCGACTGTTCGGGCCTCACCCAGTGGTCGTACGCCCAGGCGGGGGTCGGCCTGCCGCGCACCTCGCAGGCCCAGCGGTACGCGGGGCGCCAGGTGCCGCTGTCCCAGGCGCAGCCGGGCGACCTGGTCGCCTACCGCGACGACGCCAGCCACATCGGGATGTACGTGGGCAACGGCCAGGTGGTGCACGCCCCCTACCCCGGCGCCTCGGTGCGCTACGACCCGGTGGGCATGATGCCGGTCTCGTCCGTGACCCGGGTCTGACCGGCGGCTCGGACGCGCAGCACCGTACGATCGGAACGTGGCTGGTCACAGGCGTGGGTCAGGGGCGGTGGCGCTGTGCTTCGCGCTCTGCCTCGCCGTGCTCGCCGGATGCGGCGGCGATCCGGTCCCGGACGCCGCGGGACGCGAGGTGCGGGCGCTGCTCGCACAGCGCGCGCACGCCGTCCTGACCGGGGACGCACGGGCGTACGAACGGACCGAGCGGACGGCGGCGGGCGGCGCCGACCTCTTCGAGAACGTCCGCGACGTACCGCTGAGTTCCTGGGAGTACCGCCTGACCCGCCTCGACCACTCGGGCGCGAAGGCCACGGCGAGCGTCCGGCTCCGCTACCGCGTCAAGGGCTACGACCGCGCGCCGCTCACCGCCCGGCGCACGCTCTCCCTGACGCGGGACGACGGGCGGTGGTACGTCACCGCGGAGCGGCCCGCGAAGAAGTCCGGGGAGCAGCTCTGGGATCAGGGGCGGGTGACGGCCGAGCGGGGCGAGCGCAGTCTGGTGCTCGGCGTCGGCCGGAGCGCCGCGGAGCTGCGCACCCACCGGGAGATCGCCGACCGCGCGGTGCCCGCGGTGCGCGCCGCCTGGCCGGGCGGCTGGCCGGAGCGGGTCGTCGTCCTGGTGCCCCGGTCCCTGGACGGCATGGCGGGGCTCCTCGGGGCGCCCGCCTCCGGGTACCGGGGGATCGCCGCGGTCACCACCGGCGAGGCGGGCGGCTCGGGAAGCTCGCCCGCCGACCGGATCATCATCAACCCCGACGCGTACGGCGTCCTCGGCGACTTCGGCAAGCAGGTCGTCCTCACCCACGAGACGACCCATGTCGCGACCCGCGCGCAGACCTCGGCGGCCACCCCGCTCTGGCTCTCCGAGGGCTTCGCCGACTGGGTGGGCTACCGCGACACCGGGCGCACGGCGGCACAGGCCGCGCCCGAGCTGCGGCGCGCGGTCCTGGACGGCCGGGTGCCGAAGGCGCTCCCCGAGGACGACGACTTCGGCTTCGGGGGCGACGCGGACGCGCTCGCGCAGTCCTACGAAGGGGCGTGGCTGGCCTGCCGGATGATCGCGGAGCGGTGGGGCGAGCGGAAGCTCACGGACTTCTACCGCGCGGTGGGCGGCCACAAGCGGCGCGCGGGCGCCGTCGAGGACGCGCTGCGGGACGTCCTGGACACCACGCCCGAGGACTTCACGGCGCGCTGGCGTACGTATCTTCGCTCGGAGCTCGGCTGACCTGCCCCGGCATCGACTGCCGCTCCTCGGCGCGCGGTTCGGACACCGTCTGCCGCCAGAGGTCGCGGCAGCCGAGCAGCGCCGCCGCGACGAGCAGACCATTGCGTACGAGGAGCAGCGCGATGCCCAGCGGGTCGCTCGCCACCACGTGGGAGAACCACACCGGGAACTCCAGGAACGTCACGAAGGCTGCCACGAGGACGAGCCTGGCGGGCAGCTCCATCCGGCTGGTGCGAAAGGCCAGGCAGACGGCGGCGGCCCCGATCAGCCACAGGAGGTACTGCGGGCTGATCACCCGGCTCGTCGTCGTGAACAGGAGCACCGCCACGAAGGCCGCGTCCGCGAGGGTGCTCGCCGACCTGGCCCGGGCGCGCAGCCGCCACACCAGGAGCCAGCCGAAGGCCGCGGCCGACAGGACCTGCGCGACCGTGCTGACCAGCGGGACGTAGGGGCCGAGGAATTCCACCGAGCCGTAGTTGAGCCGGACCTCGCCCTGCCAGCCCAGGTGCCGTGCGAGGTGGAAGACGAGGGCGCCGAGCGATTCCACCTCGGTGCCCCGGTCCCGCTGGAAGGTGAGGAACGCCAGCGCCCCCGGCATCGCCACCAGGAACGTCAGTGCGACCCCGGCGGCCGTGGCCGCGGCGGCGGTCCAGGAGCGGCGGGTCGACCGGCCGCGCGGGGTGCCGACGAGCAGCAGCACGGGCCACACCTTGAGCAGCGCGCCGAACCCGGCGAGCGCCCCCATGGCGCGCGGGTGCCGGGCCCCCGCGAGCAGGGCGGCGACGGCGACGGCGGTCACCAGGACGTCGTAGCGGGCGTACACGATGGGGCCGAGCAGCGCCACGCCCACCACCCAGAACCAGGCGCCCCGCGGCGACTTGCCGGGCCGTCCGCCCGCGTACAGGAGCAGCCCGCAGACCGCGGCGTCGGCGAGCAGGCAGAGCACGAAGAAGGCGGCGGCGTAGCTCAGGAAGGGCAGCAGGTCGGGGGAGAGGATGGCGAGGGCGGCGGCGGGCGGGTACTGCCAGGTGACGTCGTCGAGCGGGAAGGTGCCGGTGCGCAGGACCTCGTACCAGCCCTGGTAGATGACGGAGACGTCGCTCGTCACGTCGGGACCCGGGGCCGTGAGCACGTGGAAGACGCAGAGCAGCAGGACGGTCCTGGTCAGGACCCAGACGGCCAGGATGCGTGCCGTGCCTGCCATGCGCGTCATACGCGTCTCACCCCTTTTCGCACACTTAATAGTGATTCAGGACGTCATGATGCCGGGGGGAACCGGCCGAGGGCCAAGAGGCTGGGCCGTTCGGTGAGTACCGGCGGCTTTCGGTACTGTCGGGCGCGATGCACAAGACCCTGATCGTCACGAACGACTTCCCGCCCAGGCCCGGTGGCATCCAGGCGTTCCTGCACAACATGGCGCTGCGCCTGGACCCCGAGCAGATCGTCGTCTACGCCTCCACCTGGAAGCGCGGCCGCGAGGGCGCGGAGGCCACCGCGGCCTTCGACGCCGAGCAGCCCTTCCAGGTCGTACGCGACCCCACGACGATGCTGCTCCCCACCCCGCGCGTCACCCGTCGCGCGGTCTCCCTGCTGCGCGAACACGGCTGTACGTCGGTGTGGTTCGGGGCGGCGGCGCCGCTCGGCCTGATGGGCTCCGCGCTGCGCGGCGCGGGGGCGACCCGGCTCGTCGCCACCACGCACGGGCACGAGGCGGGCTGGGCCCAGCTGCCCGCCTCCCGCCAACTCCTGCGCAGGATCGGCGAGTCGACGGACACGATCACCTACCTGGGCGAGTACACGCGCTCGCGGATCGCCCCCGCGCTGACGCCCGCCGCCGCGGACCGCATGGTCCAACTGCCGCCCGGCGTCGACGAGAAGACCTTCCACCCGGACTCGGGCGGCGCCGCCGTGCGGGCCAGGCTCGGCCTGACCGACCGCCCCGTGGTCGTCTGCGTCTCGCGGCTCGTGCCGCGCAAGGGCCAGGACACGCTGATCCTCGCCATGCCGCGGATCCTGGCGCGGGAGCCCGAAGCGGTGCTCCT
The DNA here is from genome assembly GCF_008704495.1 of Streptomyces kanamyceticus. NCBI lineage: Bacteria > Bacillati > Actinomycetota > Actinomycetes > Kitasatosporales > Streptomycetaceae > Streptomyces > Streptomyces kanamyceticus. The sequence goes on from NZ_CP023699.1 coordinate 7,372,342, forward strand.
GATCGTCGGGGGCGGCCCCTACGAGAAGGACCTGCGCAAGCTCGCGGCGGAGACGGGCGTCGCGGACTCCGTGCGGTTCACCGGGGCCGTGCCCTGGGCGGAACTCCCCGCTCACCACGGCGCGGGCGACGTCTTCGCCATGCCCTGCCGGACGCGGCGCGGCGGCCTGGACGTGGAGGGCCTCGGCATCGTCTACCTGGAGGCGTCGGCGACGGGGATTCCGGTTGTCGCCGGGGATTCCGGCGGGGCGCCGGACGCGGTGCTTGACGGTGAGACGGGGTGGGTGGTCCGTGGCGACGCCCCGGAGGAGGCGGCGGACCGGATCACCGCCTTGCTCGGCGACGCGGAGTTGCGTCAGCGCATGGGGCAGCGGGGCCGTGAGTGGGTCGAGGAGAAGTGGCGCTGGGACCTCCTGGCGGAGAGGCTCAAGGAGCTTCTGTAGCGCCAGGGGCTGCCGCCTGGGGTTGTTGCGCGACCGACCGCCGTCACGGGCTGATCGCGCAGTTCCCCGCGCCCCTTAAGGGGCGCGGGGAACTGCGCGAGCAACCACAACGAACCCGCAGCCGCAGAACAAGCGACGCTCCTACGGCGAGTAGGCGACCCTGCCCCCGCTACCCGCGGTAAATCGCCTCGATCTCGTCCGCGTAGTCCTTGGCAACCACATTCCGCTTGAGCTTCAGCGAAGGCGTCAAGTGCCCCGACTCCTCCGTGAACTGGGAGCCGAGGATCCGGAACTTGCGTACGGACTCCGCCTTGGAGACCGCCGCGTTGCCGTCGTCCACCGCGCTCTGGATCGCCGCGAGCAGCTCCGCGTCGTCACGGAGCGAGGCCGCCGTGGAGTCGGCGGGCTTGCCGTGCTCGGCGGCCCAGCGACCGAGGAACTCGTCGTCGACGGTGACGAGCGCGCCCACGAAGGGGCGGCCGTCGCCGACGACCATGCACTCGGCGACCAGGGCGTGCGCGCGGATGCGGTCCTCGATCACGGCCGGGGCGACGTTCTTGCCGCCCGCGGTGACGATGATCTCCTTCTTGCGGCCTGTGATGCGCAGATAGCCGTCCTCGTCGAGGGTGCCGATGTCGCCGGTGTGGAACCAGCCGTCGGCGAGGGCCTCTTCGGTGGCGCCCTCGTTGTTCCAGTACCCCTTGAACAGGTGCTCGCCGTGGAGCAGCACCTCGCCGTCGTCGGCGATCCGCACGACGGATCCCGGCAGCGGCTGGCCGACCGTGCCGATCTTCTGGCGGTCCCAGGGGTTGAAGGCGGTGGCGGCGCAGGACTCGGTCAGGCCGTAGCCCTCCAGGACGGTGAAGCCGATGCCGCGGAAGAAGTGGCCGAGGCGCTCGCCGAGCGGGGCGCCGCCGGAGATCGCGTACTCGCCGCGGCCGCCGAGCACCGCGCGGAGCTTGCTGTAGACCAGCTTGTCGAAGACCTTGTACTTGATCTTCAGGCCGAGCGAGGGCCCGGCGGGGGTGTCGAGCGCGCGGCTGTAGGCGATCGCCGTGTCCGCGGCCTTGTCGAAGATCTTGCCCTTGCCGTCGGCCTGCGCCTTGGCGCGCGCCGAGTTGTAGACCTTCTCGAAGACGCGCGGGACGCCCAGGATCATGGTCGGCCGGAACGACGCCAGCTCGTCGGTGAGGTTCTTGACGTCGGGCGCGTGGCCGAGCTTGATCGGCGCCATCAGCGCGGCGACCTCGACGAGCCGTCCGAAGACGTGTGCGACGGGAAGGAAGAGGAGGACCGAACAGTCGCCCGTGCGGAACAGGGGTTTGAGGCGCTCCACCACGTTGCCGCACTCCGCGAAGAAGCTGCGGTGCGTGAGGACGCAGCCCTTGGGGCGGCCCGTGGTGCCCGAGGTGTAGACGATGGTGGCCGGGTCGTCGGCGCCCGCGACCGCGCCGCGCTCGTCGACGGTCTCGTCCGTGACGTCGGCGCCCGCGCGGTTCAGCTCCTCGATGCCGCCCTTGTCGATCTGCCAGACGTGGGTGAGCGAGGTCAGCCGGTCGCGCACGGACTCGACGGCCGCGGCGTGCACGTCCAGCTCGACGAAGCAGGCCACGGCGCCCGAGTCGCCGAGGATCCACTGGATCTGCTCGGCCGAACTCGTCTCGTACACCGGAACGGTGACCGCGCCCGCGTACCAGATGGCGAAGTCGAGGAGGGTCCACTCGTAGCGCGTGCGGGACATCAGGCCCACGCGGTCGCCCGCCCGGACACCGGAGGCGATCAGACCTTTGGCGGTGGCGCGCACCTCGGCGAGGAAGGTCTTGGCGGTGACGTCCTGCCAGTGGCCTTCGGTCTTGCGGCCGATGACGGCGACATCCGGGTGCTGCGTGGCGTTTCTGCGGACGATGTCGGTCAGATTGCCGTCCGCAGGGACCTCGTACAGGGCCGGAAGGCTGAACTCGCGCAAGACTGCTGCTCCTACATAGGGCGCCGGCGCCACGACGTTGTGTGCTGCGACGGTGCGGTCCAAGATCGGGCAGGTGCTCATGCGGGGGAAGGGCTGAGCACTACTGGACTGCCCGGACGTTACCCATCGGTATGGCTTGTTCGGTAGGGGGGCAGGCCCAGATGTTCGGTGCGTCACACGTCGTTGTGGTCTGAATCGCACAGTACGCCACCGTCTTCCTGACTCGGAAGTAACCGCAGGTCCGGCCGCTGCCCAGGGCCCCTACCCGTCGCGGGACGCCCGTCCTAGGGTGATCGGCATGCCAGCTTTCCGGGTCAATGTGGTCAGTGACGTGCACGGCAACGCGGCGGACCTCGCCCGCGCGGGGGACGGCGCGGACGCGCTCGTCTGCCTCGGTGACCTCGTGCTCTTCCTCGACTACGCCGATCACTCGCGCGGGATCTTCCCCGACCTGTTCGGCGCCCAGAACGCGGGCCGCCTCGTGGAGCTGCGCACCGCGCGGCGCTTCGAGGAGGCCAGGAGGTTCGGCGCCGAGCTCTGGGCGGGCATCGACCGTCGGCCCGCGATCGAGCGCGCGGTGCGCAAGCAGTACGCCGAGATGTTCGCCGCCTTCCCCACTCCTACGTACGCCACCTATGGCAATGTCGACATGCCGACCCTGTGGCCGGAGTACGCGGGACCCGGCACCACCGTCCTGGACGGCGAGCGCGTGGAGATCGGCGGCCGCGTCTTCGGCTTCGTCGGCGGCGGCCTGCGCACCCCCATGCGTACGCCCTACGAGATCAGCGACGAGGAGTACGCGGCCAAGATCGAGGCCGTCGGCGAGGTCGACGTGCTCTGCACCCACATCCCGCCGGAGATCCCCGAGCTCCTCTACGACACCGTGGCGCGCCGCTTCGAGCGGGGCAGCGTCGCGCTGCTCGACGCCATCCGCAGGACCCGTCCGAAGTACGCGCTCTTCGGCCACGTGCACCAGCCGCTGGTCCGGCGCATGCGCGTCGGCGCGACGGAGTGCGTGAACGTCGGGCACTTCGCCGGGTCCGGGAGGCCCTGGGCCCTGGAGTGGTGACACCCCGGCGCGCGGTAGCCTTCACGCGGTAGACCTGACCCATCCCGGACCGCATCTGGAGGAGCCACAGCGATGGCGGAACACACCAGCTCGAGCATCATGATCGAGGCGGCACCGGCCGAGGTCATGGGAGTGATCGCCGACTTCGCGCGCTACCCGGACTGGACGGGAGAGGTGAAGGAGGCCGAGGTCCTCGCCACCGACGAGCAGGGCCGCGCCAAGGAGGTCCGCCTCGTCATGGACGCGGGCGCGATCAAGGACGACCAGACGCTCGGCTACACCTGGACCGGCGACGACGAGGTCAGCTGGACCCTCGTCAAGTCGCAGATGCTGCGCTCCCTGGACGGCTCCTACCTCCTGAAGCCCGCGGGCGCGGGCACCGAGGTCACCTACCGGCTCACCGTCGACGTCAAGATCCCGATGCTCGGCATGATCAAGCGCAAGGCCGAGAAGGTCATCATCGACCGGGCCCTCGCGGGCCTCAAGCAGCGGGTGGAGACCAGCAAGGCCTGAGCCGACGCCCCCGGCGTCCTCTTGATGCCGCTGACGTACGGTTCACCCTTATGCGCACCCTCCTCGTCACCGGACCCGGCGGCGCCGGGCGTACCACCGTCGCCGCCGCCACCGCGCTCGCCGCCGCGCGCGCGGGCCGCCGGACCCTGGTGATCTCCGCCGACCGCACCGACACCCTCGGTGCGGCGCTCGGCGCCCCGGACGCGCACCCCGGCCTCACCGCGCTGCGGCTCACCCCCGACGACCGGTTCAGGGACGATCTGGTCGCCCTCCAGGAGCGGGCCGGATCCGTCTTCGAGCTGCTCGGTGCCGACCGCATCGACGGCGAGGAGCTGACCCCGCTGCCCGGCGGCGAGGAGCTCGCCCTGCTGCGCGCCCTGCGGGACGCCGCGCGCGACGACGCGTACGACACCGTGGTCGTCGACCTGCCCGCCGCCCCGAAGGCGCTCGCCGCCCTCGCCCTGCCCGAGCAGCTCCGCCGCTACCTGCGCAGGCTGCTCCCGCCCGAGCGGCAGGCGGCCCGCGCCCTTCGCCCGATGCTCGGCCGCCTCGCCGGGGTGCCGATGCCCGCCTCCTGGCTGTACGAGACCGCGGCCCGCTGGGAGGACGAACTCGCCGCCGCCCAGGCCCTGGTCGAGGCGCCGGACACCACCGTCCACCTGGTCGCGGAGCCGGGCCCCGGCGGCGCCGACGCGCTGCGCGCCGCCACCGCGGGACTCGCCCTGCACGGCCTGCGCACCGACCTCGTGATCGCCAACCGGATCCTGCCCGACGCCTCCGCCGACACCTGGCTCGCGGCGCTCTCGGCCCAGCAGCGCAAGACGCTCGCGGAGTGGGAGACGGCGTACGACCGGGTCGTCGGCGTCCCGCACCTCGGGCGCGACCCGCGCGGCGCCGACGAGCTCGCCGCCCTCGGCGTGCCCGCGCCGGACGCCGCCCCGGGACCCGTCGAGTGGCCCGTCACCGAGGCCACGGCCGAGGACGGCGGCGAGCGCGTGTTCGTCTGGCACATCCCGCTGCCCGGTGTCCTGCGCGAGGAGCTCGGGCTGATCAGGCGCGGCGACGAACTCGTCGTCACCGCGGGTCCCTTCCGCCGCATCGTCACCTTGCCGTCCGCGCTGCGCCGCTGCACCGTCGCGGGCGCCGGGCTCCGCGAGGGCGAGCTGCGCGTGCGGTTCAGGCCCGACCCGGACCTGTGGCCGCGCGACCGGTGAACGTGCTACCGCCATTCGGGTAACGTCGTAAGGCATGAGCGATGCCACCGAGCGGGAAGCCCCCGAAGTCGACGCCGACGCCTGGGAGAAGGCGTGCGCCGAGGACCTCGCGGCGGAGAAGGCCCGGCGCCGCGCGCGGTACGGCCCGCCGCCCGGGTCGGCCGCCGAGGAGCTGCGCAAGCTCGTCGACGCCGTGTCCGACAAGCTCTCCGGGCTCCAGGCGCCGCTGCTCGGCGCCGTCGCGCAGGGCGCCGTCGAGCACACCCTGAAGCAGGTCGTCAGAGAGGCGAAGGCCGTCGTCGAGCCGGTCATCGACCGCAACCCCGACGTCTTCGACCACCTCGCCGCGGCGGGCTCCGAGCTGCTCGCCGCCTACCGCTCGGCGGTCACGGGACAGGAGGACCGCTGGACCCGGGGCGACGACGAGGCGAGCGGCGGCGCACCGGGCGGCGCGCGCGGTGACGACCGCCCCGACGAGGGGCCCTCGTCGGGCGAACACATCGATCTGGACTGACCCCCCTCGGGTACGGTGGGCCGTAGCGGGGCTCGATCGAACTGAGGGATTCATGGGACTCACCATCGGCGTCGATATCGGCGGCACGAAGATCGCGGCCGGCGTGGTCGACGAGGACGGCACCATCCTCTCGACCTTCAAGGTGCCGACCCCCGGTACTTCCGAGGCCATCGTGGACGCGATCGCCTCCGCCGTGGAGGGCGCGCGGGCCGGGCACGAGATCGTCGGTGTCGGCATCGGCGCCGCCGGTTACGTCAACCGCCAGCGCTCCACGGTGTACTTCGCGCCGAACATCGACTGGCGCCAGGAGCCGCTCAAGGACGAGGTCGAAAAGCGCGTCGGTCTCCCGGTCGTCGTCGAGAACGACGCCAACGCCGCCGCGTGGGGCGAGTACCGGTTCGGCGGCGGCAAGGGCCACCGCAACGTCATCTGCATCACGCTCGGCACCGGCCTCGGCGGCGGCATCATCATCGGCAACAAGCTGCGCCGCGGCCACTTCGGCGTGGCCGCCGAGTTCGGCCACATCCGGATGGTCCCGGACGGTCTGCTCTGCGGCTGCGGCAGCCAGGGCTGCTGGGAGCAGTACGCGTCGGGCCGCGCCCTCGTGCGGTACGCGAAGCAGCGCGCCAACGCCACCCCCGAGAACGCCGAATACCTGCTCTCCCTTGGCGACGGCACCCCCGAAGGTATCGAGGGCAAGCACATCTCGATGGCCGCGCGGCAGGGCGACGCGGTCGCGGTCGACTCCTACCGCGAGCTGGCCCGCTGGGCCGGTGCCGGTCTCGCCGACCTGGCCTCGCTCTTCGACCCGTCCGCCTTCATCATCGGCGGCGGCCTCTCGGACGAGGGCGAGCTGGTCCTCGACCCGATCCGCAAGTCCTTCAAGCGCTGGCTGGTGGGCAGCAACTGGCGCCCCGAGGCGCAGGTCATCGCCGCGCAGCTGGGCAACAAGGCGGGGCTTGTCGGTGCGGCGGATCTGGCGCGGGAGCCTGATCCGGTCATGTGACCCCGCGTGCGACGGGGGCGCGGTCCATCGCGCTGGCGCGCTCGTCCTCAAACGCCGGACGGGCTGGGTTTCCCCGGCCCGTCCGGCGTTCCCGCGCAACCGTCCGGCGTTCGCGTATCTTGATCGCCATGCCGACGAGCCCGACCTCCGCGCTCCCCAACTCCCGTACCGAACCCGACGGTTCGGCGGTCATCCGGGTGCTGAGCTACAACATCCGCTCGATGCGCGACGACACCGACGCACTCGCCAGGGTCATCGCCGCCTGCGCCCCCGACCTCGTCCTGATCCAGGAGGCGCCGCGGTTCTTCCGCTGGCGCAAGAAGCTGGCCCGCCTCGCCCGCGCGGCCGACCTGGTGATCCTCTCCGGCGGCGGCAGCGCCGCGGGCCCCGCGCTGCTCTGCTCGCTGCGCGCGACCGTCGAGCGCACCGAGGACGTGCTGCTTCCGCTCACCCCAGGACTGCACCGGCGCGGCTTCGCCACCGCCGTCGTACGGTTCGGCGGTGCCCGAATCGGCGCCCTGAGCTGCCACTTGAGCCTCCAGAAGGACGAGCGGTACGCGCAGGGCGGGATGCTGCTCGACCGGCTCGCCGAGCTGGGCGTGGCGCACGCGGTCGCGGGCGGAGACCTCAACGAACGCCCCGGCGGACGGACGTTCAGCCGCCTCGCGTCGGCGCTCCAGGACTGCTGGGCCGCCAAGCCCTGGGGCGGCGAGCAGACCTCGACGCCCGACGACCCGCACCAGCGCATCGACGCGGTCTTCGCCACCGCGGGGATCGAAGTCCTCGGCTGCGGCGTGCCGTCGGACCTGCCGGGCGTGACCGCGACGGACCTGAGGGCGGCCACGGACCACCTTCCGGTCCTGGCCGCCCTCAGGGTTCCCCCTATTCAGTGAGGCTCATGGGCGCTGCTTCGCCCGGTCGGTGATAGCCCAGCTCTCCAGGTACGAGAGCTGGACGTACGTCTTCGTGGCCTTGCCCTCGCCCGAGCCGCGCATGTCGCGGAAGCCCAGGAATTCGTACGTCTTCGGGTCGAAGATGAAGTAGGCGCCGAAGCCGGACGAGCCCTTGGGCCGCGTCGGGTCGTCGTAGGTGATCGCGACGCCCGTGCGGCCCTTCGCGTCCTTCTGGCCGGGGACCGCCTTCACTCCGGGGACCATGCCGAGCGCTTCGTAGGCGGCCGGGCGCAGTCCTTCCGGCATCACGGGGACGAGCTTGAGGAGCCCTGCGAGACTGAAGTGGATCTCGGACCACTCCTGGTCGGTGATCTCGTCGAGGGAGTCGTTCTTGTCGTTCGGGCCGCTCTTGTGGAGCAGCGAGAGGATCAGCTTCTCCGGGTCCTTCGGCAGCTTCTTGAGGGTGCCCCAGTCCTGCGGCGGCCACATCCCCTCGTTCTCCTTGAGCGGCTCCGACCACCAGCCCTTGCCGATCTCCATGATCCAGGAGCGCTTCGATCCGTCCACGGAGCGCCAGTTCTCGTCGACGTGCCGCAGGACCTTGCCGGTCTTCTCCTCGGTCTCCTTGATGATCTCCTTCGTGTAGATGAACTGGTCGTCGCGCGGGGCGACGGTCTTCTCGTGCGCGCGCTCGTACGCCGCCGCGCCGTTCAGCACGGCGCGCGCGCTGACGTTGCGCATCGAAGGGGCGCTGCTCGCGGGCGGGTTGGCGCGGGGGTCCCCCTGATCGCCGCTGTTCACCACGGTCAGGACCGTGCCCGTCACCGCGGCCGCGACGGCCCCCGCGACGGCGACGCGCAGCACCGGGCGGCGCCACAGCGGCCGTGTCGCAGCCGTGTCCCGTTCGTTCATCGCGGCGAACAGACGCACGCGCGCGCGGTGGCGCGTGCCGTCGTCCAGCGGGGGAGCGCCCGCGTCCCAGTCGCGCAGTTCATCGAGCTCATTCATGGGCGTGTGCCTCCTGGAAAGCTGTCGGATCGGATCCGCCCAGTGCTTCGCGCAATGTGCTGCGGGCCCGGTGCAGCCGGGATCTCACGGTGCCGACGGGCACCCCGAGGGCCTGTGCCGCCTCTTCGTAGCTGAGGTCGGCCCACGCCACGAGCAGGACCACGTCGCGGTGGCGCGGGGAGAGGGAGGCCAGGGCCGCCGCCAGTTCGTGGCGGATGCCCCGGGCGCCCGCCCGGGCGACCGCGCGCTCGGCGACCGGCTCCTCGTGCTGCACCGGCGCGGGCACCTGGGCCAGCGCCTTGAAGCGGCGGGCCTCGGCCCTGCGGTGCCTGCCGATGAGGTTGGTCGCGATGCCGAACAGCCAGGGGCGGGCGTCGGCCCGCGCCAGGTCGTAGCGGTGGCGCTGCTTGAAGGCGGTGGCGAAGGTGTCCGCCATCAGGTCCTCCGCCGCCTCGGGACCGAGCCTGCGTGCCGCGTACCGGTACACGGAGTCGGCGTGCCGGTCGAAGAGGACGGCGAACTGCTCGGGCTCGTCCCGGGACCGCTCGATTGACCAGGCGTCACTCTGCTCGCGACTGCCCGCGCGGAGGGGGACGCCGGGTTCGACGGTCATCGGGGCTCCTTTCGTTCGTCTGAACGCCTCGAAGGCTTGGGCTCGTTCGGTGGTTCACCTCCTCTTCGCCGCTCGCCCGGATCGGGTTCCATCGAGGCGGCCGCGGATGGCCCGTGACACGCGAAGGGCCCGCCCGGAGCGTGTCCGGACGGGCCTTCGGGGGAGGGGGGCGGGGGGCTCAGACGACCGCGCCGCGCCCCGGGTCGTCCTCGTCCTCGTCGTCCGCGCCGGTCATCCGCATCACGAGCGTGGCGAAGCCGCCGAGGAAGCCGCCGATGCCGAGCGTGGTCAGCCACCACGTCATCTGCCAGCCGAGCAGCACGGCGAGCAGGATCAGCAGCGGTCCGCCGATCACCGCGAGCCAGGCGAACTTGGCCGTCACGTCCGCCGCGGGCAGCGGGGGCGGCTCCGGCGGTACGAAGTGGCCCTCGTCGTCCGCGTCGAAGTCGGTCTCGGAGGGCTCGGGCGTGGAGTAGTCGCGCGGCCCGCCGACTCCCGGCGCGAAGGAGACGGAGCTGCCCAGCGGCTTGTCGGTGCCGGACTCGGCGTCGGACTCGGCGTCGGACTTGGCATCGGGCTCCGGCTTGCCGGGACCGCTCGCCGAGCCGTTCGTCTCCGGTTCGAGGAGCGCCAGGTCCTCGACCGACTTGAAGGGCTTGGCGCCCGGCGGGTCCGCGGGCTCCTCGCCGTACCCCGCGACGATCGCCTGCCAGGCGGCGTCCTCGTCGATCGGCAGCCCGTCGTCGGGCGCCTCGGTCTGCTCGGGGCCCTGCTCGGGCTCGCGCGGCTGCTGCTCCTCGCCGCCCTCGCCCTTGGGCGTCTTCTCCTCGCGGCTCTCTTCTCGGTCCGCCTCGTGCTCAGCCACCGGTGGCCGTCCCTTCCTTACCGACGCTGGGGGCGAGCCGGCCGATGAACGTGTGACTCTCCTCGAAAATCCGGTCCGCGTCGTGGTCCAACGTCGCGACGTGGTAGCTCTGTTCCAGCAGGATCTCCCGGACGTCCGTGGAGGACACCCGGCTGAGGACCCGGGCCGAGTCGGCGGGCGGCACCACGTGGTCCTGCGGGCTGTGCAGCACCACCAGCGGCTGGGTCACCTGCGGCAGTTCGGCGTCGACGAGGCGGAAGAAGCGGCGCAGGGAGTGCGCGGCGTGCAGCGGCACCCTGTCGTAGCCGAGCTCCTTCGAGCCCGGCTTCGCGATGTCGCTCGCGATGCCCTTGGTGGAGGGGATGAGATACCGCGCGATGGGCAGCGCGTGCGCCGCCAGGCCGTGCACCTTGTTCCCCGGGTTGACCAGGACGAGGCCGCTGATCGCGTCCCCGTGCTTGGCCGCGAGGCGCAGCGCGAGCGCGCCGCCCATGGAGAGCCCGAAGACGAAGACCCGCTCGCACCGGTCGAGCAGCACGCGCAGCTCGCGCTCCACCTCCGCGTACCAGTCCTGCCAGCCGGTGATCTGCATGTCCTCCCAGCGGGTCCCGTGCCCGGGCAGCAGCGGCAGCGAGACGGTGAGGCCGCGCTCCGCCAGATACTCGGCCCAGGGGCGCAGCGACTGCGGGGATCCGGTGAAGCCGTGGCAGAGGAGGACGCCGACCTCGCCGCCTTCGTGGCGGTACGGCTCGGCTCCGGGGAGGACCGGCACCTTCGGTCTCCTTCGTGAGAGGGGGAAGGGGGGTTCATGGCGAATCGAGGAGTACTTCACCGTACGCGACCGGACTGACACCGACCAGGGTCGTCGGGCCCATTGCCCGCGCCCCGGGTTAAGGTCTGATCCACAGACACAGGAGGCACTCGGTTTGATCTACGGCGCAATGAAGGTTGCCATCGGAGGGCCCCTGAAGCTCGGCTTCAGGCCCTGGGTGGAGGGCCTTGAGAACGTTCCCGCCGAGGGCCCCGCGATTCTGGCGAGCAATCACCTGTCGTTCTCGGACTCCTTCTTCCTCCCCGCGGTCCTCGACCGCAAGGTCACCTTCATCGCGAAGGCGGAGTACTTCACGACGCCCGGCGTCAAGGGCAAGCTCACGGCCGCCTTCTTCAAGGGCGTGGGCCAGCTCCCCGTGGACCGTTCCGGCGCGCGCGGCGCGGGCGAGGCGGCCATCAAGAGCGGCATCGAGGTCCTGGAGCGCGGTGAGCTCTTCGGCATCTACCCCGAGGGCACGCGCTCGCCCGACGGCCGTCTCTACCGCGGCAAGCCCGGCGGCCTCGCGCGCGTGGCGCTCGCCACCGGCGCCCCCGTGCTCCCCGTGGCGATGATCGACACCGAGAAGATCCAGCCCCCCGGCAAGGTGATGCCGAAGCTGATGCGCCCCGGCATCCGCATCGGCAAGCCCCTCGACTTCACGCGCTACCAGGGCATGGAGCAGGATCGCTTCGTGCTGCGCGCGCTGACCGACGAGGTCATGTACGAGATCATGAAGCTCTCCGGCCAGGAGTACGTCGACGTGTACGCGACGGCGGCGAAGCGCCAGATCACCGAGGAGGCCAAGGCGGTCAAGGCGGCGGAGAAGGCCGCGGAGAAGGCGGCGGAGGCCGCCGAGAAGGCCGCCGCGGAGAAGGCCGAGGAAAAGGAACGGTCCGGCTCCTAGCCGCGTCCGTTCGGGGGTGGGGGACGACATGGCCAAGCGCGAAAGAGTCATGAGGATGTCGGTCGAGCAGCCGCTGTGGCGCGCGCTCACCGGCTATCGCGTCCTGACGATGCTCTACGCGATCGCGCTCTTCGTGCGGGCGTACGACGAGTTCGACCGCCCCTGGGTGGCCTTCGCGTTCTTCACGGTGCTCGCCCTCTGGACGCTCGGCACGCTGCCCCGGGTCGCGAACGCGGCGAGCTGCACCAAGCGGTTCCTCGTCGTGGACCTGGCCGTCGCGCTGACCGGCATCCTGCTCACCCCGCTCGCCGACTCGCGCCAGCAGGTCGTCGGCGAGGGCCCGACGCTGCCCTCCATATGGACCGCGGGCGCCGTCCTCGCGTACGCGATCAAGGGCGGCTGGCGGTGGGCGGCCTGCGCGTCCGCGCTCGTCGGCGTCGCCAACATCGTGCAGCGCGGCGAGCTCACCCAGTCCACCGTGCACAACGTCCTGCTCGTCTGCATCGCCTCCATCGCCATCGGCTACGTGGTCGAGGTGGCCCGCGCCTCCGAGCGCACCCTCGCCCGCGCCCTGGAGATCGAGGCCGCCACCCGCGAGCGCGAACGGCTCGCCCGCGACATCCACGACAGCGTCCTCCAGGTCCTGGCGATGGTGCAGCGGCGCGGCAGCGCGATGGGCGGCGAGGCCGCGGAGCTCGGCCGGATGGCGGGGGAGCAGGAGGTCGCGCTGCGCACCCTGGTCGCCGGGGGCCTGGTGCGCACCTCGCACGCGTCGGAGGACGCCTCGCAGGGCGCTCTCGTCCGCGCGGTAGAGGAACCCGACGAAGAGCCGGACGACGCGGCCCCCTGCGACCTGCGGGCCCTGCTCTTCCCGTACGCCGGGTCGAAGGTGACCCTCTCGGAGCCTGGCGCACCGGTCCACCTCGCGCCGCGCGCGGCCAGGGAGCTGGCGGCCGCTGTCAGTGCCGCACTGGACAATGTCCACAGACATGCCGGAGCGGACGCGCACGCCTGGATCCTCGTCGAGGACGAGCCGGACGCGGTGATCGTGACGGTGCGCGACGACGGACCCGGCATCCCGGAGGGGCGGCTCGCCGAGGCCGAGGGGGAGGGGCGCCTCGGGGTCGCCCTGTCGATCAGGGGGCGGCTGCGGGACATCGGCGGCACGGCCGAGCTGATCTCGGTACCGGGCCAGGGCACGGAAGTGGAATTGCAGGTCCCGCGCGCGGTGCGGGACGCACGGGGGAAGGCGGGAAGAACATGACGAGCGAGCGAGAGCGGGGAAAGCCGGTGGAGCAGGCGGCGGGCGCCGGGGAGAGCGCGGGTACGAGCGCCGGGGGCAGCGCGGGCACGGGCGTCGAGGCGAGCGCGGGTACGAGTGCCGAGGGCGGCGCGGGCGGCGCGGGTGGCGCGGGCACGGGACCGATCAAGGTCATGGTCGTCGACGACCACCCGATGTGGCGCGACGCGGTCGCCCGCGACCTGGCAGAGGCGGGCCTCGACGTGGTCGCGACGGCGGGCGACGGCGAGCAGGCGGTCCGCCGTGCGCAGGCCGCCAACCCCGACGTCCTGGTCCTCGACCTGAACCTCCCGCTGAAGCCGGGCGTCCAGGTCTGCAAGGAACTCGTCGGCGCCAATCCGGCCGTGCGTGTCCTCGTCCTGTCCGCGAGCGGCGAGCACGCCGACGTCCTGGAGGCGGTCAAGTCGGGCGCCACCGGCTATCTCCTGAAGTCGGCGTCCACGGCGGAGCTGATCGACGCGGTGCGCCGCACGGCCGTCGGCGACGCCGTCTTCACCCCGGGCCTCGCGGGCCTGGTCCTCGGCGAGTACCGCAGGCTGGCCTCCGACTCCTCGCCAGGCACGCCGGAGGAGCAGAAGGCCCCGCAGCTCACCGACCGCGAGACGGAGGTGCTTCGCCTGGTCGCCAAGGGCCTGAGCTACAAGCAGATCGCCGAGCGCCTGGTGATCTCGCACCGCACCGTGCAGAACCACGTCCAGAACACCCTGGGCAAGCTCCAGCTGCACAACAGGGTGGAGCTCGTGCGGTACGCGATCGAGCGCGGGCTCGACGACGCGTGAGCCCCGCGGTGCCGACGCGCGACCCCTCATATGAGTGAACACGCGTGATCAACTGCCTTGTAACGCCCAGGAATTGACCATTCGCCCTGTCCCTGAGTGACCTGGATCACCATTAGCGTGACTCGCATCAGGTCACTGAGGCGAAGGGACTTTTCCATGCGGGTCGGAGTACTGACCGGAGGCGGCGACTGCCCCGGGCTCAACGCCGTCATCCGGGGCGTCGTCCGCAAGGGCGTGCAGGAGTACGGATACGACTTCGTCGGCTTCCGGGACGGCTGGCGCGGTCCTCTGGAGGGCGACACCGTCCAGCTCGACATCCCCGCGGTCCGCGGCATCCTGCCGCGCGGGGGCACCATCCTCGGTTCGTCGCGCACCAACCCCTTGAAGGCGGAGAACGGCGTCCGCCGCATCAAGGAGAACCTCACCAAGTACGAGGTCGACGCCCTCATCGCGATCGGCGGCGAGGACACGCTCGGCGTCGCCGCCCGACTCACCGACGAGTACGGAGTGCCGGTCGTCGGCGTGCCCAAGACCATCGACAACGACCTCTCCGCCACCGACTACACGTTCGGCTTCGACACGGCGGTCGGCATCGCGACCGAGGCGATCGACCGCCTGCACACCACCGCCGAGTCCCACATGCGCGTCCTGGTCGTCGAGGTCATGGGCCGCCACGCGGGCTGGATCGCGCTGCACTCGGGCCTCGCGGGCGGCGCCAACGTCATCCTCATCCCCGAGCAGCGCTTCGACGTCGACCAGGTCTGCGCCTGGGTGACCTCGCGCTTCAAGGCGTCGTACGCCCCGATCGTGGTCGTCGCCGAAGGGGCGATGCCCAAGGACGGCGAGATGGTCCTCAAGGATGGCACGCAGGACTCCTTCGGGCACGTCAGGCTCTCCGGCGTCGGCGAGTGGCTGGCCAAGGAGATCGAGGGCCGCACCGGCAAGGAGGCGCGCACCACGGTGCTCGGCCACGTCCAGCGCGGCGGCACGCCCAGTGCCTTCGACCGCTGGCTCGCCACGCGCTTCGGGCTGCACGCGATCGAGGCCGTCAAGGACGGCGACTTCGGGAAGATGGTGGCCCTCCAGGGCACGGACGTCGTCCGCGTCCCGATCGCCGAGGCCACGGCGAAGCTGAAGACGGTGAACCCGGAGCTGTACAAGGAGGTCGGAGTCTTCTTCGGGTGACCGGCGCGGGTGCCCCACAGGGACGGCACCGGCTCCAGGTGCCGTCCCGGAAACCCGTACCTAGACTCACGCCCATGGAGATCCTGGCGTTCGGCGTGCAGTCCGACGAGAAGCCGCTGATCGAGAAGGCCTTCGCGGGCCACCACGACGTCCGCTGCCTCGACGTCTTCCTGAACGAGGACACCGCCCCCATCGCCGCGGGCTACGAGATCGTCTCCTCCAGCGTCAACGCCACCCTCAACAACCGGGTGCTGCAGACCCTCGCGGCCGGGGGGACGCAGCTGATCGCCCAGCGCTCCACGGGGTTCAACAACATCGACCTCCAGGTCGCCGAGCGCCTCGGCCTGACCGTCGCCCGCGTCTCGTACTACTCGCCGTACTCGGTGGCCGAGTTCGCCTGGACCCTCGCCATGGCCGTCAACCGCCGCATCGTGCGCGCCTCCAACCGCACCCGCGACTTCGACTTCCGCCTCGACGGCCTGATGGGCCGCGATCTGCGCGGCCGCACGGTCGGCGTGCTCGGCACCGGCAAGATCGGCGAGGCGTTCACCCGGATCGCGCACGGCTTCGGCATGAACCTGCTCGGCTGGGACGTCGCACAGAATCCGGCCTGCGTCGAGCTCGGCATGAAGTACGTCGAGAAGGACCAGCTCTTCGCCGAGGCCGACCTGATCAGCCTGCACGTCCCGCTGCTCCCCGCGACGCAGCACATCATCGGCGCCGACGCGCTGCGTCTGATGAAGGACGACGCGATCCTGGTGAACTCCAGCCGCGGCGGCCTGATCGACACGGACGCGCTGGTCGCGGAGTTGCGTGCCGGACGCTTCACGGGCGTGGGCCTCGACGTGTACGAGGCGGAGGCCGGGCTCTTCTTCCTCGACAAGTCCCTCGAGGTCGTCGAGGACGACACCCTGGCCCGCCTCGTCACCTTCCCGAACGTCGTGGTGACCTCCCACCAGGCGTACTACACCGTGGACGCGGTCGGTCAGATCATCGACACCACGGTGCGGAACGTCCTGGACTATCAGGCGGGCCGCCGCTCCGAGAACGTCCTGGTCCCCTCGGCGGTCAGGAGCTGACCGAGCAGGTCCCGCACGATCGCGGCCCCGCGCAGGGTGAGCACCGACTCCGGATGGAACTGCACCCCCGCGAAGCCCGGACCGCGCACCGCGTGCACCTCGGCGCTCGCCGCGTCCCTGCTGACCTCGACGTCGTGCGCGGCCAGTTCGGCGGCGGCCTCGTCGTCGCAGCGCGCCACGAAGCTGTTGTAGAACCCGACGGTCTCGCTCCGCCCGAACAGGTCGACGGCCGTCTGCGCGCCCTGGTGGGGCACGTCCTTGCGGACGATCTCCAGGCCGAGCTCGGCCGCGATCAGCTCGTGGCCCAGGCAGACGCCGAGGACACCGTGCCGGTGCTCCCCGATCACCTCCGCCGTCAGCGAGCGCAGGAACCGCATCTTCGGATCGGTGAGGTCGGACGGGTCGCCGGGCCCGGGGCCGAGCACGACGGGCCCCTCGTGCGCGAGGACCCGCTCGCGCAGCCCCGGCTCGTCGTAGCGGCGCACGGAAACGGTCAGCCCTGACGAGCGCAGGACGTGCGCGAGCATCGCGGTGAACGTGTCCTCGCCGTCCACGACGAGCGCGTGCCCGGCCAGCTCGTGTGACGGCTCCTGCATCCGCAGCCAGAACGGCGCGAGCCCGTGCCGCCGCCCGTCCAGGGCCGCCCGTACGCGCGGGTCGTCGGCCAGCGCGGGGCGCGCGTCCTCGTGCCGCGGCCTGCCGGGACGTACGCCCAGGGCGGCGAGCACCCCCGCGGCCTTGGCGTGGGTCTCGGCGACCTCGCCCGCCGGATCCGAGCCGCGCACCAGCGTCGCGCCGACCGGGACCCGCAGCTTCCCGGCGGCGGAGATGTCGGCGGTGCGGATCAGGATGGGGGAGTCCAGGGTCTGCGCGCCGCCCGCGTCACGGCCGATGAGGGCGAGGGCTCCCGCGTAGTAGCCGCGCCCCCCGGCCTCGTGGCGCTCGATGACCCGGCAGGCGTTCTGCACGGGCGACCCGGTGACGGTCGCCGCGAACATGGTCTCCTTCAGGACCTCCCGCACGTCCAGCGACGACTTGCCCCGCAGCTCGTACTCGGTGTGCGCGAGGTGGGCCATCTCCTTGAGGCGGGGCCCGACGACGACGCCGCCCATGTCGCCGACGGTGCACATCATCTTGAGCTCCTCGTCGACGACCATCGAGAGCTCCTCGATCTCCTTGCCGTCGGCGAGGAAGGCGAGCAGGTCCTCGGGGGTCGGCCCGTCGGCCGGGTAGCGGTAGGTCCCGCTGATGGGGTTCATGACGACGGTCCCGCCGGACATCCGCACGTGCACCTCGGGGCTGGCCCCCACCAGCGTGCGCTCCCCGGTGTGCACGACGTACGTCCAGTAGGCGCCCCGCTCGCCGAGCAGCAGCCGCCGGAAGAGCGCGAGGGCGTCCGCCCTGCCGAAGCCGGGGATCTCCCCCTCGTACGTACGGCGGATGACGAAGTTGGCCCCCTCGCCCCGGCCGATCTCCTCCCGCAGGACCCGCTCGACGATGCGCCCGTACCGCTCGTCGTCCACGTCGAAGGCCCCGCCCTCGACCCGCACGTCGTGCGAGGGCAGCGCCCGGAGGGCTTCGGCGAGCGGGAGTTCGTACGTCTCCTCGGGGGCCAGGACCGTCAGCGGCGTGCCGTCGTCGCGGACGTCGAAGCCGCGCTCCCTGATCTGCCGGAAGGGGATGAGGGCGAGGCCCTCGGGGATGTCGGCGAGCCGTTCGTAGGTGGCCGTCGGGCCGGTCAGGACCTCGACGACGTCGTGGTCGTGCCCCGGCGTGCGGCGGCGCAGCAGGGCGAACGGGCGGTCGTCGGAAAGGAGTTCTGTCAGCTGCATCGGTGCGGTTCCTTCTCACTGGGAGAGGAACGGCCCGGGGCGTGGAACGCGGAAGGCCGCCCTCTCGGGCGGCCTTCGCGAGTCTGTGGGTACGCGCAGTCAGTGGGCCGCCGGTTGAGCGGGCCACCACCAGTTTCGGATCGTCGTCTGCGCGAGCATGTGCCGCACCCTAGCGCATCGGCGTGACGCTTCTGCGTGTCGGCTCCGTCTCACTTCGTGAGCGGGTGAATGGGCGGGGCGCATCACCCCGTAATGTTGACGGGGTGACCGTGAACGCTAAGACCACCACCAGTGGCAACACCTGGCGAGACCTTCCCGCGGCGCAGCAGCCCGAGTACCCCGATGCCGAGGCTCTGCGCGATGTGATCGCGGAGCTCGAGTCGTATCCGCCGCTCGTCTTCGCGGGCGAGTGCGATCAGCTGCGCGCCCGACTGGCGTCCGTTGCCAAGGGCGAGGCGTTCCTGCTCCAGGGGGGCGACTGCGCCGAGGCCTTCGACGCCGTATCGGCCGATCACATCCGGAACAAGCTGAAGACCCTGCTCCAGATGGGCGCCGTCCTCACGTACGCGGCGTCCGTGCCCGTCGTGAAGGTAGGCCGCATCGCGGGGCAGTACTCCAAGCCGCGATCCAAGGGCACCGAGACCCGCGACGGCGTGACGCTCCCGACCTACCGGGGCGACTCCGTCAACGGCTTCGACTTCAACGAGAAGGCCCGGATCCCCGACCCCGAGCGCCTGAAGCGGATGTACAACGCCTCCGCCTCGACGCTCAACCTCGTGCGCGCCTTCACCACGGGCGGCTACGCGGACCTGCGCCAGGTGCACGCCTGGAACCAGGACTTCGTGAAGTCCTCGCCGTCGGGCCAGCGCTACGAACAGCTGGCGCGCGAGATCGACAACGCGCTCAACTTCATGCGCGCCTGCGGGACGGACCCGGAGGAGTTCAAGACCGTCGAGTTCTTCGCCTCCCACGAGGCGCTGCTCCTGGACTACGAGTCGGCGCTGACCCGCGTCGACTCCCGCACCGGGCGGCTCTACGACACGTCGGGCCACATGGTGTGGATCGGCGAGCGCACCCGTCAGCTGGACCACGCGCACGTCGAGTTCGCCTCGAAGATCCGCAACCCCATCGGCATCAAGCTCGGCCCGACGACGACGGCCGAGGAGGCGCTGCAGTACATCGAGCGCCTCGACCCCGACCGCGAGCCGGGACGGCTGACCTTCATCGTCCGCATGGGCGCCGACAAGGTCCGCGACAAGCTGCCCGAGCTCGTCGAGAAGGTCACCGCGTCCGGCGCGACCGTCGCCTGGATCACCGACCCGATGCACGGCAACACGTACGAGGCGGCATCGGGCCACAAGACCCGCCGCTTCGACGACGTGCTCGACGAGGTCAAGGGCTTCTTCGAGGTCCACAAGGCGCTCGGCACGCACCCGGGCGGCATCCACGTCGAGCTCACCGGTGACGACGTCACCGAGTGCGTGGGCGGCGGCGACGAGATCTTCGTCGACGACCTGCACCAGCGCTACGAGACGGCCTGTGACCCGCGGCTCAACCGCAGCCAGTCGCTCGACCTGGCGTTCCTGGTCGCGGAGATGTACCGGGACCAGTAGTTCTCGTCGTACGGACGAATGGGGCGCGGATCCATGTGATCCGCGCCCCACCGTCGTATCCGGGGCTTTTGCGCGCCCGATGTCGCGGGTAAGGTTAGGTTAGCCTCACCGATCAATCGGGACGGCGCTACCGATGAGTCCTGTCCGGGAGGTGAACCGCGTGTACGTCTGCAACTGCTTCGGGGTCACCGAGGCGCAGGTGAAGAAGCACGCGGCGGACGGCGCCTGCACCCCTCGCCAGATAGCGTCGGCCTGCAAGGCGGGCACGGACTGTGGTTCGTGCGTACGAAGCATCCAGGCGCTGCTCGGCCGTGGCGCTTGCCCCCGCCGGGAGCTCGTGGAGCAGGGCGAGCCCGTGCTCTCCGGGCTCGACGAGGCGGCCTGACCGACAGGTCCTACGGGGTCTAGCCCTCCGGCTGTTCGATCAGCTGCGAGATGTAGAGGGCCTCGCCCAGCTTCTCGACCAGTTCGAGCTGGGTGTCGAGATAGTCGATGTGGTGCTCCTCGTCGGCCAGGATCGACTCGAAGATGTTCGCGGACGTGATGTCTCCCTTGCCGCGCATCACCTCGATCCCGCGCTTGAGGCGGTCGATCGCCTCGGCCTCGACCTGCCGGTCGGCCTGGAACATCTCGGTGACCGTCTGGCCCACGCGGACGTGGAAGAGCCGCTGGTAATTGGGCAGGCCGTCGAGGAAGAGGATCCGGTCGGTGAGCACCTCCGCGTGCTTCATCTCGTCGATCGACTCGGACCTGGTGTATTTGGCGAGCTTGGTCCAGCCGAAGTTCTCCTGCATCTTGGCGTGGAGAAAGTACTGGTTGATCGCCGTCAGTTCGGCGGTCAGCTGCTCGTTCAGAAACTCGATGACCTCGGGGTCGCCCTGCATCGCAGAGGCTCCTTCCACGCGGGTGACTGGGCAGGTAGCGCGCATCCTTGCACCGGCGTTCCGAAGCCGTCCAGTAAGTGCACGCTTAGTAGGAGTTGCCCGAATCCGCCTATGCCGGGCTTCGCCTGGTCACGTCCACCGCCCCGGGTCTGTCAGGATGGAGGCATGGGTCAGCCGGCGGAACGCGCATCTGGAGAGGCAGCGGAGCCGGAGCTTCCGCCGGGTCAGCGGCTGCAGCGCGGCTGGCCGGTCACGCACTACGGACCCGTGCCGAAGTTCCGCTCCGAGCGCTGGGAGTTCAGGGTCTTCGGGGCCACCGCCGACGGCGAGAAGCACTGCTGGACGCACGAGGAGTTCTCGGGCCTGCCGTACGACACGGTGGTCGCCGATCTGCACTGCGTGACGAAGTTCAGCATGCTGGGCGCCGAATGGGGCGGTGTACCGGCCCGCGCGCTCCTGGAGATCGCGCCGCCCGCGCCCACCGCCACCCACGTGATGGTCTGGGCCGAGTACGGTTTCAGCTCGAATCTGCGGATGGCCGACTTCCGCTCCGAGCGCGCGATCTTCGCCACCCACAAGGGCGGTGAACTGCTCACCGCCGAGCACGGCTTCCCGCTGCGGCTCGTGGTGCCGCACCTGTACGCCTGGAAGGGCCCCAAGTGGGTCCGGGGCATCGAGTACATGACCGCCGACCGCCGCGGCTTCTGGGAGGAGCGCGGCTATCACAACGTCGGCGACCCCTGGCGCGAGCAGCGCTACTCGTACCAGGAAGAGCCCGGGGACGGCCCCGAGCTCTAGTCCTGCCACCTGCTGTTCTCGCAGGTCAGTGGTGGTACTGGTGCACCACGGCGTGGCCCTTGCCGCGGCCGATCATCCACTTGTTCACCGGTGTGGTGATCACGAACGCGGCGGCCAGTGCGATGGCGAGGACCCACCAGAACATCGCGTCCCCGAGGTGCGCGTCCATGGCGCCGGGCCACAGCGCGATCACACCGTTGTCGATCAGTTCCATGACGGCGATGGACAGGGTGTCGGCGGCGAGCGCGACCCGGAACGCGGTCTTGAAGTCGACACCGGCCTTGAGGATCCCGCGCAGCGTGAGGGCGTAACCGAAGGCGAAGGCCAGGACGATCGCGAGGATCATCGTGGGCATGTTGCCCCAGCCGAGCGCGGTGCCGATGATCATGCCGAGCACCTCGCCGATGGCGCAGCCGGTGAGGCAGTGGAGCGTGGCCTGGGCGGCCATGCGCCAGCTGACCTTGCCGATGCCGTGCGCGTGGCCCTCGTGGCCGTGGTGCGCGTGGCCTTCGTGAGCGTGGTGCCCGTGACCCTCGTGCTCGTCGTGCGCGTGCTCGGTGTGCGTGTCGTGCCGCATGAGAATCCCCCAACGTCGGATAGCGGTTCCTGCCGTCTGGCAAGAACCGTATACCCCTAGGGGGTATTCCTCAAGAGATCTTCATGGGGCCTCTTAGCGGCTCCTCAGCTCCTCAATCCCTCAGTTCCTCAGTTCCTTCAGCCGCGCCACGTCCGCCGCGTGTCCTTCCTTGCCGCCGGGCGTCTCGATGATCAGCGGCACGCCCTCGGTGGCGGGGTGCGCGAGGAGCTCGCGGAACGGCTCCACGCCGATGTGGCCGGTGCCGATGTTCTCGTGGCGGTCCTTGTGGGCGCCGACCACGTCCTTGGAGTCATTGGCGTGCACGAGCTTCAGGCGGCCCTCGCCGACGGTGTCCACCAGCAGGTCCAGGGTCTGCTTCATGCCGCCGGGGCCCGCCAGGTCGTGGCCCGCCGCGAAGATGTGGCAGGTGTCCAGGCAGACGCCCAGCTTGGGGTGGGAGTCGAGCGCCTCGAAGTACGGGCCGAAGTCCCAGGTGCGGGAGCAGAGCGAGGAGCCCTGTCCCGCGGTCGACTCCAGGAGCAGATACGGGTCGTCGTCGTGCGTCAGCTCGTCGAGCAGCGGCAGCATACGGTCGCGCACCTGCCGCAGGGCCACCGCGCGCTCCCGGCCGCCGGTCGCCGAGCCGGTGTGCACGACGACGCCGAGTGCGCCGATCGCACGGGCCCTGCGCAGCGAGTGGCGCAGGGACTCCACGGACTTCTCGACGGTGGCCTCGGTGTGCGAGCCGAAGTTGATCAGGTAGGGCGCGTGGACGTACGCCGGGATGTTCTCGGCGGCGCAGGCCGCGCGGAACTCCTCGTCCTGCTTCGGGTTGCCCGGCGGAGTCGCCCAGCCGCGCGGGTTGGCCACGAAGACCTGGACGGTCTCGGCGGCCAGCTCACGGGCGTACGAGAGGCCGACGGACGCGAGGCCGCCCGCCACCGGGACGTGGCCGCCGACGGGATTGCGGGACGCGGCGCTCGGAGAGGGCGTGCTGCTGGGGGACGGCGTGCTGGGGGACTTGTCGCTGCTCACGCCGTCCAGGGTGGCACGCGCGCGTGGCGCCCCCGTCGGCGGTCCACCCCGGCCGCGGAACCCGGGGGGCTCCCGGGCCGGGGCCGCGGGTTCAGCGGATCGTGATGGTGATCGTCGACCCCTTGGGCGCCTCGTCGCCGCCCTCCACGGACTGCTTCTTCACGGTGTCCCCGAAGAGGCCGAGCAGGCCGCGGTCCTCGTCCACCTCGAAGCCCGCGCCCTCCAGCTTCGAGGTGGCGTCGTCGACGTTCATGCCGGTCACGTCGGGGACCTCGACCATCACCGGGCCCTTGGAGATCGTCAGGGTGACCGTGTCGCCCTCGGCGAGCTCCCTGCCCTCGATGGGGGACTGCTTGGCGACGCTGCCCTTGTCCTCGTCGGAGAAGGCCCGCTTCTCCGCGATCTCGACCTTGAGCCCGGCTTCCTCCAGCTCGGAGACGGCGTCCTCCTCGGTGTCGCCCGTCACGTCGGGGACCGGGACCGGGGCGCCCTTGGAGACGACGAGGGCGACGGCCGAACCCGCCTTGCGCGTGAAGCCGGACCGCGGCTCCGTGCTGATCACGGTGCCGCGCTTGACGTCCTCGTCGAACTTCTCGGTGACCATGCCCGGTTCGAGCCCGGAGTTCTTCAGTTCCTTCTTGGCCGTGGCCAGCGCGATGCCCTTGACGTCGGGGACCTTCACGGTCTCCGGGCCGCGCGACACGGTCAGCGTCACCTTGCCGTTGTCACGGATGCGCTCGCCGGCCGCCGGGTCGGTGGCCATGACGGTGCCGCGCTTGTCGGTGTCGCTGTACGCCTGCTTGACCTCCTTCACGTCGAGCCCGGCCTCGTCGAGGCGCTTCTTGGCCTGCGCCTCGGTCTTCGTGAGGAGCGGCGGGACCTTCGTGAACTGGCCGGAGTTGATGTACCAGACGCCCGCGCCGAGCCCCAGGACGAGGAGCACGGTGGTGATCACCGCGACCATCCGGCGACGCGGGTCGAGCCGCCTTCGCGAGGCCCGCGCGGGGGCGGGCGGCGCGGGTGGCCCGGGCGCCGGGGTGGGCAGGACACTGGTGCGGTTGAGGGCGTCCTGGCCGCTCGGACCCGTCCGGCCGTCCCGCCCGTCCTCCTCGGGGAGCGCCAGCTGGACCGAGCGTCCCGCGCGCGGGATCACGTGCGTGCGGTCGTCGGCGTTGGCGTGTTCCGGGTGCGCCTGCGGCGGCACCGCGTCCAGCTGCTCCTCGGTGAGGGCGGACCGCGCCTGCCGCAGCTGCGCGAGCAGCGCGACCGCGTCGTACGGACGGACGTCGGGGGTGCGGGCGGTGGCGGACGCGACCAGCTCGTCGAGTTCGTAGGCGAGGCCGGGGACGGCGGCCGACGGGGGCGGCACGTCTTCGTTGAGGTGCTGGTAGAGCACCTGGGCCGGGGAGTCCCCGGAGTGCGGCTTGGCGCCGGTCAGCATTTCGTAGAGCACGACCCCGCAGGCGTACACGTCGACACGGGTGTCCGACGTGCCGTGCTCGATCTGCTCGGGGGCGAGATAGGAGACGGTTCCCAGAACGGTGCCGGTCGTGTTCGTGACGGTGTCCACCGCGCGCACGAGCCCGAAGTCGGCGACCTTGACCCGGCCGTCGTCCCCTATCAGGACGTTCTCCGGCTTCATGTCGCGGTGCACGAACCCGGCGCGGTGCGCGGCGCCGAGCGCCGCGAGGACCGGCTCCAGGATGTCGAGCGCGGCCCGGGGCCGCAGCGCGCCGCGGTCGCGCAGGACGTCACGCAGGGTGCAGCCCGCGATGTACTCCATCGCCAGGTAGACGTACGAACCGTCCGTGCCCTGGTCGAAGACGCCGACCACGTTCGGATGGGAGAGGCGGGCGACCGACTTGGCCTCGCGGATGAAGCGGTCGACGAAGGAGGCGTCGGCCGCCAGCGTCGGGTGCATCACCTTGAGCGCGAGCACGCGGTCGAGGCGGGTGTCCACGGCCCGGTAGACCGTGGCCATCCCGCCGACCGCGATGCGCCCGTCGATCCGGTAACGGCCGTCGAGCAGCTGCCCGACGAGCGGGTCCTGAAGGGTCGTGTCCACGGAGGGGAGTCTACGAGCCACCACCGACAGGCCATCCCGTACGGGGGGATTCACAGCAGTAATGCAGCCGAGCTGTAACAGGGCCCCCAAGGGCCGGTCCCTCAGAACGCGAGCTCTTCAGAACACGGCCCCCTCGGAACACGGCCTCCTCAGAACGCGGGCCGCTCCGGATCGAGGCGTGCCATGCCCTCCGTCGGAGAGGACGCCTCCGCGAAGTGCCGTCGCGGGATCCGCCCTGCCCGGTGCGCCAGACGCCCCGCCTCGACGCCGTGCCGCATCGCCTCGGCCATCAGGACCGGCTCCTGCGCACGGGTCACCGCGGAGGCGAGCATCACACCGGCACAGCCCAACTCCATCGCGAGCGCCGCGTCGGACGCGGTGCCCGCGCCCGCGTCCAGGATCACCGGCACGCGCGCGTGCGCCACGATCAGCTGGAAGTTGTGCGGGTTGCGGATGCCGAGCCCGGAGCCGATGGGGGAGCCGAGCGGCATGATCGCCGCGCAGCCCGCGTCCTCCAGCTTCCGCGCGAGCACCGGATCGTCGTTGGTGTAGGGCAGCACCGTGAAGCCGTCGTCGACCAGGGTCTCCGCGGCGTCCAGGAGCTCGACCGGGTCGGGTAGCAGGGTGCGCTCGTCCGCGATGACCTCCAGCTTCACGAGGTCGGTGCCGAGCGCCTCGCGCGCGAGACGGGCGGTGAGGACGGCCTCGCCCGCGGTGAAGCAGCCCGCCGTGTTCGGCAGGACGCGGATGTCGAGCCGGTCGAGAACGGAGAGCACGGAGCCCTGTACGCCCGGGTCGAGGCGGCGCATCGCGACGGTGGTCAGCTCGGTGCCCGAGGCGACGAGGGAACGCTCCAGGACGTCCAGGCTCGGTGCCCCGCCGGTGCCCATGATCAGGCGCGAGGAGAGGGTGAGACCGCCGATGACGAAGGGGTCGTCTGCCATGGTCGTGTCAGCCTCCCTGGACGGCGGTGAGTACTTCGACGCGGTCGCCGGCGCCGAGCGCGGTGCTGGACCAGCGCGTGCGCGGGACGACGGTTTCGTTGAGGGCGGCGGCCACTCCGGAGTGGGCCGTCGTGAGGGTGGCGACGAGCGCTCCGAGCGTGGTGCCGGGGGCGACGTCCCGTACTTCTCCGTTGAGGGACACGGAGACGGACAGCGGTGTGGTGGTCATACGGGCTGCTCCGTAAGGGCGGCAGAAGCGGCGGGAGAGGGAGCGGGAGAGGGAGCGGGGGAGGAAGCGGGGGAAGGGACGGCGAAGCGCCGAGGGGTGAACGGGCGCGCCTCGTCCGACAGTTCGCCGGTGACCAGGGCGTGCGCCAGCACGTCACCCGTGATGGGCGTCAGAAGGACGCCGTTGCGGTAGTGGCCGGTGGCCAGCTGCAGCCCGGGCAGGCGCGTCGGGCCGAGCATCGGCGCGTTGTCGGGGGAGCCGGGGCGCAGGCCCGCGCGGGTCTCGGTGAGCGGCAGTTCCGTGATGCCGGGGACGAGCTCGTGGGCGTCCCTGAGCAGCTCGTAGACGCCGCCCGCGGTGACCGTGGTGTCCCAGCCGAGCTCCTCGCTGGTCGCGCCGACGACAAGTTCGCCGTTCTCGCGGGGCACCAGATAGACGTGGCTGCCGCGCACCACTGCGCGCACGGTGCGGCTGAGGAACGGCGCGTACGCCTTCGGCACCGTCAGCCTGAGCACCTGCCCCTTCACGGGGCGCACCGGCGGCAGGACGTCGTCGGGCACGCCCGCGAGGCGCCCGCTGAGGCTGCCCCCGGCGAGCACGGTCTGCCCCGCGGCCAGCTCGGTGTCGTCCGCCATGACGATTCCGCGGGCCCGGTCGCCCGCGACCGTAAGGCGCTCGGCCCAGGCGCGGTGGAAGACCACGCCCGCCCGCTCGCAGGCCACCAGAAGCGCCGCGGTCAGTCGGCGCGGGTCGACCTGGTGGTCGCCGTCCACCCGCAGCCCGCCGCGCACGCCCGGGGCGAGCATCGGTTCGAGGCGACGGCACTCGCGGCCGCTCAGCCACTCCGATTCGAGGCCCGAACCGCGCTGCAGCGCGTGCAGTTCGCGCAGATGGGCGCGGTCGTCGGAGTCGAGCGCGACGGCGAGCGTGCCGCACGCGCGGTAGCCGATGTCGCGGCCGCTCGCCTCGGTCAGTTCGGCGGCGAAGTCCGGATAGCGCCGCGCGGACGCGAGGTTGAGGTCGAGCAGTGTCTGCTCGCCGTAGTGCAGTTCGGTGACGGCGGCCAGCATGCCCGCGGCGACCCGCGCCGCGCCGCCGCCAGGTTCGGGGTCCACGACCGCGGTGGACAGGCCGCGCTGCGCCGCCCGCCAAGCCGTGACCAGGCCGATGATGCCGCCTCCCACGACGAGGACGTCAGTGGTGGCGGACGGTGTGGTCGGAGGTGAATGCATGGGCGTCCAGCCCCTCCCTTCGCCGGCATGACCCGGATCAGGTTCGTACGGTCGGAGGCCGTCCCAGCCTCCCTCTCAGCCCGGTGCGTCCGGGCTCCCGCGAGTGCTCTGCACCGGCCACCCTAGCCCGTCGCTTCCGGCCGCAGTAGGGGAGCTGTCCGGGTATGCGCAGTGACGGTGTGTCAAAGATCTCCTCCGTGACCTCTGAAGCCCGGCGGGGCCGCGGTCCTAAGGTGATCGGGTGAGCGAGCAGCGGAGGCACGCAGAGCGGCAGGTCGTCATCGTCGGTGCGGGGATGGCCGGTGTGCAGACCGCCGTCGCCCTGCGCGAACAGGGGTTCGAAGGATCGGTCACCCTGATCGGCGCGGAACCCCATCAGCCCTACGACAGGCCGCCGCTGTCCAAGGCGGTGCTGCTCGGCAAGGCGGAGGGCTCCGCGTTCGACATCGACTTCGAGGCGCTCGGCATCGGCCTCGACCTGGGCCGCGAGGTCACCGGGGTGCGCCCCGCCGACCATGAGCTGGACACCGCCACGGGGCCCGTCGCGTACGACGTCCTGGTCCTCGCGACCGGCGCCGCCCCGATCCGGCTGCCCGGCACCGAAGGCGTTCCCGGTGTCCACCTCCTGCGCACCCTCGACGACGCCGAGCGGCTGCGTCCCGTGCTCGCCGAGCAGCACGACGTCGTGGTCGTCGGCGCGGGCTGGATCGGCGCCGAGTTCGCCACGGCCGCGCGCGAGGCGGGCTGCGCGGTCACCGTGGTCGAGGCGGCGGAACGGCCGCTCGCGGGCGCGCTGCCCGCGGAGGTCGCCGCCCCCATGGAGGGCTGGTACGCGGACTCCGGAGCCACGCTGCGCACCCACGCGCGCGTGGAGCGCGTCGAGCCCGGCGTCGTGGTCCTCGCCGACGGCACGCGGCTGCCCGCGGGCGCCGTCGTGGTCGGCATCGGCGCGCGCCCCGCGACGGACTGGCTCACCGACTCCGGCATCGAGCTCGGCGCCCACCGCGAGGTCGTGGCCGACGAACGCCTGCGCACCTCGGTGCCCGACGTGTACGCGGTCGGCGACTGCTCCTCCTTCCCCTCGGGCAGGTACGGCGAGCGCCTGCTCGTCCACCACTGGGACAACGCCCTCCAGGGCCCGCGCACGGTGGCGGCGAACATCGTCGGAGAGAACCCCGCGGCGTACGACCCCGTGCCCTACTTCTGGTCGGAGCAGTTCGGCCGCTTCGTGCAGTACGCCGGTCATCACGCGGCCGCCGACCAGCTGGTGTGGCGCGGCGACCCGACGGGCGCGGCCTGGTCCGTGTGCTGGCTCCGCGACGGCGCCCTGGCCGCGGTCCTGGCGGTGGGCCGCCCCCGCGACCTGGCCCAGGGCCGCAAACTGATCGAGGCGGGCACCCGCCTGGACCCCGCCCTGACGGCGGACCCCTCCATCCCCCTGAAAAAAGCAGAACTCCCGAACTGACGACCATGGGCGCCCCGCAAGGGGCGCGGGGAACGGCGCGCCAAGCCCCCACAACCCGCAGCAGAACGGCGACGGGTGGGGATGTTCAGTGGCGCGGGGAACGGCGCGAACGGCCCCCACGACCCGCAGCCGAAAACGCCCCCACCAGCCCCCCACACCCCCGCCCAGTTTCCGGCCCCCGGCCAGAGATGGCACGCTTGACCACGTGACCGAGATTGACGCAAAGACCGATGCTCTCGTCCCCGCCTGGCTCCACCTCCCCGACATCGCCGAAATGTTCGATGTCGAGGTGACGCGTGTGCGCCAGCTGGTCAAGGAGGGCCAGCTGATCGCCGTACGCCGTGGTGAGAACCGCGCGCTCCAGGTGCCGGCCGCCTTCATCGACGGCGACAAGGTCGTCAAGGGCCTCGCCGGCACCCTGACGCTCCTGAGGGACGACGGTTTCTCCGACGAAGAGATGCTCGAGTGGCTCTTCACCCCCGACCCGACCCTGCCCGGCACCCCCGCGCAGGCACTGAGCGAGAATCGCGGCACGGAGGTGAAGCGCCGCGCCCAGGCGCTCGCCGTCTGACCTGAACGAACCGTTCGACGCAGGGGCCGAGGGTGGTGCGCGTACCGCACCGCCCGCGGCCCCGTGCGCACCGAAACCGATCACGGGGGGACCTCTTCATGGCCATCAAGCCCGCGCCCGCACGGCTCGCCGACGCCCGGCTCTACCTGTGCGTGGACGCCCGCAAGCGCCAGGGAGACCTCCCGGAGTTCCTCGACGCCGTCCTCGCGAGCGGCGTGGACATCGTGCAGCTGCGCGACAAGGGCATGGAGGCCGGCGAGGAGCTGGAGCACCTCGAGGTCTTCCGCGACGCCTGCCGCAGGCACGGCAAGCTCCTCGCGGTGAACGACCGCGCGGACGTCGCGCACGCCATCGGCGCCGACGTGCTGCACCTGGGCCAGGGCGACCTGCCCGTCCCCGCCGCCCGCGCCATCCTCGGCGCCACCGGCGACGACGTCCTCGTGGGCCGCTCCACGCACGCCGAGTCCGAGGCCGCGGCGGCCGCCGTGCAGGACGGCGTGGACTACTTCTGCACGGGCCCTTGCTGGCCCACGCCGACCAAGCCGGGGCGCCACGCCCCCGGGCTCGACCTGGTCAGGTACACGGCCTCGCTGGGCACGGACCGTCCGTGGTTCGCGATCGGCGGCATCGACGCGGGCAATCTCGACGAGGTGCTCGACGCGGGCGCCTCCCGGGTCGTGGTGGTCCGCGCGATCACCGAGGCGGACGATCCCGGTGCGGCCGCCGCCGAGCTCGCCAAGCGGCTGCGCGCACGAACGTCTGTGTGAGCAACAGCCCGGGAGTGTCCGATCCGTGGACAACAGCCCGGCAAAGCGGACAATTCACGGATGCGTGGTTGGGGGACCGGCGCAGCCTGGCTAACCTGCGGGTATGGCCCTAGGCACAGCTTCGACCAGGACTGACCGTGCGCGCACGGTGCGCGACATGCTCGCGACCGGTAAGACGATGTTTTCCTTCGAGTTCTCCGCGCCGAAAACGCCGAAGGGCGAGCGGAACCTGTGGAACGCGCTGCGCCGGGTCGAGGCGGTCGCGCCTGACTTCGTCTCCGTGACGTACGGAGCGGGCGGCTCGACCCGCACCGGGACGGTCAAGGAGACCCAGCAGATCGTCGCCGACACGACGCTGACGCCGGTCGCCCACCTGACCGCGGTCGACCACTCCGTGGCCGAACTGCGCAACATCATCGGGCAGTACGCGGACGCGGGCATCAGGAACATGCTCGCGGTCCGCGGCGACCCGCCGGGCGACCCCCTCGGCGACTGGATCGCCCACCCCGAGGGCCTCACCTACGCCGCCGAGCTGGTCGAACTCATCAAGGAGTCGGGTGACTTCTGCGTGGGCGTCGCGGCCTTCCCCGCGATGCACCCGCGCTCGCCCGACTGGGAGTCCGACACCCGGCACTTCATCGACAAGTGCCGGGCCGGCGCGGACTACGCGATCACGCAGATGTTCTTCGACCCGGAGGAATACCTGCGGCTGCGCGACCGCGTCGAGGCCGCGGGCTGCCGGACGCCGATCATCCCCGAGATGATGCCGGTCACCAACGTCCGCCAGCTCGAACGGCTGCCCCAGCTCAGCAACGCCGTATTCCCGGCCGAGCTGAAAGAGCGCATCCTCTCGGTCAAAGACGATCCCGCCGCTGTACGCTCCATTGGCATCGAGTTCGCAACGGAGTTCTGCGCGCGATTGCTGGCCGAAGGCGTGCCGGGACTGCACTTCATCACGCTCAACAACTCCACGGCGACGCTGGAGATCTACGAAAATCTGGGCCTGCACCACCAGGCCTGAACGGCCGTACCCCGATACCCACGGGGAACAGCGGTAGGGGAGAGGGGCGTACATGGGCTGGGCGGTCCTCTACATCGCGTTCGGATTCGTCGCGCTGTGGCTGCTGGGCGAGGTGCTGCTGCAGTACAAGGCCAGGCTGCGCTGGCGGCTGCTGGCCTTCGTGGGCTTCCTCGGCGTCGTACTCGGCGTGCTGATGCCGTCGGTGTGGGTGATCGCCCTCGGCGCCGTCGCCTTCGCCACCGGCCAGACCTACGTGACGCTGTCGTTCCGCAAGGGCTTCTCCACCGGCTGGGCGCTCGGCGGACAGCCGGGTCTCAGCAAGCGCCGCAGGGGTTCCTCGCGGGGCGCCGCCGCGCAGGGCGCGGAGACCAAGGACCCGACGCTCCAAGTCTCCGACCTGGAGTTCGAGGTCCCGCCGCCGCCCGCGCACGACCCCGACGGACTCGGCCTCGGCGACCCCGGGATATACGAGCCCGAGCCGCTGCCGGACGACACAGGGCAGTACGGCGTGTACAGCGACGCGGCGTACGCGCGACAGCAGGGCGCGGACGAGGCCTACCAGGGCGACGGCTACGGATACGACGCCGCGGCCTTCACCGGGTACGACCAGCAGGCGTACGGGTACGACGAGACCGGCCAGCAGCAGTACGCCGCCTACTCCGATCCGTACATCGGCACGCAGACCTACGGCGCGGGCCAGAACTACGACGCCTACGGAGACCAGCAGCAGTACGCGCCGTACGGCGGCGACACCTACGGCGGGCTAGGCGAGACCTACCAGGAGACGCCGCCCGGCGGGGTCTGGGTGCCGCAGCAGCGCAGCACCGACGACCCGTACCCCTACGGCGGCGAACTCCCGCCGGAGCAGCCCCATCCGTACCAGGGCGGGAACACCGGCGGTTACGACAACTCGGGCTACAACGAGCAGCAGTACCGGTACTGAGCCCGGCCCGGGGAAGGCTCACTGCGAGCCGCGGAACTCCGGGCCCTCGACGATCAGACCGGCCACCAGCGTGCCCGACATGCCCGCGTGCGGCAGGCCGCCGCCGGGGTGGGACCAGCCGCCGACGGCGTAAAGCCCCTGCACGCGCGTGCTGTTGGCCGGGTGCAGATGCCTGCCGTCGGCCGCGGCGAGCGTCGGGGCGGGCACCGCTCCGCCGTCGGCACCGGTGGCCTCCGCGATGTCCGACGGGGTGCGGACCTCATGCCACAGGAGCCGCTCGCGCAGACCGGGCACGGCCCGCTCGGCGTGCGTGATCAGCTGCTCGGCCCGCGCCGCGAAGACCTCCCGCGAGGCCCGGTCGGAGGCGGCGCGGTGCGCGGGCACCGTCGCGGTCAGGGTCACCGCCTCGTGCGCCTCGTCCGGCACCGCCGCCGGGTCGTCGGGGCGCGTCACGGCGACCGTGGGGCGGTCCGCCATGGCGTCGCCGCCGCCGAACAGGGCCGCCAGCTCGGCGGCGCGGTCCGCGGCGTGCACCACGGTCCGGTGCGGGGCGCCCGCGGGGCGGGGTCCTGACAGGGCGAGCAGGACCGTCAGACGGCTCGGCATGCCGGACTGGGCGGGGGCGTCGTCCGCCGCGCGCAGGTCCACGCCGGGGCCGGGCAGCAGCCCGTCCAGCGCGGCGGGGGCGACACCCGCGACGACGAAGTCCGCATCGGCCACGCTGCCGTCGGCGAGCTCGACGCCCGCGGCCCGGCCGTCCTTCGTCACGATCCGCGTCACCGCCGCACCGAACACGAACTCGACCCGGCGGGCCAGGCACCGCTCGTACACGGCCCGGGCCAGGGCGCGCATGCCGCCCGCCACCGACCAGACACCGAAGGTCTGCTCCAGATACGGCAGGATCGCCGCGCTCGCCGGTGCCGTCCTGGGGTCGAGGCCCGCCCCGAGCGCGAAGTGCTCCAGGAGCGCGCGCAGTCTGGCGTCGTCGCCCAGCTCGAACTCGGCGATCTCACCGAGCGTGACCGCACGCCGCTCGCGGCGCAGCAGCCGCTTCCGGGCCACCGAGGGATAGGGCTCACGCTCGGCGAACACCTTCCAGTCCGCCCACAGCGGCTCTTCGAGGAGCGGGCGGCGGGTGCGGTCCCAGGCATCCCGCGCGCGGTTCATGAAGGCCGCCCAGCGGGCGCCCGCGCCGCCCCCCAGAGCCGCGTCCAGGGCCTCTCCCACGCCCGCCCGTGAGGCGTTCGGCAGGTCGGCCGTGGTGCCGTCCGCGAAGACGTGGCGCGCGGCGGGCTCGACCTGGGAGAGCTCGACGCACTTCTCCAGGGGCTCCTTGCCCGTCTTGACGAACAAGTCGCGGTAGACCGCGGGGAGCTGGAGCAGCGCGGGGCCCGTGTCGAAGGCGAAGCCGTCCCGCTCGACGCGGCCGAGCGCGCCGCCGTACGTCTGCCCGCGTTCGTACACCACCACCCGGTGGCCCGCGACGGCCAGCCGGGCGGCAGCCGTCATCGCGCCCATCCCGGCGCCGATCACCACAATCCGTGCCATGCCAGGGACTTTATCGGCCGCCACTGACAGTCACGCCGGAGCCCCGGTCCTGGGCGGGCGGCTCAACGCGGCTCAGGGCGGCGGCCCGGTGCGGCCCGCGAGCAGCTTCTCCTCGCGCCGCTGCGCCCTGCGCCGCAGGAACCGCCGGATCCGCGAGACCAGGAAGAACAGCAGGAACAGGCCGATCAGCAGCAGTACGGCCGCGATGATCGCCGCCGCCTCGGGATAGAACATCGCGAAGGTGATGATCCCGCCGACCCCGAGGTCCTCGGCCGTGCTCATCACGACGTTGCTGAACGGCTCGGGCGAGGTGTTGATCGCCATCCGCGTGCCGGTCTTCACCGCATGGCTGGCCAGCGCGGTCGACCCGCCCACCGCCCCCGCGGCCAGATCCGAGAGCGACCCGCTCTGCCCCGCGAGCAGCGCCCCGACCACGGCACCGGACACCGGTCTGATCACGGTGTGCACGGTGTCCCACACCGAGTCGACGTAGGGGACCTTGTCGGCCACGGCCTCGCAGAGGAAGAGCACACCGGCGGCGATCAGCACATCGGGACGCTGGAGCGACTCGGGCACCTCGTCGGTGAGCCCGGTCGCGCCGAAGACGCCGAGCAGCAGGACCACGGCGTACGCGTTGATCCCGCTCGCCCAGCCGCTGGTGAACACCAGGGGGAGTACGGACACGGACGCGATCGTAACCAGTTGGAGATCCATCGGCCTGGGGTTGAGTGCGTACGCCTGAGTATCCGTACCTAGTGAGTGAGATGAGTAGCTGCGCGGATAGGCCCCCACCTGCGAAGACGGAAGAGTGTGGGGCACGGAGAAGGGCGCAGCGCCGGTACCGCCGACACGGGGCGGCGGAACGGTGCGGCGCCCTTGGCCGCTCCTCCCGCCGAAAGGTGGGAGCGAGACACGGGGGTGACTCGGGGGACGACCACACGGGGGTCGCACGGGGGTCACGGGGGAACAAGAGAAAAGCACCGGCCCGGTGCCACCTGGAGTATCAGGAGGCACCGGGCCGGTGTCGTTCCACGGAGGCGTTGAGGGGCCTACGGGGGCCTACGCGCGCGTGCCGCTGACCCGGCCCTGCAGCAGCCGGGAGAGCGCCGCGTGCACGTCGTCGAGCGAGCGCTCCGGCTGGAACGCCTGCCAGTCGAGGGCGGCCACCAGGACCATGCCGACGAGCGCGGCGGCCGTCAGCGGGATGTCGATCTCCTCGCTCAGCTCGCCGTTGTCGACGCCCGCCCGCAGGACGTCCTCGACCACCGCGACGGCCTGCTGCCTGACCACGAGGAGCGTGGACTGCCAGGCCCGGTTGGTCCGCCAGAGCTCGGCCACGTACAGCTGGGTGAAGGCCGGGTAGCGGTTGATGAAGACAAGACCTGCCCTGATCATCGCGTCCAGAGCGTCGACCTTGGTGCCGTCGTTCCTGGCGGCCTCCTCGGCCGCCTCCTTCAGGGAGGCGGTCAGCAGGCCGACGCCGTGCCGCAGCAGCTCTTCGAAGAGGACCGACTTGCTCGCGAAGTTGTAGTAGACCGTGCCCTTCGCGACCCCGGCCCGTTCGGCGATCTCGTCGACCGTCGTGGCCGAGAAGCCCTGTTCCGCGATGAGGGTGACGGCGGCCTCGTAGAGCTTCTGCCGGGTGGCCTCGCGCCGGGTGCTGCCTGCACTGCTGTCCATGGCCTTGATTCTCACAGGTCGCGCCGGGCTGCCAGGACCCGCCGTGCTCACAGGCTCAGCTCTGGGTGCAGCCGGTCCAGGGTCCACACCTGCTTGCGGCGAGCGGAGAGCGCGGTGAGTGCCAGGGCGCCCAGAGTGAAGGCCGAAAGGACCGCACAGCCCTGCCAGACCGGGCCGAGCCCGCCGCCCGTGATGAGTCTCCGGAGAGCCTCGACGACGTAACTCATCGGCAAGAAGGGGTGGATCGCGCTGAAGAATCCGGGGCTCGTCTGCACCGGATACGTACCGCCCGCCGAGGTCAACTGCAGCATCAGGACGGCGAGCACGAGGATCCGTCCCGCCGCTCCGAAGCGGGCGTTCAGCCACTGCACGATCGCCGCGAAGCACGCCGTCACCAGGCACAGGAAGCCCACCGTCCCGGCCGCCCGCGCCATCTGCAGGCCGAGGCCCCAGTGCAGGACCGAGAGCAGGGCCGCCGTCTGGAGCACGCCGAGCGCCGCCACCGGGAGCCAGCCCGCCAGCGCGATGCGCCACGCGGAGGCGCCCGCGGCGAGCGCGCGCCGGTTGAGCGGCTGGATCAGCATGTACGCCACCATCGCGCCCACCCACAGGGACAGCGGGATGAAGTACGGCGCGAAGCCCGTGCCGTAGTTGGGCGCCTTGTGCATCGACTGGGAGGCCAGCTGCACGGGGTCGGCCATGACGTCGGTGCGCGCGTCCCGGTCCTTCTTGTCGTAGTCGGGGATCTTCTTGACGCCGTCGTGCAGCCCGCCCGACAGCTCGGCGGAGCCGTCGGCCAGCTTGAACATGCCGCCCTTGAGGTCGCTCGCGCCCGTCTCCAGCTTGCCGACGCCCGTGTCCAGGTCGCGGGCGCCGGTCTTGGCGGTGCCGAGTCCCGCGTGCAGCTTCGTGGCGCCCTTGGTGACCTTGCCCGCGCCCTTGTTGAGGTCGTTGATCTGGGTGACGGCCGTATTCAGGTCCTCGTCGAGGTGCGGCGCCCGGTCGGCCAGGCGCTGCGACTGCTTCTGCAGCGTGGCGAGGTTCTCGTCGAGCTGCTTGACGTCGCTGTTCTGGTCCTTGACCAGGGTGTCGAGGTCGTCCGCGATGGTCGACACGTTCGCGGCGGCCTCCTTCACGTCCTTGAGCTCGGGGCAGAAGGGGGCGGCCACGGGAGCCTGTTCGCACTGCTCCGCGTAGAAGTTGCTGATGACCCGGTGGCCGCTCTTGGCCCCCTTGGCGGCCTCCGGCGCGAGCTTGACCCAGTCGGCGAGGTTGCGGCGCATCGCCTTGGAGGAGTCGGCGGCGAGCTGTGCGCTGTCCCCGATGGTCTTGCCGTTGTCCTTCAGGAAGGGCCGCACCTGGTCCGCGGTGCCGTTGACCTTGTCGGCCAGCTTCTGCGTGCCGTCCGAGACCTTCTTCGCGCCGACCTCCAGGTCGCCCGCGCCCTTGTGCAGCTTCTTGACGCCACCGGCCAGATCGCCGCTGCCGTCCTTGGCGTCCTTGAGGCCGTTCGCGAGGTCCTTGGAGCCCTTCTTCGCCTTGCCGATGCCGCCGTCGAGCTTGTCGGCGCCCTCGGCGGCCTTCTGCGTCGCGCCGTGGATGTCGGAGAACGAGACGAAGATCTTGTCGAGGAAGCCGCGGGACGCCTTCGTGGACGCGGCGGAACGTACCTCGGAGAAGACCGTCCGGGAGATCTGCCCGACGATGTAGTTGTTGGCGTCGTTCGTACGGACCCGAAGGGCACCCGTCTCCGGAGAGTCCCCCGAACTCGACGCGATGCGCTTGCTGAAGTCCGACGGCATGGTCAGCGACAGGTAGTAGGTGCCGTCCTCGACGCCCTTGCGCGCCTCTTCGTCGCTCACCTCGTGCCAGTCGAAGGTCTTGCTGTCGCGCAGCTTCTCGACGATGTTGTCGCCCGCCGCGAGCTTCTGGCCCGAAGCGGACGCTCCCTTGTCGTCGTTGACGAGCGCCACGGGGATGCGGTCGAGGCGGCCGTACGGGTCCCAGAAGGACCACAGGTACAGCGCGCCGTACAGCAGCGGAAGCAGCAGGAGCGCGACGAGCGCGGCGCGCGGCAGCTTCCCCCTGCCGAAGCGCCTGAGCTCAAGCGCGGCCAGCTTCGGCGAGCGCATCCGCCGTCTCCTTGTCGTCAGTCGTCGAGTCGGTGGTGGTGCCCGTGGTGCCCGTGGTGGCGTTGCCCGTGCGCACCACGACCGCGCCGTCGGGCGCCTCGCTGCACACCGCCACCACGGTCGTCCCGCCGTCGGCGAGGGACTTCAGCAGGGCCCATGCCTCGGCCCGTTCGGCGTCCGAGAGCTTCAGGTCGGTGTCGTCGACGCCGAGCACGCGCGGCCTGCCGATCAGGGCGAGGGTTATGGAGAGCCGCAGGGCCTCCAGCCGCTCCAGGTCGCGCACGGAGGTCCGCCGCCCCTTGGGGAGCTGCTCCATGTCGAGCCCGGCGGCGATCAGCGCGGTGTCGATCCGCAGCTTCGTCTCGTTCACGCGCTCGGCGCGCGGCCGCAGGAGCCCTCGCAGCGGACCGCCGAACCGCCGCTCCAGGAGCGCCCGTTCGCGCAGGTGCTCGGCGACGGTCAGCGCCGGGTCGAGATCGGTGACGCCAGGCACGGGGCCGAGCCCGCTGATCCGGCGCACCCCGGCCAGCTGTTTGGGCAGCCGGAGGCGGCCGACGGACGCCCGGCCCTCGGTGGCGCGCATGCGTCCCGTCAGGGCGAGCAGCAGACAGGTGCGGCCGGATCCCGAAGGGCCTTCCAGTGCGATCAGCGAGCCGGACTCCGCGTCGATGTCGATGCCCCGGAACGCCCAGCCGCGCGGGCCCTTGAGCCCGAACCCCTCGGCTGTGACGGCGGCTCCGCGCACGCTGTCGGTCGGACCGTCCACAGTCCCCCCTGCCCCTCCTTTTGGACTGACTGGTCAGTTCAAAAATAAGCCCGAACCCTCGATCGAGGCAAAGGCCCAGGTCAGAGCCGATTGTCAGTGGCGTACTCCACGATGGGCACATACGGCCACTGCGCCGTCACACGACGACAGGAGGTTCGTCATGGCCAGGAGTTCCGCAGCAGCCACACACCGGCACAGCGCCGTCGGCCCTGTTTCCTCACTGACCGGCCCGGCGAGCGATGTCCACCCCGTCCTGCGCCGCGCGACCGCCCCGCCCGCCGCCCTCGAACTGCTCGCCCAGGCCCGCGCCGGACTCGACGAGGCCGCCCGCCTGGACACGTCGAACGAGCGCTATGCCACCGCCCACCTCGCCGCCCTGCGCACCGCGGCCGCCGTGCTCGCCGCCCGCGGCAGGCCGGAGACCACCCCACGCCGCAGGCAGCGCATCCGAAGCGCCTGGGAAGTGCTCCCCGAGATAGCCCCCGAACTGACCGAGTGGAGCGCCCTGTTCGCCTCCGGCGCCGCCCGCAGGGCCCGCGCGGAGGCGGGCATCCAGGGCGCGGCCACCGTCCGCGACGCCGACGACCTGCTCCGTGACGTCGCGATGTTCCTGCGCATCGTCGAGCGGATGCTGGTGCTGCAGCCCGTGCTGCCCCAGCCCAGACAGGAGCCGCCACACGTGGGCTGACCGGCGCGGGCGCGGCACGGGACGGTGGCCGGGGCACCGGGCGTCAGGCAATAGGGTGGGGGCAACCGAATCCCACGCGCCGAGGAGTCAACTGCCGTGTCGGACCCGATGCGCCCGCCCGCCTCCCACCACAGCCCGCAAGCGGCGTCGCAGCGCTCCGACCCCCCTCGTCCGCGCGCCTCGCTGCGGACCGCCGTGGTCTGGGACGTCCTGAAGGACGCCCTCGACCGCCGGGTCAAGGTCACGGGCCGGGAGTCGCGCACCGAGCTCGACGTGCTCGACACGGGAGGCGGCAGCGGCAACTTCGCGGTGCCGGTCGCCCTCCTCGGTCACCGCGTCACCGTCGTCGACCCCAGCCCGAACGCGCTGTTCGCCCTGGAGCGCAGGGCCGCCGAGGCCGGTGTCGCCGATCGCGTACGAGGCGTGCAGGGCGATGTCCTCGGCCTCTTCGACGTCGTCGAGCGCGGCGGCTTCGACGCCGTCCTGTGCCACGGCGTCCTGGAGTACGTGGACGACCCGGCCGAGGGCGTCCGCCTCGCCGTCGACGCGCTGCGCCCCTCCGGCGTGCTCAGCCTGCTCGGCGCGGGCCTCGGCGGCGCCGTGCTCGCGCGCGCCCTCGCCGGGCACTTCAAGGAGGCACAGGTCGCGCTCACCGACCCGGCGGGACGCTGGGGCGAGGGCGACCCCGTGCCCCGGCGCTTCACCGCCGACCAGCTCACCGAGCTGGTCGAGGCGGCGGGCGTGCGCGTCGACGCGGTGCACGGCGTGCGGGTCTTCGCCGACCTGGTCCCCGGCGTCCTCGTGGACACCGAGCCGGGCGCCTTGGAGGCCCTCCTCGCGCTGGAGGCGGCGGCCGCCGAACTGCCCGCGTTCCACTCCGTGGCCACCCAGTTGCATGTGCTCGGTGAGGCCAGGGAGTCCACCGAGGCATGAGGTACGCGTGCGGCTGCCCCGCTGATCAGCGACGCAGCCGCACATGGAGTACGCCACAGGCCCCCCGAACGGGCTACCGGCGCCGTATGATCGAGGGACACCGTCCTGCATGACGGTTCGGCCGCTGGGGAATGCACGCTTCAGCGAGCCGGAGCGATGTGCAGGGTCCGGTTTGGCGAAGTTGGCGCAGAGGGGCGGGTTTCACGGGGGCGATTCCCTGCCTATCCTGAAGGGGACCCCCGGTCGCCCCGGCGACTGCACGATGAGGAGGACTCCGTGCCGCTCTCGGAGCACGAGCAGCGCATGCTCGAGCAAATGGAGCGAGCGCTGTACGCCGAAGATCCCAAGTTCGCGACAGCGCTTGAGGGAAGCGGGCTGCGTACGTACACCCGGAAGCGGGTCTACCAAGCGGTCGCGGGCTTCCTGGTGGGCATCGCCCTTCTCATGGCCGGAATGGTCGCCCAGCAGATCTGGATCAGCGTGGTGGGGTTCCTCGTCATGCTGGGCTGCGCGGTGCTGGCCGTCACCGGTTGGCGCAAAGCGCCGAAGCCGGGCGAACAGCCTTCGGGCGCGGCCGCCGCGCAGGGTGGGGCACAGCCCCGTCGGCAGACCAGGCAGCGCCGCTCCGTGATGGACCGGATCGAGCAGCGCTGGCAGCGCCGCCGAGACGAGCAGGGTGGTCAGTGAGTTCGGCGCCGCCGCGCTGACCTGACGGACCCGGCCCGACAGACATGTATGAGGGGTGACCGCCCGCGGGCGGTCACCCCTCATACATGTCTTCGTATCCCGCACGACTGGGCCAGGCAGCCACACCCGGCGGCGCCGGTCCGAACCGGACCGGCGCCGAACAGTGCCTCAGCTCCTCACCGCCTCAGCCCCTCAGCCCTGCTGTTCCGCCTGTGCCCGCCGCGACGGCCCCCGCTTCAGGAGCGTCGCCCACCACGAGCCGAGACGTTCGCCACAGCGCGTGCGGAACGCCGCCCAGCGGTCCGATGCCGCCCACACCACCCGAGCGGCCGAACGCGGCGCGAGCGTCGCCCGCAGCCTGGCGGCCCGGTTCGCCGAGGCCCGCAGCCCGTCGCGGACACGTCGTACGTCCTCGGAGAGGCCTGCCGGGAGCTGCGGCCGTGGAGCGTAGAGCACCTGTTCCACCGCGGCCGCCACCCGGTGCACGGCCTCCGCGGGATCGCCGGACAGCTCTCCGATGCGGACGATCCGCGCCGCCGCCTTCCGGGGCGTCTGTGACTCGTCCGGTTCGATGCCGTGGTCCCAGGCCGTGTCGATCACTTCGAGCCAGGCGGCCAGGGTCCGCGCGGCCGAGTCCGCCTCGGTGCGTCCGGTGGCCCCCAGGCGGACGGCCCGCACCCTGGTCCGCCACAGCAGCGGCAAGAAGGGCACCGTGAGGATCAGCAGGGCCGCGAGCCCCACCCCCACGATCATCGCGAGAGGCGGTCCCTCCCCGCCCGAACCGGCCACGACCTGCGGGGCCGCGCTGGAGCAGCCGCCCTGCTTGCGCTGGTCGGGCGGGCAGCTGTCGGACGCCGAGGGAGCCGTGGACGGCTCGGCGGAGGCGGAGGGCTCGGGGGCGGCCGGGTCGCTCGCGCCGTCGGACGGCGAGTCCGAGCGGGTGTAGTCGGGCACCGAGCCACGGGTCGGCGTCGGCTCGAAGCGGGTCCAGCCCACGCCCTCGAAGTACAGCTCGGGCCAGGCGTGCGCGTCCCGAAGGCCGACCGACATCGTGCCGTCGGCCTGTGCGGACCCCGGCGTGAAGCCCACCGCGACCCGGGCCGGGATCCCCAGCGTCCGCGCCATCGAGGCCATCGCGAACGAGAAGTGGACGCAGAAGCCTTCCTTCTGCTCCAGGAAGCGGCCGATCGCGGCGGGACCGCTGCCCGCCCGCACCTGGGTGTTGTACGTGAACCCGCCGTCCGAGGCGAAGTAGTCCTGGAGCTTGACCGCCTGCTCGTAGGGATTGGCCGCGCCCTTGGTGACCTTGCGGGCCGTGTTCGCGACCACCCCGGGCAGCGAGTCGGGCACCTTGGTGAACTCGCGGGCCAGGTCCGCAGGGGGAGCGGGCGCGTTCGCCAACTGCTCGGCCGTGGGCTCCACGATCAGGCTCTTGACCTTGTACTGCGCGCCGCTGGTGGTCTGGCCCCGGTCCCCTACCAGGGCGCGGCCCACCGGCTCGAACCGCCAGCGGCCGTCGATCTCCACCTGACTGGCGGGGAACGGCATGGGCAGCCAGTTCTGCGCGTAGCTCTCGGCCGCCGAGATGTTCGTCTGGACCTCGGTCCTGCGCACGTCGGGGTTGAGGCCCCGGGGCTCGGGAAGCGGCAAGGGCACGTCCTCGATGCTCCGGACGGTCGTTTTCCACGTCGTCCCGTCGAACTGGTCGAGCGAGACGATCCGCAGGTACATCTCGTCGGTCTGCTCGGCGTTCGTCCGGTAGGAGATGACCTCGCGGTCCTCCGGCTGGTTCAGGCTGTCCTGGAGCGCGACCAGCGGATTGACGGCGGAGATCGTGCCGCCGCCGCCCCGGCCACCGACCCCCGCACCGCCAGGGCCGTCCAGGAGTCCGCCGTCGAGGGCGGGCAGGCCCAGCGGCACCACCAGCGCGACGCCCAGCGCGACGGCGCCGATGCGCCGACCCGTGCGGACCGGCGCGATCGCTCCCGTATTGCTCTCCAGACCGCCGGAGACCCGTCCGGGTGCGCGCGCCGCGCCGCCGAAGACCCGGCCCCACTGGGAGAGCCGGTCGCGGCCCTCGGCCAGGAGCAGCAGCAGATAACCGGCGGACGCGAGCAGGAACCACAGCCATCCGGCGCCGTCTCCGGAGAGGCCCGCCGCGACCGAGTACAGCGCGAGCAGCGGGAGCCCGGCCGGGGCCGCCGTACGGAACGTCACCGCGAGGGCGTCCACCGCGAGGCCGATCACCAGGACGCCGCCGACCAGCATCAGCCGGATGCCGTCGCTGAGCGGCGCCGGGATCGCGTACCGCCCGACGTCGTCGCCGCCCGCCTGTAGGAGCACGCCGAACCTCTGGAACACCTCAGGTCCGGGAAGCACCCCCGCGATGGCCTGCTCGCGGGCGAAGACCAGCGTGAGCAGCAGCAGCGTCACCAGTGCCTGCACGGCCACGGTGACCGGCCTGGCCAGCGGGATCCGCCGGGTCAGCGCGCCCACCCCGCTCTGCAGCGCGAGCAGGATCACCGCTTGCAGGTACCACGTCGCAGGATCGACGAGCGGCAGCAGCGCGCTCGATGCCATCAGCGTGGCCGCGGTGGCACACAGCGCGAGTCGCGTGCGTCCACTCATGACCGTCCCCCCACTGTCGTCGTTCTCTCACGCACCGGGGCGACGCCCGGGTGCGAGCCCGTCATGCCCAGCCCCCGGTGGTCGTGCCCGTCGCCGGGGCCGGGCCCGCGCTGGCGCGCGCGTGGTCCGCCTGGCGCCACAGGTCCCCGAAGCCCGCCCCCGGCTGGACCACCAGGGCGGTCCAGCCCGCCTCGCGCAGCATCCGCACGCGCGCGTCGCCCGCGCCGGACGGCTCGCCGCCCGGTCCCCGCGCCCAGCTCTCGCTGTCCAGGACGAAGGCGACCGCCGAGCCGCTGCGCTGCCGCATCTTGGCGACCACCGTGGCCTGCTCCTCGTCGAGGTCGCCGAGGAAGGCGACAAGAAGGCCCTCGTTCCCGCCGCGCAGCACGTCGTACGCCCGGGAGAGCCCGGTGCTGTCCGAGTGGTCGATCACCGCGAGGGTGTCCATCATCAGTCCGGCCGCGTCCGCCGACTCCTGGCTCGCGCCCGCGAAGCCGTCCGAGCCCTCGCCCGGCACGGAGGTGCCCGTGTCGGTCAACAGGCGCACCGAGAAGCCCCGTTCGAGCATGTGCACCAGGGCTGACGCGGTGCCCGACACCGCCCACTCGAAGGCCGAGTCGGGGCCCGCGCCGCGGAAGCCGACGCCCCGGGTGTCCAGGAGCACCGTGCAGCGGGCCCGCTGCGGCTGCTCCTCGCGGCGCACCATCAGCTCGCCGTAGCGCGCGGTGGAGCGCCAGTGCACCCGGCGCAGATCGTCGCCGTGCCGGTAGCCGCGCGGGATGACGTCGTCCTCACCGGCCAGCGCGAGCGAGCGGTTGCGCCCGTCGCCGTACCCCTTGGCCTCACCCGTCAGGCGCACCGGAGGCAGCGCCTCCACGCGCGGGATGACCGTCAGGGTGTCGTACGTCGAGAAGGAGCGCGTCAGTTCGCACATCCCGAACGGGTCCGTCAGACGCAGCTGCAAGGGGCCGAGCGGATAGCGTCCGCGCAGGTCGGAGCGGACGCGGTAGGAGACCTCGCGGCGGCCGCCCGCCTCGACCCTGTCCAGCACGAAGCGGGGCCTGGGCCCCAGCACGTAGGGCACCCGGTCCTGGAGCATGAGCAGGCCCGTGGGCAGCCG
The DNA here is from genome assembly GCF_008704495.1 of Streptomyces kanamyceticus. NCBI lineage: Bacteria > Bacillati > Actinomycetota > Actinomycetes > Kitasatosporales > Streptomycetaceae > Streptomyces > Streptomyces kanamyceticus. The sequence goes on from NZ_CP023699.1 coordinate 7,416,661, forward strand.
CGAGACGTTGTCCATGCGCAGATGGACGCGCGCCTCCGAACCGGCGGGCACGCGCGCGGGGGAGAGCCTGCGGCTGCCCGCGACGCGGTAGCGGGTGCGGAAGAGCACGAGGGCGCAGACCAGCGGCAGCACGGCGAGCAGCAGCCCGACGCGCAGCAGATCGCTCTGGCCGAGCACATAGGCACAGACGGCGGCGGCGATGCCGGCGGCGAGGAAGGAACGCCCACGGGTGGTCAGGCCCGCGAGGGCCGTGCGCAGTCCGCCCTTCTCGTCTTCGGTGGCGGCCCCCGGCCTCCCCCCGGCCGTCATCACAGCCTCCGGGCGCCGGGCGGCTGCTGACCGAAGTAGCCGTTGCTGGGCTGTGCGGCGGCGGGCACCGGGGTGCGCTGCATGATCTCCAGGACCACCGATTCGGCCGTACGCCGGTTCAACTGGGCCTGCGCGGTGGGCAGCAGGCGGTGGGCGAGGACGGCGACGGCGAGTGCCTGCACGTCGTCGGGGAGCGCGAACTCACGGCCGCTGAGCGCGGCGGAGGCCTTGGCGGCCCGCAGCAGGTGCAGCGTGGCGCGCGGCGAGGCCCCGAGTCTGAGCTCCGGGTGGCTGCGGGTCGCGGCGACCAGGTCCACCGCGTACCTCCGCACGGAGTCGGCGACGTGCACCGTGCGCACCGCGTCGATGAGCTTCACGATGTCGTGGGCGTGCGCCACCGGCTGGAGGTCGTCGAGGGGCGAGACGCCGCCGTGGACGTCCAGCATCTGCAGCTCGGCCTCCGGGCTGGGATAGCCGATCGAGACGCGCGCCATGAAGCGGTCGCGCTGCGCCTCGGGCAGCGGATAGGTCCCCTCCATCTCGACGGGGTTCTGCGTGGCCACCACCATGAACGGACTGGGCAGTTCGTACGTCTGCCCGTCGATGGTGACCTGGCGCTCCTCCATGGACTCCAGGAGCGCGGACTGCGTCTTGGGAGACGCGCGGTTGATCTCGTCGCCGATCACGATCTGCGCGAAGATCGCGCCCGGTTTGAACTCGAAGTCCCTGCGCTGCTGGTCGAAGATCGACACACCGGTGATGTCCGAAGGCAGCAGGTCCGGCGTGAACTGGATGCGCCGGACCGAGCAGTCGATGGACCGCGCGAGCGCCTTGGCCAGCATGGTCTTGCCGACGCCCGGCACGTCTTCGATCAGTAGGTGCCCCTCGGCGAGCAGCACGGTCAGCGAAAGCCGTACGACCTCTGGCTTGCCCTCGATCACACCCTCCACCGACGCGCGCACACGCTCCGCGGTCGTGGTCAGATCAGTGAGGCTCGCTCGATCGTCATAGGTCGTCACCCGGCCCTCCTCGGCCCGTTCTCCGGGCCGTCGCTGCACGCGCACGGCCCGGTCCACCCCGAATTACCCGGCACCTCGCGTGTGGTTCCGCGTGATGCCACCCCCGCATTGTTGTTGGGCATGGCGGGTTGTGTCACTCGCCTGTGGATAACTGGCGCCGATTTGTCGGGTGTTACGACCTTTTGTCAGTCACGCAGGGTCGATCTCCCGCAGCAGACCGGTCGTCACATCGAACACGAAGCCGCGGATGTCGTCGGTGTGCAGGAGGAACGGCGAGGTCCGCACGCGCTGCATCGACTGCCGCACGTCCTGGTCGACGTCGCGGAAGGACTCCACCGCCCACGTCGGCCGCTGGCCGACCTCGGTCTCCAGGTCCTGCCGGAATTCCTCGGTGAGGGACTCCAGGCCGCAGCCGGTGTGGTGGATGAGGACGACGCTGCGGGTGCCGAGGGCGCGCTGGCTGATGGTCAGCGAGCGGATGACGTCGTCGGTGACCACGCCGCCCGCGTTGCGGATCGTGTGGCAGTCGCCCAGCTCGAGGCCGAGCGCGTCGTGCAGGTCGAGGCGGGCGTCCATGCAGGCGACCACGGCGACGTGCAGGACGGGGCGGGCGTCCATGCCGGGGTCGGTGAACCCGGACGCGTACCTCTCGTTGGCCTCGACGAGGCGGTCGGTGACCGAGCCGACGACTATGTCGCCGATCGGCTCTACGGGGGTGCTGCCCGAAGGAGATGCGGAAGTCGACATGGCTATGACGTTAGTGCTCACTGATCGACTGCACCCGCTGTGAGAAGGGACAAAGAACGTCAAAGACTCTTGTTGTGAGGTAACCCACAGAGGTCGCCCGGCTACCGCCGAACGGGTGATCGCAACAGGATTCGCACCCCCGCCCGGACCCGCGCGGCGACGCGCAGGCCGGTTGATTGACCGGGCGACACGGTGGACTAAAGTGACGCGAAGCGGGAGGCGTGACCAGCTCCCTGCTGGACTGAACATCACGGGGATTCCGCGGAATCCCCCCACGTGCGCGGCGCGTACGTACGGCTCGGCCTCCTCCCGCTCCCGGTCGGCTGACGCCACTTCCCCGGCGCCAGCAGTCCATTCCCCTTCACGGAGCGGGCGGGGACCCGGCAGTGCGTGCGAACGCCGCGCCGGACCTGAGAGGGCCAAATGCAAGGGCGCGAAGCGCTTCCGAACAAGGGCGGTGGCGGGCGACGGGAGGGCGACAACAGCCGACACGTCCCGGTGATGCTCCAGCGGTGCCTGGACATGTTGGCCCCCGCCCTCGCCGAGCCCGGAGCGGTCGTCGTCGACTGCACCCTCGGCCTCGGCGGCCACAGCGAGGCCCTCCTCGCCACCTTCCCCTCGGCCCGCCTCATCGCCCTCGACCGCGACAAGGAAGCGCTGCGCCTGTCCGGCGAGCGCCTCGCGCCCTACGGCGACCGGGCCACCCTGGTGCACGCGGTCTACGACGAACTCCCCGACGTACTGGAGCGCCTGGACGTCCCGCGCGTGCAGGGCGTCCTCTTCGACCTCGGTGTCTCCTCCATGCAACTGGACGAGGCGGACCGGGGATTCGCGTACGCCCAGGACGCGCCCCTGGACATGCGCATGGACCAGACGACCGGCATCAGCGCGGCCGACGTCCTCAACACCTACGCCCCGGGCGAACTGGTGCGGATCCTGCGGCAGTACGGCGAGGAGAAGCAGGCCAAGCGCATCGTGAGCGCCGTCGTGCGCGAGCGCGAGAAGGAGCCGTTCAGCAACAGCGCGCGGCTCGTCGAACTCATCCGCGACTCCCTGCCGCAGGCCGCCAAGCGCACCGGCGGCAACCCGTCCAAGCGCACCTTCCAGGCCCTGCGCATCGAGGTCAACGGCGAACTGAGCGTCCTGGAGCAGGCCATTCCGGCGGCCGTGAAGACCCTCGCCGTCGGCGGCAGGATCGCCGTCCTGTCGTACCACTCCCTTGAGGACCGCCTGGTCAAGCAGGTGTTCGCGGCCGGTGCCGCGAACACGGCGCCGCCCGGACTGCCCGTCGTCCCCGAGCGCTACCAGCCGCGACTCAAGCTCCTCACCCGAGGCGCCGAACTTCCCACCGAGGAAGAGGTCGCGGAGAACCGCAGAGCGGCCCCCGCGCGGCTGCGGGGTGCCCAGCGCGTCCGCGAGGACGTCGGCTGAGCCGGACGCCGCGACCAGGCCCCACGAGCAGAGTCCGCCGACCAGAGTCCGCGAGGAGGCTCCATGAGCAAGAAGCCCGAGCTGCGGGGGAGGGCCGCCCGCCTCGCGCGGCTGCTGCCCCAGGGTCCGAGCCAGGCCGCGCGCACCCCCTTCGTGCTTCTTGTCGTCCTGCTCCTGGGCGGCGGACTGATCACCCTCCTCATCCTGAACTCCTCGCTCAACGAAGGCTCGTTCCAGCTGAGCGAGCTCAAGAAGGAGACCAAGGACCTCACCGAGGAGGAACAGGAGCTCCAGCGCGACGTGGACGGCTATGCCGAACCGGACGCCCTGCAGCGCCGCGCCCGCGAGCTCGGCATGGTCCCCGGCGGCGACCCGGCCTTCCTCGACCCGGACGGGACCGTGCGCGGCATCCCCGGCGCCGCCGCCCTGCCCTCCGCGCTGCAGCGCCCCGATCCGCGCCCGCAGGAGGTGGCATCGCCGCCCGCCTCGGTCTCGGTGCCACCCGCCGCTCCCAAGCCCGCCGCGCCCCAGCCGGTCGCGCGCCCCGCCGCTCCACCGCCCACGCCCGAGCAGGCCGCGAAGCCCGGCCCCACGACGACATCCGGCAGGTGACCAAGTGACGGACCGCCAACCCCCGCGGCGCAAGGTGCCGGGGCCCGCGAGGCCCGCGCGTCCCGGTGCCCCCCGGCGCCCGGGGCAGGGCGGCTCCCGCCCCGCCGCGCGCCGCCCCGCGTCCGCCAAGGCCCGCACCATCCGCCTGGGCAGCCCGCGGCCCCGCCTGCGCATGGTCAGCCTCGGCCTGACGCTGGTGATGCTGGCCTTCGTCGTACGGCTGCTCCAGGTGCAGGCGGTCGACGCGAACGCGTACGCGGCCAAGGCCGAGAAGAACCGCTACTTCACGCACACCCTGGCCGCCGAGCGCGGCCGCATCACCGACCGCGGCGGCGTCGAGCTGGCCGCCAGCGTGGACGCGTACGACATCACGGCCGACCCCACGCTGTTCACGCCGAAGGAGATGAAGGTCAAGGACGCGCCCGAACAGGCCGCCGCGCTCCTCGCCCCCATCCTCGGCAAGGACGCCGCCGAGATCACCAAGAAGCTGAAGACCCCCGACACGCGCTACGTGCTGCTCGCCCGCCGCCAGACCCCCCAGGTCTGGAAGCAGATCAAGGACCTGCGCGGCGCGCTCGCCGAGAAGGCGGGCACCGACCCGAGCTCGCCGAACGTGCTGGCGGGCATCCTCGCCGACCCGAGCAGCAAGCGGGTCTACCCCAACCACGACCTGGCCGCCGGGATACTGGGCTGGGTCAACGCCGACGGCAAGGGCGCGGGCGGCCTGGAGCAGCAGCTCAACAAGCAGCTCGCGGGCGAGGACGGCAAGATCAAGTACGCGCAGTCAGGCGGCCGCCAGGTGCCGACCGCGGGCAGCACGGAGACCCCCGCCGTGCCCGGCTCCGACGTCGAGCTCACCATCGACCGCGACATCCAGTGGGCCGCGCAGGACGCCATCACCGAGCAGGTGAAGAAGTCCAAGGCCGACCGCGGCTACGTGATGGTGCAGGACACCAGGACCGGCGAGGTCCTCGCGATGGCGAACGCCCCCGGCTTTGACCCCAACGACCTCTCCCAGGCCAACGGCGCGGCCCTGGGCAACGCGGCCCTCCAGGACGCGTACGAGCCGGGCTCCACCTCCAAGGTCATGTCGATGGCCGCCGTCCTGGAGGAGAACGCGGCCACGCCCGGCACCCACGTCACCGTGCCCAACCGGCTGCACCGCGGCGACCGGCTGTTCCAGGACGACATCGACCACCCCACCTGGCACCTGACGCTCAACGGAGTGCTCGCCAAGTCCAGCAACATCGGCACGATCCTCGCCACCGGTGAGATGGGCAAGACGCAGCGGGAGTCCAACGAGATCCTCTACTCGTACCTGCGCAAGTTCGGCATCGGCAAGGAGACCGGGCTCGACTTCCCCGGCGAGACCCCCGGCATCCTCGCGCCTCCCCAGAAGTGGTCCACTTCGCAGCAGTTCACGATCCCGTTCGGCCAGGGCCTGTCGATCAACGCCATGCAGGCGACCTCGGTCTACCAGACCATCGCCAACGGAGGCGTCCGCATCGAGCCCACGCTCGTCCGCGGCACCAAGGGCCCCGACGGCCGATTCACGCCCGCGCCCAAGCCGAAGAAGACCCGGATCGTGAGCGACAAGACCGCGCGCACGGTCTCCAAGATGCTGGAGTCCGTCGTCGACGACGTGGAGGGCACCGGAAACTCCGCCCGGATCCCCGGCTACCGCGTCGCGGGCAAGACGGGTACGGCCAACCGGGTCGATCCGGAGACGGGCCGCTACAAGGGCTACACCTCGTCGTTCGCCGGTTTCGCACCCGCCGACAAGCCGCGCATCGCCGTCTACTGCGCCATCCAGAACGCCACCAAGGGCAGCTACTTCGGCGGCCAGATCTGCGGTCCCATCTACAAGAAGGTCATGCAGTTCTCCCTGAAGACCCTCCAGGAGCCCCCCACCGGAAAGGGCCCGGCCCGCCTCCCCGTCACCTTCAAACCCGGTGACTGACCAGGAACCGCTCGTGACAACGATCACCCCGGACCCGGGGAACCGCCCCCCGCCACACCGCCCGCCCACCCGTCTCCCACCACCACCCTTGCCCGACCGCGCTACGCGCAGACCCCTCCCTTTTGGCCCTCAAGCGGGTGCGCCCGGTACGCTCACCGCCGTGCCACACGCTGATCAGTCCCAAACCACCCAGAAGGGCGTTCCCGTGACATATCCGGGGCCGCCGCGGCCGGTCCAGGTCTCCCCGACCTCACTGACGGAGCTCGGGAGCCAGCTGGGCGTCGCCGTCGAGGGCGACGCGGAGATCACCGGCATCACGCACGACTCCCGAGCGGTCCGCCCCGGCGACGTCTACGCGGCGCTGCCCGGCGCGCGGATGCACGGCGCCGACTTCGTCGCCCAGGCCGCCGACCTCGGTGCGGGAGCGATCCTCACCGACCCGACCGGCGCCGAGCGCGCCGCCGCGACCGGCCTGCCCGTCCTGGTCGTCGCCGACCCGCGCGGCAGCATGGGCGAGCTCGCGGCGACGGTCTACGGCCACCCCGGCCGCGACCTCCTCCAGATCGGCATCACGGGTACGTCGGGCAAGACCACCACCGCGTACCTCGTCGAGGGCGGGCTCAAGGGCCTGCGCGCGACCGGCCTCATCGGCACGGTCGAGATGCGCATCGGCGACGAGCGCATCAAGTCGGAGCGCACGACCCCCGAAGCCACCGACCTGCAGGCGCTGTTCGCGGTGATGCGCGAGCGCGGCGTCGAAGCGGTCGCCATGGAGGTCTCCAGCCACGCCCTGGTGCTCGGCCGTGTGGACGGCTGCGTCTTCGACGTCGCCGTCTTCAACAACCTGAGCCCGGAGCACATGGAGTTCCACTCCGACATGGATGACTACTTCCAGGCCAAGGCGCAGCTGTTCACCCAGCGGCGCTCCCGGGTCGGTGTGGTCAATTTCGACGACGAGTACGGCCGCAGGCTCATCACCGAGTCCGAGGTCCCCGTCACCACGTTCTCCGCGGAGGGCCACCCGGACGCCGACTGGCGCGCCGAGGACGTCGAGGTCGGGCCGCTCGACTCGACGTTCGTCGCGGTCGGCCCCAAGGGCGAGCGGATCACCGCCAAGTCCCCGCTCGCGGGCCCCTTCAACGTCGCCAACACGCTCGCCGCGATCGTCTCGCTCGCCGTCGCGGGCATCGACCCGCAGCAGGCCGCCGACGGCGTCGCCGCGGTGCCCGGCGTACCGGGCCGCCTGGAGCGCATCGACGCGGGCCAGCCCTACCTGGCGGTCGTCGACTACGCCCACAAGACGGACGCTGTCGAATCGGTCCTGCGCGCGCTGCGCAAGGTCACCGAGGGCAAGCTGCACATCGTGCTCGGCTGCGGCGGCGACCGGGACAAGACCAAGCGGATGCCGATGGGCGCGGCCGCGGCCCGCCTCTCCGACACCGCCGTACTGACCTCCGACAACCCCCGCGGCGAGGATCCCCTCGCGATCCTCGCCACGATGCTCGCGGGCGCCGCCGACGTGCCGGCCCACGAGCGCGCCGAGGTCGCCGTCTTCGAGGACCGTGCCGCGGCCATCCGCGCGGCCGTCGCCCACGCGGGACCGGGCGACACCGTCCTGGTCGCGGGCAAGGGCCACGAGCAGGGACAGGACATCGCCGGGGTGGTGCGTCCCTTCGACGACCGCCAGGTGCTTCGCGAAGCTATCCAGCAAACCCAGGGATGAAGTTGTGATCGCCCTCTCCCTCGCCGAGATCGCCACCGTCGTCGGCGGGCAGACGTACGACATACCGGATCCGGCCGTTTCGGTCACCGGATCCGTGGTCCGGGACTCCCGTGAGGTGGTGCCCGGCAGCCTCTTCGTCGCCTTCGTCGGCGAGCGCGTGGACGGCCACGACTACGCCGCGGACGTCGTCGCGGCCGGTGCCGTGGCCGTCCTGGCGTCGCGGCCCGTCGGGGTGCCCGCCATCGTCGTCGACGATGTGCAGGCGGCGCTCGGCGCCCTGGCCCGCCACGTCGTGGAGCGGCTCGGCGCGACCCTGGTGGCGCTCACCGGGTCCGTCGGCAAGACCAGCTCCAAGGACCTGCTCGCGCAGGTTCTGCGGCGCCACGCGCCCACGGTCTGGACGCCGGGCTCGTTCAACAACGAGATCGGCCTGCCGCTGACCGCGCTCAGCGCCACCGACGAGACGCGGTTCCTCGTCCTGGAGATGGGTGCGCGCGGAATCGGCCACATCCGGTACCTCACGGGCCTCACGCCGCCGAAGATCGGCCTCGTCCTGAACGTCGGCACCGCCCACATCGGCGAGTTCGGCGGCCGCGAGCAGATCGCGGAAGCGAAGGGCGAGCTGGTCGAGTCGCTGCCCGCGGACGGCGCCGCGGTCCTCAACGCCGACGACCCGCTGGTGCGCGCGATGGCGTCGCGTACGAAGGCGCGCGTGCTGCTCTTCGGAGAGGCCGCCGACGCCGACGTACGAGCGGAGAATGTCCGGCTCACGGAGAATGGACAGCCCGCTTTCACGCTGCACACACCCTCCGGGTGCAGCGACGTGACCTTGCGGCTGTACGGTGAGCACCACGTGTCGAACGCGCTTGCCGCGGCCGCCGTCGCCCATGAGCTGGGCATGTCCGTGGACGAGATCGCCCTCGCGCTCTCCGAGGCGGGCACGCTGTCCCGCTGGCGGATGGAGGTCACCGAGCGCCCGGACGGCGTGACTATCGTCAACGACGCCTACAACGCGAACCCCGAGTCCATGCGAGCCGCCCTGCGCGCGCTCGTGGCCATGGGCAAGGGACGTCGTACGTGGGCGGTGCTCGGTCACATGGCCGAACTCGGGGACGAGGGGCTCGTCGAGCACGACGCGGTCGGACGCCTTGCCGTCCGGCTCAACGTGAGCAAGCTCGTGGCAGTCGGGGGCAGGGAAGCGTCCTGGCTCCAACTGGGCGCATACAACGAGGGTTCGTGGGGTGAGGAGTCGGTGCACGTGTCCGACGCACAGGCGGCGATCGACCTGTTGCGCAGCGAGCTGCGCGCAGGAGACGTCGTGCTGGTGAAGGCGTCCAGATCGGTGGGCCTCGAGAAGGTCGCCGCGGCGCTGTTGGAGAACCACACCGAGGGTGAGGTCTCCGGCCGATGAGGCAGATCCTCTTCGCGGGTGTGATCGGGCTCTTCCTGACCCTGGCCGGGACCCCGCTCCTGATCAAGTTCCTGGCCCGCAAGGGCTACGGCCAGTTCATCCGGGACGACGGCCCGCGCGAGCACCACAGCAAGCGCGGCACGCCGACCATGGGTGGCATCGCCTTCATCCTCGCCACGCTCATCGCGTACTTCCTCACGAAGGTCATCACCGGCACGGAGACCACGCTCTCCGGCCTCCTGGTGCTCTTCCTGATGGCGGGCATGGGCCTCGTCGGCTTCCTCGACGACTACATCAAGATCGTCAAGCAGCGCTCGCTCGGTCTGCGCGCCAAGGCGAAGATGGCGGGCCAGCTGATCGTCGGCATCGGCTTCGCCGTGCTCGCGCTGAACTGGCCGGACAACCGCAACCAGACCCCGGCCTCCACCAAGCTGTCGTTCGTCACGGACTTCGGCTGGTCGATCGGCCCGGTCCTGTTCGTGGTCTGGGCGCTGTTCATGATCCTCGCGATGTCGAACGGCGTGAACCTCACCGACGGCCTCGACGGTCTCGCCACCGGCGCCTCCGTGATGGTCTTCGGCGCCTACACCTTCATCGGTGTCTGGCAGTACCAGGAGTCCTGCGCCAACGCGAACACGCTGACGAACCCGCAGGCCTGCTTCGAGGTCAGAGACCCGCTCGACCTGGCGGTCGTGGCCTCCGCACTCATGGGCGCCTGCTTCGGCTTCCTGTGGTGGAACACCTCGCCCGCCAAGATCTTCATGGGCGACACCGGATCCCTCGCCCTGGGCGGCGCGCTCGCGGGTCTCGCGATCTGCTCCCGCACCGAGCTGCTCCTCGCGCTGCTCGGCGGCCTCTTCGTCCTGATCACCATGTCGGTGGTCATCCAGGTCGGCTCGTTCCGCCTCACCGGCAAACGCGTCTTCCGGATGGCGCCACTCCAGCACCACTTCGAACTAAAGGGGTGGTCCGAAGTCCTTGTCGTGGTCCGCTTCTGGATCATCCAGGGCATGTGCGTGATCGTCGGTCTGGGTCTCTTCTACGCGGGATGGGCAGCCGAAAAGTGACCCCTGTGTCCGAGTGGCAGAGCAAGAACGTCACCGTCGCCGGTCTCGGCGTGAGCGGCATCAGCGCCGCCCGCGCCCTGGCCGGCCTCGGCGCGTCGGTGACGGTCGTGGACGGCGGCTCCTCGGAGGCGCACCGGGAACGCGCCGCTTCTCTTGAGGGCGACGGCATTTCCGTACGCCTGGGGGACGCGGAAACGCTTCCCGACGGCACCGACCTGGTGGTCACGTCGCCGGGCTGGAAGCCGTCGTCGCCGCTCTTCGCGGCGGCCGCGGCGGCGGGCGTGGACGTCGTCGGCGACGTAGAGATCGCCTGGCGCCTGCGCGGCCCCGACGCGGCCCCCTGGCTCGCCATCACGGGCACCAACGGCAAGACCACGACGACGCGGATGCTCGCCTCGATCCTCGAAGCCGCGGGCCTGCGGACGGCCGCCGTCGGCAACATCGGTACGCCGATCGTCGACGTCGTCCTCTCCGAAGAGCCCTACGACGTCCTGGCCGTCGAGCTCTCCTCGTACCAGCTGCACTGGGCGCCCTCGCTGCGCGCCCACTCCGCGGCCGTCCTGAACCTGGCGCCCGACCACCTCGACTGGCACGGCTCCATGGAGGCGTACGCCGCCGACAAGGGACGCGTCTACGAGGGCAATCGGATCGCCTGCGTCTACAACGTGGCCGACAAGGTCACCGAGGACCTGGTCCGCGAGGCCGACGTCGAAGAGGGCTGCCGCGCCGTCGGTTTCACGCTGAACGCGCCCGCGCCCTCGCAACTGGGGGTCGTGGACGGCATCCTGGTCGACCGTGCCTTCGTGCCGGACCGCCAGAAGCAGGCGCAGGAGCTCGCCGAGATCTCCGACGTCCAGCCGCCCGCGCCGCACAACATCGCCAACGCGCTGGCCGCCGCGGCCCTCGCACGCGCTTTCGGCGTACAGGCGACGGCCGTACGCGACGGGCTGCGCGCCTTCCGTCCCGACGCGCACCGCATCGAACACGTCGCCGACGTGGCCGAGGTCGCGTACGTCGACGACTCCAAGGCGACCAACACCCACGCGGCGGAAGCCTCGTTGGCGTCCTACGAGTCGATCGTCTGGATCGCGGGCGGACTCGCCAAGGGCGCCACCTTCGACGAGCTCGTCACCAAGTCGGCCAAGCGGCTGCGCGGCGCCGTCCTGATCGGTGCCGACCGCGAGCTGATCAGGGAAGCCCTCGCGCGACACGCGCCCGAGGTCCCGGTCGTCGACCTCGACCGCACCGACACTGGTGCGATGTCCGAGGCGGTACGCCGGGCGGCAGAGCTGGCCCGGCCGGGGGACACCGTCCTGATGGCCCCGGCCTGCGCCTCGATGGACATGTTCACCAACTACAACAAGCGTGGTGAAGCGTTCGCGGACGCCGTCCGCGAACTCGGCTCCACGAGCGCCTGACCGGGCTTTCTGCCCGGCGGGCGCCGGGCACACCCTTGGGAGGGGAACGTGGCCAGGTCTTCCGTGCGGGTCGCCAAACGACCGGCTCCGGTACGCGCCAGAGGTGCCTCCCACCCTCCGGGCGACCGGGGGCCCCGGCGGCTCTACGACCGGGCCCGCAAGGCCTGGGACCGGCCGCTGACGGCGTACTACCTCATCCTGGGCAGCAGCCTGCTGATCACCGTGCTCGGCCTGGTGATGGTCTACTCGGCCTCGATGATCCAGGCGCTGCAGCTGGACCTGCCGGCGTCGTACTTCTTCCGCAAGCAGTTCGTCGCCGCCGTGCTCGGCGCGATCCTGCTGCTCGCCGCGATGCGGATGCCCATCAAGCTGCACCGGGCGCTCGCCTATCCGATGCTCGCGGTCACCGTCTTCCTGATGGTCCTCGTGCAGATCCCGGGGATAGGGCGCAGCGTCAACGGCAACCAGAACTGGATCTATCTGGGCGGGCCCTTCCAGCTCCAGCCCAGTGAGTTCGGCAAGCTCGCCCTCGTCCTGTGGGGCGCCGACCTGCTCGCGCGTAAACACGACAAGCGTCTGTTGACCCAGTGGAAACACATGCTGGTGCCGCTCGTCCCGGTCGCCTTCATGCTGCTCGGGCTCATCATGCTCGGCGGCGACATGGGTACGGCGATCATCCTCACCGCGATCCTCTTCGGCCTGCTCTGGCTGGCGGGCGCCCCCACCCGGCTGTTCGCGGGTGTGCTCGGCGTCGCGGGTCTGCTCGGTGTGATCCTCATCAAGACGAGCCCCAACCGCATGGCCAGGCTCGCCTGCATCGGCGCCACGGAGCCGGGCCCCGGTGACCAGTGCTGGCAGGCCGTACACGGCATCTATGCCCTGGCCTCCGGCGGATTCTTCGGTTCCGGACTCGGCGCGAGTGTGGAAAAATGGGGTCAACTGCCTGAACCGCACACCGACTTCATCTTCGCCATCACCGGCGAGGAACTCGGCCTGGCGGGGACACTGTCGGTGCTCGCCCTGTTCGCGGCTCTAGGCTATGCGGGTATCCGCGTGGCCGGACGCACGGAGGACCCCTTCGTGAGGTATGCCGCGGGAGGCGTGACCACCTGGATCACGGCCCAGGCCGTGATCAACGTCGGTGCGGTGCTCGGTCTGCTGCCGATCGCCGGTGTCCCGCTCCCGCTGTTCTCCTACGGGGGTTCGGCCCTGCTGCCGACCATGTTCGCCGTCGGGCTCCTCATCGCTTTCGCGCGATCGGACCCCGCGGCGAAGGCGGCCCTCGCCATGCGGCAACCTCGGGTGAGATGGAACACGATGAGACGGCGCGTCAAGGCGCGTTCGTCCGGAGAGCGGTGAATTTCGGTGCATGTCGTACTCGCCGGTGGGGGGACCGCCGGCCACATCGAGCCCGCGCTCGCCCTCGCGGACGCCCTGCGGAGGCAGGACCCGACCGTGGGCATCACGGCCCTGGGCACGGAGCGTGGACTCGAGACCCGGCTCGTATCCGAGCGGGGCTACGAACTCGCGCTGATCCCGGCCGTACCCCTGCCGCGGAAGCCCACCCCTGAGCTGATCACCGTCCCGGGACGGCTGCGCGGCACCATCAAGGCGGCCGAGCAGATCCTGGAGCGCACCAAGGCGGACTGCGTGGTCGGCTTCGGCGGCTACGTCGCGCTGCCCGGCTACCTCGCGGCCAAGCGGACCGGGACGCCGATCGTCGTGCACGAGGCCAACGCGCGCCCCGGCCTGGCCAACAAGATCGGTTCGCGGTACGCCTCCGGGGTGGCCGTCGCCACCCCCGACAGCAAGCTGCGCAACTCCCGCTACATCGGCATCCCGTTGCGGCACACCATCGCCACGCTCGACCGGGCCAGGGTCCGCCCGGAGGCGCGCGCCGCCTTCGGCCTCGACCCCAACCTGCCGACCCTGCTCGTCTCCGGCGGTTCGCAGGGCGCGCGGCGGCTCAACGAGGTCGTCCAGCAGGCCGCCCCCGTGCTGCAGCGCGCGGGCATCCAGATCCTGCACGCGGTCGGCCCCAAGAACGAATTGCCGCACGTGCAGCAGATGCCGGGGATGCCCCCGTACATCCCGGTACCGTACGTGGACCGGATGGACCTCGCGTACGCCGCTGCCGACATGATGCTCTGCCGCGCGGGCGCGATGACCGTGGCCGAACTCTCCGCCGTCGGGCTCCCCGCCGCCTACGTCCCGCTGCCGATCGGCAACGGCGAACAGCGGCTCAACGCCCAGCCGGTGGTCAAGGCGGGCGGCGGACTGCTGGTCGACGACGCGGAACTGACGCCCGAATGGGTCCAGGGCAACGTCCTGCCCGTGCTCGCCGATCCGCATCGGCTGTACGAGATGTCCCGCGCCGCCTCGGAGTTCGGCCGCAGGGACGCCGACGAGCTGCTCGTCGGCATGGTGTACGAGGCGATTGCGTCACGCCGTAACGCGTGAGAAGGCAGGGGACCGTGGCCGGACCGACCACCGCCGAACGGCAGCAGAAGAAGTCCGGCCCGCCCCGCCCGCAGCGCGTCCGGCGGCTGCGCCTGCCGCGCTCGCGCACTCTGATCGTCGTACTGGTGCTCGCCGTGCTCCTCACCGCGGGCGGCGTGTGGGTGCTCTACGGCTCCCAGTGGCTGCGTCTTGAGCGCGTGACCATCTCGGGGACCCGGGTGCTGACCCCCGAAGAGGTCCGCGAGGCGGCGGACGCCCCCGTCGGGGCCCCACTGATTTCGGTCGATGCGGACGCCCTTGAGGAGCGGCTGCGCTCGAAATTGCCCCGAATTGACTCGGTTGACGTCGTGCGGTCCTGGCCGCACGGAATCGGTCTCAAAGTGACGGAACGTAAGCCGGTTCTCCTCATCGAAAAGGGCGGAAAGTTCGTCGAAGTGGACGCCAAGGGAGTGCGATTCGACACGGTCGAGCGCGCGCCGAAGGGCGTACCGCATCTCGAATTGACGCCGGATCAGGAGAACGGGGCGGCCAGTCTGCGCAGGTTCGGCCCGGACCGGCTGCTGCGCGAGGCCGTGCGGGTAGCCGGTGACCTGCCCGAAGCGGTGGCCAGGGACACTCGGAACGTCAAGGTCCGTTCGTACGACTCCATCTCGCTGGAGTTGAGCGGCGGGCGCGGCGTCGCGTGGGGCAGCGGCGAGAAGGGGCGTACGAAAGCGTCCGCTCTCCTCGCACTGATGAAAACGACACCCAAGGCACGGCACTTCGATGTGAGCGTCCCCACCGCCCCTGCATCATCGGGGAGTTGACGTGCATCACCGCAGGCCAGCACCCTGGTTCGGCACCGCTACGGCTGATCACATAGGGTGAAAAGAAAAACGGGAGGTTCGGCGTGTTCGTTGAACGTGCGCCACTTGTCGACTTAGTGTCCTGTTCGGAAGAGTCCAGGGAACAGACACACTGGTAACCCTAAACTTCAGCGTTAGGGTTCGGGTCGGCGTTCGGACCGTCCCATTCGGCATCAGTCGTCGTGTCGCGCCAGAGCGAAACGGCGACACGTAACTCGAGGCGAGAGGCCTTCGACGTGGCAGCACCGCAGAACTACCTCGCAGTCATCAAAGTCATCGGTGTCGGCGGCGGTGGTGTCAATGCCATCAACCGGATGATCGAGGTCGGTCTCAAGGGCGTCGAGTTCATCGCCATCAACACCGACGCGCAAGCCCTGTTGATGAGCGACGCCGACGTCAAGCTCGACGTCGGCCGTGAACTCACCCGCGGCCTCGGCGCCGGCGCCAACCCGGCCGTCGGCCGCAAGGCCGCAGAGGACCACCGCGAGGAGATCGAGGAGGTCCTCAAGGGGGCCGACATGGTCTTCGTCACCGCCGGCGAAGGCGGCGGCACCGGCACCGGCGGCGCACCCGTCGTCGCCAACATCGCGCGCTCGCTCGGCGCCCTCACCATCGGTGTGGTCACCCGGCCGTTCACCTTCGAGGGCCGGCGCCGCGCCAACCAGGCCGAGGACGGCATCGCGGAGCTGCGCGAAGAGGTCGACACCCTCATCGTCATCCCCAACGACCGGCTCCTGTCCATCTCGGACCGCCAGGTATCCGTCCTCGACGCCTTCAAGTCGGCGGACCAGGTCCTGCTCTCCGGTGTTCAGGGCATCACCGACCTCATCACCACGCCCGGCCTGATCAACCTCGACTTCGCCGACGTCAAGTCGGTCATGTCCGAGGCCGGTTCGGCGCTCATGGGCATCGGCTCGGCCCGCGGCGACGACCGCGCGGTGGCCGCCGCGGAGATGGCGATCTCCTCGCCGCTCCTGGAGGCGTCCATCGACGGAGCGCGCGGCGTGCTGCTCTCCATCTCCGGCGGCTCCGACCTCGGCCTGTTCGAGATCAACGAGGCGGCCCAGCTGGTCAGCGAGGCAGCGCACCCCGAGGCCAACATCATCTTCGGTGCCGTCATCGACGACGCCCTGGGCGACGAGGTCAGGGTCACCGTCATCGCGGCGGGCTTCGACGGCGGACAGCCACCGTCCAAGCGGGACACCGTGCTTGGCTCGGCGTCCGCCAAGCGCGAGGAGCCGGCACCGGCCTCCCGGCCCGCCGAATCCTCCCGCCCGGCCTTCGGCGGCCTCGGCAGCGTCACGCCGCGCGAGGAGCCCGCGACCCCGGAGCCCGCCGAGGCGGCCCCGGTGAACGAGGCCCCGTCCGCGCCCGCGACGCCGCCGCAGGTCCCGCCGGCCCGTCCCTACCAGGACAGCCAGGCCGAAGAGCTGGACGTGCCGGACTTCTTGAAGTGATAGGCGAGCACAGCACCGAGAGCGGCGCGCACTTCGCCTTCACCGACAGGTGGGGCGGAGTGAGCGCCGTTCCGTACGAGGAGCTCAATCTCGGCGGGGCGGTGGGCGACGACGCCGAGGCCGTCCGCACCAACCGCGCTCTTGCCGCCAAGTCGCTGGGCATCGACCCGGCCAGGGTGGTCTGGATGAACCAGGTGCACGGCCGCGACGTCGCCGTGGTCGACGGGCCCTGGGGTTCCGACGCCGAAATCCCCGCCGTCGACGCGGTGGTGACCGCCCGCAGGGGGCTCGCCCTCGCGGTCCTCACCGCCGACTGCACGCCCGTCCTGCTCGCCGATCCGGTCGCCAAGGTCGCGGCCGCGGCGCACGCGGGGCGCCCGGGCATGGTGGCGGGTGTCGTACCCGCCGCCGTCAAGGCCATGGTGGAACTCGGCGCGGACCCGGCCCGCATCGTCGCCCGGACGGGGCCCGCGGTCTGCGGGTGTTGTTATGAAGTGCCGGAGGCGATGCGCGCCGACGTGGCCGCCGTCGAGCCCGCGGCGTACGCCGAGACGAGCTGGGGTACGCCCGCGGTCGACGTGACGGCGGGCGTGCACGCACAGCTCGAACGGCTCGGCGTGCGCGACCGGGAGCGGTCGCCGGTGTGCACGCTGGAATCCGGTGACCACTTCTCGTACCGCCGCGACCGCACCACCGGTCGTCTCGCGGGCTATGTCTGGCTGGACTGATAAGGCATGACGGACCGAAAGTCTGAACTCGCGGCGAATCTGGCGGCGGTCGAGGAGCGCATCGCCGCGGCGTGCGCGACGGCCGGGCGCAAGCGGGAAGAAGTGACCCTGATCGTGGTCACGAAGACCTATCCCGCGAGCGATGTGCGGATCCTGTCGGAACTCGGTGTGCGGCACGTCGCGGAGAACCGCGACCAGGACGCGGCACCGAAGGCGGCTCAGTGCGCCGATCTCCCCCTTACTTGGCACTTCGTCGGTCAACTGCAGACCAACAAGGTCCGTTCCGTGGTCGGTTATGCCGATGTGGTGCAGTCCGTGGACCGTCCCAAGCTCGTCACAGCTTTGTCGAAGGACGCGGTCCGCGCGGGGCGCGAGCTCGGCTGCCTGATCCAGGTCGCGCTCGACGCGGAGGAGAACGGCCGGGGCGAGCGCGGGGGCGTAGGACCCGGCGGAATCGAAGAGTTGGCCGATCTCGTGGCCGGGGCGCCGGGGCTGCGGATCGACGGTCTGATGACCGTCGCGCCGCTCACCGGACCGTACGCGGGACGGCAACAGGCGGCGTTCGAGCGGTTGATGGAATTCGCAACCCTCATGCGCGCGGCTCATCCTGCTGCGAACATGGTGTCGGCAGGGATGAGTGCGGACCTCGAACAGGCCGTTGCGGCCGGGGCGACACATGTGCGCGTCGGTACGGCGGTACTCGGAGTCCGACCCGGGCTCGGGTAACGTCGCCAAGAAGTCGGACCACAGCAGAAAATATGGTCATTCTCGCTGTTGGGCGGGGATACCACGTGGATCGCGGGCAGTTGGTGACGACAGCCGATCCACCACAGAGCGGAGGACTCAGAGCATGGCCGGCGCGATGCGCAAGATGGCGGTCTACCTCGGCCTCGTGGAGGACGATGGGTACGACGGTCCGGGGTTCGACCCCGATGACGAGTTCGAACCCGAGCCGGAACCCGAGCGGGACCGCAGGCGGCACGAACCGCCGCATCAGTCGCACCAGTCCCATCAGTCACAACGGGACGAATCGGTACGAGTGGTGCAGCCCCCCGCCCAGCGCGAACCGGCCGCCCATTCCGCATCGCTGGCCGCGGAATCGGGACGTCCGGCACGAATCGCCCCCGTGGCATCTATCACACCTGAACGCCAGAGCCTGGAGAAGAACGCACCGGTGATCATGCCCAAGGTCGTGTCCGAGCGGGAGCCCTACCGCATCACCACATTGCACCCGCGGACCTACAACGAGGCCCGTACCATCGGGGAACACTTCCGTGAGGGCACTCCGGTGATCATGAATCTGACGGAGATGGACGACACGGACGCGAAGCGACTTGTCGACTTTGCCGCCGGTCTGGTCTTCGGTCTGCATGGCAGCATTGAGCGAGTGACGCAGAAGGTGTTCCTGTTGTCGCCTGCTAACGTCGATGTAACGGCGGAGGACAAGGCTCGCATCGCAGAGGGCGGGTTCTTCAACCAGAGCTGAGACGCGAGTGACGCAGTAGCAGTACCGGATCGAGCAGCACAGGAACATGGGGAGAGGGAAGCGCGGAGATGGGCGTTGTTGGACAGGTGCTCTACATCGCGTTGATGTGTTTCCTCATCGTGCTGATCTTCCGGTTGGTCATGGACTACGTCTTCCAGTTCGCCCGCTCATGGCAACCCGGCAAGGCGATGGTGGTCGTTCTGGAGGCCACCTACACTGTCACTGATCCACCACTCAAGCTTCTGCGGCGGTTCATTCCGCCGCTGCGTCTCGGGGGCGTGGCGCTCGACCTGTCCTTCTTCGTATTGATGATCATCGTCTACATCCTGATCACCATTGTGAGGTCGGTGTTGGTGTGAACGATACGGTCTTGCCGAATGCCGACGACTACGTTGAGGTGAAGAGATGCCGTTGACCCCCGAGGACGTGCGGAACAAGCAGTTCACGACCGTCCGCCTCCGAGAAGGCTATGACGAGGACGAGGTCGATGCCTTCCTCGATGAGGTCGAAGCCGAACTGACCCGCCTGCTCCGCGAGAACGAGGACCTGCGCGCCAAGCTCGCCGCGGCCACCCGTGCCGCCGCGCAGAACCAGCAGCAGGGCGGAATGCGCAAGGGCCCCGACGGGCCCCAGGACCAGCGCGGTCCCGGCGCCCCCGTGCCTGCCGCAATATCGGGCCCGCAGCCGGTCCCGCCGCAGCAGCAGCAGATGGGCGGCCCGATGGGCGGCCCGCCGCAGCTGCCGGGCGGTGCGCCGCAGCTGCCCGCAGGCCCCAGTGGACACGGCCCGCAGGGCGGTCCGCAGGGTCCGGGACCGATGGGCCAGGGGCCGATGGGTCAGGGCCCGATGGGCCAGCAGGGTTCGATGGGTGGCCCGATGGGCGGTCCCATGGGCGGCCACGGTCCGCAGATGCCGCAGCCTGGTCAGGGCCCCGGTGGCGACAGCGCCGCCCGTGTCCTCTCCCTCGCGCAGCAGACCGCCGACCAGGCGATCGCGGAGGCCCGTTCCGAGGCCAACAAGATCGTCGGCGAGGCCCGTTCGCGCGCCGAGGGCCTCGAGCGTGACGCCCGTGCCAAGGCCGACGCCCTGGAGCGGGACGCGCAGGAGAAGCACCGCGTCGCGATGGGCTCCCTGGAGTCCGCCCGCGCCACGCTGGAGCGCAAGGTCGAGGACCTGCGCGGCTTCGAGCGCGAGTACCGCACACGTCTGAAGTCCTACCTGGAGTCGCAGCTGCGTCAGCTGGAGACCCAGGCCGACGACTCGCTGGCCCCGCCGCGCACGCCGGCCACCGCCTCGCTGCCGCCGTCCCCGGCGCCGTCGATGGCTCCGGCCGGTGCGGGTGCCCCGTCCTACGGCGGCAACCAGTCGATGGGCGGCAACAACCAGCCCCCCGGCGGTCCGTCCTACGGCGGCCAGCAGCAGATGTCCCCGGCGATGACCCAGCCGATGGCACCGGTGCGGCCCCAGGGCCCGGCTCCGATGCAGCAGGCTCCGTCGCCGATGCGTGGCTTCCTCATCGACGAGGACGACAACTGACGGGCGATACCACGCCTTAGGCGTCGGCAGCGTTCAGGGCCGGGCCCCCAGATCTTCTGGGGGCCCGGCCCTTTTGTGTCGCCTTTGCGGCTGTGTTGTCTTTACGTCCTGTGCAGAAACGTTCATCTGTGCGTGGGTACGCAACGCCGAAGGCCCGGTCCCGCCAAGATCTTTGGCGGGACCGGGCCTTCGTACGACTGCTTGCGCTTTTACGCCTTTACGTCTTTACGCCATTACGCCTTGCGGAGGCGGAACGTCAGCTTCAGCGAGTCGTCGGTGAACGGCTGCCCGAAGGTGTCGTCCGCCTCACCCTGCGCGAAGTCCGTGGCGAGGACCTCGTCCGAGATGAGCTCGGAGTGGTCGGACAGGGCGGTGATGACCGCCGGGTCCGTGGCGGTCCAGCGCAGGGCGATCCGGTCCGCCACGTCCAGGCCGCTGTTCTTGCGGGCCTCCTGGATCAGGCGGATCGCGTCACGGGCCAGACCGGCGAGCCGCAGCTCCTCGGTGATCTCCAGGTCGAGCGCGACCGTGGCACCGGAGTCGGACGCCACCGACCAGCCCTCACGCGGGGTCTCCGTGATGATGACCTCGTCCGGAGCCAGCGTGATCTTCTCGCCGTCGACCTCGACGGACGCCGTGCCCTCGCGCAGTGCCAGGGACAGCGCGGCCGCGTCGGCCTCGGCGACGGCCTTGGCGACCGCCTGGACGCCCTTGCCGAAGCGCTTGCCCAGGGCGCGGAAGTTCGCCTTGGCGGTCGTGTCGACCAGGGAACCGCCGACCTCGGAGAGCGACGCCAGCGAGGAGACGTTGAGCTCCTCGGTGATCTGGGCGTGCAGCTCCGGGTTGAGCGCGTCGAAGCCCGACGCCGCGACCAGCGCGCGCGACAGCGGCTGGCGCGTCTTGACGCCCGACTCCGCGCGCGTGGCCCGGCCGAGCTCGACGAGCCGGCGTACGAGAACCATCTGCTGGGACAGCGAGGGGTCGATGGCGGAGAGGTCCGCCTCCGGCCACGAGGCGAGGTGCACGGACTCCGGGGCGTCCGGGGTGACCGGCACGATCAGGTCCTGCCAGACGCGCTCGGCGATGAACGGCGTCAGCGGGGCCAGCAGCTTCGTGATCGTCTCGACGACCTCGTGCAGGGTCCGCAGGGCCGCCTTGTCGCCCTGCCAGAAGCGGCGGCGGGAGCGGCGCACGTACCAGTTGGAGAGGTTGTCGACGAAGACCGAGAGGAGCTTGCCCGCGCGCTGGGTGTCGTAGCTGTCCAGGGCCTGGGTGACCTGGTCGGTGAGCGCGTGCAGCTCGCTGAGGAGCCAGCGGTCCAGGAGCGGGCGCTCCGCGGGTGCCGGGTCGGCGTCGCTGGGCGCCCATGTCGACGTACGGGCGTAGAGCGCCTGGAAGGCGACCGTGTTCCAGTACGTGAGGAGGGTCTTGCGGACGACCTCCTGGATGGTGCCGTGGCCCACGCGGCGTGCCGCCCACGGGGAGCCGCCCGCGGCCATGAACCAGCGCACCGCGTCGGCGCCGTGCTGGTCCATGAGCGGGATCGGGTCCAGGGTGTTGCCCAGGTGCTTGGACATCTTGCGGCCGTCCTCGGCGAGGATGTGGCCCAGGCAGACCACGTTCTCGTAGGACGACTTGTCGAAGACCAGGGTGCCCACGGCCATGAGCGTGTAGAACCAGCCGCGGGTCTGGTCGATGGCCTCCGAGATGAACTGCGCCGGGTAGCGGCTCTCGAAGAGCTCCTTGTTCTTGTACGGGTATCCCCACTGCGCGAACGGCATCGAGCCCGAGTCGTACCAGGCGTCGATGACCTCGGGGACGCGCGTGGCCGTCTCCTGGCAGGTCGGGCAGGGGAAGGTGACCGCGTCGATGAACGGGCGGTGCGGGTCGAGCTCCGACTGGTCGGTGCCCGTGAGGTCGCCGAGCTCCGCGCGCGAGCCGACGCAGGTGAGGTGGTCGTTCTCGCAGCGCCACAGGGGCAGCGGGGTGCCCCAGTAGCGGTTGCGGGAGAGCGCCCAGTCCACGTTGTTGTTCAGCCAGTCACCGAAGCGGCCGTTCTTGACCGAGTCGGGGAACCAGTTGGTCTTCTCGTTCTCCTGGAGGAGACGGTCCTTGATCGCCGTGGTGCGGATGTACCAGGACGGCTGCGCGTAGTAGAGGAGCGCGGTGTGGCAGCGCCAGCAGTGCGGGTAGCTGTGCTCGTACGGGGTGTGCCGGAAGAGCAGGCCGCGGTCCTGGAGGTCCTCGGTCAGCTTTTCGTCCGCCTTCTTAAAGAAGACGCCGCCTACGAGCGGGACGTCCTCTTCGAAGGTGCCGTCGGGACGGACAGGGTTCACCACGGGAAGGCCGTACGCACGGCAGACCTTGAGGTCGTCCTCACCGAAGGCGGGGGACTGGTGGACCAGACCCGTACCGTCCTCCGTCGTGACGTACTCCGCGTTGACCACGAAGTGCGCCGGAGCGGGGAACTCCACGAGCTCGAAGGGGCGTTGGTAGGTCCAGCGCTCCATCTCGGCACCGGTGAAGGACTCACCGGTGGTCTCCCACTCCTCGCCGAGGGCCTTCTCCACGAGGGGCTGGGCGACGACGACCTTCTCCTCGCCGTTCGTCGCGACGACGTACGTGACGTCGGGGTGCGCGGCGACGGCGGTGTTGGAGACCAGGGTCCAGGGGGTCGTCGTCCAGACCAGGAGGGCGGCCTCGCCCGCGAGGGGGCCCGAGGTGAGCGGGAACCGGACGTAGACGGACGGGTCGACGACCGTCTCGTAGCCCTGCGCCAGCTCGTGGTCCGAGAGGCCCGTGCCGCAGCGGGGGCACCAGGGGGCGACGCGGTGGTCCTGGACCAGGAGGTCCTTGTTGAAGATCTCCTTCAGGGACCACCAGACCGAGTCGATGTACTCGGGGTTCATGGTGCGGTAGGCGCCGTCGAGGTCGGTCCAGTACCCCATGCGGGTCGTGAGCGCGGCGAAGGCGTCGGTGTGCCGGGTCACGGACTCGCGGCACTTGGCGTTGAACTCGGCGATGCCGTACGCCTCGATGTCCTTCTTGCCGTTGAACCCGAGCTCCTTCTCGACCGCGAGCTCCACCGGCAGGCCGTGGCAGTCCCAGCCGGCCTTGCGGGCCACGTGGTAGCCGCGCATGGTGCGGAAGCGGGGGAAGACGTCCTTGAAGACGCGGGCCTCGATGTGGTGGGCGCCCGGCATGCCGTTGGCGGTCGGCGGGCCTTCGTAGAACACCCATTCGGGGCGGCCCTCGGACTGCTCAAGGCTCTTGGCGAAGATCTGCTGCTCGCGCCAGAAGTCGAGCACGGCGTGCTCGAGGGCGGGCAGGTCGACCTGGGCGGGCACCTGGCGGTACTGCGTCATCGATCCTCCGGCGGATGTGCTGCCTTCCGTCGGAGGGACGAGAGCCGTCACGCCCTGTCAGGCGCGCTCCCGCGGTACCACCCTCCTTGGCTCTCCGGAACGGGGTCTGTGCCGGTGAGCCCCCTCATTGGGGTCGCGATACCGGGTCTACTGGCCTTCGCTGAGGGCGTCGGCTTTCTTCCGGCGGCTCCGGGGTGATCTTCACGTCGCGCTGGCCCCCGGGCTCACACCGTCCCCGGGTCGCTCATGGCTGCGTACGCCGCTACTCGTCCCCATCCACGCTTCTCGCTGTCGTCCAGTGTACGGCGCGAGGACTGCGGCGGCCGACCGGTTTTCCGGGAGCCCTCCGGGGGCCGGGTCCGCTCGCGCCGACTGACCCGAATGGCGAGACGCGGACCGAGCGGATCCGGACGCGCCCCGGCCTGCGGATTACCCGGCAGGGAGTTGGGCACAACGCATGCAGACTCGCCGCGCGGCACCCGCGGGGCGGGCGAATCGGGCGGCGTGCCCCGTTGCCGCGGGCCTGAAGTCGATTTATCGTCCCAGCACGATTCGCGAGCAAGATCACAATATGTGAAGGGGCCGCGGCCATGGTGGCGAAGAAGACCGCCGTACAGCAGTCGGCGTCCGGTAGATCCACAGGCGCGGTCGCGGCGACGGCCAAGGATGTGAGCGGCAAGAAGAGCGCGCACGGGGCCAAGGGCGCGCACACGACGAGTGGCGCGCACGGCACGCGCGCGACGGCGACGGCGAAGGCGTCCTCGAAGGAGGGGACGGAGCCCTCGGCGCCCAAGGCGGCGGTGAAGAAGACCGTCGCCAAGAAGGCGGCCGCCAAGAAGGCGCCTGCCAAGAAGGCTTCTGCCGAGGAGACCCCGGGGAAGAAGGCCGCTGCCAAGAAGGCCGCTGCCAAGAAGGCTGTGGCCAAGAAGGCTGCCCCGGCGAAGACAGCGGCTGCCAAGAAGACGGCCGCCAAGAAGAGCACGGCGCACAAGAGCACCGCGAAGAAGAGCACGGCGAAGAAGACGGCCGCGTCCGTGGCCGAAGGTGCGGCTGAGGCCGCGGAGACGACGGGAGCCACGACAGTGGTTGCGAAGAAGACTCCGGGCACGGCGACCGCAGCGAAGAAGCCGACGGCGGTGCCCAAGGCGCGCGCCGCCGCGGTGGAGCCCGGCGAGCTGGCGGTCCGCCCCGGTGAGGACCCCTGGACCCCGGACGAGGTCGAGGAGGCCCGTGCCGAGCTCCAGAGCGAGGCGCTGCGGCTCGGCAGCGAGATCGCCTCGTCGGAGGAGTCACTGGCCGGTCTGATGCGGGACTCCGGAGACGGGGCGGGCGACGACGACGCGGACACCGGCACGAAGAACATCACGCGCGAGCACGAGATGTCCCTCGCCGCCAACGCGCGCGAGATGCTCGTACAGACCGAGCGAGCCCTGGAGCGGCTCGACGCGGGGACGTACGGACTCTGCGAGAACTGCGGCAATCCGATCGGCAAGGCGCGGATGCAGGCCTTCCCGCGCGCGACCCTGTGCGTGGAGTGCAAGCAGAAGGAGGAGCGGCGCTACTGAGTGTGGCCTGGGCGCCTGGGGGCGTAGGCGTGTGCCGTACGCTCGTCCCCAGTCAGGTACCTAGGTTGAGGGACTCACGTGGCAGAGGCGGAGCGCATCATCGGTACGCCGGACATCCCTGAGGCGGCTGGGGCCGAGCCGGAGCGGTCCGTCCCCGGCTCGGACGCGACCGCGGCGGGCACGTCCGACGGGACGACGTCCGACGCGTCGGACGGGACGGCGGCGGCTGAGCCCGCTGCGGAGTCCGACGGCGCCAAGGACGTCAAGGGCGCCAAGGGGGCGTCCGAGGGGGCCGACGGGGAGTCCGGTGGCGCGGTGGCGGGCACGTCCGGCGATGCGGCGGACGGCGCGGACGCGGACGGGCCGAAGGACAAGGGAAAGCGGAAGATCGCCGTGCTGTTCGCGGTGGCCGTCTTCGCGTACGCCCTTGACCTGATCAGCAAGATGATCGTGGTCGCCAAGCTCGAGCACCACGAGCCGATCGAAGTCGTCGGCGACTTGCTCCGGTTCAACGCGATCCGGAACGCGGGCGCCGCCTTCGGGTTCGGCGAGGCCTTCACGGTGATCTTCACCTGCATCGCCGCGGGGGTCATCGTGGTGATCGCCCGGCTCGCCCGCAAGCTCTACAGCCTGCCGTGGGCGATCGCGCTCGGCCTGCTGCTCGGCGGCGCCCTCGGCAACCTCACGGACCGCCTCTTCCGCTCGCCCGGTGTCTTCGAGGGCGCGGTGGTCGACTTCATCGCCCCGAAGGGCTTCGCGGTCTTCAACCTCGCGGACTCGGCGATCGTCTGTGGCGGCATCCTGATCGTGCTGCTCTCCTTCCGTGGCTTGGACCCGGACGGGACCGTCCACAAGGACTGAGGCTCCCGGTGCAAGGGCTGAGGCTCCCGGCGGGGGCCTGCCGCGCCGAGGGCGCGGGGGCCTGCCGCGCCGGGAGTGCGGGAGCTTGTGGTGCGGGAGTGTCGGTGGGCTCCTGCATACTCAATGGGTGAGCACGATTCCCGAGATCCGTACCCTGCCCGTCCCGGACGGCCTTGAGGGCGAGCGCGTCGACGCCGCCATCTCGCGCATGTTCGGGTTTTCCCGTACGAAGGCCGCCGAGCTCGCCGCGGCGGGGAAGGTCTCGGTCGACGGCTCGGTGGTCGGCAAGTCCGAGCGGGTGCACGGCGGCGCCTGGCTGGAAGTGGAGATGCCGCAGGCACCCGCTCCGGTGCAGATCGTCGCGGAGCCCGTCGAGGGCATGGAGATCGTGCATGACGACGACGACATCGTCGTGATCGTCAAGCCGGTCGGCGTGGCCGCGCACCCGAGCCCCGGCTGGACGGGGACGACTGTGATCGGCGGCCTCGCGGCGGCCGGGTACCGGATCTCCACCTCCGGTGCCGCGGAGCGCCAGGGCATCGTGCACCGCCTCGACGTCGGTACGTCGGGCCTGATGGTGGTCGCCAAGTCCGAGCGCGCGTACACGTCCCTGAAGCGCCAGTTCAAGGAGCGCACGGTCGACAAGCGCTACAACGCGCTGGTCCAGGGCCACCCCGACCCGATGAGCGGCACCATCGACGCCCCCATCGGCCGGCACCCGAACCACGACTACAAGTGGGCGGTCACGGCCGAGGGCAAGCCCTCCGTGACGCACTACGACCTCATCGAGGCCTTCCGCGCGGCTTCCCTGCTCGACATCAAGCTGGAGACGGGGCGCACGCACCAGATCCGCGTCCACATGTCGGCACATCGACACCCCTGCGTCGGCGACCTGACGTACGGCGCGGACCCCACCCTCGCCAAGCGGCTCGGCCTCACCCGCCAGTGGCTGCACGCGGTCAGGCTCGGCTTCGAGCACCCGGGCGACGGCCAGTGGGTGGAGTACGAGAGCGGTTACCCGGACGACCTCCAGACGGCGCTCGACCGGGTGCGGGCGGAGAGCTCGTGAGCGGCACGGCCGTTCGCGTCGCGGAGAGCCCGGAGGACCTGGAGTCCTGCTTCGCGGTCCGCAAGGAGGTCTTCGTGGCCGAGCAGCAGGTGCCCGAAGACCTTGAGTACGACGAGTACGACGCCAGGGCGGTGCACGTCCTCGCCGTCCGCGACGACGGCGTGCCACTGGGCACGGGACGCCTCCTCACCGGTGTCGCGGCCGCCGCGAAGAACGGCGGCGACGCGGGCGTGGGCGCGCTCGGCCGACTCGCGGTGACGCGGGCCGCACGCGGGCTCGGCATCGGCGCGGCCCTGGTGCGGGCGATCGAGGACGCGGCACGCGCGCGTGGCCTGACGGCGGTGGACCTGCACGCGCAGACGCACGCCCTGGGCTTCTACGAGCGCCTCGGCTACGAGGTGTACGGACCCGAGTTCCCGGATGCGGGCATTCCGCACCGTGCGATGCGGAAGCCGCTGGTCTAGCGCAGCCGTTGGCCTAGCGCGGCCACTGGGCCCGTGAAGCCAGTGAGCCGTTGAAGCCGCTGGGCTTTTGAAGCCGCTCGCTCAGCGGCGCGTACCGCCCCGACGGTCGTCCGTCGGAGCGGCCGCGGAGTGCGTCAGGAGGGCAGCCCCCAGCGTGTCCACGCGCCCGTGGAGGGGACGTCGCGCGGCCCCTCCTGCGCTCTGCCACCACGCGGGGTGACCAGCGCGGTCGCGCCGCGCGGCAGGCGCACCGAGATCCTGCCCGGCGTCGTCTCACGCCACGGAAGCGGGCGGCCGCGCTGGTCGCGCACCGTGATCTCACCCTTGATGCCGTGCTGCAGCGTCAGCGGGGCTCCGGCCTCGCTGTGGACCCGCACCCATCGCGTCGCACCCCCGGAACGGTCCGCGTCGACGAGGAAGGCGCCGGGCGTGCGCAGCGACGCGATGGAGGCGTCGGGCCAGCGCGAGGAGACCGAGGGGAAGACCTTCACCACCCCGTCGTGTCCCTGCACGGCCATGTCGAGCATCGACTGCGCGGCCGAGAGCGGGCTCTCCAGAGCGAAGTTTTTTCCTTCTCGGTACATGGTGTTGACCGTCATCGCGCAGTCCGCGACGACCTTCAGGTCGGTGAAGAACGTCAGGTGGTCGAGGGCCTTCTCCGGCTCGTCCATGACGGAGTACATGGAGGACGCGGTCGCGTAGCTGTAGCCGTGCCAGAGCTGCTGCATCGAGACCCAGTGGGCCATGCTGCGCCGCATCACGTCACGGTCGGCCGGCCGGTCCCAGGTGCGCTCGCGGAGCGGGTAGAGCCACAGCAGGTGCGAGTGGTGGCGGTGCGATTCGGCGAGCGGGACGCCCTTGCCGATCAGCACGCCGTCCGCCGGGTCCTCGGCGTAGGGGGTGAGGCGGGTGGCGATGTCCTGCCACACCCGCGCGCGTGGGTGGTCGGTTCGCAGGATGCGGGCCACTTCGATGAGGGTGCGGGCGCCCCAGCGGATCAGCGACAGGTCGTAGGTGCAGTCGGCGGCGTTCGCGTACTCGGGGGAGCGGGTCTCCAGGAGGTGCAGCTTGCCGTCCGGGCCCTCGTGCAGGAAGTGCGCGTAGAAGTTGATCGCCTTGGTGAGCACGGGGAAGAGCACGTCGCGCAGGATCGTCCTGTCCAGGGAGTGCTGGTAGGCCTGCCAGACGTTGTGCATGGCCCAGGTCAGATTGCCGAAGTTGTCGGAGACGTGGCTGCTGCCCGGCGCGCCCACGTCGTAGGTGTCACCCGCGCGCAGCTGCCAGTCGGAGGGGTGGCCGAGCGCATAGCTCTCGCCGTCGCGGTACGGGGCGGGCACGGAGGTCGGCAGGTTCTTCTCGAAGCGCGCGAACGTGCTGGTGACCGAGTCGAGTTCGGGGTGGTTGGAGCCGTGGATGGGCGCCATACCGATCTGGACGTTGAGGTTCCACCACACGGCGGTCCAGTTGTTGCCGACCTCGGGGAACCAGGGGCCCCACTCGGAGATCGTCGGGCCGCCGGAGCGGGTCGACGCGGCGAGCTTGTAGAGCTGGGCGAGGTAGAAGGCCTGCAGTCGCTTGTCCGGTACGGACAGGAAGCTGCGCCGGTAATAGCGGTGCCACCAGCCGCGGTGCCGGGCCAGCAGCTCGTCGAGGTCGGCGGAGAGCGTTCGCTCGACGGCGCGGCGGGCTTCGCGGGTCGCCTCCGACACGTCGCCGGGGTGGCGGTAGACGAGGTGCGCGGCGAGCAACCTGCCGGTGCCGACGCGGCGTTCGCGCCACGCGGTGGTCCAGCCGCCGCCCGCGAGCAGGGGCTGCTGGACGTATCGAACAGATCCCCTGCCGATCTCGGGGTCCGGGTTCGGGGTGTACTCGGGGGGCTTCCCCGATGTGCGGGTGGTCGCGGCGGGCAACCATTGGAATGTCCAGGCGGAGTCCTCCTCTCCGGCGCTCGGCCTGGTCGATACGAGCAGCGCGCTGCTGTCGTTCTGCACGAGCGCCGTGAACGCCACACTGCCGGCGGTGGTGGTCACGGTGCCGCGCAGTTCGGCGTCGTAGAGGTCCAGTGTCCAGTCGACGGAGGTGATGTTCCCGCGCAGAGTCAACGTGAAGTACCCGATGGGCAGCCGCGAATAGCCGATGCCGCCGCGCCACTGGCCGCGCTGGTCCTGCACCTGGGTGTGGCTCAGCATCAGCGTGAGGGTGTTCGCCGTCTTGCCCGCGTACAGCTGGGCGCCGAGCAGGCCGTTGGCGAGGAAGGGCCCTTCCTGCCAGCCGGTCGGCAGCCGCCGCCACACCATGGCGGCTGCCCGCACCGCCGCCTCGTAAGGGTCGGCCCCGTCTCCAGCATCCGTGTGCGCAGCGGAGGTCGGAGACGGGCCCGCCCAAGCGGTGGCGGAGGAGGCGGTCCACAGGGTGGTGCCCGCGGCGGTGGCGGTCGCTGCGGTCACGGCGGCGGTGGAGACGAAGCGTCTGCGGGAGAGGGGGCGGTGTTCGGGACGGTTCATGCGGTGAGCTCCTTGCGGGAGTGGTCGACAGAGGGGCTCACGCCGAAGGCGAAGGCGAGGTCGAAGCTGAAGTCAGAGTCGGGGGCGTGGTCGCGGGGGCCCGGCGGGGCGGGTAAGGGACCTGCCGGTCGGCCGGGGAGGGCTCGGTGTGAGACGGGCATACGGGCTCCAGACAGATATGTGTCGTGGGTTCTCGTCCCTGAATCCCTCCGCATCGTGCCCGTGGCGCGGCCGAACCGGAAGACCTCGGAGACCGCGTTCTTCCCTGATTCATCCGAGGACTGTTCATGTCAGTGAATGGCAAGGTCATCGCCGCGAGCGAGACAAGAGGGGGCATTGGTCCGGTTCGCGGGGAATGCGTGGCAGGGTTGAGGTCTTGATCGTCCGAGTCTCGACCGCCGGAGGGCGCTTCCGTGGATCAACTGGCGCTGCTGCTCATCTTGTTGCTCGGTGCCGTGGTGACCGTGCCGCTGGGAGATCGGCTCGGGCTGCCCGCGCCCGTGCTGATGACCCTGGCCGGCATCGGCATGGCCCTGCTGCCGTTCGTGCCCAATGTCGAGATCCCGCCGGACTACATCCTTCCGCTGGTGCTTCCGCCGCTGCTCTACGCATCCGTGCAGCGCACCTCCTGGAGGCAGTTCGCGGCCAACAAACGCCCTATCTTTCTGCTCGCGGTGGCGTTGGTGTTCGTGACGACGGCGGCGGTCGCGGCGGTGGCCAGCACGGTCGTCCCGGGGCTGCCGATCGCCGCGGCCGTCGCGCTCGGGGCGCTCGTCGCGCCGCCCGACCCGGTCGCGGCGACCGCCGTCGCGGGCTCGCTCGGGCTGCCCCGCAGGCTCGTGTCGATCCTGGAGGGCGAGGGGCTCTTCAACGACGTCACGGCGATCGTGCTCTACCACGTGGCGATCGCGGCGACGGTGAGCGGGACGTTCTCCTGGCCGTCCGCGGTGGGGCAGTTGGTGCTGTCCGCCGTGGTCGCGGTCATCGTCGGCCTGGTGCTCGGCTGGCTCACCAACAAGCTCATGGGGCTGCTCGGCGACGCCACCCTGCAGACCGGCCTCACGCTGCTCGTGCCCTTCGTCAGCTACGTTCTCGCCGAGGAGCTGCTCGGCTCCGGGGTGCTCGCGGTGCTGACCACCGCGCTGTACCTCGCCGAGCAGGCCGTCGACGCCGACGACGTGCTGGGGCGGATCACCGGGCAGACGTTCTGGCAGATCGTGGACACGCTGGTCACCGGTGCCGCGTTCGGGCTCATCGGTCTGGAGCTGCACAACGTCTTCGGGACGGCGGACGGCCGTGAGGCGGAAATGTTCGGGTGGGGCGCGGTGGTCGTCGTGGTGGTGGTCGGCGTACGGCTGCTGTGGTTGATGCCGGCCACGTGGCTCGCCAAGCGGCTGCACAAGCGCAGGGACTACGACGAGGACATTCCGACCACCTGGCGCGAGACCGTCGTCATGTGGTGGGCCGGGATGCGTGGTGTGGCGTCCGTCGCGCTCGCGCTCGCCATTCCGCTCAAGACGGACGACGGGGCGCCGTTCCCGGCCCGTGACGAGATCATCTTCATCGCGTTCTGCGTCATCATGGCGACCCTGGTCGCCCAGGGACTCACGCTGCCCTGGCTGGTGCGGAAGCTCGGGGTGCGCGCCGACACCGACGCGGAGCGCGAGCTGGAGCGCGAGCTCGCGCTGCGCGCGGCCAAGGCCGCCAAGCGCCGCCTCAAGGAGATCGAGGAGGTCGAGGAGCTCCCCGAGGAGGTCGCCGAGCGGCTGCAGCGCGGGGCGTTCGACATCGGGGCCAGGATCAGCCCTGACGTGGTCGACGAGGAGCGGCGGGAGCGGTACGCCAAGCGCGTCGACCGGTTCAAGGCGGTCCAGCGGATCCAGCGCGAGATGATGTCGGCCGCCCGGCACGAGGTGCTCGCCGCGCGGAGCGAGCCCGGTGCGGACCCGGAGATCGTCGACCGGGTCCTGCACCACCTGGACGTACGGAGCCTGCGGTGAACCCGGCCGTCAGCCCCGGCCGGTGCGCGGGATTTCGGGGGAGACGGCGTGCGGGTGGTGGCCGTTCGGGGTGGGTTCGGCCCAGGCCGTGTTGACCTTCGGCAGGGCGTAGGGGTGCCGCTCGGTGAGCCAGCGGACCAGCTGCTCGCGGACCGTGACCCGCACCGTCCAGATGTCGTCCGCGTCCTTGGCGGTGACCAGGGCGCGGACCTGGATCGTGTTCGGTGTGGTGTCGGTGACGGCGAGGCCCCAGTCCCTGCCGTCCCAGGCCGCGCAGTCGCGCAGGACGTCGTGGAGCTTCTCGCGCAGCTGCGGGATCGGCGCCGAGTGGTCCAGCTGGAAGAAGACGGTGCCGGTCATCTCGGCGCCGCCCCGTGACCAGTTCTCGAAGGGCTTCGACGTGAAGTACGACACCGGCATGGTGATCCGGCGCTCGTCCCACGTCCGTACGGTCAGGAAGGTCAGGGTGATCTCGTCGACCGTGCCCCACTCGCCGTCCACCACCACGGTGTCCCCGAGCCGCACCATGTCGCCGAAGGCGATCTGCAGCCCCGCGAAGAGATTGCCGAGGGTGGACTGGGCCGCGACACCGGCGACGATGCCGAGGACGCCCGCCGAGGCGAGCAGCGAGGTGCCCGCCGCCTGCATCGCGGGGAACGTCAGGAGCATCGCGCCGACCGCCACGACGCCGACGATCGCGGTGACCACGCGCTGGATGAGCGTCACCTGCGTACGGACCCGGCGGACGCGGGCCGGATCGCGGTGGGCCGCGGCGTAGCGGGTGTACGAGGACTCGACGACGGCTGTCGCGATCCGCACCACCAGCCAGGCGGTGGAGCCGATCAGGACGAGGGACAGCATCCGGCCGATGGCGGCCGAGTGATCCTCGATGATCTTCGTCTGGCGGTATGAGCCTCTCAACAGGGCCGTGCACAGGACGACTTGCAAGGGGACGCGGCAGCGGCGCAGCAGGCCCCACAGCGGGGTCTCGTGATGCCGTTCGTCGGTCCGGCGCAACAGCACGTCGGCCAGCCAGCCGACGACCACCGGAAGCACGACCGAGCCGCCGATCACGATCAACGGGCGCAGTACGTTCTCCATGCCTCCGAGGGTAGGGGGAGGGGACGGATGGCACGATGGCCCCATGAACATCATGCTTTTCCATTCGACGTACGGGCTGCGGCCCGCGGTGCACGCGGCGGCGGACCGCCTGCGCGCCGCAGGTCACGAGGTGTGGACCCCGGACCTCTTCGAAGGCCGCACCTTTGACGACGTCGAGGAAGGCATGGCCTTCAAGGAGGAGCTGGGCAAGGACGAGCTCCTGAAGCGGGCCATCCTGGCCGCCGCGCCCTACTCCGAGCGCGGTCTGGTCTACGCGGGCTTCTCCCTCGGTGCGGCGACCGCGCAGACGCTCGCGCTCGGCGACGACAAGGCCCGCGGCCTGCTGCTCCTGCACGGCACGTCCGACATCGCGGAGAACGCGACGGCGGACGAGCTGCCGGTGCAGCTGCACGTGGCGGAGCCCGACCCGTTCGAGACGGACGACTGGCTCAGCGCCTGGTACCTGCAGATGCAGCGGGCCGGGGCCGACGTGGAGGTCTACCGCTACGCGGGCGCCGGGCACCTCTACACCGACCCGGACCTGGACGACTACGACGCCCAGGCCGCGGAGGCGACGTGGCGCACGGCGCTCGGCTTCCTCGACACCCTCTGAGCGGCCCGCCGCACGGCAGGCTCAGCGCACGGGAGCGTCCGCCCGCTCGACCTTCTGCGTGCCGCTGAGCGTGCGGTACGAGCGGGCCCAGGACGAGGTCGCCTTCGGGTCCTCGCGGTCGGAGAGGGTGTAGTAGTCCATCTGCGAGCGCTCGGCGGTGACGTCGAGGACGCCGTAGCCGTGCGAGTCCATGTCCAGCCACTTCACGTGGCGGTTGGCCGCCTTGATGGCGCCGACCGCGACCAGCGAGATCGTGTGCGGGGCGACGTGCAGCAGGTCGTCCACGTTGTCGGAGGTCACCGATGTGACCACGAACTCCGTGGCGACCGACTGCGACAGCGGGTAGGTGGCAGCCTTGGCGGGCACGTCGTTCGCCCAGGCCATGTGGATGTCACCGGTCAGGAAGACGGTGTTGCGGATGTTGTTGTCGCGCAGGTGGCTGAGGAGTTCCTTGCGGTCGTCCGTGTAGCCGTCCCATTGGTCGGCGTTGATGGCCAGACCCTCCTTGGGCAGGCCGAGCAGCTCCGCGATGGGCTCCAGGAGGTGGGCGGGCAGCGAGCCGAAGGCCACCGGCGAGATCATCACCGAGGTGCCGACCAGCTTCCAGGCCGCGTCGGAGGCGGCGAGCCCCGACTTCAGCCAGTCGAGCTGGGCGCGGCCCGTGATCGTACGGTCCGGGTCGTCGACCTCGCCGCTGCCGAAGCCCGCCTGCTCGGAGCGGAAGGACCGCAGGTCGAGCAGGTGCAGATCGGCCAGCTTGCCGTAGCGGACGCGGCGGTAGACGGTGCCCTCGGTGGAGGGGCGCACGGGCATCCACTCGAAGTAGGCCTGCTTGGCGGCCGCCATGCGGTGGTCCCAGCCGCCCTCGGTGTCGGCCGAGTGGTTCTCGGCGCCGCCCGACCAGGCGTTGTCGGCGAACTCGTGGTCGTCCCATATCGCGATGACCGGGTGCGTGGCGTGCATCGCCTGCGCGTCCTGATCGGTCTTGTGGACGCCGTGCCGGGTCCGGTAGTCCGCGAGCGTGATGATCTCGTGCTTGGGCTCGTGCGGGCGTACGACGTTCTCGGCGGACGGGTACTCGCCGCTCTTGTACTCGTAGATGTAGTCCCCGATGTGCAGGACCGCGTCGAGTTCGGTGCGGGCCGCGAGATGGCGGTACGCGGAGAAGTACCCGGCCTCCCAGTTGGCGCACGACACCACGCCGAAGCGGACGCCGGGCGCGGCCGCGTCGTGCGCCGGGGTGGTGCGGGTGCGGCCCACGGGGGAGTGGACATCGCCTACGGAGAAGCGGAAGTAATAGGTGGTCGCCTGGCGCAAGCCCCTTACGTCGGCCTTGACCGTGTGGTCCGATGCCGCCCGTGCCATGGTGCTCCCGCGGCCGACGACCCGGGTGAAGCCCTTGTCCTCGGAGACCTCCCAACGCACCTCGGTGTCGGGCCCCTTGGCCGAGCCCGGCACGGCGTCGGGCGTGGGGGTCACGCGGGTCCACAGCAGGACGCCGTCGGGCAGCGGGTCTCCCGAGGCGACTCCGTGGTGGAAAGCGGGCCCCGCGGCGGCGTGCGCGGGCACGGCGGCGAGCGGGGCGAGCGCGGCGGTGGCGGCCGCCACCTTCACGACGGTACGGCGTCTCGGCGTCAGGGAGTTGGCAGGTGTTTCTGGGTTCAATCGACTGGTCACGGGCGATCACCTTACTGATCGGTAATCGCAAAGAGCGGGCGAACTCCACGAGTTCGCCCGCTCTTTTGCCACGCGCCTTCTCGGCGCGGGGTGTTGTGCGTCAGTTCAGCCGGTTACGTCCGGCTCAGGCCTTGAGGGCCTTGTCGATCGCGTTCTTGTAGTCCTCGACCGTGGCGGGCGCGTTCTTCGAGCCCGGGCCTGTCAGCTGCTTGCCGTCCATGACGAAGGAGGGCGTGCCCTCGACGCCGTCCTTGTTGTCGTCGAACGTCTTCGACATCTCCAGGGCCCACCGGTCGAAGGTCCCGTCCTTGACGTCCTTCTCGAACGTCTTGCTCTTCTTGAGCGCGGGCACCTCGTTGGCGATCTTCAGGAGCGCGGCGTCGTCCTTGAACTTGTCGTCCTGCTCCGAGGGGTGGTTCTTCGCGGAGAAGAGCGCCTTCTTGTACTCGAGGAAGGCGTCGTCGCTGACGTTCAGGGCCGCGCCGAGCGCGCTGAGCGCGTTGCGGGAGCCCTCGCCCGGCAGGTTCCGGTCGAGGAAGGTGGCGCCGATGAACTGGATCTTGTACTTGCCGTCCTTCAGGTCCTTCTCGACGGTCGGGCCGACCGTCTGCTCGAAGGACGCGCAGACGGGGCAGCGCGGGTCCTCGTAGACCTTGAGGGTCTTCTTCGCGGACTCCTTGCCGATGACGACGGTCGTGCCGTTGTCGCCCGTGGTGTTCGCGGGCTTGACCAGCTTGGCGTCCTTGGCCTCGTCCCAGTAACCGGGCTTGTTGGACTGCATGACGGCGTAGCCGACGCCGCCGGCTATCGCCAGGACGCCGACGATCGAGATGCCGACGATGGTGGCGCGCTTGCGCTTCTCCCGCTTGCGCTCGGCTTCCTGCTGGGCGCGGATCCGCTCGCGGGCGGCGGACTTGGCGGCCTGGCTGTTGCGCTTGCTCATGATCTTTTTCTCCGTGTGGGTGTACCGCGTGGGGTGCTGTGCTCAGGCGAAAGCGGCCGAGCAAGGCGGTCCACGCCGCCCCACGAAGTGCACGAGAAGACGCGTCCGTACGGCCCGCACCCGGCGCTCGGGGCGCGGCAGGCGGCGTACGGGAGCGGGGGACGAGGTCACCGAGGCGACCGCGATCAGCAGCGGCCGGAACGTGGCGGCGGCGACCGCGCGAAGGAGCTGGCCGAGCGCCCGCTCGCCGCGCCGCAGCCAGGCCGCCGCGAGGAGGCCCACGCCGACGTGCGCGCCGAGGAGCAGCCAGGCGGCGCCGGGGTCGGCCTCCGAGAGCAGTGCCGCCGCGCTGTTGTGTCCGTCGGCGGTCATCCGGGCCAGCGGGGTGCCGAGCGGGGTGCCGCCGCACAGCACGTCGAAGCCGACGGAGCGCAGCGGGCCCGCGACCGGGCCGCCCGCCTCGCCGTAACAGACGTGCTGGCCCGCGGTGAACACCGTGTCGGCGGCCAGCTCCAGCGGGATGAGGAGGGCGGCGATGCGCCCGTAGCCGCGCTCGCGCCCCGCCATCGCGTACGCGATGACGAAGACGGCGGCGGCGATCGCCGCGACGGTGGTCAGCGGCAGGGGGACCTGGGACAGCAGCACGTGCGACGCGGCGGAGAGCGTCACGACGAGCGCCGTGAAGAGCGCCGCGCGCACGGCTCTGAGCTGGGTCCCGGATATGTCCATCGCGGAGGAGTGTGCCATGTGTTCCTGTAGGAGGTCCCTAAAGGGTGCCTATGAGTTCCGCAATGGCCTGCGGACGCTTTACAGACCCGGAATCCGACCGTTGCGGAACAGGTCGACGAAGATCTGGTGGTCGGCGCGTGCGCGTGCCCCGTAGGCGTGCGCGAAGTCCACGAGCAGGTCCGCGAAGCCGCCCTCGTCGGCCGCGATCGCCGCGTCGATGGCCCGCTCCGTGGAGAACGGCACCAGGTCCGAGTGCCCGCTCTCGTCGTCCGCCGCCGCGTGCATCGTGGCGGTGGCGCGGCCCAGGTCGGCGACCACCTGGGAGATCTCGTCCAGGTCGTCGATGTCCGACCAGTCCAGGTCCACCGCGTACGGCGAGACCTCGGCGACGAGCTGGCCCGCGCCGTCCAGCTCGGTCCAGCCGAGCCACGGGTCGGCGTGCGCCTGGAGGGCGCGCTGCGAGATGACCGTGCGGTGCCCCTCGTGCTGGAAATAGCCACGGATCGCCGGGTCCGTGATGTGCCGCGAGACCGCCGGGGTCTGCGCCTGCTTGAGGTAGATCACGACGTCGTTCTCCAGGGCGTCGCTGTTGCCCTCGAGGAGGATGTTGTACGAAGGCAGGCCCGCGGAGCCGATGCCGATGCCGCGGCGGCCGACGACGTCCTTCACGCGGTACGAGTCGGGGCGGGTCAGCGAGGAATCGGGCAGCGTCTCCAGATAGCCGTCGAACGCGGCGAGCACCTTGTAGCGCGTGGCCGCGTCGAGCTCGATGGAGCCGCCGCCCGGCGCGAAGCGCCGCTCGAAGTCGCGGATCTCCGTCATGGAGTCGAGCAGCGAGAAGCGGGTCAGCGAGCGGGCGTCGCGCAGCGCGTCCAGGAGGGGGCCCTGGGCGGTGTCCAGGGTGAAGGGCGGCACCTCGTCGCTCTTGGCGCCCGTCGCCAGGTCGTGGACGCGCTCGCGGTAGGCCGCCGCGTAGACCCGCACCAGGTCGGCGATCTGCTCGTCGCTGAGCGCCTTGGAGTAGCCGATCAGGGCCATGGAGGCGGCGAAGCGCTTCAGGTCCCAGGTGAAGGGGCCGACGTACGCCTCGTCGAAGTCGTTCACGTTGAAGATCAGGCGGCCCTGGGCGTCCATGTACGTGCCGAAGTTCTCCGCGTGCAGGTCGCCGTGGATCCACACCCGGCCCGTGCGGTCGTCCAGGTAGGGCCCGCCGTGCTGCTCGCGCTCCAAATCGGCGTAGAAGAGGCAGGCCGTGCCCCGGTAGAACGCGAAGGCGGAGGAGGCCATCTTCCGGAACTTCACCCGGAACGCGGCGGGGTCCGCGGCCAGCAGCTCGCCGAACGCGGTGCCGAAGACGGCGAGGATCTGCTCGCCGCGCTGCTCGGCAGTGGGCTGCGGGACCGACATCGCTGGGTGCCTCCTGGTACAGGGTGGTGCGTGACATGAGGGGACTGGTGTCTCGACCGGTCCAACGCACGACGGTACCCCCGAGTGCCCGCCGACTGTCAGTGCTCCGGATTAGACTTCCACGCTGTCCCCCCAGACTGTCCGCAGCCTGTCGCCCAGCGTTCTCCGGAGGCCTTCCGCCGTGACCAAGCCGCCCTTCACGCACCTGCACGTGCACACGCAGTACTCCCTGCTCGACGGTGCCGCGCGGCTCAAGGACATGTTCGACGCGGCCAATGAGATGGGCATGACCCATATCGCGATGTCGGACCACGGAAACCTGCACGGTGCGTATGACTTCTTCCACACGGCGAAGAAGGCGGGGGTGACGCCGATCATCGGGATTGAGGCGTACGTCGCCCCGGAGTCGCGCAGGAACAAGCGGAAGATCCAGTGGGGCCAGCCGCACCAGAAGCGCGACGACGTGTCGGGTTCGGGTGGCTATACGCACAAAACGATCTGGGCGGCGAACGAGACGGGGCTGCACAACCTCTTCAAGCTGTCCTCGGACGCCTACGCCGAGGGCTGGCTGCAGAAGTGGCCGCGCATGGACAAGGAGACGATCTCCCAGTGGTCGGAGGGCCTGATCGCCTCCACCGGCTGCCCGTCCGGTGAACTGCAGACCCGGCTGCGTCTGGGGCAGTTCGACGAGGCGGTGAAGGCGGCCGCCGAGTACCAGGACATCTTTGGCAAGGACCGGTACTTCCTGGAGCTGATGGATCACGGCATCGACATCGAGCGCCGGGTCCGCGATGACCTGCTGCGGGTGGGCAAGAAGCTCGGCATTCCGCCGTTGGTGACGAACGACTCGCATTACACGTATGCGCACGAGTCCGTGGCGCACGATGCCCTGCTGTGCATCCAGACCGGTAAGAACCTGTCCGACCCGGATCGTTTCCGGTTCGACGGGACGGGTTATTACCTGAAGTCGACGGATGAGATGTACGCGATCGACTCCTCGGACGCGTGGCAGGAGGGCTGCCGGAACACGCTTTTGGTGGCCGAGCAGATCGACACGACCGGCATGTTCGAGAAGCGCGACCTGATGCCGAAGTTCGAGATCCCGGAGGGCTTCACCGAAGTCACCTGGTTCCAGGAAGAGGTCCGGGTCGGCATGGGCCGCCGCTACCCGGGAGGTGTCCCCGACGACCGGCAGAAGCAGGCCGAGTACGAGATGGACATCATCATCCAGATGGGGTTCCCCGGGTACTTCCTCGTGGTCGCCGACTTCATCATGTGGGCCAAGAACAACGGCATCGCGGTGGGTCCGGGCCGAGGCTCCGCGGCCGGTTCGATCGTCGCGTACGCCATGGGCATCACCGACCTCGACCCGATCACGCACGGGCTGATCTTCGAGCGGTTCCTGAATCCCGAGCGCGTCTCCATGCCCGATGTCGACATCGACTTCGACGAGCGTAGGCGCGTCGAAGTGATCAGGTACGTGACGGAGAAGTACGGCGCCGACAAGGTCGCCATGATCGGCACGTACGGAAAGATCAAGGCGAAGAACGCCATCAAGGACTCCGCGCGCGTGCTCGGATATCCGTACGCGATGGGCGACCGCCTCACCAAGGCGATGCCCGCCGACGTCCTCGGTAAGGGCATCGACCTCTCCGGCATCACCGACCCCAAGCACCCGCGCTACAGCGAGGCGGGCGAGATCCGGGGGATGTACGAGAACGAGCCGGACGTGAAGAAGGTCATCGACACCGCCAAGGGTGTGGAGGGCCTGGTCCGGCAGATGGGTGTGCACGCGGCCGGCGTGATCATGTCCAGCGAGCCGATCGTGGACCACGCGCCGCTGTGGACGCGCCACACCGACGGCGTCACCATCACGCAGTGGGACTACCCCCAGTGCGAGTCGCTCGGCCTGCTCAAGATGGACTTCCTGGGCCTGCGCAACCTCACCATCATGGACGACGCCGTCAAGATGGTGCGGGCGGGCAAGGGCATCGACCTGGAGATGCTCTCCCTCGAACTGGACGACCCGAAGACCTTCGAACTGCTCTGCCGCGGTGACACGCTCGGCGTCTTCCAGTTCGACGGCGGCCCGATGCGCTCGCTGCTCCGCCAGATGCAGCCCGACAACTTCGAGGACATTTCCGCCGTCTCGGCCCTGTACCGGCCGGGCCCGATGGGCATGAACTCGCACACGAACTACGCCGAGCGCAAGAACGGCCGCCAGGAGATCACGCCGATCCACCCGGAGCTCGAAGAGCCCCTGAAGGAGACGCTGGGCCTCACCTACGGCCTCATCGTGTACCAGGAGCAGGTGCAGAAGGCCGCGCAGATCATCGCGGGCTACTCGCTCGGCGAAGCCGACATCCTGCGCCGCGTGATGGGCAAGAAGAAGCCCGAGGAGCTGGCGAAGAACTTCGTCCTCTTCCAGGAGGGCGCGAAGAAGAACGGCTACTCGGACGCGGCGATCCAGGCCCTGTGGGACGTCCTGGTCCCCTTCGCCGGTTACGCGTTCAACAAGGCGCACTCCTCCGCGTACGGCCTGGTCACCTACTGGACCGCCTATCTGAAGGCGAACTACCCGGCCGAGTACATGGCCGCGCTGCTCACCTCGGTGAAGGACGACAAGGACAAGTCGGCCGTCTATCTGAACGAGTGCCGCCGCATGGGCATCAAGGTGCTCCCGCCGAACGTGAACGAGTCGGTGCACAACTTCGCCGCCCAGGGCGACGACGTGATCCTCTTCGGTCTGGAGGCCGTCCGTAACGTCGGGACGAACGTGGTCGAGTCGATCATCCGGTCGCGCAAGGCGAAGGGGCGGTTCACCTCCTTCCCCGACTACCTCGACAAGGTCGAGGCGACCGCCTGCAACAAGCGCACTACGGAGTCGCTGATCAAGGCGGGCGCGTTCGACACCATGAACCACACCCGCAAGGGCCTGACCGCGCAGTACGAGCCGATGATCGACAACGTGGTCGCGGTCAAGCGCAAGGAGGCCGAGGGCCAGTTCGACCTCTTCGGAGGGATGGGTGAGGAGACCGGCGGCGACGAGCCGGGCTTCGGGCTCGACGTGGAGTTCTCCGAGGACGAGTGGGAGAAGACGTACCTGCTCGCCCAGGAGCGGGAGATGCTCGGTCTGTACGTCTCCGACCACCCGCTCTTCGGCCTGGAGCACGTCCTGTCCGACAAGGCCGACGCGGGCATCGGACAGCTGACCGGCGGTGACTTCTCCGACGGCTCGGTGGTCACCATCGGCGGCATCATCTCGGGCCTCCAGCGCAAGATGACCAAGCAGGGCAACGCCTGGGCCATCGCGACCGTGGAGGACCTCGCGGGCTCCATCGAGTGCATGTTCTTCCCGGCCACCTACCAGCTGGTGTCGACCCAACTGGTCGAGGACGCCGTGGTGTTCGTCAAGGGGCGCCTGGACAAGCGCGAGGACGTGCCGCGGCTCGTCGCCATGGAGATGCAGGTCCCGGACCTGTCGAACGCGGGCACCAACGCGCCCGTGATCATCACCATTCCGACGGTCAAGGTGAGCCCGCCGATGATCACCCGCCTCGGCGAGGTCCTCAGCCACCACCGGGGCAACAGCGAGGTGCGGATCAAGCTCCAGGGGGCGCAGAAGACCACCGTGCTCCGGCTCGACCGGCATCGCGTCAAGCCCGACCCGGCGCTCTTCGGCGATCTGAAGGTGCTGCTCGGCGCGTCCTGCCTGGCGGGCTGACCGGCCCCTTACTTATTCGAACCGGACATCTCGGGGAGTAAGATGCATAGTGCATCTACTTCTTCTCGCGTGTGAGGGTTGAGTGCCGTGAATGGTGCCGCTGTCGACAAGGCCGTATTTCTGATGCGTGAGACGCACCAGTCCCCGGAGGCGACCCGCCGGGCGCTCAAGTCCTATTTCCCGCAGATGGAGTTCGCCGACCGGGTGTCCCACGTGCGGGTGGCCTATGAGGTCATCCAGGGCGGCCGCAAGGTCGCGAGGCCCGGTCTGTCGGAACTCCAGAAGCCCAGCGCGTTCATGGTCGCCCACGAGCGGCACGGCTTCACCGACTGACGCACGCATGTCGCGAGGGGCGCACCCGGACCGGGTGCGCCCCTCGCGTGCGTCTGGGGGCCGTCAGTTGTGGCCGAAGCGGCGCTGGTGCTTGCGGGCGACGTCCGCGGGGCTGCCCTGGGCCTGCGACTGCAGCGGCGACTGGGCCTCGGTCGCGGTCGACTTGGACTGCTCCTGCGCCTGCTCGGCCTGCGAGGCGCGGTTCTGCTGGCCGCCCTGCTTGCGGTTCTTGTTCTTGGCCATGGTGATCTTCCTCCTGAGGGGGATCTGGGGGCCAGGACGCGACCAGATTCACATATGGCACCAAGGTGCGCATTTCGGAGAATTACCGTGCGTAATAAGGGCCGCCGGAGAGTGAACATCCGATGCGCCACGCCGAAGATCGAGTTCGGGCCGTTAACCTCTGCCGGGTCGGGCAGACTCGAAGGAAACCCGACGCGGACCCACACCCTGATTCGTTGCCCTTACGGGGTGTCTTCGTGGGCCTTCGAGGGAACGTCCAGGAACCTCCGGGCACTTTTCGGGAACTTCCATGAACACCAGGGAATCTCCAGGGAAAGAGGGTGGATCGCGTGGACCGCTGCATCGTCCTGGTGGACGCCGGGTATCTGCTGGGTGCCGCCGCGAGTCTCCTCGCGGGCGAGCCTTCCAGGTCCCGGATCACCGTCGATCACACCGCCCTGATCCAGGGCCTGCGCGAGCGCGCGGAATCCGACACCGAGCGCCCTCTGCTGCGTATCTACTGGTTCGACGGCGCACCCGACCGGGTGCCGCAGCCCGAGCACCGGCGGCTGCGCGTCATGCCCCGCGTGACGGTCAGGCTCGGCGCCCTGACCCGCAGCGACGGACGGTGGGCCCAGAAGGGTGTCGACGCCGCGATGCACGCCGAGCTGACCGAGCTCGCCCGCAACCGCGCCTGCTCCGACATCGTGCTCGTCACCGGCGACGGCGATCTGCTGCCCGGCATGATGGCCGCCAAGGAGCACGGCGTCGCCGTCCACCTGTGGGCCGTGCAGGCCGCCGACGGGGACTACAACCAGTCCGAGGACCTGGTCGCCGAGGCCGA
The DNA here is from genome assembly GCF_008704495.1 of Streptomyces kanamyceticus. Lineage (NCBI taxonomy): Bacteria > Bacillati > Actinomycetota > Actinomycetes > Kitasatosporales > Streptomycetaceae > Streptomyces > Streptomyces kanamyceticus. Next base: position 7,460,291 of record NZ_CP023699.1, read on the forward strand.
CGAGCGGCGGGTGCTCGACCGGAACTGGATCACCAAGGCCGTCCGCCCCAAGGAGCTCACCGGCAGCTGCGCGCCGCCGCCCGTGCCGCGCCCCGAGATCGCCGCGATCCTCTCCGCGCCGCTGCCGGAGTCCGCGCTCGCGGCCGCCGCCCAGCGCGCCGAGGAGGCCCCCGCCCGGCACCCGGAGACCTCGGCCAACGGCGACGGCGGCGAGCACCGGATGCCCGCGGGCAAGGGCGTGCCCACCCCCAAGGACCTCGCGGCGCTGCGCGGACCCGGCACCCAGCCCGCGCAGCACCCCGCCAACGCGACGCTGCGCTGGTCCTCCGACAAGGGCTGGGTCGAGCGGCCCGGCGGCGCGCCCGAGGGCCCCGAGATCGCCGCCCTGCCCACCCTCGCCCAGCTGACGACGGCCGAGCAGCGCTGGGCCGACCGCGAGGAGGACATCACTACCGTCGGCGGCGACCCGTACGAGGTGGGACAGGTGTTCGCCCGCCGCTGGATGGCCCGGCTCCCGGAACAGCACAACCTGCAGAAGCTGTCGACGATGTACCCCCGCATCCCGCACCGCGTCGACGGCGAGTTGCTGCGCTACGCGGCACGATTCGGCCTGCTCGCCCACAAGGACGACCAGATCGACGAGCACGACCGGTATGCGATCAGGGCGGGTTTCTGGCGGGAGATCGACGTGCGCACGGCCGCGGAGCACGCGCCCGCGGGGGACCGCGCCGGTGACTGATACGGGGCGCCGGGGGCGCCCCGGGCGTCGTTCGTGCCCGCGGACCCCGTAGGCTCGTCCTTCGTGAGTACGCGCCCGGCACCGGCAGTCCGACAGGGACTCCGTCAGGAATTCGGCATCGACGCCGTCTGCGCGGTGCGCGACCTGGTCAAGACCTACCCGGCCGCCCGCGCCAGGCGCGGCAGGCCCGCGACGCCCGAGGTCCGCGCCACCGACGGGATCGACCTGACGGTCCGGCGCGGCGAGATCTTCGGCCTGCTCGGGCCCAACGGCGCGGGCAAGTCCACCCTCGTACGCCAGCTGACAGGCCTGATGCGGCCCGACAGCGGCGCCGTCGACATCCTCGGCCACGACATCGTGCGCCATCCCGAGCGGGCCGCGCGGATCCTCGCCTATCTGGGGCAGGAGTCCACCGCGCTCGACGAGCTGACCGTGTCGCTCGCCGTCGAGACGACCGGGCGGCTGCGCGGACTCGACGTACGGCAGGCGCGCGGTGAGCGGGACGCGGTCCTTGAGGAGCTGGGGCTCACCGACCTCGCCACGCGCCCGCTGAAGAAGCTCTCCGGAGGACAGCGGCGGCTCGCCTGCTTCGCCACCGCGCTGGTGGGGGAGCGGCCGCTGCTCGTCCTCGACGAGCCGACCACCGGGATGGACCCCGTCGCACGGCGGGCCGTCTGGGCGGCGATCGACCGGCGCAGGGCCGAGCGGGGCACGACGGTGCTCCTCGTCACGCACAACGTCATCGAGGCCGAGACCGTCCTGGACCGGGTCGCCGTGCTCGACCAGGGCAAGGTCATCGCCTGCGACACTCCGGCCGGGCTCAAGGAACAGGTCGCCGACGAGGTCCGGGTGGAGCTCGTGTGGCGGGAGCGGGCGCCGCTGGACGTTCCCGAGGTGGCGGCGTTGCGCTCCTCCGCGGTGGAATCGGGGCGGCGGTGGTCGCTGCGGCTCGCGCCCGACGAGGCGAGGGCCGCGGTGGCAGCGGTCACCGGCGGGGCCGCGTTCGCCGCTCTGGACGACTTCACGTTGGCCACGCCCAGCCTGGAAGACGTCTATCTTGCGTTGGGCGGGAGTGGGCGGGGGCTGGTCAAGGCATGACACCGAGCAGTGTGCGTAGGAACAGTGACAGAAGGGTTGTCCGGTGAGTGCGGTTCCTCTGGAAGCCGCGGTGCGGGCCGACGTCAGCCGTGAGCGCGACGTCGACGGGCCCGCGCCCCTCGCGCCGGCCGCGCGGCTCTTTCCCGCGCTGTCCGCCGTCTACCGCGCCCAGCTGTCCCGGGCGCGGGTCGCGCGGATTCCGCTGCTCTTCGTGGCGACCTTCCAGTCCGTCGGGATCATGATCCTGATGCGCGGCGTCGTCGACGGGGGCGGGGAGGCGCGGGCGGTCGTCGCCGGTTCCTCCGTGCTCGTCGTCGCGTTCGTCGCGCTCAACCTGCTCGCGCAGTACTTCGGGCAGCTGCGGGCCGACGGCGGGCTCGACCACTACGCCACGCTGCCCGTGCCGCCCGCCGCCGTGGTGCTCGGCGCCGCGGCCGCGTACGCCTCCTTCACGGTGCCCGGCACGGTCGTCACGGCGATCGTCGGCTGCGGGCTCTTCGGGCTTCCGCTCACGCACCTGTGGGTGCTCATCGCGGTGATCCCGCTCGCCGGTGCCGCCCTCGCGGGGCTCGGCGCCGCGCTCGGGCTGCTCGCGCCACGGCCCGAACTCGCCACGCTGCTCGGTCAGATGGGCATGTCGGCGGCGCTGCTGCTCGGTGTGCTCCCGGCCGACCGGATGCCGACGGTGCTGCAGTTCGCGCGTGACCTGCTGCCCTCGACGTACGGCGTGGAAGCCTTCGCCCGCACGTTCGGACCCGATCCGGACTGGGCGGTCGTCGCCCTCGACCTGGCGGTCTGCGCGGGGGTCGGCGTCGCGTCGCTCGCCGTCGCCACCTGGGCGTACCGCCGGGCGGCCGTCCGGTGACGCGCCGCACAGGGAGTACTGGCACGATGTGTGGGTGACCGCACCGTTGACACCCTCCCAACCGCCGCACGACGAGCACGCGAACGACCCCTGGCAGGCACCCGCGCAGACGTCGGGAGCCGCGACTCCTTACGGATACGAGGAGGACGGGCCCGGCATGAAGACCGAAGTGCGGCAGGCCGCGGTGCTCGCGGTGGCGGTGGCCGTCAGCGGCCTCCTGGTCGGACTCCTGTGGATGTGGCTCACGCCGCGCGTGCCGCTCATCTCGGACGGCAAGGCGGTGTACCTCAAGGACACCGAGGGCGAGCAGGCGATCGCGATCGACGGAACGTTCACCCTGCTCGCGCTGGCCTTCGGCGTGGTCTGCGGAGTGGTCGCCTTCCTGTGGCGCAAGCGCGGGGGGCTCCCGCTGGTCGTCGGGCTCGCGCTCGGCAGCCTCGGCGCGGCGCTGATCGCCTGGCGGGTCGGCATCCTGTTCGGTCCCGAGACGGACGTCGTCGCGCACGCCAAGGCGGTCGGCAAGGGCGTCGTCTTCGACGCGCCGCTCGAACTCAAGGCCAAGGGCGTGCTGCTCGCCTGGCCGGTGGCGGCGCTCGTCGTGCACCTCGGTCTCACCGGGCTGTTCGGGCCCAGGGACCCGGAGCCGTATCCGGCGCCCTACGCGGGACACGCGCCCTACGAAGGGCCCCGGAGCGACGGCCATCCCGAAGGAATGGGTTCCTAGGCGGACCATCAGGCCTGAGGCCTGAGGCCTGAGGCCTGAGGTCTCAGGCGGGGCGCTTGCCGTGATTGGCCTTGCGCTTCTTCGCCCGCCACTTGCGCATGCGCGTCTTCTTCGACATGCCCTGGGTTCTTAGTCCCGCCCCGCGCGGGTGTCGAGGGCACTTTCACGTCGTACGGATACGAGGTGTGCCCACGGCTCAGGCCCGGCCCACCGGCGCGAGGACCGCGTCCGTGAGCGCCGCGAGGTCGGCCGGTGCCAGCTCGACCTCAAGGCCGCGGCGGCCCGCGGACACGCAGATCGTGGCGTGCGCCGACGCCGAGTCGTCCAGGACCGTACGGAGCCTCTTGCGCTGGCCGAGCGGGGAGATGCCGCCCCTGACGTAGCCCGTGGTGCGCTCGGCGGCCGCCGGGTCCGCCATGACGGCGCGCTTGCCGGAGACCGCGGCGGCCAGTGCCTTCAGGTCGAGGGTGCCCGCGACGGGCACGACGGCGACGGTCAGCTCCCCGTCCACCTCGGCGACCAGCGTCTTGAAGACCCGGTCGGGCGAGACGCCCATGGCCTCGGCGGCCTCGTCGCCGTACGAGGGGTGGGCGGGGTCGTGCTCGTAGGAGTGCACGGTGAAGGCGGTGCCCGCCGCGGTGAGCGCCACCGTCGCGGGCGTGCCGCCCGCGCCCGTCTGCTTCTTCTGCTTCTTCGCCATGATCGCTCGCGCCCTTACGTCGCTCGTGGCCCCCGGCGGCCGTGGCCGCACGTCAGTTGAGGCTCGTGGTGCCCCGCGTCAGTTCCGTCGCGGGCAACGACGGCAGATTACGGATGATCGCGGTCTCGGCGCGCAGCAATTTCAGCTCGTCCCGCAGCCGCGCCGCGGTGTCGTCCGACTCCAGGAGCCGCTGCTTGGTGGGGGTGTCCAGGACGGCGGCGGCGGCGACCAGGTACGACACCACGGACGGCTCGTCCGGCAGTTCGGCGCCCGTCGAGAGGGAGCGCTCGCGCGCCCCCGCGAGCCGCTTCTGGTAGGAGCGGAAGGCGCGCAGCACGCCCTCGGCGAGAGCTCCCGCGCCCTCGCCCGGCTCCTCGGGCACCTCTTCGACCTCGGCGGTGAGGAAGGCGCCCGAGGTGTCGACCGAGTGGATCCGGACCCGGGTCGTGCCGGTGGCGAGCACCTCGAAGCCGCCGTCGTCGCGTTCTCTGATGGTCGCCGCGTCGGCCACGCAGCCCATCGTGTGGAACGCCTTGAGGGGGTCGTCGCCGAAGCCCGCGGCGGGGCCGTGCTCGGGCAGCGCCGTCTGATCGGGGAGTCCTGGCGCGCTCGGCGCCACCTCCAGGCCGTCGCGGATCGCGACGACGGCGAACTGGCGCTGCTCCTCCTCGGGGGTCTTGAGCAGCTCGCGCATCATGGCGCGATATCGCTCCTCGAAGACGTTCAGCGGCAGTACGAGGCCGGGGAAGAGCACCGAGTTGAGCGGGAAGAGCGGAAGCCGGGTGGTCACGACCGGCAAGCCTAATGCTCACCGGGGCGCGCGCGGTCCCGCGGAGTGCGCAGCGGGGTCATCGACGCGACTTCTATGCGTACGCCGTCGCGCAGTTCCAGGAACTGGCCGAGCGGATCGTCGGCCATCCGGTCCCAGGGGAAGGACGTCGCGTACGGCCCGATCAGGCGCAGTTGTTCGAGGGCGTCTTCCCAGCGCTCCAGGCGCACCAGGACGTAGGTGAGGAGGTTGCGGACCTCGGCGGGCCAGGGGTCGCCGCTGTCGTACTCCCTGGACAGGCCGATCGCGAGGTCGGCCGCCGCGTCGAGGCGTTCGCGCGGCAGGTTGCCCGAGGGGCTGGTGAGGTAGGCGAAGGCGGCGCGGGCGGGGAGGACCTGTATCAACGAGCCGGGCAGCGCGTCCTGGGCGGCGCGCTCGGCGAAGTCGAAGCATTCGCGGTGCGAGCCGTACCAGGCGGCGGACAGGTACTGCAGGGCCGAGGCGTGGCAGCCGTAGTGGTACGAGGAGCGGCGCACCGCCTCCGCCCACAGCTGCTCGAAGACGGTGTGGGGGGCGTGGGTGCCGCGCGCGTGGTCGAGCGCGATCCGCCAGGGCACCGGGTCGCGCGGATCCGCGTCGGCGGCGGCGCTGAGCAGCGGGCCAGCGTCCCTGAGCAGCTCGACGCGGGCCGGTGACTCCCAGCCGCGCATCACGGCGAGCTCGGCCTTGACGAGCAGGGCGTCCGGGTCGTGCGGGGACGCGCCGAGCCAGTCGTCGAACCACTCGGAACGGGAGCGGGCGAAGGCGGCGAGCCGCGTCGTGTAGCGGTCGCGGTTCTCCCACTCGGCGGCCTCGCGGGAGGTGGCGAGGAGCTTGGCGGCGGGTCCGTAGTCGCCCCGGCCCGCGGCGACCAGTGCGGGGGCGAGGCGCTCGTCGGGGACGTCGAGGAGCACCTCGTCGTCCGGCGGCAGCCCGGCGGCGAGCCGCGGGGTGTGCCGGACCATGCGGGCGGTACGGATGAAGGCACGCAGCACCGTGCCCTCCTTTACGCCTCAACCGGCCCCGCTCGCGCGGACTCGCCGGTCACCGTCGTGGTTGCTCGATTGTTGGTTGCGCAGGGATGACGGTCCAGGGGTGGGGAAGGTTGCCTCCGGATGGATAACGGTTCGGCGGCGCAGCGCCCCGTAAGGGGCGCGAGGAACTGCGCGAGCAACCACGACGCTCCCGCAGCAGCGACCCGACCGGCAGGACCCCTAAGGGGCGCGGGGAACTGCGCGAGCAACCACGATGCTCCCGCAGCAGCGACCCGACCGGCAGGACCCCTAAGGGGCGCGGGGAACTGCGCGACAAGCCACGACGCTCCCGCAGATGGCGCACAGCCCCACGCCGGGGGGAGGGCACACCCACACCGCCCCAGCCAAGCGCAGCGCCTAGCTGCGGCGCAGCAACCGCGTCGCCCCCGCCGCCACCGTCGTGGCGAGGATCCAGCCCAGGAGGATCAGGACCGCGGCGAACCACTGCCAGCCGCCGCGCAGCTGCCAGTAGCTGTCCTGGCCGAGGTCGATGACGGGCAGGAGCAGGTCCAGGGTGAACAGGGCCGGGTTCCAGTTGGGGTGTTCGCCCGGTTTGATCGCGGGGTGGTCGGCGCGGGCGAAGGCCACCGCGCTGATCGCCCACAGCACGGCCATCCAGACCGCGGCCCGGCCGGGGCGGTAGCCGTACGCGACCGTCCAGTCCTGCGCGTACCCCCACAGCTTCGCCGCCAGCGGCAGCGTCTCGCGGCGCCTGCGCTGTTTGGCGAGGAGCACCTCGCGGGCGTCCGCGTCCTCGCCGCCGTTGCGCAGGACGGTCGCGAGCTTCTCGTACGGCTCGGGGTTGTACTCCGCGGTCGCGGCCGCCACCCAGCTCAGCCGCAGGGAGAGCGGGAAGCTGCCCTGCGGGACGAGGTTCTCGTAGGTGAAGCCGCCCATCTGCAGACAGCCGGGGCCCGGCCAGCTCGCCGACCGGTCGATCAGGGTGACGATCTTGGCGCCGGACAGCACCACCTTGCCGCGCTGCGGCGCCTCGCCGAGGAAGCGCAGCTCGGGCGTCTGGACGCGGCGCAGCGACAGCTCCTGGTCGCTCTGGAGCGTGAAGCGGGCCTGGGTGAGGTCCATGGCGTCACCGAACCTGCCGTCGTCCAGACGGATCCCGCCCTGGCACTCGAAGCGCTGCACGCGCGTGCCGCGCGCCGGGGTCGTGCCGCTGGTCAGGGACGGGTTGCCGAGGCCCGCCGGGGTCAGGTAGAGCGAGCGCTCCACGGTCAGCTGCGGGGCGTTCAGGGCGCGCTTGCCGTAGGGGTTGGTGAGCAGGCTGCCGCGCAGGCTCAGCGAGACGCCGATCTTCGCGCCGCGCAGGCTGAGCATGCCGTGCGACTCCATCATCTCGGCCTGGAGGTCCTGCCCGACGGAGAGGCCGTCGCCGAGGATCGAGTTGCCGCGCCGGTCGCGGTAGACGACGGCCTGGTTGAGCAGCAGGTCGGTGCCGATGTGGGCGTCGGTGAGGCGCATGCCGTTGTGGATCCGGCAGCGCGGCAGGTGCAGGTCGCCCTCGGTGTGCAGGCGGGCGGCCTCGAAGCGGGGGATCGCGCAGTCGACGAGCCGGAGCGTGGTGAAGCGCGCCTCCGGGACGACGATCTCCTTCTCGAAGCGGCAGTGCTTCATCTCGGTGTACGGGACGACCGTGCCGCCCGCGAGGTCGAGCGCGTCGGTGACCTGCACGCCCGCGAGTTTGAGGGAGGAGACGCGGCCCGCGAGCGCGGGCGGTCCGTCGAGCAGTAGCCAGCACACGATGCGCGCGCGCACGCTCCGCTCGGGCCCCCAGGGGTGGCCGCCGTGCGGATCGTCCACGGTCGCGTCGCCCGATCTGAGGTCGTAGACGCTGCCGTTGCGGAAGGCCTGCCACATGCCGATCTCCGCGGCGGTCAGTCCGTCCGGCGGGTCCCCGATGCCGGTGCCGTCGGCCACTGCTTCCGTCCTCCCCGTGCCACGTGCGTTTGTATTTCGTACACCTGTTCATGCCCGTTCCGTGACGGCCTGAACGCTAGTGGTGAACGCGCGGTTCCGAGGTTCATATCAGCCAGTGATACGGGCGTTCGGCGCCGAAAGAAGGTCTGAGAGAATTGGCCATGTGATCTCTCGAATCGATCTGCGCGGCGATGCCCTTACGGAGTTTCCGTCGGGGGCCGCCCTGCGCGCCCTGCTGCCCCGTGCCGACTTCGACGTCGCGGCCGCCCTGGAGAAGGTGCGGCCCATCTGCGAGGACGTGCATCATCGTGGCGACGCGGCGCTGATCGAGTACGCGGAGAAGTTCGACGGCGTCCGCCTTGAGCAGGTCCGCGTGCCCGCGGCCGCGCTCGCCGAGGCCCTGGCCGGTCTCGCCCCCGAGGTCCGCGCGGCCCTGGAGGAGTCCATCCGCCGCGCCCGCACCGTCCACCGCGCCCAGCGCCGCGCCCCGCACACCACCCAGGTCGTCCCGGGCGGCTCGGTCACCGAAAAGTGGGTACCCGTCGAGCGCGTCGGGCTGTACGCGCCCGGCGGCCGGTCGGTCTACCCCTCCTCGGTGATCATGAACGCGGTCCCCGCGCAGGAGGCGGGCGTCGAGTCGATGGCGCTCGCGTCCCCGCCGCAGGCCGACTTCGACGGCCTGCCGCACCCGACGATCCTCGCCGCCTGCGCGCTCCTCGGCATCGACGAGGTGTACGCGGTCGGCGGCGCCCAGGCCGTCGCGATGTTCGCCTACGGCACCGAGAGCTGCGCCGCCGCCAACATGGTCACGGGCCCCGGCAACATCTGGGTCGCGGCCGCCAAGCGCTACTTCACCGGCCGCATCGGCATCGACACCGAGGCGGGCCCGACCGAGATCGCTGTCCTCGCCGACGACACCGCCGACCCGGCGCACGTCGCGGCCGACCTGATCAGCCAGGCCGAGCACGACCCGCTCGCGGCCGCCGTCCTGGTCACCGACTCCGTGGCGCTCGCCGACGCGGTCGACAAGGAGCTGGCGCCGCAGATCGCGGCCACCAAGCACGTCGAGGACCGGATCGTGCCCGCGCTGAGCGGCCGCCAGTCCGCGATCGTCCTGGTCGACGGCCTGGAGGAGGGCCTCAGGGTCGTCGACGCGTACGGCGCCGAGCACCTGGAGATCCAGACCGCGGACGCCACCGCCGTCGCGGACCGCGTCAAGAACGCGGGCGCGATCTTCGTGGGGCCCTGGGCGCCGGTCTCCCTCGGCGACTACTGCGCGGGCTCCAACCACGTCCTGCCGACCGGCGGCTGCGCCTGCCACTCCTCGGGCCTCTCCGTGCAGTCGTTCCTGCGCGGCATCCACATCGTCGACTACTCCCGCGAGGCCCTCGCCGACGTCGCGCACCACGTGGTGACGCTCGCCGAGGCCGAGGACCTGCCCGCCCACGGCGCGGCGGTCAAGGCCAGGTTCGGGTGGAAGGTGCCGGAGGGCAAGTGACGAACATCGACGACCTTCCCGTACGCGACGAACTGCGCGGCAAGTCCCCCTACGGCGCCCCCCAGCTCGACGTACCCGTACGCCTGAACACCAACGAGAACCCCTACCCGCTGCCCGACGCGCTCGTCGAGCGCATCGCGGAGCGGGTGCGCGAGGCCGCCCGCGACCTCAACCGCTACCCCGACAGGGACGCGGTGGAGCTGCGCACCGAGCTCGCCCGCTATCTCACCCGCACCGCGGGCCACCGGGTCGCCCTCGGCAACGTCTGGGCGGCCAACGGCTCGAACGAAGTCATCCAGCAGCTCCTGCAGACCTTCGGCGGCCCCGGGCGGACGGCCATCGGCTTCGAGCCCTCGTACTCGATGCACGGCTTGATCGCCCGCGGCACCGGCACCGGCTGGATCTCGGGGCCGCGCCACGACGACTTCACGATCGACGTGGCCGCCGCCACCGAGGCCATCGCCGCGAACCGGCCCGACGTCGTCTTCATCACCACACCCAACAACCCCACGGGCAACGCGGTGAGCGCCGAGACCGTCCTCGCCCTCTACGAAGCGGCGCAGGCCGCCAAGGCTGCGACTGCCGGGGCGATCGTCGTGGTCGACGAGGCGTACGTCGAGTTCAGCCACGGCGACTCGCTGCTCCCGCTGATCGAGGGGCGGCCGAACCTCGTCGTCTCGCGCACCATGTCGAAGGCGTTCGGCGCGGCGGGCCTGCGCCTCGGCTACCTCGCCGCCGACCCCGCGGTCGTCGACGCGGTACAGCTGGTCCGGCTGCCCTACCACCTCTCGGCCGTCACGCAGGCCACCGCGCTCGCCGCCCTGGAGCACACCGACACCCTCCTCGGCTACGTCGAGCAGCTCAAGGCCGAGCGCGACCGCCTGGTCACCGAGCTGCGCGCGACGGGCTACGAAGTGACCGACTCCGACGCCAACTTCGTGCAGTTCGGGCGGTTCGCCGACGCCCACGCCGTGTGGCGGCAGATCCTCGACCGGGGCGTCCTGGTCAGGGACAACGGAGTGCCCGGGTGGCTGCGGGTCTCCGCGGGAACCCCCGCCGAAAACGACGCGTTCCTCGATGCGGTACGCGAACTCAAGAAGGAGCAGAGCGCATGAGCCGCGTTGGACGGGTGGAGAGAACCACCAAGGAGACCTCCGTCGTCGTCGAGATCGACCTCGACGGCACCGGAAAGGTCGACGTGTCGACCGGGGTCGGTTTCTACGACCACATGCTCGACCAGCTCGGCCGCCACGGCCTCTTCGACCTCACGGTCAAGACCGAGGGCGACCTGCACATCGACTCGCACCACACCATCGAGGACACCGCGCTCGCCCTCGGCGCCGCCTTCAAGCAGGCGCTCGGCGACAAGGTGGGCATCTACCGCTTCGGCAACTGCACGGTCCCGCTCGACGAGTCCCTCGCCCAGGTGACCGTCGACCTCAGCGGCCGTCCGTACCTGGTGCACACCGAGCCCGAGAACATGGCGCCGATGATCGGCGAGTACGACACCACGATGACCCGGCACATCCTGGAGTCCTTCGTCGCGCAGGCGCAGATCGCCCTGCACGTGCACGTGCCGTACGGACGCAACGCCCACCACATCGTGGAGTGCCAGTTCAAGGCCCTGGCCCGCGCCCTGCGCTACGCCGCGGAGCACGACCCGCGCGCCGCCGGGATCCTCCCCTCCACGAAGGGCGCGCTGTAAACCCATGACCGGTCTGAACACCATCCTCATCGTCGTCGGCCTCTTCCTGATCGGCGGCATCATCTCCTTCGTCAAGCAGGGGATGCCCAAGAGCCTCATCACGCTGCTCTCCATCGGCGCCGTGATGTGTCTGGCCGCGGGCATCCTGCGGCTCGACTACTGGAACTGACGGGAGGCGTACGCGAGATGAGCACTCCCAAGAAGGTCGTCGTCTTCGACTACGGCTTCGGCAACGTCCGCTCCGCCGAGCGCGCCCTCGCGCGCGCGGGCGCCGACGTCGAGATCACCCGCGACTACGACAAGGCCATGAACGCCGACGGCCTGCTCGTGCCCGGCGTCGGCGCGTTCGCCGCCTGCATGCAGGGGCTGAAGGAGGTGCGCGGCGACTGGATCGTCGGGCGCCGTCTGTCCGGCGGCCGTCCCGTGATGGGCATCTGCGTGGGCATGCAGATCCTCTTCGCGCGCGGCATCGAGCACGGCGTTCAGACCGAGGGCCTGGACGAGTGGCCCGGCACGGTCGAGCCGCTGCGGGCCGACATCGTGCCGCACATGGGCTGGAACACGGTGCGGGCATCGGCCGGGTCCCCGCTCTTCAAGGGCCTGGACGACGACGCGCGCTTCTACTTCGTGCACTCCTACGCCGTGCACAAGTGGTCCCTCGAAGTCGTGAACCCGGTGATGCGCGCCCCGTACGTGCACTGGTCCACGCACGGCGAGCCCTTCGTGGCGGCCGTCGAGAACGGCGCCCTGAGCGCCACCCAGTTCCACCCCGAGAAGTCCGGCGACGCCGGCGCCCAGCTCCTCACCAACTGGATCGGAACCCTGTGAGCACCCTCGAACTCCTTCCCGCCGTCGACGTCCGCGACGGCCAGGCCGTACGCCTCGTCCACGGCGAGTCCGGCTCGGAGACGTCCTACGGCTCCCCGCTGGAGGCCGCCCTCGCCTGGCAGCGGTCGGGCGCCGAGTGGCTGCACCTGGTCGACCTGGACGCCGCGTTCGGCACCGGCGACAACCGCGCCCTGATCGCCGAGGTCGCGGGCGCCATGGACATCAAGGTCGAGCTGTCCGGCGGCATCCGCGACGACGACACGCTCGCCGCCGCCCTCGCCACCGGCTGCACCCGCGTGAACCTGGGCACGGCCGCCCTGGAGACCCCGGACTGGGTCGCCAAGGTCATCGCCGAGTACGGCGACAAGATCGCGGTCGGCCTCGACGTACGCGGCACGACGCTGCGCGGCCGCGGCTGGACCCGCGACGGCGGCGACCTCTACGAGACCCTGGAGCGCCTCGACTCCGAGGGCTGCGCGCGCTACGTGGTCACCGACATCGCCAAGGACGGCACGCTGCAGGGCCCCAACCTGGAACTCCTGCGCAACGTCTGCGCGGCGACGGACCGCCCCGTGGTGGCGTCGGGCGGCGTCTCCTCCCTGGACGACCTGCGCGCCATCGCCGAGCTCGTCCCGCAGGGCGTCGAGGGTGCGATCGTCGGCAAGGCGCTGTACGCGAAGGCGTTCACCCTCGAAGAGGCGCTCGCCGCGGTGGCGTCGTCATGAGCGACGTCGTACGCCGGGTGAACTCGGGCGGCCCGTGGGAGGACGCCTTCGGCTACTCCCGCGCCGTCGAACTGCCGGGCGGCCTCGTCCTGGTGTCCGGCTGCACCTCCGTGGTGAACGGCTCCATAGACGCGGGCACGCCCTACGAGCAGACGGTCAACGCCTTCCAGGTCGCCTTCGACGCCCTGAAGAAGCTGGGCCTCGGCCGCGAGCACGTGGTGCGCACCCGCATGTACCTCACGCACGCGCGCGACGTCGACGACGTGGGCCGCGCCCACAAGGAGCTCTTCGACGACGTGCGCCCCGCCGCCTCGATGCTCATCGTCTCCGGCTTCGTCGACCCCAGCCTGGTCGTCGAGGTCGAGGTGGAGGCGTACCGGCCTTCGGGAGGCACGGCATGACCCTCGCCGTACGCGTCATCCCCTGCCTCGACGTGGACAACGGCCGCGTCGTGAAGGGCGTCAACTTCCAGAACCTGCGGGATGCGGGCGACCCCGTCGAGATGGCCAAGGTGTACGACGCCGAGGGCGCCGACGAGCTCACCTTCCTGGACATCACGGCCTCCTCCGGCAACCGCGAGACGACGTACGACGTGGTCCGCCGCACCGCCGAGCAGGTCTTCATCCCGCTCACGGTCGGCGGCGGCGTGCGCACCGCGGAGGACGTCGACAAGCTGCTCCGCGCGGGCGCCGACAAGGTGGGCGTGAACACGGCCGCCATCGCGCGCCCCGAGCTGATCCGCGAGATCGCGGAGCGGTTCGGGCGCCAGGTGCTCGTGCTCTCGGTGGACGCGAGGCGGACTCCGTCCGGGGGCTTCGAGGTCACCACCCACGGCGGCCGGAAGTCCGCCGGAATCGACGCCGTCGAATGGGCGCACCGCGCCGCCGAGCTCGGCGCGGGCGAGATCCTGCTCAACTCGATGGACGCGGACGGCACCAAGGACGGCTACGACATCGAGATGATCTCGGCGGTCCGCAAGCACGTCACGGTGCCGGTGATCGCCTCGGGCGGCGCGGGCCGCCTGGAGCACTTTCCGCCTGCCGTCGCGGCGGGCGCGGACGCGGTGCTCGCCGCGTCGGTCTTCCACTTCGGGGATCTGCGGATCGGTGAGGTGAAGGAGGCCCTTCGGGGGGCGGGGCATCCCGTTCGCTGAGGCCCTCGGGTCCACGGCCCCGGTCACCGTTGGGTGATCGGGGCCGTTTTCCGTCCAGGTAGGAAGCGAAAGTTGCGCAATTTATATTGCGCAACATTTCCTTCCTATCTACGGTGAGCACATGGACGACAAGCAGCCCCGGCCCGCCGAGACCCGCCGGATCACCGACGTCGGGACGCTGAAGGCCCTCGGTCACCCCCTGCGCCTGAAGCTCTACGGCAGGCTGCGGGCGGCGGGCACCGCGACCGCGTCGCAGCTCGCCGCGCAGGTCGACGAGGCCGTATCCCTGGTCAGCTACCACCTGCGCAAGCTCGCTGAGCACGGCCTCATCGAGGAGGCCGACGCGCAAAGCGGCGACGCGCGGGAGCGCTGGTGGCGTGCCGCGCAGGACAACCTGAGCTTCCGCCACGAGGACTTCAAGGACACTCCCGAGGGCGTCGCCGCGCACTCCGCGATCATCCGTCGGCTCATCGCGCACCGCCACGAGCAGTACGAGACCTACCTGGACCAGCAGACGGCGTGGGGTGAGCGGTGGCGCGAGGCGGCCGACCAGTCGGACTTCCTCGCCCGCCTCAACCCCGCCGAGCTCACCTCGCTCAACGCCGAGATCCACGCCCTGGTCAGGACGTACGAGGAGCGGGGCAAGGCCGCCGAGGCGGCCGGTGACACCGCAGGGCGCGAGAACGTCGCCGTACACCTGGCCAGCTTCCCGTTCCGGCTCTGAGAGGGCGTCCACCATGACCGCCACCGGCATATCCCTGGCCCCCGCCACCGCCGAACGCCCCGCCCACCGCGACCCCAACGTCCTGCGCTGGCTGAGCGCCTACACCGCATCGATGATCGGCGACAGCGTCTACTTCGTGGCGCTGTCCTGGGCCGCGGCCCGCAGCGGTGGCGCGGCGCAGACCGGGCTCGTGCTCGCCGTCGGCTCGGTGCCGCGCGCGGTGCTCATGCTCGGCGGGGGCGTCATCGCCGACCGCTTCGGGCCGCGCCGCGTGGTCATCGGCAGCGACGCCGTGCGCTGCGCGGTGATCCTCTCGGTCGCCGCGCTGCTGCTGGTGACCACCCCCGGGATCTGGCTGCTCGCCGTCGTCGCCCTCGTCTTCGGGGCCGTGGACGCGCTCTTCCTGCCGAGTGTCGGCGCCCTGCCGCCGCGCATCACCGCTCCGGGGCAGCTCAGCCGGGTGCAGGGGATGCGCGGGCTCGCCCAGCGCGTGGCCACCGTGTGCTCGGCGCCGCTCGGCGGCCTCGCGGTCGCGGTGGGCGGGCCCGCGGCGGGGTTCGGGGTGGCCGGGGTACTGTTCGCCGTGTCCCTGCCGCTGCTCATGGCCGTACGGCTGCGGGAGCCCGCCGCCGACGAACGGGCGGGCCGCGCGGACACCGCGCGGCGCCAACTGGCCGACGGGCTGCGGTACGTGCGCGGCCACCGCGTCCTCGCCCCGCTGGTGGTCACGATCGCGGTGAGCGAGATGGGCTTCGCCGGACCCGTCAACGTGGGCCTCGTGCTGCTCGCCGACGAGCGCGGCTGGGGCGCGGCCGGGATGGGGTGGATCCTCGCGGGCTTCGGCGTGGGCGCGGGGGCCGCGTCGCTGCTGCTCACCGTGCGGCGCCGGGTGCCGCGTGCGGGGCTCGTGATGTCGTGGTCGGTGCTGCCGGGGGCGGCCGCGCTCGGCGCGTTCGCGTTCGCGCCGTCCGTGGCGGCCGGAGTGGTGGCCGCGTTCTTCGTGGGGCTGTGCCTCGGCCTCGGCGGCGCCCTGGCCGGGGCGCTCCTGCAGACGGCCACCGACCCCGCCTACCTGGGCCGCGTCACCTCGGTGAGCAGCCTCTTCACCATGGGCATACCGCCGCTCAGCTACCCCCTCACGGGGATCGCGATCGGCGCCTGGGGCGCGGGCCCCGTATTCGTCACGGGAGCGGCGGTCACCGTGGCGGGCGGGGTGTACGGACTCTGCTCCCGCGCCCTGCGCCGCGCCGAACTCCCGCGCTGACCCGGCGCGTTCAGCCGATCGGCTGGGACAGCATCACCAGATTGCCGACCGTGTCGTCGAGCACCGCGGTGAGCAACGGGCCCTGTTCCGTCGGCGGCTGGGGGAACGTCACGCCGAGCGCGCCGAGCCGTTCGTGCTCGGCGCGCACGTCGTCCACGGAGAAGACGATGCACGGCAGGTCCGCCGCGCGCAGGGCCGCGCGGTACGGCTCGGCGATCGGCCCCTGGCCCGGTTCGAGGAGCACCTCGAGGTCCGCCTGGGCACCGGCCGCGCCCACCGTGACGAACAGGTTGCCGTCCTCCATGTCGATGTGCGTGCGGGTCTCGAAGCCCAGCACGTCCGTGTAGAAGGCCTGGGCCTTCGCGACGTCGTCGACGTACACACTCACCATGGCTACTTTGATCATGGAAGGAATCCTAGAGTCCGAGCCGCTTGGACTCGTGGAGCGTGGCGATCGCGTCCTTGTCGCCGTCCAGGGCGACATCGGCGACCTCCTGCCTGCCGTACACGAACATCAGCAGCTCGGAGGGCTCGCCGGTCACCGTCACCACCGGCGTCCCCCGGTGCGCCACCACCGTCCGGCCGTCCGGACGGCGCAGCACCAGGCCGGTGGGCGCCTTGCGGCCCACCAGGCGCGCGGTGCGCTCCAGACGGGACCACAGGGCGTCGGCGAACACCGGGTCGAGTTCGCGCGGCGTCCAGTCGGGCGCGGCCCTGCGCACGTCCTCGGTGTGCACGTAGAACTCGACGGCGTTCGACGCCTCGTCGACCTGCTTGAGCGAGAACGGCGAGAAGCGCGGCGGGCCCGTCCTGATCAGCTGGATCAGTTCCTCGTACGGCTTCGCGGCGAACTCGGCCTGCACCCGCTCCAGACGCGCGGCCAGCTGCTTGATCACGAGCCCGCCCGCGGCGTCCGCGCGGCGCTCGCGCACCACCACGTGGGCCGCGAGGTCCCGGGTCTGCCAGCCCTCGCACAGGGTGGGGGCCGCCGGGCCCTGCGCCTCCAACAGGTCGGCGAGGAGAAGTCGTTCACGCTTGGCATGGGTCGACATGCCAGCCAGCCTACGACCACCCACCCGGTCCGGACAGTGGACGCACGCGGGGCGCGGGCCGGGAGCGCGGCACAATGGGCCCATGACCAGCGTTCCCCCGCCCAGCAGCAGCCTCGACCCGGAGATCGCCGCGCGCCTGAAGCGCAGCGCCGACGGGCTCGTCCCCGCCATCGCCCAGCAGTACGACACCGGTGAGGTGCTGATGCTCGGCTGGATGGACGACGAGGCACTGCATCGCACCCTCACCACAGGACGCTGCACCTACTGGTCGCGCAGCCGCCAGGAGTACTGGGTCAAGGGCGACACCTCGGGCCACTTCCAGTACGTCAAGGAGGTGGCCCTTGACTGCGACGCGGACACCGTCCTCGTCCAGGTCGACCAGGTCGGCGCGGCCTGCCACACGGGCACCCGCACCTGCTTCGACTCCGACGTGCTTCCCGTGTCCCCCGCGCCCGCGCCCGGTCAGTAGGGTCTGCACCCATGGACCTCGAGACCTTCCGCAAGCTGGCGGCCGACCGCCGCGTGCTCCCCGTCAGCCGCAGGCTCCTCGCGGACGGCGACACCCCCGTCGGCCTCTACCGCAAGCTCGCCGCCGAGCGTCCCGGCACCTTCCTCCTGGAATCCGCGGAGAACGGCCGCACCTGGTCCCGCTACTCCTTCGTCGGCGTCCGCAGCGCCGCCACCCTCACCGTCCGCGACGGCGAGGCCCACTGGCTCGGCACCCCGCCCGTCGGCGTCCCCACGTCGGGCGACCCGCTCGCCGCGCTGCGCGCCACCGTCGAACTGCTGCACACCCCGCGCGACCTGGCCGCCGGGATGCCGCCCTTCACCGGCGGCATGGTCGGCTACCTCGGCTACGACATCGTGCGCCGCCTGGAGAAGATCGGCCCGGGGGAGCGGGACGACCTGAAACTCCCCGAGCTGACGATGCTCCTCACCAGCGACCTCGCCGTCCTGGACCACTGGGACGGCTCGGTCCTGCTGATCGCCAACGCGATCAACCACAACGACCTCGACACCGGCGTCGACGAGGCGTACGCCGACGCGGTCGCCCGCCTCGACGCCATGGAGGCCGACCTCTCCCGGCCCGTCTCCCAGCCCCCTGCCGCCCTGCCGCCCTCCGAGCTGCCCGAGTACACCGCGCTGTGGGGCGGCGAGCAGTACCAGGAGGCCGTCGAGGACATCAAGGAGCGCATCCGGGCCGGTGAGGCCTTCCAGGTCGTGCCCTCGCAGCGGTTCGAAACGCCGTGCACGGCAAGCGCGTTGGACGTCTACCGGGTGCTGCGGGCGACCAACCCCTCGCCGTACATGTACCTCTTCCGCTTCGACGGATTCGACGTGGTCGGCTCCTCGCCCGAGGCCCTCGTCAAGGTCGAGGACGGGCGCGCCATGGTGCACCCCATCGCGGGGACCCGGCACCGGGGCGCCACCCCGCAGGAGGACCAGGCGCTCGCCGACGAACTGCTCGCCGACCCCAAGGAGCGCGCCGAGCACCTCATGCTCGTCGACCTGGGCCGCAACGACCTGGGCAGGGTCTGCGAGCCGGGCTCCGTCGAGGTCGTCGACTTCATGTCCATCGAGAAGTACTCGCACGTCATGCACATCGTGTCGACGGTCACCGGACAGGTCGCCGACGGACGCACCGCCTTCGACGTGCTCACCGCCTGCTTCCCGGCAGGCACCCTCTCCGGTGCCCCCAAGCCCCGCGCGATGCAGATCATCGACGAGCTGGAGCCGTCCCGGCGCGGCCTGTACGGCGGCTGCGTCGGCTACCTCGACTTCGCGGGCGACTCCGACACCGCGATCGCCATCCGCACCGCCCTGCTCCGCGAGGGCACGGCATACGTGCAGGCCGGAGCGGGTGTGGTCGCCGACTCCGACCCCGTCGCCGAGGACACCGAGTGCCGCAACAAGGCCGCCGCCGTACTGCGCGCCATCCACACGGCGAACCGGCTGCACGCGCGTTCGGGCCGTGAGGGATAGTGGACAGGTGACTTCCGCAGTACCACCGCCCCGTACCGAGGCTCCCGCCGAGAGCCGAGAGCAGCGCAGCAGCAGGCGCAGCATCGCCGCAGCGCTGCTGCTCGGCGCCGTCGGCGCGGCCCTCGCCCTGCTCGCATCGCGCCAGGAGTGGGCGCACGGCACCGCTTCCGTGGCGGGCGGCTCCCTGCCGCTCTCGGCCACGGGAGGCGACGTCACGGGCGTCCCCGCGGCGCTCGCCATAGTGGGCCTGGCCGCCCTCGTCGCGGTCTTCGCGGTCCGCCGCACCGGCCGCGTCCTGGTCTCCCTGCTGCTCACGCTCAGCGGCGCGGGCACGATCGCGGCCGCCCTCCTCGGCGCGGGCGACCGGGCCGCCCTCGACGAGAAGGCCGCCACGGCGTCCGGCGACGCCGCCGCCACCATCGGGGAGCTGAGCCACACCGGCTGGCCGTACGCCGCGGCCGCCGCGGGCGTCCTGCTCCTGCTCGCGGGCCTGCTCGCGCTCACCTACGGCCGTGGCTGGCCCGCGATGTCCAGCCGCTACGAACGCGACGGTTCGCCACGACCCCGCAAGGCCCGCCGCGCGCCGGACCCGGAGCGGCCCGAGGAGATGTGGAAGGCCCTCGACCGCGGCGAGGACCCGACGCGCGAAACCTGACAGGACCGACGCGCGTAGCGTGACCCCGCGCTCACGGCATACGCGCGAGTACGGGACAATGGCCGCGAGCGTCCGACTCGCGGTGGGCTTCCCCCATCACCACGCACAGCAACGAGGAGCAAGTCATGGCCAGCCACGGACACACCCCGGCCGCCTGGACCGGTGTCATCATCGCCTTCATCGGTTTCTGCGTCGCGGGTGCCTTCATGGTGATGGCGAACGTGCCCGGGTTCTGGGCCGGCATGGCGATCATCGTGATCGGCGGCATCGTGGGCGGCGTCATGCGCATGGCGGGCATGGGCCAGACCAAGCGCCCGCAGCGACAGGTCGCTGGCTCCGAGAGCTGAACCGCTCGTAGGGGATCGGCGTACGCCAAGAGGCGGTCCGGCAAGTCGCCGGGGCCGCCTCTTGCGCGTCCGCCTCTTGCGCGTCCGCCTCTTGCGCGTCCGCCCGCCGGGCGACGGCACCTCGCGCGAGGCAGAATGCACGGGTGACCGCCGAAACCGAGAGCGCCGAGCCCGCCGTCCTGACCCGCCTGCTCGTGCCCGCCGGTGTGCTCGCCTCGGTCGTCGGGGCCTTCGTCTACGTCGGCGCGGTCGACCCGAACGAACCCGGCCACTACCCCGCCTGCCCGCTCCTGCGCCTCACCGGCATCTACTGCCCCGGCTGCGGCGGTCTGCGCAGCGCCCACGCGTTCATCCACGGCGACTTCGCCACGGCGCTCGGCGCCAACGCGATGGCCGTCGCCGGATACGTCCTCTTCGCCGTCCTGTGGACCGTGTGGGCGATCCGGACGGCGCGCGGAAAGCCGCTGCGGATCGAGTTGGGCCCGGTGCAGCTGTGGAGCGTCGGCGCACTGATCGCGGTCTTCACCCTGGTCCGCAATCTGCCGTTCGGATCGTGGCTGCACCCCTGACGGCGCACGCCGCGGGAGCGGTGGACACTTGGGCCGTGGCGGTGGTGAACGTCCAGGTCACGGGCGCGTCGGGTGTCCAGGTCGTGGGACGCGCGTCAACCGGATGCGGGGCCTTCGCCCTCCTGCGGATACCATCGCAGTGACCAGCTTGAACGTCAGCTCAACCGTCAGGAAGGGGGCCGCTCGCGTGAGTGTGCTCGACGAGATCATCGACGGAGTCCGTGCCGACCTCGCGGAGCGGCAGGCGCGCGTCAGCCTCGACGAGCTCAAGGAGCGCGCGGCCAAGGCGCCCGCGGCCAAGGACGGCGCGGCCGCCCTGCGCGGCGACGGCGTCAAGGTCATCTGCGAGGTCAAGCGCTCCAGCCCCTCCAAGGGCGCGCTCGCCGCGATCGCCGACCCCGCGGGGCTCGCCGCCGACTACGAGGCGGGCGGCGCCGCCGTCATCTCCGTGCTCACCGAGGAGCGCCGCTTCGGCGGTTCGCTCGCCGACCTGGAGGCCGTCCGCGCCAAGGTCGACATCCCGGTGCTCCGCAAGGACTTCATCGTCACCTCGTACCAGCTGTGGGAGGCCAGGGCGTACGGCGCCGACCTCGCGCTGCTGATCGTGGCCGCCCTGGAGCAGCCCGCCCTGGAGTCCCTCATCGAGCGTGCCGAATCGATCGGCCTCACGCCGATCGTCGAGGTGCACGACGAGGACGAGGCCGAGCGCGCCGTGGACGCGGGAGCCCGCGTCATCGGCGTCAACAACCGCGACCTGAAGACCCTCAAGGTCGACCGCTCCACCTTCGAGCGGGTCGCCCCCGAGCTGCCGGACAGCGTCGTCAAGATCGCCGAGTCCGGTGTGCGCGGTCCGCACGACCTCATCGCCTTCGCCAACGCGGGCGCCGACGCGGTGCTCGTGGGCGAGTCCCTGGTCACGGGCCGCGACCCGAGGTCCGCCGTCTCGGACCTGGTCGCCGCGGGCGCCCACCCGGCCCTGCGCCACGGACGGAGCTGACTCCACCCATGTCCATTGCCGCCCGCCTCGCACCCGGCTGCCGCCCCCGCGGCTGCCGGGCGCCCGCGCGGCGCGTGCGGGGCAGGCGGGTGCGGTACCACATCGGGTCGGAGCCGGGCCAGATTCCGGGCATGCGATGGCAGGGCGGCGCCTGAGCGCCGCCGCGAGCTGAGGCGCCCCTGATAAGGGGCGCGGGGAACTGCGCGATCAGCCCAATCTGGGCCGCAGTCGCGATGGACCCGTGACCAGCGACGGCGCAAAGGCGTATGCACCCCGACCGCCAATGCCATGCCAACGCGAGGTTTCCACATGCCCAGCGAGTACTTCATCCCCGACCCGGAGGGTCAAATCCCCAGCGCCGAAGGTTACTTCGGCGCGTTCGGCGGCAAGTTCATCCCGGAGGCCCTCGTCGCCGCCGTGGACGAGGTCGCCGTCGAGTACGACAAGGCCAAGAGCGACCCCGCCTTCGCCGCCGAGCTCGACGACCTGCTCGTCAACTACACCGGCCGCCCCAGCAGCCTCACGGAGGTGCCCCGTTTCGCGGAGCACGCCGGTGGCGCCCGGATCTTCCTCAAGCGCGAGGACCTGAACCACACCGGCTCGCACAAGATCAACAACGTGCTCGGCCAGGCCCTGCTCACCAAGCGCATGGGCAAGACCCGCGTGATCGCCGAGACCGGCGCGGGCCAGCACGGCGTCGCCACGGCCACCGCCTGTGCGCTCTTCGGCCTCGAATGCACCATCTACATGGGCGAGATCGACACCGAGCGCCAGGCCCTGAACGTGGCCAGGATGCGCATGCTGGGCGCCGAGGTCGTCGCCGTGAAGTCCGGCAGCCGCACCCTGAAGGACGCCATCAACGAGGCGTTCCGCGACTGGGTCGCCAATGTGGACCGCACGCACTACCTCTTCGGCACCGTCGCGGGCCCGCACCCCTTCCCCGCCATGGTCCGCGACTTCCACCGCGTCATCGGCGTCGAGGCCAGGCGGCAGATCCTGGAGCGCGCCGGACGCCTGCCCGACGCCGCCGTCGCCTGCGTGGGCGGCGGCTCCAACGCCATCGGCCTCTTCCACGCCTTCATCCCGGACGCGGACGTACGCCTGATCGGCTGCGAGCCCGCCGGGCACGGCGTGGAGACCGGCGAGCACGCGGCCACCCTGACCGCGGGCGAGCCCGGCATCCTGCACGGCTCCCGTAGCTACGTCCTCCAGGACGAGGAGGGCCAGATCACCGAGCCCTACTCGATCTCGGCCGGACTCGACTACCCCGGCATCGGCCCCGAGCACGCCTACCTCAAGGACAGCGGCCGCGGTGAGTACCGCGCGGTCACCGACGACGCCGCCATGCAGGCGCTGCGGCTCCTGTCCAGGACCGAGGGCATCATCCCGGCCATCGAGAGCGCCCACGCGCTCGCGGGCGCGCTGGACGTCGGCAAGGAGCTCGGCAAGGAGGGGCTGATCATCGTCAACCTCTCCGGACGCGGCGACAAGGACATGGACACGGCCGCGCGCTACTTCGGCCTGTACGACACGGACGCCGCCGTCGAGGCGGACGCGGCGGCCACCGCGGAGATTCAGGGGGACGCCAAGTGAGCGGCAACATCCAGCTGTTGGACGACACTCTCGCGGCCACGAAGGCCGAGGGCAGGTCCGCGCTCATCGCCTATCTCCCGGCCGGATTCCCGACCGTGGACGGCGGCATCGCGGCGGTCAAGGCCGCCTTCGAGGGCGGCGCCGACGTGGTCGAGGTGGGCCTGCCGCACTCCGACCCGGTGCTCGACGGCCCGGTCATCCAGACCGCCGACGACATCGCGCTGCGCGGCGGCCTCAAGATCCGCGACGTCATGCGCACGGTCCGCGAGGCCCATGCGGCGACCGGCAAGCCGGTGCTCGTCATGACGTACTGGAACCCGATCGACCGCTACGGCGTGGAGCGCTTCACCGCCGAGCTCGCCGAGGCGGGTGGCGCGGGCTGCATCCTGCCCGACCTGCCCGTCCAGGAGTCGGCGCTGTGGCGGGAGCACGCCGAGAAGCACGGCCTCGCGACGGTCTTCGTCGTCGCGCCGAGCAGCAAGGACGCGCGGCTCGCCACCATCACGGCGGCCGGTTCCGGCTTCGTCTACGCGGCGTCCCTGATGGGCGTCACCGGCACCCGCGCCTCTGTCGGCGAACAGGCGCAGGAGCTGGTGCGGCGCACCAAGGCCACCACCGACCTGCCGGTCTGCGTCGGGCTCGGCGTCTCCAACGCCCGCCAGGCCGCCGAGGTCGCGGGCTTCGCCGACGGCGTGATCGTCGGCTCGGCCTTCGTCCAGCGGATGCTCGACGCCGAGGACGAGCAGGCGGGCCTCGCGGCCGTGCGGGCGCTCGCGGGCGAACTCGCGGACGGTGTCCGCGGCAAGGCATAACCCGTACGGGTGGATTCGGACCGGGGAGGCACGCTCGTGCCTCCCCGGTTCGTTGGCGGGGTGTGAGTGAGAAGAACCGTGAGGGAAAGCGATCGGCCCGCGAGCGGCTGGCGGAAGAGCGAGAGCGGCAGAAGGCCCGCGACAAGCAGCGCAGAGGGCTGATCGTCGGAGCCGCGGTGGTCGGTGTGCTCGGCCTCGCCGCGGTGGTGGGCCTGCTCGCCGCCAATTCCGGTGGCGATGACAAGAGCGACACGTCGTCGGGCCCCGTGGTCGCGCCCAAGGGGGCGAACGGCAAGGACAAGCTGTCGCTCCCGCTCGGCAAGGAGAGCGCCAAGTCCACCCTCGACATCTGGGAGGACTTCCGCTGCCCGGCCTGCAAGCAGTTCGAGGACGCCTATCGCTCGACCATCCACGAGCTCGCCGACAAGGGCCAGCTCAAGGTCGAATATCACCTGGCCACGCTCATCGACAAGAACCTCGGCGGCAGCGGCTCGCTGCGCGCGGCCAACGCGGCGGGCTGCGCCCAGGACGCGGGGAAGTTCCCTCCGTACCACGACGTGCTCTACAAGAACCAGCCCGAGGAATCCGACGACGCGTTCAGCAAGAACGCCAAGCTGATCGAGCTCGCGGGCCAGGTGGACGGTCTCGTCACGGACTCCTTCAAGAAGTGCGTCGAGGACGGCAAGCACGACAGCTGGGCCACCGAGTCCAACCAGGCCTTCCAGGACGCCAAGCTGCGGGGCACGCCGACGGTGCGGCTCGACGGCAAGGACATCTTCGGCGACCAGCAGAACCCGCTGACCCCCGCGAAGCTGAAGAAGATGGTGGAGGACGCGAACAAGGGCTAGGGCTCGCCGCCGACGCTCCTGTTATGGACCCGTAGCCGGGCGGGTTGCCGTCCCCGCCGCCCGGCACGGTAGCGTCGGACCTGCCATGGACCTTGCCTTCATTCCCAGTCCGTCGCGCGGTGTGGTCGATCTCGGCCCCATTCCGTTGCGCGGCTACGCGTTCTGCATCATCATCGGCGTCTTCGTGGCCGTCTGGCTCGGCAACAAGCGGTGGGTCGCCCGCGGAGGCCAGTCCGGCACCGTGGCCGACATCGCCGTCTGGGCCGTGCCGTTCGGCCTCGTCGGCGGGCGGCTCTACCACGTGATCACGGACTACCAGCTGTACTTCAGCGACGGCCGTGACTGGGTGGACGCCTTCAAGATCTGGGAGGGCGGCCTCGGCATCTGGGGCGCGATCGCGCTCGGCGCGGTCGGCGCGTGGATCGGCTGTCGCCGCCGCGGCATCCCGCTGCCCGCCTGGGCCGACGCGCTGGCCCCCGGCATCGCGCTCGCCCAGGCGATCGGCCGCTGGGGCAACTGGTTCAACCAGGAGCTGTACGGCAAGCCCACGGACGTGCCGTGGGCCCTGAAGATCACCTCGGCCGAGGACGGCCGCGTCCCCGGCACGTACCACCCCACCTTCCTGTACGAGTCGCTGTGGTGCATCGGCGTCGCCGTCCTGGTCATCTGGGCCGACCGCCGCTTCAAGCTCGGGCACGGACGGGCGTTCGCGCTGTACGTCGCCTCGTACTGCGCGGGGCGCGCCTGGATCGAGTACATGCGCGTCGACGACGCGCACCACGTCCTGGGCGTGCGCCTGAACGTATGGACCGCGATCGTCGTCTTCGTCCTGGCCGTGGTCTACCTCGTGGTGTCGGCGAAGACCCGCCCCGGCCGCGAGGAGATCGTCGAACCCGCAGCGGTCGCCTCCGGCGAAGCGGA
The DNA here is from genome assembly GCF_008704495.1 of Streptomyces kanamyceticus. Taxonomy (NCBI): domain Bacteria; kingdom Bacillati; phylum Actinomycetota; class Actinomycetes; order Kitasatosporales; family Streptomycetaceae; genus Streptomyces; species Streptomyces kanamyceticus. The sequence continues at coordinate 7,485,865 of NZ_CP023699.1, forward strand.
CGATGACGGTGCCTCCGCGGATGAGCCTGCGGCGGAGAAGTCGGAACCCGCGGCGGACAAGAAGGAACCCGCGGAAGACGAGGCCGAGTCGGCCAAGAAGCGCTGACGTTCCTTGGCTGTACGCCGATGGGGCCGCCGGATCACATGATCCGGCGGCCCCATCGGCGTTGGCGGTCAGCCTCGCCGGGCCAGCGCCAGGGTTCTCCGCGCGCCCTCCACCACCGCCCTGTCCACGAAGCGGCCGTCCGGCAGGGCCAGCGCTCCCGCGTCCGTCGCCGCCGCCTTGGTGATCTCTTCCGCCTGTTCGATCTCCTCGGGGGTGGGCAGGTACGCCCGTTCGATCACCGGGAGTTGGCGGGGGTGGATCGCCGCCCTGCCCAGGAAGCCGAGCGCGCGGCCCCGGGCGCAGGACGCGGCGAGCCCTTCGAGGTCGCGGATGTCCGGGTGGACCGACTGGGCGGGCGGCGCGAGGCCCGCCGCGCGCGCGGCCACCACCACGCGCGAGCGCGCCCAGTCGAGCCCCACCTCCTCGCGTACGCCCAGGTCGGCGCGGAGGTCCGCCTCGCCGATGGAGAGGCCGCGCAGGGCGGGGTGCGCGGTGGCGATGGCGTAGGCGTGCTCCAGGCCGAGCGCCGATTCGATGAGGGCGTAGAGGGTGGGGGCGCCGCCGTCGGCGGGGGCCGCGCGTTCCGCGACCCGGATGACGTCGGCGCGCGAGGTGACCTTGGGCAGCCGCAGCCCGGCGACTCCGGTGAGCGGGGCGAGCGCGCGCAGGTCGGCCTCGGCGAGCGGACTGTCCAGGGCGTTCACGCGGACGTGCACGGGCACCGGCCGGGGCTCCGCGAGGAGTTCGGCGGTGGCCGACCTGGCGTACTCCTTGCGGTCGGGGGCTACCGCGTCCTCCAGGTCGACGATCACCACGTCGGCGCCCGCGAGGAGTGCCTTGGCCACCACGTCGGGGCGGTCCCCGGGGGCGTACAGCCAGGTCAGGGGGTGCGGGGCGGTCACAGGGCGCCCTCCTTGCGCAGGGTGGTGATCTCCCGTTCCGTCAGGCCGATCTCGGTGAGGACCGCGTCGGTGTCCGCGCCGTGCGGGCGGCCCGCCCAGGTGATCGCGCCGGGGGTCTCGGAGAGGCGGAAGAGGACGTTCTGCATGCGCAGGGGGCCGAGTTCCGGGTCGTCGACCGTGGTGATCGTGTCCAGGGCCGCGTACTGGGGGTCCGTCATGACATCGCGTACGTCCTGGATGGGGGCGACCGCCGCCTCCGCCTTCTCGAACGCGTCGATCACCTCGGTGCGGGTGCGGCGGGCGATCCAGGAGCCCACGGCCTCGTCCAGGACGTCCGAGTGCCGCGCGCGGTCGGCGCCCGTCGCGAACCACGGCTCGGCGATCAGTTCGGGGCGGCCCACCAGACGCATCACGCGTTCCGCGACGGACTGGGCCGAGGTGGAGACGGCGACCCAGCTGCCGTCCGCCGTGCGGTAGGCGTTGCGGGGCGCGTTGTTCGTGGAGCGGTTGCCGGTGCGGGGCTGTACGTGGCCCAACTGGTCGTACCAGAGCGGCTGGGGGCCGAGGGCCGTGAGGATCGGCTCGATGATCGCCATGTCGATGACCTGGCCGCGGCCCGTGCGGTCCCGGGCCGCGAGCGCCGTCATCACCGCGTACGCCGTCGCCAGGCCCGCGATCGAGTCGGCGAGGCCGAACGGCGGGAGCGTCGGAGGGCCTTCGGGATCGCCGGTGATCGCGGCGAAACCGCTCATCGCCTCCGCGAGCGTGCCGAAGCCGGGGCGGCGCGCGTACGGTCCGAACTGGCCGAAGCCGGTGACGCGGGCCAGGACCAGACGCGGGTTGGCCGCGCTCAGTTCGGGCCAGCCCAGGTCCCACTTCTCCAGGGTGCCGGGGCGGAAGTTCTCGACGACCACGTCGGCGGTGGCGGCCAGGCGCAGGAGCGTGTCGCGGCCGCCGGGCGTCGACAGGTCGAGGGTCATCGTGCGCTTGTTGCGGCCGAGCAGCTTCCACCACAGGCCGACGCCGTCCTTCGAGGGACCGTGGCCGCGCGAGGGATCGGGGCGGGTGGGGTGCTCGACCTTGATGACCTCCGCGCCGAAGTCTCCGAGCATCGTGGCGGCCAGCGGGCCCGCGAAGAGGGTGGCCAGGTCGAGGACGCGCAGGCCGGTCAGCGGGGGCGTCATGAGGTGCCTTCCGCCTCGCCGTCGATCTCCGAGCGGTACGGCATGGAGGCCGACGCGCCGGTCCGTTGGACGGAGAGCGCGGCCGCCGCGGAGGCCCAACCGAGCGCTTCGGTCACGGAGTCGCCCTCGGCGAGCGCCACCGCGAGGGTGCCCGCGAAGGTGTCGCCCGCGCCCGTCGTGTCGACCGCGGTGACCCGACGCGCGGGCACCACGACCGGCTCCGCGCCCCGGGCCGCGTACAGACTGCCGCGCGAACCGAGGGTGATCACGACCTCGGGGACCTGCGAGAGGAGCGCCCCGGCCGCCGCGTGCGGGTCGTCGGTGATGCCGGTGAGTGCGGCCGCCTCGTGCTCGTTGGGCAGCAACAGGTCGGTGGCGGCGAGGAGTTCGGGCGGCAGGGGCTGTGCGGGTGCCGGGGTGAGGACGGTGCGTACGCCGTGTCTGCGGGCGGCCCGCGCGGCGGCGAGCACGCCGTCGACCGGGACCTCCAGCTGGAGCAGGAGCGCGTCGGCCGAGGCGATCAGGCCCTCGTCGCCGGGGGCGAGCGCGGTCAGGCTGCCGTTGGCGCCGGGGATGACGACGATCGAGTTGCCGCCGTCGTCGTCCACCACGATGTGCGCGGTGCCGGTCGAGGTCTCGACGGTGCGCAGCAGGTCGGTGTCGACGCCGGAGTGTTCGAGCGTCGAGCGGAGCCGGGTGCCGTAGGCGTCGGTGCCGACCGCGCCGATCATCGAGACGGTGGCGCCCGCGCGGGCCGCGGCGATCGCCTGGTTGGCGCCTTTGCCGCCGGGGACCGTACGGAACTCGCGTCCCGTCACGGTCTCGCCGCGCTGCGGGGCCTTCGCGACGTACGCGACGAGATCCATGTTGGCGCTGCCGAGGACGGCGATGTGGGGCGTGGGGGTCATGAGCGGTGTGCCTCCCGGGCGGTGAGTTCTGCGAGGGTGTCGAAGCCGATGCCGTCGAAGTCGCCGATGGACGTGGCGAGCCGGTTCTTGAGGGGGTCCTTCCAGCGGTCGGGGATCCGCGCCGGATGCCCTGCGAGCAGGCCCGCGACCGACCCGGCCGTCGCGCCGTTCGAGTCGGTGTCCCAGCCGCCGGAGACCGCGCGGGTGATGGAGCCCGTGAAGTCGCCGTCGGCGTGGGTGAGGGCGGCGGCGAGCAGGGCGGCGTTGGGGACGACGTGGACCCAGTGGTGGTCGGCGTGGGTGGCGTGCAGCAGGTCGACCACGCGGTCGAAGTCCCTTTCGTCTTCCGCCAGTTGGATGCCGTGCCGGACGGCTGCGGCGAGGCGGGAGTCCGGGGGTACGACGGTGAGGCCTGCCTGGAGGCAGCGGTGGACGTCGCCGTGTCCGCCCGCGGCCTCGGCGATGGTGGCCGCGGCGAACTCCGCGCCGTGGACGCCGTTCGCCGTGTGGGTCAGGGCCGCGTCGCGACGGGCCTGCGCCGCGGCCGCCGCGGGGTCGCCGGGGTTGGTCCAGCCGTGCACGTCGGCGCGGATCAGGGCGCCGATCCACTCGCGGAACGGGTTGCGGTGGGTGGCGGTTCGCGGGGGCTCGATGCCGGTGAGGAGGTTGCGGTACGCGATGCGTTCCGCGGTGAAGGTGCGGCCCGCGGGGAGCTCGTCGAGCCAGAGCCTTGCCACGTCCGTGGTGGTGAAGGTCTTTCCGTGGCGCTGGAGGAGGATGAGGTTGAGGAGGGGGTAGTTGAGGTCGTCGTCCTCCGGCATGCCGTCGATGTTCTCGGCGAGGGAGGTCTTCGCGGAGCGCTTGTTCCACGGGTAGGTCGCCCTCAGTGCGGGTGGGACGCCCTTTTCCGTGAACCAGGTGTGCAGGGGCCAGTTGCCTGTGGCCTTGGCGAGTTGCCGGATCCCTGCCAGGGGGAGTTTCTCCACCGGTTTGCCGAGGAGGCAGCCGATTGCTCTGCCGAGCCAGGCCGCGTGTAGACGTGGGAGCAGGGCTGGTGCCGTCGTATCGGTTCTCGGCGACGGGGCGTTGTGCCCACCCTTCCCCAAGCTCTCGGCTTCGCTCGAGCAGGAGAGACCCCACTCGCCCTGCGGCACGCCTGCCCACAACAGCGCACCCAACTCGTCCAGGAGTTGTTCCGCCAACGCGCGCAGGTGGGCCGGGGCCGGTGTCTCGGACGCGCCCCCGCGAGAAGGTGCCTCGTGGCCGCCCGCCGCCAGCCAGCGCGAACGTACCGACGCGACGTCGCGTCCCTCCCGTTCCGCCTGGTGGAGTTCGTGGCCGATCAGGTCCTCCGGCTGGACCCAGGTCAGGCGGATCACCGGGTGGCCGTGAGCGTGGCGAAGGCGGACTCGTGGGCGCGGCGACGGCGTACGTCGCGGGTGAAGATCTCCCGCGCCACGTCCGTGAGGACCCTCGCCGGGGCGTGCAGGTCGAGGCGGCTCGCCTCGGCCACCGTCTTGGACCAGTCGCGGGGGATCGCCGACTCGCCGCGCAGGGCGCCCACGAGTGCGCCGCTCATCGTCGCGATGGAGTCGCAGTCCCTGCCGTAGTTGACCGAGCCGAGGACCGTGCGGCGGTAGTCGGCCTCGCCGACCAGGAGCATGCCGAGAGCGATGGGGAGTTCCTCGATGGAGTGCAGCCGGGAGGGGCGGCGGGCGCCGAGGGAGGGGGCGCGGTAGTCGGGGCCGACCGTGTCGAACGGGGCGATCGCCGCGCGCAGCGGGGCCAGCGCGGTCTCGAAGTCGCGGTGCGGCGCTGCCGCTTCGGCCACCGCCTCGATCGCCGCCCGCGTCCCGTCCTTCGCCAGGTCGAGGCAGGTGCCGATCACCGAGTCCGGGGTCGCGCCCGGTGCGCAGGCCGCCGCGACCGCCGCCGCGAAGACGCCCGCCGCCTCGCGGCCGTACGACGACTGGTGGGCGCCCGCGACGTCGAGCGCCTCGGCGTAGGCGGCCGCCGGGTTCGCCGCGTTGACCAGGCCGACCGGCGCCATGTACATCGCCGCACCGCAGTTGACGATGTTGCCCGCGCCCGCCTCGCGGGGGTCGACGTGGCCGTAGTGGAGCCGGGCCGCGAGCCACTTCTCGGCGAGGAAGATCCGGTGCAGGGGGATCGCCTCGGCCTCCAGCTCGGGGATCCAGCGCGGTGTCGTCATCAGGTCGGGGACCAGGTGGTCGGCGACCGCGTACGCGTCGAGGTGGTCGCGGACGGTGCCGTAGACGCGTACGACGGCGTGCGTCATCAAGGTGTCGTCGGTGACGTGCCCGTCGCCCTTGTGGTACGGCGCGATGGGGCGGGCGGTGCGCCAGCGGTCGCCGTTCCAGGGGCCGACGATGCCCCGGACGCGGCCGCCGTGCCGTTCGGCGATCTGCTCGGGGGCGTACCCCTCGACGGGACCGCCGAGCGCGTCGCCGACCGCCGCTCCGACGAGGCTGCCCGTGATGCGGTCCGCCAGATCCGGGGTGCCGGGCTCCGGGGTGTTAAGTGTGGGCGTCATGCCGGAATTGTCCACCTGGAGTGGTCAGTTCCGTGGGTTCCGCGCGGCTCAGCTGCCCGGCGAGTTCCACCAGGTCGGTGCCCGCGAGGTGGGGGAGTGCGCAGCCGGACAGGGTGCGGCAGGCCGCGCGCCAGCTCTCGGGGATCGCGGCGGCCGTGCCGAGCGTGCCGGTCAGCGCCCCGGCGAGGGCGGGCGCGGAGTCGGCGACACGGGACAGGCACGCGGCGGCGGGCACCGCCTCGTGGATGCGGCCGCGCGCGGCGGTGGTCAGGGCGAGGGCGACGGGGACGGTCTCGGCGGCGGCGATGCCGTAGCTGTAGACGTGGTCGACGATCTGATGTTCGAGGAGCGGTACGAGGGCGAAGGCGCCGCCGCCGTCGTCCTGGGTGGCCTCGGCGCGGGCGAGCTTCACGGCGTGGCGCGCGTTGCGGCCGATCTCCGTGTGCTCGGGGAGCTGTTCGAGCGCGGTGTCCACCGCCGTGTCGACATCGGCACCGCCGAGCGCGGCCGCGATCGCCGCCGCCATCGCGCGGGCGCCGTGCACCCCGTCCCCGTCCTGGGTGTAGCGGGCGTCGAACTCCGCGAGGGCGGCGGCCTGTTCGGGTCGGCCGGGGTGGACGAGGGCCAGCACACAGGCGCGTACGCAGGCGGCGTCGTCGAAGTAGTGCGGGTTGTCGTGGCCGGTGGCGGGCGGGCGCAGGCCCGCGGCGAGGTTGCCGAGGCCCGCGCGCACGGAGATCCGGGCGCGCAGCGGGAGCACCGCCGATTCGACCTCGGGGGCGCGGGCCGCTGCCGCGGAGACTTCGGCGGCGAGGGTGTTCCAGGACAGGTCGAGCACCGCGCGGGTGCGGCGGTCGGCGCTCAGCGTGGCGCTGAGGGTGCCGTCCGCTGCGCGGAGCAGGGACTCGGCGGTGAACGCGGCCCATTCGGCGTCGTCCGACGGGCCCAGGCGCAGGGGCTCGGGGGGCTGGTTCAGGGCGATGGGGACGGGGAGGGTGGTCGTGGCGTTCTGCTCCGCGAAGGTGTCGAGTTCGCGGGTGAGTCTTCGTGTCCACTCGGGCATGCGGGTGGCTCTGTGTCTGGCCGCGGGCCACCCGGCGGCGTCGCCTGCGGCGAGGCCCAGTAGGAGCCCTTCTGTCTGCGACGCCTGGATGTCTCCTTGAACGGTGCTCTGCGACGGGGGCTGTGCCCACCCTTCCCCAAGCTCTCGGCTTCGCTCGACCAGGGGAGACTCCACTCGCCCTGCGGAACGCCTGCCCACAGCGGGGGTCATCCCTCTCCCTCCTCGGCGTCAGGGGTCAACAACTCCGCGATCTCCAGCACATGGTGGCCGCGCATGGAGGGGAGGCAGCTGCCTCTCGCCGGGCCGATCTCGGTCGACCAAGCAGGGGGGATCGCCGAAGCCCCGCACGTCGCGCCCGACAAGGCGCCCGCCACCGCCGCCGTCGTGTCCGCGTCGCGGCCCATGTTGACCGCGGTCAGGACGGCCGTGGCGAAGTCGCCGCGCGCCGCCGCGTACGCCCCGAAGGCGAGGCCCACCGCCTCGGGGGCGAGGTCGGTCCAGGGGTAGCCGCCGATCACCACCGCGGAGCGGACCGCGCGCTCGCCGCGCCGGGCGACCGCCACCGCGCGGCGCAGCGAGCGGGACGTCCAGCAGTCGTCGGGGATCGCGGCGAGCGCGGCCGCCACCACGGCGTCGACCCGCGCGCCCGCCATGGCCGCGGCGACGCCCGCCGCCACCGCCTGGCCGCCGTAGATGCCCTCGCCGTCGTGGCTGACCGAGCCGTCGATCGCGACGAGGCGGGCGGCTTCGTGCGGGCGGCCCGCCGCGAAGACGCCGAAGGGCGCGGCCCGCATCGCGAGGCCGTCGCTCCAGGCGTGCCGGTGCTGGGCGGAGATGGGGGCGGCGAGCCCCCTGCGCAGGTTCTCCAGGGTGCCGCGTTCGCTGAACCCCGCGCCGCGGAACGGGCCTTCGTCCAGGTCCGCGATCCACTCGTGCCAGGCCGCCTCGACGTGCGCGACGGTGAGCGCGGAGCCGTGCCGGGCGAGCAGCAGGCCGGAGAAGATCGCGTACTCGGTGTCGTCCGTGCCGGCCGGATGTTCGGCGACGTACCCGGTGATGCGGCCCCAGCGGCGGCGGATCTCGGACGGCTTCATGTTCTCGGCGGGGGCGCCGAGCGCGTCGCCGACCGCCAGGCCGAGCAGCGCGCCGCGCGCCCGCTCGCGGAGGTCGTCGGCGTCGCCCGGCGGCGGGACCGAGGGAACGCATGCTGTGGCTGACATGCCGTGCCTCCCTTGTGCGCAGGCCGTGCGGACCGTGCGCAGGCCGTGCGGACCGTGCGCGGGCTGTGCGTCGCGGACCGCTGGATGCGGTGCTTGGTTGCATGTCTGCCACGTGCGGCGCTCACACGAGCACCCCGGAGCTCAGATCACTCCTTCGCTCGTCGGGCGGGTGCGGATCCGGGTGGTCGCGAGGACCCTTCGCGCGGCGCGTTTTCGCAGGTAAGTACGGCCTTCCTTGCTGGCGGGGAATTTTTTTCGCGCGTACTTTCGACACCGTCCAAGCACGCAAGAGGGGGCCGACCATGGCGATCATCGAGACCGAAGCGACTCTGCACGAGGCGCACCGCGACAACCACACCCACCGGGACGTGAACGGTGGCTGGCTGCGCCCCGCGGTCTTCGGCGCGATGGACGGTCTCGTCTCGAACCTGGCCCTGATGGCCGGTGTCGCGGGCGGCGCCGTCTCGCGGGAGACCATCGTCATCACCGGTCTCGCGGGGCTCGCCGCGGGTGCCTTCTCGATGGCCGCGGGCGAGTACACCTCCGTCGCCTCGCAGCGCGAGCTCGTCCAGGCCGAACTGGACATCGAGCGCCGGGAGTTGCGCAAGCACCCCAAGGACGAGGAGCGGGAGCTCGCCGAGCTGTACGCGTCGCGGGGCGTCGAGCCCGACCTCGCGCGCGAGGTCGCCAGGCAGCTGTCCAAGGATCCCGAGCAGGCCCTGGAGATCCACGCCCGCGAGGAGCTCGGCATCGACCCGGGCGATCTGCCCTCGCCGACCGTCGCCGCCGTCTCCTCGTTCGGCTCGTTCGCGCTGGGCGCGCTGCTTCCCCTGCTGCCGTACCTGCTCGGCGCCACCGCGCTGTGGCCCGCCCTGCTCCTGGCGATGGTCGGGCTCTTCGCCTGCGGCGCCGTGGTGGCCAAGGTGACGGCGCGCTCGTGGTGGTTCAGCGGGCTGCGGCAGCTCGCGCTCGGCGGCGCGGCCGCCGGTGTGACGTACGCCCTGGGCAGCTTGTTCGGGGCGGCCGTAGGATAAGGCAGTGCAGGGCTATACGGGATCTTGCATAAGTAGCCGTTACTTGGCGGTTTCGATTCCATGACCACCGGGCATGAGCCGTAAGCGCTGCGGGCAATGAGGCTCGTGCCGCGCCGGGCCTCCGGTCATCGATCTGTCCGCAAAGGTCCCCTCTCCGCCGCTCCCACCTCAGCGGGCGGTGTCCACATGGTGGAATGAGCTATCCGCTTTTCGAGAAGCGTTCCATCATGTAACCTGCACGAAATTTCGCCAGGGCCAACGTCGTCCCTCGCTTTGCCGCATATGCCACGACGACGACGGGAGTGCCGATGCGTACCCACGCCTGGTCGCCCATGGACGGTCGCCCCGCCCCCCAGGGGATGTACGACCCCCGTAACGAACACGACGCCTGCGGTGTCGGGTTCGTGGCCACCCTCACCGGTGTTGCCAGCCATGAGCTGGTCGAACAGGCGCTGACGGTACTGCGCAACCTCGAGCACCGCGGCGCCACCGGGTCCGAGCCGGACTCCGGCGACGGCGCGGGCATCCTGCTCCAGGTGCCGGACGCCTTCCTGCGCGAGGTGGCTGGATTCCACCTCCCCGATGCCGGCGCCTACGCCGTCGGCATCGCCTTCCTGCCGGTGGACACCGCGGGCACCACCGATGCCGCCGTCTCACAGATCGAGACGATCGCCTCCGAAGAGGGCCTGACCGTCCTCGGCTGGCGCGACGTCCCCGTCGCCCCCGAGCTGCTCGGCGCCACCGCCCGCTCGACGATGCCCGTCTTCCGGCAGATCTTCGTCGCCGACGGTGACACCACGGGCCTCGATCTCGACCGCAAGGCGTTCGTGCTGCGCAAGCGCGCCGAGCGCGAGGCGGGGACCTACTTCCCCTCGCTCTCCTCCCGCACGATCGTCTACAAGGGCATGCTGACCACCGGCCAGCTGGAGCCCTTCTTCCCCGACCTCTCCGACCGCCGCTTCGCCACGGCCGTCGCCCTGGTCCACTCCCGCTTCTCGACGAACACGTTCCCGAGCTGGCCGCTCGCGCACCCCTACCGCTTCGTCGCGCACAACGGCGAGATCAACACCGTCAAGGGCAACCGCAACTGGATGCGCGCCCGTGAGTCGCAGCTCGCCTCGGAGCTCTTCGGCGCGGAGCGGATCGACCGGATCTTCCCGATCTGCACGCCCGACGCCTCCGACTCCGCGTCCTTCGACGAGGTGCTCGAACTCCTGCACCTGGGCGGACGTTCGCTGCCGCACAGCGTCCTGATGATGATCCCGGAGGCCTGGGAGAACCACGCCTCCATGGAGCCCGCGCGGCGCGCCTTCTACCAGTACCACTCCGCGATGATGGAGCCCTGGGACGGCCCGGCGTGCGTGACGTTCACCGACGGTACGCAGGTGGGCGCCGTTCTCGACCGCAACGGCCTGCGCCCGGGACGCTACTGGGTCACCGACGACGGCCTCGTCGTCCTCGGCTCCGAGGTCGGCGTCCTGGACATCGACCCGGCCAAGGTCGTCCGCAAGGGCCGCCTGCAGCCCGGCCGCATGTTCCTCGTCGACACCGCCGAGCACCGCATCGTCGAGGACGACGAGATCAAGGCCGCCCTCGCCGCCGAGAACCCGTACCAGGAGTGGCTGGAAGCGGGCGAGATCGAGCTCTCCGACCTGCCCGAGCGCGAGCACATCGTGCACACGCACGCCTCCGTCACGCGCCGCCAGCAGACCTTCGGCTACACCGAGGAAGAGCTGCGCGTCATCCTCGCGCCGATGGCCAAGACCGGTGGTGAGCCGCTCGGCTCCATGGGCACGGACACCCCGATCGCCGCCCTCTCCGCGCGCCCGCGGCTGATCTTCGACTACTTCACGCAGCTCTTCGCGCAGGTCACCAACCCGCCGCTCGACGCCATCCGCGAGGAGCTCGTCACCTCGCTGCACTCCTCGCTCGGCCCGCAGGGCAACCTGCTCGACCCGACCGCGGCGTCCTGTCGAAGCGTCACCCTGCCCTTCCCGGTGATCGACAACGACGAGCTCGCCAAGCTCATCCACATCAACGCCGACGGCGACATGCCCGGCATGAAGGCCGCGACGCTCTCCGGCCTCTACCGCGTCGTCGGCGGCGGCGACGCGCTCGCCGCCCGCATCGACGAGATCTGCTCCGAGACCGACGCCGCCATAGAGGCGGGCGCACGCCTCATCGTGCTCTCCGACCGGCACTCCGACGCCGAGCACGCGCCGATCCCCTCGCTGCTGCTCACCGCGGCCGTCCACCACCACCTCATCCGTACGAAGCAGCGCACCGAGGTGGGTCTGCTCGTCGAGGCGGGCGACGTGCGCGAGGTCCACCACGTGGCCCTCCTCATCGGCTACGGCGCGGCCGCCGTCAACCCCTACCTCGCGATGGAGTCCGTCGAGGACCTCGTCCGCGCGGGCACCTTCCTGCCCGGCATCGAGCCCGAGCAGGCCATCCGCAACCTGATCTACGCCCTCGGCAAGGGCGTCCTCAAGGTCATGTCCAAGATGGGCATCTCCACGGTCGCCTCCTACCGCGGCGCCCAGGTCTTCGAGGCCGTCGGCCTCGACGCGTCCTTCGTGGAGCGGTACTTCAGCGGCACCACGACGAAGATCGGCGGCGCAGGGCTCGACGTCGTCGCCAAGGAGGTCGCCGCCCGGCACGCCAAGGCGTACCCGGCGTCCGGCATCCCCTCGGCGCACCGCGCCCTGGACATCGGCGGCGAGTACCAGTGGCGCCGCGAGGGCGAGCCGCACCTGTTCGACCCGGACACGGTCTTCCGCCTCCAGCACTCCACGCGCAGCCGCCGCTACGACATCTTCAAGCAGTACACGGGCCGCGTGAACGAGCAGTCCGAGCGCCTGATGACGCTGCGCGGCCTGTTCGGCTTCAAGTCGGCGGACCGCAAGCCGATCTCGATCGACGAGGTCGAGCCGGTCGCCGAGATCGTCAAGCGGTTCTCGACCGGCGCCATGTCGTACGGCTCGATCTCCCGCGAGGCGCACGAGACGCTCGCCATCGCCATGAACCAGCTGGGCGGCAAGTCCAACACCGGTGAGGGCGGCGAGGACGCGGACCGGCTCTACGACCCGGCCCGCCGGTCCAGCATCAAGCAGGTCGCCTCCGGCCGCTTCGGCGTGACCAGCGAGTACCTCGTCAACGCCGACGACATCCAGATCAAGATGGCGCAGGGCGCCAAGCCCGGCGAGGGCGGCCAGTTGCCCGGGCACAAGGTCTACCCGTGGGTCGCCAAGACGCGTCACTCGACGCCCGGCGTCGGTCTCATCTCGCCGCCGCCGCACCACGACATCTACTCCATCGAGGACCTGGCCCAGCTGATCCACGACCTGAAGAACGCGAACCCGCAGGCGCGGATCCACGTGAAGCTGGTCTCCGAGGTCGGCGTCGGCACGGTCGCCGCGGGCGTCTCCAAGGCGCACGCCGACGTCGTGCTCATCTCCGGCCACGACGGCGGTACGGGTGCCTCGCCGCTCACCTCGCTCAAGCACGCGGGCGGCCCCTGGGAGCTCGGCCTCGCCGAGACCCAGCAGACCCTGCTGCTCAACGGCCTGCGCGACCGCATCGTCGTGCAGACCGACGGCCAGCTGAAGACCGGGCGCGACGTCATCATCGCCGCGCTGCTCGGCGCCGAGGAGTTCGGCTTCGCCACCGCGCCGCTCGTCGTCTCCGGCTGCGTCATGATGCGCGTCTGCCACCTGGACACCTGCCCGGTCGGCATCGCCACGCAGAACCCGGCCCTTCGCGAGCGCTTCTCCGGCAAGGCCGAGTACATCGTCAACTTCTTCGAGTTCATCGCCGAAGAGGTCCGTGAGCTCCTCGCCGAGCTCGGCTTCCGCTCCATCGAGGAGGCCGTCGGTCACGCCGAGCTGCTCGACACGGAGAAGGCCGTCAGCCACTGGAAGGCGCAGGGCCTCGACCTGGCGCCGCTGTTCCACGTGCCCGCGCTGCCCGCGGGCGCCGTCCGGCACCAGATCACGGTCCAGGACCACGGCCTGGCCAAGGCGCTCGACAACGAGCTGATCAAGCTCGCCGCCGACGCGCTCGCCGCGTCCAGCGCGACGGACGCGCACCCGGTGCGCGCCCAGGTCGCCATCCGCAACATCAACCGCACGGTCGGCACGATGCTCGGCCACGAGGTGACGAAGAAGTTCGGCGGCGCGGGCCTGCCGGACGACACCATCGACATCACCTTCACCGGCTCCGCGGGCCAGTCCTTCGGCGCGTTCGTGCCGCGCGGTGTGACGCTGCGCCTGGAGGGCGACGCCAACGACTACGTGGGCAAGGGCCTTTCGGGCGGCCGCATCGTGGTCCGTCCCGACCGGGGCGCCGACCACCTCGCCGAGTACTCGACGATCGCGGGCAACACCATCGCGTACGGCGCGACCGGCGGCGAGCTGTTCCTGCGCGGCCGCACCGGCGAGCGCTTCTGCGTCCGCAACTCCGGCGCGACCGTCGTCTCCGAGGGCGTGGGCGACCACGGCTGCGAGTACATGACGGGCGGCCACGCGGTGGTCCTCGGTGAGACGGGCCGCAACTTCGCGGCCGGCATGTCGGGCGGCGTCGCGTACGTGATCGACCTCGACCGCGACAACGTCAACGCCGGGAACCTGGCGGCCGTCGAACCTCTCGACGAGAGCGACAAGCAGTGGCTGCACGACGCCGTGCGCCGCCACCAGGAGGAGACGGGCTCGACCGTCGCCGAGAAGCTGCTCGCCGAGTGGGCCGTGTCCGTGGACCGCTTCAGCAAGATCATCCCCAGCACGTACAAGGCAGTGCTCGCCGCCAAGGACGCCGCCGAGCGAGCCGGACTCTCCGAGTCCGAGATCACCGAGAAGATGATGGAGGCGGCGACCAATGGCTGATCCCAAGGGCTTTTTGAACCACGGCCGCGAGGTCGCGCAGACCCGCCCGGTCGGCGAGCGCGTCCAGGACTGGAACGAGGTCTACGTTCCAGGCTCGCTCCTCCCGATCATCTCCGAGCAGGCCTCGCGCTGCATGGACTGCGGCATCCCGTTCTGCCACAACGGCTGTCCGCTGGGGAACCTCATCCCCGAGTGGAACGACTACGCCTACCGCGAGGACTGGCAGGCCGCGCAGGAGCGGCTGCACGCCACGAACAACTTCCCGGAGTTCACGGGCAGGCTCTGCCCGGCCCCGTGCGAGGCGGCGTGCGTGCTCGGCATCAACCAGCCCGCCGTCACCATCAAGAACGTCGAAGTCTCCATCATCGACAAGGCGTGGGAAACCGGCGACGTAGCCCCGCAGGCGCCCGAGCGCCTCTCCAACAAGACCGTCGCCGTCATCGGCTCGGGCCCGGCGGGCCTCGCCGCCGCCCAGCAGCTGACCCGGGCGGGCCACACGGTCGCCGTCTACGAGCGCGCCGACCGCATCGGCGGCCTGCTGCGCTACGGCATCCCCGAGTTCAAGATGGAGAAGCGGCACATCAACCGCCGCATCGAGCAGATGCGCGCGGAGGGCACCAAGTTCCGTACGGGCGTGGAGATCGGCCGCGACATCGACGCGGCCAAGCTGCGCAAGCGCTACGACGCCGTGGTCATCGCCGCGGGCTCGACCATCTCCCGCGACCTGCCGGTGCCGGGCCGCGACCTGACCGGCATCCACTTCGCCATGGAGTACCTGCCGCTCGCCAACAAGGTGCAGGAGGGCGACTTCGTGGCGCCCCCCATCACCGCCGAGGGCAAGCACGTCGTCGTCATCGGCGGCGGCGACACGGGCGCGGACTGCGTGGGCACCGCCCACCGCCAGGGCGCGGCCTCCGTGACGCAGCTGGAGATCATGCCGAAGCCGGGCGACGAGCGGGCCGCCGGCCAGCCCTGGCCGACCTTCCCGATGCTCTACAAGGTGACCTCCGCGCACGAGGAGGGCGGCGAGCGGGTCTACTCCGTCTCGACCACGCACTTCGAGGGCGACGAGGACGGCAACGTCCAGTTCCTGCACCTGATCGAGGTGGAGTTCGTCGACGGCAAGCTGACCCAGAAGCCGGGCACGGAGCGCAAGATCCCCGCCCAGCTGGTCACGCTGGCGATGGGCTTCACCGGCACCGACCGCGAGAACGGTCTGGTGGACCAGTTCGCCCTGGAGCTCGACGAGCGCGGCAACGTGGCGCGCGACGCCGATTTCCAGACGAACGTGCCCGGTGTCTTCGTGGCCGGTGACGCGGGCCGCGGCCAGTCGCTCATCGTGTGGGCGATCGCCGAGGGCCGCTCGGCGGCGCGTGGCGTGGACCGCTTCCTCACCGGTGCGAGTGATCTTCCGGCCCCGATCCGCCCGACGGACCGTGCCCTGACGGTCTAGCCCGTACGGTTTCGTCCCGTACGGTTTCGTTCCGTACGACCCCTCATTCGTCCCGCACAACGGTGTGCGGAACTGACGCGGCGCCCGCTTTGTCCCCGACCGGACGGAGGCGGGCGTCGTCGCGTTCCGGCCTGTTCTCGCCGGTGTGCGCCGCCCCCGCGCAACGCCCCGCCGTGACGCACGCGTTGCGTGGTGCGCAATGGTATGTGCGCATGTTGCGTCACCCGCAACCCTCATTACGGTTCGGCCGCTTATCCCAATGGGTCTAGACCGCCCCTGTCCTGTGTGACCACAATCGCTCCCACCAATCGGAACCTGGAGGGGGCCGGCATGAATCGACGTGTCATCGCCGCTGGTTGTATCGCCATGAGTCTCGGACTGACCGCCACGGCGTGCGGTGGGGATGACGGCGACGAGGGCGGCAAGGCTACCGACGGCAAGGGCAAGACCCTCACCGTATGGATCATGGAGGGGACCAACCCCGACGCGCGGCCGTTCTTCAAGGAGGCCGGGGCGGCCTTCGAGAAGAAGACCGGCGCGAAGATCCACGTCGAGTACCAGCAGTGGGCCACCGCGCAGAAGAAGTTCACGACCGCCATCGAGGGCGGCGAGGACCAGGTGCCCGACGTGGCCGAGGTCGGTACGACCTGGGTGCCGCAGTTCGCCGAGACCGGCGGGCTCGTCGACGTCACGGACAAGGTCAAGAAGTCCGGCCTGGACAACGACCTCGTCGAGGGACTCAAGGACGCGGGCACGCTCGACGGCAAGCAGTACGGCATGCCGTGGTACGCGGGCGTCCGCTCGATCGTCTACCGCAAGGACATCTTCGAGAAGCACAACCTGAAGGCCCCGACCACGTGGAAGGAGCTCGAGGCGACCGCCAAGACGCTCAAGGAGAAGGAGCCGAAGATGGTCTCCTTCCCGGTGGCGGGCGGTGCCGAGATGTTCGCGGCCCCCTTCATCTGGGGCGCGGGCGGTGAGCTCGCCACCGAGTCCGGCGGCACGTGGAAGTCCGGCGTCAACTCGCCCGAGGCCATCAAGGGCATCGAGTACTACACGGGCCTCGCCACCAAGGACAAGGTCTCTCCCGCCAAGGTCAACACCTGGACGGAGAAGGAGGTCGGCGACGCCTGGAACAAGGGCGAGATCGCGATGTCGGTCGGCGGCAACTGGACCCCGAAGGCCATCGTCGACGCCAACAAGGACCTCAAGGGCAAGCTCGGCGCCGTCCCGATCCCGGGTGAGAACGGCGGCATGAGCAAGTCCTTCCTCGGCGGCTCCTACCTGTCCACGTTCAACACGGACAAGAAGGACCTCGCCTGGGAGTTCGTGAAGCTGCTCACCACCGGCGAGTTCGCCGCCAAGTGGGCCGAGCAGACCAACTACTTCCCCGGCCAGAACTCCGAGCTGAAGAAGATCGAGGCCAAGAAGGACCCGCTGGTCGAGCCGTTCGCCAAGCAGATGCTGGAGGCGGGCGCGACCGTCCCGAAGACCAAGGCGTACGGCGAGATCCAGGCCTCCAAGGTCATCCCCGGCATGGTCCAGTCGATCCTCACCGGCAAGTCGTCCGTCAAGGAAGCGGCGGACAAGGCGGCCAAGGACATGGACGCGATCTTCGCCAAGGACAAGTAGACAGGGGCGAGTTCGGCACGTGAAGGACACGAAGGACTCGAAGGACACTGGGAAAGACACGACACCGTGAAAGAGACGCTCGTCGACGGTGGGCCGGAAGCTCCGGCCCGCCGTGGCCCCCCGAAGTCCGACGGCGGCGCAGAGTCGGCCCGCCGCCGCAAGAAGCTCGTCACCGTCACCCGCCCCTGGCTCCTCCTCGCACCCTCCCTGCTGGTCCTCGCGGGCCTGCTGCTCTGGCCGCTGATCCAGGTCGGCAAGCTCTCGATGCAGGACTACGAGGTGAAGTTCGGCGGCGGCGTCGGGACGTTCACCGGCTTCGACCACTACACCGATCTGCTCTCCAGCGGCCTGCTGTGGAAGACGGTCCTGCCCAACACCGTCTTCTTCGCCATCGCCTGCGTCGGCCTCACCGTCGCGCTCGGCACGCTCGTCGCGCTGCTCCTCAACCGCCTGGGCCACTTCTGGCGGCTCATCTGCTCGATCGCGATCCTCGCCGCCTGGGCGATGCCCGCGGTGACCGGGACGTACGTCTGGATCTGGCTCTTCCAGCCGCAGGACGGCATGGTCAGCCAGATCGCCGGATCGCTCGGCCTGATCGACCCGGAGACCACCAACTGGTTCACCGAGCGCGGTCCGTTCTACGCGATCGCGACCCTGAACGTGATCCACCACGGCTTCCCGTTCGTCGCCATCACCGTCCTCGCGGGGCTCATGACGATCCCCAAGGAGCTGTACGAGGCAGGGGAGTTGGACGGCGCCAACGCCTGGCAGCGGTTCTGGAACATCACGGTGCCGACGATCAAGCCCGTCTTCCTCGTGGTGACCATCCTCTCCACCATCTGGGACTTCAAGGTCTTCACCCAGATCTATCTGCAACCCGGCGGCGACGGCTCCAACGAGGACGTCTACAACCTCGGCGTCTTCTCCTACATCCAGGCCTTCGCCAAGAACGACTACGGCACGGGCGCCGCGGCCGCGGTGCTGCTCACCGTGCTGCTCCTGCTCATCACCGTCGTCTACATCCGCACGCTGTTCCGCCAGGGGGAGGAGGACCTGTGAGTACCCGCCGCACCACACTCACCTCGCGCGCCGGCCTGTCGGTCGCGGTCGCCGCGCTCCTGGTCTTCACGCTCTTCCCCGTCTACTGGATGATCTCCACGGCGCTCGACCCGAAGGCGTCCCTGCGCGGCTCGGACGTGCTGCCGAGCGGCATCAGCTTCGAGCACTTCACGTACGTCTTCGAGAAGGGCAACTTCGGTACCTACCTGCTGAATTCGGCGCTGGTGGGTCTCGCCACGATCGTCGCGGCGGGCGTGCTCTCGCTCTTCGCCGCCATCGCGGTGGCGCGCTTCAAGTTCCGCTTCCGCACCTCCGTACTGATCATGATCCTGATCGTGCAGATGGTGCCGCTCGAAGCCCTGGTCATCCCGCTCTTCATCCAGATGCGGGACTACGACATGCTCAACTCCCTGCTGGGTCTGAGCGTCGTCTACATCGCGCTCTCGCTGCCCTTCGCGATCTGGACGCTGCGCGGCTTCGTCGCCACCGTCCCCAAGGAGGTCGAGGAGGCCGCGTACATCGACGGGGCGTCCTGGCCGAGGATGTTCTGGTCGGTGCTGCTCCCGCTGGTCGCGCCGGGGCTCGTGGCCACGTCGATCTTCGCGTTCATCACGGCGTGGAACGAGTTCGTCTTCGCGTACACGTTCATGAAGGGCAGCGACAAGTACACGGCGGCCGTGGGCATTTACCAGTTCTTCGGTGAGAACTCCACGGCCTGGGGCCCGGTCATGGCCAGCTCCACGCTGGTCACGCTGCCGGTGATGATCTTCTTCGTGGTCATCCACCGCAAGCTCGGCTCCGGACTCGCCGCGGGGGCCGTCAAGGGCTGAGCGGCTGTTCCAGGGGAGGCGTTCGGGGTCCCGGCCTTCGGGACCCCGAACGCCTCCCTTCGCGTTCGCCCGCCGGGCCGCGCTCCATCGACCGCTCTATTGACTAAAAGTCAATTCGGCGCCACTCTCGGGGCCGTACCCAGCCCTGAACGGCGCCGCGGGAGGCCGAATGAGCACCGAAGCACGGGAGCGACGGGAGCAGCTGAGCGCGGAGCTGCGGGACGAACCGGCGGAATCCTTCGGCCAGTTGACCCCCGAACAGCTGACGACGCTCGCCGACGCGCTGAAGCGACAGCGCGAGAGCAGGGCCGCCGGGCTCAACGAGGCCGCCGAGGAGGCACTGAAGCTGGTGCCCGCGCTGGCCCGCGGACCCGTCCGACGCATTCTCTTCCGATAGCCGAGGCGAGCGAGGAGCGAGGAGACAAGCATGGACAAGCTGCGCGGCAGGGCCGAGACCCTCAAGATCGCCCGCCTCCTTGACGTCGAGCCGGACACGCTCGCGTTCCTGCGGACCCTGCCCGTCGACGACGTACGCCGCTTCCGCGAACAGAGCGTGGCGGCACTCTTCGACCGGGCCCCCGAGATGCTCGACCGCATCGCCTCCGCGACCAAGCTGGTGCCCGCCGGAGTCGCGGCCGCCATCTCGCAGAAGGCGCTCGGACCGCGCCTCGCCGCGGCCGTCGCCGGACGCCTCGAACCGGCGCGCGCCGCCGACATCATCGAGAAGCTGCCGGTGCCGTTCACCGCCGAGTCGTGCGGACACCTCGACCCGCGCCGCATCAAGGGCATCGTCGACCGGCTCGACGAGAACCTCGTCGTACGCATCGCGGTGGCCCTCGCCGAGCGGGGTGACCACCTGACGATGGGCCGATTCGTCGGCCATCTGCCGGACTCCGCGCTGCGCCGTATCCTGCCGCAGGTCGACGACGCCGCCGTCCTGAGGACCGGCTTCGCCATCGACATCCCCGAACGACTCGGCCAGATCATCGAGTTGATGGGTCCCGAGCGGCTCGCCTCGGTGATCGCGTCGGCGGCGGGCGAAGGGCTGTGGCCCGAGGCGCTCGCCGTGGCAGGCATGGTGACCGGCGAACAGCGCGGCCGCATCGCCTCGCTCGCCGCCTCCCAGCCGCAGGACCGGCTCGACACCCTGGTGACGACGGTGGCCGCGCAGGACCTGTGGGAGTCCCTCCTGCCCCTGGTCGCGCTCCTCGGCGAGGACGAGCGGCGGGCCGTCGCCGCGCTGCCCTCGCTGCGCGGCGCCGACGTGCTCGGCGGCGTCGTGCACGCGGTCGTGGCCACCGGACTGTGGGCGGAGTTCCTGCCCCTCGTCCAGGCGCTGCCCGAGGAGTCCCGCAAGGTCGTCGCCGACACGGCGGGAGCGCTGCCCGCGGCCGACCTCGACGCGCTCGCTCTGGAGGTCGACAAGCGGGATCTGTGGGAACTGGTCATGCCGCTGGTCGAGTTGATGGACGACGAGGCGAAGACCCGCATCTTCGAACTTCCCGCGTTCGCCCCGTAGGGGCCCCGTAAGGGGCGCGGGGAACTGCGCGAGCAACCACGAACAAGCCGCAGTCGCGCCTGCCGAGATCCCGGCAGACGCGACCGCGGCTCTTTCATGGGTAGCCCACATGGCGCAGGCAGGACCGATACGCCAGCCCCGTACGGGGGAACGCACGCATCCGCAGGCCGCCCGCAGGGCAGGGCACAGGCGGATCCGCCAGCCCCGCCCACGGAAAAGGACTTCATGCGCCTTCGCACCACCGTCGCCGCCGCCCTCGGCGCGCTCGCCCTCGTCGTGACCCTGCCGACCTCGGCGAGCGCCGCCACCGGCGACTTCTCCTACAAGTTCGTCGGCCTCGACGGCACACCGCAGTCGGTCACCCTCCACGACCCGCAGAGCCCCGGCTGCGTCACGCTCGCCGAGGTCGCCGACCCGGGCTCCTCCGAGCCCGCGTTCGCCCCGCACAACGACACCGACGAGTGGGTGATGGTGTTCACCGAGCCGGACTGCACGGGCGACTCCTGGACGCTGCGTCCGCACGGGCGGCCCACCACGGACGAGCTCAAGCTGCGCTCGGTGTTCCTGACAGGACGCCACTGAGCATCGGCGCGCTCACCCCGTCGTCGAGCCGCCGTCCACGGTGAACTCCGCACCCGTGACGTACGACGACGCGTCCGACGCCAGGAACAGCACCAGCTCGCCGACCTCCTCCGGGCGGCCCATCCTGCCCAGCGGCAGATGCGACCAGTCCCGCCCGGCGGAGGCCGCGGCGACCATCGGGGTGTCGACCGCCCCCGGGTGAACCGAGTTGACCCGGACCCGGTACTTCGCCAGATCGAGCGCCGATGACCGGGTGAGACCCCGCAGACCGAACTTCGTCGATCCGTACGCCGCGTGGCCCGGAATGCCGACGAGACCGGCCGTCGAGGAGACATTGACGACCGAGCCGCCGCCCGCCTCCTTCAGCGCGGGCAGCACCGCCTGGACGCCGAGGAACGGCCCGAGCAGATTGACCCGGAGCAGGGCCTCGAAATTCTCGTACGTCTCGTCCTCGACGGACGCCGTGCGCCACAGCGCGGCGTTGTTCACCAGGACGTCGAGCCGCCCGAAGGCATCCAGGGCACCCGCCACGGTCGCCGCCCAGCTCGCCGCGTCCGTGACGTCATGACGTACGAAAAGACCTTGCTCCCCAAGCGACTCGGCGACCTCCCTGCCCTCCTCCTCGCGCACATCGGTGACCACGACCCTGGCCCCCGCCTCGGCGAACAGCCGGGCCTCCGCCGCCCCTTGGCCGCGCCCCGCGCCGGTGATCAGGACCGTCCTGCCCGCCAGGCCGTACGAGATTCCCCGGGAGTCCATGCCGAGCCTCCTGCGTGCCCTGGTTGCCGCGTGGTGGTTGTCATGTGCCTGAAAGGCATATGTCTAGCAGTCATGTACAACAGGGAGAAGGGATCGGGAACGGAGCGGTGGATGGAATCTGCGATCAGTCTGCGCAAGGTGGAGGACTCGGCGCCCGCGCTGGTCAGCCTGTACAAGAGCGCCGGGGTGTCGCTGCGCAAGCACGGTCTGGCGGGCGCGCGGGCGGCGGTCTATCTCGTCGTCGACTACTCCGGGTCCATGCGCCCGTACTACCAGGACGGCAGCGTGCAGGCGCTCGCCGACCGCGTGCTCGGCCTGTCCGCGCACCTGGACGACGACGGGAGTGTGCCCACCGTCTTCTTCTCCACGGACGTCGACGCGGTGACGGAGATCGCGCTCGGCGACCACCACGGCCGGATCGACGAGATCGTCGCCGGGCTCGGGCACATGGGCAAGACCAGCTACCACCTGGCGATGGACGCCGTCATCGACCACTACGTAGACAGCGGTTCCACCGCGCCCGCCCTGGTGATCTTCCAGACCGACGGCGGCCCCATCAACAAGCTCGCCGCCGAGCGCTATCTGTGCAAGGCGGCGAGGCTGCCCCTGTTCTGGCAGTTCATCGGCTTCGGTGACCCGACGAGCAAGCAGTTCGACTATCTCCGCAAGCTCGACGAACTCGCCGTGCCCACCAAGCGCCCCGTCGACAACGCGGGCTTCTTCCACGCGGGGAACGACCCCCTGAAGGTGCCGGACGACCAGTTGTACGACCAGCTGGTGGGGGAGTTCCCCGAGTGGCTCAAGGCGGCGCGGGCGAACGGGATAGTGGGCTGACGGAGGCTAGTCGACCATGCGCTGGCGCAGCTTGAGGATCGTGCCCGCGTCGAGGCCGAGCCCCTTGGTGAGATAGCCCTGGAAGCCGCCGTACCGCTTGGCGGCCTCGTCGAGCGCCGTGCCGAGGTAGTCGGTGCGGACCTCCTGCAGCGGGATGATGAGATCCGGGTTCTGCATCAACCCGCCCTGCTTGAGCGCCTCGCGGAGCTTCGCGTCGTACGCGGCGCGGTAGGTGTTGGAGGCCAGGTAGTCGCCGGTGGCCGTCTTGTCCGGCACGCCGACGAGCCGCAGCAGCAGATACGTCGTCCAGCCGGTGCGGTCCTTGCCCGACGTGCAGTGGTAGAGCAGCGGCGAGCGGCTGCCCGCGATGTCGCGCAGGGTGGCCGCGAACTGTGCGCGGTTGGTCGCGTCGGTGACGAAGGTGCGGTAGACGTCCCGCATGAACGCCGCGGCCTTGCCGTTGCCGAGCATCTCCTCCTGTTTGACCGGGTCCTTGGAGCCGATCGCGGTGAGGAGCTGGGTGAACAGGCCGTTGTCGGTGATCGCCCGTGAGGTCGGCGCGAGCCCGTCGGGCAGCCGGTCCGCCCCGTCGTACTGGACCTCGGCGGGCACCCGGAAGTCGATGACCTTCTTGAGCCCGAGCCGGGAGACCGTGCCGAGGTCGGCGTCGGTGAGCTTGTTGAGGGCGTCGGCGCGGAAGACCTGTCCGGTGCGGACCTGCTCCCCGTCGTAGGTCCGATAGCCGCCCACGTCCCGTACGTTGACGGCGCCCTGGAGCGGGATCTGGTTCTGGTACGTGATGGAGGGGTGCGCGGACGCGGGTGCGCTCGTCACGAGGGGCCGGGCCGGGGCCGCGAAGGGTTCGCCGGGGGCCGCCCAGGCGGGCAGCGTGCCCAGGGCGAGAGCGGAGATCGCAAGGCCGGTCGCGGTACGGGTACGAGAGATGCGCATCGGTCCGCCTTCCCATCGGTAGCGGTGCTGTGCTCTGCCGCGATCCCCCAACCAAGCGATTGTTTGGGGGGTGGTCCGGAGAAGGTAGCGAGGCGCCCGCGAGGGAGGAAGGGGTGTGCGCCAGATACTGACGAATCGTCAATTCTGTAGAGGGCGTGCCGAGTTGAGAGGGCTCAGCCGTCCGCGAGGCGGGCCGCCGCGCGGCGCTGGCGCTCGGTGGCGCCCGCCAGGAACCGGGTGATGGTCTCCAGCTCGCCGGTCGTGAACTCCTCGTAGAGCTCGCCGACTTCGCGGGCCCAGTCCGCGAAGGTCTCCTCCAGGTCCGTGAGCCGCTCCTGCCGGATCTCGATGAGCACGCGCCGTTTGTCGGTGGGGTGCTTGACCCTGCGGACGAAGCCCTTGCCCTCCAGGCGGTCGACGAGGCCGGTCACCGAGGCGGGTGCGAGAGCGGTGCGCTCGGCGAGCTCCTTGGCGGTGAGGGGGCCCTCGCGCTGGAGCAGGTCGAGGGTCTTGGTCTCGGTGGCGCCGAGTCCCTGCCGGGCGGCGACCGCGGAGTGGAACATCACGGTGACCGCGCTGCTCTCGCGCCCGGCGGTGTTGAGCCGCTCGACGACTTCGGCGCGCTGCTGCTGCTGGGGGTCCTCGCCGGTGGCCATGAGGGAACCCTAGCCCATATTTCGTTCGGCCGAACGAAAGACTTGTGATCACGGTGGGTCGCGTGCAACTCTTTCGTTCGGCCGAACGAAATAAATTGCCCGAGGATCCCTTGGAGGAGCCATGCCCACCGCACGCACCACCCCCACCCCAACCGGCGCGAGCCACCCCCACCCGCACCCTCACCCGCACCGCTGGGCCGCGGCCGCCGTCATGATGGTCGCCGCGCTCATGGACCTGCTCGACGTCACCATCGTCAACGTCGCGATCCCCTCGATCGGCCGCGAGCTCGGCGCCTCCGAGAGCGCCCTGCAGTGGATCGTCTCCGCGTACCTCCTCGGCTTCGCCGCGACGCTGATCGTCTCCGGGCACCTCGGCGACCGCTACGGCCGCAAGGCGCTCTTCCTCGCGGGCACCGCCGGGTTCGGGGTCGCGAGCCTGGCGTGCGGGATCGCGCAGTCGCCCGGACAGCTCGTCGCGGCGCGCGCCGTGCAGGGCGTCATGGCGGCACTGCTCATGCCGCAGGTGCTCGGTTCCTTCCGGACCCTCTTCCAGGGCAAGGAGCGGGGCGCGGCGTTCGGGATGTACGGGGCCGTGGGCGGCTTCGCCTCGGCCATCGGTCTGCTGCTCGGCGGCGTACTGACCAGCGCGGACCTCTTCGGCCTGGGCTGGCGCTCGGTGTTCCTGGTGAACCTGCCGGTGGCGGCGGCGACCTTCGTGGCGGGACTCCTCCTCGTACCGGCCACCAAGGAGCGGTCCGCGGGCCGCCCCGACGTGCTCGGCAGCCTCGTCCTCGCCGCCTCTCTGGTGGCCGTCGTCCTTCCCCTGGTGCAGGGCCGCGCCAACGGATGGCCGCTGTGGGGCTGGGTCTGCCTGGCCGCGGGCCTGCTCGGGCTCGTGGGTCTCGCCGTGGTCGAGGGCCGCCGACGCCCGGGCGCGACCGTGCCGCTGCTGCCCTCCCGCGCCTTCAGGCTGCCCGCCTTCTCCGTCGGCGTCGCCGTCCAGCTGCTCTTCGCCCTCGGCATGCAGGGCTTCTTCCTGGTCTTCGCGATCTGGCTGCAGGGCTCCGAGGGCTACAGCCCGCTGCAGGCGGGCGTCGTGACCGTCGCCTTCTCCGTCGGCGGTTTCCTGACCGCGCCGGTCGCCGACAGGCTCGCGGCGGCGTACGGGCGTCTCGTCCTGGTCGCCGGGTCGCTGCTCATGGCGGGCGGCTTCCTCTGGGTCTGGTCGGCCGTCGCCGCGTCCACCTCCAGGCACACCGGGGCGTGGCCGCTGGCGCCCGGGCTCCTGGTGGCGGGGGCCGGGCTCGGCTTCCTCGTCGTACCGCTGGTGAACGTGGTCCTGTCCGCGGTGCCCGCGGAGATGGCGGGCGGCGCCTCCGGGATCTTCTCGACGGCTCAGCAGTTCGGCGGGGCGCTGGGCGCGGCGGTGATCGGCACGGTCTTCTTCGGCCACGCGTCGAACGGCCTGACGGACGCGCTCGGCGCGGCGATGCCGTGGGTGGCGGCGGGCTTCGGGCTCTGCGCGGTGCTGTGCCTCGCGCTGCCGCGCCGGGCGGTGACCGGCGCCCCGTGAGACGTCCGCGGGCGTCCCGTACGGCGTCCGCGGGTGGCGTACGTCTCGCGGGGACCCGGGAACACGGGGCCCCTGCGGCATGTTAAAGTTATGTGTTGCAGTTTTGGTACCCATGAACTTTATGTGCGCCTGACGGGAATGCTCCGAGGGCGCATTATTGTTTTTCCGGTTCTCTCCGGATGATGGGGGTCATTGCAGCGCTGGAGATTCGCAATACCGTGACTCTCCATACTCTGCCCCTGTTGAGGAGATTGACATGGCAACCGGCACCGTTAAGTGGTTCAACTCGGAAAAGGGCTTCGGCTTCATCGAGCAGGACGGCGGCGGCCCCGACGTCTTCGCCCACTACTCGAACATCGCGTCCTCGGGCTTCCGTGAGCTCGTCGAGGGCCAGAAGGTCTCCTTCGAGGTGACCCAGGGCCAGAAGGGCCTGCAGGCCGAGAACATCGTTCCTGCCTGATCGCCACAGCGCGCGAACCTCACAGCCGAGGCCCGCACCGGAAGGTGCGGGCCTCGGCTTGCGCTGTCATCGGGCCCTACCGGGCCCAGAGCCGCACAGGCTCAGAGGTCCGGAAGTCCAGCGACCAGGAAGGCATTACTGCATGAACCGCTCCGAACGCCCGGCACGCCCCGCCCGCAAGCGCCCCACGAACGCAGCCGGAAAGGGACGTCCGAACGGCCAGGCGAAGGGCGCCGCGTATTCCGCGAAGAAGCCCGGCAGCCGTAAGCCGAGGCCGGCGCAGGGCGGCGAGTTCGCACTGCCCGAGAGCCTCACGCCCGCGCTCCCGGCCGTCGAAGCATTCGGTGACCTGGACATGCCGGAAGCACTCCTGAAGACGCTGGCCGCCCAAGGCGTGACGGCCCCCTTCCCGATCCAGGCGGCCACGCTCCCCAACTCCCTCGCGGGCCGCGACATCCTCGGCCGCGGACGTACCGGATCCGGCAAGACCCTCGCCTTCGGCCTGGCCCTCCTCGCCCGCACCGCGGGGCAGCGCGCCGAGTCGAAGTCCCCGCTCGCCATGGTCCTGGTCCCCACGCGTGAGCTGGCCCAGCAGGTGACGGACGCCCTCACGCCGTACGCGACGTCGGTGAACCTGCGTCTCGCGACGGTCGTCGGCGGCCTGTCGATCACCAAGCAGTCGGGCACGCTCCGCCGCGGCGCCGAGATCCTGGTGGCCACCCCCGGCCGCCTCAAGGACCTGATCGAGCGCGGCGACTGTGACCTGTCGCGGGTGCGCACGACCGTCCTCGACGAGGCCGACCAGATGGCCGACATGGGCTTCATGCCGCAGGTCACCGCGCTGCTCAAGCAGGTCGAGCAGGGCGGCCAGACCATGCTGTTCTCGGCGACGCTGGACAAGAACATCGACCGGCTGGTCCGGATGTTCCTCACCGACCCCGTCGTGCACTCCGTGGACCCGTCCGCGGGCGCGGTCACGACGATGGAGCACCACGTCCTCTACGTCGCCGACGAGACGGACAAGAAGGCCGTCGCGCTGCGCATCGCCGCCCGCGAAGGCCGCGTGATCATGTTCCTGGACACCAAGCGCGCCGTGGACCGCTTCACCAAGCGGCTGCTCGCCAACGGCGTACGGGCCTCAGGCCTGCACGGCGGCCGCTCGCAGCCGCAGCGCAACCGGACGCTCGACCAGTTCAAGACCGGCCAGGTCACCGCGCTGGTCGCCACGAACGTCGCGGCGCGCGGCATCCACGTCGACGACCTCGACCTGGTCGTGAACGTCGACCCGCCGACCGACCACAAGGACTACCTCCACCGGGGCGGGCGCACCGCGCGGGCGGGGGAGTCCGGCAGCGTCGTGACCCTCGTGCTCCCCGAGGAGAAGCGGGACATGACGCGGCTGATGTCCGACGCGGAGATCCGCCCCAACACGGCGCGGATCACGTCCTCGGACGAGGAGCTCGTGCGGATCACCGGGGCGCGGGAGCCTTCGGGTGTGCCGGTGA
Source organism: Streptomyces kanamyceticus (assembly GCF_008704495.1). NCBI lineage: Bacteria > Bacillati > Actinomycetota > Actinomycetes > Kitasatosporales > Streptomycetaceae > Streptomyces > Streptomyces kanamyceticus. Next base: position 7,513,529 of record NZ_CP023699.1, read on the forward strand.
TCATCGAGACGCCGCAGCAGCCTGCCGCACAGTCTTCGCAGCGCCGTCGTCGCCCCCGCCCCGCGGGGCAGGGTGGCGGTGGCGGTGGCGGCGGCCAGGGCCAGCGCAGGGCCCCTCGCCAGGGTCAGGGCCAGGGCGGATCCGGCTCCGCGGGGGGCGGCGCGGGTCGCGCGTCCTCCGGCGGCACGGGTCGTGCGTCCTCCGGCGGCGCCGGTCGTGCGCGCCGGGGCGGGGGCCAGGGCCAGGGCGGCGGAGGCCGCCGCGCGGCGTAGCGCCTCGGCGGTTCTACGGTCCGGGTGGGTTCTTGCCACCCGGGCCCCCGCTTGGCGACGGGGGGTCTGCGAGGGCTGCATGCCCCCGTAACGGCTCCTCGGCGCCGGGGGCTGTGCCCACCCTTCCCCAAGCTCTCGGCTTCGCTCGAGCAGGGGAGACCCCACTCGCCCTGCGGAACACCTGCCCACAGCGGCGGAACCCCCACCGGCCCGCAGCCGCCGAACCGGCCTGAGGGGACGTGGCGGTATGTTCGCCCGGAGCACTGGGGGCCTCGTTCCGAGGTGCCCAAGCCGTGGCGGTGCGCCTGGGACGGCGAGGACGGACATACCGCCGCGGCCCCGCCCCCAAGACGGCGAGGCGCACGCACCCGGACCCGCACCCACACCCCACACGACGCCCCGAAGGAGTTCCACTCGATGCCACCGGAGCTGCCCCTCCTCCAGGACGACCGCGCCGCGCTGCGCGCTGACTGCGGTAACTGTTTCGGGCTGTGCTGCGTGGCGCTCGCCTTCTCCGCGTCCTCCGACTTCGCCGTGAACAAGGACGCGGGCAAGCCCTGCACCAACCTCCAGACGGATTTCCGCTGCGGCATCCACCGCGACCTGCGGACCAAGGGCTTCCGCGGCTGCACCGTGTACGACTGCTTCGGCGCCGGTCAGCACGTCTCCCAGGGCACCTTCGACGGCACCGACTGGCGTCAGGATCCGGCCACCGCCCGCCAGATGTTCGACGTGTTCCCGATCATGCGGCAACTCCACGAACTGCTCTGGTACTTGACCGACGCACAGAGCCGCCCCCAGGCAGCCCCGATCGCCGCGGAACTCAAGAAGGCGCAGGCCGCGACGGAGCAGCTGACCCAGGGCACGCCCGAGGCGCTCGCGGAGACCGACGTGGCCGCGCACCGGCAGGACGTGAACGTACTGCTCCTGCGCACCAGCGAGCTCGTACGCAAGGGCAAGGGCAACGGCAAGGGCAACGGCAAGGGCGGCAAGAAGAAGCAGAAGCAGCGACGAGGCGCCGACCTCATCGGAGCCAGACTCCGGGGCGCCGACCTCAACGGCGCGGACCTGCGCGGCGCCTACCTCATCGGCGCCGACCTCAACGGCGCCGACCTGCGCTCGGCCGACCTGATCGGCGCGGACCTCCGCGACGCGGACCTGCGCGGAGCCGACCTCACCGACGCACTGTTCCTGACCCAGTCGCAGGTGAACGCGGCGAAGGGCGACCAGGCCACAAAGCTCCCCAACACCCTGAAGCGCCCGTCCCATTGGGACACGCTCTAGACGCCAGGCCCCAGGCAAGAGACCTCAGGCGTCACACTCCAGCACGCTCCGGCACAACGCACACCGCACCCGGACCCGCCCCCGAGCAGGCACCCGAATCCGCTGCAGACAGGTGGGGCAGGGAAACGAGACCCGGAGCGCCCCGAGCCCGTCGGTGGAGAAGGAGTACCCCGCCCCGCCGCCCCGGACCCCCGCCCCGTGGTCGGCCGCGTACCGCCGGTCCTTGGCGTACCGCCGCCGCCCGGCCCACCCCGCCGCGGTCAACGGCGGCTGCTGCTCGTCGCGCCTGGCCTGCGCGAGCCCCTTGGTGTAGGCGGTGTAGGCCTGCGCGCTGGTGAACCACGTTTCCGGCGCCTCGCCGAAGGCCAACGCCCGCTTGGCCAGGACGTATCCGAACTCCTCGGGCGTGAGGTAGCCGAGCTTCTGGGAGGAGGCACCGTCCTCGCGGTAGGCGTCGAGAAGCAGCCAGCCGGCGCCGAGGTAGGTGGTCGCGGTGTCGGTGAGGATCTCGTTGTCGCGGGTGCCGGGGAAGGACAGGTCGAGCCGGTGCAGGTACACGTGCATGACTTCGTGGGCGAGCGCGGCCCCGATGTCGCGCCGGTGGGTGCGGAAGCGGTCGTTGAGTTCGATGAAGTACTCGGGCCCCGCGGCGAGTTCGACGTACGCGGCGTGTTCCATCCCGCGGAAGCTGACGATCATGCGGGCGTCGGGAAGGCGCAGGTGCCGGACCATTTCGCGGGCGATCCGCTGGACGCCGAGATGGAGGTCGTCCTGGTCGCTGAAGGCGACGTCGGCGGGGGCGACGCTGGTGTCGAAGGTGTGCACGGTGTCGTACGAGAGGCGTTTGTAGAGCGCGGTGATCGCGGCGCGCACCGTGTCCAGATGGGGATAGCCGTGTACGACGGGACCGCCGCTGTCAGCCACGACCGTACCCCCTGATAGTGCGTCGGATCGGCTCAACCGGCCTCCACTGTACGGCGGTTCCGGCCCCTCGCCAGGGCGCGGCGAGGGACGGCGCGACACGCCGTGGCCGGAAACCGCCCCTTGTCCTGAGCGGACATCGATCTCCATAATCCGCAACAACGCTTTGGCGGGCTCATGCCATCCACGCGCACCCAGCGGGGACGGTGAGGGCCGGTCCGAGCGCGTGACCCCCCACGAACCCCCCACGAAGGGAAGTCAGTTGAAGACCAAGCTGCGTGGAGTGAAGAGAGCCGCAACACTCGGTGCGATCGCCCTCGCCACCGTGAGCATTCAGCCCATCGCCGCCCAGGCGGCTCCGCACCCGGGCCCCACCCCCGGTGAGCGCGTCGTCGGCGGCACCCCTGCCGAGCAGGGCGAATTCCCGTTCATGGTCCGTCTGTCGATGGGCTGTGGCGGCGCTCTGTACGCCAAGGACATCGTCCTGACCGCCGCCCACTGTGTGGACGGCTCGGGCGACAACACCAGCATCACCGCCACCGGTGGCGTCGTGGACCTCGAGAGCCCCGACGCGATCAGTGTGAAGTCCACCAAGGTCCTCCAGGCCCCCGGCTACAACGGCAAGGGCAAGGACTGGGCGCTCATCAAGCTCGAGAAGCCGATCGACCAGCCCACGCTGAAGATCGCCAAGGACGACAAGCTCAACGAGGGTGACTTCACCATCGCGGGCTGGGGCGCCGACAAGGAGGGTGGCGACCAGCAGCGCTACCTCCTCAAGGCGACCGTCCCGTTCGTCAACGACGCCGACTGCAAGGCGGCGTACGGCGACGACCTCACGCCCGGCGAGGAGCTGTGCGCGGGCAAGCTCGCCGAGGGCGGCACGGACACCTGCCAGGGCGACTCGGGCGGTCCCATGTTCCGCAAGGACGAGGCCGGCGAGTACATCCAGGTCGGCATCGTGAGCTGGGGCAACGGCTGCGCGCGGCCGAAGTTCCCCGGTGTCTACACCGAGGTGTCGACCTTCGCGGCCGACATAGAGAAGGCGGCGTCCGGGCTCTGACGGCCCCCGCTGCCCGCATCTGAGCGGCATCTGCACGGCATCTGAAGCACGGCCCCGGCGCGGGGCGTCTGCGACGGCAGGTGCCCCGCGTCGTCGTGTGCGCCGCCCGGCACGCGGTAAGTCCAACACCTGTCCCTTCTTTGTCCATGGGCGCGTTCACCCCGCCCGGCGCATCGTGATCGGCACGAATTCCGTTCCAACGAGGAGTGCCGCATGGTGCCGTCAGACACGTCCGGACCGAGCCGCAGGGCCGTGGTGGCCACGGGCGCGATCGCCGGGATGGGCGTCGCCGTCGGGACGGGCGGCAGCGCGTTCGCCCAGGGCGCCCGCGGCAGGCGGGCCGACGAGGTGGTCCTGCGCTCGGCCGACCTGGAGGTGCGCGTCGCGACCGCCTTCCCGCGCGTCGTCTCCTACACGGACCGCGCGAGCGGCGCCGTCCTGCACGGCCGGACGGACGCCGTCGGCACGGTCCTGATCGACGACGCCGAGCACACCCCGAAGGTCACCGCGGACCCGGGCAGGTCCCGCATCGCGTACGTACTCGCCTTCGACGGCGGCACCCGCGTCGACGTGGAGATCGCCGTCGAGGGGCGACGGGTCCACTGGCGCGTCACGAAGATCGCGGAGACCGACGCGCTGCGGATCGGCACCCTGCGCGTCCCCGGCCTCGCCCTGCTCTCCGTCCGCAGCGACCAGCCGGGCGCCGCCCTGCTCGCCGCCAAGGTGCAGCTGGACAAGGCCAAGAGCGGCGACACCCTCGTACAGCCCACGAAGGACACTCCTACGGAGGCGGCGACCGGCTGCGCCTACGCCGTCGTCGCGCACGACGAGCTGGGCGGCGCGATCGAGACGAACACCGTCTACGACAAGCCCACCACCGAGGCGGGCACCACCTGGGAGAACGGCCGCCTGTGGCGCGAGACCGTGAAAACAGGTGACTACGTAGAGGCCCGGCTGATCCCGGGACAGTGGACGCACCGCGCCGCGACCGCACCCGCGGGGGCCACCGAGCCCCTGCCGTACGCCACCGTCGTGATCACCGGCGACAGGAACGGCGACGGCAAGGTCGACTGGCAGGACGCCGCGATCGCCCTGCGCGACATCATGGTGACCCCGCTCGGCGCCGACGAGCAGCATCTGCGGGTCGTCCCGCACATCCCCTTCAACTTCGCCTCACAGGCCACCAACCCGTTCCTCGCCACGCTCGACAACGTCAAGCGGATCCACCTGGCGACCGACGGCCTGCGCCAGTACACGCTCCTCAAGGGCTACCAGTCCGAGGGCCACGACTCCGCCCACCCGGACTACGCGGACAACTACAACGAGCGTGCGGGCGGCCTGAAGGACCTCAACACCCTGGTCCGCGCGGGCAGGAAGTGGAACAGCGACTTCAGCGTGCACGTCAACGCCACCGAGTCCTACCCCGTGGCGAACGCCTTCTCCGAGAAGCTCGTCGACAAGAGCAACAAGCAGTGGGACTGGCTGGACCAGAGCTACCGCATCGACCAGCGCCGCGACCTGGTCTCCGGAGACATCGTCAAGCGGTTCGCCGATCTGCGCGCCCAGACCGACAAGGGCCTGAACACCCTCTACATCGACGTGTTCCGGGAGTCGGGCTGGACCTCCGACCGGCTCCAGCGGGCCTTCCGCGAGCAGGGCTGGACGATCACCACGGAGTGGGGCCACGGCTTCGAGCGCTCCGCGATCTGGTCGCACTGGGCCACCGAGCCCGACTACGGAGGCGACACCTCGCGCGGCATCAACTCCCGCCTGATCCGCTTCGTGCGCAACCACCAGAAGGACGTCTTCGCCGACAAATGGCCCACCCTCCTCGGCATCGCCCGCATGGGCAACTTCGAGGGCTGGGTCGGCAAGACCGACTGGACCGCGTTCTACGACCTGATCTGGACCCACTCGCTGCCCGCCAAGTACCTCCAGGCGTACCCCATCAAGACCTGGGGCGAGCACGAGATCGCCTTCTTCGGAGCGGGCGCCACGACGGTCTCCGACGCCTCGGGCAAGCGCCGCATCACCACGGAAGGACGCGTCGTCTACGAAGACGGCCGCTACCTGCTGCCCTGGGAGCCCCGCAAGGCCCACGACCCCGCCAAGCTGTACCACTACAACCCGGCGGGCGGCAGCAGCAGCTGGCAGGTGCCGCGCGCGTGGGCGAGCCGCTCCCGGGTGGCCCTGTACCGGCTCACCGACCAGGGACGCGTCTTCGATTCGTACGTCTCCGTAGTGGGCGGAAAAGTCACCCTCAAGGCCACCGCGAAGCAGCCCTACGTCGTCTACCGCGAGCGCGCCGCCGAACTGCCCGACCCGCGCTGGGGCGAGGCGACGCCGCTGCACGACCCCGGCTTCCACTCGGGAAACCTCAAGGGCTGGCAGGTCAGCGGGCCCGCCACCGTGCGGCGCAGCGAGCTCGGCGACTACGAACTGGTCGTCGGCGCGGGCGGCGCGGCATCCGTCGCCCAGCGCCTCACCCGCCTCAAGGCCGGGTCCTACGTCGCCTCCGTGCAGGTTGAGGTCGGCGAGAAGGCGGGGGAGCGGCGCAGGGCCGCCCTGGAGGTGAGCACCGCGGACGGCGTCACCGCGGCCAACTTCACCGAGACGTCCACCGCGGGCAACTACGTCGCGGCCGACCGCAAGCACGGCACGCGCTTCCAGCGCATGTTCACCTTCTTCACCGTCCCCGAGGGCGGCGGCACGGTCCGTCTCGCGCTGCGGGCCGCGGCGGGCGACGCGCGCGTGCGCTTCGACAACGTCCGCGTCACCGAGGCGGGCCGCCCCGCGGCCAAGCCCCGCGGCACGCTCGTCCGCGAGGACTTCGAGCACGTGCCCCAGGGCTGGGGCCCCTTCGTGAAGGGCGACGCGGGCGACGTCACCGACCCGCGCACCCACATCGCTCAGCGCCACGCCCCCTTCACCCAGCGCGGCTGGAACGGCAAGGAGATCGACGACGTCATCGACGGATCGAACTCCCTGAAGTCACGCGGCGAGAACACCGGCCTCGTCTACCGCACCGTCCCGCACACCGTCCGCTTCACACCGGGCAAGCGCTACCGGGTGTCCTTCCGGTACGAGAACGAGAAGGCGGGCCAGTACGTGTGGGTTTCGGCCGTCGATGAACCGGCGGCCCGCGAGCTCGACCGCAAGGACCTGCCGGTCGTGACCGCGCCCACCACGCTGTCCTACGAGTTCACGGCCCCGGACGCGGGGGAGGCGTGGGTCGGGCTGAGCAAGGTGGGGGACGACGGCACGGCGGAGTTCGTGTTGGACGGGTTCGTCGTGACGGAACTCTGATCCGGAGCCGGTGTCATCACCGGCTCCGCCGAGTTCGTCCTCAAACGCCGGACGGGCTATTCATAGCCCGTCCGGCGTTTGAGGACCGGGGTCTGGGGCGGAGCCCCAGAAGGCCCTCAGCCCAACTCGACCCGCTCCCCGCCCCCCTCCAGCTCCAGCACCCACACCTCGTTCGCCCCCGCCCGCAGCACAGGGCCGGGAACGTACAGCGAGGTCTGCGGGCCCACCCCCCAGTACCGCCCCAGGTTGAAGCCGTTCACCCACACGAACCCCCGTGTCCAGCCGGGGAGTTCGAGGGACGCGTCGCCGGGGGAGTCGACCTCGATCACGCCCCGGTACAGGCCGGGGCGTGACTCCGACGAACCGGTCGCCGGAACGCCCCGTACCGCCGACGGCACGTCGAACGCGTCGAGCCGGAGGCCGCGCGCCCGCACCCCGTGCAGGTACTGGCGTTCGTGCAGGATTCCGCCGGTGATGCCCTTGGACTCACCCGTGCGGGGGCCGTAGTTGACCCTACCCAGGGACTCCACCCACAGCTCCACGCGCGCGTGCCCGGCCACGGGGGTCTCCAGGGCCGGTGCGTCCTCGGTCAGGACACCGGCCCGTCGCCCGTCGACGTACGCCACCGCCCGGTCCCGCAGGCCCCGCACGCTCAGGGGGTAGGGGCGGCGCGGGCCCGGCACGGTCAGCGCGTAGCGGACCAGGCCGCGGTCCACGTCGAGGTCCTCGAACGTGGGCGGGACGGCGTGCTCGGTCTCCGGGGTGCCGAGCGACTCCAGGACGGTGTCGAGCGATGACCAGTCCGTGAGGGACGCCGACGCGGGGGAGCCGAGGGCGGGCGGGGGAGCGGGCGGCTCGGGCAGGGGTCCTGACGCGTACTCCGCGAGGACCTCCCTGAAGCGCCAGAACTTCGCCGTCGGGCGGCCGAACTCGTCGACGGGCGCGTCGTAGTCGTACGACGTCACATCGGGCTGCAGCTCCCCGTCGTGCAGCGCGCCTCCGCCCCGGTTGGCGCCCGCCCAGCCCGCGAAGTTCGTGCCGCCGTGCGCCATGTAGAGGTTCACGGAGGCGCCGCACTCCAGGATCTCGCGCAGCGCCGCGGCCGCGTCGTCGGCGTCCCGTACGACGTGGTCGGCGCCCCAGTGGTCGAACCAGCCGCACCAGAACTCCATGCACATCAGCGGCCCCTTGGGGCGGTGGGCGCGGAGCGTCTCGAACGCCTTCCGCGCCCCCGACCCGAAGTTGGCCGTCGCCAGGACGCCCGGCACCGAACCGCCGGTCAGCATGTGGTCCTCGGGCCCGTCCGAGGTGAACAGGGGAACCGTCACCCCCTCGGCGCGCAGCAGGTCCGCGAGGTGGCGCAGATACACCTGGTCCGAGCCGTAACTGCCGTACTCGTTCTCGACCTGCACCATGATCACCGGGCCGCCGTCACCGCCCCGGCCGTGCTGGCGCGCCACCACCTGCGGCAGCAGCCGCCGGAACCAGCGGTCCACATGCCCCAGGTACTCCTCGTCGCGGGTACGCGCGCGTGCCCCCACCGCACCGGTCAGCCAGTGCGGAAGGCCGCCGTTCTCCCACTCCGCGCAGATGTAGGGGCCCGGACGGACGATCGCCCACAGGCCCGCCTCGTGCGCCGCGTCCAGGAACCGGCCGAGCGCCCCGACGTCGTGGAACGTGCCGGGGCGCGGCTCGTGCAGGTTCCACGGGACGTACGTCTCCACGCAGTTGAGCCCCATCGCCCGCAGCATGGCGAGGCGGTGCCCCCACTGCGCCTCGTGCACCCGGAAGTAGTGCAGCGCGCCGGAGAGCAGCCGCACAGGGCGTCCCTCCAGCTCGAAATCGTCCTCGCCGACCCTGAACCCGTCCATCGTGTCCTCTCGCTCACGTACTGCTCGCCCACGATCACCTCTGGCGGGCGGCAGGGTCCATGGACAAAGATCGAGCCGGGTTGGACGCAAAGAGCGGGCCAGCGGCCGGACGAAAGGGGCGGAAGCGGATGTACCACACGTGGATGCGGTATTTCACTCCCAGCCCGGCCCACCACCGGCTCGGCCTCGCCTGTCTCGGCGTCGGCCTGCAGCACGGCCTCCTGCCCACCGTGGGCCCCCGCACCCTCGACCACCACGTCGCCGTCGTCGTCAGCGCGGGCGGCGGCTGGTTCCGCGGCCCCGACGGCAGGCGTACGACGGTGACCGCACCCGCCCTGATCTGGCTCACCCCCGGCGTCCGCCACCACTACGGGCCCGACCCCGACACCGGCTGGGACGAGTGCTTCGTCGACTTCACCGGACCCGCCACCGCCACGTACACCGAACTCGGCTACATCGAACCCACCCGCCCCGTCGTGCCCCTCTCCGACGCGGCGGGCGCCCGCGCCGCCGTCAGCCGCATCGCCCGCGCCGCCCGCCGCGGCAACCCGCTCCTCGAAGTCGAGACGGGCGCCGCCGTCCACGAACTCCTCGTCGCCCTGCGCCGCGCCCGCGCCGACATCGCCCCCGACGGCGACCCCGTCCTCCAGGCCCTGGCCCGCGACGCCTTCCAGCCGCTGTCCGTCGCCGAACACGCCGCACGGCACGGCATGACCCCCGCCGAGCTGCGCACCGCCGTACGCCGCGGCGCGGGCTGCAGCCCCAAGGACTACCTCCTCGGCATCCGCCTCGGCCGCGCCAAGGAACTCCTCGCCGCCACCGAACTGCCCGTCGCCGCCGTCGCCCGCCGCGTCGGCTACGACGACCCCGCGTACTTTTCACGCCTTTTCACCCGCCGCGTGGGCATGGCCCCCGTCCGCTTCCGCGAACAGCAGGGAAGGGCCGTACCCGGCGGCTGGTCACAGCAGATACCCGACCCCGAGCACCCGCCGATTTTGCGCTCTTCCGCCGCCGGGGGCACCACCGGGGCAACGTAGGCTCGTCCACCATGACCACCAGCCACACGAGCGACACGAACGGCGCGGCCGCCCCCGAAGGACAGGACGAGAGCGTGCGCGCCGAACTGTCCCGCCTGCGCGAGAGCATCGACAACATCGACGCGGCCGTCGTCCACATGCTCGCCGAACGCTTCAAATGCACCCAGCAGGTCGGCCACCTCAAGGCCAACCACCACCTGCCGCCCGCCGACCCGGCCCGCGAGGCCCGCCAGATCGCCCGCCTGCGCGAACTCGCCGAGAACGCCAGGCTCGATCCCGCGTTCGCCGAGAAGCTGCTCAACTTCATCATCGCCGAGGTGATCCGCCACCACGAGACGATCGCCAAGTCGTCCTGACCGCCACGTCGGCACAGCGGCAGGACCCGCCCGTCACGGGGCCCGGGACCCGGGTCCTACACCGATGTCGGTGCCATCGGGCAGCATGGGGCCATGCCCGTACTGACGCGCGACGAAGCGCAGACCCGTGCCCAGCTCATCGACGTCCACCGGTACACGGTCCAGATCGACCTCACCCAGGCCGCGGACCCCGGAGCCGACACCTTCGACTCCCGTACCGTCATCCGGTTCAGCGCCCTCGCGGACGGCGCCACCTTCGTCGAGCTCAAGCCCGCCGAGCTGCGCTCCGTCACCCTCGACGGAAAGAAGCTCGACCCCGCGGGCCTCACGGACAACCGCCTCGCGCTCGAAGGCCTCACCACGGGCGAACACGAACTGCGCGTCGACGCCACCATGCGCTACTCCCGCACCGGCGAAGGCATGCACCGCTTCACCGACCCCACCGACGGTGAGACCTACACCTACACCCAGCTCTTCATGGAAGACGTCCAGCGCGTCTTCGCCGCCTTCGACCAGCCCGACCTGAAGGCGGTCTTCGACCTCTCCGTCACCGCGCCCGAGGGCTGGACCGTCCTCGCCAACGGCGTCACGGAGCACCTCGGCGACGGGACGTGGCAGGCCGCGGCCACCCCGCTCATCTCCACCTACCTCGTCGCCGTCGCCGCGGGCCCCTGGCACTCCGTGCGCACCGAACACCGCGGACTGCCCTTCGGCATCCACTGCCGCCGCTCGCTCGCCCCCTTCATGGACGCCGACGCCGACGAAATCCTCGACATCACGCGCGCGTGCTTCGACCGGTACCACGAGAAGTTCGACGAGCCCTACCCCTTCGACTCCTACGACCAGGCGTTCGTCCCCGAGTTCAACGCCGGCGCGATGGAGAACCCCGGACTCGTCACCTTCCGCGACGAATTCATCTACCGCTCCGCCGTCACCGACACCGAGCGCCAGACCCGCGCCATGGTCATCGCCCACGAGATGGCCCACATGTGGTTCGGCGACCTCGTCACCCTCAGGTGGTGGGACGACATCTGGCTGAACGAGTCCTTCGCCGAGTACATGGGCTTCCAGACCACCGCCGAAGCCACCCGCTTCAAGGACCCCTGGACCGACTTCGGCGTCGCCCGCAAGTCCTGGGGATACGACGCCGACCAGCGGCCCTCCACCCACCCCGTCGCCCCCGACCCGGACGCCGTGCCCGACACCGCGTCCGCCATGCTCAACTTCGACGGCATCTCCTACGCCAAGGGCGCCTCCGCGCTGCGCCAACTCGTCGCCTGGCTCGGCGAGAAGGACTTCCTGGCGGGCATCAACACCCACTTCGCCCGGCACAAGTTCGCCAACGCCACCCTCGCCGACTTCATCGAATCCCTCGCCCACGCCACCGACCGCGACGTGCACGCCTGGGCCGCCGACTGGCTGCGCACCACCGGCGTCGACACCCTCACCTCACACGTCGAGGACGAGGGCCGCCACTGGACGCTCACCGTCGACCGCGCGGGCGGCCGCCCCCACCGCATCGCCGTCGGCGTCTACGACCGCGACCTCGCCGACGCCCGCACCCTGGTCCTGCGCGAACGCTTCGAGACGGACCTGCCCGCGACCACCGCCGCCGCCGAATCCCGCGACGGCGGACGCCCCGCCCTGATCGTCCCCAACGACCAGGACCTCACCTACGCCAAGATCCGCCTCGACGAGACGTCCATGGAGACCGCCCTGCGCGGCATCTCCGGCGTCCCCGACGCCCTCACCCGCGCCGTCCTGTGGAACAGCCTGCGCGACATGGTCCGCGACGGTGAACTCGACGGCGCCGACTACCTTCAGGCCGCCCTCGTCCACCTCCCCGAAGAGAGCGACCTCGCCGTCGTCCAGGGCGTCCTGACCTTCGCCACCGCCCACATCGCGGGCCGCTTCGCCACCCCCGAGGACCGGCCCGCCGCCCTCGCCACCCTCGGCGAGCTCTGCCGCGACCTGATCCGCCGCACCGAGGACGGCACCAACCCCGGACTGCGCCTGACCGCGGTGCGCGGCGCCATCGACGTCGCCACCCGGCCCGAGCCGCTGCGCGCCTGGCTCACCGAAGGCACCGTGCCCGGCGGCCCCGAACTCGACCCCGAGCTGCGCTGGCGCGCCCTGGCCAGGCTCGCCGTCCTCGGCGCCACCGACGAGGCCGCCATCGCCGCCGAACTCGACAGGGACCCGAGCGCCACCGGCCAGGAAGGCGCCGCCCGCTGCCGCGCCGCACTGCCCGAACCGGCCGCCAAACAGGCCGCCTGGGAGGCGATGTTCACCTCCGACGACCTGTCCAACTACCTCTTCACCGCCACCGCGCAAGGCTTCTGGCAGCCCGAACAGGCCGACCTCGTCAGGGAGTACGTCCCCCGCTTCTACCAGGACGCGGTCGCACTCGCCGACCGGCGCGGCCCCGCCATGGCCGAGGCCGCGGGACGCCACGCCTTCCCCATGCCGTTCGTGGACGCCGAGACGCTCCGCCTGGGTGAGGAGTGCCTGCGCGACGCGGCACCCACGCCCGCCCTGCGCCGCAAGCTCGCCGACCAACTCGACGACCTCGCAAGGGCGTTGCGCGTCCGGCAGAGCACCAGGAGGGGCTGACGTAGCTCACCCGGCCTAGGTCCCGAGGCCCAGGACCACTGGTCCCAAACGACGATCCGGCGCACCGCGGGCCCGGCCTAGGCTCGATCAAGAGCCGGGCCCGCAGGTCCGGCCGCCACCAGGACCAGAAGGAGCCCCCGTGATCGTCGTGACCGGCGCCACCGGAAACGTGGGCCGCGCCCTCGTCGGCCAGCTCGCCGCGGAGCGGATACCCGTACGCGCCCTGACCCGCGACCCCGCGCGCGCCCACCTCCCCGAAGGCGTCGAGACCGCCCGCCTCGACCCGACCGAACCCGCCTCCCTCGCCCCGCTGTTCACCGGAGCGAGCGGCCTCTTCCTCAACCTTCAGGCCACCGGAGCGGGCGGCGAGCACACCGCCGCGCTCCTCGAAGCCGCCCGCGCGGGCGGCGTCCGGCACGTCGTCGTCCTCTCCTCCTCCATCGTCGGGGACGGCGCCGACGAGACCCACCCGCTGTACGTCGCCCACGCCGCCCTGGAAGAGGCCGTACGCGAAGCGGGCTTCGACTGGACCTTCCTGCGCCCCGGCGCCTTCGCCGCCAACTCCCTGCAATGGGCCGCACAGATCCGCGCGGGCGACACCGTCCGGGGCCCCTTCGCCGACTTCGCGGGCAACCCCATCCACGAAGCCGACATCGCCGCCGTCGCCCTGCGGTCCTTCCTCGACGACACGCACCGGGGCGCCGCCCACCGCCTCACCGGGCCCGAACCCGTGACCCACGAGGAGACCATCCGCGCCATCGGCCGGGCCATCGGCCGCGACCTGCGATTCGTCGAGATCCCGCCCGAAGAGGTCACCCCCGACATCTTCCCGCACGTACCGCCCGCCATCCTGCCCGAACTCCTCGCCTCGTTCGGCGAGTTCGTCGGCCGGGCGCCGGAGATCACCACCACCGTCGAGACCGTCACCGGCAGCCCCGCCCGCACCTTCGAGCAATGGGCACGCGACCACAAGGACGACTTCCGCGGCTGACCTCGGGGCGTCGGGGCCTCGGGACCTCGGGGCCTCGGGGCCTCGGGGGGGGCGCCTTAGCACCGCAAGGCGTACCAACACGTTTTCTCCGCACGGCAGTACCACTTTCGGGTTTCGTTCGTTGAGGTATTCGGGCGCGCCGCCCGCGCGACGTACAGGCTGGTGCCCCTGTACGCGCGCACCCGAAGGACACCCGCCCCATGAGTACCCCGCGCACCCCGCCGCCCCTCGCCGGAGGCGCCCAAGGCCCGCAAGAACTCGGCCCGTTGCTCGCCATCGCGCTGGACGCCCTGCGCGAAGGGGCGGCCGCCCGCGGCGGCCCCCTCCCCACCGGCGGCCCCGACGCCGTCACCGGCCGCGTGCACGCCGCCGCCCACCCCGTCCTGCCCGAGCACGGCAGTGGACCCGAGGACGCCCTGCGCACCCTCGTCCACGCCGTAGCCGAAGGCGCGGCCGACCCCGCGGACCCGCTGTGCGCCGCCCATCTGCACTGCCCGCCGCTCGCCGTCGCGGCCGCCGCCGACCTCGCCGCCTCCGCGCTCAACCCCTCCATGGACTCCTGGGACCAGGCACCCGCGGCCGCCGCGCTCGAAGCCCTCGTCACCCGCGCCATCGCCGCCGAGATCCACGCCGAAGGCGACGCCCTCGTCACCACCGGCGGCACCGAAGCCAACCAACTCGCCCTGCTCCTGGCCCGCGAGGCCGCCACCGGACACGGACCCGTCCGCGGCCCCGTCCAACTCCTCGTCGGGGACAACGCCCACCACTCCCTGGCCCGCGCCGCCTGGCTCCTCGGCCTGCCCGAACCCGTCGCCGTACCCGCCCCCGCGGGCACCCTCGACCCCGCCGCGCTCGACGAAGCCCTCACCGAACTCGGCGGCCCACCAAGGCGGTTCCTCGTCGCCGCCACCGCGGGCACCACCGACGCCGGACTCATCGACCCCCTCGAAGAGATCGCCGACCTGTGCGCCGCCCACGGCGCCCGCCTCCACGTCGACGCCGCGTACGGCGGCGGCCTGCTGTTCAGCGACACCCGCAAAGCCCTCCTTCGCGGCATCGAACGCGCCGACACCGTCACCCTCGACCTGCACAAACTCGGCTGGCAGCCCGCCGCCGCCGGACTCATCGCCGTCCGCGACCGCCGCGACCTCGACGCCCTCGCCCACCGCGCCGACTACCTCAACGCCGACGACGACACCGAAGCGGGCCTGCCCGACCTCCTCGGCCGCTCCCTGCGCACCACGCGCCGCCCCGACATCCTCAAGATCGCCGTCACCCTCAAGGCGCTCGGCCGCCAGGGACTCGGCGCCCTCGTCGACCAAGTCTGCGACCAGGCACTGGAGTTCGCCGACCTCATCGAGGAGCACCCCGGCTTCGAGCTCTACGACACCCCCGCCATCAGCACCGTCCTCTTCCGGCCCGCCAGCGCCGACGACCACCACATCGCCCACGTGCGCAGGACCCTGCTCGCCGAAGGAACCGCCGTCCTCGGCCGCGCCGACCTCGACGGCTGCCGCTGGCTCAAGGCCACCCTGCTCAACCCGCACACCACACCCGGCGACCTCGCCGCACTCCTCAAACTCGTCGAACTCGTCGAAGCGGCACCCCAGGCACCCCAGTCCACCGCCCCGGAAGGAAACACCCCCCGATGACCGGCACGCCCGACCACCCCGACCCCACGCCGCTCACCACACCCGAACACCCCCGCGACCTGGTCGGCATCGGCATCGGCCCGTTCAACCTCTCCCTCGCAGCCCTCGCCGAGCCCCTCGGCGAACTCGACACCGTCTGCTACGAACAGCAGCCCGCCTTCCACTGGCACCCCGGCCTCCTCATCGACGGCGCCACCCTCCAAGTGCCCTTCCTCGCCGACCTGGTGACCCTCGCCGACCCCGCGAGCCCCTGGTCCTTCCTCAGCTACCTCAAGACCCGCGAGCGGCTCTTCCCCTTCTACTTCGCCGAGCGCTTCCACATCCAGCGCGCCGAATACGACGCCTACTGCCGCTGGGTCAGCGAGAACCTCCCCGGACTCCACTTCGGCCACCAGGTCGACGCCGTCCGCTGGAACCCCGAACGCGCCCTGTTCGAGGTCGACTTCACCCAGCTCGACGCCGACGGCGAAGCCGAGGCGCTCGGCCGCACCTACACCAGGAACATCGCCCTCGGCATCGGCACCGCCCCGTACGTCCCCGAACCCCTCAAGCCCCTCGCCGAAGCCCCCACCGTCCCCGTCATCCACGCCGCGGACTACCTGGACCACCGCGAACCGCTCCTGAAGGCCGAGCACATCACCGTCATCGGCTCCGGACAGTCCGGCGCCGAGATCTTCCTCGACCTGCTCCGCGCCCGCCCCGCGGGCCGCGAGAAGATCCACTGGCTGGCCCGCACCGAAGCCTTCGCACCCATGGAGTACTCCAAGCTCGGCCTGGAACACTTCACCCCCGACTACACCCGCTACTTCCACGCGCTCCCCGAAGCCGTACGCGACGGACTCGTCCCGCACCAGTGGCAGCTCCACAAGGGCATCGACGCCGACACCATCGCCGCCATCCACGACGAGCTCTACCGGCGCACCCTGCACGGCGGCTGGCCCGACGCCGTCCTCACCCCCGGCGTCTCCGTGCGCACCGCGGGCCGCGTCGCCACCACCCGCGTCGAACTCCACCTGGAACACCTCCAGCAGGGTGCCCGCTCCCGGCTCACCACCGACGCCGTCGTCCTCGCCACCGGCTACCGGGAGCGGCCCATCGACCAGCTCCTCGCCGGACTCGACCCCTACATCC
Source organism: Streptomyces kanamyceticus (assembly GCF_008704495.1). NCBI lineage: Bacteria > Bacillati > Actinomycetota > Actinomycetes > Kitasatosporales > Streptomycetaceae > Streptomyces > Streptomyces kanamyceticus. Next base: position 7,530,023 of record NZ_CP023699.1, read on the forward strand.
GCAAGGACTCGTCCGCCAGGCCCCGCGTCGACGAGCAGTACCGCCTCGTCCTGGACCCCTCCGTCACCGGCGCCGTCCACGTGCAGAACGCCGAACGCCACACCCACGGCGTCGGCGCCCCCGACCTCGGCCTCGCCGCCTGGCGCAGCGCCACCATCCTCAACTCCCTCACCGGCAGGAACCCCTACCCCCTGCCCCGGCGCACCGCGTTCACCAGCTTCGGCCTGGCGACCCCCGAGGCACCCGCGGGCGCCGCGGGTCGCATCGGCGAACAGCGCGGCAACCTCGTACGCCTCAAGAGCTGACACCGCCACCCGCACCCCGGCCCGCAGTAGAGCATTAGAGGCGAGCCGGGGAGCCCCGAAGGCCGGGCGAAATGTCCGCCCCCAAGCGCCGCGCCAGCGTCGAATATTCCTTCGAAAAAAATGCGCGGCGGCGAAATACCAGCCCCGCGCCGCCGGTTCGGACGACCATGAACACCGACACCACGGCCTCCTGGACCGCAGCCTTCCGCTCCGCCCTCATCAGCCCCTACGAAGACATCGACCTCTTCACGCTCCGCGCCTTCTCCGCACAGACCGTCCGCCAGATCATCCGCCTCGACGGCGGCGGCAGCGCCGTCCGCATCCGCCTCAGCAACCGCTACGGCAAGGAACCCCTCCACATCGGGGGCGCCCGCCTCGCCAGACGCACCGAAGGCAGCGGCATCGAATCCGGCAGCGACACACCCCTCCACGTCGGCGGCGCCGAGGAATTCACCATCCCGGTCGGCCAGGACATCGTCACCGACCCCGTCGAACAGACCGTGGCCGCGGGCGACGAACTGGCCCTCACCCTCTGGCTGCCCGCCGACACCGGCCTGACCACCTACTCCGCCGTGCCCCTGCGCACCGGCTACGCCGTCCCAGGCAACGCGCTCACCGCCACCACCCTCGACGGCACCGAAGGCCTGGAAGAACTGGTCACCCGCCACTTCATCAGCGGCGCCGACGTCCTCGCCCCCGCCGGCACCGCCATCGCCGTCGCCTTCGGAGACTCCTGGTTCGAAGGCACCGGCACCACACACGACACCGACAACCGCTTCCCCGACCTGCTCAACAACCGCCTGCGCGAAGCCGGGAAGAACACCTCGACCGGCCTCGTCGACTGGGTCGTCAACCAAGGACTCTCCGCCAACCGCCTGCTCACCGACGAAATCGGCGAACACGCCCTGGCCCGCCTACGGCGCGACGTCCTCGACGTACCCGGCGTCACCCACGTCATCGTCCACCTCGGCCTCAACGACCTCGGCATCCCCGGCCAGGAGGCCCACCCCGCCGCCGCACCCATCCCCTCGGCCGCCGACCTCATCGCGGGCCTCACCACCCTCGCCGAGCGCCTGCACACCGCGGGCCTCACCGCCATCGCCGCCACCGTCGGCCCCTTCGCGGGCACCATCTACGACGGCTACGCCACCCCCGAAGGCAGCGCCGTCGGCCGCGAGGTCAGCGACTGGATCCGCGGCAGCGAGAGCCCCTTCGACGGCTACGTCGACTTCGACGCCGTCGCGGACCCGGCCGACCCCGACCGGATCCACGACGACTACGACAGCGGCGACGGCCTCCACGTCAACGACGCGGGCGCGCGAGCACTCGCCGACGCGGTCGACCTCAGCACGCTGAAGGTCTAGCGGCTCAGAACACCGGCGTACCGTCCCGGGTCAGCTTCCAGTCCACCGACGCGAACTGACCCGGGTCGACCGTCCCCTTCGCCTTCACCCAGCCGATGATGGTGTTCCGGATCTCCTCCGAATTCGCCCACAGCTGCTTGGCACCCGCCACATGCGGGAAATTCCCGCCACCGCTCGCCCGGTAATTGTTCACCGCGAGCACGAACTGAGCCTTCGGATCGAGCTCCTTGCCCTCGAACGCCAGCTTCGCGATCCGCGACCCCGCGGGCTTCGCGATGTCGATCTCGTACGTCAGACCGCTCACCGCGTCGTAGTTGTAATCCGGAATGTTCTCGGCATTCGTCAGCTTCGCCGGGTCCACCGGACCGCCCGCCGGAGTCTGTACGTAATAGCGTGCCGAGAACTCCAGGTACTCCTTCAGCTGCGCACCCGTGAGCAGCCGCGCCTCCAGGGTGTTCTCGAACGGATACAGGCCCGCCGCATCCTTGATCGTCACGTCACCTGCCGGGATCCGCGCCGTACGCGAGAAGCACGAAGCCTGCGAAATCACCGGCAGCGCAGCGTACGCGCCGCCCTTGAGCGCCGCCGCCACCGTCTCCTTCTGCACCTCATTGATCAGGTCGATGATCGCGACGTCCTTGAACGGGCCCTCGGCCGTGCTCATCGCCGCCGTCGACGTGCCGATGACCTGGTTGACGTACGCGACGACCTTCTCGTGCTCATCGGCGAGCAGCCGCGTGACCTTCTTGTCCTCCGCCGCCGTATTGGAGTTCAGGACCTTCGCGCCGACCTTCTCCACCGTCCAGCGGCCCTTGGCCCACACCAGATCGAAGTCGAACAGGGTCAGGCGCTGGCCCCACTTCAACGGCTCGGACAGGACGACCTTCTTGCCCGTCTCCTTGTTCTCCACGAAGTACTCGGGAATCTCCGTGTGCGCGTGCCCGACCAGGATCGCGTCGATGCCGGGCACCTGCTCGGCCACCAGACCCGCCGCGTTCTCGATGTACGGCAGCTGGTCGCCGTACGACGAGGTGCCGCTCGACCCGGAGTGCGCCGACACGATCACGACGTCCGCACCCATCGAACGCAGCTTCGGCACCCACTTCGCGGCCTGCTCCTCAAGGCCGGGGAAGGTCATCTTGCCCTGCACGTTCGCCTTGTCCCAGATCGCGATGCCCGGGTTGGTGAGACCGAGGACCGCGACCTTCACATCGCGGCCGTGCGGGGTGCGAAGCCGCTTCATGAAGTACGGCGGGAAGGCGGGCTTCTGCGTCTTCGCGTCAAGGGCGTTCGCCCCGAGCAGCGGGAAGTCGCACTGCTCCTCGAACTTGCGCAGCACCGGAATGCCGTAGTTGAACTCGTGGTTGCCGAGCGCCGCCGCGTCGTACCCGATCGCGTTCATCGCCTGCGCCATCGGATGCACCGGGCCGTGCTCCGCGGTGATCGGGTCGACCTTGGCGTAGTAGTACGACAGCTGGGTGCCCTGGATGGTGTCGCCCGCGTCGATCAGGAGGGTGTTCCTGCGGCCCTTCTCCTCACGGATCTCGTTCACGAGCGTGGAGATCTTCGCCAGACCCACGTCGTTGTGGTCCTTGTCGTCGAACTCCTTGTCCGTGAAGTAGTCCCAGTTGAAGACGTTGCCGTGCAGGTCCGTCGTGCCGAGCACGGTGAACGAGTACCGCTTCTTCCGCTTCGCGGGCTTCCCGTGGGCATGGGCGACGGACGGCGCGGCGGCCGCCCCCGTGAGCGCCACGCCCACACCGGTGGCGGCGGACGTGCCCAGGAACTTCCTGCGGTTCAGCGGCATCTCTGTACTCCTCGGTCGACCGTAAGTAACGCGCGTAGATTCTGACCCCGGGAGCAACATCCGCAACAGACCCCGCAGGTTTCGATCCGGTGACTGTCCGGTACGTCCACACGATGCGAAAGTGACCCCATGGACAACACCCCCGCCCCCTACGGCACCCCCGACGCCCCCCGCGTCGCCGTCCGCGGCGAAGCCCACCTCGAAGTCGAACCCGAGATCGCCCGCATCAGCATCACCGTCAGCGCCCGCGGCACCGACCGACGCGACACCCTGAACGACCTCACCCGCCGCAACACCACCGTCCTCGACCTCATCAAGTCCTACGGCGACGAAGTCGAAAAACTGGAGACCGGCGCCTTCTCCATCAGCCCCGAACCCGCCAAACACGGCCGCGGCGAACGCATCCGCGCCTACCACGGCCGCGTCCACCTCACCGCCGAACTCAACGACTTCACCGCCCTCGGCGAACTCACCACCCGACTCGCCGACCTCGACCTCACCCGCGTCGAAGGCCCCTGGTGGGCCCTGCGCAACAACTCGCCCCACCACGCCCGCGCCCGCCAACAAGCCGTACGCGAAGCGGTCACCCGCGCCCGCGAATACGCCGAAGCCCTGAACACCTCACTCGCCGCCCTCGTCGAACTCGCCGACATCGGCGCCGAGAACAGCCCCGCCCACGGCTACGGCGCCCCGCCCGGAGCCATGCGCTCCGTCGCGTACGGCGGAGCGCCCGGCGCCGCCACCGAAGCCGCACCCCTCGACCTCGAACCGCAACGCCAGCACGTCTACGCCACCGTCAACGCCCGATTCACCATGGCACCACCCGCATTGGGGACCGGAACAGCACGCTGAGCGCTCATCGGAGCGTCCCCCCGCACAATTCAACACTTGTCAATAACCCTTCACGCAAAGGTTGTTGAGTAGTCATGCCCGACCAAATCTCTACCGACCGGTAAGCCCTAGGCTCAAACCATGCGCCGAGCAAAAATCGTTTGTACCCTGGGACCCGCCACCGACTCGTACGACCAGATCAAGGCCCTGGTCGAAGCCGGAATGGACGTAGCCCGCTTCAACCTCAGCCACGGCACCTACGCCGAGCACGAGGAGCGCTACCAGCGCGTACGCAAGGCCTCCGAAGAGACAGGACGCAGCCTCGGCATCCTGGCCGACCTTCAAGGCCCGAAGATCCGCCTCGGCCGCTTCCGCGAAGGCCCCGTACTCCTTGAACGGGGCGACGAGTTCACCATCACCGTCGAAGAAGGCGTCCAAGGCGACCGCCAGACCTGCGGCACCACCTACGGCGGCCTCGCCGAAGACGTCACCACCGGCGAACGCATCCTCGTCGACGACGGCAAAGTGACCCTGGAGGTCACCGCGGTCGACGGGCCCCGAGTCACCACCACCGTCATCGAAGGCGGCATGGTCTCCGACCACAAGGGCCTCAACCTCCCCGGCGTCGCCGTCTCCGTCCCCGCACTCTCCGACAAGGACGAAGCAGACCTCCGCTGGGCACTGCGTTCAGGATTCGACGTCATCGCGCTGTCCTTCGTACGCAGCGGACGCGACATCGAAGACGTCCACCGCATCATGGACGAAGAAGGCCGCCGCCTCCCCGTCATCGCCAAGGTCGAAAAGCCCCAGGCCGTCGAGAACATCGAAGACATCGTCGCCGCCTTCGACGGCATCATGGTCGCCCGCGGCGACCTCGGCGTCGAAATGCCCCTGGAACAGGTGCCGATCGTCCAAAAGCGCGCCATCAAGCTCGCCAAGCGCAACGCCAAACCGGTCATCGTCGCCACCCAGATGCTCGACTCGATGATCGACAACTCCCGCCCCACGCGCGCCGAGGCATCCGACGTCGCCAACGCCGTCATCGACGGCACCGACGCCGTCATGCTCTCCGGCGAGACCAGCGTCGGCAAATACCCCATCGAGACCGTCAAGACCATGGGCCGCATCGTCGAAGCCGCCGAAGAGGACATCCTCGCCAAGGGCCTGCCGCCCCTGACCGAACGCAACAAACCCCGCACCCAAGGCGGCGCAGTCGCCCGCGCCGCCGCCGAAATGGGCGACTTCCTCGGCGCCAAGTTCCTCGTCGCCTTCACCCAGTCCGGCGACACCGTGCGACGCCTCTCCCGCTACCGCTCGCCGATCCCGCTCCTCGCCTTCACCCCCGACGCGGCCACCCGCTCCCAGCTCAACCTCACCTGGGGCGTGGAAACCTTCCTCGGCCCCCACGTCGAATCCACCGACGCCATGGTCGACCAGGTCGACGAAATGCTCCTCAAGATCGGCCGCTGCCAGAAGGGCGACATCGTCGTCATCACGGCAGGATCCCCGCCCGGCGTACCCGGCTCGACGAACCTCGTCCGCATCCACCACATCGGCGAGGACGACAGCCCCAAGTAGGCCGCCAATCGCGAGAGTTACGGCGTCACGATGGGGAAGTCCGGATCGGGCTTCCCCACGACCGCCAAGAGCTTGCCGAGCAGCGACACATCACCCTCGACGTCGATATCGCCGAGGCCCTTGCCCGCCAGCATCGAAAGCAACTGCGACTTCGTCATCGTGAGAGTGACACCGGCGGCCGGGTCGGCCTCGGTATCGCTCCGATACGTCAACACGCCGTGGCGCAACGTCAGATGCCAGACCTTCCCCAGCGCGGGCAGACTCCAGTCCATCCGCACCTCCAGATCCCACGCCTTCGGACCCACGACCCTGATCGCCACCGAATCGATCAACTGGTCCACGTCCAACGCCATCAACATGTCCGCACTCACCACGGACGTCGGCGACTCCTCGACACCCTCACGCAGCTCCCGCGCACCCGAGAGATAGAAGTTCCGCCACACCGCGTTCTCACACGCCTGCCCCAACCTCGTGTACACAGAGGCGAGTTCGACCCTGGCGTCCCGACGCCTCGGATCCGCGAACACCACGTGATTGAGCAGCGTCGCCGAGAACCGCAGATCACCGTCGCGCGCGAACGCCCGCGCCTTCGCGACCGTCGCCGAACGACCCCCCAACGCCTGCACGTACCGCTTCGCCTCAGCGACCGGCGGATGCTCCCACAAATGCGCGGGATTCCCGTCGAACCACCCCATGTAACGCTGATAGATCCCCTTCACGTTATGGCTGAGCGACCCGTAATACCCACGATTCGCCCACACCTCCGCGAGCGCCGGCGGCAACTCGATCTCCTCCGCGATCTCCCGCCCCGTCATCCCCAGATTGATCATCCGCAACGTCTGATCATGCATGTACGCGTACAGATCCCGCTGCTGCTCGAGAAGCTCCACAATCGTCCCGCCACCCCACGTCGGCCAGTGATGCGAAGCGAACGCCACATCGGCCTTCCCGTCGAAGAGCGTGACGGACTCACCGAGGTAATGCGCCCACTGCCGGGCATCCCGCACCTGCGCCCCGCGCAACGTGATGATGTTGTGCATCGTGTGCGTCGCGTTCTCCGCCATGCATACGGCACGCAACTCGGGCAGCAGGAAATTCATCTCCGCGGCGGCCTCGGTCCCGGGAGTCATCTGGAACTCGAACCGCACACCGTCGACGGTCTCCGACTGCCCGGTCCTCGTGATGTCCTTGGTGGGCGGAATCAACCCGATGGAACCGAGGGACACGGTCTGCCCCAGACCACAACCGATCTGCCCGGCGGCCGACTTGGGCAACTGCGCGCCGTACATGTAGCCGGAACGCCGCTGCATCGCCGTGCCCGCGTACACGTTCTCCGAGACGGCGTGCTCCATGAAGCCTTCGGGCGCGAGGATCGGCACGTCGCCGGTGCCGTCGCTGCCGTCGGGGAGCACCCCACGGCAGCCGCCGAAGTGATCCACGTGCGGGTGGGTGTAGATGAGCCCGGTGACTTTCCTGTTCCCCCGGTGCGTGCGGTACAGCTTCAGCGCGGCGGTGGCCGTCTCGGCGGAGATGAGGGGGTCGATGACGATGACGCCGGTGTCGCCCTCGATGAGCGTCATGTTCGACAGATCGAGCCCCCGGACTTGATAGATCCGGTCCGTGACTTTGAAGAGGCCCTGCTTCGACACGAGCTGCGACTGCCGCCACAGACTCTTGTGGGCGGTCTTGGGAGCGTCCCCCTTCAGGAACCGATAGGCATCGGCGTCCCAGACGACCTGCCCCTTGGCGTTCTTCACGACGCCGGGCGTCAGAGCGGCGATGAACCCTTGCCGGCGTCGGCGAAGTCTCCGTCTCCGTGGCCGTCGTGATCGCCGATCGCGGAAGCGGTCTGGGGGTTCATGGCAACGGCTGCGGCGGCGGCGCCCGCTGCGGCGGCGATGAAGGTGCGGCGGTTCAAGGGAGTCATGCGGCCGAACTTCGCAGTGGGGCGCGGGGGCGGCAAGGGGGGTGGCGGGGAATTGGGGCAGGTCCCAGGGAGGGTGGGGGAGGGCGGTGATCCGTCCTATTGCCCGTTGCCCGGGTCAGTGTTTGGGGCCTACGTGGAGGTCCATGAGGGCGACTGGGGCTTTGCGGGCGACAGAGATGTTGTACGGGTTTCCGTGGCGGGTGCAGTGCGTCCAGACGATGCCGAGCTTGTCGAGAGTGTCGGTGTAGAGCTGTCGGATGTCGTCAGAGACGTTGGTGAAGAAGTAACGGGGGTACTCGTAGCGCTTGCGTTCACCCCTGACCATGCGGGTCGTCCAGTTGGTGAAGCGGCAGCCGTCGGAGTGGACGAGCCCACGGATGAAGTCCCAGGGGTGGGCGTCGACAATCTCCTGCTGCCAGGGTTCGAGGGCGATCTTGCGCTCGTGCTTCTTGCCGGGGCCGTGCTGGGGGAACATGCACCACAGGTGGTTGGAGTACACCTTTACGTCGTGGCATCCAGTCTTGCGGGCCAGGCAGACGGAATTGTCAGGGAAGACCGCTCGTACAACCTGCTCACACTCGGCCATGAGGCCGGGCCATGAATTGTCACAGGTGATCCGGAGGCTGGGAACCCGGTGTCCGGAGGGCTGGGAGATGTGGCCATCGCCGAGATACCAGCCCAGGAGGTAGGCGTATGCGGCCACGTCAAGTTCTCGCCCATCGCAACGTGGGCACTTCGGTGATCGTTTTGCTGGTTGCTCCCCGAGCCTGGCGCGCTCCCGGTGCAGCCACACGCCAACCGTGCTTGCTGGCAATTGCAGCGCCCGGGCAACGGCGGCGTTCTTAGCGCCACTGCTTAGCAGCGTGAGCGCGGCTTGTCGTACCTCGGGTGCATGAGTTCCCATGGCGCCACTCTGCGCTACGGATAATGGCGCCGGGTAACTAGTAAGCGGACGTTCACGAGAACGTGAACATCCGCTTATTTTGGTGCCGGGTATGGGATTCGAACCCACATGTCCTTTCGGACAGAGGTGTTTGAGACCTCCGCGTCAACCGTTGCGCCAACCCGGCTTGAGGTGCTGCGCGCTCCGGGAAGTGTACCGGGTCACCGGGTGACACCGCAGCTAGGTACCCTGCAAGGGCAGCGCACCTGCCATGAACGAGGAGCCCCCCGTGACCGCCCCCGAGTCGCCCCAGCCCACCGACGCGTCCGCGTCGGACGACGACAAGTCGCACGTGCCTCCGCTGACGACCCGCGTCGTCATCGCCGAGGACGAGGCCCTGATCCGGCTCGACCTCAAAGAGATGCTGGAGGAAGAGGGGTACAGCGTCGTCGGTGAGGCCGGTGATGGTGAGAAGGCCGTCGAGCTGGCCCGTGAGCACCAGCCGGACCTGGTGATCCTGGACGTGAAGATGCCCGTGATGGACGGCATCTCCGCGGCCGAGAAGATCGCGGAGGAGTCCATCGCCCCGGTGCTGATGCTCACCGCGTTCTCGCAGCGCGACCTCGTCGAGCGGGCCCGTGACGCGGGCGCCATGGCGTACCTCGTGAAGCCCTTCAGCAAGAGTGACGTCGTTCCGGCGATCGAGATGGCCGTCTCGCGGTTCACGGAGCTGAAGACGCTGGAGAAGGAGGTCGCGGACCTCTCGCAGCGCCTGGAGACGCGGAAGCTGGTGGACCGGGCGAAGTCGGTTCTGCAGACGGAGTACGGCTTGACGGAGCCTGCCGCGTTCCGGTGGATCCAGAAGACGTCGATGGACCGTCGTCTGTCGATGCAGCAGGTCGCGGAGGCGGTCATCGAGGACGCCGAGGAGAAGAAGGCGTCGAAGGGCTGACCGACCCGGACGCAGTACGTACGAGGAGGCCCGCACCCCCGGATCAGGGGGTGCGGGCCTCCTCGCGTACGGGCAAAGGGCGCGAAGGCTCAGTCCTCGCCCAGGTACGCCTTCCGCACGGACTCGTCGTGCAGCAGATCGTTCCCGGTCCCGGAGAGGACTATCTTGCCGACCTCCATGACGTGGCCCGCGTCGGCGAGGGAGAGCGCCGCCTGGGCGTTCTGCTCGACGAGGAGGATCGTCGTGCCCTGGGACTTGAGCTCGGCGATGGTCGCCATGATCTTCTGCATCATGATCGGCGAGAGGCCCATGGAGGGTTCGTCGAGCATGAGGAGCTTGGGCTGGGACATCAGGGCGCGGCCCATGGCGAGCATCTGCTGTTCGCCGCCGGAGAGGGTGCCCGCGGCTTGTTTCTTCCGTTCTCCGAGGATGGGGAAGAGTTCGTAGGCGCGGTTGATGTCCTTCTCGATGCCTGATTTGTCGGAGCGGAGGTAGGCGCCGAGGCGGAGGTTGTTCTCGATGGTCATGCGGGGAAAGATGTGGCGGCCTTCGGGGCAGTGGGCGAGGCCGAGGGCGACGATCTGGTCGGCGCGGTATTTGCGCAGGGCCTTGCCGTTGAACTTGATGGAGCCGCCGACCGGCTTGAGGAGGCCGGAGATGGTGCGCAGTGTGGTGGTCTTGCCCGCGCCGTTGGTGCCGATGAGGGTGACGACTTCGCCGGCCTCGACGGTGAACGAGATGCCTTTGACGGCTTCGATCTTGCCGTAGGCGACGCGGAGGTCCTCGACCTCAAGGAGTGCGGTCATCAGTTGTTCTCCTCGAAGGGCTCGCCCAGGTATGCGGCGATGACGCGGTCGTCCTGTTGGACCGTTTCGCTGGATCCTTCGACGAGTTTCTCGCCCTGGACGAGGACGGCGACGCGGTCGCAGAGGTTGAAGATGAAGCGCATGTCGTGCTCGATGACGAGGACGGCGATGCCCATGTCGCGGATGGCGAGGACGAGTTCCTCGGTGGTGCGGGTTTCTTGCGGGTTCATTCCGGCGGTGGGTTCGTCGAGCAGGAGGAGGCCGGGTTCGCTGGCCAGGGCCCGGGCTATCTCCAGTTTGCGCTGTTCTCCGTAGGGGAGGTTGCGCGAGAGGTGTTCGGCTTTTTCGGCGAGGCCGACGAATTCCAGGAGTTCCATGGCGCGGGCCTTGGAGGCGGCTTCGGCCTTGTGGAATCCGGGGCCGCGCAGGAGTGCGGACCAGAGGCCTTCTTTGGTGCGTGTGTGGCGGCCGACGAGGACGTTTTCCAGGACGGTCATGTTGGCGAAGAGGCGGATGTTCTGGAAGGTGCGGGCGATGCCTGCCGCGGTGACCTTGAAGGATTTGGCGGGCAGGACGGTGCCTTTGTAGCGGACTTCCCCTTCGGTGGGGATGTAGAGGCCGGTCAGGCAGTTGAAGAAGGTGGTTTTTCCGGCGCCGTTGGGTCCGATGAGGCCGACGATTTCGCCGCTGCTGACGGTGAGGTCGACGGAGCGTACGGCGGTGAGTCCGCCGAAGCGCATGGTGACGCCGCGGGCGTCGAGGACGGTTTCGCCGGCCGGGGCGGCTGCGGCCTGGTCCTCTTTGGTGGTGTCAGTGGGCATTGGGTCAGACCCCCGTCTTGCTGAGGACTGTGGGCGGCGGCGTCTCTCCGGGGTCCAGCTCGGTTTCGTGGAATTCGAGCTGGCGGCGGCGGTTGGGGATGAGGCCTTCGGGGCGGAAGCGCATGAGGAGTACGAGTGCGAGTCCGAAGGCGAACAGCTGGTAGTCGCCGAGGAACTGGAGTTTGTTGGGAATGAGGTAGAGCAGTGCGGCGCCGACGAGGGGGCCGCTGATGGTGCCCATGCCGCCGAGGACGACGGCGGCGAGGAGGAAGGCGGAGTTGGGCGGTACGGAGTTGGCGAACTGGTATTGCTCGGGGGTCACGGTGTAGGTGACGTGGGCCTGGACGGTGCCCGCGAGTCCGGCGAGGGAGGCGCCCAGTGCGAAGGCGATGAGCTTCACGCGGAAGCCGTTGATGCCCATGGCGAGGGCGGCGGTCTCGTCCTCGCGGATGGCGACCCAGGCGCGTCCGATGCGGGAGTTCTCGCTGCGTCGGAAGACGAGGACGACGACGAGGGTGATGAGCAGCATCAGGAAGAAGTAGTTGGCGAAGCGGCCGATGGGCTGGCCGAGGATGCTGTGTTCGATGCCGAAGTCGAAGCCGAAGATCTTGAGGTTCGGGATCGAGGAGATGCCGTTGGATCCGTTGGTGATGTCGGGTCCGGAGGAGCCGTCGGAGTTGTTGGCGGCGAGGCGGAAGATCTCTCCGAAGCCGAGGGTGACGATGGCGAGGTAGTCGCCGCGCAGGCGCAGGGTGGGTGCGCCGATGAGGACGCCGAAGACGAGTGAGGCGCCGGCGCCGACGAGGATGGCGCCCCAGAACGGCAGGTGGATGTCGAAGGGTGAGGTGGGTGCTCCGGAGACCATGGAGGCGGCGTAGGCGCCGACGCCGAGGAAGGCGACGTATCCGAGGTCGAGGAGGCCCGCGAGGCCGACGACGATGTTCAGGCCGAGGGCGACGGTGGCGAAGATGAGGATGTAGACGCCGATGGTGGCGTACTGGTCGTCGCTCTGGGTGAAGGGGAAGGCGGCCGCGGCGAGGAACGCGCCGGTGAGGGTGACGTTGCGGTGGCGCGCGGTGTAGGTGGAGACCTGGGCGACGAGTCCGGCTTTGGAGAGTGCGGCGAAGCCGAAGCCGACGGTGATGAGGAAGCCGATGAAGAGCTCGTCGTATTCGGTGCCGATGCCGTAGGTGAAGACCATGAGGCCGAGGGCGAGGGCCGCGATGATGACGAGGATCTCGACGGACGAGTTGAGTTTGCGCGGTATGGGGGGTTCTTCGGCGGCGAAGGCGCCCTTGATGATGGTGAGTCCGTTGCGGGTGCGGTGTTTGAACTGCTCCCAGCCGCTGTCTTCGGAGTCGACCGGGTAGGTGTGGGGCGGTTCGAAGGGCAGGGCGAGTGCGCCGATGAAGGCGGCGAGGGTGGCGATGCCCGCGATCCAGCCGCCGGGTTCCAGGTTGGCGAGTCCGCCGAGGGTGTTGGAGATGGCGAAGAGCGTGTACCAGGTGGTGGCGACGGCGGCGAGCGAGGCGAATTTGAGTGCGGCGTCGGCGCTGGCGGGGGCGAGGGAGCGCAGGCCCTTCACGCCGTAGGAGGCGAGGCCGTACAGGGTGGTGAGGGCGCCCGAGATGAGGACGAGCCACTGGAGGCCGCCGGGGTAGCCGTAGACGGTGAGGTCGCCGGGGAACGCGGCGGTCCAGGTCCAGGCGAGGAAGGAGGAGATGACGGTGAGGATGCCGCCGCCGGTGGCGAGTGCGCGGGCGGGGCCCTCGGGGATGGAGAGGAGGCCGGTGGGCGCCTTGTCCTTGCGCGGGCTGGGGCTGTCGGCCGCTGTGGTCTGTGTGGTCATGGATGTCACGCCCTGTCCGCGACGCGCTCGCCAAGGATGCCTTGGGGCCTGACGAGGAGTACGACGATGAGGAGTACGAACGCCCAGACATCGGCCCAGGACTGACCGCCGAGCTTGTCCATGCCGGGGATGTTGTTGATGTAGGCGGTGGCCATGGATTCGGCGAGGCCGAGGACGAGGCCGCCGATCATGGCGCCGTAGATGTTGCCGATGCCGCCGAGGACGGCGGCGGTGAACGCCTTGAGGCCGAGGATGAATCCCATGCGGAAGTCGATCTGGCCGTATTTGAGGCCGCGGGCGACGGCGGCGATTCCGGCGAAGGCGGCGCCGATGGCGAAGGCGACCACGATGACGCGGTCGGTGTTGATCCCCATGAGCTTGGCCGTGTCGGGGTCCTGCGCGGTGGCCTGCATGCCGCGGCCCACGCGCGTCTTCATGACGAAGTAGCCCAGGATGATCATGCAGACGGGGGCGGTGATCAGCAGGAAGATGTCACCGGGCTGCATGGTGACGGAGCCGATGTTGATGGCGCCGCCGGGGAGTTCGGGGAAGGAGCGGGGCGACTTCGCCTCGGGGTACCAGGCCCAGACGGCTTGCTGGAGGGCGAGGGAGAGGCCGATGGCGGTGATGAGCGGGGCCAGGCGTGGGGCGCCGCGCAGGGGCCGGTAGGCGAAGCGTTCGGCGCCGACGGCGATGGTGGTGGAGACGAATATGGCGCCTATCAGCATGAGCGGTAGGGCGGCCCACACGCTGGTGCCCGCGGGCAGCCAGAGCCAGACCGTGAGTGCACCGAATCCGCCGGTCATGAAGATCTCGCCGTGGGCGAAGTTGATGAGCTGGACGATGCCGTAGACCATTGTGTAGCCGATGGCGATCAGGCCGTACATGGATCCCAATAGCAGGCCGTTGACCAGCTGTTGCGGCAGTTCGTGCACCGCAGGTCCTCCGAGTCTTTCGATGTCGTGCGGCCGTTCGGTGGCGGCTCATCGGCCGGTGCGCGGCCGCACGTTCCAGGTGGCGAGTGCGTCGGATGCGACGCCGCGCGGGGCGCTGGCGTGCAGCGCCCCGCGCGGACGTGTCGTGCGCTGCGGGTTCGGCGTCAGTTGCTGCCGGTGTAGGTGCCGGACTCGACGGGCTTCCAGCCGGCCTTGGGATCGGTCGACTTCACCTGGTACACGGTGAGCTGCTTGTTGGTGGCGTCGCCGTACTCGTCGAAGGCGACCTTGCCGGTGACGCCGTCGAAGGAGACGTTCTTCATGGCGTCGATGACCTTGGTGCGGGCGTCGTCGGGAAGCTTGCCGTCGTTGTCGTCGACGACCTTCTTGACGGCTTCGATGATCGCCCAGGCGCTGTCGTAGGAGTAGCCGCCGTACGCCTCGTAGGCCTCCTTGTAGCCGGCCTTCTTGTAGTTGGCGATGAACTCCTTGGCGGAGGGGAGTTCTTCGACGGGCTGGCCGACGGAGGTGGCGTAGTCGCCGACGCCCTGCTTGCCCGAGAGCTTGATGAAGTCGGCGCTGTAGATGCCGTCGCCGCCGACGAGGGGGGCCTTGGCGCCCGCCTGCTTCATCTGCTTGCTGAGGGGGCCTGCCTGGGGGTACTCGCCGCCGTAGTAGACGAGGTCCGCGTCGGAGTTGCGGATCTTGGTGGCGACGGCGCCGAAGTCCTTGGTGTCGGGGTTGATGTGCTCGGTGCCGACGACCTTGCCGCCGAGCTTGGTGAACTCGTCCTTGAAGGTGGCGGCGAGGCCCGCGCCGTAGGTCTTCTTGTCGTCGACGACGAAGACCTTCTTCTTCTTGACCTTGTTGTACAGGTACTGCGCGGCGAACGGGCCCTGGATGGCGTCCGTGGTCGCGGTGCGGAAGTAGGACTTGTACGGGCGTACCTTCTTGCCGCCGTTCCAGTCCGGGCCCTGGGTGAGGGCCGGGTTGGTGTTGGCGGGGGAGACCTGGACGAGCTTGGCGTCGTCGAAGACCTTCTGCATGGACTCGGCGACGGAGGAGTTCAGGGGGCCGACGGCTCCGAGGACGTCCTTGTCGGCGACGAGTTTGGTGGCGTTGGTCTGGCCTGACGAGGGCTGGCCCTGGTCGTCGAGGGGCTCCACCTTGAAGGTGACGCCGTCGACGAACTTCTTGGAGTTGGCCTGCTTGGCCGCGAGGTCGACGGAGTTGCGGATGCCGAGGCCCAGCGCGGAGAGGTCACCGGTCAGCGGCGCGTCGACGCCGATGACCACCGTGGTACCGCCACCCCCGGCGTTGTCCTTGTCCTTGTCGTCGCGCGAGCCACAGGCGGTGAGGGTGAGTGCCCCCGCGGTGAGTGCGGCGGTGATGGCTATGAGCGAACGTTGACGCACGATCAGTCCTTTCCCCTGGCACGGCTGTCCCTTGTTGGGATGCCGAGTCGAGCGCGGAACCGAACTGACAGGAATCCGGTGGGCGCGGTGACTGGCCGTGACTCTAAGGGCGCCTTTGTGCCAGGTGGAGTGGTCGGACCAAGGCTGTGACGCTCTTGTTATGCCACGGAGTATTCCGGGCTGGAACGCAGGGGGTGGTTGGGCCTGAATAGGACGTTGTTCGGACGATCTCGGCGTATCCGCATGCTGAGAATCTCCAGGACAACTGGCAGGACTGTAAAGGTGTTTGACTCATGACACCCGTGTTCGCGGGCATGCGGCGGTCAGTGCCCCAGAAAGATCATTCGCGTATTCCGGACCCAGGATGTAACTCTGCTTCTCGTTTGCGCGCGTATTACGCAGCGTTACTTCGAGGAAAGGGAGTCCAGCATTCCGTGCCACTTCTCCACATTCGCGGATGTGCATCTTGATGATCAACTTCCGTGGGGTTCCTGATTTCACCGTGAATGGGGTGGGAGGAGAGGTGTCGACCGCCAGCGCCGCCGAGGGCTGGGCGACGCGCCGGACGATCACCGGCGGCCCCGACTCCTGGGCGAAGGTGACGGCGAATGTGAAGTCCCGCTCCCCGGCGCGCGGCCGGGACATCTCGCCCGTGTACGTCACGGCCACGCTCTGCGACGGCCAGGGCGGGGCGGGCTCGGGCGGCGGCTCCGGGCGGGTCAGGTAGAGGGTGAGTCCGGCGGCGCCGACGAGTACGGCCGCCGCGACGGCGAGCGCGGTGCGGCGGTGGCGGATCCGGCGCGGATCGAGCCGCACGGGCTCGGTGGCGGCGCTCTCGTGGTCGTAGGTGTCCTCGCCCGGCTCGATCGGGCCGATGGCGTTCACACCCACGGCCCGCCGCTCGGCCCGCCGTCGCGGTAGCGCTCGGCGCACCGCTCGCGGGCCTCTCTGTCCAGCAACTTCCGCCCGGCCGCGGCCGATTGGCGCTTGCGTTCGGCGCGGGCCGCGTCCAGGACGTCGCGCAGGATCAGGTACTGGCCGTTGGACAGGCCCATCGACTGGTAGTCGCCGTAGGTGTCGTCGCCCGAGTCGTAGATCTCCCGCGCCCATTTGGTGATGATCGTGGTGCAGAGCTTGGCGGGGGGAGTGGCGCTGGCGCTGGGAGGGGTGCTGGTGCTCGGGGATCCCTCGGTACCGGAGCTTCCGCATCCGGTGGCGGCGAGGGCGGTGCCGAGGACGGCGGCGAGGGTGGGCGCACAGAGCTGTATCCGGTGCCTCATGCACCGACGCTAGACCGGACGCGCACGCTCCGACAATGCGTCGCTCCGGCCCGGATGCACGGGCGCCCCGCGCGGTCCTGTCGGACGGCGCGGGGCACTCGGTCGGGCGGCAGGGGGCGTCCGGTCGGAGCGCCCGCCCCGCGTCAGCTCGCCGCGCCGCCCGCGGCGCCGAGCGGCGGCTGGCCTCCGGCGTCGCGCAGCATGCACGTCAAGCGCGCGCTGCAGACCCGCTTGCCCTGCTCGTCGGTGATCGCGATCTCGTACGTCGCGGTCGAGCGACCCCGGTGCAGGGGCGTGGCCACACCGGTGACCAGGCCCGAGCGGGGGCCGCGGTGGTGCGTGCAGTTCAGGTCGACGCCGACGGCGAGCTTCTCGGTGCCGCCGTGCAGCATCGCGCCGACCGAGCCGAGGGTCTCGGCGAGCACCGCGGAGGCGCCGCCGTGCAGCAGGCCGTACGGCTGGGTGTTGCCCTCGACCGGCATGGTGCCGACGACGCGCTCCGCGGACGCCTCCAGGATCTGCACACCCATGCGGGTGCCGAGGTGGCCCGCGGAGAAGAGGGCGGGCAGATCGACACCGAGCGCCGCGTACTCGTCGATGACTTCCTGCGGGAACTTCACACTGTGCTGCTCGCCCATGGGGACCGGCTCCGTTCGACGTCGACCACTGTCACAGTCACGGGGACTGTCCTGAGCGAACGCTCAGTTGACCGGGGATTGTTCCAGGCGTACGACGACGGACTTGCTGGCAGGGGTGTTGCTGGTGTCGGCGGTGGCGTCCAGCGGCACCAGGACGTTGGTCTCGGGGTAGTAGGCGGCCGCGCAGCCGCGGGCCGTGGGGTAGTGCACGACGCGGAAGCCCGGCGCGCGCCGCTCCACGCCGTCCTGCCACTCGCTGACCAGGTCCGCGTACGTCCCGTCGGCGAGGTCGAGGTCCCGGGCGTCCTCGGGGTTGACCAGGACGACGCGGCGGCCGTTCTTGATGCCTCGGTAGCGGTCGTCGAGGCCGTAGATGGTGGTGTTGTACTGGTCGTGCGAGCGCAGCGTCTGCAGCAGCAGTCGGCCCTCGGGCACGGTCGGGTACTCGACGGGCGCGGCGGTGAAGTTGGCCTTGCCGGTGGCCGTGGGGAAGCGGCGCTCGTCGCGCGGGGCGTGCGGCAGGGCGAATCCGCCGGGGTCGGCGACCTTGGTGTTGAAGTCCTCGAAGCCGGGGATGACGCGCGCGATGCGGTCGCGCACGGTGGCGTAGTCCTTCTCGAACTCCTCCCAGGGCGTGCGGGAGTCCTCGCCGAGGACGCGGCGCGCCAGACGGCACACGATGGCGGGCTCGGAGAGCAGCTGCTTGCTCGCGGGCTCCAGGCGGCCGCGCGAGGCGTGCACCATGCCCATGGAGTCCTCGACGGTCACGAACTGCTCGCCGCCACCCTGCAGATCGCGCTCCGTGCGGCCGAGCGTCGGCAGGATCAGGGCGCGCGCGCCCGTGATCGCGTGCGAGCGGTTCAGCTTGGTGGACACGTGCACGGTCAGACGGGCCTTGCGCATGGCCGCCTCGGTGACCTCCGTGTCGGGGGAGGCCGCCACGAAGTTGCCGCCCATCGCGAAGAAGACCTTCGCCTCTCCGTCGCGCAGGGCCCGGATGGCGCGGACGACGTCCAGGCCGTGGTGGCGCGGCGGCGCGAAGCCGAACTCCTTCTCCAGGGCGTCGAGGAAGGCGGGCGCGGGGCGTTCGAAGATGCCCATCGTGCGGTCGCCCTGCACGTTCGAGTGGCCGCGCACCGGGCAGACGCCGGCGCCGGGGCGGCCGATGTTGCCGCGGAGGAGCAGGAAGTTGACCACTTCGCGGATCGTGGGGACGGAGTGCTTGTGCTGGGTCAGGCCCATCGCCCAGCACACGACGGTGCGCCGGGAGGCGAGCACCATGCGCAGCGCCTCCTCGATCTCGGCGCGCTCCAGGCCGGTCGCCGCGAGGGTCCCGTCCCAGTCGGCGGCGCGGGCGGCGTCGGTGAACTCCTCGTACCCATGGGTGTGTTCGCGGACGAAGTCCTCGTCGACGGCGCCCTCGGTGTCGAGGATCAGCTTGTTCAGGAGGCGGAAGAGGGCCTGGTCACCGCCGAGGCGGATCTGCAGGAAGAGGTCGGTCAGGGCGGTGCCCTTGAGCATGCCCTGGGGGGTCTGCGGGTTCTTGAAGCGCTCCAGGCCCGCTTCGGGCAGCGGATTGACCGTGATGATCTTCGCGCCGTTGCGCTTGGCCTTCTCCAGGGCGGAGAGCATGCGCGGGTGGTTCGTGCCCGGGTTCTGCCCGGCGACGATGATCAGGTCCGACTGGTAGAGGTCTTCGAGCAGGACGCTGCCCTTGCCGACGCCGATCGTCTCGGTCAGCGCGGAGCCCGACGACTCGTGGCACATGTTCGAGCAGTCGGGGAGGTTGTTCGTGCCGAGCTCGCGGGCGAACAGCTGGTAGAGGAACGCCGCCTCGTTGCTGGTGCGGCCCGAGGTGTAGAAGACGGACTCGTCGGGGCCCTGGAGGGCGGCGATCTCCTCGGCGACGATGTCGAAGGCCCGCTCCCAGGAGACGGGTTCGTAGCGCTCGGCGCCCTCGGCCAGGTACATGGGGTGGGTGAGGCGGCCCTGCTGGCCCAGCCAGTACCCGCTGCGGGTCGCGAGGTCCGCGACGGGGTGCTTGGCGAAGAAATCGGGGGTGACGCGGCGCAGCGTGGCCTCTTCGGCGACCGCCTTCGCGCCGTTCTCGCAGAACTCCGCCTTGTGCCGGTGGTCGGGCTCGGGCCAGGCGCAGCCGGGGCAGTCGAAGCCGTCCTTCTGATTGACCCGCAGCAGCGTGAGCGCGGTGCGGCGCACGCCCATCTGCTGCTGTGCGATGCGCAGCGTGTGCCCGATGGCGGGGAGGCCCGCCGCGGCGTGCTGCACCTCGGCGACCTGCGGCGCGTCCTGGACCGGATCGCCCTTGGGCGGCTTGCTTGCCATGGTCGGCTCCCCTTCGAGCACGTGCGTGACCTACCTCTCCGATACTCCCACGCACCGGTGACAATGCCGGGGGTCGGGGCCGCCTGGGACCGGACTGTCAGTGGGGCGTGGCAGGATCGGGGACGTGGCAGAAAAAGCAGCGAAGAAGAAGTCCGAGACCGCGACGAAGCCGAGTGGCGAGCAGCGTCCGCGCCTGCTCCTCATGGACGGGCACTCCCTGGCGTACCGGGCGTTCTTCGCGCTGCCCGCGGAGAATTTCACGACGGCGACGGGCCAGCCGACGAACGCGATCTACGGCTTCGCGTCGATGCTGGCGAACACGCTGCGCGACGAGGCGCCCACGCACTTCGCGGTGGCCTTCGACGTCTCGCGCAAGACGTGGCGCTCCGAGGAGTTCCCCGAGTACAAGGCGAACCGCTCCAAGACCCCGGACGAGTTCAAGGGGCAGGTCGAGCTGATCGGCGAGATGCTCGACGCGATGCACGCGGTGCGCTTCGCGGTGGACGGCTTCGAGGCGGACGACGTCATCGCCACGCTGGCCACGCAGGCGGAGGCGGCGGGCTTTGAAGTCCTGATCGTCACCGGCGACCGCGACTCCTTCCAGCTGATCACCGAGCACGTGACGGTGCTGTACCCCACCAAGGGCGTCTCCGAGCTGACCCGCTTCACCCCGGAGAAGGTCGAGGAGAAGTACGGCCTGACCCCCAGCCAGTACCCCGACTTCGCGGCGCTGCGCGGCGACCCGTCGGACAACCTGCCGGGCATCCCCGGTGTCGGTGAGAAGACCGCCGCGAAGTGGATCAACCAGTTCGGTTCGTTCGCCGACCTCGTGGAGCGCGCCGAGGAGGTCAAGGGCAAGGCCGGGCAGAACTTCCGCGACCACCTGGACGCGGTGAAGCTCAACCGCAGGCTCACCGAGATGGTGCGCGACGTCGAACTGCCCAAGACGGTCACCGAGTTGGAGCGCGCTCCGTACGACCGTACGACGCTGGCGATGGTCCTGGACACCCTGGAGATCCGCAACCCGTCGCTGCGCGAGCGTCTGCTCGCCGTCGACCCGGGCGCCGAGGAGGCCGAGCAGACCCCGGCCGAACCTGGCGTGGAGCTGGACGGCGCGGTGCTGGGCACGGGCGAGCTCGCGCCCTGGCTGGCCGAGCACGGCACGGCGGTGCTCGGCGTCGCCACGGTCGACACCTGGCAGCTCGGCGTGGGCTCGGTGACCGAGGTGGCGCTGGCCGCCGCGGAGGGAGCGGCCGCCTGGTTCGACCCGTCCGCGCTGGACGAGGCGGACGAGAAGGCGTTCGCGGCGTGGATCGCCGACGCGGAGAAGCCGAAGGTCCTGCACAACGCGAAGGCCGCGATGCGGGTCTTCCCCGAGCACGGCTGGCGTGTCGACGGCGTCTCCATGGACACGGCGCTCGCCGCGTACCTGGTCAAGCCGGGCCGCCGCTCCTTCGCCCTGGACGCGCTCTCCCTGGAGTACCTGGGCCGCGAGCTCGCTCCCGCGTCCGCCGCCGAGGGGCAGCTCGCCTTCGGTACGGAGGAGGACGACACGGCGGAGGCCGAGTCGCTGATGGCGCAGGCCCGCACCATCCTCGACCTGGGCACCGCCTTCGGCGAGAAGCTCCAGGAGGTCGGCGCCAGTGACCTGTTGAAGGACATCGAGCTGCCCACGTCCACGCTCCTGGCCCGCCTGGAGCGGCATGGCATCGCCGCCGACCGCGCCCATCTGGAGTCGATGGAGCAGCAGTTCGCGAGCGCCGTGCAGCAGGCCGTGAAGGAGGCGCACGCGGCGGCCGGGCACGAGTTCAACCTGGGCTCGCCCAAGCAGCTCCAGGAAGTCCTCTTCGGCGAGCTGAACCTGCCCAAGACGAAGAAGACGAAGACCGGCTACACCACGGACGCCGACGCGTTGGCCTGGCTCGCGGCCCAGACGGAGAACGAGCTCCCGGTCATCATGCTGCGCCACCGCGAGCAGGCGAAGCTGCGCGTCACCGTCGAGGGCCTGATCAAGACGATCGCCGCGGACGGCCGCATCCACACCACGTTCAACCAGACGGTGGCGGCGACGGGCCGTCTCTCGTCCACCGACCCGAACCTCCAGAACATCCCCGTCCGTACGGACGAGGGCCGGGCGATCCGCCGCGGCTTCGTGGTCGGCGAGGGCTTCGAGTCCCTGATGACCGCGGACTACAGCCAGATCGAGCTGCGCGTGATGGCGCACCTCTCCGAGGACGAGGGCCTCCTGGAGGCGTTCACCTCCGGCGAGGACCTGCACACGACGGTGGCCTCGCAGGTGTTCGGCGTGGACGGCTCGGACGTCGACGCGGAGATGCGGCGCAAGATCAAGGCCATGTCGTACGGCCTGGCGTACGGACTCTCGGCGTTCGGCCTCTCCCAGCAGCTGAACATCGACGCGGGCGAGGCGCGTGGGCTGATGGACACCTACTTCGAGCGCTTCGGCGGGGTGCGCGACTATCTGCGCCGCGCGGTCGACGAGGCGCGTGCCACGGGCTACACGGAGACGATGCTGGGCCGCCGCCGGTATCTGCCCGACCTCAACAGCGACAACCGCCAGCGCCGCGAGATGGCCGAGCGGATGGCGCTCAACGCGCCGATCCAGGGCACGGCGGCGGACATCGTCAAGATCGCGATGCTGAACGTGCACCGCGCGCTGACCGAGGCGAAGCTCGAATCCCGGATGCTGCTCCAGGTCCACGACGAAATCGTCCTGGAGATCGCTGCCGGGGAGCGCGCGAAGGTCGAGGAGCTGGTCCGCAGGGAGATGTCCGGCGCGGTGACGCTGCGGGCGCCGTTGGATGTTTCGGTGGGGGTGGGGGCGGACTGGGAATCCGCGGCGCACTAGCCCTCTCGGGCGGGGAGGCGGATTCCGGGGCTGGCCCGCCCCGGGTGGGTTTTGCCCTCCCGGGCGGGGGCGTTGGTTGGGGCCTTGGCTGGCTGCGGGTGTGCTGTGGCTGGGCGCGCAGTTCCCCGCGCCCCTAAGGGGCTCGCCCCCCGCAGGAGTGCACCGAGGGACGCGCCCCAAAGGGGCGCGGGGAACTGCGCGACCGGCCACGACGCACCCGCAGGCCCCCACCGCGGTGCCACCGGCCGCGCCCGGGGGCCCAAGCTCCACGCAGTGGGTCTCACCCGCGTGGCCCCCGGTGGCACGCACCGGTCAAGGCCCAGGGGCCAGGATGAACCATGGCCCTTCACCTGCGAAAGCGCCGCACGGCCATCGTCGCGGCGCTCACGACGGCTCTTCTGGCCCCGATATCCGCGACCGCGGCCGACGCCAGTTCCCAGCAGGGCAAAGCCCTCTGTACGGCACGCCGCGATCCCGCTCTCGCCGCCCGGATGTCCCACGACATCCGGGCGGCGCTGTCGTCACGGACCGGCAGCGTCTCCGTCTCCGTGCACGACACCCGCACCGGACTGTTCTGCCAGTTGGCGAGCGGGCGGCGCTACGACGCGGCGAGCATCGCCAAGGTCTTGATGATGGAGGCGACGCTGCGCCGCGCGCAGGACTGGCGGCGCGGGCTCACCGCATGGGAGCGGCGGAAGATCCGCCCCATGATCACCGGTTCGGACAACAACGCGGCGCGGCGGCTCTGGAACGACCTGGGCCACCCCTACCTCTCCCGCTTCCTGCGCCGCGTCGGCACCACCGCCACCAGCCTCGGCCCGTCCCGCCTCTGGGGCCTGACCCGGACCACCGCGGCCGACCAGCAGCGGCTGCTCGGCGTCCTCACGGGAGCCCGCGACGTACTCAAGCCCGCCGCGCGCGCCTACGGGCTGCGGCAGATGGCCGACGTCCGGCGCGACCAGCGCTGGGGCGTGCCCGCGGGCATGCCGCGCGGCATCCGCGCCCACCTCAAGAACGGCTGGCTGCCGCGCGCCACCCACGGCTGGCGGGTGCACAGCATCGGCGCGTTCACCGGCGGCGGCCGCACCTACCGGATCGTCGTCCTCTCGCACGACAACCCGACGATGGCGTACGGGGTGCGTACCGTGGAACGTGTCGCGCAGGCCGTGCACCGGGGCCTCAACAAGGGCCGCGCCGTGGGGCAGGGGCTCACCCCGGAGGACGAGATCAGCGAGGTGCCCGACGGCTCGGTCCCCGACACCGCGGACGACGTCGACCCAGGCGCGTAACAGCCCTGTCCCCGTCTCACGGCCAACTGGTGAATATCGGGCACGAACGGGTTTTAGCACGCCGGAAGTTGTCGTAGTGTCGCCTGAGTCGCCCCGCTGGGGAGCACGCGCGTACGAAGCAAGCGTGTACGGAGGCGGGGGCGACGCGCAAGTGTCGACATAGGGGAGGGGTGACTCGGTCATGGCGCCGGTTATCGGCAGGCGGCTGCGCAGGGGAGCGGTGACCACCGCGGTGGCCGCGGCGGCGGTGGCGGCACTCGCCGCGTCAGGGGCGCCCGGAGCGGTGGGCATACCCCGCGACGAGCGGGCCGCGGGCGCCGCGGACACGCCCCCGCCGTCCGGCGACTCCGCGACGGGCAACTCGCCGTACTACACGGACCTGCCGCCCCTGCAGAGCCCCGTCCCGCCGACCGGCGCCCCGCCGAACGGCGGTGACAAGGAAGCCGAGGCGGGCCTGCCCGCCACCGTCCTGGACGCGTACAAGAAGGCCGAGTCCGAGCTCGCGGGCGCCAAGCCGGGGTGCCACCTCCCCTGGCAACTGCTCGCCGCCATCGGCAAGGTCGAGTCGGGCCAGGCCCGCGGCGGCCGCGTCGACGCGAACGGCACGACGCTCACCCCGATCCTCGGCCCGGTCCTGAACGGCGACGGCTTCGCGAAGATCACCGACACCGACAACGGCGCGTACGACGGCGACACGACGCACGATCGCGCGGTCGGTCCCATGCAGTTCATCCCGTCGACGTGGGCCACCTCCGGCAGGGACGGCAACAACGACGGCAAGAAGGACCCCAACAACATCTACGACGCGGCGCTCGCGGCGGGCTACTACCTCTGTGCGAACGACCGCGACCTGGCCGTCGAGACCGACCTGCACCAGGCGATCCTGAGTTACAACCGCTCTACGGAGTACCTGAACACGGTCCTGTCGTGGCTGGAGTACTACCGCAAGGGCACCCACGAGGTCCCGGACGGCAAGGGCGTCCTGCCGGACGACCGCAGCAGCGACACCCGCTTCCCGTCCACCGGTACGAGCCCGAACTCGAAGCACCCGGGTTCCTCCTCGCAGAAGCCGAACCCCGGCAACAAGAACCCGGGCGGCAAGAACCCCGGCGACAAGAACCCGGGGAAGGGCGACGGCGGCAGCACCAAGCCCAAGCCGCCCGGCGACGGCGGCACGGAGAAGCCCGGCCCCTCGCCGTCCGACCGGGTCGACGCGCTGGCGAACGCCGGTACGGGAGACCTCGTCGCGAAGACGGGCGACGCCTTCACCGAGCGCGTCGCGGTGCGCGCGGAGGCGAAGTCGGGTGCGTTCGTGGCCAAGGCCAAGGTGAAGTTCACCGTCGTGGGCGACACGGACGCCCGCTTCGAAGGCGGCGCGAAGAGCGCCACGGTCACCACGGGCATCACCGGCAAGGCCACCGCCCCGGTGCTCGAAGCGGGGCAGAAGAGCGGCGACTTCGTGGTGCGCGCCACGGTCGTGGGCCGCTCGCTGCCCGGCGTCGACTTCGAGGCGCAGGTTGTCGCACGCCAGGCCGACGCGCTCGCCAGGACCAGCGACAAGGAGCTGACCTGCGAGGCCGGCAAGGAGTTCGCGGACCAGGTCGAGGTCAAGGCGACGTACAAGGGCAAGGCGGCGGACGGCGTCGCGACCACCGCCACGCTGGTCAAGTCGGCGACGGACGCGACCGTCAACGACAAGGGCCCCTACTTCAAGGGCGCGGACGGCAAGCCGGTCCGCACCCTCAAGGGCCTGAAGACCGACGCGAACGGCGTGCTGAAGCTCCCGAAGCTGTACGCGGACGACGCGGCGGGCACGTATCTGCTCCGCATCACCACGCCCGGCGGCGGCGCGCTCACCGTCGAGCTGAAGGTGAGCGCCGCGGAGCCCGACGCGACTCCCTCGCCGAGCGCCTCTTCGAGTGCCTCCCCGTCCCCGAGCGCTTCCCCGAGTACGTCCACGAGCGCGTCCGGGAGTCCTTCGCAGAGCAGCTGACCGGACGGCCGCACGGCCGCCACGCGACTCCTCGGGACCGCCCCTCCGCCACCCATGGCGGAGGGGCGGTCCGTGTTTGTGCAACGTGTTCTCATCTGGCCCGTCCGTTGCTACGGTGCCCGCCCTGACGCCCTATCAGTTCCGGCCGTACGCCGAATCGGGAGGCCCCGTATGCGTGCCCTCATCGCCGCCGCCACCGGCCTCGCCGTCGCGTTCGCCCTGGTCCTGACGATCACGGCGATCGGCGCCCCACCGGGCGAGACGTCCCCCGAACCGCTCCTCACCACTGTCCCCAAGCACCCATAGACGTAGGGAGGTCGCGCGATGCGCCGCAAGGCCAGCCTCGTCCTGCTCGCCTTCGCCGTGTTCTTCACGGCCATGTCCCCGCTCATGCGCTGGTACGCCTTCCCGCGCCTGGCCAAGATCCCGCCCAGTCAGTACCAGGAGGCGGTCCTGGAGGCGAAGAACCCGACGCTCATCGACTACGGCTCCATGACCGCCAAGAAGGTCGACAAGGTCACCATCGTGCAGACCCTCAAGGGCAACGTGGAGGCCTCGGAGAAGATCGAAAAGAGCGCCGACCGCGACGTCGTCGTCTGGGACGCCCTCTCCTACGTCCAGGACGCCGACGGCAAGATGGTCTCCAAGGTCCCCGAGCGCTACATCTTCGACGCGCACAGCCAGGAGCCGGTGCACGCGACCGGCGAGATGGTCGACGGGGACCCGGTCAAGCGGGAGGGCATTGAGTTCAAGTGGCCCTTCCTGACCGAGAAGAGGGACTACGAGTACTTCGACGCGCAGGCCCGCATCACCCGGCCCATCCACTACAAGGGCACCCAGACCTTCCGCGGCGTGAAGGTCTACTACTTCGAGCAGACCATCCCCTGGACCAAGGTCCCCTTCCCCAAGACGATGCCGGTCAAGGGCATCACTCCGGAGTCCCTCGCCAAGACCGGCACCACCCGCTGGTACACCACGGTCCGCAAGTTCTGGGTCGACCCCACCACCGGGGCGCCCGTCTACGGCGAGGAGAACCAGAAGAACGAACTGCGCGGCGGCACCCTGCTCGGCGGCCGCGACAAGGTCACCGTCTTCGCCGGGAACGTGAAGATGCGCGAGGACTACATCCAGCACACCGTCGACCTGGTCAAGTCCCAGCGCGTCCTGGTGCTCCTGCTCACCTCGTACCTCCCCTGGGGCTTCCTGGGCCTCGGCGTCCTGCTGCTCGCGCTCTCCCTCTGGCTGGAGGCCCGCGGCCGCAGGCCGGGCGACCCGGAACCGACGGCGTCCAGCGAGCCCGAACCCGAGCCCGAACCCCTCAACGCCTAGCCGCCGGTGCCCCGTTGACCGGCCTCCCGCTGGGCCTCCTTCTGGGCCTGGCGGGCCTTGGTGTACCGGGTGGGGGCGGCCGTCGCGGGATCCTCGGGCCACGGATGCCTCGGATAGCGCCCGCGCAGCTCGGCCCGCACCGCCCGGTACCCGCCGCCCCAGAAGGACGCGAGATCGGCGGTGACGGCCGCGGGACGCCCCGCGGGCGACAGGAGGTGGACGACCACGGGGGCCGTACCGCCCGCGATCCGCGGGGTCTCGGCGAGTCCGAACATCTCCTGCAGCTTCACGGCGAGCACGGGCTGTTCGGGATCGGAGTAGTCGATCCGGATCCTGGACCCGCTCGGCACCTCGAACCGCTCGGGGGCGAGCTCGTCGAGGCGGGTGGCCTCGCCCGTCGCCCACGGCAACAACCGTGCGAGCGCCTGCCCGGCGTCGATGCGCCCCAGGTCGGCCCGGCGCCGCGCCTTGGACAGCTCGGGCTCCAGCCATTCGTCCACGCGCGCGTAGAGGGCCTCTTCCGATACGTCAGGCCAGGGCGGCCCGAGCCGCAGGTGCAGGAAGGCGAGCCGCTCCCGCAACTCCCCGGCGCCGCGTGACCACTTCAGGAGCCCGGTGCCCTCCTCCCGGAGCCCGGCGAGGAGACCCTCGCGTACGAGCGCGGGGTCGGGGTTCTTCAGGGGCCGCACCGTGAGCTCCACCGCGCCCAGGCGCTCCACGTGCCGGGTGACGAGATCGCCGCCCGACCAGGCCACCTCGTCGCCCTCGGAGTGCAGCGGGGCGGCCGCGCGCCGCGCGACGTCCTCGTCGATGTGCCCGCCGAGCAGTACGCGCGCGTGCCCCGCGCCCACGGGCCGGTCGGCCACGGCGACGCTGATCCACTCCGCGCCTGCCAGCGCGGACCCCTGCCGTGCCTCGGCCCGGGTGCCACCGGCCATGAGGTAGACACCGCCGCCCACGGCGCGGGCCACCCGCTCGGGGAACGCGAGCGCGGCGACCGTCCCCGCGACCCGGTCCTCGCTCCAGGAGGTCTCCTCCGGGGCGTCGGCGCGGGAGGAGGCGTCCTTCGCCGCGGCCGCGAGACGACGGGTCTCCGTGCGCCAGCGGGCCGCGTACCCGTCGCCGCCCCGGCGCGCGGAGCGCCACGCGCCCGCGAGGTCGTCCCCGTACTCACGGGGCGGCTCCTCGCTCAGCAGCGCCACCACCTCCGCCGCCCGCCGGGTGCCCACGAGGGGGGCCGCGTCGAGGAGGGCGCGGGCCAGCCGCGGGTGCAGGCCCACCCGGGCCATCCGCGTACCCCGCCCGGTCACCCGGCCGGTCGCCGCGTCCACGGCGCCGACCGCCGCGAGGACGTCCCGCGCCGCCGCGAGCGCACCGGCCGGGGGCGGATCGAGCAAGGCGAGCCCGGCGGCGTCCGGATCGCCCCAGCACGCCGTCTGCAGGGCGAACGCGGCGAGGTCGGCCACCTTGATCTCCGGCGCGGGGAAGCGCGGCAGACGCCCGTCCTCCGCCTCCGCCCAGCACCGGTAGACGGCACCCGGCGCCTCACGCCCGGCCCGGCCGGCGCGCTGCCGCCCGGCCGCCTGCGAGGCCCGCACCGTCGCGAGGGCGCTCAGCCCGCGCGCGTGGTCGACGCGCGGCTCGCGGGCCAGACCCGAGTCCACCACCACCCGCACCCCGGGCACCGTCAGGGACGACTCGGCCACGGACGTGGCGAGCACCACCCGCCGCCGCTCACCCCCGGCAAGGACCGCATCCTGCACCGCGGCGGGCGCCCGCCCGTGCACCTGCAGCACCTCGACGTCCCCGAGATCGCCCAGCTGCCCGGCCACCCGGGCGATCTCGCCGACCCCCGGAAGGAAGCACAGGACATCGCCCGCGCGCTCGGCAAGCGCCCGCCGCACCACCGACGCCACATGAGTGAGGAGCGCGGGGTCGACCCGCATGCCGTGCGGCGGCCGCACGGGGCGGGCGGGCGGCGCCCACACCACCTCCACGGGATGCGCGATCCCTTGCGCCTCCACTACGGGGGCGTCACCGAGGATCCGCGCCCAGCCCTCGGCGTCGGTCGTCGCGGACGCCGCCACCAGGCGCAGCTCGGGCCGCAGGGCTGCGCGCACGTCCACCAGGAAGGCCGCCACGGTGTCCGCGTCCAGATGCCGCTCGTGGCACTCGTCGATGATGACGACGTCCACGCCGCTCAACTCCTGGTCGCGCTGGAGCCGTTGCAGCAGGACGCCGGTCGTGACGACCTCCACGCGCGTGCGCGGCCCCACCTGGCGTTCGCCGCGCACGGTGTATCCGACGCGCTCGCCCGGCTTCTCGCCGAGCAGCCACGCCATCCGGCGCGCGGCGGCCCGTGCGGCGATGCGCCGCGGCTCGGCGACGACGACGCGGCGCTCGCCGGCGCCGTCGGGACCGTCGAGCAGACCGGCCAGGGCCAGCGGCACCAGCGTCGTCTTGCCCGTCCCCGGCGGGGCGCACAGCACGGCGCTGCCCGGTCCCTCCAGAGCGGTACGGAGGGCGGGCAGCGCGGCGCGTACGGGCAGATCCAGGGCGTCGTAACGGAGAGCGGTCACACACTCAGTCTCGTACGCACACGTAGATGGCCGTCCCCGGGATCAGGTTTCCGCGCAGCGGGGACCAGCCGCCCCACTCCTGGGTGTTCCAGGCGGGCCACTCCGGCTCGACGATGTCCACGAGCCGGAAGCCCGCGGCGACGATGTCGCGCACCCGGTCGCCGATCGTCCTGTGGTGCTCCACGTAGACGGCGTTGCCCTGCTCGTCCTGCTCGACATAGGGAGTGCGGTCGAAATAGGAGGCCGCTACGGAGAGGCCCTCCGGGCCCGGCTCGTCGGGGAACGCCCAGCGGATGGGGTGCGTCGCGGAGAAGACGAAGCGCCCGCCGGGGCGCAGCACGCGACGCACCTCCTTGAGGACGAGGACGGGCTCGGCGACGAAGGGCAGCGCCCCGTAGGCGGAGCAGGCGAGATCGAAGGAGGCGTCCTTGAAGGGCAGCACTCCGGCGTCGGCCTGCACCAGCGGCACCGTGCCGCCGATCCGCAGCGCGTGCTGGAGCTGGCGGTGCGAGAGGTCGAGGGCCACGGGGCGGGCGCCCTGCGTGAGGAGCCAGCGCGAGCACTGGGCGGCACCGGCACCGATCTCCAGGACATCCTTGCCCTTGAGGCCCTCTGGCGGACCGAGAAGTTCCGCTTCCACCTCGTCGAGCCCTTCGGGGCCCCACACGAAGCGGTCGTCCCCGAGGAACGTGCCGTGCTCGATCTGGTAGTCGTCGGCGTTCCGGTCCCACCAGCCGCGGTTCGCGCGACTGCTCTCCGTGACATTGGCGTCACGCCGGGTGGCCTCGGGCTCGGGCAGCTCGGACTCTTGGATGATCGGCTCCATCGTCGTAATCTTCCGTCGAACTCGTCGCGAGGGGGCGCTGTGCGGCCCGTGTGGCCTCATGCGACAGGAATTGTGCCGGGTATGCGGTGTTCCGCCCCGGGTGTGCGCCTTCGCGCATTGACCCTGTCCGGCTGCCCCCGTATGCTACAAGTTGCGCTGCGAGCCTGCGCTCCTCAGACATAGCAGGCTGCGCTCGCGTCTGTTGTATGTCCCCTCGGTTGTCGAGGCGCCTTCCGTTTCGCGGAAGTCGCGCTTCCTAGGCTGTCCGGCTTCGGCAGAGCGAAATCGGCTCCGGCGCGTTGCAGTACCTACGACTTCAATGTCCGTACCGGAGCCCTTACCCACATGACGAGCAGCACCGAGACCACCGCCACCACTCCGCAGGTAGCGGTCAACGACATCGGTAACGAGGAAGCCTTCCTCGCCGCGATCGACGAGACGATCAAGTACTTCAACGACGGCGACATCGTCGACGGCGTCATCGTGAAGGTCGACCGGGACGAGGTCCTGCTCGACATCGGTTACAAGACCGAAGGCGTCATCCCGAGCCGCGAGCTCTCCATCAAGCACGACGTCGACCCGAACGAGGTCGTCGCCGTCGGTGACGAGATCGAGGCCCTGGTTCTCCAGAAGGAGGACAAGGAAGGCCGTCTGATCCTGTCCAAGAAGCGCGCTCAGTACGAGCGTGCCTGGGGCACGATCGAGAAGATCAAGGAAGAAGACGGCATCGTCACCGGTACCGTCATCGAGGTCGTCAAGGGTGGACTCATCCTCGACATCGGCCTCCGTGGCTTCCTGCCGGCCTCCCTCGTCGAGATGCGCCGCGTCCGCGACCTCCAGCCTTACGTGGGCAAGGAGCTCGAGGCCAAGATCATCGAGCTGGACAAGAACCGCAACAACGTGGTCCTGTCCCGCCGTGCCTGGCTCGAGCAGACCCAGAGCGAGGTCCGCCAGACCTTCCTCACGACCCTGCAGAAGGGCCAGGTCCGCTCCGGCGTCGTTTCCTCGATCGTCAACTTCGGTGCGTTCGTGGACCTCGGCGGCGTCGACGGTCTCGTGCACGTCTCCGAGCTTTCCTGGAAGCACATCGACCACCCCTCCGAGGTTGTCGAGGTCGGCCAGGAAGTCACCGTCGAGGTTCTCGACGTGGACATGGACCGCGAGCGCGTGTCCCTGTCGCTCAAGGCGACGCAGGAAGACCCGTGGCAGCAGTTCGCCCGCACGCACCAGATCGGGCAGGTTGTTCCCGGTAAGGTCACCAAGCTCGTTCCGTTCGGTGCGTTCGTGCGCGTCGACGAGGGCATCGAGGGCCTGGTCCACATCTCCGAGCTGGCCGAGCGCCACGTGGAGATCCCGGAGCAGGTCGTCCAGGTCAACGACGAGATCTTCGTCAAGGTCATCGACATCGACCTCGAGCGTCGCCGGATCTCGCTGAGCCTCAAGCAGGCCAACGAGTCCTTCGGTGCCGACCCGTCGGCCGTCGAGTTCGACCCGACCCTGTACGGCATGGCCGCGTCCTACGACGACCAGGGCAACTACATCTACCCCGAGGGCTTCGACCCCGAGACGAACGACTGGCTCGAGGGCTTCGAGACCCAGCGTGAGGCTTGGGAGGGCCAGTACGCCGAGGCGCAGACGCGCTTCGAGCAGCACCAGGCCCAGGTCATCAAGTCCCGCGAGGCGGACGCCCAGGCCGAGGCCGAGGGCGCTGCGGCTCCCGGTGGCGCGGCTCCGGCTGCGGGCACCGGTGGCGGTGGCGGCGGCGGTTCGTACTCCTCGGAGTCGGACGACAACTCCGGCGCCCTTGCTTCGGACGAGGCGCTTGCCGCGCTTCGCGAGAAGCTCGCGGGTGGCCAGAGCTGAGGCTCGCCTCTAGGCGGTAGCAGTTGAACGTCGCGGGCCCGCATCTCCTTCTTGGAGGTGCGGGTCCGCTTCTTTTCGTTTCGGGTGCGGCTCTGTGGGGGCTGGGCGCGCCCACGCGGCGGAGCCGCACATGTGACAGCCCCGCGCCCCTAAAACTAAAAGCTTGTCCCTTCGGGACCCGCCTTTTTACGGAGTCAC
This sequence comes from Streptomyces kanamyceticus, assembly GCF_008704495.1. NCBI lineage: Bacteria > Bacillati > Actinomycetota > Actinomycetes > Kitasatosporales > Streptomycetaceae > Streptomyces > Streptomyces kanamyceticus. The sequence goes on from NZ_CP023699.1 coordinate 7,562,700, forward strand.
CGTGATGTTCGTCAGGCCCTTGCCGCCCGTCACCGTGTTGCTGGCGTAGACCGTGGTCTTGCAGCCGGAGCTGTAGTTCGTCACGTTGATCGCCAGTTGCTTGTCGCCCGTCGCGCCGGTCAGGGTGGACTTGTTGCCGCGGAAGACCGTGCCGCAGCCCCAGCCGGACTGCTGGGTGTGGGTCTCGTAGCCGTTGTTCGTGGTGTTCTTGCCGGTGTTGTTCTCGATGACGTAGCCGTTGCCCTTCACGTCGATCCACGAGTCGTCGTAGTTGTTGCCGGTCAGGCCCTTGCCGTCGAAGGTGTTGCCGGAGACTTTGCCGCCCGTGGTGCCCTCCTTGAGGTCGATCGCCTCGCCGCCCACGTCCGGGCCGATGGTGTTGCCGGTGATCGTCACGTTGTCGCTCTTGTCGGAGAGCGTGTTGGCGCTCCCTACATAGACGCCTTCTCCCATGCCGCGGTCGTCGTTCCCCGTGTCGTAGATCCGCGAGTTCTTGATGACGCCGTCGCTGCTCGACTTGCGGAAGTGGACGCCCTCCATGTCGAGGCCGTGCACCGTGACGGTGTCCACGACGACGCCCCGCGCGGAGTCGATCATGATGCCCTTCTGGCCGCCGGTGACGGTGATGCCCTTCACCGTCCAGTACGCGGCGCCGTTCAGATGCAGGCCGTAGCCGCCGCCTGCGGTGAGCACCGCCTTCGGTGAACCGGTCAGCGTGATGCGGGAGTTCGCGCTCGCCGCCACGGACGTCTTGAAGTTCCCGGAGTACGTTCCGTCGGCGAGGTGGATCGTGTCGCCGGGGGAGGCGTCGGTGAGGGCGCTCTTCAGTTCGGCCGCGGTGGAGACCTCGATGGTCCCCGCGGGGGCGGGTGACGCGGCCGCCGCCACGGCGAGGCCTCCGGAGGCGGCCGTCGCGGTGAGCAGGGCGGTCAGCAGGGCGGTCAGCAGGGTTCGTCGGGTGCGCATGGGGGGTGGCCTTCCCTTAGGTGTACGCGAGGAGTTCTCGTACATGAACTCTGGGTGCGCACATGAACGTAGGGGCGGGGCATGTTCGCGTCAAGGTCTGGACCTGGCCGAAGCGGGCGGGCCGGCATGGTGCGGGTGTGGGCAACTTCCTTGGGGGAGAAGGGAGTTGTCGATGAGGGGGTCGGATGGGGGTATGAACTCGGTGGCCCTCCCGTCGCGTTCATGGACACGAACTGTGCGGTCCGGAGCGATGGACCGGCGGAGGTTAAGGAGCGGGTGAGGAGTCGCTGTGAAGGGGTGCGGGCGGGAATGCCCATGTCGTCACGTGCGTTCTTCCTTAGGAACACGAGGAGGAGCGGTCACAGTGCTTGATCCGCAGGGTTTGTACGCATGGGAGCCGAAGGGCCTCGCCGTCGTCGACATGGCGCTCGCCCAGGAGTCGGCCGGTCTTGTCATGCTCTACCACTTCGACGGATACATCGACGCGGGCGAAACCGGCGACCAGATCGTCGAGCGGCTCACGGACAGCCTCCCCGGGCAGGTGGTGGCGCGCTTCGACCACGACCGGCTCGTCGACTACCGCGCCCGCCGCCCGCTGCTCACCTTCCGGCGCGACCGCTGGACCGACTACGAGGTGCCCACGCTCGACGTGCGCCTCGTCCAGGACGCCACGGGCGCGCCGTTCCTGCTGCTCTCCGGGCCCGAGCCCGACATCGAGTGGGAGCGGTTCGCGGCGGCCGTCCAGCAGGTCGTCGAGCGGCTCGGCGTGCGCCTCTCGGTGAACTTCCACGGCATCCCCATGGGCGTGCCGCACACCCGCCCCGTCGGCCTCACGCCGCACGGCAACCGCACCGACCTGGTGCCGGGGCACCGCAGCCCCTTCGACGAGGCGCAGGTGCCCGGCAGCGCGGCGTCCCTGGTCGAGTACCGCCTGCTCGAGGCGGGACACGACGTGCTCGGCGTGGCCGCGCACGTGCCGCACTACATCGCGCGCTCCGCGTACCCGGACGCGGCCCTCACCGTCCTGGAGGCGATCACCGCCGCCACCGGTCTGGTGCTGCCCGGCGTCGCGCACGGACTGCGCACCGAGGCGCACCGCACCCAGACCGAGATCGACCGGCAGATCCAGGAGGGCGACGAGGAGCTCGTCGCGCTCGTCCAAGGACTTGAGCACCAGTACGACGCGGCCGCCGGGTCCCAGGAGCGGGGCAACATGCTCGCCGAGCCGATGGACATCCCCTCCGCCGACGAGATCGGCCGTGAATTCGAACGCTTCCTCGCGGAGCGGGAGGGCGACGCGTAAGGGCAGGGCCTAAGCTGCCGGTCATGCTGAAGGTGGGCCTGACCGGCGGTATCGGCGCCGGCAAGAGTGAGGTGTCGCGGCTGCTCGTGGCGCGCGGTGCCGTTCTGATCGACGCGGACAAGATCGCCCGTGAAGTGGTGGAACCGGGAACTCCGGGTCTGGCGGCGGTCGTTGAGGCTTTCGGGCGGGAGGTGCTCGCCCCGGACGGTTCGTTGGACCGTCCGAAGCTGGGCGGCATCGTCTTCGCCGACCCGGAGAGGCTCGCCGTACTGAACTCGATCGTGCACCCGCTCGTCGGCGCCCGTTCCGCCGAGCTGGAGGCGTCCGCGTCCGGTGACGCGGTGGTCGTGCATGACGTGCCGCTGCTCGCGGAGAACGGCCTCGCACCGCTGTACGACCTGGTGGTCGTCGTCGACGCGAGCCCCGGGACCCAGCTGGACCGCCTGGTGCGGCTGCGCGGCATGAGCGAGGAGGACGCCCGCGCGCGGATGGCCGCGCAGGCCACGCGCGAGAAGCGCCTGGAGATCGCGGACGTCGTCATCGACAACGACGGGCCGCTCGACGGGCTCGCCGAGCGGGTCGGGGCGGTCTGGGAGGACCTCGCGCGGCGGGCGCGGGCGGCCTCGGGCCAGTAGTCGTAAGTCAGGTAGTCGTCTTCGTGGTCGTCCCAGGGGGAGGCGGGCAGTGGTCGTACTCGCGGCGCTGACGGCGTTCGGCGGTCTTGTCGCGGTCCTCGCGGGCGCGTACGGCCTGCGGCAGACCCGGCGCATCAGCGCCGCGGGAGCTGTGGCGCAGGCCCTGGTCAAGGCCGCGCCACCGGGCGCCGAGCGGCCCACGCTGCAGTTCGAGACCGGCGAAGGGCGGGTCGTCGAGGTCGTCTCGCCCGTGCCTCCCACCCGGCGCAGGCCGCTCGCGTCGGGCGACCTGGTGCACCTCGCGTACGACACCGAGGACCCGCGCGAGACGGTGCTGCTCGGCGGCGAGCGCACGGGGCTCGACCGGGCCTTCGTGGGCGCGGGTCTCGCGCTCGTCGTGCTGGGCGCCGTGCTGGTGGCCTTCGCGCTCTGAACGCCCGCGTGCGCGGAGCGTGGGCCGCCGGACGGGCGGCGGGCGCGGGGTGGAATAGGCGGGGCCGCGGCGGGCGTTGAGGTCCGTGAGAGAGGGAAGGAATGCAGCGTGCCTGACATCACCCCGGAGACGCACGTCATCGACTTTCGTGCGGCGGAGCAGCTCCTTGCCGCGCGGGATCCGCGTGGCGCGGTGAAGCTCCTGGACACGGTCATCGCCGCCCACCCCGAGAACACCGCGGCCCGGTTGCTGCGGGCGCGCGCGTTCTTCGCCGCGGCGCAACTGCGCGCCGCCGAGCTGGAGTTCAGCATCGTCCTGGAGCGCGAGCCGGACAACGCGTTCGCGCACTTCGCGCTCGCCCGCACCTATGAGCGCGGCGCGCGCCAGGAGCAGGCGCGGCGCCACTTCAGGCTCGCGGCCGCGCTGGATCCGCAGCCACAGTACCTGGCGGCCGCGCGGTTCGACGAGGGTGGCGGCGCGGGCTGAGACCCGGCGAGACCCGGCGCGGGCTAAGGCGTGCCGGCGGGTGGCGTTCTCGGTGGTTCGTAGGGCGGGATGTCGCGGCCCGGCTGATAGTGCGGGCCCTGTCGCAGATGGCGCAGCACCATGGCCAGATCGGTGACGACCACCAGGCACAGCACGCCGCAGGCCACCGCCCATCCCGTACGCCCGGTGAGCGCGAAGACGGCCGTGCCGAACGCCGCCCAGATCAGACCCCATACGCTGAACCAGAGGCGCATGCGCAGCGGACTGCGCGCGGTCACCGGTTCACTGCCTGTGCGCTTCATGAGAGGTCATCTCCTCCTTCCAGGATAAGAGGGTGAGAACGTGCTGGAGGCGCTGCGGGCCGACGAACAGCTCGCGGGCTGGCTCGGGGGCATGGAGAGCGCGGGCGAGCCGCGGACGCGGGCGGTGCTCCCGGAGGCCGACGAGCTGCCGGAGGTGCTGCTCGACCTCGCCGTCCCGCACGAGGACATCAACGGCCTGGTGGCGCTGCGCGACCGGCTCTGGGAGGACGCGGAGGCGCGGTGGCTGCTCGACCGCTGCGTCGACGCGCTCGTGCGCGACATGGGGAAGCCCGGCGGCACCCCCGAGTTCCCGGTGCTGCCCGAAGGGCTCGGGGAGCTCGGGCGCTGCTTCTTCGTGTACGTGTATGTGGCGGCGCTGCCGTACGCGCGGGAGTACCACCGGGGCCGGGGCATACCCGAGGAGGTGTCGCGCCGTACGCTCGCCGACCTCGGGCGGCATCTGGCCGTGCACCGCAGGGCGCGCGGCGGCCGGGGCCTGGCCGTGCCGGGCTGGCACGGGCTGCACTTCCGGGGTGAGCTCTACCAACTGGGGCGGCTGCAGTTCCAGCGGGCCGTGCTGGGGGAGCGGATGGGCGGCGCGGTGGCCGGGGGCGGGGCTGGAGTTGGTGCTGGTGCTGGGCGCGCGGCGGGTCCGGGGGATCCCTGCCTCAACCTTCACATCACCGACTACCGGGGGCCGTTGAGCCCCGAGGCGTGTGACCGGTCCCTCGCCCTGGCGCGGGAGTTCTTCGCGCGGTACTTCCCCGAGGAACGATATGAGACAGCTGTGTGCCACTCCTGGCTGCTCGATCCGCAGCTGAGGCACTACCTGCCCGCGGACTCGAACATCGTCCGCTTCCAGGACCGATTCCGCCAGGCCGACGGTTATGGGCGGGATCCGGACGACAGCACTCCGGTCGGCTTCGTCTTCGGTGACCGCGATCTCGCCGTGGACCGACTGCCCAGGCGCACCAGGGTGGAGCGGGCGGTCGGCGACCATCTGCGGTCAGGTGGGCACTGGTACGGAGGGCATGGCTGGTTCTCGCTGTAGGGGGCGGGTCGCCGGGGAGGGCGGGAACGGGCCGCGCGGGCGCTTCGTTGGCGGGGCATGGGTGTTGAGATGCGTGAGGGACACGAGGGGACGGGCCCCGGCGCGATCACGCCGGACGGCTGCGCGGTCGAGTTGTACGCACGCCTGTCCGTCGGGGACGAGCCGGACGTCATCGCCGGGGCGGTCCCGGCCGGGGCGCACATCCTCGAACTGGGCAGCGGCGCGGGGCGGGTGACCCGCCCGCTGCTCGCGCGGGGCTTCCGGGTGACGGCCGTGGACGAGTCGGCCGAGATGCTGGAGAAGGTCGCCGGACTCGACGGCGGGGTGCGTACGGTCCGCAGCCCGATCGAGCGGCTGGACCTGGAAGAGAAGTTCGGCGTGGTGATGCTCGCGTCGTTCCTGGTGCACAACGGAGACGTGGCGGTGCGGCGCGGGCTGCTGCGGACCTGCCGGAGCCATGTCACGGACGACGGGTGTGTGCTGATCCAGCGGGAGGGCGCGGATTACCACACGAACCTGCCCAGGGAGCGCGTCGATCCGGGCGGCTTCACCGTCCGGATCCTGTCGGCGGAGCCGGTCGGCGACGGCGTGAACGAGGTCCGCGCGGAGTACGTCTTCCCCGACGCCGTCTGGACCCAGACGTTCCGCGCCCGCCCGCTCACCACGGCACAGTTCGAGGAGGCGCTGGCGGAGGAGGGCCTGAAGGTCGACAAGTACCTGACGGACGACGGGACGTGGGTGCGGGCGGTGCCGGTGCCGGTATAGGTACCGGCACCGGCGGGGTGAGGCGGGGAGGCTTCGGCGGAGCGGGCCGGGCCGGGCCGGGCGGTGCCGATGCTGGTACTGGCACCGGTGCTGGTAATGGCGCCGGTACTGGCGAGAGAAGTTCCTTGTCCGGGCGATGAGTTCGGTGCGGCGGGTCGGTCTACCTCTTTGACAGCACGGCGACCCCCGCGCATCGAGGAGCCCCTCATGGCCACCACAGCCACCACCGTCGCAGCAGCCACCGGCACCACCACCGCGTCCCCCGCCCGCGGCCGCGTCACCCGTATCGCGCTGCGCACCCTCCAGGTGCTGTTCGCCGTGTTCTTCGGCGTCGCGAGCGGCGTGCCCAAGCTGATCGCGCATCCGACGGCGGTCGAGTCCTTCGACAAGCTCGGCTGGGGCGCGCCCGGCATGTACACCATCGGCGCCCTGGAGTTGCTCGGCGGCATCGCGCTGCTGATCCCGCTGCTGTCCTCGCTCGCCGCGACGGCGTTCGTCGGCCTGATGATCGGCGCGTTCATCGTGACCGTCACCGCGCTCGGCGGGGAGAACGCGGCCACGCCGCTGGTCCTGATCCCGTTCCTCGCCTGGATCGCCTGGGCGCGCCGCGACAGGACCGTCGAGCTGATCGCCCGCCTGCGCGCCCGTTCGTGATCTCGGGGCCGCGAATTGCGGAGAAGTCCCTGCAACACGCCGTGTCACACGGCGTGTTGCAGGGACTTCTCCGCAATTCGCCCCCGGCGCCTCAGCCCTCCGCGCCGCGCAGCCGTTCCATCTCGCGGCGGTCCCGCTTGGTGGGGCGGCCGGTGCCCCGATCCCGTACGCCCGCCGGGGCGACCGCCTCGCGGGGCGGGGGCGGCGGGCTGTTGTCGACGTAGCACTCCACGGCCACCGGCGCCCCGACCCGCTTGCGGATCAGGCGCTTCACGATCACGACCCGCTCCCGGCCGCCCGCCTGGCGAAGGCGCACCTCGTCGCCGACGTGCACGCCGTACGACGGCTTGACCCGCTCGCCGTTGACCCGCACATGGCCGCCCTTGCACGCGGCGCCGCCGCTGGAGCGGGTCTTCACGAGGCGGACCGACCAGATCCAGCTGTCGACGCGTACGGACTCCCCACCCGTCTGTCCGCCACCGCTCGCGCCACCGCCTGAAGTCTCCGAAGCCATGCACCGACCTTAGTCCGGCCGCGGAGCGGCATCGTCTGCTCCCGGCGAGCCGTCCGGAAACCGCTGACCCGCGCCGCCGATAATTCGGACCCATCACTACAAAACGGTCCGGATACGACTCCCAGGGGTGCTGCTCATGAAGCTCGAAGCCACTGTCGACGGTCTGATGGACGGGTTGCGCGCCGACCTCGAACGGCTCGCCGCGATCCCCTCGATCTCCTTTCCCGGTTTCCCGGCCGGTCCTGTCGAGGAGGCGCACGACCTGCTGGCCGGGCTGTTGCGGGACGCCGGAGTCCCGCACGTCGAGCGCCTCGACCTGCCCGACACCGCCCCGGTGATCTACGGCGAGATCCTGCCCCCGACCCCCGAGGCCCCCACCGTCCTGCTGTACGGCCACTACGACGTCCAGCCGCCCGGCGACGAGGCGCTCTGGAAGTCGCCGCCGTTCGAGCCGACCCCGGTCGAGGGCGGGCTGCGCGCCCGCGGCATCGCGGACGACAAGTCCAACGTCATCGCGCACCTCGGGATGCTGCGGGCGTACGGCGGGCGGCCGCCGGTCGGGATCAAGATCGTCATCGAGGGGCAGGAGGAGTACGGCAGCGCCTTCGACGACTATCCGCCGAGCGATCCCGAGCGGTTCGCGTGCGACGCGATGGTCATCGCCGACCTCGGCAACCTCAGGCCGGGCACCCCGACCCTCACCACCGGACTGCGCGGCGCCTGCGAGGTGGTCGTGGAGGTCAGGACGCTCGACGAGCCGCGCCACAGCGGGGAGTTCGGGGGCGCGGCCCCCGACGCGCTCCTCGTCCTCCTCAAGGCGCTCGGCACGCTGCACGACGTGCACGGAGACGTCGCTGTCGAGGGCCTTCGACGCGAGGAGTGGGACGGAACGACGTACACCGAGGAGGAGTTCCGCGATCTCGCGGGGGTGCGCGACGGCGTGCCGCTGATCGGCAGCGGCAGCCTCGGCGAGCGGCTGTGGAGCGGGCCCGCGATCACCGTCATCGGCCTGGACGCGCCGAGCGTCGAGCACGCGGCGTCGGCCGTCGTCCCCTACGCCCGCGCCAAGCTGAACCTCCGCTTCCATCCGCGCCAGGACCCGCGGGAGGCGCGGGACAGGCTCGTCGACCACCTGCGGTCGCTCAGGCCCTTCGGGGTGCCGCTCACCGTCACGCCCGGCGACACCGGGCCCGGCTACGAGGCCGCCACCGGCGGACCCGCCTACCGCGCCGCGCTCGCCGCGCTGAAGGAGGGCTGGGGCGAGGACGCCTCGTACGTCGCGACCGGCGGCTCCATCCCGCTGGTCAACGGCCTCGCGAAGGCGGCGCCCGGCGCCGAGGTGCTGCTCTTCGGGGCGCAGGACAGCATGTGCAACCTGCACGCCCCGAACGAGCGCGTCCTCTTCTCCGAGCTGCGCAACACGGTCGTCGCGATGTGTGCCTTCGTGCGGGAGTACGCGGCAGGCCACGGGACGGGGGCCGACGCGTGAGCACCACCGAGGCGGAGCCGGAGCCCGGCAGCACCGAAGAGCCGCCGCGCAAGGGGAAGTTCACCTTTCCCAGCGCGCTGACCGTCCTCGCGATCGTCACCGTCGCCGTCTGGCTGCTCGCCTTCCTCATCCCTTCCGGGCAGTACGACCGCAACGACTCCGGCGCCCCCGTCGAGGGCACCTACCACCGCGTCGACTCCGGGCAGTCCTTCGTCGACCGCCTCAACGACCTCTTCCTCTCCCCGGTCAACGGCCTCTACGGCATCCAGGACGAGAAGACGTCCCTGGTCGCGCCGGACAACGTCGGCGCCCTGTACGGCAGCGCGGGCGTCTTCCTCTTCGTGCTCGCCATCGGCTCCTTCATCACCGTCGTCTTCGCGACCGGCGCGCTGGACCGCGGCATCGGGCGGCTCGCGCACCGCCTTCGCGAGCGCGGGGCGTTGCTGATCGCCGGGGTCATGGCCGTCTTCTCCGTACTCGGCACGGTGGAGGGCTTCGCCGAGGAGACCCTCGGCTTCTACGGCCTGATCGTGCCGCTGATGCTCGCCCTCGGATACGACCGGATGACCGCGGTCGGCGCGATCATCCTCGGCGCGGGCGTCGGCGTCCTGTGCTCGACGGTCAACCCCTTCGCGACGGGCGTCGCCTCGTCCGCCGCGGGCATCTCGCTCGGCGACGGCATCGTGCTGCGCTTCGCGATGTGGATCGTCCTGACGGGCGTCACGATCGCGTACGTCATCCGGTACGCGAAGCGCGTGCGGAAGGATCCCGAGCGTTCCCTCTCCGGGTTCCTGCCGGGCGACAGGGAGCAGTCCGCCGCCGAAACGGACGAGGTGCCGGGGCTCACCGGGCTGCACAAGGCGGTGCTCGTCGCGACGGGGCTCGTCTTCGCCTTCATGATCTTCTCGGTGGTGCCCTGGTCGAGCGCGCTCACGGGCAAGGCGGACGCGCGGCCGTACGGATTCGAACTCGGCTGGTCCTTCCCGCAGTTGGCGGCGCTCTTCCTCTGCGCGGCGGTGCTTGTCGGGATCGTCGCGCGGATGGGCGAGCAGAAGCTCAGCTCGACGATCATCCAGGGCGCGGCCGACTTCGTCTCGCCCGCGCTCGTCATCCTGCTGGCCCGCGGCGTCACGACGATCATGAACAACTCGAAGATCACCGACACGGTGCTCCACTCCATCGAAGGCGTCGTCAAGGGCACCTCGTCAGGGATCTTCGCCGTCATCGTCTTCGTCGTGAACCTGCCGCTCGCCTTCCTGATCCCCTCCACATCGGGCCACGCGACGCTCGCCATGCCGATCCTCGCCCCGCTCGCCGACTTCGCGGGCGTCTCGCGGGCGGTCGTCGTCACGGCCTGGCAGGCGGCCAGCGGCTGGATGAACCTGTGGGTGCCGACGACGGCCGTGACCATCGGCGGGGTGGCGCTCGCGAAGGTCGGCTACGACAAATACCTGCGGTTCGTCTGGCCGCTGCTCGCGATCTTGTCCGTGCTCATCTGCGTGTTCGTGGCGTTGGGGGCCGCGCTGACCTGACGTACGTACGTACGGTGGAGGGCATGGAAGGGCTGAGCGACCTCGACGCGCGGCTCGTCGACTGCCGGGCCTGCCCCCGCCTCGTCGACTGGCGCGAGGAGGTCGCGCGCACCAAGCGCGCGGCCTTCGCCGACCAGGAGTACTGGGGGCGGCCCGTGCCCGGCTTCGGCCCGCACGACGCCTCCCTCCTCGTCATCGGCCTCGCGCCCGCCGCGCACGGCGCCAACCGCACCGGGCGGATGTTCACCGGCGACCGCTCGGGAGACGTCCTCTACCGGGCGCTGTACGACGTGGGCCTCGCCTCGCGCCCCACCGCCGAGAGCGCCGACGACGGCCTGACCCTCCACGGCACCCGCATCACCTCGCCCGTGCACTGCGCGCCGCCCGCCAACAAGCCGACCCCGGACGAGCGCGACACCTGCCGCCCCTGGCTGGTGAGCGAACTGAAGCTGCTCGCACCGCGATTGCGGGCCGTGCTCGTGCTCGGCGCCTTCGGCTGGCAGGCCGCGCTGCCCGCGCTCGCGGCGGCGGGCTGGACGGTGCCGAAGCCGCGGCCGGTGTTCGGGCACGGGGCGCGGGTCACGCTGGACGGCACCCCCGGGCCCCTGGAGCTCTTCGGCTGCTTCCACGTCAGCCAGCGCAACACGTTCACGGGCAGGCTGACGCCCGCGATGCTGCGGGACGTGCTGAGCACCGCGGCCACGGCGGCGGGCCTACGCCGGACGGCTCAATAGAGTGGGCCAAGACGGGGCCCGGTTCCTAGCGTGGACGGGGTGGACGAGACTCTGGCAGCCAAGCCCTCCGCCGCCGCGTACCGCAACCTGGTCGTGGCGACCGTCGGCTTCACGCTGACCTTCTGGGCCTGGGACCTGATCGCGCCGCTCGGCAGCGACTTCAAGGACCGGCTCGGGCTCAGCTCCTTCCAGCAGTCGCTGCTCGTCGCCGTGCCCGTGATCGTGGGCTCGCTGGGCCGGGTCCCGGTCGGCGCGCTCACCGACCGCTACGGCGCCCGGCTGATGTTCCCGCTGGTCTCGGCGCTCACCATCGTCCCGGTGCTGCTGATCATCCCGGCCAGGGGCGGCTACGGCACGATGCTGGCCGTCGCCTTCCTGCTCGGCCTCGGCGGGACGACGTTCGCGATCGGCGTCCCGCTGGTCAACTCCTGGTTCCCGCCCGCCCGTCGGGGCTTCGCCATCGGCGTCTTCGGGATGGGCATGGGCGGCGTGGCGCTCTCCGGATACTTCACGCCGCGCATCGCCAAGCACGGCGAGAACCTGCCGTACGTCGTCGTGGCGATCGCGCTCGCCGCCTTCGCGGTGCTCGCCGTCTTCCTCATCAGCGACCGCCCCGACCGGCCTGTGCCCACCACGTCGCTCGGCACCCGGCTCGGGCAGGCGGGGCGGCTGCGGGTCACCTGGGAGCTGTCCGCGCTCTACGCGATCGGCTTCGGCGGCATCGTCGCCTTCGGGGTGTACCTGCCCACCTACCTCAAGACCTGGTACGACCTGTCGCCCACCGAGGCCGGGACCAAGGCGGCGGGCTTCGCCCTCGTCACCGTCGTCTTCCGGCCCATCGGCGGCTGGCTCTCCGACCGGATCCACCCGGCCACGGTCACCTCCTCCGCCCTCGCGGTCGTCGCCCTCTTCGCCGTCGTGCAGGCCTTCGACCCGACACTGAATCCGATGGGCACCCTCAGCTTCCTGGTGATGGCGGCGGGCCTCGGCACCGCGAGCGGCAGCGTCTTCGCGCTCGTCGCGCAGGTCACCCCGCAGCCGCAGGTGGGTTCGGTGACGGGCATCGTGGGCGCGGTGGGCGGCCTCGGCGGCTTCGTCCCACCGCTGGTCATGGGGGCGATCTACAGTGCGAAGGACTCGTACTCGATCGGCTTCATGCTGCTCTCCGACCTGGCGCTCGCGGGCTGCGTGTACGCCTACGGACGGATGCGAAACGCGAAGGCGGACTGACCAAGTGCCGGGTTAGGGTGCCGCGATGGGCCTCTATCCGGACATCGAACCCTACGACCACGGCATGCTCGACGTCGGCGACGGCAACCGCGTGTACTGGGAGGCCTGCGGCAACCCGCTCGGCAAACCCGCGGTGGTGCTGCACGGCGGCCCCGGCTCCGGCTGCACGCCCTTCTTCCGCCGGTACTTCGACCCCGACGCGTACCGGATCATCCTGCTCGACCAGCGCGGCGCGGGCCGGTCCACGCCGCCCGCGAGCGACCCCGCGACCGACATGGGCGTCAACACGATCAAGCACCTGCTCGCCGACCTGGAGCTGCTGCGGCGTCACCTGGCCGTCGAGCGGTGGCTGGTGTGGGGCGTCTCCTTCGGATCCGTACTGGGCCTTCGGTACGCGCAGACGCACCCCGACCGGGTCTCGGAACTGGTCCTCACGGGCATCGCCACGGGCAGCCGCGCCGAGGTGGACCTGCTGACCCGCGGGCTCGGGCGGATCTTCCCCGAGGCGTGGGAGGCGTTCCGCGCCGGGGTGCCCGAGGGGGAGCGGGACGGGGATCTCGCCGCGGCCTACAACCGCCTCGTCGAATCGCCGGACCCCGAGGTCCGCGCGCGGGCGGCGCGGGCCTGGACGGACTGGGAGACGGCGATCATCCCCGCGCCGCCCAGGTCGGAGCCGCGCTACGAGGACGCGGCGTTCCGGGCCGGTTTCGCGCGGACGGTCACGCACTACTTCGCCCATGACCACTGGCTGGGCGGCGACGAGGTCGTCCTGCGGGACGCGCCCTCGCTCGCGGGCATCCCCGGTGTGCTGGTGCAGGGGAGTCTGGACTTCGGGAACCTCCTCGGCATCTCTTGGCGGCTCCAGCGGGCTTGGCCCGACAGTGAGTTGATCCTCGTGGACGACGCGGGGCACAACGCGGGGGCGCGGGGGATCGCGGAGGAACTGGTGGCGGCGACGGATCGGTTCCGGTCCAGTTGATGCGTTCCGGGGCCGGTGCGTTTTGCGGCTGCTGCCTTCCGTGGCTGATGCTGGTCACCGGCTTCGCCGAGTTCGTCCTCAAGCGCCGGACGGGCTGAATTTGTCCGCACGGGGGCTTCTGCGGCTGCTGCCTCCTGTGGTCGGTGCTGGTCACCGGCTTCGCCGAGTTCGTCCTCAAGCGCCGGACGGGCTGAATTTGTCCGCACACGCGCCCGCACCTGTCTGGACACGCCGCTGTCCGAGTGGTCTTCGGGGTGAACCGCCGTCGCCCCGGCGGGGAGTGGGCCGTCGGGGCGGTGGGGGCGCCGCAGACTCCGGGAAACGCGTCGGACCGGTCCGGCGCCGCGCCCCTGGAGCCGCCCGGTGTCCCGACCGTCCTCCCCCGTCCGCCGCCCCCGCGGCTCCCACCTTCCCCGGTCCCTGCTCATCGGCGCGCTCCTGCTGGGCGCGGTGGCGACCGGCTGTGGCGAGGAGACCGCGGCTGGGGCGGGGGCGCCGCCCGCCCCAGCCGCCGCCGCGCCCGCCTTCTGGGTCGACCCGTACAGCGCCGCGGCCCGGCAGGCCGCCACGTGGCGGCGGCAGGGGCGTACCGGGCAGGCCAGGATCATCCAGCGCATCGCAGGGCGCCCGCAGGCCGTCTGGCTGAACAGGGACGGCGCGGAATCCGTCGTGCGTTCGCACGTCGGCGCGGCGGCCAGGGCGCGGCGCACCCCGGTCTTCGTCGCCTACTTCATCCCGCACCGCGACTGCGGCGCGTACTCCTCGGGCGGCGCGCGCGACGCCGCCCAGTACCGGCGGTGGATCGACGGGTTCGCCCGGGGACTCGGCAACCGGGGCGCGTACGTGATCGTCGAACCGGACGCCGTCGCCCAGCTGGTGGCGGGGTGCCGCGGGGCCAACGCGCGCGAGCGCTACGGCCTGCTCGCCCACGCGGTCCAGCGCCTCAAGCGCCAGCCGCACACCAAGGTCTACCTCGACGCGGGCAACGCGGGCTGGATCCCCGACCCGCGGAGGCTGGTCGCCCCGCTGCGCAGGGCCGGTGTCGCGCGGGCCGACGGATTCGCGCTCAACACCTCCAACTACCTGACCAACAAGGTCAGTTCGGACTACGGTCACCGGCTCGCCAGGGTCCTCGGCGGCGGCAAGCACTTCGTCATCGACAGCAGCCGCAACGGAAACGGCCCCTTCCGCGGCGCTCTCGCCTGGTGCAATCCGCCGGGCCGCGCCCTCGGCACCCCGCCCACCACACGCACCGGCGTCCCCGCGCTCGACGCTTATCTGTGGATCAAGCGGCCGGGCGAGTCCGACGGGACGTGCAGGGGCGGGCCGCGGGCCGGGCAGTGGTGGCCGCAGTACGCGCTCGGACTGGCCAGCAGGGCCAGGAGGTAGAGGGGCTGAGGGGTTGAGGGGTTGAGGGGTTGAGGGCTGGCGACTACGGGCGCCAGCCGTAGCGGACGTCCGGCTCCCGCTCCTCGTTGCCCGAGCCGTCCGACCGCTCCGTCGCCGCGAAGCCGTGGCGTTCGTAGAAGCGGTGCGCCGGGGTGTTCACCTGGAACGTACGGAGCCAGAGTCCCGCCGGGCGCAGTTCCTTGGCCAGCGTCACGAAGCGGTCGCCGATGCCGCGCCCCCGCCACTCGGGGGCGAGGTAGAGCTGACTCAGCTCGTCGCCGTCGAGCACCATCATCCCGACGGTCTCGCCCCCGGCCTCCGCGACCCAGGTGCTGCCGCGCGGTACGACGACGTGCTGGAAGAACTCCCGCACCGCGGCGGCGGAGTGGGCCCTTCGCACGCTCGGCAGGGCGGTGTCGAAGGAACGCAGGTACACGTCGGCGACGGCCGCGCCGTCGGCCTCGGTGGCCACGCGCAGGGCGACGGCGTCCACGGCGGCCGCCGCCTCCTGGGCCCGGGTCCTGTCGGGGACCACCGCGGTGGCGGTGATCTCCACCAGCTGGCCCGGGTAGCCCAGGCAGGCCGTGCCGAGCAGCGTGGAGGTGTGCGGCCCGGCATGCAGGTCGGTCCCGCGGACGACCTCCCACGCCTCGCTCAGTACGGCGGGCTCGGCGCTGACCACGTACACCGTGCTGGCCACGACCTGCGACAGGTCGCTGCCGATCGCGCGCAGCGCCTCGTCGAGGTTGGCGATCACCTGTTCGGTCTGGCGCGCCACGTCGCCCTCGCCGACGAGCTTGCCCTCGGGGTCCAGCGGCACGGAACCCGCCATGAAGGCGAGGCGGGTACCGGCTTCGACGACGGCGGCGTGGGCGTATCCGGGAGGCGGGAAGAGGGTGGGCACGACGGTCCGGTCAGTGGTCATGGACCGATCGTGGGGTGCGGCGGACGGCTACCGCACCTCAATTTCGTATAAGGGCACATTCGCGC
The DNA here is from genome assembly GCF_008704495.1 of Streptomyces kanamyceticus. Classification (NCBI taxonomy): domain Bacteria; kingdom Bacillati; phylum Actinomycetota; class Actinomycetes; order Kitasatosporales; family Streptomycetaceae; genus Streptomyces; species Streptomyces kanamyceticus. The sequence continues at coordinate 7,578,152 of NZ_CP023699.1, forward strand.
AGGGCGCCAGTGGGCTGGCCAGGGGAGGGCCGGGGATCAGCGCACCGCCGCCGGTGAACTCCCGCCCCGTACCCGCAGCGTGGGCTTTCCCGAGCCGTCGGCGGGCGTCGACCAGATGTCCTGCTTGCGCCCGTCCTCGCCCGGCAGGGCGTACGCCAGGGTGCCGTCGTCCAGCCAGGCGGCCTGGTCGTCGACGCTGCGCCGCTCGGCCAGCGGGCGTTCCCGCATGGTGCGCAGGTCCAGGACGTACAGCCGCCACGGGTCCTGAGTCCCCTCGCGCACCCGCTTCTTGAAGGCGATGCGGGTGTTGTCGGGGGAGAGGGAGGGGCATTCGGCGTTCGTGCGCAGCGCGGTCGCGGCCCACTTCTTCATGTCGCCGCGTACGAGGTAGGTCTTGCCCTTGGTCGAGACGGTCGCGTAGAAGCGGTTGTCGTCCTCGGCGAAGGTGACGCCCCAGTAGTTGACGTCGGGCGCGTGGTAGCGGCGCCCTTCGATGGTGAGGGGGATCTCCTCCATGTTCTTGATCAGATAGCCGGTGCGGGTGTCGAGGATCGAGGTGCGGGTGGAGAAGGACGAGCCCGCGTAGGAGTCGCCGGTGGCGAACATCGTCCAGGACAGCATCCGGCCCGACGCGGAGACCCGCGCCCGGTTGGGGATGCCCGTGAGCGAGATGCGGCGCTTCTCGCGCAGGTGGCCGTCCAGGACGGCGGCGTACGACTTGGGCGGGATCCCGGCGCGGCGCTGCAGACAGAGAGCGGTGCCCGCGGCGGCGTAGAAGCGTTCGCAGGAGGGGCCTCCGGTGGTGCGGGAGGGCTTGCGGGAGGTGACCGCGGTGCGGGCGGTGCCGATCCTGCGGGCCGCCGCCTCGCCGGGCGCGGGCAGGCGGGCGACCCGGCCCGCGCCCGCCTCGGTGCTGCGGAAGTAGAGGTGCCCCCGGTCGAGGCCGAACTCCGATGCGGTGTCGGCCGACTGGGCGCGCTGGGACGCGTGCAGGGTGTACGCGACGGCGACGCCCGCGAGGACGGCGGCGGCCACCGCGACGGCGATGATCCGGGCGCGCAGCGACCGCGGCCCTGCGGAGGGGAGCGAGGTCATGGCTGCCTTTCGGTTCGGGGGAGCAGTACGGCCGCCCCGGCGAGCGCCGCGGTGAGCGCGACACAAGCGCAGGTCAGCGCGGGCCCCACGCCCCACAGCGTCCAGGCGGCGCCGAACCCGGCGGCGGCGACAAGACGGGCGAGTGCCTGTCCGGTCTGCAGGACGGCCATGCCACTGGCCCGGCGTTCGCGGGCCACGACGGGGGTGACCAGGGCCATCAGGACACCGTCCGTGGCGGCGTAGAAGACGCCGAGCAGCAGGAGTACGCCGATGAGCAGGGGCCATCCTTCGGTGGGCGCGAGCAGCAGGACGTACCCGCCGAGCAGCGCGGCGTGCCCGGCGAGGAACGGGACGCGGCGCCCGGTGCGGTCGGCGAGCCTTCCCGCGGGGATCGCGAGCAGCAGGTAGACCGCGGCGGCGCCGAGCGGGAGCAGCGGGAACCACGAGATGGCGAAGTCGAGCCGCCGCTGGAGGAGGAGGTAGAGGAACGCGTCGCCGATGGTGGCCGCGCCGAGCAGCGCGGCGGCACCGAGGATCCGTCGGAAGGCGGGGACGCGCAGCAGGTCGAGTGCTTTGCCGCGCGGCTCGGCCACGGATCCGGACTCGGAGGGGGTGCCGGTGCGAGGCGGGTGCGTCTGGTGCGGCTGGCTCGGTACGAACGCCATCATCATCAGTACGCCGAGCAGCCCGAAGCAGAAGCTGACCACGAACACGGCGTCGTACGCGTCCGCGGTCGCCCACAGCAGCGCGAACGCGGCGAGCGGGCCGAGCAGCGCGCCCGTGGTGTCCATCGCCCGGTGCACGCCGAAGGCGCGGCCAAGCGCGTCGGGCGGACTGCTCAGCGAGATCAGCGCGTCGCGCGGCGCGGTCCGCACGCCCTTGCCGATGCGGTCGGCGGCGAGCGCCGCGCCGATGCCCGCGGTGGCGCCGCCCGCGAGGAGCAGGCCGAGCCGGGAGAGCGCGGAGAGGGCGTAGCCGCCGCCCGCCACGAGCTTGTGCCGCCCGCCGCGGTCGGCGGCGTATCCGCCGGCGAGCCGCACCAGGGCGGTCACGCCGTTGTAGAGCCCGTCCAGGAAGCCGAACTGAAGTGGGGACAGGCCGAGTTGGAGGACGAAGTAGAGCGGCAGGACAGCGGTGACCATCTCCGAGGAGATGTCGGTGACGAGGCTGACGGCGCCGAGCGCGAGGACGGGCCCCGCGACCCGGCCGCGCCGGGCCTCGGACTGCTCCGGGGCCTTGGCGGCGGCCGGGTCGCCCTGGGCGACCGCGCCGGTGGATGCGAGGTACATCGCGGTGCTCCCGACGGCCTCAGCGGCAGGTGTAGTTCGGGCTGGTGTCCTTCGTCGAACCGTCCGTGCCGACGAGGTTCCAGGAGAAGCCGGTGTCGGTGAAGTTCAGCTTGACCACGCCGAAGGTGTCGGTGAGCCGCTTCTGACTGTTGGGCTGGACCTCCTCGATCTTGTACGGGTTGGCGCCGCCCATGCCGCCGAGCAGCTCGACGATGCCGTTGGAGTCGGCCTTGCCGTCCGGGTTCTGCGGGGCGAACCGCTCGTAGTGGTGGTCGTGGCCGTTCATGATCAGCTCGGCCTTGTTGTCGTAGAGCAGCTTCCACACCGGGCGGCTCACCGGGTCGTTGCCGTGCTCGCCGGAGGAGAAGAGGGGGTGGTGCCAGTAGGCGGCCACGCACTTCTTGGAGTTGGCGGCGAGGTCGTCCTTCAGCCAGTCGATCTGCTCGTCGTCGTCGAAGCTGTTGGAGTCGAGCGCGATGAAGTGCCAGTTGTCCTGGTCGAAGCTGTAGTAGCTCTTGCCGTCGGGGTAGGCGACGGACCCGAAGTAGGACTTGTAGCCCTTGAGCGCGCCCGCCGGGTCGTACGTCTCGTGGTTGCCGGGGACGGGCTTCGTCTTGCTCTTGAAGGCGCCCCAGGACTTGTCGTAGTACTTCTGGAAGTCCTTCAGGCGCGCGTCGTCGTACTGGTTGTCGCCCATGGTCATCACGAACGACGGGTTGATCTGCTTGACCAGGGCCGCGGTCTTCGGGTGCTTGCAGCTGCTGCTGCTCGACGTGCACTGTTCGGCGATGTCACCGGCGGCGACCGCGGTGAACGCGGCCCTGGGTGTGGCCTTCGGGGTGGCATCGGCCTCGCCCGCGGGCGACCAGAGGAGCACGCCGCCGACGAGGGCGAGCGCGCCGCCCGCCGCTACGGGGATGCCCCAACGGGCTTTGCGGGCGCGGGAATTCGTGGTGCGTGGGGTGGGCGGCATGTCCGTCTCCTAGATCGGCTTGGGGGTGCCGGTGGGGGTGGTGCGGGGCCGTCCCGACGCATCCTGGCGACATGCCATGACCGCGTCAATAAGCTGGGTGGATTATTGTTAGGAAACTTTCCTACCCGGGGTGCGCCCGGCGGCGAGGAGGGGCCGCCCGAGTCTGGCCTAGGGTGGCGTGCGGGGAACGAGCAGAGGCTGAGCACGAGCCGAACAGAGGTTGAACGGGATGGCGGCGGCGGACGGGACGACGTGGCCTGCGTGGCCTGCGGCCGCGGAGGCGCTGGTGCGTGGCTGTGCCGCGGTCTTCCTGCCGGGGGAGGTGCCGCGGGAGGGGCGGGTGGCTTTCTGGGGGGAGGGGCTTGCGGGGCTCTCCGTCGTAGGGGGAGGGCTTCCTGTTGTGCGTGGGGAGGGCTCTTCCGTGCGTGCTGAGCTCTCTGCCGTACGTGAGGAGGGCTCTTCCGTGCGTGCTGAGCTCTCTGCCGTACGTGAGGAGGGCTCTTCCGCGCGTGCTGAGCTCCCTGTCGTACGTGAGGAGGGCTCTTCCGTAGGTGCCGAGTTCCTTGCCGTACGTGAGGGGGAGCTCACCGTCGCCCGCAAGCACGGCAAGGGTGCCCGGGCCAGGACCGTCCCCGCGGTCCTGCTGCCGGTGGCCGACGCCGTCCCGCTCCTGTTGCGCACCGCGCGCCCGCACCCCACCGGAGCCTGCTGGGCCGCCGCGGCCCGGCACGCGCTGCACCTGGCCGCGCGCGGCAGGCTGCTGCCCGGCCTCGCCGCCGGGGACCTGGACGCGTGGCGGGCGGGGCCGCTGGACGAGTCGGACGTCAGGCAGCTGCGGGGGATCGCCGCGGCGCTGCCCGCCGAGGCGCACGCCGTGCCGCTGCCGGGGGCCGGGCCGCTCCGGGTGCCGGAGCCGTTCGCACTGGTCAGAGCCTTCGTCGACGCGGTGGTTGATGTCCTGCCGCGCACCCCGGCGGCGGCGTACGCGGTCGGCGCGCCCTTCGCGGCCCGCGCGCCCCAGCGGCTGCGTGGACCGGCCGTGCACGAGTGGGCCGCGGAGGTCGCCGCCGGGGTGGACGCCGGGGTGCGGGTGTCGCTGCGGCTGGATCTGCGGGCGCACGAGGTGTTCGACGGGGCGGATGTCGATGGGGCTGATGGGGCGGATGGGGTCGGCGCCGAGACGGCGAGAGCGCCGGGAGTCCCGCGCGCCGCCGTGGCGAGCCCCGCCGCCGCCGTCGTCCAGGTGCACAGCCTCGCCGACCCGACGCTCGTCACGGACGCCGCGCTGCTCTGGTCGTCGGGCGCCGACCACTTCGGGCCCCGGGCCCGCGTCGACACACTGCTCGCGATCCGCCGCGCGGCCCGCGTATGGCCGCCGCTCGCCCGGCTCCTCGCCCGGCCCCGCCCCGACGTACTGCCCCTGAACGAGGAGGAGTTGAACGACCTCCTCGGCGCCGCGGCGCCGCGGCTCGGCGCGGCGGGCGTCGCCGTGCACTGGCCGAAGGAGCTGACCCGCGGACTGACCGCGACGGCCGTGGTCAGGGCCGCGCCCGGCACCGCGGCCGACAACTTCGACTTCTTCAAGACGGACGAACTCCTGGAATTCCGCTGGCAGTTGGCGCTCGGCGGCGAAACGCTGACCGAGGCGGAGATGGAGGAACTCGCCGAGTCCCACCGCCCCGTGGTGCGGCTGCGGGACCAGTGGGTGCTCGTCGACCCCGAACTCGTACGCAAGGCACGCAAGCGGGACCTCGGCCTGCTCGACCCGTTGGACGCGCTGTCCGTCGCGCTCACCGGCACGGCGGAGGTGGAGGGCCGCCCGGTGCCCGCGGTCCCGGTCGGCGCGCTTGCCGGACTGTGCGAGCGCCTGGCGGGCGACCCCGCGCCGATCGCGCCGCCGCCCGGCCTCACGGCGACGCTCCGCGACTACCAACTCCGGGGCCTCGCCTGGCTGGACCGCATGACGTCCCTCGGCCTCGGCGGCTGCCTCGCGGACGACATGGGCCTCGGCAAGACGGTCACGCTGATCGCGCTGCATCTGCACCGGGCGCGGTCCGGTGTCGCCGCGGGGGCCGCGCCGACCCTGGTGGTCTGCCCGGCCTCGCTGCTCGGCAACTGGCAGCGGGAGATCGAACGCTTCGCGCCCGGCGTGCCGGTGCGCCGCTTCCACGGCACGGCCCGCACCCTGACCGGCCTGACGGGCGGCTTCGTCCTCACGACGTACGGCACGATGCGCACCAGTGCCGTAGAACTGGCGGGCCACACCTGGGGGTTGGTGGTCGCGGACGAGGCGCAGCACGTCAAGAACCCGCACGCGGCGACGGCGAAGGCACTGCGCACGATCCCCGCGCAGGCCCGCGTCGCACTCACCGGCACCCCCGTCGAGAACAACCTCTCCGAACTCTGGGCCCTGCTCGACTGGACGACACCGGGCCTGCTCGGCTCGCTCAAGGAGTTCCGCGCCCGGTACGCGCGCCTGGCGGAGGGCGGCGAGTTCGCCGAGAACGACGAGGCGATGACCCGCCTGTCCCGCCTCGTCCGCCCCTTCCTCCTGCGCCGTAAGAAGTCGGACCCGGGCATCGCGCCGGAACTCCCTCCGAAGACGGAGACGGACCACCCGGTCACCCTCACCCGCGAACAGGCCTCGCTCTACGAGGCGGTGGTGCGCGAGACGCTCGCCCGCATCGAGGCGTCGGACGGCATGGCGCGGCGCGGCCTGGTGATGAAACTCCTGATGGCGCTGAAGCAGATCTGCAACCACCCGGCGCAGTACCTGAAGGACGGCGGGGCGAGCCCCGACCGATCGGGCAAGCTCGAACTCCTCGACGAACTCCTCGACACGATCCTCACCGAGTCGGAGAGCGCGGGCGCCGTCCTGGTCTTCACGCAGTACGTGGAGATGGCGCGGCTGCTGGAATCGCACCTCGCATCCCGGGGCGTCCGCACCCAACTCCTGCACGGCGGAACGCCGGTGGCGCGGCGCGAGGAGATGGTGGACCGCTTCCAGTCCGGCGAGATCCCGGTCTTCCTCCTCTCCCTGAAGGCGGCGGGCACGGGCTTGAACCTCACCCGGGCGGGCCACGTCATCCACTACGACCGCTGGTGGAACCCGGCCGTGGAGGAACAGGCCACCGACCGCGCCTACCGCATCGGCCAGACCCAGCCGGTCCAGGTGCACCGACTGATCACCGAGGGCACGGTGGAGGACCGCATCGCCGAACTCCTGGCCGCGAAGCAGGCGTTGGCGGACGCGGTGCTCGGCGACGGCGGCGAGTCGGCCCTCACTGAACTCTCGGACGCGGAACTGTCGGACCTGGTGGCGCTGAGGAGGACGGCATGACGCGGCGCGAGGGCTCCGGCCGGGGTGATGGCTCTCGCCTGGGTGAGGGATCCAGCTGGGGTGACGGCTCTCGCCGAGGCGATGGCTCTCGCCGCGACGATGGCTCCCGCCGGGGCGACGGCTCCCGCCGAGGCGACGGCGGCGGGTCGGCCCTCACTGAACTCTCGGACGCGGAACTGTCGGACCTGGTGGCGCTGAGGAGGACGGCATGACGCGGCGCGAGGGCTTCCGCCGGGGTGACGGCTCCCGCCTGGGCGAGGGCTCCCGCCTGGGTGACGGTTCCCGCCGGGGCGACGGCTCCCGCCGAGGCGATGGCTCTCGGCGGGGCCACGGTCTCGGCTGGGCCAGCGGGATGAGCGAGACGAGCCGGATGGGCAGCGGCCGCGTCTTCCCCGCGCTGCCCGCGCACACCGACCCCGAGGCCCCGTTCGCCGCGACCTGGTGGGGCAACGCGTGGATCCGCGCACTGGAGGAGGCCGCCCTCGACCAGGCCCGCCTGTCCCGCGGCCGCGCCTACGCCCGCGAGGGCTCCGTGGACACGATCACGGTGGCGCCGGGCCGCATCGTCGCGTACGTCCACGGCAGCCGCCCCCGCCCCTACCGCGCCGAACTCCGCCTGCGCACGCTCACCCCCGAGGACTGGACCCGCTTCCTGGACGTGGTGGCCGCGGACCCCGCGCACATCGCGGCGCTCCTGGACAAGGACATGCCGCAGGCCCTGGCGGCGGCCGCGACCCGAGCCGGAGTCGAACTCCTGCCCGCCGGACGCGAGTTGGCCCCGTCCTGCAGCTGCCCCGACCGAGGACACCCCTGCAAGCACGCGGCCGCCCTCGCCTACCAGACGGCCCGCCTCCTGGACGCGGACCCCTTCGTGCTCTTCCTGCTGCGCGGCGGCGAGGAGGCGGACCTCCTCGACGAACTGGCGCACCGCAACGCGCAGGAGACGGCGAGGGAGGAACGGGAGGCGCGGACGGGCGGCGGGGGCACCACCCGGCCCCGTGACCTCGAAGCCCCGCCGCACCTCACCGCCCCGACACCACCGCCCGGTTCACCCGAGGCAGCCACGCCACCCGCCCCCACCGAGACGCCCGAACCGGAACGGACGACACGCACCACCGCCACCGAACCGGCCACACGCACCGCCACCGCCATTGAACCGACCGCGCCCACCGGGCCCGCGGCGCAGCCCGCGTCCGACCGGTACCGCTACCAGCACCAGGCCCGCAACGAACAGCCCCACCCCACCGACCCGTCACTCCCTGCCCCAGCCCCCGCGCCTGCCCCAGCCTCAGCCCCCGCGCCTGCCCCAGCCTCCGCCCCACCCCTCCCGAGCACCCTGGCCCGAGAAGCCCTGGCGACGACGTACCGCCCCCCGCTCCCGCCCCCACCAGCACCCCCGTCCCGCCCGGGCGCCCCCCCGGTCCTCCCGGCGACCCTCGGGGCCCCCGACCCGACGGCGCTGGAGTTCCTGGTGACGGACACGGCGGTGCGGGCCCACGCGTACCTGATGACGGGAGCGGACCCCTTCCCTTCGGCGATGGAGCCCTGGCACGACGCGGTGCGCCTGGCGGCCTCCCACCCCGGGCTGACGGGCCGCCGCACGTTCAGCCGCCAGTTCACCGACCTGGCGGACTCGGTGGACCGCACCCCCAAGGAACTGGCCCGCGCGGCAGCGGCCTGGCGCCAGGGCGCGGAGGACGGCCTGGCGACCCTGGAATCCCCCTGGGACCCCCCGGCGGGCCCCTTCGACCGGGCCCGCGGCGCCCTGGTGGCGGCGGACCTCCCCCGCATGGCCATCCACCGCAACCACCTCACCAACGCCGAGGGAACCCTCCAGCTCCGCTACGGCCAGGACGGCCGCTGGTACCCGTACCGCAGCGAGCCGGGCGGCGACGACTGGTGGCCGGAGGGGGAGGCGGACGTGGATCCGGTGGGGGCGTTGGCGGGGGTGCTCGAAGGCTGACGACGCCGAATCGTCGGTGGTGGCGTTACCGTGAAGCACGCAGGCGCACTGCGCGATGATGCGGGTGGCGACGTGAAGGAGGCCCGGTGGACGCTGAGTTGACCGCACTGGCGACGGCGGGGGCCACGGCTCTCGTGCAGCAGATGGTGACCGACGGCTGGGGGCAGGTGCGGGACCGCGTCGCCGGATTCTTCGCGCGGGGGGACGCGGACGACGAGGAGGCCGTCGCCGGGGAACTGGAGGAGTCGCGTGGCGATCTCACCGCGGCGCGGGACAGTGCCGACGCCGAGGCCGAGGCGGACGTGCTGGCCGCGTGGCGGGGACGTATGCGGCGTGCGCTGCGCGCGGATCCGGCGGCCGCGGCGGAACTCCGGGCGCTGTTGGAGGAGTTGTCGCCGAGAGCCGAGCGGGAGGGGCGCGGCGGCGATGTGTACAACACCCTCAATGGCGGCGTGCACTACGGCGTGGTGATCCAGAGCGGATCGATCGGTGAGGTGCGCAACGGCTGAGGCGGTTGCTGAGGCTGAGGCGGTTGCGGGGCGAAATCCAGTGGCCCCGCCGTCGCGGTGAGTGCTGAGCTGTACCCGTGACTTCCGCGCCGCCGCCCTCGCCTCCGCCGTCCCGGTCCGCCCTCCCCGACGAGGTCTTCGCCGATCACGTCGCCGAGCGGCTCGCCGCCCTCGCCGGTGTGCACGCCGTCGCCCTCGGCGGTTCCCGCGCGCAGGGTACGCACACGGTCGACAGCGACTGGGACATGGCCGTCTACTATCGCGGCTCCTTCGATCCGGGGGAGCTTCGGGAGATCGGCTGGGCGGGGGAGGTCTCCGAGCTCGGCGCCTGGGGCGGTGGCGTCTTCAACGGCGGGGCCTGGCTGACCGTCGACGGGCGCCGCGTCGACGTGCACTACCGGGATCTCGACGCCGTCGAGCACGAACTGGCCGAGGCTCGCGCGGGACGCTTCCGCTGGGAGCCTTTGATGTTCCATCTGGCGGGGATCGCCAGCTACTTGGTCGTCGCCGAGCTCGGCGTCAACGAAGTGCTGCGCGGTGAACTGCCGCGCCCCTCCTTCCCCGAGGCGCTGCGGCGCACCGCTTCCGAGGCATGGCTGGAACGGGCGAGGGCCACGCTTCAGTACGCCCGGTCCAACAACGCGCCACGCGCTCAGCACACCGAGGTCGCGGGTGCCGTCGCCGTCGCCGCCCTGCAGTGCGCCCACGCGGTGCTCGCGGCGCGGGGCGAGTGGGTGACGAACGAGAAGCGCCTGCTCGAACGGGCGGGACTGCGCGACGTGGACGGCATCCTCGCGGGGCTGGGCGCGAGCGGCTCGGCCGTCACCGCGGACTCGCTGACACGGGCCGTGGACGCGGCGGACCGGCTGTTCGCGACGGCGGTCACGAAGGGCTGACCGGAGCCGTCAGCGCCGACCGGGCAACGCCCGGATTTCGTCGCCCAGGTCCGGTACGGGGATTTCGTGGCCCCGGCTGAAGCTCTTCACCGTGGCATCGCTCCCGCCTTTCGGTACGCGCGAGGTGTAGCAGGTCTCCGTATCCCGGCACTGCGGACAGAACGTGTACGTGACGAAGGGGGAGAGGGGTACTCGTTCTTCCCGCGCGAGGAGGTAGAACGCGTCTCTGGCCACCGGTTGGTCCCATTCGTACGTCTGGCGTTCGAAGACGGGATGGTCGCCGGTCGCGTTCCGTGCCACGATCAGGAAGTTCCGGGTTCTCTGCCGGTAGTCGCACGACGCGACACACAACCAGGGCAATTCCTCCAGGAACTGAGCGGCGGCGAGGGCGTGTTCCAAGAAGCCGCGGCACTCCGCCACGCGGAGGGCGGACTCGGGTCTGCTGAGCGGTTTGTCGCCGTGGGCGGTGCGATTGCGTTCCGCCTTCAGGGCTTTGAGGTCGTCGACCATGTCGGCCACGCCCGAGCGGAGTCCCGACGGCAGCCGTGGATGCCCCACGTCGACGGCGAGAACCCTGTCGAGCCCGACCGTCCAGGTGCCGAACGTGGTGCCCGCTCCGAGGCAGGCGCTCCTCAGCACGGACAGGACACCCGCCCCCGAGTCCGCTCCGGGCCGGTGCAGCAGCGCGGCCGCCGTGACGCACACGGTGAGGGCGAGGCTCTCGGCGGCGTCGAGCATCGCCTCGTACTGGTCCCGGGGAGTGTCCGCCTGCTGGAGGGCGCGGATGGCGCGGGCGACCGGGTGAGGCAGCGTCTGCCGTGCGTGCGTCAGCGCCCGGGACGTCGGCGTGGGGCGCGGCAGATCCCGCACCGGCGCGGGCGAGCGGGGGCGCTGCGGATCCACGGCGGCAGGCTTGTCGCGCGTATGCCGACTCCGCCTCCTGGCCCGGAGGCGCATCCAGGCAGGGAGCACGCCGAAGAGGAGCGTGAAGGTGAGCGTGGCCAGCAAGGTGTCCAGCCATGCGGGCATGCCGCGCGGGTCGTCGCTCGTCCCGATGGCGTAGGGGGTGAACACCACCATGAACGCGGTTGTCCAGGCCGCCCAGTCCCGGTACAGGGGCGCGTCGTAGAGGCGGAGTACCGTATTGCGCCGCCTTTCCGGCGGCGATGGCGGGGGCGGTGGTGGCGAAGGCGTGGTTCCGGCGCCGCTGTTCATGTACGTATGGTGCCGGGGGACATGACGGACAACTAGGTTCCGGCGCCCATCGGTTGAGAGGGGGCCGGACCGGCGGCCGCCAGCCCGACACCCTCGCCACACGCGCTCAGAAGTCCACCCGGGTCCTGTCATCGAGCCGCGCCACCGAATCCTGCGCGAACGCCTTCTCGTAGTCGCTGCGGATCTCCTCGATCTGTACGTCCCGCTTCTTCGCCTCGGGCGTCGGGTACAGGAGGATCAGTTCGTACGAACGCTCGCGCTCGATCTTGCCGTTGGAGTCGCGCCACTGGCCGCGGCCGTCCTGGATGGTGAGTCCGTCGGGGAAGCCCGGCGTCACTTCCTTGTCGATGAAGGCCATGAACTGCTTGTCGGTGACGGCGGGGCCGCCGTCGGGGCGTTCGGTGCCGAAGAAGAGGCGGGTCTCGGTGAAGGGCTTGCCGCGGGTGATCGTGGGAGTGGAGGCCGCCGTCGAGGACGACGGCTGCGTCCCGTCGTCCAGCGAGGCGTACGCCGCGGGCGCGCCGACCGCGAGGACCGCCGTCACGGCACCGGCCACGGCGAGGCGGGTGCGGGAGATGCGGGAGAGGGTGATTGCCACGGGGCGGATCCCTTTCGGTGGGGAGTTCGGGGGGCGTGGAGTTCGGTGGTGAGGTGGGGAGTTAGGGCTGGCGGCCCCGCGTGTGCGGCGTCGCAGACCCATAACGGCGGCAAACCGTAGCGGACACGCCCAGCGAATCCGCCCCGCTTCCGGTGATTTGGCCTGATACGCGCCCGCCGGATTCACGCCCGCTTCGCGCGCCTGTCACAGAGCGCGGTGCCGGTCCGTCCCCAGGCCGTACGTCTTGAGGTCCCGCCACCCGGTGCCGGGTCCGTCCGTCACGATCAGGCGGACCGTGTCCACGTGGCTGACGAGTGGCAGGTGCGGGGCGAGTTCCTGTTCCAGTGCGTCGTACGCCGCTTCGTACGTGTCCGGGCCCTCGTGGTTCGCGAGGGTCAGGTGCGGGGCCAGGGGCGGGGTGAAGACGCCACGGTAGGGGACCGCTTCAGGCCAGCGTTCGGTGAGCGCGCGGGTGAGGGTGCGCAGGGGGGCCTCGGGCTCGGGCGGGAGGTACAGGACGCCCGGGTAGCGGCGGAACTCCGTGAACTTGAGCGTGAAGGGGGTGCTCGCGGCGAAGAGCGAGGTCAGGGCGCGGTCCGTCGAGGGGGACATGCGCGACTCGTTGAGGAACGGGTAGAGCACCGTCACGTGGGCCGGGAAACCCGCTCGTACCAGGGGGTTCGCCTCGGGGATCCGGATCGTCAGCGCCGTGTCGCCGGGGAGGTCGGGCCAGCCGTCGTCCGTCGTTTCCGTCCCCATGACGCGCCATCGTGTCATGCCGCAACGGTTCCCCACGGGTTGCCCACAGGTGCCCTTGCGCCCCGCTCCTGGCCGTAAGCCGCCGTCTTCCCCTCCGTCACTCGGCTCCCTTACCTTGCGGGGGACTTGGTCGGAGGCACGAGGCACGAGGGGCGAGGGGGCGGTGGGCGTGGTGGTGCGACGCAAGGGTGTCGGTGGAGGGCTGATGGTGGGGGCCCTCGTGGGCTGGGCCGTGCTGGGCGGTGGTGCGTCGCTCTCCGTCGCCGAGCCCGACGGCTCCGCGCCGCGCGCCGCGGACTCCGCGTACTCCGCCACCACCGGCGTCGGCGTGCACAACGCGTACGAGAAGGGGAAGTACCCGTACTTCGCCGATGCTCTCGACTCGGGTGCCGGGATGCTCGAACTCGACGTGTGGACCAATGTGTTCGGCAGCGGGTGGCGGGTGTCGCACAGCAATCCGCTGGGCAACGACAACAACTGCGAGAACGCCCAGAGCCCGGGCGAGCTGCGCACCAAGCCGCGCAACCAGAGCCTCGCCGGGTGCCTGCGGGACATGCGCAGCTGGCACGACGCCCACCCGGGTCACCGTCCCGTACTCCTGAAGGTCGAGATGAAGGACGGGTTCCAGGCACGCAACGGCCGCGGGCCCGCCGAACTCGACGCGCTGCTCACGAGCGCACTCGGCGACGCCGTCTACCGGCCGGGACAGTTGGCCACGGGGCACGCCACCCTCGACGACGCCGTACGGGACAAGGGCTGGCCCGGACGGGCCGAGCTCGCGGGGAAGTTCGTGGTCGAGCTGATCCCCGGCACCGTCGAGCAGGGCAACCCCGCCGACACCCTGTGGACCGACCGCGAGTACGCCACCCATCTGCGCGACCTCGCGGGCAAGGGGCGGCTCGGCGACGCCGCCGCCTTCCCCGCCGTGCTCGGGGCGGCGGCGGGCGATCCGCGCGGGCGGTACGCGGATGCCACGATCCGGCCGTGGTTCGTGCTGTTCGACGGCGACGCCTCCGCGTACGCGGGCGGCTCCATCGACACCCGGTGGTACGCCGACCGGCGCTATCTCGTCGTCATGACCGACGCCCACAAGGTGGCCCCCGCCATCGACGGCACGAGTCCGACCGAGGCGCAGGCCAGGGAGCGGGTCGCCCTGCTCGCTGGTCGGCACGCCAGCATCGTGTCGGCCGACTGGACGCCGCTGCCCGGCGTGCTGTCGATGGTGCTGCCCCGCGGCTGATCCCCGCGGCTGATCCCTGCGGCTGGGCCCCGGGACCCGGGACCCGGGACTCGCCGACTGTCTCTCAGGGCTGGATCCGCGCCCACACCGGCGCGTGGTCCGACCCCGCCGCGTCCCTGCGCACCGCCGGATCCCCGTCCGCGACCGACGGCAGCGCCGCCGACGAGGCGCCCGGCGCGCCCGTGCCCGCCGTGCGTACGTGGTCGAGCAGGCCGCGGCTCATCATGATGTGGTCGATGAGTTCGCGGCGGCCCGCGTGGATGCGGGAGAAGCGCTGCTCGGCCGGGATCAGCGGGGCCACGTCCCACAGCCGCGCCGCGTCCCCCTTGTCGGGGTGGTCGTAGCCCGGCGTGCCGATCTCGGATCCCGGCGGGCCTAGCAGGAGCTGGGTCGTGGCGGCCGCCACCTCGTCGTTGAGGTCGCCGAGCACGGCCACGTCGTGGTCGCGGCCGTCGCCCTTGAGGAGCTCGTCGGCGAGGGCGCGCACCACGGTCGCCTCGGCCGTGCGCCGGTACAGGGCGTACGCGCCGTACCGCGCGCGCTCGCCCTCGTCGCGCGGCTGGAAACGGCCGCCGGGGTAGGAGATCAGCTTCGACTTTAGGTGGCAGACCACCGCGTCGAAGAAGAACGCCCGCGTCGTCACCGTCACCGCGAGCACCCCGCGGCCCGCCCGCGCCACCGTCCTGCCCGAGTCGTCGCTCTGCACGGGGAGCAGCCGCTCGGGGAAGGCGACCCGGTCGGCGACGACGAAGACCGGCAGGCTGCTGAGGAAGCCGACCCGGATGCCCCGGTCGTCCGGGTACTCCGAGAGCGTGATGTGCCAGGTGCCTTCGAGCAGGGCGGCCAGATCCTCCAGGGCGGCCGGGTCGCCGACCTCCTGGACGCCGAGGACCTGCGGTTGCAGCGCGGTGATCGTCGCCGCCAGCGAGGCCAGCTTCGTCTCGTACGCCGTCTTGTCCTTGGGGCCGAAGGGGCCGCCGGGGCGGTAGAGGTTCTCCAGGTTCCAGGTCCCGATGATCACGGCCGTCTCCTCGCCTCGCCGCGCCGCACGCTGCCTGAGCTCAGCGTGCCCGCGAATCCGCCCGCGCGACAGAGTGGCCGGATGCGCACTCCCGCTACCTTGAAGAGATGACGCCGCCTCCCGCACCAGGCCCCGCGGAACTCGTCGCCCAGGGCCCCTTCGACCTCGTCGTCACGGGCTGCACGGTCCTGGTCCACGAACCCGACCTCACAGGGGACGGCCCCGAAGAGGAGATCTCCTTCGTCGAGGACGCCGCGGTCCTCGTACGCGACGGAGCCGTCGTCGCCGTCACCACGGCGGCCGAAGCGGCCGCTCTCGACGCCGCCGAACGCATCGACGGGCGCGGCACCGTCGCGCTCCCCGGCCTCGTCAACTGCCATACGCACGCGCCGATGGCGGCCCTGCGCGGCGTCGCCGAGGACCTGCCCGCCGACGAGTGGTTCAACGACTGGATCTGGCCCATCGAGTCGCGGCTGACCGACCGCGTGGTCGAACTGGGCACCCGGCTCGCCTGCGCCGAGATGATCCGCGGCGGCGTCACCACCTTCGCCGACCACTACTTCGCGATGGACACCGTGGCCGCCGTCACCGAGGAGAGCGGCCTGCGGGCCGTGCTCGGCCAGGCGTACTTCAGCTCGCAGGGGCCCGAAGGGCGGGCCGCCTCGCTCGACTTCGCGCTGCGGCGGCGGGGCGCCGCGGGCGGCCGCATCACCACCTGCCTCGCCCCGCACGCCCCCTACACCGTCACCCCGGACGACCTCGCCGCGACCGCCGAACTCGCCCGGGAACACGGCCTGTTGGTGCACACCCACGCCGCGGAGGACCGCGCGCAGACCGACAACAGCCTGGCCAGGTACGGCCGTACGCCCCTGGAGATCCTGGAGCGTGCCGGACTGCTGGACGGCGACCTGCTCATCGCCCACGCCACCGGCCTCGACCTCGCCCGCGACCTGCCCGTGCTGCGCCGCGCCACCGGCCGCGTCGCCGTGGCCTGCGCGCCGCGCGGCTATCTGAAGTTCGGCTGGGACACCACGCCCGTGCGGGCCCTGCGCGACGCGGGCATCCCGGTGGGCCTCGCCACCGACGGCGCGGCGTCCAACAACACCCTCGACGTATGGGAGTCCATGACGCTCACCGCACTCGTACAGAAGTACGTCGAGCGGGACCCGTCCTGGCTCACCGCACGCCAGGCCCTGCACCACGCGACCTTGCAGAGCGCGCGGGCCGTCGGGCTCGGCGAGCGGATCGGGAGCATCGCCGCGGGCCGCCGCGCCGACCTCGTCCTCGTCGACCTGACGGGCCCGCACACGCAGCCCGTGCACGACCTCGCCGCCACCCTCGTGCACAGCGCCCGCTCCTCCGACGTGCGCACCACGATCGTCGAAGGGCGGGTCCTGATGCGCGACCGTCAGCTCCTGACCGTGGACGTGCCCTCCGTCGTGGGGGAGTTGACGGAGCTGCTGCCCGCGCTCGTCGACCGGAGCCACGGCGGGCGCATCCAGGAGTACGAGGCGTGAGCGAGGCATGCGGCGCGGGTCCCGCTGAGCGTGCGCGTCTTCGTCCGGGATGACCCCCTCTGACCTGCGACGTAAGGAATCCCTCAACTTTTTCCGGAAATTCTCGCCCGGAACCGATGAGTTCCGCGCACCCCCTCGGTCCACCCCTCAGCAGACATACGCGCCCGAAGGGTGGAGGAGACGGACCATGGGACTTCCGGACATCGTCACGCGTGAGGAGTGGACCGCGGCGCGCGCGGCGCTGCTCGCCAAGGAGAAGGCCGCCACCCGCGCGCGCGACGCGCTCAACGCCGAGCGGCGCGGGCTGCCGATGGTCGAGGTCGACAAGGAGTACTACTTCGACGGCGCCGACGGGAAGGCGACCCTGCTCGACCTCTTCGACGGCCGCGACCAACTCGTCGTCTACCACTTCATGTTCGCCCCCGAGTGGGACGCCGGCTGCCGCAGCTGCTCCGGATTCCTCGACCAGATCGGGCACCTCGCGCACCTGCGGGCCAGGGGCACGAACTTCGTCGCGGTGTCCCGCGCGCCGTTCACCACGCTGCTGTCCTTCAAGGCTCGGATGGGCTGGACCGTGCCCTGGTACTCGACCAACGGCGGCGACTTCAACTACGACTTCCAGGCGTCGTTCCCCGAGGAGCCGCACGACGTGCCGGGGATCAACTGCTTCCTGCGCGACGGCGACCGGATCTATCACACGTACGGCACGTTCGCCCGCGGTCTGGACGGCATCGGTTTCACCACCGCCCTGCTCGACCTCACCGCGCTCGGGCGGCAGGAGGAGTGGGAGGAGCCCAAGGGGCGGGCCTCCGCGCTAGGGGCACCGGCGGGCAGCGCGCGGGTGCGCTACCACGACGAGTACGAGGACTGAGCGGTCCCTCGGGCGGAGTCCCAAGACCTCGGGAGAACCCTGGTATTGCCTCAACTCCGTGTCGGTTCGGTCACGTTGCGAGCCCTGAGGGGTGTCTCGCGCGTTCTCATCAGTACGGGCGCTCAGTATGGGCGCTCAGTATGAGCACCGGTACAGCTCGGTACAGGTCGGTACAGCTCGGTACGGCCGAACCGAATCGCACGGGGGAGCAGGATCATGATGAACGGACGAACGGTGTTGGAGCGGTTTCCCGCGGGCGGACCGCGCGGGTCGTGGCCCGCCGAGGAGTTCGCCAGGGCCCGCCGTCAGGAAGGGCAGCGCGCGGAGGTCGTGATGGACCTCGCCACCGACGCCTTCCTGGTGATCGTGCGCGAGGCGGAGGGCGTCGAGGGGATGGCCGCCGTCGCGTGAGACGGCCGTGGGCGTCACCCCGGCGAAGGCCATGGCGTCCCGGTACAGGTGGGACTGGTCGGCGTAGCCGCTCTCCGATGCCACCGCGCCGATGCTGTGCACTGCGGCGAGGCGGTGGGCCGGGACCGGAAGCGTGCCCACAGTTGCTTGCGGCTCCAGCCGACCTCCGCCGCCAGCGGCTCGACGCGGATCTGCCCCCGGCTGAGCAGCATCTGCCGTCAGGCGTAGGAGCCGCTCCTCCCACGACGCGGCAGCACGTAGTCGTTCCTGGGCGCGCCGCGCGGGCGCTGGCACCGCATCGCTCTGGACGCCCCCAGTGACATCATGTCCGTCATCGTGCCGCGTGGCAGCCGCCTGGAGAAGCGGTAACAGCACCGGATGCAGGACCGTCAGCACGCTCGCGGTCGCGATCAGCGAGATCAGCGCGTTCACCACGCGGATCGCGAGGCAGACCATGCGGCGGGCGGCCGCGGCGTACTCCAAGTACTCCTCGGTGGCGACCCGTTCGACCTCCCGTTCGAGGCGGTCCGTCGCGTACGTGGCGGCGGCGCGCAGCAGCGCCGAGGCCAACAGGACGCCCGCCATCGTGATCAGCGCGGGGCCCGCGCCGCGCAGCCGGTCCCCGACCGGCGCGTCCGTCATCAGGCGGGCGAGCACGCTGTTCACCGCGAACAGGTTGACCGCCCGGGCGAGGCCGCGGGCCAGCTCCGCGCCGAGCACGATGCGGACGGCCTGCCGGTCGGCCCGCCAGGCGAGCCGGAAGGCCGCGCGGAGCAGCGCGGGCAGCCGGGTCGGCACGGACCGGAACCCCGGCTGCGGGACGGCGTCCTCGTGCCGCGCCCACCCGGTGCCCGGCGCGGCGGCTCCGTCGTTCTCTGATTCGGCCAATCTGACCTCCGTCTCGGCGCAGGAAACGGCCACTATCGCGGCGGCCGTCCGGCGCGGGCAGGGCGCGTGCGCACAGCGCCAGGGCGTACCCGGTGCACGCCCGGGGCGCTCGCCACAGCTCAGGGCCACCATGAGCCATCCGGACGGTTGCAACCCCGGGCAACTCTTGCCGGGTCGGCGCGGTCCGCAGTGGCATGACCCACGGACGCGACTCCACACCCGTACCGGCAAAGGAGTTATTCCGTGACCGACACCCTCCGGACATCCGGGGTCCCCCGTGGGGGCGGCCTCGACGGCCCCGCGCTGCTCGGCGCGTACCGCACGATGCGCACCATCCGCGACTTCGAGGAGCGGCTCCACGACGAGTTCGCGACCGGCGACATCCCCGGCTTCGTCCACCTCTACGCAGGTGAGGAAGCATCCGCGACCGGCGTCTGCGCCCACCTCGACGACGAGCGCGACGTGCTGGCATCCACCCACCGGGGCCATGGCCACTGCATCGCCAAGAACGTCGACGTGAAGGCGATGATGGCCGAGATCTACGGCCGTACGACGGGCTCCTGCCACGGCAAGGGCGGCTCGATGCACATCGCCGACCTCTCCAAGGGCATGCTCGGCGCCAACGGCATCGTCGGCGGCGGACCGCCCCTCATCTGCGGCGCCGCGCTCGCCGCCAAGGTGCGCGGGGACGGCGGCGTGGCCGTCGCCTTCTTCGGTGACGGCGGCAGCAACCAGGGCACCACCCTGGAGTCCCTGAACCTCGCGTCGGTCTGGCACCTGCCCGCCGTCTTCGTCGCCGAGAACAACGGTTACGCGGAGGCCACCGCGGCCGAGTGGTCGGTCGGCGGCGGCTCCATCGCGGCCCGCGCCGCGGCCTTCGGGATGCCGGGCGTGACCGTCGACGGCTTCGACTTCTTCGCCGTGCACGAGGCGGCGGGCGAGGCGGTCGAGCGGGCCCGCTCGGGCGGCGGCCCCACCTTGATCGAGGTCCGACTCACCCGCTACTACGGCCACTTCGAGGGCGACCAGCAGACCTACCGGGCGGACGAGGTGCGCCGCGCCCGCGCCGAACTCGACTGCCTCACCCGCTTCCGCACCGCCGTGACCGGCAGCGGCGAGCTCACCGCGGCGCAGCTCGACGCCATCGACTCCGAGGTCGCGGCGCTGATCGACGAGGCGGTCGTGGAGGCACAGGCGGCGCCGCTGCCGACCCGCGACGACCTGGAGACGGACGTCTACATCTCGTACACCTGAGGGGAGTTGGCCGACGCATGGCACGCAGCATCAGCTACCGCGAGGCGATCAACGAAGCACTGGCGCAGGAGATGGAGCGCGACCCCTCGGTCATCGTCATGGGCGAGGACAACGCGGGCGGCGCGGGCGCGCCGGGGGCCGACGACGCCTGGGGCGGCGTACTCGGTGTGACGAAGGGGCTCCACCCCTGCTTTCCCGGCCGGGTCCTGGACACCCCGATCTCGGAGTCCGCGTTCATCGGCGCGGCGATCGGCGCCGCGACCCGCGGCCTGCGGCCGGTCGCCGAGCTGATGTTCATCGACTTCATGGGGGTGTGCTTCGACCAGATCTTCAACCAGGCGGCGAAGTTCCGGTACATGTTCGGCGGCAAGGCCGTCACGCCCGTCGTCATCCGCGCGATGTACGGGGCGGGCCTGCGCGCCGCGGCCCAGCACTCGCAGGCGCTGTACCCCGTCTTCACCTCCGTGCCGGGACTCAAGGTCGTCCTGCCGTCTTCTCCGTACGAGGCCAAGGGGCTGATGATCCAGGCGATCAGGGACGACGACCCGGTGATCTTCTGCGAGCACAAGGCGATGTACGACGTGGTGGGCGACGTGCCCGCCGAGAGCTACACGATCCCCTTCGGCGAGGCGGACATCGTGCGCGAGGGCCGGGACGTCACGGTCGTGGCGCTCGGCCGCATGGTCTCCGTCGCCTGCGAGGCGGCGGACGGCCTCGCGGACTCCGGCGTGCGCTGCGAGGTCATCGACCCGCGCACCACCAGCCCGCTGGACACGGAGACCCTCATCGAGAGCGTCGAGCGGACCGGGCGCCTCGTGGTCGTCGACGAGGCGGGGCCGCGCTGCGGCATGGCCGCCGACATCTCCGCGCTCATCGCCCGCGAGGCGTTCGGCGCGCTCCAGGCACCGATCGAGACGGTCACCCCGCCGCATACGCCCGTGCCGTTCAGCCCCGCGCTCGAAGACCTCTATGTGCCGGACGCCGGACGGGTCGCCGCCGCGGTCAAGACCGTCGTCGAATGGAAGCCGTGACGGTGTGCGAGGACCAGGTCACGCGCGTGACCATGCCCAAGTGGGGCCTGTCCATGAAGACCGGGCGCATCACCGAGTGGCTCGCGGCCGAGGGCCAGGAGGTCGAGGAGGGCGACGACCTCGCCGAGATCGACACCGACAAGATCGCGGGAACCCTGGAGGCCCCGGGCGCGGGTGTGCTGCGCCGGATCGTCGCGGCGGCGGGCGGCGACGCACCCGTCGGCCGGGTGATCGCGCTGATCGCCCCCGCGGAGGTCCCGGACGCGGAGATCGAACGGCTCGCCGCCGAGGCGCGGGACCACCTGGCCGCCGGCCTGCCCGCGGCGGACGAGGACAGCCCCGTCACCGGGACGGTACGGGTGGCGGGCACGGCGCTCGCGTACGCGACATCGGGCGCGGGCGAGCGGGCGGGCGAACAGGAGACCGAGCGAGCGGGCGAGCAGTCGGGCGAGCCGGAAATCGTCCTGGTGCACGGCTTCGGCGGAGACAAGAACTCCTGGCTCTTCGTGCAGGAGCCACTTGCCGCGCACCACACCGTCCACGCCCTCGACCTGCCGGGCCACGGCGAGTCCGGCAAGGAGGTGGGGGACGGCGGCCTGGCCGCGCTCGCCCGGCTCGTCACCGGCTTCCTCGACGCGCTCGGCATCGGACGGGCCCACCTGGTCGGCCACTCCCTGGGCGGCGCGGTCTGCGTCGCGGCGGCCGCGCTGGCCCCGGACCGGGTGGCCTCGCTGACCCTGGTGGCCCCCGCCGGTTTCGGCCCCGACGTGGACGCCTCCTACCTGCGGGGCTTCGCGGCGGCGGGCAACCGGCGCGAGCTGCGGCCGCAACTCGTGAAGCTCTTCGCCGACGAGTCCAGGGTGACCAGGCAGCTGATCGACGACCTGCTCAAATACAAGCGCCTGGACGGCGTGGACCGCGCCCTGCGGACGCTCCTCGACACCCTGCTCGACGAGGACGACGCACCGGCCATCGACGTGACGGACCTCCTGAGGGGCCCGGCGGCCGCGGTCCCCGTGGTGGCGCTCTGGGGCGAGAAGGACCGGATCATCCCCGCGTCCAACGCGGCGTCCCTGACAGACACGGCGGACGTCCGCATGATCCCGGACACGGGCCACATGCCCCACATGGAGACACCGGGGGAGGTGGTGAGGGCGATCGAGGCCTCGGTACTGAGGGCGACCCCGTAAGGAGCGCGGGGACCTGCCCGCGGCCCCGCAGAGTGGCCCCGTAAGGGGCGCGGGGAACTGCGCGCCCAGCCCAGGCGGACCCGCGGACGTGGAATCCGCTCAACCCAGCGGAGCGCTCACGCGCTGAGGGCCCGGGACCACCCCGGCGTGGCCCCCGCGGCCCCGCACAACGCGAGATACAACGGGATCGGCGGAGTGTAGGGGACATCCCCGTCCGGGCGATGGATCAGCACCGGACGGCACCCCGCGTCACGGACCACCGCGCCCGCCGAGTACGCGACGAGCGAAGGCCACTCCATCGCGACGTCGGAGTCCGCGGGCACGATCCACCACCAGCGCGAGCCGTCCTCGTACACGCACCCCACCCGGGGCAGCCGGGACATCAGGCCGGGGCCGAGCGACGCGGGCACCGAGACCGCGTCGCAGCCCAGTGGGTCGGTCATTCCCTCGGGCAGGCCGAGCCGCTGGGGAGGCGGCGGCGACGCTCTGGTCGCCTGTCGCCGCCGGGAAAGCCGGACCAAGGTGTTCAGATCCAACGGCCGCACCGTACCCGCGCTCACATGCCCCCCGCCCGCGTCACTGCCACGTTCGACTCATCCGTTCTCCGCGCACGCCGTTCTGGTCACCACTGCGCGCACGCCGTTCTCGGCAACTCCGCCCACACCGTGAGCCCGATACCGGGCCCCGCGTCGTGGACGCCCCAAGCGCTGCTCACCGCATCGACGAGAAGCAGTCCCCTCCCGTGTTCCTCGTCGGCCCCCCTGTGAGCCGGGCGCGGCATGCCTGAACCGCATCCGTCGTCACGTACGGCTATTCGCAGTTTCTCCGGATCCGCGCAGAGCTCGCAGATGATCCGCCGGCTCGCGGTGTGCACCACGGCATTGGTGACCAGTTCGGAGACGATCAGAGCCGCCGCGTCGCAGGCGTCGTCGTCGCGCACCGCCCACTCGTCGAGCTGCGCACGCATCAGCCGTCTGGCCTGTGCGGCGGAGCCCGGAAGTGGGGCGAGAGCGAAACTGACGCAGACCTCGGCGGCGTCCTGGGGCCGGTGCTCGGCGAGATCGCCAAGACGGCCTCCGACGGCTTCGGTTCCTAACGGCGCGGGCGGAGTCACGCTCTCCACTATCGCCCCGCCCGGAACACCTTGGCAAGAGCCACTCTGAAAAGTGCACAGTGGCGTGTTCCTTCGAGACGGCGCATGGCACACTGCTCGCAACAGCTCGCGGTGCGGTGTGAGTTGAAGCAACGCGGAGTAGGTGGAGGTAGGAGACGTGAGCGAACCGCGGTCCGCGCCGACCGTCGGACAGGTCGTTCTCGGTCGTCGCCTGCAGGATCTGCGCGAGCGCGCGGGCCTCAAACGCGAGGAGGCCGCGAAGATCCTCCGCGTCGCCCCCGCCACCGTCCGCCGGATGGAGACGGCCGAGGTCGCGCTGAAGATCCCGTACCTCCAGCTGCTCCTGAAGTCGTACGGCATCGCCGACGACGAGGCGGACGCCTTCGTCATGCTCGCCGAGGAGGCCAACAAGCCCGGCTGGTGGCAGCGGTTCCACGACATCCTGCCCGGCTGGTTCAGCATGTACGTCAGCCTGGAGGGCGCCGCCAGCCTCATCAGGTCCTACGAGCCGCACTTCGTGCCCGGACTGCTCCAGACCGAGGAGTACGCGCGCGGGGTGATGCGCTCCGGTGCGATCGGCCAGACCAGGCCGGCGGACATCGAGCGGTACGTGGCGCTGCGCATGGAGCGCCAGTCGCTGCTCACCCGCGAGGACGCGCCCCGGCTCTGGGTGGTGATGGACGAGACCGCGCTGCGCAGGCCCGTGGGCGGAGCCGATGTGATGCGCGAGCAGATCGACAGACTGCTCGAAGCAACCGAAATGCCCCACATCACGCTGCAGGTCGCGCCGTTCGCGTCGGGGCCGCACCCCGGAACGTACGGACCGTTCGTGCTGTTCCGGTTCGCCGTGTCGGAGCTGCCCGACATGGTCTACAGCGAGTACCTGACCGGCGCCGTCTACCTGGACGCGCGCACCGAGGTGGCCACCCACCTGGAGGTCATGGACCGCATGGCGGCGCAGGCCGCCACCGCACAACGCACGAAGGAGATCCTCCGGGACCTCCGCAAGGAGCTGTGACATGGACCGACATCGAGCCGGAACGCGCCCTGCCGGTCCGCGTTCACCAGGAGCCCGCGACGACTCGCGCAGTGAGTCCCGGATATACAACGGCATGCCCGCCCGCGACCTCGGCAACGACGGCTGGCACAAGCCGTGGAGCGGCGGAAACGGCGGCAACTGCCTGGAGGCCATGAAGCTGGCCGACGGCAGGGTCGCGGTGCGCCAGTCCACCGACCCGGACGGTCCCGCGCTGATCTACACGCGTGGAGAGATCACCGCGTTCATCCAGGGGGCGAAGGCGGGCGAGGCGGACTTCCTGCTCTCGTGACCCGCCCACCAGGCGGCTGAGGATCGGGACGGGTCAGGTCAGGTCAGGTCAGCGCGAGGATGAACGACGCCGAAGCGGCGAGGGACGCGACACCGCGCACGTGGTTCCACGCGGTCCACTCGCTGACGTACGTACGCCAGTATTCGGCGCCCTCCGCGCTCTCCGGATCGACCTTGGCCAGGGCGTCGTTGCGGGGAATGTTCGCGGCGATCGTCACCCCGAACGAGCCGACCAGGTACAGCGCGCAGCCGAGCAGCAGCTCGACGGTGCCCTCGTCGGGCCAGAGCACGAACGTCACGACGGCGAGCACGGCGCACAGCCCCGTGGCGCCGAGGAACACGGCCATGAACGCCGGAGTGACAGCGGTGACGTTGATCCGGTTCATCGCGGCGATGCCCTGCGCGGGCGGCAGCCCGGCGAGACCCTTCATCACGAAGGTGGAGAAGGCGCAGAAGACCCCGGCGGCGAGGCCACAGGCGAGCGCGCCGAGCACGGCGAGTACGAAGTACGGACCGTCGATCATGGCAACTCCCGTGGGTCTGAGGCCGTTACGTCACGCAGGCGTGCTACGGCTGCGTCACCTACGTCGGACGGGCGGGCCTGCCGCGAGTGATCCTCCACGGCGAGCCCCGTCACCACAAGTCAATTGCCAACGGGCCCTGGTGGCCATGCGTGACCCTCGCCCGGGCATGCGCGGGCGTCTCGCCCCGGCGTGCCAGACGTGCCAAGCGTGCCCGGCGTGCCAGTCGAGCCCGGCGCCTCGCGCCACGCGCGCAACGTCGCCTCCACGGCGGGCGCGATCCGCCGCCGCGCCTCGCCCCGGGGCACACCGCTCATCAGCAACCGGTCGTAGGGCGTGGCCGTGTGCCGCACCGCGGCGCCGACCGCCGCGGTCACGGCGCCCTCCGACAGCGCCCGGCCCGCCGCGCTGCGCCCCACCCGACCGCTGCCCCGCTCCGATGCGTGCGCGGCGATCGCGCGGGCCCTGTCCGCGGGGCAGCCGGGGAAGAGCCGCCCTATCTCGGCGGCGAACGCCTCGGTGAACCGCACGTCCCGCGCGGCCCGCCGCACCGCGTCCCGCGCCCTGCGCCGCGCCCGTGCCTCGGCGTCCGCCAGGCACCGCTCCTCGGCGAGCGCGAGCGCCGCCTCCTCGACGAGGACGCCCTGCCGCTCGTACCGGGCGCGGCGCCGGTGGAAGCGGACCACCACCGCCCAGAGCCCGCTGCCCTCGCGGGCCCGCCGGGTGAGTGCCGTGTCGCCGCGCGGCAGATAGACGAGGTGTCCGAGGTCGGCGCAGTCCAGGCAGCGCGGCTCGCCGCCTTCGAGGACCAGCAGTCGCAACGGCCCCGAGCGGCACTCCGCGCAGCGCCTGCGCTTCAGCGGCTGGAACGCCAGGAGTCCGGGGCGGGCGGGGGAGACCGGGGAGCTCGCCATGCCCGTCTCTTTCCCCGCGCGAGGGCCACGGCATCATGGCCCTGTGCGACTCGAACCGATCACCTGGGAACGCCTGACCGACACCCTCGCCGACCGCCTGCTCGACCTGAAGACCGGCGACGGGAGCCCCTGGCCGCGCGTCGCCGTCGACGGGGCGCGGGCCGGCGGGACCGGCGAACTGGCCGCGCGCCTCGCCGACGCGCTGCGGCTGCGCGGACGCACCCCGCTGGTGGTCGGCACGGAGGGCTTCCTGCGGCCCGCCTCGCTGCGCTTCGAGTACGGGCATCAGGACGTGGAGGCGTACTACAGCGGGTGGTTCGACACCGGCGCCCTGTGGCGCGAGGTCTTCGGCCCCCTCGAACCGGGCGGCACGGGGCGGGTCCTGCCCGACCTCTGGGACCCGGCGGCCGATCGCGCGACCCGCAGCCCGTACGTCGAACTCCCGCCCGGCGGCGTGCTGTTGCTGCACGGCCCGCTGCTGCTCGGCCATTGGTTCCCGTTCGACCTGAGCGTGCACGTGCGGCTCTCGCCCGGCGCGCTGCGGCGCCGCACACCGGAGGACGAGCGGTGGACGCTGCCTGCCTTCGAACGGTACGAGACGGAGGCGGACCCCGCGGGCCGCGCCGACGTGGTCGTACGGGCGGACGATCCACGGCATCCGGCGTGGAGCGGCGCACCGGCCGCGACGTGACGCGCGGGCACCCCACGCGACCGCATCCCGCCTCACTCTTGCCTGTCTCACCCCCCCGGCCCGCCCTGCCCCGGTCCGCGCCGGGCCCGAGCGGTCTCCGGATGCGTGCGTCCGGGGGCACGGCGAGAATGAGGGCGCCGGGATCAGCGGCGCCCTCGCGCCGCGCCGGAACACGCCCGGCAACGGGAGGCACCAATGACCACCGCCGGAGACATCATGCACCGGGGCGCCCAGTGGATCCCCAGGCACGAGACGCTCGACCGCGCGGCCCAGCTGATGCGCGAACTCGACGTGGGCGCGCTGCCCATCAGCGACGAGAACGAACGCCTCTGCGGCATCCTCACCGACCGCGACATCGTCGTCGGCTGTGTGGCCATGGGGCACGACCCGTCCCGGGTCACCGCGGGTGACATGGCCAAGGGCACGCCGCGCTGGATCGACTCGGGCGCCGATGTGGACGAGGTCCTCCGGGAGATGCAGGGCCATCAGATCCGCCGCCTGCCGGTGATCGAGAACAAGCGGCTCGTCGGCATGATCAGCGAGGCCGACCTCGCCACGCACCTCACCGATGACCAGCTCGCGGGCTGGGTCGAGAGCGTCTACGCCAAGGGCTGATGCTCATAGCCACCCGTTCCTCCGGAAGCCGCGGTACAGCGCGAGACAGGTCGCCGCGATCACGGACATGACCAGCGGATAGCCGAACTTCCAGTGCAGCTCGGGCATGTGGTCGAAGTTCATGCCGTAGAGACCGCAGGCCATCGTCGGCACCGCGACGACCGCCGCCCATGCGGTGATCTTCCGCATGTCCTCGTTCTGCGCGACCGTCACTTGTGCGAGGTGGGCCTGGAGGATCGAGTTCAGCAACTCGTCGAAGGCGGCGATCTGTTCGGTGGCCCGGTGCAAGTGGTCGTCCACGTCCCGGAAGTACGCCTGTATCTCCGGGGCGATGGCGCGCATCGGTGTGGTGGCGAGCACCTGGAGCGGGCGGCCGAGCGGCACCACCGCCCGCTTCAGTTCGAGGAGTTCGCGCTTGAGCTGGTAGATGCGGCCGGGGTCGGCCCGCGCGCCGTCCGGGGCGAACACGTCCGTCTCCACCTGGTCGATGTCCGACTGCACCGCGTCCGTCGCCGCGAGGTAGTCGTCCACCACCTGGTCGGCGATGGCGTGCAGCACGGCGGCAGGTCCCTGGGAGAGCTGCTCGGGGGACGCCTCAAGCTCCTCGCGCAGCGGGCCGAGCGAGCCGTGCCTGCCGTGCCGGACCGTGATGACGAAGTCGCGGCCGACGAAGACCATGATCTCGCCGGTGTCCACCACCTCGCTGGTGGCGGTCAGTTCGGTGTGTTCGACGTAGCAGACGGTCTTGAACACGGCGAACAGCGTGTGGTCGTACCGCTCGACCTTCGGGCGCTGATGCGCGTGCACCGCGTCCTCCACGGCGAGCGGGTGCAGGTCGAAGAGGTCGGCGATGCCCGCGAACTCCTGCCCTGTCGGCTCGTGCAGCCCCAGCCAGACGAAGCCGTCGTCGGCCTTGCGGACCCGCTCGACCGCCTCGACGAGGCTGTCGACGGAGGGCTGGCGCACGCCCTTTCGGTACGACACGCAGTTCACCACCGACGAGCCGAGCGGGGAGCGGGCCGGGTGGCTCAGGTCGACGCGTGAGCGGCGTCGGCCCAGGCGCGCGACCTTACGGAGGCGGCCGACCTTGCGCAGACTTGAGACTTTGCCAAGGCTTCCTACCTTCCGAAGGTTGCCTGCCATGGACATGAGGGGCTCCTCGCGCTGGTGACCGCTGGTGGTGTGGCGTGCCAGTTTGCCAGCCCGGTACAGGACCTCGCTGGGGCCTGTGGGAACGGAGTATTCCGCTCCGGAATGCCCGGTTCTGCCTCCCGGGAGCAAGCCGGGCAACTGGGATGATCAGGGCATGACGCGAACCGACGGCCCTCTCCTCGACGCCCGGCAGCCCGTGACGGTGCGGCGCCTCGACGCCTTCGCCGCCCTCTTCGACCCCACGACCTTCGGGCACATCGAACGGCTCGGCATCGGCCCCGGCTGGCGCTGCTGGGAGGTCGGGGCTGGCGGCACCTCCGTGGTCTCCTGGCTCGCCAAGCGGGTCGGCCCCACCGGCAGGGTCCTGGCGACCGACACCGACACGTCCTGGCAGACGCGGGCCGCGCGCTCACCCCTCGAAGTGCGCGTCCACGATGTCGCCGCCGACCCGCCGCCCGTGGAGGGCTTCGACCTGGTGCACGCGCGGCTCGTCCTGGTCGACGTCGCGGACCGGGAGCGGGCCCTGCAGTCGATGCTCAGGGCGCTGCGGCCCGGCGGCCGCCTCCTGATCGAGGAGGCCGACCACGCGCTCCAGCCGCTTGCCTGCCCCGACGAGTACGGCCCCGCCCAGGAGTTGGCGAACCGCCTGCGCCACGGGGTGCGCGCGCTGCTCGCCGAGCGTGGCGCCGATCCCGCGTACGGCCGCGTGCTGCCCCGCCTGTTGCGTGCGGGCGGCCTGCGCCACGTCGAGTCCGAAGTCCACATCCCGCTCACCTCCCCGGCCTGCGCCGCCCTGGAGACCGCGACGCTCCAGCACCTGCGCGCGGACCTGGTCGCCGCGGGCCTCGCGACGACGGAGGAGATCGACGACCACTTGGCGAGCGTCGCGGCGGGCACGCTCGACCTGGCGACGCCGCCGATGGTCTCCACGTGGGGACGGAAGGCGTAGCGACCGCGGTTCGGGTGCGTCTGAAGGGGCGCGGGGAACTGCGCGACCGACCAGCCACGACGCACCCGCAGATGGAGAGGGCGTTCCCGTGGATCGCTGAGTCGGCTCGGGCGGGGCGTGGCCGGAGCGCTCCGCCGCGCGCGCACCGGCCCGGGTCAGCGCTCCGCGGCCTCGGGAGGCCTGCCTCCCGTCCGTTCCACCGCCCGCGCTCCCGCCCCGCACCCCTGCGCCGCCGCGTCGACGAGGCCCGCGCCGCCGAGCAGGGCGGCGAGGAGCGCGCCGGTGAACGCGTCGCCCGCCCCCGTGGAGTCCCGGGCCCGCGCGGGCACCGCGGGGATCCGGCCGCGCACCTCGCCGCCCCACGCCACCAGCGCCCCGTCCGTGCCCAACTTGACCACCACCGAGGGGAAACGGCGGCTCAGCATGCACGCCGCGGCCGCCGGATCGGGCAGTCCGGTCAACAGCTGCGCCTCCGCCCGGCTGGGCACCAGCGTCTCCACTCCCTCCACCGCCGCGAGGAACCGCGCCACGCCGAGACGCGCCAGGAACCCCGCCGACGCGGGATCCACGCTCACCGGCACCCCACGCGCGCGTGCCGACGCCAGCGCCTCGGCGGCCGCCGCACGGCTCGCCGCCGCGAAGAACAGGTAGCCGGACAGATGCAGCCGGGCGACGCCGTCGAGGAGCGAGGGCGACCAGTCGGCGGGGGAGATCCGCAACGAGGCACCGTTGTCCGAGAGGAACGTCCGCTCCGCCGCCGCGCCCGCGTCCACCAGGCAGATCACCGTGCCGGTCGGCTCCCGCGGATCTATGACGAGCCGTGGTCGCACCCCCGCGCGCGTGAGCGCCGCCTCGTGCCACGCCGCGGAGTCCGCGCCGACCCGCCCCAGCAGACGTACGTCCGGACAGCCCCCGTACGCCGCCCAGCAGGCCACATTGGCCCCCGCGCCGCCCGGCACCGTACGGATGGCCGCCGCCGTGTCGGTCCCCGGCGCGAGCGGCGTCCGGTGCAGCGCGACGACGTCCGTGACGACGTCCCCGACCACCAGCAGGCCGCAGGGCCGCGCCGTCACCGCCCGGCCCAGGCCGTCGCGATCCGCGCCCCGAGCCGTACGTTGCCGCGCACCGCGGCGAGGTTGGCCTCCAGGGACGCCCCTTCGGTGCGCCGCACCAACTCGTCGAGCAGGAACGGGGTGATGGCCTGCCCCGTGATGCCCCGCTCCTCGCACGCCGCCAGTGCCTCGGCGAGCACGCGCGCGTGGAGCACGGGATCGAGCTGCTCGTCCCGTGGCACCGGATTCGCCACGATCAGCGCCGCGTCGGGCCCGTCGAGCGCGTCCTGGGCGCGCATCACCTCCGCGATCTCACCGGGCGCGCGCAGCGTCCAGTCCACCGGGTGCCCGGAGTCGGCGAGGTAGAAGCCGGGGAAGCGGTCGGTCCCGTACCCCGCGACCGCGACGCCGAGGGTCTCCAGGCGCTCCAGCGTCGCCGGTACGTCCAGGATCGACTTCACGCCCGCGCACACCACCGTGATCCGGGTACGGGCGAGCAGCCCCAGGTCGGCCGACTCGTCCTGGGTGACGGTCCACTCCCGGTGCACCCCGCCGAGCCCGCCCGTGGCGAACACCCGCAGTCCCGCGCGGGCGGCGAGCAGCGCCGTGGCCGACACCGTCGTCGCCCCGCTCGCGCCCGTGGCGACGGCGAGCGGCAGGTCGCGGTGGCCCAGCTTGCGGATGCCGTCCTCGTTCGCGACCCGCTCCAACTGCTCCTTGTCCAGGCCGACATGGGGGCGCCCGTCGAGGACGGCGATCGTCGCGGGGACGGCGCCCTCCTCGCGTACGACCGCTTCGAGTTCCTTCGCCACCTGGAGGTTGCGCGGCCGCGGCAGGCCGTGCGCGATGATCGTGGACTCCAGGGCCACCACGGGCTGCCGCTCCGCGACCGCCGTCTGCACCTCGTCGGACACCACCAGCACGGGCCTGCCTCCTGCCTGTCGGGTCTCCCTCTCATCCCTGGCGGTCGGCGCGGCCCGTCAAACCCCGTTGACCGGACGTCCGGACCCGGCAGGGATTCGGGCGAAGGGCCCGGCTAGGGTGACCGGCCATGACCACGAATGATCAAGCTGTCGCGTCTTTCGCCGTGCACATTCCGGATGTCGACCTGGAGGCCGAGCCCCTGGACCCGGAGCAGATCGTCTCCGGCGACCCCGTGGTGACCGGCAAGGTGCTGTGGGAGTCGGCCGACGGCAAGCAGCTGCGCGGCATCTGGCAGATCACCCCCGGCGTGGTCACCGACACCGAGGCCAACGAGCTCTTCGTGGTCGTCAGCGGCCGCGCCACCGTCGAGGTCGAGGGCGGCGCCACGCTGGAGATCGGTCCGGGCGACGCGGCGGTGCTCCGCGAGGGCGACCGCACGACCTGGACGGTCCACGAGACGCTGCGCAAGGCGTACCACATCACGCTGCCGTGACTGCCTGACGTCAGCTCGCGGGCCTGACCGCTCTGCGTACGGCGAGTCCGGCCATCGGCAGCAGTACGCAGGCGCCGACGAGGTTGAGCCAGCCGTAACTGGCCCGCGCGACGATCAGTCCCGCGAGCCCGCCGCCGATGCCCGCCGAGGCGTTCATGGTCAGGTCGGACAGACCCTGCACGGCAGCCCTCGCGGGCCCCTCCACCGAGTCGGTGAGCAGCGCCGATCCGGCCACCAGGCCCGCGGACCAGCCGAGGCCGAGGACGAAGAGCCCGGCGGCGGTCTGGCCGTGGCTGGGCCCCGCGGTGCCCGCGAGCAGCGCGGCGCAGCTCAGCAGCCCGACCGCGAGGCCGATCACGGCGAGCCTGCCGAACCGGTCGGAGAGCCAGCCGAGGACCGGCGAGAACGCGTACATGCCCGCGATGTGCCCGCTGATGACAAGGCCGACCAGTTGCAGACTCGCCCCGTGGTGGCCCAGGTCCACCGGGGTCATCACCATGATCGAGACCATCACCGTGTGCGACACGGTCACCGTCACCAGCGCGAGCCGGGCCATCGGCGACCCGGCCACCGCGGCGACACCGGCCTTCAGCGAGCGGCTCCCCGCGGAGTGGTCCTCGTCCGGGGCCAGGGCGCGGGCGGTGAGCAGCGGGTCGGGGCGGAGCAGCACCGCCACCACGAGCGCGGCGACCGCGAAGATCCCGGCGGCGAAGAGGAAGGGGCCCGCCTTCTCGGGGATGGCCGTGCCGGAGAAGGCGCGGCTGGTCGGCGCGGCGATGTTCGGGCCGAGCACCGAGCCGATGGTGGTGGCCCAGATGACGTGCGAGATGGCGCGGCCGCGCCGGTCGGGCTCGGCGAGGTCGGCCGCGGCGAACCTGGCCTGCAGATTGGCGGACGAGCCCGCCCCGAAGGCCGCCATGCCGAGCAGCAGCAGGGGGAAGCTCGCCACGACCGAGGCCAGCACGACGAGCCCCGCCCCCAGCGCGCCGACCAGATACGCGAGGACGAGGCCGGGCCTGCGTCCCCGTGACGTCATCAGCGCGGCCAGCGGCAGCGAGAGCAGGGCCGTGCCGGTGACGGACGCCGTCGGCGCGAGCCCGGACAGCGCCTCCGTCCCGCTCACCTCGGTCGCGAGGACCGGGGCGAGCGCGATGCCGATCGGCACCCCGAGCCCGCCCAGGATCTGGCTGGCGATCAGCACCGCGTTCGTACGGCGGCGCAGGGCGGGGAGCGCCTCCGGCGCGGGTATGCCGGGGGCGTCGAGGGTCGAAGTCACCGACGCAGTGTGCCAGGGCGTTCGTACGGGCGAAACGTAGTTGTCACAGTCCGCCGGGACCGCGCGGCGGCCCGGTCAGAACAGCGGCTGCGGCAGCACGCCCTCCAGCGCGAGGAGCTGCCGCTTGGTCTCCAGACCGCCCCCGAAGCCGCCGATGCCCCCGTCGCTCTCCACCACGCGGTGGCACGGCACCACGACCGGCAGCGGGTTGGCGCCCATCGCGAGGCCCACGGCCTGCGCCGCGCGCGGCTGGCCGACGCGGTGGGCCAGGTCTCCGTAGCCCACCACCGTGCCGAACGGCACGGTGGTGGCCAGCTCGCGCAGCACCTGGCGGTTGAAGCCGGAGATCAGCGACCAGTCGAGCGGCAGGTCGAAGTCGCGCCGCTCGCCCGCGAAGTACGCCGCGAACTGGCGTATGGGCTCGGCGAGCAGCGGGGAGCCGGGCTCCTGGACCGGCTCGGCGCCGAGCCGGGAGCCGAGCCCCTCCAGGACCTTGTCGCGCACCGCGTCGGTGGCGTGGAACGCGACGGTGACGAGTCCTTCACCGGTCGCGGCGAGCAGCAGCGGGCCGATGTCGCTCTCGACGACGGCCCAGACGACCTGACGGCCGTCCTGCTTCCGCTCCTGCTCCTGCGCATGGGAGTACATGCCGACCACCGTACGACCGCCCACTGACAACGCGGTGCGGCGGTCGTCGGCCCGGCCGCCCGTCAGCCCTCGCGCAGCGCCTTGCGGACGACGTCAGGGGTGTTGGTGATGATCCCGTTCACCCCGAAGCCCGCCGCGCGCACCGCGCTCGGCGCGTCGTTGACCGTCCAGGTGAAGATCTCAAGGGGCTTGTCGTGCGGGCCCTTCTGCGCGTGGATCGCGTCTACGTAGTCGGCCGAGATGGAGGTGTGCGCCGAGTTGATCTGGTCGGCGAACTCCGCGTACGCGGGCAGCTCGGCGGCCGCGGGGGTGCCGAGGAAACCGGTCTTCACATCGGGCCGCAGCGCGTGCACGGTCTTCACACTGTCGGCGCTGAAGCTCTGGATGACCAGCTTGCTCTTCACGTGGTGCTTGTCGAGCCAGCCCGTGTCGCGCAGCACCCGCAGGCCCTGCTTCTCGATGCCCGGGTAGAGCTCGGGCTTCTTGAACTCGAAGACCAGGCTCTGGTGGTTGTGCGAGACCCGCCGCATGTACTGCTGCAGGGTCGGCACGCGCTGGCCCGCGTACTTCGGGCTGAACCAGCTGCCCGCGTCCAGCTGCCTGATCTCCGCGGCCGTGAAGTCACCGACCTTCCACGGGGCGCGGTCGGGGAAGACCTCCTCGACGTTCGTCGTCCGCTTCAGGGTGTCGTCGTGCATGATCACGAGCTCGCCGTCCTTGGTCCGCTGGACGTCGTTCTCGACCCAGCGGAACCCCATGTCACGGGCCTTGTCGATGGCCGCGAAGGTGTTCTCCGGCGCGTAGGCGGAGGCACCCCGGTGGGCGACGACCAGCGGGCTGTCGTGGTGTGCGGCGCGGGACGCCGCGGGGGTCTGCGCCGTGGCGGTGGCGGTGGGGAGGACGAGTGAGCCGGCTCCGATGAGGGCGGCGGCGGTGGCAGCGGCAGCGCGTGCGTACACGGGTACTCCTCGCGTCGTGAGATCGCGGACCGGTCGAGAGTGACAGTCCGGGGTCAACGGGAGACAGGTGCAGGATGGCCACAGGTTGAACGGAGTCTCCAAAGACGGGGACCCCGCGCGCGGGGACTGCGATTCTTTGCCGGAAAATCGTTCGTAGGTTCCGGGGTGAGCTTTACTCTCTGCCTCAGCCGACGGCCTTTCAGATGGGCGTCGACAGGGGGGGCGAACGGGGCGTTCCGGAGAATTTGGGCATAACAGGCGGAAGGGCAACCGCGCATGCAGGGCACGGTCGACGGGTTCAGCTACGGAGTCGTCACACCGGTGGTGGCGTACCTCATGGCTTGTCTGGGAGGGGCGCTCGGCCTGCGCTGCACCACCAGATCGCTGCTCGTCGACCGCTCCTGGCGGCCCGGCTGGCTGGCGCTCGGCTCGGCCGCGATCGGGTCCGGGATCTGGACCATGCACTTCGTGGCCATGATGGGCTTCACCGTCGCGGAGGCCCCGATCCGCTACGACAAGGCGCTGACCTTCGCGAGCCTCGCCGTCGCCATCGTCATGGTCGGCATCGGCGTCTTCATCGTCGGCTACCGCGGCGCCACGGGCACGGCCCTGTTCACCGGCGGAACCATCACGGGGCTCGGTGTCGCCTCGATGCACTACCTCGGAATGGCCGGTATGCGTCTTCGCGGGACGCTGGAGTACAACACCCTGGTCGTCACCGCGTCCGTGGTGATCGCCGTGGTCGCCGCCACCGCGGCCCTCTGGGCGGCCGCACAGGTCAGGGGATTCCTGTGGAGTCTGGGCGCGAGCCTGGTGATGGGCCTGGCCGTGAGCGGCATGCACTACACCGGCATGGCCGCCCTCAGCGTCCATCTGCACGGCTCGGGCGCCGTGCCCCCCGGTGACTCGCCCGCCGAGATCCTCGCGCCCATGATGATCGGCCCGCTCGCCTTCCTGCTCCTCGCGGGAGTCATCGTGATGTTCGACCCGCTCATGGTCCTCGGCGGCAGGCCCGAGGCCAAGGACACGGCGGCCAGGGCCCGCTCCGGGCCGTCCTACTCCGTCCCGCGCTCGGGCGACCGGCACGTCCCGCCGCGCCGGCGCGGATCCCGGCAGCGGCCCGGCTCCCGCACCCCGCAGAACTGGTGACGGGCGGCCGCTGAGCGGCCGATCGGACCCGGTTGTCAGTGCGGGGTCGTACGGTGGTTTCCATGCGGCCCGTATCGAAGATCGAACGCACGGTGGCACCTTTCGAGGTCGTCAGCCCGTACCAGCCAAGCGGCGACCAGCCGGCTGCCATCGCCGAGCTGGAGCGGCGCATCCGCGCAGGTGAGAAGGATGTCGTCCTGCTCGGCGCGACCGGCACCGGCAAGTCGGCCACCACCGCGTGGATGATCGAGAAGCTCCAGCGCCCCACGCTCGTGATGGCGCCGAACAAGACGCTGGCCGCCCAGCTGGCGAACGAGTTCCGCGAGCTCCTGCCGAACAACGCCGTGGAGTACTTCGTCTCGTACTACGACTACTACCAGCCCGAGGCGTACGTCCCGCAGTCGGACACCTACATCGAGAAGGACTCCTCGATCAACGAGGAGGTGGAGCGCCTGCGCCACTCCGCGACGAACTCGCTGCTCACCCGCCGCGACGTGATCGTGGTCGCCTCCGTCTCCTGCATCTACGGCCTCGGCACCCCGCAGGAGTACGTGGACCGGATGGTCCCCCTCAAGGTCGGCGACGAGATCGACCGCGACCAGCTCCTGCGCCGCTTCGTGGACATCCAGTACACGCGCAACGACCTGGCGTTCACCCGAGGCACCTTCCGGGTCCGCGGCGACACCATCGAGATCTTCCCGGTCTACGAGGAACTGGCCGTCCGCATCGAGATGTTCGGCGACGAGATCGAGGCGCTCTCCACGCTGCACCCGCTCACCGGCGAGGTCATCAGCGACGACGACCACCTCTACGTCTTCCCCGCCTCGCACTACGTGGCGGGTCCCGAGCGCCTGGAGAAGGCGGTCAACGGCATCGAGAAGGAGCTGGCGGAGCGCCTCGCCGAGCTGGAGAAGCAGGGCAAGATGCTGGAGGCGCAGCGCCTGCGCATGCGCACCACGTACGACCTGGAGATGCTCCGCCAGATCGGCTCCTGCTCCGGCGTCGAGAACTACTCGATGCACTTCGACGACCGAGAGCCCGGCTCCGCCCCGAACACCCTCATCGACTACTTCCCCGAGGATTTCCTCCTGGTCCTCGACGAGTCGCACGTCACGGTCCCGCAGATCGGCGCGATGTACGAGGGCGACGCCTCCCGCAAGCGCACCCTCGTCGACCACGGCTTCCGGCTCCCCTCCGCGCTGGACAACCGCCCCCTGAAGTGGGAGGAATTCCTCGGCCGCATCGACCAGACCGTCTACCTCTCGGCGACCCCGGGCAAGTACGAACTCTCGCGCGGCGACGGCTTCGTCGAGCAGATCATCCGCCCCACCGGACTCGTCGACCCCGAGGTCGTCGTCAAGCCCACCGAGGGGCAGATCGACGACCTGGTGCACGAGATCCGCCAGCGCACCGAGAAGGACGAGCGCGTCCTGGTCACCACGCTCACCAAGAAGATGGCCGAGGACCTCACCGACTACTTCCTCGAACTGGGCATCCAGGTCCGCTATCTGCACAGCGACGTCGACACGCTGCGCCGCGTCGAGCTCCTGCGCGAGCTGCGCGCCGGTGAGTACGACGTCCTCGTCGGCATCAACCTCCTGCGCGAGGGCCTCGACCTGCCCGAGGTCTCCCTGGTGGCGATCCTCGACGCCGACAAGGAGGGCTTCCTGCGCTCGGGGACCTCCCTGATCCAGACCATCGGCCGCGCGGCGCGCAACGTCTCGGGCCAGGTCCACATGTACGCGGACAAGATCACCCCAGCGATGGAGAAGGCCATCGACGAGACCAACCGGCGCCGGGAGAAGCAGATCGCGTACAACAAGGAGAAGGGCATCGACCCGCAGCCCCTCCGTAAGAAGATCAACGACATCGTGTCGGCGATCGCGCGCGAAGAGGTCGACACCGAAGAGCTCCTCGGCTCGGACTACCGCAAGCCGAAGGAGGGCAAGGCCGCCAAGGCCCCGGTGCCCGCGCTCGGCGGCAAGGCGGCCAAGTCCACCAAGGCCAAGGCGAAGAAGTCCGCGGAGGCCACGCCCACCGACCGCCCCGCGGCCGAACTGGCCGAGCAGATCGAGGAGATGGCCGAGCGCATGCGCGCGGCCGCCGCCGACCTGCAGTTCGAGATCGCCGCGCGACTGCGCGACGAGGTGTCGGAGATGAAGAAGGAACTGCGGCAGATGCGGGAGGCGGGCCAGGCGTAGAAGCGCTGCTGGGGGACGGGTTTCGGCGTACTGGCCGGTCTGTTGCAAGACCGCCACAAAGTGCCGCCCGGAGTGCGGCCGTGCCGGGCCCACTGCATAGGGTGCTGGGCAACCGCAAGAGGCGGTTGCCCAGGCAGTTCGAAGAAGGGGACAGCGCGTGACGGTCAACATGACCAAGGGCCAGGCCATCAGCCTGCAGAAGGACGACGGGGGCGCCCTGACCGCGGTGCGCATGGGCCTCGGCTGGCAGGCGGCCCCGCGCCGAGGCCTGTTCGGCACGCGTACGCGCGAGGTCGACCTGGACGCTTCGGCGGTGCTTTTCGCCGACAAGCAGCCGCTGGACGTGGTGTTCTTCCGTCACCTGATCAGCGACGACGGCTCGGTGCGGCACACCGGTGACAATCTCGTGGGCGGTGTCGGCCAGGGCGGCGACGACGAGGCGATCCTCGTCGACCTGCAGCGGGTCCCCGTCCACATCGACCAGATCGTCTTCACGGTGAACTCGTTCACCGGCCAGACCTTCCAGGAGGTGCAGAACGCCTTCTGCCGTCTGGTCGACGAGACCAACGGCCAGGAGCTGGCCCGCTACACCCTCGACGGCGGCGGTCAGTACACCGCGCAGATCATGGCCAAGGTCCACCGCGCGGGCACGGGCTGGCAGATGACGGCCATCGGCAACCCCGCCAACGG
The DNA here is from genome assembly GCF_008704495.1 of Streptomyces kanamyceticus. Taxonomy (NCBI): domain Bacteria; kingdom Bacillati; phylum Actinomycetota; class Actinomycetes; order Kitasatosporales; family Streptomycetaceae; genus Streptomyces; species Streptomyces kanamyceticus. Next base: position 7,616,887 of record NZ_CP023699.1, read on the forward strand.
CCGCACCTTCCAGGACCTGATGCCGGCGATCCTGCCGCACCTGTAAGCGACGTCCGTACGCACCGAGGGAACGAGGGCTCGACGGGGGCCCACGAGGGGGACGAAGGCGATGACGGCTGAGCTGGTGCGGGGGCAGAACCACCCGCTTCCCGGGACCCGCCTGGAGATCCGTGTCTCGGCCGGAAAGCCGATCGTGGCGGGCGCGACGCTCGGCGACGAGCGGGGCAGGATCCGCGGCGTCGAATGGGTGGCCCACCCGGGATCGCCCACGTTGCCGGGGCTCGAGGTGTCCAAGCAGGCGGCCGCCGACCACCGCCTCGCCGTGGACCTCGACGCCGTGCCGGACACCGTCCACCGGGTCAGCGTCCTGCTCGCGCTGCCCGTCGGCGTCGGAGGACCGGTCAGCTTCAGCGCACTCGCCGCCCCGTTCGTCGCGGTCACCGGCCTCGACGGCACCGGCATCGCCAGCTACACCATCACCGACCTGGGCACCGAGTCCGCCGTCGTCGCCCTGGAGCTCTACCGCCGCCAGGGCGCCTGGAAGGTCCGCGCGGTCGGCCAGGGCTACGCGGGCGGCCTCGCCGAGATGCTCGCCGACCAGGGCCTGCCCGCCGCCGGGGACCTGGCGGACACGATCGACGAAGCGGTGGCGAGGGGCCTGGCCCGCTCCGTGGCCACGCCCCCACCGCGCTCCGCGGACGACACTCGCGTAGGCACCGCATCCCAGGGGCGGACGGTGCCGCGGGGCGGCCAGGGGGCCGCGCCAGGCGGGCAGGTGGCCCCGGCGAGTGGGCAGGCGCCACTGCAGGGCGGGCAGGGGGCTGCGGTAAGCGGGCAGGCGCCCCCGCAGGGTGGGCAGGCGGCGTCGACAAGTGGTCAGGCGACTCCGCAGGGCGGTCAGGTGGCCCCGGCGAGTGGTCAGGCGGCCGCGGCCAGCGGGCAGGCGCCATCGCAGGGCGGGCAAGCGGCCTCGACGAGCGGCCAGGCGCTCCCGGCAAGTGGCCACGTGCCCCCACCGGGCGCGCAGGCGAATCCCCCGGGCGGTCAGCCGGGTCACACCGGCCAGGCCGACCAGGACCAGGGCAGGACCGCCCCGACGTCTCCGCCCACCGCACCGCCGCAGCAGCCGGGCGGCGACGCCCCCACCGGCGGTCCCGTCGACTACACCCACCCTCGCCGACAGGCCGCCGCGCCCCCGACGCCTCCGCCCGCCGCGCCCCCGGCCCAGCCGGGACAGGCCGCGCAGCCCGTCGCGGGTGATGCCACCGGATGGTCGATGGACGAGCGGCTCTACAACCAGGTGTGGGGCATGTTCGAGGACCTGGCGCGCACCACCGCGGCGTACCGCAGTGCCGTCGACTTCGCCGACTCCCGCATGGAGCAGGAGATCGACAAGGCCCTCTCCGACCCGCGTAGCCGCGTCGGCGGCGCGGGCGATGCCGCACGCGACGCGGCCCGCGCCAAGCACGCCGACCTCGTCGGCCAGGCCAGGGCCACCCTCGACCGCGACCTGGCGCAGCTCGCCGCCGAGTCCGGCGTCGTGGAGCCCGCCCTGCCGCCGCCCTTCGCGGCGTGGAGCAGCCCGGTCTGGCACGCCTACCGCGCGCCCATGGAGATCCCGATGGCGCTGCGCCTGGGCGATCTGCATCTGCCCGAGCGCATCGACCTGCGGATCCCGATGCTCGTCAGGCTGCCTCTCGAGCGCGGCCTGTGGATCGACAGCGGCAAGGCGCTCACCAACACCTTCACCGACGCCGCCGAGCTGCGGCGCCTCGCCGTGGACAGTGCGGTCGCGCACGCCGCGCGACTGCTCGCGGCCTATCCGGCGGGCGAGTTCACGGTGCACGTCATCGACGCGGCGGGCTCCGCCGCGGGCGCGCTCGCGCCGCTGGTGACCTCCGGTGTGCTCGCCGGGCCCCCGGCCTCCGGCGCCGCCGGTGTCTCCGCCGTCCTCGCCGAGCTCACCCAGCGCGTGGACCTCGTGCAGATGGCGGTCCGCGGCGGCGCCGCCGACGCGTTGCCCCCCGACCTGGACACCGCCGAGCAGCTCCTGATCGTCAACGACTTCCCGCACGGCTTCGACGACCGCGCGGTGACCCAGCTCCGCTATCTCGCGGACGAGGGCCCGGCGGTCGGCGTCCACCTGATGATGGTCGCCGATCGCGAGGACGCCGCGGAGTACGGCCCGCTGCTCGACCCCCTGTGGCGCGCGCTGCTCCGTCTGACGCCGGTGCCCGACGACCATCTCGCCGACCCGTGGGTCGGTCACACCTGGACGTACGAGCCGCCGACGATCCCCGAGGGCAGCCGGATCCTGGGGCAGATCCTCGACCAGGTGGCCACCGCCCGGCGTAACGGCGGCCGCTGACGCGCCCTCGCCGGGCGGCCGCCGGCGCGTTGCCGGTAAAGCGACTTTAGGCCCATCTGACCTGGCCTTTTGGCTCTTGATTGCCATCACCTTTACCAAACCTTGGTGTTTCGCGTACCCTTCTGTCAGCGGAGGGGAGTACTCCCGGCTGCGACGTACCCGTCAATACGGACCGCCATCGGTCCCGGGGCGTCGGCCCGACACGGCGGTGACCGCCTCGGGTGGAAGAGACCTCCGGCAGCGACGACGCTGATCAGTAGCCGTACGACGCCGGAGGCGCAGTGGACGTTTCTATGACCATGTGGGTGACGACCGTTCTCGGTCTGTGTGCCCTGATCGCGGTCGACTTCTTCATCGGGCGCAAGCCCCATGACGTGTCGATCAAGGAAGCCGGAATCTGGACGATCGTCTGGATCGTGCTCGCCGCGCTCTTCGGGATCGGCCTGCTGGTCGCCGGAGAGAGCCAGGCGTCCGGCGAGTTCTTCGCGGGCTTCATCACGGAGAAGTCCCTCTCCGTGGACAACCTCTTCGTCTTCATCCTGATCATGGCGAAGTTCTCGGTGCCCTCCCACCTGCAGCAGCGCGTGCTGCTGTTCGGTGTACTGATCGCCCTGGTGCTGCGCGCGATCTTCATCGCCGCCGGTGCCGCGGTGATCGCCAACTTCTCCTGGGTCTTCTACATCTTCGGCGCCTTCCTGATCTACACCGCCTGGAAGCTCATCCAGGAGGCGCGCGCCGACGACGAGGAAGAGGACTGGGAGGAGAACCGCCTCCTGAAGTCCATCGAGAAGAAGTTCGGCGTCTCCGACCGGTACGAGGGCACGAAGCTGTTCGTCCGGAGGAACGGCAAGAAGATCATGACGCCGCTCATGGTCGTCATGCTCGCCATCGGCACCACCGACGTGCTCTTCGCGATGGACTCCATCCCGGCGATCTTCGGCCTCACCCAGGACCCGTACATCGTCTTCACCGCCAACGCGTTCGCCCTGATGGGTCTGCGCCAGCTGTACTTCCTCATCGGCGGACTCCTCAGGAAGCTGGTCCACCTCAGCTACGGCCTGTCGGTGATCCTCGGCTTCATCGGAGTGAAGCTGGTGCTGCACGCCCTGCACGAGAACGGGGTGAGCGTCCCCGAGATCTCCATCCCCGTCTCGCTCGGCGTCATCTGCGGTGTCCTGGTGATCACCACGATCACCAGCCTCTTCGCCTCCAAGAAGCAGGCGCAGAAGGACGCGGCCGAGGCCGCCGCGGGCGAGAACCCGAAGGACAGCATCGAGGCCTGACGGCCGACCTCCCGCCCCCTCGGGGGCGGGAGGTGGCAACGGCACCAAGTAGCGGCACCCAGGCGCCCGGGGCAGCATCGAGTCATGGTCACTCGGCTCCGGGCGCTCGGCATGCAGTGGACGACGGTGGTTCCGCTTCTCGCGGTCGTCCTCCTCGTCTTCACCTGGGGGCGCGATCTGCCCGGCGCGATCGTCGCCGTGGTGACGTTGATCCTCGCCGGAGCGGTGCTCGCCGCCGTCCACCATGCCGAGGTGATCGCCCACCGCGTCGGCGAACCCTTCGGCTCACTCGTCCTCGCGGTCGCGGTGACGATCATCGAGGTGGCGCTGATCGTCACCCTCATGGCCGACGGCGGCGACAAGAGCTCCACGCTCGCCCGCGACACCGTCTTCGCCGCGGTCATGATCACCTGCAACGGCATCGTCGGACTCTGCCTCCTGGTGGGCGCGCTCCGGCACCGCGTCGCCGTCTTCAACCCCGAGGGCACGGGCGCGGCCCTCGCGACCGTCGCCACGCTGGCCACGCTCTGCCTGGTCCTGCCGACCTTCACCACCACCAAGCCGGGCCCGGAGTTCACCACCGCCCAACTCACCTTCGCCGCGGTCGCCTCGCTCGTCCTGTACGGCATCTTCGTGACCACCCAGACCGTGCGGCACCGCGACTACTTCCTGCCCCTCACCAAGCAGGGGGAGGTCATCGACGCCGACAGTCACGCCGAGGGCCCCTCGGCGCGGGACGCGAAGCTGAGCCTGGCGCTGCTCGGGTTCGCGCTGATCGGTGTGGTCGGCCTCGCCAAGGGCGTCTCCCCGACGATCGAGTCGGGCGTGGAGAGCGCGGGCCTGCCGCACGCCGTGGTCGGCGTGATCATCGCGCTCCTCGTGCTGCTCCCCGAGACGATCGCGGCCGCGCGCGCCGCCCGCCGCGACCGCGTGCAGACCAGCCTGAACCTCGCCCTCGGCTCCGCGATGGCCAGCATCGGACTGACCATCCCGGCCGTCGCGGTCGCCTCCGTATGGCTGTCGGGCCCGCTCGTACTCGGCCTGAGCTCGACCCATATGGTGCTGCTCGCGCTGACCGTGATCGTCGGCACGCTCACGGTCGTGCCGGGGCGCGCCACGCCGCTGCAGGGCGGCGTCCACCTGGTGCTGTTCGCGGCGTTCCTGGAACTCGCGATCACTCCGTAGAACTCGTGATCACCCCGTAGCGGCCGCCGGATCCGACGCCGCGACCGGCCGTGTCTCCGGAAGCAGGGCGAAGCACCCGAGGCTCAGCAGGGCGGTGCCCGACAGGTACGCGGCCACGCCCCACGGCTTCCTGTCCCCCTGGGCAAGGGCCGTCGCCACGATCGGGGTGAGCGCCCCGCCGAGCGCCCCGCCCAGGTTGTAGCCGACCGCGGCGCCCGTGCAGCGCACCTGGGGCTCGTACAGCTCGGGCAGATAGGCGGCGACCACGGCGAACATCGTGATGAACGCGAGCAGTGCCACCAGGAAGCCGGTGAACATCGCCAGCGGCTCGCCCGTCGAGAGCAGCGCGACCATCGGGAACATCCACAGTGCCGACGCCGCGCACCCGATCAGGCACAACGGCCGCCGTCCGAACCGGTCGCCGAGCACCGCCACCACCGGGGTCAGGGCGCCCTTGACCACCACGGCCGCCATGACGCACGCCAGCATGACCGTACGGCTCACTCCGAGGCGCTCCACTCCGTAGGCGAGGGACCACGTCGTCACGGCGTAGAACACGGCGTACCCCACCGCCATCGCGCCCGCCGTCAGGAGCACCAGGCGCCAGTGTCCCGGACCACCTCGGCGAGCGGTACGCGCGCGTGCCGCCGCAGCCGCAGGAAGTCCGGGCTCTCCGCCAGCGAGGTGCGCAGCGCGAGCCCGGCGGCCGCGAGCAGGCCCGCCGCCCAGAACGGCACACTTCCCCAAGCTCTTAAGGAGCAGGGGAGCGCCGATCCCGATCGATTCGTACGTCGGTACGCAGCCGACGGCGACCGTGGCGATGCCGGTGAGGAGCAGCGAGGCGAGGAGCATGGGACGCCGTCCGTGCCGGTCGCCGATGTGCCCGAAGACGACGGACCCGAGCGGCCGCGCCACGAAGCCCACGCCGAAGGTCGCGAAGGCGGCGAGGGTCCCCGCCAGAGGGGAGAACGTCGGGAAGAACAGCGGGCCGAGGACGAGCGCCGCGGCCGTCCCGTAGATGAAGAAGTCGTAGAACTCGATGGCGGTCCCGGCGAGCGAGGCGGCCGCGATCCGGGGGAGCGACGGCGGTGCGGCCGGGACGGGTTCAGTGGGTTCGGCGGTGCGCATGCCGCGTCAATTACCCACAGTGACGGTCGGTTACGGGGTGTCGCAGGGGGTGTGCGGGGGTGCGGAGTCCATCTCCGCGTACGCGGGCGGCGTGATAGACCTCGACCATGACGCGCAGCCTCGCCACCGCCCCGATCATGATCCTCAACGGTCCGAACCTGAACCTGCTCGGGCAGCGCCAGCCCGAGATCTACGGCTCGGACACGCTGGCCGACGTCGAGGCGCTGTGCGCCGAGGCGGCGGCCGCGCACGGCGGCACGGTGGACCTGCGACAGAGCAACCACGAGGGCGAGTTGGTCGACTGGATCCACGAGGCGCGCGAGCACCACGTGGGCATCGTCATCAACCCCGCGGCCTACTCCCACACGTCCGTCGCGATCCTGGACGCGCTCAACACCTGTGACGGGATGCCGGTGTTGGAGGTGCACATCTCCAACATCCACCAGCGGGAGGCCTTCCGGCACCACAGCTACGTCTCGCAGCGCGCCGACGGCGTCATCGCGGGCTGCGGTGTGCAGGGGTACGCGTTCGCGGTGGAACGGGTGGCGGCGCTGGTCGCCGCCGGGGCGTGACGCGTACCCCCTGACGTCACCAGCCCCGCGCGCGCCACTCCGCCACGTGCGGACGCTCGGCGCCCAGCGTCGTGTCGTTGCCGTGGCCGGGATAGACCCACGTCTCGTCGGGCAGCGTCCCGAAGATCTTCGTCTCGACGTCGTCGATGAGGCGCGCGAAGGCCTTCGGGTCGTCCCACGTGTTGCCGACGCCGCCGGGGAAGAGGCAGTCGCCGGTGAACACGTGCGGATGGCCGTGCGGGTCGTCGTAGACCAGCGCGATCGAGCCCGGGGTGTGACCCACCAGGTGGCGGGCGGTGAGCTCGACCCGGCCGACCGTGATGGTGTCCCCGTCGTCGACCAGGACGTCCGTCGGCACCGGAATGCCCGGGGCGTCCTCCCGGCCCGCGTAGGTCCGCGCGCTCGTCGCCCCGACCACCTCGGCGAGTGCCTGCCAGTGGTCGCCGTGCTGATGCGTGGTGACCAGGGACGCGATGCCGTCGTCGCCGATCAGTGTCAGCAGCGTCGCGGCGTCGTTCGCCGCGTCGATCAGGAGCTGCTCGCCGGTGGCCCGGCAGCGCAGCAGATAGGCGTTGTTGTCCATCGGCCCGACCGCGACCTTCGAGATCATCAGGTCCTGCAGTTCGTGCACGTCCGAGGGTCCGCCGACCTTCACCGCTCCGCTGTACGTCATGTCGGTCAGCCTATAGCGGGGGCAGGGCGGGGAGGAGGCCGCCTTCGGCCGTGAGCGCGGTGCCCTCGCGGCGGCCCGCCAGCCAGCCGACCAGGTCCGCCGGGGACCCGGAGACGGTGATCTCGGGCTCGCCCGCGCGCCCCGTGCTCCACGCGTGCGTGCCGTCCGTGATCCGGGTGGGCGGCACCGAGGGGTTCCCGCCGAAGCGCGCGGACAGGAACGTGATCTCACGCTGCGTGAACTCCGCGGGCAGGTCCTCCAGCTCGTACCCGATCCCGAGGTCCACGTGGTGCAGCTCGACCTCGACCCACCGCCTGAAGGGCACCCGCGACGCGGAGTCGGTGATGCCGTTGCGCATCTCGATGGTGCGGGACCAGTCCGCGGGAACCGCGGCCTGCGCCTCGAAGCGGGCCGCGCTCTCCCGTACGTCGTCGAGCTGCGCTGCCAGCGCGCGCGGGGCGTCCCGCTCGATGTCCGCGTCCCGCACCTCGGCGCTGGCGTACATCGGCCGTCCGGCCAGCACGTTCACCAGCGCGTCCGCGTTCCGCGCGAGGTGGGCGAGGACGTGGCCGACGGTCCAGCCGGGAAGCAGTGACGGTTGAGCTGTCGAATCGTTGTTCAGTTTCGCCGCTGCGGTGAGCAGTCGGTCGGTCGCGTCACGTACAGACGCCAGGTCGCGCACATGATCAATCATGCGCCCGACGATAGTCCCGCCACACGTTCGGGTGAAGGTCTCTGGGGAGTCCCGCAAATCGAATGCACGTGCTATATGGTCGGGGATGGCATCGGGCATTCTTGGTGGTCCGGGTTTGTTGTGAACAGGGGAAGCAGCCCGGCGTTGTCAGTGGCTCGCCCTAGTCTGTGAACGACGGGGGTTTCGCCCCTGTCACCACTCTCAAGAAAGGTGCGGACCGGCGTGGCCGACCGTCTCATCGTCCGTGGCGCGCGCGAGCACAATCTCAAGAACGTGTCGCTCGACCTCCCGCGTGACTCCCTCATCGTGTTCACCGGACTCTCCGGGTCGGGCAAGTCCTCGCTCGCGTTCGACACGATCTTCGCCGAGGGCCAGCGGCGGTACGTGGAGTCGCTCTCCTCGTACGCCCGGCAGTTCCTCGGCCAGATGGACAAGCCCGACGTCGACTTCATCGAGGGCCTCTCCCCGGCGGTCTCCATCGACCAGAAGTCGACCTCGCGCAACCCGCGCTCGACGGTCGGCACCATCACCGAGGTCTACGACTACCTGCGCCTGCTCTTCGCGCGCATCGGCAAGCCGCACTGCCCCGAGTGCGGGCGCCCCATCGCCCGGCAGTCGCCGCAGGCCATCGTCGACAAGGTCCTCGAACTGCCGGAGGGCAGCCGCTTCCAGGTCCTCTCGCCGCTGGTGCGCGAGCGCAAGGGCGAGTTCGTCGACCTCTTCGCCGACCTCCAGACCAAGGGCTACAGCCGCGCGCGGGTCGACGGCACGACGATCCAGCTCTCCGAGCCGCCCACGCTGAAGAAGCAGGAGAAGCACACCATCGAGGTGGTCATCGACCGCCTCACGGTGAAGGACAGCGCCAAGCGCCGCCTGACCGACTCCGTGGAGACCGCGCTCGGCCTCGCGGGCGGCATGGTCGTCCTGGACTTCGTCGACCTCCCCGAGGACGACCCCGAGCGCGAGCGGATGTACTCGGAGCACCTCTACTGCGCGTACGACGACCTGTCCTTCGAGGAGCTGGAGCCCCGCTCCTTCTCCTTCAACTCGCCCTTCGGCGCCTGCCCGGACTGCTCCGGCATCGGCACGCGCATGGAGGTCGACCCCGAGCTGATCGTCCCGGACGAGGACAAGTCGCTCGACGAGGGCGCCATCCACCCCTGGTCGCACGGCCACACCAAGGAGTACTTCGGGCGGCTCGTCGGCGCCCTCGCCGACGCGCTCGGCTTCGCCACCGACATGCCCTGGGCGGGCCTGCCGCAGCGCGCCAAGAAGGCCCTGCTCAACGGCCACAAGACGCAGATCGAGGTCCGCTACCGCAACCGGTACGGCCGCGAGCGGGTCTACACCACCGCCTTCGAAGGCGCCGTCCCCTTCGTCAAGCGGCGGCACAGCGAGGCCGAGAGCGACGCGAGCCGCGAGCGCTTCGAGGGCTACATGCGCGAGGTGCCCTGCCCCACCTGTGAGGGCACGCGCCTCAAGCCGATCGTCCTGGCCGTCACGGTCATGGGCCGCTCCATCGCCGAGGTCTCCGCGATGTCCATCAGCGACTGCGCGGACTTCCTCGCCGAGCTGAAGCTGGGCGCCCGCGACAAGAAGATCGCCGAGCGCGTCCTGAAGGAGGTCAACGAGCGGCTGCGCTTCCTGGTCGACGTCGGCCTGGACTACCTCTCGCTGAACCGCGCGGCGGGCACCCTCTCCGGAGGCGAGGCGCAGCGCATCCGCCTGGCCACCCAGATCGGCTCCGGCCTGGTCGGCGTGCTCTACGTACTGGACGAGCCGTCCATCGGCCTGCACCAGCGCGACAACCACCGGCTGATCGAGACCCTCGTCCGCCTGCGCGACATGGGCAACACACTCATCGTCGTCGAGCACGACGAGGACACCATCAAGGTCGCCGACTGGGTCGTCGACATCGGCCCCGGCGCGGGCGAGCACGGCGGCAAGGTCGTGCACAGCGGCTCCATGAAGGAGCTCCTCGCCAACGACAAGTCCATCACCGGGCAGTACCTCTCGGGCAAGAAGTCCATCCCGATCCCGGACGTGCGCCGCCCCGCCGACCCCTCCCGGCAGCTCACGGTGCACGGCGCCCGCGAGAACAACCTCCAGGACATCGACGTCTCCTTCCCGCTGGGTGTCCTCACGGCCGTCACGGGCGTCTCGGGCTCCGGCAAGTCGACCCTGGTCAACGACATCCTCTACACGCACCTGGCAAGGGAGCTGAACGGCGCCCGTTCCGTTCCCGGACGCCACACGCGCGTGGAGGGCGACGACCTCGTCGACAAGGTCGTGCACGTCGACCAGTCGCCGATCGGCCGCACCCCGCGCTCGAACCCCGCGACGTACACCGGAGTCTTCGACCACGTCCGCAAGCTCTTCGCGGAGACCACGGAGGCGAAGGTGCGGGGCTACCTCCCCGGGCGCTTCTCCTTCAACGTCAAGGGCGGCCGCTGCGAGAACTGCTCCGGCGACGGCACCATCAAGATCGAGATGAACTTCCTGCCGGACGTGTACGTCCCGTGCGAGGTCTGCCACGGCGCGCGCTACAACCGCGAGACGCTGGACGTGCACTACAAGGGCAAGTCCATCGCCGAGGTCCTCGACATGCCGATCGAGGAGGGACTCGCCTTCTTCGAGGCGGTCCCGGCGATCGCGCGTCACCTGAAGACGCTCAACGACGTCGGCCTCGGATACGTGCGCCTCGGCCAGTCGGCGCCCACCCTCTCCGGAGGCGAGGCCCAGCGCGTGAAGCTCGCCTCCGAGCTCCAGAAGCGCTCCACGGGCCGGACCGTCTACGTGCTCGACGAGCCGACCACCGGTCTGCACTTCGAGGACATCAGCAAGCTCATCACGGTCCTCTCCGGCCTGGTCGACAAGGGCAACACGGTCATCGTCATCGAGCACAACCTCGACGTGATCAAGACCGCGGACTGGGTCGTCGACATGGGCCCCGAAGGGGGCAACGGCGGCGGTCTGGTCGTCGCCGAGGGCACGCCCGAGGAGGTCGCCGGGGTGTCGACCAGCCACACCGGCAAGTTCCTGCGGGACATCATCTCGGCGGACCGGGTCAGCGAAGCGCTGCCCTCGCAGGGGCGCAAGCAGGCCAAGAAGGCCCCGGCGAAGAAGCTCGCCGCGAAGAAGGCGGTCGCGGCGAGCGCCACGGCCACCAAGAAGACGGCCACGGTCAAGACGGGCACCACCGCCAAGAAGGCGGCCGCTCCGAAGAAGGCGGCCACCGCCAAGGAGACGGCGGCCAAGAAGACGGTCGCCAAGAAGACCACCGCCAAGAAGACGACGCGGGCCCGCAAGGCCTGACCGGCCCCGGACCACCGGGTCCGCCGACCGGCCGAAGCGCACCGCCCCCCACCGGAGGGCGGTGCGCTTTCGTCGTACGCGAGAGGGCGTCGGCGTACGCCCAGGTGGCGGCCTGAACGGGCCTTGCCCGGTGGCCCGTTCACGTGGTCGGCTTGCCCCCATGCCGGTACGCAGCGAACGTGCAGGCCCCGTCACCACCATCGTGCTGTCCCGCCCCGCCGCGCGGAACGCCGTCGACGGGCCCACCGCCCGCGCCCTCGCCGACGCCTTCCGCGCCTTCGAAGCCGACCCGGACGCCGCCGTCGCCGTCCTGTGGGGCGAGGGCGGCACGTTCTGCGCGGGCGCGGACCTCAAGGCCATCGGCACCCCGGACGGCAACGAGGTCACGGAGGACGGGGACGGCCCCATGGGCCCCAGCCGGATGGTCCTCTCCAAGCCGGTGATCGCGGCGATCGCGGGCCACGCCGTCGCGGGCGGCCTCGAACTCGCCCTCTGGTGCGATCTGCGGGTCGCCGAGGAGGACGCCGTGCTCGGGGTGTTCTGCCGCCGCTGGGGCGTGCCCCTCATCGACGGCGGCACGGTGCGGCTGCCCCGGCTGATCGGCGAGGGCCGCGCCATGGACCTGATCCTCACGGGCCGCCCGGTGGCCGCGGCGGAGGCGCTCGGCATGGGCCTGGTCAACCGGACCGTGCCCACCGGCACCTCCCGCGCCGCGGCGGAGGCCCTCGCCGCGGAGATCGCCGCGTTCCCGCAGACCTGCCTGCGGCACGACAGGATGTCGGTCCTCGACCAGGCGGGGCGCCCCGAACGGGAGGCGATGGCGGGCGAGTTGAGACACGGCCTTCGCTCCCTCGCCGAGGCGGCGGAGGGCGCGGCCCGGTTCGCCGCGGGGGCGGGGCGGCACGGGGCGTTCACGAAGGACGGCTGAGAGGGAACGTCAGCCTTCCCGCGCGACCGGCTCCAAGAACTGCATGTCCAGCTGGATCTTCACCACTTCGCCGAGCAGGCCCGGGGCGAAGTCGAGGCCGAACTCGCTGCGGCGGATCTCACCCGACGCCTCGAACCCCGCGTGTTTGCGGTCCTGGCCGGGGAAGCCCTCGACGCCGCCGAACTCCACGGCCAGCGTCACCGGGCGCGTCACCTCGCCGATGGTCAGTTCGCCCGCCATGCTCCACTCCTCGCCCGTGCCCTCGATCCGGGTCGAACGGAACGTCATCGTCGGGCGCTTCTCGACGTCGAGCAGGTCGGATGCGCGTACGTGCGCGTCCCTGTCCTTGTTGCCCGTGTCGATCGAGGCCAGCGCGATGGTGGCGGTCACCGATGAGGTTTCGGCGCTCTCGCCCACCACCAGCTCGGCCCCCACCTCGGCGAAGCGGCCGCGCACCTTGGAGATGCCGAGGTGGCGGATGGAGAAGTTCACCGCGGAGTGGAAGGCGTCGATCTCCCAGTGGCCCGCGGCCAGCGGCAGCGTGCGGGCCCCGGGCGCCGCAGGGCTCGCGGGGTTCGTGTCAGTCGCGTCAAGAGTCATGCGCCCACCTTGCGGCGTGGCCAGGGGGCGAGGAAGGCCGGGCCGATGCTGGTAGTGACAGGGCCACGATCCGCCCCGCACCGGCTGATACGTTCGAACGGTGAGCGACAACGAGCTGGGCGTCTTCCTGCGCGCGCGCAGGGAGGCCGTGACCCCCACCGAGGTCGGCCTGCCCAGCGGCCCGCGCCGCCGCACCCCGGGCCTTCGCCGCTCCGAGGTCGCGACCCTCGCGGGGATCAGCGTCGAGTACCTCACCCGTCTCGAACAGGGCAGGGACCGCCACCCGTCCCCCCAGGTGCTCGCCGCGCTCGCCGACACGCTGCGGCTGAGCATCGAGGAGCGCATCCATCTGCGCCGCCTGGAGAAGGAGATGGGGCCGGGCCACCCCTGCTGCCCGGCCGCGGTGCCGCCCGCCGACTCGGTCAGGCCCACCGTGCGCGCCATCCTGGACAGCCTGGAGCCCGCGCCCGCCGTGCTGCTCAACCGCCTCGCCGACGTCCTCGCCTGTACGAGCGGATACCGGCGGCTCGTCGAACCCCTCGGCGTACTGGACGACGAGCGCCCCAACCTCGCCCGGTTCGTCTTCACCGACGAGCGGGCCCGCGTCGCCTACCCCGAGTGGGACCGCGTCGCCGACGATCTGGTCGGGCACCTCAGGACCGATTCCATGCTCGACGACCCGCATGTCGTCGGCTTCACGGACGAGTTGACGATCATCGCGGGCGCCCCGTTCGCCGACCGTGTCGCGGGCGCGCCCGCCCTGCCCCGGCGTACCGGCGTCGAGCGGCTCAGCCACCCCGACGAGGGCGGGCTCCGGCTCTCGTACGAGACGCTCGCGCTGCCCGACACGGACCCGCAGCGCCTGATCGTCTACGTCCCCGCCGACGAGGCCACGGCCGCCGCCCTCGACCGCCTCAACGGCCGCAGGCCCGGCGGCCTGCACGCGGTCAACGGCTGAGTTCGGCCGCGTACGGCGGCTCCGCGCCCGCCCGTGAGCAGGTGACCGCCGCCGCGTGCGCGGCGAACCGCAGGACGTCCGACCAGCCGTCTGTGCCCAGCGCGGGCAGCGCCTCGGGGGAGAGCGCGTCCCGGGCCGCGAGGCCGTGCAGCAGCGCCGCGTTGACGGTGTCGCCGGCGCCGATCGTGTCCACCACGTCGACCGGCTCGCCCGGCACCCGCAGCTCGACGCCGTCCCGGGTGTGCAGCCACAGGCCGTCGGCGCCGCGCGTGACGACCACGGCGGCGGGCCCCGACGCCAGCCACTCCCGCGGGGTGCCGCCGAGCCAGTCGGCGTCCTCCTGGGACAGCTTGAGCAGCGAGACCGAGGGCAGCCAGCTCTTGAACCGCGCGCGATAGGCGTCCGCGTCCGGGATCAGACCGGCACGGACATTGGGGTCGAGCGTCGTGAACACCCCGCGCGCCGCGGCGCCGCGCAGCAGCTCCTCGTACGCGCTCGCGCCCGGTTCCAGGACGAGCGAGCAGGTGCCGAAGGACATCGCCCGCACCCCGTCGGGGAGTTCGGCGGGGGCGGCGAAGAGCCGGTCGGCCGTTCCCTCGACGTAGAAGGAGTAGCCCGCCGAGCCGTCCGCGCCGATCGAGGCGACGGCGAGCGTCGTCGGCTCGGGGCCCCGCTGGACGTACGACAGGTCGACCCCTGCCGCCCGCAGCCCGTCGAGCAGCGCCTCGCCGAACGCGTCCCGCGAGACGCGTGAGCAGAAGGCGACGGGAGAGCCGAGGCGGCCGAGCGCCACGGCGGTGTTGTACGGGCCGCCGCCGAGCCGCGGGGAGAGCGGGGCCAGGGCGGCGGGGCCCGCGGCGGTGGCCCCGGGAGCGCTCTCGGGAGCGCCCTCGGGGGCCTTCCCCTGCTGGACGAGGTCGATCAGGGCCTCTCCTGCGACGACTATCACGGGTGGTTCCTCTCGGGCTCGGCGTCCCGCTCAGGCTAGGCCGTGCGGAGGCTCCGGGACGGAAGCGGGCAGCACTCGGGCACGCTCGTGCCCGACCCGGTCGGAACGCCTCGCACCGGTATGGTCTGATCCGTCACCGACGCACACGTACGCCCCTGACCTGTGGAGACACCATGTCCGGCACGCCCCATGCCCGCCGCACCGTGCTGCGGGCCGCCGCTCTCGCCCCGGCCGCAGGGCTCGGTCTGACCGCCTGCTCGTCCGGCGGTGACGGCGGTTCGCGGTCGGCGCCCACCGCGCCGGTGGACCTCGGCGCGTCCGACGAGGTGAAGGTGGGCGCCTCGAAGCTGTACACCGACGAGAACGTGGTCGTCAGCCGGATCTCCGAGGGCGAGTACAAGGCGTTCAGCACGATCTGCACGCACGCGCAGTGCCCGATCAACAAGCTGGAGGGGCACAAGCTCATCTGCCCCTGTCACGGCAGCCAGTTCGACGCCACGAACGGCAAGGTGCTGCACGAACCGGCCGTCAAACCGCTGCACGAGCTTCCGGTGAAGGTCGAGAAGGGCAAGATCGTCGCGGGGCCCGAGAAGGCCTGACCGTGCCGCCCGCTACTCCCAGTCCCACTCGATCCCCAATATCCCCGCCCGCACCTGCGGCTCCACCAGATGCACCGAGCGGTGGCTGCCGCTCAGGGTGAGCTGCTGGCGGTTCCCGCGCGGCGCGGCCGCCGAGTGCTGGGTGAAGCGGTGGCACCGCACGGGCAGCGCCTGTTCGTCGAAGCGGACCTGCAGCGCGTACTGCCCGCCCGCGTAGGTGAAGCCGCGCTGGTACTCCGTGGCCACGCCCGCCGTGCCGTCCTCGAAGCCGTAGCCGAACAGATGGGTGTCACCCGCGCGCAGCCGCGCGTCGAAGAGCAGCTCGGCGACGAGCACCCCGGTGCCCCGGTGCCAGCGCACGCGTCCCGTACGGCAGTTCTCCAGGGCGCGCACGGCGATCCGCTCGGGGGCGCACCCCGGATCGCCGTGGTGAATGGCCACATAGCGGTCGACGCCGTCCTTGTGGGCGCGCACGATGTGCTGCGACTGTCGGCCGAGCAGCTCGCGCCGCGCGCCGATCCGCAGCCTTTCGTGCTGGCCGATGGTGTGCAGACCGCCGTCGACGGGGGAGCCGAGCTCGTCGAGGAGGGCGCGCAGGACGTCGGAGGCCTCGACCAGGGAGCGGTACGAGCGGGCCGCCGGACGCTCCCTGTCGGCGCGCCCCGACGGCGGCGCGAGCAGCCGGATCAGCGACTCCTCCGGGAGCTGGAGAATCTCCTCCAGGGCGCGTACGGCCCGCAGCGACTCGGCACGCTGGGGGCGGCGCGCGCCCTGCTGCCAGTAGCTCAGGCTCGTCACGCCGACCGTGACCCCGTGCCTGGCCAGATGGTGCCGGACGCGCTGCAGGGGCAGTCGTCGTACGGCGATGGCGGTGCGCAGCGCGACGTGGAAGGGTCCCGTGCGCAGGGCCGCCTCCAGGTCCGCGGGCGCTTCGTCTCCTTCGGCCGCGCCGTCGGCGAGCCGTGTGCCGTGCCGCAAGATGGACCCTTTCTGTGAACGTTCACTTATCCCGTCCCGGCGTTCGTGCCGGTCGGAGCGGGTTGCCAGGTCGGCGCACGAGCCGTGTTCACATCCGTACGCCGCCGTTCACGTCCCAAGTCATTCCGCATTGAAGCGTGTTGACCTGCACCCGACAACACTCGATGCTCAATCGCAGCGTCCGGACGCGCTCCTCCAACCCCACCCCGCTCGGGAGGAACGCGATGCGCCACTCACCCACCACGAAGAGCAGTCCCGGCAGACGGAGACGCCTTTCCACCGTCGCCTTCGTCGCGGCCGCGCTCTTCGCCGCACCCACCGCCGCTGCCGCGGCCGCCCCGCTCGACCCCGCCCCCGCACACCGGGCGACGACCGCCACGGCCGCGGCCGACCCGTCCGTACTCGCCGCAAAGCGCCTGAACATCACCATGCAGGCCCAGCAGAAGACCAACTGGTGCTGGGCCGCGGCGGGCAACACCATCGCCACCTTCATGGGCCGCAACTACAGCCAGAACCAATTCTGCAACGCCGCCTTCGGGCGCAACCAGAACACCGAATGCCCCAACAACCAGGCCACGCTCGGCAACGTGCAGACCGGTCTGCGCTGGGCGGGCATCAACTCGGGCTCGTACGTGACCGGTTGGCTGCGCTACCCCACCGTACAGGCGGAGATCAACGCGGGCCGCCCGGTCGAGACCCGCATCCAGTGGTCCAACGGCGGCGGGCACATGCACGTCATCTACGGCTACGACGACGCCAACAGTTGGGTCTACTGGGGCGATCCCTGGCCCTCCAACGACCGCTACAACTGGGCCTCGCACGCCTGGTACACCGACAACAACACCTTCTCCTGGACCCACTCGCTCTACCGGATCGGGGCGTGAGAGCGATGACCCGTCAGCTTCCCCGACACCTCCTGAAGGCGGTACTCGCCGGTAGTGCCGCGACCCTCGCGCTCGGCATCGCGGCCCCCGCCGCAACCGCCGACTCGGGCCCCGCCGCCCCCTCGGCGGCCTCCCGCGACGCCGCGCACGAGGCGGCCGCCGCGCCCGGGACCCTCGACACGCTCTCCCGCTTCTTCGCGCGTGAGGGAGCGGTCACCAAGGCCGCTGCGCAGCCGCGCGTCCAGGGTGGGGCCGTGCCCGTGTACTACCTCTCCCCGGACTTCGTCGCGGGCAAGAAGGGCGCGTCGATCGCCCGCCTGGAGTTCCTCGCCAGCAAGGCGGTCTCCTCGGACGGCCAGGAAGCCTCCCTGTGGACCGTGGAACAGGGCGGCTCCTGGCAGGTCGTGAACATCGCCACCGGGGACGACGAGACGCACTACGCGCGCGTGGGCGCGGAGAAGGTTCCGGGAGGCACCGTCTTCCACGAGCCGCAGATCAACGCCTGGTACGTCCGCGACGGCCGGGACGATGCCCACGCGCGCGTGCTGCCGCTCGACAAGGACGCGGTCCGTGCCGTGGGCGCCGAAGGCACCTCGGTCGCCGCCTACCGCAAGCGCGTCCAGAAGGCGTACGGCGACAAGCTGCCGGGCTCGGCGTACGAGAAGTCGGGCAAGGCGGGCGGTTACGACACCGCGAAGCCCGCGCGGAAGCCCGAGCAGATGCCCGCTCAGGAGTCCGCCCAGGAGCCCGTGGAGGGCCCGGTCACGGTTGCCTCCTCGATAGCCGGGGCGGGCGCGCTGCTCGCCCTCGGCATCTCGGGAACGGCACTCGTGCGACGCCGCGCGGCGCGCCGACAGGGCTGACCCGGCACGGGGGAGCGGCGACCGGGACGCCGGTCGCCGCTCCTTACGCACGCGCCCAAGCGCGCCCACGCGCCCAAGCGCCCACGCCTCAGCTCAGCGCGCTGCCCGCGCGCCACTCCTTCCAGCCGACGTTCCAGTTTCCGTAGCCGTTGCCCGTCGCCACGGTCTCCTCGGAGCCGACCACCCGCACGATGTCCCCGGGGATCACCTCTTCGTAGAAGCGCCGCGCGGTCCCGTCGGTGGCCAGTCCTATGCAGCCGTGCGTGACGTTGCGCTCGCCCGCGGTGGCGTTCGCGTTCGGGTTCTCGTGCAGGTAGGTCCCCGAGGTCGTCAGGTGGACCGCGTAGTTGTAGTAGTCCTTGTAAGCCTTTCCGTAGCCCACGGTCCGGGAGTCCATGAGCACCCGCGACTGCTTGTCGAGGACGACCATCGTGCCGTTCCAGGTGTCCATGCCCGGCGCGCCCGCGGTGACCTTCACCCGGCGCGTCCTGCCGTCCTTCACCACCGTCATCGTGTGGGTCCGCACGTCCACGGTGGCGACCAGCGAGCGGCCCACACCGAACGTCCTCGTCGTCCCCGCGCCCGCCCGGACGGTGACCTTCGTGCCGGGCTTCCACGGCTCGCGCGGCCGGTAGTCCACGCGCTGTCCTTCGTGCAGGTTGCGGTCCTCGACCCAGCTCCACGAGCCCGTGACGCCGGGCCGTGCCGTCACCTCAAGGCGTCGCTCGACGGCGGCCCGCTCGGCGACCGGCACCGGCCTGTCGAAGGTGAGCGATATCGGCATGCCCACCCCGACGGTCTGCCCGTCCGTGACGTTGAGCCGCACGCCCTTGAGCGCGGCGGGCTCCGGCACGGGCTCAGGCTTCGCCTCCTTCTTCCCCGACGCCCCCCGGCCCGCCGTCGTCGTCGTGGGCCTGGCGTCGGCCGCACGCTCGTCCGCGCCGTCGCCCGCGGAGCAGCCCGCGAGCACCAGAGAGCAGAGCGCGGCCGCGCCCCACGCGCGCGTGGCGCGTCTCATCGTGATTCCTGTGGTCATCGTTCCCCCTGGGCTGTGCTTCGATGTACGCGACGTTTCGACGTACGCGACCTGTACGCACGGGGGAGGCGGCGGGTTGCGGACGAGATACGGGAATTTCTGATCACGTGATCCGGCCGGGCCGGACGGGGGCGCGGGGGCATGACGGAGGACGAGTTCGACGCGTTCTACGCCGCCGCCTTCCCGCGCCTGGTCGGCCAGTTGTACGCCCTGACCGGGGACCACGGCGAAGCGCAGGACGTCGTCCAGGAGGCGTTCGTACGCGCCTGGGACCGCCGCGACAGCTTCCTCGCCGACCAGGCACCCGAGGCCTGGATCCGCACCGTCGCCCTGCGCCTGGCGGTCAGCCGCTGGCGCAGGGCCAGGCGCTGGCTCGACCTGGTGCGCGGGAACCCGCCCGCCGATCGCGTCCCCGGCCCCGGGCCCGAGCACACCGCCCTCGTCCAGGCGCTGCGCACCCTCCCCGAGGCGCAGCGCACGGCCGTCGTGCTGCACCACCTGTGCGACCTGAGCGTGGAGCAGGTAGCCTCCGAGACCGGCTCGCCCGTCGGGACGGTCAAGGCCCGCCTCTCGCGCGGCAGGGCGGCGCTCGCCGCGCGATTGTCCGTGGAGCGGGACGGCGACGACGGGCGGAGCGCGAAGGAGGACGGCCGTGTCCGATGACCTGAGCGCCGCGCTCCACGACCTCGCGGCCGACCGCCGCACGCCCCCTCCGGTGCCCGGCGCCGAGATCCGCTGCCGCGCGGTGCTGCGCCGCCGCAGGCGCCGCGCCGCGGTCGCGGGCGGCGCCCTCGTCACGGCCGCCGTCGCGGTGACCGTCATCGTCGGCCTGCTCCCCGGTTCCGACGACGGCCCGGACAGGACACCGGCACCCGTCGCCACCCAAGGCCACCGCAAGGTCGTCGCCACCCTCGACCTGGACACGCACCGGATGACGGTCGACGGCAGGACCCTGCCGGTCTCCGCGGGCAGCGCCCAACACCCCACCCCGACCGGCCGGATGACGGTCACCGCCGTCCACCGCGAGAAGCGCATGCCCGCGGGGGACACCGGCCTCGGCGGTGAGTACGACCTGAAGCTGCCCTGGGTCGTCGAGCTGCGCACCCCCGACGGCCGCACCAACTACCTCGTCGCGCTGACCTACGACGAGAAGGCGCCGGGCGTCAGGGACATCACCCGGGGCTGGATCGGCCTGCGCACGGACGACGCCCGCTGGCTCCACGACCGGCTCGAACCGGGCGACGTGATCACGGTCCGGGCCGGCTGAAGCGGACGCTGACCCGCGCTGTCAGCCCCCGCCAGTAGGCTGTCCGACATGGCCGACCCTTCCAGCTACCGCCCCAAGCCGGGACAGATCCCCGACGCCCCGGGGGTCTACAAATTCCGCGACGAGCACCGCCGGGTGATCTACGTCGGGAAGGCCAAGAGCCTGCGCCAGCGCCTGGCCAACTACTTCCAGGACCTGGCCAATCTCCACCCGCGCACGCGCTCCATGGTGACGACCGCCGCCTCCGTCGAGTGGACCGTGGTGAACACGGAGGTCGAGGCCCTCCAGCTGGAGTACTCCTGGATCAAGGAGTTCGACCCCCGGTTCAACGTCAAGTACCGCGACGACAAGAGCTATCCGTACCTCGCGGTGACGATGAACGAGGAGTTCCCGCGCGTGCAGGTGATGCGCGGCCAGAAGAAGAAGGGCGTGCGCTACTTCGGCCCCTACGGCCACGCCTGGGCGATCCGCGACACCGTCGACCTGCTCCTTCGCGCCTTCCCCGTGCGCACGTGCTCCGCGGGCGTGTTCAAGAACGCCGCCCGCACGGGCCGCCCCTGCCTGCTCGGCTACATCGGCAAGTGCTCGGCGCCCTGCGTGGAGCGCGTCACCCCCGAGGAGCACCGTGAACTCGCCGAGGACTTCTGCGACTTCATGGCGGGCCGCACGGGGACGTACATCCGCCGCCTGGAGCGCCAGATGGCGGACGCGGCCGAGGAGATGGAGTACGAGCGGGCGGCGCGCCTGCGCGACGACATAGAGGCGCTCAAGAAGGCGATGGAGAAGAGCGCCGTCGTCCTCGCCGACGCCACCGACGCCGACCTGATCGCCCTCGCCGAGGACGAGCTGGAGGCCGCCGTCCAGATCTTCCACGTCCGGGGCGGGCGCGTGCGCGGCCAGCGCGGCTGGGTCACCGACAAGGTCGAGGCCGTCACCAGCGGCGACCTCGTCGAGCACGCACTCCAGCAGCTCTACGGAGAGGAGAGCGGCGACGCGGTGCCCAAGGAGGTCCTCGTCCCCGCCCTGCCAGAGCCGCTGGAGCCGGTCCAGGAGTGGCTGACCGAGCGCCGCGGCGCGAACGTCTCGCTGCGCATCCCGCAGCGCGGCGACAAGAAGGCCCTCATGGAGACCGTCGCGCGCAACGCCCAGCAGTCCCTCGTCCTGCACAAGACCAAGCGCGCCTCCGACCTCACCACGCGCTCGCGCGCCCTGGAGGAGATCGCCGCCGCCCTGGACCTCGACGGCGCCCCGCTGCGCATCGAGTGCTACGACATCTCGCACCTCCAGGGCGACGACGTCGTCGCCTCGATGGTCGTCTTCGAGGACGGCCTCGCCAGGAAGAGCGAGTACCGCCGCTTCCAGATCAAGGGCTTCGAGGGCCAGGACGACGTCCGCTCCATGCACGAGGTGATCACGCGCCGCTTCAGGCGCTACCTCGCCGACAAGGAGAAGACGGGGGAGTGGGCGGTGGACGAGGAGACCGGCGAGGTCTCCGCGGACAACGGACTCACCGAGGAGGACGGCCGCCCCAAGCGCTTCGCGTACCCGCCCCAGCTCGTCGTGGTCGACGGCGGCCAGCCGCAGGTCGCGGCCGCCCAGAAGGCCCTCGACGAGCTCGGCATCGACGACATCGCGGTCTGCGGCCTGGCCAAGCGCCTGGAGGAGGTCTGGGTCCCCGGCGACGACGACCCGGTGATCCTGCCGCGCACCAGCGAGGGGCTCTACCTCCTGCAGCGCGTGCGTGACGAAGCCCACCGCTTCGCCATCACCTACCAGCGCGCCAAGCGGGCCAAGCGCTTCAAGGCGGGCCCACTGGACGCCGTGCCGGGACTCGGCGACGCGCGCAAGCAGACACTCATCAAGCACTTCGGTTCGGTGAAGAAGCTTCGATCCGCGACAATCGACCAGATCTGCGAGGTACCGGGCATAGGCCGCAAGACGGCCGAGGCCATCGTGGTGGCCCTCGCCCGGGCGGCACCCGCCGCACCCGCCGTGAACACGGCGACCGGAGAGATCATGGAAGAGGAGGAGCCCGTGACCGCGGGCTCCTCGGAGGAACGACGGGGGCAGGAGACATGAGCGAGCACGACGAAGGTGGAGAGCAAGTGAGTACGGGCACGCCCAGCGAGACGCCCGCGGTACCGGAAGCGGCGATCCCGGAGCTGGTGATCATCTCCGGCATGTCGGGCGCGGGCCGCAGCACGGCGGCCAAGTGTCTGGAGGACCTCGGCTGGTTCGTGGTCGACAACCTGCCGCCCGCGCTGATCCCCACCATGGTGGAGCTCGGCGCCCGCTCGCAGGGCAACGTCGCCCGCATCGCGGTGGTCGTCGACGTCCGCGGCAGGCGCTTCTTCGACAACCTCCGCGAGTCCCTCGCCGAGCTGGAGTCGAAGAACGTCACGCGCCGCATCGTCTTCCTGGAGTCCTCCGACGAGGCCCTGGTCCGCCGCTTCGAGTCGGTGCGCCGCCCGCACCCGCTGCAGGGCGACGGACGCATCGTCGACGGCATCGAGGCCGAGCGCGACCTGCTGCGCGAGCTGCGCGGCGACGCCGACCTGGTGATCGACACCTCCAGCCTGAACGTGCACGAGCTGCGCGCCAAGATGGACGCCTCCTTCGCGGGCGAGGAGGAGCCCGAGCTGCGGGCCACCGTCATGTCCTTCGGCTTCAAGTACGGCCTGCCGGTCGACGCCGACCTGGTCGTGGACATGCGCTTCCTGCCGAACCCGCACTGGGTCCCCGAGCTGCGCCAGTACACCGGCCAGAACGAGGAGGTGGCGGCGTACGTCTTCAACCAGCCGGGCGCCAAGGAGTTCCTCGACCGGTACGCCGAGCTGCTCCAGCTCATCGCCGCGGGCTACCGCCGCGAGGGCAAGCGGTACGTGACGATCGCGGTCGGCTGCACGGGCGGCAAGCACCGCTCGGTGGCCATGTCGGAGAAGCTCGCGGCGCGCCTCGCGTCCGAGGGCGTGGAGACCGTCATCGTCCACCGGGACATGGGGCGCGAGTGAAGCCGACCCGCCGGACCGTCCGCCTGAGCCGTCTGGGCCGCAAGCGGGGCACCCAGCCGAAGGTGGTCGCGCTCGGCGGGGGCATGGGCCTGTCCGCCTCGCTCGCCGCGCTGCGCCGGATCACCGGAGCCGGGGACCTCACCGCCGTCGTCACGGTCGCCGACGACGGCGGCTCCAGCGGCCGCCTGCGCGACGAGCTCGGCGTGCTGCCGCCCGGTGATCTGCGCAAGGCCCTCGCGGCGCTGTGCGGCGACGACGACTGGGGCCAGACCTGGGCCCGCGTCATCCAGCACCGTTTCCAGTCAAAGGGCGAGCTGCACGAACACGCGGTCGGCAATCTGCTGATCGTCGCCCTGTGGGAGCAGCTCGGCGACCACGTCCAGGCGCTCGACCTGGTCGGCCGCCTGCTCGGCGCGCAGGGCAGGGTGTTGCCCATGTCTGCCGTGCCGCTGGAGCTCCAGGCCCTGGTCAAGGGCCACGACCCGGAGCGGCCCGACGACGTGGACACGGTGCGGGGACAGGCCACGGTCGCCCTCACACCGGGCGAGGTGCAGTCCGTGCACGTCGTCCCGCACGACCCGCCCGCCGTCCCCGAGGCGGTCGCCGCCGTCCTCGACGCGGACTGGGTGGTGCTCGGCCCGGGGTCCTGGTTCTCGTCGGTGATCCCGCACCTGCTTGTGCCGGAACTGCTCGACGCGCTGAACGAGACGAAGGCCCGCAAGGTCCTCTCGCTCAACCTCGCTCCGCAACCCGGAGAAACCGATGGCTTCTCTCCGCAGCGTCATTTGGAGGTTTTGGCCCGACACGCCCCTAAACTCGCCCTGGACGTGGTGCTGGCCGACGAGGCCGCCGTGCCCGACCGTGAGTCACTGACCGATGCCGCGAAGCGGTTCGGCGCCACGGTCGAGCTGGCGCCGGTGGCCCGGCCCGACGGGACTCCGAGGCACGACCCGGAGCTCCTGGCAGCCGCGTACGACCGTATTTTTCGGATGCATGGAAGGATCGGCCCATGGCGATGACGGCAGCGGTGAAGGACGAGATTTCCCGGCTCCCCGTCACCCGGACCTGCTGCAGGAAGGCAGAGGTCTCGGCGATCCTGCGCTTCGCGGGCGGCCTTCACCTGGTGAGCGGCCGCATCGTGATCGAGGCGGAGCTGGACACCGCGATGGCGGCACGACGCCTCAAGCGGGACATCCTGGAGATCTTCGGGCACAGCTCGGAGCTGATCGTGATGGCGCCCGGCGGGCTGCGCCGCGGCTCGCGCTACGTCGTGCGCGTGGTCGCGGGCGGCGACCAGCTGGCCCGCCAGACGGGCCTCGTGGACGGCCGCGGCCGTCCCATCAGGGGGCTGCCGCCGCAGGTGGTCTCGGGGGCCACCTGCGACGCCGAGGCGGCCTGGCGGGGGGCGTTCCTCGCGCACGGCTCGCTCACCGAGCCGGGGCGTTCCTCCTCCCTGGAGGTCACCTGCCCGGGCCCGGAGGCGGCGCTCGCGCTCGTCGGCGCGGCCCGCAGGCTGCAGATCGCGAGCAAGGCGCGCGAGGTGCGCGGCGTGGACCGCGTCGTCGTGCGCGACGGGGACGCCATCGGCGCCCTGCTCACCCGGCTCGGCGCGCACGAGTCGGTGCTCGCCTGGGAGGAGCGGCGGATGCGGCGCGAGGTGCGTGCCACCGCCAACCGCCTGGCCAACTTCGACGACGCGAACCTGCGCCGCTCGGCCCGCGCGGCCGTCGCCGCGGGCGCCCGTGTGCAGCGCGCCCTGGAGATCCTCGGTGACGAGGTGCCCGAGCACCTCGCGGCCGCCGGACGCCTGCGCATGGAGCACAAGCAGGCCTCCCTGGAGGAGCTGGGCGCGCTCGCCGACCCGGTGCTGACCAAGGACGCGGTCGCGGGCCGCATCCGCCGCCTGCTGGCCATGGCCGACAAGCGGGCCCAGGACCTCGGCATCCCGAGCACGGAGTCGAACCTGGGCGACGAGCTCGCCGACAGCCTCGCCGAGAACATGGCGGTCTGAAACACGACGGTCTGATCCCGCTCGCCACATACGTCTCATAGGCCACCGGTGTCCCCCAGGGCACCGGTGGCCTACGTATGCCCGGCTTGATCGCCCCTTGTACCCCTTCCCACTGTATTGACATGATCATGAAGTGTCACGAGCCTGGCGTCCGCACACCAATGCGCCGGACAACCGCAAGGGGGGCTCATGAGACGAAGAGCGAGCGCGAGATCAGTTCTCGCGGCGGGCGCACTGCTCGTCGGCGGCCTGGTCGCCGCACCGCACGCCCAGGCCAGTGGCGCCGCGAAACCGGCCGCCGACGACCCGGCGGCCGTGAAGGTGTACGAGGCCGAGGTCACCAAGAAGCAGATTCCGATCCTCGTCGAAGCAGGTCAGGACGCCCAGGAACTCGCCGGACAGGCACCCGAGAGCGGCACCGCCCGCGTCGAGGTCTATCTGACCGAGGGCCAGGCCAAGGCGGTCGAGCGCCAGGGGGTCGAGCTCAGCGAGCAGAAGGTCTCCGCCGCGACGGAGAAGCGGCTCAAGGCCGCGGGAGACGGCGTCTTCCGGCCGTACAGCGGCAAGGGCGGGCTCCAGGAGGAGATCGTCAAGACCGGGCAGGCCCACCCCGACCTCACCAAGGTCGTCTCCATCGGCAAGACGATCCAGGGCAAGGACATCCTCGCGCTCAAGCTCACCAAGGGCGCCAAGAAGTCCAAGGACGGCTCCAAGCCGTCCACGCTCTACATGTCCAACCAGCACGCGCGCGAGTGGATCACCCCCGAGATGACCCGCCGCCTGATGCACCACTACCTGGACAACTACGGCAAGGACCAGCGCATCACCAAGCTCGTGAACTCCACCGAGCTGTGGTTCGTGCTCTCCGCCAACCCCGACGGCTACGACTTCACGCACGCCGCGGCGGCCAACCGCCAGTGGCGCAAGAACCTGCGCGACGTCGACGGCGACGGCAAGATCGCCCCGGGTGACGGCGTCGACCCCAACCGCAACTTCGCCTACAAGTGGGGCTACGACAACGAGGGTTCGTCCCCGGATCCCTCGAACGAGACCTACCGCGGCAGCGGGCCGATGTCCGAGCCCGAGACCCAGGCGCTCGACCGCTTCGAGAAGCGCATCGGCTTCACGTACGCGATCAACTACCACTCCGCGGCCGAGCTGATCCTCTACGGAGTGGGCTGGCAGGTCGCCACGCCCACCCCGGACGACGTGCTCTACAAGGCCCTGGCCGGTACGCCGGAGAAGCCCGCGATCCCCGGCTACCACCCGCAGGTCTCCTCCGAGCTCTACACCACCAACGGCGAGGCCGACGGGCACGCGGGCAACGTCAACGGCATCTCGATGTTCACCCCGGAGATGTCCACCTGCCAGACCGCGTCGAACATCGACCCCAACGACGCCTGGAAGCCCGAGGACTGCGCGTCCGTCTTCACCTTCCCCGACGACGAGAAGCTGATCCAGCAGGAGTTCGCGAAGAACGTGCCCTTCGCGCTCGCCGTCGCCGAGACGGCACTCCACCCCGACCAGCCGGTCTCCGTCACCGGCATCGACTCCCCCGACTTCACCCCTGACGCCTTCACCACGTCGTACGCGCGCGGCAAGGACCAGGAAGTCGCCGTCACCGCCCGCAAGTCGGTGCGCGACAAGGAGCTCAACTACCGCGTCAACGGCGGCCGTACGCAGGACGAGGGACTCAAGGCCTGGAAGGGCGGCGAGACCTACGGCGGCGAGGACAACCTCTACTTCGACGAGTACCGCGCGAAGGTCGAGGGCGCGCGCGTGGGCGACAAGGTGGAGGTGTGGTTCACCGGCCGTACGAAGAAGGGCCGCACCGAGAGCGAGCACTTCACGTACACGGTGGCCGAGCGGCCCAAGGCCGACACGCTCGTCGTCGCCGAGGAGGGCGCTACCGCCACCCAGACCCAGAAGTACGTCGACGCGCTGAAGGCCAACGGCCGCACGGCCGCCGTCTGGGACGTGGCCAAGCAGGGCGCCCCGCACCCGCTCGGCGTCCTCGCGCACTTCTCCGCCGTCGTGCACTACACCGGCGACCCGGTCCCCGGCGCCGCCACCCAGCTCGCCCTGCGCGACTACCTCAACGAGGGCGGCAAGCTCATCGAGTCCGGTGAGCGCACCGGCGGCAACGTCGACCTCGGCGAGGCCCTCACCGACGACTTCGCGCAGTACTACCTCGGCGCGTACGAACGGCTGAACGCGCCCGGCGTCACCAGCTTCAGCGGTACCGGTGCGCTCAACGGGGTGAACACCCCGCTCGCGGGCACCGACACCAACCCGCTGGACAAGGCGGGCCGCTTCACCGTCACCTCCGACAACCTGCCCGCCAAGCAGTTCCCGCAGTTCACGAGCGCGGCGGCGGGCTCCTACCCGGGCCTGACCAACCCGTACGCGCCCTTCGAGGGGCAGGGCATGGCGTCGGCCACCCACGCGGACCAGGACTGGAAGCGGCTCACCCACACCATCGACCTGACCGGTGTCACGGCCGCCGACCAGCCCGAGCTGCGGTTCGCGCTGAACTGGAACCTGGAGACCGGCTACGACCACGGCGTCCTGGAGGCGCACACCACGGGCGCCGACGACTGGACGACGCTCCCGGACAAGAACGGCAACTCCAAGAACACCGTCCCCGCCGAGTGCGAGGCCGGATTCCTCATCAACCTCCACCCGTTCCTGCGCCACTACCTGACGCCCGGCACGGCCGGCTGCACGGCCTCCGGCACCACCGGTGCCTGGAACAGCTTCACCGGCTCCTCCGGCGGCTGGAAGCCGGTCGCCTTCGACCTCAGCGCCTACGCGGGCAAGAAGATCGAGGTCTCCCTCAGCGCCATCACCGACCCGTCCACCGGGGGCCGCGGCCTCTTCGCCGACAACGCGCAACTGGTCGTCGGCGGCAACGCGGTCGAGACCGAGGGATTCGAGACCTCGCTCGGCACCTGGGCCGTCGCCCCGGCCCCGGCGGGCAGCCCCAATATCACAGGGGACTGGGCGAGGACCGGAGAGCTCTACCGGTCCTACGCGGCGGTCACAGCGCGTGACAGCGTGCTGCTCGGCTTCGGGTTCGAGCAGGTACCCGGAGGTGCCGAAAGGGCCGCTCTTATGGGCGCCTCCCTGGCACATCTGCGCGGCTGACGCTGCGTAATCGGGACCTAGGTCCCGGTGGCCCGTATTCCTACTGGGGGGTACGGGCCACAGTGCCGCCCAGGGGCCCTCTCGATGTCACCTCGGAGCCCTTGGAGAGGTAGGGTCGGAGGCGGTCGGGGACATCCCATACAACTCGCCGGCGTCTAAAACCGGCGTACCAACGAGGAGATCGGTTCGTGACGATCCGCGTAGGCATCAACGGCTTTGGCCGCATCGGTCGCAACTACTTCCGCGCACTGCTCGAGCAGGGTGCGGACATCGAGATCGTGGCTGTCAACGACCTGGGTGACACCGCGACCACCGCTCACCTTCTGAAGTACGACACCATTCTGGGCCGTCTCAAGGCCGAGGTGTCGCACACCGAGGACACCATCACCGTCGACGGTCACACCATCAAGGTGCTGTCCGAGCGCAACCCCGCCGACATTCCGTGGGGCCAGCTGGGCGTCGACATCGTGATCGAGTCCACGGGCATCTTCACGAAGAAGGCCGACGCCGAGAAGCACATCGCCGGCGGTGCCAAGAAGGTCCTCATCTCGGCTCCGGCCAAGGACGAGGACATCACCATCGTGATGGGCGTCAACCAGGACAAGTACGACGCGGCCAACCACCACGTCATCTCCAACGCCTCCTGCACCACCAACTGTGTGGCGCCGATGGCGAAGGTCCTCGACGAGAACTTCGGCATCGTCAAGGGCCTGATGACCACGGTCCACGCGTACACCAACGACCAGCGCATCCTGGACTTCCCGCACTCGGACCTGCGCCGCGCCCGCGCCGCCGCCGAGAACATCATTCCGACCACGACCGGTGCCGCCAAGGCCACCGCCCTGGTCCTGCCCCAGCTCAAGGGCAAGCTCGACGGCATCGCGATGCGCGTCCCTGTCCCGACGGGGTCGGCCACCGACCTGGTCGTCGACCTGCAGCGCGACGTCACCAAGGACGAGGTCAACGCCGCGTTCAAGAAGGCCGCCGACGACGGCGCGCTCAAGGGCATCCTCTTCTACACCGAGGACCCGATCGTGTCGTCGGACATCGTGAGCGACCCGGCCTCCTGCACCTTCGACTCCTCCCTGACCATGGTCCAGGAGGGCAAGACGGTGAAGATCCTCGGCTGGTACGACAACGAGTGGGGTTACTCCAACCGCCTCGTCGACCTCACGGTCTTCGTCGGCGGTCAGCTCTAATCACCAGAGCAGGCACCTCGATGTGAGCACAGGGTCCGGGCCGCGCAACGCCGCGCCGTCCGGGCCCTGTTGCGTGCCGAGCCAGCCCAATTAGGAGTCCAGTACATGAAGACGATCGACGAACTTCTCGCTGAAGGGGTCGACGGCAAGCGGGTCTTCGTCCGCGCCGACCTCAACGTGCCGCTCGCCGAGGGCGTCATCACCGACGACGGCCGCATCCGCGCCGTCCTGCCGACCGTCAAGGCGCTCGCCGACGCGGGCGCCAAGGTGGTCGTGGCCTCGCACCTGGGCCGCCCCAAGGGCGCCCCGGACCCGGCCTTCTCGCTCCTTCCCGCCGCCGAGCGGCTCGCTGAACTCCTGGGCGCGCCCGTGGCGTTCGCGCAGGACACCGTCGGCCCCGCCGCGCACGAGGCCGTGAACGGCCTGCAGCCCGGCCAGGTGGCCGTCATCGAGAACCTTCGCTTCAACGCGGGTGAGACCAGCAAGGACGACACCGAGCGCGGCGAGTTCGCCGACCAGCTCGCCGCCCTCGCCGATGTCTACGTAGGCGACGGTTTCGGCGCCGTGCACCGCAAGCACGCCTCCGTGTACGACCTCCCGGCCAAGCTGCCGCACTACGCGGGCTACCTGATCGCCACCGAGGTCGGCGTCCTCAAGAAGCTCACCGAGGACGTCAAGCGCCCCTACACCGTCATCCTCGGCGGCGCCAAGGTCTCCGACAAGCTCGCCGTCATCGACGAGCTGCTCGGCAAGGCCGACCGCATCCTCATCGGCGGCGGCATGGCGTACACCTTCCTCAAGGCGCAGGGCCACGAGGTCGGCATCTCCCTCCTCCAGGAGGACCAGATCCCGACCGTCACGGAGTACATGGAGCGCGCCGCGGCCAGCGGTGTCGAGCTCGTCCTCCCGGTCGACGTCCTGGTCTCCACGGACTTCCCCGACCTGAAGACGAAGGCTCCGGCGGACTTCAAGACCGTCGACGCGGACCAGATCCCCGCGGACATGGAGGGCCTGGACATCGGCCCCAAGTCCCGCGAGCTCTTCGCCGAGAAGATCGCCGACGCCGAGACCGTCTTCTGGAACGGCCCGGTCGGCGTCGCCGAGCACCCCGACTACGCGGGCGGCACCGCGGCCGTCGCGCGGGCGCTGCTCAACTGCGACGGTTTCACCGTGGTCGGCGGCGGCGACTCCGCCGCGGCCGTCCGCAACCTGGGCTTCGACGAGAATGCCTTCGGCCACATCTCGACCGGCGGCGGCGCCTCCCTCGAATACCTCGAGGGCAAGACGCTCCCCGGCCTCGCCGCACTGGAGAACTGACACTTCATGACTGACAAGACCACGCGCACCCCGCTGATGGCGGGCAACTGGAAGATGAACCTCAACCACCTCGAGGCCATCGCCCACGTCCAGAAGCTCGCCTTCGCCCTGGCGGACAAGGACTACGAGGCCTGCGAGGTCGCCGTCCTGCCGCCCTTCACCGACCTGCGCTCCGTGCAGACCCTGGTGGACGGCGACAAGCTCAAGATCAAGTACGGCGCCCAGGACATCTCGGCGCAGGACTCCGGTGCCTACACCGGCGAGATCTCGGGCCCGATGCTGACCAAGCTGAAGTGCACCTACGTCGCCGTGGGCCACTCCGAGCGCCGCCAGTACCACCACGAGACCGACGAGATCTGCAACGCCAAGGTGAAGGCCGCCTACAAGCACGGCCTGACCCCGATCCTCTGCATCGGCGAGGGCCTGGACATCCGCAAGGCAGGACAGCAGGTCCAGTACACGCTGAACCAGCTCGACGGCGGCCTCAAGGACCTCCCGGCCGAGCAGGCCGAGTCCATCGTCATCGCCTACGAGCCGGTCTGGGCGATCGGCACCGGCGAGGTCGCGACCCCCGAGGACGCGCAGGAGGTCTGCGGCGCGATCCGCGGCCGCCTCGCCGAGCTGTACTCGCAGGAGCTCGCCGACAAGGTGCGCATCCAGTACGGCGGCTCCGTGAAGTCCGGCAACGTCGCGGCGATCATGGCGCAGCCCGACGTGGACGGCGCCCTGGTGGGCGGCGCGGCCCTCGACTCGGACGAGTTCGTCAAGATCGTGCGCTTCCGCGACCAGTGAGTATGCGCTAGCGGCAATACGTCGTACCCTTGCGGGGGCCGGGCGGCTTCGAATTTCCGAGGCTCCGGCCCCCGTCGTCGATACAGAGGCGATTCGGAAACAGGCTCGATTCAGATCCGAGGAAGTTGGTCCAGCCGTGGTTATGGGGTTCTCGATCGCCCTGATCGTCTTCAGTGCGCTGATGATGCTCCTTGTACTGATGCACAAGGGCAAGGGCGGCGGTCTCTCCGACATGTTCGGTGGCGGCATGCAGTCGTCCGTCGGCGGGTCCTCCGTCGCGGAGCGCAATCTCGACCGCATCACCGTCGTGGTCGGTCTGCTGTGGTTCGCGTGCATTGTCGCGCTGGGCCTGCTCATGAAGGCGAACAACTAGCGCCAGGCACTGTCCGCTTGTCCGGTGCGGGCTCGCGTGCGCGGCTTATCATGGGGCTTGCGTCCGGCGGTGGGGTGTAACTCCCCACACTGGACGCGCGTTGGGCCTTACGTAAACTGAGGCGCCCGCAGCAGCACCATCACGCAGGGAGTTACGACCGTGGCAAGTGGCAACGCGATCCGAGGAAGTCGGGTCGGGGCGGGGCCGATGGGCGAGGCCGAGCGCGGTGAGTCCGCGCCGCGACTGCGCATCTCCTTCTGGTGCTCCAACGGGCACGAGACGCAGCCGAGCTTCGCCAGCGACGCGCAGGTTCCCGATACTTGGGACTGTCCCCGCTGCGGCTTTCCGGCCGGTCAGGACCGGGACAACCCGCCGGACCCGCCGCGCACCGAGCCGTACAAGACGCACCTGGCGTATGTGCGCGAGCGGCGCAGCGACGCGGACGGCGAGGCGATCCTCGCGGAGGCGCTCGCCAAACTGCGGGGCGAGATCTAGTACTTGAGAACCGGCCGGACACCGAATAGGTGTCCGGCCGGTTTCTTATCTCCGTACGTGTATGGACAGACAGTTTCAGACATCTCATACCGCCCTCTGATCGATTAGGTTGGAGAGTGCAGCGGGGCAATTGACGTACGCGGGTACGAGAGAAGGCTGAAGTCCGAGATGAACGCAGATAGCCGCACGAGGCTCGACCAGACGTCCGAGTGGGCGGCGCTGAACAAGCACCGCGAGCAGCTCGGGGAGGTGCAGCTGCGCGAGCTGTTCGCCGCGGATCCGGCGCGCGGCACGGCGTACACCCTCCAGGTCGGTGACCTGCACATCGACTACTCCAAGCACCTCGTCACGGGCGAGACGCTGACGCTCCTTCGCGAGCTCGCCGCCGCGACCGACGTGTTCGGGCTGCGGGACGCCATGTTCCGCGGCGACAAGATCAACACGACCGAGGACCGCGCCGTCCTGCACACGGCACTGCGCGCCCCGCGGGGCGCCGTCGTCGAGGTCGACGGCGAGAACGTGGTGCCCGCGGTGCACGCCGTCCTCGACAAGATGAGCGCCTTCTCGGAGCGGGTCCGCTCCGGCGAGTGGACCGGGCACACCGGCAAGCGCATCAAGAACGTCGTCAACATCGGCATCGGCGGCTCCGACCTCGGTCCGGCGATGGCGTACGAGGTGCTCCGCTCCTTCACCGACCGCGGCCTCACGGTCCGCTTCGTGTCGAACGTGGACGGCGCGGACCTGCACGAGGCCGTGCGGGACCTGGACCCGGCGGAGACGCTGTTCGTCATCGCCTCGAAGACCTTCACCACCATCGAGACGATCACGAACGCCACGTCCGCGCGCGACTGGCTGCTCACCGAGCTGAAGGCCGGTCAGGACGCCGTCGCCAAGCACTTCGTGGCCCTGTCGACCAATGCCGAGAAGGTCTCCGAGTTCGGCATCGACACGGCCAACATGTTCGAGTTCTGGGACTGGGTCGGCGGCCGTTACTCGTACGACTCGGCGATCGGTCTCTCCCTGATGATCGCCATCGGGCCCGACCGCTTCCGCGAGATGCTCGACGGCTTCCACCTCGTCGACGAGCACTTCCGCACCGCGCCCGCCGAGTCCAACGTGCCTTTGCTGATGGGCCTGTTGGGCATCTGGTACGGCAACTTCCACGACGCGCAGTCGCACGCGGTCCTGCCGTACTCGCACTACCTCTCCAAGTTCACCGCGTACCTCCAGCAGCTGGACATGGAGTCCAACGGCAAGTACGTCGGCAGGGACGGCAAGGAGGTCGACTGGCAGACGGGCCCGGTCGTCTGGGGCACGCCCGGCACCAACGGCCAGCACGCGTACTACCAGCTCATCCACCAGGGCACGAAGCTGATCCCGGCCGACTTCATCGGCTTCGCCGAGCCGGTCGCGGACCTGCTGCCGGGACTCGTCGCCCAGCACGACCTGCTGATGGCCAACTTCTTCGCGCAGACGCAGGCGTTGGCGTTCGGCAAGACGCCGGACGAGGTGCGCGGCGAGGGTGTGCCGGAGGAGCTCGTCCCGCACAAGACGTTCAAGGGCAACCACCCGACCACGACGATCCTCGCGAAGTCCCTCACCCCCTCGGTCCTCGGCCAGCTCATCGCGCTCTACGAGCACAAGGTGTTCGTGCAGGGCGCCGTGTGGAACATCGACTCCTTCGACCAGTGGGGCGTCGAGCTCGGCAAGGTCCTCGCCAAGCGCGTCGAGCCCGCGCTCACCGAGGGCGCCGAGGTGCCCGACCTGGACGGGTCGACCACGGCGCTGGTCGCCAAGTACCGGGACCTGCGCGGGCGTTGATCCCCAGCTGATCCCCGGTGGGCGTTAATCGGATGCGGGCGCACCGCCCGGCGGGTGACACTGCTTCGGCTCCGTCACCCGCCGGGAGGGACCCCGTCATGGACCAGCTGCTCGCCGCGCTTGCCGACCCGGAGAGACTCCGGCTCTACGCGCGCATAGTCCTCGACGAACTCCCGCCCCGCGAGGCGGACTCGCCCGCCGCCCGCAAGCATCTGGGGCGCCTGCTCGCCAACGGCCTCGTGGAGCGCCTGCCGGACGGCTCGCTCCACGCGGACCCCGCCGTCTTCAGGCGGGCACCCGCAGACGGTCACCCCACCGTGCCGCGCCGCCTCACCGGCTTCTTCGCCCACGGCCGCCTCACGGCCATCCCCGTCCGCCCCGTGGTCCGCCACGAACTCCTCGTCCACCTCACGGACACCCTCTTCGACACCGACCGCAGCTACAGCGAACGCGAGATCAACGACGCGTTCCGCACGGTCCACGACGACACGGCGGCGCTGCGGAGGTACTGCGTGACGGACGGGCTCCTTGTGCGGGAGCGGGACGGCGGGAGCTACCGCCGCGTCCTGGCCGACGCGTAAGGGCCCCGCACCGACCGGTGCGGGGCCCTCGTCACGTACGGCGGAAGATGCTCAGGCCACCGACGGCGGATACAGCTCCGGGGGGAGCTGTGAGGCCGCCGCGGTGTCCAGGAGCCACAGGGTGCGGGAGCGGCCGTAGGCGCCCGCTGCCGGGGCCTGGATCTCGCCCGCGCCGGACAGCGCGATGGCCGCGGCCTTCGCCTTGTCCTCGCCCGCCGCGAGCAGCCAGACCTCGCGGGCCGACCTGATCGCGGGGAGCGTGAGCGTGACGCGGGTCGGCGGGGGCTTCGGCGCGCCGTGCACGCCGACCACCGTGCGCTCCGTCTCGCGCACCGCGGGGAGCTCGGGGAAGAGCGAGGCCACGTGCGTGTCGGGGCCGACGCCGAGCATCAGGACGTCGAAGGTCGGCACGGGGCCGTGGTCCTCGGGTCCTGCCGCCGCGGCGAGTTCGGCCGCGTAGATCTCCGCAGCCGCGTCCGCCTCGTACGGGCCGTCCGACGCGGGCATCGGGTGCACCCGCGCCGGATTGAGCGGCACCGAGTCGAGCAGGGCCTCGCGGGCCTGCGTGTAGTTGCGCTCGGGGTCGCCGTCCGGCAGGAAGCGCTCGTCGCCCCACCACAGGTCGAGCCGCGACCAGTCGATCGCGTCCCGCGCGGGCGCCGAACTCAGCGCCGCGAGCAGGCCGTTGCCGTTGCGCCCGCCGGTGAGGACCACCGACGCGTAACCCCTGGCGGACTGCGCGTCGACGATCTTCGTGATGAGGCGGGCCGCCGCGGCCCGCGCCATCAGCTCCTTGTCGCGGTGGACGACGAGCTGCGGGGCCCCGGTCACTTCGCGGCCGCCTTCTTGGCGGCGGCCTTCTTCGCGGGTGCCGCCTTCTTCGGCTCCTCGGGAGCCTTCTCGTCGGCCGGTGCGGCGGACTGCTCCACGGCCTCGCCCAGGCGGTCCACGCCGAACTTCAGCGCGGAGGCGTAGGTGTCGTCCGGGTCCAGGCGCCGCAGCTCCTCCGCGATCAGCTCGGACGTCTCGCGGCGCTTGAGCGCCACCGCGCGGTCCGGCTGCCCCTGGATGGAGAGCGTCGCGAGCGAGCCGTCGGCCCGGTCGAGCACGATGGGACCGCAGTCGGTGTCCATGCGTACGCCGGTCAGGCCAGGACCCGCGGACAGCGAGCGCCGCACGGGGACGTCGAGCCGGTCCGCGAGCCACATCGCGAGCAGCTCGCAGCTCGGGTTGAACTCCTCGCCCTCCACCTCGACGGCGGTGACCTTGCAGGTGACCTGGTCGAGCGCGGCCGCGAGCATCGAGCGCCACGGCGTGATCCGGGACCAGGACAGGTCCGTGTCGCCGGGGGTGTACGCGTCGGCGCGGGCGGTCAGCTCGTGGATCGGCTGCTCGGCCGCGTAGGTGTCCGTGACACGGCGCTGGGCCAGGGCCCCGAGCGGGTCCTTGGCGGGGTCCAGCGGGGCGTTCACCGGCCACCAGACGACCACCGGGGCGTCGGGCAGGAGCAGCGGCAGGACGACCGACTGGGCGTGGTTGATGACCTCGCCGTACAGGCGCAGGACCACCGTCTCGCCGGTGCCCGCCTCGACGCCCACCCGCACCTCGGCGTCGAGCCGCGACGTGGTGCGGTCACGCGGCGAGCGGGCGGCGCGCTTGATGACCACGAGGGTGCGCGAGGGGTGCTCGCGGGACGCCTCGTTGGCGGCCTTCAGGGAGTCGTAGGCGTTCTCCTCGTCGGTGACGATGACGAGGGTGAGCACCATGCCGACGGCCGGGGTGCCGATCGCGCGGCGGCCCTGCACGAGCGCCTTGTTGATCTTGCTGGACGTGGTGTCCGTAAGGTCGATCTTCATGGCCGACGCCAGCTCCGTCCGTCTCGTGCGAGCATTTCGTCCGCCTCGGTCGGGCCCCAGGTGCCTGCCGGGTACTGCGCGGGCTTGCCGTGCTTGTCCCAGTACTGCTCGATCGGGTCGAGGATGTTCCAGGACAGCTCGACCTCCTCCGTGCGCGGGAAGAGGTTGGCGTCGCCGAGCAGGACGTCGAGGATGAGCCGCTCGTACGCCTCGGGGCTGGACTCGGTGAAGGACTCGCCGTACGCGAAGTCCATCGACACGTCCCGGATCTCCATGGAGGTGCCGGGCACCTTGGAGCCGAAGCGGACCGTGATGCCCTCGTCGGGCTGGACGCGGATGACGATCGCGTTCTGCCCGAGCTCCTCGGTGGCGGTGTGGTCGAAGGGGGAGTGGGGCGCGCGCTGGAAGACCACCGCGATCTCCGTCACCCGTCGGCCGAGCCGCTTGCCGGTGCGCAGGTAGAACGGGACGCCCGCCCAACGGCGGTTGTCCACCTGCAGCTTGATGGCCGCGTAGGTGTCGGTCTTCGACTTGGCGTCGATGCCGTCTTCCTGGAGGTAGCCGACGGCCTTCTCGCCGCCCTGCCAGCCCGCGGCGTACTGCCCGCGCACGGTGTCCTTGCCGAGGTCCTTCGGCAGCTTCACGGCACCGAGCACCTTCGCCTTCTCGGCGACGAGCGCGTCCGCGTCGAAGGAGGCGGGCTCCTCCATCGCGGTCAGGGCCATCAGCTGGAGCAGGTGGTTCTGGATGACGTCACGGGCGGCGCCGATGCCGTCGTAGTACCCGGCGCGGCCGCCGATGCCGATGTCCTCGGCCATCGTGATCTGGATGTGGTCCACGTACGACCGGTTCCAGATCGGCTCGAACATCTGGTTGGCGAAGCGGAGCGCCAGGATGTTCTGGACGGTCTCCTTGCCGAGGTAGTGGTCGATCCGGAACACCTGGTCCGGGGCGAACACCTCGTGCACGATCGCGTTCAGGTCCTGGGCGGACGCCAGGTCGTGGCCGAACGGCTTTTCGATGACCGCGCGGCGCCAGGAGCCCTTGGGGGCGTCCGCGAGCTCGTGCTTCTTGAGCTGCTGGACGACCTGCGGGAAGAACTTCGGGGGCACCGAGAGGTAGAAGGCGAAGTTGCCGCCCGTGCCCTGTGCCTTGTCGAGGTCCTGGATGGTCGCCTTGAGCTGCTCGAAGGCGTCGTCGTCGTCGAAGTTGCCCTGGACGAAGCGCATGCCCTGGATGAGCTGCTGCCAGACCTCCTCGCGGAAGGGCGTGCGCGCGTGCTGCTTGACGGCGTCGTGCACCTCCTGCGCGAAGTCCTCGTCCTGCCACTCGCGACGGGCGAAACCGATGAGGGAGAAGCCCGGCGGAAGCAGACCGCGGTTGGCGAGGTCGTAGACGGCGGGCATCAACTTTTTACGGGACAAATCGCCCGTGACGCCAAAGATGACCAGGCCCGACGGCCCCGCGATGCGCGGGAGCCGTCGGTCTGCGGCGTCACGCAGCGGATTGCTGCTTGACAAGGTGGTCAGCCCTTCGAAGGGGCGAGGCGCTGGAGCTCGGCCTCGGTGGACTTGAGCAGGTCGTTCCAGGCGGCCTCGAACTTCTCGACGCCTTCGTCCTCAAGGAGCTGTACGACGTCGTCGTACGAGATGCCGAGCTTCTCCACGGCGGCGATCTCGGCGCGCGCGGCGTCGTAGGTGCCCGCGATGGTGTCGCCGGTGATCGAGCCGTGGTCGGCGGTGGCCTCCAGGGTCGCCTCCGGCATGGTGTTCACCGTGTTGGGCGCGACGAGGTCGTCGACGTACAGGGTGTCCTTGTACGCCGGGTCCTTGACGCCGGTCGAGGCCCACAGCGGACGCTGCTTGTTGGCCTGCGCCTTGTCGAGCGCGGCCCAGCGGTCCGAGGAGAAGACCTCCTCGTACGCCTCGTACGCGAGACGGGCGTTGGCGAGCGCGGCCTTGCCCTTGAGGGCCTTGGCCTCGTCCGTGCCGATGCCGTCGAGACGCTTGTCGATCTCGGTGTCCACGCGGGACACGAAGAAGGACGCCACGGAGTGGATCTTGGTGAGGTCCAGGCCGCGCTCCTTGGCCTTCTCCAGGCCCGCGAGGAACGCGTCCATGACCTCGCGGTAGCGCGCGAGGGAGAAGATCAGCGTGACGTTGACGCTGATGCCGAGGCCGATGACCTCGGCGATCGCCGGGAGACCCGCCTTGGTGGCCGGGATCTTGATGAGCGTGTTGGGCCGGTCCACCAGCCAGGCCAGCTGCTTGGCCTCGGCGACCGTGGCCGCCGTGTTGTGCGCCAGGCGCGGGTCGACCTCGATCGACACGCGGCCGTCCTGGCCGCCCGTCGCGTCGAAGACCGGGCGCAGGATGTCGGCGGCGTCACGGACGTCCGCCGTCGTGATCATGCGGATGGCCTCTTCGACGGTGACCTTGCGCGCGGCGAGGTCGGCGAGCTGCTGCTCGTAGCCGTCGCCCGACGAGATCGCCTTCTGGAAGATCGACGGGTTCGTCGTGACGCCCACGACGTGCTGCTGGTCGATCAGTTCGGCGAGGTTGCCGGACGTGATCCGCTTGCGCGACAGGTCGTCCAGCCAGATCGCGACGCCCTCTTCGGAGAGGCGCTTCAATGCGTCTGTCATGGGAAATACATCTCCTACTTGGTCGTATGTCGGCGTCAGCGCTGAGCGGCGTCGATCTCAGTAGTTGAATCCAGTGCAGCCCGGGCGGCGGCGGCCACCGCGTCGGCGGTGAAGCCGAACTCGCGGAAGAGCACCTTGCCGTCCGCGGAAGCACCGAAGTGCTCCAGCGAGACGATGCGTCCGGCGTCGCCCACGTACTTGTGCCAGGTCAGGCCGATGCCCGCCTCGACCGCCACGCGCGCCTTGACGGACGGCGGCAGGACGCTGTCGCGGTACCCCTGGTCCTGCGCGTCGAACCACTCGACGCACGGCATCGAGACGACACGCGTCGGAACGCCCGCGGCCTGCAGCTGCTCGCGCGCCTCGACGGCGAGCTGGACCTCGGATCCGGTGCCGATGAGCACGACCTCGGGCGTGCCGCCCTCGGCCTCGAACAGGACGTAACCGCCCTTGGCGGCGTCCTCGTTGCGCTCGTAGGTCGGCACGCCCTGGCGGGTCAGCGCGAGGCCGTGCGGGGCGCCCTTGCCGAACTCCTTGGTGTAGCGCTTGAGGATCTCGCGCCACGCGATCGCGGTCTCGTTCGCGTCGGCCGGGCGCACGACGTTCAGGCCCGGGATGGCGCGCAGCGAGGCCAGGTGCTCGACCGGCTGGTGCGTCGGGCCGTCCTCACCGAGACCGATGGAGTCGTGCGTCCACACGTACGTCACCGGAAGGTGCATCAGCGCCGACAGGCGGACGGCGTTGCGCATGTAGTCGGAGAACACCAGGAAGGTGCCGCCGTAGATGCGGGTGCCGCCGTGCAGCGCGATGCCGTTCATCTCCGCGGCCATGGAGTGCTCGCGGATGCCGTAGTGGATCGTGCGGCCGTACGGGTTCGCCTCCGGCAGCGGGTTGTCCGCGGGCAGGAAGGAGCTCGTCTTGTCGATCGTCGTGTTGTTCGAGCCCGCGAGGTCGGCGGAGCCGCCCCACAGCTCGGGCACGACCGCGCCGAGCGCCTGGAGGACCTTGCCGGAAGCGGCGCGCGTGGCGACGCCCTTGCCGGTCTCGAAGGCCGGGAGCTTCTCTTCCCAGCCCTCGGGCAGCTCGCCCGCGGCGATGCGGTCGAACTCGGCGGCGCGCTCGGAGTTGGCGGTGCGCCAGGCGGCGAAGCCCTTCTCCCACTCGGCCTTGGCCTCGCGGCCGCGGTCGAGGGCCTTGCGGGTGTGCGCGATGACCTCGTCGGAGACCTCGAAGGTCTGCTCGGGGTCGAAGCCCAGGACGCGCTTGGTGGCGGCCACCTCCTCGTCGCCGAGCGCCGAGCCGTGCGCGGCCTCGGTGTTCTGCGCGTTGGGGGCGGGCCAGGCGATGATCGAGCGCATCGCGATGAAGGACGGCTTGTCCGTCACGGCCTTGGCGGCCTGGATCGCGGCGTAGAGGGCGGCCGGGTCGAGGTCGCCGTCCTCCTTGGGCGCCACGCGCTGCACGTGCCAGCCGTACGCCTCGTACCGCTTGAGGGTGTCCTCGGAGACGGCCGTCTCCGTGTCGCCCTCGATCGAGATGTGGTTGTCGTCCCACAGCAGGATCAGGTTGCCGAGCTTCTGGTGCCCGGCCAGCGAGGACGCCTCGCCGGAGATGCCCTCCTGGAGGCAGCCGTCACCGGCGATGGCGTAGATGTGGTGGTCGAACGGGGAGGAGCCGTCGGCCGCCTCCGGGTCGAAGAGACCGCGCTCGTAGCGGGTCGCCATCGCCATGCCCACGGCGTTGGCGACGCCCTGGCCGAGCGGGCCCGTCGTCGTCTCCACGCCGACCGTGTGGCCGTACTCCGGGTGGCCCGGGGTCTTGGAGCCCCAGGTCCGGAACGCCTTCAGATCGTCCAGCTCAAGGCCGAACCCGGCCAGGTAGAGCTGGATGTAG
Source organism: Streptomyces kanamyceticus (assembly GCF_008704495.1). Classification (NCBI taxonomy): domain Bacteria; kingdom Bacillati; phylum Actinomycetota; class Actinomycetes; order Kitasatosporales; family Streptomycetaceae; genus Streptomyces; species Streptomyces kanamyceticus. The sequence continues at coordinate 7,658,307 of NZ_CP023699.1, forward strand.
AGGGTCAGGGACGAGTGGCCCGCGGAGAGCACGAACCGGTCGCGACCGGTCCACTCGGCGTCCGCCGGGTCGTGCCGCATCACCTTCTGGAAGAGGGTGTACGCGGCGGGCGCGAGGCTCATGGCCGTACCGGGATGGCCGTTGCCGACCTTCTGTACGGAATCCATGGCCAGGACGCGAGCGGTGTCAACGGCTCGCTGGTCCAGTTCGGTCCACTCGAGGTCTGTGGTGGTCGGCTTGGTGCTCACCCTGAGTCAGGGCTCCTCTCCACATGTCGAATGCCGGCGATGTAGATCCCACCGGCCGATGTCGAGCCTACCGCTGGTGGAACGTGCATTTTTTCGAGTCATTCCAGACTGCCGGGACACGCCGGGATCCGCCTCCTGAAAGGAAAGGGCGGGGATTCACCATGTGAATAAAGGGGTGCTCATGTGACCGCTCAAAGGGTCGGCGACACCGCTCATGTGACCGCCCGGCGCGTCACCCCTACCGCTCACCCGGTCGCTCAACACGACCCCACCCCCGCGAAGGGCGAGGTATGGGCAACGTCTACAGTGGCGTGGTACGCGCGAGCCTTTACCGGATCTTCATGTCAGAAGGTGCTGGTCGGCTCGCTGGGATGTCTCTGTCAGGGGTGTGCGTGACGGCCGTTGAATCCCGTCCAGCGGGGGTTTCCGGGACGGACATTAGCCCGAGCCATCGGCCGTTCGGGGCCCGTGTCAAGGCGTTCGTGGCGCTGACCAAGCCACGGATCATCGAACTCCTCCTCATCACCACCGTTCCGGTGATGTTCCTCGCCGAACAGGGCGTGCCTGACCTGTGGCTGGTCTTCGTGACCTGCCTGGGCGGCTACCTCTCGGCAGGTGGCGCCAACGCGCTCAACATGTACATCGACCGCGACATCGACGCCCTGATGGACCGTACGTCGCAGCGGCCGCTGGTCACCGGCATGGTGAGCCCGCGCGAATGCCTCGTCTTCGGCATCACCCTGGGCGTCGTCTCCACCCTCCTGTTCGGCCTCGCGGTCAACTGGCTCTCCGCCTGGCTCTCGCTCGGCGCGCTGCTCTTCTACGTGGTCGTCTACACGATGATCCTGAAGCGCCGCACGTCGCAGAACATCGTGTGGGGCGGCATCGCGGGCTGTCTGCCGGTCCTCATCGGCTGGTCCTCGGTCACCAACTCCATGTCGTGGGCGCCGATCATCCTCTTCCTCGTCATGTTCTTCTGGACCCCGCCGCACTACTGGCCGCTGTCCATGAAGGTCAAGGACGACTACGCGCGCGTGGGCGTGCCGATGCTGCCCGTCGTCGCCTCGAACAAGGTGGTCGCCCGGCAGATCGTCCTCTACAGCTGGGTGATGGTCGCCGTCTCGCTGCTGCTCCAGCCGCTCGGCTACACGGGCTGGTTCTACACGGCGGTCGCGCTGGTCACCGGTGGCTGGTGGCTGTGGGAGGCGCACGGGCTGCAGAACCGGGCCAAGGCGGAGGCGACGGGGGGCAAGCTGAAGGAGATGCGGCTGTTCCACTGGTCGATCACGTACGTCTCCTTGCTCTTTGTCGCGGTCGCGGTGGATCCCTTCCTGCGCTGAGCCGACTACTTCGCCGACGGGCGGGGCACGTGGTGTTGAACGCCACGCGCCCCGCCCGTCGCCAGTTGGGCTACCCGTCGGTAGCATCCTGCCCATGGCAGACACGCAGCAGGTGGACGACAGCAAGCAGGCCGCCAAGGACGAGCGCCGCGCGGCCAAGCTCGCCAAGGAGATCGGGACCTTCGCACGCGCGCACGGCGGTGCCGAGGGGCAGCTCGCGTACATCGGGCAGAAGGGCACCCGCATCGTGCTCGTCGGCGATGACGGCGGCTGGGGCGACCTGGTCGCGCCGACCTACGCCGTCGCGCAGAGCGCCGTGGAGAAGGCCGGGATCACCGTCCACGAGGACTTCGACGGGGACTTCGCCGCCAAGGTGGAGACCGGGCCGTACGAGTGGACGCGCATGGCGGGCATTCAGATCGGCGGCCCCAGCAACGGCTGAAGCCGTAGCCGAACGTTCTGCCGAGACTGGCCGAAAGCAACACCTGACACCCGGGTCACCCGTTAGGACCGTAGGAGCAAGGTCCACCCAGCGGGAGCCCGCATGATCGAAACGCCGTCACTGGTGGATCAGTACTGCCATGGCGTTCTCCGTACGGAGCTGGGCCTCGGCACCTTCGAGGCCCACCTCGGCCGGGGCGAGGGACCACCCGCCCCCGGCACCACCTTCTTCGACACCCAGACCGGCTTCGCGGTGCGCCGCTGGTGTCCGCCGCTGCTCGGCCTGGAGCAGCACTGCCCGCCCGCCCGCTATCTCGCCCGCCGCCGTGAACTGGGCGTACTGGAATCGGGGCGGCGCCTGCTGCGCGGCAGCGGCATCACCACCTACCTCGTCGACACGGGGCTGCCCGGAGACCTGACGGGGCCCGGCGAGATGGCGTCCACCGGGGACGCCGAAGCCCGCGAGATCGTCCGCCTGGAGTTACTCGCCGAGCAGGTCGCCGACACCTCGGGCACCGCCGACTCGTTCCTCGCCAATCTCGCCGAGTCCGTGCACGCGGCCGCCGGGGAGGCCGTCGCCTTCACCTCGGTGGCGGGCGTGCGGATCCCGCTCGCCCTCGCCGCGGAGCCGCCGGGGCCCGGCGAGGTGCGCGGCGCGGTCGGGCGCTGGCTCGCGGGGCGGCAGGTCGGCGGCGAACTGACCGACCCGGTGCTGCTGCGGCACCTGCTGTGGATCGCCGTGGCCTCCGGGCGGCCGCTGCAGCTGCACGCGGGCGCCGGTGACCCCCAGACGTACTTCGGGGACTTCGCGCGGGCCACCGCGGGGCTCGGCACCGATCTGGTGCTGCTGCACGGCTATCCGTACCACCGCAGCGCCGCGCACCTGGCGTCCTTCTTCCCGCACGTGTACGCGGATCTGGGGCCCGCTCTCGTGCGCACCGGAGCGCGTGCGGCGGCCGTCCTCGCGGAGATCCTGGAACTCGCGCCGTTCGGCAAGCTGCTGTTCTCCAGCGGCGCCCACGGGCTGCCCGAACTGCACGTCGTCGGCGCGAGCCTGTTCCGGGAGGCGCTCGGCCGGGTGCTCGGCACCTGGGTCGCCGAGGGGGCCTGGTCGCTCGGCGACGCGCAGCGCGTCGCCGGACTCATCGCCGCGGGCAACGCCCGCCGGGTGTACGGACTCTCAGACGGAGGAGAGCTGTGAGTCGTCGGCCTGGGCGGGCAGCCCCGCCGTACCGACGGGGCGCTCCCGCAGCGCGAGCAGCACCCGCACCACACCGATCCACACCAGACACGAGCCGAACATGTGCAGGCCGACCAGGACCTCCGGCAGGTCCGTGAAGTACTGGACGTAGCCGATGGCGCCCTGCGCGAGCAGGATCAGGAACAGGTCGCGGGTGCGCGAGAGCGGGCCGCGCGGGGCGTCGACCGCCTTGAGGACGAACCACAGGGCGAACGTCAGCGTCACCACGATCCACGCGAGCACCGCGTGCAGCTTGCTGACGGTCTCCCAGTCGAAGCCCATCCGCGGCACGTCGCTGGAGTCGCCCGCGTGCGGCCCCGAGCCCGTCACGACCGTGCCGACCGCGATGAGCAGCACGGAGGCCGCGACCAGGAACCAGACGAGCTGCGCCACGGCCTTGCCGACCAGCGGGCGCGGCTCCGCGTCGCCCTCGCGGATGCGCTGCCACATCGTGACGGCGACCGCGATCAGGGCGGTGGAGAGCAGGAAGTGTGCCGCGACCGTCCACGGGTTGAGGCCGACGAGGACCACGATGCCGCCGAGCACGGCGTTGCCCATGACCAGCCAGAACTGGGCCCAGCCGAGCCGGGTCACGCTGCGCCGCATCGGCTTCTGCGAGCGCGCGGCGATGATCGCCCAGCCGACGGCGGCGCACAGCACGTACGTCAGCATGCGGTTGCCGAACTCGACGACGCCGTGGAAGCCCATCTCGCTGGTCGCGGTCAGGGAGTCGTCCGTGCACTTGGGCCACGTCGGGCAGCCGAGGCCGGAGCCCGTCAGCCGGACGGCACCGCCCGTCACCACGATGAGCACGGTCATCGCGAGGGAGATGAAGGCCGCCTGCTGGACGGTCCGCTGAGTGGGGGTCCAGCGCTCGGCGATGAAGGCGAGCGGGTTCCGCACGGCTTGAGCGACGTCGTCTCGGGTCACGTTTGGCACGCGCCCTATCGTAGGGGGCCGCTTGTGCAAGCTTTCACGAGGGGCACGACTTGCCCCAGAGTGACCGGTGGATGCGGGCGGCGCGGGCCCGCAGCTCCTCGGCCCGCGCCGGGTCCTGGGCGCCGTCCGCGAGGAACTCGTACACCGCGACGAGCGAGGGGTGGCCCTCGCCCAGGCTGGCGACGAAGATGCGTTCGGCCGTGCGCAGCGCGCGCTCGGCGCCCTCGCGATCGCCCGCGGCGCGCAGTACGGGGCCGAGCCGGGAGAGGGTCTTGGCCCGGTAGTGGTGGTCGGGTCCGTACGCGGTGACGTAGATCTCCTCGGCCTCGCGCAGGGTGTCGATCGCCCGGTGCAGATGCCCCTGCGCCCACTGCAGCGAGCCCAGTTTGTTGAGACAGGCCGCGTAGGTGTGGGCCTCCGTCGTACGGCGCTTGCCGAGCAGGGCGAGGACGGGGCAGAGGAGTTCGTGCGCCGTCGCGAGGTGCGCGTGGGCCTGTGCGCGCAGCCTGCGCTTGCGCAGCGGATTGCGGGTGCTGCGCGACGCCGCCCTGCACTGCTGGCCCTTGCGGCGCAGCACGTCCGCGAGGAACTTGGCGACCTGAGCGGTCTCGAAGTCCTCCTCGCCGCGCTTGCTGCGGAACACCTCGTGCGCCGCCGAGAGCTCGCGCTCCGCGGTGTCCAGGTCGCCGCGGTCCTGCGCCACGATCCCGGCGTCGCGGCGGAGCATCGCCCGGAACACCACGTGCTCCTCCAGGCCGGTGGAGCCGCCGCCGCCGACGAGGTCACCGGCCCGCTCGTAGCAGTCGAGCGCGTCGACGTGCCGGCCCGCGTTGCGGTGGATCATCCCGGCCTCCTGCTCGGTGACCGCCCAGTCGATGACCTCCCAGCCCGAGCCCTGCAGCTCGTAGATGCGCAGCGCCGCCTCCAGATAGCCGCTCGCCTCCCGAAAGCGGTTGCGCTCGCGCAGGATGCCGCCGAACTGGCGGCAGCACTGCGCCCGCACCTGCTGGAAGGCGTCGTCGTCCTTGTGGGCGTCGCACAGCGCGAGCGCCCTGCCGCAGGCCGCCTCCGCCGTGTCGAGGTGGGCGAGGAGGTAGTGCTGGCGGGCCGTGGCGAGATGGGCCGTCGCCAGGCACTGCTCGGATCCCGTGCCCAGGCCGCGCAGCTCCACCTCCCTGGCGAAGTAGGCCAGCGCGCTCTTCCACTCGCAGCGGTGGTTCTGGTAGCTGCCCGCCCGGTGCAGGAGGCGCACCAGCGCCTCCGGGTCGCGGGCCGCGCCCAGTTCGCCGTCGCTGTCGGCGGCCCAGGCGGGCTCGGCGGTGACCGCGTCGACGTGCGGCATGAGACGGTCGCAGGTGGCTCGCGATTCGAGCTGGTCGGGGGCGAGCGGGAAGGCCGCCTCGATCAGCCGGACCGCGGCCTGCGACCACTCCAGACGCTCGTGTCCGGTCAGCCGGGACCGGATGAATATCTGCACCCGGGGGTGGATTCCGTACGTCACCGGCTCCGTGCGGCCGTCGCCGTGGCGGGTCATCAGGGAGTGGTCGACCAGCTTGAGCACGAGCCGGGTGAAGGCCAGCTGGTCGTCCATGACGAGCCGCAGCCGGTCGGGCAGGACCGAGCGGTAGCGGAAGAGCGTGGCGCGCGGCACGTCCTCGGACGCCAGGAAGCTGCACAGCCGCATCAGATCCTCGGCGGCGGGCTGCTGCGCGCCGATCCGCTCGATCGCCAGCTCGAAGGTCTTGGCGTCGCTGTCGGCGCTCTGCGCGGAGAGGCGCTGCAGGTACTCCTCGAAGTCCTCGCCCTCGACGCCGATCTCGGCCTGTTCGATGTACGCCCCCGCCTGTTCGAGGGCGAGCGGCTGCCAGCCGAGCTGCCTGCCGAGCCAGCGCAGCCGCTCGTCGGCGGTCGAACCGGTCCGCTTGCGCAGGAAGGCCAGGCCGTCGTCCTCGTCGTAGACGGTGAGTTCGACGGGATCGGGGCAGAGTCCGGTCCAGCCCTCGCGCAGCTGGGTGGTGATCAGGATCTCGCCGACGCCCTCGGGCGGCAGCAGGGGCTGTAACCGCAGTTGCTGGTCGACGGGCCCTTCGCCGGACTGTTCGGCGCCGTCGAGCTGGACGTTGTCGTAGACGAGCAGCCAGTCCGGATGGTCGCGCAGCCAGCTCCACAGCCGGGTCAGGACCACGGTCTTGGACTCGTGGTAGGTGATGCCGATCAGGGTGGCGAGTTCGAGCAGGTCGCACAGGAGCCGGTCGGGGCTGGTGGCGTTGAGCCACCGGGTGAGGCTGTGCTCGGTCAGCGTGCCGTGCGCGTACGCCGTGGCCAGCTGGGACTTTCCGACGCCGCCGGTGCCGTGCACGACGCTGACGCGGCGGCCCTTGGGGCCTTTCTCGGGCCGCAGGGTCCGTTCCAGGAGGGCCATTTCCTTTTTGCGGCCCACGAAGTACCGCGAGCGGAAGGGGAGGTTGTTGGGCGGCACGGCGCGCACGGTGGCGTCCTCGGCCGTTCCGCTTTCCTGCGTGGCGGGACGGGCGACGAGGATGAGGGCGAGGACGGCCAGCACGATGAGCACGACGAAGACCACGAGGGCCGGGCCGCTCGTCTTCTCCTTGATGATCCCCATCAGGGCGATGGCCAGGGCGGAGACCGCGGTGGTGCCGGTGGCGAGCCGCCTGATGCCGACGGCGAACCGCCTGCGCGTGCTGACGAGCCGCCTGCGTGTGAGGGCGAACTGCCTGCGGGCGCCGGTGAATGCGCCGGAAATGGATACGGACATCAGTTCCCCCTGTCTGCCTCCCCCGCGCGGCGCGCAGTACAGTCCCATTCTCGGGGTAAAGCCGCACCCGCCGGAATATCACCGCCGTGGAATCTGGGGCTAGCATCTGCGCTTCGCGGATTCGACGGTACGGAGGCGGCATGGACCTCGGCACAATGGATCAACCCCCGGGGGGCGGGATGGATATCGCGTTGGTCCACTGGTCCTTTCCGCCCAGCGTGGGCGGGGTGGAATCCCACCTCTGGGACTATTCACGGCTGTTGGCGCGGCGGGGGAACCGCGTCACCGTGCTCACCGGAACGCCGGGCGCGCAGTGCCCGGGTCAACCGGGGGTGGAGGTGCTCACCCACCCGGCGCTCGACCTGGCCAGGCTCGACCCGGGACCCGACGACGCGCGGCGGCTCACCCGGTGGTTCTCCGAGGTGCTCCTCCAGCGCGGCATCAGGCTGGTGCACTGCCACAACCTGCACCACTTCAGCGCGGCCCCCGCCCAGGCCCTGGAGGCCCTGCGGACCCCGCTGCGACTCGCGCTCTGCCATACGTACCACAGCATCTGGGGCGATCCCGGACGCGGCGAATCCGTGCTCACGGCGGACCGCTGGGACCGGCACTACGCCGTCTCCGAGTTCCTGCGCACCGCCTGCGCCGACGTGCTCGGCGTGCGCGCGGAGCGCACCTACCTGGGCATCGACACCGCCCCCTACGCGCGCGTGGCCCCTCTCGACGTCGCGCCGCAGCCGGGGACGGTGCTGCTGCCCGCCCGGCTGATCCCCGACAAGGGAGCGCTGCTCGCGGTCCGCGCGCTCGATCTGATCGTCCGCTGCGGGATGTGCGTATCCCGGCCCCGGCTGCTGCTTACGGACACCCGTCAGACAGTCGATTTCCACGGTGAGAAGATCGGCTTCAGGGAACGCGTCGAAAAAGAGATCGAAAAGCGCGATCTGGAATCGTACGTGGAATTCGTCGAGGCCGGTGTCGATCAAATGCCTGATCTCTACGCGGAGTCCACCGTCGTCGTCTATCCCTCGCTATTCGACGAGCCGATGGGGCTCGCCCCGCTGGAGGCGATGTGCGCGGCGCGGCCCGTCGTGGTGACCCGGATGGGCGGCCTCGACGAGGGCGTCGACAACGACGGGGTGATCGGTTATCTGGTGCCCGACAGGGACGAGGAGCAGCTCGCGGCGCGCCTCGCCGAACTCCTCGACGACCGGGAGACGGGCCGGCTGATGGGCCTGCGCGGACGGGCCCACGTCACCGGGCACTTCGACCTGCGCAAGATCTACCTGAAGCGCATGCAGGACGAGTACCGCGCACTCCTGGCCGGTCGGGGCGGAGCACCGGCCGGACCGGACGGAGCGTCAGCAGTGCGGGCCGGGACCGGCACCCGCGCCGGTGTCTGAACCGGCGCCCCCGCCGGTGTCCACCCGCCAGCCGTCGGGCAGCCCGGTCACCGTCGTACGCCCTGCGTGGTCGATCCGCACCGAGAGGTCCGCGCCCGCAAGGCGCAGCCCCGACACGGCGAGCGGTCCGAGCAGGCCCGCGGGGAGCGGGCGCAGCCGCAGCTCGCGGCGCGGGGCGTCGGGACGCAGGCCGAGCAGCGCGCCGAGCACCGCGACGCCGGACGCCGCCGACCAGCCCTGCGGGCGGCAGGCGGCCGGGTAGGCGAGCGGGGCGGGCGAGGTCTCGGTGCGCGCGTCGCCGCCGTACAGCTCCGGCATCCGGTACGAGAAGTGGACGGCGGCGTCGAGCAGTCCGTCGGCGAGCAGCGCGGCCTCGGCGGGGCGGCCCGCCGCGCACAGGCCCTGCACGGCGATCGCCGTGTCGTGGGTCCACACCGAACCGCCGTGGTAGCTTAGCGGGTTGAAGCCGGGCACGGCGGCGGACCGGCTGCGCAGCCCCCAGCCGGAGTTCAGCTCGGGCGCGGCCAGCCAGGCGGCGACGTCGGCGCAGCCGTCCCGGTCGAGGATGCCGGTGCCGAGCAGCTGGCCCATGTTGGAGGCGGGGCCCGTGACCGGAGCGAGGTCGCGGCCCACCGCGATGGCGACGTAGCGGGGCGCGGGCCCCTCCTTGGCGTCGATCCAGAAGGCGTCGGCGAAGCGGCCGCGGAGCGCCACGGCCCAGGTGCGCAGCCTCCTCGCCCGCGCCGTCGCCCCGCGGGAGTGCAGCAGGTCGGCGAGGCCCGTGGCGGCTTCGTAGGCGTAGCCCTGCACCTCGCAGAGGGCCAGCGGGGGCTCGACGCGCCGGCCCGCCGCGTCGCGCACCGCGTCGGCGGAGTCCTTCCAGGACTGGTGCAGGAGCCCGCCGCGGCGCGGGTAGTAGCGCAGCAGACCGTCCTTGTCCTTGCCGCTGGTGCGGACGATCCAGGCCATCGCGCGCTCCGCGTACGGCAGGAGCCCTTCGACCTCGGCGGCGGGCAGGCCCCAGCGCCAGGCGTCGACGAGCAGCGAGACGAAGAGCGGGGTGGCGTCGACGGAGCCGTAGTAGTGGGCGGGGAGCAGCAGCCCCTGGCCGTGCCGGGACTCGGCGGGGCGCAGCTCGTGCAGGATCCGCCCCGGCGCCTCCTCGCGGAAGTCGTCGTGGACCGTGCCCTGGCGGCGAGCGAGGGTCCACAGGGTGCCGCGGGCCAGTTCGGTGCCGAGCGGCAGCAGCATGCGGGCCGACCAGAGGGAGTCCCGGCCGAAGAGCGTCAGGTACCAGGGGCAGCCCGCGGCGATGAACTGGTCGTCGCAGCGGGCGCTCCCGCCACCCGCCCGGTCCGCTAGCCGCAGCGCCCGCAGCTCGGCGAGCCCCTGGCGGACCAGGCCGATCAGCCGCCGGTCGCCGCGGACCACCGGATCCGACCAGGGCACGCGCGGGGGCGCGGCGACCGGATGGCCCGGCGGGTCGGGCACGGCGCGGCCCGTGACGGCGAGCCGGAGCAGCCAGCAGCCGCCCGGCGCGAGCTCGACCCGCGGCCAGGTGAACGTGCCGTGCGCCGGGCCCGTCGCGGTCTCGGGCTCCTCGGGGCATTCGACGGCGCGCACCCGGGCACGGCCCGTGGGGGAGCGCCAGACGAGCGCGGGGCCTCCCGCGCGCGGCGCGGACGGGGCGACGGCGGGGCCGGTGAGGCCTCGCTTCACGTCGGCGATGTCGGCGAGGTCGGTGGCGGCGGTCAGTTCGACGCGTAATCGGCGGGCGGCGGTGCCGACGTTGCGCAGCAGGACCGTCTCGCCGTCGCCCGCGGTGCGCACCCGCTCGACGATCAGCGTCGGGTCGGCGGTGCCGTCGCCGGGGCAGCGGTGCACGGAGGTGAAGCGGACCCGGTCGGGGCCGAGCGGCTGGACGCCGACGGGCTCGGGCGCACGGCCGTCGAGCAGCAGGCACAGGGTGTGCAGGAGCCGCCGGTCGTGGTCGTAGAAGCCGTCGGCCCGCGCGCCGCGGAGCTGGCCGTCGCGGGGCGACGCGGCGAACGCGGGTGCCGCGACGCAGAGGACCACGTCGTGGAGGAGCGGCTGCAGGGCGCGGGCTGCCCGCGATGATCCGGGTAATTCCGGGGTGTCGGCCACGGAACGGGAGTGCCCGTTCCGTGCTCACGTCACTCCCTGAGGACGGACCGCGTCACTCCCAGCGGAAGAACCTGGCCGCCGCGCCGAGCCCGGCGACCGCCCAGACCGCGAGGATCCCGAGGTCCCCCCACGGCATGCCCGCACCGTGCTGCAGCACGTCGCGCAGCCCGTCGGAGAGCGCCGAGATGGGCAGCAGGCCGAGGACCGACTGGGCCGCGTCGGGGAATTTGTCGAGCGGGACGATCACGCCGCCGCCCATGAGCAGGAGCAGGAAGACGAGGTTCGCCGCCGCCAGCGTCGCCTCGGCCTTGAGGGTGCCCGCCATCAGCAGACCGAGCCCGGAGAAGGCGGCCGTGCCGAGCACCAGGAGCAGCAGTACGGCGAAGGGGTTGCCGTGCGGCGACCAGCCGAGCGCGAAGGCGATCACCGTGAGCAGGACGATCTGCAGCACCTCGGTGACCAGGACGGACAGGGTCTTCGCCGCCATCAGGCCCCAGCGGGGGAGCGGCGAGGCGCCGAGCCGCTTGAGCACGCCGTACCGCCGCTCGAAGCCCGTCGCGATGGCCTGGCCCGTGAAGGCCGTCGACATCACGGCGAGCGCGAGGATGCCGGGCGCGAGGAAGTCCACGGCCTCGCCGTCGCCCGTGTCGACGATGTCGACCGCGCTGAACAGCACGAGCAGGAGCGTCGGGATGACGACGGTCAGGAGGAGCTGCTCGCCGTTGCGCAGCAGCATCTTCGTCTCGAGGACAGCCTGCGCGGCGATCATGCGGGGCAGCGGGGCGGCGCCCGGCTTCGGCGTGTACGTACCGGCGGCGCTCATCCGCGCAGCTCCTTACCCGTGAGCTCCAAGAAGACGTCTTCGAGGGTGTGGCGTTCGACCGAGATGCGGTCCGGCATGACGCCGTGCTGGGCGCACCACGAGGTGACCGTGGCGAGCAGCTGGGGGTCGACCGTGCCGCTCACGCGGTAGGCGCCGGGGGTCAGTTCGGCCGCGGCCGAGTCCGGCGGCAGCGCCTTGAGGAGCGAGCCGACGTCGAGCCCTGGACGGCCGGTGAAGCGCAGGGTGTTCTCGGCGCCGCCCCGGCACAGCTCGTCGGGGCTGCCCTGGGCGATGACCTTGCCCGCGTCGATGATCGCGACGTCGTCGGAGAGCTCCTCCGCCTCGTCCATGTGGTGCGTGGTGAGGATGACGGCGACGCCGTCGCGGCGCAGATCGCGCACGAGGTCCCAGGTGGCCCGGCGCGCCTGCGGGTCCAGGCCCGCGGTCGGCTCGTCGAGGAAGACGAGTTCGGGCCTGCCGACCACGGCCATGGCGAGCGCGAGGCGCTGCTGCTGGCCGCCGGACAGGCGCCGGTAGGTGGTGCGGCCGCAGCTGTCGAGGCCGAGGCGCTCGATGAGGTCGCCCACGTCCAGCGGGTCGGCGTGGAGTTTGGCGACGTGGCGCAGCATCTCGTCGGCGCGGGCGCCCGAGTAGACGCCGCCGGACTGGAGCATCACGCCGATCCTGGGCCGCAGCGCGTCGGCCTCGCGGACCGGGTCCAGGCCGAGGACGCGCACGGTGCCGGAGTCCGGCTTCCGGTAGCCCTCGCAGGTCTCGATCGTGGTGGTCTTGCCCGCGCCGTTGGGGCCGAGGACGGCGGTGATGCCCGCCCCGGCGCTGAGGTCGAGACCGTCGACCGCGGTCTTGTTTCCGTACCGCTTGACCAGACTCTCGATCTGGACGACGGGCTCGTTTCGCATGGTGAGCCAGTCTAGGGACGGGTCCGAGGTCCCGGGCGGGCGGGGCGCCGGTCCTCTTCCTGGTGACCTTTTCCGGCCGTACGGGGACGAAGCGGGGCCTAGCGTCGATGCGTGACCAGCATCGCGGAGAACGTCGAGGAGACATCCGAGCAGGCGGCCCACAAGGCGCGTGACCTCAGGCGCACCCCGCGCTACTTCGTCTCGGCCGTCCTCGCGGGCGCGTACATCGGGATCGGCGAGGTGCTGCTCCTGGTGGCGGTGTCGCCGTTCGTGGCGGCGGGCTCCCCGGCGGTGAGACTCCTCGAAGGAGCGGTCTTCCCGATCGCGCTGACGATCGTGATGTTCGCGGGCGCACAGCTGTTCACCAGCAATGTGATGGTGATGCTGATCGGCGCCCTGACGGGGCGCACGGGCGCGCGGGACCTGGTCGGCAGCTGGGCGCTCTCCTTGGCGGGGAACGGCGTCGGGGCGTTCCTCTTCGGCGCGATGGTGCACGCGTCGGGCGTGACGTCCACGCCCTCGGCGCGCGCGATGCTCGCCGAGATGGTCCGGGGCAAGGAGGCGCTCGACGGCGGCCAGCTCTTCTGGCGGGCCGTGCTCTGCAACTTCCTCGTCTGCCTGGCGATCTGGATGTTCTACCGGGCCAAGGGCGACGGCGCGAAGATCTTCGTGCTGTGGATCCCGGTCCTGGTCTTCGTCGCGGTCGGCTTCGAGCACTGCGTGGCGAACATGGCGCTGTTCGCCCTCGCGATCCTGGACGGCGGCGCGGGCTTCGCCGACCTGGGCAGGAACCTGCTGTTCACGGTGCCGGGGAACGTGGTCGGGGGCGGTCTCCTCGTCGCGGGCTCGTACTGGTTCATGGGGCGACCGGAGCGCGAGGAGGACCTCTAGGCGGGAGACGCCGACGACTGGGCGGGGGACACCAGCCACCGTTCGGCGTAGGCGACCGCGTCCGCGAGCGGGAACAGCCGCGATGCGGCGGCGCCCACGCTTCCCCGTACGACCTCCGTGTCCCGCTCGAAGGCCGCGCCGAGCTCCTCGAAGCGGTCGCTGGGGATCGCCGGTTCCCGCACGGTCGTCCACCGGCGGCCCTGGGGCGTCATGGCCGCGAAGGAGTGCTCGGTCTCGGGTCCTGGGATCCGGTACTGGGCCAGGTGGAACGCGGTGCAGGCGCCGTAGCCCGCGCCGAGCAGCAGCACGCGGGCGCCCGCCTTCTCCAGCCGGGCCAGCGGGCTGCGCTCGCCGAAGCTGCAGCCGCGGGCGTGCCCCGCGGTGATCGTGGCGGCGGCGGGGCCGAGGGCCGCGAACGAGGCCTGCGGATGCGCGCTGCGCAGGGCGCCGGGCCAGGTGCGTACGGCCTCGGGGACGACGCCGACGCCGAAGCTGGGCGTGAGCAGCGGGTCGTACGCGGGGAGCGTGGCGCGGAGCACGGGCAGCCAGCTCTCGGGCACCGGAGGGTTCTGCCACACCGCGGGATCGGAGTTGTCCCCCGAGTGGGTCGGGACCACCAGGGTGCCGTCGGGCCCGAGGGCGTCGAGGAGCGCCTGGACGAGTGCGATCTGGCCTCCGCTGACCCAGCCGAGCGAGCTGAGCGAGGTGTGCGCGAGGAGGGTCTCGCCGGGGCGCACACCGAGCTTCGACAGCTCGTCCGCGAGCGACTCGCGCGTGCACAAAGGGCCGGTGGGAGGGGGTGTCGGCATGGTCCAGGAGTCTCCTGGAAGGATCGGGCGGGCGCCACCGATTTGATCGATCAGTGATCGTTTCCGCAGGTCAGCTTAGGTATGCCTAAGTGATGCAGCGCACCGACCGGTGATCGGGGCGCGGGTTGTCAGGTTCTGAGGAATTACGCAACAATGGCGTTGTGAAAAACGTTGGCGAGGCTCCGCAGGAGGAACTCGCGACCGGAGAGCGCTCCACGCGCAACCGGGTCGCGCGGTCCATCCTGGACCACGGCCCGTCCACCGTCGCCGACCTCGCCAAGCGGCTCGGCCTCACCCAGGCCGCCGTCCGCAGGCACCTCGACGCCCTCGCCCATGAGAACGTCGTCGAGCCCCGTGAGCAGCGGGTCTACGGAGCACGGACCAGGGGCAGGCCCGCCAAGGTCTTCGCCCTGACCGACTGCGGGCGCGACGCCTTCGACCAGTCGTACGACAAGCTGGCCGCGGACGCGCTCCGGTGGATCGCCGAGCACCACGGGGAAGGCGCGGTCGTCGCGTTCGCCAAGGCGCGGATCGCCGCCCAGGCCGAGACGTACAAGAAGGCGATCGAGGCGGCGCCCCCGGAGCGGCGCACCGAGGCTCTGGCGAAGGCATTGACCACCGACGGGTACGCTGCTACGGCGCGTAGCGCACCGGTCGGCGAGCAGCTCTGCCAGCACCACTGCCCGGTCGCGCACGTCGCCGAGCAGTTCCCGCAGCTGTGCGAGGCGGAGACGGAGATGTTCTCCACGCTCCTGGGCACGCACGTCCAGCGCCTCGCCACGATCGCCCACGGCGACGGCGTCTGCACGACGTTCATCCCCCGCAGTACCCCGCAGCACCCCCATTCAGCATCAGCAAGCACCGCCGGGAGGAACCCCGCATGACTCTCCCTATCGAGGAGACTGCCCACCCCGAGCTCGAGGGCCTGGGCACGTACGAATACGGCTGGGCCGACTCCGACGCGGCTGGTGCCTCTGCCAAGCGCGGCATCAGTGAGGACGTCGTCCGGGACATCTCCGCGAAGAAGTCCGAGCCGGAGTGGATGACCAAGCTCCGCCTCAAGGGCCTGCGCCTGTTCGACAAGAAGCCCATGCCCAACTGGGGCTCGGACCTCTCGGGCATCGACTTCGCCAACAT
The DNA here is from genome assembly GCF_008704495.1 of Streptomyces kanamyceticus. Lineage (NCBI taxonomy): Bacteria > Bacillati > Actinomycetota > Actinomycetes > Kitasatosporales > Streptomycetaceae > Streptomyces > Streptomyces kanamyceticus. The sequence goes on from NZ_CP023699.1 coordinate 7,673,416, forward strand.
CAAGTACTTCGTGCGCTCCACGGAGAAGCAGGCGGCGTCCTGGGAGGACCTGCCCGAGGACATCAAGAACACGTACGACAAGCTCGGCATCCCCGAGGCGGAGAAGCAGCGCCTCGTCGCCGGTGTCGCCGCCCAGTACGAGTCCGAGGTCGTCTACCACCAGATCCGCGAGGACCTGGAGGAGCAGGGCGTCATCTTCCTGGACACCGACACGGCGCTGAAGGAGCACCCGGAGCTCTTCAAGGAGTACTTCGGGACCGTCATCCCCGTCGGTGACAACAAGTTCGCCTCGCTGAACAGCGCCGTGTGGTCCGGCGGCTCGTTCATCTACGTCCCCAAGGGCGTGCACGTCGAGATCCCGCTCCAGGCCTACTTCCGCATCAACACGGAGAACATGGGCCAGTTCGAGCGGACCCTGATCATCGTGGACGAGGACGCCTACGTTCACTACGTAGAGGGCTGCACCGCGCCGATCTACAAGTCGGACTCGCTGCACTCCGCGGTCGTCGAGATCATCGTGAAGAAGGGCGGCCGCTGCCGCTACACGACGATCCAGAACTGGTCGAACAACGTCTACAACCTGGTCACCAAGCGCGCCGTGGCGTACGAGGGCGCGACCATGGAGTGGATCGACGGCAACATCGGTTCCAAGGTCACCATGAAGTACCCGGCCGTCTACCTGATGGGCGAGCACGCCAAGGGCGAGACGCTCTCCATCGCCTTCGCGGGCGAGGGCCAGCACCAGGACGCCGGTTCCAAGATGGTCCACATGGCGCCGAACACGTCCTCCAACATCGTCTCCAAGTCGGTGGCGCGCGGCGGCGGTCGTACGTCGTACCGCGGCCTCGTCGAGATCGGTGAGGGCGCCGCCGGATCGAAGTCGAACGTGCTCTGCGACGCGCTGCTCGTCGACACGATCTCGCGCTCGGACACCTACCCCTACGTCGACGTCCGCGAGGACGACGTCTCCATGGGCCACGAGGCCACCGTCTCCAAGGTCTCCGACGACCAGCTCTTCTACCTGATGAGCCGCGGTCTGACGGAGTTCGAGGCCATGGCGATGATCGTGCGCGGCTTCGTCGAGCCGATCGCCAAGGAGCTGCCCATGGAGTACGCCCTGGAGCTGAACCGGCTGATCGAGCTGCAGATGGAGGGTTCGGTCGGTTAACACCGGCCGCGTCCCGGCCGGTGCGAACCGGCCGGGCCCCCGCAGCTACTGACTTCTTTACGCAGAGAGAGAGCACGACGACAGCCATGGCTGAGGCTCAGAACATCCCGGTGGGAAGCACCACCGCAGGATCGATCGCGGTGGCCGCCGAGTCCACCGTCGCGACCCGCATGAGCGCGCCCCCGTCCTTCGACGTGGCGGACTTCCCCGTGCCGCACGGCCGCGAGGAGGAGTGGCGGTTCACGCCGCTGGAGCGCCTGCGCGGGCTGCACGACGGCACCGCGGTCGCCGACGGCGGCATCCGCGTCGAGGTGAGCGCCCCCGAGGGCGTCACCCAGGAGACCGTCGGCCGGGACGACGCGCGCGTGGGCAAGGCGGGCAAGCCCGTCGACCGCGTCGCCGCCCAGGCGTACTCGTCCTTCGAGAAGGCCTCGGTCGTGTCCGTCCCCAAGGAGACGGTCCTCACCGAGCCGATCCGGATCACCGTGCACGGCGAGGGCGGCACCGCCTTCGCGCACCAGGTGATCGAGCTCGGCGCGTTCGCCGAGGCCCTGGTCGTCATCGACCACACCGGTGACGCCGTGCTCGCCGCCAACGTCGACTTCGTCGTCGGCGACGGCGCCAAGCTCACCGTCGTCTCCGTCCAGGACTGGGACGACACGGCGGTGCACGTCGCCCAGCACAACGCGCTGATCGGCCGCGACGCCTCCTTCAAGTCCGTGGTCGTCACCTTCGGCGGTGACCTGGTCCGCCTGCACCCGCGCGTCAACTACGCGGGCACCGGCGGCGAGGCCGAGCTCTTCGGCCTCTACATCACCGACGCGGGCCAGCACCAGGAGCACCGCCTCCTGGTCGACCACAACACCCCGCACTGCAAGTCGAACGTCGTCTACAAGGGCGCGCTCCAGGGCGACAACGCCCACGCGGTGTGGATCGGCGACGTCCTCATCGAGGCCGCGGCCGAGGGCACGGACACCTACGAGATGAACCGCAACCTGGTTCTGACCGACGGCGCCCGGGTCGACTCGGTGCCGAACCTCGAGATCGAGACCGGCGAGATCGTCGGCGCGGGCCACGCCTCGGCGACCGGCCGCTTCGACGACGAGCAGCTCTTCTACCTGCAGTCCCGCGGCATCCCGGAGGACGAGGCGCGCCGCCTGGTCGTCCGCGGCTTCTTCGCCGAGCTGGTCCAGCAGATCGGCCTGCCCGACGTCGAGGAGCGCCTCATCGCGAAGATCGAAGAGGAGCTGGAGGCGACGGTCGCATGACCTTCGACGGCGCCCGATTCATTCGGGCCTGTGGGCTGAGCGAGCTGGAGGAGGACACCCCGAAGCGGGTGGAACTCGACGGCACGCCGGTCTCGGTCGTCCACACCGAGGGCGAGGTGTTCGCGATCAACGACATCTGCTCGCACGCGAACGTCTCCCTCTCCGAGGGCGAGGTGGAGGACTGCCAGATCGAATGCTGGCTGCACGGCTCCGCGTTCGACCTCCGCACCGGCAAGCCGTCCGGCCTTCCCGCGACGCGCCCCGTCCCCGTATACCCCGTAAAGATCGAAGGGGACGACGTGCTCGTCTCCCTCTCCCAGGAGTCCTGAGGCACCCATGGCAACGCTTGAAATCAAGGACCTGCACGTCACCGTCGAGGCCGACAACGCCACGAAGGAGATCCTCAAGGGCGTCGACCTGACCGTGAAGCAGGGCGAGACGCACGCCATCATGGGCCCGAACGGCTCCGGCAAGTCGACGCTCGCCTACTCCATCGCGGGTCACCCCAAGTACACGATCACCAAGGGCACCGTCACCCTCGACGGCGAGGACGTCCTGGAGATGTCCGTCGACGAGCGTGCCCGCGCCGGCATGTTCCTCGCCATGCAGTACCCGGTCGAGGTCCCCGGCGTCTCGGTCTCCAACTTCCTGCGTACGTCGGCGACGGCGATCCGCGGCGAGGCGCCCAAGCTGCGTACCTGGGTGAAGGAGGTCAAGGGTGCGATGGAGCAGCTCCAGATGGACCCGGCCTTCGCCGAGCGCAACGTGAACGAGGGCTTCTCCGGAGGTGAGAAGAAGCGCCACGAGATCCTCCAGATGGAGCTCCTCAAGCCGAAGATCGCGATCCTCGACGAGACGGACTCCGGCCTGGACGTCGACGCCCTGCGCCAGGTCTCGGACGGCGTCAACCGCGTCCGCGAGACCGGTGAGGTCGGCACGCTCCTCATCACGCACTACACGCGCATCCTGCGCTACATCAAGCCCGACTTCGTGCACGTCTTCGCCAACGGCCGCATCGCCGAGTCGGGCGGCGCCGAGCTCGCCGACAAGCTCGAGGCCGAGGGCTACGAGGCCTACACGAAGGGCGGCGCATCCGCGTGACACAGCTGCCGGGCCTCCTCGACACCGAGGCGATCCGCAAGGACTTCCCGATCCTGGATCGCCAGATCCACGACGGCAAGAAGCTCGTGTACCTGGACAACGCGGCGACCTCCCAGACGCCCCGCCAGGTCCTCGACGTACTGAACGAGTACTACGAGCAGCACAACGCCAACGTTCACCGCGGCGTGCACGTCCTCGCCGAGGAGGCCACGGCGCTGTACGAGGGCGCCCGTGACAAGGTCGCGGAGTTCATCAACGCGCCCAGCCGCGACGAGGTGATCTTCACCAAGAACGCCTCCGAGTCGCTCAACCTCGTGGCCAACATGCTCGGTTGGGCCGATGAGCCCTACCGCGTGGACCACGAGACCGAGATCGTCATCACGGAGATGGAGCACCACTCCAACATCGTTCCGTGGCAGCTGCTCTCGCAGCGCACGGGCGCGAAGCTGAAGTGGTTCGGCCTCACGGACGACGGCCGCCTGGACCTCTCGAACATCGAAGAGGTCATCACGGAGAAGACGAAGATCGTCTCCTTCGTGCTCGTGTCGAACATCCTGGGCACCCACAACCCGGTCGAGGCGATCGTCCGCCGCGCCCAGGAGGTCGGCGCCCTCGTCCTGATCGACGCCTCGCAGGCCGCCCCGCACATGCCGCTCGACGTGCAGGCGCTGCAGGCCGACTTCGTGGCCTTCACCGGCCACAAGATGTGCGGCCCGACGGGCATCGGCGTGCTGTGGGGACGGCAGGAACTCCTGGAGGACCTGCCCCCGTTCCTCGGCGGCGGCGAGATGATCGAGACGGTGTCGATGCACTCCTCGACGTACGCTCCCGCACCGCACAAGTTCGAGGCGGGCACGCCCCCGGTCTCCCAGGCCGTGGGCCTGGGCGCGGCCGTGGACTACCTGTCCGCGATCGGCATGGACAAGATCGCCGCCCATGAGCACGCGATCACCGAGTACGCGGTCAAGCGGCTCCTCGAGGTCCCCGACCTCAAGATCATCGGCCCCTCCACGGCCGAGGACCGCGGCGCCGCGATCTCCTTCACGCTCGGCGACATCCACCCGCACGACGTGGGCCAGGTCCTGGACGAGGAAGGCATCGCGGTCCGCGTGGGTCACCACTGCGCACGGCCCGTCTGCCTCCGCTACGGAATTCCTGCGACCACGCGAGCGTCGTTCTATCTGTACTCCACGCCCGGCGAGATCGACGCTCTCGTCGACGGCCTGGAGCACGTACGGAACTTCTTCGGCTGAGGGGCTGGCTGGGAACGTGAAGCTGGATTCGATGTACCAGGAAGTCATCCTGGACCACTACAAGCACCCGCACGGGCGTGGTCTGCGCGATGGCGACGCCGAGGTGCACCACGTCAACCCGACGTGCGGCGACGAGATCACGCTGCGCGTCAGGTACGACGGGTCGACCATCGCCGACGTGTCGTACGAGGGCCAGGGCTGCTCCATCAGCCAGGCCAGCGCGTCCGTCCTGAACGACCTCCTGGTCGGCAAGGAGCTCGCCCAGGCGCAGAAGATCCAGGGCGTGTTCCTGGAACTGATGCAGTCCAAGGGCAAGCTGACGCCGGACGACGCGATGGAGGAGGTCCTGGAGGACGCCGTCGCGTTCGCCGGGGTCTCCAAGTACCCGGCGCGCGTGAAGTGTGCTCTGCTGAGCTGGATGGCGTGGAAGGACGCGACGGCGCAGGCGCTCGGCACCGACGCCGCCGACGACGTCGCTGAGAGGAAGACCGCATGAGCGAGAACGAGACCCTGACCACGAAGCCCGCTTCCGAGGAAGAGGTCCGCGAGGCGCTGTACGACGTCGTCGACCCCGAGCTGGGCATCGACGTCGTCAACCTCGGCCTGATCTACGGCGTCCACGTCGACGACGCGAACATCGCCACGATCGACATGACGCTGACGTCGGCGGCCTGCCCGCTGACCGACGTCATCGAGGACCAGGCGAAGTCCGCCACGGACGGCATCGTCAACGAGCTCCGGATCAACTGGGTCTGGATGCCGCCGTGGGGCCCGGACAAGATCACGGACGATGGGCGCGAGCAGCTTCGGGCGTTGGGGTTCAACGTCTGAGTCGGTCTGAGACCGCACTGCTTCGACGAAGCCCCCTGGAGGATTCTCCGGGGGGCTTTTGCGTACGCCCGTACACATCGATATGTACACTCGTACGCATGGGATACGCACTGCTGGCCGGGGCCATCGCGGCGGAGGTGGCCGGGACGACCGCCATGAAGTACAGCGAGGGGTTCAGCAGGCTGTGGCCCTCGCTGATCACGGTCGCGGGCTATCTCCTCGCCTTCACGCTGCTCGCGCAGACCCTCAAGACCCTCTCCGTGGGCACCGCCTACGCGATCTGGGCGGGCATCGGCACCGCCGCCGTCGCCGCGATCGGCATGCTCTTCCTGGGAGAGGCCGCCAATCTCGTCAAGGTCGCGGGCATCGCGCTCGTGATCGCGGGCGTCGTCGTGCTCAATCTGGGCGGGGCGCACTGATGGGCCGTCGCTACGACCCCGACCGCCGTCAGCGGATCATCGACGCCGCGATCCGGGTGGTCGGGCGGCAGGGCATCGCCGGGCTCAGCCACCGTTCGGTCGCCGCCGAGGCGGACGTGCCGCTCGGCTCCACGACGTACCACTTCAAGACGCTCGACGAGCTGATGGTCGCCGCGCTGCGGCAGTCCAACGAGGGCTTCGCCAAGGCGATGACCAGCAGCGGCGCCTTCGAGGACCCCGGTGCCGATGTCGCGGACGAGCTCGTGCGGCTGCTCGGCGAATGGTTCTCGGGGGAGCGCGCCGGGGTCGAGCTGGAGTACGAGCTCTATCTCGCGGCCCTGCGCAGGCCCGCGTTGCGCCCGGTGGCGGCGGAGTGGTGCGAGGAGGTCTCCGCCGTCCTTGAGCGGCGCACCGACCGCTTCACCGCGCGCGCCCTCGTCGCCGTGATGGACGGGATCTGTCTCCAGGTGCTGCTCACGGGCGGCGACTACGACGCGGCGTACACCCGCGAGGTGCTCAACCGGCTTCTTCCGTCAGGGACTTGACCTTCGCCAGGGCCGCCCCGACGCTCGCCACCACGTCCGTGACCGGGTACTGCACGTCCCGCACCACCCGGTCGCCGTCCACCACCAGCGTCAGCCGCTTCATCCGGCTCACGCCCGCCGCGCGGAACGTCGGCAGGCGCAGGGCCGCCGTCAGGGCCAGGTCCGCGTCCGACAGGAGCGGGAAGCGCAGGTCCTCCTTCTCCGCGAACGCCCGCTGCTCGTCCGGGCGTTGGGACGAGACGCCGTGCACGGTCGCACCCGCCGCGGTGAACTCCGCGAGCTGGTCGCGGTAGGAGCAGGACTCCAGCGTGCAGCCGCGCGCGCCGGGGATCCCCGCCCAGCCGGGCGGGTAGGCGTCCTGGCGGGCGTACGCGCCGGGGAAGCAGTACAGGACCGTGTAGGGGGTGTCCCCGGCGACCGGGTCGCACAACTCCCCTTCATGGCCCATGAGTTGGACTGCCGGTACGCGCGTGCCGAGCAGCTCGTGGACCCGCTGGGCCTCCAGGGACGTCTCCGTCGCGGTCGCCATCGTCTCTCCCTCTCCCAGTACCCAGGTATCGCCCCAGTCCTGGAGGGCGACCAGGACGGGCAGCAGTGCGCGGCCGCGCGGTGTCAGGCGGTACTCGTGGCGCACCGGGCGGTCCTGGTAGGGGGTGCGGGTCAGTACGCCCGCGGCCACCAGGAGGCGCAGCCGCTCGGTCAACACCTTGCGGGACACGCCGAGTTCGGCCTGCAGTTCGTCGAAGCGGTGCACCCCGCGCGCCGTGTCGCGCACGATCAGCAGGGTCCACCAGTCGCCCACGACGTCCAGGGCCTGCGCGATGGCGCAGTGGTCGTCGTCGAGGCGGGTCCGTTGCGGCATGACGTCCATGCTGACATAGTCCGTTCCCAAAAGGAACTAAGTGGTCGTCGATCTACCGGGGGTGGCATGCCGCGCGGGAAACGCGAAGGGCACGAGAAAGAGCAAGGGAAAGGGCAGGGGCAGGGGGAAGCGCAAGGGCAGCGTCTGCGGGACGTGCCGAGGGTCGTGTGGCTGCTCGCCGCCGGTCAGTTCTTCAACATGGTCGTCGCCTTCACCTTCGTCTACTTCTTCGTCTATCTGACGGACGAGCGCGACCTGTCCGTCGCCCAGGCCGGTCTCATCAGCGGCATCGGCGGCGCCGGGATGGTCGCGGGCAACTTCACCGGCGGCTGGTTCGGCGACCGGTACGGCCACCGGCGCGTCCTGCTCGCCGGATCGCTGGTCAGCGGCGTGGGCGTGCTCGCGCTGCCCGTCCTGCCCGCCGCGCTGCTCTACGTCGTGCCGGCCGTCGGCCAGTACGCGGGGGGCTGTGTGCGCGCCGCCAACGGTGCCCTCGTCGCGGTCTCCGTGCCCGGCGGCGGGCGCCGTCAGGCCTTCGCCGTGACCCGGTTCGCGGCCAACGCGGGCTTCACCGTCGGGCCCCCGCTGGGCGCGCTGCTCATCGCCCACGCCTCGTACGCCCTCCTCTTCGTCGTCGACGGGCTCGGCACGCTCGTCTTCGCCGTGTACGCCTGGCGGGTGCTGCCCGCGCGCGGCGCGGTGCGGGCCAGGGCGGCAGACCCGGGTCCCGGGGTGTTCGCCGCGCTGCGCGGGCGCCCCACCGTCCTCGTGCTGCTCGGCGCGATCCTGGTCGCCGACCTCGTCTACCGTCAGCAGTACTCGACGCTCCCCGTCGACCTCGACCGGCACGGCCTGGACACAGGGGTCTACGGCTGGCTCCTCGCGATCAACGGCGGCGTCATCCTGCTCCTCGAACTCCCCGTCACCCTCGCCCTGCGCGGCCGCGCGCCGCTGCGGATCGTCGGGGCCGGGCTGCTGCTCGTCGGCGCGGGCTACGCCGTGCTCGCCGTCGGCACCGGGCTCGGCACCGCCGTGGCCATGATGCTGCTGCTCACCGCGGGCGAGATCCTCTACAAGACACCGGCCACCGCGTACGTCGCCGACCACGCGCCCGCGGGGCTGCAGGGCCGGTTCCAGAGCCTGTACTCGGGGGTCTCGGTCAGCGGGGTCGTCCTGTCGGCGCCGCTCGGTGGGGCGCTGTACACCGTGGCGCCCGGGCTGCTGTGGCCGCTCTGCGCGGTGCTCGCGGGGGCGGCGGGGTGCGCGGTGTTCGTGGCGGGGCGGGGGCGCGGCAGGGTGCGGGCCGACGTGGTCGCCGGGGAAGGACCGGACGCCGCTCGTGCGGGCGGTCCGGCCCCGGACGCCGCGGGCGGCCCGCCTCCTGAGACCGGTTCGCTCGCGCGCCGTACCTCCGGTTAGGTTTCACCCATGACCGACACGAATGCTTCCCGCACCACCGGCGCCGTCGCCGCAGGACTCGCCACCGTCACCACCGACGGCACCGTTCTCGACACCTGGTTCCCCGCTCCCGAGCTCGCCGCGGAGGCGGGCCCCGCGGGCACCGAGCGGCTGACCGCCGAGCGCGCCGTGGAGCTGCTCGGTGCGGGCGCCGCCAAGGCGATGGGCCCGGACGCCCGCCGTGGCGTGGAGATCATCGCCGTACGTACGGTCATCGCGTCCCTCGACGACAAGCCGCAGGACGCCCACGACGTGTACCTGCGTCTGCACCTGCTCAGCCACCGCCTGGTCAAGCCGCACGGCGTGAACCTGGACGGACAGTTCGGCTTCCTGCCCAACGTCGCCTGGACCTCGCTCGGCCCGGTCGCCGTGGACGACGTCGAGACGGTCCGGCTCAACGCCCGCGCCGAGGGCCTGCACCTCGCCGTGACCTCCATCGACAAGTTCCCGCGCATGACGGACTACGTCGCGCCGAAGGGCGTCCGCATCGCCGACGCCGACCGCGTGCGGCTCGGCGCGCACCTCGCCGAGGGCACGACCGTCATGCACGAGGGCTTCGTGAACTTCAACGCGGGCACCCTCGGCACCTCCATGGTCGAGGGCCGCATCTCCGCCGGTGTCGTCGTCGGCGACGGCTCGGACATCGGCGGCGGCGCCTCCACCATGGGCACCCTGTCCGGCGGCGGCAACGTCCGCATCGTCATCGGCGAGCGCTGCCTGATCGGCGCCGAGGCGGGCGTCGGCATCGCGCTCGGCGACGAGTGCGTCGTCGAGGCCGGTCTGTACGTCACCGCGGGCACCCGCGTGACGATGCCCGACGGCCAGATCGTCAAGGCCCGCGAGCTCTCCGGCGCCTCGAACATCCTCTTCCGCCGCAACTCGGTCACGGGCACCGTCGAGGCCCGCCCGAACAACGCGGTCTGGGGCGGTCTGAACGAGGTTCTGCACAGCCACAACTGATCAATGGTGGCCTGACGTGCGGCCGCCTACCTGATCAGCGCTCTGAACTGCTGTTGAGCTGTCGGCAGTTGTCGGCGTTGGTCATCGCTGAGCGCCCTTCCGCGGCCCGAGGACGGCCCGGGAGGGCGTTCGTGCATGAGCACCGCATCAGGAGTTCGATCGGGCATGCCCAAGAGGGCCTCCCGCTGCGGATCGGCGCGGCGCTCAAGGCTGCTGCGTACTGCGGCTGTTCATCGTCGTTGGTGTCAATAGGGGATGTCAGCCCGCCCTTGGGCAGGGGCTCGTTCACGTGGTTGGCCTGTGTTGAGAGGCGCTACGCTCCCTGCCCCGTCGCTCTGCGATATTCGGCAGCACGGAGACTCCGGTTTGGGCATGCTAGTGCCATGAGAGCTGCGGCAGAGGAAGCGTCAGACCTCGACGCCTTGTACTCCGCCCTCGGTCGGGTGGTGGTCGCTAGCGCACGGATGGAATCTCGCCTGCGCTACAACGTGGGCTGGATGGCTGGCGACCACGATGCGGGGTGGATCGTGTTCGAAGGCCAGTCAGTTGAGTGGCTCGTCTCGAATGGGAAAGCGATCCTTGGTCAGATCACTGAGATGAAGTGGTGGCCCAGTGATCACTCCGACCGCATTGCCCGTGCATTCAATGACATTCAGGATGCGGCTCGAATGAGGAACCTTCTGGTCCATGGTCAGTGGGCCAAGAGCTGCTCGGGGGACGAGATCTGCACGGCGCGCCCGCAGACAGCGAAGGCTGATCAGCGAATATTCCACGTCTATCGCAGCCGCCACAGAAAGGGCTTCGAAGAGCGCGAGATTGCTATCTGCGACCTCGATGACCTAGCTCAGAGGATGCTCGACTTGGCAGTGGAGATCGATGACGCCTACGAGGATGCGATAGACCCGCGTCGGGGACAAGCTCGCTCGCGGCAAGAGTAAGCGAATCCTGACTGGCGGCTGCTAGTGAGGTCGGTGGAGCGGCTTTGGGCTGGAGCTGCTTTGGGGCGAGTGATCATGGCCCCTTAAGCTCATCGTGATTCGGGCGGTCGGTGGACCTGCCCGCAAGGTCCGAATCGGGGCCATGATCTTAGAGGCTCGCCCCAAAGTGGCTGCCTAAAGCCGTGGAGCCGACCACCCCAGCCACGGGGTGACGGCCCAGGTAGCGGGAGATACCGCCGCGGACTGCCGCCGCGATCCGGCCTTATCGGTAACACAAAGCGTCGTTGACCTGTGGTGCGGCAATCCCCTGTACCCCCATGGCCCTGTGCTGGGTTTTGGCCCCTTGAGTGCGACGGGTGGTCGGTGCCCCGCAGCCGGTGGCGCAGACAGGGAGGCGGCGGTGCGGCGGCCGACCGGCGCCGCCCCGTTCTGGGGCCCTCGGTCCTTCGGATTGATCCCCTTGGGGGCGGGCTCGGGCCTGGTGGGTGGTCTTGAGGGGGTGTTCCTGTGCCTGCGCCTGGTCGTCCTACGGATGCTGTTGATCTCTTCCCTCTTCTAGGCCGGATCGCGGCGGCGGTCCGTGGTGGGCGCTTCCGTGTGACCGGGGCGAAGCCGCGGGGTGAAGGTAGTTGGCGCCTCAGGCTGATCAGGCAGACGCGAGCGCAGCGAGCCTTGATGAAGTAGGGAAACTCTGACCGCACCATGATTCGGAGGGTCTGATGCCGGGCTGTTGGACAACCGGCCGACTCGGCTACGGTGCGAATCATGCCTATTGCACTGGACACGCCTCAGGGTGCGGCCGAACTGGCTGAGTCCCTGCTGCCTCCGCTCGGGAACCGTTGGCTGCACACTCAGGCCGTGGCGGCACGCGCACGCGAGGCATCGGCGGCTGTTCCGGAGGTTGAACGGGATCTCCTCGTCGCTTCCGCCTGGCTGCACGACATCGGGTATGCCCCGGAGCTACGCGAAACCGGCTTCCACCCTCTTGATGGTGCTCGGCACCTTGAGTCCCTCGGCGCTCCTGATCGCCTGGTCCGGCTGGTCGCTCACCACTCCGGCGCCGTCTATGAGGCGGAACAGCGTGGCCTGTCGACTGAGTTGGGCATCTACGAGCGGGAGGACTCGCCTCTTCTTGACGCACTGATCTACGCCGACATGACGACCGGTCCCGCCGGGCAGTTCTTCGACTTCGACCGTCGGATTGACGAGATCCTCGTTCGCTACGAGCCGGGCAGTGAAGTGCACACCGCGATCAGCAAGGCTCGGCCGTACCTTGGGGCCGCTGTCGAGCGCACCTGTGCCCGGCTTGGTGAGTGATCAACCGATGTAGGGCTGGGACCGGTTGGCCAAGCCGTGCTCGATCCGCATCCGCATGGATGGGTGGATGCTCAGCTCGCTCAACCGCTCTGGTGCGATGAAGGCAACTTCCTTGCTTTCGCTGCTCGTGCGGGGCTCCCCGCCGACGATGCGGGCCGTAAAGCAGATCGAGAACTGTTGGCGCACTTCGCCGTCGTCGTACGCCATGACGTGCCCTGGGTTCGTGTAGAGGCCGACCAATCCCGTCACCTCTACGTCGAAGCCGGTCTCTTCCTTGGTTTCCCGCACGGCAGCATCGGCGACAGACTCGCCGACTTCGACCCCGCCGCCGGGCAGTGCCCACAGGTCGTTGTCCGTCTTGTGGATCAAGAGGACTTCCCCGGCTTCGTTGACGGCGACGGCGACCACCGAGGGGACGATGCTGTTCGCCTTCGGGGCGTTCGGATCATTCACGTAGTCGATGCGGGCCATGCCCCCAGCGTCGCACGGCTGGTTGGCAGGCTCACTTACGCGGGCCGTCCCCGCTCCCACGCGTAGTCAAAGCTCCGCATGTAGTGCCGGAACGTCCGGGCGCCGGGAAGGTACCGGAAGTGCAGTACTGGGTTCTGTCCGGCGGGCGCCCCGAGTACGTGAGGGTTCACCAACACGTCGTCGTCGAAGCGGTAGATCGAGTTGTACAAGATCGTGTCATGAAGGCGGAGTTCGACACCGGGTGTCGCTGTCGCCGGTTGGAGGTAGCGGCGCGTGATGCGGGCTCGGGCAGCCAGGTCGTCGCCGATGCCTTCCTCTTCGCCGCGTTGCCTGATCATCGCTGAATCCGGGTCGCCCAACAGGATGCGCACCTGGGCCCCGGCCTTCGCCTTGTCGGCCAACTCGTCGGGTAGGTCCGGGTGGCTGTCGAAGAGGAACAGGCCCGCGTACACGAGGATTTCCACGTGATGCGAGGCGTTCTCGATCAGGGACGACCACAGGGCCGCTGGCACGGCTCCGCGGTGCGGGTAGTACGTGACCAACTCGGAAGCGCTTGCGGTCTCGGCCTGCTTCTCGATTGCTGGCCAGAGGTAGACCTCGTCAACTCCGAGGAAACTGGCTGTAGTCCAGCGGTGCTGACGGTGCGGGGTGCGATCTAGCGTGATCCAACGTTCCACGCTCTTGGGGTCCACCTCGACGTGCTCGGCGACTGACTGAATCGTCTCGCCCTTTGCTGAAATCGCGGCTCGTAAGCGCTCGTTCGCCATCTCCCTGGTCCCCTCCATGAGGCACGGACGGCTAAGGACGTTTTACCCCTTCGGGAGACGTCCCCAAACGTCCCTCTGGACCGAGATGCGTCCACCCTCTTTGGCGGTCTCCTGATCTCACCGTCGCACGACGGCTCTCAACTCCCCGCAAGATCAGGAGAACAGACGATGCGTCAGATTCCCGTCGACACCACCGCCGCCACAGTGATGGTGGCCAAGGCCCCGCAGCCCAAGGTCAAGGACCGTCGCACCGGTGAGATCGCCACGGATGCGGACGGCGTCACGCAGATGACGGTTGAGGTCATGTTTTCCGCCAACGACGAGGTGGAGATTCTGAAGGTCACCGTCCCGCAGCCGGGCATCTCGGACGACCTGGTCATGGGGGCGCCGGTTGCTCTGACGGGCCTGGTCGCCTCGGCCTGGGAGAACGAGTTCAACGGGCAGAAGCGGCACGGCATCGCCTTCCGCGCGATCGCTGTCACCTCGCTCACCACCGGGTCCGCGAAGCCGAAGGCCGCTTGACCATGATGTGGCTGACTGTCTTAGCGTTGATCGTCGCTACCGCGGGGCTTCTGCGATGGCGGCGCCCCGCCTGGTACTGGCTGTCCTTCGGGATCGTCATCGCCGCGCTCCGTATCCGGCTGCGCTACGCGGCCGTGATGGACGCCTGTCACCTGACCGTCCCGGCCTCGCGCTTCCGGCTGGCCATGGCCCGTGCACTCAAGCGCGAGGTTCCTCGCCAACGAGTACCCCGGCTTCTGTGGCTGCGGCCGACACGGACCGGTCTCCTGCTGCGGATCCGGATGTGGCCCGGGCAGGACGCCTTCGAGTTCTCCTCGGCTGCCGACCGGCTGCGGCACTCCTTCGCGGTCCATCAGGTCACCTCACGCGAGATCAAGCCCGGCATCATCGAGCTCACCCTGACGGCCTTCGACGTGCTCAAGGACGTGCGGATGCCCGTCAAGACGGCCCGTGATCTGCTGAAGATCCCGGTTGCGCGAGTGGAAGACGGCTCGGTGCACTACCGCGACTATCGCGAGACTCCGCACTCGGTGACGGTCGGCGCGACCCAGTCGGGCAAGTCGGTCTTCCAGCGCACGGTGATCAAAGAGCTCTCCGCGCAGCCGGTGGCGCTGGTCGGCATCGACTGCAAGAAGATCGAACTTAGCCCGTTCGCGCGCCGCTTCTCCGCCCTGGCCGACAGCCCCGACGACGCGGCCGACCTCCTCGAAGCGCTCGTGGCGCGGATGGAGGACATCTACGACACGGTGCGGTGCGCCCAGCGGATCAGTGCTGACACTCCGGATGCGGAGATCGCCGCGAACATCTGGGACCTTCCCGAAGAGCTACGCCCGGTCCCCGTCGTGATCACCATCGACGAGATCGCGGAACTCGCCCTGAGCGCCAAGCGCAATGATCAGCGTCGGGACCGGATCATCACCGCCCTGATCCGGCTGGCCCAACTCGGCCGCGCCGCGGGGATGTTCCTCGACATCTACGGGCAGCGCTTCGGCTCCGAACTCGGCGATGGGATCACCATGCTGCGGGCCCAGTTGACTGGTCGGGTGGTGCACCGCGTCAACGACGAATCGACCGCCAAGATGACCTTCGGGGACATCTCCCCGCACGCCGTGTTCGCCGCGACCCAGATCCCCAACGCGCGCCGCGGTACGGCCATCGTTGGCTACTCCAGCGGCGAGTGGACGCGCATCCGCACCCCGCACACCTCGATGCGCCAAGCCGTCGCCGCCTGCAACCGGCACGCCCATCTGACGCCGGATCTGCCGGAACTGGCCCGCTTCAAGCCCGCGCTGGACCCCGTGCCCGCAGTAGTTGAAGCGGCCTGACCTCTCCTCCTGCTTCACGTTCGGCGTGACCGCCTCTCGCCAATTCCCTATCCCCGCCATGCCTGAAGATCGGAAGGATGATCATGCGTCACCCCTCGTTGGCCAAGATCATGGCTTGCATTGGTGGCTCGATCGCCCGGCGCGCCCGTAGCTTTCGCCGTGCGGCAGCGGGAGCGCGTCGTGATGCTCTGCTCGCGCGACTGGAAGTCGCCTCTCGGGCAGCTGAAGTCGACCACCGTTCACGTGCCAAGGGCCGGTGAGCGCAGTGTGCTCGCACTGTGAGGACCTCGCCCGCACCGTGGCCATGCTCGGTGACCTAGCCCTGTACGACCACACCCCGGGGGCCGATCAGGAGTTCATCAACGTGATGGGCCCGTCCTTGGCTGCCTCGCTGCCCGAGCCGCCGCCGGGCTACGACCCCACCCGTGGCCCCAACTACCCCGGTCAGGGGTGACGGCCGTGACCGCGAAGAAGACCACCCCGCATAAGCCGCATCCTCCCGTGTGCCCGGACTGCAAGGGCGCGGGCGAGATCACCGAGACAGTCCGCGTCGGCATCCGCAAGGGCCGTGCAACCGACGACCAACAGAGCGCTCTGTGCCCGAAGTGCTGGGGCACCGGAGAAGCCACTGACTGATCACAGCCGGGGCCGGGCGGCCGGACATGATGCCCCGCCCCGTCCTGGCTCCAACCTCGCGAAGGAGGTATGGACATGATCCGCTCGATCCGCCCGGACGCCGTTCTGATCCAAGCCGTGATCGCTGGAGCGTTGTCCTTCGCCCACCTGCACGACCTGGCGGCCGCGGCCGGACAGGACGACTGGAAGGCATGGGCCTACCCCGTATCGGTCGACCTGCTGCTTGTGGCGGCCTGGCGGCGGCTCCGCAGTGATGGTCCGTCCCGGCTGGCCTGGTCTTGGTTCCTGATTGCTCTGGCTGCCTCGCTGGGCGCGAACGTCGCCACCGCTGGATTCCTCGACCTGCAGCACCCCCCTGACTGGCTGCGGTTCGGCATCGCCGGATGGCCTGCGCTCGCGTTCCTTGGTGGCACCCTCCTCGCCCATGCACCCGACCGGGGCGCGGACGACCCGACACCGTCCCTACCGCCGAACAAGATCGCAGTTGAGGACCTCAAACGCGATGGCCCGGTGGCTTCCGACGATTCTCCCGCTCAACTCCCCATCCCCGAGCCGCCTCCGTCCCTGGTCGCCGCAGACCCGGCGCCCGCAGCCGTGGTTCCGCCAGCGCTGGTGGCGCACGCTCGCAAGCTCGCCGACGACCACCACACCCGAACCGGGGTCCGGATCGACCCCGCCACCCTGTGCACCCGCCTCGGCGTCCCGGCCCCCTTGGCCGACGCCATCGCCGCCCAACTCACCTGATTCGAGAGGAGCACCACTCATGGGCCTGTACCGGATCTTCCGCGAACTGCGCCGCGTCGGTCACGTCACTGTCGGCACCTCCCACGGACGCCGCGGCCAGATCGCCTATGTCGCCGCCTGCGCCACTGAGGACTGCGGCTGGTCGGCGGAGTACGAGACTTCCGCCGCCGCCATGGTGGCCGCCCAGGGTCATCGCTGCGGCGTCCGCTGAGAAGGAGACCCGCTGATGTCTGTGCCGCTGTGGTTCTTCCTTGCCTGCGTCGGATGGGTCGGCATCAAGCTCGTCCGTCCGCCGCTCTGGCTCGTCGCCGTCTTGCTGCTCGGCGGCTACCTCCTTGCCGACAGCCTCTTTGCCCCTGCCATCGACACCGCGACCAAGTGAGAGGAGAACGCCCAGTGTTCCAGCCCCGGATCCCGACCAACCCCGCCCCGACCGGCGAAGTGATCCCGGTCTACACCCCCGAGCCGCTCCAGGAGCCTCACCCCGGACATGCTCCGACGAACTGCTTCTGCCGCCACGATGCCTCCTCCGCACCGAACGCGGTCACGTCCCGACCGGCTGTGCAGATCACACCTGGCTCGGTCATCGCGCTCGTCGGCGGCGGCATCGCGGTCGTGCTCGTGGTGGGCGTCGTGCTGGTCTCCATGCTCTTGGCGGTCGCCGTCACCGCGGGATCGCTCGCCGTCCTCGCGCTCGTCATTCGCTCGCTGATGAACGGCGCTTCCAAGCACGGCCGTTGACCGGCCCCGGAGCGGTCTCAACCGCCAAGTCCAGCCCGCTCCGGTGCCACGCCTCCCGACCGAACCCAACGATCCGGAAGGAAGACATCATCATGGTCCAACCCACGCCTACCCCGGCCCGTATCTGCGGCAACTGCGACGGCTTCGCCACCGTCAAGGTCACCCTCGGTGGTCGGGACCGCCACGGGCATCTGCGCACCATCACGGCCCACTGCATGGCCTGCCGCGGCGCCGTCACGGTCTCCAGCGCTCGTACGCGGGAGGGCGCCCGTGTCTGACACGCTGCGTGACCCGACCACCCTCGGCGATCTGTTGAGGGTGGCTTCGGCCGACGACTTCGACCGCTGGCAGGACCAGATCCGCCGAACTGGAGGCTGCTCCGACCCGATCCACCTGACCGGATGGTCCCTCACCAGGGACAAGACGACCGGTGAGACCCTGCAGCACTACACGACCGAGCACGAGCCCGGTGGACGCCTCCGTATCGCCTGCGGGAATCGCCGCGCCTCCCGCTGTCCTTCCTGCGCCTGGACCTACGCTGGGGACACTTACCACCTGATCCGCGCGGGCCTTGCTGGCGACGACCGCCGCGACATCCCTGCCACCGTCCGCGACCACCCCCGCGTCTTCGCCACCCTCACCGCCCCAACCTTTGGTCCTGTCCACAACCGGCCCGACTGCGGTACCTGCCGCTGCGGCTCCCCTCACTCCATCGACGACCCGGTACTTGGCACTGCCCTGGACCCGGCCACCTACGACTACGTCGCCGCGGTCCTGTTCAACAACTACGCGGGCGATCTGTGGCAGCGCTTCAGCAACCGGCTCCGCCGGGAGATTGCCGCACGAGCTGGGCTCACTCAACGAGGCTTTGCCGACGTGGCCCGGCTCTCCTACGGCAAGGTCGCCGAATTCCAGAAGCGCGGTGCCATCCACTTCCATGCCGTCATCCGCCTCGACGGCTCGGACGGCCCTGTCACTCCGCCCCCGCCCTGGGCCAACGTCGACCTCCTCGCCGACGCCATCCGTGCCGCCGCCACGCACGCCTACACCTCGGTCTCGGTGCCCGCCGTCGATGGCCAACCGGTCCGCACTTTCCGCTGGGGACAGCAGCTCGACGTACGGCCCGTGAAGGCGTTCGGGGACGGCTCTGACATCACCGAACAGGCCGTCGCCTCCTACGTCGCCAAGTACGCCACCAAGGCCGCGGAGAACACCGGGACCCTGGACCGCCGCATCGGCGAACTCGCCGAACTTGACCGTCACGGCGTTCCCGACCACGCGCGCAGACTGATCACCGCATGCCGTCGCCTCGACGCGACGTATCCGGACCGCCGCCTGTGGGCCTGGGCGCACATGCTCGGCTTCCGCGGTCACTTCTCCACCAAGTCTCGGCGCTACTCCACTACTCTCGGCGAACTCCGCCAGGCCCGAGCCGACTTCCGCGCCGCCCAAGAACGCGACGCCCTCTGCCTCGCCGACCACGAGCCGGAAACCGTCCTCGTCCTCTCCGACTGGCAGTACGCGGGCCACGGCCACACCCCCGGTGAATCCGCCCTCGCCGCGACGATCGCCCGGGATCTCCAGCTCAACCGCGACACCGCGCGCGAAGCACTCGCTGATCTACCCGACCTCGACAACGTGGGGGAGTGGCATGAAGCGCGCGTTGCCTGATCGCTACTTGGCCCCGGTCGACCTGGCAGACCTGCTTGGCGTCCCCATCGAGACGATCTACCAGTGGCGCCGCAAGCACACCGGGCCGCGCGGCTTCCGCGTCGGTCGACACCTCCGCTACGACCCTGAAGACGTGTGTCTGTGGGTCCATTCCCAGTTGGAAAAGGCTGCCTGATGGCCGGACACGTCCAAGACCGCTGGTACAAGACCGAGCCGGGAGCCGACGGCAAGCCGGTAAAGGTCAAGACCGACCGCTTCGGCGTCGGCCTGCGGTACCGCGCCCGCTACATCGCCCCGGACGGCACCGAGAAGTCCAAGAGCTTCCCCGACAAGCAGAAGCGCAAGGCCGACACTTGGCTGGCGAACATCGAGGCTGACGTGTCCCAGGGCCGTTACATCGATCCCTTGGCGGGAGCGGTGACCTTCGGGCGGTACGCCAAGGCGTGGATGGAGGCGCTCACCACTGATCCGGTGACGCGTGAGAGTGTCGAGATCCGTTTACGGGTGCACGCGCTTCCGTACCTGGGTGATCGGCCCATGGCGTCCTTCCGGCCGTCGCACCTACGTGTGTGGATGCGGCAGTTGGAGGCGACCGGACGCGCAGCCTCGTACCGCCGCTCGATCTTCGCCAACGTCTCAGCGGTGTTCACTGCCGCTGTAGAGGATCGGATCATCGCTGAGAACCCTTGCCGGGCTCGGTCTGTCCGGGCCCCAAGGCTGGACCCGCGCAAGGTCAAGCCATGGACGGCGGGTCGTGTGATGGACGTGCACGAGGCATTGCCGGACGAATATCGAGAGATGGTCGCGGTCGGTGCTGGCTGTGGGCCCCGGCAAGGCGAGATATTCGGGTTGGCCGTGGAAGACATCGATTTCCTTGGCGGCACTCTCCACGTAGTTCGCCAGGTCAAGCTTCTCCAGGGAACGCGACCTGTCTTCGGGCCTCCCAAGGGTGGCAAAGAGCGCGACGTGCCGCTGCCGGAGACCGTGAGCTTCGCGCTCGCCGCACACATCACCAGGCATGCGCCGGTTGAGGTGACCTTGCCCTGGAAGACCTTGGACGGTCCGCCGGTCACTGCCTCGCTGCTGTTCCTCAGCGCGCAGGGAAAGCCGCTCAACCGGACTCGCTTCAACGAGAAGGTGTGGCAACCGGCTCTGCGAGTCGCCGGGGTGCCTACCGGCCGCGAGAACGGCATGCACGCGCTGAGGCACTTCTACGCCTCTGTACTCCTCGACGCGGGCGAGAGCATCAAGGCCCTGAGCGAGTACCTCGGACACCATGACCCGGCCTTCACGCTTCGCACGTACACGCATCTGATGCCATCGAGCGAGACCCGTACGCGGGCCGCCGTGGATCGCGTGTTCAGGGGCGAAGACGCTGCGGATCACGGCCCCGACACGGCCCAGGGGGAGGACTGACCGCCTGGCCTGCTGCAACATCAGAACAGCCACAACTGACCTGCCCCGCAGGCTCCGTCGAGAGCGCCCTTCCGTCACGGGAGGGCGCTCTCGCGCTCTCGCGTACGTATGCTGCGCGGGACGAACAGGAGAAGGACATGCGCGGAGCGGGGATCAGGGCCATGGCGCTGGGGGCGGTGACCGTGGTCGGGCTCGTGGCCGGGTGCGGGCAGAGCACCGGCCAGGACACGGGCGCGGGGCAGGGCAAGGCCGCCGGGCACGGGGCCGTGCGGCAGGTGGACCGGGCCGTTGCCGGTGATCACAGCTATCCGCTGCAAAAGAGCGACATCCACTGGAGCGGCAGCCCCAGCCCGTTCAACGCGCAGGTCAAGCTCGCCGACGGGCGCCGTGTGGCCATGCACTACCTGAGCGAGAAGGGGCTCTTCGTGCAGGACTACAGCCCCAGCGCGAAGGGGTGGTCCAAGCCCGCGGTCGTCCACCGGACCAAGACCGACGCCTGCCAGGGGATCACGCTCAAGGCCAAGGACGGGACCGTCGCGGCCTTCGGGGACTTCGGGGTGTACTGCGCGGACGGCGAGCCGCCGACCGAATCTGTCGCCGCGGTCGCCACCGGGCCGCTGACCAAGTGGGACAAGCACCTCACCAAGAACTTCGACGGCTGGGAGAAGATCGCCGTCGCCGCCGGGGGCAAGCAGGTCACCTTCAGCAGGGGCGGGGACACGCTGCGCTGGACCAAGGCGGCGGGATTCCCTGGCTGACCACGGCCGCGGGAAGTTTCTTTCGGACGCAGGCATAGCGGGGGACGGCCGGACCCGTCCAGAGGAGTGAGGGGGCAGCAGGCCCGCCGGGGAAGAGAAGGTGACGATGGATGCCGAAGGGCAGGAGAGTTTCCGGGAGTTCGTGCGGAGCAGATCCGGCGCGCTGTTGAGGACCGCCGTGCTGCTCAGCGGCGGCGACCAGCACGCGGCCGAGGACCTGCTCCAGAACGCGCTGGTCAAGGCCGTCGGCCGCTGGTACCGCATCGACGAACCCGAGGCGTACGTACGGCAGGTCCTCTACCGCCAGCAGATCAGCCGCTGGCGGCTGAAGTGGCCGAGGCGCGAACTGGCCGTCGCCGAACCGCCGGAGACCCCCGTGGCCGGGGACGGCGCGTCCACCGCGGAGCTGCGGATCGTGCTGCGCGGGGCGCTCGCCAAGCTCACCGCACGGCAGCGGACCGTCCTCGTGCTGCGCTACTTCGAGGACCTGCCGGAGGCGGAGGTGGCCGCGCTCCTGGGCTGCTCCGTCGGCACCGTGCGCAGCACGACGCACCGCTCCTTGGCCCGGCTCAGGGGCCTCGCGCCCGAGCTCGCCCGGCTCGAAGGGCCCGGCACCAGGACCGGATCCCCCGACTTCTCGCCCGTGGAGGTAGGACCGTGAACGTCGAAGACCTGGTGCGCGACGCACTGCGGGAACAGGCGGCGGAAGGGGCGCCGGTGCCGGGGGACCTCGCCGACCGGGTGCTGACCGTGCGGCGCCGTCGCAGGGCGCGCGCGATCGCGGGCACGTCGCTCGCCGCGGTGGCGGCCGTGCTGGCGGTGGCGGTGCCGGTCATCGGCGCGGACTCCGACGCGCACGGCCCGCGTCCCGCGAGCGAGCTGCACGACGGTGACGTCGTCGCGCACCCCGACCAGTCGCCGCCCCGCGACCTGATTGCCGCGGGCGGCACCGCGCTCGCCGCGTTCAGTACGAGCGCCCGCGTCAAGCAGTCCGACGGCGACGCCCTGATCACCCGGACCTATCAGCTGCTCGACCAGAAGACGGGACGCTACCGGAAGGCCGAACGCTGGTCCTTCCTCGACGTGGCGCCCGGCATGCGCACCGCGGCCGTGCTCGAACGCGGCCTGCCCGCCCAGCGGATCGGCCTGCTCGACCTGCTCACGGGCAAGGTCGAGCGCTGGATCCCGGTGAAGCACGGGGTCGGCGGCGTCGAGTTCTCGCCCGACGGCAGGAAGCTCGTCGCGACGACGTACGCGCAGGATCCCGACCGGCTCGACGGGGACCGGCCGATCAACAACGGCAAGACGGAGGAGCCGGGCCCCGCCGAGCCGAGCAGGACCGGCTTCTACCTCGTCGACGTGGCGTCCGGCGAAACCCACTGGAGCAAGGTGGCGACGGACACGTCCGGCGAGTTCGGGTTCGCGGACATCAACACCCGCCAGGACTTCGGCTTCAGCCAGGACGGATCCCTGGTCTACACGGGCCTCACCAGGGCGCCGAACCAGCAGTACTACGACTTCGACGGCCGCGAGCGGAGCGCTCCCGCCAGGGAGAAGCACCTGCGCTGGTACGTCGACGCCAGGCTCTCCCCGAGCGGGAAGCTCGCGGCCGGTGACTTCGCGGGCACCAACAAGAAGACGGCCTCCGAGGTGATCGACCCGCTCACCGGCAAGCGCGTCGCCAAGGTGCCGGGGCAGCAGCTCCTCGCCTGGGTCGACGACAAGCGGCTGATCGCCTGGGACATCGCGCCCGGCACGAGCGAGTACCGCAACCGGCTCGTCCTCGTCACGATCGGGAGCAAGAAGACGGTTCCGCTCAGCGGCTTCCTCTCGCCCAAGGCCGACGCGAACGGGCGCTGGACCCCAGTGTTCGCGGCGCGCTAGCCGACCGCGTCGTACGCCGCCCGCAGTTCGTCGGTCACCTCACGGCCCGCGGGCAGCAGCGGTGCCCGCACCGGGCCCGACGGCAGCCCGAGCGCCCCGAGCAGCGCCTTCGCGGTGACCGTGCCGGGCAGGCCCGACGCCATCATGAGGTCGATGAGCGGGGTGGCGGCGAGCTGCCCGCGGCGCGCCTCCGCGTGGTCGCCCGCGTCGAACGCGTCGAGGACGGACCGGAGTTGACGGGGGATCACATTGGCCACCGTGCTGATGTAGCCCGCGCCGCCGACGGCGTACAGCGCCAGGTCGTACTCGTCGCAGCCCGCGTAGTACGCCAGGTCCGTGCGGGCCATGACGCGCTGGCTCGCGAGGATGTCGTACGCGCAGTCCTTCACGCCCACGATCCGCGGATGGTCCGCCAGGCGCAGGACCGTCTCCGGTGCGATGCGGGTGCCGGTGCGGCCGGGGATGTCGTAGAGCAGCACCGGGAGGCCCGAGCCGTCGGCGACCGCCAGGAAGTGGGCCGCCACGGCGTCCTGCGGCGGCTTGCTGTAGTACGGCGTGACCACCAACAGGCCGTCCGCGCCCGCCTTCTCGGCCGCCAGGGCCAGCTCGGCGGTGTGCCGGGTGTCGTTGCTGCCGACGCCCGCGACGACCCGGGCCCGGCCCGCCACCGCGTCGGCCACCGCGCGCACGAGCGCGGACTTCTCCGCGTCGGACGTGGTCGGCGACTCGCCGGTGGTGCCGGACAGGACGAGCCCCTCGCAGCCGTCGGTCACCAGCCGGTCGGCGAGGCGCTGCGCGCCGTCCAGGTCGAGGGTGCCCGCGTCGGTGAAGGGCGTGATCATCGCGCACAGGGCGCGGCCGAAGGGGGCCGGGGTCCGGGAGGTCATGACGGCAGTGTTCGGCACGCGTCGCTGAAGCTCCACTTAATTCTCCTACGAGGTGGTGGGCATGGACGCTAAAAGATCGCGGGTGCCGGGGGCAGCCGGGCCAGGTCCGGGTACCCGGTCGGCACCGCGCTCCCCGTGGCGGAGCGCGAGCGACGAACGACGAACCGGACGACGAACCGGACGAGCCGAGGAGGCGCACTCATGGCCGACACGCCCAGGAATCCGAAGGAACTGCTCGCGCAGGCGGACGTCAAGTCCCGCGCCAGGCACGGGGCGGCGCTGGTCAAGGACCAGATGCGCGACACCGCGGCGCAGGTCAAGGACAAGGTCGCCGAGGGGGCCGCGCAGGCCGAGGAGTACCGCGCCGTGGCCCAGGTCGAGGAGAAGGTCGCCGAGGCCGCGCGGCGGGTGCGCGGCGGCAGGCGCCCGCGGGTGCTCATGGCGGTCGCGGCGGGCACCGGCGCGCTGCTCGCCTGCGCGGCACTGCGCCGCCGCAGGCGGGGCGACGAGGCATGAGCCCGGTCAAGCTGCTCTACAAGCCGGTCGCGGGCGAGGACGACGCGCCGGACGCCCATGACGAGGAGCGCGCCTGGCGCGAGATCCTCGCCGCGGCCGCGCTGCAGGGCGCGATCTTCGCCGTGGTCAGGGCCGCGGTGGAGCGCGGCGGCGCGGTCGGCGTGCGGCGCCTCACGGGGAGCTGGCCCGGCTGACCGGGGCGGCTTCTGGCATGATCGGCGCGGGCGCCGACAGGCCGGACGTACAGAGGCTTGAGGCATAGATGGAAACCAGCAGCAACGACGGCATCAGCGGCATCCGCGACGGTGGCCGTGCCGGTGAGGAGCGCGTCGCCCTCGTGACGGGGTCCTCGTCGGGGATCGGCGCCGAGATCGCCCGGCGTCTGGCCGCCCGCGGGATCCGGGTGGTCGTCAACTCCGCGCGCTCCGTGGCGGCGGGCGAGAAACTGGCGGCCGAACTGCCCGACGCGATCTACGTCAGGGCGAACGTCGCGGACGAGGGCGACGCCAAGCGGCTCGTCCGGACGGCCGTCGACACGTACGGCCGCCTGGACGTCCTGGTCAACTGCGCGGGCGCCACCCGGTTCATCGACCACGACGACTTCGAGGCCGCGAGCCCCGAGGTGTGGCGGGAGCTGTACGACGTCAACGTCATCGGCGTCTGGCAGACGATCACCGCGGCCGTCCCGCACCTGCGGTCGAGCGGCGCGGGCAGCATCGTGAACATCTCGTCGCAGGCGGGGGTGCGGCCCGGTGGCAGCTCCATCCCGTACGCGGTGAGCAAGGCCGCCGTGAACCACATGACCAAGCTGCTCGCCAAGACGCTCGGGCCCGCGGTGCGGGTCAACGCCGTCGCGCCCGGCATGATCGACACGCCGTGGTTCGACGGGGTCGAGGGCGTGGCGGCCGCGATGGAGGCCGCCGCGGAACGGTTGCCGCTGGGGCGGGTCGGCCGCCCGGAGGACATCGCGGAGGCGGTGGTCGACCTGACCAACTCCTCGTACATCACGGGCGAGGTGCTGCTCGTGGACGGGGGCGGGCACTTGCTGTGAGGCGGCGGGGCGGCCCGCGCTCCGTGGACCCGCGTTGACGGGTCCGCGTGGCCGGAGCAAGCTCAGGCCATGAGCACGAGGCAGCAGTATCCCTTCACGCGCTACGTCGCGATCGGGGACAGCCAGACCGAGGGGCTCGGGGACGGCGACGAGAGCCAGGGGTACCGGGGGTGGGCCGACCGGTTCGCGGAGATCCTCGCGGTGGGAAATCCGGACCTCACGTACGCCAATCTCGCCGTGCGCGGGCGCGTGACCGCCCGGGTCAAGGCGGAACAGCTGGGCCCCGCCCTCGCGTTGAAGCCGGATCTCGTCACCGTGATGGCGGGCATGAACGACCTGGTGCGGCCGGGCTTCGACGCCGCGCGCGTGGCCGCGGACATCGAGGAGATGTTCACCGAACTCACCGCGACGGGCGCCCGGGTGGCCACCGTGACCTTCCCTGACATCGGACGGATCTCCCCGCTCGCGCGGCGGGCGCTGCCCAGGGTGCTTGATCTGAACGCGCGGATCCGCGCGGCGGCCGACCGGCACGGGGTGGCCGTCCTCGACACGTTCCCGCACCGGGTCACCACCGACCCGCGGCTGTGGAGCCGGGACCGCCTGCACGCGAGCCCGCTCGGCCACGCCAGGATCGCCGCGGGCGTGGCGGACGTCCTGGGCGTACCGGGCCACGAGAGCTGGCTGGAGCCGCTGCCGCCGCTCGCCCCGCAGTCGGTGTTCGGCGCGGTGACGGCGGAGGCGCGCTGGTTCGCGGGGTTCATGGGGCCGTGGGTGTGGCGGCGGGTACGGGGCCGTTCCTCGGGGGACGGCCGGGAGGCGAAGCGTCCCGCGCTGGCCGCGGTGACCGTGCCGGATCGGGAACGGGCTTGACCGGGGCTTGACCTCAAGGTCGGTTGAGGTCGGAGTGTGGGACGTGCCCGGGGCGGTCGCCGGTCCGGGCCCGGCACACACACCGAGACGGATGGACGGGACAGCCATGTCTACGACGCAGGGACCGACGCAGGGACCGACCCGGACCACGGCCCCGAGCACGAGCGCGACCCTCCGCACCGGCACCCACCCCGACCCCGCCCGCCCCGACGCAGGGCTCACCTTCGTCAGTACCTGGAGCACCGGCTCGGCCGAGCGGCAGCAGGGCACGCTGGACGCCATCGCCACGGCCTGGAGCAGCAGGGACTGGCCGCACGAGGGCCTGCTGTCGTACGCCGTGTACGCGGGCACCGACGGTGACACGGTCCTGCACCACTCGCAGTGGCGGGACGAGGACGCCTACCAGGACTTCTTCGCGAGCGCCTCGAACGGCAGGGACGCGAGGAACGCCGACATCGACGCGGCCGTGCCGGGCATCGAGCGCCTCGGTCTGAACAAGACGACGCTGTACCGCAGTTGGACCGGCGCCCCGGAGCGCACGGACCGCGAGCCCGGTGCGATCGTGATCGTGCGCGTCGACTTCGAAGGGCCCGACGCCGATCGCCAACGGGCCTGGGTGGACGGGGTGCTGGACGCCCTGGACGGCGACGGGACGGCGGGCGGCGGGCTGCTCGCCGCGCACTTCCACGTCAGCACCGACGGCAGGCGGGTCGTCAACTACGCGGAGTGGACCGACGTACAGGCCCACGTCGACGCGCTCGCCGCCGGGAGCGACGGGGTGGGAACGCCGACGCCCCGGTGGCGGCGCGTGCGGGAATTCCCGGGCGTCCTCTCCGATGACTCGGTCGCCCGCTACCGGTTGGCGCACACCTTCGTACCGCGCGGAGCGTAGATCCCCGGCGCCGAACCGCCGACCTCCGAACGCGCCTGGACAGCGGCCCCCGTCGGCGGGACGGTGGACCGGCGCAGGGCGATGCGAGGGGGACGGCATGAGCGGCAGCGGCGCGGGCAGCGGCAAGGGATTCGAGATAGCCAGGGAGTTCGAGGTCGACGCATCGCCCGCTGAGGTCTGGGACGCCCTCACCACCGGCGCGGCGGGCTGGCTCAGGCCCTTGCGGTACGAACCCCGCACGGGCGGTGCCGCCCCCTCCGGCGGCACCGTCACGTGCTGGGACCCGCCGCACCGCCTCACCGCCCGCGTGGAGGACCCGGACCGGATACCCGGCCAGACCCTCAGCCAGCTCGACCACATCGTCGAGCCGCGCAACGGCGGCCGCCGCTCCTGGGTGCGCTACGTCCGCAGCGGCGTCTTCACCGGCGACCGCGACACCCAGTACGACACCGTCGCCAAGCACACCGACTTCCGGCTGCACACCCTGTGCGAGTACCTCGCGCACTTCAAGGGCCGTCCCGCCGTGCACTCCGCGATCACCGGACCGCCCGCGTCGGCCGCGCCGGACGCCTTCGTCAGGCTCGGCCGCTCGCTCGCCCTGCCCGACGACGCGTCGGAAGGGGCCCGCGTCCGGGTCAGGACGCCCGGCGAGCCGCTCGACGCGGTGATCGACTTCCGCAGCAGGTACTTCCTGGGGCTGCGCGCGGACGACAGCCTGCACCGCTTCTTCGGCCGCAACCACTTCGGCCTCCCGGTGACCGTCAGCGTGCACGACTTCGGCGCGCACGCTGACGGCAAGCGCACCGAACTGGCGTGGCAGGACTGGCTGGACCACCTCTACGGGTGACCGCGGGTGGCTACGGGCGGAAGCGCAGCACCTGCGGGTCGTGATCGCTGTTCTGGTCCGCGAACTCCGCGTTGATGTGCACGCTGTCGTAGGCGAAGTCGCGTCCCACGCCCGGGCTGGTCAGGATCTGGTCGAGGACCTGGGAGTTGCCCTGGTAGACGTAGGAGTAACGCTCGCTCCTGGGCAGCGACTCGACGGCCGAGCGCAGCGCCCCGCCGTCCTGAAGGGCCTTGGCGGTCGCCGAGAACTCGAAGTCGTTGATGTCGCCGAGCACCACGACGTCGGCGTCGCCCTTGACCTTGCGCAGGTCCTTCACGAAGCCGTTGACGACCTGCGCCTGCCGCAGCCGCTTGGTCTCCGACGAGCGCACCGGCGGCTGGTGGTGCGAGGTGAGACCTTCGTCGCCGCCCTTGGAACCGAAGTGGTTGGCGATCACGAAGACCGTACGGCCGCGGAAGACGAACTCGCCCGCCAGCGGCTTGCGGCTGTCCGCCCACGCCGCGTCGCCGGGCGCGATCCGGCCGGGGGAGTGGGTCAGCGCGGCCCGGCCCCCTTCGCGTACGACACCGGTGGGGGTGGTCGCGTCGCCGGGCGCCCGCTCGGTGAACGAGACCCGCTCGGGGTTGTAGAGGAAGACCTGGCGGATGTTGCCGCCGGGCTCGCCGCCGTCCTTGTTGTTCTCCGGGTCGACGGAGCGCCACGCGTAGCGCGGGCCGCCCGCCGCGACGATCGCGTCCGTGAACTTCTTCAGGGTCGCCGCCGCGGAGACGGTGCCGTCGTTCTTCGCGCCCGTGTCGTCCTGGATCTCCTCCAGGGCCACGATGTCGGGCGAGGCGAGGTTGGCGACGACGGCGCCCGCGAGCGCGTCGAACTTCTGCTGCGGGTCGCTCGGGTCGAGGTTCTCCACGTTGTACGTGGCCACGGCGAGCTCACCCTTGGCCTGGCGCTTCGTCCTCTCGCGCGCGAGGCCCTTGTCCGCGACCTCGCCGAGCTGACGGGCGACCAGCGTGTAGCCGCCGAACTGGTTGAAGTCCAGGGGGCCTTCGGTGCGGCCGTTCAGCACGTCACCGACGTTCGCCTTCGGGAAGGGCTGCTGGGAGACGGGCGCGAGCTGCTGGATCTGCAGCCGTCCGCCGTTCTGCGCGCGGTAGGAGCCGTAGACGGTGCCGCCGCGCCGGTTCGGGTTCTCGTGCTTCTTCACCGTCACCCAGAGCTCGTTGTACGCGTCGGTCGCGCCGACCACGCGCGAGGTGCCCACGCGGACGTTCATGCCCTCCAGGGACTCGTAGAGGTCCAGGGCGTACGAGCGGGGCCGCAGCGGCAGACCGTTGACGCTGTTGTCCCGCGCGGGATCACCGGCGGGCGCGTACGCGGCGGGCACCGACTTCGCGTCGATCCTGACCGGCGCGGGCAGCGCGTTGCCGGACGTCCTGACGGTCACCGTCGGCTTGGTGATCTGGGTGAGCGACTGGTTGCCGGAGGCCGCGCCCCCGGGGACGTACTCCGCGACCGTGCCGGAGACCAGGACCGCGTCGCCCGCCTCGACGGTGAGCGGTGCCGAGCCGGTGAAGACGAAGACGCCCTCGCTGGTGGCCGGATCCTGGTCGGCGTCGCCGTCGGCGGACTGGATCCAGAAGCCCTTGGAGCCGTAGCCGCGGACCCCCGTCACGATGCCCGCGACGTCCGTGACCTGCTGTCCGGCGAGCGGCGAGACACGCGTCGTGCCCTGGATGTCGTGGATGGCGACGGTGTCGGCCGACGCGGCGGACGAGGTGGTCACGAGCAGACCGGCGGCGAGCGCGGTGGCGACGACGGCGCCGACGGCGGCTGATCTCGGTATGTGGGGCATCAGGGAACTCCGGGTGAGGGAAGGCGGAGAGGACGGCGGGCGCCCGAGCGGCGCTCTACGCGCGTCAATCTCTTGCGTGGCCAGGGGAGTTGTCAAGGTTGTCCGGGTGCTCATTCCCTGTACGCCGTCTGACAGGGACATGAACCGGGCGGCACCCGGCCAAATCCGTCTAGGCTTGCGCCTTGCCGAGACCTACCTACGGCGCACCGCACCCCCGGAGGAGAACCAGCAGATGTCCGTAAGCCCCGCCACCCTGCCGCCGGTGCTGCTGCACTCCGAAGCGGAGCTCGCGCGGGCCGCGCTCGCCACACCGCTGCTCTCCCGCGCCGTGCGGCTCGCCCGCTGGGCGGGACCCGAGACCCGGGTCGGCGCGGGCGGCGAGCTCGTCGACGCGCAGCTCCCGGCGGCCGCCGCCGAGCTCGGCCTCGAAGCGGAGGGCATCGACGACGCGGACGCCGCCGCGTACACGAGCGAGGCCTGGCGCGTCGCCGTCGACACGGGCCTGATCGAGGTCACGGACGCCGAGGAGGAGGGCGCCGAGGGCACCGTCACCGCGGGCGAGGAGCTCGCCCTGCTCGTCGCGGGCGGCCCCCAGGACGTCCTGGGCATCTGGCTCGGCGCCCTCGACACCGTGTACGCGGACGCCACCGTGCCCGACATGGAGGACCTCCTCGACGTCCTCGAGGAGAGCGGCGAGGTCGACTTCGGCGAGCTCGGCTGGGACCCGCAGGCCGAGGCCGACTTCCTGGACGGCGTGCTCGGCAACCTCTACCTGCTGACCGTCGGCGACGCCGCGGGCGGCGAGGGCCCGGTGCCGCTGCCCGCGCTCGCCGCCTCGATGATCGTCCCGGACGACATGGGCGAGCCCACCGACGACATCCTGGAGCAGGTGTCGGACGCGATGATGAAGCTCGACGACCAGTTCCGGCTCTTCGAGCCGCTCGGTCTCGTCGAGTACCAGCCGGTCGACGAGGCCCTGATGGCCGAGATCGACGAGGCCGCCGACGAGCCCGCCCCCGTCGAAGACGAGGACGTCAGCCGCTACGGCATGGTCCGGCTCACCCCGCTCGGCCTCTACGGCATCCGCGCCCGCATGCTGGAGGCGGGCGTCGACGCGCCCGCCGTCGGCGACCTCGCGGACAAGGGCGCCGACGCGCTGCTCGACGGCACCTCCGGATTCCCGCAGCACGCCGCGCAGGCGGAGATCGAGCAGTGGCTCGCCCGGCACGAACCGCTGGGCGCCGCACGGGAGTTGCTGACCGCGGCGCGCGGCGGCGACGAGGGCGCGCCGCTGCGGCGGCTGCGCTGCCAGCAGGCGCTCTCGCTCGTCGGCGACGAGGCCGAGCCCGCGCTTCGCGAGGTGCTCGACGACCCCGAGCTCGGGGGCCTCGCCCGGGTGTGGCTCGCCGAGCACGGCGCGGCGGACGTGCCCGCGCCCTCGGAGGAGCTCGTCTTCTGGCTGACCATCGACACGCTCGCCGCGCAGCTGGCCGCCGAGGGCAACTCGGACGAGCTGCAGGGCCTGGTCGAGGGCCTCGCCGAGCAGCACAGCGGCTTCTTCGCCACGGCGTGGCGGGTGGAGCACCCCGCCACGGCGGACGTCCTCGACGCGATGGGCCGCCTCCACCCCGACAAGAAGGTGGCGAAGGAGGCCCGCAAGGCGGCGTTCAAGGCGAGGAACATCTAGCCATGTTCAGCCCGTCCGGCGTTTGAGGACGAGCCCGCAGGGCGATAGACAGCAACCTGGCGGGTAGGAAGGAGTACTGCCTACCCACCAGGTCCGCTACCTCAGCACTCGTAGCGAGTCGTGTGCTTGAACGACGACGTCGCGCCGTCGAACCCGTACGTCCCCCGGTACGCCGGCGGATTCTGGTACTCGCCCACGATCGTGATCGTGTTCGCGCAACTGCCCTGCCCGGCCCGCTTCGCGTCCAGGCGGATCGTCTCGCCGATCGTGCCGCCCGTGATGTCCCACGGGGCGCCGCAGATGCCGGAGGTGATCTGGCCGCCGGTCACCACGTGCGGATAGGTGTTGGGGTTGTACTTCACCTCGATGGCGAAGGTGACGGCCCCGGCGTGGAGCGTGAGCTTGCAGTCCGTCGACAGGGCCTCGGCCGACACGTCGGCGACCTGCGAGGCGAACGCCTCGTCGCGCGTCTTGACCTCGGCGCCCTGCGGATTGTGGAAGCGGTGCTCCGTCCGCGTCTGGCCCTTCTGCTTACGTGCCTGAGTGGTCATGGAAAACCCTCCTTCCGTCCTGACCGTCAGGCCAGCAGCTCGGCGATCTCCACGCGCAGCAGCGCGCGGACGTTCTCGATGTGGTTGAGCACGGTCACGGTCGAGGACCCGGCGAAGAGCAGGCCCACCGCGACGTCGTCCTGCGAGGCGACCAGCGAACCGGAGTCGCCGCCCGCCGAGATGTTCGTCGTCAGGATCTGGTCCTTGAAGCGGGCGGTGCCCGCCGTGCCGTAGTTGACGTCGATCGTCGCGTCGACCGCCATGATCCGGCCGAAGCTGATGTTCGTCGTCCTGCCGGTCTTCTTGACCAGGTCGCCGACGGCCACGTTGGCCTTGCGGCGCCAGGCGCGCGGCGCACCGCTGAAGTACTGCTCGCGCGTCGCGTCCTGGAAGTCGACCGCGCCGAGCGCCGCGTCCACCACGTTGTTGTGCCGCTCCAGCGGGATCTGCGGGGCGAACTGGATGGTGATGAACCGGTCCAGGGTCGCGATGCGGTCCGCCGGGTCGGTGCCGCCGTCGAAGACGCCGGGCTGCACGATCGCGCTGCCGAGCTGCGCCCGGTTGGAGTCGGCGAGCACGTGGTTGTTGGAGAGGATGTAGAACTTCGCCGGTACGCCGAGGCCGGAGCCCGGCGGGTCGACGGAGGCGCCGGGCAGGAAGTCGTAGACGACGCTGCCGAGCGTGCCCGCGGTCACCCGGACGTTGCCGACCGAGAAGCCCGAGGGGCACGGGCGCATCCGGCGCTTGAGCAGCTGCGGTTCGAACGCGCCGCGTCCGATGAGCTCTTCAAGCTGCGGCTGGCCGAGGCCCGCGAGCTGTTCGCTGACGCTGCCGTCGGGGCCGTACGTCACCGAGGAGCGGTCCTCGGCGCGGCGGCCGCCCGGCCTGCTCTGGCCGCGCTGTGCCGCGATGTGGCCGACCGCGATGATGTCGGTCGGGGTGCCGTCGTCCATCTGGCGCGGGATGACGTCCCGCTCCGGAAGCATGGACTCCGGGACCTTCTGGGTGACGAACACCAGGACGGCGGGTTCGCCGGTGGGCTCTCCGTCGGTCCACTTCACGCCGTGGCCGAAGCCGACCACGTTCGCGAGCGGCTGCTGCGGCCGCAGGAAGTCGGACATCGCCTGCTGGCGCGAGCTGTCGCTGACTTGACCGCCGGTGGGTCCTCGCATCAGTTCGGGCTGGCTCACCACGCCAGACCACCTCTTCCTCTGTGAAGGGTGGGAGTTCCGGACGGTGCCCGTGCGTCGCTCTCGCTACGCCTCGCCGTGCTGCGCGTCGACCTCGCCGATGGCGAGTACGCGTACGGGGACACCTTCGAGCACTTCCGGAACCACGTCTTCGTCACGGAGCCGGTCGCGGGGCACTCGGTGGGTGACAAAGACGACGATCACGTCCTGACCCGAGTGCTCGTCCCTCCCGGTGCCGACGCCGGTGACATTGGCCAGCCTCATCAGCCGGCTCTCATGGAGGCTGCGTGCCTGATGTGCGTCCACTCGGCTCGCCTCCCCGTGCGGGTGGTGCGGCGCTCCACGTGGTGATGTCTATTGCGGCGGGCATCGCGGGTCAAGGTGTTCTGCGTTGATTCTTCGCTTTGCGGGTGATCCACGCCTGTTGACCTTGTTTACGAAGTCCCGCCGCGGCCGAGGTCGCGGCCGCGGCGGGACGTTCTTTCAGGTACGAACTTTCAGGTACGAAGATGCGAAGCCCCGTTGAGGTCGAGGACCGTCCCCGACGCCCACTCGGCGACCGGCGACGCCAGCCACAGCACCGCCGCCGCGATCTCCTCCGCCGTGCCCGCGCGCCCGAACGGGCTCTGCGCGCGGATCGCCTCGCCCTCGGCCCCGCTGAGGCGGTGCGCGACGCGCTCCGTCCCGAAGAACCCGGGCGCCACCGACGCCACCGCGATCCCGTACGGCGCGAGCGACACGGCGAGCGACTGGCCGAGCGCGTGCACCGCCGCCTTCGTCGCGCCGTACGCCGGGTGGTCGGGCTCGCCGCGGAAGGCGCCGCGCGAGCCGATGTTCACGATCCGGCCGCCCGTCCCCTGGTCGATCATGCGGCGGGCCGCGAGGTGGCTGAGGTTCGCCGTGGCGAGGAGGTTGACCGAGACGTGCTGTTGCCACAGCGCCGCCCAGTCCTCGTACGACGTGTCGGCGAGCGGATGCGGCAGGTTCACGGCGGCGTTGTTCACCAGGACGTCGATGCCGCCGCCGAGCCCCTCGGCCGCACGGCCCGCGACGTCCGCCGCGCCCGCCGGGTCCGACAGGTCGCCGCCCACCAGGACGTGCCCCTCGCCCGCCAGCGAGTCGAGCGTCGCCCGCGCCTCGTCCTCGCGCGAGCCGTAGTGCACGGCGACGCGGTCGCCGTTCTCCGCGAAGGCGCGGGCGAGCGCGCGGCCGAGACCCCGGGACGCCCCGCTGACGAGGACACGGCGGCCGGTGGCTGGCAGGTTCACGGGCAGGTTCATGGAATGAGGCCCCTCGACGTCGAACGGTGTTCAACCGCCGTTTATACGCGAGCGGGACCGTGGCGCCGACAGCAGCCCGGCCACCTCCCCGTCCTCGCGTCCTCAGGAGTAATCATGTCGCTCACCCGCAGGGACTTCGCCAGACGCTCCGCGGTCACCGGCGCGGGCGTCGCCCTGGCGGGCAGCGTCGGCGCGCTCGCCACCGCGCCCGGCGCCCTCGCCGCCACGGAGACCGAGGAACTCGACGGAGCCGAAGGGCACGGTGACGCGGCGCGCGGCCACGGACACCACGGCCCCGGCTACGGCCCGCTCCTGCCCGACCCGGACGGGCTCCTCGCGCTGCCCGCCGGATTCTCGTACCGCGTCATCACGCACAGCGGGAAGACCAGGCTGGAGAGCGGCGAGTTCACGCCGTCCAACCACGACGGCACCGCCGCCTTCCGCGGCCCGCGCGGCACCACGCTCCTCGTCAACAACCACGAGCTGAGCGGCCCCCGGAGCAAGTGGCAGAACCCCGTCCCGCTCACCGAGGGGCTCGTCTACGACCCGGCGGCGTCCGGCGGCTGCACCGTCGTCGAGGTCCGCCGCGACGGGCACGTCGCCGAATGGGTCGGCATCGCGGGCACCGCCACCAACTGCGCGGGCGGCAGCACTCCTTGGGGCACCTGGCTCACCTGCGAGGAGACCGAGGACAAGGCCGGTCAGAACGGCATGACCAAGGACCACGGCTACGTCTTCGAGGTCGACCCGGTCGACGGCCGTGCCAACCGCGCCCCCAAGCCCGTCAAGGCGCTCGGCCGCTACGCCCACGAGGCCGTCGTCGTCGATCCCCGGCGCGGCCACCTCTACCTCACCGAGGACGCGTCGAAGCCGAACGGCCTCCTCTACCGCTGGACCCCGCCGCACGGCTTCGAACACGGCCGCGGCAGGCTGCGCACCCTCGCCGACGACGCGGGCGTCCTGAAGGCCGCCAAGTGCTACGACTCCGGCGGCCGCTTCGTCGACGACCTGTCCCGCGCCACGAAGACCGGCACGGTGTACGGCGTGGACTGGGCGGAGGTGCCGGACCGCGACGCCCGCACGGTGCCGGTGCGCGAGCAGTTCGACGACGGCGACATCACCAGGGCACGCAAGCTCGAAGGCATGTGGTGGGGCGACGGCGGCGTCTACATCGTCTCTTCCTTCGCCCGCTCCGAGAGCCCCGTCCCGCACGACGGGCAGGTGTGGTTCTACCACCCGGGCCGCCGCACGCTGACGCTGAAGGTGCTGCTCGGCGTCAACCCGGACCCCGGCAAGGACGGCGCCTTCGACGGGCCCGACAACATCACCGTCTCGCCGTACGGCGGCCTGGTCATCGCGGAGGACGGGGAGGGGATCCAGCACCTGTTCGGCGCGACGGAGAGTGGCCGCACGTATCCGATCGCGCGCAACGAACTCAACGCTGGGACCCCGGAGAAGCCGGAGTACAGCGAGTTCACCGGCGTCACGTTCTCGCCCGACGGCCGGACGCTCTACGCCAACATCCAGACGCCCGGCATCATGCTGGCGATCACGGGGCCGTGGAAGCGGCAGCGGCGCTGACGCGGCGCCGGCCGACCGCGTTCACGACCTGACCGCTGTCTTCCGGGGGGCGCGGATCGTGTGCAGGGTGCGGTCCGCGCAGATGTGGAGGAGGCCGTCGTGTGCCGCTGCCAGGGTCATGCGGGACGCGGCGGGTACCGGGGCCGCCCAGGCCACCTCCCCCGTACGGGCCCGCAGCGCGTGGACCCCCCACGCGCCCCCGTCGGCCGCGCCGCCCGGCTCCGGTCCCGACACCAGGACGAGCCCGTCGGAGACCAGCGGCACGCCGTCCTCGATCCACTCGTATCCCGGCCGCGACCAGCGCTTGCGGCCCGTATCCGCGTCAAGGGCCTCGACGCCGCCGGGCCCCGCGGCGATCACCAGACCGTCCGTGGCGCGCGGCGTGACCGTCGTGCCGGACTCCACGGGCCGGTCCCACACCGTACGGCGGTCGCCCAGGTCGACCGCCTCGATCCGGTCGTCCGTGGCGAAGTAGCCGATCCCCTCGGCACCGGGATGGACCTGGGGACGGCGGGCCCCGTTCTCGACCTCCCGGTCCACCGTGCCGTCGGACGCCTTGAGGACGACCAGCGGGTCCCCGTGCGCGTACCCGTCGGTGCCCGGCTTGCCGGGATCCTGCGCCGCGGCCGCCACGGCTATCCGCCCGCCCGCGTCGTCCACGCCGAGAACGCCCGCCGCGCGCCCCTCGTGGAACCAGAGCTCGTCCCCCGTACGCGAGTCGAATCCGTACGCCCGCCAGGGCCTGTCCCAGGTGCCGCGCCGCTCCCACCGGGTGCCGTACGGCACGTACGTGACCAGGCAGGCGACGCCGTCCGCCACGGTGAACAGGCCGTGGCTGCCCTCCAGCTCGCTGCTGGGGGCGTCCAGGGGGCGTGGCGGCCGGTGCCGGTTGCGGAGCAGGACGCCCGACGTCCACGCCGTGCGGCCGCCCGCCGCGCGCAGGACGATCAGCTCCGGCTCGATCAGGCTGTCCCGCAGCACATAGACCAGGTCGCCGTTCGTCCGCACGCTCCGCAGGTTCTCCTGCGGGTAGGTCCAGCGCACCGTGTTGGTCGCCGCGTCCAGGCGGGTGAGCCCGGCGTCGTCTAGCACGTACAGGTCGTCGCCGCCGCGCAACAGGGCTCCGCCGTACGCGACTTCACCGATGTCACGGCTCCAGATCACCTCACCGACGGGCGGCCGCGGCGCCCGGCGCTTGTCGGCACCGGCCCCGCCGTCCTCGCCGTCCCCGCGGAACAGGACACCGGCCGTCGTGGTCCCCACGGCCGCGAGGGCCGCGCCGCCCCAGGCGAGGAGGCGGCGCCGGGAGGAGCGGGGCGGAGGCGGGGGCTCGTCGCGCGGGGCGGCGGGTGCGGTGGATTCCGCGGTTCCCGCGGCATCCGTGGGCTCGCCGGTCCGCACCGGCGCCGTCGCCGTCGGCGGTCCTACGGGTCCTACGGGTCCTACCGGACCCACCGGCGCCGACGGTCCTAGCGCCCCCACCGGCTCCACCGGCGCCGACGGCTCCACCGGCCCCGACGGTGCGCCGTCCCCGTCCCCGTCCCCGGCCCCGCCAGGCGGCTCCGCACCCTCCCCGAGCAGCTCCGCGACCGCGTCCTCGCGGCGCCGGATCAGCCCCGCCACCGGCTCCTGCTCCCACCACGGCTCGTCCGGCGCGCGCTCACCGCACCAGGCGAGGACCTCGGGGACCGTGGGCCGGTCCGCGGGGTCCCTGGCGAGGCAGCGGCCGAGGAAGGCGACCCAGTCGGGGCCGGGGACGCCGAGGAGGTCGGGCTCGTCGTGCAGCGTGCGGTGGAGGACCTCGGGCGCGCCGCCCGTGCCGAACGGGCCGCGCCCCGTCGCCGCGACCGCGAGGACCGCGCCGAGCGCGAACACGTCGGCGGCGGGCCCCGGCCGCACGCCCCTGGCCAGCTGCTCGGGGGAGATGAAGCCGGGGGAGCCGATCGCCTCGCTCTCGGCGGTGAGGCTCGCGTCGGCCGCGCTCTTGGCGATGCCGAAGTCGATGATCTTGGGTCCGTCGCGCGTGACGACGATGTTGGACGGCTTCACGTCACGGTGCACGAGGCCCGCCGCGTGCACCGCCCCGAGGGCCTCGGCGAGCGCGGCGCCCAGCGTGGCGAGTTCGGCTGGGCCGAGCGGCCCGTGCGCGGCCACCGCCTTCGGCAGGCCGGGCCCGGCGCAGAATTCGATGGCGAGCCACGGCTGTTCCGCGTCCGGGTCGGCATCGAGCACGGCGGCGGTGTACGGCCCCGTGACGGCCCGCACGGCGAGCGCCTCGCGGCGGAAGCGCTCGCGGAACTCCGGGTCGGCGGCGAGGTGCCCATGGACCGTCTTGACGGCGACCGGCCGTCCCGACGCGGACCGCGCCAGGTGGACGCGGCCCATGCCGCCCTCGCCCAGCAGCGAGACGATCCGGTACCCGCCGACCTCCACGGGCCCTCCTTCCAGGGGCACCTGGCCCCTCGCGCGACAGACGACATGACAGACGACCCGACGCACTGTGCGACGCCCGTGAGGCATCGTACGGTTGCGTCCGCCGGGAAATCACCGGGAGGCCGAAGGCCGCGAAAAACCTTTGGCGCCCCGCCAGTTCACTCTCCTAAAGTGAGGAACGTCCAGGTGCGCAGGCAGGACCTACTTCCACTCATCATGGGGAGGAGGCGGGTTCGAGTCCCGTCACCGGCATTTCAGGCCGGTGTAGCTCAGGGGTTGAGCACCATCGTCGGTTCCGCCGAAATGAACTCTGGACACCCATAACTTCATGTTCTTCCCCGCACCTCCCGGTGCGTCGGCCGCGACTGCTTCCTTTTCCTGGATCACGCCGCCACCAGCCTTGATCTCGGGAGGCTCAGCGGCTGGTGTGTGCCCGGTGCGCAGGCCGCGGATACTTCTCTTGCTCAGATGGTTGCGGGTTCGAATCCCGTCATCGACTTCGGGTCGATGTAGCTCAATCCGGTAGAGCATCCGATATGAATTCCGTCGCCGATCTCTGAACTCGGGCCCACTCCTGCCGCATGATGCCCCCCCCGCAACGTAAATCACGATGAATTCGGGGGAATTCTCATGGCACGCTTCAACACCAAGTCCGTCAAGGCGCTCATCGCCTCTCCCGTGAAGTCGACGGGCCGCACCACGCACACGTATGAGGGCGGCACCGGACATCTGCGCGAGGCGCGCTCCGAACTCTTCCTGCTCGCGGTCGCCAACTTCGTGTCCCAGCAGACCTTTTACGAGACCGGTGACCGCCGCGATGACCGCTTCGTCACGCTCGTGCGCCGCCTCGCCGTCCAGGACCCGGCGTGGACCGCGGGCCTGCTCGGCTGGCTGCGCGGCGACGGCAACATGCGCACGGCCTCCCTCGTCGGCGCCGCCGAGTACGTCAAGGCACGCCTCGACGCGCACGCCACGGCAGGGCCCACGGGCCGTCAGGTCGTCGCCTCCGTACTGCGCCGCCCCGACGAGCCCGGCGAGTTCCTCGGCTACTGGACGTCGACGTACGGCCGGAACATCCCCAAGCCCGTCAAGCGCGGCGTCGCCGACGCGGTGCGCCGCCTCTACGGCGAGAAGTCGCTCCTGAAGTACGACACCGCGTCCAAGGGCTACCGCTTCGGCGACATCCTCAACCTGGTGCACGCGGCCCCCGACCCGGACAAGCCGTGGCAGGGCCCCCTCTTCCGGTACGCCCTGGACCGGCGCCACCACCCGGAGACGGCCGTGCCGCCCGAGGGCGCGCGCGTGCTCGCCGCGCACCGGGAGCTGATGGCGCTGCCCGTCGACGCGCGGCGCGCGGTGGTCACCGGGCCCGGTGGCGCCGAGCGGCTCGCCGCCGCGGGCATCACCTGGGAGGCCCTCGCGGGCTGGCTGCAAGGGCCGATGGACAAGGCGGCCTGGGAAGCCGTGATCCCGTCGATGGGCGCCATGGCGCTGGTCCGCAACCTGCGCAACTTCGACGAGGCGGGCGTCTCGGACGAGGTCGCCGCGAGTGTCGCGGAGCGGCTCGCGGACCCCGAAGCCGTCGCGCGGTCGCGGCAGTTCCCCTTCCGCTACCTCGCCGCGTACCGGCACGCGCCGTCGCTGCGCTGGTCGTACCCGCTGGAGCGGGCGCTCGGCCACTCGCTGACGAACGTCCCTTCGCTGCCGGGGCGCACGCTGATCCTGGTCGACCGCTCGGGCTCGATGTGGGCGCCGCTCTCGAACCGCTCGCAGCTCAACCGGGCCGACGCGGCGGCGGTCTTCGGCACGGCCGTCGCACTGCGGGCGGCCAACGCGGACCTGGTCCAGTTCGGCACCACCAGCGACCGGGTGAAGTACCGCGCGGGGGAGTCCGTCCTGAAGGTCCTCGGCCGCTTCGGCGACCTCGGCGGCACCGACACCACCGCGACGGTGCGCCGCTTCTACAAGAAGCACGACCGGGTCCTGATCGTCACCGACGAGCAGGCGGCGTACAACCACCACGGCGACCCGACCGAGCAGGTGCCGAAGGACGTGCCCGTCTACACCTGGAACCTGGCGGGTCACCGCGCGGGCCACGGCGCGTCCGGCACGGGCAACCGCCATGTCTTCGGCGGCCTTTCGGACGCGGCGTTCCGCATGGTGCAGCTGCTCGAGGCGGGGCGCGATGCCGACTGGCCGTGGCGGGACGCGGCCTGAGGCAGGGCCCTCGGGTGCTCTTGTCCCTCCCGGAGCCGGGGATCTAACGTCACGATCCCCGACTCCGGGAGGCTCCCGTGTCCGCACCCCTCGACACCTACCAGCGCTATCCGCTCCTCTTCGGGCCCTCGCCCGTGCACCCCCTGGAGCGGCTCACCCACCACCTCGGCGGCGCCACGCTCTGGGCCAAGCGGGAGGACTGCAACTCCGGCATCGCGTACGGCGGGAACAAGACCAGGAAGCTGGAGTACCTGGTCGCCGACGCCCTCGCGCAGGGCTGCGACACGCTCGTGTCGATCGGCGGCGTCCAGTCCAACCACACCCGCCAGGTCGCCGCGGTGGCGGCCCGCGCCGGGCTCAAGTGCGTGCTGATCCAGGAGAGCTGGGTCGACTGGCCCGACTCCGGCTACGACAAGGTCGGCAACATCCAGCTCAGCAGGCTCGCGGGCGCCGACGTGCGCCTGGTGCGGGCCGGGTTCGGCATCGGCGTCAAGGAGAGCTGGGAGCGGGCGGTGCGCGAGGTCGAGGAGGCGGGCGGCAGGCCGTACGCGATACCGGCGGGCTGCTCCGAACACCGGCTCGGCGGCCTCGGCTTCGCGCAGTGGGCGTACGAACTCGTCGAGCAGGAAAGGGACCTGGGGGTCTTCTTCGACACCGTCGTGGTCTGCTCGGTCACCGGATCCACGCAGGCAGGCATGGTCGCGGGCTGCGCCGCGCTCGCCGAGGAGGGGAACAGGCCGCGGCGGATCCTCGGCATCGACGCCTCCGCCGAGCCGGACCGCACCCGCGAGCAGATCACCAGGATCGCCCGCTCCACGGCGGACCTCATCGGCGTGTCCCGGGACGTGGCGGCGGACGTCGAGCTGGACGAGCGCTATCACGCGGGCACCTACGGCCTCCCCGACGAGGCGACCCTCGACGCGATGCGCCTGGCCGCGCGGACGGAGGGCATGGTGACCGATCCGGTCTACGAGGGGAAGTCGATGGCGGGCCTCGTCGACCTGGTGGCCAGGGGTGAGATCCCGCGCGATGCGACCGTGCTCTACGCCCATCTCGGCGGGCAGCCCGCCCTCAACGCCTACAGCTCGCTGTTCTGAACGTACGGAGCGTGAGCGGCGAAGCGCGGAGCGTTATCCATGTAGCCCGTTCGGGTCGTGTCCGGGGCCGGCGGGCAGTGTGCTGCGGCTGCGTTTTGTGTGTCTGTTCCATACCGATGTGAGGGCGGTGTGAGCTCGAAGCATGGTGCGCCGGGTCTCCGGGGGCGCATACTGCGAACATGACGAGGCCCCCCGGCTCGCGCCGCCACCTGCCGAACAGTCCCTTCAACGTGCCCGCTCCGCCCGCACCACCCGTAGAGCAGTTCGCCGTGGGCGACCGGGTCTCCCACGACCAGTACGGACTCGGGAGGATCGTCGGCGTCGAGGGAGAGGACGCGGTGGTCATCGACTTCGCCGGACGCCAGGGACGTTTCCTGAGCCCCTACCCGAAGCTGGCCAAGCTCTGAGTCCGACCCTGTGCCTGTGACCTGACACACATGAGGGCGGCGGACCGCGCATGCGGTCCGCCGCCCCTCATGTGTCGCTCCAGGACCTTTACAGCGCCTGCGCCGAGGGCTTCACCATGCCGCGCACCGTGCGGGACTTCACGAACTGTCCCATCGCGGTCATCTCCCACTCGCCGGTGAACTGCTTGATCAGCTTCGCCATCATCACGCCGGTCTGCGCCTCTGCGTTGGTCAGGTCGAAGCGGACCAGCTCCTCGCCGGTCGCCGCGTCGATCAGACGGCAGTACGCCTTGGCGACCTCGGTGAACTTCTGTCCCGAGAACGAGTTCACCGTGAAGACCAGGCCCGTGACCTCCTGGGGGATCCGGCCGAGGTCGACGACGATCACCTCGTCGTCACCGCCGCCCTCGCCCGTGAGGTTGTCGCCGGAGTGCTTGATCGCGCCGTTCACGATCGAGAGCTTGCCGAAGTAGCAGCTGTCGATGTGGTTGCGGTTCGGGCCGTACGCGATGACGGAGGCGTCCAGGTCGATGTCCTTGCCGCGGAACGCGGGCTCCCAGCCGAGGCCCATCTTGACCTGCGAGAGCAGCGGG
The DNA here is from genome assembly GCF_008704495.1 of Streptomyces kanamyceticus. Taxonomy (NCBI): domain Bacteria; kingdom Bacillati; phylum Actinomycetota; class Actinomycetes; order Kitasatosporales; family Streptomycetaceae; genus Streptomyces; species Streptomyces kanamyceticus. Next base: position 7,716,419 of record NZ_CP023699.1, read on the forward strand.
CGGCCGCCCTTGACCAGGGACACCGTCTGGTTCTTCTGGAGGCTGACCCGGCCCTTGTCCAGGTTGATCTTTCCGGCGCCGGGCGCGGGGGCGGCGGGCGGCGCGGCGGGCGCGGGCGGGGCGGCCAGGCGCGGGTCCGCGACGGGCGGCGGGGGGCCCTGCACGGGCTGGCCCACCGGGGGTGCCATCGGGGGCGCCGGAGCGGCGGGAGCGGCGGCGGGAGCGGCCGGGGCGGGCTCCTCCACCGAGACGCCGAAGTCCGTGGCGATCCCGGCGAGGCCGTTGGAGTACCCCTGGCCGACGGCGCGGGCCTTCCACGCGCCGTTGCGCAGGTAGATCTCGACGATCACCAGGGCCGTCTCGGCGCCGAGCTGCGGCGGGGTGAAGGTGGCGAGCACCGAGCCGTCGTCCGCGTTGCGAATGGTGGCCGTGGGCTCGACGCCCTGGAAGGTCTGGCCCGCCGCGTCCGGGCTCGCGGTCACGACGATCTTCTCGATGCCGGGCGGCACGGCGGCCGTGTCCACGGTGACCTTGTCGGGGGTCGTGCCGCCGCCGGACTGGTAGGTCACACCGGGGCCCGAGGGCTGGTTGAAGAAGATGAAGTCGTCGTCGGAGCGCACCTTGCCGTCGGCGGTGAGCAGCAGGCCCGATACGTCGAGCCGCACGGGGGCGGCGACGTCCACCGCCACGCGGGCGGCGGTCAGCGGGATGTTCGAGCCGGGGGTCATAGCTGTCATGCCGGGAGTAACGAGCGACCCCGCTTTGCCGTTCCCTTACCCGCGGCGGGATTTTCTCGGCTGCTCGCGGCGGGATTTCCTCAGCCCCGGTTGCGGGCGTGCGACCGTGCCGAGCGTTCGTTGCCGCGCTTGTAGTTGCCCGTCCAGCGGGCCATCACCAGCTGTGCGTCGCCGCCCTCGGCCTCGGCGATGAACTGCTCGGCGCGCGCCCCGCGCAGGGTCCCCGCGGCACGGGCGCCGTGGGTGATGACGACGCTTCCGTCGGAGCGCTGTTCGTAGGTGAATCCATGAGGTCTCGGCATGGCCGGGAGCGTACGTCCCGGCCATGGCGAGCGGTACCGGATTACGGCACCACGACGATCTTCCGCCCCGCCCCGGAGGCGAACCGGTCGAGCGCCTGCGGGTAGGAGTCGAGCGGCAGCCGGTCGCTGATGAAGACGTCCGGGTCGAGCACCCCTCCCGCGAACAGCTCGGCGGCCCGCTCGTAGCTGTGCAGTACCGCCATCGAGCCGGTGATGGTGATCTCCTGGTTGTAGATGCGGTACGGGTCGATGCTGACCCGCGTCGCGTAGTCCGAGACGCCGAACTGCAGGAACGTGCCCGCCTTGGCGACCCGGCCGAGACCGTCCTGGATCGCCGCGGCGTTGCCCGTCGCGTCGATCACCACGTCCCAGCCCTCGGGCCTGTCGAGTTCGTCGGGCCCGGCCGCGGAGGCGGAGACGCCGAGGTGCTTCGCCGTGGCGAGCCGCTCGGGGTTGAGGTCGACCACGTCGACGGAGGCGGCGCCGGTCCGCTTGGCCAGTTCCAGCATCATCAGGCCCATCGTGCCCGAGCCGTAGATCAGGACGTGTGCGCCGAGCCTGGCCTGGAGGACGTCGTAGCCGCGCACCGCGCAGGAGAGCGGTTCGATGAGGGCCGCGTCCTGGGTGCGTACGTGATCGGGCAGCCGGACGCAGTTGGCGGCGGGCGCCAGGGCGTACTGGGCGGCGCCGCCCGCGGTGGTCACCCCGATCGCGGCCCACCGCTCGCAGAGGTTGCCGCGCCCGGCCCGACAGTACCGACACTCGTGACAGTGCAGGGACGGGTCCACGGCGACGCGGTCGCCGATCGCGAGATCGCGCACGTCACGGCCGAGCGCGGCGACGGTGCCCGCGAACTCGTGCCCCGGCACCACGGGGAGGGTCGGGGCGAACTCGCCCTGGCGGATGTGCAGATCGGTGCCGCACAGGCCGCACGCGGCGACCTCCACGACGACATCGCGGGGTCCTGGCGTGGGGTCGGGCACCTCGCCGACGACGACTTTGCCCACCGACTCGACGATCGCGGCCTTCATTTCACAGCTCCCAACGACAGGCCCTGGACCAGCTTGTCCTGGGCGGCGAACCCCGCGGCGAGCACCGGCAGGGAGATCACGAGCGACGCGGCGCACACCTTCGCCAGGAACAGGCCCTGGCTGGTGATGAAGCCGGTCAGGAAGACGGGTGCGGTCTGGGCGACGACGCCGCTGAGCACCCGGGCGAAGAGCAGTTCGTTCCAGCTGAAGATGAAGCAGATCAGCGAGGTCGCGGCGATCCCGGGCAGCGCGATGGGGGCCACCACGCGCGCGAGGATGGTCGGCAGGCGCGCCCCGTCGATCTGCGCGGCCTCGATGATCGCCTTGGGCACCTCGGAGAGGAACGACTGCATCATCCACACCGCGATCGGCAGGTTCATCGAGGTGTAGAGGATGACGAGCAGCCAGATGTTGTCGAGCAGGCCGGTGTTCTTGGCGAAGAGGTAGAGGGGCAGCAGGCCCGCCACGACCGGCAGCATCTTCGTCGAGAGGAAGAAGAAGAGGACGTCCGTCCACTTCTTCACGGGCCTGATGGACAGGGCGTACGAGGCGGGCAGCGCGAGCACGAGCACGAACAGCGTCGAGACGACCGACGCCACCGCCGAGTTGATCAGCGAGGGCCAGGGGCTCGCGCCGCCGCCCGCCCCGAAGAAGTCGCGGTAGCCGTCCAGGGTGAGCGAGGCGGCGAGCGAGGGCGGGTTGGTGGCGGCGTCCTGCTCCGAGTGGAAGGACGTCAGGGCCATCCACGCGATGGGCAGGAAGAACAGGATCCCGGCGAGCCAGGCCACCAGACCGAGCGCCCGCCCCTTCACGGGGGACTTCGAGGGGGACTTCGCGGGGGACTTCAAGGAGGACGAGGAACTCAACGTGACACCTCCTCACGGAAGAGGGACGAGACGACCCGCAGGGCGAAGGTCGCGATGATGATCGAACCGATGACGACGAGGACGCCCGCCGCGGAGGCCAGGCCGTTCTCGTGGGCCTGGTAGAAGCTCTGGTAGACGGTGTAGGGCAGGTTGGCGGTGCCGAGGCCGCCCGAGGTGATCGTGAAGACGGCGTCGAAGTTCTGCACGATGTAGATCGAGCCGAGCAGCGCGCCCAGTTCGAGGTAGCGGCGCAGGTGCGGCAGCGTCAGATGGCGGAAGACCTGCCAGTTGTTCGCGCCGTCCATGCGGGCGGCCTCGATGAGTTCGGTGTCGCGGCTCTGCAGCCCCGCGAGGAGGATCAGCATCATGAAGGGCGTCCACTGCCACACCAGGGACGCCTCGATGGCGAGCAGCGGGGTGTTGGAGATCCAGTCGGGCTGGCTCGCGCCGTCGCCGCCGACCCAGTGCAGGAGGCCGTTGAAGAGCCCGTACTCGGGGTTGTAGAGCACGTGCTTCCACAACAGCGCGGCGGCCACGGGCACCAGCAGGAACGGCGCGATGAGCAGGGTCCGCACGAGCCCCCGGCCCCGGAACCTCCGGTCGAGGAGCAGCGCGAGGCCGAGCCCGATGACCAGGCTCGCGATGACCACGGAGGCGGTGAGCAGGATCGTCGTCAGGACGGACTTGCGCAGGTCGGGGTCGGTGAGGACCTCGGTGTAGTTGGCGAACCCGGTGAAGCTGCGGGCGTCCGGGTAGAGGGCGTTCCAGTCGAAGAAGGAGATCACCAGGGTCGCCACGAACGGCAGTTGGGTCACGACGACCATGAAGATCAGGGCGGGCAGCAGCGGGGCCCTGGTGGCCCAGGCGCGCAGCCGTCCCGGTGACCCCGGCGTGCGGGCGGTCGGCACGCGCGTGTGCCCGGCGGCGGTGGTGCTCGCGGTGGAGGTGCTCGCGGTGGAGGTCATCGTCCCTCGTACTCCTCGGAGATCTTCTCGGCGAGCTCCTGTGCCGCGTTCAGGGCCGATTCGACGGATCGGCGTCCCGCGATGGCCGCGCTGATCTCCTGGGAGACCTTGGTGCCGAGGTCGGTGAACTCGGGGATGCCGACGAACTGGATGCCGGGCGCGGGCCGCGGCTGCAGTCCCGGGTCACGGGGCCGCGCGCCCTCGATGGCGGCGCGGGTGACGTCCTGGAAGGCGGCGGCTTCCTTGCGGTAGGCGGGGTTCGCGTAGGTGGAGGCACGCTTGCCCGCGGGCACGTTCGACCAGCCGATCTTCTCGCCGACCAGCTCCTCGTACTCCTTGCCGGACGCCCAGGAGATGAACTTCCATGCCTTGTCGGGGTTCCTGGACGCCTTCTGCAGGCCCCACGCCCAGGTGTAGAGCCACCCGGAACTCCTCGTCCGCTCCACCGGCGCGGGCACGTAGCCGATCTTGCCCTTGACCGGGGACTTGGCGGCCTCGAGGGATCCGGCGGCGGCCGTCGCGTCGTACCACATGGCGGTCTTGCCCTGGGTGAGGTTGTTGAGGCACTCGGCATAGCCGGACTGGGCGGCTCCCGACTCGCCGTGCTTGCGAACGAGGTCTACGTAGAAGCGCGTTGCCTTTTCGAACTCGGGGGAGTCGAGCCGTGCCTTCCAGCTCTTGTCGAACCAGGTGCCTCCGAAGGTGTTCACCACGGTCGTCAGCGGGGCCATCACCTCGCCCCAGCCTGGCAGCCCGCGCAGACAGATGCCCTTCATCCCCGGCTGCGCGCCGTCCACCTCGGCGGCGAGCTTCGCCACCTGCCGCCAGGTGGGCTTCGCGGGCATGGTCAGGCCCGCCTTCTTGAAGACGTCCTTGCGGTACATCAGGAAGGACGACTCTCCGTAGAAGGGCTGTCCGTAGAGCTTGCCGTCGTCGCCGGTCAGGGACTGGCGCATGGGCGGCAGGATGTCCTTCTCGTCGTAGCCCTTGTCCTGGCGGGCGTACGAACCGACCTCGTGCAGCCAGCCGTTCCTGGCGTAGATCGGGATCTCGTAGTTGCTGAGCGTCGCCACGTCGTACTGCCCCGCCTGGTTGGCGAAGTCCTGGCTGATCTTGTCGCGGACGTCGTTCTCGGGCAGGACGGTGAAGTTCACCTCGATGCCCGTCTCCTTGGTGAAGTGGGCGGCGGTGAGCTTCTGCAACTCCACCATCTGCGGGTTGTTGACCATCAGCACGTTGATGGAGTCGCCGCCTGAACCGGTCCCGCCCGCGCCGGTCCAGCAACCGGTGAGCAGCGGGGCGAGCAGCGTCCCTGCGGCGGCCGCGGCGAGCGCGCGCGGCATGGGTCGGCTCCGGGTTCGCATGAATCGCTCCTGGACATAGGGGGATCAATGGGGTGGGTGAGGGTGTGCGGGAGGCCGCGCTGAGCAGCCGGAGGGGTGGGGACGGAGGGCGGGGAGGGGAAGGGCGCGTCAGGCGCGGACGACCTGCGGCCCGAGCAGGGAGTACCGATGGGCTTCGGACGCGGGCAGCCGGCCGCCCGTGACGATCGCGTCGAGGTCGCCGACCCCGGCGAACCGGCAGAAGCTGCTCGCCCCGAACTTGGTGTGCACGCCCAGGAACACGGTGCGCCGCGAGGCCCGGATGGCCGCCGCCTTCACCTCGCTGACCGCCGGATCGGGCGTGGTGAGGCCGTGCTCGCGGGAGATTCCGTTGGCACCGATGTACGCCAGGTCGATGACGAACCCGGCCAGCATGCGGGTCGTCCAGTGGTCGACGGTGGCGAGCGTGCCGGGGCGCACCCGGCCGCCGAGCAGCAGCACCGTGATGTTCTCGGCCTCGGCGAGCGCGCCCGCGGTGGCGAGCGAGGCGGTGACCACGGTCAGCGCGCGGCCCGCCGCGGCCGCGGGCAGCGCCTCCGCGACCAGCTGCGGGGTGAACCCCTCGTCGACGAAGACCGTCTCGGCCTCGCCGAGCAGCTCGGCGGCGGCGGCCGCGATGCGCCGTTTCTCCGGGACGTGCATGGTCGTGCGGAAGGCGAGGGTGGTCTCGAAGCCCGCGCTCTCCACGGGGTAGGCGCCGCCGTGGGTGCGGCGGACCAAGCCGTGGTCCTCCAGGGCCCGCAGATCGCGGCGGACGGTCTCCTTGGCGACACCGAGCTCGGTGGCGAGCGCGGTCACGTCGACGGAGCCGGAGTGGCGCGCCGCGCTGACGATCTGCCGCTGACGCTCTTCCGCGGTCATCGGTGCCACCTCTTCCCCGGGGTCGTGCGGTGCCCGTTCGGGCCCTGTGGGGAAGTTCTACAGCGCGGGCCCCGGGGGTGAACAGGCTCGCAGGGGGCACGATGCTGCCCGCATGTGCCCGTTTGGCGGGGCGACGGCCTGTGGCACGGGCGGCGGGCGTGCCCGTTTCGGGGGTGGCGGGTGCCCGTTCGCCGCCCGTATGGCGGGCGGGCCCGGGTCAGGGACGCTCGAAGGCGACCTCGGGGTCGGCCGGATCGGGGCCTTCGAGCAGCGGCTGGGGGATGCCGCGCAGGGACTGGTCGAAGAAGGCCCCGACGTAGGCGCGGGTGAGGCGCTGGGAGCGCTCGCCGGAGAGCGGCGCGTCGGGCAGGGCGGCGCCGAGCTGGCCGAGCAGGACGGGGACGTCGGTGAAGGTGAAGTGGCCGGAACCCTTGACCGTCAGCCACCGCTTCCAGCCGTCCAGGCCCCGCCAGGTGCGGTCCCAGCTCTCGTCCCTGCCGCCCGCGCTGTGCTCGGCGCGGGTGCCCAGCATCAGGAACGGGCGCCCCGCTAGCCCGGTGGCGGGCGTGTGGAAGGTGCCGTCCATGTTCAGGCCCGCCCGCACCCGGTGGTCCGCGGCCATGGCGGCGAGCGCGGCGGCCCCGCCCACGGAGTGGCCGCCCGCCCCGATCCGGGCGGGGTCGATGAGGTGGGAGTACCGCCAGGTCGCCTTGGGTCCCGTCAGCCGGTCGATGACGTACGAGAGGTCATCGGCGCGCCCCGTGGTGACGGTCTTGAGCACGCCGGGCTCGGTGAGTGTCCTGCACGCCGCGCAGGTCAGCGTCCGGCCGCCGGGGAACGCGGCGCCCGCGGCCTCGTAGGCGTGGTCGACGGTGGCGACGACGTAGCCGCGGCTGGCGAGGTCCTCGGCGAGGTGGGTCAACGTGGCGCGGGACGTGGTGAATCCGGGCGAGAGCAGGACCAGCGGGAACCGTCCCTGGAGGGGGCGCGCGTCGGTACGCGCGAAGGTGCGGGCGCCGCTGTAGTCGGCGGCGGACACCTTCCCTGCCATGTGCCCCGACGTCAGGAGGAGTTGGGCCTCCTTCTTGGTCATGTAGCGGGCGGGGCGCCCCGATCCGGGCAGCGCGGGGTAGTACGCCGAGACCATCAGCTCCCGCGCGCCCGCCGAGGGCACCCAGGGGTCGCGGCGGCTCTTGTCGACGAGGTGCAGGGTGTCGCGGCCGACCGCGAACGGTCCGGTGGGCCGGGGAAGTTCGGCCTCCGCCGTGGCCACGGACGACGTCGCCCGGCCATCCGAGGCGCCGGGCGGCGTCGCGGCGAGGGAGGCCGCGCCGTCGGCCAGGGGCAGGGTCAGGGCCAGGGCGAGCAGCGGAACGAGGGCACGGCCACGCAGGGTCTTCCGGGTTTCGCTCATGCAAAGAAACGCTAGAGGTCCTGTGCCCGGCATCGCGTCGCCCCTGAGCAGGAACCGGAATGGGCCCTTCGTCAAGAGAACGTCGACGTCGCAGGACGAACGTCAGAGGTCACGGGCGCCGAACGTCGATCGAACAGGAGCCCAAGGTCAGTGCGCGGACGGTCCGGTCGTCACCCGGTTCGCAAACCGTTCGTCAGTACGGCCACACCGGCGGGTTCGTGCAGAAGTGGCCGCCCAGGTGTGCGTGGTCCGGGTTGGCGGGATCGAGCTCGCCCTGCTCGGCGACCAGCTTCTCGGCGTACTGCTCGGAGTCGTCCCGCGGCTCGTAGCCGAGGGCACGGGCCGACGAGAGGTCCCACCACAGGCGGGTGTTGGCGGAGGAGCCGTAGACGACGGTGTGCCGCACGTCCTCGGCGGTGAGCGCGGCGTGGAAGAGCCGGGCCCCGTCGCCGGGGCTCATCCAGACGGACAGCATCCGTACGTTCGCCGGTTCCAGGAAGCAGGAGCCGATGCGGACGGAGACGGTCTCGATGCCGTGCTTGTCCCAGTAGAGCTGGGCGAGGTCCTCGCCGAAGGACTTGGAGAGGCCGTAGAAGGTGTCGGGGCGGCGCGGGGTGTCGACCGGGACCAGCGGCTGTTCGCCCTGGGGCCGCGGCGTGAAGCCCACCGCGTGGTTGGAGGAGGCGGCGACGATCCGCCGCACGCCCTCCTCGCGGGCGGCTTCGTAGAGGTTGTACGTTCCTTCGATGTTCGCCTTCAGGATCTTGTCGAAGGTGGACTCCAGGGAGATGCCCGCGAGGTGGAGCACGGCGTCGACCCCGCGCACGGCCTCGCGCAGCGCGTCCCGGTCGGCGAGGTCGGCGGTGACGGCGTCCGGCTCGCCGGGCAGGGGGCGCATGTCGAGCAGGCGCAGCGTGTAGCCGTAGGCCGGCAGGAGCCCACGCATCAGGGTGCCGAGGCCGCCTGCGGCGCCGGTGAGCAGGACGGTGCGGGGAGCGGGCATGGCGGGTCTCCTCGTGCGCGGCCGCGGTGGGCCACATATGCATGTACTCATGTGTACTCATGCGCGTACAGGATTCACATCCATGGACACGCTAGGGATCTCGGCCGTACCGCGTCAAGGGTCCTGACGGCGTGGCCCCCGAGTGTGCGCGGAGCCGGAAAATCCGCTCCTGTGCGGGGAGTTCGCGCGCTTGACCGGCGTCTGGGGGGCGGCTTAGCGTGAGTGCGTTCAGGGATATGGACATGGATCAGAAACGTGCACGCCTAGGGAGAGCCCGTGACGTCAGCCCCCCTCGCCACTCGACTTCGCGTCCCCAGCGGGCCGTTGTTCTTCCCGGTCACCGCGTTCGGGCCCGATGGATCCGTCGACGTCGACGTCTTCCGCGCCCATGTGCGCGAGGGCGTCGAGGCCGGTGCGGCGGCCGTGTTCGCCTGCTGCGGCACGGGCGAGTTCCACGCCCTGACGCCCGAGGAGTTCCAGGAGTGCGTCGCCGCGGCCGTCGCGGAGACGGCGGGCCGCGTGCCGGTCGTCGCGGGCGCCGGATACGGCACCGCGCTCGCCGTGCGGTACGCGCGCCTGGCCGAGGAGGCGGGCGCCGACGGGCTGCTCGCCATGCCGCCCTACCTCGTCGTCGCCGGACAGGAGGGCCTGGTCAGGCACTACACCGAACTCGCCGCGGCCACCTCCCTCGACGTCATCGTCTACCAGCGCGACAACGCCGTGTTCACCCCGGAGAGCGTCGTCGAACTCGCCCGCGCCGAGCGCGTCATCGGCTTCAAGGACGGGCTCGGCGACATGGACCTGATGCAGCGCACCGTCTCCGCCGTGCGCGGCGAAGGACCGCACGACTTCCTCTACTTCAACGGCCTGCCCACCGCCGAGCTGACGGGGCTCGCCTACCGCGGCATCGGCGTCACCCTCTACTCGTCGGCCGTCTTCTGCTTCGCGCCCGACATCGCGCTCGCCTTCCACCGGGCGTTCAACTCGCGTACGGAGGAGGGCGACGCGGCCGTGAACCGCCTCATCGACGGCTTCTACCGGCCCTTCGTCGAGCTGCGCGCCGAGGGGCGCGGCTACGCCGTCTCGCTCGTCAAGGCGGGCGTGCGGCTCGGCGGCCTCGACGTGGGACCCGTCCGCGCGCCGCTGCACGAGCCCGCCGACGATCACGTCAAGCGCCTGGCCGAACTCGTCGAGCAGGGCAGGGCGTTGCTGCGGGAGGGCGCGTGAGGACCGCCGCGTTCCTCTACCCCTGGGACGTCGTCGGCGACCCCGAGGCCCCCGCGCGCCTGGTGAGGTTCGGCATCCGGCAGGTCACCCTCGCCGCCGCCTACCACTCCACGCGCGCGCTGACCCCGCGCCACCCGCGCCACCGCGTCGTCACGGCCGCGCACGCGTCCGTGCTGTACCCGCCGGGAGGGCAGTGGCAGGGGCGTGCGCCGCGGCCCTACGCGGCGGGCGACTGGGCGCGCGGCGACGCCTACGGAGAGGCGGCCAAGGCCCTTCAGGACGCCGGGATCGAGGTGCACAGCTGGGTCGTCCTCGCCCACAACTCCCGCCTGGGCGGCGACCATCCGGCCACCTCCGTGGTCAACGCCTACGGAGACCGCTACCCCTGGGCGCCCTGCGTCGCGCAGCCCGCCACGCGCGCGTACCTGGTCGACCTCGCCGCCGAGGCCGCCGTACGCCCCGGAGCGCGCGGCACGGAACTGGAGTCCTGCGGCTGGTACGGCCTGGCGCACCTGCACGCCCACGACAAGATCGCGGGCGTCCCCCTGGGCGAGGCCGGGCAGTACCTGATGTCGCTGTGCTTCTGCTCCTGCTGCAGGGAGGGGTACGACGGGCAGGGCCTGGACCCCGACGCGCTGGCGTCCACCGTCCGCGAGGGCCTGGAGCCCGTGTGGCGCGGCGAGGCCGACGACACGGGCTGGGAGTCCGTCGAGAAGCTCATCGGCGCCCGGCAGGCGGCGGCCACGCGCGCGTGGCGCGAGGAAACCGCCCGCACGCTCCAGGAGGCCGCGATCGGCGCCGTCCGCGCGGCGGCCCCCGCCGACTTCCAGGTGCTGCTGCACGCGGACCCGGTGCCGTACCACTGCGGCGCGAACGCGGGCGTCGACCCGGCGCACGTCCTCTCCGTGGCGGACGGCGTGGTGGTGCCCTGTACGGGCGGCGTGCGGGCGCTGCGGCCCTTCGCCGCCCACGCGCGGACCGGGACGGTCCTGGCCGCCAACCTCACCGTGGTGAGCGGCATGGGCGGCAGCCCCGCCACGCTCGCCGCCGACGCGGCCGGGGCTGCGGAGCTCGGTGCCACCGAACTCCGTCTCTACCACGCGGGACTGGCCTCGGACGCGGACCTTGCGCAGGTCGCGGAGGCCCTGTCACACCCGCGGTGATCGCCGATACGATCCGCGCACCACAACCGTCGCTCCAGTATCAGGGGACAAGGGAGACAAGGTGCGCAACAAGGGGATATCCGCGCTGGTCTGTGCCGGACTGATGGCGGGGGCCGCCGTGCTCGGCGGCGCGGTGCCCGCCACCGCGGGGACCGGCGCGGCGGCCCGGGCCGGTGACGCGGCGACCGACATCCGCGAGCGGCTCGAGAGGATTCCGGGCATGACGGTCGTCTCCGTCGCCGACAAGGAGGGCTTCCCTCTCTACACGCTCACGTACGCCCAGCCCGTCGACCACCGCAAGCCCAAGGGCGCCACCTTCACCCAGCGCGCCACGCTCTGGCACAAGGACACGGGCAAGCCGACCGTCCTCTACACCGGCGGCTACACCCTCGCGGGCGGCACCACCGCGCTCACCAAGCTCATCGACGCCAACCAGGTCAGCGTCGAGCACCGCTACTTCGCGCAGTCCCGCCCCTCGGGCGCCGCGGGCGACGACTGGTCCAAGATGACCGTCCAGCAGGAGGCCGCCGACGAGCACCGCCTCACCCGGGCGCTTCGCGGGATCGAGAAGGGCAAGTGGCTGGGCACCGGCGCCAGCAAGGGCGGCATGACGGCGACGTACCACGAGCGCTTCTACCCCGACGACCTCGACGCCGTCGTCGCGTTCGTCGCGCCCAACGACGCGAACAACCGCGACGACAGCGGCTACGAGCGCTTCTTCGAGACGGTCGGCACCAAGGAGTGCAGGGCCGCGCTCAACGCCGTACAGCGCGAGATGCTCGTACGCCGCGACGCCCTGCTCCCCAAGTTCGAGGCGGACGCCAAGACCAACGGCGACACCTTCGAAGAGACCCTCGGCACCACCGACCGGGCCTACGAGTTCGCCGTCCTGGACCAGGTGTGGAACTTCTGGCAGTCCGGCACCGCCGCCGACTGCCCGACCGTGCCCGACGCGAAGAAGGCGGGCGACGACGAGCTCTACGACTGGTCGAAGAAGCACGGCTTCAGCGTCTACCAGGACGAGACCCTCGGCACCAACGGCACGGGCCCCTACTACCGGCAGGCCGCCACCCAACTCGGCTGGGCCGACCTCAAGTTCAAGCACCTCAAGGACGTCCGCCACTACCCGGACATCTACCAGCCCAACTCGGTGCTGCCCGCCGCCATGCGCGGCACGTACGAGAACAAGACCATCGCCGACGTCGACCGCTGGGTGAAGACCAAGGGCAAGCGGATGATGTTCATCTACGGCGAGAACGACCCGTGGAGCGCGGAGAAGTTCACCCCGAGCCACCGCGACTCGCACCGCTACGTGGTGCCGGGCGCCAACCACGGCGCCTCGATCGCCAAGCTGCCCGCCGCCGAACAGGCCGAGGCCGTCGCGACGATCAAGCGCTGGGCGGACGTGAAGTAGCCCGCTCCCGGGCCCCTTCGTCCCCCCAGGACCTCAGCAGGGGCGCGGCGATCAGCAGCCGCGCCCCCGCGAGCACCGGGAGCAGGATCGCGATGTCGACGCTCTCCACGAGCGCCGCGCCCGCCGCGATGCCGATCGCGGTGGGCGTGAACATCAGGGTGTTGGCGGTCGCCGCCACCCGCCCGACGAGCGCGTCGGGCGTCTCGCGTTGTACGGCGGTGAGGCCCGCGATCAGTACGCAGGGCAGTCCGATGCCGTTCGTGAGGCTGCCCGCGAGGACCGCGGCGTCGTTCGGCACCGCGGTCAGCGCCGCGGAGAGGGCGGTCAGGGCGATGCCCGCGCCGCCGAACCGGCGCGCGCCGAACCGCCGCATCAGCGCCCCCGACGCCACGCCCACCGCGACGGACCCCGCGCCCTGCACGACGTAGAGCACGCCCGTGTACGTGGGGGAGTGGCCGAGGCGCTCGACGACCGCGTAGACCGTCGCGCCGGTGATCCCCGAGCTCAGCATCGTCAGGCCGCCCGCGACGACGAGCGGCCGGAGGCGTTCGTGCCCCCACAGATACCTGGCCCCCTCCGCGGTCCTCGCCCGCAGCGAGGCGAGCTCACGCACCGGGACGGCCTCGCGCACTCGCAGGAGCGCGAACATCCCGGCGGCGAGCACGAACGTGACGGCGTCCAGGAGCGCCACCGGGGCGCCCCCGTACGCGGCGAACAGGCCCGCGCCCGCGAGCGGCGCCACCAGCTTCATGCCCTCGTTCGCGGACATCCGCAGGCCGTTGAAGTCGCCGAGCAGCTCCTTGTCGACGGCCGTCGCGACCAGGGCGGCCTCCGCCGCGTCGGTGACGACGCCGCACGCCCCGTAGAGGAAGAGCACCGTGAACAGGATCCAGAGCCGTCCCGCGTCGTCGTCGACGGCGACCAGGGTCAGGAGCAGTGCGGCGAGCGCGAGGTTGGCGGCCACGAGCAGCGGTCTGCGGCGGGTGCGGTCGGCGAGCGTGCCGAGCAGCGGGCCCATGAGGGTGGGCGCCCACAGCGCGAACTGGCAGAGCGCGGCGAGCCCGTCGGATCCGGTCAGCTCCTTCACCCAGATCCCCGATGCCAGCCACAGCGCGGAGGTCCCGAAGCCGGAGACCACCACCGCGCCGAGATAGAGCCCCGCGTTGCGGTCCCGCAGGACGCGCACGATCGTCGTTGTCATGCCAGCCGATGCTGCTTCCTAAGGCCCCCCGGACGGAATCGGGCGGATTGCCTAGTGGCCCGCGATGAGTTCGGGCCACCGGGCCGGTCTACAAGAGGAGACGTACCGACACTGCCGACTCAGACGTACCGGGATCGCCGACTCAGAAGGACTTCTCATGACGACCGACACGCTCGACCTGGGGCCGCAGGCCCGCCTCGTGGCACGGATCGCCGACCGCGTCGCGGACGAGCGGCTCACCGGGCCCACCCCCTGCCCCGACTACACGGTGCGCGAGGTGCTCGGTCATCTGCTGCACCTCTCCCGCGCCTTCGCCCAGGCCGCCCGCAAGGACCTCGGACCCGAGCTCGACCGGGACCCGGGGAGCTCCGCGCCGGAGCTGGCGCCCGGCTGGCGCGCCGAGCTGCCCGAGGCGCTCGACGCCCTCGCCGACGCCTGGCGCGACCCGGCGGCCTGGCAGGGCATGACCCGCGCGGGCGGCATCGACCTGCCGGGCGAGGTCGCGGGACTCGTCGCCGTCGACGAACTCGTCGTGCACGGCTGGGACCTGGCGCGCGCCACCGGCCAGGAGTACGCGCCCGACGTGGCGAGCCTGACGGCGGCCAAGGCGCTGCTCACGCCCGCCGAGGGCGGGGGCGGGGACGACGGCGGCCTGTTCGGCAAGCCGGTCCCGGTGCCGGACGACGCCCCGCTCCTGGACCGGGTGATCGGCCTGAGCGGCCGCGACCCGCGCTGGACGCCGACGAGTTGAGGAGCCCGGGGGACCCCTCAACTCGTCGGCCGGGCATGGAGATCTGGTATCGATCGATTAAAAGGTCTCCCAAAGGGTCTCCCCACACCCGGGTCAATGCGCGTAGACAGTCGGTGACCTGCACGATCCACGACCCGACCCGGAGATCGCATCCATGCGGAAGTCCCTGCGCGTGGCCGCCCTGGCCACCACCTGTACCGTCGCGGGCGCCGTCCTGTACGGCACCGTCGCCACCGCCGACCAGGACCGGCCCCGCGCCACCAAGGAGCCCCACAACATCGGCCTGCTCGTCGGCGAGATCGACGCGTACTACGGCGCGACCAAGGGTGCCGACGGCGTCTGGAAGTCCTCGCCCGACAGCCCGTACGCCAAGGATCTGGCCCGCATCCAGGCCAAGGCGAAGAAGGACATCAAGAAGGCCGCGCGCAAGGCCCACCATGGCCACGGCGAGAAGCCCGCGATCGTCCTGGACGTTGACGACACCGCGCTGCTCAGCTTCGACTACGAGAAGTCCACCAACTTCACGTACAACAACGACAGTTGGGACGCGTACGTCAAGGCGGCCAAGCGCCCCGCCGTGTTCGGCATGCCCGAACTGGTGAAGTACGCCAAGAGCAAGGGCGTCGAGGTCTTCTTCCTCACCGGGCTCGCCGAGTCGCAGCGCGATGGCGCCGTCACCAACCTCGCGAAGGCGGGGTACGACACGCGCCTCGACCGCACCCACGTCTTCACCAAGGACAAGGTGAACCCCCCGGCCTACCTGAGCCACTGCGCCACGCCCGCTGCCTGGAAGTGCGACACCGTCCAGTTCAAGGAGGGCACCCGCAAGCACATCGAGTCGACGGGCTACGACATCGTCGGCAGCTTCGGCGACCAGGTCTCCGACCTCGCGGGCGGCTACGCGGACAAGACGTACAAGCTCCCCAACCCGACGTACTTCGTGGGCTGAATCCGCCCCTCCTGCTGCATGGCGTCGCGAGATAGGTTGCATTCCTGACTAGGTCGCTCTACGGTCTAGGTAGCTCAGACGCTCAGGGCCGCGCGGCACAGGGCACCTCAGGTGCCGCGCGGCCCCCAGGGAAGGGGGATCCCATGACCATCTCGCCGGACTTCTCGGTTGCGGCCACGACCGTCACGGCCGCGCTCGCCGCCTATCTGCTGCTCGGCGAGCCCTGGCTCGGCCGTCGCGCGTACGGCTCGCTGGCCCGCCGCAGGGACACCGAACCCCGCGCCCTGGTCCGCTACTTCACCTTCGTGCTCGCGCTGTGGTGGGCCCTCGCCGCCGTCGCGGGCGCGGCGCTGCTGCTCTCGCCCGCCGCGGCCGCCGCCGACTTCGGCCTCGCGATGCCCGAGCGCCCCGGGTACGCCGTCGCCATCGTCCTGGTCATCGGGGCCGCCGCGGTCGCCTCGGGGCGGAACTTCCGCGACCTCGCCGCGCAGGGCAAGAACGTGCCGGGGATGGCCGCCATCGAGGCGATGCTGCCGCGCACCACCGAGGAGCGCAGGCTCGCGATCGCCGTCGCCGTGACCGACGGCTTCTGCGCCGAACTGGTCTACCGCGGCCTCCTGATCGCCTTCGGCGTCGGTGCCCTCGGCCTCAACCTCTATGCGGCGGCGGCCCTTTCGGTCCTCGTCTACGCGGTCGCCGGGTACTACCAGGGCCGCCAGGGCGTCCTCGTCTTCGGTATCTTCGGGGCGGTGCTCACCGGTCTCTACCTCGCGACGGGCAGCCTGCTCGTCCCGGTCGCCGTGCACGTGATCCTCTCGATGCGCGACCTGATGCTCCCCGCGCCGGACAAGCTGCGCGCGGCGCCCGCCGCATGACCCGCCGCCTGACCCGCCGAAAGGGAGCCGTCCCATGCTGAAGGGCAGCCGCCCCGTGCTGAAAGGCAGACCGCAGTGACCGCCGACCGTCGCGCCAGCTGGTTCAAGGGCGTACTCGACCTCCTCGTGCTCGCCAGCCTCACCGACGGCGAGAGCTACGGCTACGAGATCGCCAAGCTGCTCGGCGCGGCGGGCTTCGGCCAGATCAAGGGCGGCACGCTCTACCCCGTCCTCAACCGTCTGGAGGAAGCGGGCCTGGTCGACGCGGAGTTCCGGGCGACCGAGAAGGGCCCGGGGCGCCGCTACTACCGGCTCACCGACGCGGGCCGGGAGACCCTCGGCGAACAGGGCGGCCTGTGGCTCGCCTTCGACGCATCCGTACGTGACGTCCTCGCGAAGGCGGGAGTGGATCCACGATGAACACCCGCTACGAGCAGGACGGCTACCTCATCGACCTGGCCGAGCGGCTGCGGTCGCACGGCCTGCCCGCCGATCGCGTCGAGGCGACCGTCGCGGACCTGGCAGCCCACCTGGAGGAATCCGGGGCGGACGACGCCGAGGCCGAGTTCGGGCCCGCCGACGAGTTCGCCGCGCAGCTGGTGCCCGCCGCGGGGGAGCGGACACCGGCCGCGCCCGCCGAGCAGGTGGAGACCTGGCGCTGGACCGCCGACACCTATGTCGACGAGGAGCTCCTGAACCGCTTCGGCGGCGAGGGCTGGGAGGTCGAGCGGGTCGACGCGCTCGGCCGTTTCGTCAGCCACCGCGACCTGGCGAGCCCGCAGCGCTGGGAGTACCGGCGCGAGCTGGTGTCCCGGGGGCGCGAGGGGCTCGACGCGCGGCTCGCGCCCGACGGCTGGGAGGCGTGCGGCACCTGGGCGGTCTACGCGTGGTTCAAGCGGCCGCTGGCGGCGAGCCTGGGCCCGGCCGCCGAGGTCGCGTCGCCGCCGCCGGTACCGGAGCGGTCCCGCTTCTTCAGCCGGAAGTTCTATGCCCTGCTGGCCGTGCTCGCGGTCGCCGTGGCCGTCGCGGGTGTCTCCGTGGCCGTCGGCGACGGCGAGGAGAGCTCCGGGGCGGGCTTCCTGGTGGGGCTGCTGTGCGGGGCTGCCGCGGTGGCCGCCGTTCTCTGGATCACCCAGACGTGGCTGGCCCGTTCCCGTTCCCGCTAAGGGCGACCCGCGTACGGAGAAGTCCCGGTGGCCCCCGCATCTCCCGGTGGCCACCGGGACTTCTCCGTACGCGTACCCACCGGGCACCCGGGTCGCCCGGTCCATAACGGGCGGTCGCCCCTCATGACTTCAGCGCCGCCTCCATCATCGCCTTCGCGATCGGCGCCGCCAGGCCGTTGCCGCTGACCTCGTCACGTGCCGCGCTCGACGACTCGATCATCACCGCGACCGCGACCTCCTTGCCGTCGCCGCCCTTGGCGTACGAGGTGAACCAGGCGTACGGCGTCTTGCTGTTGTTCTCGCCGTGCTGCGCGGTGCCGGTCTTGCCGCCGACGGTCGCGCCGCTGATCTTCGCGTTCGTGCCCGTGCCTTTCTCGACGACCGTCTGCATGGCGGACTGCAGGCCCTCGGCGGTGGACTCGCTCATCACGCGCTGCGCGTCGCCGTCGCCGTACTTCTCCAGGACGTTGCCGTCCGCGTCGCTGATCTGCGAGACCATGTACGGCTTGGCGAGCTCGCCGCCGTTGGCGATGGCCGCGGAGACCATCGACATCTGCAGCGGGGTGGCCGTCACGTCGAACTGGCCGATGCCGGTCAGCGCCGTCTGGGACTTCTCCATGCCGGACGGGTAGACGCTCTTGCCCGCGCGCACCGGCACGTCCAGCTTGTCCGCGTTGAAGCCCATCTTCTCGGACATCGCCTTGACCTTGTCCTGGCCCAGGTCGACGGCCATCTTCGCGAAGACGTTGTTGCACGAGTACTGGAGCGCCGTGCGGATGTTCGCGTTCTCGCAGGGGGCGGACCGGTTCTCGTTGTTCAGGACCGTGCGCGTGCCGGGCAGCGTGTACGGGTTCGGGCTGCTCGTCTTCTCGTCCACCGAGCCGTAGAGACCGTCCTCCAGGGCGGCCGCCGCGACGACCAGCTTGAACGTGGAACCGGGCGGCAGCGGCTGGCGCATCGCGCGGTTGACCATCGGCTTCTCCTTGTCGGTGGTCAGCTCCTTCCACTCCTTGGAGTCCGTGGAGCCACTGATCTTCGACGGGTCGTACGACGGGGTCGAGACCATGCCGAGGATCTTGCCGGTCTTGGGGTCGATGGCGACCGCGGCGCCCTTGATGTCACCCAGCGCCTTGTAGCCCGCCTTCTGCACCGCGGGATCGATCGTGGTCACGACGTCGCCGGGGTCGGCGCGCTTGTTCGTGACCGTGTCGAGCGGGTTCTTCAGCCGGTTGTCCGTGCCGTCGAGCAGGTCCTTGTAGATGCCTTCGAGCTGGGTGGCGCCGTAGACCTGGGAGCTGTAGCCCGTGACCGGTGAGTAGAGGTCGCCGTCCTTGTAGGTGCGCTTGTACGCGAGGTCTCCGCCCTTCGTCCGCTCGGAGCCGGTGATGGCCTCACCGCCCACGATGATGTCGCCCAGCGGGTTCGCGTACTGCTCTATCGCGTTGCGCCGGTTCAGCTTGTCGTCCGCGAGAGCCTTCGAGTCGTAGAACTGCACCCATGTCGCCCGCACAAGCAGGGCGAGCACGAGCACCAGCGCGAAGACCGAGGCGTGCCTGATCGTCTTGTTCATCCCACGGGAGGACGAGCGGAGGGGAGCGGTTCGTTCCCTTCTGCGCCGCTTCCGGCCGTTTTCTCAGAGAGTTCTTAAGGTTCGGGGAGTTCTCGGGGTTCGGGGCGCCCGGTGGCCGTGGTCCCCGGAGAGCGTGCCTCAGCCGGTCTTCATGAAACCCGCCTCGTACGCCGCGATCACCGCCTGCGTACGGTCCCGGGCGCCGGTCTTGGCGAGCACGGAGGCCACGTGCGTCTTGACCGTCGCCGCGCCCACGCCCATCCGCCCCGCGATCTCCGCGTTGGTCAGGCCCGCCGCCATCAGCCGGAGCACCTCGCTCTCCCGGCCCGTCAGCCGGGCCACCCAGGCGGGCGGCGCGGCCTCGGCCCCGCCGTACTCGGCGGCGAGCGCCCGGACGGCGGCGGGGAAGAGCAGCGAATCGCTGTGCGCGACGATCCGCACGGCCTGGACCAGGGAGTCCGCGTCCGCCCGCTTGAGGAGGAAGCCGGACGCGCCCGCGCGCAGCGCCTCGTACACGTAGGAGTCGTTCTCGAAGGTCGTCACGACGACGATGCGCGGTGGCTCGGGCATCGCCGCCAGGATGCGCTCGGTGGCGCGGATGCCGTCGATCTCCGGCATCCGGACGTCCATCAGGACCACGTCGGGCGTCAGCTCCCGCACCACGGACACCGCCTCGGCGCCGGTCGCGGCCTCGCCCACGACCTCGATGCCCGGCTCGGCGGAGAGGATCGCGCGCAGCGCGGTGCGCACCATGCGCTCGTCGTCCGCGAGGACGACCCTGATGTCGTGCGCCGTCATTGCTGTCCCTTCAGAGGAAGTCGTACGTCCAGTCGCCACATCCCGTCGGCGGGTCCCGCCCGCGACGTGCCGCCGAGCAGCCGCGCCCGGTCGGCGACGCCGCGCAGACCGTGACCGCCGCCGGGGCGCGAGCCGGGGGAGTGCGGCGGCAGCGGATTCTCGGCGGTGACGGTCAGGCCGGTGTCGTCCAGGGCGATGCGCAGCGTCACGGAGGTGCCTTCGCCGCCGTGCCGAAGGGCGTTGCTCAGGGCCTCCTGCACGATGCGATACGCCTCGCGGGAGACCAGCGGCGGCACCGCTTCGGGCGCCGCCGCCACGTCGGCGCTCACCCGCAGTCCGGCCGCCCTGGTGCGGCGCAGCAGCCCGGCCAGGTCGGCGAGGGTCGGCGCGGGCTCCGTCGAGCGGGCGTCGTCGGCCTCCCGCAGCACGCCGAGCACGGCGTCGAGCTCGCCGACCGTGCGCCGGGTGGTGTCCTCGATCGCGGCGAGCGCCTCGCGGACGAACTCCGGATCCTTGTCGAGGACCCGGCGGGCCGCGCTCGCCTGGAGCGTCACGGCGCTCAGCGCGTGGCCCACCGAGTCGTGCAGCTCGCGGGCGAGGCGATTGCGTACGGCGAGGTCGGCGGCGTGCTGCTCGGCGGCCGCGAGCCGGTCGGCGGGCGTGGGGCCGAGCAGTGCGGGCGCCCAGCGCGCGAGCAGCCCGCCCGCCGCGGCCGCGCACGCCCCGAGCGCGGCCAGGGCCGCGAGGCCGATGAGCGGCGCGAGCGCCAGCATCCACGGCTCGTCGAAGACGGCGGGCGATCCGGTGCTCCCGCCCCGCAGTCCGGGCGCCACCGGCAGGGCGATCAAGAAGACGGCGAACGGCGGCAGCGCGAGCGACATCCCGCTGATGATCCCGCCGAGGCCGAGGTGGAGCGTGAACCACGCGACGGTACGGCCCCGCGCCGCCCGGCTCCGCGCGGGCCCGTCGGCGAGGGGGCCGCCCGGAACGTCGCACAGCGCGCGCACGGCTGCCACCGACATCGGGCGGGTCAGCGGGAAGAGCGCGGTGATCGCGGCGAGCGGCAACCCGACGGCGAAGGAGGTGAGTTGGGCGGCGACCGAGCCGAAGAACTGCTTGTCGCCGAAGAGCGGGCCGACGATCACGGAGCCGACGAAGACGTACGGCATGGCGAGGGCGCCGCCGAGGATCAGATGGATCCACCTGCGGCGCGCCCGCCGCCCGAACAGGGCGGCCGCCAGGTCCTTCACGCGGTGGACCTCGACCGCTCCCCGAGGAAGCGCGCCCCCGTGGCGGCCACGAGCAACCCGATGATCATGTGCACAGCGTAGGTCAGGAGCATCGGCCCGGTGGGCCGCTGCCCGATGTCGCCCGCGCCGATGAGCGCGCCGAAGAGCAGCCAGCCGCCCCAGCAGCCCACCGCGCCGGAGCCGAGCCAGGCGAGCGCGAGCGGCACCTTCACCGACAGCGACGGCGGCCGCCGCAGGACGAGCAGCAGGGCGCCCGCCACGGCCGCGAGGAGATAGACCGCGTTCAGGCACTCCAGTACGGCGAACCCGGCGTCGCGCCCCTCGGCCCGCGACGCGTTGAGGCCTGCGTCGACCCCCGAGGCCCACAACAGGTGCGCGGTGACGGGGAACAGCGCGAGCGGCGCGGCGCAGAACGCGGCGATCCGCGGGCCCCTGGCGCCGTCGCGCGCCGGCTCCCCGAGGCGGCCGCGCCACAGGTGGGCCCAGCGGTCCTTCGCGTACAGCACGAAGAGGGCGCCGAGGGCGATGCCCTGGAGGATGAAGCCGCTGTAGACGACGCCGAACACCCAGTCGTGCAGGAAGGGTTCGGAGTCCGCCTCGCCCCCGGAGGACCCGGCGGCGCCACCGCCGAGCGCGGTCACGAGGAGCTGCAGCGGGAACCCGGCCATGATCGGCACGAGCAGCCCGCTCGCCACCCACATCGGCACGGCGAGCAGCCATGCGGGCGTGCGCAGGCCCCAGGGCCGGGTCAGGAGCAGCACCAGGACGAGCACGGACGCGTCCATCAGGACGGTCAGGCCGTTGGCGAAGATCATCATGGTGCGGTGCTCGAGGAGCGGGCTGCTCCCGGGGATCCCGAGGTGACTCCCGGAGATCCAGGCGATCTTGAGCGAGAGATACGGGAGGCAGGCGAGCCCGGCGACGACTCGCAGCGCGCGACGGACCCCACCGAGCACGAAGGGTGCGCCGCCCCCTCCCGCCTCCCGCGGCAGGACGGCCCCCTCCCGCCGCCCGCTACGGCCCACCGGGGAAGAAGATGAAAGCGAGGTCAGATCCATACGTCAACGCTCCCGCGCCCCCACGCGACACACGTCCTGCGCCGTGAGGATCCGCCTCCCCCGTGTGGCGGAGGGGGCCCGTCCACCCGGCGGCGTCCCGCCCGCGACACGGGAGGATCAGTTGGCGTCCAGGATCAGGACCACCTCGTCGATCTCCGCCCCGCGGGCCTGCGCGAAGCCCCGTTCGCGGGCGGTCGCGCGGAAGCCGCATTTTTCCAGGACCCGCAGCGAGCCCGCGTTGTCCGCCGCCGCACGGGCGTACAGCGGGCGCTCGGGGACGAGTTCGAGGAGTTCGCGCAGCGCGGCCGTGGCCAGGCCGCGGCCCCAGTAGGCGCGGTCGATCCAGTAGGTGACCTCGCGCTCGCCCGGTTCGCCGTACACCGCGGCGTTGCCCACCACGTCGCCGTCCGCGAGGACCGTGCGCAGGTCTACGCCGACGGCCGCGCGGTTCCTCGCCCAGCGGGCCTCGAAGCGGTCCCGGTCGGCGGGGTCCTCGGGGGTGAACGCGGCCATGTGGCGTGACTCGGGGTCGTTCAACTGCCGGAAGAAGACCGGCAGATCACTGTCGTGTACCTCGCGCAGGGTGACGTCCATGCCTCAGAGCCTACGAGTTGCCAGTGTCAGTCGGTCCCGCGCGTCGAACAGCGCGTCCTTGACCATCTGTTCGTGGGCGGGCGTGAGGCGCGCCACCGGCACCGAGCAGCTGATCGCGTCGCGTGCCGGGGTGCGGTAGGGGATGGCGACGCCGAAGCAGCGCAGGCCGAGCGTGTTCTCCTCGCGGTCGACCGCGAAGCCCTGCTCACGCACCGTACGCAGCTCCTCGATGAGCTTCTCGCGGTCGGTGATGGTGTGCTCGGTGAGCGCGGGCAGCGTCTCGGGGAGCATCTTGCGCACCTGCTCGTCGGTGTGGGTGGCGAGCAGCGCCTTGCCGAGCGAGGCGGAGTGCGCGGGCAGGCGGCGGCCCACGCGCGTGAAGGGCCGCAGGTAGTGCTGGGACTGGCGGGTGGCGAGGTAGACGACGTTCGTGCCGTCGAGCCGCGCCAGGTGGATCGTCTCCGTGGTGTCGTCCGAGAGCCGGTCCAGGGTCGGGCGGGCGGCCGCGACCACCTCGTCGCCGTCGATGTAGGACGTGCCCACGAGCAGCGCGCGCACCCCGATGCCGTACCGCGTGCCGGTCGCGTCCGTCTCCACCCAGCCGAGCTCGACCAGGGTGCGCAGCAGCATGTAGAGGCTCGACTTCGGGTAGCCGACGGCTTCCTGGACCGCGGCCAGGGAGTGCATTCCGGGACGGCCCGCGAAGTACTCGAGCAATTCCACCGTCCGCACCGCGGACTTGACCTGCGCACCGCCTCCGGTCTCGCCAGCCGACATCGCCCTTGACCCCTTAGTTCGCCGAGAAATAGTCTCCGAAGTCTCCACTCATTCAGCATTGGAGACGGTGTTCAGCATATCGAACGCCCCTGGTGAGTGGCATACCTCTGGCAAGACCCCTGGCAAGACCCCTGGCGAAAACCGGCATCACCTCTGGAAAGGGAATCCGCGGTGGCAGCAGCACCAGTCTGGAGTGTCGACCCCCGAACCGGGAAGCAGCGCGAGCAGGTTGCGGTGGCGGCCACCGCGGAGGAGGTCGACCAGGCGGTCCGCGCCGCCGCGGCCGCCACGTCCGCGCTCGCCGTCCGCGCCGTCCGCGCCGCCTTCCTGCGCACCGCGGCCGAACTCCTCGAAGGGGCCAAGGAGCACCTCGTGGAGGCCGCCGACGCGGAGACCGCGCTCGGCCCCGTCCGGCTCACCGGCGAACTCGCCCGCACCTGCTACCAGTTGCGGTCCTTCGCGGCCGTCGTCGACGAGGGCGCCTTCCTCGGCATCGTCATCGACCACCCGGACGCGACGGCCACCCCGCCCGTCCCTGACCTGCGCCGCTACAAGATCCCGCTCGGCGTCGTGGCCGTCTACTCGGCGTCCAACTTCCCCTTCGCCTTCTCCGTGCCGGGCGGCGACACCGCCAGCGCCCTCGCCGCGGGCTGCCCCGTCGTCGTCAAGGCCCACCCCGACCACCCCGCCACCTCCGAACTGGTCGCCGCCACGCTGCGCAGGGCCGCCGCGCGACACGGCATCCCGGAGGGCGTGCTCGGTCTCGTCCACGGCTTCGACGCGGGCGTCGAACTGGTCAAGCACCCGCTGGTGTCAGGGGCGGGCTTCACCGGTTCGGTACGGGGCGGGCGCGCCCTCTTCGACGCGGCCGCCGCCAGGCCCGTGCCGATCCCCTTCCACGGCGAGCTCGGCTCCCTCAACCCCGTCGTCGTCACCGAGGCCGCGGCCGCCGAGCGCGGCGAGCAGATCGGCACCGGACTCGCGGGCTCGATGACGCTCGGCGTCGGCCAGTTCTGCGTCAAGCCGGGCCTGGTCCTCGCCCCCGAGGGCGCGGGCGGCGACCGGCTCGTGAAGTCCCTGACCGAGGCGGTCAGCGACACCGAGGCCGGGGTGCTCCTCGACCACCGCATGCGCGACAACTTCGTCGCGGGGGTCCGCGAGCGCGCCGAACTCCCCGACGTGGACGCCCCGGTGACGCCCGGCGCGGGCGGCGAGCACACGGTCAGCGCGGGCTTCCTCACCGTCCCCGCCGCCCGGCTCGCCGAGGAAGGGGCGTACGACCTGCTCCTGGAGGAGTGCTTCGGCCCGGTCACCGTCGTCGCGCGGTACGCCGACGACGTGGAGATCACCGCCGTCCTCTCCCGCCTGCCCGGCAACCTCACCGCCACCGTGCAGCTCTCCGCCGACGAGGCGGCGGGCGAGAGCGGCCGGGGCGCCGAGCTGCTCGCCGAGCTGACCCCGCTGGCGGGCCGCGTGCTCGTCGACGGCTGGCCCACCGGCGTCGCCGTCGCGCCCGCCCAGCACCACGGCGGCCCCTACCCGGCCACCACGTCCACGTCGACGTCCGTGGGCGGCACCGCCATCGAGCGCTGGCTGCGCCCCGTCGCGTACCAGAACACCCCCGAGGCACTCCTGCCGCCCGAGCTGCGCGACGCCAACCCGCTGGGTCTGCCGCGCCGCTACGACGGAGCCCAGGAGCACTGACGTGCCGGGCGCCTGGAACACTGACGCCATGGACGTCACTCTCCCCGAACTGCCCTTCCCGCTGCGCACGTACGGCCCCGAAGGCAACTGGTCGTACGAGGAAGGAACGCTCACCGGCTGGGCGGGCGCCCGCCAGGACCGCTTCGTGCCGCCGACGGGCGAGGCGCTGGACCCCGCGTCCGACGCGCCCCGCCTGCTCGGCGCGCCCGAGGGCGACTTCCAGCTGATCGCCCGCGTCACGGTCGGCTTCGCCGCCGCCTTCGACGCGGGCGTGCTCTATCTGCACGTGGGCGACCGGGAATGGGCCAAGCTCTGCCTGGAGCGCTCCCCGGACGAGCCCACGATCTGCACGGTCGTCACCCGCGGCCGCTCCGACGACTCCAACGCCTTCGTCGTGGACGGCGACAGCGCCTGGCTGCGCATCAGCCGTACGGGCTCGGCGTTCGCGTTCCACGCGTCGAAGGACGGCAAGCACTGGACGTTCGTACGGATCTTCTCGCTCGGCGACGAGGAGTCCGCGCGGGCCGCGCTCGTCGGCTTCCTCGCGCAGTCGCCGGTCGGGGAGGGCTGCGTGGTGACGTACGAGAACATCGAGTTCCGGCCCAACTGGCCGCAGGGGCTGCGGGACGGCTCCTGACGACTGATCCGCTGGAGACCCGCTGGAGACCCGCTAGAGACTGATCCGCGCCCCGGTCGCGGCCGACCGCTCGATGGCGTCGAGCAGCCCCTGGCGGCGCGCCGCGTGGGCGAAGTCCGGGGCGTGGGCGGTGCCTTGGGTGAGGTCGGCGTGGATCTGGGCGTACTGCGCGCCCACGTTGTACGAGGGGAGCCCGCGCACGCCGTCGAGGGCGCGGACGTCGAAATGGCGTGCGGGGACGGGGAGTTCGGCCACCGAGACCTCCGCGCCCCGCGCGCCCCGTACGGTCAGTGCCGCCTGCTGGAGATGGCCCGAGTCGCCCGTGACGACCAGGTCGCCCGCCGTGCCGTTGATCTCCCAGTGGAAATTCGTCCCCCGGGAGAGCCCCGCGCGAAAGTGCGCCGAGACCACGGCGCCGCCCGCGAGCCGCCCGCTCACCGCGATCTGGTCGTCGGCCGTCATCGGCGCGGCCCGCCCCGTGCTCTCCTCGCGCACGACGGGACGCCGGGTCGCCAGGGTCGCGGAGACCTCGGTGAACTCGCCGAGCACCATGGTCACGGCGTCGATCGTGTGCCCGAACGGGATGGTCAGCATCGTGCCGCCGTTGGCCCTGTCGAGCAGGTACTCCCCGCCAGGATCGAAGACGGCACCCCAGCGCCGCCCCGACGCGACCAGGCTGGTGGAGAGGACCTCGCCCACGTATCCGTCGGCCACCAGGTCGCGGACGTACCGGACCGCGGGTGCCGAGCGGGCCTGAAGACCCGCGAACGTCCGCACCCCGGCGCGGTCCGCGGCCGCCGCGAGCTCCTCGGCCTCGGCGAGGCCGTTGCCGAGCGGCCACTCGGAGAGCACCGCCTTGCCCGCCCCGAGCGCGGCGAGAATCACCTCGCGGTGCAGCGGCACGCGCACGCTCACCACGACCAGGTCGACCTCGTCGCTGCGGACGAGCTCCTCGGTGGAGCCGAAGGCCAGCGGCACCCCGTACTTCTCGCCCGCGGCCCGCGCCGACGCGCCGCTCGACGCGGACAGGGCCCGCAGCGCGTACCCGTCGAGGGCGGTCAGCGCGGGCAGGTGGGACCGGGGTGCCCAGCCGCCGCGGGCGGAGAGGCCGACGAGGCCGACGCGGACGGGGGACGGGAGGGCGGTGGTCGCGAAGTTCATGATCGGGACGGTAGGCGGCGCCCCCTGATCACCCGCAAGGGGGACAGCTATATTTTGGAAACCATGACTGGTCAGACCGGCAACGACGCCCCCGGACGCCACGACATCTACGGACTGCTCTGCCCCGGCCGCGCGGTCTTCGAGCTGCTCGTGAACAAGTGGACGGGCCTGGCGATCACGGCCCTGGAGGAGGGGCCGCGCCGCTTCGGCGAGCTGCGCCGCAAGCTGGAGGGCGTCAGCCCCAAGGTGCTCACCCAGACCCTGCGCCGCCTGGAGGAGAACGGTCTCGTGCGGCGCACGGTCTACGCGGAGGTCCCGCCCCGGGTCGAGTACGAGCTGACCGAGCTGGGCCGCGGCGCCCTCGACCCCCTCGCCCACCTGCGCACCTGGGTCAGGGCGAACACGGGAAAGTTCGCGGCGGGGGAATGAGGCGCTTTGCCCATACGTTGAGGGCAGGAGCGGAGGCACCCTCCGTACCGACTTGAACGTACGACCTGAAGAGAGCAGTCACACACATGCGCGTCGAGATCTGGAGCGACATCGCCTGCCCCTGGTGCTACGTGGGCAAGGCCCGCTTCGAGAAGGCCCTCGCCGCCTTCCCGCACCGCGACGGCATCGAGGTGGTGCACCGCTCCTTCGAGCTGGACCCCGGCCGCGCCAAGGGCGACACCGCCCCGGTGCTCGCGATGCTCACCAAGAAGTACGGCATGTCCGAGGAGCAGGCCCGCGAGGGCGAGCAGCGCCTCGG
Organism: Streptomyces kanamyceticus; assembly: GCF_008704495.1. Taxonomy (NCBI): domain Bacteria; kingdom Bacillati; phylum Actinomycetota; class Actinomycetes; order Kitasatosporales; family Streptomycetaceae; genus Streptomyces; species Streptomyces kanamyceticus. Next base: position 7,744,023 of record NZ_CP023699.1, read on the forward strand.
CGAGAACGCCGCGTCCGAGGGCCTCGGCTACCGCACCGAGGGCCGCGACCACGGCAACACCTTCGACATGCACCGGCTGCTGCACCTCGCCAAGGAGCGGGGCCGCCAGGACGAGCTGATCGGCCTGCTCTACCGCGCCAACTTCGCCGAGGAGCGGTCCGTCTTCGAGGACGACGAGCGCCTGGTGGAGCTCGCCGTCGCCGCGGGACTCGACGCCGAAGAGGCGCGCGGCGTCCTCGCCGACCCGGAGAAGTACGCCGCCGACGTCCGCGCGGACGAGCGCGAGGCCGCGGAGCTCGGTGCCAACGGGGTGCCGTTCTTCGTCCTCGACCGCAAGTTCGGCGTCTCGGGCGCCCAGCCCGCCGACGTCTTCGCGCAGGCCCTCCAGCAGGCGTGGGGCGACCGCTCGCCGCTGACCACCATCGCCGCGGGCACCGAAGGCGCCGACGGCGAGGCGTGCGGCCCCGACGGATGCGCGGTTCCGCAGCAGGGCGACACCGTATAAGAGTTGGTCCCATGGGGATCGACACCGGCGCCGAGTTCGCGCCCACGACGACGTATCTCAACACCGCGAACTGCGGTCTGCCGCCGCACCGCGCCAGCGAGGCCGTGCGCACGATGGCCGCCGAGCTCGGCGACGGCAGGCCGGGCGGGGCGGAGGACTTCGGGTCCGTGGAAGCGGCCCGGGCGTCCTTCGCCCGCCTCGTCGGGGTGTCACCGGGCCGGGTGGCGATCGGCTGCTCCGTCGCCGTGCACGTCGCGCTGATCGCGGGCTCGCTGCCGCCGGGCGGCGAAGTCCTCTTCCCCGAAGGGGAGTTCGCCTCCGTCGCCACCCCCTTCACCGTGCGCGGCGACCTCCGCGCGCGGTACGCGCCGCTGGATTCGCTCGCCGACGCCGTCCGCCCCGACACCGCGCTCGTCGCCTTCTCCGCGGTCCAGTCGGCCGACGGCAGGTCCCCCGACCTCGCGGCGGTCCGCGCCGCGGCCGCCGCGCACGGCGCGCGCACCCTCGTGGACGCGACGCAGGCCGTGGGCTGGCTGCCGTTCGACGCCTCGCTGTACGACTACACGGTCACCGGCGCCTTCAAGTGGCTGCTCTGCCCGCGCGGCGCCCAGTTCCTCACGGTGACCGAAGAGGCCCAACGGTCCCTGGTCCCGCTGCACGCGGGCTGGCTCGCGGCCGCCGACACCGACAACTCCTCGTACGGCCCCGTCACCGAACTCGCCCCCGACGCGCGCCGGTTCGACGAACCGCCCGCCTTCCTCGCCTACCGAGGCGCGGCCGCCGCCCTCACGCTCGTCGAGGAGACCGGCATCGACGCGGTGCACGCCCACGACACCGCCCTCGCCGCCCGCTACCGCGCGGGACTCGCCGGGCTCGGCCGCACCCCGGTGCCCGGCACGTCCCCCATCGTCTCCGTGCCGGGCCTCGGCGACCGGCAGCCCGAACTGGCCCGCGCCGGGGTCGTCACCTCCGCACGCGCGGGACACCTGCGCGCCGCGTTCCACCTGTACAACACGGAGGCGGACGTGGACCGCCTGCTCGACGTGCTCTCCGGCTGACCCCTGGCGCACCGGGCGGCGGGACGTCACGCTTGACAGGGCGGGGCGGGCGCGCCGGGCGGCCGCGCGAGGTGGTGGTGCCGATGAAGCGGGCGTTCGACACGGCGGACGCGAGAGGCGGCCCCGAACGGCCACCGCCCGACGACGATCTGCACCGGCGCCTCGTCTACGGCGACGAGGCCGCGCTCGCCGAGGTCTACGCCGCCTACGGCGACCTCGTGCACCGCGTCGCCACCCGGGTCACCCGCAGCGCCGCCGCCGCGGAGGACGTCGCGCAGGAGGTCTTCGCCCACCTCTGGAGCAGGCCGTACGCCTTCGACGCGCGCCGTGGCAGCCTGCGCGCCTGGCTCTCCATGCTCGCCCACCGGCGGGCCGTGGACTGGGTGCGCGGCGAGGAACGGCACCGCAAGGCCAAGCACGCGGACGAGACGGTGCTGCGCGCCGTCCCCGCCCCAGGACCCGCCCCCGACGAGGCCGTCCTCGAACAGGAACGCTCGCTCCTGCTGCACTCCGCGCTTGCCCGGCTGCCGCTGCACCAGCGGCAGGTGGTGCACCTGGCCTACTTCGCGGGCCGGACGTACCGTCAGGCCGCGGTCGAGCTCGGCATCCCCGAAGGCACCGCGAAGACCCGCCTGCGGACGGCCCTGCGCACCCTGGCAGAGACCCTCGCGGACCCGCCCCTGCGAGGTGAGATCCCATGACCACGGAACACGAGGACGTACGCGAACTGCTCGGCGCCTGGGCGGCGGGAGCGCTCCTGCCCGGCGACGAACACCGGATCACGGCGCACCTTCCCGGCTGCGCGGACTGCTCGACGGAGGCGCGCGGGCTGCGGGAGACGGTGCGGCAGTTGGAGGGGCCACCGGCGCCGTCGCCCTCCGGCGCCCCGCACGTCCTCTCCCGCGCGTTCCGCACCCGCGCCCCCGCCCTGCGGACCGCCCCGCACGCCGCGCCCTACGCGGCCGCGGTCGCCGGACTCCAGGCGCTCCTCGGGGAGTTGGACGAGCGGGGTGACTGGGGGACGCCGGTCGTGCACGACTGGGACGTGCACGACACCGTCGCGCATCTGATCGCCGCGGACGAGCCGCTCGCACTCCGTCTCGGCCTGCACGCGCGCGTGCCTGCCTCCTCGGCGCCGGAAGGTACGTCGTGGCGGGCGGCCTGGGCGGCGCGCACCTCCGACGTCATCGCCCACGAGCGGCTGCGCACCCCCGCGCAGACCGTCGCCACCTGGCGCAACCAGGCCGCGGGGCTCCTTGCCGCACCCGCCGCCCACGACCCGGAACTCGCCGCGCGCGCCGCCGTGCTGATGGGCGTCCGGCTGCCGGTCGGCGACCACTTCCTGGTGCGGGCCTTCGAGGCCTGGGTGCACGCCGACGACATCGGCAGGGCGCTCGACCGGCGGGTACCCCCGCCGCGGGTCCCGCACCTGTGGCAACTCGTCCGGCTCGCCGTGCGCATCCTCGGCATCGCCCTGGGCCCCCAGGCACCGACGGTGGCGCTCACCGTCGAGGGAGAGGGCGGCGGCACCGAATGGATCCTGGGCAACCCGGACGACGCGGTACGCGCCCAACTGGTCCTGGACCCGGTCGACTTCTGCCTCCTGATAGGCGGCCGCCGCCCCCCAACCGAAATCCCCCAAGGCCAATCAGGCGACAAATCCGCATCCGACCACCTCCTGTCCCGAGCGACTTCACTGTCGTGGCTGTAGCACCAACTTGACGGGGTCACGGGCGGCGGCGTGCTCAGGGGCGCGGGGAACTGCGCGAAAGGCCCGGCTGGGGTCAACGCGCCGGGGGCAGGCGCAGCGGTGCGGTCAGGGGCGCGGGGAACTGCGCAAAAGCCCGGCTGAGGCCAACCCGACGGAGGCAGAGGCAGCGGTGCGGTCAGGGGCGCGGGGAACTGCGCGAAAAGCACCGCTGGGGTCCACCCGACGACGGCACGAGCAACGGCGCCGGTCAGAGCCGGGTCTCACCCACCCGCTCAGGACACCCCGCCGTCTCCACACAAAGATTCGCCTCCACCTTGGAAAGCAGCCGCGCCAACTCCGTACGCTCCGCCACATCAAGCCCCGCCAGCGTCCGCCCCTCCAACTCCGCCCAGGCCCCCTCCACCTGGGCAAGCAACCCGCAACTCGCATCGGTGGCCTCGACGAGCACGGCCCGCCGGTCCGCCGGGTCGGGACGGCGCCGCACATGCCCGGCCTGCTCAAGCCGCTGGAGCATCTTCGTGACCGTGGACGGGTCGAGCTCGACCGCCTTGATGAGCTCGGACTGTCGTACCGGACCCGCGTCCCACAGGTGCATCATCACGAACTCCTGGCCGGGATAGAGACCGAGCCCCTTGAGCAGCTTGCCCGCGGCGACGCGGTGCAGCCGTGCCACCCGGCTGACGGCGAGGCTGACGGGGCCCGCCTGCGCGACCCCGTGCGAGCCGGGGGTACAGACGGGGTCGCCGGCCGTGGCGGACGGTGCGGTGTCGGCCTTCATCGGGTGCTCCTGCTGCTGGTCGCGGGGTGCTCTCGGGACGTCTCGAGCATGCCTCCAGTATGTCTTCCGGAATATTACCTTGGTCGGCCAATGAATGGGTTACAGTGACATCCGGCGCAGATACTTGGCCGACCACATAACAACCTGCCCGGGAGTCCTGATGACCACCGCGTTCGACCCGATCGACCTGTCCGGCAACCGCCTGGGCAACCGCATCGCCATGGCCCCCATGACCCGCAGCCGCGCAGGTGAGGGCGGTGTGGCCACGGATCTCACCGCCGAGTACTACGCACAGCGCGCCTCCGCGGGGCTGATCATCACCGAGGGCACCCAGCCTTCCGTGGTCGGCCAGGGATACCCGGACACCCCGGGCCTGCACAGCGCGGCCCAGGTGGCGGGCTGGCGCAAGGTCACCGACGCCGTGCACGCGGCGGGCGGCAGGATCTTCGCCCAGATCATGCACGCGGGCCGCATCGGCCACCCCGTGCTGCTGCCCGACGGTCTCGTGAACGTCGCACCCTCGCCGGTCGCCGCCGACGGCCAGGTCTTCACGGCCGAAGGGCCCAAGGAGTTCATCACCCCGCGCGAGCTGACCGACGCCGAGGTGCGCGCGACCGTAGGCGACTTCGCCGCCGCCGCGCGCAACGCGATCGACGCGGGCTTCGACGGCGTCGAGCTGCACGGCGCCAACGGCTATCTGATCCACCAGTTCCTCGCCCCCGGCTCCAACCGGCGCACGGACGAGTGGGGCGGCTCGGTCGAGAACCGCATCCGCTTCGCCGTCGAGGTCGCCAAGGCCGTCACCGCGGAGATCGGCGCCGAGCGCACCGGCTTCCGCGTCTCGCCGGGCAACCCCTTCAACGACATCTCCGAGCCGGACCCGGAGCCGACGTACACCGCCCTCGCGAAGGAGCTGGCCGCGCTCGACCTGGCGTATCTGCACGTCATGGAGGTGGGGGAGGTCCGTGAGCTCTCCACCCGGCTGCGCAAGGAGTTCGGCGGCACGTTCGTCCTGAGCCCGCGGACCGACGGTCCCACCAGCCATGACGCGCTCGCCCTGGTCGAGGACGGCACCGCGGACCTGATCGCCTTCGGCGCGCTGTTCCTCGCCAACCCCGACCTGCCCGCCCGCCTGCGGACCGAGGGCCCCTACAACACGCCGGACCAGGCGACGTTCTACGGCGGCACGGAGAAGGGCTACACGGACTACCCGGCGCTGTAGTACGGACCGGCACACGCGAGTCGGCCCGGCACCCACCTGGGTGCCGGGCCAACTGTCGTACGCGGCAGGCTACTTCACCGGAGTGAAGTCCCGCGCACCGATGAACTCGGGCCGTCGTACCGGCGCCGCGAACGGCTCGACCGCCGTGTTCTCCACGCTGTTGAACACGATGAAGACGTTCGACCGCGGATAGGGGGTGATGTTGTCCCCCGAACCGTGCATCGCGTTGCAGTCGAACCACGTCGCGGAACCGGCCTCGCCGGTGAAGAGCCGGATGCCGTGGTCGGACGCGAAGTGGGTCAGCGTCCCGTCCGAGGGGATGCCCGCGTCCTGCATCTGCAGCGACCGCTTGTAGTTGTCCTTCGGCGTCGCGCCGGCGCAGCCGAGGAACGTCTTGTGCGACCCCGGCATGATCATGAGGCCGCCGTTGGTGTCGTGGTTCTTCGTCAGCGCGATCGACACCGAGACGGTCCGCATGTTCGGCAGGCCGTCCTCCGCGTGCCAGGTCTCGAAGTCCGAGTGCCAGTAGAACCCGGTGGCACCGAAGCCCGGCTTCACATTGATCCGCGACTGGTGGACGTACACGTCCGAACCGAGGATCTGGCGGGCCCGGCCCACCACGCGCGGGTCGGCGGCCAGCCTGCCGAAGAGCTCACTGATCCGGTGCACCTCGAACAGGGAGCGGATCTCCCGCGTGCGCGGCTCGACGATGGAGCGCTCGTCCTCCCGCATCGCGGGATCGTTCATGAGCCGTTCCAACTCGGCGTGGTACACGCCCACTTCGTCCGGGGTGATCAACTGGTCGATCGCCAGGAAACCGTCCCGCTCGAACCCCGCCAGATCCCCGGCCGCGATCGGCCCTTCGGCACCCGGCTCGGACCACACCACGGGGTCCTTGCGTTCGATGAGCACCTCTGCGGCGCCTCGGGTCGGGTACAGGTCGGTGGTGCGTTCGGGTGCGGTGGTCATGGTGGTGCCTGCCTCTCCTCTCGTACGGCCCTGTTCGGGATGTCAGCGGACCGGTGGACCGGTCTCAGCCCTCGTCCGGCTCCGTGAGCAGCGGGTACACGCCGTTCTCGTCATGGTCCTCACGGCCGGTGACGGGCGGGTTGAAGACACACAGGCAGTGGAAGTCCTCCTTGATCCGCATGGTGTGCTTCTCGTGCCCGTCGAGCAGATACATGGTGCCCGGCGTGATCGTGTACTTCTCGCCGGTCGTGTCGTCGGTCAGTTCGGCCTCGCCCTTGGTGCAGACGACGGCCTCGATGTGGTTCGCGTACCACATCGACGTCTCCGTGCCCGCGTACAGGATGGTCTCGTGGAGTGAGAACCCCACGCGCTCCTTGGCGAGGACGATGCGCTTGCTCTCCCAGGTGCCCGATGCGGCCTTCACATGCCGGTCGGTGCCTTCAATGTCCTTGAACGAACGGACGATCACGGTGAGTTGCCTGCTTTCTTAACTGTCGTACGGTGCGGGGCGGGCGGCCGTCAAGCGGTCTCGCGCACGGCGCGTGCCAGCGTCCGCAGCCCCTCGTCCAGCTCCTCGGTCGTGATCGTCAGCGCCGGAAGCAGCTTGACGACCTCGCTCTCGGGGCCGGAGGTCTCGATGAGCAGGCCGAGCTCGAAGGCGCGCTTGGCGACCTTGCTAGCCCGCTCCTTGTCGCGGAACTCGATGCCCCAGACCAGGCCGCGGCCGCGGTACTCGACGGTGTCGTCGGGGTACTCGGCGCGCAGCGCGCTGAGGGTCTCCTCGATCTGCTGGCCGCGGGCCAGGGTCTGCTTCTCCATCGCGGGGCCGTCGGTCCAGTACGTCTCCAGGGCGGCGGCCGCCGTGACGAAGGCCGGGTTGTTGCCGCGGAAGGTGCCGTTGTGCTCGCCCGGCTCCCACACGTCGAGCTCCGGCTTGAACAGGCAGAGCGACATCGGCATGCCGTAGCCGCTGATGGACTTCGACACCGTCACGATGTCCGGCGTGATGCCCGCCTCCTCGAAGGAGAAGAACGCGCCGGTGCGGCCGCAGCCCATCTGGATGTCGTCGACGATGAGCAGCATGTCCCAGCGCTCGCACACGTCGGCGAGCTTGCGCAGCCACTCGGTGCGGGCGACGTTGATGCCGCCCTCGCCCTGCACGGTCTCGACGATCACGGCCGCCGGGGTGTTCAGGCCCGAGCCGGAGTCCTCCAGGAGGCGCTCGAACCAGATGAAGTCGGGGGTCCGGCCGTCGAGGTAGTTGTCGAACGGCATCGGCGTGCCGTGCACCAGCGGGATCCCGGCGCCCGCGCGCTTGAAGGCGTTGCCGGTCACCGCGAGCGAGCCGAGCGACATGCCGTGGAAGGCGTTCGTGAACGACACGATCGACTCGCGGCCCTTGACCTTGCGGGCGAGCTTCAGCGCCGACTCCACGGCGTTGGTGCCCGTCGGGCCCGGGAACATGACCTTGTACGGCAGGTCGCGCGGGCGCAGGACGACGTTCTGGAAGGTCTCCAGGAAGGCGCGCTTCGCCGTCGTCGACATGTCGAGACCGTGCGTGACGCCGTCGCGCTCGATGTAGTCGATGAGGGCGCGTTTCAGGACCGGGTTGTTGTGGCCGTAGTTGAGCGAACCGGCACCGGCGAAGAAGTCGAGGTACTCATGGCCGTCCTCGTCGAACATGCGGCTGCCCTGCGCGCGGTCGAAGACCGTAGGCCAACCGCGGCAGTAGCTGCGCACCTCCGACTCCAGGGTCTCGAAGACGCTCAGGTCGGGCTGGGTGATGGTCACAGCGAATCTCCTGGGAGATGAAGAAGTGCGAGGGAGGTGGGGGGTGTTGAGGAAAAGCCGGGGGAGTGGGGCGGGGAGCCGGGCGGGTGGTGCCCGCCGTCCGTCGTCGCTCAGTGCGGCAGTGGCTCTATGAGGTAGAGCACCTCGGGCTCGTGCCCGTCGTCGGGGAACAGGCCCGCGTCGAACAGGACCGTGCGCGCGACCGATGCGCCGTGCCGCCTCGCGTACGAAGTGAAGAGGGCCTCGGACGCCGTGTTGTCGGGCGAGATGGTCGTCTCCAGGGCGTCCACCGGGTGCGCGGCGCTCACCTGCGCGGTCAGCCCGTCGAGGAGGGCGGCGGCGAGTCCCTTGCCGCGGTGCGGGTGGTCGACGGCCACCTGCCAGACCATCAGGGTGCCGGGCCGGTCGGGGCGGATGTAGCCGGTGATGAAACCGGCCACCTCGCCGTCGGCGTCCCGCGCCACCACGGAGGTCCGTGCGAAGTCACGGCACCACAGCAGATAGCTGTACGAGGAGTTCAGGTCGAGCACCTTCGAGTCGCGGGCGATCCGCCAGATCGCGGCGCCATCGGCGACCACGGGACTGTCGAGTCGCAGTCCCTCGGGCATTTTTTGGAATTTCGCTTGCAGGTCGGTCGGTAGATCGGCTTGTGCAGCGGTCATGCGGATTGAATTTACCGAGCAATTCTTGGGATTGCATCGGGGGAAGGGGTTACGCCAAAGAGGTCGATGTGTTATCACGCGGGGGTGCGCGCCCGCATGAGATCTCGACCATTTATGGGGATTTGCCCATGAGATAGCACGCAAAATGGACGCGATGTGGAGTGCGTCACAGATCCACAACTGTTGCGGGGTGGGTCCGAATTACGGTGGTTGGCGCTGTTGAAATCTTAGTGTTTAGGTCCCCGGAAAGCGGGCAGAAGAATACGGGAAGCTGTGCTTCTTGGGTTTATAAACAATTCGTGAAAATGCCTTGAGGGCGTCTGAGGGAATTCAATGGAAGACAGGGGCGGAGGGGTGGATTCACGATCCGGTGACCCCGTCGACGCGTTCCCTGATGAGATCGGTGTGGCCGTTGTGCCGGGCGTACTCCTCGATGAGGTGCACGAGGATCCAGCGCGGGCTCACGACGTCCTCGCCGTTCACCGCGGCCGCCTCGGCGGGGCCGAGACGCCCCGTGTCGTCGAGCGACCGCCCCGCGCAGATCTCCCGGCTCACGGCGACCTCGCGCTCCCACACGGCGAGCACCTCGGCGAACGTCCTGGACCGGTCCGGGGTGAAGCCCCCGGGCGGCTCTCCGTAGAGCAGCGGGACCTCCCGCCGGGCCCCGCGTGCTTCGTCCGGAGTCGTCATGACGGGCACGGTGCCGTGCCCTGGGGCGGGCGCCGGGGTTCAGCCCGTGGCGAACCGGGGGTGCGGTGCCCTTCCGGGCGGGGGACGAAGGGGCTGCGTGGTGAGGGGTGTCTGCGGCTGCGGGTGCGTCGTGGCTTGTCGCGCAGTTCCCCGCGCCCCTTGCGGGGCCCGGTGCCTCGGCGCGTTTTCGTTTCGGGGCCCGCCACCTTGGTCGGTGGCGGGGCCATGTCGGCTAGTGCCAGGCGGTCGTTACCGCTCGGCGGGCCGCCTCCAGGTCGACCGTGCGGCCTGACTCCGTCATCGCCGCGCCCAGTGCCGCCAGCGAGGCGTGGACGACGCCGCGGGTCGCGTCGGGGCCGTAGTGGTTGACGCGGATCATCTCCTTGGCGAGCGCGCCGCCACCGGCGACCAGTGGCAGTACCGGATCCGCGGCGAGTGCCCTGGCGACGAGCTCGGAGGCGTCGACGCCCGAGGGCGCGCGCAGCGTGGTGGCGACCGGGGCCGCGTCCCCCGCCTCGTACACGTAGGGCTCAAGGCCCCCGCCCAGCGCGAGCGCACCCGCGCGCGTGGCGGCCGCGGCGGTGGCGTGCCGCGCCATCAGGGCGTCCAGGCCCTCCGTCTCGATGCGCTCCACGCACGCCTCGAGCGCCAGCATCTCCAGCTGGGCGGGCGCGTGCAGCAGGGCCTTCCTGCCGCCGTCGATCCACCGCTCCTTCCAGTCGAGGAGGGAGAGGTAGGAGCGGCGCGGCGCCTGCGGGTTGGCGGCCAGGCGCTGCCAGGCCCGCTCGCTGACCGACACCGCGGAGACACCCGCGGGCCCGCCCATCGCCTTCTGCGCGCCGATCACGCACAGGTCCACGCCCCACGCGTCGGGAAGCAGCGGCTCGGCGGCCACCGAGGCCACCGCGTCCAGCATGAACAGCGCGCCGTGCTCGCGCACGACCGCGCCGATCTCCGCGACGGGGTTGGTGTTGCCGGTCGCCGCCTCGGCGTGCACCAGCGAGACGAAGTCGATCTCCGGGTGCGCGGCGAACGCCTGGCGCACCTGCTCCGCGGTGACCGCGGTGTGGAACGGCACCGCGAGGTCGATGACCGTCGCGCCGCAGTCGCGCAGCCAGTTCCCGAACGTCTGGCCGTACGGCCCCGTGATCACGTTCAGCGCCGTCGTGCCGGGCCGCGCGGCGCCCCTGATGCATCCCTCCAGGGGCAGCAGGGCCTCGCCCTGCATGATCACGACGTCCTGCTCGGTCGCGAGCAGCCCCGCCACCCGCGCCTCGATGGCGGCGAAGTGCTGGGCGCTCAGCGGCGCCAGGTCCAGAAAGGGGTGCGTCACAGTACTGCTCACGTCACTGCTCACTTCGCTCACGAGTTCGTTCGGGCTGCGGTACCGAGCGTACCGGCCGCCTTTTAGGCTGCTGTTCATGAGCGATCACGCGGTGTTGCACGTGAAGGGGCGGGTGCTCGTAGGGCCCGATGACGTACGGGACGAACTGTGGGTGGTCGGGGGGAGGGTGACGTACGACCGCCCCGTCGGTACGGCGGCGGGCGACATCCGCACGGTCCAGGGCTGGGCGCTGCCCGGCCTGGTCGACGCGCACTGCCACGTAGGCCTGGACGGGCACGGTCCTGTCGACGCCGCCACCGCCGAGAAGCAGGCGCTCACCGACCGGGAGATCGGCGCCCTCCTGATCCGCGACGCGGGCTCCCCGTCCGACACCCGCTGGATCGACGACCGCGAGGACCTCCCGAAGATCATCCGGGCCGGTCGGCACATCGCGCGCACCCGGCGCTACATCCGCAACTACGCCCACGAGATCGAGCCCGAGGGCCTCGTCGCCTACGTCGCCCAGGAGGCGCGGCGCGGCGACGGCTGGGTCAAGCTCGTCGGCGACTGGATCGACCGGGACGCCGGTGACCTGACCGCCTGCTGGCCGCGCGGCGCGGTGGAGGCGGCGATCGCCGAGGCCCACCGACTCGGCGCCCGCGTCACCGCGCACTGCTTCGCCGAGGACTCCCTGCGCGACCTGGTGGAAGCGGGCATCGACTGCGTCGAACACGCCACGGGGCTCACGGAGGAGACGATCCCCCTCTTCGCCGAGCGGGGCGTCGCCATCGTCCCGACGCTGGTCAACATCGCCACCTTCCCGGACCTCGCCGCGGGCGGCGAGGCGAAGTTCCCGCGCTGGTCCGACCACATGCGCAGGCTCTACGACCGCCGCTACGACACGGTCCGCGCCGCGTACGACGCCGGGGTCCCGGTCTACGCGGGCACCGACGCGGGCGGCTCCCTCGCCCACGGCCTGGTCGCGGCCGAGGTCGCCGAACTGACCCTCGCGGGCATCCCCGCGGTCGACGCGCTCTCCGCGACGACGTGGGGCGCGCGGGAGTGGCTGGGGCGTCCCGGGCTCGTCGAGGGTGCGCCGGCGGATCTCGTGGTGTACGAGGCGGATCCGCGGGCGGACGTGCGGGTGCTCGCCGCGCCGCGGCGGGTGGTGCTGAACGGGCGGGTGGTGGGGTGAAGGTCGGTGCGGGCCGGGCCGTTGTGCGGTGTTGACCGGGCGTTACGCGGGTTCAGCTCGCGTCGTTGAATGTTTCCTTGCGGCAACTTCCCTGCCCGATAAGGGCGTTGCCCATGGGGTCTACGGGAACGCCCGTGCCTCTAGATTCGAAGAAGTGGTCGGAAACCTCCCTTTGGAGTGAACTCACGCCAGGTTGCTGACCGTTCACTCTGAGTGCGTAAAGATTCCCGCGTCGTCCTTCGTCGAAGGAGGGCGACGCCTTCGGTGCGCACGCGATGTCCCCATGTGGCGTGCGCCGCCGGTGGCTCCATTTCTCCTGTGGGGGTTCCACCACTGTGATCAGCAATACGTTCCGCATGCCCGCGCGCCGCCTCTCCGCCGTCGCGATCACCACCGCCCTGGCCGCCGGTCCCGCGGCCCTCGTCGGTGCCGGATCCGCGCAGGCGACCGGGGGCGGCGACGAGGGCACGCGCGGCGGCCGCGCCGACGCCGTCGTGCTGCGGACCGGACTCGACGTCTCCCTGCTCAACAAGACCGTGAACGTCCCGCTCAAGGTCTCCCTGAACGAGGTGCGCGCACCTGCCGACGCCGAGAAGACCGCGCTCACCGCGCGGTTGGACGGAGTCGACGGAGGACAGCCGTTCAGCGTGCTGCGCGCGGACGTGGCGACGGCGCGGGCCACGGTGAAGGGCGGCAGGGCGGAGGGCTACAGCAACATCGCGCGGGCCAAGGTGCACGTGCCCGGGCTGCCGTTGCTCTCCCTCATCGAGGTCGACCAGGTCACGTCGAAGGCGGTCTGCGAGGCGGGGAAGCGGCCTGTCGCGGAGGCGAACCTGCTGGGCGGGGTGACGGTCCTCGGCAAGCGGGTCACGCTGACCGCCTCGGGAACGACCGAGGTGAAGGTGCCCGGAGTCGGTGAGGTGCGGCTCGACCTGTCGAGCACGCATACGACATCGCGTACGGCGGCGGCGACCGCGCTGCGGCTCAAGGTGTCGGTGAATCCGCTGAAGCTGAACGTGGCGGAGGTGGAGGGGACGGTGACGCTGGCGGGGGCCGGGTGCGAGTCGCCCGCGGCGAAGCCGCGCGAGGAAACGGGGACAAAGCCGCAGGGAAAGCCGAAGGAGCCGGTGGCCGCGAAGACGGCACCGAAGACTGAGGCGAACCTGGCGGAGACGGGGGGTAGTTCGATGACGCCGTATGTCGCGGGTGGAGCGGTGGCGTTGTTGGTGGCGGGTGGTGGGGTGGTGGCGTTCGCGCGGCGCAACCGGGATTGATCCTGGCGGGGGCGCCTTGGGCGGGTGTCTGCGCCTTGGGTTCGTCTTGGGGGCGGGGCCGCGGGGGTATGTGCGTACTCGCCATCCCGGGGCGGGGGCTACTGGGCTTGCTTCCTTGCCTCGGTCTGTACTGTGCTCCGTTCGCACATACCCCCACGTCCCCTCAGGCGCGCTGGCGGCTGCGGGCCGGTGGGGGTTCCGTCCCCCCGCCCGCGCCGTGGCGTGTGCTCCCGTCCTCGCTCCTCGGCGACGGGGGCTGTGCCCACCCGTGCCGCCCAGCGGCACGATTGCCCACAGCAGTAGCCCCACCGGCCCGCAGCCGCCATCCCGGCTTGAGGGGACGTGGCGGTATGTTCGCCCGGAGCACTGGGGGCCTCGTTCCGAGGTACCCAAGCCGTGGCGGTGCGCCTGGGACGGCGAGGACGGACATACCGCCGCGGCCCCGCCCCACAGCCGAAGCCGAGGCGGGTTGCTCCTACAGGGACGGTCCGTCGCGGAGATACGGGTGGGTGGGTGGGAAAGGTATCCGCCGCGAAGCGGCGGGGTAGTCGGCCCTACAGGGGCAGCCGCCGCAGAGCACCCCTGAGCGCCGAGAGAAACCCCGTAGAGGTCCCCCGATCGCGGACAGCGAGCCGAATCCAGTCAGGCCCAAGGCCAGGAAACGTGTCGCCGCGACGGACCGCGAACCCCCCCTCCCGCAAGCGCTCCCGGACCACCCCCGCCCCCGCCACCCGTACAAGGACGAAGGGCCCCTCCGCAGGCTCCACCACCCGTACCCCCGCAGGCGCCAACTCCGCGAGTCCGGCGAGGAGATGGGCCCGGTCCGAGGCCACCCGGTGCGCCGCGTGCCCCGCCTCCGCGAGCGCCCGCGGCGTCACGCACGCCTGTGCCGCCGCGAGCGCGGGCGTGGACACGGGCCACAGCGGCTGCGCCTGCTCCAGCGCCGCGATGGTCTCCGGGGCCGCGAGCACGTAACCGATCCGCAGTCCCGCGAGCCCCCACGTCTTGGTGAGGCTGCGCAGCACCACGAGGCCGGGCACGTCGGTGCGGCCCGCGAGGGCCTCGCGTTCGCCGGGGACCGCGTCCATGAACGCCTCGTCCACCACGAGGTGCCGCCCGGGCCGCGCGAGCCCGGCGACGGCGGCCGCGGGGTGCAGCACGGACGTTGGGTTGGTCGGATTGCCGACGACCACGAGGTCGGCCTCCTCCGGCACCGCCGCCCCGTCGAGCCGGAACCCGTCCGCCTCCCGCAAGAGCACCCGCCCCACCTCGTGCCCCGCGTCCCGCAGCGCCGCCTCCGGCTCGGTGAACTGCGGGTGCACGACGTAGGGGTGACGGACCTTCAGGGCCCGAGCGATGAGCACGAACGCCTCCGCGGCCCCGGACGTGAGCAGCACCCGGTCCGGAGTCACCCCGTGGCGTTCCGCCACGGCCCGGCGCGCCTCCCGCCCGTCGGGATACGCGGCGAGGCCGTCGAGCGACGCGTGGATGTGCTCCTTCAGCCAGGCCGGGGGAGTGCCGGCCCGCACGTTGACCGCCAGATCGGTGAGGCTCGCGCCGTCGTCGCGTACCTCCGCGTCCCCGTGGTGCCGCAGATCGGGACCGGGACCGGGATCGGGATCGGGAGAGGGAGGCGTATGCATGGGCTCGGGCTCCGTGGATTCGGTGCGGGCGGACGGTTCACCGGGGCGGCTCGCGATCGCGCAGGTCGCCATCGCGGGACGCCCGTGCGGCGTCGACTTCCTTTTGGGTACGAGGAGTTCACCACCGGCCCGCAGCGCCGCCGCCTCCGCGACGGAGGGCGTACCGACGGCCGCGCGGGACCGCGCGGTCGGGTTGGGCACCGGGACCCGGGCCAGTTCCGCCGCCGGGTACGCCACGAGCGGCACCCCGAGCCGCGCCGCCGCCGCGACGATCCCCGGCTCGTCGGCCTTCGCGTCGACCGTCGCCAGTTCGACGACGGCCCGCAGGGAGAGCCCCGCGTCGCGCACGGCGTCCCGGACGAGCCCGAGCACCTCCGCCGCGTCGGCGTCCTCACAGGCGCCCACGCCGACGACCAGAGCGGCGGGTGCGGGCACCGGCACCGTACCGGCGGCGAGGTCGGCGTCGGCCATGAGCGGTCCTTTCGTACGAAGGGGGTACGGCGGCTGCGGATGTGCGCCGTGGTGGGTCAATCGGTTAGCAAGGTGCCATGGCGGTGTTCGTGGCGCTCGGCGCCTTCCTCATGACGCTGGTGGGCGGCTGGACGGCCCAGCGGGTCACCGACCGGCGCCACCTCGTCCTGGGACTCGCGGGCGGCCTGATGCTCGGCGTGGTCGGGCTCGACCTGCTGCCGGAGGCGCTGGAGGCCGCTGGCGGGCCCGTGTTCGGCGTCCCCGCGGCCCTGCTCCTGTTCGTGGCGGGCTTCCTCGTCGCCCATCTGGTCGAACACCTGCTCGCGGGCCGCCACGCCGCCCACGGCGCCGACGAGCACGCGAACGGCCGGGTCCCCGAGGTGGGGCTCACGGCGGCCGCCGCGATGGTCGGGCACAGCGTCATGGACGGCGTCGCGATCGGCGCGGCCTTCCAGGTCGGCGGCGGCATGGGCGTGGCCGTGGCGCTGGCCGTCATCGCCCATGACTTCGCCGACGGCTTCAACACGTACACGATCACCAGCCTGTACGGGAACGCCCGCCGCAAGGCCCTCGCGATGCTGTTCGCGGACGCGGCGGCCCCGGTGGTGGGCGCCGCGTCGACGCTCCTGTTCACCATTCCGGAGCAACTGCTCGGCGGCTATCTCGGCTTCTTCGGCGGCGCGCTGCTCTATCTGGCCGCCGCCGAGATCCTGCCCGAGGCGCACCACGACCACCCGGCCCGCTCGACCCTGCTGTGCACGGTGGCGGGCGCCGCCTTCATCTGGCTGGTGGTGGGCCTCGCGGGCTGAACCACGAGGGCCGGTACGACCGGTGCGTACGGTCACGTCGCGCATCTCTCGACGAACCGGCGTGCGATGCCCGGCTCCGCCGCCCAGTGCGTGTGCAGATAGCTGGCGTGCACGTTCTGCCGCACGAAGCCCTCGACGCGCCGCTCGGGCTGGTGCAGGCCCCAGGCGGGGGACTCCCCGGCCCCGGGTTCCACGACCGTGCGGTGGAACTCGTGCCCCCGCATCCTGGTCCCCGCCACCGCGAGCACGCTGTCCGACACGGCGACCGCGTCCCGGTACCCGAGCGTCAAACGCTCCGACATCCGCGCGTCGGCGTCGAGCACCCCGCACATCGGCTTCCCGTCCAGCTCGCGGGAGAGGTAGAGCAGCCCCGCGCACTCGGCGGCCACCGGCGCCCCGGAGAACGCAAGGGAGGCCACCGCCTTCCTGAGCGGCTCGTTCGCCGACAACTCGGGCGCGTACACCTCGGGAAAGCCACCACCGATCACCAACCCGGCGGTTCCGTCGGGCAGTTGCTCGTCATGGAGAGGATCGAAGGGCACGACCTCGGCCCCGGCGGCGCGCAACAGCTCCGTATGCTCGGCATACGAAAAACTGAACGCGGCCCCACCGGCAACGGCGACAACTGGCTTGTACCCAGCCCGTCCGGCGGAACTTTCAGCCTGCTCGGCGGGAATCTCAGCCCGTCCGGCGTTTGAGGACGAACTCGGCGAAGCCGGTGATGACACCAGCCCCGGCGACCACGCCACCCCCGGCAGGCCCGGCGCCGACCGAGCAAGCGCGAGAAGAGCGTCCAGGTCGCAACCGCCCCGTACCCGCGAGGCCAACGCCGCCACGGACTCCACCGCATCAGCCCGCCGCTCGGCAACAGGCACGAGCCCAAGGTGCCGAGAGGGAGCCCGGACCTCACTCACCCGGCGCAACGCGCCGAGCACCGGTACCCCGGACTCCTCCAGCGCCTCCCGAAGAAGCGCCTCGTGCCGGTCCGAGCCGACCTTGTTGAGGATGACGCCCGCGACCCGCACCTCGGGGTCCCACGAGGCGAAGCCGTGCACGAGCGCCGCCACGGACCGCGACTGCGACGACGCGTCGACGACCAGGACGACCGGCGCCCGCAGCAGCTTGGCGACATGCGCCGTGGAGGCCAGTTCGCCCTGCCCCGCGGCCCCGTCGTACATCCCCATCACGCCCTCGACCACGGCGATGTCGCACCCGGCCGCCCCGTGCGCGAACAGCGGCGCGACCAGGTCGGGCCCGCACAGGTACGCGTCGAGGTTGCGTCCTGGCCGCCCGGTGGCGAGCGCGTGATAGCCGGGGTCGATGTAGTCGGGCCCGACCTTGTGCGGGGAGACGGCGAGCCCGGCGGCCGCGAACGCGGCCATCAGGCCCGTCGCGACGGTCGTCTTGCCGCTGCCCGACGACGGCGCCGCGATGACGAGGCGAGCTACCACTCGATGCCCCTCTGGCCCTTCTGCCCGGCGTCCATCGGGTGCTTGACCTTGGACATGTCGGTCACCAGGTCGGCGAAGTCGACGAGCTGCTGGGGCGCGTTGCGCCCTGTGATGACCACGTGCTGGGTGCCGGGGCGGTTCCGGAGGACCTCCACGACCTCGGCCGGGTCGATCCAGCCCCAGTGCATCGGGTAGGCGAACTCGTCGAGGACGTAGAGCTTGTACGTCTCGGCGGCGAGGTCGCGCTTGACCTGCTCCCAGCCCTCACGCGCCTTGTCCTCGTTGGTCAACTCGCCCTCGGCGGGGGCGCGTTGGATCCACGACCAGCCCTCGCCCATCTTGTGCCAGTCGACCGTGCCGCCCTCGCCGGAGGCCCCGAGGACCTTCAGCGCGTTCTCCTCGCCGACCTTCCACTTCGCCGACTTCACGAACTGGAAGACGCCGATCGGCCACCCCTGATTCCAGGCGCGCAGCGCGAGCCCGAACGCGGCGGTCGACTTGCCCTTGCCGATGCCCGTGTGGACGAAGACGAGCGGGCGGTTGCGGCGCTGGCGCGTCGTGAGTCCGTCGTCCGGTACGACGCTCGGCTGTCCCTGCGGCATTAAGCGGCCCTCCTCGAAGGCGAGTTCATTCCCTGTACGTCCTTGACGAGTCCGGCGATCGAATCCGCCCGCAGCTCGTCGAGGGTGACGGCGGTGCCGCCGAGCTCGCCCGCCAACTGGGCCGCGAGGCCCAGGCGTACGAAGCCCGACTCGCAGTCGACGACCACCGAGGCGACCCCGTCGGCCGCGAACAGCCGCGCCGCGCGCCCGGCTTGGGCCACCGGCTCGACCCCTCCGGTCGCCCGCCCGTCCGTCACCACGACCACCAGCGGCCGCCGCGCGGCGTCCCTCAGCCGCTCGACACGCAGCACGTCGTGCGCCTTCAACAGCCCGGCGGCCAGTGGAGTGCGGCCGCCCGTGGGCAGCGATTCGAGGCGGGCCGCAGCCGCGTCCACCGACGACGTCGGCGGCAGCGCCACCTCGGCCTCGGCGCCCCGGAACGTCACGAGCCCCACCTTGTCGCGCCGCTGGTAGGCGTCCAGGAGGAGCGAGAGCACGGCGCCCTTGACGGCGCTCATCCGCTGCCGCGCCGCCATCGACCCGGAGGCGTCCACGACGAACAGCACGAGATTGCCCTCGCGCCCCTCCCGCGTCGCCTGCCGCAGGTCGTCACGGCGTACGACGAGTCCGGTGCCGGAGCGTCCGCGCGCCCTCTGGTGCGGGGCCGCCGCCTGCACGGTCGCCGCCAAGTGCAGCTTGGTCAGGGCGCCTTGAGGGCGTCGAGAACCCGTCGTACGGCCGTGTTCGGTGCGCGCGCGTGAGCGTCGACCCGCCGCGCCCTCGCCGATGCCGGGCACGCTCAGCATCTTCGTGCGGAACGGCTCGGCGGCGCGCACCGCCTGCTGCTCGCCCGCGCCGCCGGGCGCCGGGGCGGGCGTCTCGTCCTGCCCCTGGTCCTCGCCCGAGTTCCCGCTCTCGTTCCCGTTCTCGCCCTGGTTCTGGGAGGGCAGTTCGGGGGAGTCGGGTCCGTCCCCCGCCGGGGGCTTTCCGCCGCCTCCGTCGGGCCCGTCCGGGTCGGGGTCGTCGTCGCCGTCGGGGGAGCCGCCGCCATCGGGCTCGGGCGCCTCGTCCTCGCGCGCCTCCTCCAGCGTCTCGTCCAGCTTGTCCTCGTCGAGGCCCGGCGCGTCGAAGGGGTTGCGGCGCCTGCGGTGCGGCAGCGCCAGGAGCGCGGCCTGGCGCACGTCCTCGCTCAGCACGTCGGTGCGGCCCGCCCACGCGGCAAGCGCCGTCGCGGTGCGCGCCATCACGATGTCCGCGCGCATCCCGTCCACCTCGAACGCCGCGCAGGTCGCCGCGATCTGCCGCAACGCTCCGTCACCCAGGGTCACTTGGGGGAGCAGCGCACGCGCGGCCACGACCCGCTCGCGCAGTGCGCTCTCGTCGTCGTACCAGCGCCCCGCGAAGCCCTCGGGGTCGTCGTCGTACGCGAGCCTGCGCCGGACCACCTCGACGCGCTGGTCCGTCTCCCGGGAGGCGGCCACCTCGACGGTGAGGCCGAACCGGTCGAGCAACTGCGGCCGCAGCTCGCCCTCTTCGGGGTTCATGGTGCCGACGAGCAGGAAGCGGGCGGCGTGCCGGACTGACACGCCTTCGCGCTCCACGTACGAGGCGCCCATCGCGGCGGCGTCCAGGAGCAGGTCGACCAGGTGGTCGTGGAGGAGATTGACCTCGTCGACGTAGAGGATGCCGCGGTGCGCGTCGGCGAGCAGTCCGGGTTCGAACGCCTTGACGCCCTCGGCGAGCGCCCGCTCGATGTCGAGGGCGCCGACGAGCCGGTCCTCGGAGGCGCCGACGGGCAGTTCGACCATCCGCGCGGGCCGCGCGGTGGCGCCGCCCGCGTCGTGCGGTCCGTCGGGGCAGTTCGGGTCGGCGGCCGCGGGATCGCACGAGAAGCGGCACCCGGCGACGACCGGCACCTCGGGAAGGAGCGCCGAGAGCGCGCGCACGGCGGTGGACTTGGCGGTGCCCTTCTCACCCCGTACGAGCACGCCGCCGACGGCGGGCGATACGGCGTTCAGCAAGAGCGCGAGCCGCAGGTCGTCCTGCCCGACGAGGGCGGTGAACGGATACGGGGTACTCACAGAGCCTCCTTGGTACGTTCTGGTGTTGCTGACGGCGCTGGTGTTGGTGCGGGTGCCGCGGGCGCCCCCGGTGGAATGAACGGCAGACCCGTCGGCACCCCCTTCTCGATCAGGCCCAACAGCGCGTCCGTGTCCGCGTGTTCTTCGATCAGATCGCCGAGCAGGTCGAGCTGTTCCTCGCGCAGTACGCCGAAGCTCGTGTCGGGCGCGGGCACGAAGCGCCGTCCGGCCGCGCGCGCCACCTCGGTCAGGAACCGGCGCCGGAACGCGTCGCTCTCCAGCGACCCGTGCCAGTGCGTGCCCCACACCTCGCCGACCCGGCAGCCGTCCAAGAAGGCTTCCCCGCCGAGGACTTGGGCCACGCCATGGTGGATCTCGTATCCCTCGACGCGCTCCCCGAGTGCTTCACCCACCGGCCGAGCGAGGGTCTTCTCCCGGGCGAACCGCACGCGTACGGGCAGCAGCCCGAGCCCGTCCACGGATCCCGCCCGCGACTCGACCTCGTCCTCGATGTACTCGCCGAGCACCTGGAAGCCACCGCAGATCCCGAGCACGGGGCGCCCCTCGGCGGCCCGGCGCGCCAGGGCCGCGGCGAGCCCCCGCTCGCGCAGCCACTCCAGGGCGCGCACGGTGCCGCGCGTGCCGGGCACGACCACGAGGTCGGCGTCGACGAGTTCCTCGGCCCGGTCCACGAACCGCACCACGACACCCGGTTCGGCGGCGAGCGCGTCCACGTCCGTGAAGTTGGACATCAGTGGCACGGCGCAGACAGCGACCCGCAGCACGTCGTCGCCGACCGGCGGCGCGACCACGGACTCCCGGACGGCGCCGCGCAGGGACACCCGCAGGCCGTCCTCCTCGTCGATGCCGAGCCCGTGCTGGAACGGCAGCACGCCGTACGTACGCCGCCCGGTCAGGCCGCGCAGCATGTCGAGCCCGGGTTCGAGCAGCGAGACGTCCCCGCGGAACTTGTTCACCAGGTACCCCGCGACCAGCTCCTGGTCCTCGGCGCTCAGCAGCGCCGTGGTCCCGAAGAAGGACGCGAAGACCCCGCCCCTGTCGATGTCGCCGACCACCAGGACGGGGAAGCGGGCGGCCCGCGCGATCCCCATGTTCACGATGTCCGTGCGCCGCAGGTTGATCTCGGCGGGGCTGCCCGCGCCCTCACAGATCACGGCGTCGTACGTGCTCCGGAGCTCATCGAGGCATCCCACGACGGTCTCCAAGAGCGCCGCCTGGCGCCCCCCGTGGTAGCCGCGCGCGCTCATCTCGCCCACCGGCTTGCCCATGAGGACGACCTGGCTGGAGCGGTCGCTGCCCGGCTTGAGCAGCACCGGGTTCATCAGCGCGCTCGGCTCCACCCGCGCGGCCTGCGCCTGCATGGCCTGCGCACGCCCGATCTCGGCGCCTTCGTGCGTGACGAAGGAGTTGAGGGACATGTTCTGCGCCTTGAAGGGCGCGACGGACACGCCCTTGCGCGTCAGCCACCGGCAGATCCCGGCGGTGACGACGCTCTTGCCCGCGTCCGACGTGGTCCCCGCGACCAGCAGCCCGCCGCTCATGCGTCTCTCCGTTTCCGCCGGGCGGCCGCCACCGCGACCCCCAGCGCCAGCCAGCTCACCCGTCGAGAGAGCCGCACGGCCCGCTCGATGTCCGGGACCCGTACGGCACGCCCGGTCGCGTTCAGAACAGGACGGTGCTCGACCCGCCCCGCGTACGAGAGCGTCCCACCGAGCCGTACGCCGAGGGCCCCGGCGAAGGACGCCTCGACGGGCCCCGCGTTGGGACTGGGATGCTTCGCGGCGTCCGCGCGCCAGGCCCGCAGCGCGCCGCGCGGCGAGTCGCCCGCGAGCGTCGCGAGGACGGCGGTCAGCCGGGCCCCGGGCCATCCCATGACGTCGTCGGCCCGGGCGGAAGCCCACCCGTACCGCCGGTACTTGGGCGACTTGTGCCCGACCATCGCGTCGAGCGTGTTCACGGCGCGGAAGGCGACGAGCCCCGGCACCCCGCCGAGCGCCCCCCACACCAGGGCCCCCACCACGGCGTCCGAGGTGTTCTCCGCGACGGACTCCACCACGGCCCGCGCGATCCCGTCGGCGTCGAGCGCCTGCGGATCCCGCCCGCACAGGTGCGGCAGCCGCTCCCGCGCGACCTCGATGTCCCCGGCCTCCAGAGCCCCGCCGACGGCCCGCGCCTCACGCCCGAGCGAGGTCCCGCCGACCACGGCCCAGGTCGCGGCGGCCGTCAGCGCGACGGATCCGGCAGGTGAACGGCGTACGAGGGAAGAGGCGAGCGCGGCGGCACCCGCGGCGCCACCGGCGCACACCATGGCGTGCAACGCGCCCCACCCGCGGTGGTCGCGCCACAGCACCCGCTCGACGGCACCCGCCGCACGCCCGAACGCGGCGACCGGATGGCCCCGGCGCGGATCGCCGAGCAGCAGGTCGCCGATGAGACCGGCGGCGGCGCCGTACGCGAAGTCGCGATCGGCACTCACGGGGGTCAGCCGGTCGCCGTGCCGAGGAGCTGACTCGTACTCGGAAGGGGAACCGGCAAGGGGCGGCCGCGCATGGCGATATGTCCTCACTCAGGGTGTCCGCGCCCTGGTTCGACGTGATGCGGCGGCGCGAGTTCCTGGCTTCCGGGGAGGTCGCTCCCCGATGACAGTGGCGGGACCGCGCCGGATTCGCACCGGCTTCCTCACCTGCCGCCGTAGTTGGCCCCGGCAGTCCACCACGCCCCGCGAACGCCCGTCAACTCGCCGTTGACCTGCGGCGGGAGACTGTGCGGAGCCCCACACACGACGGTGGGGTGCGGGACGCATACGCACGTCCCGCACCCCACCGGTGAAGCTGTCGTCAGGCTCGGACGAGGCTCAGGCGACGATCAGATAGATCCCGTACGCCACCGCCGCCGCGCACAGCGCGAAGCAGGCGTACGCGCCGGTGCGGGCCACCGCCGCGGAGCCGCCGCCGGACGCGGCCGCCGCCTCCTGCTTGGAGAGGCCGACGATGCCGAGCGTGAACAGGCCCACCAGGGCCACCGTCACCGCGAGGCTGACTCCGAAGACGGAGCCGAGAGCTGCCCAGTCGATGCTCATGCTGATCCGTCCTTACACCGTCGCGGGCCTGGCGGGGTCCGCCATGGCGCCGGTCGTGGTCGTGGTCGGGGCCGAGATGGTGGCCTTGACCGGGTCTTCGGAAGAGGAGTCCGTGGTGGCCGTCGTGCCCACCGGGGGCGGTGAGACGGCGGCGATCGCGGTGGTCACGACGCCCGCGGGCTCGGCGTCCTTGGCGGCGCCGATCTCGTCGTCGGTGACGTTGGTGTGGTCGACGGCGTCGCGTCGCGAGAGGACCCAGATCACGGCCGAGCCGCCGATCAGGATCGCGGCGGTGGCCGCGATGCCCCAGGGGCCCTGCTTGGTGAGGAACTCGGCGCCCGCGCCGACCAGACCGGCGGCCGGCAGGGTCAGGCCCCACGCGACGAACATCCGGGTCGCGGTCGACCAGCGGACCACGCCGCCCTTGCGGCCGAGGCCCGCGCCCATCACGGCGCCGGAGCAGGACTGGGTGGTGGAGAGCGAGAAGCCCAGGTGCGAGGAGGCGAGGATGACCGTCGCGGCGCTGGTCTGGGCGGCGAAGCCCTGCTGCGGCTGGAGGTCGGTGAGGCCCTTGCCCATGGTGCGGATGATGCGCCAGCCGCCCAGGTAGGTGCCGAGGGCGATGGCCACACCGGCCGAGACGATGACCCACATCGGGGGGTTCGCACCGGGGTTGAGGACACCGCCGGTGACCAGGGCGAGCGTGATGATGCCCATGGTCTTCTGCGCGTCGTTGGTGCCGTGCGCCAGTGAGACGAGGCCCGCGGAGGCGATCTGGCCCACGCGGTAGCCCTTGGCGGTGGCCTTGGTGTCGGTGTTGCGGCCGATCCGGTACGTCAGGCGCGTGGCCAGCATCGCGGCGATGCCCGCCACGAGGGGCGCGGCGAGGGCCGGGATCAGGATCTTGGTGACGACGGTGCCGCCGTTGATCGACGACCAGCCCATCGACATGACCGCGGCGCCGATGAGGCCGCCGAAGAGGGCGTGGGAGGAACTGGAGGGCAGGCCGACCAGCCAGGTCAGCAGGTTCCAGAGGATCGCGCCGACGAGCGCGGCGAAGATGACCTCTGTCTTGAGGCCGTCCTCGTTGACGATGCCGCCGGAGATCGTCTTGGCGACTTCGACGGAGAGGAAGGCGCCGACGAGGTTGAGCACGGCGGACATGGCCACCGCCGTCTTGGGCTTGAGAGCGCCGGTCGAGATGGTCGTCGCCATCGCGTTGGCAGTGTCGTGGAAACCGTTCGTGAAATCGAACACGAGAGCGGTGACGATCACGATCCCGAGGAGAAGCGTGATGTGTTCCATTTACCCAGGCTTCTGTTGGACGTCAGTGGCATGTGGAACGTAGGCAACCTGGGTGAACGGAAAGTGAACTGGGACGGGCGGTGCGGTGACTCGAAGCGGAGCGCCGCCACCCCGTCTCCGCCAGGTGTCTGACGAAGATCGTACGGAGCGATGGCGCGAGGCCCGGAATCTGGGCGGAGTGTCGGCTTCCGGGACCCCTCGGCTACCCCCGGGCGAACCGCTTCAGCTGCGCCGCCGAGCCGTTGAAGAGATTCTGATCACCCGGCAGTCCGCCGTGGTTGTCGTACTGCCAGAACGTCCAGAACGCCCAGCCCCTGGGCAGCGCCCCCGCCGAGGACCCCCAGCGCGCGAGCCACAGGGCGTGGTGCGCGGCGAAGGCCCCGCTGCCGCCCGTGCAGTCGTTCCACCACTTGGCGGTCGTGTAGATCACCGGACGACGTCCGGTACCCCGCTTCACCGCGTCGCTGAAGGCCTGGATCCAGTTCACCGTCCTGGCCTTGCTCAGGCCGTAGCACTTCCGCTTGTCGTACGGGTTGTCCTCGATGTCGAGCGCGG
Source organism: Streptomyces kanamyceticus (assembly GCF_008704495.1). Taxonomy (NCBI): domain Bacteria; kingdom Bacillati; phylum Actinomycetota; class Actinomycetes; order Kitasatosporales; family Streptomycetaceae; genus Streptomyces; species Streptomyces kanamyceticus. Next base: position 7,769,219 of record NZ_CP023699.1, read on the forward strand.
GCGGCAGCGTCCGGCCGTCCGCGCGCCAGCGCCCGCCGTGGTCCATGAAGTAGCGGGCCTGGGCCGTGCCTGAGGACTTGCTGGGCACCGCGAAGTGGTACGCCCCGCGGAGCAGTCCCGCGGCGCGCGAGCCGTCGTACTGCTGGGCGAAGTAGGGGTTGAGGTAGGAGTCGGACTCGGTCGCCTTCACGTAGACGAACCGCGCGCCCTTGTCCTTCGCCCGCTGCCAGTCCACGTTCTTCTGGTGCGAGGACACGTCGTGCCCCCGAGGCCCGCCCGCCGCCGAAACCGGAATCTCGGCGAGGGCGGTACCCGCGACGGCGAGGGCCGCCACGGCGGCCGCGACGAACCGGGCGTGACGACGGGCGCGACGACGGGACGGCATGTGATCACGAGCCATGTTTCTCCCGGGTTCCGCCCTATGGTGAGCGCCGCCCCGCTGGCAGGATCACCGCATGACTGAGCAACGACAGGACGCGGCGCGGGACACGGCGGGCGATGCGGGGGGCACGGTCCCGGGCGCCGTCGAACAGGCGTGGGCCGAGCTGGTGGAGACCGCCCGCAGAACGGTGCGGGACGGCCTGGTCGTCGGCACGTCGGGCAACGTCTCCGTACGCGTCGGCGGCACGATCCTGGTCACCCCGAGCGGTGTGCCCTACGACCGGCTTGCCCCGGGGGACGCGCTCGGCGTCGACATCGAAGGACGACGGCTGTTCGGCGACCTCTCGCCCACCAGCGAGCTGCCCATGCACCTCGCGATCTACCGCGAGACCGACGCGAGCGCCGTCGTCCACACCCACGCCGTGCACGCCACGGCCGTCTCGATGCTCGTGCCCGAACTCCCCGCCGTCCACTACATGACGGGCATCCTCGGCGGCCCCGTCCGGGTCGCTCCGTACGCCCTGTACGGAACGGAGGAGCTGGCCGCGAACATGCTGCACGCCCTGCGCGACCGCACGGGATGCCTCCTCCAGAACCACGGAACGGTCACCTACGGAGACTCCCTGTCCCAGGCGTACGACCGCACGGCCCAGCTGGAATGGATGTCCCGCCTCTGGCTCACGGCGAGCTCGCTGCCCGGCCACACCCCCACGCTCCTTTCCCCGGCCCAGCTGCGTGAAGCGGAGGAGCGGCTACGGGGGTACGGACAGCGGCGCTCCTGACCCGCGCCCCGGCGCGGCGGCATCACCCGCCGGGCACCGCCCACTGGCCCCGTGCGCTCCCTCCCCGGACACTGGAGCCGTGCGCCCAGCCAAAGCGACGGCAGCAGCCGTCACCGTAGCCACCGGAGTCACCGCCGCTCTCGGCGCGGCCGCAGTCGCGGCGGGCCGGTACGCCAGCGACGCCGCCCTCAAGGCCCCGGCGGGCCGCCCCCTGCCGACGGAGCCCCGTCTCACCGTGCACGCCACGGCCGCGGGCCAGATCACCCTGACCCGCGCCCTGGCGAGCCTGCGCCCCGGCACCTACGGACTCGGCGGCGACGGCACGCACGCGATCGTCGGGCCCGTCCTGGAATCGGCCCCGCACGCGGCGGACACCGTCGTACGCCGCCTCGAAGCCGTCACCCACGGCACCCTGGAACCCGGCGCGAAGGTCTGGCTCACCCCGCAGGTCCACATCGGCGACCCGCACGCCGCGCTCGGCATCGACCACGCGGACGTCGACATCCCCGGCGAACTCGGCGGCCTGCCCGCCTGGTTCGTGCCGGGGGCCCGCGACACCTGGGTCATCGCCGTGCACGGCCTCGGCACGACCCGCGAGCACGCCATGGTCGTCATGGACTTCCTGCACCGCCAGAGGTTCCCCGTGCTCGCCCTCGCCTACCGCGGCGACCGCGGCGCGCCCCGCTCGCCGGACGGCCTCGGCCACCTCGGCGAGACGGAATGGCGCGACCTGGACGCCGCCATCCGCTACGCCGTGCGTTACGGAGCCGAGCGCGTCGTGCTGCACGGCTGGTCCACCGGCGCCGCCATGGCCCTGCACGCCGCCGCCCACTCGGCGCTGCGCGATCGCATCAGCGGCCTCGTCCTCGATTCCCCCGTCCTCAACTGGGAGACCACGCTGCGCGCCCTCGCCGCCGCCCGCCGCACCCCGGGACCGCTCCTTCCGCTTGCGGTCCGTGCGGCCCAGGGCCGCACCGGTCTGCGCGGCGACCGCATCCTGGAGGCGGCCGACCCCGAGGTGCTCAAGGTCCCCACCCTCCTCGTGCACGGCCCCGACGACGTCGTCGCGCCCTGGGGACCCTCCCGTCGCCTCGCCCAACAGCGCCCCGAGCTGGTCACGTTGCACACCGTCCACGACGCGCCGCACGGCGCCATGTGGAACGCCGACCCGGCGGGGTACGAAGAGGCCCTGCGCCGCTTCCTCACCCCTCTGATGTGACCTGATGTGACCGCGGAACTGACCGTTCGACCCTCCTGAACCGACCGTTCGAGACCGTCTCCAGAACGCCTCCTTCGCCATTCCGTTTGGGTTTTCGGACCGTCAACAGGAAGACTGCTCCCGTGACGTCCCGTACCCCGCGCGACTCCAGGCTCCGACTCGTCCGCGCTCCCCACCCGAGGGCCGAGACGCGAGGAGAGGCCCAGCGCGACTCAGCGCGCCCCCTTTCCGCCGCCCCGGGCGCGGTGAGCGACCGCCGTGCGCGCCGTCCCGCGCCCCGGCCCCCCGAGGGCACGCCCGCCCCCGCGGAGCTGGCGAGGGCGGCCCGCGCCGGGCTCGCCGACGCCGCACGGGTCGCGCGCTGGGCCGACGCGGCCCTGCGCCCCGGCCCCCGCCGCTCCGGAGCCACCCCCGACGGCAACGGCACCCTCTCCGACGCCACCGCCGAACGGGCCGCCGCCGAACTGGGACTGACCACCGATCAGGTCCGCGCCGACTGGGACACCGCGCGGCTCGCGGGCCTCATCGAGGTGCACGGCGACAGCGCACGCCCCGGCTGGCGGCTGCGCGTCTGGAACCGCGACGACGCCGCGGTGCTGCGCGGCTGGGTCGCGCTCTTCGACGCCTGGTCGCTCGCCCACCCCGCGCCCCTCGACCTCGCCCCCGCGGCGGTCGCCGAGGCCGTCGAGGCGATGCCGCAGGTGCTCTCCTTCCTGCAGCTCTCGGCGGGCCCCGTCCCCGTGCCGCAGCTCCTCGACCTCCTGGACCAGCGCGTCACGGAACTGCGCACCGAGCGCTGCGAGATCCCCTACGGGCCGCCCCTCTCCCCGCACGACCCCGCCGAAGAGGCACCGCTCCCCGCCCTGCTCGACTGGGCCCTGCGCGGCCTCGCCGTCGTGGGCGCGCTGACCTACGCCGAGGGGCAGGCCACGCTCACCCCGCTCGGCAGCTGGGCGGTCTGGGTCAAGCTGGAGCAGATCTGCGTCGCCGCGCAGAGCCCCGCCGGGCACATCGAGCAGTCCGCCGAGGACATGCTGCGCGGCTGCGTACGACTGCGGCCCAACGCGGCGCGCGTCGAGTACCGCGCCTGGCTCGCGGCCCGCCCCGTCGGCAGCGCCGTCACCGACCTGCTCACCGCGGCCCGCGGCGAGGACGCCCTGCTGCGCGGTCTGGCCTTCGAGGCGCTGCGGGTGGTCGGCGCCCCGGCCGAGGCGGAGGTCAGGACCGTCCTCGAAGAGACGTCGCTGCGTCCGTACGCCCTGCTCTGGCTGGCCGAGCAGGAGGGCGCCGACCCCGAGGACGTGCACCTCGTGCTGAGCCGCGAGGAGACGACCTGGCTGTGGATCGACACCGCGGCGGCCGTCGCGGACCACGGCGAGGCCCAGGTCCTCGTCCGCCATCTGGAGTCGGCGGTCCAGCCCACCGTGCCCGCGCTCCTCGAAGAGGTGCGCAAGGCCGGTCATCCCCGCACCGTCCAGGTCCTGGTCGCCCTCGCCGCGGCCCACCCCGATCCGGCGCTCGCCAAGGCCGTGCGCCGCGCGGCCTTCCAGGTGCACACCGGCGGGGAGTGATCGGTGGGAGGGCCCTCGGCTCAGGCCCGTGTCTCGGGGGCGTAGGTGCCGAAGCTCCATACGTTGCCCTCGGCGTCCCGCGCCATGTAGTCCCGGGAGCCGTAGTCCTGGTCGGTCGGGGGCATCAGGATCTCCACGCCGTGCTCCTTGGCCCGCTGGTGGTGGGCGTCGACGTCGTCCACCACCAGATACACGCCGCACGGCCCGGCGTCCTTCATCACCTGGTCGAAGAGGCCGCCCCGGCCCTTGGAGCCGAGCATCACCGCGCCGTTCCCGTACGTCAGCTCGGCGTGCATGACGGTGCCGCCCTCGCCCTCGTACACCGTCGCCTCGGTGAAGCCGAACGCCTCCGTCAGCTGCTGGATCGCGGCCTTCGCGTCCGCGTACAGCAGGGTGGGGAAGATGGTCGGCCGCCCGCTGTCGTCGCCTGCCATGCCGATCGCTCCAATCCGTGAAAAGTGATCGCGAAAAGTGATCGTGAAAAGTGATCTGCTTCACATCTCTTCACAGTCTGGCACCCGGCACTGACAACGCCCGCCGGAGCCGCCCGCGGCCCCGGCCCGCCCCGCGCAAGGTTCAGCGGAACGTGTTGCACTGCCCCATGTCGCCGGTGCGATAGCCCTGGTAGAACCACTGCTGACGCTGCTCGGCCGAGCCGTGCGTCCAGGACTCGGGGGTGACGCGGCCCTGGAACTTCTCCTGGATCCGGTCGTCGCCGACCGCGGCCGCCGCGTCGAGGCCGTCCCGGATGTCGTTGTCGTCGAGGCTGCTGATCAGCGGCTTGCCGGTGCGGTCGTCGGGGCTGCGGGTCGCGTGCCGCGCCCAGACCCCCGCGTAGCAGTCCGCCTGGAGCTCGACCTTCACGGCGTTGCTGTCGCGGCCGGTGCGCCCGTCCTGGGAGCGCTGCAGGGTCCCCATCAGGTTCTGCACGTGGTGCCCGTACTCGTGGGCCACCACGTACGCCTGCGCGAAGGGCCCGCCGTTGGACCCGAACTTCGTCCGCAGCTCGTTGAAGAAGCCCAGGTCCAGATAGACCTTCCGGTCGCCGGGGCAGTAGAACGGGCCGACCGCCGACGTCGCGGTCCCGCAGGCGGTGCCCACGCGGTTGGTGAACAGGACGGTCTGCGCGGGGGAGTAGGTGGCCCGCCTGCGCTGGAACTCCGGGCGCCAGAAGTCCTGGACGCTGTTGACCACCGCCACGATGCGGCAGTCCTCCTTGGCGTTCGCGTCCCGGCCCGTCCGGCAGCTCTGCTGCACCTGCGCCAGCGACGAGGACGAGGCCGCGGGCTCCTGGTCGCCGGAGGAGAGGCCCAGCTGTTCGGGGCCCACTCCGAAGAACAGCCCCAGGAGCAGCGCGATCAGACCGGCGATGCCGCCGCCGACCGTCGCCCTGCCGCCGGGGATCCGACTGCCGCGCACATCCCGCACCTCGGAGGTGTCCAGGTCGGCGTCGTCGTCGAACTGCATGGGCGCACCCCTCTGCCTCGCGTCCGGGACGGCACACGTCGCCCCGCGCACCGAGCTATCGGCCACTTCATCCTGATATGGCAGCCCCCGCGGGGCGTCGGACGGAGGTCCGAACGGGGGACGCGGGCCGCGCCCCGCGCCGTGTCGCGACGGCTCGGGGCACCCGCCGCACACCCCACGGCTACGCTCTGCGCCTGATCCATGGGCAGTGGTTCCGAAGGGGGCGTCATGTCCGCTCTGCCGGTCGAGGCGACCGACACAACCGCACCACCGCCCGGCCCCGCCCCGCTTTCGGCGGGCCTTCCCCCGGCAGGTTCCCCGGCCCCGACGACTGGCCCGCCCGCCCGGACGGCCGCCCCGCGCCCCCCGCTCCGCACGCCCGGGCCCCCGGCCTCCCGGCGCGGCACCCGCATCGCGCTCCCCGTCGCCCTCGCCCTGCTCGCCGTGCCGCTCATCACCGCCGCCCACCACGCGCGGCCCGCCCCCTACGGAGACCACCTCACCGTCCACGCGCGCGTGGCGGCCGGTGCCGAGCGCGCCGGGGAGCCCGAGCTGCGCAGGACGGGCCGGGCCGTCGAGGCGTACGACCCGGGGAGCGGCAAGGCCCGGTGGACGTACGCGCGCGAAGGGCGGCGTCCCCTGCGGACGCTCGGCGCTCCCGGGCACGCCTTCACGCTCTGGAGCGACGGTCTGGTCACCGACACCGCGCGGGCCGACGGCGGCTCCGTGCGCTGGCACCGGGCCGTGCCCGGCAGCGCCGCCTGGCTGCGCGGCCCGGCGGCCCGCGGCGGCGCCGGGGTCCTGCGGCCGCTCACCCCCGGCGCCCGCATGCTGGCCGTCGTCACCCCGCACCGCATCGCCGCCTACCGCACCGTGGACGGCGACCTGCGCTGGGTGCTGCCCGCACGGCCCGGCTGCGCCTTCGTACCGGCCCGCTCCGTGCGCACCCGCGGCGTCCTCCTGGTCGCCCAGCCCTGCGCGAGCCCGGCCGCCTCCTGGACGTCCCAGCTCATCGCGGTGGACGACTACGGCAGAATCGTTCCCGGCCGTACACCGCTGGGCAACGGGGACCTCGGGCCGGAAAAGTAGTTGCGGGGGCCCGTTAGACTGGCTGCCATGGCAGCTCCTCTTCTCAGTTGGACGGCATAGACACCGGTCCCGAGTACCTCAGTCGTCCCACTCGCCGTCCACTCTGTTCAGGAGTACCCCCGTGATCACCGCTTCCGGCATCGAGCTGCGCGCCGGCGCCCGCATCCTCATCGAGAACGCCACCTTCCGTATCGCGAAGGGCGACCGCATCGGCCTCGTCGGCCGCAACGGCGCGGGCAAGACCACCCTCACCAAGTGCCTGGCCGGTGAAGGCATCCCCGCGGGCGGCACGATCTCCCGCTCCGGAGAGGTCGGTTACCTCCCGCAGGACCCCCGCACCGGCGACCTCGACGTGCTCGCCCGCGACCGCATCCTCTCCGCGCGCGGACTCGACACGCTGATCCGCAAGATGCGCGAGAACGAACAGCGCATCGCGAGTGGCTCGGGCGCCACCCGTGAGAAGGCCCTCAAGCAGTACGAGCGCCAGGAGACGGAGTTCCTCACCAAGGGCGGGTACGCCGCCGAGGCCGAGGCCGCCACCATCGCCGCCGCGCTGAACCTCCCCGACCGCGTGCTCGGCCAGCCCCTGCACACGCTCTCCGGTGGTCAGCGCCGCCGCATCGAGCTGGCCCGCATCCTCTTCTCGGACGCCGACACGCTCCTCCTGGACGAGCCGACCAACCACCTCGACGCCGACTCGATCGTCTGGCTGCGGGACTACCTGAAGACGTACCGCGGCGGCTTCATCGTGATCTCCCACGACGTCGACCTCATGGAGACGGTCGTCAACAAGGTCTTCTACCTGGACGCCAACCGCGCCGCGATCGACGCCTACAACATGGGCTGGAAGCTCTACCAGCAGCAGCGCGAGTCCGACGAGAAGCGCCGCAAGCGCGAGCGCCAGAACGCCGAGAAGAAGGCCGCGACGCTCCACTCGCAGGCCGACAAGATGCGCGCCAAGGCCACCAAGACGGTCGCCGCGCAGAACATGGCGCGCCGCGCCGACAAGCTCCTCGCGGGCCTGGAGGCGGTGCGGCAGAGCGACAAGGTCGCCAAGCTGCGCTTCCCCGAGCCCTCGCCGTGCGGCAAGACGCCGCTCATGGCCGAGGGCCTGTCGAAGTCGTACGGCTCCCTGGAGATCTTCACCGACGTCGACCTGGCCATCGATAAGGGCTCGCGCGTCGTCATCCTCGGCCTCAACGGCGCGGGCAAGACCACCCTGCTCCGGCTCCTCGGCGGCGCCGAGAAGCCCGACACCGGAGAGGTCATCGAGGGTCACGGCCTGAAGCTCGGCTACTACGCCCAGGAGCACGAGACGCTCGACCCCGAGCGCACGGTCCTGGAGAACATGCGCTCGGCCGCCCCCGACCTCGACCTCGTCGAGGTGCGCAAGACGCTCGGCTCGTTCCTCTTCTCCGGAGACGACGTCGACAAGCCCGCGGGTGTCCTCTCCGGCGGTGAGAAGACCCGGCTCGCGCTCGCCACCCTGGTCGTCTCCTCGGCGAACGTGCTCCTCCTGGACGAGCCCACCAACAACCTCGACCCGGCGAGCCGCGAGGAGATCCTCGGCGCGCTGCGCACCTACAAGGGCGCGGTCGTCCTCGTCACGCACGACGAGGGCGCGGTGGAGGCCCTCCAGCCGGAGCGGATCATCCTGCTGCCGGACGGCGTCGAGGACCTGTGGGGCCAGGACTACGCGGATCTGGTCGCCCTCGCCTGAGCCGTGACCGGTGCCCCGGGCCTGATCCCCGGGGTGTCCACCGCGCTTGATCGAACCATTGATCCACTGGGTATGGATCATTCGGCCGATCCGTGATCCCCCATCTGTGTGAGCTGTCCTCGTACCGAGGTGTGTCATACACGGATTTTGGTGCCGCCCTGGCAGGGGAGCCGCTCTCTCGCCCGGCACTGCGCTGACCTGGCGCTTCGTCCCGCAACCCGTTCGGCCGTACCGAATCCGACGCGCGGAATCGTTAATTCCGCTCGTGGTCTCGGCTTCTGTGGCGGCAAACCTCGTCGTACGGACCTTGCCGAATGGGTGGCCAGGAAGCCCGGGAGGGGTGATCATGAGAAGTCCAGAGCGCACTTCCCATGAGGAGGCACGGGTGGCCGAGACTCTGAAGAAGGGCAGCCGGGTAACCGGCGCCGCGCGCGACAAGCTCGCGGCAGACCTGAAGAAGAAGTACGACGGCGGTGCGAGCATCCGGGCGTTGGCCGAAGAGACCGGCCGCTCGTACGGTTTTGTGCACCGGATGCTCAGCGAGTCCGGCGTCACGCTGCGGGGACGCGGCGGGGCGACGCGAGGCAAGAAGGCCGCCGCCGGCTGACAGCAGGCGGCACGCTGTTCAGTGGTCCGATGGTGACCACCCGGTCGATCGTCCCCCAGCGCCCCTAAAGGATCTAGCACCCTTAAGGGCCTGGGGGTGCCCCCTGATCCTTAAGGGACCTGGGGGTGACCCCTGATCGGCCGGGTGGTTACTGTGCAGTCACTTACGGGCGCTCCAGTGCGTCCGGCCCGACTGCATCCCATCGGAGGCACCCATGGCTTCGTCCGACAGCGAGCTCGCACCGGTTCTCGACAAGGACGGCGTAAGCCTCACCATCGACGAGGCCGTCGCCACGGTGACGCTGACCAATCCGGCCAAGCGCAACGCCCAATCTCCCGCGCTGTGGAGGGCGTTGACGGAGGCAGGTCAGCTGTTGCCCGGCAGTGTCCGCGTCGTGGTGCTGCGCGGTGAGGGCAAGTCCTTCTCCGCGGGCCTCGACCGGCAGGCGTTCACGCCCGAGGGCTTCGACGGCGAGCCGTCCTTCATCGACATGGCACGCGGCGAGGACGGTTTCCTCGACGCGACCATCGCCGAGTACCAAGAGGCATTCACCTGGTGGCGGCGGGCCGACATCGTGTCCATCGCCGCCGTCCAGGGGCATGCCATCGGTGCCGGTTTCCAGCTCGCGCTCGCCTGTGATCTGCGGATCGCGGCGGACGACGTGCAGTTCGCCATGCGTGAGACCAGCCTGGGCCTGGTCCCCGACCTCACCGGCACCCATCCGCTGGTGGGGCTCGTCGGCTATGCCCGCGCCCTGGAGATCTGCGCCACCGGGCGCTTCGTGCACGCGGACGAGGCCGAGCGGGTGGGCCTCGCCAACCTCGTCGTGCCCGCCGACCAACTCGACGCGGCCGCCAAGGACTTGGCCGCCGCGCTCGTCGCCGCGCCCCGCGACGCCCTCATCGAGACCAAGGCGCTGCTGCAGGGTGTCGTCGGCCGTACGTACGAGGAGCAGCGCGTCGCCGAGCGCGCCGCGCAGGGCCGCCGACTGCGCGACCTCGCGGGGCTCGGCGACTGAGGTCACTCCACGGCGGCGCTCGGTACCGAGGTCACTCCACGGCGGTGACGAGCACCGCCACCGAAGGGTGGTCGGAGAGGGCTTCGCCGACCGCCGCGCGGACCGCGAGTGCCACGTCCAGGGCGCGGTGCTCCCGGTCCGTCGCGAGCTCCACGCGCGCGTGGCGACGCGGGAGGGCGTCCTGCGCCGGGTGCTCCTCCAGGTGTACGGCCGGGCCGAGCGCCTCGGTCAGTCGGGTCACGCCGGGCACCGCGAGGGCCGCCCGCGCGGCCCGCGCCTCGTCGCCTTCGCCATCGGGCGCGGTGCCGTCCCCGGCAGCCCCGGCAGGTGGGTCCTCCGGAGCCTCGCAGGACCCCGCGCCCTCGTCGAGCAGCGCCGTCACCTTCAGATCCACCTCGGCGACCACCAGGCCGAGCCGTTCGGCCGCCCCGGACAACGCCGTCCGCAGCCGCGCCGCCGCGTCGGGCAGCGGCTGCGCCGCCGTGGCCGCCACGTCCGCCGTGATCCGCAGCGGTCCGGGCGGCAGCGCGCTCGGCGGTGGCGGCACCGCGGCGACGTACCTCTGTCCCGGATCGGCGATGCCGATGCGCAGATCGTCCGGACGGACCCCCGTGACCTGTCCCGCCGCACGGCGCAACGCGGCCACCGCCGCCGCCTCCGTCACCCATGTGCCGTCCGCCGCGCCGCCCAGTGGCAGCACCCGGCCGAGGCCGAGCCTGCGGCGTACCGCCTGGGTCCACCCTTCACCCGTCATGGCCCCAGCCTGCCGCATCCCCGGCGCGCTGCCGAGCAACCGCACCTAATGTGGGCCAAGGGAACAGATCCCCACGCGACATCACCTTTCGGAACGGACGGGACGGCGATGACCGACACCGGACAGCGGAACACGTCTCAGACGCTGGAGAAGGATTCCCCCGATACGGCGGTGGGGAAGACCACGACCAAGCGCGGCGGCGGCGATCCCGCCGGCCGGGGGCGCACCACCATCGCGGACGGCGTCGTCGAGAAGATCGCCGGACTCGCCGCGCGTGACGTGGCGGGTGTGCACGCGATGGGCGGCGGTCTCGCCAGAACCTTCGGGGCCGTGCGCGACCGCGTCCCCGGCGGCACCAAGTCGGTGACGCGCGGAGTGAAGGCCGAGGTCGGCGAGGTACAGACGGCGCTCGATCTCGAGATCGTCGTCGAGTACGGCGTGTCGATCGCCGATGTCACACAGGACGTACGGGAGAACGTGATCGCGGCCGTCGAGCGCATGACAGGGCTCGAGGTCGTCGAGGTCAACATCGCCGTGAGCGATGTGAAACTGCCGGACGAGGACGACGACGAGCCTCAGGGACGCCTCCAGTAGGACGTCTCGCTAAGGAGCGCACGATGAGCATGGCCGTGATCGGCATGGTGGCCGGAATGGCCCTCGGCTTCGCCGGATACTTCGGCGGTTTCGGGGCGTTCCTCCTGGTGGCCGCCCTTGGCGCCATCGGGTTCGTGGCAGGGAGGTTCCTCGAGGGGGACCTGGAACCCGGCGAGTTCTTCCGCGCCCGCGGCGACCGGCGGCGGTGAGCGGTGGCGGCACAGGTCGCGCCCGGGGAGCGCGGCGCGACCCGGATCGCCGACCGGGTCGTCGCGAAGATCGCCGCACGCGCCGCGCGTGAGGCGCTCGCCGCCGTGCCCGCCGACGGTGCGCCGCCGCACGCCACCGTCTCCGTCAGCCACGACACCGCCCGGGTCCGCATCAGTCTCGAACTGGACTACCCGAGCGACATCGGCGGTCAGTGCGGTGCCGTGCGTCGCCATGTCGCCCAGCGGGTAAAGGCGTTGGCGGGAATGGATGTGCCCGAGGTGGCCGTCCAGGTGGAGCGGCTGCACTCGGCGCAGGTACGCGCGGCGGCACAGGGGAGGACACGATGAGCGAGCCCCAAGGGGGCGGCGGCACCCGGCCGCTGCCGGTCATCGAGCAGACGGAGCAGGTGGAGCACGCGGAGAGCGAGCTCGACCAGTCGGCCTCCGCGGCCGCCTACCGGCCGCTGCCCACTCTGTCGGAGGGCGAGGACAAGGCGGGCCGGTTCTGGTCGCCGCGCCGGGTGCCCGCCGCCCTCCTCGCGCTGCTGCTGCTCGGCGGCGCGGGTCTTTTCCTCTACGACGTGGTCGCCGTGCGCGCCGACCACCCCGCGATGCGCTGGCGGCGCGTCCTCGCCCGTGAGCTGGGCGAGCGGCCCCTGGACGACACCGCGGTCCTCGCGGGTGCCGCGCTGGCCGCTCTCGTCGGGGTGTGGCTGATCGTGCTCGCCACGACCCCCGGTCTCCGGGCCGTCCTGCCGATGCGCCGCACCCACGCGGACGTACGCGCCGGGCTGCACAGGGGCGCCGCCGCCATGGTGCTGCGCGACCGGGCCATGGACGTGTCGGGCGTGCAGTCCGTGCGGGTCCGCGTGACCCGGTCCAAGGTCGACGTGCGGGCCGTCTCGCACTTCCGTGAACTTGACGACGTGCGCGGCGACTTGGACGCCACGCTCGCCGACGGCATCCGCGATCTGGGCCTGGCCAAGGCCCCCGGCCTCGCGGTGCGCGTCGCGCGGCCGGGCAGGAAGGGGTGAGCGCGATGCCGCGGAGCGTCAACCGCGTGGTCCTCGGGCTCGCCGGGCTCGTGCTGTTCGTCGTCGGCGGCGCCGTGCTCGCCGTCGGTCTCGGCGCGTCCCCGCCCTCCTGGTGGATCCACGACGACCGGCACGACGTCCTGGTCAGCGCCGCCGACCGGGCGCGCTGGCGCGACGCGGGATGGTTCTGGCCCGTCGTCATCGCGGGACTCGCGGTGGTCGTGCTGCTCGCCCTGTGGTGGCTCTCGGCGCAGCTGCGCAGGCGGCGGCTCTCGGAGGTCCTGGTGGAGACCGGCGACGGGGAGGGCGCGCTGCTGCGCGGGCGCGCCATGGAGAACGTGCTGAGCGGCGAGGCCGAGACGCTGGAGGGCGTCGAGCGCGCCCAGGTCGTCCTCACCGGTCGGCGCGGCACCCCGCAGGCGCGCGTGGAGCTCGTGCTCGAACCCCACGCCACGCCCTCCGAGGCGCTGCACCGGCTCTCCGCCGAAGCCCTCGCGCACGCCCGCGACTCCGCGGGGCTCGCGAGTCTGCCCGCCACCGTGCGGCTGCGGGCCGTCAAGCACCGTGCCGAACGCGTGAGTTGAGCCCCGCGGCCCCTGCCGGGAGCGTGCCGGGGGCGTCCTCAGAAGCCGCTGAGTGCCCCGCCGTCCACCGGCACCATGATTCCGGTGAGGTACGACGCGGCGGGCGAGAGCAGGAACGCCGCCGTGCGGCCGAACTCCTCGGGAGTGCCGTAGCGGCGCAGCGGAATGCGTGCCTCGTTGGCGGCGCGGGTGGCCTCCGGGTCGGGCGAGAGGCCGTCGAGCTGGCGCATGCGGTCGGTGCTGATCCGGCCGGGGAGCACACCGAGCACGCGGATGCCGCGCGGCCCGAGCTCGTCGGAGAGCGACTTGGCGAACCCGGCGAGACCGGGGCGCAGGCCGTTCGAGATGGTCAGGCCCGCGATCGGCTCGTACACCGAACTGGAGAGCACGAAGGCGATGACGCCGCCCTCGCCGAGTTCGGCGGCGGCGGAGCGCGCGAGCCGCACGGCACCGAGGAAGACGGACTCGAACGCCGACTGCCACTGCTCGTCGGTGTTGTCCGCGACGAAGCCGGGGGCGGGCCCGCCGACGCTGATCAGCACGCCGTCGAAGCGCCCGAAGCGCTCGCGGGCGGCGGCGATCAGCCGGTCGGCCGCGGCGGGCTCCGCGTTGTCCGCGGCGACGCCCACCGCGTTCGGGCCGAGGTCGGCGGCCGCCTCGGCGACGGTCTTCTCGTCCCGTCCGGTGACGACGACCTTCGCGCCGTCCGCGACCAGCTGACGCGCGGTGGCGTTGCCGAGGCCGCGGGTGGCGCCGGTGACTACGTAGACACGGTCTTTCAGTCCAAGATCCATGGCTCTATCCTCCCGCGCCCCCGCCGAAGAGCGCGAGGGCGGTGCCCACGAGTCCGATATGGCTGAATGCCTGCGGGAAGTTGCCCAGCTGGCGCCGGGCCACCGGGTCGTACTCCTCGGAGAGCAGCCCCACGTCGTTGCTCAGCCCCACCAGGTGTTCGAACAACTCGCGCGCCTCCGCCCGGCAGGCCGTCGAGGTCCGTCCCGTCGGCCGTGTAGCGGCGCAGCAGGCGGTGATGGCCGAGCTCGTCGCGGACCGCGTCGAGCGTGCCGATGACGCGGGGGTCCTCGGGCGGCAGGAAGCCCACCCGGGGGATCAGCAGCAGCGCGGCGTCCAGCTCGGCCGAGCCGTAGTACTGGGTGAAGGTGTTCCGCTCCGCGTCGTACCCCTGTTCGCACACCTCCTGGTGCACCTCGTCGCGCAGCTTGCGCCAGCGGGCGGCCTCGCCGCGCAGGCCCGCACGGCGCGCGAGCGCGAGGGAGTCGACGACCTCGCCGTATACGTCGAGCTGCAGCTGGTGCGCGGCGTCGTTGCCGACGCGCACGGGCGCGGAGCCCGCGTAGCCGCTCAGCCACGGGATCTCGTACTCCGGAAGACGCCGTTCACCGGCGAGTCCGTACATGATCTGCAGGTCGTCCGGGTTGCCCGCGACCGCGCGGAGCAGCCAGTCGCGCCACGCCTCGGCCTCCTCCGAGTAACCGGCCGAGAGCAGCGCGCCCAGGGCGAGGGTGGCGTCCCGCAGCCAGCAGTAGCGGTAGTCCCAGTTGCGTACGCCGCCGATCTCCTCGGGCAGCGAGGTGGTGGGGGCGGCCACGATGCCGCCGGTCGGCGCGTAGGTGAGGGCCTTCAGGGTGATCAGGGAGCGGACGACGGCATCGCGGTGCGGCCCGTCGTAGCGGCAGCGCCCGGCCCAGTCGCGCCAGTCGGCGAGGCTGTCCCGCAGCGCGTCGTACGGGTCGACGAGCGGCGGGCGCGGCTCGTGCGAGGGGTGCCAGGTGAGGACGAACGCGACCTTCTCGCCCTCCTCGACGGTGAACTCGGAGTGCGTGCCGAAGTCCTCGCCCCAGGTGCGCACCGAAGGATCGGCGCGCAGCCATGTGGAGTCGGGCCCCGCGACGGCGACGCGGTACCCGTCCGTCCTGCGCATCCACGGCACCACCGAGCCGTAGTCGAAGCGGAGCCGGAGCGTGCCGCGCAGGGTGACGCTGCCCTTCAGACCCTCGACGATGCGTACGACGTCGGGGGCGCGGTCGCGCTGCGGCATGAAGTCGATGACGCGGACGGAGCCGTCCTCGGTGTCCCACTCGGAGTCCAGGACGAGCGAGTCGCGGCGGTAGGAGCGGCGGGTGCAAGGGCCCGTACCCTTCGGGGCGATGCGCCAGTGGCCGTTCTCCTCGTCGCCGAGCAGGGCGGCGAGGCGGCCGAGTCGAGCCGGGGCAGGCAGAGCCAGTCCAGCGAGCCGTCCCGGGAGACCAGGGCGGCGGTCTGGTGGTCGCCGATGAGCGCGTAGTCCTCGATGGGGTGGGGCACGGGTTACGGGTTCCCGATGGGGGCTCGCACCAACCGGGCCCCTTTAGGGGCGCGGGGAACTGCGCGCTCAGCCACAGACGGCCCGCGGACTCCGAACCAACCTGGCGAAGCGCCTACACGGGGGCCGGAGTCGCCTCCGGAGCAGGCGCAGCCGCGGCCGCGGCCCGGTCCCGCCGCTCCCTGCGGACCAGCACGACCCACCCGACGGGGACGCCCGCGGCAAAGAGCCACCACTGGACGGCGTACGCCATGTGCGGCCCGATCCCGCTGTGATCGGGCCCGCCGATCAGCTGCGGAGACCCGCCGACCGCCTCGGGCGAGGTCAGCTCGACGTACCCGCCGAGCACCTGCTTGCCGAGGGCGTCGGCCTGCTGGCCGCTGCTGATCAGCATGATCTGACGGTCGGGCAGGCCGCGGACGTCCTTGATGCCGCTCGCCGCGGACGTCTCGTCGGCCATCATGCGGCCGGTGACGGTGACCTCGCCCTTGGGCGGCGCGGGGATCTTCGGGAACGCGGTCTGCGGTCCGTCGGCCGGGATCCAGCCGCGGTTGACCAGGAGCACCTTGCCGTCGTCGAGGACGAACGGGGTCAGGACGTGGAAGCCGACCTCGTCGTCCGAGTTGGTGCGGCGCCGCACGACGACCTCGTGCTTCGCGTCGTACGTCCCCTTGGCGCTCACCCGGCGGTACAGATCGGTCTTGGGCACCTCATGCCCTGGCGAGGTGAGCTTCTCGGCGGGGACCGGGTCGGCCGCGAGCGCCTCGGTGACCCGCTGGTTCTGCGCGACGCGGTGTTCGTGCCGATGCAGCTGCCAGAAGCCGAGCTCGACCATCACGGGAATGAGGACGAGGGCGATGAGGGTGAGGATCACCCACTGCCGGGACAACAGGAAGCGGTACACCCCACGACGGTACAACTAGCGTCATGGGGTGTCTGGGGGTGGGGTCGGGTGTCAGACCTTGTCGATGATGCCCACCCGCCCCTCCGCGCGCGAACAGTGGGCGCCGCAGTACCAGTGCCCCTCGACCTCGACGCCCTGCCCGATGATGCGGCACCGGCAGTGCTCGCAGATCGGCGCCATGCGGTGGATGGCGCAGGAGAAGCAGTCGAAGACGTGCACCGCACCTTGTGCGTGCACTTCGAAGGACATGCCGTAGTCGTTTCCGCAGACCTCGCAACGTGCCATGCGCCACAGGGTGGGACGCGGGTGCGGCGCGGGGCGAGCGGTCGGCGGGCGAGTCGCCCGCCAATCACCCGTCTGACGCCGCCGCGGTCATCCCTCCGACGGGGACGCGGTCATCCCTCCGAAGCGGGCGCCACGTCCTGGAGGAGCTGGCCGAACGCCGCCTCGTCGATCACCGGCGTACCGAAGGAGCGCGCCTTGACGGTCTTGGAGGTGCCGGAGTCCGGGTCGTTCGTCACGAGCAGGCTGGTGAGCCGGGACACGCTCGTCGCGATGTGCAGGCCCGCCTCGACCGCCCGGTCCTCCAGGAGCTCGCGCTCCACGGAGGTGTCTCCGGAGAAGGCGATCCGCATGCCCTGCTTGAGCGGTTCGCCCGGTTCGTACCGCCCGGGGTTCGGGTACGGGCACGGCGGCCGCTTGCGCGAGGGGCGCCAACTCCCGGGACGGTACGAGGAGGAGGGCGTCGGGCCCGTCGGCTGGCGGACGATGCGGGGCGCGCCGTCGGACCACTCGGTGAGCGGACGGCACTCCAGGAGCGGCAGGCGGACGTTTCCGCCCGCCGCCGCGAGCAGGCTGGGGCGGAACGCCTCGGCGAGCACGCGCGCGTCGTCGAGGGCGTTGTGCGCGTGGCGCTGCTCGACGCCGAAGTGCGCGGCGAGCGACTCCAGCTTGTGGTTGGGCAGCGGGAGCGCGAGCTCCTTGGAGAGCGCGATGGTGCAAAGGCGCTGGCGCACGGGGGCGGTGCGCTCGGCGCGCGCGTACTCCCTGGCGATCATCGACCAGTCGAAGACCGCGTTGTGCGCGACGAGGACGCGGCCGTCCAGGCGGGCCGCGAACTCCTCGGCGACGTCCTTGAAGAGCGGCGCGTCCGCGAGCATCGCACTGGTGAGCCCGTGGATCCAGACGGGTCCCGGGTCACGCTGGGGATTGACCAGCGTGTACCAGTGGTCCTCGATCTCGCCCCTGGCGTCCACCCGGTAGACGGCGGCCGACACTATGCGGTCGTCGCGGGCCAGGCCTGTGGTCTCGACGTCGACGACCGCGTACCCCGTTGGATACGCGGCCGGCCAGGAGGTGGCGGACGCTGCGGTCGTGCGGTCTTCGAGCATGGTCCATGAGGATACGGGCCGCGACTGACAGTCAGGTCCCTGGGCCGACAGGTGTCAGCCTCACGGGCCGGGAAACGTGCCGGTCCGTCAGCCTCAAGGGCCGAGCAGCCCCGCCACCAGAGCCCTGACGGAGGTGGTGAACAGCGCCTCGGGATCGAGGGGTCCGGCCAGCGCGCGGGCGAGCGCGGCGTCCCGCTCCGCCGTCTCGGCCGTCCACAGTTCGTCCTCGCCGGGGCGCTGCACGGGGGCGCGCTCGCGGTTGCGCTCGACCAGGACGTGGCCGACGACGTGGATCTGGACGGCGCGGACGGCGTCGGCCGCGCGGGCGCCGCGCAGACCCGCCGCGTGCACCTCGTGGACGAGCGCGCGCTGGGCGGGCAGGAACATCCGTTCCGTGAGGCCCCGTTCGTGGACCATGGCGACGAGGTGCGGATGGTCGCGCAGCTGGCGGCGCAGGGCGCGCGCCACCGAGACGACGCGTCGGTCGGGGGTGGCTCCGGAGGGGCGGATCTCGCCGAGGTCGGCGACCGTGCGCTCGACGAGGGCGTCCAGGAGCGACTCGCGGTTGCCGACGTGCCAGTAGATCGAGGTGACGGCGGTGCCGAGCTCGGCGGCGAGCTTGCGCATGGTCAGGGCGCCCGGGCCGTGCTGCTTCACCAGGTTCGCCGCGGCGTCGAGCACGTCTTCCCGGTTCAGATGTGTACGCGTCTCTTTACCCTTCACGAGTCCTGTTGTAACTGTGTTACAGAACCTCCCGCAAGTCCCCGCAGCGGACCCGAGTCCGCGTCGACGAAGGGTGGTACGACATGGCACGCATTCGGTACGGGGCGCGCACCGAGGCGGAGATCGCCGCCGCGCGCACCGCGAGCTCCAAGCTCCCCGACATCTGGTCCACCGGCGTGGTGGCGGTCTGGGAGAGCGATCCCGACGCGGTCGCGGCGGTCCTGCCGCCGCCGCTCAAGCCCACCGGAAGGCCCCTGGTGCGGGCCAACATCAGCAAGGTCGACCTGCCCGGCTATCCGCTGGGCGCGGGTTCGGTGGCCGTCGCCGCCGAACACGGGGGAGTGACCGGCTGGTATCCGCTGGTGATGCCGATGACCCACGAGCGCGCCCTGATCGGCGGGCGCGAGGTCTTCGGGGAGCCCAAGAAGCTCGGCGAGGTCGAGGTGGACCGCGACGGCCTGGTGGTGCGGGCCTCGCTCGCCCGGCACGGCATCGCGTTCGTGGAGGTGCGCGGCGCGGTCAGCGGCGACCTGCCGCTTCCGGAGCCGACGCGGAAGACCGACTTCTACTTCAAGTTCCTTCCCGCGGTGGACGGTTCGGGCTTCGAATCGGACCCGGTGCTCGTGCACTGCGTACGCAACGAGAAGGTCCGCAAGCTGGAGGGCATCACCGGCGACGTCGTCCTCCGGGAGTCGATGTACGACCCGGTGGCCGACCTCCCGGTGCGCTCGGTGGTGGAGATCACCATCGGCGAGAAGACCACCGACCAGCAGGGCCGTGTCGCCGAACGCGTCAGCGCGCAGGCACTGCTGCCCTACGTCCACCAGCGCTACGACGACCCCGCGCAGATCCTGGACGGACCGCCCGAGGGGAGCGTCTGAGATGGAGCTGCGCGAAGGGCAGGTCGCCGTCGTCACGGGCGCGGCGAGCGGCATCGGGCTCGCCATGGTGCGGCGGTTCGCGGCCCAGGGCCTGAAGGTGGTCCTCGCGGACGTCGAGGAGAGCGCCCTGGAGAAGGCGGCCGCCTCCTTGCGCGAGGACGGGGCGACGGTGCACGCGCGCGTGGTCGACGTCGGCTCGCGCGAGCAGGTCTTCGCGCTCGCCGACGCGGCGTACGACACGTTCGGCGCCGTCCACGTGCTGTGCAACAACGCGGGCGTCGGCTCGGGCGCCGAGGGCCGCATGTGGGAGCACGAGCCCAACGACTGGAAGTGGGCCTTCGAGGTCAACGTGTGGGGCGTCTTCCACGGCATCCAGGCGTTCGTGCCGCGCATGATCGCGGGCGGCGATCCCGGGCACGTCGTCAACACCTCCTCCGGGGACGGTGGGATCGCGCCGCTGCCCACGGCCTCCGTGTACGCGGTCACCAAGGCCGCCGTGGTGACGATGACGGAGTCGCTGTACGCGCATCTGAAGGCGGAACGCGCGCGCGTGGGCGCGTCCGTGCTCTTCCCCGGACCGCACATGCTGCGCACCGGCCTGTGGGAGTCGCACCGCAACCGCCCCGACCGGTACGCCAAGTCCCGCCCCCGCAAGTCCCCCTACCGCAGCCTCGACCAGTGGGAGGCCGCGATGAAGGACGCGGGGCAGAAGGTCGAGTTCACGCCCGTCGAGCAGGTCGCGGACTTCGTGGCGGAGGGGATCGGGGCCGGGCGGTTCTGGCTGCTCCCGGAGAGCGAGCACAGCGACCGGCAGATCAAGGCGAGGTCGCGCTCGATGCTGGAGCGGGCCGACCCGGCGTACCTGGAGAGCTTCATCCTGGACTGAAGGGGCGTGTGACCGATGACCGACCAGGAACATCAGAACGAGTTCGATCCGTACCTGATCATCTCCTCCGACTGCCACGCCGGGCTGCCCACCGAGGAGTACCGGCCCTATCTCGACAGCCGCTTCCACCGTCAGTTCGACGAATTCCTCGGCCAGGCGCAGGCCCGCCGCGAGGAGTCGACCCGCCTCGGCATCCGCAACGACGCGTTCGCCGAGAAGTGGTTCAACGACAACGAAGAGGGCCTGCGCGGGGGTTGGGACGCCGCGCAGCGCGTGAAGGAGCTGGACGGCGACGGGGTGGCCGCCGAGGTCGTCTTCCCCGACGCGGACGCCGTGGACAGCCAGACGGCCGCGCCCTTCGGAGTCGGGCTCGGCCTCTCCGGAGACCAGGACCCCGAACTCGGCATGGCGGGCGCGCAGGCGCACAACCGATGGCTGGCCGACTTCGTCTCCGAGCACCCCGAGCGGCACTGCGGCGTCGCCCTGTTGCCCATCACCGGCGAGGTCGACCGGGTCGTCGCCGAGGTGCACCGCGCCAAGGAGACGGGGCTCGGGGCGCTGATGATCCCCTCCATGTGGGTCGACAAAGCGCCCTACCACGACCGGCGTTACGACCCCGTGTGGGCGGCGGCCGCCGAGTGCGCGATGCCCGTGGTCACCCACTCCGGAGCGGCGCCACGGCACGAGTACGGCGACCACCTCGGGATCTACGTCTCCGAAGTGACGTGGTGGCCCGCGCGGCCGCTGTGGTTCATGCTCTGGTCGGGCGTCTTCGAGCGCCACCCGGGGCTGAAGTTCGGCGTCGCGGAGTCCGGCTGCTGGTGGCTGCCGAACCTCCTGTGGTTCATGGACCGCCTCTACCTGGGCGCCCACGGCGGCAAGAAGCTCTCCCCGTTCGCCGAGCTGAAGCGCCCGCCGCACGAGTACCTGGACCGCCAGATCTTCGTCTGCGCCACCAACACCAAGCGCCGCGAACTCGCCCAGCGCTACGAGATCGGCGTCGACAACATCCTCTGGGGCAGCGACTTCCCGCACCCCGAAGGCACCTGGCCCGACACGCGCGCGTGGCTGAAGAAGACCTTCCACGACATCCCGGTGGCGGAGACCCGGCGCATGCTGGGCCTCGCGGCCGCCGACGTCTTCGGCTTCGACACGGCGAAGCTCGCGCCGCTCGCCCGCCGCATCGGCCCCACTCCGGGTGAGCTCGGCCAGGACGCCGACCAGACTTCCGTAGAGGCCTCCTGGGCGCGCTCGCGCGAGGTGGGCCGCCACTGGCTGACCGACCACGACTTCCCGGTACTGGGGGCGGACACATGAGTCCACAGCACGTGCACCAGGAGCGCTACACCGTCATCTCCGCCGACTGCCACGCGGGCGCCGATCTCCTCGACTACAAGCCGTACTTGGAGTCCCGCCACCACGACGCGTTCGACGCGTGGGCGGCCACCTACGTCAATCCGTACGAGGACCTCCTCGCCGACACCGCCGACCGCAACTGGAACTCGGACCGCCGCATCGCCGAACTCGAAGAGGACGGCATCGTCGCCGAGGTCGTCTTCCCGAACACCATCCCGCCGTTCTTCCCCTCGGCCTCGCTGATGGCCCCCGCGCCGACCCGCGAGGAGTACGAGCGGCGCTGGGCCGGTCTACGCGCCCACAACCGCTGGCTCGCCGACTTCTGCGCGGCTGCGCCGGGGCGCAGGGCGGGCGTCTTCCAGATTCTCCTGAACGACGTCGACCAGGCCGTCGAGGAGATCCACCGGTCGGTGAAGGCGGGCCTCACCGGCGGCGTCATGCTGCCCGGCACCCCGCCGGGCTCGGGCCTCGCGGAGCTCTACTCGGCGACGTACGACCCGATCTGGGCGGCCTGCGCGGAGCTCGGCGTGCCGGTCAACCACCACGCGGGCTCGGCGTCGCCGCCGCTGGGTGAGGAGCCGGCCGCGCGCGCGGTGTTCATGGTCGAGACGACGTGGTTCTCGCACCGGGCGCTGTGGCACCTCGTCTTCGGCGGAGCGTTCCGCCGCCACCCGGAGCTCAAGCTGGTCCTCACCGAACAGGGCTCGGGCTGGATTCCCGGCGTCCTGGACATGCTGGACTACTACCACGGGCGCCTGGTCGCGGCGGCCACGAAGGCCGACACGGCGGAGTCCAAGTTCGGCGCGGGGCTCGCCGATGCGATGGGCAAGGGACCCTCCCAGGTGTGGCGCGAGAACTGCTTCGTGGGCGCCAGCTTCATGCGCCCGCACGAGGCGGCCATGCGCGACCGCATCGGCCTCGACAAGATCATGTGGGGCAGCGACTATCCCCACGACGAAGGCACCCACCCGTACTCGCGCGAGGGCCTGCGCATCGCCTACGCGGGCCTGCCGAGGGACGAGATCGAGGCCATGGTCGGCGGCAACGCGGCCCGCGTCTACGGCTTCGACCTGGACCGCCTCGGCGAGATCGCCGCGCGCGTGGGACCGACGGTCCAGGAACTGGACGAACCCCTCAAGGAGGCACCGGCCGACGCGACGAGCCCGGTGTTCGCGCCGGGAGGGTCGGTACGCATCTGGTGACCCCTGTGGTGCGATGCTCCCTGCGTGACTGACGCAACGCACGACGAAGCGCACGGCGGCGCCCTCGGCTCACGGCTCAACTGGCTGCGGGCCGCCGTGCTCGGGGCCAACGACGGCATCGTGTCCACCGCGGGTCTCGTCGTCGGTGTCGCGGGGGCCACCGACGACCGCAGCGCCCTGCTCACCGCGGGTCTCGCCGGGCTCCTCGCGGGCTCCATGTCGATGGCCGCGGGCGAATACGTCTCCGTGTCCACGCAGCGCGACTCGGAGAAGGCCGCCCTGGCCATGGAGAAGCGCGAGCTGCGCGAGCAGCCCGAGGCGGAACTGGCCGAACTGACCGACCTGCTTGCGGAGCGCGGGCTCAGCCGCGAGGTGGCGCGCGAGGCCGCCGAGCAGCTCACCGAGCGCGACGCGCTGCGGGCCCACGCGCGCGTGGAGCTCGGCATCGACCCCGACGCGCTCACCAACCCCTGGCACGCGGCCTGGGCCAGCTTCGTCGCCTTCACCGCGGGCGCGCTGCTCCCGCTGCTCGCGATCGTGCTGCCGCCGCCCGACTGGCGCCTCGCCGTCACCGTCCTCTCGGTGCTCGGCGCCCTCGCGCTGACGGGCTGGGGCAGCGCCCGGCTCGGCTCCGCGGACGTGCGCCGCGCCGTCCTGCGGAACATGGCGGGTGGCGCGCTCGCGATGGCGGTCACCTATGGGGCGGGGGCGCTGCTGGGGGCGGTCGGCGTTTGAGGCGCCCTCTTTGGTGAGGATCACCAACAACCGGCCCCGTACCGCCGGTAATACTTGTCGGTAACAACCCCTAGTCGCGAGCAACCAGCCGTTCTACGGTGCACGCATGTCCCCGAACCTGCCCGACGTCGTGCTGTGGTCCATACCAGCATTCGTGCTGCTCACCGTCGTCGAGATCGTGAGCCACCGGATCCATCCCGACGAGGACGCGGCGGGGTACGAGACCAAGGACGCCGCCACCAGCGTCACCATGGGGCTCGGCAGCCTCGTCTTCGACTTCCTGTGGAAGATCCCCATCGTCGCGATCTACTCGGGGGTGTACGCGCTGACCCCGCTGCGCGTGCCCGTCCTGTGGTGGACGATCCCGCTGATGCTGCTCGCGCAGGACTTCTTCTACTACTGGTCGCACCGGGGCCACCACGTCATCCGCATCCTGTGGGCCTGCCACGTCGTGCACCACTCCAGCCGCAAGTTCAACCTCACGACGGCGCTGCGCCAGCCCTGGACGAGCCTCACGGTCTGGCCGTTCTACCTGCCGCTGATCGCCTGTGGCGTGCATCCGGCCGCGCTCGCGTTCTGCACGGCGGTCAACCTGGTCTACCAGTTCTGGATCCACACGGAACGCATCGACAAGCTGCCCCGCCCCTTCGAGTTCGTCCTCAACACGCCCTCGCACCACCGTGTGCACCACGCGTCCCAGGGCGGCTACCTGGACCGCAACTTCGGCGGCATCCTGATCATCTGGGACCGCGTGTTCGGCTCGTGGGTCGCGGAGACGGACCGGCCCGTGTACGGCCTGACGAAGAACATCACGACGCACAACCCGCTGCGCGTCGCCACGCACGAGTACGCCGCCATCGCCAAGGACCTGAAGGCGGCCGCGAGTTGGCGCGAGCGGGCCGGACGCGTCTTCCGCGGGCCCGGGTGGCAGCCGCAGGCGCCCGACGCGGCAGAGGCCCCCGCGGCGCCCGTGCGGGCCGCCGACGCGACGGTCCCCGAGCGTGCGGCGTGACACGGCCGCCCGCGCCCACCCTGCTCATCGGCGCCTTCGGCATCGCCGCACTCGGCGATCTCGGCGCGCTCCTCGCGGACTTCGGCCCAGGACACGCCGTCTGCAAGCCGCTGCTCATGCCGCTGCTCGCGGCGTACGTCGCGGTGCGCGGAGGACCACGGCTGCTGGTCGCCGCCCTGCTGTGCGGCTGGGGCGGCGACACCCTCCTGCTCCTCGACGCCGACCCCGCCTTCCTCGCCGGGATGGGCTCCTTCGCGGCCGGGCACGTCTGCTACCTCGTGCTCTTCAAGAGGCACGGGGACTTCAGGAGGTACGGCGACTTCAGGGGGTACGCGGACGGGAGCGGGGCCGCACGCGCGCGTGGCACCGCACTCGTGGCCGGGTACGCGCTCGCGCTCGCCGTCACCGTGGCGCTCCTCTGGCCCGACCTGCCCGCCGACATGCGGGGCCCCGTCGCGGGCTACAGCCTGCTGCTCACCGCGATGGCCTTCGGCGCGACCGCCATCGGCCCCGCGGCGGCCGCGGGAGGAGCGCTCTTCCTGCTCTCCGACACCCTCATCGCGACCGGCGTCGCCGAGTGGCCGCAGCTGCCCAGGCCCGACTTCGCGATCA
This sequence comes from Streptomyces kanamyceticus, assembly GCF_008704495.1. NCBI lineage: Bacteria > Bacillati > Actinomycetota > Actinomycetes > Kitasatosporales > Streptomycetaceae > Streptomyces > Streptomyces kanamyceticus. The sequence goes on from NZ_CP023699.1 coordinate 7,794,273, forward strand.
TGCTCACGTATATCGCGGCGCAGTTCCTGCTGGTCAGGGGCGTACTGACGGCGACCGATGCACGACAGGAGTCCGGCCGGGCGTACGGTGAAAGGCGTATGACCAGCACGACCTCCTGAACCGCACGAAGGATCACGCATGCGCGCCACCACCATCCACGCCCCGTTCGACATGCGCGTGGAGGACGTGCCCGAGCCGGTGGTCCAGCTCCCCACCGACGCGGTCGTCCGCGTCCTGCGGGCCTGCATCTGCGGCAGCGACCTGTGGGCCTACCGGGGCGAGGCCAAGCGGCAGCCCGGCCAGCGCATCGGGCACGAGTTCCTCGGCATCGTCGAGGACACCGGGTCCGAGGTGAGCGGCGTGCGCCGCGGTGACCTCGTCGTGGCGCCCTTCATGTGGTCGGACGGCGTCTGCGACTACTGCGCCGAGGGCCTCACCACCTCCTGCGAGCACGGCGGGTTCTGGGGCTCCGTCGGCTACGACGGCGGCCAGGGCGAGGCCGTCCGGGTGCCGTTCGCCGACGGCACCCTGGTCCAGCTGCCCGCCGAAGCCGCCTCCGACGACCACCTGCTCTCCGGCCTGCTGACCCTCTCGGACGTCCTGGGCACCGGCCACCACGCGGCGCTCGGCGCGGGCGCACGCCCGGGAGCCACGGTCGTGGTCGTCGGCGACGGCGCGGTCGGCCTGTGCGCGGTCCTCGCGGCCAAGCGGCTCGGCGCCGAGCGGATCATCGCGCTCGGCCGCCACCGGGCCCGTACGGACATCGCGCGCCGCTTCGGCGCCACCGACGTCGTCGCCGAGCGCGGGGACGCCGCGGTGGCCGCCGTCCGTGAGCTCACCCGCGGTCAGGGCGCGCACTCCGTGATCGAGGCGGTCGGCACCGAGCAGTCGATGCGTACGGCCGTGGACATCACGCGCGACGGCGGCGCGATCGGCTTCGTCGGCGTCCCGCACGGCAGCGGCACCGGGCTCGACCTGAGCGTCATGTTCAACCGGAACATCGCCCTGCGCGGCGGCGTCGCGCCGGTGCGCACGTACATCCCCGAGCTGCTGCCCGACGTCCTGGACGGCACCATCGACCCCTCACCCGTCTTCGACCTCACGATCGGCGTCGAGGACGTGCCGCAGGGCTACAAGGCGATGGACGAGCGCACCGCGCTCAAGGTGCAGGTGGCTTTCTAGGAGGGGGCGGGTGACGTGCCCCGAAGGGGGCGCGGGGAACTGCGCGACCAGCCACGACGCACCCGCAGACGCGGACCGTATGTCCCGCGGAGCGCTTAGCCGCTCACCAGCGGATCGGCACCGGCACCGCCGTGAGCAGTGCCGACACTGCCACGACCGCGCCCAGCGCGATGACCTCCCCGCGCGCGGGGACGTACGCGCCGATGCGGTCCCCGGCGCGCCGCAGCCGGTGGCGGGCGATCAGCGCGAGCACCGCGACGGCGGCCACGACGAGCACCTTGGCGAGCAGGGTGCGGCCGTACGCCGTCCCGGTCAGCTGGTCGAGGACGGTGCCCGGCGGCATCCGGCGCAGCGTGCTGGCGACGCCGGTCGCCGTGATCGCGGCGAACAGCACGGCGGCCACGCGCGCGTAGAGCCCCAGTACCGCGATGCCCGCCTCCGGAGCGGACGTCCGCCACCGCCGCAGCAGGCGCAGCACGTACAGCAGACCGCCCGCCCACAGCGCCCCGCACGTCAGGTGCACCAGCGTGAGACCGCTGCCGAGGAGCGCGGAGTCCTCCACCGGAGGATGGGCCCGCAGCGCCTCGGCGACGATCACCGCGGCCAGCGGCAGCACCGCCCCGGCCGGGCGCCGCGAGCGCGCGCACAGCGCGGCCGCGATGAAGGCGTTGACCTCCACGAGGGCGAGCCTGCCGTCCCGGGTGTCGTACAGGCGCCCGATGTCCAGGTCGGAGAGTTGCTCCGGGACGAGGTTGCCGTTCGCCACGATCGCGGCGAGCCCGAGCGCCGCGGCGAACCCCGCCCACGCCGCGTACGCCCCCCAGCCGCGCGGCTCGCCCGCCCGGCCGAGCGGCGCCCCCGGCACCCGGCGGGCGAGCCGGGTCGCGAACACCTCGCCCAGCTGCACGCACAGCGCGCCGAACAGGACCGCGCGCAGCAGCGTGATCCCCGCCGTGCCCGGCGCCTTCGCCTCGCCGGTGCCGCTCAGCGCGGCCGAGGGGCCGAGCAGCGGGATCAGCGCGGCGATGGCGACCAGGACGAGCACGGCCACGGCGCGCCCCACGGAGGGGCGGCGGCGCGGCGCGCGGTGCGATGCGGCGGCGGTGGCCGGTATGCCGGCCGCGGCATCGCCTCCGGGCTCGGCGGACGGTCGTATGGAGCTCACCACATGATCTTCACCAGGGGTCCCCCCGGCGGGCAAGTCCTGGGGGACAACTGGTGCAAAGGCATTCCGATCGGACTGTAAAGCCCGCCGCCGAAGCCGCCGCCGTGCGCGCCGCCTCACCGCCACTCGGGCCGGTCGGTGCCCCAACGCCCCGGCGGGTCCGCCCAGTTGGCGGGCCCTCCGGTGAAGGAGACGGGTGGCAGGGCGTACCGCAGGTGTCCCAGTGGGCTGTCCGTCTCGGTGAGCCAGGGCGCGGGGTCGTCGTATGCCTCCTCGGAGCGCCCGCCGGGTTCCGCGGCGCCGAGCGACAGCAGCCATGCCGCCGTACGGGCGAGGGAGAGGCGTACGTACCCGGTGCCGCCCCGCGACGCCTGCTCGGTCACGGTCCGCAGCACGGCCGCGGCGAGCAGATAGCCGGTGCCGTGGTCCAGGGCCTGCGCGGGCAGCGCCCCGGGCCGTTCGGGGCCGCCCTCGACGGCCGCGATCCCGGTGGCCACCTGCACGAGGCTGTCGAAGCCGCGCCGTCGCGCCCACGGGCCCGCCGCGCCCCAGGCCGACAGCTGCGCGACGACGAGGCCGGGCCTGCGCGCGGCCAGTTCCCGGGGCGAGAGCCCGAACCGGTCGAGGGCGCCGGGCCGGTAGCCCGTGACGACGACGTCGGCCGTGGCGAGCAGGTCGTCGAAGGCTCGCCGATCCGCACGGTCCCCGAGGCCGAGCGTGACCGACCGCTTCCCGAAGCCGGTGTCCGTGTGCTGATCGGCGAGTTCGGGCAGCCCCGGCGGATCGACGCGCAGCACGTCCGCGCCGAGCAGCGCCAGTGTGCGGGTCGCCACGGGCCCCGCGATGACCCGGGTGAGGTCGAGCACGCGCAGTCCCGCGGCGGGCCGCGCGGGGGAGCCGGTGAGCGGGGCGAGGCCGCGCGCGGGCGCTGGCCCGAGCCGTTCCCTGTGGACCAGCGGCTGCCCCGCCGACGCCGCCCCCTGTGGATGCGCGGCCCACTCCTCGGGCGTCCGCAGCGCGACGGCGAGCCCACCGGCGGCGTACACCGCGTCCTCCACCTCTGCGGCGGACCGTTCCGCGAGGCGCGCGGCCACCGCGTCCTCGGACTCCGCGACACCGAGGGCGGCGAGCAACGCGGCCCTGTGGTGCGGATAGTTGGCGTGGGTGCGCACCCAGCCGTCCGCGGTGCGCCAGAACCGGGACAGCGGGGCGAAGGTCACCGGCTTCCTGCCGTCCACCGACAGGTGCCGCTCGCTGGTGAAGGCCGTGGCCACCGCGCCGTCGTCGACCAGGACCCGGGGCACGTCGCCCCCGGTGCGCAGCGCGGTCAGCTCGGCGGCGGCCAGCGCGCAGGCGCCCACGCAGGCGCGGGCGAGTGCGCCGACGGGCAGGCGTCCTGGCAGTGCGCCGTCGCGGGTGACGGAGGAGAGCCGGTCGAGGAGGGCGGGCGCACCGTCGAGCGCGGCCCAGGCGGCACCGGTGGCGTCCACTCCTCGCGATGGTGTGTGCGTCATGCACGCACTATGTCGCACCGGCAAGCACCGGCAAGCACCGGCAAGCACCGGCAAGTACCGGCACGTACTGACAAGCCCCGCCAGGCGCCGCCCGAACGGTGAAGGGCCGGGCGACCCCAGGTCACCCGGCCCCGCTCCCACCGAACGCGGACGTTACTTCCGCACCGCGTCCAACGCGTCGGCCATGCCCACGCCGTAGAAGCCGTTCTTGTTCTTGCCGCCCTCGCAGACCGCGTCGACCTTGCCGTCACCGTCGAAGTCGTACGGATCGGTGCACGCCATCCGGTCCGCCTGGCGGTACATGAGCTCCTTGACCCGCGCCGCGGAGGCGTGCGGGTGCGTGGACTTGACCAGCGCGGCGAGGCCCGCGACGTGCGGGGACGCCATCGACGTGCCCGCCTTGTAGCCGAACTTGCCGTCCGGCAGCGTCGACAGGATCCGGCCGTCGACGGCCGGTGCCTGCGGAGCCTGGTACTTGGTGGAGTCGCCACCCGGCGCCGCGATGTCGATGACGCCCTTGCCGTAGTTCGAGTACGACGACTTGATGCCCTTCGCACCGGTGGCGGAGACCGTCACGACGCCCGGCAGCTGCGACGGGATGTCGAAGCAGTCCTTGGTCTTGACGGTCCGCGGCACCGGAGTGGTGTCGTCGGGGCTGGAGTTGTCGAGGATCTCGTCCTGGGCCAGGTCGGTCTTGGCGTTGCCCGCGGCCGCAACGTTCACCGCGCCCTTGCGCTCGGCGTACTTCGTGGCCCGGCCGACGGCGTCGACCAGCGCCTTCTGGTCGTCGTCCGTCGTGCAGTTGAACAGCCACGGGTCGGTGTAGTAGCTGCTGTTGGTGACGTCGACGCCGTGGTCGGCCGCCCACATGAAGCCGCAGACCACGGCCTCCGTGTAGTACATGCCGGTCGCGGGCTCGGCCACCTTCAGGCTCGCCACCTTCACGCCGGGCGCCACGCCCGTGATGCCGGTGCCGTTCTTCGCTGCGGCGATCGTGCCCGCCACGTGCATGCCGTGGTCGCTCTCCTTGGCCACCGGACGCCACGCGTTGTCCTTCTGCACGGGCACGCCGCCCAGGCAGCTCGCCGACGCCCGCCGGTCGAAGTTGGGCGCGATGTCGGGGTGCGTGTCGTCGACCCCGGAGTCCAGGACGCCGACGGTGACCTTCGGACTGCCGAGCGAGACCTCGTGGGCCTTGTCCGCCTTCATGGCGGGCAGGTCCCACTGCAGCGGCTCCAACTCGTCCTGGCCCGCCGACGCCTTGCCCGCCGCGGCCTTCGCCTCGGCGGCGGTCAGCGGCCGCTCGGACTCGATCGCGTCGTCCGACTGGGCCGACAGCGGCGCGGTGCGCGTGGCGCCCGCCGACTGGACGCCCTTGACCTTGCGGATCGTCTGCGCGAACCCGGGGTCCGCCGAGTGGACGACGATGACGCCGATCTTGTCGTACGCGATGACGACGGTGCCGCCCGCCGTGCTGACGGCCTTCTTCGCCCGGGCGGAACTCGCCTTGCCCGGGCGGACGTTGACGACGTAGCTCATCGACGCGCCGTCCGCGGCGGGCGCGGCCGACGGGCTCGCGCCGGGCAGGTCGGCGGGCCGTGCCGAGGCCGTCGCGGGCAGGAAGGCGACGGCCGAGACCACCGCGATGCCGAGCGGAAGGGCCAGCGCGCGGCGGGAGCGCGCGACGGCGCCGAGCCGGGTGGAGGACTTGTTCACGTTCGCTCTCCCCATCACTTCTTCACGGCGTCGAGCGCGTCGACGAGCCCGCTGCCGTAGAAGCCGTTCTTGTTCTTGCCGCCGTCCTGGCAGGTCGCGTCGACGTCGCCGTCACCGTCCGGGTCGTAGGGACCCTCGGGGCAGGAGAGCTTGTCGGCCTGCTTCTTGAGCAGCCGCTGGAGTTCGGCGGGGCCCGCCTTGGGGTGCGTGGACTTGATCAGCGCGGCGACGCCCGCGGCGTGCGGGGACGCCATCGAGGTGCCCTGCAGCCAGCCGTACTCGCCGCCCGGCATCGTGGAGAGGACGCGGCCGTTCTTGGACGGGGTGTCGGCCGGGATCTGGAACTTGTCGCCGCCGGGGGCCGCGACGTCGATGACGCCCTTGCCGTAGCTGGAGTAGATCGACTTCAGGTCCTTGACGCCCGTCGCGCTGACGGTGACGACGCCCGGAAGCTGGGTGGGGATGTCGAGGCACTCGTGCGGGTCGACGGTGCGCGGCACCGGAGTGGAGTCGTCCGGGCTCGACGTGTCGACGATCGCGTCCGAGTCCAGGTCGTGGTTGGAGTTGCCCGCGGAGGCCAGGCTGAGGGTGCCCTTGCGCTGGGCGTACAGCTGGGCGCGGTTGACCGCGTCGACGATGGCCCGCTGGTCCGGGTCGTCCTTGCAGTTGTACATCCACGGGTCGACGTAATAGCTGTTGTTGGTGATCTCCACGCCGTGGTCGGCGGCGAACACGAAGGCGCAGACCACGCTCTCCGGGTAGAACAGCTCGTTGACCGGGTCGGCCACCTTGATGCCCGAGACCTTGACGCCGGGCGCCACGCCCGCGACACCGACCCCGTTGCGCGCGGCGGCGATCTCACCGGCCACGTGCGTGCCGTGGTAGTGCTCCCTCTTCGCCGGGCGCCAGGCCCCGGGCGAGGTGTCGGCCTTGCCGCCGACACAGCTCGCCGACTGCGACGCGGAGAAGTTGGGCGCGAGGTCGGGGTGGGTGTCGTCGACGCCCGTGTCGATCACGCCGACGGTGACCTTCCTGCTGCCCGGGTTGATCTTGGCGGCCTTGTCGGCGCCGATCGCCCGCAGGTCCCACTGGTCGGCCTCGAGCGGCTCGTCGCCCGAAGCGGCGGTGGCCTTCAGGGACTTGGCGTCGGCCTTCGACAGGAGCGTCGGGGCGCCGTCCTCGGTGGTGCCCGCGGCGGTGAGCGGCGCGGTGCGGGTCGCGCCCGCGGTCTGCACGCCGCGCACCTCGCGTATCTGCTTGCCGAAGTCCGGGTTCGACGAGTGCGCGACGATCACGCCGATCTTGTCGTACGCGACGACGACGGACCCGCCGTTCTTGGCGATCGCCTTCTTCACGTACTGGATCGTCTTGTGGTCCGCGCGGGTGTTGACGACGTACGCGAGGGCGGGGGCGTCCTTCGCGGCCTGTGCCGACACGGGGGCGGGCGACTCGTTCGAGGCCGCGGAGGCGGCGCCGGGCAGGAAGCCGACCGAGGCGGCCAGGGCGATGCCGAGCGGCAGGGCCAGCGCCGTACGACGTCTGGAACGCAGATGAGCCATGGGATCTCCACATCATCCGGTGACGGAACCGCACACGGAATCGCATACGGAACTGCCCGAACACAGCTGGTGCTCGGGCAGGTACATGACGGGTGGTTCAGGGTGAAGCTAACCCGGAAACTCCCAGGCCAGCAATGACTTGCCGAAGAAACCGGGGAGTTGGGCCGCGTCGCGCGTGTCGCCCCGGCGTTGAGTACGTCACGGAAGCAACATCAACCCCCTGTCGGATCACGTCCGGTGGCCTTAGCATCGCCATCCGTGGCTCACGTGATCCGCGTCACTACCGGAGTGAGAGATCAGAGCCCATGGAACAACTGTCCGTCCCCACCCCACCCGCACCACGAGGAGACTCCGTGGCCACCGACGCACCGCCACCTTCGAAGGGCGGCTCAGAAACCACTCCCCACGCGCCCTCCACGGAGGAGTTCATCGAGGTGCAGGAGAGCGCGGAATTCGGTGAACTGCGCCAAGCGCACCGCTCGTTCGCCTTCCCGCTCACCATCGCCTTCATCACCTGGTACCTGGTGTACGTCCTGCTCTCCAACTACGCGGGCGACTTCATGGGCACCAAGCTCTTCGGCAACATCAACGTCGCCCTCGCACTCGGCCTCGGGCAGTTCCTGACCACGTTCCTCATCGCCTGGTTCTACTCGCGCCACGCCGCCTCGAAGCTCGACCCGAAGGCCGAGGCGATCAAGTCCCGTATGGAGGGAGCGGCATGAGCCCCGCGCACACCGCCGTCATCGACCTGGCGGCGGCCTCCGACGCCTCCGACCACCGGCCACTGATCATCAGCCTCTTCGCGGCCTTCGTCGTCGCGACCCTGGTCATCACCGTCTGGGCGGGACGGCAGACCAAGAGCGCCGCCGACTTCTACGCGGGCGGCCGCCAGTTCACCGGCTTCCAGAACGGCCTGGCGATCTCCGGCGACTACATGTCCGCCGCGTCCTTCCTCGGCATCGCGGGCGCCATCGCCCTCTTCGGGTACGACGGGTTCCTCTACTCCATCGGCTTCCTCGTCGCCTGGCTGGTGGCGCTGCTCCTGGTCGCCGAGCCGCTGCGCAACTCGGGCCGCTACACGATGGGCGACGTCCTCGCCTACCGGATGCGCCAGCGCCCCGTCCGTACGGCGGCGGGCACCTCCACCATCGTCGTGTCGATCTTCTACCTGCTCGCGCAGATGGCGGGCGCGGGCGTCCTGGTCTCGCTGCTCCTGGGCATCACCACCGACGCGGGCAAGGTCCTCATTGTCGCCCTCGTCGGCGTCCTGATGATCGTCTACGTGACCATCGGCGGCATGAAGGGCACCACCTGGGTGCAGATGGTCAAGGCCGTCCTGCTCATCACGGGCACCATCCTCATCACCTTCCTGATCCTCCTGAAGTTCAACTTCAACGTCTCCGACCTGCTCGGCTCGGCCGCCTCCAACAGTGGCAAGGGCTCGGCGTTCCTTGAGCCCGGCCTCAAGTACGGCGCCACCGGCACCTCGAAGCTGGACTTCATCTCGCTCGGCATCGCCCTGGTGCTCGGCACCGCGGGCCTGCCGCACATCCTGATCCGCTTCTACACGGTGCCGACGGCCAAGGCCGCCCGTAAGTCCGTGAACTGGGCGATCGGCATCATCGGCGCCTTCTACCTGATGACGATCGTCCTCGGCTTCGGCGCCGCCGCCCTGCTCAAGCCCGGCGACATCATCGCCTCGAACAAGGCGGGCAACACCGCGGCACCGCTGGCCGCCCTGGAGATCGGCGGCGGTGGCGACTCGACCGGCGGCGCCATCCTGCTCGCGGTGATCTCCGCGGTCGCCTTCGCCACCATCCTCGCGGTCGTCGCGGGCCTCACCCTCGCCTCGTCGTCCTCGTTCGCGCACGACATCTACGCGAACGTCATCCGCAAGGGCAAGGCCACCGAGAAGGAGGAGATGAAGGCGGCCCGCTGGTCGACCGTGTTCATCGGCATCGTCTCCATCGCGCTCGGCGCCCTCGCCCGCGACCTGAACGTCGCGGGGCTCGTCGCCCTCGCCTTCGCGGTCGCGGCTTCGGCGAACCTGCCGACGATCCTCTACAGCCTGTTCTGGAAGCGGTTCACCACCCAGGGCGCGCTCTGGTCGATCTACGGCGGCCTGGTCGCCGCCGTCGGCCTCGTGCTGTTCTCGCCGGTCGTCTCCGGCAAGCCCACCTCGATGTTCCCCGACGCGAACTTCGACTTCTTCCCGCTGGAGAACCCGGGCCTGATCTCCATCCCGCTGGGCTTCCTGCTCGGCTGGCTCGGCTCGCTCCTGTCCAAGGAGGAGCCGAACAAGGGCAAGTACGCCGAGCTGGAGGTCAAGTCCCTCACCGGCGTCGGAGCGCACTGAGCGGTTAATGTTCATGTGCTCGTAGCGGCCGCGTCGTAGAGTCCTACGACGCGGCCGCGCCGTTCCTCGTGCCAAATGGCCCATGGAGTTGTCAGAGGTCTGGCGTAGGGTCGTAAGCAGTCGGAACATCAGCATCCAACCGCCGGGGAGGGGGCCGCAGTGCTCATCGACACCTTTGGCCGAACAGCCACTGACCTGCGCGTTTCACTGACAGATCGCTGCAATCTGCGCTGCACGTACTGCATGCCCGAAGAGGGCCTCCAGTGGCTGGCCAAGCCGGACCTGCTCACCGACGACGAGATCGTCCGCCTCGTGCGCATCGCCGTCACCCAGCTCGGCATCACAGAGGTCCGGTTCACCGGCGGCGAGCCGCTGCTCCGCCCCGGCCTCGTCGGCATCGTGGAGCGCTGCGCCCAGCTGGAGCCGCGCCCCAGGATGTCCCTGACGACGAACGGCATCGGCCTCAAGCGCACCGCCAAGGCCCTCAAGGCGGCGGGCCTCGACCGGGTCAACGTCTCTCTGGACACCCTGCGCCCCGACGTCTTCAAGACACTCACCCGCCGTGACCGCCACAAGGACGTCCTCGAAGGCCTGGAGGCCGCCCGCGACGCGGGCCTGACCCCGGTCAAGGTGAACACCGTCCTGATGCCGGGTCTGAACGACGACGAGGCCCCCGACCTGCTCGCCTGGGCCGTGGAGAACGACTACGAACTGCGCTTCATCGAGCAGATGCCGCTCGACGCCCAGCACGGCTGGAAGCGCGACGGCATGATCACGGCCGGTGACATCCTGGAGTCCCTGCGTACGCGCTTCGAGCTCACCGAAGAGGGCTCCACGGAGCGCGGCTCGGCCCCCGCCGAGCGCTGGATCGTGGACGGCGGCCCGCACCGGGTCGGCGTCATCGCCTCCGTCACCCGCCCCTTCTGCTCGGCCTGCGACCGCACGAGACTGACGGCCGACGGCCAGGTGCGCACCTGCCTGTTCGCCACCGAGGAGACCGACCTGCGAGGAGCCCTCCGCGCGGCCCCCGAGGACAGCACGGACGGCTCGGACGAGGCGATCGCCCGCATCTGGAAGCTCGCGATGTGGGGCAAGAAGGCGGGCTCGGGCCTGGACGACCCGTCGTTCCTGCAGCCGGAGCGGCCGATGTCGGCGATCGGCGGATGACTTAACCGCGGGGCGCCGCACGGGGCTTCATCTGCCCACTCGGGCCCCGCGGGCCTACGCCTCGCGGGATTCCCACTCCGTCAGCGTCACGACTTCCTTCAACATGCCGCGCACGCTCAGGAACTGGGAGAGGTGCTCGCGGTGTTCCTCGCACGCGAGCCACGTCTTGCGGCGCTCCGGCGTGTGGATCTTCGGGTTGTTCCAGGCGAGCACCCAGACCGCGGCCACGCGGCAGCCCTTGGCGGAACAGATGGGGGTTTCGTCACTCACAGTCGCGTCCTGGTGCTTCGCAGTCGTGTTCAACTGCCCATAGAACAAGGCGACGCCGAGCAGCCACGGGGGGAGCTGCCCGGCGTCGGTCTGTCGCTCCGACGGGGGATGCGGAGCGCGTACGAAGTATGTCATGGGGGACCCGGCAACTGGCACCGGAACTACATGATTGATCTGAGGTTTTCTTGAGCTTGGCGGAACGTCGACGGTCAGTTCTGATCACGCGATGAGCCGCGCCGCTGGTCGTGGGCGGGCCCCAGGGGATCTTCCGGGACGGATTCCGCGGCGGCCGAGGACGCGGGCGGCGCGAGCATTGGCCGAGAAGGAGCGGGTACGAACGTCGAAGGAAGCGAGGGATTGGTCTCGCGACCGGCGTTGGCGATCACCACGGAGATGTACGGGAGGAGAACACCGAGTACCAGAGCGACGAGGGCGACATGCCGCTCGACGTTCCACAGCGTCGCCGCCGCGACGACCGACAGGGTCCTGATCGACATGGAGATCACGTACCGCCGCTGCCTGCCGCGGACGTCCTCGGCGAGCCCCTGCCTGGCCCCCGTGATCCGGAAGACCTCGCCGCCGCTCCGCTTCCGCATCACGTTCCACCACCTGCCCGTTTCGCCGAGCTCTCCCCGGCCCGGACCGCGTTCCACGTTACGCCGGGGCTCCGTCGCCTACGAGACCGGGGGACGCCCCGCCTCGGTGTACTTCCTGCGCCTCGCCACGTATGGCGGTGCCCGACATGCGCCGTACGGGGGACGGACAGACACTGACGTTACTGCTCATGTCGAGCCGTACGAGGAGGCAGTGATGGGCTGGTTGTGGGCGATCATCGTGGGATTCGTGCTGGGGCTGATCGCCAAGGCGATCCTGCCCGGCAAGCAGCACAGTCCGCTCTGGCTGACCACCGTGTTCGGCATCATCGGCGCGGTCGTGGGCAACTGGCTCGCGACGAAGTTCGGCATCAACGAGACCAGGGGCATCGACTGGGGCCGGCACGCGTTGCAGCTGGTCGCGGCGGTCGTCGTGGTCGGCGTCGGTGACGCCGCGTACAAGATGATCAAGGGCGACAGACAGACGACGTGAACCGCTGACGCGAACCGCGCGTACGGCGAGGGCCCGGCACTCCGAAAGGGGAGCCGGGCCCTCGCTGTCGTACGGGATGCTCCGGACGTCAGCCCGCGGTGACCTCGACCGCGGCCAGGTTCTTCTTGCCGCGGCGAAGGACCAGCCAGCGCCCGTGCAGCAGTTCCTCGCGGGCCGGGACGGCGTCCTCGGCGGCGACCTTGACGTTGTTCACGTAGGCGCCGCCCTCCTTCACCGTGCGCCGGGCGGCGGACTTGCTCGCCACCAGACCGACCTCGGCGAGCAGGTCCACGACCTGGCCGAGCTCGGCGACCTGGACGCGCGGCAGCTCCGAGAGCGCCGCGCTCAGCGTGGCCTCGTCCAGCTCGGCGAGGTCGCCCTGGCCGAACAGGGCCTTGGAGGCGGCGATCACCGCGGCGCACTGGTCGGCGCCGTGCACCAGCGTCGTCAGCTCCTCGGCGAGCGCGCGCTGGGCCGCACGGGCCTGCGGACGCTCCTCGGTGAGCTTCTCGATCTCCTCGAGCTCCTCGCGGGACTTGAAGCTGAGGATGCGCAGGTACGTCGAGATGTCCCGGTCGTCCACGTTCAGCCAGAACTGGTAGAACGCGTACGGCGTGGTCATCTCCGGGTCGAGCCAGACGGCGCCGCTCTCGGACTTGCCGAACTTGGTGCCGTCCGCCTTGACCATCAGCGGCGTGCCCATGGCGTGCACCGTGGCGTCCGGCTCCAGGCGGTGGATCAGGTCGATGCCCGCCGTGAGGTTGCCCCACTGGTCGCTGCCGCCGGTCTGCAGCGTGCAGCCGTACCGCCGGTAGAGCTCCAGGAAGTCCATGCCCTGGAGGAGCTGGTAGCTGAACTCCGTGTAGGAGATGCCCTCCTGGGACTCCAGGCGGCGGGCGACCGACTCCTTGGTGAGCATCTTGTTCACCCGGAAGTGCTTGCCGATGTCCCGCAGGAACTCGATGGCGGAGAGGCCCGCCGTCCAGTCCAGGTTGTTGACCATCGTCGCGGCGTTCTCGCCCTCGAAGGACAGGAACGGCTCGATCTGCGTGCGCAGCCTGGCCACCCAGTTCGCGATGGTCTCCGGGTCGTTCAGCGTGCGCTCGGCGGTCGGCCGCGGGTCACCGATCTGGCCGGTGGCGCCGCCGACGAGCGCCAGCGGGCGGTGCCCCGCCTGCTGGAGCCTGCGGACGGTGAGGACCTGCACGAGGTGCCCCACGTGCAGGCTCGCCGCTGTCGGGTCGAAGCCGCAATAGAACGTGACGGGACCGTCCGCGAGCGCCTTGCGCAGTGCGTCTTCATCGGTGGACAGGGCGAAAAGGCCCCGCCACTTCAGCTCGTCGACGATGTCCGTCACGGGTCTCGCGTCTCCTTGGGTGTGCTTACACGTTGCACGTAGGTGCAAGGTCCGAGGTTATACGCCCTGGCTGACCGAACTCATATTGAAATCCGGGACGCGGAGCGCGGGCATCGCGGCCCGGGTGAAGTAGTCGCCCCATTCGCGCGGCAGCGTCTTCTCCGTGCGGCCCGCCTCGGTGGCCCGGCCGAGCAGGCCGACCGGTGATTCGTTGAACCGGAAGTTGTTCACCTCGCCCACGACCTCGCCGTTCTCCACGAGGTAGACGCCGTCCCTGGTCAGGCCCGTGAGCAGCAGCGTCGCCGGGTCGACCTCGCGGATGTACCAGAGGCAGGTCAGCAGGAGACCGCGCTCGGTGGCCGCGACCATCTCGTCCAGGGAGCGGTCGCCGCCCCCGTCGAGGATGAGGTTGTCGATGGCGGGGGCCACCGGCAGGCCCGTCAGGGCCGCGCTGTGCCTGCTGGTGGCGAGGTGGGCCAGCTCACCCTCGCGGATCCAGTCGGTGGGGCCGATCGGCAGCCCGTTGTCGAAGACGGAGGAGTCGCCTCCGGAGGAGTGCGCGAGCACGAACGGCGCCGACTCCAGACCCGGCTCGTGCGGGTCGCTGCGCATGGTCAGCGGCAGCTCGGCGAGCCGGTCGCCGAGCCGCGTGGCACCGCCCGGCTTGGAGAAGACCGTGCGGCCCTCGGCGGCGTCCCGGGCCGATGAGGACCACATCTGGTAGATGAGCAGGTCCGCGACGGCGGTCGAGGGCAGCAGCGTCTCGTACCGCCCCGCGGGCAGGTCGACGCGCCGCCGCGCCCAGTCGAGGCGCTGCGCGAGTTCCAGGTCGAGCGCCGCGGGATCGACGTCCTTGAAGTCCCGGGTCGCCCGCCCCGCCCAGGCCGACTTGGTGCGGTCCGGCGACTTGGCGTTGAGTTCGAGGGTGCCGTTGGGCTGGTCGTGCCGCAGGCGCAGCCCCGTCGACGTACCGAGGTAGCTCGACACCATCTCGTGGTTCGCGAAGCCGTACAGCTCGCGGCCGCCCGCGCGGGCCCTGGCGAACGCCTCGCCGAGCGCGGGCGCGAAGTCCCCGAAGACGGCGGACGAGGTCTCCACGGGAGCTTCCGTGAAGTCCGGGGACGCGGGGGTGCCGGTCACCAGGGGCTGGGCGTCCTCGGCGGGCCCCGCGCCCCTCGCGGCCTGCTCGGCGGCCCGCACCAGCGGCTCCAGGTCGTCCGCGGTCACGGCCGCGCGCGTCACGACGCCGGACGCGGTGCCCTCCTTGCCGTCGACGGTCGCGATGACGGTCAGGGTGCGGCCCCGGGTGACGCCGTTGGTGGTCAGGGCGTTGCCCGCCCAGCGCAGGTTCGCCGTGGACTCCTCGTCGGCGATCACCACGCAGCCGTCGGCGGTGGACAGTTCGAGGGCGCGCTCGACGATCTCGTGCGGCTTGGTGGCGCTGCGGCTCATCGACCGGCCTCCTGCGTGGTGTTCAGAATGTTCACGCCCCGGAACAGGGCGGACGGGCAGCCGTGCGAGACCGCGGCGATCTGTCCTGGCTGGGCCTTGCCGCAGTTGAAGGCGCCCCCGAGCACATAGGTCTGCGGGCCGCCGACCGAGGCCATCGAACCCCAGAAGTCGGTGGTGCTCGCCTGGTAGGCGACATCGCGCAGCTGCCCGGCGAGCCGCCCGTTCTCGATCTTGTAGAAGCGTTGCCCGGTAAATTGAAAGTTGTACCTTTGCATATCGATGGACCATGACCGGTCGCCCACGACGTAGATCCCGCGGTCGACGCCCGCGATCAGGTCCTCCGTGTCGAGCCCGCCGGGATCGGGCCGCAGCGACACGTTCGCCATGCGCTGCACCGGTACGTGCCCGGGGGAGTCCGCGTACGCGCAGCCGTTGGAGCGCTCGAAGCCGGTGAGCTTCGCGATGCGGCGGTCCAGCTGGTAGCCGACGAGTGTGCCGTCCTTGACCAGGTCCCAGGACTGACCGGCCACGCCCTCGTCGTCGTACCCGATGGTGGCGAGCCCGTGCTCGGCCGTCCTGTCGCCCGTCACGTTCATGATCGACGAGCCGTACGCGAGCTTGCCGAGCTGGTCGAAGGTGGCGAACGAGGTCCCCGCGTACGCCGCTTCGTAGCCGAGCGCGCGGTCCAGTTCGGTGGCGTGGCCGATGGACTCGTGGATGGTCAGCCAGAGGTTCGACGGGTCGACCACCAGGTCGTACGACCCCGCCCGCACGCTCGGCGCCCGCATCTTCTCGGCCAACTGCTCGGGGATCATGGCCAGTTCGCCGTCCCAGTCCCAGCCGGTACCCGTCAGGTACTCCCAGCCGCGGCCGACCGGCGGCGCGATCGTGCGCATCGAGTCGAACTCGCCGCTCGACTCGTCGACGGCCACCGCGGTCAGCTGCGGGTGCAGCCGCACGCGCTGCTGCGTGGTCACCGTCCCCGCCGTGTCCGCGTAGAACTTGTTCTCGTGCACTGTGAGCAGCGACGCGTCGACGTGCGCGACCCCGTCGGCCGCGAGCAGCCGCGCGCTCCAGTCGGCGAGCAGCCCCGCCTTCTCCTCGTCCGGCACGGTGAAGGGATCGATCTCGTACGAGGAGATCCAGGTCTTGTCCGCGTGCACCGGCTCCTGGGCGAGCTCCACCCGCTCGTCCGACCCGGCGGCCTTGATGACCTGCGCGGACAGCTTCGCCATCGCCACGGCCTGGGAGGCGACCCGGGCCGCCGCGTCCATCGTCAGGTCCACGCCGGAGGCGAACCCCCAGGTGCCGCCGTGCACCACGCGCACCGCGTAGCCCAGGTCCGTGGTGTCGGAGGTGCCCGACGGCTTGGCGTCGCGCAGCCGCCAGGCCGCGCTGCGCACCCGCTCCAGGCGGAAGTCCGCGTGGTCGGCGCCGAGCGCACGCGCGCGGGCGAGCGCGGCGTCGGCGAGAGCCCGCAGCGGCAGCGCCGTGAAGGCTTCGTCGATGGTATGAGGCACGGATGTCTCCCTGCTGTCGGCACCGGGTCAGGTCCGATCATGTCGCGCCCGACGGTCCTGCGGCCAGACCTTTCTGTAGGGATCCAACAGCGAGTCCTCCCCGCCACTGTCGGTCGCCGATTCTCCGTATCGCGGAAGGTACCGATAGGTTTTCGAGGTACCTGACCGCTATCGAAAGGGTGATCCGTTGAGCCGCTCGGTTCTCGTCACCGGAGGAAACCGGGGCATCGGCCTCGCCATCGCCCGCGCCTTTGCCGAAGCCGGCGACAAGGTCGCGATCACCTGCCGTTCCGGAGAGCCGCCTCAGCAGCTCGCCGAGCTGGGCGTCCTCGCCGTCAAGTGCGACATCACCGACGCCGAGCAGGTGGAGACGGCCTACAAGGAGATCGAGGAGAAGCACGGTCCCGTCGAGGTGCTCGTGGCCAACGCGGGCATCACCAAGGACCAGCTCCTGATGCGCATGACCGAGGAGGACTTCACGTCCGTCCTCGAGACCAACCTCACCGGCACCTTCCGGGTCGTCAAGCGTGCCAACCGCGGCATGCTGCGCGCCAGGAAGGGCCGTGTCGTCCTGATCTCCTCCGTCGTCGGACTGCTCGGTTCCGCGGGGCAGGCGAACTACGCCGCCTCCAAGGCGGGTCTGGTCGGCTTCGCTCGCTCGCTCGCCCGCGAGCTCGGGTCGCGCAACCTCACCTTCAACGTCGTCGCGCCCGGTTTCGTCGACACCGACATGACCCAGGCGCTCACGGAGGAGCAGCGCAAGGGCATCGTCGCCCAGGTGCCGCTCGGCCGCTACGCGCAGCCCGACGAGATCGCCGCGGCGGTCAAGTTCCTGGCGTCGGACGACGCTTCGTACATCACTGGTGCCGTCATCCCCGTTGACGGCGGATTGGGCATGGGTCACTGATCACCATGAGCGGAATTCTCGACGGCAAGCGCATCCTGATCACCGGTGTGCTGATGGAGTCCTCCATCGCCTTCCACGCGGCCAAGGTCGCCCAGGAGCAGGGCGCGGAGGTCATCCTGACCGCCTTCCCGCGGCCCACCCTCACCGAGCGCATCGCCAAGAAGCTCCCCAAGCCCGCCAAGGTCATCGAGCTCGACGTGACCAACCAGGAGCACCTCGACCGCCTCGCGGGCGTCGTCAAGGAGGAGCTCGGCGGCCTCGACGGCGTCGTGCACTCCATCGGCTTCGCGCCGCAGGGCGCCTTCAACTTCCTGGAGGCGACCTTCGACGACGTCTCCACGGCGATGCACGTCTCGGCGTACTCCCTGAAGTCGCTCACCATGGCCTGCCGCCCGCTGTTCGAGGACGGCGCCTCGGTCGTCGGCCTCACCTTCGACGCGCAGTACGCCTGGCCCAAGTACGACTGGATGGGCCCGGCCAAGGCCGCCCTGGAGGCCACCAGCCGTTACCTCGCCCGTGACCTGGGCAAGGAGGACATCCGCTGCAACCTGATCTCCGCGGGTCCGATCGGCTCCATGGCGGCCAAGTCCATCCCGGGCTTCGCCGACCTCGCGGACATCTGGAACTCCCGCTCCCCGCTGGAGTGGAACATGGCGGACCCGGAGCCCGCGGGCCGCGGCATCGTCGCGCTGCTCTCGGACTTCTTCCCGAAGACCACCGGCGAGATCATCCACGTCGACGGCGGCGTCCACATGATGGGTGCCTGACCAGGTACGTCGTACGCAAGTGACGCCCCGTCCCCCGCAGCGCGCGGGAGGCGGGGCGTCACCCGTACGGCCCCCTTGCCGGGCGCCCCGGGACGGCGCCGCGCACTCTGAAGTGTGCGTCTGTCACCTGCCGCGGTGCTCGCCGCTCTCTCTCTTGTGGTCGTCGCGCCGAGCGGCGTTCCCCAGCAGCCCCCACGCGCGCGCGTGCAGGCACCCGAGCCCCGCCCGTTCGGCTCGGAGTGCCGCATCGGCGTCGCGGGCTCGCGGGTGGTCGCGGACTGCCACAACCCCTACCCCGAGACCGACCGGGTGCGGCTGCACGTGGAGTGCGACCGGTGGTGGGACATCGACCTCGACAGCGCGCCCGTCGAGGCGGGGCCCGCGCAGAGCGTGCGGCTGACAGGACGGTGCTGGAAAGAGGTCCGCGCGGTGTGGGTCAGCCACCAGAAGTGACCGGGGCGGTCCGGATCAGCGGGTGACCGGGCGGCACATGAACGGGTAGCCCGCCGCCTCGGTCTCCGCCGCCTCCGCGTCCTGCGCGCGGATCGCCTCGACGAGCCGGGTGTGGTCCATGTGCGTCTCGGGGGTCAGCTCCGTGCCGATGTCAACGCGCAGCCAGTCGCGCAGGACCTCGCCCAGGTCCGCGTAGAGCGCCGTCAGCACGTCGTTGTGCGAGGCGGCCACCACGGCCATGTGGAACGTCGCGTCGGCCGTCACGAAGGCCTCCGTGTCGCCCGATGCCCAGACCTCCTCGCGGCGGGCGAGGAGGGCGTCGAGCTGCTTGAGGTCGCGCTCCGTGCGGCGCTGGGCCGCCAGCTTCGCCGCGCTCGACTCCAGGGTGCTGCGCAGCTCGGCGATGTGCCGCGGTTCGGCGTCGGCGAACCTGCGCTGCATGACGCCCGCCAGCTCGCTGGTCGCCACGACGTAGGTGCCCGAGCCCTGCCGGATGTCGAGCAGACCGTTGTGCGCCAGGGCGCGCACGGCCTCCCTGACCGTGTTCCTCGCCACTCCCAGCTGCTCGACGAGCTCGGGTTCGGTGGGGATGCGGGAGCCGACCGGCCATTCGCCCGACGAGATCTGGTTGCGCAGCTCGGAGATGACCTGTTCGGAGAGTGCCGAACGGCGAGGGGTGGTCAGCGGCATGACGTTCCTTCGTGCGTGGCCGGGGGCGTGTGGCGAAGCGTGTGACGCAGCGGGTGACGGGTCGTGTGACGCGAGGTGTGACGCGAACGGACTGGACAGCCAATCATCCCATGATTCTATGATGGCTCCATGGCTAGTGAGGAAACCGAGACGATGACACCGACAGAGACACCCCCCATACGAACCGGCGCCGCGGAGAAACAGGCCCCCACGCGCGCGTGGGGAACGCGGCTCGTCATCGTCGGCATCGTCCTCGCCGCCATGAACCTCCGCCCCGCGATCACCAGCCTTGGCGCCCTCCTCGAAGAGGTGCGCGACGGCCTCGGCATGAGCGGCACCCTCGCGGGCCTGCTCACCTCCGTGCCGCCGCTCTGCTTCGCGTTCTTCGGCGTGATGGCCCCCAGGCTCGCCCGGCGCTTCGGACCGAGCGCGGTGGTCTGCGTCGGCATGGCGGCCATCGCGACCGGCCTGGTGATCAGGCCCTTCATCGGCGGCACCGCGGGCTTCCTCGCCGCCACCGCACTCGCCCTCATGGGCATCGCGGTCAGCAACGTCCTGATGCCGGTCATCGTCAAGCGCTGGTTCCCCGACCGGGTCGGCTCGATGACCGGCCTGTACTCGATGGCGCTCGCGCTCGGCACCTCCCTCGCGGCGGCCGTCACCGTGCCCATGACCGACGCCCTCGGCGGTCGCTGGCAGTCCGGGCTCGCCGTCTGGGCGGTTCTCGCCGTCGTCGCCGTCGTGCCGTGGATCCCGCTCGTCCGCGCCCGGGGCGCCGCCACCGAGGCCACTTCGGAGCACGTCAGCAAGACCGTTCAGCGCGAGGACGCCGAGCTGCGCATCACCCACAGCCGTACGGCCTGGGCGCTGGCCGTCTTCTTCGGGCTCCAGGCCACCGCCGCGTACATCACGATGGGCTGGATGCCGCAGATCTTCCGCGACGCGGGCGTGCCCGCGGGCCAGGCGGGCGTGCTGCTCGCCGTCACCATGGCGATGGGCGTCCCGCTGGCCTTCGTCATCCCCCGGGTCGCCACGCGCCTGCCCAACCAGGGCCCGGTCGTGGTCGCCCTCGGCGTGTGCGGCCTCGCCGGATACACGGGGCTCTACCTCGCGCCGGCGGGCGGCGCCTGGGCCTGGGCGCTGCTGCTCGGCATCTCCAACTGTGCCTTCCCGCTGGCCCTCACGATGGTCGGCATGCGCGCCAAGAGCAGCGTGGGCGTGGCCAAGCTGTCCGCCTTCGCGCAGAGCACCGGCTATCTGATCTCGATCCCGGGCCCGCTCCTCATCGGCGTGCTCTACCAGCACAGCGGCGGCTGGGGACTGCCGATCGCGCTGATGGCGGGCCTGATGGTGCCGCAGATCATCATCGGTACGCTCGCGGGCCGCAACCGCACCGTCGAGGACGAGGTGGCGGCCAGGGCCGCGGCGGCCTGACCCCACCGAGGGGGGTTCGGGCAAAGGGTGCGAGACTGGCCGTATGCCCGTCCTCGACCCGAACCCCCAGAACGGCCAGAAGAAGTTCCTCATCGTGCTCGGCGCGATGCTGGCCATCACCGTGATCATCGGCATCGTCGCGTCCATCGCCTCACCGTGAACCGGCCCCCGAGGGGCGGATGGTGGGGTTAGCACCACCATCCCCTAGGGGGCCAGTCTCAGGGTCAAGTGGGTGGATCACCGGATGGGTTGAGGGTCGCCTATCGCCTAACTTCGAGTTGTGCCCGCGATGACGCGGCACGGACGATCTCGTAGACCACGGAGGCGGCATGTCGGCCCGTTCGCACACCCGGCGCGACCCGGCGGAATCCGGCAGCATCGAGGTCCAGCTTCCCTGGTGGGCGGTGGCCCTCCCCGCCCTCGCCTTCGCCGCCCTGCTCCTGCTGATCCTGAATCCCGCGGACGCGCACGCCGCGAGCGGCCAGCCGATGGTCACCCAGCTGCTCGAGCGCATACAGGAGACGATCCTGCGGCTGGCTCCCTGACCTCCGGCCGACCTGGGCCCCCTGACCTCCGGCCGACCGGTGCCGTCACCCGTGCCGGGCGACCGCTTCAACTCCCTGCGCCCCATGGCGCGTTTCATGCGAAGCTGGAAAGCATGAGCGTCGCAGAACCCCGCAGGATTGTCCTTTTCCGGCATGCGAAGGCCGACTGGCCGCAGGTCTCCGACCACGAGAGGCCCCTGGCCGAGCGAGGCCGCAGGGACGCCCCCGTCGCCGGACGCAAGCTGGCCGACAGCGGCATCCCCTTCGACCTGGCCCTGTGCTCGACCGCGGCCCGGACCCGCGAGACGTGGAAGCTCGCCGTCCAGGAGCTGCCGCAGCGGCCGAAGACCGTCTACGAAGAGCGGTTGTACGAGGCTTCTCCCGGCGAGCTGATCGCCGTGCTCAACGAGACCCCGGACGACGTGCGGAACGTCGTCCTGATCGGCCACAACCCCGGGGTGCAGGGACTGACCGACGTCCTCTCCGGGGACTCCGAGGGCGATGCCAGGACCCGGTTGAACCGCCGCGGCTTCCCGACCGCCACCTTCGCCGTCCTGACGTACTCCGGTTCGTGGAAGGCCCTTGAGCCCGGCGTGGCCACGCTAGTCGACTACTGGGCGCCCTCCGAGTAGCCCTTCCGCCTCCGCCTCCGTATCCGACGACGGGGCCCGGCACCGATGCGGTGCCGGGCCCCGTCGACGTACGAGCGGTGCGCTGCCGTCAGTCGGCGTGCGTGTCCGCCGCCTCGACCTCTTCGCGGGTGATGCCGAGGAGATAGAGGACGGTGTCGAGGAAGGGGACGTTGACGGCGGTGTGCGCGGCCTCGCGGACCACGGGCTTGGCGTTGAAGGCGACCCCGAGACCGGCCGCGTTCAGCATGTCGAGGTCGTTCGCGCCGTCGCCGATCGCGACGGTCTGCTCCAGCGGGACGGCGGCCTCCGTGGCGAAGCGGCGCAGCAGCCGCGCCTTGCCCGCCCGGTCGACGATCTCGCCGGTCACCTTGCCGGTGAGCTTTCCGTCGATGATCTCCAGGGTGTTGGCCTGGGCGAAGTCGAGGCCAAGACGTTCCTTCAGATCATCGGTGACCTGGGTGAACCCGCCCGAGACGACGCCCACTTGGTAGCCGAGGCGCTTGAGCGTACGAATCAGGGTGCGGGCGCCGGGCGTGAGCCGGACCTCGGAGCGGACCTTGTCGACGACCGACGCGTCCAGGCCCGCGAGGAGCTCCACGCGCGCGTGCAGCGACTGCTCGAAGTCCAGCTCGCCGCGCATCGCGGCCGCGGTCACCTCGGCGACCTCGTCCTCGCATCCGGCGTGCGCCGCGAAGAGTTCGATGACCTCGTCCTGGATGAGCGTCGAGTCGACGTCCATCACGACCAGGCGCTGGGCGCGGCGGTGCAGGCCCGCCGCGACGACGGCGACGTCCACGCCGAGCCGCGCGGCCTCCAGGGCGAGGGCGGTGCGCAGGGACTCCGTCTCCGTGCCGGAGACCGCGAACTCCACCGCGGTGACCGGGTACTTGGCGAGACGGAAGATGCGGTCGATGTTGCCGCCGGTCGCCGTGATGCGGGCGGCGATCGCGGCCGTCGACTCCGAGGTCAGGGGGTGGCCGAGGACGGTCACCAGCGAACGCCCGAGCCCGCGGGGCCGGTTGTCGCCGATGCCGGAGATGATCTCGGCCTGCATCTTCATGGAACCCGCCCAGCTGTGGACGGTGGAACGCAGGTCACCCTCCAGCCCTGCGGGCGGCTCGGTCACGAGCGCGCACAGCACGATGCGGCCGCGGGTGACGACCTGCTCGATGTCGACGACGTCGACGGAGTAGGCGGCGAGGGTGTCGAAGAGGCCGGCGGTGATGCCGGGGCGGTCCTTGCCGAAGATCTTGACGAGGAGCGTCGGGACGTCGGCAGACTGAGGGGGCTGCGAAGCACTCATGGTGATCCCTACGGTATCCGTCCGCTCCTCGCCGGTGCGGTGGCGGTCCGCTTGTCGGACACGGTTGTCGCTTCGCGTTGTCGCTTCTGTCGTCTCGCGTCGTTGTTCCTGTCGCTTCGGGCCCGCCGCTTCGCGGCGGATCTTCCCCACTCGCCCGCCCTTCTATCGGGACCCGCGTGGCCTTCCCGGGGGTGGCGGCCCCTGTTCCGGCGGCGGTGGGGGAGGCGGCGGCGGAGGAGGCCAGTCCGTCGAGCGCGACCGCGGCCGCGGTGGCGGTGGCGGTGCGACGGGGCCCACCACGGTCGGCGCGCCGGAGACGTCTCGCGGCGGCCGCCCGGAGGAGCCGCCCGGCGGGGGAGTGCCGTCCGTGCGCGGCGGCGGCTTCAGATAGGGGTTCGTGTCGGGGTTCGGTGGCCGGTGCGGAGCGCCGGGCCGGTAGGGTCCGGCGCCGGTCGGCACCGTGGACTCGGGCGAGGGCTCGGGACCGGGCTCGGACCCGGCCGCGGCCAGTGCCAGCGGCGCGACACTGCCGCCCGCCGCCCCCGACGCCACCGCGAGAAGTGCCCCCAGGACCCCCGCGCCGAACCCCCACGCCGCCCCGAGCAGCACCGCGGGCCCCAGCCGCCCGTGCAGTTCGATCCCCGCGCCGAACGCGTCGAAGCCGAACACGGACAGCGAGGCGTCGGCGGACACCCCGGTCAGCCACACAAGGATCGGAAGACCGACCGCTGTCACGATCCCGAGCCGTACGCCGCACCGCCCCGCGAACCCCAGAGCGCCCACCTCGCGTACGGAGGCGGCACGGCCCGACGCCCCCCGCGCCCAAGGAGTCCGCACCGCGGTAAGCACCCCCGCGAACAGCATCATCAGCGCCGCCGCCACCCCCAACAGCCAGACCCGCCCGTCGAGTTCGGCGAGCCTGCCGAGCGTGAGCGCCTTGTCGGCGGGGCCGGTAAGGAGGTCGTCCACCGGATCCGGCAGGAACTGGGTGAGCGCCCCCGTCGCCCTGCCGTCCCACGGCACGAAGAGCCCGACGGGGACACCGAGCCAGACGCCGTTGGGCGCCCCGAGCAGCGCGGCACCGGCGATGCGCCCCGGGTGGTCGTCGCCCACCATCGCGTACGCGGCCGCGGCGAGACCCGCGAGGACCGCGACCACGACCACCGCGACCAGCGCGGAGACCGCGGGCCGCACGACCCGGTGCAGCACGTCGAGCCCGCGCGGCAGTGGAGTGCGGCGCGACGCGAGCAGCGCGATGAGCAGCACCCCGGCCACCCAGACCGCGCCGCCGAGCAGCGTCGGCGCGGTGTCCACCGTGAACCCGACCGCGGCCTTGGCCTTCGCCAGGTCGCCGAGCCGGTCGGGCAGGAGGCCACCGATCCCGCCGGGCAGTTTGTCGCCGATGCCGCCCGGCAGATTGTCGAGTCCCTTGTCGATCCCCTTGTCGATGCCGAGTTTGTCGCCGTCGATCGTGATGATGTCGTGTCCCGCCCAGGCGAGCCCCGCGAGCATCGCCAGGAAGAGGGCGATCACCGCGCCCAGGCGCGCGGCGAGTTCGCCGGGCGAGATGACCGATCCGGCGCCGCGCAGGGAGCGTAAGAAGAAGAGGGCGAGCAACAGAGCGCCGACCAGGCCCACGCCGAGTGGCGCGATGTCGATCGCCGTGGTCGCCTCCGCGCCCTTGAGACCGAACGCGGAGACGTCGCCGGACGGCGTGACCGAACCGCCCGCGCCGAGCGCCACCGTCGCCGCCGTCATCGGTCCGAGCGAGCCCACGTCGTCCGCGCCCAGCAGATGCAGCCCGAGCGCGGCCGTCCCCGCCATCCCGACCAGGGCCCAGCTGACCGCGGCGATCGCCGAGAGCAGCACGTCACCCCAGCGCACGCCCCGGTTTTCACGTCGGTACTCATCGGTCTGCATCAGGACCCCCCGAACCGCAGTGCGTCGCCCCAAATGCACGTAATGGCGTCAATGCGCATGATCCGTATGCACTGATGGGCGCTTACTACTCTCCGGGGCGATATCTTCCTCGTCAACGGGACGGCCGTAGGGGCCCGTACGCAGTCTTCACAAGGCCCGACTTTCGGTCAGAGCCCTCCGCCTGAAATAGTTCCTCCCGATGTTCGACATCCCTAGACTCCCCATCGATGGGGGCTAGCTCGGGGGACAACTCAGTGGGGCATGGAGTGCCGGAACTCGTACTGGAATTGAATGGAAGGACCTGGACGCTCGACCCGTCCAGGCCATACACCCTCGGACGTGATCCGCAGGGAGATATCTCGCTCGACGACGCCAGGGTGTCCTGGCGTCACGCCACGATCAGCTGGAGCGGTCGCAGTTGGGTCATTGAGGATCACGGCAGCACCAATGGCACCTTCGTGCAGGGCCAGCGGATCCACCAGATGGAAATCGGCCCCGGTTCGGCCGTGCACCTCGGCAACGCGACCGACGGTCCGCGGGTGAACGTGTCCGGCAGTGCGCAGGGCGCCGCCGCGGCCGCCGTCTCGGCACCGCAGCAGCAGGCTCCCCAGCAGCAGGCCGCGCACCAGCAGGCCCCGCCCGCGCAGGCAGCTCATGCGCAGGCTCCGCACCAGCAGGCGCACCAGTCGGCCCCGCACCAGCAGGCCCCGCAGCCGCAGGCCCCTCATCAGGCACAGCAGCAGGGCTGGCAGCAACAGCAGCAGCACCAGGCGCCGCAGCAGCAGGGCTGGCAGCAGCAACCGCACGTGCCCCAGCAGCAGGCTCAGGGTTCCGGCGGTGTCGCGGGGGCCCCGCCGGTCTACGGCGACCGCAGCCCGACGACGTTCCACCAGCTGGCACTCGGCCGCAAGATGCGCATCGGCCGTGCCCTGGAGAACGAGCTCGTCGTCTCCGACCTGCAGGTCTCGCGCCACCACGCCGAGTTCAGCGCGA
This sequence comes from Streptomyces kanamyceticus, assembly GCF_008704495.1. Classification (NCBI taxonomy): domain Bacteria; kingdom Bacillati; phylum Actinomycetota; class Actinomycetes; order Kitasatosporales; family Streptomycetaceae; genus Streptomyces; species Streptomyces kanamyceticus. The sequence continues at coordinate 7,820,261 of NZ_CP023699.1, forward strand.
CGCCCGACGGCCGCTTCGAGCTCCACGACCTCGGGTCGCACAACGGCACGTACGTCAACGGCCAGCCGATCGCGAAGTCCTCGACCGTCCTGATCGGCCCGAACGACATCGTCGGCGTCGGCCACTCGACCTTCCGCATCGTCGGCGGACAGCTCGAGGAGTTCGTCGACACCGGTGACGTCTCCTTCTCGGCGCGCCACCTCACGGTCACGGTCGACGGCGGCAAGCAGATCCTCAAGGACGTCTCCTTCGGCGTCCCGGAGAAGTCGCTCATCGCGGTCATCGGCCCCTCGGGTTCCGGCAAGTCCACCCTGCTCAAGGCGCTCACCGGCTACCGGCCCGCCAACCAGGGCGACGTCCTCTACGACAACCGGAACCTCTACAAGCAGTTCGCCGAGCTGCGTCAGCGCATCGGTCTGGTCCCGCAGGACGACATCCTGCACAAGGAACTGACCGTCAAGAAGGCCCTCAAGTACGCGGCCAAGCTGCGCTTCCCCGCGGACACCACCGAGGCCGAGCGCCAGTCCCGCATCGACGAGGTCCTGCGCGAGCTCAAGCTGGACATCCACAAGGAGAAGAAGGTCACCTCCCTCTCCGGTGGCCAGCGCAAGCGCGTCTCGGTGGCCTTGGAGCTCCTGACCAAGCCGTCGCTGATCTTCCTGGACGAGCCGACCTCCGGCCTCGACCCGGGCATGGACCGCGACGTCATGCAGCTCCTGCGCGGCCTCGCCGACGACGGCCGTACGGTCCTCGTCGTCACGCACTCGGTCGCCGAGCTGGCGATCTGCGACAAGCTCCTGGTGATGGCGCCGGGCGGTTCGGTGGCGTACTTCGGCCCGCCGGAGGAAGCCCTCAACTTCTTCGGCTACAGCACCTGGGCCGACGTCTTCTCCGCCTTCGAGAACTACCGCGACTACGACTGGGCGGGCCGCTGGAAGGGCTCGCAGCACTACCAGATGTACGCCGCGGACATCGACGCCGTCGCCGCGCAGTCGGTGCAGATGCCGCCGCCGCAGGCGGTCCGGCCGCCGAAGCCGCAGGGCTGGGGCTCACAGCTGTGGACCCTGATCCGCCGCTACGTCTCGGTGATCGCCTCCGACAAGGGCTTCATGGGTCTGATGGTGATCCTGCCCGCGGTCCTCGGCATCGTCAGCGTCGTGATCCCCGCCGACTTCGGCCTCGGCCCGCCGAAGCCGCCGGCCAAGTTCAACGGAGACGCGGGCACCATCATGCTGATCCTCGCGGTCGGCATGTGCTTCTCCGGAGCGGCCAACTCCGTACGTGAGCTGATCAAGGAGCGGGTCATCTACGAACGGGAACGGGCCACCGGCCTGTCCCGCTCGGCGTACCTGATGTCCAAGGTCATCGTCCTCGGCCTGATCACGGCCTTCCAGGGCGTCATCATCTGCGGCATCGGCTTCGCCCCGCGCGAGCTGCCGAAGGAGGGGCTGATCATGCCCCCCGCCGTGGAGATCTGCCTGGTCATCATCGCGCTCGGCTTCACCTCGATGATGTTCGGCCTGGTCATCTCCGCGCTGGTGAAGACCTCCGAGAAGACCATGCCGCTCCTGGTGATGTTCGCGATCGTCCAGGTCGTGTTCACCGGCGTCCTCTTCCAGATCTACGGCTCGCCGGGCCTGGAGCAGTTCGCCTGGCTGATGCCGTCCCGCTGGGCCATCGCGGGCGCGGGCGCCACGCTCGACCTCGCGCACCTGATGCCGCCGTGGGACCCGAAGAAGCCGAACGACCTGGACCCGCTCTGGGAGCACTCGGTGGGCCAGTGGGGCCTGAACATCACGGTCCTGCTCGCGCTCGGCGTCATCTGCGGCTTCGCGGTCGCGCGCCTGCTGCGGCGCCACGAGCCGGAGGTCATGCGCAAGTGACCGGCTCGCGCGCATAAGCACGAAGAAGGGCGGCACCCCGCACGGGGTGCCGCCCTTCGGCGTCGTTCGCTGAGCCTCGCTGAAGAGGTCCCCTGTTCAGGGGCTCAGTAGGCGCCGTTCACGTTGTCCATCGAGCCGTACTTGTCGGCCGCGTAGTTGGCCGCGGCGGTGATGTTGGCGACCGGGTCGTAGATGTTCGTCGACGTGCCCTCGACGTGGTACGCGTTGAACGTCGGCTGGATGACCTGGAGCAGGCCGATCGACGGGGTGCCGTTCTGGGCGTTGACGTCCCAGCCGTTCTGCGCGTTCGGGTTGCCGGTGGACTCGCGCATGATGTTGCGGTGCAGGCCCTCGTAGGAACCGGGGATGCCCTTGGCCTTCATGATGTCCAGGGACTGGCGGATCCAGCCGTCGAGGTTGTTGGCGTAGACGGGCTTGCGGGCGGCGGCGCGGCTGGCGGCCTCCTTGACCTTGCGCTCGTCCTCGGCCTTCTTCTTCGCGGCGGCCTCGTCGGCGGCCTTCTTGTCGGCGGCGGCCTTCGCGGCGGCGTCCTTGGCCTGCTTGTCGGCGTTGGACTGCTGCTTGGTGACGCTGGCGTGCACCGTCTGCTGCGCGCTCGTCGACGCGGCGAAGGCCACGGGAGCGACGTCGGCGGTGGCCTGGGTCCCGGCCTCGGAGCTGCCCGGCACGAGGGAGAACGCGAGGGCGGCGGCGCCGAGCGTGGCGACACCGGCGATCGAGAACTTCTGGGCCTTGGTCACGGTGGAGCGACTATGACCAGGGGTGGTGTGCTGGGACATGCGAGTGGGACCTCTTCGGATAGGGGAGGTCGCTCTGGTCCGGCGGGGACAACTGCTTCTCCGGCACAAACGCCGCGGTGCGAGACCGCGGCGCCGAGCGACGGGAGTAATTCTTAGCGGCAGCAAAATTCTGTGGCAAAGGCGTGACGTACGATCCCGGGTAGTGGATCAGGGGGTGCACCGACGCCGAGAACGCCCTCGCACCCCCCACGTATAAAGGGATTCCTTATCCACTAGGGACCTTCGTACGTGATGTGCGTCCTATGCGCGGGCTCACATCGACCACGTAACGGTCTCACCAGGAGTTGCCTCAGCAACGCTCACGGTGAGGAGTGTCCTCCCGGAGGATGAGGTGCACGTCGCCGAACTCGTGCCAGAGGTAGAGACGGCATACCGCCTCCGCATAACCTCGGTCGACCGCCGCGCGCCCCGCGACCGCCTCCAGCATCAGCAGATGCGAGGCCTCCGGCTCGTGCAACCCCGTGAGCAGCCCGTCCACCACGCGCACCCCGCGCTCCGGAGTCACCAGGAGATCGGTGCGGCCCGCCGCCGCGCGGACCACGCCGTCGGCGCCCGTCGCGGACTCCACGGCCCGCACGGCCGTCGTCCCGACCGCCACGACCCGGCCCCCGCCCGCCTTCGCCGCGTTGATCAGCCGCGCCGACGGCAGCGGCACGTCGAAGAGCTCCGGATACGGCGGCTCGTGCGCCTCCTGCGAGGCGACGCCGGTGTGCAGCGTGATCGGCGCGAACTGCACGCCCCTGCTCACCAGCTCCGCCACGAGCGCGGCCGTGAAGGGCCGCCCCGCGCTCGGCATCTCCGCGCTGCCCGCACCGTCCGCCGACGGGAGCGCGAAGACGGTCTGGTGCGCGGAGAGCGGCTGGTCCCTGTCCGTATAGGAGTACCGGATGGGCCGCCCGTACCGGCGCAGCAGCTCGGGCACGTCCGCCGACACCCGCGCCCACCACAGCCGCCCGCTCCCTTCCGCGAGCGGCTCCTCATGGACGAGGCGTACGTCCCCGGGCAGCCGCACCACCGCACCGGCCGGACCACCCACGCACGCGCGTGTCGTGCCTTTCCCGTCCGGATCACGCAGCTCCACCGCCCAGCGGCCGTCCTCGCCCCGCGTGGAGAAGTGCACCACCACGCGCGCGTGCCCGAGCCGCCCGTCGACGGCAGCGGGCAGGGTCGGCGACGTATTGACGACGAGCAGGTCCCCGGCCCGCAGCAGCGCGGGCAACTCGGCGAACGTGTGGTGGGTCACCGCGGTGCCGCGCGAGACGAGCAGCCGTACCGCGTCCCTGCCGAGCCCGGGCCCCCGCTGCTCGGCGGGGACCCGGGCGAGCAGCGCTTCGGGCACGTGCCACGCGGCACCGAGCATGTTCACCGGGCACCCGCGAGCAGCGCGGGAGCCGTGTAGCGCCCGCTGGCGGGACGCCGGGCGATGACGTCGAGGAAGGCGGGCACCACACGCTCCGGAAGCGGCCGCCCGGCAGGATCGTCGGCGGGCACCGCCGCCCGGTAGAGATCCGTCCGCATGTCCCCGGGGTCGAAGGACCACACCCGGATCCCCGGCTCCTCCACGCCGAGCACCGCCGAAAGGTGGTCCAGAGCGGCCTTGGAAGCGCCGTACCCTCCCCAGGTCTCGTACGCCTCGACGGCCGCGTCCGAGCTGATGTTCAAAACCGCGCCCCCGGCGGACGCCCGCAACAGCGGCAGCGATTCCTGGACCAGACCGAGGGCCGCCACCACATTCGTCTCGAGAGCGGCCCGCAGCCCGTCGAGCGGGAGCCCGGCCAGGCGGACGAGCGGCTCGGCGCCCAGCGCGCTCGCGTTGTTCACCAGCAGGTCCAGGCCGCCCAGACCCCGCGCGGCGGCCACCAGCGCGGCGCGGTGCGCCGCGTCCCCGACATCCCCGGCGAGCGCCTCCACGCGCGCGCCGTCCTTCGCGTGCTCCCTTACATACGTCGCGGACTCCTGGAGCACCCCGGAGGTTCTGGCGTCGAGCACCAGATTCCAGCCGCTCTCCGCGAGCGCCGCGCCGAGCGCGCGCCCGAGTCCCTTGGAAGCCCCCGTAATGATCGCCACCGGCATGACATCGTCCCCTCGGTTCGTCCGGCCTTCACCGTAGGAACGGGCCCGCCCCTCACACCTCGTACGCGGGCCGTAACTCCCCGGGGCCCTTCGGACTAGGCCGGGCCCATGGGCCTAGGCCCCGGGCCCTAGGCGGGGGCCACCACAGGTCCGATACGCAGCGTCACACCCCGCCGGTACGGTGTGGCCATGAGTCAAGGACCCCGATCAGGGCTGACCGCGGTGAGCGCCGCGCTGCTGGCCATGAGCAGGCATCTTGAGGTGCGCGACGTCCTCAAGACGATCGTCGCCTCGGCCCGCGAGCTGCTCGACGCCGAGTACGCGGCCCTGGGGGTCCCCGACGACCACGGAGGGTTCGCCCAGTTCGTCGTCGACGGCGTGAGCGACGAGCAGTGGAAGGCGATCGGGCCGCTGCCCCGCCAGCACGGCATCCTCGCCGCGATGCTGCGGAAGGCGGAGCCCGAGCGCCTTGCCGACGTGCGCCAGGACCCGCGCTTCGAGGGCTGGCCCGCCGCGCACCCGGACATGTCCGACTTCCTCGGCCTGCCGATCCGCTACGGGGACGAGACCCTCGGCGCGCTCTTCCTCGCCAACAAGAAGTGCGCCAAGCCGCAGGGCGGCTGCGGCTTCACCGAGGACGACGAGGACCTGCTCTCCATCCTCGCCCAGCACGCGGCGATCGCCCTCACCAACGCCCGCCTGTACGAGCGCAGCCGCGAACTGACCATCGCCGAGGAGCGCTCGCGCCTGGCCCATGAACTGCACGACGCCGTCAGCCAGAAGCTCTTCTCGCTGCGCCTGACGGCCCAGGCCGCGGCCGCCCTGGTGGACCGCGACCCGTCGCGGGCCAAGGGCGAACTGCAGCAGGTCGCGGCGCTCGCGGCCGAGGCGGCTGACGAACTGCGCGCGGCCGTCGTGGAGTTGCGCCCCGCGGCCCTGGACGAGGACGGCCTGGTGGCCACGTTGCGTACGCACACCCAGGTGCTGCACCGCGCGCACTCCGCCCGGGTCACCTTCGAGAGCAACGGCGTACGGGCCCTGCCCGCCTCCCAGGAGGAAGCCATGCTCCGGGTCGCCCAGGAGGCCCTGCACAACGCGCTGCGCCACTCCGAGGCCGGGCACGTAGCGGTGGTCCTGGAGAAGCGCGGCGCCGGAGCGGTCCTGCGCGTCATCGACGACGGCGGCGGCTTCGACCCGCATGCCATACGGCGCGCGGGACGTCACTTGGGCCTGGTCTCCATGCGGGACAGGGCCGACGGGGTCGGCGGACAGCTGACCGTGGAATCGGCGCCCGGCAAGGGCACGACGATCGAGATGGAGGTCCCCGGTGGCTGACACCGCGCAGAACTCGAAGGCCGGAATCCGGGTACTGCTGGTCGACGACCACCAGGTGGTCCGCCGCGGTCTGCGTACGTTCCTGGAGGTCCAGGACGACATCGAGGTCGTCGGCGAGGCGTCGGACGGCGCCGAAGGAGTGGCGCAGGCCGAGGAGTTGAAGCCGGACGTCGTCCTGATGGACGTCAAGATGCCCGGCATGGACGGCGTCGAGGCGCTGCGCAAGCTCCGCGAACTGGCCAACCCCGCGCGCGTGCTCATCGTCACCAGCTTCACCGAGCAGCGCACGGTCGTCCCCGCCCTGCGCGCGGGCGCCGCGGGATACGTCTACAAGGACGTCGACCCGGACGCCCTCGCGGGCGCCATCCGCTCGGTGCACGCGGGGCACGTGCTGCTCCAGCCCGAGGTGGCGGGCGCGCTGCTCACCCAGGAGGAGGCCAACGGCTCCCAGGGCAGGGGCGGTTCGCTCACCGAGCGCGAGCGCGAGGTCCTCGGACTGATCGCCGACGGCCGCTCGAACCGCGAGATCGCCCGCGCCCTCGTCCTCTCCGAGAAGACCGTCAAGACCCACGTCTCGAACATCCTGATGAAACTGGACCTCGCCGACCGGACCCAGGCCGCCCTGTGGGCGGTGCGGCACGGGGTTACGGGCTGATCAGAGCCGTCGCAAGGGCACTGGGGCGACCACGGGACGGGCAGCGGGACGGTCAGAGCGGACCGTCTCGTTCCGGGGAGGGGATTCATACCGTCGTGTGAGTGTCCCCCAAATGGCGCATCCTGCGCGGCGCACGGCCGTTCTTCAGTGCGTGCCGCGGCGGCTGGTCGTGGCAGTCGCTAGGAGGATCCTGAAGTGAAGAACCTGAAGAAGGCCGCGGCCGTCACGCTCGTAGCGGGTGGCCTCGTCGCCGCCGGTGCCGGTATGGCGTCCGCCACGAGCGGCGGTGCCCACGCGAACGGCGAGGCCGTGAAGTCGCCGGGCGTCGGCTCGGGCAACCTGGTTCAGGCCCCGGTGCACGTCCCCGTGAACGCGGTCGGCAACACCGTGTCCGTCATCGGCGCCCTCAACCCGGCCTTCGCGAACGACGGCGTCAACAGCTGACGCACGTCCCAGCGGTGACCACCGGCCCCCCGGAGCACGTTCCCGGGGGGCCGGTCCGGCGTTGTGGAGGGTTGCTCTCGCAAGGGCCGCCTAACGCGTCAGGCGCCCTCAAGTTCCGCTGTTCGCACGCTGATTGATCCAAATGAGGGCATCGCTCCGGCGCCCCGTGTCATCCGGACGGCCCAAGGCGTTTCCCAGCGTGCGACCCCACGGCTGGGGTCGCGTACGACATTTTCCGCAGGAGGAACACTTCCCATGAACATCGCCAAGAAGGCCGCCCTGGCCGTCGCCGTCGCCGGTATCGCCGCGGGCGGCTCCGCCGGTGCCGCGTTCGCCGACGCGGACGCCAACGGCGCGGCCACCCAGTCCCCGGGCGTCGGCTCCGGCAACCACGCCGAGGTCCCGGTGCACGTCCCCGTCAACGTGAGCGGCGACAGCGTCAACGTGATCGGTGTGCTCAACCCGGTCTTCGGCAACCAGGCCGTCAACGACTGACGCACCGCCCCACCGGCACACGAGGCCCCGCGGACCACACGGTCCCGGGGCCTTCGCCGTGCCGGGACGCAGTGCCGCACGCCCGGCCTCAGTGCCGCTCCCGCTCCTCCACGTACGCGTTGTAGGCGGCCACCTGGGCCCGCCGGGCCGTCCGCTCCACCGGACGCAGCGCCTGCCCCCGCGCGGCCATCTCCGAGGCGCTCACGGCCCCGCCGTGCCCGTGGTCGTACGCCAGGGAAACCAGCAGCCCGACCCGCTGCGCCAGCTCCAACACCCGTACCGCACGCGGCGGATACCCGGGCGCGAGCACCTCGCGGCCCCGCTCGGCACGCGCCCGGTACGCGTCGAGGGCCGCCTCGGCGACCGGACCCGACCCGGCGACGTCGAGCCTGGAGAGGACCTCGGTCGCCTCCCGCAGCGCCTCCGCGAGCTCGCGCTCCGCCTCGCCGAGCGAGGGCACGTCGGCGGGCGGCGCCTCGCGCACCGGCAGACAGTGCCAGACGACCTCGACGTGCACGTCGCCGTCGGGACCGGCCTCGTACACCTCGGGCACCAGGCCGTACGGCGCGCCGAACGCGACCACGGCCTCCTCCGCGTCGAGGGCCCGCGCGTTGAACTCGGGCGGGCCGCTCAGCCCGAGCGGATGCCCGGGCGCGGGCAGCGCCACCCGAAGGCCCCTCACTCCGAGCCCCCGAAGGCGGCCCATCGCGAGCGTGAGTCCGACCGGGCCCGACTCCCCGGGAAGTCCTTCGACCCGGTGCAGCGCGTCCTCGCCGACCATGGCGAGCACCGCGTCATCCGGTGAAACAAGTCCGGCCAACAGGGCATTTCCCCATGCGGCCAGGCGTCCTGAGCGTGGTTCCGAGAGCATGCACACAGCCTAAGGACCGGCCTCACGACAGGAACGGTCGGCCGGTGGCGTAGGTTTTATCCGGGGGCCGCGTCCACAGGCGCGAGCGACGACCGAGACTGCAATGGGAGACAGCGCGCTCATGAGCGATGTACTGGAGCTTGAGGACGTATCTGTGGTCCGCGAGGGCCGGGCTCTGGTGGACCAGGTCTCCTGGTCGGTCAAGGAAGGCGAGCGCTGGGTCATCCTCGGCCCGAACGGCGCGGGCAAGACCACCCTCCTGAACGTCGCCTCCAGCTACCTCTTCCCGAGCACCGGAACCGCCACCATCCTCGGCGAGACCCTCGGCAAGCCCGGCACCGACGTCTTCGAGCTGCGCCCGCGCATCGGCGTCGCCGGCATCGCGATGGCCGAGAAGCTCCCCAAGCGCCAGACCGTCCTGCAGACGGTCCTCACCGCCGCGTACGGCATGACCGCCGGCTGGCACGAGGACTACGAGGACGTGGACGAGCAGCGCGCCCGCGCCTTCCTCGACCGCCTCGGCATGAGCGACTACCTGGACCGCAGGTTCGGCACCCTCTCCGAGGGCGAGCGCAAGCGCACCCTGATCGCCCGCGCCCTGATGACCGACCCCGAGCTGCTGCTCCTCGACGAGCCCGCCGCGGGCCTCGACCTCGGCGGCCGCGAAGACCTCGTACGACGCCTCGGCCGCCTCGCCCGCGACCCGATCGCACCCTCGATGATCATGGTCACGCACCACGTCGAGGAGATCGCGCCCGGCTTCACGCACGTGCTCATGATCCGCCAGGGCAAGGTCATGGCGGCGGGCCCGCTGGAGCTCGAACTGACCTCGCGCAACCTCTCCCTCTGCTTCGGCCTCCCGCTGGTCGTCGAGCAGCGCAACGACCGCTGGACGGCCACGGGGCTCCCGCTCAGCTGAGCCGCGCCCTGTCCCCGACGGACCTGCGGTCCTACCATGACCATGTGGACATCGACGCATGGGTGTGGTGGCTGGTCGGCGCCGCCGCGCTCGGAATCCCGCTCGTACTGACCGCCATGCCCGAGCTCGGCATGCTGGCGGTGGGCGCCGTCGCGGGCGCCGTGACCGCGGGCCTCGGCGGAGACATGGTCCTCCAGGTCGTGGTCTTCGCCGCGGTCTCCGTCGCGCTCATCGGCGTCGTCCGCCCGGTCGCCGCGAGGCACCGCGCCCAGCGTCCCGAACTGGTCTCCGGAGTCGAGGCGCTGAAGGGCCGACAGGCCGTCGTCCTGGAACGGGTCGACGGCGCGGGCGGACGCATCAAGCTGGCGGGCGAGATCTGGTCGGCCCGCGCACTGGACGCGGACCAGGCCTACGAGGCAGGTCAGGAGGTCGACGTCGTCGAGATCGACGGAGCGACGGCGATCGTCATGTGATTGCGCCACGGACGGTGCGCCGGTCTGACAGACTCGACCAGCAAGATCTTCGCCGACGACGCGGGATCGTTCCGGGAACACCGAGGCACGAAGGGTACGGGGAGTCCGATGGGGCCAATCGTCATCGTCCTGATCATTCTGGTGGTGCTGGTCTTCATCGCCCTGATCAAGACCATCCAGGTCATCCCGCAGGCCAGCGCCGCCATCGTCGAGCGCTTCGGGCGCTACACCCGCACGCTGAACGCGGGACTGAACATCGTCGTCCCGTTCATCGACTCGATCCGCAACCGCATCGACCTGCGTGAACAGGTCGTCCCGTTCCCGCCGCAGCCGGTGATCACCCAGGACAACCTGGTGGTCAACATCGACACCGTCATCTATTACCAGGTGACCGACGCACGAGCCGCGACGTACGAGGTCGCCAGCTACATCCAGGCGATCGAGCAGCTCACCGTCACCACCCTGCGCAACATCATCGGTGGCATGGACCTGGAGCGGACCCTGACATCCCGCGAGGAGATCAACGCGGCCCTGCGCGGCGTCCTCGACGAGGCCACCGGCAAGTGGGGCATCCGCGTCAACCGCGTCGAGCTCAAGGCGATCGAGCCGCCGACCTCCATCCAGGACTCGATGGAGAAGCAGATGCGCGCCGACCGTGACAAGCGCGCCGCGATCCTCCAGGCCGAAGGTGTACGACAGTCGGAGATCCTGCGCGCCGAGGGTGAGAAGCAGTCCGCGATCCTGCGCGCCGAAGGTGAGGCCAAGGCCGCGGCGCTGCGCGCTGAGGGCGAGGCCCAGGCGATCCGTACGGTCTTCGAGTCCATCCACGCCGGAGACCCGGACCAGAAGCTCCTCTCCTACCAGTACCTCCAGATGCTCCCGAAGATCGCCGAGGGCGACGCGAACAAGCTCTGGATCGTGCCCAGCGAGATCGGCGACGCCCTCAAGGGCCTGGGCGGCGCACTCGGCAACTTCGGCCCGATGGGCGGCGGTTCGGGCGGCGGCGGCGCCTCCGGCAAGGAGCGCAGGGAACAGCCGACGATCGACTGATGTCAGGCGCCCCGTGAGGGGCGCGGGGCTGTGACATGTGCGGCTCCGCCGCGTGGGCGCGATCAGCCCAAAACGGCCCGCGGTGATGTCTCACCGCGGGCCGTTCTCGCCAGGGCGCCAGGGCCACTACGCCGCAGGCTGCGCCAGCCACTCGGGCAACGAGGCCAGTTCGTCTCGGCCGAGCGCCAGCAACATCGCATCCGCGGGGGTCGGCTCGAACGGCTGCCGTAGCAACGGCATCCCGGCCTGCTCCGGAGTCCGGTCCGCTTTGCGGTGATTGTCCATCGCGCACGAAGCGACCGTGTTCAGCCAGGAGTCCGCGCCACCGCGCGAGCGCGGCACCACGTGGTCGACCGTCGACGCGCGCCTGCCGCAGTACGCGCACCGGTGCTGGTCCCTGACCAGCACACCCCGCCTCGACCACGGGGCTTGTCTTCGGAACGGCACGCGCACATACCTGCAGAGCCTGATCACCCGGGGCACGGGTATGTCGACCGCCGCCGCGCGCACACGCAGTCCGGGGTGGGCGTGCTCGACCACGGCCTTGTCCTGGAGCACCAGAACGACGGCTCGGTTGAGCGACACCGTCGAGAGCGGCTCGAAGCTCGCGTTCAGCACCAGCGTGTCCCGCATCAACCTGCCCACCTCCCGTATGCACACCGGCCCACCGCCTGGCGGGCTGGGATCAACTCTGGCCGGGCACGCCGGGATGGACAACGCAATAAAAAATGCCCGTCTCTGATCACTTCCATGACCAGAGACGGGCAAACAACCGATGAACGCTCAGTTCTCCGCGGGGGCCGCGTACTCCGCGAGCACCTGCGCACGGGCCAGCGTGTGGAACCGGAGGTTGAACCCCACGACCGCGGGCGAGGCGTCCGAGTCCGGACCCAGCTTCTCCTGGTCCACCGCGTACACGGTGAACACATAGCGGTGGGCCGGATCCCCGGGCGGCGGGGCGGCGCCCCCGAAGTCCTTCGTCCCGTAGTCGTTGCGCACCTGCACCGCGCCCGCGGGCAGCCCCTCGAACTTGCCGCTGCCCGCGCCACCGGGCAGCTCCGTCACCGACACCGGGATGTCGAAGACGGTCCAGTGCCAGAACCCGCTCCCCGTAGGGGCGTCCGGGTCGAAGCACGTCACGGCGAAGCTCTTGGTCTCCGGCGGGAAGCCCTCCCACCGCAGCTGCGGCGAGGTGTTCCCGGCCGCGTAGACGTGAGCGTCCTTAAGGACCGCCCCCGGCTCGAAGTCCTCGCTCACGACCGTGAACGACGGCACGGGCGGATGGAAGTCATGGGGAAGCGGCGGCCTCTTGAGCTCGGTCACGTCGGCACCTCCTGGTTGGTTGCTGGTCCTCGCTGATCCTCTCCGAGCCTAGAACCAGTTGCGCTTGCTGCCGACCTGGGACAGCCACTCGTTGAGGTACGCCGCCCAGTCCGTGCCCTGGAAGTCGTTCAGACCGACCTTGAACGAACGGAACGAGTCACTGCCCTCGCTGAACAGACCCGGCTTCTTGTCCATCTCCAGGACGACGTCCATCTCGCGGTCGTCCGCGACGAAGCTCAATTCGACCTGGTTGAGACCGCGGTACTGCTGCGGCGGGTAGAACTCGATCTCCTGGTAGAACGGCAGCTTCTGCCGCGTACCGCGGATGTGGCCGCGCTCCATGTCCGCGCTCTTGAAGCGGAAGCCCAGCTGAATGAAGGCGTCCAGGAGGGCCTGCTGCGCGGGCAGCGGGTGCACGTTGATCGGGTCGAGGTCACCCGAGTCCACGGCGCGCGCGATCTCCAGCTCGGTGGTCACACCGATGTTCATGCCGCGCAGCTGCTGCCCGTCGATGCTCGTGACCGGCGTCTCCCACGGGATCTCCAGGCCGAACGGCACCGCGTGCACCTGACCGGCCCGCAGCGTGAAGGCGCCACCGAGCCGCACCTTGGTGAACTCGATGTCCTGCTTGGTCTCCTGGTCGTTGCCCTCGACCTCGACCCGGGCCTGCAGGCCCACGGAGAGCCCCTCGATCTCCTGGTCCACGGATCCGCCCTGGATCCTGACCTCACCCTGGACCACGCCGCCCGGCACCACGTTGACCTCGGTCAGCACGGTCTCGACCGAGGCACCACCGGCCCCCAGACTCGCGAGCAGCTTCTTGAAACCCATGACTCTCCTCCCCAGGCCGCCGCCTGTGGCTCGTCTCGACTTGAATCCTTGATCGGTACAAACGCGAGGGGACCGTGCCCGGTTCCGTGTCATCACCCTGGCAATCGGAAGGACCGCTGACCACCCGTGCCCAAAGACCAGGTGCACTACGCTCGTACGCCATGATCGCGGCCCCTGACCGTACGCCCCTGACCCGTGACTTCTTCGACCGGCCCGTCCTGGACGTGGCCCCGGATCTGCTGGGCCGCATCCTCGTGCGCGACTCGCAGGACGGTCCGATCGAACTCCGCCTGACAGAGGTGGAGGCGTACGCGGGGGAGGTCGACCCCGGCTCCCACGCCTATCGCGGTCGCACCGCGCGCAACGGCGTGATGTTCGAGGAGCCAGGACACGTGTACGTCTACTTCACCTACGGCATGTGGCACTGCATGAACCTGGTCTGCGGTCCACCGGGGATGGCGAGCGCGGTCCTGCTCCGCGCGGGAGAGATCACCGAAGGCGCCGAACTGGCCCGCAAACGTCGACTCTCGGCCCGCAACGACAAGGAACTGGCCAAAGGCCCCGCCCGCCTGGCCACGGCCCTCGACGTGGACCGGAGCCTCAACGGCAGCGACGCCTGTGGCGGCCGGGGCTCCCCCTTCACTGTCCTGTCCGGCACCCCGACCCACCCCGACCAGGTCAGGAGCGGACCCCGGACGGGCGTATCGGGGGAGGGCGGTGTCCACCCCTGGCGCTTCTGGACGGCCAACGACCCTACGGTGAGCCCTTATCGGGCCCATACGCCCCGGCGCCGACGAACTTGACGCGCCCTTGGGGCATCCGTAATGTAGTCCGAGCCGCTTAAACCGGTCACGGCAATCTGCCGGACACCGGAAGCGGCCAACCACTACCTACGACTTCCCCTAGGCGGGGGCTTATTTCGCATGCTCGCATGTCGAAATTCGAACTCGCGGAACTCGATTATGAGTTGCGGAGGGAATCCGCTAAAGTAGTGAACACGCCGAAAGGCAAAGGCCCTCCAACGGCCACCGGAAATGAAATCCGAACCGGAAACGGAACGGAAAACGGATCTGGTAAGGTTGGAAACACGAAATACCGAAGGGAAGCGCCCGGAGGAAAGCCCCAGAGAATGTTCTGCGGGTGAGTACAAAGGAAGCGTCCGTTCCTTGAGAACTCAACAGCGTGCCAAAAGTCAACGCCAGATATGTTGATACCCCGACTCACTTCGGTGAGTTGAGGTTCCTTTGAAAAAGTCCTGTACGGCCTCGGTCGTGCAGGCAGCACAGCGAGGACGCTGTGAACCGGGAGATTATTCCTCTCCTTGGTTCCGCTCTCGTGTGTGTCGTCCCGATTACGGGAAAACATTCACGGAGAGTTTGATCCTGGCTCAGGACGAACGCTGGCGGCGTGCTTAACACATGCAAGTCGAACGATGAAGCCCTTCGGGGTGGATTAGTGGCGAACGGGTGAGTAACACGTGGGCAATCTGCCCTTCACTCTGGGACAAGCCCTGGAAACGGGGTCTAATACCGGATAATACCTTCTCTCGCATGGGAGAGGGTTGAAAGCTCCGGCGGTGAAGGATGAGCCCGCGGCCTATCAGCTTGTTGGTGAGGTAGAAGCTCACCAAGGCGACGACGGGTAGCCGGCCTGAGAGGGCGACCGGCCACACTGGGACTGAGACACGGCCCAGACTCCTACGGGAGGCAGCAGTGGGGAATATTGCACAATGGGCGAAAGCCTGATGCAGCGACGCCGCGTGAGGGATGACGGCCTTCGGGTTGTAAACCTCTTTCAGCAGGGAAGAAGCGAAAGTGACGGTACCTGCAGAAGAAGCGCCGGCTAACTACGTGCCAGCAGCCGCGGTAATACGTAGGGCGCAAGCGTTGTCCGGAATTATTGGGCGTAAAGAGCTCGTAGGCGGCTTGTCACGTCGGTTGTGAAAGCCCGGGGCTTAACCCCGGGTCTGCAGTCGATACGGGCAGGCTAGAGTGTGGTAGGGGAGATCGGAATTCCTGGTGTAGCGGTGAAATGCGCAGATATCAGGAGGAACACCGGTGGCGAAGGCGGATCTCTGGGCCATTACTGACGCTGAGGAGCGAAAGCGTGGGGAGCGAACAGGATTAGATACCCTGGTAGTCCACGCCGTAAACGGTGGGAACTAGGTGTTGGCGACATTCCACGTCGTCGGTGCCGCAGCTAACGCATTAAGTTCCCCGCCTGGGGAGTACGGCCGCAAGGCTAAAACTCAAAGGAATTGACGGGGGCCCGCACAAGCAGCGGAGCATGTGGCTTAATTCGACGCAACGCGAAGAACCTTACCAAGGCTTGACATATACCGGAAAGCATCAGAGATGGTGCCCCCCTTGTGGTCGGTATACAGGTGGTGCATGGCTGTCGTCAGCTCGTGTCGTGAGATGTTGGGTTAAGTCCCGCAACGAGCGCAACCCTTGTTCTGTGTTGCCAGCATGCCCTTCGGGGTGATGGGGACTCACAGGAGACTGCCGGGGTCAACTCGGAGGAAGGTGGGGACGACGTCAAGTCATCATGCCCCTTATGTCTTGGGCTGCACACGTGCTACAATGGCAGGTACAATGAGCTGCGAAGCCGCGAGGCGGAGCGAATCTCAAAAAGCCTGTCTCAGTTCGGATTGGGGTCTGCAACTCGACCCCATGAAGTCGGAGTTGCTAGTAATCGCAGATCAGCATTGCTGCGGTGAATACGTTCCCGGGCCTTGTACACACCGCCCGTCACGTCACGAAAGTCGGTAACACCCGAAGCCGGTGGCCCAACCCCTTGTGGGAGGGAGCTGTCGAAGGTGGGACTGGCGATTGGGACGAAGTCGTAACAAGGTAGCCGTACCGGAAGGTGCGGCTGGATCACCTCCTTTCTAAGGAGCATCTAGATTCCGCAAGGAATCCAGAGGCCACTACGTCGGCAAATGTTCGACGGTGGTTGCTCATGGGTGGAACGTTGACTACTCGGCACGATCGGTTGGCTTCACTAGTACTGCTTCGGCGTGGAACGTGAAGGTTGATGGGTCGGGTCGGGCACGCTGTTGGGTATCTGAGGGTACGGGTTTGTCCCGACCTCAATGCCGACCCCGGTGAAGCATCCTGGTAAGGGTGTGTGACGGGTGGTTGGTCGTTGTTTGAGAACTGCACAGTGGACGCGAGCATCTGTGGCCAAGTTTTTAAGGGCGCACGGTGGATGCCTTGGCACCAGGAACCGATGAAGGACGTGGGAGGCCACGATAGTCCCCGGGGAGTCGTCAACCAGGCTTTGATCCGGGGGTTTCCGAATGGGGAAACCCGGCAGTCGTCATGGGCTGTCACCCGCTGCTGAACACATAGGCAGTGTGGAGGGAACGCGGGGAAGTGAAACATCTCAGTACCCGCAGGAAGAGAAAACAACCGTGATTCCGGGAGTAGTGGCGAGCGAAACCGGATGAGGCCAAACCGTATGCGTGTGATACCCGGCAGGGGTTGCGCATACGGGGTTGTGGGATCTCTCTTTTGCAGTCTGCCGGCTGTGAGACGAGTCAGAAACCGTTGATGTAGACGAAGGACATGCGAAAGGTCCGGCGTAGAGGGTAAGACCCCCGTAGTCGAAACATCAGCGGCTCGTTTGAGAGACACCCAAGTAGCACGGGGCCCGAGAAATCCCGTGTGAATCTGGCGGGACCACCCGTTAAGCCTAAATATTCCCTGGTGACCGATAGCGGATAGTACCGTGAGGGAATGGTGAAAAGTACCGCGGGAGCGGAGTGAAATAGTACCTGAAACCGTGTGCCTACAAGCCGTGGGAGCGTCGGACATCAAGCTTGCTTGGTGTCTCGTGACTGCGTGCCTTTTGAAGAATGAGCCTGCGAGTTTGCGGTGTGTTGCGAGGTTAACCCGTGTGGGGAAGCCGTAGCGAAAGCGAGTCCGAATAGGGCGATTTAGTAGCGCGCTCAAGACCCGAAGCGGAGTGATCTAGCCATGGGCAGGTTGAAGCGGCTGTAAGAGGTCGTGGAGGACCGAACCCACCAGGGTTGAAAACCTGGGGGATGACCTGTGGTTAGGGGTGAAAGGCCAATCAAACTCCGTGATAGCTGGTTCTCCCCGAAATGCATTTAGGTGCAGCGTCGTGTGTTTCTTGCCGGAGGTAGAGCACTGGATAGGCGATGGGCCCTACCGGGTTACTGACCTTAGCCAAACTCCGAATGCCGGTAAGTGAGAGCGCGGCAGTGAGACTGTGGGGGATAAGCTCCATGGTCGAGAGGGAAACAGCCCAGAGCATCGACTAAGGCCCCTAAGCGTACGCTAAGTGGGAAAGGATGTGGAGTCGCACAGACAACCAGGAGGTTGGCTTAGAAGCAGCCACCCTTGAAAGAGTGCGTAATAGCTCACTGGTCTAGTGATTCCGCGCCGACAATGTAGCGGGGCTCAAGCGTACCGCCGAAGTCGTGTCATTGCGATATATACCCCCAACGGGGATCGTGATGGGTAGGGGAGCGTCGTGTGCCGGGTGAAGCTGCAGCGGAAGCTAGTGGTGGACGGTTCACGAGTGAGAATGCAGGCATGAGTAGCGATACATACGTGAGAAACGTGTGCGCCGATTGACTAAGGGTTCCTGGGTCAAGCTGATCTGCCCAGGGTAAGTCGGGACCTAAGGCGAGGCCGACAGGCGTAGTCGATGGATAACCGGTTGATATTCCGGTACCCGCTGTGAAGCGTCAAACATCGAATCAGGCGATGCTAAGTCCGTGAAGCCGTCCCGATCTCTTCGGAGTTGAGGGAAGTGGTGGAGCCGACGGACCAGACTTGTAGTAGGTGAGTGATGGGGTGACGCAGGAAGGTAGTCCAGCCCGGGCGATGGTTGTCCCGGGGTAAGGGTGTAGGACGTGAGGTAGGCAAATCCGCCTTGCATGAAGTCTGAGACCTGATGCCGAGCCGATTGTGGTGAAGTGGATGATCCTATGCTGTCGAGAAAAGCCTCTAGCGAGTTTCATGGCGGCCCGTACCCTAAACCGACTCAGGTAGTCAGGTAGAGAATACCGAGGCGTTCGGGTGAACTATGGTTAAGGAACTCGGCAAAATGCCCCCGTAACTTCGGGAGAAGGGGGGCCATCACCGGTGATGACATTTACTGTCTGAGCTGGGGGTGGCCGCAGAGACCAGCGAGAAGCGACTGTTTACTAAAAACACAGGTCCGTGCGAAGCCGTAAGGCGATGTATACGGACTGACGCCTGCCCGGTGCTGGAACGTTAAGGGGACCGGTTAGTGCGCTTTCGGGCGTGCGAAGCTGAGAACTTAAGCGCCAGTAAACGGCGGTGGTAACTATAACCATCCTAAGGTAGCGAAATTCCTTGTCGGGTAAGTTCCGACCTGCACGAATGGCGTAACGACTTCTCGACTGTCTCAACCATAGGCCCGGTGAAATTGCACTACGAGTAAAGATGCTCGTTTCGCGCAGAAGGACGGAAAGACCCCGGGACCTTTACTACAGTTTGATATTGGTGTTCGGTTCGGCTTGTGTAGGATAGGTGGGAGACTTTGAAGCGGGCACGCCAGTGTTCGTGGAGTCAACGTTGAAATACCACTCTGGTCGTGCTGGATGTCTAACCTCGGTCCGTGATCCGGATCAGGGACAGTGTCTGATGGGTAGTTTAACTGGGGCGGTTGCCTCCCAAAGAGTAACGGAGGCGCCCAAAGGTTCCCTCAGCCTGGTTGGTAATCAGGTGTTGAGTGTAAGTGCACAAGGGAGCTTGACTGTGAGACCGACGGGTCGAGCAGGGACGAAAGTCGGGACTAGTGATCCGGCGGTGGCTTGTGGAAGCGCCGTCGCTCAACGGATAAAAGGTACCCCGGGGATAACAGGCTGATCTTCCCCAAGAGTCCATATCGACGGGATGGTTTGGCACCTCGATGTCGGCTCGTCGCATCCTGGGGCTGGAGTCGGTCCCAAGGGTTGGGCTGTTCGCCCATTAAAGCGGTACGCGAGCTGGGTTTAGAACGTCGTGAGACAGTTCGGTCCCTATCCTCTGTGCGCGTAGGAATATTGAGAAGGGCTGTCCCTAGTACGAGAGGACCGGGACGGACGAACCTCTGGTGTGCCAGTTGTCCTGCCAAGGGCATGGCTGGTTGGCTACGTTCGGAAAGGATAACCGCTGAAAGCATCTAAGCGGGAAGCCTGCTTCGAGATGAGTATTCCCACCCCCTTTGAGGGGTTAAGGCTCCCAGTAGACGACTGGGTTGATAGGCCAGATCTGGAAGCCCGGTAACGGGTGGAGGTGACTGGTACTAATAGGCCGAGGGCTTGTCCTCAGTCGCTCGCGTCCACTGTGTTTGTTCTGAAACAACGAACAGTTGTGTCGGCTGAACAGCGTCACTATCTAATTGAAGAGTGTGCTTGTTCGCTGCCCTGTTTGAGATCCGGCGATTTCGCTGGATATTTCATAGGGTTTCGGTGGTCATAGCGTGAGGGAAACGCCCGGTTACATTCCGAACCCGGAAGCTAAGCCTCAAAGCGCCGATGGTACTGCAGGGGGGACCCTGTGGGAGAGTAGGACGCCGCCGAACAATTTTTGAGGACCCCTGGTCCCAGCGTCCACGCTGGGACCAGGGGTCCTTTTGTTTTTGTCGAAGCGCGCCGGCATCCCGGCTGCGCGAGAATGACTGCGGTACCGAAGACTAGGAGTCACCGATGTCCACCAACTCTCCCGACGAGCGACCGGAGCGCGACCAGCGCAGCCGGGACGGTGGCGACCGGGGCGGATACCGCGGTGCTCCGCGCCGGGACAACGACCGGCGTGACGGTGACCGTGGTGGTTTCCGTGGCCGTGATGACCGTCGTGACGATCGCCGTGATGACCGGCGTGATGACAACCGTGGCGGCGGGTTCCGTGGCCGCGATGACAATCGTGGCGGTGGCGGTGGCGGTGGCGGTGGCTACCGCGGGCGTGATGACAGCCGTGGTGGCGGCGGGCGTCCGCCGTTCCGGCGTGATGACCGTCCCAGCGGGCCGCGCCGCGATGACCGCCGTGACGACAACCGCGGCGGCGACCGCGGTGGCTTCCGCCGTGACGGCGACCGCCCCGCCTTCCGTAGCGACGACCGCCGGGGCGGGGACCGTCCGGACCGCGGTGGGTTCCGTGGCCGCGACGACAACCGCGGTGGCGGTTTCCGCGGCCGTGACGACCGCCGTGACGACCGCCGCGATGACCGCAGGGACGACCGGCGTGACGGTGACCGTGGTGGTTTCCGTGGCCGTGATGACCGTCGTGACGATCGCCGTGATGACCGGCGTGATGACAACCGTGGCGGCGGGTTCCGTGGCCGCGATGACAATCGTGGCGGTGGCGGTGGCGGTGGCGGTGGCTACCGCGGGCGTGATGACAGCCGTGGTGGCGGCGGGCGTCCGCCGTTCCGGCGTGATGACCGTCCCAGCGGGCCCCGCCGCGATGACCGCCGTGACGACAACCGCGGCGGCGACCGCGGTGGCTTCCGCCGTGACGGCGACCGTCCCACCTTCCGCCGCGACGGCGACCGTCCCGCCTTCCGTAGCGACGACCGCCGTGACGATCGGCGCGATGACCGTCGCGATGGTGACCGCGGTGGTTTCCGCGGCCGTGACGACCGTCGCGATGACCGCAGGGACGATCGCCGTGATGACCGTCGCGATGGTGACCGCGGTGGTTTCCGCGGCCGCGATGACAACCGTGGCGGTGGCGGCGGGTTCCGGGGTCGCGACGACCGCGGGCGTGACGACCGTGGGCGTGGGCCGCGCCGTGACGACCGGGGCGGGCGCCCCAGTGGCGGCGGCGGGTTCCGTGGGCGTGACGACCGCAGGGACGACCGCCGTGATGACCGGCGTGACGGCGACCGCGGGGGCTACCGCGGTCGTGACGACCGTGACCGCGAGCCCATCAAGCGGCTGCCCATCCCGGACGACGTCACCGGGTACGAGATCGACAAGGACGTACAGCAGGAGCTGCAGAGCCTTCCCAAGGGGCTCGCGGAGGACGTCGCCAGAAACCTGGTGATGGTCGCCAAGCTCATCGACGAGGACCCCGAGCAGGCGTACGCCTACTCGCGGATCGCGCTGCGGCTGGCCTCCAGGGTCGCCGCCGTGCGTGAGGCAGCGGGCTTCGCCGCGTACGCGAACCAGAAGTACAGCGAGGCGCTGGCCGAGTTCCGTGCCGCGCGGCGGATGACCGGCAGCGTCGAGCTGTGGCCCGTCATGGCGGACTGCGAGCGTGGGCTCGGCCGTCCCGAGAAGGCGCTGGAGATGGCCGGTGCGCCGGAGGTGCAGAAGCTGGACAAGGCCGGTCAGGTCGAGATGCGGCTCGTGGCCGCCGGGGCCCGGCGCGACCTGGACCAGATCGATGCCGCCATCGTCACGCTGCAGAGCCCCGAGCTCGCCTCGAACTCCGTGCAGCCCTGGACGGCGCGACTGCGGTACGCGTACGCCGACGCGCTGTTGGATGCGGGCCGCGAGGACGAAGCGCGCGAGTGGTTCGCCAAGGTCATCGAGTCCGACAAGGACGGCAGCACCGACGCGTCCGACCGGCTCGCCGAGCTGGACGGTGTCGAGTTCGTCGACGCGCTTGGCGACGACGAGGTCGACGGGACGGACGAGGTTGCCGAGGTCGTCGAGGTTGTCGAGCTCCGGGAGTCTTCCGAGGACTCCGACGACTCGGCGGACGACGCCGTGGACTCTGCGGATTCCGCGGGCCACAAGGACTGACCTCCGGGCAGACTGAGACGGGCGGGACTCCCTGAGGGGGTCCCGCCCGTTGTCGTATGTCCGGAAGGTGCCCGGTGTCAGAAGTCCAGACTGCGCAGGACCAGGCCGGTGGCGGGCTTGGGGCCGAAGGACGTGGACTTGCGGGGCATCGTGACGCCCTGGCGGGCCAGGTCGCGGACGACCTCCTCGCGGACCGGGTGCATCAGGACCGCCGTGCCGCCGTCCCGCTCCGCCTTCTCGACCGTCGCCGCGGTGTCGTGGATGTATGCGATGTGCTCCGGGGCGTCGGGGATCCGCCAGACGTGGTCGAGGAGCGTGGCGTGCAGGACCGTCGCGTCCAGGGTGCGCCAGGCCTCGGGGAAATCGGCCGGGACCGTACGCGTGAGGAGGTCGGGGGACGGGTGGTCGACGAGGTGGAAGGCGCCGTCACCCGCGAGGACGAACGCGTTGCCCTTGCCCGCGGCCTCGGCCAGGGCGCCGAGCGCGTGGTCGAGATCGCCTTCCAGCGTGCGTACGCGGAAGGAGTCGCCGAGGGCGGCGAGCGCGTCGGCGACCGGGAGGCGGTGCAGGTAGCGGTGGATGGCGCGGACCCGCAGCGGGTAGCGGGCCGTGTCGACCAGGAGGACGAGGCCGTGGTCCCAGGCGCTCGGCGAAGGGTGCTCGGCGCGCAGCCGCAGGTTGGTCGCCCAGCGGTGGTGGCCGTCGGCGATCAGGGCCTGGTGGCGGGCGAGATCTGACGCGATCTCGGCGATCTCTGCCGGGTCCCGCACGGACCACAGGCGGTGGCTGAAGCCGTCTTCCGTGGTCGTGGAGAGGAGCGGGTCGCGAAGGGCGGTGCGTTCGATGACGCCGAGGGCGCCCGTCGCGTCGCCGTTGCTGCGGTAGGTGAGGAGCAGCGGCTCCAGGTTGGCGGCCGTGGCGCGCATCAGGCCCGCGCGGTCCTCGACGACGTGCGGCATGACGTCCTCGTGCGGCAGGACGATGCCCTCCGCGGCCTCCGAGAGCCGCAGCGTGCCGATGATGCCGCGCTGCAGGATGTCGCCGTCGTGCTGTTCGTAGACGTACAGGCTGGGCTCGGTGTCGGGGGCGAGGATGCCTTCCGCGAGCCAGCTGCCGAGGGTGTCGGCGGCCTGCTGGTTGCGGGCCGCCGGGGTGGTGGCCTGCGGGAGGATCAGGCGGACGATGTTGTGCGGGTCGGCGGATTCCAGGTGGAGGAGGCCGTCGGGGCGTACGACCACGTCGTACGGGGGTGAGGTCACGGCGGCGAGGCTGCCGACCCGTTCGGGTACGTACCGCACGCCCCGGAACGGGCGCAGTTCGAGGCCGGTTACGTCAGCGTGACCCACTGTGTTCATTAGGGCATCGTATGTGTGTCAGTGGCATAAGCGATGATCGGGGGAGTGGGATCGAGCGAGGAGCGATGTGTAATGAGCCAGACCGCAGGCGGCGGCGCGGACCGGAGCGTCAGGACGCGGCCCGAGGGCAGCGCGCGGGCGCTGAGCGAGGCCTATGACACGGCGCTGCTCGACCTGGACGGGGTGGTCTACGCGGGCGGGCACGCCATCGCGCACGCCGTCGATTCGCTCGGGACCGCGCGCGAGGGCGGCATGCACCTGGCGTACGTCACGAACAACGCGCTGCGCACCCCGGACGCGGTGGCCGAGCATCTGACGGAGCTCGGTATTCCGACCGAGGCCTCGGACGTCATCACGTCGGCGCAGGCGGCCGCCCGGCTGGTGAGCGAGCAAGTGCCCGCGGGGGCAAGGGTGTTGGTGATCGGTGGGGATGGGCTGAGGGTCGCGCTCCGGGAGCGGGGACTTGAGCCGGTGGAGTCCGCCGACGACGATCCGGTGGCGGTCGTGCAGGGGTACGGCGGGCCCGACATGGCGTGGGGGCGGTTCGCCGAGGCGAGTTACGCCATCGCGCGCGGGCTTCCGTGGTTCGCGTCCAACACGGATCTGACGATCCCGAGCGCGCGGGGCATCGCGCCGGGCAATGGCGCGGCCGTCGAGGTCGTACGCATCGCCACGGGCGCGGAGCCGCAGGTCGCGGGGAAGCCGCTGCCTCCGATGCACCGGGAGACGATTCTGCGGACGGGCGCGGAGCGGCCGTTGGTCGTGGGCGATCGTCTCGACACGGACATCGAGGGGGCGTTCAACGGAGAGGTGGACTCGCTGCTCGTCCTGACCGGGGTCACGGACGGGGCGCAGTTGCTGGCCGCGCCGCCCGAGCACCGGCCGACGTACGTGGACGTGGATCTGCGCGGCATGCTCACCGGTCAGCCCGAAGTCGCCCCCGTGGAGGGCGGGTTCGGCTGTGGCGGGTGGACCGCTTCGGTGCGGGGCGACGAGCTCGGGCTCGACGGCGAGGGCGAGGTCATCGACGGGCTGCGGGCGCTGTGCGCGGCGGCCTGGACCGAGGCCGGGGACGGCACCTGCGCCCTTGACGCGGGCAAGGCGCTGTCCCGGCTCGGGGTGTGAGGAACCAGGGAGGAACCAGGGGTGACGTGACGTCAGGGCCGTGGGCCCTGACGTCGGTCGCCTCGCCTCAGGCGGCCTCGCCCCGTTCGATCAGCTCGTCCGTGGTCGTGTCCTTGCGCCAATAGCCGGAGAACGACACCTTCTTGCGGTCGAAGCCGCGGTCGCGGACGAGGTGGCGGCGGACGGCCTTGACGGTCGCTGACTCACCGGCGACCCAGGCGTAGGGGGTGCCTTCGGGGAGGTCGGCGCCGCGTATCGCGTCCGTGGTGGCGCCTTCCGCGGTGAGCCAGTGGATCTCGGCGTCGGCCTTGGTGGGCAGTTCCTGACGGTCGGCCAGGTCGTGCACCTCGATCCAGACCCGGGTCGGCAGGCCGGGCGGGAGCGTCTCCAGGATGCTCGCGACGGCCGGGAGCGCGGACTCGTCGGCGGTCAGCAGGAGCCAGTCGGTGTCCTGCGGCGGCCGGAAGTCGTACGCCCCGTTCTCCTCGTCGACCGGGGCGAGCACGCCGATGCGGGCGCCGGGCCGCGCGGTCCGCGCCCAGCTGGTGGCCGGGCCGTCGCCGGGCGAGGGGGTCGCGCCGTGCACGGCGAAGTCGACGATCAGCTCATCGGGTTCGCGGCGCAGTTCGCGGGTCGTGTAGGTGCGCATGATGCCGCGTACGGACGGGTCGAGCGCGCACCACGCCGCGTACCAGTCCATCGCGTCACCGGAGTCGGTGTCCGGCATGACCGGGGTGTCCTGGCCCGGGTGCGGCAGGAAGATCTTGATGCGCTGGTCGCGGCCGCCCGATGCCATGCGCGACAAGCCGGTGCCGCCGAAGGCGACGCGGATCATGGCGGGGGTGAGGTGTTCGGCGCTCAGGACCTGGGCGTCGAAGAACTGGTACGGGGATTCGGTCATCGCTTGAGCCTCTTCGACTTCTCGACTGCGGTGGCGAGCCCCTCGAGGACGGGGGCGTATCCGGCGTAGCTGTAGCGCTCCTCCATCGACCAGGCCACGGTCTGACCTGCCTTGACGGCGGGGAGTTGGGCCCAGGTGGGCTTCTTCGCGAGCTCCTTGGGGGGCAGCGCGGTCGTACGGTTGTCGATCATGATCAGGTCGGCGTGGTGCCTGTCGGCGTTCTCCCAGCTGAGGAACTCCCAGAAGCCCCACTCGTCGCTCTTCTTGCCCTCGACGAACTCGATGCCGAGGTCCTTGAAGTAGTTCAGGTCGCAGTAGGAGTCGGGGACGGCGACGTACATCTGGTCGGCGTCGCCCGTCATCGCGAGGACCTTGAGGCCGCGGTTGGCCGCCGCGGCCTTGCGCAGGGTCCTTTCGGCCTTCTGGAAGCGGGCCTTGGCGGCGCGCACCTTCTCGGTCTCCAGGTCGGCGCCGAGGGAGGCGGCCAGTTCGGTGTAGCGCTCCAGCGGCTGCTTGAGGGAGACGCGGGCGCCGTCGATGCCGACGGTCGGGGCGAGCGAGGCGATCTTCTTGCCGCTCTCCTCGGGGACGAACCAGAGGGCGGGCGCCGGGAACATGTTGCTGATCAGCAGGTCGGGTTCGAGGGCCGCGTACTTCTCGATGTTGAACTGGCCCCACTCGGTACCGAGGCTGGTCAGCTTGGTGAGGTCGAGGTCGCCCGCCTGCGGGTTGGGCTTGCCGTCGATGGGCTTGGAGGGGCCGAAGACGCCCGTGCACGCGATGCCGTAGTCGTGCAGGGCGGCGGCCGTGCTGATGAAGGCGACGATGTTCTTCGGGAGCCGCTCGGCGCTTGCGGTCTTGCCGCGGTCGTCCTTGAAGCTCCAGGGTTTGCCGTCGCCCGCGTCCGCCGCGTCCTTGCCGCCCTTGCCGGAGGAGGCGGCATCGCTGTCGCCGCCGCACGCGGTGAGCAGGGCGCCGAGGCCCAGGGCGCCGCCCGCGCCGAGGAGGGTGCGGCGGGACAGGGCGGGATGGTGCGTGGGCATCAGGCGGCCTTCTCAGCTGGGTTGGTCTTCTTGGCGTCGGTGATGGCTGCGGCGAGCTGTTCGATGAGCGGCGCGTATCCGGCGTGGCTGAACTGGGCCTCGTTGGACCAGGACACGACCTGTCCCGCGCGTACGGCGGGCAGCTTGGCCCAGGTGGGCTTGGACTTCTTGAGGTCGGCGGGCTGGAGGTTGCCGGTCCGCCGGTCGACGAGGATCAGGTCGGCGTCGTAGGCGTCGGCGTTCTCCCAGGCCAGTTCCTCGAAGAAGCCCGCCGACGAGGGCTTGGCGGGGGTGACGAATTCGACGCCGAGGCTTTTGTAGTGGCGCAGGTCGGTGAAGCTCGCGGGGTTGCCCACATAGAGGAGGGGGTCCTGCGCGGCGATCGCCATGACCTTGATCCCGCCGCGGGCCTTCGCGGCCTTGGCCGCCTTGCGGAGGGTCTCGCAGGCGGCCTCGAAGCGCTTCTTCGCCGCGGTGACCTTGGCCGCCTTCAGGTCGGCGCCGAGCGATTCGGCGAGTTCGGCGAAGCGCCCGATGACGTGGGTGAGCGAGCTCTTGGCGGTGAGGATGCCGACGCTCGGGGCGAGCGAGGTGATCTTCTTGGCGGACTCTTCGGGGACGTACCAGAGGGTCGGCGCGACGTTCATGGTGCTGACCAGCAGGTCGGGCTCCAGGGCCGCGTACTTCTCGATGCTGAACTCGCCCCAGGCGTTGCCGATGACGGTCACTTTGTCGACATCGATGTCGGCGGCCTGGATGTCGGGTTCGCCGTTCTTCAGCTTGGTCGGCCCGAAGACACCCGTGCATTCGATGCCGAGGTCGTGGAGGGCCGCGGCCGCGCCGATGTAGGCGACGATCTTCTTCGGGGGCGCGGCGGACCTGGCGGTCTTGCCGCGGTCGTCCTCGAAGCGCCAGGTCTTCGCGTCGCCGCCGGACCGTTTCTCCTCGCCGCCGCCGCACGCGGTGAGCAGCGCGCCGACGCCGAGCGCGCCGCCCGCGGTGATTACGCCGCGGCGGTTCAGGGCAGTCGAGGGGGAGCGACGGGATGCGGGCATGGATGGCGCTTCTCTCATCGAAGTGCAGTGCGAGGGTAGGCTAACCTAACCTGGTGTTGGTCGACAGTCCCCCAGAACCCCGCGCGGAATCCGCTCCCGCGCCCCCCAAGCGCCGCGCGACACGCAGCATCGGGCTGCTGGTATCGGTGCTCGTGCTGCTGCTCGTCTTCCTCACGAGCATCGCGGTCGGCGCGAAATCGATGTCCATGGACCAGGTCTGGCACGGCCTCTTCGAGGACTCGGGGACGTACGGGGACGTGGTGGTCGGCGAGCGGCTCGCGCGCACCCTGCTCGGCCTGCTCGCCGGTGTCGCGCTCGGGCTCTCCGGCGCCGTCCTCCAGGCGCTCACCCGCAATCCGCTGGCCGACCCCGGACTGCTCGGCATCAACCTGGGCGCCTCGGCCGCGGTCGTCACCGCGATCAGCTTCTTCGGCGTGACCTCGCTGAGCGGCTACGTGTGGTTCGCCTTCGTGGGCGCCGCGCTCGTCGGCGTACTCCTCTACATCCTCGGCGGCGCGCGCGGCGCGACGCCCGTGCGGCTCGCGCTCGCGGGCACCGCCATCAGCGCGGCGCTCTACGGCTATCTGCAGGCCGTGATGATCACGGACGGCGCCGCGCTCAACAAGATGCGCTTCTGGACGGTCGGTTCCCTGGCCTCCGCCAACATGGACACCATCAAGCAGGTGCTGCCCTTCCTCGTGATCGGCACCGTGCTCGCGCTCTCCCTGGCCCGGCCGCTGAACGCCATGGCCATGGGCGACGACACCGCCCGCGCGCTCGGCGCCCATCTGACGCGGACCCGCGCCCTTTCCATGGCGGCGGCGACCCTGCTGTGCGGCGCGGCGACGGCGGCCTGCGGGCCCATCGTCTTCGTCGGCCTGATGGTGCCGCACATCGTGCGCTCCTTCACCGGCCCCGACATGCGCTGGATCCTGCCGTACGCGGCCGTCCTCTCGCCGGTCCTGCTGCTCGGCGCGGACGTCGTGGGACGCGTGGTGGCCCGGCCCTCCGAGCTCCAGGTGGGCATCGTGACCGCGGTCATCGGCGCGCCCGTCTTCATCCTTCTCGTACGTCGGCGGAAGTTGGCCCAGCTGTGAAGGCGATACGCACCCGGGGCGGCCTCTCCGTCCGGCTCGACGTCCGCACCGCGGTGGTCGTCGCCCTGCTGCTCGTGGCCGCGCTCGTCGCGAGCGTCGTCCTGATCGGCACCGGCGACTTCGAGATCCCGGCCGGCGACGTCGTGCGCACCCTGCTCGGCAACGGCGACGCGGGGCAGGAGTTCATCATCAACGACCTGCGCCTGCCGCGGGTCCTGGTCGGACTGCTCGTGGGCGCGGCCCTCGGGCTCGGCGGCGCGCTCTTCCAGTCCATCGCGCGCAACCCGCTGGGCAGCCCGGACGTGCTCGGCCTCGGACAGGGGTCGACCGCGGGCGCGCTCACGATGATCGTCCTCTTCCAGGGCGACGCGGTCGAGGTCGCGGGCGGCGCGCTCGTCGGCGGCCTGGTGACCGGCCTCGCCATCTATCTGCTCGCCTGGAAGCGGGGCGTGCACGGCTACCGGCTCGTCCTCGTCGGCATCGGCGTCTCCGCCTTCATGACGGCCATCAACGGCTACCTCCTCACCAAGGCCGACTTCGTGGACGCCGCCCGCGCCGTCGTCTGGATGACCGGATCCCTCAACGGCCGCGACTGGGAGCAGGTCTGGCCGCTGCTCGCGCTCTGCGCCGTCCTCGTACCGCTCGTCCTCGTGTACGGGCGGCCGCTGCGGATGCTGGAGATGGGCGACGACGTCGCCCACGCGCTCGGCGTACGCGTCGAGCGCACCCGCTTGGTGCTGCTGATCGCCTCCGTGCTGCTCACCGCGGCCGCCACCGCCGCCGCGGGCCCGGTCGCCTTCGTCGCGCTCACCGCGCCGCAGCTGGCCCGGCGCCTCACCCGCTCGCCCGGGCCGAACCTGATGCCCGCGATGTTCATGGGCGCCACGCTCCTGATCGTCGCGGACTGGGCCTCGCAGCGGGCCTTCGGCGCGGACCAGCTGCCCGTCGGCGTCGTCACCGGCGTGCTCGGCGGCGCCTATCTGCTGTGGCTGCTCGTCACGCAGCGGAAGGCGGGACGGATATGAAGCCTCGCCACCAACCCGTACAACCCAAGGACCAGGAGCGTGCTGCTGTGAACCGGCTCATCGCCGACGACGTCACCCTCGGCTATGACCAGCGCGTCATCGCGGAGAAGCTGTCCGTCGAGATACCCGACAACTCCTTCACCGTGATCGTGGGCCCCAACGCCTGCGGCAAGTCGACGCTGCTGCGCGCCCTGTCCCGGATGCTCAAGCCGTCCGAGGGCCGTGTGCTGCTCGACGGGAACGTCATCCAGTCGATGCCCGCCAAGAAGGTCGCCAAGACGCTCGGCCTGCTGCCCCAGTCGTCCATCGCGCCCGACGGGATCACGGTCGGCGACCTGGTGGCGCGCGGCCGCTACCCGCACCAGGGGCTGCTGCGGCAGTGGTCGGACGACGACGAGCGGATCGTCGACGAATCGATGGAGTCGACGGGCGTGCGCGAACTCGCCGAGCGCTATGTCGACGAACTCTCCGGCGGCCAGCGCCAGCGCGTCTGGATCGCGATGGCCCTCGCGCAGCAGACCCCGCTGCTGCTCCTCGACGAGCCCACGACGTTCCTCGACATCCAGCACCAGATCGATGTCCTCGACCTCTGCGCCGACCTCCACGAGGAGCAGGGCCGCACGCTCGTCGCCGTGCTGCACGACCTGAACCACGCGGCCCGCTACGCCACACACCTCATCGCGCTGCGCGACGGAGCGGTCGTCGCCGAGGGCGCGCCCGCCGACATCGTCACGGCGGAACTGGTGGAGCAGACGTTCGGGATCCGCTGCCAGATCATCGACGACCCGGAGACGGGGACGCCGCTGGTGATCCCGGCGGCGCGCGCGGGGCGTCGGGCGCCGGCCAAAGCAGCGATCTAGGGCAGCGATCTAGAGCAGCGATCTGAGCTTCAGCAGGTCCCGGAACCCCGCCTCCAGCTTCACCCGGCCCGAGGCCCACGCCTTCGCGAAGTTCAGCTCGCCGGAGACCATCGCGACGAGGTCGTCGCCGGTCATCGCGAGGCGGATCTCGGCCTTCTCGCGGGGCGGTCCCGGGTGGTGGTCGAGCACCTTGATCCGGCCGTTCTCCAGACGGCCGGTGAAGGTGACGTCGAGATCGGTGATGCGGCAGCTCAGCGAGCGGTTCAGGGCCACGGCGCCGCGCACGTCGCCGTCGGCGGACGCGAGATTGTCCGAGAGTCTGTCGAGTGCGGTGCGGCACTCCGCCATGGTCGCCATCGTGATCGACGGTACCGCAGCGCTTCGGGGTAGCGTCGTGCCATGAGCGACTCTTACGCGGGCCCCGAAGAGGGGGAGGCGGTGGACCCGGAGCCTCAGGTTCCGGACGAGCCGTCGTACGACCCCGCAGCCCCGGCGCCCCTCGGTGTCGAGCGCACCCCCACGGGCAACGCCGACGTGGACTCCCGCCTCGCCCGCCTCGGCGACGCCGACCACCTCGCCACGGACGGCCACATCGAGGTGTACGAGGATGTACACCGGGGCCTGCGCGACGCGCTGACCGCGCTCGACAGCCGCCCCGGCCCACCGGCACCCGCAGGGGCGCCCACACCTTCGTACAACAGGAGCTGAACCGAACGTGGCAGGAGTGGCACGACGCCGCCTCGACGCCGAGCTCGTCCGCAGGAAGCTCGCGCGCTCGCGCGAGCACGCGAGCCAGCTGATCGCCGCAGGCCGGGTCGCGGTCGGCAAGACCGTCGCGACCAAGGCCGCGACCCAGGTCGAGACGGCCGCCGCGATCGTGGTCTCGCAGGACGACAGCGACCCCGACTACGTCTCGCGCGGCGGGCACAAACTCGCGGGCGCGTTCGCGGCCTTCGGGCCGCGGGGACTGGTCGTCGAGGGACGGCGCGCGCTCGACGCGGGCGCCTCCACCGGCGGCTTCACCGACGTGCTGCTGCGGGCGGGCGCCGCGCACGTCGTCGCCGTCGACGTCGGCTACGGCCAGCTCGCGTGGTCCCTGCAGAGTGACGACCGGGTCACCGTGAAGGACCGTACGAACGTACGGGAGTTGACGCTCGAAGCCATCGACGGCGTCCCCGTCGACCTGGTCGTCGGCGACCTCTCGTTCATCCCGCTCGGCCTGGTGCTGCCCGCCCTGGTGCGGTGCGCGGCGCCGGACGCGGACCTCGCGCTCATGGTCAAGCCGCAGTTCGAGGTCGGCAAGGAGCGGCTCGGCACCGGCGGAGTGGTGCGCAGCGCCGAACTGCGGGCCGATGCCGTGCGCAACGTGGCGCGGCAGGCGTGGGGGCTCGGCCTCGGGGTGCGCGGAGTGACCGCGAGCCCGCTGCCAGGGCCTTCAGGGAATGTCGAGTACTTTCTGTGGCTGCGCGCCGGGGCTCCCGAACTGGACCCGGCGGACGTTGACCGTGCCGTGGCGGAGGGGCCCCGTTGACCCAGACCCGAGTGACCCAGACCCGATCTCGTACCGTCTTCCTGCTCGCGCACACCGGGCGGCCCGCGGCCATCCGCAGCGCCGAGCTCGTCGTGCAGGGGCTGCTGCGCAGCGGCCTCGGCGTACGGGTCCTGGAGGCGGAGGCCGCGGACCTGCCGCTGCCCGACGAGGTCGAGACGGTCAAGGAGGCCACCGCCGAGTGCATCGACGACTGTGAGCTGATCGTCGTGCTCGGCGGGGACGGGACGCTGCTGCGCGGCGCCGAGTTCGCCAGGGCCTCCGGAGTGCCGATGCTCGGCGTCAACCTCGGGCGGGTCGGCTTCCTCGCCGAGGCCGAGCGCGACGACCTCGACAAGGTCGTCGACCGCGTGGTCACCAAGGCGTACGAGGTCGAGGAGCGCATGACGATCGACGTCGTCGTGCACCGCAACGGCGACGTCGTGCACCGCGACTGGGCGCTCAACGAGGCCGCCGTGCAGAAGGTCTCGCCCGAGCGGATGCTGGAGGTGGTCCTGGAGATCGACGGGCGGCCCGTCACCGGCTTCGGCTGCGACGGCATCGTCTGCGCGACGCCGACGGGATCGACGGCGTACGCGTTCTCGGCGGGCGGGCCGGTCGTCTGGCCCGAGGTCGAGGCGCTGCTCATGGTGCCGATCAGCGCGCACGCCCTGTTCGCCAAGCCTCTGGTGACCTCGCCCGACTCGGTGCTCGCCGTCGAGGTCCAGCCGCACACGCCGCACGGAGTGCTCTGGTGCGACGGGCGGCGGACCGTCGAACTGCCCGCGGGGGCGCGGGTCGAGGTGCGCAGGGGCGAGGTGCCGGTGCGGCTGGCCCGGCTGCACCACGCCTCGTTCACGGATCGACTTGTCGCCAAGTTCGCGCTGCCCGTCTCCGGGTGGCGGGGGGCGCCGCACTGACCCCCGGGGTCAGGTCGCGCTGACCACCGAGATCGCCTGCTTGCGCAGCACGGCGCGGACCGGCACCCCGGTGGCGAGCAGGGTCAGCAGCAGCGTGCCCGTCGCGACGCCGGCCGGCACGGGCCACGGCAGGTACGGCAGGGCGGCGCCGAACGCCGTGCTGAGGATGGGCGCCAGCGTGCCGAGGGCGATCGCGCCGCCGAGCAGCAGCGCCGTTCCCGCGACGACCACGGCCTCCCAGGCCGCCATCGAGCGCACCTGCGCGCGCTGACTGCCGACGACCCGCAGCAGGGCGACGTCGCGGCGGCGCTCGAAGGAGATCATCGCGAGGGTGTTCGCCGCGGCGATGGCGGCGAACCCCGCGTACAGACCCGTGCCCACGTAGTCGAGCCACACCTCGCCGGGGCTGCCCGCCGAGCCGGTGTGGTGCTGGGCCGTCGTATGCATGCCGATCTTGGTGAGGCCGAAGCCCACGACGAGGACGAGCGGGACGACCGCGGCGGAGAACCGGCGGGGCTGCGAGCGGACGTTGAGCATCGCGAGCCGCGCGCTCGGGCCGAACCGGCCCACGGCCGCGGAGACCAGCCAGGCCGCGGGGCCGATGATCCGCGGGCCGAGCAGCCCGGCGCCGACGCAGAAGAGGATCAGCACGAGGAACGCGCCCTCGCCCGCCTCGTCCGCGGGCTGCTTCGACAGGAGTACGGCGACGACGCAGGCCCCCGCGATCGCGAGCACCCCGAGCGGCGCGCGCAGGAACCCGAGGCCGCGCCGCCCGGTCGCCGCCTCGCCCAGGGCGCGGGCCGGACGCAACAGGGAGAAGCGCAGCGCGGAGAGGAAGGCGGCGAGCGTCGTCGTCACCACGGCCACGCCGATGCACACGGGCAGCGCGAGCCAGCTGAAGCGGAAGACGGCCTCGGCGGGGAGCAGCCCGTGCGAGATCATCCCCGCGTGCCACCAGCGGGCGCCGAAGCCGCCGAGGACGAAGCCGACGAGGGCCGCGGGGACGGACGCGGCGAGCGCCTGCGCGGCCACGGCGCGGCGGACCTGGCGGGGCTTGGCGCCGATCGAGCGCACCATGGCCAGCTCGCGGTGCTGCTGTGCCACGGCCGTGCCCATGGTCGACGCGACCACGAATATCGACATGTAGATGGATCCGATCAGCAGGACGACCGCCATGTCGCCCACGCCGTTCGCCGCGATCCGCGCGCGGGCGGCCGCGGAAAGGCCCTCGGTGCTTCCCCTGCTCGTCGAGGTGAGCATCATCGTCGACGCGCTCACCACGGTCGCGGCGAAGAGCGCGGCCACCGCCGTGCCCACGAAAGCCGGGCGGTGTGCGCGCAGGGCAGCCCCTGCCAGTCCTGTTGCCATGTCGATCATGGTCCTGCGGGGGAGGGGCGGGTGGCCATGCGGCGAGCTGGTGGATCTTGCTCGGGTTATCCCCACCTTCCCTGACCTCCCCCCCCCATCTTCCGTCCCCTCGGAGAGTGACGCAGTACTTCCGGTTCGGTCGCCAACCTGCGTCTTCGCGGGCCAACGAAGGGGCGACGTCGCGGCACACAGGGGAAACCTCGTATGGTCGGGTCCGTGTTGGAGGAGATGCGGATACGGTCGCTCGGAGTCATCGACGACGCGGTCGTCGAGCTGTCACCAGGTTTCACCGCCGTGACGGGTGAGACGGGTGCGGGCAAGACGATGGTGGTCACGAGCCTGGGCCTGTTGCTCGGCGGGCGCGCGGATCCCGCCCTGGTGCGGATCGGCGCCAAGTCGGCGGTGGTGGAAGGACGCATCGCCGTGCCCGCGGGTGCCTCCGCGGTCGTCCGCGCGGAGGAGGCCGGGGCCGAACTCGACGACGGGGCGTTGCTCATCAGCCGTACCGTTTCGGCCGAAGGGCGCTCGCGCGCGCACCTCGGTGGGCGGTCCGTGCCGGTCGGCCTGCTCGCCGAACTCGCCGACGACCTCGTCGCCGTGCACGGTCAGACCGACCAGCAGGGGCTCCTCAAGCCCGGCAGGCAGCGCGGCGCACTCGACCGGTACGCGGGCGACGCCGTCGCCGTGCCGCTCGCCAAGTACACATCGGCCTACCGGCGGCTGCGGGCCGTCACCGCCGAGGTCGACGAGATCACCACACGCGCGCGTGAGCGCGCCCAGGAAGCGGATCTGCTGCGCTTCGGCCTCGACGAGATCGGTGGCGTCGAGCCGCGCGCGGGCGAGGACGTCGAGCTGGCCGGTGAGGCCGAGCGGCTCGGCCACGCGGAGGCCCTCGCCTCCGCCGCCGCGTCCGCGCACGCCGCGCTCGCGGGCAACCCCGAGGACCCGGAGGGCGTCGACGCCACCACGCTGGTGGCGGGCGCCTCGCGGGCCCTGGAGGCCGTGCGCTCCCACGACCCCGCGCTGTCCGCCCTCGCCGAGCGGCTCGGTGAGATCGGGATCCTGCTCGGCGACGTGGCGGGCGAGCTCGCCGGGTACGCCGACGACCTCGATGCCGATCCGTTGCGCCTCGCGGCCGTCGAGGAGCGGCGGGCCGCGTTGACCCAGCTCACCCGGAAGTACGGCGCGGACATCGACGCCGTGCTCGCCTGGGCGGAGGAGGGGGCCGCGCGCCTCGGCGAACTGGAGGGCGACGACGACCGGTTGGGCGAGCTGACGGCCGAGCGGGACGCGCTGCGGGCCGAACTCGCCGGGCTCGCCTCGGCGCTGACCGACGCACGGCAGGAGGCGGCTTCGCGGTTCGCCGCGGCGGTCACCGAGGAACTGGCCTCGTTGGCCATGCCTCACGCGCGCGTGTCGATCGCCATCAGCAGTACGGAGGTTTCCGAGGGCGGTGACGGGGTGGTCGTCGGCGGTCGTACGGTCGCGTACGGACCCACGGGGGTCGACGAGGTCGAGCTGCTGCTCGCCCCGCACCCCGGTGCGCCGCCACGGCCCGTCGCCAAGGGGGCGTCGGGCGGTGAGCTGTCACGCGTGATGCTCGCGGTCGAGGTGGTCTTCGCGGGTACGGATCCGGTGCCCACGTATCTGTTCGACGAGGTCGACGCGGGGGTCGGCGGCAAGGCGGCGGTCGAGATCGGCCGCCGCCTGGCGCGCCTTGCCAAGTCCGCGCAGGTCGTGGTCGTCACGCACCTGCCGCAGGTGGCGGCGTTCGCGGACCGGCAGCTGCTGGTGGAGAAGACGAACGACGGCATGGTGACGCGGTCAGGGGTGCAGGTCCTGGAGGGCGAGGACCGGGTGCGGGAGCTGTCGCGGATGCTGGCGGGGCAGGAGGACTCGGAGACCGCGCGGGCCCATGCGGAGGAGCTTTTGGCCACGGCTCGCGGGGACGGGTAGCTGGCGGGGCGCCTTGGGCGGTGTCCCCCTCCTCGGCACCGGGCTGGGTCCGTCTGCGACGGGTGGATGCCCTGGTTGTCGTCCCTCGGCGCCGGGGGCTGTGCCCACCCGTTCCGCCCTGCGGAACAATTGCCCACAGCGGTAGCCCTACCGGCGCGGCCCCGCCCCCGAGGCGGACGGCGCTCCTGCGAACTCACCCGTGTGGG
Source organism: Streptomyces kanamyceticus (assembly GCF_008704495.1). Lineage (NCBI taxonomy): Bacteria > Bacillati > Actinomycetota > Actinomycetes > Kitasatosporales > Streptomycetaceae > Streptomyces > Streptomyces kanamyceticus. The sequence goes on from NZ_CP023699.1 coordinate 7,856,604, forward strand.
TGATCCCGGGCGATGAGTTGCCCGGACAAACGTGGAAGTGACCTTTCAGCGGTGCCGCAACGCCCGTGCGGACTGGCATCCTTGGCGCAGCATCTGCCCGAACCGCCCGAGCACCGACCGACGAAGACTCAGGAGCCCCGGCCACGTGAGCCACGTGAGCAGCCACTCGCCGCACGGACAGACGCCGCTGCACACCGTTCAAGTCCTCGGCGGCGGCAGCGCGGGCAGCAGCGCGCACGTCAGATCGCTGGCGGCGGGACTCGCCGCCCGGGGCGTGCGGGTCACCGTGTGCGCTCCCGACGAGGCCGCCCGGGCGTACGACTTCGCGGCCACCGGCGCCCGCCACGTCCCCGTGCCGCGCAGCGGCGACCCCGCCTCCGTCGCCGCTCTGCGCGCGGCCTGCGCCGAGGCCGACCTCGTGCACGCGCACGGACTGCACGCCGCCCTGCGCGCCTCCGTGGCGCTGACAGGACGCCGTACCCCGCTCGTCGTCACCTGGCACACCCGCTCGTACGCGGAGGGCACCCGCGCCCGTGTGCTGCGCCTCCTGGAGCGGCGCGTGGCCAAGGCCGCGGCCGTGGTCCTCGGGGCCTCGTCCGACCTCGTGGACCGGGCCCGCAGCAGGGGCGCGCGCGATGCCAGGCTCGCGGCCATCGCGCTGCCCGCGCCGCGCCGCCCCGACGTATCCGAGGACGAGGAACCGGACAGCCTCCTGCACAAGGCCCGTGCCGAACTCGGCGCCGTGGACAGGCCGTTGATCCTGGCCGTCGGCGCGCTCGAACGGCACTGCGGCTACGACCACCTCCTGGACGCCACCCGGGTGTGGCGGCATCTGGATCCGCTGCCGCTCCTCGTCGTCGCGGGGGAGGGGTCCGAACGGGGCGCCCTGCAGCGGCGCATCGAGGCGGAGGGACTGCCAGCCCGCCTCGTGGGACGGCGCGATGACGTGCCCGAGCTGCTCGCGGCCGCCGACCTCGCGGTGGTGCCCAGCAGTTGGGAGTCGCGTTCCGTGCTCGCCCAGGAGGCCCTGCACGCGCGCGTGCCCCTCGTGGCGACGGCCGTCGGCGGTGTCCCCGAACTGGTCGGCGACGCCGCCGAACTCGTCCCGTACGGCGACGCGGAGGCCCTCGGCACCGCCGTCGCGCGCCTGCTGGCCGACCCGGTGCGCAGGAGCGAGCTGAAGGCCAGGGGCGAGGCGCAGGCGGCCACTTGGCCGTCGGAGGACGAGACCGTCACCCAAGTCCTCAGCGTGTACGACGAGTTGACGCAGCCCCTGCGGTACAGCTGAGGCGCCTCACGTCACATGGCGGCGCGCCCGCAGGGCCAGGCTCAGGGCGAGCACCGTCTGGGGGTCGTCGAGGTCGGTGCCCAGGAGCTCGCTTATCCGGGCCAGGCGGTTGTACAGCGTCTGCCGGTTGAGGTGGAGTTCGCGTGCGGTCTCCGCCTTGCGGCCCGCGTGCGCCAGGTAGGTCTGGAGCGTGGGCAGCAGCGGCGGCCTGGAGCGCTCGTCGTGGGTCCGCAGCGGGCCGATCGCACGGTCCACGAACGCCGCCAGGTCGGGGTGGTCCCGCAGCCGCCAGAGGAGCAGGTCGATGTCGAGCCGCCGCGCGTCGTACCAAGGGCGGTCGGAGAGGCCCTGCGCTGCGGCCGCCGTCTCCGCCGCGTGCCGCAGGCCCGCGGAGGCCGCGGCCCAGCCGCCCGCGACCCCGACCACGACGACCGGCGGCTGCGCCCCGGGCCGCCGCAACCCGGCCCGCTCCACACCGGCCCGCAGCGCGGCCGCGACGCGGTCGGCCACCGCGGTGCGCTCCGACTCCGAGCGCAGGCCGAGGAGGAGCGGCACACGGCCTTCGACGGGGCGTACGCCCAGGAGTACCGGAACTCCCACCGACGCCAGCTCCTCGGCGACCGCGCGCGCGAGCACCGCCAAGGCGGCGCCGGTCGGCAGTCCGTCGGCGAGCCGCATCACGACCGGCAGGAGCGGGCTCTCGCCGGGCTTGAAGCCGAGTACGCGGGCCTGCGCGGGCGCGTCGTCGGCGGCGATCCGGCCCTCCGCGAGGTCGGTGAGGAAGTCGCCGCGGCCGCGCGCCGCGAGTTCCTCCTCCTGGCGGGCCTGCATGAGCACCACCGCGAGGCTGCTCGCGGCCCGCTCGGCCGCGATGCGGTGCACCGGCAGCGGCGCGGACTCCACGGCGAGCAGCACCAGCCTGGCCCGCACCGAACCGGCGCCGGGACCGCCGCCCGGCACGTCGACGAGGACCGCGCCCGCGGGCGGTCCGTCCTTGCGATGTCCCCGCAGCCCCTCCCACACCTGCAGCGGGTCGGCGCACTCGGTGCCCGCGCCCGCGGCGTACAGGAGCTGGCCGTCAGCCGTCTCCAGGAAGACCGGGTTGCCGCTGAACTCCGCGAGGATGCCGAGCACTTGGGGCACCCCGCCCCCGCCGAGCAGCGCCTCCGTGCAGCGCCTGTGCACCTCCTCGGCCCGCTGGAGCAGCGCGTAGTGACCGTTGACGATCTCGGTGTGCACCTCTTCGGTGACCGTCACGAACGGCACCTCGCGGTGCAGCTGCACCAGCGGCAGACCGGCCGCCCGCGCCGTGTCCACGATCGCCGCGGGCAGCCGCGTGAAGCGCGGTCCCAGCTCGACCACGAGCGCCGCGATGCCGCGCTCGGCGAGGTTGCGCACGAAGGCCCGCTGCTCGGCGGGGCGCGCGCCGAGCCCGAGGCCGGTGGTGAGCAGCAGCTCGCCGCCCTTGAGCAGTGAGGCGATGTTGGGCACCTCGCCCGCGTGTACCCACCGCACCGTGCGCTGCAACCGCTCCGCGCCCGCGACGACCTCGGGGAGGCCGCCGCGCAGGCCCGGCAGTTCCAGCGCGCGCTGCACGGTGATGCCGCCCTGAGTGCCCTGACTGTCCATGGCGCGGACGCTACCGGGGCGCACGTCCCGGGGGCATCTCCGGTGGTGTGCGTCACACGCGGGCGGCGACGGGTCCGCTGCCCGTCGCCGCCCGGAGCCGAGCGGCGCTACCCCCCGTACGCCCCCGAGGCCGTCAGCCGCAGCGCCGTGTCGATCAGCGGCACGTGGCTGAATGCCTGCGGGAAGTTGCCGACCTGGCGCTGCAGGCGCGGGTCCCACTCCTCGGCGAGCAGGCCCAGGTCGTTGCGGAGCGCGAGCAGCTTCTCGAAGAGCTTGCGGGCCTCGTCGACCCTGCCGATCATCGCGAGGTCGTCGGCCATCCAGAACGAGCAGGCCAGGAACGCCCCCTCGTCGCCTTCGAGGCCGTCCACGCCCGCGTCGTCACCGGTCGTCGGGTAGCGCAGGATGAAGCCGTCGGACGTGGAGAGCTCGCGCTGGATCGCCTCGATCGTGCCGATGACGCGCTTGTCGTCGGGCGGCAGGAAGCCCATCTGCGGGATGAGCAGCAGCGAGGCGTCCAGCTCCTTGGAGCCGTACGACTGGGTGAAGGTGTTCCGCTCCTTGTCGTAGCCCTTCTCGCACACGTCCCGGTGGATGTCGTCGCGCAGCTCGCGCCACTTCTCCAGCGGGCCGTCCGCCTCACCGGACTCGATGAGCTTGATCGTGCGGTCGACGGCGACCCAGACCATCACCTTGGAGTGCACGAAGTGGCGGCGCGGTCCCCGCACCTCCCAGATGCCCTCGTCCGGCTGGTCCCAGTGCGTCTCCAGGTAGCGGATCAGCTTGAGCTGGAGCAGGGACGCGTAGTCGTTGCGGGCGAGCCCGGTCATGTGCGCCAGGTGCAGGGCCTCGGTGACCTCGCCGTACACGTCGAGCTGCAGCTGGTGCGCGGCGCCGTTGCCCGCCCGGACCGGCTGCGAGTTCTCGTACCCGGGCAGCCAGTCGAGCTCGGTCTCGCCGAGCTCGCGCTCGCCCGCGATGCCATACATGATCTGCAGGTTCTCCGGGTCGCCCGCGACCGCGCGCAGGAGCCACTCGCGCCAGGCGCGGGCCTCCTCGCGGTAGCCGGTGCGAAGGAGCGAGGAGAGGGTGATCGCAGCGTCGCGCAGCCACGTGAAGCGGTAGTCCCAGTTGCGCGAACCCCCGATGTCCTCGGGCAGCGAGGTGGTGGGCGCCGCGACGATCCCGCCGGTCGGCGCGTAGGTGAGCGCCTTGAGCGTGATCAGCGAGCGGACCACGGCCTCCCGGTAGGGGCCGTGGTACGTACAGTGCTCGACCCACTCCCGCCAGAAGGTCTCCGTGGCGGTGAGCGCCGCCTCGGGCTCGGGCAGCGCGGGCGGCTCCTTGTGGGAGGGCTGCCACGAGATGGTGAACGCGATCCGGTCGCCCGGCGCCACCGTGAAGTCCGAGTAGGTGGTGAGGTCCTTGCCGAAGGTCTCGGCGGAGGTGTCGAGCCACACCGAGTCGGGTCCCGCGACGGCCACCGTGCGCCCGTCGACCTTGTGGACCCAGGGCACCACACGGCCGTAGCTGAACCGCATGCGCAGCGCCGAGCGCATCGGCACCCGGCCGCTGACGCCCTCGACGATCCGCACCAGCTGCGGGGCGTCGGTGTCGCGCGGCGGCATGAAATCGATCACGCGGACGGTGCCGCGCGGAGTGTCCCACTCGGATTCGAGCACCAGGGAGTCGCCGCGATAGGTGCGGCGATCGGCGCTGGGCGGCGGCGAGTCCGGGGAGTGTGCGGGCCCCAGACGCCAGAAGCCGTGTTCCTCCGTGCCCAACAGGCCCGCGAAAACGGCGTGGGAGTCGAAGCGGGGCAGGCACAGCCAGTCGACTGTGCCGTCCCGACAGACCAGGGCTGCGGTCTGCATGTCTCCGATGAGTGCGTAGTCCTCGATGCGCCCGGCCACGTGCATCTCCAGTCGAACGGCCACGTTCGCCCCGCGGGGCGCTTACTGGTCAGCGGTCAAGTGATCGTTGACGAGCGCTTGTTCCGGGTGCAGGGCGGGGTGATGCCGTGTGCCGGAGGGGGCTCGGCAGCGAGTGTCCGAGCAGGATACGACGCACGTTAGTGATCTGCGCGCCCCTCTGGACAACGCGGCTACGCCGAACGGGTGAGCGCCTGGTGAGAGGCGGTGCGCGAGCCGGGAAGAGGGGCGTGCGGGTCTGGTGACCGAGATGTGCGCGGCTCGTGGCGGAGCGTGGCCGGAAGCGGGGCCGCCCCGTCGCTGATACCCTGGTAGCCCGTGAGCCGGTGGTCATAGAACCCCCGAACCGCAGCGACGGCGCCTCCCCGAATCCCTGGTGAGGGCGCCGGAACGCACCTCCAGACCGCGACCACGGGAGCCCCCCTTTGGCTATGCAGCCCGCTGCTTTTCGAAACAGCACAGCCACGACGACCAAGCACATCTTCGTCACCGGGGGTGTCGCCTCCTCGCTCGGTAAGGGGCTGACGGCCTCCAGCCTTGGCGCGCTGCTCAAGGCAAGGGGTCTGCGCGTCACCATGCAGAAGCTCGACCCGTACCTGAACGTCGACCCAGGCACGATGAACCCCTTCCAGCACGGCGAGGTGTTCGTCACCAACGACGGCGCCGAGACCGACCTGGACATCGGCCACTACGAGCGCTTCCTCGACGTCGACCTCGACGGCTCGGCGAACGTGACCACCGGCCAGGTCTACTCCCAGGTGATCGCCAAGGAGCGGCGCGGCGAGTACCTCGGCGACACCGTCCAGGTCATCCCGCACATCACCAACGAGATCAAGCACCGCATCCGCCGCATGGCGACGGACGACGTCGACGTCGTGATCACCGAGGTCGGCGGCACGGTCGGCGACATCGAGTCGCTGCCGTTCCTGGAGACCGTCCGCCAGGTCCGCCACGAGGTCGGCCGCGACAACGTCTTCGTCGTGCACATCTCGCTGCTGCCCTACATCGGCCCCTCCGGCGAGCTGAAGACCAAGCCGACCCAGCACTCGGTCGCCGCCCTGCGAAACATCGGCATCCAGCCGGACGCCATCGTCCTGCGCGCCGACCGCGAGGTGCCGACCGCCATCAAGCGCAAGATCTCGCTGATGTGCGACGTCGACGAGGCCGCCGTGGTGGCCGCCATCGACGCCAAGTCGATCTACGACATCCCGAAGGTCCTGCACACCGAGGGCCTGGACGCCTACGTCGTGCGCAAGCTCGACCTGCCGTTCCGCGACGTCGACTGGACCCAGTGGGACGACCTGCTCGACCGCGTGCACAACCCCAAGCACGAGGTCACCGTCGCCCTGGTCGGCAAGTACATCGACCTGCCCGACGCCTACCTGTCGATCACCGAGGCCATGCGCGCGGGCGGCTTCGCCAACAAGGCCCGCGTCAAGGTCAAGTGGGTCACCTCGGACGACTGCAAGACCCCTGCGGGCGCCAAGAAGCAGCTCGGCGACGTCGACGCGATCCTCATCCCCGGCGGCTTCGGCGACCGCGGCGTGAACGGCAAGATCGGCGCGATCCAGTACGCCCGCGAGAACAAGGTGCCGCTGCTCGGCATCTGCCTCGGCCTGCAGTGCATCGTGATCGAGGCCGCGCGGAACCTGGCCGACATCCCCGACGCGAACTCGACGGAGTTCGACGCCGCCACCGGCCACCCGGTGATCTCCACCATGGCCGAGCAGCTCGACATCGTCGCGGGCGACGGCGACATGGGCGGCACGATGCGCCTGGGCATGTACCCGGCCAAGCTCGCCGAGGGCTCCATCGCGCGCGAGGTGTACGACGGCAAGGAGTACGTGGAGGAGCGCCACCGCCACCGCTACGAGGTGAACAACTCCTACCGCGCCGAGCTGGAGAAGAAGGCCGGTCTGCAGTTCTCCGGCACCTCCCCGGACGGCAAGCTCGTCGAGTACGTCGAGTACCCGCGCGAGGTGCACCCCTACCTGGTCGCCACGCAGGCCCACCCGGAGCTGCGCTCGCGTCCGACGCGTCCGCACCCGCTCTTCGCGGGTCTGGTGAAGGCGGCCGTGGAGCGCCAGACGGCGGCCAAGAAGGCCAAGTAACACCAGGGTTGTACGGTTGCCGGGGTGCGCGCCTTTCGGGGTGCGCGCCCCGGTTTCCGCATGTGTGCGTGGGAGGACAGGACGACATGACGATCAAGGACACCGCCGAGGAGTGGCAGGTCACGGCGAGCCGGACGCCGTTCGTCGGGAACAAGACCTCCGTGCGCACCGACGACGTGGTCATGCCCGACGGGACCGTCGCGCACCGCGACTACCAGGTCCACCCCGGCTCGGTGGCCGTCCTCGCGCTCGACGACGCGGGCCGCGTCCTGGTCATCCGCCAGTACCGCCACCCCGTCCGCCACAAGCTCTGGGAGATCCCCGCGGGGCTCCTGGACGTACCCGGCGAGAACCCGCTGCACGCCGCCCAGCGCGAGCTCTACGAAGAGGCGCACGTCAAGGCCGAGGACTGGCGGGTCCTCACCGACGTGTACACCACGCCCGGCGGCTGCGACGAGGCCGTGCGCGTCTTCCTCGCGCGTGACCTCTCCGAGGCCGAGGGCGAGCGCTTCGAGGTCTCCGAGGAGGAGGCCGACATGGAGCTCGCCAGGATCCCGCTGGAGGAGCTCGTGCGCGGCGTGCTCGCGGGCGAGCTGCACAACAACTGCCTCGTGGTCGGTGCCCTGTCGCTGTACACCGCCCTCAAGGGCGACGGCGTCGACGCGCTGCGCCCCGCGGAGGCGCCGTGGCCCGCCCGCCCCTTCGAGGTGTGAGAGCGTCCCCGACGCCTGCGGTGTGACGATCCACTGATCCGATCGGGCGACTTGTGCGCGCCGCGCGGCCGGGAGGGCCGCAGGGCCTGAACTAGTCTCTGAAAGCGTCCCGCCCGGAGTCCCGGCGGGTTCGTGCAGGCGGACGGGAGCGTGGCCCGTGACGGATCAGGCGGTCGACACGGACGGTGCGGCGGCGGGTGGCGCTGTGCCGTCGCCCGCGAGTGCCGCGGCCCAGCCGACGAAGGCTCAGTTCGTCGGCAGACGCCGGGAGTTGAAAGAACTCCGCGCCGACATCGACCGGGCGGGACTCGACACCCTCTCGGGCCGCAAGGCGCCCCGCGCGCGGGTCCTGCTGATCGCAGGGCGCCCCGGTTCGGGCCGCACCTCGCTCGCCGTGGAACTGGCGCGGCAGCTGGCGGACGACTACCCCGACGGGGTGCTCCGCGCCCGCCTCACCGAACCCGACGGCGCCCGGGTGCCCACCGAGCGCACCGCCCGCGAACTGCTCGACGCGCTGGCCGTGCCCGCGCCGCCGGGGGCCTGCGAGGACGACCTCTCCGGTGCGCTCAGGGACGCGCTCGCCGACCGCAGGGCGCTGCTCCTGCTGGACGACGCGGCCGACGCCGAGCAGGTCGACCCGCTCCTGCCCGACGCCCCCGACTGCCTGGTCGTCGCGGTCTCAGAGGGGCCGCTGACCGGCATCCCCGACGTCCGCCCGTGCACGCTCGGCGGCCTGGACAAGGGCGCCGCCGTCGAACTGCTCGCCCGGGCGTCGGGACCCGTGCGCATCACCGTCGACCCGCGCTCGGCCGAGTCCCTGGTCGAGGCGTGCCAGGCGCACCCCGAGGCGCTGGTGCTCGCCGGTGGCTGGCTTTCGGTGCGGCCCAAGGCCGCCGTCGCCGATCTGGCCAAGCAGGTGCACGACATGCCGGACGAGGGGTCCGCCCTCGCGCGTGTCTTCTACCACACCTACGCCTCGCTGCCCGGGCCCGCCGCGCGGATACTGCGATTCCTCTCCCTCGCCCCGGCGGGCCACGTCGACCCGCACACCGCGTCCGCGCTGGCGGGCTGCTCGGTCTCCGCGGCGCGCACGACCCTCGACGACTTCGTGGCGCTCGGCCTGGTGCGCGCTGTTGACTCGCCGCTTCCGCAGTACGAGGTGCCCGGCTGTCTGGTGCCGCTGCTGCGCGCCCGCACCGAGAGCCAGGACAGGCCCGCCGAGGTCCAGCTGGCCAGGGCCCGGATGCTGGAGCGGACCGTACGCCTGCTGCAGTCCTGCCGTGCGATCACGGAACCGGAAGGGTCGGCGGCCCGCAAGAAGCTCGCCGGACTGCCGCGGGCGCTGCGCTTCCCCTCCGCGGCGGCCGCCGCCGAGTGGCTGAGCATCCGCCAGCCCGCGCTGCTCGCCGCCGCGAGGATCGCGGTGGCCGACGGCGAGCTCGACACCCTCGCACGGCGCCTGATGGCCGCGCTGGTCAGGGCCCTGGTCGCGCACCGCGGCACCGAGGAAGCGGCTCCGGTGCTCTACGGAATCCACCGTCTGGTGCTCGACGTCGCCGAGCGGCGGAACCTGCCGCGCGAGCAGGCCGCCGCGCTGCTGAACCTCGCGGACCTGGACGCGCGGACCGGACGTACGCAGGAGGCGCTGGTCCGCTACCGGGCCGCGCTGGACGCGGGGCGGGCGGCGGGTGATCCGTACGCGACCGCGCGCGCGATGGAATCCGTAGGCGGTGCCTATCAGGAGCTGGGGGACTGGCCGCGGGCCTCCGACTGGTACGGCAGGGCGCTGGCCCAGCGGCTCGCCCGCGACGAGCGCGCGGACGCCGCCCGGCTCTACGGCCGGATCGGTGCGGTGCACACCTACGCGGGCCGCTACGGGGAGGCGCTGCGCAACTGGAGTTCGTCCGTCACCGGGCACCGCAAGAACGGGGACGTGGCGGCCCAGGCGCGGGCGTTGAGCGAGATGGCGCGGGTCCAGGAGTACGCGGGGCGGCCCGAGGAGTCGCTGCGTACCTGCCAGGAGGCGGTGGAGTGGGCGCGGCACGCCAAGGACGTCCGTCTGCAGGCCGCGCTGCAGCTGCGGCTCGCGGACACCCTGGAGCGCCTCGGCGACCCGGCGGCCGCCCGGCTGCACAGGGGCGCGGCCGAGCGCATGCTGGGAACGGAGATCCCGAAGGCCGCCAGGCTTGAATCAAACGGTGGAGCGCAGCCTTCCGCCTGCGAAATCCGTAGTGCATCTACAGAAGATTGAAGTATTGGAAGGCTAGACAGCGAGAAATCCTTCATTAGACTGGCTCCGCCGCGTACATCCGTGGTGTCTCCCGTTGCGCCCTCGTGTGCACCGGTCTGTGTTGCATTGCCCGAGAAATCCCCTGAGCCAAGGACCGTGATCCACGATGAAGGTCGGCATCCCCCGCGAGGTCAAGAACAACGAGTTCCGGGTGGCCATCACCCCCGCCGGCGTGCACGAGCTGGTGCGCCACGGCCACCAGGTCGTCATCGAGCGGAACGCCGGTGTGGGCTCCTCGATCACGGACGCCGAGTACGTCTCGGCCGGTGCGCGGATCCTGGAGACCGCCGATGAGGTCTGGGCCACCGCCGACCTGCTCCTGAAGGTCAAGGAGCCGATCGCGGAGGAGTACCACCGCCTGCGCAAGGACCAGACCCTCTTCACCTACCTGCACCTGGCCGCGTCCAAGGAGTGCACGGACGCGCTCCTGGAGTCGGGCACCACCGCCATCGCGTACGAGACCGTGGAGACCGCGAACCGCGCGCTCCCGCTGCTCGCCCCGATGTCCGAGGTCGCGGGCCGCCTGGCCCCGCAGGTCGGCGCCTACCACCTGATGGCCGCCCAGGGCGGTCGCGGTGTCCTGCCCGGCGGCGTCCCCGGCGTGGCGGCGGGCAAGGCCGTCGTCATCGGCGGCGGCGTCTCCGGCTGGAACGCCGCGCAGATCGCCATCGGCATGGGCTTCCACGTGACCCTGCTCGACAAGGACATCAACAAGCTCAAGGAGGCGGACAAGATCTTCGGTACGAAGATCCAGACCGTCGTCTCCAACGCCTTCGAGCTGGAGAAGGCCTGCCTCGAGGCCGACCTCGTCATCGGTGCCGTCCTGATCCCGGGCGCCAAGGCCCCGAAGCTGGTCACCAACGAGCTCGTCTCGCGGATGAAGCCGGGAAGTGTCCTTGTCGACATCGCGATCGACCAGGGCGGCTGCTTCGAGGACTCGCACGCCACCACGCACGCCGAGCCGACCTTCCCGGTCCACAACTCGGTCTTCTACTGCGTCGCCAACATGCCCGGCGCGGTGCCCAACACCTCCACGTACGCGCTGACCAACGCGACGATGCCGTACATCGTCGAGCTGGCGAACCGCGGCTGGGTCGAGGCCCTGCGCCGCGACCCGGCGCTCGCCCTGGGTCTCAACACCCATGACGGCAAGGTCGTTTACAAGGAGGTCGCCGAGGCCCACGGTCTCGAGCACCTCGAGCTCGAGACGCTCCTCGGCTGACCCGGGTGACTGACTTCGGTCAGTCTCGGACACTTTCGTCAACGAGAGTCGTCAATCTCACGCCAACGGCCGGACCTTGAGAGGGGTCCGGCCGTATGTGTATCAGTGTGGACACGCTCAACTCGCCTTGAACGTAACCCTTTAACCGTTTCGCCCACCCCTGAAACGTGCCGATGACATGCCGCACGCCCTTGACATCAGGGTGTTCCGTTGCCGACACATCAGGCCCGGTCCGGCGGATTGTGTTGCTGTGGACCGGTGACACGCCATAGAGTCGCCAACCGTCGGCATGGTGCCACGCTGACCTATCGAGAAATTTCCTGGTCACCAAGGAGGTAAGACGACTTGTGAATGAGTCGACATTTGCTCCCGGGGGTGGTCAACCAGGAACCTCTGAGCGGGGCCAAGGACCCGTGGGGCTCGAGGCCGTCGGCTCGGTCGCTGTCCGCACCTTCGAAGCCCGGCAGAGCCCCCAGCCGACACAGTCAGCACCCCAGAGCATGGATGGCCATCACGTGAACGCCATGGCCGGCGACCGGAGTGGCGATAACACCCACACCCACCTCGCCGACTACGAGGAACTGCCCCAGGGGCACTTCTACGACCCCGACGCCGAGTACGAGCCCGATCCGGAGTACGCGGCCACGCTCGCGCCGGACGCCGCCCGTCAGCGCCGCGAGCGCATCGGTCCCACGGGGCGCCCGCTGCCGTACTTTCCGATCCCGGGCCCGCTGACCGACCACGGTCCCGCGAAGATCATCGCGATGTGCAACCAGAAGGGCGGCGTCGGCAAGACGACGTCGACCATCAACCTGGGCGCGGCACTCGCGGAGTACGGACGCCGGGTCCTGCTCGTCGACTTCGACCCGCAGGGCGCCCTCTCGGTGGGCCTCGGGGTGAACCCGATGGAGCTGGACCTGACGGTCTACAACCTCCTCATGGAGCGCGGCATGTCCGCGGACGAGGTGCTCCTGAAGACCGCGGTCCCGAACATGGACCTGCTGCCCAGCAACATCGACTTGTCGGCCGCCGAAGTGCAGTTGGTGAGCGAGGTCGCGCGCGAGTCCACCCTGCAGCGGGCGCTCAAGCCGCTGATGCAGGACTACGACTACATCGTGATCGACTGTCAGCCCTCGCTCGGCCTGCTCACCGTGAACGCCCTGACGGCGGCTCACAAGGTGATCGTGCCGCTCGAGTGCGAGTTCTTCGCGCTGCGCGGTGTGGCCCTGCTGACCGAGACGATCGAGAAGGTCCAGGAGCGGCTCAACCCCGACCTGGAGCTCGACGGCATCCTCGCGACCATGTACGACTCGCGCACGGTGCACAGCCGTGAGGTGCTCGCGCGCGTGGTCGAGGCCTTCGACGACCACGTCTACCACACGGTCATCGGGCGCACGGTGCGCTTCCCGGAGACCACGGTCGCCGGTGAGCCCATCACGACGTACGCCTCCAACTCGGTCGGCGCGGCCGCCTATCGTCAGCTCGCCAGGGAGGTGCTCGCCCGGTGTCACGCCGAGTGAGTCTGCCCGGGGCCGACGAACTGTTCCGTACGACCGGGGGGATGGCGCTCCAGTCGTCGTCTCCGCGGCGCCCGGCCAACGGCGAGCCGAGGGTGCCGGGTCCCGCGGGCGAGAGCGACGAGACCGCGGCCACGGACGACGCCGCCGCGCAGGGCGACGGCGGTGAGCCCGCCGAACACGCGGCCACGGACGCCGAGTCCGGATCCGGGTCGCGCAGCAGGGCGGCCGGGACGGCCGAGGGCGAGAAGGGTGCGGGGCGCCGTGCGGCACCCGCGCAGGACGGCGCGGCCGCCCAGAGCGGCGGCAAGTCCGGCGGCTCGTCCACCGCGCAGGCACGGCGGCGGGCCAGGGCGGCCAACCGGCGCCCCAGCGGGCGCGAGCGGCACGACGAGAAGATCACCGTGTACGTCTCCGCCGAGGAACTGATGGACCTCGAGCACGCGCGCCTCGTGCTGCGCGGCGAGCACGGTCTCGCGGTCGACCGCGGGCGCATCGTGCGCGAGGCGGTCGCCGTCGTCCTCGCCGACCTGGAGTCGCGCGGGGACGCGAGCATTCTCGTACGACGGTTGCGCGGGCGGTAGGGGTAGCGTTTCTGGCCTCATGGCCCAGAACAGTGAATCCGCACCACCCGCCGCTCGGCGCCGCACCCTGGGGCGCGGCCCGGGGGCTTCTTCCGCTGAACCGGAGCCCTTGCCTGCGGACCGTGGGGCGTTGTGCCCACCCTTCCCCAAGCTCTCGGCTTCGCTCGAGCAGGGGATGCCCCACTCGCCGTGCGGAACGCCTGCCCACAACGCGGACTCCGGGACCGAAGCTTCTGCCGAGCCCGATGACGGGCGGTTCAAGGTTCGGCTCGCGAACTTCGAAGGGCCCTTCGATCTGCTGTTGCAGCTGATCTCCCGGCACAAGCTCGACGTCACCGAAGTCGCGCTGTCCAAGGTGACCGACGAGTTCATGGCGCACATCCGCGCCATGGGGGCCGACTGGGACCTGGACCAGACCACCGAGTTCCTGGTGGTCGCGGCCACCCTGCTCGATCTGAAGGCGGCCCGCCTGCTGCCCGCAGCCGAGGTCGAGGACGAAGCCGATCTGGCGCTGCTCGAAGCCAGGGACCTGCTCTTCGCGCGGCTGCTGCAGTACCGCGCGTACAAACAGATCGCGGACATCTTCAGCGGGCGCCTGGATGACGAGGCACGGCGCTATCCGCGGACCGTGGGCCTGGAGCCGCACCACGCCGAGCTGCTGCCCGAGGTCGTCATCAGCATCGGGGCGGAAGGATTCGCCAAGCTCGCCGTGAAGGCCATGCGGCCGCGCGCCGAGCCGCAGGTGTACGTGGACCACATTCACGCCCCGCTGGTCTCCGTACGGGAGCAGGCGGGCCTCGTCGTCGCCCGGCTCCGGGAGCGCGGGGAGGTCAGCTTCCAGGTGCTCGTGGAGGACGCGGGGGACACCCTGACGGTCGTCGCCCGCTTCCTGGCCCTCCTGGAGCTCTACCGGGAGAAGGTCGTCGCCCTGGACCAGGAGGACCCGCTGGGCGAGCTGATGGTCCGGTGGACCGGCGGGGACGGTGCGGAGGAGCCGACCGTGACCGACGAGTTCGACCGGGCCCCCGAGCCGATGGAGGAGAAGGCGTGAGCGAGCAGCAGAGCCCCGTGGGGGAGCTTGCCGGTGCCGTGGCGGAGCTGGCGCTGCGGCCCGCTCTAGAGGCCGTCCTGATGGTGGTGGACGAGCCCGCCACCGAGGAGCACCTCGCGAAGATCCTGCAGCGGCCGAGGCGGCAGGTCGCCGAGGCGCTGCGGGAGCTGGCCGACGAGTACACGGTGCAGAAGCGGGGCTTCGAGCTGCGCCTGGTGGCGGGCGGGTGGCGGTTCTACACGCGGCCCGAGTACGCCGCGGCGGTGGAGGGCTTCGTCCTTGACGGGCAGCAGGCGCGGCTCACCCAGGCGGCCCTGGAGACCCTCGCGGTGGTCGCGTACCGCCAGCCGGTCAGCCGTTCCCGGGTCTCCGCGGTGCGCGGGGTGAACTGTGACGGGGTGATGCGGACGCTCCTCCAGAGGGGTCTGGTGGAGGAGGCGGGCGCGGAACCCGAAACAGGTGCGATCCTGTACAGGACGACGAACTACTTTCTGGAGCGGATGGGCCTGCGCGGCCTTGACGAACTCCCGGAGCTCGCGCCCTTCCTCCCCGAGGCGGAGGCGATCGAGTCGGAGACGCTGGAAGGTGTCCCGTCGTTCGACCCGGACGCACCCGATGCGCCGGGTTACGAGGACGCTGACGACTAGACGGAACTTTGATGCGAAACAGCAGCGGCAGGAACAGCAGCGGAAACAACGGCGGGAGCCGTGGTGGCAACAGCGGCGGCCGCGGCAACAGCGGCGGCCGGGGAAGCACCGGTGGCCGCGGCAATTACCGGGGTGCCGGTAACGGCCGTGACGACAAGCAGGACAGCGGCAGGCCGAGCAAGCCGCGTCCCGAGGAGCGGCGCTACGACGTGAGCCCCGCCGACGGCGGCGGCGCGCCCAAGAAGGGCCGTGGCGCGGCGGCGCGCGGCGGCGCCAAGGGCGGCCCCCGCACCTCGCAGGGCACCGGCGCCCGCGGCAGCCGCCGCGGCGGCTCCCCGGCGACCTCGCGGGAGTACGACGCCCGGCAGGAGGAGCGCAACCGCGAGCGGTACGCGGGCAAGCCCAAGGTGAGCCCGCCCAAGACCTTCCCGGGTGCCGAGCAGGAGGGCGAGCGGCTGCAGAAGATCCTGGCCCGTGCGGGCTACGGCTCGCGCCGTGCCTGTGAGGAGCTGGTCGACGAGGCCCGCGTCGAGGTCAACGGCGAGATCGTCCTGGAGCAGGGCCTGCGCGTCGACCCCGAGAAGGACGAGATCAAGGTCGACGGCCTGACCGTGGCCACGCAGTCGTACCAGTTCTTCGCGCTGAACAAGCCGGCCGGTGTCGTGGCCACCATGGAGGACCCCGACGGCCGCCAGTGCCTGGGCGACTACACGAACAACCGTGAGACGCGGCTGTTCCACGTGGGACGTCTGGACACCGAGACCGAGGGCGTCATCCTGCTCACCAACCACGGTGAGCTCTCGCACCGGCTGACCCACCCGAAGTACGGCGTGAAGAAGACCTACCTCGCGCACATCGTGGGTCCGATCCCGCGCGACCTGGGCAAGCAGCTCAAGGACGGCATCGAGCTGGAGGACGGCTACGCGCGCGCGGACCACTTCCGCGTCGTGGAGCAGACCGGCAAGAACTACCTGGTCGAGGTCACCCTGCACGAGGGCCGCAAGCACATCGTGCGGCGCATGCTCGCCGAGGCGGGCTTCCCGGTCGACAAGCTGGTGCGGGTGGCCTTCGGGCCGATCACCCTGGGCGACCAGAAGTCCGGCTGGCTGCGCAGGCTCTCGAACACGGAGGTCGGCATGCTGATGAAGGAAGTCGATCTGTAGGCCCTCAGGGGTTGTGACGGCCCGCCCACCCTCTTTATAGTCGTGATGACTTTTAAGGGGGTGGGCGGGCATGTCCGTGTCCGGGACCTACGA
Organism: Streptomyces kanamyceticus; assembly: GCF_008704495.1. Classification (NCBI taxonomy): domain Bacteria; kingdom Bacillati; phylum Actinomycetota; class Actinomycetes; order Kitasatosporales; family Streptomycetaceae; genus Streptomyces; species Streptomyces kanamyceticus. Next base: position 7,872,843 of record NZ_CP023699.1, read on the forward strand.
CAAACACGCCTACGAGCCGTTCGCCGTCACCGTCGACCTGGCGGTGTTCACCATCCGCGACGGCGCGCTGCACGTGCTGCTCGTCGAGCGCGGCCAGGAGCCGTACGCGGGGCGCTGGGCGCTGCCCGGCGGCTTCGTGCGGTCCGACGAGTCCGCGGAGAGCGCGGCGGCGCGCGAGCTCGCCGAGGAGACCGGGCTCGCGGACGTCAGCGGGCTCCATCTGGAGCAGGTGCGCACCTACAGCGAGCCGGACCGCGACCCGCGCATGCGGGTCGTCTCCGTCGCGTTCGCGGCGCTCGTGCCCGACCAGCCAGAGGTGCGCGGCGGCGGCGACGCGGCCCGCGCCGCCTGGCTGCCGTACAGCCCCGCGACCTACCGGCCGCTCGCCTTCGACCACGACCGGATCCTCGCCGACGCCCACGACCGGGTCGGCGGCAAGCTCGAGTACACCGGCATCGCCACCGCCTTCTGCGCGCCCCGGTTCACCCTCGGCGAGCTGCGGCAGGTCTACGAGGCGGTGTGGGGCGCCGAACTCGACCCCGCCAACTTCCGGCGCAAGGTCGTCGGCACCGCAGGGCTCGTCGAGGCGATCCCCGGCGCCGCACGGCTGACCGGCGGCCGCGGCAAGCCCGCCGCGCTCTTCCGGGCGGGCACCGCCACCACCTTGCACCCGCCCCTGCTCCGCCCCGCGTCGGAAGGGACCTCCTCATGAAGCGCGCCGCCACCGGATCCCTGCTCGGGCTCGCCCTCGGGGACGCGCTCGGCTACCCGACCGAGTTCGACGACGTACCGTCGATCCTCGCCAAGTGCGGGCCCTGGCGGGAGATGGAGCTGCCGAAGCGGGCGCTCATCACGGACGACACCCAGATGACGCTCGCGCTGGCCCGCGGCCTGCGTACCGCCATGGACCGTGGGCTGCTCGGGCCCAAGCGTTTTGAGCGGCCGCTGCGCGAGGAGTTCGTGGACTGGTACCAGTCTCCGGAGAACAACCGCGCGCCCGGCAACACCTGCCTACAGGCGTGCTACCTCCTCATGGGCGGCAAGCCGTGGGAGCAGGCGAGCCAGGTGCACTCCAAGGGCTGCGGCGCCAACATGCGCGTCGCGCCCATCGGCCTCGTGCCGGGCCTGAGCGACGAACAGCGGGCGGGCGTCGCCCAGTTGCAGTCCGCGCTCACCCACGGCCACCCCACCGCGCTCGCCGCCTCCGACCTCACCGCGCACGCCGTCCGGCTGCTCGCCGAGGGCGTCGAGCCGACCGGGCTCGTCGGACTGCTGCGCTCGTACGCGTACGAGAACCGCGAGACGTACCACGAGCGCTGGCTCGGCGAGCTGTGGAAGCGGGGCGGGGCCGCGACGCCGGGGGCGTTCATCGCGCAGGGCTGGGACGAGTGCCTCGATGTCCTGGAGAGGCTCAAGGACGCGCTGCGCTCACCCTCGCCGGAGACCGATCCTTGCCTGGCCACCGGCGCGGGCTGGATCGCCGAGGAGGCGCTCGCCACCGGCCTGCTGTGCTTCCTGATGTTCGTCGACGAGCCGGTCACGGCGCTGCGCAGAGCCGCCTGCACGTCGGGGGACTCGGACTCGATCGCCTGCCTGGCCGGGGCCTTCGCGGGGGCGCACCTCGGGGCGGCCGCGTGGCCCGCCGAGTGGACGGCGCGGATCGAACACGGGGACGAGCTGCGCGCGTTCGGCACGCTCTGGGATTCTTGAGCCATGACGGCTGACCCCGGCCTCGTCGTCCGCGTACGCCTGTCAGGACTTCAGGACTTCAGGGCTGACGCCTGCCGCGTACGGAAGAGGAAGTCCTCGATCCGCTCCCGGTCGGGTCCAGCCGGGAGCGGGCTGTGCGGAGCCGCCGCGTCCGCCTCTGCCGCGAGACGGTTCATCCACGACTCGACCTCCGGCCAGGAGACCTCGCCGCGCTTGACCGCGAGCAGCGGCTCGCGCTGCTCGCCGACGTCGATCGTCAGCTCGCCGGTGCGCAGCAGGTCGCGGCAGGACATCAGCAGGCGGAGCAGGTGCATGGCGTGCTTCCAGCGCGGGACGCCGTGGACGCGGACGTCGGCGTCGAGTTTTTTGCGCTGGCCAAGGGCGTACCTGGCGAAGGTGTCGTGGGCCTGGCGGGAGAGGAAGGCGTCGCGCAGGTCGAGCAGTTCGCGGCCGGTGTCCGTGAGGTGCTCCACCAGCGGGGAGTGCAGGCACTCCAGGACGTTCGGGTTCGCGCGCAGGGCGAGTTCGCAGAAGCGCTCCAGCTCCCAGCCGAACTGTTCGGCCGCGGGCCCGTCCACATGCGTCGGCGGCTTGTCGAAGCGCCAGAAGAGCGGTGTGGGGGCGAGGAAGACGCCCCTGCGGTCGGTGTCGCTGCCGTCCGTGGCCAGGCCGAAGGCGCGCGAGCCCATCACGCAGGAGTAGATCGTGTGGTCGCGTACCAGGTCGTGAGGGTCCGGAGGGCGCATGCCGTGAGCGTACGGCTCCGGGTCAGCCGAGCGTGATCGAGTTTCCGGTGACCGTGATCTTCTGCGGGGGCAGTGGGCGCGGCGCGGGGCCGCCCGCGACGGAGGCGTCGGCCACCCGGTACTTGCTGCCGTGGCAGGGGCAGTTGATCGTGCCGCCCGCCACCTCCGAGACCGTGCAGCCCTGGTGGGTGCAGACCGCGGAGAAGGCCTTGAAGTCGCCGCTCTCGGGCTGGGTCACGACGACCTTCTTGTCCTTGAAGACCTTGCCGCCGCCGACCGGGATGTCGGAGGTCTTGGCCAGCTCGGGGCCCGCGGGCGGCTTCGGACTCTCGGAGGCGGGCGCGGAGGATCCGGAGGTCTTGGCGGAGCCGGGTGCGGACGAGGACGGGGGCGGGGTCGCGGTGTCCGAGGGCTCCGGTTGTGACCCCTCGTCGCCGTACTTCGTGCAGCCCGCCGCCAGCGCCCCCGCGCCCGCCGCGATGACCGCCCGCCGCGACGCCCGCCCCGCGCCGCTCACGTCGTCACCCCGACCGTACGGAAGAACCAGAGCGCCGACGTCAGCCAGATCACCGTGAGCGTCACGAAGACCACGCCCGCGACCAGGGGCAGCAGCCAGCCGGGCAGCCGCTCCGAGCGGAGCAGCAGCATCTTGGCGCTGAACGCGCCGAAGAAGAAGCAGCCGAGCAGCGAGTGCCACAGCACGCGGGTCGAGTACGTCTGGTAGCCGAGCGCGTAGAGGCAGTGCACCGCCACGGGGACGGCGACCAGGAACGCGATCCGGCCCGACCAGCGGTGCAGGGCCGCCGACCAGGAGGGTCCCGGGACCTTCCCGTACAGCATCAGGGCCGAGACGACCTGCACGAGCGCGAAGGCGAACGCCGTCGTGGCCAGCCAGGACTTGACGGCGCTCGTGCTGCTGAAGCCCGCGAGGTTGAAGGCGGTGCCCTCCGGATCGTGGATCTTGCCGTACGCCCCGAGGCCCACCGCGACGGCCGCGGCGAACAGCGCGGGCACCAGATAGCGGGCGGCGCCCGGCCTGCGGTGCTCGCCCGCGCCCGGGGGCACGGGGAAGCCGCCCTGGGTGGGGGCGGTGGGGTCGACGCTCATGAGGGCTCCCTCTCGGCGTGGGCGGGACGGGCGCCCGGCGATGCGGGCGGGCGGCTCTACGGCGTGACGGGGCGGGCGGTGACGACGTCGCCGTCGACCCGGACGGTGCCGGTGCGCGGGTCGAGCCGCGGGGCCTTCGCGGGCTTGCCGTCGCGCTTGAGGATGCCGACCTGGCTGCCGTCGGCCAGGACGATCCAGCCGCCGTCGAGCTTGGCGCCGCGCACCTCGGTGGTGGCGCGGTAGAGGCCGGACGGCTTGACGGCCTTGGCGGCGGTGAACTTCCAGGTCTCTTTGTCGATGTCGACCGTGCCCCGGATCCTCTTGCCGGTGAGCTGACCGTTCAGCTTCGCGCCGTGCTTGCCGGTCAGCCGCATCGAGCCGTCGTCCTCGACGTCGCCCTTCAGCCAGGACTCGGTGTTGTGGCCGTCGCAGAAGTACGCGATGGCCTTGCCGTCGCGCAGCGAGAGGGAGACCGCCGAGGTGTTGTCGTCGGTGCGGCCCGCGTAGTCGGCGTTGGGCGGCGGCTTCTTCGAGGGGCTCTCGGACGCACTCGCGGAGGGGCTGCCCGTCGGCTTCGGCGTGCCCTTCGTGGGGGAGGGGGGTGTGGTGCCGGGCGCGTTCCCTCCGTACGACGAACTGCCCGTCCCCGTCGTCGCGTTGAGCGACAGCATGAACAGGGCGAGCAGCAGCCCGGCGAGAAGGGTGTACAGAGGTCCTGAGCGCTTCATGCGAGCCCCCCGAGGCGCTGAGCCTGCCCGGCCCTTCCATGCAAGCGGACCCGTCCCCCTTCGTCCATAGCTATCCATAGCTAAACGTCCCCCAATCGGCCCAAGTGGCGACAGTGGGCGATTCGGGTGACATTGGCATGGTCTGAGGCCCCGCCGTCCTCCTCGGCGCGGGCCCGGCCCTTCACGCGAAAGGCGCGACCATGGCGGGTAACGATCTCGGCAGCCTTCTCGGCGGTCTCCTCGGCGGCGGCCAGCAGGGCGGTCAGCAGGGTGGCTCGTCCGGCGGCGGTGGCGGGAACATCCTCGGCGCGCTGCTCGGCGCCCTGATGAGCAAGGGCGGCGGCGCGGGCGGGAGCAACCCGCTGTCCGGCCTGCTCGAAGGGCTGACCAAGGCCGGACTCGCCGACCAGGCCCAGTCCTGGGTCGGCAACGGCGAGAACAAGGAGGTCTCCGGCGCCCAGGTGCGGGAGGCGCTGCCCGACGACACCCTCCGCCAAGTCGCCGAGGAGGCCGGAGTCTCCCCTGAGCAGGCCGCGAACGACATCGCTCAGGTGCTGCCGCAGGCCGTCGACAAGCTGACGCCCGAGGGCCAGGTGCCCTCCGGATCGCTCGAGGACCTGATCAAGCAGCAGCAGCTCTGACCCACCCCGGTATGGTGCGCGGCGCCCGTCTCGGCAGACGGGCGCCGCGCACTCCCGTGCCGGGCGCTGACTACGCTTGTCGTACGAAGGTGTCGGCAACAGTCGTCGCCGCGCGAGCGAGGAGCAGCACTGTGGCGGTACGAGCGGTCCGGGGCGCCGTCCAACTGGAGCGGGACGAGGCCGGGCACATGGGCGAGCGGGTCAGCGCGCTGCTCACCGCCGTCCTCGAGCGGAACGGGCTGACCCAGGAAGACCTGATCAGCATCTGGTTCACGGCCACGCCCGATCTGCACTGCGACTTCCCCGCGGCCGCCGCGCGCGGCCTCGGCATCGTCGACGTACCGCTGATCTGCGCCCAGGAGCTGGACATAGCGGGGGCCATGCCGCGCGTGGTCCGCGTCCTCGCGCACATCGACACCGACCGGCCGCGCTCCGAGGTCGCGCACGTCTACCTCGGCGCCGCCGCCGCACTCCGCAAGGACATCGCCCAGTGAGAACCGCCCTCGTCATCGGCACCGGTCTGATCGGCACCTCCGCCGCCCTCGCCCTCGCGTCCCGCGGCGTCACCGTCCACCTCGCCGACCACGACCAGTCGCAGGCCCGCACCGCGGCCGCGCTCGGCGCGGGCACCGACGAGGCGCCCGCGGGCCCCGTCGACCTGTGCGTCGTCGCCGTGCCGCCCGCGCACGTCGCCGCCACCCTGGCCGACGTCATGCGGCGCGGCGCCGCGCGCGCCTACCTCGACGTGGCCAGCGTCAAGGGCGGCCCGCGCCGCGACCTGGAGGCCCTCGGCCTCGACCTCACCCCCTACATCGGCACGCACCCCATGTCGGGGCGTGAGCGCAGCGGCCCGCTCGCCGCCACCGCCGACCTCTTCGAGGGGCGGCCCTGGGTGCTCACGCCGACCCGGGACACCGACACCGAGGTCCTCAACCTCGCCCTGGAGCTCGTCGCGCTCTGCCGCGCCGTCCCCGTCGTGATGGACGCCGACGCCCACGACCGCGCCGTCGCCCTCGTCTCGCACATGCCGCACCTGGTCTCCAGCATGGTCGCGGCCCGCCTGGAGCACGCCGACGAGTCCGCGGTGCGGCTCTGCGGCCAGGGCATCAGGGACGTGACGCGGATCGCCGCGTCGGACCCGCGCATGTGGATCGACATCCTCTCCGCCAACCCGGGCCCGGTCGCCGACCTGCTCGCCGCCCTCGCCACCGACCTGGACGAGACGGTGGCGGCGCTGCGGGCGCTGCAGTCCGCCGACGCGGCGAAGCGGACCGAGGGCGTGACGGGCGTCGAGAACGTGCTGCGGCGCGGCAACGCGGGCCAGACCCGGGTGCCGGGCAAGCACGGCGCGGCGCCGGCCGCGTACGAGGTCGTCGCGGTGCTCATCGACGACAAGGCGGGCCAGCTGGCCCGGATCTTCGCCGACGCGGACCGGGCGGGCGTCAACATCGAGGACGTGCGCATCGAGCACGCCACCGGGCAGCAGGCGGGCCTGATCCAGCTGATGGTCGAGCCGAAGGCGGCGCCCGTGCTGAGCGCGGCGCTGCGCGAGCGGGGCTGGTCGATCCGGCAGTAGCGGCCGGTCGTCCGGCCGCGGGGCGGCGGCGGCCGGGAGCCGGGGCCGCCGCGGGCGGGCGGCAGGGGCCGGTACGCGGGGGCTGTAAGGGCAGGGTGTGCGAGCCAGTAACCTTGTGCGGGGCGTGTTCGCGCCCCGCTTCCCCGCTCCGAGTACTGCGAAAGGTGTCCGCTCCCCGTGGAAACCGCAGCAACCGCCGCCCCGGCCGCCGTGATCGTCGCCATCGACGGGCCCTCCGGCACGGGCAAGTCGAGCACCTCGAAGGCCGTCGCCGCCCAGCTCGGCCTCAGCTACCTGGACACCGGCGCCCAGTACCGGGCGATCACCTGGTGGATGGTGCACAACGGCATCGACCTCACCGACCCGAGCGCGATCGCGGCCGTCGCGGGCAAGCCCGAGATCGTCTCCGGCACCGACCCGGCCGCCCCGACCATCACGGTCGACGGCACGGACGTCGCGGGCCCGATCCGCACCACGGAGGTCACCTCCAAGGTCAGCGCGGTCAGCGCCGTCCCCGAGGTGCGCACCCGCATCACCGAGCTGCAGCGTTCCATCGCCGGATCGGCCGAGCTCGGCATCGTCGTCGAGGGCCGGGACATCGGCACGACCGTGCTGCCCGACGCCGACCTGAAGATCTTCCTGACCGCGTCGCCCGAGGCGCGCGCCGCCCGCCGCTCCGGCGAGCTCAAGGGCGCCGACGTCAAGGCGACCCAGGAAGCCCTGATCAAGCGGGACGCAGCCGACTCCACCCGCAAGACGTCCCCGCTGGCCAAGGCCGGCGACGCCGTCGAGGTCGACACCACCGAGCTCACGCTCCAGCAGGTCATCGAGTGCGTCGTCACCCTCGTCGGGGAGAAGCGGGCGGCGAAGTGAGCGAGGCTCCCGCCGACCGGGGCGCTTCCGAGCGCGGTGCGGAGGTCGGCCGCCGGATCGGCGTCGGCCTGATGTACGGGCTGTGGAAGCCGCGGGTGCTCGGCGCCTGGAAGGTACCGGCCACCGGCCCGGTGATCCTGGCCGTGAACCACTCGCACAACGTCGACGGACCGATGGTCATGGGCGTCGCGCCCCGGCCGACGCACTTCCTGATCAAGAAGGAAGCGTTCATCGGTCCGCTCGGTTCCTTCCTGCACGGGATCGGCCAGGTCGAGGTGGACCGGTCGGTCGCCGACCGCACCGCCATCACCAGGGCGCTTCGCGTCCTGACCGACGGCGGCGTCCTCGGGATCTTCCCCGAGGGCACCAGGGGCGAGGGAGACTTCGCCTCGCTGCGCGCGGGCCTCGCGTACTTCGCGGTGCGCGGCGGAGCGCCGATCGTGCCGGTCGCCGTCCTCGGCAGTACGGAGCGGCGCGGACGGCTGATAAAGCAGCTGCCGCCGCTGCGCAGCCGGGTCGACGTCGTCTTCGGAGACCCCTTCGAAGCGGGCGACGGCAGCGGACGGCGTACGCGCAAGGCGCTCGACGAGGCGACCGTGCGCATCCAGGAGCGGCTCACCTGCCACCTGGAAAACGCCAGGCGCCTGACCGGGCGCTGAGCGAGACTTATCAAGTAGTGCCCCGGCCGAGACGAGAGGCCGGTGCACCGATCACCACGATGAACGACGAGGTACGGACTTCATGAACGACCAGACACAGCCCGAGGGCGACGGCTTCGCCGAGCACGACCACGGGGCGCTCGGCGACGCCGAGTACGCACAGTTCATGGAGCTCGCCGCCGAAGAGGGCTTCGACGTCGAGGACGTCGAGGGCGCCATCGAGGAGGCGGGCCACGGCCCGCTGCCCGTCCTCGCCGTCATCGGCCGCCCCAATGTCGGCAAGTCGACCCTGGTGAACCGCATCATCGGCCGCCGCGAGGCCGTCGTGGAGGACCGTCCCGGCGTCACCCGCGACCGTGTCACCTACGAGGCCGAGTGGTCGGGCCGCCGCTTCAAGCTCGTCGACACCGGCGGCTGGGAGCAGGACGTGCTCGGCATCGACGCGTCCGTCGCCGCCCAGGCGGAGTACGCCATCGAGGCCGCGGACGCCGTGGTCTTCGTGGTGGACGCCACGGTCGGCGCCACCGACACCGACACGGCCGTCGTGCGCCTGCTCCGCAAGGCGGGCAAGCCCGTCGTGCTCTGCGCCAACAAGGTCGACGGCCCCTCCGGCGAGGCCGACGCCACCGCCCTGTGGGCCCTCGGCCTCGGCGAGCCGCACCCCGTCTCCGCGCTGCACGGCCGCGGCACCGGCGACATGCTCGACGCCGTCCTGGACGCGCTGCCCGAGGCGCCCGCGCAGACCTTCGGCACGGCCATCGGCGGACCGCGCCGCATCGCGCTCATCGGCCGTCCGAACGTCGGCAAGTCCTCGCTCCTGAACAAGGTGGCCAACGAGGACCGCGTGGTCGTCAACGAACTGGCGGGCACCACCCGCGACCCGGTCGACGAGCTCATCGAACTGGGCGGCATCACCTGGAAGTTCGTCGACACGGCGGGCATCCGCAAGCGCGTCCACCTCCAGCAGGGCGCCGACTACTACGCCTCGCTGCGCACCGCCGCCGCCGTCGAGAAGGCGGAGGTCGCGGTGATCCTCATCGACTCCTCCGAGAGCATCTCGGTCCAGGACCAGCGCATCGTGACGATGGCGGTCGAGGCGGGCCGCGCGATCGTCGTGGCGTACAACAAGTGGGACACCCTCGACGAGGAGCGCCGCTATTACCTGGAGCGGGAGATCGAGACCGAGCTCGCCCAGGTCGCCTGGGCGCCGCGGGTCAACGTCTCCGCGACCACCGGGCGCCACATGGAGAAGCTCGTCCCGGCGATCGAGACGGCCCTCGCGGGCTGGGAGACGCGCGTGCCGACCGGCCGTCTGAACGCCTTCCTCGGCGAGATCGTCGCCTCCCACCCGCACCCGGTGCGCGGTGGCAAGCAGCCCCGCATCCTCTTCGGCACCCAGGCGGGCACGAAGCCGCCGCGGTTCGTCTTCTTCGCCTCCGGCTTCATCGAGGCGGGCTACCGCCGCTTCCTGGAGCGCCGTCTGCGCGAGGAGTTCGGCTTCGAGGGCACGCCGATCCACGTCTCGGTGCGGGTCCGCGAGAAGCGCGGCCGCAAGAAGTAGCAGTAGAAGTAGCGGTAGCGGTCGCACGGGGCGTGGCCGCGACCCGTCTCCCGTACGCACGAATGCCCGGCCTCCCCACGACGGGGAGGCCGGGCATTCGCGTGTAATCAGTGCTCGCGGCGCGGTCCCGGCGGCAGCGCGGCGGGGAACTGGTGGTGGCCCGTCGCGTGGTGGTACGCCATGTGGTGGTCGTGCTGGCCGTAGCGGGCCACCTGGAACTGGCCGAACGCCGTGTGCCGCGCGTCGTGCCGTGGCTCGTGGCCGCGGTGCTGGATGCCGTAAGGACCCGCCCCGAAGGCGGAGAACCCCAGGTCCTCCTCGCCGCTCCGGTCGCCCGGCAGGGCCCTGAAGGCCCTGAGGTACTCCGAGTACAGCGTGTCGTAGATCGGCGTGGCCGAGTGGGTGCCCGGTGTGTCCTGCGCCGTGCGCATGGACGGGATCGGGCTCTGATACACGGGCCGGTGGCGTGAGGGGTCGTATGGGTGCACGTCTGTGCCAACGAAACCGCCGCCCGACGGATGCGGGGGCCGCGCCGCTTTCCCGGTCCGGTGGGGGTGTGACCGGCGCATTCGGGTCGGCGGCGCGGCCCCCGCGGGAGGCCGGAGCGTCAGGTTCCGGCGAGCGGCATCGTGCAGGCGACCAGGCGGCCGTGGGCCGCCGCCTTGTCCAGGGCGTCGCGCAGCAGGTCCTCGCGCGGCTGGCGGCCGATCACGCCGGAGGGCGCGGCGAAGAGCAGCACGGTCTGCGTCTTGTTGGCCGCGGCCCGCCAGGCCTCGGTGACCTGGAGCGGGTGGTGGGCCTGCCACCAGGCGACGGGGGAGCCGCCGTTGTTGCCGGGCTGCAGGATGGCGTGCAGCTGGCCCATGGCGAGCAGCACGGACCAGCCGGGCAGCCCGGGCGGTACGCCGTCGAGCGAGGTCGCGGGCAGGAAGCCCTGCTCGATCAGGAGCGGCAGGAAGTCGTCGCCACCGCCGCCCGTGCTGCCGGGGCGGGCGATGGGCCCGGTCGGCTCGACGACGAGGGCGGGCCGCAGCTCGCCCTCGATCAGGACGAGGCCGCTGGTCACGCCGAGTACGGCCTGGTCGGGGATGACGTCGGCGGCGCCTTCGCCGTCCTCGCCGGTGATCGACCGCACGGCGCCCTGCAGCTGCTCCTCGGAGACCGCGACGATCTGGGAGGGCAGGCAGGTGGCGTGGGCGAAGGCCAGCACGGCGGTCTCGTCGCCGACGAACAGGACGGTGCTGGTGCGTTCCTGTTCCGCGTCTCCGGGGGTGCGGCAGGACGTGCAGTCGTAACTGCCGGGGGTGTTGTCTCCGGCGAGCAGCCGGTCGGCCTCTTCGTCGCCGATCTCGGCGCGTACGTCGTCGCTGACGTCGAGCATGCGCGGCACGGTGGCTCCTCGCGATCGTCACATGGGGGTGCGTGGGGTGGATGTGGCGGCCGGGCGGTGCCCGGCTCATAAGAAGACAACGGTGGATCAGTGGCGCAAGTCACGCGTGGAAGCGAACGGAATCGAACCATCCGCAGCGGAGGGTGAGTCAGGCACCGGAATCTGTCACTCCGCGCCAACACGTGCTGGGTGCACGAAACTTGGGTCGGTGAGGTGGGTCACAGATCGTCGGGCCTGCCGGTCGATAAATCCTGAAATCAATGGATGTAGTGGGTGGCCGAAATTCGCCGATACTCCGGGTAACGGTCAACTGGCCTGGAATGACAAGGAGTTGGTTGATGCCGGGGCAAGAGGGCTCCTAGATTCCACCGCCGTGTGCAGCGAGCACCGCTCGGGTACGTCCGCCGGTCGCACCAGCCAGCTCAAGCACCGACACCGGCGGTCGGGGCCGGACGGGACCCCGGGCGCCGGATGCGCGAGGGGCCCGCACGGCCGGGGGGAGCCCGGGTCCTTCGAGAGGGAAATTCATGTCCGCACGTCCCGAGCGCATTCGCAAGACGGCAGTGATCACAGGGGCGGCACTCATCGCCCCGCTGACCCTGCTCGCCGCGACCGGCCAGGCCGACGCGGCAGACGGCGGAGTGTGGGACCGCATCGCACGGTGTGAGAGTGGCGGAAACTGGCAGACCAACACGGGCAACGGCTACTACGGCGGGCTGCAGTTCTCCGCCGGTACCTGGCGCGCGTACGGCGGCGGGGCCTATGCGTCCACCGCCGACAGGGCGTCCAAGGCGCAGCAGATCGCTGTGGCCTCCAAGGTTCAGCGCGCGCAGGGGTGGGGCGCCTGGCCCACCTGCGCTGCCCGGGCGGGCGCGTACGGCAGTGCGCCGTCCGCCGCGGCTCCGGTGCCGAAGGCGGCCAAGCCCGCGCCCAAGGCGTTCAAGCCCGCGCCCAAGGCCGTGGAGCGGCGGTCCGAGCGGGCACCGGGCCGTATCGACCGGGGCGCCGCGCGGGGCGCTCCCGGCAACTACACCGTGCGGCAGGGCGACACCCTCAGCCGCATCGCGGCCCGGCACGGCACCAGTTGGCAGCGCGTGTACGCCGTGAACCAGTCGGTCATCGGCGGGGATCCCGACGTGATCCTGCCGGGTCAGCGGATCCGGGTCTGAGACGCCGCGGATCCGGCATCGCGCCTGGTCGGCCGACCGGGTGGGGTCGCCACCGTGGCGGCGCGGCATGCCTTGGGGCCGTCGCGCGGCCGCCTAGCGTGACCCGATGCACCCGAAGCTGAAGCTGAACCCGACCAGGCGTCTGCGGTCCGTGTCCCTGCTCCTCGGCGCGCTCCTGGCGGCAGTGGTCCTGCCGCACCCCTCCGCGAACGCGGCTCCGCCGCCGCTGCCGGGGGCCGCTTCCGCGATGTACGACTGTTCGCTGACCAAGGGTCCGTGGAGCTGCCTCGCCGAGTGCGAGAGCAGTGGGCGATGGCATGTGAACACGGGCAACGACTACTACGGCGGGCTGCAGTTCTGGCAGCCCACCTGGGAGGAGCACGGCGGGCTCAAGTACGCGCCGCGCGCCGACCTCGCCACCAGGGAGGAGCAGATCAAGGTCGCCGAGGCGGTGCTGCGTACGCAAGGCTGGGAAGCCTGGCCCGTCTGTTCCAAGAAGGTGCGGATCGAGCGGTTCGACCGACCCGGTGGCACGGGGTCCGCCGATCGGCGCGTGCACACCGTCAAGGCCGGGGAGACGCTGAGCTCCATCGCGCGGCGCTACCGGGTCAAGGGCGGGTGGCAGGCCCTCTACAAGGCCAATCGCGACATGATCGGGCGGGCCCCGGACCGGCTCAACGTGGGCACGCTGCTGGTCATTCCGGGCGGCTCGGGGGCCGCGGGCGGCAAGCGGAGCTGAGTTCGCCCGGCTCGCCGCTGAACACCACGGTGCCGCGCCGCAGTTCGTGCACCACTGCCGTCCGGCCCGCGCCCCCACCGGGGCGCAGGGCGGGCGGCAGCCGTTGTTCCGCCACGACCACGCAGGCGTCCAGGGCGTCGAGCAGTTCGTACGTACGGGCCGCCAGCGCGGGCGACATGCCCTGGGTCGGCTCGTCCGCGAGGACCACCCCGGCGCCCGACAGGGGAGCCCTGGACAGGGCGAGGATGCGCTGCTCGCCGCCGGAGAGCGTGCCCGCGCGGCGCGGCAGCAGGGCGCGCAGCTCGGGGTAGACCTCCAGGGCCCCGGTGAAGTCGCCCGTGGGGTGGGCCAGTTCGAGGTTCTCCCGCACGGTGAGGGAGGCGAACACGGCCTGCCGGTCCGGGATGAAGCAGAGGCCGTCGGCGGCTCGGGCGTGGGCCGGTTGGGACGTGATGTCCCTGCCGTCCCTGACGACGCTGCCCTCGGTGAGGGGGAGGGTGCCCGCGAGGGCGCGCAGGGCCGTGGTGCGGCCCGAGCCGTTGCGGCCCAGGAGGACGGTGAGGGCGGGGGAGGGGGCGGCGATGCTCACGCCGTGCAGGGCCTCCAGGGGGCCGTAGTGGACGTGGGCGCCGTGCAGCCCGATGCCCCTCCTCATGGGATCGCCAGTACGTGGTCCGCCGGGCCCGTGGTGACGATGCGGCCCGCCGTCATCACGTGCACGGTGTCGGCCAGGTCCGCCACCAGGTCGAGGTCGTGCTCCACCACCAGGATCGCGGTGCCGTCGGCCGCCAGCGCCCGCAACAGGGCTGCCAGCGCGGCCACTTCGGCCGTGTCCAGGCCCGCGGCCGGCTCGTCCAGGAGGAGGGTGTGGGGGGTGCTCGCCAGGGCCCGCGCCAGTTCCGTACGTCTGAGGATGCCGGTGGGGAGGGCCCCCGCGGGGTGGGCGGCCAGGGGCTCCAGGGACAGGAGGCGGAGGGGCCGGCGGGTGGCGGCTCGGGGGCGGGTCTGTTCTGTGGCGACCCGGATGTTCTCCTCGATCGTCAACGACGGGAAGACCGCGAGCTGTTGGAACGTGCGGGCCAGGCCGAGTCGGGTGCGGGCGTGGGGCGGGAGCGCGGTGATGTCCCTGGCGCCCAGGGTGATGCTGCCGGATCGGGGGCGGAGGGTTCCGGCCAGGCAGTGGAAGAGGGTGCTCTTGCCCGCGCCGTTGGGGCCTATGACCGCGGTGACACGGCCGCGGGGGACCGTGAGGGAGACGTCGTCCAGGGCCGTGAAGCCGCCGTAGGCGAGCGTGATGTGGTGGGCGGCGAGTGTGGGGGCTTCGCTCCCCTTGCCTCGTGGGTGCGGGGCCGCGAGGGTATCCGCGTGCCCGCCCCGCGTCCCCGTGCGTCGGCGCGGCGGACGTTGCTCCGGGGTGGTGGCGGGCACCGGGCCCCGTACGGACTCGGGGCGCAGCGTGTCGCGCAGGTGGGTGCCCCGGGGCGTGAGGCGTGGTGTGCGGTGGAAGTAGTGCGTGGCCTTGCGCAGCGCCTCGTAGGGGCCGCCGGGGAAGCGGCCGATCAGGATGGCCAGGAGGCCGATGAGGGCCGCGGCCACGCCGCCGCGGGTGCCCGCGTCCAGGCCGACCAGGAGCGCCGCGGCCGCCAGGGCGCCCAGGACGCTGTCCGAGCCGAGGACCAGGACCGCCGCGAACCAGAGCAGACCGCGTACGGGGTCGTACGCTCCGGCGTCGAAGGCCCGTTGGCCCATGGCGAGCATGCCGCCGCCCAGGGCGGCCAGCGCCGCGCCGGTGACGAAGGCCGCGAGTTTGAGCGCGGGGACCCGGACTCCGGCCGCCGCCGCGCCCTCCTCGTGGTCCCGCATCGCCGCGAGCGCGCGGCCCGTGCGGCCTCGGCGCAACGCGGTGACCAGGAGCAACGCGCCGGTCAGGAGGGCGAGTTCGAGCACGTAGTACGCGCGGTCGCCGCCGAAGCCCGCGGGGCGGTCCAGGGTCAGGCCCGATGTCGCGTACGGCTGGGCGAAGACGAAGCGGCTGACGCCCACGCCCACGGCGAACGTCGCGAGGGCCAGCGCGAGGCCGCGTCTGCTGATCGCGGGCCACCCGGTGAGGAGGCCGAGCGGGGCCACGAGGAGTACCGCCACCGCGAGGGCGGGGAGGTGCGGGAGTTCGGGGAGGCCGGGGAAGCGGCCCGCCGTGAGGAGTGCGGTGAACAGCGCGCCCAGACCCGCGTACGCGGCCTGGCCCAGGGAGATCTGGCCTCCTCGGCCCGTGACGATCACCAGCGAGAGCAGGATCACCGCAAGGGCCGGGACCTGGACGGACGTGGTGAGGTCCGAGCCCGCGAAGCCGAGCGGGAGCAGGAAGAGGACCGTGGTGACGATCCAGGCGCCCGGAGGTGTCGGGACGCGGGCCGTCGCCGTGCGCGGCAGGGCGTCCTGGGAGCCGATGCCCGGCAGGATCAGGGCCGCGATCAGGAGGGCGATGACGAAGAGGTTCGCGCCTGCCGTCTGGAGGAGCTCCTCCTGCCAGCCCGAAGGGTGCAGGCGGGTCAGCTGGCTCTGGGCCACGCCGAGGCCGAGCGCCACCAGGACGGCGACGGGCAGGCTGCGCATCCCCGCGGCCACCGCCACGGCGAGGACCTCCATCACCAGGAGCGGCATGCCGTACGGGTCGAGGCGGAGGTAGGGGGCGAGGAGCACCCCGGTGAGGCCCGCAGTGAAGGAGCCGAACGCCCAGCCCGCCGCGGCCACCCGGTCCGCGTCGATGCCGGAGAGTACGGCCAGGCGGCGGTTGTCGACCACGGCGCGCAGTTCGCCGCCGAAGCGGGTCCAGCGGGTGACCGCGCCCACCGCGACGGCGAGCGCCACCGCCGTCGCCAACTGGGCCCAGGGGTCGGCGGAGAGCAGGGTCGGCGCGTCCGCGCGGGCTCCCGGGCCCCAGAGCAGGGCCGCCGCCCCGACGAGCAGGATGAAGACGCCGATGGACGCGACCAGGGTCTGTGCCTGGGCGCCGCCGCGCACCGCGAGCGGGCGGAAGACCGCGCGCTCCAGGAGCAGGCCGATGGCGGGGGCGACGAGGAGCAGGGTGACCGCGGCCGCCAGGGGGAGCGGCCAGTGCCACTCGGCCGTGAACTGGCGGAGGACGTACGCGCACACCATCGCGATCGCGCCGTGCGCGAAGTTGAGGACGCCGGTCGCGCGGTACGTGACGATCAGTCCGATGCCGGTGAGGGCGGCCGCGCTGCCGACCGAGAGCCCGGCCAGCGTGAGGTCGTAGCTCAGGGACGCCACCGCGTCATCGCTCCGGGGCGGCGTCGGCGGGGGGTTCGCAGATCGGGCAGGGGCCCAGATCGCCCCGCGCGAGGATCGTGGCGTCCGCGGGGACCGCCTCCGGTTTGTCCGCGACCAGGGGGCAGTCCGCGCGGTGCCACAGCGTGCCGCCGGGGACCATCAGGAGGTCGTCGCTGGTCGCCGTGGCGGGCGGTGGCCGGTGCGCGAGGGGAGTGCTGGGTTCCGCCGCCACCAGGAGGCCGTACAGCTCCTCCACGCGCGCCGCGGCCAGCGTGCTCCTGCCGTGGGTGAGCAGCATGGTGCCCGCGATGATCAGCGCCGCGCCCGGCACCGTGCACGAGGCGAGATAGGGCAACTGCCGTTCCGCGAACCGCTCTCCGGAGATGCCGTACCAGCCGATCACACAGAGCACGGCACCGGCGGCGAGTGCCGCGAAGGCCGCCCAGAGTTCGGGACGCACCCCGCGCAGCCGGGCCGAACGGGCCGCACTGGCCGTCTGATCTGTCCGAGCCGCCCGCATCGAGGCCCCCTGGAACGCGTCAGTAACGTCGATGGGCTGTCCATGTCAGCCGATGGATTGCACTATGCCTTCTGGAAGCTGACCCTGAAAGCTCCGGGCGCTGATGGCCCGGACCGATACCCGGTGGTGAGCCAGATGGTTCTCGGGAGCAGCCCCAGGCGGGGGACGGAGCGCGGGCGGGGGAGGGTGCGCGGCGCGGTGTCGGCGGCCGCCGCGGTCCTGCTGATCGCATCCGCCGCCGTGGCCTGTGGCGACGACAGCGGGGGCGGGGACGGCAGCGACCCGCCGGAGCCGTCCGTGGAGAAGACGACCGAGGCGCCTCGGGAGAGCGCGAGCGCGCCCGCCGACAAGGCGGCCGCGGAGAAAGAGGTCCGCACCAACTGGGAGAAGTTCTTCGACCCCAAGGTGTCCATGAAGGACAAGGAAGCCGTCCTGGAGAACGGGTCCGAGATGCGGCAGGTCCTGGAGGGCTTCAGCGGCGACGAGCGCGGCAAGCAGGTCGCCGCGAAGGTCGGCAAGGTCGAGTTCACCTCGCCGAAGGACGCCGACGTGACGTACGCGCTGACGCTGAAGGGCGCCACCGCGCTGCCCACCGCCTCCGGAACGTCGGTGAACCAGGACGACACCTGGAAGGTGTCCGTCAAGACCCTCTGCGCGCTGGTGAAGCTGAGCGGGAATGCGTCGCCGGGTCCCGGCTGCTGAGGTGCTGCTCGCCGTCGCGCTCCTGGTGGGGAGCGCGGCCTGCGGCAGCCGCCTGCCGGAGAGCGACTTCGAGCGGCGGGGCACGGCGCCCGCGCCGGTGGGCGGCGCGCCCCTCAGGGTCGGCGTCATCACCAGCGCGACGAGCCCGGTCGGCGGCTCCGCGTTCACCGGGCCGCGCGACGGCGCCAAGGCCTACTTCGACAGGATCAACGCGCGCGGCGGCATCGGCGGCCGCAAGGTCGAGGTGCGCGCCTGCGACGACGGCGGCAGCGGCGTCGGCAACAACGACTGTGTGCACAAGCTCGTCGAGGAGCAGCAGGTCGTCGCGCTCGTGGCCACCACGTCGCTGGACTACGCGGGCGCCTCGCGGGTGTCCCACGCGCGCGTGCCCGACGTCGGCGGGCAGCCGATCGGCTCCGCGTACGACACGTATCCGCATCTGTACGGGATCTACGGCAGCCTCGCCCCGCGGAACGGGAAGCCGGGGTGGGACGGGAAGCTGTACGGCGGCACGGAGGTCTACCGCTACTTCAAGCGGGAGCAGGGCGCGCGGACCGCGGCCGTCGTCTCCTACAACCAGGCCGCGTCCGCCGCGTACGCCCGGCTCGTCACCCGCGGTCTGCGGGCCGAGGGCTACAAGGTGGTCACCGAACAGGTCGACTTCGCGCTGCCCAACTTCCGCGCGGCGGCCGCCGACTTGAAGGAGCAGGGCGCCGACCTCGTCTTCGACGCGATGGACACGCACGGCAACGCGCAGCTGTGCGAGGCGATGGACGAGGTGGGGGCGAAGGTCACCGCGAAGGTCACCAACGTGCAGAACTGGACGTCATCGGTGGCCGAGGACTACAAGGACGCGCCGCGCTGCCGCAACGCCCTGTGGGCGACCGGTTCGAGCCGGAACTACGAGGACACCGGCCACCCGGCCGTACGCGAGTTCCGGGCCGGGATGAAGGCGGCGGGCAAGGGGGACGCGCTCTCCCAGTGGCAGCTGGAGGGCTGGGCCGCCGCCATGTGGTTCACCGACGCGGCGAAGTCCTGCGCGGGCGGCGACGTCACACGCGCGTGCGTCGACCGCTTCATGAACCGGGACCGGCCGTACACCGCGCGCGGGCTGCTCCTTCCGGTCACCTTCGAGCACCGGGCCGAGCCCCCGAAGACCCGCAGGACGTGTGTGTCCGTCGCCCGCTGGCAGGACGGGAAGGGCTGGGTGACCCAGGGCGGTGACATGAACGACAACTGCTTCGATGTCCCACAGCTCTCCTACCAGCCGTGATCGGACGGATCGCCGGAAAGTTCCCGTTCTCGGCTACCGATCGCGCATCTGTTGGGAAACAAAGTGATGAGGAAACCCAACCCTTGGCCAGGAATCCTGGTCTAACCCTGCGGTAGGCGGATGAGGGGGACTGTCCGCATGGAAACGCGGGATACGGGGACGCATGCACATCTCTTTCCTGATTCACAACGCGTACGGAATCGGAGGGACCATCCGGACGACGTACAACCTCGCGAACACGCTGGCGCAGCAGCATGACGTCGAGGTCGTATCCGTCTTCCGGCACCGTGACGAGCCCGTCTTCGCGCCTGACCAGCGCGTGCGGCTCCGGCACCTCGTCGACCTGCGCAAGGGAACCTCGGGATACGAGGGCGACGACCCCCAACACCTGCTCCCCGCACGGACGTTCCCCAGCGCCGAGGGCCGCTACGACCAGTACAGCGCGCTCACCGACCGGCGCATCGCCGACCACCTCGCCCGGCTCGACGCGGACGTCGTCGTGGGCACCCGCCCCGGGATCAACGTGCACATCGCCCGGCAGACCGCGCGCGGCCCGCTGCGCGTCGGGCAGGAGCACCTCACGCTCGACAGCCACTCCAAGGAACTCCGCCGCCAGCTGCGCAGCGTCTACCCGCGCCTCGACGTCCTGACCACGACGACCGAGGCCGACGCCCGCGCCTACAGCCGCAAGATGCGGCTGCCCGGCGTACACGTCCAGGCCGTTCCGAACCCCGTGCCCGCGCCCGGCATAGAGCCCGCGGACGGCTCCCACAAGTGGGTCGTCGCGGCCGGTCGGCTCGCCCCCGTCAAGCGGTACGACCTGCTGATCAGGGCCTTCGACAAGGTCCGGCGCGAGCGTCCGGACTGGCGCCTGCGGATCTACGGCGGCGGCAAGCAGAAGGAGAAGCTGCGCGCCCTGATCGACGAGCTCGGCCTCTACAACCACGTGTTCCTGATGGGCCCGGCCCACCCCATCGAGCCCGAGTGGGCCAAGGGCTCCATCGCCGCCGTCACCTCCAGCCTGGAGTCGTTCGGCATGACGATCGTCGAGGCGATGCGCTGCGGACTGCCCGTGGTGGCCACCGACTGCCCGCACGGCCCCGGCGAAATCATCGACAACGGTGTCGACGGGCGGCTCGTCGAGGTCGGCAACCCCGACGCGATAGCGGGCGGCCTGCTCGAACTGATCAACAACGACACGCTGCGGCGCGCGATGGCGGGCGCCGCGCTCCAGGACTCCGAGCGCTTCGACCCGGCCCGCATCGCCGAGCGCTACGACGTGATGTTCTCCGGGATGCTCGCCCGCGGAAGCTCGTTCGGGGGCCGGATGCGCGGCTCCCTGCACCGCACCCGCGGCACGCTGCTCGGGGGCGCGTACGCGGTGCGGGACCTCACAGGACTACGACGCGTCGCACAGATGAAGGGATCCACCGCATGACGGCCTCGGCCACCTCGCAGGGGCAGGCGTACGCCGGGGACGACCAGGAGGTGGCGACGGCGCCGCGCGCCGACTGCATCGCCGACTCCGCGGGCGGCCTCACCTTCGACGTGACGGACTCCGGCGAGCCCGGCATGCGGGACGCGGCGTACCTGCTGCTGCGCCGCCGGGAGTCGGACGACGAGGTGCGCCTGCCGCTGTCCCCGTCGGCGGACGGCAGGCTGCGGGCCGCGCTGCCCAGCAGCGTCGAGCTCGCCGAGGGCCGCTGGAACGCCTACGCCCAGGTCGCGGGCGGCGAGCCGCGCCGCCTCATGCCCGGCGTGAACGACCTGCGCTCGCTGGTGGACCGCGCGCCCAGCGGCGCCCGCGGCCACGTCGCGGTTCGCATTCCGTACGCGACGAAGCAGGGCAACCTCTCGGTGCGCAGCTGGCTGCGCGCGCCGCACGCCGAGGTCGGCGAGATCCAGATATCCGACGCGGACGTGTCCGTGCAGGGCCGGGTGTACGGCACGGCGCTGACCGGCGCCGCGTACGCGGAGGCCGTCAGGCGCACCGAACCCGACCTGGTCCGGCGGGCCGAGGTGGCCGCGGAAGGGCCGGGATTCACCTTCACGCTCGGCCACGGACCGCTCGCGGACAGCGGCCCGGGACCCTGGGACCTGTGGCTGCGTCCCGAGGGGGAGAGCGGTCCGCGGATCCGCCTCGCCCGGCTCCTCGACGACGTGCCGGACAAGAAGGCGATCTTCACCTACCCGTGGGTGCGCGTCGGGACGGCGGACGGCGCGGTCGATTCGGGGCTCTACTACACCAACGACAACGACCTGTCGGTGCGGATCAGGGAGGCGAGCGCCCAGGGCGCGGGCGGTACGCGGGACTGAGCGGCGGGACCGGCCCCACCGCGAGGCGATCGCATCCATGAGGTGATCGCATCCGCGAGGTGATCGCATCCGTGCGGACTCGCGGACCGTGGCTGTCCTGAACTGCGGGCACAATCACGTCCATGTTGGAGACATCGGCACGACTGCTCCGCCTGCTCTCCCTGCTGCAGGCCCACCGCGAATGGTCCGGCGCGGACCTCGCCGACCGGCTCGGCGTCACCTCGCGCACGGTCCGCCGCGACGTGGACCGGCTGCGTGAGCTCGGCTATCCCGTCAACGCGAGCCCCGGCACCGGCGGCGGCTACCAGCTCGGCGCGGGCGCGGAACTGCCGCCGCTGCTCCTGGACGACGAGGAGGCGGTCGCGGTCGCCGTCGGCCTGCGCACGGCAGCGGGCCAGGGCATCGAGGGCATCGGCGAGACCTCGGTCCGGGCGCTCGCCAAGCTGGAACAGGTCCTGCCGGACCGGCTGCGCCGCCGGGTGGGCGCCCTGAACGCGTTCACCGTGCCGATGCTGCGCGCCCCGCAGGCACAGGGCGTGGACCCCGCGGTCCTCACCGAACTGGCCCATCTCTGCCGGGACTCGGAGCGGCTGCGCTTCGACTACCGCGACCACCAGTCCAGTTCGAGCCGCCGTACCGTCGAACCGCACCGCCTGGTGTGCACCGAGCGCCGCTGGTACCTCGTCGCCTGGGACCTCGACCGGGCCGACTGGCGGACCTTCCGCGCGGACCGGATCACCCCGAGACCGCCGCACGGCCCGCGCTTCGCACCCCGCGAACCACCGGCCGACGACCTGGCCGCGTACGTCTCCCGGGGCGTCTCCACGCGCGCGTACGCCGCACAGGCGGTGGTCAGGCTTCTGGTGCCGCTGGCGGAGGCGGCCCAGCGGATCACGCCGTCGGACGGCACCCTGGAGGCCGAGACCGAGCACACCTGTCTGCTGCGCACGGGCGCGGCCAACCTCGACGTGATGGTCTTCCACGTCCTGTTCATGGGCATGGAGTTCGAGGTCGTCGAACCCGCCGAGCTCACCGGGCGGATCACGGCGGCCAGGGACCTGCTCAGCCGGGCCCTGGACCGGGGTGCTCCGTCTGGGGATCGGGCCGCGGTTCCTCGGGGTCCTGCCGCACGTCCCGCGCCGCGAACGCCGCGTACTCGGGATGGTGCAGATCGAACGCCGGGGACTCCGAGCGGATCCGGGGCAGCGTGACGAAGTTGTGCCGGGGCGGCGGGCAGGAGGTCGCCCACTCCAGGGAGCGGCCGAAGCCCCAGGGGTCGTCGACGTCGACCTTCTCACCGTACTTGGCCGTCTTCCAGATGTTGTAGAGGAACGGCAGCGTGGACAGGCCGAGCAGGAACGCCCCGATGGAGGAGATGGTGTTGAGCACCGTGAAGCCGTCCGTGGCCAGATAGTCCGCGTACCGCCGCGGCATGCCCTCGGCGCCCAGCCAGTGCTGGACCAGGAACGTGGTGTGGAAGCCCACGAAGAGCGCCCAGAAGTGGATCTTCCCGAGCCGCTCGTCGAGCATCTTGCCGGTCAGCTTCGGCCACCAGAAGTAGAAGCCGCCGAAGGTCGCGAAGACGACGGTGCCGAACACCACGTAGTGGAAGTGCGCGACGACGAAGTACGTGTCGGTGACGTGGAAGTCGATGGGCGGCGAGGCGAGGAGCACGCCGGTGAGGCCGCCGAACAGGAAGCTCACCAGGAAGCCGATCGCCCACAGCATGGGTGTCTCGAAGGACAGCGAGCCCTTGAGCATCGTGCCGGTCCAGTTGAAGAACTTCACGCCTGTGGGGACCGCGATGAGGAAGGACATGAAGGAGAAGAAGGGCAACAGGACCGCGCCGGTGGCGAACATGTGGTGCGCCCAGACGACGATGGACAGACCGGTGATGGCCGTCGTCGCGCCGACGAGCGGCAGATAGCCGAAGATCGGCTTCCTGCTGAAGACCGGGATGATCTCCGTGATGATGCCGAAGAACGGCAGCGCGATGATGTAGACCTCGGGATGCCCGAAGAACCAGAACAGGTGCTGCCACAGCAGCGCCCCGCCGAACTCCGCCTCGAAGACCACCGAGCCGAACCGCCGGTCCGCCTCAAGGACGAGCAGCGCGGCGGCGAGCACGGGGAACGCGATCAGCACCAGGATCGAGGTGAACAGGACGTTCCAGGTGAAGATGGGCATGCGGAACATCGTCATGCCGGGCGCCCGCATCCCGATGATGGTCGTCAGGAAGTTCACCGAGCCGAGGATCGTGCCGAAGCCGGAGAGCGCGAGCCCCATGATCCACAGGTCGGCGCCGATGCCGGGCGAGCGCTGCATGCTGTTGAGCGGGGCGTAGGCGAACCAGCCGAAGGCCGCGGGCCCGCCCGGCACGAGCAGCGAGCCGAGCACCATCAGGCCGCCGAAGAGGAACAGCCAGTACGAGAGCATGTTCAGGCGCGGGAAGGCGACGTCGGGCGAGCCGATCTGCAGCGGCATGATCTCGTTGGCGAAGCCCGCGAACGTCGGCGTCGCGAAGAGCAGCAGCATGATCGTGCCGTGCATGGTGAACGCCTGGTTGAACTGCTCGTTGGTCATCAGCTGCAGTCCGGGCCTGGCGAGTTCGGCCCGCATCATCAGGGCGAGGAGCCCGGCGATCAGGAAGAAGACGAACGAGGTGATCAGGTAGAGGTGGCCGATCTTCTTGTGGTCCGTGGTGGTCAGCCAGTCCACGATCACCCGGCCGGGGCGCCGCTCCCGCACCGGCCCTCCGGTCGCCTGCGCCGTCTGGGTCCCCATCGCCCGCCCCTTCGCCATCGCGCCCTGGGCCTGCTCGAAGCTCACGCCATGATGCTCGCGTCACACCCACTGCGACAGAGGGCGTACCCGCCCGGGTGCGAGCCGCTGATCGGCTGCCGCCCGGGCGGCAGGATGGTTTCTGTGCAGGAACCGTGAATTCCCTATGCGCCGTCACATCCCGGCAAGAGGCCGGGATTAAGAAATGCGGAGGGTTCGCAAAGACGGCTCCGCGGTATTTCCCGCGCGGTATTCCGGCGATCTTCGGGCTGCCTTCCGAGGGTCTTTCGGTCGACCGGAGAGTGACCGGAAGAGGCCCCCGAATTACGTCGCGACAAGTACGGAACCGCCCGTACGTGTGACGGAGTTCAGCCGAAACGCACGTGGTGATCCTGTGACATAAGCGTGACCGGAGAGGTACCGGTGACGCATGGTGCGCGGTTCCCGGGCGCTCCCCGGCGGCCCCGGACTTCCCCGGTGCGACCCGGCCGCCTAACGTGGCGGACATGGCACCTATTCCGACTCCTCCCGCACAGCCCCAGGACAGCCCGGACGCGTATGTCGGCCTGGCGGCCGAAGGCGCCGAGCGGCAGGCGCGCGAGCGCGGCTGGTCCACCGTCAGGTCGCTGCCGCCGGGGGCGATGATCACGATGGAGTACCTCGCGGGGCGGCTCAACTTCGAGGTCAAGGACGGCGTCGTGGCGCGCTGCTGGAAGGGCTGAGCGACGCCCACGACGAAGGCCCCGGTTCCTCTCGGAACCGGGGCCTTCGCGGTGCGGGGGATGGGCTGTGCGTACCGCCCCCGCTGTCCTTGGGGTCAGCCGCCCGCCACCGGGCGGGCCGCCGCGGTGCCGCGCGGCACGCGGTCGGCGCCCGGCGGACGTCGGCTGCCCGCCGGGGTGACCGGGGTCCGCTCCGAGCGCGCCGTGTGCGGGCCAGGGGCGAGGTAGGCGGGGGCCCTGGCCGAGCGGGCCGCGCCGATGGTCTCGCGCAGCGGCGGCTCCTCGTCCAGGGCGGCGCGCTGCGGGATCATCGCGGTGACGCCGGCCGGGGCCTGGGCGGGCGCGATGCCGAAGCGGCGGGCCCGCCAGGCGTCGCGGAGGGTGAAGAGCAGGGCCTCGACGCGAGTGATCAGCGGCTCGAACCAGGGCAGCGCCAGGAGGATGAGCAGGCCCGCGGCCCAGCCGAGGAAGACGTCGCTGATCCAGTGCGTGCCGAGGTAGACGGTGGTGAGGCCGACGCTGAGGGAGACCACGGCGGAGAGCGCCGACAGATAGCGGCGGGTGCGCGGGGTCGAGGCGAGGTAGGCCAGGATTCCCCAGGTCACCACGGCATTGGCGGTGTGCCCTGAAGGAAATATATCGCCGCCGAGTCCCATCTCGTTCGAGCCGATGGTGGTGGCGTAGTGCGGGCCGAGGCGGCCCATGCCGAGCTTGGCGGCGCCGACGGTGACGTTGAGCAGGAGCAGCGCGGCGCCGAACGTGAGCAGCGGGCGCAGCGTGTGCTGGCGCCAGGAGCGCCAGCCCAGCCAGGCCGCGACCATCACGGCGGTCGGGCCGCGCTGGCCGAGGACCACCCAGTAGTCGAGGAAGGCGTGGATCTCGGGCCACTGCTGGTAGGGCCGGAAGAACATGACCTGCCAGTCGAACCGCACCAGCCACGAGGTGGTCAGCACGGCGACGACGATGGCCAGGTAGAAGGCCAGGGTCGCGCTGAAGAGCACGACCCTGTGCCGGCTCATCCTCGGCACATCGAGGTGGGTCGGTCGTTCCGGCTCACGGTCTAGCCGGGCGAAGACCCGGTCAAGACGGGTGAGGTTTCGTTCGGTACGCACCCAATCGACGTTACAGCGGGTGAGTGCGGCACTAGGCCGAATCAGTGGCTTTGTGATGACGATGTGATGTGGGATTGATCTCAGGAGGAGGTTTATTCCCGGGGGTTTATTAATCCCCGGAGAGCCCCTTACCTAATTCGTTGATCATTTCCGGCGCAGTTTTATCGCCCTTATGAATTCGTTCACCGGGTCCTGGTGCGGAATTTCCCGTTCGATCATCGGGAGGCGGCGCCGGGCGGCGAAAACGATCATGACGTGATCACGGTGGGCCCGAGCCGTGCAGCCAGAACGCCCCGTACACCGCGCTCGCAAGCGCCACACCCCCCAGGATCAGCGCCGACCTGGACGTACGCAGCCTGGCCAGCGCCACGGCGAGCGGCAGGAGCAGCGGGAAGGCGGGCAGCAGGAGCCGTGGCTTCGAGCCGAAGTAGCCGGCCGCGCACAGCGCGAGCGCCACGACGATGCCGGTGTAGACGAGCAACGGCAGCGGCTGCTTCTGCCGGACGCCGACGACGTACAGCCAGATGACGAGCGCGACCCCGACGATGAGCCCGAGGCCCGCGAGGGCGCCGGGCACCGAGGTGAACTTCTCCCCGACGAACCGCGCGAACGCGTAGCCGAAGTCGAAGCCGTTGCCCCAGCCCGCCTGCACGTCGAGATAGCCGAAGAGGCCGTCGCCGGTGCGGTGGCCGACCCAGAGCACGTAGCCCGCGGCGCCGAGCGGGGCCAGGAGCACGCCGAGGACCAGGCGAGGGGAGGCCCGCCGCTCCCGGTACACCTGGACGGCCGCCGCCACCCAGATCGCGGCGACCACCGCCGCGCCCACCGGGCGGGTCAGGCCCGCGCAGGACGCGAGCAGGCCCGCCGTCACCCAGCGGCCCCTGAGCACCGCGTACAGCGACCAGGCGGCGAGCGCCGTGAACAGGGACTCGCTGTACGCCATCGACTGCACGATGCCGACGGGCAGCACCGCCCAGATCCCGGCCGCGCAGATCCCGGCCCGGCGGCCGTACACGTGGTCGGCGACCGCGAAGATCCCCGCCGCGGCGAACAGCGAGGCGACCCAGCTCACCACCAGACCCGCGTCCGCGTACGACAACGGGCTGATCGCCGAGACGAGCCGTTCCAGCCACGGCAGGAGCGGGAAGAACGCAAGGTTCGAGTGGACGCTGCCGTCCGGGAGCGTCACCTCCCAGCCGTAGCCGTGCTCGGCGACGCGGGTGTACCAGAGCGAGTCCCAGCGGGCGGTGAGCAGCGTGTGCGGGCTCTTGCCCGCGGCGGCGCCCCAGATCGCGAGCACCGCGAGGCCCAGCGCGCGCACCCCCGCGTACACGAGGAGCGCGGGCGCCGCGCGGCGCAGCGCGTGGCCCGCGCGGGGCGGCGTGAGGCGTTGATCAAGATCAGTCACGGGCTCGATTATCGGCCGAAGGGGGAACCGGACGCCCGCCCGGGGCGTGGTCGATGGGCGGGGGCGTGGCGTACGCCACACGGCATCCGCACAACCATGAGAGGTCCGCCACGCGCCCCAGGCGTGGACTCGCGTACTCTGACGGCTCACTCGCCTTTGTCTGCGCCGCCGGAGCAGGGAGTTCACCTCCCGCAGGCCGCCGATGCGAGGGATCACTGGGAGGTAGGCACATGTCCGGGACGTCCACGGCCGCAGCACCGTTCGGCCGTCGGGGACCCGGGGCGGAGGGTGCCGGGGCGAACCGCTGGCTCGTGCTCGTCGTCCTCTGCGTCAGCCTGCTGCTCGTCGCCGTCGACGCCACCGTGCTGCACGTGGCCGTGCCCGCCGTCACCGAGGACCTGCGGCCCGGCGCGATCGAGCTGCTGTGGATCGTCGACATCTACCCGCTGGTCTGCGCCTCGCTCCTGATCCTCTTCGGCACGCTCGGCGACCGCGTCGGCCGCAGACGCGTCCTCCTCCTCGGCTACGCCCTCTTCGGCGTGGCCTCGGCGATCGCCGCGCTCGCCGACAACGCGCAGGTCCTGATCGCCGCCCGGGCGCTGCTCGGCGTCGGCGGCGCGATGATCATGCCGGCGACCCTGTCGATCCTGCGCCAGGTCTTCCCCGACCGGCGCGAGCGGGCCGTCGCCATCGGCATCTGGAGCGCGGTGGCCGCCGTGGGCGCGGCCGTCGGACCGCTGCTCGGCGGGTTCCTGCTCGAGCACTTCTGGTGGGGCTCGGTCTTCCTCATAAACATCCCGCTGATGCTGATCAGCCTGCCCATCGGGCGCTGGCTCCTGCCCGAGTCCACCGGGAGCGGGAACGGGCCGTGGGACGTGGTCGGCGCGCTGATGGCCGCGGCGGGACTCTTCGGCGTCGTGCTCGGCGTGAAGCGGCTCGGCGGCGGCGAGTCGCCGCTCGGCGCCACCACCCTGGTCTCGCTCGCCGTTGGCATCGCGCTGCTCGTCGGCTTCGTGCGCAGGCAGCGGCGGCGCACGCATCCGCTCGTCGACCTGTCGATGTTCGCGCGGCCCGCGTTCAGTACGTCGGTCGGCTGCATCGTGCTCGCCATGCTCGCCCTGGTGGGCCTCGAACTGATCGCCGCGCAGTATCTGCAACTGGTGCTCGGCCTCTCCCCGCTGGAGACCGGGCTCAGGCTGCTGCCGCTCACCATCGCCGCGATGGCCGCCGGGCTCGCCGGATCGCAGCTGCTGCGCCGCTTCGGGCCGCGGGTGATGGTCTGCTCAGGCTTCGCGCTGACCGCGCTCGCCGTGGTGCTCCTCACCGGCATGGGCGACCACGCCAACGACGCGCTGCTGGTCACCGGCTTCGTGCTGCTCGGCCTCGGCCTGGAGACCACGCTGTTCGGTGCGTACGAGTCGATGCTGAGCGAGGCGCCGCCGTCCCAGGCGGGCGGCGCGGCGGCGATCGGCGAGACCTCCTACCAGCTGGGCGCGGGCATCGGCATCGCGCTGCTCGGCAGCGTGATGAACGCGGCGTACGCGCCGGGGCTCTCCTCGGTGCGGGGGGTTCCGGCGGCGGACAGTGCGGCGGCGAGTCACTCGCTCGGCGAGGCGTACGACGTCGCTGCGCGGCTCGGCGGCGGTCCGGGGGCGGCCCTGCGGGCCGCGGCGCGCGACTCCTTCGTGCACGGGCTGCATGTGACGCTGCTGGTCAGCGCCGGGTTGCTGTTGCTCGGCGCGCTTGCCGCTCTGCGGTTGCCGCGGGTCATGGAGTGTGGGGCGGTGCCTGCGGCGCGGGCTGAGAAGGGGGTTCCGGCTCCTCGGGATCCGGCGGCGGCCGTCGGTGCCACGTCGGCCGTGGACGCCTAGCCTTCCGGGGGCCGTTTCTTCCCGTGCGGGTGGGTTGTGGCTTGTCGCGCAGTTCCCCGCGCCCCTTACGGGGCCCGGCAGCCCCGCGCCCCTTACGGGGCCCGGCAGCCCCGCGCCCCTTACGGGGCCCGGCAGCCCCGCGCCCCTTACGGGGCCGGGACACCCTGGACGTGCGCGACACTGCGTCGTAACGTCAGCGCGAGTCGTAGCTAACTACCGCTGCTAGTTTTTGTCGCCGGAGGTCCGCATGTCCGCACGCGCCCGCACGCCGCTCCCGCCCTTCGACCCCGCCGATCCGCTCGGCATCGACGATCTGCTCGAACCGGAGGACCTCGCGATCCGCGACACGGTCCGTGGCTGGGCGGCCGACCGGGTGCTTCCGCACATCGCCGAGTGGTACGAGAAGGGCGAGCTGCCCGGCATCCGCGAGCTCGCCCGTGAGCTCGGCTCCATCGGGGCGCTCGGCATGTCCCTGGAGGGCTACGGCTGCGCGGGCGCGAGCGCCGTCCAGTACGGGCTGGCCTGCCTGGAGCTGGAGGCCGCCGACTCCGGCATCCGCTCCCTGGTCTCCGTGCAGGGCTCCCTCGCCATGTACGCGATCTGGCGGTTCGGCTCCGAGGAGCAGAAGCAGCGGTGGCTGCCCGGCATGGCCGCGGGCGAGATCATCGGCTGCTTCGGCCTCACCGAGCCCGACCACGGCTCCGACCCGGCGTCCATGCGTACGCACGCGAAGAAGGACGGCACCGACTGGGTGCTCACCGGACGCAAGATGTGGATCACCAACGGGTCGGTGGCGGGCGTCGCCGTGGTGTGGGCGCAGACCGACGAGGGCATCAGGGGATTCGTCGTACCGACCGACGCGGCGGGCTTCTCGGCCCCGGAGATCAAGCACAAGTGGTCGCTGCGCGCCAGCGTCACCAGCGAACTGGTGATGGACGAGGTGCGGCTGCCCGCGGACGCCGTGCTGCCCGACGTCGTCGGCCTCAAGGGCCCGCTCAGCTGTCTGTCCCACGCCCGCTACGGCATCGTCTGGGGAGCCATGGGCGCGGCCCGCTCCTCCCTCGACGCGGCCATCGAGTACGCCAAGACCCGCGAGCAGTTCGGCCGGCCGATCGGCGGCTTCCAGCTCACCCAGGCCAAGCTCGCCGACATGGCGGTCGAGCTGCACAAGGGCGTCCTGCTCGCCCACCACCTCGGGCGGCGGATGGACGCGGGCAGGCTCAGGCCCGAGCAGGTCAGCTTCGGCAAGCTGAACAACGTGCGAGAAGCGATCGAGATCTGCCGCACGTCAAGGACCATCCTGGGCGCCAACGGGATCTCGCTCGAGTACCCCGTCATGCGGCACGCGACGAACCTCGAGTCGGTCCTCACCTACGAGGGCACCGTCGAGATGCATCAGCTGGTACTGGGCAAGGCGCTCACCGGACTCGACGCCTTCCGGTAGTCCGGCGCCGGTACGTGGTCGCGGTGAGCGGCCCTGCCCCTAGCTCTGGTTGAAGAAGCCGTCCGCGGGGCGGCCCGCGGCCTCGCCGTTCACGATCTGGGTGTGCGCGGGGGTGAGCAGGAAGACCCGCGTCGCCACGCGCTCGATCGAGCCGCGCAGACCGAAGGTGAGGCCGGCCGCGAAGTCCACCACGCGCTTGGCGTCGGTGGCCTCCATGGCCGTGAGGTTCATGATCACCGGGACGCCGTCGCGGAAGAGCTCGCCGATGGCACGCGCGTCCCGGAAGCTGTCCGGGGTCACGGTCCCGATGCGACGTTCCTCCTCCTCGGCCGCCTCCGCCGCCACCCGCACGCGCGGGTCGGTGACCCACGCCTCCGGCTTGTCGGGCCCTTCGGCCCGGTCGTCCTCGTAGCCGTCGTCGTAGTAACGCTCGTCATTGTTGTCGTCGACGAGGCCAAGCCAGGCACTCGCCTTGCGCACCGATCCCATGGACGCCTCCTCTCACAGCGGTTTCCCTGCGTTCCGCATCCCCATGTTCGTCCATGATGCGGATGATGCGCCAAGTGGATAGTCGCCGCGCGGGGGTTTCGTGACGGTACTGGTGCAGAGTCAACACGCCGACGCGCGTTGTCCTCCAAGGGTCTTGCCGTGTACGGCTGCTGACAGTGAGTGAAATATGATTCTTCACGGCGTATGGGTGACGGGCGGTGCGTCCGGGTGAACGGGACTCTCGCTACGATGCCGGAGTTGATCAGTTTCCGGGCTCTCGGGGGAGTCGTCTTGTTCGGAATTGTCAGGCCCTGCAGTCATCGGCTCGGCGAGGGACTCAAGACCCAGTGGATGGCGCACCTGTGCGGGCTCTGCCTCGCGCTGCGCGGCGACCACGGGCAGTTCGCCCGCGTCGTCACCAACTACGACGGGCTCATCATCTCGGTTCTGACGGAGGCTCAGGCCGAGCACGCCACCGGCTGGCGGCGCACGGCGGGGCCCTGTCCGCTGCGCGGCATGCGGACGGCCTCCGTCGCGCGGGGCGAGGGCGCGCGGCTCGCCGCCGCCGTCTCGCTGGTGCTCGCCTCCGCCAAGGTCCGTGACCACGTCGTCGACGGGGACGGGCTGCTCGCGCGGCGGCCGGTGGCCGTCGCGGCCCGCCGCGTGGCCAAGGGCTGGGACAAGGCCGGTGCGCGCGGCGGCGCCGCGGTGGGATTCGACACGGCGGTCCTGCTGGATGCCGTCGAACGGCAGGCCGGGATCGAGTCCTTGGCCGGTCCCGGCACCTCCCTGCTCACCGTGACCGAGCCGACCGAGACGGCCACCGCCGCAGCCTTCGCGCACACCGCCGTGCTCGCCGGGCGGCCGGGCAACGTGACACCGCTCGCCGAGGCGGGGCGGCTCTTCGGCAGGCTCGCGCACCTCCTGGATGCCGTCGAGGACCAGGAAGCTGACGCCGCGTCGGGTGCGTGGAACCCGCTGACGGCGACCGGCACCACGCGGGCCGAGGCGCGCCGTCTCGCCGACGACGCGCTGCACGGCATACGCCTCGCGCTGCGGGACGCCGAGTTCACCGACGGCAAGCTCGCGCACCGGCTGCTCGCGCACGAGCTGGGCAGGTCGATCGACCGGGCCTTCGGGACCGACGCGTGCGGGCACACCCATGAGGTGACGGCCCATCAGGGCGGGTCCTTCGGGCCGCCGCAGGGCGGCGGGCCGTATGGGCCTGCTGCCGGTGGTCCCTACGGCTCGCAGAATCCGTACGGGGGCGGCAACCCGTACGGCGGCGCACCCGGTGCGCCCGGCGGGCCGGGTGGCCCGGGCGGCTTCGGCGGTGGTCCCGAGGGGCCCGGGAGCTTCGAGCCGGGGCCGCCGAAGCCGGGCAAGCGCGGCTTCTGGGCGGGTTGCGCCGTCGCCATCGGACTGTGCTGCACCTGCAAGGTGTGCTGCGCCGACCACTTCGAGGGCCCCTGGTCCCGCAAGAAGCGCGAGGGCTGCTGCAACGCCTGCGGCAGCGGCGACGCGGGCTGCTGCTCGTGCTGCGAGTGCTGCGCGTGCTGCGACTGCGGGTGCTAGGGCGGGCTCGACTCCGAGTGGGGCGTACGTGAGGGGGCGTCAGCCCTTGATCTCCGGCGGGGAGATCCGCGACTTGCCGATCGCCGAGCCCCGCGTACCCCACTTCTTCAGGATGCGGTCGTACGTCCCGTCCTTGATCAGCTGGTCGACCGCGGCCCGGAACGCGGGCGCCAGTTTCGTGCCCTTCTTGAAGGCGAAGCCGACGTCGAGCCGGTGGTACTCGCCGAGGAACTTCAGGCCCTCCTGCTGCCGCACGGCGTACCGCAGGCCGTTGATGGTGGACATCACCACGTCGGCGCGGCCCTGCTGGAGGGCGGGCCAGATCGCGCCCTGCTCGGCGTAGGTCTTCACGCTGTACGGCTTCTTGCCCGCGTCGGCGCAGACGTGCTTGTTGTCCTCCAGGGTCACCTCGAAGGTGGTGCCCGCGCCGGTCGCCACGTTCAGGCCGCAGAGCTGTGCGAAGTCGGTGACCTTGGCCAGCTTGCTGTCCTTGCGGACGGCGAAGCCCTGGCCGTCGTTGATGTACGTCACGAAGTCGATGGTCTTGCGGCGCTCCTCCGTCACGCCGAAGTTGCCCGTGCCCAGGTCGTACTTGCCGCTGTCCAGGGCGGGCAGGATCGCCTCGAAGCTCGCGGCCTCCCGTTTCAGCTTCAGGCCGAGGACCTTGCCGACGGCGTCCGCGAAGTCGATGTCCTGGCCGACGATCGTCCTGCCGTCCTCCAGGTAGGTGGCGCCCGGCGGGGTGCCGCCGACGGAGGAGGCGAGGCTGAGGGTGCCGCGGTCGCGGACGTCCCTGGGCAGCAGCTCCGCCGCGGCCCGGTTCTTCTTGACGGAGGACACCACGTCCGTGGTCGGGATCTTGGCGCTCCCGCCCGCGGGGGCCGCACCGCCCGCGGTGTCCGCGGCACCGCCGGAGCCGCACGCGGTCAGCGTGAGGGTGGCGGCGGTGATCAGGGCGAAGGCCGCCGGGATGCGACGGGAGTGCGGGGACGTGCTCATGGCGTGACGTTCTCCAGCTCGGCAGGGCAGGGCAGGGCGAGGCAAGGCAGGGCGAAGCGGACGTACGAGGGGAGGGGTGTCGCCGCTCACGACGGGGGAGCGGTGACGTACGCGTGTGAAGGCGGGGCCGACGCCGCGCGGGCGTCGCGAAGGAAAGGCGGGAGAGGAGGCGCGGAAGGAAGGCGCGCGGCGGCCGATCGCCCCAGGGGTCCGGCGGAATCAGAACGCGGAAATCGCAGGGGGTCGGCTCAGGAGGACATCAACAGGACGCCGACCACACTCGACCGAAGTCGATGTGGGAGCGCGTGACCAGCCACTGCTGCGGATGCATGGGCCAAGTGGAACAGGCATCCGTTTCCGCGTCAACTGCCGTGAGACGTACGGCTCATATTCTGGACAGCCTTGACAGCGGACGGAAAACGCACCGTAGTCTCAGGGGCGGATCGTGCTGAGGGGCTCGGTCCGTGTGAAGGCACCACCCGTGTTCGAGCTCGTGCATCCACGGAGCCTTCCGCATGTCTTCCGACACCCTCGCCAAAGTGGCAACCGCCCCTCCGCCCGACGATCCCGCCGCACTCCCCGACACCCCGCGCATCGTGCCCCGGCCCCGCGCGGGCCAGTGGGCGGCCGCCGCACTCGTCCTGATCCTGCTGGCGCTCGCCGCCAACTCGGTGATCCGCAACGAGGCGTTCCAATGGGGCCTCGTCGCCGACTACTTCACCTCGGCGTCCGTACTGCGCGGGCTCTGGCTCACCCTCTGGCTGACCGCCGTCGTCATGGTGCTCGGCTTCGGGCTCGGCACGCTGCTCGCCATGGGCAGACTCTCCGGCAACCCCGTGCTCCGTACGGTCAGTTGGGGGTACGTCTGGTTCTTCAGGTCGATGCCGATCCTGGTGCAGCTGCTCTTCTGGTTCAACATCGGCGCCCTGTACCCGGAGGTCTTCGGGGTGCGGACGGTGAACCTGATGGGGCCCGTCACCATCGCCGTCGTCGGGCTGACCCTGCACGAGGCCGCGTACGCCGCCGAGGTGGTGCGCGGCGGGATCCTCTCCGTGGACCGGGGACAGATCGAGGCCGCGCAGTCGCTCGGGCTCGGCCGGTGGCGGCGCTGGCGGCGGATCGTGCTGCCGCAGGCCATGCGGTCCATCGTGCCGCCCGCGGGGAACATGCTGATCGGGACGCTCAAGGGCACCTCGATCGTCAGCGTCATCGCGGTGCAGGACCTGCTCTACTCCGTGCAGCTCGTCTACCACCGCACCTACCAGGTCATCCCGCTCCTGATGGTCGCCACCCTCTGGTACGTCGTGGTCACCTCGGTGCTCGGCGTCGGCCAGTACTACGTCGAGCGGCACTACGCGCGCGGCTCGGAGCGTGTCCGATGAGGCGCTCGCTCGTGATCGTGGGGGCGGGGCCGCGCGGCACCGGGATCCTGGAGCGCATCGGCGCCAACGCGCCGTCCCTGTACGGGGGTTCGGGGCTCGACATCCATCTCGTCGACCCGTATCCGCCGGGCGGCGGCCGCATCTGGCGGCACGACCAGTCGCCGCTGCTCTGGATGAACTCGCAGGCCCAGGACGTCACCATGTTCACCGACGAGACGGTGGAGGTGGCGGGCCCCGTCCTGCCGGGACCCACGCTCGACGAGTGGTCCGGGCTCGACGGACGCACCTTCGCCAGCCGCCGCGAGCAGAGCCGGTACATGGGCTGGGTGTACGAGAGGGCCGTGGCGGGCCTGCCGCGGGACGCCGTCGTCCGGCACCACCGGCGCAGGGCGGTCCGCCTCACCGGCGAGCCCACCGGCCGCCAGGAGGTGTGGCTGGAGGGCGTCGATGCGCCGCTCGTCGCCGACGCCGTCATCCTCACCCAGGGCCATCTCGACGCCGAACTCGACGACGAACAGACCGAGTTGGCGCGCTACGCCGAGCGGAACGGGCTCGTGCACCTGCCGCCCGACTTCACCGCCGACACCGACCTGTCCCGCCTCGCCCCCGGCGAGCCCGTCCTCGTACGCGGCTTCGGCCTCGCCTTCGTCGACCTGATGGTGCTGCTCACCGAGGGGCGCGGCGGGCGCTACGACGGGGAGACCTACCTCCCGTCGGGGCGCGAGCCCGTCCTGTACGTCGGCTCGCGGCGCGGCGTGCCCTACCACTCCAAGATCGGCTACGACTGGTCGGGCGAACGGCCGCCGCTGCCGCGCTACTTGGGGCCGGGTGAGATCGACGAGCTGCTCGCGAGGCCCGACGGCTACGACTTCCGGCGCGACGTCTGGCCGCTCATCGAGAAGGAACTCGGCTTCGCCCACTACCACCGGCTCTTCACCGCCCACCCCGAGCGCACCCGCGCCGCCTGGACGGACTTCGACGAGAAGTACGCGGCCTGCCCGCCGGGCAGCCCCGAACTGGACGCCCTCGTCGCCTCCGCCGTGCCGGACCCCGCCGACCGGCTCGCCCTCACCGCGCTCGACCACCCGCTCTCGGGCGTGCGCCACACCTCGTACGAAGCACTCCAGGACGGCCTGCGCGGCTACATCACCGACGACCTCGCGCGCCGACACGACCCCGGGCACAGCCCCGACCTCGCCGTCTTCCTCGGACTCCTCTCCGTCTACGGGCAGTTGATGCGGCTCGGCGACGTGGGGGAGTGGTGGCACGGCTTCTTCAGCTACCTCGCGTCCGGGCCGCCGGGGCCCCGGCTGCGCCAGCTGCTCGCCCTCTCCCGTGCCGGTGTCGTGCGGTTCCTCGGCGCCGACGTCCGCGTCACCGCCGACGACGGGGTGTTCCGCGCGCAGAGCCCCACCCTGCCGGGGCAGGTCACCGAGGCCCGCGCGCTCGTCGAGGCGCGGCTTCCGCAGCCCACCCTCGCCCGCACCCGCGACCCGCTGCTGCGCGCGCTGCACACCGAGGGGGTCGCGGTGACCGCCGCGGGACTGCTCGCCGTCGACTCCGCCGACGGCCGTGTGCTCGACCGCGCGGGCGCGCCGCATCCGCGCCGCTTCGCGCTCGGCCCGCACACCGACGCGCGCGGCGCGGGCGCCTTCACCAGGCCGCGCACCAACAGCCCCTCGTTCCGGCAGAACGACGCCACCGCACGCGCCGTACTCGACTTGCTCCGCACGCTCTGAGCCCTCCGACTGAGCCCTCCGACTGATCCCTCTGAGGAACCCATGTCCCTGACCGCTGATCCACCTGTCGACAAGGCCGCCGCGAGCCCGCCGGGCGACGACTACGGCGCCCTGAAGATCGTGCCCGTGCGCCACCCCTGGCGGTGGGCCGCCGTCGCCGCGACCGCCGTCCTGATCGCCCAGTTCGCGCACGGTCTCGTCACCAACCCCGCCTGGGAATGGGAGGTGTTCGCCGAGTTCTTCACCGCCGACGTGATCCTCAAGGCGGTCTGGGTCACCCTCCAGCTCACCTTCTACGGCACTGTCATCGGCTTCGTGCTCGGCATCGTCCTCGCCTTCATGCGGCTCTCCGCCAGCCCCTTCCTGAAGTCGGTGGCCTTCGGCTACATCTGGGCGTTCCGCTCCATCCCGCTCATCGTGCAGCTGCTCTTCTGGTTCAACCTCGCCTACCTGTACAAGGAGTTGCAGTTCGGGATCCCCTTCGGGCCCGGCTTCTTCTCCTTCGACACGATGGGCCTGGTCGGCGCGATGAGCGCCGCCGTGCTCGGCCTCGCCCTGCACCAGGCCGCGTACGCCGCCGAGATCGTGCGCGCGGGCGTACTCGCCGTCGACAGCGGGCAGTTGGAGGCGGCCGCCGCGCTCGGCATCCCCAAGCTGCGCCAGGTGCGCAGGATCGTTCTTCCGCAGGCGATGCGGTCGATCCTGCCCAACGCGGCCAACGAGATCATCTCGCTCTTCAAGGGCACCTCGATCGTCTCCGTGATGGCGATCGGCGAACTCTTCTACCAGGTGCAGGTCATCTACGGCCGCAACGGCCGCGTCGTGCCGCTCCTGATGGTCGCCACCGCCTGGTACATCCTGCTGACCAGCGCGCTCTCCGTCCTCCAGCACTACGTCGAACGTCACTTCTCCAAGGGGGCCACGCGATGAGCGCCATGGTCGAACTCCGCTCCGTACGCAAGTCCTTCGGGGCGTTGGAGGTGTTGAAGGGCGTCGACCTGGAGGTCGGCGCGGGTGAGGTCACCGTCGTCCTCGGCCCCTCCGGATCCGGCAAGTCGACGCTCCTGCGCACCATCAACCACCTGGAGAAGGTCGACGGAGGCTGGGTCAGCGTCGACGGGGCGCTCGTCGGCTACCGGCGCTCCGGGGACAAGCTGTACGAGCTGCGCGAGCGCGAGGTGCTCAAGCAGCGGACCCAGATCGGCTTCGTCTTCCAGAACTTCAACCTCTTCCCGCACCTCACGGTCCTGGAGAACATCGTCGAGGCCCCGGTCTCCGCGCTGAAGCGGCCCCGCAAGGAGGCCGTCGCGAGCGCGGAGGCGCTCCTCGCCCGGGTCGGTCTCGCCGACAAGGCGGACGCCTACCCCAAGCAGCTCTCCGGCGGGCAGCAGCAGCGCGTCGCCATCGCCCGCGCGCTCGCCCTGGAGCCGAAACTGCTCCTCTTCGACGAGCCGACCTCCGCGCTCGACCCGGAGCTGGTCGGCGAAGTCCTCGACGTCATCAAGGACCTGGCGCGCCGGGGCACCACGATGATCGTCGTCACGCACGAGATCGGCTTCGCCCGCGAGGTCGCCGACACGGTCGTCTTCATGGACGACGGACAGGTCATCGAGCGCGGCGCGCCCGGCGACGTCCTCGACAAGCCGCAGCACGAGCGGACACGTGCCTTCCTCTCCAAGGTCCTCTAGGAGCCCCTGAATGCCATCCCGACGCACCACCCTCGCCGCCGCCCTCGCCCTGCTCGCCGCCACACCCCTGCTCGGTGCCTGCGGCGGGGACAGCGACGCCGCGACCGGTGGCGGCAAGCCCGGCACCAAGAAGGTCGGCAACATCAACATCGGGCCCGACCAGAACCGCGTACGCGGCGAGAAGGTCGCCTCCATCGCCGCGCTCGTCCCCGAAGAGGTGCGAAAACGCGGCACGCTGCGGCTCGGCGGCGGTGCCGACTCGACCGCGCCGCTCGGCTTCTACGCCACCGACGACAAGACCCGCATCGGCTCCGAGGTCGACCTCGCGATCCTCGTCGCCGACACGCTGGGCCTGAAGCCGACGTTCGAGCAGGTCTCCTGGGAGAACCTCTTCGTCGGCCTGGACAGCGGGAAGTTCGACGGCGTCTTCGGCAACGTCACGGTGACCGAGGAGCGCAAGGAGAAGTACGACTTCGCCACCTACCGCCTCGACAACATCGCCTTCGAGGCGAAGAAGGACGCGGCCTGGAAGGTGCGGGGGCCCGCCGACGTGGCGGGCAAATCCGTCGCGGTCTCCTCCGGCACCAACCAGGAGAAGATCCTCGTCGACTGGAGCGGGAAGAACGAGAAGGCCGGGCGCGAGCCCGTCGACATCAAGTACTTCCAGAAGGACTCCGACTACTACCTGGCCCTCCAGTCCGGGCGCATCGACGCCTACCTCGGGCCCAGTCCTTCGGTGTCGTACCACGTGGCGTCCGCGGGTCAGACGAAGGTCGTCGGGTCGTTGTCCGGCGGGGGCGCCTCGGTCCAGGGGGAGATCGCCGCGACCACGGCGAAGGGGAGCGGGCTCGTCGACGCGTATGCCGCCGCGCTCAACCACGTGATCGCGGACGGGAGTTACTCGAAGGTTCTGAAGCGGTGGGGGCTTTCCGGGGAGGCCGTCTCCAAGTCGCGGGTCAACCCGCGGGGGTTGCCGAAGCCGTAGGTGATCTACCTGCGGGTGCGCTGTGGCCGGGCGCGCAGTTCCCCGCGCCTCTAAAGGGGCGCTCTTTTACTCGGAAAGGTTCAGCTGATGACCACCCTTCATCTCGCCGCCGCCATCGATCTCCCCGGAGCCTACGAAGCAGGTCCCTACGCCGAGTTGGCGCTCCTCGCCGAGGGCGGGGCGCTCGACTTCGTGACGGTCGGGGACTCCTTCGCGCGGCCCGGGCTCGACGCCCTCGCCGTGGCCGCGCGGCTCGCGCCCGCCACCGGGCGGATCGGGCTCGTGCCGACCGTCACGACCACGCACACCGAGCCGTTCCACGTGCAGGCCGCCGTCGCCACGCTGGACTGGGTCAGTCACGGGCGGGCCGGTTGGGCGGTCGAGGTGTCGGCGACCGAGGCGCAGGCCCGGCTGTTCGGGCGGCGCCGGGCCGCGCCGCGCGAGGAACTGTGGGAGGAGGCGGCCGAGTTCGCCGACGTGGCGGCGCGGTTGTGGGACAGCTGGGAGGACGACGCGGAGATACGGGACGTGCCCACCGGCCGCTTCATCGACCGCGACAAGCTGCACTACGTGGACTTCGAGGGCCGCGCCTTCTCCGTACGGGGCCCGTCCATCGTGCCGCGGCCGCCGCAGGGCCACCCGGTGACCGTCGTCGACGCCACAGATCCGCGGGCCCGCGAAACCGCGGCCCGGCATGCCGACGTCGCCCTGGTGCGGGCCGCCTCCGTCGCCCAGGCCGACGCCGCCCGGGCCGAACTGCGCGGGCTCGCGGCGCGGTTCGGGCGCGCCCCGGACTCCCTGCGGGTGTTCGCCGCCCTCGTCGTCGACCTCGGCGGCGGCGAGTACGCCGCGGAGCCTGGCCACGGGGGCGGGCCGCTGCCCACCGCCGAGGGCCCCGCCTACCGGGGCGGGCCCGTCGACCTCGCCGAGCTGATCGCCGACTGGCACCGGGCGGGCGCCGTCGACGGCTTCCACCTCACGCCCGTCGAGCCGCGCCGTGACCTGGAGCGGCTCGTCAACGGCACCGTCGCGCTGCTCCAGCACCGCGGCCTGTTCCGTACCTTCTACCCGGGCAGCACGCTCCGGGAGCACCTGGGCCTCGCCAGGCCCGCCAACCGTTACGCCGCGCTCGCGGGGGAGCCCTCATGACCGAACGTACGCCCAGCAAGCAGATCCATCTGGCCGCTCACTTCCCCGGTGTCAACAGCACCACCGTCTGGTCCGATCCCAGGTCCCGCTCGCACATCGACTTCTCGTCCTTCCAGCACCTCGCCCGCACCGCCGAGCGCGGCCTCTTCGACTTCTTCTTCCTCGCCGAGGGGCTGCGCCTGCGCGAGCACAAGGGGCGCATCCACGACCTGGACGTCGTCGGGCGGCCCGAGGCGCTGACCGTGCTCACCGCGCTCGCCGCCGTCACCGAGCGGCTCGGCCTCGCGGGCACCGTCAACGCGACCTTCAACGAACCCTACGAACTCGCCCGCAGACTCGCCTCCCTCGACCACCTCAGCGCGGGCCGCGCCGCCTGGAACGTGGTCACCACCTCGGACGCCTTCACCGGCGAGAACTTCCGGCGCGGCGGTTACCTCGACCGGGCGGAGCGCTACACCCGCGCCGCCGAGTTCCTCGCGACGGCGCGCGAACTGTGGGATTCCTGGACGCCCGACGGCAGGCAGCGACCGTTCGCGCACCGCGGCCAACACTTCGCGATCGAGGGCGAGTTCACCGTTCCGCGCTCCCCGCAGGGCCACCCGGTGGTCATCCAGGCGGGGGACTCGGCAGAGGGACGCGAATTCGCCGCGTCGGCCGCCGACATCATCTTCACCCGGCACGGCACGCTGGAGGCCGGGCGGGAGTTCTACGCCGACGTGAAGAGGCGCCTCGCCGCGTACGGACGGGAACCCGACGACCTGCTGATCATGCCGGGGGTCAGCTACGTCCTCGGCGACACCGCCGCCGAGGCGCAGGAGAAGGCCGCCGAGATCCGCCGCAAACAGGTCTCCCCGCAGAACGCGATCCTCGCCCTGGAACAGGTCTGGGGTGTGGACCTCTCCGCGTACGACCCGGACGGGCCGCTGCCCGACATCGACCCGGACCCGGGCTCGGAGCTCGTGCAGGGACGGGTGAAGATCGCCGACCCGTTCGCGGTGGCCGCGAAGTGGCGTGCCCTGTCCGAGGCCAAGGGCCTGTCCATCCGGCAGACCGTCATCGAGACCACCGCCCGCCAGTCCTTCATCGGCACGCCGGACGCGGTCGCCGCCGACCTCGCGGAGTTCGTGGCGCGCGACGCCGCCGACGGCTTCATCCTCGTCCCGCACCTCACCCCCGGCGGGCTCGACGACTTCGTCGACCGGGTGGTGCCCCTGCTCCAGGAGCGCGGTGTGTACCGCACGGAATACCGGGGCGCGACGCTGCGCTCCCATCTCGGGCTGCGCGAGCCCGTAGGGAAGGATTGATCACCATGAGCACCGAACACGACACCGTCGCGGCCGCCGAGGCCAACGCCGACGCCGTACGGGACTGGAAGCACTGGCACGAGCGGCGCACCGAGAGCGTCTCGGCCCCCTACGGGCCGCTCTCCCTCAAGGGCACGCACTGGCTCGCCGACCATCCGGAAGGCGAGCTCCCCGAGCTGCCGGGGCGGTGGGCCGAGACGCCGGACGCGGTCGTCCTGACCGCGGGCCCCGGCGACGGCCTCACCCTGGACGGGCGGCCCGTCACCGGAGAGGTGCGGCTGACCGCCGACAGCGGCCCCGTCGCCGACGCGCGCGTGGCGCACGGCGGGCGCCGTCTCGTCGTCATCCACCGCGAAGGGCTCTGGGCGGTACGCGACTTCGACCCCGGCGCCCCCGCGCGCCGGGCCTTCACGGGCATCGACGCCACCGCGTACGACGCGCGCTGGGCCGTGCCGGGGCGCTTCACGCCGTACGGCGAGGACCGCACCGTCACGGTCGGCAACGCGGACGGCAAGGAGCGCGGCCTCGGTCTCGGAGGTGAACTCGCCTTCCGTATCGGGGGAGTCGAGCACACCCTTCAGGTGACCGTGGAGGGGGACGGGTCGCTGTGGGCCGTCTTCGCGGACGCCACCAGCGGCACCTCCAGCTACCGCTTCCGTTTCCTGCGGCCCGCCGCGCCGGACGCCGAAGGCCGCACCACCGTGGACTTCAACCGGACGCTGCTGCCGCCGTGCGCCTTCGCCGACCACTTCCTGTGCCCCTTCCCGCCGCCCGGCAACACCCTCGCCACCGAGATCGCGGCGGGGGAGCGGAACCTTCTCGACCGCTGAGACGTCTGACTGCCGGGACGCCCTGAAGACGGCTCCTGAACCACGGCCGATGACCCGAGCCCCGGTGGCGTACGACAGGTACGGAACCCACCGGGGCCGGTCGGCGTGTATCGGTCGGCGGCCGAAAGACGCCCTTGTGCGGCCTGTCCCGCCCCCCAATACTCCCGAGCAGCGCTTGTCAGGAGCACGGCGTATCCGGAATCAGGGCTTGCTCTTTGGCTGCGCCTCACGGGTCCTCAACCCACAAGGACCCACTGGCTTCCCTCGGGAGGAAAACGTGAGGATCAAGCGCACCATTCCCCGCAGCGGTCCGGTGAGACGCGTCTCGATGCTTGCCGTGGCCACCGGCCTCGTCGCCGCGGGCGCGCTCGCCGTTCCCGCCGCCAGCGCCCACGACGGCACGGCGACGTTCAGCGCCGCGCAGTTGGAACAGGCCAGCGACGCCGTGCTCGACGCCGATGTCGCGGGCACCTCCTGGGGCGTCGACCCCGCGACCGGGCAGGTCGTCGTCACCGCCGA
Source organism: Streptomyces kanamyceticus (assembly GCF_008704495.1). NCBI lineage: Bacteria > Bacillati > Actinomycetota > Actinomycetes > Kitasatosporales > Streptomycetaceae > Streptomyces > Streptomyces kanamyceticus. The sequence continues at coordinate 7,915,841 of NZ_CP023699.1, forward strand.
CAGCACGGTCTCCAGAGCGGAGATCGCCGAGCTGAGGACGGCGGCGGGCAGCAACGCGGGCGCCCTGAAGATCGAGCGCACACCGGGCAAGTTCCAGAAGTACATCTCCGGCGGGGACGCCATCTACGCGTCCAGCTGGCGCTGTTCGCTCGGCTTCAACGTCCGCAACGGCAGCACCTATTACTTCCTGACGGCCGGGCACTGCACCGACGGCGCGGGCACCTGGTGGTCCAACTCGGCGAAGACCACCGTGCTCGGCACCACGTCGGGCTCCAGTTTCCCGACGAACGACTACGGAATCGTCAAGTACACCAATAACTCGGTCACCAAGTCCGGCACCGTGGGCAGCCAGGACATCACGCGCGCCGCCGACGCGACGGTCGGGCAGAACGTCACCCGGCGCGGCTCCACGACCGGGGTCCACACCGGCCGGGTCACCGCGCTCAACCAGACCGTCAACTACGGCGGCGGCGACGTCGTCTACGGCATGATCAAGACCACGGTCTGCGCCGAGCCCGGCGACAGCGGCGGCCCGCTGTACGCGGGTTCGACGGCACTGGGGCTCACCTCCGGCGGCAGCGGCAACTGCTCGTCGGGCGGCACGACCTTCTTCCAGCCGGTCACCGAGGCGCTGCGCGCGTACAACGTCAGCGTCTACTGACTCCGGTGCACTGAGCGGCCACCGAGTCCGCAGCCAGCAGCGAGTGGGCCCCCGTCCGGTACTCCGGGCGGGGGCCCACCCTTGTGACCCGTCACCCTCTCCCTTTGTGTCCGGCACGGGGTTACCTTCGAAGAGGACGCCCAACACGCCCAATTCGGACCCTGGGGGGCCGGCATGGTCGAGGAGCTGGTGGTGGCGGCGGTGACCGTCGGGTCTCTTGGCGCGGTCTACGTGATGGCGGCGGCGCGCGTCATCAAGCAGTACGAACGCGGCGTGGTGCTGCGTCTGGGCAAGCTGCAACGGTCGGTGCGCGGCCCCGGGTTCACCATGATCGTGCCCGGCGTGGACCGGCTCCGTAAGGTCAACATGCAGATCGTGACGATGCCGGTGCCCGCGCAGGACGGCATCACCCGTGACAACGTCACGGTCCGCGTGGACGCCGTCATCTACTTCAAGGTCATCGACGCGGCCGAAGCGGTCGTGCAGGTGGAGGACTACCGCTTCGCGGTCTCGCAGATGGCGCAGACCTCGCTGCGCTCCATCATCGGCAAGAGCGACCTGGACGACCTGCTGTCCAACCGCGAAAAGCTCAACCAGGGGCTTGAGTTGATGATCGACTCCCCGGCGGTCGGCTGGGGCGTGCAGATCGACCGCGTCGAGATCAAGGACGTGTCCCTGCCGGAGACGATGAAGCGCTCCATGGCCCGGCAGGCGGAGGCGGACCGGGAGCGGCGGGCCAGGGTCATCAACGCCGACGCCGAACTCCAGGCGTCCAAGAAGCTCGCCGAGGCCGCGCACGAGATGTCCGAGGAGCCCGCGGCCCTGCAACTGCGGCTGCTGCAGACCGTGGTGGCGGTCGCCGCCGAGAAGAACTCGACCCTCGTCCTGCCCTTCCCCGTCGAGCTGCTCCGCTTCCTGGAACGGGCGCAGCAGGCCCTGCCGCCGCAGCAGCAGGAGCAGCAGCAAGCGCGGCCGCAGGTTCCGGCGAACCCGGCGAAGCTGCCGGAATCCGGAGCGGAAATGACGGAATTCGGAGAGCCCGACCGCGCCGCGGGGTCGAGAACCGGACAGGACTAGTCCTCACAGGCTGGCGATCGTCCCCTCGCACGCGGTGTTTGCAACGGGAACCGACGTGGCGAGACCGAGGTCGTCCAACCGGTCGGGGGCGCGCGACCGTTGTCGTGCGCGCGTCCTGAAGTAGACCTTGTGTGCGACCGGAGGGCATCGGGATAGTGGGCGAGGCCAAATTGGCATGGACGCGGCTTCTTTAGCGTGGAGACTCCGTGCCGCGTACGCCCTGCGGTCCGTCGGGCCCCCACGCCTGACGGGTCGTTCCCCCCACAGGAGGTCGTGACTTTTGAAGCACCGACGCATACCCAAGCGGCGTGCCGCCGTGGCAGGCGCGGGCATCGCCGCGCTGGTTGCCGCGGGAATCACCTTCCAGACTGCGAACGCGAGCGAGAACTCCCCGGAGCCCACGCCGGACACCCTCTCGGTGGCGAAGGCCGGAAAGCTCGCCTCGTCCCTGGGCAAGGAGCTCGGCACCCAGGCCGCGGGCACGTACTACGACGCCCAGGCCAAGTCCCTCGTCGTCAACGTCCTGAACAAGAGCGCGGCGGACGCGGTCGAGTCGGCGGGCGGCAAGGCCAGAATCGTCGAGAACTCCCTCGCGGAGCTGAAGAGCGCCCGTGCGACGCTGAACGACAAGGCGGCCGTGCCCGGCACCTCGTGGGCGATGGACCCGGCCTCCAACAAGGTCGTCGTCACGGCCGACCGCACGGTCAAGGGCGCCGAGCTCGACAAGGTCTCCGCCATCGTGAAGAGCCTCGGCGGCAAGGCCCAGCTCAAGCACAGCAAGGGCGAGTACAAGGCCCTCATCGCCGGTGGCGACGCGATCTGGGGGAGCGGTTCGCGCTGCTCGCTCGGCTTCAACGTCGTCAAGGGCGGCCAGCCCTACTTCCTGACGGCGGGCCACTGCGGCAACGCGGTCAAGAGCTGGTCGGACTCGCAGGGCGGCTCGGAGATCGGCACCACCGAGGAGTCGAGCTTCCCGGGCAACGACTACGCCATCGTGAAGTACACGGGCGACACCCCGCACCCCAGCGAGGTCAACCTCTACGGCGGCACCCAGGCGATCAGCAAGGCCGGGGACGCCACGGTCGGCCAGAAGGTGCAGCGCAGCGGCAGCACCACCCAGGTCCACGACGGTGACGTCACCGCGCTCGACGCCACGGTCAACTACCAGGAGGGCCAGGTCGACGGTCTGATCCAGACCACGGTCTGTGCCGAGCCCGGTGACAGCGGCGGCGCGCTCTTCGCCGGTGACACCGCGCTGGGTCTCACGTCGGGCGGCAGCGGTGACTGCTCGTCCGGTGGCGAGACCTTCTTCCAGCCGGTGCCGGAGGCCCTGTCGGCCTACGGCGCGGAAATCGGCTGATCTCAGCGGAATGAGCCCCGCCCCGGAAAACGGGGCGGGGCTTTTTTCCGATTCCTTGTGAAAAGTTTCACGAGCGCGTGAGGGTCTAAAGACCCTTGGTGTTTGTGCAGGTCATGGCGGGTTTTGGTGGCCTCTCTGATGTTTCCGAGGGACTTTCTGCCTGCCGAGTGGGGCCTTTTCCGGCGTCCCCGGCGGAACGCAAAGGTGTGGAATTGGAGGCGTAGCGAAAAGGTCTCAACGAAGGAGTACCCGCCATGCAGGCCAAGGAGATGGTGGACGGACTCGTCGAGAGGGCGCTCGCCGCGCTCGACCGGTTCGAGTCGTACGACCAGGAGCAGGTCGACCACATCGTCAAGAAGGCCTCCCTCGCCGCGCTGAGCCAGCACGGGGAGCTGGCGCGGCAGGCGGTCGAGGAGACCGGCCGCGGCCTCTTCGAGGACAAGGCCGTCAAGAACCTCTTCGCGTGCGAGCACGTCGTCAACTCGCTGCGCGGACTGAAGACCGCGGGCGTCATCGCCCGCGACGAGCTGAACGGCATCACCGAGATCGCCGAACCGGTCGGCGTCGTCTGCGCGATGACCCCGGTGACCAACCCGACCTCGACGACGCTCTTCAAGGCGCTCATCGCCCTGAAGACCCGCAACCCGATCGTCTTCGCCTTCCACCCCAGCGCCCAGCGCTGCTCCGCCGAGGCCGCCCGGATCGTGCGCGACGCGGCGATCGAGGCGGGCGCGCCCGAGAACTGCGTGCAGTGGGTCGAGGAGCCCTCGATGGAGGCCACCGGCCTTCTCATGAACCACGAGGGTGTCTCCACCATCCTCGCCACCGGCGGCAACGCGATGGTCAAGGCCGCCTACTCCTGCGGCAAGCCCGCGCTCGGCGTCGGCGCGGGCAACGTACCCGCCTACGTCACGCGCAGCGGCAAGCTGCGCCGCGCCGTGCACGACATCGTGCTCTCCAAGTCCTTCGACCACGGCATGATCTGCGCCTCCGAGCAGGCCGTCATCCTCGACCAGGAGATCTACGAGGAGGGGCTCGCGGAGTTCCGGCGGCTCGGCGCGTACGTCCTCACGGCGGCCGAGAAGACCAAGCTGGAGGAGTTCGTCTTCGGCACCACCGCCTTCGCCAACAACTGCTCGGGCGCCAAGCTGAACGCGGCCGTCGTCGGCAGGTCCCCGCAGTGGATCGCCGAACAGGCCGGGTTCTCCGTGCCGGAGGGCACCTCGGTGATCGTCGCCGAGTGCGCGGAGGTCGGCGAGGGCGAGCCGCTCACCCGCGAGAAGCTCTCCCCGATCCTGGCCGCACTGAAGGCCGAGGACACCGAGCACGGGCTCGAACTCTCCGCCCGGATGGTCGAGTTCCACGGACTCGGGCACAGCGCCGCCATCCACACCGAGGACGAGGAGCTCGCCGAGGAGTTCGGCAAGCGCGTCAAGGCGGTCCGCGTCATCGTCAACGCGCCCTCCACCTTCGGCGGCATCGGCGACGTCTACAACTCCTTCCTCCCCTCGCTCACCCTCGGCTGCGGCTCCTACGGGCACAACTCGGTGTCCAACAACGTCTCCGCGGTCAACCTCGTCAACGTCAAGCGGATCGGACGGCGCAACAACAACATGCAGTGGTTCAAGGTCCCGCCGAAGATCTACTTCGAGCGCAACTCGCTGCGCTACCTCGGTGAGATGGAGGGCATCAGGCGCGTCTCGATCGTCACCGACAAGACGATGTCGACGCTCGGGTTCGTCGCCCGGGTGACCGACATCCTCGCGGCGCGGCCCGACGCGGTCACCGTCCAGATCATCGACAACGTCGAGCCCAACCCTGAGCTGGCGACCGTGCGGGCCGGTGCCGCGCTGATGCGGGACTTCCAGCCGGACACGATCATCGGCCTCGGCGGCGGCTCGCCGATGGACGCCGCCAAGATCATGTGGCTGATGTACGAGCACCCGGAGATCGAGTTCGCGGACACCAAGGAGAAGTTCTTCGACATCCGCAAGCGGGCCTTCAAGTTCCCGGGGCTCGGCAAGAAGGCGCAGATGGTGGCCGTCCCGACCACCTCGGGCACGGGCTCGGAGGTCACTCCCTTCGCGGTCATCTCCGACCCGGAGGCGGCGCAGAAGTACCCGCTCGCCGACTACGCGCTCACCCCGAACGTCGCGATCGTCGACCCGGTCCTGCCGATGGGGCTGCCCGCCACCGTCACCGCCGACTCCGGCTTCGACGCGCTGACCCACGCCACCGAGGCGTACGTCTCCGCCTACTCGAACGACTACACCGACGGGCTCTGCCTCCAGGCGATCAAGCTCATCTTCGAGAACCTGGAGCGGTGCGTCGTCAACGGCCCCAAGGATCCCGAGGCGCGCGAGAAGATGCACAACGCCTCGACGGTCGCGGGGATGGCCTTCGCCAACGCCTTCCTCGGGCTCGTGCACGCGATGGCGCACACCCTCGGCAACACGTTCCACGTCGCCCACGGGCGCACCAACGCGCTGCTGCTTCCGCACGTCATCCGGCACAACGGCACGGTGTCCGGCAAGGCGACGCCGTGGCCGAAGGCCGAGGTCTACCGGGCGCCCGAGCGCTTCCAGGAGATCGCGCGGATGTTGGGGCTGCCTGCCTCAACCCCCGAGGAGGGAGTGGAGTCCTATGCCCGTGCGGTCGAGGAACTGCGTGCCAAGTGCGGTATCCCCGCGTCCTTCCAGGAGGAGGGTGTGGACGAGGCGGCCTTCCTGGCGGCTCTGCCGCAGCAGGCGATGAACGCGTACGCGGATCAGTGCGCGCCCGCCAACCCCCGTATGCCGATGATCGATGAGATGCAGCAGCTCATGCGGCAGGCGTACTACGGCGAGCCCCGAAGGGGCGCGGGGAACGGCGCGACCAGCCACTGACGAGCCGCAGGTTTCGAACTCAGCGCTTCGGCCAGTACCAGAGCGGCTCGTCCAGCATGCTTTCCCGGCCCGCCACCGTTGTCCGGCCCGACTCCTTCACCAGTTCTATGGAGTTGATGTCGAAGCGGTGGCGGGCCGCTCCCTTCGCCACCGCGTCCGCCAGTTCCTGGGCGTGGGTCACCAGGACGACCTGGGTGTCCTTGGTCGCCGCGACGATCAGGTCGGCGAGCGGGCGGAGCAGGTCGGGGTGCAGGCTCGTCTCCGGTTCGTTCAGGACGAGGAGGGACGGCGGGCGGGGGGTGAGGAGCGCGGCGGTCCACAGGAGGTAGCGCAGGGTGCCGTCGGACAGCTCGGCGGGGCCCAGGGGGCGCAGCAGTCCGCGCTGGTGCAGCTGGAGTTCGAAGCGTCCTCCGTTGTCGACGACGCGGACCTGGCTGCCGGGGAAGGCGTCCGCCACCGCCTCGTCGAGCGCCTCTTCGTCGCCGATCTCGCGGATGGTCTGCAGCGCCGCCGCCAGGTCCGCGCCGTCGTGGGTGAGGACCGGGGTGCGGGTGCCGATGCGGGCGGCGCGGGCGGGCGCGTCGGCGTCGGTGCGCACGTGGTCGTAGAACCGCCAGGAGCGGATCAGCTCGCGCAGCCGCAGCAGGTCGGGGGCGAGCTGGGGGTCGGCGAACTCGCTGAGCATGCTGTCGTACGGCTTGATGCCCTGGGAGCGGTGCCAGCCGCCGTCGGCCGTGCGGGTGCGCACGGCGGGGCCCGCGCGGTCGCAGAGCAGCGCGGCGGTCCGCAGCACGGGCCCGGCCCAGGTGGACTCGCGCTTGATCTCGGGGTCGAGGGCGAACATGGAGCGGGCGCCGCCGGCGCCGGGTCCTGGCTGGGGGACGCCGAAGTCGACCGCGTACCCGAACTCGTCCCCGGCGAAGCCCAGCTTGAGCCCGGCCGGTTCCGCCTTGCGCTCGCCCGCCCACATGGCGGACGGCAGGCCGCCCTCGCGGGCCAGCGCCGCGACCGCGCCGCCCGTGGCGGAGTCGGCGAGCAGCCGAAGGGAGCGGTACAGGCTGGACTTTCCCGTGCCGTTGGCGCCGGTGATCACGTTCAGCCGGTCCAGCGGGACGATCAGCTTGCGCAGGGAGCGGTAGTTCTCGACGGCGAGTGTGCGGATCATGCGTGTCAGCCTCGCACCCGGGTCTGACAATTCACCTCGGGAAGCAGCCCGATCACGTCTCGGGCACGACGTCCGGCGCGTCCGGCGCGAGGAAGCGGCCCATCGGCAGGACGGGGCGGCCCCAGGTGGACGCCATCACCTGACCGGCGAGCAGGTAGAGCGCTCCAGCGGTGGCACCGAGCCCGAACCAGCCCGCGACCCGGTTCCAGCCGACCGCGCCCGTGAAGCCGTTGCAGGTCATCGCGACGAAGACGACGAGGACGCAGGTGAAGGTGAGCAGCAGTGCCAGATGGATGCGGAAGCTCGCCAGCCACAGCACGAAGACCACGAACACCCAGGGCAGGGTGAACAGCCCCATCGTGTCGCCGCGCAGCGACGGGTCGAGGCCGGGAAGCACCCAGAGCAGCATCAGCGACTTCGCCATCCAGAAGAGCCCGAAGCCGCCGAAGACCGTGGCGTGCCAGGTGTCGCCGCGCTGCGCCTGGAAGAGCCCGGCGAGCAGCTGCGCGAGCCCGCCGATGAAGAAGCCGACCAGGGGCACCACCGAGTGCAGGAGCTTCTCGGGGAAGACGCCCGCGTCGATGCCGGTGGCGATCATCGTGACGACGATGAAGCCGGTCAGCCCGAGCGGGCCCAGCTGGGCCTGCGCGGTGGGCTCCATGCGCTTGACGGAGACCGCCTGGGCCGCGGGCCCCGAGCGGTGCGGGAAGTTCACCCGGTGCCTTTGCCGAACCCGCTGGCGGTCAGGTCGATCGAGCCGGTGTTGTGCTTGGTCCTGCGCCGGGCGGACAGGGCGATGGTGACGGCGACGCCGAGGACCGCCCAGGCGGTCAGGACGAGGAGCGGTCCGGTGACCGCGTTCCCCTCGAAGTACGCGATGGAGCGCGCCACCCAGGTGCCCGCGCCCGGCGGCAGCCAGGGCCCGATCGCCTCCCAGAAGGGCGGCAGCATCGGCAGCGGGAAGGCGCCGCCCGCGCTCGGGTTGCCCGCGATGACGACGAGCAGGACGGCCAGGCCGATGCCCACGATGCCGGTGAGCGACTGCAGGGCGAGCGTGATCGCGCCGACCCCGAAGATCACCAGGGCGCCGAGGCCCCACAGGCCCATGATGCTGCCGGGCAGGGCGCCGAGGATCGGCCCGATGATGATCGCGCCGCCGAGTCCGCCGACGATCGAGTAGAGCGCCATGGTGCCGAGCCTGATCACCGCGCGCGGCACGTTGGCGGCCCGGGAGCCCGCGCTGATGGCGAGGATCGAGGCGCACAGATAGCCGCCGACGCACCAGCCGACGACCAGGTAGAAGGAGGAGAGCCCGTTGAAGTCCTGCTTCGACGCGGGGGCCACGTCGACGGTCTTCACCGCGCGCTTCTCGGCGCCTTCGACCTTGGCGGTGAGCTCGGTCAGGGTCCTGGAGAGGGCGGTGCCGCCGCCGGAGGCGACCAGGAGGGTGTCGGTGGTGCCGCGCGGGTCGACGATCAGCGCGCCGTCGATGTCCCTGTTCATGATCTTGTGGCGGGCGAGGCCCTCGTTCTCGACCACCCGGGGGTCGAGCGGTTCGCCGGGGAGCTTCTTCAGCCGGTCGGCGGTCTGCTGGGCCGCGGGGCCCGGGGCGACCACTCCGAAGGCCACGTCCTTGGGTTTCGGGTTGTGCAGGGCCCCTACGTAGGAGGCGATGAACAGCAGCTGCAGGGCGAGTACGCCGATGACGAGCAAGGCTGCTCGCGGAGTGACGGCGCTCTTCAATTCGTCGGCGAACCTCATGCCTCCACGCTCCGGGGCTTCGAGCGTTTCCGCAGGTGGGATGGGCCGAACGGACGACAGGAGCGGGGCAGGAGTGCCCCCGCTCAGTTAATCGAACATTCGTGTCGTACGTAAGTTCGAAACTGGTCTATGGTGGAGGGAGGGGGATGCGAGGTCGGATCGGTTCAGGGTTACAGGAGGTGCGTGTGCCGGGGTTCACGCATCTGCACACCGTCTCCGGGTTCTCCCTGCGGTACGGCGCATCGCACCCGGAGCGGCTGGCCGAGCGCGCCGCCGAGCGGGGCATGGACGCCCTCGCGCTCACCGACAGGGACACCCTCGCGGGCGCCGTCCGGTTCGCCAAGGCCTGCGCGAAAGCGGGCGTGCGGCCGCTGTTCGGCGCCGAGCTCGCGGTGGGCGGGCCCGCCCCCGCCGGGGGCGGGCGACGAAGGGCCCCCGTGCGCGGCGGTGCCTTCATCGACGAATCGACCCCGCGCGCGACCTTCCTCGCCCGCGACGGCGCCACCGGCTGGGCCGCGCTCTGCCGCCTCGTCACCGCCGCGCACCGCGCCCCGGAGGGGCAGCCCGTGCTGCCCTGGCGGGACAACCACGGCGAAGGCCTTACCGTGCTGCTCGGCCCCGCGTCCGACGTGGGACGCGCGCTCGCCGCCGGACGCCCCGACCGGGCCGCCCGCCTCCTTCTCCCGTGGCGCGAGCGCTACGGCGACGCACTGCGCCTGGAGTCCGTCTGGCACGGCCGCGAGGGCACCGGGCCCGGATCGCTCAGGCTCGCCGCGCGCACCGTGGGCTTCGCCGCCGAGCAGGGCGTACGCCCCGTCCTGAGCAACGCCGTGCGCTACGCCGACCCGGGGCAGGGCCCCGTCGCCGACGTGCTCGACGCCGCGCGCCGCCTCGTCCCCGTCGACCCGACCAAGGAACTCGACGGCGGCGAGCGGTGGTTGAAGGACGCGGACGCCATGCTCGGCATCGCCGAACGGATCGTCGAGGCGGCCGGATTCCGCCGCGACACCGCCCACCGGCTGATCGAACAGACCCGGGCGGCCGCCGCCGAGTGCCTCGTCGACGCGGAGGACGACATCGGTGTCGGGACCGTGCACTTCCCCGAGCCGCGCCTGGTCGGCGCCGGGCACCGCACCGCGCAGCGCGTCCTCGCCTCACGGGCGGCGGCGGGCATGGTGTTGCGCGGCTACGACCGTGCCACGGGGGCCCGCGGGTACTGGGAGCGGATGCACCGCGAGCTGGACATCATCGCGCACCACGGCTTCGCGTCCTACTTCCTGACCGTGGCCCAAGTGGTCGACGACGTACGCGACTTGGGCATCCGGGTCGCGGCGCGCGGATCCGGCGCGGGGTCCCTCGTCAACCACCTCATCGGCATCGCGCACGCCGACCCCGTCGAGCACGGCCTGCTCATGGAGCGGTTCCTCTCCAAGCGGCGGTCCGTGCTCCCCGACATCGACATCGACGTCGAGTCGGCCCGCAGGATCGAGGTCTACCGCGCGATCATCGGCCGCTTCGGCACCGAGCGGGTCGCGACGGTCGCGATGCCCGAGACCTACCGGGTGCGCCACGCCGTGCGCGACGTCGGAGCCGCCCTGTCCATGGACCCGGCCGACATCGACCGGATCGCCAAGGCGTTCCCGCACATCCGCGCCCGCGACGCCCGCGCGGCGATGGAAGAGCTGCCCGAACTGCGCGGGATCGCCGAGGAGTTGGGGGACAGGGACCGGCTGTGGGATCTCGTCGAGGCGCTCGACGCGCTGCCGCGCGGTGTCGCCATGCACCCGTGCGGGGTGCTGCTCTCCGACGCCTCGCTGCTCGCGCGCACGCCCGTCGTGCCGACCAGCGGCGAGGGCCTGCCCATGGCGCAGTTCGACAAGGAGGACGTGGAGGAGCTAGGCCTGCTCAAGCTGGACGTGCTCGGTGTGCGGATGCAGTCGGCGATGGCGCACGCGGTGGGTGAGGTCGAGCGGGCCACGGGCGACCGGGTGGACATCGACTCGGTGCCGCCGGGTGACCCGGCGACGTACCGGCTCATCCAGTCCGCCGAGACGCTGGGCTGCTTCCAGATCGAGTCGCCGGGCCAGCGCGACCTGGTCGGACGCCTACAGCCCGCGACCTTCCACGACCTGGTGGTCGACATCTCGCTGTTCCGTCCCGGGCCCGTCGCCGCCGACATGGTGCGGCCCTTCATCGAGGCCAGGCACGGCCGCGCGCCCGTCCGCTATCCGCACCCGGACCTCGCCGAGCCGCTGAAGGACACCTACGGAGTCGTCGTCTTCCACGAGCAGATCATCGAGATCGTGGACATCATGACCGGCTGCGGGCGCGACGAGGCGGACCGGGTGCGGCGCGGGCTCTCCGACCCCGAGTCGCAGGGCCGGATCCGCTTCTGGTTCGCGCAGCACGCGGCGGCCAGGGGCTACGACGCGGAGACGATCGGCCGCACCTGGGAGATCGTCGAGGCCTTCGGTTCGTACGGCTTCTGCAAGGCGCACGCGGTGGCCTTCGCCGTGCCGACGTACCAGTCGGCGTGGCTGAAGGCCCATCATCCGGCCGCGTTCTACGCCGGGTTGCTCACGCACGACCCCGGGATGTACCCGAAGCGGCTGCTGCTCGCGGACGCGCGGCGGCGCGGGGTGCCGATCCTTCCGCTGGACGTGAACCGGTCCGCGGTCGCCCACCGTATCGAACTGGTGTCTGATAAGGCTGGTTCCCGGGAGAGCTGGGGGCTGCGCCTCGGGCTCTGCGACGTGCACGGCATCAGCGAGGCCGAGTCCGCGCGGATCGCCGAAGGGCAGCCCTACGCCTCGCTCGTCGACTTCTGGGAGCGGGCCAGGCCGTCGAAGCCGGTCGCGCAGCGGCTCGCGCGGGTCGGCGCGCTCGACGCGTTCGGCGCCAACCGCCGTGATCTGCAACTGCACCTGGCCGAACTGCGGCGGGGCTCGCGCGGCGCGGCGGGCGGCCAGCTGCCGCTGGCGGGCGGGCGGGCGACCGCGCCCGCCGGGCTGCCCGACCTGGACGACGCCGAACGGCTCAGCGCCGAACTCGGCGTCCTCGGCATGGACTCCTCCCGCCACCTCATGGGCGACCACGAGGAGTTCCTGCGGGAGCTCGGCGCCCTCTCCGCGCGGCGCCTTCGCGAGGCCGAGCACGGCGCGACCGTCCTGGTCGCGGGCGCCAAGGCCGCCACCCAGACCCCGCCGATCCGCTCCGGCAAGCGGGTCATCTTCACCACCCTCGACGACGGCACGGGCCTGGTCGACCTGGCCTTCTTCGACGACGCGCACGAACGGTGCGCGCACACCGTCTTCCACTCCTGGCTGCTGCTCGTACGCGGCGTGGTGCAGCGCAGGGGCCCGCGCAGCCTCAGCGTGGTCGGCTCGGCCGCGTGGAACCTGGCCGAACTGGTGGAGGTGCGCGGCAGCGGCGGCCTGGACGCGGTGGCGCGGCGCCTGGCGGAACCGGGCCCGGAGCCGGAACCCGCCCCCGAGGCGGGGGAGGGGCGCCGCATCCGCATGGCCACGGGGTACGAGATGCACCCCTGGGCGGATCTGCGCCCGGCGGGCGAAGGCGCGGCGGGGACGCGGAAGCTGTGGCACCAAAGTCCGGGGAGCGCGGGATGAACACCTGCCACGGCGGCGCGAGCACCCTCTACGTACGCTTCCTGCTTCCCCCCATGTACGAAGCCGCCCTGCCCCGACTCCTCTCCCTGCTCGGCGAGTTCACCCCCGAGGTCGAGGCGCTGCCGCCCGACGCCGCGCTCGTCGACGTGCGCGGCGCGCGGCGCTACTTCGGACGCGGTGCCGTCGAGCTCGCCGCGCTGATCAGGGTGCGAGCGCTCGCGCTGTACGGAGTGGAGTGCGCGATCGGCGCGGGTCCCGGCCCGATGCTGGCCCGGATGGCCGCGCGCGGGGCCGCCCCCGGGGTGACCCGCGCGGTGCCCGAAGGGGCGGACGGCGTACGGGAGTTCCTCGCCGAGCGGCCCGTCGGCGAGCTGCCGGGCATCGGCCGCGCCACCGCCCGCACCCTGTGCGAGTACGGCCTCGACTCCCTCGGCAAGGTCGCCGCCGCGCCCCTGTCCACCCTGCAACGGCTCGTCGGCGCCAGGGCGGGACGCGAGCTGCGCGAGAAGGCGCGGGGCATCGACCGCACCCGGGTCGCGCCGAACGCCGCCGCGCGCTCCCTGTCCGCCGAACGCCCCTTCCCGCGCGACGAACTGGACCCCTTCCGGCACCGCCGCGCGCTGCTCTCGATCGCCGAGGAGCTGGGCGCGGGGATGCGCGGCGACGGCCAGGTGTGCCGCGCGCTGACCCTCACCGTGCGGTACGCGGACCGCACCACCACGACCAGGACACGGACGCTGCCCGAGCCGACCGCGCACTCGGTCGCGCTGACCACCGCCGCGTACCGCATGTACGAGGCGCTCGGCCTGCAACGGGCCCGGGTGCGCGCCGTCGCCCTGCGCGCCGAGGACCTCGGCCCCGCCGAACACGCCGCCCACCAGCTGACGTTCGACCCGGTGGACGAGAGGACCCGCAGGATCGAGGAGGTGGCCGACCGGGCCAGGGAGAGGTTCGGCCCCGGCGCGATCGTGCCGGGGACGCTGGCCGCGTGACGTCGCCACGGTCCTTCACGTGTCGCGGCGGCGCACCACGACCACCGTCACCACCACCGCGACCAGCGGCCACGCCGCGAGGACCGGCCACGCCTCGGCGACCGACAACGGGTACTTCTCCGGCGGTCCTGGACGCGCGGGGTTCGTCACGAGCCGCTCCCACGCGGTGTACGGCATCGCGTTGCCGATCTCCTTGACCCAGCGGTAGGTCTCGCCCCGGAAGAGCGCGGGGAGCAGCAGGAGCGTGCCGACCACCGCGACGACACTGCCCGCGGCGTGCCGCACGAGCGCGCCGAGCGCCATGCCGACCAGCGCGCACACCGGCGCGAGCAGCGCGGACGCCACGACGGCCCGCAGCGCCCCGGGATCGCCGAGCGACAGGCCGCCCTCGTCGCGCAGCAGCGCCTGCGTCACACCGAACGACACTCCCGCGACGGCCGCGCCGAGCGCGCACAGCACCGCCGCGACCACGGCCGTCTTCGCCGCGATCACCGCGCGGCGGTCGGGCACGGCCGTGAACGTCGTACGGATCAGGCCGCTGGTGTACTCGCCGAAGACCGAAAGGGCGCCCACCGTGGCCGCGACGATCATGAGCAGTTGCCAGGCCGGGGCGACGAAGGCGGTGCCCAGCGGGTCGAACAGGAAGGCCTCGTCGGCGTCGGCAGGGGGCGGTGGCAGGTCCGCGAGCCTGCGGGCGTTGCTCCAGGCGGAGTTCGCGTTGATGCCGATGACGGCCAGCGCGCCGCCCCCGAGCACCCAGAACGTCGACCGCAGCGACCACAGTTTGATCCACTCGGCGGCCAGGAGATCGGTGAAGCGGGCGCGGTGCGCGGTCGTCGTCATGGGGTCTCCTTCGCGGTGTACTCCACGCTGTCGGCGGTGAGTTCCATGAACGCCTCCTCCAACGAGGCCGTTCGCGGGCTCAGTTCGTGCAGCGGCACCCCGCCGCGGCAGGCGAGTTCGCCGATGCGGGCGGCGGGCAGCCCGGTCACCGAGAGCGCCCCGTCCTGGACCGGCCGCACCGCGGCGCCCTCGGCGGTCAGCGCCGCGGTGAGACCCGCCGCGTCCGGCGTGCGCACGGTCACGCTCAGCCGCGCGCCGCGCGCGGCGAACGCCACGACGCCCTCCGCGGCGATGAGACGGCCCCGGCCGATGACGACGAGGTCATCGGCGGTGTTCTCCATCTCGGACATCAGGTGGCTGGAGACGAAGACGGTGCGTCCCTCGTCGGCGAGGCGCCGGAAGAGTCCGCGCACCCACAACACCCCTTCCGGGTCGAGCCCGTTGAGCGGCTCGTCGAAGAGCAGCACCGGCGGCTCGCCGAGCAGCGCGGTGGCGATGCCGAGCCGCTGCCGCATGCCGAGCGAGTAGCCGCCGACCCGCTTGCCCGCGGCCTCGGCGAGCCCCACCTCCGCGAGGACCTCGTCCGCCCGGCGGCGCGGGATGCCGTTCGTGCGGGCCAGCGCCGACAGATGCGCCCGGGCGGTGCGCCCGCCGTGCACGTCGCCCGCGTCGAGCAGCGCGCCGACGTGGCGCAGGCCGCGCGGGTGCTCCCCGAACGGCGCCCCGTCGACGGTGGCGCTCCCGCCGGTGGGAGCGACCAGGCCGAGCAGTATCCGCAACGTGGTCGTCTTGCCCGCGCCGTTCGGCCCGAGGAATCCGGTCACCCGGCCCGGGCGCACGGTGAAGCTCAGGCCGTCCACGGCGGTGGTGTCGCCGTAGCGCTTGGTCAGTTCGTCGATTTCGATCACCCGGCCCACGGTGCCCCGCACCGGGCGGCGCGGGCATCGGCCCGCCGACCACAACCGAGGGCGTCGAGGTAGCCCACGGGAGTAGGTCTCCGGGCCAATACCCAGGTCAGAGGCGGGCGCCTACGATCTGGGGCATGCATGCCGACACCAGTGCGAAGACCCCGCATCCCCTGCGCCGACTGTCGCGCGTGTGGACGGCGGTGGCTTGGTGCGGGGCGCTCGGCTACCCCGTGGCCCTCTACTTCGCGATGATCGCGGGGCGCGGCGGCTTCACCTTCTTGATGGTCGCCTCGCTGATCGCCCTCACCGCCCTGACCGGGCTGCTGCTGCGCAGCCGTCCGCTGCCCGCGCTCGCGATGCTGCTCATCGGCTGGGCCGTCGCACGGACGCAGATGCAGAACCAGGAGATCCTGTACCTCCAGGTGGTCCTCGGCGATCTGGCCGTCGGCTGGATCGCGGGAACCCGGCCGCGCCGCACCTCGATCCCCGCCGCCGTCCTCGCGTTCGGCGCGGAGTTCGGCACCATCCTGCCGTCCATGATCGGCAATCCGGAGCGGGCCGTCCAGCTGACCGCGTTCCTCGCCCTCGCGGCGGGCGCCGCCTGGCTGGCGGGCGACTCCGCGCGAGAGCGCAGGAGGCACGCCGAGGAGCTGAGCGCCCGCGCCGCCACTCAGGCCGTCACCGCCGAACGGCTGCGCATCGCGCGGGAGTTGCACGACATGATCGCGCACAGCATCGGCGTCATCGCCATCCAGGCGGGCGTCGGCAGCCGTGTCATCGACACCCAGCCCGCCGAGGCGCGCAACGCGCTCAGCACCATCGAGGTGACCAGCAGGGAGACCCTCGCGGGGCTGCGCCGCACGCTCGTCGCGCTGCGCACCTCGGCCGAGCGGGACGCGCCGCTCGACCCGGCCCCCGGCCTCGCGGGCCTGGACCGCCTCGTCGCGTCGGCCCTGGACGCGGGCGTCCGCGCCGACGTACGGCTGAGCGGCGAACGGCGGTCGTTGCCCGCCGACATCGACCTGGCCGCGTTCCGGATCCTCCAGGAGGCGCTCACCAACGTCGTACGGCACGCGGGAACGGACGAGTGCCGGGTGGCCATCGCGTACGCGGCGGACGAGGTGCGTGTCGAGGTCGAGGACGACGGTGGCGGCGGGCTCTCCGGCGGCCATGGCTACGGCATCGTCGGCATGCGGGAACGCGTGGGCCTGCTGCACGGACGCTTCACCGCGGGGCCGCGCCCCGAGGGCGGCTTCCGGGTGGCGGCGCGGCTGCCCGTGCCCCTGGGGGAGACCGGATGACCGCGGTCCGCGTCGTCCTCGCCGACGACCAGCCGCTGGTCCGCGCGGGCCTGCGCGTGCTGATGGCCGACACCCCGGACATCGAGGTCGTCGGGGAGGCGGGCACGGGCGCCGAAGCGGTGCGCCTGGCCCGCGAGGTGCGTCCCGACGTCGTCGTCATGGACATCCGCATGCCCGGCATGGACGGCATCGAGGCCACCCGCCTGATCAAGGAGGATCCGGCGGGGGCGCGCGTGCTCGTCCTGACCACCTTCGACGACGACGAGTACGTCTACGGCGCGCTGCGGGCGGGCGCCGGCGGGTTCCTCGTCAAGGACATGGCCCTCGAGGACATCCTCGCCGCGGTCCACGTGGTCGCGGCGGGGGACGGGCTGATCGCGCCGAGCGTCACGCGGCGGCTGATCGAGGAGTTCGCGGCCCGTCCCGAACCCGCACGCCCTTCGGCGCCCCGCGCGGTGGAGGGCATCACAGGACGGGAGCGCGAGGTGCTCACGCTCGTCGGCCGTGGCCTGGCCAACGCGGAGATCGCCGCCGAACTCGTCATCACCGTGGCCACCGTCAAGGCGCACGTCGCGCGCCTCTTCACCAAGCTCGACGCCCGCGACCGGGTCCAACTGGTCATCATCGCCTACGAGATGGGCCTGGTGGCGCCGTCCCGGTGAAGGTCACGGGGGATCGCGCCAGTGGTCACTGGAACTTTTTACTGACGCGTAACTTCACTCTTCGCCTACCGGCCCCTAGCTTGGCATGCGCACGGCACATCCTGGTGATCCGGATCACAGGGCTCACGCCACCCCCGCAACTCCCTTGAGCCGCAAGGAGATCACACGATGCTGCCCTGGAGACGAGCGCTGCGCGCGCTCGCCGCGACCCTGCTCGTCATGGGCGCGGTCACCCTCACTCCTGCCGCCACGGCGGCCGCCTCACCCGAGAAGGCCGCCTCGTCGAGCGGCTGGAACGACTACGGCTGCAAGCCGTCCGCCGCCCACCCGCGCCCGGTCGTCCTCGTCCACGGAACCTTCGGGAACTCCATCGACAACTGGCTGGTCCTCGCGCCCTACCTGGTCAAGCGCGGCTACTGCGTCTACTCCCTGGACTACGGCCAGTTGCCCGGCGTGCCCTTCTTCAACGGGCTCGGCCCGATCGACAAGTCGGCCGAGCAGCTCGACGCCTTCGTCGACAAGGTGCTCGCCGCCACGGGCGCGAAGAAGGCGGACCTCGTCGGCCACTCGCAGGGCGGCATGATGCCCCGCCAGTACCTCAAGTTCCTCGGCGGCGCCGACAAGGTGAACGCGCTGATCGGGCTCGCCCCCGACAACCACGGCACCACCCTGCTCGGCCTCACCAAGCTGCTCCCGTACTTCCCCGGCATCGAGGACCTGCTCACCATGAAGACCCCGGGACTCGCCGACCAGGTGGCGGGATCGGCGTTCCTGACCAAGCTCAACGAGGGCGGCGACACGGTGCCCGGCGTGCGCTACACCGTCATCGCCACGAAGTACGACGAGGTGGTCACCCCGTACCGCAGCCAGTTCCTGTCCGGTCCGAACGTCCACAACGTGACCCTTCAGGACCTGTGCCCCGTCGACCTGTCGGAGCACGTCGCGATCGGCATCCTCGACCGCGTCGCCCACCACGAGGTGGCCAACGCGCTCGACCCGGCGCACGCGACGCCGAGCACGTGCCTGTCGTAGCACGTGCCCGGCATCGCATCCGACTCAGCGGCCGTGACGGCCCGCCGCGCGACGGCGGGCCGTGGCGAACATCGCCGCGGCGCCGACGGCGAGGGCGGCGGCACCGCCCATCGCGATGTACGGCGTGGTGCTGTCGCCACCGGTCTCGGCGAGGTTGTCACCCGCGGTGCTGACCGGCTTCTCGGCGCCGCCGTTCACCTCGGGTTCGTTGCCGGACGGCGCGTCCGCGGGGGCGGCGGCATCGGCGCCGGTCTTCGCGTCCGCGTCGCCGTGGCCGTGGTGCTCGACCGTGGACTTCTCGGCGCCCGCCGCGATGTCCTTCTCGGAGGGCGCCGACGCGGTCGGCGCGGGGGCGCCCGAGCCGCCGCTGTCCTTGCCGAAGACGACGTCGGAGCAGGTGTAGAAGGCCTCGGGGGAATCCGAGCGCTGCCAGATCGAGTAGATCAGGTGGCGGCCCGACCTGGCCGGGATCTTCCCGTCGAAGACGTAGTCGCCGTTCTCCATCTTCGGGTCGGTGACGTCCACGAAGGGCTTCGCCTCCAGGTCCGACCACTTCAGGGGCTTCGAGGGGTCGTACGAGTCCTTCGTGATGTACAGCTCGAAGGAGCCCTTGTGCGGGGCGGTGCCCTTGTAGCGGAAGGTGTGGCCGCCCGCCGAGAGCTTGGTCGAGGGCCAGTCGGCGCGCGGCAGGTCGAGGCCCCGGTACTTGTCGTTGCCCGCGCTGCACAGCTTGCCGTCGGGGATGATCTCCTTCGACTTGCCCGCGGCGTTGGCGATGTTCACGGCGTTCCAGTCGTAGAACGCCTGGGCACCGCTGGCGGCGACGGCGGCCTTGCAGGCGGCCGACTTCGGCGCCTCAGGACCCTCCTGGAAGCAGGCGGAGACCCGGCTGACCGGATCCGTCATCGACCCGTGCGCGGCGGCGGGCGCGGCCGAGAGGGCGGTCAGGGCCAGCGGGGCGACACCTGCGGCGGCGAGCGCGGCGACCTTGCGACGAGCAGTCATGGGTGGTTCTCCTCAAACGGCGGTTCAGGGCGACCAGAAAACTAGCCCCTGAAATCCGCGAAATCGCCTGCTGAGGGCGGGTGATGGAGATCCTTATGGTCGCTTTAAGGAAGGGCTAACCGGGGGCTCAGACTGGGCCCTGAAATGTCCTGCCTCGCATGCTTCACCGCGGCCCTCTACGCTGCTGACGCCGGGCGGGCGGCGCCCGGGGGAAGCGGCGCCGCGGGAGGGGACGGGGCATGGCGCGGGGTATACGGGGGAGTACGTGCGGCGGGGGAGTCGCGATGACTCGCCTCGGCGGCGGCAGATGGCGGGTGACCCGGCCCTGGCCGGTCGCGCTGCGGCCGTATCTGCACAGCTATGCGGGCTACTGGGAGACGGTGGCCTCGCCCTACCGGGTCCGTCTGGTCCCCACGGGCCGCGCCGTTGTGGTGATCAGCCTGGGAGAGCCGTTCGCCCAGGTGCGCAGGCTCGGGGAGACCGGCCCCGCCGCCGGTGTGGTGGGTTCGCTGGTCTCGGGGCTCGAGGACGGGCCCCGGGTGTGCGACCACCCCGGCGGCCAGGAGGCGATCAGGATCGAACTGACACCGCTGGGGGCCTACCGGCTGTTCGCCGTGCCGATGCGCGAGCTGACCAACACGGTGGTCGAGCTGCGGGGCGTACTCGGCCCCAGGGCGGGGGAGTTGGTGGAGCGCATCGCGCTCACCCGCGACTGGGCGGCCCGGTTCGACCTGCTGGACACCGCGCTCCTCGGCAGGCTCGGGCGCGGCCCGGCTCCCGCGCCCGAGGTGAGCCACGCCTGGCGGCTGCTCTCCCGGTCGGGCGGGGCGATCCCGGTGGCCAGGATCGCCGCCGAAGTGGGCTGGAGCCACGGCCACTTGGCCCGCCGCTTCACCGAACAGGTCGGCCTGACACCGAAGACGTCCGCCCGCGTGCTGCGCTTCCACCGGGCCGTGGGGCTGCTCGCCCGCGAGACCGCGGACCTCAACGACGTGGCCGCCGTCTGCGGTTTCTACGACCAGGCCCACCTCAACCGCGAGTTCCGCGCCCTGGCCGACCTCACGCCCGGCGGCCTTGCGGGCGGGCGCCTCGCGGAGGGGGCCGTGCCACTTCAGGACGGGTGAGCGGCGAGGTCAAATTTGTCCAAGCCAGCCCGCCCGCGCGTCGCTAGGGTCCCCCACTGTGATCTTCAGGCCGACGGCCTGGGCCAGTACTCCGGTGCTCCGCACCGTCACGTCAGGGGGACCCCGATGGCACAGCAGAACCAGCCCGCACGCCGCGGTCGGTGGGAGCGCTACAAGGTGACGGGCC
Organism: Streptomyces kanamyceticus; assembly: GCF_008704495.1. NCBI lineage: Bacteria > Bacillati > Actinomycetota > Actinomycetes > Kitasatosporales > Streptomycetaceae > Streptomyces > Streptomyces kanamyceticus. Next base: position 7,936,430 of record NZ_CP023699.1, read on the forward strand.
CGTTCTCGCCCCAGGACCTGGCCGGTCTGTGGGGGGCCATCGCGGGCGTCGTGCTCCTCGCCGTCCTGCTCGGCTGGGCGCTCGACATGAAGGGCGGCGTGGTGATCGTCGCCGCGATCCCGTTCATCTCGTCCTGGTTCGACGCCAAGCGCATCCTGTTCCAGTTCGACGCCGCGGGCGCACGGATCGGCAACGTACTGCTGCCCTGGAGCGACGTCACCCAGTTCGTCGTGGCCACGCCCCCGAACAGCGAGGAGGTCCTGATCGGCGCACGGCTGCGGCAGAGCGCGACGCTCCCGGCGGGCGCGCGGGCCCCGCAGCCGCACCCGGACATGCCCGCACATCTGTACGTGGCCGTCCAGCGGCACAAGTTCGACCTGACCAAGATGGTCACCAAGGCCCGCAAGTACGCCCCGGCGCACATCCAGGTCATCGTCGCCGAGCCGGCCGGGGAACGGGTCGCCTCCTGAGCGCTCACCCCAGCCAGCGGTACCGCCGCTCGGGCCGCCCCGTCCCGCCGTACCGGAGCGACACCTCGGCGCGCCTGGTCTCCACGAAGAACTCCAGATAGCGGCGCGCGCTCACCCGGGAAAGCGACCCCGCCTCGGCACACTCCGAGGCGGAGAGGCCGCCCGGGTGGGCGCGCAGGGTCTGTTCCACCAGCTCCGCCGTGTGCGCGGCGAGCCCCTTCGGCAGTTCCCGGGAGCCCGGCGGACGGGTGCCGAAGATCTGGTCGACGTCCTCCTGACGCGCCTCCGCCAGACCGTCCAGGCGCGCCCGCAGCGCCGCCACGTGCCTCAACTGCTCCTGCAGCGCCGCCTGGTTGAACGGCTTGATCAGATAGTGCAGGGCGCCCGCCCGCAGCGCGGCCCGCACGATCTCCGCGTCCCGCGCCGCCGTGATGAACAGGGCGTCCACCGGCTGCCGCGCCGGATCCCGCTCCTCCGCGACCCGCAGCTCGCGCAGTACCGCGATGCCGTCCATGTCGGGCAGATAGACGTCGAGGAGTACGAGATCGGGGCGCAGCCGCTCCACCGCGCCGACCGCCTCGGCGCCGCTGTGGGCCACGCCCACCACGGTGAATCCGGCCACCGACGCCACGTACCGACTGTGCAGCTTGGCGACCATGAAGTCGTCGTCCACGACCAGCACCCTTGTCATCGCCGCAGGCTATGGGCGCGACCACAACGACCACAACGTCCGTTGATTGCGGAAGAGAGACAGGTTGTTCACGCGCGGGCAACATGTGGGCCACCTCACACCCGACTACGTACCGACAGGTGGTGGCACACGTGCGCCTGCGCACACCCCTGGCCCTGCTCGGGGCCGCGCTCCTCGTGCTCGTCGCGCCGCCGCTGCTCACCACGGGCAGCGGCGCCGATACCGGCACCCAGATCCCCGGCCTTCGCCTCATGGTCCCCAACACGCCCGGCGGCGGCTACGACATCACCGCCCGCACCGCGGCGAAGAACGCCGAGGACGCCGAACTCACCCACAACATCGAGGTGTTCAACCTGCCGGGCGCGGGCGGCACCGTCGGCCTGACCCGGCTCGTCGGCGAGCACGGCAACGGCAAGCTCGCGATGTCCATGGGCCTCGGCGTGGTGGGCGCCGCACGCTCCAACCACTCCCCGAAGACCCTCGCGGACACCACCCCCATCGCCCGGCTCACCGAGGAGCAGGACGTCGTCGTGGTCGCGAAGAACTCCCCGTACGAGACCATCGACCAGCTCGTGCGGGCGTGGAAGAAGAACCCGGGCAAGCTCCCCGTGGGCGGCGGCTCCTCGCCCGGCGGGCCCGACCACCTCGCGCCGATGCTGATGGCGCGCGCCGCGGGGATCGCCCCCAAGGACGTCAACTACGTGCCGTTCGACGGCGGCGGCGAACTGCTCGCGTCCATCCTCGGCAGCAAGGTCGCCTTCGGCGTCTCCGGTGTCGGCGAATACCTGGACCAGATCAAGTCGGGCGAACTGCGGCTGCTCGCCGTCACCGGGCCGAAGCGGGTGAAGGGCCTGGAAGGACCCACCCTCAAGGAGTCCGGCTACGACGTGAACTTCACCAACTGGCGCGGCATCGTCGCCCCGCCCGGACTCAGCGACGCCGAACGCGAGAAGCTCACCGGCCTCATCAGGAAGCTGCACGCCTCGCCCGAATGGAAGAAGTCCCTCAAGACGAACGGCTGGGACGACGCCTTCCTGACCGGCGACGAGTTCGGCGACTTCCTGGCCGCCCAGGACAAGCGCGTCGTGTCCGTACTGAAGGAGCTGGGGCTGTGACCGCCACCGAACTGCCGGAGCGGGAACAGGAGCAGGAGACGCGAGGCCGCCGCTCCTGGCTGCGCGAACACTCCGAACTCGGCGTCTGCGTCCTGCTGCTGGCGCTCGGCGCGCTCGTCCTCACCGACGCGCTCACCATGGACGTCGAGATCACCCAGCGCGGTCCCGTAGGACCCAAGACCGTGCCGGTCGTCGTCGGTATCGGGCTGCTGGTCGTCGCCGTGCTGCTCGCCGTCGACGTCCTGCGCGGCGGGCGCGGCGAGGCCGAGGGCGGCGAGGACGTCGACCTGTCCGAACCCGCCGACTGGCGCACCGTGCTCCTGCTCGCGGGCGTCTTCCTCGCCACCGCCGTCCTCATCGAACCGCTCGGCTTCCCGATCGCGGGCGCCCTGCTCTTCTGGGGCTCCGCCTACGCGCTCGGCAGCCGCCACCTCGACCGTGATCCACTGATCGCCGCGGTCCTCTCCGTCGTCACGTACGAAGTCTTCAACAACCTGCTCGGCGTGCCCCTGCCCGGCGGGCCCCTGATGGGAGTGCTGTGACATGGATGCCTTCAACTCCCTGATGGGCGGCTTCGGTACCGCCCTCACCCCGATCAACCTCCTGTGGGCCGCCATCGGCGTGCTGCTCGGCACCGCGATCGGCGTCCTGCCCGGCATCGGCCCCGCGATGGCGGTGGCCCTGCTGCTCCCCGTGACGTACGGACTCGAACCCACCGGCGCGTTCATCATGTTCGCGGGCATCTACTACGGAGCGATGTTCGGCGGCTCCACGACCTCGATCCTGCTCAATACGCCCGGGGAGAGCGCGGCCGTCGTCGCCGCCATGGAAGGCCATCCGATGGCCAGGTCGGGGCGCGGCGCACAAGCCCTCGCGGCCGCCGCCATCGGGCACTTCGCGGGCGGCATGATCGGCACGCTCCTCCTGGTCGCGCTCGCGCCGACCGTCGCCGACCTCGCCGTGGACATCGGCGCGCCCGACTACTTCGCCATCATGGTGCTCGCCTTCATCGCGGTCACCTCCGTGCTCGGCTCTTCGCGCGTCCGCGGGCTCGCCTCGCTCCTGATCGGCCTGACCATCGGCCTGGTCGGCCTCGACCAGATGACCGGACAGCAGCGGCTCACCTTCGGCTCGCTCCAACTCGCCGACGGCATCGACGTGGTGATCGTCGCAGTCGGCCTCTTCGCGATCGGCGAGGCCCTTTGGGTCGCCGCCCATCTGCGCCGCACCAGCGGCGAGGCGATCCCCGTGGGCCGTCCCTGGCTGGAGAGGAAGGACGTCAGGCGCACCTGGAAGTCCTGGCTGCGCGGCCCCCTCATCGGCTTCCCGTTCGGCGCGATCCCGGCCGGTGGCGCGGAGATCCCGACCTTCCTCTCCTACGTCACGGAGAAGCGCCTGTCCAAGCACAAGGACGAGTTCGGCAAGGGCGCCATCGAGGGCGTCGCGGGCCCCGAGTCCGCGGCCTCCGCCTCGGCGGCGGGCACCCTCGTCTCCATGCTGACCCTCGGCCTGCCCACCACGGCCGTCGCGGCCGTGATGCTCGCCGCCTTCCAGCAGTACGGCATCCAGCCGGGACCGCTGCTCTTCGAACGCGAACCCGACCTGGTCTGGGGCCTGATCGCGTCCCTGTTCGTCGGCATGGTGCTGCTGCTCGCCCTCAACCTGCCCCTCGCCCCGGTCTGGGCGAAGCTCCTGCGCATCCCCAGGCCCTACCTCTACGCGGGCATCCTGTTCTTCGCCGCCGTCGGCGCCTACGCGGTCGGCGGCGAGCCGCTCGACCTCGTCATCCTGCTCGTCATCGGCCTGATCGGCTTCGGCATGCGGCGCTACGGACTGCCGATCCTGCCCGCCGTCATCGGCGTCATCCTCGGCCCGAACGCCGAGCAACAGCTGCGCCGCGCCCTGCAGATCAGCGACGGCAGCGTGCGCGGACTCGTCGACACACCGTTCTCCGTGACGGTCTATGGCCTCATCGTCCTGATCGTGGCGTGGCCCTTGGTGAAGAAGGCGGTGGTGCGGGCGCGCCGACGTGGCGTAGACGTAGAGGCATGACCGACGACATCCGCCTCGCCACCGCCGCCGACGTGCCCGCCGTACGGGCGGTGACCGACGCGGCATATCACCACTACATCGAACGGATCGGGGTCGTGCCCGCGCCGATGGAGGCCGATCACGCCGCGGACGTGGCGGCGGGGCGCGTGTACGTCACCGGGGACCCGGTGACCGGCCTCCTCGTGCTCGTCCCGCGGCCGTACGAGGGCCGACTGCTCCTCGAGTCGGTCGCGGTCCACCCCGATGCCGCGGGGCAGGGGGTGGGCCGACGACTGCTCGCCTTCGCGGAGGCACACGCGCGTGCGCTCGGCTTCATCGAAGTCACGCTCTACACCAACGCGTTGATGTGGGAGAACCAGAAGATCTATCCCCGGTACGGGTACGAGGTCGTGGAGCGGCGCGTGGACGGGCCCTACGACCGGGTGCACTACCGCAAGCGACTGCCGAGCCCGCCCGGGAGCTGATCTGCCGGACAGGCCCTAGCCGTCGGGCCACCACGTCCGCTGGATGTCCTTGCGGACCTCCGGCCTCTCATGCGGCCGGGACTCGGCCTCCTGACGCTCCCGCACTCGGCGGGTGACGGTTCGGCCAACGGGCTTGTGCGTGGTCACTCGGCGCATGGCTGCCTCCCTCTTCCTATCCGATGTCCATTTCCGAGGTGGCGTAGACCTCCATGGACACGCTTTTCTGAATTGTCAGTGGCGGATGCCACGATCGGGACATGACGACCAACGAGGGTGCCGGAGGCATCGATTGGGACGCGGCGGCGGACTCGTTCGACGACGAACCCGATCACGGCCTGCGCGATCAGGAGGTGCGGGCGGCCTGGGCGGGACGGCTGCGGGAGTGGCTGCCGCGGGCACCCGGTGAGGTGCTCGACCTCGGGTGCGGCACGGGCAGCCTCGCCCTGCTCGCCGCCGAGCGCGGGCACCGCGTCACCGGTGTCGACCTCGCGCCCGGGATGGTGGCACGGGCCCGCGAGAAGCTGGCGGGGCACGGCGCCGATGTGCTGCTCGGCGACGCGGCCCTGCCACCGGTCGACGACCGGCGGTTCGACGCGGTCATCGCCCGCCACGTCCTGTGGACGCTCCCGGACCCGGAGGCGGCCCTGCGCCACTGGTGCACGCTGCTGCGCCCGGGCGGCCGCCTGATCCTGATCGAGGGCGTCTGGGGGACGGCGAGCCCCGTCGGCCTCCCGATGTCCCGCTTGGTGGCGGCCCTCACCCCGCTCGCCCACCACCTCCACTCCGAGCGCCTCTCGGCGGACGCGCGCCTGTGGGGCGGACAGGTGGACGACGAGCGCTACGCCGTGGTGGCCACCTTGCCGACTGCCCCGCCCCGCCACCGGGAGGTCGTCGACGTCCACCTGATCCTGCGCGACGGCGACGAGATCCTCCTCGCCAGGCGGGCCGGCACCGGCTACGCGGACGGCTTGTGGCACCTCCCCTCGGGACACGTGGAGGACGGCGAGGACGTCCGCGCGGCGCTGCTCCGCGAGACCCGCGAGGAAATCGCCCTCGACCTGGCCCCCGAGGACGTCCGGGCGGAACTGGTCATGCAGCACAGGGGCCCTTCGGGCGCGCCCCGGACGGGCTGGTTCTTCGCGGCGGAGCACCGAGTGGACCGTGCGCCCGTCAACGCCGAGCCGGACAAGTGCGCGGAGCTCGCCTGGCATCCGCTGGGCGCGCTGCCGAAGGACATCGTGGCGTACTGCCGCGCGGGCCTCACCTCCTGGCAGGCGGGCGAGCGATTCGTCGTGCACTGGCAGCACGACGGGGAGAGCGTCGCCCACGACGGCGAGCGCACCGCGGAGCCGGTCCCGCTGGCCCCCGCGCGGGCGGGCGCGGTCCACCACGTGGAGCTGTGGGTGCCCGACCTCGCGGCGGCGGAGGCCTCCTGGGGCTGGCTGCTCGGCGAGTTGGGCCACGTCCCGCACCAACGCTGGGAGCACGGCCGCAGCTGGCGGCGCGATCACACCTACGTCGTCCTCGAACGCTCACCGGACCTGCGGCCGGGCCGCCACGACCGGCGGCGGGCGGGCCTGAACCACCTCGCCTTCCACGTGGCGGGCCGGGCCCGCCTCGACCGGCTCGTGGCCGCGGCGCCGGACCGCGGCTGGACCCTGCTCTTCCCGGAACGCCATCCGCACGCGGGCGGCGAGGGGCAGTACGCGGCCTACCTGGAGGACGGGCAGGGCTATGAGGTCGAGCTGGTCGCCGACTAGGCCGGTGGCCTGGGTCCAGGCCCGGGTCCGGGTCCGGTCAGAGCGTGCCGAAGCCCTCCGTGCGCGCCAGGGCCTCCAGGTCGTCCAGGGCCCGCACCGCCGCCTCGGCCGCCGCCGGGTCCCTGCTGGCGAGGCCGCTCTCCGCGAACTCGTCCTCGTCCAGGCGCAGGATCGCGGAGCCGTCCGCGGAGACCCACAGGTCCAGGTCCAGGTCCTCCACGGTGAGGGTGTCACCGGTGCGGACGGTGGGGCGGGTGATGTCGCAGTACCAGCCCTTGAGGGTGCCGTCCGCGGCGTACACCTCCTTGATCGCGTACCAGCGGTCGCGCCAGTAGTGCTCGGTGAAGACGTCGCCGGGCTCGAAGCGCACGAAGCCGAAGTCGCGGACGTGCGGGGCCGCCCAGGGGGCCCGGACGGTGAGCTTGGTGCCGTCGTCGTGGAGGAGCTCGGCGGGGTAGCGGATCTTGGTGCGGCCCGCCTTGACGAGGGCCACCTCCACGGTCGCCTCCGCGGTCTCCGGGGGTGCCTCAGCCGAGGTCCCTGACATGGCGCACCTCCGTTCCGCAGATCTCGTAACCGAACCACTTGTTGATCGCCAGCATCGGCTCGTTGCCCGCGTCGTTGCCGGTGAACGCCTCCGTGCAGCCTGCCTCCCTGGCGCGGTGCAGGGAGTCGTTCTTGGCGAGCTTGGCCAGGCCCTTGCCCCGGTGGGCGCGCGCCGTGCCGGTCATGCCGGACGCGTAGCGGCCCGCGCCGTCCGCGCGCGCCAGGCTGAACGCCGCGGGGCGGCCTTCGACCAGGGCCACCGTGGTGAGCTCCCGGCTGACCAGCGGGTGGTGCCAGGTCTCGGCGAGCCAGTGCTCGTAGTCCGTGAACTCCGCGGCGATGTCGCCCGGTTCGTCCGCGACGGTCTCCGCGTCGAGGTCGAACAGCGGTCGCGCGTCGTCGGCGAACACCGATCCGCTCACCAACTCCACCCCGGCAGGCGGCTCCTGGAGGTCAGGCAGCGTGCCGTGCGCCAGGTCCAGGCGGAGGAAGTGCGCGGAACGGCTCGCCCGGTAGCCGCGGCGGGCGGCGAAGGCGAGGTTCGTCGGCCCGTCCATCACCCAGGAGTAGACGGTGGTCGTGCCCTCGCCCGCCAGGTACTCCTCCGCCGTGCGCAGGAGCAGCGTCCCCGCGCCCGCGCCGACCCTGTCCGGGTGGACGTAGACGTTGGCGTAGCCCTGCCCGGGCTCCGGGCTGTCGTACGACAGGCCCACCTGCGCCGTGCCGATGATCTCGCCGTCGGCCTCGGCGATCAACTGCCGGTAGCCGGAGTCCGGATGGGCGTGCGCGCGGTCGAAGGCGACCGACTCGGGGGTGGCGAGCATGGCGGGCACACAGGCCCGGCGTACGGCGGCGAATCCCGCGGCGTCCCCGGGGAGCTCGGGGCTGAGGGCTCGGACGATCACTGTCATGGAGCCGCACGGTACGCGCGGTACGCGCCGAGGTGCCTCTCATTTTCCGCGCGTGCGGGACAATCGGTCCGTGACTTTGAAGATCGACATCGATGGGGGCGCGAGCGACGCGCCGTACGAGCAGGTGCGGGCCCAGATCGCCGGGCAGGCGAGGTCGGGGGCGCTGCCCGTCGGCTACAAGCTGCCGACGGTGCGGGGGCTCGCGGAGTCGCTGGGGCTCGCCGCGAACACGGTGGCGAAGGCGTATCGGGCGCTGGAGGCGGACGGGGTGATCGAGACGCGGGGGCGGAACGGGACGTTCGTCGCGGCGGCGGGTGACGCGGCGGCGAAGGGGGCGTCCGCCGCGGCGCAGTCGTACGCGGAGCGGGCCCGGCGACTCGGGCTCTCCGAGGAAGCCGCACTCGCCGCGGCGCGGGACGCACTGCGTGCGGCTTACGGGGCTTCTGGCTGAGCACCCCCCGTAGAGCCACGGGGACCTGGGCGCTCAGCCACGACGCGCCCCGTAAGGGGCGCGGGGAACTGCGCGACCAGCCACGATGCGCCTGCGGGTGCCCACCGGGGAGCCTGCCTCCGGGAGCGGTACTCGGCACCGGGGGTTGTGCCCACCCGTTCCGCCGTGCGGAACGCCTGCCCACAACGGGGCTACAGGTACAGACCCGCGTCCGTGCCCTCCCGTTGGTCCGGGACCGATGTCGGGGTCGTGCCGCGCCGCAAGGCGAAGAGTTCCGCGAGGGTCGCGCCCTCGCGGGGGACGCCGTCCTCCGTGCCGAGCCACTCCACCGACTCGGTGCGGGTGAGCGGGCCGACCTCGATGCGGGCGAGGCAGCGGCCAGGACGGACGACGGCGGGATGCAGCCGCTCCAGGTCCTCGTTGGTCGTGACGCCCACGAGGACGTTGCGGCCCTGGCCCAGGAGCCCGTCCGTGAGGTTGAGCAGCCGCGAGAGCGCCTGGCCCGCCGTGTGCTTGGCCTCGCCGCGGATCAGCTCGTCGCAGTCCTCCAGGAGCAGCAGCCGCCAGCGGCCCTTCGCCGTGCCGTCGTCCTCGCCGATCGCGATGTCCATCAGATAGCCGACGTCGCTGAACAGGCGCTCCGGGTCCAGGACGCAGTCCACCTGGCACCAGTCGCGCCAGGACCGCGCGAGCGTCCGCAGCGCTGAGGTCTTGCCCGTGCCCGGCGGGCCGTGCAGCAGCAGGAGGCGGCCCGAGATGTCCTCGGGCGTGGTCTTCATCAGCGTGTCCATGGCGTCGGCGACCGGCGCCGTGTAGTTGGGCCTGACCTCGTCCCACGTGCCCGCCGAGATCTGCCGCGTCGTCCGGTGCGGGCCGCGCCGGGGGGAGACGTACCAGAAGCCCATGGTCACGTTCTCCGGCTGCGGCTCCGGCTCGTCCTGCGCGCCGTCCGTGGCCTGCCCGAGGACCTTCTGGGCGAGATCGGCGGTGGTCGCCGTCACCGTGACGTCCGCGCCCCGGTTCCAGCGGGAGATCAGCAGCGTCCAGCCGTCCCCCTCGGCGAGCGTCGCGCTGCGGTCGTCGTCGCGGGCGGCCCGCAGCACGGTCGCCCCGGGCGGAAGCAGCGTGGAACCGGACTTGACGCGGTCGATGTTGGCGCTGTGCGAGAAGGGCTGCTCGCCCGTGGCGAAGCGGCCGAGGAACAGGGCGTCCACGACATCCGACGGGGAGTCGCTGTCGTCGACGTTGAGCCGGATCGGCAGAGTGTCCTGAGGGTTCGCAGACATGCCGCCATGATCCGGCACGCACGCGTGCTTGTGCATCCGGTTTCCGCAGTGCGTCCCTTCTGTCCCGGTCCGGGTGCTGTTACACAGGAGTGGTCCGGAACCTGCCCCACCGCCAACTCGCCCCGATACCCTTGACCTTGATGGGACGCCATGGGTGGAATTCGGACGCGATGCGGTGGCGGCTCACCGCACTGCTCGGTGTCGCCCTGGCCGCGTTGGCCCTGGTGGTCACATTGATCAACACGTTTCCCGGGGACCAGGGGGGCACCCGCGGCACCACCCGTGACGGGGACAAGGTGCACGGCACGCCCGCCGTCCCGCCGGGCGACGCGAGCGCCGAGGTGGGCTGGGGCTTCACGCACACCCAGTACAGCGCGGACGAGGGCAACGCACGCGCCACGGACCGCGTACGCGGCGAACTGAGGAGCCAGGGGCGGCCGATCCCGCAGATCCAGCACATCATGGGCTGGGGCGCGGGCAACCCCGAGCCGGTGAAGGGCCGCTACGACTTCTCCGAGATGGACCGCAGGGTGGACTTCGTCCGGGGGACCGACGGCACGCCCGTCGTCACCCTGTGCTGCGCGCCCGACTGGATGAAGGGCGGCAAGCCCGGCGCGGACAACACCGACTGGAGCCAGCAGTCCCTGGAGACGGCACCGGAGCGCGCGCACTACGAGGACTTCGCGCGGCTCGCCGCGACGGTCGCCAAGCGCTACCCCGACGTACGCCACTTCATCGTATGGAACGAGTTCAAGGGCTTCTGGAACAACGAGCGGGGCCGCTGGGACTACGAGGGGTACACGGAGCTCTACAACCTCGTCTACAAGGCGCTCAAGAAGGTCAACAAGGACATCATGGTCGGTGGCCCCTACGTGGTGATGGACAGCCTCGACCCGCGCCAGAGCGAGGGCACGTCGAAGACGGTCAAGGGCCCCTGGGGCCGCATGGACCAGCGGGCCCTCGACGCCTTCGACTACTGGAACGAGCACAAGGCGGGCGCGGACTTCGTCGTCGTCGACGGCTCCAGCTACACCGAGGACGACGAGATGCTCCCCGACGAGTTCCAGGCCACCGACAAGCTCACGGCCGTCAGCGAGTGGGTGCGCGCGCGGACCGGGAAGCTGCCGCTGTGGTGGGCCGAGTACTACGTGGAGCCCGGCGACAGCCAGGACAACCGGGACGACTGGTCCGAGGAGCACCGCGTCGCCGTGCAGGCGTCGGGCCTGATGGCGATGGCCCGCGGCGGCGCCACCAGTGGCTTCTACTGGAACCCGCAGAAGCGGGGCGAGAAGTGCGCGGGCTGCCTGTGGAGCGCCACGCAACTGGACGACGGCGGGGCCGAGTTGCCCATGCTGGGGCTCATCGAGCGGTTCGGCAAGGAGTTCGGGCCCGGCACGACGTACGAGAAGGTCTCCGTCGCCGCCGACGACCGGCCGAACGTACGCGTCATCGCCGACGACGACGCCGTCCTGGTGGTGAACACCCTGGACCGCCCGATCAGCGCGGAGGTCGACGGGCGGCGGTTCGGGATGAAGGGGTACGAGGTGAAGTGGCTGAAGCGGTAGGCCACACCCACACCGTACGGACCCGCCGTCTCACGCCATCGTCACGAACCGTTGGATCAGCGCGGCGACGAGCACCGCGAGCAGCGGCAGCGAGAACCAGAAGCTGCTCTGCAGCCGCCGTTGCTGCCGTACGCTCGGCGCGGCGGCCACCCGCACCACCTCGCGGGCCGCGAGGAGCAGCACCAGCGCGAGCGCGGCGAGCGCCCCGACCACCGACCAGGGCGTCCAGGTCACCTGCGGACCGATCGGCCCCGGCGCGGCCGCCGGAACCTTCCCGTCCGGCCGCTCGCGCAGCGTGTAGAGGGTCGCGTCGTCGTTGGTGAAGACCTTCTTGAGCTCCGGGCGGTCGTCGAGGTTGCGCAGGAGCCGCGGCTCCCACGCCCTCGGGTAGCCCGCGTCCAGCTGGAGGTAGACCGACTGGCTGCGGTTGATCATCAGATACGACTGGGGGCCCGCGTCCTTGAGCGCCTTCACCAAGCCGGAGACCAGGACCGGATCGGTGGGCGCGAGCGTCGGGACGTACTCGACCTTCTCCATGTCACGGGCGCCCCACGGCATCGCGGGCGTCACGTTGTTGACCGTGTCGTCGCTCATCCAGAGCAGCCGCACCGTCGGGTCGTCGTGCGCGTACACGTACTCCATGGCGGTGACCTCGCCGGTCCTGATCCGCTCGAAGGACTCGTTGCCCCAGCGGGCCACCAGGAAGCCGCCCATCAGGACGAGCCCCGCCATCAGCGCGGCGAGCGGCGCCAGGCTCACCCGGTCGCGGTCCCGCTCCGCCGCGGTCAGGCCCGCGCGCGGGAACAGCGCGAGGCCCGCGAGCAGACACGCGCCGGGCAGCGCGAACATGAAGACGCGCAGGGCCATCTCGCCGCCGTACGACTGCATGCCGAAGCCCAGGAACGGCACGAAGGTGAGGATGAGCAGGGAGCGCTCGGTGTACTTGTAGAAGCGCCGCCGCCACCAGCCCCAGCAGGCGAGGGCAAGGACGGTGCCCGCCATCGCCACGCGCGCGTACAGCACGAGTTGATGCGTCGAACTGCCGCCCTCGATGCGCCCGGAGACGGACGAGGACACGTTGCCGCCGACGCCGCCGACCCCGCCGAACAGCTCGTCGAAGTGCCCCGACCAGTACGGCTCGGCGAAGAAGCCCAGCCACACGGCGACGAGGACCCCGAACAGGAGGGGCAGACCGCGCAGTTCGGAGCGGCCGAACACGACCAGGGCGGTGAGCACGCCGAGCATCACGAACGGCGTGAGCTGGTGCGCGGGGACCGTCGCGGCGAAGAGGCCGACGAGGACCAGGAGCAGGACCGCGCGCTCCTTGCGGCTCGTCGGCTCGACCTCGTTCTCGCCGGGACGCCGCTTGGCCCACAGTGCGCGCGGGGCCCGGAACCACACCAGGAGGATCGCGACGAAGGCGATGTAGAGCAGATAGGTGAAGCCCTGCGGCGAGAAGTAGTCCTGGCCGACCCAGCCGCTCAGGGCGAAGATCCACAGCCCCGCCCACTTGGCGCGCCAGGCGGCCCGCAGGGAGCGTACGAGCAGGAACATCGGCGCCAGATAGAGCAGTTGCATGGCCAGCGGCCACCAGCGGATCACCTCGGTCATGTCCGAGACGCCGCACGCCTTGGCGACGAAGGTGGCCGCGGCGAAGAAGCCGGGCCAGCTCCAGCGCGCGTCCAGGTCGGGCACCGCGGACCCGGTCCTGTCGATGTACTCCATGAAGCCGAGGTGCTGCCAGGCCGTGGCGAACCGCGGCTCGGTCTCGATGACCGCGGGCAGCGCGTGCAGCGACACGACCGTGGCGAGCAGGGTGACCAGGAGCAGGCCCTTGATCGGCTTGTCCATCCAGAGCAGCGCGCCGAACACGATGATCAGGAGGGCGGCACCGGCCAGGGTCGGCGTCGGCAGGATGGAGATCAGGCCGAGGCCGCCCATGTCGTCCAGGTCCGCCTCGCCGAGGCCGAACACCGGCAGCCAGTACAGGGCGAGCGCGGCGGCCAGGAGCAGCGCCATGACGAGGACGCGACGGCGCGGGGCGCGTGCGGGGGCGTCGGGTTCCTCGGGCAAGGGCCCCTCGGGCGGCGGCACTTCATGGACGGGATCGTCGAGACCGGGCGGTGCTTCAGAGACCTCAGGTGCCTCAGGAGGCTCAGGAGTCACAGGGAACTCCGGCGTCTCCACCGGAGGCGCCGACTTCACCGAGGAGGACGGACCGGGCACGGGAGTTCTCAGCGCCCACGTGGGCCGGTGGTCCTTGTCACCCCCCTCGCCCGGCGTCGCGGGCGCGCCGGGTGGTCCCGGCCGCACGTCCGGCCTGCGCTCCTGGTGTTCGAAGTCGACCTGTACGGCGAGGTGGAGCGTGTCCGAGTCCAGTGACTCCCGCAGTGCCCACGCGGGCCCGTGCCGCTCCTTGCCCCGCGCCGGGGCCCCCGCGGTCTTCGCCCGCACCCGCTCGACGGGCGCGTCCGCCGTGCCCAGGTCGGCGAGGTCACCGTCGGGGGCCATGCCGTCGGGGGTCGCCGCCACCGGGACCGTACGCGTCACGCGGTACAGCTTCGGCGCCGCGATCGCCACGATCACCGCGAGGCTGGAGATCTCCGCGACGCCCGCGCCCGTCAGGCCCATGCGCGGCAGCAGGAGCAGCGTGAGGCCGAGCACCATGACGCACAACAGGCCCTGCAGCCAGGCGATCCCCGAGGTCTTGCTCTGGGCGCGCTGCACCGCGAAGTACGTCTCCATGACGACCCTGAGGAGCGCGCCCACCGCGAACCAGCGCAGCAGCGGAGTGGCGGCATCCGCGTACCCCTGGCCGAACATGCTGAGCACGAGGGGCGCCGCGAGGAAGAGGGTCCCGCACACCGGCAGCATGATCATCGCCATCCGGCGCAGCGCGGAGCGGGTGTTGGCGGCGAGCAGCGCGGGGTCGTGCGCGCCCTCGACGGTGAGGGAGGCGCCCATGTTGATGGCGAGCAGGTTGATGGTGCCGCCGATGGTGGTGGTGATGTAGAAGTACGCGTTGTCGACCGAGCTGACCTGCGAGGCGACGATCACCGGGACCAGGTAGACCACGGCGAGCGAGAAGAGCGAGCCGGTGTAGTCACCGGCCAGGAAGCGGCCGATCTCGCGCAGCGTCGGCGGTCGCGTCTTGCCCTCGGTGGCCCGCACGTGGCGTGGCACCAGGCGCCGGAAGACCAGCCAGCCGAGCGGGATCACGGAGACGAGGATCGAGGCGACCCAGGAGACGAAGACGCCCGCGGTGGGGATCGCGGCGGCGATCGCGATGAGCAGGCCGAGCTTGGCGACGGAGAAGACGGTGTTGCCGACGGGCACCCACAGCGCGTTGCGCAGACCGGTGAGGACGCCGTCCTGGAGGGTGAGCAGCGACCAGGCGACGACGGCGAGGACGAAGCCGATGCCGTGCACGGGCCCGTGCAGGAAGCGGTACGAGGGGCCCCAGAGGTCGAGCGTGAGCAGGAAGACCGCGGCGGCGAGCGCCACGGCCGCCGAACTCCCCGCGTACGTACGGAAGATGAGCTTGCCCGTGGCGCGGCCCGCGATCGGTATGAAGCGCACCAGGGCGCCCGTCAGGGTCAGGGCGGTGAGGCCCGCGAGGAGCTTCATCGCCGCGATCGCCGCCGAGCCCTGGCCGACCGCCGACTCCGAGTAGTACCGGGCGGCGGCCAGCCAGAAGCCGACGCCGAGCACGCCGGAGATGCCGGTGTTGAGCATCAGCGCGTAGGCGTTGCGGAACAGCGGGCTGCCGCCGTCGCCCCGCCCCGGCAGGCGCAGTCTGCGGGGCCTGCCGGACCTGCCGGTCGTCCGCCGCGCCGAGGCGCCGGCGGAACCGGTGGCGTCGGCCTGGGCGGTGGTCGTGTCAGACACGGGAACGCATTGCCTTCCGGCGGACCTGTCGGGTGCGGCGGACCACGGCGTACCCCTTGGTCAGGGCGTGGTCCCTGGCGAAGTTCCGATGGATCGCGCGGCCCTCGACGAGCCGCTCGAACTCCTCGGTCTCGGTGGTGCGGCGCACCGTGACCCGCCGCAGGGCGTAGGGCCCCTGGGCGCGCCGCGCCAGCGAGTTGCCGACGGCGAGGGACTGGGCGTACCCCGTCTCGCGCACGCGTTCGCGCACCCGGCGGCTGGAGTAGCCGTACGGGAACGCGAGGGAGCGGGGCCGGGTGCCCAGCTCGTCGGTGATGATGTCCCGGCAGGAGCGCAGCTCGAACCGGAGTCCGTCGTCGGAGAGCTGGTCGAGTTCGGGGTGGGTGTGGCTGTGCCCCCCTATCTCGGCGCCCGTCGCGGCGATTTCGCGCACCTGGTCCCAGTCGAGCATGCGGTCGAGGCCGCCCCCGGTGTCGTACTTCCCGCGCAGCCAGCCCGTGGCGACGAAGAGGGTGCAGGCGAAGCCGTGCTTGGCGAGCACGGGCAGCGCGTACCGGTGCACGCCCTCGTAGCCGTCGTCGAAGGTGATCAGGACCGGGCGTTCGGGCAGCACGCCGCCCGCGGAGCGCCAGGCGGCGGCCAGCTGGTCGGTGGTGAGCGGCGTGAACCCCCGCTCGCCGAGCACCTCCATCTGGCGTGCGAACGCCGCGGGCGACACCGACAGGTCGTGCGTCGCCTCGTTCGGCACGGGTGCCACCGAGTGGTACATCAGTATCGGCACGGGTCTGTCACTCATGCCGGGCCCCCTCGCCGCCCGTGTCGTCGCCGATCTCCGCCACGGAGAACGTGGCGCCCGCCCTGCGCGCGCGGACGCTCCCGATGACGTACCCGCCCGCCGCGGCGAACACGCCCGTCACGATGGCGCCCGCCCGGCCCGCGCCGCCCGGCCGCCCGAGCGCGGCGTCCCGCAGGCCGCGGACGACCCCGGCGGGCAGCACGCGGGTGGTGTAGCGCCGCTCCGACTCCAGGCCCTTGCCGGAGCCGACGCTGCGGGACACCAGGGCCTTGGAGAGGCCCTCGGCGTACGACCGGCTGCGGAAGTAGTGGAACCGCTCCCGCGCGGCGGGCACCCGGTGGTGGATCACCGCGCGATCGTCCATGAGGAGCACCGCGTCCGGTCTCGCGCGGGTGAGCCGGATGCAGAACTCCGTCTCCTCGCAGCCCAGCGGGCGGCTGTCGCCGTCCCGCCCGATGCCGGTCGCGAAGCCGCCCGCCACGTCGAAGGCGGTACGCCGGAACGCGGCGTTGCCGCCGAGGACGTTGCGCACCCGCACCCGGCCCCCGGGGTGCCCCTTGTACATGCAGCCGACCACCCAGTCGAACTCCTCGGGGAACCAGGCGGGCCGCCGCCCGGAGTCCCAGGCGGGCAGGGTGCGGCCGCCGACGGCGAGGACCCGCGGATCCCCGAACCCCTCGGCGAGGTGCCGCAGCCAGTCCCGCTCGGCGACGGCGTCGTCGTCGAGGAAGGCGATGACGGCGCCGCGGGCCGCGGCGATGCCGGTGTTGCGGCCCGCCGACAGGCCGCGGGGGCCCGCGTTGGCGAGCACCCGCACCTCATCGGTCTCCTTGTACTCCTTGGTGAGCCGGTCCAGGAGCACGGTGTTGTGGTCGACCACGAGAAGGGTCTCCAGGGCCGTCAGTGACTGCGCGCGCACGGAGGAGACCGCCGCGAGGATGTCCTCCCAGCGATCCTCGGTGTACACGCAGATGACGACGGACGGCGCCACGCTCAAGACACCCCTCCCTGCCCCTCGCGGAAGGGGGCAACGCGTGAACGCGCCCGCTGCGTACGGCGGTTGGAGCGTTCGGCGAGGATCACCTTCAGTACCCGGATGCCGTCTCTGACGGCTCTGAGGTTGCTGGCGCCGTGGATCCGCAGGTACTCGTGGCTGGGGATCTCCTGGACCTTGAGTCCGGCCTTGACGACCCGGATGTTCATCAGGGTCTCGACCTCGAAGCCGGTGCAGTCGAGCTCGATCTGGTCGAGGCAGTGCCGCCAGAAGGCGTTGTAGCCGTAGCACAGGTCGGTGTAGCGGGCGCCGAACTTGGCGTTCACGACCGAGCACAGGACGTGGTTGCCGAGCTTGCGGATGGGCGTCATGTCGTCCGTGCCCCCGCCGTTGGCGAACCGCGAGCCCTTGGCGAAGTCCGCGCCCGAGACGAGGGCGGAGACGTAGGAGACGATCTCGCCGCCGTCGGCCGAGCCGTCGGCGTCGACCATCACGATGATGTCGCCCGTGCACGCGGCGAAGCCGGTGATCAGGGCGTCGCCCTTGCCCTTGCCGAGCTGGCGGACGACCTTCACGTCCGGCCACAGCTCACGGGCGACGGCCACCGTGTCGTCGGTGGAGTTGCCGTCCACGAGGACGACCTCGTGGATCCACTCGGGCAGGGTCTTGAAGACGTACGGAAGGTTCTCCGCCTCGTTCATGGCGGGTATGACCACACTGACGGGCGGCGTGATCGCCAAGTGCGTGGAGATCGGGCGGTAGTTACCGGGGATCTTGTTTAACGGATCTTCTTGTCCGGCGTCGGCCGGGCGCACGAAAGAAGTCATGAGTCTGTTGGTCCCTCTCGTCCGGTGGACCGCCCGCCCCCGGGCGGTCCGGTAATTGATCCGGTTCGAAAGGGGGGTTCTCACTTGAGCATGCCGAATGGGATCTCCGTACATGCCGAGCGAGCTGGCATTGCGCGGGACGTGACCCGGTTGAAGAGCGATTACCGGGCACGGCACCCCCCTACCGCGCCCCGCATGGGCACCATCGCGACCTTGAGCCCTCCCCTAGATCGCATGTGTGATGGACCGTATGCGGGTGGATGTACGACGGTATTGACGATTGAGACTGTATGGCAAGACCTGGAACGTGGCCTCACGTTTTTGATGATTTGAGTATTCTATGCGGTCACATTCGGACGGCCCTATTCACGTCCCAGTGATCGGATTTTGCCCAATCTCTTGAGCAATTTGTCGGCGGGCTCGAAGAGTTCCGGCCTCGACACCACGGTGTTGCGCAGGGCCCGGAGCGGAGCGCGGTGCGCCCGGTGTCCGAATGCCACGGGGTGGCGCAGAGCCACCCACCCCTCGGAGACGGCGAGTTCACGCGTCTTCAGGGAGTCCTTGTACGCCTTCTGGCCGCGTCCGAGATCGAGATACGCGATGCCGTCGGCCGCCGCCGACTCGGCCATGTGCAGGTGCATCGTCAGGCCCGGCGAATATCGCCCGTAGGCGGGATCGTAGGCGGGGAACCAGTTGACGAGCACCCGTTCGGTGCGTAGCCCGAAGTGGGCGGCGACCGGCACGTCGGCCGCGTACAGCACGGAGAGGATCCCGGCGAACGAGTCGGACCTGGTGTGGAAGAGGCGGCGCACCAGCTGGCTGATCCAGGGGTGCGCGAAGCGGTCGCTGCGGCCCGTCCTGCGGTACTGGGCGGACTTCCAGCCCATCAGGGTGGCCAGGACCTCGGGGTCGCGCTCGTCGTGCACGTAGCGGACCGCGCCGTGGTCGCGGATGAGTCTTCGCTCCTTCGCCAGCGTGCGCCGGGCGAACTTCGAGGCCCGTTCGTGCAGTTGGTCGAGGTAGGCGTCGAAACCCTGGTCGAGGTCCATGACGGGGGAGGGGAAGGTGCCCGAGGCGCCCGCCTCGAACGGCTCCTGGCCCCCCGCCAGATGGTCGAACTCCCACACCGCGAGCCCGCAGGCGCGCAGCAGCTCCCGGGCGTCCCACTGGTATCCGGGCCTGTGCACCAGGCCCTGGCAGTCGGAGAGGCCCAGGCCGACGGCCCGGCCGACGCCGGTGATGGATCTCTGGAAGGGGAAGAACGCGGCGGGCTCGCCGTCCTCGCGCGCGACGCCGATGTACACCCCGCGTCTCGCCTGCCCCATCGCGAGCGTGAACTCGGGCGACAGGAACGGATTGGCGAGCTCGGGCGAGCCGTTGAGGTGGGCCTTGGACTGCAGCGCGGTCCACGCCGCCCGATCGGCCGCGGTCAGTTCCCCGGGGCGGTGCACGGTGATGTCCACGTCAGGAGGTCCGCCTTCTCGCCGTCGTACGGCGGCGCGCACGCCGTAGCAGTACCAGCAGGAGGGTGAGCGAGCTGAACAGGGTCACGGCGACGACTCCGCCGCGCACCGACCACACATGCAGCGCCAGCATGGCCTGTGCCACAAGGAGGTTGACCGCGACCGCCCCCGATGCGGAAGCCACGATCCGGCCCCATGGCGAGAGCCCGCGCAGCGCCGCCCAGCCGGCCGCGGCGGGCGCGGCGAGCAGGAAGAAGAGGACGAAGGGGCCGCGCAGGGGCGAGGAGAGGTCGATGAGCGCGAGCGTCGCCCCGACGCCTCCCACGGCGACGGCGGCCCCCGCGAGCAGGGGCGGCAGGTCCTGTCGTCGGTCCTGCCCGGTCTGCCGTTCGGTGTCTGATGACAGTGCCTTGATGCCGATGGTCTGCATGGGCGACTTTGCCCCCCGACGCGCCGGATGCCGGGCTTCAATGTCGCGCAGTCCCCGGCGGCCCGTCAAGATGCGGAGGGAGTGTGGAGATGTTCCTCCCGAGGGCCTTATTCGGCGGATGAACTGCGGCTACGGGAAGGGAACTTGTTGACGAATTCATTGACATGCCCACTACCTGTTACGGGTGGTGCGTGCTATCACTGACGAGGCAGAAATCCTGCTAAGGGAGGTTCCATGAGATTGTCCCGAATCACGGCATACATGTCCTCGCTCCTCCTCGCTTTCGCCTTTGCCCTCACCGGGGCGGCGGCGGCACAAGCGGACCAGGCGACCGACCAACAGGCCGCCGCCACCGGCTATGTGGCGCTCGGCGATTCCTACGCTTCGGGCGTCGGCGCCGGCAGCTACGACAGCGCGAGCGGCAACTGCAAGCGCAGCAAGGTCGCGTACCCCGTGCTGTGGGCGGCCGCCCATTCACCCTCCAGCTTCGACTTCACCGCTTGCTCGGGCGCTCGTACGAGTGACGTCCTGGCCAACCAGCTCGGCCCACTCGGCTCGGGCACGGGCCTCGTCTCGCTCTCCGTCGGCGGCAACGACGCGGGCTTCGCCGACGTCATGACGACCTGTGTGCTCCAGTCCGACGCCAACTGCCTGGCCCGCGTCGACCAGGCGCGCGCCTTCGTCGACTCGACGCTGCCCGGCAACCTCGACAAGGTCTACTCGGCGGTCGACGCCAAGGCGCCCTCCGCACACGTCGTGGTGCTCGGCTACCCCCGCTTCTACAAGCTGAACGGCCAGTGCGCCGCAGGCCTCTCGGAGAAGGAGCGGGCCGCCATCAACGGCGCGGCCGACTACCTGAACGCGGCCACCGCCAAGCGCGCCGCCGACCACGGCTTCACGTTCGCCGATGTCACGTCCGCCTTCTCCGGACACGAGATCTGCTCGGGCAGCCCGTGGCTGCACAGCGTGGAGTGGCTCAACCCCAGCGAGTCCTACCACCCCACGGCCCCGGGGCACTCCGGCGCCTACCTGCCGGTCTTCACCGCCGCTGCCTGATCCCCACCGGCCGGTCGTACGCGCTCGGCGAGTACGAGTAGGGAGAAGAGGAGGAGGCCCCGCCCGTCGGGGTCTCCTTCGCGCAGGTGACCGTGTAAGGCACGGAGTTGGACGTCGTACGCACCGGGCTGCGCACCTCGACGGCGACCGTGTTCGCGTACGTCCCGGCCACCTGGTCGTACGCCGTCTCGACGTGATTGACCTGCCGCGTCTTGCCGGTCCCCGTGGAGAACGCCAGCGTCTTCCAGCCGGGGTCGCTCGACTCGCCCGAGCCCGTGACCCAGCGGTACTCGACGCTGACGGGGATCCGCCCGACCGTGAACGTCGCGCTGAACGCGGGCGCCTGACCGGACGTCGGCGGGCAGGGGCCCTTGTACTGGGTGTTGGCCCCGGAGACGTGCACCTTCACGGACTGCGCGGGCGTGCTGCCGCCGCCGTTGCCCCCGTTGCCGTTCCCCCCGTTGCCGTTGTTCCCGCCGTTGGTCCCGCCCCCGCCGTTGGCCGAGCCCGAGTTCGAGGCGCCGCCGGAGCCGCCCGTGGAACCGTTCGAACCGCCCCCGCCAGAACCGCCGTTCGAGCCTCCCGACGTGTTGTTGCCCCCGGACGTGCCGCCGCCGCCCGAGCCGCTCGCGTGACCGCCGTCGTCGTCGCGGTTGATCAGGGCGTACGCCAGGCCGCCCAGGGCGAGCGCCAGCGCGACCACGCCCGCGATGAGCACGAGAACCGTCCGGCGGGAGCGGGCCGCCCCCGGTCCCGTCGCTGTCGTGTCGTACGTGGCGACCGGTAGCGGTGCGGGCGGCGTCGGCGCGGCAGGCTCCTGCCCGGAGACGACCGTCGGCGCGTACGGGAACGCTGTCTCGGTGCGCGGCGGCGCGCCCGACGCCACCAGGCGCAGATCGCGCTCGGCCGCGTCGGCCGACATCCGCTCGGCCGGGTCCTTGCGGAGCAGCCCCTGGATGACGGGCGCCAGCGGACCCGCGTTCCGCGGCGGCGGCAGCTCCTCGTCCACCACCGCGCGCAGCGTGCTCAGCGGGGTGTCCTGCCGGAACGGCGAACTGCCCTCCACGGCGGCGTAGAGCAGCACGCCGAGCGACCACAGATCGGACGCGGGACCCGGCCGCTGTCCCAACGCCCGCTCGGGAGCGAGGAATTCGGGCGATCCGACGACCTCGCCCGTCATCGTCAGGGCCGAGCTGCCCTCCACCATCGCGATGCCGAAGTCGGTCAGGACGACCCGGCCGTCATTGGCGATCAGTACGTTGCCCGGTTTGACGTCGCGGTGCAGCACGCCCGCGCCGTGGGCGGCGCGCAGGGCCGCGAGGACCTCGGCGCCGATGTGCGCGGCACGCTCCGGGGGCATGGGGCCCTCGGCGTCGAGGACGTCCGAGAGGGAGAGCCCGCGCACGAGCTCCATCACGATCCACGGGCGGCCGCCCTCGCTCGCCACGTCGTAGACCGTGACCACATTGCGGTGCGGGATGCGCGCCGCGGCCCAGGCCTCGCGCTCCAGGCGGGCGTACAGCCGCTCGACCTCACTGGCCGGGAGCCCGGCGGGCGCGCGGACCTCCTTGACGGCCACCTCGCGCCCGAGCACCTCGTCCCTGGCTCTCCAGACCGTGCCCATGCCGCCCTCGCCCAGCGGGGTCAGGAGGCGGTAACGCCCCGCGATCACGCGCTCTGCCTCGCTCACGGGCGCCCCCATTCGCAGCGGTGCGTTTCTGAACAAAAGTAGCTCAACCGAGCGCGGTTGCCGCCCCCTTGAACACCAATCCGCACCCGAGAGCGAGCACCACGCAGGCCGAACCGAGGGGCAGGAACCGTGCGGCGATCCTGCGGGGCTCCGCGAGCACCGCGCCGCCGATCCGTCCGCTCGCGAAGGCGCCCGCGCGGACCACGAGGAATCCGGCCGCCGTCAGCGTCAGGGCCAGCCCGGCGCCGTACGCCACCACGAGCAGCAGACCGAACCAGGCCGCGCCGAGCGCCGCGGCGCCGACCAGCACGACGACGGCGGAGGGACTGGGCACGAGCCCGCCCGCGAACCCGAGGAAGAGGGCGCCGCGCACGCTGGTGCCGGGGGGTTTGTCGTGCTGGTGGGGGTGGGGGCGCGAGGGAGTGTGGTCGTGCGGGTGCGGGTGCGGGTGCGGGTGCGGGTGCGGGTGGGAGTGGGAGTGGGGGTGTTCGTGGTGGTGATGCGAGTGGTCCGACCGGCTCGCGCGTCGGCGCCATGCCCTGCGGACCAGGAGGACGCCCGCCCCCGTCACGAGCACGCCGCTCGTCACGCCGAGCCAGGCGACGACCGAGGGGCCCGCGGTCGAACCCCCGCTCACCAGCAGGCCGAGCGCGAGCACGCCCAAGGTGTGCGTGACCGTCACCGAGGCGGCCAGCGGCAGCACGTCCCGCACGGACGCGCGGCCGCGGGCGGCCGCCGCGGCGGCCATGAGCGTCTTGCCATGGCCCGGCGCGAGCGCGTGCAGGGCGCCGAGGAGCACGGCCGTGCCGAGCGCGAGCGCGGCGAAGCCCGGGGTCAGTTGGTGCCGTCCGACGAGTCCGGTGAGCGCCCGCGTCCACCGGTCGGCGCCGCGCGGCAGCACGGATGCGCCCTGCTCGTCCTGGCCGTCCTGCCCGTCCCGGGCGGTCCGCTCGTCGCCGAGTGCGGGGCCGCCGGGGACGATCCGCAGCGCGGCGGTCGACGTCGTGGGCGGGTCGGACTGGAGTTCCTTGGGGTAGCGGGTGAGCCGCCGCGAGGAGGAGTCCTCGGGTACGTCGGAGCGGGCGAGCGTCATCCGGTCGCCGCGGGCGGTGACCTCACGCCAGCCGTCGGTCCCGGATTCGCCGCCGCTGAAACGGAGTTCGACGGTGGCGCCGCGGGGCAGGGGAGCGGTCAGGACGCACTCCACGCGCAGGGTGTGCAGGCCCGCCTGGCCGGGACGGACCTGGGCGCGGGCGTCCCGCACCCGGAGCGCCGCGCGCCGCCCGTCCACGTCGACCCGCGCGTCCCCGGCTGCGCCCCCGCACCGCTCCTTCGCCCAGCGCTCCCGGCCCACTTCGCGGATGCGCGGCCCGGCCTGGGTGGCGGGGATCTCGGCGAGGTCCTCCACGTGCTCGACCCGCAACCGCCCCGGCTCGGCGACGAGCCCGTCGTACCGGCTGACGGTGAAGTTCCCCAACGGATGCGCGAGAGCCGTGCCACCGCCGAGCCCCCACATCAGGAGGGCGACGCCCACGGCGCACCCCCACCGAACGACCCGCCGTCGCCGGGCCCGTCCTGACCCCCGCACACGGCGACCTGTCCCGAGCCTCACGGCTCACCCCCCATGTCGCGCAGCGCGTCCCGCGCCGCTTTCGCCCCCAGTGGTGAGAACCCCGGGTTCTTGCGCAGCGCGGCCCGCAGCGAGCGTCGCGCCGCGGTGGTGTCGCCGGTGGCGCGTTCGACGATTCCCCGGTGGTAGAGGAAGGCCGCCTCGTCGAAGCCGGTGGCCGTGGCGCGGCGGACGTAGCGCAGGGCTTCCTCGTCCCGGCCGTTGACGTGCAGCGCCCAGCCGAGCGCGTCGGCCGTGTGGACCGTCTCGCGGCGTGCCCATTCCGCCCGGGCCGCCCGCAGCGCCGCCGCCCTGTCCCCGTGGTCGGCCGCGGCCAGCGCGGTGTCCAGGTCCGCGTCGACGCCGTGCGCGCGTGCGAGCGCGACCCAGGCGTCCACGAGGCGGTACTGCTCACGGGCCCGCTGCCGCTCGCCCCGCGCCTCGTACAGCTCGCCGAGCGCGAGTACGGGTCCTGGCAGCGGCTGGCGGGCCACCACCTCGCGCAGATCGGTGATCGCCGCCGCCGTGTCGCCGCGTGCCGCCCGCGCCCTGGCCCGGCACTCCAGGGCGGGCAGATACGCGGCGTCCGCCCGCAGCGCGGCCCCGCAGCGCCGCAGGGCGGTCCTGTAGTCGCCCTGGCGCCAGGCGAGTTGGCCGAGCGCGGTCGACACGTACGCCACGTCCCCCGGCGCGGTGGCGCCCGCCAGGGCCTGCTCCAGGACGCGCCGGGCGGTCGTGACGTCCCCGCGCAGCTCTCGTACGTAGGCGTAGCGCGTGAACACCGGTACCCCGGGCCGCCGGGCGTCCGCCGTGTCGGCCGCGCGGGCCGCCGCGTCGTAGCGACCGAGTTCGACCAGGGCGTCGATGCGGGAGGCCAACGCCCGTTCGTTGTACGGGTTTTCGTCGAGCGCGGCCGTGGCGTTCCGCAGCGCCCCGCGGAAGTCGTGCCGGGCGGCGGCCACCGCGGCGCGCCCCGCGAGCGCCGCGTCGTTGCCCGGGCGCAGCTTCAGGGACCGGTCGATGGCGCGGTCGGCCGCGTCGTACAGGGCCGGGTCGCCGCGCGTGCGGGCCTGTTCGACGTGGGCGGTGCCCAGCGTCGCCCAGGAGACGAAGTCCCGTGGCTGGGCGCGCAGATGGGTCCGTAGGGCGGCGACGCCCCGGTCCAGGTCGCCGTCCCTGGGCAGGACGGTCGGCGCGGCGGGACCGGCGACGGCGGGGGGCCGGCCGGCCCCCTCGCCGCCGCCGAGCACGACGGCGCCTCCCGTGAGGGCGAGCGCCAGGGCCACGACGGCCGCGGCGGTGGCCGCCGTGTCGCGTGCCGTGCGTGGCGTGCGTGCCCTGCTCAAGTGGCCCGCCCCCGCCTGCGCCACCACAGGAGGCCGAGCCCCACGAGGAGCACACCGGCGGTGCCCGCCGCCGCGGAGCCGATCAGGAGCGCGTTGTCGCTGCCGCCCGACGGGGTGGCCCGCTCGACGCCCCCGCCGACGAGCGCGTCGCGCGCGGAGCTGCCGGACGCGCTGTTCTTGTCGTCCTGGCCGCCCTTGCCCGCCAGCGGTCCGCGGGATCCTGACGTGGGCAGCGCCAGATACGGGAAGGTCCCGCCGAACGCCTGGTCGTTGGCGTTCACCGCGTCGCCCAAGTCGTTCTTGTTGCCGACCAGTTCACCCGCGACGGCCTGCAACTCGATGTCGACGACGTCGTCCGCGAGCCGCCGACCGTTCGGGAATCCCGCGTTGTCGCCGTCCAGGACGCCGAGCCGCTTGGGGTCGGCGGCCGGCTTGACGGAGGTGTTGAGGCGCAGTTGCTCCGAGGGCCGTACGCCGGGCGGCTGGTTGAGCCCCTTCACCCCGGTCAGGAAGACGGAGACCAGGTCCTTGCGCGGCTCGTCGGCGGCCTTGATCCCGTAGATCTTCTCCAGGAGCTTGGCCAGCTCGGGACGCTGCACGTACTTCAGGAAGTCGGCGTCGTTCCACGGCGCGGACGCGTTGAACTTGTCCTTGTCGCGCAGCGGCACGACCACCTCGTTGACCAGCGGGCTGCCGAGGCGCGACACCTGCGTCCAGTCACCCTTGGCGTTCTTGCGCTGCGTCGTCGACCAGACGCCGACGGTCGGCTGCTTCTCGGACTGGCGTATGTCGGCGCTCGGCACCTGCAGGGCGACGGTGTTCACGTTGTAGCCCTTGAGCGTGTCCCTGCCGACCTCGGAGAGGTCCCCGCCGTACAGCAGGTCGAAGACCCGCAGGTCCAGGAAGAAGGGATCGTCGGCCTGCCCCACGTAGGAGGTGCCGCCGCCCGAGACCTGCCGCACGGCCTGGTCGCGGAGCTTCTTGTAGTCGGGCATCGACGCCTTGCCGACGTTCGACGGCGCGATCGGCAGGTTGTTGGCGATCTTCTTGGTGGAGACGACCTTCTGGTCGTCGAGCTTCAGCAGATCGATGTCGTACGTCTGCGTGATGTTGAGGTCGGGGTCGTCGAGGCTGGTCACCTGGTCCGTGTTGGAGAGGAAGGTGTCCTTGTTCTTGGTCTTGGTGTCGAACGTCCACCGGTAGATCAGGTCGCCCTGCGCGTCGCCGTCGCTGTCGATGTGGATGTCGTACTGGGCGTCCTCGGGGAACAGGTAGAAGTTGGGCCCGCCCGCGGGTTCCTCGAAGGGGATCCAGTTCGCCACGAGCGTCGTGGTGTCCGGCTTGTCGGGGCTGACGAACGCGTACACGTCCGTGTTGTCGTACTGGGGCTGCCCCGAGATCAGCGGGGCCTCGCGGTGGCTGGAGGCCTCGGCGGCCCCCGGACCCAGTGCGCTCACCCCGGCGGCCGTGAGCCCCCCGGCGGCCAGCGCGCCGCAGACGAGGGCGGCGATCCCGCGCCGCTTCGTCCCGGTCCTGGCGATTGCTGTCATCGCATTCGTCCTCGTGTCCCTGTGCGGTGGTGCTGCGCGCGACCGCCCACGCGTGGCGGGGGCCGCCTGACACAGGCCATTCGGGACGGCGGACCGGGCGGATTGGGGGCGCGCGGTGGAGACCGGCCTCCTGTCGTCCGCCTCCGTGCGACAGGTGGCGGGGCCGGGTACGACGGACGCGGCAGGCCCCGGTCACCGAACCGGCGCACGTGAGATGGCCCACGTCGAGGCCGACGGCGGCCCGGAACTCCGGGACCTGGGCGGATCGGGCCCGAAGGCCGCGCCCGCCCAGAGCGGGGCGGGCGCGGGGCGCGATCAGGCGTGCGGCCCGGCACCGGACCCGCCGTCAGGCAGGATGTCCAACTCGCCCTGGAATCAGTTGTATTCGGAGAGTAGTCGTCAACCTCCTTGCGGGGGAGGTGAATCCTGCGACCGGGATACACGAGTGTCACGATGGGGCGATAGGGTTAACCTGCCCTGGGCCGGGTGCCCTCGTACGGGTGGGGAGTGACATGGAACAGATAACGGTGCGCAGCAGGGCGCGTGTCCCTGCGATCACCTGTGGGAGCAGCGCGACCAGCTCGCGTCTCGATCGCCATCTCTCGGTGCTGGGCGGTCCCGCCGTCCCGCAGCGCGAGTCGCACGAGGCGACTTTGCTGATGCGTGAGCTCACCTCGCGTGACGCCGCGCACGCCCGCAGCAGTCGGGGTGCCCGAGTGAGGCGTGTCTCACTCTTCGCGCCGCTGCGTCGGTTGCGTCGGTCGCTTTTCGGGGGTCGTCGCTAGGCCGCGGGTGGTCTGGGAGATTCGCACCGCCGCTCCGCGGCGGACGTACTCCCACCCACCCACCCGTTTTCCCACTACACGTGTGTCATCTCACCCGTCCCCGTAACACCCTTGCCCTGCCCGCCTGTTGGCCGTGCCGCGGACTTCCCCACCGCGCTCACCGGCTCCGCAGCGCTCACCGCTCACCCCGTGCGTAACGCCGCACCGCGAGCGGCACGCAGATCGCGAGCAGCACCAGCGACCAGGCGATCGAGCCCGCCACGGGATGCGCCACCGGCCATGCGGCATCGGCGGGTACGGGCGCGTTGCCGAACAGATCCCGTACCGCCGTGGCGACCGCGCTGATCGGATTCCACTCGGCGACGGTGCGCAGCCAGCCGGGCAGCCCGTCGGTGGGCAGGTAGGCGTTCGACAGCAGCGGCAGCATGAAGGTCGCGCCGCCCAGCTGCCCCGCCGCCTCCTCGCTGCGCGAGACGAGCCCGAGCAGGATGCCGATCCAGGTGCTGGCGAACCGGAAGAGCAGCAGCAGACCGAACGCGCCGATCGCTTCGAGCGCCCCGCCCTCGATCCGCCAGCCCATCGCGAGCCCCACCAGCATCAGCGGCACCAGGCCCACGGCGGTCGTCGCCAGATCGGCGAGGGCCTGCCCGAGCGGTACGGCGGACCGGCTCATCGGCAGCGTCCGCAGCCGGTCCATCACCCCGCGGTGGGAGTCCTGGGCGGCCGTGAACATCCCGGTCATGATGCCGTTGGCGGCGGTCGCCACGAGCATCCCCGGCACGAGGAACGCGCGGTAGTCGGAGCCGGGCATCGCGAGCGCGCTGCCGAAGACGTAGCCGAAGAAGAGCAGGAAGACGATGGACATCGTCTGGGTCATTACCGGAATCGCGGGCGCGTGCTTGATGCGCTGCAGGTGGCGGCCGAGCATGGCCCCGCTGTCGTGGATCACATCACTCATTGGTCAGTCTTTCGGGTGGGAGTGTCGGGTGGGCGGGCAGGAATGATTCGCCGCGAGCTGCGCGCTGATCAGGAGACGAGCCGCAGGAAGACCTCGTCGAGGGTGGGTGCCCGCAGGCTCGCGTCGACGAGGGGCACACCGGCCGAGTCCAGCTCGCGGACGATCCGCGGCAGCGTGAGCCCGGGGTCGAGGGAGACGACGCCCACGGTCCGCGCGCCCGCGTCGAGGGTGGGCTCCGCGCCGGTCAGCTGATCGAGCACCGCCGCCGCAGCGGACAGCTCCGCGTCCTCTGCGACGACCACCTCCGCGTAGCTCCCGATCTGCGCCTTGAGCTCCGTGGGCGTCCCCCGGTGCGCTGCCCGCCCTTCGTCGATCAGCACGATGTCGTCGGCGAGTTGATCGGCCTCCTCCAGGTACTGGGTGGTGAGCAGCACCGTCGTGCCCTCGGCCGCCAGCTTCCGCACGGCGTCCCAGATGCCGTTCCTGCTGTGCGGATCGAGGCCCGTGGTCGGCTCGTCGAGGAAGAGCACCTTGGGCCGGACCAGGAGGCTCGCCGCGAGGTCGAGGCGGCGCCGCATGCCGCCGGAGTAGGTCCGCGCGGGCCGCCCCGCCGCGTCGCCGAGGCCGAACTCCTCCAGGAGCTCGTCGGCGCGCGTGCGCGGCGCCCGCAGCAGCTTGGCGAAGAGCCGGAGGTTCTCCCGGCCCGTGAGGTCGCCGTCGACCGACGCGTACTGCCCGGTGACGCCGATGTGCCGTCGTACGGCCTCCGGTTCGCGCAGCACGTCGTACCCCGCGACCTTCGCCGTGCCCGCGTCCGGCGTCTGGAGGGTGGCGAGTACACGGACGGCGGTCGTCTTGCCCGCGCCGTTGGGGCCGAGGAGTCCGCAGACGGTGCCCTCGGCGATGGCGAGGTCCAGGCCGCGCAGGGCCCGCACGGCGGAATCGCCGGAGCCGTAGCGCTTCTCCAGACCCTCACTAAGTACAGCGTACGTAGTAGTCATGGTGGAACCGTACCCCACTACGTACGCTGTACGTAACTAACATGGTGGGCGAGGTGATGATCCATGGCGGGCCGAGCGGCCACTCCCGAAGTGATCTGGGCGCGCCCCGAGCGTGCGGGCCGCGGCCCCAAGCCCGCGTACAGCAGGGCGGACATCGCGGCGGCCGCCGTCCGCATCGCCGACGCGGACGGCATCGACGCGGTCTCCATGCGGCGCGTGGCGGGTGAGCTGGGCTGCGGCACCATGTCGCTCTACAACTACGTGCCGCGCAAGGAAGACCTGTACGAGCTGATGGTCGACGCGGTCAGCGCCGACTACGAACTGCCGGCCGGACCCGGCGCCGCCGACTGGCGCGCGGAGATCCTCGCGCTCGCCCGCCAGACGCGCGACATGATGCGCCGCCACCCCTGGCTGGCGCGCGTCATGTCACCGCTCTACGGATGCAGCCCGAACGCCCTGCGGTTCCTGGAGCACTGTCTGGGCGCCCTCGAAGGACTCGACGCCCCCTCCGGCACCAAGATGGAACTGATCGGCATGGTCAACGGCTCGGTCATGACGTACGTGGCCAACGAGTTCGCCACGGCGGAACGCACCAGGTCCCTGCCGTGGTCGGCGGAGCAGGAGCAGGCCGCCCGGTTCGCCTACCTCGCGGGCCAGGTCGGCGGCGGAGCGTATCCGCGGCTGGCCGCCGCGTTCGCGCAGGGGCCGGGGCCGGGGAGCGCGGACGACATCTTCGACCGGATGCTCAACCGGCTCCTCGACTCCTTCGCAGGGGCGGCCGGGTCCGCCGACTGAACGCGCAGGGCGTCAGGCCGCCTCCTCCCGCTCGTCGCGGAAGTCGAGCCCGGCCAGTTCGCCGCGCGACGCCACGCCCAGCTTCGGATAGGCGTTGTAGAGGTGGTAGCCCACGGTGCGCGGCGAGAGGAACAGCTGGGCGCCGATGTCCCGGTTGGTCATGCCGGTCGCCGCGAGCCGCACCACCTGACGTTCCTGCGGGGTGAGGTGTTCCAGGGGCGCCAGGCCGCCGCCGCGCCGCGCCCGGCTCTCGCCGGTGGCCCGCAGTTCGGCGCGGGTCCGCTCGGCCCAGGGCGCGGCCGCCAGGAGCTCGAAGGTGTCCAGGGCCGAGCGCAGCGGTGTACGGGCTTCGCTCCTGCGGCCCGCGCGGCGCAGCCACTCCCCGAAGAGCAGCTCGGTGCGGGCCCGTTCGAAGGGGCGGCCGTCGTCGGCGTGCAGGGCGAGCGCCTCCTCGTACGCCGCGCCCGCCGCCGGGTCGGGGGCGAGCAGCGCACGGCACCGGGCGGCGAGGGCGCGCGCCCAGGCCGCGCCCGCGTGCCGGGCCCATGCGTCGAAGTCCG
Source organism: Streptomyces kanamyceticus (assembly GCF_008704495.1). Classification (NCBI taxonomy): domain Bacteria; kingdom Bacillati; phylum Actinomycetota; class Actinomycetes; order Kitasatosporales; family Streptomycetaceae; genus Streptomyces; species Streptomyces kanamyceticus. The sequence goes on from NZ_CP023699.1 coordinate 7,967,489, forward strand.
CCGCCAACTCCCTTACGGAGGCGGCCTGTCCGGTCCGTACGGCCGCCTCGACGCGGTCCGGCACGCCGTACAGGACGGCGATCGTGCGGCCCGAAGGGCTCGCCGCGACGTCCTCGTACACGCGCAGCGCCGCCTCGTACCGGCCGTTGCCCAGCTCCAGGAGGCCGACGGCCAGCGCGCCCCACTCCTGTCCCGGAAGCACCTGGCGCGGATCGCCGCCCCGGCCCGCGAGGTCGCGGCAGCGCTCCTCGTCGCCGTCGAGCGCCGCGAGGTGGGCGAGGGCGCCCCTCAACTGCCGTGCGTAGTGCGGCTGTCCGGTGTCCTCGGCGATCCGCAGCCCCTCGTCCGCGCCGGGCAGCGCGCAGCCGTGCCTGCCCAGGAGGATCCGGGTGCGGGTGCGCAGCAGGAGCACCAGCGGCAGGAGGCCGAGCGCGCCCTGCTCGCGGCACTCGCGCTCCAGCTCGGCCACGAGGTCGTTGCCGGTCCGCACCTCGCCGAGCGGCGCGAACCAGGAGGCGATCGAGACCCGCTCGCGCAGGGTGTGCCGCTGACCGTGGTGCTCGGTCCGCAGCGTCTCGAACAGGGCGCGCAGCGGCGGGAGTCCGGCCGCAGGGTCGCCCGCGGCGAGCCGGGCGAGGCCCTCGGCGGCCGGTAGATAGGGTCCCGAGTCCGGCGGCGCCTTCAGACCGAGCCCGGCCAGGCGGGCGCCGATCCCGTCGATGGACTCCCGCTGTCCGGAGTGCCAGGCCGCCGCCATCGCCTCGTACGCCATGAACGCCGCTGTCCCCGGCGCGTGCGGGGCGATCTCGGCGGCCGCGTCGAGGAGCACCGAACTGGAGGTGTCGTACCTGCCCTGCTCGCGGGCGAGGGCGGCGCGTGCCTGCGCGAGTCGCGCGAGCACGGCGGGGTCGGTGAGGTGCGGGGCGACGAGGAGGGCGAGTTCCGCGGCGCGCTCGTGCTGGCCAGCGTCCGCGGCGGCCGACGCGGCGAGCGCGAGGCGCCGGGCGCGGTGGCCGTCCGCCGGGCTGAGCTGGGCCGCGCGTTCGTAGGCCGCGGCGACGGCCGCGTAGCCACCGCGCTCGCGGGCGTGCTCGGCGGTCTCCTCCAGGGCGGCGGCGACGTGTTCGTCGGGCTCGGTCGTGGCGGCGGCCAGGTGCCAGGCGCGGCGGTCCACGTTGCCCACGCAGGGCAGCGCGTCGGCGAGGGCGCGGTGGGCGGCGATGCGGTCGCCGACCGGCGCGCTCCGGTAGGCGGCCGCGCGGACGAGGGGGTGCCGGAAGGCGAACCTGCCGCCGTCGACGCCGATCAGCTCCTTGCGTTCGGCGGGCTCCAGATCGCTGACGGAAGCGCCGAGCGTGCTCGCCGCGGACGCGGTCACCGCGAGGTCCCCGGTGCCCTCCGCGGCCGCGACGACCAGCAGCGTGCGGGTCGCCCGGGGCAGGGCGCCGATGCGGTCCGCGAACGTCCGCAGGAGCCGGGAGTGGCCGGGCAGCGCGCCCAACCGGTAGTCGTACGCGGACATCCGGCCCTCCCGCTGGGCGGCGGGCAGCTCGCGCAGGGCGAGCGGATTGCCGCCCGACTCACCCCGGATCTGATCGCGTACGTGACGGGGCAGATCTCCCGCGTGCGCGGCGAGCAGCTCGGTGGCGGCCCCGTCGTCGAGTCCGGCGAGCCGCAGCTCGGGCAGTCCCTGTTCGGTACGCCGGTGAACGCGTCGATCATGGCCGCGGCGCCGCCCGGCATGCTCGGCACGAGCGGCGGGGTCGGCAACACCGCGCGCACCCTGGGCTTCACGGTCGGCCCCGCGATCGCGGCGCTCGCCCACGGCCTCGGCGGCGGGGGAGCGGCGGGCTTCCGCACCGGTGTCGTGGTGCTCGCCGTGCTGCAGGTCGCCGGGATCCTCGCGCTGCTGGCGGCGGGCGGCGGCGGGCGCGAGGCACCGGCCGACGGGGTCAGATGAGCGCGAACTGGCCGCCCGGGCCCTCTTCGTGGTGGTCGAGGACGGACGCCGGACGGCGCGCCGCGTCCGGCACCGGCAGGACGCCCGCCTCGCGCAGCCCGGCCGTGCCCGTCGTCGGCCCTTCGTCGAGCGCGTCCGCCAACTCCCGCCGCCGCGGCTCCAGTTCGCTCAAGAGCGTGAGTACGGTGATCAGTTCGAGGAGTTCGGACGTCCACGTCCCCGGCCAGGACGCCGGGCGGATCGCCTCAAGGGAGCCGGGGTCCTCGGGCTCGGCGGGCGGCATCCGGCGCAGGCACCACAGCTCCAGGACCCGCACGCCGCTCACCTCGAACTCCCACGCCCCGCGCGGCACCGGCGAGATGCGCCCCGCGTCCAGGCACAGCGTCTCCTCGTCGGCGTCGTAGGTGAGCGCCGTCGGCCGTGCGGGCAGCGGCGCCCGTACGTAGGGCCGCCGTCCCCCGGGGAGCTTCGGCCGGTCGCCGTCACCGCGCGCCTGGAGCCGCAGCAGCCGGTGCCCCAGCTCCGTGCCGCGCGCCCACACCTCGGCGTCGGAGGTCAGCGGCACCCTGCAGCCCGCGGCCGACGCCCGCGCGGCGGCCAGCGTCCAGGCGAGGAGGTCCTCGGGGGCGACATCGTGCCCGAGGGTGGCGGAGAGATGGGCGAGCAGCCCCGGTGCCACATTGGGTTCAAGCCCGCCGGGGCGGCGGAACAGCGGCCTGATCCTGCCCGGGCGTCCGGCGGGCGAGCGGCCGTCGGGCAGTACGGCCGAGGCGAGCACGGCGGGTCCCGTGGAGCCCGCGACGTGCCCCTGCTCCACGAGGAACAGCTGGCCGTCGCCCGCGACCCGCCACAGCTCGGGCCGTGCCGCGTCGATGAGCCGGTGGTCGGGGATCAGCCACTGTTCGTCGAAGGGGCCGTGCCGCACGCGCACCGGTTCCGGGCAGCGCCCCGACTCGGCGGCGAGCGGGCCCGTGCCGCCGGGGTGGCCGGGGAGCTGGGCGACCGTGGTGTGCGGGGTGCGCGAGCGCGAGGGGGAGAGCAGCCGGGCCCGCGCCGGTCCTTCCGCGCGGACGAAGGCGTCCCAACGGGCCTTCAGGGCCGCGGCGTCGGGGCCCATCGGCCACCCCCGGCCCGGCCGGAGCGGCGCGACGGACCACGGCATGAGGTCACCGAGCGGCGGCGCTTCGTCGTGCGTCACGCCCGGCATCGTACGACGTACCGCCGCCTCGACGTCACGTCGCGTCGAGCGTGACCGTGAAGGAGAAGCGGTCGCCGCGGTAGTGGATGCGGGCCACGTCGAGGGCGCGCCCCTCCTCGTCGTACGTGATGCCGGTGTAGTGCAGGATCGGGCTGAGCAGCGGGACTTGGAGGAGGCGGGCGGTCTCCGGATCGGCGAGCGTGGCCTCGACGGTGTCGGTGATCCGGCCGATGGTCATGCCCACCACGTCCCGCAGGACCTTCGTCATCGGCCAGCGCACGAGGTCGTCCGGGTCGATGCGGTCGGCCAGTTCGGGGCGGATGTAGTTGCGGGCGTGGTTGGTGGGTTCGCCGGAGAGCTCGTCGCCGCGCAGCCGGTGGTACGTCGCCACCTCGGCCGAGTCGGGGAAGTACTCGGCGAGTTCGGCGGGGACGGGCGCCGTGCCGTGCTCCAGGAGCTTGGTGCTCATGCCCGACTGCTGGGCCACGATCGCGTCGACCGAGCCGAGCAGCCGGACGGGGGAGCCGCGCTGGGCGCTCGGCTCGATGAACGTGCCGCGCCGCCGGTGCCGGGAGATGAGGCCCTCGTCCTCCAGCTCCTTGAGCGCCTGCCGCATGGTCAGCACGCTCACCCCGTAGTGCCCCGCCAGCTGCTCCTCGGTGGGCAGCCGGAGCGGGGCCTCGGGGGTGCGGCCGAGTATCGAGGCGCGCAGCGACTGCGACACCTGGTACCAGAGCGGCAGCTTCCGATTCAGGACGATCGAGTCCGGGGCGAAGGCGGTCACGGTCTCTCCGAATCGGTTGCGTGTGCTGCGTGCGCGGTCCTGCGTCAGCCGCGGAAGTGGCGTTCCAGACCCTGCCACACGTCGTCGTACCCGCGCTGCAGGTGGGACGCCTGAGCTGCCTGTTCCGTCGCGGTCACCGGCCAGCGCGTCTCGAACATGAAGGCGAGGCCGTCGTCGATCTTCTGCGGCTTCAGCTCGGCGGCCGACGCCTTCTCGAAGGTCTCGCGGTCGGGTCCGTGCGCCGACATCATGTTGTGCAGCGAGCCGCCGCCGGGCACGAAGCCTTCCGCCTTGGCGTCGTAGGCGCCCTCGATCAGGCCCATGTACTCGCTCATCACGTTCCGGTGGAAGTACGGCGGCCGGAAGGTGTCCTCGCCGACCAGCCAGCGCGGCGCGAAGACGACGAAGTCGACGCCCGCCAGGCCCGGGGTGTCCGAGGGCGAGGTGAGGACCGTGAAGATCGACGGGTCCGGGTGGTCGTAGCTGATCGAGCCGATCACGTTGAAGCGGTGCAGGTCGTAGACGTACGGGACGTGGTTGCCGTGCCAGGCGACGACGTCCAGCGGGGAGTGGTCGTAGGTCGCGCGCCACAGGTTGCCGCAGAACTTGTTGACGACTTCCACCGGGCCCTCGACGTCCTCGTACGCGGCGACGGGCGCGCGGAAGTCCCGTGCGCCCGCGAGGCCGTTGGCACCGATCGGGCCGAGGTCGGGCAGCTGGAAGGGGGCGCCGTAGTTCTCGCAGACGTACCCGCGCGCGCTCGCGTCGAGCGGCTCCACGCGGAAGCGGACGCCGCGCGGGATCAGCGCGACCTCGCCGGGCTCCGCGCGCAGCAGGCCCAGTTCGGTGCGGAGCAGCAGACCGCCGTGCTCGGGCACGATGAGCAGCTCGCCGTCCGCGTCGCTGAACACCCTGTCCCGCATGGGGGAGTTGGCGTGGTAGAGGTGGATGCCCATGCCGGTGCGCTGGGTCGCGTCGCCGTTGCCGCCGAGCGTCCACAGGCCCGCGAGGAAGTCCGTGCCGGGGGCGGGCTCGGGGAGCGGGTTCCAGCGCAGCCGGTTCGGGTCGGGCACCGACTCCGCGAAGGGGGCGGTGCGCAGCGCGCCGTTGTCGACGCGGGTGAACCGCGGGTGCGCGGCGGAGGGGCGGATGCGGTACAGCCACGAGCGGCGGTTGTGCGCCCGTGGCTCGGTGAAGGCGGAGCCGCTCAGCTGCTCGGCGTAGAGCCCGAGGGGAGCGCGCTGGGGAGAGTTGCGGCCGTGCGGCAGGGCGCCCGGCACGGCCTCCGAGCTGTGTTCGTTGCCGAAGCCGGAGAGATAGGACAGCCCTTCGGCGGTCTTCCGGGCATCGCTTGCGTGGTCCCCGCTCATCGTCGCTCCCTAGTCATGATTCCTATGGAACACCGTAGGATTCACTTTTTCCTTCCGCAAGAGGGAGCCAGGAACATGAACGGTGCTCTACTCTCCCGGAATGTCCCACCCGAACCCGCCCGAGGAACCCCGCCCGCTGGGCGCCCTGCGCCGCACGCCCGTCCAGCAGCGCAGCGCCGAACGCCTGACCCGCATCCTCGACGCCTGTGCCGCCCTCCTCGACGAGGTCGGCTACGAGGGCCTCAGTACCCGCGCCGTGGCGCAGCGCGCCGACGTCCCGATCGGTTCCGTCTACCGCTTCTTCGGCAACAAGCGCGCCATGGCGGACGCCCTCGCCCACCGCAACCTCGACCGCTACGGCGAACGGGTCGGGGCGCGCATGGCCGACGTCACCCCGGGTGACTGGCGCGGCGCCATCGACATCGCCTTCGACGAGTACCTCGCCATGAAGCGCTCGGTGCCGGGCTTCGGCCTCGTCGACTTCGGCATCCCTTCCGCCCCCGACGCGATGCCGGACGCCAACCTCGACGTCGCCGACCGCGTCGGCGACATCCTCGCCGCTCACCTCGGCCGCCCTCTCGACGCCACCTTGCGCCGCGCCGTCGTGGTCGCCGTCGAGGCGGTCGACTCGGTCCTCCAACTCGCCTTCCGCACCGACCCGTCGGGCGACGCGGCGCTGATCGTGGAGGCCAGGGAGCTGGTTCACGCGTATCTGACGCATCGGCTTGGCGGGGCGGGCGAGTAAGGGGAGGGTTCGCGCCGCGCGCAGGGGCTGCCCTCCATGCGTACCGGTCGGTATGCTCGATGGGTCCGCACGCCTCATGCCCGACGTGTTCGCACACCCATGCCCCGGGGAGGGCTCATGCCCCGTACCGCCCTGCGCATCTGCCCGCTCTGCGAAGCCACCTGCGGGCTCACGCTCACCGTCGAAGGCACCCGGGTGACCGGCGCGCGCGGCGACCGGGACGACGTGTTCAGCCGCGGCTTCATCTGCCCCAAGGGCGCCTCCTTCGGGGAGGCCGACGCCGACCCCGACCGGCTGCGGGCGCCCCTCGTGCGCAAGGGCGGGCGGCTCCAGGAGGTGAGCTGGGGCGAGGCGTTCGACGTCGTCGCGGCCCGGCTGCGGCCGCTGATCGAGGAGCACGGGCCGAACGCCGTCGGTGTCGTCCTCGGCAACCCGAACGTCCACACCATGGCGGGTGCCCTCTACCCGCCCGTCCTGCTCGGCGCGCTCGGCACCCGCAACCTCTTCACCGCGAGCACCGTCGACCAGATGCCCAAGCACGTCTCCAGCGGGCTGCTCTTCGGCGACGCCTTCGCCATCCCGGTGCCCGACCTGGACCGCACCGACCACCTGCTGCTCCTCGGCGCCAACCCCCTGGAGTCCAACGGCAGCCTGTGCACCGCGCCCGACTTCCCCGGCAGGCTCAAGGCGCTGAAGGCGCGCGGCGGCACCCTCACCGTCGTCGACCCGCGCCGCACCCGCACCGCCGCGCTCGCCGACCGGCACCTCGCGATCCGTCCCGGCACGGACGCGCTGCTGCTCGCGGCGCTCACCCGGACGCTCTTCGAGGACAAGCTGACCGACCTCGGCGCGCTGGCCGACCAGGTGCGGGACGTCGACGAACTGCGCGACGCCGTACGGGAGTTCACCCCAGAGGCCGTCTCGGAGGCCTGCGACGTGCCCGCCGACACCATCCGCGCGCTCGCCCGCGAACTGGCCGACGCGCCCACCGCCGCCGTGTACGGACGCGTCGGCGCCAGCACCGTCGCCTTCGGCACCCTCACCAGCTGGCTCGTCGACGTACTGAACGTCCTGACCGGGAACCTGGACCGCCCCGGCGGCGCCCTCTTCCCGCTCGCCGCCACCGCACAGCCGCCCCGCCCCGCGGGCCCCGGCAAGGGCTTCGCGCTCGGGCGCTGGCACAGCAGGGTGAGCGGACACCCGGAGGCCAAGGGGGAACTGCCGCTCGCCGCGCTCGCCGAGGAGATCGACACACCGGGCGAGGGAGCCGTGCGCGCGGTCGTCGCCATCGCCGCCAACCCCGTCCTGTCCGCGCCCGACGGCGACCGCCTCGACCGCGCCCTGGACTCCCTCGACTTCATGGTGAGCGTCGACCCCTATCTCAACGAGACGTCACGCCACGCGGACGTGGTGCTCCCGCCGCCCCCGCCCGCCCAGAGCGCCCACCACGACTTCGCCTTCAACGGATTCGCCGTACGCAACCAGGTCCGCTACACCCGCGCCGCGATCCCCCTGGAGGAGGGGCGCATGGCGGAGAGCGAGATCCTCGCCCGGCTCGTCCTCGCGGTGAGCGGCATGCACGGCGCCGATCCTGCGGCGGTCGACACGATGGTCGTCGACAACACCCTCGGCAAGGCCGTGAAGCAGCCGCACTCGGCGGCGTACGGCCGGGACCCCAAGGAGCTCGCCGGGCTCCTGACCGGCGAGGACGGGCCCGAGCGGCGGCTCGACATGATGCTGCGCCTCGGCCCCTACGGCGACGGCTTCGGCGCACGCCCCGAGGGCCTGACCCTGGCGCGGCTCCTCGCGCATCCGCACGGCATCGACCTGGGACCGCTCGCCCCGCGCGTGCCCGAGGTGCTCAAGACCCGCAGCGGACGCGTCGAGCTCCTCCCGGAGCCGCTCGCCGCCGAGCTGCCCCGGCTCGCCCGCGCGATGACCGAGGCGCCCGCCGCACTCGTCCTGGTGGGCAGGCGCCATCTGCGGTCCAACAACAGCTGGATGCACAACGTCCGCACCCTGGTGGGCGGCTCCAACCGCTGCACCCTGCACATCCATCCCGACGACGCGGCCCGCGCCGGTCTCGTGGACGGCGGCCACGCGCGCGTGGCCGCCGCGGGCGGGCAGATCGACGTGCCGGTGGAGGTGACGGACGCGGTGCGCCCCGGAGTGGTGAGCCTGCCGCACGGCTGGGGCCACGACCGGCCCGGCACCCGGCTCGCCGTCGCGGCCGAGGAACCGGGCGCCAACGTCAACCAGCTCCTCGACGGCACGCTCCTCGACCCGCTCTCCGGAAACGCGGTGCTCAACGGCTTCGCCGTGCAGGTCACCGCCCCGGCCCCGGCGTTTACCTAGCCCTACCGCGTTGACCTGGAGTTTTGCGCTTATTGCTCGCGCGTCAACATCTTGTTAACACTTCCGAGGGGGTCCTAACGTCAGCCGGACCGCCAGACCTGGTGGCAGTTCGATGGTGAACGTTAGGTAGCCCCCATGCTGACAATCCTCGGATTCGTCATGATCGCCACCTTCCTGGTGCTGATCATGATGAAGAAGATGTCGCCGATCGCGGCACTGGTGCTGATTCCCGCGCTCTTCTGCGTGTTCGTCGGGAAGGGAGCCCATCTCGGGGACTACGTCCTCGACGGCGTCGGCAATCTGGCGCCCACGGCGGCCATGCTCATGTTCGCCATCGTGTACTTCGGCGTCATGATCGACGTCGGCCTCTTCGACCCGATCGTCCGGGGCATCCTGCGCTTCTGCAAGGCGGACCCGGTGCGCATCGTGGTCGGCACCGCGGTGCTCGCCGCGATCGTCTCGCTGGACGGCGACGGCTCGACCACCTTCATGATCACGGTCTCGGCGATGTACCCGCTGTACAAGCGCCTCAAGATGAGCCTCGTCGTGATGACGGGCGTCGCCGCGACCGCCAACGGCGTCATGAACACCCTGCCCTGGGGCGGCCCGACGGCCCGTGCCGCCACCGCCCTGAAGGTCGACGCGTCCGACATCTTCGTCCCGATGATCCCGGCGCTCGCCATGGGCCTGGTCGCGGTCTTCCTCCTCTCGTACGCCCTGGGTCTGCGCGAGCGCAAGCGGCTCGGTGTCCTCTCGCTCGACGACGTCCTGACCAAGGAGACGGCGCAGGACGACGAGACGGTCCTGGTCGGAGCCGGTGACGAGGACGGTGACGGCGGCCGTACGAAGCTCACGAAGAAGTCGACCGGATCCGTCGGGGGAGCGGGCACCGACGCCGACGCCACGGACGAGGACGCGGACGACGACGGTTTCCAAGGTCTCGACCCGCACCGCGCCACCCTGCGCCCCAAGCTCTACTGGTTCAACGCGGGCCTCACCGTCCTGCTGCTCACCGCCATGATCATGGAGTGGCTGCCGATCCCGGTGCTCTTCCTGCTCGGCGCCGCGCTCGCCCTCACCGTCAACTTCCCGCACATGCCCGACCAGAAGGCCCGGATCGCCGCCCACGCGGAGAACGTCCTCAACGTCACCGGCATGGTCTTCGCCGCCGCCGTCTTCACCGGCGTCCTCCAGGGCACCGGCATGGTCGACAACATGGCCGACTGGCTGGTCGACGCGATCCCGGAGGGCATGGGCTCGCAGATGGGCCTGGTGACGGGCCTGCTCTCCATCCCGCTCACCTACTTCATGTCCAACGACGGCTTCTACTTCGGCGTCCTGCCGGTCCTCGCCGAGGCGGGCCAGGCGCACGGCGTCGGCACCCTGGAGATCGCCCGCGCCTCCATCGCCGGACAGGCCCTGCACATGTCGAGCCCGCTGGTGCCCGCCGTGTACGTCCTGGTCGGCATGGCCAAGGTCGAGTTCGGCGACCACACCAGGTTCACCGTCAAGTGGGCCGTGCTCACCTCGCTCGTGGTGCTCGGCTCCGGAATCCTCTTCGGCATCATCTGATGCCCGACGCGTCGACCGGGCCCGGTGGCAGGGGCTGGCTGCTCCGTCTCGTCATCGCCTTCAGCTTCGCGCAGGGGGCGGTGTCGATGGCGCGGCCCGCCGTCTCCTACCGGGCCCTCGCGCTCGGCGCCGACGAGCGGGCGATCGGCGTCATCGCGGGCGTGTACGCGCTGCTCCCGCTCTTCGCCGCCGTACCGCTGGGCCGCAGGACCGACCACGGGCGGTGCGCGCCCCTGCTGCCCGTCGGCGTCGTCCTGATCTCCGGCGGCTGCGCGCTCAGCGGCACGGCCGACTCCCTTGCCGCGATGGCCGCGTGGAGCGGTGTGATGGGGCTCGGTCACCTCTGCTTCGTGATCGGCGCGCAGTCGATCGTGGCCCGCCAGTCGGCGCCCGCCGAACAGGACAGGAACTTCGGCCACTTCACCATCGGCGCCTCGCTCGGACAACTCGTCGGGCCGATCGCGGCGGGCGCCCTGATCGGCGCCGACATGGACCGCACCAGCGCGCTCGCGCTCCTCGTCTCGGCGGCGGTCGCGGCGGTCTCGCTCACCTCGCTGTGGCGCATCGAGCACGTGCGCGCCGCGCCGTCCGCGGAGCCCGCCCCACGGGTTCCGGTGTTCGGCATCCTGCGCACCCGGGGCGTGCCCGCGGGCATCTTCATCAGCCTCGCGGTGCTCTCGGCGACGGACATCCTCACGGCCTATCTGCCGGTGGTCGGCGAGCACCGGGGGATCGCGCCCGCCACGGTCGGTCTTCTGCTCTCGCTGCGGGCGGCGGCGACCATCGCGTGCCGCCTGGTGATGACACCGCTGATCAACCTGCTCGGCCGCGCCGTCCTGATCGTCGTCACCTGCGTGCTCGCCGCGTTCCTGTGCGCGGGGATCGCGCTTCCCGTACCCGTGTGGGGACTCGGCGTGATGCTGGTCCTGCTGGGCTTCTGCCTCGGCGTCGGCCAGCCGCTGTCGATGACGACGGTCGTGCGGGCCGCGCCGCCCGGCGCCCGCTCCACGGCCCTCGCGCTGCGCCTGACGGGCAACCGGCTCGGCCAGGTCGCCGCCCCCGCGGGCGCGGGTCTGATCGCCGGAGTGGCGGGCGTGGCGGCGCCGTTCGTGATGCTGGGCGGGCTGCTGCTCGTCGCGGCGGGGCTCGGCGCGCGGAAGAGCCCCGGAGGCGCGGAACGCCCCCGGGGCACTGCTGACCGTGCTGACCGTGCCGAGCGGAGAGTTACTGAACGATCTTGAGCAGCTTGTTCGGGGAACCCGAACCGGGGCTGGTCACGACGTTCGGCGTGGCGCCGTTCACGAGGGCGGTGGAGACCTGGGCCGGGGTGGCCGAGGTGTGTCCCGCCAGGTAGACGGCGGCCGCGCCCGCGACGTGCGGAGTGGCCATCGACGTACCCGAGATGGTGTTGGTGGCGGTGTCACTGGTGTTCCAGCCCGCCTTGATGTTCACGCCCGGCGCGAAGATGTCCAGGATCGAGCCGTAGTTGGAGAAGCTGGCCCTGGCGTCGGTGTTGCTGGTCGCGCCGACCGTGATGGCCGCGGGGACCCGGGCGGGCGAGGAGTTGCCCGCGTTGGCGTTGTCGTTGCCCGCCGCGACCGCGTAGGTGACGCCGTCGGCGATGGACTTCTTCACCGCGTTGTCGAGCGTGGTGGAGGCGCCGCCGCCGAGCGACATGTTGGCCACGGCGGGGGCACCCGCCGCGTGGTTGCCCGTCACCCAGTCGATGCCCGCGACGACTCCCGCGGTGGTGCCCGAGCCGTTGTTGTCCAGCACGCGGACCGCCACGATCTTGGCCTTCTTGGCCACGCCGTAGGTCTTGCCCGCGATGGTCGTGGCGACGTGCGTGCCGTGGCCGTTGCCGTCCTGGGCGGTGTTGTCGCCGTCCACGGCGTCGTAGCCGTTGACCGCGCGGCCGCTGATCTCGGAGTGCGTGATCCGCACACCGGTGTCGATCACGTACGCGGTGACGCCGCCGCCCGCGCTGTCCGGGTAGGTGTAGGTGCCGGAGAGCGGGAGCTTCGCCTGGTCGATGCGGTCCAGGCCCCAGGGGGCGTTGGACTGCGTCGCGGTGGCGTGGAGTCTCTGGTCCTGCTCGACGGAGGCGACCGCCGGGTCGGCGGCGAGTCTCTTCGCCTCCGTCGCGCTGAGGCCACCGGCGGCGAAGCCGTTCAGGGCGGACTTGTAGGTCTTCTTCACCGAGCCGCCGTACTCGGCTATGAGGTCCTTGCCCTGGCTCGTGGCGGCCTTGAGGCCGGAGCTGTCCTTCAGGGTCACGAGGTAGCTGCCCTTGACCGCGTCGGCGGAGCCTGCGGCGATCACGGTGCCTTCGGCGGGGGCGGAGGCCTGGGCGGGCAGTGCGGCGACCGTACCGATGACGGCGGCGGTGGCGGTCGAGATCGCCGCGGCGATCACAGTCTTCTTGCTGCGGAGCATGGCCATTACGAGGGAGTCCTCCTCATAGGCGGCGCGCCCGGGGTCGGGCGTCGCGACTGTGGGGGGTGTGCGCGTGATCGCACACACAGATGGGAGCGGCCACTGCCGCTCCCGTCGCGTTCAGTAGCGTGGCGGCTCCACGGGGTCAGATCAAGAGAGTTGACGCCTTGTCATGCAGCTGTCACACAACAGAAGTTGAATTCGGGGCGAATGAGACTGGAATGTCCAAGGGTGGGGGCGGGGGCGTCAGGGGTGCCCCGTAAGGGGCGCGGGGAACGGCGCGCTCAGCCACAACGAACCCGCACCTACACCCGCACCTACACCCGCACCTAAGTCACGGCCTCCCCCGCTCCCGGCCCGGGCGGAAGCCCCACCCCCTGGTGCCAGAAAACTATCAACGCTAGTTTGTGGTCCTGACGACTATCTGGAGGACGGCGATGAAGCCCCACGACGGCATGTACATCGACGGCGCCTGGCGCCCGGCCGCGGGCACCGGCACCATCACGGTCCTGAACCCCGTGGACGAGCGGCCCGTCGGCGAGGTCCCCGCGGGCGACGCCCAGGACGTCGACGCCGCGGTGCGCGCCGCCCGAGCGGCCCTGCCGTCCTGGTCCGCGACCCCGCCCGCCGAGCGCGCCGCGCTGATCGGCGCGCTGCGCGACCGGCTCGTCGCCCGCAAGGACGAGATCGCCGAGACCGTCACGGCGGAGCTCGGCTCCCCGCTGGCCTTCTCGGAGGCGGTCCACGCGGGCGTACCGATCCTGGTCTCCGGTTCGTACGCGGAACTCGCCGCGACGCACGCCTTCGAGGAGCGGGTCGGCAACTCGACCGTCTACCTGGAGCCGATCGGCGTGGTCGGCGCGATCACGCCCTGGAACTACCCCCTCCACCAGATAGTCAACAAGGTCGCCCCCGCGCTCGCCGCGGGCTGCACCGTCGTGCTCAAGCCCGCCGAGGACACCCCGCTCACCGCGCAGCTCTTCGCCGAGGCGGCCCACGAGGCGGGCATCCCCGCGGGGGTCTTCAACCTCGTCACCGGGCTCGGCCCGGTCGCCGGGCAGGCGCTCGCCGAGCACGAGGGCGTCGACCTCGTCTCCTTCACCGGATCGACGGCGGTCGGCAAGCGGATCGGCGCCACGGCGGGCGCGGCGGTCAAGCGCGTCGCCCTGGAGCTCGGCGGCAAGTCCGCCAACGTCATCCTGCCGAGCGCCGACCTCGCCAAGGCGGTCAACGTCGGCGTCGCGAACGTGATGTCCAACTCCGGCCAGACGTGCAGCGCCTGGACCCGCATGCTGGTCCACACCGACCGGTACGACGAGGCGGTGGAGCTCGCGGCCGCGGCCGCCGCCAAGTACGGCCCCCGCATCGGCCCCGTCGTCAACGCGAAACAGCAGGCGCGCGTGCGCGGTTACATCGAGAAGGGCGTCGAGGAAGGCGCCCGGATCGTCGCGGGCGGCCCCGAATCGCCCCAGGAACAGGGCTATTACGTCCAGCCGACGGTCTTCGCCGACGTCACCCCCGAGATGACCATCGCCCAGGAGGAGATCTTCGGCCCGGTGGTCTCCCTCATCCGCTACGAGGACGAGGAGGACGCCCTGCGCATCGCCAACGGGACCGTATACGGCCTCGCGGGCGCGGTGTGGGCCGCCGACGACGCGGAGGCGATCGCGTTCGCGCGACGCATGGACACAGGACAGGTCGACATCAACGGCGGCAGCTTCAACCCCCTTGCCCCGTTCGGCGGTTACAAGCAGTCGGGCGTGGGCCGCGAACTCGGCGCGCACGGTCTCGCGGAGTACCTCCAGACGAAGTCCCTCCAGTTCTGAGCGTCCTGAGTCCTCTGAGTCCTCTGAGTCCTCTGAGTGTTCTGAGCCGCCCGACCCCCTCCCGCACCGCCTAAGGAGTACGTGAACGTGGTCCGCGCCGCCATCCTCCCCGCCGTCGGCTCCGCCCTGGAGATCGCCGAGATCGACCTGCCAGAGCCGGGCCCCGGCCAGGTCCGGGTGCGCCTGGCCGCCGCCGGGGTCTGCCACTCCGACCTGTCCCTGACCAACGGCACGATGCGCGTCCCGGTGCCCGCCGTGCTCGGCCACGAGGGCGCGGGCACGGTGGTCTCCGTCGGCGACGGCGTCACCCACGTCGCGCCCGGTGACGGCGTCGTCCTGAACTGGGCGCCGTCCTGCGGCAGTTGCCACGCCTGCTCACTCGGCGAGGTGTGGCTCTGCGGGAACGCCCTCGCGGGCGCGGCGGACGTCTACGCCAAGCGCCGGTCGGACGGCGGCGACCTCCACCCCGGCCTGAACGTCGCCGCGTTCGCCGAGGAGACGGTGGTCGCGGCAGGCTGCGTCCTGCCGGTGCCCGACGGCGTCCCGCTCGCCGACGCGGCCCTGCTCGGCTGCGCCGTCCTGACCGGGTACGGCGCCGTGCACCACTCGGCGAAGGTCCGCGAGGGCGAGACGGTCGCGGTCTACGGCGTCGGCGGCGTGGGCCTCGCCACGCTGCAGGCCGCCAGGATCGCGGGCGCGGCGCAGATCATCGCGGTCGACGTCTCCCCGGAGAAGGCGGAGTTGGCGCGCGCGGCGGGTGCCACGGACTACGTGGTGGCCTCGGAGACGACGGCGAAGGACATCCGCAAGCTCACCGGCGGCCACGGCGTCGACGTGGCCGTGGAGTGCGTGGGCCGCGCGGTGACCATCCGCACGGCCTGGGAGTCCACCCGCCGCGGCGGCCGCACCACGGTGGTCGGCATAGGCGGCAAGGACCAGCAGGTCATCTTCAACGCCCTGGAACTCTTCCACTGGGGCAGGACCCTCTCGGGCTGCGTCTACGGCAACTCCGACCCGGCCGTGGACCTGCCGGTCCTGGCCGGTCACGTCCGGGCGGGCCGCCTCGACCTCGCCACCCTGGTGACCGACCGGATCGGCCTCGACGACATCCCGGCGGCGTTCGAGAACATGGTCGCGGGCAAGGGAGGTCGGGCGCTGGTGATGTTCTGAGTCGGGTGCCCAACTCCAGGCTGGCTCAGGTGCCCAGCTTCAGGCGGGCCAGGGGGAGCACGGACCTGGCAGGAGCCGTGAACCCGCTCCGGTGCCGCGAGACACTGTGGATCAGCCATCGATCGCCTGACTGGAGCTTGATCTGGTCCAGTACGCGGGCGCGGAGGTCCTCCGACCAGTACGGGTTGTTCTCGGCCAGCTCGGTCAGTTCCCAACTGTCCGCGGACGCGAGGGCCCGAGCGATGTCGCGGTCAGTGGGGGCGGCTCCATCGGCGCGCAGCAGGTTCGTCAGCGGCCATTCCTCGTGCCCGGTGTCCGTGGGCGCGATCCAGTGGGCTTCCAGCGCCTCCCAGTTCTCCGGCAGGTCGCTCAGCTCGGCGATCGTTCTGCACAGGCTCCGGAAGGTGACGTCATCGAGCAGGCGGCGCGCCCGCTCGATGACGTCGCGTGCCGACCCCTGGCCGGTCCTCCCGGCGGGCACGGACCATCCTCGACGGGTGAGTCGTCGTGCGAGCCCGACGAACTCCGCGTCGTCCCGGCAGTCGGAGAGCGTCAGCAGGGCCGACTCGTACGAGATGCTGAGATCGCTCTCCTCAGGGATGCACGCGATCACCTCGCGCAACTGCTCGGCCCGTACGGTGTCCAGGTCGTGGCGCAGGCCGTAGTCGCAGAGCGGTACGAGCAGGTTCTCGGCGACAGCGCTCAGGCGGGCGCGCACGCCGCCGCGGCGTGCCGACCAGATGTCCCAGACTTCCGCGGCCAGCGCCTCGACGCGCTGATCGGTCACACCCGGCGTGACCCAGTGCATGGCCGCGAAGGGGAAACCGCTCGACGCCACCCGGGCGCCGATGGCGCCATGGCGCAGGTACGTGTCGATGTCGTGCAGGCCTACCCCGGCCGTTCTCCAGCGCTCCTCCGCGGCATACCAGGCGTGGGCGTCCAACGGCCCGGTGGGCCGCGCGGTGACGAGGCCCTCCCGCAGGGGCCACGGCAGCATCCGCCACGCCGAGAACTCGTTGAAGTCCGCCCGCTTGCGAGCCAGCGAGGCGAACGTGGCCGCGCGGGGCGCGCTCACGGCCTCCGCGACCTCGCGCCATGCCGCCCAGTGCGGGTGGCAGTCGTCGGGCGGCGTGGCCAGCGGCTCCAGCCACGTCGCGTCTGTCAGGGACAAGGGTCCTGACAACGGCCACATGTTTTCGAGCTGGATGCCGTTGAGCCCGTGTGAGGTTGCCCCGGAATGCATCACGTGCCAGGCGGCCCATGCCCACGCGGGCAGCTCGTCGACGGACCGCACGAGCGAAGCGGCGTCCACGGAGTGCGGATCCGCGCGCCGGAGAAGAGCGGTGAGTTGTTCGGGCCCCACGACTTCGGGGACCGCGATGTCCAGCAGGAGCCGGGGAAGCGCGGCGGGGGAGGCCCCTTCGAGATGGGTCCGTGCCGCCCGCACCGCATGACTGTTCCCCGACTCCGCCAGCTTGTTGAGGAATCGCCAGAGGTTGCGGTGCGAGACCCGGGCGGGCGGGTCCGACTCCAGGAGGCCGAGGAGTTCATCGACCCGGGGTCCGTCGAAGAGGCCCCCGGCCGACGCGGCGAGGCGGTCGGCACGGCGGGCGAGGTCGGCGATGACGTCCGCGGTGGGTAGGAGGTGCAGTCGGTAACGGTCCTCCAGCTCGGGCATGTCCGCCAAGAGGTCGACAGCCAGCTCCGCCCCTCTCAGCTCCAGCGACGCGACGCCGGAGAACTGTGCCAGGTCCAGCTCGGCCAGCGTGGTGATCACCGAGTCCCGCAGGTCCCGCTCGCCCAGGTGCTCCGTCTCGAAGGCCGCGGTCGCCATGAACCTCGCCACGTTGCGCCAGGGTTCGGCCTCGGCGGCCGCGCGGAACCGCTCGCGCACCAGCCGCTCGTCACGCGTCCCGGCGAGATGGGCGGCGGCCAGGAACTCCACCAGGGACTTGATCTGGAAACCCACGATGTCGGAGTCCACCCCGACGATCAGGACGAGCCGCTCCCTGGCGAAGCGGAGCAACTGCCGCACCACGTCCGCCTCGTCGTCGCCCGGAAGCACCCCGGTGTCCCGCACCACGGACTCGGCGATCCCGGCGAAGTCGGCGGCGCGGATGCCGCGCACGTCGTGCTGCTCCTCGCCCGCGACGATGATGTGGAAGGCGGCACGCCGGTGCAGTTCGTCGACGAGCCCCCGGTAGCGCTCCAGGAACGTGCCGAGTTCCCCGCCGCGCCCCTCCTCGCGGGCGTACACGTGGTCGTAGTAGCGGGCGAACAACCGGTGCCGTCCCGTGGGGAGTTCACCCGAGTCGGCGAGGATCGAGACGACGAGGGCG
Organism: Streptomyces kanamyceticus; assembly: GCF_008704495.1. Classification (NCBI taxonomy): domain Bacteria; kingdom Bacillati; phylum Actinomycetota; class Actinomycetes; order Kitasatosporales; family Streptomycetaceae; genus Streptomyces; species Streptomyces kanamyceticus. The sequence continues at coordinate 7,985,244 of NZ_CP023699.1, forward strand.
ACGTGCAGCGGCGTGTTCAGGATGTCCGGCAGATCGCTGCGGACACCGGCCCCGCGGAAGAGGGCGAGCAGCCGCTCGCCCTCGGGGCCCGTGCCGACCAGGGCGGCCGCGTGCCGCTCGGCCTCCTTCGGGGTGAGGTCCGTCAGGGACCAGGCGGCGAATCCGTGCGGGCGCAGCTCGTCCCCGTACGCCTGCGGTCGTGAGGTCACGACGATCGAGGTGTCGGCCCGGTCCAGCTGCATCTCGTCGGCGAAGTCCATGACGTGGCTCATGACGGCACCGCGATGGTGGGGGGACACCTCGTCGTATCCGTCGAGGACCATGACGGTGGGAACGGCGCGGGCCAGCGCGCGGACCCGGTCGGTGGCGATCTCCGTCTTGAGGAGACGTGCGTAGCGATCGGCGAGGAAGTGCCAGAGGGAGCACCGGATTTCGGCCGCCCCGCTCAGGTACGAGGCGAGCGCGTCGGCTTCGATCCAGAGGGGGAAGCGCGCCGTCGTGGGCGGGGTAAGGCCCAGTCTGCGCAGTCCGCGATCGACGCGTTCGAGTTCCGCGACGGTCTGCGGGGAGAGCAGCTCGGCGTCGAAGCGCCGCAGCAGCGCGGCCCTGTGCAGATGCGTGAGCATCTGTACGGCGGTGGTCTTGCCTTGGCCGGGGCCACCGGTCAGGACGGTCCGGAAGGACGGCCGTTCCATCTGGAGATACTGCTCGACGAAGAACCGGTCGGCGCCCTGAAAGCGCTCCTCGCCCCCGCTGTCGGACGGCAGCCAAGCGAGGAGGTCCACGAAGACGTCCGCGATGCTGCGGCGTTCGCGCGCGAGGGACGGATCGAGCAGCCCGACCGATGCCCCGTCGTTGAACTCCCTCTGCAGGACCCGCAGCAGGAGGTGCTCGATCCGGCGTGCGTCGCTCTCGGCCGGGGATCCGGCGCCGGGCAGGCTGAGATGGACGTCGCCGTGGAAGACGGCACCCGGCGCGTTGAGCCCCGACGACCCGTCGACGTGATTGCTCACGACCCGCCGGTCTCCGCCTCGTCGCCGAAGTTCATGGTGACGGGCCCGGTGAACGTCGCCCCCGGCGCGTTCAGGCCCCGGGAGTCGTTGACCGTGTTGACCTGCGGCGCCGAAGGGCCGAACCGGCTGGTGAGCGTCTGGAGTTCACGGTGGAAGTCGGGGTCGGATGCGGCCAGCTCCCGCAGCGCCCCGCCCAGTCGGCGCACGGCCTCGGGGTCCGTCGCGTCCCGTTCGTCGAGCACGGCCAGGACGCCGGAATCTCCCGCGAACCGCTCGCGGAGCCGCTCCCAGAGTGCGGCGGCCGCGCTGGTCCCCAGCTGTCCCCAGGCCCCGCCGAGCGCGGCGGCGGCCAGTGCGTCGAAGGCGATACTCATGCCGTCACGGTATCGCCCCGCTCCGGCCGCGAAGGGCCCGAACCGGCAAGCCGCGGAAAGGACTTGGCGCCTGCCAGGAACACGAGCGTGGTCAGCACGAACGGCCAGGTGAAGGTGTGTCCGCCGGACGGCGCGAAGAGTGCGGACAGCGCCGAGCCGACCGCCGTGGCGGCGGCGGCGCCCACGAGCGCGTACGCGAGGGTCGCCGTCCGCGCGGGCAGGAAGACGCCGCACAGGGCGAGCGCCACGAGGACGGAGTTGTAGCCCATCGAGCCGTCGGTGATCTGTGCGGCGGGGGCGCCGAGCACCCAGGCCGTGGCGATGCCGACCGCGCTGCCCAGGGCCGCCACGGCGGCCGCGCGGCGGCTGGCTATCAGCAGCCCGGCGAACAGCAGAGCGCCCACGTACCACTGCGGCATGAAGAAGATCTGGGCGAAGTCCGCGAAGAAGGCGCGGGCCAGTTCGGCGGGGCGTACGACGGTGGGGCCCGTCGCCGCGTGGGTGAGGGCGGCGAGTGCCTCGCCGTGGTGCCAGACCCGTTCGAAGCCGGGCGCCGCGATCGTCATGGTGCTCGCGATCAGGCAGTACGGGAGGGTCAGCGAGGGCAGCCCCCAGACGCCGAGGACATTGACGACGGCCGAGGTCACCACCGTGACGACCACGCAGCCGCCGATGGCGAGCAGCGCCGTCGAGAGGTGGTCCGCACCCAGGAACACGGCGAAACAGAGCGCCGTCAGACAGGCGTTGAAGCCTTCGAGCCCCGTGGTGACCCTGTCCCTGTCGGCGCCGAGGAACCGCGCCGTGGCGGTGCCCACGGCGGTTCCGACGAGGCCGTAGAGGCCGTAGCGCCAGCCCGCGGCGAACAGCGCGACACAGAAGACGGCGCCCGCCGCGGCGCTCGGCAGGAAGGTGACCTGAGCCTGTCCGCGCAGCACCGAAGCGCCGAACCCGACGGCGCGGGCGCGGCTGTTGGAGAGCACAACGGGCGGCCCGTTGCCGTTAGTTGAAGGTACTGCCGGGCTCTCCGCCGAGTCCTCGGCTGAGCTCCCGCTGTCCGTCGCATCCGTCGCATGCCCCACGGCCACTCCCGTGTTACGTCCTTGTTTCGTCCGGCAGGACGGATGCAGATTACATCTACCTGTCGGAAAGCGTGCTCTCCGGGGTGGCGGCGGCCCGTGCGCGGGGACGGGAGCGTGCCACCGCGACCCCGGCCAGACACAGCGCGCCGCCGCCGAGCGTCACCGCGCCGGGCACCTCGTCGAGCGCCAGCCACGACATCGCCACGACCAGGGCGGGCACGGCGTAGGTCGTCGCGCCCATGCGGCTCGCGGTCGTACGGGCGAGTGCGTACGCCCATGTCGTGAAGGCGAGCGCGGTCGGAAAGACGCCCAGATACAGCATGTTGAGCGTCGCGGACGCGGGGGCGTGGCCCATGTCCTCTGCGAGCTGGCCCGCGAACGGCAGGCAGCCGACCGCGCCCACCAGGCAGCCGAACGTCGTCACCTGCAGCGCGCTGGCGCTGCCGAGCGCGGGCTTCTGCGCGACGATCCCCGCCGCGTACCCCACGGCGGCGATCAGGCAGAGCGCCACACCGAGCACGGACGCCTTCCCCTCGCCCGACATCGAGAGGCCGACGGCGATCACGCCCGCGAAGGACACCGCCATCCCGGCGAGCAGGCGGGGCGGCAGCGCGTCGCCGAGCAGGCGCGAGGCGAGCAGCGCCACGAGGATCGGTCCCACGTTCACGAGCAGCGCCGCCGTGCCCGCGTCGACCTGCTGCTCGCCCCAGTTGAGGACGACCATGTACACCCCGAACCAGAGGAGCCCGGACACGGCGATGCCCGGCCAGGCGGCCCGCGGTGGCCAGCCCTCTCTGCGCACCGCCCAGATGACGCCGAGCGTCAGCGCCCCGGCGAGCAGCCGGCCGAGCGCGAGCGCGCCGGGCGAGTAGGCGGCCCCCGCGCTGCGGATGGAGACGAAGGCGGAGGCCCACATGACGACGGTGAACGTGGCGGCGGCGCCCGCGAGCGTCGCGGGCCGACGGAACCAGGGGAGGGGTGCGGGGTGGGAAGAGGGCATGACCAGAGGCTAGGTCGGGAACGGTTCGGCCCCCACCGAATTATCCCGGCGCGGTCCGCGCCCCTAAGGGGCGCGGGGAACTGCGCGCTCAGCCACAACTGACCCGCGGATTTGGCACTGTCCATACCCGCGGAGCGTCACGCTTCGAACCACGTGATCATTACGTCATTAGGGAACGACTCCCGCCCGGTCACACGAAACCGCGTGGGGTCGAACTCCCCGTCGAACAGCGGGATTCCGGAGCCCGCGACCACCGGATAGCTCTTGATGATCAGTTCGTCGATCTCGGGCAACAATGCCCCCGCGAGCCGCCCGCCACCGCACAGCCAGATGTCCTTCCCGTCCTGTCGCTTCAGGTCTTGGACCACAGGGAGAGGGTCCCCACCGATCACGCTCACCGCAGGGTCACCCGCCGAGCCGAGCGTGCTGGACACCACGTACTGCCGCAGATGCGCGTACGGGCTGGGCAGGCCGTGCTCAAGGGCGGGGCGGTACGTTCCGTGCCCCATCAGTACCGTGTCGAACCGCAGATTGGGAGCCTCGGCAAGTCCCACGTGGGCCCGCATCGCGGTCGGCACGGTCTCGGGATAGCGGGCGTTGACCGACGCGGCGTACGCGGCGGCCTGCTCCTCGTCGCCCACGGGGTAGAAGTCGACCTCGCCCGCGGGGCCCGCGATGTACCCGTCGACGGAGGTGCCGATGTAGTAGACGAGCTTGCGCATCAGGAAACTCCCCCTGTAGTACTCTTTTCGTAGTGGTTGAAACGTAGTACTACACATGGAGTGGTGTCAATGGTGCGCAGGAACGACGGACGACGGGCGGCTCTGGTCGACGCCGCCATCGAGGTGCTTGCCAGGGAGGGCGCCAGGGGCCTGACCTTCCGCGCCGTGGACACCGAGGCCGCCGTGCCGACCGGTACCGCGTCCAACTACTTCGGCAACCGCGACGACCTGCTGAACCAGGCGGGCGCCCGCGTCTACGAACGCCTCACGCCCGGCGAGGCGGAGATCGAGCGGCAGCGCACGGCCAAGCCCGACAAGGAGACCTACGCCGCGCTGATGCGCGACGTCGTCGGCCGGGTCAGCGGCTTCCGCACCGGCTATCTGGCCCTGCTCGAACTGCGTCTGGAGGCCACCCGCCGCCCGGAGCTGCGCGCGGTCCTGACCGAGCGCGTCCAGGCCGACCTGGCCGCCAACCTTGCGTACCACGAAGCCTCCGGGCTACCCGGCGACGCGACGGCGGTCAAGCTCCTCTACCTGGCGCTCAACTGGCTCATCGTCGAGCAGCTCACACTCCCCGACGTCCTCTCCGAGGCGGAACGCGAACGCCTGGTAGAGGCGGCGGTCCAGCGCGCCATCACGGAGTAGCGGACCCGTCGATGCCCAGGTGCGCCGCGAGTTCCCGCTCCCCGGTCCGCGTGACCCGCACCGCGCGCTCCGAGCCGATCCGCTCGCACCATCCCGCGTCCAGCGCGTGCCGGCAGAGCGCCGCGCCCGCCACCCCGGCCAGATGGGGCCTGCGCTCGGTCCAGTCCAGGCAGGCCCGGGCCAGCGGCCGACGGCCGGTGCGCGACAGCTCGATCCCCAACTCCCCGAACCAGTCGAGGCCTTGATCGGTGAGGGCGAACCCGGTGTCCTGCCGGAGCAGCCCCCGGCTCGTCATCGCCGAGGTGATCGCGATGCCGAGCCGCCCCGCGAGGTGGTCGTAACAGGTGCGGCCCCGCGCCATCGCGGACCGGGTGCTCGACTCGCGCAGCGTGCGGGGCCGCGCGAGGGCGTCGGGGGCGGCGTGCGCGGTGAGGTCCTCGACGAGCTGGGCGACCCGCGCGTCGGCGAGCCGCACATAGCGGTGCCTGCCCTGCCGCTCCTCGGTGAGCAGTCCGCCCGCGACCAGCTTGCCCAGGTGCTCGCTGGCGGTGGAGGCCGCGACGCCCGCGTGCCGGGCGAGCTCACCCGCCGTCCAGGCCCGCCCGTCGAGCAGCGCGAGCAGGCAGGCCGCCCGCGTCTCGTCGGCGAACAGTCCGGCGAGCGCGGCGAGGGCCGGTGCGGTGGCGTTCTTCGTGTGGCCGGGCGTCATGTCACCAGGATGCGCCGGGAACGCTTCGCCGAGGGCCGAACCGTCCGCACCGCGCTGTCACGCCCCCGCCGCGTGTCCCGCCGCCACCTGCTCGTACTGCAGCGCGAGCCCGTCGAGCAGGGCCCGCAGGCCCGTCTCGAAGGCCCGCTCGTCGACGGTCTCCTGCCGCTCGGCGAGCAGGTGGGCCTGGCCGAGGTGGGGGTAGTCGGCGGGGTCGTACGCCGCCTCGTCGTCCACGAAGCCCCCGGCGAAGGAGCCGAGCGCGGAGCCCATGATGAAGTACCGCATCAGCGCGCCGATCGAGGTGGCCTGCGCGGCGGGCCAGCCCGCGTCGACCATCGCCCCGAACACCGCGTCCGCGAGCCGCAGTCCGGCCGGGCGGCGGCCCGGGCCGCTGGCGAGCACCGGAACGATGTTCGGGTGCCGGGTGAGGGCGGCCCGGTAGGAGGCGGCCCAGTCGTGCAGCGCGGTGCGCCAGTCGCGCGCGTCGTCGGTGTCGAACATCGACAGGTCGACCTGGGCGCTCACCGAGTCCGCGACCGCCTCCAGGATCTGGTCCTTGGTGCGGAAGTGGTTGTAGAGGGAGGGCCCGCTGACCCCGAGCTCGGCGGCGAGGCGGCGCGTGGAGACGGCGGCGAGGCCCTCCGCGTCGACGAGGGCGCGCGCCGCGTCGACGATGCGTTCTCGGCTGAGGAGGGGCTTGCGCGGTCGGGCCATGCGGCACATAGTAGGGGCCCCCACCAGAAACTAGCAGTGCTAATTTAAATCTCGACGCGAAGAGGTGCCCACGATGAACCTGGAGCTCAGCGAGGAGCAGACCGCGGTCAGGCGGCTGGCCGAGGACTTCGTCGCGCGCGAGATCACCCCGCACGTCGTCGAGTGGGACCGCACCGAGAGCGTCGACAGGGCCATCGTGAAGAAGCTCGGCGAGGTCGGCTTCCTCGGTCTGACGATCGACGAGGAGTACGGCGGCTCGGGCGGTGACCACCTCGCGTACTGCCTGGTGACCGAGGAGCTCGGCCGCGGCGACTCCGCCGTGCGCGGCATCGTCTCGGTCTCCCTCGGGCTCGTCGCCAAGACCATCGCGTCCTGGGGCAGCGAGGAGCAGAAGCGGCAGTGGCTGCCCGGGCTCACCTCCGGCGCATACGTCGGGTGCTTCGGGCTCACCGAACCGGGCACCGGATCCGACGCGGGCAGCCTCGCGACCAAGGCCGTGCGCGACGGCGACGCGTACGTCATCAGCGGCACCAAGATGTTCATCACCAACGGCACCTGGGCCGACGTCGTCCTCCTCTTCGCCCGCACCAACGACGCCCCGGGGCACAAGGGCGTCTCCGCCTTCCTGGTCCCCACCGACACCCCGGGCCTGACCCGCCGCACCATCCACGGCAAGCTCGGCCTGCGCGGCCAGGCCACCGCGGAGCTGGTCCTCGACGACGTGCGGGTCCCGGCGTCGGCGATGCTGGCGCCCGAGGGCAAGGGCTTCTCGGTGGCCATGTCGGCACTCGCCAAGGGGCGGATGTCGGTGGCCGCGGGCTGCGTGGGCCTCGCCCAGGCCGCCCTGGACGCCGCCGTGCGGTACGCGGGCGAGCGCGAGCAGTTCGGCAAGTCCATCGCCCACCACCAGCTGGTGCAGGAGCTGATCAGCGACATCGCGGTCGACGTGGACGCCGCGCGCCTGCTGACCTGGCGGGTCGCCGACCTCGTCGACCGCGGGCTGCCCTTCACCACGGAGTCGTCCAAGGCCAAGCTGTTCGCCTCGGAGGCCGCGGTGCGCGCCGCCAACAACGCGCTGCAGGTCTTCGGCGGCTACGGCTACATAGACGAGTACCCGGCGGGCAAACTCCTGCGCGACGCCCGGGTGATGACCCTCTATGAAGGCACGAGCCAGATCCAGAAGCTCGTCATCGGCCGCGCGCTGACGGGGGTCTCGGCGTTCTGAGTACCCCAAGTGAGTACGGGAGCGGATACGGCGCGGCCGCTCCCGGGCCAGTCTTGGCGCATGAGCGAAACACCGGTCAAGCAGCAGAGCACCACGGCCTACTACGGCCAGGCGGTCGCGTCGTTCGCCGTGGCACTCGGTGCGACGGCGGTCGGCATCTACAGCCTGGACGTCAGCGGCTGGATCCGCGCCTTCCTCGCCATCTCCGTCCTGTACCTGACGACGTCCGCGTTCACCCTGGCCAAGGTGATCAGGGACAGGCAGGAGGCGGACCAGATCATCAGCCGCGTCGACCAGGCGCGCATCGAGAAGATCCTCGCCGAGCACGACCCGTTCAAACCGGCCGCCTGACAGGCCCTAAGCGCTTGCTCACCGACAAGGGTATGGTGTCCCTCCCTGAAGGCTGAAGGAGTGGGCATGGGTACGGCGGAGGAGACGGGCGGCGACGAGCAGCCGTGGGGCGAGGTGAGCCCCGACGCGGCCAGGCGGCTCCTGGTCGCCGCCGTCGAGGCCTTCGCGGAGCGCGGGTACCACGCGACGACGACCCGCGACATCGCGGGCCGCGCGGGCATGAGCCCCGCCGCGCTCTACATCCACTACAAGACGAAGGAAGAGCTGCTCCACCGCATCAGCAGGATCGGCCACGACAGGGCCCTCACCGTCCTGCGGACCGCGGCGGACGGCACGGGGAGCGCCACCGAGCGGCTCGCCGCCGCCGTACGCTCCTTCGTCGGCTGGCACGCCGCCCACCACATGACCGCGCGCGTCGTCCAGTACGAACTCGACGCGCTCGGCGACGAGCACCGCACGGAGATCGTCGCCCTGCGCCGCAAGTCGGACGCGGCCGTGCGGGACATCATCAACGACGGCGTGCGGGCGGGGGAGTTCGACGTCCCCGACGTGCCGGGCACCACGCTCGCCGTGCTCTCGCTCTGCATCGACGTCGCCCGCTGGTTCAACGCCGCCGGGCACCGGACGCCCGACGAGGTCGGCGCGCTCTACGCCGACCTCGTGCTGCGCATGGTGGGGGCTCAGAAGTAGTAGCGGGACACCGACTGCGCCACGCAGGACGGCTTGTCGCCGCCCTCGCGCTCGACCGTGACCGTGGCCGTGACCTGCACGCCGCCGTCCTTGGTGTCGCTGACGTCGGTGAGCGCGGCGGTGGCGCGCAGCCGCGAGCCGACCGGCACCGGCGAGGGGAAACGGACCTTGTCGGTGCCGTAGTTGAGCCCCATCCGCATGCCCTCGACGCGCATGATCTGCGGCACCAGGCTCGGCAGCAGCGACAGCGTCAGATAGCCGTGCGCGATGGTCGTCTTGAAGGGGCCCTGCGCCGCCCTCTCCGTGTCGACGTGGATCCACTGGTGATCGCCGGTGGCGTCGGCGAAGAGGTCGATCCGCTTCTGGTCGATCTCCAGCCAGTCGCTGTACCCGAGCTGTTCGCCGACTCCGGCGCGCAGTTCCCCGGCCGACGTGAAGATCCTCGGCTCCGCCATGTCCCTGGTCCTCCCAGACGTGTGCGACCACGTCATCGACGTATACGACTAAGCGCTTGCTCAGCATGCTGGGTGTGCCGACGCGTGTCAACGGACCAGCCATTAGGGTTCGACGGGTGCCCCAGATCCCAGAGAAGGTCCACGAACTCACGGTCGGCCAGCTGTCGTCCCGCAGCGGCGTCGCCGTGTCCGCCCTGCACTTCTACGAGTCCAAGGGCCTCATCGCCAGCCGCCGCACCTCGGGCAACCAGCGCCGCTACACCCGTGACACGCTGCGCCGCGTCGCCTTCATCCGGGCCTCCCAGCGCGTGGGCATCCCGCTCGCCACGATCCGCGAGGCGCTCGACTCGCTGCCCGAGGAGCGCACGCCCAACCGTGAGGACTGGGCGCACCTCTCGGAGCACTGGCGCTCCGAACTGGACGAGCGCATCAAGCAGTTGGGTCGTCTGCGCGACCACCTCACGGACTGCATCGGCTGCGGCTGCCTCTCCCTGGAGACCTGTGTGCTCTCCAACCCCGACGACGTCTTCGGCGAGCGGCTCACCGGCTCGCGCCTCCTCGCGGAGCGCCGCACTGAGTCCTGACGCAACCGTGCCGCCGTCCCCCGGCGTGTAAGCAGCACAAGGAGGTCGCGTCTCAACGCCGACACCATCCGGGGGAGGGCCGATGTCACTCGCCATCTGCTCACTGAAGTGGGACTCCGCGCTCAGCGGACAGCAGAACGTGACGTACGACAGCGACGGATACCACCTCGTGCGGTTCCCGTACGGGGTGGGGGAGGAGTCGTACGACCCGTGGCACATGCACGACCCGTCCAAGGGCGGCACCGGGCCTTCGCAGTTCCCGGACGCCAGGTCCGGGCTCATCTGGCCGAGCCACGAGGGCTGGGGCGTGCTCTGCGCGCTGGTCTTCTGGGCGGTGGACAGCGACCCCACCGAGTACCGGGCGCGCTTCGTCCGCGATCCGCTGGGGATGTCCACCGGGTACGACTCCACCGCGACGACCGACTCGGCGCCCACCAGGGGCGCCCAGTTCAGGTCCTACACCTGGCAGATGCTCGTGCACCCGGAGACGCCCCTGGGTGTGAAGATCACGGCACGCGGCGTGGGGGACGTGCGCATCGCCACGCCGCTGACGCTCGCCGAGTTCAAGCTCGCCATCCACACCGAGGTGGGCACGCCCTGACGGTCGCGCTGCTCAGGCGGACACCAGGGGCCTCAGCCGCCTCGCCCGTGCCTGGGCCACCGCGTCCGGCGTGAGCACCGGAGCGGGCACGACGATGCCGCAGCCCGTGCAGACCGCCCCGGACGACGGCTCGTGCGCCAGGCCGTGCCGCCAGACGAGGAAGGTGTCCGCGCAGACGGGGCAGCCCGCGCCGGGATCTCGCTCGAGGGCCGTGATCAGGCGGCGCAGGACCTCGGCGAGGGGGGCGTGCGGGTGGACGCCGGGGTCGTCGCACCAGGCGACCCCGAACCCGCCCCAGGTGCAGCGGTGCCAGTCGTCGATGGTGCCGGGGCGCCTGAGCCCGTCGTGCTTCTCCTTGCGGCGGCGTTCCGCGAATCCCGCCTCGTAGGCGAGCCAGACGGCGCGTGCCGCCTCCAGTTCGTCGAGCGCGGACACGAGCCGCGCCGGATCGGGCGACCGGTCCTCGGGGCCGAACCCCGCCCGGGAGCACAGATGGTCCCAGGTCGCCCGGTGGCCATAGGGGGCGAACCTCTCCAGGCACTTGCGCAGCGAGTACCGCCGCAGTGCCAGATCGCTCTGCGGATCACGCACCTGTCTCGCGAGACTCCGGAATCCGGCCATCGCCCTGCACCTCCGTCACACGTACTGCCCCGTACTGGTACCCCGCGTTCCGTATCTGTCGGCGTCGCAGTCGAGTCGAAGTCGAAACGACGTCGCCGAGTAGACGTATCGACACGCGATTCGGCTCCCTTCTCGGGCGACCGTTTTTCGCCTGCCCGTTTGAACAGGGGTGATGCCTCATCGAGGGGGGCGCGTTGTGGTGATTCGGAAAAGGCGACGCATGTTCATCTTTCGGGTTCGGCGACCCGCCAGTAGCCTCCGCCGCATCGGTCTTCCGCAGGACCCGGAGGAGCACCCATGCCACGACGCATCGTCAGACTCAGAACCCTCACGGCGGGAGCGGCGCTCGCGCTCGGTGCCGCCCTCCTCGCGCCGCTGCCCGGGGCCGGGGCCGCCCCGCGCGAACCGGTGGCCGAGGAGCGTACGGACTACTGCGCGGGGCAGTGCGCGGACGTGCTGCCGCCCGGCGCCAACGGCAACGCGACGCTCGCCGAGATCCTCTCCCACCGCGTCCTCGGCACCCAACCCCCGCACGCGGACGACCAGTTGGGTCCCTACGACGCGCTGTCCTCCGGCTATCCCTCGCTCACCGACGACCGGCTCACCGAGTTCTTCAACGACGCGTCCTTCGGGGTGCCGGACGATCAGGTCGCCTCCACCACCAAGCCGCGCGACGACGTGACGATCACCCGTGACAAGAAGTACGGCGTCCCGCACATCAAGGGCACGACCCGCTACGGCACCGAGTTCGGCGCGGGCTTCGCCGCCGGGCAGGACCGGCTCTGGCTCATCGACCTGTTCCGGCACATCGGGCGCGGCGAGCTGACCTCGTTCGCGGGCGGCGCGCTCGCCAACCAGGGCCTGGAGCAGCAGTTCTGGCCGCAGGCCCCGTACACGGAGCAGGACCTGGAGAAGCAGGTCGAGTACATCAGGTCCACCCAGGGCGAGCGTGGCAAGCAGGCCATGGAGGATGCCCAGGCGTACATCGACGGGCTCAACGCCTACCGGGTGAAGTCAAAGAACGGCCGCTACTTCCCGGGCGAGTACGTCCTGACCGGCAAGATCGACGCGATCACCAACGTCGGTGAGATCGCGCCCTTCAAGGTCACCGACATGATCGCCCTCGCGTCCGTCGTCGGCGGCCTCTTCGGCAACGGCGGCGGCGGAGAGGTCGAGGGGGCCCTCTCGCTGCTCAAGGCCCAGGAGAAGTACGGCGTGGAGAAGGGCACGAAGGTCTGGGAGTCCTTCCGCGCCCGCAACGACCCCGAGGCCGTCGAGACCATCCACGACGGCACGAGCTTCCCGTACGCGGGCAAGCCGGAGAAGGCGCGCGGCACCGCGATGCCCGACCCGGGCTCGGTCGAGCGTGAGCAGCTCGTGTACGACAGGGAGGGTGGCGCCAAGTCCGGTGCCAAGGACCCGGTGAAGGCGCCCGAGAAGCTCAAGCCGCTGCAGGGCATGTACGACAAGGGTGTCCTGCCCCCGGACCTGTTCCGCCAGGACGGCCACAAGAAGGGCATGTCCAACGCCCTGCTCGTCTCCGGCAAGCACACCGCGAGCGGCAACCCCGTCGCCGTGTTCGGCCCGCAGACCGGCTACTTCGCGCCCCAGCTCCTCATGCAGCAGGAGCTCCAGGGCCCCGGCATCAGCGCGCGCGGCGTCTCCTTCGCGGGCGTCGGCATGTACGTCCAGCTGGGCCGCGGCCAGGACTACGCCTGGTCGGCCACGTCCGCGGGGCAGGACATCACCGACACGTACGCCGTCGAACTGTGCGAGCCGGGCGGCGGCACGCCCACCAAGCAGTCCACCGGCTACCTCTACCGGGGCACCTGCACGCCCATGGAGAAGCTGGAGCGCAAGAACGCCTGGAAGCCGACGCTCGCCGACTCCACGGCCGCGGGCTCGTACCGCATGCAGGTCTTCCGCACCAAGTACGGCATCGTCACGCACCGCGCGAACACGGACGGCAAACCCGTCGCGTACGTCTCGCTGCGCTCCACCTACCGCCACGAGGCCGACTCGATCATCGGCTTCCAGATGCTGAACGACCCCACCTACGTCAAGGACGCCCCGACGTTCATGAAGGCGGCGCAGCACATCAGCTACGCCTTCAACTGGTTCTACGCCGACTCGCGCGACATCGCGTACTACAACAGCGGCGCCAACCCCGAGCGTGCCGACAGCGTCGACCCCGCCCTGCCGGTCAAGGCCCAACAGGCGTACGAATGGCAGGACTTCGACCCGGTGGACAACACCTCGGCGCAGACGCCGCCCGCCGAGCACCCGCAGTCCGTCAACCAGGACTACTACATCTCCTGGAACAACAAGCAGGCCAAGGACTTCAACACGGCGGGCTTCGGCATGAGCGCCGTGCACCGCGGCGATCTGCTCGACGGGCGGGTCAAGAAGCTCACCGAGGAGGGCGGCGTCACCCGCGCCGCGCTCACCCGGGCCATGTCGGAGGCGGCCGTCACCGACCTGCGCGGCGAACAGGTGCTGCCCGAGCTGTTGAAGGTGCTGCGCGGTAAGCCCGTCACCGAACCGCAACTCGCCAAGGCCATCGGGCAGTTGGAGGCGTGGCGCAAGGCGGGCGCGCAGCGCAACCAGACGGCGGCGGGCTCCAAGACGTACGCCCACCCCGACGCCGTACGCGTCATGGACGCCTGGTGGCCGCTGCTCATCGAGGCCGAGTTCAAGCCCGGCCTCGGCAAGGACCTCTACGACTCGCTGACCGGGGTGCTGCCCATCGACGAGTCGCCCTCCGCGGGCCACGGACCCACCGGGGCGCACGCGGGCTCCGCCTTCCAGTCCGGCTGGTGGGGCTATGCCGACAAGGACCTGCGCAAGGTCCTCGGCCAGCCGGTGAAGGGCGAACTCGCCGACGACTACTGCGGGGACGGCAAGCTGGACGCCTGCCGCGACGCCCTGCTCGCCACCCTCACCCAGGCCGTCGCCAAGCCCGCCACCGAGGTCTACCCCGGTGACGACGCCTGCGAGGCGGGCGACCAGTGGTGCTCGGACGCCGTCATCCACCGGGCGCTCGGCGGCATCACGCACCGGCCGATCCAGTGGCAGAACCGCCCGACGTACCAGCAGGTCGTCGAGTTCCCCGAGCACCGCTGAACAGGCGGTTCAGGCCGAGGCGATCCGCCCCGCCGCGAACACGACCCGCGCCAGCTCCTGGTGGCAGATGTCGCTGTGCGCCCCGGCGGGCGGAGCGCCCCGGCGCACCACCGAGGCCGCGTCCACGCTCACGCACCCCGTGGTGGGCACGGTCTGGCCGAGGGTGATGCGCGCGGTGTCGTCCACGGCCTTGATCCCGTCGTAGCCGATGGCGCCCCACCGCTCCCACAGGTCCAGGAAGCTCGTGGAGTCGCCCGCCAGCTTCGACGCCAGCGGATAGAGCTTGCCGAGCGCGAAGTCGTGCCGCGAGTAGCAGGAGACCAGCGGTCCGTCGATCCGCCGCTGTACGCCGTGCAGGGCGCCGCCGCGCGTCCTGTCCTGCGGCAGCCGGTCGGCGAACGCGTAGTGCGAGAAGGCCCCTTCGAGCAGGGTCACCGACTTCACGGCGCGCACGTCGGCGGGCATCCCGCGCAGGGCGTACGACACGAGCCTGCCGCCGAAGCTGTGCCCGATCAGATGCACCCGGACCGTCGGTACGTCACGGGCGAGCAGGCCGATCGCCGGGCCGAGGCCCAACTGGCCGATCGCGCCCGCCCGTCGCTTCATCGCGTAGTAGGTGCCCTGCCGCAGCAGCTCGTGCGCGCCGTTCCACAGCCGTTTGCGCAGCCGCCCGAAGAGCTCGGGCTGCCCGTCGGCGTAGAGCGCGGCCGCGAACACCTCACAGACCTGGACCGCGTCGTCGGTGAGCATGGCGGGCTCGCCCGCGCCGGTGTCCTCGCCGAAGTGCCGGGCCGGGTGGGACTCGCGCAGCGAGACCAGATCACGGACGAGCCGCCCGAACTCATACATCCGGGAGGGCACTTCGGAGCGTTCGGCGAGCAGCTCGGCGATCCGGTCGAGCTCCGCGTGATGCTCGGGGAAGGCCCGCTCCAGGGCCTGCCGGGTGACCTCGTCGAGCACGGGATCACCGGGCGGCGCCCCGGCCGCGGTGGCGGACGGGGGGAAGTCGGGGATGGGCTCGTCGGCGAAGCGGATGGCGGGCCAGAGCACGCCGACGTAACCGAGGCGCACCCGCGCCCCTGACATGGCCTGGCAGGGGGCGAAGAAGCGCTCGTACAGGCGCCTCGCGTCCCGCTGCTCGTTGTTCCAGCCGTGCGCGAAGACCAGCAGATCCGTGACGCGTTCACGTTCCGCGCCGGACAGCAGCTCTTCGCGCTGCGCGGTGTCGACGTCGCCGTCGGCGTCGAAGGTCAATTCCCAGTAGGGCTCCACGCCGGTATGGTCCTGCGCCCCGGCGCCACTGGCCATACACCGCGCACCACCCGACGGCGCGCGACGCGGCGCCGGTGCCGGTACCCACCCCCGCGGGGACCGGTCCCGGCGCGCGTCACGCGCGGCCGGGTGGGGATCAGACGCCGGACTTGCGCTGCTTCGCGTACCGGTTCACCGGCGGCAGCCAGCACAGCACGACCGCGACCACCGCCGTGAGCAGCGCGGCCAGGCTCAGCATGGTGACGGAATCCGGTTCGTAGTCACCGAGGATGAGGATGTGCGGGAAGAGCGCCACGACGCCCGCGACGGTGAGCAGTACCCGCGACCAGGTGGCGGCGCCGCGGCGCGCGACGAGCCCGAGGACGAGCAGGCACACCGCGGTGAACAGGGCGAACCCCGCACGGGCGGTGAGCGTGCCCGCCCGGTCGCTCACCAACTCGTCCCAGATCGGCCCCGACAGGGCCTTGATGTCGGCCGGGGTCGTCCCCGAGGGGAGTCCGACGACGTCCGGATGGTCCGCGATGACGTCGTTGATGTTCTCCTCGGCCAGGTCCTCGCCGCCCGCGAAGACGAGCACCGCCCCGACGGCGGCGGTCGCGGCGGAGGCCAGCGCCGTCCAGAACAGGGCGGTGAGGGTGCCGGGCCGCTTGGCCGCGCGCCGCGTGGGGGGTGCGCCCGCACCCGGCGGTGCGGTGGGCGCGGGTGCGGCCTGGTAATGGCTCACGAGCGTAACTCTCCTTGCAGAGATGAATGATCGGGTGGGATTGGCTCGACCATTCCACGGGTACGGGGAACGCATCCAGCATTTTCTGGAAGAAATCCCCAGATAGTTTCCGCTGAACTCCGGATCAGTTTCCCGCTGTGGTTATGCTGCAATGCCGTAAATCCAGAGGGAGTCGGAGAGCGAGAACTCGCACATGGCATTATCAGGGCCCCAGCAGTACCCCACGGATCTCCTTGACACCACGATGGACCAGTTGCGCACCCTGCTCGCGGTCCGCGAGAGCGGCACCGCACTGGCCGCGGCCCGGCTGCTCGGCCGCGAGCAGTCCAGCGTGCAGAAGCAACTGGACACGATGAACCGCACGTTCGGGACGCTGTGCGGCGAGGCGCTCGTCCTCAAGCGGGGCCGCGGCAAGGACGTCCAGTTCACCCCCACCGGCGAGGCCCTCGTCGAGCTGGCCAGGCGCACCCTGGACCAGTGGACGGAGGGCATCCACGACGCCAGACGCAGACTCGGCAGAACCCTCTCCGTGGGCTCGACCCGCTACACGCTCGGGTTCCTCCTGGACGCGGTGGAGCGGGTGAGCGAGGCGTACGAACGCCGTGGCGTCGACCTGAAGGTCACCCATGTGCGTACCGGCGACCTCTTCGCCAAACTGCAGGCCAAAGAGCTCGACCTGGTCTGCGGCAGCATCGTGGTGACCCAGGGCCAAGAGGCCGAACTCGACCCCTACGAGATCGTCGAGTGGCGCCGCAGCGGACTCTCGCTGCTCACCAACCTGCCCGTGGAGAAGCTGCCCGGCCCCTCCGTCACCGCGGCCGAGCTGACGCGGCTGCCGCTCGTGGTCTCGGCGGGCGGCCTCATCGCCCGCTTCCTCACCGCCTGGTACGGCCCCGACTACCGCAAGGAGCTGGCCGTGGCCGCGGAGATAGAGGCCGCGCACTACGGCTTCGAGCTGCTGCGCTCGGGCGTGGTCAGCGGCGCGATGCTGGTGACGCGGGGCATCGGGCAGGCCGCGGAGAACGGCAGCCTGCCGGAGGCGGGCGGGCTGCGGCGCCTGGACATCGTCGGGGACGTCGGGCCGCGGACGGAGGTGCTCGTCGGGGTGTTCACGCGCCGCGGCGACCGCGCCTCGTGCGGTCCAGGGCATCCGCTGAATCTCTTGTGGGACGCGCTGTCGAAGGAGAACGAACGCTGGTGGCTCAGCCGCTGAATTCGGACATCAATAGTGGTCTAGACGTGTGGAGAATATCCGCGCGGCACACAATGCCGCGCACAATGCGGCGTACACCGCATTGTGCGAATTCGGGGGAGATTCAGTCGAGTTCCCGCTCCCGCGTCTCCGGCAGCGCGAGCACGCACACCAGCGATACGAGGGCCATGGCGCTCACGTACCAGCCCACCGAAGAGGAGCCGAACGCGGACTGCAGCCGGGTCGCCACCAGCGGGGAGACCGCGCCGCCGAGCACGCCGCCCAGGTTGTACGCGAGCGAGGCACCCGAGTAGCGCACGTTCGTGGAAAACAGCTCCGGAAGGTACGCGCCCATCGGGCCGTAGACCACGCCCATGCAGAACAGCGCGCCGCCGAGCGCGAGGGCGATCAGCACCGGCTGTTCGGTGTCCAGGAGCGGGAAGAGGACCAGGCCCCAGACCACCGCGAGCCCCGCGCCCGCGAGGACGAGCCTGCGCCGTCCCGCCCCGTCCGAGCGGGTCGCGGCGAGCCAGGTGCCGGCCGCGAGGAAGAGGCAGGCCACCAGGGAGAGGCCGAGCATGGTGTTGCGTGAGACGTGCAGGGTGCCGGTCGCGTACGCCAGGCAGTACGTCGTGGCGGTGTAGAAGAGGCCGTACGCGACGACCATCCCGCCCGCGCCGAGCAGGAGTTCGCGCGGGTGGCGGCGGAGCACGTCGAGCGCGGGGACCTTGCTGGCCTCCCGCGCCTCCATGACCTTGGCGAAGACCGGCGTCTCGCTGATCCTGAGGCGCACGAAGAGCCCCACGCCGACGAGCAGGAACGAGAGCAGGAAGGGCACGCGCCAGCCCCACGAGTGGAACGCGTCGTCGGAGAGCGCGGACGAGAGCAGCCAGAAGACGCCGGTCGCCGCGAAGAAGCCGACGGACGGGCCGAGTTGGGGGAAGGCGGCGTACAGGCCGCGCTTCTTCTTCGGCGCGTGCTCCACCGCGAGCAGCGCGGCGCCGCCCCACTCGCCGCCCAGCCCGATGCCCTGGAGGAAGCGGAGCAGGATCAGCAGGACCGGCGCCCAGATGCCCAACGTGTCGTATCCGGGCAGGAGTCCGACGAGCGCGGTGGACAGGCCCATCAGGAGAAGTGAGGCCACCAGGACCGATTTGCGGCCCACCCGGTCCCCGAAGTGGCCGAAGATCACCGAGCCGATGGGCCGGGCCGCGAACGCCACCGCGTAGGTGGAGAACGAGGCGAGGGTGGCGTTGACCGGGTCGAGGGTCGGGAAGAACGCGTCGTTGAGGACGAGCGCGGCCGCCGTGCCGTAGATGTAGAAGTCGTAGAACTCGATGGCCGTCCCGATGAAGGAGGCCACGGCCACCCTGCGCAGGCTCTCCCGGTTCGATCCTGTCGGCTCGTTCTCGCCCTGGACCTGCTGATTCGCTGTTTCTGCCGCTGTCTCTCTCGCTTCACTTCGCACGAGCGGCACTCTCGTGGTGGATGTAGGGGGCAGTCAATACTTGATACGGCTGGTCTCGGTCACTGAGACTGCCGGTGGGCCGCCGTGACCTCGTGCAGATGGATCAGGATGTCGTGCGAAGGGGCGAGCCGGATCTTGTACGGGCCGTCGGGCCACCCCGAGCCGATGCTGCGGGTCGTGCGCGCCATGCTCAGCCACTTCCTGGTGGGAGCGGGCAGGGTGCGCAGGTCCACGAAGTAGTCGTCGTGGCGCACCTTGTCCAGCGTGTGCTCGTTCATGCCGCGCGTCGCCGGGCCGACCGAACGGGGCTTCCACACCTCGGAGTCCGGGCCCTGCGCCATGAAGCCACCCCGGTCGAAGGTGAATCCGATGCTCGCGTACCGCTTGCCGATGCTGTCGCGCAGGAAGGCGCCCTGCATCTTCGGGTAGCGCGGGTCGTAGGACTCGTACGCGACGTGCGCGTTGTGGGCGGAGAGGAGTACCTTGCCGCCGTGGTACCGCTGCCACCACGCCGTATTCTCCGCCATGATCCGGTCGCGGTAGAGCATCGCGTCGCGCTGTCCGTCGGCCGTGTCGAGCGGGAAGGCGTACATGTCCGCGGTCTGCGCGACGGACAGGGCGTGGTGCAGGGCCAGTTCGTAGGCCTTGGCGCCGCCCGCGGGCCGTCGTTCCTTCAGCAGGTCGTACGCCGCCCAGGCCTTCTTCGTCAGCGCTTTGCGCTCGGCGAGCGGCAGTCCCATGTAGGTGTCGCCATCGGTCAGGCGGCGCAGCGGCGCGTACGAGTCGTCGATCGCGGGCCGCAGGTCCGGCTCGTGGGCCCGCACGTAGTCGCGCACCCCGTCGAACAACTCGACGCCCTGCTCGGGGTAGTTGAGGTCGTTGCCCATGAAGCGCAGCTCGCGCGCCGGGTGCTTGTCGTTGTACGCGCGCATCCAGGTGAGCAGATGGACGTACTCCTCGGTGTCCCACGGCGTCTTCGCCAGCTCGCGGTGGACGAGCTCGCGCACGTCACCCTTGCCGCCCCGCACGTAGGCGTCGAGGCGCAGTCCGGTCGTCCAGCTCATCTCCTGGGTGAAGGTGGTGAACCCCTTCTCCTTCACGAGATGGCGGAACACCCGCTCCTTCATGGTGAAGAACTCGTGCGAACCGTGGGTCGCCTCGCCCAGGCCCACCACCGACGCGCCGCCCACCATCCGGCCGAGCGCCCGCAGGTCCGCACTGCTCCCGCCCGGCGCTGTGGACCGCAGCGGGTGGGCCGCGCGCTCGATCGCCGCGACCGGATCGGCGGGCCGGGGCGCCGCTCCCGCGCTCTGCGGCGCGACCAGCGCCCCCGCTCCGGCCGCGACCAGCAGCAGTGGCACCACTCGGCGCGTCACCCGTGTCATGTCGTCCTCCTCGTCCCGCCCGCGTGGACTCCCGCGCGGTGAACCGGAGATCACGGTCTCGTGCGGGCGGGCGCGGTGCCATGGAGCGGGCACCCCGACCCGTGGTGGGGTCTGCCCCACCACGGGCCTCAGGAGTAGCGCAGATACCGGCGGCGCACCGCGCGGAAGCGGGCGAGATCGTCCTGCCAGGCGCCCACCACCTCGTCCGTCCCCGCGCCCGCGTCGATCATCGTGCGCACCCGGGCCGATCCGGTGAGCTTGTCGATCCAGTGGTCGGAGCGCCAGGCGAAGCCGCTCCACACCTTCTTCGCCGTGACCAGGAGCGCGATGCCGGTGCGCACCGGGTCGTACGACTCCCTTTCGTGCACGTGGAGTTGGACGCCGCCGATGGTCCTTCCCCGGAACTTGTCGAAGGTGGGGGCGAAGTACGCCTCCCTGAAGTGCACGCCCGGCAGGCCGATCCTGTCGAGGGCCGCCGCCCACGCGCGGTCGATGCCGTCGGCGCCGAGCAGTTCGAAGGGGCGGGTCGTGCCGCGGCCCTCGGAGAGGTTCGTGCCCTCGAACAGGCAGGTGCCGCCGTAGGCCAGGGCGGTGTCGGGCGTCGGCATGTTCGGGCTCGGCGGGACCCACGGCAGCCCCGACGCGTCGTGGAAGTCGGTGCGCCGCCAGCCCGCCATCAGGACCGACGTCAGCTCGGCGGGCCGCTTCAGGAACTCCCCGTTGAACAGCCCCGCCAGCTCCGCGACCGTCATGCCGTGCGTCTGCGCGATCGGCGCACGGCCCACGAAGCTCGCGTACCGAGGCTGCAGGACGGGTCCGTACGCCTCGCGGCCCGTCACCGGATTGGGCCGGTCGAGCACCACCAGGCGCTTGCCCGCGAGGCGCGCGGCCACCATGCAGTCGTAGAGCGTCCAGATGTACGTGTAGAAGCGGGCGCCCACGTCCTGGATGTCGAAGACGAGGGTCTCGGCGCGAGACGCGGTGAAGACGTCGGCCAGGGCCTCGCCGCTCTTTTGGTACGTGTCGAACACGGGCAGCCCTGTGGCCGGATCGTCGTACCTGCCCTGGGAGCCGCCCGCCTGCTCGGTGCCGCGGAAGCCGTGCTCGGGGCCGAACACCGCGACCAGCTCCACCCGCTCGTCGGCGTGCATCACGTCCACGACGTGCCGCACGTCGCGGGTCACGCCGGTCGGGTTGGTGATGACGCCGACCCGCTGTCCTTCGAGGAGCCGGTAGCCGTCGGCGGCGAGGCGCTCGAATCCGGTGCGCAGCCGGGGGCCCGGTCCAGGCCCGGTGCGCGGGGTGGCGGCGGCCGGGGCCGCGGGCGTCATGGCGGTTCCCGCGGTGGCGGCGAGCAGTCCGCGTCGGGAGAGGTTCATGGGCCCGCACGCTAGTGGCCGCGGGGGCGCCGGGGAACGAACCCGGCCCGTGCGCCCCCCTTTCGCCACGACATACCGACTGGTTAGTCTGCCAGCGATACCGAGCAATGCCGAGGCGCCGGGGGAGCCTGCCGAGCCGCAGGTCGAAGGAGAACGATCGTGGAGACCTTGCAGGACAAGGGAGTTGTCGTGACCGGCGCGGGAGGCGGCATCGGGGCCGCGCTCGCCCGCCGCTTCGCCGCCGCGGGAGCGCGCGTCGCCGTCAACGACATGGACGGCGCCAAGGCCAAGGCCGTCGCCGACGAGGTGGGCGGCATCGCCGTGCCGGGCGACGCCTCCGTGATCGCGCGGGAGGCGGCGGACGCGCTCGGCGGCACCGTCGACGTGTACTGCGCCAACGCCGGGCTCGGCTCCGGCGGCAGCGAGGCGGCCCCCGAGGAGGTCTGGGCCGCGGCCTGGGACGTCAACGTCATGGCGCACGTGCGGGCGGCCCAGGAGCTGCTGCCCGGCTGGCTGGAGCGGGGCAGCGGCCGCTTCGTCTCGACCGTCTCCGCCGCCGGACTGCTCACCATGATCGGCGCCGCGCCCTACAGCGTCACCAAGCACGGCGCGTACGCCTTCGCCGAGTGGCTCTCGCTCACCTACCGGCACCGCGGCATCAAGGTCCACGCGATCTGCCCGCAGGGCGTGCGCACCGACATGCTCGCCGCCACCGGCACCGCGGGCGACCTCGTGCTCGCGCCCACCGCGATCGAGCCCGACGACGTCGCGGACGCGCTCTTCGCGGGCATGGCGGAGGACCGCTTCCTGATCCTCCCGCACCCCGAGGTCGACGCGTACTACCGGGCCCGCGCCGCGACGCCCGACAAGTGGCTGACCGGCATGAACCACATCCAGCAGAAGTGGGAGGAGGCGGAGCGGTGAGCGACACGACCTCGGTCTACGCGGCCAAGCCCTGGCTCGCGCGGCTCAACGACGCCCAGCGCGGCCCCGTACGGCCCGCCGCGTCCGTCGTGCACGCCTTCCGCGCGGCCGTGGAGCGGGCGCCCGACCACACCGCCCTCGCCTACTTCGACGGGCGCCTGAGCTACCGCGAGACGGACGCGCTCACCGACTCCGTGGCCGGACACCTGGCCGCGCGCGGCATCGAACGCGGCGACCGCGTCGCGATCCTCCTGCAGAACACCCCGCACTTCGTGATCGCGCTGCTCGGCGCCTGGAAGGCGGGCGCCACGGTCGTCCCCGTCAACCCCATGTACAAGTCGGCGGAGGTCGGACACGTCCTCGCCGACGCGGGAGTGGCCGCGCTGATCTGCGCGGACCGCGCCTGGGAGACGTATCTGCGCGAGACGGCGGCGGACTCCCCGGTCCGCGTCGTGCTCACCGCCTGCCAGCTCGACCTCCAGACGCGCGACGACCCCCGGGTCCTCGACTTCGAGCGGCTGCCCCCGGCGGCCGACGCCGACGACCTGGTGGCGGTGGCGAGCCGGGGACTCGCCGCGCCCGCCGACCGCGAGCTCGGCCCGTCCGACATCGCGCTGATCAGCTACACCTCGGGCACCAGCGGCACCCCCAAGGGCGCCATGAACACCCACCACAACATCACCTACAACGCCGAGCGCCAGCGCGTCGGCTGCGCGCTGCCGCAGGGCTCCTGCTACTTCGCGATGGCGCCGCTCTTCCACATCACCGGCATGGTCGCGCAGATCGCCGCGTGCATCGCCAACGCGGGCACGCTCGCGCTCGCCTACCGGTTCGAGGCCGGTGTCGTCCTCGACGCCTTCGCCGAGCACCGGCCCGCCTACACGGTCGGCCCCTCGACCGCGTTCATGGCGCTCGCCGCCCACCCGAAGGCGACCCGCGCGCACTTCGACTCCTTCCGGATGGTCTCCTCGGGCGGCGCCCCGCTGCCGCCGGCCCTGGTGGAGAAGTTCCGCGCCGCCTTCGGCCCCTACCTCCACAACGGCTACGGCCTCACCGAGTGCACCGCGCCCTGCGCCGCCGTGCCGCCGGGCCAGGAGGCGCCCGTCGACCCGGTCTCGGGCACCCTGGCCGTCGGCGTCCCGGGACCCGAGACGGTCGTACGCATCGTGGACGACCTCGGCGAGGAGGTGCCCTTCGGGGAGCAGGGCGAGATCGTGGTGCGCGGACCGCAGGTGGTGCCCGGCTACTGGCAGCGGCCCGAGGCCACCAGTGAGGCCTTCCCCGACGGGGAACTGCGCACCGGCGACATCGGGTTCATGGACCCGGCGGGCTGGCTCTACGTCGTCGACCGCAAGAAGGACATGATCAACGCGTCCGGCTTCAAGGTCTGGCCGCGCGAGGTCGAGGACGTCCTCTACTCCCACCCCGCGGTCCGCGAGGCGGCCGTCGTCGGGGTGCCCGACAGCTACCGCGGGGAGAGCGTCAAGGCGTACGTCAGCCTGCGTCCCGGCAACGACACCGGCGCCGACGAGCTGATCGCGTACTGCGAGGAGCGGCTCGCCGCCTACAAGTACCCGCGCGAGGTCGCGATCCTGACGGAGCTCCCGAAGACCACAAGTGGGAAGATCCTCCGGCGGGAACTGCGATCCCGCGCACGGAACAGTCAATGACGCGAAAGGCAGGTGGCGGCAGTGGCCAGGACGACGGACGGTGACGGCACGCCCGTCCCGCAGCGGCTGCTCGCCGCCGCCACCCGGCTCTTCGCCGACCGCGGCTACGACCGCACGTCGGTGCAGGAGATCGTGGAGGCGGCCGGTGTCACCAAGGGCGCGCTCTACCACTACTTCGGCTCCAAGGACGACCTGCTGCACGAGGTCTACGCCCGGATGCTCCGCGTCCAGCAGGAGCGGCTCGACGCCATCGCGGACGCGGACGCCCCCGTCGAGCGGCGGGTCCGCGACGCCGCGGCCGACGTCGTGGTCACCACCATCGACAACCTCGACGACGCGTCGATCTTCTTCCGCTCCATGCACCACCTGAGCCCGGAGAAGAACAAGCAGGTGCGCGCGGAACGGCGCCGCTACCACGAGCGGTTCCGCGCGCTCATCGAGGAGGGCCAGGCATCCGGCGTCTTCTCCACGGCGACGCCGGCGGACCTGGTGGTGGACTACCACTTCGGCTCCGTCCACCACCTGTCCACGTGGTATCGGCCCGATGGTCCGCTCTCTCCGCAGCAGGTTGCGGACCACTTGGCGGACCTGCTCCTCAGGGCCCTGCGGGCCCCCTAAGGGGCGCGGGGCTGTGACATTTGCGGCTCCGCCGCGTGGGCGCGCTCAGCCCCCGCCGGGGCGCGGTCGCGTCTGCCGCGGCAGGTCCTACGGCGAGTGCGGCTCGCCGAGGGTTGCTCGCGCAGTTCCCCGCGCCCCTACGGGGCCACCAGCTACACGTACTTCTTCAGCTCACGCCGCGCCAGCGACCGCAGATGAACCTCGTCCGGCCCATCAGCCAAGCGCAGCGTCCGCGCGCCTGCCCACAGTTCGGCGAGCGGAAAGTCCTGGCTCACGCCCCCGGCGCCATGGAGCTGCACCGCGCGGTCGAGGATGTCGACCACCGCGCGCGGCGTCGCGATCTTGATGGACTGGATCTCCGTGTGCGCGCCCTTGTTGCCGACGGTGTCCATCAGCCAGGCCGTCTTGAGTACGAGCAGACGCAGCTGCTCCACCGCGACCCGCGCGTCCGCGATCCACTCCTGCACCACGCCCTGCTGGGCCAGCGGCTTGCCGAAGGCCGTACGCGACACCGCGCGCCTGCACATCAGCTCGATGGCGCGCTCGGCCATGCCGATCAGGCGCATGCAGTGGTGGATGCGGCCGGGGCCGAGCCGCGCCTGCGCGATGGCGAAGCCGCCGCCCTCCTCGCCGATCAGGTTCGAGGCGGGGACCCTGACGTTGTCGAAGACGACCTCTGCGTGGCCGCCGTGGTAGTGGTCCTCGTACCCGTACACCTTCATGGCGCGCCGCACTTCGAGGCCGGGGGTGTCGCGCGGGACGAGCACCATCGACTGCTGGCGGCGGATGTCGGAGGCGTCCGGGTCCGTCTTGCCCATCACGATGAAGATCTTGCAGTCGGGGTTCATCGCCCCGGAGATGTACCACTTGCGGCCCGAGATGACGTATTCGTCGCCCTGCCGCTCGATCAGCGTGGTGATGTTCGTGGCGTCGGAGGAGGCCACCTCGGGTTCGGTCATCGCGAACGCCGAACGGATCTCACCGGCGAGCAGCGGCTCCAGCCACTGCTTGCGCTGCTCGTCCGTGCCGAACTGCGCGAGGACCTCCATGTTGCCGGTGTCGGGCGCCGCGCAGTTCAGCGCGGTGGGCGCCAACTGCGGGGAGCGCCCGGTGATTTCGGCGAGCGGCGCGTACTGGAGGTTGGTGAGCCCCGCGCCGTGCTCCGCGTCGGGAAGGAAGAGGTTCCACAGGCCCTGCCTGCGGGCCTCGGCCTTCAGCTCCTCCACGACCGAGGGCGTGTCCCACGGTGACGCGAGCAGGGCGCGCTGCTCCTCGACGACCTGCTCGGCCGGGTGGACGTGCTCCTCCATGAAGGCGAGCAGCTTGGCGCGCAGCTCTTCGGTGCGCGCGTCGAATGCGAAGTCCATGGCTGTCTCTCAGCCTTCCTGTCGTCCCTGGAGGGTGGTGAGGCCGTGCTCGATGAAGACCGGGACCAGCTCGCCGATCCGGTCGAAGCCCGCGCCGACGGTCTGGCCGAGCGTGAAGCGGTAGTGGATGCCCTCCAGGATCACGGCGAGCTTGAACCACGCGAAGGCCGTGTACCAGGAGATGGCGCCGACGTCGCGGCCCGACCGCGTGGCGTACCGCTCGACGAGCTCGGCCGGGTCCGGGTGGCCAGGCGCGCCCGCCGTGGTGCTGATGGGGGAGTCGGGCAGCTCCAGCTTGACGCTGTACATGGCCAGGAGGCCCAGGTCGGTGAGGGGGTCGCCGAGCGTGGACATCTCCCAGTCGAGCACCGCCCTGATCCGGTCGGACCCGTCGATCAGGACGTTGTCGAGCCGGTAGTCGCCGTGGATGACGGTCGCCGCGGGCGATGCGGGCAGCGCGCGGCCGAGGGCGGCGTGCAGCTCGTCGATGCCCGCGAGGTCGCGGCCGCGGGACGCGTCCAGTTGCTTGCCCCAGCGGCGCAGCTGCCGGTCGAGGAAGCCGTCAGGGCGCCCGAAGTCACGGAGGCCGACCGCTTCGGGGTCCACGGCGTGCAGGTCGACGAGGGTGTCGACGAGGGTGAACACCGCGGCGCGGGTCCGCTCGGCGCCGAGCGGCGCGAGCTGTTCGGCGGTGCGGTAGGGGGTGCCCTCCACGAACTCCATGACGTAGAAGGGCGAGCCGATGACCGACTCGTCCTCGCACAGGAGCACCGGCTTCGGCACCGGCACGTCCGTCGGGTGCAGCGCGCTGATCACCCGGTGCTCGCGCTTCATGTCGTGCGCGGTGGCGAGCACGTGGCCCAGCGGGGGGCGCCGCACCACCCAGCGCGCCGCGCCGTCGGTCACGGCGTACGTGAGGTTGGAGCGGCCGCCCTCGATGAGCCGGGCCGAGAGCGGCCCGCCGACCAGGCCTGGCCGTTCGCGGTCGAGGTGGCCGCGCAACGTCTCCAGGTCGAGGCCCGGTGGGTGGACTGCGCTCATCTGTCACTCCTGATCGGCGAGGCGGTGGCGTGCCACACCATGATGCCGACCAGTCGGTATGTCGTCTAGGGGGGCGTCCCCGTCGCCCCTGCCGCGGAGCGCTCAGTGATCGTCCCAGTGCCCGTCATGGGCAGCATGCCGATGCCCGTCGTGCAGGTAGTCGACGTGATCGGCGTGGGTGACGGAGTCATGGCCGCAGCCGGAGCCGTGCTGGTGGTCATGCCCCTGGTGGGCCACGTGCCCACCCGGCTCGCACTCGTCGTAGTGGTCGGTGTGCAACCGGTGCAGATGGCCGTCGTGCGCGTAGTCGACGTGGTCGCCGTGCGGCACCTCGGGATGGCCGCAGGCGGGGCCGTGGACGTGGTCGTGGACGGGGTGTTCGTGGTGGAGCGTGGTCATGACGCACACCTTCGGCGAGGGGAGGGGCTGACTCTCTCAGGCTAGCCCCCTATGCCCGTTTGATGGCGTTATGGGAATGTGGTGCATGTTTCCCCGACCTCCGCGAACGGCGACCCCATGAAGGCGATCAGTTACCGCAGCTACGGCGGACCCGAAGTCCTCGAGTACGGCGAGGTGCGCGACCCCAAGGTCGGCCCCGACTCCGTCCTGGTGAAGGTGCGGGCCGCCGCCGTGAACCCCGTCGACTGGAAGTGCCGCGAGGGCTACCTCGACGCCGCCCTCGACCCGGTCTTCCCCGTGATC
Organism: Streptomyces kanamyceticus; assembly: GCF_008704495.1. Lineage (NCBI taxonomy): Bacteria > Bacillati > Actinomycetota > Actinomycetes > Kitasatosporales > Streptomycetaceae > Streptomyces > Streptomyces kanamyceticus. Next base: position 8,012,895 of record NZ_CP023699.1, read on the forward strand.
CCGGGCTGGGACGTGGCCGGTGTGGTGGTCCAGCCGGGCGCGTCGGTGCCGGAGTTCGCCGTCGGCGACGAGGTCATCGGCTACGTGCGCGAGGACTTCCTCTCGCGCGGCACGTTCGCCGAGTACGTCGCCGCGCCCGTGCGCACCCTCGCCCGCAAGCCGCGCAACCTCACCTTCGAGGAGGCCGCGGGGCTGCCGCTGGCCGGGCTCACCGCCTACCAGGTGATCGTCAAGGCCCTGGAGGTCACCGAGGGCGACGTCGTGCTCGTGCACGCGGCCGCGGGCGGGGTCGGCTCGCTCGCCGTCCAGCTGGCCCGGCACGCGGGCGCCCGCGTCATCGGCACCGCGAGCGAGCGCAACCACGACTATCTGCGCGAGCTCGGCGCGGAGCCCGTCACCTACGGGGACGGGCTCGTCGACCGCGTCAGGGCCCTGGCGCCCGAGGGCGTCGACGCGGCCTTCGACACGGTCGGGGGCGACGCGCTCAAGGCATCGGCCGAACTCCTCGCCCCGGGCGGCAGGCTCGCCTCCATCGCGGACGGCGGAGTGATCGGTCTGGGTGGCCACTACTGCTTCGTACGTCCCGACGCCGCCGACCTCCAGCGTCTGACGGAACTCGCCGAGCAGGACGTCCTGACCGTCCACGTCGACGAGACGTTCCCACTGGAACGGGCGGCCGACGCGCACCGGCTGAACGCGGAGGGGCGTACCCGGGGCAAGGTCGTCGTCACGGTGGAGTGGGCGGACTGATATCGCGTTGTCCGTGCCGCACCCCTGTGCCAGGGTTTCGCGGTGAGGACTTCCCCGAGTGACCTGTTGCGCTGGCAGTTCGAGCTGACCTGGTCGCTGTTCGAGTACCACCTGGAGCGCCTGGAGCCCGCGGACTTCCTGTGGGAGCCGGACGCCGAGTGCTGGACCCTCCGCGAGGACGACGACGGCGGCTGGGTTCCCGACTGGCAGGACACCGAGCCGGACCCGGTGCCGTTGCCCACCATCGGCTGGGTGAGCTGGCACCTGGGCTGGTGGCTGAGCGTGGCCACCGATCACGTGCACGGCCGGGAGCCGCGGGCGCGGGCGGACATCGCGTGGCCGGGGCCGGGCGATGCGACGGTCGCCTGGCTGCGCGGCCTTCGGGGCGACTGGCTGAGCGGTCTCGCCGGGCTCACCGACGCCGACCTCGACGGCGCCGCGGTGTTTCCGTGGGAGAACGACCCCGAACGGACCGTCGCCCACATGGTGACCTGGGTCAACGCGGAGCTCATGAAGAACGTCGCGGAGATCGGCCAGCTGCGGCTGCGGCGCGCCGCGTCCCCGCGGCGCGCCGAGGCGGGCGGCACCGGCGCCTAGCGGCTCCGCACCGGGGCAGGCGACATCGGCGCCCAGCGGCTCCGCACCGGCAGCCCACCTCAGAACACCATCGCCGCCGCGCACACCGCGAACGCCAGGGTGCACAGCGCCGCCGCCCGCGCGGTACCGAGGGCGAGCGTCCGCGGCCTGCACGCGCTCAGGGCGACCATCCTGCGGTGCGCGACGGCCAGGAACCCCAGCCAGAGCAGCAGGCACAGCGCGCAGGCGAGCACGCCGGGCACCGTCGGCCCGTGGTGCAGCGCGGCCCGTCCGGCGAGCACGGCGGCGACCGTGCACGACAGCGTCGTACGCCGCCACGCGAGCCGCGTGCGCTCCGGCTGCAGCCCGGGATCGCGGACCTGCTCCCCGGCCGGTGTCACCCCTCCCACCCGAAGAGCACGACCACCACCATGGCGAGCGCGACCACCGCGACGGCGAGACCGAGGAACGTCGGGAAGCGGCTCGCGGGCAGGTCCTCGCCGCGCCGCATGGCCCGCTCGCAGCGCACCCAGTGGTTCACCGCGCGCAGTGAGCAGAGCACGCCCGCGGCGAGCAGCGCGAGCGCGAGCCCGATGCGCCACGCCCAGCGCAGGTCCGGCAGGAACTGGTCCACGGCGAACCCGCCGCCGATCAGCGCGAGCGCGGTGCGCAGCCAGGCCAGGAAGGTGCGTTCGTTGGCGAGCGAGAAGCGGTAGTCGGGGGTGTCGCCGTCCTCGCGGATGCGCTCGGGCGCGAACCACAGCCTCAGGCTCTGTACGAAATTGCTCACGGGCGCACCATAAGCCGTGCCGGTCAGGCCGCGCGGAAGGCCCTCAGCCGGTGGTGGGCGTCGAGGCCGTCCGGCACCCACTCCCACTCGCCGAGCCGCCGCTCCAGCTCGTCGTCGGTGACGAAGCCGTGCCAGGCGACCTCCTCGACCTGCGGGTCCACCGGCAGCTCGCAGCGCACCTCGTAGAGGAAGGACCACCAGGAGTGCCCGGCGCCGTCGTCGTACAGGAACTTGAACAGCGGGGTGGGGCGCGGCAGTCCCTGGACGCCCAGCTCCTCCTGCGCCTCGCGCAGCGCCGCGTCGTCGTACGACTCGCCCGCCCCGACCACACCGCCGACGAACATGTCGTACCGCGAAGGGAAGACCAGCTTGGTCGGGGTGCGCCGGTGCACGAAGAGACGGCCCTGGGCGTCCCGCACCTCGATGAACACGCAGCGGTGCCGCAGGCCCCGCGCGTACGCCTCGCCGCGCGGTGCCTCACCCACGATCTCGTCGTGCTCGTCGACGATGGTCAGGATCTCTTCGCGGGGGTCGGCCTGCCCGGCTGCTGAGTCAGTCATGCCGACCATCCAACCTCACTGCCCCATGACGTACTTGACCGTGGGTCCCGCGGTCCAGCCGCCGTCGACGGCGAGCTCGGCGCCGGTCACGTACGAGGCGGCGTCCGAGAGCAGGAAGACCATGGCGCTCGCGATCTCGTGCGGCTCGCCGACCCGGCCCATCGGGGTGTTGGGGTACTTGCCCTCGCCCTGCTCGATGCCGACCTGGGCGGTCATCGGGGTGTACGTCATGCCGGGGTGGACGGAGTTGACGCGGATGCGGGCGGTGCCGAGCTCCACCGCGCCGATCTTGGTGAGGCCGCGCACGCCCCACTTGGAGGCGCCGTACCCGGCGGTCAGCGCGAGGCCCATGAGCCCGGCCGCGGAGGAGATGTTCACGATGGACCCGCCCCCGGCCTCCTTCATGGCGGGGATGACGGTCTTCATGCCGATGAAGACACCGGTGAGGTTGATGTCGAGGACCTTGCGGAAGTGCTCGACGGACTCCGACTCCAGGAACTGTCCGGTGGATATCCCCGCGTTGTTCACCAGGCCGTGGATGCCGCCGAACTCGGCGACGGCGAAGTCGGCCACCCGCTGCCAGTCCGCCTCGGACGTCACGTCGTGGTGGACGAAGCGGGCGCGCTCGCCGAGGGCCTTCGCGGTGGCCTCGCCCTCCTCGTCGAGTACGTCGGTGAGGACGACATCGGCACCGGCGGCCACCGCCTGGCGGGCGGCATCCGCGCCGAGCCCGCGGGCGGCGCCGGTGATGACGACGGTCTTGCCGGTGAGGTCGTGGTCGGTCATGAGGTCTCTCCAAGGTGGGGTCGCGGGGCCCGCAACAGGGCCGCGGTGGTTTCGACGAGGTCGGCGAGGAAGAGCCGCTCGTCGGTCAGGGGGGTGGTGTCCGCCAGGTACTGCCGGGCGCGGTCGCCCAGGGCGGCGCCGACCAGCGTGAGCGCCAGGTCGAGCCGCTCCAGGCGCAGCGGCTCGGGCAGGCCCGCCTCGGTGAGGCAGTCCTCGACGCGGCCGATGAGGCGCCAGTAGACGGTGCCGTCGATGGTGGGGTGAGGGGTCCGGGTGCGTACGCCGCTCTCGTGGCTGAGCTGGGCGGACACGCGCAGACAGCGCCGACCGCGCTCGGTGCGCAACTCGGTGGCCTCGGCGGCCACGAGGGCACCGAGCAGCCCGCGCAGACCGGCACCGTCGCCGACGCGCGCCAGCTCCTCGGTGAGCACCCGCTCGGTCCGCTGCTGCCGAGCGGCCATCACGGCATCGAGGAGCCCGCCCCGGGAGCCGAAGTGGTACTGCACGGCGGAGGGATTGCTCTGCCCCGCGATCCGAACGATGTCCCGCAGCTGAGCCCCGTCCACTCCCTGCTCGGCAAAGACCTCTTCACCGGCACGGATGAGCTTCTCCCGAGTCTCGGGACCTGATGTCCTGGCCATCCCCCCACTCTAATGCCGCCCATTATTAAAAGCGAGAACGGGCTCGTAAGGGGAGAACGGGCCCCGCAGGGGTCGCGGGGAACGGCGCGCCAAGCCACGTCGAACCCGCAGGATGCGAACGCCGTCGCGGGCAAGGGCGCCCTGTAAGGGGCGCGGGGAACGGCGCGATCAGCCACAGCGGTCCCGCGGGATGCGAACGCCGCCGCAGGCGAGGCGCCCCGCAGGGGGTGCGGGGAGCGGCGCGCCAAGCTGGATCGAATCCGCAGGATGCGACCCGTAAGGGGCGCGGGGAACGGCGCGACGAGCCACAGCGGTCCCGCGGGATGCGAACGCCGCCGCAGGCGAGGCGCCCCGCAGGGGGTGCGGGGAGCGGCGCGCCAAGCTAGATCGAACCCGCAGGATGCGACTCGTAAGGGGCGCGGGGAACGGCGCGACGAGCCACAGCGGTCCCGCGGGATGCGAACGCCGCCGCAGGCGACGCACCCCGCAGGGGTCGCGGGGAGCGGCGCGCCAAGCTAGATCGAACCCGCAGGATGCGACCCGTAAGGGGCGCGGGGAACGGCGCGATCAGCCACCGCGGCCCCGCAGAACGCGAACGCCGCCGCAGGCGAGAGCACCCCGCAGGGGTCGCGGGGAACGGCGCGATCAGCCACCGCGGCCCCGCAGAACGCGAACGCCGCCGCAGGCGAGAGCACCCCGCAGGGGTCGCGGGGAACGGCGCCGACCAGCCACCGCGGACCCGCAGAACGCCCACGCCCCCGCCTCACGCCCGCTGGAATTCCCGCTCCCCGGCCGCGCCCCCACGCGGCATCGCCGGGTGCATACCCAACAGCACGACCCCCACCACGATCCCCAGCAACCCACCCGCCTCCCAGGCGAGCGCCCCCGCGTCCGCGCGCAGCCGGTCGCCGAGGAAACCGACCCCGCACGCGATCCCCGCCAACGGCTGCGCCGCCGTGAGCGCGGGCAGGGACATCCGCAGCGGAGCCGTCTCGAAGGCGCTCTGGACGAGGACGAGGCCCGCGACGCCGAGCGCGATGACCCCGTACGGCTGCCACCCGGTGACAAGCCCCGCCCAGCCGTCCGCGGACAACCGCTGCCCGCTCACCCGCGTCAACGCGTCCTGCACGCCGTAGAGGAGCCCGGCGGCGAGCGCGAGGAGGGCGGGGCCCGCGCTGAGGCGGGACCGCTTGGCGTACGCCGTGAGCAGCAGCGCGCCGCCGGTCATCACGCCGATGATCAGCCAGTGCCGCACCGGATCCGTCACCGCGGCCCCGCCGCGCGGCTGGCCCGCCACGATGAACGCCGTGACGCCGCCCGCGAGCAGCGTGAGCCCGGCCCAGCCCTGGCGGCCGAGCTGCTGACCGGTCTGGCGGCGCGAGAGGGCGAGCGCGAAGAGCAGGTTCGTGGCGAGCAGCGGCTCGACGAGCGTCACCTCGCCGTGCCCGAGGGCGACCGCGCCGAGCGCCATGCCGCACACCATCAGACCGATCCCGGCGAGCCAGCGCGGCACCCGCATCAGGTCGAGCAGCAGCCGGGGCGAGAGGAAGTCGCTCAGGGGCGCGTGCCGCGCCGCGTTCTGCTGGAGTACGAAGCCGAAGCCGAGGCAACAGGCGGCGCCGACGGAGAGGAGGAGGACCGTAACCGGCACGTGAGGCACCTCGGGACTCAAGGCGGGTCGGGGGACAGGGACTTGGCGGGACGTTCCGGCAGAGCGGCAGAGCGGCAAAGCGGCAAAGCGACAGAGCGGCGGGTACTTGCCCGACGATAGTCCCCTTCGTCCCGCTCCGCGCACGCCCGCTTGACGAACTTCCGCCGTCTGTCGGTTGACGTCCACCGCCGCGCTGCCCAGGATCTGACCCATCAGTAACTTCGCGGGACCTTGTCGAGGAGGACGACCCCTATGGCGTACGACGCAGATGTGATCGTGATCGGGGCGGGGCTCGCCGGGCTCGCGGCGACCGCGGAGCTCGTCGACGCGGGCCGCCGGGTCATCCTCGTCGACCAGGAACCCGAGCAGTCGCTCGGCGGCCAGGCGCACTGGTCCTTCGGCGGGCTCTTCTTCGTCGACTCGCCGGAGCAGCGCCGCCTGCGGATCAAGGACTCGCACGCGCTGGCCATGCAGGACTGGCTGGGGACCGCCGGATTCGACCGTCCGGAGGACCACTGGCCGCGCAAGTGGGCCGAGGCGTACGTCGACTTCGCGGCCGGTGAGAAGCGGTCCTGGCTGCACGGGCAGGGCGTGCGGTTCTTCCCGGTCGTCGGCTGGGCCGAACGCGGCGGCTACGACGCGCAGGGGCACGGGAACTCGGTGCCGCGCTTCCACATCACCTGGGGGACGGGCCCCGGCCTGCTCGCGCCGTTCGTCCGCCGGGTGCGCGAAGGCGTGTCGCGGGGCCTGGTCCAGCTGAAGTTCCGGCACCGCGTCAGCGGCCTGGGGCGCAGCGCGGGCGCCGTCGACACGGTCACCGGCGAGGTCCTGGAGGACTCGTCCGTGGAGCGCGGCAAGGCCAGCAGCCGTGAGGTGACGGGATCCTTCGAGTTCCGGGCGCAGGCGGTGATCGTCACCTCCGGCGGCATCGGCGGCAACCACGATCTCGTACGCGCCAACTGGCCGACGCGGCTCGGCAGCCCGCCCGAGAAGATGATCTCCGGGGTGCCCGCGCACGTGGACGGCAGGATGCTCGGCATCGCCGAGGACGCGGGCGCGCGCCTGATCAACCGCGACCGCATGTGGCACTACACCGAGGGCATCGAGAACTGGCACCCCATCTGGGACAAGCACGGCATCCGCATCCTGCCAGGACCCTCCTCGCTCTGGCTGGACGCGCGCGGCCACCGCCTTCCCGTGCCGCTCTTCCCCGGCTTCGACACCCTCGGCACGCTCGAACACATCATGGGCACGGGGTACGACTACACGTGGTTCGTGCTCAACCAGCGCATCATCGGCAAGGAGTTCACGCTCAGCGGGTCCGAGCAGAACCCGGACCTGACCGGCAAGTCGGTGCGCGGGGTCATCGACCGGGCGCGGGCCGAAGTGCCCGGACCCGTCAAGGCGTTCATGGACCACGGCGCCGACTTCGTCGTCGAGAAGGACCTGGGCGCCCTCGTGCGCGGCATGAACGCGCTCACCAAGGAACCGCTGATCGACGAGGCCGCGCTGCGCCGCACCCTGGCCGCGCGCGACCGCGAGATCGCCAACCCGTTCACCAAGGACCTCCAGGTCACAGCCATCCGCGGGGCCCGCAAGTTCCTCGGCGACCGGCTCATCAGGGCCGCGGCCCCGCACCGGATCCTGGACCCCAAGGCGGGACCGCTGATCGCCGTGCGCCTCAACATCCTCACGCGCAAGACGCTAGGCGGCCTGGAGACCGACCTGTCCTCGCGGGTCCTGACCGAGGGTGGCAAGCCGCTGGAGGGTGTCTACGCGGCGGGCGAGGCCGCCGGGTTCGGCGGCGGGGGCGTGCACGGGTACCGCTCCCTGGAGGGCACCTTCCTCGGCGGCTGCCTCTTCTCGGGCCGTGCGGCGGGGCGCGCGGCGGCGGCCGCGGTGCGGTAGGCCGCGGAAGCAGAGCCAGAAGTAAAGCCGGTAAAGCCAGAAGTGAAGCGCATACATCGGGGGACCGGGGGTTACCCCAGGTGGGGAGCGAAGTCGGCAGATTCTGAGATGAGTTGGTGAAGGGCCAGCGTACGGGCGGGTCTTGACGCGGAGTGCCGCGTACCGCTTTGCTGTGCGTGATCATCCGAACGCAGCCGCGCCGGGGAGGACGTCCCGCGGTGTCACCACCCCCACCCCCACTGGGCCGTTCCCGCAAGAAGCGGACGGCGCACGCCTTCGACGCCGCACTCGACGACGCCGAACTCGTCGTCGCACGCACCGCGTTGACCCAGGGCCGCTGGACCGAGGCCCGTGCCCTGCTCGCCGCCACCGGGAACGACTGGGACCGCAGGGGCCACCGCTTCGACGTTCTCGCGCAGGAACCCACCACCGAGGCCTGGGCGCGCGACTGGCGGCTCGCCGAGCCCGAGAGCTACGACGCCGAGGTGCTGCTCGCCTTCGCCGCCGTGCACAAGGCGCTGCGCGGCAAGGCGCGTTCGGACAAGGTGCGCGCCCGCTGCCGCGAGGCGGCCGCGCGGCAGCCCGCCGACCCGACGCCGTGGCTCGCGCTGCTCCTGCTCGAACGGTCCCTCGGCCGCGAGGAGGACGTCGTACGCCTCTTCGACGAGGTCCGCCACCGGCACCCCGAGCACCACCACGCCCACCACCTCATGGTGGCCAGGCTCGCCGAGCGGCGCCCCGACGCCGGGCAGGACCCGATGCACGAGGTCTACGACTTCGCTTCCTGGGCGGTCGAACAGGCACCCGCCGCCTCGCCGTTGGCGGTCCTGCCGGTCGTCGCGCACGCCGAGCGCTACCGGGTGCTCGCCGTCGCGGGCCTGGAATCCGTCGATCCGGCCGCCTCCGGGCACTGGACGGGCCGCCGCGCCCGCGGCGTGATGAAGGCCGCCTTCGACTGGTGGCTGGAGTGGGAGAGGCCCGGCGCCGCCCCCGCGCATCCGCGCGCCTGCATCGACCTCAACTTCCTCGCCCACGCCAAGTCCTGCGAAGGCAGGGCGGCCGAGGCGGCCGCGCTCTTCCACCGCATCGGCAGGCACGCGACCCCGGCCCCCTGGTCGTACCCGGACCGGGATCCCTACGAGGCGTTCGGCGCCGCCCGGGCCGCGGCGCTCGGATCGACCTGAGCATGCGCCCGCCGATCAGTACCCCGTACCCCGCACCCCGCACCAGTTCTCCCACACCCCCACACCCCGCATCAGTTCCCCCGAAAGGACAACCGCGCCATGGCGACGGGCAGTTCGCGCACGAGCGGCAGCAGCACCCTCGGTGATCCGATGGGCGACACCGGCATCAGCACGTACAAGGGCCAGGAGACCGCGCTGCGGGCCGGGCGGCTCGGCACGGCGGGGCTGCTGCTCTCCGTGCTCGCCGCGACCGGGCCCCTGATGGTCGTCGCCGGTGTCATGCCCACTACATACGGCGTGATGGGGGTCGTCGGGCAGCCCCTGCTCTTCCTCATCCTCGGCGTCGTCCTCGCCCTCTTCAGCTTCGGCTACGCGGAGATGAGCCGCCACGTCCACAACGCGGGCGCCTTCTACGCGTACATATCCCGGGGCCTCGGCGGCACCGCGGGCGCCGGTGCCGCGCTCGTCGCGCTCGTCGCCTACAGCGCGCTGCAGGCGGGCCTGTACGGCATGCTCGGCTTCGAGGTGTCCGGGCTGCTCCAGACGTACTTCGACGTCGAAGTCGCCTGGTGGATCCCGGCGCTCGTCGCCGTCGCCGTCGTCGCGGTCCTCGCCTGGCTGAAGATCGACCTGAACGCGCGCGTGCTCGGCGTGCTGCTGCTCGTCGAGGTGGCGCTCGTCGTCATCTTCGACATCGCGGCCGTCGCGGACCCGGCCAAGGAGGGACTGTCCCTGCACGCGTTCAACCCGGACACCCTCAGCGGCGCGGGCGTGGCCACCTCGCTCTGCTTCTGCATCGCGGCCTTCACCGGCTTCGAGCAGGCGCCCGTGTACGCCGAGGAGACCAGCCGTCCGCAGGTCGTCGTCGCCCGGGTGATGTTCTTCGCGGTGGGCTTCGTCGCGGTCTTCTTCGCCTTCAGCTCCTGGGCTCTCACGGTCGCAGCGGGCCCCTCCGGCATCGTCCCCGCCGCCCAGGAACAGAGCGCGGGGCTGCTGTTCAACCTCACCGAGTCCCGGCTCGGCGGCACCTTCACCGACGTACTCCACGTGCTCTTCGTGACCGGCATGTTCGCGGCGATCCTCAGCTTCCACAACGTCGTCGCGCGCTACGCCTTCGCGATGGGCCGCGAGCGGCTGCTGCCCGCCGCGTTCGGCCGCACCAACACCTCGACCGGCGCGCCTGGCACCGGATCGCTGCTCCAGACCGTCGTCTCCGTCGTGGTCGTCATCGGCTTCGCCGTCGCCGACGACGGCCCCGCGGGCGACCCGACCGCGCCCGTCCTGCACCTGTTCACCTGGGGCGGCAACATCGGCGCGCTCGGCGTGATCCTCCTGATGGCCACCGCGTCGATCGCCGTCATCGTCTTCTTCGTCCGCAGGGGAGCGGCCCGCGCCCAGGTCTGGCGGATCACCGCGTCCGCGCTCGCCACGGTCGGCCTGCTCGTCATCGCCGGGTACACCGTCAAGGACTTCGACGTCCTGGTCGGCGCGGGCAAGGACTCGGCGCTCAGCTGGGTGCTGCCCGGCGTCATCTTCCTGGCCGCCGTGATCGGCGTGGTCTACGGCGCCGTCCTGCGCGCCAGGAACCCCGCGGCGCACGCCCGCATCGGGCTCGGCAACGAGGCGTTCCAGCTGGAGAAGGCGTCCGGCTCCGCGGAGATGTGACGGAACGCTGACGGCGGCCCGCGGCCCCTGGCCCGCGGGGGCCGCGAGTGCTCGAATCGAAGAGTGACCACGCGACAGACGCGACAGACCGGAGCGGACGACGGCGGCGGAACCCCCGTCGGCCGCCGCATCGTCCTCGGCATGCTCGGCCTCGGCGCCCTCGGGGTGGCCGCCGCGCCCCCGCTCCAGCGCGGCCTGGAGTCCTTCCTCGGCGCCGCCGCCGACAAGGACCCCACGGGCCTGACCCAACTCCTGCCCAACGGCGGCGGGTTCCGCTACTACTCGGTCGCCGCCTCCGTGCCGCACCGGAGCCCGTCGTCGTACCGCCTGAAGATCGACGGACTCGTCGAGCGGCCCGTCACCCACACCCTGTCCGCGCTGCGCGCCTTCCCCCAGACGCGTCTCGTCCGCGACGTGCAGTGCGTGACGGGCTGGCGGGTGCCGAGGACGCCGTTCGAGGGGGTACGGCTCGCCCGGCTCCTGGACGCCGCCGGGGTGCGCCCGGCGGCCCGCGCCGTACGGTTCACCTGCTTCGACGGGACGTACAGCGAGAGCCTCACCCTCGAACAGGCCCGCCGGAAGGACGTCCTCGTCGCCCTGCGCATGCAGGACGCGCCGCTCAACCACACCCACGGCGGTCCCGTCCGCCTCTACGCCGCCCCGATGTACTTCTACAAGTCGGCCAAGTGGCTCTCCGGCATCACGCTGACCGACGAGGTCGTGCCCGGCTACTGGGAGCGGCGCGGCTACGACGTGGACGCGTGGGTCGGCCGGTCGAACGGACGCGACGATGAGCCGACTGTCTGAGGTGGCCGGGGCGCCGGTACGGGTACGGCGGTTCAGCCGTGCCCAACGTTCGGTGCATCGCCTCACGGCCGTGCTGATGGGGGTGTGCGTGGCGAGCGCCGCCTGCCTCTACGTCCCCCAGCTCGCCGAACTCGTGGGCCGCCGCGCCCTGGTGGTCACCGTCCACGAGTGGTCCGGGCTGCTGCTCCCCGCCCCGTTCCTCGCGGGCCTGGCATCCCGCGCCTTCCGCGGCGACCTGCGCCTGCTCAACCGCTTCGGCCCGCACGACGGCGCGTGGCTGCGGTCCGTGCTCCGACGGCGGCCGCGGCCCGGCGCGGGCAAGTTCAACGCGGGCCAGAAGCTGTTCGCCGGGTGGCTGGCCGGAGCGGTCCTCGTGATGCTCGGCACGGGGCTCCTCATGTGGTTCACGCACCTCGCACCCCTGGTGTGGCGCACGGGGAGCACGTTCGTGCACGACTGGCTGGCGCTGGCCATCGGCGTGGTGCTCGCGGGGCACGTGGGGATGGCGCTCGGGGATCCCGAGGCGCGGCGGGGAATGCGGACCGGGTCCGTGGACCCGGGGTGGGCGGAGCGGGAGCATTCGCTCTGGCGGCGGTGAGGTGGCATGGGGCCGGTGTCCATCGCCGGCTGCGCCGAGCTCGTCCTCAAGCGCCGGACAGGCTCAATGTTTTGGCCCCCGCCGTCGTCGGCTTTGATCGCCGGCTGCGCCGAGCTCGTCCTCAAACGCCGGACGGGCTGAAATTCCCCCGGCCGGGCTGAATTCCCCCAGCCAGGCTGAATTCCCCCCCCAACAGGGCTGAGACGTTCGCGGCCGGGCTGCGCATCGCAGCCCGGCCGTGGAAGCCTCAGCCCTGGTGAGAGCAATTCAGCCCTTGAGGGGCGGAGCATTTCAGGCCGGGGGGGGGCGAAAATTCAGCCCCTCCGGCGTTTGAGGAGCGGGGTCCGGGGCGGAGCCCCGAGGAGACGGCGCGCTAGATGACCAAGGACAGCAGCAGCACCAACCCACCCGCCACCACAGAGATGATCGTCTCCATCACCGACCACGTCTTGATCGTCTGGCCGACGTCCAGGCCGAAGTACTCCTTGACCAGCCAGAACCCCGCGTCATTGACATGCGAGAAGAAAAGCGAACCCGCACCGATGGCCAGGACGAGCAGCGCCGTGTGCGACGTCGACATGTCCGCCGCGAGCGGAGCGACGAGCCCCGCCGCCGAAATCGTCGCGACCGTCGCCGAACCCGTCGCCAGCCGGATCGCCACCGCGATCAGCCAGGCGAGCAGCAGCGCGGGGATCGACCAGTCCTTGGAGAAGTCCAGGATCATCTGGCCCACACCGATGTCGATGAGCGTCGTCTTGAAGCCGCCGCCCGCGCCCACGATCATCAGCACGCCCGCGATCGGGGCGAGCGACTTCTCGACCGTCGTCGAGAGCCGGTCCTTGGTGAAGCCCGCCGCGCGGCCCAGCGTGAACATCCCGACGATCACCGCCGCGAGCAGCGCGATCAGCGGCGAACCGATGACGTCGAAGACCCGCTGCACGGTGGTCTCGGGGTCGTCCACCACGATGTCCACCAGCGCCTTGGCCAGCATCAGGACGACGGGCAGCAGCACCGTGGCGACGGTCGCGCCGAAGCCGGGGCGCTTGTCCAGGTCCTCCGAGGGACGCTGCGGGATCATCTTCTCGGGGGCGGGGACGTCCACCCAGCGGGCCGCGACCTTCGCGAACAGCGGGCCCGCGATGATCACCGTCGGGATGGCGACGAGGACGCCGAGCGCGAGCGTGACGCCGAGGTTGGCGTCGACCGCGTCGATCGCCACGAGCGGACCCGGGTGCGGCGGGATGAGCCCGTGCATCACGGACAGACCGGCGAGCGCCGGGATGCCGATGCGCATCAGCGAGTAGTTGCCGCGCTTGGCGACCATGAGGACGACCGGGATCAGCAGCACGATGCCGACCTCGAAGAAGAGCGGCAGACCGATCACCGAGGCGATGAGCACCATCGCCCAGGGCATCGCGCGCCCGCCCGCCCTGGCCAGGATCGTGTCGACGATCTGGTCGGCGCCGCCGGAGTCGGCGAGCAGCTTGCCGAGGATGGCGCCGAGGGCGATGAGGACGCCGACGCCCGCGACGGTCGAGCCGAGGCCGGTGGTGAAACTGGCGATCGCCTTGTCCAGCGGCGCGCCCGCGAAGGCGCCGAGCGCGAGCGACCCGATGGTCAGCGCGAGGAAGGCGTGCAGCTTGAACTTGGTGATGAGCAGGACGATGACGGCGATGCCCGCGAGGACGGCGATCCCCAGCTGGGCATGGCCCGCCGAGGTGATCGGCTCGACGGGGTCCGCTGCCAGCATCTCGACGCTGAGATGGGTCACGGTTCTTTCCTTGTGCGTGGGTACGGGAGCGCCCCTCAGGGGCGCGGGGCTGTGACATGTGCGGCTCCGCCGCGCGGGCGCGACCAGCCCAATGCGGCCCGCAGAGTGGAACAGCTAGCGGAGTTCGAGGCCGTGAAGCGCCGAGAAAGCCCGATCGGCGATCTCCTCGGGCCCACCCGAGACATCGACGTCGACACCCGCCTCATCCGCCCCGAGAGGCTGAAGCGTGGCGAACTGCGAGTCGAGAAGCGCGGTCGGCATGAAATGCCCCTGCCGGTGCGACATCCGCTCCTCGATGAGGACCCTGTCACCGGTCAGGTGGACGAAGACGACCCCGGGAGCGGCAGCGCGCAGCCGGTCGCGATAGGAGCGCCTGAGCGCCGAGCTGCTGACCACCCCGCCGCGTCCTGCCCTGCCGTGCGCCCAGGCGCCGATGGCGTCGAGCCACGGCCACCTGTCGTCGTCGGTGAGCGGTGTGCCGGAGGACATCTTCTGGATGTTCTCCGCCGGGTGGAAGTCGTCGCCTTCGGCGTAGGGAACGCCGAGCCGGTCCGCGAGCAGGGGGCCGATCGTGGTCTTGCCGGTTCCTGCCACGCCCATGACTACGACGACGTGGGGGGTGCTCATCGTTGGTGCCTCGCTGTCTTCATGTCTTCATCGACATCGGCCGCGCGGACCGGGACCGAAGGGGGGAGTGGCCCCGGTCCACGCGTTCACGCCACTGAAACCTATTAGGTCTGACGAATTCAAGCCCCTGTGACATAAAAGTCTGACTTATTGTTCCCGCGCCTCTCCTCGTAGGCTTCCGTCATGACCGCACAGGCCCGAGGGCTGCACTCCCGCGTACTGGAAAGCCTCGGGCCCGCCATCACCGCGGGCGAGTACCCGCCCGGCAGCGTGCTGCGCACCGACGAGCTGGCCCAGCGCCTGGAGGTGTCCCGCTCCGTGATGCGCGAGGCGGTCCGGGTCCTGGAGTCCATGCACCTGGTCGCGTCGCGCCGCCGCGTGGGCGTGACCGTACTGCCCACCGAGGAGTGGAACGTCTACGACCCGCAGGTCATCCGGTGGCGTCTTGCGGGCGCCGACCGGCCGCGCCAGCTGCGCTCGCTCACGGTGCTGCGGTCCGCGATCGAGCCCGTCGCCGCGGGACTGGCGGCCCGGTACGCCACCGCCGAGCAGTGCGCCGAGCTCACCGCGTGCGCGCTCGGCATGGTCGCCCACTCGCGCGGGCACCAGCTGGAGGGCTATCTGAAGCACGACGTGGCCTTCCACCGGGTGATCCTGAACGCCTCGGGCAACGAGATGTTCGCGCGGCTCGGCGACGTCGTCGCCGAGGTCCTGACGGGACGTACCGCGCACCAGGTGATGTTCGAGGACCCCGACCCGCCCGCCGTCACCCTGCACGTCCGGGTCGCCGAGGCGGTACGGGAGGGTGACGCGGCCCGCGCCGAGGCCCTGACGCGGGAGATCGCCGAGGGCGCCCTCCAGGAGCTGGACATCCTCGCGCCCTGACGCAGGGGAGCCCCGGGCGGTCGGCGGCAGGGACACCCGTGCGATCGGCGACAATGGACACCATGTCCCGACGCGCCGCCCGCCCCGCCCGTACCGCACGCCCCGTGAACTGCCCCTGCGGTCACCCCGTGCCGTACGAGAAGTGCTGCGGCAGGCTGCACCGGGGCGAGGCCGCGGCGGCCACCCCCGAGGAGCTGATGCGCTCGCGCTACAGCGCCTTCGCGGTCCGCGACGAGGGCTACCTCCTGCGCACCTGGCACCCCAGGACCCGGCCGCCGCGCGTGGAGTTCGACCCCGGGACGCGCTGGACGGGCCTGGACATCGAGGACACCACCGAGGGCACGGCGTTCCACCCGAGGGGCACGGTCACCTTCCTGGCCCGGTACACCGAGGGCGGCCGTGCGTACGCCCTGCACGAGCACAGCACGTTCGAACGCGTCGACGGGGCCTGGGTGTACGTCGACGGCACGTTCGTCGACTGAGCCGAGGGCCACCGCGCGCCGAATCGGAAGCGGACGCGTGTCCGAGACCCGACGCGACCCGGCCACCGGCGTACCCGTGCGCGTGGGACTGCTGGCAAGCGGAGGTTCACACGGGGTGTGTCCGCGGCGCGCGGGGTGGGTCCGCGCGTGGCCCGCGAAGCCGCCGACGGGCCCAAATGCCCTGGCCCGCCCGCCTGTTCGAGGCTGCTGAGCGGCCGTGCACATAGGCGGGAACCGTCGCTGCGGCCGACCGGTACCGCCAGTAGCGTCTGCCTGCTCCCTGTCCCTTTCGCGGTACCGCACACGCACAAGCGGCCGCGGTCCCGCGCACGCAGTCCCGTACGCCGCGCGAAGAAAGAGGCGCCCGATGGCCGACACCGGACAGCACCAGCAGAGCCAGCAGAGCTACGAGCGCTACCAGGGCGGCAGTCCTGAAGCGGAACGCCGGCTGTTCGAGCGCCTGGCACAGGAACTGATGAAGGTTCAGGAGAAGAACCGGCGCGGCGCGGGAGCCGCCGTCCCCGGACGCGCCTTCCACGAGAAGGCAGCGCTCGGCGTGGAGAACGCCAGGCTGCGCTTCCACGACGAACTGCCCGACGCCCTGCGGCAGGGCTTCGCACAGCCCGGCGCCGAGTACCCGGCGACCGTGCGGCTCTCCAACGCCAGCGGCATCCGGCAGGCCGACGGAGCACCCGACCTGCGCGGCGTCGCCGTGCGCGTCACGGTGTCCACCGAGGAGAGCCACGACCTGCTCGCCACCAACCACCCGGTGTCGCACGCCCGCGACGCCCGCGAGTTCGTCGCCTTCGCCAAGGCGATGGCGGGCGCCACGACCCCGCTGCGCAAGGCCTTCGGGCTGCTGGTCAAACTCCCGCTCGCCGTCGGCCTCTCCACCGCCACCCGCATGCGCCGCAACGTGCGGGCCGCCGCCCGGCACACCGTCGAAAGCCTGGCAGGCGAGACGTACTGGAGCCGCGGCGCCATCCTGTGGGGCGAGGCGGGCCCGGTCCGCTACCTGCTGCGCCCCACGGGCAGCGCCACCACCGCCAAGCCCGGCTCCAGGAGCCGCGATCCGCAGTACCTGCGGCGCGAGTTGGAGACCCGGCTCGCCCGCCAGGACGTCGCCTTCGAGCTCTGCGTCCAGCGGTACGTCGACGCCGGGCGCACCCCCGTCGAGGACGGCTCCGTGGAGTGGCTGGAGTCCGTCGCACCCGCGCTGCCGGTGGCCACGCTCACCGTGCCGAGCCAGGACCTCGACACCGCCGAGGCCCGCGCGGCGGGCGGCCGCGTCGAGGTGACGGGCTTCAACCCCTGGTACACCACCGACGACTTCCGTCCGCTCGGCAACCTCAACAGGGCCCGCAAGGCCGCCTACGAGGCGAGCTCCGCCTACCGGCACGGACTGCGCTTCGTCACCGAGGAGCCGCTGCGCAACAAGGTGCTCGGCGCGCCCGTCGGCGCCGCGTTCCGCCTCCTGAACCGCGCGGTGCCCTGGCACAAGCTGCCGTTGGCGGCGAGCCTGCTCAACCTCGTCTTCCTGCGCAAGGTGCTGCGCCGCTTCAACCTCATCGACACCGATCTGCACGAGGCGCCCCCGAAGGCGGGCCCCGTGCCCGCGCCCATCGACGAGAGGCTGCGCACGGCGCGGTCCTACGACGGGACGTACAACGACCTCTCCGCACCCCGGATGGGCGCCGTCGGCGCGCCCTTCGGGCGCAACCTGAAACCGGAGTACCGGCCCGACCTCTTCGACACCCCGAACCCGGTCACCGTCAGCCGCCAACTCCTGTACCGCGACACCTTCCTGCCCGCCACCTCGCTGAACGTGCTGGCCGCCGCATGGATCCAGTTCCAGGTCCACGACTGGGTCAACCACCCGCGTCACAAGCCCGGCGGCAAGGCCGTCGAGGTGCCGCTGCCGCCCGGCAGCACCTGGCACAACACCCCGGGCGGACCCGCCGAGCACGTGATGCGCTTCGCCGAGAACGAGGGCATCGAGCTGCCCGGCGACCAGCCGCCGCTCCTCTTCGCCAACGCCGCCTCGCACTGGTGGGACGGGTCGGAGGTGTACGGCGAGAGCGAGCAGACCGCGGCGTACCTGCGAGAACCCGACGGCGGCGACAAGCTCCGCCTCGAAGAGGGCCATCTGCCCATCGGCCAGAACGGCATCCCGCTGACCGGCTTCGCGGAGAGCTGGTGGCTGGGCCTGAGCGCCATGCACACGCTCTTCGCCCGCGAGCACAACGCGGTCTGCGACGCGCTGCGCCAGGCCTATCCCTCGATGAGCGCCGAGAGCCGGTACCACACGGCACGCCTGGTCGTCTCCGCCCTCATCGCCAAGATCCACACCGTGGAGTGGACGCCCGCGATCCTCGCCACCGAGGCGATCGACCTCGGTCTGCACACCAACTGGGACGGGCCGCCGCAGAGTTGGCTCAACAAGCTGGGCCTGTGGCTCCTTGAGGCCCATTCGCTGACGGGCATCCCCAAGACGCTGCCCGACCACCACGGCGTGCCGTACTCCCTCACCGAGGACTTCGTCACCGTCTACCGGATGCACCCGCTGATCCCCGACGACTACGAGATGCGCGAACACCGCTTCGGGCAGCGCCTGGAGACGCTCACCTTCAACGACGTCCAGGGCCGCGCCGCCGAGGCGGCCATCCGCAAGACGGGCCTCGCCGACACGCTGTACTCCCTCGGCATCGCCCACCCCGGCGCGATCACGCTGCACAACTTCCCGCGCGCGCTCCAGCGGTTCGAGCGCGACGGCGAGATCATCGACCTCTCCGTGGTCGACCTGGTGCGCACCCGCAGGCGCGGCGTGCCCCGCTACAACGACTTCCGCGCGGGCCTGCACAAGGAGCGCATCCGGCGCTTCGAGGACCTCAGCGAGGACCCCGAGACCGTCGCGCGCCTCAAGGACGTCTACCGCTCGGTCGACGAGATCGACACCGTCGTAGGGCTGTTCGCCGAGAACCCGCCGCACGGCTTCGGCTTCAGCGACACGGCCTTCCGCATCTTCATCCTGATGGCCACCCGGCGGCTGCAGAGCGACCGCTTCCTGACCGTCGACTTCCGCCCCGAGATCTACACCCCGCTCGGCATGGACTGGGTGCAGAAGGGCGGCATGAAGTCGGTGCTCCTGCGGCACGCCCCGGAACTCGCGGGCCTGCTGCCGCGCGGCGCCAGCGCGTTCGCGCCCTGGCGTCAGGTGCCGCCGGTCAGCGGCGGCGGACATGCCGGAGGGTGAAGGACACCGGGGAGTCTCCGGTGGCGGTGGTGGTGACGGTGACGGCGATGCGGGCCGCCCCGGTCACCCCGGTCTCGCGGACCTGTTCGCCAGGCCGCTCCTGGAGACGCTCTGGCGCCGCCGCACGCACCGGGTGAGCCGCGGCGCCGACGTCCCCGCGGGCTCGATGAGCTACCGCTCCCCGCACGAGCCGCGCCCCCTGTCCGAGCTGGAGGAGGCGGTCCTGATCGCGCTGACCGGGTGCACCGGTCTGACGATGCCGGACCGTCCCTTCGACGACCCGCGCGACGGCACGCCCATCATGGCGAAGCCGAACATGACCATGGCGGGCCGCACCGCGGGCAGCCCGGACAACGCGCAGGCCACGCACTTCTTCCTGATCAACGACTCGGGCACGTACTTCCTGCGCAGGCTGCCCCCGGCCCCCTCCGAGCCCCTGGACGCGCGGCGCCTGGTCGAGCGGGCGCGGCTCGCCAAGGTCCGCGTCCTTGACCACCGTCTCGACGTCGCCGAAGGGCTGCGCGACTTCCCGGCCTACCTCGACTCCAACCGCTTCCTGTCCAACCTGCCGGGAACGACGCTCCTGTTCCCCGTCGTGGACCTCTCCCACCAGTACATCAACGCCCTGATGTACCTGCTCACCCAGCCCGACAAGGCCCGCCCCACGCTCGTCGACGACCGCAACTTCTACCGCCCCGCGGGCGTGCGGAAGTGGGTCCGCAACGGCTTCCTCAACGGCGACCTGAAGCTGCCGCTCGGCGCGCTCGGCCCGCTGCGCACCCAGATCGAGGCGGACCTGCTCCTGCAGAACCTGATGCTGACCGCGGAGGCGATGGGGCTCGGCGCCTGGATCCACGCCTCCGTCAACCCTCAAATCGCCCTGGGCGACCCGAAGTTCTCCCGCGCCTACGGCCGCATGCTCGGCTTCTCCTTCGTCACCCCGCGCTGGCGCCTGCCCGACCTGTGGCGCTGGCACGTCCCGCTCCCCACGTACGCGACGCTGCGCGCGCATCCGGTGGGCCTGACGTCCCCCGAGGGCGAGACGCTGATCGCGGCCGCCTGCCCGCCCGCCCACCGCACGATGCGCGAGGCGGTCGACGCGGTGATCCGCGACAAGTTCGGGCCCGGCGGCGTCTACGGCGACAAGGACGTGTTCGCGCACATCTACAAGGAGGAGTACGGGCAGCGCTATCTGGCGGAGGCCAGCGCGTACGAGGAACGGGTCGTCGAGTGCGCGCGGGACATCTGCGCGTACATCCACGACACGCACCGCCGCTTCCCCGCGCATACGGACGCGATCCACGTGCCCGGCGTGTGGCTCCAGGTCCACCACGTGGAGAGCGAGTACTACGAGAGGTTCTTCAGGCACGGGCTGACCGATGCGCACCGTCGGCACGAGGACCTCTGGGACGGCTGACCGCACGGGGATCACACCAGGGACGGCACCACGCAGTCGATCAGGAAGGGTCCCGGCTCCGCGAGGCCCCGCTTCAGGAGGGCCGCGAACTCCTCGGCCGTCTCCGCCCGTTCGGCGGGAACGCCCATGCCGCGCGCCAGCGCGACGAAGTCGAGGGGCGGGCCCGAGAGGTCGAGCAGCCGACGGGCCCGGGCCCCCGCCGTGTGGGCCCCCACCGCCGCCAGCTCCAGATTCAGGATCGCGTACGACCGGTTGTCGAAGACCACGGTCGTGATGTCGAGCCCTTCCCTGGCCTGCGTCCACAGCGCCTGCACCGTGTACATCGCGGCGCCGTCCCCGACCAGCGCGAGCACGGGCCTGTCGGGGCAGGCCACCGCGGCGCCCACGGCGAGCGGCAGGCCCTGCCCCATCGCCCCGCCGGTCAGCGTCAGCCAGTCGTGCGGCGGCGCGCCCGCCGTCGCGCCGGGCAGCCAGAGCCCGGAGGTGTTGGCCTCGTCGACGACCACGGCACCCTCGGGCAGCAGCGCCCCGATCACGGCGGCCGCCGACTCGGCGGTGAGGTCACCCGAGGGCAGCGCGGGCCGCGCGGCCTCCTCCCGTACGGGGGACCCGGGCCCCAGCACCTCCGCGAGCCCCGCGAGCGCCGCCGTCACGTCCTCCGGGCCCGCCGCGAGCGTGTGCACCTCGCACCCCTCGGGCACCAGAGCGCCGTCCTGCCCGGGATAGGCGAAGAAGGCGACGGGCGAAGCGGCCCCGGCGAGCACCAGGTGCCGTACGCCCGCGAGGCGGCGCCGCGCGTCGCTGGGGAGATAGGGGAGCCGCTCGACGACGGGGCGACCCGCGCCGCGCTCGGCGCGGGCGGGGAACGTCTCGTACAGCAGCGCCGCGCCGGTCGCCGCGGCGATCCGCGCCGCGGCCGCGAGCCCGGCCCCGCGCACGGCCTCGCCGCCCAGCAGCACGGCCGCGCTCTTGCCGCTCCGCAGCGCGTCGGCGGCGCCGGTCACCGCGTCCACCGAGACGAGCCCGCGCCGGGCGGGGCCGGGCCGCGCGGCGGCGGGCGGGTCGCCCGCGTCCGACCAGGACACGTCGGCGGGCACCACCAGGGTCGCGATGCGCCCGGGCGGCCCGGTCGCCGCGGCCACCGCGTCCGCGACGTCGCCCGCGAGTTCGGCGGCGTGATACGTACGCCGGGTCCAGCCCGAGACCGTACCGGCGAGCGCCTGGATGTCGGACTCCAGGGGCGCGTCGAGCCGCTTGTGGCGCAGCGCGTGGTCGCCGACGACGTTGACCAGCGGGGTCGCGGCGCGCCGCGCGTTGTGCAGGTTGGCGAGGCCGCCCGCGAGCCCCGGGCCCAGGTGCAGGAGCGTGCACGCGGGCCGTCCCGTCATCCGCCCGTACCCGTCGGCCGCGCCCGTGGCCACGCCCTCGAAGAGGCAGAGCACGGGCCGCAGTTCGGACACGTCCTCAAGAGCCGCCACGAAGTGCATCTCGGAGGTCCCCGGATTGGCGAAGCAGGCGCGGACCCCCGCGCCCACGAGTCCGTCGATCAGGATCTGCGCTCCGTTCGGCATGGCGATCCGCCTCTGCTCGGTGGGCAGGGTGCGCGGGAGCGTCGGTGGCCGACGTCCGGCGCGTGGGAGGGGTGCCAGTCTTCACGGAGTCCGGTCCTGGACGGCAGCCGGGATCCGGCCAGCCGGATCGGGCCCGCCCGGGCCGAACCTGCGCCGGTAGTCGCTCGGGCTGAGCCCCGTCTCGCGGCGCAGCCTGGCGCGCAGATTGGCGGCCGTACCGAGGCCGCTGCGGCGCGCGACGACGTCCAGACGTTCCTCGCCGCGCTCGATGAGTCGGCAGGCCAGGGCCACGCGCTCGCCGGTGAGCCAGGCCAGCGGGGTGGTGCCGAGCTGGGCGCGGAAGCGGCGGTGCAAGGTGGCGGGGCTGACCCCCGCGCGTGCCGCGAGACCCGGCACGGAGAGGGATTCCCCGAGCCGCTCCTGCGCCCAGGCGAGCAGCGGGGCGAGCGACTCGTCCCGCACCTGCGGAACGGGCCGCTCCACGAACTGCCGCTGGCCTCCGTCCCGGTGGGCCGCGAAGACGAGTCGCCTGCTCACGGAGTTGGCGACCTCGGCGCCGAAGTCCCTCCGTACGATGTGCAGCCCCAGATCGAGGGCGGCCGAACTGCCCGCCGCGGTGAGGATGTCCCCGTCGTCGACGAAGAGCACGTCCGGTTCGAGCCGCACGGCCGGAAACCGCTCCCGGAAGGCGTCCGCCCACTGCCAGTGCGCGGTGGCCCTGCGCCCGTCGAGCACCCCGGCCTCGGCGAGGGTGAAGGCGCCGCTGCAGAAGCCCACCAAGCGGGCCCCGCGCGCGTGCGCCCCGCGGACGGCGTCCAGGACGGCGGGCCGCCGCGGGACCTCGGTGTCGGGCCTGTTGGGCACGATCAGGGTGTCCGCGGAGTCGGCCGCTTCGAGCCCCGCGACTCCGGTGAGCGTGAAGAACCCGTCCCGCATCAGGGTGCCGGGCTCCGGCGAGCAGAGCGTGAAGTCATAGAGTTCGCGGCCGAGTTCGGGCCTGCGCAGGCCGAAGACCTCCGTGGCGCAGCCGAGCTCGAAGGGGTTGGAGTTCTCGTCGACGATCACCACGACGCGGTGGAGGCGGCCGGGCGGCGGCTGCGAGGATCCTTGTGGCATGTGCGATTTCTAGCACTCACACCCCGTGGCCCGCACGGCCGAGGATCGCTGCATGAGCACCGAACCCCTCTCCCTCGACCAGGCCCTCGCCTCCTTCGACGCCCTGTGGAGCCCGCGCATCGTCACGCGGGTCAACGACTACGACGTACGCGTCGCGAAGGTCGAGGGCGAGCACCTCTGGCACGTCCACGACGACACCGACGAGTTCTTCCTCGTACTCGGCGGCGAGCTCCACATCGACCTGCGCGAACCGGCGGGGGAGCGCCGGGTCACGCTCCCCGCGGGCTCGGTCTTCACCGTCCCGTCCGGCGTCGAGCACAAGCCGTACGCCCCGGACGGCGCGCGCATCCTCCTCTTCGAGCCCAGCGGGACCCTGACGGTGGGCGACCGGCACGACGAGATCCCGGACCACGTGGACGCGACGACGGGGCACGCGCTCACCGTCTGAAGCCCCGCGTGGCTACGCGAGACCGGGGACCGTCGCGATCAGCAGGTCGATCAGCTTGATCCCGACGAACGGCGCGATGAGCCCGCCCAGGCCGTAGACGGCCAGGTTGCGGCGCAGCAGGTCCTGCGCGGAGGCCGGTACGTAGCGGACTCCGCGCAGGGCCAGCGGGATCAGGACGACGATGATCAGCGCGTTGAAGATGATCGCCGAGGTGATCGCGGAGGTCGGGCTGTGCAGGCCCATGACGTTCAGCGACTCCAGGCCCGGATAGGCCCCGGCGAACATGGCGGGGATGATCGCGAAGTACTTCGCGACGTCGTTCGTGATCGAGAAGGTGGTGAGCGCGCCCCGGGTGATGAGGAGTTGCTTGCCGATCTCGACGATCTCGATGAGCTTGGTCGGGTTGGAGTCCAGGTCCACCATGTTCCCGGCCTCCTTGGCGGCGGAGGTACCGGTGTTCATGGCCACGCCGACATCGGCCTGGGCGAGCGCGGGCGCGTCGTTGGTGCCGTCACCGGTCATCGCGACGAGCTTGCCGCCCTCCTGCTCGCGCTTGATCAGCAGCAGCTTGTCCTCGGGCGTCGCCTCCGCCAAGTAGTCGTCCACGCCCGCCTCCTGGGCGATCGCGCGGGCCGTCAGCTGATTGTCGCCGGTGATCATGACGGTGCGGATGCCCATGCGGCGCAGCTCGGCGAAGCGCTCCCTGATCCCGTCCTTGACGACGTCCTTGAGCTGGATCGCGCCGAGCACCCGCGGCCCGTCCCCGTCGTGCACCGCGACGAGCAGCGGGGTGCCGCCCGCCTGCGCGATCGCGTCGGTGTACTCGCGCGCCTCGCGCGGCACGCGCCCGCCGTAGCTCTCCACCCACGCGATCACCTGGGCCGCCGCGCCCTTGCGGATCGCGCAGAGCGCCCCGTTCTCCCAGCCCATGTCGACGCCGCTCATGCGGGTCTGCGCGCTGAACGGCACGAACCGCGTGTGGCCCAGCTCCCCGTCCGCGGGCTCCCGCAGGCCGTACGCGTTCTTCGCGAGGACGACCACGGAGCGGCCCTCGGGGGTCTCGTCGGCCAGCGAGGAGAGCTGGGCGGCGTCCGCGAGGGCGAGTCCGTCGATGCCGGGCAGCGGCACGAAGGCCGCGGCCTCGCGGTTGCCGAGCGTGATGGTGCCCGTCTTGTCGAGCAGCAGGGTGTTGACGTCGCCCGCCGCCTCGACCGCGCGCCCGCTCATCGCGAGGACGTTGCGCTGGACGAGCCGGTCCATGCCCGCGATGCCGATGGCGGAGAGCAGCGCGCCGATCGTCGTCGGGATGAGCGTGACGAGCAGGGCCACCAGGACCGTCGTCGACTGGGCGGCCCCCGCGTACGAGGCCATGGGCTGGAGCGAGACGACGACCAGGATGAACGCGACGGTGAGCGCGGCGAGCAGGATGTTCAGCGCGATCTCGTTGGGCGTCTTCTGCCGGGCGGCGCCCTCGACCAGCGCGATCATGCGGTCGAGGAAGGAGTTGCCGGGCCGGGACGTGACCCGCACGACGATGCGGTCGGACAGTACCGTCGTGCCGCCGGTGACCCCGCTGCGGTCGCCGCCCGACTCGCGGATGACGGGCGCCGATTCGCCGGTGACGGCGGACTCGTCGACCGCCGCGACGCCCTCGACGACCTCGCCGTCGGCCGGGATCGTCCCGCCCGCCGCGACGACGACGAAGTCGAAGGGCTGGAGCTCGGCGGCGGACACGGCCTCCGTCGTGGCGTGGCCGACGTCCGTGCCGACCCGCCAGTTGTCGCGCAGGCGCAGCGCCACCGTGTCCGTGCGCGCCTTGCGCAGCGAGGCGGCCTGCGCCCTGCCGCGGCCCTCGGCGACCGCCTCCGCGAGGTTGGCGAAGAGCACGGTGAGCCACAGCCAGCCGCCGATGACCCAGGTGAACACCGCGGGGTGGAGGAGCGCGGAGAGCGTGGTGAGCACGGCGCCGACGGCGACGACGAACAGCACGGGGGTGCGGACGAGCGCGCGCGGATGCAGTTTCCGTACGGCCTCCGGGAGGGCGGCGAGCAGATGGCGCGGCTGGAAGAGCCCGGCGGGGCGGCGCCGCGCCGAGCGGCGTACGGCGGGCGGGGGCGGGGGAGCGGGCGCGACGGGAGCGGGAGCGGGGGTGTGGGTGGGGGCGGCGGAGGGCATGCGGGGGAATCTATGGCTCCGGGGACCCTCAAAACCCCTGTGACGTGGGGTATTTGCGGCTCTCTTACGGACGCGTCGCACCGCGCGTCAAGCCTGCGTCAAGGGGGCGGGGCGAGGCGTCAGGGCGGCATCAAGGCGACTCGAACCGGTGTGCGCCACCCCGCAGACTGATCGGCGCGGGGGGCGGTGACCGTCCGGCCGGGACCACGAGGGGGGTCGCGGCCGGACGGTCACCGCCGTCGGGCCAGCCCGTTCACCGGACCATCGATCAGCTCTGCGCGGTCTCCTCCGAGCGCTTTCTACTCAAATTTGACTAGACTGGCCCGCATGCCAGAGAAAACCATCCCCCTCCTCCCGTGCCAGGAGATCCAGCCGGTGGTCGACTTCTACACCGCGCTGGGTTTCGAGACGACCTACCTCCAAAAGAGCCCGTACGCCTACGCCGCCTTCGAGCGAGGCGCCATCGAGCTGCAGTTCTTCGCCATGAAGGGGTACGACCCGAAGGAGTCCTACTCCGGCTGCTACGTCCTCACCGACGACGTGGCGGCACTGCACGCCGCCTTCCGCGCCGGGCTCAAGGCGGCGTACGGCAGGATCCCCGCCCGGGGGCTGCCCCGCATCGGACCGCTCAAGGACATGTCGTACGGAATGCGGCAGTTCCTGATGAGCGACCCCGGCGGCAACAGCATCCGCGTCGGGCAGGCGATCGGCGAGGACCAGTCGATGCGCCCCGCGCCCAAGGGGACCTTCGCGCGCGCCCTGCACACGGCGGACCTGTTCGCCGACTCCAAGGAGGACCTGCCGGGGGCCGCGAAGATCATCGATCGCGCGCTCGGCCTGACGGACGAGCGGCCCACGCCCGAACAGGAAGTGCGCCTGCTCGTCCTGCGCGGCGACATCGCCCAGCGGATCGGCGACGACACCCTGGCCGAGAGCTTCCTCGCCCGCGCGGCCGGGGTCGAACTCACCGACGGGGAAAGGGAGTCGACACACGACGCCCTCGCGCGCCTCGCCGAGCTGCGGGACTGAGTCCCCCGCACGTCAGAGCCTCGTCAAAGTCCCCGCTCGCGACGCCAGGACCGCGTCAAGGCCCGTGTCCCCGGCGGCCCTTGGGGGAGGGCGTGAGGCACGCTCCCCCAAGGGCATCCGCCCGGGAAACCGCCCCGCCGGACCAAGGGGTGCCATGAGCGATGACGTACGACCCGGAGCGCTGAAGGTCTATCTGGGGGCGGCCCCCGGCGTCGGCAAGACCTGCCGCATGCTCGACGAGGCGCACCGCAGGGCCGCCCGCGGCACCGACGTGGTCGTCGGGGCCGTCGCGTGCCACGGCCGCCCGCACACCGAGGCGATGCTCGCGGGCCTGGAGGTGCTGCCGTCCGCCGGGGGCGGCCTCGACCTCGCGGCACTGCTCGCACGCCGCCCGCGCCTCGCCGTCGTCGACGACCTCGCGGAGATCAACACCCCTGGAGGCGGCCGCCGTTCGCGCCGCTGGCAGGACATCGAGGAGCTCCTCGCGGCCGGTGTCGACGTCATCACCGCCGTCGACATCCGGCACCTGGAGTCCCTCAACGACGTCGTCGAGAAGATCACCCGGGTGCCCGTCACCGAGACCGTCCCCGACCGCGTCGTCCGCCGCGCCCGGCAGATCGAGCTGGTCGACATGGACCCCGAGGCGCTGCGCCGCCGCATGGCGCACGGCGGTATCCACGCCCCCGAGGACATGGACGCGGCCCTCGCCCACCACTTCCGCCCCGGCAACCTCACCGCGCTGCGCGAACTGGCCCTGCGCTGGCTGGCCGGACACGTCGGCGAGCAGCTCAGGAGCCACCGGAGCGAGCACGGCGGCGACGGCGTCCGCGAGGCCCGCGAGCGCGTCGTCGTCGCGCTCACCGGCGGCCCCGAGGGCGAGACCCTGATCCGCCGCGCCGCCCGCATCGGCGATCTGCCCCGCACCCTCGGCGCCCCGCACTCCGGGGGCGACCTGCTCGCCGTGCACGTGGCCCGCAGCGACGGCCTCGCCGCGGGGGCCTCGCACGCCGCCCTGGTCCGCCAGCGCCGCCTGGTGGAGAGCCTCGGCGGCAGCTACCACTCGGTCGTCGGCGACCACGTGCCCACCTCCCTGGTCGAGTTCGCCCGCGCGGAGAACGCCACCCAGCTCGTCCTCGGCACCAGCAGACGCGGCCGCCTGGAGCGCTTCCTGACCGGCAGCGGCATCGGCGAGACCGTCGTCGCGCTCTCCGACGACATCGACGTCCACATGGTCACGCACGAACGCGCGGGCGGCGGCCGGGTGTTGCCCTCCCTGCGCCGTACGCTGCCGCACTCGCGCCTGATCGCGGGCCCGGTCGCGGGACTCGTCCTGCCGCTGCTCCTCACCGCCACCCTCGCGCTCGACGGGATGCGCGGCACCCTGAACCTCACCAGCGAGGCGCTGCTCTTCCTGCTCACCGTGGTCGGCGTGGCCTGCATCGGCGGCGTCGCCTCCGCCGTCCTCGCCTCGGTCACGGCGTCGCTGCTGCTCAACTACTGGTTCATG
Organism: Streptomyces kanamyceticus; assembly: GCF_008704495.1. NCBI lineage: Bacteria > Bacillati > Actinomycetota > Actinomycetes > Kitasatosporales > Streptomycetaceae > Streptomyces > Streptomyces kanamyceticus. Next base: position 8,041,092 of record NZ_CP023699.1, read on the forward strand.
CCGCCGATCGGCCACTTCACTCTCGGCGACCCCAACAGCATGGTCGCGCTCGGGGTGTTCGCCGTCGTCGCGGCCACCGTGGCCGCCGTCGTGGACCGCTCGCTGCGGCTCTCCCGGCGCTCGGCGCGCGCCACCGCGGAGGCCGAGACGATGTCCTCGCTGGCGGGCAGCATCGTCCGCGGCGACCATGCCATCCCCGCGCTCCTGGAACGCACCAGGGAGACCTTCGGCATGGAGTCCGCCGAACTCGTCGACGAACTCCCCGATAGCGACGGGGCGTTGGTCGGCGTGCCGGTCGGCACCGGCTCCTTCCTGGTGCTGCGAGGACGCCCGCTGCCGTCCTCCGCGCGCCGCGTCCTCGCCGCCTTCGCCGCACACGTCGGCGCCGCCCTGGAGCGCGCCAGGCTGGCCGAGGCCGCCGCCGAGGTCGAGCCGGTCAAGGCCGCCGACCGGATGCGCACCGCGCTGCTGCGGGCGGTCGGCCACGACCTGCGCACCCCGCTGGCCGCGGGATGGGCCGCCGTCGCCTCGCTGCGCAGCCGCGACGTCCAGTTCTCCGCCGAGGACCGCGACGCGCTGCTCGCCACCGCCGACGAGTCCCTCGCCAAGCTGGACCGCCTGGTGGAGAACCTCCTCGACCTGAGCAGGCTGGAGGCGGGCGCGCTCACCCTCAAACTCCGGGCCACCGCCCTGGAGGAGGTCCTGGCGCCCGCCCTCGACGCGCTGCCGGAGGGCGGGCCCCGCATCGAGACGCAGCATCTGGAGGGGATCCCCGCCGTCCTCGCCGACCCGCCCCTCCTGGAGCGCGTGCTCGCCAACCTGATGGGCAACGCGGTCCGCCACTCGCCGCCCCACGAGCCGGTCCTCGTCTCGGCGAGCGCGCTCGCCGACCGCGTCGAACTGCGCGTCGTCGACCGGGGCCCCGGACTGCCTCCGACGGGCCGCGAGCGGCTCTTCGAACCGTTCCAGCGGCTCGGCGACACCGACAACAGCACCGGGCTCGGCCTCGGACTCGCGCTCTCGCGCGGTCTGACCGAGGCCATGGACGGCACGCTCACCCCGGAGGACACCCCGGGCGGCGGGCTCACGATGGTGCTGTCACTGCCCTGCGCGGAGTGGCCCGCGGACCTCAGCCCACGTGTACCCGCGGCCGCCGCTCCGGGTCCGGCTCGGCCCGGCGCAGCACCTCCCGGGTGACGGGGGCGACCTCGCCGTCGCCGAAGACGAGGAAGCGCAGCAGATGGCTGAGCGGGTTGCCCTCGGTCCAGTTGAAGTAGGCGTGCGGGACCTGGCCGGTGCGGTCGCGGATCTCGATCAGGACCGCCGCGATGGTGTTGGGCACCCCGGGCCCCGTCACCCGCAGCCTGCGCGAAGCGTGCTTCTCGTCGCCGCACACCGTCAGCGAGGTGGTGAAGTCGGAGGAGTTGTGGACCAGGACCTCCAGGAAGAGCACGGGCTTGCCGCCCGGGATGTGGGTCTGCTCGCGCTGGCTGTACTCCTTGGCGCGGTACTCGGCGGTGCTGTGCTCCTGCGGTTCGTTGGCGATGATCCGCACGGGGCCCGACGCGGCGACCTCGTCGATGAGCCGCGCCGCCGTCTCGTCGAACACCACGCCCGTCGCCCGCAGTTCGAAGGCCCGGTGCACCCGCGAGGCGAAGGACGTCAGGACGATCCCGAGGATGAAGAGCGCCGCGATCTTGATGCCGTCGGGCCGCTCGACGACATTGGTGACCAGGGTGTACGCGAACACGGCGGTGATCAGGCCGAAGCCGAGGGTGGCCGCCCGGTGCCCCCGGTGGCGCACGGCGACCGTCGAGGCGAAGGCGGCGGACAGCATCAGGACGAGGACGCCGGTGGCGTACGCGCCGCTCTGCGCGTCGACGTCGGCGTTGAACCAGAGCGTGATGCCCACCGCGATCGCCATGAAGACGAGGACCAGCGGCCGCACCGCCCGCGTCCACTCGGGCGCCATGCCGTAGCGCGGCAGGTAGCGCGGCACGATGTTGAGCAGCCCGGCGAGCGCGGAGGCCCCGGCGAACCACAGGATGGCGATCGTCGAGACGTCGTAGAGCGTGCCGAACACCTCGCCCAGGTGTTCGTGCGCCAGATAGGCGAGGGCCCGCCCGTTGGCCGGGCCGCCCTTCTCGAAGTCGTCCTGCGGGATCAGGATCGTCGTCGCCAGGCTGGAGAGCAGCAGGAAGCAGCTCATCAGGAGCGCCGCCGTGGTCAGCAGCTTGCGGGTGTCCCTGATCCGGCCCGCCGGTTTCTCGTAGGTGTCCGTGTCGTCGCCCCGGACCTGCGGCATCACCGCCACCCCGGTCTCGAACCCGGACATGCCGAGCGCCAGCTTCGGGAAGACGAGCACCGCGACGCCGACCATGACGAACGGCGAGGAGTGCTCGGCCGTCATCGCGCTCCACCAGTCGCCGACGCGCACCGGCTCGCTGAGCACCAGCCACACCGAGGTGGCGAGCACGATGAGGTTGAGCAGGAGGAAGACGCCGACCAGGGCGACGGCGACGCCGATCGCCTCGCGGAACCCCTTGAGGAAGACCGCGCCGAGCGCCGCGATCAGGACGAGGGTGATCAGGACGTTCTCGCCGTCCAGCCAGTGCGGGGCGAAGGGGTTCTCCACGACGTGCGCGGAGGCGTCGGCGGCGGACAGCGTGATGGTGATGATGAAGTCCGTGGCGGCGAACCCGAGCAGGACGAGGACGAACATCTTCCCCGACCACCAGGGGAGCAGCCGCTCCAGCATGTGGATCGAGCCCTCGCCGTGCGGCGACTCCTTGGCCACCCTGCGGTAGACCGGCAGCGCGCCGAGCAGCGTCAGGGCGATCAGGACCAGGGTGGCGAGCGGCGAGAGCAGTCCGGCGGCGAGGGCCGCGATGCCCGGCTGGTAGCCGAGCGTGGAGAAGTAGTCCACGCCGGTCAGACACATCACGCGCCACCACTTGTGGCCCTGGTGCTCGGCGGGCGGGGTGCCGTGCGGGCCCTGGTGCCGGGCGGACAGCTCGGTCAGACCTTCGAGGAGCCAGGCGCGCAGAGGGTGCGGGGACTTCGCGGTCATGCGCACATCGTCGCGCGGGGGCGTCAAGAGTGCGTGAAGACCGGGCCGTTCCGCGCGAAGAACGCGCAAGGAAAGCGCTTTTGCGCGCGGAACCGGACAGAACCTGGGCGCACCTGCCCACGGCCGGACTCGTACGCGCCGCAGCGCGGGGTCCATCCGCCCCCGAGCCCCCGGGGCCCCAGAAGGAGTACGCGCATGTCCGTCCTGACCAGCAAGCCGGGGACCACCCCCCTCGACGAGGAACCGCCCGATACCGGTGAGAAGCACCGGCTCACCGCCGTCACCGGGCTCGCGGCCCTGTCCCTCGACGCGATGGCGTCCGTCGCGTACGGCCCCGAGGCGATCGTGCTCGTGCTGGCCGCCGCGGGCGGCTACGGCCTCGGCTTCACCCTCCCGGTCACCCTCGCGATCGCCGCCCTGCTCGCGGTCCTCGTCGCCTCCTACCGCCAGGTGATCGCCGCCTTCCCCGACGGCGGCGGCTCCTACGCCGTGGCCAAGACGCACCTCGGCCGCCGCACCAGCCTGGTCGCCGCCGCCTCGCTCGTCCTCGACTACGTCCTGAACGTCGCGGTCGCCGTCACCGCCGGTGTCGCCGCCCTGACCTCGGCCTTCCCCGAGCTGTACGGCGATCGCCTGTGGCTCTGCCTGGCCGTGCTCGTCCTGATCACCGGCATCAATCTGCGCGGCATCGTCGACTCCGCACGGGCCTTCATCGCCCCGACCGCGGTCTTCGTCCTCTCGATGCTCACCCTGATAGCCGTCGGCCTCTTCCGCTCGTCCCCGGTCAGCACCGAGGCCGCGCGGGGCCATGCCTCGGTCGTCGCCGACAACGCCACCACCGTCGGCGCGCTGCTGCTGCTCAAGGCGTTCGCCTCCGGCTGCTCCGCGCTGACCGGCGTCGAGGCCATCGCCAACGCCGTGCCGTCCTTCCGCGCCCCGCGCGCCAAGCGCGCCCAGCACGCGGAGATCGCCCTCGGTGCCGTACTCGGCGTCATGCTGATCGGCCTCGCCGTGCTGATCTCCCGCTTCCACCTGCAGCCCGTCGAGGGCGTCACCGTGCTCGCCCAGCTCGCGGACGCCTCCCTCGGCCACAACTGGGCCTTCTACGTCATCCAGTTCGCGACGATGATCCTGCTCGCCCTCTCCGCGAACACCTCCTTCGGCGGCCTGCCCGTCCTCCTGAAGCTGCTCGCCCGCGACAACTTCCTGCCGCACGTCTTCGCCCTCAAGGCCGACCGCCAGGTCCACCGGCACGGCGTCCTGACCCTCGCCGCGATCTCCGCCGCCCTGCTCGTCTTCTCCGGCGGCGACACCAACACCCTCGTGCCGCTCTTCGCCATCGGCGTCTTCGTCGGCTTCACCATCGCGCAGACCGGCATGGTCCTGCACTGGCACCGCGAGCGCGGCCCGAAGTGGCTCGGCAAGGCCCTCCTGAACGGCCTGGGAGCGGTCCTCACCGGCGTCAGCGCGGTCGTCGTCACCGCCACCAAGTTCCACGACGGCGCCTGGCTGATCGTGGTCGCCCTGCCCCTCCTGGTCGCCGCCTTCGAGACCGTCCACCGGGCCTACGCCCGCATCGGCGAGCGGCTGGGCCTTGGCCGGGTACCGGAGTGCCCGCACCGCGACCGCTCCCTCGTGATCGTCCCCGTCTCCTCCCTGTCCCGCCTGACCAGCGAGGCCCTGACCGCCGCCGTCTCGCTCGGCGACGAGGTCCGCGCGGTGACCGTCTGCCACACCGACCCGGAGGACCGGGCGCAGGTCGAGGCCCTGGAGCGGGACTGGGCGCTGTGGGGCCCGGGTGTGGACCTGGTCCGCGTTCCCGCCGAGCGCCGCACCATCGGCAGGCCCATCGCCGCGTACGTACGGGAGATCGAGGCGGCCCGGCCCGGCACCCGCGTCACCGTGCTGATCCCCGAGGTCGAGCCGGCCCGCGCCTGGCAGCGGATCCTGCAGAACCAGCGCGGCGCGGTGGTCGCCCACGCGGTCCGCAGGGACACCGACGCGGCCATCTGCAGGCTGCGTTTCCGGCTCTCCTGACAGGGGCGCCGCCAGCGGTCGTAAGAGAGCCGTCAAGAGGCCTCTTGACGGCGTATGGACGGCGTCAACGGCGGCGGGATCCGGCCGAAACAGCGGTTTCCTCTAATCGTCAGACCAAGTAGTTCATCCATCCACTTCCTTCCTCAGGAGCTCACGATGGCCGACGTGGCCTTCGTCGTCACCACGATCGCGGTTTTCGCGCTGGTGGCACTCGTCGCCAAGGGGGTGACCAAGCTGTGACTGCCGAGAACATCGTCGGCCTGATCGTGGCCGTCGCCCTGCTGGGTTATCTCGTCCTCGCCCTCGTCTTCCCGGAGAGGTTCTGAGCACAGATATGAGCCCCGTTCTTGCTGGTGTGCTCCAGCTGCTGGCGCTGATAGCGGCGCTGGCCCTCGCATACCGCCCGCTCGGCGACTACATGGCCCACGTCTACTCCTCGAAGAAGCACCTTCGCGCGGAGAAGTGGATCTACAAGGCCATCGGCGCCAACCCCGACACCGAGATGCGCTGGCCCGCGTACCTGCGCGGCGTCCTCGCCTTCTCGGCGGTCGGCGTCCTCTTCCTCTACCTGATGCAGCGGCTCCAGGGCTCGCTGCCCGGATCGCTCGGCTTCAAGTCGATCGACCCGGACCAGGCGTTCAACACCGCCGCGTCGTTCGTCGCCAACACCAACTGGCAGTCGTACTCCGGCGAACAGGCCATGGGCCACGTCGTGCAGACCGGCGGCCTCGCCGTACAGAACTTCGTCTCGGCGGCCGTGGGGATCGCCGTGGCGGTGGCCCTCGTGCGCGGCTTCGCCCGCTCCCGCACCGGTGAGCTCGGCAACTTCTGGTCCGACCTGGTGCGCGGCACCGTCCGCATCCTGATCCCGATCTCCGTGATCGGCGCGCTGGTCCTGGTCGCCTGCGGCGCCATCCAGAACTTCTCCGGCATCCACGAGGTCGGCCAGTTCATGGGCGGCAAGCAGGAGTGGAACGGCGGCGCGGTCGCCTCCCAGGAGGTCATCAAGGAGCTGGGCACCAACGGAGGCGGCTACTTCAACGCCAACTCCGCCCACCCCTTCGAGAACCCCAACGGACTCTCGAACCTCTTCGAGGTCTTCCTGATCCTCGTCATCCCGTTCGCGCTGACCCGCACCTTCGGCAAGATGGTCGGTTCGGTCCGGCAGGGCTACGCGATCCTCGCCACGATGGCGACGATCTGGATCGGCTTCACGGCGCTGATGATGTGGACCGAGTTCCACCACGGCGGCCCGGCCTTCGACCTCGCGGGCGGGGCGATGGAGGGCAAGGAGACCCGGTTCGGCATCGGCGGCTCGGCGATCTTCTCGGTCGCCACCACGCTGACCTCCACGGGCGCGGTCAACTCCTTCCACTCCTCCAACACCGGCTTCGGCGGCGGCATCGACATGCTGGGCATGCAGCTCGGCGAGATCGCCCCCGGCGGCACCGGGTCCGGCCTCTACGGCATGCTGATCATGGCGATCATCGCGGTGTTCATCGCGGGCCTGATGGTCGGCCGTACGCCGGAGTACCTGGGCAAGAAGATCGGCACCCGCGAGATCAAGTTCGCGGCCTGCTACATCCTCATCACCCCGGCCCTCGTCCTCGGCTTCACGGCCGTGTCGATGGCACTGCCCACGCCCAAGGACTCGATGCTCAACAGCGGGGCGCACGGCTTCTCCGAGATCCTGTACGCCTTCACGTCCGGCGCCAACAACAACGGCTCGGCGTTCGGCGGTCTGAGCGCGGACACCAACTGGTTCAACACCACGATCGGCCTCGCGATGCTGCTCGGCCGCTTCCTGCCCATGGTGTTCGTCCTCGCGCTCGCCGGATCGCTCGCCGAGCAGAAGCCGATCCCGGCCACCGCGGGCACCCTGCGCACCGAAAAGCCGCTCTTCACCGGATTGCTGGTCGGCACCATCATGATCATTACCGGTCTCACCTACTTCCCCGCCCTCGCGCTGGGACCGCTTGCCGAGGGGCTGGCGTCATGAGCACACCCATAAAGAAGCAAGAAGAGCGGGCAGCCGCTCCGGCCGCCGCCCTCGCCCCGCACACGGACGTGCCCAGCGGCAACAAGTCCGCCGACGACGGCAAGGTGGGCGCGGGCCTCTTCGACCCCGCCCAACTCCTCAAGTCCCTGCCGGACGCGGTCCGCAAGCTGCACCCGCGGGTCATGGTCAAGTCCCCGGTCATGTTCGTGGTCCTGGTCGGCTCGGTGGTCACCACCGTGCTCGCCGTGAAGGACCCGACCGACTGGTTCGGCTGGGCGATCACCGCCTGGCTCTGGCTGACCACGATCTTCGCCAACCTCGCGGAGGCGGTCGCCGAGGGCCGCGGCAAGGCGCAGGCCGACACCCTGCGCAAGGCCAAGACCGACACCGTCGCGCGCCGCCTGACCGGCGGCTCCGAGGAGTCGGTGCCCGGCACCGAGCTGCGCATCGGCGACCTGGTCGTCTGCGAGGCGGGCGACATCATCCCCGGCGACGGTGACGTCGTCGAGGGCGTGGCCTCCGTCGACGAGTCCGCGATCACCGGCGAATCGGCCCCCGTCATCCGGGAGTCGGGCGGCGACCGCTCGGCCGTCACGGGCGGTACGAAGGTCCTCTCCGACCGCATCGTCATCAAGATCACGACGAAGCCCGGCGAGACGTTCATCGACCGCATGATCAACCTGGTCGAGGGCGCCGCCCGGCAGAAGACGCCCAACGAGATCGCGCTGAACATCCTCCTCGCGTCCCTCACCATCGTCTTCCTGCTCGCCGTCGTCACCCTCAAGCCCTTCGCCATCTACGCGGGCGCCGACGACCAGACCTCGATGATCGTCCTGACGGCGCTGCTCGTCTGCCTCATCCCGACGACCATCGGCGCCCTGCTCTCCGCCATCGGCATCGCGGGCATGGACCGCCTGGTCCAGCGCAACGTCCTCGCCATGTCGGGCCGGGCCGTCGAAGCGGCGGGCGACGTGTCGACCCTGCTCCTGGACAAGACCGGCACCATCACCCTCGGCAACCGCCAGGCCGCCGAGTTCCTGCCGGTGCGCGGCACCACCGAGGCCGAGGTCGCCGACGCCGCCCAGCTCTCCTCGCTGGCCGACGAGACCCCCGAGGGCCGCTCCATCGTCGTACTCGCCAAGGAGAAGTACGGCCTGCGCGAGCGCCACCAGGGCGAGCTGACCGGCGCCGAATGGGTGCCGTTCACCGCGCAGACCCGCATGTCGGGTGTGGACGTCGACGGACGCAAGGTGCGCAAGGGCGCGACCGGATCGGTCATCGCCTGGGTCAAGGAACGTGGTGGCGAGGTCGCCGAGGATGCGCAGGAACTCAACGACCGCATTTCACAGGCTGGTGGCACGCCGCTCCTTGTGGCTCTGGAAGACGCTGACGGTGCGCGCGTCCTCGGAGTGATCCACCTCAAGGACGTGGTCAAGGAGGGCATGCGCGAGCGGTTCGACGAACTGCGCCGCATGGGCATCAAGACCGTCATGATCACGGGTGACAACCCGCTGACCGCCAAGGCGATCGCGGACGAGGCGGGCGTGGACGACTTCCTCGCCGAGGCCACGCCCGAGGACAAGATGGCGCTGATCAAGCGCGAGCAGGCGGGCGGCAAGCTCGTCGCCATGACCGGTGACGGCACCAACGACGCCCCGGCGCTCGCCCAGGCGGACGTCGGCGTGGCCATGAACACCGGTACCTCGGCCGCCAAGGAGGCCGGGAACATGGTGGACCTGGACTCCAACCCGACCAAGCTCATCGAGATCGTCGAGATCGGCAAGCAACTCCTCATCACCCGGGGCGCGCTCACGACCTTCTCGATCGCCAACGACGTCGCGAAGTACTTCGCGATCATCCCCGCCATGTTCGCGGTCGCCTATCCCTCGCTCGACAAGCTCAACATCATGAACTTGTCGTCGCCCGAGTCGGCGATCCTCTCCGCGGTCATCTTCAACGCGCTGATCATCATCGCGCTCGTGCCGCTCGCGCTGAAGGGCGTGCGCTACCGGCCGATGAGCGCCGACAAGATGCTCCGGCGCAACCTCGGGATCTACGGCCTGGGCGGGCTCGTCGCCCCGTTCATCGGCATCAAGATCATCGACGTACTCATCTCCCTCATCCCCGGGATCGGCTGATCGCCATGAACAACTCCGTAGGAAACACAGCCCGGTTGATAGGAGCAGGCCTTCGCGCCCTGCTCGTCCTGACCGTGATCTGCGGCGTCATCTACCCGCTCGCGGTGACCGGCGTCGCCCAGGCCCTGTTCCCCGGCAAGGCGAACGGCTCCGAGGTGAGCGCGGACGGCAAGGTCGTCGGCTCCGAACTCATCGGCCAGCGCTACGACCTGCCGCTCAAGAAGGGCCAGGAGACGCCCGAGCCCGACCTCAAGTGGTTCCAGCCGCGCCCCTCCAACGGCCTCGGCTCCAACCAGGCCAACGGCGTCAACACGCAGTACAACCTGCTCGTCTCCGGCGCCACCAACCTCGCCGGTGACAACAAGGACCTGATCCAGCAGGTGAAGGACGCCAAGGCGGCCGTCATCAAGGACAACTCCACCGCGGACCACAAGGTCAAGCCCTCCGACGTGCCCGCCGAAGCGGTCACCTCCTCGGGCTCCAGCCTTGACCCGCACATCTCCCCGCAGTACGCCGACCTCCAGGTGCACCGCATCGCGGCCAGGAACCACCTGGGCGTCGAGCAGGTCCAGAAGCTGGTCGACGGGCACACCGACGGACGGATCCTCGGCTTCGTGGGCGAGCCGCGCGTCAACGTCCTCCAGCTCAACATCGCCCTCAAGGAACTGACCGAGAAGGGCTGATGGGCTTAACCGTCACAGGCGGGAGCCGAGGGCCCTGGCACACGCCCGGGTCCCTCGGCTCCCGCCACGAGGAAGAAGGCACTCCGATGACCCGGGTCCTTGTGGTGGAGGACGACGCACAGCTCGTACGGGCTCTCGTGATCAACCTGGAGGCGCGCGCCTACGCCGTGGACGCGGCCCCCGACGGAGCCACCGCGCTCCGGCTCGCCGCCGCCGGGCAGCCCGACGTCATCGTCCTGGACCTGGGCCTGCCCGACATGGACGGCATCGACGTACTGAAGGCCCTGCGCGGCTGGACCCGCGTACCGGTCCTCGTGCTCACCGCGCGGCGCGCCTCCGACGAGAAGGTCGAGGCCCTCGACGCGGGAGCCGACGACTACATCACCAAACCGTTCAGCATGGACGAACTCCTCGCCCGGCTGCGCGCCGCGGTCCGCCGCACCGAGTCCACCCCGGTCTCCCAGGAGAGCGTCGTGGTCACCACCGACGACTTCTCCGTCGACCTGGTGGCCAAGCGGGTCACCCGGCGCGGCCGCGACATACGCCTGACCCCGACGGAGTGGCAGCTCCTCGAAATACTGATCTGCAACCCGGGACGGCTCATCACCCAGCGCCAGCTCCTGCTCGACGTGTGGGGCCCCTCCCACGGCACCAAGACCAACTATCTCCGGGTCTACATGGCCCAGTTGAGACGCAAACTGGAAGCGGACCCCTCCCATCCCCGGTACCTCATCACGGAGCCGGGCATGGGATACCGCTTCGAGAGCTGACGACCGGCGGACGGATTCCAGAACACATGGCACGCGGCACCCTCAGGATCTACCTCGGCTCCGCACCCGGCGTCGGCAAGACGTACGCGATGCTCTCCGAGGCACACCGTCGCGTCGAGCGCGGCACCGACTGCGTGGTCGCGTTCGTGGAGCACCACGAAAGGCCGCGCACCGAGGTGATGCTGCACGGCCTCGAAGTCATCCCGCGCCGCCAGTTGGAGTACCGCGGCACGGCCTTCACCGAGATGGACCTCGACGCGGTCCTCGCCCGCCGCCCCGCCGTCGCCCTCGTCGACGAACTCCCGCACACCAACATCCCCGGATCGCGCAACGCCAAGCGCTGGCAGGACATCGAGGAACTCCTCCAGGCGGGCATCGACGTCGTCTCCACGGCCAACATCCAGCACCTGGAGTCCCTCGGAGACGTCGTCGAATCCATCACCGGCGTACGCCAGAAGGAGACGGTGCCCGACGAGGTGGTGCGCCGCGCCGACCAGATCGAGCTGGTCGACATGTCGCCCCAGGCGCTGCGCCGCCGCATGGCGCACGGCAACATCTACCAGCCCGACAAGGTCGACGCCGCGCTCTCCAAGTACTTCAGGCCCGGCAACCTCACCGCCCTGCGCGAACTCGCGCTCCTGTGGACCGCCGACCGCGTCGACGAGTACCTCACCGAGTACCGCGCCGAACACCGCGTCAAGAAGATCTGGGGCTCGCGCGAACGCATCGTCGTCGGCCTCACCGGCGGCGCCGAGGGCAGCACCCTGCTGCGCCGCGCGGCCCGCCTCGCCGAGAAGGGCGCGGGCGGCGAGGTGCTCGCCGTCTACATCTCCCGCAGCGACGGCCTCAGCTCGGGCTCGCCCAAGGAACTCGCCGTCCAGCGCACCCTGGTGGAAGACCTCGGCGGCACCTTCCACCACGTCGTCGGCGACGACATACCGGCCGCGCTCCTCGACTTCGCGCGCGGCGTCAACGCCACCCAGATCGTCCTCGGCGTCTCGCGCCGCAAGACCTGGCAGTACGTCTTCGGGCCCGGCGTCGGCGCCACCGTGGCCCGCGAATCGGGCCCCGACCTCGACGCCCACCTCGTCACGCACGACGCGGTCGGCACCGGACGCGGACTCCCGGTGGCCAGGAGCTTCAGACTCGGCCGTGCCCGGCGCCTGGGCGGCTGGCTGATCGGCGTGGCGGGCCCGGTGCTGCTCACCTACCTGCTCAGCACCTGGGCGCCCGGCGTGGGCCTCGCCAACGACATGCTGCTCTATCTGTCGCTGACCGTCGCGGCCGCGATACTGGGCGGCGCCTGGCCCGCGCTCGTCTCGGCGGGCGTCGGCTCACTGCTCCTGAACTGGTACTTCACGCCACCCATCGGCAAGTTGACCATCAACGACCCGAAGAACATCGTCGCTCTGGTCATCTTCGTCGGGGTCGCGGTGGCCGTCGCGTCGGTCGTGGACCTCGCCGCCCGGCGCACCCATCAGGCGGCCAGGCTGCGCGCCGAATCGGAGATCCTCTCCTTCCTCGCGGGCAGCGTGCTGCGCGGCGAGACCAGTCTGGAGGCCCTCCTGGAACGGGTCCGCGAGACCTTCGCCATGGAGTCCGTCGCCCTCCTGGAACGCGCGAGCGACGTCGAACCCTGGACCTGCGCGGGCCGGGTCGGCACGGCCCTGCCACTCGACCGCCCCGAGGACGCCGACGTGGACATGCCCGTCGGCGACCACATGGCCCTCGCGCTCTCGGGCCGGGTGCTGCCCGCGGAGGACCGCCGCGTCCTCGCCGCGTTCGCCGCGCAGGCCGCCGTCGTCCTGGACCGCCAGCGGCTCCAAGGGGAGGCGAAGGAGGCCCGCGCGCTCGCCGAGGGCAACCGCATCCGCACCGCGCTGCTCGCCGCCGTCAGCCATGATCTGCGTACGCCGCTCGCGGGCATCAAGGCCGCCGTCTCCTCACTGCGCTCCGACGACGTCGAATGGTCCGAGGAGGACGAGGCGGAACTCCTGGAGGGCATCGAGGACGGCGCCGACCGCCTGGAACACCTGGTCGGCAACCTCCTCGACATGTCCCGCCTGCAGACCGGCACGGTGTCCCCGCTGATCCGCGAGATCGACCTCGACGAGGTCGTGCCGATGGCGCTGGGCGGCGTACCGGAGGACAGCGTCGACCTGGACATCCCGGAGAACCTCCCGATGGTCACGGTCGACAAGGGCCTCCTGGAGCGCGCGGTCGCCAACATCGTCGAGAACGCCGTGAAGTACAGCCCCGAGGGCGCCCGCGTCCTGGTCTCGGCGAGCGCCATCGGCGACCACGTCGAACTCCGCGTGGTGGACCGAGGACCCGGCGTCCCCGACACCGCCAAGGACCGCATCTTCGAACCGTTCCAGCGCTACGGAGACGCGCCGCGCGGCGCGGGAGTGGGCCTGGGCCTCGCGGTCGCCCGCGGCTTCACGGAGTCGATGAACGGCACGCTCACCGCCGAGGACACCCCCGGCGGCGGCCTCACGATGGCCCTCACGCTGTGGGCGGCCCGGTCGGAGTAACGCAAAAGACCCCACGTGATGTGGGGTCTTCAGCTGGTGTCCGAGGGGGGACTTGAACCCCCACGCCCGATAAAGGGCACTAGCACCTCAAGCTAGCGCGTCTGCCATTCCGCCACCCGGACAAGGTGTCTGTCTTCGCGGGGTTTTCCCCGCGGCGACAGAGAGAACATTACCAGGCTTCCGGGGGCACTCGATCACCCGTCCTCCGCTGTGAACGGCGCATGACGACACCCGCCCGGCCTTGGGTGATGAGGTCGGGAGAGAGAGGATGAGGGGGACCACCAGCTGCGAATGCGGGAGGAGCCAGCGTGAGCGGGTCCAGCACGGGCAAGGCCGTCACCGGCGAGGACGAGGTCGTCGACCTCTGTCGTGAACTGATCCAGATCGATACGAGCAACTACGGCGACCACTCGGGCCCGGGGGAGCGCAAGGCCGCCGAGTACGTGGCCGAGAAGCTCGCCGAGGTCGGGCTCGAACCGAAGATCTTCGAGTCCCGCCCAGGCAGGGCCTCCACCGTCGCCAGGATCGAGGGCGAGGACCCGTCGCGGCCCGCGCTGCTCATCCACGGCCACACGGACGTCGTGCCCGCCAACGCCGCGGACTGGACGCACCACCCCTTCTCCGGGGAGATCGCGGACGGCTGTGTGTGGGGCCGGGGCGCCGTCGACATGAAGGACATGGACGCGATGACCCTCGCGGTCATCCGTGAGCGCATGCGCACGGGCCGCAAGCCCCCGCGCGACATCGTCCTCGCGTTCCTCGCGGACGAGGAGGCGGGCGGTACGTACGGGGCGCGGCACCTCGTCGACAACCACCCCGACCTCTTCGAAGGATGCACGGAGGCGATCAGCGAGGTCGGCGGCTTCTCCTTCACCGTCAACGAGAACCTGCGGCTCTACCTCGTCGAGACGGCGCAGAAGGGCATGCACTGGATGAAGCTGACCGTGGACGGCACCGCAGGCCACGGTTCGATGATCCACAAGGACAACGCGATCACCGAGCTGTCCGAGGCCGTCGGGCGCCTGGGACGGCACAAGTTCCCGGTGCGCGTCACCAAGACGCTGCGGCACTTCCTCGACGAGCTCGGCGACGCCCTCGGCACCGAGCTCGACCCGGAGAACATGGACGAGACGCTCGCCAAGCTCGGCGGCATCGCCAAGCTCATCGGCGCCTCATTGCAGAACACCGCCAACCCGACGCAGCTCGGCGCCGGTTACAAGGTGAACGTGATCCCCGGGCAGGCCACCGCGCACGTCGACGGCCGCTACCTGCCGGGCTACGAGGAGGAGTTCCTCGCCGACCTGGACCGGATCCTCGGCCCGAACGTGCGGCGCGAGGACGTGCACGCGGACAAGGCGCTGGAGACCACGTTCGACGGCGCCCTGGTCGACGCCATGCAGATCGCCCTGCGCGCCGAGGACCCGATCGCGCGCGCCGTGCCGTACATGCTCTCGGCCGGTACGGACGCCAAGTCCTTCGACGACCTGGGGATCCGGGGCTTCGGCTTCGCGCCGCTGAAGCTGCCGCCGGAGCTGGACTTCGCGGGCATGTTCCACGGCGTCGACGAGCGGGTGCCGGTGGACGGCCTGAAGTTCGGGGTGCGGGTGCTCGACCGTTTCATCGACGCCTCCTGACCGGAGACACTTCTTGACGGGAACCGTCCGATTTGCGCGCTGAAACGACTTTCCAACAATCGCCAGCGCGTACGTACTTGACTGAAAAGAGTGAAAGGAGTCATGGGCTCGTAGCCCCACAACTTCCCCCTCGTTACAGGTGATGCAGTCCGCGGCTGGGACTGCATTTGCCAACAAGGAGGAATAATGATCAAGAAGGTCGTCGCTGCTGCGGCTGCCACTGGTGGTCTCGTGCTCGCTGGCGCGGGCATCGCCGCTGCCGACGCCGGTGCCCAGGGTGCCGCCGTGAAGTCCCCCGGTGTCGTCTCGGGCAACGTCATCCAGGTGCCCGTGCACGTGCCGGTGAACGCCTGTGGCAACACGGTCTCCGTGATCGGGCTGCTGAACCCCGCCTTCGGCAACACCTGCATCAACAAGTGACGTTGTTGTGCCTCACCCCTTGAGGGTCTGAGTCCGTCGGCCCCGGAGTGCGTGCCATGCGCTCCGGGGCCGACGGGCATTTCGCGCCCGGGCAAGGAGGCCCGGGCGTTTTCCGGAAGGCAAAAGGCAGGGAACAGCTATGCGACAGGTCACGCGCAAAGGTCTGATGACCGTGGCGGCCGCGACCGGCGTACTCGCCGTGACCGGCGGCTACGCGCACGCGGACTCCGGTGCCGAGGGCAGCAGCTCGCAATCGCCCGGTGTGCTGTCGGGCAATTCCGTCCAGCTCCCGGTTGACGCTCCTGTCAACGCGTGCGGCAACACGGTGAACGTCGTCGGAGTCCTCAACCCCGCGATGGGCAACGACTGCGCCAACGGCTCCCACCACGGGGGCGGCAGCGGCTCGCACAAGCCGGGCGGCGGGTCCACGGCGAACGGCCACACCAGCGATTCACCCGGCGTCGGCTCCGGCAACACCGTGCAGGTGCCGGTCAACGCGCCGGTGAACGTCTGCGGCAACAGCGTCACCGTCGGCGGCCTCGGCAACGCGGCCACCGGCAACGACTGCGCCAACGAAGGGGGCGAGGCGGTGACCCCGCCCGGCTCCAAGCCGCCGGGGAGTCCGGAGCACCCCGGTAAGCCGGAGCAGCCAGGCACGCCCGAGCACCCCGGTAAGCCGGAACACCCGGGTTCGCCGGAGCACCCCGGCAAGCCGGAGCAGCCGGGCAAGCCCCACCAGCCCGGCAAGGCGCACTCTCCGGTGAGCCCGTCCGACCGTGCCATGCCGAACCACCCGGGCACGCAGAGCATCACCCCGCCTGAGGGGACCTCGCAGCTCGCGGAGACCGGCACCTCGATGCCGGTCGGCCTCGCGCTGCCGGTGGGCGCGGGCGCACTGCTCGCGGGCACCGTGCTGTACCGCAGGGCTCGGGCGAACGCCTGAGTGACCCCGCGTGCGAGCACGCCGAAACGGAGCGGGCCCCGCTGTTGCGGGGCCCGCTCCGTTTCTCCCGTTTCTCACCAGGTGGCCCTCAGCTGGCGGATGATCCGCCGCTTCAGCCGCACCCGACGGCTCCCGTCGGAGTGCAGGCTCAGGCGATCCAACTCCCAGTGCCCGTACTCCGCGTGGTCCGTCAGCAAGCGGGTGGCTTCCTTGCGGGTCACCCCGCGCGGTACGTACACGTCGACAAATTCGTATTCCGGCATCGCATCTATTGTGCGGGCATGGGCCCGGTACGGATAGCGTCTGCACTATGTCTGATGCTGCGCAGCCCACCGCTGCCGAGGTACGTGCCGCCGCCGAGGCGGTCAAGACCGCGCTCGACCGACACCTGGCCGCGGTCGAACGCAGGTCGGGCGAGGACGATCCGGCCGTCTACGAGGCGTTCAACGAGCTCGCCGCCGCTGCCGAGGAGTACGACGAACTCCTCTACGACCGCTACGACGAGGTCACACCCTTCGAGATCCCCGGCACGGAGGACGCCCTGCCGCCGTACCAGGGCCCGGCGGAGGCGAACGCCCTGAGCGTGCTGATCCGCCGCGACTACGCCGTGGTGGAGCCGCAGCGGCTGCTCGCCCAGGCCCAGCGGGTCGCCGACCTCGACGAGGAGGGCGAGGGCGAGGGCGCGGGTCCCGCCGACACCGTGCACGGCGCGCTCGGGGTCCTCTTCGGCGAGTTCGAACCGGACGAAATCGCCTCCCGGCACAAGGAGTTCGGTCTGGAGGAGGGCGACTCCACGCTCTGGGTCACGGCCGCGGACGCGCCCGCCGATCCGGGGGAGTGGCTCGACGCCCCCTTCGACCAGGCCGACCCGCACCGGGTGGTGTGCCGCTTCGACGTCAGCGCGGTCTTCGACGACGAGCTGGACGACGACGCCCTGGACGGGGTCGACGTGGACGTGGACATCGACCCCGACCTGGTGGTGCCCCTCGACGAGATCGAGGACGCGGCGGGCGAAGCGGACGCGGCGGACCGGGGCGTCGGGCACTGAGGGCGAGAGCCCGCTGACACCGGCACCGATACGGACACCGGCACCGACAAGCGCGCCGCTCCTCGAAGGGGCGGCGCGCTTGTCCGTGTCCGGGGCCGGGAGCGGCCGTCCGCTCAGACGGCCACCGACGGCACCTGCGGGCGCAGCAGCGTCCGCAGACGCGTCGTACGGTCCTTCCAGAGGCGCTCCGCCACCGCGCGCGGCAGCGCCTGCTCCACGCCCTGCACCACCGAGAGGTGGCGCTCACCGCGGCTGAACGCGGTGTAGACCCACGGCCGGGTCAGCGCCTGCCCGGCGTCGCCCGGCAGCACCACGACCGCCGCGGGCCAGCGCAGCCCCGTCGCCTGGTGCGCGGTGAGCGCCCACGCGTGCCGCACCTCCTGCTCGACCCGCTCCTTGCCTACGACGACGGGGGCGCCGTCGCACTCCAGGTGCAGTCCTTCGGCGTCGGCCCGCACCACACGGCCGAGCGTCGTACGCCCCGCCGCTGGGACGTGGGCGACCCGGTCGCCGGGGTCGAAGCCGCCGAACCGGCCGGGTCCTGGGTTCAGCCGCTCCTTCAGGGCGGCGTTGAGCACGCGTGTGCCCGCGGCGCCGCCGTGCCCGGGGGTGATCACCTGGGTCTGCTCGGCGGGCACCCCGATCGCCCGCGGCACCGAGTCCGCGACGAGCTGCACGGTGCGGTGGATCGCCTCGGCGGCGTCGCGCACCGGGACGATCACGACCTCCTTGCCGGGCGCCTCGACCTGGTTCAGCTCGCCGATGCCGATGCCGGAGACCAGCTCGCCGATGGGGCCCGGGTCCGGGGTGCGCGAGACGACCTGGGGGCAGCAGCGCGCCGCGAGGAGATCCGCGAAGACCCGACCGGGACCCGCCGACCACAGCACGCCCGGGTCGCCGCTGAGCACCAGGCGGGCGCCGTCCGGCAGGGACTCCGCGAGCATCGCCGCCGTCTCCACGTCCAGCTGCGGTGCGTCCAGGACCACGAGGAGGTCGAGCGCGAACGCGCCGTCCGCGTCCCGACCGGGGCCCTCGGCCCCGGCGAGCAGGCCCGCCACGGTCACCGCGGCCGCCTCGGGCACGCCCGGTGCCCGCGCCGCGCGGTGGCGTCCGTCGGCGCTGTGGGTGGCCACGCAGACCCGCAGGCCCATCGCCGCGGCGGCCGCCACCAGGGCGGCGGGCTCCGTCCGCGCCGTCTCGCCGCCGGTGTGCAGCACCAGGCCGTGCCCCGCCACGGCGCGGACCAGCTCGGCCGCGGAACCGGAGAGCTCGGCGGCCGCGGCTTCCCAGTCGTCCGCCGACGGGCCCGAAGCGTCGTCCTTGGTGAGGGAGTTGATCACTCGGGCGAGCCCGTCGGCCAGGCTCTCCTCCGCCAGCGCGTACCGCTCGAGTCCGATCAGGACGCGGACGGGGCGCTCCGGCTCCTCCTCCGCGCCGTCCTGCGCGTCCTCGTCGTCCGAGCGCTGGACCGGTACGTCGGCGCCCTCGACGGCGTCCTGGAAGACCAGGGCCTCGCCCTCGGCGAGGGCGCTCTGCACCGCCGCGTCCGGATCCGGCACCGCGCGCTGGCCGAGCGCGGCGGTCAGCGCCGAGGAGTCGAGTGCCGTGTGCCCGGCGGCGGCGGCCTGCTCCAGGAGCCAGACGGTGATCGCACGGCCCCTGCGCTCGTCGTCGGGCCCGCACTCGGCACCGAGCAGCGCCCGCGCGAACCCGTCGGCCTGCTCGGTCCTGACGCCGGGAACGCGCAGCAACTGCCAGGGGTCCTCGCGCAGTTGGCCCTCGGCGCCCTCGCCGAGCGCGGCCGCCGTCGGCGCCGCGAGCGCGGCGGGGGCCCCTCCCTCGGTGAGCACGGTCCGCACCGCTTCGACGGACTCCTCCGCGGGAGCCGACGGCGCCGACGACAGCTGGGCGCGCACGGGCTCGGCGGCGGGGGAGGGCGCGGGCCTGCGCGGAGCGGGCTCCGGCTCACGGAAGGCACTGGCGACGGGCTGCTCGCCGCTCTCCACGGCGCGCACGGCGGCAAGGAGGTCGGCGGCGGTCCCGCTCAGCTTCGTCCCGGCGTCGATCGGGCCTTCCTTGGACGCCTTGCGCTGCTCGATCCGCTCCCGGAGCTCGCGCTGCGCGGCGATCTCCGCCTCGGTCTCCGACAGCTCGGCGGGCGCGGCGGGCTCGGTGGCTTCGGCGCTCTCGCCTTCACCGTCCGCGCCATCTGCGCTGTCCGTGCCGTCCCCGTCCCCGTCCCCGTCGCCGTCCTCGGCGTCGTCCGTGGCCTCCGCGTCGTCCGTGGTGTCCGTCGCGTCCGGGGCGGCGTCCGGCGTGCCCGGCCCGGCTTCCTCCGCGGCAGCGGTCTCCGCTTCCTCCGCGGCAGCGGCTTCGGGCTCCGTACTCACAGCGTGCTCCAGTCTTGATCGGGATAGCGGTGCACGGGCGCCGACACATCGTCGAGCGCCTGGCAGATCTCGTCAGGAAGACTAAGGGTCTCCACTGACAAAGCGGCCGTGAGCTGCTGCGCGTTGCGCGCGCCGACGATCGGCGCGGTCACTCCGGGGCGGTCCCGGACCCAGGCGAGGGCGACCTGGAGCGGGGTCGCCGCCAGGCCGTCTGCGGCGGTGGCGACCGCGTCCACGATCCGGCTCGCCGCGTCGTCCAGATACGGCGCGACGAAGGGCGCCAACTGGTCGGACCCGCCGCGCGAGTCGGCCGGGGTCGAGTGGCGGTACTTGCCGGTGAGCACGCCGCGGCCCAGTGGCGACGAGGGCAGCAGGCCCACGCCGAGGTCGACGGCCGCGGGCAGCACCTCACGCTCGATGCCGCGCTGCAGCAGGGAGTACTCCATCTGCGTACTGGCGAGACGGGTGCGTATGCCCGGCGCGGCGAGCTGCCAGGTCGCGGCCTTGGCGAGCTGCCAGCCGCAGAAGTTGGCGACTCCCGCATAGCGGGCCCGGCCGCTGCTGACCGCGATGTCGAGCGCTTGCAGGGTCTCGTCCAGGGGCGCGTCCGGGTCGAACGCGTGGACCTGCCACAGGTCGACGTGGTCCGTGCCCAGGCGGGCGAGCGAGGCGTCGAGCGCGGCGAGCAGATGGCCGCGCGAGCCGTCGACGCGCCGCTCGGGGTCCGGCACGCTGCCCGCCTTGGTGGCGATGACCAGGTCGTGCCGGGGCACGAGCCGCTCCATCAGGCGCCCGAGCAGGTACTCGGCCTCCCCGTCGCCGTACACGTCGGCCGTGTCGACGAGGGTGCCGCCCGCCTCCCAGAACGCCTTCATGAGGTCGGCGGCGTCGTTCTCGTCGGTGTGCCCCCAGGTGAGGGTGCCGAGTCCGATGCGGGACACGCGCAGGCCGGTCCGGCCGAGATGCCTCTGCTCCATGGGCGCTGAGATTACTGGCCGGATCCCTGCGGCGGGCGGGCCTGTGGACAAACCATCGACTGTGGAGAACTTGGTCACCCGCGCGCTACAGTCCCGGGCACAGGGACGTTACTCATGAGTACAGCGGTAAGGGGATCGGCCATGCAGCTCGGTATCAACCTCGGCTACTGGGGCGCCGGGATGGACGCGGACAATCTCGCCGTCGCCAGGGAGGCCGACAAGCTCGGCTACGCGGTCTGCTGGGCCGCCGAGGCGTACGGCTCGGACGCCGCGACGGTGCTGTCCTGGGTCGCGGCCCAGACCGAACGCATCGACATCGGATCCGCGATCTTCCAGATCCCGGCCCGCCAGCCCGCGATGACCGCGATGACGGCGGCCACCCTCGACTCGCTCTCCGGCGGCCGCTTCCGACTCGGGCTCGGCGTCTCGGGCCCGCAGGTCTCCGAGGGCTGGTACGGCGTGAAGTTCGACAAGCCGCTGGCCCGCACCCGCGAGTACGTCGAGATCGTCCGCAAGGCGATGACCCGCGAGCGCCTTTCCCACGAGGGCGAGCACTGGACGCTGCCGCTGCCCGGCGGCCCCGGCAAGCCCCTCAAGCTCACCGTCCACCCCGAGCGCGAGCACATCCCGCTGTACATCGCGGCGATCGGCCCCAAGAACCTGGAGCAGACGGGCGAGATCGCCGACGGCGCCCTGCTGATCTTCCCGGCCGCCGAGCACCTGGAGGAGACGGCCGTCAAGCACCTGCGGGCCGGGCGCGAGAAGGCGGGCAGGACGATGGAGGGCTTCGACATCGTCCCGACACTGCCGCTGGCCGTCGGCGAGGACTCCCAGGTGGACGCCCTCGCGGACATGTTCCGGCCCTACACCGCGCTGTACGTCGGCGGCATGGGCAGCCGCAAGCAGAACTTCTACAACCAGCTCGCGGGGCGCATGGGGTACGAGAAGGAGGCCGCCGAGATCCAGGACAAGTACCTGGCGGGCGACAAGGACGGCGCGGCCGCCGCGGTGCCGAAGCAGCTGATCGACTCGACGACCCTGCTGGGCTCCGTGGACCGCATCGCGGACCGGATGCGGGCGTACGCGGCGGCCGGGGTGACCACGCTGACGCTGGCGCCCGCGGGCTTCACGCTGGAGGAGCGGCTCACCGCGCTGCGGGCCGGTACCCAGGCGCTGGAACGCGCCGGACTGGCGTAGGGCGGGAGGGAGAATTTTCTGCGGCCGTGGTGGGGGCTCGGGGGGTCTTCCCCGCCACGGCCGTCACGGAGCACAACGCGCCACGGGGCCCCCGGTTACGGCCTGCGGCACGCCGTCGTCGTCCGTCGTCGTCCGCCGTCGTCCTTCGTTCGGCGGAGCCGACCGGCACACCTGTTGCTCAGCGTCGAACCTCGCATTTGACTATCCCTTTGCGGAGGTTCGTGCGCGGGGCATGGAGGTGCCAGTGATGCTGTCGGCCAAGAGTGTCTTCGGGGAAATCCTCGACAACGACGAGTCGTTCCGGCTCTTCTGTTCCATCGCCGCCAGCGGCGAGGCCCAGGGCGGCTGGGAGAACGGCCGGATCGCCGCACTCGTGCCCGAGGGCGAGCGGGCCCTCGCCCCCAAGATCGCCCGGCACGGCGCCGACGAGGACAAGCACGGCCGGATCTTCGACGCACTGCTGCGCAAGCGCGGGCTCGCCCCCGTCGAGGTCCCGCACGAGACCGACTACACGATGCTCCTGGAGAAGCACGGCATCGGCCTCGCGCACGAACAGCTGAAGGCCGACAGACCGCTCGCCGTGCGGGACGTCGTCACCTACCTCGCGCACAGCAGGGTCACCGAGCAGCGCGCCTCCGAGCAGATGCGGCTGCTGCTCAAGTACTTCGCCGACCACCCGGACATCGGCCGCGCGGTGCGGATGATCTCGAACGACGAGGACAACCATCTGGCGTACTGCCACGAGGAGTTGCTGCGCTTCGCCCGCGCCGGGCACGGCCGCGCCATCCAGCGCGCCCTGCGCGAGTGCGCGCTCGCCGAGATCCGCGTCTACCGCGACGTGAGCCTCGCCGTGATGGACCACATGGGGCGCCTCCTCGGCTGGCCCCCGGTCAAGCGACAGGCGCTCGCCACGGGGATCCACGGCGTGTACGCGTACGAACGGCTCGTCGGCTGGCGGCGGATGGTGTCCCTGACGATGCCGGAGCGCCGTGACGCCCTGGGCGGCGCCGCGACATCGGCGCCCGGGTTCGCCTAGTACGGCGCCTCAACGGACGAGCTACGCGCCAACGGACGCGCTACGCGCGCGACGTCCGCGACAGCGCGTCAACGGTCACGCCCACGATGGCCAGGAGCTGCGCGGGGCTCGCCCCCGCCCTGCTCATGACGGCGAGCGACTGGTTCACGGCCGCCGCGTGCACGGCGAAGGCCTCGGCGCCCTGGTCGGTCAGTCCGCCTGCCTTCAGTGCGGCGCGCAGGCGTTGGAGCTGGCGGCCGAGCGCCTGCTTGGCGTGCGCCGCGACGCTCGGGCTCAGCACGGGAACGGCCATGGCCGACTGGGCGATCAGGCATCCGTCGGGTACTCCGGGATCGGCGATGCGCTCAAGGGTGACGTCGAAGAACGCACGGACGGCGGCAACGGGTTCCGAGGCCGCACCCGACAGGGCGTCGTCGTACTTCTCCCCGTAGCGCGCGGCGTAGAGATCCAGGCAGCGCAGGAAGAGCGTCTCCTTGTCGCCGAGGGAGGAGTAGATGGAACTGCGGTTCAGGCCGGTTGCCCGGGACAGATCGTCCAATGAGGTGTCGGCGTAGCCGTCGCGCCAGAACTGGATCATCGCGGCGTCGAGCGCCGTCTCCATGTCGAACTGCTTCTTGCCTGCCACGCGGCCTTCCTTGCCGATGTGCCGATGTGCCGATGTGCCGATGGTGCGGACCGTGTTGCGCGCCATCCTATCTTGAACTGGTCAGTTCAAGATGCGTTAGCCTTCGGTCGCACCGTCCCCACCGCACGTCTGACACCGATGGAGGATCCCCGTGACCGACCCGGCAACCAGCACCGCGCAGGTCTCCGAAGGCAACCCCGTCCGCGACCTGCCCCTGCGGCAGCTGGCCGGATTCACGCACCGCTGGGTCGACGCGGACGGGGTCCGCCTTCATGCCGTCGAAGGCGGCAGGGCGAGCGGCCCGGTCGTCGTCCTGCTCGCCGGATTCCCGCAGACCTGGTGGGCCTGGCGCAAGGTGATGCCCGGCCTTGCCGACCGGTTCCGCGTCATCGCGATCGACCTGCCGGGTCAGGGCCACTCCGAGCGTCCGGAGCGCGGCTACGACACGCACGCGGTCGCCGCGCACGTCCACACCGCGGTGCAAGCTCTCGGAGTCTCGACGTACTCCCTGGTCGCCCACGACATCGGCGCCTGGGTCGCTTTCTCCCTCGCCCTCACCTTCGAGAGCGACCTGCGCGGGGTCGCCCTGCTCGACGCCGGAATTCCCGGCATCACCCTCCCGGAGGCGATTCCCACCGACCCGGACCGGGCGTGGAAGACCTGGCACTTCGCGTTCCACCTCGTGCCCGACCTGCCCGAGACGCTGCTCGCGGGCCGTGAACGCGACTACGTCGGCTGGTTCCTGAAGGCGAAGGCCCTGTCTCCCGGCACGTTCGACGACGCCGAGCTCGACCACTACGCGGCGTCCGTCGCCGCCGACGGCGGCCTGCGCGCTTCCCTCGCGTACTACCGGGACGCCGCGGAGTCGGCGCGCAAGAACCGCGAGGCGCTCGGGCGGCGGCGCCTGACGGTGCCGGTCCTCGGCATCTCCAGCAGCCACGGCTCCGTTCCCGACATGGCCGCCTCCCTCAGCCCGTGGGCCGACAACACCACCGGAATCGTCGTGCCCGACGCCGGACACTTCATCCCGGACGAGCAGCCCGAAGCCGTCACCGCCGCGCTGGTGGACTTCGTCACAGCCAGCCGCGGCGCTTGAACATGCGGTACAGGCCGAACTCCAGGACGACCATCAGCCCGATCACGGCCGGGTAGGTCCACACCCAGTGCAGCTCGGGCATGTGGTCGAAGTTCATGCCGTAGATGCCCGCGATCATCGTGGGGACCGCGGCCATGGCGGCCCACGCCGAGATCTTCCGCATGTCGTCGTTCTGCCGGACGCTCATCTGGGCCAGATGAGCGGACAGGATGTCCGACACGAGCCGGTCAAGGCCCTCCACGGACTCGTTGACGCGCGTCAGGTGGTCGTTGACGTCCCGGAAGAAGGGCTGTGCCGATTCGTCCACGAAGGGGACGGCGGGACCGAAAGGGCCCGCTCCGGAGAGACGGGCCAGGGGGAGCGCGAGCGGGCCCGTGGCCCTGCGGAACTCCAGGATCTGCCGCTTGAACGTATAGATCCGCGAAGCGGTGTTGCGGGAGCCGCCGACGTCCGGCGAGAAGACCTCCGCCTCCAGGAGCTCCAGATCCGCCTGGAGCTCGTCGGCGACCTCCAGATAGTGGTCCACGGAGGCGTCCGCGATCGAGTACAGGACCGCCGTGGGGCCGTGCTTGAGGACGTCGGGGTCGGCCTCCAGGCGGTGGCGCACGACGCCGAGCGGCGCGCCCTCGCCGTGCCGGACGGTCACCACGAAGGAGTCACCCATGAACACCATGACCTCTCCGGAGGAGACGGTGTCGCTGTCCTGCTCGTACACGACCGGCTTGAGGACCATGAACAACGAGTCGTCGTAGACCTCCAGCTTCGGCCGCTGATGGGCCTTGAGGGCGTCCTCGACGGCCAGCGGATGCAGCCCGAACTCCTGGCTGACCTTCTCGAACTCGGCCTCCGTCGGCTCGTGCAGGCCGATCCAGACGAAGGCGTGGCCCGCTGCCCTCGCCTCGGCGAGGGCAGCGGAGAAGTCTTCGGGGCCCTCGGTCCGGCGCCCCTCGCGGTAGATGGCGCAGTCGACGATCACACCGGCATTGTTCCCAACCCGCCCACCTGTCGCACCCCCACGGGCGCTTAGGCTGAACCGCATGCCCACGCTGATCCTCGTCCGGCACGGACGTTCCACCGCCAATACCGCGGGTCTGCTCGCCGGGTGGACCCCCGGCGTGGCCCTCGACGAGCGGGGCGCCGCGCAGGCCGCCGCGCTGCCCGGGCGCCTCGCCGCCCTGCCGATCACCGAGGTCGTCACCAGCCCCCTGCAGCGCTGCGCCGAGACCGTGGCACCGCTGCTCGCGGCCAGGCCCGGCCTCCAGGCGCACAGCGAGGACCGCATCGGGGAGTGCGACTACGGCGAATGGTCGGGCCGCAAGCTCGCCGAGCTCACCGACGAGCCGCTGATGGAGGTCGTCCAGCGGCACCCGTCGGCCGCCGCCTTCCCCGGCGGCGAGTCCATGCGGGCCATGCAGACGCGGGCGGCCGAGGCGGTCCGCGAGTGGAACGCGCGCGTGGAGCGCGAGCACGGCGAGGACGCCGTCTATCTGATGTGCTCGCACGGCGACATCATCAAGTCCCTTGTCGCGGACGCCATCGGGCTCCACCTGGACCTCTTCCAGCGGATCTCCGTGGAGCCCTGCTCGGTCACCGTCATCCGGTACACGCGGCTACGCCCCTTCCTCGTACGCCTGGGGGACACCGGGGACTTCGCGTCGCTGGCGCCCCGTGAGGTGCCGCCGGGCGACGACGCGACGGTCGGTGGCGGTGCGGGCGCACCGTGATCGTCGCCCGCAGTAGGGTGAAGCGGTTGAAGCAGGCCCCGTAGTCGTCGTGTCACCGGTCGTGGCACGAGTACTTGCAGTCGATCCCAATGGAGACAGGACGTGTCCCGTCAGGTGTTCCTCTACGACCCGCCGGAGCGTTTCGTCGCCGGAACGGTCGGGCTGCCCGGACGGCGTACCTTCTTCCTCCAGGCCTCGGCGGGCATCAGGGTGACCAGCGTCGCCCTGGAGAAGACCCAGGTGGCCGCGCTCGCCGAGCGCATGGAAGAGCTCCTCGACGAGGTCGTACGCCGCAGTGGGGGCAATGCCGCGGTGCCGGCCGTCGCACCCGCCGAGATCACCGACAGCGCGCCGCTCGACTCCCCCGTGGAGGAGGAGTTCCGGGTCGGCACGATGGCGCTCGCCTGGGACGGCGAGGAAGAGCGGATGATCGTCGAGGCGCAGGCGCTCGTCGAGCTGGAAGCCGAGTCCGAGGACGACCTGGCGGAGGCCGAGGAGAGGCTCCTCCAGGACGAGGAGAACGGCCCGCCGATGCTCCGCGTCCGGCTCACGGGGGCCCAGGCGAGAGCGTTCGCCAAGCGCGCCCTCGACGTCGTGAACGCGGGCCGCCCGCCGTGCCCGCTGTGCAGCCTCCCGCTCGACCCGGAAGGACACGTATGCCCGCGCCAGAACGGATACCGGCGGGGAGCGTGAGCGCCGACCCCGTCACGCTCCTGACCCGCGGGGAGCTGACCGTGCGCGGACGGATCCGCGAGGCATCGAACGCGGTGCTCTACTGCACGGTGTCCTACGAGGGCGAGGAAGCCGCCTGCGTCTACAAGCCCGTCGCGGGCGAGCGGCCGCTGTGGGACTTCCCCGACGGCACCCTCGCGGGGCGCGAGGTCGCCGCGTACGAGGTGTCGCGGGCGATCACCCAGGACGGCTGGGACCTGGTGCCGCCGACCGTGTGGCGCGACGGGCCCTACGGAGAGGGCATGTGCCAGCTGTGGATCGAGGCGTCCGACGAGACGGAGCTGCTCGCCCTGGTCGACGGCGACGAGCCGGGCGAGGGCTGGAAGGCGATCGGCTTCGCGCAGGTCGACGAGGAGCGGACCGCGCTCCTCGTGCACGCCGACGACGTGCGCCTTCGGCGCCTCTCGGTGCTCGACGCGGTGATCAACAACGGCGACCGCAAGGGCGGCCACCTGCTCACCGCGGAGGGACGGCTGCACGGCATCGACCACGGCGTCACGTTCAACGCCGAGGACAAGCTGCGCACGCTCCTGTGGGGGTGGGCGGGGGAGCCCCTGCCCGAGGAGGCCCTGGGGGCCCTGCGGACCCTGCGTGACGCCCTCAAGGAGGGCGCGGACCTCGCCGAGCGCCTGGCCGGTCTGATCACCCCCGCCGAGCTGGACGCCACCCGCGCGCGGGTCGCCGCACTGCTGACCTCAGGACGACATCCGGAGCCGGGCGGAGACTGGCCCCCGATCCCCTGGCCACCGGTGTAGGCGGGGCGAATCGGCCACCCGGAATCCCGCGCGGCCGATTCTCCTTGATCCCCCACTCGTATACGGATGCCTCGTCCGGTTAGGCTCATGGCATGCATGCCTGGCCCGCTTCTGAGGTCCCCGCCCTTCCTGGCAAGGGCCGCGACCTCCGGATCCACGACACCGCGACCGGTGAACTCGTCACCCTCGACCCCGGTCCCGTCGCCCGTATCTACGTCTGCGGCATCACTCCGTACGACGCGACCCACATGGGTCACGCGGCGACCTACAACGCGTTCGACCTCGTGCAGCGCGTGTGGCTCGACACCAAGCGGCAGGTTCACTACGTCCAGAACGTGACCGACGTGGACGACCCGCTCCTGGAACGCGCCAACCGCGACGGCAAGGACTGGGTCGAGCTCGCCGAGGGCGAGACCGCGCTGTTCCGCGAGGACATGACCGCGCTGCGACTCCTGCCGCCGAAGCACTACATCGGAGCCGTCGAGTCGATACCCGGCATCGTGCCGCTCGTCGAACGGCTCAGGGACATGGGCGCCGCCTACGAGCTCGACGGCGACGTCTACTTCTCGGTCGAGTCCGACCCGCACTTCGGGGCGGTGTCCGGGCTCGACGCGGCCGCCATGAAGCTGCTCTCCGCCGAGCGCGGCGGCGACCCGGAGCGTCCGGGCAAGAAGGACCCGCTCGACCCGATGCTCTGGATGGCGGCCCGCGAGGGCGAGCCGAGCTGGGACGGGGCCTCGCTCGGCCGCGGCAGGCCCGGCTGGCACATCGAGTGCGTCGCCATCGCCCTCGACCACCTGGGGATGGGCTTCGACGTGCAGGGCGGCGGCTCCGACCTCGCCTTCCCGCACCACGAGATGGGCGCGTCGCACGCCCAGGCGCTCACCGGCGAGTTCCCGTTCGCCAAGGCGTACGTCCACGCGGGCATGGTCGCCCTGGACGGCGCGAAGATGTCCAAGTCCAAGGGCAACCTCGTCTTCGTCTCCAAGCTGCGCCGCGACGGCGTCGACCCGGCGGCGATCCGCCTCGCCCTGCTCGCGCACCACTACCGCGCGGACTGGGAGTGGACCGACTCCGTCCTGGAGGAGGCCGTCGAGCGGCTCGGCCGCTGGCGTGCGGCGGTGTCCCGTCCCGACGGGCCTTCCGCCGACGCGCTCGTCGAGGAGATCCGCGAGGCGCTCGCGGACGACCTGGACGCGCCTGCCGCTCTCGCGGCGGTCGACGCCTGGGCCGCGCGCCAGGACGCCGACGGCGGTTCGGACGAGGGCGCGCCCGGTGTCGTGTCCCGCGCCGTCGACGCGTTGCTTGGCGTGGCCTTGTAGCGGTTCGGTCGGCTTCGGCTGAGGTCGATCGCCCTGCGGGCTCGTCCTCAAACGCCGGACGGGCTGGAATCTTCCGCCCGTCCGGCTTTTCGTGTGCAGGACCGCCCGGTGCTCCGGAAATCCACGAGCAAGGCAGCAAAGTCCATGGCCCCGGGGCCAGTCCTCGCGCTAGACCTCCGCCATGAGATCTCCCACGCGCTTCAGATCGGCGGCCGCGGCCGCTCTGCTGGGCCTCCTCGCGGTGTTCGCGGGTCCCGGCGGCGGTTTCGCGCAAGCCGCCGACGAGCCCTCGACCACCGTCGGTGACGTCACCGGGTTCGCCCACGACGGATCCGTGTACCGGCTGACCGCGGGCCGCGCCGAGGCCCGCGTCAGCTTCGTCGCCGAAGAGACCTTCCGGCTCGAACTCGCCCCCGACGGGACGTTCACTGACCCGGCGGGCAAGGACATCGTCCTGCCGCAGGGCAAGGCGCCGCGCACCACGTGGGCGGACAAGGGCGACCGCTACGAGCTGAGCACATCGAAGGTGACG
The DNA here is from genome assembly GCF_008704495.1 of Streptomyces kanamyceticus. Taxonomy (NCBI): domain Bacteria; kingdom Bacillati; phylum Actinomycetota; class Actinomycetes; order Kitasatosporales; family Streptomycetaceae; genus Streptomyces; species Streptomyces kanamyceticus. The sequence goes on from NZ_CP023699.1 coordinate 8,070,754, forward strand.
CTGCGCGCCTACAAGTCGCCGCTGCGCTTCGCCCTGTACCGCGCCGACGGCAGCCGCGTCTGGGCCGAGTCCAAGGGCCTGTCCTGGACGAAGGACGCCACCACGCAGAGCCTGGCGCGCGGCGCCGACGAGCAGTTCTACGGCGCCGGGATGCAGAACGGCCGCGGCAACACCTCGCACCGGGACAAGAAGGTCGAGGTCGGCGTCGACTACAACTGGGACGACGGCGGGCACCCCAACTCGGTGCCGTTCTACCTGTCTTCGGCGGGGTACGGGGTCTTCCGGAACACCTACGCACCCAACACCTATGACTTCGCCGAGCCCGTGACCGCCACCGCGAAGGAACAGCGCTTCGACGCCTACTACTTCGCGGGGCGCGGCGACGACGCGGCCAAGGACGTCATCGGGCAGTACACGAAGCTCACCGGGAAGCCCTTCCTGCCGCCGATATACGGCATGGAGATCGGCGACGCCGACTGCTACCTGCACAACGCCAACCGCGGCGAGCGGCACACCCTGGACTCCCTGAAGGTCGCCGACGGCTACGTAGAGAACGACATGCCCAACGGCTGGATGCTGGTCAACGACGGCTACGGCTGCGGCTACGAGAACCTCGCCGAGACCTCCAAGGGCCTGGCCGAGCGCAAGATGAAGATGGGCCTGTGGACCGAGGACGGCATCGACAAGATCGCCGACCAGGTCAAGGCGGGCCAGCGCGTCGCCAAGCTCGACGTCGCCTGGGTCGGCGACGGCTACAAGAAGGCGCTCGACGGCTGCAAGGACGCCTATCAGGGCATCGAGGACAACAGCGATGCCCGTGGCTTCACCTGGGCCCCCGAGAGCTGGTCGGGCGCGCAGCGCTGCGGCGTGCAGTGGTCGGGCGACCAGAGCGGCAGCTGGGAGTACATCCGCTGGCAGATCCCGACGTACGCCGGGTCCACCATGTCCGGGCTCGCCTATACGACGGGTGACGTCGACGGCATCTTCGGCGGCAGCCCCAAGACGTACGTACGCGATCTGCAGTGGAAGATGTTCCTGCCGGTCACGATGACGATGGACGGCTGGGCCGCCAGCGACAAGCAGCCCTTCCGCCAGGGCGAGCCCTACACCTCCATCAACCGCAAGTACCTGAAACTGCACGAGTCGCTGCTGCCCTACCTGTACTCGTACGCCCACCAGGCGACGAAGACCGGTGTGGGCGCGGTGCGGCCGCTGGCCTTGGAGTACCCCCATGACCCCAAGGCCGCGACCGACGCCGCCAAGTACGAGTTCCTGACCGGCGAGGACTTCCTCGTCGCGCCCGTCTACAAGGACTCCACCACCCGCGACGGCATCTATCTCCCCAAGGGGACGTGGACCGACTACTGGAGCGGGCGTACCTACCAGGGGCCGACCACGATCGACGGCTACAGCGCGCCCCTGGACACCCTGCCGCTCTTCGTCAAGGGCGGTGCCAGCGTGCCCATGTGGCCGGGCGGCATCCGTTCCTACGAGGACAGGAAGGCCGACTCGCCGCTCGCCTGGGACATCTACCCGCAGGGGAAGTCCTCCTTCGAGCTGTACGAGGACGACGGCGTGACCCGTCAGCACCGCGAGGGGAAGTACGCCACGCAGCGGGCGGAAGTGCGGGCGCCGCGCTCCGGCGCGGGTGACGTGAACGTACGGATCGGCGCGAGCGAGGGGCGGTTCGCCGGGAAGCAGAGCGCGCGGCCCTACGCGTTCACGCTGCACACCGGGGACGCGCCGAGCCGCGTGGAACTCGACGGGCGCAAGCTGCCGAAGCTCGCGTCGAAGGACGCGTACGAGAAGGCCGGGCAGGGCTGGTTCTACGACAGGGACGACCGCGGCGGCGTCGTCAAGGTGAAGACCACCGCCCAACGCACCGACCGCGGCTTCGCGTTGACGCTCGACGACACCAGCGCCGTCGGCGGCGCCGTGCCCGGGGCGCAGGCCGCGGTGAGTGCCGCCGCCGGGCAGGAGCTCGGCGCGGGCACCGCGGGGAAGGTCGCCGTCGAGGTCACGGCGGGCACCAAGGACGCCACCGGCGTCGACGTCACCCTCGACGCCCCCAAGGGCTGGACCGTCGGCACCGCCGAGATCGACCGCGTCCCCGCGGGCGCCACGCGCCGGGTGGAGGTGGCCGTCACGCCCGCCGAGGACGCGGACACCGGCGAGCGGTCGCTCACCGCGGCCGCCCGCTACCGCTCGGCGGGCCAGGAGCGCACCGCCACCGGGCGGTTCGCGGTCGGCGTGCTGCCCGAGGCGCCCGCCAAGGACACTTGGGCGAGCGACATGGTCTGGCTCACGTCCACAAACGGCTACGGTCCCGCCGAACGCGACCGTAGCAACGGCGAGTCGGGCGCCGCCGACGGGCACCCGCTAACCCTGGCGGGCAAGACCTACGAGAAGGGCATCGGCACGCACGCCGACTCCGTCATCGAGGTCTATCCGGGCGGCCGCTGCTCGAAGTTCACCGCGGACGCGGGCATCGACGACGAGATCAACGGCTACGGAGAGGTGGCCTTCTCGGTCGAGGCCGACGGCAAGGTGCTGTGGACCTCACCGAAGGTGACGGGCGCGTCGGCGACCGTGCCGGTCGACGTGGACGTCAGCGGCGCCCGGCACGTGGTGCTGAAGGTGAAGGACACCAACGGCTCCAAGAGCGGGGACCACGCGGACTGGGCGGCCGCGAGGTTCAACTGCGCCTAGCGCACGCGTGAGCGGCGCCGGGCGGGAAGGATCTCCGCCCGGCGCCGCCGTCTCTCAGCCCGCTACTTGGTGACCACGATGGCCAGCAGGTACGACGGGTTGTTGGTGTCGTAGTAGCCGATCACCTGCTGACCGTAGGCGAAGGCCTCTTGGACCTCGTCGTGGGTCTGCGGGTTGGGGTTGATGAACGCGCGCCAGTTGCCGTCGACGTACAGGTAGAGGATCGACGCCTGGCCGGGCAGGGGCTGGACGACGTCCCAGAACGCCGTCGCCACGTTCGACGCGAGCGCCTGGGTGGAGACGTCGGGCGCCTGCGCCTGCGGGATCTGCTCCTGGCCGAACTGCTGGAGCAGTTGTTGGAAGGGCTGCTGCTGACCGAGCTGCTGAAGCTGCTGACGCAGCTGCGGCGGGACCTGCTGGCCCTGGATGCCCTGCTGGCTGTGCATGCCCTGCGGGCTCTGGAAGCCCTGCTGGCCGAGCGTCCCCTGCTGGCCGAACGGCTGCTGACCGTACTGCTGCTGGCCGAACGGCTGCTGCTGGGACTGCTCCTGCTGCGGCGGGGCCGTGCTCGGTCCCTGCTGCCCGTACTGCTGCTGGCCGTACTGCTGGCCCTGCTGCCCGTACTGCTGGCCTTGGTGCCGGCTCGACTGACTCATCTGCGGGGTGGTGCTCATGCGTGTGCCACCTTCCCTCAATGGTTGTGGTCCTTCAGCAGTGCTGGTCGTGCTTCAGCCCGTGACGACCAGGCCGACGACCTCGTCGTCCGAGTACCAGACGCGTACGTCCGGCTGACCCCCCGCGAACGCGGCGTGTACCGCTTGGCGCGTCTCGGGGGACGGGTTGTTGAGGTTGCGCCACTCCCCGGCCACGAACAGCCTCAGCCGCGGCGGGAGTTCCGGCGGATAGGGGAGCAGCTCGTCCCAGAACCTCTCGGCGCGGCCCGAACCCACCGCCGACGGCAGCAGGTTCGTGACCGCCCCCTTCAGGTCGGGGCGGTTGCCGATCCGCTGCGAGGCGGGCCTGCCCGGGGCGTCCTGCTGCGGCGATCCGGTGGAGCGCAGCAGCGCGCGTGCCCGGTCGGGTGTCATCGGCTGCTGGCCCGACGCCTTCAGCATGCCTTGCAGCGCGGCCAGCGCGCCGACCACGATCGGCGACGCCGACGACGTGCCGGAGAACGTGTCCGTGTACCAGGCGATCTCCTCGGCGCCGCCCTGCAGATCCCCCGGCCGGTCCCAGAAGCCGCCGGTCGACGTGGTCTCGCGGCCCCAGCCCTGCGCGTCCACGCGGGCGCCGTAGTTGGAGAACGCGAGGCGCGAGCGGTCGGGCCCGTGGTCGCGGCCGTGCGTGCCGGGCGGCGGCGCGCCCGCGCCCACCAGGACCGCGCCGGAGGAGCGGTTGGAGGAGTTGAAGGGGTTGCGCCACCAGGACGGGAAGCCGTCCGGCCTGCGCTCGTACACCGCGTCGTCCAGGGACTCGGCGCCGTTGCCCGCGGCGCCCACGACGAGGACGCCCTTGGCGGTGGCGTAGCGCACCGCGGCGTAGTCGTCGGGCCACCACTCGATGGCGATGTAGCCCTTCTGGTCGTCGCGCTGCTCGAAGTCGAACTTCGGTCCGGGCCGGTGCAGTTCGAGCAGGATGATGTCGCCGGGGTGCAGCCGGTCGGCCGCCGCGCGGATGGTGGCCGCCGTGCCGAGCGGCTGGAAGGAGGCGGTCGCGGTCACGGCCTCGGGGGCGATGCCGGTGATGCCGAGGCTGTTGCGGTCGCCGCCGATGACGCCGATCACCGCGGTGCCGTGGTTGCGCCAGGCCACGTCCTGGAGGGGGGTGCCGATGACGACGCCCGCGAGCTTGGCCGACAGGTCCTCGTGGCGCAGCTGCCAGGCGCCCTCGACGTCGATGATCGTGACGCTCTCGCCGGACCCGCCGAGCCGCTGCCAGGCCCACCGGGCGTCGATGCCCTCGGGCGCCGGGTTCAAGTAGCCCTGCCTGCTGGTGAAGTCGGGCGTGACGGGCATGCCCTCCTTGCGCCGCCGGGTCGCCTCGTCGAGGTCCCGCGGCCGGGACGGCGAGGGATCGATCGATGCGGGGACGGCCCCCGGCTTGACGTACGCCGTGTCGATGCCCGGCAGCGCCGCCATCCGCGAGCGCAGCTCCTGGGCCCGGTCGTCGCCGCCGCGCACCCGGTAGAAGAGCGCCAGATCGGGCATGTCCTCCTCGGCCTCGCCGGTGGGGGCGGCGGCCCGCAGCCGCTCCTCGTTGCCGAACAGCGGCTCCAGGGAGAGCTGTTCGTCGGTGAGGAACATGTTCAGGGCCGACACGTCGGAGCCTGACGCCGAGCGGACCTCGGCCTCCCCGGCGCGCAGCCGGGCCTCGGGCCTCGCGACGACGATCAGCTCCTGCTCGGCTCCTCGGTAGGTGAATCCCATTCCGTCGGGGCCCGGCCCACCGGCTCCGGGGTCCCGTGCCGGGTTCGCCTGCTCGGTCATCGCTCCACCGCTCCCTTCGGTCCTTCGGGTGCCGTGCTCTGCGCAGCCGCGCCTTCGGGGCACACCTTGCTACTGGCACGCCGACTCGTCCACCCCTCTTTTGCGCAACGGAGTTTGAAGAGAAGTTGAAGAGGGAACCCCGGGCAATTCGGCTGGAAGGCGATGTCACGCCCTCAACACGCCAAACACGTACGAGGTGTCAGTGGCGCGAGGGGTGACGGCGCGGCGGGCACAACGCGAGGGGGGGGCGGCACCCTAGTGGGTGCCGCCCCCCCCTCGCGTGGCGATCTACTACGTGCTCGGCCGCGTCAGTCGTCCGAGGACTCGGACGTCCCGGAATCGCCCGAATCATCACCGCTGTCGCCGCTGCCGTTGTCACTCTCAGCGCTCTCGGCGTTCTCGGCGCTCCCCGGCCCCTCCGTGGCCTCCGGCTCCCCGGCGCTCTGCTCCGTCGGGCGCTGCGAAGGCTTCGGCTTCGGCGGCCGGGTGCGGTCGCTGGGCGCATCGCGCAGGTAGGCCGCCCCTTCGCCGTCCGTGGCGTGGCCCGCGGTCTGGCCGGGGCCCGGCGGCCCGCCGCCGTCGCGGCGGCGCAGATAGCGCTCGAACTCGCGGGCGATGGCCTCGCCCGACGCCTCGGGGAGCTCGGCGGTGTCCCGGGCCTCCTCGAGGGACTGGACGTACTCGGCGACCTCGCTGTCCTCGGCGGCCAGCTGGTCCACGCCCAGCTGCCAGGCGCGCGCGTCCTCGGCCAGCTCGCCCAGCGGGATGCGCAGGTCGATGAGGTCTTCCAGGCGGTTGAGGAGCGCCAGCGTCGCCTTGGGGTTGGGCGGCTGCGAGACGTAGTGCGGGACGGCGGCCCAGAGGCTGACGGCCGGTACGCCCGCGTGCGTGCAGGCCTCCTGGAGGATGCCGACGATGCCCGTCGGGCCCTCGTACTTGGTCTCCTCCAGGTCCATCGTGCGGGCCAGGTCCGGGTCGGAGGTGACGCCGCTGACCGGCACGGGCCGGGTGTGCGGGGTGTCGCCGAGCAGCGCACCCATGATCACGACCAGTTCGACGCCCAGCTCGTGCGCGAAGCCCAGGATCTCGTTGCAGAACGAGCGCCAGCGCATCGACGGCTCGATGCCACGGACCAGGACCAGGTCACGCGGCTTGTCGCCGCCCACGCGCACCACCGAAAGGCGGGTCGTGGGCCACGTGATCCTGCGCACCCCGCCGTCGAGCCAGACGGTGGGCCGGTTGACCTGGAAGTCGTAGTAGTCCTCGGCGTCCAGCGCCGCGAACACCTCGCCCTTCCACTCCTTGTCGAGATGCGCGACCGCGGTGGAGGCGGCGTCGCCGGCGTCGTTCCAGCCCTCGAACGCGGCCACCATGACCGGGTCGACCAGCTCGGGAACCCCCTCGAGCTCGATCACCCAGGCCTCCTTCCGACGTTCCCTTGCGTACGCCCCAACCTTACGGCGTCGGCAGGGGCCCTCCGCAGCCCCCTTGCGTGGGGGAGTGACGGGAACACTGCCCAGGTCATCCGTGCGTCACTCATGGCGGAGCCACGGGCTCACAAGGTGGAGCGCAGCCACTGTTCCACGCTCGCGATGTGCACCGTCGCCCATGCCCTGGCCGCTTCGGCGTCGCGGTCGCGCAGCGCGGTGAGGATCGCGCGGTGCTCGTGGAGGGTCCGGCTGACGGCGTCCTCCTGGGTGAGCCCGCGCCAGACGCGGGCCCGGGTGGTGGGTCCCGAGAGGCCGTCGAGCAGGGAGCAGAGCACCGAGTTCCCGGAGGACTGCACGATGCCCCGGTGGAACTCCAGGTCGCAGGCGACCAGCTCCTCCACCGAAGGGCTCGCCCCCAGGGCGTCCAACTGCTGTGTCAGCGTGTCGAGTTCGGCCTCGGTGATGTGCGCGCTGGCCATCGCCGTCGCCGCGGGCTCCAGGATGCGGCGCACCGCGAGGAACTCCAGGACCGTGTCGTCGCGGTGGAAGTCGACGACGAAACTCAGGGCCTCCAGGAGGAGTTGCGGGTCCAGACTGGTGACGTAGGTGCCGTCGCCCTGGCGTACGTCGAGGATGCGGATCAGCGAGAGCGCGCGCACCGCCTCACGCAGGGAGTTGCGCGAAAGGCCCAGGTCGGCGGCGAGTTCGCTCTCCTTGGGCAGCCGGTCGCCGGGACGCAGCGCGCCGGAGACGATCATGCCCTTGATCTTCTCGATGGCCTCGTCGGTGACAGCCATGGGGACCTCGCCTCACGTGTCAAAGGTGTCGGAATAGACATCCGATGTATCAGGCGATTATGGCCCGTCGCGCAGCCGTTGCGCACCAGGGTAGGGGGATTGCCCGTGATCCTTGAGGGCTAAGATTTCCGCACGGGCCCGGCGGACCACCGGACCGGACGGCAGACGGCAGGGAGGGCGGCGACAGATGGCCCAGAAGAAGGCGGCGCACCAGCCGGACGCGGTGGCGTCGATCATCGAGGACTGGGCGCGGGAGCGGCCCGACCTCGACACCGCGCCCCTGGAGGTCCTGGCCCGCCTGCACCGCACCTTCATCCGGTACAACACCCGGCTCACCTCCGCGATCGAGCGGCACGGCCTCGCGGTCGCCGGTTTCGACGTGCTGACCGCGCTGCGCAGGGCGGGGGCGCCCTACCGGCTCACGGCGGGCCAGCTCGCCGACTCGGGCCTGGTCTCGTCGGCCGGGGTGACGCTGCGCATCGACCGCCTGGAGAAGGACGGTCTGATCGTGCGCGAGCGCGACGCGGAGGACCGCCGCGTCGTCTACTCGCGGCTCACGGACACCGGGCTCGCCAAGATCGACGAGGTGTTCGCCGAGCACCTCGACAACGAGCGCCGGATGCTCGGCGGACTCTCGCCCGCCGAGTGCCGCCAGCTGGCCCGGCTCATGTCCAAGCTGGAGCGGTCCATCACGGACTCAGACGCGCCTCAGGAAGCGGAAGCGGGCACGGGACCGGGAGCGGACACCGCGGGCTGAGCGGCCCGCGCCTGGGCCTCGGCCTCCGCCCGGTACATCCGGCGCAGCCGCACCACGCCCAGGTCGTGCTGGTAGAGGTTCTCCCGCTGGTCGGCGTCGGCGGGCATCGCCTCCAGCATCACCCGGTCCTGTTCGAGTACCTGCCAGTGGCGCTCCTCGATGAGGGTCTTGTAGAGGAAGCGCCAGGTGTCGCGCTGCCACCCCTGGACGCGGCGGTAGCGCCAGAAGAAGACGCCGGTGCGGTTCTCGTCGACCGGGCAGACCATGCCGACGATCCCGAAGGGCCCGCCGGGCCCGGCCGAGGGCGGGTACGGGATGGTCAGGTCCACCCAGTCGACGCCGGTGCGGCACAGCTCGACCCAGTCGAAGTTGACGCCCCGCTGGTCGGTCTTCTCGAAGAAGTAGCCGCGGTCCGTCTCGCGGATGCGGAACTTGGCGGTGGTGTCGCCGTCGTACATCGTGTGCGACTCGTGGTGCAGGAACGCGCCGTGCATCGGGTCGAGCAGGTTCTCCACCGCGAACCGCCAGGGGCCGTTCCACTCCGCGTAGCAGAGGATCGCGTCCACCTCGGGGTCGGTGAGCGGCTCGGGCAGGGTCAGCTCGGCCGGTTCGGGGTGCCGCTCGTCGCCGAAGTAGGCGAGGACCGCGCCGCCGATCTCGCGCACCGGCAGCGAGGTCACCAGCTTCTTGCCCTCCAGGTTGCAGCCGGGCAGACCCGGCACGGAGGAGACGGTGCCGTCGGTCTCGACCTCCACGCCGTGGTACCAGCAGGCCACCCGGTCGCCCAGGTGCTTGCCCAGGGAGAGGGGCGCGCCGCGGTGCGGACAGCGGTCGGCGAGCATCGAGAGGGTGCCGTCGGAGCGGCGGAACAGGAGCCACTGCTCGCCGAGGGCGGTGACCTTGCGCATCGCGCCGGGCGCGACGAAGGAGGAGGGTACGACGGGGTGCCACTGGTTGCGCAGGCCGGTCGCGTAGATGTGGTCGGCGGTGTCTTTCACGGCCGCGGCGGTGTCTTTCACGGACAGGGTCATCTCAGGCTCCCAGGCGGTTCATCTCGGCACGGAAGGACTCCTCGGTCCACTGGGCGCCGTCGGGCGCGTGCACCTGACGGGCGTTCAAGCCGCGTACGACATCGGTGAGTTCGTGTCCGTCCTTGGTGAAGACCTCTTCGAGGGTGGCGGCGAGCTTGGACTCGTAGGGGGTCGGCTCGTGCGTACGGGACTGGTGGACGTCCAGGTACGGCCAGGTGGTGGTCACTGTTGCCTCCGGTGGGGAATTACAGGTCGAGGACGAGTCGTCCTGACGCGCAGCGCGAGACGCAGATCATCATCGAGGCGCCTGCCGCGTGCTCGGCCTCGCTGAGCAGGAAGTCGCGGTGGTCGGGGGTGCCGTCGAGCACCCGGGTCTCGCAGCTGCCGCAGATGCCTTCCTGGCAGGAGCTGTTGACGCTCAGGCCCGCGGCCTCGGCGGCCTGGAGGATGGAGGTGTCGGCGCCGACGGTGAGGGTGCGGCCCGACGCGCGGCACTCCACCTCGAACGCGGAGTCGTCCCCGGTCCGCGCCACGACGGGCGCGGCGAACCGCTCCACGCGCAGCCGCTCGGCCGGGCAGACGGCCTCCACGGCGGCGAGCAGCGGCTCGGGCCCGCAGCAGTACACGAGGGCGTCGTCGCGAGCCCCTTCGAGTGCGGCGGCCAGATCGATGTGCCCGCACTCGTCCTGCGGTACGAGCGTCAACGCGCCGCCCAGGGAGGTGAGTTCCTCGGTGAACGCCATCGAGTCGCGGGTGCGTCCGCCGTACGCGAGACGCCAGGGGATGCCGCGCCGCGCCGCCTCGCGGGCCATCGCGAGAAGGGGGGTGATCCCGATGCCGCCCGCGACGAACACATAGGCCGGTGCCTCCTCCAGCGCGAAGTGGTTGCGCGGTTCGGACACGGTGACCGGCTGGCCGGGGCGGAGTCGCGTGTGGACGTAGCGCGAACCACCGCGCGAGGAAGGCTCGTTGAGCACGCCGACGCGGTACGTCGCCGGGTCCCGCGGATCGCCGCACAGGCTGTACTGGCGGACCTGCCCGCCCACGTGGACGTCGAGGTGCGCGCCGGGGGCCCAGGCGGGCAGCGGCTTGCCGTCCGGGTGGGCGAGCTCGACGGAGAGGACTCCCTCGGCCTCCCAGGTCATGCGGCGCACCCGCAGGTCGAGAAGGGGTTCAGAGGTCATGGCTGCGGCCTCCCTACGCGGTGGGGATCTTCACGGGCGGGGTGAAAGGGCTCTTCATCGGCCCGAGCCCGGCCAGGTCGACCTCGACGAGGGTCGGCCCTTCGGACGCGACGGCCCGGCCGATCGCGGGCCCCGCGTGCTCCTCGGCGGCGATCTTGGCGTACGCCAACCCGCAGGACCTGGCGAGGAGTTCGAAGTCGGGTGTGGCGAGGTCGACGCCGGAGCGGCGCTCGCTGTAGCGGTCCTGCATGTTGCGGAGCACGCCGTAGCCGCCGTCGTTGAAGAGGATCAGGGTCAGTCGCGGCCGTTCCTGGGCGAGGGTGAGCAGCTCGCCGAGGTGCACCGCGAGGCCGCCGTCGCCCGCCATCACCACGGCGGGCGCCCCGGGCCTGGCGAGCGCGGCGCCGATGCCCATGCCCAGGCCCTGTCCGATGCCGCCGCCGCGCGGGAAGACGTTGTCGCGCGGGTCGTACATCTCGAGCAGCCGGTTGCCCCAGCTGCTGGACGGAATGGTCACGTCGCGGGCGATCACCGCGTCGCGGGGCAGTGCGGCCCGGATGGCGTCGCAGATCGCGGCCTGCGGACCGATGGCGTCGCGCAGGTTCGCCCGTACCTCTTCGCGTACGGCGGTGATGCGGGTGTCCCAGCCGGACTCGGCCGCACCGCGCCGGGCGTACGGAAGGAGCGCCGCCAGGACGTCCGAGGCGTCACCGCACAGGGAGTGCGTCGCCGGGTACACGCGGCCGAGCGCCGCCGGGTCGATGTCGATCTGGAGGTGGGCGGCGGGCAGTTCGAGCCCGTAATCGGCGGTCTCGTTGGACCGGAAGTGCGTGCCGACCGTGAGGAGCACGTCGGCGTCGGCGAGCAGGGCGCGCCCGGCCGGGGTGGTGGCGAAGTTCCCGATGACGCGCGGGTCGTCCTCGGGGACCGTGCCGCGCCCGGAGTTGGAGGTGAGCAGCCCGGCCCCGGTGGCGTCGAGCAGCTCGGACAGCGGGGCGCCCGCGCGGACGGCGCCGCCGCCCGCCCAGATCAGGGGGCGCCTCGCGGACGCCAACAGCTCCCCGGCGGCGGCGAGTTCGGTGCCGAGCGGCGGTGTGAAGATCGGTTCGGGGAGGTCGATGGCGGCATCGGTCTGCGCCGCGTACTGGAGGTCGACCGGCCACTCCACGCTCGCGGGGCCGCCCGGCGCGGCGAGCGCCGCGCGGGCCGCCGCGCGCAGCACCCGGCCCGCGTCCGAGGCGGAGGGCACGGTGGCCGCGTACGCCGACACGGACTTCAGCATGCCCAGCTGGTCCTTGGTCTCGTGGATGAAGCCGCGCCCGCTGCCCAGGTAGGCGCTCTCCACCTGCCCCGTGACGTGCAGCACGGACGTGCCCGCGCTGAGCGCCTCGACGAGCGAGCCCGCGGCGTTGCCCGCGCCGGTGCCGGTCGAGGTGAGCGCGCAGCCGATCGAGCCGCGGGCCCTGCCGTAGGCGTCGGCGGCGTTCACGGCGCTCGCCTCGTGCCGCACGGGCACGAAGCGCAGCTCCCGGTCGACGGCCTCGACCAGTGGCAGGTTGTGCACGCTGACGATGCCGAACACCGTGTCGATGCCGAGTTCGCGCAGGACGGCGACGAGGAGATCGCCTCCGGTGTCGTAATGCATGAAGGGCTCCTCAGAGGATGCCGCGGCCGACTCCGCCGCAGACGTCGATGCTGGTTCCTGTGATGTAGGAGGCGCGCGGCGAGAGCAGGGCGACGATCGCGTACGCCACCTCGTCGGCCCGTCCGAGCCGCCCGAGCGTGATGCCCCGGTCGGCGGCGAGCCCGGCCTGCCACTCGTCGTAGCCGAGCCCGCTACCGGACGCGGCGTGCCGACGCGTCCACTGGCCGGTGTCGACGAGCCCGAGGCAGACCGAGTTGACGCGGATGCCGTCCGCGGCGAGCTCCGCCGAGAGGGACTTGGAGAGGTTGAGGATGCCCGCGCGGGCGGCGCTCGTCGTGATCAGCCGGGTCTCCGGCTGCTTGGCGAGGACCGCGTTGACGTTCACGACGGAGGCGGCGGGCGAGCGGCGCAGCCACGGCAGACCCGCGTGCACGGGATGGAGGACGCCCGCGAACTTCAGCTCCAGCTCGTCGCGCCAGTCCTCGGCACTCGACTCGGCGAAGCCCTTCATGCGGGACTGCCCCGCGTTGTTGACGAGTCCGTCGATGCCGCCGAACTCCTCGGCCGCGCGCCGCGTGAAGTCGCCTACGGCGGCGGCGTCGCGCACGTCGCACACATCCGTGAACAGGCGCTCGTGGTCGCCGATCCGCTTCAGACGCCCGGCGTCGCGCCCGCAGGTGGCGACGTTCGCGCCCTCGTCGAGCAGGGCGCGGACCGTGGCCAGGCCGACGCCCGAGCTGCCGCCGGTGACCAGGACGGTCCGGTCGGCGAGGCCCAGATCCATAACTGATGGCTCCTGTGGGTCAGTTCATGGTGAAGCCGCCGTTGACGGCGATCACCTGTCCGGTGAGATAGCGGGACTCGTCGCCGAGCAGGAAGGCGACCAGGCCGACGAGGTCATCCGCCCGCTGCGGGCGCGAGATAGCGCGCCCGAGCCGGTACAGCTCGTGCCGTTCGGCCGGGACGGACGCGGTGGCCTCGCCCTCCGTGATGCCGGGCGCGACCGCGTTGACGGTGATGCCGCGCTCGCCGAGTTCCCGTGCCATCGCCCGGGTCAGGGCGATGACGGCGCCCTTGGACGCGATGTAGTGGGCGAGCCGCGGGGATCCGTACAGGGCCGCGTCGGAGGCGATGTTGACGATGCGGCCGGTGGGACCGAACAGCGGGTGCAGCGCCTTCGTCACCAGCCACGGCCCGCGCGCGTTGACCGCCATCAGCCGGTCCCAGGCCGCGACGTCGATGTCCTGGAACTCCTCGCCGCCGACGCCGTTGGCGAGCGCCGCGTTGTTGACCAGGCCGTACAGCGGGCCCATGTCCCCCACGGAGGCGGCCAGTTCGTCGACCGAGGCGGGATCGCCCACGTCGCAGCGTACGAAGCGGGCGGCCAGGCCCTCGGCGCGCAGATCGGCGGCGGCCCGCTCGCCGCGCTCGGGGTCCACCTCGGCGACGACGACCCGGAAGCCGTCCTCGGCCGCCCGGCGGGCCATGGCGAATCCAAGCCCACGGCCCGCTCCGGTGACGACCACCGTGCGCGGATCAGTCACGGGTGACGCCGTGCATCGGCGAGTACTCGGGGTAGGACGGCACCTGCGGCTTCCGGGTGCCGATGACGACGCAGAACAGGGCGTCCGTGTCGCCCTCGTTCTTCAGGGAGCGGGTCACCCCGGCCGGGACGACGATCATGTCGCGGTAGCCGAGCGTGCGGTACTCGACCTCGTCGGCACCCCGGTGCACCCCGACGCGGACCTCGCCCTCCAGGACGAAGAAGGCCTCCTCCACGTCGTGGTGGGTGTGCGCGGGCCCCTCGGCGCCGGGCGGCAGGAGCATGTTGGAGAAGGTGAAGCCGCCGGACGGCAGGATGCGGCTGTCGCCCTCGTGGTTGCCGGTGGCGCCGGAGCCCACGTAGCGGATCTGGCCCCGGCGGTACTGCGGGCCCGCCTTCTCCTGGAAGGAGAGCGTGTCGAAGTCCGCGACGCGGGACGCCTTGGAGGCGATCAGGGAGTCGGTGTACTGGGCGAGGTCGTCGCCGTTGTCGTACGCGGTGGTGGTCAGAGGCATGGCGTGAACTCCTGCTCGGGAAGGCGGTCGGTCTCAGGAAGGTGGGCGGTCTCGGGAAGGCGGTCGGTGATGCGGAGGTGGGAGAGGACCCAGGCGTTGAAGCGCTCGGGCTGCTCCTGGTTGGCCAGGTGACCGGCGTCCTTGACGATCACGTAGGCGGTCTTGTGCAGGGCCCCGGCGAGGACCTGCGAGGCCTCGACGCCGGTGACCCGGTCCTGGTCGCCGCAGAGGACGAGGGAGGGCGCGGAGATCGCGGGCAGCTCCGTGCGCAGATCGGCGGCGGCCATCGCCTCGGCGGCGTACGCGTAGCCGGGCAGCCGCACCGAGGCGGCCATGGTGTCGACGACCCTGCGTACGAGATCGGGCGGCGCGTCCGGCGAGAGGAGCCGGGGGCCGCGCCGCTCGGCGAACTCGCGCGGCCCGAGCTCGGCCAGCTCGGCGGCCCGCCGCCGCATGCCGTCGGCCTTCGCCGGATCGGTCCCCGACCCCGCGCTGGAGTCCGCGACGACCAGCGAGTCGACGAGCTCCGGGTGGCGGGCGGCGAGCCGCAGCGCGATCACGCCGCCCCAGGAGACGCCGAGGACGTGCGCCGACGTGCCGTGGGAGCGGATCACGTCGGCTGCCGCGTCCGCGAAGCCGTCCAGGTCCAACGGGCCAGCCGGATCAGGCGACGTGGCGTATCCGGGCGCGTCCCAGGCGAGGACCCGCGCGTATCCGGAGAGCTCGGCGAGCTGCGGCGCGAACGCGGCCGACGAGGAGCCGATGCCGTGCAGGCACAGCAGCAGCGGGCCCTTCGCTCCCGCCTTCTCCAGGTGGACGCTCACAGGATCTGCCCCGTCCGCCCGGCGAGCGCCGCGAGCGAGCGCAGCACCGCGTACGGCACGACCTGGCTGGTCGCGGGGTTGTCCGGATCCGGCAGATGGGCCACCTCGAAGCGGTACGCGCCGTGCGCGCCGGACGCCTCGACGACGTGCCGCGTGTGGTGCGCGCCCGGATCGGCGACGACCTGGACCCGCACGGTGTCCAGGTCGCCGACGGCGAGGGCGACCGAGGCCGCGACGTTCGTCGACTTGGGGAACTTCACCGGAACGTCGCGCGCGGTCCCCGAAAGCACCTCGACCGGTCCGGTCGCCGTCCGCATCCGGGCGAGCAACTCCGCGTCCATCCACGGCTGTTCGAGCGTGGCGGGCAGCTTCGTGGTGGTCAGCCGCACCTCGTCGAGGGGGCCCAGGGCGCGTACGGCCTGGAGGAGGTCGAGCCCGCCGACCGCGCCGCCGGTGAAGTACACCCGCCCCGGCCCGGCCGCGAGCAGGCGCTCGGCCAGCGCCTCGTCGGTGAGCGCGCCGGTCGAGGCGATCAGCAGGTCGGTCCCGGCGGCGAGCACGCGCTCGCCCCACTCCCGTACGACGCCCTGGCCCGCCGCCTCCACGATCAGATCGCAGCGCTCCAGCGCCTCGTCGAAGGAGAGCTGCGGCGCGGGCGCCGCCTCGCCGAGCGGGCGGTTGTCGACCACGCACACCAACTCGGCGCCGGGGACGCGGTGTTCGGTGAGCGCGGTGCCGACGACGCGGCCGATGGCGCCCCAGCCGACGAGTCCGACCTTCCTGATGGCGTTCACGCCCGTGCCCCTTCCGGCGAACCGGCCATGTGACAGCGGATCTTCTCGGACGGCGGGCCCGCCGTGCCCCACAGGTCGGACAGCTCGGGCACCCGCCGCCACACCTTGGCGATCCAGCGGTCCTCGACGACCTGCGCCACCTCGGAGGTGTACTCGCACACGAGACCGGTCGGATCGGTGAAGTAGGAGAAGGTGTTGTTGCCGGGGCCGTGCCGTCCAGGACCCCACTGCGGGACGACCCCGTGGTGGCGCAGGCGGCCCAGGCCCCGCATGAAGTGGTCGACCGAACTCATCTCGTACGCCACGTGGTTGAGGGAGACCCACTCGGCCTGGTTGAACGCGACGCAGTGGTGGTCGGCGTTGCAGCGCAGGAACGCCATCTGGTGCTCGGACCAGTCGGAGACCCGCAGGCCGAGGACGTCGGTGTAGAAGGCGACAGAGGCGTCGATGTCGGTGGTGTTCAGGACGGCGTGCGTGACGCCGACGGGCACGGCGGCGGCGCGGCCGCGCGGGGCGACGGCCCAGGTCTGCGCGGAGAGTTCGATCAGGCGGCCCTCGTGGTCGGTGAAGCGAAGGCCGTAGCCGCCGCCGACCTGGTCGAGCGGGCCAGGACCCGCCACCGGGGTGATGCCGCGCGCTTCGAGCCGCCGCGCGGCCTCGTCGATCTCCGCCGGGGTGGCGACGGAGAAGGTGAGACGGCCGAGGCCCGTCCGCTCCGAGCGGGTGAGCTGGAGGGCGTGGTGCTCCTCGCCGGTGCCGCGCAGCCAGCTCGCGCTGTGCTCGGACTCGACGACCTCAAGGCCCCAGGCGTCCTCGTAGAAGTCGGTGGCCTGGGCGAAGGAGGGGGTGAGCAGCTCGACGGAGCGCAGGGCGCGCAGCCGGGCTATCGGGGGATGGGACATCAAGTACTCCGGGGGTGTGGTCAGTTGGCCCAGGGCAGCGGGGTCTCGGCGGTGCCCCAGTACAGGGACTTCTGGCGCTGGTGGGAGCGGATGCCGTCGCGGCCCTTCTCGCGGCCGAGGCCGCTGTCCTTCATGCCGCCGAAGGGGGTGGAGATGCTGAACTGCTTGTAGGTGTTGATCCAGACGGTGCCCGCCTCGACCCGGCGCGCGATCCGCCACGCGGCGCGGTGGTCGCGGGTCCAGATCCCGCAGGCCAGGCCGTAGACGGAGTCGTTGGCCTGCGCGACGAGGTCCTCCTCGTCGTCGAAGGGCAGGGCGACGAGGACCGGGCCGAAGATCTCCTCCTGGCAGGTGCGCGCGGAGTTCGGCAGCCCTTCGAGGACCGTGGGCAGGTAGTACGCCCCGTCCCGGTACTCCGCGCCGTCGGGCACGGCGCCGCCGCACAGGATCCGCGCGCCCTCCTCGCGCGCCAGGTCGACGCGCGCGGCCACCGCGTCCCGGTGCTCGTGGTGCACCAGCGGCGCCACCTGGGTGTCGGGGTCGGTGCCGGGGCCGACCCGCAACGCGCTGGTGCGCTCGACCAGTTGACCGACGAACTCCGCGTACAGCTCGCGTGCCACGAAGAGCCGCGAGCCCGCGACGCAGGACTGTCCGCTGGAGGAGAACACCCCGAACATCACCCCGGCCAGGGCCTGTTCGACGTCGGCGTCGGCGAGGACGACCGTCGGCGACTTGCCGCCGAGCTCCAGGGAGAGCGGCATCAGCTTCTCGGCGGCCGCGTGCGCGATCGTCCGCCCGGTCGCCGTGCCGCCGGTGAAGGTGACCTTGCCGACCCGCGGATCGCGCACGATCGCGTCGCCGACGGTGCTGCCGCGCCCGGGAAGTACGGACAACAGGGCGGCGGGCAGGCCGAGTTCGTCCAGTGCCCGGCCGATCAGGCGGCCGAGCGCGAGGGAGACGAGCGGGGTCCACTCGGCGG
This sequence comes from Streptomyces kanamyceticus, assembly GCF_008704495.1. Classification (NCBI taxonomy): domain Bacteria; kingdom Bacillati; phylum Actinomycetota; class Actinomycetes; order Kitasatosporales; family Streptomycetaceae; genus Streptomyces; species Streptomyces kanamyceticus. The sequence goes on from NZ_CP023699.1 coordinate 8,088,350, forward strand.
GCTTGAGCAGCACCGCGTTGCCGCCCGCGAGCGCGGGGGCGAGCTTCTGCGCGTCGCTGGCGACGGGGGAGTTCCAGGGGTTGATCGCGCCGACCACGCCGATCGGCTCGTACGCGCTCATCGTGACGTAGTCGCCGCGCGCGGGCGTGATCGACTCCTCGGCGGTCTCCAGGGCGGCCGCTGTGTAGCGGAACGTGCCCGCGGCGCTGGCCACCAGGGCGCGGGTCTCGGTGAGCGTCTTGCCGGTGTCGGCGGTCTGCAGCGCGGCGAGGTCCTCGGCCGATGCGTCGATCAACCGGCCGACGCGGTGCAGGAGTTCGGCGCGCCGGTGCGGCGGCAGATCCCGCCAGCGCGGGTCGGCCGCGGCGCGGACCGCGGCCTCGGCCGCCTCCGCGACCTCTTCGACGGTGACCGCGTGCACGGTGGTGAGCACGTGCCCGGTGGCCGGGTCGACGGTCCGGACGGGGGCGCCCGCGCCGCGTCGCCACCGGCCCGCGATGCGTGCCTCGTCGGCCGGGATGCGGGGCATGAGGAGCCTCCTGACGGAGCGGGGTCCAAGGGACCCGGGGAGGGGCGAGCGGCTGGCGCGCTCATGGCGGAGCAACGGGTGCGCTCATGGCGGAGCGACTGGCGCGCTCTCGCCATTTGAGTAAGTGCTAGAAATCTAAGGGCTTAAATATCTGCGACGCAAGACCCGGCCGCCGGTTCTTTCCGCGCTCAGACCCTTGACGCCATCCGGTCGACGGGCGGTACAACTTAAGCGCTTAGAAACTTTGCGCTAACTCGCCCCCGGTCTCGGGACGTCGAGACCCCGCTCCCGTCCCCTCATCGCCGCGGAGTACCTGCATGACGCTCAACGCTTCAGACGCCTCGCCGAACCACGCCGTCCCGGCCGCGCGCGCCGCGATCGCCGCCCGCTTCGAACGGCTGCCGCTGTGCCGCTGGCACGTCACCGTCCGCCTCATCGTCGGCGCCGTCACCTTCTTCGAGGCCTTCGACCAGCTCCTGATCGCCTACGCCCTGCCCGAGCTGCGCCACGAGTTCCACCTCAGCACCTCGGGGGCCACCCTGCTGCTGACCATGGGCTCGATCGGCATGCTGATCGGCGCCCTGCTCTCCGGGCGGCTCGCCGACCGCGTCGGCCGGGTCAAGGTGATCGCGATCTGCGTCGCGGTCTCCAGCGCCGCGAACCTCGCCCTGGCCGCGGCCCCGTCCCTGGACCTCTTCATGGGCCTGCGCTTCGTCCAGGGCCTGGCCATCGGCGGCGAGGTCCCGGTGGCCGCCACCTTCATCGCCGAGATCACCCGCAGCCACCGGCGCGGCCGCTTCGTGCTCCTGTACGAACTGGTCTTCCCGGCGGGACTCACCGTCGGCGCCCTCGTCGCCGCCTGGGTGGTGCCGATGCTCGGCTGGCGCTGGATGTACGCCATCGCCGCACTGCCGGGGCTGCTCTGCATCCTCGTACAGCGCAAGGTCCCCGAGTCGCCGCGCTGGCTCGCCGACCACGGCAGGACGGCCGAGGCCGCCGAGGTGATGACCGGCATCGAGAGGGAGGTCGAGCGCATCACGGGGAAGCCGCTGCCGCCGGTGCCCGACGCGGTGCCCGAGCCGGTGCCGACCGCCAACGCCAGCGCCAACGCCAAGGCCACCGACACCAGCGGCCTGCGCGGCCTGTTCACCGGCCGCTACCGCCGCCGCACCCTCGTCATCGGCGTCCTCTGGTTCACCGGCTACTTCGTCAACTACGGCATCACGTCCTGGCTGCCGACGATCTACCAGAACCGTTACGACCTGTCCCTCTCGGACGCGCTCCTCTACTCCACCGTCACGTCCTGCGCGGGCCTGCTCGGCTGTCTCGTCGCCGCGCTCACCGTCGACACGGCCGGGCGCAGGCGCGTGATCACCGGCTGTCTCGGCGGGGCCGCGGCGATGCTGCTCGTCCTCGCGTTCCTCGGCGCCCGCACCCCGGTCGAGGTGCTGATCTGGACCTCGCTCGCCGCGGTCTTCTTCTTCGGCTCCAACATCTGCCTGTACCTGTACACGCCCGAGCTGTTCCCCACCCGCATGCGGGCGCTCGGCAGCAGCGTGGGCGGCGCGATGAACCGGCTCGGCGTGATCCTCGGCCCGATCGTGGTGGGCGCGGTCTACGCCGACGGCAGCGTCTCGACCGTGTTCGTGATGCTGGGCGCGGTGGCCGTCGTGGGCGCCGTCGTCGCGGCGCTCGGCGCGGAGGAGACGGCGGGACGGCGCCTGGAGGAGGTGTCCCCGTAGGACCGGCGACACCTCAGCGGCGGTCAGCCGAAGCGTTCGATCCTGATCCGGTCGACCGGCTGGCCGCCCGCCACAAGCAGCCGCGACGCGTGCTCCGCGAACCCGTTGGAGCCGCAGACGTACGCCTCCCAGCCGCCCTCGGGCTGCCCTTCCGCGCCCAGGAAGGGCGCCAGATGGGCGGCGTTCAGGCGGCCCTCGGCGCGGGTCAGGACGGCCGTGGTCTCCTCGGCGTACTCGGCCGCGTAGATCAGGTCCTGCCGGGTGCGCGCCGAGACGACCAGGCGCAGCGGCAGGTCGAGCCCGGCGGCCCGGTGGTGGCGGACCATCGACATCAGCGGCACCACGCCGGAGCCCGCGCCGAGCAGCAGCGCGGGCCGGTCGCCCGGCCAGGCGAAGAACCCGGAGAGCGGCCCGCGCACCTCGACCGTGTCGCCGACGCGGGCGACGGTGTGCAGGTGTCCGGAGACCTCGCCGCCCGGCACGTGGTCCAGGGTCAGCTCGATCTCCCCGCTGCCGTCGGGCGCGGACGCGATCGAGTAGTGCCGCTGGGCGACGTACCCGTCCTCGGCGGTGAGCCGCAGCATCAGGTGCTGGCCCGGCAGGTGGCCCTGCCACTCGGGCACCTTGAGGCGGAACGTCGAGACGGCGGGGGTCTCCCGGCGGATCTCCAGGACGGTCGCGCGCTGCCAGGTGGCGGCGGCGCGGTTGCTGACCGCGATGCGGCCGGGGACGGCGAACCGGCTCGGCGGCACGAAGCCCCCCGGGGTTCGAAGGGTGTCAGTCACCGGAGTAGCGCTCCTCCGCCCACGGGTCGCCCCGGTGGTGATAGCCGTTCTGTTCCCAGAAGCCGGGCTCGTCGTGGTCCAGGAGGCGCAGCCCCGCGACCCACTTGGCGCTCTTCCAGAAGTACAGGTGCGGGACGATGAGGCGGGCGGGCCCGCCGTGCTCGGCGGGCAGCGGCCCCTCCTCGTACTCCCACACGATCCACGCCTTGCCGCCCGTCACATCGGCGAGCGGCAGGTTCGTGGTGTAGCCGGTGTGGGAGTACGCGACCACGTGCGTGGCGCCGGGCAGCGGGCCCGCGGCGGCCAGGAACGAGTCCAGGCTCGCCCCGCCGAAGCGCACCCCGAACTTGGACCAGCTGGTCACGCAGTGGATGTCGCCCCGGTACTCGGACGCGGGCAGCGCGTGCGCCTCGTCCCAGGTCCAGGTGCGCGGCGAAGCGACGAGGCCGTCGACGCGGAACGTCCAGTCGGCGGCGGCCAGTTCGGGCGTCACCTCGGCGGACAGCACGGGCCAGCCGTCGCGCGCGTCGTACTGCCCCGGCGGCAGCCGCGGGTCTCGGTCCGCCGCGCGGGCGCGCCCCGTGAAGCCGCGGGTCGGCGCGAAGTCGGTGTCGGGGCTCATGCCGTGCTCGCCTCCGCCTCGGCGGCCGCCGCGACGGCCAGGTCCCGCAGCACCGCGGCCTCGTCCAGCGTGCGCAGCGCGCGGTCGCGCATCAGGACGCGCCCCTCGACGACGGTGTCCCGGACGTCGGAGGCCGCCGCCGCGTACGCGAGCGTCGACCACGGGTCGTGCCGGGGCAGCAGATGCGGCCGGTCCAGGTCGAGCACGATCAGGTCGGCGCGCTTGCCCGCCTCGAGGGAGCCGAGCTGGTCGCCGAGGCCGAGGGCCCGCGCCGACTCGACGGTCGCCATCCGCACGGCCTGCTCGGCGCCGACCGCCGTCGGGTCGCCGCCCGCCTTGTGCACCAGGGCGGCGATCTTCACCGCGCCGAGCAGATCGAGGGTGTTGGAGGACACCGCGCCGTCCGTGCCGAGGCCGACCGTGACGCCCGCGTCCAGGAGCTCGGGCACGCGGGCGATGCCGCAGCCCAGCTTGAGGTTGGAGACCGGGCAGTGCGCGACCGGCGTGCCGGTGCGGGCCAGGGTCGCGATCTCGGCGTCCGTGAGGTCGACGGCGTGCGCGAGCAGAGTGTCGGGCCCGAGCACGCCGAGCGAGTCGAGCAGCTCCACGGGGCGCATGCCGTGCTGCGCGACGACGGTCTCGACCTCGGCCGCGTTCTCGGAGGCGTGGATGTGGAGCAGCGCGCCGTGCTCCCTGGCGAGCGCGGCGATCTCGGTGAGCTGCGCGGGATTCAGGGTGTACGCGGAGTGCGCGCAGAGGACCGGGCGGGTGCCGGGCGCGGGGACGTACGCCTTGAGGTGCCCGGCCGCCCACTCCATGCGCTCGGCGTAGGGCCTGCCGTCCGGCGGGCCCGGCACGTCCATGAAGGTGGGCCCGGTGAGGAGCCGCCACCCGGCCTCGCGGGCCGCGGCCTCGGCGGCCTCGTGGAACCAGAACATGTCGAGCGCGGTGGTCACACCGCCGCGCAGGGACTCGGCGACCGCGGCCCGCATGCCGGTCGCCACCGTCTCCGGAGAGAGGATCGCGGCCTCGCGCGGCACGACCCGCTCCAGGAAGCCCTGGAGCGTGACGTCGTCGGCGATGCCGCGCATCAGGTTCATCGCGAGGTGCGTGTGCGTGTTGATCAGGCCCGGCAGGACGAGGCAGCCGCGCGCGTCGATCTCCTCGGCCGCCTCGTAGGCCGCGCGCAGCCGGTCGGCGGGCCCCACCTCGACGATCCGGCCCGCGCGGACGGCGACGGCGCCGTCCGGCACGACGGTGCCCGCGTCGTCGACGGTCAGGACGTCGCCGCCGTGCACGAGGAGGTCCATGGAGCCGCCCCGGTCCTGGGCCGGCAGGTCAGTGGCGTACATCGGATCCGTTCTCGGGGTCGGGGGTGGTGTTCAGCGCTCGGCCGAGGCCAGCAGGCGCAGCGCGTCCAAGGTTATCCGGGCGCCCCGGTCGACCCCTTCGGCGACCACGTTCCGGTGCGGGTCGTAACCGCCCGTCGCCTCCGTGTCGACCAGCTCGTCGGCGTTGGCGCCGTCCACGACCAGGGCGCCGCCCGCGGTCAGGCCGTGCGTGGAGGCGAAGACGTACAGCGCGGAGAGCTCCATCTCGATGGCGGCGATGCCCGCCGCCGTGTACGCCTCGCCGGGCAGCGGCAGGAAGCCGGGCTGGAACGCGGCCCGCGTCCAGACCACACCGCGGTGGTACGGCGCGTCGGCGGCCCGCGCCGCGCGCTGCAGCGCGAGGACCGCCTCGGGGGCCGAGAACGCCGGGTACTCGGCGGGGATCAGTTGCTGCGTCACCCCGTCGTCGCGCACCGCCGCGTCCGCGATGACGAGGTCGCCGTCGCGGATGCCGGGGCGGATCGCGCCCGCGGTGCCCAGCCGGATCAGCGTGCTGACTCCCGCCTCCGCGAGCTCCTGGAAGAGCAGGATCGCGCCGGGGGCGCCGACGCCGTGCGAGGCGACGACCACGTCGGTGCCCTGCCAGCTGCCGGTGAACACGCGGTACTCGCGGTGGTAGGACACCTCCTTCGCGTCGGAGAGGAGGTCCGCGACGGCGGCCGCGCGGCCCGGGTCGCCGACCACGACCGCCCGCGCGGGCAGTCCGGTGCGGGGCACGCGGGTGATGGGCAGGGTGTCGGGGGACGTCGTCATGAGGTTGCTCCTACCAGGGGCTCGGGACGCTTGCGGCGCTTGCGGCGCGCGGTGGTCAGGAAGAGGGCGATCAGGGTCACCACATAGGGGGCGGCGTCGGTCGCCTGCTGCGGCAGACCGTTGCCCTGCAGCCGGAAGCCGACCGCCTCCGCGATGCCGAAGAGCAGCGCGGCGAGCAGCACCCCGACCGGCAGGGCCCGGCCCAGCATGACCGCGACCACGGCGATCCAGCCGCGGCCCGCCGTCATGTTCTCCGAGAACAACGTGACGTTGCCGAGGGCGAGTTGAGCGCCCGCGAGCCCGCACAGCAGGCCGCTGGTGAGCACGGCGGCGTACTGGTACTTCGCCGGGCTCACCCCCAGCGTCGCGGCTGCCTCCGGCGCCTCGCCGACCCCGCGGAGCCGCAGCCCCCAGGGGTGGCGCGCGAGGAACACGGCGGCGACGGCGACGGCCGCCCACGAGAGGTACACGAGGGCGGAGTGGCCGGACAGGACGGGGCCGAGGAAGCCCAGGTCGATGCCGTCGAGGCCCGCGAGCCCGGGGTCGGAGAAGGTGCCCTGCACGCCGAACACCGTACGCAGCAGGAATCCGGTCAGGCCGACCGCGAGCAGATTGAGCGCGACGCCGAGGACGACGGCGTCACCGCGCAGGGTGATGGTTCCCACGGCGAGGATCATCGCGTACGCCGCCGAGGCGAGGGCGCCGAACAGGACACCGAGCCAGGCACTGCCGGTGAACCAACTGCCCGCGACCGCGCTGAAGCAGCCGATCAGCATCATGCCTTCCAGGCCGATGTTGAACACGCCCGCGCGCTCGCAGATCGCGCCGCCGAGCGCGGCGAGCAGGATCGGTGTGAGGGCCAGGAGCGCCGAATGGAAGAGCGCGGAGTCGACGGACATCAGAGGTCCCCCTCGGTGCGGACGGAAGGCTTGGTACCCGTCGGCTTCTTGGCCCGCCGCCAGGTCAGCCGCAGCCGCGCGGCGAGGAAGACGATGACGACGGCCTGGAGCACCTGCGTCAGCTCGCGCGGCACCTCGGTGGTCCGCTCCATGGCGAGCCCGCCGACGTCGAGCGCGGCGAAGAACAGCGCGGCGAGCGCCGTGCCGAGCGGCGCCGCGGAGGCGAGGAGCGCGGCGGTCAGGCCCGTCCAGGTGTGCCCGGCGGCGGTCAGCGAACCGTCGATGAAGCGGTAGGGGAAGCTGAGCACGCCGATCGCGCCGACCAGCCCGGCGACGGCCCCCGACAGGCCCATCAGGCGCAGCGTGAGCCGGGGCCTCTCGACCCCCGCGTACGCCGCGAAGCGCGGGTTGAGGCCCGTCATGCGGATCTCGTAACCGGTGGCGGTGCGGGCGTCCGCGAACAGGAAGAGGGCCGCGGCGAGCAGGACGAGCAGCAGGCCCACCGTGACCGTCGACGACCCGAAGGCGGGCAGCTCGACGCCGTCGGGGAGGCGCCGGGTCTGCGGCAGGCTGGAGCCCTCCTCCTTCAGCGGGAAACGCGCGAGATAGGAGGCGAACGACATCGCCGGATAGCCGAGCAGCAGACTGCTCACAAGCAGCGGTACGCCGAACTGGTTCTGGCACACGGCGGCGAGCGCGGCGTAGGCGGCGCCCGCCAGCATCCCGGCGAGCAGCGCGGCGAGCACGGCCAGCGGGGCGGGCAGCGGGACGTAGAGCCCGGTGGCCGCGGCGGCGATGCCGCCGAGCACCAGCTGGCCGTCGCCGCCGAGGTTGAGCAGCCCGGCCCGCATCGGGATCGCGAGCGCGACGGCGAGCCCGATGATGCTGGTGCCCGTCGTCAGGGCGGGCCCGATGCCGTCGGGCCCTAGCGCGCCGCTGAGCACGGAGCCGTACGCGCCGAGGGGGTCGGCGCCCGTACCGACGAGGAACAGCGCGCCGACGAGCACGGCGGCGACGACGGAGTGCAGGGCGGGGGAGCGCAGGACGCGCCCCGCGACCGAGCGGGCCCCGGTGAGAGACTCGACGGCCATGTCAGCTCGCCTCCTTGGCGGGTTCGGCGGGTTCGGCGGGTTCAGCGGAATCGGCAGGAGCCCCCGCGCCCGCCATCGCGAGACCGATCCTTCGCTCGTCCGCCTCCTCGCGGGTGAACTCGGCGGCGATCTCCCCCTCGTACATCACGAGGATCCGGTCGGAGAGGCCCCGTATCTCGCTGAGTTCGGCCGATACGAGCAGGATCGCGTGGCCCGCGTCGCGGTGCGCGATCAGCTGGTCGTGGATCGTCTGGATGGCGCCGATGTCCACCCCGCGGGTGGGCTGCTCGACGATCAACAGGGGCGATTCATGGGCGAGTTCACGGCCGATGACCAGCTTCTGGAGGTTGCCGCCGGAGAGCGAGCCCGCCGGGTGCCCGCTCGATGCCGCCTTGATGCCGAAGCGTTCGATGAGCACGCGCGCGTGCTCGCGCAGCCAGCCGGGCCTGAGCAGGCCGTGCCCGCGGTGGTGGCCCATGGCGAGGTTCTCCGCGATCGTCGCGGCCGGTGCGGTGCCGACCGCCGTGCGGTCCTCGGGGACGTAGGCGAGGCCCGCCGCACGGCGCCGCGCCGCCGACGCGTCCGTGATGTCCTGGCCGGTGAGCGTGGTACGGCCCGCGCCCACCGGACGCAACCCCGCGACGGCCTCGACCAGTTCGGACTGCCCGTTGCCCGCGACGCCCGCGATGCCGACGACTTCACCGGCGCGCACGTCGAAGGACACGTTGCGCACCGCGTCCGTCGTCAGCCCGGTGACCGAGAGGACCACGCCGCCCGGCGAGCCCGCCGGATGCATCCGGTCGAGCTCCACCGCGCGCCCGGTCATGGCCGCCGCGATGCCGTCCGCACTCGTGTCGGCGGTCCGCAGCCGCGCGGCGACCCGCCCGTCACGCAGGACCGTCACGGAGTCGCTGCCCTCCATGACCTCGCGCAGCTTGTGCGTGACCAGGAGGACGGTGCGGCCCTCGTCGGTGAGGGAGCGCAGCACGCGGAAGAGCGCGTCGGCCTCCGGAGGCGTGAGCACCGCCGTCGGCTCGTCGAGGATCAGCGTACGGGCGCCGCGGTAGAGGAGCTTGAGGATCTCCACGCGCTGGCGCACGCCCACCGGCAGGTCACCGACCTTCGCCGCGGGATCCACGGCGAGGCCGTGCTCGTCGGCGAGCGCCGCCACCCGGCGCACGGCCTCCGCCCGGTCGGTGAGACCGAAGCGGCGCGGCTCGGCGGCGTACACGACGTTCTCGGCGACCGTGAACGAGGGGAACAGCTTGAAGCTCTGGTGGACCATCCCGAGCCCCGCCGCGATCGCCTCGCTCGGGCTCGCGAAGGACACCTCGCGCCCGTCGAGCAGGATCTGCCCCGCGTCGGGCCGCCGCAGACCGTACAGGACGGACATCAGCGTGGACTTGCCCGCGCCGTTCTCGCCCATCAGGGCGTGGATCTCGCCGCGCCGCACCGTCAGGTCCACCCGGTCGTTGGCGAGCGTGCCGGGGAACTCGACGGTGATGCCCCGCAGTTCGACGGCGGGTATGCCGTCGGTGTCCTCAGGCGGCGGGGTCATCGACCGTCAGCTTCCCGGCGACGATGGCCTCGCGCAGCTTCTCGACGCGCTTCAGCACGTCCTTGTTGGCGGGCTTCGCGATCAGGCACCCGGAGTCCGCGACGCCCGGCTCCAGGCCGGTCAGCGACATGCCGCCCTCCTTCAGGCCGTACGACACGGTCGTGCCGCCCTTGCCGTCCAGGATCTGCGCGATGCCCTTCTCCACGGCGACGTCGGTCTTCTTCAGGACGTTGTCGACGACCACACCGGGGTTGCCCACGCACTGGTTGGCGTCGACGCCGTACGCCTGGAACCCCTTGCCCTTCGCGGCCTGGAACACGCCCGTGTTGCCGCCCGCCGCGGCCGCCATCACCTGGTCGGCGCCGCCCGAAGCGAGCGTCGCCGCCTGGTCCTTGGCGCGCGCCGCGTCGTTGAACGGCGACTGCCCGCCGACGAACAGCGTCCGGGACGTGACACCGGGCCGCACCTTCTCCGCGCCCGCCTCGAACGGCTCGCTGTAGCGCCGGAACTGCGGGGTGTCGAGCACGTCGACCGCGCCGACCTTCTTGCTCTTGGTGAGCAGCCCCGCCTCGGCGCCCGCGAGATAGACCGCCTCGTGCTCGCGGAAGACGGCGCAGGTGACGTTCTCGTACGTCTTCTTGGTGCACGCGTCGACCAGCAGGAACTGCTGCTCGGGGTGCGACTCGGCCTGCTGCGCCACGATGTCCGCGAACTCGAAGCCGACCAGCGCGATGACGTCGGGTGCCGAGTCGACCGCCGAGGCGACGTTCTGCTGCCGCGAGTCGTTGTCGCTGCTCTGGAACACCTTCTGCGAGCCGCCCTGCGCCTTCGCCGCCGCCTTCACCCCGGTGACGGCCAGTTTGAGGAACTCGTTCTGGGCGACGGGGTCGGGTGTGACGAGCGTGAACGCCTTCCCCTTCGCGCCCTTGCCCGCATCGTCGTTCTTGGCCGCGGCGTTGCAGCCGGTCGCGAGGAGGACGGCGCCGACGGTCGCGGCGGTGAGTCTCAGTGACGTACGCGTACGCAGGGACATGGGATCGCCTTCGTGGAGGTGCCCGGGTGCGGCCCGGGCGGTGACAGGAGAGTCGTACGTGCGGGAACAGCGCTGTCGGAACTGCGTTGTCGACCAGCGTCGCTCAGCGACAACAGCGGCGACAGCGGCACATTCGGCGACAGCGGCACATGCGGTGGCCGCAGGACACGGCGGGGCAGCGCGTCGCGTCCGCTTTCGCGGTCATGGCTGTCCTCCTCGCACCGTGGATCGGACCGATCTGTCCTGGGTGGCGGTGAGGGTAACACCGGATTTCGGACAGCCGCACGAACGTCTCGAAATGTGGTTCGAGCATGTCAGGTACGGTGACGGCACCCCTCCTCCCGTGGCCGGAATCGCCCCTCTTCATTCGGAGTTGAGCCCATGAACAGCCAGGAACTGCGCGCCGTGACGTGGACGGCGGCCGCGGAGGGCGGCCGTCCCGCCCTCTCCCTCATCGACCAGACGGCGCTCCCGCACACCCTGGAGCGCCTCGCCGTCACCACGGTCGACGGACTGATCGACGCGATCGTGCGCCTCGTCGTGCGCGGCGCCCCCGCGATCGGCGCGGCGGGCGGGTACGGAGTGGCGCTCGCCATGGCGCAGGCCGAGCGCGAGGGCTGGGACCGCGCGCGCCTGGACGCCGAGGTCGCACGGATCCGCGAGGCCAGGCCCACCGCGGTGAACCTCATGGTGTGCGTCGACCGCGTCAAGCCCCGCATCGGCGAAGGGCTGCCCGCGGTCCTCGCCGAGGCCGACGCGATCGTCCGCGAGGACCTGGCGGCCAACCGCGCGATGGGCGCGTACGGCGCGGACTGGCTCCTCAAGCGCGTGGCGGCCGCGCAGGAGCGCCCGCTGCGCATCCTCACCCACTGCAACACCGGCGCGCTCGCCACGGCGGGCTGGGGCACGGCGCTCGGCGTCATCCGCGAACTGCACGCCAGGGGCCGGATCGAGACGGTCTACGCCGACGAGACCCGCCCGCTCCTCCAGGGCGCACGGCTCACCGCCTGGGAGCTCGCCCAGGAGGGCATACCGCACTACGTCCAGGCGGACGGCGCGGCAGCGGGCACGATCCTGCGCGGCGAGGTCGACGCGGCGATCGTCGGCGCGGACCGCGTCGCCGCGAACGGCGACACCGCCAACAAGGTCGGCACGGTCGGCATAGCCCTCGCGTGCGCGTACGCGGGCATCCCCTTCATGGTGGCGGCGCCCACCACGACGGTCGATCTGGCCACGCCGTCGGGCGACGCCATCCACATCGAACTCCGGGGCGAGGCCGAGGTGTTGGAGTGGGCGGGCGTGCGCACGGCTCCGGCGGCGTCCCGCGGCCACAACCCCGCGTTCGACGTGACGCCAGGATCCCTGGTGACGGCGCTCGTCACGGAGAGGGGCGTACGGGAGGTGGCGGCGGGGGAGCTGCCGGTGCCCGGTCTGTCCGATCCGTCCGGCGAGTCAGGCGCGTCCGGCGCCTGAGCGGACTAGCCCCGTCCCGCCAGCGAGTCCAGGGCGTCCGCGACCGGGGCGGGATCCAGCGGCCCGACGTGTGACGCCTTGGGGAAGTCGCGTACGCGGAACCTGTTGCCGGGCGTGGCCGCGTCCGCCTCGGCGATCATCCTGTCCTGGAGCGCGGTGGCGATCGTCCGGTCCTTGCCGAACCGCAGGTAGGTGCGGGGCACCCGGCCCCAGCTTTCGGCCCGGCCGACCGCGCGGCCCGCGTACGCGGCGATCGGCTCGTCGGTCTGCATGTCGGCCAGCGTCCGGCGGAACGCGGCGTCGGGGTAGTCCGCGCAGATCATCTCCTTCAGGAGGGCGAGGTCATGGCTGCGGCCTGTCCGGAAGTTCAGTCGCAGCGCACCGAGCCGGTCCGCGTCGCCCACCATCAGCTCGACCGGACTGACGGCGTTCGCGTTCTCGGGCGCCGCCGTGCAGGCGTCCGCCGTGGGCAGGACGCGGCTCGGGCAGAAGGCCGCCATGTAGCAGATGTGGTGCAGCAGGTGCGGGACGGCGTCGGCGACGCGGCTGACCGATACGCCGCCCAGGCTGTGCCCGACGAGCACCACCGGGCCGTGCCGCGCCGCCCGCCGCACGATGCCCGTGACGCGCGCCTCGTAGTCGTCGAGGTCGAGGCCCTTCAGCGGGGAAGGCTCGACCGCCATCGCTTCGAGGTCCTGGCGCTGGTACGACTCCGGCACGAAGGCCTCGGCGCCGTGCCCCGGCTGGTCCACCATGACCACGCGGTGACCGCGCAGCGTCAGCTCCCGCGCGATCGGCATCCAGAACGCACCGGCGCTGTGTGTCCCGTGCACCAGGACGAAGGTGGTGGGCCCGCGACGCGGGTCCGCGGCGGCGGGAGAGGCGCCGAGCCCGGTGGCCAGCGCCGCGCCCCCCACCGCGAGTCCGAGTCCGCGCAGCGCGGTCCTCCTGGTGGCACCGGGCCGTTCCTCGTTCATGTCATTCATCATGAACAGGACGCTAAGGACGTCCCGTTGGGCTCGCCAGCGGCCCAGTGCCACTCCAGAGGTGTAGCCAACTCCACCTTCCGGCGCGGCCGTTGCGCGCGGTGTGCCTCAGCGCCGCGCCAACTCCAGCTCAAGCAGCCACTCCACGACCTCGGCCCGGTGCCGCGCCTCGCGGGCATCCGCGCCCCACACGTAGATCCCGTGCCCGGCCACGACGACCGCGGGCATCCCCGGAGCGAGCGCCGCCTCAAGACGGTCCCCGAGCACCGCCATGTCCTGGCTGTTCGCGATCACCGGCAGCGTCACCGACACCTCGTGCGTCGGATGCCCGAGCCCCTTCAGCATCTCCAGGCCCTCGAACACGAGCCCCTCGGGGGACCGCTGCCCCATGACCACGGACGCCACCGTGTGGACGTGCACCACGGCGCCCGCGCCGGTGAGCCGTGCCACGCGCGCGTGCAGCGCGGCCTCGGCGGACGGCCTGCCGGGGCCGACCGCGGCGCCCGCCCCGTCCGTCAACACCACGTCGGACGACGTCAGTTCGCCCTTGTCCCGGCCGCTCGCCGTGACGGCGAGCCGCAGCGGATCACGGGACAGCACGAGCGACAGGTTCCCCGACGTGCCCCGCATCCAGCCGAACGACGCGAACCGCGCGGCCTCGGCGGCGAGCACGGCGCCCGCCTCCTCCAGATCGAGAGCGGTGACGGCGGCGGTGGTCTCGGTCATGAACTGCTCCAAGTCATGAACTGCTCCTAGCGGCAAGGGATATCTGGGAGAAGGCCGCGGCCCGCGGGTGGCCGCCGAAGTCGGCGTCCGCGTAGGGCTCTCCCGCCCGGCGCACCCCGACCGCACGCCAGCCCGCGGCCCGCGCCGCGTCCAGTTCGCCGGGCCGGTCGGAGAGGAAGAGCAGCCGCTCGGGGGCGACGCCGGTGGACGAGGCGATCGTCCGGTAGGAGTCCGCCTCCTGCTTGGGCCCCGCGTTCTCGGTGTCGTACAACCCGCTGACGAGGCCGAGGAGATCGCCCTCGGGGGAGTGCGCGAACCACGCGCGCTGCGCGGCCACCGAGCCGGACGAGTAGACGTACAGCCGCACCCCGTCCGCGTGCCAGCGCCGCAGCACCTCGATGACGTCGGGGTAGAAGTGCGAGACGAGGTCACCGCGGGCGAAGCCCTCCGCCCAGAGGATGCCCTGCAGCGTCTTCAAAGGCGTCGCCTTGCGGTCCTCGTCGACCCACCGGCCGAGTACCTCCTCCACGCGCGCGGCATCCGCGTCGGGCTCACCGGCCTCGGCCCGCACCTGCGCGACGGCCCGCGCCACCTCGGGCTCCGCGCCCCGCGCGGCGAGGAGCGCGCCGAAGCGTGCGCGCGCGTACGGGTACAGCACGTCCACCACGAACCCCGTGGCGCTCGTGGTGCCCTCGATGTCGAGCACCACGGCGTCCACGTCGGCGTGGATCCGGTCCGTCACGCGGCGTACCCCGCGTGGATCTCGTCGAAGTCGGGGAAGCGCTCCGCGATCGGGCTGCCCGTGAAGTTGCCGATCCAGCCGTCCTCCTCGTGGAAGAAGCGGATGGCGGTGAACGCGGGCGACGTGCCCATGTCGAACCAGTGCGTCGTGCCGCGCGGCACCCCGAGCAGATCGCCCTTCTCGCAGTACACGGCGTGCACTTCGCCCGCCACGTGCAGGTAGAAGATCCCTGCGCCCGCGACGAAGAAGCGCACCTCGTCATCGTCGTCGTGGGTGTGCTCGGCCAGGAACTTCTGCCGGGCCGCCGCGGCCTTCGCGGGCCACTGCGGGTCCTCGCTCGGGTGCAGCGCCACGACGTCCACGGTCTGGAAGCCCTCTTCGGCGTTGAGCTTGTCGATCTCCGCGCGGTACGCGGTGAAGACCGTGTCGCTGTCCGCGTCGGCGGGCACGTCCTCGCGCACCGGCCACTGCTCGTAGCGCACGCCTATGGGGGCAAGGGCGGCGGCGATCTCCACCGGGTCGGAGGTGCGCCGCACCAGGGCGTCGGGGCCGGTCTCCGGCCAGGTCGTCAGGAGGGTCATTGATCACTCCAGGGCAGGTCAGGGCTGTTCTTCGGATCGTAGCCGCCGGTGCGGACACGTCACGGGGTGTCCCACAGCGTGGACGGCGCGGCCCTGCGCACCACCGGCGCGATCTCCTCCGCGAACCGCTGGAGGGTCTCGATCTGCTCGGCGCGCGCGAGCCCGAAGCCGTCCACCGAGATCGACTGCAGATCGTGCCCGTACACCTCGTGGTAGCCGAGGAGCTTGTCGATGATCTGCTGCGGGGAGCCGATGAGCTGGGGCCCGTCCGCGATCGCGTCCTCGATCGTACGGAAGGGGGTGTTGTACCCCGCCTTGCCCGCCAGGTCGGGCCGGAAGGTCTGCACGACCTTCGCCTCGTACAGCTCCTTGTAGCGGGCGACGGCCTGCTCCGCGGTGTCCGCGATGAGCAGCCCGCCCGAGCCCGCCGCGACCCGGGCGCGGGCCGGATCGTGGCCGTACGCCGCGAAGCGCTCGCGGTAGTGGGCGATGAGCGACGCGTACGCCGAGCGCGGCTGGATGGCGTTGGCCGTGAACAGCGGATCGCCGTGCTTGGCCGCGAGTTCGGGGGAGTTGAGGGAGGTCGCCGAGCCGTGCCAGACGCGCGGCGCCCCGTCGTAGGGACGCGGCACCGTCGTCACGTTCTTCAGCGGCGGCCTGAACTCGCCCTCCCAGTCGACGTTCTCCTCCGTCCACAGGCGGCGCAGGAGCTCGTACTTCTCGCGCTGCAGATCCCACTGCCGCTCCTCGTCGAGCCCGAACAGGTCGAAGTGCCCGGCCTCCGCGCCCTTGCCGACGACGAGTTCGACGCGGCCGCGCGAGATCTGGTCGAGCGTCGCGTAGTCCTCCGCGACCCGCACCGGGTCGAGGATCGCGACGACGGTGACGCCGGTGAGCAGCCGGATGCGGGAGGTGCGCGCCGCCACCGCGCCGAGCACGACCGTCGGACTCGACGACAGGAAGGCGCCCGCGTGCCGCTCGCCCACGGCGTACGCGTCGTAGCCGAGCCGCTCCGCGGCCACCCCGACCTCGATCACCTCGTCGAACCGGTCGGCGGGGGAGGGGAGCCGCCCTGTCAGCGGGTGCGGGGCGTGGGAGATGAGGGAAAGCACCTGGAACTTCATGCTTTCAAATGTGCGCGCGGAACGTTGCGGCGCTGTGGCGGCGGTGTGGCATGAGGAGGGGCGCGAGGAGGGGCATGAGTAAGGGGCGGTCGCCATGGCGACCGCCCCTTACCAGGGTCTCAAGAAGGCGGGTGTCAGGCCTTCTTGCCCAGCAGGTCCTCGACCTTGCCGCGGACGTCGTCCGTCGCCAGACCGCGGATCGTCAGCGTCGTACGACGGCGCAGCACGTCGTCCGCCGTCTCGGCCCACTCGTTGTCGCGGGCGTAGACGACCTGCGCCCAGATCTCCGGGGCGTCCGGGTGGACGCGCTCGGCGAGCTCCGGGTTCTCGTTCGCCAGGCGGGCGATGTCGAAGGAGAGCGATCCGTAGTGCGTCGCCAGGTGCTTGGCGGTGTCGGCGGCCATGCGCGGCCCCGGCGCCGGGCCGTCCACCAGGAGGCGGTGGGCGACGGCGCGCGGGTTGGCGATGCCGGGCAGCGGCAGCTTCTTCGGCAGCGAGGAGATCGGCTCGTAGTCGTCGCCCAGCGGGTGGCCCGGCAGCGACTCCAGCTTCTTCATGATCGTCCGGCCGATGTGGCGGAAGGTCGTCCACTTGCCGCCCGCGATCGACAGCATGCCGCCCGCGCCCTCGGTGACGACCGTCTCGCGCTTGGCCTTCGAGGTGTCGCCGGGACCGCCGGGAAGGACCCGCAGACCCGCGAAGGAGTACGTGATCAGGTCGCGGGACAGCTGCTGGTCGCGGATGGAGAACGCGGCCTCGTCCAGGATCTGCGCGGTGTCGGCCTCGGTGACCTTGACGTCCGCCGGGTCGCCCTCGAACTCCTCGTCCGTGGTGCCGAGCAGGAGCATGTCCTCCCACGGCAGCGCGAACGTGATGCGGTACTTGTCGATGGGGGTCGCCAGCGCGGCCTTCCACGGGGCGGTGCGCTTGAGGACCAGGTGCGCGCCCTTGGAGAGGCGGATGGAGGGAGCCGAGTCCGGGTTCTCCATCTTGCGCAGGTGGTCGACCCAGGGGCCCGTCGCGTTGAGCACCAGGCGGGCGTTGACGCCGAACTCGGTGCCGTCCATGCGGTCCTTGAGCTCCGCGCCGGTGACCCGGCCCTTGGTGAAGCGAAGGCCGGTGACCTCGGCGTGGTTGAGGACGGCGGCACCGGCCTCGACGGCCGCGCGGACCGTCATCAGGGCCATGCGGGAGTCGTTCATCTGGTCGTCGCCGTACACGGCGACGGCCTTGAGGTTGTCCGTGCGCAGCTCGGGCACGTCCTGCGCGGCCTTGGAGGGCGAGAGCAGGTGGCCGACGCCGTCGCCGAACGCGGACAGCGCCGAGTACGCGAAGACGCCCGCGCCCAGCTTGGCCGCGCCGTGCGGACCGCCCTTGTAGACGGGCAGGTAGAAGGTGAGCGGGTTCGCCAGGTGGGGGGCCACCTGACGCGACACCGCGCGACGCTCGAAGTGGTTCTCCGCCACCAGCTTCACCGCGCCGGTCTGCAGGTAGCGCAGACCGCCGTGGAGCAGCTTGGAGGAGGCGGAGGAGGTGGCGCCGGCGAAGTCACCGGCGTCCACCAGGGCCACCCGCAGGCCCGACTGCGCGGCATGCCAGGCAGTGGAGATGCCCAGGATCCCGCCGCCGATCACCAGGAGGTCGTACGTCGCCTTGGAAAGCTGCTCCCGGGTCTCGGCGCGGCTCGCCACTCCAAAAGCAGCACGTGAACCGGCAGCCGGATGCGTCCCGAGGGCAGGGACGCTCTGCAGGGTGGTCATTGTCTTACTCCTCGCCACTCTCATCGAGCCAACCCATGGACCGCTCGACGGCCTTGAGCCAGCTCTTGTACTCACGGTCGCGGGTGTCCGCGTCCATGTGGGGGGTCCATTCCGCGGCCCGGCGCCAGTTGGCGCGCAGCTCGTCGGTGGAAGACCAGAAGCCGACGGCGAGCCCGGCGGCGTAGGCGGCACCGAGGCAGGTCGTCTCGGCCACCATCGGGCGCACCACGGGTGCGTCGAGGAAGTCCGAGAGGGTCTGCATCAGCAGGTTGTTGGAGGTCATGCCGCCGTCGACCTTGAGGGCCGCGAGCTCGACGCCGGAGTCCTTCGTCATGGCGTCGGTGATCTCACGGGTCTGCCAGGCCGTGGCCTCCAGGACGGCGCGCGCGATGTGCGCCTTGGTGACGTACCGGGTCAGGCCGGTGATCACACCGCGGGCGTCGGAGCGCCAGTACGGGGCGAACAGGCCGGAGAAGGCCGGTACGAAGTAGGCGCCGCCGTTGTCCTCGACCGACGACGCGAGCGTCTCGATCTCGGCGGCGGAGTTGATCAGACCCATCTGGTCGCGCATCCACTGCACCAGCGAACCGGTGACGGCGATGGAACCCTCGAGGGCGTAGACCGGCTTCTGGTCGCCGATCTGGTAGCCGACCGTGGTCAGCAGGCCCGAGTACGAGTTGATGGCCTTGTCACCGGTGTTCATCAGCATGAAGGTGCCGGTGCCGTACGTGGACTTGGCCTCGCCCTCGTCGAAGCAGGTCTGGCCGAACAGGGCCGCCTGCTGGTCCCCGAGCGCGGAGGCGACGGGGATGCCGCCGAGGAGGTCGCCGAGCGGGCCGCCGGTGACCTCGCCGTAGACCTCGGCGGAGGAGCGGATCTCGGGGAGGACCTGCATCGGGACGCCGATGGACTCGGCGATGCGCTCGTCCCACTCCATCTTGTGGAGGTTCATGAGCATCGTGCGCGAGGCGTTGGTGACGTCGGTGACGTGCTTGCCGCCGTTGACGCCGCCGGTCAGGTTCCAGATGACCCAGGAGTCCATGGTGCCGAAGAGGATGTCGCCCGCCTCGGCGCGCTCGCGCAGGCCCTCGACGTTGTCGAGCAGCCAGCGGGCCTTGGGCCCGGCGAAGTAGGACGCCAGCGGCAGGCCGGTCTCGCGGCGGAAGCGGTCCTGGCCGACGTTGCGCCCGAGCTCCTTGCAGAGCGCGTCGGTGCGGGTGTCCTGCCAGACGATGGCGTTGTACACCGGTTCGCCGGTGTTCTTGTCCCACAGCAGCGTGGTCTCACGCTGGTTGGTGATGCCGATCGCCTTGATGTCGTCGCGGGTGATCCCGGCCTTGGAGACGGCGGAGGCGACGACCTCCTGGACGTTGGTCCAGATCTCGGTGGCGTCGTGCTCCACCCATCCCGGCTTCGGGAAGATCTGCTCGTGCTCCTTCTGGTCGACGGAGACGATCCGTCCGTCCTTGTCGAAGACGATGCAGCGGCTCGACGTGGTGCCCTGGTCGATGGCCGCGATGAAGGGGCCTGCGGTGTGTGCGTCGGTCACGGTGTGCTCCAGAAGTTCTTGCTTTTGGCTCTCGGGCTCTGAGGCGGTGTTCGGTCGCTGTCGCGGGTCTACTTGAACGCGATGTTGTAGAGACCGCCCGCGATGGCGCCGCCGATCAGCGGACCGACGATCGGCACCCAGGCATACGACCAGTCCGAGCTGCCCTTGTTCGGCAGCGGGAGCACGGAGTGGATGATGCGCGGACCGAGGTCACGGACCGGGTTGATCGCGTAGCCCGTGGGGCCACCGAGCGAGAGGCCGATGCCGACCACGACGAGCGCGGTGATCAGGGCACCGAGGGTGCCGAGGCCGTTGCCGCCGTCGTTGAGGCCCTGCGTGAGGATCGCCAGGACCAGTACGACGGTCGCGATGATCTCGGTGGCCACGTTCTGCGCGTAGTTCCGGATCTCCGGAGCGGTGGAGAAGACACCGAGCACGGGGCCCTGCTCGCCGCCGGACGCCTTGGCTATCTCGGGGTCGGTCAGGTGGGCCTTGAACTGGCCCAGGTAGGCGACCCACACGAGGAGGGCGCCGATCATCGCGCCGAGCAGCTGCGAGCCCAGGTAGATCGGGACGTCGCTCCACTTGGTGCCGCCCTCGATCGCGAGGCCGAGCGTGACCGCCGGGTTGAGGTGGGCGCCGGAGACGCCACCCGCGAGATAGGCGCCGGTCAGTACGGCGAAGCCCCACCCGAAGGTGATGGCGAGCCAGCCGGCGTCCTTGGCCTTTGAGCGCTTGAGCGTGACGGCGGCGCACACGCCACCGCCCAGCAGGATGAGCACGGCGGTACCGATGGTCTCGCCGATGAAGATGTCGGAGCTGGACACCCGCGACTCCTTTGTCCTTCGTCCAGGGGAAGGCGAACCCCGGGTCCCTCCGGTGGTCCGCGACCTCAGGTGAGGTCGTTGCCGGCCCTTGGCCTTGTCACACTCTAGCGCGTAATGCCGGTAGGTGTTCGACAATGCCGACCGATGGACGCGAGTCTCGCCCTGGTGTTACTCAGTCGTCAAGAGTTCTGTTATTGAAAACACGATCGTTATTGATCGTTTCGCGTTATCGGTGATCCCGCAGCCCGAGAGGGTGCGGCCGCAGCTCAGAAACGACCGGCGCCCAGATCGCGGGAGACGGCGCGCGCGCAGTCGCGTACGGCGGCGATCAGCTCGGGCCGCAGCTCCCCGTCCCTGCATACGCGCTCCACGGCGCCGGTGACGCCGACCGCGCCCACCGGCATGCGCCGCCGGTCGTGGATGGGGGCCGCGACGGAGGCGATGCCCTCCCAGGTCTCCTCGACGTCCGCCGCGTACCCGCGCGCGCGGGTGAGGTCCAGGACGCCCTCGAAGCCGTCGGGGTCGGTGACGGTGTGCGCCGTGAACACCTTGCGCTCGGCCTCGAAGGCCTCGTTGTGCGCGACCGGGTCGTACGCGGAGAGGACCTTGCCCAGGGCGGTGGAGTGCAGTGGCTGCATGGCCCCCACCTCCAGGACCTGGCGGCTGTCGTCGGGCCGGAAGACGTGGTGGACGATGAGCACGCCCTGCTGGTGCAGGACGCCGAGGTGGACGCTCTCGCCGCTGGAGCGGGCCAGGTCGTCGGTCCACACCAGGGCGCGGGCCCGCAGCTCGTGCACGTCCAGGTAGCTGTTGCCCAGGCGCAGCAGCTCGGCGCCGAGCTGATAGCGGCCCGACGCGGAGTCCTGCTCCACGAAGCCCTCGGCCTGGAGGGTGCGCAGGATGCCGTGGGCCGTGCCCTTGGCCAGGTCGAGCGAGGAGGCGATCTCGGAGAGGCCGAGCCGCCGCTCACCGCCCGCGAGCAGCCGCAGCATCGCCGCGGCCCGTTCGAGCGACTGGATGTTGCGTGCCATCGCAGTCCCGACCTCCGTCCCCTCGCACCACATTCGACGTTCGACAATGCTGAACACTATCGGTCGTTGTCGACCTCCCGCTAATGCGCGGACACCCCGTGTTGCACCCTTCTTCGTTGTCAAGAGCACCCGTGAGCCAGCCTCGGCCCGCACGTCCGTCCCGTGGACGTCTTCCCAACGGGACCTTGGTCCCGGCTACCCTGGCCGAGTGCGCCCTCCAACAGAAGGCGCAAAGCCGACAGCCGTCGCACTCCAGGGAGCTCTTTCATGGCCTCGTCGCCAACCCCGTCGTCGCAGTCCGCGCAGTCCGCCCAGTCCGTGGACTTCCCGCCCGAGAGCAGGGCCCGAGTCGAGGCCTTCCGCGAGGCCCTGGCCACCCGCGTGGTGGTGGCCGACGGCGCGATGGGCACGATGCTCCAGGCGCAGGACCCCACGCTCGAGGACTTCCAGAACCTCGAAGGCTGCAACGAAGTCCTCAACATCACCCGGCCCGACATCGTCCGCTCGGTGCACGAGGAGTACTTCGCGGTCGGCGTCGACTGCGTGGAGACCAACACGTTCGGCGCGAACTTCGCCGCCCTGAGCGAGTACGACATCCCCGAGCGGAACTTCGAGCTCTCCGAATCCGGCGCCCGCATCGCCCGCGAGGTCGCCGACGAGTTCACGGCGAGCACCGGCCAGCAGCGCTGGGTGCTCGGCTCGATGGGCCCCGGCACCAAGCTGCCGACCCTCGGCCACGCCCCCTACACGGTCCTGCGCGACGCCTACCAGATCAACGCCGAGGGCATGATCGCCGGCGGCGCCGACGCGCTCCTGGTGGAGACCACCCAGGACCTCCTGCAGACCAAGGCCGCGATCCTCGGCGCCCGCCGCGCCCTGGACGCCACCGGCGCCAACCTCCCGGTGATCTGCTCGGTCACCGTCGAGACCACCGGTACCATGCTCCTGGGCTCCGAGATCGGCGCCGCGCTGACCGCCCTCGAACCGCTCGGCATCGACATGATCGGCCTGAACTGCGCCACGGGCCCGGCCGAGATGAGCGAGCACCTGCGCTACCTCGCCCGCCACTCGCGCGTCCCGATCTCCTGCATGCCCAACGCGGGACTGCCGGTCCTCGGCAAGAACGGCGCGCACTACCCGCTCACCGCGCCCGAGCTCGCCGACGCACAGCAGACCTTCGTACGCGAGTACGGCCTGTCCCTGGTCGGCGGCTGCTGCGGCACCACCCCCGAGCACCTGCGCCAGGTCGTCGAGCGGGTGCGCGGGGTCGAGACGACCGCCCGCGAGCCGCGCCCCGAGCCCGGCGCCGCCTCGCTCTACCAGAGTGTCCCGTTCCGCCAGGACACCTCGTACATGGCGATCGGCGAGCGCACGAACGCCAACGGCTCCAAGAAGTTCCGCGAGGCCATGCTGGAGGGCCGCTGGGACGACTGCGTGGAGATGGCCCGCGACCAGATCCGCGAGGGCGCGCACATGCTCGACCTCTGCGTCGACTACGTGGGCCGCGACGGCGTCAAGGACATGGCCGAGCTCGCGGGCCGCTTCGCCACCGCCTCCACCCTGCCCATCGTCCTGGACTCCACCGAACTCCCCGTGCTCCAGGCCGGGTTGGAGAAGCTCGGCGGCCGCGCCGTCATCAACTCCGTCAACTACGAGGACGGCGACGGACCCGAGTCCCGCTTCACCAAGGTCACCGCGCTCGCCAAGGAGCACGGCGCCGCGCTCATCGCGCTGACCATCGACGAGGAGGGCCAGGCCCGCACCGCCGAGCACAAGGTCGCCATCGCCGAACGGCTCATCGAGGACCTCACGGGCAACTGGGGCATCCACGAGTCCGACATCCTCATCGACACCCTGACCTTCACCATCTGCACCGGCCAGGAGGAGTCCCGGGGCGACGGCATCGCCACCATCGAGGCGATCCGCGAGCTCAAGCGCCGCCGCCCCGACGTGCAGACCACGCTCGGCCTCTCCAACATCTCCTTCGGCCTCAACCCGGCCGCCCGCGTCCTGCTCAACTCCGTCTTCCTGGACGAGTGCGTCAAGGCGGGCCTCGACTCGGCGATCGTGCACGCCTCCAAGATCCTGCCCATCGCGCGCTTCGACGAAGAGCAGGTCACCGTCGCCAGCGACCTCATCTACGACCGCCGCTCCGAGGGCTACGACCCGCTCCAGAAGCTCATGGAGCTCTTCGAAGGCGTCTCCACCAAGTCGATGAAGGCGGGCAAGACCGAGGAACTCCTCGCCCTGCCGCTCGACGAGCGCCTCCAGCGCCGCATCATCGACGGCGAGAAGAACGGCCTGGAGGCCGACCTCGACGAGGCCCTCCAGGGCCTGCCCGCCCTCGACATCGTCAACACCATCCTCCTGGAGGGCATGAAGGTCGTCGGCGAGCTCTTCGGCTCGGGACAGATGCAGCTGCCGTTCGTGCTGCAGTCCGCCGAGGTCATGAAGACCGCGGTGGCCCACCTCGAACCGCACATGGAGAAGTCCGACGCCGAGGGCAAGGGCACCATCGTGCTGGCCACCGTCCGCGGCGACGTCCACGACATCGGCAAGAACCTCGTCGACATCATCCTGTCGAACAACGGCTACAACGTGGTCAACCTGGGCATCAAGCAGCCCGTCGCCGCGATCCTGGACGCCGCGGAGGAGCACAGGGCCGACGTCATCGGCATGTCGGGCCTCCTGGTCAAGTCCACCGTGATCATGAAGGAGAACCTGGAGGAGCTCAACCAGCGCGGCATGTCCGCCGACTTCCCGGTGATCCTCGGCGGCGCGGCCCTGACCCGTGCCTACGTGGAGCAGGACCTGCACGAGATCTACGAGGGCGAAGTGCGCTACGCCCGCGACGCGTTCGAGGGCCTGCGCCTGATGGACGCCCTCATCGCCGTCAAGCGCGGCGTGCCGGGGGCGACCCTGCCCGAGCTCAAGCAGCGCCGCGTCGCGAGCAAGGCATCCGCGGCCGTCCTCGAGGTCAACGAGGACGAGGGGCCCGCCCGCTCCGACGTAGCCATCGACAACCCGGTCCCCACACCGCCGTTCTGGGGCACCCGCGTCGTCAAGGGCATCCAGCTCAAGGAGTACGCCTCCTGGCTGGATGAGGGCGCCCTCTTCAAGGGCCAGTGGGGCCTGAAGCAGGCCAGGACCGGCGACGGACCCACCTACGAGGAGCTCGTCGAGACCGAGGGCCGCCCGCGCCTGCGCGGCTGGCTGGACGATCTGCACACCAAGAACATGCTCGAAGCGGCCGTCGTGCACGGCTACTTCCCCTGCGTGTCCAAGGGCGACGACCTGATCATCCTCAACGACGACGGCTCGGAGCGGACCCGCTTCTCCTTCCCGCGCCAGCGCCGCGGCCGCCGCCTGTGCCTCGCCGACTTCTTCCGCCCCGAGGAGTCCGGCGAGCGGGACGTCGTCGGCTTCCAGGTCGTCACCGTCGGCTCGAAGATCGGCGAGGCCACCGCCGAGCTCTTCGCCGCCGACTCCTACCGCGACTACCTCGAACTGCACGGCCTGTCCGTGCAGTTGGCCGAGGCGCTCGCCGAGTACTGGCACGCGCGCGTGCGCGGCGAGCTCGGCTTCGGCGGCGAGGACCCCGCCGACGTCGAGGACATGTTCGCCCTGAAGTACCGCGGTGCCCGCTTCTCCCTCGGCTACGGCGCCTGCCCCGACCTGGAGGACCGCGCGAAGATCGCCGAGCTGCTCCAGCCGGAGCGGATCGGCGTACAGCTCTCCGAGGAGTTCCAGCTGCACCCCGAGCAGTCCACCGACGCGATCGTCATCCACCACCCCGAGGCGAAGTACTTCAACGCGCGCTAAGGCCGCGTTTAACTACAGCGCGCGTTCCTGGGACCAGTCGTACACTGGTCGGTCCAGCTCAGGCCGGTTCCCCTCGGGGAACCGGCCTTCTCGTCCCTCATGGAGGTGTGCCGGATGACCAGTACGGTCCCCGCGCTTGGTATTCGAACGGCCGAGGGCTCCGCCCTGCAAGGCGTCCTCCTCGACATGGACGGCACACTCGTCGACACCGAGGGCTTCTGGTGGGACGCCGAGGTCGAGGTCTTCGCCTCCCTGGGCCACGCGCTCGACGAGGCCTGGCGCGACGTGGTCGTCGGCGGTCCCATGACGCGCAGCGCGGGCTTCCTCATCGAGTCCACCGGCGCCGACATCACCCTGCCCGAGCTCACCGTGCTGCTCAACGACGGCTTCGAGGACCGCATCAGCCGCTCCCTGCCGCTGATGCCGGGCGCCGCCAGGCTCCTTGCCGAACTCGCCGCGCAGCGCGTGCCGATGGCCCTCGTCTCCGCGTCCCACCGGCGCATCATCGACCGCGTGCTCGACTCGATCGGCGCCCACCACTTCGAACTGACCGTCGCGGGCGACGAGGTGGCCCGCACCAAGCCGCACCCCGACCCCTATCTGCTCGCGGCCGCGGGGCTGGGCGCCGACCCCGCCAGATGCGCCGTGATCGAGGACACCG
This sequence comes from Streptomyces kanamyceticus, assembly GCF_008704495.1. Lineage (NCBI taxonomy): Bacteria > Bacillati > Actinomycetota > Actinomycetes > Kitasatosporales > Streptomycetaceae > Streptomyces > Streptomyces kanamyceticus. Next base: position 8,114,035 of record NZ_CP023699.1, read on the forward strand.
CCACCGGTGTGGCCGCCGCGGAGGCCGCGGGCTGCCGGGTGGTGGCCGTGCCGTCGGTCGCGCCCATCGCCGCGGCGGCGGGCCGCACCGTCGTGCCCTCGCTGGAACACGTCAACCTGCCTTTCCTGCAAGGGCTCATGACGTTCTGAGGGTCCGCCAGTTCCGTCCCCGACACGGTTGAAGGTGTGACGTTTCCCACGTCAATCGGGGTCGACAGTGGGGCCCTTGTGTGCCGTGACCCCTGGTGGGGCATGCGGGGGAGTGACGTTGTGTCCCGATTGGTGGGAGCGTGCACGAAACCTTCCACTGTTGGGTTATCGGTGCGTCCGCGCCCGGTTTCGCAGCGTGATTGGCCGTATACCTCCCACCCTCTCCGGCGCCCGCCTGGTGCGGACTAATCTCATCGCGAGAACATCGCCCCACCCCCCGTGCCCCACCAACCCACACCCCGCGTTGCGGGATTCACGGGATCCAAGAGCTCTGGAGAACGTCGAGCATGAACCGCAAGACTTTGGTGCTGCCGGCTGTCATAGGTCTGCTCGCCCCCGCGCTCGCCGCGTGTGGCGGTTCCGGCAGCGGAGACGGCGACGACGCCATCGCTGTCGGCACCACGGACGCGTTCGCCATCTCGAAGGAGGTCCCGGCACCCTTCGACCCGGCCTACGCCTACGACGCCGGGTCCTGGAACATCCTGCGTCAGACCGTGCAGACGCTGATGGCCCTGCCGCGCGGCGACGGCGAACCGCAGCCCGAGGCCGCCGAGCAGTGCGGCTTCACCGACACGGGCAACGAGCGCTACGCCTGCACCCTGCGCAAGGGCCTGAAGTTCTCGGACGGCAAGCCGCTGACGGCCGCCGATGTGAAGTTCTCCATCGAGCGGGTCCGCGACATCAAGATCAAGGACCCCAGTGGTTCGGACGGTCTGGTGTCGAACGTCGAGGAGATCGAGACCGAGGGCGACCGCGAGGTCGTCTTCCACCTCAAGACGCCCGACGCGACGTTCCCGTACAAGCTGGCCACCCCCACCGCGGGCATCATCAGCAAGGACCACTACAGCAAGAACAAGCTGCGCGACGGCTTCGAGGTGTCGGGCTCCGGCCCCTACACCGCGGAGCAGGAGGTCAAGGACGACCGCCTGGTCAAGACGGTCTTCACCAAGAACCCCGAGTACAAGGGGCAGTTCAAGCCCCAGAGCGGCAAGATCGAGCTGCGCAACTTCGCGGACACCGACGCCATGGGCAAGGCGCTCAAGGACGGCGACATCGACCTGATGACCCGCACCATGTCGCCCGAGCAGGTCAAGCAGCTCGACGCGACCCCGGACAAGAACATCGACCTGGTCGAGATGCAGGGTCTGGAGATCCGCTACCTCGCCTTCAACACCGATGCCCCGACGGTCAAGACCAAGGCCGTCCGCCAGGCCATGGCACAGATCGTCGACCGCGGCGCGCTCGCCTCGCAGGTGTACGGCTCGACGGCCGACCCGCTGTTCTCGCTGGTGCCGACCACCATCACCGGCCACGCCAACTCGTTCTTCAACAAGTACGGCAACGCGAGCCCCGCCAAGGCCCGTCAGCTCCTGGAGAAGGCCAACATCTCCACGCCGGTGAAGCTGACGCTGCACTACACCACCGACCACTACGGTCCGGGCACCAAGAAGGAGTTCGAGATCCTGCGGAAGCAGCTCAACGACTCCGGCCTGTTCGACGTGGACATCAAGGGCGTGCCGTGGAGCACCTTCCGCGCGGCCGAGCGCGACGGCAAGTACGCGGTGTACGGCATGGGCTGGTTCCCCGACTTCCCCGACGCCGACAACTTCCTCGCGCCCTTCCTCGACAAGGACAACTTCCTCGGCTCGCCGTACGTCAACCGGTCGATCAACGACCAGCTGATCCCCACCTCGCGCCGCGAGGCCGACCGGCTCGCCGCATCCAAGAGCATCCGCAAGATCCAGGACATCGTCGCCGACGACGTCCCGATCCTCCCGCTCTGGCAGGGCAAGCAGTACATCGCCGCGCGCGACGACATCACGGGTGTCGAGTGGGCCCTCAACTCGGCGTCCAACCTCCAGCTGTGGGAGCTGGCCCGCGGCGTCAGCGGCTGACGCTGACGTGAGGGGGCTGACGCTCCCATGAGGGGGCGGGCGACCTCCGCCCCCTCGGCTCCACCGAACGACCACCACACCAAAAGGCACGTAAGTGAAATGTCGTAACCAGTGGCTGGCCCTCCCGCTCACCGGAGGACTGGCCGCCGCCCTGCTGACCGGATGCGGGACGGAAACGGGCGGCGCGGGGGACACGGGCGACGCGGTCGTGATGGGGATGTCCGACGACGTCCTGGCCACCGACCCGGCCGCAGGCTACGACCCCGGGTCGTGGCTCCTCTTCAACAACGTCTTCCAGTCCCTGCTGAGCTTCCCCAAGGGCGCCACGGAGCCGGAGCCCGAGGCCGCCAAGGCGTGCGGGTTCACGGACACCGAGGCGAAGGTCTTCAAGTGCGAGCTGCGTGACGGGCTGAAGTTCAGCAACGGCGACGCGCTCACGTCGAAGGACGTCAAGTTCTCCTTCGACCGCATGCGGAACATCAAGGACGACGCGGGCCCGGCCCTCATGTTCCCGATGCTGGACCACGTGCGGACTCCGGACGCCAAGACCGTCGTCTTCCAGCTGAAGTACCCCGACGCGACCTTCCCCAGCAAGATCGCCTCGGGCGCCGGTTCGATCGTGGACCACCGCGAGTACGACATCAACCGGCTGCGTACGGACGGCAAGGCCGTCGGCTCCGGGCCCTACGAGCTCGACTCGTTCGGCGAGGAGCAGGCGAGGTTCTCGGTGAACTCCGACTACCGGGGCACCGCGAAGGTCAAGAACGAAGGCGTGGCGATCAAGTTCTTCCACGGTGACCAGAAGGGCCTCAAGCAGGCCCTCATGGACAACGAGGTCGACCTCGCCTACCGCGGCCTGGCCGCCGCCGACATCGCCGACATCGAGCGCGACACCTCCAAGGACCTCGACATCGTCGAGGGCACCAGCGCCGAGGTGCAGCACCTGGTCTTCAACATGAAGGACCCGGTCGCGGGCAAGCTCGGCGTGCGCAAGGCCATCGCCTACCTGCTCGACAGGGACGCCCTGGTCAAGGAGGTCTACCAGGACACGGCCACGCCGCTCTACTCGATCGTCCCCGCGGGCATCGGCGGCCACAACACCGCGTTCTTCGACACCTACGGCGACCGCCCGCAGCGCGCCAAGGCCGCCTCCGCCCTGCGCGGCGACGGCATCCAGGGCAAGGTCAAGCTCACGCTCTGGTCGACGCCCTCGCGCTACGGCCCGGCCACCGACCACGAACTGCGCGCGATCGCCAAGCAGCTCAACGCCTCCGGCCTCTTCGCGGCCGACGTGAAGTCCGTCGGCTTCGAGCAGTACGAGAAGGACATCGCGGCGGGCAAGTACGGCGTGTACGTCAAGGGCTGGGTGCCGGACTACCCGGACCCGGACAACTTCACCCAGCCGTTCTTCGGCAAGGGCAACGTCCTCGGCAACCACTTCGAGAACCGCGACATCACCGGGAAGATCATTCCCGGCACCGCGCGGCAGAGCGACCGGGCCAAGACCACCAAGCAGTACGCCGAACTGCAGGACGTCGTCGCCGACCAGGTGCCGATTCTGCCGGTCTGGCAGGCCAAGCAGTACGCGGTCGCGCGCGACAGCGTCTACGGCCTCGAATCCTGTCTGGACGCCTCGACGGTGTTCCGCTTCTGGGAGATCAGCAAGGGTTGAGCCCGCCCGGGCCCGTACTCATGGCGAAGGCGGCCACGCCCTCGGGGGCGGCCGCCTTCGCCGTGGTCCGTACCGCGCCGCTACTGCGCGCCGGGCCGCACCAGACCGCTCTCGTACGCGTACACCGCGGCCTGCACCCGGTCGCGCAGGCCCAACTTGGTGAGCACGTGGCCCACATGGGTCTTCACGGTCGTCTCGCTCACGAAGAGGTCCGCCGCGATCTCCGCGTTCGACAGGCCGCGGGCCACCAGCTTCAGGACCTCGACCTCGCGATCGGTGAGCGTGTGCAGCGTGTCGGGCACCGGCTCGTCCCCGGAGGGCAGGTGCGCGGAGTACTTGTCGAGCAGCCGGCGCGTGATGCTCGGCGCGAGCATCGCCTCGCCCGCGGCGACCACGCGGATCGCCTGCACCAGCTCGTTGGCCGGGGCGTCCTTGAGGAGGAAGCCACTGGCACCGGCGCGCAGCGCCTCCACCACGTACTCATCGAGGTCGAAGGTGGTCAGGACCAGGACCTTCGCCGGACCGTCCCGTCCTGGCCCGGTGATCTGCCGGGTCGCCTCGACGCCGTCCATCCGGGGCATGCGGATGTCCATCAGGACCACATCGGGCTGCAGCGCCCGCACCTGATCCAGAGCCTGCAGGCCGTCTCCGGCCTCGCCGACGACCGCGATGTCCTGCTCGGCCTCCAGAATCATCCGGAAACCGGTGCGCAACAGCGGCTGGTCGTCGACCAGTAGGACGCGGATGGCCACGTAACTCTCCTTCGCTAGGCCGGGCCCATTCTGCCCTGCTCGGCCTCGGTGGACTCGGGCACCCTCACCGGAAGGGGATACGGCGGGGGAGTCCCCCCGAATTCCGGACAGACGGCCTGGTGGTCGCACCAGCCGCACAGCTTCGTGGGCCGCGGCCGCCAGTCGCCCGTCTCGGTGGCGAGCTCGATCGCCTCCCAGAGCGCCAGCAGCTTGCGCTCGACCCGCTCCAGATCGGCCACCACCGGGTCGTACGTGATCACGTCGCCGCTGCCGAGGTAGACCAGCTGCAGACGGCGCGGCACGACACCTTTCAGGCGCCACACCACCAGTGCGTAGAACGTCATCTGGAACCGGGCGCCCTCCGCGTACTCCGGACGCGGGGCCTTGCCCGTCTTGTAGTCGACGATGCGGACCTCACCCGAAGGAGCCACGTCCACCCGGTCGATGATGCCGCGCAGCTTCAGGCCCGACTCCAGCTCCGCCTGCACGAACAGCTCGCGCTCGGCGGGCTCCAGACGGGTGGGGTCCTCCAGGGTGAACCAGCGCTCGACGAGCTTCTCCGCGTCGGCGAGCCAGCGCGTCATGCGCGTGCCCTCCGGATCGTCCGCGAACAGCTCGGTCAGCTCCGGCTTCGCCTCGCGCAGCCGGTCCCACTGACCGGGAATGAGCGACTTGGCGCGCGGCGCGGTGCGCTCGCCCGCCGGGGCGTCGAAGAGCCGCTCAAGGACCGCGTGCACCAGGGTGCCCCGGGTCGCCGCCTCGCTCGGCTTCTCGGGCAGCTTGTCGATCACCCGGAACCGGTAGAGCAGCGGGCACTGCATGAAGTCACCCGCGCGCGAGGGCGACAAGGACGCCGGGCGCACGGCCGCCACGGCACCGTCGGTGCTGGTTTCCATGAGGACAGACCCTACGACCCGCCACTGACAACAGCCGCATACCATCGACGACAGACCCTCTCGCCCTGCATGATCGTGCGGGTGACCGCGCCAGCCCGGGGCGAGGGACGCTTCGAACGAGGGGACATCGTGGACGAACGCGGCGGGAGCGGCAGGCCGCAGTCCGACGGCGCCGAGGGCCGACAGTCGAGCGGAACGGACGGTTCCGTGGAGCCGTCGCATCCGGTCGACACGGCACGGCCCCGGCACGACGAGGCGGAAGGACCCTCGCCGGTGCCCAGAGACGCGACCCCTAAGACCCCTAAGATCCCTGAGGTCCAGGGGGCCCAGGAGGGTCCGGGGGCCTCGGAAACCTCTGAGACCCAGGAGACTCCCGAGGCCCGCGAAACCCACGAGACCCGCGAGGCCCGCGAAACCCGCGAGACCCCGGTGCGCGACCGCCTGACCAAGGCGGCGCCCCAGGACCCACCCGCCGAGCGCTCCCACGCCACCCACGGCCCGACGGGCAAGGCGACACCGCCCGCCAAATCGCGGCGCGGCCCCGGCGGCGGACTGCTCATGGGCAAGCCCTTCGGCGTCCCCGTGTACGTCGCGCCCAGTTGGTTCCTCGTCGCCGCCCTCATCACCTGGGTCTTCGGCGGCCAGCTCGACCGCGTCCTGCCCGAGCTCGGCGGCGCCCGCTACCTGGTCTCGCTCTTCTTCGCCGTCGCCTTCTACGCCTCCGTGCTCGTCCACGAACTGGCCCACACCGTCGCGGCCCTCCGCTTCAAGCTGCCGGTACGCCGGATCCAGCTGCAGTTCTTCGGCGGCGTCTCGGAGATCGAGAAGGAGTCCGAGACCCCCGGCCGCGAATTCGTCCTCGCCTTCGTCGGCCCGCTCCTGTCCCTGGTGCTCGCCGGAGTGTTCTACGCGGGCATGCGCGCCGTCGAACCGGGCACCGTCCCCGGCGTCCTGCTCGCGGGCCTGATGATCTCCAACCTCATCGTGGCCGCCTTCAACCTCCTGCCGGGCCTGCCCCTGGACGGCGGCCGCATGCTGCGCGCCGTCGTCTGGAAGATCACCGGCAAGCCCATGAGCGGCACCATCGCCGCAGCCTGGGTCGGCCGCGCCCTCGCCGTCTCCGTACTCATCGGTCTGCCGCTGCTCAACCAGTCCGGCGCGCTCGGAGGCGAGGCCCAGGACATCGGCGGCATGGACACCGTCACCGACGCCCTGCTCGCCGCGATCCTCGCCGCGATCATCTGGACCGGCGCCGGAAACAGCCTCCGCGTGGCCCGTCTGCGCGAACACCTGCCCGAACTGCGGGCCCGCACCCTGACCCGCCGCGCCGTCCCCGTCGAGAGCGACACCCCGCTCTCCGAAGCGCTGCGCAGGGCCAATGACGCCGGTGCCCGCGCCCTCGTCGTGGTCGACCCCGACGGCGACCCCATGTCCGTCGTCCGCGAGGCCGCCATCGTCTCCGTACCCGAGCACCGCCGTCCCTGGGTCACAGTCAGCGGCCTCGCCCAGGACATCACCGAGGGCATGCGGGTCTCCGCCGAGCTCGCTGGGGAGGAGCTCCTGGACACCCTGCGCGCCACGCCCGCCACGGAGTACCTGGTCGTCGAGGACTCCGGCGAGATCTACGGAGTGCTGTCCGCCGCCGACGTGGAGCGCGCCTTCGTCAAGGCGATGGCACGCCCCAGCTGACCGCCGCGTCCCCACGCCCGTGGTCCGCGGGCTCCGCCGCGGCCGGTAGGCTGGTCACATGTCCGAACCGACCGGTGCCGCCCGCCGACGCGGGCCCTTCAAGGTCGGGGACCAGGTCCAGCTCACCGACCCCAAGGGACGCCACTACACGTTCACGCTCGAGGCCGGGAAGAATTTCCACACCCACAAGGGTTCCTTCCCCCACGACGAGCTGATCGGCGCTCCCGAGGGCAGTGTTGTCCGTACCACGGGAAACGTCGCCTACCTGGCGCTGCGACCCCTGCTCCCCGACTACGTCCTGTCCATGCCCCGCGGTGCCGCCGTGGTCTACCCCAAGGACGCGGGGCAGATCCTGGCCTTCGCCGACATCTTCCCCGGCGCGCGCGTCGTGGAGGCGGGCGTCGGCTCCGGCTCGCTCAGCAGCTTCCTGCTGCGCGCCATCGGCGACCAGGGAATGCTGCACTCCTACGAGCGCCGCGAGGACTTCGCCGAGATCGCCCAGCAGAACGTGGAGCGCTACTTCGGCGGCCCCCACCCCGCCTGGCAGCTCACCGTCGGCGACCTCCAGGACAACCTCAGCGACACCGAGGTCGACCGCGTCATCCTCGACATGCTCGCCCCCTGGGAGTGCCTGGAGGTCGTCTCCAAGGCGCTCGTCCCCGGCGGCATCATGTGCTGCTACGTGGCGACCACCACCCAGCTCGCCAGGACCGTCGAGTCCATCCGCGAGATCGGCGGCTTCAACGAGCCGACCGCCTGGGAGTCGATGATCCGCAACTGGCACATCGAGGGCCTCGCGGTCCGTCCCGACCACCGCATGATCGGCCACACCGGCTTCCTGCTCACCGCCCGCCGCCTCGCGGACGGCGTCGAGCCCCCCATGCGCCGCCGCCGCCCCGCCAAGGGCGCGTACGGCGAGGACTACTCAGGACCCAACGCCGACGGCGGCTCGCCGCGCTGACCGCGCGGGCCGACCCCCAAGAAGCAGGCGCCGCCGCCGAGTTCCCTGACCGACCAGGGAACTCGGCGGCGGCGTCGTTTCGTTGACAGGACACCAGCGGCGTACCGACAGGACCGACCAACCCACCGGACCCCGGTGTTCCACCTCACTGTGAGGTATGGCACGATGCTGGCCACCTCCCCCACCGGCACAGCCCTCACAGGAGACACTTCCTCGTGCAGCACCCCGCCGTCCCGGAACTGGCACACACCACCGCGCGCCCCATCCACTGGCTGGCCACCGCGGCGGCGCTGGCCGCCGTCATCGGAGGCTCGGCCGCCCTGCAGCCCGACCCGGCGAACGCCGCACCGACAGGACCGAAGGCACACAGCGGGACCGCCCCGGCCCCCGCTCCCGCGCCCGACCCCGCCTCCGTCGACTTCCCCCTGGACTGCGGCTCCGTCGGGCCCGTCGTCAAGAAGAAGGCATCAGGGGACCTCGACGGGGACGGCAAGCCGGAAACCGTCGCCGTGGTGCACTGCAAGGCAGGCTCCGGCACCCCACCCGACGCGGTCTACGTGATCACCCGCGCCGGATCGGGCAAGCCCCGCCTGGTCGCCACACTGGTCGACCCCAAGGAGCGGCTGAACGTCAGCGCCTTCGCCGTACGCGACGGCGCGGTCACCGCCACCCTGCTCGGCTACTCCTCGCCCAACGTGCCCCGCTGCTGCCCCGACCGCGAGGACAAGGCCAAGTGGCGATGGAACGACGGCACATTCGAGCGAACAGATCCCGCCGCGGCGCGCAGCATCTGACGCCGCGGCGGCCGGCGGGTCACTCCGCGTCGGGCCCGTAGACCTCGACGCTGTCCGAGACGCGGCGCACGTGAATGCAGTCGCCGGGACACTCCTTCGCGGAGTCCACGACGTCACGCAGAAGCGGCAGCGGCACGGGCGTTGTGGCCCCCGGAGCCTGCAGCAGCTCGTCGTCGCCGCTCTTCACATAGGCCAGGCCGTCGATGTCCAGCTCGAAGACCTCGGGCGCGTACTGCGCACAGATGCCGTCTCCGGTGCAGAGGTCCTGGTCGATCCAGACCTCCAGCAGATCATGGCCCTCACTGCCGGTCTCGGCGTCGTGCCGCACGGTCATCTCTCCTGCCGTTTGCTGCGCCGAGCGGCCCGGTTGATGTGCAAGTCGGGCCAGCCCTGACGGGTGTTGAACACTTCGACGATACAACCGCCCGCTTTCCGATGTTGTTGGGTGGGTATTCCCCTGACGTGAGGGAGAGCGCAAGGGTGAAGATCGGACACACCCCCATCGTCTTTGTGATCTAGGGGTTTCAATCGACACCCACCCAGGTAGGGTCTGGAAGCGTCCAGCTCCCCTTGGAGGAGGTGAGGACCGTGGCAGCCCACGACGACGACATCAACCGCGGCATCCGGCCCGGGCGAGGGTCTGAGGACCCCGCCGGACAGGTTGCCTATCTCGAGCAGGAAATCGCCGTCCTGCGACGCAAGCTCGCCGACTCTCCGCGTCATACGAGGATTCTCGAAGAGCGGATCGTCGAGCTGCAGACCAACCTGGCCGGCGTGTCCGCGCAGAACGAGCGGCTCGCCAACACGCTCCGCGAGGCCCGCGACCAGATCGTGGCCCTCAAGGAAGAAGTCGACCGGCTCGCACAGCCACCGGCCGGCTTCGGAGTCTTCCTCGTGGCGAACGAGGACGGCACGGCGGACATCTTCACCGGGGGCCGCAAGCTCCGGGTGAACGTCAGCCCCAGCGTGGAGCTCGAAGAGCTCAGGCGCGGCCAGGAAGTGATGCTCAACGAAGCGCTCAACGTGGTCGAGGCCATGGAGTACGAGAGCGTCGGCGACATCGTCACCCTCAAGGAAATCCTCGAGGACGGCGATCGAGCCCTGGTGGTCGGACACACCGACGAAGAACGAGTGGTACGGCTCGCCGAACCCCTCCTCGACGTCACCATCCGCCCCGGCGACGCCCTCCTGCTCGAACCCCGCTCCGGCTACGTCTACGAGGTCGTGCCCAAGAGCGAGGTCGAAGAGCTCGTCCTCGAAGAAGTCCCCGACATCAGCTACGAGAAGATCGGCGGCCTCGGCGGCCAGATCGAGATGATCAGGGACGCGGTAGAGCTTCCGTACCTCTACCCCGACCTCTTCAAAGAGCACGAACTGCGCCCGCCCAAGGGAGTCCTGCTCTACGGGCCCCCCGGCTGCGGCAAGACGCTGATCGCGAAAGCCGTCGCCAACTCCCTTGCCAAGAAGGTCGCCGAGGTCACCGGACAGCCCGCGGGGAAGAGCTACTTCCTCAACATCAAGGGCCCCGAACTCCTCAACAAGTACGTCGGCGAGACCGAGCGCCACATCCGCCTGGTCTTCCAGCGTGCCCGCGAGAAGGCGAGCGAGGGCACCCCCGTCATCGTCTTCTTCGACGAGATGGAATCCCTCTTCCGCACCCGCGGATCCGGCGTCAGCTCGGACGTGGAGAACACCATCGTCCCCCAGCTGCTCGCCGAGATCGACGGCGTGGAAGGCCTGGAGAACGTCATCGTCATCGGCGCCTCCAACCGCGAGGACATGATCGACCCCGCGATCCTGCGCCCCGGACGACTCGACGTGAAGATCAAGATCGAGCGCCCGGACGCCGAGGCGGCGAAGGACATCTTCGCCAAGTACCTCACCGAGCGGCTCCCGCTCCACGCGGACGATCTCGCCGAGCACAGCGCCGACCGGCGCGCCACGGTGCACGGCATGATCCAGTCCGTCGTCGAGCAGATGTACGCGGAATCCGAGGAGAACCGCTTCCTCGAGGTCACGTACGCCAACGGCGACAAGGAAGTCCTGTACTTCAAGGACTTCAACTCCGGCGCCATGATCGAGAACATCGTGGGCCGCGCCAAGAAGATGGCCATCAAGGCCTTCCTCGAGGCGAACCAGAAGGGCCTCAGGGTCGCTCACCTCCTCCAGGCTTGCATCGACGAGTTCAAGGAGAACGAGGACCTGCCCAACACCACCAACCCGGACGACTGGGCCAGGATCTCCGGAAAGAAGGGCGAGCGGATCGTGTACATCCGTACCCTCGTCACCGGAAAGCAGGGCGCGGACACCGGACGCTCCATCGACACGGTGGCCAACACCGGTCAGTACCTGTAGAACGCAGGGCGGCTGCGGGTGTCCTTCACGGGTACCCGCAGCCGTCTGTTTTTCAATGACAGCAATGATCTCCCCACCAGCGCAAAGGCGTTCTAGGCTCTTCGGTACCGCCGAGTCGCGCAGTGCGGGGACGGGCACCGCACACGCACCGGAGAACCAGCGGTACTTGAGCGCCGTTCCCGAAGGGGAGCGCCGCCGGGCAAGGAGGGCCGCATGACCGTACGGCGAGTAATGGGCATCGAGACGGAGTACGGCATCTCCGTCCCCGGCCACCCCAACGCCAATGCCATGCTCACCTCGTCCCAGATCGTCAACGCCTATGCCGCGGCGATGCACCGGGCGCGACGCGCCCGCTGGGACTTCGAGGAGGAGAACCCGCTGCGGGACGCGCGGGGTTTCGACCTCGCCCGCGAGGCCGCCGACGCCAGCCAGCTGACCGACGAGGACATCGGCCTCGCCAACGTCATCCTGACCAATGGCGCACGCCTGTACGTCGACCACGCACACCCCGAGTACAGCTCGCCGGAGATCACCAACCCCTGGGACGCGGTCCTGTGGGACAAGGCCGGCGAACGCATCATGGCCGAGGCGGCCGAGCGCGCGGCACAGCTCCCCGGCGCCCAGCCGATCCACCTCTACAAGAACAACACCGACAACAAGGGCGCCTCCTACGGCACGCACGAGAACTACCTGATGAAGCGGGAGACCCCCTTCTCGGACATCGTGCGGCACCTGACGCCGTTCTTCGTCTCCCGGCAGGTCGTCACCGGCGCGGGACGCGTCGGCATCGGCCAGGACGGCCACGAGCACGGCTTCCAGCTCAGCCAGCGCGCCGACTACTTCGAGGTCGAGGTCGGCCTGGAGACGACGCTCAAGCGGCCCATCATCAACACCCGCGACGAACCGCACTCGGACGCCGAGAAGTACCGCAGGCTGCACGTGATCATCGGGGACGCGAACCTCTCCGAGATCTCGACGTACCTCAAGCTGGGCACCACCTCGCTCGTCCTCGCGATGATCGAGGACGGCTTCATCGCGGTGGACCTCGCGGTCGACCAGCCGGTGCGCACCCTGCACCAGGTCTCGCACGACCCCACGCTCAAGCACCTGGTCACGCTCCGCAGCGGCCGCTCACTCACCGCGGTCCAGCTCCAGATGGAGTACTTCGAGCTGGCCCGCAAGTACGTCGAGGAGCGCTACGGAGCCGACGCGGACGAGCAGACCAAGGACGTGCTCGCCCGCTGGGAGGACGTCCTCGGGCGCCTGGAGACCGATCCGATGAGCCTCTCCGGAGAGCTCGACTGGGTCGCCAAGCGGGAGCTGATGGAGGGCTACCGCCGCCGTGACGGCCTCGACTGGGACGCCGCGCGGCTCCACCTGGTCGACCTCCAGTACGCCGACGTACGGGCCGAGAAGGGCCTGTACAACCGCCTGGTGGCCCGGGGCAAGATGAAGCGCCTCCTGGACGAGGCGGACGTCGAGCGGGCCAGGAGCAAGCCGCCCGAGGACACGCGCGCGTACTTCCGCGGGCGCTGCCTCGAGCAGTACGCGGACGACGTGGCCGCGGCGTCCTGGGACTCGGTCATCTTCGACCTCCCGGGCCGTGACTCGCTGCAACGGGTACCCACGCTGGAGCCCCTGCGCGGCACGAGGAACCACGTCAAGGAACTTCTGGACCGCTGCCGTACGGCGGAAGACCTGGTACGGGTGCTGTCCGGGGGCTGAAAGGCCCACAGTGTGGGAATCATCGAGGTGGTCCCCGGACGTTGAGGAAGTAAGGGGCCGATGTCAGACCGCGCTTGTAGGGTCTGATCAAGAACGTCTAACCGAGCGGGGTGAGGTAGATGGCGACCAAGGACACCGGCGGCGGGCAGCAGAAGGCGACGCGTTCCACCGAGGAGACCGAGGAGCAGACGCAGGAAGCGCAGGGCTCCGAGGACCTCAAGGAGCGCCAGGAGAAGCTGAGCGACGATGTGGACTCCGTCCTGGACGAGATCGACGATGTCCTCGAGGAGAATGCCGAGGACTTCGTGCGCTCCTTCGTTCAAAAGGGTGGGCAATAGGCCACCCTTCCCTTCGAATTCAAGGTTGAATGGAAGGGTCGGGGAGTGCCTGAAGGCGGCGAGGTGAAGCGCTGCTCGCGGTGTCATGAAGACGAACCGCGAGCGGCCTTCGCGCGGAACGGCGCGGGTCACCTCAAGCGCCAGTTCGGCACGACCGAAGCCGAGCGCGACGAGCTGATCGCCTCTCGGACGGGGCTCTGCGTGATCCGTCTCAGCGCTCCCGCAATCCATGTGGATCACTGCCACGAGACGGGTAAGGTCCGTGGCGTACTGTGCTTCAACTGCAATTCGGGCATCGGCAAGTTGGGGGACGACCCCGACAACACCCGCCGAGCCACCGCTTACCCGGAAGGAAACTCGTGGAAGCCAATCCTCGTAGCACCGGGCGTCTACCAGCTGCCTTCCTGACGCCTGGTTCGTCGTCCTTCATGGACTTCCTGTCCGAGCACCAGCCGGAGATCCTGCCGGGCAACCGGCAGCTGCCGCCCACCCAGGGCGTGCTCGAGGCTCCGCACGGTACGACGATCGTGGCCGTGACGTTCCCCGGCGGCGTGGTGCTCGCCGGTGACCGGCGGGCGACGATGGGCAACGTCATCGCGCAGCGCGACATCGAGAAGGTGTTCCCTGCCGACGAGTACTCGGCGGTGGGCATCGCGGGCACGGCAGGGCTCGCCGTGGAGATGGTCAAGCTCTTCCAGCTGGAGCTGGAGCACTTCGAGAAGGTGGAGGGTGCCACGCTCTCGCTGGAGGGCAAGGCGAACCGCCTCTCCACGATGATCCGCAGCAACCTCGGCATGGCCATGCAGGGCCTCGCCGTGGTGCCGCTCTTCGCGGGGTACGACGTGGACCGCGAGAAGGGGCGCATCTTCTCGTACGACGTCACGGGCGGGCGTTCGGAGGAGCACGGTTTCGCGGCGACCGGTTCGGGTTCGGTCTTCGCGCGCGGTGCGATGAAGAAGCTGTACCACGACGCTCTGACGGAGGAGCAGGCGACGACCCTGGTCATCCAGGCGTTGTACGACGCGGCCGATGACGACTCGGCGACCGGTGGTCCCGACATGGCCCGTCGGATCTTCCCCATCGTCACCGTGATCTCCGACGAGGGTTTCCGGCGGCTGACGGAGGAGGAGTCCTCCGTGATCGCGCGCTCGGTCCTGGAGAAGCGTCTGGAACAGCCCGACGGCCCGCGTGCCGCGCTGCTCTGATCGCTCCGAATTCGCCACTGACTGAAGTTTTGACAGAAAGGGACGGATCCGGTGTCGACGCCGTTCTATGTCTCACCCCAGCAGGCCATGGCCGACCGGGCGGAATACGCCCGCAAGGGCATCGCCCGCGGTCGCAGCCTTGTCGTGATGCAATATGCCGACGGCATCGTGTTCGTCGGCGAGAATCCGTCCCGCGCGCTGCACAAGTTCAGCGAGATCTATGACCGGATCGGCTTCGCGGCCGCCGGTAAGTACAACGAGTACGAGAATCTGCGGATCGGTGGCGTGCGCTACGCCGACCTCCGTGGGTACACCTACGACCGTGACGATGTGACGGCCCGTGGGCTCGCCAACGTCTATGCCCAGACCCTCGGCAATATCTTCTCGAGCAATGCCGAGAAGCCGTACGAGGTCGAGTTGGTCGTCGCCGAGGTCGGTGCGACGCCGGACGGCGATCAGATCTACCGCTTGCCGCACGACGGTTCGATCGTGGACGAGCACGGTTCGGTCGCGGTCGGTGGTAACGCGGAGCAGATCAGCACCTACCTCGACCAGCGTCACGAGGACGGGATGACGCTGGCGGAGGCGCTCAAGCTCGCGGTGCAGTCGCTGTCCCGCGACACCAACGGCAGCGAGCGGGAGATCCCCGCGGAGCGGCTCGAGGTGGCGATCCTGGACCGGGCGCGGCCTCAGCAGCGGAAGTTCAAGCGGATCGTGGGGCGTCAGCTGTCCCGGCTGCTCGAAGAGGGCGGCGCCACGGACGCGGTGGGCGACACGGAGACGGACGCGGAGGCGGACGGGGAGACCGGGTCGGCGCGGGATTCCGGCGGCGACGTCGAGTAGTCCCCTGCATTAGCCCTCTGCTTCAGCCCCTTGTGTGGAGCGCCCCGTGTTCCGGCCTGTTGGCCGGGGCGCGGGGCGTTGTCGTGTGCCGGGGGGTCAGTGGGCGGGGCCGGTGGAGCCGCGGACGACCAGGTGGACGTCGAGGGGGGTGGCGTCGGGGGCCCGGCCTTCCAGGACGGCGACGAGGGTTTCCATGCCGCGTTCGCCGAAGCGTTCGGCGGGCAGGCGGACGGTGGTGAGTTCCGGTTCGACGGCGGTCGCGAGGGTCAGGTCGTCGAAGCCGGTCACGGAGACGTCTTCGGGTACGCGCAGGCCGAGTCGTCGTGCGGCCTTGCAGACGCCCGCGGAGAGGAAGTCGTCGTCGCAGACGACGGCGGTGGGCCGGGGTCCGGGGGCGGACAGGGCGGCCTCGGCGACGGCGCGGGCGCCTTCGACGTTCAGGGGTGCCGCGACCCGGCGTACGGCGGTGTCGGTGCCGTGCAGGGCCCGTGCGAGGGCTTCGGCGCGTACGTCGAAGGTCCAGGAGTCGACGTCCGCGGCGAGGTGCAGGAAGTCGCGGTGGCCGAGGGACAGCAGATGTTCTGTCACTTGGCGCATGCCGTCGGCGAGGTCGAGGTTGACGGTGGCCGCGCCCAGGCTGCCCGCGGGGTCGCTGTCGAGCATCACCAGGGGCAGGTCGTCGCCGCGGATGGTGGCGAGTGCGTCGGAGGCCATGGAGGAGGCGAGTACGCCGTCCAGGGAGGCGCGTGCCGAGGCGAAGGGGTCGCGGGCGGGGCCGATGCCGTCGGGGGAGGGGTAGAGGACCACGCCGAAGCCGTGCCGGGCGGCGACGCGGGCCACGCCAGTGTAGACGTGGGCGAAGAATTCGTTGGTGAGTTCGGGGACGACCAGGAGGGCTGTCCTGGTCCGGCCGAGGCGCAGGTTGCGGGCGGCGAGGTTGGGGCGGTAGCCCAGTTCCCGCGCGGCCGACCGGACCCGCTCGGCCGTCGGTTCGGCGACCCGGCCGCGCCACTTGTCGCCGAGGACGAGGGAGACCGTGGCCTGGGAGACCCCGGCCGCGCGTGCGACGTCGCGGCTGGTGGGGCGGGTGCTCCCGGATTCCTGTAGTGGCCCGGCCACTGGTACCTCCCGGCTCGTGTCCTCGGGGGTCGGATCGGTGGCCTCCCGTGGACAGTGGACAGCGCTCATGGTACGTATGACGCTCGACGTTATACGTAAAACCCCGGGCGACGGCGCCGGGGGAAGGGGCGGGCAGTCATGGCAGCCGGATACGCGGAGATCCTCCGGACGAGATATGCGATGCGGCTCCTTGCCGGGACGCTGGTGGGTCGGCTCCCGAACGCCACCGCGGCGATCGCCATCGTGCTGTTCGTCCGCGCCGAGGGCGGGACCTACAGCCTCGCCGGCGCGTTCGCGGCGGTGTACGGGGTCGCCAACGCGGTCGGCCAGCCGCTCCTGGGGCGCCTGGTCGATCTGCGAGGGCAGCCGCGCGTGCAGCTGCCCGCCGCGCTCCTGTCCGCCCTGGGCATGGCCCTCTTCGCCTTCACCGGGCCGGACTCGCTCGCCCTGGCCTATGTCGCCGTGGGCGCCGCCGGGCTCTTCACGCCGCCTCTGGAAGGCGGCCTGCGCGCGCTGTGGCCGAGCGTCCTCGGCAAGGAGGAGCAGGTCCACACGGCGTACGCCATGGACGCCATCGCGCAGGAAGTGATGTTCACCGTCGGCCCGTTGCTCGTCACCGGCTGCGTCGCCCTCTGGTCGGAGCAGGCCGCGCTGCTCGTCGTGAACGCCGTCGGCGTGCTCGGGGCCCTCTCCGTGGTGATGTCCCAGCCCTCGCGCGCGTGGCGTTCGGCGCCCCGGGAGGCGCACTGGCTCGGTGCCCTGCGCTCGCCGGGTCTCCTCGCGCTCCTCGGGGCGTTCCTCTTCATCGGCATGGCGCTCGGCTCCATCACCGTCGCGGGCGTGTCGTACGCCGACGAGCACGGCGGCGACGCGGTGTACGGCTGGCTGATGGCGGCGCTGGGACTCGGCGCGCTGGTCGGCGGTTCGGTGTACGGGGCGCGGCAGTGGAGTGGTGTGCCGGAGCGGCGGCTGACCGTGCTCGTGGCCCTGCTCGCCGTCTGCTACGCGCCGTTGACGCTGACGCCGGGGGCGGTCGCCATGACCGGGCTCGTCGCGCTGGCGGGTGTCTTCCTCGCGCCCGCGCTCGCGTGCGCGTTCATCATCGTGGACCGGCACGCCCCGCGCGGGACGGTCACCGAGGCGTTCTCCTGGCTGGTGACGACGTTCACGGTGGGCGCCTCACTGGGAACGGCCGCCGCAGGCCCGGTCGTCGAGTGGGGCGGGACGGCCTGGGGGTTCGCGGTCCCGGGGCTCGCGGGCGCGGGCGCACTTCTAGTTTTGCTGGCCACAGGGCGGGTACTGGAGACGCCCGTGGAAACGGAGGTTGTTGCGGGTTCATCGGAAAATGATCGAAACGGTGCCGTCGAACCCGGTTTCAGTGCCGGGCATCAGGCGTAATGTTCAGTCATGGACCGCCGCATTTTCGGGCTGGAGAACGAGTACGGCGTCACGTGCACGTTCAGGGGACAGCGCCGCCTGTCGCCTGACGAGGTGGCGCGCTACCTCTTCCGCCGTGTTGTGTCATGGGGCCGCAGCAGCAACGTCTTTCTGCGGAACGGCGCCCGCCTCTATCTTGACGTGGGATCACATCCGGAATACGCAACACCCGAATGTGACAACGTGACCGAGCTGGTCACCCACGACAAAGCGGGCGAGCGCATTCTGGAAGGCCTGCTCGTCGACGCCGAACGCCGCCTGCACGAGGAGGGAATCGCGGGCGACGTCTATCTCTTCAAGAACAACACCGACTCGGCGGGAAACTCCTACGGTTGCCACGAGAACTATCTGGTGGCCCGTCATGGAGAGTTCTCCCGGCTCGCGGACATCCTCATTCCGTTCCTCGTCACGCGGCAGCTGCTGTGCGGCGCGGGCAAGGTGCTGCAGACTCCGCGCGGCGCCGTGTACTGCGTGAGCCAGCGTGCCGAGCACATCTGGGAGGGCGTGTCGTCGGCGACGACCCGCTCCCGTCCGATCATCAACACCCGCGACGAACCGCACGCCGACGCCGAGCGCTACCGCAGGCTGCACGTCATCGTCGGCGACTCGAACATGTCCGAGACGACCATGCTCTTGAAGGTCGGCGCCACCGACCTCGTGCTGCGCATGATCGAGGCGGGCACCGTCATGCGTGACCTCACCCTGGAGAACCCGATCCGGGCCATCCGCGAGGTCAGCCACGACATCACGGGCCGCCGCAAGGTGCGCCTGGCCAGCGGCCGCGAGGCCTCGGCCCTCGAAGTGCAGCGCGAGTACTACGAGAAGGCCGTGGACTTCGTCGACCGCAGGGGCATCCGCACCGGCACGGTCGAGCAGGTCCTCGAGCTGTGGGGCCGCACGCTCGACGCGATCGAGGCCGAGGACCTCGACCGGATCGGCACCGAGATCGACTGGGTGATGAAGTACAAGCTCATCGAGCGGTACCGGGCGAAGAACAACATGACCATGTCGCATCCCAGGGTCGCGCAGATAGACCTCGCCTACCACGACATCCACCGTCGCCGGGGTCTCTACTACCTCTTGGAGAGGAAGGGCCAAGCCGCCCGCATCTGCAACGACTTGAAGATCTTCGAGGGCAAGTCGGTGCCGCCGCAGACGACACGCGCGAGGCTGCGCGGCGACTTCATCCGGCGGGCCCAGGAACAGCGCCGTGACTTCACGGTCGACTGGGTGCACCTCAAGCTCAACGACCAGGCGCAGCGCACCGTGTTGTGCAAGGACCCCTTCAGGTCGGTCGACGACCGGGTGGAGAAGCTCATCGCCGGCATGTGAGCCGATGGGGGCCCTGTGAGGCCAGTTGCGTCGTGGGAACGCAACACGGGCGCCGTACGTTCCTCGTACGGCGCCCTTCTCACGCCGTAGAGTTGCGCGCACGCCAACCCACAAGATCGACCGATACGAGGCCCCCACCGTGCGCCGACGCTCACTTCTTCTTGCCGTCCCGGCCGGCCTGCTCACGCTGGCAGGCTGTGGTGACGACAAGGCCGACAAGGCCAAGTCCAAGCCCAGCGACAGCCCGACCAACTCCGCGTCGGCCCCGCCGACGGCGAAGATCGTCGACGGTCCCGTGCCCGAGATCACCAAGGGCGACAAGTTCGGTCAGAAGCCGACCATCGCCAAGGGCTCGGGCAAGCCGTCCTCCGATCTCGCGGTGAAGACGCTGATCCAGGGCAAGGGCAAGGAGGTCGCCAAGGGTGACTACTTGCAGGCCGATTACCTCGGCCAGATCTGGGCCACCGCCAAGGTCTTCGACAACTCCTACGACCGGGGCAACCCGACGGTCTTCCCGATCGGCGTCGGCAAGGTCATCCCGGGCTGGGACCAGTCCCTGGTCGGCAAGAAGCTCGGCAGCCGCGTGGAGCTCGCCATCCCGCCGAAGGTGGGTTACGGCGAGGAGGGCAACAAGCAGGCGGGCATCAAGGGCTCGGACACCCTCGTGTTCGTCGTCGACCTGGTGGACTCCTTCAACGCCAAGAGCTCGTCGAAGGGCAAGGAGGTCGCGCAGTCGAACAAGGACCTGCCCAAGGTCGGTACGAACACCGACGGCAAGGCCCCTTCGATCGACGTCCCGAAGACCGCAGCCCCCAAGAAGCTCGTCTCCAGCTACGTCCTGGAGGGCGACGGCGACGTGGTCAAGGAGACCGACAGCCTCCTGTGCCAGTACAAGGGCGTGCTCTGGGCGGACGGCAAGGAGTTCGACTCCTCGTACAAGAGCGGTCAGCTCGCCCAGTTCCAGCTGGCGCAGGTCGTCAAGGGCTGGGCGCAGGGTCTGACCGGCAAGAAGGTCGGCAGCCGCGTACTCATCGTCATCCCGCCGGAGCTCGGGTACGGCGACCAGCCGCCGCAGGGCAGCACCATCAAGAAGGACTCGACGCTGGTCTTCTGTGTGGACATCCTCGCGAAGTGATCCTCTTCCGGGGATGCAAGACTGTCCGCGCTGACCTTTCGTATCAAGCAGGAGCATTTTCGTGAGCATTGACAAGCCCGAGGTCGACTTCCCCGTCGGCGAGCCGCCGACCGAGCTGCAGATCAAGGACATCTGGGAGGGTGACGGGGCGGTCGCGAAGGCGGGCGACTTCGTCAAGGTCCACTACGTGGGCGTCGCCTTCAGCACCGGCGAGGAGTTCGACGCGAGCTGGAACCGCGGCAACCCGCTGGAGTTCCAGCTGGGTGCCGGACAGGTCATCTCCGGCTGGGACCAGGGCGTGCAGGGCATGAAGGTCGGTGGCCGGCGCGAGCTGACCATCCCGGCCCACCTCGGGTACGGCGACCGCGGCGCCGGTGGCGGCCGCATCGCCCCCGGCGAGACGCTGATCTTCGTCTGCGACCTGGTCTCCGTCTGAGGACGCCTGTGACCTGATGTGTTCGTGGAGGGCCCATGCCTGTCCGGCATGGGCCCTCCCGTCTCCCACCACCGCCCTCAACGGAATCCCTTCGGGATGCGCCCCTGGTCTTTGGCTTTTGCCACGACACCCCGGGGCGGTACGGTCATCGGTCGGAAGCACTGTCTGTTGTAAGGCCGAGAAAGGGCGTCGATGGCCATTGCCAAGGCCGAGCGGCTGATGAATCTGGCGCTGTGTCTGCTCGGGACCCGGCGGCCGCTCAGCAAGCGCGAGCTGCGCGATTCCATCGAGGCGTACGTCGAGGCCTTCGGGTCCGGCGGCCGGGCGGCGGGGTCGGAGGACTCCTTCAACCGGATGTTCGAGCGTGACAAGGACGATCTCCGTGAGCTCGGCCTGGTCATCGAGACCGTGGAGAACCTCGACGGCGAGGTCGGCTACCTGGCCCGCAGGGACAGCAACCGGCTGCCGCCCATCACCATCGACGCCGAGGAGGCCGCCGCCCTGGGCCTCGCCGCGAAGGTCTGGCAGCAGGCCCGTCTCGCCGGAGCGGCCAGCGGCGCCCTGCAGAAGCTGCGCGCGGCCGGGCTGCCCGAGGACGTCGACCCTTACGAGTCGCACGGCGCTCTCGAGCCGCGCATCCCCGCGCACGACGCGTCCTTCGAGCCGCTGATGCTGGCCTGCCGCGACCGCCGCCCCGTCGTCTTCGACTACCGCAAGGCCACGGCGGCCCGCCCCGAGCAGCGCCACGTCGAGCCCTGGGCGCTCGAGTGCTGGCGCGGCCACTGGTACCTCGCGGGCTGGGACAGGGACCGGGGCGCCGAGCGCGTCTTCCGGCTCTCGCGGATCACCGGCAAGGTCCGGGCCCGCGCGGGGAAGTACACCGCCGACGTCCCGGACGTCGTCACGGTCCGCGAGACCGTCGCGAGCTGGGCGGGGGAGACCGCCGACCGCACCGCCCTGATCCGGCTGCGGGCGGGCGCGGGCTACCCGCTGCGCGCCAAGGCGGGTTCGGTGCGGGAACTGGGCGACGGGTGGGACGAGTTGGAGATTCCGTACGGCCATGGGCTCGATGCCTGGCTGGTGGAGTTCGGGCCCGACGTGGTGGTCCTGGAGCCCGCCGAGCTGCGGGCCGACGTCGTGGACCGGCTGCGCGCCGTGGCCAAGGGCTGAGGGGGAACGGAAAGACCATGGCCTCGAACGCCATCGACCAGACCCGACGCATGCTGTCGCTCGTGACGTATCTGCGCGAGCGCCCCGGCGCCCACGTGGGGGACGTCGCCCGCGCCTTCGGCATCACCCCCGACGAACTGATCTCCGACCTGGACGTCCTGCCGCTGTGCGGGACCAGCTTCCGCGGCGGCGATCTGCTCGACATCGACACCGACGGCGACCGCATCTGGTGGCACAACCCCGACGACGTCGCGGCGCCGCTGCGGCTCGCCGCAGACGAGGCGACCGCGCTGCTCGTGGCGGCCCGCGCGGTATCCACGCTGCCCGGCCTTCGCGAGAGCGACCGGCTCGCGCTGCTGCGCGCCACCGCCAAGCTGGAGACGGCGGCGGGCGAGGCGGCGGGCGCCAGCTCCCGGCTCTCGGTCACCTTCGAGTCCGAGGGCGGTGTCTTCGCCGACGTCGACCGGGCGATCTCCGAGCGCCGCAGGCTCTGGATCCGCTACTACTCGCCCGCCCGCGACGAGCTCACCGAGCGCGAGATCGACCCGATCCGGCTGGTGAGCGTCGGCCACACCTATGTGGAGGCGTGGTGCCGTCGCTCCGAGGCGCGCCGCACCTTCCGGCTCGACCGGGTCGCCGAGATCAAGATCCTCGACGAGCCTTCCGCGCCGCCCGAGGTCGAGCTGCGCGACCTCTCCGAAGGACTGGTGCAGCCCGCCGCCGAGGACCCCGAGGTGGTCGTCGAGGTCGGCCCCGGCGGGCGCTGGGTCGCCGAGTACTACCCACACGACAGCGCCGACGAGCTGCCCGACGGCGGTCTGCGGATCACGCTGCGCACGCCCGATCCCGCCTCGCTGCGCAGGCTCGCGCTGCGGCTCGGCGGGGACGGACGGATCGTCTCGCCGACGCAGCTCGCCGACAGCGCGCGGCAGGCGGCACGCGAGGCCCTCGACGCGTACGAGAGGGACTACGAGCGGCACGACAGGCAGGAGCAGGGGCGTTGAGCACACCGACCATGTCCGGATTGCCGGGGGTGCCCGCGCAGTCGAAGCGCGGGCCCGTCTTCTTCACCGCCTCCTGCCCCGACTGCCGTGCCCGCTTCGAGCTCTCCGCGGGGGCCCTGCGCCTGGCGATCGGCGCCAGCCGCCGCACCACCTTCTACTCCTTCACCTGCCCCGAGTGCGGGGTCGCGGTGCGCAAGCCCGCGGGCGAGCGCATTGTGGAACTCCTCACCGGCGGAGGGGTGCGGACGCTGCGTCTGCACTCGACCGTCTAGGCTCGGCGCATGTTCTGGGCGATGCTCGCGATCGCGGCGGGCTTCTTGGGTCTCGCCGTCCTCGGCGTACTGGCGATCAAGGTGTTTGTGGAGGCGCAGCGCCTGGGACGTCAGGTGAGTGAGACGACGCGGAAGATCAACCAGGCCGCCGAGGACCTGGAGCAGGCGGCGGCCGGTGTGGTCCGTGCGGGCGGAGAGGCCCTTTAGCCTCCGCGACCTGTCAACTCCCCAGGGAGGGCGGGTACGCTGCGAAGGCGGCCCGGGATCGAGGCGGGGGCCGTACTCGGAGTATGCGCGGGGATTGCCGAGCGTTTACCCCGGGGGGTTACGATCGCTGCCAGCGCGGAGATCGGATGTATGTCCGGTCCCCGAGCAACCAGACTCCTGTCGCCTCGGTGAAGAAGGTATACAGCTATGGGTAGGCTCGGCCCCACCGAGATCATTCTCATCCTCGTCGTCATCGTCCTGCTGTTCGGAGCCAAGAAGCTGCCCGACATGGCACGCTCCCTCGGCAAGTCGGCCCGCATCCTCAAGAGCGAGGCCAAGGCCATGAAGACCGAAGGCAAGAAGGACGAGGCCGCGCCGGCCGACCCGCCGAGCGACCCCGCCGTCCAGCAGCGCACCATCCAGGCGGCCCCCGGCGACGTGAGCAGCTCGCGCCCGGTCACCGAGCCGACCGACCGTACGACGCAGCGCTGATCCAAGGTCGGTGACGACCGGCCTGCCGCACGAGATGAGGACGTGGGTTGCTCAAGTCTGCCCGCAAGAAGGAGAAGGACCCCGAGGGGCGGATGCCCCTCGCGGAGCACTTGCGCGAGCTCCGCAACCGGCTCGCCAAGGGCATGCTGGCGATCGCGATCGTGTCGATCGCCGCCGCGTACTACAGCGAAGAGCTGATGAAGTTCCTCGCCTCCCCGGTGCCGCGCTGCCCTGACGGCGGCCTGGAGAGCAAGGGCGGCGAGTGCGCCGTCGTCGCCTACACCGACCTGCTCTCGCCGTTCACCACCACGGTCAAGGTCAGCGTCATGGCGGGCATCATCATCGCCAGCCCGATCTGGCTGTACCAGCTGTGGGCGTTCATCGCGCCCGGACTGCACAAGAGCGAGCGCAAGTACACGTACGCCTTCGTGTCCGCCG
Organism: Streptomyces kanamyceticus; assembly: GCF_008704495.1. Taxonomy (NCBI): domain Bacteria; kingdom Bacillati; phylum Actinomycetota; class Actinomycetes; order Kitasatosporales; family Streptomycetaceae; genus Streptomyces; species Streptomyces kanamyceticus. The sequence continues at coordinate 8,138,411 of NZ_CP023699.1, forward strand.
CGGTACCGCTCTTCGCGGGCGGCGCGCTGCTCGCCTACACGATCCTGCCCATCAGCGTGCGCGTCCTGCTCGGGATCACCCCCGACGGCTCGGCGAACATCCTGCCGATGGACAAGATCCTCGACTTCACGGTCCGGATGATCCTGATCTTCGGTGCGGCCTTCGAGCTGCCACTGATCCTGATCATGATGAACCTGACGGGCATGGTGACAGGTCGGCGGATGGCGGGCTGGTGGCGCGGTGTCGTCATGGGCGTGTTCATCTTCGGTGCGGTCGCGACGCCGACCACCGACCCGTTCGGCATGATGGCCCTCGCGGGGCCGATCGTCGTCCTGTACTTCATCGCCGTCGCCTTCTCGCTCGTGAACGACAAGCGGCGGGCACGGAAGAATCCCGACGCCGATCTTGACGACGACGAGGCCTCCGACCTCGACCTGACGCCCGAGCCGATCGACCAGGTCGAAGGGGTACGGCCGCCCAGGGCGCTGCCCGAGCAGGCGGGTACCGGACGGTCCGATCAGCGTGTGAACGGCTTCGACGACGTGACATAAACGGTTCCTGCGAAGTGACCCGACCTTGTATGGTCCGCCCGTGACCAGCGAGATCACCCTCTTCGTCAATCCCACCGCGGGCCGCGGCCGGGGCGCTCACGCGGCGCAGCCGGCCGCTGCCGCGTTGCGGGCCCGCGGCTTCTCCGTACGCACGGTCATCGGGGTGGACGCCCCCGATGCGCTGCGACGGGCCCGTGAGGCCGTCGACGGCGGCACCGGGGCGCTGATAGCCGTCGGCGGCGACGGCATGGCGAGCCTCGCCCTGCAGGCCGTCGCCGGGACCCGCACCCCGCTCGGCGTGATCGCCGTGGGCACCGGAAACGACTTCGCCAGGGCACTCGGCCTGCCGGTGCGCGAGCCCGCCGCCGCGGGGGAGGCGGTGGCCGAGGCGCTCAAGGGCGCGCACACCCGCGACGTCGATCTGGGGCGGGTCGAGGGCACGTGGTTCGGGACCGTGCTCGCGTCCGGCTTCGACTCGCGGGTCAACGACCGGGGCAACCGGATGCGGTGGCCCACCGGACGCTTCAAGTACGACCTCGCGATGATCGCCGAACTCGCCGCGTTCAGGACCGTGCCCTACCGCATCGTCCTCGACGGCGAGACGGTCCACGAGGTCGAGGCCACGCTCGTGGCGGTCGGCAACGGATCGTCGTACGGCGGCGGCATGAAGATCTGCGCGGCGGCCGACATGAGCGACGGGCTCTTCGACGTCACCGTGGTCGGGGACTGCAGTCGTACGACGCTCCTGAAGGTCTTTCCGCGCGTCTACAAGGGCACGCACCTCGACCATCCCAAGGTCACCGTGTACCGGGCCGCGAAGGTCGAGATCGCCGCGCCGGACATCACCGGATACGCGGACGGGGAGCCGCTCGGCGCGCTGCCGCTGACCGCCGAGTGCGTGCCGGGGGCGGTGCGGGTCCTGGCGCCGCGAGCGGTGGCCGGATGACGCCGTCGTGCGCGTCCCGCGCGCCGGGGCGCGGCCCCGCCGCGCACCTGGTGAGCTGCTGTGTCCCGCTCCCGTTCCATTAATGATCGTGCGTTGTCAGTGGTCCCCGGTAGTCTCGAAAGCACGATGACAGAGGACCTCTCACCGGCCGAGCGGTACGCGGCGGCGCGCAAGCGCGCTGTCGAGCAGGCCACCGCACTCGCGTCCTTCCGCGAGATGTACGAATTCGGCCTCGACCCCTTCCAGATCGAGGCCTGCCAGGCGCTCGAGGCGGGCAAGGGCGTGCTCGTCGCCGCCCCCACGGGCTCGGGCAAGACGATCGTCGGCGAATTCGCCGTGCACCTCGCTCTGCTGCAGGGCAAGAAGTGCTTCTACACCACGCCCATCAAGGCGCTCTCCAACCAGAAGTACGCCGACCTCGCCAAGCGGTACGGCGCGGACAAGGTCGGCCTGCTCACCGGCGACAACAGCGTCAACTCCGATGCCCCGGTGGTCGTCATGACCACCGAAGTCCTGCGGAACATGCTGTACTCGGGCTCGCAGTCGCTGCTCAACCTCGGATACGTGGTCATGGACGAGGTGCACTACCTCTCCGACCGCTTCCGCGGCGCCGTCTGGGAGGAAGTGATCATCCACCTCCAGGAGTCGGTCACGCTCGTCTCCCTGTCGGCCACCGTGTCCAACGCCGAGGAGTTCGGCGACTGGCTCGACACGGTGCGCGGCGACACCGAGGTGATCGTCTCCGAGCACCGGCCCGTGCCGCTCTTCCAGCACGTCCTCGCGGGGCGTCGGATGTATGACCTCTTCGAGGAGGGCGAGGGCCAGAAGAAGGCGGTCAACCCCGACCTCACGCGCATGGCGCGGATGGAGGCCAGCCGTTCGTACAACCCGCGCGATCGCCGCAAGGGCAAGATGATCCGCGAGGCCGACCGCGAGCGCGAGCGCAGACAGCGCTCACGGATCTGGACGCCGGGCCGCCCCGAGGTCATCGAACGGCTCGACTCCGAGGGCCTGTTGCCCGCCATCACGTTCATCTTCAGCCGCGCCGCGTGCGAGGCCGCCGTCCAGCAGTGTCTGTACGCGGGCCTCAGGCTGAACGACGACGGCGCGCGGATGAGGGTCCGCGAGATCGTCGAGGAGCGCACGGGTTCGATCCCGAACGAGGACCTCCACGTCCTTGGCTACTACGAATGGCTCGAAGGACTGGAGCGCGGCATCGCGGCGCACCACGCGGGCATGTTGCCCAGCTTCAAGGAGGTCGTCGAGGAGCTGTTCGTGCGCGGCCTGGTCAAGGCCGTCTTCGCGACCGAGACGCTCGCGCTCGGCATCAACATGCCCGCGCGCAGCGTGGTCCTCGAAAAGCTCGTCAAGTGGAACGGCGAGCAGCATGCCGACATCACCCCCGGCGAGTACACGCAGTTGACGGGTCGTGCGGGCCGCCGAGGCATCGACGTCGAGGGCCATGCGGTGGTCCTGTGGCAGCGCGCCATGAGCCCCGAGCACCTGGCCGGGCTCGCCGGTACGCGCACGTACCCGCTGCGCTCCAGCTTCAAGCCGTCGTACAACATGGCGGTGAACCTGGTCGACCAGTTCGGGCGGCACCGCTCGCGCGAGCTTCTGGAGACGTCCTTCGCGCAGTTCCAGGCCGACAAGTCGGTCGTCGGGATCTCCCGGCAGGTGCAGAAGAACGAGGAGGGCCTGGAGGGCTACCAGGCCTCCATGACCTGTCACTTGGGGGACTTCGAGGAGTACGCGCGACTGCGTCGCGAACTCAAGGACCGCGAGACCGAGCTGGCCAAGCAGGGTGCGGCCCAGCGCAGGGTCGCCGCTGCCGCCGCCCTGGAGAAGCTCAAGCCGGGCGACGTCATCCACGTTCCGACGGGGAAGTACGCGGGCCTCGCGCTCGTGCTCGACCCGGGGCTGCCCGCCGGGCGGGCCAGCGGGCAGCGCGGCTTCGACCACGTGGACGGGCCGCGGCCGCTGGTGCTCACCGCCGAGCGGCAGGTCAAGCGGCTCGCGGCGATGGACTTCCCGGTGCCCGTCGAGGCCCTGGAGCGGATGCGCATCCCGAAGTCGTTCAACGCCCGCTCGCCGCAGTCCCGCCGTGACCTGGCGTCCGCGCTGCGCACCAAGGCGGGGCACATCGTCCCCGACCGGCACCGCAAGGGGCGCGCGGCGGCCGCCGACGACCAGGAGATCGCCCGCTTGCGCACGGAGCTGCGCGCGCACCCCTGTCACGGCTGCGACGAGCGCGAGGACCACGCGCGCTGGGCCGAGCGGTACCACCGCCTCAAGCGCGACACCTCGCAGCTGGAGCGGCGCATAGAGGGGCGGACGAACACCATCGCCCGCACCTTCGACCGCATCGTCGCCTTGCTCACCGAGCTCGACTACCTGCGGGGCAACGAGGTCACCGAGCACGGCAAGCGGCTCGCCCGGCTCTACGGAGAGCTGGACCTGCTCGCCAGCGAGTGCCTGCGCGCCGGGGTCTGGGAGGGGCTCAGCCCCGCCGAACTGGCCGCGTGCGTCTCCGCGTTGGTCTACGAGGCGCGGGTGGGCGACGACGCGCTCGCGCCCAAGCTGCCGTCCGGCGCGGCGAAGGCGGCGCTCGGCGAGATGGTGCGGATCTGGGGCCGCCTCGACGGTCTCGAAGAGGATTTCAAGATCAGCCAGACCGAGGGCGTCGGGCAGCGCGAGCCGGACCTGGGCTTCGCCTGGGCGGCGTACATGTGGGCCAACGACAAGGGGCTCGACGAGGTCCTGCGCGAGGCGGAGATGCCGGCCGGTGACTTCGTGCGCTGGTGCAAGCAGGTCATCGACGTGCTCGGCCAGATCGCGGCGGCGGCGCCGCGGGAGGGCAGCACGGTCGCGAAGAACGCGCGCAAGGCGGTTGATCAGCTGTTGCGGGGGGTCGTGGCGTACAGCTCGGTCGGGTGAGAGGTCCGCCCCGTCAGGGGCGCGGGGAACCGCGCGACCAGCCACATCCGGCCCGCGGATGTGGCTGGTCGTCCAGCGGAGCGTTCAGGCGCGTCGCGGGACGGGGCCGCACATGTCTCAGGCCCGCGCAGCGTCCCGCTTCGCCACCTCCTCGCGCACGATCGGGATCACGTGGCGGCCGAAGTCGATCGCGTCGTCCAGCAGGTCGTAGCCGCGGGCGGAGAGGATTTCCACGCCCAGGTCGTAGTAGTCGAGCAGGGCCTGCGCGACCGTCTCCGGAGTCCCCACCAGGGCCGTCGAGTTGCCCGCGCCGCCGGTCTCAGCGGCGGTCGGCGTCCACAGCGCGCGGTCGTGGCGCTCACCGGCCGCGGCCGCCGCGAGGAGCCGCTGCGATCCCGCGTTCTGCGGCTCGCCGGGCGGGCGGCGCCGGGAGAGCGTGGCGCCCGCGGCGCGGGCCTTGATCCGGTCGAGGGTCGCGTACGCCTTCTCCCAGGCCAGCTCCTCGGTCGGCGCGATGATCGGGCGGAACGCCACCTGGATGGTGGGGACGTCGGTGCGGCCCGCGGCCTTCGCCGCCGCCTTCACCGACTCGATCTGCTCGGCGGTCTGCGCCAGGGGCTCGCCCCACAGGCAGTAGATGTCGGCCTCGGCGCCGCCCGCGGCGTACGCGGCGGGCGATGAGCCGCCGAACGAGACGCGGGGATGCGGCTGTTGGACGGGGAAGGTGTCGCTGACGAAGTCGTTGAAGCGGTAGTGCGTGCCCTCGTGGTCGAAGGGTTCGTGTGACGTCCAGGCCTTCTTGATGATCTGGATGGCCTCGCGGGTGCGTGCGTAGCGCTCGTCCTTGGTGAGGAAGTCGCCCTCGCGCTGCTGCTCGTGGTCGTTGCCGCCGGTGATGAAGTGCACCGCGAGGCGCCCTTCACTGATCTGGTCGAGGGTCGCGAAGGTCTTCGCTGCGAACGTCGGGTACGACACGTTGGGGCGGTGCGCGACCAGGATCTGGAGCCGCTCGGTGCGGGCCGCGATGTAGGCGGCCGCGGGGGAGGGGTCGGGGGAGCCCGAACCGTAGGCGAACAGGACCCGGTCCCAGCCGTGGTCCTCGTGGGCCCTGGCGAGCCTGAGGGTGTAGTCCTTGTCGAAGGAGGCGCCGGAGCGCGCGGTGACTTCGGATCCTTCGTTGGTGGCGGCGATGCCGAGGAACTCGACGGGCATGGCGAAGCCTCATCTCCTGCTGCTCCGGCTGCGGTGAACCGGCCGGTGGCGAGTGGTCGTTGCGGGCGGCGGCGTGGCGCTGTCAGCAACACGCCGCCGACCACACACGACCGAAGTCGATGTGGTCGCGGGTGACCAGGCGCGGCCGGGGGCCCGGGTTCACGACGGAGCAGTCGTCCATACGGAGCGTCAACCACGGTGCGGCGGAGCCCATTCCCGCTCTCGCCGAAGAGCCTTGCCCGCCGTTCGAAGCGGTCACTCAAGGTGTTCGAGTGATCGCCGGGCGTGTAAATGGGGCGAGTGTATGCCCCTGGGACGGGCATCTGCAGGGGGTTGCCGAATATGACTCGGCGATGATTCCGGCGGACTAAGCTCGCCCGGAGCGCGGCGAGTTGAAACGAGTTGCGATAAATTCGCGCGCTTGTTCTGAGATCTTTCGAAGGTTCGTTTTGTTCCACGGCTCCATCGCTCCACCACCCCCAGCACCACATCCCCCAGTACCACCCCCATTCCCACAGAGTCCCCCGATTTCCCCCCAAGACGAGTGTTCAGAGGGCATACATGGTGAGTGTTCAATCGCCTCCCGGTGGCCGAGAAATCCCTTACGCGCGTGTGCTGTTGCTGCCCGCCATGCTGATGGCCGCGGCGACCGGAGCGGCCGTCGCCGCGGTGACGGAGCCGGCCCGCCCCGCCGTGGGCTTGTGCGGCACCGTCGCGACCCTCATGGTCATCGTGGTCGGCACCGAAGCCGTGCGGCGCGGCCGGACCATCCGGGGGTTGCGCGCGCAGTACGCACAGCGGCTCGCCTTCCTCGAACGGCGCATCGCATCCCATGACGACGAGACCGTCCGCCTGGGCAGGGAGATCCTGCCCGAGGCGCTCTGGCGACTGCGCCAGGGCGAATCACCCGTGGAAGTGGTCCGCAACGTCGTCGACAACGACGAGGCCTACCGCGAACTCCCGGACTCGCAGCGCGAACTGCTGCGTTCCGTGCTCGACACCCTGGACCGCGAAGAGGCCATGCGCGAGTCCGCGCAGCGCGCCTTCGTCAACATCGCGCGGCGCGTGCAGTCCATCGTCCACCAACAGGCCGCGGAACTGCGCGACATGGAGGAGTTCCACGGGCGCAACCCCGAGGTCTTCGACGACCTGCTCCGCATCGACCACGGCACCGCGCTGATCGGCCGTCTCGCCGACTCCATCGCGGTGCTCGGCGGAGCCCGCCCAGGACGCCAATGGCCCAAGCCCGTACCGCTGTTCAGCGTGTTGCGCGGCGCGATGTCCCGGATCCTCGACTACCCGCGCGTCGAGCTGCACTCGATCGCGAACGTCGCCATCCACGGCACGTCCGTCGAACCGCTCATCCACGCCTGCGCGGAACTCCTCGACAACGCCACCCGGTACTCGCCGCCGCAGACCAAGGTGCACGTCACCGCCGTCGAGGTGCAGACCGGCATCGCCGTCGAGATCGAGGACGGCGGCGTCAGCCTCAGCGAGGAGGCCCGGGCCAGGGCCGAGCGCATGCTGGAGCAGGCGCAGGCCGGCATCGACCTCAACGACCTCGGTGAGACCCCGCGCCTGGGCATGGCCGTGGTCGGCAGGCTCTCGCAGATGTACAACCTCCAGGTCTCCCTGCGCCAGTCCGCCTACGGCGGCGTGCGCGCGGTGCTCATCGTGCCGCGCGAGATGATGACCACCGGGCCCGCGCCCGGTCTCGCCCACGGCATCGGCGCCTCCGCCGTACCCCGCGTGGACAACGGCGGACGGCCCATCGAGGAGCCCGCGCGCAACATCCGGCGCAAGAAGCCCCGGGTCGTCACCGCGGGACCGCCGCTGCGCTCCCCGCTCACCGCGACCATGGAGGACGACGTCCCCGAGGTCACCGAGTGGACGCCGAACGGCCTGCCGCAGCGGCGCAGTCGCGTCAAGATCTCCCTGAGCGAGCGGTACGCCCAGGAGGCCGAGGCCCAGCGGATCGCCGAGGCGCACGCCGCCGCGACCGCACCGCCCCCGCCGCCCGCGCCCAAGCGGGAAGAGCCCGAACCGGGCCTGTGGATCGAGGCGTTCATGAAGGGCGTCAAGGGCGATGAGCCCCAGGACCCCGACCCGTCCGCCCCGCAGGGACACATCCCTCCGCAGGGACCCAGCCAGAACGACCACGGCAACGCCGACGAGGGGGGCTGGAAGTGATCCAGCAACGCGCCAATTTCGACTGGATGCTCAAGGAGCTCGCCGACGGGGTGCCGCAGACGCGGCAGATCGTGGTGCTCTCCGCCGACGGCCTGCGCATCGCACGCTACGGCGGCGACCCGGACGCGGCCGACCGCATCGCCGCCGCCTGCGCCGGCCTGCAGAGCCTGGCCGCCGCCGTGGCCACGGAGATCCCGCACAGCGACGGCGGCATGAAGATGGTCATCATCGAGATCAACGGCGGCTACTTCTATCTGATGGCCGCCGGGGCAGGGGCCTATCTCGCGGTGCTCGCAGACGAGACCGTCGACGCGGGCCTCATCGGCACCCGCATGCGCGACCTCGTCGTACGCATCGGCGCCCACCTGACGAGCCCGCCCCGGCGTGACGGGCAGGCCGTATGACTCCTCCGCAAGGCTCCTCGCACAGCCCCCCGCACAGTGAGACCCCCGCCAAGGACGGCGCCCCGGCCTGCGACGCCCCGCCCCAGCGCGAACGCCGCAGCCCGGAGAACCCCGAGCGGCTGTACATCCTCACGGGTGAGGGGACCGACCGCGCGCCGCTCGATCTCGTCACCCTGATCGTGGCGGCGGGCGAGGCGGCCCCCACGGCGCAGCCGGAGCACTCCGCGATCCTGCGGCTCTGTACGACGCCACTCTCCGTCGCCGAACTCTCTGCCTACATGGCGCTGCCGTTCAGCGTCGTGACCGTCGTCCTGACGGAGTTACTGGCGACCGAGCTCATTCAGGCGCGTGCCCCCGTCGTCCGCTCCGCGCTCCCCGACCGGTCCCTCCTCGAAGCGGTGATGCATGGACTCCAGAAACTTTAAGAACACCGACACGATCACCGGACCGCGCAGTGAGGACGTCCTGCCGCACACGGCAGCCGCCGCAGTGAAGGTCGTGGTCGTGGGCGGGTTCGGGGTCGGCAAGACGACCATGGTCGGCTCGGTCAGCGAGATCAGGCCGCTGACGACCGAAGAGACCATGACCCAGGCGGGCATCGGTGTCGACGACAACTACGGCTCGGAATCCAAGACGGCCACCACCGTGGCCATGGACTTCGGGCGGATCAGCATCTCCGAAGAGCTGGTCCTCTATCTCTTCGGGACCCCGGGGCAGGAGCGCTTCTGGTTCCTGTGGAACGGCCTCTTCGAAGGCGCGCTCGGCGCGGTCGTCCTCATCGACACCCGCAGGCTCGCGGTCAGCTTCGACGTGATCGGACGTCTGGAGGAGCGCGGCGTGCCCTTCGTCGTCGCCGTCAACTCCTTCCCCGACGCGCCCGACCACCCGGTCGAGACCTTGCGCAAGGCCCTCGACCTGGAACCCGCCGTGCCGATCCTCAGCTGTGACGCCCGTCGCAGGGAGTCGAGCAGAGACGTCCTGATGACGCTGATGCGCTATCTCCACTCGCTGGCCGTGGCCCGCGCCTGACCGCGGCCCTCAGCCCCCCACTGCAACCCCCCTCCACCGCAACCCCCTTCCGCGAACCCGGAGCGACGCACGTGACGACTCCCTCCTCCTCCTGGCCCGGCACCGACGACTCGGCCGCGCCGCCGCCCGGCTGCCCCGCCCACGGCCTCGGACCCGGCGGCCTGCGCCGTCTGTACGGACCCGAGGCCGACACCGATCTCGCGGGCCTCTACGAGAAGCTGCGCGCCGAGCACGGCGCGGTCGCGCCCGTCCTGATCCACAACGACGTGCCGATCTGGGCGGTGCTCGGCCACAGCGAGAACCTCCACATGGTCCGCACCCCCTCGCAGTACACCCGCGACTCGCGCATCTGGCGGGCCGTGCGGGACGGCACCGCACGGCCGGACAACCCGCTCGCGCCCGTCTTCACCTGGCAGCCGATGGCCACCTTCGCCGAGGGCGACGAGCACCAGCGGCTGCGCGGCGCCGTCACCGGCGCCATGTCGGGCATCGACCACCGCGGCGTCCGCCGCTACATCAACCGGTATACGAACCACCTCCTCAACGACATCTGCCAGGACGGCCACGCCGACCTCGTCAGCCAGTTCGCCGAGCACCTGCCGATGATGGTGATGTGTCACATCCTCGGCATGCCCGAGGAGTACAACGAGCGCATGGTGCAGTCGGCCCGCGACATGATCAAGGGCACCGAGACCGCCATCGCCAGCAACGCGTACATCATGGAAGTGATGATGGGTCTGGTGGCGCGGCGCCGTGCCCACCCCGAGGAGGACTTCACCAGCAGCCTCATCGCGCACCCCGCCCAGCTCACCGACGACGAGGTCGGCGCGCACCTGCGCCTGGTGCTCATCGCGGCGTACGAGGCCACCGCCAACCTCATCGCGAACGTGCTGCGGATGGTCCTCACCGACCCGCGCTTCCGCGCCCAGCTCAGCGGCGGCCAGATGACGGTCCCCGAGGCGGTCGAGCAGTCCCTCTGGGACGAGCCGCCGTTCAGTGCGATGGTCGGCTACTTCGCCAAGCAGGAGACCCAGCTCGGCGGCCAGCGGATCAGGCCGGGGGACGGCCTGATCTTCGGCATCGCGCCGGGCAACGTCGACCCGGTGGTCCGTCCCGACCTCGCCGCCAACATGCAGGGCAACCGCTCACACCTCGCCTTCGGCAGCGGACCGCACGAATGCCCGGGACAGGACATCGGACGCGCCATCGCCGACACCGGGGTCGACGCGCTCCTGATGCGGCTTCCCGACGTCGAACTCGACGTGGACGAGAGCGAGTTGCGCTGGACGTCGTCGATCCTGTCGCGGCATCTGGTGCAGCTGCCCGTGCGCTTCGCGCCGCGCCCGCCGCAGGACGTGATGGCCCGGCCATCGGCACAGGTGCCCCCGCCGCGCAGGGACTGGCACGTGTCGTCCCCGCCGCCGCGCAGGCCGGAGCCCGCGGTCCCGCCGGAGCCGCAGCAGGCCGTGCCCGTGCCCGTCGCCGGGCCCGAACGGCCCAAGGGGGCCTGGCGCCGCTTCCTGACCTGGTGGCGGGGCTACTGAGCCCAGGTGTCGTACGCCGACCAGGCGCCCAGCGTCCGGTCGCTGACGAAGCGGTGCGCGGCTCCGGTCACCGGGTCGGTGAACTCCAGGACACGGGAGAGGAGTTGCAAGGGCCGCCGGAAGTCGCCGGGCGCCGCCGGGTCCGCCACCACCGGGTAGACCGGGTCCCCGAGGATCGGCAGGCCCAACGCGTTCATGTGGACGCGGAGTTGGTGGGTGCGGCCGGTGTGCGGGGTCAGTCGGTAGCGGCCGAGTCCCGCGCGGTGCTCGACGAGCTCGATCCGGCTCTCGCTGTTCGGCTCCGCGTCCGCCACCTCGTACGCCGCGATGATCCCGCGCACCTTCTCGATGTGGCTGCGCACGGTGCGCGGGAGCGGCACGGCCGGATCGTGCGGGGCGATCGCCTCGTACTCCTTGTGGACGCGGCGGGCGCTGAACAGCGTCTGGTAGGCGCCGCGTTCCTCGGGGCGCACGGTGAACAGGAGCAGCCCGGCGGTGAGCCGGTCCAGGCGGTGCGCCGCGCCGAGCGTCGGGATGCCGAGCTCGGCGCGCAGCCGGGCGAGGGCGGTCTGGGTGACGTGGGAGCCGCGCGGCATCGTCGCCATGAAGTGCGGCTTGTCGACGACGACGATGTGCTCGTCGCGGTGGACGACGTCGAGCGCGAAGGGGACCGGCACCTCGTGCGGCAGGTCCCGGTGGAACCAGACGAAGGCCCCGGGCGCGTACGGCGCGTCCGGGGCCACCGCGATCCCGTCGGCGCCGACGATCCTGCCGTCCCGCAGCAGGGCGTCGATGACCCCGGCCCCGGCGGCGAGCCGCTCCACGAGGTGGTCCCGCACGGTGGGCCACGGGCCTTCGGGCGGCAGCTTGACCCGGACGGGGTCGATGCCGTCGCGCTGGGGGAGGGGCGCGGGGGGAACGCGGGGCTTTCGTCTCATCAGGAGGTCAGGGTACGGGGCGGTGCCGGTCGGCCCGCGCGGCTCGTGGGCGGGGAAAATCGCTGCCCCTCGGTGCGCCCCGCTGACACGATGAGGGCATGCCCTTCAAGATCCAGGACATTGTCGAGTCCGGTACGTTCGCCCGCCAGGAGCAGCCCGCCATCCCGGTCCCCGGCGGTCTGGTCATCCGCCCGTGGGCGGCCACCGACGCGCCCGCCGTGTACGAGGCGTTCCAGGACCCCGTGATCCAGCGCTGGCACGCGCGCGTGGCCGAGTCCGAGAGCGAGGCGCTCGGCTGGATCGAGGAGTGGCGCGCGAGCTGGGCCGAGGAGCGCGACGCGTACTGGGCGGTCGCCGACGCCGGGACGGACGAGGTGGCGGGCCGGATCGCCCTGAAGTCCCTCCTCCTCGCCGACGGGCAGGGCGAAGTCGCCTACTGGACCATGCCGTCGGCGCGCGGCCGGGGCGTCGCGCCGCGTTCCGTCGTCGCGCTCACGCGCTGGGCCTTCGACGAAGTGGGCCTGCACCGCCTGGAGTTGACCCATGCGACGGCCAACGAGGCGTCCTGCAAGGTCGCTCTGAAGACCGGCTTCGCGGTGGAGGGCACCAAGCGCGGCGCCGGGCTGCACGAGGACGGCTGGCACGACATGCATCTGCACGCGCGGATCAGGGGAGACGGTCCGGTCGCCGCGGTGTGACGGCGGGACCGGGCGCCGCTTCCCCTTCGCCCGTACGGCTGTCCGCATGGCAGCCCGTGCGGGCGGGCGGTCAGGCCGCCTGCTCCTGCTCCGCCTCCACCTGTGCGTTCCACTCGCGCTTGGACGCCTGCCAGCCGTCCTCGTTGTGGCCCACGCGCCAGTAGCCGGAGATGGACAGGCGCTCGCGCGGCACCTCGTGCTCGACGCGCAGGTAGCGGCGCAGCTCCTTCACGAAGCCCGCCTCGCCGTGCACGAAGGCCTGCACCTCGCCCGCGGGGAACTCCAGGGCGCGCACGGCCTCGACGAGGAGCTCGCCGACCGGACGCTCGCCCCGGTGCAGCCAGACGACCTCGGCGTCCGTCGCGATCTTCTGCTCCTCCTCGGGGCCCTCGACCTCCACGAAGATCCGGGCGACCGCGCCGCTCGGGAGCGCCTCCGCGGCGGCGGCGATCGCGGGCAGGGCGCTCTCGTCACCGGCCAGGAGGTGCCAGCCCGCGTCCGCGTCCGGGGCGTAGCCGCCGCCGGGGCCGAGGAAGCGGATCGTGTCGCCGAGGCGGGCGTCCCGTGCCCACGGTCCCGCGAGGCCCTGGTCGCCGTGGATCACGAAGTCCACGGCGAGCTCGCGGGCCTCGGGGTCCCACCAGCGCACGGTGTACGTCCGCGTCACCGGCCACTGCTCGCGCGGGAACTCCTCGCGGATCCGCTGCATGTCGAAGGGCTCGGGATAGGTGACGCCCTCGGCGTCGAAGAGCAGCTTCACGTAGTGATCGGTGCACTCGCCCGCGGTGAACTGGGCGAGTCCTTCCCCGCCGAGGACCACGCGCTGCATGTGCGGGGTGAGCCGCTCGGTGCGCACCACGTGGGCGACATGGGTCTGCGGTGCTTTGCGTGCCGGACGTTCTGCCATGGCGACGGCCTCCCCTGATCCACTATTACTTAGGCAAGCCTAAGTTAACACCTCAGGCGTGGAGAGTGGAGAGCAGCCGCTGCAGAGAGCCGCCCAGGTTCCACTGGGCCGCCAGCTCGTCGAGCGTCGCGGGGTCGCGCGGCTCGTGCGGCAGCGCGAGGTCCACGTCGGGCAGCGGTACGTCGCCCGCGACCCGGACGACCTTCGGCGCGACCGCGACGTACGGCCGCGCCTCGTCGAGCCGCTTGCGCTGCGACGGCGTGAGCTTCGCCTTCGGGTCGTCCACCGCCGCCATGATCCCGGCCAGGTCGCCGAAGGCGTCCAGGAGCTTGGCCGCCGTCTTCTCGCCGATGCCGGGGACGCCGGGCAGGCCGTCGCTCGGGTCGCCGCGCAGCAGGGCCAGGTCCACATAGCCCGGGCCGTCCACGCCGTACTTCTCGCGCAGCCAGCTCTCGTCGGTGATCTGGAGGGAGCCGACGCCCTTGAGGGGGTAGAGGACGCGGATGCCGCGCTCGTCGTCCACCAGCTGGTAGAGGTCGCGGTCGCCGGTGACGATGTCGACCGGGCCGCTCGCGCGGGCCGCGAAGGTGCCGATCACGTCGTCCGCCTCGTACGCCGGTACGCCCACGCGCGCGATGCCGATCGCGTCGAGCACGTCCTCGATGATCGGGACCTGCGGCGCGAGCGTGTCCGGGGTCTCCTCGGCGTCCGGGCCCTCGGGGACCTCCTCGGCGACGCGATGCGCCTTGTAGGAGGGGATGAGCTCGACCCGCCAGTGCGGGCGCCAGTCCGCGTCCATGCAGGCGACCAGGTCGTCGGGCCGGTGGTCCTGGACGAGGCGCGTGATGAAGTCGAGGAGTCCGCGCACGGCGTTCACCGGGGTGCCGTCCGGGGCCTTCATCGACTCCGGTACCCCGAAGTAGGCACGGTAGTAGAGGGAGGCCGTGTCAAGAAGCATGAGGCGTCGAGTTCGCTGAGTCACGTTGCGCATCATGCCGCACGGCACCGACAGTGGAGCCGTACGGCGCCGCGGGGCGAGGGACCCTCCGTGCGGCTGCCGGAACCGCGTTGCGCATCACGCAGAAGCCTTGCCGAGAGTGCAACAAATGTGAGCTGGAACACTCCTCGGTTTGATTCGTGTAAGTGCGGGAAGGCGCGCATCCGGAGCGAACCCGGTCGAGTATTCAACTATTCGATCGGGCAAGTGGGCAGAAGCCACTGCGTTCCACGGCCCGCCGGCGGGGGAGGCGGGCCGTCTTGGTTCGACCCGAGAGGTGTATGTGTCCAGGCTGCAAGCCGAGCACTTGTACAAAGTGTTCGGCAGACGACCCGATGACGCGGTGGAGCGACTCCGCCACGGAGCCGACCGAGAGGAGCTGCGCGCCGACGGCACCACCGCCGCCGTGATCGATGCCTCCTTCGAGGTCGAACCGGGCCAGATCTTCGTCGTCATGGGTCTCTCCGGATCCGGCAAGTCCACGTTGCTGCGCATGCTCAACGGACTGTCGGAGCCGACGGCCGGTCACGTCCGCTTCGACGGTCAGGACCTGACCGAGCTGAGCGCCAAGGAGATGCGGGAGGTGCGTTCCAAGAAGATCAGCATGGTCTTCCAGCACTTCGCGCTCTTCCCCCACAGGAGCGTGCTCGAGAACGCCGGTTACGGCCTCGAGGTACAGGGCGTGCCGCGCGCCGAGCGCGAGAAGCGGGCCACCGAGGCGCTGGAGCTGGCCGGTCTCAAGGGCTGGGAGAAGTCCTGGCCCGACGAGCTGTCCGGCGGCATGCAGCAGCGCGTGGGCCTGGCCCGCGCGCTCGCCACCGACGCCGACCTGCTCCTCATGGACGAGTCGTTCAGCGCGCTCGACCCGCTGATCCGCCGTGACATGCAGGACCAGCTCCTGGTGCTCCAGAAGCGGCTGAAGAAGACCATCGTCTTCATCACCCACGATCTGAACGAGGCCATGCGCCTGGGCGACCAGATCGCCGTCATGCGCGACGGGCAGATCGTCCAGATCGGCAACGCCGAGGACATCCTCGTCACCCCGGCCAACGACTACGTCGCCGCGTTCACACAGGACGTCGACCGTTCCCGGGTGCTCTCCGCGGGCGCGATCATGGCTGACCCCGACGAGGACTTCGTGCTGGCCGACGCCCCCGCGACGGTCACCGAGGACACCCCCATCATCGAGCTGTTCACGCCCTGCTCCACCAGCGGTGT
The DNA here is from genome assembly GCF_008704495.1 of Streptomyces kanamyceticus. NCBI lineage: Bacteria > Bacillati > Actinomycetota > Actinomycetes > Kitasatosporales > Streptomycetaceae > Streptomyces > Streptomyces kanamyceticus. The sequence continues at coordinate 8,153,982 of NZ_CP023699.1, forward strand.
CGCGGTGGCCGTGACCGACGAGGCGGGCAAGCTCGTCGGTGTCGTGCCGCGGGCCAGGCTCCTCGCGGTGCTCGGCGAGCCGATGAAGTCGGAGACGCCGGCGGAGCCGCAGGACGCGGCGCCCGCCTCCGTCCCCGGGCAGGACAACGGCAAGAACGTGGGCAAGGTGAGCAGCGGTGCCTAGGATTCCCTTCGGCGACTGGGTCAATGACGCGGTCGAATGGTCCAGAACCCATATGGACTGGCTGTTCTCGTTCATCAAGACGATCTTCCAGAACATGTGGGACGGCGTCTTCGACGTTCTCTCGGGTCCCGAGCCGCTGCTGATGGCGGGCATCCTCGCGGTCATCGCGTTCTGGCTGCGCGGCCTGCTCGGCGGCGTCCTCTCCTTCGTCGGCTTCTCCTTCATCGTGTCCCTGGAGCTGTGGGACAACGCGATGATGACGCTGGCCCTGGTGCTCGTCTCGACCTTCGTGGCGCTGGTCATAGCCGTGCCCGTGGGCATCTGGGCGGCCCGTTCCAAGACGGTCAGCGGCATCGTCAGGCCCGTCCTCGACTTCATGCAGACGCTGCCCGCGATGATCTACCTCATCCCGGCGCTGCTGTTCTTCCGCATGGGCGCCCCCGCGGGCATCGTCGCCACGATCGTCTTCGCGCTCGCCCCCGGTGTGCGCATGACGGAGCTCGGCATCCGCCAGGTCGACAAGGAGCTGGTCGAGGCCGCCGACGCGTTCGGCACCACGCCCCGCAACACCCTCTTCCGGGTCCAGCTGCCGCTCGCGCTGCCGACGATCATGGCCGGTGTCAACCAGGTCATCATGCTCGGCCTTTCCATGGCGGCACTGACCGGCATGGTCGGCACCCCGGGGCTCGGCGCCGACGTCAACGCGGCCATCGGCCAGCTCGACGTCGGTCTCGGCGCCGAGGCGGGCGTCTCCATCGTGATCCTCGCCATCTACCTGGACCGCGTCACCAGCGGTCTGGGCGGCCAGGTCTCGCCGCTGGGCCGCCGCGCGCTCGCCAAGCTGCGGGCCGCGCAGGGTCTGAACATCTGGAACTACCGTCCCCGGCCCGTCGTCGCGATGGTCGGCGTCGTCGTCCTCGCGCTCGTCGCGGGCGGCATGGGCATCTTCGGCGGCACCAAGTCCGAGTCCGTGGCCGACGCCAAGAACGTCGGCGACGGCAAGGAGCTCAAGGTCGGCTACATCCCCTGGGACGAGGGCGTCGCCTCCACCTTCCTCTGGAAGGAGATCCTGGAGCAGCGCGGTTTCAAGGTGACCACCAGCCAGCTGGAGGCCGGTCCGCTCTACACCTCCCTGGCGCAGGGTGACATCGACTTCCAGACGGACTCCTGGCTGCCGACGACGCACGCCTCGTACTGGAAGAAGTACGGCAAGGACCTCGAGGACATGGGCTCCTGGTTCGGGCCCACCTCGCTGGAGCTGGCCGTTCCCGCGTACATGAAGGACTTCAACTCCCTCGAGGACCTCAAGGGCAAGGGCGACACCTTCAAGGGCAAGATCACCGGCATCGAGTCGAGCGCCGGAATGATGGGCCTGCTCAAGGACAAGGTCCTCGACGCGTACGGCCTGAAGAAGGAGTACAAGGTCGTCGACGGCTCGACCCCGGCGATGCTGGCCGAGCTGAAGGCCGCGTACTCCAAGAAGGAGCCGATCGTCACCACCCTGTGGTCGCCGCACTGGGCCTACAGCGACTTCAAGCTGAAGAAGCTCAAGGACCCGAAGGGCGCCTGGGGCAAGGGCGACGGCGTGCACACACTGGCGCGCAAGGGCTTCTCGGACGAGAACCCCGAGGTCGGCAAGTGGCTCAAGGACTTCAAGATGAGCGAGAAGCAGCTCACCGGTCTTGAGGCGGAGATCAACAAGGCGGGCAAGGGCAAGCAGCAGGAGGCCGTGCGCGCCTGGCTGAAGAAGAACCCGGGCGTCGTCGACAAGCTCGCCCCGCTGCCCAAGAACTCCGGCAGCGACGAGAACAAGCGCCCGCTGAAGGCCGCGTACTTCGCGTGGGACGAGAACATCGCCGTCAGCAACCTGTGGAAGCGCGTCCTGGAGAAGCGCGGCTACAAGATGGACCTGACGCCGGCCGACGTGGGCCCCGCCTACACCGGTCTCGCGCAGGGCGACCTCGACCTCAACCTCGACGCGTGGCTGCCCACCGCCCAGAAGACGTACTGGGACAAGAACAAGGCGAACCTCAACGACCTGGGCTCCTGGTACAGCCCGACGTCCCTGGAGGTCGCCGTCCCGTCCTACGTCAAGGACGTGAAGTCCCTGGAGGACCTCAAGGGCAAGGGCGACAAGTTCAAGGGCAAGATCATCGGCATCGAGCCGGGCACCGGCGTGATGCAGGCGCTCAAGGACAAGGTCCTGCCCGGCTACGGCCTGGAGGACGAGTACGAGATCGCCGCGGGCTCGACCCCCGCGATGCTCTCCGAGCTCAAGGCCGCCTACTCCAAGAAGGAGCCCGTCGCGGTGCTCCTCTGGTCGCCGCACTGGGCGTACAACGAGTACGACCTGACCAAGCTGAAGGACCCCAAGGGCGGCTTCGGCAAGGGCGACACGATCCGCACGCTCTCCAGCAAGGACTTCCCCAGCCAGTACCCGCAGCTCACGAAGTGGCTCAAGAACTTCAAGATGAGCGAGCAGGAGCTGGCCAGCCTGGAGAACGAGATCAACAAGGCGGGCAAGAACAACGAGCCCAAGGCCGTCGACGCCTGGCTCAAGAAGAACCCCGGCTTCGAGTCGAAGATGACGTCCGCGAAGTAGCCGGGACGACGACCGCGCGGTAGCCGCACGCGGTCAGCACTCCGAGGGGTGGGCCTCGCCTTGTGGCGAAGCCCACCCCTTTCGGCGTTCCGGCGGGGCCGCCCGGTCCCTAACCTCGACTGGGCCCCCGCCCGAACCCCGACCATGCGAACGGGAGATCCCGCCCGTGACCGCGAGGCCCCCCAGGACGGCGCTGTTCACCGTCGCCGCCGTGCTCGCCCTCGCCGCGGCCCTGTTCGTCGCGGAGCTGGCGCGGGCGGACGCCACCCCCGCATCCCCCGCCACCGCACGCCTCGCCGCGCTCGCCGACGACGTGCCCTCCTCCGAAGGGCACCGCTACGACGCGCGGGACCACACCGGGCGCACCATGGACGCGGCCCAGATCCAGCAGGCCCAGGACGGCAGCTACCTCGCCGTCTACCACTCGCTCCTGGCCGATGGACGCTTCCACGCCGCCGTCGCCACCTCCACGGACCTGCGCCACTGGCAGCGCCGCCACGACTTCGGGCCCGGCACCCACCAGGCCTCGCTCGCGCACGACGGACGCGGCGGCTACGTCCTCGCGTACGAGAAGGACCCGCGCAACCACATCGCGGTGCGGGCGTACGACGACGGGGCGGCGCTCCTCGCCGGGCGCGCGGCGCGGGCGTTCGACGCGCCGCTCACCCTCTCGCGCTGCGCCGAGGGCACGCCCGCCATCACCGCCGTACGCGGCGAGACCATCCAGCTCACCGGGCACTACCGCGCGGGCTGCGACACCGACCGCCAGCTGCGCGCCACGCTCACCGGCTTCCGGCACTGGCACGCCGAGCCGGACCGGCGGCTCGACCGCGCGCTGCGCCGCTGGGGCAACGGCGGCAACATCGGCGACCGCGCGCCCCTCGAACTCGGCGGGCAGCGCGTGCTGCTCATCGAGGGCCAGCGCAGGCGCGGCGACTTCGGCAGCTGGAGCACCTACGCGTACGACCCCTCCAGCGGGCGTGCGGACCGGCTGGACATCCGCACGCACGGCGGCAGCCGCGCCTTCGCCAACCCCTCGGCGACCCTGCTCACCGATCCGCGGGGGCAACCCGCCCTGCTCGTCAGCCTGTTCGTGCCGGACGAGGGTTCCGCGCCCGGGGAGTCCGGGCAACTGCTCTACTGGCACAAGCTGTGACCCCCGGTCGGGTCAACGGGGCAAAACCGTTTGGCGAACATGCGTAGGGTGCAGAGAACCCCTCAGGGTTGAGAGTGGACCGATGCGCTGAAGGGAGCCGAGGCGATGGACGAGCACAAGGAGACCCTCCGGGTGGGCTCGGCCGTGCGGCGCCGCCGCCGGCAGCTGGAGCTCACCCTCGCCGTCGTCGCCGAGCGCAGCGGCCTCTCGGTGCCCTTCCTCAGCCAGATCGAGAACGAGCGCGCCCGCCCCAGCAGCCGGTCCCTGCAGCGCGTCGCCGACGCGCTGTGCACGACCGACGTGGAGCTGCTCGCCGCGGCCGACCCGGCCCGCACGGTCGAGGTGGTGCGCGCCGACGACGACACGGATCTGGACACCTCGAAACCGGCCGCCCGGGTGCGCGAGCTCGCACGCGGTCACCATCAGCTGCACGCCCTGGAATTCATCGGGGACCATGACGAGGGCCGCGAATTCCAGCACCGCAACGACGAGTTGATGTACGTCGTCGAGGGCGGCGTGGAGATGGAGGCGGAGGGCCGCGCCTACCGCCTGGGGCGCGGCGACAGCCTGTTCCTGACCGGCGGGGTGCGGCACCGGTGGCGGGCCACCGTGCCGGACACCCGGGTCCTGGTGGTCGCCGTGGGCGACCACATCGAGGCGGTGGACGACGGGGGGCGCTGATGGCGCCCGTCTCCGGGACCCCGCCGCGGGTCGTCTCGCTCGTGCCCTCGCTGACCGAGGCCGTCGCCGTGACCGTGCCGGGCGCCCTTGTCGGGGCGACCGACTGGTGCAGCCATCCGGCCGATCTCGACGTCACCCGGGTGGGCGGCACCAAGAACCCCGACGTGCCCCGGATCCTCGCGCTCGCGCCCGATCTGGTGATCGCCAACGAGGAGGAGAACCGCGCACCCGACCTGGCGGCCCTGCGCACGGCGGGCCTCCAGGTGCTCGTCACGGAGGTGCGCGACCTGGACCAGGCCTTCCGTGAGCTGGCCCGGGTCCTCGCGGCATGCGGCGCGGACCGGCCCCGGTGGCTGGAGGAGGCCGAGGCCGCGTGGTGGGAGCCGCCCCCGCACCTGACGGGCGCGGGCGGACCCCCGCGCCCGGACATCCGGCAGCGCGCCGCGATCCCGATCTGGCGGCGGCCGTGGATGGTCCTCGGGCGCGACACCTTCGCGGGGGACCTCCTGGCACGCATGGGCGTCGACAACGCGTACGCCGGTCATGCCGAGCGCTATCCGCGGATCCCGCTGGAGGAGCTGCGGGCCGCGGACCTCGACCTGGTGGTGCTGCCCGACGAGCCGTACCGCTTCACCCGCGACGACGGCCCCGAGGCGTTCTCGACGCGCACGCCGGTCGCGCTGGTCAGCGGCCGCCACCTCACCTGGTACGGGCCCTCGCTCGCGGAGGCGCCCGCCGTGCTCGGGGCGGCGCTGCGGGCGGCGTATCCGCCGGTCCTGTGACTACTTCGCCGGTCGGGGCGCCGCGAGCAGCCTGCCGCTGACCAGGCCGCGCAGGGTGTGTGCGAGGGCGATCGCCCAGGCGGTAAGGAGCAGGGCGTACAGGCCGGTGGCGAGCCACTCGAAGGCGACGAGGCCGGTGTGCTTGGCGAGGCCCTCGGCGCCGGTCACGCAGGTGCCGACGGGGAAGGTGAAGGCCCACCAGGTCATCGCGAAGCCCATGCCGCGGCGCCGGGCGCGGGCCACCATCGCGACCGCGAGCGCCAGCCACATCAGGGCGAAGCCGATCACCGGGACTCCGTAGAGCACGGCGAAGGCGAGGAAGCCGCGGTCGAGCGGGGCGGGGACGACGCCGGGCGCGAAGTCGGCGAACTTGTTGGCGGCGGTGGCCGACTGGCCGAGCGGACCGAGCACCAGGAAGAGGGTGGGGGTCAGGGCCAGCGGCAGGGGTCCCGCGGTCACCAGGCGGGCGAAGATCACCGGCAGCATCACCAGGGTGGCGAGCAGGCTCAGGCCGAACATGGCGAAACAGGCGTACAGCAGGGTCTCCTGGGCCTGTCCGGCCGGCAGGTGGGGGATGAACAGCGGGCCGACGGCGGCCGACACCATCGGGGCCACCACGGGCAGCAGCCACACGGGAGTGGCCTGGTCGGCGGAGATCTTGTGGCGGACCACCATCAGATAGGGGATGGCGACGGCCGCGGCGAGCCCGATGGCCGTACCGGCGGCGAACAGCACGGTGGCCAGCGGGACGGCCGCGCCCGCGCCGAGCCAGTCCACGCCCACGATCAGGGTGCCGCCGCCGACCGCGAGCAGCGCCATCGAGAGGCAGCCGTAGAACGGCGCCACGGCCGGGTCGAGCAGGTGGGCGCGGGCCTGGTCGCGGTGGTGGATCCAGTGCGCGGCGCGGGCGGTGAGCAGCACGGCGAGCATCACCAGGGACAGCGCCCAGACGACGGTGCAGGCCGTGCGCAGCCCGGTGAACTGGTAGGGCAGCGTGGCACCGGCGTTGGCGACGATGGCGGTGCCCATGACGGAGGCGTACCAGTTCGGTCCGAGGTGTCGGACGGCGGCGGCGCGGCTCGCGGGGGCCGCGGGCGCGGTGGGCGCGGGGTGGGCGGTGGTGACCATGTGTCCACGGTCCCGCGCCCGGTCACCGGTCGCCAGGGACCATTCCCCTATGGGGTCATAAGCTGTCTTTATGAGCACTTCTCCGCGGCCCGCCGCCTCCGCAGCTCCCACCGGGACCGACCGCGCCAGGCCCCCGGAGGCCCTGCTCGCACACCGGGTGCCGGACCTCGGGGCACTGCAGCTCCTGCTCGCCGTGGCCAGGCTCGGCAGCCTGGGGCGGGCCGCGCGGGAGCTGGGCATCACCCAGCCCGCCGCGAGCAGCCGGGTCCGTGCCATGGAGCGGCAGCTGGGCGTCGCGCTGGTGGACCGCTCACCGCGCGGTTCGCGGCTCACCGACGCGGGCGCGCTGGTCACCGACTGGGCGGGGCGGATCGTGGAGGCGGCGGAGGCCTTCGACGCGGGGGCGCAGGCGCTGCGCGACCGGCGGGACTCGCGGCTGCGGGTCGCGGCCAGCATGACGATCGCCGAGTACCTGCTGCCCGGCTGGCTGATCGCGCTGCGCACCCAGCGGCCCGACACGGCCGTGTCCCTGCTCGCGGGCAACTCGGCGGCGGTCGCCGAGCGCCTCCTCGCGGGCGAGGCGGACCTCGGTTTCGTCGAGGGGCTCACCGTGCCGGACGCGCTGGACGGCGTGGTCATCGCGCACGACAGGCTCGTGGTGGTGACGGCGCCGACGCACCCCTGGGCGCGGCGGCGCAAGCCGCTGGCCGCCGCGGAGTTGGCGGCGACACCGCTGATCCTGCGCGAGGAGGGCTCGGGCACCCGCCAGGTGCTCGACGCGGCGCTCGGCGGCCTGGCCCGCCCGCTGATCGAGCTCTCCTCCACGACGGCGGTGAAGGCCGCGGCGGTCAGCGGCGCGGGCCCCTCGGTCCTCAGCGAGCTCGCGGTGGGCGAGGAACTCGCGGCCAGGCGCCTGGTCGAGATCCCCTTGGCGGACGTACGCCTGGGCAGGGAGCTGCGCGCCGTCTGGCCGACGGGGCATCGCCCCGCGGGACCGGGGAGGGATCTGCTGGCGCTGACGCGGGGCGGGGCGGGGGCGCGGGACGAGTGAGTCCCCGAACGGTATGACCCGAACAGGACGAGCAAGCCCCCTGCCCCGTCCCGTGTCTCACTGCTGCCGCAAGTTCACGACGAGCTCTCGCGGCAGCCCGTGGGTGTCGTGGAGGTAGTGGAAGTCCTCCTCGTCCAGCGGGCCGCGGAAGCGGGGCCTGGCGAGTACCTGCCTGCCGCGTTCCAGGAGTCCGAGGAACCTGCGCTCCTCCTCGCACAGCACCCGGCGCACCTCGTCGAGGCCGGTTTCCTGCCGGAAATGGTCCCGGGTGTGCAGGAACAGTTCGTCCGGCAGGTCCCCGACGGTACGTGAGGGGTCGTCGCGCCACAGGGCGGTGAGCAGGCGCCGCACCAGTCGGCGCAGGACGTAGCCGCGGCCGGTGTTGGCGGGACGCACCCCGTCGCCGATCACGACCATGGCCGAGCGCAGATGGTCGCAGACCAGCCGCAGCGTGGCCTCGTCCAGCGGCCACAGGGGCGGTACGAGACGGCGCCAGGGCGTGAAGACGTCGCACTCGAACACCGATGTCCTGCCCTGCAGCAGCGAGGCGAGGCGTTCCAGGCCGAGGCCGGTGTCGACGTTGCGCTGGGGGAGCGGCACGAGGGAGCCGTCGGGGAGCTTGCGGTGACGCATCATCACGTGGTTCCACACCTCCACCCAGCGGTCGTCGCGGGTGGGCGTCGACCGAGGGGGTCCTTCGCCGGTCCACAGGAAGAACTCCGAGTCGGGGCCGCAGGGTCCGGTCGGCCCGTTGTCCCACCAGTTGTCCTCGACGGTGAGTTCGACCGGAACGCCACGCTCCTGCCACACCTCGAGGGAGGCGGTGTCGAGGCCGACCTGGTCGTCGCCGCCGAAGACCGTGGCGTGCAGCAGGCCCGGATCGATGCCGAAGCCCTCGGTGAGGAGTTCGTATCCCCAACTGAGGCTCCGCGGGCCCTCGTAGTCGCCGAGGGACCAGGTGCCGAGCATCTCGAAGACCGTCAGGTGCGTGAGGTCGCCGACCTCCTCCAGGTCCGTGGTGCGCAGACAGCGCTGCACGTTGACCAGGCGGTTGCCGAGCGGATGTGGGCGCCCCTCCAGGTAGGGCGTGAGGGGATGCATGCCCGAGGTGGTGAACAGGACGGGGTCACCGGGCGGCGGCAGCAGCGTCGAACCGGTCGTACGGCGGTGTCCGCGCTCCTCGAAGTACTCGACGAAGGTACGGATGACGTCTTCGGTGTTCATGGTGGGGGCTCCTTCGCGTGAATGCGGGAGGCGCCGGACAACGGATCCGCACGATCACCGGAGTCAGGGCGGGAGCCATGCACCGTCGGCGGGCCGTTTCCGGTCGCCGAGGGGAAGGGGAAGGTCAGGCGGCGGCAACCGGCGAGCTGGTCGCTCGCGCGGTCGCGGTGGTGCGTGGGCCGGTGACGTTCATGGGGCCGAGGGTAACGCGCCCGTCGCGGGTCGGGCATGCGATTTACTCTTCCGCCTTCCCGGTGCAAACGAAATGTTCACAACGAACTGTTGACTTCTTGTCGTGTCCCGCCCGATGCTGGACCCATGTCACCGACTCCCGAGCAGCCCCAGGCCGCCGACCCCTTCACGCCCCCGCACCCCGAACAGGCCCGCACCCACCGGGTCTACGCCTCGCTGATGCGCGTCGCCGAGCGGCACGCGGCCGACGAGGACCAGCGCAAGCGGCAGGTCCACCCCGCCGTGCTCGGTCCGCACGAGGCGGTCAGGCTGGTGGCGTTCCTGCTCAGCGGCGCGGCGAAGCCCGTCGAAGGGGAGCCGGAGGTGGACCACGCGGACATCACCGCGGCGCTCACCCTGCTGCCGATGGTCCGCGGCGAGCTGGACGAGCTGGAGACCGGGCTGCTCCAGATGGCGCGGGGGCGCGGCATGACCTGGCCGGAGATCGCTTTCGGCCTCGGGCTCGGCACCCCGCAGGCCGCGCGGCAGCGGTACGAACGGCTGGCCTCGCGCACGGCGGGCGAGGGTGAGGAGGGGGCATGATTCCCACCGCGCCCCCGGCCACCGGCGTCCGTACCCCCTGGGAGCAGCTCCCCGCGCACGTGAAGGGCGCGCTGGAGGCCGAGCTCGGCGGGACCGTGGTGGCCGCGACGACGCAGCGCGGCGGCTTCTCGCCCGGCGTCGCGGCGCGGGTGCGGCTCGGCGACGGGCGGCGCGCCTTCGTCAAGGCCGTCAGCGCCGATGCCAACCCCGGCAGTCCCCGTCTGCACCGCGCCGAGGCCCGGCACTCCGCCGCCCTGCCGGACTCCGTGCCCGCGCCCCGGCTCCTCGCGTCCTACGACGACGGGCTCTGGGTCGCCCTCGCCTTCGAGGACGTCGAAGGGCGTCAGCCGCACGTGCCGTGGCGCGCCGACGAGTTCGCCCTCGTACTCGACGCGGTGGCTGAGCTCTCGGCCGCGCTGACGCCCGCGCCCATCGAGGCGCGGTCCGTCGTGGACACGGAGGGGGAGAGCTTCCGGGGCTGGCAGCAGCTGATCGAGGCCGACGGGGCAGTGCTCGAACGGCTCGACCCGTGGACGCGCCGCAACCTGCACGGCCTCGCCGAACTCGCCTCCCCCTGGCCCGAGTTCGCGTCGGGCGACACCCTCGCCCACGCCGACCTGCGCGCCGACAACATGCTGATCACCCCCGAGGGGCGGGTCGTCTTCGTCGACTGGCCGCACGTCGTGCGCGCCGCGCCCTGGTTCGACCTGCTCGTCATGCTGCCGTGCGTGCGCGCCCAGGGCGGACCCGACCCGGAGGACGTGTTCACCGCCCACCCCGTGGGCAGGGACGCGGACCCGGCGGGCGTGAGCGCCACGCTCGCCGCCCTCGCGAGCTACTTCGTACGGGGATCCCTGAAGCCCGAACCGCCGGGGCTGCCGACCCTGCGCGCCTTCCAGGCCGCCCAGGGCGCGGCCGCCCTCGACTGGCTCAGGAAGCGGCTCGGACCAGCGCTGCCATGACGCGCGTGTCCTCGCCCATCTCCGGATGCCACTGCACGCCCAACACCCAGGAAGGGCCCGGGAGTTCGACGGCCTCGACGGTGCCGTCCGCCGCGTGCGCGGACACCACGAGGTCCTTGCCGAGCCGGTCCACCGCCTGGTGGTGGTAGGTCGGCACGGCCGTCTCCTCCGGGGCCACGCTCGCGTACCGCGTGCCGGGCACCGGAGTGACCGCGTGCGTGCCGAAGACGCCGGTCCCCGCCGTATGCCCGTCCATGTGCTGCACCAGCGTGCCGCCGAGCGCCACGTTCAGGAGCTGCATGCCGCGGCAGATGCCGAGCAGCGGCGTCCCCGACGCCAACGCGGCCTCGATGAGGGCCAGTTCCCAGGCGTCCCGTTCCCGCGCGGGCGGCCCGGTGCGCTCCTCGCGCTCGGCGCCGTACCGCACGGGTTCGACGTCGGGCCCGCCCGCGACGACCACGCCGTCGAGGCGGGCGACGACATCGGCGGCGTACGAGGGATCGTCCGGGGGCACCATCGAGGCGAGGCCGCCCGCCGCCTGCACCAGGCGGGGATACCCGGCGGGCAGCAGGGCCGCGGGCAGCTCCCACACGCCCCAGCCCACCTTGGACTCCAGATAGGTGCTGACTCCGATCAGCGGCCTGCCGCTCACTGCGTTCTCCTTCACCCAGGTGATCAGTTGCGTGGTGATCAGTTGCGTCGTGATCAGTCGCGTGCCAACTCTGCCTCCGCCGCCGCGAGCGCCGCGAACTCCTCCTCCGGTGCGCGCGCCACCAGGTGCTTGCGGCTGTACATCCCGAAGTAGCCGATCGCGACCACGTACACCCCGAGCGCGATGAGCGCCGCCGTCACGTCCACCAGGAACGTCGCGACCAGCGCGGCACAGGCGAGGACCAGGGCCACCGACGACGTCAGGATGCCGCCGGGCGTGCGGTAGGGGCGCTCCAGGTCCGGCTCGCGGCGGCGCAGGACGATGTGCGAGAGGGACATCAGGGCGTACGAGATGGTGGCGCCGAACACCGCGACGTTCAGCATGCGGGCGCCGTCCCCGGTCGCCGCCGCGAGCCCGAAGCCGATCGCGCCGGGGACCAGCAGGCCCAGGTAGGGCGCCTTGCGGCTGCTGGTGAGGGAGAGGAAGCGGGGCAGGTAGCCCGCGCGGGAGAGCGCGAAGAGCTGGCGCGAGCCCGCGTAGATGAGGGAGAAGAAGGACGCCACCAGGCCCGCGAGACCCGCGTAGTTGACGATGCGGCTGAGCGTGGTCGCCTTGCCGCCCGGCTGCAGCGCCTCCACCAGCGGATTGCCCGCGCCCTGGAGGGCGTTCGCGCCGCGCGCCCCGGCGGACGCGAAGAAGGTGAGGAGCGCGAGCACGACGAGGATGGCCATCGACCAGCGGATCGCGCGCGGCAGCGTGCGTGCGGGGTCCTTGGTCTCCTCGGCCGCCAGCGGCACGCCCTCGACGCCGAGGAAGAACCACATGCCGAACGGGAACGCCGCCCAGATGCCCAACAGGCCCATCGGCAGCCAGGAGTTGGCGCCGAAGGCGGACGAGTCCACCGGGATGTCGTTGAGCTTGGAGGCGTCGAAGTCCATGAAGGCGCCGACCGCGAAGACGAGCAGCGCGGCCACCGCGATGCCGGTGACGACGAAGCTGAAGCGCAGCGCCTCGCCGACGCCCCACAGGTGGATGCCGATGAACACGACGAAGCAGGCGAGGTAGACCGGCCAGCCCGAGGTCAGGCCGAACAGGCCGAGCGACTCGACGTAGTCGCCGATGAAGATGGAGATGGCCGCGGGCGCCAGGACGTACTCGATGAGGATCGCCGTGCCGGTCAGGAAGCCGCCCCAGGGGCCGAGCGCCCGGCGCGCGAAGCCGTAGCCGCCGCCCGCGGTGGGCAGCACGGACGACAGCTCGGCGAGCGAGAAGACCATGCACGCGTACATCACGCCCATGAGGCCCATCGCGATGGCGAGACCGCCGAAGCCGCCCTCCGCGAGGCCGAAGTTCCAGCCGGAGTAGTCACCGGAGACGACATAGGCGACGCCGAGTCCGGTGAGGAGCAGCCAGCCCGCGCTGCCCCTGCGGAGCGTCCTGCGTTCCAGATAGTCGTCCGCCGGTTCGGCGGCACTCGGCTTGGTGGACTCCACGGTCATGGCACGGCTCCTATGCGGCGGCAGGCGGCAGGCATATGGATCAGCTCAGGGCACTCAATGGAACGGATCCATACCTTTGCCGTGCGGCGGGCGAGAAATCAAGCCCCCTGCGTTACCTGTTGGTTAACCACTCCTCACGTGAGGAACCCCCGCAGCAGCGCCGCCGTCCCCGCGCAGTGCTCCCGCATCATCTCCCGCGCCCCGTCCGCGTCCCCGTCGAGCACCGCGTCGACGAGTGCGGTGTGCTGACGCTGCGAGTGCTCCAAGTTCCGTACCAGCAGCGGGATGCAGTCAAGCAGGTCGTTGACCGTGGCGCGGACCGCCGCGTACTGCGCGGTGAGCGTCGGCGACCCGCACAGCTCGGCGAGCGTGAGGTGCAGGAGGGTGTCCAGGCGGCGGTACTCCGACAGGGGCGCGTCATGCGTCTGGGCGAGCGCCGTGCGCAGCCGGTCCGCCTGCTCGCCGGTGAGTCCGTGCGCGGCGCAGAGTCCGGCCGCGCCCACTTCGAGCACCTCGCGGAAGCGCAGCGCGTCCTCCACGTCGACGTCCTTGATGCGGCGGCGCAGCTCGTCCTCGCCGGGCGCCTCGGGGCGCTGCCGCACGAACGTGCCGCCGTAGCGGCCGCGCCGCGATTCCACCAGGCCCTGGTCCTGGAGCACTTTCAGGACCTCGCGCAGCGTGACCCGGCTGATGCCGAGCCGGTCCGCCAACTCCCGCTCCGACGGCAGGCGTTCGCCGCCAGGCACCAGGCCGAGCCGGACCACCTGGAGGATCTGCTCCAGGGCCTCCTCGAAGCCGTTGCCCGCCCGCACCGGGCGAAGCACCGGTGCCAGCCGGTCGTCGTCCGGCGCGGCCGCCGCCGCGCCTTCTTCCGTGCCCTCTTCCGTGTGCGACATGCCCGTACCCCCTTCCCAAGCAATGGTTCTCCGCAATACCTTATGGCTCCCGGCTGACCCAAGGAGGCTTTTCCCGTGGCAGACCGCACACCCCCGCTCGCCGTCGAGGAGCTGAAGGCCCTCGTCGCGAGCGGCGAGATCGACACTGTCGTCCTGGCCTTCCCCGATATGCAAGGGCGGCTCCAGGGCAAGCGGTTCGCCGCCCGCTTCTTCCTCGACGAGGTCCTCGAACACGGCACGGAGGGCTGCAACTACCTCCTCGCCGTCGACACCGAGATGAACACCGTCGACGGATACGCGATGTCCTCCTGGGACCGCGGCTACGGCGACTTCGCCATGCACGCCGACCTCGCCACCCTGCGCCGCGTCCCCTGGAACGAGGGCACCGCGATGCTGATCGCGGACCTCGCCTGGAACGACGCCTCGCCCGTGGTCGCCGCGCCCCGGCAGATCCTCCGCCGCCAGCTGGAGCGCCTGGCCGAACTCGGCTTCACCGCGCACGTCGGCACGGAGCTCGAATTCATCGTCTTCAAGGACACCTACGAGCAGGCCTGGGACGCCGGATACAAGGACCTCACCCCGGCCAACCAGTACAACATCGACTACTCGGTGCTCGGCACAGGGCGGATCGAGCCACTGCTCCGCCGCATCCGCAACGACATGTCGGCCGCCGGACTGATCGTCGAGTCGGCCAAGGGCGAGTGCAACCCGGGCCAGCACGAGATCGTGTTCAAGTACGACGAGGCCCTGGTCACCTGCGACCAGCACGCCATCTACAAGACCGGCGCCAAGGAGATCGCGTCCCAGGAAGGCGTCTCGCTCACCTTCATGGCGAAGTTCAACGAGCGCGAGGGCAACTCCTGTCACATCCACCTCTCGCTCCAGGACGCCGACGGCACCAACGTCATGGCGGGATCCGCGGACGACCCCGGCGGCATGTCGCCCGTCATGCGGCACTTCCTCGCGGGCCAGCTCGCCGCGCTGCGCGACTTCTCCCTCCTCTACGCGCCCAACATCAACTCCTACAAGCGGTTCCAGCAGGGCTCCTTCGCGCCGACCGCCGCCGCCTGGGGCTACGACAACCGCACCTGCGCGCTCCGCGTCGTCGGCCACGGCCGCTCGCTGCGCTTCGAGAACCGCCTTCCCGGCGGCGACGTCAACCCGCACCTCGCGGTCGCGGGTCTGGTCGCCGCGGGCCTGTACGGCATAGAGCAGAAGCTCGAACTGCCCGACGAGTGCACGGGCAACGCCTACACCGGCGACTACGAGCACGTGCCCACCACCCTGCGCGAGGCCGCCGAGCTCTGGGAGAACAGCCCCATCGCCAAGGCCGCCTTCGGCGACGAAGTGGTCGCGCACTACCGCAACATGGCGCGGGTCGAACTGGACGCCTTCGACTCCGCGGTGACCGACTGGGAGCTCCGCCGCTCCTTCGAACGCATGTGAGGCACCCTTGCTCGACGTACGTAACCTCGAAGTACTGAACCCGGCGACGGAAGAGGTCGTCGCGACCGTCCCCGCCGCCACCCCGCAGGACGTCGACGCCGCCGTCGCCCGTGCCGCGCGCGCCCAGGAACAGTGGGCCGCGGCCGCCCCCGCCGACCGGGCGAGGCTGCTGCGCCGCTTCGCCGCCCAGGTGGACGAACACCTGGAAGAACTCGCCCAGTTGGAGGTGCGGGAGGCCGGTCACGTCATCGGCAACGCCCGCTGGGAGGCGGGCAACGTCCGCGACCTCCTCGACTTCTCGGCCGGCGGCGTGGAGCGCCTCAACGGGCGGCAGATCCCCGTGCCCGGCGGCCTGAACGTCACCGTCCTCGAACCCCTCGGGGTCGTGGGCGTCATCGCCCCCTGGAACTTCCCGATGCCGATCGCCGCGTGGGGCACCGCCCCCGCTCTCGCGGCGGGCAACGCGGTGATCCTCAAGCCCGCCGAGACGACCCCGCTCACCGCGCTCCGCCTAGCCGAACTCGCCCTGGCGGCAGGCCTGCCCGAAGGCCTCTTCCAGGTCCTGCCCGGCGAGGGCGGCGTCGCGGGCAACGCGCTGGTGGAGCACCCCGGCGTCGCCAAGATCGTGTTCACCGGATCCACCCGCGTCGGCAAGCAGATCATGGCCAGGTGCGCCGACCGCGTGAAGCGCCTGACCCTCGAACTCGGCGGCAAGAGCCCGAACATCGTCTTCGCCGACGCCGACGTGGAGGCCGCCGCCCTTGCCACCCCCATGTCGTACCTCGACAACTCGGGACAGGACTGCTGCGCCCGCACCCGCGTCCTGGTCCAGCGCTCGGTGTACGACCGCTTCCTGGAGGTCGTGACGCCCGCGATCGAGTCCGTCGTGGTGGGCGACCCGGCCGACGAGAAGACCCAGATGGGCCCGCTGATCTCCAGGACCCAGCTGGACCGCGTCCGCGCCCACGTCACCCCCGGCGACGGCATCCACGGGACGGCGCCCGAAGGACCCGGGTTCTGGTTCCCGCCGACGCTGCTCACCGACGTGGACCCGGCCGCCCCGGTCGCCACGGAGGAGGTCTTCGGACCCGTCGCCGTCGTCATCCCCTTCGATGACGAGGCCGACGCGATCCGGCTCGCCAACGCCACCGACTACGGCCTCTCCGGCTCCATCTGGACCCGTGACGTCGGCCGGGCCCTGCGGGTGTCCGGGGGAGTCAGGGCAGGCAACCTGTCCGTCAACTCGCACTCCAGCGTGCGCTATTGGACCCCGTTCGGGGGTTACAAGCAGTCCGGACTCGGCCGTGAACTCGGCCCGGACGCGCTCGCCGCATTCACGGAAACCAAGAACGTCTTCATCAGCACGGAGGCCTGAACCCATGTCAGAGAACATCTGCCGCCGCCTGGTCGGCCGTACCGCCGTCATCACCGGCGCGGGCAGCGGCATCGGCCTCGCCACCGCGCGCCGCCTCGCCTCCGAGGGCGCCAACGTCGTCTGCGGCGACATCGACGAGAGCGCGGGCAAGGCCGCCGCCGAGGAGGTCGGCGGGACCTTCGTGAAGGTCGACGTGACCGACGCCGAGCAGGTCGAGGCGCTCTTCAAGACGGCGTTCGACACCTACGGCTCCGTCGACATCGCCTTCAACAACGCGGGCATCTCGCCGCCCGATGACGACTCCATCCTGGACACGGGCCTTGAGGCCTGGAAGCGCGTCCAGGACGTCAACCTCACCTCCGTGTACCTGTGCTGCAAGGCCGCCATCCCCTACATGCGGCGCCAGGGCAAGGGCTCGATCATCAACACCGCGTCGTTCGTGGCGAGGATGGGCGCGGCGACCTCCCAGATCTCGTACACGGCCTCCAAGGGCGGCGTCCTCGCCATGTCCCGCGAGCTGGGCGTGCAGTTCGCCCGCGAGGGCATCCGCGTCAACGCGCTCTGCCCGGGCCCGGTCAACACCCCGCTCCTCCAGGAGCTGTTCGCCAAGGACCCCGAGCGGGCCGCGCGCCGCCTCGTGCACATCCCCGTGGGCCGCTTCGCGGAGGCCGAGGAGATGGCGTCCGCGGTGGCGTTCCTCGCCAGCGACGACTCCTCGTTCGTGAACGCCACGGACTTCCTCGTCGACGGCGGCCTCACCGGGGCGTACGTCACCCCGCTCTAGCAGTTCACCCCACCGTCATCCACCCGTCAGCCGGGCGTCGCACGACGCCCGGCTGACCTGCGTAAACACTGGAGCGTGTTCGTGAACTTCAAGCGCCGCGCCGCCGCGGCCACCGCAGTCCTCGCCGTCGCCGGAGCCGGTCTCGTCACCGTCCAGGCCACCGCGGAAGCCACTCAGCCCGCATCCCACGCGCGGCCGGAGTCCTGCCCCGACCTCACTGTCTCGAAGGGCTGGTACGGCGCGAACAAGGCGCGGCTCCAGCGGATGATCGACGCGTACGGCCACTGCGGCCCCCAGCGCCACAAGGGCGGCGCCAAGCCGGTCGCCACCTTCGACTGGGACAACACCGTCATCAAGAACGACATCGGCGACGCCACCATGTTCTGGCTGCTGCGCAACGGCAAGATCCGCACGCCCGAGCGCGGCGACTGGCGCACCACGAGCCGCTATCTGACCGCCCCCGCGGCCAAGGCCCTGGCGAGGGCCTGCCCGGGCCCCGGCACCACCCTGCCCACGCGCCACGACACCGCCTGCGCCGACGAGATCCTCTCCGTCTACAGCGAGGGCGCCACCACCGCGGGCAAGGCGGCCTTCGACGGCTTCGACCACCGCCGCATGGAGCCGCAGTACGCCTGGCTCGCCCAGCTCACCCGCGGCTGGTCCACCCGCCAGGTCAAGCACTTCGCGGCCGCCGCCCGCAAGGAGAACCTCGCCGCGCCCATCGGCACGGAACAGCGGGTCGGCACCAAGAAGGTCACCGGCTGGGTCCGCTACTACGACCAGCAGCGCGACCTGATCCGTACGCTCAAGAAGGCGGGCTTCGACGTCTACGTGGTCTCCGCGTCGCCCGAGCCGATCGCCGAGGTGTGGGGCAAGGGCGTGGGCGTCGACGCCCAGCACACCATCGGCATCCGCAACGTCACCGAGCACGGCAGGCACACGGCCCGTCTCAAGGGCTGCGGCACCGTGCGGGACGGCGACGACTCGATGATCACCTACATCGACGGCAAGCGCTGCTGGATCAACAAGGAGATCTTCGGCGTGCGCGGCGCGGCCGCCGAGAAGGTCCAACCGGCCGCGAAGCGCCAGGTGTTCGCGGCGGGCGACTCCGACACGGACATCTCCTTCCTGCGCGACGCCACCGCCCTGCGGCTCGTCCTGAACCGCAACAAGAACGAGCTGATGTGCCGCGCCTACGAGAACGGCGACGGCCGCTGGCTGGTCAACCCCATGTTCATCGAGCCCAAGGGCAAGAAGGCCGACCCCTACCCCTGCGCCACCACCGGCTACACCGAACGGGACGGACGGGAGGGCCCGGTGCGCCGCGCGGACGGCTCGGTGATCCCCGATCAGCGGGACACGGTGTACGGGGCGTCGACGGCATCGTCAGCGCGGTAGGACTGATGTACGGTCCACTCACATGCGTAACAGAAACATTTTGGCGCTGACCCTGGCCACGGCCGCCACCCTCGCGGCGGCCGCGTCCACGGCTCTCCCCGCGGCCGCCGCCACGGCCGCGCACCCCGCGAACTCCCGCACCGCAGGGAGCCATTGCCCGCAGCTGTCGAAGAAGCTGAGCTGGTACGGCGAGAACCGCGCCAAGCTCCAGCGGACCATCGACGAGCGCGGCACCTGCGCGAACCCGGACCTGGGGCACGGCAAGAGCAAGCGTCCCGTCGCCGCGTTCGACTGGGACAACACCATCACCAAGAACGACGTGACCGACGCGACCATCGCCTGGTCGCTGCGGCACGACAAGATCCTGCGCCCGGCGAGCTGGAAGTCCACCAGCAAGTGGATGACCGACGACGCCGACCGCGCGCTCACCAAGGCGTGCGGCACGAAGGTGCCCGTCGGCAAGCCGCTGCCCACCTCCACCAACACCGCCTGCGCCGACGAGATCTTCGAGGTGCGCGAGGACGGCAAGACGATGAGCGGCGCCGCCGCCTTCGCGGGGGAGTGGGACCACCGGCACACCGTCCCGCAGTACGCCTGGGTGCCGCAGCTCTTCGCCGGGCACACCGTCCCCGAGCTGGAGTCGTACGCCGCCAAGGCCCGCAAGGAGGCGCTCGCCGCCCCCATCGGCGCAACCCAGACCGTCGGCACCCACGAGATCCCCGGCTACGTCCGCTACTACGACCAGCAGCGCGACCTGATCCGTACGCTCAAGAAGGCCGGGTTCGACGTCTACATCGTCTCGGCGGGCTCGGAGCCGGTCACCGAGGTGTGGTCCAAGGGCGTGGGCATCGACCGCGAGCACACCGTCGCGATCCGCTCGGTCCTGGACCGCAAGGGCCGCATCACCACCTGGAACCAGGGCTGCGGCGGCGTCCCCGTCAACAAGGGCGAGGCCATCCCGTACATCGACGGCAAGCGCTGCTGGATCAACCAGGAGATCTACGGGATCAAGGGCAAGGCGGCCTGGGACCAGCAGGACTTCCGGCACCGCATCGCGCTCGGCGGCGGCGACGCCGACACGGACGTGACGTTCGTCGCCGACGCCACCGGCGCCCACCTCGTGCTGAACCGCAACAAGAGCGAGTTCATGTGCCGGGCCTACGACAACGCGGACGGCCGCTGGGTCGTGAACCCCATGTTCATCGAGCCGCTGCCGCGGAAGAGCGGCACCTACCCCTGCTCGACCGCCGCGTACAACGAGCACGACGGGAGCAAGGGGCCGGTCCTGCGCGACAACGGCTCGGTGGTGCCGGACCAGCAGGACTCCGTCTACTGATTGTTTCTCTGCGCTTCCAGCGAAGCGCCTAGAGTGCCGGGATGAGCATGTCGCCGCCGCCCGGCTGGTACCCGGACCCCCACCAGCCCTCCGTCGAGCGCTGGTGGGACGGGACCGCCTGGACCGAGCACCGCCGGACCCCCGAAGCCGCCCAACAGCCCGGGGCGCAGCAGGGGTTCGGACCCGCCGACCCGGCCGTGACCACGGTGATGGCCCCGGCCAGGGCCGGTGGCGGCCGAGCCAAGGTCGTCGCGCTGACCGTCGCGGGTGTCGTCCTCGTCGGGGCGATCGTCACCGGCGCCTTCTTCCTCACCGACGACGGGGACCCGCAGGGCGGCACCCCCGCGCCGACCGAGCCCGTGGCGGGCAGCACCGAGCCGACGGCGACGAAGTCGTCGGCGACCTCGACGGCCGACCCCGACCCGGACACCCTCGTCGACGACCTCAACGGCATCACGCTCCCCGTCCCCAAGGGCTGGGAGAAGGACGGCGACACCATCGGCGGCGGCGCCAGCATCCAGACCCCGGACATCGTCGACTGCCCGGGCGACTCCGGCCTCTGCCGCGAGGGCATCGTCACGTCGAACACCGTGACGGATTCGGACGAGACCGACCCCAAGGCCATCGCCCGCGGCGACATCAAGGACGCCGCGGACGCCGCCTACGACACGGACAAGCTGGACAAGCACCCCTACGGCGGCATCACGCGGCACGAGAAGCTCAAGGAGGGCCAGATCGCGGTCGCGGGCCGCTCCGGCTACTACGTGCGCTGGCGCGTCCACACCGCGAAGGGGGACGGCGGCTACGTCCAGTCGCTGTCGTTCGCGTCGAGCGTCGGCTCGGAGTCGATGATCATCGTCCGCTTCTCCGTCGGCGCGGGGGACGGGGCGCCACCGGTCTCCGTCATGGACGAGATCACCCGGGGGATCAGGTCGGTCGACGACAGCGCGACCGGCGGCGGCGTGGGCAGTGACGTGGGGCCGACGCCCTGACGCCGTGACGTTCCGCCGTACGGAAGGGACGTGAGCGTCAGAGGAACGTGTGGCCCTCGCCCCGGTACGTCGGCACGCTCGCCGTCACCTCGTCGCCCTCGACCAGACGCAGCGTGTCGAACCGCTCGCACAGCTCACCGGCCTTCGCGTGCCGGAACCACACCTTGTCGCCGATCAGCAGATCGTCGGCGGGCGGGCCGTGCAGCGGTGTCTGCACCTCGCCCGCGCCCTCCTGCGGGTCGTACCGCAGCCCTTCGGGGAGGTACGGCACCGGCGAGCGGTCGGCGCCCGCGACCCCCGACGCCGGATAGCCGCCGCCCAGCACCGTCACGATCCCCACACCCGGCCTGCGCACCACCGGCTGCGCGAAGAGCGCGGCAGGACGCCCGCTGAACGACGTGTAGTTGTCGAAGAGCCGCGGTACGAAGAGCCCGGACCCCGCGGCGATCTCCGTCACCGCGCGCTCGGCCGCGGTGTGCTGCACGCTGCCGGTCCCGCCGCCGTTCACGAACTCCAGCTCTGGCGCGACCCCGCGCACCGCCGCGATGGTCTCGGCCCGGCGCTCGGCGAGCTCCTTGCGGGCCGCGGCCTGCATCATCCGGATCGCCCGCGAGCGCGCGGGATGCCCCTCGACCGCGTCGCCGACCCCGGCCACATGGCCCTCGTACGCCATGACGCCCACCAGCTTGAACCCCGGCCGACGCGCGATGGCGCGGGCCAGCGCGGCGACCTGGACGGGCGAGTGCAGCGGAGAGCGCAGCGCGCCGATCCGCACCTTGCCGCCGAGGGCCTTGAAGGAGGTGTCCAACTCCAGGCAGACCCGCACCTCTTCGGTGCCGCCGTTCCTCGCCTCGTCGATGAGGCGCAGCTGGGCCGGGTCGTCGACCATCACGGTCACGGCGGCCGCGAGCTTCGGGTCGGCGGCCAGCTCGGCGAAGCCGGACCGGTCGGCCGACGGATAGGCGAGCAGCACGTCGTCGAAGCCGGAGCGGGCCAGCCACAGCGACTCGGCGAGCGTGAACGACATGATCCCGGCGAAGCCCTCGCGGGCGAGGACCCGTTCGAGCAGGGCCCGGCAGCGCACGGACTTGCTCGCGACCCGGATCGGCTTCCCCCCGGCTCGGCGCACCAGGTCGTCCGCGTTGGCGTCGAAGGCGTCCAGGTCGACGATGGCGACGGGGGCGTCGAGATGTGCGGTGGCCCGGTCGTAGCGGGCCCGGTCTGCGGCACGGGCAGTCATGGCCGAAGCTTGCCAGACACGATTACCCGAGGGTAGGGGGATGATCCGGGCAGATCGCCCGGGGCGCGGACGGGGTTCCCTCGCGACCTGCGTCTGCCCGTAGAGTGACGCGCACGGAGCCTCGCCGGGCCGAGCGTTCCGGCGGCCGAGCGCGAGGAGACGGGGGAGCATGAGCACGGAGGCGCCTCGCAGCCCCATTCCCCCGCGCCCCACCACGCCGCCGCCCCGCCCCGGCAGCACGCCGCCGCCCCGTCCAGGCACCCCGCCGGACGCCGCCGACCGGGACCGCGATCCGGAACCGCCGCCCGCCCCTTCGGCCCGCTTCCCCGACGTCCCGCCCCCGGTCGACCGCGACTGGGTCCTCGGCAGCCCGCGCCCGCGCGCGGCGGCCGAGGCATCGGCGACGGCCGACGACGAGCCCGCCAAGGCGGCCCGCATAGAGGACCTGCTGGCCCCCTTCGAACAGGCCCGCGCGGAACGCGAGGCCGCGGGCGCCCTCCCCGAAACCCCGCCGCCGCCCCCGGCATCGGCCCGCCTGCCCGACGCCCCGCCGACGGTCACGACGCTGCCCCCCGACGCACCCGCGAAGGACGAGGGCGACGACGAGGGCGAGTCCGGCGACGGCGAAGTCCAAGCCGACGACGACGGCGGCACTCCGCCCGAAACCCCGGTCGACGAAGCGGCCGCGCGGGTGACACCTCCCTCCCTGCCCCCACAGCCGTCCGCACCCCCGCAGCCGTCCGCCCCTCCGCACCCCTCCGAGCCGCCGGTCCCGCCCGTGCTGCCCGCCGCGCCGACCCGCACCGGCAGCGGGCTGCCGCCCGCGCGCGGTGTGCCGCCCGAGGAGATCACGGCCCGACTGCGCCCCGTCACCGAGGAGTTGGCGCCGCCCGCGGCCGCTCCCCGTACGGCCGCCGATGCCCTGCCCGCCCCTCGTACCGGCGAGAACCGGCCCCGCGCGGCGGCTGCCCGCCGAGCCGTCGGAGCCGTCGACCTGACGCCGGGGCCCGGCACGGGACGGCCCTTCGTGTCGTTCGCGCGGCCCGCGATGTACGACGACAGCACCACGCGGCTGCGACCCGTGGGCCTGCGCCCCCGCGCGGCCGCCGCGGCGGCCTGTTTCGTCATCGGGCTCGGCCTCATCGGCGGCGCGGTGACCGGGAGTTGGCTGACCGGCGAGTCCGGCGCCGCGGGCGGCACCCGCAGCTCGTACGCGGTCACCGGGGAGCTGTGGCACAGCGTTCCGGTCGACAAGCTCTTCCCGCCCGTCATCAAGGGCGAGGGCGCGGGCCCCGGCGGCGCCGACCGCTCCTGGACCCGGATCGCCATCGCCCCGGACAGCGGCTGCCGGGCCGCCTTCGACCCGCTCCTGAAGAAGGCACTCGCCCCGGTCGGCTGTCTGCGGCTGCTGCGCGCCACCTACGCCGACGCCACCAGCAGTCATGTCACCACGGTGGGGCTGCTGTTCACCAAGGCGAACGCCGAGGGCATGCGGTCCCTGCGGAACCGTTTCACGGAGGAGGGCCTGGACCGGCGTCCCGATCTGATGCCCCGTCCGTACGCCGCCAAGGGCACCCCCGCCGCGGGCTTCGGCGACGCGCAGCGCGCCTCCTGGATCGTGTCCGTCCTCCCGGACGCACCTGTCGTGGCGTACGCCGTCTCCGGTTTCGCCGACGGGCGCGCCGTCACCGAACCGGAGTCCGCCACCGAGGCGATGGGCGCGGACACCACATCGGCGCCCGCCCAGTCCGGACTCGGCTACGAGGCCAAGGGCATCGCCGACCGCGTCGAGCGGGGCCTGCGCAAGACCATCGAGGCGGAGGGGAAGAGCTGATGAGGACCCCTCGGCCGTTCCTCGTCGCGGCGGTCGCCGCCGCCCTGACCGTGGCACCGGCCGCCACCGCGTACGCCGACGACGGCATCCGCGTCCAGCAGTGGGGCCTTGCGGCCATGCACACGTCGCAGGCGTGGGAGACCACCAAGGGCAAGGGCGTCACCGTCGCGGTCCTGGACACCGGCGTCGACTCCAGCCACCCCGACCTCGCGGGCAACGTCATCGAGGGCAAGGACATGGTCGGCTTCGGCGCGGGCCGCGGCGATCGCCCCTGGGCCAGGCACGGCACCGCGATGGCCGGGATCATCGCGGGCCACGGACACGGCCCCGGCCGCGGTGACGGCGTGCTCGGCATCGCCCCCCAGGCCAAGATCCTGCCGGTCCGCGTGATCCTCGAAGACGGCGACCCGGCCCG
This sequence comes from Streptomyces kanamyceticus, assembly GCF_008704495.1. Lineage (NCBI taxonomy): Bacteria > Bacillati > Actinomycetota > Actinomycetes > Kitasatosporales > Streptomycetaceae > Streptomyces > Streptomyces kanamyceticus. The sequence goes on from NZ_CP023699.1 coordinate 8,178,393, forward strand.
CAAGAAGGCCCGCAGCACCCGGGGCAACGCACTGGCCGAAGGCATCCGCTGGGCCGCCGACCACGGCGCCGACGTCATCAACCTCTCGCTCGGCGACGACTCCAAGTCCGCCCACCCCGAACCGGCCGAGGACGCCGCCGTGCAGTACGCCCTGAAGAAGGGCGTCGCCGTCGTCGCCTCCGCGGGCAACGGCGGCAAGCTGGGCGACCACGTCTCCTACCCGGCGGCCTACCCCGGCGTGATCGCCGCCACCGCCGTCGACGAGAACGGCGAGCGCGCCGCCTTCTCCACCCGCCGCTGGTACGCCACCGTCGCCGCGCCCGGCGACGACATCGTCATCGCCGACCCGGACGGCGAGTACTACGAGGGCTGGGGCACCAGCGCGGCCTCCGCCTTCGTCTCGGGCGCCGTCGCCCTGCTCCGCGCCGCGCACCCCGATCTGACCCCCGCGCAGCTCAAGCAGCTCCTGGAGGACACCGCGCGCGACGCCCCGGCGGGCGGCCGCGACGACTCCCGCGGCTACGGCCTCGTCGACCCGGCGGCCGCCCTCACCCGGGCGGGCAAGCTCAAGCCGGAGGGGCTGCGCGCGTCGGCGTACGCACCGGAGTACTTCGGCGGGGGACCCGACCCCGCGGAACTCGACGAAGGACCCGCGGGCTGGGTGGGCCCGGTCGCGGGCGGCACCGGCGTGGCCCTGCTCGCCGCCGCCGTCTATCTGTGGCGGGGCAGGCGCGGCCCGGCGAGAAGGCGCCCCGGCCTGCCTCTGTAGGGTCGTGGCGTGGCGAACAAGAACATTCCCGACCCCGGTTTCTCCGACGACGACGGGACGGCCGACCCCCGGCTTGCCGCGGCACTCGCCGCCTGGTCGCAGGAGCGCACGGCGCACGGCCCGGTCCTCGAAGCGCTGGCCGGGGCCCGGCTCCTGGTCCCCGTCGTCGCCGTACTCGGCGAGGTCGAGGAGGACGAGAACGGGCTCCGTCGCGAGAAGACCAGCGACATGGCGGTCCCGACGCTGAAGGCCGGTGACCGCAAGGCGCTGCCCGCCTTCACCTCGACCGAGGCGCTCGCCCTGTGGGACCCCGCGGCGCGCCCCGTCGCCGTCCCCCTGCACCAGGCGCTCCAGGCCGCCGCCCACGAGAAGGCCGACACCATCGTCCTCGACCTCGCGGGACCCGTCCCCTACGAGCTCGGCAGGTCGGCGCTGCTCGCGCTCGCCGAGGGCCGCGCGAGCGCCGACCCGCTCGCCGACCCGGCCGTCGTCGACGCGGTGCGCGCCGCGGTGGCCGCCGAGCCCGCCGTGCTCCGCGCCCATCTGGGCCCCGGCAGCTCCGACGGCATCCTCGCCCTGGTCCTCGACGCCGGGGACCCGGCGGCGGCCGCCCAGCGCGTGGCCCGGCACATCGCCGCCGACGAAACACTGAGGGCCCGCCTGGTGCGCGGCCTCGACCTGGCACTGCTGCCTGCCGAGGCGACGCCACCGGGCGAGCCCTTCTACGTGCGTACGCCGTAGGAACGGCGCCGGAGCCTCAGCCGAAGACCGGGCCCGTGTACTTCTCGCCGGGACCCTGACCCGGCTCGTCCGCCACCAGCGACGCCTCGCGGAACGCCAGCTGCAGCGACTTCAGGCCGTCCCGCAGCGGGGCCGCGTGGAAGGAGCTGATCTCCGTGGCGGACGCGTCGAGCAGCCCGGCCAGGGAGTGGATCAGCTTGCGGGCCTCGTCCAGGTCCTTGTGGCCCTCGCCGCCCTCGGCGAGGCCCAGGTTCACGGCGGCGGCGCTCATCAGGTGGACCGCGACCGTGGTGATCACCTCGACCGCGGGGACGTCCGCGATGTCACGGGTCAGGGTGTCGAAATCGGGGGAGTCGCTGTTCGGGGACTCGGGGGAGGGGGTCGCGTCGCTCATGTCCCACACGATAAGCCGAGCGCCCGTCGACCCTGGCCGACGGGCCACTGGTTAGCGGCACGGCCCGGGTACTGCTAACCTTGTGTAACGACCGGCCGGAGACCCGCGTGCCAACGCAAGGATCCGGCCCACAAGTGGAGGCTCCGATCTCCCACCTGGCTGCTCCCTGGAGCGGCGGGTCACCGGTCAGGCGGTCGAAGTCTTCGAGGCTTCGGGCCGCCCGATGTGCGCCCCGCGATCACCGCGGAGGTGCTCCGGTAGTACGTGGAGCCCCTTCAGTGATCGGTCGGGGCAATTTTTTATGGCCTCGCTCGGTTGGTCGAGATAACAGACGTAACGCGGCTGTCCGCCAGACGGTCGCGTGGTGCTACCGAGGAGGATCCATCAGCGCCGAGCCCCGCATCAACGACCGGATTCGCGTTCCCGAGGTGCGACTTGTCGGTCCCAGCGGCGAGCAGGTCGGGATTGTTCCGCTTGCCAAGGCCCTGGAGCTTGCGCAGGAGTACGACCTTGACCTGGTCGAGGTCGCGGCGAACGCCCGACCGCCCGTGTGCAAGCTCATGGACTACGGGAAGTTCAAGTACGAGTCGGCCATGAAGGCCCGTGAGGCGCGCAAGAACCAGGCGCACACGGTCATCAAGGAGATGAAGCTCCGGCCGAAGATCGACCCGCACGACTATGACACCAAGAAGGGTCACGTCGTCCGGTTCCTCAAGCAGGGCGACAAGGTCAAGATCACGATCATGTTCCGTGGTCGCGAGCAGTCCCGCCCCGAGCTGGGCTTCCGACTGCTGCAGCGTCTCGCTTCGGACGTCGAGGACCTCGGGTTCATCGAGTCGAACCCGAAGCAGGACGGCCGAAACATGATCATGGTTCTCGGTCCGCACAAGAAGAAGACCGAGGCGATGGCCGAGGCCCGTGAGGCCCAGGCGGCTCGCAAGGCGGACGCGAAGGCCAACCCGGGCCGCTCGCAGAACTCCGCCGAGGACGAGGAGCCTTCCGAGGCCCCCGCCGAGGCCCCGGCTGAGGCTCCCGCCGAGGCCTGATCCCCGGGACGCGAGTCCAGGGGATGCCAACTGACACATCTGACGCTCCCGGATGCCCGGTTTCACGACCGGGCATCGGAGCGCCACTGACGAGGAGAGAACGGCGCTATGCCGAAGAACAAGTCGCACAGCGGTGCCAGCAAGCGCTTCAAGGTCACCGGCTCCGGCAAGGTGCTCCGTGAGCGCGCCGGCAAGCGCCACCTGCTCGAGCACAAGTCGTCGCGCCTGACGCGCCGCCTCACCGGCAACGCCGAGATGGCCCCGGGCGACGCCAAGAAGATCAAGAAGCTTCTCGGCAAGTGAGTTCGGGTGCCGGACACGGCACCTGAACTCTGACCGGGACCCAATCGATACCGGGTCGTGTGAGTCCAACCACGGCCCCGCTACAAGGAGTAAAAAGTGGCACGCGTCAAGCGGGCAGTAAACGCCCACAAGAAGCGTCGGGCGATCCTCGAGGCGGCCAGCGGTTACCGCGGCCAGCGGTCGCGCCTGTACCGCAAGGCCAAGGAGCAGGTCACCCACTCTCTGGTCTACAACTACAACGACCGCAAGAAGCGCAAGGGCGACTTCCGTCAGCTGTGGATCCAGCGCATCAATGCCGCTGCCCGCCAGAACGGCATGACGTACAACCGCCTCATCCAGGGTCTGAAGGCCGCCAACATCGAGGTGGACCGCAAGATCCTCGCGGAGCTGGCCGTCAACGACCAGAACGCGTTCGCCGCGCTGGTCGAGGTTGCGCAGAAGGCGCTGCCCTCGGACGTCAACGCGCCCAAGGCTGCTGCCTGAGCCGTGCGTTTCTGAGCGCCCCCCCGGACCCGTAGGCCAGATTGGCCTGCGGGTCCGAGTGCGTCCGCCGTCTGTTCCCCGCGGGCCGTGCCGGGCTGGTCGCGCCCACGCGGCGGAGCCGCAAATTGACACAGCCCCGCGCCCCTTACGGGGCCCCCTATCCCCGAAGGTGAGTTCATGGTCGACGCTCCTGAGTTGATCTCTCCCAAGTCGCCCCGCGTCAGCGCCGCACGGCGGCTCGCCAAGCGGAATTTCCGGGGGAAGGAGCGGCTGTTCCTCGCCGAGGGGCCGCAGGCCGTGCGGGAGGCCGCCGCGCACGCGGAGACGCTCGTCGAGCTGTTCGCCACCGTCGACGCCGCCGAGCGCTACGCCGACATCGTCGGCGAGGCCCGTGCCGCGGGGGCCCGGGTGCACCTCGCCGACGAGGACGTCGTCGCCGACATCTCGACGACCGTGACGCCGCAGGGACTCGTCGGCGTCTGCCGGTTCGTGGACACGCCGTTCGAGGAGATCCTCGCCGCGCGGCCCAAGCTCGTCGCCGTCCTCGCGCACGTGCGCGACCCCGGCAACGCGGGCACCGTGCTGCGCTGCGCCGACGCCGCGGGCGCCGAGGCCGTCGTCCTGACCGACGCCTCCGTGGACCTCTACAACCCCAAGTCCGTGCGGGCGTCCGTCGGTTCGCTGTTCCATCTTCCGGTGGCCGTCGGCGTACCCGTCGAGAAGGCCGTACAGGGGCTGAAGGACACGGGCGTACGCATCCTGGCCGCCGACGGCGTGGGCGCGGACGACCTCGACACGGAGCTCGACAAGGGCACCATGGGCACCCCCACCGCCTGGGTCTTCGGCAACGAGGCCTGGGGGCTGCCGGAGGAGACCCGCGCACTCGCCGACGCGGTGGTGCGCGTTCCGATCCACGGCAGAGCCGAGAGCCTCAACCTCGCCACCGCGGCCGCCGTGTGCCTCTATGCCTCCGCCCGTGCACAGCGCGCCGCCGGAGGGTGCCGCTCCGTCACATCGAGCTAGTAGTGTGACGGGCTCGGGGCCCACTGCACGGTCCGAGAGGTGGGGTACGGGGAATGAGTGTCGGCACGAGCAGAGCACCGGGGGCACCGGACTTCGTCCGGACCCGCGCGGACCGCGGCGGTCCCGGTGATCTCGGCGACCTCGGCCTCGACCCCGACGAACTGCCCGACGGCCTCGTCGTCGCGGACGAGACGGGCCACGTCATCTGCTTCAACGCGGCGGCGGTCCGGATCACCGCGGTCCGCGCCGCCGACGCCCTCGGCGCCCCGCTGGAGCGCGCGCTCCCTTTAGAGGACCTCGAAGGCCGCCGCTGGTGGCAGCTGACCGATCCCTACGGCGGCCTCGCCATCCGCGTCCGTCAGCCCGAGCGCAATCTGCTGCTGCCCGGCGGCCGTGAGGTCCTGGTCTCCGCCCGCTACGTGCGCACCGCACGCACCGGACCCGTCCGCCGCCTCGTCGTCTCGATCAGGGACACCGAGGCCCGCCGCCGCACCGAGCGCAGCCATGCCGAGCTGATCGCCACGGTCGCCCATGAGCTCCGCTCGCCCCTCACCTCGGTCAAGGGCTTCACGGCGACCCTCCTCGCCAAGTGGGAGCGGTTCACCGACGACCAGAAGAAGCTGATGCTGGAGACGGTGGACGCGGACGCCAACCGCGTCACGCGGCTGATCGCCGAGCTCCTCGACATCTCCCGCATCGACTCCGGACGCCTGGAGCTGCGCCGTCAGCCCGTCGACATAGGCGCGGCGGTCGGCAGGCACATCCAGGCGTACGTCGCCGCGGGACAGGACGCGGACCGCTTCCTGCTGCGGATCCAGCAGCCGCTGCCCGATCTGTGGGCGGACCCCGACAAGGTCGACCAGGTGCTCAGCAACCTGATCGAAAATGCGGTGCGGCACGGCGAGGGAACCGTCACCATCGACGTGGCGCCCTTCTCGTCACCGCGCGAGCGGGGCGGCGCCGAGACCGCCGTGACCGTGAGCGACGAGGGTCCCGGCATTCCGGAGGAATCCATGGGCCGCGTCTTCACCCGCTTCTGGCGGGGCAGCAAGCGCGGCGGGACAGGACTGGGTCTTTACATCGTGAAGGGCATCGTGGAAGCGCACGGCGGGTCGATCACCGTCGGCCGTGCCCCCGGCGGCGGTGCCCAGTTCCGATTTACGTTGCCCGTGGGCACTCCGGCGTATCTTCTCTGATCCGCCCGAGCACCGCCCGCGGGCTCTTTCACCTGCGTCACCCCCGTTAGACTCGATCCTTGGCACGTTTGCGTCCCCGTATGTGGACGATTCGTCTCCGAGTCGTAGACGGGGACCATCAGCCAAGCCAACCGGAAGCACGGGAAGAGATGTCCGCACCGAACAAGTCGTACGACCCTGTCGAGGTCGAGGCACTGAAACCTGAAGAGATCGAGCGCATGCGGGACGAGGCGCTGGCCGCCTTCACCGCCGCCGACTCCCTCGACGCGCTCCAGGAGGCCAAGGTCGCGCACACCGGCGGCACCTCGCCGCTGGCGCTGGCCAACCGCGAGATCGGCGCGCTGCCCCCGCAGGCCAAGGCCGAGGCCGGCAAGCGCGTCGGCATGGCGCGCGGCGCCGTGAGCAAGGCGCTCGCGGCCCGCCAGAGCGAGCTCGAGGCCGAGCGCGACGCCCGCGTCCTGGTCGAGGAGGCGGTCGACGTCACGCTGCCGTACGACCGCACGCCCGCGGGCGCCCGGCACCCGCTGACCACGATGATGGAGCGCGTCGCCGACGTCTTCGTCTCGATGGGCTACGAGGTCGCCGAGGGCCCCGAGGTCGAGGCGGAGTGGTTCAACTTCGACGCCCTCAACTTCACCCCGGACCACCCGGCCCGGCAGATGCAGGACACCTTCTTCGTCCAGGGGCCCGAGGGCGCCCAGGGCGACGAATCCGGTGTCGTGCTGCGCACGCACACCTCGCCCGTGCAGGCCCGTGCGCTCATCGAGCGCCGCGAGCCGCCGGTCTACATCGTCTGCCCCGGCCGCGTGTACCGCACGGACGAGCTGGACGCGACGCACACCCCGGTCTTCCACCAGATCGAGCTGCTCGCCGTCGACGAGGGCCTGACCATGGCCGACCTCAAGGGCACCCTCGACCACATGGTCCAGGCGCTCTTCGGACCGGACATGAAGACCCGGCTGCGGCCGAACTACTTCCCGTTCACCGAGCCGTCCGCCGAGATGGACATGGTCTGTTACGTGTGCCGCGGCGAGTCCGTCGGCAACCCCGACCGCCCCTGCCGCACCTGCGGCAGCGAGGGCTGGATCGAGCTCGGCGGCTGCGGCATGGTCAACCCCAAGGTGCTCACCGCCTGCGGCGTCGACCCCCAGAAGTACAGCGGATTCGCCTTCGGGTTCGGCATCGAGCGAATGCTGATGTTCCGCCACAACGTCGAAGACATGCGAGACATGGTCGAGGGTGACGTCAGGTTCACCCGGCCGTTCGGGATGGAGATCTGATGCGGGTCCCGCTTTCCTGGCTGCGGGAGTACGTCGACCTCCCCGCCACCGAGACCGGCCGTGACGTGCAGGCCAAGCTCATCGACGTCGGCCTGGAGGTCGAGACCGTCGAGCCGCTCGGCACCGGCCTCAAGGGCCCGCTCGTCGTGGGCAAGGTCCTCACCATCGAGGAGCTGGAGGGCTTCAAGAAGCCCATCCGCTTCTGCACCGTCGACGTCGGCACCGCCAACGGCACCGGCGAACCGCAGGAGATCGTCTGCGGCGCCCGGAACTTCGCCGTCGGCGACAAGGTCGTCGTGGTCCTGCCCGGCGCCGTCCTGCCCGGCGACTTCGCCATCGCCGCGCGCAAGACGTACGGCAAGACCTCGCACGGCATGATCTGCTCCGGCGACGAGCTCGGCATGGGCGACGACGGCAGCGGCGGCATCATCGTCCTGCCGCCCGAGCACGAGGCGGGCACCGACGCCATCGAGCTGCTCGAACTGGTCGACGAGGTCCTGGACATCGCCGTCACGCCCGACCGCGGCTACGCGCTCTCGATGCGCGGCGTCGCCCGCGAGACCGCCATCGCGTACGGCCTGCCGCTGCGCGACCCGGCGCTCCTGGACGTGCCCGCGCCGAATTCCTACGGCTACCCCGTCAAGATCAGCGACCCGCGCGGCTGCGACCGCTTCACCGCGCGCACCGTCACCGGGCTTCAGCCCGAGACCCGCTCGCCGATCTGGCTCAAGCGCCGCCTGCAGAAGGCGGGCATGCGCCCCATCTCGCTGGCCGTCGACATCACCAACTACGTGATGCTGGAGCTCGGCCAGCCCCTGCACGCCTACGACCGCTCCCGCATCCAGGGGACGATCGGCGTGCGCAGGGCCGAGCAGGGCGAGAAGTTCACGACGCTCGACGGCGCCAAGCGCGTCCTGGACGCCGAGGACCTGGTCATCACCGACGACCGCGGGCCGATCGGCCTCGCCGGTGTCATGGGCGGCGCGAACACCGAGATCGCGGACGACGAGGACGAGGCCGGTGTGACCACCGACGTCGTCATCGAGGCCGCGCACTTCGACGCGCTCTCCATCGCCCGCACCGCGCGCCGCCACAAGCTGGGCTCGGAGGCCGCCAAGCGCTTCGAGCGCGGCGTCGACCCGCAGGCCGCGTCCGCCGCGGCGCAGCGCACCGTCGACCTGCTCGTGCTGCTCGCGGGCGGCACCGCCGAGGCCGGTGTCACCGAGGTCATCGCCCCGTCCGCGCCGCGCACCATCGCGATGCCCGCCGACCACCCGGACAAGGTCGCCGGTGTGGACTACGGCCGCGAGACCGTGGTGCGCCGCCTCCAGCAGGTCGGCTGCGACGTGTACGGCCAGGACGACCTGACCATCACGGTGCCGTCCTGGCGCCCGGACCTCGCCGAGCCGAACGACCTCGCCGAAGAGGTCATCCGTCTCGAGGGATACGAGAACCTGCCCTCGACCCTGCCGAAGCCCCCCGCGGGCCGCGGCCTGACCGAGCGGCAGCGCACCCACCGCCGCGTCGGCCGCGCCCTCGCCGGGGCCGGGTACGTCGAGGCGCCGAGCTACCCCTTCATCGGCGAGGGCGTCTTCGACCAGCTGGGTCTCGAGAAGGACGACGCGAACCGCCGCGTGGTCAAGCTCGTCAACCCGCTCTCCGACGAAGAGCCCGCGCTCCGCACCACGCTGCTGCCGGGGCTGCTCCACGCCCTGCGCCGCAACGACGGCCGCGGCAGCCACGACCTCGCGCTCTTCGAGACGGGCCTGGTCTTCCACCCGCGCGAGGAGCTCAAGGTCGCGACGCGCCTGCGCGTCGACCAGCGGCCCACCGACGAGGAGATCGCCTCCCTCACCGAGGCGCTGCCCGTCCAGCCCCGGCACGCCGCCGTCGTCCTCGCGGGCGCCCGCGAGCAGGCCGGCTGGTGGGGCAAGGGCCGCCCGGCCGACTGGGCCGACGCCGTCGAGGCCGCGCGGACCATCGCCCGCGAGGCCGGTGTCGAACTCATCGTGGACCAGGGGCAGTACGGCCCCTGGCACCCCGGTCGTTGCGCCGAGCTGAAGGTCGTCATCGACGGCGAGATCGTCTCCGTCGGGTACGCGGGCGAGCTGCACCCGCGCGTCGTCAAGGCGCTCGGGGTGCCCGCGCGGACCTGCGCCATGGAGCTCGACCTGGACCGCCTGGAGCAGGCCGCCGACGGTGTGCCGCGCGCGCCGCGGATCTCCGGCTTCCCGGTGGCCACCCAGGACGTCGCGCTCGTCGTCGACAAGGAGGTGCCGGCCGCCGTGGTCGAGTACTTCCTGAAGGGCGGCGCGGGTGAACTCCTGGAGTCCATCCGGCTGTTCGACGTCTTCGAGGGCGAGCAGGTCGGCGAGGGCAAGAAGTCCCTGGCGTACGCGCTGCGCTTCCGCGCGGCCGACCGCACGCTGACCGTCGACGAGGCGACGGCGGCCAGGGACGCCGCCGTCGCGCGCGCGGCCGAGGCCACGGGCGCGGTGCTGCGCGGAGCGTAGTCACCACCCGTAGGCGAGAACAGGCGCACAAGGGGCGCAAAGAGGGGCTTATCCGGACCGCCGGGTGAGCCCCTCACTCGTTTGAGTGACAAGTCCTTTCACTCTGGCCCGATGGGCCCATGCGGTCGACAGAATCAATCCGGCCGTAGGCGCCGGCCTGCTCGCTGAACAGGGCCTTAGGGGGGCCGTCGGCATGATCCGTAGCAAGGCTGGGGTTCCCTCCCGGACGAGGCTCCGGGCGAGGGTGCGGGCGAGGGTGCGGAACAGGGCACCCCGAGCAGTGGCCCGGTTGCCGCGCCGGGCCGAGGGGCAGCGGGCCGGGCGCGCGCTCTCCCTGGGCCTGCCGACCATATGGGGAGCCTTCGCCATCACGTACAAACTGGCCTGCCCGCTCGCGCAGCAGGACGGCATGGGCGCGCGCATCGTCAGCAGCGCCGTCTTCTTCGCCGTCGGCACCGGACTGATATTGCACGTACGCCGCGCGCTGCTCAGGGAGTTGCGGCAGATCCGCGAGGTCGCGGGCGCCGCCCAGAACGTACTGCTCAGGCCGCTGCCACCGCGTATCGAGGGGCTCGCGCTCGCCGCCGGACGGCTCTCCGCCTCGCGCGGCGCCTCCGTCGGGGGCGATCTCTACGAGGTGGCCGCCACCGACCACGGGGTCCGCGTGATCATGGGCGATGTGCGCGGTCACGGCCTCGGAGCCCTGGCCACCGTCGCCGCCGTCCTCGGCAGCTTCCGCGAGGCCGCGCACGACGAGGCCGAACTGCCGCAGGTGCTGCGGCGGTTGGAGCGGGCGATGGGACGTCATTTGCGGGAGCGCTCCCGCGCCGAGCACCCGGCGAGCGGCGGGGCGGCGCCGGACAGCCCGCTGGCCGAGGAGTTCGTCACCGTACTGCTCCTGGAGATCGACCAGGACGGCGAGATCTCGGCGCTCAACTGCGGCCACCCCTGGCCCCATCTGCTGAGCGGTCAGGCGCGGCCCCTGACGGATCGCGATCCGCTGCCGCCGCTCGGCCCGTTCCCGCTCCCCGCCGAGCTGAACGTGCTGCGGTGCGGCCGACTGCTGCCGGGCCAGGCGCTCGTCCTGCACACGGACGGCATGGAGGACGCGCGAGACGCGAGGGGGGCGTTCTTTCCGCTGCGGGACGAGCTGACCGAGGCCGCCCGTGTCCCACCGGTCTCGCCGCAGTCCCTGATCCGCTCGGTCTACGCCGAACTCCTGCGGCACACCGGGAAGTCGCCGTCCGACGACGCCGCGCTGCTCGTCCTGCGCAACGACCGCAAGAGAGTCCCCCTCCAGTACCCGGAGTCCGGGTGCAGGGCCGGAACCATGAGCTGAGCCCGTGCGGGAAGGTGCGCCCGGAGGTCGGACTGCGCCGACCGCCCCGCCATGGAGTTGTCGGGCAGACGGCGGGACGGACGGCGCCTGTGAGGGCCGCCGCGCTGTACGAGGGGGAACCGGCGGCCCGGCCGGCCTCCTTAACTGATGAGGCATCTCAGTCAAGCGATCCCACCCCGCACGCGGCAGAGCGCACACCCCCCGGATCCGGGCACTCCGTTCACACCCCGTGTGAAGCCGCCTCCACTAATCTGAACAGCACCGAGCCACCGGAGGGCATCCATGCAGCCCAACACCCTGCTCGACGCGATTCTCGACGAAGCAGGCGTCTCCCACGCGGGACTTGCCGCACACGTGAACCAGGCGGGCAAGGCAAGAGGTCTCGCACTGCGGTACGAACACACCGCGGTGGCACGCTGGTTGAAGGGCCAGCGGCCGCGCGGGCAGGTCCCCGACCTGATCTGCGAGGTGCTCGCCGCCCGGCTGCAGCGGCAGGTCACCCTCGACGACATCGGCCTCGGTGTGCCGGGGCTGCCCGCGGCCCGCCTCGGCTCGGCGTCCTCCACGTTGTCCGGCTTCGTCGAGCGCGCCACGGCCCTGTGGCGTTCCGACGAACAGCAGCGTCCGCACCTGCTCGGGGCGCCCGCCGTCACCGGCACCCCCGCCGTGATGCCGGTCTGGGAGTGGGAGAACCCGCCCGAGGACGTCGACGTGTCCCGCGGCGGACGGCACCCCGTCAGTACGGCCGACATCGAGATGATGCGCGCCGCCCGCGCCCACTACGAGCAGATGTACCGCAAGACCGGCGGCATCGCGACGCGCACCCGCATCGTCGGCTTCCTCAACGCCGAGGCGGCGCCCCTGCTGAGGGGCAGCTACACCGACGAGATGGGCCGCCAACTGCACCGCTCGACGGGCGGGTTGGTCGCGATAGCGGGGATCTGCGCCTACGACTCCGACGCGCACGGCCTCGCCCAGCGCTACTTCCACCAGGCGCTGCGCCTCGCGAAGGCCAGCGGGGACAGAGGACTCGGGGGGTACGTCATCGCCCTCCTGGTCAACCAGTCGCTGTTCATGCGCGAATACCGCCAGGCCGTCGCGTTCGCCGAGGCGGCGCTGCGGGCCGCGGGCCGGGACCTCACCCCGGCGCTCGCCTCCGACCTGTACGCGATGCAGGCCAAGGCGTACGCGCATCTGGGCGACGGCAGGAGCGCGCTGTCCTGCATCCGGCGTGCGGAGGCCGCGGCCGACCGGATCCTGCGCGGCCGGGAGCCGGACGAGACGGGCTATGTCCAGCCCGGCCTGGTCAACGTGCAGGTGGCGGAGGCACTGCTCAGCCTCGGAGATCTGACCAGCGCCCGCGAGCACGCGGCGGCGGCGGTGGACACTCCGGCGCACGACCGGGGCAGGGTCCACCGGCTCGCCATGCTCAGCCAGATCGAACTGCGCCAGGGCAACACCGACGAGGCGGTGGCCACCGCGGTGGAAATGGCGGAACAGGCACGGGGGATGGAGTCGCAGCGGCTGCGCGACCGGCTGCGCGCGGTGCGCGAGCACCTGGTGCGCAGCGACTGTGCGGGGACTGCCGAGGCGGCCGAACTCATCGACGGGGCACTGCGCGTCCCGCTGTAGTGCGCTGGTGACACGCGTCGTACGCCGCACCGACGGCGTTGTGCACACTCTGCTCTGAGAATCCTCCTGCTGCGATATTGCCATCTATTCGGCGGAAGGTGGCAGAACCGTGCAGTGGACGAAGCAGAGCGAACAAACTGTGTATGGAAACCGATGGTTCACGGTCAATCTCGCAGATGTCGAGCTGCCGAACGGCCGGCATCTCGACCACTTCCTCATACGGATGCGGCCCGTGGCCGTGGCCACCGTCGTCAACGACGCCAATGAAGTGCTGCTGCTCTGGCGGCACCGCTTCATCACCGACAGCTGGGGCTGGGAGCTCGCGGCAGGCGTCGTCGAGGACGGCGAGGACATCGCGTACGCGGCGGCACGCGAAATGGAGGAGGAGACCGGCTGGCGGCCGGGCCCGCTGCGGCACCTGATGAGCGTCGAGCCCTCGAACGGGCTCACCGACGCCCGGCACCACATCTACTGGTCCGACGAAGGGACCTACATCGGCCACCCCGAGGACGACTTCGAGTCGGACCGCCGCGAGTGGGTCCCGCTCAAGCTCGTCCCCGACATGGTGGCGCGCGGGGAGGTCCCGGCCGCCAACATGGCCGCGGCGCTTCTCCTCCTCCATCATGTCCGTCTCGGCCAGGACGCGCGCTAGCGGCCGAGGGCCTGCCAGACCGCCACGGCGAGTGCCGCGACCGCCGCGAGAGCGACGATCGTGGGCAGGGGCCAGCGCGTGTGTTCCAGGGCGGCGACCCGGGTCTCCAGGGCCTCCACGTTCTTGGCGGTCTGTTCGTCGTGCTGAGTGAGCAACGCCAGCCGTCCGTCGACGCGGGCCAATCCCACGTCCTGGCTACGGCGTAACTCGGCGACTTCTTCCGGGACCACGGCAATCTCGCCGTCGGTGGTCACGAGTCCACTCCTCTCTGTAGTGGCGCGTCCCCCCTTCATCCGCACAGGAAGTCAACTCGCCTGGTGGGCAAGGCGGGAGAGTGTGCGAAGGGCATATGCGAGCCCATTGCGCACACGGTGTGTGAACGCCGCGGGCCCGGCACTCGTAGGAGTGCCGGGCCCGTGTGTGACGGAGAGTGAGATCCGTCGGGGTGCCTGTCGTCAGGCGTACGTGTAGAAGCCGGAGCTGGACTTGCGGCCCAGGCGGCCCGCGTCGACCATCCGCTGGAGCAGCGGGGGAGCGGCGTACAGCGGCTCCTTGTACTCGGCGTACATCGAGTCGGCGACCGAGGCGACCGTGTCGAGGCCGATCAGGTCGGCGAGCTTGAGCGGGCCCATCGGGTGGGCGCAGCCCATCTCCATGCCGTTGTCGATGTCCTCGCGCGAGGCGATGCCCGACTCGAACATCCGGATCGCGGAGAGCAGATAGGGGATGAGGAGCGCGTTGACCACGAAGCCCGAGCGGTCCTGGGCACGGATCGCGTGCTTGCCGAGGATCTTCTCGACCATGACCTGGGCACGGCTGATGGTGCCCTCGGACGTGGTGAGGGCCGGGATCAGCTCGACGAGCTGCTGCACCGGCGCCGGGTTGAAGAAGTGGATGCCGATGACCTGGTCGGGACGGGACGTCGCGACGGCCAGCTTCACCAGCGGGATGGAGGAGGTGTTGGAGGCGAGGATCGCGTCCTGCCGGGTCACCACCTGGTCGAGCACCTGGAAGATCTCGGTCTTGACCTGCTCGTTCTCCACCACGGCCTCGATGACCAGGTCACGGTCGGAGAACTCGCCGAGGTCGGTGGTGTAGCTGAGGCGGGCCAGCGTGGCGTCGCGCTCCTCCTCGGAGATCTTGCCGCGCTCGGCCGCCTTGGAGAGGGAGTTGTACAGCCGGGTACGGCCGATCTCCAGGGCCTCGCCGGTGGTCTCCGCGACCTTCACGTCCAGTCCTGAGCGGGCGCAGACCTCTGCGATTCCGGCGCCCATCTGCCCACAGCCCACCACTCCGACGCGTGCGATATCGGTCATGGAGTCGGTCACCTCGTGCCTTTCGCTGATCAACGGGGCAGGCAGGCCCCCCGTACGGATTCGGTGCCTGCCTCGGCCGTGAACGTTACTCCGCAACGGCGGGTGCATGGCGGGCCGGGTCGGGCATGCTGTGCGCATCGGCAAGGGGTGCCGGTGTACGGCGAGCTCTGGGGGTGGACTGATGAGGCGTATGTCACGTCGGGGGTTCTCCGCGGTGGCGATCGCGACGGTGGCGGGACTGGCGATGGCCGGGGACGCGGCGGCGATCGGCGAGCGGGGGCGCAAGAAGGGCCGTGAACTGCGGGGCATGTGGCTGGCGAGCGTGGTCAACCGCGACTGGCCCTCCAAGCCGGGGCTGCCCGCGGAGCGGCAGCGCGCGGAGCTGCTCGCCCATCTGGACTCCGCGGTGGAGCGGCGGCTCAACGCGGTCGTCTTCCAGGTGAGACCGACCGCCGACGCGCTCTGGGCCTCGCCGTACGAGCCGTGGTCGGAGTACCTCACCGGCGTGCAGGGCAAGGACCCGGGCTGGGACCCGCTGGGCACCGCGGTGAAGGAGGCGCATCGCAGGGGTCTGGAGCTGCACGCCTGGTTCAACCCCTTCCGGGTGGCGAATCACACCGATCCGTCCCGGCTCGTGGCCACACACCCCGCGCGCGTGCACCCGGACTGGGTGATTCCGTACGGCGGGAAGCTCTACTACAACCCGGGCCTGCCCGAGGTGCGCCGTTTCGTGCAGGACGCGATGCTCGACGCGGTGCGGCGCTACCCGCTCGACGCGGTGCACTGGGACGACTACTTCTACCCGTATCCGGTCGCGGGTCAGGTCTTCGACGACGACGACGCCTTCGCGCGGTACGGCGAAGGCTTCCCCGACCGGGCCTCCTGGCGGCGCGACAACATCGACCGCCTGGTGCGCGAGATGGCGCGGCGGGTGAAGAAGGTCCGGCCCCGCACCCAGTTCGGGATAAGCCCGTTCGCGGTCTGGCGCAACATCGCGACCGACCCGACGGGATCGGACACCAGGGCGGGCGTACAGACCTACGACGACCTGTACGCGGACACCCGGGGCTGGGTGGAGAAGGGCTGGCTGGACTACATCGTTCCGCAGGTCTACTGGAACATCGGCTTCGCCGCCGCGGACTACGCGAAGCTGATCCCGTGGTGGAACGACGTCGCGCGCGGCACGGGCGTGCGCCTCTACATCGGCGAGGCCCTCTACAAGGCGGGCGACCCCGCGCAGCCCGCCGCCTGGCAGGACCCGGCGGAGCTGTCCCGCCACCTCACGTACGCCGAAGGGTTCCGCGAGGTGCGCGGGCACGTCTTCTTCTCGGCGAAGGAGGTGGGCGTCGACAAGATCGGCGCGATGGCGCGGGTGGTGGCCGACCACTACCAGGAGCCGGCCAAGCCGCCGCGCTGAACCCGGTGGGTTACGCCGGGTCCTGATGCCGTACGACGGTGTCGGGACCCGGCGACATCAGCGTCTCGTGACCGTCCTCGAAGCGGACGCGGTACGGCGGTCCGCCGTCCGCGCCGAGCACCTCGACGATCCGTGCGATGCGGTCGTGCTGCCCGACGATCCTGCCGTGCACCACCAGCTCGTCGCCTACGGTTGCACGCATCTGGAGTGCCCCCTCGTCCCGCTCTGTCGTCCGTTCCAGGGTCGCGATCCGTGGCCGCAAGTGTACGACGGGCAACGGGAGTTGGGGCCCCTTGAGCCGGTAACCCGTCAGCCGCGGGCCCGTTGGGTGACGGCGATGCAGACGAGCACGGCGGCCGCGGTGAGCGGGGCGGCGACGGTGAGGTGCTCGCCGAGCAGGAACACCGACCAGATGAGGGTCAGGAGCGGCTGGGCGAGCTGCAGCTGACTGGCCTTGGGTACGCCGATGGCCGCCATGCCCCGGTACCAGACGACCAGGCCGAGGAACTGCGAGCCGATCGCGGAGTAGAGCAGACCCGCCGTGCTGTGCCCGGTGGGCTGGAAGGACTCGTGCTGCAGGGCGACGCTCGCCCCGACGATGTTGAGCGGCAGGCAGAGGATCAGGCCCCAGCCGATGACCTGCCAGCCGGGCATCTCGCGGGCCAGGCGGCCGCCCTCGGTGTATCCGGCCGCGCAGATCAGGAGCGCGCCGAAGAGGTAGAGGTCGGCGGTGGTCAGCGCGCCGCCGCTCTGCTGCACGGTGAACGCGATGACCGCGGCGGCCCCGGCGAGCGCCGCGGCCCAGAAGGCGCGGGAGGGCCGGGCGCCGGTGCGCAGCGCGGAGAAGACGGCGGTCGTCAGGGGGAGCAGCCCCACGACGACGGCCGCGTGCGCGGTGGTGGACGTCTGCAGGGCGAGCGTGGTCAGCAGCGGGAAGCCGACGACGACACCGGCGCCGACCACCGCGAGCCCTGCCCAGTGGCGGCGGTCGGGGACCGGGACGCGCAGGGCGAGCAGACAGCCGCCCGCGATGAGCGCGCTGAGCACGCCCCGCAGCGTCACCAGGCTCCAGGGGCCGATGCCTTCCAGGCCCCAGGCGGTGGCGGGGAAGGTGAGCGAGAAGGCGGTGACGCCGAGCGCGGCGAGCAGGGTGCCGGTGCGGCGGGAGCCGTGCGCGGCGGTGCCGGGCTTCTCCGTGACCTCGACCGCTATCCGGGTCGGACGAGTAGCGCTATCCTGTGCTGTCATGCATGACGGTAGCAGTGTGGGCGAATTGGCGAAACAGCTGCGAGATGAGCTGGACCGCTACTCTCCAGGTGGAAAGCTCCCATCGAGCCGGGCCCTGGTCGAGCGGTTCAGGGTCAGCCCGGTGACCGTGTCACGGGCCCTGGGGCAGCTGGCCGCCGAAGGGCTTGTCGTCACCCGGCCCGGCGCCGGGGTCTTCCGCGCCGAACCGCAGGCCGCCGCGGCCCCGGCCGGTGACACCTCCTGGCAGGAGGTGACGCTGAGCGCCGACGCCGCCGCGGAACCGGTGCCGCGCGCTGTCGACGCCTCCGGCGTCCTGGTCACCCTGGCCGCGCCCGCGCCCGGCGTCATCGAGTTCAACGGCGGCTATCTGGACGCCTCGCTGCAGCCCGAGCGCGCGATGGCGGCGGCCCTCGCGCGCGCGGGGCGACGGCCGGGCGCGTGGGGGCGGCCGCCGGTCGACGGCCTCATGGAGCTGCGGGAGTGGTTCGCGCGGGGCATCGGCGGGGCGATCACGGCGGCCGAGGTGCTCATCACGGCGGGCGGGCAGAGCGCGCTGACGACGGCGCTGCGGGCACTCGCGCCGCCCGGCGCCCCGGTGCTCGTCGAGTCGCCCACCTACCCGGGGATGCTCGCCATCGCCCGCGCCGCGGGGCTGCGTCCCGTGCCGGTCCCGGTGGACACCGACGGCGTGCGCCCCGACCTGCTTGAGGCGGCGTTCCGGGCCACGGGGGCGCGCGTCCTCGTCTGCCAGCCGCTCTTCCAGAACCCGACGGGGGCGGTGCTCTCCGCCGAGCGCCGCCCCGAGGTGCTGCGGATCGCCCGCGCGGCAGGCGCGTTCGTCATCGAGGACGACTTCGTACGCCGACTCGTGCACGAGGACGCGGGACCGCTGCCGCGGCCGCTCGCCTCCGACGACCGCGACGGCGTCGTCGTGCACGTCTGCTCGCTCACCAAGGCCACCTCGCCGAGCTTCCGGGTGAGCGCGCTCGTCGCCCGCGGCCCCGTCCTCGAACGGCTGCGCGCCATCCAGGTCGTCGACCACTTCTTCGTGCCCCGGCCCTTGCAGGAGGCGGCGCTCGAACTGGTGGGCTCGCCCGCCTGGCCCCGCCATCTGCGGGCGGTGGCAGGCGAGTTGAAGGACCGCAGGGACGCGATGGCGGCGGCGCTGCGGCTGCGCTTCCCCGAGCTCGCGATGCCGCACGTCCCGGCGGGCGGCTACCACCTGTGGCAGCGCATGCCCGACGGCACGGACGAGGCGGCGCTGGTCTCCGCGGCACTGCGCGCGGGCGTCGCCGTCGCCCCCGGCCGCCCGTACTTCGCGGCCGAACCCCCGGCGGCGTACATCAGGCTGAGCTTCGCGGCGGTCGCGGGGACGGGGGAGATCGCGGAGGGCGTACGCAGGCTCAGGGCCGCCTGCGACGAAGTCCTCGGGTGAGAAACGGGCTCGACGGCGCGTCGGGCAGCTGGCAGGGTCGGGGGATGAGCGACAGCACAGCACCCGGCATCGCCGACGGCTACGAGATATCCGCCGACCCCGCCCGCATCGACGCCGCGCGCGTCCACCAGTGGCTCTCCACGGACGCGTACTGGGCCCTCGGGCGCACCCGCGAGAAGCAGGACGCGGCGATCGCCGGATCGGTCAACTTCGGTGTGTACGAGGAGGCTTCCGGCGAACAGGTCGCCTACGCCCGCGTGGTGACCGACCGGGCCACCTTCGCCTGGCTCTGCGACGTGTACGTCGCCCCGGCCGCCCGCGGCAAGGGGCTCGGTACCGCACTCGTCGCCGAGGTCCGCGCGCACGTGGAGCCGTTCGGAGTGCGCCGCGTCCTGCTCGCCACGGCCGACGCGCACGGCGTCTACGAGAAGCTCGGCTTCGCGCCCCTGGACAACCCGGAGAAGTGGATGGCGCTCGGTATCCAGTGAGCGCACCCTGGGTGAGCCCTTGACCTGCGCTCTCGTGCGCCTCAACATCACCGCATGCATGCTCGCGTCACACTCATCGCCGCCGCGCGCAGCGCCTCGCTGCTCGCGGAGCGCTTCGACGACGACCGGCCGCTCGACCGGGCCGGGTGGCAGGAGGTCCAGGCCGCCGCTCCCGCGCTGCTTCCGCTCGGCGTGGCCGAGTTGCGCTACTGCTCGCCCACCCCGCGCAGCCGCGCCACCGGCGACGCACTCGGCTTCGCGCCGCTCGCCCAACCCGCGCTGCGGGACTGCGACATGGGGCGGTGGCGCGGTCTTACGCTCGCCGAGGTCACCGCGCGCGAACCGGCCGTGGTCGACGCCTGGCTCGGCGACCCCCGTGCCGCGCCGCACGGCGGCGAGTCGCTGCTCGGGTTCATCTCGCGGGTCGGCGGCTGGCTCGACACCCGGCCGACAGGACCCGACGCCCGCGTCCTCGCCGTGGCGGAGCCCGCCGTGGTGCGCGCCGCGCTCACCTACGCCCTGAAGGCGCCCCCCTCGACGTACTGGAACATCGACGTCCGCCCGCTCTCGACGGTCACCCTGACCGGTCACGGCGGCCGCTGGAACCTCCGCCTCGAGGCGAGCGCCGGTACTCCGTGACCAGCAGCAGGTCCTTGGCGGGTCCGCCGACCCGCCAGCTCGTACGCCATCGGTCCTCGTCGTACACCGCGAACTCGCCG
The DNA here is from genome assembly GCF_008704495.1 of Streptomyces kanamyceticus. Lineage (NCBI taxonomy): Bacteria > Bacillati > Actinomycetota > Actinomycetes > Kitasatosporales > Streptomycetaceae > Streptomyces > Streptomyces kanamyceticus. The sequence continues at coordinate 8,198,387 of NZ_CP023699.1, forward strand.
CGGTAGAGGTCGGCGACGCACGGGTGGTCCGCCGTGTGGCGCCCGGTGCGCAGGTCGAGGTCGTGGAAGGGACGGCCGTCGGCGAACTCGACGCGGGCGGTGCCCGGTTCGTCGCCGGGCAGGAAGCGCAGGGTGCGCTCGGCGGGGCGTGCGGTGCCCCGCCAGGTGAACGTGCCCGACTCGTGGTGGAGGAGACCGCCGTCGTCCGGGGCGGGCAGCGGCGTGAAGCGCGTCGTGCCGGTGAAGCGGCCCTCGGGCCCTTCCGTGAGGTCGCGGACCGTGCGCTCCACGTGCCAGGTGCCCGCGAGATGGGCGAGGACGTCGGGTACGGGATGCCCGGTCATCGCGGGGTGGGCGCTCTCATCGGGGAAGGGCATGCCACCGAGGCTACGTCCCCGATGAGAGGCGCCGGACGGGGCGGGGCCTAGCTGTCGACGACGGACAGGCTCCGCTCGTCGTACCGCGTGCCCGCGACCCCGCCCGCGGGCGCCGCCGCGTCGATCGCGGCGAGCTCGTCGGCGGAGAGCTCGATCGCGACGGCCGCGAGGTTCTCCTCCAGGTACTTCTCGCGGCGCGTGCCGGGGATCGGCACGACGTCGTCGCCGCGGTGCTGCACCCAGGCGAGCGCGAGCTGCCCCGCGGTGACGCCCTTCTCGGCGGCGAGCGCGTTCAGGGTGTCCACAATGCCCAGGTTTCGCTCCAGGTTGCCGTCGGCGAAGCGGGGCTGGGTGCGCCGCAGATCGTCCTCGGGCAGCCCGTCGAGCGTGGTGTAGCGGCCGGTGAGGAAGCCGCGGCCGAGCGGCGAGAACGGCACGATGCCGATGCCGAGCTCGCGGCAGACCGGCGCGATCTCCGCCTCCAGGTCCCTGGTCCACAGCGACCACTCGCTCTGCAGCGCGGCGATCGGGTGCACGGCGTGCGCCCGCTCGATCGTGCGCGCGCTCGCCTCGGAGAGCCCGAGGTGGCGCACCTTGCCCGCGTCGACAAGATCGGCCATCGCGCCGACGGTCTCCTCGATCGGCACGGACCTGTCCACCCGGTGCAGGTAGTACAGGTCGATGTGGTCGACGCCCAGGCGCCGCAGCGAGGCGTCGCACGCCTCGCGGACGTACGCCGCGTCGCCCCGGATGTGCAAGGGCTCGCCGAGCCGGTTGGCGAAGCCGAACTTGGTGGCGATGACGGCCTGTTCGCGGCGGGATCCGGCGAGCGCCCGGCCGAGGAGCTGCTCGTTGTGGCCCGAGCCGTAGAAGTCGGAGGTGTCGAGCAGGGTGGTGCCGAGGTCGAGGGCACGGTGGATCGTCGCTGTCGACTGCGCGTCGTCCGACGTGCCGTAGCCATGGCTCATCCCCATGCACCCGAGCCCCTGCGCCGAGACCGTCAGCGCGCCGAGGTGTCGCGTGGGAAGGCTGGTCATGGTGAAACCTCCTGGGTCGTTCCTGGTGAACGTGCATGACCCTATGAGTTGGAGAGAACTCCAGGTCAACCGGGACGCGGCGGCCGTTCGCCGGGGCGCGGAGCATAGAGATCCAGAGCAGGCAAGTAGGGCTGTCCCCAGGGGAGTTCGGGCGGAGAGCCCGATGGTCCGGCCCCGAGCGTGCTCCTACTGTCATGATCAGCACTTCCGCCCACACTTCCGCCCACCGGAATCACTCAAGGAGCACGATGCGCATCGCGTCAGCAGTCACAGCGGGTCTCGGCCTCGCGGGACTCCTCGCCACAGGGGCGGCGGCCGCCCCGCAGGACTCGCCGCGCGGCCCTCGCGAGACGGTGAACTGGGGCGCCTGCTCCGCCGACCAGAAGGAGCTGAACGAGGCGGGCGCGCAGTGCGCGAAGGTGGCCGTTCCGCTCGACTACAGCGACCCCGGCGGCCGTACGATCGACATCGCGATATCCCGGATCAAGGCGAAGTCGCCCGGGCAGCGGCGCGGCATCCTGCTCTCCAACCCGGGCGGCCCCGGCGGCAACGGCCTGGCCACCACCCTCTCCCTGCGCCCCACCCTGAAGGACGTCGCCGACCGCTACGACCTGATCGGCTTCGACCCGCGCTTCCTCGGCGAGAGCACCCCGCTCACCTGCGGCCCCGCGCCGCGCCCGACGCCGCCCCCGGAGACCACGACGCCGCGCGCCGACTTCGACGCCTCGACGCGCGCCGCCCGCGACACCGCGCGCCGCTGCCAGGAGCACGGCGACAACGCCGCGCTGCTGCCGCACGCCTCGACCCGCAACGTCGCCCGCGACATGGACGCGATCCGCGCCGCGCTCGGCGAGCGCAAGATGTCGTACTACGGCGTCTCGTACGGCGCGGACCTGGGCGCCGTCTTCACCCAGATGTTCCCGCGCCGGGCCGACCGGATCGTGATCGACTCCTCGACCGATCCGGCGGCCACGCAGTACGAGCTGTTCCAGCGGTCGGGGGCGCCCGCCGAGGCGGCACTGTCCCCCGGCATGCGGGCGGACATGGAGAAGCTGCTCGCACGGGCGGAGCGGCATCCCGTCCCGATCGCCGGGCAGCGCCTGGACGCGAAGCTGGTGCGGGTCATGTTCAAGCAGCTCGTGCAGCACGAGGAGAACGACGAACAGCTCGCGGGCATGGTCAGCGACCTGACGAGGGCGGCCGCCGGTGAGGAGGTCGAGCCCGGGCCCGCGCTCGCCGCGATGCTGGCGTTCCTCAATTCGCCCGAGGTGGAGAACAGCATGCTCGGCGGCGCGATGTTCATGTGCGGCGACGGCGGCTGGCCCGCGGGCGGCTGGCCCAAGGACCCGGAGACGTACTGGAAGAACATGGAGGGAAGCCGCGCCACGCAGCCGGTCTTCGGGCCCTATGTGAACTCGATGATCGCCCCGTGCGCGTTCTGGAATTCGGCGCCCCGCGAGCCCGGCACGAAGATCGGCAACAAGGTGCCCGTCCTGATGCTCCAGGCCCGCCTGGACAACAACGTCCCCTACGAGGGCGCGCTCGCGCTGCACCGCAAGCTCAAGGGATCCCGGCTGCTCACGGCCGACATCCGCTCGCACGGCGTGTACGGGCGCGGCAACGAGGGCCACACGGCCATCCCGTGCGCCGACCGGACCGTCAACGCGTACCTGCGGGACGGCAAGTTGCCCGCCGCCGACGTGACCTGCGCGCACCCCGACAAGAAGACGGGGGCACAGCGATGATCACCAGGCGTACCGGACTCGCGGCCACCGCCGCTGCGCTGCTCGGCGGGGCGGTGATGACGACGGAGGCGAGGGCGTCCGAGTCCCGCGCGCGCCGCTCGGACCCTGCCGGGTCCGCGCTCCAGAAGAACGTCGAAGCCGTCAGGGACGCCGGAGTGTCCGGTGTCATCGCCGAGGTGCAGAGCGCGCACGGGAGCACGAGGGCCCGCGCGGGTGTCGCCGACCTCGCGTCGCGGGAGCCCGTGCCCCAGGACGCGTACTACCGGATCGGCAGCGACACCAAGACCTTCACCGCCACCGTCGCCCTCCAACTCGTCGGCGAGGGACGCCTGAAGCTCACCGACACCGTCGAGCGGTGGCTGCCGGGGGCCATCAGGGGCCACGGCAACGACGGCCGCCGGATCACGGTCGCCAACCTGCTGCGGCAGACCAGCGGTCTCAACGACTACTTCGCCGTCGGCGCGGACCCCGGCGAGTTCACGCCGGATGCCTACCGCCGCAACCGGTTCCGCGCGCAGCGCCCCGAGGAGCAGCTGGCGGCGGCCGTCGGCGCACCGCCGCAGTGGCTGCCCGACGCCGACGACCCCGCGGGGGAGCGGCGCTGGGGATACTCCAACACCAACTACGTCGCGGCCGGACTGGTCATCGAGGCGGTCACGGGGCATTCCTGGGCCCAGGAGGTGCACGAGCGGATCATCGAACCGCTCGGCCTGCGCCACACGTTCACCCCGGGCACGTCGCCGTACCTGCCGATGCCGACCGCCACCGCATACACGTACTTCCCGAAGGAGACCCGCCCCACCGACACGACCGTCGCCCAGGGCGGGGGAGCGGACGGCTGCGTCATCTCGACGACCCACGACCACGCGCTGTTCCTGCGCGCCCTGTTCGACGGGCGGCTGCTGCGCCCGGCCCAACTGGCGGCGATGCGCCGGACGGTGCCCGCCCCCGACTGGATCGCGGCGCCCGGTGTCCGCTACGGGCTCGGCATCGCCTGGCGCCCGGTGGCGGGGATCGGCGAAGGCATCTGGTTCCACGGCGGGACCAGCCTCGGCTGCGTCTCCGAGTGCGGTGTCACCGGGGACGGTGCCAGGGCCGTGACCAGCGCCGCGTTCACCGTACGACTCGGCGGCCCGGAGTCGGATGAGCAGGCGGCGCGGACCCTGCGGATGGTGGAGGCGGCGCTGCGCTGACGGGGGGTGGGGTGTCCGTCGCGTCCGTCCCCGCGGCCGCGGCGGTCTCCGCGTTCCGGCGCGGCAGCCGGGCCGCCACCAGCGCGCCGAGCGCCGCGACCACCGCGAGCACCGTGAGCGTCGGGCCCATCGCGGCGACGAAGTCCCCGTCGCTCCAGTGGGGCGCCGTGGCGCCGGGCCGCGTGGTGGCGGGGGTGAGAAGGGTCATCAGCGCCGTCGCGAGGGCGACGCCGAGTGCGGGGCCGATGTTCATGGCGGTCTGCTGGAGCCCGCCCGCGACTCCGGCGTCGCCCACCGGTGCATGTCGTACGGCCACGGTGGTCGCGGCGACCATCACGGTGCCGAACCCGGCACCGACGAGCAGGAACCCGGCGCCGACGGCCCCGGCGGCGGGATCGGGGCCGAGGCGCGACAGGACGAGCACGCCGGCCGTGAGCACCGCCATCGCCGTCATGACCGTGCGCCGCGGCCCGTGCGCGCGAAGGATTACGGCCGCCAGCGGCGCGGCCACCACCATCAGCACGGCGAGGGGCAGCGCCTGGACGGCGCTGCGCAGCGGGTCGAGCGCGAGGACGTCCTGAAGGAAGTACGTGGCGACGAAGAGCGCCCCGAACATCGCGGCGGACGCGGCGAGCAGGACGCAGAGCGCCGGGCCGACCGCGGCGGAGGCGAGCAGTCCGGGCGGCACGAGGGGACCGGGCGTACGCCGCTCGTGCCGGGCGAACGCGCCGCCCGCGACCGCCGTCACCAGGAGCCCCGCCCAGGTGCCCGCCGTCGGACCGCTCTCCGCGACGGCGACCAGCGTGTGCACGAGAGCGGCCAGGGTCACCGCGAGCAGCACGGCCCCCGGCACGTCGAGCCGGGGCGCGGGGCCCCGGCGGCGCGGCGCGGGCACCCGGACAAGCAGGGCGAGGACGCCGATCGCCAGCGCGGGCACGACGTTGAGGAAGAAGACGGAACGCCAGCCCAGGTGGGTGGCGAGCGCGCCGCCGAGCAGCGGGCCCGTGGCGGCCGCGAGGCCGATGGCGCTGGTCCGCAGCGCGATGGGCATGGCGAGCTTGTCGGGCGGGAACGCGGCTCGCAGCATCCCGAGGGTGGCGGGCTGGAGCAGCGCGCCGCAGACGCCCTGGACGACGCGCAGCGCGATCACCCAGCCGATGCCGGACGCGAGCCCGATGCCCGCCGACGCGAGCGCGAACCCGAGCGTGCCGACGGCGAAGAGCCGCCGGTGCCCGTACCGGTCGCCGAGCCGCCCCGCGAAGACGAGCAGGCTCGCCACGGCGATGAGATATCCGGTGCTGGTCCACTGCACCTGCGCGAACGAGGCGTCCAGATCGCGCTGCAGGACGGGCTGCACGACGGTCAGCACGGTGCCGTCCAAGGCGACGATCATGGCGCCGACGACGCTGCAGGCCAGGGTGAGGTGGCGCCGGAGCGCAGGGGCGGCCGTCATGAACCCGCCGGACCCAGGTGCGCGTCGAGCGCGGCCGCGAGCAGCTCGTCGGCGTCCTCGGCCCCCGACGCGAGGCGCAGGCTGCCCCACGCCCACAGCTGCGCGATGCCGTGCAGGTTCGCCCAGAGCGCGCCCGCGACGACCCGGGCCCCGGGGCCCCCTTCGGACCCCTGGCGCGCCTCGGCGACCAGGCCGACCAGGACGTCGAAGAGCGGCAGGCTGGTCTCCCGCAGGCCGAGCTGGTTGCTCTCCAGGAGGTCGTGGCGGAACATCAGCTCGAACATGCCGCGGTTGGCGGCGGCGAAGTCGAGGTAGGCGCGGCTCAGCGCCCGAAGCCGGTCCCGCGCGCTCCCGCTCGCCTCACCCGTCGCCTGCTCCGCCCCGGCCGCCAGCTCGGCGAAGCCCCGCTGGGCGATGGCGGACAGCAGCGCCACGTGCGTGGGGAAGTACCGCCGGGGCGCCCCGTGCGAGACCCCCGCCCTGCGCGCGATCTCCCGCAGTGTCAGGGCCTGTACTCCCTGTGCGGCGACGAGTTCGACGCCCACGTCCACAAGCCGGGCCCGCAGCCCGGCGTCCTGTTCGTTCATAGACACTGTCTACCGCACCGCGTAGACAGTGTCTACTTCGAACGCGAGTCTGAGGCCCCCTGTCCGCGAGGGGGGAGGTAGGAGGTATCTTGATGTCGAGAAATGTTGCAGACGCGGAGCGGAGCACCCGGTGACTGACTCGACCATCATCTACACCCACACTGACGAGGCCCCGGCCCTGGCGACCCATTCGTTCTTGCCGGTGGTCCAGGCCTACGCCTCGACGGCGGGTGTCAGCGTGGAGACCCGCGACATCTCGCTCGCGGGCCGCATCATCGCGAGCTTCCCCGAGCGCCTCGAGGAGAGCCAGCGGATCTCCGACGCCCTCGCGGAGCTCGGCGAGCTGGCCAAGACCCCCCAGGCCAACATCATCAAGCTGCCGAACATCTCGGCGTCGATCCCGCAGCTGAAGGCCGCGGTCGCCGAGCTGCAGGCCCAGGGCTACGCGCTCCCCGACTACCCGGACGACCCCAAGACCGACGAGGAGCGCGACACCCGCGCCCGCTACGACAAGGTCAAGGGCAGCGCCGTCAACCCGGTCCTGCGCGAGGGCAACTCCGACCGCCGCGCCCCCGCGTCGGTCAAGAACTACGCCAAGGCCCACCCGCACCGCATGGGTGCCTGGACGGCCGACTCCAAGACGAACGTCGCCACCATGGGCGCCGACGACTTCCGCTCCACCGAGAAGTCCGCGGTGATCTCCGAGGCAGGTTCGCTGCGCATCGAGCTCGCGGGTGAGGACGGCTCCACCACCGTCCTGCGCGAGTCCGTACCGGTCCTGGCCGGCGAGGTCGTCGACGCCTCCGTCATGCGCGTCGCCCAGCTGCGCGAGTTCCTCACCGCGCAGGTCGCTCGCGCCAAGGCCGAGGGCGTGCTCTTCTCGGTGCACCTCAAGGCCACGATGATGAAGGTCTCGGACCCGATCGTCTTCGGCCACGTGGTCCGCGCCTTCTTCCCGAAGACCTTCGCCGCGTACGGCGAGACCCTGGCCGCCGCGGGTCTTACCCCGAACGACGGCCTCGGCGGCATCTACAAGGGCCTGGAGTCCCTCCCCGAGGGCGAGCAGATCAAGGCGTCCTTCGAGGCCGAGCTCGCCGAGGGCCCCGAGCTCGCCATGGTCGACTCCGACAAGGGCATCAGCAACCTGCACGTCCCGAGCGACGTCATCGTCGACGCCTCCATGCCGGCCATGATCCGCACCTCCGGCCACATGTGGGGCCCGGACGGCGACGAGCACGACACCCTCGCGGTCCTCCCGGACAGCAGCTACTCCGGCGTGTACCAGGTCGTCCTCGACGACTGCCGCGCCAACGGCGCCTACGACCCCTCGACGATGGGCTCGGTCCCGAACGTCGGCCTGATGGCGCAGAAGGCCGAGGAGTACGGCAGCCACGACAAGACCTTCGAGGTCGCCGCGGCCGGCACCGTCCGCGTCGTCGACGGCGCCGGGAACGTCGTCCTGGAGCAGTCCGTCGCCGCCGGTGACATCTTCCGCATGTGCCAGACCAAGGACCTGCCGATCCAGGACTGGGTCAAGCTCGCCGTCACGCGCGCCCGCGCCACCGGCAACCCGGCCGTGTTCTGGCTGGACGAGAACCGCGCGCACGACGCCGTGCTCATCGAGAAGGTCGCGGCCTACCTCGCCGAGCACGACACCGCAGGGCTCGACATCAAGATCATGTCGCCGGTCGAGGCCACCGCGTTCTCGCTCAAGCGCATCCGCCGCGGCGAGGACACCATCTCCGTCACCGGCAACGTCCTGCGTGACTACCTCACCGACCTGTTCCCGATCCTGGAGCTCGGCACCAGCGCCAAGATGCTCTCGGTGGTCCCGCTGATGAACGGCGGCGGCCTCTTCGAGACGGGCGCGGGCGGCTCCGCCCCGAAGCACGTCCAGCAGCTGGTCAAGGAGGACTACCTGCGCTGGGACAGCCTGGGCGAGTTCCTCGCCCTCGCGGTCAGCTTCGAGCACCTCGCCACCACGACGGGCAACGCGCGCGCCCAGGTGCTCGCCGACACCCTCGACCGGGCGACCGGCACGTTCCTGAACGAGAACAAGTCGCCGAGCCGCAAGCTCGGTGGCATCGACAACCGCGGCAGCCACTTCTACCTCTCCCTGTACTGGGCGCAGGAGCTGGCCAAGCAGACCGACGACGCGCAGCTCGCGGAGGCGTTCGCGGCCCTGGCCAAGACGCTGACCGAGCAGGAGGAGACCATCGTCGCCGAGCTCGTCGCCGTGCAGGGCAACCCGGTCGACATCGGCGGCTACTACCAGCCCGACACCGCCAAGGCGACGGCCGTCATGCGCCCGTCCGCCACGTTCAACCAGGCGCTGTCGACCCTGAGCTGAACACGCTGTGCCGACGCCTTGAGCTGACGCACGGCATGCGCCGCCGCCCCGGCCGGAACCTTCCGGCCGGGGCGGCGGCGTACGCGCACCGATGTCTCCTCAGGCATCCCGTGCCCGCAGCACCAGCGCGCCCAGAGCGAGCGACACCGCCGCGTACGCGCCGAGCACCCCGAGCCCCGCCCAGGGCCCGATCGGCAGCCGGTCCAGATCCCGGGTGGCCCGCACCGCGAGGCCCGCCGTCGACGGGGTGAGGCGCTGCGCCCACTTCTGCCAGTCGGGGTCGGCGAGCAGCCCCGCGAGCAGCGGCAGGGCGTAGAACAGGGCGAGCGCGGAGGTGGCCGCGGCCGCCGTGTCCCGCAGGGCCGTGGCCACGCCGAGGCCGACCAGGGCCGCGAGGACCAGATGGAGCACGGAGCCGAAGGCCGCCCGGAGCACGGCCCCTGCCAGGAGCCCCGGCACCGCGAAACCCTCGTCGGCGAGCAGCTCGCGCCCCGCGAGCAGCGACCCGGCGACGCCGATGGCCGCCGCGGCAGCCGTCAGCGCGCACACCACCGTCGCCTTGGCGGCCAGCATCCGCATCCGTCCCGGCTCCGCCGCCAGCGTCGTACGGATGGTGCCCGTGGCGTACTCGCCGCTCATCGCGAGCACCGCGAGGACGACGGCCGCGCCCTGGCCCACCCACACGCCCGTGAGGCTGAGCTTCACGGTGTCCTCGTGGCACGCGGCCGGATCAGGGCAGTCACCCGCGGACAGCGCCGCGCAGGTCACCGCGCCCACCGCGACGGTCAGCGCCACCAGGGCGAGCAGCAGCCACCACGTGCTGTGCAGCGTACGGAGTTTGGTCCACTCGGCGCGCAGCGTGCCGAGCCCCCGGCCGCCGCTCGCGCGAAGCGGCGTGGTCGGCGCCGTCACGCGTCCCGCCTCCGCAGCCGCCACATCGCGGCGCCGAGGACCAGCACGGCGTACAGGGCGAGCGTCGCGACGCCCGTCCAGGGGCCCTGCGGATAGCAGCTCTCCTCCGGCAGGCACACCGTCGCCACCTGGTCGTAGCGCGGCAGCGTGTTCTGCACGGCGAACCCCGCGACGGGCGTGAGGCGTTGGATGCCGTGGGCGAGGCCGAGCGGCAGGCCGCCGAGCAGGATCAGCGGCAGCACGAACAGGACGACGACGGTGGCGATCGCCGCCGCCGTACCGCGCATCAGGGCGCCGAGGCCGAGCGCGAGCACGGCGACCAGGGCCAGTACGGCGGCCGTGCCGATGACGGCGCGCAGCGCGGGCCCGTCGGTCAGCGAGAGGTCGGCGAAGAGCATCGGCAGGGGATCGCCGCCCTTCAGCTCGGGCGCGCTGACCAGGAACGCGGCGACGCACGCGACGAGTCCCGCGACGAACGCGGCGGCGCCGATGACGACGGCCTTGGCGGCGAGCACCCGGCCGCGCCGCGGGCTGGCCGTGAACGTGGTGCGGATCATGTCGCGCCGGTACTCGGACGTGATGAAAAGGACGCCGAGCGCGGCGATCAGGACGAGCCCCAACTGGGCGCCGTCCAGGGCCATGACGGCGAGGTCGTTCTGCGGCGGCGCGGGGGCGATGTCGCCCGACCCGGCGAGCGTGAAGGTGCCTTTCGACCGGTCGAGGTCGCCCATCCGCACGTGCGGCTCGCCGACGTCGGTGAGCCGCCAGTCCGCCGCCCCGGCGCGGCCGTCGAGCGCCACCCGGTCGAAGCGCGCGGCGGACCGCGAGGGGTTCTGGTCAAGGGACATGCTGCCGAACGACCGCTCGGCCGACTGGATGTCGGGCGAGGCGACGAACATGCCGACGGGCAACGCGCGCGGCGGTCCTGCCAGTTCGACCGTGCCGACCTCGCGCCAGTGGCTGCCGTCGGCCGACTCGTACCCGGTGACGGTGGCGCCCGAGCGGGTGAGCCGCAGCCAGCGGGAGGTCCCCGGGGGGACGGCGGAGCCCGCCACGTCACGGGAGAATCCGCTCTGCAGGCGCACTCCGTGCCGGGCGGTGAGCATCAGCGCCGCGTACTCGGATCCCGGCCGGGTGCTCTCCTTGATGAGCAGTCCCGCCTTCGCCCACGGCGGCGTCGCGCTGTCGCCCTGCCCGGCGGGCGCCCCGACGCGGGCGGTGACGCTGCCGTCGCCGGTGAGGGTGCGGTGCACGAAGGGGAAGTTGTCGACGATCGACTGTCCCTCGGGGCCGGTGGGCGGCTTCCCGCGTCCCCCGTTCGAGACCTCGCTGCCCGAACTGACGGCGGAGAAGAGGGAGACGAGGACGGTCACCAGGACCGCGGCGAGCAGGGTGATCCCCCAGCGGCGTACGGTACGCAGCTTGGTCCACTCGGCGCGCAGCAGCTGCGGGAAGCCGTCGCGGGCGACGGGCACGGCCGAGGCGCGGCGGGGCGTGACGGTGCTCATCGCACACCTTCCGTAACGGTGCTCATCGCACACCTTCCGCAACTGCGGCATCGTCTCCGCCGTCGTCCGCGTCCTCGTCCCCGGCCGCGCCTGCCGCGCGCTCCGGCCCCACAGCGGTCTCGTCCGCCGCGAACTGCACCGCGTCCCTGGTGAGTTCCATGTACGCCTCCTCCAGCGTCGCCCGGTGCGCGGCGACCCCCGAGAACACCACGCCAGCACTGCCGAGCAGCGCCACGACGCGCTCCGCGGGCAGCAAGGAGACGGTGAGCGTGTCGCGCCCGGTGGCGGCGACGCTCGCGCCCGCCCCCGAGAGGACGGCCATCGCCCGTGCCCGGTCGGCTGTGCGCACCGCCACCCGGTCCCCGGAAGCGGCGGCGAGCAGCTCGGCCACACCGGTGTCGGCGATCACCCGGCCGCGCCCGATCACCACCAAGTGGTCGGCGGTGTCCTCCAGTTCGCCCATCAGATGGCTGGAGACGAGCACGGTGCGGCCCTCGGCGGCCAGCGTCCTGAGGAACCCCCGGATCCAGCGGATGCCCTCGGGGTCGAGGCCGTTGACCGGTTCGTCGAGCAGCAGCACCGGCGGATCGCCGAGCAGCGCCGCGGCGATGCCGAGCCGCTGCCGCATCCCGAGCGAGTAGCCGCCCGCCCTGCGCCGCGCGGCGCCGCCGAGCCCCACCACGTCGAGCACCTCGTCCACGCGGCGCACCGGCAGGCCGTGCGAGTGCGCGAGCCACAGCAGGTGGTCGCGCCCGCGCCTGCTGGGATGCACGGCGGCCGCGTCCAGCAGGGCGCCGACCTCCAACAGCGGGGTGCGCAGGGCCTGGTAGCGGCGCCCGCCGATCAGCGCCGTGCCCTCGTCGGCCGTGTCCAGGCCGAGCAGGATGCGCAACGTGGTCGACTTTCCCGCCCCGTTGGGCCCCACGAACCCGGTCACCTGACCCGGCGTCACGTCGAAGCTGAGCCCGTCCAACGCGGCGACGGACCCGAACCGTTTGCGCAACTCCCGTACTTCGATGGTCGCTTCCATGCGCCCCGCTTCCCTTCCCCCGAGATTCCCCGTACTCCCCGTCATGGGAAGTGAGGTTAGGGATGCCGAGGGCGCGGGTCGTCACGCGCCGGAGCCGTCTTCGTATCCCTCACGTGAGGGACTCCCCGAACGCCCGCGCCGGTGACAATGACACCCGTGAAGGCACCCATCACCTGGCGGCGGCCCGGCGGCGCGGGTCCGCCGGAGGCCCCGGTCGTGGCGGCGGCCCTCCTCGCGCTCGCCGCCGCGGGAGAGGTCCTGCTGCGCGCCGACGGAAGGATCCCGCTGCCGCTCGCGCTCAGCCTCGCCCTCGGCGCGACGGCCCCGGTCGCGGTGCTCGCGGCACCGGCGCGAGGCAGTGGCCGCAGGACGGCAGGGGCAGCGGCCCTGACGGCGGGCGCCGCCGGGATGCTCGCGCTCGCCCCCTTCCACGTGCTGACCGCGGCCGGTCTGTGCGGGCTCCTGTTCGCCCTGTACCGGACCGGACGCCACGGCCCCAAGGCGCTCGCCGTGCTGCTCGCGCTGCCCTTCGTCGGCTACGCGGTCGCCGCGCCGTCCGGCACCGGCACCGCGACCCGCCTCCTCGCGGTGGCGGTCGCCGCCTGCGCGGCCGCCGCGTCCGGCGCCGGGCTCGCCCGCACCGCCCGTGACACGGCGCTCGCCAAGGGCGCCACCGACCGGGCCATCGCCGACACCCTGCTCGAACACGCGGCACGTGGCGAACGGGCGCGCATCGCACGGGAGTTGCACGACGTGGTCGCCCACCACATCTCGATGATCGCCGTGCAGGCCGAGACCGGCAGGCTGACCACCGAGGGCCTGCCCCCGGCCGGGGCCGAACGCTTCCTCGCCATCGGCGACACGGCTCGCACCGCGCTCACCGAGATGCGCAGACTGCTCGGCGTCCTGCGCGGGGACGCGGGCCCGGCGGACGTGCCCGAGCGGCGCCCGCAGCCCGGCATCGAGCAGCTCGTCGAGCTCGTCGACGAGGCACGCGACGCGTCGGGCGCGGCGCTGCGGCTGATCGTCGAGGGCGCGATGCGCCCGGTGGACCCGGGCGTCGAGCTCACCGCGTACCGCATCGTCCAGGAGGCCCTCACCAATGCCCGCAGACACGCGCCGGGCGCCGCGGTCGACATCGAACTCCGTTACGCCCGCGAGGCGTTGATCCTGCGCGTGCGCGACAACGGACCCGGCCCGAGAACGACCACGGAGGGCGGCGGCGTTGGGCACGGCCTGCTCGGCATGCGCGAGCGCGCCGCGATGGCGGGCGGCGACCTGCGCGCGGGCCCCGCACACCTCGGCGGCTTCCTGATCGAGGCGACGTTCCCGACCCCGTCACGAGAGCAGGCCGCATGACCACCCCCGTACCGGACGCCCCCGGACTGACCACCCCCGTACCGGACGCCTCCGCGCCGCTGCGCATCGTCATCGCCGACGACCACGAGGTCGTCCGCTTCGGCTACGCCGGGCTGCTCGCCACCCAGCCCGACTTCACGGTCGTCGGCACGGCCGCGGACGGCGCCGAGGCCGTCCGCGTCTGTCGTGAACTCCGGCCCGATCTCGTCCTGATGGACGTCCGCATGCCGGTGATGGACGGCATCGAGGCGACCGGGCAGCTCGCGGACACGGACACCCGCGTCCTCATCCTCACCACCTTCGACCTCGACGAGCACGTGTACGACGCCCTGGCCGCGGGAGCCGCCGGGTTCCTGCTCAAGGACGTCACGGCGGAGCACCTCTTCGACGCCGTACGCGTGGTCGCCGCGGGCGAAGGACTGCTCGCGCCGACGGTGACCCGCCGTCTGATCGCCGAGTTCGCCCGGATCCGGCCCGGCAGGACGGCGGCCCGCGCGCCCCGTGTCGACGCCCTCACCCCGCGCGAGACGGAGGTGCTCCGGCTGATCGCGGAGGGCCTGTCCAACCCGGAGATCGCCGCGCGGCTGCACGTCGGCGAGGAGACCGTGAAGACCCACGTGAGCCGCGTGCTCGGCAAACTGGGCCTGCGGGACCGCACGCAGGCGGTGGTCGCCGCGTACGAGTCGGGCCTGGTGGTGCCGAGGGTTACGGACGGCTGAGGGGCGGCGCGGGCCGCCTCGGTGGGGCGCCGGGGCCCGTCAGGACCGGCGCTTGGGCTTGCCCCGCTTGGCGGTCGGCTTCCCCGACTTGGCCCGTGCGGTGCCGCCGCCCCCTCGCGCGGGCTTGCCCGCACCCGACTTCCCCGCGCCCGACTTGCCCGCACCGGACGGCTTCCGCCGCGCGCCGCCCGCCGCCTCCGGGCGCTTGTCCTTCGCCTTCGCCTGCGCGGGCTGCTGCGTACGTCCCCGTGAGCTGTTCACCGTGCGCCCGCGCACGATCCCGATGAAGTCCTCCACCAGGTCCGTGGTCGCGTCCTCGGGCCAGGACAGCGCGACGCGCGACTCCGGCGCGTCGGAGACCGGCCGGTAGGTGAGGTCCTTGCGGTGGTGCAGCCGGGCGAGCGACTGCGGTACGACGAGCACGCCGATGCCCGCCGCCACCAGCTCCACGGCGTCCTCGGTCGTGGCGGGCCGCTCGTTCGCGGGCAGTCCGGGGCGCCGCTCCCACTCCAGGACGTCGTCGAGCGGATGCAGCACGATCTCGTCGGCGAGGTCCTCGGCGGACACCTCGTCGACCGCCGCCACGACGTGGTCCTTGGGGACGATCACCACGGTCGCCTCGGTGTAGAGGGGGATCGCGCTCAGCGCCGTACGGTCGATGGGCAGCCGGACGAATCCGGCGTCGGCCCCGCCGCCGCGCAGCACGTCAGGTGCTTCCGCGGCGGACACCGTGTGGAGCGTCAGCGGGACGCCGGGCTGCCGCTCGTTCCAGATACGCACCCATTTGGCGGGTGTCACCCCGGGGACGTAGGCGAGCCGGAACGAAGGGGATACATCCGAGCCTGTCACCTCGCCAGGCTACCCGGCGTGGTCGGGAGTAGCGCACACGCTCGATACCCTGGACCCATGACGTCGCACCAGACCACCCAGACCATGAAGCCCGCGACCGCGGCGAAGAAGCTGGGTGTGTACCTCCAGGCCACACCCGCCGAGTTCCAGGCGGGTGTCGTCTCGCGCGGCGAGCTCGCCGCGCTGCAGGCCGACCCGCCCGAGTGGCTCCAGGAACTGCGGCGCAACGGCCCGCACCCGCGCCCCGTGGTCGCGGCCAAGCTGGGCGTCTCCATCGCGGGCCTCGCCCGCGGCGGAGTCACCGAGCCGCTCACCACGGAGCAGATCGAGGCCCTGAAGGAGGAGTTCCCCTCGTGGCTGCGCCAGGAGCGCGCCACCCAGGCCGAGGTCCGCAAGGAGACGGTCCGCATCAAGGAGAAGCACCAGCAGGAGAAGGACCGGGCGCAGGCTCAGGACCAGTAGGAACCCCCTCCCGCCCGGCACGGGCGCGGACGAGCGTCCGCAGCATCGCGGCCCCCGTCCCCACCGCCACCACGTGCAGCACCGCGGCGACCAGCAGGTTCTCCGGCAGGGCCGCGTCGGCCGGTCGGGCAAGGGCCAAGTAGAGGGTGAACGGCAGTTTCCAGGCGCTCCAGGCGAAGAGCGCCCCGGAGCCGAGCCAGCACAGGGCCAGGGGCACCCGGCGGGGCAGCCGGGCGGGGCGGCCCCGGGCGATCGTCCAGGTGGCCGCCGCGGCGAGCAGTGACCAGCCGCTGAGTACGCCCGTCAGGAGCCGCCCGGTGAGGTCGCGCTCCGCCGGGTGGGCGATGCCCGCGGTGCCGCCCGCGGCCCAGTACAGCCAGACCGCCGCGATCGCGACGGCGGTGACGGCGGGCCACGGCGGTACGCGCGGCGGCCCGGACCCGCCGTCGCCCGTCCGCCCCGCGAACACGCCGGGCCACCGGCGGCGCAGATACGCGGGAAGCGCCACGGCGAGGCCGAGTCCCATGCCCACGAAGCCGATCTGCACGAGGACGGCCTCCCAGCCGGGCATCGCCGGGTCGTCGTCGGCGCCGCTCCTCGGCCCGTCGTCCGACGGCAGCAGCAGGGAGCCGAGTACGGCGTAGGGGAGCAGCGGCACGAGGAAGCCCGTGCCCACCCAGGCGCAGAAGGCCAGCGGCCGCCCGGGGAGCCGCGCTCCCCAGGGCCGTACCAGCGCGAGGGCGACCGCGATCCCGGTCGCCGCCATGCCGACGGTCACGGTGTTGAGCACCACCCACCCCGTCACGTCGAACCCGGCGCCGATCGGCGCGAGCCCGAGCAGCGAGCCGATCACCCACGACACCTTGATCACCAGATAGGGCGTCAGCG
The DNA here is from genome assembly GCF_008704495.1 of Streptomyces kanamyceticus. Lineage (NCBI taxonomy): Bacteria > Bacillati > Actinomycetota > Actinomycetes > Kitasatosporales > Streptomycetaceae > Streptomyces > Streptomyces kanamyceticus. The sequence continues at coordinate 8,214,856 of NZ_CP023699.1, forward strand.
CGAGCGCGGCACCGTACCCGCCGATCCGCCCGGTCCGGTCCCACAGGTCCATGCGAACTCCCCTCGCTCGGTGCGGAGTTCAAGCCTGTGTACGGGCGGGCGGCCGGACGTCGGCCGACGGGGGTATCCGCCTCGCCCGCGCGGGGGAGGCGGCGCCGCCCGGGGCCTACGCCCCGCGGCGGAGCTGGGCCGAGAGGTGGTGCTGCAACGGCTGTCCGACCGCCGCGAGGTCGTGCGCGAAGTCCAGCGCGTCGGCGTCGGTGAGCGTGTAGCGGCGGCGGGTGGCGTCGACCTCCTTGGCCGTGGGGGTGCGCGCCACCTCGTGGGTGGCGATCTCCACCGTGCCGTCCGCCGCGCGGCCGACCGCGATCTCCGCGATGCCGGTGGGCTGGGTGATCAGCGCCTCGACGCGGCCGTCCTCCTGCAGCCGCCACCAGCCGCTCTCGCGGGCGGACGGGCGCAGCGGCGCACCGTCGGCGTCGAGCAGCCAGGCCCGGGCCTCGTAGTGGAGGAAGGGGCGGCCGTCATGGCTGAAGGTCACTTCCTGGGCGTACGAGAAGTCCGCTTCGAGCGTGGGGTATTCACCGCGCCCACGGCCGTGCCAGGTGCCGAGGAGACCGAGCACCGGCGCGAGGAGCGGGTGCGGCGCGGGTGCCTCGTCGGGGCGGTGGCCGTCGGGGAACGGGTGCCCGGATGCGGGATCGAACATGGGTGGCGCTCCTGAGGTCGGGGCTGGGGCCTGGGCTGGGGTCTGGGCTGATGCCGGGGGAAGCCTAGGGCCTGTCCGGCAGGTCAGGGCGTGCTCGGGTGGCGTCCACGGTCCGGTGCGTGCCAGACCCCGCGACAGCGCCATGGTCCGCCGGACAGGCCCTAGGACCGTCACGCGCCGATCAGCAGTCCTGGCCGAGCGCCGCGATCAGCAGCCCTGGCCGAGCGCCGCGGTCGGCAGGAGTGGCCGACCGCGGCACTCGCCCGCGCGTGGGGGCCGAGCGGCCTCAGCCCTTCGCCGGGCGCAGTTCGACGTCGTGCTGGTCGCTCGCGACGATGGTCGGCATGGGCAGCCCGCCGCGGGTGTTCAGATGCATCAAGGTCGCCTCGACCTCGGCGGATCCGGGCGTCAGGGACGTCCCGTTCCCGGGCTTCTCCCGGTTCACCCAGGTGTGCTCGGCGCCGTCGCACCGCGCGGCCGTCCCGCCGATGCCGTGCCGCACCGGGCCCTGCCGCACCGTCGACGACACGAACACCGGCCCCGGGGCTGACCGCGGTGAGCAGCGGTAGGTACCGGAGACGGTGACCGTCCCGTCCCTGGACACGGTCCCCTCCGCATCGGCGGAGACCGACCCGGACCAGATCGTGATCGCGCCCGCCGACCCCGTCACTCCCGTCAACAGCCCCGCGGCGACCACGGCACTCGCGGCAACAAGACTTCCTCGCACTGGCACAGCTCCTTGTCGTAGGCATTCCGATGCGCCCGTGCCGGAAACCTGACGTTCGCCGGGCGCACGCGCTGATCAACGCGCCGACCGCGCATGACGACACGTGTCGACGACGGACCGCGTGGCGGCCCCGAAAGAAGTCTCATTGCATAAAACTGCGGCGAAACGTATAGTCATGCCATCCAAGAGGAGGGTTCCATGGCGGTACGCGCAGCAGTGGCAGGGGCGAGTGGGTACGCGGGCGGCGAGCTGCTGCGTCTGCTGCTCGTTCACCCCGAGGTGGAGATCGGCGCACTGACCGGCAACTCGAACGCGGGCCAGCGCCTCGGCGCGCTCCAGCCGCATCTGTTCCCGCTCGCCGACCGCGTCCTGGAGCCGACCACCCCCGAGGTGCTCGCCGGGCAGGGCCGCCCGCATGACGTGGTCTTCCTCGCGCTGCCCCACGGGCAGTCCGCCGCCGTCGCCGAGCAGCTCGGACCCGATGTCCTCGTCGTGGACATGGGCGCCGACTTCAGGCTGAAGGACGCGGCGGACTGGGAGAAGTTCTACGGCAGCCCGCACGCGGGCACCTGGCCCTACGGGCTTCCCGAGCTGCCGGGCGGCCGCGCGGCGTTGGAAGGGGCCAAGCGCGTCGCGGTGCCAGGGTGCTACCCCACCGCCGTCTCGCTCGCGCTCTTCCCGGCGTACGCGGCGGACCTCGTCGAGCCCGACGCGGTGGTCGTCGCCGCGTCCGGCACCTCAGGCGCGGGCAAGGCGGCCAAGCCCCATCTGCTCGGCTCCGAGGTCATGGGCTCCATGTCGCCGTACGGCGTGGGCGGCGGGCACCGGCACACCCCGGAGATGATCCAGAACCTGAGCGCCGCCGCGGGCACCCCCGTCACCGTCTCCTTCACGCCGACGCTGGCCCCGATGCCGCGCGGCATCCTCGCCACGTGCAGCGCGAAGGCCAAGGCGGGCGTCACCGCCGAGACCGTACGCGCGGCGTACGAGAAGGCGTTCGCCGACGAGCCGTTCGTGCGGCTGCTCCCCGAGGGGCAGTGGCCCGCGACCGCCGCCGTGTACGGCTCGAACGCCGTGCAGGTCCAGGTCGCGTACGACGAAGCGGCGGGACGCGTCGTGGTGATCAGCGCCATCGACAACCTCGCCAAGGGCACCGCGGGCGGCGCGGTGCAGAGCATGAACCTCGCCCTCGGGCTCCCCGAGGACACCGGACTTCCCACGATCGGAGTGGCACCGTGAGCGTCACGGCAGCTAAGGGATTCACGGCGGCGGGCATCGCTGCCGGGATCAAGCAGAACGGCAACCCGGACCTGGCCCTCGTGGTCAACGAAGGGCCCCGCCTGGCCGCCGCGGGCGTCTTCACCTCCAACCGCGTCAAGGCCGCCCCCGTCATCTGGTCGGAGCAGGTCCTCAAGGGCGGCGTCGTCTCCGCCGTCGTCCTCAACTCCGGTGGCGCCAACGCCTGTACGGGGCCGCAGGGCTTCCAGGACACGCACGCCACCGCGGAGAAGGTCGCCGAGGTCCTCGACGGCGTGAACGCGGGCGAGGTCGCCGTCGCCTCGACCGGACTCATCGGCCTGACCCTGCCGATGGACCGGCTGCTTCCCGGCGTCGAGGCCGCGGCGGGCGAACTCTCCGCGCACGGCGGCGAGAAGGCCGCCATCGCCATCAAGACCACCGACAGCGTGCACAAGACGGCCGTCGTCACCGGGGGGTCCCCCCGGACGGAGTCCGGGGGAGGCTGGACCGTCGGCGGCATGGCCAAGGGCGCGGGCATGCTCGCGCCCGGCCTCGCCACGATGCTGGTCGTCCTGACCACCGACGCCGACCTGGAGTCCGCCGTCCTGGACAGGGCGCTGCGCGACGCCACCCGGCTCACCTTCGACCGCGTCGACTCCGACGGCTGCATGTCGACCAACGACACGGTCCTGCTGCTCGCCTCCGGCGCCTCCGAAGTCACTCCGGAGTACGCCGAGTTCGCCGATGCCGTACGCGCGGTCTGCGACGACCTCGGACGGCAGCTGATCGGCGACGCCGAGGGCGCGAGCAAGGACATCAAGGTCGAGGTGATCAACGCCGCGAGCGAGGCCGACGCCGTCGAGGTCGGCCGGTCCATCGCCCGCAACAACCTCCTCAAGTGCGCGCTGCACGGCGAGGACCCCAACTGGGGCCGGGTGCTCTCCGCGATCGGCACCACGTCCGCCGCCTTCGACCCGGACCAGCTCAACGTCGCCATCAACGGCATCTGGGTCTGCAGGAACGGCAGCGTGGGCGAGGACCGCGAGCTCGTCGACATGCGCTACCGGGAGATCGCCATCACCGCCGACCTGGCGGCCGGTGCCGAGACCGCGACGATCTGGACCAACGACCTCACCGCCGACTACGTCCACGAGAACAGCGCGTACAGCTCATGAGCACTCCCACCGCGCGCAAGCACACCGCCCTGCCCAAGGCACAGACCCTCATCGAGGCGCTGCCCTGGCTCACCCGGCACCGCGGCAAGACCGTCGTCATCAAGTTCGGCGGCAACGCCATGGTCGACGAGGAGCTGAAGGCCGCCTTCGCGCAGGACGTCGTCTTCCTGCACCACGCGGGCCTCAGGCCCGTCGTCGTGCACGGCGGCGGACCGCAGATCAGCAAGGCCCTCGACCGGCACGGCATCGTCAGCGAGTTCAAGGCGGGCCTGCGCGTCACCACCGAGGACGCCATGGACGTCGTACGCATGGTGCTCGCGGGACAGGTGCAGCGCGAGCTCGTCGGGCTGCTCAACCAGCACGGCCCGCTCGCCGTCGGCCTCACCGGCGAGGACGCGCACACCATCACCGCCACCAAGCACCGGCCCCGCATCGAGGGCGAGCTGGTCGACATCGGCCGGGTCGGCCAGATCACCGAGATCGACACCGGCGCCATCGAGGCGCTGCTCGCCGACGGCCGCATCCCGGTGGTCTCCTCGATCGCCCGTTCCCAGGACGACGGACATGTCTACAACGTCAATGCTGATACGGCGGCTGCGGCACTCGCTGCGGCGCTTGATGCCGAAACCCTGATGGTCCTCACCGACGTCGAGGGTCTCTACGAGGACTGGCCGAACAGCGACGAGGTGATAAGCCGCCTCACCGCCACCGAGCTGGAGAAACTCCTGCCCGAGCTGGCCAGCGGCATGGTCCCGAAGATGGAGGGCTGTCTGCACGCCGTGCGCAACGGCGTCGAGACGGCCCGCGTGATCGACGGCCGGGTCCAGCACTCGATCCTGCTGGAGATCTTCACGGATGAAGGAATCGGCACGATGGTCGTGCCCGACGCACAGGGGGAGTCATGAGCAACCAGGAGCTGACCACGCGCTGGCAGGGCGCGCTCATGGACAACTACGGCACACCCAGGCTCCCTCTGGTGCGTGGCGCGGGCAGCAAGCTGTGGGACGCCGACGGCAAGGAGTACGTCGACTTCGTCGGCGGCATCGCGGTCAATGCCCTCGGCCACGGCCATCCGGCGATCGTCGAGGCGGTGACCCGGCAGATCGGCTCGCTCGGCCACGTCTCGAACCTCTTCGTCGCCGAGCCGCCCGTCGCGCTCGCCGAGAAGCTGCTCCAGCTCTTCGGGCGCGCGGGCAGGGTGTACTTCTGCAACTCCGGCGCCGAGGCCAACGAGGGCGCCTTCAAGATCGGGCGGCTGACCGGGCGCTCGCACATGGTCGCCACCCAGGGCGGCTTCCACGGCCGGACCATGGGCGCGCTCGCCCTCACCGGACAGCCCGGCAAGCAGACCCCGTTCCTGCCGCTGCCCGGCGACGTCACGCACGTTCCCTACGGCGACGCCGAGGCGCTGCGCGCGGCGGTCACCACCGACACCGCGCTCGTGATCATCGAACCGATCCAGGGCGAGAACGGCGTGGTCGTGCCGCCCGCGGGCTACCTCAAGGCGGCCCGGGAGATCACCGCCGCCACCGGCACGCTGCTCGTCCTCGACGAGGTGCAGACCGGAATCGGCCGTACCGGCCACTGGTTCGCGTACCTCGCCCACGAGGGCGTCGAGCCCGACGTCGTCACGCTCGCGAAGGGTCTGGGCGGCGGTCTGCCGCTCGGCGCGACGGTCGCCTTCGGCGCGGCGGCCGAGCTCTTCAAGCCCGGCCACCACGGCACGACGTTCGGCGGAAACCCCGTCGCGTGCGCCGCGGGACTCGCCGTCGTCGACACCATCGGGTCCGAGGGCCTCCTTGAGAACACCAAGCGGGCGGGCGAGAAGCTGCGCGACGGAATCGAGTCACTGGGACACCGGCTCGTCGGTCATGTCAGGGGCTCGGGCCTGCTGCTGGGTATCGTGCTCACCGAGCCGCTCGCGCCACGGGCGCAGCAGGCGGCTCAGGACGCCGGCTTCCTGGTGAACGCGCCCGCCCCCGATGTCGTACGGCTGATGCCCCCGCTGAACGTGCGCGACGACGAGGTGGACGCGTTCCTCCAGGCACTGCCCGGCATCCTGGACAAGGCTCTTGAAGCCGACGGGGACGGACGATCCGGAGAATGAGACGACGATGAGCCAGGCGCAAGGCAACGAGCACGGAGACCACGCGGAGCACGCGGGGCCCGCCGTGCCGCAGACCCGCACCGCACGCCACCGCCGGATCGTGGATATCCTCAACCGGCAGCCGGTCCGCTCCCAGAGCCAGCTGGCGAAGCTGCTCGCCGACGACGGTCTGACCGTCACCCAGGCGACGCTCTCCAGGGACCTGGACGAGCTGAACGCGGTGAAGATCCGCAACGCCGAGGGCGACCTCATCTACGCGGTGCCGAGCGAGGGCGGATTCCGCACCCCGCGCGCGCCGCTGGGGGAGTCGGCCAAGGAGGAGCGGATGCGGCGTCTCTCCGCGGAGCTGCTCATCTCCGCGGAGGCCTCGGCCAATCTCGTGGTCCTGCGCACGCCGCCGGGCGCGGCCCAGTTCCTGGCGTCCGCGATCGACCAGGCGGAGCTGCACGACATTCTCGGGACGATCGCGGGTGACGACACGTTGATGCTGATCAGCCGGGAGGCCACCGGGGGGCAGGCGCTTGCGGACCACTTGCTGCGGTTGGCCTCGAACGAGCATTGACGGTTTCTCGGCGCCGGTGCCCTGTCTGTCACCGGCTTCGCCGAGTTCGTCCTCAATCGCCGGACGGGCTTGAATTCCTCCGCGCCATCCACGCCGCCACCAATGCCCCCGACACGTTGTGCCACACGGAGAACACCGCCGAAGGCAGCGCGGCCAGGGGACTGAAGTGGGCCGTGGCCAGTGACGCCGCGAGGCCCGAGTTCTGCATGCCGACCTCGAAGGCCATCGCCCGCGAGGCCGGTGGGCCGAGCCGGGCCAGCTTGCCGGCGCCGTAGCCGAGCGCGAGGCCGAGCCCGTTGTGCAGGAACACCGCGAGGAACACCAGTGCCGCGGCCGACTTGATGGCCGCGGCACTGCCCGCGACGACGATCGCCACGATGGCGGCGATGGTCAGCGCGGACAGCCACGGCAGCGCGCCGAGCACCCGGTCGACGTACCGCCCGAAGAGGAATCGCACCACCAGACCCGCGAGCACCGGGAGCAGCACGGTCTTGAGGATGTCCGTGACCATCGAACCCGCGTCCACGGGCAGGTACTCACCCGCGAGCAGCAGCGTGAGCGGCGGCGTGATCAGCGGCGCGAGGACGGTCGAGACGGTGGCCACGGAGACGGAGAGCGCCACGTCGCCGCGGGCCAGATAGGTCACGACGTTGGACGCGGTGCCGCTCGGCGCGCAGCCCACCAGGATCACACCGGCCGCCAACTGCGGGGAGAGACCGAGCGCGTGGGCGATCAGCCAGCCGAGCCCCGGCATGATCACGTAGTGGGCGACGAGCCCGAGCGCGACGGCCCAGGGCCGCTTGACCACGCCCTGGAAGTCCAGCGGGGTCATGGTGAGACCCATGCAGAACATCACCACGCCGAGCAGGTACGGGACGTTGGTCCCCCAGCCCTCGAAGGCGTCGGGCACCAGGAGGCCGAGGGCGCCCGCGGCGAGGACGAGGACGGGGAAGACGGTGACGGCACGGCGGGCCGCCTTGTCGGCGGAGCCGGGGCCCTCGCTCTGGCTGGGGATCGTCTGTTCGGATTGCACGGCGCGATGCAACGCCCCGGCCACGCGCGCGTGCAACCCCGTCTCGGTATGTGGTCGCTACACGGGAGTGGTGCGCGGCGGTTCGTTCAGCGGCGATTCGGTCAGTAGCGCGTGAGCGCCGTCCGCCCCGAATCCGTACCGATCGCGATGTGCGGCCGCCGCCCCGGCTCCGCCCACCGCAGGATCCGCCGCATCGCGTCCCGGGGCACCGACACGCAACCGGCCGTCGCCCCACGGCCGTTGACGTGCAGGAAGATCCCCGCGCCGCGCCCGCGCACGGGGCGGTCGTAGTTGAAGCCGACCACCAGCGCGTGCGCGTACTGCGGGTCGTACGTGCTGAGGTGCTCCGACTCGGCGGCACGGCAGTCGGCCGGGCGCGGCTCGGTCCAGCGGTTGTAGGCGCGCGACCAGTTGTCCTGGCACCACCAGGACTCCGGCGTGACGCGGCGGTACGGGTAGGCGGCGCCGGTCGGCCGGGCGCTGATGCCGAAGGCGTACGGGAGTCCGTACAGGCCCGTCGGCGTCGTGTTCGTCCCCTGCTTGCGCGAGCCGCCCGCCACCAGGCCCTTCGCGCCGAACCTCGCGGGTGCCGAGCCCGCCTCGGTCCACCGGCCGCCGCGCCGGTCCCACCAGGTGACGGTGCCCGTGGTGGAGCCGGTGCGCGCGGCCCCGGCGGTGATGAGCTGGCTGCCGCCGCCGGTGTCGGCCATGCGTTCGGGCAGCGGGGCGCCGCTGTCGATGCCGGGCGCGGCGCCGAGGGTGAGCAGGACTGCGGAGGTCGTGAGGGCGGCGGCTCGTAAGCGCATGGCTCAGACGGTACTGGGAGGCAGCGGAAGCGGCAGTCCGGGAAGCCCGTCGATGCTCTGTGCGATGTACTCCTTCTTGGCGAAGTACGCGCTGAGCGACGCGTCGTCCTCGCGCGCGAACCGCTTGCCGTGCAGATCGCGGTCCTTGTCGTACGACATGGTGGGCACCGCGTATCCGCAGGTGTCACGGATGAGTTCGGCCGTCACGACGATGATGGCGCGCAGCCCGTGCGGGGTCGGGTCGATGTCGGGGAAACGGGCGAGCAGTTCCCCGAATCGCGGGTCGTCACGGAAGACGGGCTCGCCCCGGCCGTGCACCCGGACGATGTTCGGTGGGCCCTGGAACGCGCACCACATGACCGTGATGCGGCCGTTCTCGCGCAGGTGCGCGATCGTCTCCGCGTTGCTGCCCGCGAAGTCCAGGTAGGCGACGGTCTGTTCGTCGAGGACCACGAAGGAGCCCTTGAGGCCCTTGGGGGAGAGGTTGATCGTGCCGTCGTCGGAGAGCGGTGCGGTGGCCGTGAAGAACATCGGCTGTGCCTCGATGAAGGTACGGAGGCGGCCGTCTATGCGCGCATAAGTCTTTCCCATGCCTAATGATTATCCACTCAAACATTTCGCCTGTCTAACGACTTTGAGAGGTGGTGGGCGGATGGCAGGAAAGGTGGGGTGCTCGTCATTGCTGCCATCGCGCGGTCGGGTCAAGAATTGGTCAACCCCTCCGCCTGTCCCACCCCTCCGCCTGTCCCACCCCTCCGCCTGCCCCACCCCTTGCGAGAAAGCGGCCCCTCCGTGACGAAGCTCCTCCTGACCCTCCACGTCCTGGCCGCGATCCTCGCCGTCGGCCCGGTCGCCGTCGCCGCCAGCATGTTCGGCCCCGCCGCCCGGCGGGCCGCGGAGAGTCCGGACGACGTGCGGGCCCGCTCCACGGTCGGGCTGCTGCACCGCATCTGCCGGGTGTACGCCGGTGTCGGCATCGCGGTACCGGTTCTCGGTCTCGCCACGGCCGGTGTCATGGGGGTGATGGGGGACGCCTGGGTGATCGCGTCGCTCGTGCTCACGATGCTGGCGGCGGCCGCGCTCATCGTGTTCGTCCTGCCCGGCCAGGAGCGGCTCGTCGAGGGCGGCGGTGGTGGTGGCGAGGGCGTCGCGGCCGCGACCGGGCGGCTCGCCATGACCACCGGGATCTTCAACGTGCTGTGGGTCGCGGTCACCGTCCTCATGATCGTCCGCCCCGGCTCCACGACGGGGGCGTGACCGTCCGGGCGGCTCGATTGACGAAACATACGGTGCAATGCATACTCATGCATAACAGTGAACGCACCGTAAGGAGAGACCCGTGACCGAGCGCGTCGTACTCGCCTACTCGGGCGGCCTTGACACCTCCGTCGCGATCGGCTGGATCGCCGAGGAGACGGGCGCCGAGGTCATCGCCGTCGCCGTGGACGTCGGCCAGGGCGGCGAGGACCTGGACGTCATCCGCAAGCGCGCGCTCGCCTGCGGTGCCGTGGAGGCCGAAGTCGCCGACGCCAAGGACGAGTTCGCCGAGGAGTACTGCCTCCCCGCGATCCGGGCCAACGCCCTCTACATGGACCGTTATCCGCTGGTCTCCGCCCTCTCGCGGCCCACGATCGTCAAGCACCTGGTCGCCGCCGCCCGGAAGCACGGAGCGGGGACCGTCGCCCACGGCTGCACCGGCAAGGGAAACGACCAGGTCCGCTTCGAGGCGGGCATCCAGGCCCTCGGCCCCGACCTGAAGTGCATCGCCCCGGTCCGTGACTACGCGATGACCCGGGACAAGGCCATCGCCTTCTGCGAGGCGAAGAACCTCCCGATCGCGACCACCAAGAAGTCCCCGTACTCCATCGACCAGAACGTCTTCGGACGGGCCGTCGAGACGGGCTTCCTGGAGGACATCTGGAACGCGCCGATCGAGGACATCTACGAGTACACCTCGAACCCCGCCGAGCCGCGCGCGGCCGACGAGGTCGTCATCTCCTTCGAGGCGGGCGTCCCGGTCGCGATCGACGGCGGGCCCGTCACCGTCCTGCAGGCGATTCAGCAGCTCAACGAGCGGGCGGGCGCGCAGGGCATCGGCCGGATCGACATGGTCGAGGACCGCCTCGTGGGCATCAAGTCCCGCGAGGTGTACGAGGCGCCGGGCGCGATCGCGCTCATCACCGCGCACCAGGAGCTGGAGAACGTCACCGTCGAGCGCGAACTGGCCCGCTACAAGCGGCAGGTCGAGCAGCGCTGGGGCGAACTGGTCTACGACGGCCTGTGGTTCTCGCCCCTCAAGCGGGCCCTCGACGGCTTCATCCACGAGGCCAACCAGCACGTCACCGGCGACATCCGGATGACCCTGCACGGCGGCCGCGCCGTGGTCACCGGACGTAAGTCCAGTGCGTCCCTCTACGACTTCAACCTCGCCACCTACGACTCGGGCGATACGTTCGACCAGTCCAAGGCGCAGGGATTCATCGACATCTTCGGCCTGTCGTCGAAGATCGCCGCGCAGCGGGACCTCGCGTAACTACCCCTTGAAGGAGCACGTGCAAGTGAGCAGCAACAACGGCGGTGACGTCCGGCTCTGGGGCGCACGGTTCGCCGACGGTCCCGCACAGGCCCTCGCGCGGCTGTCGGCTTCGGTTCACTTCGACTGGTGCCTCGCGCCGTACGACATCGCCGGATCCCGCGCCCACGCGCGCGTGCTCCACAAGGCGGGACTGCTCACCGAGGACGAGCTGACCCGCATGCTGGCCGGACTCGACCAGTTGGAGGCCGATGTCGCCGACGGTTCGTTCGTCGGCACGGTCGCCGACGAGGACGTGCACACCGCCCTGGAGCGCGGCCTCCTGGAGCGGCTCGGCGCCGACCTCGGCGGCAAGCTGCGCGCGGGACGGTCGCGCAACGACCAGGTGGCGACGCTCTTCCGGATGTACCTGCGCGACCACGCGCGGATCATCGGCGGCCTGATCGCCGACCTCCAGAGCGCCCTCGTGGGCCTCGCCGAGGCACACCCGGACGTCGCCATGCCGGGTCGTACGCACCTTCAGCACGCCCAGCCGGTGCTCTTCGCGCACCACGTCCTCGCGCACGTCCAGCCCCTGGCGCGGGACGCCGAGCGGCTGCGGCAGTGGGACGAGCGGACGGCCGTCTCGCCGTACGGTTCCGGCGCGCTCGCGGGCAGCAGCCTCGGCCTCGACCCGGAGGCGGTCGCCGCCGACCTCGGCTTCGAGCACGGCAGCGTGGGCAACTCGATCGACGGGACAGCCTCGCGGGACTTCGTCGCCGAGTTCGCCTTCATCACCGCGATGATCGGCGTGAACCTCTCCCGGATCGCCGAGGAGGTCATCATCTGGAACACGAAGGAGTTCTCCTTCGTCACCCTCCACGACGCCTTCTCGACCGGCTCCTCGATCATGCCGCAGAAGAAGAACCCGGACATCGCCGAGCTCGCGCGCGGCAAGTCGGGCCGCCTCATCGGCAACCTCACCGGGCTGCTGGCGACCCTCAAGGCGCTGCCGCTCGCGTACAACCGCGACCTTCAGGAAGACAAGGAGCCGGTCTTCGACTCCTGCGACCAGCTCGAGGTCCTGCTGCCCGCCTTCACCGGCATGATGGCGACGCTCACCGTCCACCGCGAGCGCATGGAGGAGCTGGCCCCCGCAGGCTTCTCGCTCGCCACCGACATCGCCGAGTGGCTGGTCAAGCAGGGCGTGCCGTTCCGTGTCGCGCACGAGGTGGCGGGCGGTTGCGTCAAGGAGTGCGAGGCGCACGGCATCGAGCTCGACCAGCTCACCGACGAGCAGTTCGCCAAGATCTCCGAGCACCTCACGCCCGAGGTGCGGACCGTCCTGAACGTGCCGGGCGCGCTGGCCTCGCGCAGCGGCCGCGGCGGCACCGCGCCCTCCGCGGTCGCCGTCCAGCTCGCCGAGGTCAAGGCGGATCTGGCCGTCCAGCAGGCGTGGGCGGACGCGAAGAAGTAGCGCGGCGGGCAGCGCGGGTTACGTTGGTCGGGAGCCGCAAGCAACCGACCGAACGGAGCCCGCGATGCCCTTCGCCCGGCTGGCCGCAGCCACCACCCCGACCGCGCACATAGGGCTCGGTCTCGCCGCCGTCGGCAGGCCCGGCTACATCACGCTCGACCGCGAGGCCGACCTGCCGCCGTCGCGCAGCGTCGAGGCGCTGCGCGAGCGCACCTTCGAACTCCTCGACGCCGCCTACGCCTCGGGGGTCCGCTACCTCGACGTGGCGCGTTCCTACGGCCGTTCCGAGGAGTTCCTCGCCGACTGGCTGCACGCCAGGCCCGACATTCGCGACGTGGTCGTCGGCAGCAAGTGGGGCTATACGTACACCGCGGCCTGGCGCACCGACGCCGAGGGCCCGCACGAGGTCAAGGACCACAGCGCGGCCGCGTACGACCGCCAGCGCGCCGAGACCGCCGAGCAGCTCGGCGACCGGCTCGACCTCTACCAGATCCACTCCGTGACGCCCGAGAGTCCGGCGCTCACGGACAAGGAACTCCACGCCAGGCTCGGCGAGTTGACTGCCGAAGGCGTGACGGTCGGTCTCTCCGTGAGCGGCCCCGAGCAGGCGGCCGCGATCCGTGCCGCGCTCGAAGTGACCGTCGACGGGGAGCCGCTCTTCCGCACGGTTCAGGCCACGTACAACCTCTTCGACACCTCGGCGGGCCCCGCGCTCGCCCAGGCGCACGACGCGGGCCTCACCGTGCTGGTCAAGGAGGGCATGGCCAACGGCAGGCTCGCCGCCGCGCACGCGCCCGCCGCGCTGCGCGAGGTCGCCGAGGAGACCGGGCTCGGCTGCGACGCGGTGGCGCTCGCCGCGGTGCTGCGACAGCCGTGGACGGGCGTCGTGCTGTCCGGCGCGGCCACCTCGGTCCAGCTCGTGTCGAACCTGCACGCCGCGGCGGTCGACCTGGACGACGAGCAGCTGGCACGCCTCGCGGGGCTCGTGGAGGAGCCCGTCGCGTACTGGGAGCGGCGCGGCCGACTGCCCTGGCACTGAGGGGCGGCGCGTCGACCGGGCTGAGGCACAGGGCGTCGACCGGCGCTGAGGCACCGGACGCGTCGACCGGCGCATAATCTATGAGACGCCCTTGTCTCAGGTGGCTTATGGTTGTCTCATGTCAGTCGATCGCGACCAGGTCCTGCGCAGCGCCGCGGCCCTGCTCACCCGAAAAGCCACCTCCACCATGGACGAGGTGGCGCGCGCCGCGGGCATCAGCAGGGCCACCCTGCACCGCCACTTCGCGGGCCGCGACGCACTCGTCCTGGCCCTCGAAGAGCTCGGACTCCAGGAGTGCGAAGCCGCACTCGAACGGGCCAGGCTCGGCGAGGACAGCGCCCAGGACGCCCTGCGCCGCCTGGTGAAGGAGGTCGAGCCCGCCGCGGGCCTGCTCGCCTTCCTCGTCACCGAGAACCAGCTGTTCGAGGGCGACGTCCAGAACGAGGGCTGGGCCCGCCTGGACTCCCACATCAGCGCGCTCTTCCGGCGCGGCCAGGAGAACGGCGAGTTCCGCATCGACCTGACCCCCGTCTGGCTCACCGAGGCGCTCTACGGGCTCATCGGCTCGGGCGCCTGGGCCGTCCTCGACGGCCGCGTGGCGGCCAAGGACTTCTCGTACATGATCGCCGAGCTGCTGATCGGCGGCGCACAGCGGAGAGTGGAAGCATGACCAGCACCCAACAGCGGACCGCAGAGGCGGATGTCGAGCGCGGTCCCGGGCGCTGGCTCGCCCTCGCCGTACTCGTCCTCGCCGTGCTCCTGGTCGCCGTGGACGCGACCGTACTCGGCCTCGCGACGCCCTTCCTCAGCGAGGACCTCAAGCCGTCCGGCACCCAGCTGCTCTGGATCGGTGACGTCTACTCCTTCGTCATCGCGGGCCTCCTGGTGTCGATGGGCAGCCTCGGCGACCGCATCGGCCGCAAGAAGCTGCTGCTCACCGGAGCCGTCGCGTTCGGCGCCGTCTCCGTCCTGAACGCGTACGCCACCAGCCCGGAGATGATGATCCTGGCGCGGGCGCTGCTCGGCGTCGCGGGCGCGACGCTGATGCCGTCCACGCTCGCCCTGATCCGGAACATCTTCCACGACCCCAAGGAGCGCAGCGTCGCCGTCGGCATCTGGGGCGCCGCGGCCTCCGCGGGCGCGGCGGTCGGCCCGGTGGTCGGCGGCTTCCTGCTCGAACACTTCTGGTGGGGCTCGGTCTTCCTGATCAACCTGCCCGTGATGGCGGTGCTCGTCCTCGTCGGCATCAAGCTGCTGCCCGAGTCGCGCGACCCGAACCCGGGCCCCTGGGACCTGATCAGCGTCGGCCTCTCGCTCGTCGGCATGGTCGCGGTCGTCTACGCCGTGAAGGAAGCGGCGGTGCACGGCTTCCGCTGGGACATCGCGGCGGCGGGCGCCCTCGGCATCGGGGCCCTGTTCTGGTTCGTACGACGCCAGTTGACCCTGAAGTCGCCGCTCCTGGACATGCGGCTCTTCCACCACAAGGGCTTCTCCGGAGCCGTACTCGCCGATCTGCTGACCATCCTCGGCCTGTCCGGACTCGTCTTCTTCCTCTCCCAGTTCCTGCAACTGGTCCAGGTGCGTTCACCGTTGGAGGCAGGTCTGATCGAACTGCCCGCCGCCGTCGGCGCGGTGGGCGCGGGCCTCACGGCCGGGATCGTGGCCCGCAAGGCATCCGTGCGCAGCGCGGTCTCCGGCGGCCTCGCCGCGGTCGGCCTCGCGCTCGCCGCGTGCATGGCGATCGGCGCGGACACCGGGGTGGTGGCCCTGGGCTGCGCGCTGTTCCTTGGCGGCCTCGGCGCGGGCCTCGCCTTCACCGTCACCGCCGACGTGATCCTCTCCAGCGTCCCCAAGGAGCAGGCGGGCGCGGCGTCCGCGGTCTCGGAGACGGCGTACGAACTGGGCGCGGCCCTCGGCATCGCCCTGCTCGGCACGGTGGTCACCGGCATCTACCGGGACTTCACCACCCCGGAGGGCGTCCCCGCCGACGTGGCCGCCGCGGCGCACGATTCGCTCGGCGGCGCGGTGGAGGCGGCGGGGACGTTGCCTCCCGGACAGGCGGACGCGATGCTTGCCGCTGCGCGCGGGGCGTTCACGGATGGGTTCCAGGTTGCTGCGGGGGTCGGCTCGGCGGTCTTGTTCGCTACGGCCGTCGCGGCGTGGTTCCTCTTGAAGGGCCAGAAGCTGGAGGACGGCGTCCAGCACTAGCCCTCCGGGGTGCAGGTTGCTTCGTCTGCGGGCCGCAGGGGGCTGAGCGCGCAGTTCCCCGCGCCCCTTACGGGGCCCGTCCCGCTGCCCCGCTGTGGGCAGGCGTTCCGCACGGCGGAACGGGTGGGCACAGCCCACGGTGCCGAGCAAGCGAAACGAAGAACGCCCGCCCCGGTGCCGGGGGGTGTCCCCACCAGCACCGGCGCGGGCGCACCAGAACCGAGGCTTAGGCCGCCTTCGCCTTAGTCGCATACATGTCCACGTACTCCTGGCCGGACAGCCGCATGACCTCCGTCATCACGGAGTCCGTCACGGCCCGCAGCACGTACCGGTCGCGGTCCATCCCGTCGTACCGGGAGAACTCCATCGCCTCGCCGAACCGCACCGTCACCTTGCCGGGACGCGGCAGCCCCTTGCCGCCGGGCTGGAGCTTGTCCGTGCCGATCATCGCGAAGGGGACGACGGGCGCGTTCGTCATCAGGGTCAGCCGCGCGATGCCCGTACGGCCGCGGTACAGACGCCCGTCGGGGGAGCGGGTGCCCTCCGGGTAGATGCCGAAGACCTTGCCGTCGTCGAGAATGCGCCGACCTGTCATCAGCGCGGCGACACCGCCGCGCCCGCCGTCCCGGTCCACCGGGATCATGCCGACGCCGGTGAAGAACCACGCCATGAGGCGGCCCTTGAGCCCCTTGCCCGTGACGTACTCGTCCTTGCCGATGAAGAACACCGGTCGGTTGGCCACCAGCGGCATGATCATCGAGTCGATGAACGTCAGGTGGTTTCCGGCCAGGATCACCGGGCCTGTCCCCGGAATGTTCTCGGCGCCTTCTACCCGTGGGCGGAACATCAGGCGCAAGATCGGTCCGAGCACTGCCTTGATGAGCGCTAGACGGGACAACGGGCCCTCCGGTGTCAACGGGTCGACGACGAGTAAATGCAGGTGAGGACGATACTCGCGGGCCCCCGTTGATTGCACATCGGGTTCATGCACTCGATACGCAGTGTTGACCTGAGTTTGCACGGTATTGCCCTGGGGCGTCGCCTCTGTGACGACGGTATCCCCGGGGGACGGGTGTGGCCCGAAGTAGTGGTCCTTGTCACGCGCGCACTTCTCTGTGCGTAGCGGCCGTACGGCACGGGCCGCCAACTCCATGGTGCGCCCACTCGCCATGTGCCGTCATCCCGTCGTTTCGTCCAGGGACTCCCACACGTCACTCGCGGCCACCTACGATCGTCCCGCTTTGTCAGGTGCAAGGCGGCAGTACATCGGGAGGAGCGCCAATGGCGACGCAGGAGTCGGGTCAGCAGCAGCCGGGGACGAGCCGGGGGCGGCGAGCGGTACTGGGGGCGGCGATCCTCGGCGCGGGCACGGCCGTGGTCGGGCTGCCCGGCGTGGCGAGAGCCGATGAGCGGCACGGCGGCGGACACGGCGGGCACGGCGGCTACAAGGACCTGCCGGTGCCCACGATCGTCGCGCACCGGGGGACCAGCGGCTACCGGCCCGAGCACACGCTCGGCTCGTACCAGCTCGCCCTCGACATGGGCGCGCACGTCATCGAGCAGGACGTCGTACCCACCAAGGACGGCCATCTCGTATGCCGTCACGAGAACGACATCACCGCGACGACGGACGTCTCGGCGCACCCCGAGTTCGCGTCCCGCAAGACCACCAAGTCGGTGGACGGCGCCTCGCTCACCGGCTGGTTCACCGAGGACTTCACGCTCGCCGAGCTGAAGACGCTGCGTGCCAAGGAGCGCATCCCTGGCACCCGCCAGCACAACACCCTCTACGACGGCCGCTGGGACGTGCCCACCCTCGAAGAGGTCCTCAAGTGGGCCGACAAGCAGGGCCGCAAGCGCGGCAGGCCCATCTGGCTGCACATCGAGACCAAGCACCCCACGTACTTCCGCAAGCTGGGCCTCGGCCTGGAGGAGCCGCTCGCCAAGCTCCTTCGCCGCTACGGACGGCACAAGAAGAACTCGGCGAACTTCCTGCAGTCCTTCGAGCCCAGCAGCATCCAGCGCCTGGCCAAGCTGGTCTCCGCGCCGCGCGTGGTGCTCCTGTCCACCGCGAACTCCCGGCCCTGGGACTTCGTCGAGGCGGGCGACCCGCGCACCGTCGCCGACCTCATCAAGCCCGAAGGGCTGAAGTGGATGGCCGGTTTCGCGCAGGGCATCGGCCCCACCCTCGACCTGGTCATCCCCAAGAAGCCGGACGGCAGCCTCGGCACCCCGTCCACCCTGGTCAAGGACGCGCACGCGGCGGGCCTGATCCTGCACCCGTACACGATGCGCAACGAGAACACCTTCCTGCCGACCAACTTCAGGAAGGGCACCGACCCGAACGCCTACGGCGACGCCTTCGGCGCCTTCAAGGCCTACTTCGAGACGGGCATCGACGGGCTGTTCTCGGACAACTGCGACACCGCGCTCCTCGCCCGCGAGGACTTCGTCAACGGCTGATCGCCGAAGCCCGGTTGGGGTGAGAGACGGCCGCTCCGGAAACCTCTTCCCGGAGCGGCCGCGTCCCGCCCTGCGTGACCTACGACCTCGCCCCCACGCTCATCCCCGCCCTGCGCCCGCTGCTCGCCGCCGAGGCGTCCGCGGAGGCGCTCGGCTCGGGCACCGACCCCGGTGACCTCGAACAGGACGTCTGGCTGCTGCTGTTGGAGCGCCTGGAGTCCGAGGGCCCGCCCGCCGACCCCGCGCTGTGGGTGCGCGGCGCGGTCCAGGCCGAGGCCCGCCGCAACCGGCGTACGACACAGCGCGAAGTGGCGTACGAGGCCGGGCCCGCCGAGCCCGTCGACCCCGCCGACGACGGCGAGCGCGGCCCCGAGCAGCGCGCCCTGACCGCGGACCGGCACCGCACCCTGCACGCCGCGGTGCGCAGACTGCCGGGCCGCTGCCCCCGCATCATGGCCGCGCTGCTGTCCCCCGAGGACCTCACCTACCGGGAGATCGCGGGGGAGTTGGGAATGTCACAGGGCAGCCTGGGGCCGGAACGTTCCCGATGTCTGGGATGCCTGCGCAGAATGCTCGCGGCGGAGGTTGCGGCTCCTGAACCCTGGGGAAAGGAGCGATAGACAACCGGTGGAGCAGGTGAGCGGGAGGCATGCACACATGGGCATGAGCGTGACCATCTCGGCGGCGACCGAAGCGGACGCCGAGCAGATCCTCAAACTGCAGTACCTCTGCTACCAGAGCGAGGCCGAGCTCTACGGCGACTACTCGATCGAGCCGCTGACCCAGGGCCTCGACTCCATCAAGGCCGAACTGACCACGGGCACGGTCCTGGTGGCCAGGCTCGGCGACGAGGTGGTGGCCTCCGTGCGCGGCACGGTCGACGCCGACGGCACGGCGCGGATCGGCAAGCTCATCGTCCACCCCAGGATGCAGCGGCACGGCCTGGGCGGGCGGCTCCTGGAGGCGGTGGAGGAGCGGCTCGGCGCGGGCGGCACGGCGAAGTGCTTCCAGCTCTTCACCGGTCACCGCAGCGAGCAGAATCTCCAGCTGTACCGCAAGCACGGGTACGCCCCTGTGGGCAGCCAGCGCGTGAACGAGCGGCTCACGCAGGTCACCTTGTCCAAGGACGTGCCGGCAAGCGCATACGTCACGAGTGCGTAGGGCCCCGTAAGGGGCGCGGGGAACTGCGCGACCAGCCACATGCGGCCCGCGGCGAACTGCTCAACCGGCGGAAGCCCGACGCGCCTTGCTGAGCCAGAAGATGGCCGTCACCGGCAAGATCACCGGGATGAAGAGGTACCCCATCCCGAAGTCCGACCACACCGTGGCATCGGGGAACGCGGAGGGCTCCGCGAGGGTCCACGCGCCCACGGCCAGCACGCCGACCAGCTCGGCGGCGCAGCACACCAGCGCCGCCCTGCGGGCCGTGTCCCCGCCGCGCACCAGTGAGTACGTGATGAAGCCGTAGACGAGGCCGGCGAGCGCCGACAGCGAGTACGCGAGCGGGGCCTTGTGGAAGTCCGTGGAGATCTGCACCGCGGAGCGCGACACCGCGCCGACGACCATCACGCCGTACAGCCACACCAGCAGGATGCCGGGGCCCGAGATCAGCTTCTGCCGGGCGGGAGCCGCGTCCGCGCCTGTGTTCTTGTCGGGCTCGGTCACCGTCACCTCAGCCTCCCCAGATGTCGTAGAGCCGCACTTCGAGCACGGCGAGGACCACGCCGCCCGCCGCGACCGTCAGGGAACCCCAACGGCTGCGCTCCGCGAGGGACATGAAGCCCGCCGCGGGCACGCACGCGAAGGAACCGAGCAGATACGCCACGAAGATCGTCGTGCCCTGCTCGGCCTCCTCGCCGCGCGCGAGCTGGACGATGCCGACGATCAGCTGGACCAGGGCGAGGAAGGTCACCACACCCATGCCGATGAAGTGCCAGTCCTTGGTCGGCTGGTCGCGGTAGGCGGCGAAACCGCACCAGGCGGCGAGGGCGAGCGCGGCCACCGAGGTCGCGATCGTCAGGGCATCAAGCATGCCCGTGACTTTATTACGGGTCCTTTGACCCGATGCGCGCGGCCCAGGGGTGCCACGTAGGGTCGGGAGCCATGAAGATCCAGGCTGACGCGCTCCTGTTCGACAACGACGGCACCCTCATCTCCTCGATGGAGTCGGTGTACCGCTGCTGGACGCGCTGGGCGGGGGAGTACGGGATCACCGCGGAGGACTTCGGGCGGGTCGAACTGCACGGCCGACCCGCCGCCGAGATCGCCGCCGACCTGCTGCCCCCGGAGAAGATCGTCGAGGCCGTCGCCCGCATCGAGGAGCTCGAAGTCTCCGACGTCGCGGGCGGTGTCGTGCTGCTGCCCGGCACCCGGGAGCTCCTCGAATCCCTGCCCGTGGACCGCTGGGCCGTCGTCACCTCGGCGACCCGGGTGCTCGCCGAGGCCCGCCTCGCCGAGGTCGGCGTCAGGCCCGGCCTCGTCATCGCCGCCGACGACATCACGCGCGGCAAGCCCGACCCGGAGCCCTTCCTGCTCGCGGCCGCCAAGCTGGGTGTGGACCCGGCCCGCTGCGTGGTCTTCGAGGACGCCCCCGCGGGTCTCCAGGCGGGCCGGGCCGCGGGCATGAAGACCGTGGCGTTGACCACAACCCACACCGCCGCCGAGCTCTCCGCCGACGTCGTCGTCACGGACCTCTCCGCCGTGTCCGCGCAGGCCACAGCGGGTGGCGTGGAGATCACCTGCGCCGAGTGAGCCAGCGGCTCCGTACCGCCGTGACTGTCCCACCGCTGTCCGCTATACGGACAGCGATGGTGGACAGCCACCTCACGCGTGTTTTACTTGGGCCCATGACCACGACGAGCAGCCGCACCCTTGCGACCGAGGCGATGATGACGCCCGGTGCTCGTTGTATGTGTCGAATGTGCGCCTTCTGAGGGCCCCCGCACCACCCCCGAGCCTCGCGCCCCGAAGCGAAGCCGCCGCGCCGCGCTCCTGACCGACGTACTCGACGAAGTCGACAAGTCGACGCAGGAAGCGAGCCCGCCCCGCGCACACGTCCTCCGGTTCCACCGCCCCACCACCGCGAGAACCGTGCCGCGTTCCGAACGAATGCCCCGTGCCCGGCTTCATCCCGCCGCGCACTCGACAGTGACGGAAACCCCTGTGATCACCACTTCCGGCCTCACCAAGGTCTACCGCTCACGCGGTCGTGAAGTAACCGCCCTCGACGGAGTCGACCTGCACGTCCGCGAGGGCGAGGTGTACGGCGTCATCGGCCAGTCCGGCGCCGGCAAATCCTCCCTGATCCGCTGCGTCAACCTCCTTGAGCGCCCCACCTCCGGCACCGTGACCGTCGCGGGCCAGGACCTCACCGCCCTGGCCGGACGCGGCCCGCGCGCGGGCAGGGAACTGCGGCAGGCCCGCAACCGCATCGGCATGGTCTTCCAGCACTTCAACCTGCTGTCCTCGCGGACCGTGCAGGGCAACATCGAGCTGCCCCTGGAGATCCTCGGCCTCTCCGGCCAGGAGCGCTCCCGCAAGGCCCTCGAACTCCTCGACCTGGTCGGCCTCTCCGACAAGGCCAAGAGCTACCCGAGTCAGCTCTCCGGCGGCCAGAAGCAGCGCGTCGGCATCGCCCGCGCCCTGGCCGGTGACCCGAAGGTGCTGCTCTCGGACGAGGCGACCAGCGCGCTCGACCCCGAGACCACCCGCTCCATCCTCCAGCTCCTGCGCGACCTCAACCAGCAGCTCGGCCTGACCGTCCTGCTGATCACGCACGAGATGGACGTCGTCAAGAGCGTCTGCGACTCCGCCGCCCTCATGGAGCGCGGGCGGATCATCGAGTCCGGCACCGTCAGCGAGCTGCTCGCGACGCCGGGATCCGAGCTCGCCGCCGCGCTCTTCCCCGTCAGCGGCGAGGCCACGGGCGCCGACCGCACCGTCGTCGACGTGACCTTCCACGGCGAGGCCGCCACCCAGCCGGTCATCTCCCAGCTGTCGCGCACCTACAACATCGACATCTCGATCCTCGGCGCCGCGATGGACACCGTCGCGGGCAAGCAGGTCGGCCGCATGCGCATCGAACTGCCCGGCCGCTTCGAGGAGAACGTCGTCCCGATCGGCTTCCTGCGGGAGCAGGGCCTTCAGGTCGACATCGCGGGACATGACGTGCCTGCCCCGCAGGACGCCACGCTGGTCAAGGAAGGTGCCAAGTGACCTGGTCGGAGATGCAGCCCCTGCTGGAGCAGGCGTGTTGGGACACCCTCTACATGGTGGGCTGGGCGACGCTGATAGCCATCGTCGCCGGACTGCCCATCGGCATCCTGCTCATCCTCACCGAGCGCGGCGGACTCCTGCAGAACACCCTGCTCAACAAGGTGCTCGGGCAGATCGTGAACATCGCGCGCTCGATGCCCTTCATCATCTTGATGGTCGCCCTGATGGGCTTCACGCGCTGGATCGTCGGCACCACGATCGGCCGCGAGGCCGCCCTCGTGCCGCTCGCCATCGGCGCCATCCCGTTCTTCGCGCGCCTGGTGGAGACCTCGGTCCGCGAGGTCGACGGCGGACTCGTCGAGGCCGTGCAGTCCATGGGCGGCTCCACCTGGACCGTCGTACGCAAGGTCCTCGTCCCCGAGTCGCTGCCCTCGCTGATCTCCGGCGCCACCACCACGATCGTCGCCCTCATCGGCTACTCCGCGATGGCGGGCACCGTCGGCGGCGGCGGCCTCGGCGACCTCGCGCTGCGCTACGGCTACCAGCGCTTCGAGACCGAGCTGATGTGGATCACCGTGGCGATCCTCGCCGTGGTCATCTCGATCATCCAGTTCGTGGGCGACTACGCCGCCCGCAGGCTGCACAAGCGCGGCGGCGGCTCCGGCCCGCTGCTGCTTTTCCGGCCGCTGCGCGGCGTGCTGCCCGGCACCGTCGCCGCCGAGACGACCAGCAAGACCGGCTGACCGGGGCCCGCCCAGGGCCCCACCCGCAGACTTCCCCGTGTATCTGAGCGGGGCTGCACCACCCATGGAGAAAGGCACTTTTCGTGCGTAACACCGCCAAGATCACCACCGCTGTCCTCGCCACCGGCGCCCTCACCCTCGGGCTCTCCGCCTGCGGCTCCGACAAGGACTCCGCAGGCGACAAGGACGGCAAGCTCATCGTCGCCGCCACCCCGATGCCGCAGGGCGAGATCCTGGACTACGTCCAGAAGAACCTCGCCAAGAAGGCCGGACTCGACCTCGAGGTCAAGGAGTTCACCGACTACGTCACGCCGAACACCGCTGTTCAGCAGGGCGAGGTCTTCGCGAACTACTTCCAGCACAAGCCGTACCTGGACGACTTCAACAAGAAGAACGGCACGGACATCGTGCCCGTCCCCGGGGCCACGGTTCACCTGGAGCCGCTCGGCGTCTACTCCAAGAGCCTCAAGAAGCTCGGTGACCTGAAGGACGGCGCCACCGTCGCCGTCCCGAACGACACCACGAACGAGGCCCGCGCGCTCAAGCTCCTCGCGGACAACGGCCTCATCGAGCTCAAGAAGGGCGTCGGCTACGAGGCCACCCCCAAGGACATCGCCAAGAACCCCAAGAACCTCACGTTCAAGGAGCTCGAGGCCCCCACGCTGCCGCGCAGCCTGGGTGACGTCGACGCCGCGGTGATCAACGGCAACTACGCGCTCGAGGCCAAGCCCGCCCTCAGCCCCGCCAAGGACGCCCTCGTCGCCGAGAAGGCCAAGGGCAACCCCTACGGCAACTTCCTCGCCGTCAAGAAGGGCGACGAGAACGACCCGCGCGTGAAGAAGCTCGCCAAGCTCCTCACCTCGCCCGAGGTCAAGAAGTTCATCGACGACAAGTACGACGGCGCCGTCGTCGCCGCGTTCTGATCATGCGTACGTCCGTCATAGCGGCTGCCGCGGGGACCCTGGCCCTCGCGCTCGGCCTCACCGCCTGCGGCGCGGGCTCCGACAGCGGCTCGGGAGGTTCCGGCGACAAGCTCGTCGTCGGAGCCACCCCGACCCCGGCCGGTGAAGTCCTCGCGTACGTCCAGAAGAACCTCGCGAAGAAGGCGGGCCTCGACCTCCAGATCACGGAGTTCACGGACTACGTCACGCCGAACACCGCGCTCCAGGAAGGCTCCCTGGACGCCAACCTCTACCAGCACACCCCGTACCTGACGGACTTCAACAAGTCCAAGAAGACGGACCTGGTGCCGGTCACCGAGGTGTACCTGCCGCCGATGGGCGTGTACGCGAAGAAGACCAAGGACGTCGCCGACCTCCCGGCGGGCGCGACCGTGGGCGTTCCCAGCGACACGACCAACGAGGGCCGGGCACTCCAACTGCTCGCCGCCAAGGGCGTCATCGGGCTCAAGAAGGGCGTCGGCGGCACCGCGACGCCCGAGGACATCACGTCCAACCCGAAGAAGCTCACGGTCAAGCCGATCGACCCGGCACAGCTGCCGCGCTCGCTCGACGACCTCGACGCGGCGGTCATCAACAACAACTACGCGCTCGACGCCGGACTCAGCCCCAAGAAGGACGCGATCCTCCTGGAGTCCGCGAAGGGCAATCCCTACAACAACATCCTCGCCGCCAAGAAGGGCGACGAGGACGACCCGCGGATCAAGAAGCTGGCGAAACTGCTGACGTCGCCCGAGGTGAAGAAGTTCATCGAGGACACGTACAAGGGGTCCGTGCTGCCCGTCGCGGCGGGCTGAACGGCCTCCCGCGCGCGGGACACATAACAAGACACCGACGGGGTCCTCTCCTGAGACGGGAGAGGACCCCGTGGTGCGTCCGCGCCCGCACATGTTGCATGCTGGTCACTTCAGAAGGCCTGAAGGTGAAGGCTCTTCAGGTTTCTATGAAGGTTATGGAGCGGCGCATGACTACGGCCTCCTCAGGGTCCCCGGAGTTTCCTGACATCTCCATCAGCACGGAGAGGTTGGTGCTGCGCCCCCTCGAAGAGGCGGACGTCTCCGCGTACACGGAGATGATGAACGACGAACTCGTCACGGCCTGGACCTCCGTGCCCGAGCCCTACACCGAAACCGACGCCCGCACCTGGATCACCCGCCTCGCCCCCGCCGAGCGCGCCGAGGGCCGCGGCATCGTCCTCGCCGTCACCGAGTTCCTCACCCAGCGCCTTGTCGGCATCATCCAACTGCGCGCCACCGACTGGCGGGTGCGTTCCAGCGAGCTGAGCTACGTCGTCGCGCCCTGGGCCCGCGGCGAGGGCTACGCGTCAGAGGCCGCGCTCGCCACCGCCCAATGGCTCTTCCACGACCAGAAGTTCGAACGCATAGAGCTGCGCACCGCCGCCGACAACACCGCGGCCCAGCAGGTCGCGCAGAAGATCGGCTGCATCAGCGAGGGCGTCCTGCGCGGCGCCTGGATAGCGCGTACGAGAAACGGCGGCGACCCGTTCGGCGGCTGGCTCGACACGCGCACCGACCTCATCGTGTGGAGCCTGCTCCCCGAGGACATCGAAGGCGTCTCCGAGAGCCTCGCCGACAGCGGCTTCTCCGCCTACTCCGACTGGAACTGAGCCGGGCCCGCCCGGGCCGGGTCCGTCGGGGCCCCCGCCCCGCAGCACCGGGGCGCCGCCGGGGCGCCACCAGGTACGCTCGCCCCTGGCCGCGTGCGCGGTCACCCCTGCCACCGCCGCCCCGCACGGACGCCCCGCGAGACCAACAGGAGACAGACGACGATGGCCGACCGGGTCACGGTGATCGGCTGGGACGGCACGCCACTGACCGCCGCCGCCCGCTCCGCGCTCGGCGCGGCCACGCTCGTGGCGGGCGCCGCCCACCACCTGGCCCTGGGTGAGGTCCCCGCCCGCGCCGAACGGATCCGCCTCGGCAGCGTCTCGCTCGCCGCCCGCCGCATCGCCGCCCACCGCGGCACCGCCGTGGTCCTCGCCGACGGCGACCCCGGCTTCTTCGGCGTCGTACGCACCCTGCGCGCTCCCGAATTCGGCCTCGAGGTCGAAGTGGTGCCCGCCGTCTCCTCCGTCGCCCAGGCCTTCGCCCGCGCCGGGATGCCCTGGGACGACGCCGAGGTCGTGGTCGCCCACCGCCGCACCCTGCGCCGCGCCGTGAACGTCTGCCGCGCCCACCCCAAGGTCGCCGTCCTCACCTCGCCGGGCGCGGGCCCCGCCGAGCTCGGACTGCTGCTCGACGGCGTCCACCGCACCTTCGTGATCTGCGAGGAGCTCGGCACCGACCGCGAGCAGGTCTCCGTGGTCACCTCCGACAAGGCCGCCGACCACGCCTGGCGCGACCCGAACGTCGTCATCGTCATCGGCGGTTCGGGACCCGGCGCCGCGGCCTCCCGGGACACCGGCTGGATCACCGGACGCGAGCCGGGCACCGGGCCGCGCGGCTGGGCGCTGCCCGCCGCGGAGTACGGCGGCGACATCTGGCTCGGCGAGGGCGAGACCGACCGGCTGCGCTCCGCCCAACTCGCCCGCCTCGGCCCGCGCGTGGGCGACCTGGTCTGGGACATCGGCTGCGGCAGCGGCGCCTTCACCGCGGAGGCGGCCAGGTTCGGCGCCGCGGTGATCGCCGTCGACCGCGACCCCGACGCCCTGGGCCGCACCACGGCGGCGGTGCGCCGCTTCGGGGTCCAGGCGCAGACCGTGCACGGCGTCGCCCCGCACGTCCTGGAGGACCTGCCCGAACCCGACGTCGTACGGGTCGGCGGCGGGGGAGTCGCGGTGGTCTCCGCGGTCGCCGACCGGCGCCCCGAGCGCATCGTGACGCACGCCGCGACACGCCACGCCGCCGAGCTCATCGGCAGGGATCTGACCGAGCACGGATACGCCGTCGAATGTGCCCTCCTGCAGTCCGTGGAGCTCGACACACGCGCCTGGCGCGAGGAGAAGCGGACGGTGGTATTCCTGCTCTCCGGGCGGCTGCAGGACCGTTCCCCGTGACCCGGTCGGCGTACGGCGCGGGGTAGGCTGGCCGATCGTTGTACCGCACCCGGGTGTCCAGCAGTTCGTTGGCCAATGTCCGGAAAGCTCGCCCGTTTTGAGGGGTGTGTGTGGTACGGCAGGACCGGAGGACGCGCAACGTGGCGCAGTCCACAGTGGGCCGTGGCCGATCAAGCTGCCGCGGCGGCGGGCCGACCGGGACAATGCCTGTTGTCCGGTAAGCGGTTCGTGCCGCGCGGCGCGCACGCTCGTTGAGGATGACGGGCGGTTGGTGCGCCGCTCCGGGCAATGGGGCCTCCCCGGCCGAAGGCTGAGGGGCGGTCGAAGACGCACTAACCGATGGGCGAGGGGTTACGCATGACCGACACCGGCCAGGTCCCGGCCGAGGGGCTGCCGGAGAACGCAGGCATGGTGGAACAGCCGGGCGTCCCCGCGCCGGGTGCGTACACCTTCCTCGACCCCTCCGACAGCCCCGCCGATGACGACGACCTGCTGCTGATGCCGGGCGCCCAGGGCGCGTGGAGCGAGGCACAGTCGGCGCAGCAGCAGGGCCACACCCCGGCGCCGGGCCACGCCCAGGCCCCCGGTCACGCGCAGGCCCAGGGCTACGCCCAGGCTCCCGGCCACGCGCAGGCCCCGGGGCAGGCCCAGGCCTCCGGCCACGTGCAGGTTCCGGGGCACGCCCGTCCGGGGGCCGTGCACCAGCCCGGTCCGCACGAGACCGCGGGCCGGGACAGCGGCTCCTTCGACCTGAACGGCATCCGCATGCCCGGCTCCCCGCCCGCCTCGCCCCACTCGGGCCCCGCCCGCCGCCCGCTGCACCGCGGCCCCTCCGGTCCCGCCGTGCCCGACGGCGCGGGCAGCCCCGTGCGCTCGCTCGCCGACCGCGGCCCCGCCGGGGCGACGCCGCCGCAGCACGCCGTGCCCGTACGTCACGCCGGTCCGCCGACCACGGGACCCGAGTACCTCGACATCCCGCGCGATGAGGCGGGGATGCCCTCGCAGGGGGCTACGCCGTGGACGGCGCAGCCGTCCGGGCCGCAGGGGGCATACGCCGCACCAGCAGAAACGGTCGTCCCAGGTGACACGGGGGCCTCGGGGGCCTCGGGGGTCCCGGGGATCTCGGAGGTCTCGGGGATCTCGGAGGTCTCGGATGACACATCCGCACCGCAGACCACAGAGGCACCGGAGGTGTCCGCCTTCGAGCGGCCCGTGGCGGCGCCTGAGCAGGGGCTGTCCGAGCAAGCGCTGCCCGAGCAGGTGCTGAACGGGCAGGAGCAGTACGCCGCACAGGGCGCGGATGTCGCGCAGGGCATTCCGGCCGCGCCGGTCTCTCCGGTCTCCCAGACCACTCCGTCCACTCCCGCCCACGGCACCCCGGCTCCCGGCGCCGTACTCCCCGGCATGCCCGAGCACGCCGCCTTCCCGCAGGCAGCCGATGCCGCGGAGGCCGCGGACATCGCCGACGAAGAGGCCAGGGCCATGGCCGAGGCCCAGGCCGTCTCCGCCGCGCAGGCGGACGCCATGGCACGGGCCGCCGCCCACGCGCAGGCCGCCCCCGGCGCCCACGCCGAGCAGCCCGCCTTCGCCCAGGCCGTGCCTGCCGCCGCCGTCGCGCAGGCGCCGTTCGCCGTCGCGTCCGCGCAGCCGTGGGACGGCGCGCGCATGCCGCACGCCGACGAGTCGGGTCAGCAGCCCGTCTTCGCCCCCGACGCCGCGCAGGGCGTGCCCGTCGGGATCGGCGCGGTCGGCGCCCAGCGCATGCGCGCGGCCGACGGCGGCCACCCCGCGGAGGCCCGGCACGCCGCCCAGGGCCCGCACGTTCCCGACCCCCAGGACGTCGCGGCACCCATGCCCACGTCGCTCCCCGGCCAGCACGGGGCACACGGTGCGCACCAAGCACCCACGCCCATCGGCCAGTTCGTGCCGGTGGACGGCATGGTCCCGACGACGCCGCACCTGGCGCCGACGCCGCCGCACCCCCTCTTCGTCCCCCAGGAGGACCCGCCGGCCGAGGCCGAAGCAGTCGCCGTGGACGCCGAGCAGGCCCCGGTTCAGGGCGCACCCGCCGAAGCGGTCGCCACCCCCATCGCCGTACCGCCGGTGGAACAGCCGGGGCAGCAGGGACAGCCGGAACAGCGGGAAGAGTCGGGAGAGCCGGAAGAGGCCCCCGCAGCCGTGCCCGCGCCGCGCGAAGGCGGCGATGCCGCGGCGGCACCCACCGCCGAGGGCCCCGACGCGGCCGCCGCGCCGCGGAGCGTGGCCCCGGAGAGCGAGACCACGGGCGAAGCCGTGGGAACCGTCGAGGCGGCGCCGGTCACGCCGGTCGCCCCGGCGGAGTTCCCCGCGGCGCCCGAGACGGCCGACCTGGCCGAGGAGTTGGACGAGGCCGACGAAGTCATCTCGTTCGAGCCGATCGATGCGAACGAAGTGACGGAAGTGGCCGAAGCACCTGAGATGGCCGTAGCGCCCGCAGCACCCGTAGCGCCCGCAGTACCGGAAGCGCCCGCAGTACCCGAGATGCTCGGTGCCCCCGAAGCACCCGAGGGGCCCGAAGCCTTCGCGGCACCGGCAGCCCCGGAAGGACCCGAGGCCCTCGCGGCGCAGGAGGCGACCGAGATCGCCGATGCCCCCGCGGCCCCCGAGGCTCCCGTGCCCGCAGGAACCCCGGACGCGGCCGAGGTGTTCGAGGTCCCTGAGGCCCCCGAGGTCCCTGAGACCTTCGGTGCCGATGAGCAGCCCGTCGCCGAACAGCCTGCCGAGGAACCCGTCGACGAATCCGGCGACCCGGCCGCCGCCGAGCCCCCCGTCGCCGTGGGCGCCCCCGCCCCGGCCTACGAGGACGCCGAGCGCGAGGCCGTCCTGCGCGTCATGCGCGAGCGCCGCGACATCCGCAACGGCTTCCGCAGCGACGCCATCCCGCACGAGGTGCTGCTCCGCGTCCTGGAGGCGGCGCACACCGCCCCGTCGGTCGGCCACTCCCAGCCCTGGGACTTCGTCGTCATCAAGTCCGCGGAGACCCGGCGCACGATGCACGAACTGGCCATGCGCCAGCGCGACGCGTACGCCAAGTCGCTCCCCAAGGGCCGCGCGAAGCAGTTCAAGGAACTGAAGATCGAGGCGATCCTCGACACCCCGGTGAACATCGTCGTCACCGCCGACCCCACCCGCGGCGGCCGCCACACCCTCGGTCGGCACACCCAGCCGCAGATGGCCCCGTACTCCTCGGCGCTCGCCGTCGAGAACCTCTGGCTCGCCGCCCGCGCCGAGGGCCTCGGCGTCGGCTGGGTCAGCTTCTTCGACGAGCGCGAGATGGTCCGCGCCCTCGGCCTGCCCGAGCACCTGGAGGTCGTCGCCTACCTCTGCGTCGGATATGTCGACGAGTTCCCGGACGAGCCCGAGCTGATGCAGGCGGGCTGGTCCAAGCGCCGCCCGCTCTCCTGGGTCGTCCACGAGGAGACGTACGGCCGCCGCGCGCTGCCCGGCGAGGACCCGCACGACCTGCTCGCCGAGACCGTCTCCAACATCCGCCCGCTGGACGCCAAGGCGCTCGGCGAGGCGTGGGAGCGCCAGAAGCGGATGACGAAGCCGCCGGGCGCGCTCGGCATGCTGGAGATCATCTCCGCCCAGCTCTCAGGCCTGTCCCGGATGTGCCCGCCGCCCATCCCGGAGCCCGCGGCCGTCGCGATCTTCGCGGGCGACCACGGCGTGCACGCCCAGGGCGTCACCGCCTGGCCGCAGGAGGTGACCGCGCAGATGGTCGCCAACTTCCTCGGCGGCGGCGCGGTCTGCAACGCCTTCGCCAACCAGGTGGGCGCCGAGGTCTGCGTCATCGACGTGGGCGTGGCCAGTGAACTCCCGGCCACGCCGGGCCTGTTGCCCCGCAAGGTGCGCGCGGGCACGGCCGACATGACGACCGGACCCGCGCTGACCCGCGAAGAGGTCAAGGCGGCCATCGAGGTCGGCATCGAGACCGCCCGCGACCTGGTGGCGGCGGGCAACAAGGCGCTGCTCACCGGCGAGATGGGCATCGCCAACACCACGGCGTCCGCGGCCCTCATCTCGGTCTACACGGACACCGACCCGTCCGAGGTCACCGGCCGCGGCACCGGCATCAACGACGAGATGCACACCCGCAAGGTCGAGGTGGTCCGCCGCGCCCTGGACCTCCACAAGCCCGACCCCGCGGACCCGATCGGCGTTCTCTCGGCGATCGGCGGCCTGGAGCACGCGGCGATGGTCGGCCTGCTGCTCGGCGGCGCTTCGCTGCGCACCCCGGTCATCCTGGACGGCGTCAGCGCGGGCGCCGCGGCCCTGGTGGCCCGCGCCATCGCCCCCGAGGTCCTCGCGGCCTGCATCGCGGGCCACCGCAGCGCGGAGCCGGGCCACGTGGCGGCCCTGAACAAGCTGGGCCTGCGCCCCCTGGTCGACCTCGACCTCCGTCTCGGCGAGGGCACCGGCGCCCTGCTCGCCCTCCCGGTGGTCCAGAGCGCGGCCCGTGCGATGCACGAGGTGGCGACGTTCGACTCGGCGGGCGTCACGGAGAAGTAGTTTCGCGGTCCCCATCCGTGCCGCCCGTCCATGACGGGCGGCACGGATGGGCACAACGCTCCGTCGTCGGGCACCATGACCGCGACGTGAGACTGCCGCCATACTGAAACCCGCACGTCAAAGAGCCGCCCCACCGTCGCAGCGGCAGCCGCACCGAACGCCCCGCACGAGGAGCCCCCAGCCATGTCCACGGCCGAAAACCCCGCCTACCCCGTAGGCCTCCGCCTCACCGGCCGCCGCGTCGTCGTCCTCGGCGGCGGCCAGGTCGCCCAGCGCCGCCTCCCCGCCCTGCTCAACGCGGGCGCCGACGTCCTCCTCGTATCCCCGTCGGCGACGCCCTCAGTGGAGGCGATGGCCGACGCGGGCGAGCTCACCTGGGAGCGCCGCCGCTACGAGAGCGGTGACCTGCACAACGCCTGGTACGCCCTGATCGCCACCAGCGACGCCGAGGCGAACACCCAGGCGTCGGCGGAGGCGGAGGCGCACCGCGTCTGGTGCGTGCGCTCGGACGACGCGGAGGCGGCCACCGCGTGGACCCCGGCCACGGGCCGCTCCGAGGGCGTGACCGTCGCCGTACTCAGCAGCGACCTGCACGACCGCGACCCGCGCCGCACCGCGGCGATCCGCGACGCGGTCGTCGAGGGCCTGCGCGACGGCAGCCTCGTCGCCCCGCACCTGCGCGTGCGCACTCCGGGCGTCGCGCTCGTCGGCGGCGGCCCCGGCGACCCCGACCTGATCACGGTCCGAGGGCGCCGCCTGCTCGCCGCGGCGGACGTCGTCATCGCCGACCGCCTCGGCCCCCGCGACCTCCTCGACGAGCTCCCGCCGCACGTCGAGGTGATCGACGCGGCGAAGATCCCGTACGGCCGCTACATGGCCCAGGAGGCGATCAACAACGCCCTGATCGAGCACGCCAAGCAGGGCAAGGCCGTCGTCCGCCTGAAGGGCGGCGACCCCTACGTCTACGGCCGCGGCATGGAGGAGCTCCAGGCACTCGCGGAGGCGGGCATCACCTGCACCGTCGTACCCGGCATCTCCAGCTCGATCTCGGTTCCCTCGGCCGCCGGCATTCCCGTCACCCACCGCGGCGTCGCCCACGAGTTCACGGTGGTCAGCGGCCACGTGGCCCCGGACGACGAGCGCTCCCTGGTCGACTGGCAGTCCCTGGCCAAGCTGCGCGGCACCCTCGTGATCCTCATGGGCGTCGACAAGATCGGCAAGATCGCCGAGGCCCTGATCGCCCACGGCAAGGCGGCCGATACCCCGCTCGCCCTGATCCAGGAGGGCACGACGGCGGCCCAGCGCCGCGTCGACGCGACGCTCGGCACGGTCGCCGACGCCGTGCGCACCCACGAGGTGAAGCCCCCCGCGGTCATCGTCGTCGGCGAGGTCGTGAAGGTCGGCCCGGCGCCCGCCGCCTGACCGGCCCCGCGCCGTCGCCCGACAGGCCCGGAAGCCCCCGAACGTAACCAGCGGTAACGCGACCCGCCCCCAGCCGTTGGCACCACACCCAGGACAAGGCAGTATCACCCTGTGGCTGATCTCATCACCGTCGACGATCCCGACGACCCGCGCCTGCGCGACTACACCGGACTGACCGACGTCGAACTGCGCCGCAAGCGCGAACCGGCCGAGGGACTGTTCATCGCGGAGGGCGAGAAGGTCATCAGACGGGCCAAGGACGCCGGGTACGAGATGCGCTCGATGCTGCTCTCGGCCAAGTGGGTCGACGTCATGCGCGACGTCATCGACGAACTCCCGGCCCCCGTGTACGCGGTGAGCCCGGACCTCGCCGAGCGCGTCACCGGCTACCACGTGCACCGTGGCGCCCTCGCCTCCATGCAGCGCAAGCCGCTGCCCACCGCCGACGAACTCCTCGCCACCACCCGCCGCGTGGTCGTCATGGAGGCGGTGAACGACCACACCAACATCGGCGCGATCTTCCGCTCCGCCGCGGCCCTCGGCATGGACGCGGTCCTGCTCTCGCCGGACTGCGCCGACCCGCTCTACCGCCGCTCGGTCAAGGTCTCGATGGGCGCCGTCTTCTCCGTCCCGTACGCCCGCCTGGAGTCCTGGCCCAAGGGCCTCGAAGGCGTCCGCGAGGCGGGCTTCAACCTCCTCGCCCTCACCCCGGACGAGAAGGCCAAGTCCCTGGACGAGGTGGCACCGCACCGGATGGACCGCGTGGCGCTGATGCTCGGCGCGGAGGGCGACGGGCTCTCCACCCAGGCCCTGGTCGCGGCCGACGAATGGGTCCGCATCCCGATGGCGCACGGCGTGGACTCGCTGAACGTGGGAGCGGCGGCCGCGGTCGCCTTCTACGCGGTGGCGACGGGCCGCCCTCAGCTCTGAGGGGCGCCGTCCCCGGAATCGACCCGCAGGCCGTGCGACTGCTGCGACTGGCCCGGGTGTACGTCGGTGTCCCCGAGGCCGCGCGCGGGCCCCTGGCACCCCTGCGCCGCGGCGATACCGAGGGCCACAAGCAGCGTCACGACCACGAACACGAAGAGCCGCTGGCGCAGCAGCCGGGGGTTGGCGGGCCCCCGCCGCCCCGTACCCGTGGTGCGCGGCCCCTGCCGCCCGGTGCCGCTGCGCGGCGGCTGCCTGTTGCCGGAGCGCGTGGTGTTCCTGGGCGCGCCGGGGCGCGATCCTGACCGCGACGCACTCGGCCGCGACGTGTGGGGCCGCGCCGAGCCGCCGGTCCGCGGCGGGGGAGTGGCGCCGGGCGCCGCACGCCGCTGGGTGCGCTGCTCCGCGTAGTCCTCGGCGAGCCGCCCCGTCGGCCGGTCGTGGTCCTGGCGCGGCGCGGGCGGCCGCACGTCGCCGAGCCCCTGGGCCTCGCGGGCGGCGATCTCCTTGAGCCTGAGCGACAGTTGGAGCGTGCTGGGCCGCTCCTCTGGGTCCTTGGCGAGACAGGCCCTGATGAGCGGGGCGAGCGCGTCCGGCACCCCGCCCAGCTGCGCCTCCTCGTGTACGACGCGGTAGAGCATGACCTCGGAACTGCCGTGCCCGAAGGGCGAGTCCGCCATGCCCGCGTACGCGAGGGTGGCCCCCAGCGCGAAGACGTCGGTGGCGGGCGTGACGGCGGCGCCGCGCACCTGTTCGGGCGCGAGGAATCCGGGCGAGCCGACGGCGGTACCGACGTGGGTGAGCGTCGAGGCGCCCGTGGCCCAGGCGATGCCGAAGTCAATGATCCGCGGCCCCTTGGGGGACAGCAGGATGTTCGACGGCTTCAGATCCCGGTGGACGACACCGGCCTCGTGCACGGCCACGAGCCCCTCGGCGAGCGCGGAACCCACCACGGCCACGTCGGCGGCCGAGAGCGGGCCCTCGGCGGCGACCTTGTCGTGCAGCGAGGGCCCGGGAACGTACTGGGTGGCGAACCACGGCCGGTCGGCGTCGAGATCGGCGGCGACGAGCCGCGCGGTGCAGCCGCCCCTGATGCGGCGGGCGGCCGAGACCTCCCGCGCGAACCGCGACCGGAACTCCTGATCCTCCGCCAGATCGGGCCGGATCACCTTCAGGGCGACGCGCTGCCCCCGCCGGTCCGACCCCAGATAGACAACCCCCATGCCGCCGGCGCCCAGGCGCCTGTGCAGCCTGAACGAGCCGACGACACGCGGGTCCTCGCGCCGGAGCCGCATCATCGCCATGTCCATCCCCGCTACCCGGTCCGTCTGACGAGCCACAGCTTACGTTTCCGCGGGCGAGCACGTGCAGAGGCCGCGCCCTCGCGGCCCGATCGATTGTCAGTGCCGGATGGGAAACTTGAAGAGTGGTCAGAACACGGGGGACGAGGGGCCGTCAGCACCACCCCGATCCCCAACCATCCATCGCTGAAGGGGGATTGATCCCGTGAAGGGTGATCGCGTGGAGATAGTCGTGGACGCCGGGGACACGACGCGTACGTACGAAGTGGTGGCGAGCCGGGCGGGCCGCCGGGTGGAGACGGCGGTGCGCAGGGGAGTGGTGGAAGTGAGCGAAGTCACCCGCAGCGGCTCCGTGGTGCGTACGGCGCGCTTCATGGCGACCCGCGTCCTGGCCCTGGTCGAACAGCCGGTCCCGAGGGAGGACAGCTCGGAAGTAGTGCCCCGACCCCTGCGGGAAGACCCTGAGTCCTAGGACTCCGTCTCCACCCACGGGAGTACACGCACCCCGGTCGGTCATCCTCCGGGAGGCCCGGCAATCGGTACGAGGGCATGACGTGGGGGAAGCCCCGCGCACCTAGATTTGAGGTCAAGCGGCGGGTGGCAGCACTCGTCCCCCGAGGTCAGTTACTCGCCGCTGCCAAATTCACATCGAGATCGGTCAGGAGAGGAACCATGGCGGACACGGCACCGCGGACGATGCTCCGCACGCAAGGGCGCAGGTTCTCGGCGTTCGGCGTCCGCCCGTCCGGCACGCGCCACCCCTTGGTGGCGACGGCCATGGTCCTTCCCCTGGCAGCCCTGCTCGTAGTCGTCTTCGGCGGCTGGGAAGCAGTGGTCACACAAGCGTCGTCCGTGGGCGTGATGCTAGGGCGCTGAGCGGCGCCCCAGGCCCGGAAGAGCGGTCCGGGCGGGGACATCCGGCCATGAAACCCCGTGGGGACGGGGGTGCGGCGGACGGCACGACAACCCGCGCAGCTGGGGAGCTGCGCGGGTTGTTTCTTTTCCCCACGGGCTCCGTGCCTGCCCGCCTGTATCTCCGCGACGGACCGTCCCTGTAGGAGCAACCCGCCTCGGCTTCGGCTGTGGGGCGGGGCCGCGGCGGTATGTCCGTCCTCGCCGTCCCAGGCGCACCGCCACACTTCGGGCACCTCGGAACGAGGCCCCCAGTGCTCCGGGCGAACATACCGCCACGTCCCCTCGGGCCGGATGGCGACTGCGGGCCGCTGCCGCCCCCGCCCCCGCCTCCCTCTGTGGGCGACCGCGCGCCGGTGGGCTACCGCTGTGGGCGACCGCGCCGATGGGCCGGACCCGGTGGGCAGGGCCGCTCCCGCTGTGGGCAATCGTGCCGCTGGGCGAGTGGGGTCTCCCCTGCTCGAGCGAAGCCGAGAGCTTGGGGAAGGGTGGGCACAGTCCCCGTCGCCGAGGAGCGAGGACGGGGGCGCAGGCCACGGCGCGGGTGTGGGTGGGGACACCCCCACCGGCCCGCAGCCGCCCGCGCTCCCGAGGGGACGTGGGGGTATGTGCGAACGGAGCACAGTGGAGACCGGGGCACGGAAGCAAGCCCAGTAGCCCCCGCCCCGGGATGGCGAGTACGCACATACCCCCGCGGCCCCGCCCCCAAGACGAACCCAAGGCGACACCAGCCCAGAGGAACCCGCTGCGTACGCTCACTCAAAGCACCCGACACCGCACCACCCCCGGGGGACCAGTGACCGCCGCCTTCCTGCCCGCCCTGACCGCGAAGGCCAGCGCCGCCGCCCACCCCAACCCCCACCCCAACCCCCGCCCCGATACCCCGTGCGACTGCGCAACCCCCGTACTCACAGCCCGCCCCGACGCCACAGTCATCCGCCACGGCACCATCGTCGCCAAGGCGCACGCCCCGGACACACCCCCCACGGACCTGACCGCACGCCTGCAGACCGCAGCCCACCCCACACTCGCCACCACCCTGCTCCCCCCACTGCACCTGACGCCCACCGAACTGCAAGGCCGCCCCGTCACCCTCTGGCCCTACGGCACCCCCGTCGACCGAGACGACCCCGACGCGGCCCCTTGGGAAGCGGCTGCCACCCTCCTGGCCCGCCTGCACACCGTGCCGCCCCCGACCACGCTGCCCCACCCGCTCCCGCCCATGCGAGGCCCCGCCAAGGCCGCCCACGCCGTGGCCAGGCTGCACGCGGCAGGCCCGCACCCCGCCGCACCCCCGGTACTGCGCGCCTGGGCGGCGCTCCCGCCGTGGGCCCGCGCCGAGACCCCGCCCCCAGGCCCCCACCTCCTGTGCCACGGCGACTTCCACCTCGGCCAGCTGGTCCGGACCCCGGAGGGCCACTGGCGCCTGATCGACGTGGACGACCTGGGCACCGGCAACCCCGCGTGGGACCTGGCCAGACCCGCCGCCTGGTACGCCTGCGGCCTGCTCGCCCCCGACGAGTGGACGCGCTTCCTGGACACCTACCGAGGGGCGGGCGGCGCCGCGGTCCCCGCCGACGGCGCCGACCCCTGGCCCGCGCTCGACGTCCCGGCCCGCGCCCTCACCGTGCAGACCGCGGCCCTGGCGATCACCAAGTCCGTCGCGGCCGACCGCCCCCTGGACGAGATCGAGCAGGCTCTGGTCGACGCCTGCGACCGGATGTCCCGAATGCCGCCTCGCCCGGCGGAGTTGGCGCCCGAGACCACGAAGTAGGGTGCAACGCACCGAAGCCGGGCAGTAATCCGGCGAAGCAGTTACCACCGGCGAGGAGTTGAGCCGTCCATGCAGTGCCCCAAGTGTCACGCACCGATGCACACGTACAACCGCAATGGCGTCCAGATCGAGCAGTGCAACGGCTGCCGCGGGATATTCCTCGACTACGGCGAGCTGGAGTCCCTGACCCGGCTCGAGGCCCAGTGGGGCGGCCAGCAGGCCCCGCCGCCCCCGGCCCCCCAGGCCTACCCCGCGCCTCCGGCCCCCCAGGGCTACCCCGCGGCCCAGGCTCCCGCGTGGGGCGCCCCGCACGGCGGCCACGGCGGCCACGGAGGTCACTACGGCGGACACAGCCGGCACAAGAGCTTCGGGCACATGCTCTTCTCGTCCTGAGGAACGACGAAGCCCCGGCCGTGGGAACGGCCGGGGCTTCGTAGGGATGGTGCGCGATACTGGGATTGAACCAGTGACCTCTTCCGTGTCAGGGAAGCGCTCTCCCGCTGAGCTAATCGCGCAGGTGAACCTGCGTGTGCTGCGTACTGCGTGCGCGATACTGGGATTGAACCAGTGACCTCTTCCGTGTCAGGGAAGCGCTCTCCCGCTGAGCTAATCGCGCGGGGTCAGACCTCGGGAAGGCAAGCCTTCGAGAAGATCCAGTGGACGATACTGGGATTGAACCAGTGACCTCTTCCGTGTCAGGGAAGCGCTCTCCCGCTGAGCTAATCGTCCTTGGAGGTGGAGACGGGATTTGAACCCGTGTAGACGGCTTTGCAGGCCGTTGCCTCGCCTCTCGGCCACTCCACCAGGAGCGTAGGGGTTCGGGAAGATCCCCCACTTTCCTGCGAGCGGACGACCAGGTTCGAACTGGCGACCTCAACCTTGGCAAGGTTGCGCTCTACCAACTGAGCTACGTCCGCTTGTCTTTCCCGGCCCGCTTGCGCGTCCCGGCGACGTGTTGAACTCTAGCGGATTCCTGGGCCAGTACAAAAACGCGTTTGCGCAGCGTGCTGCGTTGTCACCGGTCCAGGGCGCCGCCGGGACGCCGGTCATAGACTCGCAGCCGTGCACAACCCCCCTCTGACATCGTCTTCGGCGCTCCCTCCCCTGGCGCGCTTCGGCCCCCTCGTGGCCACCGGTCTGCGCGACGTGACCAGCGACCCGGCGGCCCTGGACTCCACCGGCTTCTGGGCGGTGTCCGCGGATTTCGAGGGGGAGCTGGTCTGCGCCCGCTTCGCCGACGTCCGCAGGGAGCCGGTGCCCGCGCCGGTCCCCGGCGCCTGGCACGGCCCCGCGGCCGGTGACTGGACGTCGTCCCTGGACCGCGCCGCGTACACGGAGGGCGTGCGGCGGGTGCGGGCGTACATCGCGGCCGGTGAGGTCTATCAGGCGAACCTCTGCCGGGTCCTCTCGGCGCCGGTGGCCCCCGACGCCGACGTGGACGCCCTGACGGCGCTCCTCGCGCGCGGGAACCCCGCTCCGTACGCCGGAACGATCCGGCTGCCGGAGCACGGCGTGGAGATAGCCACCGCGTCCCCCGAGCTCTTCCTGCGCCGCGCGGGACGGTCCGTGGAGTCGGGGCCGATCAAGGGCACCGGGCGTACCGAGGCGGATCTCCTGGAGAAGGACTACGCGGAGAACGTCATGATCGTGGACCTGGTCCGCAACGATCTGGGGCGGGTCTGCGCGACGGGTTCGGTGACCGTCCCCGACCTCTGCGTGATCGAGAAGCACCCCGGGCTCGTCCATCTCGTCTCCACCGTCCACGGCGAGCTGCGTCCCGGCGCGGGCTGGCCCGAGCTGTTCGACGCCACGTTTCCGCCCGGGTCCGTCACCGGCGCCCCGAAGTCCAGCGCCCTGCGGATCATCGACGAGCTGGAGACGGCGCCGCGCGGCCCCTACTGCGGCGGCATCGGCTGGGTCGACGCCGACCGGGGCACCGGGGAGCTCGCGGTCGGCATCCGCACCTTCTGGATCGACCGCGCCGACGGCGTCCTGCGCTTCGGCACCGGAGCCGGGATCACCTGGGGCTCGGACCCCGAGGGGGAGTGGCGGGAGACCGAGCTGAAGGCCGAGCGGCTCCTGGCGGTAGCGTCGGGCGCGTACGAAGCGAGTGGAGGAACCCCGACGTGAAGATCTGGCTCAATGACGGGCTGCAGGACATCGACGACGCCCGTGTCTCCGTGCTCGACCACGGGCTCACGGTGGGCGACGGCGTCTTCGAGACGGTGAAGTCCGTGGCGGGGCGGCCCTTCGCGCTGACCCGGCACCTGACCAGGCTCGCCGGGTCGGCGCGCGGCCTCGGGCTGCCCGCCCCTGACCTCGACGAGGTGCGCCGCGCCTGCGCCGCCGTCCTGGCGGCCAACCCGCTGGCGCTCGGCCGGCTGCGGATCACCTACACCGGAGGCATCTCGCCGCTCGGCTCGGACCGCGGCGACCAGGGCACCACCCTCGTCGTGGCCCTCGCCGACGCCGCCGAACCCGCCGCCTCCACGGCGGTGATCACCGTGCCGTGGGCCCGCAACGAACGCGGCGCGCTGACCGGCCTGAAGACCACGTCGTACGCGGAGAACGTCGTCGCTCTCGCCCGCGCCCGCGAACAGGGCGCGTCCGAAGCGCTGTTCGGCAACACCGTCGGGCAGCTGTGCGAAGGCACGGGCACCAACGTCTTCGTCGTCCTCGACGGCGAGATCCACACCCCGTCGCTCGCCTCCGGGTGTCTGGCGGGCATCACCCGCGAGCTGACCGTCCAGTGGACGGGTGCGCGCGAGACCGAGCTGCCGCTGGACGTCCTGGCGCGCGCCGACGAGGTCTTCCTGACCTCGACGCTGCGCGACGTGCAGGGCGTGCACCGCGTGGACGGGCGCCAACTGCCCGGCGCCCCAGGACCGGTGACCGCCAAGGCGATGCGCGTCTTCGCCGAGCGGGCCGCGGACGACCTGGATCCGTGAGCCCGCTCGAATCCCGGTGACGACCGGGCCGCGGGGTGGGTAGAACCTCTGTGATGACCACGACCCTGCGGCCCACAGCGCCGCTCAAACAAGGCGCCGACGGCGCGCGATCGCGCACGTACGACGTCTGTGTGAACAGCCGCCCTGTGGGCTCGATAGCCCTGGCCACCCATCCGGTCTTCGGACCCGAGGTCTGCCAGGTCAAGGACCTGCGGATCGACGAGCCCGACCGTGGGCGCGGGCGCGCCACCGTCGCCGCGCTCGCCGCCGAGGAGGTGGCGCGCGGCTGGGGCTGCCGCCGCATCGAGGCGACGGTCCCCGCCGATGCCGTAGGGGCGCTGCGCCTCGCCACGGCGCTCGGATACGTCGAGCGCAACCGTCAGATGGCGAAGTCGCTGACCGGCGACGTGCCCGCGCTGCCCGACGGGGTGGCGTGGCGGTCGATGACCGAGGACGAGTACGGGCCGTGGCTCGCGCACAAGGAGGCGGGCTACACGCGCGACTGGGTCGAGCGCGGTGTGCCCGAGACGGAGGCCCGCGCCAAGGCCGCGGCCGACCACGCGCGCAACCTTCCCGAGGGCCTGGCGACACCGGGCGCCTGGCTGGGCGTCCTGACCCACCGGGGCGTCAGGGTGGGCACGCTGTGGCTCGGCACGATCGACGGCGAGCCGTTCGTCTGCAACATCGAGGTCGGGGAGGAGCACAGGGGCCAGGGCCACGGGCGCTCCCTGATGCTGTGCGCCGAGGCGCGGACCCGCGCGGCGGGCCGGGACCGCCTCGAACTCAACGTCTTCGCGGGCAACACCCCGGCCCTGCGGCTGTACGAGTCACTCGGCTACGAACCGACCTCGTACTACCTCTACAAGCACCTGCTCTAGGCGTCGCCGAGCAGCCGGTCGGCGATCTCCTCGACGCGCTCGCGCAGCCCCTCCTGGCTCTTGCCGCCGTCGAGGCGCTCGCCGTCGACGACGTACGTCGGGGTGCCGGTGACGCCGATCGCCTTGCCCTCAGCCTGGTCGGCGTCGACGATCAGGATGTGCCTGCCGTCGACCAGGGCGGTGTCCAACTCCTCGGCGTCCAGGCCCAGTTCACGGGCGACGTCGACCAGGATCGGCTCGCCCGCGCGGTCAAGATCCTCGACCCGGTCGAGCACCGCCTCGACGTACGGCCAGCCCTTCCCCTGCTCAAGAGCCTCCTCGGCGGCCTGCGCCGCGGCGAAAGAGTGCTTGTGCTTCTCGAGGGGGAAGTGGCGCAGGCGCAGCTCGACGCGGTCGCCGTAGCGGGCGCGCAGGGCGCGCACGTCGTCGAGGGCGGTACGGCAGTCGGGGCACTGCAGCTCGCACCAGACGTCGATGACGACGGGGCGGGCGGGGGAGGAGTCGCTCATGGGGCCCAGTCTTCCAGCCCGTGCGGGAGCCGCCCAACCGGGACCTGCGGAGGAGGCCCGACCCGGAAATGACCCGGAGATGTTCCCCGGGTCCGCCCCGGACGTGGCTCCGCGGGGGCCACTCGGTGCAGGATGGAAGGGACGACAGCGTCATATCCCTACGTACGCCTGTATGCCTGGAGGACCGGATGATTGCCGAGACCGTCTGTTCCGCCGTATCCGCGGCAGGGCTGGGTATCGCCGCGGTCACGGCCTACCGCAAGCGCTTCCTGTCCGCGGCGCGGCTCGCCGCGTACTCCCTGGTCCCGGTGGGCCTGGTGCTCACGGGTGTCGTGGGGTGGGCGGCCGACACCGCGTTCAGCCTGAAGGCGTGGGTGGGCTTCGGCGTGCTCGGCGTGGCCTGGCTCGGCTTCATGACGACCCGTGCGATCGAGCGCCGCACGGGAGGGACCCGCAAGGAGCGGAAGGCCGCGAAGGCCGCCCAGCGCGAGGCGGTGGCCCCCGCCGCGTCCGCGCCCTCGCTCGGCGGCGCGGCCCGCCCGGCCGCCCAGCCCGCGGTCAAGCCGAAGGCCGCCGGGGCCGGGGAGGATTTCAGCGACATCGAGGCGATCCTGAAGAAGCACGGCATCTGAGCCACGCCGGCTGAGCCGCGCTGACCGAGTCACGCCAGCTGAGCCGCGCTGACCGAGTCACGCTGACCGAGTCACGCTGACCGAGTCACGTCAGCTGAGTCACGCCGACCGAGTCACGCCGACCGAGTCACGCCGACCGAGTCACGCCAGCTGAGTCACGCCGACCGAGTCACGCCAGCTGAGCCGCGCCGACCGAGTCACGCCAGCTGAGCCGCGCCGACCGAGTCACGCCAGCTGAGCCGCGCCGACCGAGTCACGCCAGCTGAGCCGCGCCGACCGAGTCACGCCAGCTGAGTCACGCCGACCGAGTCACGCCAGCTGAGTCACGCCGACCGAGTCACGCCGACCGAGTCACGCCAGCTGAGCCGCGCCGACCGAGTCACGCCAGCTGAGCCGCGCCGACCGAGTCACGCCAGCTGAGTCACGCCGACCGAGCCACGCCCACTGAGTCACGCCAGCCGCGTCACGGCTCAGCGCGCGCCGATGCGCACCTGCGCCAGGACGTTCACCCCGTCGACCCACGCCGTCGAGGCGTTCGCGCACCGCACGGCGCGCCCGCGCCCGGGAAAGGCCGGATCGGGCAGGGCGAGAGCGATGCGGTGCGGGCCCCGTGCTCCCTTCGGCACGTCGAGCGCCGCGCGCACCGTGGTGACGGCGGGCGCCGCGTGGTCGTCGCCGGTCTCCGCGCGCCCCTGCGGCTGCCACCCGCGCCAGTCGGCACCGGTGTCGGCCGAGGCCACCGTCCGCCCCGCCGCGTCGAGCAGCACCAGACGTACGGGACGGGGGTGCTTCGGCGCGGCGAACCCGCGGTTGACCACGTCCACCTCCACCGGCAGCCGCCCGCTCCGCCGCAGCGCCGACACGTCGTGCCGCTCTTCGCGCACCTCCACCCGGTAGCCGAGGTGGTCGCGCAGGTACTCGAACTGGGTGCGGGCCACGGGGCGCCCCGCGCGGTCCC
Source organism: Streptomyces kanamyceticus (assembly GCF_008704495.1). Taxonomy (NCBI): domain Bacteria; kingdom Bacillati; phylum Actinomycetota; class Actinomycetes; order Kitasatosporales; family Streptomycetaceae; genus Streptomyces; species Streptomyces kanamyceticus. The sequence continues at coordinate 8,258,658 of NZ_CP023699.1, forward strand.
TGAAGTACCCGTCGGATACGGGAAGTTGGGCCTCGGTCACCTGTCGCTCGGTCAGCCCGGCCGCCTTCCAGCCGGGAACGGTCACCGTGGCGTTGTGCACCAGGGAGAGGCTGTCGAAGCGGAGCGTCTGGAGGCGGCGCGCGGCGGGGATCCCGGGAATCACGGTGCTCCACGCGTACGGATCGGCGCTCTGCCCCTTGTCCCAGGGCATCTCGCCGTCCATCATCCCCGTCTGCGAGACCTGGAGATAGCGCGGCCAGCCGGGGTTGTCGGGAACGTAGTAGTCCCAGAGTCCCTCGCCCAGGGTCACGTAGTCGTTGTGGAAGCCGACCCGGTCAAGGATCGCCCTGTTGGTGATCATGTCGCGCTTCTCGGCGTATCTGACCTGGGTGTGCATGCCGGGCGGCAGCGCCTCGACCAGTGTGGTCATGATGGCGGTGACGGCGTCGGGGTAGGTCTCGTGCCCGTAGTGGCTCCCGTGCCACTCGCCCCAGGTGCCGAGGAACCCCGCCTGCCAGACCGCGACGACATCGCTGTTGCGGGCGACCAGCGGCGCCAACTGCCCTATGTGGCGCTGGATGTCCCGCACGGTGTAGCGCCGGTTCTCGCGCACCCCGTCGTCGTACACGAAGCGCAGGACCGCCGCGTACCCCTTGCTGCGCAGTCCCCGCAGGACGCGCTCGATGTTGGCGAGCGCGCCCGCGGGGATCTCGGAGGTCGCGAAGTCCCAGAGGTAGAAGTACAGCTGGGTCAGGTTCGCGCCCGCGCCGTACTCGCGCTCCAGGAGTTCGAGCGTCTTGGTGACGTCGGGGGAGTGGTCCTGTTCGTTCGGCCAAGGGCTCGTCAGATCAAGGGCGTTGTACGACATCTCGTAGCGGAATCCCCGGCGTGGATTGGCGAGCGGGGCGCGTCCTTCCGGATCGTCCGGGCGGATCCCGCGGTGCTGGACGGTCGTCCAGGAGCCCGTGGTCCTCGGGGCGGCCGGGGCGGCCGGGGCGGCCGCGGCGGGTCCGAGCGGCACGGCCGCCACGGCGGCCGTGCCGAGCGCGGTCGTCAACAGCCGTCTGCGTTCCATGGCCATGGTCGGCTCCCTCGTTCGAGTGCGGGCGATATCGGGGAGTCTCGCGAGGCGCGGGGGTCCGCAGCCATGGACGGAACGCACCGGGCGCTGGACTTTCGCCCGTTCACGGGTTGGGGCGAACTCCTGTCCAATCCGGGCGTGTTGGTCGGCGGGGGTGCGCCACCTGCGTCATCATCACCGCGAGATGCTGGACACCACACAGGGCGATGCCGCCCCGCCGGACGACGGACGGCGATCGGCTTCGGCACATGAGCGACGAGTCACCGACGATGAGTGGCGGGCCACCGACGAAGAGCGGCAGGGCTGTCTCTTCGCCCTCTCCCAACCACCTTTGATGATCTTTCTGGCGGTGATCGGCACTCTGATCCTGATGGCTTCGCTGCACGACCTGTTCTTGCTGTAGCCGCCGCGGCGGCTACGCCGTGGCTAGCCCGCGGCTTCCTTGCGGCGGGCCCGGTAGGCGGCGACGTGCAGGCGGTTTCCGCAGGTGCGGCTGTCGCAGTAGCGCCGGGACCGGTTGCGGGAGAGGTCGACGAAGGCGCGTCGGCAGTCGGGCGCCTCGCAGCGCCGCAGCCGGTCCTGTTCCCCGGCGACCACGAAGAAGGCGAGCGCCATCCCGCAGTCGGCCGCCAGGTGGTCGGCGACGGAGGCGCCGGGCGCGAAGTAGTGGACGTGCCAGTCGTAGCCGTCGTGGTCGGTGAGCCGGGGCGTGGTGCCCGCCGCCGCGATCAGCTCGTTGATGATCGCGGCGGTGGCCCGAGGCTCGGGGTCCGCGAAGACCTCGGCGAACCGGGCCCGCACCTGGCGCACATCGGCGAGGTCACGCTCCGAGAGCACCCCGACGTCGCTCACGTTGTGGGTTCGTACGAAGTCACTCAGCGCTGCCACGTGGGCGAGTCCGTCGGCGCCGTCCTCCTCCGGTGTGGTGTTCACCAGATCGACCACGGCGTCCAGCGAACACCGGGTGTCATGGGTGATCAGCACGATGCGCTCCCTGGCCTGGGGGCGGGCGTGCGCCCGCCGGTGCTGGCCGATGCTAGCGGCTTCCTCCCGGGACGCACCGGGTCAGGACGCACCGACGCCGCCGTCGCGGAAGATCCGCGGCGACGGCGCCGGTACCTGCTCTGTTCGCCTTGTGTCGTTGTGTCGCGTCGCACGCCCGTGCGCCGTCGCCCCGAGTCGGACGGCGTCGAGCGGCTCCCGACAGCGCCTGGCGCTAGCTTTCGGCCAGGATGTGCGAGAGCTCCGTGTCGAGGTCGAAGTGACGATGTTCGGTACCGGGCGGCACTGCCGCGTCGGTTCGCTTCAGGAAGGACTCCAGGGCCCGCGCCGGGGCCTCGAGCAGAGCCTCACCCTCCGGAGAGCTCAGGGCGATGCAGACGACGCCCTGACCGTGGCTCCGGGACGGCCAGACTCGGACGTCGCCGGTACCCGTGGGCCGGTGCAGGCCCTCGGCGAGGAGGTCGCGGGCGAACACCCACTCGACGGTTTCCTCGGCTCCGGTGTGGAAGGTGGCGTGCACGGCATAGGGATCGGCCGTGTCATACCGCAGTCCTGCGGGTACAGGCAGTGAGGACTCGCTCGACACAACGAGGCGCAGGTGCAGCTCGCAGCTGACCGTGGTGTTCATAAGCGCCAGGGCCTTTCGCTCAGTGTGCGCTCGGGGATTCGCACGTCGGCGAAATCGACATGCCACCTACGGTGCCGTTGTAAACCCCTCTGAGGGTTTTGCGTGTCTTTAGGTAGCTCGTATGGCGGGTTGTCCCTTCCGGGTGTGCACCCATTCCGGTGATGGGTTTCCGTCCGGTAAGGTTTGGCTGCATGAATACGGGGAGTAACGAGCCTGCGAAGGTCGCGGAACCGACCGTCGCGTCAGTGGGCGAGCAGTTGGACGCGAAGGCCGAGCAGCCGCTCGGATCGCGGGCGCCGCAGTACATCCAGTCGCGCAGGGCGCTGCACCTCAGCTGGCAGGTCGGCGTCTTCATCGTGGGTCTCGCGGTGGTCGTCGCGGGCATCATCATGCTCCCGCTGCCGGGTCCGGGATGGCTGGTGATCTTCGGCGGCATGGCGATCTGGGCGACCGAGTTCGTCTGGGCCCAGCTGGTGCTCCGCTGGACCAAGCGCAAGGTCACCGAGGCCGCGCAGCGTGCGCTCGACCCCAAGGTGCGCCGCCGCAACATCATCTTGACGACGATCGGTCTCGTCATCGTGGCGGTGCTCGTCGGCATCTATGTGTGGAAGTTCGGCATCACCATGCCGTGGAAGATCAAGGAGTGACCCGCGGGTGACTCCGAGGCGGTCGGAGGCACCCGCTGACATGCGGTAATGTTCTCTCTGCGCCCGGGGCGATTAGCTCAGTGGGAGAGCGCTTCGTTCACACCGAAGAGGTCACTGGTTCGAACCCAGTATCGCCCACCCCGGATTACGGCCCGGAGGCCTTAGAGCCTCCGGGCCGTTCTCGTATTCCCTTGCCTTTCACGGGAATTGACGGGTCCACATACGCGGTTCCGCGGCGGTCCCGCGCGAAGTCGCCCTGCGCATTCAGTGCATTCGGTTCAGTACATTCCGGAACCGTCGTGCGTCGCGCAGGCGTTGCTCGTAGGTGGCGCCGAGCGCGAGCAGCAGCAGACCCGCGAGGGCGGGCGGCAGCCAGCGGGGCAGGACACCCACGGCCTGGACGAGGTACGGCGCCAGTTCGTGCAGCGCGGCGAGCGCGAGGACCGCGCCGCCGATGACCAGCGGTGCCCGCAGCCGGTACCGGGCGCCGACGAGCGTGACCGCGAGCGCCGCGAGGCCGAGCAGCAGCGGGCGGTGCCAGTGGAGATCGCCCCAGGCCGCGGCGAGGCTCGGCAGCAGCGTCGCGGCGAGCCCCGGACCGTACGCCGCCCAGGAGGAGACCTCCGGGTCGCGGCGCCGTCGCAGCGCGCCGATGAACAGCGCGGGGACGGTGACGGGCAGGGCGTACGCCTCCGGTGTCGCCACGTCCCAGGAGGCGAGGCGGACCCAGCTAGCCAGGACCAGCAGGACCGCGGCCGCGTACCCGACGGAGCGGCGCTCCGCGCGCAGCGCCGTGCTCGAAGCGATGAGCCCGCCGAGCCCGAGGGCCAGTGCCAGGGTCGGGGCGTGCGGCGCGGTGAGGCTGATGGCGAGCGCGCCCGACGCGGCCGCCATGATCTCGACGGGCAGGGCCAGCGGATGGCTGCCGACGCGGGCCGCGACGAGCGCCGCGAGCGCGGGCACGGCGAGGGCCAGCAGACCGGTGTGCTCCGCGCGCAGTCCCCAGGAGGCGCCCACGGCGCAGGCGAGCGCCGTGGCGTGGGTGAGGGTGGCGCAGACGGCGAGGGCCGCGGCGCCGGGGGCGGGCTCCGCGCGCCGCGTCAGGCCCACGCAGGCGGCGAGGAACGCCGTCGTCAGGAAGGCGAGCGTGCCCAGGGTCGCCGCCGTGGTGGCCAGGGAGAGGAACGCGACGCTCACCGAGGACGCGAGTGCCAGGGCCGACGCGGCCAGCGCCGTGACGGCCGAGCGGGCGCGCACGGCGAAAATCAGCGCGGCCGCCGTCAGCAGGAGGTGGACCGACACCCCCGCCGCGTACGGAAGGGCGAGCGCGGGCGGCAGCGCGAGCGCGGCGGACCAGGCGAGGATCCCCGCGCCGTACCGGGCCGCGCGCTGCCCCGCGCCGCCGATCCGGCCCGCCGAGACCGCGCACACCGCGGCGACGGAGGCAAGCACCAGCGGGGCCAGGAGCGGATGGGCCGTGGGGAGTGCGACGAGCAGGGCGTCCCTGGCGTCCGAAGGCGCGCCCGACCAGGCCCTGGTGGCCCAGCCGACGGGGCCGAGCAGCGCGAGGGCGGCGACGGGCACCGCCCACAGCACCGCGATCGCCTGCACCGCGGCCGACGCCCCGGCGATTCCGCGCCGCACGGGCCACGGAAGAGCGGTGCGCAGGACCGCCAACAACGCGATGCCGCACGCCAGATGGGCCGGAACCGCCCACGCGGCGGGCAGCGCCGTCCGCAGCACTCCGCCGGACGCGGCCACCACGAGCAGACCGGCCGCGCACGCGGCGCCGGTCGCGGCCTCCGCGCGGCCCGAGCGCCATGCCGTCACCAGGGCGATCGACGCGGCGAAGAGCAGCAGCAGGCCCGCGCGCGCCGCCCCTGCCGGGTCCGTGGCCTGCGCGGACAGCCAGCCCGCGCTCGCCGCACCCCACAGCCCGAGCGCGCAGGCGCCGACCGCGGCGGTGACGCGCACGGACCTGGCGGACGCCCACAGCGCGAGCGCGGTGTCGAAGGCCGCCGTCACCAGGAGCGCGGCCGTCATCGTGTGCGTGCCCGCGCCCGCGGCCCCCGCCCAGAGGATCAGCGGGAGTTGGGCCGTGGCCACGGCCGTCGGCGGCGGCAGGCGCAGCGCGCCGAGGAGCAGTCCGTACCCCGCCCACACCGCGGCGAGCAGTGCGGAGGTGACCGCCGCGAAGCCGAGGGCGTCCACATCGGCCAGCGCCAGATGACGCAGCGCGTACGCGTCGAGCACGGTCAGGGCCATGCCGAGGGCGGCCACCGTCTCGGCCGTCGAGCGAAGCTTCCTCGACAGCAGCACCGCGGGCACGCCGAGCGCGGTGAGGGTCACCGCGCCGAGCACCGCACTGCGGCCGCCGATGCCCAAGTGACCCCAGCTGACCACCGTGAAGGCGATCGCCGCGATGGTCAGGAGCACGCCGCCGAGGGCGAGCAGCACGTTCTGCACGCTCGGCGGGGTGGCCTCGGATGCGGGCGGGCCGGCCGGGTGAGGGGGCTCCCCGGCCGGGCCCGCCGCGCGCAGGGCGCCGAGCAACCAGGCCCGGCGCTGCAGCAACTGCGACCTGCGCGCCTCCAGTTGGCGCAACTCCCAGTCGAGGATGCGGAGCTCCTCGGCCGGTGGCGGAAGGTTCGTCATGTCAGGTGAGTGTGGCCCGCGCCACGCCGCACGACATCGGTGCGGATACTCAGGACGTACTCAGATCCGGGCAGACTGCTGTCATGGACTGGTGCCGCTACCGCTTCCGCAGCGTCTGGGATCTGCCCCGCGCACCCGCGGACGTCTATGCCGTCCTCGAACGGGTAGAGGAGTATCCGCTGTGGTGGCCGCAGGTGCGCGAGGTGACGCCGGTCGACGGGCGCAGCGGCGTCGCGCGCTTCCGGTCCTTCCTGCCGTACGACTTGGTCGTCACCGCCGAGGAGCGGCGCCGTGATCCCGGGGCCGGGGTCCTGGAGATCGCCATGACGGGGGATCTGGACGGCTGGGCGCGCTGGACGGTCGGGGGTGGGCCCGGCGGAACGCGCGCCGTCTACGACCAGGAGGTCGAGGTGCGCAGGCCGCTGATGCGGCGCCTCGCCGTGCCCGGAAGACCCGTGTTCCTGCTCAACCACGCGCTGATGATGAGGGCGGGCCGGCGAGGTCTGACGGCGTACCTGGGAGCGGTTTGAAGGAACGGCGATCGGACCTGTATTGTTCAGTGCGTTCCCGGGCGATTAGCTCAGTGGGAGAGCGCTTCGTTCACACCGAAGAGGTCACTGGTTCGAACCCAGTATCGCCCACCCGGAGAATGCCGGTCCGTCAGCAGACGGACCGGTTTTTTCTTGCCCCTTTTTTCTTGCCCCGATCAGTTCGTACGGCCCGGTGGTCACGCCGCCGCGGGGAGCTCGGGCCGCAGCGGCCAGGCCGGATCCACCGCTTCGGGCGTGCCGCTCTTGGCGAACCACGCCTGGAGGCCGCGCGCCTGGGCCGCGTGCCAGACGGCCTGCAGCGAGTGCAGTTCGGCCGGTGAGAGCCGCTCGAGGCGGGACGCGAAACGCCGCCCCACCGCGCGTACGACGTCCAGTGCGGCCTGCGCGTCCGCCGCCGCGTCGTGCGCGTCCGAGAGCTCCACCTCGTAGTGCGCGCACAGGTCCGTGAGCGTGCGGCGGCCCTTGCGGTAGCGGTCCAGGTGTTTGTCGAGGACCCGGGGATCGACCACGCAGAGCGGCGATCCCTCCACGTAGCGGCCCAGGGACGAGGCGCGGTGCCTGCGCAACTCCCGGTCCAGGATGGTCAGGTCGAACGGCGCGTTCATCACCACGATCGGCCGGCCCGCCGCGCCCTGCTCGGCCAGATCGCGGGCTATCTCCTCCATCACCGGCGCGGGCCAGCGGCCGTTGCGCTGCAGGTGATCCTCCGTCAGTCCATGGATGGCCGTGGCTCCTTCGGGCACGGGAACGCCCGGATTCACCAGCCAGCGGGTGATGCGCGGACGGGTTCCCGCGCCCTGCTGGACGACGACGGCGGCCGACACGATGCGGTCGGTCTCGACGTCGACGCCCGTGGTCTCCGTGTCGAATGCGGCCAAGGGGCCCTCGTACCAGCACGTCATGGTGACGCAACTCCTCGTTCATGTCCGGCAGATGACGTCAGTCACTGCCCACGCTGGTGATACCCGGGCCGTTTGCGCTGTACGCGGCCCGGAGACAACAGAGGTACGGGGCCTTGACATCGACGGCCCGAGCGGGGAACTACCGGGTTCGGAAGGCTTGTTGGACATGGCGCTCGCGCAGCCCGAACAGGGTGGGCTGCTGCCCGAGCGGATCGCACCGCCGCGCGGCACACTCGCCACCACCGCCTGCATGGAGACACTTCAGGTGGGCTATCTGCACGCCGTCGCCGCCGCGGCGGGGTGCTCGCTCTCCCAGCCCTTTCCGGACAACGGCATCGACTGGCACGTCAGCCACAGCGCCCCCGGGCATACGGTCGACGACGAGGTCACCATCAAGGTCCAGCTCAAGTGCACGTACCAGATACCGCCGAACCCGGCGGGGCCCGCCTTCTCCTTCACGCTCGACAACGCGCATCTGGAGAAGCTCGCCCGCACCCCGGTCTCGGTGCACAAGATCCTGGTCGTGATGCTCGTGCCCCGGTCGCAGGACGACTGGCTGCGGGCCGGGCACGACCGGCTCGACCTGCGGCACTGCTGCTACTGGACCAATCTCGCCGGGCACCCCGTGACCGGCAGGCGCAGGACCACCGTGCGCGTACCGACCTCGCGGATCTTCGACGACCGCGCCCTCTGCGAGATCATGACGCGGGTCGGTACGGGAGGGAGACCGTGATGCACCGCCCCTTCGGCTCCGACGAGCCGGTACCTCCCGTCCGCCCGCACCCCGCGCCCGTCGCGGGCCACTGGACGGACCCGCCCGAGCCCGCCCGCGTCGACCCCGCCGTGCTCGGCGCGCTGCTGCTGCGGCACGGCTGGCAGCGGCGCGGGGGAGCCGCGGGACGCTACGCCCGGTGGACGCCGCCGGGACCCGGTGGCGGCGGCGTCAGCCTGCTCGTACCGGAGAGCCGGGCCTTCCCCGACTGCGAGGACCTGATCGCCGAGGCCCTCGTCGCGCTGACGCGCAGCGCCTCGCCCGCCGCGCGCGACGTGCTCGTCGGGCTCGCCGTGCCCAGCGACGAGATCCGCTGGTGGCGCGACGTCCCGGCCGGGCCCGCGGGCGCCGCGACCTGGCCGGTCGAGGAGCAACTGCGCTCCGCCGCGCGGCAGATGCTGCTCGCCGGGGCGCTCGCCGCGCGCGGCCGCGCCGGGTACTACGGGGCGCGGCACCGGGGCCCCGCCACCGCGTCCCTGGAGCACGTCCTGGTGGGGCCCGCGACCGGCGGGCGGCAGCTCACCGCGTTCGTGCCCGTCCTGACCGGGCGGCCGCTCGCGGTCCGGCTGCACCAAGCCCTTCACGCCGCCAGGGAGGCCGTCGACTACCAGCGCGCGACCGGTGGCATGGACGCCTTCGACGGAGCGGTCGAGGCGGGGGTCAGCCACGAGCTGACCGAGGCGATCGTGGCGCTGGTGCGGGGCACCGAAGGGGCGCGGATCGCGGTGGAGTGGGCGCCGGGCGCCGGGGTGCCCGAGGGGTGCGCGGCACCCGCGGAGCCCGTGGAGTTCTCGCCGGGCGACCTGGCCGTCCTGCGTGCGGCGGGCGCCCGGTACCTGCGCGCCGAGCCGTCGGTGCCGGTGCGGATCACCGGGGCCGTGGTGCGGATGCGGCGTTCCTCGCCGGGCGGTGACGGCGCGGTGCGGGTCCGGGTGATCGCGGGCGCGGAGGTCCCGCACGTACGGATGACGCTGGACGAGGAGTCGTACCGCATAGCGGGCCATGCGCACCTGGTCGGGCTGCCGATCCGGGTGCACGGGCGGCTGGAGAGCCGGGGCGGGTTCCGCAGGCTCACCGGGGCGACCGGCGTGGTGCCGGTGCAGGTGGACGAGGCGGAGCGGGACCGGCTCATGAAGTCGCTCCAGGAGAACCTGGACTTCTTCGAGGAGGCGTGCGGCACGGACTGAAGGGCGTGCCGCACAGTCCGTAGGGGAGCCCGGTCGGAGGGGGTGCTTCCGGTGGGTGGGGGACATCCGTTTCGCGGCGGGCCCCTCCGGCTCGGTACGATCCCTAGTGCGCGCGCATCAGGAAGCGCCGCACCCCCCTTCAGCTAGGAGAGACCGGTGTCAGACGTCCGTGTGATCATCCAACGCGATTCCGAGCGGGAAGAGCGCGTGGTGACGACGGGCACTACGGCGGCCGAGCTCTTCGCCGGTGAGCGCACCATCGTCGCCGCGCGCGTGGCCGGTGAGCTGAGGGACCTCGCGTACGCCGTGGCCGACGGCGAGGAGATCGAGCCCGTCGAGATCTCCTCCGAGGACGGCCTGAACATCCTGCGCCACTCCACCGCGCACGTCATGGCGCAGGCCGTGCAGGAGCTCTTCCCCGAGGCCAAGCTCGGCATCGGCCCGCCCATCCGGGACGGCTTCTACTACGACTTCGACGTCGCGGAGCCGTTCACGCCCGAGGACCTCAAGCGCGTCGAGAAGAAGATGCAGGAGATCCAGAAGCGCGGCCAGAAGTTCTCGCGCCGCGTCACCACGGACGACGACGCCCGCGAGGAGCTGTCGGGCGAGCCGTACAAGCTGGAGCTGATCGGCCTCAAGGGCAACGCCGCGCAGGCCGCCGACGGCGCCGACGCCGAGGTGGGCGCCGGCGAGCTGACGATCTACGACAACCTCGACGCCAAGACCGGCGAGCTGTGCTGGAAGGACCTCTGCCGCGGTCCCCACCTGCCCACCACCCGGAACATCCCGGCGTTCAAGCTGATGCGCTCCGCCGCCGCCTACTGGCGGGGCAGCGAGAAGAACCCGCAGCTCCAGCGCATCTACGGCACCGCGTGGCCGTCGAAGGACGAGCTGAAGGCGCACCTGGAGTTCCTCGCGGAGGCCGAGAAGCGCGACCACCGCAAGCTCGGCGCCGAGCTCGACCTCTTCTCCTTCCCGGAGGAGCTGGGCCCGGGTCTCGCGGTCTTCCACCCCAAGGGCGGCGTGATCCGCAAGGAGATGGAGACCTACTCCCGCAAGCGGCACGAGGACACGGACTACGAGTTCGTGAACACCCCGCACATCTCCAAGGAGCGCCTCTTCGAGATCTCGGGCCACCTGCCGAACTACGCGGACGGCATGTTCCCGGCCATCGAGTTCGACGAGCAGAACTACCGCCTCAAGGCGATGAACTGCCCGATGCACAACCTCATCTTCAAGGCGCGCGGCCGCTCCTACCGCGAACTGCCGCTGCGGCTCTTCGAGTTCGGCACGGTCTACCGCTACGAGAAGTCCGGCGTGGTGCACGGCCTGACCCGCTCGCGCGGCTTCACCCAGGACGACTCGCACATCTACTGCACCAAGGAGCAGATGGCGGGCGAGCTCGACTCGCTGCTCACCTTCGTCCTCGACCTCCTGCGCGACTACGGCCTGAACGAGTTCGAGCTGGAGCTCTCCACCCGCGACCCCGAGTCCGACAAGTTCATCGGCGAGGACGCGGAGTGGGAGGAGGCCACCGAGGCGCTGCGCCAGGCGGCCGCCAAGCAGGACCTGCCGCTGGTGCCCGACCCGGGCGGCGCCGCGTACTACGGCCCGAAGATCTCCGTCCAGGCCAAGGACGCGATCGGCCGCTCGTGGCAGATGTCGACCATCCAGGTCGACTTCCAGCAGCCCAAGCGGTTCGGCCTGGAGTACACCGCGTCGGACGGCAGCAAGCAGCAGCCCGTCATGATCCACCGGGCGCTCTTCGGCTCCATCGAGCGGTTCTTCGCGGTGCTCCTGGAGCACTACGCGGGCGCCTTCCCGGTGTGGCTTGCCCCGGTGCAGGCGACCTGCATCCCGATCGGTGACGCGCACGTGCCCTACCTCCAGGAGTTCGCCGCCAAGGCGAAGGAGCAGGGGCTGCGCGTCGAGGTCGACGCGTCGTCGGACCGCATGCAGAAGAAGATCCGCAACGCCCAGAAGGCCAAGGTCCCGTTCATGATCATCGCGGGCGACGAGGACATGGCCAACGGCGCCGTCTCCTTCCGCTACCGCGACGGCTCGCAGGAGAACGGCATCCCGGTCGACGAGGCGATCGCCAAGATCACCAAGGCCGTCGAGGACCGCGCCCAGGTCTGATCGCGCGCCGAGAGACCTTCCGAGGCCCCCGGGGAGTTTCCCCCGGGGGCCTCGCGCCGTCGCGCACATCCGCCCCGGCGGCTCGCTCCGAACGGATGAAGTCATATGCTGCACCTCATGACGAGTGAGCCGGAGCAGCAGATCGGAGTGGGTACGCAGGACGCGTTCCAGCGCCTGTGGACGCCCCACCGGATGGCCTACATCCAGGGCGAGAACAAACCCACGGGACCAGGAGCCGACGACGGCTGTCCCTTCTGCTCCATCCCGGCCAAGTCCGACGAGGACGGCCTGGTGATCGCGCGCGGCGAGCAGGTCTACGCGGTGCTCAACCTCTACCCGTACAACGGCGGGCACCTGATGGTCGTGCCCTACCGGCACGTCGCCGACTACACGGACCTGACGGCCCCGGAGACGGCCGAGCTCGCCGAGCTCACCAAGCAGGCCATGACGGCGCTGCGCACCGCGTCCGGCGCGCACGGCTTCAACATCGGCATGAACCAGGGGACCGTGGCGGGCGCGGGCATCGCCGCGCACCTGCACCAGCACGTCGTCCCGCGCTGGGGCGGCGACACCAACTTCATGCCGGTCGTGGGGCACACCAAGGTGCTGCCGCAGCTGCTCGCCGACACCCGCAAGATGCTTGCCGACGCCTGGCCCGCGCTGGCGGGCTAGGGCCTGTCCGGCGGATCAGGGCGCGCTCGGGTGGCGTCCCCCCGTCCGGTGGGCACGAGCGGGGTCTGGTGCGTGCAGCTGCACGGCGGAGGAGGGCGGCAACGCAGTGGGGCCTCCCCTGCTCGAGCGAAGCCGAGAGCTTGGGGAAGTTGGCAACCGACGACAACGCCGGAGGGGGTACCTCCCTGCTCGAGCGGAGCCGAGAGCTTGGGGGAGCGCGTGCCAGACCCCGCGACAGCGCCCTGATCCGCCGGACAGGCCCTAGGGGCGACGCGCTGTTGCATATCGCCAACACCCCTGTGCGACAGGAGGGTTGGAGGCGGCAACCTCACCTGCCACCCTGCTCTCAGGAAAAGCCCGGTCAGGGCGGGGCGCCAGGGAGGGGCCATGTCCGTCGGCATGTCACAGGCGGTTGACCCGGGGTGGGTGGAGTTCGGTCGGCAGCTGCGCTTCCACCGGCGGCGGGCCGGACTGACCCAGTTGCAGCTCGGCAGGCGGGTGGGGTACCACCACAGCTTCATCAGCAGGCTCGAAGGCGGGCTGCGGGAACCGCCCTTCGACCTGGTGAACCGGCTCGACGCCGTCCTGGAGAGCGGAGGTCGGCTCGCCGCCGCCCTCGCCTCGCCGTCCCCGTCACCGCGAGGTCCCGGCCTCCTCCTGACGGCGCCCACGCTGTTCTCCCCGATCCCCGGCGCGGACACCCCCGGCGACGAGGCCCTGCTGACCACGCAGCCGTGGCCCGCGCGGCTGCCCGCCGAGGGCCTGGCCTGCCCGCTGCACGGCAGGGTGGGCTGCGCCACGCCCGACCGGAGCTCGGTGGCGGACCTGCTGACCGGCCTGACCGGTCCCGGCGGCGGCGTCGACGAGCCGGTCGGCGCGGAGGCGGAGCTGCTGCACGGCCTGACCGCCGCGCTGGCCTGTCTGATCCGCGAGGCGTTCGTCCGGGTCAACGACGCGTGCGCGACCACCGTGGAGCGGCTGCTGCGCGGCATGGCCCGCTGGGCCGAAGCGGTCAACTCCACGGGCCGCCTGCCGTACGGACAGCTGCGGCTCGCCGCTCAGTACGCCCAGGTCGCCGGTCGGCTGCGGATGGAGCGCGGGCAGAGCGGCGTGGCCATGGCCTGGTTCGGGCACGGCCTGCGGTGGGCCGACGCCGCCCAGGACGCCGAGGCCAGGGCGACCCTCCTCAGCGACATGTCGACCCTCGTCCGGCTCGACGGGGACGCCGCGTCGATGCTCGTGTACGCGGAGGCCATCGGGGCGGTGGACGCCAAGCGGCGCTGGATGACGACCCTGGCCGACCTGTATCAGGCGCGCGCCCACGCGCTGAGCCACGACGCCGCCGCGTGCCGACAGCACATCTCCCTGGCGCGGCGCAGGTTCGCCCGCCTCGATGACAGGGACCTCCTCGAAGCGCCGTGGCTCGCGGGCGCGGAGGGGCTGCTGCGCCTGGAGTCGGCGATCGGCGGGGCGCTGCGCGACCTCGCCGTGGTGACGGAAGACCGCGCGGTGGCCCGGCGCGCGATCGAGGCCACCGCCCGGTCGTACGCGCTCCTTCCGCCCGTGATGCACTCCACGCGCCTGCTGCTCACCCTGCGCCTGGCGGACAGCTGGGCGTGCGCCGGTGATCCCGTCGCGGCGGTCGCCCTGGCGCAGCCGGTCCTGGAAGAGGCCGTGCGCGCGCGGGAGTTCATGGTCACCGTCGAGTTGCGCGGACTGCACAGCAGGCTGGCCGGGCGCTGGGGCGATCTGCCGGAGGTCCGGGAGTACCGGGAGCGGCTGCGGGCCGTGTCGGAGTGAGGCGGCGCCGGTCCGGCGCGCTTGCCAGTTCTTGACAGGGCGTGCCGCGGGCCCGGAATCCATTGACCGGGGAACCGGGCCGGTGTGAGGGTTCCGCCTGCCACGAGGGTGTCATGTCACCGCCAGTCCGGAACGGGGGGCAGCGGGCGCGACCGCACGGCCTGACGCACAACGTGCTCCCCCCTGGCCCGATGGAGCCTCAACACCTCTCACAAGGAGCCGTGATGCTCAGACGATCCGCAGCGGCCGGGATAACCCTGGCCCTGGCACTCGCGGGGGTGACGGTACCGGCCTCCTTCGCCTCGGCGGCGGCGCGGTCCGCGCCCGCCGCGGGCAAGCCGGACCCCCTCGCGAGAGCCGTCGCCGCCGCCGACAAAGCGGTGCGCAGCGGCCTCGACTCGCTCGCCGTAGGGCCCGAGGAGCAGTACGACCGACAGCAGGTCACCCCCTGGGTCAAGGGCCTCTACTCGGTCGCGTACGAGCGCACCTACCGCGGGTTGCCGGTGGTGGGCGGGGACGCGGTGGTCCTCGCCGACGGGAAGGGAAAGATCCGCTCGGTCAGGGCCGCGAGCGACGCGCGGATCTCGGTCACGGACAAGGCGAAGGTGACGGCCGCGCAGGCGGTCAGGACGAGCCGTACGAAGCTGGCGTCGGTCAAGAAGGTCGACTCCAAGCGCCTGGTGGTCCGGGTCAAGAAGGACGCCCCCGCCCTCGCCTGGGAGACCAAGCTGTCCGGCCGCACCAAGGCGGGCGATCCCAGCAAGCTGCACGTCTTCGTCAACGCGCTCACCGGCAAGGTCATCGACACCTACGACGACGTGCGCGCGGGCAGCGGCCACAGCAAGTGGAACGGCCCCGACCCGCTGACCATCGACACCTCACGGTCCGGCAGCAACTACGTGCTGCGCGACACCACGCGTCCGGGTCTGCAGTGCTCCAGCTACCAGGGCAGCGTGTTCAGCAAGGCGACCGACGACTGGGGCACCGGCAACCCCACCAGCAGGGAGACCGGCTGCGTCGACGTGATGTTCGCCGCGCAGAACCAGTCGAACATGCTCAAGGAGTGGTTCGGCCGCAACGGTCACAACGGCAACGGCGGCAGCTGGCCGGTGAGCGTGGGCCTCAACGAGCTCAACGCGTACTGGGACGGCTCCTCCGTCACCATCGGCCACAACAGCGCCAACGAGTGGATCGCCGGAGTCGACGTCGTCGCCCACGAGTTCGGCCACGGCCTGGACTCCAACACCCCCGGCGGCGCGAACCACGAGAGCGGCCTCGGCGAGGCGACCGGCGACATCATGGGCGCCCTGACCGAGGCGTACGTCAACGAACCCGCCCCCTACGACACCCCCGACTACACCGTCGGGGAAATGATCAACCTCCAGGGGCGCGGCCCGATCCGGAACATGTACGACCCGAGCCGGGTCAACAACGACCCCAACTGTTACTCCGCCTCGATCCCCAACACGGAGGAGCACAAGGCGGCCGGGCCCATGAACCACTGGTTCTACCTCCTGGCCGAGGGATCCAACCCCGGCGGCGGCAAGCCCTCCAGCCCCACCTGCAACAACCAGCAGGTGACCGGCGTGGGCAACAAGAACGCGGGCAAGATCTTCTACGGTGCCATGCTGCTCAAGACCAGCGGCATGACGTACAAGCGCTACCGCACCGCCACGCTCACCTCGGCGAAGAACCTGGACGCGAGCTGCGACCTGTTCAACGCCACCAAGGCGGCCTGGGACGCCATCAGCATCCCGGCCCAGAGCGGTGACCCGACCTGCACCGGGCAGCAGAACGACTTCTCCCTCGGGCTCAGCCCGGCCTCGGGCAAGGTCGAGGCGGGCGCCTCGACCACCGCCACGGTCAACACCACGACCGTCACCGGCAGCGCCCAGCAGATCTCGCTGACCGCCGCGGGCGCGCCGACCGGCGTGGGCGTCACGTTCGACCCGAAGACCGTCACCTCCGGCTCCAACGCCACCATGAAGGTCACCACCTCGGCGTCCACCACGCCCGGCACCTACCCGATCACCGTCACGGGCACCGCGGGCACCAAGTCGCACACCGCGCAGTACACGCTGACCGTGGGCGGCGGCGGCAACCCGACGCAGCCGCCGGACATCGACGTGGAGAAGGTGCGGGCGCACCTGACGCAGCTCAACACCATCGCCACCCAGAACGGCGGCAACCGCCGGGCCACCGGCGCCGGTTACCGCGACTCCCTCGCGTACGTCAAGGGCAAGCTGGAGGCCGCCGGGTACAAGGTCACCGAGCAGAGCTGCGCCTCCGGCTGTTCCGCGGGCGCGGGCAACAACCTGATCGCCGAATGGCCGCAGGGCGACGCGGACAACGTCTACATGTTCGGCGCGCACCTCGACGGCGTGGCGGCGGGTCCCGGCATCAACGACAACGGCTCAGGGTCCGCCACGATCCTGGAGGCCGCGCTGAGCCTGGCCCAGAACAACCCCACGATGAAGAACCGCGTCCGCTTCGCCTGGTGGACCGACGAGGAGCAGGGCCTGAACGGCTCGGACTACTACGCCAGGTCCCTCTCGACCACGGAGCGCGCCAAGATCAAGGCGTACTACAACTTCGACATGGTGGGCTCGACGAACGCCGGGTACTTCATCAACAACGTGAACTCCGCGGCCTCGGTGCCGTTGCGGGACTACTGGACGTCCCTCAACCTCGCGCCCCAGGAGAACGTCGAGGGACAGGGCCGGTCGGACGACGCCTCCTTCCAGAGCGTCGGCATCCCGACGTCCGGCTACGCCACCGGCGCCTCCGCCACGAAGTCCGCGGCCGAGGCGGCGAAGTGGGGCGGCACCGCGGGCCGTTCGTACGACTCGTGCTACCACTCGGCGTGTGACACCACCGCCAACATCAGCGCCACCTCGCTCGACCGCAGCGCGGACGGGGTCGCGTACGCGCTCTGGAAGACGTCCGTCGGCGACAAGCCCGCCCCGACCGACGACTTCTCCCTCTCCGCCAACCCGGCCTCGGGCACGATCGAGCCCGGTTCCTCCGCGAAGGTCACCCTGGCCACCGCCACGACCAGTGGGTCGGCGCAGAAGGTGGCGCTCTCGGCCGCGGGGGCCCCGGCCGGAGTGAGCGTCTCCATCAGCCCCGACGGGGTGCTCTCGGGTGAGTCGGCGACGGCCACCGTCTCGGTCGCGGCGGGCGCGACCGCCGGGACGTACACGCTGACCTTCACCGGCAGCGGCCAGGCCACCCACACCACCACGTACTCCTTGACGGTGCCGGGCGGCGGCGAGACCACCTGGCAGCTGGGTGCCACCTACAAGGCGGGAGACGTGGTGACCTACAACGGCGTCCGCTACCGCTGCATCCAGGGCCACACCGCCTACCCGGGCTGGGAGCCGCCGAACGTCCCCGCCCTGTGGGCGGCCATCTGATCGACGGTCATCGGTGAGGTACCGGGGACGGTGGGGTGCGCGCACCCCACCGTCCCCTCCTGCCCCTCACGCGTCGTACACGTCCGCCTTCCTCGGCATGGGGTCCTGGATCATCCCGCTGAGGAAGCCGGAACGGTTGCCGAACTTCTCCGTGTTCACGCCGTTCTCGTCGAGGACCTTGATCGCGGCCGAGTGCACCACGCGCAGCACGGGCGTGGCGGCGCGCAGCGCGTCGTCGGCCATGAAGCGGTGCCGCCAGGGCCGGTCCGCCCAGGCGTGCCGCAGGCCGAAGGGCTCGGGCAGCGCCAGCTTGCCGCCGAGGTAGTCGAGCAGCGGCGGGTACCAGGTGAAGGGGGCGCGGACCGCGAGGCGTACGACCTCGTCGGCGTCGACCAGCGGCAGGTTGCGCGTCGTGGTCTCCCAGAACTTGATCGGCTTGGCGACCGTCTTCGTCTTGGGGGAGGGCTTGCTGGTGAACAGCGAGTGCACCGGGCCGAGCGCGTGCCCGGTCACCTCGATGCGCAGCGTCTCGTGCAGCACCGTCACCGTGATCAGCATCGTGATCACCAACTGGCCGTCCCAGAGCGTGAACTGGACGCCCAGGTAGTGCCGGTCGCCGCTGCCGAACTGCTGTTCGTTGCAGATGCGCTGGATCTCGTGGCCGCGGACCTGGAACGCCTCGACGTCCGTGCCGGAGGGGCGGGACACCGCCTTCGCGTTCTCCCCGATGGGGGAGACGACCCAGTGGTTTATCGACGGGGTCGGGAAGCCGCCGGTGTGCAGGGGGCCGCGCTCCAGCATGCGGAGCTGGTCGTGCACCGCGCGTATGACGTCCCAGCTGCGGAAGGGGTGGATCTCCTTGCTCTCGTCGGCGGGCACCAGCTCCTCCGCGAGCTGCCAGCTGCCCCAGCGCGTGCCCATGCCCAGTATCCCCTTGGGCCCCGCGTAGAAGACGGAGTTGCTCTGCTGCTCGGCGGAGAGCCGCGCGAGGCCCTGCCGGAGCCGCTCGGCGGCGGTCTCGCCGGGGCTGCCCGGCACCGCCTCGGGGATCTTCGCGCCGATGCCGCCGCCCGCGAGCAGGCCCGACCAGCGCTCGCGCATGTCCCTGGCCGTGCGCTCGGCGATCTGCTTGGCCAGGAACCAGCCCACCACGGGCAGCACGATCGCCGCCCGGAGATACCAGGCCCAGAAGCCGCCGAACGGCAGCTTGAGCAGGAACAGCACGGCGAGCACGCCCACCGCGACGAGCACGGCCGTGGCGAGCGCGTGCGCGCGCTTGTTCTCGCTCTTGGCGACCTGCCGCCTGATGGTGAAGACCGCGAGCCAGACGAGCAGTCCGGGCAGGAAGAGCAGCCCGCACAGCACCATCACGGCGGTGAGCCAACTGTCGCGCTGCTTGCGGATGTTGCTCGCCGCGAGGCAGTGCTCGACGACCGACTGCGGCTCGATGCCGAAGGACTGGATGAGCGGTGCGCGACCGCCGCCGAGCATCCGCACCTGCACGGTGCGCGCGAACGCCTCACCCAGACTTGGCTTGAACAGTGACCAGAGGCCGGCCTTCACCTCGGACTTGTGCCAGTCGTTGTTGGCCTTGAGGATCTCGTCCACGTCGCTGTCGCGGTACGCGGCCGAGGCCAGGGCGTGTGTCGCCGCGGTCTGTCCTGCCGCGCCGGAGAGCGGGACCTGGGCCCCGGGCCTGAAGTCGAATCCATCGTCCGCCACTGCCGCCCCCATCGCCGCGACGCCTTCGCTGCTGCGGCTCTTCCCGACTTCCCTGTCCGGCACACCTGTTGCCGCCCGGCACATCCGTTGATCAGGTCATCAGCGTATCCGGGCGCACCGACATCCGTCAGTGGACGACGGAATGCGGCCGATCACCACAGTGACCGGCCGCACCCGACTACGAGGCGTCCCCGGCCTGTTCGCGAATCCTGTCGGAGAGCTGCGGGGGCATCGGCTCGTGGCGCGCGTACGTACGGCTGAAGCGCGCGGTGCCCTGCGAAAGGGACCGCAGGTCCACCGCGTACCTGCCGATCTCGATCTCGGGCACCTCGGCCCGTACGAGCGTGCGCCCGCCGGATGCCTGCTCGGTGCCGACGACCCGGCCACGGCGGCCCGACAGGTCGCTCATCACCGCGCCCACGTGGTCGTCGCCGACCAACACCTGTACCTCCGCGACCGGTTCGAGGAGATGGATCTTGGCGTCGGCCGCGGCCTCGCGCAGCGCGAGCGCGCCCGCCGTCTGGAACGCGGCGTCGGAGGAGTCCACCGAGTGCGCCTTGCCGTCGAGGAGCGTGATGCGTACGTCGATGAGCGCGTACCCGGCGGCGACGCCCTTCGCCGCCTGCGCGCGCACGCCCTTCTCGACGGACGGGATGAACTGGCGGGGGACCGCGCCGCCGACGACCTTGTCGACGAACTCGATGCCGCTGCCGCCGGGCAGCGGCTCGACCTCGATCTCGCAGATCGCGTACTGCCCGTGCCCGCCGGACTGCTTCACGTGACGGCCGCGGCCACCGGCCTTGCCCGCGAACGTCTCCCGGAGGGAGACCTTGTACGGCACGACGTCGACCTGCACGCCGTACCGGCTGCGCAGCCGCTCCAGGGCGACGTCCGCGTGCGCCTCGCCCAGGCACCACAGGACCACCTGGTGCGTGTCCTGGTTCTGTTCGAGCCGCATGGTCGGGTCCTCCGCGACCAGGCGCGAGAGCCCCTGCGAGAGCTTGTCCTCGTCCGCCTTGCTGTGCGCCTGGATGGCGAGCGGCAGCAGCGGGTCGGGCATGTCCCAGGGCTCCATCAGAAGCGGATCGTCCTTGCCGGACAGGGTGTCGCCGGTCTCGGCGCGGTTCAGCTTGGCCACGCAGGCCAGGTCGCCCGCGCCGCACCGGGTGAGGCCGCGCTGCTGTTTGCCGAACGGCGAGGAGAGCGCGCCGACCCGCTCGTCGACGTCGTGGTCCTCGTGCCCCCGGTCGGCGAGGCCGTGCCCGGAGACGTGCACGGTGTCGTCCGGGTACAGCGTGCCGGAGAAGACGCGCACGAGCGAGATGCGGCCCACGTACGGGTCGGACGCCGTCTTCACCACCTCGGCGACCAGCGGCCCCGAGGGGTCGCAGGCGAGCGCGGGACGCGCCGTGCCGCCCGGGGTGGTGACGGCGGGCGCGGGGTGTTCCAGCGGCGTCGGGAAGCCGCCCGTGATGAGTTCGAGGAGCTCGACCGTGCCGAT
This sequence comes from Streptomyces kanamyceticus, assembly GCF_008704495.1. Classification (NCBI taxonomy): domain Bacteria; kingdom Bacillati; phylum Actinomycetota; class Actinomycetes; order Kitasatosporales; family Streptomycetaceae; genus Streptomyces; species Streptomyces kanamyceticus. Next base: position 8,279,333 of record NZ_CP023699.1, read on the forward strand.
GCCCTGACGGGCGCCCTCCGCGGCGGGGGCCGCGGCGAGCACGGGGTGGAAGATGCCGCGCGTCACGGCCCGTTCCAGGTCGTCCACGAGCGTCTTGAAGTCGATGTCCTCGCCGCTGAGATAGCGGTCCATGAGGGACTCGTCCTCGCTCTCGGCGATGATCCCCTCGATCAGTTTGTTGCGCGCCTCCTCGATCAGCGGCAGCTGGTCGGCGCCCGGCTCGGACTCCTTGCGCTCTCCGGAGGCGTAGTCGAATATCCGCTGCGAGAGCAGCCCGATCAGGCCGGTGACCGGCGCGTGCCCGTCCGGCCCCTGCTCGCCGTACAGCGGCAGGTACAGCGGAAGCACGGCGTCGGGGTCGTCCGCGCCGAACGCCTGGGCGCAGGTGCGGGTCATCTCGGTGAAGTCGGCGCGGGCCGACTCCAGGTGGGTGATCACGATGGCCCGCGGCATGCCGACCGCCGCGCACTCGTCCCATACCATGCGGGTCGCGCCGTCCACGCCGTCCGCCGCCGAGACGACGAAGAGGGCCGCGTCCGCGGCGCGCAGACCGGCCCTCAGCTCCCCGACGAAGTCGGCGTAGCCGGGTGTGTCCAGGAGATTGACCTTGTAGTCGCCCCATTCGACGGGGACCAGGGACAGCTGCACCGAGCGCTGCTGTCGGTGCTCGATCTCGTCGTAGTCGGAGACGGTGCCGCCGTCCTCCACGCGGCCCGCCCTGTTCACCGCCCCCGCGGTCAGCGCGAGGGCCTCCACCAGAGTCGTCTTGCCCGATCCGCTGTGGCCGACCAGCACCACATTCCGTACGGACGCGGGGTGGTCGGCCGATGTTGCCCTGCCGGCGGCTCCGGGGTGTGCGTTCGCCTTGTCGCCCATGCCTTGCCTCCCGGTTACGTGCGCGGTGAGGAGGCTCAGCCCCCTCGGGGATGCTGGCTGCTCGCGGACACGCGGGGCCGCGTGCGGGTCGGCTCCGGCGACGCCCGCGGTGCCTTCGAGCTTTCCACTCGGGTCACTCTGCGTCCATACGTCGTACGCGAACGTGAGGGGGCGAGCCGGTGCGTCAACGTCGTGACTACGATGGGCCAGCCGGTGGCCAACGGGGCCACGCGGCGCACCGACCCCTCGGGAAGGCCATGCTGAACAAGTACGCGCGTGCATTCTTCACGCGTGTCCTCACACCGTTCGCCGCGTTTTTGATCCGCCGCGGGGTCAGCCCCGACGCGGTCACCTTCATCGGCACGGCCGGTGTGATGGCGGGAGCGCTGGTCTTCTTCCCCCGGGGAGAGTTCTTCTGGGGCACGATCGTCATCACGTTGTTCGTCTTCTCGGACCTGGTCGACGGCAACATGGCACGTCAGCTGGGCCGCTCCAGCCGCTGGGGCGCCTTCCTGGACTCCACGCTCGACCGGGTTGCCGACGGCGCGATCTTCGGCGGCCTCGCCCTCTGGTACGCCGGATCCGGCGACGACAACATCCTCTGCGCCGTCTCCATCTTCTGTCTGGCGAGCGGCCAGGTGGTCTCGTACACGAAGGCGCGCGGCGAGGCGATCGGCCTGCCCGTGGCCGTCAACGGCCTGGTGGAGCGCGCCGAGCGCCTGGTGATCACGCTGGTCGCCGCGGGCCTCGCGGGACTCCACAAGTTCGGCGTGCCCGGCATCCAGATCCTGCTGCCCATCGCCCTGTGGGCCGTCGCCGCGGGCAGCGCCGTCACCCTCGTCCAGCGTGTGGTGACCGTGCGCCGCGAGTCCGCGGAGGCGGACGCGGCCGCTGCCGCGCAGGCCCAGGAGAGTGAGGCCGCGCAGTGAAGGAACGACTCACCGACGCGCTGTACGGGCTCGCCTGGAGCACCGTCAAGAAGCTGCCGGAGCCGGTCGCGGAGCGCCTGGGCAGGACCATCGCCGACACGGTCTGGAAGAAGCGCGGCAAGGGCGTCCTGCGCCTGGAGTCCAACCTCGCGCGCGTGGTGCCCGACGCCAGTCCGGAGCGCCTCGCCGAGCTCTCCAGGGCGGGCATGCGTTCCTACCTGCGCTACTGGATGGAGTCCTTCCGCCTGCCCTCCTGGAGCAAGGAGCGGGTCAGGGGCGGCTTCGACGTCAAGGACGTCCACCACCTCACCGACGGGCTCGCCTCCGACAAGGGCGTCATCATCGCCCTGCCGCACCTGGGCAACTGGGACCTCGCGGGCGCCTGGGTCACCACCAAGCTGGAGACCCCCTTCACGACGGTCGCCGAGCGCCTCAAGCCCGAGACGCTGTACGACCGCTTCGTGGCCTACCGCGAGAGCCTGGGCATGGAGGTCCTGCCGCACACCGGCGGCTCCGCCTTCGGCACCCTCGCCCGCCGCCTGCGCGCGGGCGGCCTGGTCTGTCTCGTCGCCGACCGTGACCTGTCGTCCTCCGGAGTCGAGGTGAAGTTCTTCGGAGACACCGCCCGGATGCCCGCGGGGCCCGCGATGCTCGCCCAGCAGACCGGCGCACTCTTGCTTCCCGTCACCCTCTGGTACGACGATTCGCCCGTCATGAAGGGCCGTGTCCACCCACCCATCGACGTCCCCGAGACAGGTACCAAGGCCGAGAAGACGTCAGTCATGACGCAGGCCCTGGCCGACGCCTTCGCCACGGGAATCGCCGACCATCCGGAGGACTGGCACATGCTGCAGCGTCTGTGGCTCGCCGACCTGGAACCCCGCCCCGACGAGGATCGGGCGGAGGGGCACTCGTGAGGATCGGCATCGTCTGCCCCTACTCCTGGGACGTGCCGGGCGGCGTCCAGTTCCACATCCGCGATCTGGCGGAGCACCTCATCCGCCTCGGGCACGAGGTCTCCGTCCTCGCTCCCGCCGATGACGAGACCCCGCTGCCGCCGTACGTCGTGTCGGCGGGCCGGGCCGTTCCCGTGCCGTACAACGGCTCGGTCGCCCGGCTCAACTTCGGCTTCCTGTCGGCCGCGCGCGTACGCCGATGGCTGCACGACGGCACGTTCGACGTCATCCACATCCACGAGCCCGCCTCGCCCTCGCTCGGCCTGCTCGCCTGCTGGGCCGCGCAGGGCCCGATCGTGGCGACGTTCCACACCTCCAACCCGCGCTCGCGGGCGATGATCGCCGCGTACCCGATCCTGCAGCCCGCCCTGGAGAAGATCAGCGCGCGCATCGCGGTGAGCGAGTACGCGCGCCGGACCCTCGTCGAACACCTGGGCGGCGACGCGGTCGTCATCCCCAACGGCGTCGACGTCGGCTTCTTCGCCGAGGCCGAGCCCAAGCCCGAGTGGCAGGGGGAGACGATCGGCTTCATCGGCCGCATCGACGAGCCCCGCAAGGGGCTTCCGGTGCTGATGAAGGCCCTGCCGCAGATCTTCGCCGAGCGGCCGGACGCACGCCTCCTGGTGGCGGGCCGCGGCGACGAGGACGAGGCGGTGGCCTCCCTCCCCGCCGAACTGCGCTCCCGCGTCGAGTTCCTCGGCATGGTCAGCGACGAGGACAAGGCGCGGCTGCTGCGCAGCGTCGACCTGTACATCGCCCCGAACACCGGCGGCGAGAGCTTCGGGATCATCCTGGTCGAGGCGATGTCGGCGGGCGCCCCGGTGCTCGCCAGCGACCTGGACGCCTTCGCGCAGGTCCTCGACCAAGGCGCGGCGGGCGACCTGTTCACCAACGAGGACGCGGAATCCCTGGCCAAGGCAGCGGTGCGCCTCCTGGCCGACCCCGACCGCCGCACGGGCCTGCGCGACCGCGGCAGCGCCCACGTGCGCCGCTTCGACTGGTCGACGGTGGGCGCGGACATCCTCGCGGTCTACGAAACGGTGACGGACGGCGCGGCATCGGTGGCAGCGGACGAACGCACGGGCTTGCGGGCACGGTTCGGCTTGGCGCAGAAGAACTGAGACACGCGGACTGACCGATCGGACTCTGAATTCTCGGGCCAGGCTGGCCAGCCTGGCCGTGTTCCAGGGACGCTGCCCCAATCCAGCCCGCTCGCTCGTTCGGGGCGAGGGGCCCCAAATTCAGCCCGCTCGCCTGTTCGGGGCGAGGGGCCCCAAACTCAGCCCGCTCGCCCGTTCGGGGCAAGGGGGCCCACATTCAGCCCGTCCGGCGTTTGAGGACTGGGGGCCCGGGGGCGAAGCCCCGAAACAGCAGCCACGGGTGCCCCAACCCCGAACCCGGTCCAAGGCGCCCCCGCCCGGTACCCTTGCGGCCCGTGACCTCCACTCTGATCTGGATCGCAGCAGCCCTCTTCGCGATCGGCCTCTACCTGAGCTGGACCGCGGGCCGCCTCGACCGCCTGCACGCGCGCATCGACGCGGCCCGCGCCGCCCTCGACGCGCAACTGCTGCGCCGCGCCTCGGTCGCCCAGGAACTGGCCACGTCCGGAGTGCTCGACCCCGCCGCCTCGATCGTGCTCTACGAGGCGGCGCACGCGGCACGCCAGGCGGAGGAGGAGCAGCGGGAGGTCGCCGAGAGCGAGTTGAGCCAGGCGCTGCGGGCCATCTTCGGTGAGATCGGTCAGGTCGAGGCGCTGCGCGAGGCACCCGGCGGCGACGAGGCGGCGACCGAACTGGCCGCGGCGGTACGCAGGGTGCCGATGGCCAGGCGCTTCCACAACGACGCGGTGCGCGCGGCCAGGGCGCTGCGCAGGCACCGCAAGGTCCGCTGGTTCCGCCTCGCGGGGCACGCGCCGTTCCCGATGGCGTTCGAGATGGACGACGAACCGCCGGTGGCACTGGCGGACCGGGCGACCGCGTAACCAAAAGCGCAGGTCGGCACGGCCAAGCACGGCGCTGACCAGCCACGTCCCCGGAAAATGAGCCACCGGTCACCCATTGGCCCTTGCTGTGGACTGGTGCCCGGGAGTTTCCTCGGAGCTGCAGAAGCCGTCTTCAGCGAGCGAGGTCAACTCCGTGTCCAGCACCCCCTCCAGCAGCAACCTGACGCCCGAGATCGGCACCGCGCGCGTGAAGCGCGGCATGGCCGAGCAGCTCAAGGGCGGCGTGATCATGGACGTCGTCAACGCCGAGCAGGCGAAGATAGCCGAGGACGCCGGTGCCGTCGCCGTCATGGCGCTGGAGCGGGTGCCCGCCGACATCCGCAAGGACGGCGGCGTCGCCCGAATGTCCGACCCGAACATGATCGAAGAGATCATCGAGGCCGTCTCCATCCCGGTCATGGCGAAGTCCCGCATCGGCCACTTCGTCGAGGCCCAGGTGCTCCAGTCCCTCGGTGTCGACTACATCGACGAGTCCGAGGTCCTCACCCCGGCCGACGAGGTCAACCACAGCGACAAGTTCGCGTTCACGACCCCGTTCGTCTGTGGCGCCACCAACCTGGGCGAGGCCCTGCGCCGCATCGCCGAGGGCGCGGCCATGATCCGCTCCAAGGGCGAGGCCGGCACGGGCAACGTCGTCGAGGCGGTCCGCCACCTGCGCCAGATCAAGAACGAGATCGCCAAGCTGCGCGGCTTCGACAACAACGAGCTGTACGCCGCGGCCAAGGACCTCCGCGCCCCCTACGAGCTGGTCAAGGAGACCGCCGAGCTCGGCAAGCTCCCCGTGGTCCTCTTCTCCGCCGGTGGCGTCGCCACCCCCGCCGACGCCGCCCTGATGCGTCAGCTCGGCGCCGAGGGCGTCTTCGTCGGCTCCGGCATCTTCAAGTCGGGCGACCCGGCCAAGCGCGCCGCCGCGATCGTGAAGGCGACCACCTTCTTCGACGACCCGAAGATCATCGCGGACGCCTCCCGCAACCTCGGCGAGGCCATGGTCGGCATCAACTGCGACACCCTGCCGGAGACCGAGCGCTACGCGAACCGGGGCTGGTGATGACCTCTCCCGTAGTGGGCGTCCTCGCCCTTCAGGGGGACGTACGGGAGCACCTGATCGCTCTGGCCTCGGCGGACGCCGTGGCCAGGCCGGTCCGGCGTCCCGAGGAGCTCGCCGAGGTGGAAGGGCTGGTCATCCCCGGCGGCGAGTCCACCACCATCTCCAAGCTGGCCACCCTCTTCGGCCTCCTGGAGCCCCTTCGCGCGCGCGTGCGGGACGGCATGCCCGTCTACGGCACCTGCGCGGGCATGATCATGCTCGCCGACAAGATCCTCGACCCGCGTTCGGGCCAGGAGACGGTGGGCGGCATCGACATGATCGTGCGACGCAACGCCTTCGGCAGGCAGAACGAGTCCTTCGAGGCGTCCGTCGCCGTCAACGGAGTGGCCGGTGACCCCGTGGAGGGTGTCTTCATCCGGGCCCCCTGGGTGGAGTCGGTCGGTGCCGAGGTCGACGTGCTCGCCGAGCACGAGGGCCACATCGTCGCCGTACGCCAGGGCAACGCCCTCGCCACCTCGTTCCACCCCGAGTTGACGGGCGACCACCGAATCCACGCGTTGTTCGTGGACATGGTGCGAGGGAACGGGCGCGCGGGATCCTTGTAGGATCTCGTGGGATCCCCCGGGGCCTTAAGGTCTGGGAGAGTTCGTACTGGTTGTTGGGTAACGCGAAGGAGACAGGCAGATGTCCGGCCACTCTAAATGGGCTACGACGAAGCACAAGAAGGCCGTGATCGACGCCAAGCGCGGCAAGCTCTTCGCGAAGATGATCAAGAACATCGAGGTGGCGGCCCGCACCGGTGGGGCTGACATCTCGGGTAACCCGACCCTCTTCGACGCCATCCAGAAGGCCAAGAAGAGCTCGGTCCCGAACAAGAACATCGACTCCGCGGTCAAGCGCGGCGCCGGTCTCGAGGCCGGTGGCGCCGACTACGAGACGATCATGTACGAGGGCTACGGCCCGAACGGCGTCGCGGTGCTCATCGAGTGCCTCACCGACAACCGCAACCGCGCCGCCTCCGACGTGCGCGTCGCCATGACGCGCAACGGCGGCTCGATGGCCGACCCGGGTTCCGTCTCGTACCTCTTCAACCGCAAGGGCGTCGTGATCGTCCCCAAGGGCGAGCTGTCCGAGGACGACGTCCTGGGCGCAGTCCTGGACGCGGGCGCCGAAGAGGTCAACGACCTCGGCGAGTCCTTCGAGGTCCTCTCCGAGGCCACCGACATGGTCGCGGTCCGCACCGCGCTCCAGGACGCCGGCATCGAGTACGACTCGGCCGACGCCAACTTCGTCCCGACCATGCAGGTCGAGCTGGACGAAGAGGGCGCGCGGAAGATCTTCAAGCTGATCGACGCGCTCGAGGACAGCGACGACGTACAGAACGTCTTCGCCAACTTCGACGTCTCCGACGAGGTCATGGCGCAGGTCGACGCGTAAGCCGTTCCCCTTGGGGACACGAACGGGCCGACGGGACACGCCCCCGTCGGCCCGTCGCGTTGTCAGAGGGACCCGATAGCCTGCACAGACAGGCGATGGGAGGGGCTGCGTGCGCGTATTGGGGGTCGACCCGGGGCTGACCCGGTGCGGTGTGGGGGTCGTCGACGGAGTCGCGGGCCGCCCGCTGACCATGCGCGGGGTCGGCGTCGTCCGCACCCCGCCGGACGCCGAGTTGGGCCACCGTCTGGTGGCCATCGAGCAGGGCATCGAGCAGTGGCTCGACGAGCACGACCCCGAAGTCCTCGCCGTCGAGCGCGTGTTCAGCCAGCACAACGTGCGCACGGTCATGGGCACCGCCCAGGCGAGCGCCGTCGCCATGCTCTGCGCGTCGCGGCGCGGCATCCCCGTCGCCCTGCACACCCCCAGCGAGGTCAAGGCCGCCGTCACCGGCAGCGGCCGCGCCGACAAGGCCCAGGTCGGAGCCATGGTCACCCGCCTCCTGCGGCTCGACGCGCCCCCCAAGCCCGCCGACGCCGCGGACGCCCTCGCTCTGGCCATCTGTCACATCTGGCGCGCCCCCGCGCAGAACCGCCTCCAGCAGGCCGTCGCCCAGAACCGTCTCCAACAGGCCGCGGCCCTGCACGCGTCGAAGACCGCGGCAGCCAAGACCGCCGCGTCCAGGACCGCGGCAGCCAAAACCTCCACAGCACAGAAAGGCCGTACCGCATGATCGCCTTCGTCAGCGGCCCCGTAGCCGCCCTCGCCCCCGATGCCGCGGTGGTCGAGGTCGGCGGCATCGGCATGGCCGTCCAGTGCGCGCCGAACACGCTCTCCACCCTCCGCGTCGGCCAGCAGACCAAGCTGGCCACCTCCCTGGTCGTACGGGAGGACTCCCTGACGCTGTACGGCTTCGCGGACGACGACGAGCGCCAGACCTTCGAGCTCCTGCAGACCGCGAGCGGCGTCGGGCCGCGCCTGGCGCAGGCCATGCTCGCCGTGCACAGCCCGGACGCGCTGCGCCGCGCGGTCGCCACCGGCGACGAGAAGGCCCTCACGGCCGTCCCCGGCATCGGCAAGAAGGGCGCCCAGAAGCTCCTCCTGGAGTACAAGGACCGCCTGGGCGAGCCGCTCGGCACCGGCGGGCCCGCGATCGGCAAGGCCGTCACCGCGGGCTGGCACGATCAGCTGCACGCCGCGCTGATCGGCCTCGGGTACGCCACGCGCGAGGCCGACGAGGCCGTCGCCGTCGTCACCCCGCAGGCCGAGGCCATGGAGTCGCCGCAGGTGGGCCAGCTCCTGAAGGCCGCGCTCCAGACCCTGAACCGCACCCGCTAGCCCATCCACACCCGCCTGCCACCCCCTGAACCGCATCGCGAGGCACACCGCATGAACTGGGACGACACGACCGACGAAGCTGCCGACGCGGCCGAGCGGCTCGTCGGTGCGTCCGCCGACGGCGAGGACCAGGCCGTCGAGGCCGCCCTGCGCCCCAAGGACCTGGGCGAGTTCATCGGCCAGGAGAAGGTCCGCGAGCAGCTCGACCTGGTGCTGCGCGCCGCCCGCGCGCGGGGCGCCACCGCCGACCACGTCCTGCTCTCCGGCGCCCCCGGCCTCGGCAAGACGACCCTCTCGATGATCATCGCCGCCGAGATGGGCGCCCCGATCCGCATCACCAGCGGCCCCGCCATCCAGCACGCGGGCGACCTCGCCGCGATCCTCTCCTCCCTCCAGGAGGGCGAGGTCCTCTTCCTCGACGAGATCCACCGGATGTCGCGGCCCGCCGAGGAAATGCTCTACATGGCCATGGAGGACTTCCGCGTCGACGTGATCGTCGGCAAGGGCCCCGGCGCCACCGCCATCCCGCTCGAACTGCCGCCCTTCACCCTGGTCGGCGCCACCACGCGCGCGGGCCTGCTGCCGCCGCCGCTGCGCGACCGCTTCGGCTTCACCGCGCACATGGAGTTCTACGAGCCCGCCGAGCTGGAGCGGGTCGTGCACCGCTCCGCCCAGCTCCTGGACGTGGAGATCGACCCGGCGGGGGCCGCCGAGATCGCCGGGCGTTCGCGCGGCACGCCCCGCATCGCCAACCGCCTCCTGCGCCGTGTGCGCGACTACGCCCAGGTCAAGGCCGACGGCGAGATCAACCGCGACATCGCCGGCGCGGCCCTCGCGGTCTACGAGGTGGACGAGCGCGGCCTGGACCGTCTCGACCGGGCCGTCCTGGAGGCCCTGCTCAAGCTGTTCGGCGGCGGTCCCGTCGGCCTGTCGACGCTCGCGGTCGCGGTGGGGGAGGAGCGCGAGACGGTCGAGGAGGTGGCGGAGCCCTTCCTGGTACGGGAGGGTCTGCTGGCCCGCACCCCGCGCGGCCGCGTCGCCACCCCCGCGGCATGGGCGCACCTCGGCCTGGTGCCCCCGCGGCAGACGGGCGGAAAGGGACAACAGGACCTGTTCGGGGCGTGATCTTGGCGAGACAGCGCCGTGAGTGAAGCAGAACGGCGCGGAGAGTCGACCCCTCAGGAACTGCGGTGCCATGCTGAGCGTTGTTCGTTAGGCGCGGACTCGCTTAGACTCCGCCGATGCCGCCTTTGCGGGCGGCGTGCCCACCCCCATCCCAATGGCCGCTTACCTGCGCGGTCGTGCGAAGGAAACTCCGTCCCGTGAATATCGTGACCCTCCTCCCGTTCATCGTGCTCATCGGGGCCATGTTCCTGATGACCCGCTCGGCCAAGAAGAAGCAGCAGGCCGCGGCGTCGATGCGTAACGAGATGCAGCCCGGCACCGGCATCCGCACGATCGGGGGCATGTACGCCACCGTCAAGGAGGTCCACGACGAAGCCGTCCTCCTTGAGGTGGCCCCCGGTGTCCACGCGGTGTACGCGAAGAACTCGATCGGCGCCGTCCTCGACGACGACGAGTACAACCGCATCGTGCACGGCACCGAGGACGACCTGAACGAGGATGCCCCCGTCGTCCCTGACGACGCCTCCTCCCTGACCGAGACCGACGAGCCCGCCGACGCTTCCGACGACTCGCGCATCGACCTCGGCAAGAAGGACGCGGCCGCCGAGGCCGACGAAGCGCAGCCGAAGAAGACCGACGGCGAGTCCGACGCGAAGTAGTCACGACCGGGGACCGCGGTGCGCGCCGCTCGCGTGCCGCGGTCCCCGGATCACGTGGTACTTCACGCCGAGTCTCGACACCACTTCATGGCCGCCCGCCCGGGACCTCCTCGCACGGTAAGGGGGCAGACCGGATGTCGGGCGGTTGGACAGGGAGAACGAGAAGGTGGCAGCACCGAAGAAGGGCCGAAGGCAGAGCGCGCCGGGCAAGCCGGGCCGCTCACTGGTCTTCATCCTGATCGCCCTCGTGGCGCTGACCGGGGGAATGTTCCTTTCCGGGCACACCACGCCGCGCCTCGGCATTGACCTCGCCGGTGGTACGAGCATCACGCTCGAGGCGAAGAACGAGCCGGGCCAGAAGAACGCGATCAACCCGACCAACATGAACACCGCGGTTGACATCATCAACAACCGCGTCAACGGTCTGGGCGTCTCCGAGGCCGAGGTTCAGACCCAGGGCGACAAGAACATCATCGTCAACATCCCCAAGGGGACGAACGAGAAGCAGGCGCGCGAGCAGGTCGGTACGACCGCTCAGCTCTTCTTCCGCCCGGTGATCACGCAGGCCCCTGGTGCGCCGACGCCCCAGCCGTCCGACAGCGCCTCGACCGGCGCCGACAAGGACAAGGACAAGGGCAAGAAGGACGAGAAGGACAAGGCCACCGACAAGGCGACCTCCCCGACCTCCACCCCGACCTCCCAGGGCCGTGCCGTCAGCGACGCCCTGAAGGCCGACCCGACGCCGCCCGCCTCGGACAAGGCCAAGGACGGCAAGAAGGACCCCACCCCGTCCGCCGACCCGGCCACCGCCAAGCTGCAGGAGAAGTTCACCAAGCTCGACTGCACCGACAAGCGGGCCCGCGTCGCCGCGGGCCAGGGCGTCAAGCCGTCCGAGCCGACCGTGGCCTGTGGCAAGAGCCCCGACGGCAAGTCGTGGGACAAGTTCGTCCTCGGCCCCGCCGAGGTCAACGGCAAGGACGTCGACAAGGCGCAGGCGACCATCAACCAGAACGCCGGTGGTGCCTGGGTCGTCAACATGACGTTCACCAAGGGCGGCGCGAAGAAGTTCGCGAAGGTCACCAGCAAGCTCTCGCAGCAGCAGCCCCCGCAGAACCAGTTCGCGATCGTCCTCGACGGCGACGTCGTCTCGGCCCCCAGCGTCAACTCGACCCTGAGCACCAACGCCGAGATCTCCGGCAGCTTCACGCAGGACTCCGCCAAGGACCTGGCGAACGTGCTGTCGTACGGCGCCCTGCCGCTCACCTTCCACGAGCAGAGCGTCACCACGGTCAGCCCGGCCCTCGGCGGCGAGCAGCTCAAGGCGGGTCTGATCGCCGGTGCCATCGGCCTCGCGCTGGTCATCATCTACCTGGTGGTCTACTACCGCGGCCTGTCGCTCATCGCCATCGCGAGCCTCCTGGTCTCCGCGGCGCTGACGTACGCGATCATGACGCTGCTCGGCCCGACGATTAAGTTCGCGCTCAACCTGCCGGCGGTGTGTGGTGCGATCGTCGCCATCGGCATCACCGCGGACTCGTTCATCGTGTTCTTCGAACGCGTCCGGGACGAGGTCCGCGAGGGACGCACGCTGCGCCCCGCCGTCGAGCGGGCCTGGCCGCGCGCCCGGCGCACCATCCTGGTCTCCGACTTCGTCTCGTTCCTCGCCGCCGCGGTGCTCTTCGTGGTCACGGTCGGCAAGGTGCAGGGCTTCGCGTTCACGCTCGGCCTGACCACGCTGCTCGACGTCGTCGTGGTGTTCTTCTTCACCAAGCCGCTGATGACGCTCATGGCCCGCAAGAAGTTCTTCGCGAACGGCCACAAGTGGTCCGGACTCGACCCGAAGCGGCTCGGTGCCAAGCCACCGCTGCGCCGGTCCCGCAGTGCCTCCGCCGCCCCCGTCGACCCGAAGGAGGCGTGAGATGTCGAAGCTCGGCAATCTCGGCGCCAGGCTCTACCGCGGTGAGGTCGGCTACGACTTCGTCGGCAAGCGCAAGATCTGGTACGCCGTCTCGATCCTGATCACCATCACGGCCATCGTGGGCCTCGCGGTGCGCGGTCTGAACATGGGCATCGAGTTCGAGGGCGGTGCGGTCTTCAACACCCCGAAGACCAGCGCCTCGGTCGCCAAGGCCGAGGAGTCCGCGGAGAAGGCGTCCGGCCACGACGCGATCGTCCAGAAGCTGGGTGACGACAAGCTCCGCATCCAGATCGCGGGCGTCGACATCAACAAGTCCGACCAGATCAAGAAGTCGCTGGCCACGGACCTGGACGTCAAGGCCGAGGACATCGACGCCGACCTGGTCGGCCCCAGCTGGGGCGAGCAGATCGCCAACAAGGCCTGGCAGGGCCTGGCGATCTTCATGATCCTCGTGGTGATCTATCTGGCCATCGCCTTCGAATGGCGCATGGCCATCGCGGCACTGATCGCGCTGATCCACGACATCACGATCACCGTGGGTGTGTACGCCCTGGTCGGCTTCGAGGTCACCCCGGGTACGGTGATCGGTCTGCTGACCATTCTCGGTTACTCGCTCTACGACACGGTCGTGGTCTTCGACAGCTTGAAGGAGCAGTCGAAGGACATCACCAAGCAGACCGGGCACACCTACAGCGAGCTCGCCAACAAGAGCATCAACGGCACCCTGGTGCGCTCCATCAACACCACGGTCGTCGCGCTGCTCCCGGTCGCGGGCCTGCTGTTCATCGGTGGCGGTGTCCTGGGCGCGGGCATGCTCAACGACATCTCGCTCTCGCTGTTCGTCGGCCTCGCGGCCGGTGCGTACTCCTCGATCTTCATCGCCACGCCGCTCGTCGCCGACTTCAAGGAGCGCGAGCCGCAGATGAAGGCCCTCAAGAAGCGGGTGCTCGCCAAGCGCGCGGCGGCCGCGGCCAAGGGCGAGTCGGCCGAGGCCCCCGAGCGGGGTGCCGCCGAGCCGGATGACGGCGAGGACGGTCCGGAGGACGCCGCTGCGGCGGTCGTCGGCCCGCGCACCCAGCCCGCGTCGCGCAACCGCGGCCGGGGCCGCCCCTCGGGGAAGCGCCGATGACCGAGCTGGCAGGCGTCACGGAGCTGCTGCTCAGCCGCATCCGTGACGTCCCGGACTACCCGAAGCCTGGCGTGCTGTTCAAGGACATCACGCCGCTGCTCGCCGACCCGGAGGCGTTCGCCGCGCTGACGGACACGCTGGCCGATCTCAGCGCCCGGCACGGCGCCACGAAGATCGTCGGTCTGGAGGCCCGCGGCTTCATCCTCGGCGCCCCCGTCGCGCTGCGCGCGGGGCTCGGCTTCATTCCCGTGCGCAAGGCGGGCAAGCTCCCCGGAGCGACGCTCAAGCAGCGCTACGACCTGGAGTACGGCAGCGCCGAGATCGAGGTGCACGCCGAGGACCTGGCCGCAGGTGACCGCGTCATGGTCATCGACGACGTCCTCGCCACCGGCGGCACCGCGGTGGCCTCGCTCGACCTCATCCGTCGTACGGGCGCCGAGGTGGCAGGTGTCGCGGTCCTCATGGAGCTCGGCTTCCTCGACGGCCGGCAGAAGCTCGAGCGCGCCTTGGACGGGGCGCCGCTGGAGGCTCTGATCACGGTCTGAGAGGACTCGCAGGACGTTACGACGGGCGTTCCGGCTTCGGCCGGGGCGCCCGTCGTGCGTGTCCCGCACGGACCGGCCGGATCCCGCCACCGGCGCGGGTGCCGGGATGGCGCGGACCGTCCGACGGGCGGGACGCGGTGGACGGGGGACGGCCGAGGGGCCAGAGTGTCGGGGGCGGGGGAATCCGGGGGCAGCCTCTCGCGTTTCTCCAGTACAGAGCTGTCTCACCGGCCGAAGGCGAGCCGGAGGCCCAGGATCGATACCATGGGCTCTTCGGGGCCTGACCGAGGGACCCCGATCGCGCACAGGGAGCGCTCTTGCCAGACGAGTCCCAGCCACTCACCGCCGCCAAGGCCGCCCAGCAGGCCTCGGCGGGCTCCGCCGCGCCCGCGAACAAGGCAGAAGGCACGCAGGGCGGCTCGTCCGCGCAGCGCGCCAAGGGAGAGGTCTCTCGGGGCGACAAACCGGCCGAGCAGCCCCGTCCGAAGCCGCCCGCCGACCACCACCCGACGGCTCCCGCGATCCGCCCGGCGACGGGCCAGCCCGCGCGCTCCGGTTCCTCCAACCGCGTCCGCGCCCGCCTCGCCCGCCTCGGCGTCCAGCGCTCCAACCCGTACAACCCGGTCCTGGAGCCCCTGCTGCGGATAGTGCGCAGCAACGACCCGAAGATCGAGACCTCCACGCTGCGCCAGATCGAGCGCGCCTACCAGGTCGCCGAGCGCTGGCACCGCGGCCAGAAGCGCAAGAGCGGCGATCCGTACATCACGCACCCGCTCGCGGTCACCACCATCCTCGCCGAGCTCGGCATGGATCCGGCGACGCTCATGGCCGGTCTGCTGCACGACACCGTCGAGGACACCGAGTACGGCCTCGACACCCTCAAGCGCGACTTCGGCGACCAGGTCGCCCTGCTCGTCGACGGCGTCACCAAGCTCGACAAGGTCAAGTTCGGCGAGGCCGCGCAGGCCGAGACCGTGCGCAAGATGGTCGTCGCCATGGCCAAGGACCCGCGCGTCCTGGTCATCAAGCTCGCCGACCGCCTGCACAACATGCGCACCATGCGGTACCTGAAGCGCGAGAAGCAGGAGAAGAAGGCCCGCGAGACGCTGGAGATCTACGCTCCGCTGGCGCACCGCCTGGGCATGAACACCATCAAGTGGGAGCTGGAGGACCTCGCCTTCGCGATCCTCTACCCCAAGATGTACGACGAGATCGTGCGCCTCGTCGCTGAGCGCGCCCCCAAGCGCGACGAGTACCTGGCCATAGTGACCGACGAGGTCCAGGCCGACCTGCGCGCCGCCCGAATCAAGGCCACCGTCACCGGGCGCCCGAAGCACTACTACAGCGTCTACCAGAAGATGATCGTGCGAGGCCGCGACTTCGCCGAGATCTACGACCTGGTGGGCATCCGTGTCCTCGTCGACACGGTGCGCGACTGCTACGCGGCGCTCGGCACGGTGCACGCGCGATGGAATCCGGTCCCCGGCCGGTTCAAGGACTACATCGCGATGCCCAAGTTCAACATGTACCAGTCACTGCACACGACGGTGATCGGCCCCAACGGCAAGCCCGTCGAGCTGCAGATCCGTACGTTCGACATGCACCGCCGCGCCGAGTACGGCATCGCCGCGCACTGGAAGTACAAGCAGGAGGCCGTGGCCGGTGCCTCCAAGGTGCGCACCGACGTGCCGAGGAAGGCCGGCGGCAAGGACGACCACCTCAACGACATGGCGTGGCTGCGCCAGTTGCTCGACTGGCAGAAGGAGACCGAGGACCCCAGCGAGTTCCTCGAATCGCTCCGCTTCGACCTGTCGCGCAACGAGGTCTTCGTCTTCACGCCGAAGGGCGACGTCATAGCGCTCCCCGCGGGCGCCACCCCGGTCGACTTCTCGTACGCGGTGCACACCGAGGTCGGCCACCGCACCATAGGGGCGCGGGTCAACGGACGGCTCGTACCGCTCGAATCGACCCTGGACAACGGCGACTTGGTGGAGGTCTTCACCTCCAAGGCCGCGGGCGCGGGACCCTCGCGCGACTGGCTCGGCTTCGTCAAGTCGCCGCGGGCGCGCAACAAGATCCGCGCGTGGTTCTCCAAGGAGCGCCGCGACGAGGCCATCGAGCAGGGCAAGGACGCCATCGCGCGCGCCATGCGCAAGCAGAACCTGCCGATCCAGCGGATCCTGACGGGCGACTCGCTCGTGACCCTCGCGCACGAGATGCGCTACCCGGACATCTCGTCGCTGTACGCGGCGATCGGCGAGGGCCACGTCACCGCGCAGTCCGTCGTGCAGAAGCTCGTCCAGGCGCTCGGCGGCGAGGAAGCCGCCAACGAGGACATCGCTGAGAGCGCGCCGCCCGCGCGCGGCCGCAGCAAGCGCCGTGCCAACGCCGACCCCGGTGTCGTCGTCAAGGGCGTCGAGGACGTGTGGGTCAAGCTGGCGCGGTGCTGTACGCCCGTGCCCGGCGACCCCATCATCGGCTTCGTCACGCGCGGCAGTGGCGTATCGGTTCACCGCAGCGACTGTGTGAACGTCGACTCGCTCTCGCGGGAGCCCGAGCGGATCCTCGAGGTCGAGTGGGCGCCCACCCAGTCCTCGGTCTTCCTGGTCGCCATCCAGGTCGAGGCCCTCGACCGCTCGCGCCTCCTGTCGGACGTCACGCGCATCCTCTCGGACCAGCACGTGAACATCCTGTCGGCGGCGGTGCAGACCTCGCGCGACCGCGTCGCCACCTCCCGCTTCACCTTCGAGATGGGCGACCCCAAGCACCTGGGGCACGTCCTCAAGGCGGTCAGGGGCGTCGAGGGCGTCTACGACGTGTACCGGGTGACGTCGGCGCGACGGCCGTAGGCCACTACGGAGAGGGGCTCCCACACGCGATGTGCGGGAGCCCCTCTACGTAGACAGCGAAGACGCGTGCGGCGGAAAACTCAGCCGCCGAACTCGTGCAGCCCCTTCAGAGCCTGGTCGAGCAGCGCCTGACGACCGTCGAGCTCCCTCTGGAGCTTGTCGGCCTTCGAGGTGTTGCCCGCGGCGCGAGCGGTCTCGATCTGGCCCTGGAGCTTGTCCACGGCGGCCTGCAGCTGACCGGTGAGACCCTCGGCACGCGCGCGTGCCTCCGGGTTCGTGCGGCGCCACTCGGTCTCCTCGGACTCCTGCAGCGCCCGCTCGACCGCGTGCATCCGGCCCTCGACCTTGGGCCGCGCGTCACGCGGCACGTGGCCGATGGCCTCCCAGCGCTCGTTGATGGAGCGGAACGCGGCACGGGCAGCCTTCAGGTCCGACACCGGGACGAGCTTCTCGGCCTCGTCCGCCAGCTCCTCCTTGAGCTTCAGGTTCTCGCCCTGCTCGGCGTCGCGCTCCGCGAAGACCGCGCTGCGCGCCGCGAAGAACACGTCCTGGGCGCCGCGGAAGCGGTTCCACAGGTCGTCCTCGTGCTCGCGCTGCGCGCGGCCCGCCGCCTTCCAGTCGGTCATCAGGTCGCGGTACCGGGCGGCCGTCGGGCCCCAGTCCGTCGAACCCGACAGCGCCTCCGCCTCGCCGACCAGCTTCTCCTTGGCCTTGCGGGCGTCCTCGCGCTGGGCGTCGAGCGACGCGAAGTGCGCCTTGCGGCGCTTGGAGAACGCCGAGCGGGCGTGCGAGAAGCGGTGCCAGAGCTCGTCGTCCGACTTGCGGTCGAGCCGCGGCAGGCCCTTCCAGGTGTCGACCAGGGCGCGCAGCCGCTCGCCGGCCGCCCGCCACTGCTCGCTCTGGGCCAGCTCCTCGGCCTCCACGACCAGGGCTTCCTTGGCGTGCCGCGCCTCGTCGGACTGCTTGGCCTTCTGGACCTTGCGCTCCTCGCGACGCGCCTCGACGCTCTCCACCAGCTTGTCGAGCCGCTTGCCCAGGGCGTCCAGATCGCCGACCGCGTGTGCCTCGTCCACCTGCTGGCGCAGGTGGTCGATGGCGGTCATGGCGTCCTTGGCCGACAGGTCGGTCGTTTTCACCCGGCGCTCGAGAAGTCCGATCTCGACGACCAGACCGTCGTACTTGCGCTCGAAATAGGCGAGGGCCTCGTCAGGAGATCCTGCCTGCCACGAACCGACCACTCGCTCGCTGCCGTCGGCCGTACGCACGTACACGGTCCCCGTCTCGTCGACGCGGCCCCACGGGTCGCTGCTCACAGCGCCTCCTCCACATGATGCCTGCGCAGGGCCTCGGGGCCCCCGGCATCGTCCACAGTTTCGTCACCGCCAACATAGGCGACCGGCGGGGCGGCTGTCCGCATCCCGCACGACCGAAGTTTGCCTGGCGGCGCTCAGGATTTCGTCACGGTCGCCTTGTCGATGGCGACCGTCGCGTTCGGGGCGCCATCGCCCTGCCCGGTGCTCTCCCCGGCGGCGGCGATCTTCTTGAGCACCTTCATGCCCGATTCGGAAATGGTCCCGAACGGTGTGTAGTCGGGCGGGAGCTGACTGTCCTGGTAGACGAGGAAGAACTGGCTGCCGCCGGTGTCCCGTCCCTTCTTCGCCTTGGCGTTGTACTGGTTCGCCATGGCGACCGTGCCCGCCGGATACACGTTCCCCTTCAGGCGCTTGTCCTTCAGGTTCTCGTCGGGGATCGAGTAGCCGGGGGTGCCCTCACCGGTGCCCTTGGGGTCGCCGCACTGCAGGACGTAGATGCCGCCGGTGGTGAGCCGGTGACACTTGGTGTGGTCCAGGTAGCCCTTGTTCACCAGGAAGTTGAAGGAGTTGACGGTGTGCGGGGCCTTGGCGGCGTCCAGGTCGAGGCCGATGTCACCGCACGTCGTCTTCAGGTCCATCGCGTAGTCGGCGGACTTGTCGATGGTGAGTGCGGGCTCCTTCTTGAAGCTCAGCGGCTTCACCTTGCCGGGTGCCGCCTTCTTGCACGGGTCCTTCGGAGGCGTGCTGCTGGGCTGCGCGTTCGCGTCGTCCAACGCGTCGTCACCGTCGAAGGCGCCCGCCGCGTACGACACCGCGCCGCCCGCCACGACCACGGCGAGGGCTCCCGCGAGGACCGCGTTGCGCATCCGCGCCCTGCGCCGCGCGGCGTCGCGGCGCTGCTGCTGGCGCAGTGCCTTCTCCCGGGCGAGCTGCTTGCGGCGCTGTTCCTGGCTGACCACCGGCTCTTCTCCCCTTCTCCCGCGCACGTCTCCTCATGCGCTGCGTAGTGCCCCGTACCGTATATGGGTTACCTGTGGAATCGGCAGCGCCGGTAGGCTCTGATCTGCCGCGTTCCCGCCGGGGACCGCGGCTGCCTCCCGCCGGACGACGAACGAAGGACGATCGTGCTCATTGCCGGGTTCCCCGCCGGGGCCTGGGGCACCAACTGCTATCTGGTCGCCCCCGCCGCAGGCGAGGAGTGCGTGATCATCGACCCGGGCCACCAGGCCGCCCAGGGAGTCGAGGACGCGCTGAAGAAGCATCGGCTCAAGCCCGTCGCGGTCATCCTCACCCACGGCCACATCGACCACGTCGCCTCGGTCGTCCCGGTGTGCGGAGCGCACGACGTGCCCGCGTGGATCCACCCCCGCGACCGGTACATGCTGAGCGACCCCGAGAAGGCGCTCGGCCGCTCCATCGGGATGCCGCTGATGGGTGAGCTGACGGTGGGGGAGCCCGACGACCTGCGGGAGCTGACCGACGGCGCGGACCTGAAGCTGGCGGGCCTCGACTTCTCCGTCGCGCACGCCCCGGGGCATACGAAGGGGTCGGTGACCTTCCGGATGCCCGAGACGCAGGAGATCCCCTCGGTCTTCTTCTCGGGCGATCTGCTCTTCGCCGGCTCCATCGGACGCACCGACCTGCCCGGCGGCAGCCACGCCGAGATCCTCGACTCGCTGGGCCGGGTGTGCCTGCCGCTCGACGACTCGACCGTGGTCCTGTCGGGACACGGTCCCCAGACATCCATCGGCCAGGAGCGCGCCACCAATCCGTACCTGCGGCAGGTGGCCGCCGGCCTGGGCGCGGACGACACGTCCGCCCCGCGACGAGGAATGTGACGAGAGAACACCGTGAGCACCTTCAAGGCCCCCAAGGGCACCTACGACCTGCTGCCGCCGGACTCCGCGAAGTACCTGGCGGTGCGCGAGGCGATCGCCGCTCCGCTGCGCAACTCGGGCTACGGCTACATCGAGACGCCCGGTTTTGAGAACGTCGAGCTGTTCTCGCGCGGCGTCGGCGAGTCCACGGACATCGTCTCCAAGGAGATGTACGCCTTCGAGACCAAGGGCGGCGACCAGCTCGCGCTGCGCCCCGAAGGCACCGCCTCGGTGCTGCGCGCCGCGCTCGAAGGCAACCTGCACAAGGCGGGCAACCTCCCCGTCAAGCTCTGGTACTCGGGCTCCTACTACCGCTACGAGCGCCCCCAGAAGGGCCGGTACAGGCACTTCTCCCAGGTGGGCGCCGAGGCGATCGGTGCCGAGGACCCGGCGCTCGACGCCGAGCTGATCATCCTGGCCGACCAGGCGTACCGCACCCTCGGCCTGCGGAACTTCCGGATCCTGCTCAACTCGCTCGGCGACAAGGAGTGCCGCCCCGTCTACCGCGCCGCGCTGCAGGACTTCCTGCGCGGGCTCGACCTGGACGAGGAGACACGTCGACGTATCGACATCAACCCGCTGCGGGTCCTCGACGACAAGCGGGCCGACGTCCAGAAGCAGCTGGTGGGCGCGCCCTCGCTGCGCGACTACCTGTGCGACGCCTGCAAGGCGTACCACGAGCAGGTCCGCGAACTGGTCACGGCGGCGGGCGTCGCCTTCGAGGACGACGAGAAGCTGGTCCGGGGCCTCGACTACTACACCCGCACCACCTTCGAGTTCGTCCACGACGGCCTCGGCTCGCAGTCCGCGGTCGGCGGTGGCGGTCGCTACGACGGCCTGTCCGAGATGATCGGCGGCCCCTCGCTGCCCTCGGTCGGCTGGGCGCTCGGCGTGGACCGCACGGTGCTCGCGCTTGAGGCGGAGGGCGTCGAGCTCGAACTGCCCGCGTCCACCAGCGTGTTCGCGGTGCCGCTCGGCGAGGAGGCGCGCCGCGTCCTGTTCGCCAAGGTGACGGAGCTGCGCAAGGCCGGTGTCGCGGCGGACTTCTCGTACGGCGGCAAGGGCCTCAAGGGCGCGATGAAGAACGCCAACCGCTCGGGCGCGCGCTTCACCGTCGTCGCGGGCGAGCGGGATCTCGAAGAGGGCGTCGTCCAGCTCAAGGACATGGAGTCCGGGGAGCAGGAGGCGGTCGCGGTGGACGAGGTCGTGGCGGTCCTCCAGGGGAAGCTGGCGTAAATCAAGCCCCTCCGGCGATTGAGGAGCGGGGTCCGGGGCAGCGCCCCGCGGCCTCGCCCCCGGCGGAGGGGCTCACCCATCGCGCCGGTCCTTCCACCGGAAGGTCAGCAGGCACAGCACGAGCCCTCCGACGCACCACGCGCCGAGCACCAGGGCGATCTTTCCGTACTCCCAGCTCCCCGCCTGTTCGAGCACCTGCGCGGAATCCGGCAGGAACACCCCGCGAAAGCCCTGGCACATCCACTTCAGCGGGAACAGCGCCCCGATGTTCAGCATCCAGTCCGGAATGGTGTCGATGGCGATGTACACGCCGGAGATGAACTGCAGCACCAGGAAGGGCAGGATGACCACCGAGGTGGCGCTCCGCCCCGACCTCGGGACGCTGCTGATCGCGATGCCGAGCAGCGCACAGCTGGTGATCCCCAGGACGAAGATCCAGCCGAAGGTCAACCAGTCGCTCGCGCGCGTGGGCAGGTCGACGTCGAAGAGGCTCACGCCGACGATCAGCAGGAGCGCCGTCTCCAGGACGCCGGTGACCAGGACCAGCCAGATCTTTCCCAGGAAGTACGCGGCCGGGGGCATCGGCGTCCCGCGCAGTCGGCGAAGCACCTTCTCGTCCCGCTCGATCGCGATCGAGATGCCGAGGGACTGGAAGCTGGTCGACATGATGCCCGCGGCGATCATCGCGGCGACGTACAGCTGGGAGGCGGTGATGCCCGCGCCCGACACATCGTCGCTGAAGATCGACGCGAAGAGGAAGAGGAAGACGATGGGGAAGGCGAAGGTGAAGACGACCTGTTCGCGCTGGCGGAAGAACTGCCGCAGTTCCAGGGCGCCTTGATGCAGGCCGAGCCCCCAGGCGCCGGGCAGCCGGTCGGCGGCGGCGCCCGGCGAGCGCGTTCCCTCGGTGCCGGTCGTGGTGGTCATCGGTCGTCCTCCTGTCCGGTCAGCCGGAGGTAGACGTCCTCCAGCGTGGGGCGGCGGATCCGCAGGTCGGGGATCTCCCCGTCGAAGGCGCCGAGCAGCCCGGCGACCGTGCGGGTCGGCGTCGCGGTGCGCTCCTCGCACGGAGTGCCGTCCGCCGCGGTCCACTCGACGGTGGCCTCGGTGCCGTACCGCCTGCGCAGCTCCGCGGGCTCGCCCCGCGCCACCACCCGCCCCTCGGCGATCACCGCGAGCCGGTGCGCGAGCGCCTCGGCCTCCTCCAGGTAGTGCGTGGTGAGCACGATGGTCGTGCCCTCGTCGGCGAGCGTCCTGATCAGGGCCCAGAACTGCCGCCTGGCCGCCGGGTCGAAGCCGGTCGTCGGCTCGTCGAGGAGCAGCAGCTCGGGCCCGCCGATCACGCCGAGCGCCACGTCGAGCCGCCGCCGCTGGCCGCCCGAAAGGGCCTTGATCCGGCTCGTCGCTTTCTCCTCCAGGCCGACCAGCGCGATCACTTCGTCGGGGTCGCGCGGTCGCGGGTAGTAGCGCGCGAAGTGCCGCACCGTCTCGGCCACCGTCAACTCGGCGGGCGCGGATTCGTCCTGCCAGACGATCCCGACGCGCGAGCGCCAGGCCCGCCCCGCGGTGCCGGGATCGGCGCCGAGCACGGTGACCTCACCGCCGTCCCGGGCCCTGTTGCCCTGGAGGATCTCCACCGTGGTGCTCTTGCCCGCGCCGTTGGGGCCGAGGATCCCGAAGACCTCGCCCGGCTCTATCCGCAGGTCCACCCCGTCGACGGCCGTGACGTCGCCGTACCTCTTGCGCAGTCCCCGTACGTCGACCGCGAGTTCGTACCCGTATGCGCCCATGCCGTCGAGTGTCGCGGTGGAACGAACGCGTCGGGACCTCTGTGCGTACCTCCTTATGTCCATCGAACGGTGGACACACAGGCGCGTACGGCACAATGTGCGTGCCCGCGGCCACCACAAGCGACGGAACGGCGTGATGAGCAAAACGATGTCAGCGAAGGACGACGCCTTGGACGACCAGGAGAGGCGGCACGCTCCGGGTTCCGTCGGCGGCAGCCGCGCGTTCGCCCTGCTCCTGGTGATCACGGGCGCGGCCGGTGTGCTCGCCTCCTGGATCATCACCCTGGACAAGTTCGAGCTCCTGAAGGACCCGAACTTCCAGCCGGGCTGCAGCATCAACCCCGTGGTCGCCTGCGGCAGCATCATGAAGAGCGAGCAGGCCGAGGCCTTCGGGTTCCCCAACCCGATGCTGGGCCTGGTCACTTACGGCATCGTGATCTGCGTCGGCATGAGCCTGCTCGCCGGGGCCCGCTTCCCGCGCTGGTACTGGCTCACCTTCAACGCGGGCACGCTCTTCGGAGTCGGGTTCTGCACCTGGCTGATGATCCAGTCGCTCTACCACATCAACGCGCTCTGCCTCTGGTGCTGCCTGGCCTGGGTCGCCACGCTCCTGATGTTCTGGTACGTCACGTCCTTCAACATCCGCAAGGGCTTCCTGCCCGCGCCGGGCTGGGCCAAGAGCTTCCTCGAGGACTTCACCTGGGCGCTCCCGGTGATGCACACCGGCATCATCGCGATGCTGATCCTCACCCGCTGGGGCGCCGACCTCTGGGCGTGAGGCCTCTGATCGCCCCCGGATTCCGCCTCCCGGCGGGATTGTCAGTGGCGTGACATAGGGTTCTTGACGTGGAGCCCGACCTGTTCACCGCCGCAGCCGAAGACCGCCAGGAGAAGGACCCGTCCAGCAGTCCCCTGGCCGTCCGGATGCGCCCGCGCACCCTCGACGAAGTCGTCGGCCAGCAGCATCTGCTGAAGCCGGGCTCGCCCCTGCGCCGCCTGGTGGGCGAGGGCGAGGGAGGGCCCGCGGGACCGTCCTCGGTGTTCCTGTGGGGCCCGCCGGGCATCGGCAAGACGACCCTGGCGTACGTGGTGTCCAAGGCGACGAACAAGCGGTTCGTCGAGCTCTCCGCGATCACCGCGGGCGTCAAGGAAGTGCGCGCGGTCATCGACGGCGCCCGCAGGGCGATGGGCGGCCACGGCAAGGAGACCGTCCTCTTCCTCGACGAGATCCACCGCTTCAGCAAGGCCCAGCAGGACTCCCTGCTGCCCGCCGTCGAGAACCGCTGGGTGACGCTGATCGCCGCCACCACCGAGAATCCGTACTTCTCGATCATCTCGCCGCTCCTGTCCCGCTCCCTGCTGCTCACCCTCGAACCGCTCACCGACGACGACCTGCGCGCCCTGCTGCGCCGCGCGCTCATCGACGAGCGGGGCCTGGGCGGCGCCGTCGAGCTGCCCGAAGAGGCCGAGGCGCATCTGCTGCGCATCGCGGGCGGCGACGCCCGGCGCGTGCTGACCGCCCTGGAGGCGGGCGCGGGCTCGGCCCTGGCCAAGGGCGAGCAGGAGATCACCCTCCGGACCCTGGAGGAGTCGGTCGACCGCGCCGCCGTGAAGTACGACAGGGACGGCGACCAGCACTACGACGTCGCGAGCGCCCTCATCAAGTCCATCCGCGGCTCGGACGTGGACGCGGCCCTGCACTATCTGGCCCGCATGATCGAGGCGGGCGAGGACCCCCGCTTCATCGCCCGGCGCCTGATGATCTCCGCGAGCGAGGACATCGGCCTCGCCGACCCCACCGCGCTGCCGACCGCGGTCGCCGCCGCCCAGGCCGTCGCGATGATCGGCTTCCCGGAGGCGGCGCTCACCCTCAGCCACGCCACGATCGCCCTCGCGCTCGCCCCCAAGTCGAACGCCGCGACGATCGCGATCCAGCAGGCCCAGGCGGACGTCCGCGGCGGCCTCGCCGGACCCGTCCCGCCCCACCTGCGCGACGGCCACTACAAGGGCGCGGCCAAGCTCGGGCACGCCCAGGGGTACGTGTATCCGCACGACGTGCCGGGCGGCATCGCCACCCAGCGGTACGCGCCGGACGCGGTGGAGGGCAAGCGCTACTACCAACCCACTCGGTACGGGGCGGAGGCGCGTTACGCCGACGTGGTCGAGCGGGTGCGTGCGCGGCTCAAGGGCGAGAAGCCGGAGAGCTGAGCGCTCGCCTCTGCGGGTGCGTCGTGGCTGGTCGCGCCGTTCCCCGCGCCCCTTCGGGGCGCGGGCCCCGCCGTCGCCGCCTACGCTCACAGCCATGGGCAGAGCAGCCGGGCAAGCCGTGGCGGGGACGGTGCTCGTCCTGGCCGCCGTAGCAGCGGCGTGCACGCCACCCCAGCTGGAGCGGGCCGACGCGCGACGCTCAGCGACCACTTCGCCAGCCGCACTCAGCTCTCCCTCGGCGAAGGCCCCCCTCGCCAGCCCCGGCTTCCCGCCCACCGCGGCCACCGCCCGGGACCAGCTCGCCCGCCTCACCGTCGCCTGGGGCAAGAACTGGCAGACGTACCAGCGCTCCGAGTTCGGCGACGGCTGGTCCGACGACACCGACGCACCCGGCGGGCGCAACGGCTGCGACACCCGGGACGACGTGCTGCGACGCGACCTGAAGAACCTGCGCGAGGGCGACCGCAACCCCTGCGTCGTCCTCTCCGGGACGCTGAAGGACCCCTACACCGGCAAGGAACTGCCCTACTCCTCCCGCAGGGCCTCCCAGATCCAGACCGACCACGTCGTCGCGCTCGGCGCCGCCTGGCGGGCGGGTGCCTGGGCCTGGACCCCCAAGCGGCGCCTCACCTACGCCAACGACCTGGACGTCCTGCTCGCCGCCGACAAGGACACGAATTACGTCAAGAGCAGTCAGACCCCCGACAAGTGGAAGCCGCCCCGCAAGGAATACTGGTGCGAGTACGGGCGCCGCTGGACCGGCATCAAGGCCAAGTACCGGCTGACGGTCACGGCCCCCGAGAAGCTGGCCCTCCAGGACCTCCTCGCCACCTGCGGCTGAGGCACCCTCCGTCACCCGGTACACTGGCCCGAGCGCTGCGTCCCGTGTCCGGTCTCGTACCGGCACCACCAGAACGGGACATTCAGCCGGAGCCCCGCACCGCAAGGTGATGGGGATCCAGGAGCGTCGCGCACCGTCGAAGGTGTCGCGGGCAGCCCACCACCATCCCGGATCCCGGGAAGCGGTCGGTGGGCCACTCGCGTGCTGCACGTATGTGCCCAGACCAGGGAGCGGCTGCCCGCCGGATCCAGCACCACCGGATCCGAGGGGTTTCCCAGGCTGCGGATTGCGACCTCCCCTAACCCTGGTGAAGCCGATTTCACAGAGAACAGAGAGGTTGGTTCATGCCGAACCAGTCCCGCCCCAAGGTCAAGAAGTCGCGTGCCCTCGGCATCGCGCTGACCCCGAAGGCCGTCAAGTACTTCGAGGCCCGCCCCTACCCGCCGGGCGAGCACGGCCGTGGGCGCAAGCAGAACTCGGACTACAAGGTCCGTCTGCTCGAGAAGCAGCGTCTGCGCGCGCAGTACGACCTGTCCGAGCGCCAGCTCGTCCGTGCCTACGAGCGTGCGTCCAAGACGCAGCTCAAGACCGGTGAGGCCCTGGTCATCGAGCTGGAGCGTCGTCTCGACGCCCTGGTTCTGCGTTCGGGCATCGCCCGCACGATCTACCAGGCCCGCCAGATGGTCGTGCACGGTCACATCGAGGTCAACGGCGGCAAGGTCGACAAGCCGTCGTTCCGCGTCCGTCCCGACGACGTCGTGATGGTCCGCGAGCGCAGCCGCGAGAAGCCGCTGTTCCAGGTCGCGCGTGAGGGTGGCTTCGCCCCCGACGGCGAGACCCCGCGCTACCTCCAGGTGAACCTGAAGGCCCTGGCCTTCCGCCTGGACCGCGACCCGAACCGCAAGGAGATCCCCGTGATCTGCGACGAGCAGCTCGTCGTCGAGTACTACGCCCGCTGACCCGGACGTAGCTCTCCCTGCTTCAGCCCGTCGCCTCCCCGCCCTTCCTGGCGGGGCAGGCGGCGGGTTCGCTCGTTCCCGGGGCCGGTTCCCGCGTCGTCGTCGGCCCGCAGCGCCCGCGCCACCGCCGCGTCGAGGCCGAGGCCCGCGCCCTGCCGCAGGCACTCCTCGTACCGCTCGTCGCCGAGGGCCTCCCGGGCCTGCTCCTCGCACGCCGTGTGCGGCCCGCCGAAATGGCCCGAGCCGAACAGCGGAAGACCCACCGACGGCCAGATGCCCGCCGCCGCGCCCTGCAGCACCGCCGCCTCCGCCGGGTCCCCCTCCGCCGCCGTGAACAGCGCAAGGAGCTCCAGGGACAGGACCGCGCCGAGCAGATCGTGGAAGCGGTGGTCCAGGTCGAGCGACCGGGCGAGCAGCTCACGGGCCGCGTCGGCCTCGCCGCGCGTCCAGGCCGCGTAACCGAGGACGTAGAGGGCGTAGGCGAGAGCCCAGCTCTCGCCGTGGTCCTCGCAGACCTGGCGTACGTCCTCGCAGAGCTCCACCGCGGTGGCGAGCTCACCGCGGAAGGCCAGCGCCATGGCCAGCTCGACCTGGCCCATCAGGACGTTGCTGTTGAGCTCGCCGATCTCGTGATAGCGGTCGAGCGCCGAGCGCAGCAGCGTTTCTGCACGCGGGATGTCGTCCGAGACCAGGGCGAGACAGCCGATGCGGTGCTCGGCGTACGCGGCCGCGGCGGCGCTGCCGGTGCGCTCCGCCTCGTCGCGGCACTCGTGCAGCGCGGCGAGCGCGGCGATCGTGTCGCCCTGCAGCACCGCGACGTAACCGAGCACCCAGAGCGCCTTGAGCCGCGACTCCTCGTGCCCGCCGTCCAGCTCCAGGGCCCGGCCGAGCCAGTGCCTGCCCTCGGCGAGGCGTCCGCAGCCCACCCAGTAGAACCACAGCGTGCCCGCGAGGTACTGCCCCAGATGTGCCTCGTCCCGCTCGGTCAGACAGAACTCCAACGCGGCGCGCAGATTGGGCAGTTCCATGTCCACCAGGGCCGCGACCTGCGCCTGCCGCGGTGAGAACCAGTCCAGCTCGCACCAGGTGGCGAGCCCCATGTACCAGTCGCGGTGCCTGCGGCGCATCCGCGTGGACTCGCCCGCCGCCTCCAGCCAGTCCGCGCCGTACGCCCTGACCGTGTCGAGCATGCGGTAGCGCACGCCCGCGGGGCCCTCCTCGCGGCAGACCACGGACTGCGCGAGCAGCTCGCCGAGGACGTCGAGCACGTCGTCGGCGTGCAGTCCGTCCCCGGCGCAGATGTACTCGACGGCCTCCAGGTCGAACTGCCCGTCGAACACGGAGAGCCGCGACCAGAGCAGCCGCTCGCCCGGACTGCACAGCTCATGGCTCCAGCCGATGGCCGTACGCAGCGTCTGGTGCCGGGTCGGCACGTCGCGCCTGGCCCCGGTGAGCAGCCGGAACCGGTCGTCGAGCCGGGCGAGGAGCTGCCCGGGGGAGAGCGCCCGCAGCCGTCCCGCGGCCAGTTCGACGGCGAGCGGGATGCCGTCGAGGCGGTGGCAGAGTTCGAGGACGTCCGCGCGGTTGGCGTCGTCGACGGCGAAGCCGGGCAGCGTGTCCGTCGCCCGGTCGGTGAAGAGCGCGGCCGCGTCCGGGGCGGGCAGCGGCGCCAGCGGGAAGAGCCGCTCGCCCGCGGTCTCCAGCGGCCTGCGCCCCACGGCGAGCACCCGAAGGCCGGGGGAGTGCGTGAGCAGGTCGTTCACCAGCGAGGCGCAGACGTCCACGAGGTGCTCGAACCCGTCGACGACGAGGAGCAGTTCCCGCTCCGCGAGATGTCCGAGGAGCACCTGCCGCGGCGGCCTGCTGGTGTGGTCCGTCAGCTCGAGGGCCTCGGCGACCGCGTGGTCCACCAGGTCCGGGTCGCGCAGCGCGGTGAGGTCCACCAGCCAGGCCCCGTCGCGCAGCCCGCTCCGCGCGGCGGCCCGCGCGGCCAGGCGCGATTTGCCGACCCCGCCGACCCCGGTCACGGTGACCAGCCGCCCCGCCTCCAACGCCGTTGCCAGCTCCGCCAGTTCGGTGGTGCGTCCGACGAAGGCGTTGAGTTCCAGGGGGAGGTTGCCGGGCTGAGGAGGTCGCATGGGGTACGGAGCGTACTCACCCGTATGCGGTCCGTACAATCGCTTCGCGCAACTCCTGTTGTGCCGAGGGGGAATGCGGTACGGACCCGCGGCCCCGGCGCGATAGGGTCGGGGGACGACTTTTCGATGTTCAGGAACGATGTTCAGGGACGAGATCCAGGGAGCGGTGCCAAGTGTCGGGTGGAGAGGTTGCCGGAATCCTGGTGGCCGTCTTCTGGGCGATCCTGGTCTCCTTCCTCGCGGTGGCACTGGCGAGGCTGGCCCAGACGCTCAGGGCGACCACCAAGCTCGTCGCCGATGTGACGGAGCAGGCCGTTCCGCTCCTGGCCGACGCCTCCACCGCGGTGCGCTCCGCGCAGACCCAGATCGACCGCGTCGACGCCATCGCCTCGGACGTCCAGGAAGTCACCTCGAACGCGTCGGCGCTGTCCACGACCGTCGCGTCCACCTTCGGCGGCCCGCTCGTCAAGGTGGCCGCGTTCGGTTACGGCGTGCGCAGGGCCATCAGCCGCAAGGCCGGGCCCGAGACGAAGGAAATGCCCGCCAAGCCGTCCCGTCGTACGGTGATCGTGGGCCGCACTGTCCCGGCCGCACGGCGGGGTAAGCGGAAGAAGGACTGACGCAGCGATGTTCCGCCGTACGTTCTGGTTCACCGCGGGCGCAGCCGCCGGCGTATGGGCCACCACGAAGGTCAACCGCAAGCTCAAGCAGCTGACGCCCGAGAGCCTCGCCGCGCAGGCGGCGAACAAGGCGATCGAGGCGGGGCACCGCCTGAAGGACTTCGCCCTCGACGTCCGCGACGGCATGGCCGAGCGCGAGGCCGAGCTGGGCGAGGCGCTCGGCACGAACCACCACCCCGACACCGAGCTGCCCGCGCAGCGGCGCTTCGCGGTCATCGAGAACCGCAGCGCCACCAAGACCGACAAGCACGACAGCACCAACAAGACGAAGTACCTCGAGAACACGCGGTACTCGTACGACCGGAATGAGGACCACTGATGGAGTCGGCTGAAATCCGCCGCCGCTGGCTGAGCTTCTTCGAGGAGCGCGGGCACACCGTCGTCCCTTCGGCGTCGCTCATCGCGGACGACCCGACTCTGCTGCTCGTCCCCGCCGGCATGGTGCCCTTCAAGCCCTACTTCCTGGGTGAGGTCAAGCCGCCCGCCCCGCGCGTCACCAGCGTGCAGAAGTGCGTGCGCACGCCCGACATCGAAGAGGTCGGCAAGACCACGCGGCACGGCACGTTCTTCCAGATGTGCGGCAACTTCTCCTTCGGCGACTACTTCAAGGAAGGCGCCATCAAGCTGGCCTGGGAGCTGCTCACCGGCTCCGTGGCCGACGGCGGCTTCGGCCTGGAGCCGGAGAAGCTCTGGATCACCGTCTACCTCGACGACGACGAGGCCGAGCGCATCTGGCACGAGGTGGTCGGCGTCCCCAAGGAGCGCATCCAGCGCCTGGGCAAGAAGGACAACTTCTGGTCCATGGGCGTGCCCGGACCCTGCGGCCCGTGCTCCGAGATCAACTACGACCGCGGCCCGGAGTTCGGCGCCGAGGGCGGCCCCGCCGTCAACGACGAGCGCTACGTGGAGATCTGGAACCTGGTCTTCATGCAGTACGAGCGCGGCCAGGGCACCTCCAAGGAGGACTTCGAGATCCTCGGCGAGCTGCCCACGAAGAACATCGACACCGGTCTCGGTCTCGAGCGCCTCGCCATGATCCTGCAGGGCGTACAGAACATGTACGAGACCGACACCCTGCGCGTCGTCATGGACAAGGCCACCGAGCTGACCGGCGTGCGCTACGGCGCCGAGCACGGCTCGGACGTCTCCCTGCGCGTGGTCGCCGACCACATCCGTACGTCGACGATGCTCATCGGCGACGGCGTCAGCCCCGGCAACGAGGGCCGCGGGTACGTCCTGCGCCGCATCATGCGCCGTGCCATCCGCAACATGCGTCTGATGGGCGCCACGGGCCCTGTCGTCCAGGACCTGATCAACGTCGTGATCGACACGATGGGCCTGCAGTACCCGGAGCTCGTCACCGACCGCAAGCGCATCGAGACCGTCGCCCTCGCCGAAGAGGCCGCCTTCCTCAAGGCCATCAAGGGCGGCACGAACATCCTCGACACCGCCGTCACCGAGACCAAGGCCGCCGGTGGCCAGGTCCTCTCCGGCGACAAGGCGTTCCTGCTGCACGACACGTGGGGCTTCCCGATCGACCTCACCCTGGAGATGGCCGCCGAACAGGGCCTGACCGTGGACGAGGACGGCTTCCGCCGCCTGATGAAGGAGCAGCGGGACCGCGCCAAGGCCGACGCCATGGCCAAGAAGACCGGCCACGCCGACCTGCACGCCTACCGCGAGATCGCGGACGCCGCGGGCGCCACCGACTTCACCGGCTATGCGCTCACCGAGAACGAGGCCGTCATCGTCGGCCTCCTGGTCAACGGCGTCTCCTCGCCCGCCGCCACCGAGGGCGACGAGGTCGAGATCGTCCTGGACCGCACCCCGTTCTACGCCGAGGGCGGCGGCCAGATCGGTGACACCGGGCGCATCCGCCTGGACAGCGGCGCCGTCGTCGAGATCCGTGACGTACAGAAGCCGGTCCCCGGCGTCCACGTGCACAAGGGTGTCGTCCAGGTCGGCGAGATCACCGTCGGCGCCCCCGTCTGGGCCTCGATCGACTCGCACCGCCGCCGGGCCATCGCCCGCGCCCACTCCGCCACGCACCTCACGCACCAGGCGCTGCGCGACGCGCTCGGCCC
Organism: Streptomyces kanamyceticus; assembly: GCF_008704495.1. Taxonomy (NCBI): domain Bacteria; kingdom Bacillati; phylum Actinomycetota; class Actinomycetes; order Kitasatosporales; family Streptomycetaceae; genus Streptomyces; species Streptomyces kanamyceticus. The sequence continues at coordinate 8,311,267 of NZ_CP023699.1, forward strand.
GACGGCCGCCCAGGCCGGTTCGGAGAACCAGCCCGGCCGCTTCCGCTTCGACTTCGGTTCGCCGTCCGCCGTGCCCACGGCCGTGATGACGGACGTCGAGCAGCGGATCAACGAGGTCCTCTCCCGCGAGCTGGACGTCCAGGCCGAGGTCATGTCGATCGACGACGCCAAGAAGTCCGGCGCCATCGCCGAGTTCGGCGAGAAGTACGGCGAGCGCGTGCGCGTCGTCACCATCGGCGACTTCTCCAAGGAGCTGTGCGGCGGCACGCACGTGCACAACACCGCCCAGCTCGGCCTGGTGAAGCTGCTCGGCGAGTCCTCCATCGGCTCCGGCGTGCGCCGCATCGAGGCCCTGGTCGGCGTCGACGCGTACAACTTCCTCGCCAAGGAGCACACGGTCGTCGCCCAGCTCCAGGAGCTGGTCAAGGGCCGCCCCGAGGAGCTGCCCGAGAAGGTCTCCGCCATGCTCGGCAAGTTGAAGGACGCCGAGAAGGAGATCGAGAAGTTCCGCGCGGAGAAGGTCCTCGCGGCCGCCGCCGGGCTCGTCGACTCCGCCAAGGACGTACGCGGTGTCGCCCTGGTCACCGGGCAGGTGCCGGACGGCACGGGCGCCGACGACCTGCGCAAGCTCGTCCTCGACGTGCGCGGCCGCATCCCGGGCGACCGGCCCGCGGTGGTCGCCCTCTTCGCCTCGGCCAACGGCCGCCCGGTCACGGTGATCGCCACCAACGAGGCCGCGCGCGAGCGTGGTCTCAAGGCCGGTGACCTGGTCCGCACGGCCGCCAAGACCCTCGGCGGCGGTGGCGGCGGCAAGCCGGACGTCGCCCAGGGCGGCGGCCAGAACCCGGAGGCGATCGGCGACGCCATCGCCGCGGTCGAGCGCCTCGTCACCGAGACGGCCTGATGACCGAGCCTGCCCAGGGCATGCGCAGGGGCCGACGGCTCGCCATCGACGTCGGTGACGCCCGCATCGGGGTCGCCTCGTGCGACCCCGATGGGATCCTCGCGACGCCGGTCGAGACGGTGCCGGGACGCGACGTCCCGGCGGCCCAGCGCCGGTTGAAGCAGCTCGTCGACGAGTACGAGCCGATCGAGATCGTCGTCGGCCTCCCTCGCTCCCTCAACGGGGGCGAGGGCCCGGCGGCCGCCAAGATCCGCGCCTTCACCCAGGACCTCGCCCGCATGGTCGCCCCCATTTCGGTGAGGCTCGTGGACGAGAGGATGACCACAGTGACGGCCAGTCAGGGCCTGCGCGCCTCCGGCGTGAAGTCCAAAAAGGGCAGGTCTGTCATCGATCAGGCGGCCGCGGTGATCATCCTCCAGCAGGCCCTGGAGTCCGAACGGGCGTCAGGCAGAGCTCCCGGCGAGGGCGTCGAAGTGGTCATCTGATCGCGATACGGTAACGTTCCGCGCGATGCGGCGGCGTTCGAACAGCTGCCGCACAGCAGCAAGAGGCGGAACGGTTGCCCGGCCATTCGACGGCGGCCCCGCCTCGCGGCATGTAGGGGATCGATGACTGAGTATGGCCGGGGCCCAGGCTCCGAACCGTGGCATCCGGAGGACCCGTTGTACGGGGACGGCGGATGGGGAGGTCAGACGCCCGCGGGCGGGCAGTCCACCTACGGCGGCCAGGAGCAGTACCACCAGCAGCCGCACCAGCATCAGCAGAACCCGCAGCACCAGGGCCAGCAGCACCAGGGCCAGTACGGCGACTGGAACACCGGCCAGCAGCAGGGCTACGGCCAGCAGCAGTACGACACGGGCCAGGGGCAGTACGCCCAGGGTCAGCAGCAGTACGACACCGGTCAGGGCCAGTACGCCCAGGGCCAGGGCCAGCAGCAGTACAACGCCGGGCCCGGTCAGGGCTACGGCGGTGGCCCCGCCCAGGCCTACAACGGCGGATCCGACCAGGGCTACAACGGTGGCTGGGACACCGGCGGGCAGGGTCAGGTCCCCTACAGCGGCGATCCGATGGACCCCTACGGCGGTCAGCAGGGCGGCTACGGCGGCGAGAGCCCCGACTACTACGCGACGCCCGACGCCTACGCCCCGCCGGAGCCGCCCGCCCGCCGACGCCCTGCCGAACAGGCCGAGCCCGAGCGCGAGGCGGACTGGGACCCGGGCCCCGACCAGGGCGAACACGCCTTCTTCGCGGGTGGCGGGGACGACGGCTACGACGATGACGACGACGATGACCCAGGGCGCGGGGGCGGCCGCGGCGACCGGCGCGGCGGACGGGGCGGAAAGAAGCCCAAGAAGCGCCGCAGCGGCTGTGCCTGTCTGGTCGTCACTCTCGTCTTCGCGGGCGGTCTCGGCGGCGTCGCCTATTTCGGCTACCAGTTCTACCAGGACCGTTTCGGCACGGCCCCGGACTTCGCGGGAGAGGGCTCGGGCCAGGCCACCGTCGAGATCCCCAAGGCGTCCAGCGGATACGCGATCGGACAGAAACTCAAGGACGCCGGAGTCGTCAAGAGCGTCGACGCCTTCGTATCGGCACAGGGCCAGAACCCGCAGGGCAAGTCCATTCAAGCGGGCGTCTATGTGCTGAAGAAGGAAATGTCGGCCAAGAGCGCCGTCGCATTGATGCTCAACCCCAAGAGCCGCAACAACCTCATCATTCCCGAGGGCAGGCGGAACGCGGCGGTGTATCAGCAGATCGATACGCGTCTCGAACTGGAAAAGGGCACCACGGCGAAGGTCGCCAAGAAGGAATGGAAGAGCCTCGGACTTCCTGACTGGGCGAATACGAACAAGGACATCAGGGACCCGCTGGAAGGATTCCTCTACCCCTCCAGCTATCCGGTCACCAAGGGCCAGAAACCCGAGGACGTCCTCAAGAACATGGTCGCCCAGGCCAATGAGAAGTACGACGAGATGGGCCTCAAGTCGAAGGCCGAAGCGCTGCATCTGAAGGACCCGTTGCAGGTCCTCACCGTGGCCAGCCTCGTGCAGGCGGAGGGCATGACGCACGACGACTTCAAGAAGATGGCGGCCGTCGTCTACAACCGCCTCAAGGCGACGAACACGGCGACCAACCAGAAGCTTGAGTTCGACTCCGCGTACAACTACCTCAAGGGCGAGAGCAAGATCAAGATCCCGATCTCGGAGATCAGGAACGACCCGGACCCGTACAACACCTATTACCACAGGGGTCTGCCGCCGGGACCGATCGGAAACCCGGGCGACGAGGCGTTGAAGGCCACGCTGGAGCCGGACAGCGGCGGCTGGATGTACTTCGTCTCCGTCGACGGCAAGAAGACCCAGTTCACCAAGACGCTGGCCGAGCACGACAAACTGGTCGACCAATTCAACGAACGGCAGAACAATGGCGGCTGAGCGAGACGGCGGCCGCAGGGCCGCGGTTCTGGGATCTCCGATCGCCCACTCCCTCTCCCCGGTGCTGCACCGCGCCGCATACGACGAGCTGGGTCTGCGCGACTGGACGTACGGCCGTTTCGAGATCGACGAGGCGGCGCTGCCCGGATTCATCGACGAACTCGGTTCCGAATGGGCGGGACTTTCGCTGACCATGCCGTTGAAGCGGGCGATCATTCCGCTGCTCGACGAGGTGAGCGAGACCGCGGCGTCCGTGGCGGCCGTCAATACCGTCGTGTTCGGGGCGGACGGCAGCCGTCGCGGTGACAACACCGACATCCCCGGCATGGTCGCGGCCCTGCGCGAGCGCGGCATCGAGCAGGTCGAGTCCGCCGCGATCCTCGGCGCGGGCGCCACCGCGTCCTCCGCGCTTGCCGCGCTCGCGCGGATCTGCACGGGCGAGGTCGTCGCGTACGTGCGCAGCGAGACCCGTGCCGCCGAGATGCGGCAGTGGGGCGAGCGGCTCGACGTCGAGGTCAGGACCGAGGCCTGGGACGACGCCCGGGAGGCGCTGAGCGCGCCGCTGGTGATCGCCACCACCCCGGCGGGCACCACGGACGCCCTCTCGGCCGTCGTCCCCGAGCGGCCCGCCACCCTCTTCGACGTGCTGTACGACCCGTGGCCCACCGCCCTCGCGGCCCGCTGGTCGGCGTACGGCGGGGCGGTCGTCAGCGGCCTGGACCTGCTCGTCCACCAGGCGGTGCTCCAGGTCGAACAGATGACGGGCCGCGCCCCCGCGCCCCTCGACGCCATGCGCAAGGCGGGGGAGCAGGCGCTCGCCGAGCGGTAGGCGACGTCCGCCAGCTGGACCGGCGGCCAGGTCCGCGCCCGGCCATGGGAGGATCGGGGGATGGCGGGCCAGGGCCGCGCACCCGGCCGCGCCGATCAAGACGCAGTTCCAGGCGCGAGCATGAGGAGCACCGTTGAGCAGGTTGCGCTGGCTGACCGCTGGGGAGTCCCACGGACCCGCACTTGTGGCGACGCTGGAGGGACTTCCCGCCGGCGTGCCGATCACCACGGAGATGGTGGCCGACCATCTGGCCCGGCGCCGCCTCGGCTATGGACGCGGTGCGCGCATGAAGTTCGAGCGCGACGAGGTCACCTTCCTGGGCGGCGTGCGGCACGGCCTGACCATGGGTTCGCCGGTGGCGGTCATGGTGGGCAACACCGAGTGGCCCAAGTGGGACCAGGTCATGGCGGCCGACCCGGTCGACCCGGCGATCCTCGCCGACCTGGCCCGCAACGCCCCGCTGACCCGCCCGAGGCCCGGCCACGCCGACCTCGCGGGCATGCAGAAGTACGGCTTCGACGAGGCCAGGCCGATCCTGGAGCGCGCCTCCGCCCGCGAGACCGCGGCCCGCGTCGCGCTCGGCGCGGTCGCCCGCTCCTACCTGAAGGAGACGGCCGGGATCGAGATCGTCAGCCATGTGACCGAGCTGGCCGGCGCCAAGGCTCCGTACGGCGTCTACCCGACCCCCGCCGACGTCGAGAAGCTCGACGCCGACCCGGTGCGCTGCCTCGACGCCGACGCGTCGAAGGCGATGGTCGCCGAGATCGACCAGGCCCACAAGGACGGCGACACCCTGGGCGGTGTGGTCGAGGTGCTCGCGTACGGCGTGCCCGTCGGCCTCGGCTCGCACGTGCACTGGGACCGGCGGCTCGACGCACGGCTCGCCGCGGCGCTCATGGGCATCCAGGCGATCAAGGGCGTCGAGGTCGGCGACGGCTTCGACCTCGCGCGCGTGCCGGGTTCCAAGGCGCACGATGAGATCGTCTCCACCGACGACGGCATCAAGCGCACCTCGGGACGCTCCGGCGGCACCGAGGGCGGTCTGACCACCGGTGAACTCCTGCGGGTGCGGGCCGCGATGAAGCCCATCGCGACCGTGCCGCGCGCGCTCGCCACCATCGACGTGGCGACCGGCGAGGCCACCAAGGCGCACCACCAGCGCTCGGACGTCTGCGCGGTCCCGGCCGCGGGCATCGTCGCCGAGGCGATGGTCGCGCTGACCCTGGCCGACGCCGTCGCCGAGAAGTTCGGCGGTGACAGCGTGGCCGAGACCCGGCGGAACGTGACGTCGTACCTCGACAACCTCCAGATCCGGTGAGCGGCCCGCTGATCGTCCTGATCGGGCCGATGGGTGTGGGCAAGTCGACGGTGGGCGCGCTGCTCGCCGAGCGGCTCGGCACCGCGTTCCGCGACACCGACGCCGACATCGTCGTCGCGCAGGGCCGCGAGATCGCCGACATCTTCCTGGAGGACGGCGAGCCGGTCTTCCGCGAGTTCGAGCGGCAGGCGGTGCGCACCGCCGTCGCCGAGCACGACGGCGTCCTCGCGCTCGGCGGGGGAGCGATCCTCGACGGGAGCACCCGCGCGCTGCTCGCCGCGCACCCGGTCGTCTATCTGTCGATGGACGTAGAGGAGGCCGTCAAGCGCACGGGTCTCAACCACGCCCGCCCGCTGCTCCTGGTCAACCCGCGCAAGCAGTGGCGCGAGCTGATGGACGCCCGCCGCCAGCTGTACGAGGAAGTCGCCCGCGCGGTCGTCGCCACCGACGACCGCACCCCCGAAGAGGTCGCCGAAGCGGTCCTCGACGCACTGGAGTTGAAGGAAGCATGACGACGGAGCAGACCCCCACCCGTATCCACGTCGGTGGCACCGCCGGCACGGATCCGTACGAGGTCCTGGTCGGTCGGCAGCTCCTCGGCGAGCTGCCCGGCCTCATCGGCGACCAGGTCAAGCGCATCGCCGTGATCCACCCCGAGGCGCTCGCCGAGACCGGTGACGCGCTGCGCGCGGACCTCGCCGAGCAGGGGTACGAGGCCGTCGCCATCCAGGTGCCGAACGCGGAGGAGGCCAAGACGGCCGAGGTCGCGGCGTACTGCTGGAAGGCGCTCGGCCAGTCCGGGTTCACCCGCAGCGACATCATCGTCGGCGTGGGTGGCGGCGCCACCACCGACCTCGCGGGGTTCGTCGCGGCCACCTGGCTGCGCGGCGTGCGCTGGATCGCCGTGCCGACCACCGTGCTCGGCATGGTGGACGCGGCGGTCGGCGGCAAGACCGGCATCAACACCGCGGAGGGCAAGAACCTCGTCGGGTCCTTCCACCCGCCGGCCGGGGTCCTCTGCGACCTCGCGGCGCTCGACTCGCTCCCGGTGAACGACTACGTCTCCGGGCTCGCGGAGATCATCAAGGCCGGTTTCATCGCCGACCCGGCGATCCTCGAACTCATCGAGGCCGACCCGGAAGCCGCCCGTACGCCCGCGGGACCGCACACCGCCGAGCTCATCGAGCGCTCCATCAAGGTCAAGGCCGAGGTCGTCTCCGGTGACCTCAAGGAGGCGGGCCTGCGCGAGATCCTCAACTACGGGCACACGCTCGCGCACGCCATCGAGAAGAACGAGCGCTACCAGTGGCGGCACGGCGCCGCGGTCTCCGTCGGCATGCACTTCGCGGCCGAACTCGGCCGTCTGGCGGGCCGGTTGGACGACGCCACGGCCGACCGGCACCGCACGGTCCTCGAATCCGTCGGGCTGCCGCTGACCTACCGCTACGACCAGTGGCCCAAGCTCCTGGAGACCATGAAGGTCGACAAGAAGTCCCGCGGTGACCTGCTGCGATTCATCGTTCTGGACGGGCTCGGCAAGCCGACCGTCCTGGAGGGGCCCGACCCGGCGGTGCTCCTCGCCGCGTACGGCGAAGTCGGCGTGTAGTCCGGCACCCGTGGCCGGACATTCCGGCCACGGGCACCTCTTGGCGTCCCCGGCCGTTCACACAACGACGGCCGGGGACGGTACCGTTCGGTAACGGGCGGCCCCGGCCGCCGCCCGACCAGCGTCAGTCGCACGAGACGGAGTGGCACCGGATGCAGCACGCAGTGGGGTCTCCGCTGCCGCCGCCCCATCAGCCGGGGCACGGACCGGCCACCGGCTGGTCGCCGGCCGCACACCACCCGAGCGCTCCGCCGCCGGGTGCCGTTCCGCAGGGCTCTCCGCCGCCTCCCGCACCGGGATTCGCGGGCGGACCCGCGCCGCACGCCCAGGGCCAGATGCCCCACGCGCCCATGCCGCACGCTCCCGTCGGGGGCCAGCAGGGCGCCGCCGGGCCGCCCCCGCCGCCGATGCCGGACACCACGGGACACGTCCAGCTGCCGCCGGGCGGCCCCGTCGCCATGCCGAGCCCGCCGCAGGGCGCGGCCCGCGCCGACACCGGCGCCACGACGCTCGCGGTACTCCTCATCGGCCCGGCGGGCGCGGGCAAGACGAGCGTGGCCAAGCTCTGGGCCGAGCACCGCAGGGTGCCGACGGCCCACATCAGCCTCGACGACGTACGCGAATGGGTGCGCTCGGGGTTCGCCGACCCCCAGTCGGGCTGGAACGACCACTCCGAGGCGCAGTACCGCCTGGCCCGCCGCACCTGCGGCTTCGCCGCGCGGAACTTCCTGGCCAACGGCATCTCCTGCATCCTCGACGACGCGGTCTTCCCCGACCGCCCGGTCGTCGGCCTCGGCGGCTGGAAGCGCCATGTGGGCCCCGGCCTGCTGCCCGTGGTCCTGCTCCCGGGCCTGGAGATCGTCCTGGAGCGCAACGCGCTGCGCAGCGGCAACCGCCGCCTCACCGACGAGGAAGTAGCCCGCATCCACGGCCGCATGGCCGGTTGGTACGGCTCGGGCCTGCCCATCATCGACAACTCCCAACTGGACGTCCCCGCCACGGCCCGCGTCCTGGACGACGTCCTGGCCCGCGCGATCGCGAGCCCGCCTAAGTGGTAGCCACCACCGGACGCTGAGCATGGCCGTGGCCACGGCATCGGGACCCGTCCCGTACTCGTACTGACGTGCCCCGCCGCCCGGTCGGACGCGCCCGCCGGGCCGGGTGGGGGCGGCGCTCGTAGGCTCGCCCCATGTCAGAGGTGTACGCGGCCCGTCGAGATCGGGTGAGGGAGCGGTGTGCGGCGGGGGGCGGTGCCGCGGCGCTGGTGTCGAGGGCTGCCAATGTCCGTTATCTCGCCGGTGCGGCGCCCCACGGCGCCGTCCTGCTGGTGGGCAAGGACGAGGACGTACTGCTGTGCGGCCGCCCGCCCAGTGACCAGCAGGGCGAGGGACGGCCCGACGAGGCGCTGCGGATGCAGGTGCTTGCCGCTCCCGGGGCTGACCCGGCCGTCGCGGGCGCCGGGCTCGCCGCCGCGCAGGGGGCCGAGACGCTCGCCGTCGAAGAGCACGATCTGACCGTGGCACGGCACCGGGCGCTCGGTTCGGTCGCGCCGCGGCTGCGGCTCCTCGATCTGGGCACCGCCGTCGAGCAGTTGAGGCTGGTCAAGGACGAGGAGGAGATCTCCTGTCTGCGGATCGCCGCCGAGATCGCCGATCAGGCCCTAGGGGAGCTGCTGGAATCCATTCTCGTCGGCAGGACCGAGCGGCACCTCGCCCTTGAGCTCGAACGCAGGCTCGTCGACCACGGCGCCGACGGCCCCGCCTTCCCCACGTCGGTCGGCACGGGCCCCCACTCGGGCCGGAGCGCCCACCGGCCCTCGGACCGGCGGGTCGAGGAGGGGGATTTCCTCTCCGTGTGCCTGGGCGCGAGCTACCGCGGATACCGTTGTGAGATCGGGCGTACGTTCGTGATCGGAACGTCGCCCGCCGACTGGCAGATCGAGCTCTACGACCTCGTCTTCGCCGCTCAGCGGGCGGGCAGAGAGGCTCTGGTACCGGGGGCCGCCTGCCGTGACGTGGACCGCGCGGCCCGTCACGTACTCGACTCGGCGGGCTATGCGGACGGCCTCGCTCCGCTGACTGGACACGGTGTGGGGCTCGAAATTGACGAGGACCCGCAGTTGGCGCCCGCAGCCATGGGTAAACTGGACGTCTGCGTGCCGGTCACCGTCGAACCGGGGGTTCACCTCCCGGGCCGGGGTGGTGTCCGGATCGATGACACGCTCGTCGTGCGCCCCGAGGCGGACGGCGGACCCGAGCTACTCACCATCACGACCAAGGAACTGCTCGCGCTCTAGCGCGCGTGCGCCCCCGGGGTCGTCCACCAGACAGTCAGTGCAGGAGATTCCGCAACCGTGGCTTCCACGAACGACCTCAAGAACGGCCTGGTGCTCAAGCTCGAAGGCGGCCAGCTCTGGTCCGTCGTCGAGTTCCAGCACGTCAAGCCCGGCAAGGGCCCGGCCTTCGTGCGCACCAAGCTCAAGAACGTGCTCTCCGGCAAGGTCGTCGACAAGACGTTCAACGCCGGCGTCAAGGTCGACACGGCCACGATCGACAAGCGCGACATGCAGTTCTCCTACATGGACGGCGACTACTTCGTCTTCATGGACATGGAGACCTACGACCAGCTGCACGTCGACCGCAAGGCCGTCGGTGACGCCGCCAACTTCCTGATCGAGGGCTTCACCGCCTCCGTCGCGCAGCACGAGGGCGAGGTGCTCTACGTCGAGCTGCCCGCCGCCGTCGAGCTCGTCATCCAGGAGACCGAGCCGGGCGTCCAGGGCGACCGCTCCACCGGCGGCACCAAGCCCGCCACCCTGGAGACCGGTCACCAGATCCAGGTCCCGCTCTTCATCACCACGGGCGAGAAGATCAAGGTCGACACCCGTGACAGTGGCTACCTCGGCCGGGTGAACAGCTAACCGTGGCTGCTCGTAACACGGCCCGCAAGCGCGCCTTCCAGATCCTCTTCGAGGCCGATCAGCGCGGCACCGATGTCCTGACGGTCCTCGCTGACTGGGTGCGTCACTCGCGGTCCGACACCCGGCAGCCGCCGGTGAGCGAGTACACGATGGAGCTTGTCGAGGGGTACGCGGAGCATGAGCGCCGCATCGACGAGCTCATCTCGCAGTACGCCGTCGGCTGGACCCTGGACCGGATGCCCGTCGTCGACCGCAACATCCTGCGGCTCGGCGCCTACGAGCTGGTCTGGGTCGACGGGACGCCGGACGCCGTGGTCCTCGACGAGGCGGTGCAGCTCGCCAAGGAGTTCTCCACGGACGAGTCGCCCGCCTTCGTCAACGGGCTTCTCGGCCGCTTCAAGGACCTGAAGCCGTCCCTGCGCAGGGACGAGGCGTAAGACGGTCCAGTACGTCACCGGAGGGCCCGCAGCGGTTTGCTGCGGGCCCTCCGGTTTTCTCCGCCGGGTCCGTTCCGCGCCCGTGCCGCATCCGTGCCGTGCCGTAGGCGCGGAAATTCGGGGCGGGTAAAGGCGGCGAAAAGCAGAAAGCCGCCGGGGTGACCGCGGCCATTTCGGCTGCGGCCACCCCGGCGGCACGTTTCTGCTGAACTCCGCGTCAGCTGCGTCAGACCTCTTCGTGGGCGACGGCGCGGCGCGCGTCCGCGTCCAGGACGCCCCAGCTGATCAGCTGCTCGGTCAGGACCGAGGGGGACTGGTCGTAGATGACGGCAAGGGTGCGCAGGTCGTCCTGGCGGATCGAGAGCACCTTGCCGTTGTAGTCGCCGCGCTGCGACTGGATCGTGGCCGCGTAGCGCTGCAGGGGGCCCGCCTTCTCCTGCGGGACGTGGGCAAGGCGCTCAAGGTCGAGGACGAGCTTGGGCGGCGGCTCGGCGGCGCCACCGGGCGCCGTGCCGGGCAGGAGCTCCTGCACCGGGACTCCGTAGAAGTCCGCCAACTCGGCAAGGCGCTGCACGGTCACGGCACGGTCGCCGCGCTCGTACGACCCGACGACGACCGCCTTCCAGCGTCCCTGGGACTTCTCCTCGACACCGTGGAGGGAAAGGCCCTGCTGGGTACGGATCGCGCGGAGCTTGGCCCCGAGCTGCTTGGCGTATTCGCTGGACATATAGCTCCCCGGACGCTGGAACATTCTGCGGCTCCGCCGCGTGGCTGGTAACTCACTGTGAGGTTACGCAGCGTTACTTGCTTGCGTCAAGCCGAATGGTCCGTACCGCCCCTTCGGTGGAGGCTGATGACGTGCTCGGTCTTCAGTACTGGTACCGTGGATGGCGCAATTTCGACGTCCTTTAAAGTCCGTCCCGTGAGGCGGAGAAGGAGGTCCGTTTCATATGGACACGCAGGACCCAAAAGACTCCGCTGTCGCGCGACCCGTGCTCGAAGGCCCGGACATCGCGCGGGTGTTGACCCGTATCGCCCATGAGATCGTCGAGCGCGCCAAGGGCGCGGACGACGTGGTGTTGCTCGGCATTCCCACCCGCGGCGTCTTCCTCGGCCGCCGGCTCGCCGAGAAGCTCGAAGAGATCACCGGACGCACGATCCCGGTCGGCTCCCTCGACATCACCATGTACCGCGACGATCTGCGCATGCACCCACCGCGTGCGCTGGCCCGTACCGAGATCCCCGGTGACGGCATCGACGGCCGCCTGGTCGTCCTCGTCGACGACGTGCTCTTCTCCGGCCGCACCATCCGTGCCGCCCTCGACGCGCTGAACGACATCGGGCGCCCGCGCGCGGTGCAGCTCGCCGTCCTCGTCGACCGCGGCCACCGCGAGCTCCCCATCCGCGCCGACTACGTCGGCAAGAACCTCCCCACGTCGCTGCGGGAGACGGTCAAGGTCCAGCTGGCGGAGGAGGACGGCCGCGACGCCGTGCTGCTCGGCGCCAAGCCCGCTTCCGCGTAGGACCGGCTTCCTCCCCCCGCGGGCCCAGGGCACGACCCTGCGCGCCCGCGTGCCCGCAGACCTCCACACACCGGAGTACACCCAGATGATGCGACACCTCATCTCGGCCGCCGACCTCTCCCGCGACGACGCCGTCCTCATCCTCGACACGGCCGAGGAGATGGCCCGCGTCGCCGACCGGCCGATCAAGAAGCTGCCCGCCCTGCGCGGGCGCACCGTGGTCAACCTCTTCTTCGAGGACTCGACCAGGACCCGGATCTCCTTCGAGGCCGCCGAGAAGCGCCTCTCCGCCGACGTCATCAACTTCGCCGCCAAGGGCTCCTCGGTCTCCAAGGGCGAGTCCCTGAAGGACACCGCCCAGACCCTGGAGGCGATGGGCGTCGACGCCGTGGTCATCCGCCACGGAGCCTCCGGCGCGCCCTACCGGCTCGCCACCTCGGGCTGGATCGACGCCGCCGTCATCAACGCGGGCGACGGCACCCACCAGCACCCCACGCAGGCCCTGCTCGACGCCTTCACCATGCGGCGCCGCCTGGTCGGCCCCGACGCCGGACTCGGCCAGGACCTGGCGGGCAAGCGCATCACGCTCGTCGGCGACATCCTGCACAGCCGGGTGGCCCGCTCCAACGTCGACCTGCTGCACACCCTCGGCGCCGAGGTCACCCTCGTCGCGCCGCCCACGCTGGTACCGGTCGGCGTCGAGCAGTGGCCCTGCGACGTCTCGTACGACCTGGACAGCGTGCTGCCCAAGACGGACGCCGTGATGATGCTGCGCGTGCAGCGCGAGCGCATGAACGCCGCGTTCTTCCCCACCGAGCGCGAGTACTCGCGGCGCTACGGCCTGGACGGCGAGCGCATGGCGAAGATGCCCGAGCACGCCATCGTCATGCACCCGGGCCCGATGGTCCGCGGCATGGAGATCACCGCCGAGGTCGCCGACTCCGACCGCTGCACGGTCGTCGAACAGGTCGCCAACGGCGTCTCCATCCGCATGGCCGTCCTCTACCTGCTTCTGGGCGGCAACGAGCCCGCCGTCACCCACACCCGTACCGAGGAGAAGTAACCCCCATGAGCAAGATCCTTATCCGTGGTGCGAAGGTGCTCGGTGGCGAGGCGCAGGACGTCCTGATCGACGGCGAGACCATCGAGGCCGTCGGTACGGGCCTCTCCGCCGAGGGCGCCGAGGTCGTCGAGGCCGAAGGCAAGGTCCTCCTGCCGGGCCTCGTCGACCTCCACACCCACCTGCGCGAGCCGGGCCGCGAGGACTCCGAGACGGTCCTGACCGGCACCCGCGCCGCCGCCTCCGGTGGCTTCACCGCCGTGTTCGCCATGGCCAACACCTTCCCCGTCGCCGACACCGCGGGCGTCGTCGAGCAGGTCTACCGGCTCGGCCAGGAGTCCGGCTACTGCGACGTGCAGCCCATCGGCGCCGTCACCGTCGGCCTGGAGGGCAAGAAGCTCGCCGAGCTCGGCGCCATGCACGAGTCCGCCGCCGGGGTCACCGTCTTCTCCGACGACGGCAAGTGCGTCGACGACGCCGTGATGATGCGCCGCGCCCTGGAGTACGTGAAGGCCTTCGGCGGCGTCGTCGCGCAGCACGCGCAGGAGCCGCGTCTGACCGAGGGCGCCCAGATGAACGAGGGCGTCGTCTCCGCGGAGCTGGGGCTCGGCGGCTGGCCCGCCGTCGCCGAGGAGTCGATCATCGCGCGTGACGTGCTGCTCGCCGAGCACGTCGGCTCGCGCGTGCACATCTGCCACCTGTCGACCGCGGGCTCGGTCGAGATCGTGCGCTGGGCCAAGTCGCGCGGCATCGACGTCACCGCCGAGGTCACCCCGCACCACCTGCTCCTCACCGACGAGCTGGTCCGCTCGTACAACCCGGTCTACAAGGTCAACCCGCCGCTGCGCACCGAGCGCGACGTCATGGCGCTGCGCGAGGCCCTCGCCGACGGCACCATCGACATCGTCGCCACCGACCACGCCCCGCACCCGCACGAGGACAAGGACTGCGAGTGGGCCGCGGCCGCCATGGGCATGGTCGGCCTGGAGACCGCGCTCTCCGTCGTCCAGCAGACGATGGTCGAGACGGGCCTGCTGACCTGGGCCGCGGTCGCCGAGCGGATGTCCGTCAAGCCCGCGGAGATCGGCGGTGCCACCGGACACGGACGCCCCGTCTCGGCAGGTGAGCCCGCGAACCTGGTTCTGGTCGATGCCGATTACCGTGGGGCAGTGGACCCCGCGGGCTTCGCCTCGCGCAGCCGCAACACTCCGTATGAGGGCCGTGAGCTGCCGGGCCGCGTCACGCACACGTGGCTCCGGGGTCGGGCCACGCTCGTCGACGGGAATCTCGCGTGACATCTCTTCTGCAACTGGCCGCCGAGAAGGAATCGGCGGACGTGACCGACTGGGCCGCACGGGTCGGCTGGGTCGTCGGACTGCTGCTCTTCATCGCGCTCGTCTACTGGCTGATGCGCGAGGGCTGGAAGTGGCGCGGCACCCTGCAGAGCGACCTCCCCGAGCTGCCCGGCGCGCCGAGCGAGCCGGGCCCGGCCAAACTTGAGCTGAGCGGCCGCTACCACGGCTCCACCTCGGCCGGGCAGTGGCTCGACCGCATCGTGGCGCACGGCCTCGGCACCCGCAGCCGCGTGGAGCTGACGCTCACGGACGCGGGACTCGACGTCGTACGCCCCGGGGCGGCCGACTTCTTCATCCCGGCCGCGCAGCTGCGCGAGGCCCGGCTCGACAAGGGCATCGCGGGCAAGGTCCTCGCGGAGGGCGGTCTGCTGATCGTCACCTGGGAGCACGGCGAGAAGCTGCTCGACTCGGGCTTCCGCTCCGACCACGCCGCCGAGCAGGCCGAGTGGGTCGAGGCCATCAACAACATGATCAACACCAGCACTACGGAAGGCACCGCACGATGACGACCTCCACCAGGGGAGCCAGCAAGGCTCCCGCCGTACTCGTCCTGGAGGACGGCCGCATCTTCCGCGGCCGCGCCTACGGGGCCGTGGGGGAGACCTTCGGCGAAGCGGTGTTCTCCACCGGCATGACCGGCTACCAGGAGACCCTGACCGACCCGTCGTACGACCGCCAGATCGTGGTCGCCACCGCCCCCCAGATCGGCAACACCGGCTGGAACGACGAGGACGACGAGTCGAGCCGGATCTGGGTGTCGGGCTACGTGGTCCGTGACCCCGCCCGCATCCCGTCCAACTGGCGCGCCAAGCGCTCGCTGGACGACGAGCTGGTTGCCCAGAGCATCGTGGGCATCAGCGGCATCGACACCCGCGCCCTCACCCGCCACCTGCGCGAGCGCGGCTCCATGCGCTCCGGGATCTTCTCCGGCGAGACGCTCGCGCCCGACGCCGAGCTCGTCGCGAAGGTCCAGGCACAGCCCGCCATGAAGGGCCTGAGCCTGTACGAGGAGGTCGCCACCAAGGAGGCCTACGTCGTCCCCGCCATCGGTACGAAGAAGTTCACCGTCGCGGCGATCGACCTCGGCATCAAGGGCATGACGCCGCACCGCATGGCCGAGCGCGGCATCGAGGTGCACGTGCTCCCGGCCACGGCGACCGAGGAGGACGTCTACGCGGTCTCTCCCGACGGCGTGTTCTTCTCCAACGGCCCGGGCGACCCGGCCACCGCCGAGGGCCCCGTCGCGCTGATGACGGCCGTCCTGGGGCGCGGGACGCCGCTGTTCGGCATCTGCTTCGGCAACCAGATCCTGGGCCGCGCGCTCGGCTTCGGCACGTACAAGCTGAAGTACGGCCACCGCGGCATCAACCAGCCGGTGCAGGACCGCACCACGGGCAAGGTCGAGGTCACCGCGCACAACCACGGCTTCGCCGTGGACGCGCCGCTCGACAAGGTCTCCGACACCCCCTTCGGGCGCGCCGAGGTCTCCCACGTGTGCCTGAACGACCAGGTGGTGGAGGGGCTCCAGCTCCTCGACCAGCCCGCGTTCAGCGTCCAGTACCACCCCGAGGCGGCCGCGGGCCCGCACGACGCCGCGTACCTCTTCGACCGTTTCGTCTCCCTGATGGAGGGCCAGCGTGCCTAAGCGCTCCGATATCCAGTCCGTCCTGGTCATCGGATCAGGACCGATCGTCATCGGCCAGGCCGCCGAGTTCGACTACTCCGGTACGCAGGCGTGCCGCGTGCTCAAGGCCGAGGGCCTGCGCGTCATCCTGGTCAACTCCAACCCGGCGACGATCATGACCGACCCGGAGATCGCCGACGCCACGTACGTCGAGCCGATCACCCCCGAGTTCGTCGAGAAGATCATCGCCAAGGAGCGCCCCGACGCGCTCCTGCCCACCCTGGGCGGCCAGACCGCGCTCAACACCGCGATCTCCATGCACGAGCAGGGCGTCCTGGAGAAGTACGGCGTCGAGCTCATCGGCGCCAACGTCGAGGCGATCAACAAGGGCGAGGACCGCGAGCTCTTCAAGGGCGTCGTCGAAGAGGTCAACAAGAAGATCGGGCTCGGCGAGTCCGCCCGCTCGTACATCTGCCACTCCATGGACGACGTCCTCAAGGGCGTCGACGAGCTGGGCGGCTACCCCGTCGTCGTCCGCCCCTCCTTCACCATGGGCGGCGCCGGTTCCGGCTTCGCGCACGACGAGGAGGAGCTGCGCCGCATCGCCGGACAGGGCCTGACGCTCTCGCCGACCACCGAGGTGCTCCTGGAGGAGTCCATCCTCGGCTGGAAGGAGTACGAGCTGGAGCTGATGCGCGACAAGCACGACAACGTCGTGGTCGTGTGCTCCATCGAGAACTTCGACCCGATGGGCGTGCACACCGGCGACTCGATCACCGTCGCGCCCGCGATGACGCTGACCGACCGCGAGTACCAGGACCTGCGTGACGTCGGCATCGCGATCATCCGCGAGGTCGGCGTCGACACCGGCGGCTGCAACATCCAGTTCGCCATCGACCCGAAGGACGGCCGGGTCATCGTCATCGAGATGAACCCGCGCGTCTCGCGGTCCTCCGCGCTCGCGTCGAAGGCCACCGGCTTCCCGATCGCGAAGATCGCCGCGAAGCTGGCCGTCGGCTACACGCTGGACGAGATCCCGAACGACATCACGGAGAAGACCCCGGCGTCCTTCGAGCCGACGCTCGACTACGTCGTCGTCAAGGCTCCGCGATTCGCCTTCGAGAAGTTCCCGTCCGCCGACTCCACGCTGACGACGACCATGAAGTCGGTCGGCGAGGCCATGGCGATCGGCCGCAACTTCACCGAGGCGCTGCAGAAGGCGCTGCGTTCGCTGGAGAAGAAGGGCTCGCAGTTCACCTTCGTGGGCGAGCCCGGCGACAAGGCCCTTCTTCTGGAAGAGGCCGTCCGGCCGACCGACGGGCGCATCAACTCCGTCATGCAGGCCATCCGCGCGGGCGCGACCCCGCAGGAGGTCTTCGAGTCCACGAAGATCGACCCCTGGTTCGTCGACCAGCTCTTCCTGATCAAGGAGATCGCGGACGAGCTCGCCGGTGCGGAGCGCCTGGACGCCGGCCTGCTGGCCGAGGCCAAGCGGCACGGCTTCTCCGACCACCAGATCGCCGAGATCCGCGGCCTGCGCGAGGACGTCGTCCGCGAGGTGCGCCACGCCCTCGGGGTGCGCCCGGTCTACAAGACGGTCGACACCTGCGCCGCCGAGTTCGCCGCGAAGACGCCGTACTTCTACTCCTCCTACGACGAGGAGAACGAGGTCGCCAAGCGCGAGAAGCCCGCGGTGATCATCCTGGGCTCGGGCCCGAACCGCATCGGCCAGGGCATCGAGTTCGACTACTCCTGCGTCCACGCCTCCTTCGCGCTGAGCGACGCGGGCTACGAGACCGTGATGGTCAACTGCAACCCCGAGACCGTCTCCACGGACTACGACACCTCGGACCGCCTGTACTTCGAGCCGCTCACGCTCGAGGACGTCCTGGAGATCGTCAACGCCGAGGCGCAGGCCGGACCGATCGCGGGCGTCATCGTCCAGCTCGGCGGCCAGACCCCGCTGGGCCTCTCACAGGCCCTCAAGGACAACGGCGTGCCGGTCGTGGGCACCTCGCCCGAGGCCATCCACGCCGCCGAGGACCGCGGCGCCTTCGGCCGCGTGCTCGCGGAGGCCGGTCTCCCCGCGCCCAAGCACGGCACCGCCACCACCTTCACCGAGGCCAAGGCGATCGCCGACGAGATCGGCTACCCCGTCCTCGTGCGCCCCTCGTACGTGCTCGGCGGCCGCGGCATGGAGATCGTCTACGACGAGACCCGCCTGTCCGCGTACATCGAGGAGTCGACCGAGATCAGCCCCTCGCGTCCGGTCCTCGTCGACCGCTTCCTCGACGACGCCATCGAGATCGACGTCGACGCCCTGTACGACGGCGAGGAGCTCTACCTCGGCGGCGTCATGGAGCACATCGAGGAGGCCGGGATCCACTCCGGCGACTCGGCGTGCGCGCTGCCCCCGATCACCCTCGGCGGCTTCGACATCAAGCGCCTGCGGGCCTCCACGGAGGGCATCGCCAAGGGCGTCGGCGTGCGCGGACTCATCAACATCCAGTTCGCGATGGCCGGGGACATCCTCTACGTCCTGGAGGCCAACCCGCGCGCCTCGCGCACCGTCCCCTTCACCTCGAAGGCGACCGCGGTGCCGCTCGCGAAGGCCGCCGCGCGGATCTCGCTCGGCACCACCATCGCCGAGCTGCGCGCCGAGGGCATGCTGCCCGCCACCGGTGACGGCGGCACGCTGCCGATGGACGCGCCGATCTCGGTCAAGGAAGCCGTCATGCCGTGGTCGCGCTTCCGCGACATCCACGGGCGCGGCGTCGACACCGTGCTCGGCCCGGAGATGCGCTCCACCGGCGAAGTCATGGGCATCGACTCGGTGTTCGGCACCGCGTACGCCAAGTCGCAGGCGGGCGCCTACGGTCCGCTGCCGACCAAGGGCCGCGCCTTCGTCTCCGTCGCCAACCGCGACAAGCGCTCGATGATCTTCCCGGCGCGCGAACTGGTCGCGCACGGCTTCGAGTTGCTCGCTACGTCCGGCACGGCCGAGGTGCTCAAGCGCAACGGCATCAACGCCACCGTCGTACGCAAGCAGTCCGAGGGCGAGGGCCCGAACGGCGAGCGGACGATCGTCCAGCTGATCCACGACGGCGCGGTCGACCTCATCGTCAACACGCCGTACGGCACCGGCGGCCGTCTCGACGGCTACGAGATCCGCACCGCGGCGGTGGCCCGCTCCGTGCCGTGCCTGACCACGGTCCAGGCGCTCGCCGCGGCCGTCCAGGGCATCGAGGCGCTCAACCACGGGGACGTGGGCGTCCGGTCACTCCAGGAACACGCGGAGCACCTGACCGCGGCCCGCGACTAGCAGCCCACAAGGGGGACACCGGAGACACGGTGTCCCCCTTCTGGTGAGCACCCCCCGACTTCTGGTGAGCACCCTCTGAGGACACACATGTACAAGCTCTTCTTCAACCTCGTCTTCAAGCGCATGGACCCGGAGAAGGCCCACTACCTGGCCTTCCGCTGGATCCGCCTCGCGGCCAGGATCCCCGTCCTTCGCACGTTCGTCGCGGCCGTGCTCGCGCCCCGCCACAAGGAGCTGCGCACCGAGGCGTTCGGCCTGCGGATGCACGGCCCCTTCGGGCTCGCCGCGGGCTTCGACAAGAACGCGGTCGCGATCGACGGCATGTCGATGCTCGGCTTCGACCACATCGAGATCGGCACGGTCACCGGCGAACCGCAGCCCGGCAACCCCAAGAAGCGGCTCTTCCGCCTGATCCCCGACCGTGCGCTGATCAACCGCATGGGCTTCAACAACGAGGGTTCGGCGGCCGTCGCCGAGCGCCTGGCGTCCCGTACGCCCGTCTTCAACACCGTCGTCGGCGTGAACATCGGCAAGACCAAGGTGGTGCCCGAGGAGGAGGCCGCGGCCGACTACGTGAAGTCGACCGAGCGGCTCGCCCGGCACGCCGACTACCTGGTCGTCAACGTCTCCTCGCCGAACACCCCGGGACTGCGCAACCTCCAGGCCACCGAGTCCCTGCGGCCGCTGCTCACCGCCGTGCGCGAGGCCGCCGACCGCAGCGTCACGGACCGCCGGGTCCCGCTGCTCGTCAAGATCGCCCCGGACCTCGCGGACGAGGACGTCGACGCCGTCGCCGACCTCGCCGTCGAACTCGGTCTCGACGGCATCATCGCCACGAACACGACCATCGCGCGCGAGGGCCTCGGCCTGCTGTCCGAACCCGCCCTCTACGGAGAGACCGGCGGACTGTCGGGGGCGCCTTTGAAGGAACGCTCTCTGGAGGTCCTCAGGCGCCTCTACGCGCGCGTGGGCGACCGCATCACGCTCGTGGGCGTCGGCGGCATCGAGGACGCCGAGGACGCCTGGCAGCGCATCCTCGCGGGCGCCACGCTGATCCAGGGCTACAGCGCCTTCATCTACGAAGGGCCCTTCTGGGGCCGCGCCATCCACCAGGGCCTCGCCGCGCGCCTGCGGACGAGCCCGTACGCCACCCTCGCCGACGCCGTCGGCGCCGACGTGAGGAAGCCCGCATGAGCGCCCTTGAACCCTTCGGCACGCGCCTGCGCCACGCCATGGACGAGCGAGGACCGCTCTGCGTCGGCATCGACCCGCACGCCTCGCTGCTCTCCGCCTGGGGCCTGAACGACGACGTCGCGGGCCTGGAACGGTTCACGCGGACCGTCGTCGACTCGCTCGCGGGGACCGTCGCCGTGTTCAAGCCGCAGATCGCGTTCTTCGAGCGCTTCGGCTCGCGCGGCATCGCCGTCCTGGAGAAGGCCGTCGAGGAGCTGCGGGCGGCAGGCGCCCTGGTCGTCATGGACGCCAAGCGCGGCGACATCGGCTCGACCATGGCCGCGTACGCCGAGACCTTCCTGCACAAGGACTCGCCGCTGTTCAGCGACGCGCTCACGGTGTCGCCCTACCTCGGATACGGGTCCCTGAAGCCCGCCGTCGACCTCGCGCGCGAGAACGGCGCGGGGCTCTTCGTGCTCGCTCTCACCTCCAACCCCGAGGGCGCCGAGGTGCAGCACGCGGTGCGCGAGGACGGCCGCACGGTCGGCGCCACGGTCCTTAGCCACCTCGCCGCCGAGAACGCGGGCGCGGCGCCCCTGGGCTCCTTCGGCGCCGTCGTCGGGGCCACGCTCGGCGACCTGTCCGCGTACGACCTGGCGATCAACGGTCCGCTGCTCGCCCCCGGCATCGGCGCCCAGGGCGCCACGCCCGCCGATCTGCCGGACGTCTTCGGCGCCGCGGTGGGCAACGTCGTGCCGAACGTCAGCCGCGGCGTGCTGCGGCACGGGCCCGACGCCGCCGGGCTGCGCGAGGCCGCCGCGCGCTTCGCGGAAGAGGTCCGCGCGGCGGTGGCCGCCGCTTGACGCGGGGCGCCGCCCTGTAAGGGGTGCGCCCGCCGCCCCGGTTCCGGACTTCCGGAGCCGGGGCGGCGCCGTTTTTTCCTCCTTTCGCAGCCGCGGTCGAGGAGATTCGCCGGCTCGGCACGACGCGGCAGGTCGCGCGCGTGTCGCCTGTTGACGGCCTGTTGATGTCCTGCCGAGCCAAATCCGGGGCGAAATGCCCTATATGTACGGCTCGGCAGAGGCTGACCAGGACTTTTCGTCTGTTCTCGCTGACTCCAGCGGCCATGGCCGCTAGTCTCCGACGAGAGCCAACGGGCAAACGCGTTGCACGTTGCTCCCCAGGTGTGGGGCGATTAGGTTCCTCACCGGTCCGTATCCGACAGTTCGACATCCGAGGTGACGTAGGCGTGGCTCTTCCGCCCCTTACCCCTGAACAGCGCGCAGCCGCGCTCGAAAAGGCCGCCGCGGCTCGCCGGGAGCGGGCCGAGGTCAAGAATCGACTCAAGCACTCCGGTGCCTCGCTTCACGAGGTCATCAAGCAGGGCCAGGAGAACGACGTCATCGGCAAGATGAAGGTCTCCGCCCTCCTGGAGTCCCTGCCGGGCGTGGGCAAGGTCCGCGCCAAGCAGATCATGGAGCGTCTTGGCATCTCCGAGAGCCGCCGTGTGCGCGGTCTCGGCTCCAACCAGATCGCGTCACTTGAGCGTGAGTTCGGCGGTGGCGCCGCCTGACGTTCTCAGGCACTCCTGAGAACCTGGATAATCGCTGCATGGCTGCAACATCCCGGGGGACGACCCCCGTACCCCCGGACGCACGTCCGCGGCTGACCGTGCTCTCCGGCCCCTCCGGGGTCGGCAAGAGCACGGTCGTCGCTCATATGCGCAAAGAACACCCCGAGGTCTGGCTCTCCGTCTCGGCCACCACCCGTAAGCCGCGCCCCGGCGAGAAGCACGGCGTCCAGTACTTCTTCGTCTCCGACGAGGAGATGGACAAGCTGATCGCCAACGGCGAGCTCCTGGAGTGGGCCGAGTTCGCGGGCAACCGCTACGGAACCCCGCGTCGCGCGGTGCTCGAACGCCTCGAGGCGGGCGAGCCCGTCCTCCTGGAGATCGATCTGCAGGGTGCGCGCCTGGTGCGCGAGTCGATGCCCGAGGCGCAGCTGGTCTTCCTCGCCCCGCCGAGCTGGGACGAGCTGGTCCGTCGGCTCACCGGCCGGGGGACGGAGGCGCCCGAGGTCATCGAGCGCAGGCTCGCCGCCGCCAAGATCGAGCTCGCCGCGGAGGCCGAGTTCGATACGACCCTGGTCAATACCTCCGTCGAGGACGTGGCCCGTGAGCTGCTAGCCTTGATGAAGGTTCTTTGATCTTCACCTAAGTTTGATCTTTCAATCCCCTTCGGAAGGCAGAGAGTGTCCTCTTCCATCACCGCGCCCGAGGGCATCATCAACCCGCCGATTGATGAGCTGCTCGAAGCCACCGACTCGAAGTACAGCCTCGTGATCTACGCCGCCAAGCGCGCGCGCCAGATCAACGCGTACTACTCGCAGCTCGGCGAGGGCCTCCTGGAGTACGTCGGTCCGCTGGTGGACACGCACGTCCACGAGAAGCCCCTGTCGATCGCGCTCCGCGAGATCAACGCCGGTCTGCTGACCTCCGAGGCCATCGAGGGCCCGGTCCAGTAAGCGGTACGTACCCTTCACCACGGGCCCGGCAGCACGGCTGCCGGGCCTGTGGTGTGTCATGGAGTAGTACGCGAGCAATGCGTCCGAGTGCGGATCCGAGTGCGGGGAGACAGACGCGGTGACCGAGAAGCCGAAGGTAGTCCTGGGGGTCAGCGGTGGCATCGCCGCCTACAAGGCGTGCGAGCTGCTGCGGCGGCTGACCGAATCGGGCCATGACGTGCGCGTCGTGCCCACCGAGTCGGCGCTGCACTTCGTCGGCGCGGCCACCTGGTCCGCGCTCTCCGGCAACCCGGTCTCCACCGAGGTCTGGTCCGACGTCCACGAGGTGCCGCACGTCCGCATCGGCCAGCACGCCGACCTCGTCATCGTCGCCCCCGCCACCGCCGATATGCTCGCCAAGGCGGCCCACGGCCTCGCCGACGACCTGCTCACCAACACGCTCCTGACGGCCCGCTGTCCGGTCGTCTTCGCCCCGGCCATGCACACCGAGATGTGGGAGCACCCGGCCACCCAGGAGAACGTCGCCACGCTGCGCCGCCGCGGCGCCCTGGTCGTCGAGCCCGCCGTCGGCCGCCTCACCGGCGTCGACACCGGCAAGGGCCGCTTCCCCGACCCCGTCGAGCTCTTCGAGGTCGTACGCCGTGTCCTCGCGCGCGGGGACCTGGCCCAGGACCTCGCGGGCCGTCACGTCGTCGTCAGCGCGGGCGGCACCCGCGAGCCCCTCGACCCGGTCCGCTTCCTGGGCAACCGCTCCTCCGGCAAGCAGGGCTACGCGCTGGCCCGCAGCGCGGCGGCGCGCGGCGCCCGCGTCACGCTCATCGCGGCGAACGCGGCGCTGCCCGACCCGGCGGGCGTGGACGTCGTGCCCGTCGGCACCGCCGTGCAGCTGCGCGAGGCCGTCCTGAAGGCGTCGGCCGACGCCGACGCCGTCGTGATGGCGGCCGCCGTCGCCGATTTCCGGCCCGAGACGTACGCGGCGGGAAAGATCAAGAAGAAGGACGGCCAGGAGCCCGCACCGATCGTCCTGGTTCGCAATCCGGACATTCTCGCGGAGATCTCGGGGGACCGGCCGCGCTCCGGCCAGGTGGTCGTCGGCTTCGCCGCCGAGACCGACGACGTCCTCGCCAACGGCCGCGCCAAGCTCGAACGCAAGGGCTGCGACCTGCTCGTCGTCAATGAGGTCGGCGAGCGCAAGACCTTCGGTTCCGAGGAGAACGAGGCCGTGGTGCTGGGCGCCGACGGCAGCGAGACGCCGGTTCCGTACGGTCCGAAGGAGGCGCTGGCGGACACGGTCTGGGACCTGGTGGCCACACGCCTCACGCGTCTCACATAACGAGACGGGAGTGGGATCGGACATATCTTTCGTCTTTCGGCGGAACTTGGCCACATTCTGACCGCTCCCTTGACGCGGTCTCCATCGCCAGGGCTGAATGTCATTTTCGCCCTACCGGGCGCCTCAAATCCGAAAAAATCGGACGAGAGGCGGTCTGGCGGAGGGTGATCGTCGTACCGCACAATGCAGTGCCGCAGGTCACAGGGCTCCCAAGTGGCGAGACATGTGGTCCGGCGGGCGAGTGTGACCGATAAACTGGTCACGGACGACGCCGAGCGCAGCTCTCGGCGCGTCCACCAATGATCAGCCAGCAGCCGCTGCAACCACAGGGAGCGATGTGTCCCGGCGCCTCTTCACCTCGGAGTCTGTGACCGAGGGTCACCCCGACAAGATCGCTGACCAGATCAGCGACACCATTCTCGACGCGCTTCTGCGAGAGGACCCGAAGTCCCGGGTCGCCGTGGAAACGCTGATCACCACCGGCCTCGTCCACGTGGCCGGCGAGGTCACGACGAAGGCGTACGCGCCGATCGCGCAGCTCGTGCGCGAGAAGATCCTCGAGATCGGTTACGACTCCTCGAAGAAGGGCTTCGACGGCGCCTCCTGTGGCGTCTCGGTGTCCATCGGCTCGCAGTCCCCCGACATCGCGCAGGGCGTCGACACGGCGTACGAGAAGCGCGTCGAGGGCGACGAGGACGAGCTCGACAAGCAGGGCGCGGGCGACCAGGGCCTGATGTTCGGCTACGCCTGCGACGAGACCCCGGAGCTCATGCCGCTCCCGATCCACCTCGCGCACCGCCTCTCGCGCCGCCTCTCCGAGGTGCGCAAGAACGGGACCATCCCCTACCTGCGCCCCGACGGCAAGACCCAGGTCACCATCGAGTACGACGGCGACAAGGCCGTCCGCCTCGACACGGTCGTCGTCTCCTCGCAGCACGCCTCGGACATCGACCTGGACTCGCTCCTGGCCCCCGACATCCGGGAGTTCGTGGTCGAGCCGGAGCTGAAGGCCCTCCTCGAGGACGGCATCAAGCTGGAGACCGAGGGCTACCGCCTGCTGGTCAACCCGACCGGCCGCTTCGAGATCGGCGGCCCGATGGGCGACGCCGGCCTCACCGGCCGCAAGATCATCATCGACACCTACGGCGGCATGGCCCGCCACGGCGGCGGCGCCTTCTCGGGCAAGGACCCGTCGAAGGTGGACCGTTCGGCGGCGTACGCGATGCGCTGGGTCGCCAAGAACGTCGTCGCGGCAGGCCTCGCGGCCCGCTGCGAGGTCCAGGTCGCCTACGCGATCGGCAAGGCCGAGCCGGTGGGCCTCTTCGTCGAGACGTTCGGCACGGCCACGATCGACACGGACAAGATCGAGACGGCGATCGGCGAGGTCTTCGACCTGCGCCCCGCCGCGATCATCCGCGACCTCGACCTGCTGCGCCCGATCTACTCGCAGACCGCGGCGTACGGCCACTTCGGCCGCGCGATCCCGGACTTCACGTGGGAGCGGACGGACCGGGTCGAGGCGTTGCGCAGGGCGGCTGGGCTCTAGGTTCTTTCCGCTTCAGGCCTGGGCCCGACCCTCCTTCGGGAGGGTCGGGCCCAGGCCTGTTCGTGGGCAGGGCGGTTCAGGGCTCGAACGAGGGTGAAGCCGGGTCCGATCCGTTCGGGGACGCCCCGGCGGCGGCCGGCTGGCCGGTGAAACGGCGACGTATCTCATGGGCCGTGTCCTCATCCCAGCCCTCTATCGCCATCGCCACCTGTTCGGCGACGAGCAGGCACTCCTTGTCTCCCGGAGTGCCGCCCCGCCGCCGTACGAAATCCGTGAATGCCTCCGCCAGAGTTGGCTCGACAGGGTCCTCCTGGGACGGGGACGAGGGGGCCGCACCGGCGAAGGGTTCCCCGAACGCGGCGGATTCGGGCTCGGGGAGCGTGAACGGCGGGAACGCCTCCGGTACGAGATGCCGGAACGGTTCGGCCACCTCTTCGTTGTTGGCGGCGGATGTGAGGCGGGCCAGCAGGCCGATGTCCTTGACGGCCTTCTCCACGTGGTCGTCGTTCTTCGCGAGCCACCACACGACCGCGCTTCCGGTGTTCCGCAGGACGTCGCCGCCCAGGTACTCGCGTTTGTTGCGCTCGTAGTTGCGCTCGTGCTCCCAGAGCTCCTCGCTCTTGCGGATGGCCGCCAGCCGGTGCAACCGCTGCTGGTCTTCTTCCGGAAGGATGAGAACGACCTCCAGGGCCATGACGCGGATGTGGCCACCGGGCGTCAGCTCCATGACTCCTAGTGCGCCACTCAGCTCGTGCTGGACGAGGGAGCTTCTGAAGGGCTCACGGCACGACGTCACGACGCGGGCGCGCTCGATGACGGCGTCCATCGCCAGAGCGCCCGCGTTGATCAGGGCGCCGTCGGCCGAGGGGTCGGCCGGGCACCAGCGGACCGTCGCCGAGAACAGGAAGTCGTAGTCCGCCAGCTGACTGGGCAAGGAGATCCGGTCCACGTACACCTCCCTGCGCTCGACCGATGGGACGGGCTGGTCGGGCACCGTGCCGGGTGGGAACGGATCACGCCTGCGGGTTCGTGCCGCCGCCGAGACCGCCACCGCGAGTGCTGCCAGCAGGACGGCCATGGCTGTGGGCCACACCCACAAGGGCCAGTCGAGGCAGAGGCCGAGAATGAGGACGAGCAGGGCGCTGATGACGGTGAGGAAGATCGAGACGGTCTTCTGTCCGGTGCTCATGAGGGGGCTGCCTCCCGCTGTCGTGGCATGGTCGACTCTCGTGAGAGATGCATGGCCTGCGCCGCGTTGATCTTCCGCAGCAGAAGCGCGGCGAGATCGGGACGGGTGCCCTCGCGGGCGGAGGCATAGAGATGGCTGAAGATGGCGTACTGGGATCCCGCCGCGCCCACCAGGACGGTGAGAAGTCGGTCCGCGATCACGTGGTCCTCGGTGGCGTCGGCCGCGGAGAGCCACGCGTCGGCGCAGCTGTGCCAGCGTTCAGGCGTGGCGTGGTCGAAGGCCGTGGCCCATCCCGTCGTGAGCCAGCTTCGAAGGTCCGAGGAGCGGAGGAAGGGCTTGGGGAGCCGGACCGGAGAGGTCAAGTCCAGGAAGAGATCGGTGTCCGGCCGTCGGTGGGCGTCGGACGGCAT
This sequence comes from Streptomyces kanamyceticus, assembly GCF_008704495.1. Taxonomy (NCBI): domain Bacteria; kingdom Bacillati; phylum Actinomycetota; class Actinomycetes; order Kitasatosporales; family Streptomycetaceae; genus Streptomyces; species Streptomyces kanamyceticus. The sequence goes on from NZ_CP023699.1 coordinate 8,338,771, forward strand.
CACGGTGAGGCGGTACATCAGACGGCGGTGGAGCCTCAGGTCCTCGGGGTCGTTGGTGACGTATCGCAGGAGGGCTTCGCGGGCGATGCCCGGTGAGGGCTCGTGCCGAGCCATGTGATGCAGACGTACCAGCGCCGCCTCCGGGTGGCGGACCGACATGACCTTTTCGCACACTTCGACGAGCACCTTGCGCAGGCTGTCGGCCAGATGCCGTTGGGTCGACCAGTCGTACACCTGCTTCCTCAACGCGGCGCCGCAGGCTTCGCTGGGGATGCTCTGCTCGAGAAGCCGTGCCGCGTCCTGCAGTTGGTCGGTTCTTGCCGAGTCGTGGGTCCAGTGCTTGACGAGGCTGACCAATTCCTCGGTGTCCCGTGTCGACACGCACAGGTCGGTGAACCGGCGGACCAGTTGTTCGCGGTCGGAGTCCGTGAGTTCGGGCAGAGCGACGAGCTGGGCGACCCAGGTGCGCAAGGGCGTTCTGAGGTCCGGCCTGGTGGACCAGAAGTGTCGTCGCACGGCACGGGCGAACCCGGATTTCTCGAAACGGACCCGGGAGCCCCGATCGGAGGCGGCGTCGATCTTCTCCAAGCGCTCGTCGAGACCTGGGTGTTCCAGCAGGGGGCGGACCTCCGCGGGGGCTTTGACGACGGAGAGCAGGGCTGCCGTGGCCCGGTGCACGGCCTCGGAGCGTGCGCCGTCGAGCAGCGCTGCCGACAGGAGCAGGGCTCGCTGCGACCCCTTGCGTAGATGCGGGACCAGTGAGGCGACCTCCGGGCCGCGGTCGGTCTGGGCGGCGACGGCCTCCTGGCACCACGTGCCGAACGTGCCCTGCCCGTGCTCCGTCGCCCGCACGTGCAGGATCCGGTCCGCCAGCAGTGCGAGCTCCCGTACCGGGGGCTTCTTATCGACGAACGCGAGCAGATTCGACGGGAACGGATCGCAGATCCTGGTGTCGAGGCCACCGCAGCGCAGATGGCGGACGATCACGTCCAGCCCGTCGGGCCGTTCGATCGGCTGGCGGAAGGCGAGGAAATCCGGGGCCAGTTGGCCCTGCCGCAGGGTGGTGGGGAGCACTACGGCCAGGTGGGAGTGCTGTTTCTGAAGCGCGTGACAGAAGTCCCACAGTTGGGCCTGGACAGCGTTCCACAATCCCTCACTCGCCGCGGAGAGGTCGAGGAGCATCCGGTCCTGCTCGCCGATCTCGTCAGCCGCCAGGCGAGGGCCCTTGCCCTCGTCCGACTCTGCGGTGAGTTCGTGGTAGGTCCCTGCCGAGTGGGGGAGTTCGCACAGCAGGACGCGGGCGGTGGAGCTCCGTCCGCTGCCTGGCGGCCCGTCCAGGAACAGTATGTTCCTGGACTCCAGGACGTCGTACGCGAGGTTGATGTGCACGGGGCGCGAGAACTGCTGCTGTAGACGGTGCAGTTGACTCTCGGCCACCCGCCGCCGGGCCATGGGCGGGGTCTTCAGCAGATTCTCCGCTGCGTACGTGACGTAAGTGTGCCCGGAGCCGGTGTTGACGACGCCTGCCGGACCGGAGAACTCCGTATGGGAGCTGCCGGTCACTCTTCGCTGTCCTTCCCCTGCCGACGCACGGTGCCGAAGTCCTGACGGATGCCACCGTGGTTGTCGCCCGACACGACGGTCGAGATGGTGTTCTCGCCGGTGACATGCGCCGAGTTGCTGTACAGGTTGCCGGGGCCGGTGTGGACGGGACCTTGCGCACCCTTGATGACCGCGCCCGAGTCACCGTTCACGGTGCCGGCCTGGACGACGTTGCCGCCGTGCACCGTGCCCACGTTGTTCTGCGTCGTGCCCGACGGGGTGCTCTCTGGCCTGACCTCCTCGGTCTTCGCCAGGTCAGGGATCAGATCAGTGAGGACGTCGCCGATGCGCTGGATGTCGTACGTGTCGTTCTGGTTGTCGTAGCGCAGAGTCTGACAGTCGGCGAGGCGTGCCAGGCGCTTGGGCAATTGGTTCCTCGTGGGGCGTTCGGTGCGCCGCCCGGCCAGGATCGGTATCACGGGGATGCCGCAGCGCAGTGCCTCCAGGATCTCCTTGCGAACCCAGTCGTCGGCGCGGTGCAGGGCCGGGTGATTGATCCAGTCAGGGCCGATGACGGCCAGGAGCACGCCGCTGCGGCGTACCCCTCGCATCAGCTCGTCATCGAAGAAGGCGCCGGGCCGGATGGACTGGCTGGCGCGGAAGATCCGGCCTTCCCCGAACCGGTCGGTGAGCTTGTTGCGGAGGGTCGTGGCGACCTGATCGCCGTCCCCTGTGCGGTAGTTGACGAAGACATCGGGCATGACGGAACGACCTTTCTCTCGGTGAGGGGCTGCGGCCGTCGCTCAGCGGCCGACTGGTGCGAGCGAGGCGGTGAGGTGCGGGGAGATGGCCAGGAAGGCCGGGCGATGCGGATGACGGGACAGGATGCGTGCCAGTCGGCGCAGATCGGTGGTGATGGTCGCCGAGCCCACGCAGTCCGTGGTCCGCAGCAGTCGGCCGGTCAGCTCACAGGCGTGGTCGAACTCGCCGGCAGCGGCGTGCGCGAGGGCGCGCCGTACGCCGTAGCGTGCCTGGGTGCGAAGGGCGTCCCCGGGGATCCGGGCGCATTCGCGGTCCAGGTGCTCAGCGGCCTCCCGGGGTCTGCCGAGGTCCACGAGGCACCAGCCGGTGATCATGGCCGCGGGGTCCTGGAGGTGCTTGGTGCCCAGGGTCGGGGTGCCGGAGTCGCGAGCGGCCGAGGCGAGCAGTTCGCGGGCCGAGTCCAGTCCGCGCATGCAGGAGTCGTAGTCGCCCACGAGCGCGTGACCCTGCGCCTCGCGCTGGGCGGCGAGCCCGCGGATCCGTGCGGGGAGCTGCGGCGCGCGAGCGTGCGCGGCCAGGGCGATCGTGTCTGCCGCGTTCCCTTGGTAGTACGTGATCAAAGCGCGTCGTACGAGTGCGTAGGAGGCCAGATCGTGGTCGCCTGCGGTGTCGGCGAGCTCCACGGCACGGTCCGTCCACCGCAGGGCTGCCCTGTCATCTCCGGACTCCTCGGCCATCCACCCCGCGTACTCGGCGTAGCGGGCTGCGAGTTCGTGCAGTCGTCGGCCGGTGCGGGGGCCGGTGCGGGCGGCCAGCGCGCACAGCGACCGCGACTGCTCGGCGAGCCCGGGCAGCACGGCGCTCGCAGGGGCCATCTGGCCAAGGCGCCGGTACTGGTCGAAAAGGGCGCGAGAGATCTCCAGGAGGCTGTTGCCAGGGGCGTCGGGCTGTCCGGCCGAGGCCGGGGCTTCGGAGATGCCGAGAAGGGAGACCGCGCCGACGGTCATGGCACGTCGTCTGCTGGGTAGCGCCGTGCCGCCGCCTACCGCGTCACCGTCTCCGGCCGGTGGATGCCTCATCTCGTCCAGTGGATCGCCCTTCGTCGGTGACGCGGCCGGGACGAGGGAGGACAGGGAGCCGTGGGCGTGCAGTGCCGCGTCACAGAGTCTGGCCAGCGCCGGACTGGGGCGCTTGCTGCCGGTTTCGACCTTGCTGATCTGACCTTTGCTGTAGTGGACCGCCGCAGCGAGTTCCGTGAGCGTGAGCCCTGCGGCTATGCGGGCACGACGCAGCTCGGATCCGAATCCCGCTGGTTGCTCCTGCACATGAACCCCCTCCTGCACACGTCCATGCCATGCCTGGGCATCCGTCGGTGGACGCCAGCGTCGTGCCCCCGCAGTGACATGAGCAAGGCCGCGGGCGGTGTTTCCCGTTTCCTCTTGGACCTGCGGTTCTGATCCCGAGAGGGAAGGCAACCCGACGGCTGGAACACTGTCGAGAAGGCCGAACCGGACATCGGGATGGCCGGTTCACGCTGTCCCTTCCTGGCACTCACGACCGGCTGGATGTCCGAGCCGTCTGGTAGGAATGCTGCTGTGAGCAGGGAGAACCAGGGACCCGACGAGGGGGGAGCCGAGGCGCCGGAGCAGCTTGCCCTTATTCGGGAGTCGGTGCGCAAGGCCAAGGTGCCGAGGGCCAAGCCGCGGACGTGGCGGGGGGCCGCTGTGGCCGGGGCGTTGCCGGTTGCCCGGGTGTTGGTGGACAAGGGCGTGCTGCATCTCGACCGGTACTTCGACTATGCCGTGCCCGAGGAGCTGGACGCGGTGGCGCAGCCCGGGGTGCGGGTGCGGGTGCGGTTCGGGGCCGGGGCGCGGAACGTGCGGGACGGGCGGCGCGAGGGGGGCGGGCTGATCGACGGGTTCATCGTCGAGCGGTGTGCCGAGAGTGATTATCAGGGGCCGTTGGCTGCTCTGGCGCAGGTGGTCTCCCCGGAGCCCGTGCTGGACGAGCGGCTGCTCGGGCTCGCGCGGGCCGTGGCCGACCGGTATGCCGGGAGCCTTGCCGACGTGCTGCAGCTGGCCGTGCCGCCGCGGCATGCGCGGGCCGAGGCGCGGGAGTCGGGTGAGGCACCTGCGCCGCCGGACGCTCCGGAGCCGGGGAGTTGGCGGCGGTACGGGCACGGGGCGGAGTTCCTCGGGGCGCTGGCCTCGGGGGGTGCGCCGCGGGCCGTGTGGACCGCGCTGCCGGGTCCCGAGTGGGCCGAGGAGATCGCGCGCGCCGTGCAGGCGACGCTGGCCTCGGGGCGGGGCGCGCTCGTCGTCGTGCCGACCGGGCGGCCCGCCGCGCGCGTGGACGCCGCGCTCACCGAGCTGCTCGGCGAGGGGCGGCATGCCCTGCTCACCGCCGACGCCGGGCAGGAGAAGCGGTACGGGGAGTGGCTCGCGGTGCGGCGCGGGGCCGTGCGGGCCGTCGTCGGGACGCGGGCCGCCATGTTCGCCCCCGTGCGGGACCTGGGGCTTGTTGTTATTTGGGACGACGGGGATTCCAGCCACAGCGACGACCACGCTCCCTTCCCGCATGTGCGGGAGGTTCTTGAGCTGCGGGCCTCGCGTGACAAGTGCGGCTTCCTGCTGGGAAGTTGGAGTTGCACCGTCGAGGCCGCCCAGCTCGTGGAGAGCGGGTGGGCCGCGCCGCTCGTCGCCGAGCGAGATCAGGTGCGCGCGGCCGCGCCCCTGGTGCGCACCGTGGGGGACGGGGATCTCGCGCGGGACGAGGCGGCGCGGGCCGCGCGGCTGCCCACGCTGGCCTGGCGGGCCGTACGGGAAGGGCTCAAGCACGGGCCCGTCCTGGTGCAGGTGCCGCGCCGTGGTTATGTGCCGCGGCTGGCGTGCGAGCGGTGCCGGGAGCCCGCGCGGTGCAGGCACTGCGCCGGGCCGCTGGAGGCGCGGGAGAGTACCGGAGCGCTGTGCTGCGGGTGGTGCGGGCGGGACGAGGCCGCCTGGCACTGCGGCGCGTGCGGCGGGTTCCGGCTGCGTGCGCAGGTCGTCGGGGCGCGGCGGACCGCCGAGGAGCTCGGGCGGGCGTTTCCCGCCGTGCCGGTGCGGACGTCGGGGCGCGAGCAGGTGCTCGACACGGTTCCGGGGGCGCCCGCGCTGGTGGTGAGTACGCCGGGGGCCGAACCCGTCGCCGAGGGCGGCTACGCGGCCGCCCTGCTGCTCGACGGGTGGGCCATGCTTGGGCGGCCCGATCTGCGGGCCGGTGAGGACGCGCTGCGGCGGTGGATCGGCGCGGCCTCGCTCGTCCGTCCACAGGGCGTGGGTGGCACGGTCGTGATCGTCGCCGAGCCGACGCTGCGGCCCGTGCAGGCCCTGGTGCGGTGGGACCCGGTCGGGCACGCGGTGCGTGAGCTCTCCGAGCGGGCCGAGCTGAGTTTCCCCCCGGTGTCGAGGATGGCCGCGGTGTCCGGCACCGCGGAGGCGCTCTCGGGATTCCTCGCCGGGGCCGAACTTCCGCCAGACGCGGTGGTATTGGGGCCCGTCCCGGTGGCGGAGACGACGCCGGGACCTTCGCGCAGGCCCGGGGCGGCGCCGCCCGGTGAGCACTGGGAACGCGTACTGATCCGGGTGCCGCCGGGCAGCGGGGCCGCGCTCGCCGCTTCGTTGAAGACGGCGCAGGCCGCGCGGATGGCGCGGGGCGCCAGGGGGGTGAAGGGGGCCAGAGGGGCCGGAAGCTCCGGAGGTGCCAGAGGCTCCAAGGGTGCGCGGGAGGCCGGAGCGGCGGCCGACGCGGTATGGATTCGGGTGGATCCGCTCGACATCGGCTGACTCGGTGCGGCGCGGCTGGCTCAGTGCGGTGCGGCTGGCTCGGTGCTGTCCCGGCTGGCCAAGCGCCCCGCCGGATGCGTCGCGATGTGCCGTCCGCCGTCCGCGGCGTCGTCGTGGCTGGTCGCGCAGTTCCCCGCGCCCCTTTGGGGCGCCCCCCCGCACGCCGGGTGTGCGACTGCCCTCGGCCGCCCAGCAGAAAGCTGGGCGGCCGAGGGCAGTCGGCAGGGTGCGCGCGTCAGCCGTTGCGGGGGCCGGGGAAGGCGTTCGGCCTCGGGTCCTCGCGGAGGGCGGGGCTGCCCGCCGTCGGCTGGGTCGGCATCGCGCGGGCCGCGGGGACGGACGGCAGGGGGGCGCCGACCGGGACCACCGGGCGGGTGGCCGTCGGCGCCGTCTCCGTGGCGCGCTCCGCCTCGGCCGCCGCCTGGGTGGTGGCACGGCGCGCGCCGTAACGGCGGTGGACCGCCTGCTTGGTGACCCCGAGGGCCGAGCCCACCGCGTCCCACGAGAACCCGAGCGAGCGGTCGAAGTCCACCGCGGCGGTGACCAGCGTCTCGACGCTGTCCCGCAGTTCCTGGGCGAGGCGGACGGTCGGTGCGGGGGCCCGCCCGTACACGACGAAGCCCGCGGACGGGCTGGAGCGGCGCGGGCGGTAGACGTTACCGAGCTGGGCGGTGAGCGTACGCAGCGCGTCCACCTGCCGGCGGACCCGCTCGATGTCCCGCACCAGGAGGTGCAGGCTGGCCCGTGCCTGGGCGTCGTGGGTTGCGTGGTCGGCCATGAACAAGCCTCTCGAACCGGCGTTGAAAAGGATCGGACCGCAACCGCGGCCCATGGTGGTCAACTCTTTCTTGACCAACGCGCTAGTTCGTGTGGGGTCACGGTGCAGGGGCGTATGCGCATATGCGCAGGGCGCGCGGAAGTTCGTACGCCCCCGAGCCGGTCGGGGGCGTACGGCGGGCGGGCCACGGGGAAGACCGTCCCGCGCGGGGTCAGGGGGCGGCCCATAGACTGGTGCGCTGCCGTGGCGGCCGCCCGACGCTGCCGTCGCGGACAACCGTCGACAGCCGTCGCACACCGCCGTCGGCAGCCGCCGCAGCCCGCCGTCGCCGCCCACCAGAGATCCGAGGTACCCCCCAGTGAAGCTCGTCTTCGCAGGCACTCCCGAGGTCGCCGTCCCCGCCCTCGACGCCCTGATCGCCTCCGACCGGCACGAGGTGGCCGCCGTCGTCACCCGGCCCGACGCGCCCGCGGGCCGTGGCCGCAGGCTCGTCGCGAGCCCGGTCGCCGAGCGCGCGGCGGAGGCGGGCATCGAGGTGCTCAAGCCCGCGAAGCCGCGGGACGAGGAGTTCCTGGCGCGGCTGCGGGAGATCGGGCCCGACTGCTGCCCCGTCGTCGCGTACGGCGCGCTCCTTCCCAAGGTCGCCCTCGACGTGCCGGCCCGCGGCTGGGTCAATCTGCACTTCTCGCTGCTGCCCGCCTGGCGCGGTGCCGCGCCCGTGCAGCACGCGGTACTCGCGGGTGACGAGATCACCGGTGCTTCCACCTTCCTGATCGAGCAGGGGCTCGACTCCGGGCCCGTGTACGGGACGGTCACCGAGGAGGTGCGGGCGACCGACACCAGCGGGGACCTCCTCACGCGGCTCGCCTTCGCGGGCTCGGGGCTGCTCGTGGCGACCATGGACGGCATCGAGGACGGCAGCCTGAAGGCCGTGCCGCAGCCCGCCGACGGCGTCACCCTCGCCCCGAAGCTCACCGTCGAGGACGCCCAGGTGGACTGGGCGGCGCCCGCGCTCCGGGTCGACCGCGTGGTGCGCGGTTGCACGCCCGCGCCCGGGGCCTGGACGGTCTTCCGCGGCGAGCGGCTGAAGCTCATCCAGGCGGCGCTGGTGCCCGACCGCACCGATCTCGCGCCCGGTGAGCTGTCTCCCGCCAAGAACAACGTGTACGTCGGTTCCGGTTCGCACGCCGTCGAGCTGCTCTGGGTCCAGCCGCAGGGCAAGAAGCCGATGCGCGGCGCCGACTGGGCCCGCGGGGTGCGGATCGCCCCGGGTGAGCGGGTGGGCGCGGGCGACGTAGGCTGAGTGGGTTCGACCCATTCCAGCGGCGGTCGACCCATTCCAGCAGCGGAGCACCTTTGAACGACCAGCAGAACCGGCGTCCCCGTAAGCCCGGCAAGCCCACGTCGGGCAAGCCCACGTCGGGCAAGCCCGCATCGGGCAAGCCCCACCGTCGGCCGCAGAAGGACCCCGTCCGCATCCTCGCCTTCCAGGCGCTGCGGGCCGTGGACGAGCGCGACGCGTACGCGAACCTCGTCCTGCCGCCCCTGCTGCGCAAGGCCAGGGAGAAGGGCGAGGGCTTCGACGCGCGCGACGCGGCGCTCGCCACGGAGCTGGTCTACGGGACGCTGCGCCGCCAGGGGACGTACGACGCGATCGTGGCGGCCTGCATCGACCGACCGCTGCGCGAGGTCGACCCGCCCGTCCTCGACGTACTGAACATGGGCGTGCACCAGCTCCTTGGCACCCGCATCCCGACGCACGCCGCCGTCTCCGCCTCCGTGGAGCTGGCGCGCGTGGTGCTCGGCGACGGGCGGGCCAAGTTCGTCAACGCCGTCCTGCGCAAGGTCGCGCAGGACGATCTCGACGGCTGGGTGGAGAAGGTCGCGCCGCCCTACGACGAGGACGCCGAGGACCACCTCGCCGTCGTCCACTCGCACCCGCGCTGGGTCGTCTCCGCGCTGTGGGACTCGCTCGGCGGCGGCCGTGCCGGGATCGAGGACCTCCTGGAGGCGGACAACGAGCGGCCCGAGGTCACCCTGGTGGCCCGCCCCGGACGCTCCACCGCCGATGAGCTCCTGGACTCGGTGGGGGAGGACTCGGCGCTGCCGGGGCGCTGGTCGCCCTATGCCGTACGGCTCAGCGAGGGCGGCGAGCCCGGTTCGCTGGAGGCCGTGCGCGAGGGGCGTGCCGGTGTGCAGGACGAGGGCAGTCAGCTCGTCGCCCTCGCACTCGCGAACGCTCCGCTGGACGGCGGATCCGACGACAAGTGGCTGGACGGCTGTGCGGGGCCCGGCGGCAAGGCCGCCCTGCTCGCCGGGCTCGCCGCGCAGCGCGGCGCGGTCCTGCTCGCCTCCGAGAAGCAGCCGCACCGGGCGCGTCTCGTCGCGCAGGCGCTCGCCGGGAACCCGGGGCCTTACCAGGTCATCGCGGCCGACGGGACCCGGCCGCCGTGGCGGCCCGGCACTTTCGACCGGGTCCTGATGGACGTGCCCTGTACGGGACTCGGCGCGCTGCGCCGCCGTCCCGAGGCCCGCTGGCGCCGCCGCCCGGAGGACCTGGACGGCTTCGCGCCGCTCCAGCGCGGGCTGCTGCGCACGGCGTTGGAGTCCGTGCGGGTCGGCGGCGTCGTCGGCTACGCCACCTGTTCGCCGCACCTGGCCGAGACCCGCGCGGTCGTCGACGACGTGCTCAAGCACACCGGGGGCGCCGAACTGATCGACGCCCGCCCGCTGATGTCCGGCGTACCGGCGCTGGGCGATGGACCCGACGTACAGCTGTGGCCGCATCTGCACGGCACGGACGCGATGTATCTGGCGCTGATCCGGCGCACGGCCTGACGCACCGCGGCCCCTCGCGGTCCGCTCAGATGTCCAGGCGCAGTTCCGGGCTCAGGGCCCGGGACACGCACGCGTACATGCGGCCCGCGGGGGCGCCGATGTCGTCGCGGTGTTCCGGGGTGCCGGAGAGCACGGTGAGTTCGCAGCTGCCGCAGACGCCTTCGCGGCAGCCCGACATCACCGGGTGCCCGGCGCGGGTCAGGGCGTCCAGGAGTGACTGGTCGGCGCCGACCTGGACCGTCTCTCCCGAGCGTGCGCACACCGCTTCGAAGGGCGTGTTCGGGGCGAAGGTCCGCGCGGCAGGGCGGAAGCGTTCCGTGTGGAGCCGCTCGGCGGGGAAGGCGGCCTGCGCCGCGGTGATCATCGGGGCAGGGCCGCAGCAGTAGACCAGGGCGCCGGGCGCGAGATCGGCGGCCAGGGCCGCGAGGTCCGGTCTGCTGCCCCCGGCCGTGGCCACGAGCCGCACCCGGTCGCCGTGGCGGGCGCGCAGTTCCTCGGCGAAGGGCATGGTCGACGCCGACCGCCCCACGTAGACCAGGGTGGCCGGGACGTCCGCCTCGACGGCCGCGGACAGCATGGGCAGCAGCGGCGTGACGCCGATCCCGCCCGCGAGGAACAGGTACTCCGGCGCGGGCCGCAGGGGGAAGTGGTTGCGCGGCGGCGACACGTCCAGCGCGCGGCCCTGGCGCAGGTAGTGGTGGATGTACTCCGAGCCGCCGCGGCTGAGCGGGTCCAGGCGCACCGCGACGCGATAGCGCTCGCGGTCGGCGGGGTCGCCGCACAGCGAGTACGAGCGGGTGAGCCAGTTCGGCAGCGTCAGGTCGATGTGCGCGCCCGGTTCCCAGGACACCAGGGGGCCGGTGGCGCCGCGCAGGACGAGCGAGACGACGTCATCGGCCACTTGGTCGACGCGGTCGATGACGGTGTGCTGCACCTGCATCGTGTGATTCACCTCAGGACGGATCGGTGGAGCGGTCAGGTCGCTCGGCGGGTGGTGTGACGGGGCTCGGCGGAGCGAGTGTCAGTAGAGCGAGTGGTAGGCGTCTTCGAGGCTTTCGTCGAGGACCTTGGGGTCGATGTCCAGGCCCATCTGCTCGGCGACGAGTTCGCCCGCCGAGGGCAGCTCGTCGGCCAGTGCCTGGCTGGCCGGGTCCCACAGCCGGGAGCGGACCAGCGCGCGGCCGCAGTGGAAGTAGGCCTGCTCCACCTCGATGACGATCGCGAGGACGGCCTCCTTGCCCTCGATGTGCATCCGGGCGAGCACGTCAGGATCGTCGGTGGGGTAGGCGCTGCCGTTGACCCGGAGGACCTCGCGTACGCCGGGGACGAAGAAGCAGAGTCCGACCCCGTCGTTCTCCGCCAGGTTGCGGAAGGAGTCGGCGATCTTGTTGCCCGGCCGGTCGGGCATCGCCAGGGTGTGCTCGTCGAGCACCTTCACGAAGCCCGGGTAGTCGCCGCGCGGCGAGCAGTCGGCGCGCCCCGCCGCGTCGGCCGTCGCCAGGGAGAGGAAGGGGGAGTGCGCGATGAAGCGGCGGAAGTTCACGTCGATGCGGTCGAGGATCTTCTCCTCGATCCAGGCGTCCGGCGGTCCGAGCTTCTCGCGGACCTCGGCCGGGGAAAGCCGTCGGGGGCGGATGGCGGCATGCGTCACGAAGGCTCCTCGGGTGGGTGGGACTGGGCGCGTCAGCTCGCACGCCCGTATCGGGAGTGCGCCACGTACGCGCAGCTCGTGGCACCATTGTGAGCAATTACTCGCATCATGCGCTACTCGCTTTGAGGGCGGCACAAGGAGGCTGGGACGGTGGCGGACCGGAACGCGCTTCGAGCACGTAAACAGCCGCGTCAGGCGCGGGCCGAGCTCACCCGGCAGCGCATCCTCGCCGCGGCTGCTCACGTTTTCGCCGAACACGGGTACGCGGCGGGGACCACGAACCGGATCGCGGAGCAGGCGCGGATCTCGATCGGTTCGCTGTATCAGTACTACCCGAACAAGGATGCGATCCTGCTGGAGCTGGTGACCCGCCACCTCGAAGCGGGGGCGGTCTTGCTCAACGAGCACCAGGACGGCGAGCAGCCCGAGTCCATCGAGGCGATCATGCGTGGTGTCGTGCGGGCCGTGATCGGCAACCACCTCGACGACCCGAAGCTGTTGCAGGTCATGATGGAGCGGACGCCGCACGCCCCCGAGCTCATGGAGCGGATCACCCGCTATCAGCGCGAGCGGGTGGCCTACACGCGGGATCTGCTCGCGCGCCACTCCGAGGTCCGCGTCACCGATGTCGACGTCGCGGCCGAGCTCGTCGTGGTCACGGTCGAGACGGTCGTGCACCAGCTCGTCGCCGCGCCGTGTTCCGTCGACGCCGGGCGGCTCGAGGACGAGCTCGTCGCCATGGTCACGCGGTATCTGACGGCCGTGTAGCGGGGGCGCCGGACGCGGTGGCAGGGGCGGCGTGCGGCTCGGGCCGCCGGGACAGGGCGTGCGGCCACCACACCTTCGGTCCCACGTCCAGGAAGAGCGACGTGACCAGGACTGACCGTACGACCAAGGTGTCCAGGAGCACGCCGAGCGCGACCGCGAAGCCGATCTCGGAGAAGGCCACCAGCGGGAGCGTGCCGAGGGCGGCGAAGGTGCCCGCGAGGACGAGACCGGCCGAGGTGATCACCGCGCCGGTCGCGGCGAGACCCGTCAGGACGCCCGCGCGGGTGCCCTGTCGGCCCGCCTCCTCGCGGATGCGCGTGGACAGGAAGATGTTGTAGTCGATGCCGAGCGCCACCAGGAACACGAAGACGAAGAGCGGGAAGTCCGTGGTCTCGGCCGCGTAGTCGAAGAGGTGGCGGAAGGCGAGCGCGCTCAGGCCGAGCGCGGAGGCGAAGGACAGGACCACCGTCGCGATCAGGAGCAGCGGCGCGACGACCGCGCGCAGCAGGACGCCGAGGGTCAGCAGGACCACGACCAGGACCAGCGGGATCACCAGCTTGTTGTCGTGGGCCGTGGCGCGGTCCATGTCGAGCAGGGCCGCCGTGCCGCCGCCCACCTTCGCGTCCGCGCCGGGCACCGCGTGCACGGCGTCGCGCACCCGGTCCACGGTGTCCTTGGCGGCCGCGCTGTCGGACGGATCGGTCGCCGTCGCCTCGAGAAGCACCTGGTCGTCGTACGTGTCCTTCGTGCCGGGCGGGCGCCCGACGCTCTTCGCCACCACGCCCCTGGTGTGCGACACGGCCCGCGCGACCTCGTCGTCCCGCGCCTTGTTCGCGACGATCACCAGCGGGTCGCCGGAGCCCGCGGGGAAGTACTCGGCCTGGATCTCCTGACCCGTGATCGAGTCCGGCTTGTCGGTGAACGCGTCGGCGTTGCTCAGTCCCTCGGCCCGCAGTTGGAGCAGGCCGAGCGAGAGCAGGGCGAGGGCCGCGGCGGTGACGCCCCAGGTCAGCCGGGGGCGGCGGGCGATGCGCTGCCCGGTGCGGGCCCACAGGCCGCGCTCGGTCGGCTCGGGGGAGCCCAGGTGCGGGACCAGCGGCCAGAAGAGCCACCGGCCGAAGATCACCAGGAGGGCGGGGAAGAGCGACAGCATCGCGAGGAGCCCGACGGCGACGCCGATCGCGGCGACCGGGCCGAGGCCGCGGGTGGAGTTCATCTCGGCGGCGAGCAGCACCAGCATGCTCAGGACGACCGTCGCGCCCGAGGCGAGCACCGCGGGTCCCGCCCGGTGCAGGGCGAGCGCCATCGCCTCGTGGCGGTCCTCGTGGCGGCGCAGTTCTTCGCGATAGCGAGCGACAAGGAGCAGGGCGTAGTCCGTCCCCGCGCCGAAGACGAGCACCGTCAAGATGCCCGCGCTCTGGCCGTTGACCGTGAGGTCCGCGTGGGTGGCGAGCAGGTAGATGAGGGCCTGCGCGGTGAACAGCGCGGTGATCACCGCGATGAGCGGGGCGATCAGCAGCGTGGGGCTGCGGTAGGTGAGCAGCAGGATCACCACGACGATGCCCGCCGCCGAGAACAGCAGCGTCGAGTCGATGCCCTTGAACGCCTCGGCGGAGTCCGCGGCCGTGCCACCAGGCCCGGTGATGTGCACGCTCAGGCCGTCCGCGCCGTGACCCACCCGCGCCCTGATGGAGTCGACGGCGGGTCCGATCCGCTCCCAGCCCTCCGCGTCCATCGTGATCGGTACGTAGACCTGGGCGGCCCGCGCGCCCGCCTTCTTGTCGTAGACGGGGCCGCGGGTCTCCGCGCCGCGGATGCCGTGGGCGCGCAGAACCTTCGCCTGACGTACGTCCTCGGAGATCCGTGCCCGGTCCCGCGCGGTGAGGCCGTCTTCGCGGGCGTACACGATGACGGCCGGGATCGTCTCCGGCCTGAACTCGGCCGAGACGTCCAGGACTTGGGTGGATTCGGCGGAGCCGGGCAGCCAGGACTCCGCGTCGTTCTCCTGGGCGTCGGTGAGCTTCTGGGCCAGTGGCGCCGCGACGACGATCACCAGCAGCCAGAAGAGCACCACCAGCCACTTGGCGCGCCGCCCGCACACCAGCCACGCGATGCCGCGCCGAGTCTCCCGCTGTACCTCCGCCATGGCTTCCCCCCGCTTGCCGTGCGCGGTGCCGGTGGACCGACCAGCATGGCACGCGGCGCCCCGCCGGGGGAGGCGTCGCGCTCAGGGCTTGGACGGCGGTCAGCAACCGGCGCCGGGCATGGCAGGCTTGGGGCATGGCCGTGCAGATCAACCCCAGCATCCTGTCCGCGGACTTCGCCCGCCTTGCCGAGGAGGCAAAGGCCGTCGAAGGCGCCGACTGGCTCCATGTCGACGTGATGGACAACCACTTCGTCCCGAACCTCACGCTCGGGGTGCCGATCGTAGAGTCGTTGGCCCGCGCGACGGACACGCCGCTGGACTGCCACCTGATGATCGAGGACCCCGATCGCTGGGCACCGCAGTACGTCGAAGCGGGCGCGGGCTCCGTCACCTTCCACGCGGAGGCGGCGGCCGCCCCCGTCCGGCTCGCTCGCGAGATCCGCGCCAAGGGCGCCCGCGCCTCCATGGCGCTGAAGCCCGCGACGCCCATCGAGCCGTTCGAGGACCTGCTCCCCGAGCTCGACATGCTGTTGATCATGACGGTCGAGCCGGGCTTCGGCGGGCAGTCGTTCCTGGACATCATGCTGCCCAAGATCCGCCGCACCCGTGAGTTGATCGGCAAGCACGGCCTGGAGCTCTGGCTGCAGGTCGACGGGGGCGTCTCGGCCAGCACCATCGAGCGCTGCGCCGAGGCGGGCGCCGACGTGTTCGTCGCGGGCTCCGCCGTCTATGGCGCCGAGGATCCCGCGGAGGCGGTACGTTCATTGCGCACCCAAGCCCAGGCAAAGACGGCGTCAAGCGCCTGGGCATGCGGCCACTGAGCCAAGGGAACGTGAACGCAGGCCTTCAGGGCTGATCAACTAGGCCGGATCTGCAAGGATGAACGGCGAACCCAGTTTGTGAACAGCAGTGAGGAGAGCGCCGTGTCGGCCATGTCGGCGGGTCGGTCAGCCATGCGGATGGGACCCGCGGAGCTGGTGCAGGCGGCGGCCATGGCCCGCCGCTTCTACCTCGAGGGCAAGTCCAAGATCCAGATCGCCGAGGAGTTCGGCGTCAGCCGCTTCAAGGTGGCCAGGGTCCTGGAGACCGCTCTCGAGCGGGATCTCGTGCGCATCGAGATCCGGGTCCCGGCCGAGCTGGACGCGGAGCGCTCGGACGCGCTGCGGGCCCGCTACGGCCTGCGGCACGCGGTCGTGGTGGAGTCCCCCGCGGAGGACGCCGACGAGTCGCCCGACCCGGAGAACCTCGGCGAGGTCGCCGCGGGGCTGCTCGGCGAGCTGGTGAACGAGGGCGATGTGCTCGGCCTCGCCTGGGGGCGCTCGACGATCCACATGGCGGCGGCGCTCGACGTGCTGCCGCCGTGCACGGTCGTGCAGCTGACCGGCGTGTACGACGCGGGCACGGCGGAGCGCGGCTCCGTCGAGGCGGTACGGCGTGCCGCGCAGGTCTCCGGCGGTGAGGCGCACCCGATCTACGCGCCGATGCTGCTGCCGGACCCGGCCACGGCCGCGGCGCTGCGCGACCAGACCGGGATCGCGCGGGCCTTCGAGTACTTCGACAAGGTCACCGTCGCCGCGGTCTCCATCGGCTCCTGGGAGCCGGGCATCTCCACGGTCCACGACATGCTCAGCGACGAGGAGCGTGCGCATTACGCCTCGCTGGGAGTCGCCGCCGAGATGTCCGCGCACCTCTTCGACGCCGAGGGGCGTCGGGTGGGGCGGGATCTCGGGGAGCGGTGCATCACTGTCGAAGCGGACCGGCTTCGACGGATTCCCGAGGTCGTCGCCATCGCCGGGGGGCAGCGGAAGGCTGCCGCGATCGACGCGGTGCTGAGGTCTGGGCTTGTCACCAGCCTTGTCACTGACACCGCGGCCGCGGATCAGTTGCTTGTGGCTGGGAGTCCGCCTCGGCCCGCGCTCAATCGGGCCGACCCGGACGGTAGCTGAGTCCCTGCGGGGCGGTGGGGGCTTGTCGCGCAGTTCCCCGCGCCCCTTACGGGGCTCCCCTGCGTAGTTGCCCGCGCCCCTGACGGGGCACGTTTCCCGTGCCTGCTTCCGGGGGCTGTGGCAGCATCGGTCACATGATCGCCCGGTTCTTCCCCCGCGCCTTGGGGGCGCTGCTTATCTGCTTCGCCGTGTTGGTGACCGGGTGCTCATCGGGCGGCGAGGCAGGCACGTCAGCCTCCGCCTCCGCGCCCGCCTGGGCCCGCGGCATGGCGACCGTGGAGGCCGGGCGGTTGCCCGACGAGGCGCGGCGGACGTTGCGGCGCATCGATGACGGTGGACCCTATCCGTATGCCAAGGACGGCACCGTCTTCAGCAACTTCGAGCGGGAATTGCCGCAGCGCAAGCGCGGCTACTACCACGAGTACACCGTTCGTACGCCGGGTGAGCGCGACCGCGGGGCCCGGCGGATCGTCACCGGGGAAGGTGGCGAGATCTACTACACCGATGACCACTACGCGTCCTTCAAGGCGGTGCTGAGGCAATGACCGAGCAGACGCCCGATCCGCTCGCGCCCGTGCTCGACGCCGCGCGCGGCGCGGGATGGACCACCGCGGCGCTGTCCCTGGCTGGGGTGACGGACAAGACCGCCTTCATGGAGCGGTGTGCCCGGGGACTTGGCCTGCCCGACTGGTTCGGGCACAACTGGGACGCCCTCGCCGACTGCCTCACCGACCTGTCGTGGGCGCCACGCGCGCGTGGGCGGCTCCTCGTCGTCTCCGGGTGGCAGGAGTACGCGGCGGCCGCGCCGGGGGAGTGGGAGATCGCCCAGGAGGTGTTCTCCTCGGCGGTCGAGCACTGGCGGGGCGCTCAGACCGGTCTGGAGATCGTTCTCGCGCTCGGTCCCGTCGCATCGACCGCCGCCCCGGTCACCCCGGTCACCCCGGTCACCCCGGCCGCCACGGAGCGTGGCGAGGAGTGAGCCGAGTGTTCCGCTTCAGGGGTCCGCTTGGACGATCCGACCAGCGGCTCCATGGCCTGCCTGGGTGATCGTCCCAGGCGGCACAAGGCCCGGGGCATGGGACACTGAAGTACGTGCTTTTCCCTCGGGCTAACTGTCCGGGGGCCACCTCTGATCGACTGGGATGAGCAGCACGTGCGCTTCCTCAATGACATCCAGCCTGCGTACGACCTGACGTACGACGACGTCTTCATGGTCCCGAGGCGCTCCGCCGTCGGTTCCCGCCAGGGCGTGGACCTCTCCTCGCCCGACGGCACGGGTACCACGATCCCGCTGGTCGTCGCCAACATGACCGCGATCGCGGGTCGCCGCATGGCCGAGACCGTGGCGCGCCGCGGCGGCATCGTGGTCATCCCCCAGGACATCCCGATCGAGGTCGTCACCGAGGTCATCTCCTGGGTCAAGACGCGCCACCACGTGCTCGACACCCCGATCGTCCTCGCCCCGACGCAGACCGTCGCCGACGCGCTCGCCCTGCTGCCCAAGCGCGCGCACAACGCGGGTGTCGTCGTCGACGCCGACCAGAAGCCGATCGGTGTCGTCACCGACGCCGACCTGAGCGGCGTCGACCGCTTCACGCAGCTCTCCGAGGTCATGGCCAAGGACCTGCTGCTCCTGGACGCCGACATCGAGCCGCGCGACGCCTTCAACAAGCTGGACGGCGCCAACCGCCGCTACGCCCCCGCCGTGGACAAGGACGGCCGCCTCGCGGGCATCCTCACCCGCACGGGCGCCCTGCGCGCGACCCTGTACACCCCGGCCGTCGACGCGGACGGCAAGCTGCGCGTCGCCGCCGCCGTCGGCATCAACGGCGACGTGGCGGGCAAGGCCAAGCAGCTCCTGGCCGCGGGCGCGGACACCATCGTCGTGGACACCGCGCACGGCCACCAGGAGTCGATGATCTCGGCGATCAAGGCGGTCCGCGGTCTCGACCCGCAGGTGCCGATCGTCGCGGGCAACATCGTCGCCGCCGAGGGCGTGCGCGACCTCATCGAGGCCGGTGCCGACATCATCAAGGTCGGCGTGGGCCCCGGCGCCATGTGCACCACCCGCATGATGACCGGCGTCGGCCGCCCGCAGTTCTCCGCGGTGCTCGAATGCGCCGCCGAGGCCAAGAAGTTCGGCAAGCACGTCTGGGCCGACGGCGGTGTGCGCCACCCGCGCGACGTCGCCATGGCGCTGGCCGCCGGTGCGTCGAACGTGATGGTCGGCTCGTGGTTCGCCGGGACGTACGAGTCCCCGGGCGACCTGCAGCACGACGCCCAGGGCCGTGCGTACAAGGAGTCGTTCGGCATGGCGTCCGCCCGCGCGGTCAAGAACCGCACGAGCGACGAGTCGGCGTACGACCGCGCCCGCAAGGCGCTCTTCGAGGAGGGCATCTCGACCTCCCGGATGTTCCTGGACCCGGCCCGTCCCGGCGTCGAGGACCTGATCGACTCGATCATCGCGGGCGTCCGCTCCTCCTGCACGTACGCCGGTGCGGGCTCCCTGGAGGAGTTCGCCGAGCGTGCCACGGTCGGTATCCAGAGCGCGGCGGGGTACGCGGAGGGCAAGCCGCTGCACGCCAGCTGGAGCTAGGCGCTACCGCTGAGCTTGGGCCGTTTTGGTCTGCGGGTTCGCTGGGGCTGAGCGCGCAGTTCCCCGCGCCCCTTAAAGGCTGCCCGCGCCCCCTAATGGGGCGCGGGCAGCCTTTGTCGCGGGCGGCCCCTCACCGTGCGTCGTCGGGCGTCGGGTACGGGAACTTCACGCCTACCCCGCCGTCCACGACGAGTGTCTGCCCGGTGACGTACGACGCGAGCGGCGAGGCGAAGAAGAGCAGGGCCGACGCGATGTCCGAGGTCTCGGCGACGCGGGCCAACGGGGCGTTGCGGGCGTTGCGTTCGCGGCCGTCGGGGCCGATCAGGGCGGCCACCCGCGGGGTCCACACGACGCCTGGCGCGACCGCGTTCACCCGTACCCCGCGCGGGCCGTACTCCACCGCCGCCGAGCGGACCAGGGAGACCAGGCCCGCCTTGGCCGCTCCGTACGCGGCGTGCAGGGGCGCCGCCGTGAGGCCCGACACCGACGCGACGAAGACCATGGGGCCGCCGCCCGCGTCGGCCAGTGCCTCGGCGCCGTACTGGACGGCCAGCCAGGCGTGCCGCAGGACCATCGAGAAGTGCCAGTCCCACCCCTCGTCGTCCAGGTCGGCCAGGGGCGCGTAGCGGGCCATGCCGACGATGTCGACGACGCCGCCCAGTGGGCCCAACTCCCTTTGCGCGTACGCGAAGAGCTCCCGCACCTCCGCGCGCCGCGTCACGTCCGCGACGTACGCGATGCCGCCCGTCTCGGCGGCGACCGCCTCGGCCCGTGCCTTGTCGACGTCCACGCACAGCACCCGGGCGCCCGCCGCCGTGAGCGCGTGGGCGGTCTGGCGGCCGATGCCGTTGCCCGCGCCGAGCAGGACGAAGGACCGGCCGTCCAGGCGGTGCAGGGCGGCGTAGTCGGGGACGGGGGAGTCGTCCAGCGGCTCGCCCGTCATGCGGCGGTGCCCTTGGGGACGTAGGCCGCCAGTTCCGGGATGACTTCCTTGCCGAGGATCTCGATGGTCCGCAGGATCTCCCGGTGCTCCAGATAGCCCCACTGGACGTAGCAGATGAGCTGGTCGATGCCGAGGTCGGCGTAGTGCTTGGCCTTGCGGACGATGGTCTCCGCGTCGCCGATGAGGATCATGTCGCCGTCGCTGAACTCCTGGACGGGGACGTTCCCCTCGATGATCGGGGTGAGGAAGGGGAAGGTCCGCTCGCGTTCGTCCGGGGTCAGGTGCGGCAGCTCCCAGTCGAGGGTGAACTGGGCGAGGTTGCGGTACCACCAGGCGACCGAGTCCCAGACGTGCCGTGAGGGGCGGTCCGCCGCGTGGACGAGGGTGTACGCGCTGACGCGGTCGGTCGTCACGTCCGTGATCGGGGACGGGGTGCGCGCGGCCTCGCGGTAGGCGGCCACCTGCCGGGCCATCGCCTCCAGCGGCTGCATGATCGAGAAGGAGAGCAGGCCGAGCCCCGCCGCGCCCGCGACCTCCGCGGAGCCGGGGGACGTGGCGGCCATCCAGCAGGGCGGGTGCGGGGCCTGGACCGGCTTCGGGGTGACCATCCGGCGCGGGAAGGAGAAGCGCTCCGACTCGTACGCGAAGTACTCCTCGCGCCACATGCCCGTGACGATCTCGATCGCCTCGCGCCAGTCCGCGCGCGACTGCTCCCTGTCGACACCGAAAGCCGTCTGTTCCATGGGAGTCGACCGTCCCGTGCCCCACTCCACGCGGCCGTTCGAGACGACGTCCACCGTCGCGACCTTCTCCGCGACGCGCTGCGGCGGCGTGAAGCCGAAGGGGGTGAGCGTGACGCCGAAGCCGAGGCGGATCCGCTCGGTCAGGGCCGCGAGGTGGCCGAGCAGGACCTCGGGGGCGGGGCAGTGCGAGCGGCCCTCGCGGAAGTGGTGCTCGACGGCCCAGACGGTGCGGAAGCCGACCCTGTCCGCGAGGCGGATCTGCTCGACGGCCTCGCGGTAGGCGCGCTGCTCGGCGGCGCGCTGGCCGTGCGGATGGGGCGCGTTCCAGGGCTTGGGTACGTCGATCTCGTACAGGACGTCGAGGTCCATGCGGTGCCTCCGTCTCCACCGGGAGGCGTGCACGATGCGGCAGATCTGACGAAGTGTCAACCGTGTCCGGAGGGCTCCGGAACGCAACGGACGAAACGGACCGCGCAACGAAGTGACGTGGATGGCGGATGTGCGCAATGATCATCCACGGTTGCGCAAGGGTGCTGCGTTACGGTCGGGAACCCGCTACCTCTAGAGTCATCCGCTGAACGTGGTGTGGCGGGGACCGCCTGCTCGGTGGTTCCCGTCGTCATTCGCGGGTTCCATGGGTCCCCGCCGCCCTCACCGGCAGCGATGAAGGAGCCAGCGCGTGCTCGACCAAGGCGCACCCCCGCAGAACCGCCCAAGTCCCTCGGGCAGCCCTGGCCTGGCCGGCCGCCTCATGCGCCGCAAGCCGGTGGAACTGCTGGTCGCGGAGGGTGGCAAGGGTGAGGGTGGCCAGCTTCGGCGCTCCCTCGGCATGTGGCAGCTGACCATGATCAGCATCGGCGCCACGCTCGGCACCGGCATCTTCGTCGTCCTCGGCGAGAGCGTCCCCAAGGCCGGACCCGCCGTCACGATCTCCTTCGTGATCGCCGGACTCACCGCCCTCTTCTCGGCCCTCTCGTACGCCGAACTGGCGGGCACCATACCGGTGGCGGGCTCCTCCTACTCGTACGCGTACGCAACGATGGGTGAACTCATCGCCTGGGTCTGCGGCTGGTGCCTGGTCCTGGAGTACGGCGTCTCCGTCGCGGCCGTCGCCGTCGGCTGGGGCGAGTACCTGAACGAACTCCTCGACGGGACCATCGGCGTCACCATCCCCGACGCGCTCTCCGCGGCGCCCGGCGAGGTCGACGGCGCGATCATCAACCTGCCC
This sequence comes from Streptomyces kanamyceticus, assembly GCF_008704495.1. NCBI lineage: Bacteria > Bacillati > Actinomycetota > Actinomycetes > Kitasatosporales > Streptomycetaceae > Streptomyces > Streptomyces kanamyceticus. Next base: position 8,360,536 of record NZ_CP023699.1, read on the forward strand.
GGCCTGATCGTCGTGCTGCTCGCCATGGTGTTCCTGCTCGGCGGCGCCAAGGAGTCGGCGACCGCCAACACGATCATGGTCATCGTGAAGATCGCCGCGCTCGTGCTCTTCTGCACCATCGGCTTCATGGGCTTCAAGTCCGGCAACTACGCGGACTTCATGCCGCTCGGCACGGCGGGCGTCAGCGCCGCCGCCGCGAGCCTCTTCTTCTCGTACATCGGCTTCGACGCCGCCTCCACCGCCGGTGAGGAGGCGAAGAACCCGCAGCGCGACCTGCCCCGCGCGATCATGCTCTCGCTCGTCATCGTCACCGCCCTCTACGTCCTGGTCGCCGCCGTCGCCGTCGGCGCCTGGAACTGGAAGGACTTCGAGGGCTCCGAGGCCACGCTCGCCGCGATCATGAACGACGTCACCGGGCAGAGCATGTGGGGCACGATCCTCGCCGCCGGCGCCGTCATCTCCATCGCGTCCGTCGTCCTGACCGTGCTCTACGGCCAGACCCGCGTCCTGTTCGCCATGTCCCGCGACGGCCTGGTCCCCAAGGCGTTCGGCCGGGTCAGCAAGAAGACCGGCACGCCGCGGGTCAACACGGTCATCGTGTCGCTGTTCTGCGGCGCGCTCGCCTCGGTCATCCCGCTCGGCAAGCTCGTCGACGCCACCAGCATCGGCACGCTCTTCGCCTTCGGCCTGGTCAACATCGCGGTGGTCGTGCTGCGCAGGACCCGCCCGGACATGCCGCGCACCTTCCGCGTGCCGCTCGGCTGGCTCTTCCCGGTCCTCGGCTTCGGATTCTGCGCGTACAACATGTTCAGCCTCGACTCCGTGACCTGGGTCGTGTTCGGTGTCTGGATGGCCGTCGGCCTCGTGTTCTACTTCCTGTACGGCATGCGCCGCTCCCGATTGGCCACAGCAGAGAAGTGATCCACCCCCCGTGCGACTGAACGATCTCGACGAACGCATCGTGCACGCCCTCGCCGAGGACGCCCGCCGTTCCTACGCCGACATCGGCCAGCTGGTCGGACTCTCCGCGCCCGCGGTCAAGCGGCGCGTGGACCGGCTGCGGGCCACCGGGGCGATCACGGGATTCACGGTGCGGGTGGACCCCGCGGCTCTCGGCTGGGAGACCGAGGGGTTCATCGAGATCTACTGTCGCAGGAACACCTCGCCCGAATCGATCAAGCGGGGTCTCGAGCGGTATCCGGAGATCGCGTCCGCGTCCACCGTCACCGGGGACGCGGACGCGATCGTCCAGGTCTTCGCCGCGGACATGCGGCATTTCGAGCGGGTGCTTGAGCGGATCGCGGGGGAGCCGTTCGTGGAGCGGACGAAGTCCGTGCTGGTGCTGTCGCCTCTTATGCGGAGGTTTTCTTCGGGGTCCCCCGCGTAGGTTTCTCGCTGCGGGTTCGTGGGGGCTTGGCGCGCAGTTCCCCGCGCCCCTGACGGGGCGCTACTTCCACGGGCGCTGGTCCATCGCCGACACGTGGAACGTGCCGCTGCCCGGCCTCGTCTTCTCGAACGGGGCGCCGCTCACGCACTTGGGCATGTCGTCCGGCAGTGAGCTCGGCAGGCCCACCATCGACCAGCTGTAGCCGAAGCCGTCCTGGCGGCCCCGGTCGTCGACCGTCAGGCCGACGCGCTTGCCGACCGTGTCCTTGAGGTCACCGTCCGCCTTGGTGACCACGGCGGAGACCGTGGCGACCCGCCCGCCGGTCATCAGGCAGTCCACCTTCGCCTCGCCCGCGCCGCCCCAGTGGGCCTCCTCGATGTAGTGGCTGAAGCGGATGGTGCCGCGGGCCTTGCCCGGGTCGGTCCTGTCCGCCGCGGGCAGATGGGCGTCGAAGGTGAACGTGATCTCGTCGCCCTTCGGCCGGTCGATCATCGCGGTGCCGGTCAGCGCCACCTCGCGGGCGGGCCGGGGCGAGTCCACGGCGGTCGCGGTCGATGCCGCCGCCCCGCCGGTGAGCAGGAGCAGGGCCACCGCTCCCAGGACGGCGACGCGGGTGGTGGTTCGGTGGTGCTTGGGGCTCACGGGAGGTCCTCCGTCTGCGGCGGCTTCGCCCGGCTTTCTCCGGGTGCCCGCCACGTTTCCGTGCGCCGACGCCCCGCGCATCGCACGCGAGGGGGTGACCGCCTCCGCCGAGCGGCGGAGGCGCCGGGTCCCGCACCTCCCCCGGGGAGGAGTCGCCCGACCCCCGTCCGGGCGACTCCCGGTCATCAGTGGCCGGTCGGGTAGTCGAACTTCCACGGCAGGACGTCGAAGTCGCCGGTGCCCTTCCTGACCTTCTCGTACGGCGCCGAGCTCGCGCACTTCGCGAGGGTGTCGGGCTGCCCCTGCGTGCCGCCGTACGCCGCCCAGCTGTAGCCGACCCGGTCCTGCCTTCCCTTGCCCTTGTCGTCGACGGTGAAGCCGACCCGCTTGTCCTTGATCCCGGGCAGGTTGGTCTCGTCGATGACGCCGGTCGCCGTGGCCACCTTGCCGCCCGTCATCAGGCAGTCGATACGGCCCTTGGCCCAGCCGCCCTTGCCGCCCGGCTTGTCCAGGTGGACGAAGTGGAAGGTGCCGGTCGCCTTGGACGGGTCGTTGTTGTTCTCAGCCGCGAGGTGGGCGTTGAACGTGAACGTCACGTCCTCGGTGGTCTTGCGGTACATCTTCGCCGAGCCAGTGAGGGCGGCGGCCTCACGGGGCTTCGCGTGCTCGCCGGTCGCGGCGCCCGTCGCGGCGGCGGCAGCGGACGCCGCCGCGCCCCGGAGAGGATGCGCCGCGTCGTCGCCGGACGCCACCGCCGCTCCCGCCGCACCGGCGGTGAGCAGGAGTGCGGCGCCCACGGCCAGGGCGCGGGTGTGGTTGCGGGTGATCGTCGTGCGGGTCATCGGAGGCCCTCCGTCTGCGAAGCGTTCGCCCGGCCTTTCCGGGTGAGATCACGCTCTCGCGGAAGGGGGGTACGGCACGTCGGGCCACGGGCGGCATCGTGCTTCCGCCGTGAGACGGGGGCCGCCCCGCCCGCCCTGCGCCTCAGGGTGGACACCCCCGATACCCAGGGCGCACGGCACCGCACACCAGGGGGCCCACGCGCCGCGCAACGAATCGCCGCATCGGGCCCGTCACGCGCAACGGATCAAGCGGCTGCCCGCAACGCTCGCGCCTTGTCCGGGCCGGGCCGCCGACCGTACCGTCGTACGGACCCCACCTGCCCCTTCGCACGCCCCGAGGATCCGCCATGCCTGCGCTGCGCACCGCCCTGCTCCAGAGTTCCGGGCAGCTCGGCTCCGTCGCCGAGAACCTCAAGGCGCTCGACGACGCCGCGGGCCGTGCCGCCGCGGCGGGCGCCGGGCTGCTCGTGGCGCCCGAGCTGTTCCTCACCGGGTACGCGATCGGCGACGACGTGGCCCGGCTCGCCGAGCCCGCCGACGGGGCGGCCGCGGTCGCGATCGGCGAGATCGCCGTACGGCACGGGATCGGCGTCGTCTACGGCTACCCGGAGCGCGCCGGTGCGGCCGTCTTCAACTCGGCCCAGCTGATCGGCCCGGACGGCGCGAGCCTCGCGAACTACCGCAAGACCCACCTCTTCGGCTGCTTCGAGCGCGACTCCTTCACCCCCGGTGAACAGCCGGTCGTGCAGGCCGAGTTGGGTGGCGTCCGCGTCGGCCTGATGATCTGCTACGACGTGGAGTTCCCGGAGAACGTCCGCGCGCACGCGCTCGCGGGCACCGACCTCCTCGTCGTCCCCACGGCGCAGATGCACCCCTTCCAGTTCGTCGCCGAATCCGTCGTGCCGGTGCGCGCCTTCGAGAACCAGATGTACGTCGCGTACGTCAACAGGGTCGGCCTTGAAGGGGAGTTCGAGTTCGTCGGGCTCTCCACGCTCGCCGGGCCCGACGGAATCGCGCGGGCCCGCGCGGGCCGCGGCGACGAGCTCGTCATCGGCGACGTCGACCCGGAGTTCCTGAGCGCGTCCCGCGAGAACAACCCCTATCTGCGCGACCGCCGCCCCGGCCTGTACGCGTCCCTCGTCTGAGCCCGCCCCCCAGCTCTGTTCTTCAGTTCCCGCAAGGAGTCCGTACCTCATGACGTCCACGGTGCCCACCGCCGTCCAGCACACCGACGCGCAGCCCCCGATCACCATGTTCGGCCCGGACTTCCCCTACGCGTACGACGACTTCCTCGCGCACCCCGCGGGCCTGGGCCAGATACCCGCCGGTGAGCACGGCACCGAGGTCGCGGTCATCGGCGGCGGCCTCTCCGGCATCATCGCGGCGTACGAGCTGATGAAGATGGGCCTCAAGCCCGTCGTCTACGAGGCGGACCAGATCGGCGGCCGACTGCGTACGGTCGGCTTCGAGGGCACCGGCACGGACGAGCTCACCGCCGAGATGGGCGCCATGCGCTTCCCGCCGTCCTCCACGGCGCTCCAGCACTACATCGACCTGGTGGGCCTGGAGACCAAGGCGTTCCCCAACCCGCTCGCCGAGTCGACCCCTTCGACGGTCGTGGACCTCAAGGGCGAGTCGCACTACGCCACCACCGTCGACGACCTGCCGCAGGTCTACCGCGACGTGATGAACGCCTGGAACGCCTGTCTGGAGGAGGGCGCGGACTTCTCCGACATGAACCGCGCCCTGCGCGAGCGCGACGTGCCGAAGATCCGTGAGATCTGGTCGAAGCTCGTCGAGAAGCTCGACAACCAGACCTTCTACGGCTTCCTCTGCGAGTCCGAGGCGTTCAAGTCCTTCCGGCACCGCGAGATCTTCGGCCAGGTCGGCTTCGGCACCGGCGGCTGGGACACGGACTTCCCCAACTCCATCCTGGAGATCCTGCGCGTCGTCTACACCGAGGCCGACGACCACCACCGCGGCATCGTCGGCGGCAGCCAGCAGCTGCCGCTGCGCCTCTGGGAGCGCGAACCGCGGAAGCTCGTGCACTGGGGCCCCGGTACGTCCTTGAAGTCGCTGCACGACGAGGGCGCGCCCAAGCCCGCCGTCACGCGTCTGACCCGCACCGCGGGCAACCGCGTCACGGTCACGGACGCCTCCGGTGACATCCGCACCTACCAGGCGGCGATCTTCACCGCGCAGTCCTGGCTGCTGCTCTCCAAGATCGACTGCGATGACTCGCTCTTCCCCATCGACCACTGGACGGCGATGGAGCGGACCCACTACATGGAGAGCTCGAAGCTCTTCGTGCCGGTGGACCGGCCGTTCTGGCTGGACAAGGACGAGGAGACGGGGCGTGACGTCATGTCGATGACGCTCACCGACCGCATGACGCGCGGGACTTATCTGCTGGACGAAGGTCCCGACAAGCCCGCCGTCATCTGCCTCTCCTACACCTGGTGCGACGACAGCCTGAAGTGGCTGCCGCTCTCGGCGAACGAGCGCATGGAGGTCATGCTCAAGTCGCTCGGCGAGATCTATCCCAAGGTCGACATCCGCAAGCACATCATCGGCAACCCGGTGACGGTCTCGTGGGAGAACGAGCCGTACTTCATGGGCGCCTTCAAGGCGAACCTGCCGGGCCACTACCGCTACCAGCGGCGGCTGTTCACCCACTTCATGCAGGAGCACCTGCCCGCGGACAAGCGGGGCATCTTCCTTGCCGGGGACGACATCTCCTGGACGGCCGGGTGGGCCGAGGGGGCGGTGCAGACCGCTCTGAACGCGGTGTGGGGCGTGATGCACCACTTTGGCGGGGCCACGGATGCGACCAATCCCGGCCCCGGGGATCTGTACGACGAGATCGCGCCCGTCGAGCTGCCGGAGGACTGAGTCGGTCGCGCCGTGGCTCCGGGGGCGCGTGGGAGTCTGCGGGCGCTTCGTGGCTGGTCGCGCAGTTCCCCGCGCCCCTGAAGGGGCGCCCCTTCGGGGCTGCCCCTCAGACCCCGGCCGCGCGTGCCGCCTCGTACACCTGGCCCGCGACGTCCTTCAGTTCCTGGGCGTCACGGGTCGATCCGGCGATTTCTACGATGATCTCGTCGACGCCCACCTCCGCGTGTGCCGCCAGGTCCTCGGCGATCTGGGCGACGTTGCCGTGGAACGGGGCTCGGTCCGTGCCGTCGTACGCGGCGGGTGTGTAGCGCGCGTTGGCCCGCAGCACGCTCTGCACCGGGCGCTCTCGGCCCTGCTCGGCCGCGGCCTCGCGCACCTTGGCCCACTGCTCGGTCAGCGCCGCGGCGCCCGTGGCCACCGGCATCCAGCCGTCGGCGCGGTCCACCAGTCTGCGCAGCGCGCGCGGGCTGTTGGCGGGCAGCAGGATCGGGATCGGCCGCGCGGGCTTGGGGCCCACCACGGACGGTGCGATCGTGGTCAGCTCCCCTTCGTACGACACCGGGTCCTGGCCCCATACCGCGTGGCAGACGTCGATCAGCTCGTCCAGGACCTTGCCCCGGCGCTTGAACGGGGCCACCGACGCGGCCGCGTACTCGTCCAGGGACCAGCCCGTGCCGAAGCCCGCGACGACCCGGCCACCGCTCGCCGCGTCCAACGAGGCCAGCGTGCGAGCGAGTTGGAAGGGGACGTGCAGCGGGGCGATGAGCACGCTGGTGCCGAGGCGGGCCCGGTCGGTGGCCGACGCGGCGAGCGTGAGGGTGACCAGCGGGTCGGCGACCGAGCGGTAGGAGTCGGGCCAGGCGAGGCCCGGGATCCCGTAGAGCCCCTGGGTGGCGGGCTCGGGGTAGAGGATGCGCTCGAACACCCACAGGCTCTCGTACCCGATGTCCTCGGCGGCGCGGGCGACCTCCGGGACGTCGCGTCCGATGGCGTACTGACTGCCCTGCGGGAGACTCAGTCCGAGTCGGGTCGCCATGCCGGTGCTCCTTCGCGTCGGGATCGATCAGTTCAACGTACAATGAACGCGGGAGAGTTCCAGGCGGCAGGCCGCGCGCATGGCCGAAACGGCCCGCGGGTGTTGGGGGTTCGGTCCTGACGGTGCCGCGTCAGTCCGGCAGCGGCGTCAGCAGGATGCGGCTCACCAGGCCCACCGCGCCGTCGAGGCGCTCGCGGAACTCCTCGGCGACGCCCGGCAGATCACGCAGCGCCCACAGCGTCCGCGCCGAGCCCCACGCGCCGTCCCTGGCCCGTTCGAGGCTCCAGGAACTGGCCAGGTGCGTCAGCGGATCGGCGACCTGGAGGAGGTCGGGGCCCGGCATCAGCTCCTCGCGGATGCGCTCCTCCAGTGTGACGAGGACGTCGCCGACGCGGTCGAACTCGTCCTCCAGATCGGCCGGTTCGCAGCGGAGCGCGCGGCAGGTGTCCACGACGGCCAGTGCGAGGTCGTGCCCGATGTGTGCGTTGATGCCAGCGAGCGCGAACTGGAGGGGGCGTACGCCGGGATGGCGGCGGTACTGGAACAGCGGGCGCCAGCAGGCGGGCGGGCGGTGCCCGGTCGCCGCCGCGTGGACGGCGCGCAGATAGCGCTCGGCGAACCGGACGTCCAGGGCGGTCGCGGCCGCGGGGTCGGGGAACGCACCGCCGTCGATGCGGCTGCCGACCTCTTCGGTGACCGAGAGATAGACGCGGTTGAAGACGGCGACCCCGTCGCGGGGCGGCCAGTCGGCGCCGAGCGCGCGCATCCGCGCCACCACGCCGTCCACTCCGTGCGCCGGGGCCGTGAACTCTGCGAACCGCTCCAACTGCGCCATGGGGGCAGCGTCCCAGTCCCGGGCTTGCCCGGGCGTCAGCGCACCGATGGCTTCCCCGAAACGAGGGAACGGGCCCCGTAAGGGGCGCGGGGAACTGCGCGAGCAACCACAGGAAAGCCGCGCACGCGCCTGCCGGGTCTTGCCCAGACGCGTCCGCGGCTCTTCCTCGGCTGAGCGCGCAGTTCCCCGCGCCCCTTACGGGGCGCCGAGCGCGACCCGTGAAGCCCGGCGCAGCCCGACCCCGCCGACGGCCAAAGCCAGTGCCACGAGCACCGCGCTGACCCAGAGCGGCGCGCGGTAGCCGAACCCCGCGGAGATCGCGAGCCCGCCGCACAGGGGGCCGACCGCCGCGCCCACGTTGAACGCGGCCGTCGCGAAGCCGCCCGCCAGGTTGGGCGCGCCGGACGCGGCGTAGAGCACCTGGGAGATCAACGTGGACCCGACGCCGAACGACAGCGCCCCCTGGATGAGGACGAGGGCGACGGTCGCCACCGGGTGCGCCGCGGTCAGTGCGAACAGGGCCCATCCGGCGAGGAGCGCGAGCGAGCCGAACACCAGGAGCGGCACGGGCCGTACGTCGGCGATGCGGCCGCCGACGGCGACGCCGACGAACGACCCGATGCCGAAGAGCGCGAGGATCACGGGCACCCCGCCGGAGCCGAGCCCGGTGACGTCGGTGACCAGCGGCGCCAGGTAGGTGAAGGCGCAGAACGTCGCGCCGTTCACCAGCGCGCCGAGCAGCAGGGTCACCAGGAGCCGTGGACCGCGCAGCACGCGCAGCTCGCCGAGGACGCTCGGCCCCGTGACGTCGGCGCCGCCCGCGGGCACGGCCCGCGCGATGGCGAACACGGCGGGCACCGAGATCAGGGCCACCGCCCAGAACGCCGAGCGCCAGCCCCACACTTCGCCGAGCAGGGCGCCCGCGGGCACGCCCGCGACACAGGCGATCGTCACGCCGCCGAGCAGCGCCGACGTGGCACGGCCCTTGGCATCGGGTTCGACCATGGCCGTGGCGGTCACCAAAGCGACCGCGAGGAAACCGGCGTTGGCGAGGGCGCCGACGACGCGGGTCACGAGCAGCACCGCGAAGCTCGTGGTGAGCGCCCCGACGATGTGCACGGCGAGGAAGGTGAGCAGAAAGCACAGGAGCGCGCTCCTGCGCGAGAAGCGGCGGCTCAGGACGGCCATCAGCGGCGCGCCGACGACCATTCCCACGGCGAACGCCGAGGTCAGATGACCGGCCACCGGGATGGACACGTCCAGGTCCCGCGCGATGTCCGACACGAGTCCGGACAGCATGAATTCGGAGGTGCCTTGCGCGAACACGGCAAGTCCGAGGAGGTAGAGGGCAAAGGGCACAGCGAAACTCCGCAACCACGGTGTGGATCAAGAAGATCAGGACACGGGAGCGGTGGTCCGGCGGTGGCGGTGCGAGGGGTCGCGGACGGCTGGGAGCGGCTGCGGGAAGGCAGCGGAGAGCGTCAGCGCGAGAGCACGGGAAGCCACCGGACGACCGGTGGCGGGAGTCTGTCGGACTCGGGGCTTGACATGGTGCGCACCTTAATCAGCGGATGCGCACCACGTCCAACCGATTAACGCTCTCGCTCGCCCTGACGCTCCTTGCCCGCCGCGTCCTCGGCCGCGCCCTCTGCGTCGTACGTCGAGGTGCCCGAATCCAGCAGGGGCTCCTGGGACTTGAGGTGCGGCGGAGCGAACGCCCGCAGGACGTGGTAGCCGGTGATGACGACGATCGTGCCGAGCGCGATGCCGCTCAGCTGGAAGGTGTCGGTGAACTTCAGCGAGACCCCGCCGACGCCGATGATGATGCCCGCGGCCGCGGGGACCAGGTTCAGCGGGTTGCGCAGATCCACCTTGGCGTTGATCCAGATCTGGGCGCCGAGCAGGCCGATCATGCCGTAGAGGATGACGGTGATGCCGCCGAGTACGCCGCCGGGGATCGCGGCCACGACCGCGCCGAACTTGGGGCAGAGGCCGAAGAGCAGCGCGAAGCAGGCCGCCGCCCAGTACGCGGCCGTCGAGTAGACGCGGGTCGCCGCCATCACGCCGATGTTCTCGGAGTACGTGGTGTTGGGCGGGCCGCCGACCGCGGTGGAGAGGACGGAGGCGGCGCCGTCGGCGGAGATCGCGGTGCCGAGCTTGTCGTCGAGGTTGTCGCCGGTCATCTCTCCGACGGCCTTCACGTGGCCCGCGTTCTCCGCGATCAGCGCGATGACGACGGGCAGCGCGACGAGGATCGCCGACCACTCGAAGCTCGGGCCGTGGAAGGACGGCAGGCCGATCCAGTCGGCGTTGCCGACGGCGGAGAGGTCCAGGCGCCAGTGGTCGACGACCTTGCCCGACGCGTCCGCCGAGTGGATCTTGCCGAAGACTTGGTCGAAGACCCAGGAGATGGCGTAACCGAAGATCAGCCCGAGGAAGATCGCGATGCGCGACCAGAAGCCGCGCAGGCACACCACGGCCAAACCGGTGAACAGCATGACCAGGAGCGCCGTCCACTGGTCCTGCGGCCAGTACGTCGACGCGGTGACCGGCGCGAGGTTGAAGCCGATCAGCATGACGACCGCGCCGGTGACGATCGGCGGCATCGCGGCGTGGATGATCCGCGCCCCGAACTTCTGTACCGCGAGACCTACCAGGAACAGCGCGGCGCCGACCACGAGCACCGCGCCGGTCACCGTCGCGCTGGAGCCGCCCTGCGCGCGGATGACCGCGGCGACGCCCACGAAGGAGAGCGAGCAGCCCAGGTAGCTGGGCACCCGGCCGCGGGTGGCGAGCAGGAAGATGGCGGTGGCGACACCGGACATCATGATCGCGAGGTTCGGGTCCAGACCCATCAGGACGGGCGCCACGAAGGACGCGCCGAACATGGCGACCACGTGCTGGGCGCCGAGCCCGAAGGTGCGCGGCCAGGAGAGCCGCTCGTCGGGACGGACGACGGCTCCGGGCGCGGGGGTGCGCCCGTCGCCGTGCAGTTTCCAGCGCACGCCGAGATCCATGGTGAGTAAGTCGCTTTCTGTGCGCCGAACCGGGCCCGGTCCTGATGGCCGGAAATGATCGACGCCATGTTAATGCGACGTAAGTACGGCTTCTCTCCGGTGCGGGGCGTCCGTCCGCAAGTCGGGACGGACGCCCCGCCGGGTCAGGACCTCGGTCCGTGCGCCGCCGCGTCCGCGGGCGCGGACTGCGCCGCCTTGCGGCCGCCCGTGCGCAGGACGCCCGCGAAGACCGTGAGGCCGCAGGCGAGCAGGGTCACCAGGCCGAAGGAGGTCACGAGGCTGGTGGCCTGCGCCAGGGCGCCGATCGCCGAAGGGGCGATCAGACTGGAGGTGTACGTGATGGTGGCGACGCCCGCGATGGCCTGGCTGGGGTTGGGGCCGCTGTGCCCGGCCGCGGCGAAGGCGAGCGGCACCACGACCGCGATGCCGAGGCCCATCAGCGCGAAGCCGCCCATGGCCATCGCCGGATGCGAGGCGAGGACCACGAGGAGACCGCCGACCGCCGCGAGGACGCCGCCGGCCCGCACCGTGCGCACCGCGCCGAACCGGTTCACCACCGCGTCGCCCACGAGCCGCGCGATCGCCATGGTGAGGGTGAAGCCGGTGGTGGACGCGGCGGCGACACCGGCAGAGGTGTCCAGGACGTCCCGCAGGTAGACGGCCGACCAGTCCAGGCTCGCGCCCTCGGCGAAGACCGCGCAGAAGCCGACCGCGCCGATCAGCAGCGCCGACTTGGGCGGCAGCGAGAACCGCGGCGGCGCCTCCTCCTCGGGCTCCGCCTGGAGGTCGAGGACGCCCTGGCAGACGGTGAGGCCGAGCGCGGTGAGCGCCGCGGCGGCGAGTGCGTGGTGCAGGCGGGCGTCCGAGCCCAGGTGGGCGGCGACCGTACCGGCCGCGGAGCCGATCAGGGCGCCGACGCTCCACATGCCGTGCAGGCCCGACATGATCGACTTCCCCATGCGGGTCTCGGTCTCGACGCCGATCGCGTTCATCGTCACGTCCGACATGCCCGATGTCGCGCCGTACACGAAGAGCGCCAGACAGAGCGTCGGCAGGTTCGGCGCGAGCGAGGGCAGGATCAGGGCGAGCGTCCACATCGCGAGCAGTCCGCGCAGCGCGGTGCGGGCGCCGAACCGGTGGCTGATGCGGCTCGCGAACGGCATCGCGACGGAGGCGCCGATCGCCGGGAAGGCGAGGGCGAGGCCGAGCATGCCCGCGCTGACGTCGGCGTGATCCTGGATCCAGGGCACCCGGGTCGCGAAGGATCCCGCGACCGCGCCGTGCACACAGAACACCGTCGCCACGGCGATCCGCGCCCGTTTCAACCGGTGCTTGTCGTAGACCACTTCACTCATGTCATTCCGCCCCTCCCGAGTGCTGCCGCGGTACGGCGACGTAAACTATCAGGAACCCTGCCTGATAAATAGAAGAGATTCTGTGGGAGGATCCGGACATGCCCGTCTCGCCCGCATCGCCGAGTACCGCTCGGGCCATCAACGACCGGCTCGCGCTGGGTCTCCTGCAGAGCGAGGGGCCGCTGACCGCCACCCAGTTGAAGCAGCTCACCGGCCTCTCGCGGCCCTCCGTCGCCGATCTCGTCGAGCGGCTCCAGGGCTGCGGGCTCATCGCCGTCGTCGGGGAGGCGGGTGCCAGCCGGCGCGGCCCGAACGCCCGGCTCTACGGGATCGTCGCGGACCGGGCCCACCTCGCGGCGCTCGACGTGCGCACCGAGAGCGTCTCCGTCGTCGTCACCGATCTGCTCGGCGCGGTGCTCGCCGAGGCCTCCGCGGCCATCGGCGGCGACACCGACGCCGCCGTCGAGGGCGCTCTCGCCCTCGTCGAACGCACCGCGAAGGAGGGCGGCGTCGAGCGCCTGCACACCCTCGGCATCGGCGCGCCGGGGCTCATCGACCCCGCCACCGGCGAACTGCACGACACGACCTCGCTGCCCGCCTGGCACCGGCGCCTCGCCGGTGCCCTCCAGGAGCGGTTCGGCGCGCACGTCCTGGTGGAGAACGAGAGCAACCTCGCGGCCCGCGCCGAACAGCGCGACGGCGCCGCGCGCGACAGGGACACCTTCGTGCTGCTCTGGCTCGGCGACGGCGTCGGCGCCGCCGTCGTACTCGACGGGGTGGTGCGCAGGGGTGCGTCGGGCGGCGCGGGCGAGATCGGCTTCCTGCCCGTGCCCGGCACGGGACACCTGCCGTCCGCCACCGGCTGCGAGGGCGGCTTCCACTCGCTGGCCTGCGCCGACGCGCTCCGCGAACTCGGCGCGGAGCACGGGCTCCTGAAGCCGGACATGACCGCGGCCGACGTGGTGCGGTACGCGGTGGAGGCCGACGAGGGCGCCTTCCTGGACGCCGCCGCCGACCGGATCGCTATCGGCGTCGCCGCGATGGCCGCGCTTCTCGATCCCGGCTGTGTCGTCCTCGGCGGCGAGACGGGTCGCGCGGGGGGCGCCGCGCTGGCTGATCGGGTCACGGCTCGCGTCGGGGCGATGTCTCCCTTGCGTACGGAGGTTCGCGCCAGTGCGTTGGGGGGATCCGCGGTGCTGCGGGGGGCGTTGTTCGCTGCGCTGGATGCGGCGCAGGATGAGCTTTTCGGGGGGCGGGGTCGCTGACCGCTGTTGCCTGCGGGTGCGGTGTGGCTGATCGCGCAGTTCCCCGCGCCCCTTCCGGGGCCCGTTTGGCTGCGCCGTCAGGAACATGCTGTTGCCTGCGGGTGCGTTGTGGCTGGTCGCGCGGTTCCCCGCGCCCCTGGTGGGGCCCGGCGGCGGGGCAAGGGCGCGTCAACCCGCCGCCGGGCGGTGTGGTGGGGCAGGCGTCAGCAGGTGCCCAGGTCCTGCCAGACTCCCCATTCTCCGGTGGTGCCGGGCTTGTCGCCCTTCGTCCACCACTTGGCCTTCCAGGTGTGTCCCGCGTGCGAGACGACCGTTCCCGTGCCGTACTCGGACGTCGCGCTCCAGGCGGCGGGCGTGCACGTGCCGGGCGGGTCGGTCGGTCCCGGCGGGTCCGTGGGGCCAGGACCCGTGCCCGGCTCGACGACCGTGGTGCCGCGTGCCAGGTCACCGGCGAGCGCGTACGTCGTGCCGCCGATGTTCACCGTCCAGTTCGACGGGGTCGACACCGGCAGGTAGTAGTTGAACGACAGGTCGACGGAGGCGCCGGGGGCCAGCGTCTGCCAGGCGGGGAGCTTCAGCGAGACGCGGTGGAAGTCGCCCTTGAGGCCACCGGCGTTGCTGCCGGTGTGGCCGCTGCTGATCACCTTCGTGCCGAAGCCCGACTGGTCGGAGGCGTTGCCGGGGGCGGAGGTCGCGTAGTCGAACTGGAACTCCGTGCCGCCGGGCAGCGTCGCCTTGGTGTTGTTGGTGATCTTCAGCTTGGGCGTGATCGGGTAGTTGGAGTCGCCGAGCTTGAAGTCGCCGAACTGGACGCCGATGTCGACGGCCTTGGCGGGCAGGTCCTGGCCCGCGACCTTCGCGCCGTACGGAGCGGCCGCCTTGAACTTGTCGTACATCGCGGTCGTGAGCGTGTCACCGATCTCGTACTGACCCTTGGCGGAGTTGAACTTGTAGTCGCCCGCGAGCTCCCACACCATCGTGCCGCCGATGCCCTTGTCGACCACGTAGTCGGCCTTGGCCTTCACGGACTGCTCGTCCTCAGTGGACAGGAAGACCTTCTTGTCGGCGTTCCAGAGCCAGGGCGCGACCAGGGTGGAGTCGTACTTGCGGGCGTAGGTGCCGGTCAGCTTGGTGTCGGCGGGGAAGCCGTACTTGGTGACGTAGTCGCCGACGACGCCCTTCTCCAGGTTCTTGGCGTGCCACATCGGGTTCGACCCTGCCGGTGATTCCTTGCCGTTGGCGTCCTTGTCGTGCCACAAGTTGTCGATGCCGACGGCGCCGTCACCGCACTTGGTGAGCCCGGCCCCGGCCGGACAGTTCGTGGTGGCCGCCTTGCCCCAGAGCCCGTCCGTACCGCCCTGCACGTTCTTGAAGCCCCGGGTGTAGTACGGCAGTCCGATGTTGATGCGTCCCGCGGGCATCGAGCCGCGGAAGTAGTGGTAGGCCCAGTCGGTGTTGAGGTAGCCGATCCCGCCGTACTGCTGGCTGCCGTACACGCCCGCCGCCGCGAGCTCGGCGTCCTTGCCGTCGTCGTAGAGCGAGGCGTTGGGGCCCACGTACTCGTTCCAGGCGCCGTGCAGGTCGTACGACATGATGTTGACGTAGTCCAGGTACTTCTGGACCTGGAAGGTCTCCATGCCGCGCAGCAGATAGCCGGAGGAGGGGGCCGCGACGGTCAGCATGTAGTGCTTGCCGTCGGCCGCGCCCGCGCGGTCGAGCTTCTCGCGCAGGGACTTCATCAGCGCGGCGTAGCCCTTGACCAGGCCCGCGCGGCGGCCGTTGGAGAGCTGCCAGTCGAGCGGGTTGCCCGAGTCCTTCATCGTCGTCGGGTACTCGTAGTCGATGTCGACGCCGTTGAAGCCGTACTTCTTGATGAACGCGACGGTGGAGTCGGCGAACGTGTCGATGCCCGCCTGGTTCACCGAGCCGTCCGCGTTGGTGGCCATCGAGTAGAAGCCGCCGGAGTCCACGCGCTTGCCGTCGTCGCCGAAGTAGCCGCCGGTCTCGGCCCAACCGCCCACCGAGACCAGGGTCTTGACGTCCGGGTGCTGCTTCTTGAACTTGTTCAGGAGGTTGAAGTGGCCCTTGTAGGAGTACGAGGGGTCCATCTCCGCGCCCGCGACGCCCGGCCACGTCATGCCGGTGGCGGGGTTCTTCTCGCCGTCGGAGCCGACGGACAGCTTGTTGTCCTTGTCGACGTGCGCGAAGGCGTAGTTGAGGTGGGTGACCTTGTCCCACGGGATGTCGGAGGCCAGATAGGCGGGCTCGCCGTTCTTGCCGGTGCGCCATCCCGTGAAGTAGCCGATGACGCGCCGCTGGTGGTCGGCGCCCATCTTCTCGCGGCCCGCGCTGTCGTAGACGGAACAGTAGGGAACGTCGACGCCTGGCGTCTTGTACAGGCCGTCGGGTCTGCAGGACTCGTTGTCGGCGGCGTGGGACGTACTCGCGGTGAAGCCGCTCAGGAGCAGTCCGGCGACGGCGGCGCCGGTGGCGAGGAGCGTGGTCCGGGATCGTACGAGGGGCACGTCGGTTCCTCCTGGGGAGGCTCGGTGCCGCGCGGGGGCGCGGCGGGGCGAACAAGGGTGGCGGCCCCTGGTGTGCGCACACCGGGCGGGCCTCTCCTGGGAGTGACGCAGACGTTAAGAGGACTAGACCAGAGCGTCAATAGGTATGGACCAATTGAAGTGTGCTTCTTCGGCCTCCGCCGGGCCGAGCGCTCTGGCGGGCACTCGTGCGCCACCCGCCACCGGCCGACTTTTAGAGGTGCCTAAGTGCGGTGCGCGATGGTGATCGGGCGGCAAGGACCGGACGTTCCCCCGATTCTTCGGGCCGTGCCGCAGCTACCCCCGCCGCCTGGGCAGCCGCCCTGGCAGCGGGGGTAGCTGTCGTTGTAGTCGCCGTACTGGAAGAGAGGCCTGAGGCCATGACAGCGCGCACAGAGACGAAGACGCCCGGAGGCAAGAGCGCGACCGGCGTGCCCGTCGCCCTCCAGCGACGGCACACCCTTCATTTCCTGCGTGAGATCCGCTCCTTCTCGCCGGTCTTCCTCGACACCGAGGTGGACATGGCGAGGGTCGTGCAACACCGCGCTGCCGCGCTGGAGTCCGGGCAGAAGTACTCCCTGCTCACCTATGTCCTGCACGCCTCCGCGCGGACCATGGCGGCCCACCCCGAGGCGAACGCCGGAATCCGGGGGCGGCTGCGGCCGAGGGTCGCGCGCTTCGGCTCGGCCAACGCGAAGGTGACACTGGACAAGGCGATGGGCGGGCAGCGGATCGTGCTCTCCACCGTGCTGCCCGGCCTGGAGTCCAAGGAACTCCTGGACATCCAGAAGCAGTTGGAGCACTTCCGGGACGGCGATCCGGAGACGATGCCGGAGTTCGCCGGGGTGCGCAAGCTCCAGCAGCTTCCGGTTCCGGTGGGACGCGCGCTGTTCCGGCGTGCCGTGCGGCCGCTGCATCAGCGGCCGTACCTCATGGGCACCTACGCGGTGACATCGCTCGGGCACCGGCCCGTCGACGGCTTCCACTCCGTGGGTGGCACCACCGTCACCTTGGGCGTGGGGCGGGTGACGGATCGACCTGTCGCCCGCCACGGCAAGGTGGAGATCGCCCCGGTGATGCGCCTCAACCTGGCCTTCGACCACCGGGTCATCGACGGCGCCGAGGCCGCGGACATCCTGGCGGACATGAAGGAGGGCCTGGAGTCGTTCAGCGGCTGAGGCCCGCCAGGGTCGTCCGGACAATCCTGGCGATCGTCTCCCGGTGGTCGTTGAGGTAGAAGTGGCCGCCGGGAAACGTCCGGAGCGTGAAGCCGCCGCGGCTGTGCCGTCGCCAGGCCGCGGCTTCCTCCGCGGTCACCTTGCTGTCGCCGGCACCGGTGAGCACCGTGACCGGGCACGAGACCACGGCGTCCGGACCGCCGCGGTACGTCTCGATGGCCTTGTAGTCGCTGCGCACCATGGGCAGCACCATGTCGAGGATCTCCGGGTCCCGAAGCAGCTTCATGTCGGTGCCGCCCTGCGCGGCGAGTTCGGCGACCAGAGCGTCGTCGCCCTGTGTGTGGACGAGCTCGGTACGGAAGTGCGACGGTGCCCGCCGCCCCGACACGAAGAGCGCTGTCGCGGGCGTACCGAGCCGTTCCTCCATGCGTACCGCGACCTCGAAGGCGAGCGTCGCGCCCATGCTGTGCCCGAAGAGCGCCAGTGGGCGGTCCCGCCACTCCTTGAGTACGTCGAAGAGGGCGTCGGCGAGTTCGGGGACACTCTCCAGACAAGGCTCCCGCCTACGGTCCTGGCGGCCCGGGTACTGCACGGCGAAGGTGCTGACGTGTGGTGCGAGGGAGGCCGAGAACGGATGGAAGAAGCTCGCGCTGCCTCCCGCGTGCGGGAGCCATACCAGGCGTACGCCGTCGTCGGTCGCGTCGTGGAAACGGCGGATCCACGCTTCCAGGCCGGGAGAGGTCTGCGCCATGGGATTCATGCGGGACACGGTCCCAACGCGCTCTAAATCCAGGCCAAAAGTCGCGGCGGCGCGCGCCGGTTCAGGGACGCCGGGTCAGTGGAACGACAGCGTCAGCATGTAGTCGGACAGGGCGTTGATGATCTCTTTGGGGCGCTCCTGGAAGTAGCCGCGGCCGCCGTGCAACAGGTGCAGGTCGAAGCGGTTGGCGCCGTGCCGCGCCCAGGCCGCCGCCTCGTCGTACGTGGTGCGCGGATCGGTGTCGCCGAGGAACACCCCGATGGGGCAGGCGAGTACGGGGCCAGGACCGCCGGTTCGGCATGATGGTGCGGGCTGCGAGGAGACGACGAGGGCGGCGACCTCCGCCATCGCCCGTTCCGCGGGCAGGGGGGTCATTTCGAGGCGGTGCGCCACCTCGTAGGCCATCCAGGCGCCGAAGCCCTGACCGAAGAGCACGGTTGGTCCTTCGATGTGGGTGGCCAGATCGTCGCAGATGCTGTCGGCCACCGCGGCCAGCTGTTCGGAGTCGTGTTCCGCGGTCGCTTCGAGATGCCGCGGGTACCGCACGAACAGCACCTCCGTGGAGGGCGCGAGTTCCAGGATCCCCTGCTCGCAGTCCGACATCGGCTGATCCGCGGGTGGGAAGTAGGCCAGCTGAAAGGTCCTGAGCGGCATGAGGGCGTGGCGATGTACCCACGTGGACCGGTTGTTGAGCACGGCATTCCTCGTGTGATGGGGGTTCGGGCGGGCCCGCTCTCATTCCCCCGTAGCCGAGCGCGGCCATGGCCATCCTGTCACCCGTGGTCGGGCCTTCCGGCGCATGAGTGTCTCTAGAGGCTGAAAACGACTCATAGGCCCCTGTGGCCCGAATCCGTCAGGATGGCTTAAGAACGCCTTGGCATTCTGCTGCCCGGGCGCCACCCGGTGCCCCTCCCCTGACGGATGAGGGCTCGCGTGGTTCAGCAGGAAGCCGCAGGCTGCCGCGCCCGGGACCGGTCAGCCCGGCCAGGGGCCCTGGAGCGTCGGCAACAGCAGGTCGAAGTGCTCCTCGATCGTGCGCGCGATCGTGTCGAGGTCGGCTTCCTCCTCAAGTCCCCAGCATTGGCTGGCAACCCGCGTTACCGAGCTGAAGACGGCGACCACCAGCTTGGGGCGTGGGTCGGTGGGGAACTCGACGGCCTCGCGGCGCGCGATCTCGCGGGCGAGCCGCTCCTCGAAGACCATCGCGCGCCTCGTGTGAGCGGCCGACAGGCCCGGGGCCGTCTCGACGAGGTGCAGGATGCGGGCGAGCGTGTTGACCCCGCTGACTCGTTCGGTCTGCTCCCGCACCTGCGTCCAGGTCTCCCGCACGGCACCCCGCAGCGCCTCGAGGGGTGGCTCCTGCGCGGGGCGTTCGGAGAGCGCCACGAGGACCCGTTCGTCGATCTCGGTGACCAGCGCGAGGGCGACGTCCTCCTTGCCGGCGAAGTAGCGGAAGAACGTGCGGGCGGAGACGTTCACTGTCGAGACGATCTCGTCGACGGTCGTCTTTTCGTAACCCTGCGTGTCGAACAGTTCTATCGCGGACTGGATCAACGCGTCCCGGGTGAGCTGCTTCTTGCGTGCGCGCAAGCCGGGTGCGCCGTCATCGGGTTCCAACTTCACCTGCTGACAATCCCTTCACGCCGAGCCGGCCGGAGCTGCTCCGGCCGGGGTGTATGTGGTGGTATCCCGCGCTGTGCGCCAGGAAGTGTGACGTCACCTTAACGGCAGATTCCCCTGGCAGGAACCGACATGTGACACCTATTGACAATTGGCAGCCAGTGACATAACTTCCTCGCGAGTTCTCAACCCCCCCTGTTCACAGCCACCTTCACGATTTGACGGGAGCCGTCATGGCGCAAACAGATTCCTTAAGGGGCATAGCGGAGGCGGCTCCTCCCGAGCCGAGAAAGGGCCTGCGGGGCCACCCCTGGCTGACCCTGTTCACCGTTGGCATCGGCGCCATGATGGTGACCCTCGACGGCACGATCGTCGCCGTCGCCAACCCGGCCATCCAGGCCGACCTGAACGCCTCCCTTGAGCAGATCCAATGGATCACCAACGGCTATCTCCTGGCACTCGGCGTCTCCCTGATCACTGCGGGTAAGCTCGGCGACCGCTTCGGCCACCGCAAGACCTTCCTCGTCGGGGTCACCGGCTTCGCCGTGACGTCGGCGGCCATCGCCCTCTCCGGCAGCCCCGGACTGGTGATCGCCTTCCGCGTCCTTCAGGGTGTGTTCGGCTCACTGCTCCAGCCGGCCGCCCTCGGAATGCTGCGCGCGTCGTTCCCGGCGAAGAAACTGAACATGGCCATCGGGATCTGGGGCGCCGTCATCGGCGCTTCGATCGCGGCAGGCCCGATCGTCGGCGGCGTCCTCGTGGAGCACGTCAACTGGGAGTCAGTGTTCTACCTGAACGTTCCCGTCGGCGTTCTCGCCTTCGTCCTCGGCGTGCTGATCCTGCGCAAACCCAAGCCGCAGGCGGCCGTCGACCACGGCCGGTTCGACTTCGTCGGCGTGGTCCTGCTCTCCGTCTCGATGTTCTGCCTCATCTTCAGCCTCATCAAGGCCGACGCGTGGGGCTGGACCGGCGGCAAGACGGTCGGTCTGCTGGCTGCCGCGGTCGTCCTGGGTATCGGCTTCGCGCTGTGGGAGGCCAGGGTCAGCAGCCCGCTCATCCCGCTCAGCCTGTTCCGCTCGGTCTCGCTGTCGGCGGCCACCGTCGTCACCGTACTCATGGCCTTCGCCTTCATGGGCGGCCTGTTCTTCATCACCTTCTACCTGCAGAACGTCCATGGCATGAGCCCGGTGGACAGCGGTGTCCACCTGCTGCCGGTCACCGCGATGATGATCATCGGCTCGCCCATCGGCGGCGCGCTCATGGCGAAGTACGGCCCCAAGATCCCGCTCGCCGGCGGCATGCTGCTCTCCGGCGTCGCGATCCTCGGCCTCGCCTCGCTCGACGCCGACGCGGGCACGATGGCGATGTCCCTCTGGTTCGTCCTCCTCGGCCTCGGCCTCGCCCCCGTGATCGTCGCCTCCACCGACGTCATCGTGAGCAACGCCCCCGAGGAGCACGCCGGTATCGCCGGTGGCCTCCAGCAGGCGGCCATGCAGGTCGGCGGCAGCCTCGGCACCGCCGTCCTCGGCGCCGTCATGGCCTCCAAGGTCGGCGACACCCTGCCCGACAAGTGGCGGGAGGCCAACCTTCCGCCGGTCGACGGACAGCAGGAGGAGGCGATGAAGGACGCCGTCTCCGTCGGTCTCTCGCCCGCCCCCAAGGACGCGCCCAAGGGCCTCGTCGACACGGTCACCGGCATCGCCCACGACTGCTTCATCAGCGGCATGGGCCTGGCGTTCACCATCTCCGCGGTGATCGCGGGAGTCGGTGCCCTCCTCGCCCTGCTCACCAAGCGGGGCTCCAGCGCCACGGGCGAGACGGCTGTGCACGTCTGACCCGCAACTCCCGCCCCTGCGGAGGGGCGGGGCAAAACCGCATCGACCCGTGGGGACGGGGTGATGCGGAACGGTGCCCGACGGCCGGTACATCCCCCGGCCGGCCGCCGGGCACCAACGTCGCTGGGGGCGCGGGCAGTCCGGGCCCCCTCGGCCACCGGGGAGGGGGCGAGCCGCCATGGAAACCACACCCGCTGTCGTACTGTCGGTCGTCTCGGCGGCCTGCTATGCCCTCGGCGCCGTCCTTCAGGAACGTGTCGCCCACCGCGGAGCGGCCGGGCTCTTCACGGGACTCACCGGCTGGGCCGCACTCGCCTTGAACGGCCTGGGCGCTCTCGTCCACGTCGCCGCCCTGCGATACGGCCCCCTCACCGTCGTCCAGCCGCTCGGTGCCCTCACCGTCGCCCTCGGCGTTCCCGTGGGTGCCACCTTCGCCGGCCGGCGCGCGGACGCCAAGGAGTGGCGAGGCGTCCTGCTCACCCTGATCGGGCTGATGTGCCTGCTGCTCGTCACCACGCCGGGCGCACCGGCCAGGCCACGCACGCTGGACGCCCAGGAGACCTGCCTGCTGGCCACCGTCTGCGGCGCCGTGATCCTCGCCCTGACCGTGGCCCGCACCCCGTCCCGCGCCTGCGGCCTGCGGTACGCCATCGCCGCCGGGATCGCCTTCGCCCTCGGCTCCGCGCTCACCCAGAGCGCCTCCGTCGCGGTCACCGAGCACGGAGTCCGCGACGCCGTCGACACGCTGCTCGGCGGAGGCGGCAGCGTCCTGGCCGCCGTCCTCATCCCACCCGTAGCCCTGCTCGGCCTGTGGCTGTCCCAGATCGCCTACCGGAGCGGGCTCGGAGTGCCCCTCGTGGTCATCACCCTCGCCAACCCCGTGGTGTCCTCCCTCATCGGCATCTCGATGCTGGGAGAGGGCATCGGCGGCGGGCCCGCCGGCCTGCTGTGCGCGCTGGCCGGGGGCTCGATGGCGGTCTGCGGCGTGCGGCTGCTCAGCCCCGCCGGAGAACCACAGCGGCTTTAGAGACCCTCCCTAATCTGGCGCCACGCAGCACCGAACTTGGGAGTCCTAGTGCCTACTGAGCAAGACATCGTGGACGTCGCCGTCGTCGGGGCCGGGCCGGTCGGCCTCTGGCTGGCGCGGGAACTGACGCTGGGTGGCGTACGCGTGCGGGTCCTGGAGCGCGACACCGAACGAAGCCCGTACATCAGAGCCTTCGGCCTGCAGCCGCGCAGCCTCGAAATACTCGACATGCGGGGCCTGTTGAGCTCCGTGGTCAGCGAGCGCTCCCGCAAGCTGCCCGTCGCCAACGTGGCCGGGCTGCTGCCCTGGCTGACCCTGGCGGGACTCGACACCAGCCACCCCTACGGGCTGTCCGTGCGGCAGAACGTCGTCGAGGAGATCATCGAGGCCTCGCTCGCCGAACTGGGCGTCCTCGTCGACCGCGGCGACGCCGCCGTCGGACTCGACACCACATCGCCCGACTCCGTCGACGTGAAACTGGAGAGCGGCGACGTCGTGACGGCCCGCTACGTCGTCGGTTGCGACGGAGCGCACAGCGCGGTCCGCAAGCTCGCCGGGATCGACTTCCCCGGCAGCAGCGCCACCGCCACGTACATCCTCGCCGACGTCACGCTCGCCGAACCCCCCGAGTGGCTCGGTCAATTGGGCATCAAGCACTTCCCCGCGCCCGACGGGAGCCGCCTGGGATGGTTCATGGGCGGCACCGTGCCCGACACCGGACGGCACCGCATCATGCTCTGCGACCGGCAGTCCGCCCAGGTCGTCAAGGAAGAGCCCGTGTCGTTCGAGGAACTCCGCGAACTCCTGGTCCGCCTCACCGGCAGCGACTGCGGAGCCCACTCGCCGACCTGGCTCTCCCGCGTCGGCAACCCCGCGCGTGTCGCCGCCCAGTACCGCGCCGGGCGCGTCCTGCTCGCCGGGGACGCGGCCCACGTCCACTCGCCGTTCGGCGGGCAGGGCCTCAACACCGGCCTGCAGGACGCGACCAACCTGGGCTGGAAGCTCGCCGCCGTCGCCCGCGGCGACGCCGACGAGGAACTCCTGGACACCTACCACCACGAACGCCACCCCATCGGGAAGGCCGTCATCGCCAACACGATGGCGCAGACCACGATGGTCTTCGACTTCACCCCCGGCGGTCAGCACCTGCGCGACCTCGTCTCGCGCCTCCTGGAGATCCCGGATGTCAACAGCTACCTGGCCGGCCAGATCACGGCACTCGACTACGCCTACCCGCCGGCCGACGAGGACGCCCACCCGCTGGTGGGCGCGCGCCTGCCCAACCTGAGCCTGCGGCTCGGCGACGGCACCGGCCACCTCTACGACCACTTCCAGGACGCGGCACACATCCTGCTCAGCAGGACCGGTGCAACGGCGGACACCGGCCAACTGCCCGCCGTATCCGGCGAGGTGAAGGTCGTCCACGGCTGGCCCGACGAGCCGCGCGAGGGCTGGGACGACGCGCAGACCGTCCTGATCCGTCCCGACGGCCACATCGCGGCGGTCACGACGACGGCGTAGGACCCCGAGACAGCGGAGAGGGCCCCCGGGCGAACTGCCCGGGGGCCCTCTCCGCTGTCTGCCGCCTGGATCCGTACGCGCTAGCTGCCCAGCTCGTTGTCGATGAAGGCGAACATCTCGTCGTCCGTGGCCTCCTTGATCTGCTCCGTCACATCGCTCTCGCCCAGCATCAGCAGGACCGACTGCAGCCGGGCCGCGAGCTCACCTCGCGTGCGTACGTCGGGCGGCGCGGCGGCCAGGGTCGCTGTCAGCCGGTCGACGTCGGCGAACACCGAGCCCATGGCGTCGCCCTGCGGCCCCCCGCCCAGATCGAGCCGGCTGAGGATGTACGAGGCGACACCCTGCGCCGTCGGGTGGTCGAAGACCAGCGTCGTGGGCAGCCGGAGCCCAGCGGCGCGTCCGAGCCGGTTGCGCAGCTCGACCGCGGTCAGTGAGTCGAACCCGAGATCCAGCAGGCCGCGGTTGGCGGGGACCGCGCCCCCGTCGGCGAGCCCGAGGATCGCGGCGGCGTACTTGCGCACGACATCGAGCACCATCGGCAGGCGCTGCTCCTCGTCGGCCGCGGTGAGCTCCTTGACGAGTACGGACCCGTCGTCGGCCTGCCCCGTGACCGGCGCGCCGCCGGACGTGCCGTCACCGGTGGCAGCGGACACGCGCCGTCGCGCGCGCACCGTCACGAGCGCCTTGAGGAGGGGCGACATCGGGTCACCGTTCGCCAGGCGGGTCCGCAGCGCGTCGAGCCCGATCGGCGTCGGAACCGCCAGCGGCACCTGTAGGCCGAGCGCGGCATCGAAGAGGGCGAGGCCCTGTTCACTGCTCATCGGGAGCAGCCCGTTGCTGGCGAGGACGCGGGTGTCGGTCGCGTTCATGCCCTCGGTCATGGTGCTGGTGGTGTTCCAGAGTCCCCAGGCGAGGCTGGTGGCGGGTTGGTTGTGGGTGTGGCGGTGGTGGGCGAGTGCGTCGAGGAAGGTGTTGGCGGCGGCGTAGTTGGCTTGTCCGGCGTTGCCGGTGAGGCCTGCTGCGGAGGAGTAGAGGATGAAGTGGGTGAGGGGGAGGTGGCGGGTGAGTTCGTGGAGGTTCCAGGCGGCTTGGGTCTTGGGGTTGAGGGTGTCGGTGAGTTGGGTGGGGGTGAGGTTGTGGAGGAGGTTGTCGTGGAGTGTGCCGGCGGTGTGGATGACTGCGGTGAGGGGGTGGTTGGTGGGGATGGTGTTGAGGAGGTTGTTGAGGTCGGTGCGGTTGGTGGTGTCGCAGGCGGCGATGTGTACGTCCGCTCCGGCGTGGGTGAGTTCGGCGGTCAGTTCCGCTGCGCCGGGGGCTGCTTGACCGTGGCGGCTGGTGAGGAGGAGGTGGCGTACGCCGTGGTGGGTGATGAGGTGGCGGGCGATGATGCGGCCGAGGGTGCCGGTGCCGCCGGTGATGAGGATGGTGGTGTTGGGGTCGAAGGGGGTGGGAGAGGTGGCGGGTTGGGTGGCGGGAGAGGTGGTGGGGGTGAGTTGGGGGGTGTGGAGGGTGTTGTTGTGGTGGGCGAGTTGGGGTTGGTGGGTGTGGTGGGTGGTGTTGAGGAGGGTGGTGGTGAGAGGGGTGGTGGGGTTGAGGTCGAGGAGGGTGATGCGGTCGGGGTGTTCGGTTTGTGCGGTGCGGGTGAGGCCCCAGATGGTGGCGTGGGGGAGGTTGGGGGTGTGTGGGTGGTGGTGGCGTCGCGGGTGATGAGGGTGAGGTGGGTGTGGGTGAATTCTTCGTTGGTGAGCCAGTGTTGGAGGAAGGTGAGGGTGTGGGTGGTCAGGGTGTGGGTGGCGGGGATGGGGGAGTCGTCGTCACCGTCATCGGTGGTGGGCAGGATCAGGGCGACGTGGTCGGGTGCGGGGGCGCCGTCGGCGAGGGCGGCACGGAGGGCATCCAGGTCCGCGTGTACGGGGATGTCCGCCGGGAGCGTGCCGGCCGGCTGCGGGGTGGGACTGATGAAGGCCCATACGGGATCGGTCCCCACCACCGTGGGTTCCGGCAGCGGAACCCACTCGACGGTGAACAGATCCTTGCGGCGGTGCGACCGGAGCTGCGTCAACTGCTCGCGGGACACGGGACGTAGCGTCAGCTCCTCGATCTCGGCGACCGGCATGCCGTCGGCGTCGGTGAAGACCGCGCGCACGGCGTGCTCGCCCTTCGGAGTCACCCGCACCCGAAGGGACGTGGTCCCCTCCGCGTACAGCTGGATGCCGCTCCAGGTGAACGGAAGCCGTACTTCCGTGCCGCCTTCGAGGATCTGCAGGGTGTGCAGGGCGGCGTCGAGGAGTGCGGGGTGGATGCCGTATCCGGTGACGTCGGTGTCCTGGGGCAGGGCGACCTCCGCGCAGATGTCGTCGCCGACGCGCCAGGCGGCCTCCAGGCCCTGGAACAGCGGCCCGTACTCATAGCCGAGGGCGATCAGCCGGTCGTAGAAGTCCGCGACCTCCAGCTGCTCGGCGTCTGCGGGCGGCCAGACGGACTGCCGCTCGGGAGGCACGGCCACGGCTCGGGTGAGCACGCCGGTGGCGTGCCTCGTCCAGGGGCCGGGTTCCGCGTCGTCGTCCGCCTGTGTCTGCGAGTACACCTTCAACGGGCGCTGTCCGGCCTCGTCGGGTTCGCCGACGGTCAGCTGCAGGCGGACCGCCTCGTCGCCGCCGAGCGTCAGGGGGTTCTCGATGGTGAGGTCGTCGAGGCGCTCGCAGCCGAGGTGATGGCCTGCGTGCAGGGCGAGTTCGACGAAGGCGGTACCCGGGAGCAGCACCGTACCGGTGACGCCGTGGTCGGCCAGCCACGGCTGATCGGCGAGGGAGAGGCGTCCGGTGAAGAGCGTCGATGCCTCCTCGGCGAGCGAGACCGCCGCGCCCAGCAGGGGATGTCCGGAGGGGGACTGGCCGAGGCTGCTCACGTCCGACACACCACCGGTGACACCCGGGTTGAGCCAGTAACGCTCGTGTTGGAAGGGGTAGGTGGGGAGGTCGATGTGGGTTTGTGGGGTGTCCCAGTGTGGGGTGAGGCCGTGGGTGTGGGTGGTGGCGAGGGCTTGTGTGAAGGTGTGGGTGTCTGTGGTGTCGCGGCGGAGGGTGGGGGTGACGGTGTAGGGGGTGTTGTGGGGTTCGAGGGTGTTGTGGAGTCCGATGGTCAGGACGGGGTGGGGGCTGGTTTCGATGTAGTGGGTGTGTCCGTCGTTGTGGAGGGTTTCGGTGGTTTGTTGGAAGAGGACGGGGTGGCGGAGGTTGTTGATCCAGTAGTCGGTGGTGAGGGTGGTGGTGTCGGTGATGTGGGTGGCGTGGAGGGTGGAGTAGAAGGCGATGGTGGGGTCGGCGGGTTGGGGGGTGATGTGGGCGAGGCGTTGGGTGAGTTCTTCGCGCAGGGTTTCGACGTGGTGGGTGTGTGAGGCGTAGTCGACGTCGATGGCGCGGGCGCGGATGTCCTGGGCGCGGCAGGCGGTGACCAGGGTGTGGATCTGGTGGTGGTTGCCGGCGATGACGGTGGTGGTGGGGCTGTTGTGGGCGGCGATGTGGACGTCGTCGAGGTGGTGTGTGGTGATGAGGTCGCGGGCCTGGTCGGCGTCCAGGGGCAGGGAGGCCATGGTGCCGGTGCCGGCCAGGCGGCGCAGGGTGCGGGCGCGCAGGGCGACGATGGCGGCGGAGTCCTCCAGGGTGAGGGCGCCGGCGATGTGGGCGGCGGCGATCTCGCCCTGGGAGTGGCCGATGACGGCGTCGGGGTGGATGCCGTGGTGCTGCCAGAGCCGGGCCAGGCTGATCATCATGGCCCACAGGGCGGGCTGGATGACGTCGACGCGGTCCAGGCCGGGGGCGCCGTCGTGCTGGTGGATGACGTCGATGAGGTCGAAGTCGGTGTGCGGGGCCAGGGCGGTGGCGCAGGCGTCCAGCTGGGCGGCGAAGACGGGGGAGGTGGTGTAGAGGTCGCGGCCCATGCCGGCCCATTGGGAGCCCTGGCCGGGGAAGACGAACACGGTCTTGCCGGGCAGGACGCTGCCGGTGGCCAGGGTGGGGTGTTCGGCGCCGGTGGCCAGGGCGTCCAGCCCGGCCAGCAGGTCCTGGCGGGTGGTGGCGGTCAGCGCGGCCCGCTCCTCGAAGTGGGTACGCGAGGTGGCCAGCGCCCGCGCCACATCCGGCAGGTCCACCTCCCCGGCCGACTCACGCACGAACACCGCCAACTGAACAGCCCGCTCCCGCAGTGCCCGGGGCGACTTCGCCGACACCGGCCACACCACAGGAACACCCGCACCTGGACTCTGACCTTCACCCTCCTGGTCGGCTACCTCGGTGTTCGCCAACTCACTTGATTCCGGGGCTTGTTCGAGGATGGCGTGCGCGTTGGTGCCGCTGATGCCGAAGGAGGAGACACCGGCGCGGCGTGGCCGGTCGAGCTCGGGCCACGGGGTGGCCTCGGTCAGGAGGGAGACCGCGCCGGACTCCCAGTCGACGTGCGGGGTCGGCTCGTCGACGTGCAGCGTCCTGGGCAGCACGCCGTGCCGCATGGCCTGCACCATCTTGATGACGCTCGCGACTCCGGCGGCGGCCTGGGTGTGGCCGATGTTGGACTTCAACGAACCGAGCCACAAAGGCCGTTCCGGATCGCGCTCCTGCCCGTACGTGGCGAGGAGCGCCTGCGCCTCGATCGGGTCACCCAGCTTGGTGCCGGTGCCGTGCGCGTCGACCGCGTCGATGTCGGCGGGCGCGAGCCGGGCGCTGGTGAGTGCCTGCCGGATCATGCGCTCCTGGGAGGGGCCGTTGGGGGCGGTCAGGCCGTTGCTCGCGCCGTCCTGGTTGACGGCGGTGCCGCGTACGACGGCCAGGACGGGATGTCCGTTGCGGCGTGCGTCGGAGAGCCGTTCCAGGACGAGGACGCCGACGCCCTCACCCCAGACGGTGCCGTCGGCGCCGTCCGCGAAGGCCTTCACCCGGCCGTCGAAAGCCAGCCCCCGCTGCCTGCTGAAGTCGATGAAGTGTCCGGGGCTCGCCATGATGGTGGCGCCGCCCGTGAGTGCGAGGGAGCACTCGCCGTTGCGCAGCGACTGCGTGGCCAGGTGCAGGGCCACCAGCGACGACGAGCACGCCGTGTCGATCGTCACCGCGGGGCCTTCGAGACCGAAGGTGTACGCGAGGCGGCCGGAGGCCACACTCATCGTCGTGCCCGTGATGCGGTAACCCTCGGCCTCCAGCGGGGTGTTGACGGCGCTGGGCCCGTACTCCTGGGCGATCGCGCCGATGAACACGCCGGTGTCCGTGCCCTTCAGAGACTCCGGCCTGATCCGGGCCCGCTCCAGCGCCGCCCACGCGGTCTCCAGAAGCACGCGTTGCTGCGGCTCGATCGCCATCGCCTCGCGGGGGCTGATCCCGAAGAAGGCCGCGTCGAACTCGTCGGCCTCGTGCAGGAATCCGCCCTTGCGCGTGTACGAGCGGCCGGGCGTGTCCGGGTTCGGGTCGTAGAGGTTGTCGAGGTCCCAACCGCGGTTCACCGGGAACTCGGTGATCGCGTCCGTACCGTCCGACACCAGTCGCCACAGATCCTCCGGCGATGTGACGCCGCCCGGCAGGTTGCAGCTCATGCCC
Organism: Streptomyces kanamyceticus; assembly: GCF_008704495.1. NCBI lineage: Bacteria > Bacillati > Actinomycetota > Actinomycetes > Kitasatosporales > Streptomycetaceae > Streptomyces > Streptomyces kanamyceticus. Next base: position 8,389,873 of record NZ_CP023699.1, read on the forward strand.
ACGATGGCGATCGGGTCGTCGAGCTCGGCATCCCCGGCCCGGGCCGCGGCGAAGGCCGTGGCCGGAACCACGGGCGCGGCCTCCCGACGCGGAGACGCCTTGTCGAGGAGGAAGGAGATGACGGCGTCCGGGCTCGGGTGGTCGAAGACGAGCGTCGTCGGCAGCCGCAGCTCGGTCGACTTCGACAACTGGTTGCGCAGCTCGACGCCGTTGAGCGAGCTGAATCCCTGGTCCTTGAAGGAACGGTCGACCGGTACCTTCGTCCCGTCCGCGTGCCCGAGCACGGCGGCGACGGTCATGCGTACGGTCTTCTCCACGGCCTCGCGCCGACGGGACTCGGGAAGCTCGGCGATCCGCTCCGCCCAGGTCTGCGCGCCGGCGATGTGTGTGGCCCGCCGCGCGACGCGCCGCACCCGGGTCCGCACGAGCGACCGGAAGATCACGGGCAGGTCATCCGCCGCGGCACGCACACGCAGGGCCGCCTTGTCGACCCGCGCGGTCACGGCCAGCGGGCGGCCGGTCGCGAGCGCGGCGTCGAACAGCGCGAGCCCCTCGTCGACCCCGATCGCCGGGAGGCCGTGCCGCGCCCAGCGGGCCACGTCCTCGTCCGCGAGCGAACCACCCATGCCGCTGGTGGTGTTCCAGAGTCCCCAGGCGAGGCTGGTGGCGGGTTGGTTGTGGGTGTGGCGGTGGTGGGCGAGTGCGTCGAGGAAGGTGTTGGCGGCGGCGTAGTTGGCTTGTCCGGCGTTGCCGGTGAGGCCTGCTGCGGAGGAGTAGAGGATGAAGTGGGTGAGGGGGAGGTGGCGGGTGAGTTCGTGGAGGTTCCAGGCGGCGTCGGCTTTGGGTCGCAGGACGTCGGTGAGGGTGTCTGGGGTGAGGGTGGTCAGGGTGGCGTCGTGGAGTGTGCCGGCGGTGTGGATGACTGCGGTGAGGGGGTGGTTGGTGGGGATGGTGTTGAGGAGGTTGTTGAGGTCGGTGCGGTTGGTGGTGTCGCAGGCGGCGATGTGTACGTCCGCTCCGGCGTGGGTGAGTTCGGTGGCCAGTTCCGCTGCGCCGGGTGCTGTTTTGCCGTGGCGGCTGGTGAGGAGGAGGTGGCGTACGCCGTGGTGGGTGATGAGGTGGCGGGCGATGATGCGGCCGAGGGTGCCGGTGCCGCCGGTGATGAGGATGGTGGTGTTGGGGTCGAAGGGGGTGGGGGGTGTGGTGGGTTGGGTGGTGGGTTGGGTGGTGGGGGTGAGTTGGGGGGTGTGGAGGGTGTTGTTGTGGTGGGCGAGTTGGGGTTGGTGGGTGTGGTGGGTGGTGTTGAGGAGGGTGGTGGTGAGGGGGTGGTGGGGTTGAGGTCGAGGAGGGTGATGCGGTCGGGGTGTTCGGTTTGTGCGGTGCGGGTGAGGCCCCAGATGGTGGCGTGGGGGAGGTTGGGGGTGTGTGGGTGGTGGTGGCGTCGCGGGTGATGAGGGTGAGGTGGGTGTGGGTGAACTCTTCGTTGGTGAGCCAGTGTTGGAGGAAGGTGAGGGTGTGGGTGGCCAGGGTGTGGGTGGCGGGGATGGGTGAGTCGTCGTCACCGTCATCGGTGGTGGGCAGGATCAGGGCGACGTGGTCGGGTGTGGGGGCGCCGTCGGCGAGGGCGGCGCGGAGGGCATCCAGGTCGGGGTAGGTGGGGATGTCCTGGGGCAGGTTCGGGCCGGTGCCGATCAGTGCCCAGGTGATGTCGTCGGTGTCGGTGTCGGTGTCGGTGTCGGTGTGGGGTGTGGTGGTCCGGGCGTCGGTGCCGGAGAGCTCCGGCAACGCGACCCACTCGACGGCGTAAGGCCCGCTGGTGGAACGGGAGTTCGCTGAAGAGAGCGCTTGGAGATCGGCCGCGCTGGTGTCGGAGCCCAGGGTGATGCGTTCGACCGTGAGCACAGGCCGGCCCGATGGGTCCGCCAGCAGGAGCTTCGCGGCGCCGTCGACGAAGGAGCAGCTCACCCGGACGGCCGTCGCTTCCGTCGCGGAGAGCTCGATGCCCTTGTAGGTGACGGGGGTGAGACGTTCGGTGATTTCTCCGTCAGCGGCGGCCGGGCTGGAGAGAACCAGGGTGTGGAGGGCGGCGTCGAGGAGGGCGGGGTGGATGCCGTATGGGGTGACGTCGGTGTCGGGGGCAGGGTGATGTCGGCGTAGAGGGTGTTGGTGGTGGTGTCGTGCCAGGCGGTGTGGAGTCCTTGGAAGAGGGGCCGTAGTGGTAGCCGCCCTGGGCGAGGCGGTCGTAGAAGTCCTCGACGGGCAGGGGGGTGGTGTCGGTGGGCGGCCAGGTCGTCAACTCGGGTTCAGGGGTTGTCCCGTGGGGGGTGGGGGTGAGGGTGGCGGTGGCGTGGCGGGTCCAGCCGGTGCCCTCGCCGGTGTGGGAGTGGATGGTCAGGGAGCGGGAGCCGTCGGGACTATCGGCTCCGACCAGGACTTGGATGGTGGCGGGGTTGTCGTGGGTGAGGGTGAGGGGGGTTTCGATGGTGAGGTCGTCGAGGTGGGGGGTGTGGGTGTGGTGTCCGGCGTGCAGGGCGAGTTCCACGAAGGCGGTGCCGGGGACCAGGACGGTGTCGTTCACCGCGTGGTCGGCCAGCCACGGATGCGAGGTGAGGGAGAGGCGGCCGGTGAACACGGTGGTGCCGTCGGCGGCCAGGGAGACCGCGGCGCCCAGCAGGCCGTGCCCGGCCGGGACCTGCCCCAGACTGGCCACATCCCCCGCCGGCGGGTTGGCGTGCAGCCAGTAGCGGTCCTGCTGGAAGGGGTAGGTGGGCAGATCGAGGTGGGTCTGTGGGCGGGGCCAGGTGAGGGGGATGCCGTGGGTGTGCGCGGTGGCCAGGGCCAGCGCGATGGCCTGGGGGTCGGGGGTGGTGCGGCGCAGCAGCGGGATCCGCACCGCGTCCTCGGGGGTGAGGGTGCTCAAAACCGCGTCCGGGCCCAGCTCCACGAAGCGGGTCGCGCCGAGTTCCTGGGCGTGGCGGAGGCCGTCGGCGAAGCGGACGGTGCCCCGCAGCTGGCGCACCCAGTAGCCGGGATCGGCCAGCTCTTCGTCCGTGGCGGTCTGGCCGGTGACGTTCGAGATCAGTGGCAGGGTCAGGGGCTGGTAGGTGATCTGGCGGGCCGCCTCCTCAAAGCCGGGCAGGGCGCTGTCCATGTGTGCGGAGTGGAAGGCGTGGCTGACGTGCAGGTGCTTGACCCGCCGGCCCAGCTGGGTGAAGTGTGCGGCGATCTCGGCCACCGCCTCCGCCTCCCCGGAGATCACCAGGGAGTCCGCGCTGTTCACCGCCGCCACCCCCACATCGCCGCGCCCCGCCAGCAGCGCCAGTACCTCGTCCTCGGTGGCGGTGAGGGTGGCCATCGCGCCGCCGGTGGGGGCGGCCTGCATCAGCCGTCCGCGCGCCGCCACCAGCGTGCAGGCATCGGCAAGCGACCACAGCCCCGCCACATACGCCGCCGCCAGCTCGCCGATGGAGTGGCCCAGCACCACATCCGGCCGCAGCCCGCGATGCTCCGATAGCCGGAACAGCCCCACCTGCACCGCGAAGAGTCCGGCCTGGGCGTACTGGGTCTGGTTGACCAGCTCCGCGTCGTCACCGAAGACGACCTCCTTCAACGGCCGCGGCAGACCCGCATCCAACAGCGCGCACACCTCGTCGAACGCGGCCGCGAACACCGCCGAGGACTCGTACAACTCCCGGGCCATGCCGGGGCGCTGGCTGCCCTGCCCGGTGAACAAGAACACCGTCCGGCCCGGAGTATCGATACCGGTCACCAGGCCCGGGTGCGGCTGCCCGGCGGCCAGTGCCTCCAGCGCCTCCGTCAGCTCCTGCGCATCCGCACCCGTCACCACCGCGCGGTGCTCGAACTGCGAACGAGCCCCCGCCAGCACACCACTGACCACAGCAGCATCCAGACCCGCACCGGACTCCCGGACGAACGAGGCCAGTTGCGCGCCCTGCGCCCGCACCGCCTCCACCGACTTACCCGACACCGGCCACAACACCGGCCCCTCAACCACCACATCAGCCTCAGACTGAGGAGCGGCCTCAACCACCGGCGCCTGTTCGAGGATGACGTGGGCGTTGGTGCCGCTGATGCCGAAGGAGGAGACCGCCGAGCGGCGTGGCCGGTCGAGGTCGGGCCATGGGGTGGCCTCGGTCAGGAGCTCGACCGCTCCTGCCGACCAGTCCACGTGCGGGCTGGGCTGATCCACGTGCAGCGTCCGGGGCAGCACCCCGTGCCGCATCGCCTGGACCATCTTGATGACACCCGCGACACCGGCCGCCGCCTGAGTGTGGCCGATGTTGGACTTCACCGAACCCAGCCACAACGGACGGTCCTCGGCACGGTCCTGCCCGTATGTGGCAAGGAGCGCCTGCGCCTCGATCGGGTCACCCAACCTGGTGCCCGTGCCATGAGCCTCGACCGCATCCACATCCGCCGCCGACAACCGCGCACTCGCCAACGCCTGACGAATCATGCGTTCTTGGGAGGGGCCGTTCGGCGCGGTCAGGCCGTTGCTCGCGCCGTCCTGATTGACCGCCGACCCCCGCAGCACGGCCAGTACTTGGTGGCCGTTGCGGCGGGCGTCGGAGAGGCGCTCCAGGACCAGCAGACCGGCGCCCTCGCCCCAGGCGGTGCCGTCGGCACCGTCCGCGAAGGCCTTGACGCGGCCGTCGGGAGCCAGACCTCGCTGACGGCTGAACTCCACGAACATGCCCGGCGTGGCCATGACCGTGACGCCGCCCGCCAGGGCCAGCGAGCACTCGCCACCGCGCAACGCCTGGGCCGCGAGGTGCAGGGCCACCAGCGAGGACGAGCACGCCGTGTCGACCGTCACCGCCGGACCCTCAAGCCCGAAGGTGTAGGCGAGGCGGCCGGATATTACGCTGGTGGTACTGCCGGTGAGTAGATATCCGTCCAGGTCTTGAGCGCCTTCGTGCAGGCGGGGGCCGTAGTCGAGAGAGGTCGCGCCGACGAACATGCCGGTGCGGCTCCCGCGCAGCCTCTCCGGGGCGATGCCCGCGTGTTCGAAGGCCTCCCACGCGGTCTCCAGGAGAAGACGCTGCTGAGGATCGGTCGCCAGCGCCTCACGCGGACTGATCCCGAAGAACGCCGCGTCGAACTCATCGGCGTCATGCAGGAAACCACCCTCGGTGACATACGCCGTACCGGGATGATCCGGATCCGCGTCGTACAACGACGCCAGATCCCAGCCACGATTGTCCGGGAACGACGAGATCGCATCCCCACCCTCGGCCAGCAACGACCACAACTCACCCGGCGAACCCACACCACCGGGCAGACGGCAGCTCATCCCCACGATGACCACCGGATCATCCACCACACCCAACCCCGCACCAACCCCACCGGAGAGCAGCAGGCCGTCATCGCCCGCGCGATGAGAGTCCTCTCCGAGCAGTTCGGCGCGCAGGTGGCCCACCACGGCGGTCGGAGTCGGGTGATCAAAGGTGAGGCTGGAGGGCAGGACGAGGCCCGTCACGGAGTTGAGGCGGTCACGGAACTCGACGGCGGCCAGCGAGTCGAACCCCAGCTCCTTGAAGGGGAGGTGAGAAGCGACGGTGTCGGCCGTGGCGTGGCCGAGGACGATGGAGATCTGCGTACGAACGAGGTCGAGGAGGACGCGGTCCTGCTCCTCGGACGACGGTTCGGCCGCGAGTTGCTGCGCGAGGACGGATTCGGGCGCCGATACGGGTGTGCTCGTCTTCGGCTCGGGGCCCGTTCCGGCAGCGGGACCTATAGGTATGGAAGCTGTCGTCCCTTCGGCCGCAGTCGTGCCCTGGATCCAGTAAGTGGTGTGCTGGAAGGGGTAGGTGGGCAGATCGAGGTGGGTCTGTGGGCGGGGCCAGGTGAGGGGGATGCCGTGGGTGTGCGCGGTGGCCAGGGCCAGCGCGATGGCCTGGGGGTCGGGGGTGGTGCGGCGCAGCAGCGGGATCCGCACCGCGTCCTCGGGGGTGAGGGTGCTCAAAACCGCGTCCGGGCCCAGCTCCACGAAGCGGGTCGCGCCGAGCTCCTGGGCGTAGCGGAGGCCGTCGGCGAAGCGGACGGTGCCCCGCAGCTGGCGCACCCAGTAGCCGGGCTCGGCCAGCTCCTCGTCCGTGGCGGTCCGGCCGGTGACGTTCGAGATCAGTGGGAGGGCCAGCGGCTGGTAGGTGATCTGGCGGGCCGCCTCCTCAAAGCCGGGCAGGGCGCTGTCCATGTGGGCGGAGTGGAAGGCGTGACTGACGTGCAGGTGCTTGACCCGGCGGCCCAGCTGGGCGAAGTGTGCGGCGATCTCGGCCACCGCCTCCGCCTCCCCGGAGATCACCAGGGAGTCCGCGCTGTTGACCGCCGCGACCCCCACATCGCCGCGCCCGGCCAGCAGCGCCAGCACCTCCTCCTCGGTGGCGGTGAGGGTGGCCATCGCGCCGCCGGTGGGGGCGGCCTGCATCAGCCGTCCGCGTGCCGCCACCAGCGTGCAGGCATCGGCAAGCGACCACAGCCCCGCCACATACGCCGCCGCCAGCTCGCCGATGGAGTGGCCCAGCACCACATCCGGCCGCAGCCCGCGATGCTCCGATAGCCGGAACAGCCCCACCTGCACCGCGAAGAGTCCGGCCTGGGCGTACTGGGTCTGGTTGACCAGCTCCGCGTCGTCACCGAAGACGACCTCCTTCAACGGCCGCGGCAGACCCGCATCCAACAGGACGCACACCTCGTCGAACGCGGCCGCGAACACCGCCGAGGACTCGTACAACTCCCGGGCCATGCCGGGGCGCTGGCTGCCCTGCCCGGTGAACAAGAACACCGTCCGGCCCGGAGTATCGATACCGGTCACCAGGCCCGGGTGCGGCTGCCCGGCGGCCAGTGCCTCCAGCGCCTCCGTCAGCTCCTGCGCATCCGCACCCGTCACCACCGCCCGGTGCTCGAACTGCGAACGAGCCCCCGCCAGCACACCACTGACCACAGCAGCATCCAGACCCGCACCGGACTCCCGGACGAACGAGGCCAGTTGCGCGCCCTGCGCCCGCACCGCCTCCACCGACTTACCCGACACCGGCCACAACACCGGCCCCTCAACCACCACATCAGCCTCAGACTGAGGAGCGGCCTCAACCACCGGCGCCTGCTCCACAATCACATGCGCATTCGTCCCGCCCATGCCCCACGACGAGACCCCGGCCACCAGTGGCCGCTCCGGATGGGGCCAAGTGCCGGACTCTGTGCGCACCTTGAGGCCGAGTTCGGTGAGCGCGATGTTCGGGTTGGGGGACTCGAAGTTGAGGCTTGCGGGCAGTGTGCGGTGGTGGAGACTGAGGGCCGTCTTGATGAGGCCCGCGATGCCGGCGGCGCTTTCAAGGTGGCCGATGTTCGTCTTGACCGAGCCGACGAGCAGCGGGTCGTCCGCCGCGCGTGCCGTGCCGAAGGCCGCGCCGAGTGCGGCGGCTTCGACCGGGTCGCCGACCGGGGTGCCGGTGCCGTGGAGTTCGACGTACTGGACCTGGTCGGCGGCGACGCCGGCGTCGCCGCGGGCTTGGCGCAGGACGCTTTCCTGGGCGGCCGCCCGGGGGGTGGCGAGGCCGCTGCCGCCGCCGTCGTTGTTGACGGCGCTGCCGCGAATCACACAGGTGATGGGGTCGCCGTCGGCAAGAGCCCTGGCGAGCGGCTTGAGGACAACGACACCGGCACCCTCACCGCGTACGTATCCGTTGGCGCGGGCGTCGAAGGCGTAGCAGCGGCCGTCGGGGGAGAAGCCGCCGAGCTTGCCGGAGGTGACGTGGCTGTCCGGTACGAGGTTGAGGCTGACGCCGCCGACGAGGGCGAGTTCGGACTCGCCGCGGCGCAGGCTCTCGACGGCCAGGTGGACGGCGACGAGGCTGGAGGACTGGCCGCTGTCGACGGCGATGCTCGGACCGCGTAGGCCGAGGCTGTAGGAGACGCGGTTGGCGAGAATGGTGCGTTGAGTACCGGCCAGGCTGTGCCGGTCGATCGCGTCGAGTCCGTGGCGGCGCACGAGGGTGGTGTAGTCGTCCCACATGGCGCCGACGAAGACACCGGTGGCGCTGTCGCGCAGGGCGGCCGGGACGATTCCGGCGTTCTCCAGTGCGGACCAGGCCAGTTCGAGCACCAGGCGCTGCTGCGGGTCCATCGCCGTGGCCTCTTTGGGGCCGATGGCGAAGAAGGCCGCGTCGAAGCCGCGCACGTCGTCATCGTCGAGGTAGCCGCCGTAGCGGGTGGTGACCTTGCCCGGTGCGGACACGTCGCTGTCGAAGAGCGCCGCGGCGTCCCAACGGTCGGCCGGAGTCTCGGTGATGGCGTGACTGCCGGAGTCGAGCAGCCGCCAGAAGGCGTCCAGGTCGCGGGCGCCCGGCAGTCGGCAGGCCATCCCGATGACGGCGATGGCCCGCTCGTCGTCGCGGGCCACCCCGGATTCCGTGGCGGCCACCGCGGACCGCGCGGAGGCTGCCGCGGCCGTGCCGGACTCGGTGGTCTCGATGGCAGGGGATCCGGACACACTGGGGTTCACGCTCAACCGCCCTTGTCGTGAGGAAGAGACTTGCGTGCGCGGGCCGCTGCGGGACAGACGGCCGGCCAGTCAGCAGCGTCAGGCGCAGCCCCAAAGACCACCTTCACGGTGTCTAAAGGCGGGTGGGTGCGGGGGTGTTGGGGGTGGCCGTCGCCGACTGCCCGCCCGGAGGCGCGGGCCCGGCCCGGCCCGAGCCTCTCCGCCCTTCCCTGTACCGCCCTTCCCCGTACCTCCGGCGGCGAGGGGAATGTCGCGAATATAGGGAAGGTTAACCTCCGGTAAACCTTCACTAAGTGAGCGTTTGATTGCACAGAGAGGCTTCGGTCAGACTTTTGTCATCGCCTGACAGATCTTCGTGGTACGTTGCTGCGGGACGTCCGGGCGACTGGGCGCTGTTGCGTGGGGGGATATCCACGGACTTGTACCGCGGAGGGACGCATTAATGCTGCTCATTGGGTGCGAAGCCGAGATGGAAGCACTAGGGGAGGCGCTCAGGTCCTCCCGCCTCGCCCACGCGACATCGGCTGTACTGATCGAGGGTCCGGGCGGCTGCGGCAAGAGCGAGATACTGCAGTTCGGGGTGCAACGGGCGGCGGCCGAGGGCGCATTGGTGCTGCAAGCGGCCGGGGCGTTCCTGGAGAGCAGCCTTCCCGTTGGGATAATGCGGCAATTGCTGAGCAATCTCGCTTTCCCGGAAGATGTCGGGCGGCATTTGCGGGAACTTCTGGAATCGGTCAAAGGGTATGCGGAGATAGATAACTGTAATGCCTCCGCCGCCGATCCGCGCTGGCCCAGCGTGATGCATGAAGTGTTTGTCTCGCTGAGTGAGATGTCGGCAGTCCGGCCCTTGGTGATAGCCGTTGACGACCTGCATTATGCCGACAGTTCCTCCGTTCAGTTCCTGAAGTACTTGGTGCGGCGCTCGCGCAGCATCCGCCTGTCCTTCGTCTTCACGGCGTCGTTATACCAGCAGTCGAAGGCTCAGCTGTTGGAGACCGAGCTGCTGAGGCATCCGGCGTTCCAGCGACTGTCCGTCGGCCGGCTCAGCAGGGACGGCGTGCGCCGTCTGCGGAGTTGGCACGGAGGGGTGCCGGGGGAGCGGCAGGCCGACGAGATGTATGAGCTCAGCGGCGGAAATCCCCTGCTGCTGCGGGCGGTTTGCGACGAGCGGCGTATGAGGCCGTCCCAAGGGCCGGAGCAGGAGCAGGGCTCCGCCGACTGGCAGCCGCGCCCGGACGGCCCGTTCACGCAGGCCGTCCGCGCCTGCCTCACCTCCAGCGGTGCGGATTTCCTGGAGATGGCCGAGGGGATGGCCGTGCTGGGCCCGGCGGCGACCGCGGACCGGTTGGGGCGACTGCTCGGCGTCACCCCCGAAGCGGCCGAGTTGCGGGGCGTCGGACTGCGTGCGGCCGGCCTGGCCGTGGGCACCGAGTTGCGGAACCCCGGGATCCGTACTGCCGTGCTCGGCGGCCTGGACGAGGGGGAGCGGTCTCGGCTGCACGAACGGGCCGCGGAACTCCTGCGGGACGAGGGCGAACCCGCCGCGCTCATCGCCGACCACCTCGTCGGCTGCGGCACGGTCAAGCACGCATGGGGCCTGCAGGTCCTCGCCGAGGCCGCCGAATCCGCGCTCCTGACCGACCAACCCCAGACCGCCATGCACTACCTGGAGCTGGCTCTCAGCCAGTCGACCGACGGCGTGGAGCGCGCCGCCATCACCGTGCAGCTCGCCGAGGTCGCGGGCCGCGTCGACCCGACCGACGTGGAGCCGGTGCTCGACGGGGTCCTGTCCGCGGCGGACAGCGGCAAGCTGCCCGTGCTGACGCTGGAGCGACTGGTGCGCCTGGTCCGCATGCGCGGCTATGTAGCCGAGGGCGAAGCCGTTGCCGGGCGGCTGTGGGAGGCCGCGAAGGCGGTGCGGTCCAGCGGCGGCGGCACTGTGGGGCGCGGCAGTTTCACCGAGCAGCTGCCCGGGGCCCTGACGCAAGGACCGCAGCAGGGACCGCAGCAGGGACTACAGCAAGGACCGCAGCAAGGACCGCCGCAAAGAAGCCTCCCGTCCTACCGCGACGTGCCGCGACAACGGGGCGCGGCGCGCATCGGCGCCTCGCCGGAGAACGGTCGCGTGACCGCCGCCGACCAAGCCGAACAGGTCTACCGCGTCGGCCTCTCGCACCCCGCGGCGCAGCCCGCGCTGCTCGCCACCACCGTGCTGTGGACACTGCCGGACCAGCGGGGCGTGGACACCTCCGCCATCCCCACGAAGCCGAGCGGGGCCTCTGCGGGCTGGCTCAGTGACCTCAAGCTGCCCGGTGCTCTGAACGCCATCAAGGCGCTCGCGTTCGCGGACCGCACCTACGAAGCCGTGCGCTGGTGCGAGGCCCTGGCCGACGAGGCCGAGTGGCGTGGCCTCGACGGCTGGCAGGCTTCGGTGCGCGCCGTGCTCGCCGAAGTCCTCCTGGTCCAGGGCCGTTTCGCGCAGGCCGAGGCGTGCGCCGCGCAGGCCGTGGCGGGCGTGCCGACGGGCGCCGACAGCGCGTTCGCGGCCGGCCCTGTCGCCTGCCAGGTGCTCGCCTGCATCGCCACCGGGCGGTACGAGCAGGCCGCCAGGCATCTGGGCCGGCGCTTTCCCGAGCGGCTGTTCCGCAGCGTCGACGGACTCGGCTACCTCCGGGCCCGCGGCCACTACCAGCTGGCGACCGGCAATCTGCGGGCCGCGCTCGACGACTTCCTGCACATGGGCCGGCTCGCCGCGGAGTGGCGGATCGACCGGCCGGGCCTGATCGCCTGGCGCGTCGACGCGGCCGAGGCGCTGCTGCGGCTCGGCGAGACGGACGAGGCGGACCGGCTCATCGCCGAGCAGGCCGCCGCTGTCGACGTCAGCAATGCCCGCACCCGCGGCATGACGCTGCGGCTGCGCGCCGCCACCGCGGAACTGCCCATGCGGCGGCGCATCCTGCCGCGCGCCGTCACCGAACTGCGTAGGTCCGGGGACATGTATCAGTTCGCGCGGGCCCTCGCGGACCTGGGCCGCACCCACAAGGAGCTGGGTGAGCGCGAGCTGGGCGAGTCGATGCTGCAGCGTGCCTGGCGCATGGCCGACGAGTGCGGTGCCGCCGAGCTGTGCGAGGAGTTGCGGCCCGGTTACGCCACGGGCTTCGCCGGTGAGGTCGACGAGGGGTCCACGCTTTCCCAGTCGGAACGCCGAGTGGCATCGCTCGCGGCCTTCGGGTATACGAATCGTGAGATAGCGGCGGAACTCCACGTCACTGTGAGCACGGTGGAGCAGCATTTGACGCGGGTTTACCGGAAGCTCAATGTCACGCGGCGGCAGGACCTGCCGCCGCAATTGAAGATGTGCATGGAGGATGTTGCCTGACGAGTAACGTGAGTGCACGTCGCGTGCGCCTCTGTTGAGTCTTCTTGTACTCCTTGGTGGTACGGCGTGAGCCGTCGGCTGACATTCCCGTGAGGGAGTGTCAGCCGTTTTTGCGTTCCCTCCCCGTGTATTCCGTGTTACATGGATGTCAGGAGGGAATGAAACACCTTGTGTAGCCGGACATTATTGGTCTGGAAATATTGATGCAACCTGCAATCAGGGGTCGGCTAGGGGTGGGGTCTGGGGTTGGTTCCGGGAGGGGCTTGAACGAGGATGGAGGTGTTCCTGATTGCTTGATGGATGACAGACACCGATGTGCACGATTCGTGGGGGCGATGTGCGTTACGAAATCCTGGGTCCGCTTCGCATAGTGAACAATTCGGAGTACGCCACGATCGGCGCGCCGAAAGTCGGAACTCTGATCATGGCACTGCTCGCCAATGCGAACGAGACCGTGCCGTCGTCCCGACTGATCGCCGAACTGTGGGGGGACGAGGTGCCGCGGCGCGCGAGTGCCGCGCTGCACGTCTACATTTCTCAACTGCGCAAGACGCTGCGGCACCTGGGCGCCCCGGGCAGCCCGATCATCACCCGGCCGCAGGGCTACATGCTGATGCTCGCGGGTGACGAGATCGACGCCAGTGAGTTCAAGCTGACCGTCGAGACGGGCCGACGCCTCGCCCGGGAGCAGCGTCACGTCGAGGCGGTCGAACACTTCGAGTCCGCGCTCGCGCTCTGGCAGGGCCCGGCGCTGCTCGAACTCTGCGACGGGCCCATCATCTACGGGTACGCGGCGCGGCTGAACGAAATCCGCCTGGAGTGCACCGAGTTGCTCCTGGAGTCGAACCTGGCACTCGGGCGACACCGCGAGGTGGTGGGCCGCCTCTACGCGCTGGCAGCCGACAACCCGCTCCGTGAGGCGTTCTACCGCTACCTGATGATCGCCCTCTACCGCTCCGACCGGCGCGCCGAAGCGCTGGCCGTGTACCAGCAGGCACGCGAGGTGCTCCGCGCCGAACTGGGCCTCGAACCCTGCCAGTCACTGCGAGACCTGCACAGGGCCGTGCTCGCCGACGAACTCCAGCAGCCGTCGGACCGCCCGGCTCCACCCGCCATCAGCTCGGGCGGCCTGCCCGGCGGGACGTCCAGGCACCGACCTGCGCGGTCGGCAGCCGGACGGTCCCTCGAGCCGACGCCCCGCTGGATCCACCGGGCATCGGGGCCCGCCAGGGATCAGGCGGGCGTTCCGAACCACGTGGTGAGCGCCGCGGTCAGCCCCGCCGTGTCATCGGCGCCGACACCGACCCACGCCACGTAACCGTCGGGCCGCACCAGCAGCGCGGTCGCGTCCGCACCGGGGGGCGCGTCCGTGGTCACCACGGACACCCGGTCCGCCCAGGGCTCCGCGGCAGTCGCCGCGGAGCCTCGCGTCGTACCCGGCCCCGACAGGTCGAACAGGACGCCGCGCGCCGTGTGCAGGGGGTGCGTGGTGAGGCCGGTGGCCTCGGTGTCGAGCAGTTCGTTGGGCACCCGCGCACCCAGCAGCGGGTGCGCCTCCGCCGCGTCCTCGGCAGCCGTCAGCGGATAGCGGACGTTCGTCACCCGCGTCACGAAGTGCCGGTTGGCGTCGTCGAGTTCGATCAGTTCGCCGACCAGCTGGCGCAGCCCCGGTGAGCGCTCCATCGACTGCATGATCTCCAGCTGGGCCTGCCCGTGCCCGCAGGCTCGGCCGCCCACCGGCCGACGTTCGGCGCTGTAGCTGTCGAGCAGCCCCTCCGGCGCCCGGCCGGAGAGGTCGGCGGCCAGCTTCCAGGCCAGGTTCACCGCGTCGTGGATGCCGGTGTTGTGGCCGTGGTTGGCGTGCACGAAGTGCCGGTGCGCGGCGTCTCCGACGAGGAACACGTTGCCGTTGCGGTAGTCCTCGGCATGCAGCGTGGTGCCGCCGTAGCGGTGGGCCCACCGCAGCCCGTGGAACTTCATCTCCTTGTCCGTGACACGGCGGATGCTGCTTGTCAGCTCCTCCAGCGTCACCGGCACCTCCGCGCCGTCGGGCCGCGCGTCGAACTCGATCGACATGACCCGGATGACGTTCTCCTGGAACGGCCAGATGCAGAAGATCCCGCGCTCATTGACATCGGTGACGAAGGTGGCGGTCTCGCCCTCCGGCAGCTCGACGTCGCCGAAGATGCCGTAGTACGACAGCGGGCTCTCCTCGTACGCGAACCCGGCCAGCTCCCGCACCGCGCTGAACCCGCCGTCGGCGCCCACCAGATACCGGCCCGCGAGCTCGTACGCGGCGCCGTCGGAACCGCGCACCGTCACCGTCACACCGGCGTCGTCCTGCGCGACGCCGACCACCTCGTGGCCGCGGCGCACCTGCACGCCCAGGTCCGCCGAGCGCCGCGTCAGCACCTCCTGCTGCAGCCGCTGCTCGATCAGGACCGTGAAGTCGTCGCCGGAGCGCGGCACATCGAGCCACAGCATGGAGAAGTGCAGCCGCGGCCACGGCTCGAACTCCTTGCCGAGGTCGTCGAGCAGGCCCCGCTGCCGGAACGCCTCGACGGCGCGCGGGTGCACGCCCAGGTTGTGCGAATTCTCGCCGATGGCCGTGTCGCGCTCCAGCACGATCGCGGGGACGCCCGCGAGGCCCAGCTCGTGGGCCAGCATCAGACCGGTCGGGCCGCCGCCCGCGATGATGACCCTGCGCTCCGGGGTGCCCGGGGCTTCGCCGGAACCTTCGGACGTGGTGGTGGGGGTACTCATTGAGGGGTCCTTCCCAGGAGAGAACGGTTGTGCAGGTACGCGCCTTTGTGAAGGACGCCTGCCAGGCGGTCGAAGAAGTCGGTCATGCCGTGGTCACGGGTGAAGAAGTGGCCGCCGCGGATCGTGTGGACCTCGCACGACGACAGCGAGTGCTCCGCCCATGCCGAGGCCTCCGCCGGCGGCACCAGCGGATCGTCGGACCCGGCGAACACATGGATGGGGCACGGCACGGGACCCACGGCGTGCACGCGGTGGCTCGCGGTGAGCGTCAGGTCGTCACGGACCAGGTCGACGGCCCAGCGCAGCCACTCGGGGTGCCGCAGCAGCTGGGGGGAGAGCCCGCCGATGTCGCTCAGCCACCGCGCGAGCTCCTTCTGCGGCACATCCGGCACTCCCCGGAGCGGGTGCGGCCGGTGCGGCGCCGGATGCGCGCCGACCAGGAGCATCGACGGCAGCGAGGCACCCATGGCCGCCCGGTGGCGCACCAGCCGGTAGCCGATGAGCGCGCCCATGCTGTGCCCGTAGAAGGCGTACGGCTGCAGGGCGCTGTCGGAAAGGAACGGGTCGAGGGCCTGGTCGAGCTCGTGGACGAGGGCGTCCATGGTGCGTGGGCGGGGCTCGCGCACCCGGGTCTCGCGGCCCGGCAGCTGCACGGGCACGACCTGCACCCGCGGGCCCAACTGCGCCTGCCAGCCCCGGAACGAGGAGGCCGCGCCGCCCGCGTGGTGCAGACAGAACAGTCGCAGCGCCGCCTCGGGTGCCGGCCGCTGCGTCACATAGCGGGACAGGCTCCTGGTTTGCTCGGCGAGGGTGCTCCCGGGCGGAGTCACGGCGCGACCGCCAGCTCGTACAGGTCGAGCAGGCTCGTGGACTCCAGGGCGTCCGGCACGGCGATGCGGCGCTGCGTCTCGCGCTCCAGCATGACGAGCAGCGCGAGCATCAGCATCGAATCCCACCTCGGCAGCTCGTCGAAGGACGCGCCGACGTTGTCGCGCGTGACCGGGATGCCGATCTCGCTGCTGACCAGAAAGACGAAATCGTCGAGATCCTGCATCAGGAAAACCTTCCGGTGTCGCCGAACTCTTCTGTCAGATGCACATGGCCGGGCGCCTCCGGCAGCTCCCCGAGCTGATGCCGGAACACCGCGGGACCCTCGCCCGGCGCGTCGCCCACCGCCTCGAAGCCCGAACGGGTGTAGAGGTCGGCCACCTTGGCGTTCTTCGCGGTACGCGCGTACGTGCCGGTCACCGCTGTCGCGCCGCGCCGCTTCGCGTACCGCAGGACCGCCGAGAGGCAGGCCTGCTCGATACCGCGCGAGAAGACCCGGCAGCTCAGCAGGAAGTTGTCGATGACGGCCGTGTCGCCGTCGAAGCGCAGGAAGACGACGCCCACCGTGCCGTTGTCGCCGAAGCGGTCGCTGGCGTGGATGGCCAGCGGCAGCGCGCGCGGATCGGTGCGCAGCGCGCGCACGTCGTCGGGCTGGAGTCGGCGGCCCGTCATGTTGAACTGGTTGGTGCGCAGGGTGATCTGGGAGACCCGGGGCACATCGCGCTCCTCGGCCTCGTACAGCCGCACCTGGATGTCGAGCTCCCGCAGATAGCCCTCGATGGAGTCGAAGCCGCTGAGGAAGTCGCGGCGCTCCAGCTCCTCGCGGTAGAGCCCGGGGCGTCCCCGGTCCTCGGCGGTCAGCTCCCGCACCGTGAACCAGCCGTCGCGCAGCAGCCGCTCGATGTGCAGCGCCGGCTCGTCGTCGATGTCGACGACCGCCACCTCCGGCAGCTCGGCGCGCACGAGACCGCGTTCATAAGGGCTGTCGTCGACGAAGACGAGGCTGTCCACACCGATGTTCAGGTCCGACGCGAGCTCGCGCAGATTGTCGTGCTTGGGCCGCCAGTTGGCGACGATCCGCACGAAGTCCGCCTCACGCAGCGTCATGTCCGGGTGGTCCCGCAGCACCTCGCGCACCGGATCCAGATCGTTCTTGCTGACCGCGGCGAGCAGCACGCCCTGCGAGGCGATCTGCCGTGCCACCCGCTGGAAGGCACGGAACGCCTCGCCGACGTAGGACTCCGCGACCTGGATGCCGTCCAGGCCGTCGTCGCCGAGGATGCCGCCCCAGACCGTGTTGTCCAGGTCCAGGACGAGGCACTTGCGGCCGCGCCCGGCGACCATGCGGGCCAGATGCCCGACCTCGCGCGCGTACCCGCCGAGCGTCTCGGGCGACAGATGGACCTTCGCGTACCGGCTCATCCGGGGATCCGCCGACGTGTTCACCTCGCGCTCCGCGGCCGTCACCGCGTCGAGGTCGAGGACGACCAGCTGGGGGTGCGCCTCGGCGAGGCGCAGCAGCCGCGCGTTGGCCTCCCGCCAGGCCGCCCCGGCCCTGGCCCGCGAACGCAGGTCGACGAGCTGCGCGAGCAGCGTGTGGGGCAGCGGCAGCGTGTTGAGGACGAGTGTGCCGCGCGCGGTGTCCTCGAAGCGTGCCACGATCCGCTCGATCATCTCGGCCTTGGCGCCGAGGACATCCTCCAGGTCGCGGACCGTCCACGGACTCGGCAGCTCGTCGAGGACGACCTCCGCGTCCAGGACGCAGAGCGCGAGATCGGGCTCGTAGGCGTACAACTCGCTGCGCGGATCACTGAGTTCGAACACGTAGCTGTCGAAGTCCGCGAGCTGTGGCAGGGCGACGAGTCCGTGCCGGGCGAATTGCGCCGTCAGCGCGGGGACGAGCGCGCTGACCGTGCTGTGCCCGGTGATCGATACCTTGACGGTGGGCAGACCGGGGTGCGAGCGCGACAGCTCGTCGGTGTCGACCGAGCCAAGGAGGCGCCCGGCACGAGGCAGCTCGGCATCGGTCAGACCCCCGAACAGGGCCAGCGCGCGCGGGAATTCCTTGAGGAGGAGTCCGTCCGCCTGCAGCGCGCGAAGCGTGGTGAATGCCTCGGAGGCGGCGGCCGAGGGGCCGCCGAGAGAGGGGGAGGGCGTAGTCGTCATGGGGCTCAGACCTTCTCCAGAGCGAAACCGGCCTTGATCCACTTGCTGGACTCGACGGCGATGCCGATGGCCCGGTCTCCCTCGGCCATCTGCGGAATCAGGCGCTCCAGCTGGAAGAACGGCAGGGCGTTGCCGGTGTTGGAGATCTCCGACACACAGGAGATCTCCTCGGCGCCCGGCACGTTGAGCCGCTCCACGATCCGGTCGGTCATCTTCACCGACAGCTGCGGCGGCAACAGGTAGTCGACGTCCGTCCGCGACCACTCCAGGTCCGCGAGCATCTCGTCGAGGATCTCCGACGACATGACGGGAACGGACTCCTCGATCGCCTTGTAGTCCTCACTCACCGCCTGCCGCGCCGAGGCCCGGTCGATCAGCCCGAACCAGTCCACGCTCTGCCCCGGCGGACGGCCGAGCCCGGTGAGGCGGTTGAGCAGCAGGCGCAGCGACAGCGTGTCCGGGACGTCGTCGGACGTCAGCACAGCGGCACCGGCCGCGTCGCCGAACAGCAGCAGGTTCACCAGCTCGTCCGGCGCCATCTTCTTCACGTCGAGTGTCAAGTCGTAGTGCTTGGCGCAGACTTCACCACCGATCACCAGTGCGTGCCGACCACCGTTGAGGAGCAGCTGCCGCCCGAGGTCCATCGCCTGCACGGCACCCGTGCAGCCCGACTGGAGCTGGAACGTCGGCACGTTGTTGATGCCGAGCCGGTCGGCGATCATGTTCACCGACGTCGGCATCAGCTGATCCGGCATCGCGGTGCCGAGCACCATCACATCGATGTCACCCGGCTCGAGACCGGCGTTGTCCAGCGCACGGCGCGCCGCCGCCGTGCCGAGATCGACGAGCGAGGACACCACCTCGCCGCTCTCCAGATCCACGGCGAGATGCCGCGTGCTGCTGCCGATGAACGTGTCGATCCACTGCTGCCACAGCTCGTCCATGCCGAACCGCCGCGCCAGGGCGGCATTGTCGAGGAGCGGGCCTGGCAGGGCCGTCCCTACGGAAAGAATGCGAATGTCCGCGGCGTCCATGCGGTCCTCTCCCACAACGGGTGTACGGGCGAACGCGGGTCCTGCGATCAGGCCTGCGTCGGGCGTAGCTCGCCTGCGGCGGCGGGAGCCGCTGCCGCGCCCATGCTCGGGACCCCTTCTAAAGCCTCGCTAAGCGCCACCTGGGCTTTAGACCACCCATAGAGCGTCCTTAGCAGGCTCGGCGACGTTGCTGGAGGTCCGCTGGAACCCCCTGGCCCGATCGAACTTCCGGTTCGCCCCGAGGAATGGCTGCAGATGCCGAACACGAACGAAGACAAGCTTCGCGACTACCTCAAGCGCGTCACGGCCGACCTGCATCAGACGAGGGCTCGGCTGCGCGCGGCGGAGGCCCGCGAGAGCGAGCCGATCGCCATCGTGGGCATGAGCTGCCGCCTGCCCGGCGGCGTCACCTCGCCCGACGAGCTGTGGTCGCTGCTCACCGAGGGCAGCGACGTCACCTCGCCGTTCCCCGACGACCGGGGCTGGGACCTCGACGCCCTCTACGACCCGGACCCCGACAGCTCCGGCACCTGCTATGCGCGCACCGGCGGTTTCCTCCACGGCGCGGACCGTTTCGACGCCGACTTCTTCGGCATCAGCCCCCGTGAGGCGCTGGCGACCGATCCTCAGCAGCGTCTTCTCCTGGAGACCGCGTGGGAGGCCTTCGAACACGCGGGCATCGACCCGGAGTCCGTACGCGGCACCGACGCGGGTGTCTTCGCGGGCGTCATGTACGACGACTACGGCGTGCGCCTCCACTCCTCCGACCTGCCCGACGGCATCGCCGGCTACGTCGTCAACGGCAGCGCGGGAAGCGTCGCCTCCGGCCGCCTCTCGTACGTCTTCGGGCTTGAGGGTCCGGCGGTGACGGTCGACACGGCGTGCTCGTCGTCGCTGGTGGCCCTGCACCTCGCGGCCCAGGCGTTGCGCGGTGGCGAGTGCTCGCTGGCCCTGGCGGGCGGCGTCACGGTCATGGCCACACCCAGCACGCTCCAGGACTTCAGCCGTCAGAGGGGCCTTGCCCCCGACGGTCGCGTCAAGGCCTTCGCGGGCGCCGCGGACGGCACGAGCCTCGGCGAGGGCGCGGGCATCCTCGTCCTCGAACGGCTCTCGGACGCGCGCCGCAACGGCCGCCGGATCCTCGCCGTGGTCCGTGCCACGGCCGTCAATCAGGACGGTACGAGCAGCCAGTTGACCGCTCCGAACGGTCCTTCGCAGGAGCGGGTGATTCGTCAGGCGTTGGCGAGTGCGCGGTTGTCGGCGGCGGATGTGGATGCGGTGGAGGCTCATGGCACGGGCACCAGGTTGGGTGACCCGATCGAGGCGCAGGCGCTCCTTGCCACATACGGGCAGGGGCGGGAGCCGGGTCGTCCGTTGTGGCTGGGTTCGGTGAAGTCCAACATCGGCCACACTCAGGCGGCGGCGGGTGTCGCGGGTGTCATCAAGATGGTCCAGGCGATGCGGCACGGGGTGCTGCCCCGGACGCTGCACGTGGACGAGCCCAGCCCGCACGTGGACTGGTCGGCAGGGGCGGTCGAACTTCTGACGGAGGCTCGGGAGTGGGTTGTTGAGGGGGATCGGCCGCGTCGGGCGGGTGTGTCGTCGTTCGGTATCAGTGGGACGAATGCGCATGTGATTGTGGAGCAGGCGCCGCAGACCGAGAACGAGACCCGGGCTGAGGCTGTTCCGGTTGAGGGCCGGTGTTGTGGCCGGTGTCGGGTAAGTCGGTGGAGGCGGTGCGGGCGCAGGGCGCGCAACTGGCCTCGTTCGTCCGGGAGTCCGGTGCGGGTCTGGATGCTGCTGTGGTCAGTGGTGTGCTGGCCGGGGCCCGTTCACACTTTGAGCACCGGGCGGTCGTGACGGGTGCGGATGCGCAGGAGCTGACGGAGGCCCTGGAGGCGCTGGGGGCCGGGCAGCGGCATCCGGGTCTGGTGACGGGTATCGATACTCCGGGCCGGACGGTGTTCTTGTTCACCGGGCAGGGCAGCCAGCGCCCCGGCATGGCCCGCGAGCTGTACGAGTCCTCGGCGGTGTTCGCGGCCGCGTTCGATGAGGTGTGCGTCCTGTTGGATGCGGGTCTGCCGCGGCCGTTGAAGGAGGTCGTGTTCGGTGAGGATGCGGAGCTGGTCAACCAGACCCAGTACGCCCAGGCCGGACTGTTCGCGGTGCAGGTGGGGTTGTTCCGGCTATCGGAGCATCGCGGGCTGCGGCCGGATGTGGTGCTGGGCCACTCCATCGGCGAACTGGCCGCCGCGTATGTGGCGGGGCTGTGGTCGCTTGCCGATGCCTGCACGCTGGTGGCGGCGCGCGGACGGCTGATGCAGGCCGCCCCCACCGGCGGCGCGATGGCCACCCTCACCGCCACCGAGGACGAGGTGCTGGCGCTGCTGGCCGGGCGCACGGAGGTGGGGGTGGCGGCGGTCAACAGCGCGGACTCCCTGGTGATCTCCGGAGAGGCGGAGGCGGTGGCCGAGATCGCCGCACACTTCACCCAGCTGGGCCGGCGGGTCAAGCACCTGCACGTCAGTCACGCCTTCCACTCCGCACACATGGACAGCGCCCTGCCCGGCTTTGAGGAGGCGGCCCGCCAGATCACCTACCAGCCCCTGACCCTGCCACTGATCTCGAACGTCACCGGCCAGACCGCCACGGACGAAGAGCTGGCCGATCCCGGCTACTGGGTGCGCCAGCTGCGGGGCACCGTCCGCTTCGCCGACGGCCTCCGCCACGCCCAGGAACTCGGCGCCACCCGCTTCGTCGAGCTAGGCCCGGACGCGGTCCTGACCACCCTCACTCCCGAGGACGCGGTGCGGATCCCGCTGCTGCGCCGCACCACCCCCGACCCCCAGGCCATCGCGCTGGCCCTGGCCACCGCGCACGCCCACGGCATCCCCCTCACCTGGCCACCCGCGACCGCCCATCTCGATCTGCCCACCTACCCCTTCCAGCAGGACCGCTACTGGCTGCACGCCAACCCGCCGGCGGGGGATGTGGCGAGTCTGGGGCAGGTCCCGGCCGGGCACGGCCTGCTGGGCGCCGCGGTGTCCCTGGCCGCGGACGGCACCACCGTGTTCACCGGCCGCCTCTCGCTGGCCTCGCATCCGTGGCTGGCCGACCACGCGGTGAACGACACCGTGCTGGTCCCGGGCACCGCCTTCGTGGAACTGGCCCTGCACGCCGGACACCACACCCACACCCCCCACCTCGACGACCTCACCATCGAAACCCCCCTCACCCTCACCCACGACAACCCCGTCCAGGTCCAGGTCTTCGTCGGCGAACCCGACGAGGCCGATGGCCGGATCGTGCACGTGTACTCGCGGCCGGAAGCCGGTACCGACGAGGAGGAGCCCTGGGAGCGGCACGCCGTGGGTCGGCTGACCCCGGTCGCCACCGCGATGCGGTCCGTACCCGACGGCGACGCCGAGCGTGCCTGGCCTCCGCGGGACGCCGTGCCGCTGGACACGGCCGACTTCTACGAGCGTCTCGCCGATCTGGGCTACGGATACGGCCCCGTCTTCCAGGGCCTGCGGGCCGTGTGGCGCGCGGGCGACGATCTCTACGCCGAGATCGCCCTGCCGGACGGTGTCGATGTATCGACGTACGGCATCCACCCCGCTCTCCTCGACGCGGCGCTGCACCCCCTCGCCGCAGCGGGTGAGGCCGACGACGAGCTCCGGCTGCCCTTCCACTTCTCGGGCGTCACCCTCCACGCCACCGGCGCCACCGCGCTGCGAGTCCACTGGTCGGCGGCGGACGCGTCGGGCGCGTCCGAAGCGGCCCGTGTGACGGCCACGGACCCGGTCGGCACCCCGGTTCTCGCCATGGACGCGCTCTCCCTGCGCCCCGCGCCGGACAACCTGGCCGCTCTCGGGCGGCGCGGCGGCGGTGCCGCGCTGTTCCGTACCGAGTGGACGCCCGTGACGTTTCCGGACACCGCCACGCTGCTCGCCACCGCCACGACGCAGGACGCGGACGGCGGCGGAGCTCCTGGCTTCCTCGTGCTCTCCCTCGCCCAGGAGGACGCCCCCGCCGAGTCCGTGGCGCAGGCGACGCGGACTCTGACGGCGCACGCGCTGACGCAGGTGCAGGAGTGGCTGGCCGACGAGAGCCACGCGCGGACGCACCTCTTGGTCGTCACCAGGGCCGCGGTCTCCGTGCCCGGCGACGCGCGGACCCTCTCCGGCGAAGAGAGGGCGGCGGGACTGCCCGGCGCCGCGGTCTGGGGCCTCATCCGTACGGTCCAGTCCGAGTACCCCGGTCGTGTCGTGCTCGTCGACTGCGACGACATGGCGGCGTTCCTCGACCAGGCCCCGGCGGCCGTGGCGAGCAACGAACCTCAACTCGCCTTCCGCGGCGGCCGCTTCTACGCTCCCCGACTCCTCCGTGCGGCCGATGCCACGGCAGGCGATTCTCCGTCCGCGAGTCCGGACCGCCTTCCGTCCGTGGTGCCGGATGCGGCCGGTTCGGCGGTGCTGGTCACGGGCGGCACGGGTGCGTTGGGCGGTCTGTTCGCCCGCCATCTGGTGGCCGAGTACGGCGTACGTCACCTGGTGTTGACGAGTCGTCAGGGCGAGTCGGCCCCGGGGGCCGCCGAGTTGGTGGCGGAGCTGTCGGCCGCGGGCGCGGAGTCGGTGCGCGTGGCCGCGTGCGATGTGGCCGATCGCGTGGCGCTGCGCGGCTTGCTGGAGTCGATCGTGGCGGAGCGGCCGCTGGGAGCGGTGGTGCACACCGCCGGGGTCGTCGACGACGGTCTGGTGGACGCGCTGAGCGCCGAGCGGTTGGCAGGGGTGCTGCGTCCGAAGGTGGACGCGGCCTGGAACCTGCACGAGCTGACGGGCGAACTGGGCGTGGAGCTCGGTTCGTTCGTGGTGTTCTCGTCGGTGGCCGGAGTGGTGGGCAGTCCGGGGCAGGCCAATTACGCCGCCGCCAACGCCTTCCTGGACGCGCTGGCCGAACACCGGCGCGCCTCGGGGCTGCCCGCGACCTCGATCGCCTGGGGACTGTGGGACCAGACCGGCGGCAGCGGCATGGCCGGGGCCCTGGAGCAGAGCGACCGCGACCGCATCGCCCGCACCGGCTTTCTGCCCATGTCGGAGAGCCAGGGCATCGCGCTCTTCGATGCCGCGCTCGCGGCGCGGCACGCCGATCCCGAGGCGCGGGACCGGTCCGAGCGGGCCGCCGTGCTGGTCGCGGCCTCTCTGGACGAGACGGCGCTGCGCGGGCAGGCCGACGCCGGACTGCTCTCCCCGACGCTGCGAGGCCTCGTCCGCCGCCGTACGGGCGCCGGACGCAAGTCCGTCGCCACGGCGAGCGGCGGCTCGGCGGCCGTGGCCGGTCAGTCGGCAGCCCGTGTCGCCGGGCTCACGGCACTCGGTGTCGACGACCGCGTACAGGCGCTCCTGGAACTGGTCGGCGGGGAGGTCGCGGCCATCCTCGGTCACGCTTCCGCGCACAGCCTCGAACCGAGCCGCGCCTTCAAGGACCTGGGCTTCGACTCCCTCATGGCGGTCGAACTCCGCAACCGCCTCAACACGGTGACCGGCCTGCGCCTGCCAGCGACCCTCGTCTTCGACCACCCCACACCCGGGGCCCTCGCCACTCACCTCATCAAGGAACTGGTCGGCGAACAGACGTCACCGGCAGGTGAGTTGGTGTCCGGTGGGGTTGGTGCGGGGTTGGGTGTGGTGGATGATCCGGTGGTCATCGTGGGGATGAGCTGCCGTCTGCCGGGTGGTGTGGGTTCGCCGGGTGAGTTGTGGTCGTTGCTGGCCGAGGGTGGGGATGCGATCTCGTCGTTCCCGGACAATCGTGGCTGGGATCTGGCGTCGTTGTACGACGCGGATCCGGATCATCCCGGTACGGCGTATGTCACCGAGGGTGGTTTCCTGCATGACGCCGATGAGTTCGACGCGGCGTTCTTCGGGATCAGTCCGCGTGAGGCGCTGGCGACCGATCCTCAGCAGCGTCTTCTCCTGGAGACCGCGTGGGAGGCCTTCGAACACGCGGGCATCGACCCGGAGTCCGTACGCGGCACCGACGCGGGCGTCTTCGCGGGCGTCATGTACGACGACTACGGGCTCCGCGTCACCCATGCCCCCAGGACCTTGAGGGCTACCTGGGTACGGGCAGCGCGGGCAGCGTCCTGTCGGGCCGCCTCTCGTACACCTTCGGGCTTGAGGGTCCGGCGGTGACGGTCGACACGGCGTGCTCGTCCTCGCTGGTCACGCTGCATCTGGCGGCTCAGGCACTGCGCAACGGCGAGTGCTCGCTCGCCCTGGCGGGCGGTGTGACCGTGATGGCGGCGCCCACGACATTCGTGGAGTTCAGCCGTCAGCGGGGTCTGGCTCCCGACGGCCGCGTCAAGGCCTTCGCGGACGGTGCCGACGGCACCGCCTGGGGCGAGGGCGCCGGTCTGCTGGTCCTGGAGCGCCTCTCCGACGCCCGCCGCAACGGCCACCAAGTACTGGCGGTGGTGCGGGGGTCGGCGGTCAATCAGGACGGCGCGAGCAACGGCCTGACCGCTCCGAACGGTCCTTCGCAGGAGCGGGTGATTCGTCAGGCGTTGGCGAGTGCGCGGCTGTCGCCGGGGGATGTGGATGCGGTCGAGGCTCATGGCACGGGCACCAGGTTGGGTGACCCGATCGAGGCGCAGGCGCTGCTTGCGACGTATGGGCAGGGGCGGGATCCGGGTCGTCCGTTGTGGCTGGGTTCGGTGAAGTCCAACATCGGTCACACTCAGGCGGCGGCGGGTGTGGCGGGTGTCATCAAGATGGTCCAGGCGATGCGGCACGGGGTGTTGCCCCGGACGCTGCACGTGGATCAGCCCAGCCCGCACGTGGACTGGTCGGCAGGAGCGGTCGAGCTCCTGACCGAGGCCACCCCATGGCCCGACCTCGACCGGCCGCGCCGCTCGGCGGTCTCCTCCTTCGGCATCAGCGGCACCAACGCCCACGTCATCCTCGAACAGGCGCCGGTGGTTGAGGCCGCTCCTCAGTCTGAGGCTGATGTGGTGGTTGAGGGGCCGGTGTTGTGGCCGGTGTCGGGTAAGTCGGTGGAGGCGGTGCGGGCGCAGGGCGCGCAACTGGCCTCGTTTATCCGGGAGTCGGCTGCGGGTCTGGATGTTGGTGCTGTCGGTGGTGTGCTGGCGGGCGGGCGGACCCAGTTCGAGCACCGGGCGGTCGTGGTCGGATCGGATGCGCAGGAGCTGACGGAGGCGCTGGAGGCGCTGGCCGCCGGGCAGCGGCATCCGGGTCTGGTGACGGGTATCGATACTCCGGGCCGGACGGTGTTCTTGTTCACCGGGCAGGGCAGCCAGCGCCCCGGCATGGCCCGCGAGCTGTACGACTCCTCCGCGGTGTTCGCGGCCGCCTTCGACGAGGTGTGCGTCCTGCTGGATCCGGGTCTGCCGCGGCCGTTGAAGGAGGTCGTCTTCGGTGACGACGCGGAGGCGCTGGAGCAGACCCAGTACGCCCAGGCCGGACTGTTCGCGGTGCAGGTGGGGCTGTTCCGGCTATCGGAGCATCGCGGGCTGCGGCCGGATGTGGTGCTGGGCCACTCCATCGGCGAACTGGCCGCCGCGTATGTGGCGGGGCTGTGGTCGCTTGCCGATGCCTGCACGCTGGTGGCGGCGCGCGGACGGCTGATGCAGGCCGCCCCCACCGGCGGCGCGATGGCCTCTATCGCGGCGTCCGAGGACGAAGTACTGGCGCTGCTGGCCGGGCGCGGCGATGCGGGCCTGGCGGCGGTGAACAGCGCGGACTCCCTGGTGATCTCCGGGGAGGCGGAGGCGGTGGCCGAGATCGCCGCACACTTCGGGCGACTGGGCCGGCGGGTCAAGCACCTGCACGTCAGTCACGCCTTCCACTCCGCACACATGGACAGCGCCCTGCCCGGCTTTGAGGAGGCGGCCCGCCAGGTCACCTACCAGCCGCTGGCCCTCCCGCTGATCTCGAACGTCACCGGCCAGACCGCCACGGACGAGGAGCTGGCCGATCCGGGTTACTGGGTGCGGCAGTTGCGGGGCACGGTGCGGTTCGCCGACGGCCTCCGCCAGGCCGAGGAGCTCGGCGCGACCCGGTTCGTGGAGCTGGGCCCGGACGCGGTCCTGACCACCCTCACCCCCGAGGACGCGGTGCGGATCCCGCTGCTGCGCCGCACCACCCCCGACCCCCAGGCCATCGCGCTGGCCCTGGCCACCGCGCACGCCCACGGCATCCCCCTCACCTGGCCACCCGCGACCGCCCATCTCGATCTGCCCACCTACCCCTTCCAGCAGGACCGCTACTGGCTGCACGCCAACCCGCCGGCGGGGGATGTGGCGAGTCTGGGGCAGGTCCCGGCCGGGCACGGCCTGCTGGGCGCCGCGGTGTCCCTGGCCGCCGACGGCACCACCGTGTTCACCGGCCGCCTCTCGCTGGCCTCGCATCCGTGGCTGGCCGACCACGCGGTGAACGACACCGTGCTGGTCCCGGGCACCGCCTTCGTGGAACTGGCCCTGCACGCCGGACACCACACCCACACCCCCCACCTCGACGACCTCACCATCGAAACCCCCCTCACCCTCACCCACGACAACCCCGTCCAGGTCCAGGTCTTCGTCGGCGAACCCGACGAGGCCGATGGCCGGATCGTGCACGTGTACTCGCGGCCGGAAGCCGGTACCGACGAGGAGGAGCCCTGGGAGCGGCACGCCGTGGGTCGGCTGACCCCGGTCGCCACCGCGATGCGGTCCGTACCCGACGGCGACGCCGAGCGTGCCTGGCCTCCGCGGGACGCCGTGCCGCTGGACACGGCCGACTTCTACGAGCGTCTCGCCGATCTGGGCTACGGATACGGCCCCGTCTTCCAGGGCCTGCGGGCCGTGTGGCGCGCGGGCGACGATCTCTACGCCGAGATCGCCCTGCCGGACGGTGTCGATGTATCGACGTACGGCATCCACCCCGCTCTCCTCGACGCGGCGCTGCACCCCCTCGCCGCAGCGGGTGAGGCCGACGACGAGCTCCGGCTGCCCTTCCACTTCTCGGGCGTCACCCTCCACGCCACCGGCGCCACCGCGCTGCGAGTCCACTGGTCGGCGGCGGACGCGTCGGGCGCGTCCGAAGCGGCCCGTGTGACGGCCACGGACCCGGTCGGCACCCCGGTTCTCGCCATGGACGCGCTCTCCCTGCGCCCCGCGCCGGACAACCTGGCCGCTCTCGGGCGGCGCGGCGGCGGTGCCGCGCTGTTCCGTACCGAGTGGACGCCCGTGACGTTTCCGGACACCGCCACGCTGCTCGCCACCGCCACGACGCAGGACGCGGACGGCGGCGGAGCTCCTGGCTTCCTCGTGCTCTCCCTCGCCCAGGAGGACGCCCCCGCCGAGTCCGTGGCGCAGGCGACGCGGACTCTGACGGCGCACGCGCTGACGCAGGTGCAGGAGTGGCTGGCCGACGAGAGCCACGCGCGGACGCACCTCTTGGTCGTCACCAGGGCCGCGGTCTCCGTGCCCGGCGACGCGCGGACCCTCTCCGGCGAAGAGAGGGCGGCGGGACTGCCCGGCGCCGCGGTCTGGGGCCTCATCCGTACGGTCCAGTCCGAGTACCCCGGTCGTGTCGTGCTCGTCGACTGCGACGACATGGCGGCGTTCCTCGACCAGGCCCCGGCGGCCGTGGCGAGCAACGAACCTCAACTCGCCTTCCGCGGCGGCCGCTTCTACGCTCCCCGACTCCTCCGTGCGGCCGATGCCACGGCAGGCGATTCTCCGTCCGCGAGTCCGGACCGCCTTCCGTCCGTGGTGCCGGATGCGGCCGGTTCGGCGGTGCTGGTCACGGGCGGCACGGGTGCGTTGGGCGGTCTGTTCGCCCGCCATCTGGTGGCCGAGTACGGCGTACGTCACCTGGTGTTGACGAGTCGTCAGGGCGAGTCGGCCCCGGGGGCCGCCGAGTTGGTGGCGGAGCTGTCGGCCGCGGGCGCGGAGTCGGTGCGCGTGGCCGCGTGCGATGTGGCCGATCGCGTGGCGCTGCGCGGCTTGCTGGAGTCGATCGTGGCGGAGCGGCCGCTGGGAGCGGTGGTGCACACCGCCGGGGTCGTCGACGACGGTCTGGTGGACGCGCTGAGCGCCGAGCGGTTGGCAGGGGTGCTGCGTCCGAAGGTGGACGCGGCCTGGAACCTGCACGAGCTGACGGGCGAACTGGGCGTGGAGCTCGGTTCGTTCGTGGTGTTCTCGTCGGTGGCCGGAGTGGTGGGCAGTCCGGGGCAGGCCAATTACGCCGCCGCCAACGCCTTCCTGGACGCGCTGGCCGAACACCGGCGCGCCTCGGGGCTGCCCGCGACCTCGATCGCCTGGGGACTGTGGGACCAGACCGGCGGCAGCGGCATGGCCGGGGCCCTGGAGCAGAGCGACCGCGACCGCATCGCCCGCACCGGCTTTCTGCCCATGTCGGAGAGCCAGGGCATCGCGCTCTTCGATGCCGCGCTCGCGGCGCGGCACGCCGATCCCGAGGCGCGGGACCGGTCCGAGCGGGCCGCCGTGCTGGTCGCGGCCTCTCTGGACGAGACGGCGCTGCGCGGGCAGGCCGACGCCGGACTGCTCTCCCCGACGCTGCGAGGCCTCGTCCGCCGCCGTACGGGCGCCGGACGCAAGTCCGTCGCCACGGCGAGCGGCGGCTCGGCGGCCGTGGCCGGTCAGTCGGCAGCCCGTGTCGCCGGGCTCACGGCACTCGGTGTCGACGACCGCGTACAGGCGCTCCTGGAACTGGTCGGCGGGGAGGTCGCGGCCATCCTCGGTCACGCTTCCGCGCACAGCCTCGAACCGAGCCGCGCCTTCAAGGACCTGGGCTTCGACTCCCTCATGGCGGTCGAACTCCGCAACCGCCTCAACACGGTGACCGGCCTGCGCCTGCCAGCGACCCTCGTCTTCGACCACCCCACACCCGGGGCCCTCGCCACTCACCTCATCAAGGAACTGGTCGGCGAACAGACGTCACCGGCAGGTGAGTTGGTGTCCGGTGGGGTTGGTGCGGGGTTGGGTGTGGTGGATGATCCGGTGGTCATCGTGGGGATGAGCTGCCGTCTGCCGGGTGGTGTGGGTTCGCCGGGTGAGTTGTGGTCGTTGCTGGCCGAGGGTGGGGATGCGATCTCGTCGTTCCCGGACAATCGTGGCTGGGATCTGGCGTCGTTGTACGACGCGGATCCGGATCATCCCGGTACGGCGTATGTCACCGAGGGTGGTTTCCTGCATGACGCCGATGAGTTCGACGCGGCGTTCTTCGGGATCAGTCCGCGTGAGGCGCTGGCGACCGATCCTCAGCAGCGTCTTCTCCTGGAGACCGCGTGGGAGGCCTTCGAACACGCGGGCATCGACCCGGAGTCCGTACGCGGCACCGACGCGGGCGTCTTCGCGGGCGTCATGTACGACGACTACGGGCTCCGCGTCACCCATGCCCCCCAGGACCTTGAGGGCTACCTGGGTACGGGCAGCGCGGGCAGCGTCCTGTCGGGCCGCCTCTCGTACACCTTCGGGCTTGAGGGTCCGGCGGTGACGGTCGACACGGCGTGCTCGTCCTCGCTGGTCACGCTGCATCTGGCGGCTCAGGCACTGCGCAACGGCGAGTGCTCGCTCGCCCTGGCGGGCGGTGTGACCGTGATGGCGGCGCCCACGACATTCGTGGAGTTCAGCCGTCAGCGGGGTCTGGCTCCCGACGGCCGCGTCAAGGCCTTCGCGGACGGTGCCGACGGCACCGCCTGGGGCGAGGGCGCCGGTCTGCTGGTCCTGGAGCGCCTCTCCGACGCCCGCCGCAACGGCCACCAAGTACTGGCGGTGGTGCGGGGGTCGGCGGTCAATCAGGACGGCGCGAGCAACGGCCTGACCGCTCCGAACGGTCCTTCGCAGGAGCGGGTGATTCGTCAGGCGTTGGCGAGTGCGCGGCTGTCGCCGGGGGATGTGGATGCGGTCGAGGCTCATGGCACGGGCACCAGGTTGGGTGACCCGATCGAGGCGCAGGCGCTGCTTGCGACGTATGGGCAGGGGCGGGATCCGGGTCGTCCGTTGTGGCTGGGTTCGGTGAAGTCCAACATCGGTCACACTCAGGCGGCGGCGGGTGTGGCGGGTGTCATCAAGATGGTCCAGGCGATGCGGCACGGGGTGTTGCCCCGGACGCTGCACGTGGATCAGCCCAGCCCGCACGTGGACTGGTCGGCAGGAGCGGTCGAGCTCCTGACCGAGGCCACCCCATGGCCCGACCTCGACCGGCCGCGCCGCTCGGCGGTCTCCTCCTTCGGCATCAGCGGCACCAACGCCCACGTCATCCTCGAACAGGCGCCGGTGGTTGAGGCCGCTCCTCAGTCTGAGGCTGATGTGGTGGTTGAGGGGCCGGTGTTGTGGCCGGTGTCGGGTAAGTCGGTGGAGGCGGTGCGGGCGCAGGGCGCGCAACTGGCCTCGTTTATCCGGGAGTCGGCTGCGGGTCTGGATGTTGGTGCTGTCGGTGGTGTGCTGGCGGGCGGGCGGACCCAGTTCGAGCACCGGGCGGTCGTGGTCGGATCGGATGCGCAGGAGCTGACGGAGGCGCTGGAGGCGCTGGCCGCCGGGCAGCGGCATCCGGGTCTGGTGACGGGTATCGATACTCCGGGCCGGACGGTGTTCTTGTTCACCGGGCAGGGCAGCCAGCGCCCCGGCATGGCCCGCGAGCTGTACGACTCCTCCGCGGTGTTCGCGGCCGCCTTCGACGAGGTGTGCGTCCTGCTGGATCCGGGTCTGCCGCGGCCGTTGAAGGAGGTCGTCTTCGGTGACGACGCGGAGGCGCTGGAGCAGACCCAGTACGCCCAGGCCGGACTGTTCGCGGTGCAGGTGGGGCTGTTCCGGCTATCGGAGCATCGCGGGCTGCGGCCGGATGTGGTGCTGGGCCACTCCATCGGCGAACTGGCCGCCGCGTATGTGGCGGGGCTGTGGTCGCTTGCCGATGCCTGCACGCTGGTGGCGGCGCGCGGACGGCTGATGCAGGCCGCCCCCACCGGCGGCGCGATGGCCTCTATCGCGGCGTCCGAGGACGAAGTACTGGCGCTGCTGGCCGGGCGCGGCGATGCGGGCCTGGCGGCGGTGAACAGCGCGGACTCCCTGGTGATCTCCGGGGAGGCGGAGGCGGTGGCCGAGATCGCCGCACACTTCGGGCGACTGGGACGGCGGGTCAAGCACCTGCACGTCAGTCACGCCTTCCACTCCGCCCACATGGACAGCGCCCTGCCCGGCTTTGAGGAGGCGGCCCGCCAGGTCACCTACCAGCCGCTGGCCCTCCCGCTGATCTCGAACGTCACCGGCCAGACCGCCACGGACGAGGAGCTGGCCGATCCGGGTTACTGGGTGCGGCAGTTGCGGGGCACGGTGCGGTTCGCCGACGGCCTCCGCCAGGCCGAGGAGCTCGGCGCGACCCGGTTCGTGGAGCTGGGCCCGGACGCGGTCCTGACCACCCTCACCCCCGAGGACGCGGTGCGGATCCCGCTGCTGCGCCGCACCACCCCCGACCCCCAGGCCATCGCGCTGGCCCTGGCCACCGCGCACGCCCACGGCATCCCCCTCACCTGGCCACCCGCGACCGCCCATCTCGATCTGCCCACCTACCCCTTCCAGCAGGACCGCTACTGGCTGCACGCCAACCCGCCGGCGGGGGATGTGGCGAGTCTGGGGCAGGTCCCGGCCGGGCACGGCCTGCTGGGCGCCGCGGTGTCCCTGGCCGCCGACGGCACCACCGTGTTCACCGGCCGCCTCTCGCTGGCCTCGCATCCGTGGCTGGCCGACCACGCGGTGAACGACACCGTGCTGGTCCCGGGCACCGCCTTCGTGGAACTGGCCCTGCACGCCGGACACCACACCCACACCCCCCACCTCGACGACCTCACCATCGAAACCCCCCTCACCCTCACTCACGACAACCCCGCCACCATCCAGCTCACCACCACTGAGCTCGACGAGTCCGGACGCCGGGAGTTCACGCTCCACTCGCGCACCGGCGACGAGTCGCACTGGACCCGCCACGCCACCGGCACCCTCACCTCAACCCCCCACCACACCTACCCCCAGCCCGAGTTGACGACCTGGCCACCCACCGACACCACCCCCCTGCCCGTCGAGGACTTCTACGACCGCCTCGCCCAGGGCGGCTACCACTACGGCCCCCTCTTCCAAGGCCTCCACACCGCCTGGCACGACCCCCACACCAACACCCTCTACGCCGACATCACCCTGCCCCCCGACACCGACGTCACCCCATACGGCATCCACCCCGCCCTCCTCGACGCCGCCCTCCACACCCTGGGTGCCGCCGACGAGAGCGTCCAGGAGGTCCGTCTGCCCTTCAACTTCGCGGGCGTCACCCTCCACGCCACCGGCGCCACCAGCCTCCGCGTCCGCGTCACCCCCCACACCAGTACCGGCGACAGCGTCACCCTCACCCTCGCCGACCCCACCGGCGCCCCCGTCGCCCACATCGACACCCTCACCCTGCGCACCCTCACAACCGAGCAACTGGCAGCGGCAGGCAAGAACGCGGAAACACCCGAATCGAAGGACCCCCTGTACGTCACCGAATGGGTCCCTGCGCCCCTCGCGGAGGCCGCGTCCGGTGGGCGTCGCTGGGCTCTGCTCGGCGCGGGTGTGCTCGGTCTCACCAACGCGCTGACCGCGGCCCGGGTCTCCGTGGCCGCCTACCCCGACCTTCCTTCGCTGCGGGCCGCGCTGGACGCGGGTGAGGAGGCGCCGGACGTGGTGGTGGCCGCCGTACCCAATCCGTACCCCGCCGACGCGCCGCTCCCCGGAGTTGTTCATGACGTCGCCGGGCGTGCGCTAGCCCTGGCGCAGGACTGGCTCGGCATCGACGACGACAGGCTGGTCCTGTCCAGGCTCATGCTCTGCACGCGTGACGCGATCGGGGCCTCGGCGGGCGAGCCCGCGCGTGACCTGGCGCAGGCTCCGCTGTGGGGTCTGTTCCGGTCGGCGCAGAGCGAGAACCCGGACAGGTTCCTGCTGGCCGACCTCGACGGGCACGAGGACTCGCCCGCGGCGCTCGCGTCGGCGGTCCGAGCGGCCTGTGAACTGCCGGGTGGTGATGGACAGTTCGTCGTACGGCAGGGTGTCGTGCACGTGCCGCGCTTCGTCCGCCGGGCGCCGGACGGTACGGGCGGCACACTCGCCGTCCCGTCCGGCACGACTGCCTGGCGGCTCGCGCTCGAAGGCACCGGTTCCCTCGACCAGCTCGCCCTCGAGCCGTGCGAGGAAGCGCTGCGCGACCTCGCCCCGGACGAGGTGCGGATCTCGCTGCGCGCCTCCGGCCTGAACTTCCGCGACGTCCTCACGGCGCTCGGCATGGTCCCGGGGGACACCCGCGCCGTCGCGGGTGAGGGGGCGGGCATCGTGCTCGACGTCGGCGCGAACGTGACGGACCTCCGTCCCGGCGACCGCGTGATGGGTGTCCTCATGGAGGGCACCGGGCCGGTCTCCGTGACCGACGCGCGGCTGGTGGCGCGGATGCCGGAGGGCTGGACCTTCGCGGAGGCCGCCGGAGTGCCGGTCGTCTTCCTCACCGCCTACTACGGGCTGCGGGACCTCGCGGGCATCCGTGCGGGGGAGACCCTCCTCGTGCATGCGGCCACTGGCGGCGTCGGCACCGCGACGCTCCAGCTCGCCCGCCACTGGGGGCTCGAGGTCTTCGCCACCGCGAGTCCCGGCAAGTGGGACGTCCTGCGCGGCCAGGGCATCGACGACAGCCGCATCGGCAACTCCCGTACCCTCGACTTCGAGGAGAAGTTCCGTACGACGCTCCAGTCGCTGTCGGAGTCGGCGGAGTCGGCGGAGGCGGCGGAGGCGGCGGGCGGAGAGGGGGAGCGGCGTATCGACGTCGTCCTCAACTCCCTCGCGAACGACTACGTGGACGCCTCGCTGCGGCTTCAGGGCCCCGGCGGCCGTTTCCTGGAGATGGGCAAGACCGACAAGCGGTCCGCCGACGGGGTCGCCGCCGAGCACGACGGCGTCACGTACGTCGCGTACGACGTCCTCGACGCGGGCCCGGACCGCATCCAGGCGATGCTCGCGGACCTGGTGAAGCTCTTCGAGGCCGGTGCGATCCAGCCGATCCCCGTCTCGGCGTGGGACGTGCGCCGGGCGCCGGACGCGATGCGCTTCCTCAGCCAGGCCCGCCACACCGGCAAGCTGGCCCTGACGGTGCCCCGCTCCCTCGACCCCGAAGGCACGGCACTCATCACGGGCGCGACGGGCTCGCTCGGCCGTCTCGTCGCCCGCCACCTCGTCGTCGAACACGGCGTACGCCACCTCCTGCTGACCAGCCGTCAGGGTGAATCGGCGCCTGGGGCAGCGGAGTTGGCGGCCGAGCTCACCGAGGCCGGGGCTGACGTGCGGATCGCCGCGTGCGACGCCGCCGACCGTGCGGCGCTGGCCGCGCTCCTCGACTCCGTACCCGATGCGCACCCGCTGACCGCGGTGATCCACACGGCGGGCGTGCTGCGCGACGGCACCCTGGCCGCACTCACACCGGAACGCCTCGCCGACGTGCTGCGCCCGAAGGTCGACGCCGCCTGGAACCTCCACGAGCTGACCCGTGAGCTGGACCTGGCGGCCTTCGTCCTGTTCTCGTCGGCGGCCGGCATCATGGGCGCCGCGGGCCAGGCCAACTACGCGGCCGCCAACACTTTCCTCGACACGCTCGCCGAACACCGGCGCGCCCAGGGACTGCCCGCGGTCTCACTGGCCTGGGGCCTGTGGGAGCAGGCCGGCGGCATGGCGGGCGCGCTCGACGGTGCCGACCGCAGCCGCCTCGGCCGCTCCGGCGTCAGCCCGCTGACCATCGACACGGGCATGGCGGTCCTCGACACCTCGCTGCGGGCGAGCGAAGCGGCCCTCGTGCCGATCGAGCTGGACATCGCCGCGCTGCGCGCCACCGCCGCGGAGGCGGCCGACGGTGCCGCCGAGATCCCGCCGATCCTGCGGGGCCTCGTCGACGCGGCGGGTGGCGCCCGCCGCTCCGTGCGGCGCAGGAGCGCCGCACAGCAAGGAGCGGTCGGCGAGCAGAGCTGGGCCGACCGGCTCGCCGGTCGCACCGCGGACGCCCAGCTGGAACTCCTCATCGAGCTGGTACGCGGCCAGGCCGCGGCCGTACTCGGCCACGGCGACGCCGTCGGCATCGGCGTGGACCGGGCCTTCAAGGATCTGGGCTTCGACTCGCTCACCGCAGTCGAACTGCGCAACCGGCTCGGCAAGGCGACCGGCCTGCGCCTGTCCGGCACGCTGGTCTTCGACCATCCGACGTCGACCGCGCTCGCCGCGCACCTGCGCACCGCGCTGGTTCCGGAGGACGCCGACCCGGTGACGCGCCTGCTGGGCGAACTCGACCAGCTCGACGCGGAACTCGCCGGTATCGGCCAGGGCATCGACCCGGACGACGAGGCGTACCCACAGATCTCCAGTCGCCTGCAAGCACTTCTCTGGAAGTGGAACGACCTGCACCACACGCACCACGGCCACACCGAAGCATCCGACGACGGGTCACAGGACTTCGGCACGGCGAGCGACGACGAACTCTTCGACGCGCTCGATCAGGAACTCGGCAGTTCCTGAACCGCAGCAACCAATCGTCAACCACGCGCATCCGCCGAATCTGTCGTACCCAGGGGTGGAAGAACACATGGCGAACACCGCCAGCACGGGCAGCACGTCCAACAACGAGAACGAGGACAAGCTCCGCGACTACCTCAAGCGGACCGCCGCCGACCTGCGCCAGACGCGCAGGCGGCTGCACGAGGCCGAGGCCCGCGAGCAGGAGCCGATCGCCATCGTCGGCATGGGCTGCCGCTACCCCGGTGACATCTCCTCGCCGGACGAGCTGTGGCAGCTGGTCAGCGGGGGCGGCGACGCGATCTCCGAGTTCCCCGTCAACCGCGGCTGGGACCTGGACAACGTCCACCACCCCGACCCGGAGCACCCCGGCACCGCCTACGTCACCAAGGGCGGCTTCCTGCACGACGCCGACCGTTTCGACGCCGACTTCTTCGGCATCAGCCCCCGCGAGGCCGAGGCGATGGACCCGCAGCAGCGGGTGCTCCTGGAAGCGGCCTGGGAGGCCTTCGAACACGCGGGCATCGCGCCCGACGCGCTCAAGGGCAGCCGGACCGGCGCCTTCATCGGCGCCATCGGCCAGGAGTACGCACCACGCGGCAGCGCCCTGCCCGCCGAGTACGAGGGTTACGTCCTCACCGGCACCACCACCAGCGTCGCCTCCGGCCGACTCGCCTACACCTTCGGCTTCGAGGGCCCTGCGGTCACGGTCGACACGTCCTGCTCGTCCTCACTGGTCGCCCTGCACCTCGCAGTGCAGGCACTGCGCAACGGCGAGTGCTCGCTGGCCCTCGCGGGCGGCGTCACCGTGCTGCCCACCCCCCGCCTCTTCGTGGAGTTCAGCAAGCAGCGCGGACTGTCGATGGACGGCCGGTGCAAGGCCTTCGCGGCATCGGCGGACGGCACCGGCTTCGGCGAGGGCGCGGGCGTCCTCGTCGTCGAACGCCTCTCGGACGCCCAGCGCCGAGGTCATCGCGTGCTGGCGGTGGTGCGGGGTTCGGCGGTCAATCAGGACGGCGCGAGCAATGGTCTGACCGCTCCGAACGGTCCTTCGCAGGAGCGGGTGATTCGTCAGGCGTTGGCGAGTGCGCGGTTGTCGGCGGCGGATGTGGATGCGGTGGAGGCTCATGGCACGGGCACCAGGTTGGGTGACCCGATCGAGGCGCAGGCGCTGCTTGCGACGTATGGGCAGGGGCGGGAGCCGGGTCGTCCGTTGTGGCTGGGGTCGGTGAAGTCCAACATCGGCCACACCAACGCGGCGGCCGGTGTCGCGGGTGTCATCAAGATGGTCCAGGCGATGCGGCACGAGGTGCTGCCCCAGACACTGCACGTCGACGAACCGACGTCCCAGGTGGATTGGACCGATGGCTCAGTCTCTCTCCTGACGGAGGCTCGGGAGTGGGTTGTCGAGGGGGATCGGCCGCGTCGGGCGGGTGTGTCGTCGTTCGGTATCAGTGGGACGAATGCGCATGTGATTGTGGAGCAGGCGCCGCAGACCGAGAACGAGACCCGGGCTGAGGCTGTTCCGGTTGAGGGGCCGGTGTTGTGGCCGGTGTCGGGTAAGTCGGTGGAGGCGGTACGGGCGCAGGGCGCGCAGCTGGCCTCGTTCGTCCGGGAGTCCGGTGCGGGTCTGGATGCTGCTGTGGTCAGTGGTGTGCTGGCCGGGGCCCGTTCACAGTTCGAGCACCGCGCGGTCGTGGTCGGATCGGATGCGCAGGAGCTGACGGAGGCGCTGGAGGCACTGGCCGCGGGCCAGTCGCATCCGGGTCTGGTGACGGGTATCGATACTCCGGGCCGGACGGTGTTCTTGTTCACCGGGCAGGGCAGCCAGCGCCCCGGCATGGCCCGGGAGTTGTATGACTCCTCGGCGGTGTTCGCGGCCGCGTTCGATGAGGTGTGCGTCCTGCTGGATGCGGGTCTGCCGCGGCCGTTGAAGGAGGTCGTCTTCGGTGACGACGCGGAGGCGCTGGAGCAGACCCAGTACGCCCAGGCCGGGCTCTTCGCGGTGCAGGTGGGGTTGTTCCGGCTATCGGAGCATCGCGGGCTGCGGCCGGATGTGGTGCTGGGGCATTCGATCGGGGAGCTGGCGGCGGCGTATGTGGCGGGGCTGTGGTCGCTGGAAGATGCCTGCACGCTGGTGGCGGCGCGCGGACGGCTGATGCAGGCCGCCCCCACCGGCGGCGCGATGGCCTCTATCGCGGCGAGTGAGGAGGAGGTGCTGGCGCTGCTGGCCGGGCGCGGCGATGTGGGGTTGGCGGCGGTGAACAGTGCGGACTCCCTGGTGATTTCCGGGGAGGCGGAGGCGGTGGCCGAGATCGCCGCACACTTCGCCCAGCTGGGACGGCGGGTCAAGCACCTGCATGTCAGTCACGCCTTCCACTCCGCCCACATGGACAGCGCCCTGCCCGGCTTCCAGGAGGCGGCCCGCCAGGTCACCCCTCAGCCGCTGACCCTGCCACTGATCTCGAACGTCACCGGCCAGACCGCCACGGACGAGGAGCTGGCCGATCCGGGTTACTGGGTGCGCCAGCTGCGGGGCACCGTCCGCTTCGCCGACGGCCTCCGCCACGCCCAGGAGCTCGGCGCGACCCGGTTCGTGGAGCTGGGCCCGGACGCGGTTTTGAGCACCCTCACCCCCGAGGACGCGGTGCGGATCCCGCTGCTGCGCCGCACCACCCCCGACCCCCAGGCCATCGCGCTGGCCCTGGCCACCGCGCACGCCCACGGCATCCCCCTCACCTGGCCACCCGCGACCGCCCACCTGGACCTGCCCACCTACCCCTTCCAGCAGGACCGCTACTGGCTGCA
The DNA here is from genome assembly GCF_008704495.1 of Streptomyces kanamyceticus. Lineage (NCBI taxonomy): Bacteria > Bacillati > Actinomycetota > Actinomycetes > Kitasatosporales > Streptomycetaceae > Streptomyces > Streptomyces kanamyceticus. The sequence continues at coordinate 8,428,971 of NZ_CP023699.1, forward strand.
CGCCAACCCGCCGGCGGGGGATGTGGCCAGTCTGGGGCAGGTCCCGGCCGGGCACGGCCTGCTGGGCGCCGCGGTCTCCCTGGCCGCCGACGGCACCACCGTGTTCACCGGCCGCCTCTCGCTGGCCTCGCATCCGTGGCTGGCCGACCACGCGGTGAACGACACCGTCCTGGTGCCCGGCACCGCCTTCGTGGAACTGGCCCTGCACGCCGGACACCACACCCACACCCCCCACCTCGACGACCTCACCATCGAAACCCCCCTCACCCTCACCCACGACAACCCCGCCACCATCCAAGTCCTGGTCGGAGCCGATAATCCCGACGGCTCCCGCTCCCTGACCATCCACTCCCACACCGGCGAGGGCACCGGCTGGACCCGCCACGCCACCGCCACCCTCACCCCCACCCCCACGGGACAACCCCTGAACCCGAGCTGACGACCTGGCCACCCACCGACACCACCCCCCTGCCCGTCGAGGACTTCTACGACCGCCTCGCCCAGGGCGGCTACCACTACGGCCCCCTCTTCCAAGGCCTCCACACCGCCTGGCACGACCCCCACACCAACACCCTCTACGCCGACATCACCCTGCCCCCCGACACCGACGTCACCCCATACGGCATCCACCCCGCCCTCCTCGACGCCGCCCTCCACACCCTGGGTGCCGCCGACGAGAGCGTCCAGGAGGTCCGTCTGCCCTTCAACTTCTCGGGCGTCACCCTCCACGCCACCGGCGCCACCAGCCTCCGCGTCCGCGTCACCCCCCACACCAGTACCGGCGACAGCGTCACCCTCACCCTCGCCGACCCCACCGGCGCCCCCGTCGCCCACATCGACACCCTCACCCTGCGCACCCTCACAACCGAGCAACTGGCAGCGGCAGGCGAGAACGCGGTCAACGACGCGCTGTTCCAGCTGAGTTGGCAGCCCGCTCCGGCCGTCGAAGCCACCACTGCGGCGCCGCATTGGGCCGTGCTGGGGCACGCCTCCGCTGTCATCCCCGCCCCTCTGGACACGCTCCCCGCCTACCCGGACCTCGTCGCCCTCGCCGCTGCCGTCGACGCGGGGGAGAAGCTGCCCGAGGCCGTCTTCCTCCCCTGCCTGCCGATCGCCGTGGCCGAGGACGCGGTCGAGGCTACCCACGCCCGTACGGCCGGCCTCCTCTCGCTGCTGCAGAGCTGGCGTGCCGACAGCCGTCTGGCCGCGGTCCGGCTGGTCGTCGTCACCTCCGGTGCCGTGGCCGTCGGGGCGGGGGACTCGGCGCGGGATCTGCCGGGGGCCGCGTTGTGGGGCCTGGTCCGCGCGGCCCAGGCCGAGAGCCCCGATTCCTTCACGCTCCTCGACGTGGACGGTGGCGGGTCGCTCGGTGACCTGCCCGGCGTACTGGCCTCCGGTGAACCGCAGTTGGCGTTCCGTGACGGTGCCGTGCACCTCGCGCGCCTGGCTTCCGCCGACTCCACGGCCGAGCTCGCGCTGCCGTCCGGTCCCGGGCCGTGGCGTGTCGACGTCACGGAGAAGGGCACCCTGGAGAACCTCGCCCTGGTCGCCAACCCGAGCGCGGAGCGTCCCCTCGCGCCGGGTGAGGTCCGGGTCGCGTTGCGCGCCGCCGGGCTGAACTTCCGTGACGTCCTCATCGCGCTCGGCATGTACCCGGGTGACGCGCCCATCGGCAGCGAGGGCGCGGGTGTCGTCATCGAGGTCGGCCAGGACGTGGCGGGGGCCACCGGACTCAAGCCGGGCGACCGCGTCATGGGTCTGCTCACCGAGGGTGCGGGCCCGGTGTCGATCACCGATCAGCGCTATCTGGCCCGCGTTCCGCGCGGCTGGAGCTATGCGCAGGCGGCCGCGACGCCGATCGTCTTCCTCACCGCCTACTACGGCCTGTTCGACCTCGGCGGTCTGCGGTCGGGGGAGTCCGTACTGGTGCACGCCGCGACGGGCGGCGTCGGCATGGCGGCCGTCCAGCTGGCCCGGCACGCGGGTGCCGAGGTCTACGGCACCGCGAGCCCCGGCAAGTGGGACGTGCTGCGCCAACAGGGTCTCGACGACGCCCACTTCGCCAACTCCCGCACCCTCGACTTCGAGGCCGCGTTCCTTGAGCGCACCGGGGGGCGTGGCATGGACGTCGTCCTGGACTCGCTTTCCGGCGAGTTCGTCGACGCCTCTCTGCGGCTGCTGCCGCGGGGAGGCCGGTTCCTGGAGATGGGCAAGACCGACATCCGCGAACCCGAGGCGGTGCGCGCCGACCACCCGGACATCGACTACCGGGCCTTCGACCTCATGGACGCGGGACACGACCGCATCCAGGAGATGTTCGTCGAACTGCTCGCGCTCTTCGAGAGCGGCGCGCTGCGCCCGCTGCCCGTCTCCGCCTGGGACATCCGCCGCTCACCCGACGCCTTCCGCCACCTCGGCCAGGCCAAGCACACCGGCAAGGTCGTCCTGACCGTCCCGACGTCACTCGCCGAAGTGTCGTCGGACGCATGGGTGTTGGTGACGGGCGGTACGGGTGCGTTGGGCGGTCTGTTCGCCCGGCACCTGGTGACCGAGCACGGCGTACGCCGTCTGGTGTTGACGAGTCGTCAGGGCGAGTCGGCCCCGGGGGCCGCCGAGTTGGTGGCGGAGCTGTCGGCCGCGGGCGCGGAGTCGGTGCGGGTGGCCGCGTGCGATGTGGCCGATCGCGTGGCGCTGCGCGAGTTGCTGGAGTCGATCGCCGCGGACGGTCCGCTGGGCGCCATCGTGCACACGGCGGGGGTGGTGGACGACGGTCTGGTGGACGCGCTGAGCACCGAGCGGCTGGCGCGGGTGCTGCGTCCGAAGGTGGACGCGGCCTGGAACCTGCACGAGCTGACGGGCGAACTCGGCCTGGACGTGGGAGCGTTCGTGGTGTTCTCGTCGGTGGCCGGTGTGGTGGGCAGTCCGGGGCAGGGCAACTACGCGGCGGCGAACGCCTTCCTGGACGCGCTGGCCGAGCGGCGGCGGGCGTCCGGCTTGCCCGCGTCGTCGCTGGCGTGGGGACTGTGGGACCAGTCGGGCGGCACCGGCATGGGCGGCGCCCTCGACCGGGCCGACCTCGAACGCATCGCCCGGAGCGGCTTCGTGCCGCTCGCGGCCGACGATGGCCTGTCCTTGTTCGACGCCGCGGTGGCGTCGGGCCGCGGCGCCCTCGTGCCGACGCGCATCGACGTGAAGGCGCTGCTGGCCCGCGCCGACCGAGCCGAACTCCCGCCCGTCCTGCAGGGGTTGGTGGGCGGCGGCAGCGGTGGCGGGCGACGCGTCGCCGCCGGGGCCACGGCGGCCGGTGGCTCGCTGGTGGAGCGGCTCGCCGCGCTCACCGCCGACGAACAGCAGCGGCACCTCCTCCACCTGGTGCGCGGCGAGGTCGCCGCCGTCCTCGGCCGCGGCGCCGACGGCACGCTCGAACCCACCCGCGCCTTCAAGGACCTGGGCTTCGACTCGCTCACCGCCGTCGAGCTCCGCAACCGGGTGAACGCCGTCTCGGGTCTGCGGCTTCCCGCGACCCTCGTCTTCGACCATCCGACGCCGGGCGCACTCGCCACGTACTTGCGCAAGGAACTCTGCGGCGACCTCGCGGCCTCCGGCACGGCGGCCCCTCCCGCATCCGCCACCGCCACGGCCGACGACCCGATCGCCATCGTCGGCATGAGCTGCCGCCTGCCCGGCGGCGTGGATTCGCCCGCGGGCCTGTGGCGGCTCCTGTCCGAAGGCGCCGACGCCATCGGGGACTTCCCTACGGACCGCGGCTGGGACCTCGACCGTCTCTACGACCCGGACCCGAACACCTCCGGCACGTCCTATGTCCGACAGGGCGGGTTCATCGAGGGTGCCGACCGCTTCGACGCCGCGTTCTTCGGCATCAACCCGCGTGAGGCCATCGCCACGGACCCCCAGCAGCGACTGCTGCTCGAAGCGACGTGGGAGGCGTTCGAGCACGCGGGCATCGATCCGGAGACGCGGCGCGGCAGTGACACCGGCGTCTTCGCGGGCGTCATCTTCGGCGACTACACCTCGCGCCTCAGCGCGATCCCGGAGGGATACGAGGGCTACATCTCCACCGGCAACACCACCAGCGTCGCCTCCGGCCGCCTCGCCTACGCCTTCGGTCTCGAAGGCCCGGCCGTCACCGTCGACACGGCCTGCTCGTCGTCGCTGGTGGCTCTCCACCTCGCCGCGCAGGCGCTGCGCAACGGGGAGTGCTCACAAGCCCTCGTCGGCGGCGCGACCATCATGTCCGGGCCGACGAACTTCATCGAGTTCAGTCGACAGCGCGCGCTCTCCCCGGACGGCCGCTGCAAGGCCTTCGCGGCATCGGCCGACGGCACGGGCTGGGGCGAGGGAGTCGGTGTCCTCGTCCTGGAACGGCTCTCCGACGCGCGGCGCCGAGGCCACCGAGTCCTCGCCGTGGTGCGGGGCTCGGCCATCAACCAGGACGGTGCGAGCAACGGCCTGACCGCCCCCAACGGCCCCTCCCAGGAGCGCGTGATCCGGCAGGCGCTCGCCAGCGCCGGGCTCGACGGCTCCGGCGTCGACGCGGTCGAGGCGCACGGTACCGGGACCAAGCTGGGTGACCCGATCGAGGCGCAGGCGCTGCTCGCCACGTACGGCAAGAGCCGCGACGCCGAACAGCCCTTGTGGCTCGGTTCGTTGAAGTCCAACATCGGCCACACGCTGGCCGCGGCCGGAGTCGCGGGCGTCATCAAGATGGTCGAGTCGATGCGGCACGGCGTGCTGCCCAGGACGCTGCACGTCGACGAGCCGACCCCGCACGTCGACTGGGAGTCCGGCGCGGTCTCCCTCCTGACCGAGGCCACCCCGTGGCCCGAGCTCGACCGGCCGCGCCGCTCGGCGGTCTCCTCGTTCGGCATCAGCGGCACCAACGCGCACGTGATCCTGGAGCAGGCGCCGGAGGTTCCCGCCGAGGAGACGGCGGCGCGGGGCGAGCCGGGAGCGCCGCTCGACGGAGAACGGACCACGGTCGACGGCTCGGTCGGTGACGGTGTGGTCGTGTGGCCGCTGTCGGGCAAGTCCGTGGACGCGTTGCGGGAGCGGGCTGTTCAGTTGGCGGTGTTCGTGCGTGAGTCGGCCGGGGAGGTGGACCTGCCGGATGTGGCGCGGGCGCTGGCCACCTCGCGTACCCACTTCGAGGAGCGGGCCGCGCTGACCGCCACCACCCGCCAGGACCTGCTGGCCGGGCTGGACGCCCTGGCCACCGGCGCCGAACACCCCACCCTGGCCACCGGCAGCGTCCTGCCCGGCAAGACCGTGTTCGTCTTCCCCGGCCAGGGCTCCCAATGGGCCGGCATGGGCCGCGACCTCTACACCACCTCCCCCGTCTTCGCCGCCCAGCTGGACGCCTGCGCCACCGCCCTGGCCCCGCACACCGACTTCGACCTCATCGACGTCATCCACCAGCACGACGGCGCCCCCGGCCTGGACCGCGTCGACGTCATCCAGCCCGCCCTGTGGGCCATGATGATCAGCCTGGCCCGGCTCTGGCAGCACCACGGCATCCACCCCGACGCCGTCATCGGCCACTCCCAGGGCGAGATCGCCGCCGCCCACATCGCCGGCGCCCTCACCCTGGAGGACTCCGCCGCCATCGTCGCCCTGCGCGCCCGCACCCTGCGCCGCCTGGCCGGCACCGGCACCATGGCCTCCCTGCCCCTGGACGCCGACCAGGCCCGCGACCTCATCACCACACACCACCTCGACGACGTCCACATCGCCGCCCACAACAGCCCCACCACCACCGTCATCGCCGGCAACCACCACCAGATCCACACCCTGGTCACCGCCTGCCGCGCCCAGGACATCCGCGCCCGCGCCATCGACGTCGACTACGCCTCACACACCCACCACGTCGAAACCCTGCGCGAAGAACTCACCCAACGCCTCGCCCACATCACCCCCAACCCGCCGACCCCACCATCGCCTTCTACTCCACCCTCCACGCCACCCACATCACCGACACCACCACCCTCACCACCGACTACTGGATCAACAACCTCCGCCACCCCGTCCTCTTCCAACAAACCACCGAAACCCTCCACAACGACGGACACACCCACTACATCGAAACCAGCCCCCACCCCGTCCTGACCATCGGACTCCACAACACCCTCGAACCCCACAACACCCCCTACACCGTCACCCCACCCTCCGCCGCGACACCACAGACACCCACACCTTCACACAAGCCCTCGCCACCGCCCACACCCACGGCCTCACCCCACACTGGGACACCCCACAAACCCACATCGACCTCCCCACCTACCCCTTCCAGCGGGTGAGTTACTGGCTCGACGCACCCGCGGGAGGCGGCTCGGGCGACGCGACCAGCCTCGGTCAGACCCCCACCGGGCACGGCCTGCTCGGCGCGGCGGTCACGCTCGCGGACGACGCGGCGACGGTCTTCACCGGACGTCTCTCCCTGGCCTCGCATCCGTGGCTGGCCGATCACGCGGTGAACGGCACCGTCCTGGTCCCCGGCACCGCCTTCGTCGAACTCGCCCTGCACGCGGGGGAGTACGTGAACAGTGAGCACCTCGAAGGCCTCACCCTGGAGGCGCCGCTCACCCTCACCGACGAGCAATCCGTCCGTATCCAGCTGTCCGTCGGCGAGCCCGACGAGGCCGGACGGCGTCAACTGAAACTCCACTCACGGGCGTACGACAGCGAGGACACCCCCGGCCCCTGGGTGCGGCACGCGACCGGCACGCTCAGTGCCGACCCCACGGCGGCGGGTGCCTCCGCGGTGCCCGAGGCCGCGGTGGCCTGGCCACCCGTCGGCGGCGAACCGCTCGACCTGGACGGCTTCTACGACGCCTTCGCGGACCTCGGCTATGAGTACGGGCCGCTGTTCCAGGGCCTGGAGGCCGCCTGGCGCGTCGGCGACGACGTGTACGCGGAGGTCGCCCTGCCCCAGGACACCGACGTCACCGGATACGGCATCCACCCCGCACTCCTCGACGCCGCCCTGCACACCCTGGCGGCGGCCTCGGGAGCGATCGGCCCTGACGGCCCGTCCGACGGCGCCGAGCTGCGGCTGCCGTTCGACTTCAGCGGCGTACGCCTGCACGAGACGGGCGCACCGGCGGCCCGTGTCATCGCCTCACCCGCCGCGGACGGAAGTGCCCGGCTGACCCTGACGAACGACTCGGGCAAGCTGCTCGCGACCATCGACGCGCTCACCACGCGCCCGGTCGACGAAGGCCAACTCGCCGCCCTCAGCCGGGTGTCGGCGACCCGCGCCCCGCTGCTCGCGGTCGAGTGGGTTCCGCTGCCGGAACCCACGGTGGTGGGGACCGATCCCGTATGGGCCTTCATCAGTCCCACCCCGCAGCCAGCCGGCACGCTCCCGGCAGACATCCCCGTACACCCGGACCTGGATGCCCTCCGCGCCGCCCTCGCCGACGGCGCCCCCGCACCCGACCACGTCGCCCTGATCCTGCCCACCACCGATGACGGTGACGACGACTCACCCATCCCCGCCACCCACACCCTGACCACCCACACCCTCACCTTCCTCCAACACTGGCTCACCAACGAAGAATTCACCCACACCCACCTCACCCTCATCACCCGCGACGCCACCACCACCCACACACCCCCCAACCTCCCCCACGCCACCATCTGGGGCCTCACCCGCACCGCACAAACCGAACACCCCGACCGCATCACCCTCCTCGACCTCAACCCCACCACCCTCCTCACCACCACCCTCCTCAACACCACCCACCACACCCACCAACCCCAACTCGCCCACCACAACAACACCCTCCACACCCCCCAACTCACCCCCACCACCTCTCCCATCACCCAACCCACCACCTCACCCACCCCCTTCGACCCCAACACCACCATCCTCATCACCGGCGGCACCGGCACCCTCGGCCGCATCATCGCCCGCCACCTCATCACCCACCACGGCGTACGCCACCTCCTCCTCACCAGCCGCCACGGTCAAGCAGCCCCCGGCGCAGCGGAACTGGCCACCGAACTCACCCACGCCGGAGCGGACGTACACATCGCCGCCTGCGACACCACCAACCGCACCGACCTCAGCAACCTCCTCAACACCATCCCCACCAACCACCCCCTCACCGCAGTCATCCACACCGCCGGCACACTCCACGACGCCACCCTGACCACCCTCACCCCAGACACCCTCACCGACGTCCTACGACCCAAAGCCGACGCCGCCTGGAACCTCCACGAACTCACCCGCCACCTCCCCCTCACCCACTTCATCCTCTACTCCTCCGCAGCAGGCCTCACCGGCAACGCCGGACAAGCCAACTACGCCGCCGCCAACACCTTCCTCGACGCACTCGCCCACCACCGCCACACCCACAACCAACCCGCCACCAGCCTCGCCTGGGGACTCTGGAACACCACCAGCACCATGACCCAGCACGTCACGTCCCAGGCGGAGTCGAACCGGCTGAGCCGGAGCGGGCTCGTGGCGCTGGCGGAAGAGGAGGGGCTCGCCCTCTTCGACGCCGCGCTGGCCGCGACGGAGCGGCATCCCGTACTGGGGGCACTGCGCACCGACGCGGCGGAGCTGCGGACACAGGACCGTGCCGGACTGCTCAACCCGGTGCTGCGGGGGCTCGTGCGGACGGTGCGGCGCCGGGAAACGGGCGGCGGAGCCGAGCAGTCGCTCGTGGCCAGGCTCGCGGCCCGGCCCGAGTCCGAGCACCGGACCGTGGTCCTCGACCTCGTGCGGGGAGCCGTCGCGGCCGTCCTCGGCCACGGCACGCCGGACGAGCTCGATGTGCACCAGTCCTTCAAGGAACTGGGCTTCGACTCGCTCACCGCGGTCGAACTGCGCAACCGGCTCAACGCCGCGACGGGACTGCGGCTGACCGCGACCCTCGTCTTCGACCACCCGTCCCTGTCCGAACTCGCCGACCACCTCCTTGGCCAGGTCACGGCGGAGACCGAGCGGGAGCGCTCGTCTTCGCTGCTCGTCGAGCTCGACCGGCTGCAGGCCGTCCTCGGGCGGGCGGCCGATGGGGACGGCGTGATCCGCTCGGCGGTCACCGAACGGTTGCGCGGGCTGCTAGCCGACTGGGAGGGCGCGGAGAGCGCGGATCAAGGAGGGGACGCGGCGGGCGACGACGGGGCCGGTGACGCGGACGCCGTCGAACGCATCGAGACGGCATCGGCCTCCGAGATCTTCGACTTCATCGACAAGGAACTGGGCCGCAGCGCCGGCTGACCCCGCTCCGACCGGACGTCGGTCACGGACACGGATTCGGGATCGCCCGCAAGGGAGCCCGCGAACGGAGAGAACAGGATGTCGAACGAAGAGAAGCTCACCGAGTACCTCAAGTGGGTGACGGCCGACCTTCACAAGACCCGGCGCCGGCTCGCCGAGGCCGAGGCCGCCGACCGCGAGCCCATCGCCGTCATCGGCATGGGCTGCCGCTACCCCGGCGGCGTGCGCACCCCCGACGACCTGTGGAAACTGGTCCGCTCCGGCGCGGACGGGATCGGTGACTTTCCCGTCGGCCGAGGCTGGGACCTGGACCACCTGTACGACGCGGACCCGGACAAGGCCGGGACCTTCTACACCCGGCACGGCGGATTCCTGCACGACGCGGACCAGTTCGACGCCCCGTTCTTCGGCATCAGTCCGCGCGAGGCGACCGCCATGGACCCGCAGCACCGGCTGCTCCTCGAAGCCTCCTGGGAGGCGTTCGAGGACGCCGGACTTGACCCGGTCGAGCTGCGCGGCAGCGACACCGGCGTCTTCGCCGGGATCATGTACAGCGACTACGCGGCGCGACTGCATTCCGTACCGGAGGAATACGAGCCGTTCCTGGGCAACGGCAGCGCGGCGAGCGTCGCTTCGGGGCGCGTCTCGTACGCGCTCGGGCTGCGCGGCCCCGCCGTCTCCATCGACACGGCGTGCTCGTCGTCGCTGGTGGCGCTCCACCTCGCGGTGCGGGCGCTGCGCGGCGGGGAGTGCGGCATGGCGCTCGCGGGCGGCGCGACGGTCCTGTCCACGCCGGGCGTGTTCGTCGAGTTCAGCAGGCAGCGCGGGCTCGCCGCCGACGGACGGTGCAAGGCGTTCGCCGCTGCGGCCGACGGCACCGGATTCGGTGAGGGCGTCGGCGTCCTCGTCCTGGAACGGCTCTCCGACGCGCGCCGCAACGGACATCCCGTCCTGGCCGTCGTACGCGGCACCGCCGTCAACCAGGACGGTGCGAGCAACGGCCTGACCGCCCCCAACGGCCCCGCGCAGGAACGCGTCATCCGGCAGGCACTCGACGGTGCGGGGCTCACCCCGTCGGACGTGGACGCGGTCGAGGCGCACGGCACCGGCACCACCCTCGGCGACCCCATCGAGGCACAGGCGCTCCTGGCGACGTACGGGCAGGAGCGCGGCGCCGGACAGCCGCTGCACCTCGGCTCGGTGAAGTCCAACATCGGGCACACCCAGGCCGCCGCCGGAGTCGCGGGCGTCATCAAGATGGTGCAGGCCATGCGGCACGGCGTGCTGCCCAAGACGCTGCACGTCGACGAGCCGAGCCCGCACGTCGACTGGGAGTCGGGTGCCGTCTCGCTCCTCACGGAGACCACGCCGTGGCCGGAGCTCGACCGACCGCGCCGCTCGGCGGTCTCCTCCTTCGGCATCAGCGGCACCAACGCCCACGTCATCCTCGAACAGGCTCCGGAACCAGGCGAGTTGATCGACGGTGGCGAGGGTGAGGGGGAGGAGGGCCCGGCCTTCGCCGTCGCGGCGGCGGCCGAGCTGCCCGCCGTGCCCTGGGTGCTGTCCGGGCGCGGTCCCGCGGCGCTGCGCGCACAGGCGCGCACCCTCCTCGACCACCTGCGGGCGGCGGACGGTGCGGCACGGGCGGCCGGGCCCGCCGACATCGCCCACTCGCTGGCGCTGCGCACTTCCTTCGGTCACCGGGCCGCCGTCGTCGCCGAGGGGCGCGAAGACCTGGAGCGGGGCCTGGCCGCTCTGGCGCGCGGTGATGCCGGTGCGGGGGCCGTCGTCAGCGGCGTCCCCGAAGGCGGCCGACTCGCCTTCCTCTTCGCCGGGCAGGGCAGCCAACGAGCGGGAATGGGCCGTGAGTTGAGTGCGGCCTTCCCGCTGTTCGCGCAGACCCTGGCCGATCTGTGCACCCGCTTCGACCGGTATCTGGAGCACCCGCTGCACGGCGTCGTGATGGCGCAGCCGCGCTCCGCCGAGGCCAAGCTCCTCGACGAGACGCTGTACACCCAGTGCGCGCTGTTCGCCGTCGAGGTCGCCCTCTTCCGGCTCGTCGAACACTTCGGTGTGCGGCCCGACATCGTCATGGGCCACTCCATCGGAGAGCTCGCCGCCGCGCACGTCGCGGGGGTCTTCGGGCTCGACGACGCCGTCGCGCTGGTCGCCGCGCGTGGCACGTTCATGCAGGCCGCGCCGTCGGGCGGCGCCATGATCGCCATCCAGGCGCCGGAGGCCGAGGTCGTCGAGTCGCTCGCCGCGCACGCGGGCCGGGTCGTCGTGGCCGCCGCCAACGGACCCGTCGCGACGGTCGTCTCAGGTGACGCGGATGCCGCGGCCGAGGTCGCCAAGGGCTGGCGGGAGAAGGGGCACCGCACCAAGCGGCTGCGGGTCAGCCACGCCTTCCACTCCCCGCACATGGAGCAGGCGGTCGCCCAACTGCGCGCCGTGGCCGCCAAGGTGACGTACGCCGAGCCCGTCATCGACGTCGTGTCGAACGTGACCGGACGCCTGGCCACCGCCGCCGAGCTGATGTCGCCCGACTACTGGGCCCGGCACATCCGCGAGGCCGTCCGCTTCCACGACGGCGTACGCACCCTGGAGGACGACGGCGTACGGCAGTTCGTCGAGATCGGGCCCGACGCCGTCCTCACCGCGATGGCCCGCGACTGCCTCACCGAAGAGCCGCTCCTGCTCGCCCCCACGCTCCGGCGCGACAAGCCCGAGTGCCCGACGCTGCTGCTCGGTCTCGCCGGAGTGTGGGCGCACGGCCGGGAGGTGGACTGGCGTGCCCTGCTCGCCGGATCCGACACGCGCCGCGTCACCCTGCCGCCGTACGCCTTCCAGCACCAGGGCTACTGGCTGCACGACGCCGACGACGCCCCCGGCACCCCCGAACGGACGGCGGTAGCCCTGGTCCAGGGCGGATCGGCGCTCGACGACCAGGACTTCCTGACCGCCCTGGAGCTCGGCGCCCCGCACACCCTGGCCCGCGCGTACGGCGCGACCGACGAGGAGCAGCAGCTCCTGCTGCGACTGCGGCCCGCGCTCACCGCCTGGCGCAGGCAGCGCAGTTGGTCCTACGGCGTCGAGTGGAAGCGGCTGCCCGAGACCCGGACCGGTCTGCACGCCGGGGCCACCACCGACGGCGGGAGCTGGCTCCTCGTGGAGCCCGACCTCTCGGACGACGGGCAGCCGACCGAGGGTTCGGCCCTCGAACGGGCCCTGACAGCGGCCGGGTTGGACGTCGTGCCACTCGGCGTACGGTCCGACGACACGGCCGAGGCGATCGCGGCGCGCATCGAGTCCACCCTGGCGGGACGGGCCCCGGGCACGCAGCCGTCCGGTGTGCTCTCCGCCCTCGGCTTCGTCAAGGGCGCGCACCCCGAACATCCCGCGATCTCCCTGGGGTTCGCCCTCACCACACAGTTGGTCGAGGCGCTGGGCGGCATCGGCATGCGGCTGCCGCTGTGGTGCCTGACCCGTGGCGCGCTGGCCGTCGGCCAGGACCCCGAGGCGCACGATCCGGCACAAGGGCACTTGTGGGGCCTCGGTCGCACGGTCGCCGCGCAGGCCCCCGCGGCCTGGGGCGGACTCGTCGACCTGCCGGCCGCCCTCGACCAGGCCGTCGGGACTGCCGCGACCGGTACCGAGGCGGGCGCGTCCCAGGGCGGCTGGGCCACGCACCTGGCCCGCTTCCTCGCGGACCCGCAGGGCGAGGACGAGATCGCGGTCCGCGCCTCGGGCCGCTACGTCCGTCGCCTGGTCCGCGTCCCTTGGCCCACCCCGCGGGAGCCGGACGACACCACGCTCGCCGGAACCGTCCTGCTGACCGGGGCCACCGCGACCGCGGGCCGGCACGCCGCCCTCTCCCTGGCTCGCGGGGGCGTCCGGCGCCTGCTGCTCCTCGCGCCGGAGAGCGAGGCGGGCGCGGCGGCGACCCTGACCGCCGAACTCGTCGCGCTCGGCGTGGAAGTGGAGGTCAGCGCGACCGACCCGGCCGACCGGCAGGCGCTCGCCGAAGTCCTCGCGGGCCTCGGCGACGACGCGCCGCTCACCGCCGTCGTACACGCGCAGTGGCACGCCGGTGACGCGGCAGCGGGCCTCACCGGTCTTGGTGACGCCACCGCCGCGCTGCACAACCTGCACGAACTCACCTTGGATCTCCCCTTGTCGGCGTTCACGGTCTTCACCGGGTACGACGGCCTCACCGGCGGGCGGGCCACCTCCTGGGAGAGCGTCGTGCACGCCGCCTACGCGGAGACCCTCACCCGCTACCGGCGCTCCCACCGGCTGCCCGCCACCCTCATCGCCTGGGGCCGGCTCGCCCCGGAGGCCACCGGCACCCCGGAAGCGGCTGAACCGGCACACGGCCTGCGCGCCCTCGACCCGATCCGCGCCCTGGCCTGCCTGCCGAACCTGCTCTCCACCCGGGCGGAATCCGACCCGACCGTGCCGGTGCTCGGCATCGCCGACGTGGACTGGGAACGCCGCACCGCCCACGACGCCAGGATCCGCTCCGGCGCCCTGCACCGGGCGCTGCCCGACGTCCGCAGCCACCTGGCGCACGGCGCGGACCGCGAGGCGTCCGACGACGACGCCGAGGCGCCCGCCGAACTCCGCCGCAAACTGGCCGAGTCGACCGAGGAGGAGGGCGGCATCCTCCTCTCCGAGCTGCTGCGCGACCAGATGATGCTGGTCCTCGGCCACGACTCGGCCGAGCACCTCGACGAGTCCAGCTCGTTCCTGGAGATCGGCTTCTCGTCCTTCACGGCCCTGGAGCTGCGCAACGGCCTGCACCGTGCCACCGGCGTCGCGCTGCCCGCCACCGCGGTCTTCGACCACCCGACGCCGGGCGACCTGCTGCGCTACCTGAAGCAGGCGCTGACCGGCTGACCGCAACCGGCGGGACCGTACGAGAACGGCGGCCCGTGCACCCCGGAAGGGGGGGCACGGGCCGCCGTCGTCGATCCTTTGCCGGCCGGAGGCCGGGCGCGTCAGGTGCTCTCGGCCCGCTGCCGCATCGCGAGCACCGACTGCACCGCCCAGGCGCGCGTCTCCTCGACGTGCGAGGGCGAACCGTGCACGTCGTCGTTCTCCTTGAGCGCCACGTCGCGCCCGTGCCGGTGCAGGAACCGCGCGTCCTCCTGCGGGATGATCTCGTCCCGCAGGCTCACCGTGTACCCGACCGGGATGGCCAGCCCGGCCAGCTCCTGGGCCGTGAAGCCCCAGGAGCGCATGTCGTCGAAGAGCGCGTCCTCGCCGAGGCCCGTCAGCTGCGCCAGCGTGTCCTTCGTGATGCGCGGCACCGTCGCGTCGTACCACGCGCGGTCGGTGAAGAACGCGCTGATGGGCGCGCCCGCCGTGACGACGCCGCGAATGCGCGGGTCCGTCAGCGCGCACCGCAGTGCCATGTGTCCGCTGAAGCTCATCGCCGACGCGTACGTCTTGGTCACGTCCGCGCGGTCGGCGAGCGCGTCGAGCAGCGCCGACAGCATGCGCCCGCCGTCGTTCCCGTACGTGAGGGTGTTCTCGCCGACCCCGGGCATCTCGGTGACGGCCATCGCCATGCCCAGCTGCTCGGCGCCGAGCAGCGCCGGCGCCCACTGCTCCTTGAGGCTGACGATCCCGCCCATGACGAGCAGCAACGGCCGGGGCTCGGTGGCCGAGAGGCCCGCGGTCAGCGCGGTGAACGTGCCTTTGCCGCCGTCGGGCCGGGTCTCGGCGCCCGGTCCGCCGTCCACGGTGATCTCGATGCGTTCGATGCCCGGGTGATCCGCGCTCCAGCGTCCGAACGTCTCGACGCAACGGGCGTGCGCCTCGGCGCGCGCCGGGCCGTCGACGAACGGGAAGCGGGCCGTGTTCCAGCACTGACAGGCCGCCAGGAGCTGCCCCTGAGCCGCCAACTCCGCTGCCGCCACCGACCATTCACCGCTCCACGAACCGGGACCCTCGCCGTCGTGCGTGATGCGCCGCAGAACCCGCGAACAGAGCTCGTCGGGCAGGCCTTGGGCGCGCGCGTGGACGCCGATGAACTGCTTGAGCTCGTCCACGTCGTTCCGCGCCGCACCCCGACCGGGCTGCTGTGTCATCCGTACGCTCCTCTTCTCGCCGGGATGGCCGTCAACGCCCCAGCATCCGGCGCCCGTCTAAAGCCGGGCTGGACTCACCCTTTACCGCAGGCCCCTCCGGCGGGTTTAGAGCGGACTTACCAACGCGTGAGAGGTTCACCCGACTTGGGGCCGGCGGCACCCGCGGCCCCACGTCTTCGAGGGGAGAACCACAGCACATGGCAACACGAAGGCAAGTCCTGCGCGGCGCGACGGCGGGCATCACTCTGGCGGCGACCGCCCCCATGCTCGGATGGGCCGGCGGTGCGAGCGCCGTCACGGCGGTGGACTGGAACAAGCTGGCCGCCGGGCTCGAGGGAGATCTGATCCTGCCCTCGGACAGCGGCTACGCGCAGGCCAAGAAGCTGCACTTCAGCATGTACGACAGCACCTCACCGGCGGCGGTGGCGTACTGCCAAGGCGCCGCCGACGTCCAGCTGTGCCTGGCGTTCGCGCAGCAGAACGACATCGCGGCGGTGCCCCGTTCCGGCGGCCACAGCTTCGGTGGCTTCTCCACGACCACCGGCCTGGTCATCGACGTGTCCCGGCTCAACGGCATCCAGGTCGGCGGCTCGACGACCGTCCTGGGCCCGGGAGTCCAGACGGTCGACGCCCTGGACGCCTTGGCCGGGCACGGCCTCGCGCTCGCCGGTGGCCTGCACGGTTCCGTCGCGGCCGGCGGGTTCGTGCACGGCGGCGGCATAGGCTGGCAGACCCGCTCCTTCGGCGTGGCCAGCGACGCGCTCGTCTCGGCACAGGTCGTGCTCGCCGACGGCCGGGTGGTGACCTGTTCCAAGGACAGCGAACCCGATCTGTTCTGGGCGCTGCGCGGCGGAGGCGGCGGCAACTTCGGCATCGTCACCCGTTACGAACGGCGGCCCGCCAAGGCCTCCACCATGGTCAACTTCAAGCTGGCGTGGGCCTGGAGCGACGTGGAGCGCGTCATCGAGGCCTGGCAGCAGTGGGCGCCGACCACGCCGTGGACGCTCGGCTCGCGCTGGATCGTGTCCCAGCTGGACACATCGCCGGGCGCGCCCGAGCCCATCGTGTGGGTGGACGGCTCGTTCCTCGGCACGCCGGAGGCGCTCGCGCCGCTCCTGGACGATCTCGCGGCCGCGGTGGGGCGGGCGCCCGACACCCGCTCCAGCACCCGATTCAGCTTCCTGGAAGGGATGCTGGACTGGTTCGGCTGCTCGGGCAAGACGGTCGCGCAGTGCCACACGGAGGGGTACTCGCCCGACGCCGTCATGCCGCGCAACAACTTCATCGTGGACCGCAGCAGGCTCTTCTCCCAGGGCCTGTCGAAGAGCGCGATCAGCCAGCTGCTCGCGGCGTTCACCGCCTCGCCGCGCGCGGGCCAGCTGCGTTTCGTGCAGGCCCTTGCGCTCGGGGGCAAGGCCAACACGGTGGGCCGCACCGACACCGCGTACGTTCACCGCACCGCCCAATTCACCCTGAACTGGACCGTCGGCACGGTGGACGCGACCCCCGTGCAGGAGGACCGGGACGCGGCACGCGCGTGGATCAAGGGAGGCTTCGACGCGGTCGACCCGTTCTCGCTGCGCGAGACGTACCAGAACTACATCGATCCGGAGCTGCGGGACTGGAAGACCTCGTACTACGCGGAGAACTACGCGCGCCTCGCCGACATCAAGCGGGCCTACGACCCGAACGGCTTCTTCTGCTTCGCCCAGGCCATCCAGTGAGTCCGTCGGGGCCGCTCAGCCCTGCTCCGGGTGCTGCTGCGGCGGCACGCCGTCGCCTTCGAGCAGCAGCTTGGTGATCCCGCTGAAGTAGGGCAGCACGTCCTCCAGCGTGGCCGAGGTGAGTGCGGTCGAGTGCAGAGCCGTGCGCATGATGCCCATGCCGAGCAGACAGGCCACCAGCATCTCCGCGCGCAGTGCCGCGTCCTGGCCGTGCACCTGCTTGATGAGTCCTTCGATGTGGCCCGCGTCCACCTGGCGTTCGAGGCTCTGCCGGGCCGGGCCGTGCGAGGGCGAGCGCAACAGCATGACGAGCGGATGCTCGCCGGCGAACTGGGACCAGTCCTGGAAGACGACTGATTCGAGCATGCCGGCGGGCAGTTCGCTGAGCGGCCCCGACATCACCTGCCCGAGCACCTCGTGGTCGACGCACGCCTCCTCGAACAGGGCGCGCTTGGAGCCGAAGTACCGGAACACGAGAGCGGGATCGACGTGGGCGTCGTGGGCGATGTCCCGCACGGTGGTCCCGTCGTAGCCGAACTGTGCGAATCGGATGCGGGCCGCGTTCAGGAGTGCGGCGCGGGTGTTGGCGCGATCCCGCTTCTGCACGGTCGGCTCTTGGTCGGTTGCCATCGTCGGCTCCTTATGTCATCAACTGTTGACATGCTAGCTCAGGGCTCCTACGCTGAGCGAGTCATCATCGGGTGACTTACCATTCTGAAAGGGTTCGGAATGCAGACCGTTGTCATTACAGGTGGAACTGACGGCCTAGGTCGTGGCCTGGCTTTGCATTACCTCAATGAGGGTGCAAGGGTGATCGCGATCGGGAGTACACCCGAAAAGGGTGAGGCTCTTGTCGCCGAGGCCAAGAAGCTGTCGGCGGAGGGGCAGGTGCATTTCCTGCGGGCCGATCTGACCTCGGTCGCCTCGACCCGCCGCCTGGTCGAGGAGATCGAGAACACGTACGCGTCGGTGGACAAGCTGATCCTCTGCGCGCAGCGCTACCGCCTCTTCGGGAAGCGTTCGGTGACCCCGGAGGGCTATGAGCACAGCTTCGCCCTCGCCTACCTCAGCCGCTTCGTCCTCAGTTACGGCCTGCTGGACGCGCTGCGCTGCACCAAGCAGCCAGTGATCATGAATGTGGGCACGCCCGGGATCGGCCTCGGCAAGATCCAATGGGACGACCTGCAGCTGGAGCGGGGTTACAACGGCAACAAGGCCACGCTGCAGTCCTTCCGGGCCAACGACCTGCTGGGCGTCGCCTTCGCCGAGGAGAACGCGAGCGGTTCGGTCTCCTACATCGGCTACAACCCCGGAGTGGTCTCCACGGGGATGCCGAACTCGCTGCCGCTGCCGCTGAAGATCATGACGAAGGCGACCTTCGCCATCGCGGCCACGCCGGTGCGCAAGGCGGTCCTCCCCATGGTGGAGCTGCTCGACAATCCGCCGCGCGAGACCTTCACGGCGCACTGGAAGAAGAAGCCCGTGAAGCTCCAGGGCAACAAGGCCTTCGACCTTGCCGATGCGCGCCGCCTCAAACTGGTGACGGAAGAACTGGTGGGGACGCGATAATGGTGGCGGGCATGCCTGCGATACCGGCTTTTCCGGACGGTCAGCTACAGCAGCTCGGCTACGTCGTCGAGAACCTTGACGACGCCGTGCAGAAATTCAAGGAAACGCTCGGAGTGCCCAGCTTCTACATCTGGCGGGACCTCGCGGCCGGAATGACCGAGAAGACGTATCGCGGTGATGAGGCCGATTTCCAGTTCTCCTGCGCCTTCGGCTATTCCGGAGACATCATGGTGGAGCTGATCCAGCATGACTCGGGCGAGAGCATTTTCAAGGACTGGCTGAACGAGCGAGGCCCCGGGCTGCACCACGTGTGCTTCCTCATGCCCGACGGCGGTCATTTCACGGACGCCGTCCAGGCGATGGCGGACCGCGGGCACCCGGTGGCCATGTCCGGCCGGGCGGGAGACGCCCGGTTCAGCTACGCGGACACTGTCGACCTCTTCGGTGTCTACACCGAACTGGCCTATGGCCCGCCGGAGTTCCTCGCCGCCTTCGACAAGATCAAGAGCGGCGACTCCTGAACGGGGTCGGCTGAGTGGTCGGCGGGGTGGCGGTGGCCGGGCCAGGAGGTGGCCGCGGAGACGTGTGGGAGGCGGGTGCACCGGCCCCCGCACCCCTGTGAGCCAGGCCACAGTCGCTCACTCACATGGCCGACGATCAGGCGTGGCACACTGGCCTCGTACCAGAAGCAGCGCACTCCGGGGTCGGTGTAATTCCGAACCGGCGGTTATAGTCCGCGACCCGGTCGCCTCCAGCGACCGGTTGACCAGGTGAAATTCCTGGACCGACGGTGAAAGTCCGGATGGGAGGCAGTGCGCGGCGGGCGGGCATCCTTGCACGCCGCCGTAGTGGCTTGTTCCTGGATCTTCCAGGGACGGTTCTCGGGATTTCCCGGGCACAGGTGTCATTCCGGCGCAGGCGTCGCTCCCGGTGTGCTCGTCCGTACGTTCTGTCGTCATCGACAGGCCCCGGAGTCCGTGCCCGAAGAGGCAGGAGGACCCGGTGGCCACCGCCGTAACCGAAGCAGCAGCCATGCGTCGCGCAGTCGCGCTCGCAGCGCTCGGTCTCGGAGCCACGAGCCCCAATCCGGTCGTCGGCTGCGTCATCCTCGACGCCGCGGGCGAGACCGTCGGCGAGGGCTGGCACCGGCGCGCGGGCGGCCCGCACGCCGAGGTGCACGCCCTGCGCGCGGCCGGTGAGCGGGCCCGCGGCGGCACCGCCCTCGTCACCCTCGAACCCTGCAACCACACCGGCCGCACAGGGCCCTGCGCGCAGGCCCTCATCGACGCGGGGATCGCCCGCGTGGTGTTCGCGGTCGGCGACCCCAACCCCACCGCGACCGGCGGCGCGCACACCCTGCGCGCGGCGGGAATCGACGTGGCGCAGGGCCTCCTGGAGGCCGAGGCCGCCGCGGGGAACGCCGCCTGGCTGACCGCCGTGCGGCTCGGCCGCCCGTACGTCACCTGGAAGTACGCCGCCACGCTCGACGGCCGCAGCGCCGCGGCCGACGGCACGAGCCGCTGGATCACCTCCGCCGAGTCCCGCGCCGACGTCCACCGGCTGCGCGCCGAGTGCGACGCGGTCGTCGTGGGCTCCGGCACCCAGCGCGCCGACGACCCGCACCTCGCCGTGCGCGGCATCGAGGGCGCGGTCCAGCCGCTGCGCGTCGTCCTCGACACGAACGGCACGGCCGTCACGCCCGGCGCCCGCGTCCTGGACGGCGCGGCGCCGACGCTGATCGCCGTCGCCGAGGACGCCACCCCCGCGTACGAAGCCGTGGAGACGGTCCGACTCCCGCGCACGGAGGGCGGGTTGGACATCCCCGCCCTCCTGGACGTGCTCCACGCGCGCGGGGTGCGGTCCGTCCTGCTCGAAGGAGGCCCGACGCTCGCCGGGGCGTTCGTCGCCGCGGGCGCCGTCGACCGCGTCGTCGGCTATCTCGCCCCCGTCCTGCTCGGCGCGGGCACCGCCGTCCTGACCGGCGGCGGAATCACCACCATCACCGAAGCGTTGCGGCTCGACATGAGCGAGACCGTGCGCATCGGCCCCGACCTGCGCATCACCGCGACCCTCGTAGCGAAGGAGCACTGACGTGTTCACCGGAATCGTCGAAGAGCTGGGCGAGATCACCGCCGTCGAGAACCTCCCCGACGCCTCCCGCTTCCGCCTGCGAGGACCCGTGGTGACCGAGGGCGCGAAACACGGTGACTCCATCGCCGTCAACGGCGTCTGTCTGACCGTCGTGGAGCACGAGGGCGACGAGTTCACCGCCGACGTGATGGCCGAGACCCTCAACCGCTCCAGCCTCGGCGCGCTCGCCGTCGGCTCCCGCGTCAACCTGGAGCGCCCCACCTCGGTCGGCGCGCGCCTGGGCGGCCACATCGTGCAGGGCCACGTCGACGGCACCGGCGAGATCGTCGAGCGCAAGCCGTCCGAGAACTGGGAGATCGTCAAGGTCTCCCTGCCCGCCGACCTCTCGCGCTACGTCGTCGAGAAGGGCTCCATCACGGTCGACGGCGTCAGCCTCACCGTCGTCGACGCGGGCCCCGACCACTTCACCATCAGTCTCATCCCCACGACCCTCGCGCTGACCACGCTCGGCATCAAGCAGCCCGGCGACCCGGTCAACCTCGAGGTCGACATCATCGCCAAGTACGTGGAGCGCCTCCTCGGCGACCGCGCGCAGGTCCCGGATCGGGAGGCCACCCAGTGAACTGGCTCAACTCCGAAGCCTTCACGGCCTTCGACCAGCACATCATGTGGTCCGACATGATCGGCAACACCGTCGGCCTGATCGCCCTCGCGCTCGGCTGGCGGCGCTCGATCTGGACCTGGCCCGCCCAGTTCCTCTCCGGCGTCATCCTCGTCGCCGCGTACGCCTCCGCGCAGCTGTCCGGCGGCGTCGGCAAGCAGCTCCTCGTCATCGGCGTCGCGCTGTGGGGCTGGCGGCAGTGGACGCGCGGCAGGCAGCAGGCGCAGGACGGCTCCATCGCCATCCGCTTCGCCACCTGGAAGGAGCGGGGCGTCCTGCTCGCGGGCACCGCGGTCGGCACGCTCGCCGTCGGCGCCCTGTTCAGCGCCGTCCCCGACCTGTCCTGGAACCCCTGGCCGGACGCCTACATCTTCGTCGGCACGCTCGCCGCGATGGTCGCCCAGGCCCGCGGGCTCGTCGAGTTCTGGTTCGCCTGGCTGCTCGTCGACGTGGTCGGCGTGCCGCTCGCCTTCAGCAGCGGCCTGGCCTTCTCCGGCCTGGTCTACGTCGTCTACCTCGCCCTCGTCCTCTGGGGCATGCGCGACTGGTGGCTGCGCTCCCGCGCGGCGGCCTCGCAGCCCGTCATGGAAGGAGCCCCGGCATGACCGTGGCACCGGTCTGGTACAGCACCGACAACGCCGAAGACCTCTCCCTCGACCCCGTCGAGCAGGCCATCCGCGACATCGCGGCGGGCCGCCCCGTCGTGGTCGTCGACGACGAGGACCGCGAGAACGAGGGCGACCTCGTCCTCGCCGCCGAGAAGGCGACCCCCGAGATCATCGCCTTCATGATGAGCGAGTGCCGCGGCCTGATCTGCGCGCCCATGGAGACCGACGAGCTCGACCGGCTCCGCCTGCCGCAGATGGTCGAGCACAACACCGAGTCGATGAGCACGGCCTTCACCGTCTCCGTCGACGCCTCGGCGGCGCACGGCGTCAGCACCGGCATCTCCGCCGCCGACCGCGCCACCACGCTCCGCCTTCTGGCGGGCGGCGAGGCCACGGCGGACGACTTCGTGCGCCCGGGGCACGTCTTCCCGCTGCGCGCCAGGCCCGGCGGCGTGCTCGTGCGCAACGGCCACACCGAGGCCGCCGTCGACCTCGCCAGGCTCGCGGGCCTTCGCCCCGCCGGGGCCATCGTGGAGATCGCGGGCGAGGACGGGAAGATGCTCCGCCTGCCCGAGCTGGTCCCCTTCGCGCGCAAGCACGGCCTGACGATCATCTCCATCGAGGACCTGATCGCCTACCGCCGCTCCTCGGAGCCGACCGTCCGCCGCGAGGCCGAGGTCCGTCTCCCGACCGCCTTCGGCGACTTCACGGCGTACGGCTACCGCTCCACCGTCGACGGCGTCGAGCACGTCGCCCTGGTGCACGGAGACATCGGCGAGGGCGACGACGTCCTGGCCCGGCTGCACTCCGAGTGCCTCACCGGCGACATCTTCCACTCGCTGCGCTGCGACTGCGGCCCGCAGCTGGAGGCGTCCATGCGGCGCGTCACCGAGGAGGGCCGCGGCGTCATCGTCTATCTGCGCGGCCACGAGGGGCGCGGCATCGGCCTGCTCTCCAAGCTGCGCGCCTACGAGCTGCAGGAGCGCGGCAGCGACACCCTGGACGCCAACCTGGAGCTCGGCCTGCCCGCCGACTCCCGGGACTACGGCGCGGGCGCCCGGATCCTCGACGACCTCGGCGTACGCAGCGTCCGGCTGATGACCAACAACCCCGACAAGACCGCCGCGGTCCTGCGGCACGGCCTGAAGGTCACCGGGCGCGAGCCCATGCCCGTCAAGGCCGGCGAGCACAACCTGCGCTACCTGCGCACCAAGCGGGACCGCATGGGCCACGACCTGCCGTGGCTGGACACCCCCGGTGTCTCGGCCTGCGGAAACCAGTAACACTCACCACGAGAGCGACCAGGAGAAGCGCGTGAGCGGCAAGGGTGCACCCGAACTGAGCGTGAAGAACTGCGGCGACCTGCGGGTCGCGGTGATCGCCGCGCAGTGGCACGAGAAGGTCATGGACGGCCTGGTGGACGGCGCCCTGCGCGCCCTGCACGAGCTCGGCATCAGCGAGCCGACGGTCCTTCGCGTGCCGGGCAGCTTCGAGCTGCCGGTCGTCGCGAAGGTCCTCGCCGGACGCGGCTACGACGCGATCGTCGCGCTCGGCGTCGTCATCCGCGGCGGCACACCGCACTTCGAGTACGTGTGCCAGGGCGTCACCCAGGGCCTCACCCAGGTCTCCGTCGACACCGGGGTCCCGATCGGCTTCGGCGTGCTGACCTGCGACACCGAGGAGCAGGCCCTGGACCGCGCGGGCATCGAGGGATCCCGCGAGGACAAGGGGCACGAAGCGGTCACCGCGGCCGTGGCGACCGCCACCACGCTGCGCACCGTCTCCGAGCCCTGGCGCTGAGCGGCCCCGCACGGCCGCGTAGAGTGAACGGCATCATGTCCAAGAAGACTTTCGAGGAGCTCTTCGCCGAGCTCCAGCACAAGGCCGTCAACGGCGACCCCGCGACCTCCCGCACCGCCGAGCTGGTCGACAAGGGCGTCCATGCCATCGGCAAGAAGGTCGTCGAGGAGGCCGCCGAAGTGTGGATGGCCGCCGAGCACGAGGGCAAGGAAGCCGCCGCCGAGGAGATCTCGCAGCTCCTCTACCACGTCCAGGTGATGATGATCGCCCGCGGCATCTCCCTCGACGACGTGTACGCCCACCTCTGAGCCCCGCACCACCGGCTCGCCCGACTCACCCATCACGCAAAGGAATCCGACCTCATGCTGCGCATCGCCGTCCCCAACAAGGGTTCACTGTCCGGACCTGCGTCGGCGATGCTCCATGAGGCCGGATACCAGCAGCGCAAGGAGTCCAAGGAACTCGTCCTGGTCGACCCGGACAACGAGGTCGAGTTCTTCTACCTGCGCCCCAAGGACATCGCGATCTACGTCTCGGCGGGCAAGCTCGACATCGGCATCACCGGACAGGACCTCCTGATCGACTCCGGCGCCGAGGCCGAGGTGATCCTGCCGCTCGGCTTCGCCCGCTCCACCTTCCGCTTCGCCGCCAAGCCCGGCACCGCGAACGGCATCGAGGACCTGGCGGGCAAGACCGTCGCCACCTCGTACGAGGGAATCGTCGCCAAGCACCTCGCGAACAGCGGAGTCGACGCGTCCGTCGTCCACCTGGACGGCGCCGTCGAGACCGCCATCGAGCTGGGCGTCGCCCAGGTCATCGCGGACGTCGTGGAGACCGGCACCTCGCTCCGGAACGCGGGCCTCGAGGTCTTCGGCGAGCCGATCATGAAGTCCGAGGCGGTCGTCATCCGGCGCTCCGGCGCCGACGCGGACGACCCCAAGGTGCAGCAGTTCCTGCGCCGCCTCCAGGGCGTCCTGGTCGCCAGGTCGTACGTGATGATGGACTACGACTGCCGCGCCGAGCACCTGGAGCAGGCCGTCGCCCTCACCCCGGGCCTGGAGTCGCCGACCATCTCCCCGCTGCACAACGAGGGCTGGGTGGCCGTCCGCTCCATGGTCCCCGCCAAGGAAGCCCAGCGGATCATGGACGACCTGTACGCCATCGGCGCGCGGGCCATCCTGACCACCGCCATCCACGCCTGCCGCCTCTGACCCGGCAGGAGACCCCCGCCATGACCGACGCTCCCGCCCCGCCCGCCCTGCCCGTCACCTTCCGGCCGACGCGTACCCGGGCCGTCCTGCTCACCGCGGGCGCCGCGATGTTCGTGGTCATCACGGCCGTCGCCTTCCTGCTGCCCACGCTCAGCCCGGGGGAGCGGACCAGCTTCGTCTTCACCGGCGCGCTGCTCTTCGGCGTGCTCGTGCTGCTCAGCAGGCCCAAGGTGGTCGCCGACGAATCCGGCGTCACCGTCGTCAACATCGCCACCAGGCGGCGCCTTGCCTGGGCCGAGATCGTGCAGGTCAACCTCCGCCCCGGCGACCCCTGGGTGTTCCTGAACCTGAGCGACGGCACCAGCCTGCCCGCCCTCGGCATCCAGCCGGGCATCGCCAGGCAGCAGGCGATCGGCGACGCCCGCGCCCTGCGCGCCCTCGTCGACGCCCGTACGGCTCGCGGGGACTGACGCCGCGCACCCGGTCTTGATTAATCTGGTGGCGGGGCACGCATGGTGTGCCGCCCCGCCCCTGCCGGGCCCGCCAGGACCCCAGGGGCTCCTGCTACCCGAGGAGTGACTCCCTCCGGCGATGGACGGATCGTCCTGTAGTACCTGCGCCGCCCCCTCCCGACATACCGGGACCGGCACGACCGGGGAGGCGGCGGCATGACAGTCCCCTTGCTGCTTCTCGGGGCGGCATTCCTGTTGATCCTCGCCAACGGCTTCTTCGTGGCGGCCGAGTTCGGCCTCGTCACCGTGGAACGCCCCGACGCGGAGAAGGCCGCGGCCGACGGTGACCGTCGGGCCCGTACGGTCGTCGGTGCCCTCAAGGAGCTGTCCTTCCAGCTCTCCGGCACCCAACTCGGCATCACCATCACCTCGCTCGTCGTCGGCATGCTCGCCGAACCGGCCCTCGCGCATCTGCTCGCGGGCCCGGTCACGGCGCTCGGCGTCCCGCGCGGCGCGGTCGGCGGCGTTGCCGTGGTGGTCGGCATGCTCCTCGCGTCCGCCGTGCAGATGGTGATCGGCGAACTGGTGCCCAAGAACTGGGCGGTGTCGAGGCCGCTGCAGGTCGCGCGGTTCGTCGCGGGCCCGCAGCACGCCTTCTCGCGGCTCTTCCGGCCGGTGATCGCCCTGCTCAACGCGGTGGCCAACCGTCTCGTACGCGCCCTCGGCGTGGAGCCCGCCGAGGAGCTGGCGTCCGCCCGTACCCCCGGTGAACTGGTCTCCCTGGCCCGGCACTCGGCGCAGGCCGGTGCCCTGGAGCAGGACACCGCCGACCTGTTCGTGCGCACCCTCTCGCTCGCCGAGCTGACCGCGCAGCACGTCATGACGCCGCGCGTGAAGGTCAGCGCCCTGCAGTCGTCGGCGACCGCGGAGGACGTGGTGAACCTGACCAGGGCCACCGGCCTGTCCCGCTTCCCCGTCTACCGCGAGCGGATCGACGAGATCGTCGGCATGGTGCACCTCAAGGACGCCCTCGCGGTGGCCGCCCACGAGCGCCTTCGCACGCCCGTGAGCCGCATCGCGCAGTCTCCGCTGCTCGTCCCCCAGACGCTGCCCGTGCAGCCCCTCCTGGGGCGGCTGCGCAACGAACAGCCCATCGCGGTCGTCGTCGACGAGTACGGCGGCACGGCGGGCGTCGTCACCCTGGAGGACATCGTCGAGGAACTCGTCGGCGAGGTCCGCGACGAGCACGATCTGCACGACGTGCCCGAACTCAGTCCGGCGCCGCCCGAGGACGGCGGCCCCGCCTGGGACGCCGACGGCAGCTGCCGCGTCGACACCCTGCGGCGCGTCGGCCTCGACGTGCCCGAAGGGCCCTACGAGACGGTGGCCGGACTCGTCGCCGACCTGCTCGGCCGCATTCCCGCCCCCGGTGACCGCGCCGAACTCCCGGGCCTGCGGCTCGCGGTGCGCCAGGTGGGGCACTACCGCGCCGAGCGCGTCAGGATCGTCACCACCTCGAACGCCCAGGCCCGCACGTCCGTCGCGGAGGCGGTCCGATGAGCCTGCTGCAACTCCTGTTCGCCGTGCTGCTCGTGCTGACCAACGGCTTCTTCGTGGGCGCCGAGTTCGCGCTCGTCTCCGTACGCCGCAGCCAGATCGAGCCGTTGGATTCCAAGCGGGCCCGCCAGGTCCTGTACGGCCTCGAACACCTGCCACAGATGATGGCTGCGGCCCAGTTCGGCATCACCGTCTGCTCGTTGACGCTCGGCGCGGTCGCCGAGCCGACCGTCGCGCATCTCCTGGAGCCGCTCTTCGAAGCGGCCCACCTGCCCGAGGGCATGATCCACCCGCTCGGCTACGTGATCGCGCTCGCCGTCGTCGTCTTCCTCCACCTCGTCATCGGCGAGATGGTCCCGAAGAACCTCGCGATGGCGGCGCCGGAGAAGACCGCGCTCTGGTTCAGCCCGGGCCTGGTCGCCTTCGCGCGCCTGTGTCGCCCGGTGACGGCGGCGCTCGGCGCCTGCGCCAAGGTCGTTCTCAAGGTCTTCGGGGTGGAGCCCAAGGACGAGGTCGAGGCGGTCTTCACCAGCGAGCAGCTGAACCGCCTGGTCGAGGACTCGGGCCAGGCGGGGCTGCTCGGCCCCGAGGAGCAGGAGCGCCTGGAGGACGCCCTCGAACTGGGCTCGCGCCCGGTGACGGACGTCCTGCTCGACGGCGCTTCGCTGGTCACCGTGGGCCCCTCGGTCACCCCGGGCCAGGTCGTCGAACTCACCGGGCGCACCGGCTACTCGCGCTTCCCGGTCCGCGCGGAGAACGGCGCCTTCATGGGCTACCTCCACGTGAAGGACGTACTGGACCTGGAGGAGACGGACCGCGCCGTTCCGCAGCAGGTGTGGCGCCCGATGACGACCCTGCGGGCCGAACTCCCGCTGGACGACGCCCTGACCGTGATGCGCCGCGCCGCGACGCATCTGGCGCAGGTCGCCGACGGGTCGGGCAAGGTGCTCGGCCTGGTCGCCCTGGAGGACGTCCTGGAACTCCTGGTCGGTGAGGTCCGCGACCCCGCGCACCGGGTGGCGCTGCCGCGGACGCCGTCGCAGGAGGTCAGGGACACCGCACTCGTCAGCTGACCGGCTCGTCCGGGGCGGGCTCAGCCGCTCAGTGGATTCTGCGGCCCCCGCCCCGAGAGCACCTCCCCGTACGCCTGCATCAGATCGGGCAGGCGCAGCGTCGACAGGTCGTCGCGGTCGGGGGCGCCCGGATAGCCGGACAGGCGCAGGTCGCGGTAGGCGCAGCTCTTCTCGTACAGCGTGCGCAGGAAGCGGCCGTTGCCGAGCTCGTCGATCCACGCCTGGTCGACGACGTGCCCGCTGATGGACCGCAGCTCTTCGAGGGCCTCCTCGTCCCACACGTCGCCGTTGTCGGCGGCAAGGACCTCGCCGATGGAGGTGAGTTCCAAGGGGCGGTACGAGGGGAAGTCCACGCGGGTCGTGAAGCGCGAGGAGAGTCCGGGGTTGGCGGCGAGCAGCCGGTCCATGCCCTCGGGGTATCCGGCCAGGATCACCACGAGGTGGTCGCGGTTGTCCTCGGCGCGCTTGAGGAGGACCTGGAGGGCCTCGTCGCCGTACGCGTCCCCCTTGCCGTAGCCCGAGTTGGACAGGGAGTACGCCTCGTCGACGAAGAGGACGCCGCCGATCGCCGAGTCGATCAGGTCGTTGGCCTTGACCGCGGTCTGGCCCAGGTACTCGCCGACCAGATCGGCGCGCTGCGCCTCGACCAGGTGGTCGCCGCCGAGCAGTCCGAGCGCGTAGAAGACCCGGCCGAGGATGCGGGCCACCGTGGTCTTGCCGGTGCCCGAGGGGCCGGAGAAGACGAAGTGTCGTTTCGGCGGCTGCACGGGCAGCCCCTGCGCGGCCCGCAGGCGCGCCATGTTCAACTGCGCGGAGAGCGCCTTGACCTGGCGCTTGACCGGTTCGAGGCCGACCATGCGCTCCAGCTCGGCGAGCGCGGCCTCCAGGAGGGCGGGGTCGGTGGGCCCCGGTGGCAGTTGCGGGGGGCCCGGCTTGATCGGGATGACCGCCTTCTCGCGGACCGCGTCGGTCCCAGAGGGCCCGGGAGGCCCGCCGCCCGGCGGCGGCTCGGGGTCGGTGACCTTCAGGTCCCGGCCCTCGGTGCCGAACAGCGGCTCGATGCCCTCGGGGCCTTCGAGCAGGTCGGGGCCCGCCCCCGCCAGGCTGATCGCGGCGGCCAGATCGGCCGCCTCGTCGTACCCGTCGCCCTCGGCGATCGCCGCGAGCCGCGCGGAGGTGTCCATGAAGGCGGGGTCGACGCGGTGCACCGCGCGGTACAGCGGCAGGGCCGCCGCCGAGCGTCCGGTGCCCTCGTGCGCGCGGGCCAGCCAGTAGCGCAGCTCCTTGCGCTGCGGCTGCTCGCTGCGGCAGCGCATCAGGGCGGCGGACAGGAGCGGATCCGCCTGGCCGTACATCTCCAGGCGCACCCGGGCCATGCCGCCGAAGAGACCGGCCTCGATGCCCAGCATCGGATCGTCGATCAGCGAGTCGGTGTGGCGCACCAACTGGTCCCAGTCCTTGACCAGATAGGACCGGCAGGCGTGCAGGAAGCGCACCTGTGGATCCGCGTCGACCGGCGGCAGTCCGGCGAGCGCCCGGTCGAGCTCGGGCACGTGGCGCCCGTCCAGCCAGTGCGAGGCGTGCGCGAGCAGCAGGTCGCGGGTGCTCTCCAGGACGGGCTGGACCCACCAGCCCAGCCAGTACCAGGAGTTGAGGGTCCGCGCGTGCCGGGCGCGCTGCTCCCCGAACCGGTCCCTGTGCTGGAACATCCGCAGCAGCGCCGTCGTCGTGTCGATGCGCAGCGCGTGCAGCCCCAGCCAGCCGTCGGCCATCCCCGGATCCATCCGCACCGCCGTGCGGAATTCCTCCTCCGCCTGCGGATAGGCGCCCATCGTGTAGGCGTCGACGCCCCTCAGCCAGGCGAGGTCGGCCGGGGCGGGTGAGCCCACCGCGTCGAAGTCCATCACGTCCCCCACAAACCGTGCCCCCGTTTGCGTACCGCCGGGCGGTGCCCGTCGGCCACTTCGCTGAACCGCCGTGCTGCGGACGGGAGTTGACTCGGTGCGCAGAGCATCAGCCGTCCGAAAGGCGCACCGAGATGCATCGTACCTGCGGGGGAGCGGTCGGCCGTAGGGTGCCGCACCGCGAGATCGGGCGCGCGGGGCCGCCGGGGGGCGGGTCCGATGGTGACCCAGCGTGAGCGAACGGCCGCTCGGGGCAGCCGGAAATCGGGCCCGAAAGGCAGAACGAAGCCCCCGATCACGGGGGAACAACCGGGGGCTTCGCGTCTGCGGGCGACCCCGTAGGACCGCACATTCAGAACGTAAGTCCTGTAAGGCCCCTGGGTCAAGCAGAGTTGGGGCACTCGCTGAAACTGATCTGGGCAAGTGGAAGCGCTTTTCCGGAGGTTCAGCGGACCGCCGATCGTTCTTAACTCTGTGTGACGACTTGGGTCCCGACTGGCGTCTCACTGGGGCCCTGGAGCAACTCGTATCCCTCCGGACTCTGTCGTACCAAAAAGTGCGCGAACGGCCGTGAAGGGTCCTCGGCGAAGTGCCGGCGTTCCGCGGGCTCCCATCCGTCCCAGAAGTCACTCTGGACCTGTCCGTCCCGCTGGCGTCCCCGCGCCCATGCCTCCTCCTGCGGCACGTCCATCCACAACAGCTGGGCGAGGAAGGGACGCAGCGCGGCGCGGCCCGCGCCGACCCCCTCGACGATCACCACGGGCGCGGGCGGCAGCACCCGGTCGGCGGGTCCGAAACGGCGTTCGGTCCAGTCGTAGACCGCGTAGTGCGCCGCCTCCCCGCGCGACAGCGGCCCGAGGACGGCACGGTGCAGCCGCTCCGTCCAGGCGAACAGGGCGTCGTGGCTCGCGATGTCGTCGAGCCGCAGCACGGGTACTCCTGCGAACACCCCGTCGAACGCGTCGGCGAGTCGGCGCGCGAACGTCGACTTCCCCGAGCCCGCGTGCCCGTCGATGGCGACGAGCCGGACGGGCCCGCAGGAGGGCGGCAGCCCTCGCAGGGCTTCGGCGAGGCGGGGGAGCGCGGTGCGCGGGTCCGGATGCGGACGCGAGTTCGGGTGCCTGGTCATCACCGGCAAGCGTACGACCGCGGAAGGATGTGTTCCGCGCGCCGCCGCAGGTCATGCCATTGGTAAAGGCCAATAATGATGCGCGCGGCAGTGCCCGAAGCGCTGGCAGAAGTCGGCGGGGACCGGCCATAGTTGGCCCACTTCCGTGCACCTGACCCGACCTTCCGGCGTCCCGCCGGAGACCACGTCGACTGGGGGTCCCTCCATGGACCGAGCAGACCGAGCAGATGACATGTCCCGCAGATCCGTGCTGGCCACGGCCGCCGCGGTAGCCGCCCTCGCGGCCACCGCGGGCCCCGCCCTGGCCGCCACGGGGTCCGCCGCCCGCCCGCCGCGCGCGGCCCGCCCGGTGGACAACCACTTCTGGACCTCGTACGAGGACTGGCGCACCGGCACCGCCGAGGGCACCGCCGTGGTCGCCGGGAGCCGTCCCGGCCTGCGCATCGCCACCGCCGCCGGCCGCACCGACTACACCGATCCGCACACCGGCACGACCGCCACCTGGGAGTACGCCAGGTGGACCTCGCCGACCCACCGCTCCACCGTGCCCGCGACGGAGGCCATCGCCTCCTGGAACGCGCGCACCCCGGCGGGCACCTGGCTCCAGGTGGAGCTGCGCGGCACCTACTCCGACAAGACGAAGACGCCTTGGTACGTGATGGGGCGCTGGACCTCGGGCGACGACATCGCGACCGACATCCGGCGGACCTCGGTCGACGACCAGACCGACGGAAAGTCCACCGTCTGGACGGACACGCTCTCCCTGAACGACACGACGGCGGCCCTGCGGATCGTCTCCTACCAGCTGCGCCTGACGCTCTACCGCAAGCCGGGCGCCACCGGGACCCCCACGGTCTGGCGGCTCGGCGCCATGGCCTCCGCGGTCCCCGACCGCTTCACGGTTCCCGCCTCCAAGCCGGGCCTGACCAAGGAACTGAAGGTTCCGCGCTACTCGCAGGAGATCCACGCCGGGCAGTACCCGGAGTACGACAACGGGGGCGAGGCCTGGTGCAGCCCCACCTCCTCGCAGATGATCATCGAGTACTGGGGCCGCAAACCCACCCCGGAGGACCTCGCCTGGGTCGACCCGACCTACGCCGACCCGCAGGTGTGCCACGCCGCCCGCTTCACCTTCGACTACCAGTACGAAGGCTGCGGCAACTGGCCGTTCAACGCCGCGTACGCCGCGACGTACAAGAACCTCCAGGGCGTCGTGACCCGCCTGGCGTCCCTCACGGAGCTGGAGTCGCTGATCGCCACGGGCATCCCGGCCATCACGTCCCAGTCCTTCCTCAAGGAGGAACTGACCGGCGCGGGCTACGGCACGGCGGGCCACCTGATGACGGTCATCGGCTTCACCGCGACCGGCGACGTGATCGCCAACGACCCCGCCTCACCGTCGAACCCGGCGGTGCGCCGCGTCTACAAGAGGCGTGAGTGGGAGAACATCTGGCTGCGCACCAAGCGCTACAACGCCTCGGGGAAGGTGGTCTCGGGCACGGGCGGGGTCTGTTACCTGTACTTCCCGACGACGCTTTCCGCGGCCCAGCGCAAGGCACTGGCGGCGGTCGGGATCCGCTGACGGAGCGACGGAGCGAAGCCCTCTGCCCTCGCGGGGAGAGGGCTTCCTCTCTGTCCGCCGAAGAAATCCGCGAAGGCAGACATAGATTGCCCGTGGTCCACGCGTCCTTGTGGTCGTCAGGAAACGGGAGGGTCACATGAACCCGCAGGACCACGAGAGATTCCGGGACTTCGTCGACGCCCGGTGGAGCGCCCTGCTCCGCCTTGCGAACCTGCTCACGGGCGGCGATCGCCACGAAGCCGAGGACCTTGTGCAGATCGCACTGCTGAAAGCGCTGGGCCGCTGGCGGCACGTCGAGGATCCGGAAGGCTACGTGCGCAAGGTGATGTACCGGCACCAGATCAGCCGCTGGCGGCTGCGCAGGCCGCACCGCGAGCCCACGTTCGCCGCGCCGCCCGAGGGCCACGGCGTCGCCGACGGCACGTCCGCCGCCGATCTGCGGATCACCGTGAGCCAGGCGCTTGCCCGGCTGACGCCGCGGCAGCGCACCGTACTGGTGCTGCGCTACTTCGAGGACCTGTCCGAGACGGAGGTCGCCGCCGCGCTCGGCTGCTCGGTGGGCACCGTACGCAGCACCACCCACCGGTCCCTGGCCCGGCTGCGTATCCTCGCGCCAGAGCTGGGTCTCCCCGGACCGACCGCCGCCACCGCCCCGCACGCCATGTCCCTGAAGGGAGCCCGCACATGAACCCCGACCAGCTGGACGACACCATCAGGGACGTCCTGAACGCCTGGACCCCCGAGAACCCCGCCGCTCCCGCGGGCATCGCCGAGCGCGTCGTACGCCGCCGCCGACGGCGCAACGTCGTCCGCGCGACGGGCACCGTGCTCGGCCTCGCGGGCGTCACCCTGGGCGCCGCCCTCACCACCGGTGCGCTCGGCGACGACGGGGCCTCGCGCCCGGCCGCACAGGTGAGCAAGGAGAGCAAGCTGCTCTGGCAGACCCAGCTGCCCGCCGAGTCCTGGGACGCCTGTGCCATCGGTACCGAGGACGGTGACGTGTACTGCCGGGGCGAGAAGTACGACGCCATCGGCGTGGACGGCCGCACCGGAAAGGTCGACTGGCGGCGGAAGGCCAAGGGCGGCCACAGCGGCAGCACCCCGGCGGGAACGTTCCCCGGTGCCAGGGACGGGGTGGTGTACACCTACGCCGATCACGATCCGGGGGCATCCACGGCGGGCACCGACCTCGTCGCCCTCGACGCCGGTACGCGGCGGGTGCTGTGGAAGCACGAACTGGCCGACGACAGCCGGGGCGGCACCTCCGCCGTCCTGTTCGACGGCGGTGTCCTCGCCAACACACCCTCCTTCAAGCGCGTGGCCGCGCTGGACGGCAGGACGGGCCGGACGCTGTGGACGTACAAGTGGACGCAGGCCGATTGCGACCGGGCCGTGATCGGCGGCGTCCCGTATCTGACGTGCTCCCCGGACAGCGAGAAGGCACCGCAGCGGAGCGCCGTCGTCCGCCTCGACCCGAAGACGGGCAGGCCGGAGCAGGTGGCCTCCGTCAAGGGGCCCACCATGAAGATCGGTACGGACGGGGACGCCGTGCTGCTGGCGGGTCCGGCCGACGGGAAGGCGCCCACCGGCGAGCCGGGCCCCGCCACCCTGATCCGCGTCGACACCGGATCCGGCAAGGTGACGCGCCACCGGATGGACCGGCTGGCCATGGGCACGGTCGCGGACGGCCGCATCCTGGGCGTCGGCAGGGACGGCAACGCCGTCGCGTACTCCGCCGACAACGGCAAGCGGCTGTGGTCGACGGCCGCGGGTCTCACGCTCCGCGAGGACCCGCGCGACTCCACGATGCGGGAACTGCCCTCCGCGGCCGCGGTGGACCTCACGAGCCGGGTGGCGTACTTCCTCGACCCGTCGGGCCACCTGGTGGGCCTCGACCTGGACAGCGGCGACGTGCGCTGGCGCGGCAAGGTCTCGTTGCCGAAGAGCCCGATGCGGGCCGGGATCGCACCCGAACTCATGAGCGAGGGCCGGAGCCTCGTCGGCCAGGCCGGCGGCGAACTCTTCAGGATCGAGCCGCGGCTGTCCGACGGGGGCTGACGGCCGGGCCGCCCTGGAGGCATGGCGGTGGTGAGCCCCGGTTGTCCCACGGGGGGATGACTGGTTCGTGTGGGCTCCGGTGGGGGATCGCGGAGCCCGCGCGGATCGTGTGGTGGGTCTGCGTCGGGGTGTCGGCATGGCGCCCCCGGATGTCCGGCGCAGCCCGAAGGCATACCGGCGGCGAGCCTCTGCGGGGGCGGGCCCCGGTTGTCCCACGGGGGGGATGACTGGTTCGTGTGGGCTCCGGTGGGGGATCGCGGAGCCCGCGCGGGCCGTGTGGTGGGTCTGCGTCGGGGCGTCGGTACGGCCCTCGGGTGTCCGGCGCAGCCCGGGAGACACTCCGGCGGCGAGCCTCTGGGGGCGGGCCCCGGTTGTCCCACGGGGGGATGACTGGTTCGTGTGGGCTCCGGTGGGGGATCGCGGAGCCCGCGCGGGCCGTGTGGTGGGTCTGCGCCGGGGCGTCGGTACGGCCCTCGGGTGTCCGGCGCGGCCCGGGAGGTACACCGGCGGCAGGCTTCTGCGGGGGCGGGCCCCGGCTGTGCCACGGGGGACGACCGGTCCGCGCGGGCTCCGGCCGGGGGTTCCCGGAGCCCGCGCGGGCCGTGTGGCGGGGCTGCGTCGGGGCGGTCGCATGGTCCCGCGCGTCCGGCCTAGTCCAAAGGCGCATCCGGCGGGCTCCCGCGCTGCCTCGCCCGTAGCGTTGCCGCCATGTGCTGGAGCGCTACCGCCGACCTCGTCGCGGGCGCGGGCATCACGGCGGTGGGGGTCGCCTCGGTGGCCCTGGCGGCCCGACGCCCCCGTGACCTGCCGCTGGCCGCGCTGCCCGTTCTTCTGGGGGTCCACCAGATCATCGAGGCCGCGGTCTGGCACCACGACGGCGGCACCGGGCCCGCCACGGTCGCCTGGGCCGTCATCGCGCTGCCGCTCCTGGCGCTGTGGGTACCGGCGGCCGTGCTGTGCGCCGCGCCGCCGGGGGCCCGCCGCCGTCTGCTCGTGCCTCTCGTGGTGGGCTGCGCGACGGCGGCCGCGCTCGCGCACGCGCTGGTGACCCGCACCGTGACCGCCGAGATCCGCGGGCACACGGTCGGGTACTCCCTGGGGCTGCCGCGGGCGGAGCTGGTCGTCGCGGGCTACCTCTTCGCCACCATCGGCTCCCTCCTCCTCTCCGACGACCGCGGCCTCGTCCTGTTCGGCGTCCTGGTCGCCGTCGGGGCCGCGGTGACCTTCGTGCTGTGGCGCCAGGAGTACATCTCGACGTGGTGCGCGTCCGCCGCGGTGTGCTCCGTGGTCCTGCTGCTGTGGGTCAAGCGGCGGCGCCCGGCCGCTCCCCGGCGGCCGGGCCCACGTACATCGTGAGGACGCCCCGCGTCACGTGGCAGGGTCCACCACCCAGTCCGGATGCCCCGGCATCGGCGGCGTCTTCGGGCCGTACAGCCACGGCCGCAGGAACCCATCGAGGTCCTGGCCCGCGACCTTCGACGCCAGGTCGATGAAGTCCTGGGTGCCCGCCGTGCGGCCCTTGAAGCCGCTGACCCACGCGCGTTCGATCTTCTGGAACGTGGCGTCGCCGACCTGCTCGCGCAGGGCGTAGAGGACCAGCGCGGAACCGTCGTACCGCATGCGCTTGAAGAGGTTCGGCTCGGTCGGCTCCGCGGGGGCGCCGTAGTCGCGGCGCCACTGGTCGTGCGCCTTGTAGGCGGCCTTCATGAGGGCCTCGAAGTTCTCGCCGCCGTGCTCCTCGGAGTACAGCCGGTCGTAGAAGCGGGCGTGCCCCTCGCTCACCCACAGGTCGGACCAGCTCTTGAGCGCCACGCTGTCGCCGAACCACTGGTGGGTCAGCTCGTGCACCATGTTCCGCTCGGCGTCGACCTTCGTGCCGAGGAGATCGGCCTTCGGGACGAGGGACAGCGTCTGCGTCTCCAGGGCGACACCGAGGTCGGTGTCGCCGACGAGGATGCCGTAGCGATTGAAGGGGTAGGGGCCGAGCCGCTCCTGGAGCCACTTCAGATGGTCGGGGGTGAGCCCTCGGTACGCGGCCGTCAGCTCGACCAGCGCGTCGGGGACGACGTCGCGCAGCGGCAGACCGCCGGGCCCCTGGCTCTCGACCACCTTGAACTTGCCGACGGCGAGCTGCACCAGCTGGGTCGAGAGCGGCTGCTCGGAGTCGTACGTCCAGCGGACGCGGCCGTCGGGGCGCTCGGCGCGCGAGACGAGCCTGCCGTTGGCGACGGCCGTGCGGTCGCCCGGGGTGGTGATCCGGAAGGTGATCGGCGCGCGCTGGCTCGGGTGGTCGCTCCCGGGGAAGATCAGCCGGGCGCCGTTGGGCTGCGGATAGACCACGGTGCCGTCGGGCGTGGGGATCCAGCCGTAGTCCTCGATCGCGTCGTCGCGGTGCCTGGTCTGCGTCGGGTCGGCGGTGTACACGACCTTGACGGTGAAGGAACTGCCCTTGGCCAGCGGGGACTTGGGGGTGACGGTCAGTTCGTCGCCGGAGCGCGACGTGTCGGCGGGCGCGCCGTTCACCGTCACGGAGCGCAGGGTGTTGCCGCCGAAGTCGAGGTTGAAGCGGGAGAGTGCCTGGGTGGCGTGCGCCTTGATCGTCGTCGTCGCCCCGAACGGGGTCTTCGGCGCCTGCCAGTCGAAGTCCAGGTAGTAGCGGTCGATCCGGTACCCGCCGTTCCCGTCGAGCGGAAACATCGGGTCGCCGAGGCCGGGCGCCCCGGGCGAGGGCTTCTGAACGGGTGATGAGGGTGCGGGTGAGGGTGCGGACGCGGCCTGCGAGACCGGTGCGGTGAGGGCGGCCGCCGCGGTGATCGCGGCCGCGAGGGCGAGCCGTGCTCTGCGGCGTGGTGTCCGGTACGTGCTCATCGGGAACCTCTCGGTCGGATGCTGCGCGGACGTGCGACGAGCCCTGCTCGTGTCACGACTTAGACGCACGGCACTCCGGCCGGGTTGTGGGTGACCAAGGTCTCTCCCTCGATCGGGTGTCCTGCTGGCAAGGTGGAGGGGTCCCAGTGGGGGGAAGCCACTGTCAGACGCACTGCCAGCCGAACGTCAGCGAGAAGACATGACCGCGACCTCTGCCACCGCCGTCCACGCCAAGGCCCGCACCGGCGGCCCCAAGGAAGACGGACCGAACGTCCTGGAGCACCTCGCGGGCTGGACCCTCGTCGTCGTCCTCGCGATGCTCGTCACGCAGGCCGGTCTGCTGTGAGCCCGTCCTCGTAGCCGCTGTCGTCGAGGCCCGCCCGCCAGTGCCGCCCCGGCACGCCCACCAGGCCGTACAGCCAGCGCACCGGCGAGCGCCCGTGCAGCAGCGTCACCCCCGCGAGCACCGCGAACAGCGGCAGGCCGAGCCAGCCGCCGAGCAGGCGGACGAGACCGCTGGCCAGGAGCGCGCCGACGAACGGCAGTCCGTAGACCCCTGCCCCCGCGATGGCGATGCCGAGGATCCTCGGCACCTTGCGGTCCTCGTCGGCGCCGGGCAGTGACCAGCCCTCCATCAGCCAGCCGATCTCGGTCATCAGCATGGTGCCGATGACGGCGGCGCCGAAGAGCAGCAGCGCGAGGAACGTGCCGGACGTCAAGAAGCCCAGCACGTGATTGACGACGCTGTCCTTCGGCCACTCGGCGAAGTCCTTCGCGCCGGGGGAGAGGAAGCGCTCGTAGCCGCTGCCGTCCCAGCCGTGCACCAGCGTGCCGAAGAGCAGGAAGTATCCGCCCACGCACTGCAGGTACGCCCAGTACCCCGCCCCCACGAGCACCAGGGCCTGCGCCACCAGGAACCCGATGATCGCGGCGACGGGGATCCCGCCCGCGTAGAACAGCACGAACCCCGCCCACACGCCCTCGTGCCCCGACGCGACGTGCATGGTCGCCCATGCGGGGTTCTGCCACAGCAGGAAGAGGCCCGTCGGGACCATCAGGACGGCGGCGAAGAGCGCGGTGAGCGCGAGGTACGGGTTGGCGGCCCGGCTGCGCGTGCGCGGCCCCTCGCCCGCGTTGATCCGCTCCCACACCTGCAGCTGACGCCCCGCGGAGAGCGCGAACGTCGCGCCGATCGCGTACGCCCAGAAGAGCTCGGCCTGAATCTGGATCACGCCGAGCCCCTCATGTCGAGTCCCTCATACCGAGCCCCTCATGCCGAAGCCTTCAGAGTCAGACCACCCGCCACGATCAAGTCCGATGTGACCAGAGCCTGTTCGGCGCTGACGTCCGTCATGAAGACGAACGGCGGCACGACGGGCGGCACCGGCAGCTTGTCGGGCGTGAAGGTCAGACAGAGGATGCCTTCGAGGCACCCCTTGAACTTGGTGAGGTACAGCGTGACGTCGCCGCTCAGCTCCAAGGTGTCGGCGCCCAGGGCGAGTTCCTCCTTGCCGTCGCGCGTCGTCAGCTTGTAGTCCGTGAGTGAGGCGGCCTTCATCCGCAGCACCATGACCTTCAACGGCCCGTCCGCGGTGGGGATCTCGCGCACGCCCGCAAGCAGGAAGCCCTGTGGCGCGAAGAGCGTCGTGGTCACGGTCGGCGGCACCCGCGGCGCCACGACCTCCGCGCCCGAGGGCGGCGCGGCCTTCGCCGGGTTCCCGTTCATGATCCCGGCGACGATCAGTACGGGAAGGAGTACGGCCAGGGTCCGCGTGCCCTGCCCGTCCCGCACCTTGGGCCGGTCCGGATCCTCCTCCGTGCCCTCGGGCACGGGACTCCAGCCGAACGCCATGGCGCTGCCCGCGATGCCGAGGAGCATGCCGACCAGGAAGCCGCCGAGATTGGTGGCCGCGAAGGAAAGCACCGACAGGATCAGGGCGTTGACGCTCACGTAGTGATGGGTGTGCGGCAGCAGCCACAGGAAGAGCCCGGCCACGACAAGGGCGATGCCGATGCCGAGCGCCGCGATCCCGCCGAGCCCCAGGCTGACCAGGACGGTCAGCGGCGACAGCGGTACGAGCAGGAGTTCGGCGCCGCCCAGGATCAGCAGCAGGCCGCCCCAGAACGGCCGGGTGCGCCGCCATCCGCGCAGCACCCGGCGTTGCTCGGGCCACGGCAGGCGCCGGTCGAGCCAGCCGCCGCCGTCCCGCCGGAACGGCCTGACACCGGCTCTGCCGCCACCGGTCAGAAGCACTTCTTGCCGCCGATGCTGACATCGACCCTCATGCCCTTGAGCCGGAAGTTCCCGCCGGTCGCCGACCAGGCGTGTGACTTCACCCCGGCGACCTCGATGTCCCCGGCCTGCAGCCCGAACTTGCCGCGCTCGCCCTTGATTCCGGGCACCTCGTCGAGGGTGGAGGCGTCCCTGCCGATCTCCGCGGTGCCGAAGCGGGCGTCGCCCACCAGGTCCTCCCCGTCGATGACGAGGTTGCTCGCGGTGACCTTTCCCGCGTCGCCGCCCGCGGTCAGCTTGAACACCACGGTGCCGACGGGCGTCTTGACCTCGGCCGCCTGGCAGATGTCGGAGAGCGTGGCGTCGCCGATCCCGAGGAGCGCCACCGGGTGCCCCTTGCCGTCGACGTCCCGGTCGGTCTGTACGTACGAGGACAGGCCCTGGCTGGTCAGCTTGCCCGACGACACCTGGAAACTCGTCCCGGAGACGGCGAAGGACGCGGCGAGCGCGCCCTCGGCCATCACATTGGCCATGACCCCGACGGCCAGCACGGCGGGCAGCGCCACCACGGCCGTCTTCTTCCAGTTGGTTCTGCCCTCGCGTAACGCGTTGCGTGCTGCGCTCACTGTCTTCCTCCCGTACGTCGTGCTGGGTGCGTAAGCGTGCGTAAGGGGAGTGCGTGAAGCGCCGTCGGGAGCCGAACCGGCAGGTGGCACGGTTCTGCCATACTGCGGACATCCCGAGGCAGTTGGAGACTAGGGCCGAAATTGAATAATAGTCAACAGCGCGGCACCGACCGCTCCGCGGCACGCCGCGCCGAACTCATCGCCATCGGCCGGAAGTTGTTCGCCGACACGTCCTACGACGCCCTGTCGATGGACGACATCGCGAAGCAGGCGGGCGTCGCCAAAGGGCTGATCTACTACTACTTCAAGTCCAAGCGCGGCTATTACCTCGCGATCATCGAGGACTCCGTCGCCGATCTCGTCGCGCGCGCCGGACGCCATGACGACCTGCCGCCCGTGGACCGCGTGCACCGCACCATCGACGGCTACCTGCGCTACGCCGAGCACCACCAGGCCGCGTACCGCACGATCATCAGCGGCGGCGTCGGCTTCGACGCGGAGGTGCACGCCATACGGGACGGGGTGCGCGAGGCGATGATCGGCGCGATCGCCGAAGGGGCGTACGGCCGCACGGACATACCGCGCCTCGCGCGCACCGCGCTGCTCGGTTGGCTGTGCAGCGTCGAGGGCATCACGCTCGACTGGATCGGCCA
Organism: Streptomyces kanamyceticus; assembly: GCF_008704495.1. Lineage (NCBI taxonomy): Bacteria > Bacillati > Actinomycetota > Actinomycetes > Kitasatosporales > Streptomycetaceae > Streptomyces > Streptomyces kanamyceticus. The sequence goes on from NZ_CP023699.1 coordinate 8,470,112, forward strand.
CCAGGGCCTGGCGCGCGAGACGGTCTGCGACCTCCTCGTGCGGACCCTCGGCGACACGCTGCGCGTGATCGAGGACTTCGAGCCGTCGTACCCCGCACCCGCCCGCCCGTGAGGGCTCACCAGGGCCCATGACGAAGGGGCGGGAGCCGCCGACCGGCTCCCGCCCCAACGTCCCTGCGCGATACGTCAGTTGATGGCCTTGATCAGCTCACCGTTGGACGTGTCGCCGCTGAGCTCCCAGAAGAACGTGCCGCCGAGTCCCTGCTGGTTCTTGTAGTCCATCTTCCCCGCGATGGTCGCCGGGGTGTCGTAGCTCCACCAGTTGTTCCCGCAGTGCGCGTACGCGGTCCCGCCGACCGTGCCGTTGGCCGGGCACTTGGTCTTGAGTTCCTTGTAGTCGTCGATGCCCTGCTCGTACTTGCCCGCCGCCGGGCCCGTCGCGGTGCCGCCGGGCTCCTTCTGCGTGACGCCCGTCCAGCCGCGGCCGTAGAAGCCGATGCCGAGCAGCAGCTTCTCGGCGGGAACGCCGAGGCCCTTCAGCTTCTTTATGGTGCCCTCGGAGTTCCAGGACTCCTTGGGGATGCCGCTGTAGGAGGTGAGCGGCGAGTGCGGGGCGGTCGGACCCTTCGCGTCCCAGGCGCCGAAGTAGTCGTACGTCATGGGGTTGTACCAGTCGACGTACTGCGCGGCGCCCGCGTAGTCGGCGGCGTCGATCTTGCCGCCGGTCTCGGCGTCCGCCGGGATCGCCGCGGTCACCAGGTTGTTCGCGCCGAACTTCGAACGCACGGCGGACATCAGGCTCTTGTACGCCTCGCGCCCGCTGGTGTCACAGGTCAGACCACAGGCGTTCGGGTACTCCCAGTCGATGTCGATGCCGTCGAAGACATCGGCCCACTTGGAGTTCTCGACCAGGTCGTAGCAGGACTGGGCGAACGCCGCCGGGTTCTTGGCGGCCTCGGTGAAGCCGCCCGACCAGGTCCAACCGCCGAAGGACCAGAGGACCTTGAGGTCGGGGTGCTTCTTCTTCAGCTTGCGCAGCTGGTTGAAGTTGCCGCGCAGGTCCTGGTCCCAGGTGTCGGCGACGCCGTCCACGGACTGGTCCGCGGTGTACGCCTTGTCGGTGGCCGCGTAGGCGTCGCCCATCGTGCACTTGCCGCCCTGGACGTTGCCGAAGGCGTAGTTGATGTGCGTGAGCTTGTCGGCGGAGCCGGAGGTGTCGACGTTCTTGACGTGGTAGTTCCGGTCGTAGACGCCCCATTCGGTGAAGTAGCCGACGACCTTGGAACCGGCGGCCGCCTTCGTGGGGGTGCCCTTGTCCTGCTCGGCGGCGGCGCTGCCCGCGCCGGCCAGCAGGCCCGCGCCGAGTACGGCGCAACAGGCGGTGGCGATGAGCGCCCGGAAGGAGGCGCGGGGGGTGTGCGGTCTGAGCATCGTGTCTCCTTGTGGGGGGAAACAGGGAGGGGGGAAGTGGTGCTGTGGACCTGCGTGTCGCGGCTGTGTCGCATCCATGCCGCGTCTTGGCATGAACGCGTTAAGACGTTCGGGGGAACAGTAGGAGGACTAGACCAGTGCGTCAATGGTTCGTACCAATCCCGCGGTCATCGTCGATCTTCGGCTATCTTTCGAGTAAGCGGTCGTTAACTAGTGACGGGGTGCCGTCGATCGGGCATACTCAACGCGCCAGAGCCGCTGGTCAGCCGCTTCCGTGACCCGGAAGGCGGCCCGGGCCCTGCATCGTTTCCCGGTGGCGCCGCCTCACCCACAGCGGAGCCCGCCGTAGCCCGACAGGGAGGAGAGCGTCATGCCCGACCACGCCCCGCAGCCGGTGGATCGTCAGCTGCCCACGGATGAGGCCAGGGATCTGCTCTCGCTCGTCCGGGACATCGTCCAGCGCGAGATCGCGCCGCGGGCCGCCGAGGAAGAGGAGGCCGGACGCTTCCCGCGCGAGGTCTTCACCCTGCTGTCCGAATCGGGCCTGCTCGGACTGCCGTACGCCGCCGAATTCGGCGGGGGTGACCAGCCCTACGAGGTCTACCTCCAGGTCCTCGAAGAGCTCGCGGCCGCCCGCCTGACCGTCGGCCTCGGCGTCAGCGTGCACTCCCTGTCCTGCCACGCGCTCGCCGGGTACGGCACCAAGGAACAGCGGGCCGAGCACCTGCCCGACATGCTCGGCGGCGGCCTCCTCGGCGCGTACTGCCTCTCCGAGCCCGCGTCGGGATCCGACGCCGCGTCCCTGCGCACCAAGGCCGTCCGCGAGGGCGACGACTGGGTCATCACCGGCACCAAGGCCTGGATCACGCACGGCGGCGTCGCCGACTTCTACACCGTCCTGGCCCGCACCGGCGGCGAGGGCGCCAGGGGCGTCACGGCCTTCCTGGTGCCGGGTGACGCCGATGGCCTGAACGCGGCGGTGCCCGAGAAGAAGATGGGCATGAAGGGCTCGCCCACCGCGCAGATCAACTTCGACGGCGTGCGCGTCTCCGGCTCCCGCCGCATCGGCGACGAGGGGCAGGGCTTCGCCATCGCGCTCTCCGCGCTCGACTCGGGGCGGCTCGGCATCGCGGCCTGCGCGATCGGGGTGGCCCAGGCGGCGCTCGACGAGGCGGTGTCGTACGCCACGGAGCGGCGGCAGTTCGGGCGGCCGATCGCGGACTTCCAGGGCCTTCGGTTCATGCTCGCGGACATGGCGACGCAGATCGAGGCGGGCCGGGCGCTGTACCTGGCCGCGGCCAGGCTGCGCGACGCGGGCAGGCCGTTCTCCAAGCAGGCGGCCATGGCGAAGCTCCTGTGCACGGACGCCGCGATGAAGGTGACCACCGACGCCGTACAGGTGCTCGGGGGCTACGGCTACACCGCGGACTTCCCCGTGGAGCGCTTCATGCGCGAGGCCAAGGTGCTGCAGATCGTCGAGGGCACCAATCAGATCCAGCGCATGGTCATCGCCCGTCACCTCGCGGGTCCCGACTCGCGCTGAACTGGCCGTGCCGCACCGGCGGCGCCGCGAGCCTGACCCACTCCGGATCCGGACGCCCCGGCAGGGTCCGGCCGCGGTCGGACCAGTGGCGGATCAGCGCGCGGTAGATCGGCGGGTCCGCGAGGTGCGGCTGTGCCTGTGGCTGCGGGTGGGGCTGCGGGTGGGGCTGCTGGTGGTGCTGTGCCTGCGGGTGCGGCTGCTGTCGCGGCTGCTGGTGGGGCTGTGCTGGATGGGGCGGTGCCTGGTGAGGCGGTGGCTGCTGGGGTCGCTGAGGAACCGATTCTGCGGAGGCGGGCACCATCACCAGGGCGCGCCGTCGGCGGCCGGTGGGGAGATGCGCCGGGCCCATGTCCGTGGGGTCATGCAAGGCCAACGCCTGTCACCCCATCGAGGTCACCGCCCCGTGGATTCGACCGTCAGTTCACGGGGGGCCTGCGCGGGCGCGCGGATGTGCGCGTGGACGGCCGTACGACACCGCGCACACCGGAGGCGGCCCGCTCGTGCGATCCGGCATGCGCAGGGCTCCGCTGTATGGCTCCGTCCCCAAATCTGACGTACCGTCATCTCCGCGCCGGAGGGCCCCACCGCCTCCCGCCACCCTGAACTGCCGTGCTTCCAGGGAGGTTTGCCGTGGCAGACGACCGTCCGGTCCCGCTCGACGAGTACCCCGTGCACCAGGTCCCGCTCTCCATGAAGCACGTCGCGACGGGCGACCGCAACGCGTACGACCGGTGCATCTTCCACCTCTTCGACCACGAGGGCCGCGCCCTGCTCATCCTCGGGCTCGGCGTCTACCCGAACACCGGTGTGATCGACGCGTACGCCACCTTGCGCATCGGCGATACGCTGCACGCCGTACGCGCCAGTGACGCCCTGGGCGAGGACCGGATGGACCTCTCCGTCGGCCCCCTGCGCATCACCGTCGAGGAGCCGCTGCGCCGCCTGCGCCTGCGGTGCGCCGCCGATCCCGACGACCCCGACTCCCTCACGTACGACATCACGTGGAACGCCGACTTCCCCGCCCTGTGGGAGCCGCACCACATCCAGCGGCGCGGCGACCGGCTGAGCCTCGAAGGGCGCCGTTTCGTCCAGGCGGGCCGCCCCGAAGGGGTGATCCGCGCGGGCTCACAGGAGATCCGGGTGAGCGCGGGGGAGTGGACCGCCACGCGCGACCGCAGCTGGGGCGTGCGGCCCATCCCCGGCGAGGAACGCGGGCGCTTGGAGGAGGAGTTCGCCACCGAGGGCTTCCACTGGATCTGGAGCCCGGTGCGCTTCGACGACCGTTTCCTGATGGTCATCGCCCAGGAGGACGCGGACGGCTACCGCACCCTGAACGACGCCACGCTGGTCCGCCCCGGCCACCCCGACCGCCAACTGGGCTGGCCACAGGCCGACATCACCTACCGCTCGGGCAGTCGCCACCCGCAGAGCGCCGTCGTCCACCTCACCGACCCCGTCGACCGCAAGCCCGTCGAGCTCGGCGTGCGGGTCCTCACCTCGCTGCCGCTGGCCGTCGGCGCCGGATATCCCCCGGCCGACGACTGGCAGCACGGCACCTGGCGCGGCCGCGACTGGACCGACCGCCGCAGCTACGACCTGTCGGACCCCTCGGCCCACCCGCTCGCCGCGTACGGCGTCATCGACCACGCGGCCCGCTTCACCCTCAACGGGCAGACGGGCTACGGGATCTTCGAGCACGGCAGCTTCGGCCGCCACGACCCCAGCGGATTCACCGGATTCGACTCGGTCGCGCCCTGAGGGGCCGAGGGACCGAGAGAGGAGCACGGGCATGGCCACGGCACCCCGCCCCCGCACCACCACGCGCGAACCGGAAGAACTCGCCCGCCGACTGACCGCCTGGCTCGGCCACCGCCTGCCCGGCGCGAAGGCGGTCGACGTCACCGTCCCCGAGTCCAACGGCATGTCCAGCGAGACCCTGCTCTTCTCCGTCGAGCACCCCGAACCGCCCTTCGCCTCCTGCGCGTTGCGCGTGGCGGCCGACCCGGCGGCGTACACGATCTTCCCCGTCTACGACATGCCGCGCCAGTACCGCACGATGCGACTCATCGCCGAGCACACCGACCTGCCGGTGCCGCGCGTGCTCTGGCTCGAAGAAGACCCGGGGCCGCTCGGCGCGCCGTTCTTCGTCATGGAGCGCGTCGAGGGCCGCGTCCCGCCGGACGTCATGCCCTATACGTACGAGGGGAGTTGGCTGCACTCCGCGACCGACGCCGAGCGTGCCCACCTGGAGGAGGAGTCGGTCCGCGTCATCGCGCACCTCCACGACCAAGTCCCGCTCTCCGAGGCGCAGTTCCTCGCCACCCCCGGTGAGGGCAGCCCGCTGCGCCGCCACGTCGAGTCCCAACGCGCCTACTACGAATGGGTGGTGAGCGGACTGCCCCGCTCACCGCTCATCGAGAGCGCCTTCGACCGCATCGAGGAGATGTGGCCGGACGACGAGGGTGACCCCGTGCTCAACTGGGGCGACGCGCGCATCGGGAACATCATCTACGCGGGCTTCGACCCCGCGGCCGTCCTCGACTGGGAGATGGCGGCGCTCGCCCCGCGCGAGGTCGACATCGGCTGGACCGTCTATCTGCACCGTTTCTTCCAGGACTTGACGGTGAGTTTCGGCCAGCCGGGCCTGCCGGACTTCCTGCGCCGCGACCGCGTCGAGGAGGCCTACGCGCGACAGACCGGGCACACGCCCCGCGCCATGGACTTCTACACGCTGTACGCGGCGCTGCGGCACGCCGTCGTGATGCTGCGCGTCGCCTACCGCCAAGTGCACTTCGGCGAGGCCGCGGTGCCGGGGACCGCCGAGGAGGCGGACATGCTGATCCTGCACCACGCCAGCCTCGCGGCCATGGTGCAGGGCAGCTACTGGTGACTCAGGCGGCGGGCCGGTGCTGTTGCGGCACGCGGACCACGGGGCGCGAGCCCGGACCGCCCACGTGCGAGAAGGGCTGCGTCCGCCAGTCGAGTCCCTGAGGGAGCGTCAGCAGCAGGGCGGTGTCCTGCTCCTGAACCTCCATCGACTCGTCGGCGGGCGCGGCGTCGGCGGCCTGACGCCCCGTACCGGCACAGACCGTGAGCCCGAACGGGTTCCACGGAGTGGGGCACAGGGCGTGCTCGGGCAGGACGTCCTCGTCGGCGAGGAGCGCGATCGGCTGCCCGCAGTCGGGGCAGTTGACGCGGTACATCTCGAAGGTGTCGTACGCGTCGAGCCCGTCGTCAGCCGGTTCGACACCCTCCGGCGCGGGTTCGGCGACCGGCTGCTGCTTACCGCGGGCAGACCGACCGGGGCGCTTCAGATTCTGCATGGGACTCTCCCCCTTGGGTGGGCCGACAAGGCGCTGCGGCCTCGACCACAGCAAGCACTTCCCGTCCCGTCGTGGGGGTAATCGTGGCATCCCGAAGGACACGGTCACAGCCATGTGTCGTTCGTCACATGCCGTGAGAGCTTGCCGGTCGCCTGCCCGCGGATCTCTCGCCCAAACAGGCCCTTCGGTCACTCAGGTATCCGGAGGGATCAAGAGCCCTGTAGGTTCGGCGCATGGAGGAGCTGGACCGACAGATCGTGCAGCTGCTCGTCAAGGACGGGCGGATGAGCTACACCGACCTGGGCAAGGCCACGGGCCTGTCCACATCGGCAGTGCACCAGCGGGTGCGCCGTCTCGAGCAGCGCGGCGTCATCCGCGGCTATGCGGCGGTCGTCGACCCCGAGGCCGTCGGGCTGCCGCTCACGGCGTTCATCTCGGTGAAGCCGTTCGACCCCAGCGCCCCCGACGACATCGCCGAACGCCTCGCGGGCGTCCCGGAGATCGAGGCGTGCCACAGCGTCGCGGGCGACGAGAACTACATCCTCAAGGTGCGCGTCGCCACCCCGCTGGAGCTGGAGCACCTGCTGAGCAGGCTGCGCGCCCTGGCGGGCGTCTCCACGCGGACGACGGTGGTCCTCTCCACCCCGTACGAGGCGCGGCCCCCGCAGGTCTGACGCGACCCCCGCGCGGGCCGGTGGCGCCGAGGGGCGAGACTGGTCCCATGAGCGAGAGCACCGCCCCCGGGACTGGCTCCCAGGACTCCAAGGACCCCCAGGCAACCCAGGACCACCGCACCGTGCTGCTGCGCGGCGGAGAGGTCCACAGCCCCGCCGACCCGTTCGCGACCGCGATGGTCGTGGAACGCGGACACGTCGCCTGGGTCGGCTCCGAGGGGGCCGCCGACGCCTTCACCGACGGCGTCGACGAAGTGGTCGACCTCGAAGGATGCCTGGTCACCCCGGCGTTCACGGACGCCCATGTGCACACCACGGCCACCGGCCTCGCGCTGACGGGACTCGATCTGACAGGGGCCCGTTCGCTCGCCGAGGCACTCGTTCTCGTACGCGAACACGCCGCCGCGCGGCCGGACGACACCGTGCTGCTCGGGCACGGCTGGGACGCGGCCCGCTGGCCCGGCGGGCGCCCGCCCACGCGCGCGGAGCTCGACGAGGCGGTCGGCGGCCGACCGCTCTACCTGTCCCGCATCGACGTCCACTCGGCGGTCGCCACCACGGCCCTGCTCGACCTGGTGCCGGGCGTCACCGGACGCACCGGATTCCACCCCGACGCCCCGCTGACCGGCGACGCGCACCACGGCGTGCGCGCCGCCGCGCTCGGCGCGATCACGCCCCGGCAGCGCACGGAGGCCCAGCGCGCCGCCCTGCGGCACGCCGCGTCCCTCGGCATCGGCTCGGTGCACGAGTGCGCGGGCCCGGAGATCTCCGACGAGGACGACTTCACCGGCCTGCTGCGGCTCGCCGCCGAGGAGCCGGGTCCCCGCGTGGTCGGCTACTGGGCCGAGCACGGCGCGGAAGGCGTCGCGCGCGCCCGTGAGTTGGGCGCCCTCGGCGCCGCGGGCGACCTCTTCGTGGACGGCGCCCTCGGCTCGCACACGGCCTGCCTGCACGAGCCGTACGCCGACGCCGCGCACACCGGCACCGCCCACCTCGACGCCACCGACGTAGCCGCCCACGTCGTGGCCTGCGCCGAGGCGGGCCTCCAGGCGGGCTTCCACGCCATCGGGGACGCCGCGGTGGCCGCCGTGGCCGACGGGATGCGCGCGGCCGCCGAGAGGGTCGGCCTGGCCCGCGTCCGCGCCGCCAGGCACCGCGTGGAGCACGCCGAGATGCTCACCCCCGACACGATCGCCGCCTTCGCCGAGTTCGGCCTCACCGCTTCCGTGCAGCCCGCCTTCGACGCGCTGTGGGGCGGCGACGACGGCATGTACGTCCAGCGCCTGGGCGCCGAACGGGCCCGCACCCTCAACCCCTTCGCCGCGCTCCTGCGCGCCGGCGTCCCGCTGGCGTTCGGCTCGGACAGCCCGGTCACCCCGCTCGACCCCTGGGGCACCCTGCGCGCCGCCGCCTTCCACCACACGCCCGAGCACCGCGTCTCGGTGCGCGCCGCGTTCACCGCCCACACGCGCGGCGGCTGGCGGGCCGTCGGCCGCGACGACGCGGGCGTCCTGGTGCCGGGCGCGCCCGCGGACTACGCCGTGTGGCGCACCGCCGATCTGGTGGTGCAGGCCCCGGACGACCGGGTGGCCCGCTGGTCGACCGACCCGCGCTCCGGTACGCCGGGTCTGCCCGACCTGTCCCCGGGCGCCGAACTCCCCGCCTGCCTGCGCACCGTGGTGGGCGGACGGCCCGTCTTCGTGGGGCCGGACGAGTGATGTCCCGGCGGTGCGCGGCGCCGATCGCGGCCCGTCCGCCCGTCGTACGACCTGGGAATCCTCGGCACTGACCTGGCAGTCCGCGCAATACTCCCAGGTCACATGGCTATTGACAGAGAGCCGTCGTCGGCGGGTAGGTTCGGCCGGGTCCACCACAGGACGTCCGACCGGCGAACCTTCACGTGGTCGTCGAACGCCGCTGGGTCATGGATGGTGTGCCGCACCGGCGCACCACCACTGGGAGCCAGGTCCAGCGCCCGCGACGCGGAGGCGAGGGAACGTATCAGCCGGTCGGCAGGTGTGACCCGGGTGGGGCCCGGACGCTCAGTAGACAACGGCTTTCGGTCGATCCGCAGCCAGCGGGTCCCAGGTCGGCCCGAAGGGTGCCGGGCCCCGATCCGCAGTACGTCCCCCCCCGTGGCCGCCGGGTACGCCCCGGCCTCGACCCCGGTACGCCCCGGCCTCGACCCCGGTACGCCCCGGCCTCGACCCCGGTGCGCCCGGGGTACATCACGGGTACATCTCGGGTACTTCCGCCCTGACCTCCGTGCCGCCGCTGCGGCGCAGGCGGCGGCCACTATGGTGGTCCTCTGCGTACGAACGAAGGGGCAGTAGTGAACGACGGCGGTCGGGTCTCCGAAGCGGGGGACCAGGGGAGACAGTTCGGCCCGCTCGGCACGGCCTTGGTGATCATTCCGACCTACAACGAGGCGGAGAACATCCAGTCCATCGTCGGCCGGGTGCGGGCGTCCGTGCCGGATGCGCACGTCCTGGTGGCCGACGACAACAGCCCCGACGGCACCGGCAAGATCGCCGATGAGCTGGCGGCCGAGGACGACAGCGTCCATGTGCTGCACCGCAAGGGCAAGGAGGGCCTCGGCGCCGCCTATCTGGCGGGGTTCCGCTGGGGCCTCGACAACGACTACGGCGTAGTGGTCGAGATGGACGCCGACGGCTCGCACCAGCCGGAGGAGCTGCCCCGGCTGCTCACCGCGCTGAAGGGCGCCGACCTCGTGCTCGGCTCGCGCTGGGTGCCGGGCGGACGGGTCGTGAACTGGCCCAAGCACCGGGAGTTCATCTCCCGCGGCGGCAGCACCTACTCGCGGCTCCTGCTCGACGTGCCGATCCGTGACATGACGGGCGGCTACCGGGCGTTCCGCCGCGAGACCCTGGAGGGCCTCGGCCTGGCCGAGGTCGAGTCGCAGGGGTACTGCTTCCAGGTCGACCTCGCCCGGCGTGCGGTCAAGGCCGGGTACCACGTCGTCGAGGTGCCCATCACCTTCGTCGAGCGGGAGCTCGGCGACAGCAAGATGAGCCAGAACATCGTGGTCGAGGCGCTGTGGCGGGTCACCGCCTGGGGCGTGGGGGAGCGGGTCGGCCGGGTCATCGGCCGCAAGCAGCCCTGAGGGCGGCTCGCCGGACCTGCCCTCGCGGGCGGGCCCGGCGCCTCTTGATCATCCCCTTATCCCGGACTGAGGCGGGCCCAGGCACACTGGGAGCATGACGACTGGCACACCGCCTCCCAACCGAACCGCCCGGCCCCGCAGAACCGGGCCCCTGAGGTTCCTGCCGCTCGGCATCGCCGCGTGGCTGGTCCTCGAGATCTGGCTGCTCACGGTCGTGGCGGGGGCCACGAGCGGCCTCGTGGTCTTCCTGCTCCTGGTGGCCGGTCTGGTGCTCGGCTCCGCGGTGATCAAGCGTGCGGGCCGCAGGGCCTTCCGCAAGCTCAGCGAGGCCGTGCAACAGCAGCAGAGCGGCGTGACGCCCACCGCCGAGTCCGGCAGCGGCGGCGGCGCCCTGACGATGCTGGGCGGCCTCCTGATCATCCTGCCGGGGCTGATCTCGGACGCCATCGGCCTGGTCCTGCTGATCCCGCCGGTCCAGAAGGCACTCGGGCGCTATGCGGAGCGGACCTTCGAGCGCAAGGTGCGCGAGGCCACCCCCGGCGGCCTCGGGGACGCCTTCCAGCAGGCCCGCATGCACCGCCCGGACGGCAAGGTGGTCCAGGGCGAGGTCATCAGGGACGACGAGCCGGGCGCACGCGCCCCGCGCCCGGACGACCCGCAGCTGCCGCGCTGACCCACTTCCTGCGGGCGCTGCGGGCTTCCCGTGGGTCTTCCTGCGGGCGGGCATCCCCCGCCCGCAGGGTACGGAGACACGAACGAGGGCCGGGGCCACTGCTCAGCAGTGGCCCCGGCCCTCGTACTTCGTATTGCTTGGTGCGGTGGTGCGCCGGGTCCGCCCTCAGGCGGACTTGCGGCTGTCCCGCGGATGCACCGCGATGTTCATGGCACCGGACCGGAGAACCGCGAGGCGCTCCTCCAGGACCTCCTCGAGTTCTTCTCGAGTACGGCGCTCCATGAGCATGTCCCAGTGCGTACGCGCCGGCTTGCCCTTCTTCTCCTCAGGTCCGTCGCCGTCTACCAGGAGTGCCTGGGCCCCGCAGACCTTGCACTCCCACTCCGGCGGGATCTCCGCCTCGACCGAGAACGGCATCTCGAAACGATGTCCGTTCTGGCATGCGTACTCCACGGCCTGGCGCGGAGCCAAGTCGATGCCGCGGTCGGTCTCGTAGCTTGTCACCACGAGTCGCGTACCGCGAAGAGCTCGCTCACTCATGAATCGTGCCTCCCGGGCTTGTCGCCCACAGGACAGGTGTCGCTGTCGTCGTCATCCGGTCAACGTCCGGTCGGCGGTAAAGATTCCCGTTCTGGGTCATGCGTCGCCGTCGTATGCCGCCCCTTGTTGTACCCACCAGTGCCCGGTTTGTCACATCTGGACAGCAGATGTCACCCAGCGTTTCTGAATCTTCAGCTCGCAGTAACGGTCCGCCTGGTAGGCCAAACGCGTACACTACCGGCCTTTGCCTTCAGTTGCTAAATCCGGTCGGGTACGGGATTTCCCGCGTCGCGCACCGCGCGGGCCACCGGCACCCTCAAGAGCAGGGCGAATCCGATCAAAAAGAACGCCACGAGCGAGATGATCGCGTCCCGGTAGCTTCCGGTGAGCTGATACGTGAGGCCGAAGATCAACGGTCCGAGCCAGGCCATCCCGCGATCACTGATCTCGTACGCGGAGAAGTACTCGGCCTCCTTGCCGCGCGGCACCAGGTGCGAGAAGAGCGAACGGGACAGGGCCTGGGTGCCGCCGAGGACCAGGCCGATCCCCGCGGCGAGCACGAAGAACCACGCGGGCGCCCCCGCGGGCAGGAAGTACCCGGCGCCGATCGTCACCGTCCAGGCCACCAGTGAGCCGAGGATGGTGCGCTTGGCGCCGTACGTCCTGGCCAGCCTGCCCATGGTGAGCGCTCCGGCCACCGCGAGCAGCTGCACGAGCAGGACCGCGACGATCAGCGTGGACTGGCCGAGCCCGAGCTCTTCGGAGCCGTAGACGGACGCCTGGGAGATCACCGTCTGCACGCCGTCGTTGTAGACGAGGTACGCCAGCAGGAACGCGAGCGTATGGGGATGGCGGCGCATGTCGCGCACCGTGGACCTCAGCTGCTGCCAGCCGCCCGTGGCCGGGGTCTCGGAGGGCGCGGCGCGGCGGTCGCGCAGCCGCTTGAGGGGGACGAGGGTGAACGCGCCCCACCAGATGCCCGCCGAGGCCAGACAGATGCGGACGGCGGTCGCCTCCGAGACGCCGAAGCTGTCGTGGGCGAGGAAGAGCACCAGGTTCGCCACCAGGACCAGGGCGCCCGACGCGTAGCCGAAGGCCCAGCCGCACGAGGAGACCGTGTCGCGCTCCTCCGGAGGGGCGATCTGCGGCAGGAAGGAGTTGTAGAGCACCATCGAGACGGCGAGCGAGGAATTGGCGACGATCAGCAGGAAGCCGCCGAGGAGATAGCGGTCGCCGTCCAGGAAGAACATGCCCGCCGTTGCCGCCGCGCCGAGATAGGCGGATACGGCGAGCAGCGGCTTCTTGCGGCCCGTGCGGTCGGCGGCCGCGGCGGCCACCGGCATCACGAAGACCGACAGGAGGACGGACGCGGACACCGTGTACGCGAAGAAGGATCCCGCGCGGACCGGAATGCCCAGCGGATGCACGTACCCGTCGGGGTCGGCGGCCGCCTTGGCGATCTCCGTGAGGTAGGGCCCCAGGAAGACGGTCAGGACACTCGTCGAATAGACCGAGCACGCCCAGTCGTAGACGTACCAGCCCCGTTGCTCGTGCCGTCGTGCGGCCGCCTCGTCGTCGGCCGCCGCTGCCTGCACGGTGTCGGTGCCCACCCGTGACCTCGCTGTTCCCCGTGGTGCGATGCCGCCCTCGGGCGGCTCAGACCCAGGTCCCCCGGTCCTTGAGCACCTCGCGCAGCGTCTCGATGTGATCGGAAACTATGCCATCCACACCGAGGTCGAGGAGGGCGGCCATCCGCTCCGCGTCGTTCACGGTCCAGACGTGCACCTGCAGCCCGCGCGCGTGGGCCGCGCGGACGAAACGGCGGTCGACGACCCGGATCCCGCCGTGCGTCTCGGGCACCTGGGCGCAGACCGCGGAGCGGCGCGGGGCCACGGGCACGCCGTACGAACGCAGGCGCAGTGCCGCCACGCCCCGCGTGCCCAGGGACGTGGCGAGCCGGGGGCCCGCGACGCGCTGGGCCCTGGCCACCCGCGCCTCGGAGAACGAGCCGACGCAGATCCGGTCCCAGGCGCCGGTGCGGCGGATCAGGTCGAGCAGCGGCAGGAGCGCGGGCTCGGCCTTCACGTCGACGTTCCAGCGCACGTCGGGGAACGTCTCCAGGAGCTCTTCGAAGAGGGGCACCGGCTCGGTGCCCGCCACGCGCGCGTGGCGAACCTCGCTCCAGGGCAGGTCGATGATGCGGCCCGCCGCGTCCGTGACGCGGTCGAGCGTCGCGTCGTGGAAGGCGACGAGCCTGCCGTCGGCCGTGGCGTGCACATCGGTCTCGATGTAGCGGTAGCCGAGGCCGACGGCCCGCCGGAAGGCCGCCGCGGTGTTCTCCAGGCCGCCCGCCGCGCCGCCGCGGTGGGCGAGGGCGAGCGGGCCCGGGTGATCGAGGTAGGGGTGGCGTACGCGCGAGGTCACCGCTGCAGTATCGCCTGCTCCGATGGACCGCCGGAGGCCACGACGCCGGGTGCGGTGGGCGCGGGGATGGCGAACCGGCGCAGGAAGAACTGGGCGAGCGGGCCGATGGACACCGCGTACAGGACCGTGCCCACGCCGACCGTGCCGCCGAGCACGAAGCCCGTCACCACGACCGCCACCTCGATCGAGGTGCGGATGAGACGGATGGAGCGGCCGGTGCGCCGGTGCAGCCCCGTCATCAGTCCGTCGCGGGGCCCTGGGCCGAAGGCGGCCGTGATGTAGAGGCCGGTCGCCACTCCGTTGAGGAGGATGCCCGCCACGAGCAGCGGGATGCGTACGGCGAGGGAGTGCGCGTCCGGCAGGAGCGCCAGGGTGGCGTCCATCGCCAGGCCGCAGACGAAGACGTTCGAGATCGTGCCGAGGCCGGGGCGCTGCCGGAGCGGGATCCAGAGCAGGAGCACCGCGGCGCCCACGATGATCGAGACGACGCCGATGGACAGCCCTGTCAGCTCGGCGAGGCCCTGGTTGAGGACGTTCCACGGCTCGGGCCCCAGACCGGCCGCGACCATCAGCGCCGAACTCGCGCCGTACAGGGTGAGCCCGACGTACAGCTGGAGCAGCCGTCGTGCGAGACGCGGCGTGAGCTGTGGCCTCAGGCGAGATCTGAGAGGTGGCTTCGTGGCGGACAAGGAACGCTCCCCCGTAGTACTGGTGGCCCGACACATGACACCCTGTGGCTTGGAAGCAGGCCATAACCATGGCCAATTCGGGGAAGGTGGACTGGGGATCATGGCTCAGTGGACTTCGGCAATGGGTTCGACTCAGCTTGCCCGGCTGCTCGCGTCCCAGCAAGCACGCCCCGGCGGCGCGGGCACCCGCCGCCCGCCCGCCTACCGCGCACTCGCCGACGGCATCCGGCTGCTCGTGCTCGAAGGGCGGGTCCCCGTCGCCGCCCGGCTGCCCGCCGAGCGCGAGCTCGCGGTGGCGCTCGCCGTCAGCAGGACCACTGTGGCCGCCGCCTACGAGGCGCTGCGCACCGAGGGGTTCCTGGAATCCCGCAGGGGAGCGGGCAGCTGGACCGCGGTACCGGCCGGAAACCCCCTCCCCGCGCGCGGGCTCGAACCGCTGCCGCCCGAGGCGCTCGGCTCCATGATCGATCTGGGCTGCGCCGCGCTGCCCGCGCCCGAGCCCTGGCTCACCCGCGCCGTGCAGGGCGCCCTCGAAGCGCTCCCGCCGTACGCCCACACGCACGGCGACTACCCCGCCGGACTGCCCGCCCTGCGAGAGATGCTCGCCGAGCGCTACACCGCGCGCGGCATCCCGACGATGCCCGAGCAGATCATGGTCACCACCGGCGCGATGGGCGCCATCGACGCGATCTGCCACCTCTTCGCGGGCCGCGGCGAACGCATCGCCGTCGAGTCGCCCTCGTACGCCAACATCCTGCAGCTGATGCGCGAGGCCGGTGCCCGCCTCGTCCCCGTCGCCATGGCCGACGGCCTGGCGGGCTGGGACCTGGACCGCTGGCGGCAGGTGCTTCGCGACGCGGCGCCCCGACTCGCGTACGTCGTCGCCGACTTCCACAACCCGACGGGCGCGCTCGCGGGCGAGGACCAGCGCAGGCAGCTGGTCGAGGCGGCCCGCTCGGCGGGCACCGTCATCGTCGTCGACGAGACGATGAGCGAACTGGGGCTCGACCCGGACCTCGACATGCCGCGCCCCGTCTGCGGGTTCGATCCCGCGGGCTCCACCGTCATCACCGTCGGCTCGGCGAGCAAGGCCTTCTGGGCGGGCATGCGCATCGGCTGGGTGCGGGCCGCGCCCGATGTGATCCGCAGCCTCGTCGCCGCCCGCGCCTACGCCGACCTGGGCACTCCCGTCCTGGAGCAGCTCGCCGTGAACTGGCTCCTGAACACCGGGGGTTGGCAGGCGGCCGTGGACGTGCGCAGGGAACAGGCGAGGGCGAACCGCGACGCGCTGGTCACCGCCGTGCGCCGCGAGCTGCCCGACTGGGAGTTCGAGGTGCCGCGCGGCGGTCTGACGCTGTGGGTGCGCACCGGGGGGCTCTCGGGGTCGCGCCTCGCCGAGGTGGGGGAGCGCGTGGGGGTGCGGGTCCCCTCGGGGCCGCGCTTCGGTGTGGACGGGGCCTTCGAGGGATACGTGCGGCTGCCGTTCACCGTGGGCGGCGCGGTCGCCGACGAGGCGGCGGTGCGCCTTGCCGCGGCGGCCCGTCTCGTGGAGACGGGCGCGGGCACGGGTGCGGAGGTCGCGCACCCCTTCGTCGCCTGACGCCCGTTCCGTACGGACCCGGTCCGGCTCCCCGGAGGCTCCCGGTCAGCTCTCCGCGGGCACCGGCTCCGCCTGGTCCTGGTCCCGCTCGTCCCGGACGGACCCGGTCCGGCTCCCCGGAGGCTCCCGGTCAGCTCTCCGCGGGCACCGGCTCCGCCTGGTCCTGGTCCCGCTCCTGCTCCATGGGCTGCGCCTGGTCGGCCGGAGTGCTCCGCTCCGGCAGCAGGTCCATGACCGCCTGACGGTGCGCCTCGCTGGTCGCGTCGTCATACGGGTCGGGCGTCGCGGGCACCTGGAGCCGGTGCACGGGACCCGTACCGAGCCGGGCGTAGCCGCGGCCGGGCGGGACGTCCGCGGTGGGTGTCGTGTGCGGCGGCATGCCGAGGACCTCGTCGAGCTGGTCGGGCGTGGCGGGCCCGAGCACCACACGCGCGCGCGTGTGCTGGCGTACCGGGTCGCTCAGTGCCTCCAGGCTGTCGAACTGGTCGGCCACGACCACCGTCACATTGGCCGCCCTGCCGTGCCGCAGCGGGACCTGCAGCAGCGACTGGGGATCCTTGCGGCCGTCCGCCGCGGCCAGATGACCCAGGGCGCTCGGGCGGTCGAGGAGGATCCACAGGGGTCGCTTGGTGTCCTCCGGCGGCGGATGGCCCGCCTGCCGGGCGCGGTTGGCGGAGATCAGCCTGCGCTCGATCTCGTGCGCCGCCCATTCGAGGCTCGCGAGCGCTCCGGCGAGCCCGCACTCGATGGCCAGCACGCCGTCGCGGCCCGTCAGGCACGCGTAGTCGCCGGTGCCGCTGCCCTCGATGATGAGGACGTCACCGTACTGAAGGGCTTGGAGGGCGACGGAGCGCAGCAGCGACGTCGTACCGCTGCCGGGCTGGCCCACGATCAACAGGTGGGGCTCGGTGGAGCGGATGCCCGTGCGCCACACGACGGGGGGCACGTCGCGCTGCTCCTCGCCGTCCGCCAGCGGCAGGGTGCGCTGGACTGCGGTCTCGTCGGTGAAGCCGAGGACGGTCTCGCCGGGGGCGGTGACGAAACGCTGGGCGGCGATGTCCGTGGGCAGCGGGGCGAGCACGGTGACGGTGAGCTGGTTGCCCTCCTCGTCCCACGCGAAGTGGTACTCCCTGCCGCGGCCCGCCTTGGCGTGCAGCAGCTGCTCGATCCGCGCGCGCGATTCGGCCTCGCCGTCGGTGAAGTACGCCGGGTAGTTCACCACGAGACGTGAGACGCGCCCCGTGCCGTCGAAGTCGTACGAGGGGAAGGCCTTGTCCCAGTCGCCGCCGTGCGCGAAGAGCGGGGCGGGGTCCTCGGGGACCGAGAAGTACGGGACGAGCGCTTCGTAGAGGGACTGCAGCCGCTGGACCTGCGCCTCGTCGGGGCCGGTCGGCGCGGGCGCGGTGCGCTCGCGGCCCGTCCACGCGGCGGCCGCCATCAGGGCGATGACGGCGAGCAGCGGCCCGTAGGGGACGAGCGCCACGACCAGGACCACGGAGGCCACCAGGAAGAGGAGCGGTCCGCGCCGGTCCTTGGGGGTGTCGGCCCACTTGCGCCGCCCGGCGGCTGCCAGCCGGCGCAGTCCACGAGTGATCGTGATCAGCGGGTGGAGAACATCGGTGGCGCTGTCTGCCGCCGACCGTGCCAGCTCCCGGCTCCGGGCGATGGATGCGGTGCCGTTGCTCAGAATGCGGGGGAGTGGGCGCCTGGCCACGTCTGTCTCCTGAAGGTGCGTACGAAAGGCAGGGACGTCAGAACTTGATCCCGCCGAGGAGGCTCGCCAGGCTCGCTCCGCCGGCCTTGATGCTCGGGGCGATGGCGGTGCCCGCGAGGTAGAAGCCGAAGAGCGCGCAGACCAGGGCGTGGGAGGCCTTGAGTCCGTCTTTTCGGAAGAACAGGAAGACGATGATTCCGAGCAGCACGACGCCTGAGATGGACAGGATCATGAGGATTCTCCTGGTTGATGGGGACAGTCACCATGAGTTCTTCCAGGCTCACAGCATGTATCCATACGATAAAAGGTGCAAATGGGTGACTTTTCCGGAATTTAGCTCGAATGGCAGAGCTCTACTGGGCCGCCCGGGCGCGGGTCCTGGCGGTCTCCCGCACCCTGCGTGATCTTTGCCTCGGGAGGGTCGGGTCATGTGCCCGCGAGGGCAGTACCCTGTCGATTCACTCGTACGGCTGCACCGGCGGCGCATCCCGGAGCAGCGCATTCCAGAAAGGCGGACGCCCACATGAGCGAAGCCCCCGACCCCGAGGTCGTGGAGCTGGCGACCAAGATCTTCGATCTGGCGCGCCAGGGCGACGCGGCGGCGCTCGCGGCCTACGTCGACGCGGGAGTCCCCGCGAACCTCACCAACGACAGCGGCGACTCCCTGGTGATGCTCGCGGCCTACCACGGGCACGCCGACGCGGTCCGGGACCTCCTGGCACGCGGCGGCGACGCCAACCAGGCCAACGACCGGGGCCAGACCCCGCTCGCCGGTGCGGTCTTCAAGGGCGAGGAAGCGGTGATCCGGGTCCTGCTCGACGGCGGCGCCGATCCGGCCGCGGGGATGCCGTCGGCGGTGGACACCGCCCGGATGTTCGGAAAGGCGGAGCTGCTGAAGCTGTTCGGGGCCGCCTGAGCGGGGTACCTGACCAGCGAAGACGGGGGCGCTGGAAATGTGGTCGCGGCGGGCACGACCGCCGGGTCATCATGACGACGTGATTCACGGACGCGACGGTGGGGCAGGTGTTGCCGCACCGCGCGGGCCGTGAGCGGCCCGCCCCCGGACCTCCCGTCCGGGATCCCCAGGGCCACCGACGAGAGGCAGAGGAAGATGGTCTTCGACAAGCAAGAGACGGCGGGCGGCCCGACGTGTTGGCGCACGGCCAGGTAATGCGTGATTCCCGGTTGCGTCGACGCTTGATGTGAGGCTGTTTCCCATGTTCGATCCGGTCATAGCGCCCAGCGGTACGCTGCTCGGCCTGCTGCAGCGGGGCCGCGGCGACGGCACGCTGCACGCACTCACCGCACCACGGTCCGAGGCGCTCGCCGCCATCGACCACTGCGTACTGAGCGACCCCCGCCACGACTGGCAGGTGGAGAACCGCTCCCTGTACTACGCCAGGCTCTACCTCGACCTGCACGGCGGGCTCGGGGAGATCGAGCGGCACCTGTTCGATGCCGAGGACGTCCTGGACACGGACGACTCCCGCACCGGGCTCGCCCTCGCCGTCCTCGGGCACCTCGCCTCCTACGGCAGGCATGACGCCCTCGAACTGCTGCGCCGCTACGCGACGTACGGCACCAACTGGGCCTGGGCCCTCGACGAGCTGGCGCTGCGCGACGACGACGCGGGGCTGCGCGCCCTCGCGGCCCCCGTGCTCGCCAGGTTCCCCGCCGACGCGGAGGGTGAGGCCGAGCTGGCCGCCGTCGTGCGCGACGCCTACGAACCGAGGCCCTGGCGGCTCTGGGAGGAGGACCCGAGGGCCGAGGTCGGCGCACGCGTGCGTGCCGCGCGGGAACAGGGCTCCTTCGACCGCTGGCAGCGCCAGCTGCGACCGTCGGGGCCGCGCCCCGGATGGAGCGTCCAGGCCGTCTTCGACTGGGCACAGGAAGGTCTTGAGCGCGGCGCCGTGCTGTACGTGCCCGCCGCCCGCTGCCTGACCGCCGTCGCGGGACCCGACGACCGCGCGGAGATCGTCGAGGCCGCCCGCAGCGGCTCCGACGGAGCGCGCGGCACGGCCCTTCGCTACCTGGCCGACGCCCGCGACCCCGAGGCGCTCGACCTCATCGAGTACGCCGCGGAGAGCACGTCACCGGTCGTGGTGGATGCCGCGACCGCCTCCTTCGAACGCATGCGCGATGTCGCCGCCGTCGAACGCGCGCGCCGCTGGGCCTACCGGCCCGACGCCCTCGGCGCCGCCGCGGGACGCCTGCTCGCCTGCCGGGGCGAGGCCAAGGACGACAAGCTGGTCCTTGCCGCGCTGCGGGAAGCCGTCCGCGGCGAAGGCCCCGACGCACCGACGCTGTGGAGCCTCGTCGACGGCGCGGGACGCCTCGGCATCGCCTGCGCGGCGCCCGTGCTGCGCCACGTCTACCGCGAGACCGCCTCCTCCCACCTCCGCGGCCGCGCCGCCCGCGCGCTCGCCGCGACCGACCCCTCCTTCGCCGCCGGATTCGCCGTCGAGTGCCTCTGGGACTGCGAGGAGACCACCCGCGAAGTCGCCGCACGGCACGCGGAGACCGGTGACGCCCGCGTCGTCACCCAGCTCAGAAGGCTCGCCGCCGACCCCGCCGAAGAGGACGAGGTACAGACGGCGGTACGCAGCAGGATCGGGCCCGACGCGCCCGCGGTGTAACCCGCCCCGGCCCCCGGCGCCGCGCTCAGCCGCCGCGCCCCGGCTTCGGGACATCGCCCCTTGTGCCGCGCCCGCCCCAGGACGGGCGCGGAGGGGAACGCTCATGGGACGTTCCCCGCCAGGAAAGATCCACGTTGACGCGGCCACGTCCCGCACGACGACAACACCGGTATGCGAGTCAACACCGGTATGCGTGTCGTCATCGTCACCGAATCCTTCCCTCCCGACGTCAACGGCGTGGCGCACTGCGCCCTGCAGACCGCACGGCAGCTCGCCGGCCGCGGTCACCAACCGCTCGTCGTCGCCCCGGCCACCGAGGCCGGGGCCCGGGCCGACGCCGGGGCACCGTGTCCCGTCGTCCGCGTCCCCTCCCTCCCACTGCCCGGCTATCCGCAGGTCAGGGTGGCGCTGCCGAGCCGCAGGGTGGCCGCCGCGCTGGCCGGGCACCGGGCCCAAGTGGTCCATCTGGCCAGCCCGTTCGTGCTCGGCGCCCGCGGCATGGCGGCCGCGGGACGGCTCGGCATCCCCGCCGTCGCCGTCTACCAGACGGACCTGGGCGGCTACGCGCGGACGTACGTGGGCATGGGGGAGTCCACCGCCTGGCGGCGCATCCGCGCTGTCCACACGGCCGCCGACCGCACCCTCGCCCCGTCGAGCGCCGCGCTGCGCGACCTGGAGGCGCACGGAGTGCCACGGGTGCGGCTGTGGCCGCGTGGCGTCGACACGGTCCGCTTCCGGCCCGCCCTGCGCGACGCGGCGCTGCGGCGCGCACTCGCCCCGGACGGCGAACTGATCGTCGGCTACGTGGGACGCCTCGCTCCGGAGAAGCGGGTCGAACTCCTGGCCGGGGTGTGCGCTCTGGAGGGCGTGCGCGTGGTCGTGGTGGGCGACGGGCCGAGCCAGGGCGCGGTGCGGGCCGCGCTGCCCGGAGCCGCCGTCCTCGGGCGGCGCACAGGACCCGAACTCGCCCGGATCTTCGCCTCCTTGGACCTGTTCGTCCACACCGGTCCCCTTGAGACGTTCTGCCAGACCGTGCAGGAGGCCATGGCCAGCGGTGTGCCGGTGATCGCGCCCGCGGCGGGCGGACCACTCGACCTCGTCGTGCCGGGCAGGACCGGTGTCCTGGTGCCGCCGGACGACGCGGCCGCGGTGCGCGACGCCGTCTGGGCCCTGGCCGCCGACCCAGGGCTACGGGCCGCGTACGGGGCGGCGGGGCGCGCGGCCGTCGCGGGGCGCACCTGGGAAGCGGTGGGCGAGCAACTCGTCGGCCACTACGAAGAGGTGCTCGCGGCGCGGACGGTGGTGGCGGCGTGAGCGGGGGCGGAGGAGTCGAGTGGGGCGGGGATGTCGGGCGGTTCGGTGGTGGGGGGCTGGGTGCGTCGGGTGCATCGAGTGTGGTGGGCGCGCCGGGTAAGTCCGGCGCGGCGCTGCGGATCGTGCGGGTCGCCAACTTCGTCACGCCGTCGTCCGGCGGACTGCGCACCGCACTCGGGGAGTTGGGGCGGGGCTATCTCGCGGCGGGACACGAGCCCGTGCTCGTCGTACCCGGGGAGCGCGCGTCGGTCCGCGACACCGAGCAGGGGCGCGTCCTGACCGTGCCGGGTCCGGTACTGCCCGGCACCGGTGGCTATCGGGTCCTCGCCGACCGGCGCAGGGTGGCCAGGCTCCTGGAGCGGCTCGCCCCCGACCGGCTGGAGGTCTCGGACCGCACCACGCTGCGCTGGACCGGGGCGTGGGCCAGGCGGGCCAGGATCCCGGCCGTGATGGTCTCCCACGAGACGGCGGACGGCGTCCTCGGCACGTGGGGCCTGCCGCCCGCCGCGGCCCGGCGCGCCGCCGACGCGCTCAACACCCGTACGGCGCACGCGTACACGCGCGTGGTGTGCACCACGCGCTGGGCCGAGCGTGAATTCCGCCGCGTCGGGGCACGCAACGTCGTCCATGCCCCGCTCGGCGTCGACCTCGTGGACCATCACCCCGGACTCCACGACCGAGAGGTACGGGCACGGCACGCGCGCGTGGACGAGGTGCTGCTGGTGCTCTGCTCCCGGCTCTCCGTGGAGAAGCGGCCGGGGACGGCCCTCGACGCGCTGGCGGAGCTGCGGGCGAGCGGGCTGCGGGCGGTACTCGTCGTCGCGGGTGAGGGACCGCTGCGCGGGCGGCTCGAACGGCGGGCACGGGAGCGGCGGTTGCCGGTGACCTTCCTCGGCCACGTCGCCGACCGCGCGGAACTCGGCGCCTTGCAGGCCGCGGCCGACGTCTGTCTGGCACCAGGGCCGTGCGAGACGTTCGGGCTCGCCGCCCTGGAGGCCCTGGCGTGCGGCACGCCCGTGGTGGCCAGCGCCTCGTCGGCGCTGCCGGAGGTCGTCGGTGCCGCGGGGGCCGTCGCGCGCGACTCGGGGGAGGGCTTCGCGCTCGCGGTCCGCGCGGTCCTCGCACGTACGGAGCGGTCGCGGCGCGCGGCGGCACGCGCGCGTGCGGAGTGCTTCGGGTGGGACGCGGCGGTCGCGGCGTTCCTCGCGGCGCATGAGGCGGCGCCGGGATCCGCATGGGAACGGGCGTCCAGGAGGGGTTCACATGTCGGGAGTTGACCAGCCGCCGCAGTCACCGGAGCCGGAAGCGGAGTGGGAGCCGGGACCAGCGTGGGAGCCGGAGCCGGAGCCGGAGCCGGGCCAGTGGCCCGTGCCCGATGGCCCCCTGCGGTTCGCCGCGCTGGGTGATTCGCTCACCGAAGGCGTGGGCGACCCCGTGGACGGCGCCTGGCGCGGCTGGGCGGCGCTGCTCGCCGAGGGGATCGCGTCGCCCGGGCGCGAGGTGGAGCTGCACAACCTCGCCGTCAGCGGCGCCCAGACCTCGGACGTGCTGCTGCGCCAGACCCCCGCGGCACTCGCTCTGCGCCCCGACATCGTCTCCGTCGTCGTGGGCGTCAACGACACCCTGCGGCAGACCTTCGACATCCACGCCGTGGCCGCCCGCCTAGACGAGGTCTACGGGGCCCTCACCGCCCGGGGAGCCGTGCTGCTCACCGCGTGCCTGCCCGACCCGGGCACGATGCTCGGTCTGCCCGGCGTCCTGGCCAGACCGCTGGCCCGCCGACAGGGCGCGGTCAACGCCGTCGTGCACGCGCTCTCCCGGCGCCACGGCGCCGTTCATCTGCACGCCGCCGAGGGCGACCTGGCCGCCGACCGGACCCTGTGGAGTGCGGACCGGCTGCACCCCGGCGAGCGCGGTCACCGGGTCTTCGCCGCCGGTTTCCACGCCCTCCTCGTCGACCGGGGGCTCGCGGCGGGCACGCCGCCCGCGCGCGAGCCCGAACTGCCCCCGCCCACGCGTTCCGCGAGCTTGTGGTGGTTGGCCACCGCGGGCACGGGGTGGGTGGCGCGCCGGTGCACCGACCTGCTGCCCCAACTCCTCGCCCTCGCGGCCGACGAGGTGCGGCATCAGGCGCGGGGCACCAGCGGCCGCCTCGATGTGAGCGCTTCGCACGCGGTGGCCGCGGCCCTGGCCGCTCTTTGAGGGGCCCGAAGGCTCCGGGCCCCGGGCCTGGCGGGGCTCAGCGCCACCCGGTCGGGACGAAGCGCACCGGCGTTCCCGGCACCGCCTGGGCCGCCGCGGCGAGGTCCGGTTCGCGGACGACAGCGACCACCGGGTAGCCCCCGGTGGTCGGGTGGTCGGCGAGGAAGACCACCGGTCTGCCGTCCGGCGGCACCTGGACGGCGCCGAGCACCATGCCCTCGCTGGGCAGTTCGCCGTGGACCGCGCGTTCCAGAGCGGGACCTTCGGTGCGCAGGCCGATGCGGTTGCTCGCCGACGACACCCGGTACGCGCGCGTGGCGAGCGTGTGCAGTGCCGCGGGCGTGAACCAGTCGGCGCGCGGCCCACGGGCCACGCGCAGTACCAGCTCCCGGGGCGGCGCGGGCTGCGGCACGGTGTCCACGCGCGCGTGGGTGCCGCTAGGGCTTCCCAGGGGCAGTACGGCGCCGGTCGTGAGCGGCGGCGGACCCAGGCCGGAGAGGAGGTCCGTGGAGCGGCTGCCGAGCACCGGGTCGACCTGTACGCCGCCGTCGAACGCGAGGTAGCAACGTACTCCGGAGCGTGCGGCTCCCACGTCGAGGAGCGCTCCTG
Source organism: Streptomyces kanamyceticus (assembly GCF_008704495.1). Taxonomy (NCBI): domain Bacteria; kingdom Bacillati; phylum Actinomycetota; class Actinomycetes; order Kitasatosporales; family Streptomycetaceae; genus Streptomyces; species Streptomyces kanamyceticus. Next base: position 8,494,608 of record NZ_CP023699.1, read on the forward strand.
CGGGGACCCGTATCGCCGCGCCCCAGGGCGCGGGGCGGCCGTCCACGGTCACCGGGCAGGGCGCGCCGCCGACCGCCACGGTGACCGGTCGGCGCGGGCGCAGGGCGCAGCCGTCGAGGGTGGTCTCCAGGACCGCGGCATCGGGCGGGTTGCCCACCAGACGGTTGACCAGGCGCGCCGCGGGCTGGTCGAGGGCCCCGGAGCGGGGCACCCCGAGATGGGCGTGCCCGGGGCGCCCGCGGTCCTGCACGGTGGTCAGCGCCCCGGCCCGTACGACGGCGAAGGCACGGTCGCTCATCGCTCCTCCGCCACGAACCGGACGCGCACACCGGGCGCGAGGAGCGCGGCGGGCACGCGCGCGTGGTCCCACAGGACGGCGTCCGTCGAGCCGATCAGCTGCCAGCCGCCGGGCGACGCGCGCGGGTAGACGCCCGTGTACGGCCCCGCCAGGGCGACGCTGCCCGCCGGTACGGACGTACGGGGCGTGGTCCTGCGCGGCACCGCGCGGCCCTCCGGGAGTCCGGTGAGATAGCCGAAGCCGGGGGCGAACCCGCAGAAGGCGACGCGGTATTCGGCCGCCGAGTGGATCCGGGCGACCTCGCTCTCGGCCACGCCCCAGTGCGCCGCCACCTCGGCGAGATCGGGTCCTTCGTAGCGCACGGGTATCTCCAGCGCGGCCCCCGCGTGTGCGGGCAGCGGCGGAATCTCCCAGCCGGGCAGCTGCGCCCGTACGCGGCCGGGGTCGTCGAGGCCGTCGAGGAGCACCGTGCGGGCGGCGGGGACGATCTCCCGTACGCGTAGCTCGCCCGTGGCACGGCGGCGCAGCAGCTCGGCGTGGAGTGCCTGGGCCTCGGCGCCGTCGGCCAGTTCGACGAGCAGGGCCCGGTCGCCGACCGGCAGGGCCCTCATGCGAAGGCCGCCACGCGTACGCCCGCCGCTTCCAGGCGGGCCCGGACCCGGCGGGCCAGACCCACCGCGCCCGGGGTGTCGCCGTGCAGGCACAGCGACCGCGCGCCGACCGCGATCCGGCGCCCGCCGTGCGAGGTGACGACGCCGGACGTGGCCATGCCGACGGACCGTTCGGCGACGGCGTCCTCCTCGGTGATCACGGCACCGTCGCTGCCGCGCGGCACCAAGGTGCCCTCGTCGGTGTAGGCGCGGTCCGCGAACGCCTCGGTGACGGCCGGGAGTCCGGCCTTCTCCGCCCTCTCCAGGAGGCGCGACCCGGGCAGCCCGAGTACCGGCAGTGCGGCGTCGGCGAGCAGCACTCCGTCGACGACCGCGCGGGCCTGCTCCTCGTCGGCCACGACGCGGTTGTAGAGCGCGCCGTGCGGCTTCACGTACGACACGCGCGTGCCCGCCGCGCGCGCGAAGACCTCCAGGGCGCCGATCTGGTAGGCCACTTCGGCCGCCAGCTCGTCGGGCGGCACGTCCATCGCGCGCCGCCCGAAACCCGCCAGGTCGCGGTAGGAGACCTGTGCGCCGATCCGCACGCCGCGCTCGGCGGCGCGGTCGCACACCCGCCGCATGGTGACGGCGTCCCCGGCGTGGAATCCGCAGGCCACGTTGGCGCTGGTGACGACGGAGAGCAGCTCCTCGTCGTCGGTCAGGCGCCAGCGTCCGAAGCCTTCGCCGAGATCGGCGTTGAGGTCGATCGAGGCCGTGGTGTCAGCAGAGGCCGTGCTCATCTACGTACGTCTCCCGTGGTTCTTGTCGCTCGGCGCGCTGTGGTCAGGCCACCCGGTACTGCTCGTCGCGGGCGTCGGTGAGGAACATCCGGCCCGGCGCGTGCGTGATGGCGAAGGGCGGGCGGGAGGCCATGACCGCCGCCTGCGGTGTCACTCCGCACGCCCAGAACACCGGGATGTCATCCGGTTCCGCCGTCACGGGATCGCCGAAGTCGGGGCGGCCCAGGTCCTCGATGCCGAGCCCGGCCGGGTCGCCGCAGTGCACCGGGCCGCCGTGCACCGCGGGCATCAGGGAGCTCTCCTTGATGGCGGCGGCGAGGTGGCGGGGCGGGACCGGGCGCATCGACACCACCATGGGGCCGCGCAGTCGCCCCGCAGGGCGGCAGGGGCGCGCGGTCACGTACATGGAGACGTTGCGGCCCTGCTCGACGTGGCGCAGCGGGACCCCGGCGTCGGCGAGCGCCGACTCGAAGGTGAAGCTGCAGCCGATCAGGAACGACACCAGGTCGCCGCGCCAGTGCTCCACGACGTCCGTGGGCTCGGCGGTCAGCTCGCCGTGCTCCCACACGCGGTAGCGCGGCAGATCCGTACGGAGGTCGGCGTCCGGCGCCAGCGGGGTGCTCCAGGAGCCCGCGTCCGTGACGTCGAGCACCGGACAGGGCTTCGGATTGCGCTGACAGAACAGGAGCATCTCGTACGCCCAGTCGGCGGGGACGGCGATGAGATTGGCCTGTGCGTAACCAGGGGCCCATCCCGCGGTGGGGCTCGTCCCGCCCGAACGGAACGCCGCACGGGCTTCTTCGGGGTCCTGGACGGGCTCCGGGGGACTCTGGAGGGTCCGGCTCACAGCAGCTCCCTCCCGCGCGTCTCGGGCAGGCCGAACAGGGCGATGACGGCGAGGCCGTAACCGATGGCTCCGAAGACCAGCGCGCCGCCCACGCCCCAGCTGTCGGCCAGGAAGCCCACCATGGTGGGGAAGACGGCACCGACCGCGCGGCCCGTGTTGTACGTGAAGCCCTGTCCCGTGCCGCGCACCGCGGCCGGATAGAGCTCGCTCAGGAAGGAGCCGAAGCCGCTGAAGATCGCCGACATGCAGAAGCCGAGCGGGAAACCGAGCACAAGGAGAAGGCCGTTGGCGCCGTCGGGGATGTTCGTGTACGCGAGGATGCAGGCGGCCGAGAGGAACGCGAAGAGCGCGATGTTGCGCTTGCGGCCGAGCTTGTCGGTGAGGTAGCCGCCGGTCAGATAGCCGAGGAACGCACCGGAGATCAGGAAGGCGAGATAGCCGCCCGTGCCCACGACCGTCAGGCCGCGATCCGACTTCAGGTAGGTGGGCACCCAGGTGGCGAGCGTGTAATAGCCGCCCTGCACGCCCGTGGACAGGAGCACGGCGAAGAGCGTGGTGCGCAGCAGCCCGGGCCGGAAGATGGCCGTGAACGATCCCTTGTCCGCGCTCTTCTGGCGCTCGGCCGCCGCCTCCGGTGCGTCGTGCACATGGCGGCGTACGTAGATCACGAGGAGGGCGGGCAGCGCGCCGGTCCAGAACATCACGCGCCAGGCGATGTCGTCGTCGAGGAACTGGAACACCAGGGTGTAGACGACCACCGCGAGCCCCCAGCCGACGGCCCAGGCGCTCTGGATCGCGCCGAGCGTACGGCCTCGGTTCTTTGCGGTGGCGTACTCCGCGACGAGGATCGCGCCGACCGCCCACTCGCCGCCGAAACCGAGCCCCTGGAGGGCGCGGAAGACCAGCAGCGTCTCGTAGTTGGGCGCGAAGCCGCAGGCGACGGTGAAGACCGCGTAGGTGACGACCGTGATCATCAGCGCCTTGACGCGGCCGATCCGGTCGGCGACGACGCCCGCGGCGGCGCCGCCGATCGCCGAGACGACCAGGGTGACCGTGGTGAACAGGCCGGTCTGCCCGCTGTCCAGGCCGAAGTACGCGGCGAGCGCGACCATGCTCAGGGGCAGCGTGAAGTAGTCGTACGAGTCGAGGGCGTAGCCCCCGAAGGCGCCTCCGAAGGCGCGTCGGCCGCGCGGCCCGAGGGCGCGCAGCCAGCCGAACGCCCCGCTGTCGTCGGGGAGTTCGCCCTTGTCGTGGCGTACGTCGGCCGGGGCGGCCTGGGGCGGTGGGGTCGTGCTCATGGGCACCTCACTGGGAGGGGGACGGAGGGTGCTGGAGCGTGCGGGGAGGGCGTCGCGGAGAGTGCGGTCCGCGGCGCCGTGCCCGTCAAGGTAGAGGATCGTTGAACGATCCTTCAATACCCGTGTTGTTTCGTTCCCGCATCTGCGGTTGAATCCGGGCATGGCTGATCCGGGCATGGCTGAGGGGATGGCCGCAGTGGGTGGACTGGCCGACGACCGTGCGCTCCTGGGGCGCACCAGTACCGCCGAGCGGGTCTCCGACATCCTCAGGACCCGCATCGCCGAGGGTTTCTTCCCGCCGGGCACCCGGCTCTCCGAGGACAGCATCGGCGGGGCGCTCGGCGTCTCGCGCAACACGCTGAGAGAGGCGTTCCGGCTGCTCACCCATGAGCGGCTCCTGGAGCACCAGCTCAATCGCGGCGTCTTCGTGCGGGTCCTCACCGTCGAGGACGTCGAGGACATCTACCGCGCCCGCCGCCTCGTGGAGTGCGCCGTCGTGCGCGGTCTCGGCGCACCTCCGTTCGCCCTCGACGGGATCGCGGGCGCCGTCGCCGACGGCCTGCGGGCCGCGGCCGAGAAGAAGTGGAAGGGCGTCTCCACCGCCAACATCCACTTCCACCGTGAACTCGTGGCGCTCGCCGGAAGCGCCCGCATGGACGAACTGATGCGCACCGTGTTCGCCGAACTGCGCCTGGCCTTCCACGTGGTGGACGACCCGCGCGGTCTCCACCAGCCCTACCTCGAACGCAACCAGCGGATCCTGGACACCCTGCGCAAGGGTGACGCCGCACACGCCGAGCGGCTGCTCGCCGACTATCTCCAGGACTCCCTCGCGGGCCTGCTCGAGGTGTACCGGCGGCGCGTCGGCGCGGACGGCTGAGCCAGTCGCTTCTGCGCCGTTTCGACCGTTGTCAGACCGAGGACCTAGTCTGTGCACCGTGACTTCGCCTGCCGTTACGGACACCGCTCCGCCCCAGCTCAGCGCGGGGCCGAGGCCCGCTCTGGGCCCGGCCGCCGACGAGGGCCTGGCGCGCCGCCTGCGCGCCCTCGCCTGCACGGCTCCGCTGCACGACCTCGACGTGCGCAAGGCCAACCTCGCCGGTGAGTACTCGGGGTACGCGATGGCGGAGGTGGCGCTGTCCGCCATCGACCTCGTCACGCTCAACATGGACTTCGACACCGGCGCCGACCACGAGCAGATCGTCGCCAGGCTGCTCCCGCGCGTGGCCGCCCAGGCCCCCCGGCGCCCGGCCGCGGAGCACGAGCGGGTGGCCCGCTGGGTCCTGGAGAACCTGATCAACGTGGGCTCCGTGGACCGCGGTTTCCGCGCGGTGTACGGCACCTTCGCCCCTGATGGGACATATGTCCGCAGGGACTACGACTTCAAGCTCCTCGAAGAGGTCGCGGGGTACGGCGGCGGTGTCTATCTGCGCACGACCGACGAGGCGGTCAACGTCCTGGTGGGCGCCCTCGACACCGACGTCACCAGCGCGCAGATCGCCGCCGAGGTGAAGCTGGAGGTGCTGATCCGCCGCGGCAGGCTGGCCGACGCCCAGCTCGCCGCCGAGCAGGCCCGCTACCGCACCGTGCAGTACTCGGAAACGCTGCGCAAGGCCCTCGACGCGACCCGGCGCAACGTCCGCGCGGTGGACTGGCTCCAGGCCGTCCCCGACATGATCGCCGAGGCCCTGGACCACGTGGCCGACCGGTACCGCCACGAGAACGCGATCCTGACCAACATCCGCAAGGCCCGCGACGAGTCCGAGGACCCCGAACAGAAGCGGCGCGCCGCCGAGCTGGTCGACATCGTCAAGGACTGCATCCGCCGCCACACCCAGCTCCAGTCCCGCCTCCTCGAAGCGGGCCCGCTGTTCCGCGCCGAGCAGGACCGGCAGGCGTTCGCCACGCCCACCGCGCGCGCGGGCCTCGATCTCTACGGCCAGCTCGTCGCGCCGATCCTGCCGCTCCCCGCCGAACAGGCGATCCGCGTGACGGACGCCTTCTTCGCGCGCGGCACCGGCCTGCGCACCCCCGTGTCCGTACGCGTCGGCGACCTCGTCGACATACTGCTCACGCCGCCGGTCGAGCGCGAGCACCTCGGCGCCGAGATGCCCGAGCCCGACCTGATCGCCACTCCGGACGACAGCCGCTTCAGCGAGGAGCAGCTCGCGAGCGCCATGGAGCTGCTCGACCTGCCCGCCGACGCGCCGCGCCGCCTCTCCGGACTCCTCGCGGACGCCCGCCTCCGCGACCGCGAACTGCCCTATCTCGTCGCCCTCCTTGCGGTGCACGCGGCCAGCCCGCCGGTCGGCACCGCCTACCGCCAGGGCGAGGAGAAGCTGCTCTTCGCCGTGGACGACGGCACCCCGCTCGACGACCAGGAGTTCGGCGGCGCCGACCTCATCGTCGGCACGGCCCTCCTGGACGCCGTCGGCATGGCCGCCGACCGGACGGAGGCGGCGTGACCATGTCCCACCCCTCGACGCACCACCCCAGCAAGGAGCACACGCCGTGACCGACCACCCCGCAGAGCACGCCGCGTGGGGCGAGCCGGAGTCCACGGCGGCACCCGCCGCCACCGCGCCCGTCACCCCGGCCGACGCCGCCGACGCGGCCCGGCTCGTCGCCTTCGGACTGCAGCCCAAGCTCCAGCCCGCCCGCGACCAGGAGTACGGCGAACTGCTCCGCCGCTACCGCGAGGACCCGCCCTTCGCGCGGCTCGCCGACGCCGTCGCCGCCGGGCTCGGGCTCGTCGTCCTGGAGGTGTCCCCGCGCGCGGGGATGGCCGTGACCGCCGCCGAGGACTCCGTCTTCGCCGTCCGCATGGGCGACTACGCGCGCCGCACCGCCGCCGACTCCACCGACCGCTTCCTGCACGGCCTCGCGCACCTCGCCGTCGCCGCGATGGCCTTCCCGCGCCCCGAGGACCTCGCCGACGACGGGTACATCGGCCGCGTCACGGTCAACGGAGTCGACGCGTTCGTCCGCCAGGCCTGCCACCGCCTGGAGGAGCGCGCCGAGGAGCAGGGCCAGAACACCGACCCGGCCACCGATGCGCCGGGCCTCGAAGCAGCCTGGCGGATCTGGGCTCGGCGCAGCTCCACCGGCGCCACCAAGGACGCCCGCAGGCTCGCGGGCTCCACCACCGGCATCGTCGGCAAGGCCGCCGCGTTCCTCACCGACTCCGGGTTCCTGCAGCGGACGGGCGACGACTCCGGAGGGACGTACCGCACCACGGCCCGCTATCAGCTCCAGGTGCGCGACATGGCGGGCGGCGCGGCCATGGCCGAACTGCTCGAACTGGGCGTCGTGCCGGTCACCGACGGCTCGGCGACCCTGCTGCCCCCCGAAGACCCCGACGACCTGGAGCTGGCCGCCGACGCGGGCCTGCCCTTCCACTCCTGACGTCACCGCCGCACACCCCCGACGTCACCGCCGCCCCCACCTTCCTGCCGTCCCGCACGACTTACGACGAGAGTCCGCCGCCATGTACGAGCTGTCCCGGGTCCGCCTCTACTCCATCGGTCCGGCCGGTGCGCGCTACGCCGACACCGTGCTCGACCTGCGCGGAGTGGGCGCCGAGGTGCCCGACCCCGCGCCCACCCAGGCGGAGTTCTTCGAGGACGAGCCGGTAGGACCGCCGCGCCGCCCCGCGCCCGCGGGCGTGCTCTTCCTGGAGAACGGCGGCGGCAAGTCCGTCCTGCTCAAGCTGATCTTCTCGGTGATGCTGCCGGGCCACCGCAACACCCTCGGCGGCGCCAGCTCCGGAGTGCTGCGCAAGTTCCTGCTCGCCGACGACTGCGGCCATGTCGCCCTGGAGTGGCAGCACACCCTCACAGGCGAGTGCGTCGTGGTCGGCAAGGTCAGCGAATGGCGCGGCCGCCAGGTCTCCAACGACCCGCGGAAGTTCGCCGAGGCCTGGTACTCCTTCCGTCCTGGCCCCGGCCTGAGCCTGGACTCGCTGCCGGTCGCCGAGTCCACCGCCGTACGGCCTTCGGCGGAGGGCGCGTCCGGCGCGCAGGGACGGCGCCGCACCATGAAGGGGTTCCGGGACGCCCTGACCGAGGCGGTCAAGGCCTACCCCCACCTCGAAATGCACTGGGAAGAGATCCACGACCGCTGGAACGAACACCTGGGCGACCTGGGTCTCGACCCCGAACTCTTCCGCTACCAGCGGGAGATGAACGCCGACGAGGGCGAGGCCGCGGGTCTCTTCGCGGTCAAGAAGGACTCCGACTTCACCGACCTGCTGCTGCGCGCCGTCACGGACACCCGGGACACCGACGGCCTCGCCGACCTCGTCCACGGCTTCGGCAACAAGCTGGGCCGACGTGCCGAGCTCATGGCCGAGCGGGACTTCACGGCGGGCTCCGTCGATCTCCTGGGCCGCATCGTGGACTCCGCCGAGATCCGGGCACGCGCGCGTGACGTGCACACGGGCGCCGAACGGCGCACCCGCACCCTGGCCCGCAGGCTCTCCGCCCGCGGCGTCGAGGAGCGGGGCCGCGCCGCCGAGCTCGCCGAGCAGGTCACCGCCGCCGCGCACACCGTCACCGCCGCCGAGCAGGCGCGCGGCAAGAGCGCCCTGATCTCCGCCGAACTGGCCTACCGGCACGCCTCCCTGGCACTCACCGTCGCCGAGAAGGCCGCGGCCGCCCAGCGCCGCGAGCTCGTCGAGGCGCGCACCCTGCACGCCGCCTGGCAGGCCGCGGAGGCCGTCCTGCGGCACCGCGCCGCCGCCGACCGCTCCGCGCGCGTGGCCGTCGCCATCCGCGAGGCCGAGCGCGACGCGGCTCCCGCGCTCGCCGCCCGCGCCAAGGCCGCGTCCGACCTGGTCCGGGTCCTGCACACGGCCGCCGAAGGCGCCGAGAACCTCGCCAACGAAGAGGAGGAGCGCTCCGCGGCCCTCCAGGAGACCGGCGAGGCCGCACACCGCGACGCCACCGCGGCCGCCACCGAGGCGCAGCGCGCCCGCAGCGAGGTCGGCCACCTGCGCCAGCGCCTGACCGAGGTCGAGCAGGAGACCGCGGAGGCGGTCCGCGCGGGCTGGCTCGACGACACCGCGCCCGACGCCGACCCGGCCCGTGCCGCGCTCGCCGCGAGCGACGCGGAGAAGACCACGGTCGCCGCGTGGGACACCGCCCGTGAGGCGGCCCGCCGCGCCACCGAGCAGGCCAAGGAGGCGGCCGCCGCCGAGGCCCGCGCCGAGCTGACCGCGGCCCGCGCGTCGGACGCCGCGACCGCGGCGGAGGGCGCCCACGACGCGGAGCGCCGCGCCGCGGAGTCCATCGCCGACGACGAAAGGATCGCCGAGCTGCTCGGGCTGCCGGGCGGCGAGTCCGAAGGCGCGGTGCCGGGACCCCGACAGGGAACGCCCGACGAGCGCCGGAGTGCCTTCTCCGTAGCGGAGCTCGACCGCTCCGCCGACGAGCTGCGCACCCTGCTCGACGACGGTGTCGCGGCCGCCGAGCGCAGCCTCTTCGACCTGCGCACCGCGGCCGCCGACGACTCCCGCATCCTCGGTGCCCTCGGCGACGGCGGTCTCCTGCCGCCAGGACCCGACGTCCTGGCCACCGTCGAGTTCCTCGGCGAGCACGGCATCCCCGCGCTGCCCGGCTGGCGCTATCTGGCCCAGGCCGTCGACCCCGCCGACCACGCGCGCGTGCTCGCCGCGAGGCCCGAGCTCGTCGACGGCGTCGTCATCACCGACCCCGACACCCACGCACGCGCCCGTGCCGCGCTCGCCGACGCCGCGCTGCTGCCCCGCTCCGCCGTCGCCGTGGGCACCGCCGCCGCCCTCCTCGCCCCCACGCCGGGCGAACAGGCCGCCGACAGCGGCGTCTTCCTCGTACCGCCGAACCCGGCCATGCACGACGAGCACGCCGCCGACGAGGAGCGCCAGGCGCTGCGCGCGCGGGCCGCCCGGCGCGACGAGGAGATCAGGACGCTCGCCGTCCGGCTCGCCAAGGACCGCGAGCTGGCCGCGCGCCTCGCCTCCTGGCGCTCGGGCTGCCCGAGCGGCCGCCTCGCGGAGCTCGCCACCGCCGCGGAGGCGGCCCGCGCCTTCGCCGAGGAGGCCGAGGCCGAGCTCGCCGAGTGCCGCACGGCCCGCGCGGAGGCCGACGAGACCGCGGGCGACGCGGTACGCGTGCGTGACGAGCGGCAGGAGGCCGCCCAGCGCGCCAGGCGCTCCGCCGACGCCCTCGCGGGCCTCGCCTACCGGCTCCGCGAGCGGGCGGGCTGGCAGGTCAAACTGCGCGAACTGGCCGACGACGCCGTCGAGTCGGAGGCCCGCGCCCAGACCTGCCTGGACCGCGCCCGCGCCGCCGACGAGGACCGCCGCGCCGCCCAGCGCGCCGCCGACGACGCCCGCCGCACCGCGCGCGCCCTGCGCGCCGAGCGCGCCGAGATCGCCGGTGCCCCCGAGGACGTGTCGCAGGAGACGGAGCCCGCCAAGACGTCGCTGCCCGCCCTGCGGGAGGCCTACCGCGCGGCGTCGCAGCTCTACGAGAAGGTCGGTGTCGGCGCCGACCTGCGCGCCGAGCAGGCCCGTGCCGAGAGCGACGAGAGCGCCGCCCTCGCCGAGCTGGACCGGCTCAGCAACAAGGTCCGTACCCGTGCCGCCCTGCTCCTCGAAGGCACCGACGGATCCGACGGCCCCTCCCGGCAGGCCGCCGCCGCGCGCGCGGAGGCCCAGGTCCAGCTGATCGAGGCCCGCTCGGCCACCGCGAGCGAGCAGCTCGGCCGCCTGCGCGGCGAGGCCGAGCGGCACGCGCCCGAGGACGGCGAGGCCCACACCGAGCTGCCCGACGACCGCATCCCCTCGGACGCCGAGCAGGCCCAGGTGCTGCTGCGCACCGCGACCGGTGAACTGGCCGCGCACACCGAGGCGTTGAGCCGCGCCAAGGAAGCGCACGCGGCGCTGCTGCACACCCACCGCACCACGGAGGACGCGGCCGGTGGCTTCGACGAGACCGCCGCGCTGCTGCGGGACCTGCTGCGCGAGCACCAGGGCGAAGAGGCCGAGGAAGCCGTCGAGGCGTTCCCCGGCACCCTCGAAGAGGCCCGCCACTCCGCCGCCGAGGCCCGCCGCTCCCTGCGCGGCTGCGCCGCCGACCTGTCCGCCGCGGAGGCCGCCGTCCGCGAGGCCAGCGACATCCTCGTACGCCATGCGAACGCGACCCGGTACGAGCAGGTGCGCACCCCCGCCCGCCAGCAGATCCGCGAGCTGCCCGCGTCCGCGCTGCCCGAACACGCCAAGAAGTGGGCGGACGCCTTCGCGCCCCGGCTGCGCGTCCTGACGGACGAGCTGGAGCAGTTGGAGCGCAACCGCGACAGCATCGTCGACCGGCTGCGCGGCCTCGTCGAGTCCGCCCTCGCCACCCTGCGCTCCGCCCAGCGCCTGTCCCGCCTTCCGGAGGGCCTGGGGGAGTGGTCGGGCCAGGAGTTCCTGCGCGTCCGCTTCGAGGAGCCCGACCAGACGACGCTCGTCGAGCGCCTCGGCGAGGTCGTCGACGAGGCCACCCGCGCCGCCGTCAAGAAGAACTCCGACATGCGGCGCGACGGCATGTCCCTGCTGCTGCGCGGAGTCCAGGCCGCCCTGGAGCCGCGCGGCATCGCCGTGGAGATCCTCAAGCCGGACGCCGTGCTGCGCGCCGAGCGCGTCCCCGTCGGGCAGATGGGCGACGTGTTCTCGGGCGGCCAGCTGCTCACCGCGGCCATCGCCCTGTACTGCACGATGGCCGCCCTGCGCAGCAACGACCGCGGCCGCGACAAGCACCGGCACGCGGGCACGCTCTTCCTCGACAACCCCATCGGCCGCGCCAACGCGACGTACCTCCTGGAGCTCCAGCGCGCCGTCTCGGACGCGCTCGGCGTGCAGCTGCTCTATACGACGGGGCTGTTCGACACGACGGCGCTCGCGGAGTTCCCGCTGGTCATCCGGTTGCGCAACGACGCGGACCTGCGGGCGGGGCTGAAGTACATCAGCGTCGAGGAGCACCTGCGTCCCGGCCTGCCGCAGCAGGACCCGGGCGGCGAGACGGTGCACGGCGAGATCACCGCGACACGGATGTACAAGCGCCCGGATCCGGTCACTCCGTAGTGGGCCGTTGTCGTCAGGCGGCGAGCCGTTTGGTCAGCCACTCGTGGAACAGGCCGATGTGGTGCTCGGTGGGCACCAGCACGCCGCCCGCGCGGTAGGCGCGTGACGCCATCGCGGGCTGGGTGCGCTCGCAGGCCGCGAAGTCCTGGATGTTGACCCGGTGGAAGAGCTCCACGGACTTCGACAGATCGGCTCCGGAGGCGACGACGTCGGGTGCGTACAGCCAGTCGCACTCGACGACCGTGCGGTCCTCGGCCAGCGGGAACATGCGGTGCAGGATCACGTGGTCGGGGACGAGGTTGATGAACACGGTCGGCTTGACGGTGACCGCGTAGTAGCGCCGGTCCTGGTCCTGCGAGACCGCGGGCAGCCGCCCGAAGCCCGCGCTGCCGTCGACGGTGAAGCCGCCCACCTCGTCGCCGAACGCGGCACCGTGCCCTACGTAGTACTGCGCGGCGAAGCCGTCCGCGAACTCCGGCAGGACGTCGGTGAGTTCGGGGTGGATGGTCGCGCAGTGGTAGCACTCCATGAAGTTCTCGACGATCAGCTTCCAGTTGGCGCGTACGTCGTAGGTGAGGCGCTTGCCGAGCGCGAGTCCCTCGGTGCCGTAGCGCTCGATGGACGCCGGGTCGCCGAGACGTTCGGCCGCCGCGCCGATCACGGTCTCCTCGAAGGAGGGCGGTTCGTCGGCCAGACACACCCAGGCATAGCCGAGCCACTCCCGCAGGGCCACCTTCACCAGGCCGTACGCGGCGCGGTCCACGTCCGGCATCTTCACCAGGTTGGGCGCCGCGATCAGCCTCCCGTCCAGGTCGTACGTCCAGGCGTGGTACGGGCATTGCAGGGCGCGCCTGACCTGTCCGGACTCCTCCGTGCACAGGCGGGCGCCGCGGTGCCTGCAGACGTTGAGGAAGGCGCGCAGCTCGCCGGTGCGCGAGCGGGTGATCAGGACGCTCTCCCTGCCGATGGTCACGGTGCGGAACGCCCCCGGCTCGTCGAGGTCGGCGGCGCGCACCGCGCAGCACCACAGGGCTTCGAAGACGCGTTCCTGCTCCTGCCGGAAGATCTCCGGGTCGGTGTAGTAACGGCCTGGCAGAGTCGTGATGAGACTCGAAGGGACCGGGGTCGTCGGCACGGTCGTACTCCTCAAGCGGGGGCGGCGGCAGCGGGTGCGGCGGCGAGGCGGCTGGGGTCGAAGAGCCCGATGGGGTGATCGGTGTAGCCGTGCAGTGCCAGATCGGCGACGATCTCGCCGACCACGGGCACGAACTTGAAGCCGTGCCCCGAGAATCCGGCCGCGACGGTGACCGAGCCGGGGTGGGCCGGATGCCGCGCGATGACGAAGTGCTCGTCGGGGCTGTTGGAGTACATGCAGGTCGCGGCCTTCAGGAAGCGGCCGGGCAGGGCCGGGATCAGCCGTCCCGCCTGGTCGGCCATCGCGGTCACCTCGTGGTCGTGCACCGTCCGCTCGATGTTCTCCGGAGTGCAGACCGTGCCCTTGCGGAAGAAGGCGACCTTCGCGCCGAGGCCGGGACCGTCGATGGCGGGGAAGCCGTAGACCTGCACGCCGTCGGCGTCCTCCCAGATGTAGATCGGGTGGTTCTCCGGCTCGAACGGGCGCACTCCACCGGTCGGTTCGAACCAGTACATGACCTGCCGCTCGATGGTGAACGGCACCCCGAGGTCGGTCAGCAGGCCCGGCGCCCAGGCGCCCGGGCAGATCACCAACTGGCCGGCGGTGTAGGTGTCCTCCGCGGTGTGCACCCTGACGCCGTCGCGGTAGGGCTCCCACCGCGTCATGGGCTCCTCGAAGTGCAGGTCGGCGCCCCGCTGGGTGGCCAGCTGGAGGTGGGCCGCCACGGTGTTCTCCGGACGGACCAGACCCGCCCGCGCCTCGTACAGCGCCACCTCGTCGTCGCGCGGCGTCAGCGTGGGAAAGCGGCGGCGGATCTCCTTGGCGTCGAGCATCTCGTGGGGCAGGTCCCACTGCTCGGCGGAGCGCCGTGATCCGGACACGGTGCGGCTCTCGGGGCGGCCCAGCATCACGCCGCCGCAGAGCGTGGCGACCTCGCGCCCGGTGTCCTTTTCGAGGCGGTCGTAGAGCTCGTAGGCGCGCAGCAGCAGGGGTACGTACGCGGGATCCTCGAAGTAGGACTGCCGGGTGACGCGCGAACCGCCGTGACTGGAGCCGCGGTTGTGCACCGGGCCGAACCTCTCCAGACCGAGCACGCGGGCGCCGCGCGAGGACAGGTGGTGGGCGGCGGCACTCCCCATGCCGCCGAGACCGATGACGATGACGTCGTACGTGGGTGGCACGGGATTCCTCCGGAATGTCGGGCGGTTGAGCGGCCTTGTGGAAGTTCGGTGCGGTTCGGGTGCGCCCCGAAGGGGCGCGGGGAACTGCGCGACCAGCCACGGCGCGCCCGCAGATGTGGACCGTATTTCCCGCGGAGCGCTTAGCGGCGGATGCGGGTCATCTTCGGGTCGAACAGCGGCTCGTCGTAGACCGTCGCGGGCACCTTCTCCCCGAAGTACTCGATGTGCACGCCGGTCCCGGTGTCCAGAACGGGCAGCCAGGCGTACGCGACACAGCGCCCCAGCGTGTAGCCGTAAGCGGCACTGGTGACGTATCCGGCCGGAACGCCGTCTACGTAGACGGGCTCTTTGCCGAGGACGACGGCGGACGGGTCGTCGAGGAGCAGCGCGGTGAGCCGCCGGGTGGGCGCCCCGCGTGCCTCCAGCGCGGCGCGGCCGACGAAATCGCCCTTCTCCATGCGGACGGCGAAGCCGACGCCCGCTTCGTAGGGGTCGTGTTCGGCCGTCATGTCGTGGCCCCAGGCCCGGTAACCCTTCTCCAGGCGCAGGCTGTTGAACGCGGACCGACCCGCCGCGATCACGCCGTGCTCGCGCCCCGCCTCCCACAGCGTGTCCCAGAGCCGCAGCCCCAGATCGGCGGTGGTGTACAGCTCCCAGCCCAGTTCACCGACGTACGACAGACGCATCGCCGTCACCGGTACGTGCCCGATGGCGGTCTCCCGGGCCTTGAAGTAGCCGAACGCCTCGTGCGAGAAGTCGTCGCGGGTGAGCGGCTGCACGAGCGCGCGGGCCAGCGGGCCCCAGACGCCGACACAGCAGGTGCCGGGCGTGATGTCGCCGATGTGTACGTCGTGTGGCGCGTGCCGCAGGAGCCAGTCGAGGTCGGCGGGGGAGTTGGCGCCGACCTGGAAGCGGTCGGGCGCGAGCCGGGCCACGGTCAGGTCGGAGCGGATGCCGCCCGCCTCGTCGAGGAGCAGGGTGTAGGTGACCGAACCTGGCCGCTTGGCGAGGTTGTTGGTGGTCATGCGCTGGAGGAAGGCGAGGGCCCCGGGGCCCGTGACCTCCAGGCGGCGCAGCGGCGTCATGTCGTACAGGGCGACCCGCTCGCGCGTGGCGCGTGCCTCGGCTGCCGCGATCGGCGACCAGTGGCGGGCCGACCAGGCGTCACGTTCCGGTAGCTCGATGCCCTCGGCCAGCGGGGCGTTGGCCTCGTACCAGTGCGGACGCTCCCAGCCGCCGCCCTCCAGGAAGACGGCTCCCAGCTCCCGCTGACGCGCGTAAAAGGGGCTGACCCGCAGCGGCCTCGGCGAGTCCAGGGGCTGCAGCGGGTGGATGACGTCGTACACCTCGACGAACTGCTGTGCGCCACGCTCGGCGACGTAGGCCGGGGTGCGCTGCGCGTCCTCGAACCGCGTCAGGTCGCAGTCGTGCACGTCGAGCGAGGGCCGCCCGTCGACCATCCACTCGGCGACCGCCTTGGCCACGCCCGCGGAGTGCGTGACCCACACGGCCTCGGCCAGCCAGAAACCGCGCAGCGCACGGGATTCGCCGAGCACGGGCATGCCGTCGGGCGTGAAGGAGAAGACGCCGTTGAAGCCCTCTTCGATCTCCGTGCCCCTAAGCGCGGGGACCAGCAGGCGGCAGTCCTCCCAACTGGGCGCGAAGTCCTCCTCGGTGAAGGGGTACGAGGACGGCATCTCCACGGAGTCGTCGTACGCCGGGACCGTGAACGGGTCGACGGGCAGCGGCCGGTGTGCGTACGAGCCGATGCCGATGCGATCGACGTGCTCACGGAAGTACAGGTCCCTGTCCTGGAAGCGGAGGATCGGCCTCGACGCCTCCGTACGGGGGTCGTTGAGGCCCGCGAGTTCGGGCAGCGCCCGCGTCCTCGCGTACTGGTGGGCGAGCGGGAGGAGGGGTACGTCGACCCCGGCCATCCGGCCGATCACCGGGCCCCAGAAGCCCGCCGCCGAGACCACGTGATCGGCGGGGAAGGTGCCGCGGTCGGTGACGACGGCGGTGACGCGGCCGCCGTCACCGCCTTCCCGCTCGATGCCCGTCACGGTGTGCCGGTCGAGAAAACGTGCTCCACGCGTGCGTGCCCGCTCCATCTGCGCGCGACAGGCGGGCAGCGCGCGGGCCAGACCGTCCTTCGGCGTGTACAGACCGCCGTACAGCCGGGACTCGTCGATCAGCGGCCACAGCTCCTTGCACCGCTCGGGCGGGATCAGTTCGGCGTCGCCGATGCCCCAGGACGCGGCGAAGCCCGCCTTGCGGTGCAGATCCGCCCAGCGCTCGGGCGTCGTGGCGATCTCAAGGCCGCCGACGGCGTTGAAGCAGGAGAGTCCGTCCGCCTCAAGAGAGGCGAACTTCTCGACGGTGTACGACGCGAACGCGGTGAGGGTCTTCGAAGGCCCCGTGCGGAACACCAGACCCGGTGCGTGCGAGGTGGATCCGCCGGGCGCGGGCAGCGGCCCCTGCTCCAGTACGGTCACGTCGGTCCAGCCGCGTGCGGTGAGTTCGTCGGCGAGGGAGCACCCGACGATGCCCGCGCCGATGACGACCACGCGCGGTCCGTGCGGCGCGGCGCTCACAGGACCACCACCGAGCGCAGCACCTCGCCCCGGTGCATCCGGGCGAACGCCTCCTCGACCTGTTCGAGGGAGATCGTCTCGGAGACGAAACCGCCGAGGTCGAGACGGCGGGTGAGGTACTGGTCGACGAGGATCGGGAAGTCCCGCGTCGGCAGACAGTCCCCGTACCAGGACGACTTGAGCGCGCCGCCGCGCGAGAACAGGTCGATCAGCGGCAGGTCGATCGCCGCCTCCGGGTCCGGCACACCGACCTGGACGAGCACGCCCGCGTGGTCACGCATGTAGAAGGCCTGCTTGTAGGTCGCGGGGATGCCGACCGCGTCGATGGCGACGTCGACCCCGAAACCGCCGGTGAGTTCGCGGACCGCCTCGACCGGCTCTGTGCCGCGCGAGTTGACCGTGTGGGTGGCGCCGAACCGCGTCGCCCCGTCGAGCTTCGCGTCGTCGATGTCGACGGCGATGACGCGGCGGGCTCCGGCCAGCGAGGCCCCGGCGATCGCCGCGTTGCCGACGCCGCCGCAGCCGATGACCGCCACCGTGTCGCCGCGGCCGACCCCACCGGTGTTCACCGCGGCCCCGTACCCGGCCATCACGCCGCAGCCGATCAGACCGGCGGCCTCGGGCCTTGCGGCCGGGTCGACCTTCACCGCCTGCCCCGCGGCGACCAGTGTCTTCTCGGCGAAGGCGCCGATGCCGAGGGCCGGGCTCAGCGGGGTGCCGTCCGTGAGCGTCATGGGCTGCTGGGCGTTGCGCGAGTCGAAGCAGTACCAGGGGCGGCCGCGCAGACAGGAGCGGCAGGCTCCGCAGGGCGCGCGCCAGGCGAGGATCACGTAGTCGCCCGGCCTGAGGTCGACGACGTCCGCGCCGACCGCGTCGACGGTGCCCGCCGCCTCATGGCCGAGCAGGAACGGGAAGTCGTCGTTGATCGCGCCCTCCCTGTAATGCAGATCCGTGTGGCAGACCCCGCAGGCCTGCACGGATACCAGTACCTCTCCCGGTCCGGGATCTGGCACGACGATCGTCTGCACCTCGACGGGTGCGCCCCTCTTCAGGGCCACGACGGCACGGACCTCGTGTGGCACGGCCAGGCTCCTCTGCTGTTGCGCACGGCACGACGGTGTGGTGCGTACGGCACGACGGCGTGATGCGTACGGCGCGATGGCGTTGTTGCGTACTGCACGATCGGTTGCGCTATGAGAGACATAGTGGGAACGCCATCAAGAGGCCGTCAAGGGGGCGGAGTTAACCCTTCGCAAAACCCGGGGGCGCACGGAAACACGGCAGACACGAACGAGGGTGGGGTCGACACGAACGAGGGCGGGGCCGGGAATTCCCGGCCCCGCCCTCGTTCGGATCCGCGCCCGGTCAGAAGCCGTACCCCATCCGCCGGGAGAGCTCCACGGCCGCCGCGACCGTGCGCTTGGCGAGCTCGGTCAGCCGGTCCTCGGTCAGCCGGTACACCGGCCCCGACGCGCTGAGCGCCCCGATCACCTTGCCGTCGTGCCCCCGCACGGGCGCGGCGACGGCGGCCAGACCGACCTCCAACTCCTCGACGGCGACGGCGAATCCAAGTTCCACGACGGTCTCAAGATCGCCGCGCAGCGCCACCGTTCCCGTCACCGTGTGCTCGGTGAGCCGCGGCAGCGTGCGCGCTATCAGGCCCTCGCGCAGCGTGGTCGGCAGATGCGCGAGGAGCACCTTGCCGCTGGAGGTGGCGTGCAGCGGGGTGCGTCTGCCCAGCCAGTTCTGCGCGGTCACCGACGCCGGGCCGCGCGCCTGCATGATGTTGACCGCGGCGTCGTCGTCCAGGACCGCGATGTTGACCGTCTCGCCCAGCTCGTCGGCGAGCTCCCGGCAGACCGGGCCGCCCTCCTGGGAGATGTCCATGCGCACTGCCGCCGCCCCCGCCAGACGGAGTACGCCCGCGCCCAGGAAGTACTTGCCGCGGTCCTTGGCCTGACCGACGAGCCCGCGGTTCTCCAGCACCCCGAGGAGCCGGAAGGCCGTCGACTTGTGCACGCCCAACTCGTCGGCGATGTCGGTGACTCCGGCCTCGCCGAGCCGCGCGAGGATCTCCAGGACGCTCACCGCGCGGTCCACGGACTGGACGGATCCGGCGGCTCCCTTCGGCTGCCGCTCCCGGGCTCGCCCGTCGGGGCCACTGTTCTGATCAGCCTGTTTCCGCGTGCCGGTCATATCTCAACTCTCACTACCTGGCGGCCCGTCGGGCCGCGTCTTCGGGAAGCCCTTGACGCGGTGGGCTTCCCGACCGGATTCTGTTGCGCATAGCGCTCCCTCGTGCGCCATGCGAAACATCATGTTACCGAAGGGTCTTGTCCCCAGAAGGGGCCAGGACCGGGCCGAATGAGACCAAGAGGGGGGCCCATGATTCCCGTATGCCGCCTTGTCGACCTCCCCGCGGGCGAGTCCGTCCGTCTCGACACCACGCCGCCCGTCGCGGTGTTCAACGCCGACGGCGAGCTCTTCGCCATCGACGACACGTGCAGCCATCAGGACGCATCCCTGTCCGAGGGATGGCTGGAGGGCTGTCTGGTCGAATGCCCGCTCCACGCCGCCTCATTCGATCTCCGTACCGGGCGGCCGACCTGCCTGCCCGCCCGCAAGCCCGTCCGCACCCACGAGGTGCATGTCGCGGACGGCATGATCCATGTCCGCCTCGCCGCCGACGCCGGGGCGACCGGGGAGGGATCCGCCGCATGAGGGCCATCACCGTGGTGGGCGCCTCGCTCGCGGGCCTCTACGCGGCACGCGAGCTGCGGGCCCAGGGATTCGACGGCCGCCTCACCGTCGTCGGGGCCGAACCGCACCAGCCGTACGACCGGCCGCCCCTGTCCAAAGACTTCCTCATGGGTGCGGGGGACGAGGGCGAACTCGGCCAACTCGACCAACTCGCCCTCACCGACCCGGAGGAGATGGCCGAACTCCGTGCCGAATGGATCCTCGGCACGCGGGCGCGGGCGCTCGACGTGCGGGGCCGCACGGTCGTCCTGGACGACGGGCGCACCCTGGCGAGCGACGGCGTGGTCGTCGCCACCGGGGCCCGCGCGAGGCGGCTGCCGGGACCCCCGCTCGCGGGCGTCCACACCTTGCGCGGTCTCGACGACGCGCTTGCGCTGCGCGCCGAACTGACCCGGGGCCCACGCCGCGTCGTGGTGATCGGCGGGGGCTTCATCGGCGCCGAGACCGCGTCCTCGTGCGTGGCGCTCGGCCACGACGTCACGGTCGTCGAGGCCGCGCCGCTTCCGCTCGCCGCCCAGCTCGGCCCCGAACTCGCACCGGTGTGCGCTGGCCTCCATGCACGGGGCGGGGCGCGGTTGTTGACCGGGGTGGGCGTGGCCGGGCTCGTGGGCGCCGGGTCCGGGGCGCTGTCCGCCGTCAGGGCCGTGGAGCTCGCCGACGGGCGCTCGCTGCCCGCCGACGTGGTCGTCGTCGGCATCGGCGCCACCCCCAACACCGGTTGGCTCGCGGGCTCCTCCCTCGCCGTGGCCGACGGCATCCTGTGCGACGACGGCTGCGCGACGGCGCTGCCCCAGGTCGTCGCGGTCGGTGACGTCGCACGCGTGGGTGGCGTCCGGGCCGAGCACTGGACGAGCGCCACGGAGCAACCCCGCGTCGCCGTAAGGAACTTGCTGGCCGGACGCACGGTCGAGGCGGCCCGCCCGCTGCCGTACTTCTGGTCGGATCAGTACGGCTCCCGCATCCAGTTCGCGGGCCGTCGAGGGGACGGCGACACCGTCCGCATCCTCGAAGGCTCCCCTGAGGCCCTCGGTGAGGGCGGCTTCCTCGCCGTCTACGAGCGGGCGGGCCGCACCACGGCGGCCCTCGCCGTGGACCGGGCACGTTCCTTCATGAAGGTGCGCCGGGGGCTCGCCGCTCAGGAGAATCAGGCGCACCAGGTGAATCAGGCGAAGGAGTACGTCTGAGTCAGGGGCAGGGGCAGGGGCAGGGGCAGCGCACCACGCGGCCCCCTCAAGGGTGGGACAACTGTCCCGCCCCACCCCGCCTACGTATGCGCACCTTGCCGCGCCCCTCCGCGCGGGCCTGCCGACGCGCTCGGCGCCGCTCCCTTCGCAGGCGGCGTGCCGTGCTGCTCGGTGCCGACACGACGCCATTGCGCTGGTTCCACACCTGGCGGGTCACCCACACGTCGAGGACGCCCCACGTCGCGACGACCGTACTGGCCACGCTGCTCAGCACCATGGGGAAGGACAGCCAGGAACCGGCGAGCGCGGACAGGAAGGCGACCATCGCCTGCACCAGGGTGAGTGCCACTATGATCACGGCCCGCACGGCGGACGTGCGCACGGGATCGGGCAGCCGCCTTCTGCGCGCGGGTTCCTCCACCCACAAGGGCGGGCGCTGCGCCGGATCTTCGCGCTCCCGTTCTTCGCGCTCCCGCGAAGCCGCCCCCCTCGCCGTCCCGGCCCCTGCGGCCGCACCGCCTCCGGACGCCCTGTGGCGCTCTGTCGTGCCCATCGATTCGTCACTCCCCCCGCGCCTCGCGGCCTTTCGCCGGACGCAACCGGTCCAACTCACCAGTGGCTGCCCGTTTTACTGCGCTTTATGTCGCTCGCGCACGGTCCGGCCCATGGTTCACACCTTGCCCATGTCCGATCCGCGCCCGCTCCGCGACGGCTGCTCCATGCCCCTCTCCCTGACTGACGAACGGGAGATCCGAAAGATTCCCGCGATGCTTCCGCGAATCGGCCTCGATCCGGTCGTGATGCGGTCGCGAACCTTCCGCACAGCGAAGAGTTCAGGCCAACTGGCGTACAGGGAAAGGAGGATGAGCGCAGGTGGCATGCGGTACATGCTGGGACGCAATCTCCCGTAATGAAGGGACAACTGGGGACGTCCCTTTCCCGTCACGGCCGAAAAGCGTTCGGATGCGCCTTCGAGTTGCCCGTGGGTCAGTAGTAGGCTCGCGCCGTTTGTTGACGCACATGTGTGCCCCTGGCCCATGCACCGGCCACAGGGGGCCGATCAGGGGGAGGCCATGCGCTTTCGCGGGAAGTCCATCCGCCGGAAGATCGTGGCACTGCTGCTCGTGCCGCTGGTTTCCCTGACCGCGATATGGGGCTTCGCCACCGTCATCACCGGTCGCGAGGCGAATCGAGTGCTCGGCGCGTCCTACGTCGTCGACAAGCTCGGCTATCCCATCGAGGACACGATCCGCGTGGTCCAGGAGGAGCGCAGGCGGACCCTCGTCTACCTCGCCGACCCACGCGCCTCCGACGCCCTCGCCGCCCTGCGCCGCAGTCGCACCGCGACCGACGACATGGTCAGCAAGGTGCGGGCGAAGGCCGACGACCCGGACATCAGGGACGACGTCGAAGGCGACTCCGAGGAGCAGCTCACCGCGCTCGTCGAGGCGTTCGGCGGCATCGACTCGCTGCGCCGCACCGTCGAACAGGGCACGATCACGCGGGCCGGCGCCCTGAAGATGTACTCGAAGCTGGTCGACCCCTGCTTCGGGTTCCTGACCACGCTCAACGGCTTCGCCGGGCTCGACGACGTGGGCCTCGACCAGCAGGGC
The DNA here is from genome assembly GCF_008704495.1 of Streptomyces kanamyceticus. Lineage (NCBI taxonomy): Bacteria > Bacillati > Actinomycetota > Actinomycetes > Kitasatosporales > Streptomycetaceae > Streptomyces > Streptomyces kanamyceticus. Next base: position 8,517,012 of record NZ_CP023699.1, read on the forward strand.
CGCGCTCTCGTCGGCATCTCCCGCGCGCGTGAACTGCTCTCCCGCGAGGACGCGTTGCTCGGTTCGTCCCTCGTCGCGCGACGGGTCACCAAGCCGGAGATCCGGCAGGTCGCCGAGTTGCGGGCGCAGCGCGAACTGCTCAACGAGGTGAACCTCGCACAGCTGCCCGAGGGCGACCGCGAGCGCTACGAGCGGTTCTGGAACGGCGCGGAGACCACCCAGCTGCGCAAGGCCGAGGAAGACGTCATCGCCTCCGCGCCCGGCACCCCGCACGTGGTGACGGCGGCCCACTGGGACGAGTCGGCGAGCCGGGTCCTCAAGGAGCTCACGACGCGCAACATCGAGGCGGCCGACCGCTTCCAGGACCGCGTCGAACCGGCCTCCGTCGGCGTCATCGTCCGTGCGGTCGTGGCGGGTGTGGTGGGTCTCCTCGCCCTGCTGCTCTCGCTCTTCATGTCCGTACGCATCGGACGCAGCCTCATCCGCGACCTGCGCCGCCTGCGACTGGAGGCCCACGAGGCGTCCGGCGTCCGACTGCCCGGCGTGCTGCGCCGACTGGCGGCCGGCGAACAGGTGGACGTGGAGACCGAGTCGCCGCGACTGTCGTACGACAAGGATGAGATCGGGCAGGTCGGGCAGGCGCTCAACACCCTGCAGCGGGCCGCGGTGGAAGCCACCGTCAAACAGGCCGACCTGCGCCGCGGCGTCTCCGACGTGTTCGTCAACCTCGCCCGGCGCAGTCAGGTCCTGCTGCACAAGCAGCTCACGCTCCTGGACACCATGGAGCGGCGCACCGAGGACACCGACGAACTCGCCGACCTCTTCCGCCTCGACCACCTGACCACCCGCATGCGACGGCACGCCGAGGGCCTCGTGATCCTCTCCGGAGCGGCCCCCTCGCGACAGTGGCGCAAGCCCGTCCAGCTCATGGACGTGGTCCGCGCCGCCGTGGCCGAGGTCGAGGACTACGAGCGCATCGAGGTGCGCCGCCTGCCCCGCATCGCGGTCACCGGACCCGCCGTCGCCGACCTCACGCACCTGATGGCCGAGCTCCTGGAGAACGCCACGGTGTTCTCGCCGCCGCACACCGCCGTGCAGGTCCTGGGCGAGCACGTCGCCAACGGCTTCACCCTGGAGATCCACGACCGCGGCCTCGGCATGGCCGCCGACGCACTGCTCGACGCCAACCTGCGGCTCGCCGAGACCCCCGAGTTCGAACTGTCCGACACCGACCGGCTCGGTCTGTTCGTGGTCAGTCGGCTCGCGCAGCGCCAGCGCGTCCGTGTCTCGCTGCAGCCATCGCCGTACGGCGGTACGACGGCGGTCGTCTTCATCCCCGAGGGCCTGCTCACCGACGACGTGCCCGACACCGGCGGCGTCGGCTTCCGGCTCGACCGGCCGCAGCCCAAGGAGCCCGCCGTCAGCACCGACAAGACGGCCGACCGTGCGGCGGCGCTCGCCCAGGTGCCCGTGCAGCTGCCCGGACTTCCCGCGTCCGTCCTCGACGGCCCCATCGAGCTGGAGGCCCCCGTCGGCATGGCGGACCTCGACTCCTTCCCCGGCGAGATCGGCGACGAGGACAGCGAGATCGGCGGGATCTTCCGGCCGCGGCGCCGGGTGGCGGGCACACCGGGGGAGCAGCACCAGCAGGCCCGCGACGAGCGGGAGGCGGGCCGCGCCGAGCCCACCCGCCCCGACGCTTCGGCGGGCCGCGCCACCGACGAGACCGCCGAAGGCGCCCACTCCGAAGGACCCGTTCAGCTGCCGCGCCGCAGGACTCCCAAGCTGGTCAGCTCGCACGGCCGCCCCGTGACGCACACCCGTCCCGGGGACAGCCGCCCCGCGGACAACCGGCCGCCGGACAGCAGGCCGCAGGAGGGCGCCCCCTTCGGGGAGCGGCCCGACGGCGGCGGACCGTTCGACGACCGGTTCGACGACCGGCCGCTCGAACCCGCGGGCGAGGACGAGACGCCGGGGCGCACCCGGCGCCCAGGGACCACGGAGGGCCCGGCGGGCACCCGCCCGCCGCAGCGCACCGCGCCCGGCGGCCTCGACCTGCCGCGCCGCCCCGAGCCGCAGTCGGCCTGGCCCGACCTGTCACCGCCGCACCGGGACGTCACGGCCACCGACGACGCCGAAGGGCCCGCGGAGCTGCCCAGGCGCCGCCGTACCGGCCTCCAGGGCCGTGGCACCCAGGACCGCACCGACGCGCGGCCGCCCGTCGCTCCGGTGCCCGACGCGGCACCGGGCCGCCAGGACCCGGAGACCGGCCGACGTCACCTCGACACCGACCAGCACAGGAGCACCGACCAGGACCGCAACACCATGACCACTCCGGGCGGACTGCCTCGCCGTGTCCGGCAGGCCAACCTCGCCCCGCAGTTGAAGGACAGTCCGGACCGCCGTTCCGAGCGCGCCGAGACCCGGCCGGAGGAGCGCGACGCGGACGAGGTACGCAGCCGCATGGCCTCGCTCCAGCGGGGCTGGCAGCGCGGCCGGGACGAGAACGCCGCAGGCGACACCGCCACGGACGGCACAGCACCAGGAACCACAGAGGGGGACGGTCGATGACCGCACCGAAGGCCGACGCACGCACCGCCACGACCGGGGGGTCAGGTGAGCTGAACTGGCTCCTCGACGACCTGGTGCAGCGCGTCGCCAGCATCCGCAAGGCGCTCGTCCTCTCGGGCGACGGCCTGCCCACCGGCGTGTCGAAGAACCTGACCAGGGAGGACAGCGAGCACCTCGCCGCCGTCGCCTCCGGGTTCCACAGCCTCGCCAAGGGCGTGGGCAGACACTTCGAGGCGGGCAGGGTCCGGCAGACCGTCGTCGAGCTCGACGACGCGTTCCTCTTCGTCACGGCGGCGGGCGACGGCAGCTGTCTGGCCGTACTCGCCGACGCGGACTCGGACGTCGGTCTGGTGGCGTACGAAATGACGCTGCTGGTCAAGAGGGTGGGTGTGCATCTGGGGACGGCGCCGCGCACGGACCTGCCCGCCGGGGGGTAGTGGGAGGTCATGAGCGACGACGGTCGAGGGATACAGGGCACGCAAAGAGCACAGAGATCGCAGGGGTCACAGGAGACCCCCCGCTGGTTCGACGACGACGCCGGCCCCGTAGTGCGTCCTTACGCCATGACGCGTGGCCGCACGACGAGTCCGGGGCAGCATCGCCTCGACCTCATCGCGGTCGTCATCGCGGAGGCCCGGGCAATCGGCGCCCCGGAGGCCGACCAGACGCTGTCTCCGGAGCACGTGGACATCGTCGAACTCTGCCGTGACACTCCCCAGTCGGTCGCCGAACTCGCGGCCGAACTCGATCTGCCCATCGGCGTGGTCCGCGTGCTCATCGGCGACCTCGTCGACGACGAACTGGTGCACGTGACCCGCCCCGTACCCCCTGCCGAGCTGCCGGACGAGAGTATTCTGCGCGACGTGATCAGCGGCCTCCGGGCGCTCTGAACAGCGCGGAAGCGGGAGTGAGAACGTGACTGGCTGGCAGTTCTGGGTGGACAGGGGCGGCACCTTCACCGACATCGTCGCGCGGCATCCGGACGGTCGCCTGCTGACGCACAAGCTGCTCTCGGACAACCCCGCGCGCTACCGGGACGCGGCCGTCGCGGGGATCCGGGAACTGCTGGCGCGGGCGGGCGACGTACGGGACTCCGCCGATGCCACAGCTGACACAGATGCCCCCGACGCTCCCCATGGGCAGGCGGCGGCGCTTCCGGTCGACACCGTCCGCATGGGCACCACCGTCGCCACCAACGCCCTCCTGGAGCGCAAGGGCGAGCCCACCGCGCTGGTGGTCACCCGCGGCTTCCGCGACGCCCTGCGCATCGCGTACCAGAACCGCCCGGAGATCTTCGCCCGCGAGATCGTCCTGCCCGAACTCCTCTACGAGCGGGTGATCGAGGTCGACGAGCGCGTCGCGGCGGACGGGACCGTGCTGCGCGAACCCGACCTGGACGGGCTCACCACTCCGTTACGGAAGGCGTTCGACGACGGGATCCGGTCCGTGGCCGTCGTCTGCATGCACAGCCATCTGTATCCCGCCCACGAACAGGCGATCGGCGAACTCGCCGTCCGCACCGGATTCCCGCAGGTCTCGCTCTCCAGCGAGGTCAGCCCGCTGATGAAGCTCGTCCCGCGCGGTGACACCGCGGTCGTCGACGCGTATCTCTCGCCGGTCCTGCGCCGCTACGTCCAGCACGTCGCCGACGAACTCCACGGCGTACGGCTGATGTTCATGCAGTCCAACGGCGGCCTCGCCGACGCGGGTCAGTTCCGCGGCAAGGACGCGATCCTTTCCGGGCCCGCGGGCGGCATCGTGGGCATGGCCCGGATGTCGCGCCTGGCAGGCTTCGACCGTGTCATCGGCTTCGACATGGGCGGCACGTCGACGGACGTGTCGCACTACGCGGGCGAGTACGAGCGGGTCTTCACCACCCAGATCGCGGGGGTGCGCCTGCGCGCCCCGATGCTCGACATCCACACCGTCGCGGCGGGCGGCGGCTCCGTCCTCCACTTCGACGGCAGCCGCTACCGCGTGGGCCCCGATTCGGCGGGCGCCGACCCGGGCCCCGCGAGCTACCGCGGCGGCGGCCCGCTCACCGTCACCGACGCCAACGTCGCCCTCGGACGCGTCCAACCGGACCACTTCCCCGCGGTGTTCGGCCCGGACGGCGACCAGCCCCTGGACGCCGCACTCGTCCGCGACCGCTTCGCCGACCTCGCCCGCGAGATCCACGAGGCCACCGGCGACGACCGCACGCCCGAGCAGGTCGCCGAGGGCTATCTGCGGATCGCGGTCGCCAACATCGCGGGCGCCGTCAAGCGCATCTCGGTCCAAAAGGGCCACGACGTCACGCGCTACGCCCTGACCACGTTCGGCGGCGCGGGCGGCCAGCACGCGTGCATGGTCGCCGACTCGCTCGGCATCCGCACCGTCCTCGTACCCCCGATGGCCGGTGTGCTCTCCGCCCTCGGGATCGGTCTCGCCGACACCACGGCGATGCGCGAACAGTCCGTCGAGGCGCCCCTGGCGGCATCCTCCATGCCCCATGTCCGCACGATCGCCGACGACTTGGAGAGCGCCGCCCGCGACGAGCTCCTCGCCGAGGACGTGCCCGCGGAACGCGTCCGGGTCACCCGCCGCGCCCAACTGCGCTACGACGGCACGGACACCGCCCTCACCGTGGAACTCACGGAGCCGGACGCCATGCTCCGTGCCTTCGAGGACCGCCACCGCGCCACCTACTCCTTCACCCTGGACCGGCCCGTCGTCGTGGAAGCCCTCTCCGTGGAGGCCACCGGGCTCACCGACCCTCCGGACCTGTCCGCGCTCGCGGGCGACACCTCGCACGGCCCCGCGCGAACCGTCTCCCTGCATACGGGCGGCGCCCGGCGCGACGTGCCCCTGCACCGCCGCGAGGAACTGCCGCCGGGCCAGAGCGTCACAGGCCCCGCCGTCATCACCGAGGCCAGCGCCACGACGGTCGTGGACGACGGCTGGCAGGCGGCCACGACCGACGCGGGACACCTGGTCATGGAACGCGTGGCGGAACCGGCGAGTTCCACCGCGAGCACCGCGGCCGACCCCGTCCTGCTCGAAGTCTTCAACAACCTCTTCATGTCCATCGCCGAACAGATGGGCGCCCGCCTGGAGTCCACCGCCCAGTCCGTGAACATCAAGGAGCGGCTCGACTTCTCCTGCGCGCTCTTCGACCCCGAAGGAAACCTCGTCGCCAACGCCCCGCACATTCCCGTGCACCTCGGCTCGATGGGCACCAGCGTCAAGGAGGTCATCGCGCGCAGGGGCAGCGGGATGCGCCCGGGGGACAGCTACGCGGTCAACGACCCGTACCACGGCGGCACCCACCTCCCCGACGTCACCGTCATCACCCCGGTCTTCGACCAGCCGGGGGAGCACTCAAGCGCGCGGCGGATCCTCTTCTACGTGGCATCGCGCGGCCACCACGCGGAGATCGGCGGCATCGCGCCGGGCTCCATGCCCGCCGACAGCCGCACCATCGACGAGGAGGGCATCCTCTTCGACAACTGGCTTCTTGTAGAAGACGGCCGTTTCCGCGAGCCCGAGACCCGCGACCTGCTCACCGGGGCCGCCCACCCCTCGCGCAACCCGGACACCAACCTCGCCGACCTGCGCGCCCAGATCGCCGCCAACCAGAAGGGCGTCGACGAAGTCGCCCGCATGATCGACAACTTCGGGCTCGACGTCGTCCAGGCGTACATGAAGCACGTCCAGGACAACGCGGAGGACGCGGTACGACGTGTCATCGACACCCTGGAAGAGGGCGAGTTCGCTTATCAAACGGACTCGGGAGCCACGATCCGCGTCCGGGTGAGCGTGGACCGCGAAGAGCGCACCGCGACGGTCGACTTCACCGGCACGTCGGCCCAGCTCGCCACGAACTTCAACGCGCCCTTCGCGGTGGTCAACGCCGCCGTGCTGTACGTCTTCCGCACGCTCGTCGACGACGACATCCCGCTCAACGACGGCTGCCTGCGCCCGCTGCGCATCATCGTGCCGCCCGGCTCCCTGCTCGCGCCCGAGCCGCCCGCAGCCGTCGTCGCGGGGAACGTGGAGACCTCGCAGGCGATCACCGGCGCCCTGTACGGGGCCCTGGGCGTCCAGGCCGAGGGCTCCGGCACGATGAACAACGTCACCTTCGGCAACGAACGCCACCAGTACTACGAGACGGTGGCTTCGGGCTCCGGAGCGGGCGAGGGATTCGACGGCGCACCCGTCGTACAGACCCACATGACCAACTCGCGGCTCACCGACCCCGAAGTCCTGGAGTGGCGGCTGCCCGTCCTCATCGAGGAGTTCGCGGTACGGCGGGGCAGCGGCGGCAGCGGGAGGTGGCGCGGCGGGGACGGGGCCGTGCGCCGCATCCGCTTCCGCGAGCCGATGACGGTGTCCACCCTGTCGCAGCACCGCAGGGTCGCGCCGTACGGCATGGCGGGCGGCGCCACCGGCGCGCTCGGCGCCAACCGCGTGGAACGCGCGGACGGCGGCGTCCTGGAGCTCGGCGGCAGCGACTCGGCCGACCTGGGCCCCGGCGACGTACTCGTGATCGAAACCCCCGGCGGCGGCGGATACGGACCGGCCCCGCGCGACACCACTGATCCAGGAGAAGTGAGCGATGATTTTCAGGCGTTCTGAGCGCGGCAAGGCCCCCGTCGAGCCGGTGACCCTGAAGATCCTGGTGGCGGGCGGTTTCGGCGTGGGCAAGACGACGCTGGTCGGCGCGGTCAGCGAGATCAAGCCGCTGCGCACCGAGGAGACCCTCAGCGAGGCGGGCCGCCCCGTCGACGACACCCGCGGCGTCGCGGGCAAGCACACCACCACGGTCGCCATGGACTTCGGCCGCATCACGCTCCGCGAGGACCTGGTCCTGTACCTCTTCGGTACCCCAGGACAGGACCGCTTCTGGTTCCTCTGGGACGAACTGGCGACCGGCGCGCTGGGCGCGGTGGTCCTCGCCGACACCCGCCGCCTGGAGGACTGCTTCGCGGCCGTCGACTACTTCGAACGCCGCTCCATACCCTTCGTCATAGGCGTCAACTGCTTCGACGACGCCACCCGCTACCCCGCGGACGCCGTACGCCAGGCCCTCGACCTCGACTCGGAGGTCCCCGTCGTCCTGTGCGACGCCCGCGACCGCGAGTCGGTCAAGGACGTCCTCATCGGCGTCGTCGAACACGCGATGACAGCGGCCGCGGCGGCACGGGAGCCCGCCATCCGGTAGCCCGCCGTCGCGTGCCCGCGGAGCCACGGCCCGTACCCCCGCCGACCGGGGTACGGGCCGCAGTCATGCTCGGCTCAGCCCTCTCCGTCCTCCAGCCAGCCGAAGCTCCGCTCCACCGCCTTGCGCCAGTTGTGGTACTCGCGCTCCCGCGCACCGGTGTCCATCCGCGGTGTCCACTCGACGTCCTGCTGCCAGTGCGCCTTGAGCTCGTCGAGGTCGTTCCAGACCCCGGTGGCGAGCCCGGCCGCGTACGCCGCGCCCAGGCAGGTGGTCTCGGAGACCTTCGGCCGGATCACCGGCACCCCGAGGACGTCCGCCTGGTGCTGCATCAGGAGGTTGTTCTTGGTCATGCCGCCGTCCACCTTCAAGGTGGTGATCCGCACCCCGGAGTCCTGGTACATGGCGTCGACGACCTCACGCGTCTGCCAGCTGGTCGCCTCCAGGACAGCGCGCGCCAGGTGCGCCTTGGTGACGTACCGGGTCAGTCCGGTGACGACGCCGCGCGCGTCGGAGCGCCAGTAGGGGGCGAAGAGACCGGAGAACGCGGGCACGATGTACGCGCCTCCGTTGTCGTCCACGCTCGCCGCGAGGGTCTCGATCTCGTCCGCGTTGCGGATGATGCCGAGCTGGTCGCGGAACCACTGCACCAGGGCGCCGGTGATCGCGATGGAGCCCTCCAGGCAGTACACGGGCGCCTCGGAGCCGATCTTGTAGCCCATCGTGGTGAGCAGCCCGTTCTTCGAGGGGACGGGCCGGTTACCGGTGTTGAGCAGCAGGAAGCTGCCCGTGCCGTACGTGTTCTTGGCGGTGCCCGTGTCATAGCAGGCCTGCCCGAAGACGGCCGCCTGCTGGTCGCCGAGCGCGGAGGCGACGGGCACTCCGGAGAGCTGGCCCACCGCAGTGCCGTACACCTCGGCCGATGACCTGATCTCCGGCAGGACCGCCTCGGGGACGTTCATCGCCGACAGGATCGAGCTGTCCCACTGGAGCGTCTCCAGGTTCATCAGCATGGTGCGGCCCGCGTTGGTGACGTCGGTGACGTGCTTGCCGCCCTCGGTGCCGCCCGTGAGGTTCCAGATCAGCCAGGAGTCGATGGTGCCGAAGGCTATCTCGCCGCGCTCGGCACGGGCCCGGAGCCCGGGTACGTTGTCGAGCAGCCAGGCGGCCTTGGGCCCGGAGAAGTAGCTGGCCAGCGGCAGCCCCGTCTGCTCACGGAAGCGGTCCTGGCCGTCCGCGCCGCCCAGTTCGTTGCAGAGCCCCGAGGTACGGGTGTCCTGCCAGACGATCGCGTTGTGCACGGGTTTGCCCGTGGCCCGGTCCCACAGGACGGTCGTCTCGCGCTGATTGGTGATGCCGAGCGCGCTCAGCTGGTCGGCGCGGAGCCCCGCCTTGGCGATCGCCCCCGCGACCACCGCCTGCACCTTGGACCAGATCTCGGTGGCGTCGTGCTCCACCCAGCCGGGCTTGGGGAAGATCTGGCGGTGCTCGCGCTGGTCCACGGCGACGATCGCGCCGTCCTGGTTGAAGATGATGCAGCGGCTCGACGTGGTGCCCTGGTCGATTGCGGCGACGAATTTCTCGGAGCTGTCCGGCATGGCTACCCCTTGATGAGAAGACTCAGAAGGCTGCGTTGTAGATGGCGCCCGCGAGGGCCCCGCCGATCAGCGGTCCGGCCACCGGAATCCAGGCGTAGCTCCAGTCGGACGTGCCCTTGTTGGGGATCGGCAGGAACGTGTGCACGATGCGCGGACCGAGGTCGCGCGCCGGGTTGATCGCGTACCCCGTGGGGCCACCGAGGGAGAGGCCGATGCCGACGACAAGGAAGGCCACGATCAGCGTCTGCGTGCCGGATTCGCCGAGCCCCTTGGTGAGCCCGAAGGCCAGGATGGGCAGTACCAGGGCCACGGTCGCGATGACCTCGGTGATGAGGTTGGCGACGGGGTTCCGGATCTCCGGGATGGTGGAGAAGATCCCGAGCGTCGGCGTCGGCACGTGCACGCCCTCGGAGTCGCCCTTGGCGCCCCGCGTGACGTTGGCGTTGAACTGCGCGAGGTAGACGAGATAGGCGAGTACGGCGCCGAGCATCGCGCCCACCATCTGCCCGAGCAGATAGAGCCAGACCTTGTCCCACTTGCCGGTGTCGATCGCGATGCCGAGCGTGACGGCGGGATTGAGATGGCCGCCGGAGAGCGGGCCCGCGGTGTACGCGCCGGCGAGCACGCCGAAACCCCATCCGAAGGAGATGACGACCCATCCGGAGGCTTTCGCCTTCGAATGGCTGAGTGTGACGGCGGCGCACACACCGGCGCCCAGCAGAATCAGGATCGCGGTGCCGATGACCTCACCGACGAAGATGTCCCCATTCGAGTACATGGCGGCTCCTAGGCCCTCGCCCGGGGCGCTGCGCCCCGGTACTCCGTGCAGGGTGCGTTTCCGACGACTACTGCCTGGATACGCCCGGCTGATTCAGCCGAAGGCAGGAGGTCTCCCGCGCCCCGCCCGGCGTCCATGACGAGCGTGCCGTCGCAGTCGGATCGCCTCGGGGGGATGACCCGTTGAGCAGGCCCTTCGTGCAGACCCTTCGCGCGCGCAGAGGCTCTGTGCGCCGTGGAGCCGAGGTGCGGCGATGCCGACTGACACCCGGAAGTGTTCACCGATGGTGATGGAGCGTCAAGGTCGCGGACGGCAACGGTTAACCGGTGCGACGCCTTCCTGGGACACACCCGTGGTGAACGGCCCGCGACCCCGGCCCAGGGCCTCGGCCCAAGCCCTCAGCGCACCGCTATGACGGACGACCCGTGCCCGAAGAGACCTTGGTTCGCGCTGATTCCCACGCGCGCCCCTTCGACCTGACGCGCCCCCGCCGTCCCCCTCAACTGCCAGGTCAGCTCGCACACTTGGGCGATCGCCTGGGCGGGTACGGCCTCTCCGAAGGACGCGAGTCCGCCGCTGGTGTTCACCGGGGTCCGCCCGCCCGGCGAGGTCGCGCCCTCCCGCAGCAGCTTGGCCCCCTCGCCCTCGCCGCAGAGCCCGAGGTCCTCGTACCACTGCAGTTCGAGGGAGGTGGACAGGTCGTACACCTCCGCCACGGATATGTCCTCGGGGCCGACGCCCGCCTCCTCGTACGCGGCACGCGCGATGGAGGCGCGATAGGTCTCCTCGCTCGGCTCCACGACCGCCGCGGAGTCCGTGGCGACGTCCGGCAGGTCGAGGACGGTGCGCGGATACGTCGGGGTGACCGTGGAGACGGCACGCACGCGTACCGGATCGGTGGCCCCGTGCCGCCGCGCGAACTCCATGCTGGAGAGCACCAGGGCCGCGGCCCCGTCCGAGGTGGCGCAGATGTCGAGCAGCCGCAGCGGGTCGGCGACCACGGCGGAGGCGGCGACCTCCTCGGCGGTGACCTCCTTGCGGTAGCGCGCGTTCGGATTGAGTGCTCCCAGGGCCGCGTTCTTCACCTTGACCAGGGCGAAGTCCTCCAGGGTGTCGCCGTGCACGGCCATCCGGCGGCGCGCGTACAGCCCGAAGTACGCGGGGTTGGTCGCTCCCAGGACGCGGAACCGCAGCCAGTCCGGGTCATCGGCCCGCTCCCCGCCCGCGGGCTTGAAGAACCCCTTGGGCGCCGCGTCGGCCCCGACCACCAGGATGACGTCGGCGAGACCCGAAAGGATCTGCGCGCGTGCCGTGTTGATGGCCTGCGCCCCGGACGCGCACGCCGCGTACACACTCGCCACGCGGGCCCCCTGCCAGCCGAGCGCCTTGGCGAACGTGGCCCCGGCGACGTACCCGGGATAGCCGCCCCGCACCGTGTCAGCGCCGACGATCGAGTCCACGTCGCGCCAGTCGACCCCGGCATCGGCGAGCGCCGCCCTGGCCGCCACCGTGCCGTACTCGACGAAGGACCGGCCCCACTTGCCCCAGGGGTGCATGCCCGCACCCAGCACCGCCACCTCGCCGCTCATGCGCCCACCCCCACCGGTCGCCAGTGCCACGTCGTCCAGGTCGTCTCGTCGTCCTCGTTGAGCACACCGGGGACGACCTCCACCTCCATGCCGACCTCCAGATCGGCGACGGAGAGCCCCGGGACCCCCTGCCCGAGCACCACCATGCGCTCTGCCGCCAGCTCCACAGCGATCAACGTGTAGGGCTCCCACGGAAGTTCCGGATCGGAGACATAGGGCGAGGGCGGGCGGTACCGGCCGTCCGTGTACGACCAGACCCGGCCGCGCCGGGACAGCGGCGCCTCCACCAGCTCACCGCCGGCGCAGCCGGGATTGCGGCAGAAGGTGTCCTCGCGGGGAAAGAAGACGGCGGCGCACGCCGAGCAGCGCGTGCCCAGCAGACGGAAGTCCGCGTCCTCCCCGGCGAACCAGTGGGCCACCACGGGTGTGCTCGTACGCGACAAGGTTCCTCCACGGCTGGATCTGACGGAACGTCAGAAGTGTGCCACGAGCAACCGGATTCCGTCAGGGGGCGGAAAACAGAACCGGACGGGCGACTTTCGCGTCCGAGTATCGGAGGGGGTGACCGGGACTGACGGGGGTGCCCCGGTCGCCCTCCTCTCGCGCTCGGCCCTACTTGCCGTGCTTGCCGTGCAGCGACCGCGGCGAGACGGGGAAGTCGAAGTAGGTGTCGGGGAAGAGTTCGGGCTTGTACGTGAAGTGCCACCACTCCTCGGGGAGGTTGGTGAAGCCCACCTTGCCCAGGGTGTTCCTCAACAGGTCGCGGTGCGCGCGCTGCCCGCCCGTGACGCGGGGGTCGTCCGTGTGTGAAATGGTGTCAAAACAGTCGTAACCCGTACCCATGTCGATGGAGTTGTCGGGGAAGCGCTGCTCCTTGGGGCCGTGGCACGGGGAGAGCGGCTCGCCGGGGACGTACGGACGGGTCGGTTTGGCGGGCAGCCGGACGACCGTCAGGTCCAGCGTCGAGCCCCTGCTGTGCCCGGACTTCTCCGCGATGTAGCCGTCCTCGAACAGTCTCGACTTGTCGACCCGCGGATAGAACTCCGCCTTCATGCGCTCGTCGTCCAGGTCCTTGGCCCAGCGCACGAAGTGGTCGACGGCCCGCTGCGGCCGGTAGCAGTCGTACACCTTCAGGGAGTAACCCTTGCGCAGCAGCGCCCGCTGAGCCTTGTGCAGCGCCTTCGCCGCCGGTTCGGTGAGGATGCACATCGGCTTCTCGTACCCGTCGATGCGCTCGCCCACGAAGTTGTGCGGGGTGAAGTAACGCATCTCCTGGATGATCGTGGGGTCGACGGCGCGCAGCGCGACGAACTCCTCGGGAGCCTTCGGTTCCGATGCCGGCTCGGCACGCGCGGGGGCGGCGGTCACGGCCAGCAGGGCGGTGGCGGAGACGGCGATGTTCCGCAAGGTGCGGGCAAGTCCTGTCATGCCCCCTGCGTCTATCAGGATCGCCGCCGACCGCGAAAGACCGCCGCGTCGAAACATCCGATACAGTCCGCGCGTGCCCGCAACCCCACACTCCCCCAACTCCCTTCCCGGCTCCCACTGTTCGAGCTGTGGAGCACCCTACGGAGAAGGCCTTTCCGGCTGGCCCCGCACCTGCGCGAGCTGCGGCGCGGTGGCCTACCGCAACCCGCTTCCCGTGGTGGTGGCCCTGCAGCCCGTCTACGACACCCAGGGCACCGCCCTGGTCGTCGTGACCCGCACCATCGCCCCCGCGCGCGGGGGCACCGCCCTGCCCGGAGGGTTCATCGACGACAGGGAGGACTGGCGGCACGCACTCGTGCGCGAACTCCACGAGGAGACGGGCGTCAAAGCGGAGACCCGCGACGTACGCCTGGCCGACGCGATGAGCGCACCCGACGGCTACCTCCTGCTCTTCGGCCTCTTGCCCGAGCGCCCCGCCGCCGAACTGCCGCCCCCCACACCGACGGACGAGACCGAGGGCTGGGACCTGCTGCGCCGCCCCACCGAACTGGCCTTCCCCCTGCACACGCTCGCGGTACGCGCGTGGTTCGAGGGCCGCTACATCTGAGTCTCCGGTGAGCTGGCCGGGCCGGCTGTTCTCGGCGACCCGGCTATCCCGTCCACTGGCCCACGACGGGCCCCGACAGACAGCCCCCGCTCCCGGGAAACTCAGCCCGCCAGCCCCCGCACTCCCACGGGACGCCCCGGCGCGCCCTCGCTCTCGTCCCCGTCCCTCTCGACGACCACACGCCCCTCGTCCCACCGCGTCGTGTACCGCTCGATCTCCGCCTCCGCCCACCCGTCACCCGCGTCGGCGATCACCAGACCCCCGCCCGTACGCCCCTGAGCCGGTGCCCACGCCTCCAGCTCGACACCGCCGTCGGACGCCCGCACCGGCAGCACGGTGCCCGCGCGCGCGAGCACCGGCACACGCGACAGGGGAGCGTCGACCACCACCTGGCCCGGCCCTTCGTACGCCTTCCCGGTCACCGTGTCGTACCAACGCCCCCTGGGCAGTCGCACCGCACGCTGTCGCACCCCGTCCTCCAGGACCGGCGCGACCAACAAGGAGTCGCCGAGCAAGAACGCGTCCTCGCAGTCCCGCAGCGCCCTGTCCTCGGGACTGCCCCACCACAGGGGCCGCACATACGGAGTGCCGGTGCGCCGCGCCAGATGGGCGAGCGTCACGAAGTACGGCAGCAGCCTCCTGCGCTCGGCGAGCGCCACGCGCGCGTGCTCAAGCACCTCGTCCCCGAACTCCCAGGGCTCCCGCCGCCCGGCCCCCATCGCCGCATGCGTACGGAACAGCGGCAGATACGAGCCGAGCTGGAACCACCGCAGATACAGCTCCGGAGAAGGGCTGCCGTCGAAGCCGCCCACATCGGGCCCCGAGTACGGCACACCGCACAGCCCGAGCCCCAACACCAGTGACAGCGAAGCGCGCAGCCCCGGCCAGCCCGTGGACACATCGCCCGACCAGGTCCCTCCGTAGCGCTGCATGCCCGCCCAACCGGAACGCGAGAACACGAAGGGACGCTCGTCGGGATGCAGCGCGCGCAGCCCCTCGTACCCGGCACGGGCCATCGCGAGGCCGTACACGTTGTGCCCCTCCCGATGGTCCCCACCGACCCCCTCCAGGGCATGCCGCGCCGAACGGGGCAGTGTCGCCTCACCGAACGCGGCGAAGGACACCGGCTCGTTCATGTCGTGCCAGAACCCCGAGAACCCCTGCTCGAGCCGCTCCCCGTAGAGCGGCCCCCACCACTCCCGCGCGCGTGGGTCGGTGAAATCCGGATACACCGACTCACCGGGCCACACGACACCGCGCACGGCACGGCCCGCGGCATCCCGCACGAACACGTCCGCCGCCGCGCCACTGTCGTACAGCGCCACCCCCGGCTCGGCCTTCACCCCGGGGTCCACGATCGAGACGAGCCGGATCCCGTCCCTGCGCAACTCGTCGGCGAACTGCGGCAGCTTGGGAAACCGCTCCTTGTCGACGGTGAACACCTGATGCGCTTCGTAGTGGTCGATGTCCAGATGCACGGCGTCCAACGGCAGCCCGCGCTCCTGGTAACCGGCGACGATCCGGCGCACCTCCTGTTCGCTGCCGAAGCCCCACCGCGCGTGATGGTGCCCGAGCGCCCAGGAGGGCGGCAGCGCGGGAGGGCCCGTCAGGGACGCCCAGGTGTGCAGCACGCGCGCGGGGGTGCCGACCATCGCCCAGCACCGCAGCGGCCCGCCGTCCATCCGCACCTCGCACGACCCCGTCCTGTCGTGACCGGACCCGGCGCCCTCCTCGCCCTCGTGCACCAGGACCTCGCCCTCCCACGTGTTGTCGTGGAAGACCAGATGCGTACCGGCGTCGGCCACCACCATCTGCACGGGCATGGTGATGTACAGCGGATCGTCTCCGGGCCCGAACGAGCCACCGGGATCGGTGTTCCACAGCCGGTACGTCCCGTTGCGCAGCCGCGGCCCGCCCGCCCGGCCGCCGAGCCCGAAGAACCGCGCGTCCGCCGCCACCTCCGACCGCTGCACCCAGCGCGCCGCGCCGCCCTCGGCCTCCCACCAGCGGGGCGGCAGGTCGCGCCGCAGCATCACCCCGCCCGGCGTGCGCAGTTCGACGGCCCCGTGCCGCGAGACGGCGACCGTCGCCCGCTCCGACACCACCCGCCAGCCACCCTCCTTGTCGGGCTCCAGGACGGCACGGGGATCCGGCTCGGGGCTCCCGCAGCTCAGCGCGTACGACGGCTCGGGCCCCGCGCCGTCCCAGCCCCAGAAAACCGCCCCGCCCGCGGTCACCCGCACCCGCAGCTCGGACCGGGCGAACCGCACCACCCCACCACCGGGCTCCGGCTCCACACCCGTCACAGTTCCCGGCACCCGAGCACGCTCGGGCCCTCGCGGGGCGAGCCCCGCGGCGTCGGCCCGCCACCTGCGCCAGGAGGAGCGCACCGTGCGCAACCCTTGCGCCGTGCCGACCATGCCGACCGCCTTCACCGAGCGCACCAGGTCACGACCGTTCATGCTGCTCACCCTGCCACCGAATTCGCCGCGCGTGTGCCGCGTTCAGCTGCCGTTCACCTGGGGTGACGGCACATTCCTGGGGCAAGGACTGTGTGCGGCACACCCTGGTGCGGAAGTCGATCACGTGGCAGGCTCCGAGACAGCCGTGCCCACGCGCACACCCAGCACGTGCGCACTCACACGCATACGCCGCGTAACAGTCCGGGAGCCGCCCCATGACGTCCTCGTCGAACCTCTCACCGCTCTGGGAGCCGAGCCAGGAAAGGATCGCCGAAGCGCAGGTCACCCGGTTCCAGGCATGGGCGGCAGAGCACTACGGAGCGCCCGCCCACGGCGGTTACGCAGCGTTGCACCAGTGGTCCGTCGCCGATCTGGAGACGTTCTGGAAGGCCGTCACCGACTGGTTCGACGTCCGATTCTCGACGCCCTACACGCGCGTGCTCGCCGACCGAGCCATGCCGGGCGCCCAGTGGTTCCCCGACTCGACCCTCAACTACGCCGAGCACGCACTGCGCGCGGCAGAGGACCCCGCGCGCGCGGACGACCCCGCCATCCTCCACGTCGACGAGAGCCAGGACCCGCACACCGTCACCTGGGCCGAGCTGCGCCGCCAAGTCGGCTCCCTGGCCGCCGAACTACGCTCCCTGGGAGTACGCCCGGGTGACCGCGTCAGCGGCTACCTGCCGAACATCCCACAGGCCGTCGTCGCCCTCCTGGCCACCGCCGCGGTCGGCGCCGTATGGACCTCCTGCGCACCCGACTTCGGCGCCCGCAGCGTCCTGGACCGCTTCCAGCAGGTCGAACCGGTGGTGCTCTTCACCGTCGACGGCTACCGCTACGGCGGCAAGGAGCACGACCGCCGCGACACCGTCGCCGAACTCCGCTCCGAACTGCCCAGCCTCCGCGCGGTCGTGCACATCCCGCTGCTCGGCACCGACGCCCCCGAGGGCGCCCTCGAATGGTCGGCCCTCACCTCGGCCGACGTGACCCCCACCTTCGAAGCCGTGCCCTTCGACCACCCCTTGTGGGTGCTCTACTCCTCGGGCACCACCGGCCTGCCCAAGGCCATCGTCCAGTCCCAGGGCGGCATCCTCGTCGAGCACCTCAAGCAACTCGGCCTGCACTGCGACCTCGGCCCCGACGACCGCTTCTTCTGGTACACCTCCACCGGCTGGATGATGTGGAACTTCCTCGTCTCCGGCCTCCTGACGGGCACCACGATCGTCCTGTACGACGGCAGCCCCGGTTACCCCGACACCGGCGCCCAGTGGCGCATCGCCGAACGCACCGGAGCCACCCTCTTCGGCACCTCGGCCGCCTACGTCATGGCCTGCCGCAAGGCCGACGTCCACCCGGCCCGCGACCACGACCTCTCGCGCATCAAGTGCGTCGCCACCACCGGTTCCCCGCTGCCTACCGACGGCTTCCGCTGGCTGCACGACGAGTTCGCGGACACCCCCGGCGGCCTGTGGACGGCATCCGTCAGCGGCGGCACGGACGTCTGCTCCTGCTTCGCGGGAGCAGTCCCCACCCTGCCGGTCCACATCGGCGAGCTCCAGGCCCCCTGCCTGGGCACGGACCTGCAGGCCTGGGACGCCCAGGGCAAGCCGCTCACCGACGAGGTCGGCGAACTGGTCGTCGTCAACCCCATGCCGTCCATGCCCATCCACTTCTGGAACGACCCGGACGGCACCCGCTACCACGACAGCTACTTCGACACCTATCCCGGCGTCTGGCGCCACGGGGACTGGATCACTCTCACCGCACGCGGTTCAGTGATCATCCACGGCCGCTCGGACTCCACCCTGAACCGCCAAGGCGTCCGCATGGGTTCGGCCGACATCTACGAGGCCGTCGAACGCCTGCCGGAGATCCGCGAATCCCTCGTCATCGGCGTCGAACAGCCCGACGGCGGCTACTGGATGCCGCTCTTCGTCCACCTCGCCCCCGGCGCCACCCTCGACGACGCGCTGCGCGACCGCATCAAGCTGACGATCCGCGAGCAGCTCTCCCCGCGCCATGTCCCCGACGAGGTCATCGAGGTGCCCGGCGTCCCGCACACCCTCACCGGCAAGCGCATCGAGGTCCCCGTCAAGCGTCTCCTGCAAGGAACACCGCTGGAAAAGGCCGTCAACCCCGGCTCGGTCGACGACCTCGACCTCCTGCGCCACTACGCGGAGATCGCCCGCAAGCGCTCCTGAACACCCGTCCCCGCAGCTCAGCGGCCGTTGTCAGTGGCTCTCGTTACTGTGAGTGAGCATTGACCGACCGAGCGCAGGGGGAATCATGGCGCACACCCGACCCGACACGATGCGACGCGCTCTGCGCCGCGAAGTCGCCGGAACCATCGGCCTGCTGGCCGATGAGGAGGACTTCGCGGCGATGCGTCGCTACCGCACCTTCACCTTCGACGACCACAGGAGCTACCTCAAGCAGGTCGAGGGACTGCTCAGAACCCTCGCGGCCCAGGGCGGCCACACCACGGTCGCGCTCTTCGACCCCGAGGAGTACGCGGAGTACTGCGCGGCGACCGGCCTCGAACCCGACGCCCCCGGCAGCCGCACCCGCTTCACCGCCGAACTGGCATCGGAAGGCCCCACCCTTCCCTACGAGGGACAGCCCTTGACCGACCTGGTCCCCGACCTCGTCGACGAGGCGGTCCGGCAGGCCACCTGGGAGTACGCGACGGTGGTGCTCGCACGCGCGGGCACCTGCGCGACCTGCGGCGAGGACATCGGACGCGCCGCCTTCGTCCGCGCGTCGGAACTCATCGCCCGGGCCCTCGCGGCATCCGGTCCCGGCACCCGTCACCTGGTGTGCAGCGTGCCCACCGACCCCGAACCCCTCCTCGCCGCCCTGCACGTCGACGGCGACACCGACGGCGAGACCCACCTCGACGAGACCGAGGCCCTGGAGTTCACCACCGTCCTCGCCGTCGGCATCGCCACCCAGCGCCCGGTCGGCATGGTGCTGCGCAGCAGCGCCGAAGGCACCCGCGACCGCGTCCACGGCTGGCGCATGAGCGGCGGGCGGCTCCAGCCGCTCACCGCGGCGGAGGTCTTCGACGCGTACTGCACCGACGCCATCTCCGGAGAGCTCGTCTCCCCGGAATCCGGCGTCGACTACTGCGCGGCCCCCGACCTGGAGGACGAAGGACCCGGGGGAGGACACCCGCACTGAACGCCCGAGGGGCGCTCCACCGGAACCGGTGGAGCGCCCCTCGGACAGCGGACGGGTCCGACTACTCGCCGGACAGCACCGCCTGAGCGGCCTTGCGGGCCTCGTCGGCGGTGTCGGCGGCACGGGCCGCGGACGCCGCACGCTCGCACTGCGCCAGCGTGTACTTGCCGAGCGTCGCACGCACGTAAGGAATGGACGCCGCACCCATCGACAGCGAGGTGACACCCAGACCGGTCAGCACACACGCGAGCAGCGGGTCGGAAGCGGCCTCGCCACACACGCCACAGCTCTTGCCCTCGGCCTTCGCCGCCTCGGCGGACAGCGCGACCAAGTCGAGCAGCGCGGGCTGCCACGGGTCCTGCAGCCGGGACACGGCGCCCACCTGACGGTCGGCGGCAAAGGCGTACTGCGCGAGGTCGTTGGTGCCCAGCGAGAGGAACTCGACCTCCTGGAGGATCGAGCGCGCCCGCAGTGCCGCCGAAGGAATCTCCACCATGGCGCCGAACTTCGCCTGCAGCCCGGCCTCACGGCACGCGTCGGCGAAGGCCTTGGCGTCGATGCGGTCCGCGACCATCGGGGCCATGACCTCGAGGTAGACCGGCAGCCCCTCGACGGCCTTGGCCAGCGCGGTCAGCTGGGTCCGCAGCACCTCGGGGTGGTCGAGCAGCGACCGCAGACCACGCACGCCCAGCGCCGGGTTCGGCTCGTCGCCCGGCGTCAGGAAGTCCAGCGGCTTGTCCGCACCGGCATCCAGGACACGCACGACGACCCGGCCCTCGGGAAAGGCCTCGAGCACCTTGCGGTACGCCTCGACCTGCTTCTCCTCGGACGGCGCCTTGGTGCTGTCATCGAGGAAGAGGAACTCGGTACGGAACAGGCCCACACCCTCGGCACCGGCCTCGACAGCGGCCGGCACGTCGGCCGGACCGCCGACGTTGGCGAGGAGCGGCACCTTGTGACCGTCGGACGTGGCGCCAGGACCGGTCGACGCGGCCAGCGAGGCCTTGCGCTCGGCGGCGGCGGCCTCGAGCTGCTCGCGCTTCTCCGCACTCGGGTCCACGAAGATCTCACCGGTGCTGCCGTCGACAGCGACGACAGTGCCCTCGGCGAGCTCACCGGCACCCGGCAGCGCGACGATGGCAGGCACCCCGAGCGCCCGCGCGAGGATCGCGCTGTGGCTGGTCGGGCCGCCTTCCTCGGTGACGAAGCCGAGCACGAGCGCCGGGTCGAGCAGCGCGGTGTCCGCGGGGGCGAGGTCACGGGCGATCAGTACGTACGGCTGGTCGCTGTCCGGGACACCCGGCATCGGCACGCCGAGCAGACGCGCGACGATGCGATTGCGCACGTCGTCGAGGTCCGCCACGCGCCCGGCCATGTACTCACCGGCACCGGCCAGCAGTTCGCGGTAGTGGGAGAACGCGTCGTAGACGGCGCGCTCGGCCGTGCTGCCGACGGTGATGCGCCGGTCGACGTCGGACATCAGCTCCGGGTCCTGGGCGATCATGGCCTGTGCCTCGAGCACCGCCTGCGCCTCGCCACCGGCCAGATTGCCGCGCGCATTAAGGTCGGCGGCCACAGCTTCCACGGCCTGGCGAGCGCGCCCCTGTTCGCGCTCAGCCTCCTCCGCCGGAATCTGCTTGGCCGGCGGCTCGAGAACCGCCGTGCCCATGTGCCGAACCTCGCCGATCGCCACACCGTGGCTCACACCGACGCCTCGCAGCGTTGTCTCCATTTCACCCGTCTCCGGTAGTGCGACGGGCCCTGCCGCCGCGGTGGTTGTCGTGCTTGCCGTCAGCGACGGCGATGACGTCACTTCCAGCTGAAGAGCGCGTCGCCGGCCTTCACGTCGCCGTCCTCGATCAGCTCGGAGAGGGACTCGGCCGTGGCCTCGAGCGCCACGATCGGGCACACCGGGGACTTGCCGGCGGCCTCGACGGCGGCAGGGTCCCAGCGAACGACGGCCTGGCCGCGCTGTACGGTGTCGCCCTTGTTGACGAGCAGCTCGAAGCCCTCGCCATTGAGCTGAACGGTGTCGATGCCGAGGTGCGTCAGCACGCCGTGGCCCTGATCGTCGACCACCACGAAGGCGTGGGGGTGAAGAGAGACGACGATGCCGTCGACGGGAGAGACGGCCTCGGAAGGCTCACGCACGGGATCGATGGCCGTGCCAGGCCCGACCATCGCGCCTGAGAACACGGGATCGGGTACAGCAGAGAGCCCAATGGCGCGTCCTGCAAGCGGGGACGAAACGCTGGTCATGGCTAGCCTCCCAGGGGGTGGAGATTCATAGCCGCCGTCACTACCTGTCCTGGACGACGCACTGTTCAGAAGGGTAAGTCATAAGAAGTCCCGGTTCCGCACGAGAGGTCCCGGTTGGCGGACGTAGAGGCACTGCACAAACGATTTGCGCCCGCCCGGGAGCCGATGTACAGTCGGACTCCTGCCTGAGGCCGTGGGACGCAGTCAAGCGTCCGGTCTCGGCAGCATCCTTCTAGTCAGATCCTATCCCTGGGTCCGGTTCCGCATGTCTGCGGTGACCGTGGTCAGAGAGTCGAATGAGACCTGATAAAGTCGGAACCGCCGGAAAGGGAAACGCGAAAGCCGAAAGGCCGGAGCGGGAACCGGAAAGGCACCGAGGAAGTCGGACACGAAAGAGTCTGATAGAGTCGGAAACGCAAGAACAAAAGAAACACCGAAGGGAAGCGCCCGGAGGAAAGCCCGAGAGGGTGAGTACAAAGGAAGCGTCCGTTCCTTGAGAACTCAACAGCGTGCCAAAAGTCAACGCCAGATATGTTGATACCCCGACTCACTTCGGTGAGTTGAGGTTCCTTTGAAAAAGTCCTGTACGGCCTCGGTCGTGCAGGCAGCACAGCGAGGACGCTGTGAACCGGGAGATTATTCCTCTCCTTGGTTCCGCTCTCGTGTGTGTCGTCCCGATTACGGGAAAACATTCACGGAGAGTTTGATCCTGGCTCAGGACGAACGCTGGCGGCGTGCTTAACACATGCAAGTCGAACGATGAAGCCCTTCGGGGTGGATTAGTGGCGAACGGGTGAGTAACACGTGGGCAATCTGCCCTTCACTCTGGGACAAGCCCTGGAAACGGGGTCTAATACCGGATAATACCTTCTCTCGCATGGGAGAGGGTTGAAAGCTCCGGCGGTGAAGGATGAGCCCGCGGCCTATCAGCTTGTTGGTGAGGTAGAAGCTCACCAAGGCGACGACGGGTAGCCGGCCTGAGAGGGCGACCGGCCACACTGGGACTGAGACACGGCCCAGACTCCTACGGGAGGCAGCAGTGGGGAATATTGCACAATGGGCGAAAGCCTGATGCAGCGACGCCGCGTGAGGGATGACGGCCTTCGGGTTGTAAACCTCTTTCAGCAGGGAAGAAGCGAAAGTGACGGTACCTGCAGAAGAAGCGCCGGCTAACTACGTGCCAGCAGCCGCGGTAATACGTAGGGCGCAAGCGTTGTCCGGAATTATTGGGCGTAAAGAGCTCGTAGGCGGCTTGTCACGTCGGTTGTGAAAGCCCGGGGCTTAACCCCGGGTCTGCAGTCGATACGGGCAGGCTAGAGTGTGGTAGGGGAGATCGGAATTCCTGGTGTAGCGGTGAAATGCGCAGATATCAGGAGGAACACCGGTGGCGAAGGCGGATCTCTGGGCCATTACTGACGCTGAGGAGCGAAAGCGTGGGGAGCGAACAGGATTAGATACCCTGGTAGTCCACGCCGTAAACGGTGGGAACTAGGTGTTGGCGACATTCCACGTCGTCGGTGCCGCAGCTAACGCATTAAGTTCCCCGCCTGGGGAGTACGGCCGCAAGGCTAAAACTCAAAGGAATTGACGGGGGCCCGCACAAGCAGCGGAGCATGTGGCTTAATTCGACGCAACGCGAAGAACCTTACCAAGGCTTGACATATACCGGAAAGCATCAGAGATGGTGCCCCCCTTGTGGTCGGTATACAGGTGGTGCATGGCTGTCGTCAGCTCGTGTCGTGAGATGTTGGGTTAAGTCCCGCAACGAGCGCAACCCTTGTTCTGTGTTGCCAGCATGCCCTTCGGGGTGATGGGGACTCACAGGAGACTGCCGGGGTCAACTCGGAGGAAGGTGGGGACGACGTCAAGTCATCATGCCCCTTATGTCTTGGGCTGCACACGTGCTACAATGGCAGGTACAATGAGCTGCGAAGCCGCGAGGCGGAGCGAATCTCAAAAAGCCTGTCTCAGTTCGGATTGGGGTCTGCAACTCGACCCCATGAAGTCGGAGTTGCTAGTAATCGCAGATCAGCATTGCTGCGGTGAATACGTTCCCGGGCCTTGTACACACCGCCCGTCACGTCACGAAAGTCGGTAACACCCGAAGCCGGTGGCCCAACCCCTTGTGGGAGGGAGCTGTCGAAGGTGGGACTGGCGATTGGGACGAAGTCGTAACAAGGTAGCCGTACCGGAAGGTGCGGCTGGATCACCTCCTTTCTAAGGAGCATCTAGATTCCGCAAGGAATCCAGAGCCACTACGTCGGCAAATGTTCGACGGTGGTTAGCTCATGGGTGGAACGTTGACTACTCGGCACGATCGGTTGGCTTCACTAGTACTGCTTCGGCGTGGAACGTGAAGGTTGATGGGTCGGGTCGGGCACGCTGTTGGGTATCTGAGGGTACGGGTTTGTCCCGACCTCAATGCCGACCCCGGTGAAGCATCCTGGTAAGGGTGTGTGATGGGTGGTTGGTCGTTGTTTGAGAACTGCACAGTGGACGCGAGCATCTGTGGCCAAGTTTTTAAGGGCGCACGGTGGATGCCTTGGCACCAGGAACCGATGAAGGACGTGGGAGGCCACGATAGTCCCCGGGGAGTCGTCAACCAGGCTTTGATCCGGGGGTTTCCGAATGGGGAAACCCGGCAGTCGTCATGGGCTGTCACCCGCTGCTGAACACATAGGCAGTGTGGAGGGAACGCGGGGAAGTGAAACATCTCAGTACCCGCAGGAAGAGAAAACAACCGTGATTCCGGGAGTAGTGGCGAGCGAAACCGGATGAGGCCAAACCGTATGCGTGTGATACCCGGCAGGGGTTGCGCATACGGGGTTGTGGGATCTCTCTTTTGCAGTCTGCCGGCTGTGAGACGAGTCAGAAACCGTTGATGTAGACGAAGGACATGCGAAAGGTCCGGCGTAGAGGGTAAGACCCCCGTAGTCGAAACATCAGCGGCTCGTTTGAGAGACACCCAAGTAGCACGGGGCCCGAGAAATCCCGTGTGAATCTGGCGGGACCACCCGTTAAGCCTAAATATTCCCTGGTGACCGATAGCGGATAGTACCGTGAGGGAATGGTGAAAAGTACCGCGGGAGCGGAGTGAAATAGTACCTGAAACCGTGTGCCTACAAGCCGTGGGAGCGTCGGACATCAAGCTTGCTTGGTGTCTCGTGACTGCGTGCCTTTTGAAGAATGAGCCTGCGAGTTTGCGGTGTGTTGCGAGGTTAACCCGTGTGGGGAAGCCGTAGCGAAAGCGAGTCCGAATAGGGCGATTTAGTAGCGCGCTCAAGACCCGAAGCGGAGTGATCTAGCCATGGGCAGGTTGAAGCGGCTGTAAGAGGTCGTGGAGGACCGAACCCACCAGGGTTGAAAACCTGGGGGATGACCTGTGGTTAGGGGTGAAAGGCCAATCAAACTCCGTGATAGCTGGTTCTCCCCGAAATGCATTTAGGTGCAGCGTCGTGTGTTTCTTGCCGGAGGTAGAGCACTGGATAGGCGATGGGCCCTACCGGGTTACTGACCTTAGCCAAACTCCGAATGCCGGTAAGTGAGAGCGCGGCAGTGAGACTGTGGGGGATAAGCTCCATGGTCGAGAGGGAAACAGCCCAGAGCATCGACTAAGGCCCCTAAGCGTACGCTAAGTGGGAAAGGATGTGGAGTCGCACAGACAACCAGGAGGTTGGCTTAGAAGCAGCCACCCTTGAAAGAGTGCGTAATAGCTCACTGGTCTAGTGATTCCGCGCCGACAATGTAGCGGGGCTCAAGCGTACCGCCGAAGTCGTGTCATTCATACATTAGGGCCAACGCCTGTATGGATGGGTAGGGGAGCGTCGTGTGCCGGGTGAAGCTGCAGCGGAAGCTAGTGGTGGACGGTTCACGAGTGAGAATGCAGGCATGAGTAGCGATACATACGTGAGAAACGTGTGCGCCGATTGACTAAGGGTTCCTGGGTCAAGCTGATCTGCCCAGGGTAAGTCGGGACCTAAGGCGAGGCCGACAGGCGTAGTCGATGGATAACCGGTTGATATTCCGGTACCCGCTGTGAAGCGTCAAACATCGAATCAGGCGATGCTAAGTCCGTGAAGCCGTCCCGATCTCTTCGGAGTTGAGGGAAGTGGTGGAGCCGACGGACCAGACTTGTAGTAGGTGAGTGATGGGGTGACGCAGGAAGGTAGTCCAGCCCGGGCGATGGTTGTCCCGGGGTAAGGGTGTAGGACGTGAGGTAGGCAAATCCGCCTTGCATGAAGTCTGAGACCTGATGCCGAGCCGATTGTGGTGAAGTGGATGATCCTATGCTGTCGAGAAAAGCCTCTAGCGAGTTTCATGGCGGCCCGTACCCTAAACCGACTCAGGTAGTCAGGTAGAGAATACCGAGGCGTTCGGGTGAACTATGGTTAAGGAACTCGGCAAAATGCCCCCGTAACTTCGGGAGAAGGGGGGCCATCACTGGTGATGACATTTACTGTCTGAGCTGGGGGTGGCCGCAGAGACCAGCGAGAAGCGACTGTTTACTAAAAACACAGGTCCGTGCGAAGCCGTAAGGCGATGTATACGGACTGACGCCTGCCCGGTGCTGGAACGTTAAGGGGACCGGTTAGTGCGCTTTCGGGCGTGCGAAGCTGAGAACTTAAGCGCCAGTAAACGGCGGTGGTAACTATAACCATCCTAAGGTAGCGAAATTCCTTGTCGGGTAAGTTCCGACCTGCACGAATGGCGTAACGACTTCTCGACTGTCTCAACCATAGGCCCGGTGAAATTGCACTACGAGTAAAGATGCTCGTTTCGCGCAGAAGGACGGAAAGACCCCGGGACCTTTACTACAGTTTGATATTGGTGTTCGGTTCGGCTTGTGTAGGATAGGTGGGAGACTTTGAAGCGGGCACGCCAGTGTTCGTGGAGTCAACGTTGAAATACCACTCTGGTCGTGCTGGATGTCTAACCTCGGTCCGTGATCCGGATCAGGGACAGTGTCTGATGGGTAGTTTAACTGGGGCGGTTGCCTCCCAAAGAGTAACGGAGGCGCCCAAAGGTTCCCTCAGCCTGGTTGGTAATCAGGTGCTGAGTGTAAGTGCACAAGGGAGCTTGACTGTGAGACCGACGGGTCGAGCAGGGACGAAAGTCGGGACTAGTGATCCGGCGGTGGCTTGTGGAAGCGCCGTCGCTCAACGGATAAAAGGTACCCCGGGGATAACAGGCTGATCTTCCCCAAGAGTCCATATCGACGGGATGGTTTGGCACCTCGATGTCGGCTCGTCGCATCCTGGGGCTGGAGTCGGTCCCAAGGGTTGGGCTGTTCGCCCATTAAAGCGGTACGCGAGCTGGGTTTAGAACGTCGTGAGACAGTTCGGTCCCTATCCTCTGTGCGCGTAGGAATATTGAGAAGGGCTGTCCCTAGTACGAGAGGACCGGGACGGACGAACCTCTGGTGTGCCAGTTGTCCTGCCAAGGGCATGGCTGGTTGGCTACGTTCGGAAAGGATAACCGCTGAAAGCATCTAAGCGGGAAGCCTGCTTCGAGATGAGTATTCCCACCCCCTTTGAGGGGTTAAGGCTCCCAGTAGACGACTGGGTTGATAGGCCAGATCTGGAAGCCCGGTAACGGGTGGAGGTGACTGGTACTAATAGGCCGAGGGCTTGTCCTCAGTTGCTCGCGTCCACTGTGTTGGTTCTGAAACCACGAACAACCCCGTATGTCGGGCCACGACTACGGTGCGGTTGTCAGTTTCATAGTGTTTCGGTGGTCATAGCATGAGGGAAACGCCCGGTTACATTCCGAACCCGGAAGCTAAGCCTCATAGCGCCGATGGTACTGCAGGGGGGACCCTGTGGGAGAGTAGGACGCCGCCGAACTTCTTTTATAGCCGTGACTCCTGGAATTCATTTCCAGGAGCCACGGCTTTTTTGTTTTTACGGCCGTTTCGCGGCGTGCGCCACCCCTCTGCACCCTCGTGAGGCAACTGAGGGTAAGGTCAGGGGGCAACATTGGCTCTTTTCCCACAGGAGGCCCCCGGGTGGAGGTCCAGGAGACGCGTGTCCAGACGGACCGCGTCCTCACCATCCCGAACATCCTCAGCATGGCGCGTCTCGCAGGCGTGCCCCTGTTCCTGTGGTTGATCCTCAGGCCGGAGTTCGGCGGGCCCAACAGCGACGGATGGGCGCTGCTGGTTCTCGCGTTCAGCGGCATCAGCGACTACCTCGACGGCAAGCTCGCGCGACGCTGGAACCAGATCAGCAACCTCGGCCGACTGCTCGACCCCGCGGCGGATCGGCTCTATATTCTCTCGACACTTGTCGGTCTGACGTGGCGCGAGATTCTTCCGCTCTGGCTGACCGCGGTGCTGCTGCTGCGCGAGCTGGTTCTGCTGGTGATGGTCGGGATCCTCAGGCGTCACGGCTATCCGCCGCCGCAGGTGAACTTCCTGGGCAAGGCCGCCACCTTCAACCTGATGTACGCCTTTCCGCTACTGCTCCTCAGCGATGGAAGTGGCTGGATCGCTTCACTCGCTGCTATTTTCGGATGGGCGTTCGCCGGATGGGGTACAACGCTCTACTGGTGGGCAGGGATCCTCTACATGGTTCAGGTCCGTCGGCTCATCAAGGCGGACAGAACGGCCGATTGAGCTTGCCGATTCGGCGGCTGTAGAGGCTCGAAGGCTCACATCTCCATATGTGGGCTCAGCTTGGCGGGCTAAGTCGGCCAGATCGTCGTCTATATAGGAGGACGTTTCCGACATGAAGGCCGTCGTGATGGCCGGCGGCGAAGGCACTCGCCTTCGCCCCATGACCTCTAGCATGCCCAAGCCGCTCCTGCCCGTGGCCAATCGGCCGATCATGGAGCATGTGCTGCGCCTGCTGAAGAGGCATGGGCTCACCGAGACCGTAGTGACCGTGCAGTTCTTGGCTTCGCTCGTCAGGAACTACTTCGGCGACGGTGAAGAGCTCGGTATGGAGCTCACCTATGCCAATGAGGAGAAGCCACTCGGCACTGCCGGCAGCGTGAAGAATGCCGAAGAAGCGCTGAAGGACGATGCGTTCCTCGTTATCTCGGGTGACGCACTGACCGACTTCGACCTCACCGAGCTGATTAATTTCCACAAGGAAAAGGGTGCGCTGGTCACGGTCTGTCTGACGCGCGTACCGAATCCGCTGGAATTCGGCATCACGATCGTCGACGAAGAGGGAAAGGTCGAGCGCTTCCTCGAGAAGCCGACCTGGGGGCAGGTCTTCTCCGACACGGTGAACACGGGCATCTACGTGATGGAGCCCGAGGTTTTCGACTATGTCGATGCCGATGTGTCGGTCGACTGGTCCGGTGATGTCTTCCCGCAGCTCATGAAGGAGGGCAAGCCCGTCTACGGGTATGTCGCCGAGGGCTACTGGGAGGACGTCGGCACGCACGAGAGTTACGTCAAGGCGCAGGCCGACGTCCTGGAGCGCAAGGTCGACGTCGAGCTCGACGGGTTCGAGATCTCTCCCGGGGTGTGGGTTGCCGAAGGTGCCGAGGTGCATCCGGACGCCGTGCTGCGCGGGCCGCTCTATGTCGGGGACTACGCGAAGGTCGAGGCCAACGCCGAGATTCGTGAGCACACCGTCGTGGGGTCGAACGTCGTGGTGAAGAGCGGCGCCTTCCTGCACAAGGCGGTCGTGCACGACAACGTCTACATCGGGCAGCACAGCAACCTGCGGGGCTGTGTCGTCGGCAAGAACACCGACATCATGCGCGCGGCCCGGATCGAAGACGGAGCGGTGATCGGCGACGAGTGTCTCGTCGGTGAGGAATCGATCATCCAGGGCAACGTCCGCGTCTATCCGTTCAAGACGATCGAGGCGGGCGCGTTCGTCAACACCTCCGTCATCTGGGAGTCCCGCGGCCAGGCGCATCTGTTCGGGGCCCGTGGGGTGTCCGGGATCCTGAACGTGGAGATCACGCCCGAACTCGCGGTGCGCCTCGCGGGCGCATACGCGACGACGTTGAAGAAGGGCTCGACCGTCACCACGGCGCGTGATCACTCACGCGGTGCGCGGGCGCTCAAGCGGGCGGTGATCTCGGCGCTGCAGGCCAGCGCCATCGACGTACGCGATCTGGAGAACGTGCCGCTGCCGGTCGCGCGGCAGCAGACGGCCAGGGGCAGCGCGGGCGGCATCATGATCCGGACGACGACGGGGGTGCCGGACTCCGTCGACATCATGTTCTTCGACGGGCAGGGAGCCGACCTTTCGCAGGGCAGTCAGCGCAAGCTGGACCGGGTCTACGCGCGCCAGGAGTACCGGCGTGCCTTTCCCGGGGAGATCGGTGACCTGTACTTTCCCTCGAGCGTCTTCGACTCGTACACGGGGTCGCTGCTGCGCAACGTCGATACCACGGGTGTGGCGGAGTCCGAGCTGAAGGTGGTCGTCGACGCGTCCAACGGCAGTGCCGGGCTCGTCCTGCCGAGTCTCCTCGGGAAGCTCGGGGTGGACGCGCTGACGATCAATCCGGGGCTCGACGAGTCGCGGCCCACCGAGACCGCCGATGCCCGCAGGTCGGGGCTCGTGCGGCTCGGGGAGATCGTGGCGTCGGCGCGGGCCGCCTTCGGGGTGCGCTTCGACCCGGTCGGTGAGCGGCTCTCGCTCGTCGACGAGAAGGGGCGGATCGTCGAGGACGACCGGGCGCTGCTCGTCATGCTCGACCTGGTGGCGGCCGAGCGGCGCAGCGGGCGGGTGGCGCTGCCGGTGACGACGACACGCATCGCCGAGCAGGTGGCCGCCTATCACGGCACGCAGGTCGACTGGACGACCACGTCGCCGGACGATCTGACGCGGGTGGGGCGCGGCGACTCGACGATCTTCGGTGGGGACGGACGCGGCGGGTTCATCGTGCCCGAGTTCAGCGGTGTGTTCGACGGCACCGCCGCCTTCGTACGGCTGATCGGTCTCGTGGCGCGGACGCAGCTCACGTTGAGCCAGATCGACGCGCGCATTCCGCGGGCGCATGTGCTGCGGCGAGATCTCGCGACCCCGTGGGCCGTCAAGGGGCTCGTGATGCGGCGCGTGGTGGAGGCGGCGGGGGAGCGGTCCGTGGACACGACGGACGGTGTGCGGGTCGTGGAGACCGACGGGCGATGGGTGCTCGTGCTGCCCGATCCGGCTGAGGCCGTCACTCATTTGTGGGCAGAAGGACCGGACGACGCGTCCGCCCAGGCGCTGCTCGACGAGTGGTCCGCGGTGGTGGACAGCGCCGGTCGCTGACCTGTTCGCGGGCGCCGGGCGACACGTGCAACAGGTGTGGCCCGGCGCGCCGGTGGGGCCATTCGGAGGTAGCGCCCGCGACGTGCGACGATGTGCGGCATGCCGCAGCAGCCCCCCGTTCGGAGCACCTCCTCGCGCCCCCGGCGCCCGGACGCTTCCATGTCGCTGCTCACCACCGTCATGGACCACAGCCTCGACGAGGGGTACGCGGAGGCGGCGGCCCGGAAGAAGGCCAGGGGGGACAGCGGCGTGCCGCGTCCCCTGCGGGCCAAACTCGGGCTCGCCGCCGGTCTGGTGCTCGCCGCCCTGGTGGTCACGGTGGGGGCCGCGCAGGCGCGGATAGCGGCGCCGGTGATCGCCAAGGAGCGTGAGGAGCTGATCGACCGCGTCGAAGAGGCGACGGCCGGGGCCGACAAGCTCGAGGACGATGTGGACGAGCTCCGCGACGACGTGGGCGAGCGACAGCGTGCCGCGCTGAAGAAGCACGGCGGCAGTCAGGGCGAGTTGGTGGGTCTCCTCTCCGGTGCCACGGAAGTCGAGGGGCCCGGCGTGAAGCTCGTCGTGGACGACAAGAAGGAAGCCGACCAGGGCGGTGGCGGGCCGCGCGAGAGCGCGGGGTTCTCCGACACCGGACGGGTGCGCGACCGCGACATGCAGCGGGTCGTCAACGGCCTGTGGGAGTCCGGCGCCGAGGCGATCTCGATCAATGACCAGCGGCTCACCGCGCTGTCGGCGATCAGGGCCGCGGGTGACGCGATACTGGTCGACAACAGGCCGCTGGTGCCGCCGTATACGGTGCTCGCGGTGGGGGACGGGAAACGCTTGAGCACCCGTTTCCAGAACAGCCGCGACGGTCAGTACCTGCACGCTCTGCAGGAGAACTTCGGCATCCGGACCAGCATTTCCGTGTCGGACGAGCTCCGGTTGCCGGCCGCGCCGAGTGTGACCGTACGTACAGCAGAGCCGAAAGCAGGAAAGGGCACATCGTGATCGCCGTACTGGGCCTCGTCGTGGGAGTCGTGGCCGGATTGTTGGTTCGGCCCGAGGTTCCGGCGGTGGTCGAGCCGTACCTTCCGATCGCCGTGGTCGCGGCGCTCGATGCCGTGTTCGGAGGCCTGCGCGCGATGCTCGACGGCATCTTCGACGACAAGGTCTTCGTGGTCTCGTTCCTGTCGAACGTGGTGGTGGCCGCCCTGATCGTGTTCCTGGGCGACAAGTTGGGCGTGGGCGCGCAGCTGTCCACCGGCGTCGTCGTCGTCCTCGGCATCCGGATCTTCTCCAACGCGGCCGCGATCCGCCGCCACGTCTTCAGGGCGTGACGCCGATGAGCGCTGACGAGACGCCCGGCTACAACCGGCGCAGGGAACTCCCCGCCGAGGTCCCCAGCGAGTCCGAGGCCCCCGCGCCGCCCGCACCGGAGCCGCCGCGGCTCACGGGCAGGCAGCGCCTTGCACAGGGGCTGTGGCCGCCGCGGGTGACGCGGCCTCAACTCATCGTGGCCCTGTTGCTGTTCGTCCTCGGCCTCGGCCTGGCCATTCAGGTGCGGTCCAACAACGACAGCAGTGCGCTGCGCGGCGCACGCCAAGAAGATCTCGTACGCATCCTCGATGAACTGGATGACCGTACGCAGCGTCTGGAAGAGGAGAAGCGGCGCCTCGAGGAACAGCGGACCGGGTTGGAGAACAGCTCGGACCAAGCGGAAGAGGCCCGCAAGCAGACGGTCGAGCGAGAACGGCAACTCGGCATCCTGGCCGGCACGGTGGCGGCACAGGGGCCCGGCATCACGCTCTCCATCAAGGACGAGAAGGGGGCGATCGAGGCGGACATGCTGCTCGACGCGATTCAGGAGCTGCGCGCCGCGGGCGCCGAGGCCATCCAGATCAACGACGTACGCGTGGTGGCCAACACCCATCTCTCGGACGCGAACGGTGGCGGCGTGCGGGTGGACGGCCGCAAGGTCGGCGCACCGTACCTCTTCAAGGTGATCGGGAAGCCGCAGGATCTGGAACCTGCGCTGAACATCCCGGGAGGCGTGGTGCAGACTCTGGAGAAGGAGCAGGCCACGGTCGGCGTGACCCGCTCGGAGAAGATCGTCGTGGACGCCTTGCGACCTGCGAAGCGGCCTGACTACGCTCGGTCGTCCTCCCCGTGAGGCGGGGACGCATGAGGGCCGCTGGTCAAGGGCATGAGGTTGCGGGGGGTCGGCGCACCGAAGGGGTGGTGCGTGGTGGAAACTGTTTGGTGGATACGGACGTTGTGAGGATGTCTGGTTCACCGATGAATACCGGTGTGTGCAATCAGGGTTCGTCCTGCCCCACGGGCGGGTCTGTTTCGGTCAAGGGGAATCGCCCGTGAAGTTGTTTGCGAAGTTGTTCGGCAAGAGCGCACGTGAGGACAGTGGCAATCCCGCCACCGCCCGGCACCGTGCCCCGCGCCATGGAGATGGTGAGGACCAGGGGGCCGAGCGCCCCATGTTCCGTGATCAGGTCGCTGGTCCAGGTGGTGACATTTCGGGTGGTCAGGGCGCGTCGTCTGTTGACCCTGCCGGTCCCGGCCGCATAGGTTTCGGAGAACCGTCAACCTCAAGTACGGGTGGAGGGTTCACTCCCGACCCGTACGCAACGAATGCCCGCGCGGGGCAGCCGCGGCAGGAGGATCCGTCCATGGCCCTGGTGTGTACGAGGTGCGGGAACCGGAATGCGGAGGCGAGCCGCTTCTGCTCCAACTGCGGTGCGCCGCTGCGGGCCGGGGCGACGCCCGAGCGGGCGTCCGAGACGACCTCGACGATCTCCATCTCCGGCCTTGAGGCCTACGACGCGGAGGTGACCGGGCAGAATCCGTCGCCCGCGCTGTCTCCGGAGGCGCAGGCCGCCGTCGACGCGCTGCCGTTGGGCTCGGCGCTCCTCGTGGTGCGTCGCGGTCCCAACTCGGGCAGTCGTTTCCTGCTCGACGGTGATCTGACCACGGCGGGGCGTCACCCGCAGAGCGACATCTTCCTCGACGACGTGACGGTGTCGCGTCGCCACGTGGAGTTCCGTCGCGTGCAGGACGGCTCCTTCACCGTCGCCGACGTGGGCAGTCTGAACGGCACGTACGTCAACCGGGAGCGGATCGACTCCGTCGCGCTGTCCAACGGCGATGAGGTCCAGATCGGTAAGTACCGACTGGTCTTCTACGCGAGCCAGCGGGGCATCTGACCCTCTTCCCGATCCGTCCGGGGGGACCCCCAGGGAAGGTCCATGCTGCAAACACCGAGGGGCGGTGCCGGTCACGGC
This sequence comes from Streptomyces kanamyceticus, assembly GCF_008704495.1. Lineage (NCBI taxonomy): Bacteria > Bacillati > Actinomycetota > Actinomycetes > Kitasatosporales > Streptomycetaceae > Streptomyces > Streptomyces kanamyceticus. The sequence continues at coordinate 8,551,180 of NZ_CP023699.1, forward strand.
ACCGCCGCCGCGGACCGTCGGCTCATGAGCATCGGTACCGTGCTGAACGAGCTGCGGGACGAATTTCCCGAGGTCACCATCTCCAAGATCAGGTTCTTGGAGTCCGAGGGCCTCATCGAGCCGGAGCGCACGCCTTCGGGCTACCGGAAGTTCAGCCCGGAGGACGTCGAGCGGCTCGCTCACGTGCTGCGGATACAGCGGGACCACTATCTGCCGCTCAAGGTCATCCGGGAGTACCTCGACGCCCTGGAGCGCGGTGAGCGGGCTCCGCTGCCCTCTCTGGGGCGACAGCGGGACGCCGGTGACACCGAGGGTCAGGACGACGTCGAGGGGCCGACCGCCGCCCGCGTGGGGCGGGACGAGCTGCTGGCCGTCGCCGAGATCGACGAGGTCCAGCTCGACGAGTGGGAGACGTACGGGCTCGTCGCTCCGCTGCCGGACGGTGGCTATGACGCGGAGGCGATCACGGTCGCCTCGCTCGTCGTCGAGCTCGGCAGGTTCGGAATCGAGCCGCGGCACCTTCGCGCCATGAAGGCCGCCGCCGAGCGGGAGGCCGGGCTCGTCGACCAGCTCGTCGCGCCGCTGCGGCGGCATCGTAATCCGCAGACCAGGGCCCACGCCGAGGCCCGTACCAAAGAGCTGGTGGGTCTCACGGGGAAGCTGCACTCGGCGCTGGTGCAGACCGCGCTCGGGGTCAGACTGCCCTGATCCGAGGGGTGCTCAGCCACTACTCGGCGGGTGCCCGACTACCCAAACCTGCCAGCCACGTCCTAGGGTTGCTGTGTGAACGAGCTCGACGTCGTAGGTGTCCGGGTCGAAATGCCCTCCAACCAACCGATCGTGCTCCTGCGTGAAGTGGGAGGCGACCGCTACCTCCCCATCTGGATCGGACCGGGGGAGGCGACCGCGATCGCCTTCGCGCAGCAGGGCATGGCACCCGCACGACCGCTGACCCACGACCTGTTCAAGGACGTGCTGGAGGCGGTGGGCCAGGAGCTCTCCGAAGTGCGCATCACGGACCTCCGCGAAGGGGTCTTCTACGCGGAGCTGGTCTTCGCGAGCGGTGTCGAGGTGAGCGCGCGTCCTTCCGACGCCATAGCGCTCGCGCTGCGCACCGGGACCCCAATCTACGGAAGCGACGGTGTCCTCGACGACGCGGGCATCGCGATCCCGGACGAGCAGGAGGACGAGGTGGAGAAGTTCCGCGAGTTCCTCGACCAGATCTCGCCCGAGGACTTCGGTACCAACAGCCAGTGAGCCGCCTCCGGGCGGCCCGCGCCGGACCATTCGGCTAGCCTTTCCCGGCGGTGAGACACGGGAAACCACTCTCAGGGTGATTATCACTCGGCGTGCCTAGTGTGGCGATCGTTGACGAGCCCCTGGTGACTGCCTACCGTCGAGAAGGCAGGTCAAGGAGGGAGGTCGGCGTGAGAAGCAGCGGCGACGGTACGGCGGTGGGCGGTCCGTACCCGTTTCACAGCGGCGCGGCCGATCACTCTCCGAAACGGCCCATGGCGGTCCAGGGGAGCGGGGACGCGACGTCCGAGAACTCCGAGCAGATCGGGTATCGCGGTCCCACCGCGTGCGCGGCCGCCGGTATCACGTATCGACAGCTCGACTACTGGGCCCGCACGGGCCTGGTCGAGCCCAGCGTGCGGGCCGCGGGCGGGTCGGGGACCCAGCGGCTCTACAGCTTCAGGGACGTCGTCGTCCTGAAGATCGTGAAGCGGTTCCTCGACACCGGGGTGTCGCTGCAGAACATCCGCACCACGGTCCAGCACCTGCGGGAGCGCGGGTTCCGTGATCTCGAGCGGATGACGCTGATGAGCGACGGGGCCACGGTCTACGAATGCACCTCGCCCAGCGAGGTCCACGATCTGCTCCAGGGCGGTCAGGGCGTCTTCGGGATCGCCGTGGGCGTCGTCTGGCGGGACGTCGAGTCCGCGCTGTCCCAGCTGCACGGTGAGCGCATCGACACCGGGGAGACGCTCGTCGGGCACAACCCCGCCGACGAGCTCGCCAGGCGCCGCAACAGGGCCGTCTGAGAGCCTCCGCCCCGACGCCCGCCCTGACGCCGCTTCGCATGGCGCGAGGCGGCGTTGTCAGTGCCATAGGGCAGCATCGGGTGTGTGAGAAGCGCGCCGACGATTCTGCATCTGGACATGGATGCCTTCTACGCGTCCGCCGAGCAGGCCGCGAAGCCGAGCCTGCGCGGGAAGGCCGTGGTCGTGGGCGGCCTCGGGCCGCGCGGGGTGGTGGCCACCGCGTCGTACGAGGCGCGGCGGTTCGGGGTGCATTCGGCGATGCCGATGGGGCAGGCGCGGCGGCTCGCGCCGAACGCGGCGTACCTCGTGCCGCGCTTCGGTCTGTACCGGGAGGTCAGCGAGCAGGTGATGGGGCTCCTGCGGGAGCTGTCGCCGCTGGTGGAGCCGCTCAGCCTCGACGAGGCGTTCGTGGACCTGGAAGCGGGCGGCGTCGCCGATGACGAGGCCTCGGCCAGGGCCGTGGGGGAGCGGCTGCGGTCGGACATCAGGGCGGTGACGGGGCTGACCGGGTCGGTGGGGCTCGCGGTGTCCAAGATGCTCGCGAAGATCGCCTCGGAGGAGGCCAAGCCGGACGGGCTCCGGCTGATAGCGCCGGGGACGGAGCGGGCCCTGCTGGGACCGATGTCGGTGCGTACGCTGCCCGGGGTGGGCCCGGCCACCGGGGACCATCTGCGGCGGGCCGGGATCATGACGGTCGAGGAGATCGCGGAGGCCGGGGAGGACGAGCTCGTACGACTCCTCGGCAAGGCGCACGGCGGCTCGCTGTACGCGATGGCGCAGGCCCTTGACGAGCGGCCCGTGGTGGCGGAGCGGGACACCAAGTCGGTCAGCGTCGAGGACACGTACGACGTGGACATCCATGACCGGGTGCGGGTCCGTACGGAGGTCTCGCGGCTTGCCGAGCGGTGTGTGCAGCGGCTGCGGGCGGCGGGGCACTCGGGGCGGACCATCGTGCTGAAGGTGCGGCGGTTCGACTTCTCGACGCTGACGCGGTCCGAGACGCTGCGGGGGCCGACGGACGATCCCGGGGTGGTGCGGGAGGCCGCGGCGCGCCTGCTCGAGTCGGTGGACACCACGGGTGGGGTGCGGTTGCTGGGGGTGGGGGTCACGGGTCTCGCCGATTACACGCAGGAGGACCTGTTCGCGCAGGCACAGGCCGCTGAGGCCGCTGAGGCGGGGGAGGCTGCTGGTGCGGAGGGGGAGTCGGGGGCGGATGAGGCTGCCCCGGGTGAGCCGCGAGCGGAGGTCGTCGAGGAGCCGGTGGCGCCGGCCGAGCGGCGGTGGGCGGCGGGGCACGACGTGCGGCACGCCGAGTACGGGCACGGATGGGTGCAGGGGAGCGGTCTCGGGCGGGTGACCGTGCGCTTCGAGACGCCGGGGTCAGAGCCGGGACGGGTGCGGACGTTCAGGACCGACGACCTGGATCTCGAGCCCGCGGAGCCGTTGCCGCTGGTCGGAGTGGGGGTGCCGAGCGGGTGGGCCGAGCTGGCTCGGGGGTGTGGGGCGCCTGGGGGCCAGGAGTGACAGGAAGCCGAGGTGCGGGCTCGGGCTTGCGCGAAGCCGCGAAGCAGCGGTGCCGCGGTGCCGGTGCGGTGTGGGGCCGGGTCAGGACGTTTCTGAGCCTGCGATGTGGCCGAAGTCCTGGTCCTGCGGGGGTGACTGCGGGGGCGTGGTGTCCAGACCGTAGTGGTGGTAGAGCTGGAGTTCCTGTTCGGGGGAGAGGTGGCGGCCCACGCCGAAGTCGGGGGCGTCCTTGATCAGGGCGCGGTCGAACGGGATGCGCAGGGTGCCGTCGTCGATCAGTTCGCTCGGTTCCAGGGGGACGAAGGCGTCGCGGCTGAAGAGTCCGGTGCGTATGGCCGCCCACTCGGGGGCACCGGTCGCGTCGTCGAGGTAGACCTCGTCGATCGTGCCGATCTTCGCCCCGTTCCGGTCGAACGCCTTGCGGCCGATCAGGTTCCGCGGATCGATGTCGGTCTGCACGGGCCCTCCAGCTGGTCGAGGGGTGTCGAATATGGGCGTAACTCATCTTTAACCGCTCGTACTCACTACGAAAGAGCACTTCGGGGCAGGCGGCCACTCGAACGAACGGCCGTGGTCCTCGCTGGTAGGCTGGCGGCTGGCTGCTGACCCCGTGCGGGAGAGCTCTCCGGGAGGTGATTCCGGAGGCGCCGAAGGAGCAAATCCTCCCCGGAATCTCTCAGGCACCCGTACCGCATGGACGAGGTCACTCTGGAAAGCAGGGCGGGCGTCGGGCGGGCACGTTCGGAACCCTTCCTCACCGACGGTGAAAGCAGATCTGTCTCGGGACTCGACGGGTCTGTGAAGCTCTCAGGTTGAGATGACAGAGGGGGAGGCCGTCCGGGTACCCGCGCCGTGGTACCCCTCGCAGGTCGTGCAGACCAGGAGGCCTCCGCAATGACTGCCACCAATCGCATCCCGCTGTCCGAGCTCGAGCAGGGCATCCCCTTCGAGCAGCGGCACATAGGGCCCGATGCGGAAGCGCGGGCCAAGATGCTCGCCCAGGTCGGGTACGGCTCGCTCGACGAGCTGACGGCCGCCGCGGTGCCGGATGTGATCAAGAACGCCGAAGCGCTGAACCTGCCCGGTGCGCGCACCGAGGCCGAGGTGCTCGCCGAGCTGCGTTCGCTCGCCGACCGCAACCAGGTCCTCGATTCCATGATCGGGCTCGGCTACTACGGGACCTTCACCCCGCCGGTCATCCTGCGGAACGTGATGGAGAACCCGGCCTGGTACACCGCTTACACGCCGTACCAGCCGGAGATCTCGCAGGGCCGCCTCGAGGCGCTGCTCAACTTCCAGACCATGGTCGCCGAGCTGACGGGGCTCCCCACCTCAGGGGCCTCGCTCCTGGACGAGGGCACCGCCGCCGCCGAGGCCATGGCGCTCTCGCGGCGCATGGGCAAGGTCAAGAACGGTGTGTTCCTGGTCGACGCCGACGCGCTGCCGCAGACCATCGCCGTCATCCAGACCCGCGCCGAGCCGACCGGCGTCGAGATCGTCGTCGCCGATCTGAGCGAGGGCGTGCCCGCCGAGGTCGCCGAGCGCGGTGTGGTGGGCGTGCTGGTCCAGTACCCGGGCGCCTCCGGTGCCGTACGGGACATCAAGCCGCTGATCGACCAGGCGCACGAGCTCGGCGCGGTCGTCACCGTCGCCGCCGACCTGCTCGCGCTCACGCTGCTCACCTCGCCCGGCGAGCTCGGTGCCGACATCGCGGTCGGTACGACGCAGCGCTTCGGTGTGCCGATGGGCTTCGGCGGGCCGCACGCCGGTTACATGGCGGTGCGCGAGAAGTTCGCGCGCAGTCTGCCCGGGCGGCTCGTCGGCGTCTCCGTCGACGCCGACGGCAACAAGGCCTACCGGCTCGCGCTGCAGACCCGTGAGCAGCACATCCGCCGTGAGAAGGCCACCAGCAACATCTGTACCGCGCAGGTGCTGCTCGCGGTCATGGCCGGAATGTACGCGGTGTACCACGGGCCCGAGGGCCTCAAGTCGATCGCGCGGCGCACCCACCGGTACGCGACGCTGCTCGCCGCCGGGCTCACCGCGGGGGGTGTCGAGGTCGTGCACGGCGCGTACTTCGACACGCTGACCGTGCGTGTCGAGGGCAAGGCGGAGGAGCTCGTCTCCGCCGCCCGCGAAGGCGGCGTGAACATTCACCAGATCGACGCCGATCACGTCTCCCTCGCCTGTGACGAGACGACCACGCGCAAGCAACTGGCCGCCGTGTGGGGCGCCTTCGGTGTCGAGGCCGACGTCGACGCGCTCGACGCCGAGGCCGCGGACACGCTGCCCGGCGGCCTGCTGCGCGGTGACGACTACCTCGCGCACCCGGTCTTCCACCAGCACCGTTCCGAGACGTCGATGCTGCGCTACCTGCGCAAGCTGGCCGACCGTGACTACGCGCTCGACCGCGGCATGATCCCGCTGGGCTCCTGCACCATGAAGCTCAACGCGACCACCGAGATGGAGCCGGTCACCTGGCCCGAGTTCGGGCAGCTGCACCCCTTCGCGCCCGCCCAGCAGGCGCAGGGCTACCTCACGCTCATCCGTGAGCTGGAGGAGCGGCTCGCCGAGGTGACCGGATACGACAAGGTCTCGCTGCAGCCCAACGCCGGGTCGCAGGGCGAGCTCGCCGGGCTCCTCGCGGTGCGCGGCTACCACCGCGCCAACGGCGACGAGCAGCGCACCGTCTGCCTGATCCCGTCCTCCGCGCACGGCACGAACGCCGCGAGTGCCGTGATGGCCGGGATGAAGGTCGTGGTCGTGAAGACCGCCGACGACGGCGAGATCGACGTCGAGGACCTGCGTGCCAAGATCGAGAAGCACCGCGACGAGCTGTCCGTGCTGATGATCACCTACCCGTCGACGCACGGCGTCTTCGAGGAGCACGTCGCCGATATCTGCGCCCAGGTGCACGAGGCCGGTGGCCAGGTGTACGTCGACGGGGCCAACCTCAACGCCCTGGTGGGCCTCGCCAAGCCGGGTCACTTCGGCGGCGACGTCTCGCACCTGAACCTGCACAAGACCTTCTGCATCCCGCACGGCGGCGGCGGTCCCGGCGTCGGTCCGGTCGGGGTGCGCGAGCACCTCGCGCCGTACCTGCCCAACCACCCGCTGCAGCCCGCGGCAGGTCCCGAGACCGGGGTCGGGCCGATCTCCGCCGCGCCGTGGGGCTCGGCCGGGATCCTGCCGATCTCCTGGTCGTACGTACGCCTCATGGGCGGCGAGGGGCTCAAGCGCGCGACCCAGGTCGCGGTGCTCTCCGCCAACTACATCGCCAAGCGCCTCGAGCCGCACTTCCCGGTGCTCTACACCGGTCCCGGCGACCTCGTCGCGCACGAGTGCATCATCGATCTGCGGCCGCTCTCCAAGGAGACCGGTGTCAGCGTCGACGACATCGCCAAGCGGCTCATCGACTACGGCTTCCACGCGCCGACCATGTCGTTCCCGGTGGCGGGGACGCTGATGATCGAGCCGACGGAGAGCGAGGACCTGGTCGAGATCGACCGGTTCTGCGAGGCGATGATCGCGATCCGTGCGGAGATCGAGAAGGTCGGCTCCGGCGAGTGGGCCGCGGACGACAACCCGCTGCGGAACGCGCCGCACACCGCCGCCGCCCTGGGGGGCGCGTGGGAGCACGGTTACAGCCGTGAAGAGGCCGTCTTCCCCGCCGGTGTCGTGGCGTCGGACAAGTACTGGCCGCCGGTGCGCCGCATCGACCAGGCGTACGGCGACCGGAACCTGGTCTGCTCCTGCCCGCCGCTGGATGCGTACGAGGACTGATGCGCGCGGCCCGCTCGGTGCGGGTCATGCGTCGGGGCCGGTTCGGAGACTCATCTCCGGGCCGGCCCCTTCTTCGTTCCGCTGTGCGGATGTGTGGTGCGGATGCCCTGTGCGGATGCGCCGTGCGGATGTGCCGGCGGTGCTCAGGCGGCCGTCATGATCTGGTCGGTGCCCAGCGGTCGGTGCGGGGCGATGATCTGGCCGTCCGGCAGCAACTCACCGGTGTCCTCGAAGATCAGGACGCCGTTGCACAGCAGGCTCCAGCCCTGCTCCGGGTGGCTCGCCATGAGCAGTGCGGCTTCCCGGTCGGCGGAGTCGGCTGTCGGGCACGGTGGTTGGTGCTGGCACATGGAAGGGTTCTTTCGCTGTGATGAGATGGCTGTGACGTCTGTCCTGTGGCTCGATGCGGTGTTCATAACCGCCCCCCGTTGTAGTTGGTCCGATCCCAGTGTTGCCCTACGAGCGTCAATCCGCAGGGATTTTGCCGCAGCGGCTCCTACTGCTTAATGACGTATCACCCGGCCGGACGGTTCAGCCCAACTCCCCTGTCTCTTCGGGTGGTTCGGGGTGGCCCGGGCGGGCTAGTCCACTTGGGTGGGCAGCGCTGTGCCCCGCGGCCGGTGGCGGCGGGGCACGTGCGGAAGGACGGTCCCGAGCGGGCTCGGGCGTGTCGTCAGGCGGGCGAGCCGAGCAGCGGTGCCGGTGCCAGGCGGTGGGTGAGGACCGGCAGGAGGTCGGCGACGCGGTGCGGGCGGTGGGCCGCGATGCCGGGCGGGGCGGGCGCGAGGGGGACGAGCAGATCGGTGGCGGCCAGTGTGCCACCCGCGCCGTCGTCCGTGCAGTCGCGGTGCAGCCAGAGGGTGAGCATGTAGAGCTCGGGCACCGAGAGCAGCCGGGGCTGGCAGGGCATCGGCATGGCCTCCGCGTGCCGCAGGGCGCGTTCGGTGGAGGCGATGTAGGGGCCCTCGAAGAAGTGCGAGAAGGCCCAGCCGTCCGGGGTCAGCATCGTGTCGGCGGCGGCCACCGCGCGCTCGCCGCAGCGGATGAGGAAGCGCCAGCCCGCGAGGCGGGTCGGCGAGGTGCCTTCCGGCGTGATGCGGTCCAGCACGTGGACGGGCAGCGGGAGTTCGGGGCTCGCCGGGCTTTTGGCCGCGCGCAGCGAGGGGGTGCGGGCCTCGCGTACGGCTGTGGGGGAACCGAGTGCCGCGAGGACGCTGCGCAGGGCGGGCGCGGGGGCAGGGGGAACTTGCAGCGGCATGGTGGGTCGCCTCTCTCATACGACAGGCACGGTGGAGCGGGGGACAGATGCGGACGGCGCTGTCAGCTCTGGGCCAGAGGGGCGGGGGCAGTGGACCGCGAGCGCCAACTCTCTGTCTCGGAGCGGAGTTTATACGAGACGTGTTCGGACGGTGTTTCATCTAGACGTGGCAGATATTCCCGGCAAGGCGGCAATGAGCCGTCCTTGTGCGGTATTTCTCCCGATATTGCTCGGGGCCCGCTTCCGTGACCTCGACGTATCAGGCCCGTGCGGTCGGCTGAATTTCGCCGGTATATTTGACCAGGCGCTCCGGAAGCGAATCTTCACGATGCCGCATGCCTGGCGAATGTGCCGTACGGCAACTCCGTCCAGCGTAGCGGTCAGGCGTCATCCGTGGGGCGTTATGGATCACATCGACTGGGCATCATCCCCCGTACACAGCGGCCGGATCCTTGGCTGCCCATCCGAGGGAGGGACGCTTCGATGGGGGAGAAGGTCGTGGCGGGCACGTTCGACTTGTCCGATCGACATGTGTACAGGAAGAAGCTCCAGGCGTGTCTCAAGGGGCTCGAGAGGCTTCTGGCGGAGCAGCGGTTCGACCGGCCCAAGAATCTGATGGGCATGGAGATCGAGCTGAATCTGGCAGGGCCCGACGGACTGCCGAGAATGTTGAACGCACAGGTTCTCGAGCGCATCGCGAGCCGGGATTTCCAGACGGAACTCGGAATGTTCAATCTGGAAGTGAATATCGCCCCGCACCGTATGGGAGGACGTGTTCTCGACCAGCTCGCGGAGGAACTGCGCACCGGACTCAACTATGCCCACAGAAAAGCGAACGAACTGAACGCGGGCATCGTGATGATCGGCATTCTGCCGACGCTCGGCCGCGCCGACCTGGTCTCCGCGAACCTCTCCGACGTCGACCGCTACGCCCTGCTCAACGATCAGATCGTGGCGGCGCGCGGCGAGCACTTCGCGCTCGACATCGAGGGCGTCGAGCGGCTCACCTGCACGTCCTCGTCGATAGCGCCCGAAGCGGCCTGTACGTCCGTGCAGTTGCACCTCCAGGTCACCCCGGGCCGGTTCGCCGATGTGTGGAACGCGGCGCAGGCGGTCGCCGCGGCACAGATCGCCGTCGGAGCCAACGCGCCGTTCCTGTTCGGCCGCGAGCTGTGGCGCGAGTCGCGGCCGCCGCTGTTCCTGCAGTCCACCGACACGCGCCCGCCCGAGCTGCGGGTCCAGGGGGTGCGGCCGCGCACCTGGTTCGGGGAGCGCTGGATCACCGGTCCTTACGACCTCTTCGAGGAGAACCTGCGCTACTTCCCCGCGCTGCTGCCCCTGATGGAACAGGAGGACCCCCTCGGCGTCATCGACGCGGGCGGGGTGCCGCAGCTCGGCGAACTCGTCCTGCACAACGGCACCGTGTACCGCTGGAACCGCCCGGTGTACGGCATCGCCGACGGCGTCCCGCACCTGCGCGTGGAGAACCGCGTGCTGCCCGCCGGGCCCACCGTCACCGACGTCATCGCCAACGCCGCCTTCTACTACGGGCTCGTGCGGGCGCTCGCCGAGGAGGCGCGGCCCGTCTGGTCCCGGCTGCCGTTCGAGGCCGCCGAGCGGAACTTCGACGCGGCGTGTCGGCACGGCATCGAGGCCCGGCTGAGGTGGCCGCGCAGGGGCAGGCTCGGGGGCATCACCGAAGTGCCCGCCGTCCAGCTCGTACGCGACGAACTGCTGCCGCTGGCCGCCGCGGGCCTGGACGCGTGGGGTGTCGAGCCCGCCGACCGCGACCTGTACCTCGGGATGATCGAGGAGCGGTGCAGGCGCCGCGTGAACGGGGCGTCCTGGCAGACGGCGACGTATCACCGGGCGCGGGAGCGCGGGCTCGACAGGGAGGCCGCGCTCGCCGCGACCACCCGGCGTTACAGCGAGCTGATGCACGCGGGCGAGCCCGTGCACACCTGGCCCGTGGGGCTCAGGGAACCGGCCGTGCCGCTCGGCTGATCGCGTCAGCCCTGCTTGCTGCCCGCCTCCATGATGGCCTTGAGGATCACCGCGTGGATCTGCGCCGGGTCGTCGACCTGGTGACCCGAGCCGCCGCTGGCCTCGGCGATCTGCTGGACCTCCTCCTTGTCCGCGTCGGGGCCGACGGCGATCGCGATGATCGGCACCGGCCGCTCGGGGTCGGAGAGCTCGTCGAGCTGGGAGATGAGGGAGCCGCGGGAGATGCTGCCGGGGTCCTGGTTGGCGCCGTCGGTCAGGATCACCAGCGCGTTGAACTTGCCGCGCGCGTAGCCCGCCTGCGCGTCCTTGTAGGCGGCGAGCGTGGTGTCGTACAGGCCGGTGGCACCACCGGGTACGGGCTGCAGGCCGCTGAACGAGGCCGAGAGCCTGTCACGGTGGGTGGCGCCGCCCTTGCGGTCGCCGAGCCGCTCGGTGGGCTGCAGCTTGCGGTAGTCCCGCGCGCCGTCCAGCCGCGTGGCGAACTCCCAGAGACCGATCTGGTCCTCGTCCGTGAAGCCCGCGAGCGCCTGGAGCAGCGAGGACTTGGTGACCTCCATACGGGACTGGGCGCGCCCCGGCACCAGTTGGCGCATCGACTCCGACGCGTCGACGACCGTGTTGAGCCTGGCACTCTGGACCGTGATCGTCCACATGCCCAGGGTCTCCTGGATCTCCTTGTCCGACGGCGGCTCGCTCGCCTCGTCGGCGTAGGGCTGCGGGGTACGGCCGCCCGCCCCCGTGACCAGCTCGTCCGAGGGCTTGTCGGGGTCGGTCCTGAAGCCGTGCTTCGCCAGGATCCGCTCTCCGTCCTCGTCGCTGAACATGGTCATGAAGCGCAGGGCCGCGCGGCTCAGGTCCGTGGACATCCCGGCGTCGTCCACCAGTGCGTACGGGTAGTCGAGGCGGGGCGAGCCGTCCTTGGGGTAGAAGAGGTCGAGGCTGTTCTCCTCGCCCGCCGACGCGTTGTGCGCGAACGCGGCCTGCTCGGAGACGACCAGCGCCTGATTGCGGCGGGGGTTGCCCTTCTCGGCTCCTGAGCCGTCTCGGGCCAGGGTGTCGAGGAGCTGGCCCTCGCTGTCGGTGGTGCGGGTGGAGAGCGCCTTGGCCAGCGCGGCGGCCTGGGTGTCGCCCTCCTTGCCGCCCTGCTTCTTCGCCGACGCGCCGATCTTGGAGAGGGCGAGCAGCCCGGTCGCGCTGCGCGCGGGGTCGGCGGCGCCCAGGCGCAGCTTGTCGCTCTTCATGGCGGCGGTGGTCAACTCCGGCCAGGCGTACGTCTTCTTGGGCCAGCCCAGGGTCTCGGCGGCGGACGGCACCATGCCGATGCCGATGGGCGAAGAGGCGATGTTGCCCGCGGGCGAGACCTTGGTCTGCTTGGTGCCGAGGCCGACGCGCTGCATCCACACGTCGGAGTCGGGCACCCACACGTCGTACGCGGGATCGCCCTTGCCCGCGCGGAGTTCCTCGGCGACCTCGAACGAGTCGCGGGCCCTCACCCGCACGTCGATGCAGTGTCCGTCGGAGGTGATCTCGTTCTCGCGGGCGTCGTCGGCGGCCTCGCGGAGGGCGGGGGTCACATCGGGCGCGGCGACGACGTTCAGGCGCACCGCGTCGTCGTCGCAGGAGCCGCCGAAGGACAGCAGGCCGCTGCGCGCCGCCACCGCCGTGCCGCCTGCCACCACGAGAACGAGGGCCGTGGCGATGGCGACCGTGCGCCCGCGCGTGCGCGGTCGGGGGCCGGGCGCACCCGTCCCGTCCTCATCGGGCAAGCTGTGACGTCCCATGGCGGTGGTGCCCCTCCTTGAATGATGAAGCAAGGAAAGAGGGGGTGGTACGCCCGAAATCGGCGTCCATCCCCCTCGGCCTGTCGCGCACGATCTTCGTAACTTCTTTCGAGACCCTAGCGGGACGAGGATGGGGATGAGGCGGGATTACTCAACTGGAGGCGTAAGTGCAAGCGGAGCCGGGGCCGATGGCCGGTTCTTTTCCCACGGGTGGGCCCTCGCGACGGACCCTCAGGGACGAGACGCTGCTCGTCCTGGCGCTCTCACTCGGCGCGAGCGGCTTGTCCGCGCTGATCAGCTTTGTCGGATCGGTCACCAAACCGGGCGGTCTCAAGGACCAGGCGGCCACCATGAACGCCTCGGCGGCGCCGGGGCGTCCATGGCTTGATCTCGCGTGGCAGTTGTTCGGCATCGCCACCGCGTTGGTGCCGGTCGCACTCGTCGCGCACTTCCTGCTGCGCGAGGGGAGCGGTTTTCGGGCGATCGGGTTCGACCGGACGCGGCCGTGGCCGGACCTGGGGCGCGGCACCGCGATCGCCGCGGTGATCGGCAGCATCGGGATCGCCTTCTACCTGGCGGCCCGCGGGCTCGGCTTCAACCTCACGGTGGTGCCGGAGGCGCTGCCCGAGGTGTGGTGGAAGTACCCCGTCCTGGTGCTCTCCGCGGTGCAGAACGCGGTCCTCGAAGAGGTCATCGTGGTCGGCTATCTGCTGCGCAGGCTCGGGCAGTTGGGGTGGACGCCGATGGCCGCCCTGGTGGGCAGTTCGGTGCTGCGCGGCTCGTACCACCTGTATCAGGGCATCGGCGGGTTCATCGGGAACGTGGCGATGGGCGTGGTCTTCGCGCTGCTCTACCGCAGGTGGGGGCGGGTGGGGCCGCTGGTGGTCGCGCACTCCCTGCTCGACATCGGGGCGTTCGTCGGATACGCGCTGTTCGCGGGGAAGGTGGGGTGGCTGCCTACGCCGCCGTAGGCAGCGCCGCCCGGTTCTCCATGGGGGTCAGGCGAAGAGCTCGCCCTCGATGACCGTGACCGCGCGGCCGGTCAGCAGGGTCCGGTCGCCGCGCAGCCGGGTGCGGACCAGGCCGGTGCGGGCCGAGGCTTGCAGACCCGTCAGGTCCGTACGGCCGAGGCGCTCGGACCAGAACGGGGCGAGGGCCGTGTGGGCGCTGCCCGTCACCGGGTCCTCGTCGATGCCGACGCGCGGGAAGAAGCCGCGGGAGACGAAGTCGTAGCCGCGCGAGGGGTCCTCGGCCCGCGCCGTGACGATGATGCCGCGCTCGGAGTGGTGCACGAGCGCCTTGTGGTCGGGGGTGAGCGCCCGGACCGTCTTCTCGTCGGCGACCTCGACGAGCAGGTCGCCGATGAGGGGGCCGGTGTCGTACACGGAGAGCGGCTCCGCGCCGAGCGCTTGTGCGACGCCGTCGGGTGCGTCGGTCGCGACGAGCGTCGCGGTGGGGAAGTCGAGGGTGAGGGAGCCGTCCTCGTGGGCCGTCGCGGTGAGGATGCCGCTGCGGGTGGCGAAGCGGACCGGGCGGGGGGTGGTGGTGTCCGGGGTGGCCGCGGAGTTGGCGGCGCTGGTGGCACCCGTGGTGTGGAGGACGTGAGCCGTGGCCAAAGTGGCATGGCCACACATGTCCACTTCGGTGGCGGGCGTGAACCAGCGCAGCGCCCAGTCCGCGTCGCCGCCCTCGGGGAGGGGGTGGGCGAAGGCGGTCTCGGCGTGGTTGACCTCCCTGGCCACGTGCTGCAGCCAGGCGTCGTCCGGGAAGGCGTCGAGGAGGAGTACCCCGGCCGGATTGCCCGCGAAGGGGCGGTCGGTGAAGGCGTCGACTACGCGGATGCGGTGGGAATCTGTCGGCATGGTGTCGACGGTAGGAGGCCAATGGGCGTGGAGCCAAGGCCAATTCTGGGTTAGTGGACTTGTTTTGGGAGGGGGAGGCGCCCAGGGCGCCTCCCCCTCTCTCGTCCCTCAGCCGTGCTGGCCCACCTTGTAGTCGCCCGCGGGCTGCTGGGTGATGACGTTCAGGCGGTTGAAGGCGTTGATGAGGGCGATGACGCCGACCAGGGCGGTGAGTTCGTCCTCGTCGTAGTGCTTGGCGGCGTTCGCCCACGCCTCGTCGGTCACGCCACCGGCCGCGTCCGCGATGCGTGTGCCCTGCTCGGCCAGTTCCAGGGCGGCGCGCTCGGCCTCGGTGAACACGGTGGCCTCGCGCCAGACGGCGACCAGGTTGAGGCGCAACGCGGTCTCCCCGGCGTGCGCGGCCTCCTTGGTGTGCATGTCGATGCAGCCCGCGCAGCCGTTGATCTGGCTGGCGCGGATCTTCACCAGCTCCTGCGTGGCGGCGGGCAGCGTCGATTCCGTGAGCGCGCCGTGGGCCGCGATGAAGTGCTTGAGGGCCTTGGCCATGTGCGGGCTCGCGAGGGGGTTCAGACGGGCTTCCATGCTGCGCTCCTGGGGTGTCGGTAGTGCGGTTCGCGGTGCGTACGCCTGGTAGACGGAGCGGGCCTGGCCGGTTGTGACACGGGCGAGTGTGACGTGCGTCTCCTGAAAGGGGTTGTCAGTCGAAGTCTTCCGATATATCGTTGAGGCATCGCGACAGATTCGCGACTGATCAAAGATCGAACTTCCACTGTCGGTAGATCAAGTGGATCAAGCAGAGAATCAAGGAGTGATCGCTATGCGTTCCCACGGTTTTGAACACGAGCAAGGACGTGGCCGCCACGGCGGCCATCAGGGCCGCGAAGGCTTCGGCCGAGAAGGATTCGAAGGACGGCGCGGGGCGTTCGGCCCGTTCGGTCCCGGCTTCGGGGGCCCCGGTGGTCCTTGGGGCGGCGGCCGGGGCGGGCGCGGCGGTCCGCGGGGCAGGGCGAGGCGCGGCGACGTGCGCGCGTCGATCCTGGCCCTTCTGAAGGACCGCCCCATGCACGGCTACGAAATGATCCAGGAGATCGCCGAGCGCAGCGGCGGGGCGTGGAAGCCCAGCCCGGGTTCGGTCTACCCGACCCTCCAGCTCCTGGAGGACGAGGGCCTGATCAGCAGCGCGAGTGAGGGCGGCAAGAAGCTCTTCTCGCTCACCGAGGCCGGGACCGAGGCCGCCGAAGAGGGGCCCGAAGCGCCCTGGGAGGAAGCCGGGCGCGGGGTCGACTGGGACACGCTGAACGAGATCCGGCAGGCCGGTTTCGGTCTGATGGAGGCGTTCGGCCAGGTCTGGAAGACCGGCAGCAAGGAGCAGCGCGAGAAGGCGCTCACGGTCATCAATGACGCCCGCAAGAAGCTGTACCTGATCCTCGCCGATGAGGACTGAGGTGGTCGGGGCCGACGGCCCCCACCACAGATGAGGCGCCCCGCACGCATCGTGTGGGGCGCTTCGTCGTGGTGCTTCGTCGTGGTGCTTCGTGGTGGTGTTTCGCCGTGGTGCGTCGTGCTGGTGCTTCGCCGTGGTGCGCGTGCGTCAGGTGACAAGGCCCCGCAGTTTGCGCAGCGACTCGTCGAGCGCGGCGGTCGCCGAGTCCTTGAGCTTGCCCGCCATGAGGGAGACGGCCGCGCCGGTGAACTCGCCCTCGATGCGGACCACCGTGGCCGTCCCGTCGGGGGAGAGCGTGTGGCGGGTGCCGACGTTGACGCCCATCGGCCCCTTGCCCCTGATGGCCAGGGTGCGGGCGGTCTCCAGCTCCTCGACGGTCCAGTTCACCTCGGCGGGGAAGCCCATCAGTTTCATGTTCTCCGCGAAGGTGCCGCCCACCTCCAGGGTGGCCGGGCCGCCCTGGGGGAAGCTCGTGTGCGTGGAGTTCCACTCGCCGTACGAGGAGAAGTCGGTGAGTTGGGCCCAGACCTTCTCGGCGGGGGCGTCGATCCGTGCTTCCGCGCTGACTTCGGCCATGCGGCACCTCTTCCCGTCGGGTGCTGCGACGGCCGCAGCTACGGTGTCGCGGAACGTAGCGGCAGGGCCTGGAACATTCAATACTGATGAACCGTCAGATCCGTGCGGCGAGGGGTTGGGGTACTGTTCCCTTGCTCCGCGACGGACGCGGACGACGGCTCTGGGAGGTGAGACCCATTACCGCAGTAGTTGGTCGGGTGCTCTCCTCTCGCGACCGCGCGGTTCACCCGGCATAGGTGACCGAGGGAGCCCCATCGGGATCCCGGAAGGTTTTCTTCGCATGTCGGTTTCTGAGTCTTCTCCCGTTTCAGATTCTTCCCCGGTCTCAGGGTCTTCTCCGGCTTCAGGGTCTTCTCCGGTTTCGGCCGTGGCTCTGGCCGTACCCAGTTCGTCGCCGTCCTTCCCCTCCGTCGTCGCCGCGTTGCGCGCCGCAGGGTGCGTCTTCGCCGAGGACGAGGCGGAACTGCTCCTCTCCGCGGCGCGCACCCCGGCCGAACTGGCCGCCTTGGTGGAGCGCAGGGCGAGCGGATTGCCCCTCGAACACGTCCTCGGCTGGGCCGGGTTCCGCGGACTGCGGATCGCGGTGGACCCCGGGGTCTTCGTGCCGCGCCGCCGTACCGAGTTCCTCGTCGAGCGGGCCATCGCGCTCGCCGCGTCCGGTCCCGGAGCCGTACCCGTCGTCGTCGATCTGTGCTGCGGCTCTGGCGCTCTCGGCGCCGCGCTCGCCGCCGCCCTCGGGCCCGTCGAGCTGCATGCCGCCGACATCGACCCCGCGGCGGTGCGCTGCGCCCGCCGCAACGTCGCGGCCGTCGGGGGCACGGTCTATGTGGGCGACCTCTACGATCCGCTGCCCGCCGCGCTCCGCGGCCGCGTCGGCATCCTGCTGGCCAACGTCCCGTACGTCCCCACCGAAGAGGTCGGCCTGCTGCCCGCCGAGGCGCGCGTCCACGAGGCGCGGGTGGCGCTCGACGGCGGCAGGGACGGTCTTGACGTGCTGCGCCGGGTGACCGCGGAGGCGGCCGAGTGGCTGGCGCCCGGCGGCCATCTGCTGTTCGAGACGAGCGAGAGCCAGGTGGCGGCGGCGCGCGCGGCCGTCGAGCGTGCCGGGCTGGTGGCGCGGGTGGTCGAGGACGAGGAGCTGTACGCGACGGTGGTCGTCGGCACGCGGCCCTAGCCGACACCTGGTGAGGTGGTCCTCGGCTGACCTCCGGCGAGGCGGCCCTCAGCCGACCCGTCGTATCAGCGCCGCGTCGAAGAGGTCCGACGCCCTCGGGAACGGGCCCTCGTCGTGGCAGTGCCAGGCCTCCCAGAACAGGTCGGCGGGCAGTGCGTCGTCGGGTGCGTACACCCGGTACACGTACTGCCTGCCGTCGATCGCCGGCAGGGCGACCATCCAGCACCTGCTCTCCATGCTTATGGGACGAGTGCCGCCGCACGATGGTTGCGCGACGGGCGCGAGACAAGGCGGCTCGCGCTCCTGCGCGAAGATCGGGCGGATCTCATCCGTAAGGAGGACAACCGACGCGGGCGTGCCCAACTTGTGTCGGACGCGAAGATGCTCCCCGCCGCCGATGCATATGCCCCCGGGGGTTGATGTGGTGGGAGAGTGCAAAGTCGTACCCCGCCGGGCGCCGAGCCCGGCTCCACCCGCGCAGAACTCGACTCCTTGCTCAGTGCTGAGCTGACGTCGGTGGTGGCCGGCGCGCGCCGACGCGCGGTGCGTGACGGGGACCGGCAGATCGACACCGCGCACCTCCTGCACTCTCTGCTCGAATCCGACCCCGCGGTCCGTGCCGTCTTCGGTGACGGCGGACAGGTGGTGCGGCTCCTCGGCTATCTCGTGCAGCGCAGCATCGGCTACGGCCTCCAGTGGCAGGGCACCGTCGAGGATTCCGGAGCGGTGCCGTTGGTCACCTCGGTGAAGGAGGCGGGCTGGTCGCCCGCCGCCGCCACCGCGATGGAGACGGCCCTGGACCGCGCCGAACTGCGCGGCGATCCGCGCGCCCTCGGCATGGACCTGCTCGCGGGTCTCGTCACCGACCCGGAGTGCCGTGCGGTCGAGGTCCTCGGGCGTGCGGGGGTCGACGTGCCGCGCCTGCTGGTCCGGGTGGACGCCGAATGCCAGGAGTACGCCGAGGAATACGGCACGGGCTCCTGACCCTCCCGCTTCCCGCTCTTCCACGCCCTCTACGAAGCGTGTACGTCCCGTCAAAGGCGTGCGCGTCCGCCGATTGAGACAGGCGCCACAAGGGGTGACGCTCATGACGCCTCCTGCCATGATGTGCCGGTGCAAGAGGCTCAGGGGACTCAGGGGACAGCGGAGAACCGGGGGAGGGGCGTCGGCCTGGGGCTCGCCCTGGTGGCGGCGGTCGCCTTCGGCGGCTCGGGCGTCGCGGCGAAACCGCTGATCGAAGCGGGTCTCGACCCGCTCCACGTGGTGTGGCTGCGGGTGGCGGGCGCCGCCCTGGTGATGCTGCCCGTGGCGTGGCGCCACCGCGGCCTCCTGCGGAGCAGGCCCGCCCTGCTCGCCGGGTTCGGCCTCCTCGCCGTCGCGGGCGTCCAGGCCTGCTACTTCGCCGCCCTTTCGCGGATCCCCGTCGGTGTCGCGCTGCTCGTCGAATACCTCGCCCCGGCGCTCGTCCTCGGCTGGGTGCGCTTCGTGCAGCGGCGGCCCGTGACGCGCGCGGCCGCCCTCGGTGTGGTGCTCGCGGTCGGCGGGCTCGCCTGCGTCGTGGAGGTGTGGTCAGGGCTGAGCTTCGACGCCGTGGGACTGCTGCTCGCGCTCGGCGCCGCCTGCTGCCAGGTCGGCTACTTCATCCTCTCCGACCAGGGCAGCGACGCGGGCGACGACGCCCCCGACCCGCTGGGCGTCATCGCGTACGGCCTGCTCGTCGGCACCGTCGTGCTGACCGTCGTCGCGCGCCCGTGGGGCATGGACTGGTCGGTGCTCACGGGACGCGCCGACCTGAACGGCACGGCCGTCCCCGCCTGGCTGCTGCTCGGCTGGATCGTGCTCGTCGCCACGGTCATCGCCTACGTCACCGGGGTGCTGTCCGTGCGCAGGCTCTCGCCGCAGGTCGCGGGCGTGGTGGCCTGCCTCGAAGCCGTCGTCGCGACGGCCCTGGCCTGGATCGTGCTCGGCGAACACCTCTCCGCGCCGCAGATCGTCGGGGGCGCGGTCGTCCTCGTGGGAGCGTTCATCGCCCAGGTCTCGGCACCGGCGAAGCCCGTACGAGCCGCGGAGCCTTCGCAGCCTGCGGAGTCTTCAGGGTCTTCAGGGTCCTCAGGGTCCTCAGGGTCCTCAGGGTCTTCGGAGTCTTCGGAGGCGGGTGGAGTTCCGGCATCCGAAACGGAGTTGTCGCGCAGTGGCACCACCTCCTAGGGTGCGGCTCATGCACGCACGAGCGCTCGTTCTTCCGCCCCCCGCCGCCTAGCGCGGGGCACTCACGGATCACGCCCAGGCCGGTGGCCGGGCGGAACGGTGCTGCCCGCAGACGGAGCCCAGAGCCCATCTCTTCTGCGGAGAACTTCTCGTGTCGAATGCCATTGCCGTTCCCGGCCTGCCCGTCGGGCGTGGCCTCCTCTCTCTGATCGTCGCCGGAATCGCCTGGGGCACCGCGGGTGCCGCCGCGTCGCTGGTCTTCCGGGACAGCGACATGGGGCCGGTGAGCCTCTCCTTCTGGCGCTGCGCGGGCGGCTTCGTGCTGCTGCTCGCCGCGCGTACGGTGCGGTCGCGCGGGACCAGGTCGTACGACGCTGCTGCGCGTGAGCCGCTGGGTCGCAGGATCCGGCGGATCGCCGTGACGGGCGTGGCCCTCGCGGTGTTCCAGACCGCCTACTTCGCGGCCGTGCGGGAGACCGGCCTCGCGGTCGGCACCGTCGTCACCATGGGATCGGGGCCCGTGCTCATCGCGCTCGGTGCCCGAATCGCCATGGGGGAGCGGCTCGGACGCGGCGGAGTGGTCGCCGTCGTGGGCGCCCTCGCCGGTCTGGTGGTGCTCGTGCTCGGCGGTGGTGACGCGGCCGTGCGGCCCGTCGGCGTGGTGTGGGGGCTCGCCTCCGGAGCCGCCTACGCGGCGATGACGCTGGTCACCCGGTGGTGGGGGCGGGACGGCGGCGCCGACTCGTCCGACACCACGGTCTGGGCGTTCGCCGTCGTCTCGCTCTGCCTGCTGCCGCTCGCCGCGGCCGAGGGCCTCGTGCCGCACACCGCGGAACCCGCGCGCGTGGGCGTCTACTTGCTGTACATCGCGGCCGTCCCGACAGCGGTCGCGTACGCGCTGTACTTCGCGGGCGCGGCCGTCGTCCGCTCCGCGACCGTCTCCGTGATCATGCTCCTCGAACCGGTGAGCGCCGCGGCCATCGCGGTCGCGCTGCTCGGCGAGGACCTGACGGTGGCGACCGTGGCGGGCACGGTGCTGATGCTGGCCGCGGTGACGGGGCTCGCCGTCGCGGAGGCGCGGGGGGCCGTGGCCGCGCGGCGGGTCGTGGCGCCGGTGTAGTCGGTCGACACGTCCGGGGCCAGGTTCTCCGTACGGATCTTCCGTACGTGCGGCGGCCCGGCCCCGGGCTGCGCCATCAGGCCAGGTAGTCCGGCACCTCGATGCCGGGGGCGAGGTCGGCGGAGGGGATCAGGGCGTCGTAGCCCTTGCGCAGCGGGACGACTCCGGCCCAGTGGGAGAGGTCCATGTCCTCCGGCTCGTCGTTCGGGCCGCCGGTGCGCGCCTTCGCCGAGACCTCGTCGAGGTCGAGCCGGAGCACGGCGGTCGCCGCGAGCTCCTTGGCGTTGGCGGGGCGCGAGTCGGCGGTCCGGCCCGGCACCACGTGGTCGACCAGCGAGTCGAGCGCGGCCCGCTTCTCCTCGGGGTCCGTGACCTGGTAGGCGGTCCCGTGCACCACTACGGAGCGGTAGTTGATCGAGTGGTGGAAGGCGGAACGGGCCAGGACGAGGCCGTCGACATGCGTCACCGTCAGGCAGACCTTAAGGCCCGGGTCCGCCTGCTCCTGACCGGCACCCGCCATGCGCAGCGGCCGCGATCCCGTCGAACCGTGCACATAGAGGCGGTCGCCCACGCGTCCGTAGAGCGTGGGCAGGACGACGGGTGCCCCATCGCGTACGAAGCCGAGATGGCACACGTAGGCCTCGTCGAGTATCCGGTGGACCGACTCCTTGTCGTACGAAGCGCGTTCCTTCGAGCGGGTGGGGACCGTGCGGTCGGTCGGTGCGTAGGCGGCGCTGTCCTGCGAAGTGGTGTCCGTGGTGGTCTGCGTCGTCTGCATGGCTCTCCCTGTACTGCTTGCTGCGCGTGCTGTGCCGCGTGTTCGCCGTGGTCCGCTGCTCCAGTGCGTCGACTTGGCACTTCGATTGCACTAGTGCATAATGTGGTTTGTGCTAGGAGAGTATCCGATCAGAGGTCGGCGCGCAGCTGAAATCGCTGCCAGTGTGGAGACCGCCGTGGGTGACGGCGGCCTGGAGCCGGGGCAACTGCTGCCTCCCATGCGGGAGTTGGCCGATCGGCTCGGCGTCAATCCCAATACCGTGGCGGCCGCCTATCGCACCCTGCGCGAGCGGGGAGTGATCGAGACCTCGGGGCGGCGCGGCAGCCGCATCCGTCCCAAGCCCGCCACGACCGCCCGTGAGGCGATCCGGGTGGACGCGCCGCCCGGCGTGCGGAACGTCTCCCAGGGCAACCCCGATCCCCGGCTGCTGCCCGCGCTCGCCGACGCGTTCGCGGCGGCCGCGGCACAGGGCGACAAGGAACCCGTGCTCTACGGAGAGGACGCCGTGGACGCGGACCTCGCCCGCCACGCGCGCGTGGCCTTCGACGCCGACGGCGTCCCGGACGGTCCCGTCGCCGTCACCTCCGGATCGCTCGACGCCATCGAGCGGGTGCTCGCCGCCCACCTCAAGCCCGGCGACGCGGTGGCCGTGGAGGACCCGGGCTGGGGCAGCCTGCTCGACCTCGTGTCGGCCCTCGGGCTGCGCGCGGTCCCGGTCGGCGTGGACGACGAGGGGCCGCTCCCGGCCGACGTGGAACGGGCCCTTGCGGGCGGCGCCCGCGCGGCGATCGTGACGGACCGCGCCCAGAACCCCACCGGGGCCGCCGTCGGCACCGCACGCGCGCGTGCCCTGCGCGAGGTGTTCGCCGCGCACGAGGACGTGCTGCTCATCGAGGACGACCACGGTCACGGCATCGTCGACCTGCCGCTGCATCCGCTGGCAGGCGTCACCCGCAGCTGGGCCCTGGTCCGCTCCACCGCCAAGGCGTACGGCCCCGACCTGCGGCTCGCTGTCCTCACGGGGGACCGTGTCACGGTCGACCGACTGCAGGGGCGCCAGCGGCTCGGGCCCGGCTGGGTGAGCCTGGTGCAGCAGCGCGCCGTCGTGCGGCTGTGGGCCAGCGGCGCCGTGGACGCGCGCGTGGTGGCCGCCTCGTACGGGCGGCGCAGGGACGCGCTGATCGTGGCGCTCGCCGAGCGGGGCATCCCGGCGTACGGGCGCAGCGGCATGAACGTGTGGATCCCGGTGCCGGACGAGACCGGGGCGGTCGCCAGGCTGCTGCACTCCGGGTGGGCGGTCGCCCCGGGGGCGCGCTTCCGGCTGAGCGCGCCGCCCGGTGTGCGGATCACCGTGGCGGCGCTCGCCGACGAGGACGTTCCGGTGGTGGCGGAGGCCGTCGCCGCGGCCACGGGGCCCGCTCCGGCGCGGCGTTACGACTGACGGCGTGGCGCTACGGGGCAGGGCGCGATGTCACGGCCGACGGCGTGCGGTCGGTGTGGTGCGCGGCCGGGACTGGGTGAGTGCCGCGCCTGCCAGGACGATCACCGCGCCGACCGGTGTCGACCAGCTCAGGGACTCGCCGAGCACGGCGACGCCCGCGGCGGTCGCGATGACCGGGATGAAGTACGTGACCATTTGGGCGGTGGTCGGGCCGATCTCGGCGACCAGGGCGTACTGGAGCAGGAAGGCGAGCCCCGTGCCGATGGCGCCGAGAGCCACGATCGCCAGCAGCGGTACGACGGGGAAGTGCGTCGGCATCGAGGTGAACAGCGGTGTCACCACGGCCAGTTCTGCCGTCGCGACGAGCAACTGGGCCCCGGACAGGGAGAGAGTTGAGTGCCCCGACCTCGCGAGGGTGCGGCGCACGTAGATCCAGCCGATCGGGTAGCTGAGCGAGGCGAGCAGCGCCATCGCTGTGCCGCGCGGGTCGAGCCCGCTGAAGCCCTGCCAGGCGCCGAGCACGGTGAGCACCCCGAAGAAGCCGATGCCGAGACCGGCGACCCGGCGCCGCGTGGGCCGGTCCTCGGAGAGCGCGACCAGGGAGAGCGCCATGCCCCAGAGCGGCGAGGTGGCGTTGCAGATCCCCGCGAGGGTGGACGGAATCGTCAGCTCCGCGTACGCGAAGAGCGAGAACGGCAGGGCGTTGAGGAGGAAGGCGGCGACGGCCAGATGCCCCCAGGTCCGCGCGCCGCGCGGCAGCCGCTCGCGCTTCACGACGAGCACTGCGGCGATCACGACGGTGCCGAACGCGAGTCGCCCCAGGGTCACTTGGAAGGGTGCGTACCCGTCCGTGCCGACCTTGATGAGCAGGAAGCTGAAGCCCCAGATCAGCGAGAGGGTGCCGAAGCGGATCCGCCAGTCGAGGGCGCGGCGCCCCGGCGTCGTGGAACCGGGGGTGACGGTCTCGCGGCCGGTGACTGCGAGGGCCGGGGGAGTCGGGGCAGTCGAGGGGGCCGAGGGAGTCGAGGGGGCCGGGGCGATCGGTTGGGACGGCGGGGTGACGGTGCTCATGCGTCACACGATGCGCCCGACAATCTCGTAGCACAATCGAGATTTCTTGCCTGGTATCGCGTAGCATCGCTTATATGTTGAATCTGGAGAGGCTGCGCACCCTCGACGCCCTGGCCCGGCACGGCTCGGTGAGCGGAGCCGCCGCGGGCCTCCATGTCACGACGTCGGCGGTCTCCCAGCAGATGACCAAGCTGGAGCGCGAGGTGGGCCAGCAGCTCCTCGCCAAGAACGGCAGAGGGGTGCGCCTGACCGACGCCGGGAGCCTGCTCGCCGAGCATGCCGCGCGGATCCTCTCGCAGGTCGAGCTCGCCCAGGCGGACCTGGAGGAGCAGCGCGGCAAGGCGGTCGGCGAGCTGCGCATGTCGGCCTTCCCGACGGCCATGCGCGGCCTGATGCCCGCCACGCTGTCCGCCCTGCGCGCCGACCACCCGGGGCTGCGCGTCGGCTGCCACGAGATGGAGCCGCTGCCCGCGGTCGCCGCCGTGGTGCGCGGCGACATCGACCTGGCCGTCGTCCTCGACTGGTACAACAAGCCGATGCCGATTCCGGACGGCCTCGTCAAGGCCCCGCTCCTGGACGATCCCGCCGATGTCGCGATGCCCGCGGCGCACCCGCTCGCGGACCGTGCCGAGGTGGACCTGGAGGAGTTCGCGAACGACGAGTGGATCACCTGGGCGGAGGGCGAGTTCTGCCACGAGTGGCTCATGTTCACGCTGCGCGGCAAGGGCGTGGAGCCCCGTATCGCGCACCGCGCGGAGGAGCACCACACCCAGCTCGCGCTGGTCGCGGCGGGCCTCGGAGTGTGCGTGGCACCGCAGTTGGGGCGCGACCCGATGCCCGCGGGCGTGCGGACGGTTCCGGTGCGCCATCGGGTGCGGCGCCATGTGTACGTGGTGTGGCGCGCGGACGCCGACCGCCGCCCGTCGATCAGGGCGGCGGTGGAGGCGCTGCGGGCGGCGGGGGCGGGGTTGCGGTAGCCCGGCGGCTCCGCCTCACAGGTCCGCCAGTTTCCTGAAGTCCCAGGAGGCGACCGCGTCCGGCGTGAGGCGGATCCAGGCGTGGCGGCCGTCGTGCGGCATCGCGTCGAGGCCGAACACTCGCTGGGCGAACAGCCGCTCCGGGGCGTCGAGTTCGGGGCACGGCTCGCCGCTGCGCGGGGACTCGCCGACGAACTCCACCGTGCCCGAGAGCTCGACGCCGCGCAGCTCGTCGTACCTCACCCCCGTGTCGATCACCACGGCGATCCGCTGGTCGTGGCGGAGATCGGACCAGCGCTTGCTGCGGGTGACCGAGTACAGCCACAGGGACGCGCCGTCCCAGACGAACCAGAGCGTGCTGACGTGCGGCGCGCCGTCGGGGGACACCGTCGCCACCCGGCAGGTGCGCTCCGTGCTGAGGAACTCGTCGAGCTCGTCCGGCGTCATCATGATGCGGCGGCCCCGGCGCTGTGTGACAGCCATGCGTCGTCCTCCCGATGAGGTATCTGACTGTGTGTCAGGAAATCATGCGGGCTCTTCCTTCGTGGCGCAATGGCCGTTAGCCTCGCGCGGATTCCGGGCGCCGGACGTCCCGGACGTCCGCGACACGCGACAGGGGAAGCCATGCCGTCGTACGAACAGCTCAGGGAACTCCTCGACCCGGCCGGCACGGCCCTGTTGACCGTCGAGTGCCAGCAGGGCGTCGTCGGCACGGAGAGCGCGCTGCCGGAACTCGCCGAGCAGGCAAGGACATCCGGGGCCCTCGGCAACGTCGCGCGCCTGGTGGCAGGGGCTCACCAGAGCGGCGTACAGGTGCTGCACGCGGTCGCCGAGCGGCGGCCCGACGGGCGTGGCGCCAGCCACAACGCCCGGCTCTTCCGCGCCGCGGCGCGCCTTCCCGTACAGCAGCTGTCCGGGACGAAGGCCGTCCGGATCGTCCCGCCGATCGAGGTGGCGGACGAGGACCTCGTCGTACGCCGACTGCACGGTCTTTCGCCCATCGCGGGCACCGATGTCGACCCGCTGCTGCGCAATCTGGGCTGCCGCACGCTCATCGTCACCGGGGTCTCGGCCAATGTCGCCATCCCGAACGCAGTGTTCGACGCGGTGAACCTGGGCTACAGCGCCGTCGTGCCCGCCGACGCCATCGCGGGAGTGCCCGCCGACTACACACCGATGCTGGTCCGCAACACCCTCGCCCTGGTCGCCACCGTCACCACCACCGAGGACGTGCTCGGCGCGTGGAAGCGGCCGCGCTGAGCCCCGTACGCGCACGCGGGTCAGGCCAGCTTGATCGAGTCGCCGTCCACGGAGATGTCCGCGGGCGGCAGCGGACTCGGCGCGGGCGGGTGCTTCACGCTGCCGTCCGAGATGTCGAACTTGCTGCCGTGGCACGGGCAGTTGATGGTGCCGCCCTCGACGCTCGTCACCGGGCACCCTTTGTGCGTGCAGCGGTTCGAGAACGCCTTGAATTCACCCTTGGCGGGCTGGGTGACCACCACGCCCTCAGCCTTGAAGATCTTGCCGCCGCCCACGGGGATGTCCGAGGTCCTGGCGAGCACGGTCCCCCCGGCACCGCCCTTCTGGGGCGCGTTCGCACCCGTGGGCTCTGTGGAGTCCCCGGAATCCCCAGAATCCCCGGAGCCGTCGCCGCACGCGGTGAGCGCGGCGGCGAGCCCCGCGGCGCCGAGCGTGGCCACGACGGTGCGGCGGCACGGTCCCGAGGGGGACGTGGCGTGACCGGAGGTGGGCATGTCGTGAGTCGTCATGCCCAGTGGTACGCGGCCGCGTGCCGCTTTGTTCACACGTTCAAGGTCTTTCCCAGGAAGTCCAGTTCGAGCCGCAGCAGGTTCGCCGCCACGTCCTCCTGGGTCACCAGATGACCCGCCCCGGGCAGCGGCAGCACGGTGTGCGGCCGTCCGGCGGCCAGCAGCGCCGCGGAGAAGCGCAGCATGTGGACCGGCAGCACGTTGTCGTCGGACAGACCGTGCACCAGCATCAGCGGCCGCTCCAGGCGGTGCGCGTGCGCGACCAGTGAGCACTTCTCGTACGCGGACGCCTGGATGTCGGGGTGCCCGAGGTAGCGCTCCTTCCAGTGCGTGTCGTAGAGGCGCAGATCCGTGGGGGCCGCGCCCGCCACCGCCGTGTGGAAGACGTCCGGGCGGTGCAGCACCGCGCCCGCCGCGAGGAACCCGCCGAAGGACCAGCCGCGGATGCCCACCCGCGCCAGGTCGAGATCGTCGGGGAAGAGCTCGGCGGCGGCGTGCAGCGCGTCCACCTGGTCGTCGAGCACCGGGGTCAGCTGGTCGCCGTGCACCGCCTTCTCCCAGGCGTGCCCGCGCCCCGGCGTGCCGCGCCCGTCCGTGATCAGCACCGCGTAGCCCTGCTCCGCGAACCACTGCGCCACGATCGTCCACCACCCGCGCGCGTGGACCACGAGTTGGACTCCTGGACCCGCGTAGGGGCAGAGCAGCACGGGCAGCTTCGCGGATCCTGGCGCGTGCCAGGACGGCAGGTACAGCGTGCTGCGCAAATCCCGCTCCCCAAGGGCGAGGTGCCGGGGCCGGGGCGTCACGACGGGTTCCTCGGCGAGCACCGCGATCCGCCCCACCCGCTCGCCCCCGCGCAGCACGGTCACCGTCTGCCCCTCGGGCGTCCTGCTGTCCAGGACCACGGTGTCGCCCCCGACGGCGGCCGTGTGTACGCCGGGTCCTTCGCTGACCTGTCGCAGGGACCCGGTGCGGCGCCGGACATCGGGTTCGTCGTCCGCGTGGTCGAACGACCAGACGTGGATCTCCGTGGGCTCGTACGACGCCGTGAACCACACTCGCTCGTCCGTGCTGCCGAGGACCTCGTGCACGTGGAGGCCGGACGGCGTCAGCGTGCTGCCCACCCGCAGGCCGCGCGTCTGGTCGCGCGGGTGCCAGGGTTGCACGGGACGGCCGCTCTCCAGGCGAAGAGGCGTGCCCGGCATCAAGTCCAGCCACGCGTGGTCCCGTCGGTGCGAAACCATCTGCGTCTCGCCGCTCTCCGGATCGACCTCCAGGACGTACAGCGAGCGCTGGTCGCGGGTCTGGACGGTGATCAGCGGGCCATGGGCGTCCCAGTGCGCCGTGGGGACGTACTCGAAGGCGCCGTCCGTCCACTCCTCGGTGATGTGGTACTCCTCCGACACCCGCTCCGGAGTGCGCACCTCGACGCGTGTGCCGTCCATGCGCATCACGTGCAGCGACGTCTCGGCGTTGGCCGTGCCCGCCGCCGGGTACCGGATCGCGCGCGGCGGCAGCTCGGGGTGGGCGGGGTCCGACAGCCACCAGCGCTGTACGGAGGAGGTGTCCACGCGCGCGACGAGCAGCGCGTCGCTCCCCGGTGACCACCAGAACCCCCGCTGCCTGTCCATGGACTCCGCGGCGACATGGTCGGCGAGGCCGTACGTGATCTCCGCGTGTTCCGGTTCGGCGAGCGCCCGGTCGCCCGTCCCGTCGATGCCGACCACCCGCAGCGCGCCCCCGGTGACGTACGCGACGAGCGTCCCGTCGGGCGAGGGGCGCGGGTCGACCACGGGCCCCGCCGTGCGGATCCTGCGCGGTGCGCCGCCGGACGTTTCCACTACCCAGAGGGCACCGCCCAGCGCGAAGGCGGCCACGCGCGCGTGGAGGTCGGTCGCGAAAGCCACCACTCCTTGTGACGCTTCCCGCGCGCGCTCCCTGCGTACGCGCTCGGCCTCGGGCACCGGGCCCGCCTCGCCGAGGCCCAGCGGATCCGCGAGCATCCGCTCGTTGCCGTCCTCGAACACCCACAGCCTGCTGACCGGATCGTCGCCCGCCGTGGAGCGTACGAAAAGGACCCGCTCGCCGTCGGGGGAGACCGTGAACCCCCGCGGGACGCCGAGCGAGAACCGTCGGGTGCGGGCGAACTGGCGAGGAAGATCGGGGGAGTCCATGCCGGGCACTGTAGGCAGCGGGCCGTGTGATCGAACAGCATGCATCCGGCAGTAATCTGAGCGCATGCTCACCGAACTCACCGCGGTCCGCTACGTCACCCCCCTGCGGGAGGGCGGATCGCTGCCCGGAGTCGTCGAGGCCGCTGACGACCAGGGCGCGTACGGGACGTACGTCATGAAGTTCACCGGCGCGGGGCAGGGGCGCAAGACGCTCGTCGCCGAGGTGATCTGCGGGGAGCTCGCGCGCGGGCTGGGGCTGCGCATGCCGCGGCTCGTCCAGATCGCACTCGACCCGGTGATCGGCCTCGGGGAGCCCGACGAGCAGGTGCAGGAGCTGCTCAAGGCCAGCGGCGGGCTCAACCTCGGCATGGAGTTCCTGTCGGGCGCGCTCGGCTTCGACCCGCTCGCCTTCGACGTGGATCCGGTGGAGGCGGGCCGGGTGCTCTGGTTCGACGCCCTGATCAACAACGTGGACCGGTCCTGGCGCAACCCCAACCTGCTCCGCTGGCAGGGCGACCTGTGGCTCATCGACCACGGCGCGAGCATGATCTGGCACCACAACTGGCGCACCGCGGAGACCGCCGCGGCCAAGGCGTACGACGCGTCCGACCACGTCCTCACCCCCTTCGGGCCCGATGTGGCGGCGGCCGCCGAGCGGCTCGCGCCGCTGGTCACCGAGGAACTGCTCGCCGAGGTCACCGCTCAGGTGCCCGACGCGTGGCTGGTGGACGAGCCCGGCTTCGAAACGCCCGACGACGTGCGCCGCGCCTACGCGGCGACGCTGCTGCCGCGCGCCAAGACCGTCCACGAGCGGATCATCCTGCCGGGGACCGACCTGAAGGACGCCACGAAGTGACCGAGCAGAGCGCGCCCGAACGGCACGTCTTCGAGTACGCGCTGGTGCGCGTGGTGCCGCGGGTGGAGCGCGGCGAGCAGTTCAACGCGGGCGTGGTGGTGTACTGCCGCGCCAAGTCCTACGTCGGCGTCCGCACGCACCTGGACGAGGCCAAGCTGCGCGTCCTGGACCCCGAGGCCGACGCGGACGGCATCCGGGCGGCGCTCGGCGCCGTCGAGCGGATCTGCGCGGGCGGCGAAGCGGCCGGGCAGGCCGAGCGCGACGAGGCGGGCCGCCGCTTCCGCTGGCTGATCGCACCGCGCTCCACGGTGGTCCAGCCGGGCCCCGTGCACACCGGTCTCACGGCGGATCCCACGGCCGAGGCGGACCGCCTCCTCGACCTGCTCGTCAGGTGATCTCGCGCCCGCTCGTCAGGTGAGCGCGGACCCGCGCGGCAGGTAAAGAAGCACAGCATGAATCACAGCCTCCTGTGAGCCGTTGACACCCGGTGCCAGGGCTTCTAGCGTCTCGTCCTGCTGAAGGTACTAAGCGGTCGCTCACCATCGGGGCGTACCGTGGAGCCGCACCCCAAGGGCGAGGAGAACCAGCATGTCCAGCACTGAGCAGCGCGTCGCGATCGTGACCGGAGCCGCACGAGGCATCGGCGCGGCGACCGCCGTACGGCTCGCCGCCGAGGGCCGTGCCGTGGCCGTCATCGACCTCGACGAGGCCGCCTGCAAGGACACCGTCGCGCAGATCACCGCGGCCGGTGGCAAGGCGCTCGCCGTCGGCTGCGACGTGTCCGACGAGGCCCAGGTCGAGGCGGCCGTCGCCCGCATCGCCGCGGAGCTCGGCGCACCCACGATCCTCGTCAACAACGCCGGCGTGCTCCGCGACAACCTCCTCTTCAAGATGAGCGCGGGCGACTGGGACACGGTCATGAACGTGCACCTGCGCGGCGCGTTCCTGATGTCCCGCGCCGTCCAGAAGCACATGGTGGACGCCACGTTCGGCCGGATCGTCAACCTCTCCTCGTCCTCGGCGCTCGGCAACCGGGGCCAGGTCAACTACGCGGCGGCCAAGGCCGGTCTGCAGGGCTTCACCAAGACCCTCGCCAAGGAGCTCGGCAAGTTCGGCGTCACCGCCAACTCCGTGGCCCCCGGCTTCATCGTCACCGAGATGACCAAGGCCACCGCCGACCGCGTCGGCATGGACTTCGAGGAGTTCCAGGTCGCGGCCGCCACCCAGATCCCGGTGCAGCGCGTCGGCCGCCCCGAGGACATCGCCAACGCCATCGCCTTCTTCACGGGTGACGCGGCGGGCTTCGTCTCGGGGCAGGTCATGTACGTTGCCGGTGGCCCGCTCAACTGACCTGGAAGGCAGAGATCATGGCAGTGCAGGACAGTGGGAAGGCCGCACTCATCACGGGTGCGAGCCGCGGCATCGGATACGGCATCGCCGAGGCGCTGGTCGCCCGCGGAGACCGGGTCTGCATCACCGGGCGCAACGAGGACACCCTGAAGGAGGCCGTCGAGCGGCTCGGCTCCGACCGGGTCATCGGCGTCGTGGGCAAGGCCCATGACGAGGCGCACCAGGCGGTCGCCGTCGAGCGCGCCATGGAGGCGTTCGGCCGGGTCGACTTCCTGGTCAACAACGCCGGTACGAATCCGGTGTTCGGGCCGATGGCCGACATGGACCTCAACGTGGCGCGCAAGGTCTTCGAGACCAACGTCATCTCCGCGCTCGGCTTCGCGCAGCAGACCTGGAGGGCCTGGCAGAGCGAGCACGGGGGCGCGATCGTGAACATCGCCTCCGTCGCCGGTGTCTCCCCCTCGCCCTTCATCGGGGCGTACGGAATGAGCAAGGCCGCCATGGTCAACCTCACCCTTCAGCTCGCGCACGAGTTCGCGCCGAAGGTGCGCGTGAACTCCATCGCGCCCGCGGTCGTCAAGACCAAGTTCGCCCAGGCGCTCTACGAGGGCCGTGAGGAAGAGGCGGCGGCCGCCTACCCGCTCGGCAGGCTCGGCGTGCCGGAGGACATCGGCGGCGCCGCCGCGTTCCTCACCTCCGCGCAGTCCGACTGGATCACGGGCCAGACACTCGTGGTCGATGGCGGCATCTTCCTCAATGCGGGCGTCGGCTGACGAAGCCCGCACAAGGGGTGAGTACGCCGCCAAAAGCGACGTACACGCGCATCAAGTGCCCCGTCGGCGCCCGGAGTTGGCCCGGCGGGGCACTGCGATATTGTCTCCCGACCCCCTGACATGGCCGACCGAGGAGCGTGCGCGTGTTCAGTGAAACTCCCCTTGCGAAGTGGAAGAGGGGTCGGCGCCACGTGGCGGCGCTCATGTCCATATCCCTGCTTGCGGGATGTGGCGTGCTGTCCTCCGAAGGGTCCGACGAGGAGGAGCAGATCACGGTCGGCACGATGAGCGCGCCCAGCACGCTCGACCCGGCGAAGGCGTGGGACAGCTCCTGGGAGCTGTACAGAAACGTTTTTCAAACCCTCCTCAGTTTCCCCTCGGGAGCCACCGAGCCGGAGCCGGACGCGGCCGAGTCCTGCGGGTTCAAGGACTCCGCCAGTACGGTCTTCACCTGCGAACTCCGCGAGGGACTGCGGTTCTCCGACGGCGACGAGCTGGACGCGGCGGCCGTGAAGTACTCCTTCGACCGCATGCGCGTCCTCGACGAGAAGAAGATCGTCAAGGGCGGTCCCATGGGACTGCTCGGCTCGCTCGACAAGGTCGAGACCAAGGGGAAGCGGACGGTCATCTTCCGGCTGAAGAAGCCGGACGCCACCTTCCCGTTCGTGCTCGCCACACCGGCCATGTCGATCGTCGATCCGCAGGAATATCCGGCGGACCGTCTTCGCGAGGGCAACGAGGTCACCGGATCCGGCCCGTACACGCTCCAGGCGTACGCGCGCAACGAGAAGGCCGTGCTGGTCAAGAACGACAGCTACAAGGGCGCGGCCGACATCAAGAACGACGCCGTCACCATCCGCTACTTCCAGAAGTCGTCCGCGATGGTCGACGCCCTCAAGGCGAAGCAGATCGACGTGACGTTCCGCGGACTCGACTCGCGGGACATCGTCACCATGCAGGGCAAGGGCCGGCGCGAGCAGGACATCGAGCTGGTCGAGGGCGCGGGCACCGAGATCCGCTACCTGGTGTTCAACACGAAGGACCCGTGGGCCAGGAAGCTGCCCGTGCGCCGGGCCTTCGCGCAGCTCGTCGACCGCGGGGCGATCGCCCACAACATCTACCAGGACACCGTCGAGCCGCTGTACTCGATGGTCCCCAGGGGACTCACCGGGCACGCCACCGGGTTCTTCGACGAATACGGGAACCCCAGCGCCGCCAAGGCCAAGCGGATCCTCACCCAGGCGGGCATCAACGAACCCGTCCCGCTCACCCTCTGGTACACCTCCGACCGCTACGGCTCCGCGACCGCGAAGGAGTTCGCCGAGCTGAAGCGGCAGCTGGAGGCGTCGGGGCTCTTCGAGATCACGCTCAAGAACCGCCCCTGGACCGAGTTCCAGGAGGGCTACAGCAAGGGCGAGTACCCCGTCTTCGGCCGCGGCTGGTTCCCCGACTTCCCCGACGCGGACAACTACATCGCACCGTTCGTCGGCCCCAAGAACGTGCTCAACACGCCCTACCCGTCCCGAGAGATCACCGATCAGCTGCTGCCGCGCGAACGCAGGGAGGCCGACCGCGGCGCCGTGATCGGCGACTTCGAACGGGCGCAGGAGATCCTCGTCGACGACGTGCGGCTGCTCCCGCTGTGGCAGGGCAAGCAGTACATCATGTCCAGCGAGGAGATCGCGGGCGGCGAGCGGGCCCTGGACCCCTCGGCGATCATGATGATGTGGGAGCTGCAGCGGAAGACCAGCTGGTAGGCGGCGGGCGGGCGGGCGACGCGCGACGGGCCTGGCCGTTCGGGGCAGCGGGTCGATTGTCAGTGGGCGCCGGTAGGTTCTGTGGTGAGAAGTGACCGCACACCGGAGGTTGTTGACGTGACCGACATCGCCATGCTGCCCGCGTCCTGGCGCGGAGTCCTCGGCGAGGAGCTGCAGAAGCCCTACTTCAAGGAGCTCACCGAGTTCGTCGAGGAGGAGCGGGCGAAGGGTCCCGTCTTCCCTCCGCGTGACGAGGTCTTCGCCGCCCTCGACGCGACGCCGTACGACCAGGTGAAGGTCCTGGTCCTCGGCCAGGACCCGTACCACGGCGAGGGCCAGGGGCACGGCCTCTGCTTCTCCGTGCGCCCCGGTGTGAAGACCCCGCCCTCCCTGCGCAACATCTACAAGGAGATGAAGGAGGAGCTCGGCCACCCCGTGCCGGACAACGGCTATCTGATGCCGTGGGCCCAGCAGGGCGTCCTGCTCCTGAACGCGGTGCTCACGGTCCGCTCCGGAGAGGCCAATTCCCACAAGGGCAAGGGCTGGGAGAAGTTCACGGACGCGGTGATCCGCGCGGTGGCCGAGCGCCCCGACCCGGCCGTCTTCGTGCTCTGGGGGAACTACGCCCAGAAGAAGCTCCCCCTCATCGACGAGGAGAAGCACGTGGTCGTGAAGGGCGCGCACCCCTCGCCGCTCTCCGCGAAGAAGTTCTTCGGCTCGCACCCCTTCACGCAGATCGACGAAGCGGTGGCCGCGCAGGGGCACGAGCCGATCGACTGGCGGATCCCCGACATCGGCTGAGCTCAGCCCTCAAGGGCGTAGTCGAAGGAGTACGGGGAAGTGGGCCGCCCGCCCTGTGCGGTGAATGAACCGGCGCCGGTGAGCCCCCTCAGCTCGCCGGTCGCTGAGTCCGAAAGCACGGTGAAGGCGCAGTCGATGCTGCCGTCGGCACGGAAGGCGCCGCGCTGCTCGATGACGAACGACCCCGTGCGGCCGTCGAGCGTGCCGTCGATGAACTCGTAGCCGACGAAGGTGCCGACCGTCTCGCTCGTGTACGCGATGGTGTACTCGCACGAGGTGCCCGCGGCCGAGATGCCGCCCGCGTAGTCATTGGTGACGGCGGCGTGCGCGATGCGGGCGCCGCCGTCCGCTCCGGCGACGGGCTTCTCGTCCCACTGGGCGAAGGTGAAAGTGCCGGTGAGCTGCGTGGACATGGTGTCCTCTCGGTGCGGAGGGCCCCTGGCGGGCCGCTCTGAGGAAGATCCTCGCGGCTGTACCTGACACCTTCTGTCAGGTACCGGTGCAGACTTGGCGCATGCGTGCCGACCGGCTTCTCGCCCTCCTCCTGCTGCTCCAGAACCGCGGGCGCATGAGCGCACCCGAACTCGCCGAGGAGCTGGAGGTCTCGGTCAGGACCGTCTACCGGGACGCCGAGGCGCTCGCCGCCTCCGGAGTGCCCGTGTACGCGGAGCGCGGCCCCGCGGGCGGCTTCCGGCTCATGGACGGCTACCGCACACGGCTGACCGGGCTCACGGACGACGAGGCCGACTCCCTCGCCCTCGCCGGTATGCCGACGGCCGCGGCCGAGCTCGGACTCGGTGCGGAACTGGCCACCGCCCAGCTGAAGTTGGCCGCCGCGCTGCCCGCGGGCCTCAGCGAGCGCTCCCGGCGCATCCAGGAGCGCTTCCACCTCGACGCGACCGCGTGGTTCCGCACCGCGGAACCCGCGCCGCTGCTCGACCGGGTCGCCGACGCCGTGTGGCGCAGGCGGCTGCTGCGGGCGCACTACCGGCGCTGGGGCGGCGAGACCCAGCGCGTGCTGCATCCCCTGGGCCTCGTCCTCAAGGCGGGCAACTGGTACTTGGTGGCGTCCGCGTCCGCCGACGGCGTCGTACGGACGTATCGGGTGTCGCGGTTCCTGGAACTGACCGTGACGGAGGAGGAGTCCGCCGAGCGCCCCGAAGGCTTCGACCTCGCGACGTACTGGACGGAGGCGTCGCGCGGCCTGGAGGCGCGGGTGCTGCGCGGCACGGCGCGGCTCAGGGTCTCGCCCGCGGGTCTTCGGCTGCTGCCCGCGCTGTTCGGGGCGGCGGGGGACAGGGCCGTGGCCGGGGCGACCTACGCCGACGCGGACGCGGACGGCTGGGCCGAGGTGGACCTCGACGTGGAGGAGTTGCGGGTCGCGGTGGCCGACGTCCTCCGCCTCGGCCTCGAAGCCGAAGTGCTCGGGCCGCCGGAACTGCGCGCGGAAATGACGAGGTGCGTCACCGGGCTGGCCCAGCGGTACGCGTGAGAGCCCCGCCCGCGAACGTGCCTGACCGCGATTGTCAGTGGCTGCGGCTAGCGTCGTGGACGACGGGCGGACGAGTGCGGAGGACGCGGTGACGGAACAGCGGGAGCAGACGGCGGAGGACGCCATGATGACGCGCATCGGGCAGGCGGTCATGCTGCATCACGGCGGTGACCGCGAGGAGGCACAGGGCCGTTTCCTCGTCCTGTGGGGGGAGATCGGCGAGGAAGGCGACCCGCTGCACCGCTGCACGCTCGCGCACTACATGGCGGACACGCAGGAGGACCCCTCGGCCGAACTGGCGTGGGACCTGCGGGCGTTGTCGGCGGCGGACGAGCTGACCGACGCGCGGCTGAACGAACACCACCACTCGCTCGCCGTGCGCGGGTTCTACCCCTCCCTGCACCTCAATCTGGCCGCGGACTACGTGAAGCTCGGGCGGCCGGGTGCGGCGCGCAGCCATCTGCGCCGGGCGCGCGGAGGGGTCGGCGCCCTGGGGGACGACGAGTACGGGAACGGCATCAAGACGGCCATCGCGCGGCTTGAGCGGGAGGTGGGGGAGGGGAGCGAGGAGGAGTGACCGGCGGCGGCGTAGGTCTGTGACGGTCCGTCATCGGCAGTGCAGTTCTATGACGGTCCGTCACCGACCGTACGTCTCACGGCAGATGACCGCCTGGGGGCTGTCCGGGTCCCAGCCGCCGTAGGTCTCGCCGAGCGTGCACGTGTCCGCACCCGGCGCGGCGGGTCGGGTCGCGGGAGTGGGGCGGGTGGCGCTCGCGTCGGGCCGGGCCGAGGCAGGCCCGCGCACCGGGACCGGCGCCGGGCGTGCGGGGCGGGGCGTGCGGGACGGCGCGGCAGCGGGGGTGTTGGCCCCGGGCTCCTCCTCCGCCGCTGCGCGCGGGTGTGGCTGTGGGGACGGGGGAGGGCCCATGCGCTCCAGCGCCTCTCTGGCAGGGGCCTGCACGATCTGCGGACGGCTCCTGCCGTCGGTCCGTGCCGCGCTCGGCTGTGCGGTCGCCCCTGCCGGTTCGGTGGGGGCGGGCCGCGCGACGCTCACGCACCCGGTGACAGTGGCCGAAACGGCCACGGTGAGCAGGAGCGCGGCGGTGGTCGTCGGTCGATGCACCCGCCCAACTCTGCGGCGCGCGCGGCCGATCGGGGTGCGAACGGGGCAGGTTGCCCCGCACGGGTGACGGGGCGAGGGCCGGGCCCATGAGGTGCTCGGGCTCCATGGGTGCCGGACTCGCGTGGGTGCTGGACTCGCGTGGGCGCTGGACTTGCGCGGGCGCCGGACTCGCGTGGGCGCTGGACTTGCGCTGGCGCGCCGCCCTCACCCCTCCAGCATCCCCCGCAACAACTCATCGAGCCCCGCCCGCACCTCCTCCTCCGTCGGGACCGCCGCGTGGAACGAGCCCGCCACGCACGAGAACATCAGGCCGTCGCACCAGGCCACCAAGGAGAGCGTGTGCCGTTCGGGAGCCGGTGAGCCCGCCGCCCGGAGCAGGGCTTCCAGGGGCTCTCTGAACTGCCTCCCCGCCGCGTCGTAGTACGCGCGGAGCTCCGGCCTGCGCGTCGCCTCCAGGGCCAACTCGTAGCGGGATACGAGGAGTTCGCGCGAGTCGCCGGTCAAGTAGCGGTGCAGGGCCAGGGCGAGGGCGCCGGTCAGGGCGGCGCGGCCGTCGGCCGGGTCCGGCATTTCGGTCGGGGTCAGGATCGCCGCCTCGCGTTCCGCCTGACGGCGCACCGCCGTCTCCAGGAGGGCGAGGCGGGTGCGCGCGTGATTCGACGTGGAGCCCTGCGGAAGTCCCGCCGCCTCGTCGACGGCCCGGTGCGTGAGGCCGCGCATGCCGCGCTCGGCGAGGAGGGCGAGTGCCGCGTCGGCGATCAGTTCGGTGCGGGATGCCCCCGCGCTGCGTACGGACATGAGGGAACCCTACCGCCACTGACTACACCTGTAGTACGTTCCTCATGTCGCTCACTACAGGTGTAGTTGAGCGTGGGTGGGCACGACGAAGCACTACGGAGGAGTAGCCATGAAGCAGCCCCACGCGGTCGTCATCGGCGGCGGCATCGGTGGACTCACGGCCGCCATCGGCCTGCACCGCACGGGGTGGCGCGTCACCGTCCTGGAGCGCGCCGCCGCACTGGAACCCGTCGGCGCGGGCATCGGCCTCGCGCCCAACGCCCAGCGCGCACTCGACGTCCTCGGCCTCGGCGACCGGGTCCGCGCGCTCGCGGCCTGGCAGGGAGTCGGCGGCATGCGCGCGCAGAACGGCCGGTGGCTGGTGCGCACGAGTGCCGCCGAGGCCGAAGGGGCGTACGGCGGAAGCCTGGTGATGCTGCACCGCGCGACCCTCGTCGACCTGCTCGTCGCCGAACTGCCCGAGGGCGCGCTGCGCACCGGGACGAGCGCCCGCCTCACGGATACCGGCGCCGCGGACCGCCCGGCCGTCGTCGCCACCGAGGACGGCGACATCGAGGCGGACCTCGTCGTCGGCGCGGACGGCATCAACTCGGCCGTGCGCGACGTCCTCTTCCCCGGCCACCCCGGGCCCGTCTACGCCGGGTTCACCGCCTGGCGATTCGTGATCCCCGCACCGGGCGAGCCCTTCGCCCCGCACGAGACCTGGGGGCGCGGCGGGGTCTGGGGCACCCAGCCGCTGAAGGACGGCAGGGTGTACGTGTACGCCACGGCCCGCGTGCCCGAGGGAGGCGCGGCGCCCGACGGCGAGCAGGCCGAACTGGCGCGCCGCTTCGCCGACTGGCACGACCCGATCCCGGCCATCGTCGCCGCCGCGCGGCCCGCCGACATCCTGCGCAACGACGTCCGCCACCTCGCCACGCCGCTCGCCGAGCACCACCGCGGCCGCGTCGTCCTGGTCGGCGACGCCGCGCACGCCATGACGCCGAGCCTCGGGCAGGGCGGCAACCAGGCCATCGAGGACGGGGTCGTCCTGGCCCACCACGCGGCGGCGGGCGCCGACCTCTTCGCGGGACTGGCCGCCCACAGCGCGGCCCGCGTCCCGCGCACCACCGAGATCGTCCGGCGGGCCGCGCGCGCGTCGCGGGTCACGCACCCGACGAGCGCCCCGCTCATCGCCGTACGCGACGCCCTGGTCTCGACGGCGTCGCGGCTCGGCCCGAACTTCATCCTGCGCGGTTTCGCCTCCATCGCCGACTGGCGTCCTCCGCAGGCCCCGTATGCTGCGGGAACGGCGGGACAACGGCAGTAGACAGCGGCAGTAGAAAGCGGGAGTGGGGAGACAGTGGTGAAGGTCGGCTGCATCGGACTCGGTGACATCGCGCAGAAGGCGTACCTGCCTGTCCTCACCACCCAGCCGGGGGTCGAACTGCACCTGCAGACGCGTACGCCCGCCACCCTCGCCCGGGTCGCGGAGGTGCACCACGTCCCCGATGAGCGGCTCCACACCGACCTGGACGCGCTGCTCGCCCAAGACCTCGACGCCGCCTTCGTGCACGCGCCGACCGCCGTGCACCCGGAGATCGTCACGCGGCTGCTCGAAGCGGGCGTGCCGACGTACGTGGACAAGCCCATCGCGTACGAACTCGCCGAATCCGAGCGGCTCGTACGGCTCGCCGAGGAGCGCGGCGTCAGCCTCGCAGTCGGCTTCAACCGCCGCTTCGCGCCCGGCTACGCCCAGTGCGCCGAGCACCCGCGCGAGCTGATCCTGATGCAGAAGAACCGCGTCGGCCTGCCCGAGGACCCGCGCACGCTCGTCCTCGACGACTTCATCCACGTCGTGGACACGCTGCGCTTCCTCGCGCCCGGCGCCATCGACCACGTCGGGGTACGCGCCCGGGTCAAGGACGGGCTCATGGAGCACGTGGTGCTGCAGCTCGCGGGCGACGGCTTCACGGCGCTCGGCGTGATGAACCGGCTGAGCGGTTCGACCGAGGAGATCCTGGAGGTCTCCGGTCAGGACACCAAGCGGCAGGTGCTCAACCTCGCCGAGGTCATCGACCACAAGGGCCAGCCGACGGTGCGGCGGCGCGGCGACTGGGTGCCGGTGGCCCGCCAGCGCGGCATCGAACAGGTGGTGCTCGCCTTCCTCGACGCCGTGCGCGCGGGCAAGGTGCTCAGTGCCCGTGATGCGCTGGCGACCCATGAACTGTGCGAGCGGGTGGTGCGGGAAGCTCAGGAGCAGGCCGCCTGAGCGTCCGCGCACCCTCGGCGAGGCACAGCAGCACCAGGAAGATCAGGGCGGCGTGTACGGGCCAGTCGCCCCACCTGACGTACGCCGTCACGCCCGTGGCCAGCGGCACCTCGTAGACCGCGGTGGCGCTGGCCGATGTGCCGAGCGGCGAACCGACGCGTGAGCCGTCCGGGCCGTAGACCGCGGAGACACCGGTGAGGGTCGCGTGCACCATGGGGCGGCCCGTCTCGGCCGCGCGCACCGCGGCGAGCGAGGCGTGCTGCTGGGGAGCCCAGCTGTGCTGGAACGACGAGGTGGCGGACTGCGCGAGCAGCAGCCGCGCGCCGTCGCGGGTGAGCTGACGGCTCATGTCGGGGAACGCCGACTCGAAGCAGACCAGCGGACCGACCCGCAGACCGTGCCCCACGTCCATCACCACCTGCCGGTCGCCGCGCCTGCGGTCCTCACCCGCGGCCTTGCCGACCGACGTCGCCCAGCCGAGCAGGCCGCGGGCCGGTACGTACTCGCCGAAGGGCACCAGACGCATCTTGTCGTAGCGGTCGCCGGTCGGGCCCTGCGGTCCCACCAGGACGGAACTCTTGAAGATGCCGGCCTTGTCGGAGCGGCGCGCGTCGACGTTCACCAGGATGTCC
Source organism: Streptomyces kanamyceticus (assembly GCF_008704495.1). Lineage (NCBI taxonomy): Bacteria > Bacillati > Actinomycetota > Actinomycetes > Kitasatosporales > Streptomycetaceae > Streptomyces > Streptomyces kanamyceticus. The sequence continues at coordinate 8,592,002 of NZ_CP023699.1, forward strand.
GCGCCGATCTCGCGGGAGAGCGCGGCGATCCGGCGGGCGACGTCGGGCCGGTCGGCGAGGTCGAATCCGACGCTGCTCTCGCCCCATACGACGAGGTCGACGTCCCGGCCCGCCAGGGTGCGGGTCAGCGCCTCCTCGCGGGCCAGGCGCTTCTCCGGACCCGCGATGCCGTCGATGACACCGGGCTGCACGACGGCGACGCGGACGCCGCCCGCGGGCTCCGGGCGGGGCGCCCAGGCCCAGGCGGCGGTGGTCACGGCGGCGACGGCGACGATTCCGGCGATGGCGGGGGTGCCGGGGGAGGTGCGGAACGGGGTGGATCCGCTCCGTGCGGCCGGGGTGGGCCCATGTGCGGTCCGTGCGGAGCCTGGCGCAGTCGGGGTGGATACTCGTGCGGGCAGGGCGGAGCCTGGTGTAGCGGGGGTGGAGACTCGTGCAGCCCGGGCGGAGCCCCGCGCGGTCAGCGCGATCACGAGCAGCGCGACCGCCGTGTTCACCACCACGACCAGCGCGCTGACCAGCCACACCCCGCCCACGGAAGCGAGCCGCAGCGCGGGCGCGACCTGCCACTGGCTCGACCCGAGCAGACCCCACGGGCCGCCCAACCCCTCCCAGGACCTGACCAGTTCGACCATCAGCCAGGCCGAGGGCAGCGCCAGGAGCGCGACCGAGGCCCGTCCGGTCGGCGGCGCCTCACCGAGCAGCCGCCGCACCAGCCAGCCCCACGGCGCCCACAGCAGGCCGAGCAGCGCGGCGATGACGACCGTGAAGACATGCAGGCTCGGGAGCAGCCAGTGGTGGACGGCCACCATGAAACCGAGGCCACCGAGCCAGCCGTCGAGCGCGGCGCGGCGCCCGGTCGGGGCCGACCTGGCCAGCAGGATCCAGGGCACGAGGGCGACGTACGCGAACCACCACACCGCGGGGGCGGGGAACGCCAGGGCGGGCAGTGCCCCGGCGAGGACGGCCGCACCGCCGCGCCACCAGCGCGAGGCGAGCATCCGTCGGCCGCGCCGCCCGGCCCGCTCCCACCGGCCGTCGCCGATCAGATCCATGCAGCGCCTCCCTCTGTCCCCGACGCCCGGTCGTACGTTCCAGTGTGCGCGCCCCGGACGATCTACGACAGTGGGCGTTCACCGTGGTGTGAAGGGTCGGGCCGGGGGCCTACGTCGCCTGGTTCCTAGCCCGGGTGCTGCGTGATCCTGCGCCACTTCTCCGCGACGACGACTTCGCGGAGCCGCCAGCCGCTGTGCGTACGGAGCAGTCCGAAGGAGTAGCGGCCGCCGCAGACGAAGTCCGGCGCGGGGGTCCCCTTCGCCGCCCCGTCTGCCCCGTCTGCCCCGTCCGCCACGTCTGCCCCCTCCGTCCCTTCTCCCACGAACGCCATGGGGTTCACATAGTCGGCGCGCACGCGCGCGGTGTCCCCGATGTCCTGATCGAGCGTCCCGAACTCCAGTCTCCGGTTCACGATCAGGTGCTGGCGCATCGAGAACATCCGCAGCGTCTCGGTCATCCAGGTGGCGACATCGGTGGCCGCGCCCTCGATGCCACCGGCGGAGCGGTAGTCGGCGCGCCCGCCGGGGGCGAAGAGCCGGCGGTAGGCGTTCCAGTCACCGTCGTCGACGGTCACGGCGTATTCGGTGATGAGGGCGTCGATGGCCAACCGGTCCATTACTGCGGCGAGTTCCACGCGCTGCGTCATCGGCTCAGTGTTGGGTACGGGAGGTGGGGAGCCAAGGGGTGTGCAGGGGGCAAGAGCCGCCGGGGTCGCGTCGGTCTAGGCCGACGGGCCGCGCCCTGTCCCGTGTCCTGTCCCGTGGCGGGGGAGCGCACGGCTGATCAGGTCGTGGATCAGGAACTCGCCGGGTGCGCGGTTCTCCTTGAGCAGGGGGAGTTCGGCGGGGCCGAACCAGGCGTACGCGCTGTGCCGGGACCACTCGATGGCCGGGTGGGCCAGATCGCCGGTGACTTCGACGACGTAGTCGGCCTCGTGCCGCACGCCGCCGCCGTCGTCTCCCTGCCAGACGGCGACGCCCAGGAACCGCCGCACGCGCCGCAGCTGCCAGCCGGTCTCCTCCTCGATCTCGCGTGCCAAGGCGTCGAGGAGGCCTTCGCCGGGTTCGACGTGGCCGCCGACGACGTCCCAGCAGTCGGGGAAGAGGAGGCGGTCGGGCCCGCGCTTCTGTGCGAACGCCTCGCCCCGCTCGTTGAGGATCACCGCGCCGACGGCCCAGGTCTCACCCTCGCCGGGCACGGGCACCTCGACGTCGCGGTCGATGCCGAACGGCCTCATCTAGGCAGCTTTCACGATCTCCTCGCGAACAGCGGTGGCCCATTCGGTCACCAACTGCTCGTACTCCCGGCGCTGTTCGGCGGAGAGGCGCCCGCCTGCGCGCAGCCACAGGCCGCGGATCCGTTCGTTCAGTTCGCCGGACGACCGCGCGGAACCATGGGGTGGTGGGGTTAAGGACATGGAGTCAACCCTAGGGGATGGCTACGACAATCGGAACTGTCAGCTACCGCACACCTGCGCCAAGTGATCGTCATGTCGGTCGGTGACGCCATGGTCGGCGTCGGGTCGCCGTGCGCAGACCGGTATGGAACGGTAGGAAGCGGTCAAGTCTGAATGAACGACGTAGAAGGTGGCGCGATGTCCTCGAAGCGACGCAGGAAGAAGAAGGCCCGCCGTAAGCACGCGGCCAATCACGGGAGCCGTCCGCAGTCTTGAGGAGCGCGCGGGCGCGCGTCAGGGCGGTCGGGGTCACGGACGTGGCCACGGCCGCCCTTCGATGCGTTCGATGTCCGTGTTGAAGCGCTTGAGGTAACCGGCGAAGGCCTCGATGTCCTCGTCGCCCCACTCGGCCATGATGCGATCCAGGCTCTGGGTGATCCCTTCGCGTTCCGCGTCCAGGCGCCGCTCGCCCTCGGCGGTGATGCGGAACTTGCGGGCCATGCCGCCGTCCGGGTCCGGGATGCGGTCGATGAGCCCGCCCCGGACGGCCGCGGCGGTCTGCCGGTTGAGCGTGGAGGTGTCGAGGCCGAACGCGTCGCCGAGCTGGCCGATGGTCATCGGGCCCTGCATGCGGATGCGGCTGAGCAGGATGTACGCGCTGCGGTCCAGGGTGCTGTCGGCCCGCCGCCCCTTCGACTTGTGCAGGTGCAGGTAGCGGCCGAGCAGCATCTGCTCGTACTCGACCCGGTGCGTGGCCCTGCCCATGTGTTTCTTCCTCCGCCGTCCTGTTCGTCCCCGTAGCTGGTACCAGCCATCTCTACCACACGGCATGCATGGGTCATGCTGTGTGCACACGCCATTCGATGTGTTCGATGCATGAGATGTGTACGATGCACATCCATCGCGTCCGCCCGGTGCCGCGGCATCGGCGGGCTCGCGCAGTCGAACCCGTACGCGCGCAGTCGAAACAGTCGAACTCGTACGCGCGGTCGAACCCGTAGAGGAGCCCCGTCATGGACGGCCCCAAGCCGACCTCCAGCAGCCCGCGCGGCATCGTCGCCACGCTCGCGCTGGCCGGCACCGTCGCCGCGGTCATGCAGACCCTGGTGACCCCGCTCATCGGCGAGCTGCCGCGGATCCTGGACACCAGTTCGTCCAACGCGTCCTGGGTGATCACCGCGACGCTGCTCTCGGCGGCCGTCTTCACCCCGGTCAGCGGTCGGCTCGGCGACCTCTACGGCAAGCGCCGGATGCTGCTCGTGTCCTGCGTGCCGCTGCTGATCGGCTCCGTGGTCTGCGCCCTGACCTCCTCGGTCGGCCCGATGATCGTGGGCCGTGGACTGCAGGGCATGGGCATGGGGGTGGTGCCGCTCGGCATCAGCCTGCTGCGCGACGTGGTCCCGCCGGAGAAGCTCAGCTCGTCCATCGCGCTGGTCAGCGCGTCGATGGGGATCGGCGGCGGACTCGGTCTGCCGATATCGGCGGGCATCGCCGAGTACGCGAGCTGGCGGGTGCTCTTCTGGGGCGCGGCTGCCCTCGCGCTGCTGATCGGCGCGATGATCTGGTTCCTGGTGCCCGCCACTCCCGCGGGCGCCCAGGGTCAGCGCTTCGACTTCGTCGGCGCCCTCGGCCTGGGTGCCGGGCTCGTCTGTCTGCTCCTCGGCGTATCCAAGGGGGCCGACTGGGGCTGGAGTTCGGGCACCACGCTCGGCCTGCTCGGCGCCGCGGTGCTGGTGCTGCTCGTCTGGGGCTGGTGGGAACTGCGCTCCCGCGACCCGCTGGTGGACCTGCGCACCACGGCCCGCCCCCGCGTCCTGCTGACCAACGTGGCATCGGTCCTCGTCGGATTCGGCATGTACGCGCAGGCGCTGATCCTTCCTCAGCTGTTGCAGTTGCCTGAGGACACTGGTTACGGGCTCGGGCAGTCGATGTTCGCCATGGGCATGTGGATGGCTCCGGCGGGTCTGATGATGATGGTGGTGTCGCCGATCGGCGGAAAGCTGACCGTTGCGCGGGGCCCCAAGTTCACGTTGGTCACGGGCGCTCTGGTGATCTCGGTCGGATACGGGCTCGCGATGCCGCTGATGGGCTCCACCTGGGGCCTGCTCGTCGTGTCCCTGGTCGCCAACAGCGGTGTGGGCCTGGCGTACGGGGCGATGCCCGCGCTCATCATGAGCGCGGTGCCCAGGTCCGAGACCGCGGCGGCGAACAGCTTCAACACCCTGATGCGCTCGCTGGGCACCTCGTTCTCCGCCGCGGTGGCCGGTGTGGTCCTCGCCCAGCTCACCATCACGATGGGCGGCCATGTGCTGCCCTCCGAGAACGGCTTCCGCGTCGGCCTGTTGATCGGCTGCGGCGTCGCGCTGGCCGCGGCGGCGGTGGCCGCGATGATTCCGGCGGTACGACCTGTCGTGGCGGAGGACGACGGGGTGGGGCGGGATGCCGGGGAGGCGGCCCGGGCGCGGGCCTGAGGCTTGTCGGCGGGACGGGCGGTCACCTCAGTCCATGATGCTTTCCAGCAACTCGGCCGAAGGTTGAAATCCGGCCCGTCGGTAGAGAGGGTCGCTGCGCTCGGACGGCCAGACGATGAGGTCGTCCATGCCCAGGCTCCGGGCGTGCAGTTTCAGCGCCTCGAGCAGGGCGGTCCCGGACCCTCGGTTGCGCTGGGAGGGGACGACGTAGAAGTTCGTGACGTAGCCGACGGGAGTGTTCTCCGCGTAAGGCTCCGGGACGCGCTCGACGAGGTGGAGGAAGACGTGGCCGCAGATCTCTTCCTCGATGTCGAGGACCCAGGCCAGCCATCGCCCGCCGTCGAGCCGCTGCCGGATCCACTGCTCGGCCTGGTCCACGGGTCGAGCCGGTGAGGGGAGATCCCCTTCGTATTCGTAGTCCTCTTGCTTGAAGGCCCAGCGCAGTCGGGCCAGAGCGGGAGCGTCGGCGGGGCGGGCCTGGCGTACGTAGGGGTCTGTGGTCATCGGGGAAGTCTGGCAGGGGCCAAGGTGGCGCGAAGGCGGTGTCAGGCGGGCTGCGGGACGGGCCTCGCCGGAATGGCCGCGACCTCGGCCTTGCGGGTCTCGTGCATGATCAGCAGACCGTTGACCACCATCGCTGTCGCGGTCAGACCGTGGACGCCGAGGGCGGTGGCCACGGAGCCGTGGTGGGCCAGCACGGTGCTCATGTCGCCGTACGCGGCGAGGGCCTCCACCAGCAGCGCCCAGCCCAGTGCCCGACGGTGGCCCGTCAGCAGCAGGATGCCCAGGACCAGGGCCAGGACGACGTCGCGGATTCCCTTGACGATCAGGAAGCCACCGCCGTCGCCGGACGGCCAGCTGGGCAGGCCGAAGTCCGGCGCCGTCGTCTCCGGGCGCACGATGAACTCCATCCCGAACCAGAGGATGAAGAGGATGAAGGCGGCGGCCAGGACGGTATTGATCTTCTTCAGCGACATGGGTCCTTTTCCTTACGAGTCTTCGTCAGCTGGGTGAGCTTCGTGGCTCGATCGACATCCGCGGTGCGCGGCGGTCATGCGTCGATGCGCTCGAAGATGTGCGGATACGAGACGATGTCGTCGGGGAAATCAGCCGCCATGCGCTGGAACTCCGGGCTGCCGAGCGCGGTGGCGAGTGCCTCGGTCGACTCCCAGACCGCGACGTTCATCAGTAGCTGGCTGCCTGCCGTTCCCTTGTGCATCTGCAGGGAGACGAATCCCGGCTGAGCCTTCATGAACTCCGCCTGCCTCCGAAAGAGGCTCAGGAACGCGTCGGTCCTCTCCTTCGGAACGACGAAGGTGTTGGCCAGGACGATGGGCCCGGTCTTCTCCTCGAACTGCGCGAACATCGGCGTACTCGGGTCCAGGCTCTGCAACGTGGCCATCTTCGGCACTTCCTCTCGCTGTCGGTTCAGTGCGACTTTGGGTGTGGGTGAGTACTCACTCACCCCTGTCCGCACTTATGGTGAGTGAGTACTCACCCCTGTGTCAAGGTCGGCGCTCTACGAGTGCTTCGCCGATCTCGCCCACTACCGTGCCGTCGTGACCGGTAACGCGCTCCCTCTGCTGTTTCTGGACGTCGATGGCCCCTTGGATCCCCTTCGGGGCGACGCGGGAACAACTCCCCGACGGATATCCGGCATACGGGAAAGGGCGTGGCGCGGCGGAGGCAGCCGACGCCAACCCGCTCATCACACGACTCGACCCGGCGCTCGGCGACCGGCTGCTCGCGCTGCCGTACACGCTCGCCCTCGTGGCCTCCACTGGAAGACCCGCCCCCTCCTGGACTGGGCGGCCGGACGCCCCTTCGCCTGGGTCGACGACGAGATCACCGACGCCGACCGGGCATGGACGGCGGCGCGCCACCGGAGCCGTAGCCTTCTCCACCGTGTGGATCCTCGACTCGGCCTAGGCAAGGTAAGCCCGAGGCCGAAACCCTCGGCGCGGGATTTTCCGGCTTCCCAACCAGGCCGCGCGTACGCGGGAATGAGCCCCGACTGGATCGCCGCGTCGGCGGCCCTTGTCGGTGCTGTCACGCGTCGATAACGGCAAGGCGCCGACGACCACGGGTGCGGTGCCCCGGAGTGGGCGCCGCCAACCAGTGGCGGGGCAGAGCGCGGAGCTGAGGGCTCGGCTCGACCGTGGATCACCGGGATACCCTGCTCGCCGTGATCAAGGGGTGGGGCATGCGCGGACGGTGGTACACGGCTCTGGGCCTCAACGTGGTGCTGGGAGTTCCGGCCGTCATTCCGATCTGGATGCTCTACTACATCGCAGCCACCTGGAAGGACCCGGAACCGACCGAGAACGACGGCCTGGCCGTTGTCGTCGTGGGCTTCGGGTCGGTCGCCGCCGCCTGCGGATTCCTCTGGTGGGCGGCCAACCGCTCGCTCGCCCGCCGAACCCGCCTCAGCCAGCCCCAATACTGGCTGCTCAGCGGCCTGGGAACGCTCCTGCCCACGGCCGTACTCATCTGCCTGGCAGCCTGACCCGACCGGCGGTCCCCTTCTCCGTCACCCCGCCGACTCGCCCGCGTGCGGGCTCAAAACCCCCATGCCGACCAGCACGATCAGCACAATGCCCAGCAGCACCCGGTAGTAGACGAACGGCATGAAGCTCTTCGTCGTAATGAACTTCATGAACCAGGCGATCACCGCGTAGCCGACCACGAACGCCACGATCGTGGCGAAGATCGTGGGGCCCCAGGCGACGTGGCCCTCGCCCGCGTCCTTCAGTTCGAAGACGCCGGAGGCCAGGACGGCGGGGATGGCGAGGAGGAAGGAGTAGCGGGCCGCGGACTCGCGGGTGTAGCCCATCAGGAGGCCGCCGCTGATCGTGGCGCCCGAGCGGGAGACGCCCGGGATCAGGGCCATCGCCTGGCAGAAGCCGAAGATCAGGCCGTCCTTGACGCCGAGTTCCTTGAGGTCCTTGCGGCGGCGTACGGCGCGGTGCTTGCCGCCCGTTTCGTCGCGGGCTGCGAGGCGGTCGGCGATGCCGAGGACGATGCCCATCACGATGAGCGTCGTGGCGATCAGGCGGAGGTCGCGGAAGGGGCCCTCGATCTGGTCCTTGAACGTCACGCCGAGGACGCCGATCGGGATCGAGCCGACGATGACCAGCCAGCCCATCTGCGCGTCGTGGTCGGAGCGCGGCACCTTGCCGAACAGCGAGCCGAACCATGCCGACAGGATCCGCGCGATGTCCTTGCGGAAGTAGATGAGCACGGCGGCCTCCGTGCCGATCTGGGTGATCGCCGTGAACGCGGCCCCGGGATCGTGCCAGCCCGCGAACGCCGCGGTGAGCCGCAGGTGCGCGCTGGAGGAGATCGGGAGGAACTCGGTCAGCCCCTGGACGAGCCCGAGGATGAAGGATTCAAGCCAAGACATGAAAACTGCGCCGTCCAAGTACTGATCATCAGGCCGCGGGTGGATGCGGGTGCGGTGATAGCGGTCAACGAGAGGCGGTGCTGCGGCGGGAACGCCGGGGCGCGAGGGGCGGTCACTCCCCCTCGTCGGGGGCAGCGTAACCGCCTTGGGTGAACGGGGGGCTCTGAGGGCCGCCGTGCGGCGTGTGGGCGGCGGGGGAGGGGTGCCCTCCGGTGTGGCGTGGACCCCGGATCAGGGCGCCGTCGGGCCCGTCGTCGACCAGCCCGGCGTCTGCGGATGCGCGGCCAGGTCGTCGTGGTGGACCGCGTCGCCGCAGGCGGAACACGTCACGACGGGGACCAGTTCGTGGCCGCAGGAGTGCTCCAGGACCATCGGGGGTCCTTCGGCGCCGCGTAGATGGCGGTCGCCCCAGGCCATGAGGGTCATCAGGACGGGCTCCAGTTCGAGGCCCGCCGGGGTGGGCCGGTACAGGAAGCGCTGCGGGCGCTCACTGTAGGCGGTCTTCTCCAGGACGCCCGCCTCCACCAGGCGGCGCAGCCGCGTCGCGAGGATGTCCCGGGGGGCGCCGATGTTGCGCACCAGCTGGTCGAAGCGCTCGTTGCCGAGGCACACCTCGCGAAGGACGAGCAGGGAGTACTTCTCGCCGACCAGGGCGAGTGCGTCGGCGATGGAGCAGGGGCGCGGATCCTTCATGCGGGCAGTTTAGAGGGACTGTGAGAGTGGGTTTGATTTTCCAACTTACCTCGCTATGGTGAGTTTGGATCTCCTACTCACTGGTGGTTGGACTCGTCGCCGAAAGAGGACCGCTCATGCGTGACGCCGTCATCGTCGAAGCCGTACGCACGCCCGTGGGCAAGGGCAAGCCCAACGGCGCCCTCGCCGATGTGCACCCGGTCGACCTCCTCGCCCACACGCTGCGCGCCCTCGTCCGCCGCAGCGGCATCGACCCCGCCCTCGTCGACGACGTGATCGGCGGCACCGTCGACCAGGTCGCCGAGCAGGCCATGAACACCACCCGCTACGCCGTCCTTTCGGCCGGGTTCCCCGAGTCCGTACCCGCGACCACCGTCGACCGGCAGTGCGGCTCCTCGCAGCAGGCCGTGCACTTCGCGGCGCAGGGCGTCATATCGGGCGCGTACGACATGGTGGTGGCCTGCGGGGTGGAGTCGATGAGCCGCGTACCGATGTGGTCGAACGTGCCTGCGGGCGCCGACCCGTTCGGCCCCGGCGTCGCCGAGCGCTATCCGGACGGTCTCGTCCCGCAAGGCATCAGCGCCGAGCTCATCGCCGCCAAGTGGGCCATCGGGCGCGAGCGCATGGACGCCTTCGCGACGACCTCGCACCAGCGGGCCGCGCGCGCCTGGGACGCCGGTCTCTTCGACGCGGAGACCGAGCCGATCGCCGGTCTGACGCGCGACGAGTCCGTCCGCCCCGCCACCACCCCCGAGGTCCTCGCGGGCCTCAAGCCCGCCTACTACGACCCGGCCTTCGGCGAGCGCTTCCCGCAGATCGACTGGAACGTCACCGCGGGCAACAGCAGCCCCATCAACGACGGGGCGTCCGCCGTCCTCATCACCACCGGCGAGAACGCCGCCCGACTCGGCCTGCGCCCGCTCGCCAGGCTGCACAGCTTCGCCGTCACCGGGTCCGACCCGATCCTGATGCTGACCGGCGTCCTGCCCGCCACCGAGAAGGTCCTGCGCAAAGCCTCACTGACCCTCGACGACATCGACCTCTTCGAGGTCAACGAAGCCTTCGCCAGCGTCGTGCTCGCCTGGCTGCGGGAGACCGGCGCGGACCCGGAGAAGGTGAATGTGCACGGTGGTGCCCTCGCGCTCGGCCATCCCCTGGGAGCCAGCGGCACCCGGCTGATGACCACCCTCGTCCACGCCATGCGCGCCCGCGGCGCCCGCTACGCGCTCCAGACCATGTGCGAGGCGGGCGGCCTCGCCAACGCGACGATCCTCGAAGCGCTCTGAGGGGTCTCGGCGAACAGGGATTCCGGCGAACAGGGGGCCCGGCAAACAGGGGGTCCCGGCGAACAAGGATCCGGAGTCAGTGGCCGCGCAGGTGGTGTCGTTTGAACCACGCCACCAGCGCCCCGCCGAGCCCGGTCACCGCGATGAACCCCATCGCGATCAGGAACACCGGCGACGTCGGCGTCGACGCGCGGGCGCCCGCGACGACGTACGCCGCGGTGTTGGGAACCGAGCCGATGCCCGTGGCCAGAAGGAACGGCAACCAGCCCATGCGGGAGACCGCCGCACAGTAGTTGGCCGCGGCGAACGGCACGCCGGGGAAGAGCCGCACCGCCAGCATGGAACGGAAGCCGTGGCTGCTGAGCTGGCCGTCCGCGGCCTTCAGCCACTTGCCCCGCAGCAGCGGCCGCAGCGCGTCCTGGCCGAGGATCCTGCCGAGGCCGAAGGCGATCCCGGCGCCGAGCACGGTGCCGGCGATCGCCGCGCCGAGCCCCGCCGCCGTACCGAAGAGGGCGCCCGCCGCGAGGTTCAGGAGCGGCCGGGGCACGAACGCGGCGGTGCAGGCTCCGTACGCCACGGCGAACAGGGTCACCGCCGCGGCGCCGCCGAGCTGGGCGGGCCAGCCGTCGGAGAGCAGCCGCTGCGGTTCGAAGAGCAGGACGCACGTACCGGCCGCGGCGAGCAGCACCACCAGCAGGGACAGCCGCGACCACGGCGAGAGCAACGCCCTGGTGCAGCGCACGGCGAGGCCCTGCGGTCGGGTGGTGACGGTCTCGAGCATCCGGGAAGAGTAACCGGCTCATGTGTCTGATCGCCGTATGGTGCGTCTCATGAGCGTCACAGTCCCGATGCCCGTACCGCGAAGCGATCTTGCGGAAACCGTCGTCGAACGGCTCGTCGCGGCCTATCCGGCGGCGGCCGATCCGGCACGGGCCGCGCGGATGCGCGCGTACATGAAGGACGTCGCGCCCTTCCTCGGACTGACCTCGCCGGTGCGCCGCGAGCTGTCCCGCGCCGTGCTCGCGGGGACCCCGCGCCCCGACGAGGCGGACTGCGCGGCGCTCGCCCTGCGCTGCTGGGAGCTGCCCGAGCGCGAGTACGCCTACTTCGCGGCGGACTATCTGCGCCGTCACGTGCAGCGCTGTTCGTCCGGCTTCCTGCCCGTGGCCAGGCACCTCGTGACGACGCGCTCTTGGTGGGACACGGTCGACGCGCTCGCCGCACATGTCGTCGGCGCTCTGGTCGCGGCCGATCCCGCGCTGCGGACGGCCATGGACGAGTGGATCGAGGACGAGGACCTGTGGGTGGCCCGCACCGCCCTCCTCCACCAGCTCCGATACAAGTCGGCGACGGACACCGAGCGCCTCTTCGCCTACTGCGTGCGGCAGTCGGGACACCCCGACTTCTTCGTCCGCAAGGCGATCGGCTGGTGTCTGCGGGAGTACGCCAAGACCGATCCGGCGGCCGTACGCGCCTTCGTCGAGCGGGAGCGGGACCGGCTCGCGCCGCTGTCCGTGCGGGAAGCGTTGAAGAACCTCTGAGCAACTCGGCTCGCGGAACGCGTCGTTCGGGATAAAACCATTCGACGTGGGCGCCTCCTTCGGTGAGGATCAGTGCCATGTTCCGGTACGCCTTCCTCGCAGCAACGCCCGCAGTCGCGGGCGCTGCGAAGGCTGCCGTACTCGCATCTGACGTCCTCGCACCTGACGTCCTCGTATTGGCCGTCCTCGCACCTGACGCCTTTGACGGCGCCCGAAGCTGACCCTCCCCGGACACTCCGGCGGACCCCCTAGGGGGAGGGTCGGTCAGGCCCCGGGGTCCCCGTCCCGACCGTGCGCCGAGCGCCGGTCAGGGACAACAGCTTCGAGTTCCGGAGAAGGAACAGCCATGTCCAAGACGGCATACGTGCGCACCAAGCCGCACCTCAACATCGGCACCATGGGCCACGTCGACCACGGCAAGACCACCCTGACCGCCGCCATCACCAAGGTCCTCAGCGAGCGCGGCACCGGCACGTTCGTGCCCTTCGAACGGATCGACCGGGCCCCGGAGGAGGCGCAGCGCGGCATCACCATCAACATCGCGCACGTCGAGTACGAGACCGACACCCGGCACTACGCGCACGTCGACATGCCAGGACACGCCGACTACGTCAAGAACATGGTCACCGGAGCCGCGCAGCTCGACGGGGCGATCCTCGTCGTCTCCGCGCTCGACGGGATCATGCCGCAGACCGCGGAGCACGTGCTGCTCGCCCGGCAGGTCGGCGTCGACCACATCGTCGTCGCCCTCAACAAGGCCGACGCCGTCGACGACGGTGAGGACGCTGAGCTCACCGACCTCGTCGAGCTCGAGGTCCGCGACCTGCTCTCCACGCACGGGTACGGCGGGGACTGTGTCCCTGTCGTACGCGTATCCGGGCTCAAGGCCCTGGAGGGCGACGAGCGGTGGACGGCCTCCATCGAGGCGCTGCTCGACGCCGTCGACACGTATGTGCCGATGCCCGAGAGGTACCTCGACGCGCCCTTCCTGCTCCCGGTCGAGAACGTGCTCACCATCACCGGGGTGGGGGAGAGGGGTGGGTTTACGTTTCGATTGCGGTGCGGCTCTTGGGGCAGTGATGCGAAGCATCTTGCTGCCTGACCAACTGTTTCGGCACCGATGGCATGGGCAGGCCCTCCTCGAATTGCGGGATCTGACCTGAGTCCACACTGCCGTCACCCGAACGCCGCGGGTGGCATCCGAGTCTGGAGCTGAAAGACATCGACATCAGTCTCTCCACGGTCACCTTAGACATCATGGACGTCGTCGGCCAGGCGATGCCTAGGAGCCCTCACCGCCCGCAGAAGTGACGCGGAGATCCTGGTAGAGCTGGCCAAGCAAAGGCTCTGCGACAAGATTCCCGAACCGCCACCACGGTCAGGTCATCGGAGCAGGTCAAGCGCCGACGGAATGGCTACCACCTATGCGAACGGTACGAGCAGCGCCCCCGACTCTCCTGCTGGCGAGTGGATTTCGTACCTGACCAGCGACGATCAATAGATCAAGTACGGAACGAGCTTTCTCAGTGTCCCCGCACCGCCGGTGGGCCAGGACCATCAGGTTCTGACCCACCGGCAGTGGTCTTGCACTCTCATGCAGTACCGGGGTGCCGGTTTCGTGAGGTGCGACGGTCGGTCTAGCTGAAGACCTCGGTCACGGTGCCCGCGCCGACGGTGCGTCCGCCCTCGCGGATCGCGAAGCCGAGGCCCGGCTCCAGGGGCAGCTCACGGCCGAGCTCGACGGTCATCGTGACGGTGTCGCCGGGGCGGGCGACGGCCGTTTCGCCGAGGTCGACGTCGCCGACCACGTCTGCGGTGCGGATGTAGAACTGCGGCCGGTACCCGGTCGTGACGGGCGTCGAGCGGCCGCCCTCGCCCGCCGACAGGACGTACACCTGCGCGGAGAAGCGACGGCTCGGCGTGGCGCTGCCGGGCGCCGCGACGATGTGCCCGCGGCGCACCGCGTCGCGGGGCACGCCGCGCAGCAGCAGCGCGACGTTGTCCCCGGCCTGCGCGGAGTCCATAGGCTTACCGAAGGTCTCTAGGCCGGTAACGACCGTCTCCGTGTCCGCGCCGAGCACCTCCACGCGGTCGCCGACCTTGACGCTGCCGCGCTCGACGGCGCCGGTGACGACGGTGCCGCGACCAGTGATCGTGAAGGTGTTCTCGACGGGCAGCAGGAAGGGCGCGTCGAGATACCTCTCGGGCATCGGCACATAGGTGTCGACGGCGTCGAGCAGCGCCTCGATGGAGGCCGTCCACCGCGGGTCGCCCTCCAGGGCCTTGAGCCCGGATACGCGTACGACAGGGACACAGTCCCCGCCGTACCCGTGTGCGGAGAGCAGGTCGCGGACCTCGAGCTCGACGAGGTCGGTGAGCTCAGCGTCCTCACCGTCGTCGACGGCGTCGGCCTTGTTGAGGGCGACGACGATGTGGTCGACGCCGACCTGCCGGGCGAGCAGCACGTGCTCCGCGGTCTGCGGCATGATCCCGTCGAGCGCGGAGACGACGAGGATCGCCCCGTCGAGCTGCGCGGCTCCGGTGACCATGTTCTTGACGTAGTCGGCGTGTCCTGGCATGTCGACGTGCGCGTAGTGCCGGGTGTCGGTCTCGTACTCGACGTGCGCGATGTTGATGGTGATGCCGCGCTGCGCCTCCTCCGGGGCCCGGTCGATCCGTTCGAAGGGCACGAACGTGCCGGTGCCGCGCTCGCTGAGGACCTTGGTGATGGCGGCGGTCAGGGTGGTCTTGCCGTGGTCGACGTGGCCCATGGTGCCGATGTTGAGGTGCGGCTTGGTGCGCACGTATGCCGTCTTGGACATGGCTGTTCCTTCTCCGGAACTCGAAGCTGTTGTCCCTGACCGGCGCTCGGCGCACGGTCGGGACGGGGACCCCGGGGCCTGACCGACCCTCCCCCTAGGGGGTCCGCCGGAGTGTCCGGGGAGGGTCAGCTTCGGGCGCCGTCAAAGGCGTCAGGTGCGAGGACGGCCAATACGAGGACGTCAGGTGCGAGGACGTCAGATGCGAGTACGGCAGCCTTCGCAGCGCCCGCGACTGCGGGCGTTGCTGCGAGGAAGGCGTACCGGAACATGGCACTGATCCTCACCGAAGGAGGCGCCCACGTCGAATGGTTTTATCCCGAACGACGCGTTCCGCGAGCCGAGTTGCTCAGAGGTTCTTCAACGCTTCCCGCACGGACAGCGGCGCGAGCCGGTCCCGCTCCCGCTCGACGAAGGCGCGTACGGCCGCCGGATCGGTCTTGGCGTACTCCCGCAGACACCAGCCGATCGCCTTGCGGACGAAGAAGTCCGGGTGCGAGTCGTAGTCGCGGGGACTGTGTCGTTCTGAACCCGGCGTATAGCTCGGCTCGTCTGCTTTTACGGCCCTGAACTGGGGTTTTCCCGGGGGCAGGGCCATTCGGTGTCGTGGCGGGTGTGCCCGGCTGACCTGGGGGTTCCCGGGAGTTCCCGCGTGTTTGTACAACGGATGTGCAATGGGGGATCGGTGGGCGGGAGCGTTGTGGCTTGTTGGGTGGGGCACCGAGACGGGAGGCGCGGGTTCGAACCCTCGACGGGGTCGCCAACAGATGGGAACGGGCGTGACGTGCGGGTTTGCGGTGGGCGGGTCACGATCACTGCTGTGTATGACTTGGCGTAGTTGGGTTGGCCGCAGGTCCGAGTCCCTGGCGGGAGCCACAGAACATGGGAAGCGGGATTTTCCCCAGCCCGGGGCGGGGTGCTGGTACTCACGGCGGCAGTGTCGTTCCGAACCCGGCGGGCGGGCTGATCTGGCGTTTCCCAGAGGCGTTGAGTGTGCGTTGGCGGGGCGGGTGTGTGGCCATGGCCGGGCAGGGCCAATCCTTCGCGGGGCCCGGGAAGCTGCCGCAGGTTCGAGTCCTCGACGGCGCGTGATGCGGATAGGAACGGGTGTGAACTGGGGCTTTCCTCGAAGGGCACAGACGCTCACCCCCAATGTTCCTCCTGGTAGCGCAGGAGGTCGTCGCCGTGGAGTTGCTTGGTGGCGTTGCCGACCCGGACCCAGAAGTCGGTTGCCTCGTTGCCGCCCTTCGTGGGCTTGGCGAACACCGGCCGACCCGCCGCGGCAACACTGATCTGACAGACGATGCGGGCGGAGACTTCGGGGAAGCGGACGCGGACGGTGCTTGCTGTCGGGGTGGACAGGCTGCTGTCGAGGAGTTGGCGCACGAAAAGCTCATACCCGTCGACGCTGGCCTGCCGCTCAAGGGTGGTGAGATCGTTCTCGATGCCGAGGACGGTCGAGTCGTCGGCGACACCGATGAACAGATTGCCGCCTTCGCCGTTCAGGAAACCACAGACAGCCTTGACGATGTTGTTCCGTAGGGATTTGTCGGCTTGCTGGGTGTATACGTTCCAGCGGGCGCTGGCCTTGAACTCGGTGCTTTGGGACTCGCCTGCGGCGATGATGTCAGCCGGGGCGGTGGGGATATACGCAGGCTGTTCCTCGGTAAGGCTCTCGAACGCTTCCCGCACCACCCGGGCTATCAGTTGGCGGCGCCGTTCCAGGAAGGTCGGGTAGTCAAGCTGTTCCCAGCCGACCGGAAGCGCGTGCCACCGTACTTGTCGCTCGAGTACCGCCGGGTCCATCGCGTCGGTGATCCTCGGCCAGTAGTCGTGTGGTGCGTCGGTGTTGGCCATCTCAGTTGCCGGCCACGTCACGTAGGCCATGTTGGCGATGGCGTTGACTTGGCGCCGGTCGGTGATGCCCAGCCCGGCGAGCGTCTTGGGGTGGAACAGGTTGTCTCGATCGATGCCCTTGGCGGGTTTGACCGAGGGGTCCAGAAGCTCACGGATTCGTTGGTTGCCGCAGAGCATTTCGGCGTCGAGGATGTTCAGGGCTGCCTGATAGGCAAACAACACCGGTGAACGCGACGAGGAGGTGTCCAGCCGGTTCGGCAGCGAAATATCCCAGTAGTCGCCAGTGAAGTTCGCTGCGATGATCCGGTCGAGTTCCGCGGCGAAGGCTCGGCCGTCGCCGTGCGGCAGACTGCCGATCCGCCCCAGATCGAACTCCATCTGTGACTCAGGAGAGTTGGAGTACCGGCCGGTGGTGTGCGCCATGAAGAACCACCGAGCGATCACCGGACGCAGTTCGTCGGCCGACAAGCCGAAGTCGTGGCGCCCGATCAGCCAGATCGTATAGCTGTACAGCAGGGCGTTGTCGGAGGTGATCATCTTGCGGCTTCGGAAGCCGGCCGTTGTGACGCACTGGAAGAACTCGTGCCAGCTGGTCGGGTCCAGGACCTTCGTATGCGCTTGGGCCAGCCGGTCGAACTGCTCCTGTCGCCGTGCGACGGTGACCTTGCCGGTTTCGAGGTCCTTGCCCCGTAGAACGCTGTAGACATGCTGCAGTCGGGCTCGCCTGAAGGCGACGGCGACCGCGACGCGCAGGAGTTGGTCCGGCCTGGGATCCAGAAAGGCGTTGCGAGGGCTCGGGCCGGGGAGTCCCGCGATCACCGCGGCCCGGCTGAAGTCCTCGAGCTGGCGCCGACCCTTCTCCCAGTGCACCGACATCAGGGTGAGGATGAAGTCGGACTGGTTGAGCTTCACGCCTTCGGAGTTGATGCGAACGAAGATGTCGGCCACCTGCTCCTCGTCGGCCGAAGCGCCCAGTTCCACTACCTGGAAGCGAAACTCGTGCAGGTCCCGGACTCGGTCTATTCGTTCTTCGAGTTCATCCTTGGCGGCGTCTGACAGGGCCTGTCCGCTTGCATGTTCCAGCCGTTGGAAGAACTTCCGGACGGTGGGCTTGTAGCCGCCTCGGGCCCAGAGTGCGGTGATATCCGGGATGAAGTGGGCGTCACGCTCTATCGCCGCGTCCGTGACCTCGAACGTCTGGTCCTCCGGATGAAATGCGATGCGCACGTTGATCTCGTCAAAGGACTTGGTCACGATCTTGCGCCCGGTCAGGACGGCGAAGAGGGCGGTGAGCCGCTGCTGCCCGTCAACGACCAACAGCTGGGGTGCCCGATCGCTGGCTTCCGTCCCGATCTGCCGCGTCCCCACCTCGGCGCCGGTCTCCCAGAACATCAGGGTGCCGATCGGGTAGCCGCGATACATCGAGTCGAAGAGGTCTCGGGTCTTCGCCGCGGACCATACGAATGGTCGCTGGATATCGGGGAGCCCGATCCGTCCGCCTTCGATGTTCTCGATCAGGTGCCGAAGTGTGTAACCCGTGTCGCGGTACAGAGTGGGTGGCACAGCCAAGTGCTCCTAATGTCCGGGGGCGGCTGGTCGGCGGAAGCAGGCAGAGTGTGGAGGCAGCATCAGACTTCTACCACGCGGACTCGCCGCGCCGCAGCGCCAATGGCGTCTGTTGCAAGGGCGGGTGCGCTTGCGGGAATCGACCAGGCCGGTTTTCGAGGGCAGGAGAGGTCAGGGCGTGATCAAGTTCCGTTGAGGTCTGGCTCGTCGGTGATGTCCAGGATCCGGAGTGCTTGTTCGGGTTGGTGGCGGGTGGCGCGGGTGGTCTTGGTGATGTTGTTGGCTCCGAGGGTCTTCAGCGTGCCGATGGCGAGGTTACGGAGCTGGCCATAGCGCGGGGTGTGGTGTCGACGTGGATGGCGGAGGCGTCCTTGGCGAAGGTCCGGTCTCGAATGTGATGCAGGGCCTCTACTGTTCAGTGCCCGCGGATCACGGTGGCCAGCTCGACCGGGTCGGCCTGGTGGGCATCGAGGTACGGGCGCACGTCAGCGACCCGATCGGCGTCCAGCGGCCCCAGCTTCAGCAGGACAGCAGGGATGGCGGAAGATGCAGCAGAAGGCACGGCACCTCATGATCAACGGCGTAAGACACCGCGATGATCACGAAGCTCGTGCCTGCAATGCTGTCCACCTCCACCAGCCACAACCCGAACTCACCACACAACCAGGGAACTTGCAGCCGCCTGGACCTTCTATGCGAGATGCGCCGGACGCTCGGCGAACACCACGATCTTCTCGTGCACCGCAACAGCCATCTCGGCGGTCAGCGCCCCGGCCTGGATGTGCTCCCACGCCTCAGTCTCAGCATCCAGCAAGTCCTGGGGAACTTCGATAGCCATCTTTCGATCCCAGGCCGCACCCAAGACCCGTGCACATACTGTGTCCTGTGCGATCGGGCTCTCCTCCTCTGTCCGGCCGAACCGCGTTGTCAGTGGTGCCACTTACGATCGGTTCTGAGGTTGTACGTGGCAGCGACACGAGGGGGCGGACGTGGTGAAGTCACCAGTTTCGGGGCGGCGGGTTCCGGGGCCGGAGCCGACGGCTGTTCCGGTGACGAGGCTGGCGGACCGGGTGCTGTGCGGGGACATCGTGCTGCCGAAGTACCAGCGGGGGTTCGTGTGGACCAGGCAGCAGGTCCTGTATCTGCTCGATTCGGTTCACCGCAACTATCCGATCGGCAGCCTGCTGCTGTGGCAGACGACGCAGGAACTCGGCAGTGAGAGTGAGGTGGCCGGTCTCGACGTCGATGAGCCCAGGCGCGGCTACCCCGTTAACTACATCATCGACGGGCAGCAGCGCATCGCGAGCCTTGTCGGGGCGCTCCACGGTGACAGCCAGGGCTGGCAGTTCGGGTACGACTTGGAGGAGGAGCGCTTCCTCCACCTTGATGAGCTGCCGGACGACACACCGATACCGGCCTACGTGATCCCTATGCGTCGGGTGGGATCGGCGGCGTCGCTGTTCGGCCAGGTAGCCGACTTGCGGCCTGAACTGCGCGACCGCATGGAGGTGTTGTATGAGCAGTTCACCAACTACCAGATCCCGGTCGTGACCCTGCACGAGCTGACTGAATCCGATTCTTCGAGGATCTTCGAGCGGATCAACAGCACGGGCACCGCGATGAACATCGTCGACCTGATGAGGGCGGCCACGTGGAGCCCGGACTTCGACCTGAAGGAGGAGATCGAGAAGCTGCTCGGTGTCCTCGACGCGAAGAATTACGGCCGGGTCGACACAAAGACGATGCTGCGGACCATCGCGGCCTCGGCCCGCTTCGGCTTCTCCCGCAGCGATATCAACCGCTTGCGGGATCTGAGCAAAGACGAGTTGAGGGAGGCGGGAGCCGAGGCAGGGAAGGCGGCCGAGCGGGCCGTGGACTTCCTCTGCACCCAGATCCGTACGCCACGGGCGGAGGCGTTGCCCTACTACAACCAGTTCGCGGTCCTGGTGGAGATCTTCCGACAGCTGTCCAAGCCAAGTGCTGCGCAGTACGAGGCTCTTGAGCGGTGGTTCTGGCTGACCGCGAGCGGCGAGTACTTCAAGAACTGGAGCGAGAGCCAGATGGGTCCCGACCTGGCGGCTGTCTCCGCGTTCGCCCGGGGCGAGACGGAAGAGATCGATACCGGCGCGGCTCTGCCTCGCAGCACTCTCTGGCGTCGCAGCCCGTTCTCGAAGAGGAACGCGCCGAGCAAGCTTCTCGGCCTCCTGCTTTCGTACGAGAACCCGCTGGACCTGCTGACCGGTCGGCGCGTCGACGCGGGAAAAGCTCTCTCCTGGCAGAACGACAAGGAGTTCCACCACTTCTTCCCTCGCGCCTTCCTGCGCGACCAGGGGATCAAGGGGGCGAACGTCTGCGGCAACCTGGTCATGATCACCTCGAACACGAACATCTGGATCTCGGACCGGTCGCCGTCCCGCTATCTCCGCGACCTGCGAGACCTTGAAGGTGAGGATGCGCTCCGCAAGCGGCTGCAGTCCTGCCTGGTGGAGGAGGACGCGTATCAGGCGGCACTGCGGGACGACTACGAGGGCTTCCTGCTGGCCAGGTCCGAGACGCTGCACCGGCGGCTGATGCAGCTGATCGGTACGGCGGCGGGAGGGCCGGCGGTCGCGCCCGCCGCGCTGGCTTCGATGGTGGGGAGCGTTGACGACGAATCCGACTCTCAGGAGCCGGAGGGGGCGGATGAGCCGCTGGATCGGGATTCGGCGGACTGACGGGGCGGTTTTGGTTGTTCTTGGGCGTCTGGACGAGGGGCGGATCGGGATGAGGATCAGGGAAGTCCCAGTCGAGGACCGGCCGCGTGAACGGCTGCTTGCGCGGGGCGCGGAGGTGCTTTCGGACCGCGAGTTGCTGGCCTTGCTACTCGGCTCGGGGACGGGTGGATGCGACGCGGTGGAGTTGGCCGGGCGGTTGATCGCGCGGCACGGCGGGTTGAGTGCTCTGTCACGGGCCGATGCTTGTGAACTGGCCGTGAACATAGGTGGAGTGGGTCCGGCGAAGGCGGCGCGGGTGGCGGCGGCGTTCGAGCTTGGGCGCAGGGTGGGGGTGGAGCGGTCTGAGGTCCAACGGGTGGTTGGATCAAGGGACTTGGCAATGATCGCGGGGCCACTGTTGCGCGGGTTGCGGCATGAGCGGGTCGTGGTGGTGGTCTGCGACGCGGGAGGCCGGGTGCTGCGTACGGCAGTGTTGACGGAGGGGGCGTCGGATCGGTGTCTGTTGCCGGTGCGGGATGTGCTGGCACTGGTCCTGGCGAGCGGGGGCGCGGCGTTCGGGGTTGCCCACAACCACCCCTCGGGGCGTGTGACCCCGAGCGAGCCCGACCGCCTCGCCACGGCCCGGCTGGCAGTGGGGGCGGAGGCGGTCGGGGTGCGGTTTCTTGATCATGTGGTGGTGGGGGAGGGGCAGTGGGGGAGGGTGGATTACAGCTGACCTGAGAAGGCTGCGTTGAGGAGGGTGGGGCCGAGGGTGGCCAGAAGGTCGTCGCGCTGCCGCTGAAGGGAGTTGAGGGCATGTGCCTTCTGTTCCCAGGCGCGGACATTGAGCAAAGCTGCTTCGTGGTGCTCCTGTGGGATGTCCGGAATCTCCATGGCCATGAGCAGGCCCGACCGGAGGCGCGGGAGTTGGAGGTTGTGTGTGTGCTCCTTGACGGTGTCTAGCGTCGCCTTGGCACGTAGCCCTGCGGCAATCAGCTCGGCGGGCATGTGTCCGTTGGGGCGAAGCACATATTGCTCTACGCTGCACAACCCGTGGCGGTCAGCCACCCAGACCTTGTTGAGATACGGGCGCAGGTAGCCATAGAGGACGTCACCAGGCTGGAAGCGGAACTTGCGGCCCTTCTCGTCGCCGAGAGGGCGGGCTCCGATGCGCTGTCCAAAGTGTGGGGCGATGTGCTCAAGGCCGACGAATTCCTTTGCCGGGCTTGGATCGTCGCCAGGGTGGACTGTGTCGTTGATCTGCTTACATGTGGCGTCAACGCGAACGGTGCCCTGTGACCAGCGAGTTAGGGCGCGGTCTAGGCCGCCGATGGCGAGGAGCCGGGCTGACTCCTGTTGCGGGGCTGCGGTGGCGGTGGTTGCGACTGTTGCCAGCATGGCGTCTAGTTTGTCGGCAATGCGGCCTTGTTCGGCGAGGTCTGGAAGCGGGACCTCTGTGGCAAGGAAGGTCCGTGGCGTTGTCCTTTTTCGCCGGACCATGGACCCTCGAGGCGTGAGACGCTCCCACAGTTCGGGCCATGCGATGAGGTGCTTGATGTACCTGGGGTCGGCGTGCGCGTTGTCGACGGAGAACACGGGGTACTCAGGAGAGGCGTAAGTCTCGTTGAAGCGTGGGTCGACCACAGCGAGTGCGCCTTCCCAGGCGTTGAGTTTGCTCATCACGACTTGATTTGTTCGAATTCGGGCCATGCGCTCGTATGCTGTTTCGCCTCCCATGATCCGAGGGCGCTCGATGAGTCCACGGCCGAAGCTATAGATACCTGTGATCGCGTACTTGCTGTCGTCTTCCAAGGTGACCATCTGCGCGTCTTCGTAGAGGACTTCACCGAGTTCGCGCTGTGGGTATCTGCTCACTTGCTGGCCAGCCCTTCGCGCAGACTCGTCAGCAACCCGAGAATCTCGCCTTCCACCTTGATCAGCTCGTCCACCAGCTCCTCCGGCGTCCGCTGCTCTAGGCCGTCGCCCACATGCGGATTCGCGATGTCAAGGTTGTAGCCCGCCTTCTTGATGTCTTCGGCTGGGACCATCCACGCCTGCGGGCCACCCTCGCGCCCTTCCCGCTTTTTGCCGCCCCACCACTCGACACACGGCTCGAACTCCTCGACCCGCATCGGCTTTGTCTTGGCGTAGCCGCGTCGCCCTTCAGGCAAAGGGATCTCGTAGAACCACGTTTCCTCCGTCGGTCCGGTCTTCTCGAAGAACAGGAGGTTCGACGGGATCTGGGTGTACGGCGCGAAGACACCCTGGGGGAGGCGGACGATGGTGTGCAGGTTGCACTCCTTCATCAGCTTCTCCTTGATACGGGCGCCCACTCCACCCGCGAACAGACTGCCGTTGGGTAGGACAACCGCGCACCGCCCGCCCTTCTGCAACTGGTCGAGGATTGCGTGAACGAAGAGCCAAGCAGTTTCCTGGGTTTGGTACCCCGACGGGAACTGCTTGACGATTGATTGCTCTTCCTCCCCGCCGAAGGGAGGATTGGTGAGGACGACGTTTACACGCTCGGCCGCGGTGGACTGACGCATGCGCTTGAGGGCGTTGTCGTGGACGAGCTGAGGCGCGTCGATACCGTGGAGCAGCAGGTTCATGCTGGCCAGCAGGTACGGCTGGGACTTCTTCTCGATACCTCGAAGGTCGCCGGCCAGCTGCTTGCGCTGCTCGTCGGTCTCGACCTTGTCCTTCAGATCCTCGTAAGCCTGAACGAGGAAGCCACCCGTGCCGCAGGCCGGGTCGAGGATTGACTCGCCGAGTTCGAGGAACGACTGCTGAACCATGAACCGGTTGACCGGTCGAGGGGTGTAGAACTCGCCAGAGTCACCGGCCGCATCCCGCATTTCCTTGAGGATCGACTCGTAGACGAACGCCATGGTGTGGATGTCGTCCGACGACGTGAAGTGGATCTGGTCGACCACGTCCACCAGGTCGCGAAGGAGTGTGCCGGACATCATGCGGTTGGTGACGTCCGCGAAGACTGCCGAGAGGATGTTCCGGGGGTCGTCGGCGCCGCTTCCCTCAAGTCCCGAGAGGTGGGGGATGAGGTCGCCGTTGATGAACGCACGCAGGTCGTCTCCGCTGTAGTCGCGTTTCGGTGCCCAGTCCTGCCAGCGGTACGGCTTCTCGATCGCGGGGCGGTAGTCAGGGTCGAGTGCCGCGCCGGTCTGCTCGACGCGCTCATCGAATGCCTTGAGGAACAGCAGCCACGACAGTTGGGGGAGCCGGTCGAGGTCTCCGTTGAGCCCCGCGTCCTTGCGCATGATGTCCCGCGCGGATTTCACCAGCGACTGGAGCTTGGCCCGGGACTGGGCGGCAGTTTGCTTCTTGTCCGCCTCCTTCTCCTCCCAGAGGGGGTGGACTGCTCTTGCTTCTTCTTGCGGGGGGGCATGTCAGTGTTCTTTCGTTGTACGGGAGTTGGAGGGGTTGCCGGTGTCGTGGACGCCGTGCTTCATGCGGGTCGCAAGGGCGCGCTCTACCCCGAGTTCGGCTTTAGGGCCCAAAGTCTCTACTGCGTGAAGGAGTTGGCGCTTCGTGGCCACACCGCGTTCCAGCGCTTCCGCGACTGCCGAGTCCAATACGTCCTGTTCGGTTCCCGCCGCGGCGCACTCGGCGATGGCCCGGACCGGGGCCGTCACGCGGTAGCCCGAGCGGTCCTCGATCTCATCGGGGGTGAGTTCAGCGCGGTGCAGGATCACCGCTGCGTCCTTCTGGCGGAAGTTACGCGGCACCGTGAGGTGGATCTGGGAGGGGTTCGCTATGCCCAGGTCGTGGATGGACAGGGCGGTGGTGTGCGAGGCGACCGCCCGGCCTCTGCTCCACAGGCACCAGCGCACCAGGTGGGCATCCTCGCTGGCGGGCAGGTCCGTGAACTCACGGAACCGGTAGATACCCCGGTCGACCGGCAGCCAGTTCCCGCGCTGCGCGTGGTAGCGCTGCGCCTGGTAGGAGTATCCAGCTTTCAGGGCCTGGGCAGCGGTGAAGTAGCCGTGCTGGCCGCTCGCCACGCGCCACAGGGTGGCCCGGGTGTCCGTACGGTCTGTGAGCACGGGGTCACCTTAGCAAATGCACAGTCCTCAAAGTCCGCTTTAGTTTGATGCAAGGGTCAGCGCGTCAAACTAAAGCAGACCTGGAAACCCTGTGTTTCCGAGCTGCGCGGCTGACGTAAGTCCAGCTGCAGCGGAGCCGACCAGGGCAGCTGCCTCGAAGTCTTCCCCGCTCCCGCCGTGCCCGTGCCCGCGACTCCGCTCCCGCGGCTCCGCCCTGCTCAGCCCCGCAACCGGCTGGACCGATTCGTCGTGGCCGTCAAGGGGGAAGTTCCCCTCGCAACCCCGGAGTGCATCCACGTACGCGGCCCCCGTCGGATGTGACAGGGGCCGCTATCACATCCGACCGAGCCTCCACAGCCGCACCCTACGAAGCCTCCAGCAACCGCCGTCCCAGCTCATCGATGGCGGTGTGCAGGGGCAACCCGTTGCCACCGAACCGGCCCGTGAGCTCGAGGACCGAGCCCATCTTCGTGAACGGCTGAACCTGTAGCGTCTCCGGCTTCAGCTGCGTCGACCCGTGCTCGACGAACTTGAGCAGCATCTCCTCCAGCACCTCGCGGGCCTGCGGTTGGAAGGACTTCAGGAACTCCTGGTGCTCGTGCAGGAAGCGGTTGAACCGCTCCTCCCTGCTGACCAGGGGCAAGCCCCACGCCACGTTGAGGAGCAGATCCACCGGATCCACGTCAGGGACGTCGAAGGCGTCGGGGAGCTCCTCGGCGTCCACGTCGGCCTTCTTGAGGATGGACATTAGGGCGCCGCGGGACTTGGCCGAGGCCCACTGGGAGCGCAACGAGGCTGGGGCCAGGTCGAGTTCGAGCACACGGCCCCGGACCCACTGCCGGATGGAGACCAGGCGCATCGTCCGGCCGTCGGAGTCGAGCTGATAGCGGCTCTCGCCCCACTTGTAGACCTCGATGCCGTCCACCACGTACTTGCGACCACGCGCGCGGATGCGGTCGATCTCGTCTGGGTCGTCGATGACCCCGGCCTGGGACGCTGAGTCGAACGCCCCACCGTCCTGTTGCTCGTACGCGGAGTCCGGCTCGGCGACCGTTTCCGGGTCGATCTCCTGCCCGTCCGGGGTCTCCCCCACCGTGTCGATGACGTGGCCCTGCTCGTCCGCCGTGTCCCGCACCACGCGCAGCGGAGGGCCGTCGAAGTTGGGATCGTCGAAGAGGCGGGTCGCTTCCACGAAGTCGATGATGTCGAACGATGCCTTGCCGATCTCGGGGCACAGCCGGGTGCCGCGGCCGATGGTCTGCTTGAACTCGGGCATCGACGCGATGCGCCGGAACAGCACGATGTTGCGGACCGCCGGCAGGTCAATGCCGGTGTTCAGCAGTTTCGACGTCACAGCGATCACGGGCTCGTCGGAGTCGTCTTTGCGGAACTCGTCGAGGTGCGCCATACCGACGTCGCGGTCGGCGTCGGTGATGCGGACCACGTAGTCGCGGTGCCTGTTCACCTCCTGGGACGCGGCGTTGTAGAGCGCGTTGCGCATGCGTCCTGCATGGTTGTTGTTCTCGCAGAACACGATCGTCTTGCCGTGTTTGCCGTCCTCGGCGGTGGACCGCAGATAGTCGATAACGTACTGGGCCGCGGCCTCGGTGCGCTCAAGGATGACCATCACGCGTTCGTAGTCCTTGGGGCCGTACACACCCTCGGGGATCTCGTTGTCGTACTTGTCGCGCTGGCCGGGATCCGGTGCGTAACCCTCGACGTCCACGTTGAGGCGTACCCTGCGCACCCGGTAGGGGGCCAGGAATCCGTCGCCGATGCCGTCCGCCAAGGAATACGTGTAGACCGGGTCGCCGAAGTAGTCGACCGAGTCCGCGTCCTTGCGGCTGATGGGTGTCGCGGTCAGCCCGATCTGTGTGGCCGGGGAGAAGTGTTCGAGGATTCGGCGCCACTGCGAGTCGTCGCGTGCGCTGCCCCGATGGCATTCGTCCACGATGACAAGGTCGAAGTAGTCGCGCTCGTAGCGCTCGTACAAGGGTTTGCCCTCGACCTGATCCCGCTGTTCCAGGGACTGGTACAGCGCGAAGTAGACCTTGCGGCCTTTCACGACCTTGCCGCCGCCGAGCTTGGTCACGTCGTCGACGCCGAACGCCTTGAGGAAGTACTCGTCCTTCGGGTTGTCGACCAGCATGTTGCGGTCGGACAGGTAGAGCACTCTGGGTTTGCGGCCGGGGGTCCACTGTGAGTTGTACAGCTTGGCGACGGTCTGCAGGGCGACCATCGTCTTGCCCGTACCGGTGGCGAGGACGAGCAGAATGCGCTCCTGGCCTTGGGCGATGGCTGCCAGCGTGCGGTTGACCGCGATCCGCTGGTAGTAGCGGGGCCGCTTGATGGTGTTGTCCGAGTTCCGCAACGAGTGGTTGTTCGGCGTGGTGAGGAGTTCACGACCGAGGGCGGAATCGGCCTGCTCCGCGTCGAGAAAACGAGACCAGAGTTCCTCTGGGGTGGGGAACCGGTCGATCTCCCGGATGGAAGGGGAGGTGCCGCGCAGGTCCAGCTCGATGATCTCCCGGCCGTTCGTCGCATAGGCGAAGGGGAGGCGGAGCTTCTTCGCGTAGCGCCGGACCTGCTCCACCCCGTCCTGGGCGTCGATGCGATACCGCTTCGCCTCGATGACTCCGATGGGCAGATCCGGCGTGTACTCCAGTACATAGTCGGCGACGAGCGGGTCGTCCCGCATGTGGCGCTTCGGGGTGGGCGTCAGGCGACCGCCGTTGATCTGGAACTGGGGGCGGATCTGATCAGTCGTCCACCCGGACCGGTCGAGGGCCGGAAGGATATAGGTCCGGCAGGTCTCATCTTCGTTCATCCCATACGCGTCATCGGTCGCCATGTACTCAGGTGTACTGCATGGGTCTGACATACGCGGGCTGACCAGGAAACCGGGACCGGGACGTGACGAAGGCATTGGCCGTCTCCGCGGACAGCAGGGTGACCGGTGCCTTCGTCCGGCCTCGGCTGCCATACGGGGACAAGACGTTCCCACCGTGCTGTCAACGGCCACTTGATCGTCCCCGCTTGCGGGTTTGCAGTGGGCAGGTCACGATCGCCGCCACGCATGACTTGGCGTAGTCGGGTTGGCCGCAGGTTCGAGGCCCCGGCGGGGCACTCGGAACATGCGAACAGCGGACAGTGCGGCGTGGGGTCGGTGTGTTGGTGGTTCAGACCGTGGTGCGGCTCAAGTGAGAAGCGTCGGGTGGAGGTGTGGGCGTGGCTCGTGCCAGTCGGTCTGGGGCTGTGGTGGTGAAGATCCAATCTCCTGGTGCCCCTTCCTGCCGGTGACCGACGGGCGATCGGCTTGGTGGTTCCGGCGAGGGAAGGGGCTGTTGAGATGAGCGGGGGCGGGAGCGCGTAAGGGGTAACGGCACGTGTGACGGCCCTCTGGCGCTATGTCTCGGAGGCCGTGATCGGTTCGATCAGGTGGTCGGGGAGGATGTGCTTGGCGACGGTGTGTGCCAGGTGCAGGACTGTGGGGAGGGCCAGCGGGTCGGAGAAGTGTGAGGCTTCGTAGCGCTGTTGGTGAATGAGCGCGGCCCAGGCTGCAGGGTCGTCGTCGGGGGCGTGGGCGGCGACGAGGAGTTCGAGGAGTTGGGGGTTCCAGACGTTCTGGCGGGTGTCGTGCTTCTGGCCGTAGGTCTTGTTGCCGTCGTCGTCCTTGCCGGTGCAGCCCCAGTGGGCCTCGACGCGTGATCCCTGGGGCGAGCCGTTGCCTGCGGTCGCGGGCTTCTTGGCGGTGCTGAAGAAGTGGCGGGGGCGGCGGGGGTCCGTCCAGAAGTGGGAGCCGACGCCGACGTCGCCGTCTTCTGCGCCTTCGGTGTAGCTGTAGTGCTGGGCGGTTTCGTCGCGGAGGTTGGTGCGCAGTCGGATGTGGCGTAGGCCCTTGCGGCGCTCGGGTGGGATGGGGTGTGCGGCGTCGAAAGCGAGGATGTCGGGTTGCAGGAGCCCATTGGTGAGGGCGGGGCAGCTTGAGCGCAGGTTCTGGGCCAGGCTCACCAGCGCGATGTCCGAGCCGTCGCAGATCTCCTCGACGACCTGCCCGAAGAACTCCCTGATCCGCTGGTCGGGTAGCCATCGTTCGCAGTCGATATCGGACAGCGTGAGCAGGCCCTGGTGGAAGGGGAGCCAGGTGTCGGTGTGAGGCATCCGGATGCGGGCGAAGGGCTCGTCGGGCGTGTGGGCGACAGCGAGGGGGAGCAGGGCGTTCACGCTCTTGTTGCGGCGTAGGACCCACAGGCCGACGGTGGTGACGTCGCGGAGCGGGTTCGCCGTCGTGCCGGGCTTCTCGGGGTGAGTGAGCAGCCCGGTCTGGCGGGCTAGGAGGTCCATGACGGACTTGCCGATGCGCTGGCCGCGGGTGGCCGCGGTTTCCTTGCCCGTGTCGGTGTTGGCCGATTTCGGCGGGGTGATGTTCTGCACGAGGATGCCGAGGGAGGCGGCCGCCGCTTTGACCGCCTCTTTGGGGTCGTGCTCGGGGGTGGGATAGGCGCCGGCGTCGGCCATCTCGATGATGGCGAAGCGCGGGAGGCCGGTCAGTTCCGGGGACTGGAGGCGCGCGATGGTCTGGGCGCGGCGTTCGGCGGCCGCCTTGCGGGCACGGTCCTTGGGGTTCTTGATGGTGTAGTCGACGGGGAGTCGATCGGCGAGCTCGCCCACCGGCTGGGTGCGGATGATGACGTCGAGGTGGGGGGTGCGCAGCGTGTAGGTGTGAGGGGCGGGCGCGTTGCGGCCTGGGGAGTGGGTGCTGGCTGTCCGAGGGCTTTGTGGAGGGTTGCGAGCACCTCGTCCCGCATGGTGATGGTGTCGGCCAGAACATCCACCACGATGCTGCGGCCTGTTGCCTGAGCGAGTGCCGCGAGGTCGATGTTCAGCAGTTGATCGGCTGGCGGGCGGGGACGTACGGGGACGGGGAGGCGGTGCAGGGGCTCCTCGGGCGTGGCCATGCGGGAGAGAGCGGCTTGCAACTGGCGGAAGATCTGCCATCGGTCGCGGGCTGATGCTCCGGTGCCCACGGAGTGCTTGGCGTACTGGCCAAGACCGTCACGGAAGACCACTCCGGAGACGAGGACGTCCTCAGCGGGCCGGAGGAACTGCTGAGGATCGGCGGCCAGTTCGGGGGCGGAGGGCAGGTAGCGCTGTGAGGTGCAGCGGGCCAGCGTCGCGGCCAAGACATCGTCCCAGACCATCTTGCCCTCACGCTTGCCCGGCGGGCCCGGCTGCCAGCGAAGGGAGGCCCTGCCGAACGGGCTGGTGTCGTTGGACCAGGGGGACGGGGTGAAGAGGTAGGCGGTGATGGCGCGTTGTCCGTCCCAGACGTTGCTGCGAGCCCAGCGCCTGATCCCTACCCTGGCGTGCAGCAGACTCTCGGGGGACTGACCCAGAGCGTGGTTCTGGGCGGTGAGCCTCAACGTGTACGACCAGGGATAGACCGTCCCGCCGTCGCTCACGTACGTCTGCGGCGGCCAGGAGATGAGCTCGGCGCCCTCGTCGCAGGCGACACGCCGCCATCGGGAAGTGCCGTACCGCCAGGGGAGGTGCGGCCCGTCTTCCGCATCGCGCTTCCAGCCGACGTGTTCTACCTGCCAGTTGGATGAGACGAGGTGCGCGGCCACGAGGTGCGGCAGCACGCGGTACTCCTCGCCCTGGAGGGCCTGGTTGGGCTTGACGGTGAGGCGGCGGACCTCGCTGCGCAGGTCGTCGGCATCGAAGTCGGCGAGGACTGCGGCGAGTTCACCCATGTCCACGGGCTCGGGGCGGCCGCGCAGGCGGGCTTTCTTGTTCCGCTCTTCGGCCGCCACGACCAGTCCGCTGCGCACCAGCTCGACGATGAGCTCCTTGTCGGGCCTCGGCGCGCCGAACTGACGGTTCCACGCCAGCCAGGTCTTACCGGGCTTCCCTGAGCTGTCGGTGACCAGCCCATCGGGGAGGAGCCCGGCGATGCCGTGGGACACGGCCCACAGCGGGATCCCGTGCAGCTGCTCCTCCCCGTCGGCGTCGTAGCGGCGGAAGACGTGTGAGCGCAGCTGGCGGGCCAGGCGCTGAGGAAACTCGAATCTCTCGTAGGAGCCCAGAGGCTCATCCAGGCAGGCGCGCAGGATGAGGGACATGCGCTGCAGTCGGTCATACGTCGCCACGGTACTTCTCCAGGAGGTTGTGCAGGCCGTGCATCAAGGGCAGATAGAGGGGACGTGCGATGTCCGCGTGCGGTCCGGACATCGCCTCCTCCAGGGCGCGGTACATGCCCAGGAGGATGCTGTCGTCGCTGTGTGGCGCGAAGGCGCCGTCGCAGAAGTAGATGCGGGCGCGTGCCGCGCCGCGCAGCATGCGGCCCGCGATCTGGTTGAGCGGGGGGATGCCCGTCCAGTCCAGGCCCCTCCGCTCCAGCGAACCGGGCAGGGTGTCGGTGTAGCGCAGGGACTGTTCGAGGCGGGCGATCCACAGGCGGTGTGCGTAGTTCTGGAACGCCTTGGCCCGTTCGCCCAAGGGAGCACTGGCTGGCCCGGCCGCGGGAAGTCCAGCGCGGATCTGTTCGATGCCCCACCGGTTCATGAACTCGATGTCGTAGCTGAGGTCCTCGGGGTGCAGGTGCGGGCGTACCAAATACAGGGCTGCGCCGAGGGCGGCCACGTGGTCGTCGTTGAGGATGTTGTGGCCCCGCTCGATGGCGAGCATCGGCGTGATGAGGATCCAGACGTCCTCGTGGGAGGCGAGCGTGGAGACCCGGCTACGAGCGAGTGCGCCCTGCCAGTGATGGGTACCGCGTTCGTCGTCGGGCACCATGTGCATGATCTGCCCCGCCCATTCGGGGCGCAGTTCGACCAGCTTGCGGTGTACTGCCTTGGCCTCCTGATAGTTGCCCACCAGGAGCATGAGCCGCTGACGTCCTGGTTCAAGCTCGCCGCGGATGGCCTCCAGCGAACTGGGGCGAGCACCGCGCAGGCTCACCTGCGCGGTGCACAGGTCGGCGACGAGGTCGGTGAGCGCGGCGGTGCGCTCTTCTCCCTGTTTGCCGGAGACGGTGCGGTCGTAGGGCTGCCCGTCGGGTCCGGTGCCCCGGGAGGGGAGGTACTCGCAGGTGATGCGTTCGGTTACGGGGACGGATTCTGCGGCGCGTGAGGTGAGGATGCCGGTGACGGGGGCCTGGACGTCGTAGCGGGGGGAGTTGCCCGCCCAACTGGTCGCGGACAGAAGCAGAACCCCCGGGCCGACCGGCTCATCGGCGCCATTGTTGGCGGCGGAAGTGAACAGACGGGGCAGGTCGAGCAGCAGTGACCGACCGATACCCGAGCAGCGGAAGAAGCTGATGGTGCCCAGACGGTCCGCAGGGGCGTCCTCGTCCTCACGGTACTGAAAGCCCAGCATGTTGCCCATAGGGCTCTCGGGCACCAGAGGCAGATACTCCGCTGGCGGACGGTGCACCAGACTGGAGGACATCCCCTCCGCGCCGGTCTCCGCCTCAACTTCCCAGCTGTAGCGGGTCAGATGGTCCAGCTGCCGCGTCAGCAGAGCGACGGTCATGACCACCTGGAAACGGATGGCGAGACGTTTGCGGGCCGCGGTCGAGCCGACGACGATGTCGGGGTCATCTTCCAGCCAGTAGGCCAGTTCCCGTGTGGCCCGGACCGTGTCGTCGTATCCCCGGGCCGCGAAGCCTCGCAGCGCGCCGACACGTTTGTCCTTGCCGCGGTAGCGGCCTGCGGGATCGAAGAGCCAGGTCTTCAGCGTCGTCCACCAGCGCTGATAGACGTCCTCGTCCTTGCACCACCGCTTGCGCTCGACGTTGGCATCCGCGTCCGGCGGCGGGCGCAGCGAGATCTCGTGAGCGAGCTGCGCGGCAAGTCGCCACTCGTTGAAGTACTCGGTGCGAAGCCACTCACGTACATGATGATGCTCGCCGAGAAGGGCCCGCAGCCGAGCCACGAGCATGCCGGCCGAGTTGACCGCGAGAGACCACTGCCGGACGGTCGAACTCGTCGTCAGATGCTGACAGTGCGTGGAGCGGGTGTGCTGCTCGAACAAGGGGCGGACCTCGTCCACATAGGCGTCCTTGCCTGGCCCCGCCAGCGTCTGAGACGGGCTGAAGGCACGGTCCAGCTGAATCTGCACATTGTCCGCCTCGTCGAAGGCGATGACGTCGCTGCGCTCCCAGGCCAGCTCCAGGTACCGCATGTCCCGGTCCATCAGCTGAGCTGGAACGCGGCAGTGCACCAGGCCCGGCGCCGTGGCAACCCAGATGGGCGCGTCCACCAAAGCGCGCGCCGCCTCATGACGCCCACAGCTGAAGAACATCGGGCACGCGCAGAGCTCCGCGTACGCCTGCGCTTGCTTGCCCTCGGCCGCACCGTCCGGGGACTCGGCAACCCGCTGCAGCTTCCGAGAACACGGCGCGTCCCCGAGGGGGAAGGGGGTGGTGAGGTCTGGCATCGCGCCCTGCACCGTGCATGCGGTGGACACCCAGCGCAGCCGCTCGTCCCGCAGCAACTGCACCCCTCGCGTCCTTGGATTCGGCGGACGGTGCAGCTTTCGCAGATGCTGGCCACGAGTGGAAGCTCCCAGGATCGGAGCCGCGGCTTCGGGTACGTACCGGTTCAGGTCACCGACCATGTTGAGCACGGCGATCACATCGCCCAGGACCAGCGTCATGGTGTGTCCGTGCTGGGCGGCCCACACCGCGAGCACCGTCAGGACGCTCGTTTTGCCCACTGCCGGCATGCCTGCGAGGTGCACGAGCTCCTTGATCTGCAATCGCTGTGCCCGGCGCAGACCGTGTGGGCCGCGCAGATGCAGCTGGAGGTCGCGGATGCGTCCGTACCAGTTGCAGGGCTTGCGGCCCTGTTTGAGATTGAGGGCGTCCATGTCCTTGGCGGTGGCCAGTAGGGCGGGCCAGTCGGGCCGCATGCGGCGCCGCTGCCGCGGCGTGTGCTGCAGCCCAGGGGAGGGGATGATCGATTCCGGTAGCCGCACTCTGTGGGTAGTGCCACCCGCGGTGAACGTGTACGCGACGTCCGCAGCCGCCAGTGTCGCCTGCTTCGTCTTGTGTGCGGGAATCCCTGCGAGGGCCTTGGCGTAGAGGGAATGCCGCTCCCGGCACAGGGACAGCTCACGCATGACCGGCGGTTCGGCGGGTTCCTTCACCTCGAAGAGCCGCAGATGCTCAGGGAACTCCGCGTACGTGGCGAGCCGCTCCTGCCAGTCCTCTTCCTTCTTCGACGAACTGAGGAGCCAGCGCACCGATCCGTTCGTCTCGGGCGTATCGCCGCTGTGCGGACGAAAGTCGAATCCCCGCAGCAGCGCCCAGCCGTCGCGGGCGGCTGCCTGCGGTTCCCAGACGGACAGCGCATAAAGCGCGAACTCCATCTCCAGGGCCTCGCGAAGTTCCTGTTTGGCCACCCCGGCCTGAGCGCTCGCCTCCTTGAGCAGCTTCGCCGCATCCTGCTGCCAGGCTCTACGGTCACGGACCACAGGTCACCTCGCCTCGTACGCCCTCATCCGGGCACCGGCTGATCAGCTCATCGATCGTCACGGCCTGCAGCTGCGGCTGCGTGCTCAGCGCCGAGCTGTGCCGTCCCAGAATCCGCAGGTACCTGTCCTTGCCGCGGGTGCGGTCCGTCGGCACGGCGATGTAGCCCTGGGAGTAGGCGTAGGGATGGGCGCCCGTCCACTCCGGGAACCGCTTGATCGAGCGGGCCAGCAGATAGGGGTTGCGCCAGTCCTTGACAT
The DNA here is from genome assembly GCF_008704495.1 of Streptomyces kanamyceticus. Lineage (NCBI taxonomy): Bacteria > Bacillati > Actinomycetota > Actinomycetes > Kitasatosporales > Streptomycetaceae > Streptomyces > Streptomyces kanamyceticus. Next base: position 8,626,579 of record NZ_CP023699.1, read on the forward strand.
CGACACCGATCGCGAAGCCCGATGGCCAGATTGCTACTACGTCGAGTGCGTCAAGCCCCGGATACAGCACCACGCGGGCCCCGAGGCGAGCCAGTGCCTCGGCCAGCTCCAGCTCGGGCAGACCCGGCAGTGCGATGTACCGCACCAGCTCGGCCCTGAGCCGGAATGCCCCCTGCGCCGACCGGAACTCGGGATCGTCCGCGAATCGGCCTTGCGCGCATCGCCAGCTCGGGCACTTCCACGATGCGTCGCGTTCTGCGGTCATCCATTGCCGACAGCCGCGGCAGACCGCGATCTGCCCGTCGACCATCCCTTCGCTCGGCACGGGCTCGTAGGACTCATCGATCCACTCGGCCCACGGCGCCGCATCCAGAAACCGATTCTTGAGCCGGATCAACTCGGCGGGCGACAGCAGAGTGTTGCGCGTCAGCTCCAGCCGCCAGTGGGCATACAGCTCGGGACGCCCGAGAGCCTTCGCGACGTCCTTGACCTGACGGACCAGAGCACTCTCGTGCACATCGCCGACGACATCGGGAGTGGCTCGCACCCACTCCCGGCAGAACTCACTCGGCTCACCGTCGACGAGCAACAACTCGCCGTCAGCCTCCGCGTCCGGATCGAACACCAACGGCCAGTCCCGCATCGGCTTGGTAGCACACCACTCCCATACGAGATCCGCGATCCCGGTCGGGAGAGTGGAGCTGTCAGTGCGAGCACACGCGACGGCCAACCGGTCAAGACCCAGCTGCAACCGGTCGTCGTAGGGGCGGCGGAGATTCACCTCCCCCTGCCAGCTGGAGAGACCCACCAGGCCGGAGGCCACGAGGGTCAGGAGAACTTCGGATTCCCGTTGGGTACTTCCGCGGCCCGTAGTGCCGGGAAGCATATCCAAGATCGACATGGCGGGCACGCTAGGGAACACGGGATGCCCGCGGCTACGCACAACCGTTTCACCGGCCAGGCGAATTCACTGAGGTGGCCGATCAGTATGTCGAGTGTCTCCGAGGCTCCGTGCGAGTACGTTCGCATGCCGGGGCACGGCGATCGAGGTTCGAGCCGCGCTCATCATGCTCTTCTGGAACGCAAGCCCGTTGACACTCTGTGGAGCAGGGGGAGTCATCCGGATTGGTATGCATCTTGGGTGGGTGAGGAGTCTTCTGTCGCGGTCTGGAGGTGATCGGTGAGTTGCTGGAGGGTGGTCCAGGTAGCGGCGTCGGTGCCGTCGCCCAGGGCGTAGTGGAGTGCGGGGCGTGCTGTGGCGCCGAGTTGGGTGGGGTGGAGGTTGCCTGGTGGGTGCTGGGCGTGGGTGCGGCCGACGGTGTGCACGGCGTCTGCGCCCAGGGTGAAGGAGAGGGGGATCGGCGGGGCTTCGAGCCGGGGTGGGACGGTGAGGTCCCGGTCTGCGGCGCGGAGTGTGGTGAGCATGGTGGTCAGGCCGTGCTGGGTGGCGAGGGTCTCGGCCAGCGGGGCGATCGTATCCAGGGGTGGGGCTTCGTGGGCGCCGTATCCGAGGGCGAGGGTGATGTGCTCCTCGACGCCTGCCGGGGTGCGGGTTATGCGGGTGGTGGCGATGGCTGGCCGGTCCGGGGTGCCGACGGTTGTCAGCCAGGTGGGAGCGGACTTTCGGGCGCGGGTGCGGGCCAGTTCGGTCAGCTGGCGCGGGGACCAGGGCAGGCAGATGGGTTCGGCGGTGGACCATCCCGCCGGTGGGGCACCGGTGAGGGTCCGCCAGGCCGCTTCCAAGGCGCCGCCAAGCAGGAGGTGTTCATCGGCAGGATGAGTGGTGTGAACGGAGAGGGCCAGCTGGCGCGCGCCCAGAGCGTCTGGGGTGGGTTGGGGCTTGAAGGCTTCTGCCACCCGGGTGTTGCCGTCCTTGGTCCTGACCGGCGTGAAGTGGCCCTCGTGCCATTCGACTCGGACCCCAGAGAGGCCGTCGTAGTAGCCGCAGTCAGGATCTTGGACCACCCAGCGATTGGGGTGGCCGTGCAGGGCGGCGCGGGTGGGCAGGGTGAGCCTGGTGTGGGGCGGAGTGACGATCTGCAGAGCCAGATCCTCCTCGGTGGCCACGCGCAGTGCATCGGCGAGCCAGCTCGACATGGGGACCACGGGGCGGTCCTGGATGATGACCGCAGCCTTGTCGGTGAGGACGTCGACGGCAGGGGGCGCGGCAGCCGGGGCGGTGAGTGCGGTGAGGGGGCCGGAGGCGACGGGGACGACCTCCGTATGGGCGACCTCCGGGGGCCAGACGCCGCCCTCGAGGATCGCGGCAAGGCGTCCGGCGAAGGAACCCGCGAGCCGCTCACCCTCCTCGGCTCTGGTGGATGCGCGGGCCTCGGTCCACCAGAACGGCCCGTCGGGCGCGGGTACTTCAGGGCCCAGGAGGCGCTGCAGTTCGCCGGGGACATGCACCAGGAGCGGTGCCTCGACGGATACCAGAGGGCGGCCGTCGGCTGCGCAGAGCTGGACGACGGCCCCCTCGGCCACGTTGCGTACACCCAGACCGGGGCCGCCCGCGAACAGCCCGGCGAGCACGGCCTTGATGTCGGGCATCTTCGGGGTGAAGGCGATGACGTCCGTGGTCATTGGTGCGGCTTCTCCGGAGTGGGGGCCTCGTCGGCCAGCGCGGTCTGGATGAGCTGGTGCCGCCGCCCCCGGCGGACCAGGGTGCCGCGGCCCGGTGGCTGCGGGGAGGCGTAGAGGCCGGGGAAGAGTTGGCCTTCGGTGCGGTCGCCGGTCATGAGGAGGGCGGTGGTGCCGGTTTCGCGCAGGGTGGTGAGGAAGGGTTCGTACAGGGCGCGGGCGGATCCGGCGACTCGGCGGGTGACGACGAAGTGCAGGCGGATGTCCTGGGCGGAGGAGATGTAGGGGAGGAAGGGGGTCAGGGGCTGTTGGCCCGCGGTGGTGAGGATGTCGTAGTCGTCGACGAGGATGACGATGCGCGGCCCGGTGAAGGCGGGGCCGTCGTCGGCGGCGTCCGGGTCGGCGGTCTCCGGCAGCCGCTTCTCCAGCTCGCCCGCGATGCCGGTGGCGAGCGCCGCGGCCAGCTTGGCGTTGTGGGCGTAGCCGCCGCGATAGGGCTCGGGAATGTGACCGCGCAGGCCGCGGCGCGGGTCGAAGACGCCGAAGACCAGTTCCTTGTCGCCGTAGCGGGCGATGAGCTGCTGGGACATCAGCTTGAGCAGGTTGGTCTTGCCGCATTCGTTGTCGCCGAGGACGAGCAGGTGCTGATCGTCCTCGAACAGGTCGAGCAAGGCTGGGGCGAGGGCGTCCTGGTCGACGCCGAGTGGGATGCGGGTCGGTTCGGCGGCGGGTGAGGGCAGCTCCGCGCAGGGCAGTGCGGTGGGCAGTACCCGTACGGGGGCGGCGAGTTCGCCGTGCCAGCTGGCCCGGAGCGTACGCGCGGCACGTTCCAGGGCCGGACCGAGGTCGTCCGTGGCGGGAACGTTGTCGATGCGCGGCAGCGCCACCTGCGCGAAGAGCTTCCCGTCGGTGAGGACGCGGCCCGGGGTGTCGGCGGAGAGCGTCTCGGACAGTTTGCGGTCGATGGAGGAGTCGGAGGGGTCGTTCAGGCGCAGTTCGACGCGGGTGCCGAACATGGACTGGGTGGCGATGCGCACGTCGTTCCAGCGCAGCATGCCCGCCACGATGTGGATGCCGTAGCCACTGCCGCGCTTGAGGAGGTCGGCGACGGTGTCGTCGAGCTCGGCGAACTCGTCCCGCAGCGCGCCGAATCCGTCGATGAGCAGCACGATGTCGGTGGACCCGAGCTCGGACAGCTCGCCCCGGGCGCGCAGGTGCCGCAGCTGATCGACGGAGTCGATGCCGTGGGCGCGGAAGAGCTCTTCGCGCAGGGCGAGCTGGGTGCGGACCTCGGCCACGGTACGGGCGGCGCGCTCGTGGTCGGCGCGGCCCGCGATGCCGCCGACGTGCGGCAGTCCTGAAAGGGCGGACAGGCCGCCGCCGACCAGGTCGAGGCCGTAGACGGCGACGTCGGCCGGGGTGTGGGTCAGTGCCAGGGAGAGGGCGAGGGTGCGCAGCAGGGTGGTCTTGCCGGACTGCGGGCCACCGATGACGGCGGTGTGTCCGCCTGCGACGGTGAGGTCGAGGATCCAAGGGGCCTGCCACTGCTTGGCCGGGTCGTCGAGGACGCCCAGGGGTACGTGCATCGCGCCGCCCCGGCGGGCGAGGTGCAGGCCGCGTTCGGACGCCTCGACGGGCCCAGCTGCGGCGGTGAGGGTGATCGCGTCGGGCAGCGGGGGGAGCCAGATGCGGCGGACCGGCGGGGCGGCGGTGCAGAGCTGGTCGACCATGGTGGACAGGACGGTGGGGCCGGTCTCCCGCTCGCGCATGCCGGGTTCCTCGGGCGCGGTGTCTCCCGGGTCAGGCGTTCCGTTGTAGGTGGGGTAGGTCAAGGCGAGGGGCTCGTCGTCCGTCCGCTCGCGGAGGGCAGGGCCGCGGTAGGCGCCGGAGACGTAACCCGCTTTGAAGCGTTCGTACGTCGATGTATCGACCTTGAGATAGCCGAAGCCCGGCAGCGGTGGCAGTTGGAAGGCGTCCACGGTGTCGAGCACGGTGCGCGACTCGTCGGCGGAGAAGGTGCGCAGGCCGAGCCGGTAGGAGAGGTACGTCTCCAGGCCCTTGAGCTTGCCGGACTCGATGCGCTGGCTGGACAGCAGCAGGTGTACGCCGATGGAGCGGCCGATGCGGCCGATGGAGAGGAACAGGTCGATGAAGTCCGGTTTGGCGGTGAGGAGTTCACCGAATTCGTCGATGACGACGAAGAGGTGGGGGAGGGCCTCAAGGTCGGGGCGCGTCTCGCGCAGGGCGGCGTAATGGCCGATGTCGGCGATGTTCCCGGCGTCCTTGAGGACCTGCTGACGGCGCTTGACCTCGCCGGCCAGGCTGGTGTGGACGCGTTCGACGAGCCCGGCCTGGTTCTCCAGGTTGGTGATGACCCCGGCCACGTGCGGGAGTTCGGTGAACGGGGCGAAGGTGGCGCCGCCCTTGTAGTCGACCAGGACGAGCGCCAGATCCTCCGGTGCGTGCGTGGCGGTGAGAGCGAGGACCAGGGTGCGCAGCAGCTCGCTCTTGCCGGAGCCGGTCGCGCCCACGCACAACCCGTGCGGGCCCATGCCGAGTTCGGAGGATTCCTTCAGGTCCAGGAGCACCGGCTCGTGACGGTCGTTCAGGCCGATGGGTACGCGCAGGAAGTCGCGCTCGCCGCGCCGGGCCCACAGCTTCGTCAGGTCGAGAGCGGCCGGGTCGGGGATGCCGAGCAGCTCGGGGAAGTCCACAGGGCCGGAGATCGGGGTGCCGTCGGCGGCGGACTCGGCCGAAAGGCGCAGCGGGGCGAGCATCCGCGCAAGGCCTTCGGCGCTCGCAATGCTCATCGCGTCGGCGGTGCCGTGGCCGGGCGGCGCGTCGGGGACGCGGAGGTCCTCGACGCTCACCCGGTCGCCGTCGACGGTGATGCGGACGCTGACCTGGTCGGGCTCGTGCACTTGCCGCTCCAGCAGATGCAGCACGGTGACACCCATGCCCGTGAGGTCAACGGCCGTGTCCGGGCGGGGGAGTTCGGTGGCGGTGCCGCCGTGGCAGTCGCTGACGGCGAGCAGTCGGTCGGACAGTCGCAGTGCGTGCCGGTCGGAGAGTCCGCGGCGTACCTCGGCGGCGTAGGAGGCGCGGCGCCGTAGGTCGGGGGCGCACTGCCGGGCCAGCTGGTCGAGGTCCGGCGCGATGCGCCGGGCGGCGACAGGACCGTCGTCCTGTTGTGTGTCGAGGACGTGGGGCAGCCACTTCGCCCACTCCCACTCGGGCAGCCGATCGCCCGGCACTCCCAGGGCGATGGCGACGTCGTCCGGCGCGTGCGTCACCGCTGTCTGGACCAGCAGGGCGCGGGCCACCCGCAGCACGCCCTCCCTGTCACCGACGACGCTGACGTTGCCTGCCCGGTCCAGCGGCGCCATCAGCGGGAAGTCACTCGCGGTGGCGAACCGGTGCTGCAGGGCCCGCGCTTCGTTCAGCATGAACGGGTCGGGCGGAGTCAGTACGCCACTGGCCGAGCTCTGCCCGATTGCCAGATCCTGCACGGGTACGTCGCCGGTGCCGAGCCGCACCCGCAGGAAATCCGCGTCCAGACGGCGCCGCTCCCACAGCCGGGCCGGATCGCGTACCAGGTCGTACAGCGCCGCGGGAGGCGGATTGAGCACCCGCGCCTGCCGCCGCAACTCCCACTCCACAGCGCCCAGTTCCTCGCGCTGTTCCTCCACGTACTCCAGATAGCGTTCGCGCTGGACGCGTCGGGTGCGCTGGGCTTTGCCGCGCTGGGACAGGAAGAGCGCCACCGCGCCGAGCAGCGCGAAGACGAGGACGATCGCGCCGACGGCGGCGAACTGGCTGTTGCGGATGACCGTCATCATGACGACCGAGCCCATGACACCGGCCATGGGAAGGAGGGCGGTCGCTGCGTTGCCCATCTTGCCCTCGGGCAGGTTGGGCGGCGGCTCGATGGTGCGCTCCGGGGCGGCGGCGAGCGGCCGGGTGCTGCGGGCCGGGCGGTGGATGAGGCGCCTGGTCATCGCACCCGCACCGCCCGCCGCATCGCTTCGGCGGCCAGGTGGACGGCCGCCTCGCTGGAACCCTGGCCGAGCATGCCGGTGTGGATGGGGCCTCCTTGGGCCAGATGACGGTCGTAGGGGAGAGGCACCACGGCCACTCCCGTCTCGCGCAGGTGCGCGGCGGCCGTCTTCAAATCGAGTGTCGTATCAGGAGAGTTCGCGCTCAACGCGACGACCGTGGTGGCCAGCGCCGAATGCGGAAGCCGGGCCAGCCAGTCCAGGACCACCCGGGTGCCGTTCACGCCCTCAGCGGTCATCGGGGCGACCACCACGCGCGCGTGGGCGGTGTCCATCGCGGTCCTGGCCACCTCGCCCGGCAGCGTCTCGCAGTCCACCACCGTCACCGCGAAGTAGCGGCGCAGGGCGAGGGTGACGGTCCGGTAGGTGGGGACGTCGAGCGGGGCGCCGACTCGGCCCTGTCCCGCGGGGAGCAGCCATCCGCCGTCCGCGACCGGCACCAGGTAGCCGGTGACATCGGTGAGCTGCATCGCGGGGCTGAGGAGCTGGGCCAGATCCGCGCACGCCCAGCGCACCGACTCCGCACCGAGGCGCACCGGCAGCGTACCGAGGGCGGCGTCGGCCTCCAGGGCGAGTACGGGGTCGTGGCGGTAGTGGTTGAACGTGCGGGCGAGGAGTGCGGAGACCGTGGACTTGCCCACTCCGCCACGGATCGATGTCACGGCGATGACGCGGCCGGTGGTCACCGGCTGCTGCACCTCGCGGGCGAGCCGCGTCTGCTCGGTCACCTCCTGCCCGGCCGACGTGGTCAGCCTGCGCAAGGAGCGTCCGGTGCGCCGGACGGTGGAATCGCCGTGCTGGGGGCGGCCGAGCGCGTGGGCCAGGCGCGGATCGATGGTGGGTACGGATTCGGGGGTCGGCATGGGGATGCGGGGGTCGTGGGCGCTGCCGGGTGCGGGGCCGGGTCTGGGCTGAGATGGGTTCGGACGCTGGGCTTCAGGGGCCACGGTTGGGGCCGGAGCGGGAGCCGGAGCCGGAGTCGGAGCCGGGGCCGGGGTTGCGTTCGAGTCCGTGACCCGTAGTACCGCCGTCGGTTCGAGCGCCGGGGCGCCGCTCGCGCCCAACTCCCGCAGTACGTCCCGCTGCCAGTCACTTCCCTGACCACTGCCTTGAGCCATGCCGCACCCCCTACGCGAAGGTGTCGAGCAGTCGCCCGTACACACCGAAGACCCCGATGGCCAGCGGCAGCATCGCGATCACACCCACCGACTCCAGTACGTCCCCCATCCGGCGAAGCCGCACTCGTACGTGCTCGGCGGGCTCAACCGCAAGGACCACCAGGGGAATCAGAGCCAGGGCCACCATCACGGCCAGCGGCCCCACGGCAGCCGACCGACCGAGCCACACCACCATCAACGCGACCGTGACGACCGCGGCGGTGGCAAAGAGCCCGGTCACCTCGGTGACCAGCGGGAAGGCCCGGGCCCGCAACGCCAGAACCAGCGCGGCGACGACCGCGAGGAGCACGGTCCACACGGTCGGGGCACGCAGCACCAGCACACCGGCCGCAGCCGCCGAGACGGCCAGCACCACGGTGGCGATCGCCAGTCCACGATGCGTGGCGGTCAGCGCGGTACCCACCCGATACCGGCTCACCGATGCTCCACCCGCACGCCGGTCATCAAGACCCGACAGCCCCGAAGCCATCAGCGCCAGCCGCGGCAGCACACCGAGAACCACCACCGACACGACAACGAGGACCGCGCCCACCCGTGCCTGTCCGGTCTCCGTCCGGGCGCCGACCTGCAGGGCAATGACCGCTTCCCAGGCCACGAGGCATCCCGCGAGGGCGCCGGCACCGATCAACGCGCCACGCCCCAGTGGGGAAAACCATCCAAGCAGCAGGAGCGCCACCGCGACACTCACAGCGGTACCCGCCAGCAGCGCTGCCCCCGACCAGGCATGAGCCTCACCGAGCGTCCACGTGCCCAGTACGCCCAGGCCCCCGGCCGTCACGATCAGAGTGGCAGCCAGGCCGAGCCGCCGGGCCCGCCCCAACACAATGCCGACGAGGCCCAACGCCGTGCCGACACCGAGCAGCGAGTTGCCCACGGCCTCCGGCCCGAACTCACCACGGGCCAGCACGCCTGCGACGAGGGCCCACAGCACGGTGGTCAGCCCGGCCACCACTCGCCGGACGGCAGGCCGCCACCGCCATGCCCGTACGTCCAGATCACCGGCGGCCTCATCGGTGACGTCATGCACCACGGGCGTCGACGGCGCGTCCTCCGCCCGCACCAGCCGCAACACCGCACCGTCCGGCACACCGGCCGACTCCAACGTGCTGTCGTGCGCAAGCGCCGAGCCGTCCGCGGTGACCAGGTGCCGCAGCATCGGCTTCGCCCCGACCTGATCGCCCAGCAGGCGCAGCACTTCGGGAAGCAACAGCCCGATCGGCTCCTGAGAGGGGAGCACGAGGTCGACCCGGCGCTGCTCACCGACCAAGGTGACCCGGCTCAAGGCCGTACGACTCGTACCGCTCGTGCGGCTCAGCGGCCCCGCAGATATCACGCGTTCGAACCTATCATCGAGAAGAAGGGGTTATGGAGGGCGAGGAAGCCGGTGCGGACGGCGAGGTCGAAGGCACCGAAGAGCTGTACGGACTCTTCCCGATGAGCCGATGCGAAATGAACGACCACCCCACACACCCGGCACACAACACCGCGGCGATCACGACCCCCGCGAACACCTTCCCCAACCGCTCATCCACAGAACGGCGCTGGCGCTGCGCACCGAAGAGCAGGGCGTCACGCAGCCGCCGACGTCGGACGGATACCGACTCCAGGAGTTGGCTGTCGTAATCCTGGGCTGCCATGGCTGTCAGCCAACTGACTGGTGCTGGACGAATATCGCGTGTGCGGCCTCTTTCACGCCGTGAACTCCGCTCTCTTGTCTAGTCGTTCTGAAACATGCATGCCACTCGCTCTGACGATGAGCTACGCGAGCGAGCTCTATCATGAGCCCATGAGTGATATCTACGCGTTCGACCTTGCACTCGATCTCCCGGAGTCGACTCCTCAAGATGTACTCACCACAGTTCGATGGCACTTGGGGCAGGAGCAGAGCCCGGATGGAACCTCGTCAGATGATGACGAGCTGGACACCTTCCCTCTGTGGGCTGCCCGCGGAGCCTCCCATCGGATCGGTGGCGCCCTGTGGGGGTCACTCGTCCAGGGGAGCCGGGGTTGGTCGCTGAGCGTACGGCAGGAAATTCACGCTGAGGATCTCCCGGATCTCAAGAGCCTTGTCGAACGGCTCGTTCATCATGTGACGCAGGAAGGGCTCATTGGGCAGGTTCGATTCCATGAGAATGAGATGCCGGACCTGTTGTGCAAGCGGAATGGTGCACTCGTTCAATTCGCACTGCGGGGATGGGAGGCTGAGGAGCCGCTGACAGATTGAGTACGGCTATTCTTCCTCGATTTTACGGGTTAGTTTCAGGGTCAGCTCCGCATTGGCCAGCATGCGGATGATCTCGATGGGGAGCTCCCGGAACTCGACCAAGACGACATCGGCTGGATCCACTCGATGAGGGCTTCCGTCCAGTCCCTGAGCCTCAATGACGTAACGGAACCCCAGCGGTCCGTCAGGGTCGTTGGCGATCTGCCAAGTAGCGCCGTGGCGACGTACGAGGACGTCGGCAAGGAAGGATGTCAGATCACTGTGCAAGGTGGCCCAGTCTGATTGCTCAAACTGTTCCAAAGGGAGTCGCGATACGTAGTTTTGTAGCGTCGGAGCGAGGGTCAGTGGGTCCCGCATATACGCATCGGTAGGGACTCCGAGCATTTTGGTGAGCTCTAGAGCATTCAGTCGGCATTCTTTACTCCACTGCTGGAGTCCCGAACTGGGGTCTTGGGAATCTCCCTCCCGGGGCATGTTTTTCCTTCCTGAGCGACTATTTCACTTGAGTTTCGGGGCAGGCCCATATTCGATGAATATGATACGTGCCTGTATGAGGTAGTTGCGCAGGTCCGTCGATGGACCCGCGTGTGTGAACACCCACCGGGGATCGTAGCCGGGGTTGATCCGTCGTAGCGCGAGATCCTTGTGGATCTGTTCCTTGATGTGCTTGCTGAGTGGAACTTCCACCTTGATGGTCTGCTTCGCTCCGCCGTCGAGCTTGATAGTCCGGTACTCCTGGTAGGTCTTTACCTCCACGGCCAGCGTCCGGCCGTCCGGCAGATCCACCGGCACATCGACCTTCCGGCCGCCGACACTCTCGACCGGATACAGTGGATGACGATTTGTCGGCACTGGGAAGTGCCGCTCGGCTCCACCTCCGTACAGTTGCCGGAAGTAGTCCTCGGCAGTGGACCATCGAGTCTTCTTGTCGCGCAGTTTCCGCACTTGGTCCAGCGTCAGGTCAGCTTGCCCCGGGGGAAGTGTGGGGCGTGAGAAGTCTGCCTCTCCATGCCCGCCACCACCGTCCTGTGCGCTCGGCGTGCCATCGGACTCGCTGCCGTGCTGCCCATCCTCCGGCCGTTCGCCGCCGTTCGCCTCGGCTGGATCACGGCCGCCCGGTCTGTCGGAGTGGCCACCAGCTGCGGTCGTGGACTCGCCTTGTGCGTTCCCACGTTGCGGCGGCGTGTGTACGTCGCTAGCCCTGCCCGGCGCCTCGTCCGGAGCGCGAGGAGTGTCGCTGCCGCCCCCGGTAGGGGCATCGTGTCTGGCCTGCGGCGGAAGGTTCCCACCCGCGTGCGCGGTGGCCCCCGGCGACCGGGCGCCAGCCCCGACCAGGTCACCCTCCCGCTGGGACGGTGCCTCCCCGGGAGTTGCCCGTTCGGCGGCAGACTTCTCGTTGGGAGCGGTGTCGTTGATCGGGTTGCCCTCGGCGTCGACCCGGATGAACTTGCCGTCTTCGATGCGGACCTTGGAGCCCTCGAAGTCGAGGGTGCTGTGTACGCGCTGCAGATCGGGTGTGGCGCCGGACCCGGTGCGGACCCGTGCGGTGAGGTCGGCGACGGTCGGGAGTTTGCTGATGGCCTTGCCGCCCACCGTGAGGCCGGCCGAGAGTGGGTCGGCGTAGGTGCCGATCTTCGCTCCGACGCTGGCGGCCTTGGCGCCCATGCCTGCCTTGCCTGCGGCGCCGCCCTTGGCTGCCGCGCCCAGCGGCCCGGCACCCAGTGTGAGGACGTTGAAGGTGGTGGTTCCCGCGGCCTGGACCGGGTTCTCCTCCCATTGGTCCCAGGCCACCAGGGACTTGCCGAACTCGCGGGCGGCAGCCTTCTGCTTGTTGTCCCCGGAACTGTCGTCCGGGCCGATGGTGTGGTCCAGGGCCCAGTCGATCGGGGTCATTGTGTACTGGCCGATGCCGCTTAGGACGTCCCCGAGATTGCTCCAGGCGTCCTTGGCCGAGCCACCGATGCCGACCAGGGTGCCCAGGCCCTTGAGAGTGCCTCCCGCGCCGTCGACGATGAAGCCGTCCCACACGTAGTGCTTGACGTGCCGGTGGATCTCCCACGCGTGGATGGACTCGCTGACGTGGCTGCCCCAGGGCAGTTCCTTGGCCTGCTTGAGGACGTCGGCGTCGAAGCCGTACATCACGGTCTTCTTGGTCGACTTGTGACTGCCGTCGTCCTCGATGAAGTTCGGACCGCCCACGATCGCCGAGATCTTGCTGGCGGCCCGGCGCTCGGCGGCGCGGAAGGCACTCTCCGCCTCCGCCACACCGTCGACGAGCTCGTTGTTCCGGTCGGTCTTGTCTCCGTCGTACGTCCAGTCGTCGTCGCCCTCGACACTGTCGGCGAACGTGCGGGCGTCGTCTCTCAACGTCTCCAGCTTCTTGGCGAGCGGACGCGCCTCGGCAGCGAAGGTGTCCAGGGCGTCGGCCACCGTCTCCAGGTCGGTGGCGAAGGTGTCGGCCTTGTCCATCACCGGCTGGGTGGTGGCGAACAGGTCCTCGGCTTCCGGCGCGGTGTAGTAGGCGCCCAGCATCTGGAAGCGGGAGTGCACATCGGCGCCGCCGTTACGGATTCCGATGGCGTCACTGCGCAGCCCGGAGATGTCCTTGTCGAGTTGCTCGAAGTTGCCGGTGAACTGCGGTATCCCGCCGGGCTCGATCATCTTCACTTGTCGGCGCCCTTCTTGCGGGCCGCTGCCAGCAGGGCCTTCACGTCAGGTGCCTTCTCGGCCTGTTCCTGCGCGTTCGCCGCCTGTTCCAGGTCCCCGGCCACGTAGTGGTTGGTCGCCTCGATCGCGCCGTTGACCGACTTGGCGGCCCGTGCCCGGAGGAAGAGGACGTCACCCGCGGTCCTTTCCACGAACAGCGCAAGCGCCGCGCCGACCGGGCCGACGGGAGCCGCTCCGCAGTATCCGGAACTGATGGTGCCGGCCGAGGACGCCGCGCTCTCCACATCGGTCCCGTACGCCTTGACGTCCTTGGCCACGTCGTCCATCGCGAGCCCCACCAGCGACGTCACCGAATCCACGCCGGACGGTGAGATGTCCCACGCAGGCATGCCAAACCCCCTACCAATCCCCGTTGCTTCGCAACTGCCGCCCTCGTGGCGCCTGTCAGCCGATGTTGTCGACCGCGGCCCGCGCCCTGGCGACCGTCGTCTGCGCGGTGCCGTCGTTCTTCTCCAACGTGTCGCGCACGAGCCGGATGATGTCGCGGACCTCGCCCGCGGCCTTGTTCCAGCGGACTTCCTTGCCGTGGTACTCATCCGAGACACCGTCGGCCTGGTAGTCGGCCATCGCGGCCTTCACGGCGCGGTCGCGGTCGCCGAGGACGCGCTCCAGCTGGCCGATGATGATCTGCAGTCCGCCTTGTACGTCGGACGAGGCGCCGGTGTCGTAGGAACGGCGGTCCTGGTTTCCTGCCATGACGAGAAGCCCCCTGAAACGGAAAACTGGGAAACGTGTGGGAACGGCCGGGTCAGCCGGAGAAGCGGGCGGTCTCGAAGTTGGCGGCGCCCATGTTCTGGTGGGCGTTGTCGGCCTGTTCCTGATCGCCGGAGCCGAACGCGGTGTCCATGCCGGCCTGTCCGCCCAGGATCGAGGACAGCGCCCCGTTCAGATCCGCGGTGATCTCGTCCGCACGCAGCTTGAACGAGTCGAAGGTCGCCTTACCGGACCCGTTGAACTTGCCCTCCAGCGGCTCGGCCGCCTGGACCAGCAGATGGATCAGCGTGCCGAGATCGTCACTCGACCCCACCGTGCTCTTCCCCAGCACCGCGAGAGTCGTGTCCCCCATGTCGAACTTCATGAACCCACCCCGAAACCCCGAATTGTGTTGTACGCGGCGGAAGTTCCCTCATCACGGAAACCACATACGCCACTCACGCCACGTAGTGTATCGAACATATTCTCCCTTAATGCGTTGCAGGCGCAACATGATTGGCGGCTACGTGGCGTGATTCAGCCCACGACCGTTGGGATCCGTGCAGCCGGAAGTCCAGCCGACCTGGACCGGTCCGGCCATGGCGCGGGGTGACGGCGGAGAGGCGGACGCGTCCCGGTCTGTGAGCTGGCCGGAACCATGTGCCACGACCCGGCGGTGCGCGAGGGCGTGAGCCCAACGGCGAAGGTGAAGGCACCCGTCGCAACTCCTGGGCCAGGCGTGGCAGTTGATAACCTCCGCACACGTTGATCGTCGGGGAGGGGTGCGGGAGATGCGGGCGGCAAGAACGATGCTCGGGGTCGTGGTGGCGGCCACCTTGGTGGCTGGCTGCACAGACTCGGGCAGCTCTGACGGCAAGGATAAAAGTGGCGGCCCTGAGGTGAACTCCGCGGCGAAGCCGCTGGCCAAGCTGTCCGTACCGGCGGCGTACGACGGGGCCAAGGGCTGGGACGAGACCTTGAACTGGGTGCCGGATTCGGTGGGTACGCTGCCCGTGACGGTGGTGCCGCGTTCGGAGTCCGTTGCCATGATGTACGCGGCGTCCGACGGCTACACGGTGAAGGCCAGGGACGCCCGCAGCGGTCAGGTGCGATGGAGTTCGGCCCCGTGGAACCCGCCGACCCCGGTGGAGGGTGCCGCGGGTGACCCGGACGCCGGGGAGGCCGCGGAGATCCCCGATGTGGTGGGCGTGGAGCAGGACGGGCGCGGCTATGTCGTTGCGTATGCGCACGGGATGCGTGGCAAGGACGACCTGCACGAGGGCGCGGAGGTGGTCCGTCTCGCGGTGTATGCGGCGGGCGCCTCGGGCTCCGCGGTGAAGCCGCTGCGGGAGATCGACGTGCCGGTGTCCGCCGACCCTGGTGAGGTCCAAGTCGGCTCGCACGGTGGACGGTTGCTGGTCGGCTGGGGCGAGGAGGGCATGTACCCGGAGTCTTCGCACGCGGTGGATGTGGTCACTGGGAAGGTCACCGCTTATAAGGAACCCGGCCAGCTGCTGCCCCAGTGCGAGGAAGCGGTGGGTTGCTCCAACAGCCGGGTCATGGCGGTCGGCGCGGATGGGCCACTGGTGGCGATGGGCGGGGGCGGTTTCGGAGTGCCGAGGCGTTGGTTCAGCGACGACGTGCGCCCTGCCGGGGTCGCGGCGGAGACCGGTGTCCTCGACTCGCCCAATGGTGAGGTGTACGGCGTCACCGACGGCTTCTTCCTGGCCACGTGGGAGCGGGGCGGGACGTACGGAGCGGACGTCGCCCCGATGTGGTCGGTGCATGATCTGCGTACGGGCGAGTTGAAGGCCAGCATGGCTTGCGCGTACAAGGGCACGACGGACTCCGGCGTACTCGAATCCGGCGCCACCCGTGACTACCCGGTGATCACCTCGCCCTCCGGCCGCTACCTCGCCGCAGGGCCCGTCGCCTTCGACCTGAAGCGGAAGAAGGGAATCTGCCTGCAGAGCGACGGCGACCGCAAGACGATCCTGCTCAGCTCCATCCAGGACGACGGCACCGCCTACGGCGTGGTCGACGAGGACTCCGCGACCAGCGATGCCGAGCCGGTCATTGCCCAGGCCGACCTCACCACTCCCACCGGCAAGCCGAAGGCCCTCGGTGTCGGCGCCGACGTTCCCTTCCAAACCAGCGTGAACGGCTCAGGTCTCTTCCTTACCCGTGACGACGACAAGAACGTACGGATCTCACTGCGTCGCCAACGGTGACAGGCCGCTTACGCGGCTGGGGCGATCCTGGCGGGAGGTGAGTCATGCCCTCTGACCGATCTTGCTGTCGGGATGGCAGCCTGGTGTCTCGTGGTGAGGATCGCGGCGGGTCCACCACCACGAGTCAGGCCTGGCGCTTATGGAGACCCGTGGGGGAACCAGTCGAGCGGGTGCAGGCGTCCAGAGGGGCATGGATCAAGGCTTCCGACTGCGTGAGGCGACCGCCGAGGACGCCGACGTCCTTGCCGACGTGCACACCCGGACCCGGACCGCGTACTATACCGCGGGCGGCATGCCCGAGGAGGAACTCGACGACCCGAGTGCATGCGGAGAACGGCGCGATGCCTGGGCGCGGGTGCTGGCCGCGCCGGCGCGCGCCACGCTGGTCGTGGAGGGCTTGGACGGGGCGGTGGTCGGGCTGCTCACTGCCGGGCCACCGCACCACGAAGACCTGGACGCCTCAATGTGCTACGAGCTGTACCAGATCGGGGTACTAGCTCATGCCTGGGGGCGCGGGGTGGGTGGGGCCCTGCAGCGGGAGTTCGTCGCGTTGGCTACGGCCGCAGGCTGCGCCGAAGGCGTGCTGGAGTGCTGGGCGTCCAACACCCGTGCGCAGCGCTTCTACGCCCGAAACGGGTGGCGGCCGGATGGAGCGCGCCGTCCAGGACCGCTGGACCATGACTACGTCCGGCTGCGACTGAAGCTCGTAGCGCACGGCTTCTGAGCGGAACTGACGCAATGTCAGGGTCGGGTGGCACGATCGGGAGACGTGACTGTTGCCCTGGATCGTGTCGCCCTGTCCCATCCTGCCTTCACTGGTGTGACACGCTCACACTTCGCCGAGCTGGTTGTTGAGTTGGCGCCACGTTGGGAGGCGTCGCGGGAGCCGGACCGGGCCGAGCGGCTGGGGGCACTCCCAGGAGCTCTGATGCCTTCAGTTCAATGACTGTCCCAGCTGGCCGCTGCATCTTCCGTCCGCAACGTGCGCAGCCGGTAGGCAAGTTGAGCCGACGCTTCCGCATCCCCACGATCTGCCCGGCGAACGAAGGACCCCAGAGTATGCAGGTCCCGGATTGCGACCAGCGTGGCGGTGCCAGGCCACTGGGCGAGGCCGTAGCCGTACGCCGCCGAGAACGCTCGGAGCTGGGCGGCAGTGCGGCCGAAGCGCACCCCCTGGAAGGTGTTCGCGAGGTCCAGCTCGCGCGGACCGTAGGCGGCCTCGTCCCAGTCGCCGAGGCGTGCCAGTGAGTCCTTGTCGTCCCACAGGGTGTTGCCGGGGTAGGCGTCCCCGTGGATCAAGCCGTGGCCCAGCGGGAAGTTCAGATCCGCGTACGTCGCCAACAGCTCCTCGGCGCGGTCGAGCAGCCAGGAGCGGTCGTCGGGGGAGAGCGATGTGCTGGCGCGGACCGTCGTCCGCAGGGACGACAGCGGCTCGTACACGGGCAGTGTGCAGGGCGGTGGCGGCAAGGCGTGGACTCGGCGGAGGATCCGTGCCAGGTGTTCGGGGTGCGGTGCTGGGGCGCCAACCGGCTGCGGGTAGTGGTGCCAGAAGCTGACCGTGAAGCCGTGCACGGTGACGGGCTGGGGGACGTCGAGGGGCTGTGTGACGGGGACGTCGTGCTCGTCCAGCCAGCGGGTCAGGGTGACAGCTCGGGATATGTGTTCGTGCTGGTCCGCCCGGCTGACTCGGATGATTGCCTGGGCGGCGGGCAGGGCGTAGACGGAGGTGGCGTGGGCCCGTACGGGGGTGAGGCCTCGTGCGGGCAGGTCCAGCTTGGCGCAGGCCTGCCGGGCGGCATCTTCGGTGGCGAGAGATGTCGTGGTCATCGCCCCGACGGTAGCGCGGTTCCTCCGTCGATGACTTGGTAGCCGCGAATCAGGTCAGCGAGTTCGCCTGCCGCTCGGCTGCGCTTCAGCTCGGGGCGGCGCACGAGAGTGCCGAGCCGATCCATGGCGTTGCCGAGTTGGCGAATGCGCATCTCGGGCGGCAGGTTCAGGATGTGGTGCAGTCCGGCGAGGGCTTCGTCTAGGTCGCCTTGGTGGATGCCGATCGTGATCAGGTCCAGTTGGGCCAGGGCTTCGTCGCCGTACGAACGTTCCTCGTGTGGACCCGTGCGGTAGGCCTCAATCGCTGTCGCGGCGTGCTGCTGGGCCTGCTGGTGCTCGCCGAGGAGTGTGTAGGTGCCGCCGAGGTAGTAGTCCTGCTTGGCTCGCGGGAACGTCAGCAGGCCGCCGTACTGCACGAGGTCGTCATCGCGCGGCGGCTCGTCCATGGCGCGCCGCATGCGGTCGAGCGCGGTGCGGGCGCGTTCGTGGTCTCCGATGCGCGCCGCGGTGCGGGCCTCGATGGCGGCTATGCGGATGCGGGACTCTCCCGGTGGGGCGAGCGTGGCGGCCTGTTCCGCGAGTCTGAGTGACATGCGGCCCTGCGGGGACCACTCCGTGATCAGGGCGGCGGTGCCCAGGGTCCAGGCGAGCAGACCGGTGTGGTCGGCCTGCTCCGCGCAGGTTCGGGCGGTGCGGATCTGCGTCATTGCCGAAGCTTGGTCCCCGAGGTTCTGGGAGGCGTGGGCCAGTAGCAGGCAGGTCGTGCCGGCGAGCATGAACAACTCGCGGCTCTGTTGGGGGCGTTGACGCCCCTGGAGCTTCGAGAAGAGCTGGTCCCGTACAGAGATCAGCTCGGTGAAGAGCGGGAAGAGCGGCGCGTGTACGTAGTCGGTCGCTATCCGGGCCAGCGTGAAGCTGAGTTCTTCGAGGGCGTTCGCATCGATGTTGGTGGGGGCGATCAGGTCGGCGAAGGCGCCTGAGGTGGCTGCGGCGTCCGCGGCCAGGGCGTTCAGATCGGGAGCCGGGTCAGGGGCGGTCCGCTGGTGACTTGTGGTTTCGGTCGCGCGATGTGCGCCGTTGACGGTTTCGGGTGCGGCGATGGGGCGGAGGGCCGTCGGGACGTTCAAGGCCTCCAGGAACGCCTGCGACTTGTCCAGGTGGGTCAGCCTGCGGGTGCCGGATTCGAGTTGGGAGAGGTAGCCCTGACTCAGGCCGGTGATGCGAGCGAGGTCGTCCTGGCGTAATCCCGAGCGTCGTCGTACGAGCTGACTGAGGCGCCCGAAGTCCAGGGCATTCAGGGCCTCTTGGATGCCGCTGTCCGACCAGACGTGCGCTGGTACGGAGGGGGCTTCGGCTGCGGCGGGCGGATGCTCGCGGGCGCAGGGGCCGCAGAGATCAACCGCGCCGGTGTTGTAGCGGCTGAGCAGGCATTCGCAGGTGCGGCACCGGCGCTCGCTCACCACGTCGCAGCCCCTTTCGGCTCCGTTGACGAGAGGGTGATCTCCCCGTTCATGCTGGCATTGCGGCCGCCATATTGCAGCGCAACTCCCTTTATTCGCGCGGAGATGTGCGCGAGCGCCAGCCGATCGCCACTCTGTCGTGCACCCCACGAAGCACGACCTTGTCGCCGGCCACCCGGGAGGCGGCCGTGCGGTTCGGAGAGGAGCACGACGGTGAAGTACTACGAGTCCCTGATGAGAGGTTCCGTCGTCAGTTCCGAGCCGTACGGCGCGGCGGGCGGCGGCCGTAGTGGCCGCCGAGCAGATCCGGCACGCCAAGGCCACGAATGGGAGCTCCCCGCTCAGCTTGAGTCCAGCGCGGCGGCCCGCCGTCTGGTGCGCAAGGCCCTGGAGGGATGGGGCGCCCCGGCTTCGGACGTGGTGTCCGTGGTCGCGGAGCTCGTAGGTAACGCCCTGGTCCATGGGCGCGGGCCGATCCGCGTGGGTCTGTATCGCGCGGGGGCTGTCGTTCGAGTGGAGATCAGTGACCAGGGCGGGAGCGGCGGTGACATGCCACGTGTGCGTGAGCCCGTGGAGGAAGACATGACCGGCCGCGGACTGTGGATCGTCAAGGCGCTGGCCCGGGACTGGGGAGTGACCTTCATCGGCGAATCGGCCAAGACGGTGTGGGCGGAAGTGCCGGATGAGCCGGATGAGTCGAGTGATGCCTTCGCACCCCCACCGGGGGAGAGCCGGGCTCCGCGCGCCGATCCAAGCCGCCGAGACCACCCGGCACGAAGCACGGAACTACTGAACCGCCATACAGCGGAACCACTGAACCGCCATACCGAGGAGAGCTGCATGCACCAACCGCAGACCACCAAGACTCCCGACCCTGGGGACGACTGTTCCCAGCAGCAGGTCACGTACTACAGAGCACGCGCGAGCGAGTACGACGACACATACGCCGACCGCATGCCCATGCCTCATCTCTCCCGATCGATCGCTCAACTGCCCATCCACGGCGATGTGCTGGAGCTGGCCTGTGGTACGGGCCAGTGGACCCAGCAGCTCGTCGACCGGGCACGCACGGTCACGGCAGTGGACGCCGCGCCGGAGATGATCGCCATCGCCCGGTCCAGGGTGTCGGAAGTCGACACGCGCTTCATCACGGCGGACCTCTTCGACTGGGCGCCCGAGGACCAGTACGACACGGTCTTCTTCGCCTTCTGGCTCAGCCATGTGCCGCCTCCGCGCTTCGCGGCGTTCTGGGGCATGGTGCGCTCCGCGCTGAAGCCGGGCGGCCGCGCCGTCTTCCTCGACGACTCCCTCGCGAAAGCCGCGATCGAGGAACGAACGCAATCCCACCCCGGGGTGCCGACCGTGCGGCGGCGTCTGGCCGACGGGACGGAGCACACAGCGGTCAAGGTGTTCTACGAAGCCTCCGACCTGGTCGGTCAACTGCACTCCCTCGGCTGGGAGTCCGTGATCCGCGATCTCGACTCGTACCACTTCTGTGGCGTCGCCCATCCCGTAGGAGCGGTAGGAACGGTAGGAGCAGGGCAGACATGACTGCTATCCATGGCTACCCGGCGCGCTCCAGCGTCCGGGCAGGAGAAGCGATCCGCCTCCATATCGCCTCCTCGACCCCGCGCGTGTACGTCGACTTCTATCGCTGGGGCGGATCCATCCAGCACGCGGGCAGCGCGGCCTGGACTGGCGCCGCGGCCCCGCCGGGTCAGCACGGCGCGGATTGGAGGTGGCCCGCGTACGACTTCCCGATTCCGTCGGACTGGCCCTCTGGTGTGTACGTGGCTGTGCTTCGGGCTCAACCCTGCGACGACGGAGCGTCGGCCCTGGACGCCCGCGAGGGCAGGCTGCTGTTCGTCGTCACTCCGGGGACTCCGACGGGCCGCGGCATCCTGTACAAGATCCCCACCTTCACCTATCAGGCGTACAACACCGCAGGTGGCGGCAGCCTCTACAGCTCAGGACAGGTCACGCTGCGACGACCGGGAGGAGGCGTGGGCGGCCCGGTCAAGGGACTGCCCGACCCATACGACCCCCACTCTCCCCGGCAGACCTTCGCCCACTGGGACGCGCGCTTCATCGCCTGGATGGAGCAGAACGGCTTCGAGGCGGACTTCTGCACGGACCTGGATCTGCACGAAGGCCGCCACCTCGACCACGGACATCGACTCCTGCTGTCCGCGGGACACGACGAGTACTGGACCGCCGAGACCCGTAGCCGCATCACCGCCTTCCGTGACGCGGGCGGCAACATCGCCAACTTCGGCGCGAACACCTGCTGGTGGCGTGTGAGGCTCACCGACGAGGCCACGGCTCTCGCCTGTGACAAGTTCCCACCAGCGGCGGTCCAACATGGCGTCGACCCGGACAGCGCACACGGATGCCCGGACCACTGGTGGGAGACCGACCCCGAGAACACGCTCCTCGGCGTCAGCTACCGAGGCGGAGGCGGCCACTGGGACGGGCACCGCGAGCCGCTCGGATTCACCGTCATGGACCCCAGCCACTGGATATTTGACGGGACAGGGCTCAAGCGTGGCGACGTGTTCGGTATCGACGACGCGCTCGTCGGATACGAATGCGACGGCGCGGCGTACACGACCGACGCTCGGGGGCGGCCTCATCCGACGGGCGAGGACGGTACCCCGCGGAACTTCAGCATCCTCGGGATCGCCCAACTCCCCGACGACACCTGGAACGTCGCCGCCCGTGAACCGACCGCCAGCCCCCGCGCGGCCACGCTCGGCCTCTACAGCAGCCGCGGCACGGTGTTCACCGCGGCCACGACGGACTGGGCACGGGGTCTCGCCACGAACCCCACCATCGCGGCGATCACTCGCAACGTCCTCCGCCGCCTCTCCTGAGTGCGGAAGCTCCTTGAGCACAGTTCCCCGGAATACAGAAGGGACCGGCATGTCCATTTCCTACCGTCCGCTCCGCATCCTCATCGGCGTCAACGGCATCGGCATGGGCCACTCCGTAAGGCAAAGCGTCATCGCCCAGTACTTACGCGACCGGGGCCACGAGATACGCATCGTCACAAACGGTCCCGAGCGAGTCGCGTACTTCCGCGATCTGGGCTTTCGCGCCGCGGATGCCTGGATGCCCGCGCTGCTGGCTCGCGGCGACCGCATCCACCCCACCGACGCGATCCGCACCAACTTGTCGCGCCTGCCAGGCGGTCTGGCCCAGCATCTGCGCCTTCGCCGAGCCATCGAGGCCGACGGCGTGCCGGACGTCTTCATCACCGACTACGAGCCCAACTCCTCACGCCTCGCGTACCACTTCGGCAGACCGCTGATCTCCATAGACCAGCAGAGCAAGTACCGTCACCTCGACCTGCCACGCCTGGGCCACTTGGCCCGCACAGCCGAGGAACAGCGCCTGCGCTACTTCACGCCCCGCGCCGACCGCTCCTTCATCTGCTCCTTCACACCGCTGCACACTGAGGATCCGGCCCTGGAGTTCATCGCCCCGGTGGTGCCAGATGCAGTGCGACGGGCCCTAGTCCGCACCGAACCGCTGGCCACGGCGTACTTCTCCCGCTACTTCGGCCATGGCCCGGAGGACAGCGTCCGCGTCCTCGCACAGACCTTCCGCGATCACATCCCGGAACGAACGCTGCGCGTGTACGCCCAACCCTCCGAGATCAGCAACCTGCGCCCGTTCGCTGACGACAGCATCGAGATCCGTCCCTTCGGCCGGGAGGCATTCCTGGCCGACCTGGCACGTTCCGAAGCCGTCTTCTCCAACGCCGGGTTCAACCTCATCAGTGAGGCATTCGCGCTGGGGAAGCCCGTGCACCTGGTGCCCCTGCCGACCTACGACCAGCACTGGTGCGCCACCACGGTCGACCAGGCGGAACTCGGCACCACCGCGCCCCACATCGAGCCCGGCCAAGTCCTCGACTTCCTCAACCGCATCGGTGAACTCCGGGACAACGTGGAACGCCACCGCGACGCCCACCTCCGGAGCGATCCACGCGAGCGCATCGCCACCTACCTCGAATCACACGCTCCGGACGAGAGACCGACTCCCCTCGCGGCCGTGCGGTAGTCGGCCGTGGGTATATCGCGGCACACCGACTCCATACGCCTAGCCGCAGCCCTGGCCACCACCCTGCTCTGCTACCGGTACGTGGTCTCGCCCACCGTCCGTGGACTGTCGGCCCGGCCCACGCCATGGCGGTACGCAACTGCCGTCGGCATCGTTCTGGTGCCTGTGGTCCTGGGGCATAAGTTCTTGGGGCCTGGTCCGCTCGGATGGGTTGTGACGACGGCCGTCGTACTCCTCACCTGGCAGGGCTCCACCAGCGACTACGACGTCACCCAGCCCATCCCGCCCCAGCGTCGCGACAAGCTCGTCCTCCTCGCGTTGGCACTCCTGGCCGGGCTGTGGTCTCCGGTGCTTCTGCTCTGGCTTGCGCAGTACTGCGGGCGCCTACGTGGTTGGAAGCACCACGCGATGATGCCCCTGAGACTGATCAAGGCATACGTCGCATGGCTGCCCGCGAGCATGGCCTTCGCCCCGGCGGTGAGCCGCAGCGCCCTGCTGCTCGTGCTCGGATGCGTCTCCCTCTCGCACTACGTGAAGCCAGCCTGGAGCAAGCTCCGACTCGGCCCACGACCTTGGTCTTGGGCGTGGGAGAACCACACCCACTACCTTATGGCTTCGGCGTACTGCTGGGGCTGGGCCCGGTTCCTTCGCGCCGAGACCGTGGAACGCCTGCTCGGCCCGGTATCCAAGCTGAACCGTCCACTCAACTTCCTCACCCTCGCCGTCGAGGCGGCAGGCTTGATCGCTTTCCTCGACCGGCGACTGCTCGTCGCTGCGCTGGCAGCCACCGTGCTGTTCAACCTCGCTGTCGCTGTGGGCAGCGGGATCCTCTTCTGGGAGAACATCGCCAGCAACGCGGCCTTCGCGATCGTCGTCTCCACGCTGCCCAGCACGTACATCCCGGCTTTCGGATGGCCGGTCGCCGCGTTCGCGTCGCTCGTCATTGTCCTGAGCGTGACCGACCTGCTGTGGCAGCCCTGGCATCTGGCCTGGTGGGACACGCCCTTCACGGCGCGCGTGCACTGGGAGGTCGAGACGGCCTCCGGTGCGCGACGAGGCATCTACAACAACTTCATGTGCCCCTACGAACGCGAATTCGGCCGTGTGGAGGGCTACTTCCTCACCAAGGAGCCCGTACTCCACGGCCACCTCGGCATCGTCTGGGACGGCACCCTGCGGGATCGTCTCGCGAAGGCGGATGGCGACCAAGGGGAGTTGCGCGTACTCAAGCAGCAGTACGGCACGAAGCAGAAGGACGAGCGCTTGGCGCGCCGCCACGCCACCTTCCTCGCGGCCATGTTCAACCGCCTCAACTCAGGTGTGCCCAAGGGGCCATTGCCGCGTTGGCTGCGCTGCTTCAAGGCGCCCGGCGGCCAGCTCTACTACTGGGGCGATCTCCCGCCGTACCGCGGTGAAGAAACGGTCCGCCGCATCACGATCCGCTACCAGGAGCGCTGCTACCGCTCCTCCACGAGCGACTTCGCCCTGCTCGCCGACCGCGTCGTGCAGGAGATCGAAGTAGACCCCACTCCACCGACCTCCACCCAAGGAAGCCACCCATGCGGAACATCTTCATCGACTGCGGAGCCAACCTCGGAGTCATCCTCGGCCGCTTCATCCGTGACCTTCCGGACTACGCCTTCTACGCCCTCGAACCCAACGCGGAACTGATCCCGTTCATCCACGACCAGGTGGCGAGCACCCAGAGCACGGCTCCCGTCGAGATCTTGAACTCGGCGGCCTGGACTCACAACGGAACGATCGACCTCTATCTCGGCCACCACGAGAGCTCCACCGTGATGCCCGGCAAGGTCGTTCCTCCCGTCTACGACCAGCAGATCGACTACGACGCCCCGGTGCAGGTGCCCGCACTCGACTTCAGCGCTTGGCTGCGCCGCACCGCGACCCCTGACGATCACGTCGTCGTGAAGATGGACATCGAGGGCGCCGAGTACCCCGTGCTCACCAAAATGCTCGCCGACGGCACCGTCGGACTGATCTCGACCCTGTACGTCGAGTGGCACCACGACCGCTTTCCCGCGATGCGGCGGACCGACCACGACAAGCTCGTCGATGCCGTGTCCGCCCACACTGACGTGCGCGACTGGGACTGACGCAGCCGGGAGGAGCGACCGCCATGCGAGTCCAGCACATCTTCTTGATCAAGCACGGAGAGACCGAGGAGAACCGCCTCGGCATTCACCAAGGGCAGGCCGTCGGCGGAACGTTGAGTCAGCGCGGCGCCCACGACCTTCGCCAGGTCGGTACGGCCTTTGCCGAATCCCGCATCGTGGCGGACCAGATGCTTGTCAGCCCCATGCCGCGATGCCGAGCATCCGCCGATGTCCTGTCCCAGACAGTCGCGCCATTCAGCACCCGCACAGACCGGCGACTCGCGGCCAAGGACAGCGGCCACCTAGGTGGCCAGCCACGCGAGACGGCGATGGCAGAAGCCGCGCGCGTCGGCGTACCCGTCCATCAACTCCGCACACCGAACGGGGAATCCTCGGAGGACGTACAGGCCCGCTACGTGAACCTGTGGAGGGAGATCGCTTCAACTTCCGCCCAGACCACGGTCCTTGTGGGCCACGGAGGCGGCATCGCCTGCCTCCTGCTGCACCTCACCGGGCACAGCTTCGACCGCTACCTCGACCTCGTGCCGGGATCGGCCGACACGACGTGGGTCGAAGTGATCGACGGCATTCCGCACATCCGCTGCATGAACACTGCCCCGAACCAGTTGCTCGGGCAGCTCACGGACCGTGCCGCCCGATGAGGAAACGGGCGGCACGGGCACAGAGACGTAGGTCAGGCGGATGCCTCGCCGCCGAAGCGCTCGCGGTAGGACTCCAGGTCTTCCTCGCTGATCTTTGCGAAGAGGACCGGGGGAACCGTGAAGGCGGTACCGGCCGGAACCGTGTCCAAGGCCTTGGCCTGCTCGGCACTCACCCAGGTCGCGGTGTCGCCGTCCAGAGCGAAGGCCGAGCGCATGGCCTTCGCGGACGCCGGGATGAACGGCTCGGAGATGACCGCGTACAGGTGGATGAGGTTCATCGCCGTACGCAGGGTCAGCGCGGCGCCGTCAGGGTCGGTCTTGATCTCCAGCCACGGGGCCTTCTCCTCCAGGTAGGAGTTGCCCGCCGACCACAGGGCTCGCAGCGCGGCCGCGGCCTTGCGGAACTGGAGGGCCTCCATCTGCGCCTCGTACTCGGTGAGCAGCCGCGCGATCTCCTCGCCCAGCTTCGCCTCCGCCTCCCCGGCCGTGTGCCCGGCCGGGACCTCGTCGCCGAAGCGCTTCCGGGAGAAGGACAGCACGCGGTTGACGAAGTTGCCGAGGGTGTCGGCCAGGTCCTTGTTGACCGTGGCGGCGAAGTGCTCCCAGGTGAAGGAGGAGTCGTCGGACTCGGGGGCGTTGGCGATGAGGAAGTAGCGCCAGTAGTCGGCGGGCAGGGTCTCCAGGGCCTGGTCGGTGAACACGCCGCGCTTCTGGGAGGTGGAGAACTTGCCGCCGTAGTACGTCAGCCAGTTGAAGCCCTTGACGAAGTCGACCCTCTTCCACGGCTCGCGTACACCGAGCTGGGTGGCCGGGAACATCACCGTGTGGAAGGGGACGTTGTCCTTCGCCATGAACTCCGTGTACCGGACGTCGTCGGCCTCGTACCACCACGACTTCCAGTCCCGGGTCTCACCGTCCGAGGCGGCGTCCGACCATTCCTTCGTCGCACCGATGTACTCGATCGGGGCGTCAAACCAGACGTAGAAGACCTTGCCATCGGCCGCGAGCTCGGGCCAGGTGTCGGCCGGTACCGGCACGCCCCAGTCCAGGTCGCGGGTGATCGCGCGGTCGTGGAGGCCTTCGGTGAGCCACTTGCGGGCGATGGACGAGGAGAGCTGCGGCCACTCGTCACCGACCTCGTCGATCCACGCCTCGACTTCGCCCTGCAACTTCGACTGCAGCAGGAAGAGGTGCTTGGTCTCGCGGACCTCAAGCTCGGTGGAGCCGCTGATGGCCGACCGCGGGTCGATCAGGTCGGTCGGGTCGAGGACGCGGGTGCAGTTTTCGCACTGGTCGCCGCGCGCCTTGTCGTAGCCGCAGTGCGGGCAGGTGCCCTCGACATAGCGGTCGGGGAGGAAGCGGCCGTCGGCGGGGGAGTACACCTGCCGGATCGCCCGCTCCTCGATGAAGCCGTTCTCGTTCAGCTTCCGCGCGAAGTGCTGGGTGATCTCCAGGTTCTGCTGGCTGGAGCTGCGGCCGAAGTAGTCGAAGGCCAGCTCGAAGCCGTCGTACACGGCCTTCTGCGCGTCGTGCGCCTGCGCGCAGAACTCGGCGACCGGCAGCCCCCGCTCCTTGGCGGCCAGCTCGGCGGGCGTGCCGTGCTCGTCGGTGGCGCAGATGTAGAGGACGTCGTGGCCGCGCTGGCGGAGGTACCGGGAGTACACATCCGCCGGAAGCATCGACCCGACCATGTTGCCCAGGTGCTTGATCCCGTTGATGTAGGGAAGCGCGCTGGTGATCAGGTGTCGAGCCATCCTGGGATGCTCCATTTCGTACGTACGGCGCCGGTGACGCTGCCACGGCGGGCCCAAGTCGGGAGGCCTGAGCCGGCGCGGCCACCGAGGTCGCACCGGGCGTCACGCAACGTGGCGTAACGGTCTGCAGGCCGTCGTCATCGTATCGAACTGCGGTAAGCCCTCTCGCCGTGCGCTTTCCCGCACCGCGAGCACCTGCGAATAGACGCTTGGCCGCACAGGACAGGCGGCCAAGCGAGTCCCGTACGGCCAAGCGGAGCCCATTCTACGACTCCGCCGCACCCTCTCGTCCTCACGCTTCGCACCCACCTCATGACGGAAAGGCGATCATCATGCGTGAACTCGAAACCGCACATGCCGACCTGCGACCACGGCGGGTAGTCGTCGTCGGCCAGGGATACGTCGGCCTCCCTCTCGCAGTCCGCGCCGCCGAGGCCGGACACCTCGTCGTCGGCTACGACATCGACGCGGACCGCGTCAAGCGGCTCATGATCGGTGAGTCGTACGTCGAGGACATCCCCGAGAGCCGCCTTCGTCCCCTCCTGGCATCGGGTGCCTACTGCCCGAGTGTGGAGACATCGGACTGCGCCCACTTCGACGTGGCCGTGATCACCGTCCCCACTCCCTTACGGGACGGGACCCCGGACCTGTCACATGTCGAGGACGCGGCCCGCCTGCTCGGTCGCCACCTCAGGCGGGGCGCGACGGTCGTCCTGGAATCCACCACGTACCCCGGCACGACGGAGGAACTCCTCGCGCCGCTCCTGGAGCGGGTCTCCGGTCTGACGGCCGGGGCCGACTTCCACCTGGGCTACAGCCCCGAGCGGATCGACCCGGGGAACCGCACCTGGACCCTGGAGAACACCCCCAAGGTCGTCTCGGGCGTGGACACCGCCTCACGGGCCGCAGTGCACCACTTCTACGCCTCCCTCGTGGAGACCGTGGTGCCCGTCGCCGACTGCCGAGTGGCCGAGCTGACAAAACTGCTGGAGAACACCTTCCGCCACGTGAACATCGCGCTGGTCAACGAACTGGCGGTGCTCTCCCACGACTTGGGCATCGACATTTGGGCGGCCATCGATGCCGCGGCGACGAAGCCCTTCGGGTTCATGCCCTTCACTCCAGGCCCGGGTGTCGGCGGTCACTGCCTGCCCATCGACCCTTCGTACCTTTCGTGGAGAGTGCAGCGAACGCTGGGCCGTACCATCCGGTTCGTCGAGCTTGCGAACGACGTCAACAACCACATGCCGGACCATGTGGTCCAGCGAGTGACCGCAGGACTCAACGAGCGCAGAACACCGGTCAACGGCGCACGCATCCTGCTGCTCGGCCTCGCGTACAAAGCCGATACGGGCGACATCCGGGAATCCCCGGCGAGACGGGTCGCGGAACTGCTCATAAGCATGGGCGCGGACGTAAAGGCGGCGGACCCGCACGTGCCCGCCTATCAACACCCGTTCGGATTCACAGCGGTCCAGCGTGTCGAGGTAACCCCCGAGTGCCTCAAGTCATCCGACGCGGTGATCCTTCTGGCCGATCACGACGCCTTCGACTACTCCGCGATCACCGCCCACGCCCCGTACGTCCTGGACTGTCGCCGTCGGCTCACCGGAGCCAACACCGAATCGCTCTGATCCCCCGATTCCCCCGAACTCCGTGAAGGAGACGTACATGAAGATCGTCATCACTGGCGGCGCCGGCTTCATCGGCAGCAACCTTGCCCGCTCGCTGACCCGGCACTCCGAGGTTGCCGAAGTCCGCATCATCGACAACCTGTCCACGGGCTACAAGGACAACCTGACCAACCTCTCCGTCCGCTTCTTCGAAGGCGACGTCCAGGACCCCGACCTTCTCGACGAGGCCTTCCAGGGCGCCGACGCGGCCGTCCACCTCGCCGCTCTGCCCTCAGTCCCTCGCTCGCTCAAGGACCCACTCTCCACCCATCATGCGAACGCCACCGGCACCCTCCACGTACTCGAAGCCGCCCGGCGTGCCGGCGACCTTCACGTGATCGCCGCCTCGTCGTCCTCGGTTTACGGGGCAACCCCCAACCTGCCCAAGCACGAGGGCCTCCCGACCGCCCCACTGAGCCCGTACGCCGCCAGCAAGCTCACAACGGAGGCCTACTTAGGCGCCTACCAGCACAGCTTCGGCTTGCCCGTTCTGCCCTTCCGTCTCTTCAACGTCTACGGGCCCGGCCAGCGTGCGGACCATCCGTACGCCGCCGTCATCCCGAAGTGGATCAGCGCCGCACTCGCGGGCCGACCCATCCCACTGCATGGCGACGGCACCCAGACCCGTGACTTCACGTACGTCGGCACGGTCTGCGACATCCTCACTGAGGCCGTTCTTCGGCGGGTGACTGCCTTCAGACCGATGAACCTCGCCTTCGGTGCCCGGGTCTCGCTCCTTGAGCTGCTCTCCGAGATTGAGACTGCGCTCGGTGTCAGAACAGTCACCGAGCGGCTGGCGCCTCGTGCTGGCGATGTCGTGCATTCCCAGGCGAGTTCTGTGCGTCTCCGTACTGCCTTTCCCGAAGTTGGATGTGTGTCGCTTCGAGAGGGTGTCCAGAGGGCTGCGGACTGGTTATGCGAGTTGGGGTGAGGCGTGATGTCCACGTCCGGGGCAGCGGTGACGCCCGGCCCCGGGCAGAGAGGGCACCCGCACCACAGTGTGGTGGTGCGAGATGAGGATCCGGATGGATCGGCAGACGCGGTATGTCTGTGGGGCACCGTCCAGGAGCTGATCTGCAAGGTGTACGTCGACAGACAGTCGCTTACTGAGACTGAAATCATGGTGTCCGGTGGCTTGACCGTGTCGCCTTCTGCGAGCAGGCCGGTGGGCGGGAGGCATCCGTCGATGAGTAAGGGCGTTGGTTGGCGAGGGAGTCGACGTGAAGGCGGAGCGGCTACCCGCAAATATGCAGCCTTATTAGAGAATTCCAATCGATCCCGAACGTTATCAAGTTGATGCGGCATCAGATGCAACCGTGTCTGAAGTCACAACTGCAGCGTGTGTTTTGTGCCGCATGCCCTAAGTGGTCCTCCTGGTCCTCCACTTGGCAGCTACATACAGTCCCCACTTGGTTCCCTCATTAAGGGAATCTTCATCTTCGTGATGGGCCAGGGTGGGATATGTGGTGGCGCCAGCGTTCGCGCGGCGGGGTCGGGGTTGCGGCAGGGCTGGTGAGTGTGGCGCTCGTGGGAGGACTTGTCTCCGCAGCGACCGCAACGGCTGGTTCACCGACGACGCCATCGTCGGTGAAGTCTGCGGACGGGGGGTCCCCCGTTGAAAAGGCAAGTGCCGAGGCGGCATTGGCGGAAGCCAAGCGCACGGGTGATCCGGTCGAGGTGACGTCGCTGCGCAGCGAGAGCAGCGACACCTACGCCACGGCGGACGGAAATCTAGAGGCGCGGGAATACCTGCGTCCGGTGCGGACCCGGGTGGGTGACCAGTGGAAGCCGGTCGACACCGATCTGGTGAAGTCCGCCGATGGAGCAGTTATGCCGAAGGCGGCCACAGTAGGTCTTGAGTTCTCCGGTGGCGGTGACGAGCCGCTGGTGCGCATGACGAAGGCGGGCCGGAAGCTGGCGTTGTCCTGGCCCAGCAAGCTGCCCGCTCCGCAATTGGACGGCGCGACCGCAACCTATGCCGACGTACTTCCGGACGTCGATCTGCGGATGGGGGCCCAGGAGGACGGCTTTACGCAGCTGCTTGTGGTCAAGTCGGCCAAGGCTGCTGAGAGTTCGGAGTTGTCCGAGCTGCGGCTCAAGCTGGCGGCTGACGGCATGGATGTGAAGGAGACGGCGCAGGGCGAGCTCCAGGCGGTCGACAAGGGTGCTCGGGGCGCGGTGTTCGAGGCGCCGAAGCCGATGATGTGGGACTCCAGCACGGGCGCCAACGGGGCGCCGAGTGTGGAGTCTGCGCAGGGCCGTGCCGCCGCGGCCGTCGGGAAGGGCGCCTCGCTGACCGGGGATGAGCCTGCGGCGGGCGAGTCCGGCAAGCTGGCGCCCGTCGAGGTGGACGTTCCTGACGGCGGGAAAGAGCTGGTGCTGACGCCGGACGCGGATGTACTGAAGGGCAAGGACACTACGTATCCGGTCTTCATTGATCCGCAGTGGTATTCGCCGCGAGCGTCGGCGTGGACGATGGCGTCGAAGCACTGGGCGGGCTCGCCGCAGTGGAAGTTCAATGGCGACCGTGACGCGGGCATGGGCTACTGCAACTGGGACTATTGCCAGCCGCACGACACCAAGCGGCTCTTCTACCGCATCCCGGTCTCAAAATTCGCGGGCAAGTCGATCCTGTCGGCCGAGTTCGTGGTCCGTAACACCTGGTCCGCATCCTGCTCGGCTCGCACGGTGGAGCTGTGGCAGACCAAGGACATCTCGTCGTCCACGACATGGAACTCGCAGAACGCCTCCGGATTCTGGACCAAGAAGCTGAAGTCGGAGTCGTTCGCCCATGGCTACTCGGGCTGCGCAGCGAAGGACGCCGAGTTCTCGGTGAAGTCGGCTGTGCAGGATGCAGCGGACAGCCGGGACAAGACGATGACCTTCGGGCTCCAGGCTGCCAGCGAGACTGACCGCGATGCCTGGAAGCGGTTCTCTGACAAGGCATTTTTGCGGGTGAAGTACAATCGTGCGCCCGCGCAGCTCAAGAGCTCGCAGCTGAAGATGCAGTTCGGCGGCACGTGCAAGGCCTCGGGTAACGCTGCGAGGGTCAGCACGATGGGGGCTATTTACGCCAATGACGTGAAGGACCCGGACGGCGACAGTGTGTCGGTCCAGTTCCAGGCCAAGTGGGACGGCGGCAGTTGGAAGCCGGAGCGTTCCTCTGCGAAGAAGTCCGGCTCCAGCTTTGCGATCAGCCTGCCAGCGTCGAAGATTCCGGTGAACAAGCTGGTCAACTGGTATGCGCGTGTCTACGACGGCGCGCAGTACTCGCCATGGTCGTACGCCGGGAATCCGGAGGCCTGCTACTTCATCTACGACACCAAAGTGCCCAAAGCGCCCTCAATTGCTTCAGGTGAGTACCCGGCATCGGACCCCGAGAATCCGAGTGATCCCTGGTACGACGGAGTAGGCAAGTACGGGTCATTCGAGCTGAAGGCCGCCGACAAGGACGTGACGTCGTACTGGTACGGCATCAACAACGACCCCACCTCGAAGAACAAGATCACTACAACTGGTGGTGCGGCGAAGATCGCCAAGGTGCTGCCATCGCAGCCAGGCCTGAACTTCATCACGGTCAGGGCCTTTGACTCAGCAGGCAACCCGAGTGAGATCCGCACCTACCAGTACCGGGTCAAAGCGGGGCAGCCGGAGCGGGCGACCTGGCAGCTGGATGAGGGCGAGGGTGCGAGTGAGGCCAAGGGATCGACGCCGTCTCGCACCGCACAGCTGCACGGCGGCGCTACGCCGGGCGTGGCCGGTGTGAAGGATACGGCTGTGGTGTTCAACGGCACGGACGGCTACGCCTCGACCGACATACCGGTGGTCAATACCAGTGGCGGGTTCGCCGTCTCAGCGTGGGTGAAGCTGTCGAAGGTGCCTGAGGGCGCGGCGGTCATCGCCACCCAGCCGGGCAACCACAGCCCGGGTTTCGAGCTGTACTACTCCAAGACGTACGACCGCTGGGCGTTCAATCAGTACAAGTCCGATACCGCGGACGCCGGGATCGCCCGCGCGATGGCGGACAAGCCCGGCGGCGTGGTCGCCGACAAGTGGACGCACCTGATCGGCTCCTACGACTCGGCGCGCGACGTGCTGGAGCTGTTCGTCGACGGCAAGCTGGTCGGCCAGACCGCTTACGACAGCCCGTGGGAGGCTCGTCGCGGTCTGCAGCTTGGGGCCGCCTCGTACAGCGGTGCCCCCGCGGCCTTCTTCCCGGGCGCGGTCGACGCGGTGCAGCTGTTCGACAAGCCGCTGGCCCAGGACGAGGTCGACAAGTTGCACGCGCAGCAGACGATCGGCGACCCGGGCCGTCCCGCGCTGGCAGTCTTCGACCTGGACGAGCCGGCGGATGCCACTGAGATCGGTGGACACGGTGGGGTGCTGCCTGCCAAGTACCACGGCGGCGTCACCACCGGCATCCCCGGCATCGCGGGCAAGGCCACCACGTTCAACGGCACCGACGGCTACGCGAAGATCGGCCAGACCAGCGGTCCGCACCTGAACACTTCACGCAGCTTCACCGTCTCTGCCTGGGCCAAGCTGGACAAGAAGCCAGACGGCGCGGCGATCATCACCGCGCAGGCGGGCAAAGAGCGCCCCGGCTTCGAGCTGTACTACTCCTCCACCTATAACCGGTGGGCGGTCAACCAGTACTCTGCTGACGCGGCGGACGCTACCCCGATCCGTGCCATGCAACCGGACGGCGCCAGCGCCTATGTGGGGGAGTGGGCGCAGCTGGTGGGTGTGCACGACACGGTCGCCAACACCCTGACGCTGTACGTCAACGGGGCCAAGGCTGGATCGGTTCCGCTGGCCGGGGCGTTCTACGCGGACCAGTCCATGTACCTGGGCGCGGGCAGCTACAGCGGCCAGGTGAAGAACCACTTCCCGGGCAGCATTGACGACGTGCGTCTCCTTGACCGGCCGGTGTCGGCCGAGGAAGTCCAGCAGATGTTCAAGCAGCGTCCGCTGGTCAAGGGCCGCTGGAACTTCGAGGAGAGCAGCGTGAGCAGCCCGGCCACTACGCCGGACTCCTCGTCCGAGAAGCGCCCGATGAGCCTGCACGGTGGTGCGCGGCTCGGCGAGGGCATGATCGACCTGCAGGGGCTGGAACTGAACGGCACCGATGCGTACGCGGCCACTTCCGCGATGCCCGTCGACACCAGCGGCAGCTTCACCGTCGCGGCCTGGGCTCGGGCCGCGGCGACACCGGATCATGACGTGGCCTTGGTCAGTGGAGAGGGCAGTAGCCGCAGTGCCTTCGAGGTCCGCTTCGTCCCGGATGCCAAGGACCCAGAAGGACTTGGTCGTTGGGAGCTCACTCTGCCAGCCAAGGATGGTACGGACGCCGTAGTTACCCAGGTGGGCAGCACTGAGTTCGATGATGCCCGCGTGTGGAACCACCTCACAGTGGTCTACGACGGCTTCGCCAAGGAAGCCCGCCTCTACGTCAACGGGATCCTGCAGGAAGTCGCGTGCGGGGACGCGGACGGCAACGGGGACGCGGACGACGCCGCTTGCCAGGACCTGATCGCCTGGGCCGACAACGCCCTGACCTTCAAGGCCACCAAGTCCCTGCAGGTCGGCAGGGCCAAGGGCGATGCCGCGGGTTCGTACTTCGCCGGTTCCGTGGACGACGTGTGGACCTTCCAAGGCGCCCTGAACGACAGCCAGGTCAGCGAGCTGGCCGGTTCCTTGTTCGGCCTTCCCACCGACGTACCCGCCGGCAGCTGACCCGGCCCCCGGGTGCGCGTCCGAGTTCCGCTCGGTCGCGCACCCGGGCTTACCCACACCTCTTGCTCTTCAAAGTTTCGCGCCGGTCCGCCTTGACGGACCAGGCGCCTGGCAGCGACGGATGCGACACGTATGAGACCCAAGTTCCAACGGCGTTCTGGCCCCACATTCCGGCGGCGCATGTCCCTGGCTCTGTCCGCGGTCCTGGTCGGCACGCTGCTGCAGGCCGCAGCAGCGCCGACCGCCGTAGCCGAAGGCAGTAACCTACCCGGCCTCCCGAAGTCCGAAAGGCCGGTAGCGGGCAAGAACGACCCCAAGGCCGAGCCACGCATTCTCTCCAAAGGCCCCAGGACACCCAGCCGGACTCCCAAGAAGTCCTGGCCCAAGGGCGGCACGGCCGACGTCATCCTGCCTGACTCCTCCGCTAAGGGGGCCGACAAGTTCCTCGCAGCCAAGGGGCAGCCCATCGGTGTCGCTTTGGCACGGACCGCCCGCGGCAAGAAGGCCGAGGGCACGGCGCCGCACCGTATCGAGACCCGAGTCCTGGATCGCACGCGGGCCGAACGCGCGGGGGTACAGGGCTTGTTGTTCGCCCTGACTCCGACGGAAGCGCCCCAGACCGAGCCCAAGTCGATGAGCCGTACGGCCAGGGCGGCCGACGCCGCGGTGGCGGTCACAGTCGACTACACGGACTTCGCCGAAGCCTTCGGCGGCGGTTACGCATCGCGCCTGCGGCTGGTCGAGCTCCCCGCCTGCGCGGTCACCACGCCGACGAAGGACACCTGCCGAACCGGCAAGCCCGTCGCGGCCGAGAACAACACCGAGAAGCGCACCTTGACCGCTGACTCGGTGCACCTGAAGTCCGGTGGCGCGACGGTGCTAGCGGCCGCCGCGGAC
The DNA here is from genome assembly GCF_008704495.1 of Streptomyces kanamyceticus. Classification (NCBI taxonomy): domain Bacteria; kingdom Bacillati; phylum Actinomycetota; class Actinomycetes; order Kitasatosporales; family Streptomycetaceae; genus Streptomyces; species Streptomyces kanamyceticus. The sequence goes on from NZ_CP023699.1 coordinate 8,662,455, forward strand.
ACCGAAGGAATCAAGGGCGACTACAAGGCCACCGCGCTGTCGGCCTCGTCAGCCTGGAGCACGGACCTGAACACCGGCGACTTCTCCTGGTCGTACGAGATGCCGGTACCTGAGGTGCCCGGGTCGCTGAGTCCGAGTGTGGGGCTGTCTTACTCCTCGGGCTCCATCGACGGTCGTACTGGCGGTACGAACAACCAGGGCTCGTGGGTCGGCGACGGTTTCGATCTGTGGCCCGGTTCCATCGAGCGGCGTTACAAGTCCTGCGCTGATGACGGTGAGAAGAACTCCGACGGCAGCAAGCCCGGCGACCAGTGCTGGGCGTACGACAACGCCACTCTGACGTTCAATGGCAAGGGCGGTGAACTCGTCTCTGCGGGCAATGACGAGTTCAAGCTGAAGAGCGACGACGGCACCAAGATCAAGCGGCTGAGGTCGACCGACCGCGGCAACGGTGACAACGACGGGGAGTATTGGCGCGTCACCACGCCAGATGGCACGCGCTACTACTTCGGCTACAACCGCCTGCCCGGCTGGGCGGAAGGCAAGGACGCCACCAACTCCACCTGGACGACGCCGGTCTTCGGTAACAACAGCGGAGAGGAGTGCCACAAGGACACCTTCGCGGCATCCTGGTGCCAGCAGGCCTGGCGATGGAATCTTGACTACGTCGTCGATCCGCACGGCAACGCCATCTCGTACCACTACGCCAAGGAGAGCAACTCCTATGGCCGCAATCTGAAGGCGGAGGACGACACTCCCTACACCCGGGGCGGTTACCTCAAGCGGATCGACTACGGCCTGAAGTCCTCCAGCATGTTCAGCAAGCCGCAGGCCCAGGTTGTCTTCGACAACGCTGAACGCTGCCTCCCGAAGGATGGGGTGACCTGTGCTGCCGACTCCATCGATGACAAGTCGTTCTACTGGTACGACACGCCGTGGGATCTGAACTGCAAGGCTGGCACCAAGTGTGACGAGGGCCGCCTGGGCCCGTCCTTCTGGACCCGCAAGCGCCTGACGGACGTCACCACGAAGGTCCTCAAGGCCGATGGCACCTATGCCGAGGTCGACTCCTGGAAGCTGGCCCACCGCTGGGCATGGCCGACACCGATTATCAGCTACTGCTCGACAGCATTCAGCACACCGGTCACTCCGCCTCACCGGCCGTCACGCTACCGAAGACCACCTTCGCGTACACCCAGCACGCCAACCGGCTCGACAAGATCGGGGACGGCTACGCGCCCTTCATCAAGGCACGCCTCTCGGATGTCGCGGACGAGTACGGCGGCCAGGTCACGGCCAACTACTCGGATCCCGTCTGTGACTTCGACAAGCTGCCGACCCCGCAGTCGAACACCACCCGCTGCTTCCCGCAGTACATCGGAGGCGACAGCACCACCGACCCCGAACGGCACTGGTTCAACAAGTACGTCACCACCTCCGTCACCTCCTCCGACCGCACGGGCGGGGCACCCGACCAGGTCACCAAGTACGAGTACCTGGGAGATGCGGCGTGGCACTTCGACGATGACGACGGCCTGACCAAGGAGAAGCACAAGACCTGGTCCCAGTGGCGCGGCTATGGCCACGTCCGGGTCAAGACCGGAGGCGAAGGCGGAGCCGACGCTATGAAGTCGCAGGAGGAGCGCTACTTCCTGCGCGGCATGGACGGCGACCGCAAGGACAGTTCGGGCGGTACCAAGTCCGTCAGCGTCCCCCTCGGTGAGGGCGAAGGAGACGCGATCACCGACCATGAGTCGGCCGCGGGCTTCGAGTACAAGGCGGTCGCCTTCGACAAGCCCGGCGGCAAGGTCCTGACCAAGTCGGTGAACCGGCCCTGGCGTCACGAGACGGCCAAGAAGGAACGCAGCTGGGGGACCGTCACCGCGAACCTCACTGGTACTGGCAGTACCAAGGAGTGGACCTCGCTCGACAACGGCGTCGGCAGCAAATGGCGCACCACCTCCAGCACCACCACGCTCGACACCGTGGCCGGGCGGGCCACCCAGGTCGACGACCGAGGCGATGGCTCGACCGCCGATGACAACCAGTGCACCCGCACCACCTTCGCCACCAACACCGCCGACAACATCCTCAACATGCCCTCCCGGGTGGAGACCGTCGCCAAGGCCTGCGACACGGCCGTAGACCGGACCAAAGACGTCATCTCCGACACCCGCACCGCCTACGACGGTGGCGTCTACGGCGCGGCACCGACCAAGGGCGACGCGACGACCACGGCGACCTTGAAGAGTCACAACGGCACCAAGGCCACCTACCTGGAGTCCGGCGCCTCCTACGACGGCTACGGACGCGAACTGACCACCACCGACCTGACGGCCGACGTCACCGCGGAGGAAGGCAAGGACCCGGTCCGCGCCGCGCGCAAGGACGGCCGTACCACCACCACGTCCTACACCCCCGCTACCGGCCGGCCCACGCAGACCAAGGTCACCACGCCGCCCGCCACGTTGCTCGACCCCGCCACAGCCCAGACCACCACCACAGAACTCGACGCGGTCAGCGGCCTCCCGGTCAAGCAGACCGACACCAACGGCAACGTCACCGCATACGCGCATGACGCTCTGGGGCGCTCGGCCAAGGTGTGGCTTGCGAATCGCGAGACCAGCCAGACCCCCAATTACGAGTTCGTCTACGCCGTCACGGAGGGGAAACCGTCGACCGTCGCCACCAAGACCCTCGACAACAGCGGCGGCCAGATCACCTCGTACGCGCTCTACGACGGCTTCCTGCGTGAGCGCCAGACCCAGGCCCCGGGCCCGAGTCCGGACGCATCCTCACTGACGTCTTCTACGACGAACGGGGCCTGGCAACAAAGACCTTCGCCCCCTACTACACAACCGGCGCACCCACCACCACCCTCTTCGAGCCCAACGACATCAGGACGGTGGAGACCCAGAACCGCACCACCTACGACGGTCTGGGCCGCGAGGTCGAGAACCAGCAGCTGGGCGCTCATGTCGACGGCGCGAAGGTCCTGAACACCACCACCACCGTGTACGGCGGAGACCGCGCCACGGTGATCCCGCCCGAGGGCGGCACCGCCACCACCACCCTCACCGACGCCCGCGGCAACACGACCGAACTGCGCCAGCACCACGAGCGCAAGGCCGACGCGGCATACGACACCACGCTCTACACGCACACGCCGCGCGGCGAACTGTCCAAGGTCACCGACCCGGCCGGCAACAGCTGGACCTACACCTACGACCAGCTCGGCCGCCAGACCGAGACGACCGACCCCGACCGGGGCAAATCCATCAGTGACTATGACGACCGGGGCCAGCTGACCACCAGCACGGACGCCCGCAAAGTGACCTTGGTCAACGTCTACGACAACCTGGGTCGCAAGACCGAACTGCGAGAGGGGACCGACTCTGGCCCCTTGCGCGCCAAGTGGGTCTACGACACGGTCACCGGCGCCAAGGGGCAACTCGCCGAGTCCACCCGCTACATCGGCGACGACGCTTACACCAGCAAGGTCACGGCGTACGACAAGCTCTACCGGGCCACGAAGACCGCCGTCGTCATCCCCGCCAAGGAAGGAAGCCTCCAAGGCGCCTACCAGAGCGGCACCACCTACAAGCCCTCCGGCCTGACCGCCACGGTCAGCTACTCGGCGGCCGGTTCCCTGCCCGCAGGCTCGTTCAACTACGACTACGAAGACAAGACGCTGCGCCCCATCTCGGTCTTCGGCCAAGGCATGACGAGCAGCACCAAGTACAGCTACACCGGCAAGCCCCTGCAGTACGACCTAGGACTGACGGGCAACGCGAAGATCACCCGGGTCACCAACACCTACGAGGCGGGCACGCAGCGTCTGGCCACCTCCCGGGTCGACCGCACGGACCAAGTCGGCGTCGACCGCCACGTCACCTACGGCTACGACGAGGTCGGCAACGTCCGCTCCATGGCCGACGTCTCCCGGACCGGCACCGACAACCAGTGCTTCACCTACGACTACCTGGCCCGGCTCACCGAGGCGTGGACACAGAACACCGCGACGTGCGCTACAGACCCGGCCGGTGACAAGGTCGGCGGACCGGCCCCGTACTGGCATTCCTACACCTACGACAAGGTCGGCAACCGGCAGACCGAAACCCTGCACAATCCGGCGGGTGACAGCACCAAGGACACCAAGCGCACCTACACCTATCCCACTCCCGGAAGCTCCCAGCCGCACACCCTGACTGATGTCAGTACCTCAGGGCCGACCGGCACCAGCAAGTCGATCTTCGAGTACGACGACACCGGCAACACCATCACCCGCAAGGTGAGTGGCGACGGCCAGAAGCTCACCTGGGACGCCGAGGGGCACCTCGCCAAGGTCACCGAGGCCGACAAGGTCACCGAGTACGTGTACGACGCCGACGGCAACCGCCTCATCGGCCGCACCGACGCGGACACCACCCTCTACCTCGGCCACACCGAACTCACCCTCGCCAAGGGTGCGACCAAGGCGAAAGCCACGCGCTACATCACGCTCGGCGGCAGCCACCAGGCGATCCGCAACGACGACGGTACCTTCGACTTCACTATCGCCGACCACCACGGCACCGGCCAACTCGCGATTAACGCAGCCGACCTGGCCCTCAGTCAGAAGCGCACGCTCCCCTTCGGCGGACCGCGTGGTGACGCCCCCAAGGAGTGGCCCGGCACCAAGGGCTTCGTCGGCGGCACCGACGACACCAAAGCCACCGGCCTGACCCACCTCGGGGCCCGCGAATACGACCCGGCCACCGGACGGTTCATCTCGGTCGACCCATTGATGGACCCGACCGACCCGCAGCAGATGCAGGGCTACACCTACGGCAACAACAACCCCGCCACCCTCTCCGACCCCGACGGCCTGCGCCCGATGGGAGCCTGCGACCACGGCGGCCCCTGCAACGTCGGCAGCAAGAAGAAGCCGAAGTGGGAAACCTGGACCTACACCAGCAGAGGCAGCTGGTCCTGGGGCTGGTCCGCCAGCAGCACCTCGCGTTGGACCTCCGGTAACTACCGCTACAGCTCGACCAGTTGGCTGCACTACAACCGCAACTCCGGCTACAGCCTCTCCAACAGCGGCGTATCCAAGATCCGCAAGCCCGAGCCCAAACGTGTCGCGGCGCCGGACTCAAGCATCTATGGCATGGGTACTAACCCCAACTGGAAGCATCATGACAATGCCGCCCCAGCGCCGAAGCAAGACCTCTCGTTCTTGTGCTCGCCCAGTGATAGCAAGTTGAAGTGCGATCTCCGGCAGTCGTCCTACCGCACCTCCGAACTCATCTCGATGGTGGCGGGCGCCAGAGCAGCCGCGGGTGTCAAGGGTTCCAAGGGTCTCAGGAACCCTGGAGGCTGCACCTGCTTCGTGGCCGGCACCCCCGTCCTGATGGCCAACGACACACATAAGGACATCAAGGACGTCGAGGTCGGTGACAAGGTCCTTGCCACCGACCCGGAGACCGGCAAGACCACGGCCCGCAAGGTCACGAACAAGATCGTCACAGACAAGGACAGGGAGTTCGTCGACCTGACGATCTCCGCCAAGGACGGCACCGGATCCCTCACCGCCACCGGTGAACACCCCTTCTGGGTCCCCTCGCTGAAGCTCTGGCTCGAAGCGAACGACCTCGAAGCAGGCATCACCCTGCGTACCGACAAGGGCGAGACGGTCAAGGTCAGGTTTGTCCGGCATTATCAGGAACGGCAGCGCACCTACAATCTCACCGTCGAAGGCGTCCACACGTACTATGTGGTCGCGGGAGAAACGCCGGTACTCGTACACAACAGCGGAGGCCACACCCCAGACGACGGGATGGTCACTGTTGGCCGTTGGATGTCTGGGGCAGAGCATCAGGCGATGATGGAGACCGGAATGGTTCAACGTGGTGGGGGTGGTTTCACCTACGTGGTGTACCCAGCAAGCCGAGACGCATATATATCGGCACGCCCGGGATCCGTGTACGCGGAATTCGACGTGCCGAAGTCTTCACTCATTCCTGGCGGCAGGTCGGGGGACTTCAAGATGTCAGATTCCGACACCATCTTTGCTCGTCTGGCGCAGAAGAAGGGGAACCCTGTTCCTCAACTTCCCGAGGCCAAGAACATCAAGCTGGGAGGATGGGGATGTCCCTAGGTAGTGTGCTGCTGGAGCGGGCTCAGGAGTGGATCCGACAGGAAATCCACAAGACAGAGGCTCTGCGGGATATTTCAGAGATTGAGACGTCCCCTAATGAGGGTGAGCTGACGTCAGTGAGCTGGATCCTTGATGGCGGCAACTTCATGGCTCAGGTGGTGCTGTGGGATACCGGGGAATTCGAGGAAGATCTAGCGAACTCGGAAACGGGCCAAGTTCGCACGCGGAGCGGCCGCCTGACGGCGCTTGATGATCTCGAACCCTGCCTTGCGGCCGCCCGCGATTGGGTTCTCCAGGACCTTTGAGGGTTCGCTGGTAAGTGTGCGTTAGCGAATATGGAGCCCCGTCAGCAGCGCCTGGCGGGGCTCCATCGTGGTGTGACGGCAGTAGTTGACGGCAAGGCCAGCGGGCGGGGACCGCGCAGAGCGATGGTTCGTCGTCGGGCTTGCCAGTGATCTCGGAGGGGTTGCGGAGGGCGTGGCCGAGGAGGTCGATGGCGTCGCGTTGGAGGTGGAATCGGGGCGTGGGCGTAAACGTCGGCGGTGACGCCGATGTGGGCGCGGCCGAGGGGTGGGCTCATCATTAGGTGGGGGTGCAACCGGCGGTCGGTGAGGATGGGGCGCCCGAGGCTCCTGAGCTGTCTCTGCGGGCTGTGAATGAGGCTCTCGGCGCGACCGGGTTCGCCGCATTCGCGGGGACCGACTGCGTCGCCCCCTGTGTGTCCCGCCGTAGTGGCGCATCCTGGCGGCCCTCACGTCCACCCTGTCCATCCGCTCCATCGTGCTGCCAGCTGGCCCGGTCGTCGCAAGGTAGGCAGGCGGGGGAGAAGAAACCCGGAAACGCAAACATGCGGCCCTTGCTTAACCTGTGAGCAACAGTCGGCAGTCTGTGGCGCACGTCCCGCCCCCTCGCCAAGCCCGATCATGTTGGTTCCACCAACGCACACGGCTCAACCGGGAATACGCTCTGCTCAACTAGCAATTGGCGCCTGCTGTCCAAGCCGGTGCGCGGGGGCCTGCAACCTCATGGGCAAGGGCTGCATTGGACAAGGGCACGTAATAGGTCTCAGAGGGCGGGCCGCCTCGACCCCCATTGGTAATGGGGCGGTGAAAGTGCTCGAAAGTCCTCGTGAGAGGGGTGGTCCGCTCTTCCGGAGTTGCCGGTGTCCTGATCGTGTCCCAGCCGCGATGACCGTGGAGGTCACCCGTGATGGCACCGATCCTGTTCACCGCCTTTTGCATGTCCGGGTGACCTGTGCCCATGCAGTGGCGCGGTCGCGCACAGGTGACTGCTCGGTGACCGCGTGGTTCCGGAATCGGTCGCGACGAGTGCCGGTGCTCACGGCTTTCCGATGCGGAATCCACACCGGTGCCGCACTCCCGGCCACTCCCGCCACTGCTCGTGGAAGGGCGGATCGATCCCCGCTTGGCGATTCGCGCCGTTCAGGAACCCCAGATGACCACCCCCACCGGGCGTGGCACCGTGGTCACCGGCGCCGTCGAGCGCGGCACGGTGCGCGTCGGTGACCGCGTGGAGGTGCTCGGCGCCGACACGGAGACGGTGGTCACGGGCCTGGAGACGTTCGGCAAGCCGATGGAGGAGGCGCAGGCGGGGGACAACGTGGCGCTGTTGCTCCGCGGTCTGCCACGCGACGCCGTACGCCGCGGTCATGTCGTGGCGGCGCCCGGCAGTGTCGTTCCGAGCAGGCGCTTCACCGCGCAGGTGTACGTCCTCTCGGCGCGCGAGGGCGGCCGCAGGACCGCGATCGCCACGGGCTACCGGCCGCAGTTCTACCTCCGCACCGCGGACGTGGTCGGCGACGTCGACCTCGGTGACGCGGCGGTCGCCCGGCCCGGCGACACGGTCACGATGACGGTCGAGCTGGGCCGCGACGTGCCGTTGGAGACGGGCCTCGGCTTCGCGATCCGGGAGGGCGGCCGCACCGTCGGGGCGGGCACGGTCACGGAGGTCGCCTGACGGGGCGTGCCCGGGCGCGCCCGCCCGGAGGGTCGGGGTGTACGCACTCGTGCGCACGCCCCGGCCCACGCCCCGGCGAGGAGTACGCCTACGTCATCGCGACGCGGTACAGCGTCGCGAGCGCCTCGTCGATGGGGTGGGGCTCGGGCCTGCCCGCGGAATCGAGCTTGTTCCACCGCTGCAGGTTCACCGCGACCGCCAGCTGCCGCTTGCCGTCGGCGCGGGTCATGGCCAGCGTCCCGCCACCCCAGACCGTGCCGCCGTGGCCCCAGAAGACGCTCTGGCCGGGGCCCTCGGTCGGGTACAGGCCGAGGCCGTAGTCGATCGTCTTCTGCTCCTGGGAGACGATCTGGACGGTGCGTCGCATCTGCGCCAGCGACGAGTGGCTGACGATCTGGCCGGACAGGAGCAGGCCGTAGAAGCGGTTGAGGTCCGAGACGGTTGATATCAGCGAGGCCGAAGGGCCCGCGAACGACATGTCGAAGACGCTGTAGTCGCGCGGCGGGTCGATCTTGCCGAGCCATGACTCGTAGAGCAGCGAGTGCGGCCCCTCGACGTGTGGTCCGGTGGGGAATCCGGTGTCCCGGAGCCCGGCGCGCTCGATGACGTTCCGGGTGATGTGCTGCTCGGTCGGGGTGTCGGTCACCTGTTCGAGGAGCTGGGCGAGGAGCAGGTAGTTGGTGTTGGAGTACAAGCCCGGAGCGCCGCCGGGGACGCCGACGGCGGGTGCGGAGGCCCCCATCTCGATCAGGGCGGTGGGATCGAACCGGGTGAACCGGTGGTCGTCCAGGCTCTCAGGCCCGGTGGCGGCGAAATCGGGGAACGCCTTGAGGGAGGGGTAGGCGTACGGCAGGTACTCGGCGAGGCCGCTGGTGTGGTTGATCAGCATCCGGACCGTGATCGCGTCACCGCGTTCGCCGGGCACCAGCTTCGGGAGGTACCGGCCGATCGGTGCGTCGAGACCGATCCGACCGGCCTCGACCTCCCGCAGGACCGCGGCGGCGGTGAAGGTCTTGGTGACGCTGCCGACGCGGTGGCGCATGTCGGCGGTGACGGGGCGGCCGGTGGCGACATCGGCGACGCCCGCGGCGCCGCGCCAGACGTCGTCACCGTCCCGTACCTCGGCGAACAGGCCCGGCACACCGGCGCGGTGGACGTTCTCGATGGCCGAGTCCAGCTCCGCGGAGTTCAGCCCCGTGGAATTCAGCTCCGCGGAGTTCAGCTCCGTGGAATTCGGCGAGTTCTTCACGTCATGCGTCCTTTCGTCTTCCCCGGGGCGGGCGCCGCAAGGGGGGCACCCGAGCCGGACAACAGGGCACGAGCGGCATGCCGGTCCGACCGGCAGCCTCATGTCCTCATTATGCACGCGGTGCGTGCAACACCAAGTGCATAGGTACGCTGGGTCCCGGCGAGAGGAGCAACATGGCAGGCCGCAGGCGTTGGTCGACCGAAGAGATCCTGGATGCGGCGGCGGAGTTGCTGCGCACGAGCGACGCGGACTCGTTCAGCGTGCGCAAGCTCGCCGCGGCCCTCGGGACCGACTCCTCCAGCCTCTACCGGCACTTCCGCAGCAAGACCGAGCTGCTGCGCGCGGTCGCCGACCGGATACTGCTGACCGCGATGGCCGACCACCGGCCCGAGGGCGACTGGAAGCAGCGGGTCACCGCCCTGGCCCTGCGGGCGAGAGAGGCCTTCGGGCAGCAGCCCCAACTCGCCGCGGTCTGGGGGCGCTACGCATCGGGCGGCACCGGTTCCCGGCTGGCCATGGAGGAGCTCCTTCAGGCGCTGCGCGCGTCCGGACTGCCCGACGCGGAGATCCCGGCGCGCTACCACCGGATCGTGGTCCTCATCGTCGCGTTGATCTCCTCCGAGGCCGCGGTCAGCAGCATCACGCCCGAGGAGTACGAGCAGGGCATGGAGCTGTTCCGCGTCGCGGCGCTGGGCGCCGACCCCGAACGCTTCCCCGCCCTGGCCCACTTCGCCCGCGACGTCCGCCCCCTCGGGGTCGAACGCGGCGCCGCGTTCGAAGAGATCCTCGCCGCTCAGCTCGCCCAGATCGAGGCCGAGATTCCCCCGGGCCCGCCGACGGCCGGGGGCAAGGGCTGACGACGGACGGGCACAATGGGCGGGTGGACGAGCACGAGTTCGAGGGCGGAGCCGGTGACGAGGCGATTCCGGTGACCCGGGACGTCGATCACGGCACCGCCAAGCTGATGCCCGACGTAGACAGGGCCAGGGCCTGGCTGCTCACGGTGGACGGGGCCCCGCAGTCGTACGTCGACCTGGACGCGCCCACGCACCTGGAGTTCGAGTACGCGCGGCGGCTGGCGCACGTCCTGGACACCACCGGCGAACCCGGCCTGCCGCTCGACGTCCTCCACCTCGGCGGTGGCGCGCTCACCCTGCCCCGCTACGTCGCGGCCACCCGGCCGGGATCCCGGCAGGACGTCGTCGAGGCGGACCGCGCCCTGCTGGAACTGGTCGCCGAGCACCTGCCGTTGGCCGAGGGCGCCGGGGTCACCGTGCACGGCGCGGATGCCAGGGCGTGGCTCGACCGGGCGCCGGACGACAGCGCGGACATCGTCGTCGCCGACGTCTTCGGCGGTTCACGGGTGCCCGCGCACCTGACCACCGTCGCCTACGCCAGGCAGGCGGCCCGCGTCCTGAGGCCGGACGGACACTACGCCGCGAACCTCGCCGACGGCTCGCCCTTCACCTTCCTCCGCTCCCAACTGGCCACCTTCGCCGAGGTCTTCGAAGAGCTCGCGCTGATCGCCGAGCCGTCCGTGCTGCGCGGCCGCCGCTTCGGGAACGCGGTGCTCGTGGCCTCGCACGAACCGCTCGACATCGCGGCCCTGACCCGGCGCGCGGCGTCCGACGCCTTTCCCGCCAGGGTCGAGCACGGGGCGGCGCTGCGGCGCCTGATCGGTGACGCGAAGCCCGTGCGCGACGAGGACGCGGTCGCCTCACCCGAGCCGCCCGACGGGGCTTTCAGCGTCGGCTGAGGCGAGTCCGACGTCCCCGCGTCGCCACCGGCGTCGAGAACCGCGAACGCCGCCGCGATCAACGCCCCGTGGCTTCCGAGGTTCGTCACGATCGCGGCGGCGGTCAGCGGCGGTCAGCGGCGTGTAGTTGCGGCCTGCCCAGGAGAGCCTGCCCAGGAGAGCCTGCCCAGGAGGGCCCGCCCAGGTGGCTCGGAACCGGGCCCCGCGCCCCGGGGCTCAGGACTCGTCGCTGCCCTTGCTCCACCGGACGGTGTTGAGGACCTTCTTCACCGTGGCGTCGGGGACCTCGTCCTTGACGCCCTTGGCGCCGTAGAGGGTCCAGGCCACGTATTCACCGGACTCGTTCTTGAAGGAGAAGGTGGTGGCCTTGCCCTCCGTGTCGCACTTGCCGGATCCGGCGGCGCCCTCGGTGACGGTGGTGACGAGGCTGCCCTTGATGCCGGCCTTGGTGGTGTAGTCCTCGATCTTGCCGATCTTGATCTTCTTCTTGTCCGCCTTCTTCTGGTCGGTGTACCCGGCGAACACCCACCAGGCCGAGTCGTTGCGCGCGACGTCCTTGGTGTCCTTCGCGCCGTTCTGACCCTTGGTGCCGACGACGGCGAGGGACGTGTCGTCCTCCTTGCCGTCCTTGTTGCTGTCCGACGTGCACCACTTTTCCTTGAGGACGGCGGGCGCGGACATGATGATCAGGGCGCTGCCGTCGCCCTTCTTCTCGTCCTCGAAGCCGATGAGGGTGTCGGGCGTCTCCACCTTCCAGTCGGCGGGTACGTCGTAGGCGGTGCCCCACTTGGGGTTCACCACGACCTGCCAGCCGTCGACGGTCGGCTTGTCGCCCTCCGCGTTGCGTTCGTTGTCGCCGCTCGGCTTCGGGCTCGGGTCCTTGGTCGCGGACTTCGAGGGCTTCGCGGGCCCCGCGCTGTCGACCTTGTCGTCCTTGTCGTCGCCGAGGACGAAGAACGCCGTGACGCCGGCCGCGGCGAGCACGGCGAGCGAGGCGACGATCGCGGTGACCTTCGTCTTCTTGTCACCGCCGCCGTTGCCGCCACCGGCGCCGCCCTGCTGCACGGTCGGCATCGGGGGCGGCGTCGGGGCCGCCCAGTGCGACTGCTCGGGCTGCGAGAAGGCGCCCGGCTGCGGCGGCTGCTGCTGCGGCTGCGCGGGAGGCGGCGGATAGCCACCCGGCTGCTGCGGCGGTTGCTGCTGGTATCCCGGCTGCTGATACGGGTTCGGCTGCTGGTACCCCGGCTGCTGGTACGGGTTCTGACTCTGGTCCTGCGGGTTCTGCTCGCCCCCGGGCGGCTGCTGTTCTGGCCACATGGCCAGTAACCATAGAGGGGGGTGGGGCCCCTGTGCCATGGGCGCCCCCGGTGGGGCGGACACGGGGCCCCGGGACGGGCCTCGGGACGGGCTCCGGAGACGGGAGGAAGGGGTGGAAAACGTCAGGATTCCGTGGGGTCGCCTTGGGTGCGCACGGTGCTGAGGATCTTCATCACCGTCTCCTCGGGAATCTCGTCCTTCACCCCGGTGGCGCCGTAGAGGCTCCACACGACGTACTCACCGGCGGCGTTCTTGAAGCCGAAGCTGATCGCCTTGCCGTCCGTCGCGCACTTGCCCTTCATGGGGGTGTTGACGGACTTGGCGCGGGAGATGCTGCCCTTGATGCCGGACTTCGTGGTGTACGGCACCGGCTTCTCCTCGGGGCCGAGGCTCTTCTTGTCGGGCTGCGTGTAGACGCCGTAGATCCACCACGAGACCTGGTTGACCGCGACCTCGTCGGTGTTCTTCGCGCCGTTGGCGCCCTTGGTGCCCACGGCGGCGAGCTCGTGGTCCTCGGTCTTGCCGTCCTTGTTGTCGTCGGCGACGCACCACTTGGGCTTCAGGTACGCGGGAGCCGACATGGTCATGAGCGGCTTGCCGGTCTTGTGGTCCTCCAAGGCGATCGCCGAACCGGGATTCTGCACGTCCCACTCCGGCGGTACGTCGAAGGCGGTGCCCCACTTGGGGTTCACCACGACGCGCCAGCCCTTGACGGTCGGCTTGAGGCCGTTGTCCGTACCGCGCTCGCTGTCGCCGTCGCTGCCGTCGCTGCCGTCGCTGCCGCCGCCATCGGTGCCCGGCGTGGAGTCTGGCTTCTTGGCCGCGGATCCCGCGGGGGAGTCGGCCTTGGTGTCCTCGTCGTCCTTGTCGCCGCCGAGGACCAGGAATCCGGTCACGCCCGCGGCCACGAGCACGGCGGCAGCGGCCACGATGGGGATGACCTTGGATCTGCCGCGGTCGCCGGGCCCGCCCTGCCCGCCGTCTCCCGCGCCCTGGCCGCCGTCGCCCGGCGCGGGCTGCTGGTACGGACTCGGTGCCTGATGGCCCGGCTGCTGGTATCCCGGCTGCTGGTATCCCGGCTGCTGATAGGGATTCGGCTGCTGGTAGCCCGGCTGCTGGTACGGGTTCTGACTCTGGTCCCGCGGGTTCTGCTCGCCCCCGGGCGGCTGCTGTCCTGGCCACATGGCGGGCCACGATACGGGTGCGCCACGCCCAAGATCACAGCCACCCCGGACGACAGCTCCCGGGGCCCGCGCTCAGTCCTTGCGGACGTCGTACTCGCGTACCGTCGAGAGGATCTTCCGCACGGTCGCGTCGGGCACCTCGTCCTTGACGCCCTTGGCGCCGTGGAAGGACCAGGAGGCGAACTCGCCGCCCGAGTCCTTGAAGGCGAACACGGTGGCCTTGCCGTCCGACGCGCACTTGGCCTGCTTGTCCACACCGGCCGAACTGGCGCTCGCCAGGCTGCCCTTGAGGCCCGACTTGGTGGTGTACGACTCGACGGCGCCGGTCGTGACCTTCTCCTTGTCGGGCTGCGTGTACGCCCCGTAGACCCACATGGTCGCGTCGTTCCGCGCGGCCTGCTCGGTGCTCTTGACGCCCCTGTTGCCCCTGGTGCCCGCGGAGGCGAGCGACGTGTAGTCGGGCCTGCCGTCCTTGTCCTCGTCGGTCGCGCACCACTTCCGCTGGTAGAACGCGGGGGCGGCGAAGGCGGCGAGGTACGTCTCCGTCTCGTCGCCCTCCTTCACGACGCCGCCCGCCCAGTCCCTCGACTCCAGGGCCCACCCCGGAGGCACGTCGAAGGCGAGGCCGCGCTTCGGATTGATGACGACCTTCCAGCCGGGCACGGTCGGCTCGGGTTCGCCGTCGTCCCCGGTCCGGGGGTTGGAATGGTCGGAGGCGTCCGCCGAAGGCTCGCCGGACGCGGACCGCGTCGGGTCCGGCTTCGCGGTGTCGTCCTTGTCGCCGCCGAGCACCAGGAACCCCGTCACGCCCGCGGCGACCACGACGGCGCCCGCCGCGACGATGGCTATCAGCCGGGCCTTCCTGCCGTCGCCTCCGCCGCGCGGCGGTTCGGGCGGCGCGGCCCCAGGGCCTCCGGGCACCGTCGGCGCGTTCCATGGAGCCTGCTGCCCGTACGGGTTGGGCTGCTGGTACCCCGACTGTTGGTAGGGGTTCTGGCTCTGGTCCCGCTGGTTCTGCTCGCCCCCGGGCGGCTGCTGTCCTTGCCACATGGGGAGCAACCATAGGTGACGGTGATCTCCCCGGAGCCGGGGTCCTGGTCAGGAACGCTACCCATGGGTAACATCACCGGGCATGAGCGCAGACCAGATGTCGATCGGCGAGATGCTCGCCGCCACGGTGCCGATGGCCAGGACGCTGAACCTCGAGTTCCGTGAGACCGCGCCGGACAAGGCCGTGGTGGCCCTGCCCGACCAGAGCGAGTACCACAATCACGTCGGCGGGCCGCACGCCGGTGCCATGTTCACGCTGGGCGAGTCCGCGAGCGGGGCCATCGTGCTCGCCGCGTTCGGCGCGCAGCTCTCGCGGGCCGTGCCGCTCGCCGTCAGTGCCGAGATCTCGTACAAGAAGCTGGCCATGGGGCCCGTGACGGCCACGGCGACCCTCGGCCGTCCGGCCGCCGACGTGATCGCCGAGCTCGACGAGGGCAAGCGCCCCGAGTTCCCCGTGGCCATCGCGATCCAGCGCGCGGACGGCGCCGTCACCGGCGAGATGACCGTCGTCTGGACCCTGCGGCCGAACGACCCCAGCTGACCCCTCGCGGGGCGCCGTCGCCGACCCCCGCCTCCGAACCCCGACGCCCGGGACGCGCCAGTACGCGTCCCGGGCGTCTCCCTTTATTTGTTCAACTCATTGACACGAGTCAAGGCCAGTCATAGTTTTCCCGCCGTCCCTCGCGGTGTCTAACGGTGCGTCAAGTCTGTTTTGTCGCATAGTGCGTTCAAACGTCGAATGCTCGAAGGCACAGAAGGAAGTGACGGCTCATGTCCGACTCCGTGTCCCGGCGGTCAGCCCTCGGGCTGCTCGGCGGTGCGATCACCGTGGCCGCCGCGGTCACCGCCGATGCGGCGTTCCCGTCGTACGCCGCGGTCCGCGCGAGACGGGAGACCGGCGCGGGCCCCCGCGTCGAGTCCCTCATCGGCAGGCTCACGCTCGACGAGAAGATCTCCCTGCTGCACGGCGCCGACGACCCCGAGGGGCTCGGCCAGGCGGGCTACGTCCCGGGCGTGCCGCGCCTCGGCATCCCGCCGCTGCGGCTCGCCGACGGCCCCGCCGGTGTCCGCGTCGCCGCCCGCGCCACCGCGCTGCCCGCGCCCGTCCTGCTCGCCTCGGCCTTCGACCCCGCACTCGCGCGCCGCTACGGCCGGGTGATCGGCCGTGAGGGGCGCGCCCTGGGGCAGGACGTGCTGCTCTCGCCGATGGTCAACCTCATCCGTACGCCGTACGCGGGCCGCAACTTCGAGACCTTCGCCGAGGAACCGCTGCTCGCCGCCGAACTGGTCGCCGAGGAGATCAAGGGCATCCAGGGCGAGGGCCTCATCGCCACCGTCAAGCACTTCGCCCTGAACAACCAGGAGAAGGACCGCATGTCCGTCGACGTGCGGGTGGACGAGCGGACCCTGCACAAGACGGAGCTGCGCGGCTTCGAGGCGGCCGTCGCCGCCGGTGCCGGATCGGTCATGGGCGCGTACAACAAGGTTAACGGCACCTTCGCCTGCGAGAACAAGACGCTCCTCAGTGACGTCCTGCGCGAGCTCTGGGGCTTCGAGGGCTGGGTGATGACCGACTGGTTCGCGCAGCACAGCACCGTCGCCGCGATCGCCGCGGGCCTCGACATGGAGATGCCGGACGACGGCTACTTCGGGGCCGCCCTGAAGAGGGCGGTCGAGGACGGCAGCGTCCCCGAGGCGCAGGTGGACCGTTCCGTGCGCAGGATCCTCGGTGTGATGGACCGGTTCGGGCTGCTCGACGGGAGCGCCCCGCGGCGCCCCGACCGCGATCCGGAGGCGGGCGCCGCCGTCGCCCTGGAGGTGGCCAAGGCCGGCGCGACGCTGCTGCGCAACGCGCACGGCGCGCTGCCGCTGACCGGCCGTGCGGCCCGGGACATCGCCGTCATCGGACCCACCGGCAGACACCCGTTCGTCAGCGGCGGCGGCAGCGCCCACGTGGTGCCCGACCACGCGGAGGCGCCGCTGGACGCCATCAAGTCCCGCGCGGGGCACGGCGCCCGCGTGAGCTACGCGCTCGGCGAGGACCTCTACGGCGAGCGGCTGCCCGAGTCCGCGCTCACGCCAGGCTTCGATCCGGAGGGGCAGGAGGTGGCAGCGGGCAAGGAGTGGTCGTACGAGGGGACCCTCACCGTCGAGGAGGACGACGAGTGGACGCTCGTCGTGCACTACTCGGGAGACCGGCCCCGGATGGAGCTGGACGGGGTGGAGCTGTATCCGCCGTTGCCGGGCGTCGGTGAGTTCTTCACGGGCGGCCTGACGTCGGCGGCGCCCGACGGGCTGCGGGTGCGCCGCTCGACACAGGCCCTCTCGCGCGGCGGGCACCGGCTGAAGATCAGCGCGAAGGGCGGCGAGAAGGGGCAGACCTTCCGGCTGCGGCGCGTCACGCGGGCCACGCGCTCGGCCGATGTCGCCGAGGCCGTCCGGGCGGCGCGCGGCGCGCACGCGGTGATCCTCTTCGCGTACGAGGACGCGACGGAGGGCCAGGACCGCACCGCGCTCGCCCTGCCGGGGCACCAGGAGGCGCTGATCAGGGCGGTGACGGCCGCCAACCCGCGGACCACCGTGGTCCTGAACACCTCGTCGGCGACCGCCATGCCGTGGCTGGAGCGGACCGCCGCGGTGCTGCAGATGTACTACCCCGGCCAGGAGGGCGCGGCCGCCACCGCCGCCGTCCTGTTCGGGGACTGCGACCCCGGCGGGCGGCTCACCCAGACGTTCCCCGTGGACGACGACCACCACCCGACGGCCGGTGACCCGCGCCGCTATCCGGGCGTCGACGGGGTCGAGGAGTACACGGAGGGCAGCCGCATCGGCTACCGCTGGTACGACGCCGAAGGGGTGCGGCCGCTCTTCCCCTTCGGGCACGGCCTGTCGTACACCACCTTCGCGTACTCGGACCTGACGGTCCGTCGGGCGGGGCGCGACGGCGTCGAGGCGGAGTTCACGGTGCGCAACACCGGGACCCGCGACGGCGTCACCGTCGCGCAGGTGTACGTCGGCCCGTCGCCCGACGTGAAGCGGGCGCGGGCCGAGCGGGTGCTCGGCGGCTACCGGCGGGTCCCGCTGCGCGCGGGGGAGCGGCGGCGCCTGACCGTGCGGGTGGCCGGGCGGACCCTCTCCACATGGGACGCCAAGCGGCACGACTGGGCGCTCGGCACGGGCCGCAGAACCGTCCAAGTGGGCACCAGCGCACGTGACTTGATCCTCTCGGGAACCGTCGTCGTCAAGGGAGCCAGATCATGAGGAGAAGCCGGATACGACGCGCCGCGTCGGTCGTCGCCGTCCTTGCGGCGGCCGCCGCGGCCACCCTGGTGCCGCAGTCGGCGCAGGCCAGGGACGACACGGCCGCGGACCGTACGCTCGTGCGCACCGACGCCGGATGGGTGCGCGGCCTGTCGACCGCGCAGGGGCGGCAGTTCCTCGGCGTTCCGTACGCGGAGCGGCCCGTCGGCGCCCTGCGCTGGAAGGAGCCGAGGACCGCCGAACCCTGGGCGGGCGTGCGCCGGGCCGATCGGTTCGGCAACCACTGCGTACAGGCGGCGAGTTGGGACCCCGGCTACGAGAAACCCAGCCACACCGAGGACTGCCTCGACCTCAACGTGTACACCCCCATCGGTGCGCGCCACCGCCCCGTGATGGTCTGGCTGCACGGCGGCGGGCTCACCGCGGGCGCGGGCGAGGACATCGTGCCCGACACCTTCGCCCGGGAGACCGGCACCGTGGTCGTCACCGTCAACTACCGCCTCGGAGCCATGGGGTTCCTCGCCGCCGAAGGGCTCGACGGCGAGGCGTCCGACCGCGTCTCGGGCAACTACGGACTGCTCGACCAGCAGGCCGCGCTGCGCTGGGTGCGCGCCAACATCGGCCGTTTCGGCGGCGATCCGGGCCGCGTCACCATCGCGGGCGAGTCCGCGGGCGGCCGCTCCGTCTGCACCCTGCTCGCCTCGCCCACCGCGCGCGGCCTGTACCGCGCGGGCATCGTGGAGAGCGGCGCGTACGGCGACTGCGCGGGCCGCGAGCACCGGCGGGCCGTCGGTGACGGAGCGGCGTTCGCGAAGAAGGCGGGCTGCCCCGACCCGGCGACCGCCCTCGCCTGTCTGCGGGCCAGGCCCGCCAAGGAGATCCTCGCCGCGCAGGCGGGCTTCGACTGGGGTCCGGTCGTCGGCGGCGCCTTCCTTCCCGAGCAGCCGAAGACGGCGTACGAGAACGGGAGCGCGGCCCGGGTGCCGGTCCTGAACGGCGCCAACAGCGACGAGGGGCGCCTCTTCGCCTTCTCCCAGTTCGACGGGCAGGGCACGCCGCTCACCGCGGAGGGGTACGCGCCCGCGCTCACCGAGGCGTACGGTCCCGAGCTCGGTGGCCGCGTCCTGAAGGAGTACCCGCTCGCCGCGCACCCCTCGCCGACGACCGCCTACGCGGCGGCGATGGGTGACCGCATGTTCGCCTGCACCGCCCTGCGCATGAACAAGGCGCTCGCGGGACGCGGGCCCGTCTACGCCTACGAGTTCGCCGACCGCACCTCGCCGCCCTTCGCCTCGCTGCGCGACCTCGACACGGACTTCGACTTCGGCGCGACGCACGTCAACGAGGTGCAGTACCTGTTCAAGCACTTCGGTCTCGTATCGCCGCTCAACGCCGAACAGCGGGCGCTCTCACGGCAGATGGTGCGGTACTGGGGCTCGTTCGTCCGCGACGGTGTGCCTCTCGCGCACGGCGCGCCCGCGGCGCCCGACCAGCGCACCCGGCCGGGGCGGGTGTTGTCCCTGCGCACCGCGTCGGCAGGCGGGACCGCGATCAGCGCGACCGTGCACGGCGAGCACCGGTGCGGTCTCTGGGACGCCGTTCCTTCGGAGTGAACACCTCCGGGTAGGCTGCCCGTCTCATCCGCACAGCTCTCATGCACACAGCATTACGGAGGAACCGGCGTTGCACGTCCAGGAGTGGCTGGAGCACGTCCCAGCCGTCAGCATCTACGCGCTGGTGGCCCTCGTCATCGGCCTGGAGAGCCTGGGCATTCCGCTGCCCGGTGAGATCGTCCTGATCTCCGCGGCGCTCCTGTCGTCCCAGCACGGCGACATCAACCCCGTCGTCCTCGGGGCGTGCGCGAGCGCGGGCGCCATCATCGGTGACTCCATCGGGTACGCCATCGGGCGCAAGGGCGGACGGCCGCTCCTGGCCCGCCTCGAACGAAAGTTCCCCAAGCACTTCAGTGCGGCGAACGTCGCGAGCGCCGAGCGGTCCTTCCAGAAGTGGGGCATGTGGGCGGTCTTCTTCGGCCGCTTCGTCGCCCTCCTGCGGATCTTCGCGGGACCGCTCGCGGGCGTCCTGCGCATGCCCTATTGGAAGTTCCTGATCGCCAACGTCCTCGGCGGCATCGTCTGGGCGGGCGGCACCACCGCCGTCATCTACTACATCGGCGTGGTCGCCGAGGACTGGCTCAAGCGCTTCTCGTACCTGGGGCTCGCGGCCGCCGTGCTGATCGGCCTGGCCTCGATGCTGCTCGTCAAGCGCAGGGCGAAGAAGGCGGCGGCCGAGGCGGACAGTGCCGGTGCCGGTACCAGTACCGACACCGAAGCCGCGGTGGCCGAGCGGCAGCCCGTCCCGGCCGCCGACTGAGTCACCCCGCGGCGTGCGCGTCGCGGTGGGCCCTGGCCAGCTCGACGTACATCGTGCCGTTCAGGGAGATGCCCTCGCGCTCCTCGTCCGTGAGCTGCCTGCGTACCTTCGCGGGCACGCCCGCGACGAGCGAGCCCGGGGGCACTTCCATGCCCTGGGGCACGAGCGCCTGCGCCGCGACCAGCGAACCAGCCCCGATCACCGCGCCGTTGAGGACGGTGGCGCCCATGCCGATCAGGCAGTCGTCCTCGACGGTGCAGCCGTGCAGGACGGCGTTGTGACCGACCGAGACGCGCTCGCCGACCGTGATGGGGAAGCCGGGGTCGACGTGCAGCGTGCAGTTGTCCTGGATGTTGCTCTCGGCGCCGACGACGATGGGCCCGCAGTCGGCGCGCAGCACCGCGCCGTACCAGGTGCTCGCCCCCGCGTGCAGCGTCACCTCGCCGAGCACGACGGACGTGGGCGCGGTGAAGGCGTCCTGGTCGATCTTCGGATCCTTGCCGCCGATGCCGGTGATGAGTGCCTCGTGGCCCATCGACTCGCTCCCTCTGCCGTGCGTCTGTGTCGCGCCGCGCCTGACGGCACCGTACGGGACGCCGGGCCGCCTGCCGCCGCATGGGGTGAAGATCACAGGACGGGGGCCTGCGCGGCCCCGGGGCACTGAGTAACGTGAGCGCGTGCCGAAGAACAGGAACACGTTCTCATCCCTTGCCGCCGCGCGGCGCCGCATCGCGCAGCGCGCCGTCCACGCGGGCTGGTCGTGGGTGCAGCGCACGGGCGCGGTGACGGCGGCGCACCCCGGGCGGCTGCGGTTCGGCGCGATCGGCGAGGGCACCAAGCTCGCGTTCCCGCAGGGCACGGTCTTCGGGGAGCCGTGGATCAGGCTCGGCGACCACTGCATCGTCGGGGAGCACGTCACGCTCACCGCGGGGATGATGCCGGACCTCGACCTCGGCCCCGACCCCATCCTGCGCATCGGCAACGGCGTCGTGCTCGGCCGCGGCAGCCACGTCATCGCCGACACCACGGTCTCGATCGGCGACGACTGCTACTTCGGGCCCTATGTGTACGTGACGTCCACCAACCACTCGTACGACGATCCGCACACGCCGATCGGGAAGCAGTGGCCGCGGATGGAGCCGGTGGAGATCGGGTCCGGCTGCTGGATCGGCACGGGTGCGGTGATCCTGCCGGGGGCGCGGATCGGGCGCAATGTCGTCGTCGCCGCGGGGGCGGTCGTCCGGGGCGCGGTGCCCGACCACGCGGTCGTGGCGGGAGCCCCGGCCAAGGTCGTGCGGACGTGGGACGCCGAGCGGGGGTGGGAGCCGCCGCTGCGCACGCCCGCGCCGGTGCCGATACCCGACGGGGTCACGCCGGAACAGCTGGTGGCGCTGGGGGAGTCGGGGGAGGCGTAGGCCGTGGCGGACGGCGTGGTCGGCCCGGTGGGCGCGGTCTGGACGGTAGGCGTGCTCGGCCCGGTGGGCGCGGTCGGCGAGGGTCCTCGCAGTACAGTGTGTTGAACCTTCGGGAGCCATCAGGTGCACCGCGTTGTACTTCAGTGAAGTGAACCCTGTCATCCAGGACATTGGACGGAATGTGTCGGACCTCGACCAGCTGACCCGGTCGCTCGCACGCAACCTCAAGCGCTGGCGCACCGAAAGGGCCTTCACCCTCGACGCCCTCGCGGCCCGCGCGGGCGTCAGCCGCGGCATGATCATCCAGATCGAGCAGGCCAGGACCAACCCCAGCGTCGGCATCACGGTCAAACTCGCGGACGCGCTCGGCGTCAGCATCACCACGCTCCTCGACTACGAACAGGGCTCGCACGTCCGCCTGGTGCCCCCGGAGCAGGCGGTGCGCATGTGGTCCACGGACGCGGGCAGCAGTACCACGCTCCTGGTCGGCACCGACGCGCGCGGCCCCTTCGAGCTGTGGTCCTGGCGGCTGATGCCGGGCGAGGGCAGCGACTCCGACGCCCATCCGCCGGGCACCGTCGAGCTGTTGCACGTCTCGGCGGGCGAACTGACGCTGCTCGTCGACGGCATCGAGCACCCGGTCCCCGCGGGGAGCGCCGCCACGTTCGCGGCCGACGTGCCGCACGGCTACCACAACAAGGGCGCCGAGCCGGTCACGATGACGATGTCGGTCTCGGTGCCGCCCGCCCGCGCCGCTTCGTACTGACGGCTGTTAGCGTGCCGCCATGCGCGCTCCCCTCGGTGACTTCGACGTCGTCCACCCCGCCCCCGACGTGCTCGACCTGCTTGTCGCACCCGTCGCCGCGGCGGTCCGGGCCTGGGCGGGTCCGGTGCGGGCCGAGGAGCTGGTGCACGTCGACACCGACCCGCGGTGGGCCGACACCGCCACCTTCCTGGAGCACTACGGCCCCGAACTGCTCGGCCAGTCCGCCAACTGCGTCGTCGTCGCGGGCAAGCGGGGCGGCGAGACCACGCTCGCCGCGTGCCTCGTCCTGTCCGGCACGCGCGTGGACGTGAACGGCGCCGTGCGCCGCCAACTCGGCGCCCGCAAGGCGTCGTTCGCGCCGATGGAGACGGCCACGGGCGAGACCGGCATGGAGTACGGCGGCATCACGCCGATCGGACTGCCCGCCGCGTGGCCCGTGCTCGTCGATCCGGCCGTCGCCGATCTGCCGTACGTCCTGGTGGGCAGCGGCAGCCGACGCGGCAAGCTGATCGTGCCGGGCAAGGTGTTCGCCGGGCTGCCGAACGCGGTCGTCGTCGAAGGGCTCGGCGTCGCCTGAGGCCGTCTGGCCGGGGTGGCGCCGCAGTCGCACCCGGTACGAGGAGCCTCGACCGAGCCGAACTGTCGTACGTAGCAGTCGTGTCGATGCTCAGGCGTCCAGGCCGCCGCGCGCGACGAGCTGACGCGCGATCACATTGCGCTGGATCTCGTTGGTGCCCTCGCCGACGAGCATCAACGGAGCGTCGCGGAAGTAGCGTTCGACGTCGAACTCCGTGGAGTAGCCGTGCCCGCCGTGGATGCGCACCGCGTCCAGGGCGATCCGCATCGCCGTCTCGGACGCGAAGAGCTTGGCCATGCCCGCCTCCATGTCCACGCGCCGCCCCGCGTCGGCCTCGCGGGCCGCGTGCAGGGTGAGCTGGCGGGCCGCGGAGAGCGAAGTCGCCATGTCGGCGAGGTAGTTGCCGATGGACTGGTGCTGCCAGATCGGCACGCCGAACGACTCGCGCTCCTGGGCGTAGCGCAGCGCGTCCTCGAACGCGGCGCGGCCCACCCCGAGCGCGCGTGCGGCGACCTGGAGGCGACCCGTCTCGAGGCCCTTCATCATCTGCCCGAACCCCCGGCCCTCGACGCCGCCGAGGAGCGCGTCGGCCGGTACGCGCAGGCCGTCGAAGGACAGCTCGCAGCTCTCCACGCCCTTGTAGCCGAGCTTCGGCAGATCGCGCGAGACGGTGAGGCCAGGGCCGTGCTCGGCGAGCAGCACGGAGATGCCGCGGTGCCGGGGCTCGGCGTCCTGATCGGTCTTGCAGAGCAGCGCGATCAGCTGTGAGCGTCGGGAGTTGGTGATCCACGTCTTCGACCCGTCGACGACGTACGCGTCCCCGTCGCGGCGCGCCACCGTGCGCAGCGCCTGGAGGTCGGAGCCGCCCTCCGGCTCGGTCAGCGCCATGGTCGCGCGCACCTGGCCGGTGGCCATGCGGGGCAGCCAGTGGCTCCGCTGGGCCTCGGTTCCGTAGTGCACGAGGAGCTTCGCGACGACCGTGTGGCCGCCCATCGCGCCCGCCAGGCTCATCCAGCCGCGCGCCAGCTCCTCGGTGACCAGGACGTAGCAGGAGGTGGAGACGGGGGTGCCGCCGAACTCCTCGGGGACGGCGAGCCCGAAGACGCCGAGCTCCTTCATGCCCTCGATGAGCGCTTCGGGGTAGGTGTCGGCGTGCTCCAACTCCCTGACGACCGGCCTGACTTGCTCGTCCACGAAGTCACGTACGGTCGTCACGACCAGGCGCTCGTCGGCGGACAGCGTGTCCAGGGCGCTCACCGGCAGACTCCTTCCGCGCGCAGCCGTGCGATGTCGTCCGGGTCACGGCCCAGCTCGCGCAGGATCGCCTCGGTGTGCTCGCCCGCGGCGGGCACCGGGTCCATGCGCGGGGTCACTCCGCCGAGTACGGCGGGCGGCAGCAGCGCCTGCACCGGCGCGTCCGTGCCGGGCACCTGGATGTCCTGCCAGCGTCCGCGCTCGGTCAGGACGGGGTGGTCGAGGAACTCGTGGACCGAATTGACGCTCGCGTTGGCGATGTTGGCGCGGTCGAGCAGCTGCATCATCTCGTCGCTGCCGAGTCCGGCGCAGCGTGCGGAGATGATCGCGTCGAGCTCGTCGCGGTGCGCCACCCGGTCGGCGCCCGTGGCGAACCTCGGGTCGTCCGTCAGCTCGGGCCTTCCGATGAACTCCGCGCACAGGGAGGCCCATTCGCGTTCGTTCTGCACGGAGAGCAGCACGTCGTTGCCGTCCGCCGCGGTGAACGGGCCGTACGGAGCGACCGTCGCGTGCCGGGCCCCCACGCGCGGTGGCTGGGTGCCGCCGTACCGCGTGTAGTAGGCGGGCTGGCTCACCCACTCGGCGAGCGCGTCGAAGAGCGAGACCTCGACGGTCGTCGCGCGCCCGGTCGTCGCCCGGGTGAACAGGGCCGACAGGATGCCGGTGTACGCGTACATCCCGCCCGCGATGTCGGCCACCGAGATCCCCGCGCGCACCGCTTCCTCGGGGGTTCCGGTGAGCTGGAGGAGACCCGTCTGGCACTGCACGAGCAGGTCGTACGCCTTGCGGTCGGCCCACGGTCCGTCCGTGCCGTAGCCGCTGACGGTGCAGGGGATCAGGGACGGATGGCGGGCCCGCAGCGCCTCGTGGCCCAGGCCGAGCCGGTCGGCGGCGCCGGGCGCGAGGTTCTGCACGAACACGTCCGCGCCCGTGAGGAGTTCCTCGAGGACCTCCCTGCCGCGCTCCGACTTGAGGTCGAGGGTGAGCGATTCCTTGGAGCGGTTGAGCCAGACGAAATAGCTGGCCTGGCCGTGCACCGTGGTGTCGTACCGCCGCGCGAAGTCGCCCCCGGGACGCTCCACCTTGATGACGCGGGCGCCGAGGTCGGCGAGCTGCCGGGTGGCGAAGGGGGCCGCGACGGCCTGCTCCAGGCTGACGACGGTGATGCCTGCGAGGGGGAGTGGGTGGGGCATGCCGCCGAGTTTGTACGGCCAAATCGGGGAGCGTCAATGCCTCCCTTGCCCGCCGGGCCGTTCGGTGCCCGGGGTTGACGGGCTCCGCGCCGCGGCAGACGCTGGAGCCGGATTTGTCCGGCACAAGAGGTGACGATGGTGACGATGGAGCACACGCCGCCCGGGTGTCCCAAGGGACTCGCGTCGTACGTGGCCGAGTGGAACCCGGCCCCGGTCACCGCCACGGACCCGCTGCCCGCCGCGCCCGCCGCCGCCCTCGGCGCCGTCCTCGACCGGCAGGACACGGCCCCGGGCCCCGGTGAACCGCTGCCGCCCCTGTGGCACTGGCCGTACTTCCTCGACTGGCCGGAGCAGCGGCGGCTCGGCGCGGACGGGCATCCGGCCGAAGGCCCCTTCCTGCCGCCCGTCCCCGACCGGCGGCGGATGATCGCGGGCGGCAGGGCCGAGTTCACCGCGCCGCTCCTGCTCGGCGCCGCGGCCCACCGCACGAGCGGCGTCGTCGGGACCGAGGTCAAGCACGGCCGCACCGGCGAGATGCTGTTCGTGACCGTCCGGCACGAGATCAGCCAGGAGGGCGTGGTCCGCGTCGTCGAGGAGCAGGACGTCGTCTACCGCAGCGGCGAGGACGCGCGCCGCCGCACCCGCTTCGCGCTCGACACGGCGGACGCCCCGCCCGCGAAGGAGTCCTGGGAGCTGCGCCTGCGGCCCACCCCTTCGCTGCTCTTCCGGTTCAGCGCCCTGACCGCCAACGCGCACCGCATTCACTACGACACTCCGTACTGCAAGGACGTCGAGGGCTATCCCGGACTCGTGGCGCACGGCCCGCTGCTCGTCCTGCTCATGCTCGAAATGGTTCGTGAGAACGCTCCGGGGCGGACGGTGCGGGCGCTGTCGTACCGTCTGCGCGCACCGCTGTTCGTGGGGGAGCAACTGGTGGCGGTGGGCGAGGAGGGCCCCGGCGGCGCGGAGCTGCGGGTCGCGAGCCGCCGCGAGGAGCGGCACGCGAGCGCACGGGTGACATTTGCTTGAGGCCTTGAGGCCTAGGCCGGGGCCGGTGGCGCGGCAGCGCGTCCGTCGGGGACCCGACGTGCACCGGACGTACGGCCGACGCGCGCCGGAAGCGCGCAGTTCAGCCGGTGCCGCCACCGTGCGGAGAGTGCTGCGCCGCCGCGGCGCCGGACCCCGCGTCCGCACCCGGAGACTCCCCACGAACCGAGAACGGAACTGTCATGTCCTCGACATCGCTCGTTTCGACGGCCACCAGCTCGTACGTCACCTCCCTCGCGGACACCACCGAACAGATCCGGGCGGCCCAGCGGCTGCGCCACCGGGTCTTCGGCGAGGAGATGGGCGCGACCTTCGACACCCCCCTGTCCGGTCACGAGATCGACGCCTGGGACGACCTCGCCGACCATCTGATCGTCACCGACACCTCGACCGGCGAGGTCGTCGGCACCTACCGGCTCTTTCCCCCGGGCCGGTCCGAACGCTCCTACTCCGAGAGCGAGTTCGACATGCGGGCGCTGAACGCCCTGCGTTCCTCCACCGTCGAGGCGGGCCGGTCCTGCGTCCACCCGGACCACCGCTCGGGCGCCGTCATCAACCTCATGTGGTCGGCGCTGGCCCGCTACGTCCTGCTGTCCGGCTACCGCCACCTGGCGGGCTGTGCCTCCGTGCCGCTCGCGGACGGCGGCCGCTCGGCGTCCGCCGCCTGGCTCATCGGCACCACCAAGCACGCCTCGCCGCCGGAACTCCGGGTCCACCCGCGACGGCCCTGGACCCCGGCCGCCGCCGCGCCCGACCGCCCCTCCTACGCCGATCTGCCGCCGCTCCTGCGCGGCTACCTCCGCCTCGGCGCGTGGATGTGCGGCGCGCCCGCCCACGACCCCGACTTCGACGTCGCGGACTTCTTCGTCCTGCTCGACATGGAACGGCTCAGCGACCGCCACCGCCGCTTCTTCCTCGGGGAGACGGTCCTGTGAACCCGTGGACGGTCGAGCCCGGCTGCCCGGCGAGCTGTGCCGGGCCGCCGGAACCTCGGGTGTCACCGCCTGAACTGCTGCGCAGGTACGCCGCGTTGACCTACGCCCTGACCCGGGCGGCGGCGCGCGGCGACCGGCTCGCGGAGCCGCGCGTGCTGCGCTCCGAAGCGCGTGCCGTGCTCGACGCGCTCGGGGTGCGGCTCCTCGCGGGCCGGGAACCGCTGTCCGCTCCGGACGGCGCGGGCAGGGGCAAGGGGACCGGCACGCTGATCGCGGCGAACCACATTTCCTGGCTCGACGTCGTCGCGCTGCTCGCCGTGGAACCGGCTACCGTGCTCGCCAAGCGCGAGGTGGGCCAGTGGCCGCTCATCGGCACCCTGGCCCGGCGTGCGGGCACGCGGTTCATCGACCGGGACGGAAGGCCGCGCGAACTCCCGTACACCGTGGCCGCGTTGGCGGAACTGCTGCGGGATGGCACCTCCGTCCTCGTCTTCCCGCAGGCGACGACGTGGTGCTCCGCGGCGGGCGGCCGGTTCCGGCGCGCGGCGTTCCAGGCGGCGGCCGACGCGGGTGCGCCGGTGCGTCCGGTGACCGTCGAGTACCGCCAGGGCGGCGTGCCGAGCACCGCGGCGGCCTTCCTCGGCGACGAGGACTTCACCGCGTCGCTGCGCCGGGTGGCGGGCGCCCGCGATCTGACGGTGCGGATCACGGCGCACGCCCTGCTCGGCGGCACCGACCGGCGGGCCCTCGCCGCCGCGGCCCAGCGGGCCACCAGGTCAGCGGCGGTTCCTGCACCGCGGCCGGTGGCGGTGCACCGGGCGGACGCACGGGAGCGGGGCGGGCGCGCGCGTGGCGCAGACCGTGTTGCCCAGTGGCGCGTCGGCCAACCGCCGCCATACGAAGGCCAGTTGACGGGCGAAGCGGACGGCGGGCCGGTGGGCGAAGACGAGGTACGTCATGGGGTCACCTCCGGGAAGGGGAGTGGGGCAGTGGTCAGTAGGTGATGCCGAGCGCGCGGTCCGTGAGGGGGCGCGGCGCGGGCAGAGAGACGGCGGACGTTCCGTCGACGGTGAGCCGGATCGTCGGTCCGGCGGGCACGAGAGCCATGGCGGCCTCCCAACGGGCGGGGCGGCGGCACCGGTTGTGGCACGGGGGCCAGGGGTGTCAGTGCGTACCGCGAGGAGAAGGGCGGAGAGCGGGGCGGCGCAGATCCGCGCACGAGCGCGCGGTGCGGCTCCCACCGGGAACCGGGATCGGACTCGACATCGGAAACGCCATCGGACTCGGACTCGGACTGTGGTCCATGATTTCCCGCCTCCCTTCTTCCTCGGCTCTGGTCCCGCTCTGTCCCCGCGCCGGTTCGGCTCGGCGCCGAACGTGGCGGAATTGCCCCCAACGTAGGCAGGGGGAGGGCCGATGGACCAGGGGCCAAGGTCCCGAACATCCGCGCTCACGCGGGGAGTGGCCGCCTTGGGCGTACGGAGCTCAGTCGTCACGGGTGCCGCCCTGCTCGCCGAGGCCGACGAGGGTCTCTCCGTTGTCCAGGCGCGCGCCGACCCGCAGGCGTGCGTCATGTGGGGCGCGCACCGCGAGGGTTCGTCCGGCGTGCTTGTCCTTGACCGTGCCGGACAGGGTGACGTCGGTGACGGCGCGGCTGCCCGCCGCCAGCGTGTACCAGTGTCCCGCCCCCGACTTCCAGTGGGCCGCGGCGACCACGTGCTGCCCGAAGCGGCCGCAGGCGGCGGTGGACCCCTGGTGCGCCACCACCCGGGCGGGCGCGGACGGCGGTCCGCCGGGGGTGCGGAGCTGGACCTGCACGGAACCGGGGCCGCGCCACGTGGTGGCCCGCGCGCAGGTCCACACCGCGCGGCCGCCGTTCTCCGGCAACTCCTGCTGGGCGAAGTCCCACGCGTTCACCGAGCGCACCCCGGCGCCGCGCAGCCCGTCCAGGGCGCATGCCGAGTGGGCCCAGGCGAGCAGGGCGGTGGAGCTCGTGGCCTCACGGGGCTGGCGCGCCGGTGGCGTGCCGCCGCCGGGCAGCGGGGTGTGCGTGAGGTGGACGGGCGAGAGGCCGCCGAGGTCGGTCAGCAGGAAACTGTGCTTCTCGACGATGCGCGAGGACGACCTCAGCTGCAGGACCGGCCTGCTGGCACAGCTCTTCACGTCCGCGCCGGCGACCGGCGCCGTGACCCCGTCGGGGCGGACCGGCAGGGTCTTGGCGGGGGTGTCGGGGCGCAGCAGGTCACGCGTCTCGGCCTCGGCGATCCACGGCGCCGTGAGGTAGCGGACCTTGCCGCCGCCACGGGTGACGGCGACGGCGGCGGCCGTCGTCACATCGGCGTCGTCCGTGCGCGCCACGTCCCAGGTCGGGGTGGATCCCGAGGTGTCCCTGGTCGAGGCGTGGACCACGAAAGCCTGGTCCGACACGTCGTCCGACGACGCCGGCGAGGGCTCCGTGTAGCGGGCGATGCGGTCCCCGTCGCCGAAGAGGACCACGGTGCGGTCATCGACGTCTCCCGCGTACAGCAGTTGCGGCGGGCTCGACGGCGGCTGCGTCGGTGTCGTGGATGTGGCCGCCGTGCGGGTGCCCGGCGCGGGGCCCGCCCAGCTGCCGAGGGCCCGGGCCAGCAGGTCGCGGTCGTCGGTCCGGTCGCCGCGCGCGGGCCAGGCCGTGAAGTCGACCCGGGCGGTGTCGGCCCATTCGTCGCGGGGCGTCCGGACGAGCCTCGCGGGGTCGAGGGCGCCCGTGGCGAGCGCCCGGGACGAGCTGCCGGTCGGCGCCGACGAAGGGCCGACGGCCCTGGGCCCGACGACGGCCACGGTGGCGAGCGTGATGGCGGCGGCCCCCGCGGCGGTGCACGCGAGGAGCCTGCGCCGCCTGCGCCGCAGCAGATCGGTCGGCCGGGTCTGCACCGAGCAGGCGTCGAACTCCCTGGACCTGAGGAGCGCCTCGGCGAGCGCGCCCGCGGAGGTCTCCAGCTGCCGGGCGCCGCGCAGCGCGACCGCGGGCTTCTCGACCCCCGCCGCGGCGAGGAGCTCCGCGGTGCTCTCCTCGGAGAGGTGGTCCACCCGGCACAGCACGAACGCGGCGCGGGCCGGTGCGGGTGCCCCGGACAGGGCCTGTGCCAGGGCCAGTTCGTCGGCGCCGCCGGACCGGGGAAACAGCTGGAGTCCCCAGACGAAGGGCAGTGCGGGGAGCAGTGCGCGCGGCGGCGGCAGGACGCCGGGCCAGCCGGTCGGGCACCGGTCGTACCGGAGCGCCGTACGCAGCACCTGGGCGCGGGCCCAGTCCCGCTCGGAGCGGTCCGTGCGGTCGCCGCGGCGCTGTCCCGGCACGTGGGCGTCCCGGCGAGGAGGCCGTATCCCCGGCATCGCCCGCTGGACCGCGGAGTGTGCGGCGAGGACCCGGCGGTGCCGGGAGAGCGAGGGCGACAGGGTGAGGTACGCGAGACGTACCAGATCGGTGTAATGCTCGAGCAGAGCGGTCTCGGCTCGGTCGAGTGCTATGCGGCCGGTTTCGGCCGCATCATTACCGGAGCGGGTGGGCATGGGACGGTGGCCTTCCAAGTGGGTGACGCCGTGTCTCTGTCATGCACTTGGTCGGTCAAACGAGTGAATCTTGGGATGGTCACAGCCATTCGTTCCGGTGGCGCCCGCGCGCTGGTGGGCAAGGGGTTCACGACCGTCGGGCGACACCGCCCCGCTGAGCGGAAAGGCCGTCGCGGGGAGACGGTGTTCGCAGGACCGATGGCGCGGCACCTGTCGCGGGGCGAAACCCCGCGGCACGGCGGGTCGCCGGATCACGACGGCTGGAGGCACCACCGATGAGCGACGACGGCCAAGACACCGCGGACGGCGGCGGCGACGGCGGTTCCGCACCGCCCCTGCGCTGTCTGGTGACGGGCGCGACCGGCTACATCGGCGGCCGCCTGGTGCCCGAGCTGCTCGCCGCGGGACACCAGGTGCGCTGCCTCGCGCGCTCCCCCGACAAGCTGCGCGACCAGCCCTGGTCGAGCCGGGTGGAGACGGTGCGGGGCGATGTCACCGACGCCGAGTCCGTCGGCGCGGCCCTGCGGGACATCGACGTGGCCTACTACCTCGTACACGCCCTCGGCACCGGACGCGGCTTCGAGCGCACGGACCGCGAGGCCGCCAGGATCTTCGCGGCGCGGGCCCGCGCCGCGGGCGTGCGGCGCATCGTCTATCTGGGCGGTCTGACACCGGCAGGCGTCCCGGCCCGCGACCTGTCGCCGCACCTGCGCTCGCGCGCCGAGGTCGGCGAGATCTTCCTGGACTCCCCGGTGCCCGCCACGGTGCTGCGGGCCGCCGTCATCATCGGCTCCGGCTCCGCGTCGTTCGAGATCCTGCGCTACCTCACCGAACGGCTGCCCGTGATGGTCACCCCGAGCTGGGTGCGGACCCGGATCCAGCCCATCGCCGTGCGGGACGTGCTGCGCTATCTGGTGGGCAGCGCGCGGATGCCCGACGACGTGAACCGCGCGTTCGACATCGGCGGGCCCGACGTCCTCACGTACCGCGACATGATGCGCGGGTACGCCGCCGTCGCCGGTCTTCCGCGCCGCCTGATCGTGCCGGTGCCGATCCTGACGCCAGGACTCTCCAGCCACTGGATCGGTCTGATCACTCCCGTGCCGCGGTCCATCGCCAGACCGCTGGCACAGTCGCTGAGCCACGAGGTGGTCTGCGAGGAGCACGACATCGCCCGTCACGTGCCCGATCCGCCGGGCACGCCGATCGGCTTCGACCAGGCGGTGTCGCTCGCGCTGCGGCGGATCCAGCAGGCCGAGGTCGTCACGCGCTGGTCATCGGCGGCGGTGCCCGGCGCGCCCAGCGATCCGCTGCCCACCGACCCGGACTGGGCGGGCGGCAGCCTCTACACCGACTGCCGCGAGCAGCGCGTCGACGCCTCGCCCGAGCAACTGTGGCGGGTGGTCGAGAGCATCGGCGGCGAACACGGCTGGTACTCCTTCCCGCTGGCCTGGGCCGTGCGCGGCTGGCTGGACCGGCTGGTGGGCGGCGTCGGGCTGCGCCGCGGCCGCCGTGACGCCCAACGGCTGCGCGTGGGCGACTCGTTGGACTTCTGGCGGGTGGAGGAGATCGAGCGGGGACGGCTCCTGCGGCTGCGCGCGGAGATGCGGCTGCCCGGCCTCGCGTGGCTCGAACTCCGGGTGGAGGAGGACGGGAAGGGCGGGGCCCGGTACCGGCAGCGGGCGCTCTTCCATCCGCACGGCCTGCTCGGGCAGGCCTACTGGTGGGGCGTATCGCCCTTCCACGCCGTCGTGTTCGGCGGGATGGCCCGCAACATCGGCCGTGCGGCCGAGGCGACGGGCCGTCCCGCGGACGGCTAGGCGGTGGAGCTTTCGGGTGTCCGGGCGGCTAGGCGGTCGAGCCTCCAGTTACCGGGACGGCTAGGCGGTCGGCCGGAAGAGCCGCGAGGCGTTGTCCCCGAACGTCCAGCCCTTGGACCCGTCCCAGTTGATGGACCAGGTCATCAGGCCCTTGAGGGCGCCGCCGTAGGTGTTCCACGCCTGGGAGACCAGGTTCGGCGCCATGTAGCCGCCGCCCGCGCCCGGTTGGGCGGGCAGTCCCGGGACCTGCTTGTCGTACGGCACCTTGATCGTGGTGCCCTGGATGACCAGGCCCTTGTTGAGGCAGTCGGTCTGCTTGGTGAAGCCCTGGACGGTGCCCGCGGAGTAGGAGTCGCCGGAGCAGCCGTACATGCTGCCGTTGTAGTACTGCATGTTGAGCCACCACAGGCGGCCGTTGTCGGCGTACTTCTTGACGATGGGCAGGTACGCGCCCCAGATCGAGCCGTACACGACGCTGCCGCCGGTGACGTAGGCCGTCTCCGGGGCCATGGTCAGGCCGAAGTTCGGGGGCATCTTCGCCAGCACGCCGTCGATGATGCGGATGAGGTTGGACTGGGACGACGAGAGCTGGTTGATGTTGCCGCTGCCCACGAGGCCGGTCTCGATGTCGATGTCGATGCCGTCGAAGTTGTACTTCTTCAGGATCGGCACGATCGTCTCGACGAACCGGTCGGCGACGGCGGGGGAGTTGAGGTCGATCCCGGCCGCCGCGCCGCCGATGGACATCAGGATGGTGGCGCCGTCCGCCTTGGCCTGGCACATCTCGGCGGGCGTCGAGACCTTCACCGTCGCGTCCATGCCGTCCTCCCACAGGACGGTGCCGTCGGAGCGGATGACGGGGAAGGCGGCGTTGATGACGTTGTAGCCGTGCTGCTTGATGCGGCTGTCGTTGATGGGGGTCCAGCCGA
Organism: Streptomyces kanamyceticus; assembly: GCF_008704495.1. Taxonomy (NCBI): domain Bacteria; kingdom Bacillati; phylum Actinomycetota; class Actinomycetes; order Kitasatosporales; family Streptomycetaceae; genus Streptomyces; species Streptomyces kanamyceticus. The sequence continues at coordinate 8,696,246 of NZ_CP023699.1, forward strand.
ACGGCGGGTGCACGCCGTTCGACGCGCCGTCCCAGTTCTCCCAGTACCCCTGGAGCACCTTGCCCGCGGGCTTCGACTTCACCTCGCAGGTGTCGGCCCGGGGGGCCTCGGGGGCCGCCGCGGCGGCCGGGAGTTGTGCGGCACAGGCCAGTGCCAGGGCGGATCCCAGCAGGCGTAACGTCCGACCGATCACGCTGTGCTCCTCGGGTGCGGAGAGGGGGGAGACCTGGAGACGTGCGTGGTGCGATGCGTCACGGTAGGCAGGTACAGACCAAGCGTCAATAGGTCTGTACCAAAGAAGGAGCGCCTGATTCCGGGGGGCGGGCCCGGGGCTCAGTCGTCGACGGGCAGGCCGCGGGAGTGCTTGATGCGCTTCATGATGATCTGCGAGTTGACCTCCGTGACCCCGGGCAGCGCGGTGAGCCGCTCGATCCAGAGGCGTTCGTACGCGGTGAGGTCGGCGACCGCGATGCGGATCAGACAGCCGGGGCTGCCGAACAGGCGGTACGCCTCGATGACGTCCGGCACGTCCTGCAGCGCCGCCTCGAACGCCTCGACCGTCTCGCGGTCCCTGCGCACCTCGATGGAGACCAGCACCTCGAAGCCGCGGCCCACCGCGTCCGGGTCGAGGACCGCGCGATACCCCTGGATCACGCCGTCCTGCTCCAGCTGTCGCACTCTGCGCATACAGGGCGAAGCGCTCAGCCCCACTCGTTGGGCGAGTTCCTGATTGGTCAGTCGGCCGTCGTTCTGAAGCTCGCGCAAGATACTGCGATCGATATCGTCCACAGCGCAATTATCCACCTATTGTGTTGCGCGAGCGGCCGATGTTGGCAAGCACATTGCGCAGTGTTCGAACTATCCTTGCGCGGGGCCCGACCGCTACCACGGGGGCCGGTGATTCTCGGGATTCATACACTTATGGGAGGTACGCAGAGGTGGAAGCCGTGGCAGCAGTGGACGCGCAGGCACGCCGGATCGTCGTCATCAGCACCGGCGGGACGATAGCCAGCAGGTGGCAGGGCACCGGCTTCGCGGCCGACGCCCCGGGCCGCGAGGTGCTCGCCACGGCCTCGATACCCGGCGGCATCACCTCCGAGGTCATCGACCTCTTCAACGTGAACAGCCCGCGCCTCACCTCCGCGCAGCAGCTCACCCTGCTGCACACGGTGCACGAGGTGCTCGCCGACCCCGGCGTCGACGGCATCGTCGTCACCCACGGCACGGACACCCTGGAAGAGTCCGCCTTCCTGCTCGACCTGCACCACCACGACCCCCGCCCGGTGGTCTTCACCGGGGCCCAGAAGCCGCTCGGCGCCGAGAACGGCGACGGGCCCGGCAATCTGTACGACGCGCTGCTCACCGCCGCCACCGTGCGCGGCCTCGGCGTCCTTGTCGTCTTCGACGGCAAGGTGCACGCCGCCCGCGGCACCGTGAAGACGCAGACCGTGGCGGCCGACGCCTTCGCCGACCCGTCCGGGCCGCGCGTCGCCAACGTCGGCTTCGGCAAGGTCTCCGTACTGCACCGCCCGGTGCGCCCCGAGCCGATGCCGCTGCCCGCCGTGGTCAACAGCGGATCCCTGCCGCGCATCGACATGGTCATGCACCACGTCGACGCCGACCCGCTGTTCCTGGAGGCCGCAGTCGAGGCGGGGGCCCAGGGCATCGTCCTGGTCGCCACGGGCGCGGGCAACGCGACGCCCGAGTTCGTCGCGGCGGTCGCCGCCGCCATCGACCGGGGCGTTCTCGTCGCCCTCACCACCCGCGTCGCCGCGGGCCCCGTCACCGAGATCTACACGCACGGCGGGGCGGTCGACCTCTCGGCCGCCGGAGCGATCCTCACCGGAACCCTGCGCGCGGGCCAGGCCCGCTCCGCGCTCCTCGCCGTCCTGCTCGGCGAAAGCGGACAGGAGGCGCGCGCCAAGGAGCTGCGCCGTGTCCTCGGCACCGCCGCGGGCGGCGTCACCGCGGAGGGGCGGGCGGCCTAGGCCACGCCGCCGGGACCACCGCGCACAAACGTTTCTTCGCACGCAGCGAGAGCTCGCATGCAGCAAGAGCTCGTACGCAGCATTCGCACGCAGCAAGAGAAAGACCTCGAAGACCCCCATGACTGCCGCCGCGCCGACCAGCGCCCACCGCCGCGAACACGACCTCCTCGGGGACCGTGACGTCCCCGCCGACGCCTACTGGGGCATCCACTCCCTGCGCGCCACGGAGAACTTCCCCATCACGGGCATCCCGATCTCCGTGTACCCGCACCTGATCGAGGCGCTCGCCGCCGTCAAGGAGGCCGCGGCCCGTGCCAACGAGGAGCTCGGCCTGCTCCCCAAGGCCAAGGCCGACGCGATCGCCGCCGCCTGCGGGGAGATCCGGCAGGGGCGGCTGCACGACCAGTTCGTGGTCGACGTCATCCAGGGCGGCGCGGGCACCTCCACGAACATGAACGCCAACGAGGTCGTGGCCAACCGCGCCCTCGAACTGCTCGGCCACGCCAAGGGCGACCACCAGCACCTGCACCCCAACGAGGACGTCAACCTCAGCCAGTCCACCAACGACGTCTACCCGACGGCCGTGAAGATCGCGACGATCGCCGCGGCGCACGGACTGCTCCGCGCCATGGCCGTCGCGCAGGACGCGTTCGCCGCCAAGGCCCTGGAGTTCCGCGACGTCCTGAAGATGGGCCGTACGCAGCTCCAGGACGCGGTGCCCATGACGCTGGGCCAGGAGTTCTCCGCGTACGCCGTGATGCTGGACGAGGACCGCAGCCGCCTGGCGGAGGCGGTGGAGCTGATCCACGAGATCAACCTCGGCGCCACCGCCATCGGCACCGGCCTCAACGCCCCCGCCGGATACGCCGAGACCGCCCGCAGGCACCTCGCCGCCATCACCGGGCTGCCGCTGGTGACCGCCCCGAACCTGGTGGAGGCCACCCAGGACTGCGGCGCGTTCGTGCAGCTCTCCGGCGTCCTCAAGCGCATCGCCGTCAAGCTCTCCAAGAGCTGCAACGACCTGCGGCTGCTCTCCTCGGGGCCGCGCGCCGGGCTCAACGAGATCAACCTGCCGCCGGTGCAGGCGGGTTCGAGCATCATGCCCGGCAAGGTCAACCCGGTCATTCCCGAGGTCGTCAACCAGGTCGCCTTCGAGGTGATCGGCAACGACGTGACCATCACCATGGCCGCGGAGGCCGGACAGCTCCAGCTGAACGCCTTTGAGCCGGTCATCCTGCACTCGCTCGCCAAGAGCATCACCTCGCTGCGGGCCGCGTGCCTGACGCTCGCGGAGCGGTGCGTCTCGGGCATCACCGCCAACACGGAGGTGCTGCGGGCGTCCGTGGAGACCTCCATCGGTCTGGTGACCGCGCTCAATCCGCACATCGGGTACACGGCTGCCACGGAGATCGCTCGGGAGGCTCTTGCCACGGGTAGGGGCGTCGCGGAACTGGTTCTGGAGAAGGGGTTGTTGCCTCCCGAGCGGCTGGCGGAGTTGCTCACTCCTGAGCGGGTGGCAGGCACGGGTCGGTTCTGAGGCCGCGGGCTGTGTGGGGTTGAGCGCGCAGTTCCCCGCGCCCCTGAAGGGGCGCCCCCCTGCTCAGCCGAGTGCCAGTGTCTCCAGCGCCGCCCGGGCCGTGAACTCCTGATGCCCGCCCCGGAACAGGAGTTCCGACTCCGTGAACGCCGGGTCGTCCGCGTGGGCGGCGACGTAAGGGATCGCCACGCACCGCATGCCCGCCGCGTGCGCCGCCGCCGCGCCCGGCGCCGCGTCCTCGAAGACCACGCAGTCGGCCGGGGACGCGCCGAGCAGTTCGGCCGCGGCGAGGAACACGTCGGGCGCGGGCTTGCCGCGCGGGACCTCCTCGGCGGAGACGAGCGTCGTCAGCTGGGCGTCCAGGCCCGTGCCGGACAGGATGGCCTCGATGGCCGCGCGCGAGGAACCCGACGCCACGGCCATCGGCACGCCCGCGTCGTGCAGCTGTTCCACGAGCTTGCGCATCTCCGGGTAGACGTGGGTACCGGCGCGGGCCAGGGCGAGGTAGCGGCGGTCGAGGTCGGCGAGCAGTTCGGTCACCGGCACCTCGATGCCGTACTCCTTCTTCCAGAGCGCGAGCGTCTCGTGCGAGCTGATGCCGACGTACTGCTCGTTGTCGGCCCAGGTGAACGCGCGTCCGGTGTACTGGGCGAGCAGGTCCCGTGACGCTTCGTAGTAGTTGGGCTCGCTGTCCACGAGGGTGCCGTCGAGATCGAAGATGACCGAGGTGCCGCTGGAAGTGCTCATGGTGTCAAGCATGCCAAAGGCGCAGATCACGGGCGTGCCGCGGCGGACCTGCCGATCGACTCGACGAGCGGGAGGAGCCGGTGCGGCACGCGCTCGCGCAGCGCCATCTCGGTCCGGGTGCGCACCACGCCGGGCAGCTGGATCAGCTGCTGGATTACGTCCTCCAGGTGGCCGTTGTCCCGCGCGGCGACCCGGGTCAGCAGATCGCCGTCGCCCGTGATCGAGTACGCCTCGATGATCTCGGGCACGGCGGCGAGCGCGTCGCCCACCTCGTCCAGGTGCCCCTGGGTGACCTCGATGTGTACGAAGGCGATGACCGGGTGTCCGAGCGCCGCGGGGGAGAGGGACGGGCCCGTGCCGGTGATCACGCCGTCCCGCTCCAGCCGGTCGAGCCTGGCCTGGAGGGTGCCGCGGGCGATGCCGAGCAGCCGCGCGTACTCGCGCAGGCTGGTGCGGGGCTGTTCGAGGAGCAGCCGCAGGATGCGGGTGTCCAGTTCGTCGACGGCCATGGTCGGTGGTTCTCCCAGGTGGGCGGGGCTGATCGCAGGTGACTGTAGCCGCTGGAGCCGATGGCCCGCGCTGGCGAGCGGCCCCGCCCCCTGGGTGTGTCAGGTGACTACTTCGGGGTCACCCAGACCTGCCGCTTGTTCGCGTTCGCCGTGTACAGCTGGACCTTCGTGCTGTTGGCGGTGGAGCCGCCCGCCACGTCGAGGACCTTGCCGGACGCGACGTGCACGATCTGGCCCTTCGTGTTCACCGACCAGCGCTGCGACGCCCCGCCGTTGCAGTCGTAGAGGCTGATCTTGTTGCCGTTGGTGGCGGCGTTGCGGTAGTTGTCCAGGCACTTGCCGAGCGCCCGGAACGTGCCGTCCTTGCCCAGGATCCACGACTGCCCGGGGCCCTTGTTGCACGTGTACAGCTGGACCTGTGTGCCGTTGGCGGCCTTGCCGCCCTTGATGTCGAGGCACTTGGCGCCGATGCCGGTCACCTTGCCCTGCGGGGACAGTTCGGCGCCGCCGCCACGGGCCAGGTGGCGCAGGCCCTGGACGTCGTACTGCTGGACGTAGGTGCCCGCGCGCTTGTCCTGGTAGGCGGTGGTGGGCGTGCACATCACCGGGTTCTGGCCGGAGTCGGTGCCCTTGACGCAGTCCCCGCGCGCCGCACTGCGGTTGGCGTGCGCGAGGCCCATCGTGTGCCCGAGCTCGTGGCTGACGTGGTTGCGCAGGTAGGGCTCGCCCCAGGAGGGCTTCGCCTTGCCGTCCGCGGTGAAGAACTCGTCGTCGATGTAGGCGTGCCCGCTGGTCACGGTGTCGGCGACGGACGAGGAGTAGAAGCCGCAGCTCAGGTTCTTGGTGCCGGAGCCGTCGCGGACGACCTTCCAGCCGGTGGAGCCCCCGTCGGCGGGCGGCACGCACGGGTGGTGCAGGACACCGATGACGATCTCGCCCTTGGGCCGCACGTAGTCCCAGCCGACCGGATTCGTGTCGACGGTGACCGGCAGGTTCGTGACGCGCTGGAGTTCGGCCGCCGACCTCTTCACGTAGGGCGCGAGCCAGTCCACGGCCTTCTTGTCGTAGAACTTGATCGTGTAGCCGGAGGCGAGGTACTTGGACCCGCCGCCCGACTTCCAGCCCTCGCCGTGCGGGGCCTCCGCCGCCGCGGCGGCCGAACGCCGGGCCGGGGCCGACTTCAGGGACAGCACGCCGTCCTCGAAGGCCGTCCCGTCCGCACTGGAGACGCCGAAGTCCGCGGTCTCCATGTGGCGTGCCGCGGGGTTGGCGGGCCCGGCGGCGGGGCGCGTGTCCTGCGGCTCCTTGTCATTGGTGCCGAACGCGCTGGGCGACAGCTGCAGGCCCGCCACGACGGCCGCCGCGGCACCCATCGCGGCCATGGCTATCCGGCGTTTGCGGGTGCCGCGCTTACGTGTGGAGCTCAATTCCCCGTTGTCCTCTCGCTGTGGAACACGTGCCGACCCCGGGCCGCCACTGGGGACCCGGGGTCGAACAGATGATAGGCGTGAAGTGCGGGGCGGATGTTGCCAGTTGGCGGTGCCGTTGTCGAACGCCGTCAGTGGGCGTTCTCCTCCGACCGTCAGTGGGCGTTCTCCGTCGGGCGGAGGTTCTTCGGAATCCTCGCCCAGGTCAGCGCCGCGGCCGCCAGCGGCAGCGCGGCCGCCATCAGGAACGTCGGCGTCATCCCGGAGGTGAACGCGTCCCCGGCCCGGGCGAGCAGGGCGGTGCCCGCAGGGCCTGTGAGCTCGCCCGCCACCCGCGCGGCCTCGCCGACCGAGTCGCTCACGGCCGCCGCGGTGTCGGCCGCGAGGCCCATGTCGGGCAGGTTCACGCGGTACAGCGCGGTGGCGACGGAGCCGAGGATGGCCACGCCCATGGCGGCGCCGAGTTCGTAGCAGGTCTCCTCGACGGCCGCCGCGCCGCTGACGTCCTGTGCCGGGGTGGCCGCCATCAGCGTCACCGATGCGGCGGTCGTCGCGATGCCGACACCGAAGCCGAGCACGGCGAGCGCGACGGCCACCTCGCCGTAGCCGAGCGGACCCGACAGCTGGAGCAGCCACGGCAGGGCGAGCCCCGCCGTCATCAGGAGCAGACCGCCGGCCATCACGTGGCGGATCGGCAGGCGGTGCATCAGCGCGGGCGTGATCAGCGAGGTGATGACCAGGCCGAGGGGCGCGGGCAGCAGCCTGATGCCCGCCTCCAGCGGGGTGTAGCCCTGTCCGTACTGGAACCACTGAGTGATCAGGAACAGCGCGGACCCCAGCGCGATCATGCCGAGGAAGATCGAGGCGGCGGCGATGGCGAACGGCCGCGAGGCGAACAGACGGACCTGGAGCAGCGGGTGCGCCAGGCGCAGCTGACGGCGGACGAAGACGGTGAGCGTCACCGCGGCCACGACGAGCAGCGCCCAGGCCATCGGGTCGGCGGGGCCGCCCTTGCCGAGCTGCTTGATGCCGCCCGCGAGGGCGAGCATGCCGACCACGGACTGACCGACGCCCCACCAGTCCCAGCGGCCCTCGCGGGGCTGGTGGGACTCGGGCAGGATCCACAGACCGAGCCCGATGATCACAAGCGCGACCGGGATGTTGATCAGGAACGCGGAGTGCCAGCCGTTGTGCTGGACCAGGATGCCGCCGACGACCGGGCCGAGCGCCATGCCGCCACCGAAGACCGCCGACCACACGGCGTACGCGAAGGCGCGCTCGCGGGCGTCGGTGAAGACCTTCCGCAGGATCGACAGGGTGGCGGGCATGATCGCCGCGCCACCGGCGCCGAGCAGCGCGCGGGCGGCGATGACCTGCCAGGCGGCCGTCGCGAAGACGGCGAGCAGGGAGGCGAAGGCGAAGACCCCGAAGCCGATCAGGAGCAGCCGCTTGCGGCCCCACCGGTCACCGAGGGCGCCCGCGGTGACGAGCAGTCCGGAGAGCACGAGGGCGTAGATGTCGATGATCCACAGCTGCTGCACGGAGCTGGGTCGCAGATCGGCGACGAGGGAGGGGAAGGCGACGTTCAGGATCGTGGTGTCCATGGCGATCAGCAGCAGGCTGCCGGACAGGATCGCGAGGACGGCCCAGCGCCGTGGATCACGCTGCGGGGTCATGGTGTAACACTCCAAGTTCGAATGAGACGCTAATGTCTCACATGAAACTCGTAAGTGTCTACTCGGGTAGACCGCCTCAACGCGGGGAAGCGGGGGAGGGGATCGCGTCAGAGCACCCGCCGCAGCGCGTCCGGCGTGAGGTCCGCGAGGGACGGGTACCCGTCGACGGCCATGAGCAGGTCGGCCTCGGCGAGCAGCGAGCGCAGGACGTGGGTGACGCCGTCGGCCCCGCCGATGCCGAGTCCGTACGCGTACGGGCGGCCCACGCCGACGGCGGTGGCGCCGAGCGCGACGGCCTTGACGACGTCCGCGCCGCTGCGCACACCCGAGTCGAACAGGACGGGCAGCCCTTCGGCGGCCGCCACGACGTCGGGCAGTACGTCGAGTGCGGGAAGACCGCCGTTGGCCTGGCGCCCTCCGTGGTTGGGGCAGTAGACGCCGTCCACCCCGCCGTCCCTGGCGCGGCGCACGTCCTCGGGGTGGCACAGGCCCTTCACGACCAGCGGCAGCGAGGTGAGTGAGCGCAGCCACGGCAGGTCGTCCCAGGTGAGCGGGTTGCCGAAGAGCTGGACCCACTTCAGGATCGCGGACTGCGGATCCTGCTCGGGGCCGGCCGGGAGCTGGGCGCGGAAGACCGGGTCGCTGAAGTAGTTGGCCAGGCAGTGTCCGCGCAGCTGGGGGAAGTTGGCGGTGCTCAGGTCGCGCGGCCGCCACCCGGTGATCCAGGTGTCCATGGTGACGACGATCGCCTTGAACCCGGACTTCTCCGCGCGCCGCACCAGGCTCTCGGCGAGCTCCCGGTCGGTCGGCGTGTACAGCTGGAAGAAGCCGGGCGTCTCGCCGAACTCGGCCGCGACCTCCTCCAGGGGATCGGCGGACAGCGTCGAGGCGATCATCGGCACCCCGGTCCGCGCGGCGGCGCGCGCGGTCGCGAGATCGCCGTGCCCGTCCTGCGCGCAGATGCCGAGGACACCGATGGGCGCCATGAACAGGGGAGAGGGCAGCGTCAGACCGAACAGGTCGACGGAGAGGTCGCGCCGGTCCGCGCCCACGAACATGCGCGGCATCAGGCCCCAGCGCTCGAACGCGGTGACGTTGGCGTCCTGCGTCCGCTCGTCCCCGGCGCCGCCCGCCACGTACGACACCACCGAGGGCGGCAGCGCGGCCTGGGCGCGGGCCTCCAGTTCTGCGTACGTCATGGGGTACGGGGGGACGACCCCGCGCAGTCCGTCGAGGTAGATCTCGTCCTGGTAGTCCTTGTACGGACGCGGTGTCGGTGTCATGGACCCGCATGCTGCCAGGGAACGGTGAGCCCGTACACGTACGCGATCCGTCCGGTTGGCGATCACCCGACGGGGGAATCACCGTGGGGCAGGAACGGCCGCGCAAGACATGCCGCGGCCCCGGCGGCGGAGCACGAGCCCGCATGTTCGCCGGTTTTCCAGGGAGGGGATGTGAGCTGTCATGCGTGCGCACGGGCGCGCCCATCGGCTTACCGCATGTGTGGAGTACGCGCTGCCGCAAGAAGCCGCATCGGCAAGGCGGGCACGTAAGTTGACCTCGGCGTTCCTCGCCAGGTCCCATCGGCGCAGGTGCGAGGTGACCGCCGAGCGGATGGACGACGTCACGCTCATCGTGTCCGAGCTCGTCGCCAACGCCGTCCAGCACGCCCGCGGCGGCTGCCGCCTGCGCGTCGAGGTGGCCGGTGACCGGGTGACCGTCGAGGTGTACGACGCGAGCCCCGTCCACCCCAAGGTCCGTCGCCCCAACTTCGTCAGGGAGAGCGGCCGCGGCCTCGCCATGGTGCGCCAGCTCGCCCAGCGCCTCGAAGTGGTGGGCGCGCCCCGCGGCGGCAAGACGGTTCGAGCGATTCTGGCGGGGTGAGGCCGGCGCCCGTCCCCGGGCGAGGGGGCGGGCGCCGGTCCGGGGCCGTCAGACGCCCGCGCGGGCTTCTTGCCGACGGTCCCGTACGGCATCGGGATCCGTGCGCGCGAGCGGCGGCGCGGCCAGGCAGGCCCGCACGGCGAGGCCGCCGCGTGTCACCGCGAGCGCCGTGGCCAGCACGCCGATCGCGACGAGCAGCCACCCCGTGTCGGGGACGAACAGCAGGATCTCGGAGAGGTCCACCGTCACCTGCCGCGGCAGTACGTAGACGGCCGTGACGGCCAGGACGAGCAGCCCCGTGACCGAGACGGCCGCGCCGACGACGATCCGGCGCCTGCCGCGCGGCCGCCCGCGCGACGGACGGAAGATCCTGAACAGCGACCAGAGCAGCGCCAACGCGAGCACGGCGGCCGTGACGGTCACCGTGGTCAGCATGGCGTCGAGCATCGGGTCGGTGGAGGCGGCGGCGGGACGGCCGCCGAGCAGGATGCGCATCGCGCCCAGCGCGGTGGCGTTGAGGAGCTCGTCGCGCTGCGGGCTGTAGGCGTTGTCCTGGACGACCACCGCGAGCCCGCGCTCGGGGGCGAGGACGACGGTGCCGTGGTACCCGGGCGTCGCACCGCCGTGCCACACGACGCGCTCGCCCTCGAAGGAGTCGTCGCGCCAGCCGAGGCCGTAGCGGTGGGAGGTGCCCGCGGGAACGGTGCCCTTGTGCAGCTCCCGCAGACCGGCCGGTGAGACCACGGCGCGCGCGGCCGCGTCCCCGTGGCCGAGATGCGCGACGGCGAACCGGCTCAGGTCGTCGATGTCGGCGCCGACATAGCCGTACGGCACCCCCGAGGCGTCGTACGGCGGGTCGAAGCGCTTCGGGTGGCCGAAGAAGTAACGGTGGCCCGGGGCGAGTTCACGCCGTTCGGCGTCGCGCTCGTCGACGAGGGTGCCGTCCATGCCGAAGGGCCTGAGCACCGACTTCCTGAGGTAGTCGCCGAAGGGCTGCCCGGTGACCTTCTCCACGACGGCGCCGAGGAGCATGTAGTTGGCGTTGCTGTACTCGTGGCGCTCGCCGGGCGGCGCGCCCGTGCGGGCGCCGGCGAGGCCGCGGGCCGTCCGCTCGACTCCGCCGGGGGCGTTGTCGAACCGGTCGGCATGCGCGATGCCGTCCCGCTCCGAGAGACCGCTGGTCTGGTTGAGCAGGTTGCGGAGCGTGATGCGGTCGGCCGAGGGGCCCGAAGGACGGAACCACGGCAGATAGCGGCGCACCGGCGCGTCCAGGCGCAGGGACCCGGCCTCGGCCAGGCGCATGACCGCGGTCGACGTGATCGGCTTGGACAACGAGCCCACCAGGAACGGGGTCTGACGGGTGATCGGCTTCCCGTCGCCGTCCTTGCCCCAGGTTCGTCGGTGCACGACCTCGTCGTCCTTGACGACCGCGAGCGCCATGCCGGGAAGGCGCAGCCGCTCGCGCTGCTTCTCGGCGTGGGCGTCAACGCGCTTGAGTTCGGCCGGAGTTGGTCCCGCTGTGCTTTTGGTCGGCGTGGGGGCGGATGCGGCGGCTGATGACGCGGCCGTCCCCACCACGGCCGCCGCCGCTAACCACGCCGCGCCCAGGCGCCGGACCCAGGTGTGCCGTCTGCTTCCCATGACGTCTCCTCATAACCATATTCTCGTACGGTTTTGACGTTACCGTACGTCTGTATGGTTGAGTCATGCCTCGCACATCCGATCACCAGGAGCGCCGCCAGCAAGTCGCCGCCGCGGTGGAACGGATCATCACCACCGACGGCCTCAACGCCGTGACGGTGGCCAAGACCGCGGCGGAGGCCGGGATTTCGGTCGGTCTCGTCCAGCACTACTTCCGCAGCAAGGACGAGATGCTGCTGTTCGCGTACGGCCACGCGCTGCAGCGCTTCGAACAGCGGGTGACCGCGCTCGTCGGCCGGGCCGAGGAGGTGGGGACGCGGATCGAGCACATCGTCGTCGACGCGCTCGCCGAGAGCATGCCGCTGGACGCGGAGCGCCGCAGGGAATGGCGCATCGCGCTCGCCTTCACGGGCCGCGCGGCCGACGACCCGCGCCTGGGCGAACTGAAGGTCGCCGCGCTCCGCCGCACCCGTGCCCTGATCGCCCAGGCGCTCATCAACGCCAAGGAGTGCGGCGAGGTCGCCCCCGAGGTCGACGAGCACGTCGCGGCGGCCCGCATCGCCGCGTACGTGGAGGGGCTCGCGGCCCATCTCCACGCCGACCCCGAAGGGCTGACGCCGGACGCGGCGCTCGCCGCGCTCGGCGATCACCTGGCGGGCGTCTTCACCGGGCAGTGCGAGCTGCGCCACCGGGAGCCGGGGGAGCGGCCCGCAGGGTAGCGAGGGGAACGGCCCCGGGCTGAGGTGCTCAGGCGGTGCAGTGCTTCTGCGTGTCCAGGCGGACCTTCCGGCCGGTGAACTCCTCCAGGACGGCGATGTTCTCCGGGGCGTAGTTGGTCGCGGTGATCTTGTCGGCGTCCTTGCTGCCCAGCTTGCCGGTGTAGGGCGCGGACTTCTCCAACCAGTAGGCCGTACGCAGGAATTGGGTGAGCACCAGGTCGCGCAGCTTGGGCTCGGCCTTGATCTGGGACCAGTAGGCGGGGTGCTTGTCCTTGGCGACGCGCAGATAGAGCAGCAGGTACCGCAGGTTGGTGGCGGCGATGTCGCGGGCGTTACTGGCGCCGACTCCCTTGATGTACTCCTGGAGGACGGTGACCGAGGGCAGTCCGGTCAGCCCGGCGTTCTGCTCGGCCAGCACTCCCTGGAGGCGGTACGACCCCTGTTGGCTGTCCCGCAGATAGATGTCGTCCATGGAGGAGCTGAGCCCGTCCTTGATCAGCGGCAGGATCTCCTTGCGGGGGAAGCCGCCGTGCAGCGGCACCGCGAGCGCCTGCTGGCCGCCGTTGATCCAGGCGGCGATGTGGACGTCCCAGTCCGTGCGGGACGGGTCGAGGTCCCACATGTGGGTCTCCTCGTGGATCGCCACCATCATCGACTCGGCGAACCCGTCGAAGCTCCGCTTGTCCACGAACTGGTCCCAGTACCTGTCGTTGGCCTGGGCGATCGCCAGCGCCTCCCCGCTGGGCCAGCGCCGCTTGTACATGGCCTGGAGGGTCCGCATCCAGTTCGAGGAGGTGAAGCCCGCCTTGAGGTCGCTCAGATCGGCGTCCGGGCGGGACGGCTCGTCGTAGCAGTAGGGATCGGGGATGCGGCTCTGTCCGGTGACCCCGGAGGGGGCGCCTTGTGCGGGTCCCGCGGCGACCGCGGTGCCCGCCCCGAGGGCCAGGACGAGGCATGCGGTCAGCAGGCGGGCGGAGAGTCTACGGCTCACGAGAACCCCTTCTCGAAGCGATCGCGTGGCGGTGCGGTGAGCGACGGGCGGGAGCTGCGCGTTCGCTCGCCCGTCAAGGGGCAGGTGAGCCGCGTCGTCCGTCGCCCGCCAAGCAACGTATGACCTCCCGCGCCCCACGCCTAGCTGTCATGTACCCATAACATTCGTGTGCGTCGGTACGGCTCGAAGGAGTGAGCCCGGGCTGTGGCACCTGCCGGGCGGTGGCGTCGACGCGGGGGAGCAGCCGCGGGAGACGCTGGCGCGGGAGCTGTACGAGGAGACCGGTGCCGAGGTCCTCGACGCCCGCCTCGTGGACGCCCGCACGTACACCGCCCACCGGCTCGGCGTGCGCTGGCACTTGGTGGCTCTCTTCTACCTCGTCGAGCTGGCGCCGGGACCGGTCGAGGTCACCAGAACCGATGACTCGACCGCCGAGGTGGCCTGGCTGCCGCTCGCGGAGCTGGCGGAGCCGATGCTCTCGCCCGCCGCGGCCGACGCGTTGGGGATGATCGGCGGGCGGTAGCGGGGCGGACAGGCGGCTAGCCCGGGCCCGGATCCGCCACCCCCGTGACCGCCGCCGTGCTCGTGCGTACGATCAACTCCGGCTGGACGGAGGCGGGTTCGGGCTCGGCCCGCGGGTTGTCGATGAGCCGCAGCAGATGGCCGAAGGCCAGCGCGCCCATCTCGGTGAAGGGCTGTGCCACGGTCGTCAGCGACGGGGAGCAGTACTCGGCGAGTTCGATGTCGTCGACGCCCACCACGGAGATGTCCTGGGGCACGCGGCGGCCCAGTTCGTGCAGGGCGCGGATCACGCCGAACGCCATCTCGTCGCTCGCGGCGAACACCGCGGTCACCTCGGGGATCCGGCCCAGCAGCAGGCCGTTGCGGTAACCGGACGAGGGGGACCAGTCGCCTTCGAGCACGGGCGGGACCATCCGGCCCTCGGCCTCCAGGGTCTGCCGCCAGCCCCGCATCCTGCTCGCCGCGTCGAGCCACTCGCCGGGGCCCGAGACGTGCCAGACGGTCTCGTGCCCGAGGTCGAGGAGGTGGCGGGTCGCCAGCTCGGCGGCCCGCACCTGGTCCACCGCGACGACCTCGGAGGCCGCCGTGCGCGAACCGTCGACGGTCACCGTGGGCAGGGAGTCCGTCAACTGCTCGATGCGGGGGCTCACATGGATGAGCGGGATGGCGAGGATGATGCCCTCGACGCGCTGATCGGCGAGCCGGGACAGGGCCGCCTCGACGGCGGAGGTGTCGAGTGAGGCCGTGGACGCGGTGGAGACCGAGTAGCCCGCCTCGTACGCGGCGCTCTCCACGCCGAAGGTGAAGGTCAGCCGGGAGTAGAACGTCGTCTGCAGGGTGACCACGCCGATCGTCCTGCTGCGGCCCGACGACAGGATCCGGGCCGCGCTGTTCTTGCGGTAGCCGAGCCGTTCCACGGCGGCGAGCACCTTGGCGCGGGTCTCCTCGCGGACGTTGGGATGGTCGGAGAGGGCGCGCGAGACCGTCTGCGCGGAGACGCCCGCGACCCGGGCCACATCGGCCATGCCGGGCGGCCGTCCGTTGTCCTCTTCACCGTTCGCTGTCCGCATGCGCCCTCTCTCGGTCCTTTCTCTCCGGCCCGCTCGACCGGTCCGTTCCACCGGTCCGTGCGGCGGATGATACCGGCCCCATGCCCGTCTCAGTGGGTCGAGAGAGGCATCTGAGGAAGGTATTGGCATCGATAACATTCTCTGCCATAGTTCCGGCCATCGGTGCTGAGAATGAGGCCTCGTGCGGCTCGCGGCGCACCGATCTCACAGCAGGCCCCGCCCTTGGTGTCCGGGTCTGATCCCTGCCCATGTACACAAGGAGGGGCCGTGCAGAAGACGCGTCTGCGTACGGCGGGAGTCGTCGGAGCGCTCGCACTGACGTTGGTGCTCAGCGGATGTTCGTCGTCCGACTCGGACTCGGCGGGCGGTGGCGGTGGCGGATCCGCCACCATGAAGTTCTGGGGCTGGTCGCCGGGGTACGCGGACGCGGTCAAGGCGTTCAACAAGTCGCACCCCGACATCAAGGTCGAGTACCAGGAAGTGCAGCCCGGCGCCAAGGGCGGCTACCAGAAGATGCTCAACGCGGTGCAGGCCGACAACGCGCCCTGCCTGGCCCAGGTCGGCTACGAGACGCTGCCGAGCTTCGCCGCGCAAGGCGCCCTCCAGGACGTCGCCAAGTACGCCGAAGGGGACAAGGGCGACTTCCAGAAGGCGGCCTGGAACTCGGTCTCGCTGGGCGGCGCCGTCTACGGAGCCCCCGTCGACACAGGCCCGATGGCCCTCTTCTACAACAAGAAGGTCTACGACGATCTTGACCTGAAGCCCCCGAAGACCTGGGCCGAGTACGCGAAGCAGGCCAAGAAGATCCACGCGTCCGACCCCAAGCGCTACATCTCCTCGCCCTATCTGAACTACGACTACGCGGGCCTGTCCTGGCAGGCGGGCGCCAGCTGGTTCGGGATCAAGGGCGACGCCTGGCAGGTCGACCTCGCGTCGGCCGCGGGCAAGAAGGTCGCCGACTACTGGCAGGGCCTCGCCGACGACGGCCTGATCAGCAAGGCGCCCATGTACGACCAGGCGTGGTACAGCGGTCTTGGCAGCGGTAACATCGCCACCGTCGTCGGCGCCGTCTGGCAGGCCGGAGTCATCAAGGGCGGGGCGAAGGACGGCTCGGGCGACTGGGCCGTGGCGCCCATGCCGCAGTGGGCCGCGGGCGACACCCCCGTCGGCAACGCGGGCGGTTCTGCCACCGCCGTACTCAAGGGCTGCGAGTCCACCGAGGCCGCCTGGACCTTCGCCCACTGGCTGAGCACCGACCGCGAGGCCTACGGCGGCCTGGTCGACAAGGCGTCGCTCTACCCGGCCGCCCCCGCCCTGCTCGACCTGCCCCAACTCAAGGCAGGAGACCCCTACTTCGGCGGCCAGAAGATCTACGACGTCTTCGCGGCCGCGGCGCCGAAGGTCAGCTCCGACTGGACCTGGGGCCCCGTCATGACCAAGACGTCCGCCGACCTGGACGACGCGCTGAGCAAGGCATGGGCAGGCAAGGGAACCATCGCGGACGCCCTGCGCGGCACCCAGGACAAGACGGTGAGTGAACTCAAGAACCAGGGCCTGACGGTGGCCGACTAGGGCCTGTCCGCCACACGCCCCGGCGGCCGCCCGCGCACCCCGCGGCGGCCGCACCCCGCGGCCACCCGAGGCGGCCGGTCCTGAGGACCGGCCGCCCCTCTGTCAGGCGTCGAACCGGAAGTGAGCTCGTGACGACAACACTCAGCGCGGCGGAGCCCGCCGCGCCACCGCGTCAGAACCCCGGGCCCGCGCGGCGCGGACGGCGGCAGACGGCGCTCAGCAGGCGCACGCTGCTGCTCTTCGGCGGCCCCTTCGTGGTCCTCTTCCTGGCGATGTACATCGCGCCCATCGTGTACGCGACGGTGAGCAGCTTCTACGTCGTCAAGCGCTCCGGACTCGGACTCACCGCGCCCACCAAGGAGTTCGACCCGCTGCACAACTTCGCGCAAGCCTTCGGGGACCACGACTTCCTCGCCGGGCTGGGCAGGGTCGGGCTCTTCGCCGTCGTCCAGGTGCCCCTGATGCTGGGCGTCGCCCTCGGGCTCGCGCTGCTCATCGACGCCAAGTCCGCGCGCGGCAAGGGCCTGTTCCGCCTCGGCGCCTTCCTGCCCTACGCGATCCCCGGCGTCAGCGCGGCGCTCGTGTGGTCGTTCATGTACTCCGCCGACTCCAGCCCCATCAACCACCTGCTCGAACCGCTCGGCATCCAGATCCCGTTCTTCTCCAGCGGCTCGGTCCTGTGGTCCGTGGCGAACATCGTCACGTGGAGCTGGACCGGCTACAACATGATCATCATCTACAGCGCGCTGCAGACGATCCCCGGCGAGGTCCTGGAGGCCGCGCGGATGGACGGCGCCTCCGCCCTGCGGATCGCCTGGCACATCAAGATCCCCGCCGTCCGCAGCTCACTGGTGCTCACCGCGGTGTTCTCCATCATCGGCTCCGCGCAGCTGTTCAACGAGCCGACGGTGCTCCAGCCCATCTCCAGCGGCTCCATCTCCTCGACGTTCACGCCGATCATGTCCGCGCAGGCCGCGGTCGCGGCGGGCAACTACCACTACGCCGCGGCCCAGTCGGTGATCCTCGCCGTCGCCGTCGGCGTGCTGTCCTTCGTCTTCTTCAAGCTGACCAACCGGAGTGAGAACGCATGAGTGCCGCCGTGACGCGAGCGAGCTCCACGGCAGGGGCGAAGGGCGGGACGAAGGCGGGGGCCAAGCGCGACACGACCGCCACGAGCCGCGGCGTCGTCCTGGCCGTCCTGCTGATCTCCACCGCCTACTTCCTCTTCCCGCTGTGGTGGCTCCTGGTCTCGGTCACCAAGCCCTTCGGTCGGCAGTTCAGCGGGAGCGGCCTCTGGTTCGACGGGTTCGGGCTCTTCGACAACCTCAGCAGGCTGACCGCGCAGAACGACGGCATCTTCTGGCGCTGGATGCTCAACAGCGTGCTGTACTGCGGTGTCGGCGCGCTGGTGGGCACCCTGCTCTCCGCGATGGCGGGCTACCTCCTGGCGAAGTACGAATTCCGGGGCAAGGGACTGCTGTTCGGCACGGTGCTCGCCGCCGTCCTCGTACCGAAGATCCTCTTCACGCTCCCGCTGTACCTGATGTTCTCCGGGGTCGGCCTGATCAACAATCCGCTCGCCGTGCTGCTCCCCAGCGTCGTCAGCCCCTTCGGCGTCTATCTGGCGCGCATCTTCGCTGCCCAGTCGGTGCCGGACGAGGTGATCGAGGCGGGCAGGCTCGACGGGGCGGGGGAGTTCAGGATCTTCCGGACCATCGGCGTGCCGATGATGCTGCCCGCGCTGGTGACGATCTTCCTCTTCCAGTTCGTCGACATCTGGAACAACTACCTGCTGCCCGCCATGGTGCTCGGCGACGACGAGCTCCAGCCGGTCACCGTCGGCCTGGTCGGCTGGAACGCCAGCCACGGCGTCGCCGTCCCCGCGCCGCTCGTGGTCATCGGTTCGCTGATCTCCGTGATCCCGCTGATCATCGCCTTCGTCGCGCTGCAGCGTTTCTGGCGGGCGGGGATGACCGCGGGAGCGGTCAAGTAGGTACTGCGATAAAGAAGTTGGCGCCGACCGTCACGACGGTCGGCGCCAACTCCTGTGCGGTAGGGCTCAGTCCCGGTGCAGTACGCCGATGAGCCGCGCCACCTCGGACTCCACGGCGGCCCGCGCCGGGCCCAGGTACTTGCGCGGGTCCGCCACCTCAGGAGCAGCGGCAAGGCGCTCGCGCACCGTCCGGGTGAAGAGCTTGTTGAGGTGCGTGGATATGTTCACCTTCGTCATCCCGGCCGCGACCGCCTTCGCCAGGTCGGTGTCGCCGACGCCCGACGAGCCGTGCAGCACCAGCGGCACGCCGACCGCGGCCCGCAGCCGCTCGATGAGCACGAAGTCGAGCACGGCGTCCCGGGTGAGCATGGCGTGCGAGCTGCCCACGGCGACGGCGAGCGCGTCCACGCCGGTGGCCCCGGTGAACGCGCGGGCCTCGGCGGGGTCCGTGCGCACCCCGGGGGCGTGCGCCCCGTCCTTGCCGCCGACCTCACCGAGCTCGGCCTCCACCCAGACGCCGGAGCGGTGGCAGTACTCGGTGATCGCCCGGGTGGCCGCCACGTTCTCCTCGTACGGCAGCTTGGAGGCGTCGAACATCACCGAGGTGAAGCCGAGTTCGACCGCCTCGCGGACCAGTTCGGCCGACTCGGCGTGATCGAGGTGGACGGCCACGGGCACGCGCGCGGCACGGGCGAGCGCGAGCGAGGCGAGCCCGACGGGCGCGAGCCCGCCGTGGTAGCGGGCGGTGTTCTCGCTGATCTGGAGGACGACGGGCAGCTCGGCGCGCTCCGCGCCCGCCACGATCGCCTCGGCGTGTTCGAGCTGTACGACGTTGAAGGCGCCGACGCCGGACCGCCGCGCGTGGGCGGCGCCGGTGATGTCGCCGGTGGGGGTCAGGGTCATCGCTGCCCTCAGCCCTGGCCGTGGTCGAGGATCACGGACCGGGTGAGGTTGCGGGGGCGGTCCGGGTCGTAGCCGCGGCCCTGTGCGATCACCACGGCGAGGCGCTGGGCGAGGATCAGGTCGGCCAGCGGGTCCAGGGCGTCGGCGGCGGCACCGGACGCCGTGACGAAGGTGCCGCCGACCCGTTCGACGTCGTCGGCGAGGCCCTGCGGCGCCGCGCCGAACAGCCAGGCCACCCGGCCGGGTCCGGTGATGCTGATCGGGCCGTGCCGGTACTCCATCGCCGGGTACGACTCGGTCCAGGCGCCCGCGGCCTCGCGCATCTTGAGCCCGGCCTCCAGGGCGAGCCCGTAGGTCCAGCCGGTGCCGAGGAAGGTGAACTGCTCGGCGGCGCACACCTCGGGGGCCAGCGGCGCGGCGACGGCTCGCTCGGCGTCCGCGATCGCCCGGTCCATCGGAAGCACGCCGTCAGGCAGCGCGCCCTCCGCCTCCAGGTGGGCGCGGAGCAGCGCGAGGACGGTGGTGGCGAAGCGCGTCTGGACCACAGACTCCTCGTCGGCGAAGTCCAGGACGGCCACCGCGTCCGCGAGTTCCATGACCGCGGTCTTGGGGTCCGCGGTGATCGCCGCCGTGGGCACGGTGCCCTTCACCGCGGCGAGCAGGTCGAGCACCTCCGTGGTGGTCCCCGACCTGGTGATCGCGAGGATGCGGTCGTACGTACGCCCGGTGGAGAACTCGGAGGCGGCGAAGGCGTCCGTCTCGCCGTGCCCGCCGCTCTCGCGCAGCTGGGCGTAGGCGAGGGCCATGAACCAGGAGGTGCCGCAGCCGACGACGGCCACGCGCTCGCCGCGCCGGGGCAGCGCGGCGGCGAACCCGCCGACCGATTCGGCGGCCCGGCGCCAGGTCTCCGGTTGGGAGTCGATCTCCAGCGTGGTGCGGCAGGCGTCAGGGGCGGACATGGCTGAGCTCCTCGATACGGGTCGGATGGGGCCTTTCATGCGCCGAGAACGCTGTCGTACGAACACTCAAGATGTCAAGATGTGCTTGTAACAGAGATCAAAAGTGCAGAATCGAGCATCCAGCGTGCACGTGGTGCTGGCCGATTACGATCAGTGAGTGCCCGAAGGGGCGCGGCCGGAGGCAAGGAGAAACCCGACGATGTCCAAACGCGAGCGCTGGAACGCGCTCCTCGAACTGCTGGCCGCCGAGGGCCGCCTCGACGTGGAGGAGGCCGCGGGCACGCTGGAGGTCTCCAGCGCCACCATCCGCAGGGACCTGGACGAGCTGGCCGAACAGCAGATGCTGGTCCGCACGCGCGGCGGCGCGATCGCCCACGGCGTCTCCTACGAACTGCCCCTGCGCTACAAGTCGTCCCGGCGCGCCCCCGAGAAGCAGCGCATCGCAGCCGCCGTCGCCGATCTGGTCGGGGACCGCGAGGTGGTGGGCCTGAACGGTGGCACGACGACCACCGAGGTCGCCCGGGTCCTCGCGCTGCGGTTCGGCGGCGGCCCCCGCGAGGACGGCGAGGCGGCCGCGGCGGCACCCGCGCTCACCGTCGTGACCAACGCCCTGAACATCGCGGCGGAGCTCGCCGTCCGCCCGCAGATCAAGACCGTGTCCACCGGCGGTGTGGCACGCCCCACGACGTACGAGCTGGTCGGGCCGCTGACCAGCGGCGTACTCAACGAAGTCGTGCTCGACGCCGCCGTCCTCGGGGTGGACGGCGTGGACGCGCAGCTCGGCGTCATGGCCCACCACGAGGACGAGGCCGGGGTGAGCAGGCGCCTGGCCGAGCGGGCGAACCGCGTCATCGTGGCGACCGACTCCAGCAAGCTCGGCAGGCGCGCCTTCGCCAGGATCTGCGGCCTGGAGCGGGTCGACATCCTGGTGACCGACGTCAACGTCCCCGCCGAGACCTCGGCGGCGCTGGCCGACGCGGGGGTCAAGGTGATCGCGGTCTGAGCGGCCCCGGCCGCTCCCGGGGTGCGAGAAAAGTCCGTTGCGCGCCGAGTGCGCGGCGGCGGAGAGTGGGCCCATGACTCCGCCCGACCGAACCGTGCGCCCGGCGACGCTCGACGACGCGGCGGCGATCTGCGCCCTGCTCAACGAGGTCGACCTCCTGGAGATAGGCCGCGCCGACACCGAACTGTCCGAGGTGCGCTCGGACTTGAAGCACCCCGAAGCGGACCTGGAGCGGAACTCCTGGCTGCTCTTCGACGGCGAGCGCCTCGTCGGATACGCCTTGCTGTGGGACGAGTCGGGCGGCGAGCGCATCGACGTCGACCACTACGTGCTGCCCGGCGAACTCCCGGGCGCCCTGCACCTGTTCGACCTCATGGAGGCCCAGGCGGCGCGGCGCGCGGCGGCCAACGGGGCCCGGCGTGCCGTGGTGCACCTGCACCTGAACACCACCCCCACCATCGACCTGGACGCGCTGCGCGAGCGCGGCTGGCGCACCGTGCGCCGCTATCACGTGCTGGACCGCGCGCTCACCACCGATGCTGACCCGCTGCCGGACGCGCCGCCCGGCGTCACCCTGCGCCCCTGCCTGGCCGAAGAGGACCGCCGCATCGCCCACGCGCTGCTCCAGGAGTCCATGACCGGCCACTTCGACTTCCAGCCGCGTACGTACGAGCAGTGGCTCGACGACATCGACGGCGGCGGGACCGACTGGTCCCTCAGCTGGGTCGCGCACGTCGAGGGCATCGGCGACGCCGCGGTCCTGCGCACCCACGACGACCGGCCCTCGATGGCGTGGATCAGCAACATCGCCGTCCTGGGCAAGGCCCGCCGCAGGGGACTCGGCGGCCATCTGCTGCGCCACGCCTTCGGGCACTACGCGGCGCGCGGCCGCGACCGGATCGGCCTCGGCGTCGACACGGACAACAGCAGCGGCGCGCTCGGGCTGTACGAGCGGCACGGAATGGGCGTGGACTACGCGGTGGACACCTGGGAGTTGATCCGCCGGGCGTGAACCGTGCCGGGACCGTCGACGGTCCCGGCACGGAGTGGTGCGGCATGGTGCGGTGCGGGGGTCAGCAGGCCCCGAGGTCCTGCCACACACCCCACTCGCCGGTGGTGCCCGGCTCCTCGCCGGTCGTCCACCACTTGGCCTTCCATGTGTGGCCCTTGTGGGAGACCTGCTGGCCGCCGGTGTAGACCGTGCCGGTGGACCAGGGCGCGGCCGTGCACTGGTTGCCGCTGCCGCCGGTGATGGTCAGGGAGAACGTCGCCGAGTGCGCGGCCGACGGGCTCGCGCCGCTGACGGTGATCTCGTACGTGCCGTTGACGGCCGCCGCCGTCGTGGCGAGCGTGAGCGTCGAGCTCCCGCCCGCGGTCACCGATGCGGGGCTGAGCGAGGCGGTGACGCCGGAAGGCGCGCCGCTCGCCGTCAGCTTCACGGTCTGGGCGCTGCCCGCGGTCACCGAGGTCTTCACCGTGCTGGTGGCGGAAGCGCCGGCCTTGACGGTCGCGGAGGCCGGGGTCGCCGCGAGCGAGAAGTCGTCGCTGGGCACGGTGCCGCCGCTGGTGAAGGGCGCGAAGACGTGGGTGAAGTCCCAGGTGTTCTGCTCGATGCCGGAGCAGTTGTCCCTGGCGCCGCCGCCGGGGCAGCCTCCGTTGTCACGCTGGAGCGCCCACATGGAGATCATGTTGATCCCCTTGGCGACCGCCCAGTCGTACACCTGCCTGGCGTTGGCGAGCGTGAAGGTCTCGGCCGGGCCGAAGTCGTCGACGCCGGGCATCTCGGTGACGCCGATCATGCCCCAGAGCTGCGCCGGGCTCTTGCCCGGGTAGAGCTTGGCGAGCTGGTCGTAAAGGCCCTGGGCGGCGGTCTTGGTGTCCTGCGCCATGTCATGGGCGGCGTTGTCGTAGTAGTCGAACGTCATGAGGTTGACGACGTCGACGCGCGCGCCGTTGGTGACGGCGTTCTTGAGCACGGCGAGACCGCTGGGCGCCAGGCCCGTGGTCGTCGTCGGCAGGGTGTAGGAGATCTCCAGCTTGCGGCCGTTCGCCGCGGCCCAGTCCTGGACCTTCTTGATCGCCTTGTTGCGCCGGTCGACGCCCGCGCTGTTGTCCAGCGCGTCGACCTCGATGTCCATGTCGAGCCGCGGGATGTCGTAGGTCGTGATGACCTTCTCGTAGACGGCGGCGATCTGGTCGACGTCGCTGCAGCTGTCGGCGATCTCGGTTCCTGTGGTGTCCGCCGTGTAGCCGCCGAAGGAGGGGATGACGTCGCCGCCGCGCCCCTGGATCGTCTTGATGTCGGCCCCGAAGGACTGCTGGGCGACGGGCAGGGAGGTGTCGCCGTTCCAGTACGCGGTGCAGGAGCCCTTGGTCGCCGTCTGGAGGAACGCCATCGTCAGGTGCTTGGCGCCCGACTGGGCGCTGAGCGTGGCGGGGCTCTCGCCCGTCCAGGACTCGAAGTAGGGGGCGAAGACACGGGCGGGGAGCGGGGTCGCGGCCTGGGCGGGGGTGCCCGAGATCGCGGTCAGGCCCAGAGCGGCCACTGCGGTGGCCGCCGCGGTGAGAGCGGCACGGAGGGAACGCATACGTCTCATGGCCATCCAAGAGGTGAGGAGGCGTCAACTGTGGTGTGACGCACTGGCGTTGCCCTATGGAGTAGCCCTGTGGTCATAGGCATGTCAATGGTATGAACCAAACAAGGACTAGACCAATTCGGCGGTCAGGGCCGTGTCGCGGGGGTGTGCGCCAGGGCGGCGCGGTGCTGGGTGGGGGTGATGCCCCGGCGGCGCTTGAAGGCGACGCTGAGGGCGAAGGTGGTGGAGTAGCCGACCTCGCGGGCGATGGCGCCCACCGTGGCGTCCGTGTCGCGGAGGAGGTCGGCGGCCAGTGCGACACGCCATGTGGCCAGGTACGTCATGGGAGGTTCGCCGACGTCGCGGGCGAACCGGCGCGCCAGGCCCGACCTGGACACGCCCACCTTGGTGGCGAGCGCCGCGACGGTCCACGGGTGGGCCGGGTCGTCGTGCAGGAGCCGGAGCGCTCCGGCGACCACGGAATCGTCTGTCGCGCGATACCAGGCGGGGGCATGACTTCGGGGCCGGTCGAACCACGCGCGCAGCGTGGCGACGAGCAGCAGGTCCAACAGCCGGTCCAGGACGGCCTGTTGGCCCGGCTTGTCGTGCCGCACCTCCTCCTCGACCAGCGTGAGGAGCGTCCGGTCGCTCTCGCCGCGCGGCACCACGACCACATCCGGCAGCGCGTCGAGAAGACGATCACTGATCCCGCTCGGGCCCTCGTAGGCGCCGCTGATCAGGAGCGCCGAGCCCGTCTCCGCGACACCGCACGTACGGGGCTCCGGGGCGGGCCCGCCCGCCGCGGCGGCCCTCGCCGTGCGGGCACAGTAGTCCGCGCCCGTGATGACGCGCCGCGGCGGCGACGCGGGATCTTCGGCGACGGTGTACGGGGCGGGGCCGCGCAGTACCGCGATGTCGCCGGGGCCGACCTCAATCGGCTCGCGGCCGGTGGCCGAGATCCAGATCCGGTCGTGCGGCGCGACGACCAGAGTGAGGTGGGCGCCGCTCGCGAAGCGCAGGGACCAGCCCGGGCTGATGACGGTCCGGGTGAAGACGGCCCCGCGCGCCCGGACCCCGTCGAGGAGCTGCGCCAACGTGTCCACCCCGCCACGGTAGACGTACGGACATCGGCTTGGGCGCCTGAGCCATCGCTTCGTCCCGTGCGGCGGGCTTGGGTCGAGGCATGACTGAACACCCGATTCTCATCACCGGCGGTACGGGCAAGGTCGGCGGCCGCGCCGCGGCCCGACTCGGCCTCATGGGCGTCCCGGTACGCGTCGCTTCGCGCTCCGGTGAGCCCCGGTTCGACTGGCAGGACCGGACCACCTGGCGCGCCGCCCTGGACGGCGTGCGCAAGGTCCTCCTCGTGCCGTACGACGGCGAACTCCTGACCCGGCCGTTCCTCCAGTACGCGAAGGAGCTCGGCGTCGAGCGGGTCGTGCTGCTCTCCGGCCGCGGCGCCGACGTGCCCGGATACGCGAGCGAGGACAGCGCCGCGGGCCGGACGCACATCGACGGCGAGGACGCCGTGCGCACCTGTGGCCTGGAGTGGACGATCCTGCGGCCCGCGTGGTTCGCGCAGAACTTCAGCGAGGGCTTCTTCCGCGACGCCGTGCTCGCGGGCGAACTGAGACTCCCCGCGGGTGACGGCGCGGCCGCCTTCGTGGACGCCGAGGACATCGCGGCGGTCGCGGTCGCGGCGCTCACCGAGGACCAACACGTCGGTGAGACCTACGAGTTGTCCGGGCCCGGCGCGCTGACCATCGGTGAGGCGGCCGCCCTCATCACCGAGGCCACAGGCCGCACGGTGCGCTATGTCCCGCTCGCCCACGGGGACTTCGTGGCCGAACTGATCGCCGAAGGCTGGCCCGAGGCGGATGCCGAGGAGTACGCCGACGCGGTCGGCCCCATCCGCCGTGGCATGGACAGCCACTTGTCCGACGGAGTGCGGGCCGCCCTCGGCCGCCCGGCCCGCCCCTTCGCCCGGTTCGTCGAGGAGGCGGCGGCCGCCGGGGCGTGGCGCGACCTGCCGTAGGAAATGCGGCTGCGCGAGCGGCCCCGCTGCGCTAGAACCGTGCCATGGAGGACGAGCAGCGGTTGCCCGGCGGCAGGACGGTGGGGGCGGTGCGCCGCGGAGGCGCGGTGCACCGGCCCGTACAGCCGTGGACGCCCACGGTGCACGCGGTGCTGCGGCACCTGGAGGCGGCCGGGGTCGAGGGCGCGCCGCGGGTCATCGGCGTGGACGACCAGGGGCGTGAGCTGCTCACGTACCTCGACGGCGAGACGGCCGGCGAGGAACTGCCCTGGCCCGCCTGGGTCTACTCGGACGCCGCGCTCGTCGCCGTGGGCCGGTGGGCCCGGCGGCTGCACGACGCGACCCTCGACTTCGTGCCGCCGCCGGACGCGCGGTGGCTCGCCGGGCAGACGTGGCGGCCCGGCCTGATCATCGGTCACCACGACGCCGCCCCGTGGAACGCGGTCTGGCGCGACGGGCGGCTCGCGGGCTTCTTCGACTGGGACACCGCGGGTCCCTCTTCCCGCGAGTTCGACCTGGCGTTCATGGCGCTGACCTGGGTGCCCCTGCACGCGCGCTCGTTCGCCGAACGGACCGGCTTCACCGCCTTCGACGAGCGCTCCCGGCGGCTGCGTCTGCTGCTCGACGCGTACGGGTACGGGTACGGGTACGCAGGGGACCGCACCGCGTTCGGGACGGTGGTCGCCGCGCGGGCCAGGACCAACGCGGAGGTCATCCGCCGCATGGCCGCCGACGGCGACCCCGTCTACACGGCACTGGAGCCGGTCGCCGCCGAACTGGAACAGGCCGCACGAGAGGTCGCGCTGCTGCCCGCCTCGTTCTGGCATCCGGCTGCCGGGGGTAGGTCCGACTAGCGCGGGGCGCGTCCCGTTCCCGCGTCCCAGGCGACGTGGATCTCTCCTGGCCAGAGCCCGTTTCCGCGTTCCCGCATGCCGAATTGCCCGGATTTCGTGGCACCCGTGCCGGATCAGCCCGCACGGTCGAGGTGTCCACGAACCTCTGGGAGCCCCCGTGACCTTACGGATAGCGATCACCGCTGAGCCGATCCCCTCGCACGTCTCCGCACTCGACTTCGTCATCGGCCCCGCCCTCGAACAGGGCCACGACGTCGCGCTGCACGCCCCGCTGATGTTCCGCCGCGAAGCCCGGCGGCGGGGCGTGGAGTTCCACCGGGCGGGGACGGACTGGACCTGCGATCCGGCCGTACAGCGAAGAGCGAGTGAGATCTGGACGTTGGCGGGGAACGCGTCGTTCAACCGGTACGTCTTCGGTCGCCTCTGGCCGGAGCGGGCCGAGGCGAAGGCCCGTGATTTGATCACCGCGTGGACGCGGGCGCGCCCCGATCTGGTGATCGCCGAATGCAGCGATCTCGGCGCGCACCTCGCGGCGAAGGTCCTCGGCCTGCCCGTGGTCGCGGCGGACAACGGGCTAGGCCCGGTGCTCCTCGACCTCTGGGACACCGACGTCGCGCCCGCGCTGACCCTCCTCCACAAGCGGTACGGGCAGGACGACGCTCCCGTACTGCCCGCGCTGCTCACGCCCGCACCGCTCCCGTGGTTCTACGCGGACCCGCCGCCCGCCGCGCGGGCGGTCCGGCGCACCGTCGCGCCCGAGCGTCCTGACCCGTGGCTCCCTCCGTCCTCCGCCCGGCCCCTCGTCTACGCCAGTCTCGGCACGCTGACCACCGCGATGCCGGGGCTCCGCACCGTCGTGGGGGACCTGTACCGGGAGATCATGGCCGCGCTCGCCGCGGTCGGCTGCGACGCGATCGTCTCCGCGGGCGGCCTCGCCGACGAGCTGCGGAGCCCGGACCTCCGCATCCGTGTCGTACGCCACGTCCCGCAGCACGCGCTCCTGCGCCATGCCGACGTGTTCGTGACGCACGGCGGCCGGGCGTCCCTGCTCGACGCGGTGCAGGGCGCGACGCCCGTCCTCGGCCTTGGCCTCCTCGCCGACCAGCCCGCCAACACCGCCGCGTTCGCGCGTCTCGGTCTCGGCCGTGCGCTGCACCGCACGGCCACGCGCGAGGAGATCGCCGGGGCCGTCACGGCCGTCCTCGACGACTCCGCCCGCTCCGCCGCGGTGCGCGCGGCGGCGGCCGAGCTGTCCCGGCTGCCGCCGCTAGACGTCGCGGAGCTCCGGAACGGGTGGTGACTCCCGCTTCTGTTCCGCCCGCGGCCGCGGCTTTCCGGTGTGCAGGACCCCGTTGACGTACGCGATGTCCAGGGCCTTCTCCCAGCGGGCGACGACGAGCGTGGCCACGCTGTTGCCCGCGAGGTTGGTCAGCGCGCGGCACTCGGACATGAACTTGTCGATGCCGAAGATGAGCATGATGCCCGCCGCGGGCACCGTGCCGACGGTGGAGAGGGTCGCGGCCAGGGCGATGAAGCCCGCGCCGGTGATCCCGCCTGAGCCCTTGGACGTGAGGATCATGACGGCGAGCAGTCCGAGCTGCTGCCCGATGCCGAGCGGCGTGTCCGTGGCCTGGGCGATGTAGACCGCGGCCAGGGAGAGGTAGATGGAGCTGCCGTCGAGGTTGAAGGAGTAGCCGGTCGGGACGGTGAGGCCGACGATGTCACGCCGTATGCCGAGTCCTTCGAGCTTCGTCATCAGGCGCGGCAGGGCGCTCTCGGACGAGGAGGTGCCCAGGACCAGGACGAACTCCTCGCGCAGATAGCGCAGCAGCCGGAAGATGTTGATCCGCAGGGCGGCGGTGACGGCGCCGAGCACGACGATGACGAAGAAGGCGGACGTGCCGTAGAAGAGGCCGATGAGTCGGCCGAGGCTGGTGAGGGTCGAGATGCCGTAGTTGCCGATGGTGAACGCCATGGCCCCGAAGGCGCCCACGGGCGCGGCCAGCATGACGTAGTGCAGGATCTTGAAGACGACGGCGCTGAGGCGGTGGACGCCGTCGACGATCGGCTCGCCCACCGGACCGACGGCTTTGAGCGCGACGCCGAAGAGCACCGAGAAGAAGATGACCTGGAGGATGTTGCCCTCGGCGAAGGCGCCGACCGCGCTGTCGGGCACCAGGTCGGTCAGGAAGTGCCACCAGCCCTGGTCCTCGCCGCTCTTGACGTATTCGCGCGCGTCGCCCTGGAGTTGGAGGTCGCCGGGGTGGGCGTGGACGCCCGCGCCCGGCTGGAAGACGTTGACGGCGACGAGACCGACGAGCAGCGCGGCCAGCGTGCCCGCCTGGAAGTAGAGCAGGGACTTGAGCCCCACTCGGCCCACGCGACCGAGGCTGTCGACACTGCCGATGCCGCCCACGACGGTCAGGAAGACGATCGGGGTGATCAGCATCTTGATGGCGGCGACGAAGGTGGTGCCGACGGGTTCGAGGCCGGTGCCGACCGAGGGCCACAGCCAGCCGGTCAGGACGCCGGTGACGATGGCGGTCAGAACCCAGAAGTACAGCTGCCGGTACCAGGGCCGCTTGCCGGTATCGGGTGGGGAGGGGGTGGAGGTTGGGACATCGGGTGGGGCCATGGCGTATCTCCTCGTCGAAGCGGGCGGGAGCAGGTGGCCTGGAGGGGAGCGAGCGGCTTAGGGCCTGTCCGGCGGATCAGGGCGCTGTCGCGGGGTCTGGCACGCGCTCCCCCAAGCTCTCGGCTCCGCTCGAGCAGGGGAGGCCCCACTGCGTTGCCGCCCTCCTCCGCCTTGCAGCTGCACGCACCAGACCCCGCTCGTGCCCACCGGCATGCAGATGCCACCCGAGCGCGCCCTGATCCGCCGGACAGGCCCTAAAGCAGTTCGATGAGCTTCTCGGTGAACTCCGCGGTGGTGGCGGTGCCGCCGAGATCCCGGGTGCGCACCGCCGTCCCGGCCAGCAGCGCGGCGATCGCGTCGGTGATGTCCTCGGCGGCGTCGGGGTGGCCCAGGTGGTCGAGCATCATGGCCGCCGACCAGATCGCCCCCAGCGGATTGGCGATGCCCTTGCCCGCGATGTCGGGGGCGGAGCCGTGTACCGGCTCGAACATGGAGGGGAAGTCGCGCTCCGGGTTGAGGTTGGCGGCAGGGGCGATGCCGATGGACCCGGCGACGGCCGCGGCCAGGTCGCTGAGGATGTCGCCGAAGAGGTTGGAGGCGACGACCACGTCGAAGCTCCCCGGCGCCAGGACGAACTTCGCGGCGAGCGCGTCGATGTGCTCCTGTTCCCAGCTGACCCGCGGGAAGCGAGCGGCGCGTTCGGCGACCAGCTCGTCCCAGAACGGCATGGTGTGCACGATGCCGTTCGACTTCGTGGCCGAGGTGAGACGGCCGCCGCGGCGGGTGGCGAGCTCGAAGGCGTGGTCGAGGACGCGGGTGACGCCCGCGCGCGTGAACACGGCCTCCTGCACGGCCATTTCGTCCGCGAAGCCCCTGTTCATCCGGCCGCCGACCTCGCTGTACTCGCCCTCGACGTTCTCCCGGACCACCACGAAGTCGACCACTTCGGGGCGGGCGCCGCGCACCGGGCTCTCGACGCCGTCGAAGACGCGGATGGGGCGCAGGTTCACGTACTGGCGAAAGGCGCGCCGGATCGGGATCAGGAGCCCCCACAGCGAGACGTGGTCGGGAACCCCGGGGTAGCCGACCGCGCCGAGCAGGATGGCGTCCTTGTCGCGGAGCAGGTCGAGTCCGTCGTCCGGCATCATCGCGCCGTCCCGCAGATAGCGCTCGCACGACCAGTCGTACGACGTGTAGGTGAGGCCGAAGCCGTGGCGTCGGCCGAGGACGTCGAGGACCCGCCGGGCGGGCGGCAGCACCTCGGCGCCGATGCCGTCGCCGGGGATCAGGGCAATGCGGTGGTTCGTCATGCGTCGATTGCAACAACGCGCCTGGTGGGGCGTCCAAGACGGAAACCGGATTTGCCTTATAGGCAGGGGTTATTAGCTCTCCGATCAGTCCGTCGCGCGGCCGTCCGTTCAGTCCGTCGCGCTTGCGTTCGTTCAGTCCGTCGCGCTGCCGTCCGCGCCCGTGCCCGCGGCGATCCGCACGAACGCCGTGGCCGCGGGCGACACGCTGCCGTGCCTGCTCACCAGCGCGATGTCCAGCGTGGTCGCCGGTTCGATGTCCAGGACGTGCGCGCCCGCCTGCCGGGCGATGTCCCGCCAGGATTCGGTGACGACGGCGACGCCGACCCCGCCGAGCACCAGCGGCAGCAGGGCGACCCGGTGCTCGGTCTCGGCGGCGACCGTGAAGGCGACGCCCTGCTCGCGCAGCGCGTCGACGTAGGCGCGCATGCCGGTGCCGAGCTGCCCGACGATCAGCCGCCGGCCCGCGAGTTCCTCGCTGTTCACCGTCGTGCGGCCGGACAGCGGGCTGTCGGGCGGGACCAGTAGGACGAACCGCTGACGGCCGAGGTCGTAGCGCGCGACCTCCTTCTCGGAGACCGGACCCGCCGACGCGAGGAGTCCCAGCTCGGCGGCGCCGGTGCGCACCATGTCGATCACCTCACGGGAGGTGAAGGCCGCCCTGATGGCCACGGACACGCCCGGATGCCGCTCGCTGAAGGCCCGGATCAGGGTGGTGAGCGGCTCGACCGCCTGGGACGGCATGCAGGCCACGTCGAGCCGCCCCGTGCGCAGCTCGTGCACGGCCTCGACGCTGGAGCGGGCGGTCCGCAGGCTCCGCACGGCCTCGCGGGCCGGGCCGATCAGCGCGTGCCCGGCCTCGGTGAGGATCGCGCGCCGCCCGATGCGGTGGAAGAGGTCCGTGCCCAGGTCCCTCTCCAGCGCCCGGACGGCCTGTGACAGGGACGGCTGGGAGACGTACAGGGCCGTGGCGGCGCGGTTGAACCCTCCGTGATCCACGATCGCGAGGAAGTACTCCAGGTGCCTGATGTCCATCCGTACGTGCCCCTCGCGTCAGCCGGCGAGGAGTTCCGTGAACCGCTGCGTGTTGATGTTCCCGCCGGAGGCGATCACGCCGATCCTGCGGGGCGCGGCCCCGCGCGACGGCGCTTCGACGCGCCCGGCCATCAGCGCGGCGAGGGCGGTGGCCCCGCTGGGCTCCAGAACGATCTTCAGGCGTTCGAAGGCGAACCGCATGGCGGCGATGATCTCCGCGTCGCCGACGAGCGAAACCCCGTCGACCAGACGCCGGTTGACGGCGAAGGTGATCTCGCCGGGCGTGGGCAGCGCCTGGCCGTCGGCGATGGTCCGGGGCACGGGGATGGTGACGCGTTCACCGCTCGCCAGGGAGCGCTTGGTGTCGTCGCCCGCCTCGGGTTCGACGCCGATGACCGCGGTGGCGGGGTGGAGTTCCTTGACGGCGGTGGCGGATCCGGCGATGAGACCGCCGCCTCCGACGGGCA
Organism: Streptomyces kanamyceticus; assembly: GCF_008704495.1. Taxonomy (NCBI): domain Bacteria; kingdom Bacillati; phylum Actinomycetota; class Actinomycetes; order Kitasatosporales; family Streptomycetaceae; genus Streptomyces; species Streptomyces kanamyceticus. The sequence continues at coordinate 8,728,296 of NZ_CP023699.1, forward strand.
CGACGAGGGCGTCGAGCGGTCCCGTCTCCTCGACGAGTTCGAGCGCCGCGGTGCCCTGACCCGCGATGACGTGCGGGTGGTCGTAGGGCGGGATGAGCGCGAGGCCGCGGTCGGCGGCGAGCGCCTCGCCGAGGGCGGTGCGCTCCTCGGTGTAGCGGTCGTAGGTGACGATCTCCGCGCCGTAGCCCGCGGTGGCCTCCCGCTTGGACAGCGGGGCGTCCTCGGGCATGAGGATGACCGCGGTGGTGCCGAGTTCGCGGGCGGCCAGGGCGGTGGCCTGGGCGTGGTTGCCCGAGGAGTACGCGGCGACGCCCTTGGCGAGGCGCTCGGCGGGCAGCTGGGCGGCGGCGTTGTAGGCGCCGCGGAACTTGAAGGCTCCGACGCGCTGGAAGTTCTCGCACTTGATGAAAACTTCGGCGCCGACCAGGGCGTTCAGGGTCCGCGACGTGAGCACGGGGGTGCGATGGGCGATGCCGTCGAGGCGCGCGGCGGCCTGCCGTACGTCGTCGAAGGTGACGGGGAGCGCTGCGGCCATGATGAGTCCTCACGGGGTGCGGCGGGGCTGCGACGGGGGTGCGGTGGGGATGCCGACGTGATGTGATTGTTGCGCGTTTGATCGTGCTTGATCACGGTAGTCGGTTCAGAACTGCCTCGGGCGAGGTCGGTGTAGTGAGCGGTTGCGGCGCGGCCCCGGAACGGAGCGTTCGGTTTCGGCACGGCGCATGACGCACGGGAACACTCGTCAACTCGCCTTTGGCATAGTCTGGTTGGTGGAGTGAGGGGGCTCAACTCATGGCGCCGGATGCGAAGATCCTCATCGTCGATGATCACGCGGACACCCTGTTCGCGCTCGAAAGTGCGCTGGAACCTCTGCACTACGAACTGATCTGTGTCACCAACGGCGACGACGCGCTCAAACAGATACTCCGGGGCGACATCGGCCTGGTCCTGCTCGATGTGCGCATGCCCGGCTCCGGCGGTCTCGACGTGGTGCGCTACATGCGCCGCCTGGAGCAGACCCAGCACATTCCGATCCTGCTGCTCACCGGCTTCGGCATGAGCCGCGAGCTGGCCGCCGCGGCCTTCATGTTCGGGGTGGCCGACGTGATCCTGAAACCCGTCGACCCGTGGACGCTGCGCACGAAGGTGCGCTACCTCTACGAGTCGTACGTCCGGACGTGCGCCCTCCAGCGGGAACTGGACGCCTTACGCGCCAACGGCTCCGTCATACCGCCCCGCGACCACGGCTCCTCGGACCGCGCGGAGCCGGACCCGCCGCCTCCGCGCGTTCCCGAGCAGCCTTCCGCGACGCATCGCCCCGCCGAGCACCGTGGGGCTACGCCTCGTACTCGGTGAGGTCGATGGCGTACACGTGCAGGGGGTGGCCGGAGACCGGGTGGGCCGTCTCGCGTTCCAGGGTCATGCCGAGTTTGCGGATGACGTTGGCGGAGGCGTGGTTCCCGGGGCGGTCGATGCTGATGACGCGGTCGAGGCCGCGGTCCTGGAGGGCGAATTCAAGGGTGGCCTGCGCGGCCTCGGAGGCGTAGCCCTGGCCCCAGAACTGGGCGCCGAGCCGCCAGCTGATCGCCGCGTCGGGCAGCGCTTCGGGGAGGAACTCCGGAATGGAGAGGCCGGTGAAACCGGCGAGCTCGCCGGAGGCGAGGAGCTCGACGGCGAAGAGGCCGAAGCCCTCGTCGTCCCACTCCTCCTCCCAGCGCTCGATGGCCTCGGCCGTGGTGTCCGGGTCGTGGCTGGGGCCCTCTTCGCTCCAGCGCATGACCTGGGGGTCCGCGTTGATGTCCGTCATGGGCGCGAGGTCGTCGTCGCGCCAGCGGCGCAGGAGGAGGCGGGGGGTGCGGATCTCGGTCATGGCCCTCATCCTGCCGGGGCCGGGCGCGGTGGTGGTAATCGGCAGGCCGCCGCGCCCGCGGAGGGGCCGCCTCGGAGGAGGACCTCGAGGCGGCCCCGACCCGTGTGCCGTCCGCGCCGGGCGGGCGGCGAGCGCCGCGGTGGTTACCTCAGACCGCGATCCAGGGCGTTGAACAGGACGTTGTTCGAGGTGTCTCCCGACATCTCCCAGATCATGCCGCCGAGCAGACCCTTGGACTTGATGTACTGGGTCTTCTTCTCGATGGACCAGGCGTCGTCGAAGGACCACCACTGGCCGTTCGCCCCGGTGTAGCCGTACGTCGAGATGGACTGCTCGTCGTGGTAGACGGTCAGGTTCGGGAAGGCGGCGACGAGGTTGTCGTAGCCGCGGGTGCCCGCCTCCTCCTGGAACTGGCCGGGCGCGGCGCCGTTGGCGCTCTGCCACTCGCCGTGCGCGCCGCCCTCGGCGACCTGCTGCCAGCCGCGCCCGTAGAACGGGAAGCCGATGGTCAGCTTGCGCGGCTTGATGCCCTGATCCGTGTACACCTTCACCGCGTCGTCGATGCTGAAGTCGGTGGGGTACGGGCTCTGTGCGTCCTTGTACAGGTTGGCCTGGTGGCCGGTGCGGTTCGGTTCCCAGGAGTTGTCGCTGCCCGCGCCGTGGAAGTCGTAGCCCTGGACGTTGCCGAAGTCCAGGTGCTTGAAGACCTCCTTGATGTCCCAGCCGTCGTTGATCTTCTTGGCGTCGGCCGGGGTGAAGGCGGTGAGCAGCCGGTGGCTGCCGCCGAGCGCGTCGAGCTGCTTGCGGAACTCGGCGATCAGCGCGGTGTTGTTGGCCTTGTCGTCCGTGCTCCAGTGGTTGCCGGGGTGGCCGTCCGGTGATCCGGGCCACTCCCAGTCCAGGTCGAAGCCGTCGAAGATCCCGGCGGCGACGCCGTCACCGCCCGCTCCGTTGTACGCGGGCAGATTGCCCTTGATGTACATGTCGATGCAGGACTTGACGAACTTCTTCCGCGAGTCGTCCGTCTTGGCGACGTCGGAGAAGTACTTGGAGTACGTCCAGCCACCGAGCGAGACGACGACCTTGAGGTTCGGGTGCTTGGCCTTGAGCTTCTTCAGCTGGTTGAAGTTGCCGCGCAGCTTGCCCCAGCCGTCGTCGGCGACGCCGTCCACGGACTGCCCGGCGGGGAAGGCCCGGCCGTAGTCGGCCTCGGCGTCCCCGGCCCCGTCGCCCTGGTTGGGGTCCTGGGGGTTCTGCGTGGTGCCCTTGGTGACGCCGTTGAGGCAGGTGAGGTTCTTGGGGTCGATGTTGGCGAAGGCGTAGTTGATGACGTCGAGCTTGGCCGCGGCGCCGGACGTCTCCAGGTCCCGCACGAAGTACTGGCGGCCGTAGATGCCCCACTGCACGAAGTAGCCGACCTTGGCGTAGCCGTCCTGGCCGACGGGGTCCTTGGTGGTGACGGAGAGGGCGTTGCTCGCGGGCGACGCGTTGTCGGCGGCGTCCCGCGCCTTGACGGTGAAGGAGTAGTCCGTCGCGGGGGCGAGTCCGGTCACGGTGCTGGTGAGGGTGTCGGCCGGCAGGCTCTCCACGAGGGTCGTGCCGCGGTAGACGTCGTACGCGGCGACGCGCTGGTTGTCGGTGGCCGCGTCCCAGGCGAGCTTCACGGTGCTCGAAGTGACGTCGCTGGAGCGGAGGTTGCGGGGCGCGGTGGGCGGCACGGTGTCCGTCGCCGGGTCCACGGTGGTCGCGCTGACGGGGGCACTGGCCTCCCCGGTGTTGCCGCGCGAGTCCTTGGCCCGGACGCTGAACTGGTAGGCGGTCGCCGGTTCCAGGCCGCGCACCGTGGCCTGGGTGGTGGCGCTGGCCGCCACGACGGTGGTGCCGCGCAGCACCTCGTACGAGGCGACGGGGAAGTCGCCCTGCGCGGCCGCCGCCCACTTCAGGCTGACCGTGCGGGCGGTGGCGTCGGCGACGCTGAGCCCGGTGGGGGCCTTCGGGGGCACGGCCGCGGTGCCGTCGCACTTGTCGCCGTTGATGAGGCAGCCGGTGGGGGGCTTGAGCTGGCCGCTGCCGCGGAAGGTGTAGCTGTAGGGCTCGGTGTCACGGCCCGCGGGGACGCGGGCGTTGTAGTACGCGGGCGTCACGACCACGTGCCTGCCCTTGACCTCGGCGGTGCCGTGGGTGTGGTCGCTGATGGTGACGCCTTCGGGCAGGTCGAACTCCAGGGACCAGGTGTCGACGGCGGTGTCGCCGCTGTTCTTCACGACGAACTTGCCGGTCCAGGACGAGCCGCTGCCCTCGCTGCTGAAGGTGGCGGTGAGTTTGGCGGCCGCGATGGCGGGGGCCGCGAGTGAGGTGAGTCCGGCAAGCGCCAGGGCGAGCACGGCGAGAACGGCGACGATGCGTCGGGGCGCGGCTAACACCGCGCGGGGTCTGGCGGTGGATCTGAGTGGGGACACGGCTCTCCTTGGGGGAGGTGAGGCGTCCGTCCGTGCCGGGCCCCCCGAAGCCGGGGAACGGTCCGATGAGACAGGGATCGGACGCGCTTCCTGCGGTACAGACCTCTTAGAGAACCACCCACCGTGGGCATGTCAACGAGGGCGGGAGAGCGCTGGACCGTACCAATTCGCGGCGCCGAACCCCCGGCCGGGCTTCCGTCCTCGTAAAGGACTGGACCAATTCGAGAAGATTTTGCTTCGCTTTGACTCGGCGTCAGGGCGATGGCGGCCCCAACTCGCCTGCGGTGACCGTGAGATGGGCGCGCCGCGGCCCGTGTTCCGGTGGTGTCCGATGAGGCGGCGCGGAGGGGTCGCCCGTGGGTCCGGGGCGGCGATCTTCGGCCGTTCACGCGCTGGCCTGCGGGTATTCATCGCCCGTCGGGATCATTTGTGTGCGGCGTCACAGAGAATCCTCAGATTACTCGGGCATGCTTCCCGGCAACCGAGCGAGGGGAGCGAAGGATGGCGATGCGCGTACGGCTGGGCCGCAGGCACCTGCGGGCACTGCTTGCCATGGGCGCCCTGTTCTCGTGTCTCGCGCTCGCGGACAGGAACGAGCTGCCCCATGCCGTCACGCCGACCGTGCGGTCCGGGCCGCCCGCGGAGGCGGCGCGGGTCGGCGCCCTCTTCGAGGGCGGCCTGGCAGGGCACCACTTCTGCACCGCGTCCGTGGTGCACAGCAAGGGCCGCGACCTCATCGTCACCGCGGGCCACTGCCTCAGCGACGGCAAGGGCATCACCTTCGCCCCCGGCTACCACGACGGCAAGGCCCCCTACGGCCTGTGGACGATCGAGCGCGTCTACGCCGAGGACCACTGGACCCACGGCGGGGACGAGGACCACGACCTCGCCTTCGCCGTCCTCGAAACCCGGAAGGGACGGCACGTCGAGGACGTGACCGGGGCCAACACCCTGGACACCACGGCGGGCACCGAGCACCGCGTCACGGTCACCGGCTACCCCGCCGACGAGGACGCCCCGCGCAGCTGCACCAGCACCGCGAACCGCTTCCGAGCGGGCCAGCAGCGCATCGGCTGCCCCGGCTTCAGCAGCGGCACCAGCGGCAGCCCGTGGGTCACCGCCGACGGCCATCTGATCGGTGTCCTCGGTGGCTACCACGACGGCGGCGACACCCCCGACGTGTCGTACAGCGTGATCCTCGACATGGAGGCGGCCGCCCTCTACGCCAAGGCGGCGCACGGCTGACCCGCGCTCAGCTCCCCTCGGCGGCGAACAGCCGCCCGGTGAGCCTGTCCAGGAAGGACTCGTCCACCGGCGGTGCCGTGATGCCCCGCTCGGCCAGCATCGCGGTGACACGGGACGGAGCGAGGTCCGGAAGCCGGTGCGCGGGCGTGGCCACCACCAGGTAGGGAAGCATCTCGAACATCGCGTAGAGGGAGCGGGCGGGCCGCGTACGCCGGTTGGCCCTGAGGAGCGCGAGCCATTCGTCGACCGGCAGGACGGCGATGTCGTGTCCGCCCCGGCGCAGGGCACGCACCGCGTCGTTGAGCGGGAACGGGGTGGGGTCGTGGAGGTTGAACACCCGCGGCCGGTCGCGCCGGGGCGCGTCGGGGGCCAGCGCCGTGATCACGCGACCGGCGTGGTCGACGGCGCAGACCGGCACCGAGGGAAGCGTCGCGGGGGCGGCGCGGAGCTGGACGCACACCTTCATGAGGGTGCTGAGCGGTTCGCCGTCGCCGGACCTGCCGGTGGCGCTGTCGCCGAGGACGAACGGCGGGCGGTAGACGGCGGCCGGGAGTCCGCGGGCGGCGGCCTGGCGCACCAGCTGTTCGGCCACGTACTTGGAGGCCGGATATCCGAACGTGCCCGAGAAGCCCAGCGACGGCTCGCTGTCGTCGTGGACCGCGTCGACCGCGCAGGCGCGTGCGGAGATGAAGACCGCCATGGTCGAGACGTGGTGCACGGCCTTGAGCTGACCGTACGCCGCGAACCGCAGGACTTCGACGGTTCCTCGCACGTTGGGGATCCGCGCCAGTTCATAGGGATCGTTCATGTTCACGGACGCACCGCAGTGGTAGACGGCGCCGATGGACTGGGCGAGTTCCTGGTAGCGGTCGGGGGCGAGTCCGAAGCGCGGCTGGGTGAAGTCACCCGCGATCGCGGCGACGCGGCCGGGGTCGGCGCCCACCTCGGCTCCCGTCCCGGCCCCCACCTCCGCGCGTCGGGCGGCGAGCCGTACGGCGGCGGCCCGGTCGTCATCGGCGCGGACCAGGCACCGGATGGTCCCTGTCGTGGCGGCCCGCAGTGCGCGCAGCAGGTAGCCGCCCAGGTAGCCGGTCGCGCCGGTCAGCAGGACGTCCGCCGGTGGCGAAGACGCCGCCGTGGGGCTCGGGCTGATGTCGGCGGGCAGCCGGAGGTCGGACTCCGGGACGGCAAGAGTGGTGGAGGTGGTGGGGGTGGTGGGGGTGCTGGCGCTCCTGGTCATGGCGGGTGATTCCCCTCATGCTCGCTCGTTCAGCATCGAGGCGTACGCGGGGTGGGTGATGGACAGGCCGCCGTCGGCGTGGATGAGCTGGCCGGTGATCCAGCTCGCGGCGGGCGACGCGAGGAACAGCACCACCTGCGCGAACTCCTCGGGAGTACCGAGCCTGCGCAGCGGCGTGCCCGCCCTGGCCGCGGTCTCAAGGCGGTCGTTGCCCGGCATTCCGGCCCTGGCGTCCCCCTCGATCAGCCCGCCGGAGGCGGTGTTGACCCGGATCCCGGCAGGCCCGTACTCGACGGCCAGATAGCGGGTGAGCGCTTCGAGGGCGGCTTTGGAGGCGCCGGTCCCGGTGTATCCGGGCAGGGCGCAGCCCGCGCCGGAGGAGGACACGTTCACGATCGCCGCGTGCGGTGCGCGCTCCAGCAGGGGCCGGGCCGCCTGCGCACACCACAGCGCCCCGGCCGCGTTGGTGGACAGCGCGCGGAGCCAGTCGCGTTCGCGGACGGCGTCCGGGGCGTTGAACCGGCCCGCGGCGGCGTTGTTGACCAGGACGTGCAGACGGCCGTGCCGCTCGGCCACGTCGTCGAACAGCGCGGTGACGGCGCCCCGATCGGCGACGTTGCCGGGCAGGAGCCGTGCCAGGCCGCCGCTGTCGAGCACGTCCTGCACGGTCTGCCGCGCCGTGTCGGGGTCGCGGAAGCAGTTGACGACGACGTACGCGCCCTCGCGGGCGAACGCCTGGGTGATGTGCCTGCCGATGCCCCGGCCGCCGCCGGTGACCAGCACGACCTTGTCCACGAAGCGTCCGGTCATGGCGCGTCACGTCCCTTCGGGTGGGCTGAGGATGATGCAGGAGTTCTGGCCGCCGAGGCCGAAGGAGTTGGACAGCACCGGCCGGGCGCCGGTCTCCCGCGGCTCACCGCTGACCACGTCAAGCCCCTGGCAGTCGGCGGCGAGTTCGGCGTGCCCCGCGGTCGGCGGGACGAGGCCGAGGTGGGTGGTGAGCGCGGCCACGGCCACCTCGGCGGCACCGGAGGCCCCCATCAGGTGTCCGAACACCCCCTTGGAACTGGTCACGGGCGGGGGAGCACCGTCGAAGGCGGCGAGCAGCGCGCGGGTCTCCATCGCGTCACCGAGCGGGGTGGACGGGCCGTGGGCGTTGACCGATCCGATGTCGGCGGGGGTGAGCGCCGCATCGTCCAGCGCGTTGTTCATGCAGGCGGTGACCCACTTGCCGGTGGGGTTCGGCGCGGTGAGGTGGTAACTGTCCGTGCTCTGCGCGCTCCCGGCGATCTCGGCGTAGACGCGGGCGCCTCTGGCCAGCGCGTGGTCGAAGGGCTCCAGGGCCAGGAACGCCGAACCCTCGCCCATGACGTAGCCGTCGCGGCCGACGGAGAAGGGGCGCGATGCGGTGGCGACGTCGTCGTTGCGGGTCGAGAGCGCGTCGGACTGGCAGAAGGCGGCCATCATCAGCCGGGTGAGTCCCGCGGAGTCGGTGGCCCCGGCGAGCACGAGATCGCACCGGCCGTCGCGGACGAGGCCGACGCCGGTACTGATCGCGTCGATCCCGGAGGCGCACGCGGTGGACACGGTGGCCGATGGCCCGTGCCAGCCCAGCTTCATGCCGATGAACGCGGCGGCGGAGTTGGGGATCAGCAGCGTGGTGGTCAGCGGGCTCACCTCACCGGGGCCCCGGTCGCGGCAGGCGAGCGCCTGCCGGGTGTAGGAGTCCGCTCCGCCGAAGGAGGAACCGCAGGCGATGCCGCTCCGTACGGGATCGCGGGCCGGTGTCCCGGCATCGGCCAGGGCGTCCAGGGCGGCGCACAGGGCGTACTGGGCGAACCGGTCGGCGCGGCGACGCTCCTTGCCGGACAGATACCGGTCCGGGCGGAAGCCGCTGACCTCACAGGCGAACCGGGTGGGCAGACCCGCCGGGTCGAACCGCGTGATGGGCCCGGCCGTCGCCCTGCCCGCCAGGACGGTGGCGGTGAACTCGGCCAGGTCACAGCCCGCCGGGGTGGTGACACCGATCCCGGTGATGGCGACCCTTCGACGGCCGCGGGAGTCGAGGAGCTGCCGGGCGCGCGTCATGGCCGCTCCGCCGCGCCGGGCGAGGGGACGAAGACCAACGCGGCGTTGTGCCCGCCGAATCCGAAGGAGTTGGACAGCAGCGCCCCGGCCCCGAGCGGCCGGGGCGGTCCTGTCACCAGGTCGATTTCGAGATCGCTTTCGACCTCGGCGGTGTTCGCGGTGGGAGGGGCCACCGCATGGGCGAGGGTGAGCAGGGTGACGATCGCCTCGGCCGCGCCCGAGGCGGCGATCATGTGGCCGGTCACCCCTTTGTTGGCGGTGACCGGGACGGTGCGGGGGCCGAAGACCGCCGCGATCGCCCGGGCCTCCGCCGCGTCGCCGACGCGCGTCGAGGTGGCGTGGGCGTTGACGTGCGCCACGTCCGTCGCGTCGATCCCCGCGTCGGCCAGAGCGGACCGCATGCAGCGCGCCGCTCCCTCACCGCCGGGGCGGGGACTGGTCAGGTGGTGGGCGTCGCAGGTGACGCCGTATCCGCTGATGCGGCCGTACTCCCGGGCGCCGCGGCGAGCCGCGTGGGCAGGATGCTCCAGGACCACGAACGCCGCGCCCTCCGACGCGACGGTCCCGTCCCGGTCGACGTCGAACGGCCGGGAGGCGGAGCGGAATTGGCGGTGGCGCTCCGACAGGGCCCCGCTGGCCCGGATTCCGGTCAGAGACCTCTCGGTGAGCAGCTCGGCGCCGCCCGCGACGACGACGTCCGCGAGACCGTCATGGATGAGGCGTGTCCCTTCACCGATGGCGACGGCGCCGGTGGCGCACGCGGCGCTGACCGCCGTCGAGGGGCCGGTGAGGCCCGCGGCCAGGCTGATGGCGGCGGGCAGGGCGTTGTGCATGGCCATCGGTACGAAGAAGGTGCCCCTCTCGGGCGACTCCAGCGTGGTGGAGGCGCCGAACGCGGTGCCCGCGACGACCGCGTACCTGTGGGAATCGCCGGGGGCGGCGGTCCTGGCGGGGACGTCGTCCAGGGCGGCGTCGGCCAACGCGTCGAGGGCCGTCCGCAATCCGAGCCGGGTCACGGGGTCGAGCCGCCGTCCCAGTTTGCCGAGGCGTCGCCAGGACCGGTCGCCGTCGCCGGGCAGCCGACAGGCGAATTCGGTGACCGCCCCGTCGGTATCGGTGGGCCCGAGGGTGCTGGCCAGGGTCCCCTGGGCGGCGATCAGGGCATCCCACAGCTGGTCGGTCCCCGCACCGGCCGGGGTGGTCGCGGCCATGCCCGTCACCGCCACCGACCTCCGGTACGGATACCTGTCCATCAGGCGGGCCCGGGCGGCGAGTTCACGAGGCCGATGAGGTCCGCCACCGTGACGGCCCGGGACTTCAGATCGGCCTTGTCCACGAGGAATCCGCGTCCGGCGAGTCCGGCCGCGATCTCGGACAGATCGAGGGAATCCGCGTCCAGCTCGTCGACGAGCCGTGCGTCCGGCGTCACTTCGTCCTCGGGAACCGAGAGGACCCGTGACAGCACTTCGGTGACGGCGATGGCGATCGGGGTGTTGGGGTTGGGCACCGCACTGCTCATGCTCGTACTCCTTTTCCGCTCGTGCTCCTTGCTGATGTGATAGGTCGTCAGATATGGGCCCGTATCAATGGCCCATCGACATGCCTCCGTCCACGGGCAGCACGGCGCCGGTGATGAAGGCGGCCTCCTCCGAACAGAGGAAGGCGACCGCGGCGGCCACTTCGGCGACCGTCCCGAACCTCTTGCACGGGATCATGTCGGCCAGTTGGCGACGGCGTTTGCCGCTCAGGTGGGCGATCATCCCGGTGTCGACCGGGCCCGGCATGACCAGGTTGCACGTCGTGGTCGGGGCCAGCTCCCGGGCCAGTGACCGGGTCAGACCGATCAACCCCGCTTTGGCCGCCGCGTAGTTGGCCTGCCCCATCGACCCGAGGACGCCCGCGGCGGATCCGATGTTGACGATCCGGCCCCACCGGGCGGCGGCCATGCCCGCGGCGGCGCGTGAACCGCACAGGAAGGGAGCGGTGAGGTTCACGTCGAGCACGTCCCGCCACTGGTCCGCCGTCATCTCGCCGACCAGCGCGTCGGCGAGCAGGCCCGCGCAGTTCACCAGGATCTGCACGTCCGATCCGAAGTGGGCGCGGACGTCGCCGAACAGGGCCTCGACGCCGGTGGGTTCGGTGATGTCGGCGCGCAGCGCCAGGCAGCCGGTCGCGGCGGCCACCTGGTCGGCGGCGGCCTGGTTCCTGACGTAGGCGATGGCCACCTGGTGGCCCGCACCGGCCAGCGCGGTGGCGACGTCGGCGCCGATGCCCCGCGAGCCGCCGGTGACCAGCGCGACCCTGCCGGGGGAGCGTCGGCTCGTCATGAGGGGAGAAGTGCCGCGATGGCCTCACACGCCTCGAACGAGGCGGCGTTGAACAGCGGCATCCGCCCCAGGGTGCGTTTGGCCAGGCCGGTGAGCGTGCGCCCGTGCCCCGCCTCGATGATCGCGTCGGCCCCGGCCCGGGCCAGCGCGTGCTGGGTGTCGCACCAGCGCACCGGGGTGATGAGGTCGGCGGCGACGAGCTCGCGCCAGGTGTTGGGGCCGGTGTCACCGGCCCGGTGGGTGCGGCCGTTGTGCACGACGGCCGCTCGGGACCGGGTGAAGGGGATGTCGCGCAGCCCCGCCAGGAACTCCCTGGAGGCCTGACACATCAGCGGAGTGTGGAAGGGCCCGGCGACGTCGAGCGGAATGATGTCGCCCGCCCCCAGCTCACCGGCCGCGCTCTCGGCGGCACGCAGCCCCGCGTACGTCCCCGCGATGACCGTCTGCGACGGTGCGTTGTCGTTGGCGACCCAGCAACCGGAGATGTCCGCACACGCCTTGTGCGCGCCCTCCGCGCCGAGCAGCAGCGCGGTCATGCCGCCCGTGCCGTCGCAGGCGGCCTCGGTGACGCGGGCGCGCAGCGCCACGACCTCGATCGTCTCGCGGACGGTGAGCACACCGGCCGCGTGCAGGGCGGAGACGAATCCCAGTGAGTGGCCCGCGAGCAGGGGCCGAGGGCCCCCTTCGCCGCAGAGAGTGGTGGACAGCGCCTCCCAGGAAAGCACCGAGCAGAGCACGACGGACAGCTGGGCGTCCGTGGTCGATGCCGGAGCCGCGTCGGGGTCGAGGAGCATCGGCTCCAGCGCGCGACGCAGGATCTCTTCGGCCTCCCCGACGATCGACCAGCCCGGACGGCCCCGCCAGGCTTCTCCCATGGCGGGGCCCTGGGAACCCTGGCCGGGGAACACCACCGCTGGAGATTTCCACGATGTCATGGGCATATCAATGCAGTCCTCACGTGGCCTCGACGGTCAAGGGGCGGGCGGCGGCGCGGCGATGGCGGGGCGGCGATGGCGGGCCCGTGGACCGGGTGGCTCGATCGGTTCGGGGCGGAAGGCTCCTGCCCCTTCACATGCTCTGACCGGCCCGTGGTCTCCGGGAGGCGTGAACCGCCGGGGCGTGAGGCAGGTGACGATCTACGTAGTGCGCGGGGGCGCAGGGGAGTCACGCGTGGCGAGCGCCGCCGCGGGGGTTACTTGGCTGCGTCGAGCGCGGCCTGCCAGGCGGGGCTGTTCACGTAGTGGTTGTCGTACTGCTCGGAGGAGTTCTTGATCTCCTCGAAGCTCGCCTCGCCGCGCATGACGCGGCCCAGCAGACGCAGGTAGTCGAAGCGGGGCATGCCCGGGCTGAAGACGAACAGCACGTCGGCCTCCCGGTCGGGGGCCGCGGCGAAGGCGTGCGGGGTGTGCGGCGGCACCAGCAGGAAGTCGCCCTTCTCCAGGACCTTCACCTCCTCGCCGACCAGCACCTGGAGCGCGCCGTCCACCACGAAGAACAGCTCGGACGCCTTGGTGTGGAAGTGGGCCGGGGCGCCGACCGCGCCCTTGGCGAAGGTCGAGCGGTAGCTGGTGAGCGCGCTGCCGTCGGTGCCGTAGTCGGCCAGCAGGGTCATCACGCTGCTGGGGTCCGCAGTGGTCTCGGCGGTGGCGGCGCGGGTGAGGACGGCCTGCGGTGCGGTCTGCGCGTTCATGTTGTTTCCTGCCTCTGAGCTGCGGCTTCGGGTTTTCCCGGCGCCTTGTGAGAACAACTCTATGGCGCCGATAGACCTCACACGGGGTGCATTTTCGGGTACGAATCATGGGTCAATTCTGCGCCGCACCCTTCTTGAATCCACGGATGAACTGCTGTCGCGTAAATGAATCGAAGGCCATCGAGCCCATTCGCCTTTACTTGCTCTTGACGTGGATCCGGTGGGGCGATAGCGTCACCGACGTCCACGCCAATGGTCCAGACCATTTGGGCGTGGTGGCTCCGTCCCCTGCTTTAAGGGGGGAGGGGACGGGGCCACAGTTCGCACCGGACGCGTGATCAGTTGGTCCGCCTCTGGCGTCGTGCGGGGCGGTTTCGCTGTGCCATTGGCCCACCCATGAGTGCCTGGCTTGAGCCGCGTGGCTTCTTGATGGTCTGATGGGTCTGTCGATGGCGCCCCGGACTCCGTGGCGCCTTCTTTGTGTCCGGGTTGCCGAGAGGGGCGGGAAGCAGTGCTGAAGAGGGTGTTCGTGGCTCCGGATCCGGGGCGGCTGCGGCTGCGCAGCGGTGCCCGGGCAGTCGTCGGCATTTCGTCGGCCGTGGCTGTGTGCGGCCTGGTGGGGCACTCCCTCAGCGCGGCCATCGTCGGAGGACTCGCGGCGCTGCTCGCCCTCTTCACCGTGCTCGACCCGACCGTGCGCGGCCAGGCGGTGACGACCGCGCTGCTGCCGGTGGTCGGTCTTCCCGTCCTCGCCGTGGCCGCGGCGCTGCACGACTACCCCTTGGCCAGGGACCTGACGTTCCTCGCCGTGGTCGGCGCCGGGGTCTACGCGCGGCGCTGGGGTCCCCGTGGTCATTCCCTCGGTGTGTTCGCCTTCATGACGTACTTCGCCGCCCAGTTCCTGCACACCGTGCCCGACCAGCTGCCCGAGCTGGCCGTGGCCGTACTGCTCTCGCTCTGCGTCTCGTCGACCGTGCGGTTCGGCCTGTGGTGCTACGAGCGCGGCCGCCCCGTGGCCGCCGCGCCCGCACTGCCGCAGGGACGCGGTCTCGGCCGGGTGACCACGCGGCAGGCCGTGCAGGCCGCGGCGGGGGCGGCGTTCGCGCTCGGGGTGGGGCAGGTGCTCTCCGACCAGCGGTGGTACTGGGCGGTGGGCGCCACGTGGTGGGTGTTCGTGAACACCGTGTCGCGCGGCGAGACGCTGGTGCGGGGCTTCCGCCGGGTCCTCGGCACGGTCCTCGGCATCGTGGTGGGGTTCGCCGTCGCGCTTCCCGTGCAGGGAGCGGCGGTGCCGACCGCCCTGGTCGTGGCGGTGAGCGTCTTCGGGATCTTCTACACCGCGGCCGTCTCGTACAGCTGGATGATGTTCTTCGTGACCGCGATGGCCTCCATGCTGTACGGGCTGCTCGGCGTCCTGGACGCGTCGCTCCTTGGGCTGCGCGTCGCGGAGACCGCGGTCGGCGCGCTCGGCGCGGGGCTCGCGGTCCTGCTCGTCCTGCCGGTCACCACACATGCGGTCACCGACGAGTGGATCCGCCGTGCGCTGCGGTGCGTGCACGCCTGCACGACCGAGGCCGCCGCCCGCCTCGCCGGGACTCCGGGTGCGGACCCCGAGCCCCACGTCGCCGAACTGGAGTCGCTGCTCGCCCGGGTGCGCCTCGCGGTCTCACCGCTGGTGCATCCGCTGCACCGGGGCCGGGAGCGCAAGGCGCGGGCCCACGGGGTGCTCGCGCTTCTCGACGACTGCGCGCGGGAAGTGCGTTCCCTCGCCGAGATCGCGGCGGACCCGGACGCCTCGCACGACGCCAGGCTCGCGGCCGCCTGCTGGCGGGTGGAGGCGGCGGTGGAAGCGCTGACGACTCCGCGTGGCGCCCGGCAGGCACGCGAGCCCCAGGCAGCGGTCCCGCATGCCGTGGGCCACCCGGCCCTCGCGCACCTGAACGGCCTGGAGCGGGCGCTGGAAGCGATGGCCGGGCACACGAAACCGGAGGAAGCGGCGTATCTGGGCGGTGCCCGGTAGCTTTGCCGTCCGGCTGACCCCGCCCGCCACGCACAGGGCCCCGCCACCGGCGCCGACTTGGTCTAGACCGGCTGCTAGCGTCGGCCGCACGAGTGGCGCCACGGACGTGCCGCTCAGGGCGAGAGGGGACAGCAGTGGCCGTCGGCAGGCACGCCGCACACGCGTACATCGGATCCTTCACCGCGGCCGGAGGGCGCGGCGTCACCACCGCGGCCCGCGACGCGGACACCGGCGCGCTGACCGTCCTGAGCAGCACGGACGAGGTCGCCGACCCGTCGTACCTCGTGCTCTCGGCGGCGGGGGACACCTTGTACGCGGTCAGTGAGACCGCCGACGGCGCGGTCGCCGCCTACCGGCTCGACGGGTCGGAGCCGCGACTCACCGGAGCGCCCGTCCCCGTCGGCTCGGCGCCCACCCACCTCACGCTGTACGCGGGCCACCTGCTCGCCGCCAACTACGGCTCGGGCAGCGTCGCCGCCGTCCCCCTGCGCGCCGACGGAACCCTCGGCGCCGCCCCGTCCAGCGTCCTGGTGCACACCGGCTCGGGACCGCACCCCCAGCGCCAGCGGGCGCCGCACGCCCACCAGGTGCGCGTGGACCCGAGCGGCCGCTGGGCGCTCAGCGTCGACCTCGGCACCGACTCGGTGCGGGTCTGCGCGCTCGACGCGGAGAAGGGGGAACTCACCCTGCACCGCGAGGTCGCGCTGCGCCCCGGGTCGGGACCGCGGCACCTCGCCTTCCACCCGGACGGCGACCGCGCGTACGTCCTGAACGAACTCACGCCGACCGTCACCGTCTGCGCCTGGAACGCCGACGCAGGCACGGTCGAGCCGCTCGGCGAGGCCGCCGTCCTCACGGAGGTCCCGGACGGCGACGCCTTCCCCTCGGCGATCGTCGTCGCCCCCGACGGGCGCTTCCTGTGGACCGCCACGCGCGGCGCGGACGTCATCTCCGTGTTCGCGCTCGACGGTCCGGGCGGTGCGCCGCGGCTCACGGCGACCGTGGCGTGCGGCGGCCACTGGCCGCGTGACCTGGCCGTCGACCCCTCGGGCCGGTTCCTCTACGCGGCCAACGAGCGCTCCGGCGACGTCACCTGGTTCGCGGTCGACCAGGCGACCGGCCTGCCGGTCAGGACCGGCTCCGTCGCGGCGCCCGCCGCCTCCTGCGTGGTCTTCGGCTGAGCCGTAGCGGGTACGACGACGGGCCCGCCCCCACATCGGGGCGGGCCCGTCCTCGTACCCGCTACGCGCGGCAGCTCAGTGCACCGGCGCGCCCGAAGGCTGCTGCGGGGTGATGCCGAGCGTCGTCGTGTACTTGGCGAGCGCCAGCTTGCCGATCGCCGGATAGGGGCCGAGCGGGTCGGCGACGGAGCAGCCCGCCTCCTTCGCCGCGGCGTCGAGCAGAGCGGAGTCCAGCTCGGGGCCGATCAGGTACGGGGCGAGCGCCAGCTGGGCCGATCCTGAGCCGCGCAGCTGCTCGGCGGTCGCCGCGATGGCACCCTCCTCGTCGAGCGCGGCGGCCATCACCGGCACCGCGAGGCGGGCGGCGAGCAGCATGCCGGTGATCCCGGCGGCCTGCACGGCCTCGTCGCCGCCCACGGTGGCGAGCACGATGCCGTCGGCGGCGGTCGCCACCGTGAACAGGCGGGCGCGGTCGGCGCGGGCCAGACCGGCCTCCGAGAGGCGCACGTGCAGCGCCTCGGCGAGCAGCGGGTGCGGGCCGAGGACGTCGGTCAGCTCGGCGGCGACACGGCTGTCCATGACGGCCTGCCGGATGCGGCGCATCAACGCGCTGTCGGGGCCCGCGAGCAGCGGCACGACGACGGCGACGGGTCCTTCGGGCTCGGCCACCTCGGCGCCCGCGGCGCGTGCCTGCTCGACGCGGGCGGCGCGCTCGGCGGCCGCGTGCGCGAGCACGGACGTGAGCGAGGGGAACTCGGGGAAGGACGTGACGGTGGCGTCCTCCTCACCGTCGACGTAACCGATGCGGGCGTCGAGGCCGGGCAGCTCGGAGCGGGCGATGCTCACGACTTCCTCGGCGAGGCTGCGCGTGGTGGTGCTGGGGGCGCCCGGCACGGCGAGGACGAGTGCGGGCGCGCCCTCAGGAGCCGCGACGGGCTCCGGACGGCGGTGCCGGCCCGGCTGACGGGGGCGCGGCATTCGTACGGGCAGGCCTGATGCGGGCCCAGTGGGGGAGCTCATGCGGCCGCATGCTACTGGTTTGCGGGTCCTCGCTGTTCGGGGAGGGTGCAGGTGGGCGGTATAAGTCCGTTTTTGTCTGATGAATTACGTAGAGGTCAACTGTCGTCGTCACCGTGGACGGTGAGCATGCGCGGATCGCGCGGAAACCGCAGCCGGTCCGCGCCGATATCGGCGGCTATGCGCAACGCGCCGTCCAGCGGGTCGCCCGCCGCCCGGACCTGGACGGCTCGCGGCAGCCGCTCCGTCAACTCCTCGCGCAGCGGCCCGGTGAGCGGCTCGCCCAGCTGGAACAGGCCGCCCGTCAGGGCCACTTCGCAGGCGTCGCCCGGTGGGCAGACGGCGGCCGCGGACTGCGCGATGTGCCGCGCGGCGTCCCGCAGGATTCCCTCGGCCACCGGGTCGTCGGCCGCGCAGGCGGCCACGTGCGGCGCGAAAGAGGCGAGGACGGCGGGCCGGTCGGAGCGGGGATAGAGCTGTCCGGGCAGCCCGGCCACCGGACCGAACAGGTCCTCGGCGCGCACGAGCAGCGCCTTCGAGCCGCCGTCCCTGCCGTCGTGCGCCCGCAGCACCGCCTCCAGGCCCGCGCGGCCGATCCAGGCGCCGCCGCCGCAGTCCCCGAGCAGATGTCCCCAGCCGTCGGCGCGGTGCCAGGCGGTCAGATCCGTGCCGATCGCGATCAGGCCCGTGCCCGCGGCGACGACCGCGCCGGGGCGGTCGCCGAGCGCTCCCGCGTACGCGGTCACGGCGTCCGCGGCGAGCGCCACGCGGCGTACGCCCAGAGCCTGTTCGAGCGCGGACGGCAGCCGGGCGCGCAGGTCGTCGCCCAGGCTCGCGAGCCCTGTCGCGCCGATCGCGACGGCCGCGATCCGGCCGCCGCCCGCCTGCGCGAGCAACTCCCGTGCCATCGGCAGGAGTTGCGCCATGAAGTGTCCGGCGTCGATGCCCCGCTCGCCCGTGCGCACTGGCTCCGCCGAGCGCACCGGGGCGGGGCCGTGCGCCCCGTCCGGCATGCCGAGCGCGGACCGCAGCCCGGAGCCACCCGAGTCGACACCCAGGACCAGGGCGTCGGCCGCCACCTCTCCGGACGGCCTCACGGCACGCGCCAGTCCACCGGCTGCGCGCCCTGCTGGACCAGCAGATCGTTGGCCCGGCTGAAGGGGCGCGAGCCGAAGAAGCCGCGGTCCGCCGACATCGGCGAGGGGTGCGAGGACTCGACGGACGGCAACGGTCCCAGCAGCGGCCGCAGATTGCGCGCGTCGCGGCCCCACAGGATGGACACCAGCGGCTTGCCGCGCGCGGCGAGCGCCCGGATCGCCTGCTCGGTGACCTCCTCCCAGCCCTTGCCGCGGTGCGCGGCGGGCTTGCGCGGGGCCGTGGTCAGCGCCCTGTTGAGCAGCAGCACGCCCTGCTGGGTCCAGGGCGTGAGGTCGCCGTTCGACGGCTGGGGCAGGCCCAGGTCGGTGTTCATCTCGCGGTAGATGTTGATGAGGCTGCCGGGCAGCGGCCGCACTTCGGGTGCGACCGAGAACGACAGCCCCACCGCGTGACCGGGCGTGGGATAGGGGTCCTGGCCGACGATCAGGACGCGGACGTCGTCGAAGGGTTGCTGGAAGGCGCGCAGGACGTTCGGTCCCGCCGGGAGATAGGTGCGTCCCGCCGCGATCTCCGCGCGCAGGAAGTCGCCCATCGCGGCGATCCGTTCGGCCACCGGTTCCAGGGCCTTGGCCCAGCCGGGTTCGACGATTTCATGCAAGGGTCGTGGTGCCACGGCGTCACCCTACTGCCGTAACGGCCCCGCCGATCAACCGATGGCCGCCGCCCGCACGCACAGTACGTCCGGCAGGTGCGAGGCCAGTTGCCGCCAGCTGTCGCCGTCGTCCGCCGACGCGTACACCTCGCCGTTGCGATTGCCGAAGTAGATGCCCGCGGGATCGCTGTCGTCGCTGCACATGGCGTCGCGCAGCACGGTGCCGTAGTGGTCCTCCTGGGGCAGGCCCGCGCTCAGCGGCTCCCAGGTCGTGCCCGCGTCGGCCGTGCGGTAGACCCGGCACCGGTGGTCGGCGGGCACCCGGTCGCTGTCCGCGGTGATCGGGAAGACGTACGCCGTGCCGCCGCGGTGCGGGTGGGCGACCGCCGCGAAGCCGAAGTCGGAGGGCAGTCCCTTCCCGATGTCGGTCCAGTTGGCGCCCGCGTCGTCGCTCCGGTACACGCCCCAGTGGTTCTGCAGGTACAGCCGGTCGGGGTCGGCCGCGTCCCGTGCGACCTTGTGCACGCACTGGCCGAACTCGGGGTCGGTCTCCGGCAGGAACACCGCGGAGACGCCGTGGTTCGCGGGGGTCCAGCTCTCGCCGCCGTCCGCGGTGCGGAACACCCCCGCGGTGGACACCGCGACCGTCACCGCGCGGGCGTCGCGGGCGTCCGTGAGCACCGTGTGCAGCCCCTCTCCGCCGCCTCCTGGCACCCATTTGGAGCGGGTGGGATGCTCCCAGAGCGGTCGTACGAGGGTAAAACTCTCACCACGGTCCTCCGAGCGGTACAGCGCGGCCGGTTCCGTGCCCGCGTACACCACGTCCGGCTCGGCGGCCGCGGGGTGCAGCTGCCAGACACGCTCCAGCGAGGCCCCGGTGTCCTTGGGGAACTTCACCGCGGGCTTGGACGGCTCGGTCCAGGTCGCGCCGAGGTCGTCGGAGTGGAAGACCGACGGGCCCCAGTGCGCGCTGTCGCCGCCGACGAGCAGGCGCGGGGTGGGGCCGCGGGTGTCGATCGCCACGGAGTAGACCGCTTGCGCGTTGAAGTAGGGGCTGTCGTCGAACTCCCAGGCGCCACCGCGCCTGCGGCCGATGAAGAGGCCTTTGCGGGTACCTACGGTCAGGATGACGTCGGACATGCCGACCACCTCCGGGACGTCGTTGTCTCAGGTACCGGCCAGTCTGCACCCCGGCACTGACAGTCACCCGTGGAGGCGGTGTCCGCGCAGGTCAGAGCCGTGTCCCAGCTCCACTGCCAGCTGCGAGATCGTCGCGGGCCCCACCCGGCAGCAGCCGCCGATCAGCCGCGCGCCCGCCGCCCGCCACCCCGCGGCCCGGCCCGCCGTGAAGCTCGCGGGACCCCGCCAGGCGCGGGCCGCCGCGTCCCAGCGCTCCCCGCTGTTGGGGTAGACGACCACGGGCTTGCCGGTGATCCGCGCGGCGAGCGCCACCGCCGTGTCCGCGTCCCGCGGATCGCAGCAGTTCACCCCGACGGCGATGACCTCGTCGGCGTCGGCGGCGAGCGCGAAGGCCTCCGTGAGCGGCTGGCCCGCGCGCGTGAACCCGCCCGCGATGCTGTACGACAGCCAGGCGGGCACCCCGAGCCCCCGCACCGCCCGCAGCAGCGCCCGCGCCTCGTCGGTGTCGGGGACCGTCTCCAGGGCGAGGACGTCGGGCGCCGCCCCGGCGAGGGTCTCCAGACGTGGCCGGTGGAAGCGTTCGAGCGCGTCCACCCCGAGGCCGTACCGCCCCCGGTACTCGGAGCCGTCCGCGAGCATCGCGCCGTAGGGCCCCGCCGACGCGGCCACCCAGACGTCCCGCCCGGCACCGGCACCGGCACGGCGCGCCAACTCCACGCTCAGGCGCAGCAGTTCCGTGGTGCGCGCCGCGTCGATGCCGCGGCGCGCGAACCCCTCGTACGTCGCCTGATAGCTCGCGGTGATCGCGACATCGGCGCCCGCCGCGTAGTACGCGCGGTGCGCCGCCTCGACGGCGTCCGGCGCGTCGGCGAGCAGCCGCGCGGACCACAGGGCGTCGCTCAGGTCGTGCCCGGCGGCCTCCAGCTGGTTGGAGAGGCCGCCGTCGAGCACGACGGGGCGGCGCGCGAGGGCGTCCGCGAGTGTCACCTTGCCGACTTTCACACCGCCGACGCTAGCCGAGGCGCGGCCAGCGGGAAGTGGCAGGCGACCTGGTGTCCCGCGCCGTGCGGGGTGCTGACCGGCGGCTCGGCCGTGGCGCACACGTCCTGGGCGACGGGGCAGCGGGTGCGGAAACGGCAGCCCGAAGGGGGCCTGGCGGCGGACGGCGTCTCGCCCTCCAGGGGAGTGCGTTCCGTGCCGGACGCGGCCTCGGGGTCGGGCAGGTTCACCGTGTCGAGCAGCCCCCGCGTGTAGGGATGCAGCGGCCGGGCGTACACCTGCTCGGCGGGACCCGACTCGACCAGCTTGCCCAGGTACATCACGCCGACGGTGTCCGCCAGATGGCGCACCACCGCCAGGTCGTGCGAGATGAACAGATAGGTCAGGCCGCGCTCGCGCTGCAGGTCGCGCATCAGGTTGAGGATCTGCGCCTGCACGGACACGTCGAGTGCCGAGACCGGCTCGTCGGCCACCACCAGATCGGGGGACAGCGTCAACGCCCGTGCCAGGCCGAGGCGTTGGCGCTGGCCGCCGGAGAACTCGTGCGGGTAGCGGTGCACGGCGCCGCGCGGCAGGCCGACGGCGTCGAGGAGTTCACCGACCAGCTTCTCCTGCTCGGCGCGGTTGCCGACGCCCTGGATGACGAGCGGTTCGCGCAGGATCTCGCCGACCCGCATGCGCGGATCCATCGCGGCCGTGGAGTCCTGGAACATCAGCTGGACGCGGCGCCGGTGCGCGCGGCGCTCGGAGCGCGACAGGTCCGCGGGGTCGCGCCCCTCGAAGCGCACGGCGCCGCCGGTCGGCTCCTCCAGGCCCGCGACGACGCGCCCCAGCGTGGTCTTGCCGCAGCCGGACTCGCCGACCATGCCGAACGTCTCGCCCCTGCGGATCTCCAGGGACACCCCGCCGACCGCGCTGACCGTGCCCCGGCTGCGCGAGAAAGCGCTGCCCTTGAGCGGGAACTCCTTGACCAGTGCGTCGAGTTCGAGGAGTACGTCACCGGGGGAGGCGGGTGCGGGCACCTGTGCGGGGGCCACCACCTCGTCCTCCGACGTGACCTCGTCCGGCACCGGGTGGAAGCAGGCGAACCGGTGCCCCGCGCCCCGCACTTCGTCGTCCGCGAGCGGCGGCTCCTCGGTGCGGCAGGTGTCCGTGGCGAAGGTGCAGCGCGGCGCGAAGCGGCATCCGGTGGGGCGCACCGAGAGGTTCGGCGGCAGGCCGGGAATGGTGTGCAGTTCCGTGCCGCGCCCTGCCGCACGCTCGGGCAGCGCCGCGAACAGCGCCTCGGTGTAGCGGTGTCGGGGGCGCGCGAACAGGTCGTGCACGTCGGACTGTTCGGCGACCTTGCCCGCGTACATCACCGCGACCCGGTCCACCCGGTTGGCGATCACCCCGAGGTCGTGCGTGACCAGGATCATCGCCATGCCGAGGCGCTCGCGCAGATCGTCCACGAGCTCCAGGATCTGGTGCTGCGTCGTCACGTCGAGCGCCGTGGTCGGCTCGTCCGCTATCAGCAGCTTCGGCTCGCAGACCAGGGCCATGGCGATGGCCACGCGCTGGCGCATGCCGCCGGACAACTGGTGCGGATAGGCCTTCATGCGCTCGGCGGGCTGCGGCATGCCGACCAGGCGCAGCATCTCCTGGGCGCGCGCCCAGGCCTCCTTCTTCGTGATGCCCGCGCGGTGCAGGAGCAGCGGCTCCGCCACCTGCGCGCCGATCGTCATCGTCGGGTTGAGCGAGGTCAGCGGGTCCTGGAAGACCATGCCGATGGTGTTGCCGCGGACGTCCTGGAGGACGGGCGCCGGGGCGACGGCCAGGTCCTGACCGTCGAAGAGGACCCGGCCGCCGGTGACTTCGCCGCCCGGCGGCAGCAGGCCGAGGACGCTGAGCGCCGTCATGGTCTTGCCGCAGCCGGACTCCCCGACGATGCCGAGGGCCTCGCCGGGGGCCAGTTGAAGGCTGACGCCGTCGAGGGCGTGGACGGTGCGTTCGCGCGAGGCGATGTCGACGCGCAGGTCGTCGATCGTGAGCAGGGGCTCGGTCATCACGGTCATTTCTCTGGGGCTCCCTTTACTTCCGCAGCCGTACTTCGAAGGCGTCCCGCAGCCCGTCACCGATGAAGTTGAACGCGGCGACGACCAGGACGATCGCGATGCCCGGCGGGAAGATCAGCCACCAGTAGCCGTTCTGGGTGTAGGTGATCCCGGCCGACAGCATCGAGCCCCAGTCGGCGGACGGCGGCGGGATGCTGAGCCCGAGGAAGGCGAGGTAGCTGACGTAGAGGATCGCGTCGGCGATCTGGAACGTGCAGTTGACGATGACCGTGCCGATCGCGTTCGGCACGATGTGCTTGAAGACGGCCCGCGCGCCGCCGCCGCCCATCATCCGCATGGCCTGGACGTACTCGCGGTTGCGCAGCGAGAGGGCCTCGCCGCGCACCAGACGGGCGGGGGAGAGCCAGGCCACCGAGGCGATAATGACGATCAGGACGCCCTTGCTCGGCGTGATGATCGCGGCGACCACGACGAGCAGGAACATCGCGGGAATGGCGAGTGCCGCGTCGGTGACCCGCATCATCGTGGCATCGACCCAGCCGCCGAAGTATCCGGCGACCGCGCCGTACACGGTGCCGAAGAGGGTGGCCAACAGGCCTGCGGCAAGACCGATTTCGAGCGAGGTCTGCCCGGCGACCATCAGGCGGCCGATCATGTCGTAGCCGAGGTCGGTGGTGCCCAGGAGATGGCCCGAGCTGCCCGGCGGCAGGTTCGCCTGCGAGAGGTCGGTGTGGATCTGCTCGGTGTCGTACAGGAGCGGCCCGAGGTAGCTGAACGCCAGCAGCAGGGCCAGCACGATCACGCCCGTCAGGGCGAGCTTGTTGCCGGTGAAGACCTGGAGCGTGCGGCGGGCGAGGGAAGGGGTGGCCTGCGCCGCTTCTTCCTGGCCGGGAGCGATGTCGGGGGCGACCGTGGTACTCATGCCACGCTCCGTATCCGGGGGTCGAGGACGGCGTACAGGATGTCGGTGAGCAGCGAGCCGACGACGGTGGCGACACCGACGACGAGCGTCACGCCGAGCAGTACGGGGAAGTCGGACCCCTGTGCCGCGTTCCAGAACAGCAGCCCCATGCCGGGGTAGTTGAACATCGACTCGACGACGAGGGCGCCGCTGAACAGGGTCGGCAGATAGAGGCCGAGCAGGGTGGCGAGCGGGATCAGCGCGTTGCGCAGGACGTGCCTGACCATGATCCGGCGGCTCGACTGGCCCTTCGCCATCGCCGTGCGGACGTATTCCTCGGTGAGGTTGTCGAGCACGGCGGAGCGCATGTAGCGGCTGAACATCGCGATGATGCCGAACGCCATGGTGACCACGGGGAGCACCAACCCGCTCGCGTCGCGCAGGAGTTCACCGATCGTCTCGCCCTGCGGGGCCTCCGCCGGGAAGACGGGCAGCACCTGCGCGAACAGGATGATCATGATGAGGCCGAGGAAGAACACAGGCGTCGCGTACAGCAGGAAGGCGAGCCCGGTGAGGGCGTAGTCCGACGCCTTGCCGCGCCGCACGGCCTGCACCAGGCCCAGCGGGACGGCGATGAGCACGGCGAGCGCGGTGGAAAGGACGGTCAGGAGCAGCGTCTTGGGCAGGCGCTGCTTGAGCAGTTCGAAGACCGGCGAGTTGAGTTTGAAGGACTCGCCGAGGTCGCCCGTGAGCAGCCGCTTCAGATACATCGCGTACTGCATGGGCAGCGAACGGTCGTACCCCTGTTGGTGGTTGAAGTGCTCGATCTGCTGCGGTGTGCCCTTGGGGCCGAGGATGGCGCGCGCGGGGCCGCCCGGCAGCAGGTGCAGGAGCACGAAGACGATGACCGACACCAGGAAGAGGACGACGATCGCCTGGAGGAAACGCTTGACCAGAAAGCCGGTGAAGCCGGTCACTTCTCGGCTCCCTTCTTCTTGACGTAGTACCAGTACTGGGGCGCGAAGGTGATCGTCGGGTTCTGACCGATGCCGCGCAGGTCGTTGCGGATCACGGAGACCTGGTACGCCGGGTTGGGCATCCACATCACGGGCAGCTGATCGGCGAGGTACTCGCCGTACTCGTGCACCGACTTCATGTCGGGGGAGTACTGCACGCCCCGGATGATGCGGTCGGCCTTCTTGTCGCTGTAGTTGCCGAAGTTGGCCGACGCCCCGGTGGAGAAGAGCTGCTCGCCGCTGGGGTTGAGCGGGTAGTACCAGCTGCCCGCGGTGCCGAAGAAGGACATGTCCCAGTCGCAGCCGGGCTCCTTGGCCTTGCACGGCACGGAGTTGCCGAGTACGGAGTTCAACGGCTGCTGGCGGACGGTCAGTTGGATCCCGGCCTTGGAGAGCGACGACTTCAGCTCCTGCATCATGTTCGTCGTCTCGGTCGAACCCGACTGGGAGAGCAGGGTGAGTTCGAGCGGATCGTCCCGCTCGATGCCCGCGCCGCACTGGTCGTCGCCCGTGCCCGGCCGTACGCAGCGTGCCGTGCCGTCGTCGGTGCGCCAGCCGTGCCCGGCGAGCAGCCGCTTGGCCTTCGCCACGTCGAAGGGGTACCGGTTCCGCTCCATCGCCTTGGAGAGGTACTGGCTCTTCGGCGTGATCGGCACCGGACCGAGCGTCGGCGTCGCGCTGCCCTGCCAGATGACGTCGCTCATCGCCTTCTGGTCGACGAGGTGCTGCATGGCCCTGCGGATGTAGAGCTGGCGCATCAGGGGGCCCGCGTGGGTGGAGTTGAAGTTGTAGACGATGTACGTCGCCGCCCAGCCCTCCCACGGATCGACGCGGTACCCCTTCTCCTCGAACTTCTCCTTCTGCGCCATCACCGACGGCGGGATGTAGCCGTAGTCGACACCGCCCGAACGCAGCACGTTGTACTCGGAGTCGGCCGTCGTGAACGGCTTGAAGACGACCTTGTCGAGGTGCGGGCGCTCCGCCTTCGGGCCGGTGAACTTCTCGTTCGGCACCAGGGTGACCTGGCCGCTGTCGCGCCATCCGGCCAGCTTCCAGGGCCCGTTGACGGTCTTCCAGAGCGGGTCGCTGCCGTACGAACCAAGGCTCTTCGCATGCTGGGTGAGCCGCGCGAAGACGGCCTTGGCGCCCGCCGGGGTGCGGTCCCAGTCGCCGATCTCGCCCCCGTCGGTCTTCGCGCCCCAGGCGTGCTGGGGCAGCGCCCGCAGCAGGGTCAGCTGGTTGGCGGTGAACCAGTCGGGGTTGTACGCGCGGGTCAGGTGCAGCCGCACGGTGTGGTCGTCGACCGTCTCGAACCGCTTGACGTTGTCGGGCATCGTGCCGACCGAGTAGTTGCCCCAGTCCGCCTTGTTGGCCTTGACCAGGTGGAACCAGAACTCCAGGTCGCGGGCGGTGACGGGTTTCCCGTCGGACCACTTCACGCCCTCGCGCAGCGGCACGGTCACCGTCTTGTTGCCGTCGCTGTACTTCGGTTCGAGACCGAGCGTGCTGGTGTCGTGCGTGGTCAGCCCGCCCTTCGACCTGTCCTGCACGGGGCTGTAGACGGGCAGGAAGAGCAGCGACTGGATCCCGTAGTTGTACGAGCCGCCGTAGCCGGGCGCGCCGATCGGGAAGATCCAGTTGGGCGTCGAGGCCGGTGGCAGCGCCATCGTCGCGGTGCCGCCCTCGACCGGGGTGCCGCCGGTGGGGCCCATGTCGACGCGGCCGCCCTCGCGGGTGCAGCCCGTCAGCGCCGTCGCGAGGACGAGCAGGGCTGCCGCCGTGGACCTGAATGAGCGCATGGCGATGGGCCTCCAAGGGATTGCGTGGGCGGCCCCGTGCCGGAGAACGACGGGGCGGCGCCCGAACGCTAGGCCGCAGGTGAAAAACAAGTCAATAGCTTCGTTCGAGAAGAGACGGGAAATCCGATGGGGGTAGCCAACTTGCTTCGACCGAACCTAGAGTTCGTATCGTTCTCGAACTAAAGCAACGGAAGCTTCGAAGTAAATGGGGGCGGTATGGCCGGAACACCACTCGGCGAGCCAGGTTCGGCGCAGCACATCGTGCACCTGGTCTCCTCGGGGGCGGCCACCTCCCGGGCCGATCTCGTGCGCGAGCTGGGCCTCGCCCCCTCGACGGTCTCCCTGCGGGTCCAGGAGCTGGTCGACGCCGGGCTGCTCACCGAGTCCGGCGAGGGCGCCTCGCGCGGCGGCCGCAGGCCACGCCTGCTTCGGGTGGCCGCGCACGGCGGCGTCGCCCTCGCCGCCGACCTCGGCAGCCATCACGCGCGGCTCGGCGTGGTCGACCCCGGTGGCACCGTCACGGACGCCGTCGACCTGCCGCACGACATCACCGCGGGACCCGAGTCCGCCGTCGACTGGCTCTGCGGCCAGGCCGACGCGCTCGTGGCCCGCCAGCGCGCCGAGGGGCGCACGGTACGCGCGTTCGGCGTCGCCTTCCCCGGCCCCGTCCAGCCGGGCACAGGGCGCGTCCTGAGCCCGTCCCGCATGCCGGGCTGGCACCGCTACCCGCTCCGCGACGTCCTCGCCGAGCGGCTCGGCATCCCCGTCACCGTCGACAACGACGCCACGATGATGGCCGTCGGCGAACACCGTGTCGCACGCCCCGAACTCGACCACCTCGTCGTCGTCAAGGCGGGCCGCGGCATCGGCAGCGGCGTCATCTCCGCGGGCCGTCCGCACGACGGCGCCAACGGCAGCGCGGGCGACATCAGCCACGTACGCGTGGACGCCGCCGGTGACCGGCCGTGCAGCTGCGGCAACATCGGCTGCCTGGAGACCGTCGCCAGCGGCGCCGCGCTGATCCGTGAACTGGCCGGACAGGGCGTCGAGGTGGCCGACACCACGGATCTGCTGCGCCTCGTCGCGGACGGCGACCCGCAGGCCACCACCCTGGTGCGCACGGCGGGACGGCACATCGGCACCGTCCTTTCCGTGGTCGTCAACTTCTTCAACCCGCAGGCCGTGGCCCTCGGCGGGGTCCTCGCCACCGCCGAGCCGCTGGTCGCCGCCGTGCGCGGCGTCCTCTACGAGCGCTGCCTGCCGCTCGCCACCGCCGACCTGGAGATCACCACCACCGTGACCGGTGTCGACGCGGGCCTGCTCGGCGCGGGCCTCACCGCGCTGAGCCACCACCTCCCCACCTCCCCGGCAGCCCCCGCACCCCAGGAAGAGAGCGCCCCCGCATGACCCCCTCCGCGAACCGCCGCCTGCGCATCGGCATCGGCGGCATCGGCATCGAGTCGTCCACGTTCTGTCCGCACCGCTCCACCACCGACGACTTCCGGCAGACCCGCGGTCAGGACCTCCTCGACCGCTACACATGGACACGGGCCGATGCCGACCTCGCGCGGACCGTGGAGTGGGTGCCCCTGCTGCACGCGACCTCGCTGCCCGGCGGTCCGGTGGAAGCGCGGTCGTACCTCACCCTCAAGAACGAACTCGTCACGCGCATACGGGAAGCGGGACCTCTCGACGGCCTCGTCTACGACATCCACGGCGCGATGAGCGTCATCGGCCTGACCGACGCCGAGGCCGACCTCACCGAAGCGGTGCGCGCCGCCCTCGACTTCGTGGGCACGCCGGACGGCACGGGCCGCCCCATGATCTCCGCCGCGATGGACCTGCACGGCAACGTCTCGCGCCGCTTCGCCGAACCCGTCGACCTGCTCACCGCCCACCGCCTCGCCCCGCACGAGGACGCCTGGGAGACCCGCGAGCGCGCCGCCCGCAACCTCGTGCGCTGCCTCCTGGACGGCACCAGGCCGCACCGCGCCTGGGTACAGGTCCCCGTCCTGCTCCCCGGCGAGAAGACCAGCACCCGCCTGGAGCCCGCCAAGTCCCTCTACGCCTCGCTCGCCGACGTCGAACGGCTGCCCGGGATCCTCGACGCCGCGATGTGGGTCGGCTACGCCTGGGCCGACGAGCCGCGCTGCAAGGCCGCGATCGTCGTCACCGGCGAGAACGCCGAACTCGCCGCGGCCGAGGCCGAGAAGCTCGCCCTGCGCTACTGGGAGGCGCGCCGCGACTTCGTCTTCGTCGGTCCCACGGGCGGCGCGCGGGAGTGCGTCGAGCAGGCCGTCGCGTCCGACAAGCGCCCCTTCCTGATCAGCGACTCGGGCGACAACCCGACCGCGGGCGGCGCGGGCGACCTGGCGTACATGCTCGGTACGCTCCTGGAGAACGACGCCGTCCGCACGGGCCGGGTCACCGCCGTCCACCCCGGCATCACCGATCCGGTCGCCGTCGCCCGCTGCTTCGAGGCGGGCGTGGGCGCCGAGGTCACCCTGAGCGTCGGCGGCAAGGTCGACGCGAACCACGGCGGCCCTTACGAACTGACCGGCACCGTCGTGGCGTTGCAGCGCGCCACCGAGCAGAAGGACCGTGCGGAGGGCGGCGCGTACGACCGTGGTGTCGACATGGCGGCCGTGCGCAGCGGCGGCCTCACGGTCGTCCTCGTCGAGCGCCGCAAGCCGTTCCACACCCTCGCCGACTTCATGGGCCCCAAGGACGGCGGCCTCGGCATCGATCCCCGTACGTACGACCTGGTGGTCGTGAAGATCGGCTACCTGGAGCCGGAACTCTACGACATGGCCGCCGACTGGCTGCTCGCCCTCACGCCCGGCGGCGTCGACCAGGACTTGCCGCGCCTGGGACACCACCGCGTCGAGCGGCCGCTGTACCCGTTCGACGAGGACGCGTACGCGGACTCGGCGCCGGACCTGACGCCCGTCCAACTGCCGCCGCTCGCCAGGTGAGAAGGGGGTTCACCGGCGCGAACGGGTCTGGAAGGGTGATCCCTTCGAGCCGCCCACCGCGCAGAGGAGCCCCCCCCCCGTGAAGCGTGCCGCCACCCTGTCCGCCCTGGTCTGTCTCCTGTCCTTCACCGCCGCCGCGCCCGCGTCGCCCGACGCGGCCCGGCGGCCGGACAGCCGTCCTGACCGGCACCACGGGACGCTCCTCGACGCGGTCCCGAAGAGGGGCGTCCTGAAGGTCTGCACGACCGGCGACTACGCGCCGTTCACCAAGCTCGACCCCGACAAGGGCACCTACAGCGGCGTCGACATCACCATGGCGCACGACCTCGCCAAGAGCCTCGAAGCCAAGCCGAAGTTCGTGGCCACCACCTGGGCGAACCTCACCAAGGACGTCGCGGCGGGCCGCTGCGACATCGGTGTCGGCGGCGTCTCGATCACGCTGCCGCGCGCCCGCCAGGTGTACTTCAGCGAGCCCACGCGCGAGGACGGCAAGACGCCGATCGTGCGCTGCGCCGACAAGGAGAAGTTCGGGGAGGGCGCGCTCACGGACATCGACAAGGTCGGCACGACCGTCGTCGTCAACCCCGGTGGTACGAACGAGCAGTTCGCCCGGGCGAACATCAAGCAGGCGACCATCAAGCTCCACCCGGAGAACACCACGATCTTCAAGGAGATCATCGAAGGCCGCGCCGACGTGATGATGACGGACGCCAGCGAGACGCTCTACCAGTCGAAGATCCACCCCGAACTGTGCTCGCTCCACCCGGAGAAGCCCTTCACCTTCTCGGAGAAGGCGTACGCGACGCCGCGCGGGGACGACGAGTTCAAGGAGTACGTCGATCAGTTCGTGCACCTCGCCACGCACGACGGGACGTACGCGCGGTACGAGGACGAGTGGATGAAGTGAGCCGGGCCGCGGAGGCCGTTTGGGGCGGCGGTTCGCGGGGACCCGGCGCGGCATGACGGTCCACAAGCGCACCCTGCTCGTCCTCGACTGTTCGGAGCCCGAGCGGCTCGCCGAGTTCTACGCCGGGGTGCTCGGCGCGGAGGTCCGGCTGAGCAAGGACCCCGACTACGTGGAGGTCACCCACCCGGACGGCGTCTGCCTGGCCGTGCACAGGGAGCGCGACTACATCCCGCCCAGCTGGCCCCGGCCCGAGGACTCGCAGCAGGCCCATCTGCGCATCATGGTGGCCCGTGACGACATGGACGAGGCGGAGCGCGAGGTGGTGGGCCTCGGCGCGCGCCCCGTCGACACGAAGGACAACAACGGCCCCCGCGACACCCGGACCTACTCCGACCCGGCGGGCCACTCCTTCACGCTCGCGGCGATCCCGGAGTGACCATGCCGCGAACGTGAGCGGGCGATCGGTCGTCGCGAGGCTCAGACGGAGCGCAGATACTGCTCGGGCACCCGTACCTCGGCGCCGAGTTCGCGCGCCGCGCGCCGTGCCCACGAAGGGTCGCGCAGCAGTTCACGGCCCAGGAGCACCGCGTCGGCCTCGCCGTTGGCGAGGATCTTCTCGGCCTGTTCCACCTCGGTGATCAGCCCGACGGCCGCGACCGGCAGCTCCGTCTCGGCCTTCACCCGCGCGGCGAAGGGGACTTGGTAGCCAGGACCGACGGGGATGCGCACGCCCGCCGCGTTGCCCCCGGTGGAGACGTCGAGCAGGTCGACGCCGTGCTCCTTGAGGTCGGTGGCGAAGCGGACGGTGTCGTCCGGCGTCCAGCCGCCCTCCGTCAGCCAGTCGGTGGCGGAGACGCGGAAGAACAGCGGCTTGTCCTCGGGCCACACCGCCCGCACGGCGTCGACCACTTCGAGGGCGAAGCGGGTGCGGTTCTCGTACGAGCCGCCGTAGTCGTCGGTGCGCCTGTTGCTGTGCGGGGAGAGGAACTCGCCGATCAGATAGCCGTGCGCGCCGTGGATCTCGGCGACCTCGAACCCGGCGGCCAGCGAGCGCCGCGCGGCGTCCGCGAACTGCGCCACGATCTCCCGGATCCGCGCGACGGTCAGCTCCGTCGGCACCGGGTGGCGCTCGTCGAAGGCGACCGGGCTCGGGGCGAGGGTCTCCCAGCCGTGCGCCTCGGGGCCTATCGGGGCACCGCCCTTCCAGGGCCGCTCGGTCGACGCCTTGCGACCCGCGTGGGCGATCTGCACGCCCGCAACCGTGCCCTGGCTCTTGAGGAGGTCCGTGATCCGGCGGAACGCCTCGACCTGCGTGTCGTTCCAGATCCCCAGGTCGTACGGGCTGATGCGGCCCTCGGGGCTGACCGCGGTGGCCTCGACGATGATCAGGCCCGTGCCGCCGGTGGCGCGGGCCCCGTAGTGCGCGAGGTGCCAGTCCCGCGGGGCGCCGGCCTCCGGCCCCTCGGGCAGCGCCGAGTACTGGCACATCGGGGGCATCCAGACCCGGTTGGGGATGGTCAGCGATCGCAGGGTGTACGGCTCGAACAGCGCGCTCACGGCGGACTCCATTCGTCACGGCTGATGTGCTGCTCGTACGATAACCATCGTAGTACGGCGCATGTCAAACTACGATGGATCTCGTACAATGGCTGGAAGGGGCCTGCCGGACATGTCGAACGCGCCGCGTGTCGGAAACCTGGTGGCTGACGCCGTCCAGTGCTGTTCGATGTACGCCAGCACGGGACTGCATCAGCACGGATGTACGGACGGGAGCGCTCGGGAACATCGGGCGCACGACGAGGAGCCGCCATGACCATCGCCGCCACCACCAGCAGCAGAACGCTCATCCATCCCGCAGCCAAGGACATCCGCCTCGAGGGGGTGCTGCACGCGCTCGCCGACCCCATGCGCATGCGGGTGGTGCGAGATCTGGCCAAGGAGGAGGGCGCGGAGCTCTCCTGTTCCTATTTCGACCTGCCCGTCACCAAGTCGACCAGCACCCACCACTTCCGGGTGCTGCGCGAGAGCGGTGTGATCCGGCAGATATACCGCGGCACGGCCAAGCTGAGCGTGCTGCGCCGCGACACCCTGGACTCGCTCTTTCCCGGACTTCTCGACAGCGTTCTCGCCGCGGCCGCCAGGGACGCGGACCGGCACGGCGCCGGAGGCTGAGCCCTGCCGGGACGGACCGCTATCCGGACGCTTCCCGTGCCGCCGCCGCGCGCAGCCCGGCCCAGTCCGGGATCTTCACCACGCCGCGCCCGAGCGAGCGGCCCAGCTCCGCCTCCGCGCGTTCGATGGCCAGCCATCCCGCCCACTCGACGGGGCGCAGCCCTGCGGCCCTGAGCGCCGCCAGCGGGTCGTCGGGCACCGTCCTGCGCGCGAGCTCGGGGGCATCGGCGAGCAGGGAGAGGACCGTCTCCTTGGCGCACGGCCGGTTGGTGCCGATGACGCCGGTCGGGCCGCGTTTGATCCACCCCGCCACGTACTCACCGGGTGAGGGGACGCCGTCGCGCAGCACACGGCCCGCCGCGTGCGGCACGGTGCCGAGGGCCGGATCGAACGGCAGCCCGTCGAGCGGCACCCCGCGGTAGCCGACCGAACGCAGCACCAACTGGGCGTCGACGTCCTCGAACCGCCCGGTCCCCGTCACTCCGCCCTTGCCGTCGGGCAGCGTGCGTTCGCAGCGCACCGAGGCCACCCGCCCGTCGGCTCCCGCGCGGAGCGCCACCGGGCGCAGGAAGAAGCGCAGCCGGATCCGCCGGGCGCGCCCCGGCGTCGGGTTCAGGGCCCAGCCGCGCATCACCTCGACGTTGCGCCGGGCCGCCGCAGGCAGGCCCGAGGGGTCGGCGTACGCCGGGTCGAGCGCCAACTCGGCCGGATCCACCACGATTTCGGTGTCCGGAAGCGAGCCGAGCTCCCGCAGCTCCTTGGTGGTGAACCGGGCCTGGGAGGGGCCGCGCCTGCCCACCATGTGGACCTCGCGGACCCGGCTGTCCGCGAGCACGCCGAGCGCCGCGTCCGGCATGTCGGTGGGGAGCAGCTCGGCGGCACCGCGCGCCAGTATCCGGGCGACGTCCACCGCCACGTTGCCCACCCCGATGACGACGGCGGACTCAACCCCCCGTACGAAACCGTCCTGCTGGAAGCCGTCCGTCAGTACGTCGGGATGCGCGCTGTACCAGGAGACGAACTCGGTGGCGGAGTGGCTGCCGGGCAGGTCCTCGCCCGGCACCCCGAGCCTGCGGTCGGCGGCGGCGCCCACGCAGTAGACCACCGCGTGGTAGAGGTCGAGCAGCCGGTCAGGCGGCAGGGCGCCGGGGCCGACCTCGACGCCGCCGACGAAGCGCACGCGTTCGTGTTCGAGGACCGTGCGCAGGTTGTTCTGCAGGGACTTGATCTTCTCGTGGTCCGGTGCGACGCCGTATCTGACCAGGCCGTAGGGGCAGGGCAGCCGGTCGAGCACATCGACCCGCACCTCGGGCGCCCCGTCCCGCTGGACGAGGGTCTGCGCGGCGTACACCCCGCTGGGGCCCGAACCGACGACGGCGACCTGCAGCACGGTGGTGCTCCCTCCGCGAGGTGACCTCGGGACGGTCTCAGGATCGCACCCCGGTCCCGCCAGGGGGAGAGGCGCGACGGGCGGGGCCTCGGGGGTCCGCTGTCAGAGCTGTCAGAGGGGGTGCCCCGCCCTACGTCTGTATGCCCCGCCCTACGTCCGTATGCCCCGCCCTGCGTCCGTGCGCGTGCCGCGTGCGTGCCGTTCCTGATCAAATGCGATCGCGTAGATAGCATGCTTCTGTGCTGAATAGCTCATCTATTGACGTTTCTGAACACTATCGACCGGACGGCACGGCCGGGTGGGGCGGCGGTGGATACGGCGACGGCTTCCCGCCACCCTGGTTCCAGGTGCGGTTGATGTTCGGTGACGGGGCTTCCGTCGATGTGCTCGCGGTGGTGGCGGACGGCCGGATGCCCGCCCCGGACCCGTACGCGAGGCCGCCGATCTCCCTCGACGACTTCGCGGCGCCTGCCGAAGCCGCCGCACCGGCCGCACCCGCCGCGCCTGTCGAGGTGATCGACCCCTTGGTCGAGGACATCGCGAACCACCCGCAGGAACCGCCCGCGCCGAGCCGCCGTGCCCGCCCGTCCTGGCCCCGCGGCGCCGAGGGGCGGCGCACCGTCGCCGAGGAGTACCGCGCGGCACAGCGCGAGGGGCGCGACCCGGTGCTCGCGGTGATGTGCGCGACGGGCCGCAGCCGCCGCAAGTCGCTCAAGCTCATCGCCGCCTCCAGGGACGCGGGCTTCCTGCCGCCGCGCCACAACCGCCGCTGAGGGCGCCCCCGTCGGGGGCCCTCACTCCATGTCCTGCATCCTGCCGATCTCGCTCGTCTGCTGCGCCACCACGTCGTTCGCCATCTCCTCGACCTGGATGTTGTTGCCGTCCGCGAGGAGATCCGTGGCCATCGTGATCGCGCCGTTGTGATGCGTGATCATCAGCTTCAGGAAGAGTTCGTCGAACGCCTTGCCCTTGGCGGCGCGCAACTGCTTCAACTGGGCGTCGGTGGCCATGCCCGGCATCGTGCCGTGGTCGTGAGCGGCATGCTCGCGCGGCCCGCCGTGGCTCTTGAGCCAGCGCTCCATCGCGCCGATCTCCGGCTTCTGCGCCGCGCTGATGCGGGACGCGAGCCGCTTCACCTTCGCCGATTCGGCCCGCTTCGGGGCGAGTTCGGTCATGGTGAGCGCCTGGCCGTGGTGCACGATCATCATCTGCGTATAGGTGAAGTCGGCCGAGTTGGGGGCGTCGTCGTCGGTCCGCCGCTTGGCCGCCTCCTCCGCCGACATGGTGGCCGCCTTCTCACCCGGCTTGCCCGGCGCGATCACCGAGGGGCCGGGTGCCGCCGCGCTCCCGGACTTCGGTCCCGACCCGCCGCTCCCCTCGGAGTCACAGGCCCCGAGGGCGAGAACGGCGATCGTCACGAGCGCGGTGACGGCGGGCGAGCGACGGTAGGGCACGGCAACCTCCTGTGGCACGCGGGGGAGTTGAGGCGAGTTGGAGTCCGTATTAGCACGTTGGTGAGCGTTGGTGATCGGAAAGTCTCGTGACGAGTACGTTGCCATCTGTTGATCTGTGCATGATGAGCACGATACTGCGGGTGTCCGTGAACCGTTCGAGTGCGAACGGCGACAAGGGAGGACGCAGTGACCCTGTTGAACACATCCCGAACCCGGCGCAGACGCCTGGGCATCGGCGCGGCGGCGGCCGGACTGCTCGCCGCGCTGCTCACCGCGGCGCCCGCGGGGGCGACGCCCGACCCCGGCGACTCGCCCGCCGCTCCGAAGAGCGTGTCCAAGAGCGAGGCCGCGGAGGCCAGGAAGGCCATCGAGCGCGGTGAGATACCCGCGCCCGACGAGGTCGTCCACTCGGCCAACATCGAGCATCTGGCCAACATCCCCAAGGACGCGCTGCCCGGTCTCAACACCGACATCGCCTTCCAAGGGAAGTACGCCTTCGCGGGCAACTACGACGGCTTCCGCATCTACGACATCAGCAACCCGAAGGCACCGAGAACCGTTTCACAGGTCCTGTGCCCGGGATCGCAGAACGACGTCTCGGTCTCGGGGAACCTGCTGTTCCTGTCCACCGACTCCTCGCGCAGCGACAACTCCTGCAACAGCACCACGCAGCCCGCGACGGAGAAGTCCTCCTGGGAGGGCATGAAGGTCTTCGACATCAGCGACAAGGCGAACCCCAAGTACGTCTCCGCCGTCGAGACCGCCTGCGGCTCCCACACGCACACGCTGGTGCCCAAGAAGCGGAACGTCTACATCTACGTCTCCTCGTACTCCCCGAACGCGACGTTCCCCGACTGCCAGCCGCCGCACGACGGGATCTCCGTCATCAAGGTGCCGCGCAAGGCCCCGCAGAAGGCCGCGGTGGTGAACTTCCCCGTGCTCTTCCCCGGTGAGGGACCCGACGGCGGCGGCAACCCGGGCGGGCCCACCAACCCGGGCGTCTCCAAGACCACCGGCTGCCACGACATCACGGTGCTGCCGTCGGAGGACCTGGCGGCGGGCGCGTGCATGGGCGACGGGATCCTCTTCTCCATCAAGGACCCGGAGAACCCGAGGGTGATCGACCAGGTCCAGGACAACGAGAACTTCGCGTTCTGGCACTCGGCGACCTTCAACCAGAAGGCCGACAAGGTCGTCTTCACCGACGAGCTGGGCGGCGGCTCGGGCGCCACCTGCAACGAGGCCACGGGCCCCGAGCGCGGTGCCAACGGCATCTATGACATCAAGGGCAAGGGGGACAAGCGCAAGCTGGTCTTCAAGAGCTACTTCAAGATCCCGCGTCACCAGGCCGACACCGAGAACTGCGTGGCCCACAACGGCTCGCTGATCCCGGTCAAGGGCAAGGACCTGATGGTCCAGGCGTGGTACCAGGGCGGCGTCTCCGTCTGGGACTTCACCAACTCGAACAAGCCCAAGGAGATCGGCTACTTCGAGCGCGGTCCGCTCACCACCGACAAGATCACGACCGCGGGTTCGTGGTCGGCGTACTACTACAACGGCCGCATCTACTCCAATGACATCGCCAAGGGCCTCGATGTCCTGAAGATCAACGACAAGCGGACCGACCCCGGCCAGCGGGTCAGGCTCGACGAGCTCAACGTCCAGACGCAGCCGGACTACTTCGACTGAGTCCCGCTCGCGCGGGGCGCCCCGGCCACGAACCGGGGCGGCTGCCGTGGATGCGTCCCGCCGGGCGGTGCCACGCCCGGCGGGACGCCCAGCTCCCAGTCGAGGCCGTAGCGCTGGAAGAGCTCGGCGCGCAGCGCCTGGAGGGGCATCGGCGCGCCGGGCATGAGCAGGGCGAACACCGCGCCCATCAGGAGCGCACGCAGCAGCGGGTACTCCTGGTCGACGTCGTCGGAGCCGTAGCGCTCGACGGTGTCGCGCAGCAGTTCGGCCAGGCGCTGCTGTTCCGGGCACTGCACGAAGCCCTCGGCCTGGAGGATCCCGGCCATGTGGGTGCGCATGAGGCGCGGCCGGTCCACGGCGAGTCCCAGGATCGCGTCGACGGCCCGGGCCAGCCGTTCCCGCCCGTCGTCCGTGTGCGGCTCCCGCTCCAGGGCCGCCGCCAGGGTGAGGTGCATCAGACGGTGCACGGCCGACTGCAGGAGCTGGCGCTTGCCGGGGAAGTAGTACGACACCAGGCCCCTGGCCGCACCGGCCCGGTCGGCGATGTCGCCGAGCTTCGTGGCCTCGTAACCCCGCTCGCTCACGAGCTCCACCGTGGCCTGCAGCAGCCGCTCCCTGGAACGCCTGCGCAACTCTTCATTGACCGATGGGCTACGGGGGGACATTCTGTAACTCCTACGTTGACTGGCCCTGAGCCAATATACTCAGACGACCCGCCGCGGAGACTCTTCACCGGGTTCCCGCGCGGGTTGGACCGGCCCGGGGGCAGGCAGCACCGCGGGGGAGTGTTGCCTGCCCACGGGTCGTTCTGTGGCTGTTCTACGCGCGGTGCCGCTGTGGCCGCCGTGCCCTCTCTCCTCGCCGATCCGGCGCGGTCTCCTTAGAGTGGGTCGGGGGGCCGAGGAGGGTTACCGACATGGACCAGGAGCAGATCCTGAGCCGGATCACGGCGATGGTCGAGGACGAGAAGAAGCTCCGCGACTCCCTCGCCGCGGGAGAGATCGACGTCCCCACGGAACACGAGCGGCTCGGCGCCCTGGAGCGCGAGCTCGACCAGTGCTGGGACCTCCTGCGTCAGCGGCGCGCGAAGAGCGAGTTCGGCGAGGACCCCGACGAGGCGGCGGTGCGGCCCGTCGCGGAGGTCGAGGGGTACCAGTCATGAGCGCGCGGCCGTCCTGAGGAGCGCGCCATGACCGAGCAGCCCGCCGTGACTGAGCAGCCCGCCGCGACCGGGAAGCCCGCCGTGGCAGCCGGGCGGGGCAAGCCGTACCGGGGCGACGCCCTCACCGTCACCTTCGACGCGGCACGCTGCATCCACGCCGCGGAGTGCGTGCGCGGCCTGCCGCAGGTCTTCGACACCGGTCGCCGCCCCTGGATCACGCCCGACGCGGCGCCCGCCGACGAGGTCGCCGAGGTCGTCAGGCGCTGCCCGTCCGGCGCGCTGCGGTACGCACGGGACGACGGGACCAGGGAGACGCCGCCCGCCGAGACGGCGGTGGAGCGCCTGGCCGACGGCCGGATCGTGCTGCGGGGCGACCTGCGGATCCGCACCGGGGACGGGCCGCCGACGCACGAGACCCGGGTGACGCTGTGCGGCTGCGGCCGCAGCGGCAACGAGCCGTACTGCGACCACGCGGGACCGTGCGGGGCCTGACGGGGTCCAGGGACTCAGCGGCCCGCGAGGCCGAGAACCGGGCGCAGGGCGTCGGGGCGTTGGTCCGTCGGCAGGTGGTCGACGAAGTGCACCGCGCAGCCGAGGTCCGCCGCGCCGCCGTCGGCCCGCCGGTCGTCGCCGACCATCAGGGTCTCCCGCGGATCGGCGCCGAGCGCCTCGCAGGCCAGCGCGAACAGGCGCGGGTCCGGCTTCTGGATGCCGTGCGCGTACGAGAGGACGTACGCGTCGACGTACGGGTCGAGGCCGTGCGCGCGGAAGACGGGCCGCGGATCCCACCCGATGTTGCTGACCACCGCGACGGGCACGCCCCGCTCCCGCAGGCCCGCGAGCACGTCCGCCGCGTCGTCGTACGGCCGCCAGGCCGCGGGCGTCATGTGGCGCTCGTACAGCGCGTCGTACAGGCCGGGGTCGGGCAGCGGCACCTCGCGGGCGAGGCCGGTGAACGCGGCGCGGTGCGAGGCGGCGTCGCGGTCGCGGGTGGCCCACAGGTCGGCGAGGTGACCTGGCACCGCCTCCGGCGGCGCCCCGCCCGGCAGCGCCCCCGCACGCTCCAGCGCCCGGGCCGTCCGCCCCAACTCGCCCTCGGGCAGCGTGAGTCCGGCGCGGTCGAGCACCGCGGCGAGCCAGGTCTCGGTCGATTCGACGCGGAAGAGCGTCCCGGAGAAGTCGAACAGCACAGCCTTCATCCGGGCGACCCTAGCGGGGCGCGCCCGAGGCCGTGAGGTCGGCGCCGCGCCTGCCGGGCCAGTACGCGTACGTCGCGACGGCGAGCGCCACCGTCACGGCGCCGAGCAGCCAGCCGCCCAGTACGTCCGACGGCCAGTGCACCCCGAGCCAGATGCGGGTCAGGCCGACGCCCACGACGGAGACCACGGCGAGGACCAGCGCCGCGCGCCACACGGCGGGCCGGACGTCGTACCTGCGCAGCAGCCATAGGAGCAGGCCGCAGACCACCGCCGCCGTCATCGCGTGCCCGGAGGGGAAGGCCGCGTAGTTCGCGGAGTCCACGGGGTCGGGCCACACCGGGCGCGGCCGGTCGACCGCCGCCTTGAGGGACTGCTGCACGGCCGAGCCCACCGCGCAGGTACCGGCGAGCCACAGGGCGAGCCACCACGCCCCGCGCAGCGCGAGCCACCCGCAGGCCACCGCGCACAGCGCCCGCATCGTCCAGGGGTCCCACACCCAGTCGGTGAGGACCCGGAAGGTCTGGGTGGTGTCGGGGTCGGAGACCGCCCAGCGGTGCGTCGTACGGGCGATGTCGCCGTCGAGGGTGAGCAGCGGACGCCACTTGAGCTCGACGAGGAGCAGCAGCAGGACGGACGGGACGCAGAGCAGCGCGGCGACGAGGGCGGCCCGGTGACCGGGGGGACGGGTGGGGGAGTCGAGTGGCGCGGGGTACATGAAGTGATCCTCGCCGACGGGGCGGGCCTTGGGCCATGCCGGGGAGGGGTGTGGCGGGGAACCGGGGTGCGCGTGCCAGGCCCCGCGACCGCGCCCCGATCCGCCGGACAGGCCCTAGCCCAGGGCCCGCAGGCCCGGGATGAAGGTCACCAGGAGCGGGATCACGGGCACCAGGGCCGCGGTCGCCGTCAGGCGCAGCCTGCGGCCCGCGGTGAGTCGCGGGCGGGCCGTGAGGAGCCGGTGCACGCGCTGCGGGACGTGCGCCTGAGGGGTGGGGCAGGGGCCGAACACGCCCCGGTCCTCGTTGAGTTCGACCAGGGCGAGGGCGATCGTCAGGCGGCCGAAACGGCGCGACGCCACGTCGTCCGCGGCCAGTTCGACCAGGCGGTGCATCTGATCGCGGAACGCCGCGAACACCCGTACCTGCGGGAATCCCGCGGCGAGCGCGCCGGAGCAGTGCAGGAGCCAGTCGTGCCTGGCCTGCGCGTGGCCCTGCTCGTGCGCGAGCACCGCGTCCAGCTGGCGGCCCTTGAGGCGGCGCAACGCGGCGGTGGTGATGACCAGTTGGGGCGCCTGACCGGGCAGCCACCAGGCGTCGGGACGCTCGCCCTCCAGGACGACGAGACGGTCGGCGCCGGGCTCCTCGCCGGGCAACAGCGGTGCGCGCTCCAGGAGTTCGGCCCGTCGCGTGGCGCGCCGGTTGCGCGCGAGCACGATCTCGCGGGTCAGCATCGCCGCGGTCCAGATGCCGCCGCAGGCCAGCACCACGGCGGTGGCCGCGGCCCAAGGTCCCGGAGCCTGCAACGCGTACGCCTCGACGACGGCGTGCGGCGCGGGGGCGAAGACGTGGCCGCGCACCGCCTGCCACGCGGCGGCGGCGCTCAAGGTCATCGAGAGCGCGCAGCAGAGCAGGACACCCGCCACCACGCACTGCCACGCCCACAGCGCGACCACCGGTTCGCGCTCCGGCCAGTCGGCCCGTGCGAGCATCCGCGGGGCGAGGAGGGCGGTCAGCGCGCCCAGCAGCAACAGCGCGACGGGGACCATCATGCCGCCAGCCTATGAGGGCCGGGCAGCCCGAGGGTATGGGCTGCCCGCGCAAGTGACGGACGCCACGGACGAAACGGGTGTGGAGCGGGCACGGGGCGGGTGTGGAACCGGTCTGGGGTGCGGGGAAGGGCTGGCCGGGCGGGTGTGGAGCGGGTTTGGGGCGCGGGGAAGGGCTGGCCGGGCGAGGGCCGCCGGAACGTTCCCGCGCCCGTGCCACGCTCTGCCGAGCGGCGTTCTCGCGCCTGCGCCACTCTCTGCCGAGCGGCGTTCTCGCGCCTGTGCCACGCTCTGCCGAGCGGCGTGCTCGCCGCCCGTGCCACGCTCTGCCGAGCGGCGTGCTCGCCGCCCGTGCCACGCTCTGCCGAGCGGCGTGCTCGCGCCTGTGCCACGCTCTGCCGAGCGGCGTGCTCGCCGCCCGTGCCACGCTCCGCCGGGGGGCGTTCTCGCGCCTGCGCCACTTTCTGCCGAGGGGCGTGCCTGAGCCCGCGCCTCTCTCCGCCGGGGGGGGGCGTTCTCGCGCCCGTGCCACCCTCCGCCGGGGGGCGTTCTCGCGCCCGCGCCACGCTCTGCCGAGGGGCGTCCCCGCGCCCGCGCCACGCTCTGCCGAGGGGTGTGCCCGCCGCCCGTGCCACGCTCCGCCGGGGGGGTGTTCTCGCGCCTGCGCCACTTTCTGCCGAGGGGCGTGCCTGAGCCCGCGCCTCTCTCCGTCGGGGTGTGCCCGCCGCCCGTGCCACGCTCCGCCGGGGGGGCGTTCTCGCGCCCGTGCCACCCTCCGCCGGGGGGCGTTCTCGCGCCCGCGCCACGCTCTGCCGAGGGGCGTCCCCGCGCCCGCGCCACTCTCCGCCGAGGGGCGTCCCCGTGCCCGCGCCACTCTCCGCCGAGGGGCGTCCCCGCGCCCGCGCCACCCTCCGCCGAGGGGCGTCCCCACCTCCCTCACCGCGCCCGCTTCAAACACCTGCGCGAGCTCGGATGCTCCTTCGGTGGCTCCTCACCCGTGCGGCCGAGTCGTGCGGGACGCCGGGGCCCTCCGACGCCGTAATGTCCCTGTGATGATCGAGACCATCGTGTTCGACGTGGGCGAGACCCTCACCAAAGACGACCGCCACTGGGCCTCCTGGGCCGACTGGCTCCAGGTGCCGCGCCACACCGTCTCCGCGCTCGTCGGAGCCGTGGTCGCGCGCGGCGGGAACGGCGCCGACGCCCTGCGCCTGATCAGCCCGGACATGGACATCGCCTCGGCCTATCACGCACGCGAGGCGGCGGGCCGCGGCGAGCACCTCGACGAGACCGACCTCTACCCGGACGTGCGTCCGGCCCTGGGCGGTCTGCAGAAGCTCGGCCTCCGCGTCGTCGTCGCGGGCAACCAGACCTCGCGCGCCGCCGAACTCCTCCGCGACCTCGACCTGCCCGCCGACCTCGTCGTCACATCGGGTGACTGGGGCGTGGCCAAGCCGGACCCCGCCTTCTTCGCGCGCGTGCTCGAGGTGTCCCAGGCGGGTCCGCGCGAAACGCTCTACGTGGGCGACCACCCGGCCGACGACATCTTCCCCGCGCGCCAGGCAGGACTGCGCACGGCACACATCCGCAGGGGCCCCTGGGGTCACTTGTGGGCGAACGACGAGGCCGTGGCGGAGGCCGCGGACTGGCAGATCGACAGCCTCACCTCGCTGGCCTCGCTGATCGCGCGCTGAAGAGCCCGGGCGCCGAAGAGCAGGGATACCGAGGGGCCCCGTCCCTAGAGGGTCAGCAGCATCGCCAGCATCCCCATCCCCATGGACAACCGGCAGGCGAGGGCCAGTTCGGGACGGTCGGCCCAGCCGAGCGGCACGGGGGGCGGGCCCGCCGGGGCGGCGGCGGTGCGGGCCGGGGCCAGGCGGGTGCCGGAGCGCAGCACGTACACGGCGAAGTAGACGAGGAACACACCGGTCAGGACGGGCGCCCCCGAACTGCCGTGGCCCGCGTGCGCCATGGGCGTCATGGTCATCGCGACGGACATGTAGACCATGGCGAACGCGCCGATCAGATGGTGCAGATGATGGCGGCCGGTGCGGGCGGACCACAGGGCCCGCAGGGCCGCGGCGCCGAACACCGCCGCGTAGGCGAGCCAGACCCAGCGGGGTGGTGACACGACCGCGGCGGGCACCGCCATCAGGGCCATGGCGAACCCCATGAGCGCCTCGCCGCCCGCGGTGCGGCGCTGTTCCTCGATCCGGCTGCGCATCCGCAGCAGACAGTAGGCCCCGGTCGCCGCGCACAGCGTGACGAGCAGCCAGCCGGCCTGCACCGGTCCGTGCACCGCGCACCTCCCCAGTCGACGGTGTCCGTCGGGTCGATGCCCGGGTCCGCGGGGCCGTACGCGAGCGCACGGGGGTGCACCGGGAGCACAAGGGGAGCGGGCAGGGGCGTCGCGGTGCGAGGCGGGGGAGTGGCGCGAGGTGGGGGACGTGGTGCGCGGTGGGGCGTCGTGCGCCGAAAATGATTCGCAGGTAAAACACTTGCTAAGGTTCTGGGTATGAGCAGTGCACCGCCCTCCCCGATCCGCCCCGTACGCGTCCGCCGACTCCCGCTCGCCGGTGTGCTGCGCCCGGGCAGGCCGTCCGACATCTGGTTCAAGCCCGCCTCCAGCGTGGCCGTCGCCACCGCGATACCGAACCTGACGCTGCTCGCCATCGGGCGGCTCGACCTCGTGATGTACACGATGGCCGGAACGTTCTGCGCGCTGTACGCCCACAACCTCCCCTACGCCGCCCGGGCGAGGGCGCTCGTCTGGGTCGTCCTGGGGATGGCCGCGAGCATCGGCGTCGCGCTGGTCACCGCGTCGCTGACCGGGGCCGCCGTCGTCCTCGTCGCGGTCGGCGCGGTGCTCGCCGCCGTACAGAAGACGCTCTGCGACGCCACCCGCATCGGGCCGCCCGGGCACCTGATCTTCACCTTCATCAGCTCGGCGAGCCTCTTCGCGCCGCAGCGCATCGGCCAGGTCCCCGGGCATCTCGCGCTGACCCTCGCCGGGGGCGCCGTGGCCTGGCTCGTCTGCATGGCGCCCGCCCTGGTGCGTCCGCACGGACCCGAGCGCAGGGCCACCGCCCGCGCCCTTGGCGCCGCGGCCGCCTACGCCGACGCCGCGCGCGCCGATGACGCCACCGGACCCGCCACCGAGCGGGCCCGCGCCGCCGCGGCAGGTGCCGTGCACGCCGCCTGGCAGTCGCTGCTCGCCGCGGGATCGCCCGGTGCTGCCCGGCGCGCCCTGGCACGCCTCGTCGTCCGCGCCGACGAGACCCTCGCGGTGCCCGCCGCCGCGGACACCGTCGAGCTGCGCGCCTGGGCCGCCGGGCTGCGCGGCACCGGCGCCGTCCCGCGCCCCCGTGACGTACGGCAAGGGGAGCGCGACGAGCTGCTCGGTGTCGACGTCGAACTCGCCGGGCCGCGCACGCCGCTGTGGCGGCGGCTCGCCCCGGGCTCCCCGCTGCTGCCC
The DNA here is from genome assembly GCF_008704495.1 of Streptomyces kanamyceticus. Lineage (NCBI taxonomy): Bacteria > Bacillati > Actinomycetota > Actinomycetes > Kitasatosporales > Streptomycetaceae > Streptomyces > Streptomyces kanamyceticus. The sequence continues at coordinate 8,773,277 of NZ_CP023699.1, forward strand.
ATCGCGCTGCGCACCGCGGTCGGCTGCGCGCTCGCCGGATACGCCTCGCTCGCGCTCGGCATCGGGCGTCCCTACTGGGCCCTCGTCACTGCCGCGTCCCTCTATCAGGCGAACGTCACGCTCACCTGGAACCGCGGTGTGCAGCGGGTGGTCGGCAGCCTCGTGGGCGTCCTCGCCTTCGCCGCCGTCGCGCCGTTCGCGCATCTGGGCCACGCCGAGCTGATCGTCAGCTGTCTCGCCCTCGCCTTCTGCGCGGAGGCGCTGATGGGCCGCAACTACTGGCTGGGCACGGTGTGCGTGACGCCGATGGCGCTGCTCGTCACCGAGTTCGCGAGGTTCCAGCAGCCCGGCGAACTGATGGTCGACCGCGTGGTGGACACCCTGGTGGGCGCGGTGCTCGGCATCCTCGCCGCCGTCGCCGTCACCAACCGGCGCGCGGGCGACCAGATCGAGCGGGCCATCGACACGGCGACGCGCGCCAGGGAGCGGGCCGAGGCCTCGCTCACGGGCACGGAACCACTCGAACCCGCGCGCCGCCGCCTCACCGCGGCCCTCGTCGAGCTGCGCGCCGCGGCCGACGCGGCGGCCGGTGAATGGTGGCAGCGGGCCCTGCCCGAACAGCGGGTGGTCGACGCCGAGCGCGCCGGACACCGTACGCTCGCGGCGACGGTCCGACGACGGAGCGGTGAGAACGGTCAGGGGACGCGACCCCGTGCGGGCGTCGCGGACGCCTGGGAGGGCGCACGAGCATGACAGAAGAGAACGGTCCGGTGGCGGGCCTCGGTGGGGACACCGTGGCCGCGGTGGTGCGGCAGTGGCACACGGTGCGCCCCGACATCGACACCGGGCCGATGGAGGTGATCGGCCGCATCAACCGCTGTGCGGCCCTCCTGCAACAGGCCGAGGACGCCCCGCTGCGCCGCGCGGGGCTGACCCGCGCCGAGTTCGACCTGCTCGGCGCGCTGCGCCGCACCGGGCACGAGCTGACCCCCGGTGAGCTGGCCCGCGAGACCTTCTCCTCCGGTGCCGCGGTCACCAAACGGCTCAAGCAGCTCCAGGAGCGCGCACTGGTCGACCGCAGGACCGACGCCCGCGACCGCCGCGTCGCGCACGTCGGACTCACCGACGCGGGACGCGACCTGGTCGACGCGCTGCTTCCCGAGCAACTCGCGTACGAGACGGTGGTGCTCTCCGTGCTTGACACGGCTGGACAGGGCCAACTGAGCTCGCTGCTCGGCGAGTTGCTCGGGCAGCTCGAAGGGCGTCTCGGAGTGCGCAGGATCTGAGTACGTCCGCGGTCATCGCCCCTCCACGGTGGCTCGTTCGGTGCGGGGCGACCAAGATCTGATGGTTGACCGGGGGCTCAACGTGGCGGCAGAGTCAGGGAGTTCAACTGGTCTGACCAGCTGACCGGTCGGTGGGCCCGAACGGATCCGACGGTCGACGGCGCGGTCAGCCGGACGACTTGGAGGTTCTCCATGGCCACCGCACCCCCGGCCCTCCCCGCCGTAGACACCGACGCCGCGATCGCCTTCACCCGGGACCTGGTGCGGCTGCGCACCGTGAACGCGGCGGGAGCCACCGAGGTCGAGCGGCCCGCGGCCCTCCTCGTGCAGCGCCTCTTCGACGCGTTCGGCTGGACGTACGACGTCGTGGAGGTCGCGCCGGGGCGCCCCAACACCGTCGCCGTGGTCGAGGGCGGCGGGGGCGCCGGGCCCACCCTCATGTTCGAGGGGCACATCGACGTCGTCACCGAGGGCGACGCGGCCGACTGGAGCGTCGACCCGTACGGCGCGGAGATCCGGGACGGCAGGCTGTGGGGGCGGGGCTCCGCCGACATGAAGTCCGGCGTCGCCGCCATGATCTACGCCGTACGCGCCCTGCAGCTCGCCGGGCCCTTCCCCGGCCGCGTCGTCGTCGGCGTGCTCTGCGACGAGGAAGGCCTGATGCTCGGCGCGAAGGCGTTCGCCGCGTCCCCGCTGGCGCGCACCGTCGACGGCGTCATCGTGTGCGAGCCCGAGGGGTACGAGGTGTGCACCTCGGCGCGCGGCGGGATCAGGCTCAGGATCGACCTGCACGGCGTCATGGCGCACGGCGCGATGCCGCAGGAGGCCAGGAGCCCCATCGTGGCCGGAGCCCGCGTCGTCGACGCGCTCGCCGACGTCCAGGAGTGGGCCCAGGCGCGCTACGGCGCGCATCCGCGCGCGGGCCGCGTCACGGTCACCCCGACCGTGCTGCTCGGCGGCGACCCCGACCAGCTCAACGTCATCCCCGCGCACGGCGTCGTCGGCGTCGACGTGCGCACCCACCCCGGCACCGACCACGCCGAACTCATCGACCGGGTGCGGGAATCGGCGCTGCGGGCGGCCGCGGGCGTCGGCGTGGACGTCGCCCTGACCGTCGTCGACGACCGGCCCGCCGTCGAGATCGCCGACGACCACCCCGTGGTGACCGCGCTGGTCGACGCGCACCGCCAAGTGCACGGCGAGGACCCGCCGTTCGGCGCCGTGCCGGGCACCACGGACGGCACGATCCTCACCCGCGACGCGGGGCTCCCCACCGTCGTCTACGGTCCCGGCGGCAAGTGGATCGCCCACCAGAAGGACGAGTACGTCGAGGTGCGCGAGATCGCTGAGTACACGCGCGTGTACGCGGCGGCCGCCCGCGCCTTCCTCACCGGAGCCGGAGCCGGAGCCGGAGCCGGAGCCGGTACCGGAGCCGGAGGCGCCCGATGACGTACCCCGAAGGGCTCCCCGTAGGCGACGGATGGGTCCCCGCGCCCGGCACGGCCGCGGTCACCTTCCCCTACGACGGCGCAGAGATCGGGCGCGCCCCGGTCGGCGACGCGGCGCTCGCGCGGCGCGCCGTCGAGCACGCGGACGCGCTGCGCAAACGGGTCGGAGCGCTGCCCGCCCACACCCGGCGCCGGGTGCTCGTCGAGGTCGCGGACGGCCTCGCGGACGCGCTGCCCGACCTGGTCGACCTGCTCGTCCTGGAGACCGGCAAGCCGCGCGTGGACTGCGACGTCGAGATGCGGCGGGCCGTGGCCACCTGGCAGGCGGCGGCCGACGAGGTGGCCCATCTGCACGGTGAGACCGTGCCGTTGGACATCCAGCCGTCCGGGGAGGGCCTCTTCGGGTTCTGGACGCGGCGGCCCATCGGCGTCGTCGTCGGCATCGCCGGATTCAACTACCCCGTCCTGCTGGCCTCCCACAAGATCGCGCCCGCCCTCGCCGCGGGCTGCCCCGTCATCGTCAAACCGGCGCCCGCGACCCCGCTCGCCACGCTGCGGCTCGTGCACCTGGTGCGTGAGCGGCTCGCCGCCGCGGGCGTGCCCGCGGGAACCGTCCAACTGGTCACCGGGGACGCGGAAGTCGGCAGCGCCCTCGTCACCCACCCGCGCGTCGCCGCGGTCTCCTTCACCGGCTCGGCGGCCGTCGGCCACCGCATCGCGCGTGCCGCCGCGCCCCGCAGGACCGTCCTGGAACTGGGCTCCAACGCCGCGCTCGTGGTCGCGGCCGACGCCGATCTGGACGCGGCGGCCGACGCCGTACTGCGCGGCGGCTACTACGCGTCGGGGCAGGCGTGCATCGCCGTGCAGCGGGTCGTCGCCGTCGACGCGGTCGCCGACGAACTGGAGAAGCGGATCGCGCGGCGGCTGCCCGAGGTGACCGTGGGCGACCCGAGGGACCCGGCGACACGGGTCTCCGCGCTCATCGACGAGGCGGCCACCGAGCGGGTCATCGACTGGATCGCGCGGGCCAGGGCGGCCGGTGCCCGCCTGGTGCACGGCGGCACCCGCGCGGGCCGCTGCGTGGTGCCGACGCTGCTCGCCGGGGTGCCCGACGACGAACCCGCCTGGGCCGAGGAGATCTTCGGCCCGGTCGTCTGCCTGCGCGCGGTGCCTGATCTGACCGCCGCGTACGACCTGGTGAACGCGGGCCGCTACGGCCTGCACGCCGCGGTGTTCACGCGTGCCCTGGACACCGCGTTCCGCGCCGTGGAAGAGCTGGAGGCGGGCGGCGTCGTGATCAACGAAGTGCCCGGCTACCGCAGCGACATCGCGCCGTACGGCGGGGTCAAGGACTCGGGCAGCGGCCGCGAGGGACCGCGCTTCGCGATCGAGGAACTGACGGTGACACGGATGGCGGTCGTCCGGCCGTGAGCGGCGGGCCCGTGAGTGAGGGAGGCGGCAGCACCATGGACATGGAGTACGCCACGTACAGGGATCTGTTCCGGCTGGACGGGCGGCGCGTCGCGGTCGTGGGCGGAGCCGGAGGCATCGGGCGCGAGGCCGTGCGGGCACTGGTCGCCCAGGGCGCCGATGTGGTCGTCGCCGACCGGGACGAGGCGGGGGCGGCGGAGACGGTGCGCCTGGCGACGCAGGGGGCGGGCGGGGTCGGGGCACAGGAGCCCGGCCGCCGGGGCGGCGCTGTCGCGCAGGTGCTCGACGTCCTCGATCCCGACGCCGTGCGGGCGGCGGCCGCCGGGTGGGAGCCGCTCGACGGGCTCGTCGTCACCGTCGGCGTCAACATCCGCAAGCGCATCGCCGATTACCGCCTCGACGAATTCGACCGCGTCGTCGCGCTCAACCTGCGGTCCTACCTCACCCTCATCCAGGCGGTCGCCCCCGGCATGGCCGGGCGCGGGCGCGGTAGCGTCGTCGGATTCGCGTCGATGCGGGCGTTCCAGGTCGAGCCGGGGCAGGGTGCCTACGCGGCGGCCAAGGCGGGTCTCATCCAGCTCCTGCGGACCGCGGCCGCCGAGTGGGGGCCGCACGGGGTGCGGTTCAACGCGATCGCGCCCGGCGTAGTGCGGACCCCGCTGACCGACCAGATCGCCGCCGACCCCGCCTGGTTCGACGCGTACGCCCAGGCGTCCGCGCTCAAACGGTGGGCGCGGCCCGACGAGATCGCCGGAGCCGTCGCCTATCTCGTCTCCGACGCGGCGACCTTCGTCACCGGCAGCGTGCTGAGCGTCGACGGCGGCTGGACGGCGGTCGACGGACGCTACGACCCGCCCCTGTGACGACTGACCGGTACGACCCGAGAAGGAGCAGCATGTCCCGCACGGAGAACCGCGAGGCGACGACCACGGAGTACTCCGTTCCGGGGCTCGCCGAGCCCGTGGAGATCCTGATCGACGCGTGGGGCGTCCCGCATCTGTACGCCGCGTCCCAGGACGACCTGTTCCTCGCCCAGGGCTTCAACGCGGCCCGCGACCGGCTCTTCCAGCTGGACCTGTGGCGGCGACGCGGACTCGGCCTGCTCGCCGAGGTGTTGGGGGAGTCGTACGTCGAACACGACCGGGCCGCACGCCTCTTCCTCTACCGCGGGGACATGGGGGAGGAGTGGCGCGCGTACGGCGACGACACGGAGCGCATCACGACCGCGTTCGTGAACGGCGTCAACGCCTACGTCGCGCTCTGCCGCGAAGAACCGGACCAAAGCCCTCCGGAGTTCGGCCTGTTGGAGTACGAGCCCGCCTACTGGGAGCCCTCCGACGTGGCCCGCATCCGCAGCCACGGACTGCGGTACAACCTCCACGACGAGGTCGCCCGCGCCCTCACGCTGCGCGACCACGGCACGGAAGTGGAGGAGCTGCGCCGACGCCGCGACCCCGCCCCGCACCGGGTGCGCGTCCCCGAGGGCCTCGACCTCACCGTCATCCCCGACGACGTACTGCGCGTCTACACCCTGGCGACCACCCCGCCCTGGGCCGCGGACAGCACACCCCGGCAGGGCCTGGACGGCTCCAACAACTGGGTCATCGCGCCCTCCCGCACCGCCACGGGCCGCCCGCTGCTCGCCAACGACCCGCACCGCGCGATCACCCTGCCCGCGCTGCGCTACCTCGCGCACCTCTCGGCGCCCGGCATCGACGTCATCGGGGCGGGCGAGCCCGCGCTGCCCGGCATCTCCATCGGCCACAACGGCCACCTCGCGTTCGGCCTGACCATCTTCCCGATCGACCAGGAGGACCTGTACGTCTACCGCACCGACCCGGAAGAGCCGCACGCGTACTGGTACCAGGGGCGCTGGGAGCCGATGACGCCGGTCACCGAGGAGATCCCGGTGCGCGGCGGCGACCCCGTCACCGTCGAGCTGTGGTTCACCCGGCACGGCCCGGTGATCCGCGAACACCCCGAACGCGACGCGGCGTTCGCGGTCCGCGCCGCCTGGCTCGGCCCCGGCATGGCCCCCTACCTCGGCAGCGTGGACTACATGCGGGCCCGCGACCCCGACGCCTTCGTCGCCGCGCTGCGCCGCTGGGGCGCACCCGGCGAGAACCAGGTGTACGCCGCCCCCGACGGCACCATCGGCTGGCGCCCGGCGGGCCGGGTCCCCGTGCGCAGGGGCTGGGACGGCACGCTGCCGGTGCCGGGTGACGGGCGGTACGAATGGGACGGTTTCCTCGACATCGACGAGCTGCCGTCGGTGCGTGACCCCGAGCGCGGCTGGTTCGCCACGGCCAACGAGATGAACCTGCCGCCCGACCATCCGCACGACAGCGCGACGGTCACCTACGACTGGTACGCCCCGACCCGGCGCGACCGCATCGGCGAGGAGCTGGCCGCGCGCTCGGGCTGGACGGTCGAGGACTGCGTACGGCTGCAGACGGACCAGCTCAGCCTGCCCGCGCGCCGGGTGCGGGAGTTCCTCGCGGCGGCGCGCGGCACGGACGGCGAACCGCTCGCCGCCCCCGTCGCCGCCGCGCTCGATCTGCTCGTCGACTGGGACGCGCGCCTGACGGCGGACTCGGCGGCGGCCGCGCTCTTCGAGGTCTGGTACCGGCGCCACTTGCGGCCCGCGCTGCTGCGCCGGGCGCTCGACGGAATCGACGGGCTTGACGGAATCGACGGGATCGACGGGCTCACCGGCGAAGGGGCCGACTCCGAAGAACGGTCCGACCGCGCGGGATCCGCGCGTGCCCTCGCGCGGATCCTGCCCGTGGAGGACGTCGCCGCCGATCCACGCATCGACCTGGACCTGCTCGCCGCCGACCCCGACCCGGCACTGCTGCGCGCCACCCTGGCCACCGCGTTCGGCGAGGTCTCCGGGCTGCTCGGCCCCGACCCCGCGGGCTGGTCGTGGGGCGCGCTGCTCCACGCGCACCCGCGACACCCCGTCGCCGCCCTGCTCGACGGGCGCCCCGTGCCCGACTGGGCGTCCGTCGGGCCCCTGCCGCGCGGCGGCAGCGCCGACACGGTGGGCGCCGCGGCGTACGGCAGCGGCTTTCGCCAGACGACCGGCGCCACCTTCCGACTCGTCGTCGACGTCGGCTCCTGGGACGACTCGGTGGCGATGAACTCACCGGGACAGTCCGGCGATCCGGCCAGCGCGCACTACGCCGACCTCTTCGACGCGTGGGCCGCCGACGCCGCCTTCCCCCTGCTCTACTCGCGCGGGCAGGTGGCGAAGCACACGGCGGCCACCATCACCCTCAGGCCGCCCGGAGGCTCACGCTGACTCCACCCGCTCGCTGATCTCCTCCGGCGACAGATAGGCGTCCGTCATCTCGAACCCCTTGAGCGTGGCCGGGCGTTGGGCCTGGAAGCCGGTGCGCACGTAGTCGTCGCCCGCGACCGCGTTGAGCCCCCAGTTGGCGGCCGTGCGGAAGCGGGCGGTCAGGGTGCGCAGCGCCCCCAAGTGGTAGCCGCGCGCCACCACTTGGGCGGGCAGGCCGGTCAACTGCACGCCCAGCGGCTTCGACACGGCCTGGCTGCCGCCCAGGTCGACGACGAGGCCCAGGTCCTTGTGCCGGTAGTCGGCGAGCGGGAAGCCGCGCAGCGCCCCGGTGACGTTCTTGGCGGCGGCCCAGCCCTGGCGCATCGCGTGCTGCGCGGTGGGCGGGCAGATCGCTTCGCCGCCCTTGACGACGTCCGGCACGGCCGCCGCGTCGCCGAGCGCGAACACGCCGTCGAGCCCGGGGACCGTCAGATCGGGCCGCACCACGAGCCGTCCGCGGTTCGTCTCGGCGCCGAGCGTCGCGATGAGCGGGCTGGGCGCGACCCCGGCGGTCCAGATCAGGGTGCGGCAGGGCAGGACGCGGTCGTCGGTGAGGGTCACCGTGTCCTCGGTCACCTTCGCCACGGACACGCCGAGGGAGACGTGCACGCCCCGGCGCTGCATGATGGCCATCGCCTTGTCGCCGAGCCGCGGGCCGAGCTCGGGCATCAACTTCGGGGCCACGTCCACGAGATGCCACTTGATCAGGGACGGGTCGAGGCCCCGGTAGCGCTTCACGGCGGCGCTCGTCAGACGCTGCAGGTACGCGGCCGTCTCCGTACCGGCGTACCCGCCGCCCACCACGACGAACTGCAGCCGCTGCTCCCGCTCCTCCTGGTGCGAGCTCGCGGCGGCCAGGTCGAGCTGGGAGATGACGTGGTCGCGGATCCAGGCGGCCTCGGCGAGCGTCTTGACGCCCACCGCGTGGCGGTCGACCCCGGGGATGTCGAACTGCCGCGTGACGCTGCCGGGGGTCAGGACCAGGTAGTCGTAGCGCTCGACGACCTCCTCACCGTTGATCTTGCGGACGACCACGGCCTTGGCCTTGGTGTCGACGCCGACCGCGCCGCCGGGCACGATCACCGTGCGGCGCAGCATCCGGCGCAGCGGCACGGCGACCGACTGCGGGGTGAGCACCCCGGCGGCCACGTGGGGGAGCAGCGGGAGGTAGAGCTGGTGGTCCATGGGGCTGATGAGCCGCAGCTCCGCCTCGTGGGACGAGAGTTTCCTCTCCAGCTTGTGGGCGCACTCCATGCCGGCGAATCCGCCGCCGACGATGAGGATCCGGGGGGCTGCCATGTGATGTCTCTCCTGAGCTGTGGGAGATCGACTTCAGGGCTGTGGGAGACCTTCTGTGGACCGTACCTGTGGCCTTGTACCCCCGCATTCCGGATGGATTGGTGGTGTGACGTGGTTCACATCCTGGGGGCCCGTGCTACCCGACGGGCCTGCGGGCCAGGAACTGCGTGCCCGCCGCCTCGTGCCCGTTCATCGTCGAGACGGTAATCCGGCGGTCGTCGACCACGTCGAACCCGTCGAGCAGGGAGCGCAGCCGGTGCTCGGTGTGATGGCGGCAGACCGCGCCGTCGCTCGTCTCGAAGACCCCGTAGGCGCCGTAGCGCTCGGCGAAGCGGTCGTACCGCTCGCGGTTGCGCGCGTCGTCCTGGAGGAGCAGGTCGCTGACGCAGAGCAGGCCGCCGGGCCTCAGGACCCGGCGCAGTTCGGCGATCAGCCCGTGCTGGGCGGCGTCCCGGGGCACGCAGGTGAGGACCGCGAAGAGGACGACCACGTCGACGCTCGCGTCGGGTCGGTCAAGGGCCGGGGGCGCGTCGAGGACGGCGAACCGCATCGAGGGGTGCAGGTCACGGGCCCGGGAGAGCATCGCGGGTGAGGTGTCCACACCGGAGAGGTCCCCGAAGCCCAGCTGTGCCAGGGCCGCCATGGTCCGGCCGTAGCCACAGCCGTAGTCCAGGACCGCCGCGTCGCGGGGCACGTCCGCGAGCCACGGGGCGTGGAGGGGGTGCGTGAACGTCTTCGTCGGTGCGGCGGCGTCCCAGTAAGGGGTCTGGCTGTCGAGGTCGGACATGGCGGCTGCCTCCCACTACGGCTCGGCGACGGGCCCATGCTGCCACGCGGGGCCCCGGGCGGTAGCGGGCTCGGCCCCCGCGTGGTCAGATCCCCGGGCGGTAGCGGATCGGATGGTCCTCGGGCACCTCGACGAGCACGATCCGGCAGCCGTCCGGGTCCGTGATCCACATTTCGATCAGGCCCCACGGCTCCCGCACCGGTTTCCGCACCACCTCGACGCCGCGCTCCGTGAGCTCCTCGTGCGCCGCCCGCACGTCCGCGACCTGGAGCCAGAGCTGGAGGGCGGGGGACGGCGGGGTGTCGGAGCGGCCCGAGACCTCCAGGAAGCCGCCGCCGAGGAAGTAGACCGTGCCGCGTTCGGGGCCCGTGCCGAACTCGCGGTACACGGCGAGGCCGAGGGCGTCGCCGTAGAAGGCGCGCGAGCGCTCCGGGTCGGTGGGACGGAGAAGGATCCTGCTGCTCAGTACATGCACCATGCGGCCGCACCTTAGTGGCGCGTTAGGCTCGGCGGAGCCGCACGTTGCGCCAGATCGGAGAACAGCGCCATGGACACCGCCCCGCGTCCCCACCCCGCCGAGCTCACCTTCCGCGATGCCACCCTCGCCGATGTCGACGCACTCGTCGCGCTCGTCGAGTCGGCGTACCGAGGGGACTCCAGCCGCACGGGATGGACCACGGAGGCGGACATCCTGGAGGGGCAGCGCACCGACCCGCAGGAGGTCGCCGAGGTCATCGAGTCGCCGGTGAGCCGCCTGATGATCGTCGAGCACGAGGGCGCCATCGCCGCCTGCTGCCAGCTCCAGGACCGCGGCGACCACGCCTACTTCGGCATGTTCGCGGTGAGCCCCGCCCTGCAGGGCGCGGGCCTCGGCAAGACGATCATCACCGAGGCGGAGCGCGTCGCGCGGACCACCTGGGGCGCCCGCGCGATGCACATGACCGTGCTCACCGCGCGCGAGGACCTCATCGCCTGGTACGTGCGGCGGGGCTACCGCCGTACGGGAAAGACGACGCCCTTCCCGTACGGCAACGAGCGCTTCGGCCTTCCGCAGCGGGACGACCTGGAGTTCGAACTCCTCGTCAAGGAACTCGACTGAGCGCGGGCGGCACCGGGCGGTTCACGCGGTGAAGCGTCCGGTCCGCTTGATCTCCGGGTAGTCGGTGGTCGCACCGTCCAACTGCAGCGCGCGCACCAGACGCAGGTCGTCCTGCGTGTTCACGACCCAGCCGATGATCCGCAGGTCGGCCTTCCTCGCGTGCTCGACGATCTCGAGGGTCAATCGCCGGATGTTCAGGACCAGCGTGGTGGCGCCGACGGCGGTGGCGCGCTGCACGACGTCGGTGCCGTAGCGGCTGGCGACGAGCGCGGTGCGCACCCCGGGCACCAGTCGGGCGATCTCGGCGATCGCCTCGTCGTGGAAGGAGATGACTTCCACCCGGGAGACCAGATCGCGGCTGTGCATGACGTCGGCGAGGGCGCGCGCGGCCGCGACGTCCTTGATCTCGGCCTGCAACGGCGCCTGCACGGCGTCGAGCACCTCTTCGAAGACGGGGATGCGCTCGCCGCGCCCCGCATCGAGTTCCCGCAGTTCGGAGAGGGTCTTCTCGGCGATGGGCCCCTTGCCGTCGGTCGTCCTGCTCACGTCGGCGTCGTGCATGACGACGAGGGCGCCGTCCTTGCTCAGGTGCAGGTCGAGCTCGATGAGGTCCAGGCCCGCGGCTTGCGCGGCGATGAAGGAACGGAGGGTGTTCTCGGGCTCGACGCCCATGACCCCGCGATGACCGATGGTGAGGAGGTTCAAGGTCCACTCGCTTCCGTCGACGGCGGCTCGGCGGCCGTACGGCGAGGACGGATGAGCCGCGCGGCTGTCGCAGCCTAACGGCCCGCCTCCGTGCGGGAACCTGCCGGACGGGGGTCGGTGGAGTCGTCCGTTCTGGTTCCCGCGATGCCGAGGACGAGTCCGGCGATCAGGGCGGCGACAAGAACGGCGCGGGTGCTCACGGGCGCGTTGCTCCCTAGGGCGGGGACGGCTGACCCGGTCCGTCCTACCGCCGCGGGCACCACCGGGGCGAGCCGCTTCACCCGGGGGTGGGCGAGTCCTCCACGGGTTGACCGGCTCCGGCAGTGCCCGGACCGGCGGTCCCTCCATCCGGTGGGCCCGCCTCGTCGAGATCGGCCAGCATCGCCTCCGCGAGCTCGACCTCCGACTCCAGGCGCCGCACGCTCCAGCGCAGCGCGATGTGCGCATGGGACCAGGCCTCGGTGCCCTCCGCGCGGGCCAGCGCGTCCCGCGCCTCCTCGAGGTCGCCCCGCGTCTGCGCGATGTGCTCGGCGACGAGGGTCCGCAGGTGGTCGGGGGCCGTGAGGTGACCGAGCCAGACCCGCAGCAGCAGCGGGTGCTTGAGGACCGGCGGGCCCGCGTCCCCCGCGCCGCCCGCCCAGGCGGCGAGGGCGGCGCGGCCCTGTTCCGTGATCGCGTACGAACGCTTCGCGCGCGGCTCCTCGGGTCCCGAGCGGCGCGAGGTGGCGTGGCCGAGCGCTTCGAGGCGGCGCAGCTCGGCGTAGATCTGGCTGATGGCGGGCGACCAGTAGAAGAAGCGGAGGGAGGCGTCCGCCCACTTTTTGAGCTCGTAGCCGGTCCGCTCCCCGGGGAAGGAGAGCAGACCGAGTACGGCCCAGGCGGTCGGCGGCAGCCCGTCGCCCGGAGGGACTTCATGCCGCGGTGGTGTGGTTCGACGGGCTGTCATACGCCGCATTGAAGTGAACGGCCCGCTCCGTACGCAAGGGGCCGCGGGCTACAGGCCGTAGCGTGCGGCGGCCTCCCGCACCGTCTCCGGCTTGACCTCGCCGCGGCGGGCGAGGGACGCCAGGGCGGCGACCACGACCGAGGGCGCGTCGACGCCGAAGTGGCGGCGGGCGTTCTCGCGGCTGTCGGAGAGGCCGTAGCCGTCCGTGCCGATCGAGGTCCAGTCCTGCTCGACCCACGGCCTGATCTGGTCGGGCACGGCACGCATCCAGTCGCTCACCGCGACCACGGGCCCGGGGGCGCCCGCGAGGGCCCGGGTGACGTACGGGACCCGGTCGCTCGCGCCCGTGTCGTGGGAGGCGGCGGCGAGGTTCGCGGCGTCGCAGTCCAGTGCGTCGCGGCGGAGTTCGGTCCAGGACGGTGCCGACCAGACGTCGGCCGCGACGCCCCAGTCCTCGGTGAGCAGCCGCTGTGCCTCAAGAGCCCAGTGGATGGCCGTGCCGGAGGCCAGGAGCTGCAGGCGCGGGGCGTCGGCGGGTGCGGCATCGGCCGCCCGGTAGCGGTACAGGCCGCGCCGGATGCCCTCCGCGACGTCGTCGCCCGGCGGCATCGGCGGCTGGACCTTCGTCTCGTTGTAGACGGTGAGGTAGTAGAAGACGTCCTCGGCGTCGGGCCCGAACATCCTGCGCAGGCCGTCCTCGACGATCACCGCGACCTCGTAGGCGAACGCCGGGTCGTAGCTGATGGCGGCCGGATTGGTCGAGGCGATCAGATGCGAGTGCCCGTCGGCGTGCTGGAGACCCTCGCCCGTCATCGTCGTACGCCCCGCCGTGGCCCCGATGACGAAGCCGCGGCCCAACTGGTCGCCCAGCGCCCAGAACTGATCGGCCGTCCGCTGCCAGCCGAACATCGAGTAGAAGATGTAGAACGGGATCATCGGCTCGGCGTGGGTCGCGTACGACGTCGCCGCCGCGGTCAGCGAGGCCAGCGAACCGGCCTCCGTGATGCCCTCGTTGAGGATCTGGCCGTCGCGCGCCTCCTTGTAGTAGAGGAGCTGGTCGCGGTCGACGGGGTCGTAGGTCTGGCCGAGCGGCGAGTAGATGCCCGCGGACGGGAACAGCGACTCCATGCCGAACGTGCGCGCCTCGTCGGGCACGATGGGCACCCAGCGCCCGCCGGTCTCCTTGTCCCGCATCAGCTCCTTGACCAGCCGGACGAACGCCATGGTGGTGGCGATCTCCTGGCTCCCCGAGCCCTTCTTCAGCGCCGCGAACGCCTTGTCGGCGACGGCGGATCCGGTGGCGGGCAGCGGCTTGGCGACGACCTTGCGGGCCGGGGCGGGGCCGCCGAGCGCCGCGCGCCGTTCGAGCAGATAGGCCAGCTCGGGGGAGTTCTCGCCGGGATGCGCGTACGGCACCAGGTCGTCGGTCAACGCGCTGTCGGGGATGGGAAGTTCGAGCAGGTCGCGCATCGCGCGGAACTCCTTGCCCGAGAGCTTCTTCATCTGGTGGTTGGCGTTGCGCGACTCGAAGCCGGGGCCGAGCGTCCAGCCCTTGACCGTCTGGATCAGGACGACCGTGGGCGCGCCCCGGTGTTCCACCGCGGCGCGGTAGGCGGCGTACACCTTGCGGGGCTCGTGGCCGCCGCGCGAGGTGCCGACGATCTCCGCGAGGCGCGCGTCGGTGAGCCGGTCGGCCAGCGGGCGCAGCGCGGGGTCCGCGCCGAGGAGGTGCTCGCGGACGTACGCGCCGTCGCGGGCGGCGAACGTCTGGAACTGCCCGTCCGGGATCCGCCCCAACTGTCGTACGAGTGCCCCGTCGGTGTCCTGGGCGAGCAGCTCGTCCCAGGCCGAGCCCCACAGGGACTTGACCACGTTCCAGCCCGCGGCGCGGAACTGCCGCTCCAGCTCCTGCACGATCTTGAAGTTGCCGCGCACCGGGCCGTCCAGGCGCTGCAGATTGCAGTTGATGACGAAGGTGAGGTTGTCGAGCTTCTCGCGGGAGGCGAGCGCGAGGGCCGCGGTCGCCTCAGGCTCGTCCATCTCGCCGTCGCCGAGGAACGCCCAGACGTGCGAGGCGGAGGTGTCCTTGATGCCGCGGTGCTCCAGGTAGCGGTTGAACCGCGCCTGGTAGATGGCGGAGAGCGGGCCGAGGCCCATCGACACGGTGGGGAACTCCCACAGCCAGGGCAGCCGCCTCGGGTGCGGGTAGGAGGGCAGTCCGGCGCCGCCCGCCTCCTGCCGGAAGCGGTCCAACTGGCCCTCGGTCAGGCGTCCTTCGAGGAAGGCGCGGGCGTAGATGCCGGGGGATGCGTGGCCCTGGACGTAGAGCTGGTCGCCCGAGTGGTCGGCCTCCTTGCCGCGGAAGAAGTGCTGGAAGCCCACTTCGTAGAGCCAGGCGGCCGAGGCGAAGGTGGCCATGTGGCCGCCGAGCCCGCCGCGTTGGTTGCCGCGCGTCACCATCGCGGCCGCGTTCCAGCGGTTCCACGCGGCGATGCGGGCCTCCATCGCCTCGTCACCGGGGAAGTCCGGTTCGGCGGCGGTGGGGATGGTGTTGACGTAGGGCGTCTCCAGCAGGGGCGGGAGGTCGATCCCGGTCTGCAGGGCGTGCTCGGCGAGGCGGCGCAGCAGGTGGGCCGCGCGGTCGGCGCCCCCGAACCGGACGGCGCCGTCCAGGGACGCGCGCCATTCGGCGACCTCGGTCGGGTCCTGGTCGGGCAGTTGGTCGAGCTGGGACACGGGTGATCCCCTTTCGCGTACACGCGAGTTCCGCGCGAGTTCCGTGATGTGGAACATCGGTTCCGTATGGCGAATCTAGGAGTCGATGTGTGTGCAGTCAACACCTACTTGCCAGTAGATGAGTGATGATCGATCATTTGTGGTCGAGCCCTACGCGGGCGAGGCCGCCGGGGCCGCGTAGTTCAGGACGTGCAACTGCACGAGCCGCCCCACGTACGGATCCTGCCGCCGGAACGCCTCGACGATCGCCTCGTGGTCGCAGGCGTTCTCGTGCGGCTCGGTGCGCAGCCACTTCAGTGAGAGACGGGTCCACAACTCGATGGCGAGGGACTCCCAGTTGCGCAGCAGCACCTGGTTTCCCGCGGCCCGGACGATCTCGCGGTGGAACGCCACGCCGTGGTGGATCTGCCCGTCGACGTCGTTCGCCTCGGCCAGCTCCCGCAGCCTGCCCAGATGGTGCGCGAGCACGGTCACGTCGCCGCCCATCCGGTGCACCGCGAGCTCGGCCGCGAGTCTCTCCAGGGCGGCCCGCACGGGGTAGACCTCGGTGAGCTGGCCCGGCGTCAGCTCCTTGACGCGCATGCCCTTGTTGGGGATCGACTCGACCAGCTGCATGGCCTGCAGGTCGCGCAGCGCCTCGCGGATCGGGGTCTGGCTGACGCCGAGCTCCAGGCCGATGCGCCGCTCCACGATCCGGTCGCCGGGCTGCCAGCGCCCTTCGAGCAGCCCTTCGAGGACGAAGTTCCTGACCTGGTCGCTGAGCGGGACGCGGGCCACGGGGGCGGGTACGGAGGGGATGCGGGGTGGTACGTCGGCGGTCATCTGCGCTCTCCGGGGCCGTAATGAGTGATGATCGATCATCGCTGGCTCCCACCGTACCCGGCCACGGCGCCGAACGGCAGGGGCGGCGGGCGTCCAAGGGCAGCGGGCGTCAGGGGCGACGGGCGTCAGGGGCGACGGGCGTCAGGCCGGGCGGCGCGATCGGCGGTTCGCCGCAAGCGTCGCGGTGCGCGCCCGCTGGGCGATCTCGTCGAGCGGCACGGCCGGACTGTAGACCGTCAGCGCCGCCTGCCGTTTGTCCAGGAGCAGGGTGTCCGGTGCCGGTGCGGTCTCGCCGTCGTACGCGAGGGCGGCCACCTGGTCGAGGCCGCTGAGCCTGAGCTGTTCGACCCGCTCCGCCTGGAAGACGTGGGAGCGCCGCAGCGCCCCGCCGAGCGCGGAAAGGGCGACCCGGGTGCGGGCCAGCGGCGCCCGCGCGTCGACCGTGCGGATGTCGAGCAGCCCGTCGTCCATGCGGGGCCGGTGCGTGGGCGAGAGGCCGTCGGGGAGGTACTGGCCGTTGCCCGCGAAGAGCAGCCACAGGACGCGGTCGTGGCCGTCGATCCTGATCCGCAGCGGCTCGGCCGTGCGCAGCACCTCCACGAACGACACGGCCGCCGCGGGCCACTTGCCGATGCGGCCCTCCAACTTCTCGCGCTTGCGCACCAGTTCCGGATAGAGGCCGATGCTGAAGGTGTTGACGAACCCGGTGACCTCGGCGCCGCCGCCGTCGCGCACCCGGGCCAGATCGACGCGGACGGCCTCGCCGCGCCGGACCGCGTACGCGGTGTCCTCGAAGGTCGGCGTGCCCGCGTCCAGGGCGAAGTGGTTCAAGGTGCCACCGGGGAACACCGCGAGGGGCAGCCCGGCGGCCGCGGCCCGCAGCGCCGCGGCGTTCACCGTGCCGTCGCCGCCGCAGACGCCGAGGGCACCGGCCGCGTCGGCGGCCCGCGCCACCGCCTCGTCCAGGACGTCGCCGAGGTCGTCCCCGGGCCCGTGCTCCAGGATCTCGGCCCGGGGCAGCAGCAGCTCCAGGTGCTCGCGCGCGGGAAGGCGCCCCGGAACGCCCTTGCCCGAACCGGAGTTGACGACCACGACCAGGCCTTCGCCGTCATCGAGCGCGGGCGCCGTCACGCGGGTCCGCCGGATCTGCGCGGGCGAGGGGCGCGGCGGCCACCAGTAGCAGCTGACCGCGGCGGCGGCCGCGCCGAGCGCGCACCCCGCGAGCACGTCGCCGGGGTAGTGGACCCCCACGTACACGCGGGAGAAGGCCACGGCCGCGGCGACCGGCGCCAGCAGCGCGCCGTACCGGGGCGCTTCCAGGGCCACCCCCGTGGCGAACGCCGCGGCGGAGGCCGCGTGGCCCGAGGGGAACGACGACGTCCACGGCGCCCTCGCCAGGCGCCGCATCGCGGGAACCGCGTCCACGACGGGGCGACGGCGACGTACGGCGTACTTGGCCACGGCGTTCGTCGTCAGCGAAGCCAGCGCGAGCGCGCCGACACCGCGCCGCGCGGCACGCCGGGCCGCGGGACCGCCCGCCACGGCGAGCACCGCCGCGGCGCCGCACCACAGGCGCCCGTGGTTCGCCGCCGCGCTCAGCGGCGGCAGCACCTGCTCCGCACCGGGCAGCCGCGCCGCCGCCACCCGTTCGAACCACCGCCGGTCGATGCTGCCGATCCTTCCCGTCATGACCTCACTCGAACAGGGCGGCGGGGCAGTGGCCCGCGATGCACGCCCGAACGGGTCACGTCCCCCCATTGGCGGCGGAGCGGAGCGCCCTGCAGCCTTGGGGTGGCACCCCCGACCGGACGGAGCACGCCGCCATGACGCCGAGCCGCCCCCTGGACGTACAGGTCAAGCGCGTCTACGACCCCGCGTCGCCCGACGACGGCACCCGCGTCCTGATCGACAGGCTCTGGCCGCGCGGCGTCTCCAAGGAGCGCGCGGGGCTCGACGCGTGGGAGAAGGAACTGGCGCCTTCGACCGAGCTGCGCCACTGGTACGACCACGATCCCGACCGCTACGAGGAGTTCGCCGAGCGCTACCGGCACGAGCTCACGGACCCGGCGCGGACCACGGAACTCGACCGGCTGCGCGGAGTCGCCCGCGCGGGCCGCCTCACCCTCCTCACGGCCACGAAGGATCTGCCGCACGGACATGCGCGCGTCCTCGTCGACGTGGTGAAGCGGGGCAGGGGGTAGAACCCCAGAAACTTCAGAAGGCCCAGGAACCCCAGGAACGGAACCCCAGGAACCCCAGGAGGTACACACCGTGCTCGTTGATCTCTCCGGCAAGACAGCGCTCGTGACCGGATCGACCCAGGGGATCGGCGCCGCGATCGCCGCGGGCCTGGCGCGGGCGGGTGCCCGGGTGGCGGTCAACGGGCGCTCCAAGGACTCCGTGGAAGCTGCCGTCGACCGCCTCGGGGTTCGAGTGCGGCGGCGCCGAGTTCGTCGCGGCGCCGGGCGACATCTCCGCCGACGAGGGTGCCGCGCGGGTCTTCGACGCCGTGCCGAGCGCGGACATCCTCGTCAACAACCTCGGTGTCTTCGGCGCCGAGCCCGCCCTGGACATCACCGACGCGGAGTGGCGTCGCTACTTCGAGATGAACGTCCTGACCGCGGTGCGGATGATCCGGCACTATCTGCCGGGCATGAAGGACCGGTCCTGGGGGCGGATCCAGAACATCGCCAGCGACTCGGCGTTCGTCACGCCCGCCGAGATGATCCACTACGGCATGTCGAAGACCGCGCTGCTCGCGGTCTCGCGGGGCTTCGCCAAGGAGGCGGCGGGCTCCGGCGTCACCGTCAACTCCGTGATCGCGGGGCCGACGCACACCGGCGGCGTGGAGGACTTCGTCTACGAACTGGTCGACCGCGCCCTGCCGTGGGAGGAGGCGCAGCGGGAGTTCATGACCAAGCACCGTCCCCAGTCGCTGATCCAGCGGCTCATCGAGCCCGAGGAGATCGCGCACATGGTCGTCTACCTCAGCTCGCCGCTGGCGTCCGCGACGACGGGCGGGGCGGTGCGGGTCGACGGCGGGTATGTGGACTCGATCGCTCCCTAGGCAAGGGCGCGCGGCGGGCCCGGTTTGCCGAAGTGGCAACGATCGTCGCCCTCCACGCGAGGGCCGTCCGATGCTCGGGGGGCACCGGCCGCCTCAGCATCCCCAGGAGGATCCATGTCCCCGACGTCGCCCACCGCGCAGGACCGTACGCACCGTCTGGTCCCCTCGCCCGCGGGCCGGATCCATCTGGTCGAGCAGGGCACCGGGCCGCTCGTCCTGCTGGTGCACGGCTTCCCGGAGTCCTGGTACTCCTGGCGCCACCAGCTGCCGGCCCTCGCCGCCGCCGGATACCGCGCGGTCGCCGTCGACCAGCGCGGCTACGGACGGTCGTCGAGGCCGACGGAGACCGCCGCGTACCGGATGCTCGACCTCGTCGACGACCACGTCGCCGTGGTGCGCGCGCTCGGTGAGAAGAGCGCGGTGATCGTGGGGCACGACTGGGGTGCCACCGTCGCCGCGCACTCCGCGCTGCTCAGGCCGGACGTGTTCCGCGCGGCCGGGCTCCTCAGCGTCCCCTACACGCCGCCGGGCGGCCCGCGGCCGAGCGACCTCTTCGCGGGGATGGGCGGGGACGAGGAGTTCTACGTCTCGTACTTCCAGGAGCCCGGCCGCGCCGAGGCCGAGATCGAACCCGACGTGCGGGGCTGGCTCGCCGGTTTCTACGCCGCGCTGTCCGCAGACACGATGCCGGGCCCCGGCGCGCCCGACCCGCACTTCGTGAGCCGCGGCGCCCTCCTGCGCGACCGGTTCCCCGCGGGGAACCTGCCCGGCTGGCTCGGCGAGCGCGAACTCGACGTCTACGCGGGGGAGTTCGAGCGGACCGGCCTGACCGGCGCGCTCAACCGCTACCGGAACATGGACAGGGACTGGGCGGACCTCGCCGACTTCGCGGGCGCCCCGCTCACCCAGCCCTCGCTGTTCGTGGGCGGCGGCCTCGACGCCTCCACTATCTGGCTGGCCGACGCGATCAAGGCGTTCCCCGACACGCTGCCCGGGCTGCGCGCCTCGCACGTCCTCGACGGCTGCGGGCACTGGGTCCAGCAGGAGCGGCCCGCCGAGGTCAACCGCATCCTGACCGACTGGCTCGCCGCCCTGCCCGCCTGACGTCAAGTGCTGTCAGAGGCTGTCAGGGGCGCGCGAACGGCGTGTCCCAGTGCGGGTGCGTGATGACCTCCCGCGACAGGTCGCTGAGCTTCATCCGGTGCGCGCGGGCGTGCCTGCGCAGCAGGTCGAAGGCGTCGTCGACGGTGCAGTCGAGGCGTTCGGCGAGGATTCCCTTGGCCTGCTCGATCACCACGCGGCTGGACAGGGCGGTCTGGAGCTGTTCGCGGTGGGTCCGCACGTTGCGCAGTTCGGTGCGGTGCGCCAGGCCGATGGCCGCGGCCTGGGCGAGCAACTGCCCCCACTGGGCGTCCGACGGGCACAGCGAGCGGTGCTGGTGGTAGAGGTCGAGGCACCCGGTGAAGTGGCCGCGGTGGCTGATGGGCAGGGCCGTGACCGCGGTGATTCCGGCGTCCAGGGCGTGCTGGGTGAACGCGGGCCAGCGCACCCGGCTCTGCGGATGGACCATGGGGATGTCGTTGAGCGCCCGGTGGGTGCGCGCGGCATCGCGGCAGGGGCCCTCCGACAACTCTTGTTGCACGCGCTCCAGCTGCTCCGCGACCACGTCGGAGGCCGCGGAGCAACTGGCGCCGCCGGGCGGTGCCACGATGCTGCAGCTGGCCGCGTCGACGCCGGGCACGGCGGCCGCGCTCCTGGCCAGCCGCTCCAGGACGCGTTCGTCCTCCTCGTCGTCCCCCGAGCCGCCGATCAGCGCGAGCAGGGCCGCGGCGGCCGAGGGGTCCTGCGGGGGCAGAGGCATGTCCGATTCCCTCACGTGAACTCTGTCGCTCGACGGCCGCCGTGGCCGGGCGGAACGCCCGCGTCGGTTCGATCGCGTCGGTCCGACCGGTACCGGACGGCCACTTCCCGCCGGACGCCTGCCCATTCCCTCCGGCCAGCACACCGGCGAAGCGGTGGCAGCGGGAGTGCGGGCGTGGAGGGGCTGTGAAGACGTGGCGCCCGCAACCACTTTCCGGCGTGCGAGGATCCCTTTCGCGGTGCACAGGGGTTCTCGGTGCGCACAGGTTGTCCACACCGGGCGGCCGCTGGAGCCGGAAGACGCTGGAAGGTGACGATGTACGCCATATCCCTGGGTGACGACGGCGCGGAGCTGTGCCCGCTGGAACCGTGGCAGGCGGCGGAGTTCCTGGCGCACATGGACCGGGGCCGGGAGTTCATCGGGCGGCACAACGGCCTGCCCGACGTCGTCACCGACCTCGATTCGAGCCGCGCCTACCTCCAGGCGTACGCGGACAAGACCGCGGCCGACACCGGCCGCCTGTTCGGGATCAGGGCCGAAGGCACGCTGGTCGGCGCGGTGCTCCTCCGGACGCTCGACGTCGCCCAGGGCACCGCGGAGGCGGGCTGCTGGCTGGAGCCGTCGGCGGCGGGCAGGGGCCTGGTGACGCGCGCGGTGCGCGCGGTCATCGACTGGGCCGTCGAGGAACGGGCCGTCCACCGCGTGGACTGGTGGGTCTCGTCGGACAACGAGCCGAGCATCGCCGTGGCCCGCAGGCTGGGCATGACGAAGGAGGGCGTGCTCCGCCAGTCCTACCTGTACCGCGGCGAGCGCCACGACGAGGAGATCTGGTCGGTGCTCGCACCGGAGTGGCGGGCGGCGCGACGGGACCGCGGCTGAGGCCCGGCGCGACGGGGGCGTCGGCGCGGGCAGAGTGTCGGTGCGGGCGGGGCGGTGGTGCGGGCGGGGCGTCGGCGTGGGCAGGGTCGCGGTGCGGGCAGGGTCGCGGTGCGGGCGGGGCGTCGGCGTCGGCAGGGTCGCGGTGCGGGCAGGGTCGCGGTGCGGGCGGGGTGTCGGCGTCGGCAGGGTCGCGGTGCGGGCAAGGCGTAGGCGTAGGCGTCACCCCTCCTACGGCGTCCGCCCCTTCGCCCCCCGCTCCGCATCCGCCCCGGCGATCCGCAGCACGCCGCCCGTCGCCGGCTCGCGGCCGTGCCGCATCGCCGTGGCGACCAGGAGGCCCGTGAACGCCACCGCGGAGGCGATGCCGAGGGCCAGGGCGTAACCCGTCTCGGCGTACAGGATGCGGTCCTCGTCGGAGTCGTCCACGACGTACTGGGCGAGGACCGCGCCGAGGACGGTCACGCCCGTCGCCTGGCCCAGGTTGTTGGCGACGCCCATCAGGCCCGCGCCGACCGCCGTGCGGTCGGCGGGGACGGCCTCCACGACGAGGTTGGAGGCGCCGACGAAGAAGCAGCCGAAGCCCGCGCCCATGAAGAACGCGGCGAGCAGGAGCTGCCAGAGGGCGGTGTGCAGCAGGGCCAGGGTGAGGGTGGTGGCGGTGAGTCCGGCGAGGGCGGCCATGAGGGTGTACCGGGGTCCTCGCCGCCGGGCGAGCAGTCCGCCGAGCGGGCCGCACGCCGCGCCTATCAACCCCTGCGGCACGAGGAACACCGCGGCGCCGAGCACGCTCATGCCGAATCCGTAGCCGAGTGACGCGGGCGTCTGCACCAGCATCGGCATCGCGAAGGCCGTACCGCCGATCGCGAACGCCCCCGAGAACGTGGCGAGCAGCGTCCAGCGCAGCGCTGGCCCGGCGAGCAGCCGCAGGTCGATCAGCGGTTCGGGTGCGCGCAGTTCACGTCGTACGAATCCCAGGAGCAGCAGCAGCGAACAGCCGAGCGCGGCGAACGTGGCCGCCGAGGCCCAGCCCCAGGCGGCACCCTGGCCGACGAGGAGCAGCAGGCCGCCCGCGCCCGTGCCGAGCAGCAGACCGCCGGGTACGTCGATGCGGCGCCGCTCCTCGCGCGGCCGCCGCACCGGTGACTCGGGCAGGGCGCGCGCGAACCACGGCGTGAGCACCGCGACGTAGGCGAGCGCGAACCAGAACACCGCCCGGTACCCGAAGGCCTGCCCGAGCGCACCGCCGGTCAGCGGGCCGACGATGGCGCTCAGGCCGATCCCGGTGGTGACGGCGCCGAGCGCGACCGGCACGACCCGGGCCGGGAAGATGTCGCGGATCAGGCCGTACGCGGCGGGGGCCATCGCCAGGCAGGTGCCCTGGACGGCGCGGCCGGCCAGGAACACGGGGTAGGAGGGCGCGAGCGCGCAGATCAGCGAGCCCGCGGCGAAGGCCCCTGCGGCGTACAGGATCATCCGCTTCTTCCCGACCACATCGGCGACCCTGCCGAGCAACGGCTGCGCCACCACCCCCGTCAGACTCACCACGGTCAGCGTCCAGCCGATCGACGCGGTGTCGAAGGCGTCGGACAGGAGCGGCAACACCGGGTAGATCAAGGTGAGTTCGAGCGCGGTGACCTCGGTGAGGAGGACGAGCGGGGCAAGCAGCAGGGCGTACGAGGCGGGGGAGCGCTCGTCGGACAGCGGGACGGAGCGTGCGGGATCGGAGGGCATGGCCTGTGTCGCACCACCGCTCGGTCGGTCTCCGGTGAGCTCAACTCGCTTGCGCGTTGGACGAGGTCACTGTTTAACGCAGTTGCGTTGAAGGGGCAAGAGTCGCACACTGACCGACGTGGACGAACCAAGGACCACTCCCGCGGCCACCCGGATCCGGCTGATCGAGACCGCCGAACGGCTCTTCGCCGAGCGCGGCGTCCACGCGGTGTCGCTGCGCGAGATCGCCGCGGCGGCGGGACAGCGCAACACCTCGGCCGTCGCCTACCACTTCGGCGACAAGCGCGGCCTGGTCACCGCCGTGTACGCGCATCGGCTCGGGCCGACCAACGAGGGGCAGCTGCGCCGCATCGCCGCACTCGACGAGCAGGGCATCGGCAAGGAACTCCGGCCCCTGGTCGAGGTGTTCGTGCACCCCATGGCCGAGCGGATCACCCGCGCGGCAGCCGACCCGGACGCGCCGCCCAGCCACTTCCTCCGCTTCGTCGCACAGGCCCTGTACGTCGAGGGCATCGCCCCGCACGACCTGGCCGCGGAGACCTGGACGCGTGCCCTGCACCAGCTGCGCCCGCGCATCGACGCCTGCCTCGGCGAACTCCCCGCCCCGATCCGCGCCGACCGGTGGCGCGTCTTCGTCGGCCTCACCCTGCACACCCTCGCCGACCACGAACGGGCCCTGCAGTCCGGCGCGGCCGCACCGGGGCGCCGCACGGACCTCCTCGTCGCGGGCCTCGTCGACGCGGCCGTCGCCGTGCTCACCGCCCCCGTCTCGCCCGCGACCGGCGCACTGCTCGCACGGCAGGCCCCCGTGGCCGCCGCGCGCGACCCCCGTCCCCCGGATCCAGGAGGCACCGCGGATGACTGACACCCGACCGTACGCGGAGCCCCGCCCCGCGCCCGGCGCCCCCGACGTCGTCGTCATCGTCCTCGACGACCTCGGCTTCGCCCAACTCGGCTGCTACGGCTCCGACATGGTCACGCCCCACCTGAACCGCCTGGCCGCCGAAGGGCTGCGCTTCAACCGCTTCCATGTCACCGCGATGTGCTCCCCGACCCGCGCCGCCCTGCTCACGGGACGCAACCACCACGCGGTCGGCATGGGCTTCCTCGTCGACCTGCCGATCGCCCACCCCGGCTACACCGCGCGCCTGCCGAGGTCCGCCGCGCCACTGCCCCGGCTGCTGCGCGACGCGGGCCACTCCACGCTCGCCGTCGGCAAATGGCACCTCACGCCACGCTGGGAGCGCACCGCGTCGGGCCCCTTCGACCGCTGGCCGCTCGGCTACGGCTTCGAGCGCTTCTACGGCTTCCTCCAGGGCGACACCAACCACTACGCGCCGAACCTGGTGAGCGACAACCACTACACCGAGCCGCCCGCCGGTCCCGAGGACGGCTACCACCTCAGCGAGGACCTCGCGGACCGCGCGATCCGCATGATCCTCGACCAGCGCCAGGCCACCCCCGACAAGCCGTACTTCCTCTACCTCCCGCTCGGCGCGACACACGCCCCGCACCACGTGCCCCGCACCTGGAGCGACGCCTACCGGGGCCGCTTCGACCAGGGCTGGGAGCGCTGGCGCGAGGAGACCTTCGCCCGCCAGCGCGAGCTCGGCGTCGTCCCCGGCGACACCACCCTCACCGCGCGCCCGCCCTGGATCCAGGACTGGCGCGGCCTCGACGGCGACGAACGGCGCGTCTTCGCCCGCATGCAGGAGGTGTTCGCCGGGTTCCTCACCCACACCGACGCCCAGATCGGGCGCCTCCTGGACTTCCTGCGCCGCACGGGCCGCCTCGACGACACCCTCGTCCTCGTCCTCTCCGACAACGGCGCGAGCGCGGAGGGCGGCGCGCTCGGCACCCTCAACGAGCACCGTTTCACGGCCCGTTCGGGGGACAGCGCGGCCCGCAACCTCGCCGCGCTCGACGACTGGGGCGGCCCCGCGACCTATCCGCACTACGCCTGGGGCTGGGCCTGGGCGGGCAACACCCCGCTGCGGCTGTGGAAGCGCTACACCTGGCTCGGCGGCACCCGCGCCCCGCTGATCGCCCACTGGCCGCGCCGGATCCGCGACGTGGGCGCCATCCGCACCGGGTTCACGCATGTGGTCGACCTGATGCCGACCATCCTCGACGCGTGCGGAGTTCCGGCCCCCGACGAGGTGGACGGCGTGCCCCAGCAGCCGGTCGACGGTCGCAGCCTGCTGCCCCTCATCGACGACGCGGATGCCCAACGCCCTTTCCCCACCCAGTACTTCGAGATGCTGGGCTCGCGCTCGATCGTGCACGGCGACTGGAAGGCCACCACGGACCACGTGTCCCGGGGCGTCGCCGACGAGGAGCGACTGCTGCCCGGCAGCCGCGACTTCACCGCCGACCGCTGGTCCCTCTTCCGCCTCCCGGACGACTTCGCGGAGGCCCATGACGTCGCGGACCGGCACCCGGACGTCGTACGGAAGCTGGCCGAACTGTGGGACGCGGAGGCCCTGCGCAACGACGTGCTGCCGCTGGACGACCGCATGCAGGAGCGGCTCGGCGCGATGATCCCGCCCGCCTGGCCGCCGAAGGCCCGTGCCCGCTACCTCCCCGGCGGCTCACCCGTGCACGACGAGGCGCTGCCGCTGCTCTTCGCCGGATTCACGCTCACCGCCGACGCGGAGGTCCCCGAGGGCGGTCCCGCGGCCGGGGTGCTGTGCGCGCTCGGGGACCTCAACGGCGGATTCGTCCTGTACGCGCACGAGGGCCGCCTCGCCTTCAGCTGCTCGCGGGCCGGGGACCTGGACCGGGTCGTGGCGTTCCGGCCGCTGCCCGCGGGCAGGCACGGGATGGGCGTGCGGTTCGACGCGCCGGGGCCCGAACAGCGCTCCGCGCATGGGTCGTTCACCCTCTTCGTGGACGGCGTGGATGTCGCGGCGGTGCCGCTCGGCGGGGCGTTCCCGTACGCCTTCCAGCACGGCGGCGCGGGTCTGCGCGTCGGTCACGACCGGGGCCTCGCGGTGGACACGGCGGCCTACCGCCCGCCGTACCCGTGGCGCGGAACGCTGCACGAGGTGGTCATCGACACGGGCGCCGCGGGGGCGGCGGGCGCGGCGCGGCGGACCGTCGAGGACGAGGTGCGCGACGCCCTGCACAGCGACTGAGCGCCGCCCGCGCGAAGGGCCCTCAGGAGGAGTCGTCGGGGGAGCGGCCGCGGAGCAGCGCGGAGAGCAGCACCGCCGTCAGCGTCCCCGCGACCACCCCGCTGCCGAGCACCGTCCCCACCCAGTCGGGGAAACCGTCGTACAGACCGGGGGAGAGCAGCGGCAGGAGACCGGCCGCCAGGGCGAGCGCCGCCACCATCGATCCTGTGCCCTGTCCGGGCCCTTGGCCCAGGTCCGCGCGGCGCAGCATCTCCACGCCGAGGATTGCGATCACCGCGTACACGACGAGCGAGGAGCCGCCGACGACCGCCGCGGGGATGCCCGCGACCGCCCGCGACACGGGGGCCAGGAGCCCGGTCACGACGAGCAGCGCGCCCGCGCCCGCCGTCACGAACCGGCTGCGCACCCCGGTGAGCCTGCCGATGCCGATGTTCTCCGCGCTGGTCACCATCAGCGAGGTGCCGAAGACGCCGCCGACGAGCGAGACGAGCGCGTCGGCCCTGGCCACGCGCGGCACGTCGCGGCCCGGATCGGGTGTGCGGCCCGCCGACTCGCTGTTGAGGACGGTCTGTCCGGTGATCTCCGCGAGCGTGGTGAGGCTGAAGAGCAGCAGCGGCAGCGCGGCGAGCGGATCGAAGTGCGGGGCGCCGTAGGGGAGGAGGGTCGGCAGGGAGAATCCGGAACCCGCCGCGGGGCGGAACTCGCCGAGGCCCGTGACCACCGCGAGCAGCGTCCCCGTCGCCATGCCGATGAGCACGGCGGTCTGCCGCCACACGCCCCGAAGCAGCACGTACGCCGTCACGGTCGCGGCCACCGTGAGACCGGCGAGGACCACGGCACGCGGCGGCGCGGGCTGCCCGCCGTTCCCCGCGATGAGCTGCGCGGCCACGCGCACCATCGCGATGCCGATGAGCAGCACCGTCACCCCCATCACCAGCGGCGGGAAGAACCGCACGACCCGCGCGTACAGCGGCAGCACGGCGAGCAGGAGCGCCGCGGCGAGCAGCACCGAACCGGTGGCCGTGGCCGCACCGTGGTCCTCGGCGATCCCCAGGAACAGCGCGGTGGCCGCGCCGCCGGGCAGCATCACGAACGGCAGTCTCGCGCCGATCCGCCACACCCCGAGCGACTGGACGAGCGCGCCCGCACCGCACAGCACGAGAACGGCGCTGAGCAGCGACGCGGTGTCGCCGGGCGAGAGGCGCAGGGCGCCCGCCGTGAGGAAGACGGTGGACACGGGCGCCGCGACCATCGCCAGGACGTGCTGTGCGGAGAGCGGCAACAGGCTCCGCAGCGGGACGCGTTCGTCCACCGGAGCCACCGCGTCGGCCTTCGTCGGCGCGTTCATGAGGCACCACCGGCACGGTCCAGCCAGGGCAGTTCGGACGCCGCGTACCGGTAGGAGCGGAAGACGGCGTTCGGCTCGGCGGGGAACAGGCCGCGCACCTCGGACTCCTGGTACCCGGCGAAGTACGGCACGACGTACTCCCAACACAGCTGTCCCTCGGCGGTCACCTCGAAGAGCCGGCCCGACGGCGAGTCGGTGATGAGCGTGTTCCCGTTGGGGAGGCGCTGCGCGCTGCCCATGAACGGCGCGAAGAAGAACTCCCGCGCCGGGTCGTGGTACTCCCACACCACCGCGCCGCTCGCCCGCTCGATCTCGATCACCCGCGAGTACGGGACGTCGTGGTGGGGCCGGAACACGCCGTTGTCGAAGACGAGGAGGTTCCCGTCGGCCAGCTCGGTCGGCGCGTGCTGTTGCGAGACCGTGCCGGGCTCGGTGCGCCACAGGACCTCACCGGTGGCCCGGCTGATGACGATCACCGCGGAGACGCTGCGCAGGCTCGCGAGGACGTTCCCGTCGGCGAGGGGCGTGACGCTGTTGATCAGCGGCCAGTGCTCACGGGCGTACGCGGGGTGCAGCGCGTAGGCGTCCCGGTCGAGGTGTTCGGCGGCGCGCCACGACCACACCGTCCGCCCCTCGGCGTCGACCTCGCGGATCGTGTCCGCCCAGACGACGCCGTCCGCCGCCTCGGAACCGGGCACGCCCCCGGCGACCGCGCCCGCGTCCGCGCCCCGCAGGGGTTCGAGCCCGGTGTACAGGATGTGGCCGTCGTCCAGGTGGTGTGCGTCGTGGTGCTGGAGCGGGTCGCGGTGCTCGCGCAGGACGGTCCCGTCGGGCGCCGCCTGGAGCATCACGCCGCCCCGGTACTTGTGCCACATGGGGAACAGCGCGTCCTCGCCGGGCAGGACGCCGTTGTACGCGAGGGTGCCGCCCGGCAGCACGCGCGCGTGCCGCCCCGGCCGGTACGGGAACGTCCACCGGTGCGCGGTGCGCCCCGCCATGTCGACGAGATGGACCTCGCCGGGACCGGTGAGCGGCGCGAAGAGCGTGTAGCCCGCGTAGGCGGTGTCCGGATCGTGCGCGATGAGCCCAGTGGCGTGTCGGCGGCGCGAGTTCTGGTCTACGGCGGGCATGGCGGGATCCCCCACGGCATCGGAGCGACGTCCATCAAAGTTTCTTTGATGACAGCGAACGACTTTGAAACTAAGGGGGGAGTGTGTCCAGCGTGTGACAGCCGTACGAAGGTGTGCGCGGAGGCGAATTAGGGTGCGGGGCATGGGTGCTGACATGGGGGCGGACGTGGACGTGAGTGTGAGTGCGGACGAGGGGGGCGGCGGCCGCGGCGACGGCGACGGAACGCCGCGCGTGGGCGGCGCCGTACGGCGGCGGCGCAGGAGCCTCGACCTCACGCTCGCCGCGGTGGCCGGGCGCAGCGGCCTCTCCGTGCCGTTCCTCAGCCAGATCGAGAACGACCGGGCCCGCCCGAGCATGCGCTCGCTCCAGCGCATCGCCGACGCCCTGGACACCACGGCCGTCCAGCTCCTCGCGGCCTCCGGCGAGCGTCGCGTGGTCGACGTCGTGCGGGCGGGCGACGCGGGCGGACTCACCCCGACCGCCGGCGTACGGCCACTGACGCGAGGTCAACACCAGCTCCACGCGCTTGAGTTCACCGGTGAGTCGGACGCGGGCCGTGAATTCCTGCACCGCAACGACGAGTTGATGTACGTCGCCGACGGCGGTGTCGAGGTGGAGGCGGCGGGGCGCGTCCACCGCCTGGGGCGCGGTGACAGCGTCCTCCTGTCCGGCGGGGTGCGGCACCGCTGGCGCGCCACGGAGGAGGGGACGCGGGTCCTCGTCGTGGCGGTGTCCGACCAGGTCGAGGTGGTGGAGGGCTGAGCGCGGCCCGCGGTCGGCGCCTGCTCCTGTCCCGTCGGGCCAAGTGTCCCACTGGGACACTTCGAGGAGTACAGTCGAAGACATGAGCACCAAGGAGAGCCGCAGGACCCGCAAGGTCCAGGAGAGCCGGGAGGCCATGGCGAGCGCCGCCGTCGACCTCGTCCTCGCCCACGGCCTCGACCGGGTCACCGTCGAGACGATCAGCGAACGCGCCGACGTCTCCCGCCGCACCTTCTCCCGGTACTTCGCCGGGAAGGAGGACGCCGTAGTCGACGCGCTCCGCGCCGACTACGCCCGGATCAACGCGGCGCTCGCCGTCCGCCCCGCCGACGAGGCCCCCCTCACGGCCTACTACCGCGCGCTGCGGAGCTGGCTGGACGACGATCCCGCCGCCTGGCACCGCGAGCCCCGCTCGGGCGACCTGCTGCGACTGCTCCACCAGGAGCCCGCGCTGCTGCCCGCCTATCTGCGGGTGCGGGACGAGGCCGAGGGCGAGTCCGTGGCGATCGTCGCGCGCCGTCTCGGCCTGGACGCCGAGCGCGATCTGCGCCCGGCGCTCGCCGTCTCGCTCGCGGTCGGGGCCTTCGGCACCGCCGTGCGGTTCTGGATCGCGCCCGGCGCGACCACCCCTCTCCCGCGGCTCATCGAATCGGCGTTCGCGGCGCTCGCCGACGAACCCGCACCCAGCACCACCGGCAAGTGAAACCAGGTACCACCATGTCCGTGTCCACAGGAACCAGCACCGACACCACCACCAGCTCCGCCGCGGTCAGCGACCCCGGGGCCGGGTTCGCGGGGAAGACCGCCCTGGTCACCGGGGCCGCCTCCGGCATCGGCCTCGAAGTGGCCCGCCGCCTCGCCGCGGCCGGCGCGTCCGTGGTCGTCGCGGACCACAACGAACAGGGCGCCAAGGACGTCACCGCGGCCCTCACCGAGGCGGGCGGCCGCGCCGCCGCCGTGCACGTCGACGTCACGGACCCGGAGTCCGTGCGCCGCGCCGTCGAGTCCGCCGTTCAGACGTTCGGCGGCCTGCACCTCGCGGTCAACAACGCCGGGATCGCCGGTGCCTCCGCCCCGACCGGCGAGTACGGCGTCGAGGACTGGCAGCGGGTCATCGACACCAACCTCAACGGCGTCTTCTACTCCCTGCGGTACGAGCTGCCGCACCTCCTCGCCTCCGGCGGCGGCGCGGTGGTCAACATGTCGTCGATCCTCGGCACCAACGGCTTCGCGGGCTCACCCGCCTACTCCGCCGCCAAGCACGCGGTCGTCGGCCTGACCAAGACCGCCGCCGTGGAGTACGCCGACCAGGGCGTCCGCGTGAACGCCGTCGGCCCCGGCTTCATCGACACCCCGCTGCTCCAGGGCGCCGAGTCCCAGCGCGCCCACCTGATCTCGCTCCACCCGCAGGGCCGCCTCGGCACCGCGGAGGAGGTCGCCGAGCTCACCCTGTTCCTGCTCTCCGACCGCGCCTCGTTCATCAACGGCAGCTACCACCTGGTCGACGGCGGCTACGCGGCACGCTGACCCGGGCACACCTGATCAGGAGTTCGAAAACCACACAGTGCACGAAACGGCAAGAGAGCACTAACAGTAAGAAAGAAGGCATCCCAGATGTCGGACCTGCCCGCCGAGATGAAGGCCGTCCAGTACCGCGGCGTCGGCGCCCACCCCGAGGTGGTCACCGTGCCGCGCCCCGAGCCCGGGCCCGGCCAGGTGCTGCTCAAGGTCACCGCCGCCGGTGTGTGCCACTCGGACATCGCCGTGATGAGCATGCCCGCCGAGGCGCTCGCCTTCCCGCTGCCGCTCACCCTCGGCCACGAGGGCGCGGGCACCGTCGCCGCGCTCGGCGACGGCGTCACCGGGTTCGCGGTCGGCGACTCCGTGGCCGTGTACGGGCCGTGGGGCTGCGGCACCTGTCTGATGTGCGCGCAGGGCAAGGAGAACTACTGCACCCGCGCCGCCGAGCTCGGCATCAGGCCGCCGGGACTCGGCGCGCCCGGCGCCATCGCCGAGTACCTGCTCGTGGACGACGCGCGCCACCTGGTCCCGCTCGGTGACCTGGACCCGGTCACCGCGGTGCCGCTCACCGACGCGGGTCTGACCCCGTACCACGCGATCAAGACCTCGCTGCCCAAGCTGACGCCCGGCAGCACCGCCGTGGTCATCGGCACGGGCGGCCTCGGGCACGTCGCCATCCAGCTCCTGCGGGCGCTCACCTCGGCGCGGGTGATCGCCCTGGACGTCACCGAGGAGAAGCTGGCCCTGGCCCGCGAGGTCGGCGCCCACGACGCGGTCCTCTCGGACGAGGCCGCGGCGGCGAAGGTCCGCGAACTGACCGGCGGGCTCGGTGCCCAGGCGGTGTTCGACTTCGTCGGCGCGCCGCCCACCGCCGCCACCGCGGCGGCCTGTGCGGCCGTGGAGGCGGACGTGGCCATCGTCGGCATCGGCGGCGGCGCCGCGTCCGTCGGCTTCGGCACGACGGCGTACGACGTCGCGGTCCGCTCCCCGTACTGGGGCAGCCGCGCGGAGCTGGTCGAGGTGCTCGACCTCGCCAGGGCGGGCGCGATCGACGTGCACGTGGAGACGTACGCCCTGGACGAGGCGCCCAAGGCGTACGAGGACCTGCACGCGGGCCGTGTCAACGGTCGCGCCGTCATCCTGCCGAACGGCTGACCGACCGGCGGTTCAGCAGCTGAGGTTGCCGCCCGGGTCCACTCCGAGGATCTGGGCGTACCGCTTGTAGCTGTCGATGCGGCTCTGCACCTGGGAGGGATTTCCTCCGTTGCATTCGAGGGTTCCGTTGATGCTGCGAATGGTCTCGCCGAATCCCGCGCTGTTCACCATGGCGTCGTGCGGCGTCATGGTGCCGGGGCCCGTCTGGGTGTTCCAGTACCAGAGTCCGGTCTTCCAGGCGACGGCCGCGTCGTTCTGGACGAGATCGGGGTTGTTGAGCAGATCGATGCCCAACGCGTCCCCCGCCGCCTTGTAGTTGAAGTTCCAGCTGAGCTGAATGGGCCCGCGGCCGTAGTACTTGTCGTTGCCCGCGGGACAGCCGTAGGGCTGGGTCGCGTCGCAGTAGTGCGGATAGTTCGAGGTGTTCTGCTCGACGACGTACACGAGGCCGCCGGTCTCGTGACTCACATTGGCGAGGAAGGCCGCCGCCTCCTGCTTGCGCACGGTGTCGCTGCCGGTCTGGGCGAATCCGGGGTAGGCGCTGAGTGCGGCGGTCAGGCCGTTGTACGTGTAGAAGGCGTTCCGGTTCGGGAACATTTCATTGAACTGGGCTTCGCTGACGACGAATTCGTCCGCCGCGCTCTTCGGCGCCTTCTCGGCGGAGGCCGGGGAGGCGAGCGTGAGCAGGGCGAGGGAGGCGGCCGCCGCGATGGCGGTCAGCAGCCCGATGAAGCGGGAGCGCATGGGCTCACTCCTAGGTGGCCGCCGGGGGGACCGGCGGCCGATGGAGGGGTGGGGGGAGGGAGAGCAGGTGGGGGAGCCTCAGCCGCCGACGTTCACGTCGATGCAGGCGTAGAAGGCATTGGCGGTGTCCGCGATGTTCCACACCGCGAGAACCTTCTGCTTTCCGCTGAGACCGCCGAAGTTCACGTCGTGCGTGACCGTGGCGCCGGGCTGTGCGCCGCCGTCGTCGAATTCGGCGATCTTCTGGCCGCCCGCGTAGTACTGCCAGGTGCTGGTGGAATGCCGGGCCGTCAGCGTCCACTGGAACTGGGTCGTGCTGTTGACGTTGGTGACGGCCCAGCCCTTCGAGTCGTCGTCGAGTTCGGCGAACCTGCTGTTTCCGCCGCTGCAACTGCTGAGCCCCTTGGGCCCTTCCACGCTCTGCGGCTCGTACTTGATCTCACCGCAGCTGACGGTTCCTGCCGCGCATTGGGCCTGTCGGCTCGGCGGATTGGAGATGTAACCGTGGGCGCTCGCCGAACTCGCGGGCAGGCTCACGGCGATGACCGGTGCGAGTGCGGCGCCTATGACAGCGGCGATCTTCCTGCGGGAACGCATGAGTTCTCCTTCACATCAGGTCTTCCCGCGCATTCAGGGTGTAGGGGACCCCTAATGCGGCAGGGCGTCCTCTCGAGGGTGGGGCCAAGAGGCGCGAAGGGAGGCGGAGTTCCCGCTCAGGGAGCGCAGCGGAACACGAGGCAACCGGAACGGGAATTCCTAGTTGGCCTAGACCATACAGGTCGTCGTGTTCGCGTCAAGAGCGTCTGGCGAAGGGCCTGTTGAGGGGCCCGTTGAGGTTCCTGCCGAGGGTCATGCGGGCCCCCACGCCACCGGCAGGGAGCCGATTCCGGTCAGGAAGTTCGAGTAGATGCGCCGCGCGGGACCCGCCGCTTCCATGGATCCGACGAGCTCCCGCAGGTCCCTCAGGACCGCGCCGATCTCGGCCCGCGCGAGGAACGCCCCCAGACAGAAGTGCGCGCCGTGCGCGAAGGTCAGATGCTGGTTCGGCGTACGCGCGAGGAGGAAGTGGTCCGGCGCGTGGAAGGCCGTCTCGTCCCGGTTGGCCGACGCGTTCCACAGCGTGACGACGTCACCCGCCCTGATCGTCTGCCCGTGCAGGGCGATGTCCACGGCCGCCGTACGCCCGGCGTGCAGCGTCGGCGTGGTCCAGCGCAGCACCTCCTCGACGGCCGAATCCGTGCCGACCCTGCCCTCCCGGTACGCGTGCCACTGCTCGGGATGGTCGAGGAAGGCCGCGACCATTCCGACGAGCGCGAGGCGGGTGGTCTCGTCGCCGCCCAGGATCAGGCTGTAGCAGTTGAGGATCACCTCCTCGTCGCTGAGCGGCACACCGTCGACCCGGCACTGGGTGAGCAGGCTGATGACGTCCTCGCGCGGGTCGTCGCGGCGGGCCGCCGCGAGCCGCGAGAAGTACAGCAGGATCTCTCCCTTGGACACCCAGGAGCCGTCCCGCAGTTCGGCCTCGCTGTGCGCTCCGAGCGCCGACGACGTCATGTCGAGCAGCCGCTGCCGGTCGGTGGCGGGCACGTCGAGGAGGTCGCAGATCGCGCGGAGCGGCAGCTGCCCCGCGACGTCCCGCGCGAAGTCGAACCGCCCCTTGTCCAGGGCCTCTTCCACGACCTGGCGCGAGGCCCGGCGGATGCTGTCGACCACGGAGGCGAGCACGCGCGGCGAGAACGCCTTCATCAACTGACCGCGCAGCGAGGCGTGCCGGGCGCCGTCCATGACCGGCAGCATCAGCCCGGCCGCCGAGTCGCCGCCGCCGAGCAGGGTGTCGAGGACATTGCCCCGGTCGGAGCGGAAGCGCTCGGAGTCCCGGTAGGCGGCGGAGACGTCCGCGTGGCGCGTAAGGACCCAGAATCCGGGGCGCGCGCCGCGCCCGGGCTGCCGGTGGACCGGTTCGTCGGCGCGCAGCCGCCGCCACAGGCCGGACAGGTCCCGCTCCGCGTGCAGGACGGGATCGGCGAGATCGATGTCCCTGAGCGGTCGCGCGGGGTCCGTCGCGAAGACGTCGGTCATGAGGAGGCCCGTCCCTTCCACGAGTCGGTGAGCAGCGCGCAGATCTCGGCGAGCGGCGCGGGGTCCAGCATCCGGTGGTGGCCGCACCCGATGTCGTACGTCGTCAGGCGGCCACCGGCGAACGCCTGCCAGGACTTCGGCTCCGCGCCAGGGACCGGCCCGTCGGCGGCCGCCCGGAAGTGCGTGATGTCGAGGCCGGGGGCTTGCGGCGGTACGGTCCGCAGCATGTCGAGGGCGCCGCGCGCGGTCGCCCGCACCCCCGCCACGGTCCGCTCGCCGAGCGCCGCGATCCGCTCGGGCGGGCTCCCGTCGGCGGCGAAACCGATGCCGTCGAGGATCCCGCGCAGCATCGTGTCCCGGTCGGCGAGGAGCGCCGGATCCGGTGGATAGGAGTCCAACAGTCCTAGGAACGCGACCTGTTGGCCCGCCGCCGCCAGCTCGGCGGCGACCGCGTAGGCGATGTTGCCGCCCACCGACCAGCCGATGAGGTGGTACGGACCGTGCGGCTGTACGGCGCGGATCCGCCCGGCGTAGTCGCGCGCCATGCCGTCGGGGGTGAGCGGGCCGGTGTCCGGGGCGTCGACGGCGGGCGACTGGAGGCCGTACACCGGCAGGTCGGCGGGGAGGTGGGGGAGCAGCCGCGTGTACGGCCAGGCGAGCCCGCTCGCCGCGTGCACGCAGAACAGCGGCGGCCGTCCTCCCGTACGCCGCAGCGGCAGCAGCACGTCGAGTCCGGTGGCCGGGTCCGTGGCGTCGATCCGGCCCGCGAGGGCGGCGGGCGTCGGTGCCTGGTAGAGCGTACGGACGGAGATCTCCGCGCCGAGCGCCGACCGGACCCTGCTGACCAGGCGGGTGGCGAGCAGCGAGTGGCCGCCCAGTTCGAAGAACCCGTCGTCGGGCCCGACGTGGTCCGCGCCGAGCACCTCGGCGAAGAGCGCGCACAGGGTCCGTTCGCGGTCATCGGCCGGTGCGCGGCTCTTCGAGCGGGCGTACGAGGGAGCGTACGAGGGGGCGGGCAGCGCGGCCCGGTCCAGCTTGCCGTTGGGCAGCAGGGGGAAGCGGGGCAGCTGGACCACCGTCGCGGGGATCATGTGCCTCGGCAGGCGGTCGCCGACGAAGCGGCGCAGCTCGGCCGCTTCGAGCGCCGTGCCGGACGCGGTCCCGAGCGCCGTGCCGGGCGGCGCGGCCACGACGTAGGCGACGAGCCTGCGGTCGTCCGCCCGTTCGCCGCGCGCGACGACGACGGCCTGCGCGATCCGCTCGTGCCGCAGCAGTGCGGACTCCACCTCGCCGGGCTCGACGCGGAAGCCGTTGATCTTCACCTGGCCGTCGAGCCTGCCCAGGAAGTCGAGTTGACCGTCGGGACGCAGGCGCACCTGGTCGCCCGTGCGGTACATCCGGCGCCCCGGGTCGCCGAACGGGCAGGCCACGAAGCGTTCCGCGGTCAGCGCGGGCCGGTCGAGATAGCCGCGCGCGACGCCCGCCCCCGCGAGGTAGAGCTCACCGGGCAGCCCCACCGGTACCGGCTGAAGCCACGGATCGAGCACGTACGCCTGGCAGTTGGGGACCGGGCGGCCGATGGGGGGCTCGGTGTCGGCGGGCTCTCCGTCGTCGCGCCACGTCGTGGCGTAGGTGGTCGTCTCGGTGGGGCCGTAGATGTTGGTGACCGTGCCGCCCGGCACCCGTTCCCGTAGCTCGCGCAGCAGGCCGCGCGGGATCGGCTCGCCGCCGAGCACGACCTCGCGCGCGGAGAGCCGGGTGTCGCAGCCCGCCAGGACGCTCGCCACCGCGGACGGCACGCCGCTGAGCATGCTGCCCTGCCAGCTGTCGCGTTCCAGGAGAGCGAACAGGTCGTCGACGAGTTCGATGGCGCCGCCGGTCGCCAGCGTCGTGATGATCTCCAGGATCGACACGTCGAAGCTCAGGGACGTCGACGCCAGGACCCGCGCGAGGCCGTCCGGGCCGAACTGGTCCTCGACCGTGGCGACGAGATGGACCGCGTTGGCGTGCTCGACGACCACGCCCTTGGGCGTGCCGGTGGAGCCCGAGGTGTGGATGACGTACGCGGGGTGCCGGGGCAGCAGCGGCCGGGGCCTTTCGGCGTCCGTGACATCGCCGGGGGACTGGGCCGCGGTGTGCCGTACGACCGGGTCGGCGTCCATGACGACGAGGGTGGCGCCGTCCGGGGGCGCGATCCCGGTGTTCGTCCCTGTGCCGCCGTCGACGACCACGACGAGCGGGCTCGCGTCGCCGAGCATCTGTGCGATCCGCCCGGCCGGATAGCGCACGTCGACGGGCACATAGGCGGCGCCCGTCTTGAGGGTGGCCAGGACGGCGACGACCATGTCGGGCGTCCGGGGCAGGGCCAGCGCCACCAGCGCCTCGGGACCGGCGCCGTGTTCGAGGAGCAGCCGGGCGAACCGGTTGGCCCGCCGGTTGAGCTCCCCGTAGGTCAGCTCACGCCCGGCGTGCGCGACGGCGGGCGAGTCGGGCTGCCGCGCCGCCCGCGCCTCGATCAGGTCAGGCAGGGTGGCGGGGGAGCCAGGGGGCAGCGGGCGCGCCGTGTCGTTCCACTCCAGGAGGATCCGGTGGCGCTCCCGCGGCGTCAGGACGGAGACCGAGGCGACCGTGCGCCGCGGGTTGTCGGCGATCGTCTCCAGGACGCGTACGAACCAGTCGCGGATCCGCTCCGCCGCCGCGCGCTCGAACAGATCGGGCCGGTAGTCGAGCCGGACGCCGAGTTCCTCGCCGGGCGTGCAGATGAGCGAGAGGGGGTAGTGCGTCGCGTCGAACCCGCCGGTGCCGACCAGGACCGCGTCGCCCAGCGCGTGGTCGCCGCCGCTCACCGGATAGTTCTCGAAGGCCGTCGTCGTATCGAACAGGGTCCCGAACCCGGCATCGCGCTGGATCTCGGTGAGCCCCAGGTGATGGTGGTCGAACAAGTCGAGATGCGCGTCCTGCGTCCGTTCCAGCACCTCGGCGACGGTGTCCCCCGCGGCGAGCCGGACACGGGCCGGAAGGGTGTTGATGAGCAGGC
This sequence comes from Streptomyces kanamyceticus, assembly GCF_008704495.1. NCBI lineage: Bacteria > Bacillati > Actinomycetota > Actinomycetes > Kitasatosporales > Streptomycetaceae > Streptomyces > Streptomyces kanamyceticus. Next base: position 8,811,631 of record NZ_CP023699.1, read on the forward strand.
CCACCATGGTGTCGATGTCCTCGACGTCCGCGGTCCTGCCCGAGACGGTCATGCCGAAGAGCACGTCGTCCCTGCCGGTCACGTGGCGCAGCACAAGACCCCAGGCCACCTGCACCACGGTGTTGAGGGTGACTCCGCACTCCCGGGCCCGCTCCCTCAGCGCGGTGCCGAGGTCGGAGGGCAGCGTGCACAGGATCCGCTCGGGCATGACGGTGCCGACGGCCTGTGGCGCGACCAGCGTGGGCCCCTGGATTCCCGCCAGAGCGTCCGCCCAGGCGGCCCGCGCCTCATCGGGGCCGGTGTCTTCGAGCCATTCCAGATAGGCACCGTAGGCGGGCGCGGGGAACAGCTCGGGATCGCGCCCTTCGTCCAACTGGCCGTAGACATCGAAGAGTTCGTCGAGCAGGACGGACGTCGACCAGCCGTCCAGAATGATGTGATGGTTCGTCAGCGCGAAACGCCAGCGGTCCTCGTCGACTCGCACCAGCAGGAAACGGACCAGCGGGGGCCGCGCGAGGTCGAAGGGGCGGGCGCGCTCCTCCTCCATGACCTGGGAGGTCCCGGCGTCCCGCACGGCGGCGGGATCCGACGGCCTCAGGTCCAACTGGCCCCACTCCACGGCGACTTCGGGCACGACGAAGCGCACGGGAGCCCCGGACTCGTCGGTGCGGAACCCGGAGCGCAGGCTGTCGTGCCGGTCGAGCAGGACCCGGCAGGCGGCCCTGAGCGTCCCCGGATCCAGCGGGCCCTCGAAGTCGAGGGTCAGCTGAGTGGTGTAGACGGCCTGGCCCTCCGGGTCGTACGCGGTGTGGAAGAACAGCCCCTGCTGGAGCGGCGCGGGCCGCGCTGAGCCTTCGTGAGGTGCGGAGCCTTGGTGAGGTGCGGCGCTCATGCCGTCCTTCCCGTTCCTTCGGCGCGTACGGTCATGGCTGTGAGGGCGGCGAACCAGCCGTCGGCGAGCTCCGCCACAAGAGGCTTCTCGATCAAGGCACTCGGATACGCCCAAGTGGCCCGCAACTCAGTCCCGTCGGGTGTGTCGATGGCGACCGCGGAGACTTCGAGGAGATGAGTGAGCGGCATGTCAGGATCGCCGCCACCGCCGACCGCGCCCGCCTCCGAGGCAAGGCCCCACGCGGCGTCGGCGGATCGCTCGAACCTGCCGAGATAGTTGAAGAGCACCTGAGCCCGAGGTAGTTCGGCCAGCTCCGGGGCGGTTTCCGGGTCGAGATACCGGAGCAGTCCATAGCCGATGCCCTTGTCCGGCATGGCGCTCAACTGCTCCTGGAGGGACCGCGCCCCACCGTCAGGACCGGACTCCGGCCGCCCGAGGCGTACGGGGAACATGCTGGTGAACCAGCCCACGGTCGACGACAGATCGAGGCCGTCGGCGAGCTCCTCGCGTCCGTGCCCCTCGACATCCACGAGGAACGGCGCGGTGCTCCCGGGGAGGTGCGTCGACCGCCAACGGTGAACGGCCAGGCCCAGGGCGGACAGCAGTACGGCGTTGACGCCGGTGCCGAACGCGGCGGGCACCCGGGTGAGCAGCGCGTCGGTCAGTTCGGGCGACAGGGTCCTGGTGACGGTGCCCTGCGAACACAGGACATCGCGCGCCGAGTCGAGCCCGGGCCCCGGGACGAGATCCTCCGCGCCCTCCATCAGGCCCTTCCAGAAGGGGAGTTCGGGGCGTCGGCCCGGTGCGGTACGGGTGAGCAGGTCGCCCCACTCGGCGAAGGAGATGCCGGGGGAGATGCCGAGAGAGGGGACGAGGCCGGGGGTGAGGGAGGAGCGGGCGGCGAGGTCGGAGCCGACGGGCTTCATCGACTCCCAGGACGTACGCAGGTCCTGAAGCAGGATGCGCCAAGAAATCCCGTCCACCACAAGGTGGTTGATGACGAGCAACAGCCGTCCGGACTGCCGCGCTCCCGCGTCGAACCACACCGCCTGAACCATGTTCCCCTCGCCGGGCCCGAGCCGCCGACGCGCCAAATCAGCCTGAGTGCGGACGAGTTCGGCCAGCTCATCGCCGGTCAGGCCGGTGGCGTCGACGCGCACGACGCGCCCGGATGCGTCGACCGAGCCGCGCGGCAGCACGTCGAGCCGCCACCGCTCGGCGCGGTCGAGTCGCATCCGCAGGGCGTCGTGCCGGTCGAGCAGCGACTGGAGCACCGCGACGAGCTGCGGCAGCCGGAGCGCGGCGGGCGTCCGCAGGAGCACGCTCTGGTGGAAGCCGTCGACCGGGCCGCCGCGGTCCCGCTGCCACCGGATGATCGGCGTGAGCGGCACGGCCCGGCCCGCCGTTGTCACCCCCGCCTCTGCCTCCGCCTCCGCCTTTGCCCTCGTCTTTGTCTTCGTGCGGGGCGCCCGTTCCCGCGCGTGCTGGGCGAGTTCGGCGACCGTCTTGTGGCGGAACACGTCCCGCGCGGAGATGCCGAGACCGCGGGCGCGGGCCCGCGCGACCAGGCGGATCGCGACGATGCTGTCGCCGCCGAGGTCGAAGAAGCTGTCGTCGACGCCGACACGGGGCAGGCCGAGGATGTCGGCGAAGAGTTCGCAGAGCAGGGTCTCGGCCGGGGTGCGCGGTGCGCGCGCGGTGGTGACGGCGGCGAAGTCGGGGGCGGGCAAGGCGGCCCGGTCCAGCTTTCCGTTGGGGGTCAGGGGCAGGCCCTCCGGCAGTACGACGACCGTGGGCACCATGTAGTCCGGCAGCAGTCGGGCCGCCCGTCGGGCGAGTTCCCCCGCGAGGTCCTCGGTCGCGGCGCCCCTTGCCGGAGCGGCGTACGCGGTCAGCCGGGGTGTGCCGTTCGCGTCCTCGCGTACCAGCGCGGCCGCCCGGGAGACGGCGGGATGGCCGGTCAGGACGGCCTCGACCTCGCCCGGCTCGATGCGGAAGCCACGGATCTTGATCTGGTCGTCGGCACGTCCGACGAAGTCGAGGTCGCCGTCCGCGGTCCAGCGCACCAGGTCCCCGGTGCGGTACATCCGGGTGCCGGGGGCGCCGAAGGGGTCGGCGACGAAGCGCTCGGCGGTGCGGCCGGGGCGTCCGAGATAGCCGCGGGCCACCCCGGAACCGGCGAGGTACAGCTCACCTACCACGCCCACCGGCGCGAGGCGCAGACCCGGATCGAGCACGCGCACCCACGTGTTGGGCAACGGGCTCCCGATCGGCGGCCGTTGCTCGTTGCCCTGGTCGATGGGGGCGGCGAGCGACCAGATGGTCGTCTCGGTGGGCCCGTACACATTGGTGACGTCGTCCGCCAGGGCGCGCAGTGCGGCGGCGAGCGCGCCGGGCAGCCGCTCGCCGCCCACGAGGACGCGCAGCCCGCGCACCGCCTCCGGGGCGCTGTCGACGAGGCCCGACCAGAGCGACGGGGTGGCCTGCAGCACGGTGACCGCGTGCCGCTCGATCAACTGGCCGAGCGCCTGCGGATCCCGTACGTCCTCCTCCGACGCGATGACGACGGCGGCGCCGACGAGCAGCGGCAGCATGAGTTCGAGTTGCGCGATGTCGAAGGCGACCGTGGTGACGGCGAGCAGCCGGTCCGCGGCGGTCGCCGCCGTGCGATGGCGCATCGCGTCGAGGAGCTGGGCGAGATTGCCGTGGGTGACGGTGACGCCCTTGGGCCTGCCCGTCGTCCCCGAGGTGTAGAGGACGTAGGCGGCGCTGTCGGGGTCGGTCCTTTCGGCTTCCCCGGCGAGGCCATCCGCGCTCAAGTCGGCGATCGCGTCGCGGAGGTGCGGGTCGTCGTCGACGGCCAGCCAGTCCGCCCCGCCAAGCGCCTCACGCGCGGCGGTGTCGCACAGTACGAGCGCGGGCGCCGCGTCCGCGATGATCGCGTCGAGCCGGGCCTTGGGGTGCCGGGGATCGAGGGGCAGCTGGGCCGCGCCGGTCCTGTGCACGGCCAGCAGGGCGACCAGCAGGTCGGGGGAGCGGTCCATGACCACGCCCACCAGGCGCTCGGGTCCCGCGCCCCGTGCGAGCAGCTGTCGCGCGAGGTGTCCGGCGCGGGCGTCGAGCTCGGCATAGGTGAGCTGGGCCCGGCCGTGGATCACCGCGATCGCGTCGGGCGTGCGTGCCGCCTGCGCCCGGAACCACCGCGGCAGCGACCCGGGCGTCGGCTCGCACGCACGGCCGTTCCACTCCCCGAGCACGGCGTCCCGTTCGGCCGGGGAGATGATCTCGACCTGTCCCACCGGCCGCGTGGGCGCGGCGAGGGCCCCGGCGAGGAAGCGCTCGAAGCAGCGGGCGATGCGCTCGCCCGTGGCGCGGTCGAAGAGGTCCTCGGCGTAGCTCAGGCGGCCCGTAAGTCCCTCATCGGACGCGGACTCGGCGACATCGAAGAGCAGGTCGAACGGGACCGCCGGATCCCGCCCGTCGTCGAGCGCCGTCACATCGAGGCCGGGCAGCTCGGCAGCGGCGGCCGCGTTGTTCTGCAGGCTGAGCATGACCTGGAAGAGCGGGTGCCGGGTCGCCGAGCGCGTCGGATCGACCGCTTCCACGAGGCGCTCGAAGGGCACTTCCTGGTGGTCCAGAGCGGCGAGCACGGCGGTGCGCGCCCGGTCGGTGAGCTCGCTGAGGGACGGGTCGCCCGAGGCGTCCGTGCGGATCACCACGGTGTTAAGGAAGCAGCCCACCAGGTCCTCAAGGGCGGCATCGGTGCGCCCGGCGACCGGGCTGCCGACCGGGATGTCCGTGCCCGCGCCAAGGCGGTGCAGCAGGCCCGCGAGCGCCGCGTGAAGCACCATGAACAGGCTGGCGCCCCGATCCTTGGCGAGCTCGGCGAGCAGGCGGTGTTCACGCGGTCCGACGCGCAGCGCGACGGAGCCCATCCGATGTGACGCGGTGGCCGGACGCGGACGGTCGGCGGGCAGCGCGATCTCCTCGGGCATCCCGTCCAACACCGATGTCCAGTGCGCGAGTTGCTCCATGAGCGTGCTTTCGGGATCCGTGGATTCCCCCAGTGCCTCGCGCTGCCAGAGAGTGAAATCGGCGTACTGCACCGGCAGTTCGTCCCAACGCGGCGCGTGTCCCGAGAGACGTGCGGCGTAGGCCGTCGACAGATCGCGCAGGAAGGGCGCCGCCGACCAGCCGTCGAAGGCGATGTGATGCACCGTGAGTACGAGGACGTGCTCGGTCGGCCCCGTGGCGAGCAGCTCGGCCCGCAGCGGCGTCTCGTGCGCCAGGTCGAAGACGTGCCCGGACGCGGCGGCCAGCGCGGCCGTCACGGCATCGGGGGCTACGTCGCGTACGGGTAGTTCGAGCCGCGCGGCCTCCTCGTCGAGGACCACCTGCTGAGGAACGCCGTCCCGGGCGGGGAACACGGACCGCAGGCTCTCGTGCCGCCCTGCCACGTCCCGCAGCGCCGTCCGCAGCGCCACCGGATCGAGCCGCCCCGTGAGGCGGAGCCCCATGGTGATGGCGTGCGCGTCGGCTCCGTCGGCCAGCTCGCCCTGGAACCAGAACCTCAACTGGGAGAAGGAGAGCGGGAGACGGCCGGGCCGGGGCCGCCGCGCGGAGAGGCGGCCAGGGCCGCCCGGTGCCGGGGCGAACCGTTCGGCGAGGGCGGCGGGCGTGGGCGCCTCGAAGATCGTGCGCATGCCGACCTCCGCACCGAGCACCGAGCGGAGCCGTCCCACGAGACGGATGGCGAGGAGCGAGTGACCGCCGAGGTCGAAGAAGCTGTCGTCGACGCCGACGTGCGGCAGGCTCAGGACGTCGGCGTACAGCTCGCAGAGCGCCTTCTCCACGGGGGTGCGTGGTTCCCGCGCGCGTGGGGGAGCGGTACTGCTGTCCGGGGCGGGCAGGGCCGCCCGGTCGAGCTTGCCGTTGGCGGTGAGCGGCAGTCCGTCGGGCAGGACGACGACGGCGGGGATCATGTAGTCGGGCAGCAGCTCCGCCGCGCGGGAGACGAGCTCCCGGCCGAGACTCCCGGCGTCCGCTGGATCCGCCGTATCCGTCGGCACGGCATATGCGACCAACTGCCGCTCGCCCGAAGCCATGTCACGGACCATCACAGCAACCTGCCCGACCGAGGGGGCACCGGCGAGCGCCGCCTCGATCTCGCCGGGCTCGATGCGGAAGCCCCGCACCTTCACCTGCTCGTCGGTGCGTCCGACGAAGGCGAGCGTGCCGTGCGCGGTCCACCGGACGAGGTCTCCGGTTCGGTACATCCGGGTGCCGGGGGCGCCGAAGGGGTCGGCGACGAAGCGTTCGGCGGTGAGGTCGGGGCGGCCCAGATAGCCGCGGGCGAGGCCCGCGCCGGACAGGTGGAGCTCGCCGACGACACCGGGCGGCACGGGACGAAGACCGCCGTCCAGGACGTACACCCGCGTGTTGGCCATGGGGCGGCCGATGGGCGGTCGGCCACCGGAGTACCCGGAGGGACGCAGCGGCTGGGTGGTCGAGAAGGTGGTGTTCTCGGTCGGCCCGTAGGCATTGGTCAGCGACGTCTCCGGATACTCCTCGATGAAGCGACGCACGGCGGCCGCCGACGGCTCCTCGCCGCCCACCCATACGTGACGCAACGACCGCAGCGCGGAACTCCCCTCCGCCACAAGGGAGTCGAACAGCGCGGCGGTGAGGAACGCGCCGGTCGCACCGTGCTCCGGGACGGCCTCCTCCAGCGCCCGGGCGACCGAGTCCCGCGCCGGTGCCACGACGACGGTGCCGCCGCCGAGCAGCGGCACCCACAGCTCGTACGTCGAGGCGTCGAAGGAGTGCGGGGAGTGCGCGAGGACCCGGGCGTGGTCGCCGTCGGCCAAGGAGGGGTCGGCGGTGAGGGCGACGATGTTCCGGTGCGTCACCAGCACGCCCTTGGGGGTGCCGGTGGACCCGGACGTGAACATCGCGTACGCCGCCTGATCCTCGGCGACGTACGGCAACTCCGCCTCCCCGACGCTCTGTTGGGGCACATCGCCGATGGTGAGCACCGGCACATCGGCGTACGGAGCCACCAGGCCCACCGCGCGTTCACGGGATGCCGCATCGGCCAGGAGGAGAGAGGGGCGTGCGCCGTCCAGGACCGTGTGCAGTCGCCCGTCCGGACTGCGCGGGTCCAGCGGAAGGTAGGCGGCACCTGCCTTCAGGACGGCGAGCAGCGCGACCACGAGATCGGCGGAGCGCTCCATCGCGACGGCGACGAACCGCTCGGGCCCGGCCCCGTGGTGGATCAGCCATCGGGCGGTCCGGTCGGACCGTTCGTCCAGTTCGGCATAGGTCATGCGGGTGTCGCCGCAGATGACGGCGGTGGCGTCCGGCGCCGTGGCCGCGCGGTGCCGGAAGCGCTCCGGTACCGACCCGGCCGGTATCGGCAGGTCCAGGCCCTGCCACTCTTCCAGGATCGTGCGGCGCTCTGCGGGCGGTACGACGTCCAGGAGGCCGATCGGGAGCGCGGGGTCGGCGGTCGCCTGCGTCAGGAAATCCTCCAGGCGGTGGGCCAGGCGTTCGGCGGTGGCGCGGTCGAAGAGGTCCTCGGCGTAGACGAGCCGCCCCTCGATCCCGCTCGCTCCCTCCGCGCCTCCCGTCCCCTCCGTCACGTCGAGCAGCAGGTCGAAGGTGAGGGCCCTGTCCCTGCCCTGCGCCAGCGTCCGCACGCCGAGGCCCGGCATGCGGGGCGGCTCCGACGTGCTGTTCTGGAGGCTGAGCATGACCTGGAAGAGCGGGTGCCTGGCCGCCGAGCGCGGCGGGTTGACCGCCTCCACCACCTGCTCGAAGGGCACGTCCTGATGGTCGAGGGCGCTCAGGACGGCCGACCGCACCCGGCGCACGAGCTCGCCGAACGCCGGGTCGGACGCGGTGTCCGTGCGGATCACCACGGTGTTCACGAAGCAGCCGACCAGATCCTCCAGGTCGGTGTCGGTGCGCCCGGCGACCGGACTGCCGACCGGGATGTCCGTGCCCGCGCCAAGCCGGTGCAGCAGCCCCGCGAGCCCCGCGTGCAGCACCATGAACACGCTCGCGTCGTACGCCCGGGCGACCGAGGCGATCCGCTGCCGCACCTCGGCGCCGAGCCGGAAGGGAACCGCGCCCGCACGGTGCGTCGCGGCGGCGGGACGGGGCCGGTCGACGGGCAGGGCGAGTTCGGCGGGTACCCCTGCCAAGGTCTTGGTCCAGTAGACGAGTTGCTGGGAGAAGTGACTGTCCGGGTCCGCCGGATCGCCGAGCACCTCCCGCTGCCAGAGAGTGAAATCGGCGTACTGGACGGGGAGTTCGGGCCATTCGGGCGCCAGGCCGTCCGTCCTGGCCCGATAGGCGAGCGCCAGATCGCGGACGAACGGGGCCGTCGACCAGCCGTCGAACACGATGTGGTGGAACGTGGCGACTAGCACGTGTTCCTGGGGTCCCGTGCCGAACAGTGCCGCCCGCAAGGGAAGTTCGCTCGCGAGGTCGAAGTCCTCCTCCTGCGCCTCGGCCACCAGCCTCGGCAGTTCATCCGGCCGTGCCTCCCGCACCGGAACGTCCAGACGGACGGCGGCCGCGTCCAGGATCTCCTGGCGGGGCACCCCGTCCGTCACCGGAAAGACCGTGCGCAGAATTTCGTGGCGCGTCACCACATCACGCAGGGCCGTGCGTAAGGCATTCGTGTCCAATGGCCCGGATAGGCGAAGCGGCACCGAGGCGACAGGCGATTCACGCCCGCTGTTGATCTCCTTCGAGGAATCGCCGTGGTTCGAGGAATCGCCCTGGAACTCCCCTTGGAACCAGAATCTCAGCTGTGAAAACGACAGTGGGATCATGAATGTCTCGGCCTCCCAGCCTTAGCCCCGTGCGCACGTTTCGCGAAGCGCGTTCACATAACGCAAACCGTTCAGTACGGTCTTGGTGTCCACGCCGAAATCGATCAGGCAGGCAATCTCGTCCACGCCGACGGCGCGCAGCCTTTCCACCGTCCGCGCCGCCTCGTCCACCGTGCCGAAGAGCCCCCGTTCGCCGAAGTAGGTGTCGAACGACTGGGAGATGATGAACTCGACGTCGTCCTCGTCGAGGTCGTCGGGATCGAAATCGGGATCGGTCTCGGCGAACGACCGGGTGACGAGGTGGATCGAGCTCCTCAGATACTCCGTCAGCGGCCCGCGCACGGTCTCGCGCACCTCGTCGCGGCCGTCCCCGACGAACGTGTGCAGCATCAGGACGACATGTCCGTTCCAGCCCTCGTGCGCCGCGCGCGCCGCCGCCCGGTACTCGGAGATCCTGGCGGCGAGGTCGTCGACGTCCTGGTGCAGCAGGTGCGTCAGCACACCCGCCCGGGCCTCGGCGGCCGCACGGAACGTCGCCGCCTCCCCGGCGCTCGTCACCCACACCGGCAGTTCGCGCTGGACCGGCGGGGGAAAGACCCGCACGGTGGCGGGCAGACCGTTCCCGTCCGTGACCTCGTGGGCCTCGCCGCGCCACAGGCCCCGCACCTGCCCGATGCTGTCGAGCATCACGCGCTTGCGTTCGCCGTAGGACGCCTGCCCGAGCGCGAAGTCGACGGGATGCCAGCCGGAGGCGAACGAGATGCCGACCCGGCCCCCGGAGAGGTTGTCGACCACCGACCACTCCTCGGCGATCCGGATCGGATGGTGCAGGGGCGCCACCACGCTGCCCGCCCTGATGGCGATGTTGTCGGTGGCCGTGGCCAACGCCGCGCCGATCACCGCCGGGTTCGGGTAGAGGCCGCCGAAGGCATGGAAATGCCGCTCAGGCGTCCACACCGCGCGGAACCCGTTCCGGTCCGCGAAGCGTGCCCCTTCGAGGAGCAGCTCGTACCGTCCCGCGTCCCCCGAGGGGCCGCTGTCGTCCGCGAAGTAGAAGAGGCTGAAGTCCATGGAGCACCCTTGTCGTTCGGCGTCCGCCGGGCGGGCGGCCGCAGTGGTCCGGGAGTGAGCGGTGGTCCGGGGGCGTGCGGTGGTCCGGGGGGCGAGCGGTGGGCGACGGCACGGGCCGTCAGTCACGTCGGCGCATCCGGCGCAGCGCGGGCCGTGCCTTGCGCGCGTCGGCGAGCCGCGCCACCAGGTCGGCCACGCGCGGCGTGTCGAAGACCGCGCCGACCGGCACTTCGACGCCGAATTCACCGCGGATGCGGCTGACCAGGCGCGTGACGAGGAGCGAATGGCCACCGAGGTCGAAGAAGCTGTCGTCGATGCCCACCGCGTCGAGTCCGAGGACCTCCGCGTACATCCGGCACAGGGACTCCTCCTGTGGTGTCCGTGGCGGGCGGCGCGCGACGTCGCCGCCGGGCCGTGGGTCGGGCAGCGCGGCGCGGTCGAGCTTGCCGTGCGGCGTGAGCGGAAGGCGGTCCAGGACGACGATCGCCGAGGGCACCATGTACGAGGGCAGGAAGGCGCGGGCGCGGCGCGTCAGGGATTCCTTGAGCAGCGCGTCGGCGGAGGCGGCCGACGGGACGTTGACGTACCGCGTGACGTCGAGCCCGCGTTCCTGGCCGCCCCGCCCGGCGCGACATGCTCCGGCGCCGACGTCCCCGGTCCCGAACTCCGCGTCGAAGCAGGTCGGTCCCGCCTTCGAGGACCAGCGCAGCACCACCTCGTGGCCCAACTCCTCGCCGAGCCGCGCCAGTTCCTCCGGGTCGACGGCGTCGGCCTGCGCCTGCCCCACGGACGCCAGATCCACGCTGAGCCGCGCGTTGGGGATCCCGCTGATCCGCAGACGGCCGGACTCCAGGTGGCCCGACGCCAGGGCGCCCGCCAACTCCCGTACGCCGTCGAGCGACCGGACACCCGCACCCCAGGCCCGCTCCGGCACCGGCACCAGGGCCCCGGCAGCGACCGGACCGGTCCGCAGCACCACGTCGTACCGATAGCGGGTCAGTTCGTTGTGGTGGTCGCCCCGCTTCAGCCGTACGTCGCACGACGTGAAGGGACCGGGGGCGGCCGTGAGCGCGCGGAAGAACTCCGGGTCGACCGCGAGCTCCGGTTCCCCGGCCAGGCTCCGCTCCGTGGCCTGCCGATGGGCAGGGCCACCCGGCACCGCGCCGCTCCTGCGCGCGGCCGCCGCGGCGTGGAAGCACGTGAGGAGCCCCAGATGACGTACGTCCCCGAGGAACACCGACCCGCCGGGAGCCAGCGCTCGCGCGGCGCACCCCAGGACGCGGCGGAGGTACTCCCCGCTGGGGAAGTACTGCGCGACGGAGTTGAGCACCACCACGTCGAATCCGCCCCGCGGCACACCGGTGTCGTCGTCGGCCGCCTGGCTGCGCAGTACGACGCGGTCGGCGAGCGCGGGGCGTTGCGCGATGTGCCGTCCGAGGCGCTCGACCGCCCGGGGCGAGAGGTCGAGCCCCCAGTAGGAATCCACCTCGGGAGCCAGGTGTGCGAGCAACAGGCCGCTGCCCACGCCCAGTTCGAGGACGCGCCGGGGCCGCAGCGCCCGGATCCCGCGCAGCGTCTCGTCCCGCCACTGCCGCAGCTGGTCCGGCGCGATGGGGCTCCCGTCGTACCCGCTGAGCCACCCGGCGAAGTCCTCGCCGAAGGGTGCGGGCGCCGCGTCGGCGGGCACCGCGTCGTGGACGCGCCGCCAGTCGGCGACCCGCTCGCTGTCCGTCGGCGCACCCGGCCGGGCCGCGGCACCGTCCCGTACGACGTAGGCGACGATCCTGCGGTCCCCGTCCCGGTCCTCGCGCACGGCGACCGCGGCGCCCGTGACGTGCGGATGACCGGCGAGCAGCGCCTGGATCTCGCCGGGCTCGATGCGGAAGCCCCGCACCTTGACCTGGTCGTCGGCGCGCCCGGCGAACTCCAGTTCCCCGTCGGTGTTCCGGCGTGCGAGGTCACCGGTGCGGTACATCCGGGACCCGGCAGGACCGAACGGGTCCGCGACGAACCGCTCCGCGGTCAGGGGCGCGCGGCCCGCGTACCCCCGGGCGAGCCCGGCCCCCGCGACGTACAGCTCGCCCACCACGCCCTCCGACACCGGACGCAGCCGTGCGTCGAGAACGTACAGGCGCGTGCGACGTATCGGCCCGCCGATCGGCGGCGGCCCCACCGCTTCCGGGAGATCCGTCGGGGGAGGGCCCATGGGAGGGCGCAGAGGACGGCTCATGGTGGCGCAGACCGTCGTCTCGGTCGGCCCGTACGCGTTGATCAGGATCCGTCCCCGCGACCACCGGGCGGCCTCCTGCGCGCCGAGCGCCTCACCGGCGGCGACCAGGGTGCCGACGCCGGACAGGGCGCCGGACGGCAGCGCCCTGAGCACGGACGGGGTGAGAGTGGCATGGGTGACGCCGTGCTCGTCGACCACGCGCGACAGGTCGGGGCCGGGGAGCAGTCGGCGCGCGGGCGCCATGACGAGCGCGGCCCCCGCGGACAGTGCCATGGTCAGCTCCCAGAAGAACGAGTCGAAACCGGACGAGGCGAACTGCAGTACCCGGCTCGCCGGTTCCACCGCCATCGTCCGCAGCTCATGGGCGACGAGGTTGTCCAGGCCGGACCGCGGCACCACGACCCCCTTGGGGCGCCCGGTGGAACCGGATGTGTAGATCACGTAGGCGGGCTGGTCCGGGTGCGCGGGCGCGCGCCCCGAACCGGCGCGGCGGCCGTCCGCCGGACTCGCCCGCAGCGCCGCATCGGCCGCCGCCGCGTCCAGGACGAGCCGCGGCACCCCGGACGCGGCGGCGCAGGCGCCTTCGGTATCGCGGGTCGTGAGCAGCAGCGCCGGAGCGGCGTCGCCGAGGACGTACGCGATGCGGTCGGGCGGATGCGCGGGATCCACCGGGAGATGGGCGGCTCCCGACTTCAGGACGGCGAGCACCGCGACGATCAGTTCGGGGGAGCGGGGCAGGGCCGACGCGACGACCGTCTCGGGGCCGACGCCCCGGGAGAGCAGCAGGTGGGCCAGCGTGTCGGAGCGGGCGTCGAGTGCGGCGTACGAGAGACGGTCCTGCTCGAAGACGACCGCGGTGGCGTCCGGGGCGCGCGCGGCCGCTTCCTCGAAGAGGGTGAGGAAGGGGCGGGTGGGCGGTTCGGGTTCGGTGATGTCGTTCGTCACGCAGGGTCCGTCCCGTCTGTCGTCCTGGGCGGCCGGGGCGAGTGCGTCCGCATCGTCTCGCGGCGTGAACTCCCTGACAGATAGGCCGGGTTGGCGTACCGCGGTCCGCAGTACGGCGAGCAGCCGGGCCGCGATCGCCTCGGCCGTGGCGGGGCGGAACAGATCGGCGGAGTACTGCAGGAAGCCGTCGAGGCCGCCCGGCGCACCGTCATCGGCGCGGAGTTCGCAGACCGAGAACGACAGGTCGAACTTGGCGTTGGGTGGCGCGACGGGCTCCGTCCGCATGTCCGCGCCCGCCAAGTCCCATACGGCGACCGCGTTGTTCTGGAAGGCGAGAAGGACCTGGAAGAGCGGCTGGCGGCCCGTGACGCGCTCCGGGCCGAGCGCCTCGACGAGCTGGTCGAAGGGCAGGTCCTGGTGCTCGAACGCGGCGAGGTCGGTGTCGCGCACCCGCGCGAGGAGCTCCTCGAAGGACGGATCGCCCGAGGTGTCCGTCCTGAGTACCAGCGTATTGACGAAGAAGCCGACCAGATCGTCAAGGGCGGGCTCGCCGCGCCCCGCCACCACGGCGCCGATCGGAAGGTCGTGCCCCGCGCCGAGGCCGGTCAGGACGGTGGCGAGGGCGGCCTGCACCACCATGAAGAGTGTGCAGTCGTTGTCCCGCGCGAGCGCCACGAGCGCGCGGTGCAGATCGGCGCCGCAGACCAGGGGAACGGACCCGCCCCGGTGGGTCGCGGTCGCGGGCCGGGGCCCGTCGGTGGGCAGCGGCAGGAATTCCGGAAGTCCCTTGAGCGCGTCGGTCCAGTACGCGAGCTGTCGGCTCGGCGGCTCTCCGGGGCCACCGCCCGTCGCGCTGTCACGGTCCAGGCGTGCGCGCTGCCACAGGGCGAAGTCCGCGTACTGCACGGGCAGTTCGGGCCAGCCGGGCGCGGCGCCCGCGCGGCGCGCCCGGTACGCCGTGGCCAGGTCACGGGCGAGCGGCCGGAGCGACCAGCCGTCGCAGGCGATGTGATGGACGACGAGCAGCAGCACGTGGGTGTCGGGTCCCGTCGCGAACAGCTCGGCCCGCAGCGGCGGTTCGGCCGCGAGGTCGAACGGGACGCTGACTGCGTCGCGCAGCCCATCGGCCAGCTCCGTCTCACGCACCGCGCGCACCGGCAGGGTGAAGGACACCGCCTCCGGGGCGAGGACGTGCTGCGCGGGTTCGCCCGCGTGCTCGCGGAAGACCGTGCGCAGCGATTCGTGGCGCGTCACGACGTCCCGCAGGGCGGACCGCAGCGCGGGCACGTCAAGGGCGCCGGTCAGGCGGAAGGCCATGGGTTCGTTGTACGTGGAGTTCGGGCCTGCCAGCCGGTCGAGGAACCAGAGCCGGTGCTGCGCCGGGGACAGGGGCAGCCGTGCGGGGCGCGGCGTGCGGCGCAGCGGGGGCCGCGGGGAGGGGAGGACGGGCGCGGGCGCGGCGCCGTCGCCCGCGCCACCCTGCGTACCGCCGTCCGCCACGTCGGCGAGCGCGGCGTCCACCCGGCGGGCCAGTGTCACCGGCGTCGGCGCCTCGAAGACGTCGCGCACCGTCAGCTCCGCGCCCAGGTCGGCACGGACCCTGCCCACGAGCCGCATGGCGAGCAGGGAGTGACCTCCCGCGTCGAAGAATCCGGTGTCCGCGCCGATCCGCGCGGGGGCGAGCAGTTCGGCGTAGAGCCCGCGGAGTGTCCGCTCCGTCGCCGAGCGGGGCGCGCGCGGCGGACCGGCGGTGGCGGTGGCGTCGGGGGCCGGGGCGGGCAGCGCCGAGCGGTCCGTCTTGCCGTTCGCGGTCAGCGGGAAGGAGTCGAGGACGACTAAGGCCGTCGGCACCATCGCGGCGGGCAGCAGTGCGGCACAGTGCGCGCGCAGCGTCTCGGCGAGGCCGTGCGGTGCGGGCGGGGTTGGGGTGACGTACGCGAGGAGGCGATGGTCACCGTGCGGGTCCCGGCGGGTGGTGACCACCGCCCTGGTGACGGCGGGATGACGGGCGACGGCCGCCTCGATCTCGGCCGGTTCGATCCGCTGGCCGCGCACCTTGACCTGGTCGTCGGTGCGGCCCAGATAGGCGAACACCCCACCGGGCAACGGGCGTACGCGATCGCCCGTCCGGTACATCCGGCCGCCCGCAGGGCCCAGCGGATCGGCGACGAAGCTCGCCGCCGTCGCACCGGGGAGGCCCGCGTACCCCGCGGCGACGCCGTCACCGGCCAGATAGAGCTCACCGGGCTCGCCATCGCCGACCGGCCGCAGCGCGTCGTCGAGAGCCACGGCCCGTACGCCGGGCAGGGCCGCCCCGATGTGCGGTCCTGCCCCCGTGACGCGGGCCGCCGTGGAGTCGACGGTGCACTCGGCGGGTCCGTAGAGGTTGACGGCGCTCACCCTGCCCTGCCGGGACAGTTCGACCAGGTCCGCCCACATGGCGGGTGGGACGGGTTCGCCGCCGAGGAACAGCCGCAGCGGGGGCGTGGCCGCGTCGGCCGTCGGGAAATACGGGCGCAGGACCTCCCAGTGCGACGGCGTGGCGTCCAGATCGGTGGCGCCCTGGGCGCGCAGGAAGTCGGTGAACAGGCGTGGGTCGGCCCGCAGTTCGTCCGTCGGCAGGATCAGCGTGTCGCCTCGGCAGACCCGGATCCACTGCTGGACCGAGGCGTCGAACCCCGGCCCGGCGTTCCACGCCACGCGGGCGGGCTCCGGCGGATAGACCCCGCTCTCCTCCAGGGCGCGGACCAGGTGGGCGACGTTGCCCCGGGTGACGGTGACGCCCTTGGGGCGGCCAGTGGTGCCGGAGGTGGGGATGACGTACGCGGGGGCCGCCGTGGGCACGGACACGGGGTGTGCCGTCGGTGCGTCGGCGGCGTCGTGGTGACGTCGCGCGTCCGGGGCGGTCAGGGCGTCGACGTCGATGACGCGGGTTCCGGGCGGCCAGACGTCGGTTGCCGGTCCTCCTTCTTCGCCCGCCACGAGCACCGTGCGCGCGTCGGCGTCCTCGACGAGCAGCCGCAGGCGCTCGGCGGGATGGGCGGGGTCGAGCGGCACCTGGGCCGCGCCGACCTGCCAGACGGCGAGGAGCGCCGCGACGAGGTCGGGGCGGCGGGGCAGGCAGACCGCGACGGCGGAGCCGGGGCGCACGCCCACCCCGCACAGGACGGCAGCCAATGCGCGGACACGGGCGGCCAGTTGGGCATAGGTGAGGTGGGCTGACGGCGTGACCACGGCGGTGCGTCCGGGGTGCCGGGCTGCTCCCCGGTGGAATCGGCTCAGGAGATCGGTCGCGCTGCCTGCCACGGAGGGCTCCTTGGGCTCTTGGACTCTTGGGCTTGAGGTGGGACCACGGCCGTTCTCGCTGCGAAGAGGTCCGGGGCGGCTGCGGCCCCCTCGACTAGCGAGGCACCGGCCCGCGAGTGACCCGCGAGTAAAGAGGAATGCCCAATTCCCGCGAGCGGACGGATTCCCGCGATCGGGCAGGGCCTGGACCCCCGCCATTCAGCAGGGCCGGGGGTCGGCCGACCTCGTTCCCGAACGTCCCGGACATTCCGAACGTCCCCAACGGATGCGCCATCCGAAATCGACTCGCTTTCACCCAGGGCGTGTTGCTGCGGTGATGAGCGCGGATATCCTAGGCCGCCGGTCGGCGAATTCCCACACTGGCCGTCAAGAATCTGATCTTGTATCATCGCGCGAATCCCGGTCGGAACCGACTTCTGCGAAGGGTTCGCCCCGCCATGAGCGACGACGGCGCGCGGTCGGCGGCAAAAGGCCGGAGTCTGCTGTTCCACCGGAACTTCCGGCTGCTGCTGATCGGGGAGACCACCAGCAAACTCGGCACGAGCATGACCTCCGTGCTGCTGCCCGTCGTCGCGGTCACCACGCTCGACGCCTCGACGTTCATGCTCGGCCTCCTGACGGCGGCGACCTGGCTGCCCTGGCTGCTCATCGGCCTGCCCGCGGGGGCCTGGGTCGACCAGTTGCCGCGCCGCCCGGTGATGCTCTGCGCCAACGCGGTGTCCGCCGTCCTGTTCGCGAGCGTGCCGGTCGCGGCCTGGCTCGACGTCCTCGGCATCTGGCACCTGGTCGCCGTCGCGCTGCTCGCGGGCGCGGCCGCCGTCTTCTTCTCGACCGCCTACTCCGCGTACCTGCCGTCCCTGGTCGACAGGTCCGAACTCATGGAGGGCAACGCGAAGTTGCAGGGCGGCGAGCAGGCAGCCAAGGTGGCCGGGCCCGGCATCGGGGGGCTCGTCGCGCAGAGCGTGGGAAGCGCGAGCGGTCTGCTGCTCGACGCCTTCTCCTTCGTCGTCTCCTCGGTCTGCCTGCTCGCCGTGCGCGGAGTCGAACCGCGCCCCGCGGCCAAGGCGGGGCGGCGGCTGAGCGGTGAGATCTCCGAGGGCCTGCGCTTCGTGCTGCGCGATCCGCACGTGCGGATCCTCACCGCGTACGGCGCGGCGGTGAATCTGGCCCTGGCCGGGTACCAGGCGGTCCTCGTCGTCTTCCTCGTCCGCACCGTGGGGGTCGACTCCGGCGCGCTCGGAGTGCTGGTCTCGTGCGGGGGAGTCGGCGGCATCGTGGGCGGACTCGTCGCGGGACGCCTGACCCGGTGGCTCGGCACCGTGAGGGGGCTGCTGGTCGTCCAGCTCACCGCGTCACCGTTCGGGCTGCTCATTCCCCTGGCCCAACCCGGCCCGCGTCTCGCGCTGTTCGCGGTGGGCTCCGTCGTCGTACTCGCCGGTGTGGTGGTCTGCAACGTCATCATCGTCAGCTTCCGGCAGTCGTACTGCCCGCCCGAGATGCTGGGCCGCGTCACGGCGACCACGCTGTTCCTCAACTACGGCACCATTCCGCTCGGCGCGCTGCTCGGTGGCGCCCTCGGCTCGCTCCTCGGCGCCCGCCCGACGATGTGGATCGTGACCGTCGCCCTCGTCGCGGCGAACGGCTTCCTGCTCGGCGCGCCTCTGCGTACGCTCCGCGACTTCCCCGAAGCGTCACGGCGGGACTGAGCCGCTCCGGACTGCTCCCTGTGACAGCCCTTGCCTCTTTGGCATCTGACGACTAGTCATATAGCTAATAGAAGCATGCGCCGCCATGCCGTTGCGGCGCAGCAGGGCCACAACTCCCTGGAGGGCACGTGAAGTTCTCCGTCATCTTCGAGGCGCAGCTCGCCGACCCGACCGTCGAGCGTGAGCATCAGGTCATCCGTGACAGCGTCGAACAGGCCGTACTCGCCGAGGAGATGGGGTTCGACCGGATCTGGGCGGTCGAGCACCACTCCCTCAAGTGGTACGCGCACATGAGTGCCCCGGAGATCTTCCTGACCTGGGTCGCCGCGCGTACCAGCACCATCAGGATCGGGCACGGTGTCGTCTGCATGCCGTTCAACTTCAACCACCCGGCGCGCGTGGCCGAGCGCGCCGCGATGCTCGATCTGCTCTCCGGCGGGCGGCTCGACCTCGGGGCGGGTCGGGGCGGCACGGTGCAGGAGACCTCGCTGTGCGGAGTCGACAAGGACCGCACGACCCAGGAGGTCGAAGAGGCCCTCCGGATCATCGGAAAGGCCTGGGAGAAGGAGGAGTTGGAGCACCACGGCGAACTCATCGACATCGACCCGCACCCGATCCTGCCGCGCCCCGCGCAGACGCCGCACCCGCCGCTGTTCCTCGCCTGCAGCAGGACGGAGACCCTCACCCAGGCCGCCGAACTGGGCATCGGGGCCCTGGTGATGGGCTTCGCGGGGCCTGAATCGATCGCCGAGATGCGCCGGGCGTACGACACCGCGATCGCGGCCCGCACCGACGCGCGCTTCGTGTCGAGCGTCGTCAACGACCACTTCTCCGTGCTCTGCCCGACGATCGTCCTCGACGACCAGGAGACGGCGCGGCGCGTCGGCATCCGGGGGCAGCGGTTCTTCGCCCAGTCCATCGGGCACTGGTACGGCGGCGCGGGCATCCCCGACGAGGCGGTCGTGGAGGGCGGCGACGAGGCGGCCGAGATGCGCAAGGCCGCGGAACAGGTCGTCGCGCGACTGCACGAGCACAACATCCCGGTCCGCCCGACGTCGACCGCCACGTTCAACGCGGACCACGCGTACGGCACAGCCGACGACGCCATCGCCTACGTGGAACGCCTCCGCGACGCGGGCGCGAACGAGATCATGTGCCTCATCCAGATGGGCACGGTCCCGCAGGGGGCGTGCCTGGAGACCCTGCGCCAGTGGGGAGAGAAGGTCATCCCCCACTTCCGCACGCAGGAAGCGGCGGGGGCCTGATGCCCGGGGGCCAGCCGATGGGCAGTCCTGCGGGCCAGCCCGTGGGTCAGTCGGCGAAGGAGCCTGCGGACCAGCCCGTGGGTCAGCTGGCGAACGAGCCTGCGGGCCAGCCCGTGGGTCAGTCGGCGAACAAGCCCGCCGATCAGCCCGCGGGCCACCCGACGAACGAGCCCTCCGACCACCCCACCCAGCCCCCACCCGATCTCCCCACCCCCGACCGCCTCGCCCCCGGCGCCCGGCCCCTCGTCGACGCCCTGGCCGCCGCCTTTCCCGACCTCGGCGGTACCGTCACCGACGCCGCGCAGGCCCGGCGGATCCTCGATGCCGGGGCCCGTTCGTCGCGTCCGTCCAAGCCGCCCCTCGCCGTCGGCTCCGTCGTGGACCGCGTCGTTCCGGGGCCCGGCGGTGGCGCGCCCGACCTCCCCGTACGCATCTATCTGCCGGATCCGGAGGCCTGTCCCGGGCCCCGCCCGACCGTCGTCTTCTTCCACGGCGGTGGCTACACCCTGTGCGGCCTGGGATCCCACGACGCCACGGCCCGCGGGCTCTGCGCGCGGGCCGGTGCGGCCGTGGTTTCCGTCGCCTATCGCCTCGCGCCCGAGCACCGCTTTCCCGCGGCCGCCGACGACGCCTACGCGGCGCTGTGCTGGAGCGCGCGGGAGGTGGCCTCGCTCGGCGGCGACCCCGGCGCGCTGGTCACCGCGGGGGACAGCAGCGGCGGCGGTCTCGCCACGGTCGCCGCCCTCAGGGCGCGGGACCGCGAAGGGCCCGCCGTCGCGCTCCAGGTGCTGATCTACCCCGTCCTCGACGCGGGCCAGGACACCGCCTCGTACCGCGAGAACGCCGAGGGCTACTTCCTCACCGCCGCGCACATGCGGTGGTTCTGGCAGCAGTACCTCGGCCCGGACGGCGACGGTACCCACCCGCACGCCTCGCCGCTCCGCGCGGAGCCGGCCGGACTGCCGCCCGCACACTTGGTCACCGCGGGCTGCGACCCGCTCCGGGACGAGGGCATCGCCTACGCGCGCCGCCTGCGCGCCGCGGGCGTCCCGGTCACGCACGGCCACCACCCGGAGATGTTCCACGGCTTCCTGGGCTTCCCGGGGCTCCTCGACGAAGCGGAGACCGCCGTGGCCGCCGTGGCAGAAGCGATCGCATCGACGGCAGAAGGCAGGAAAAACAGCGGTGAAGGAGGGGGCTGCGCAGGATAATTTCCCGAGGCCCCTCTTGTCGCGGAGAACCTCGCATGCATACGGTGTCCATACGCGAGGTTCTCCGGAGGAAGGTGGGTCATGACGGAAATTCTTGAGCGTTGGGGTGCGGAAGGTGCGGTTCTTGCCGCTGATGAGCGGGTGGTGGACCATCCGGCATGGCCGGTGCTCAAGGACGCCGTGGAGGAGATCAGGCCCTGGCAGTCACCGGACGGGTCGATCGACTTCGAGGCGGCGGACGCCCCCGCGAAGGCCGTGGCCGAACTCGCCGTGGACCGCGTCATATCGGCGGTCGAGCAGCTCGCCCCGCTGCTCCCGCACGACGCCGCCTACCACCAGGCGCTCGCCGCCGACCTGCGCGGCTGGTCCGACGGCGGCTTCCAGGTGCCCGACTTCCTCGACTCGCTGCTCGCCTTCCAGCCCGCGGCACACCGCGCGGACGGCCTGCAGCACCTGGTCGTCTTCCCCATGTACACGCAGAACGGCAACCCCGACCGCAATCTCGAAGCGGTCGTGCTGCGCATGGTCTGGCCCGACTGGCTGGCCGATCTTGAGCGCACGCGCTACGACAACCCGCTGTTCTGCGGCATCACCTTCGAGGACTTCACCGCCGGGTACGACACGAACTCGGCCGTCCTGTTCCCCGAGACCATCGCCGTGCGCGAGGCCCCCGAGCGCTTCTCCTGGGGCGGCATCTTCTGCGACCGCGAGGCGGCCCGCTTCCGCCGTGTCACCGAGGCGTCCGTCGACATCCTCGGCATCGAACTGCCCGACGACATCCGCGAGATGGTCGGCGACCAGGACCGCTGCCAGCAGGCGTTCGTCCTGTGGGACATGGTCCACGACCGCACCCACAGCCACGGCGACCTGCCCTTCGACCCTTTCATGATCAAGCAGCGCCAGCCGTTCTGGATGTACGGCCTCGAAGAGCTGCGCTGTGACCTCACCGCCTTCAAGGAGGCGGTGAAGCTGGCGGACGAGGGCGTCCCGCAGGCGCGCGACGTGCAGTACGCGGTCCTCTTCGACCGGATGTTCCGCTTCCCGGTCACCGGCGACCGCGTCAAGAACTACGACGGGCTCGGCGGCCAGCTCCTCTTCGCCTACCTCCACAAGCACGACGTGGTCCGCTGGACCGACAACACCCTCCGCATCGACTGGGAGCGCGCCCCGCAGGTCACCAACCAGCTGTGCGCCGAGATCGAGGACCTCTACCGGGCGGGCATCGACCGCCCGAAGCTGGTCCACTGGTTCGCCGCGTACGACCTGGTGTCCCAGTACCTCGCCCCGCACCCCGGCTCGCGCTGGGCCAAGGGTCCGGACGCCCTGGACACCTCGCTGCCGCCCCGCAAACTGGTGGACGAGGTGCTTCCGGACGAGTTTCCGCTCAGCATGTTCTATGAGGCGCTCGCCAAGAAGCTGAAGCACGTGATCGCCTCCACCAAGGGGATCACCGCTTCCACGGGTGCCGAGAAGGCCGCCGCGTGAGCGGCCGCCACGAGGAGGCGAGGACCATGTCCGCACTGGATGGAGCCGTCGTAGCGGTGGCCGGTGCCGCCGGACCCGCGGGACGGGCGACGCTGCTGAGGCTGGCCGAGGCGGGCGCCACGGTCGTGGCGTCCGACGCCGACGCCGCGCGCCTCGCGGAGGCCGTGGACGCCGCGCGGTACGCGCACGGCGGGGCCACCGTCGTCGGCGACACGGTCGACCTCCTCGACCTGGCCGCGGCCCGTGAGTGGGCGACGCGCACGGAGAAGGAGTTCGGCCGGATCGACGGCCTGGTGCACCTCGTCGGCGGCTGGCGCGGCAGCAAGAACTTCGCCGAGACCGACCTCGCCGACTGGGACTTCCTGGAGAAGCTCCTGATCCGTACCGTGCAGCACACCTCGCTCGCCTTCGAGGACGGCCTGCGCCGCAGCGACCGCGGCCGCTATCTCCTGATCAGCGCGGCGGGCGCCTCCAAGCCCACCGCGGGCAACGCCGCGTACGCCGCGTCCAAGGCGGCCGCCGAGGCCTGGACGCTCGCCCTGGCCGACGCCTTCCGCAAGGCGGGGGGCGACGAGGGCCCGCGCGCGGCGGCTGCGATCCTGGTGGTCAAGGCGTTGGTGCACGACGCGATGCGCGCGGAGCGGCCCAACGCGAAGTTCGCGGGCTTCACGGACGTCAACGAGCTGGCCGAGGCCATCGTCGGTGTCTGGGAGCGGCCCGCCGCGGAAGTGAACGGAAACCGCCTGTGGCTGACCGAGAAGCCGTGACCGCTCGCGACGGAGACGCGGTCAATCCGCCGAAGACCGATGCCAGGCGCCATCACGACCCGGACGTACGCGGCTTCGCGAGCGACAACTACGCGGGGGCGCACCCGGAGGTGATGGCCGCCCTGGCCCTGGCCAATGGCGGTCACCAGATCGCGTACGGCGAGGACGACTACACGGCCAACCTCCAGCAGGTCATCCGTGGCCACTTCGGTGCCACCGCCGAGGCGTTCCCGGTGTTCAACGGCACCGGCGCCAACGTCGTCGCGCTCCAGGCGGTCGCCGACCGCTGGGGCGCGGTGATCTGCGCCGAGTCCGCGCACATCAACGTCGACGAGGGCGGCGCCCCCGAGCGGATGGCAGGTCTCAAGCTGCTCACGGTGCCCACGCCGGACGGCAAGCTCACCCCCGAGCTGATCGACCGGCAGGCATTCGGCTGGGACGACGAGCACCGGGCGATGCCCCAGGTCGTCTCGCTCGCGCAGAACACCGAACTGGGCACGCTCTACACGCCCGACGAGATCCGCGAGATCTGCGACCACGCGCACCAGCTCGGCATGAAGGTGCACCTCGACGGCTCCCGGATAGCCAACGCGGCGGCCGCGCTCGACGTCCCCATGCGGACGTTCACGAACGCGGCCGGCGTCGACATCCTCTCGCTCGGCGGCACCAAGAACGGCGCGCTGTTCGGCGAGGCCGTCGTGGTCATCAACCAGGACGCCGTGCGCCACATGAAGCACCTGCGCAAGATGTCCATGCAGCTGGCCTCCAAGATGCGCTTCGTCTCCGTGCAGTTGGAGGCGCTGCTCGCCAAGGACCTGTGGCTGCGCAACGCCCGGCACGCCAACGAGATGGCGCAGCGCCTCGCGGAGGGCGTCCGCTCCGTGCACGGCGTGGAGATCCTCTACCCGGTGCAGGCCAACGCCGTCTTCGCGCGGCTGCCGCACGACGTGAGCGAGCGCCTGCAGAAGCGCTACCGCTTCTACTTCTGGGACGAGGCGGCGGGTGACGTCCGCTGGATGTGCGCGTTCGACACCCGGGAAGAGGACGTCGACGGGTTCCTCGCGGCGCTCAAGGAGGAGATGGCGCGCTGAGCCGAATTCGCATAGATATGCGCTCGACCGTAAAGTCATTGACTTGTGGTCGGGTGCATTTCTATGCTCCCTTGGCATGCAGCTGATCCAGGAAAACCCCGACCTCTCTGCGTACTTGGCCGCGGACGAGGTCGTCGACCACCATCATCCGCTGGTCCGCGAGACGGCGGCCGGTCTTGCAAAAGCATCCGCCGATACCTACGCATACGCACGCGCCGCCTTCGAGTTCGTGCGCGACACCATCCCGCACTCGCAGGACTCGGGCCGCATGGAGGTCACCTGGCGCGCCTCCGACGTCCTGCGCGAACGCACCGGCATCTGCACCGCCAAGTCCCACGCCCTCGCCGCCCTGCTGCGCGCCGAGGACATCCCGACGGCGTTCTGCTATCAGCGCCTGCGGGACGACAACACCAGCGGCTACTCCCTGCACGGCCTCATCGCCGTACGCCTTGACGGTGCCTGGCACCGGCAGGACCCGCGCGGCAACATCCCGGTCGGCGTCGACGCGCAGTTCCGTCTCGGCGAGGAGCGGCTGGCCTGGCCGGTGGATCCAGAGTCCAGCGAAGTGGACTATCCGGTCCTTTATGCTGAACCGAGTCCCGTGGCGCTTCGCGTGCTCAAAGAAGCCCGGGACCGGCTGCACCTCTGGCAGATCTACCCCTCGAAACTGTGAGGCACGACGGACCATGACCATCGACCTGACCGTCTCCGACGAGGTCCGCGCCCTCGCGCCCGGCTTCACCCACGTCACCATCGAGGCCCGCGGGCTCGTCAACGGCCCCAGCACCGACGCCACCGGGACCCTCCTCGACGACGCCGCGCGCCGCCTCGCCGTACGTCTCGACGGGCGCGCCCCGCACGAGGACCCGCACATGGCCGCCTGGCGCGCCGCCTACACGGCGTTCGGCGCGAAGCCCTCGCGGACCAGGAACTCGGCCGAGGCGCTCGCCAAGCGGGCACTGGCCGACGGCGGCCTGCCGCGGATCAACGTCCTGGTCGACCTCTACAACGCGATCAGCGTGGCCCATCTGATCCCGGTCGGCGGCGAGGACCTGGACCACATCCAGGGCGGCATGCGCCTGGTGCGGGCCACCGGCGAGGAGGACTTCGTCACCGCGGCGGCGGGCGAGCGGGTCGTCGAGCACCCCGACGCGGGCGAAATCGTGTGGTGCGACGACGAGGGCGTCACCTGCCGTCGCTGGAACTGGCGCCAGGGCCCGCGCACCCGCCTCACCGAGGAGTCCGTGAACGCGATCTTCCTGCTGGAGGGGATGGGGCCCGACGCGGGCCTGGAGGCCGCGGGCGCCGAACTGGCCGAGTTCCTGGAGAAGTTCAGCCCCGGCGCGCGGATCACCGTCCGCGCGCCGGAGTAGCGCGGGGAGCGCCCGAAGGCGCGGGGGAGGGGCTCAGCCCGCCTCCGCCGCCTTCACCTCGGCGGGCGTCGGTGCCGTGCCGCCGAGGTGCGCGGGCATCCACCAGGTGTCGTCGGGACCCTTGGGGCGCACCGGGTAGGCGCGCTGGGCGGCCTCCAGGAGCTCCTGGCAGCGCTCGCGCAGGCGTCGCGTGATCGCGCCCGCGTACTGGTCCTTGGGCGCCTCGACCGGCTCGCCGACGCGGATGGTGACCGGCAGGTGGCTGCGCTTGAAGTTGCGCGGGTGCCCCTTCGTCCACAGCCGCTGCGTGCCCCACAGGGCCATCGGGATGAGCGGTACCCCGGCCTCCTGCGCAAGGCGTGCCGCGCCCGACTTGAACGTCTTGAGCGTGAAGGACTGCGAGATCGTCGCCTCGGGGAAGACCCCGATGATCTCCCCGGAGCGCAGCGAGGCGAGGGCGTGCGCGTAGGCGGCCTCGCCCTGCTTGCGGTCGACGGGGATGTGCTTCATCCCGCGCATCAGCGGCCCGGAGATCTTGTGCCGGAACACCGACTCCTTGGCCATGAAGCGCACCAGGCGCTTCTGCGGCAGGGCGGCGAGGCCGTCGAAGATGAAGTCGAGATAGCTGATGTGGTTGCTGACGAGGACCGCACCGCCGGAGCGTGGGATGTTCTCCGACCCCTTGCAGTCGATCTTCAGGTCCCATGCCTTGAAAAGTGTTTTCGCGGCACCGATGACCGGAGGGTAGACAAGCTCTGCCATGGGTGGGGAGGGCCCTTCGTTTCTCTGCCTGGGGAGGGGGCTCCCGGCGGGAAGTTACGCAGCCGTAGGTTTTTCGGCGTTGCGCAGATCGTGCCCGAAGAACGGACGGGTGGCCACCCTTGGTGCCGCCATTGCGGGAGATTCTCGTCACGTCGGAATCTTTGCGGTCGCGTGTGCGCTGAACTGGGGAGCGAACGGAACGGGGCATGGCTCGACATGCCGGGGCGGGAGGCTGGAGTGCCAGGACACGACACCGGGCGGCGGCTCGGCGCGGCGGACATCGGAGAGCCGCTGGGCGAGCGAGCGACGCTCGTGCAGTTCTCCAGCGCCTTCTGCCAGCCTTGCCGCGCGACCCGCAGGGTCCTCGCCGAGGTGGCCGCCATGGTCCCGGGCGTGGCCCATGTGGAGATCGACGCGGAGGCCGCCCTCGGTCTCGTACGCGATCTGAGCATCGTCAAGACACCGACGGTGCTCGTCCTGGACGCGACCGGCGCGGAGGTGCGCCGCGCGGCCGGGCAGCCGCGCAGGGCCGATGTGATCGCCGCCCTCGGGGAGGCCGTGTGACCTGCGGTTCCATCGTCCAGGGCGTCCCGCGCGCCGATGAGTCAGTGATCCATCTTTCATATCCGGGAAAGGGCTTGACTGCATGGGGCACCTGTCGCGAGCCTGCTTCCATGCCTCGGGACCTTCTGCTGTACGAGCGCGTCCACGTGGACCTCGCGCGCCATGCCAGCGCGCGCTGTCCGCACTGCTGAGCACCGACGAATCCGCTCGTACCTCCGGCAGAAGGACAACTCCATGACGGCATCGCCCACTCTCGGCACTTCCCGGCTCGCCCGCCCCGATCTGCTCCGCTCGGTCTTCCGGCGGCATGCGGCGGGGGTCGCCGTGATCACCGCGGCGCGGGACGCGCGCCCCGTCGGCTTCACCGCGACCTCGCTCACCTCGGTCTCCGCCGAGCCGCCGATGATCTCCTTCGGCATCGGCACGGGCGCCTCCAGTTGGCCCGCGATGTCCGAGGCCGAGCACGTCGGCGTGCACATACTCGGCGAGCACCAGCAGGACCTCGCCGCCACCTTCGCGCGCAGCGGGGCCGATCGCTTCGGCGCGCCCACCCGCTGGCGCGAAGGGCCCGAGGGCGTCCCCGTCCTGGACGGCGCGCTCGCCTGGCTGGTGTGCCGGATCGTGGCCCGCGTGCCCGCGGGCGACCACTGCATCGTGCTCGCCGAGGTGGTCGAGGGCGACACCGCGGGCGAGGGCCGTCCGCTCGTCTACCACCAGGGGCGCTTCAACGCCCTGCGCGACTGAGAGTTCCCGTTCGTCCGTCGCGGCGCCCGATTACGGAGCGTTGGGAACGTCACAGTTCAAAGCGCTTGCTCAGTGGGAATGAACTGGGTGTACTCATGAGTAATATTTCGGTCGGAGCGGGGGCCGCCCCGACCGGGATGCGCCGCTTCAGGCGCCTATGCTGCCTGCAAGAAGGCAGTAGCCATAAGCCTAGGCAGCAGCCCAGTAAAGACGATGCAGTAGGAGAGCCGGCGTGAGCTTGAGGATCGTTGTCTGTGTGAAGTACGTGCCCGACGCCACCGGCGACCGGCACTTCGCCGATGACCTGACCGTCGACCGCGACGACGTCGACGGCCTCCTTTCGGAACTCGACGAGTACGCGGTCGAGCAGGCACTGCAGATCGCGGACGAGGCGGACGACGCGGAGATCACCGTGCTGACCGTCGGTCCCGAGGACGCCAAGGACGCGCTGCGCAAGGCGCTCTCCATGGGGGCCGACAAGGCCGTCCACGTCGAGGACGACGACCTGCACGGCACCGATGTGATGGGCACCTCGCTGGTGCTCGCCAAGGCCATCGAGAAGACCGGTTACGACCTGGTCATCGCCGGTATGGCGTCCACCGACGGCACCATGGGCGTGCTGCCGGCGATCCTCGCGGAGCGCCTCGGCGTCCCGCAGGTCACGCTGCTCTCCGAGGTCTCCGTCGACGGCGGCGTCGTCAAGGGCCGCCGTGACGGCGACACCGCCAGCGAGCAGCTGGAGGCTTCCCTGCCGGCCGTCGTGTCCGTGACGGACCAGTCGGGCGAGGCCCGCTACCCGTCCTTCAAGGGCATCATGGCCGCCAAGAAGAAGCCGGTGCAGTCCCTCGACCTGGACGACCTGGACATCGACGCCGAAGAGGTCGGCCTCGAGGGCTCCTGGACCAAGGTCGACTCCGCCACCGAGCGTCCGGCCCGCACGGCGGGGACGATCGTCAAGGACGAGGGCGAGGGCGGCAAGCAGCTCGCCGAGTTCCTCGCGGGCCAGAAGTTCATCTGAGCTTCAGTCACCCCTCAACCGCCCCACTTCTTCGCAACTGCAGGAGATTGAAGTCCCATGGCTGAAGTTCTCGTCTACGTCGACCACGTGGACGGCGCCGTCCGCAAGCCCACCCTGGAGCTGCTGACCCTGGCCCGCCGCGTCGGCGAGCCCGTCGCCGTCGCCCTCGGTTCCGGCGCCGAGGCCACCGCCGCCACGCTCGCCGAGCACGGCGCGGTCAAGGTCCTCACCGCCGACGCCCCCGAGTTCACCGACTACCTCGTCGTACCGAAGGTGGACGCGCTCCAGGCCGCGTACGAGGCCGTCTCCCCGGCCGCCGTGCTCGTCCCGTCCTCCGCCGAGGGCAAGGAGATCGCGGCCCGCCTCGCGGTCCGCATCAAGTCCGGCATCATCACGGACGCCGTCGACCTGGAAGCGGGCGACGAGGGTCCGGTGGCCACGCAGGCCGCGTTCGCCGCCTCGTACACCACCAAGTCCCGCGTCTCCAGCGGCACCCCGGTCATCACGGTCAAGCCGAACTCGGCCGCCGTGGAGGCCGCCCCGGCCGCCGGTGCCGTCGAGGCGCTCGCCGTCACCTTCTCGGAGAAGGCCACCGGCACCAAGGTCGTCGCGCGCACCCCGCGCGAGTCGACGGGCCGCCCGGAGCTGACCGAGGCCGCGATCGTGGTCTCCGGCGGCCGCGGCGTGAACGGCGCCGAGAACTTCTCGATCATCGAGAACCTCGCCGAC
The DNA here is from genome assembly GCF_008704495.1 of Streptomyces kanamyceticus. Lineage (NCBI taxonomy): Bacteria > Bacillati > Actinomycetota > Actinomycetes > Kitasatosporales > Streptomycetaceae > Streptomyces > Streptomyces kanamyceticus. The sequence continues at coordinate 8,840,631 of NZ_CP023699.1, forward strand.
TCGCTCGGTGCCGCCGTCGGCGCCTCGCGTGCCGCGGTCGACGCCGGCTGGTACCCGCACTCCAACCAGGTCGGCCAGACCGGCAAGTCGGTCTCCCCGCAGCTGTACATCGCCTCCGGCATCTCCGGCGCGATCCAGCACCGGGCCGGCATGCAGACCTCGAAGACGATCGTCGCCATCAACAAGGACGCCGAGGCCCCGATCTTCGACCTGGTCGACTACGGAGTGGTCGGCGACCTCTTCGAGGTCGTCCCGCAGCTGACCGAAGAGGTCAAGTCCCGCAAGGGCTGAGCTCATTGACCGCCCGAGGCCCTCGTTCCGCACCGCGGAACGAGGGCCTCGGCGCGTCACAGGGTCAGGCTCGCCTGCACCGGCAGGTGGTCGCTCGGGAACTGCCCCTCCAGCGAGAACGTGTTGATCGACGCCTCGTGGACGCGCGCTGCCCCGGCCACCAGGAGCCAGTCGACGCGGTCACCGTCCGGCACCAGCGGCCGGTAGCCGTGGAAGGTGGCGTACGCCTTGCTCCGCCGGTCCGCGGCGTCCCAGGTGTCGACGAGGCCCGCGCCCAGCATCGTGTCGTAGACGGGGTTCTTGTGCGCGGCGACGTTGAAGTCGCCCGTCACCACGAGCGGCAGGGACCGGTCGAGGCGGCCGGCGCGCTCGACGATCAGGGCCGCGGCACGCGTGCGTGCGTACTGGCTCGCGACGTCGAGGTGGGTGTTGAGGACGTACAGCTCGCCGTCCGTGCGCAGATCCCGGAAGCGCACCCAGGTGACCATGCGGATCGAGCCGCCGCCCCAGGTGTTGGAGCCGATGACGTCCGGGGTGTCCGAGAGCCAGAAGTGGTCGTACGCGACGGGCCACAGCCTGCGGGTGTCGTAGTACACGGCCGCGAACTCGTCGCGGCTGCCGCCCGCGCGGCCCGTGCCGATCCAGTCGTAGTGCGTGCCGAGGTCGGCGGCGATGTCCCGCACCTGCTCGTAGAGCCCCTCCTGGCTGCCGATGACGTGGGGCCTGGCCCGGCGAAGCAGTTCACGGGTGACCGGGCGCCGCTCCGCCCAGGTGTTCGGCGGGGCGGCGCCCGCGTAGCGGAGGTTGAAGGACATGACCTCCAGGCGGCGGCCGGGGCGCTGCACCGCGCTCGCCCGGGTGGCGGAGCTCACGGCTCCTGTGTCGGTCGGCACGAGGTCTCCTTCGGTCGGTCGCGCCAGGATGTGGTGGGCGGACCGAAGTGTGGAAGCGGGATCTGAGACATGCGTGAACGGCGGTTGTCGAGGACCGGTCAAGAACTGGTCGGGTGTTGACCAGCGGGAAGTCGGCAGATAACTTCGCCATACGGATTCTTGATTCCGTGAAGCGGAAACGTAAACGGAAACGCCAGGCAACGCCGAGTGTGTGGAGGGTGCAGGAATGGGTCAGCAAGAGAAGGTGGCAACGAGCCTCGCGGGCGCGGTCAGCGAGGGCATCAGCGCTTCCCTCGCCCCGGTGGACGCGGAGCTCGACCGCCGCTACCCCGGAGACCCAGGCACCCGCCAGCCCGTCCACACCGTGTACGTCCCCGGCGAGCAGTTCGCCGCGGCGTCCATCCGCACCTGGGGCGACAAGGCCCTGGCGATGCTCGACGAGCACGCCCCGGACGCCGCCTCGTTCGCCGCCGTCCTCGGCCTGAGCGACGACCTCGCCGACGCGGTCTACACGCGCGTGCGCACCAAACTGGAGCGCGAGCCCGTCGAAGACCTGCGCATCGACTTCGAGGACGGCTACAAGGGCGCCGACGAGGACCAGGACGCCGCCCGCGCGGCCCGCCTGGTCGCCGAGGCGTACAAGAACAGCACCGCGGCCCCGTACATGGGCATCCGCATGAAGTGCATGGAAGAGGCGGTGCGCGACCGTGGCATCCGCACCCTCGATATCTTCCTGTCCGGCCTCATGGAGGCGGGCGGCCTGCCGGACGGGCTCGTCCTCACGCTGCCCAAGGTGACCTACCCCGAGCAGGTCACCGCGATGGTGCGCCTCTTGGAGGAGTTCGAGAAGGCGCGCGGCCTGGAGCAGGGCCGCATCGGCTTCGAGATCCAGATCGAGACCAGCCAGTCCATCCTCGCCACCGACGGCACCGCCGCCGTGGCCCGCATGATCCAGGCCGCCGAGGGCCGCGCCACCGGACTGCACTACGGCACCTTCGACTACAGCGCCTGCCTCGGCGTCAGCGCCGCCTACCAGGCCAGCGACCACCCGGCGGCCGACCACGCCAAGGCCGTCATGCAGGTCGCCGCCGCGGGCACCGGAGTGCGCGTCTCCGACGGCTCCACCAACGTCCTGCCCGTCGGCACCACCGAGCAGGTCCACGACGCCTGGCGGCTGCACTACGGCCTCACCCGGCGCGCCCTGGCCCGCGCCTACTACCAGGGCTGGGACATGCACCCCGGCCACATCCCCACGCGCTACGCCGCCGTGTTCGCGTTCTACCGCGAGGGCTTCGAGGCGGCCGCCGCGCGCCTCGCCGCCTACGCGGGCCACCACGAGGGCGGCGGCGTGGCCGACGAGCCCGCCACCGCCAAGGCGCTCGCCGGGTATCTGCTGCGCGGCCTGGACTGCGGCGCCCTCGACGCGGGCGAGGTCACCCGGCTCACCGGCCTGACCCTGGCCCGTCTGCAGGGCTTCTCGGGACCGCGCCGCGGCGACCTCACGGCCTCGGGCAAGTAACACCGACGATCACCTGTCACCCCTGCCCCGTACTCTGTACGCCACGGAAAGTGGTGTGGCAGAAACGGGGCAGCGGTGTTGTCGGGGGATCAGGAAAACACGGGCGGGGCCGGACGGCTGCTCGCCGGGCGCTATCGCGTCGTGGCGCAGCTCGGGCGCGGCGGCATGGGCGTCGTATGGCGCGCGGTCGACGAGGTGCTGCACCGCGAGGTGGCGGTCAAGGAACTGCGCACGTTCACGGACGCGGCCGGTGGCGAACTGGCCGACCTGCGCCTGCGGATGCAGCGCGAGGCGAGAGCCGCCGCCCGGGTGCGCCACCCCGGTGTGGTCGCCGTGCACGACGTGGCGGAGGAGGACGGCCGCCCCCTCATCGTCATGGAGCTCGTCGAGGGTCCTTCCCTCGACGACGTGCTGCGCGAGCGCGGCACCCTCGAACCGCGCGAGGCCGCGGCCGTCGGCGCCAAGGTCATGGAGGCCCTGGCCGCCGCGCACCGCGCGGGCGTCCTGCACCGCGACGTGAAGCCGGGCAACATCCTCCTGGAAAATCCCCAAGCTCTCGGCTCCGCTCGAGCAGGGGAGGCCCCACTCGGACGCGTCGTGCTCACCGACTTCGGCATCGCGACCATGGAGGATCCCGGCGACGGCTCCTCGACGCACCTCACCCGCAGCGGCGAACTGATCGGCTCCTTGGACTACTTGGCGCCCGAGCGCGCCCAGGGCCACGACCCGGGACCGGCATCCGACGTCTGGGCGCTCGGCGCCACCTTGTACGCCGCGGTCGAGGGCGACTCCCCCTTCCGCCGTACGTCGACGTGGTCGACGCTCACCGCGATCGTCGTCGACCCGCTGCCCGAGCCGCGCCGCTCGGGCCCCCTGACTCCCGTACTGCGGCAGCTGATGGACAAGGACCCGCAGGCACGGCCCGACGCGGCCGCGGCGTGCGCGCTGCTCGCCACCGTCGCGGCGGCCGCGGGGGACGTGGGCACGGCCGCGCTGCGGGAGGCCCCAGGCGCGCGCCCGCGGACGGAGCGCAGCATCCCGAACACGCCGCCGCCGGGCTTCGGACCGCCGCCGGGCGACACGCGGCAGCCCGTTCCCCCGGCGTCGGTGCCGCAGGGCCCGCCCGCCGTGCACCTCGGCGCCACCCGCACCACCCAACGCCCGCGCCGGGGCCGTGCGTTGCTCGCCGCTGTCGCCGTGGCGGTCGTGCTCGCGGCGACCGGAGTGACCGTGGCCGTCCTCAACGGCAAGGACGACAGCGGCAGTCAGGCTCGGGAGGGCACGGCCCAGGGAGAGGGAGCCGACCGCGCGGACGACGGCGGGAGCGACACCTTCGACGGCGGGTCCACGCGGCCGAAGCCGTCGAAGCAGGGCGACGAGAAGCCCCGCGAGGCGGACCCGAAGCCGGACGGCGGCAAGGGCAAGGACAAGGGAGAGGACGACGCCGGGTCGTCGGACCAGGACAAGGAGAAGCCGTCCGACAGGGAGAAGGGCGGCGACAAGCCCTCCTCCCGGCCCGACCCCACCACCAAGCCGACCGGTGGCCCTTCGGGCGGCGGTGGCGGCGGCTCCGAGCCGGACCCGGTCTGCCACCCGGCGGGCGGCGGCAAGTACAACTGCTCGGTGTGGCGCACCGCGAAGTCCTACACCGCGTCCGGCGCCGAGGCGGGCAGCCTGAACTCGGGCACCAACTACTTCTACTGCCAGCAGAACCAGGGCCGCCGCGAGACGTACGGCCGCTGGACGAACGTCTGGTGGGCCAAGACGGACGACGACAGCGGCAACAGGAACGTCTTCGTCAGCGACGTCTACATCACCGGCGGCGACAACGACAAGCCGCTGCCGGGCCTGCCGACCTGCTGACCAGCCCTGTGGCAGCGATTCCGGGCTCTGGCTCAAGCCACAGGGAACTGAGTGGGTCGCGTCACTGGGAACAGTGGTTCGGACCTGCCGCATGCCGGAGTACGGTGGCAGTACCGGGCGTATCTCGCATACCGTCATCTGTTTCGGTATCGCTCTCGGAGAACGGCAAGTCCGGGGGCCTGTCGGCTCCCGAGGACGTAGGTCCGATGTACTCGCAATCCTCCATCTCCAACCGCCGCAGCAGCCGCCCGGCACCGACCGAAGAAACACTCTTCGGGCTGACCTGCGTCATCTGCGGCACCGATTACCGAACCGCACCGACCGTGGACGCCCTGGTGGTCTCCCACAGCGGTGATGGGCCCACGATGGCCTGCCGGGGCGTGTGCGCCCGGATGGCCAGTGGGTCCGCCACCGGTCTGGACGAGGCCCCGCTGTCCCTGGCCGAGCGCGTACGCCGATACGAGGCCGGGCGCGCCCGGAAACAGGCCGGTCAGGCGCGGGACGAGCAGCCGGGAAGCGACGCATGAGCCTGATGACTCTCGGCGTCATGTCCTCCTGTCACAAGGAGAACGAGTTCCGCCTCCCGCTGCACCCCCGCCATCTCGACCGCATCGACCCCGACGTACGCGAGCGCGTCTTCCTCGAGCACGGCTACGGCCTGCACTTCGGCCTCGACGACGAGGCGCTGCGCCCCTTCGTGGCCGGACTGCGCTCCCGCGAGCGGCTGATGGCCGACAGCGACGTGCTGCTGCTGCCCAAGCCGATGCACGAGGACGTCTCCGCGATGCGCACAGGCCAGGTGCTGTGGGGATGGCCGCACTGCGTGCAGGACGAGAAGTTGACCCAGCTCGGCATCGACCGGCGGCTGACCATGATTGCCTGGGAGGCCATGAACCACTGGACCGCCTCCGGTGCCTTCAGCGTGCACGTCTTCCACAAGAACAACGAACTGGCCGGTTACAGCTCCGTCCTGCACGCGCTGCAGCTCGGCGGCGCGACCGGCAGCTACGGTCGGCGTCTGCGCGCGGCGGTCATCAGTTTCGGTGCGACGGCGCGCGGAGCGGTGACGGGCCTGGGCGCCATGGGCGTGTCCGACGTCACGGTGCTCACCCAGCGCGACGCGGTGGCGGTCGCCTCGCCGATGTCGTCCGTGGTGATGAGCCATTTCCAGGAGCGGCCGGACGATCCGTCCCGCCTCCAGGCCTTGACCCCTGCCGGGCCGGTACCGCTCGCCGCATATCTGGCCGGGTTCGACATCGTCGTCAACTGCGTAAGGCAGGACACCGACGCGCCGCTGATGTTCGTCACGGAGAAGGAGCTGGACCTGTTCCGGCCGGGGACGTACTTCGTGGACGTGTCGTGCGACGAGGGCATGGGCTTCGAGTGGGCGCGCCCGACCACCTTCGGCGAGCCGATGCTCGCCGTCGGCGCCGGCTGCCACTACTACGCCGTCGACCACAGCCCGTCGCATCTGTGGGATTCGGCTACGTGGGAGGTCAGCGAGGCCGTCCTGCCGTATCTACGCAGGGTCCTCGAAGGCCCCGGTGCATGGGAGGCCGACGCCACGATCAGCAAGGCGATCGAGATCCGCGACGGAGTCGTCCGGAACCCGAAGATCCTCTCCTTTCAGCACCGGGCCGCCGCCTACCCGCACGACCAGACGCCGTAGGTCCCGACTCACGGACCGAGCCGTTGCGAGTCCGCCGAGTTGCTGGTCCGCCGGCTGCTCGGTGGAGACGACGGGGGTGCTCACGGGGTGCTCTCTCCATGACGCTGGGATGCGGTTGACGTGCGTCACTCGCCAGGCCAGCACCGGGACGACCCGACAATGCCGCGAGACGTACGATCGCTGGACGAACGTCTGGTGGGCCAAGACGGACGACGACAGCGGGAACAGGAACGTTTTCGTCAGTGACGTCCACTTCACGGGCGGCGACCAGGACAAGCCGCTGCCGGGCTTGCCCACTTGCTGACGGCACGGACACGGAGAGGGGACGCGGCCATGAGTGGAGAACACCGCACCGGCGGCACGGACGCGTTCTACGTCCGTGTTCAGGCAGCCGTCGCGGACGCGCCCACGCCGTACCGGTGGCAGCGCCGGGAGCGGGGGTTCGACATGATCGCGGACGTCCCGACGACGGGCCGCCACACCACCCAGGTCCACACCTACCGCGTCGACCTGGACCCGGGCGAGCTGACCTTCGTCATGACGGACATCGTCCGCACGGAGACCCATGGCCCGGGCCCGGTGCGCGCGCGGTCCGTCGAGACCGGCCGGAGCCGGTACTGGGTCACGGGTGGCTCCGTGGACGGCGCCGAGCGGCAGAGCTTCTCGTCCACCGCGGGCCACCGGCTGATCAGGGGCGTGGCGGGGGAGCTCGGCTGGCGGGAGATCAAGCCCACCGGCCAGCAGGCCGCGAAGGTCTTCGGCATCGTCGGCGGGGTCATCGCCCTGGGCACGCTGATCGCGCTCGCGGTCGTCTTCTGGCCCTGAGCCCGGCCGGAGGGACGGGAGAGCCCGCTCCGGGTCAGCGCCTGCTGATCCCGCCGCGGCCGCGCCGGGCGAAGTGCCGCGCGCGCAGCGACATCCGCGCCCGCATCCGTATGGTCACGACGCAGCCGACCAGCAGGACGAGGAGGCCCACGCTCACCACCTGCCAGGTGACCCCGTCGATCAGTTCGACCACGCCGAGGAAGGCGATGCCGAGCAGCAGCACCATCTCCCTGAGCTCCTTCTTGAGCTGGAACGAGCGACTGGCCCGGATGCGCACCGTGCCGAGCCACTGACCGTGGATGCCCAGCGCGTCCCAGATGCCCCGGTCGATGAAGACCCAGGGGAGGTCGGGATGGCAGCCGAGCGCGTCCAGGGAGCTCGGGAAACGGCTCGTCATGTTCCCGCCGTGCAGCTGCTTGCGGCGGTCGAGGATCTCCTCGCTGGTGCGGATGGCCTTGAGCTGCAGGACCGGCACGACGTCCTGCTCGTCGGGGAAGCCCTCGATGATGACGTCGTCACCGCTCTGTACGCCGAGCAGTGCCAGCGTCAGATCGTCGGCCAGGCACACCTCCTGCTCGGCGCTCGGACGGTCCGCGTCCTGGACCCGGCACGTGAGGTAGTTCGGGCGGCCGAAGAAGAACTGGTGCCAGCGCCGGTGCTGCCGGTGGGCGAGATGCGTCGGTCGCAGCGTGACCGGTTCGCCCGGTTCCAGGCCGAGCCCGACCCGCAAGGAGTGGTCGACCTGAACGGAGGTCATGTCGTTCTCGGGGATGTCCCCGGCGACCACGACACGGGCGAGGGCCCCGAGGCGCTCCTGACGCGCGGGCGGCGTGGCCTTCTGCACGAGCGCCTGCTGCGGGTGGCCCAGGTCGTCGGCGAGCTTGGCGGAGATCCTGATCGCGCCCGCGCCGCGATGGTCGAAGGCATCGGGCGTCCGGCCGGTCATGAAGCTTTCCGGGGGCAGCGGGTTGAGCGGGTGGATGTCGTCGTACACGTGGAGACGTAACGCGTCCGAGGCGTATTCCTCGAGGTCCGACTTCGTTATTCGGTCTTCGCGGGCGAACAGGCGAGTGCCCTCGTCACAGAGGGATTCATTGCCGCGCGCGGCGGCGCAGAAGGCCTCAGGGGTGTCACCGAACAGTGCGCGCAGGCCGTCCGACTCCGCGAGGATCCGGGTGAGGAGGTCCACTTCGCCCTCGTGCGGGCGCGGTGCCCCGGAAGGCTCCCGAAGAACGCCCCGCATGTTGACGTAGACGTACAGCTCGCTCAGCAGCTCGCCGGACGGCAGCTCCGCCTCGAACGGTCCCCGGCCGGGCAGCGCGGCCCGCTGGTATTCGCCGCCCGGCAGAGAGATTCCCTCCGAGGCGTCGATGACCTCCAGCTGGGCCGCGTCGAGCCAGGTGAGGAACAGGTGCCGGGTGGCGCCGGGATCCGCGTACGGCGCGGTCGCGACGTATCCGAGCGGGTTGACGTAAGGGGAGGCGCCGATGCCGATGCCCCGGACCTTGGCCATGATCATGGGGATGGTGGCCGATACCCCGGCGCCGCGCATCTTGTGGCGCAGCTGCGCGGGGGACGCGTTCGAACCGACGGACAGCACGGGATAGCGCTCGCCCACCAGCGGTTCGTTGGCGATCATCAGCGCGTGGTTGAGCGGCATGGGACCGGGCTGCCCCGGGTCGCCGGGGAAGCCCTCGGGAGGCGCGTCGACCGACCACTTCGCCAGCCGCCGACCCTTCACGGGGCTCAGCCGCAACAGCCGGTTCCTGTAGAGCAGTCCGGACTCCGTGGGCCACCGGCCCGGGTAGATCAAGGGGTGGTCACGAGGGGCTTCGGCAAGACCGAGTGTGTCGAGCGTGCGATCGTCCACGGTGCTCCCTGCCTCAGGGCGAGTTCCTGTGGTGCAACGACTCCTGCTGAGCGGACATCCTATGAAGATCGAGGCGCGGCGGAGGGCACATTGATCACGCGGGCGGAATCTCCCCGGAACCGCGGGGGATCAACGCCGTCCGCAACTCGATCCGGGCGGGCGCCTCTTCGGCGCCGTCCAGATGCCGGAAGAGGCGCTCCGCGGCGGTGCGGCCGAGGGCGGCCGCGTCCTGCGCGACGACGGTGATGCCCAGCAGATCGGCCAGCTCGATGTCGTCGAACCCGACCAGGGCGACGGGCCGTTCGTGGTCGGCGAGCACGCGCACCACCGTCACCGTCACGCGGTTGTTGCCCGCGAAGATGGCGGTCACCGGCTCCGGGCCCGTGATCATCGCGGTGGCGGCGGCCTGGACCCGCTCGGGCCCTGTGGCGCCGAGCGAGACCCAGGACTCCGACAGCTCGATCCCGGCGTCCTCCATGGCGGCGCGATAGCCGCGCAGCCGCTCTATGGCGGTGTGGATGCGCGGCTGGTCGCCGATGAAGCCGATGCGGCGGTGGCCGTGCGCGATGAGGTGGGCGACGCCGTCCCGCGCGCCGCCGAAGCTGTCGGAGAGCACGACGTCGGCGTCGATCTTCCCGGCGGGCCGGTCGACGAAGACGGTGGCGACACCGGCGGCGATCTCCGGCTCCAGATAGCGATGGTCGTCACCGGCCGGGATGACCACGAGCCCGTCGACCCGGCGGGCGCACAGCGCGAGCACCAACTCCTGTTCGCGGTCCGGGTCTTCGGCGCTCGATCCGTTGATGAGCAGCGCGCCGTGCGCCCGCGCGACCTCCTCCACGGCGCGGCTCAGCGGGCCGTAGAAGGGGTCGGCGAGATCTTCGAGTACGAGGCCGATGCTGGCGGTGCGGCCCTTGCGGAGCACGCGCGCGCTGTCGTTGCGGCGGAAGCCCAGCGCCTCGATGGCCTCCTGTACGCGGCGTTCGGTGTCGGGGGTGACCCCGGGCTCTCCGTTCACGACACGGGAGACCGTCTTGAGGCCCACGCCCGCGCGCGCGGCGACGTCCTTCATGGTGGGACGGTTGCCGTAGCGGTTCTCGGGTCGTCGGGGGGCGGTCTCGGCCACGGTGCGCTGTCCTGTCCTGTCGTCCATGAGGTGGTCCATGAGCATGTGGCGTCGAGCATAGAGCCTGGACAACGTTGTCAGATGCGAGAGAGACTGTCCAACGCACTCTCCGGCCTGCCCATACACCAGGAGACCCGACACAGATGCACATGGACCTCGTCGCCGCACTCGACATCGGCGGCACCAAGATCGCCGGAGCCTTGGTGGACGGCCACGGCCGGATCGTGCTGCGCGCCCAGCGGCCGACGCCCTCGCGCGAGGAGGGCGGCACGGTCATGCGGGCGGTCGAGGAGGTCCTCGGCGAGCTGACGTCAAGTCAACTGTGGTCCAGAGCAGGCACGGTGGGCATCGGCAGCGCGGGCCCCGTGGACGCCTCAGCGGGTACCGTCAGCCCCGTCAACATCCCCGGCTGGCGCGACTATCCCCTGGTCGACCGGGTCCGCGCGGTCACCGGCGGCCTGCCCGTCGCCCTCGTCGGCGACGGTGTCGCGATGACCGCGGCCGAACACTGGCAGGGCGCGGCCCGCGGCCACGACAACGCGCTGTGCATGGTGGTGTCCACGGGCGTCGGCGGCGGCCTGGTCCTCGGCGGCGCGCTGCACCCCGGCCCCACGGGCAACGCGGGGCACATCGGCCACATCAGCGTGGATCTCGACGGCGACCCGTGCCCGTGCGGGGCGCGCGGCTGTGTCGAGCGGATAGCGAGCGGCCCGAACATCGCCCGCCGGGCCGTCGAGGGCGGCTGGGTACCGGGCCCGGACGGCGACACGTCGGCGGCCGCGGTGGCGACCGCCGCGCGCGCGGGCGACCCGGTGGCCCTCGCCTCCTTCGAGCGCGCGGCCCAGGCGCTCGCCGCGGGCATCGCCGCCACGGCGACGCTCGTCGAGATCGACATCGCGGTGATCGGCGGGGGAGTGGCGAAGGCGGGCGACATCCTCTTCACCCCACTGCGCCGCGCCCTGCACGACTACGCCACGCTCTCCTTCGTACGCCAACTGACCGTGGCACCCGCGCTGATGGGTACGGACGCGGGCCTGGTCGGAGCGGCGGCGGCCGCGCTCGGCGGTGGGTCGAGCGCGGCGGCCGTGGAACTGAGGCCTGCGTAGGGGGTGTTGGGGGCGGGGTGGGCCGGGCGGGGCTTCCGCCCGGCCCGTGGCTGCGGCCCGTGGGCGGGGCCATTGGTAACTCGGCCTGCCGCGCGGCACGTTGGCTCGCCGCGCCGCATGTCCTGCCGTGGCGCCGCGGGTCGGCCCGTGGCGTCGCACGTCGGCCGCAGGCCGTACGTTGGCCCGCAGGGCGCAGGCCGCACGTCGGCCTGCAGCACCACACATCGTCCCCCGGCACCCCACCCCGACCCCACCTCACCTCAGCAACTCAGCGTCGCCTCCGCCCAGTCCGCGTGGTCCGAGTCGTTGCCGTCGCCGCCGTCCGTGACGACGAGGCGGACCACCCGGGCACCGGTCACGTCGGCCGACAGTTCCTGCGCGGGCATGGCGTTGGTGAGGACTCCGGTGGACGCTGTCTTCTTGCCGTCCGCCCAGATCTCGAAGACGACCGTGCCCTTGAGGAGCTTCTCGTCGTCGAGGCCGACCTGCGCGGTGACCTTCTCGCAGGTGCCGCCGGTGTAGTACTCCACCGCGCTGTCCGCGTGGACGCCGAGCCCCTTGGCGTACACCTTGCCGCCGATGGTGATCGGGTTGCCGTCGCCGCCGACGTTCTCGCCGTTGCTGGTGTTGCGTTCGACGGGACCCCAGCCGTTGGTCGCGGTGATCCACGGCAGGTCACCCAGTGCCGAAGCGCCCGCGGGCGGCGCGACGACGACGTCGGCCGTCAGGGGCAGGACGCTCTCGGCGCGGGCACCCTGGGGCGAGCGGTAGGTGGACTTGAGCGTCAGGTCGTACTTGCCGGGGGCCGTGCCCGCGGGGGCCGTCACAGCCCAGGACGTGGTGAGCGCCTTGCCGGTGCCCAGCGAGCGCGCGGTGGTCGGCGAGGTGGCCTTCAGGCCCCAGCCCGAGGGTCCGGTGAGCGCGACCGACACGTTCTTGGCGGCGGTGCGGCCGAGATTGGTCACCTTGGAGGTGAGCGCGCTCTGCTTGCCCGCCTCCACCAACGCGGCTCCGTCCGCGCCGAGTTCGACGGCAGGCGGGTTCTTGGCCCACGTGCCGTCCGCAGACACGCGCAGCAGTACCGTGCCGTGCGCGGGCACGGTCGCCGAGATGGCGCCCGCGGTGTTGTAGCTCTTGTGCTGCCACAGGTCGCGCAGCGTGTACCCGTCGGCGGCGGGAAGGCCGACGGCCTTCGCGGTGGTGGCGATGGACTGGGCGGTGCCGGTCTCGTTGAAGAGGGCGACGGCGCGGCTGCCGTCCTTCATCTCCTTGGCGACGACCCAGCGGCCGTTCTGCGTCGAGAGGACCTCGCCCTGCTTGCCCAGGGGGTCCTGGTCGACGGCGATGACCTCCTTGTTGCCGAGGATCTCGTAGGTCTCCGGCGTCGCCTTGCGCAGATCGGAGCCGATGAGCAGCGGCGCGGCCATGATCGACCACATCGAGAAGTGCGTGCGGTACTCCGTGCCGCTCATGCCGCCGTTGCCGACCTCGAGCATGTCGGGGTCGTTCCAGCGGCCGGGGCCCGCGTACTTGGCGAGCGGCAGGTTCTGCTTCATGATCGCCAGCATCGAGCCCCAGCTGTCGCTGATGTCACCGGTGGTGCGCCACAGGTGACCGACGTCGGCGGCCCACTCCCAGGGCTTGTTCTCGCCCCACTCGCAGATGCTGTAGACGATGGGCCTGCCGACCGCGTCGGACGCGGCCTTCAGCGCGTCGCGCATCGCGATGTAGCGCTGCTTGGCGTCGACGCCCTGGTTGTTGCAGTTGTCGTACTTGAGGTAGTCGACGCCCCAGTCGGCGAACTGCTGGGCGTCGCTGCGCTCGTGGCCGAGCGCGCCGGGGAAACCGGCCGGGTTGCAGGTCTTGGTGCCCGCGCTGGTGTAGATGCCGAGCTTCAGGCCCTTGGCGTGCACGTAGTCGGCGACCGCCTTGATGCCGTTGGGGAATCGCTTGGGGTCGGGCACCAGCTTGCCGTTCGCGTCGCGCGCGGGCAGCGCCCAGCAGTCGTCGAGGTTGACGTACTGGTATCCGGCGTCCTTGAGCCCCTTCTCGACGAAGATGTCCGCGATCCCCTTGACCATCGCCTCGTCGAACTCGGCCCTGCAGTGGGTGGAGTTCCAGTTGTTGAAGCCCATAGGAGGCGTGCGGGCGAGGCCGTCGGGGAGCCGCGCGCCGGGATCGGCGGAGGTGGAGGCCCTGTCCGCCGCGTCGCGCGCGGACGCGGAAGTGGCGGAAGGCGTGGAAGTGGTGGAAGGCACGGAAGGCGCGCGGTCCGCGGCGGCGGACGCGGGCGCGGCGAGACCGGCCGCACACAGCAGCCCGGTGGCGAGCGATCCGACCACTCTTCGGCGGGTTGTGCGGAATGGGCGATGACGCATCGTTACGTTCCTCCGTACTCGCGAAAGATGGGGGGTTTGCGTGAACGTGTCATGCGTGCGCGCTTACGGTAGGGCGTGTTGGAGTCTGTTGGAAGGGGAGCGGTAACGGTTCGGCCGCCTGGCGCCAAAACCCTTGACTGCGGTGCCTCTTGGGAGTGGGATCCAACCCTCGCGTTCGGTTGTGTTTGGTTGCACCCCGAGGAGGGGGACATGGCACAGTCATCGTTCAGCGGTCCCGTCGTGCCCCGAAGCATGACAGGACATCGGATGTCCCGGCGGAATGTCCTGCGCGGTGTGGCCGCCGGAGCCGGGGCGGTCACCCTTCCCGCCCTGCTCACCGCCTGCGGCGACGGACCCGGCGGCAACAAGAACGAAGTCACGATGGGCTCCAACTCCTCGGACGCGGTGCCGAAGAAGGCGTTCCAGGACGCCTTCGACGCGTACAAGAAGAAGACCGGCAAGACCGTCAAGGTCCACACCACAGAGCACAACGAATTCCAGCAGAACATCACGCGCTATCTGCGGGCCACCCCGGACGACGTCTTCATGTGGTTCGCCGGATATCGCATGCAGTACTTCGCGGAGAAGGGTCTGCTGGTCGACATCAGCGATGTGTGGAAGGGATTCAGTGGCTTCTCCCAGGCGCTGAAGGATCAGTCCACGCACGACGGCAAGCAGTACTTCGTGCCGTACTACTACTACCCATGGGCCGTCTTCCACCGCAAGAGTCTCTTTGCGAAACAGGGATACGAACAGGCCAAGAACTGGGACGAGTTCATCGCGCTCGCCAAGAAGATGCACAAGGACGGGATCCCGGTCGCCTTCTGCGACAAGGACGGCTGGCCCGCCATGGGCACCTTCGACTACATCAACATGCGCCTGAACGGATACGACTTCCACAAGGGCCTGATGGCGGGCGAGGAAGCCTGGACGGACACCAAGGTCAAGAAGGTCTTCGACCTGTGGCGCGAACTCATGCCCTACTACCAAAAGGGCGCCCTCGGCCGCACCTGGGAAGAGGCGGGGCAGGGCCTGCAGAAGCGCAGGACGGGCATGGCGGTCTTCGGAATGCCGCACCCGGGGCAGCAGTTCCCGGCCGACGAGCGGGACGACATCGACTTCTTCGCCTTTCCGGAGATCGACCCCGCGCACGGACAGGACGCCGTGGAGGCGCCGATCGACGGGTTCCTGATCGCGAAGAAGGCCAGGAACGTCGACGCGGGGAAAGACCTCCTGGAATGGCTGGGAACGCCCGGGGCCGAAGAGGTCTATCTGGCCGGCGACCCGAACAACGTCGCGGTCAACGACAAGGCCGACACCGCCAAGTACAGCGCCCTGCAGAAGAAGTCCGCCGAACTGGTCTCCGGGGCGAAGCAGATCTCGCAGTTCCTCGACAGGGACACCCGTCCCGACTTCGCGCAGACCGTCATGATCAAGGCGCTGCAGGACTTCATCGACGATCCCCAGGACGTCGACGGTCTCGTCAACCGCATCGAGCGGCAGAAGAAGGACATCTTCGCGCAGGCCGCCGGCTGACCATGAGGGGATCGCGTTCCGTGCCGTCGAAAGCAGCCGGACGCGCCGGGCGGCGGGGCCCGCGGCGCTTCACGCGCCGCGACACCATCGTCCTCGGCGTACTCCTGGGAATTCCCGTCCTCCTCGAAGCCGTCATCGTGTGGGGGCCGACACTGGCCTCCATCGGCCTGTCCTTCACCTCGTGGGACGGCATCGGCGACATCCAGTGGGTGGGCGGCAAGAACTACGAAAGCCTCGTCGACAACTATCCGGCCTTCTGGCCCGCTGTCCGCCACAACCTGCTCTGGATCGCCTTTCTCGGCCTCGTGGCCACTCCGTTCGGACTGCTGCTCGCCGTCCTCATCGACCGGGGCGTACGGTTCAGCCGCTTCTACCAGTCCGTGCTGTACATGCCGGTGGTGCTCTCGCTCGCCGTCGTCGGCTTTATGGCGCAACTGCTTCTCGGTACGGACCAGGGCGTGATCAATACGGCGCTCGGCAATGAGAGCGACCCCATCGACTGGCTCGGCAATTCCGACCTCAACATCTGGATGATGATGATCGCCGCGAGCTGGCGGCACACCGGATACGTGATGATCCTCTATCTGGCCGGGCTCAAATCGGTCGATCCCGCGCTCAAGGAAGCGGCCGCGATCGACGGGGCGAACACCCGCCAGACCTTCTTCCGCGTCGTCTTTCCGACGCTGCGTCCCGTCAATGTCATCGTCGGTGTGATCACGGTCATCGAAGCGCTGCGGGCCTTCGACATCGTGTACGCGGTGAACAAGGGCCGAAACGGGCTCGAACTCCTCTCCGTCCTCATCACCGACAACATCATCGGCGAGGCCAGCCGCATCGGATTCGGCTCAGCCATCGCGGTCGTCCTGCTCACCGTCTCCCTGGGATTCATCGTGACGTTCCTGGTCCAAGAGCTGCGAGGTGCGCGCGACCGATGACCGCAGACCTGCGTCCCGCCTCTCCCGGCCGCGCGTCCACCCGTCCTTCCTCCGGGTCGCCGCGCGCCGAACGCCCGCGCCGCAGGGGCCGGTTCGGGGTCCCGCTCTTCCTGGCGGCCGTCTCCCTCGCCTTCCTCGCGCCCCTCCTCCTCGCCGTCTACGCGTCGTTGCGCCCGTACGAGGAGACGGCGGAACACGGCTACTTCTCCTGGCCCGAGCGCCTTTCCTTCGACTACTACCGCCAGGCCTACACCGAATCCGGCATGGGCAAGTACTTCACCAACACCCTGCTGATCGCCGTTCCCGCGGTCCTCATCACCCTCTTCCTCGCGTCGTTCGTCGCCTTCGCCGTCTCACGGGTGCGGATCCGCGGCGGACTGGTCCTGCTGATGCTGTTCACCGCGGGAAACCTGCTGCCCCCGCAGGTCCTCGTGACCCCGCTCTACGCACTGTTCCTCAAGATTCCGCTGCCCTGGTGGATGTCCGACTCGCTCACCCTCTACGACTCGTTCTGGGCGCTCATCCTCGTCAACGTCGGCTTCCAGATCGGCTTCTGCGTATTCGTCCTCTCCAACTTCATGCGGACGCTCCCGAAGGAGATCCTGGAGGCGGCGATCGTGGACGGCGCGGGGGTGTGGACCCAGTTCTGGCGGATCACCCTGCCGCTGTGCCGCCCGGCCCTCGCGGCCCTGGCGACCCTCGAATTCACCTGGATCTACAACGACTTCCTCTGGGCCCTGATCTTCATCTCGAACCCGGACAAGCTCCCGATCACGTCATCGCTGAACAACCTCCGCGGTCAATTCTTCACGGACTACAACTTGTTGGCCGCGGGTTCGGTCCTGGTGGCCCTCCCCACGGTCCTGGTCTTCCTGCTCCTTCAGCGGCACTTCATCGCGGGGCTCACGCTGGGAGCGAGCAAGGGGTGAAGGCAGGCCATGCGCCACGAGCCGCCCGGCGCACGCCAGAGCCCCGCCGACCAGCGGCGGGGCTCGGCGGGAAGCGTCAGGAATCGTCGCGCTTGAGGGAATCCTTCATGCCCTCCGCGCGGTCCTTCAGGGAGTCCATCGCGTCCTTGACACTGCCCTTGGCCTGGTCGGTCTTGCCCTCGGCCTGCTGCCGCTCGTCGCCGGTGGCCTTGCCGAGCATCTCCTTGGCCTTGCCCTTGAGCTTGTCCATGGTGCCGTCGTCACCCATGACCACTCCTCACGCTGCCGTTCGGGGTACCCGATCAACGTAGGCCGACGGCCCCCATCCCGCGCGCTGGACGGTGGCGCTCCGTGACGACGCCGTGAGCTGGCCCTTCGCCCCTCACGGCGCCCCGACCCTGATCCGGTGAGCCACCAGGATTCCGGCCGCCGCCAGCGCGCCGGTCAGTGCGAACGTCGCCGTCAGCGCGGTCGAGACCGAAGAGCCGTGTGCGTCGCTGAGGGCCACCGCCGCGCCGCCCAGGCCGCTGAGGACCGCCACCGCGAGCGTCTGCGCGAGCTGCATCGATCCGCTCGCCTCGCCCTGGCGATCGGCTGAGGCCTGTTCCATCGTGTCGGTCGTCGCCGCGTTGAAGGCGACGCCCATGCCCGCACCGCCGATCGCCCAGCCCGCGACGGCCGTCAGGGCCGGTGTGGCCTCGACCAGGATGCCGAGCGCCATCACGACGATGCCCGCGAGCAGCACCGCGAACCCGGCCGCGATCGGCACCGCGCGCGACCGCCCGCTCCAACGGCCGTCCGCCTTGCCCTGCCAGGCCGCGCCCGCCACCCAGGTGATCGCGCCCGCCGAGAGACCGAGCCCGGCCTCGGTCGCGCTCAACTCCCGCAGCTCGACCAGGCCGAGGGGCAGGAACGCCTCGCTGCCGAAGTACGCGCCGCACAACAGGAACCGCAGCACCACCCCCGTCGGCACTCCGCGGCGCACGGTGAGCGTGCCGGGCGGTGTGACCGAGCGCAGGGCGCCGACCGCGACGACGGCGCCGACCGCGGCCAGCGGAATCAGCAGGGCGACCGTACGGAGTTCGAGACCGGCCAGGAAGACGGCCGTACCGGCGGCGAGCAGCACGCTGCGCGCGACCGGCGTGGCCCACCACGGTCCTTGTTCCCCCGCCGGTGCCGGGTCGGGCCCGCCCAGGCGGCGCAGCTGCGGCAGGGCGAGCGCGGCGGCCAGCGCGACGAGGGGGAGCAGGAGGACGAACACGCCGCGCCAGGAGATCCCGTCGGCGATCACCGCCGCGATGGTCGGGCCGATCAGCGAGGGCACCGTCCAGGCACCCGAGACGAGCGCGAACATCCGGGCCCGCAGGTGCTGGGGATAGGCCAGGGAGATGGCGGTGTACGCGAGGGCCATGACGGCACCGACGCCGAGGCCCTGGAGGAAGCGCCCGGCAAGGAAGAGCGGCCAGTTGGGTGCGGCACCGGCCACCGCGCAACCGACGGCGAAGACGGTGAGGCCGATGGCCAGCGGCCGGGCGGGACCGCGCCGGTCGGCGGCCCGGCCCGCCGCGACCGTACCGATCAGATTGGCCAGCATCAGCGCGGAAAGGCCCCAGCCGTAGGCCCCCAGGCCGCCGAGGTTTCCGGCGATCTCGGGAAGGACGGTGGCCACGCCCATCGACTCGAAGGCCACCAGGCCGACCGAGAGGACGATGCCCCAAGTCAGCGCGGCATAGCGGCCCGTGAGCACGCTCTCGTGGGCTTTTCCACGCTGGGGGCCGTGGGTGGTGTCGGTCAAGGCAGCGGGCTCCGTGCGCACGCGGTCGGCGGTCGACTTCTGCTCGGACAAGACGGGGCTCCTTGCGTAGCGGCTGACGCTTCGGCTCGCGTTCCGATCCGTATTTACATTTCGATCCGGACCGGAACGAAAACACATGCTACCTATACTGCTTCGCATGGCAACACCCGATCCCGCGTCCCGCGCCGCCACCCGCCCCGCGGGACGCCCGCGCGACACCCGGCTCGACGACGCGATCCTGTCGGCGACGCAGGAGTTGCTGCAGGACGTCGGCTATCCCGGCCTGACGATGGAGGCGGTGGCGCGCCGCGCGGGCACGACCAAGCCCGCGATCAGGCGGCGTTGGGCCTCCCGGCAGCACCTCGTCATCGCGGCCCTCGCCGACACGATGGGCACGGCGCCCACGCCCGACACCGGCTGCACGCACTGCGATCTGATCGAGGGCATCGACACCCTCAGCCGTGCCTTCGGCGGCCGCCTCGGGCGGCGTACGCTCCCGGCGCTGATGGCCGACCTGGCCGACGATCCCGCACTGGACCGGGTGTTCACCGAGACGATCTTCCGTCCGAGGCGGGCGACCACCGAGGCGGCGCTGCGCCGCGGCATCGAGCGGGGCGACATCCGCGCCGACGCGGACATCGACCTGCTCCTGGACCTGCTCGGCGCCACCACGTACCACCGGGTGCTCTTCGGGCACCTGCCCGTCACGGACTCACTGGCCCACGACGTGGTGATGACGGTCATGGGCGGTGCCGCGACGCCGCGTTGGCGCGGCCGCTACCAGCGGCACCACGAACCGGCCGCGCCGGACGGATCAGTTCTCGCCGAACGGCCCGCGCAGCGCCGCCCCCAGTGACGGCACGGGGCACAGGAGCGGCGTGAGCCTGGTGATGCGCAGCATGCGCAGGGTCAGCGGATCCGTGCACACCACGCGCAGGTCGCCGCCCCTGCCCCGCACCCGCCGACGGGTCCGCATCAGCAGGGAGATGCCGGAGCAGTCGAAGAAGGTGACCTGGCTGAGGTCGATGACGACCAGCAGTTCGGCCCCCGAGGCGGCGGCGTCCATCAGTGACACCGTCTGCTGATAGGCCACGAGGTCCACGTCGCCGTGGAGTTCGACCACGATCGCTCCGTCGAGCCCGTAGACGCTCGGCGGTGGACCGGGTCCCTCTGGTTCGTACTTGCCCAGCTCTGTCTGTAGCATCCATCCCCCCCAGCGCCTGCGTCGGACTCCTGGAGTGGGAGGCGCGACGGGCCGGTCATGTCCTTGAGATCGCCGGGGGCCGGGGCGTCTGTCGGATCACGCTAGCGGGGGCTGGTGCACTCTGGCGTGCGGGAACGATTCATGGAAGCGCCGCACCACACGATGGGGTGAAGTGGGCCCTAAATCCTTGACAGTTTGGGGGAGGGGTTGGTCGGTTCCGCTATGTCGTGATGGAACTGGTCTGTCCGGGCCTGGTGTTTCGCCCCCGCCTGATGGCTCACGACCAGGAGCAGCGAGACGAGAAGCCAGTTCGCGACCATCGAAGAGCCGCCCTGGGCGAGGAACGGCAATGCCTTGCCGGTGAAAGGCATGAGACCGGTCACGCCCGCCGTCACGATGAACACCTGCAGCGCGAGCACCAGGGAGAGCCCCGCGGCGAGCAGCTTCCCGAACGGGTTGTCGCAGGCGATGGCCGTACGCAGACCACGCTGGACGAGCAGGGTGTAGAGCAGCAGCACGGCCGTCATCCCGGCGAGCCCGAGCTCCTCGCCGACGGTGGTGAGGATGAAGTCGCTGCGCCCGGCGAACCCGATGAGTTCGGGGTGCCCCTGCCCGAGCCCCGTCCCGGTGACGCCGCCGCTGCCGAAGCCGAACAGGGCCTGCGCCGCCTGGTCGGAGACGAGGCCGGGCGGACGCTGATCGGGCGGCAGGTAGATGTCGAAGGGGTGCAGCCAGGCGAGGATCCGGCCGCGTACGTGCGGTTCCGTCGCGCCGACCGCGGTGGCGCCGACCGCCGCCATGGCGATCCCGCACACCACCCAACTGGTGCGCTCCGTGGCGATGTAGAGCATGACGATGAAGACGCCGAAGAACAGCAGCGAGGTGCCCAGGTCTCGCTCGAAGACCAGTACGAGCAGGCTCAGCAGCCACACGGCGGCGATCGGGCCGAAGTGCCTGCCGTGCGGCAGGGTCAGGCCGAGCACGCGCCGCCCGGTGAGGGCCAGCGCGTCGCGCCGCGGCACCAGGAAGGCCGCGAAGAAGATCACGATGGTGACCTTGGCGAACTCGCCCGGCTGGAAGGAGAACGGGCCGAGATAGACCCAGCGCTTGGCGCCGTAGGTGTCGCCGGGGAAGAACGCGGGCGCCATCAGGAGGGCGAGCGACACCGCCATCGCGACGTACAGATAGCGCTGCAGCCGACGGTAGTTGCGCAGGAACTTCAGGAGCAGGACGGCGGCTGCCACCGCGAGGACGGTCCACACGAGCTGTCCGGTGCTCGCGGGCGCCGAGTCGTAGCGCGCGGCGTACGCCGGATCGAGGCGGGCGAGCAGGACCAGGCTGAGGCCGGTGAGCAGGAAGGCGAGCGGGAGGATGAGCGGATCCGCGTACGGCGTGTAGCGGCGTACGGCGAGGTGGGCGGCGGCGGCCAGGCAGACCTGGGACGCGGCGAAGCCGAGCAGCTGTCCGGGCAGCTCGCCGCTGAGCGCGAGGCCCGCGCTCGCGTGGCCAAGGACGACGACGGCGACGGCGAGGGTGAGCAGTCCCGCTTCGGTGCGCCGGGGGTTCAGTCCACGCACGGCACACCGCCACCGGAGACCTTCGGGTCGTCGTGACCGGAGTCCTTCTCCGCGCTGTCCTTCTCCGCGCTGTCCTTCTTCGCGTCGTGCTTCTCCGCGTCGTGTTCGGGTTTGAGCTGTCCTGTCTGTTCCTGGACGCGTCGGCGTACCAGGTCGCGGTCGACGATGTTGACGTCCTCGCCGTTGTGCCGGGCGAAGGACTCCACCGGCAGGGTGGTGAACTCCACGTTGCCGCCCGTCAGGTTCCTGGCCTCCTTGACGAAGGAGAACACGCCCCAGCCCTTGTCGAGCACCACGTTCTCCTTGACCACGTCCTTGAGGTCCAGGAGACGGCCGGGGTTGGTCAGCGTGCCCAGGCTGTTGGCCTGGTGCAGCGCCGACGCGAGGAACGCCTGCTGGCGGCGGGTGCGGTCCAGGTCGCCGCGGGTCAGACCGTGCCGCTGCCGTACGAAGGCCAGCGCCTCCTGGGCGTTCAGTTTCTGTTCGCCCGCGGGGAAGTCGGCGCCCGAATAGCGATCCTTGACGGGGTGGTTGAGGCAGACCTCGACGCCGCCCAGGGCGTCGGCCAGATGGTAGAAGCCCGCGAGATTGACCTCGGCGAAGTGGTCGACGGGCACGCCGAGGAAGGTGCGCACCGTCTCGATCTGGGACCGCCTGCCCGCTTCGCGTCCCGCCTGCTCCAGCTCGTGCCGGTCCTTCACGCCGCGCTTGAGCAGCCGGTTCTCCTCGTCCGCCTTGGCCAGGCCGTACGCCTTCTTGATCTTGTCCTTGCCGTGCCCCGGTATGTCGACGAGGTCGTCGCGCGGGATGGAGAAGCCCTTGGCCTTGCCGCCGTCGGCGGGCACGTGCAGCAGGATCAGTGTGTTGGCGTTGTAGCCGCCGATCTCCGAGCTGCCCGCGTGCAGCTTCTTCAGGACGTCCCGGGGGAGTTCGTCCCCGTTCTGGTCCTTGCGGGTGTCCAGGCCCATGAGCAGGATGTTCGTGGAGCCGTCCGTGGACTTGGGCGCGTCGGGGCCGAGGGCCGCCGATGAGCCGATGCTGTCCAGCTCGCGGTACATGTACCAGGCCGCCGCGCCGCCGCCGAGCATCAGGACGGCGGTCAGCACCAGCAGCGTGCGCAGCAGCCGGGCCCGGCGCGAACGCCGTCGCTGACGCGCTGGGTGGGCACGCGCGCGGTGCCGGGGGCCGGTTGCTCGGGGCGGGTGCGGGGACATGGAGACGATCCTGCGGGCCCGTTGCTGAGGGGATTCTGAGGAACCGGAAGGGCGCTTCAGCAAGACGTGGGAACAGGTGTCACATACGGGCCGCGGGGAGGCGCAGGACGAGGAGCGCGCCGCGCGGGCTGGGAGCCACGCGCAGGGTCCCGCCGTGCGCCTGCGCGATCTCGCGGGCGATGGCCAGGCCGAGACCGGTGCCCCCGCGGTCCCGGTTGCGGTCCTCCTCCAGGCGCGCGAACCGGTCGAAGACCTTCTCCGCGGCCTCGGGCGGGATGCCGGGCCCGTCGTCGGCCACTTCGAGCACGGCCGTGCCGCTCGCCGGATCGGTCCGCGCGGTGACGCGGACCTCGGAGTCCGCGAAGCGCTGCGCGTTGTCGAGCAGATTGGCGAGCAGCCGCTCCAGCTGACCGCTGTCCCCGCGTACGGAGACGGGTGCGTCGGCCGTGAGACGTAGCGGGACCCTGGCCGAGCGGCGCCGCGCGATCTCCTCCGCGGTGAGCAGCGACAGGTCCACCAGCGGCGTCGCCGTGGTCTGCTGCGCCTTCGGCGCCTGCTGTGTGTCGAGGCGGGCCAGGAGCAGCAGATCGGCGGCGATCCGCTCCAGGCGGACGGTGCTCGCGAGGGCCTGCCGAAGGGAGGCCACCGTCTCCTCGGGATCCTGGCGCAGGAGGGCCAGTTCGAGTTCGGCGCGGACGGCCGCGATCGGATTGCGCAGCTCGTGCGAGGCGTCGGCGACGAATTGGCGCTGCAGGGTGACCGAGCGCTCCAGGCGTTCCAGGGTGTCGTTGACCGTACGGGCGAGCCGGGTGATCTCGTCCTTGCCGCCAGGCGCGGGCACCCGGCGGCTGAGCCGGTCCGCGGTGACGGCGGCGAGCTCCCTGCGGATGGCCTCGACGGGCCGCAGCGCCGAACCGGTCACGCCCCAGGAGATGAGGCCGGTGAGGACGACGACGAGCGGGCCGCCGACGAGGAGGGTGACGGCGAGCGCGTGACTGGCGTCGGACTCGGCGTTCAGCATGGTCAGCGCGTAGACGTAGCGGTCGCCCTGTGGCGAGGGCGCGCGCACCACGGCCACCACGCTGCGGTGACTCGCCGCCGCCGCGCTCTCGGAGAGCTCGCGCACCGCGGAGTCCTCGCCGCGGGCGGGGCGGAAGTCCGCGAGGCGCGCGGCGCGGGTGGCCGGGTCGGGGGCGGTGCTGGCGAGGGCGCGGCCGTGGGCGTCGAGGACGAGCACCGCGTCGACTCCGTCGTCCGGCTCCGGCAGGTCGGAGGGGAGCTTGTCCGTCCCGGTCATGAGGGCGGCGACGGTCTGCCGTGCGGCGAGCTCGGTGCGGTCGGCCGCGTTGTCCAGGACGTTGTCGCGCAGCGTGAGGTAGAGCCAGCCGCCGCCGACGGCGAGGGCGAACACCATCGTCAGTACGGCGGCGGCGGTGGCTCTGGCCCGCAGGGTGCGGGGCCGGGGCAGGCTGGGGCGGAAGCGGCGGCCCGCTCCCGTGGTGGCCGGTCCGGGGGAGGCCTCAGGGCGCATCGGGTGCCAGCCGGTAGCCGACGCCGCGCACGGTGCGGATCGTGTGGCGGTCGAAGGGCGCGTCGATCTTCTTGCGCAGGGAGCTGACGTACACCTCGACGATGTTGGGGTCGAGGTCCGCGGGCGATGCCCAGACCTCGTCGAGGATGCCCTGCTTGGAGACCGTGCCGCCGCCCGCCGCCATCAGGCAGCCGAGCACGTCGACCTCCCGCGCGGTCAGCTCGACCGTCCGCTCGCCGCGCTTGCAGAGGCGGGCGCCGACGTCCAGCGTCAGGTCGCCGACCTGCAGCGTCGAGGCCCGCTCGCGCCCGGCGCGACGGCCGAGCGCGCGCAGCCGCGCGAGCAGCACGACGAGGGAGAACGGCTTGGTCAGATAGTCGTCCGCGCCCGCGTCGAGCCCGTCGGCCTCGTCGTACTCGCCGTCCTTGGCGGTCAGGATGAGGACGAGCGCGTGGTCGTCGAGGTTCCGCAGCCGTCGGCAGACCTCGAGACCGCTGAGGCCGGGCAGCATCAGGTCGAGCACGATCACGTCGTAGCCGCCGGTCAGGGCCAGCTCGAGTCCGGAGTGTCCGTCGTGGGCGACGTCGACCCAGTGGCCGTCCGACGAGATGGCCCGGCGCAGGGTGTCGGCGAGCGCATGCTCGTCCTCGATGACCAGGATCTTCACGGCTCAAATATCACATATCTAGTAAATGGGGTGAGGATCGCCAGGGTAGGGCGGGTCTGCTGAGCTGTCTCTGAAGATCCTGAAGACGCGTTCAGGAAGGGCAGCGGGCCGCGGGGTTCCTGAAGCGGGCTTCAGCTGGCTCAGCCGGGGTTCAGTGTTCCTTCGGCATGGTGGAGAGGCGGCGCGAGGAGCGTGCCGTGTGCGGCCAGGGGCCGCCCGATGAGCAGAGGAGGTGGTCGTTGTGCCCTACGGCGACCCTCCTAGTCGCGCGTCACGCCGCCGCGTCCGCTAGCGCGCTCTCCTGGGGCGGCGCTCAGCCACCGTGCCCCCTCCGGCGCCCGGCCGACGAGGCGGCTCGCCCGCCGCCCGCGCCCCGCGCAGTGGCGGACCCGCGTCCCTCACCCGTATCCGCGGTTTCCGCGACCCCCGCCCCCGCGCGGGCCCGCCGCCGTGCTGCCGTACCGCCGTGCCGTCCCGCGATGACATCGCGCCGCGCCACCGCCGCCGCCAGGCCCGCACTACCCACCGGGTTCCCCTCATGTCGAAGCTCCGCCAGTTCCCCTCCCGCGGCGCCGTGCGCGTCGCCCGTATGCGCCCCGTCGACCTCCTCGTCCTGCTCGGCGTCGTGGCCGTCTTCTACTGCGCGGCCCGGATCGGCGCTTCCGCCGACCAGCCGTACGACGCCGCCGCGCCGCCCGTCGTCTCCACCGATCCGGGCCAACTGCCCTACTACGCGGGCCGTTCGCTGCTGCGGATGTTCGCGGGCCTGGTGCCCGCCGTCCTGTTCACCATCGTCTTCGGCACCTGGGCGGCCCGCTCGCGGCGCGCGGCCAAGGTCATCGTGCCTGCCATCGACATCCTTCAGTCGGTGCCGGTGCTCACCTTCCTGAGCATCACCGTCACCGGGTTCATCGCGATGTTCCCGCACTCCACGATCGGGCTCGAACTCGCCTCGGTCTTCGCGGTGTTCACGGCACTCGTGTGGAACATGGCGATGGCCTTCTACCAGTCGCTCACCACCCAGTCCAGGGAACTGGACGAGGCCGCGCGGCTGATGCGGCTCACCCGCTGGCAGCGGTTCTGGAAGGTGGACGTGCCCAGCGGCATGATCGCCCAGGTCTGGAACGGCATGATCAGCTTCGGCGCGGCCTGGTTCGCGCTCTCCGCCTCCGAGACGATCAGCGTCAACGGCAAGGACAACGGCCTGCCGGGCGTGGGCTCCTACGTGGCGCAGGCCCTGGACAACGGCCAGGGCGGCCGCGTCGCCCTGGCGGTCGTCGTCATGATCACGATGGTCGTCTCCGTCAACTTCTTCTTCTGGCGGCCCATCACGGCATGGGCCGAGAGGTTCCGCACCGAGGACTGCGAGATCGCCGAGCAGCCCCGCAGCTGGTTCCTGAACCTGCTGCGCCGCTCCACCCTGCCCGCGCTGCTCGGCCGCGTGCTGCGTCCGGCCGGTGAGCGGCTCGACCGGGCCATGCGCGTCCTCGGCACGAGCCCCGGGCGGCTGCGGCACGACCCGGTCCGCCGCAGGCGTGCCGACCTGGTCTTCCACGTGCTCTACGCGATGGCCGTCGGTCTGATCGTGTGGCGGGCGTTCGCGTACATCCTCGACAACGTGCCGGTCGGCGAGATCGGGCACGCGGCCTGGCTCGCGCTCATCACGTATGGCCGGGTCATGGCGCTCGTGGTCTTCGCCACCCTGGTCTGGGTGCCGATCGGTGCCTGGATCGGGATGAACCCCAAGGTCAACCGGATCGCCCAGCCCGTCGTGCAGGTCCTGGCCTCCTTCCCGTCCAACTTCCTCTTCCCGCTCGCCGTCGTGGTCCTCGGCGCCTCCGGCATCTCCCTCAACTGGGGCGCGATCGCCCTGATGGCGCTCGGCGCGCAGTGGTACGTCCTGTTCAACGTGATCGCGGGCGCGAGCTCCATCCCCGGAGACCTGCGCGAGGCGGCCGACGACCTGGGGCTGCGGGGCTGGCTGCGCTGGAAGCGGCTGATCCTGCCCGCGGTGTTCCCCTCGTACACGACCGGCGCCCTGACGGCGTCCGGCGGCGCCTGGAACGCGTCCATCCCGGGCGAGTCGGTCTCGTACGGCACCACCACGCTGACCGCCGTCGGCATCGGCGCGTACATCACCCAGGCAACGGACTCGGGAGACTTCGCCCGCAACTTCCTCGGCGCGGTCGTGATGAGCGTGTACGTGGTCGTCATCAACCGGCTGGTGTGGCGCCGTCTGTACCGCTACGCGCAGAACCGGTGCGCGCTGTGATCCGGCGCTGCCTCGCGATCAGGCGCTGCCCGCTCGGCCCGCGCCTCCACGACCGCGCCCGCCCTGACCCCGGCGCCAGCGTCACCTATCCCCGTCACCTCACCGCATCCCTGAGGAGCACCCCCATGAACGCCTCCGCCACCACCCCGACGGTCGTCAGCGAGCGGGACCCCGGCGCCCGCACCCCGGTCATCACCGTGACCGGTCTCTCCAAGGACTTCACCGCACCCTGCGGGGACCGGCTGCCGGTCCTGAAGGACATCGGCCTCACGCTGCACGAGGGCGAAGTCGTCGCGCTCCTCGGCAAGTCGGGCTCGGGCAAGTCGACGCTGCTGCGGCACATCGCGGGGCTCCTCGCCCCCACCAGCGGCACCGTGCACTACCGGGGCAGCCAGGTGAACGGCCCCAACCCCGGCACGGCCATGCTCTTCCAGTCCTTCGCCCTGATGCCCTGGCTGACCGTGCAGCAGAACGTCGAACTCGGGCTGCAGGCAAGGGGAGTGGCGGCCGCCGAGCGCAGGGAGCGGGCCCTCGGCGCCATCGACATGGTCGGCCTCGACGGCTTCGAGAACGCCTACCCCAAGGAACTCTCCGGCGGCATGCGCCAGCGCGTCGGGTTCGCCCGCGCCCTGGTCGTGGAGCCGGACGTGCTCCTCATGGACGAGCCGTTCTCGGCGCTCGACGTACTGACCGCGCAGACGCTCCGCAACGAACTCCTCGAACTGCTCACCCACCCCGAAAGCCCCACCCGCACCGCCCTCCTGGTCACCCACTCCATCGAGGAGGCCGTACAGCTCGCCGACCGGATCCTCGTCCTCGGCACCGACCCCGGCACCATCCAGCGCGTCCTTCCGGTGGACCTGCCCCGGCCCCGCAACCGCCACACCCCCGGCTTCGGCACCCTCGTCGAGGACGCCTACGAGGCCCTGACCGGCGAGCGCTCAGGGACCGCGGGCGCCGAGGGGCACGACCCGCTGTGGGGCTCGGCGCCGCTGCCGCGCGCCGAAGTGGACACCCTCGCCGGTCTCCTCGAAGAGGTGGACGGCAGGGGCGGCGCCGTCGAACTCGCCGTCCTGGCCGACGCGTTGTCGTACGAAGTGGACGATCTGATGCCGCTCATCGAGGCGGCCGAGTTGCTCGCCTACGCCAGGATCGGGGCCGGGAAGCTCACGCTGACCGCCACCGGGCGCGGTTTCGCCCGCGCCGACATCCTCACGCGCAAGCACCTCTTCGCGGCGGCCTCGCTGGCCAACGTGCCGCTCATCGCCACCGTCCGCACGCTCCTGACGGCCTCCGACAACGGACGGCTGCGCGAGCGCTACCTCCACGACCGGCTCGACGCGAGCGGCGCGCAGCACGCCCAGGCGCGCGGGCTCGACACCGCGATCGCCTGGGGCAGGTACGCCGAACTCTTCGAGTACGACGCCCGCGACCGCGTCCTGCTGCTGCCCGCGGAGAGCCGCCCCGGCCACGCCGCCTGACCCGCCGTACCCCTCATTTCATTGGAGGCGCATCCCATGAATGCTCTGAAGCTGAATGCTCTGAAGCCCGTAAGGACCCTCACCCGGTCGGGTCCTGCGGCCGCCGCGCTGACCGGCGTCTCGGCCGCGCTGCTCGCCGCCGTGAGCTTCGCCCCGCCCGCCGCGGCGTACGTCATCTGCGGCGCGCTGCTCGGCGCCTCGGTGACCGCCGTGGGGTTCGCCCTGGTCGGCTGGGGCGCCTGTGCACGGCGCGCGGCCGGCGGCCGGATCTGAGGGCGGCAGACGGTACGACCACTCATGCGCATCGTCCTCCCCGCCTTCCTCCTCGCGGGACTGCTCGCCTTCCCCGGCGTCGTGCCCGACGCGCCGGGCCACATCGGCAGCCTCGTCGAGACCGCCCTGCCCTGGTTCGGCCTGGGCATCCCGTTCCTCGTCCTGGGGGCGGCGCTGCGCCGCTCGCGCACGGGCCTGGCCGCCGCGCTGGTCCCCGCGACGGTCTGGGCGGGCCTCTTCGGCCAGGCCCTCCTCCCCGAACAGGCCCCGGCGCAGGCCGACGTCCAGGTCCTGACCCTCAATGTCGGCGGCGACCGGACCGCCCCGCGCGAGGTCGCCCGCCAGGTGATCGACACACACGCCGATGTCGTGGCCCTGGAGAAAGTGCCCAGAGCCGCGATGAAGGAGTACGAGAAGCAGCTCGACGCCACCTATCCCCACAACGCCACCCGCAACACCCTTGGCCTGTGGTCGCGTTACCCGCTCACGGACGTCGAGGCGCTGCACCTGGGCGGCGCCTGGCCGCACGCGCTGCGCGCCGTCGCCCGTACTCCCGGCGGTGACACGGCCGTGTACGCGGTGCGCCTGCCCTCGGTGAGGGTGACCCCCGGCAAGGGGTTCGCCGTGCGCGACCGGGACGCGAGCGCCGCCGAACTCGCCGAGCGGGTCGACGCCGACCCGGTACGGCGCGTGGTGCTGCTCGGCGACCTCAACGGCAGCCTGCGCGACCGGGGCCTCGCCCCGCTGGCCCGCGACCTCACGGACGCGCGGGAAGGGGCGGGCAGGGGGACCGGGTTCACCTGGCCCGCCGCGTTCCCCGTCGTCCGCATCGACCACGTCCTGACGCGCGGTCTCGAGGCGACCGGCACCAGGGTCCTGCCGGACCTCGGCAGCGACCACCGCCCGGTCCTGACGGGACTGCGCTTCAGATAGCTCAGCGGGCGTTCAGGAACGACACCACATCATCAAAAGGCCGCACCGCACGGCAGCGAGCCACACCACACGACACCACACCGTACGGACTCGGAATCCGCTCCCGCAGAAAGGCAGTTTCCCATGGCGCCGACAGCGATGGATGTCCCGGCGGGTTCCGCCGTGGCGCGCGTCCACGACCCCTCGGACGAGCCACGCCCGCCGGGCTTCCTGCCCGAACGCCTGCCCGCGCAGGTCCTGGCGGGGGCATGGACCGACCTGGACGTACTGGCCCACGCCGCGGCCGTGGCGCGCGCTCCCGAGGAGGCCAGGAAGCTGGTCGAGCGCTCGGGCAGAGCGGGCGAACTCGCGGTCCTGCGCCAGCGTGTCAACCGGCTCTCGCCGCCGCGGGCCAGGGCCGCCGCGATGCGCGTGGCCGTCATCGCGGCGGCCTGCGGCTGGTCCGACCTCGACCCTCTCGCACCGGAGTCCCGGCGGGTCGCGCGACAGGACTTCCTCGGACTGTGGGCCTCGCTCGCCCACCGCGGCGACCACGAGAGATTCGTGGCGCTGCCCACGCTCGCCCTGCTCAACTGGGCCCCTCGGCACAAGTCGCAGCGCACCAGGACCACCGACCAGCTGGCCCGCTGCGAGGTCCTCGTGCCCATCGTCCGCTGGTCGCCAGCGGGTCAACCGCTGTCCCGCATCGACCGGTTCATGCTGGCCGCGGTGCGCCTGGAGGCCCAGGGGATCTGGCTGCTGCGCATCGCCGAGAGCCTGGCGGGCCGGGGCCCCGGCGACGAGACCGTGGCCATGGCGCTGTGCAGGTTCACCCGCATCCAGCACGTACTGCGCGGACAACTGCGCACGGAGACGGTGAAGTTGGCGATGGCGCCGACGACCGCGCAGCAGCGGGGCGTGCTGCGCTCGCTCGCCGAGCGGGGCGCGCTGGAGCCGCCGATCCTCCTGGCGGCGGACACCGTCCTCGGCATCGGCGGCCGCCAGGGCGGCACGAGCCGTCAACAACTGCGCCGCCACCTGCCCGCCGAGCACCGCTGCCGCCTGTCCGCCCTGGACCGCGACTGCGCGCCCCTGCGCACCCTGGCACACCGCAGCGGCCCCGACGCGGACGCCTACCGAGAGGCCCAGGAATCACTGATCGTGCTGCGCCGCACCTACACGGAGCTGGTGCACACGGCCATGGCGCCGGGCTGACGTCAGAGCCGAACGGTCAGCGCGGGCGGCACGATCAGGTGTCGCGCCCGGTGCTCAGCCGCGGCCGTCACCGCGTAGAGGGCGGCGCCCTCAGATCTGGCAGGCCGCTCCAGGTTCTCCTGGCACGCTGTGCACCGAGGGCACGCGGGGTCGAAGTCGGGGAGCAGATCCGTGTGTTCGCGCCCCATGTGATGGCCGAGAGCCAGCTGGGCGGACAGGCCCGAGTCGAACGGGTCGCAATCCACCACCCCTGACGTGGTCAGCTCGGCCTCCGCGACTGCCTCCCGGGTGGCGATCATCCGCTGGTAGAGGCTCGTGCACTGGTCGCAGGCCATCAGCCACGCCGGAGGAACCGGCCACAGCTCACTGTCGTTCAAGTCGTCCGCCGCCATGAGCCGTGAGCCTAGACCCGACAGCGGCGTGGCGGCCTCGTCTCCAGCCAACAACAGCGGCTGTTGGACCTCGACCGGTACCCGACGCGGGACGGCGCGCATGGGCCACGGACCGCCGGGCATTGAAGGCACATACAGTGAGGTGACGCTCGCCATGGAAGAGCGGATCGTGGAGTACCTTCAGTCCGTTTGGGAGAAGGAGGTAGTGGGGGCCGGACTGTGTACGCCGCCGTTTCCCATCTCGTCCCCAGATGATCTTCTGAATGAGGCTCCGCCGCTGTTCAGCGGCCTTCCAGCGCTGGAGAATGAATGATCGTCTGGATCAACGGCGCGTTCGGTGCGGGCAAGACCAGTGCCGCACGGGAACTGATCGAGCTGATCCCGAACAGCACGCTGTTCGACCCCGAGGTCATCGGCGGCGCCCTGCCGTACCTGCTGCCGCCCAAGCGCCTCTCCGAAGTGGGCGACTACCAGGACCTGCCGATCTGGCGCCGCCTCGTCGTCGACACGGCGGCCGCGCTGCTCGCCGAGGTGGGCGGCGTCCTGGTGGTGCCGATGACGCTGCTGCGCCAGGAGTACCGCGACGAGATCTTCGGGGGTCTCGCCTCGCGCAGGATCTCCGTACGCCATGTCCTGCTCGCCCCGGACGAAACGATCCTGCGCGCGCGAATAACCGGCCGCGACGTGTCCCTGGAGCTGCCCGACGGAGAGCAGCCCGACGGTGACCTGCGCGTGCGGCAGTGGTCGTTCGATCACATCGAGCCCTACCGCGCGGCGCTCGCTGGCTGGCTCGGCACCGACGCCCACCGCGTCGACACCAGCGCCCTCACCCCCTACGAGAGCGCCAAGTGCGTCGCCGAGGCGATCCGCACCGGCGCCGCCGCCGTCTGCGACATCGTGCAGACGCCCGAACCCACCGCGGAGACCGTCGCCGCGGGCGTGCTGCTCTTCGACGAGCGGGACCGGGTGCTGCTCGTCGACCCGACGTACAAGGCGGGCTGGGAGTTTCCCGGCGGCGTCGTCGAACCGGGCGAGGCCCCCGCGCGCGCGGGCGTGCGCGAGGTCGCCGAGGAGACCGGCATCCAGCTCACCGGAGTTCCCCGGCTGCTCGTCGCCGACTGGGAGCCGCCCGCGCCGCCCGGGTACGGGGGGATGCGGTTCCTCTTCGACGGAGGGCGGCTCGACAGCGATCAGGCCCGTCGCATGCTGCTCCCCGGACCCGAACTGCGCGGCTGCCGCTTCGTCACCGAGGAGGAAGCCGCCGTCCTGCTGCCCGCCGTCCGCTACGAACGGCTGCGCTGGGCCCTGCGCGCGCGGGAGCGCGGCGCCGCCCTCTACCTGGAGGCAGGTGTTCCGGTCGGGGGCTGAGACGCGACGTCACGTGGCTGCGACGTCAGGCGCCCGCGACGGCAGGTCGCCGCGTCGTCAGGCGCCTTCGACGTCACGTGGCCGCGTCGTCCAGCAGCTTCAGCGCCAGCTCCCGCGTCGCCGCGTCCGCCTTCTCCGGACTCCCGGTGTCGTACGGCGGCTCCGGGTCGTACTCGACCGCGAGCTGCATCGCCTGTGCCACCTTCTCGTCGGACAGCCGGGCGGCGAGATGGAGACCCATGTCGATACCGGCGGAGACCCCGGCGGCCGTGATGATCTTCCCGGTCTCCACGAAACGCCCCGGCGTGTACGTCGCGCCCGCGTCCTTCAGGAACGGGCGCGAGGCCCAGTACGTGGTGGCGGGCAGACCGCGCAGCAGACCGGTCGCCCCGAGGATCAGCGAACCCGTGCACACCGACGTCGTCCACACCGAACGACGGTGGATGCGGCGGATCCAGTCGTGGACCTCGGTGTCGGCCATCATCGCCAGGACACCGCGGTTCCCGCCGCCGGGAATCAGCAGCACGTCGGCCCGGCGCACGTCCCGCATCGCCCGCTCCGCGACCAGGCTCAACTCGCCGGTGTCCGTGCGGACGGGCCCCTTCCCGGCGCGGCCGACCATCGTCACCCGCACGCCCGGCACACGGCACAGCACCTCGTAGGGGCCCACCGCGTCCAGCGCGGTGAACCCGTCGTAGAGCAGCACCGCCACTTGGACGCGCCCGTCACCGGCCGCAGCACCCTCACCGGACGCCGCACCTTCGCCGGAGGCCGCCCACGCGGGCCCGGCCGTCGCCCCGGCGGCGACGACCCCCGCCCCCACGGCCCCGGCCGCCGCGCCCCGCAGCAGCCCGCGACGGCTCGGCTTCCGCCGTGTCTCATCCGTCTCATCCGCACTCATGACCGACCAACGCCCCTCGCTCAAACAGCAGTTGACGTACCAGTAGTCGTACGTCACCACGGCCGGGTTCCCGCGAGGGGCGAAGTCGTCGGATGAGTGCCGCGGTCAGCTCGCCGCGTACTTCCGCAGGAACAGCGCCTCGGCGACGGAGAGCCGCTCCAACTCCTGAGGAGACACGCTCTCGTTGACCGCGTGGATCTGCGCCTCGGGCTCGCTCAGACCGATCAGCAGGATCTCCGCCTCCGGGTAGAGCGAGGCGAGGGTGTTGCAGAGCGGGATCGAGCCGCCCTGGCCCGCGTACTGCATCTCCTCGCCCGGGTAGGCCTCGCCCATCGCCTCAGCCATGGCCGCGTACGCCGGGCTCGCCGTGTCCGCGCGGAACGGCTGGCCCTGCCCGATCTGCTCCGTGCGCACCCGCGCGCCCCACGGAGTGTGCGCCTCCACATGAGCCATGAGCAGCTTCGTCGCCTCGGCGGCGTCCACGCCCGGCGGCACCCGCAGGCTGATCAGCGCCCGCGCGCCCGCCTGCACGGACGGGGTCGCGCCGACCACCGGCGGGCAGTCGATGCCCAGGACGGTGACGGCGGGGCGGGCCCAGATCCGGTCGGCGACCGTGCCCCCGCCGATGAGCTCGACGCCGTCGAGGACCTTGGCGTCCTTGCGGAAAGCGGCCTCTTCGTACTGAAGACCGTCCCAGTCGGCGTCGCCGGTCAGGCCGTCGACCGTCGTCGAGCCGTCCTCGGCGCGCAGCGAGTCGAGGACGCGCACCAGCGCCGCGAGCGCGTCGGGTGCCGCGCCGCCGAACTGCCCGGAGTGCAGATTGCCTTCGAGGGTGTCGACGCTGACACGCACGAGCGTCATGCCGCGCAGCGTCGAGGTCACCGTGGGCGTGCCCACCCGGAAGTTGCCCGCGTCGCCGATCACGATGGTGTCGGCGGTGAGCAGTTCGGGGTGCTCCTCCGCGTACCGCTCGAGACCGCCCGTGCCCTGTTCCTCCGAGCCCTCCGCGATCACCTTGACGTGCACCGGCACGCCGCCGTTCGCCTTGAGGGCGCGCAGCGCGAGCAGGTGCATGATGACGCCGCCCTTGCAGTCGGCGCTGCCGCGGCCGTACCAGCGTCCGTCGCGCTCGGTGAGCTCGAAGGGCGGGGTGGCCCAGGCGGCCTCGTCGAGGGGCGGCTGCACGTCGTAGTGCGCGTAGAGCAGGACCGTCGGGGCGCCCTCGGGGCCCGGCAGGCAGCCGTACACCGACTGCGTTCCGTCGGGGGTGTCGAGCAGCGCGACGTCCTCGAAGCCCTCGGTGCGGAGCGCGTCGGCCACCCAGTTCGCGGCGGCCTCGCTCTCGCTCTTGGGGAACTGCTCGAAGTCCGCCACCGACTTGAAGGCCACCAGTTCGGTGAGCTCCGCCTTCGCCTTCGGCATGAGTGAGGCGACGGTCTCGGCGATCGGATTCGGCGACATGGGCACGCTCCTCGTAGGTGCGACGTTGTACGTGTGGGTACATGTGATCCTCCCACAGGCGGCGCTCCGAAGGGGTCGCCGTAGGATGCCTGGGGAAAGCGCGGCCAACAGCTGGATCAGGAGCGGTAGACCAACGTGAGCAGCGAGAACACAGCGGACGACGCCCGGCACGTGTGGGATGTCGTGGTGGTCGGAGCGGGCCCCGCGGGGGCCTCGGCGGCCTACGCGGCAGCCGTCGCGGGACGCAGCGTCCTGCTCCTCGAGAAGGCCGAACTGCCCCGCTACAAGACGTGCGGCGGCGGCATCATCGGTCCCTCGCGCGACTCCCTGCCGCCCGGCTTCGATCTGCCCCTGCAGGACCGGGTGCACGCGGTGACGTTCTCCCTGGACGGCAAGTTCAGCCGCACCCGCCGCTCGCGGCAGATGCTGTTCGGCCTGATCAACCGCCCGGAGTTCGACCAGCAGCTCGTCGAGCACGCGCAGAAGGCGGGCGCCGAGCTGCGCACCGGCGTCACCGTCGCGCGCGTGGAGCAGCACGGCCCGGACGTGCCCGACCGGCGTACCGTCGCCGTCATGCTGCAGGGTGGCGAGACCGTCCTGGCCCGCTCGGTGGTCGGCGCCGACGGCAGCGCGAGCCGCATAGGGGCGCACGTCGGCGTGAAGCTCGACCAGGTCGATCTCGGTCTGGAGGCCGAGATCCCGGTGCCGAAGACCGTCGCCGAGGACTGGGCGGGCCGCGTCCTCATCGACTGGGGCCCGATGCCGGGCAGTTACGGCTGGGTGTTCCCCAAGGGTGACACGCTCACCGTCGGCGTGATCTCCGCGCGCGGCGAAGGCGCTGCCACCAAGCGGTACTTGGAGGACTTCATCGCCCGGCTCGGCCTCGCGGGCTTCGAGCCCAGCATCTCTTCCGGGCATCTGACGCGCTGCCGCGCCGACGACTCGCCGCTCTCCCGCGGCCGGGTCCTGGTCTGCGGCGACGCGGCGGGCCTCCTGGAGCCGTGGACCCGCGAGGGCATCTCCTTCGCCCTGCGCTCCGGCCGCCTCGCGGGGGAGTGGGCGGTGCGCATCGCCGAGGCGCACGACGCGGTGGACGCGCGGCGCCAGGCGCTGAACTACGCCTTCGCGATCAAGGCGGGGCTCGGCGTCGAGATGAGCGTGGGCCGCCGGATGCTCCAGGTCTTCGAGCGCCGCCC
Organism: Streptomyces kanamyceticus; assembly: GCF_008704495.1. Classification (NCBI taxonomy): domain Bacteria; kingdom Bacillati; phylum Actinomycetota; class Actinomycetes; order Kitasatosporales; family Streptomycetaceae; genus Streptomyces; species Streptomyces kanamyceticus. The sequence continues at coordinate 8,877,030 of NZ_CP023699.1, forward strand.
GGGCATGCTGCACGCGGCGATCACCGGCTTCCGTCCCGCGTGGAACGCGTTCGCGAGGATCACCCGCGGCTCGACGACCCTGGCCGAACTGGTCCGCACGCACCCGCTCGCGGGCCGCGCCCTGGGGACGCTGGACCGCTAGGGCCGGGGAGGCCGCGGGGAGGCCCTACTTCCCCTGGCCGTCGCCCTCGCCCTTGCCCTTTCCGTGCTTCTTCGCGCCCATCACGGTGATCCGGAAGACGGGGTGATCGGGCGCGGCCGCCAGGATCTCCTCGTCGGAGGACTTGGCGGTCACGCCCTTGAAGTACTGGTTGACCTCCCAGCCCCACCGCTCCAGATAGCCGCGCAGCAGCGGCAGCTTCTCGGCGTCGGGCACCTCCACCGCGGTGAACTCCCGCACCTTGCGCCCCACACGCAACTCCCCGCCACCCGCGACGCGCATGTTCCGCACCCACTGGGAGTGCCCGCGCGCCGACACGAGGTACTGGCCCTGGCCGCCCTGGTCACCCAGCTCGCCCTTGTGCGTGTACGGGTTGACGGGAATGCGCTGCATCTTGCCGCTCTTGCGGCCCCGCACGGAGAGCTCGGCGCTGCCCATCAGGCTGACTCCGTGCCGCGCGAGCCAGCCCATGACGCTGTTGAGGCGGACGGTGAGCGGGCTGCCCTTGAGGTAGTACGGGGGCGGAGTCGCGGACGCGGACATGTGGACCTCCAGCGGGTGGCACGGACCGGGGTTTCGAGAGCGCTGCTCTTGCTTGAGAGCAGTGTGTCGGAGATTGGCGATCCAAAGCAAGAGCAGTGCTCTCTAAAGTGTGCACTGCTTCTGAACATGTGCACCGCTCCTGAATGTGTGCACCGATCCACCCCCGTGGCAGACTGGTCCACATGAGCCGCAACACCAGTGTCACCAAGGGAGCCCGGGCCCGAGCCCGCGAAGAAGTCACCGTGGCGATCAAGGACGAAGCCCGGAGACAGCTCGCTGCCGAGGGCGCCGCCAAGCTCTCGCTGCGCGCCGTCGCCCGCGAGCTCGGCATGGTCTCGTCCGCGCTCTACCGGTACTTCCCCAGCCGTGACGACCTGCTGACCGCGCTCATCATCGACGCGTACGACTCGATCGGCGCCGCCGCCGAGGCCGCGCACGCGGAAGTCGCCGGGCAGGAACCCGTACGCCGGTGGACGGCGGTGTGCGAGGCGGTGCGTGTCTGGGCGCTGGCGCATCCGCACGAGTACGCGCTCATCTACGGCTCGCCCGTGCCCGGTTACCGTGCGCCGGACTCCACGGTGCGGGCCGCCGCGCGGGTGGGGCAGTTGCTCGTCGACATCGTGCGGGACGCCCATCGGGGGCGGGGGATCGCCGTGCAGCCCCTGCCCGGCGGGTTGCGTACGGAGGGGGAGCGGCTCGCGGCCGATCTGGCGCCCGACCTGCCGCCTGCCGCCGCCACCGCGATGGTCGCGGCGTGGGCGCAGCTGTTCGGCCTTGTGGGTTTCGAGGTGTTCGGGCAGTTCAGCCGGGTGGTCGAGGACCGTGAGGCGTTCTTCTCGCACGCGGTGACGCAACTCGCCCGAGGCGTGGGGCTGTTGCCGCAGGGGTGAGCGCCGGGAACCGGAAGCGGGGAGAAGAGGAAGCGCGCCCGGCACCGCCTACTCCCACCGCGTACTCCCACGGGAGTACGCGTGATCACCACGCCCGTCGGACGCCCCCGGGCCGCCGCCCGGTCTAGCGTGGCCGCCATGGACGAGCAGCGCGAACGCAGGGCCGACGGTCCGTCCCCGGGATGGGGCGGACCGTCGATGTGGCGGCACGGGCCGCCGTGGTGGAACCAGGGCGACGGCGCGAGCGGGGGCCGTCGGCTGCCCTGGCTGACGACGCTCGCGCTCACCGTGTTCGTCCAGATCGGCTCCGGGTTCGCCGGGCACGCCCAGAGCGGACGCGAGCAGCTCGACCCCTACGCCAGGGTGCTCCTGTTCCTGGCCACGGCGGTGCTGCTGTTCCGGCACCGCTTCCCGCGGTCCGTCGCCTGGGCCACCGCCGGACTCACACTGATCTACATCGGCGCCGGATACCCGTACGGACCCGTCTTCCTCGCCGTCGCCGTGGGCTGCTTCGCCGCGGTCGTGGCGGGCCACCGCCGTGCGGTCTGGAGCGCCGTGGGCGCGCTGTGGGCCGGACACCTGCTGATCGCGCACTGGCTCTACCGGTGGCTGCCGCCCGGCGACGACGGCGCGAGGCCCTGGAGCGAGGAGGTCGCGGTCGCCGTCTGGGTCGTCGCGATCGTGGCGGTGTCCGAACTCGCCCGCGTGCGCCGTGAACAGTGGGTCAAGGAGGGCGCCGAGCGCGCGCAGGCCGCCAGGCGGCGTGCGGACGAGGAGCGGCTGCGGATGGCGCGCGAGCTGCACGACGTGCTCGCGCACAGCATCTCCGTCATCAACGTCCAGGCGGGCGTGGGCCTCGCCCTGCTCGACTCCGACCCCGAACAGGCCCGCACCGCGCTGACCACCATCAAGGCGGCGAGCAAGGAGGCGCTCGGCGAGGTGCGCCAGGTCCTCGACACCCTGCGCGCCCCCGGCGACGCGCCCCGCGCCCCCGCGCCGGGCCTCGACCGGCTCCCCGAACTCGTCGAGCAGGCGCGGAGCACGGGCCTCACCGTCGACGTCACCACCGAGGGCGCCCGCGCGAAACTGCCGCCCGGTCTCGACCTCGCCGCGTTCCGCATCGTCCAGGAGGCGCTGACCAACGTCGTACGGCACTCCGTCTCACGCCACGCGCGCGTGCTGGTGCGCTACGACAAGGCGAAGTCGGACCGCGGCGCGCCTGGCAACGCCGCCGCACTCACCCTGCGCATCGACGACGACGGCCCCGCCACCGGCACCGACGCGGGCGGCAGCGGCAACGGACTTGCCGGGATGCGGGAGCGCGCCGCGGCCCTGGATGGCACGATCGAGGCGGGCCCGCGCCCGGACGGCGGCTTCCGCGTGACCGCCGTACTGCCCCTGGTGGCGGACCGGGACGCCACGACCCGCACCGCACCCCGGGAGGACCAGTGATCCGCGTACTGCTCGCCGACGACCAGTCCCTGGTCAGGGCAGGCTTCAAGGCGCTCCTCGACGCCCAGGCGGACATCGCGGTGGCGGGGGAGGCCGCGGACGGCGAGGAGGCGGTGCGGCTGGTGCGCGAGCTGCGCCCCGACGTCGTCCTGATGGACATCCGCATGCCGCGGCTCGACGGCCTCGCGGCGACCCGGCGCATCACCGAGGAGCCGGACCTGGACGGGGTGAAGGTGGTCATGCTGACCACCTTCGAGCTCGACGAGTACGTCTTCGAGGCGATCCGCGCCGGGGCGTCCGGCTTCCTCGTCAAGGACACCGAGCCGGACGAACTGCTGCGCGCCGTAAGGGCCGTGGTCGAGGGCGACGCGCTGCTCTCGCCGGGGGTGACGCGCCGTCTCATCGCCGAGTTCGCGGCCCGCTCCAAGGAGCCCGCGGCCGCCGACGCGCTCGGCGAACTCACCGAGCGGGAGCGGGAGGTGATGGCGCTGGTCGGCGTCGGCCTCACCAACGAGGAGATCGCCCGCCGCCTCGTCGTCAGCCCGCTCACCGCGAAGACCCACGTCTCACGCGCGATGGTCAAACTCCACGCCCGGGACCGTGCCCAGCTCGTCGTCACCGCGTACGAGACGGGCCTGGTGCGGCCCGGCTGGCTGGGATGACGGCCCGTACGAAGGAGAAGTCGAAGCGGTAGGGAGGAAGCGTCGGGTTCCTACCCGCTCGCGGGCGGCTCCAGTACGAAGACGGGGATCACCCGGTCGGTCTTCTCCTGGTACTCGGCGTACTGCGGAAACGCGGCGACCGCGCGCTCCCACCACTCGGACTTCTCGTCCCCGGTGATCTCACGGGCCGTCATGTCCCGGCGTACGGCCCCGTCTTGGAGCTCCACGTGCGGGTCGGAGATGAGGTTGAAGTACCAGACCGGGTGGCGGGGGAAGCCGCCCTTCGAGGCCACGGCCGCGTACCGCCCCTCGTGCTCGACGCGCATCAGCGGGATCTTGCGGATCTTGCCGCTCTTCGCGCCCCGCGTCGTGAGGATGACGACGGGCAGGCCCGTGTCCCAGAGCGTCGATCCCTCGGTGCCGCCCGAACTCTCGTACAACTCGACCTGATCGCGGATCCATTGCGCCGGACTCGGTCCGTACTCGCCCTCAAGAGGCATCGCCTTCACCCCATCGTCACGTCATGAAGTGTGCTGCCCCACAGGTGGTCGGGTAAAACGCCCGGCGCCCACGACCGGGGAGATACGGTGGCCGCTCCCGGCGGGCGAGCAATTGCCTGCCAGGAGCGGCCAGTTGGGGCGTCAAGGGGTCAGTCTCGGGCGGCCACCGGCTCCCGTTCCACCGGCTCCAGGTCTGCCAGCCCCTGATCCGCCGCCCCCTGCGGCACCGACTTGGCGACGACGGCACTCTCCCGCGTACGCGACGTCCGCAGCCCGGTGAGCATGACGAGGAGTCCCGCGACCGCGATGGCGGTGACCACGATCAGGCCGGGCCGGAAGGTGTCCAGGACTGCCTGCGGCGACGCGTCGCCGTCGTGCGACGACGCGGTGACCACGGCGGTGACGACCGCGAGGAAGATCGCGCCGCCCACCTGGATCGAGGTGTTGAGCAGGCCGGACACCATGCCCTGCTCGTCGTCGTCCACGCCGTTGGTGGCCTGGATGTTGAGCGAGGGGAAGACCAGGGCGCACGCGAAGCCGAGCAGGATCATCGACGGCAGGACCACCGCCGCGTACGCCGGGGTCAGACTGATCCGGAGGAAGAGCGCGTAGGAGGCAACGAGCAGCACGAACCCGGCCACGATGACCCGCGGGGTGCCGAACCGGTCGATGACCGAGCCGACCTTCGTCGACGACAGGGCGACGAGCGCGCCCGCGGGCAGGAAGGCGAGCGCGGTCTCAAGGGCGGACCAGCCGAGCAGCGACTGGAAGTACTGCGTGGCCAGGAACTGGAAGGAGACGTAGCCGCCGAAGAACGTCATCGCGCCCAGCTGTGCCCGCAGTTGAGGTCCCGAGCGCAGTACGCCGAGCCGGATCAGCGGGCTGGCGCTGCGCAGTTCGACGCGTACGAAGACGGCGAGCAGCGCGGCGGCGACGAGGAACGACAGGAGCGTGCGGGCCGAGGCCCAGCCCGCCTCGGGGGCCTCCACGACGGTGAAGACGAGCAGCAGCATGGCCGCGGTGCCGGTGATGGCGCCCGGGATGTCGTAGCCGCCGGTGTTCTTCTCGCGGGCGCTGCGCGGGATCAGCTTGATGCCCGCGACCAGCGCGAGCAGGGCGATGGGCGCGGGCAGCAGCATGGTCAGGCGCCAACTGGCCTCGGTGAGCAGGCCGGAGAGGACCAGGCCCATGGAGAAGCCGGTGGCGGCGCAGGTGGTGTAGATGGTGAGCGCGCGGTTGCGGACCGGGCCCTCGGCGAACGTCGTGGTGATGATGGAGAGACCGGCGGGTGCGGTGAACGCGGCGCTCAGCCCCTTGATGAAGCGGCTCGCGATGAGCAGTGGCCCGGAGTCGACGAAGCCGCCGAGCAGCGAGGCGAGCGCGAAGACGGCGAGCGCGATCAGGAAGACCCGGCGGCGGCCGAGCAGGTCGGCGGCCCGTCCGCCGAGGAGGAGGAGTCCCCCGTAGCCGAGGATGTAGCCGCTGACGACCCACTGCAGGGTCGAGGTGGAGAGGTCGAGTTCGGAGCCGATGGAGGGCAGGGCGACGCCGACCATCGATACGTCGAGTGCGTCGAGGAACATCGCGGCGCAGAGCACCAGCAGAGTGCCCCACAGACGCGGGGTCCAGCGCTCCGGGGACGTGGAGACAGCTGTGAGCGGAGAAGTCATGGGCAGTAAGGTACATGCACATGCATTGGATGCAAGCGCATTTAATTCCAATGCAACAAAGTGCGGATTCTCTGCTACCTTGCGATGTCATGGCGGCGAAAACGGCCGAGCAAGGGCTCGTGGACCAATGGCGCGACATCCTCGCGGTGCATGCGCGTACCCTGTGCGAGCTCGATCGTGAGCTCCATCCGCACGGCCTGGGAGCGAGCGACTTCGAGGTGCTCGACGTCCTCGCGGAGGGCTCGTCGGACGACGGCGGCTGCACATTCCGCGTCCAGGAGATCTCCTCGCACGTCCATCTGAGCCAGAGCGCGCTCTCCCGCCTGATCGGACGTCTGGAGAAGGACGGCCTCGTGGAGCGCGGCATGTGCAGCGAGGACCGGCGCGGCGTGCGCGTCTCCCTGACGGACAAGGGGCGCGAACTCCACACGGAGGTGCGGCCCTTGCAGCGGGCGGTCCTCAAGCGCATGCTCGCGGGGACTACGGACTGACGCTCGCGCGGGGCGCGTCGGCGGCGGTCAGCTCATGACGATGGCCGACTTCTCGCGCCACAGCGCCGCGAGCGAACGGTCCCCGCTCACCTCGGGGAACGGCAGTCGGTTCCACAGCGCCGGATAGAGCCGCGCCGCGGGACCGGACACCTCGCAGTCGGCGGGAGCCGTCGAGCCGCGCTCGGTGACGGGCGGCCCTTCCGAGAGCCGCACCGTCCAGCTCCCCTCCCCGGGCGCGTCCGTGGCCCGCACCCGCAGCACCCGCGGTACGTCGCTGCGCACCTGACTCCTGGACCGCGCGTGGAAGCCGAACAGCAGCTCCTCGATCCCGTCCACCGCGAACGCGGTGCGGATCGGCGAAAACGACGTACCGCCGCGCGCCGACTCGGCGTCCATCCGGTGGACCGTCGTCTCGTGCGCCTGCCGCCGGGCCCAGAAGGCCAGCGGCGAGGGGGCGGGCAGGAAGGCCCAGCACTCGACGTCCGGCGGCGCGCCGTTGAGCGTCTCGACGAGCGCGGCGTGCCCCTGCCGGAACCAGCCGACGAGCGCGTCCCCTTCGAGATCGGGAACCTCGCCGCCGAGCTGGTACGCGGTGCGCCGCTCCGTGATGAACGCGGCGGCCCAGCGGTGCACCATCCCGGTGTGCCGCAGCAGGTCCCGCACCTGCCAGCCGGGACAGGTGGGCACCTTCGCCTCGGTCCCCGCCTCCTCGGCGGCCCGCGCGAGCAACTGGCCTTCGTCGTCGACCACTTGGATGAGTGCGGAAATCTCCATCGTCGTCATGCGGAAGATTCTGGCGGGAGATTCCGCTGGATGGGGCGAGCCCGAACCGGAACCTCCGGATGATGTCAGACCGTTTCCGTACGCTCCGTACGCTCTGTACGTGCGGCGGGCTCCGCATGCTCCGTACGCTCGGTGTGCCGCGTCGCGAAGCCGATGAGCGCGGCCGTGGCGGCGAGCAGCGCGACGCTGGTCAGCGCCGCGGGCAGCGAGTACCAGTCCGCCATGAAGCCGATCAGCGGCGGCCCCACCAGCATGCCGCCGTAGCCGAGCGTCGAGGCGGCGGCGACCCCGCCGGGACCGGCGAGCGCGCCCGCGCGTTCCACGGCCACGGGGAAGATGTTGGCGAGTCCGAGCCCGGTGACGGCGAAACCGGCGAGCGCGAGGCCCGTCGAGGGGGCGAGCGCGCCGAGCAGCATGCCGACGCAGGCCGTGGCGCCGCCGCCGACCACCGTGCGAGTCCTGCCGAGGCGTTCGAGGAGCGTGGTGCCGGAGAGGCGCCCGATGGTCATGGCGAAGGCGAAGCAGGAGTAGCTCGCGGCGGCCACGCCCGGGTGCGCGTGCAGGTCCTGCTCCAGGTGCAGCGGGCCCCAGTCCGCGATCGCGCCCTCGCCGTACGCGGTGCACAGCGCGATGAGCCCGAAGACCAGCACGAGGCCGCGGGTGCGGCGGTCCATGCGGTGGGGCGCCCGGGCGCCAGGGGCCGGGCGCGCGTCCGGGTTCGAGGAGTGCTCGCGCAGCCGGTCCGGCGCGCCGTCCCGCAGCAGTACGGGCGCGGTGACCGCGGTGACCGCCAGGCCGACGACCGTGATGCCGAGCAGGTGGGGCGTGGGGGAGAGGTGGCCCGCGACCAGGCCGCCGAGGCCTGCGCCGATCATGCCGCCGAGGCTGAACGCCGCGTGGAAGCTGGGCATCACGGGGCGGCGCAGCGCGGCCACCAGATCGACCGCCGCGCTGTTCATCGCGACGCTGATCCCGCCGTACGCCGCGCCGAAGAACAGCAGGACGAGGCCAAGTACGAGCACCGAGTCGGTCAGCGGCGGCAGCGCGACGCTGAGCGGGAGCAGCACACCGCAGGCCACGGTCGTCTGGAGGCTGCCGTAGCGCCTGCAGAGCCGTCCCGTGAGCGTCATCGTGATCACCGCGCCCGCGGAGACGGCGAGCAGCGCGAGGCCCAGCTGGCTCGCCGACGCCCCGGTCTGGTCCTTGATCGCGGGGATGCGGACGACCCAGCCCGCGAAGACGAAGCCGTCGAGCGCGAAGAAGACGGTCAGCGCGACGCGCAGGCGGCGCAGGCCGGGGGCGGTGGGCCGCGGCGCTGCGGTCCCGAGTTTGTTTCGTAGCGGCACAAAGTCACACTAGGGGTGTTCCCGGGTCGCGCACAACACGATGGCGCGATGGCCGAAGATGTGCGGTCGCCGAAGGGCGGAGGAGGAGCGGATGACGGCTGAACGGCGAGGCGGTGTACGGATCATGGGAGACTCGCCCACATGAACGGCAAGGCTGCCCCCCGCGGCGAGGGGGAAGTGTCCACGCGCACCCGTCTGGAGCGGGGGCGCGGCGCGCTGGGTCCCGCGCTCGAACTCGTCCACACCGGCCGGGCCCCCACCCGTGCCGTGCTCACCGCCGAGCTCGGGGTCACCCGCGCCACCGCGGGTGCCGTCGCCGCCGAACTGGAGGCGCTCGGCCTGATCAGGATCGACGCGAAGCCGAGCGCGGCCGCGGGTTCGCAGGGCAGGCCCTCGCACCGGCTCTCCGTCGTCGAGACGGGGCCCGTCGCGCTCGCCGCGCAGGTGCACGCGGACGGGTTCCGGGCGGCCCTGGTCGGGCTCGGCGGCCGCATCGTGGCGACCGCGCCCGGCTGCGAGGCCGTCGGCGCCGACCCCGCCCAGGTGCTCGGATCGGTGGTCGAGGCGGGCGCCCGGCTGCTGCGCGAGACCGGCAGGCGGTGTGTGGGCGCGGGTCTCGCGGTGCCGTCGGCGGTCGCCGAGCCCGAGGGCACGGCGCTCAATCCGCTGCACCTCGCCTGGCCAGCGGGCTCGCACGTCCGTGAGATCTTCGCCGATCGCGTCCGCGAAGCGGGCATCGAGGGACCGGCGTTCGCCGCCAACGACGTGAACCTCGCCGCGCTCGCCGAGCACCGGCACGGCGCCGGGCGCGGCGCCCGCGACCTGCTCTGTGTGGCGACCGGGCACCGCGGGGTCGGCGGCGCCCTGGTCCTCGACGGCCGTCTGCACACGGGCAGTTCGGGCCTCGCCCTGGAGGTCGGGCACCTCACGGTGAACTCCGAGGGGCAGGCCTGTTACTGCGGCGGCCGCGGCTGCCTCGACGTGGAGACCGACCCCCTCGCCTTCCTGACGGAGGCCGGGCGCGCGCCGGGCCCCGAGGGTTTGCTCGTACAGGCTCGCGAACTGATCCGCGGCTCCTACGCGGACCCCTCCGTGCGCTCGGCGGCCGAGGTCCTCATCGACCGCCTCGGCCTCGGGCTCGCGGGTCTGGTCAACATCCTCAACCCCGACCGGATCATCCTGGGCGGCCTGCACCGCACGCTCCTGGAGGCGGACCCGGAGCGGCTGCGCGCCGTCGTCGCCGACCGGAGCCTGTGGGGGCGCAGCGGCGGCGTGCCGATCCTGGCGTGCACGCTGGACTACAACAGCCTGGTGGGGGCCGCCGAGCTGGCCTGGCAGCCGGTGCTCGACGACCCCTTGGCGGCGCTGGGTTAGACGGGCTGGGTGCTGCGCTCGGCGGGCTGGTCGTCCAGTCGGGCGGGCTCGGCCGCGTCATCGGCGCCGGATCGGTCCGCCGTCCGGCGGTGCAGCAGGTCGGGAAGGAGCGTGCCGAGCCCGAGGACCGCGAGGCCCGCGCCGATCCACAGGGGCGCCCGCAGGCCGTGCGCGTCGATGGCGGGTCCGCCGACGGACGTGGCGATGATGACGCCGAGCGTGATGAACGACGAGTGGACGGTGTTGACCAGCGGCCGCGCGTTGCTGGCCCGCTGCACCCGGGTGATCAGGGCCGGGTTCATGGTGACGCCGACCAGGCCGACGCCCAGCATGAACAGCACGGCGGGGACGGTCAGTTGGGCGAAGAGCGCGAACCCGACGAGGAAGGTCAGGTTGAGCGCGAGACCCACCACGAGTACGGGCAGGGCGCGGCGGTCGGCGAGCCTGCCGACGACGGTGTTGCCGATGACGGTGGCCGCGCCGTACGCGATGAGCAGCAGCGGGACGGTGCCGGTGGAGAAGCCCGTGACCTTGGTGAGGATCGGGTTGAGGTAGCTGAAGGCGGAGAAGGTCGCGCCGATGGTGAAGGTGCTGGTGATCATGACGAGCCAGAGGCGCGGGCTGCGGAAGGCGCCCACCTCCTGACGGAGGCCGCCACCGGCCTCCTCGGCCTCGCCGTCCGTGTGCGGCACGAACGCCAGCGTGGCGAGAGCGGCCAGTACGGTCAGCGCGGTGATGGCCCAGAACGCGGCGCGCCAGCCCAGGTGTTCGCCGACGACGGTGGCGAACGGAAGCCCGAGCAGGGTCCCCAGCATCAGCCCGTTGAGGACCACGGCGACGGCGCGGCCGCGCACTTCGGGGCGGGTGATGCGCGAGCCCAGCGAGATGGAGACGCCGAAGAACGCCTGCGAGGCGATGCCGGTGAGCACGCGGGCCACCAGCATGGTGCGGTAGTCGGGCGCGAGCGCGGCGAGCACGTTGCCCGCCAGGAAGATGCCGAACAGCACCATCAGGGCGGACTTCTGACGCATCTTCAGTACGGCCACGGTGAGGACGGGTCCGCCGAAGGCCATCGCCGCCGCGAAGGCGGTGATGAGATAACCGATCTCGGGGATGGTGGCGTCGAGCCCGTCGGCCATCTGGGGCATCAGTCCTGCGACCACGAATTCGCTGGTCACCATGGCGAAGATGCCGAGGGCCAGTACGTATACGGCGCGGGGCATGGGTGGGCTCCTGTCAGGCATGAGTATTGGATAGATCAGTACAAAAAAAGGGCATGCGGAGGCATGGAGGCGCGGAGGGCCCTGTGGGGGCGGTTCCGGCGGCTCGTGCCGGTCAGTGCACCGCCAGCGCGTCGAGCGCGGTCCCGGCGATCGCCTCCAGGGCGGCGCGGTCGGCGCCGCCCTGCGCGGAGACGCGCATGCCGCCGATGACGGCGTTGAGGTAGCGGGCGAGGGTGTCGGCGTCGCGCTTCGGCGTGATGTCACCGGCGAGCTGCCCCGACCGGACGACGGCGCCCAGTGACGCGAGCCGGAACTCCAGGTCGCGCGCCAGCATCCCGGCCGCCTCCGCGTCGCGGGAGGCGAGCCCGACGGTCGTGTTCACGGTCAGGCAGCCGATGCTGTGATCGTCCTGCCGGGTCGCGAACTCGCCGTCGATGACCCGGTCGAACAGTGCGCGCAGCCGCTCCGTCGCGGGCCGCTCCACGTCGTCGAGGATCGCGGTCTGACCGGCGTTCATCGTCTCCATGTAGCGGGCGAGGGCCCGCCGGAAGAGGTCGTGCTTGCTGCTGAACGTGTTGTAGATGCTGCTGCGGCCCAGTCCGGTGGCTTCGCACAGGTCCTGGGTCGAGGTGGCCTCGTAGCCCTTCACCCAGAAGGCGTGCATCGCCGCGTCCAGGGCCCGCTCCTCGTCGAAAGTCCTCGGTCGGGCCATGGGGGAACCGTACCCGTTTTGGAACGTGCGGTGCAATACGGCGTGGGGCGCACGGTGCGATACGTGCGCAAGGGCTGGCGCGCGCCGGGCGAGAACATCGGAAGGTCACATGCCGGTGGCATTCCAGTACCGGTTCCCGCACGATGCCCACGAGGGGGCCTCCCCCCGGCGCCCGGCGGGTTCACCATGAGCCTCCTCCTACCGGCACTTCCCGAGGAGGTCACGATGCGCCGACTCATCGCAGCCGTCGTCCTCTCAGTCCTCGCACTCGGCACCACGGCCTCCTGCGGTGGTGATGACGGCGGCGTCGTCACCGACCCGAAGTCCACGTCCAAGTCGGCCGATTCCAAGGGCGGTTCGAAGTCCAAGAAGCCCGACGCGGACGACGGCAAGGCCGAGCTCGGCGACACGCTCTCGCTGAAGGGCCTGAACAGCGGCACCCGGCTCGACGCGACCATGGAGAAGTTCGTCGCCTCCGCGGAGTCGTCCAACGATTTCCTCAAACCGGCCGCGGGCAAGAAGTGGGTCGCCGCCCGCCTGAAGCTGGTCAACAAGGGAGGCAAGACCTATCAGGACGCCCCCAGCAACGGTGCGCAGGTGACCGACAAGAAGGGGCAGGGCTTCCATGCCACCGTCGTCGAGGTGACCGCTGGTCCTTCGATGTCCGCGTCCCTCAAACTTCCGCCCGGTGACACGGCCAGGGGCTGGCTGGTCTTCGAGATCCCGAAGTCGTCCGTCGTCGTGAACGTGCAGTGGACACCCGATTCGGGGTTCGCCCCCGACACCGGCCAGTGGAAGGTCAGCTGACGCCCCACCGCACCCCGAACGCCCGCCCCGGATTGACCGTCAGGATCCGCTCCACCAGCTCCTGGCCCACGGCGAGTTCGAGACGGGGACGCACTCCGCGCAGCAGGTGGGGCATGCCGGGGCCGCCGTTCACCGAGCGGGCCCCCGCCGTGGTCGTGTCACCGCCCAGGAGCAGCCGGTCGCCGAAGCCCGCTTCGGCGAGCGCCCGTACGGCGTCCGGCATGCGCCAGTCCGTGGCGTGGTGGGCGCGGGACGGACCGTCGAAGGCCAAATAGGCGCCTGCTTGCGCAGCCTGATGGTGGATCAGCAGGTCGGGAGAGCGATTCAGGTGGCCGAGGACCACTCGCTCCGGCGGGACGTCCAGTTCGCCGCAGAGCAGGTCGAGTACGTCCAGGGCGCCGGTGCCCAGCTCCAGGTGGACGGTGATCGGGGCGCCCGTGGCGTGGTGCGCCTCGGCCGCAGAGCGCATGGTCCACCGGGCGTGCGCGTCGAGCCCGTGGAAGCCGCCCGCGACCTTGATGAGACCGGCCCGCACGCCCGAGTCGCCGATGCCTGCGGTGAGTTCGCGGATGAAGACGTCCGTGAGACCCTCGCCGCGCAGCTCGTCGAGCAACTCCGGTGTGTAGTGGGCCGCTTGGTGCAGTCCCGTCGCTGCGACGATCCGTATGCCCGTCGATCGGGCCAGCGCGGGCAGCCGTCCGGCACGGCGCCCCATCCCGTACGGAGTCCACTGGATGACGCTCTGCCCGCCCGCCGCGCCGAACGCCGCCAGCTCGCGGGCCGCCGCGTCGGCCGAGTCCAGCTCCTGGCCCGGCAGTTGAGGACTCCTGATGAACACGTGGTCATGCGCGTCACACGTGCCGAGCTCGGCAGGGGGGATGTCGCCGAGGACCGTCCGTACGGTGCGGGGCGCGCTCACCACTGCCGACCCCGCGTCAGCTCGTCCCGCTCCGGTGCCGACAGGTGCAGGACGTCGAAGACGTCACCGACGCCGTGCGGCGAAGCGTGGTCCCAGAGCGAGAAGTGCACCGCCTCCCAGGCATGCGGGTCGATGGCGACCGCCGCGCTCACCGCCCCGTCCTGCCGGGCCAGCCGCTCCGCCTCGTGGGCGAGTTCGACGGCGTACTCCGGCAGTGGGGTGCGTGCCGGTATCCGCTGCGCGCGTCGGATCGCCGCCTTGGGCGTGGCCGATGCGGCGGCTCCCTCCTCGTAGGCGAGGACCGTCCAGTTCCGTACGTCGGGCCGTCCGAAGTCGTCCGCGAGACCCCTGAACCCCGGCCCCCAGAGGAAGGAGTTCATGCCCTCGGGGCTGTTCCAGAGGTAGAACGGCGCGTACTGGTTCACGGGCGAGCCGTCCCTGCCGCGTTCGCGCGTCAGATACGCCTTGAGGCCCAGCCCGGGGAAGTCGTCGAGCAAGTGCCCCTTCGTCGCCACCCGGTGGCGGATGATGCCCATGTCGTAGTCGGCGGGCAGGGTGATCTCGTACTGCATGGCGTGCACGGCGTACTCCTCAAAGAGTGTGTGGGGACTGTCGGTTGGCTACCGGGTCAGCTGTTGGGGTCGGCGTCGTCGACCAGTTCGCCCCAGGTCACGGTCGTGCCGTCCACGGCCGCCTCGACCGCCGCCAGATGCGTCATGAACGTGCGCGGCCCCGCCCCGTGCCAGTGCCGCTCGCCCGGCTCGATCCAGACGGTGTCGCCCGCACGGATCGGCTCGACGGGACCCCCTTCGCGCTGTACGCGTCCCTCGCCCTCGGTGACGTGGAGGACCTGGCCGTGTGGATGGGTGTGCCAGGCCGTGCGGGCGCCCGGTGCGAAGTGCACGCTGAACATCCGCAGCCGGGAAGGGAGTTCGGGTGCGGCGATCTCGTCGAGCCAGACCGCGCCGGTGAAGTGCTCGGCGGGGCCCTGCTTGCTGTCCGGGCGGGTTCGGGTGATGTGCACCGTAGGGATCCTTGCTCGGTGGTGGGGTGGGTTACGGGCGGGCGGGTGCGGCCGCCCGTAGCAGCGCGAGCAGCCCGCGCACGCCCGCGTCGAACGCGGCGGGCGATCCGGCAGAACGGGCCAGGACGTAGCCGCCCTGGACCGTCGCGACGATCGCCGAGGCGATCTCGCCCGCGTTCAGGGACGGCGTGAACTCGCCCTGGTCGCAGCCCTCTTGGACGATTCCGGCGAGCCGGTCGCGCAGCCAGTCGAGGGTCTCCGTGACGGGTGCGCGCAGCTCGTCGCTCGCGATGACGTCGGGGTCCATCGTGAGCCTGCCGACCGGGCAGCCCCGCAGCACGTCGCGCTCGCGCAGCAGGTACGCCTCCACGCGCTCGTACGCCGAACCGGGCCCGGCGAGCACGGCTTCCGCGGTGGCGCGCATCTCCTCGGCCGTGCGCCGGATCGCGGCGAGTGCCAGATCCGGCTTCCCCGCGAAGTGGTGGTACATGCTGCCCTGGCCCGCGCCCGCGTGCTGCTGGATGGCCTTGGGGCTCGTGCCCACGTAACCGCGCTCCCACAGGAGCTCGCGGGTGGCCTCGATCAGTCGCTCCGGAGTGCTCATGAGGACACTGTACATACTAGTAGGTACAGAAGTCAGTCATCGAGGGAGCAGCCGGGCGCGCCATGCGTACTCCCGCGGTGGTACGCGGGGTGCCGCTGCCCGTACGACGACGTGGGGGCCCTGCCGGAGCGACCTTGGAGGCGTCGGAGAAACCGCTCTAGAGGAGATGACTTCAGATGCAGACCCTGGCGCAATGGGACGGCGGGCCCGGCCCGTGGATCCTCTTCTTCCCGCTGATCTGGGCGGCCGTCGTCGTCGGCGCCGTCACCCTGCTCCGCCGCACCGTGTGGCGTGGCCGCCGCGGACCCTTCCGGGCCGCGGGGCACCCGGCGGGCCTCGGGGAGCAGTCGCCCATCGCCGTGCTCGGCCGCCGTTTCGCCTCCGGCGAGATCGACGAGGACGAGTACTGGCGCCGACTGACCGTCCTGAACGAGGAGTTCGGCCGTACCTCCAAGGGCGGCGCGGCATGAGCACCTCGACCGGACGGATCGCGGCCCCCGTGCGCACGGACGCCGCCCGCGTCACCGACGCAGTGAAGGCCTACGGCAGCGGCGACACCGCCGTACGGGCCCTGGACGGAGTGGACGTCGGCTTTCCCGCCGGACGCTTCACCGCCATCATGGGCCCGTCCGGGTCGGGCAAGTCCACGCTGATGCACTGCGCGGCCGGGCTCGACACGCTCACCTCGGGCGCCGCGTTCATCGGCGACACCGAGCTCGGCGCCCTGGATGACCGGCGCCTCACGCTGCTGCGCCGCGACCGGATCGGCTTCGTCTTCCAGGCCTTCAACCTGGTGCCGACGCTGACCGTCGCCGAGAACATCACGCTGCCCATGGACCTCGCGGGCACCCGCGGCGACCGCGAGTGGACCGAGGCCCTGATCGACGTCGTCGGCCTGCGCGACCGGCTGCACCACAGGCCCGCCGAGCTCTCCGGCGGACAGCAGCAACGCGTCGCCGTGGCACGGGCGTTCGCCGGACAGCCCGACGTCGTCTTCGCCGACGAGCCCACCGGGAACCTGGACTCGCGCGCGGGCGAGGAGGTCCTCGGACTCCTCGGCCGCGCCGTGCGCGGGATGGGCCGCACCGTCGTCATGGTCACCCACGACCCGGTGGCGGCCGCCCACGCCGACGAGGTCGTCTTCCTGGCCGACGGGCGGCTCGTGGACCGGATGGAGGCGCCGACCGCGGATCTGGTCCTCGACCGCCTGAAGGTGCTCGACACGGAACCGTCCGCCACGCGGCCCGGCAGGAGGACGTCGTCATGAGCTCCTTCGGCGCCTCCGCGCGCATCAGCCTGTCCTCGCTGCGCGGCCACAAGCGGCGCTTCGCCGGTACGTTCCTGGCCGTCATGCTCGGCGTCGCCTTCCTGGCGGGCACCCTCGTCATGGGCGACACCCTGCGCGCCAGCTTCGACACGATGTTCGGCAACGCGACGAGCGGCACCGACGCGGTCGTCCGCGGCGCGGACACCATCACCACCCCCGACGACAGCCAGGGCACCCGCAAGCCCGTGAGCACCTCCCTGGTCGGGAAGATCGAGAAGACCGAAGGCGTCGCGGCCGCGGCCCCCGACATCCAGGGCGCGGGCCAGCTGCTCGGCAAGGACGGCGAGCCCATCGGCGGCAAGGGCCCGCCCACGCTCGCGGGCAACTGGATCGACGACGCACAGCTGAACGCGTACCAGCTCGCCGAAGGGCGCGTCCCCGCCGCCCCCGGCGAGGTCGTGATCAACCGGGGCGCCGCCGACTCCGGAGACCTGAAGATCGGCGACACCACGACCCTGCGCACTCCCGACCCCGTCCAGGTGAAGATCGTGGGACTCGCGACCTTCGGCGGCGCGGACGGTATGGCGCAGACCACCTTCACCGGCATGACACGGGCCGACGCGGAGAAGTACCTGACGCCGAAGCCCGGCGAGGCCTCGACCATCCAGGTGCGGGCGGGCCCCGGAGTGAGCCAGCGGGAACTCGTGGACGCGCTGACTCCCGTACTGCCCAAGGGAGTCGAGGCCATCACGGGCGAGGAGTCGGCGGCGGAGAACACGGAGAACATCTCCGGCCAGTTCCTCTCCCTGTTCACCAGCTTCCTGCTGGTGTTCTCCGGGGTCGCCCTGCTCGTGGCGACCTTCAGCATCCACAACACCTTCGCCATCGTCGTCGCCCAGCGCACCCGCGAGAACGCGCTGCTCCGCGCGCTCGGCGCATCGCGCCGCCAGGTCACCGCGTCGACCCTCGTCGAGGCGAGCGCCGTCGCCGTGGTCGCGTCGGCCGCGGGTCTCGCGGGCGGCATCGGGATCGCGGCAGGGCTCCAGGCACTCTTCCCCGCCATCGGATTCCCCTTTCCCGAGGGTGACTTGGTGATCAGCGCGCTCTCCATGCTGCTGCCGCTCGCCGTCGGCGTCGTGGTCTGTCTCGGCTCCGCGCTGCTGCCCGCCGTACGCGCCGGGCGCACGGCGCCCCTGGCCGCGCTGCGGGAGACCGCGGTGGATCACTCCGGGGCCTCGCGGGCGCGGGCCTTCGCGGGCGCGGGCCTGGCGCTGGCGGCCGTCGGCCTCGCCCTGACCGGTGTCCTCGTCAGCCCCTCGGTGTGGCTGGCGGGCGCGGGCGCCGTCCTCGCCCTCGCGGCGTTCGTGGTGCTCGGCCCCGTCGCGTCCTCGCGGGCGGTAAGGATCATCGGCGGGCCCCTCGACCGGCTTCGCGGCGTCACGGGCGGGCTCGCCAGGCGCAACGCCCTGCGCAGCCCCAAGCGGACCGCCGCCACCGCGAGCGCCCTGATGATCGGCGTCGCCGTCGTCTCCCTGTTCACGGTCTTCGGCGCCTCACTGAAGGCGACCATGGACCAGACCGTGAACCGCTCCTTCGCGGGCGACGTCGCGATCAGCACCCCGGGATTCGGCGCGGGCGGCAGCGGCCTGAGCCCGAAGCTGGCCCCCGCGCTCGCCGAGCGGCCCGAGGTGGCGACCGCCGTCGGCCTCGGCAAGGGCGCCGCGGAGGTCAACGGCGAGGGCCGCGCGCTGACCGTCACCGACCCCGGACCCTTCGTCAAGTCCTTCGACCTCGGCACGGTCGACGGGTCCCTGGACGCGCTCGGCGACCACGGCATCGCGATCACCCGCGCGGAGGCCGACAAGCTGGACCTGAAGGTCGGCTCCAAGGCGCGACTCGCCTTCGCCGACGGCACGAAGGACACCTTCACGGTCCGCGCCGTCTTCGGGCGCTCCGAGCTCGCGGGCGACTACGTCATCAGCAGGCAGGCCTGGGCCCCGCACCGCGCCCAGGACGCCGACAGCCTCGTCTCCGTGACGTTCAAGGACGGCGTGAGCACGGCCGAAGGCAAGGCGGCGATCGCCAAGACCGCGCAGGAGTACGGGAATCCGGATGTGCAGACCCGCGACGAGTACGCGCAGTCGGCGGCCGGTGGCATCGACATGATGCTGACCCTCGTCTACGCGCTGCTCGCCCTCGCCGTGCTCATCGCGCTGCTCGGCATCGCCAACACGCTGACCCTCGCGGTCCACGAACGCACCCGCGAACTCGGCCTGTTGCGTGCCGTCGGACAGACCAGGGCGCAGCTGCGGGCCATGGTCCGCTGGGAGTCGGTGCTGGTCGCCGCGTTCGGCACGGCGGGCGGGCTCGCGCTCGGCGGCTTCCTCGGCTGGGTGCTGGTCAAGGCGTCCGACGGCGCGACCGACAGCGCCTTCGCGTTCGCGCTTCCGCCGACGCGGCTCGCGGTGGTCGCCCTGGTGGGCCTGGCCGCGGGAGCCTTGGCGGGCCTGCGTCCCGCTCGGCGGGCCGCGCGCCTCGATGTGCTGCGGGCCATCGCCACCGAGTGACGCCCGGGCGGCGGGTGCGGGTCACCGCCCGGTCAGCCGGCAACGGCCGACCGGGCGGGAGCGTGTTCCGCCGACACCGCGCCGTAGCCGGGACAGGCGGGCAGGGCCACCGCGGGGGAGGAGGCGGGCAGCGTGAACCAGACGATCTTTCCCGCCGCGCCCTGCGGGCGCACGCCCCAGCTCTCGCTCACCGCCGCGACCATCGCGAGCCCGCGGCCACAGGTGGCGAAGGGTTCCGCGTCGCGCAGCTGGGGCAGCCGGGGATCGTGGTCGTGCACGGACACCGTGAGGCGGTCGAGCAACAGCTCGATCTCCACCGTGCACACCTTGTCCGGCTCGGCGTGCCGGTGGACGTTGGTGAGCAGCTCGGTGACGCCGAGGGCGGCCTGGTCTATCAAGGGATCGAGATGCCAGTAGCGCAACTGCGCAGAGACGATTCTGCGGACCTGGCCGATCCGCGACGGCAGGGCTTGGAGCTCTACCGTGCAATGCCTGCTTGGCTGGCTGATCACGGCTGCGACTCCCCGAATTGAGGTCCGGAAGAAGACGACGTTCGGATCCAGCAGGGGGCCGCGTGGTCTGCCGCCTGCTGTATGGCCGGCGGGCTGGTTCGCAGCGTCATCGCCGGTAAACCCAGAGTGATGTTGTGAGACCAGAGTGACTCAGGGGGTGCGGGCGTGCAACTCGCGCGAGGGTGCCGCGGGTCCGCTCAGCCTCGCGGCCGCTGCCCGGCGGCCCTGCGGACGGCGTCGAGGAAGCCGCGCACCGTCGGCGGTCCGCCCTCGCCCGGGGCCGGTTCGCGCTCGCCGAGGGTGAGCAGATATCGCTTGCCGTTCACATCGGCGAGGGCCCTGTCGTCCGCGGCGAACCAGGGCTTGCCCGTGCGCACCGCCTGCACCGGCGCGCTGTCGATCTCCGTGCCGTAGCTGGTGAGCAACTCCAGCCTGCCGTCGGTGATCCGGACCTGTCCCGCCCGGGTGAGGGAGCGCAAGCGCCGCCCGATCCGCACGCCTGTGGCTGTGAACTCCGGCTCCGCCATGACGCTCCGCCCCCTAGTGCGCTTCGGTGAATCGCTTCGATCGGGACGGGCGTCCCGCTGCGTCGCAGTCTGCCCGCACCCGGCGTCGAGCACCAGTACGCATGACGACGTCCCGCCAGGTCGAAGAGACCTTTACCGAGGCTACTCCTGACCTTTGCCGACCGCTGCGCCAGCAGTGCCTTTGAGGTGCTCAAAGGTGTGTTTATGCAGGTGAGAAGCGTGCGGAGGGTGTTTAAGATCGAGGTGTACGGCCGCGTCGAATCGCGTCCGGCACGACGCGAAGGAGTTCCGCGGTGAGCACCCCCCACCCCGTTCGAGCCGACGAACCGATGCCCACGCTCGACGTGGACCACAGCGACGACGAGTACCGTGCCTGGCTGAAAGAAGCCGTCCGCAAGGTCCAGGCCGACGCCAACCGCTCGGCCGACACCCACCTGCTGCGCTTCCCGCTGCCCGAACAGTGGGGCATCGACCTGTACCTCAAGGACGAGTCCACCCACCCCACCGGCAGCCTCAAGCACCGCCTCGCCCGCTCGCTCTTCCTGTACGGCCTGTGCAACGGCTGGATCCGGCCCGGGCGCCCTGTCATCGAGGCGTCCAGCGGCTCGACGGCCGTCTCCGAGGCCTACTTCGCCAAGCTGATCGGCGTGCCCTTCATCGCGGTGATGCCGCGTACGACCAGCGCCGAGAAGTGCCGACTGATCGAATTCCACGGTGGCGGGTGCCACTTCGTGGACGACTCCCGCACGATGTACGCCGAGTCGGCCGCCCTGGCCGTCGAGACCGGCGGCCACTACATGGACCAGTTCACGTACGCGGAACGGGCCACCGACTGGCGCGGCAACAACAACATCGCCGAATCCATGTACCAGCAGCTGAAGTTGGAGCGCTACCCCGAGCCCGCGTGGATCGTCGCCACGGCGGGTACCGGCGGCACGTCGGCGACCATCGCGCGCTACGTGCACTACAACCAGCACGACACCCGCATCTGCGTCGCCGACCCGGAGAACTCCTGTTTCTTCGACGGGTGGACCAAGAACGACCCGGACGCGACGAGCGACTGCGGATCACGCATCGAGGGCATCGGAAGGCCCCGCATGGAGCCGAGCTTCGTGCCCGGCGCGATCGACCGCATGATGAAGGTGCCGGACGCGGCGTCCGTCGCCGCCGTGCGCGCCCTGGAGCAGGCCATCGGCCGCAAGGCGGGCGGCTCCACCGGCACGGGCCTGTGGAGCGCCCTGAAGATCGTCGCCGAGATGGTGGCGGCGGGCCGCACCGGCAGCGTCGTCACCCTGATCTGCGACGGCGGGGACCGCTATCTGGACAAGTACTACTCGGACCGGTGGCTGGCCGAACAGGGCCTGGACATCGCACCGTACGGGCAGGCGATCGAGACGCTGCTCGCGACGGGGGCGTGGCCCGAGTAGGGCGATGTCCCGAGTGTCCCGGGCGGTCGTTACGCCTCGGCCGCCGCGAGCCGCCGGTCGAGCGCCGTGACCGCGTCGCGGAACGCCCGGCCGAGGCCCGAGCGGCCGAGCTTGAGCGTGCCCCGGAACACGGCGGTACCGTCCACGGCGAACGTCCACTGCACGCGGGTGCCCGGTCCCGCCGGGGTGAGCCGCCATTCCTCGACGAGGGCGCGCAGTCCTGGCGCGTTCGACTCGTCGATGCGGTAGGCGTACCGCTCGGGACCCTCGGCCACGAGGATCGACTCCTGGAAGCGGGTGCCGCCCTTGAGGTGGACCTCGCGGCCCTTGCCGCCGTCGGTGGGCCTGCACAGGGTGACCGCGGTGAACCACCGCGGCCAGTCGGTCACCTCGTCGGCGAGGGCGCGATAGACGGCCTCGGGGGATGCGCTCACCTCGCGCGCGAAGACCAGGCGCAGTGGAGCGGACTCTATGAACTCAAGCCCCACAGGGCTCAGTTGGCGTGCCATCGAACGCTGACCCCCAGCGGAATAGGGCGGTGACCCGGCATGGCCACCATAGCTGGCGGCCCGTCAGATGTCTGCGTGGGCCCGGCCGTTACAGATCCGCCGCCGGACCAGCCGCTTCGGCCGCGGCCGCCTCGCCGGTCGTGTCCTCGGTGTCGTAGGCGCCGGCCGCGCTCTCCGGCTCGCCCGCGACCACAAGGCGGTGCAGATGCTCGGAGATCTCCGTACGCGCGTCCGCGGGCAGCCCCGCGTCCGTCACCAGCGTGTCGACCTGGGTCAGTGCGGCGAACGAACTCAGGCCCACCGTGCCCCACTTGGTGTGGTCGGCGACCACGATGACGCGCCGCGCCGACTGCACGAGACGCCGGTTGGTCTCCGCCTCTGCGAGGTTCGGCGTCGACAGACCGGCCTCCGGCGATATGCCGTGCACACCGAGGAAGAGGACGTCGAAGTGGAGTGCGCCGATCGCCTGGTCGGCCACCGGGCCCACCAGCGAGTCCGAAGGGGTGCGCACGCCGCCGGTGAGGACGACCGTCGCCGCGCCCTGGCGCTGGCCCGAGCTGCGCTGCGCGGAGTGGAAGACGTCCGCGACCCGGACCGAGTTGGTGACCACCGTCAGATCCGGCACGTCGAGGAGGTGGTGTGCGAGCGCGTACGTCGTCGTGCCGCCGGAGAGCGCGATCGCCGTGCCCGGCGACACCAGCGACGCCGCGGTCCGCGCGATGTCCTCCTTGGCGGTCAGCTCGAGCCCGGACTTGGCCTCGAAGCCCGGCTCGTGCGTGCTCGCCTCGACCACGGGCACCGCGCCGCCGTGCACCTTCTCCAGGACACCCTGGCGGGCGAGCGCGTCGAGGTCGCGGCGGACCGTCATGTCCGAGACACCCAGCTTGCGGGTGAGTTCGTTGACGCGGACCCCGCCGCGGCGGCGCACCTCGTCGAGGATCAGGGCACGGCGCTGCTCGGCGAGGAGGTTCTGATTCTCGCTCAATCCCGGTCAGGCCCTTCTGCCTCGTCACACCCCTCGCGCCCGTCCGGCGCGCTGCCTCATCCTCGCACGCGGCACCGACACCCGTGCCACCGCCCGCAGGGCGTGCGCGCGGCCGGAACGGGGAGATTCCGTGACGGTCGATGCGCCGGGGCCCGAGAGCCGGGATCCTTGTCCCCCGTACACCACGCATCTCGGGGGAAGCTGAACAGTGGAGCGTGCGACGCAGGACGAGACCGCCCTGGAACTCCTGGTCCATGGAGTCGGGGGAACCACACCGGAAGAGATGCTCGGCGATCCGCGGACCGTGCGGGTCTCCGGGGACGAGACGGCGGCCGTCTTCCGCCGCACGGAGGACGTCGACGCCGAGCGGCGCCCCGACGACTACCGGGGCAAACCCGTGCCCGAGGCGTACGTCTGGTGCAACCTCACCTCGGGCAACGGCTCGCGCGCCCTGTGGCTGCTGCTCCTGCCCTTCATGGTGGTCAACCTCGCGCACTGGATGCGCCCCACCTCCCGCCACCGCAAGCGGCTCGTACGCACCTACGGCCTCCTGGTCCGCCTCACCGGCCTCACCCTCACCGTGCTGCTCGTCGCCGCGGCCTGCGAGGTCGCGCTCGACCTGACGGCCTGGCAGTGCGCGGGCACCCCGCAGTGCGCCGACGAGCGCGCCTGGCTCGGCTTCCTGTCGGCCGACGCCCAGGGACACGGCGGCTGGTGGTCCCAGCCCGGCCGCCGCCTCGCCCTCGCCGCGCTCGTGCCCGCCGCGCTCACCGGCCTGCTCTGGTACCTCTCGCACCGGACCTGGAGCGCGTACGAGTCCGTGCGGCCGCTGCCCCACCAGGCCGACCCGGAGGAGGAGACCAGCCGTACCGCGCTCGGCAGGCCCGGCTTCTGGTACGGCCGCAGGCTGGTGGCCCGGCTGCGCGCGGCCCACACGGCCGCCGGGTTCCTCACCGTCGCCGCGGCGGTCGGTGCCCCGGCCGCCCGCCAGGACCGGCGTCCCGGCGGCCCCGGCCTGCTCGACTCCCTGGGCTGGCTCCTGAACTCAACCCTGCTGCTCGGCGGGGCCGTTGTGGTGTGGGTGGTGTGCCGCAGGGGGCGCAGCGAGAATAAGCTCGACCGCGGGCTCGACAGGACCCTGGTGCGCTGGCTCCCGGTGAGCGCGCTCGCGCTGCTCGGGCTCGTGCTGCTCTACGCGGGGTGGTCGCGCCCCGGCTGGCGCTCCGAGGGAAGGCTGCCGGGCGACGCGACGTTCGGCGGCATCGCGCTCGTGCAGGGCATCCTGGTCCTCGCCCTCGCGGTGGTGGCGTACTTCCTGTTCCGCACGTCGCCCGACTCGCGCACCGCCATCCGCGGCTTCGGCGGCCCCGCCGTCGCCATGCTGGCCTGCGCGCTCGGCGGCGTGATGTCCGGCGGCGGCGCCCAGCGCGTCGCCGACTGGCTGGACGGCGGGGGCTCGCCGGGCGCGGGCGGCACCATCGACGGGCCGCCGGTCCTGCTGACCTGGCAGGCCTCCGTGATTCCGCCGCTCCTGGTCGTCGTCGCGCTGCTGTGCGCCTGGTTCGGCATCCGCACGCTGCGGCTCAAGCGCCGCGAGATGGAGCGGGTGGCCCTCGACTACCCGGACGAGGAAGAGCGCGAGGACTCCGAGCGCACCCGGCGCATCGCGAGCAAACGCGCGCGTGCCACCCTCACCGACCGCGCACCCGTGCTCGTCGGCATCATCTCCGCGGTGACGCTGCTGCTCGGCACGGGCGCCCTCACCGGCGCGTGGCTGACCGAGAAGGTGCCGGGCAAGGCCGCGCGGGGCGAGCCCGACGTGGTGGAGGCGGCCGCGCAGACCGCGCAGGCGCTCGGCTCCTGGCTGATCGGCCTCGGCTTCATACTCTTCGTCACCTGGGGCCGCCGCGCCTACCGCGACCCCTCGGCCCGCCGCACCATCGGCATCCTCTGGGACGTCGGCACCTTCTGGCCGCGCGCGGCCCACCCCTTCGCCCCGCCCTGCTACGCCGAGCGCGCGGTGCCCGACCTGACCTGGCGCATGGCCGCCTGGACGCGCTCCACGGGCGGCAGGCTCGTCCTCTCCGGGCACTCCCAGGGCAGCGTCCTGGCCGCGGCCGCCGCCTGGCAGCTGCGCCCCTCGGTCCGCAGACGCGTCGCCCTGCTCACCTACGGCTCGCCGCTCGAACGGCTTTACGGCCGCTGGTTCCCCGCCCACTTCGGCCCCGCGGCCCTCACCTCACTGCACCGCGAGGTCGACTGCTGGCGCAATCTGTACCGCGCCACGGACCCGATCGGCGGCCCCGTACGCCTGCCCGGCGAATGCGGCCCGCAGGTCGACAGGGACGCCCTCAAGGACCCGCTCGCCTACGGCCGTACGGAGGCGCACCCGCTGCCCGCGCCGATCCTGGGCCACGGCGAGTACCAGACCGACCCGGCCTTCGCGGAGGAACGCGCCAGGCTGCTCGCCCGCCTCAAGCACAGCGTGCCGCCGCCACGACCGCCGGGCGCGGAGGTCCCGCAGGTGCCGGAAGCCGTCACACCAGCTCCGGCAGATCCTCCGGATACAGCAGCGTGAGATCGTCCGTGCTCGGCTCGCCGACCTGGGCGACTCGTCCCGCGTGCCGCTCCACCATCGCCTCGAAGGTCTGCCGCGCGGTGCGGCCGTTGCCGAACGCGGGCCCCTTGGGGAGCGCGGTGAAGTACTTCAGGAGCGCCTCGGAAGCACCCGTGCCGAGGCGGTACTCGTGCTCGTCGGCCTGCTGCTCCACGATCCGCAGGAGTTCCTCGGGCAGATAGTCGCTGAAGGTGATGGTCCGCGAGAAACGGGACGCCACACCGGGGTTGACCGAGAGGAAGCGCCGCATCTCCTCGGTGTAACCCGCGACGATCACCACCACGGCCTCGCGGTGGTCCTCCATCAGCTTCACCAGCGTGTCGATGGCCTCACGGCCGAAGTCGCGTCCGGAGTCCTCGGGCGAGAGCGCGTAGGCCTCGTCGATGAACAGCACACCGCCGCGCGCCCGGTCGAAGGCCTCCTGCGTACGGATCGCCGTCGAGCCGATGTGCTCGCCGACCAGGTCGACGCGGGACACCTCGACGAG
The DNA here is from genome assembly GCF_008704495.1 of Streptomyces kanamyceticus. NCBI lineage: Bacteria > Bacillati > Actinomycetota > Actinomycetes > Kitasatosporales > Streptomycetaceae > Streptomyces > Streptomyces kanamyceticus. The sequence goes on from NZ_CP023699.1 coordinate 8,903,088, forward strand.
GTGGCCGCTCCGCAGGACGCCGAGAGAGGCGAGGATCTCGCCGTAGAGCCGTGCGACGGTGGTCTTGCCCGTGCCGGGGGAGCCGGTGAAGACCAGATGGCGCCGGACCGACGCGGCCTTGAGCCCGGCCTGCTGCCTGCGCCTGCCCACCTCGATCATGTCGGTGAGGGCGCGCACCTCGCGCTTGACGCTGTCCAGGCCGACCAGGGCGTCGAGTTCGCCGAGCACCTCCTTGGAGGCGCGGGTGGCGGCAGGCTCGGGCGCCGCGGGCCCCGGAGCCTGCTGGGCGGGCACGGAGCCGAGCAGCCCGACGGTCTGCGTGGCCGTCTGTACGGCGGGAGTCTCCTGCGCGGCGGACGTCGGCGTCCGCAGGCCGCCGCTCTCGTCGCTCGTGCAGTCCTCGACGAGCGGCCCCTCCTCAGAGAACTCGAAGCCGCCGCGCGCGCACCGTTCCGTACGACACTTGCGCAAGGTCGTACGGCAGCCGTCGATGACGTGGAAGCCGTACCCGCCGCTGCCGGAGACCCGGCAGCCGTGGAAGGTGCCGCGGCCGCCCGCGGAGACGTAGAAGCCCGCCTCGGCGGGCGAGTCGACCGTGCAGCGTTCCAGGGTGGGGTCCGCGCCCTTGGTGACGATCACGCCGGTCTGCACGCTGTCGACCGTGCAGTTGGCCAGCGTGCCGCCGCTGCCGTGGTCGCGGAACCACGCGCCCGTGGCGGCCTCGCGGATGCGGCAGTCGTCGAGCTGCGCCGTCGCGCCGTCGCTCACCGACACCGCGGTGTTGCGCACCTGGGAGAGGTCACTGTCGACGACGTCGGCGCGCGAGCCGCGGTCCAGGACGAACAGGGCGTCGGGCACGTCGTGCACCCGGCAGGACTCCAGGACGGCGGTCGCGCCGTCGGAGACCCACACCGCCGGATAGTCGCCCGTACTGTCGTGGATCTCGCACTGGTTGGCGTCCACGCGCGTGCCGGGGTCCCACACGGAGAGGCCATTGCGCCCGAACTGGCGCACCGTGGACCGGGTCAGCGTGAGCACCGAGCGCGAGCGCAGGTCGATCGCGTTCTCCGGGATGTCGTGGATGCGGCAGTCGGCGAGGGTCAGCACGGCGTCCGTGTCGAGCGTGACTCCGTCGGACGTGGTGCGGTGCACGTCGCAGTCGGTCAGGTGCGCCGTGGCGCGCCCGGCGATCTGCACCCCGGCGCCCTTGACCTCGTACACCTCGCAGCCGATGGCCTCGAGCCCGGTGTGCTCACCGGTCACCGAGAGCCCGGCGCCCGACGTGTGGTGCACGCGGCAGCGCTCCAGACGGGGATGCGCGCCGCCGCGCACCGCGACACCGGACTGGCCCGCCGCGACGATCTCGCACTCCTCGTAGACACCGCCGCCCCCGTCGAGCACGGCGATGCCGATGCCGCCCGGGTTGTCGACGGTGCAGCGGCGCACCGTGGGGCGCGCGCCGCCGCGCACCTCGATGCCGGTCGCGGAGCGCGTCACCACGCGGATGTCGGTGAGTTCGGGGGCGCCGTCCTCGACGAGCAGCGCGGGCGCGGAGGAGTCCTGGCCCTCGATGTGCAGGTCCTGTACGAGAGCGGAGGCGCGGACGGTGAGCGGTACTCCCTCGGAGGGCGCGATGCGCACGGAGCCGGGGGAGCCCTCCGGGCCGCGCAGGGTCACCGCACGCTGGATGACGAGGTTCTCGCGGTAGGTGCCGGCGTTGACGGTCAGTACGTCCCCGTCGCTCGCGGCCTCCAAAGCAGCGGCGAGCGATGCGTATTCGCCGGTGCGGCGCCGCCACCGCGACGTGCCGGTGTGCGTCACCTGGACCGTGCCCTGTGCCATGGAGTTGCTCTGCCCCCACCTCGTCGTACGCGGGATCTCGCGTCGATGGCCGCTTCGTGCGGTGTCGATGCGCGAGGAGCCGAAGAGTTCGGCCGGTCCACCGTAGCGCGCGCGGGCAAGGCGAGTTGACCCGATGCCCAGGCTCTCACCTGCGTGACCGCGCGGGCGGGCCGTTCAGGAGCCGGTGCCGGTCCTGCCCCAGTCGGGGCCCGCCTTGTCCCATGCCTGGTCCCAACGGGCATAACGCCCGCGCGCGATGCGCCAGAGGATCAGCTTCCTGGTCCCCTCGACCAGTCCCGCCGCGGCCGTGGCCGCGCCGAATCCGGCGAGGACCGCGTGGGTCGTCGCGGTCGCGCCGTCCAGCGGCCTGCCGACCACGCGGCCGCTCGCGTCGGTCCAGATCGTGAAACGGTCGCCCGGGTCAGGGGCCTTGAGGTCGGACATGACCACGCCCGAGCGCTCGATGCCGTCCGGCGCGATCCAGTGGGCGAGTACGCGGCTGTGCGCGTCCCGCGCCGAGGAGGTCTCCGGGTCGGGGTCGATCGGGGGAGCCGCGACCTTCCTGGTGACCGTGGCGACGGTCTCGTGGCGGCTCTCGCGCTGGTGCCGGATGGAGGTCAGCAGGGCCTCGCGGGTCAGCTCCGTGGTGACGACGGCGGCCACCGGGACGGCCACCAGGATGAGTACCAGGGCGGCGAGAGCCACCCACGCCTCGACCAGATCGGTCCTGCGGCGCAGCGGATTGTGCCGCCAGCGCCAGAGTCCGGCGATCGCTCGCAACAGTCCTGCACCCCCTTCCGCGTCCGTCTCGACCGGTGACGGCACGGCCCACGCTCAGGTGGGGGAAGAGAGCGGCGCCACCTTCGACGTCGCTCCTGGTCGCCCTTCTCTATGATTCCACGATTCCCTGTCGCTCAACGTCCGTGCCCCGCCTTCGAGTTCCCCACTCGGCGGTGATCATTCAGGACGGAGGTCAGTCAAGGACGGTGACCGGATCGCCGACGCGCAGGACACCGGTCGATTCGGGCACCAGGTTCTGCCCGAAGACGAGTTGGTCGCCGAAGCGGCGGTGGCGCGCGAGCGTGCGCAGGGGCTCCTTGCCGCGCTCCGCGGTGTCCTGGTCGGTGGTGGTCACCACGCAGCGCCCGCACTTCTTGGCGACGCGGAAGGTGACGTCCCCGATGGCGACGCGCGACCAGTCGTCCTCGGCCCACGGCGGGGTGCCGTCCACCACCACGTTCGGCCGGAACCGGTTCATCGGGAGCGGGCCCTCGTCGGCGTGATCGCCCTGCGCGATCAGTGAGTTCAGGGCGTCGAGCGAGGAGAGCGTGGTGAGCAGCAGCGGATACCCGTCGGCGAAGCTGACCGTCTCGCCGTCCTTGGCGTACGCGGGGTCGATGGGGCGGCGCTTGGCGGGGTCGTCGAGGTGGACGAGGCGCACCTCCGTGTCGAGGTGGGCGCTGAACCAGGCGTCCGCCGCGGCGTCGACGGGCACCGCCTCGACCTGGTCCCGCCAGATCTCCACCGTGACGGTCTCGAGGGGCTCGGGCACCGCGATCGTCAGCGGTTCGAGGCCGGGCGCGGACACGCGAATGCCGCCGTCGGGCAGTTGCTCGACGGCGGCCAGCGCCATCCGCGGATGCGGTCGTTGCGAGACGAACCGCCCGTCGCTGTCGACCAGCAGCCATCGACGGTCACCCGCGAGCCCCCAGGGCTCCACGACGGCCTCACGCGGTGCGTGCCCCCTGGCCGCCTTGAGCGGGTGGACGTGGATCGAGCGAAGTGCTGGGTTCGACATGCGGCCATCCTGCCAGCAGCCACTGACAGGGAAGGCCGCGGGCGATCAGTAGCCGCGGTAGGGGCGGTTGTACGGATCCTCGTACGACGCGGGCGCGGGGCGCGGCGCCGCTGGGCGCATCGCCTCGTAGCCCGTGCCGGTGGCGGGACGCTGGGGCTGGGCACCCGGGTAGCCGCGGGGCGGCGCGGCCTGCTGCGGGATGTACGGCGCGGGGGCCTGCTGCAGCGGGGCGTGCTGCTGGGCCGACTGGTAGCCGTACGCCGGGTTGTGGTGGGAAGGCGCGGCCGGGAGCGCGGGCAACGCGGCCGGGAGGGCGGGCAGGTGACTGCCGGTGTCGTACGCGGACGGAACTCGAATCGGGGCGATCTGAGGAGTGCCCCGCTCTGCGACGAGAGAGTCGTAGATCGGAGTGTCCGGGAAGGACGGCGCGGAGTAGTAACCGCCGCCATAGGTGGAGCGGGGGGAGGTCATACTCCATAAGTTAAGCCCTTGATGTGCTGGTTGGGGAGACCGATAAGAGGGTTGTTTTCCGTGTCGGCAGTGACTACGGATCCCCAATGCGAGCGAACTTGGGAAAATCGGTCGCCGAACCGCGTAGGGATCGTGTAAAGGCCGAGTTCCCGGCGGGTTACCCGCGGTCGGCGCCAGGGCGGCGAGTCAGCTATCGAACGCGGTATCGAAAAGCCTCGGAAGGCGGCCGTGCGGCGCTTCGAGGTCCAGGTAATAGGTTGGTCATGAACGGATCGGCGGCCCCGCCGGATGCGGCTACTTGTGATGGGGGCGGACATGACAATGCCTAAAGGATCGAATGTTCCGGTACCCGCGCCTGCGGTGCGGGTCGAATTGGGGTGGGGCGCCGGTCCCGGTGCGCCCGACGCGGATGCGTCCGCGCTCTTGCTGGGTCCTTCCGGAAAGGTCCGTTCGGACGCGGACTTCGTCTTCTACAACCAGCCGGAGCACGCCTCGGGCGCGGTACGGCACGAGGGCAAACAGCGCACCGCGACCGGCGTGACCGATGTGCTCGCTGTCGACCTCGCGCGCGTGGAGCCGGAGATCGAGACCGTGGTGCTCGCCGCGTCCGCCGACGGGGGCACCTTCGGACAGATCCCGGGGCTCTACGTCCGGGTCCTCGACGCGGCGAGCGGCGCCGAACTCGCGCGCTACGACAGCGCCGACGCGACGGTGGAGACGGCCTTCGTCCTCGGCGAGCTCTACCGGCGCCAGGGCGCGTGGAAGTTCCGTGCCGTGGGCCAGGGTTACGGCAGCGGCCTCGAAGGGCTCGCCACGGACTACGGCATCGCGGTGGACGAACCGCAGCAGTCGGCGCCCGCCGCGCCGCCCGTCGCCGCCAGTGTCCCCGCAGCTCCTGAGGCGCCGCCCGCCCCGCCTGTCACGGCGGCAGCTCCCGCCGCACCGCCGCCCCCGGCGGCCCCCGCGCCCGAGCCCGTGCGCCTCACCAAGGTCACCTTGACGAAGGAGACCCCGTCCGTCTCGCTCCGGAAGCAGGGCGGCACGTCGGGCGGCATGCGCGTGAACCTCAACTGGCAGGTGCGCAAGCAGTTCAAGGGATGGGGCGCGAAACTCGGCCGAGCCGTCGCCATGCACGCCGACCTCGACCTCGACCTCTGCGCGCTCTACGAACTGGCCGACGGCCGCAAGGGAGTCGTCCAGGCACTCGGCAACGCCTTCGGAGCGCTGCACCAGCCGCCGTACATGCTGCTCGACGGCGACGACCGCACCGGCGCGCTCAGCAGCGGCGAGAACCTCACCATCAACCTCGACCACATCAAGGACTTCCGCCGCATCGTCATCTTCGTGACCATCTACGAAGGCGCGCGCAGCTTCGCCGATCTCAACGCCACGGTCACCCTCCAGCCGCAGCACGGCGCACCGGTCGAGTTCTCCCTCGACGAGTGCACGGTTCCCTCCACCGTGTGCGCGCTCGCCCTGCTCACGAGCGACGGCAGCGACCTCGTCGTCCAGCGCGAGGTCCGCTATCTCGTGCCCGACCGCGGCGTCAGCCCGCAGCGCACCATCGACCACGCCTACGGCTGGGGCATGAACTGGACGCCGGGCAGGAAGTGACGGTTCAGCGCTGCTCGGGCGCGGCCTGAGCGGCGGTGTCGGGGCGTGCGTACGTACGCCCCTTCCACTGCGCCCCGCGCCCCCTGTAGTGCTGCACCGCCGAGTCCACGGTCATCAGGAGGTACAGGAACGCGGTGCCGGGAAGCAGCGGCGCGAGCAGGAGCGGCAGGCGGTAGTAGCGGAGCATCGGCAGGTACGTCGCGGTCATCACCAGCCAGGCGAGACCACCGGCCACCGTGGCCTCCGTGCTTCCTGCGGCGAGCCCCCAGACCAGCGTCACCGGGGGAGCGAGATACACCAGGGCGAGACCGGCGACCGTGCCGACCAGCAGCAGCGGGTTGTGCCGCAGTTGCGCGTACGCGCTGCGCGACACCATCCGCCACAGATCGCCCAGGTGCGGATAGGGGCGCACGCTGTCGACGCGCTCGGCGAGGCCGAGCCAGATGTGGCCGCCGGAGCGCTGCACCGCCCGCGCCAGTGCCACGTCGTCGATCACCGCGTGCCGGATCGCGTCCGGGATCCGTGCCCGCTCGGCGGCCGCCGTGCGCAGCAGCACGCAGCCGCCCGCGGCGGCGGCCGTGCGCGAGCCCTGCCGCGCGATCCACCGGAACGGATAGAGCTGCGCGAAGAAGTAGACGAAGGCCGGGACCACCAGGCGCTCCCACACGCTCTCCACGCGCAGCCTGGCCATCTGCGAGACGAGGTCGTAGCCGCCCGTCCCCGCCGCGGCCACCAACTCCCGCAGGCTGTCCGGCGCATGGGCGATGTCCGCGTCCGTCAGGAGCAGGTACTCGGGCTCACGCGCGCGTGCCAGGCCGATGCCGTGGCGTACCGCCCAGAGCTTGCCCGTCCACCCGGGCGGCGGCTCACCGGGCGAACCGACGGTCAGCGGCAGACCGCCGTGCCGCTCGGCCAGGGCGCGGGCCAGATCACCCGTCCCGTCCGAACTGCCGTCGTCGACAAGGAAGATCTCGGCCCGACCCGGATAGTCCTGCGCGAGGAGCGAGGGCAGGCTCTCGGAGAGGACGGCCGCCTCGTCGCGGGCGGGGACGACGACACAGACCGACGGCCAGCGGGCGGGTTCCCCGCGCGGTGGCAGACGCACGTCCGTACGCCAGAAGAAGCCCTGCCCCAACAACAGCCACAGCCACACGGCAAGCGATCCGGCGGCGATCCACGCAACGGCGCTCATCCGCCGAAGTCTGCCCCACACCACGGTGCCTGTGGGGCCCATCGACTATGGTGACCGGGTGAAGATCGCGCTCATGGACTCCGGTATCGGACTGCTCGCCGCGGCCGCGGAGGTGCGCCGCCTGCGACCCGACGCCGAGCTCGTTCTCTCCTCGGACCCGGACGGACTGCCGTGGGGACCGCGTACTCCGGAGGACATCACCCGGTGCTCCCTCACGGTCGCCGAGGCCGCGGCGGCCCATCGCCCCGACGCGCTGATCGTCGCCTGCAACACCGCTTCCGTGCACGCGCTCCCCGCGCTGCGCGCCCGCCTGGAGCCCGGCATCCCGGTCATCGGGACCGTCCCCGCGATCAAGCCCGCCGCCGCCAGCGGCGGACCCGTGGCCATCTGGGCCACCCCCGCCACCACCGGCAGCCCCTATCAGCGGAACCTCATCGAACAGTTCTCGGGCGGCGCCGCCGTCACCGAGGTGCCCTGCCCCGGGCTCGCCGACGCCGTGCAGTACGCCGACGAGCGGGCCATCGACGAGACGATCGCCGCCGCGGCCGCCCTCACCCCGCCCGAGGTAAGGATCGTCGTCCTGGGCTGCACCCATTACGAGCTGGTCGCGGAGCGTATCCGCGCCGCCGTGCAGCAGCCCGGCCTGCCGCCCCTCGTCCTGCACGGCTCAGCCGGAGCGGTCGCCGCCCAGGCACTGCGCAGGGCGGGCGAGCGCCCCGGTACGGGCCCCGGCACAGACTCCGCCGCCGGTCTCCCGGGCCTGACGGTCCTGCTCAGCGGCCGCGAGGAGCAGCTCCCGCAGGCGGCGCTCGCGTACGCCGAGGGGCGCATGCTCGCGGCGGTCAGCCCGGCGCTCTGAGCCCGCGCGGACTCCGCGGCCCCGCACCGCGGCCGTAGGGAGTAACCCTCCGCGACGCGGTGCCTTCGCAGCGGAACGTGAGTAGTCTCGAAGGCATGAGGGACCACGCCCCCGAGGAGCGGGCCACCGCCGACAGCCCGCCCGACGTCTGGACCGGCCGCGCGACCAACCGCGTGCAGTGGCTGCTCGCCTGCGCGGGCGCCGCCTGCCTCGCGCTCGGCATCGAGCTCGCGGTCGACTCCATGTGGACATCGGGCGTAGCGCCGCTCGCCATGTCCGTCGTCGGGTGCATCGCCGTCGGGCTCCTGATGCTCTTCGGGACGCTCGCCTTCGTCCATGTGGCCGTCAAGGTCGACAAGGACTCGCTCGAAGTGCGCTGCGGCCATCTGGGCCTGCCGCGCCGCAGCATCCCGCTCTCCCACGTCGTCGGCGCCGAATTCGCGCCGGCGGTCACGCCCCGTCAGTGGGGCGGCTGGGGGTATCGCTGGCGGCCGGAGAAGGGCACCGCCGTCGTCGTCCGCCGTGGCGAGGGCCTGGTGCTCAGCCTCGGCGACGGCCACAAGTTCACGGTCACCGTCGACAACGCGGAATCGGCCGTGCGCGCCATCAGGTACCGCCTGGGCCTCGCTGGCAACGCGGCGTAACAGCGGCTCAGCGCCCCACAGCGGCTCAGCGCCGCTGCCGCCCCGGCCCGCACGTCAAGGTGCCCTCGGTTCGTCCGTCAGGGGACGCGCCGTCGCGATCCCCGCGAGCACACCCGCGCCTGTCGTCACCGCCGTCACGCTGAGCGCGTTGCCCACCGCGGCCACGGCTGTCAGCGCGGTCAGGGCCGCGCCCGCCGACAGGACGACCTGGGTGGAGCGCGGCGAGCGCCACAGGGCGTAGAGCAGCCAGCAGAACACCGCGGCGAGCAGTGCCGCTCCCACCACCCCTTGCTCCGAAGCCAGCTGAAGCGGCGCCGAATGCGGTTTGCCGTCGGCCAGGACGTCGTCGGCGTGCACCGGGCTGACCTCGCCGAACCGGCCGGGTCCTACCCCCATGGCGGGCTCGCGCGTCGCGAGGCCGAGCGCGTCCTGCCACAGCAGCACACGGTGCCGGCCGAGCTGCCCCTCCAGGGGAGCCGTGAGCCCGTCCGGCAGCGTCTCGTCGGCCACCGCCACGGACACCCCGGTCACCAGGAGCGCGCTCACCGCGAGGACCGCGAGGGCGGGCGCCCTGCGCCGGGTCAGGGCGGTGGCGAGCGAGCAGAGCAGGACGACGGCGCAGCCGACGAAGCCGAACAGCGAGCCGAGCGCGGCGGCCGCGCCGGTGATGCCCACGGCGAGCAGCCGCAGCGCCAGGCACGCTGAGGGAGTCCGCGCCGCCCACGCCGCACAGCAGGCCGCGCCCGCGGCCAGGACGAGGAGCGCGGCGGTGGCACCGGCCAGGCCGAGCGGGGAGGTGAGTCCGAGCGGGACGTGCGGTGCGGCCGCGGCGAGGCCGAGCCCCACGAGCGCGCCCGCGCACGGGGCCGCGACCGGGAGCAGCGCCCCGCAGATCCGGCCGCCCGCGTAGCCCGCGGCCACCGCGAGCACCGCGAGCAGCACACCCTCGGGACTTCCGCCGCGCACCCCCGCGGTGATCAGCGCCCAGGCGGCGCACGCACCGAGCAGCGCCACGCCGGTCGCGTCGGACGCGCCCCGCCGCTCGTGCACCTCTGTCGGACCGGCCGCAGCGGCCGTCCCCATTGACCCCACCCCGTCGCCCCCCGGTGTATGACGGGCCCCGGACGGCGCCGTCGGCGCGGGCGGGTCCGCCGCGGCGGACCGGCCGTTCGTCCGGGACTCGGCCACACGCTAACGGCTGGCGCCGCGGTGCGGGAGTCACTTGCGCAGGAACGATACGGCGGGTGGCTCGGCGGACGGCTCGGCCGGGCCCCGCCGACCACGCTGTCGGCGCCCAGGTGAGGCGCCGTACACTCCCCGAGTGACCGCCACCACCACTCCCGTGGACGAGCCGGGCAGGCTCGACCCGGAGCCCGCGCAGGCCCCCCGTGCCGCGCGCGTTCTGCGTCGTCTCGTGCCCGCCGCCGCGGCGGCCCTCTCCGGAGTGCTGCTCTACGTAAGTTTTCCGCCCCGCACCCTGTGGTGGCTCTCCCTGCCCGCCTTCGCCGTGTTCGCGTGGTGTCTGCGCGGCCGCACCTGGAAGGCCGGACTCGGCCTCGGCTACCTCTTCGGTCTCGGCTTCCTGCTGCCGCTGCTCGTCTGGACCGGCGTCGAGGTCGGCCCCGCACCGTGGCTGGCGCTCGCCGCCATCGAGGCGGTCTTCGTCGCCCTGGTGGGCGCGGGCATCACGGCCGTCTCCCGGCTGCCCGGCTACCCGCTGTGGGCGGCGGCGCTGTGGGTCGCGGGGGAGGCGGCACGCGCGCGTGTGCCGTTCAACGGATTCCCGTGGGGCAAGGTCGCCTTCGGCCAGGCCGACGGCGTCTTCCTGCCGCTCGCGGCGCTCGGCGGCACCCCCGTACTCGGCTTCGCGGTGGTGCTCTGCGGATTCGGGCTCTACGAGGTCGTGCGCCGGATCCTCGACGCCCGCGACGCCGACGGCGTACTGGACGTACGCGGCGTACGACGCGGGGCGACGGCCGTGGCCGTACTCAGCGTGCTCGTTCCGCTCGCCGGTGCCTTCGCGGCGCGCCCGCTCGTCAGCGACAAGGCCGAGGACGGCACGGCGACCGTCGCCGCCGTCCAGGGCAACGTCCCGCGCGCGGGGCTCGCCTTCAACGCGCAGCGCCGCGCGGTCCTCGACCACCACGTGCGCGAGACCGAGCGCCTCGCCGCCGAGGTGAAGGAGGGCAAGGTCAAGCGCCCCGACTTCGTCCTGTGGCCGGAGAACTCCTCCGACATCGACCCGTTCACCAACCCCGACGCCCGCGCGGAGATCGACAACGCGGTCGACGCCATCGGAGTGCCCCTCTCCGTAGGCGGCGTCGTCGAGACCAAGGACGGCAAGCTCTTCAACGAGCAGATCCTGTGGGACCCGAAGAAGGGCCCCACCTCTACGTACGACAAGCGGCAGATCCAGCCGTTCGGCGAGTACATCCCGCTGCGCTCCTTCATCGGCCTGCTCAGCAGCGACATCGGCAAGGTGCGGCAGGACTTCAGCAGGGGCAGCGAGCCGGGCGTCTTCACCATGGCGGGCACCAAGGTGGGCATCGCCACCTGCTACGAGGCGGCCTTCGACTGGGCCGTGCGCGACACCGTCACGCACGGCGCGCAGGTGCTCTCGGTGCCGAGCAACAACGCCACGTTCGACCGCAGCGAGATGACCTACCAGCAGCTCGCGATGTCCCGGATCCGCGCGGTCGAGCACAGCCGTGCCGTGGCGGTGCCGGTGACCAGCGGCGTCAGCGCCGTGATCATGCCGGACGGCGAAGTCGTCGCGAAGACGAAGTGGTTCACCGCCGACACGCTCGTCGAGGACGTCCCGCTGCGCTCCTCGCAGACCCCCGCGACCAAGCTCGGCGTCCTGCCCGAGGGCATCATCGTGCTGATCGCGGCCGCCGGACTCGGCTGGGCCGTGACGTCGGCGGCGCGCGCCAGGAGGGCCCGGCAGGCGTGACCCCGGAGGCCGGCGGGAGCGGCGACGGGACACCGTTAGGGTCGGTCCATGGCTACTCCCGACTTCATCACCGCACTCCGTGCCGACGCGGGGCAGCAGTTGCTCTGGCTGCCCGGAATCACCGCCATCGTCTTCGACGACGAGGGACGAGTGCTGCTCGGACGACGTTCCGACAACGGCAAGTGGTCGGTGATCGGCGGGATCCCCGACCCGGGGGAGCAGCCCGCCGAGTGCGCCGTGCGCGAGGTGTTCGAGGAGACGGCGGTGCGCTGCGTGGTGGAGCGGGTGGTCCTGGTGCAGGCGCTGAAGCCCGTCACCTACCCCAACGGCGACACCTGCCAGTTCATGGACATCACCCTGCGCTGCCGTGCCGTCGGCGGCGAGGCGCGCGTCAATGACGACGAGTCGCTCGAAGTGGCGTGGTTCGACGTGGACGCGCTGCCGCGGCTCCACGAGTTCTCGGCGTACCGGATCAAGCAGGCCCTGTCGGACGAGCCCACCTGGTTCGAGCCGGCCGTCGTGGAGTGATCGCGGACGACAGTGATCGGGGAGTGCGAAGAACTCGGGCAGGCGGAGGTCGGACAGTGGGGCACAGGGTCTACGCCCAGGGACTGCGGGCGCTCGCCTGCGCCCTGATGGCCTGGCAGGTCTGGCTGGTGTGGCACATCAGCACCTATGACGCGTCGACGGTCCAGTGGACCTGCGACGGCACGGGCAGCTGCGGCAGCGACCAGTTCGCGGGCGTGGCGCCGCTGGTCGGGATCGCTTCCGCGGTCCTGCTCGGCTTCCTTTCGGCGCGGTTCCTGCAGCGCGCCACGGCGGGCGTGGTGGTCGTGTTCTGCGCGCTCGCCGCGGCCGTCGGCTGGTACGACGCGGTCGCCGCGGGCCGCGTGGAGTACGCGACGGTGACCGACTTCCACCTCGTCCTGCCGATCAAGGCCCTTTCCGTATCGGCCTGGCTGACCTTCCTGTGGTCGGTCGCGGGGGCGGGCTGCCTCGCCGCGTGCTGGGGCGCCGCCGTGAGCGTCCGGCGCACCGCCGTGCTGCGCAGACTCTCCCGCCGGTACACCACCGCGGAGGCCAAGCTGGAGGGCTGGCGCACCGTCAGCCGCTCGTACGGCGAGGCCGTCGTCGTCTTCACCGACGCCGGGGGCCTGGAGCACCAGGTGCCCACCGTCGTCGAACGGATCGCCCTGGACCGGCCCGTGCTCGCCGTGTACGACGCCGACCGCCCCGCCGACCCCGACCGCACCAGGGTCGCCGTTCCCCGCAAGAGGCTGCTGCGCATCTCATGAACGCTTCGACTCCCTCCCTGACGTCCTCGGTCCGCAGGTTCGTCGCGCCGCCCGCCCTCGCGGGCGCCCTCGTCGTGGCCGCCGCGCTCGCCACGCTGGCCCAGGGCATCATCGGTGGCACCACCTGGGTGCTCCTGGTCGGCCTCACCGCCACCGCCGTCGTCCTCGCCCTTCTGGGCAGCCTCGCCGACAGCGGGTACGGGCCCGGCGTCGCGTCCGGACTGCGGTCGGGCGGGCCGCGCGCCCACGCGCCCGCCGTCGTGCACGGGGTGCGCGCGGTGCACCGGAGCACCGGGGCGGCCGTCGTGGACGGGCAGCGGCAGAGCAGCGTCTTCGTCTTCGACCTGACGGTCGTCCCCGACGAGGGCCCCGCCTTCCGTGTCGCCGTGCGCCACCCCCTCGACGTACAAGGCCTGCTGCACCGGACCAGGGCCGTCGTCGAGTACGACCCCGAGCAGCCCTGGCGGGTGATCCTGCCGAACGACCCGCCGCGCCCCCTGCTGGCCCGCGCGCAGCTGCTCGACGACGAGGCCGCGCACGGCGCGTCGCGGCCCGCCCGAGGACTGCCGCCGGGCGCCCACCCGCTGGTGACGGGCGCGATCCTCGCGGCGCTGCTCACGGTGCTCGTGCGCCTTGCGGGCTGAGCCGACGGCTCCGTTAGCCTTTGGGGCACGATGAACGACCGTTTGAGCACGTCATGGGGCGCGTACGACCTCACCCGCTTTCCCGCGGACCCACGGGACCATCTGCGCGCCTGGTCCGCCGCCGACGCCTATCTGCTGCGGCACCTCGCGGGGGAGGAGGGGGCGCCCGCCGTCGACCTCACCGGGACGGTGGTCGTCGTCGGCGACCGCTGGGGCGCGCTGACGACCGCGCTCGCCGGGCACGAGCCCGTGCAGATCACCGACTCCTTCCTGGCCCGCCAGGCGACCCGGGCCAATCTGGCCCGGGCAGGGCACACGCCGGACGAGACGCGGCTCCTGACGACCAGGGACGCCCCGCCCGCATCCGGTGCGGAGGGCGGCGGCGTCGACGTGCTGCTGATCCGTGTACCGAAGAGCCTCGCGCTCCTGGAGGACCAGCTGCACCGGATCGCGCCCGCCCTGCACGCGGGCACGGTCGTCATCGGCACCGGCATGGTCACCGAGATCCACACCTCGACCCTGGAGCTGTTCGAGCGGATCATCGGGCCGACGAAGACGTCGCTGGCCCGGCAGAAGGCGCGGCTCATCTTCAGCACGCCGGATCCGGCAGCGGCGGCGGGGCCGAGCCCCTGGCCGCGCACGTACACGCTGCCCGCCGACTCCGGGGCGGGCGCGGGCCTGACCGTCGTCAACCACGCCGGGATCTTCTGCGCCGAACGGCTCGACATCGGCACCCGCTTCTTCCTCAAGCACCTGCCGCGCGCCCGCGCCGGTGCGCACGTCGTGGACCTCGGCTGCGGCAACGGCGTGCTCGGCACCGCGGCGTCCGTCGCCGCCCCCGACGCCACGGTCACCTTCATCGACGAGTCCTTCCAGGCCGTCGCCTCCGCCGAGGCCACCTTCCGCGCCAACGCCGCCGAGGGCGCCGAGGCGGAGTTCGTGGCCGGGGACGCGCTCGCCGCCGTGCCGCCCGGCACCGTGGACCTGGTCCTGAACAACCCGCCCTTCCACAGCCACCAGGCGACGACCGGCGCGACCGCGTGGCGGATGTTCAGCGGCGCCCGTGCGGCCCTGCGCCCCGGCGGCGAACTGTGGGTCGTCGGCAATCGCCATCTGGGCTACCACCTGAAGCTGCGCAAGCTCTTCGGGAACGCGCAGGTCATGGCGAGCGACCCGAAGTTCGTGGTGCTACGGGCGGTGAAGGGCGAGCGCGGCGGGCGGTGAAGGCCGACGGGCGATGGTGACCCACCCTGCGCCAGGGAGCGGGGTGGGTCGTACGAGGGCGGTCGGCGGCCGCGCCGTGCGCGCCACAGCGGTGCGCCAGGCCATGGCCGACGCGCGCACCTGCCACCACTCCTGGATCCGCGAGCACGGCACCGACCTGCCCGAGGTGGCCGACTGGGCGTGGCCCTTCTGACTCCCCTACGATCACGTGCCGGGAGCGGCGCGAAGGGGGAAGCGGAACCATGCGTACGACGTCGGGCTCTTGCCGGGCACTCGCGGCCTTGCTGGCCGTGGCGGCGGCTCTGACGGCCACGGCCTGCGGGGCGTCCGGCGACGGCGGCGGAGCCAAGGGGGCGGCGCGGCCTTCGGCAACGTCCGTGCCGTCGACGCCGTCGACCGCCCCCGCGCGGACGTCCACGCCGCCGCCGTCCCGCCCTGCCCGGGGCCCCGCCTGCACCGGAGCCACCACGGAGGCGAGCGTCGCCGAGGATCCCCACGGCGACCTCATGCTGACCGCCACCAACACGAGCGGTTCGCCCTGCGTCGCCTTCGGGGCGCCCCGCCTGCGCTTCGGTGACGCCACGGCGGCCGTCGCGCCGTCCCGGGACACCGCGCCGGGCACCCCGGTGACGCTGGGCCCCGGTGAATCCGCGTACGCGGGCATCCTCAGCGCCTGGGAACCCGACGACTACGTCACCGTCGACAAGGTCTCCCTGACCTTCGCGGCCGACGCCGAAGGACGCCGCGCCGCGGGGGCGCCCGAGACCGTCGCACTGCCCCGCAAGACCCCGTACGAAGAGCTCGACGCCGAGGTCACGTACTGGCAGCGCAGCCGCGAGGACGCCCATGCCGACGGGTGACGAGCTGTTCCCCCGTGGTGCGTCGGTGATCGGCCCGGGGGCGGTGCACGTGCCGGACTGGCTGGGGAGCGCGGAGCAGCGGCGCCTGGTCGAGGCCTGCCGCGCGTGGGCCAGGCCGCCCGCCGGGCTGCGGCTCGTGCGCACGCCGGGCGGTGGGACGATGACGGCCAGGCAGGTCGGGCTCGGCTGGCACTGGTTCCCGTACGGCTACGCGCGCAGCGCGGTCGACGGCGACGGCGCGCCGGTGAAGCCGATGCCGCGGTGGCTCGCCGAACTCGGCCGTACGGCCGTGGGGGCGGCACGGGCGTACGACGGCGAGAACACGTACAGCGGCGAGAACACGTACGGCGACGAGCGCGCGTACGACTACGACATCGCGCTCATCAATTTCTACGACGGCGACGCCCGCATGGGCATGCACCGCGACAGCGACGAGAAGTCCGGCGCCCCCGTGGTGTCCCTGAGTCTCGGCGACACCTGTGTGTTCCGCTTCGGGAACACGGAGACCCGGACGAAGCCGTACACGGACATCGAGCTGCGCAGCGGGGACCTGGTGGTGTTCGGCGGGGCCTCGCGCCTCGCGTACCACGGGGTGCCGCGGGTGCACCCGGGCACCGCGCCGCCCGACCTCGGGCTCACCGGGCGGCTGAACATCACCCTGCGCGTCAGCGGGCTCGCCGACGAAGGGCCCCGCGGTGCCTCAGGCGTTGTGGAAGACGAGCCCCAGTGACCTGCGCAGACCCGAGCGCACGGTGCTCACGCCGTGCCGCACCGGGCCCGCCGACCAGCCGCGCGTCGAGCGGATCGGGCGGTCGCGGGTGGTGAAGACCAGGCCGTGGCCCTGGGGCAGGACCGTGGAGGTGCCCCGCGACTGGGCCCGCGGTCGCTGTTCGACGAGCAGGAACTCGCCGCCCGTGTAGTCCACGCCCTGTTCGTCGAGGCCGATGACGACCTGGAGCGGGAAGACCAGGTCGCCGAAGAGATCGCGGTGCAGGGCGTTCCAGTCGCCCGCCTCGTAGCGCAGGAGGATCTGCGAGGACTTGGTCTGACCGGCCGCACGACACCGCTCCAGCCACTCCTCCAGGGAGTCGGGCCAGGGCGCCGGGCGGCCGAGGCGGGCCGCCCAGTCGCGCGCGACGGTCAGCAGGTGCGGATAGAGCGCGGCCCGCAACTCGGCGACGACGGGCGGGAGTTCCTCGGCGAAGTAGCGGTACTGCCCGGAGCCGAAGCGGTGCCTCGCCATGTCGACCGTGGACCGGAACAGCGTGAGGTCGTCGTAGAGCGCGGCGATGGCGCGGCACTGGTCCGGTTCGATGAGCCGGGGCGTGAGCGCGCAGCCGTCCGCGTCGAGCTCGGTGGCGAGCGCCGCCCAGTCCGCCGCGTCGACGACCGCCGCGGGCGCCTGCCGCGCCGTGGTGGTCATGCCGTCTCCAGGTCGAGGAGGTGCCGCTTGCGCTCAAGGCCCGCCGCGTAGCCGGTGAGGGAGCCGTCGGCGCCGATCACCCGGTGGCAGGGGCGCACGACGAGCAGCGGGTTGCGGCCGATGGCGGTGCCGAGGGCGCGGACGGCGGCGCGGGAGAGGCCGAGCTGTTCGGCGAGTCGCCCGTAGGTGGTCGTGGTGCCGTAGGGCACGGTGTCGACGGCCTCCCAGACCTTGCGCTGGAAGTCGGTGCCCGCCCCCGTGGCGTACTCGATGTCGAAGTGGGTCAGGCTCCCCGCGAAGTACGAACGCAGCTGGGCGGCGATCGCGTCGAACGCCGCGTCGTCGCGGGACCAGCCGTCCTGGACGACGGCCGCGCCCTTCTGGCCGGGCATGGACAGCGAGGCGAGCGCGGTGCCGCCCTTGGCGGTGGCCGATGCCTCGCCCACCAGGAGCAGCTCGCCCAGCGGGCTGTCGATCGTCGTGTAGACGGTCATCGGACTCTCCTCAAACGTTCGGTTGCTGGCTCCAGTCTGCGTCTCGCGCGAGGGCGCGGCTGGCGGGATTCGGACATGGCGCTCACGCCATCGCGTTTATGCAACTAGTTGCACAACCGTGTGCGCGTCGTCTAGAACTGTTCCGTAGACACCGCGTACGGAGGGGCCGCATGAGCCGTTACCCGAACCTGCTGAACCCACTCGACCTGGGCTTCACCACCCTGCCCAACCGGGTCCTGATGGGCTCCATGCACGTCGGCCTCGAAGAGGCGCCGAACGGCTTCGAGCGGATGGCGGAGTTCTACGCCACCCGCGCGCGCGGCGGCGTCGGCCTCATCGTCACCGGCGGCATCGCCCCGAACGAGCTCGGCCGCCCCTGGGACGGCGGCGCCAAGCTGACCACGGAGGCGGAGGCCGACGAACACAAGGTCATCACCGCCGCCGTGCACGCCGAGGGCGGCAGGATCGCGATGCAGATCCTGCACTTCGGGCGGTACGCCTACCACGACAAGCTCGTCGCGCCGAGCGCGCTCCAGGCGCCGATCAGCCCCTTCGTGCCGCGCGCCCTGGCGGACGAGGAGGTCGAGCAGACCGTCGAGGACTTCGTGCGCGCCGCCGAGCTGGCGAAGCTCGCCGGGTACGACGGCGTCGAAGTCATGGGCTCCGAGGGCTACTTGATCAACGAGTTCATCGCGGCGCCGACCAATCAGCGCACCGACCGCTGGGGCGGCTCCTACGAGAACCGCATCCGCTTCCCCGTCGAGATCGTCCGCCGCGTCCGCGAGCGCGTCGGCGCGGACTTCATCATCATCTACCGGCTCTCCATGCTGGATCTGATCCCCGGCGGCTCCACCCTCGACGAGGTCGTCCACCTCGCCAAGGAGATCGAGGCCGCGGGCGCCACCATCATCAACACCGGCATCGGCTGGCACGAGGCCCGCATCCCCACCATCGCCACGTCGGTGCCGCGCGCCGCCTACAGCTTCGTGACCAAGAAGCTGATGGGCGAGGTCGCCGTGCCGCTCGTCGCCGTCAACCGCATCAACACCCCCGAGATCGCCGAGGAGTTGCTCGCCGACGGCGCCGCCGACATGGTGTCGCTCGCCCGCCCGCTGCTCGCCGACCCCGACTTCGTCGCCAAGGCGCGGGCCGAGCGGGCCGAGGCCATCAACACCTGCATCGGCTGCAACCAGGCCTGCCTCGACCACACGTTCAACCTGCAGATCACCTCCTGCCTGGTGAACCCGCGCGCCTGCCACGAGACCGAGCTGATCCTCTCCCCGACCCGCACCAAGAAGAGCCTCGCCGTCGTCGGCGCGGGCCCGGCGGGTCTTGCGTTCGCCGTCTCGGCCGCCGAGCGGGGCCACGACGTCACCCTCTTCGACGCCGCCGCCGAGATCGGCGGGCAGCTCAACGTGGCCCGCAAGGTCCCCGGCAAGCAGGAGTTCGACGAGACCCTGCGGTACTTCCGCACCCAGCTCGAACTGCGCGGTGTGGACGTCCGGTTGAACACCGTCGTCACCGCCGACGAGCTCGCCGGGGCGGCGTACGACGAGGTGGTCATCGCCACCGGCGTCATGCCCCGCACCCCGGAGATCCCCGGCATCGACCACCCCAGCGTCGTCGGCTACCTCGACGTCCTGCGTGACGAGGCGCCCGTCGGCGAGCGGGTCGCGATCCTCGGCGCGGGCGGCATCGGCTTCGACGTCGCCGAATACCTCACCGACGGCGGCGAGAAGGCCAGCCTCGACCCGGCGACGTACTTCCGGCAGTGGGGCGTCGACATGGAGTTTCGCGAGCGCGGCGGCCTGACGAAGCCCGAGCGGCCCGCCCCGCCGCGCAGCGTGCACCTCCTGCAGCGCAAGACCTCCAAGGTCGGCCAGGGCCTAGGCAAGACGACGGGGTGGATCCACCGCACCGAACTGCGCCACCGGGGCGTCACGATGGTGGCGGGCGCGAGCTACGACCTGATCGACGACGCGGGCCTGCACGTCACCGTCGACGGCGTCTCCTCCGTCATCCCCGTCGACACCGTCGTGCTCTGCACCGGACAGGAACCGCGCCGCGGCCTGTACGAGGAGCTGCTCGCCGCGGGCCGCAGCGTGCATCTCATCGGGGGCGCGGACGTGGCGGCCGAGCTGGACGCCAAGCGGGCCATCAAGCAGGGCACGGAGCTCGCCGCCGCCCTGTGAGGCGCGCCGTCCCTAGGATTGGCGCCATGTCACTCCCGCACGCGATCCTCACCGCGCTCCTAGAGAAGCCGTCGTCCGGGCTCGAACTGACCCGCAGGTTCGACAAGTCCATCGGCTACTTCTGGTCGGCCACGCACCAGCAGATCTACCGCGAGCTGGGCAGGCTGGAGCGCGAGGGGGCCATTCGCGCCCTGCCGCGACAGGGCGCGACGCGCGGGCAGAAGAAGGAGTACGAGGTCCTGCCGGCGGGCCGCGCCGAACTGGCCCGCTGGACCGCGACGAGCCAGGACCCCAAGCCACTGCGCGACACGCTCCTGCTGCGCCTGCGCGCCGCCGCGGTCGTCGGCACGGACGGCATCCAGGCGGACCTGCACCGCCATCTCGACCTGCACCGCCACCAGTTGGCCGAGTACGAAGAGATCGAGCGGCGCGACTTCCCGCCCGGCAGGGACGCCGTCGAGGACCGCCTGCGGCACGTGGTCCTTCGGGCGGGCATCGACCTGGAGACGTTCTGGACGCGGTGGCTGGAACGGACGATCGAGGAGCTGGAGGCGCCGTGATCCATGGCTGACTCGGGGTGGTACGACGACGGTGCCGAGAGCGACGCGGTCGAGCGGGCGGAACGGGCGACACGCGTCGGGTGGGCGGCGATCGCGGGCATCACGGGATTGCTCGGCTGCGCCGTGATTGCCGTTGCCGTCGCCACCCTGGTCGGCATTCTCGCCTGCCTCGGCGTCGTGCTGGCCATGAACTATTAGGAGGCCGGGGCCACCGCAAGCGCTCGGGGAACCGCTAGCCGAGCGTCGCCTCCCGTGGGTCCCACTCCTCGGGCAGTGGCTCCGGGGGTACGACCTCGGTGGCGAGCGGGGTGAACTCGGCGTGGTCCGCGGAGTGCGTGATCGCCGTCATCGTCTGCAGGACGTGCAGCGCGAGCGCGCCCGAGGCACGGTGGGCGGTGTCGCCGCGCAGGGCCCTCGCCATGTCGACCACGCCGATGCCGCGCCCGTCGAGAGGGCCGCGCACGGGCAGTTCGCGCCAGTCGTCGGAGCCGCCCGGCAGCAGCTTCAGCGGGCCGCCGAACGTGTTCGGATCGGGTACGGCGAGGGTGCCCTCGGTGCCGGTGATCTCGAAGCCGATGCGGGGGAGCGCCGAGTCGAAGCTGAACGTCGAGTTGGCCCGCACCCCCGAGGCGAACTCGACGAGCGAGGAGACGTGCGTCGGCACGTCCACCGGGAACACCTGTCCGGCCTTCGGGCCCGACCCGACGGAGCGCTCCCGGCGCGCGCGGGACGAGACCGCGGCCACCCGCGCCACGCTGCCGAACAGGGCGATGAGCGAGGTCAGATAGTAGGGGCCGAGGTCGAAGAGCGGGCCCGCGCCCGGCTGGTAGAGGAACGCCGGGTCGGGATGCCAGCGCTCGGGCCCCAGGCTCTGCGTCACGGTGGTCGCCGTCATGGGCGTGCCGATGTGCCCGGCCGCCACGGCCCGCAGCGCCGACTGCAGACCCGCGCCGAGGAACGTGTCCGGCGCGTTGCCCACGCGCAGCCCCCGCTCCGACGCCTGGGCAAGGAGCTTCTCCGCATCGGCGGGCGCGAGGGCGATCGGCTTCTCGCCGTAGACGTGCTTGCCCGCGCGCAGCGCCTCCGTCGCCACCTGCGCGTGCGCCGCGGGCACGGTGAGGTTGACGACGAGCTCGACCTCGGGGAGCGCGAGCACCGTCTCGGTGCCGCCCCACACCGGGATGCCATGGGAGCGGGCGGCGGCCTGCGCGCGCGCCTCGTCGAGGTCGGCGACGGCCACGACCCGGACGTCGGGGAAGCCGCCGAGCGTGCGCAGGTACTGTGCGCTGATGACACCCGCGCCGACGACGGCTATGCCGACGGGGCCCGAACTCACGCCGCCTCCAAGGAGTTTACGTAGGTGAGGCTCGCGGCGAGTGCGTCGAAGAGGTCGTCCGTGCCGCCCGCGCACGCGTCGAACTCGATGACCCGCCGGGCGCCGGGCGCCGCGGCGAGGATCTCCGGCACCGGCATGGTGCCACCGCCGACGGCCACGTTCGGGTCCTCCTTCGTGCCGGGGCCGTCCTTGAGGTGCAGCGCCGCCACCCGGTCGCCCAGGCCGTGCAGCAGGCGCGGCACCTCCGCGCCGCCGACGGCCGCCCAGTAGGTGTCGACCTCCAGGAACACGGCGGGGTCGAGGAGTTCGGCGAGGACCTCGACGGCATGCCGGAGCGGTGCGTCATCCCCGTCGCCGAAGCGGGGCTCGATCTCCCACCAGTGGTTGTGGTAGCCGACGCGGACGCCGTGCCGACGGGCCGGTTCCACCAGGGAGTTGAGGCGGTCGGCGGCCTTGGCCAGCCCTTCGCGCGTGGTGAAGTCGTCGGGCGGCAGTCCGGCGGGGACGATCGCGAGGTCGGTGCCGAGCGTCGCCACCGCGTCGAGGGCGGGGCCCGGATCCGGGGCGAGCAGCTGCCCGGCGTGCGCGCCGGACACGGTGAGCCCGAGGTCGTCGAGGATCAGGCGGTGGCCCCGGGGGTCGGAGAGCACGTCGTACGGCTCGACCGCGCCGTAACCGAGTCCGGCCAGGCGGCGCACCGTCCCAGGCCAGTCCTCGGCGAGCTGATCGCGCACGGTGTAGAGCTGAACGCTGAGCGGTCGTGGCATGAGCGCGCCCTCCCTGTCGGCTGGGAGGACGGTAAGTCGGTTCACCGGGGCGGGCAAGGGTGCCCCGGCGCGGGCGGAAGAGGGCGTGCCCGGAACCCGGACGTGCGGCTGCCGCCCACCCGGAGCGAAATCGGGTGGGCGGCAGCCGGTGGTGCGGTGTGCTCTGCGGGGCTCGTGGCCTGTGGCTCGTGGCCCGTGACCCGCCGTCAGGTCCGGCTGCTGGCGCCCCGGCGCCGCAAGTACCAGACACCGCCGGTCGCCGCCGCGGCCACCAGGGCCCCGCCGGTGACGAGCGTCAGCGTGCCCCGGTCCTCCGTACCGCCCCCGAGCCCGCCCCGGACGCCGCGCGAGGGCGCGCTGGTCGAGGAGGTCGTCGGCGCGGTGCCGACGGTGACGGTCTGAGGACCGGATTCGCCGCCGCCCGAGCAGTTGCTGACCATAACGGTGTAGGTGCCTGGACTGACGTTCTGCCAGGCACCACTGCCATTGTTGATCTGCACCTGTTGGCCTCCGGCGAAGCTGGCGTTGTTGGCGCCCATCAAGGAGGCCGTGCCACCGGCGCAGGCCCCCGTGACCTGCACGGTCGAGCCGGTGGCCGTCACGGTGATGCCGCCGCCCGCGGACGCGGGAGCGGCCAGTGTCAGCGGCAGCGCGGCGGCGGCGACGATCAGGCCGGAGCGGACGAATATCTGGGTGGTACGCATGAGTCTGCCCTCCGGTGACACGGGAGGCGGTACAACCCATGCGCCGCCGAGGATTGGGGAACGCCCGTGCTACCTGACGAAGAGCCAACGTGCCGTCGGCGGGGTCCGCATGCGGACGGCCTCCGGGCAGGTGACGAAATCCTTCGTACGGCGGAGAGCTGACCGGGCGTCACGACCCGGCCGGGTGACTAGGGGGCAGGGACGAGGCCGTCGGCGACCAGCCCCGCGTACACGGCCTGACCGAGCACCTGGACGGCGGACTGCGGCCGCACCATCACGGTGAACTCCTTGATCAGCCCCTCCTCGTCGAAGTGCAGCAGGTCGATGCCGTGGATCTCCTTGCCGTTGACGGTCGTACGGAAGAGCAGGACGGCCGACTCGGCCTCGCTGCCGTCGGAGCTCGTCCGCGACTCCCCGGCGAACGACCCGACGTACCGGAAGTCCTCGAAGGTCCGAAGGAGCACGCCGAAGAGCCCGAGCACCATCGGCCGCCCCTCGAAGGGCGTGAACTTCACCGGGCTGTAGAAGCGGATGTCAGGGGTGAACAGCTCTTCGAGCGCGTCGAGGTCGCCCGCCTCGACGACGGCGCGGAAGCGGGCGGCGGTGGGGTGCGTCATGGGGTCCTCCATCGTTCCATAGTCATCAATCTGAGTAGTCAGAATGATGACTATGATGATGGGGGTACGAGACGGCGAAAGGGAAGGGGAACCGGGCAATGGCTCTGCGACACGCGGTGCTCGCCGCGCTGCTTGACGGCGAGTGCAGCGGCTACCAGCTGGCCAAGGGCTTCGACATCGGCGTGGCCAACTTCTGGCACGCGCTGCCGCAGCAGCTCTACGCGGAGCTGGCCAAGCTGGAGGCGGCAGGGCTTGTCGCCGGGCGTGAGGTCGTCCAGGAGGGGCGCCCGAACAAGCGGCTCTTCCGGGTGACCGGCGAAGGACTCGCCGAGATGGAGCGGTTCGCCGCCCGCGCCGCGAAGCCGTCGTTCATCCGCGACGACCTCCTGGTGAAGGTGCAGGCCGTGGACGGCGTCGCCGCCGCGCCGGTGATCGAGCAGCTCCAGGAGCGGGCCGCGATCGCCGACGCGAAGATCGAGGTCCTGGAGAAGCTGCTGCCGCGGTTGCGCGGCGGCGTCGAAGAGGAGGACTTCCTGCGCACAGGGGAGCGCGTCGGCCCCTATCTGACCTGTCTGCGCGGCCTGGCCTTCGAGCGGGAGTCCCGCGACTGGTGCCGGAGCGCGGCGGACATCCTCATGGCTCGGGCGGGATCCGGAGTCAAGATCGCCCCGTCGTGACCGTCCGCTCGGGCGAGTAGCCGCCCCACGTCCCGTCGGGCAGCTTGGGACGGATCCGTATCCGGTGCCTCTCCCCGGCCTTCTCGCCGATGTAGAAGCTGTGCTCGGCCTTGTCGCGCGGCGCCGTGCCGCCGAAGACGAGCGAGGTGACGGTGCGGCCGTCCAGCTGGATCTGATACTCCGTCACCGCACCGCCCGTGTCCGGCGGGGTCCAGGCCAGATCGATGTAGTACGCCCCGTCGGCGCGGTGCGTCGTCGCGCGGAAGCCGGACGGCGCGGTGGCGCGTCCGCCGTCCTTGCCCGCCGCGGTGGTGAGGCGGACCTGCCCGCTCGCGGGCGAGAAGTTGTCGGCCGCGTCGCGCGCCTTGACCGTGAAGACGTAGGTGGTGTTCGGCCGCAGGCCGGTGACGAGCGTCGCGGTCTGCGCCCCGCCGACGCTGTGGATCTTCGATGTGCCCTGGTAGATCTCGTACGAGGCCACCTTCTGGTTGTCCGACGACTTCCCCCAGGACAGCGAGGCCGCCCGGCTGCCCGCCGCCTCGCCCCGGAGCTTCCCGGGCCGCGACGGCGGCTTGTGGTCGGCCGCGGTCGCCGCGGGCGTCGTGACGGAGAGCCTCCTGCTGTCCTCGCTGACGTTGCCCTCGGCGTCGCGGGCGCGGACGGTGAAGGAGTACCGGGTGGCGGGCTTCAGGCCGACGACGTCCACCATGTGCTGCCCGCCCGGCACCCGCTTGACCCTCTTGGCGTCGCGGTACACCTCGTACCCGGTCACCGCGGTGTCGTCGGAGGCCTGGTTCCACATGACGTGGGCGGTGGTGGCGCTGCCCGCCTGCACGGTCAGTCCGCGGGGCGCCGCGGGCGGCTTGGAGTCGTGGCTGTCGCCGCCGCCCCACGCGCAGCCGCCGAGAGCGGCGACGGCCAGGGCGGTCAGCAGGGTCAGGGGGGTGGACAGGTGCGGGGTCCGTCGCACGGTGCTGCCTTCCACTCGACGGCATTGGTCCGGACCTATTTGACACAGGTGACGGGGGCACATCAAGAGGTGGGGTGGACCGGTTGGTGCCGACGCGCGCGGCGGCGGGGCGTCCGCCGTCCGGGCCTCGAACGCCGGATGGGGCATACGACGGGGCGCAGATTGGGATATCTGGCCTACGAGCCGTCACATGTCCCCTACGAAGGGTTTCTTCTCGTGCGTACCAGAACGGCGGCCCTGGCCGCCGCTGCCGGGGCCGCGCTGCTGGCCCCCGCCTCGTTCCCCGCCGCGGCGCAGCAGCCGTCGGCCGAACCGGTCGTCAAGTCGCCCGACGAGGTGGCGAGTTCGGGCCGCGGGTTCAGTGGAGCGCCGAGGGTTCCCGCTTTGGCAGTCCCTGCCGCCCCTGCCTCCCTGCCCGGGGAGGGTTCCGTGCGGGCCGCCGATCTGCTCGCCAGGACCGGTTCCTGCCGGCAGATCTCGCACGGGAAGTTCCGCACGGACGACGGCGCCCGCGCGACCGTGCCCGTGTGCGCGAAGCGCGGCGCGGTCTTCTGGAAGGCCGACATGGACATCGACTGCGACGGGCGGCCGACCAGGGCCTGCAACCGGCGCACCGACCCGCTCTTCTTCCACGCCACGGCGTTCCAGCAGTCCGACGGCCGCCAGCTCGACGCGGAACACCTGCCCTACGTCGTGGTGCCGGGCGCGAGCCGCCGCTGGAAGCACGCCGCCCACGGCATCACCGGCGGCACGGTCGCCGCCGTGATCCACCGCGGCAGGGTGCGGTACGCCGTCGTCGGCGACACCGGGCCCACGGACCTCATCGGCGAGGCGTCGTACGCGACGGCCAAGGCCCTCGGCATCCGGCCCGATCCGAGGAGCGGCGGCGTGGACTCCGGCGTCACGTACCTCTTCTTCAAGGGCCCCAAGGCGACGCCCATCGAGAGCCACCGGGCAGCGGTCGCCCGGGGCGAGGCGCTGGCCCGGCGGTTCGTGCGACAGAACTAGCGGTACGCCTGGCGGAACGCCCCGCCCCGGCGGCTCACACCTTCCGGTAGGAGTACGCCTCCGCCGCCGCGGCCTCGACGGCGGCGATGTCGGCACCGGCCGACGCGGTGACCACGGCGGCGACCGCGCCCTCCACGAAGGGCGCGTCCACCAGGCGCGCGCCGTCCGGGAGTTCGTCGCCCTCCGCGATGAGCGCCTTCACCGTGAGGACCGCGCTGCCGAGGTCGGTGAGGATCGCGACGCCCGCGCCGCGGTCCACCTCGGCGGCGGCCGCCGCGATGAGGTCGGAGCTGGTGCCGAGCCCGCCGTCCTCCGTACCGCCCGCCGCGGCCACCGGCACGGTGACGCCGCCGCCCGCGAGTCCGCGCGCGAGCGCGGCGACCGCTTCGGCCACCGGGCCGCTGTGCGAGACGAGGACGATGCCGACCAGCTTGTCGCCGCCGTCCGTGTCCCTGTCGTCAGCCACGGTCGGCCTCCGGGGTGTCGTTGCCGCCGTCCGCGGCTTCGGCGAGCGCCTCGAAGAGCAGGGCGGACGAGGTGGCGCCGGGGTCCTGGTGCCCGACGCTGCGCTCGCCCAGGTAGCTGGCGCGGCCCTTGCGCGCCTGCAAGGGAGTGGTCGCGAGGGCGCCGTCGCGCGCGGCGTCCCGCGCGGCGGCGAAGGAGTCGCCGAGCGCGTCGACGGCGGGGACGAGCGCGTCCAGCATCGTCTTGTCGCCGGGCGCGGCACCGCCGAGCGCAGCCACCGCGTCCACGCCGGTGCGCAGCGCGTCGGCGAACGCTGCCCGGTCGACCTCGGCGGCGTCGCCGAGCGCCTTGCCGGTGCGGCGCAGCAGCGTGCCGTAGAGCGGCCCCGACGCGCCGCCCACCGTGGAGATCAACTGCCGCCCGGCCAGCGTGAGGACGGCGCCCGGCGTGTCCGGGGCGTCCTTCTCGATGACGGCCGCGACGGCGGTGAAGCCGCGCTGCAGATTGCTGCCGTGGTCGGCGTCGCCGATGGGCGAGTCCAGCTCAGTGAGCCGGTCCGCCTCACGGTCGACGGCGGCCGCGGCGGCCGTCATCCAGCGGCGGAAGAAGTCGGCGTCGAGCACAGAATCTCCTAGCGTTGTACGTGTTCGGGCATGTGTGCGTACAGGTGGGTGTCGACGGGTCACATACCCCAGCGCAGCCCGGCCGTGCGCACCGGCGCGTCCCACAGTCGCAGCATCTCCTCGTCGACCTGGCACAGCGTCACGGAGGCACCCGCCATGTCCAGCGAGGTCACGTAGTTGCCGACGAGCGTGCGCGCCACCGGCACACCGCGTTCCAGGAGCACGCGCTGGACCTCGGCGTTGAACCCGTACAGCTCAAGGAGCGGTGTGGCGCCCATGCCGTTGACGAGGACCAGGACGGGGTTGCGCGGGTCGAGGTCCTCCAGGACGGCGTGCACGGCGAAGTCGGCGATCTCCCGCGAGGTCATCATGGGGCGCCGCTCACGCCCCGGCTCGCCGTGGATGCCGATGCCCAACTCCAGTTCCCCGGCGGGCAGGTCGAAGGTGGGGCTGCCCTTCGCCGGGGTGGTGCACGCGCTCAGCGCGACGCCGAAGCTGCGCGCGTTCTCGTTGACCTGCCGGGCGATCGCCTCGACCCGCTCCAACGGCATGCCCGCCTCCGCGGCGGCTCCCGCGAGCTTCTCCACGAAGAGGGTCGCGCCGGTACCGCGCCGCCCCGCGGTGAACAGGCTGTCGGTGACCGCGACGTCGTCGTTGACCAGGACCTTGGCCACCTGGATGCCCTCGTCCTCGGCGAGCTCGGCGGCCATGTCGAAGTTGAGCACGTCACCCGTGTAGTTCTTCACGATGAACAGCACACCGGCCCCGCTGTCCACGGCGGCCGCGGCCCGCACCATCTGATCGGGCACGGGCGAGGTGAACACCTCACCGGGACAGGCCGCCGACAGCATCCCCGGGCCCACGAACCCGCCGTGCAGCGGCTCGTGCCCCGACCCACCGCCCGAGACGAGCCCGACCTTCCCCGCGACAGGGGCGTCCTTGCGTACGATCACCCGGTTCTCGACGTCGACCGCCAGCTCGGGGTGGGCGGCCGCCATGCCGCGCAGCGCGTCGGCGACGACGGTCTCTGCCACGTTGATCAGCATCTTCATGGGTACCTCCTGGTGATATCGGCAGCGGGGTCGCTCGGGCGCTGCCGGGATGGGCGGACCTCAGGCCAGTATCGAGGGAACCCGGTCACGGTCGGCCACCCCGACGAGCTCGAAAAGCTCGTCAAGGCGGCCGACCACGGCACTCACTGAACTCAAGGCGAGCCCTCGGCCCACCTCAGGGGAAGGTCAGCTGCGAAGGGTCACCAGGACGATGCCCGCCGCTGCCGCGCCGAGCGCCACGGCTGCGAGGCCGTGGGAGAGCCGGTGTGTGCGCAGTCCGGGCAGCAGCCGGTCGGCCGCGAACCTGCCGGGACCGGCCAAGGTCAGGCTCACGGCCGCGACCAGCAACAACAGCTCGAACTCGATGCCGTTGGGGCCGAAGAAGCCGCTGCCCCACTTCACGGCGATGGCGTTGAGCATGACGCCCACGACACCCGCTCCGGCGAGCGGTGTGAGCAGGCCGACGGCGAGGCCGAGGCCGCACAGGACCTCGGTGAGCGCGGCGACCACCGCCATGGTCTGCGCGGCCGTGTAGCCGCTGCTCGCGAAGAACGCCTCGGTGCCGTCGAGGCCGCCACCGCCGAACCAGCCGAAGAGCTTCTGGCTTCCGTGGGCGGCCATCGTCAGACCGACCGCCCAGCGCAGGACCAGCAGACCGAGGTCACTGCCGGACCGCGCGGACGCGGCGAGGGAGGTGGCATCGCTCCGTGAAGCGGTGCGCGCACTGGTGAAAACGGACATGGGTGTCTCTCCTGTACGTGAAGGTGGCGGCTGCGGAGGTGGACACGCAGCACAGCGGTACCGGCCGGGTCTGTCTGACCCGGTCGGCCGTGGACGGGTGGAGAGGGCCCGTCTACGTTCTGCAGATCTGGATTCTGTGCAGGTCGACCGATGTGGCGTCCGGCGGCGACGCGGCGGCGAGAGCCGGGACGTCGTCCTGCGGACGGGGCGGGGCGGGTGCCGACTTGGGGGCGTGCGGCCCCGACTGGTCGGGGCTCAGGGCCGGCGCGCCGCCCGGCGCTCCCGGCTGTCCCTCGTGACAGCCGCGGTCTTCGACGCGCGGGTCAGCCCAGGAGGCGGATACGACGGCGGTCGCGGCGCGCTCGGCCGTCGGTCCGGTGGAAGGGGAGTTCGCCGCCCCTGCGACACCGAACAGCGGAACGAGGCAGAGGAGAACGAGGGCAAGCAGAGCCGCACGGACGGTGCCGTCCCCGGGTCGCTTCAACCGCGTCGTCATGTTCCGACCGATGCTAAGCGGCAACCTCAGTGGGCACAGGGGCAGATTGAGACACCGTGGTCAGCCAGCAAGGGTGAAGCCTGGAGCCCTGCGATCAGCTGGTGTTGTGGGCGGACGGCCTTGCCCGCGGGGCGAGTCGGCGGCCGGTCGGAAGTACGAGTCCCACCGGCCGCCGTCCCACGTCATGCCACCCGGCCCGGCTCCATCAGACGGGCGAGCAGATCGTCCAGGCTGACGAGGCCGGTGAGCCTGCCGGAGTCGTCGCCGACCACGGCGAGCGTCGCGCGGCGCTGGCGGAGCGTCTCGACGGCGTGGGCCACCGAGTCGTGCGCGGAGAGCTCGGGCACCGGTCTGGCCAGGTCGCGGGCGGTGCCCGCCCGGCCCCGTGCGCGGGCCACCAGCACGTCGCGGGCGTGCACCGAGCCGACGACCGTGGCGCCGTCGCGGACCAGGAGGCGGGTGCGGTCGCTGCCCGACGCCACCTCCAGGATCTCGTCGAGACCGGCCGTCGCGGGCACCGAGGTGATCCGGTCGGCGGGCATCTGCAGATCGCCCACCGGACTCTGCGGCGCGGTCAGGGAGCTGGTGATCAGCTCGGAGTCGGTCTCGCTGATCAGGCCGAGCCGCTCCGACTCCGCGACGAGGTGGGTGAGCTGCTCGCGGTTGTGGACCGAGGCGAGCTCGTCGCGCGGGGTGACCCGGCACATCCGCACCAGGCTGTTGCTCACCTTGTTGAGGAGCCAGATCAACGGCCGTACGACCTTGACCACGGCCCGGAACGGCGGCGTGAGCAGCATCGCGGAGCGCTCGGGATGCGCGATGGCCCAGGACTTGGGGGCCATCTCGCCGACCACCATGTGCAGGAACACCACGACGATCATCGCGAGGGCGAAGGCGATGCCGTAGCTGAGTCCGGCGGGCAGGCCCAGCTTCTCCAGGAGCGGATCGAGTTCGTGCGAGATCGCGGGCTTGGAGAGGGAGCCGAGGCCCAGGGTGCAGACGGTGATGCCCAGTTGGGCACCGGCCAGCATCAGGGAGAGCTCCCGCATGCCCGCGAGAGCCGACTTCGCGCCGCGCTGCCCCTGGGCGGCGGCCTGTTCCACCCGGTGCCGCTTGGCGGCGACCAGGGCGAACTCGGCGGCGACGAAGAACCCGCTGCCGATGAGGAGCAACAGCGTGACGAAGAGAGCCATGGGGAAGCTCATGCGGTGACCCCCTTGCTCGCGGAGTCGGTTCCGTCAGCGCCGGCGTTGCCCGCGTCCGTCCCGCCACCGGGATCCGGCAGCCGCTCCACCCGCACCCGCTCCGGCACGTGCCGGTCCAGGGCGAGTACGGCGATGGCCGCCGTGCCGCCGTCCGGCAGCTCGACGGTGAGTCGGTCCCCGACGGTCGGGAAGCGCCCGAGCCGATCGACGATCAGTCCGGCCACGGTGTCGTAGTCCTCTTCCTCGGGCAGTTCGATGCCGGTGGCGTCGGCGATCTCGTCCAGGCGGCGGCCCGCGGCCACCAGCCAGCCCGCGCCGTCGGCGACGGCGCGGGCGACGACCGTGTCGGACTCGTCGGCGATGTCACCTACGAGTTCCTCGGCGATGTCCTCGTAGGTGACGATCCCGGCGACGCCGCCGTGTTCGTCGAGGACGACCGCGAACTCGTCGTCGCGCTCGCGCATCTGCGTCACCGCTTCCGGCAGCGGCAGCGTGTCGGGCAGGAAGAGCGGGCGGCGGGCCGCGTCGCCCGCCGTGGTGCGCTCGAAGCGGGCGGTGGGCAGCCTCATCAGTTCGCGTACGCCGAGGACGCCCGCCACGTCGTCGGGGTGGTCGCCGAGGACCGGGTAGTTGGAGTGGCCGTGCTTGGCGATCAGCTCCACGGTCTCGGCGGCGCTGGCGTCCTTGCGGACGAAGACGGCGTCCGCGCGCGGCACCATCACCTCGTCCAGGGTGCGCTCGGAGAACTCCAGGACGTGGTCGAGCAGCTCGGCGATCTCCCGGGGCAGCTCGCCCTCCTTGTGGGACTCGCCGATCAGATGGCTGAGCTCCTCCAGGGTCGCGCCGTGGTGCAGCTCCTCGACCGGTTCGATGCCGATCCTGCGCAGGATGCGGTTGGCCGCGCCGTCGAAGACGCGCACCAGCGGGCCGACGACCTTCAGGTACGCGAGCGTGGAGGCGGCCAGGGACTTGGCGAGGCGCTCGGGGACGGCCAGGGCGAGGTTCTTCGGTGCCAGCTCGCCGAGGACCATCTGGATCACGGTGGCGACCACGAAACCGACCACTACGGAGATGGCCGAGACCGTGCCGTCGGAGAGGCCGGTGCCATCGAGCGCGGGCCTGAGCAGCGCGGACACGGACGGCTCGGCGAGGAAGCCGACGACCAGACCGGTGACGGTGATGCCCAGCTGCGCGCCGGACAGCATGAAGGAGAGCCTCTCGAGCACCTGTAGGGCGCGGGCGGCCCGCTTGTCGCCCGCGGCCGCCTCACGCGCGAGGGCGAGCCGGTCGGCGGCGACGTAGGCGAATTCCTGGGCGACGAAGTAGCCCGTGCCCGCGGTCAGGATCAGGACGGCCAACAGGCCCAGTACGGCACTCATCGAACACCACCCCGTCGCGTGCCGCGATCATGCCCCTTCGGGCGGGATGGTCGGGGACTGTGCCCCGGAGGGTCCGTCGGTCTGGCGGACACAGGGTGGCTCCGTTCTCGTATGAGGACTCAGTGAACGATTCTCGGCCCGGCGCGGTTCCTCCGCCACAGCGGACGAGGGGGACCGCGCCGGGTCGGGCGGATCAGGCGGGGACGGTGGCGGAAGCGGCCGCCGGGGCCGGTCCCACCAGCTCGGACAGGACGTCCTCCATGGTCACGAAGCCGAGCACCGCGCCGCCCTCACCGAGGACCGCCGCCAGATGGCTGCCCTCGGCGCGCAGGGCGGTCAGGGTGTCGTCGAGCGCGGTGTCGATGCGCACGCGCGTGACGGGATGCAGGGCGTCGGCGGGGAAGGGCGCGTCGCGGTCGGCCACGCCGAGGGTGTCCTTGATGTGCAGATAGCCGAGCAGCGCGTCGTCCGGGCCGGTGACAGGGAAACGCGAGTAACCCGCCGAGGCGGCCACGCGTTCGAGACGGGCCGGGGTGACGGCGTGGTGCACGGTGTGCATGTGCACGATGGGGACGAGGATCTCGCCGACCGGCCGGGTCCCCAGCTCCAGGGCGTCCCGCAGCCGCTCGCTGTCCGCGGCGGAGAGCAGCCCCGCCTCGCTGGAGTCGGCGACCATCCGGGCCAGCTGGTCATCGGTGAAGGCGGCCTCGACCTCGTCCTTCGGGTCGACCTTCAGGAGCCGCAGCAGGGCGTTGGCGAAGGCGTTGACGCCGAAGATGACGGGCCTGAGCGCCCGGGTGAGCGCGACGAGCGGCGGACCGAGCAGCAGGGCGGTACGGGCGGGCGCGGCCAGGGCGATGTTCTTGGGGACCATCTCGCCGATCAGCATGTGCAGATACGTGGCGACCGCCAGCGCGATCACGAACGCGATCGGGTGCACCAGCGCGTGCGGGACCTGGGCCGCCTCGAAGGCGGGCTCCATGAGGTGCGCGATGGCGGGCTCGGCGACCGCGCCGAGCACCAGCGAGGAGACGGTGATGCCCAGTTGGGCGGTGGCCATCATCGCGGAGATGTGTTCGATCCCCCAGAGCGTGCTCCGGGCGCGCTTGTCGCCCGCGAGGGCCCCCGGCTCGATCTGGCTGCGGCGCACGGAGATCAGCGAGAACTCGGCGCCCACGAAGAACGCGTTGGTGAGCAGCGTCAGGGCGCCGATGGTGAGCTGGAGCGCGGTCATCGGGCGTCCTCCAGCAGCTTGGGGTGCGCGGGCGCGGTGATGTGCACCCGGTCCGCGCGGTGGTGCTCGACGTCCAGGACGTCGATGCGCCAGCCGCTGACGTCGACGCTGTCGCCCTGCACAGGGATGCGGGCGAGTCGCGTGGCGACCAGTCCCGCGACCGTCTCGTAGGGACCGTCGTCGACGGCCAGGCCCATCCCGGCCAGCTGGTCTATCCGTACGCTGCCGTCGGCCCGCCAGGCCCTGCGGCCGTCGTCGGTCGGGGCGGCGGGCAGCAGGTCGGGGAGCTCCATCGGGTCGTGCTCGTCGCGGACCTCGCCGACGACCTCCTCGACGATGTCCTCCATGGTCGCGACCCCGGCCGTGCCGCCGTACTCGTCGATGACGACCGCCATGGTGCGGGTGGTGCGCAGCCGCTCCAGGAGCCGGTCGGCGGTCAGGCTGTCGGGCACGAGGAGCGGCCGGGTGGCGAGCGCGGTGACCGGGGTCGCGGCGCGCTTGTCCGGGTCGAGGGCCAGGACGTCGCGGATGTGGACGGTGCCGATGACCTCGTCCAGGGAGTCCCGGTACACGGGGAAGCGGGAGAGGCCCGTCGCGTACGTGAGGTTGGCGGCGTCGGCGGCGGTGGCGTGCGCTTCCAGGGCCTGGACGTCGACCCGGGGCGTCATCACGTTCTCCGCGCTCAGCTCGCTCAAGTGCAGCGTGCGGACGAACAGTTCGGCCGAATCGGCCTCGAGGGCGCCCTCGGCTGCCGAGTGCCTGGCCAGCGCGACCAGCTCCTCGGGGCCGCGCGCGGACGCCAGCTCCTCCGCGGGCTCCAGGCCGAAGCGGCGTACGAACCGGTTCGCGGTGTTGTTCAGGTGCCGGATGAACGGGCCGAACGCGGCGGTGAAGCCGCGCTGCGGGGCCGCCACCACCTTCGCCACCGCGAGCGGCCGCGAGATCGCCCAGTTCTTCGGCACCAGCTCGCCGACGACCATCAGGACGACCGTGGACAGGACGACACCGAGGAGCGTGGCGGTGGGCGGGGCCGCGCCGCCGAGACCGGCCGCTTCGAGCGGGCCGCGCAGCAGCGCGGCGAGCGACGGCTCGGCGAGCATGCCGATCACCAAGGAGGTGACGGTGATGCCCAGTTGGGCTCCGGAGAGCTGGAACGTCAGGCGGCGCACGGCTTTCAGCGCGCCTGCCGCGCCCCGCTCACCCGCGGCGGCGGCCCGTTCCAGGTCGGCTCGCTCGACAGTGGTGAGCGAGAACTCGGCGGCGACGAACAGCGCGCAGGCCAGCGTGAGGAGCAGGGCAAGGAACAGCAGCAGGACCTCGGTCACCGTGCCACCCCCGATCCCGTACGCATGCTGGGCGGTGAGGGGACGGCACGGTTGGTACTGGGAGGCTCACCCATTGTGGGCCGGGGCTCCTTCTTCTCCTCGTACGAGGGTGTCCTCGTACGAAACGGCGGGGCTGAAGCACGAATGCTTCTACACCTACTGTAAAGGAACCGTAAAACGTCGAGGCCCGGCCGGGGTGGATGGTGCCCCCGACCGATGAAAGAATCCGGTCGGCAGAGACGGAGACGTGCGCCTTTGAGCACGTCCCTGGTGGGTGGGGGCCGGTGTGGCTGTGGAGTGGCGGCAGATGAGGAGCGGGGCCAAGGCGGTCCCGCGGCCGATCGCGAACCTCGTCGTCTGGGCGGGTGCGGGTGCGGGCGCCCTGCTGCTCGTCGGCGTGCTCAACGCGCTGGGGGTGCTCGACCGGACGGGCCTGGCGCTCGCCGTGCTCTGTTCGCTCGCCGCGGTGCTCGGCACGCGCGGCAGGTTCGCGGCGGCGCCGGGCACGGCGGTGCTGTGCTGGCTGGTGCTCAACGTCTTCGCGACCCACCCCACGGGGGAGGTCAGCTGGGCCGGGCACCGTGACCCCGAGTGGCTCGTCTACCTGCTCGTCGCGGGGCTCGCGGGTGCGGTGGCGAGCCGCATCGTGAGTGCGCGCGCGGCGTATCGCCGGGTGACGCCGCAGATCGGCCGCGGCGGACCTGCGGACTACTAGCGCCTGAGCAGGGCGGCCAGTTCCGCTTCGAAGAGGGTGGCGGGGTCGAAGCCCATCCCGCTGAAGTGGCCCGCGAGCTCCAGTGAGAGCACGCCGTGCACACGGGTCCAGAAGGACAGGGCGCGGTGCAGTTCGACGGGGGTGGCCGGGTGGTCGCCCGCCCACTGGCGGTGGGCGTCGATGTGCTGCTCGAACTCCTCTTCGGGGGAGCCGGAGGGGCTGGGGGAGCCGGGGCGGGCGCCGGGGGAGCCCGGGGAGCCGTCCGGCAGCTTCGCGCTGGCGTCGAGCAGCGCGGACATGATCTCGGAGGAGATCGTGGTGACGTCGTCCGGGGCGTGATAGCCGGGCACCGGGGTGCCGAAGATCAGCAGGTACCGCTGGGGGTCGTCGAGCGCCCAGCGGCGCAGGGTGTGCCCGAGCTCCGGGAGGCCCGCGCCGTCCTTGGCGGCCGCGTCGACGGTATCGGCGAGGCCCCGATAGGCATCCCTGATGAGCTCGGTGATCAGCTCGTCACGGCTGCCGTAGTAGCGGTAGAGCGCGGGGCCGCTCATGCCCATCCGCTTGGCGATCGCGTTGAGCGACAGCGCGGAGGCGCCCGCGTCGGCGATCTGCTCCCACGCCCGTTCCTTGATCTCCGCGCGGACCTGGCTGCGGTACCGCTCGCGGGGGGATGCCGTGCCGGCGGCCTTGGCCATGTCCGGTCTCCGCTCGTCGTGTCGCTTCGCTTGCTTCATGTCGCTTACGTCTTGGCGCTTGCGTTAGAAGGTATCACTCAACCCCTTGACGGGCCTTCGCGAGAGTTATAGCTTCTAACTGTCGGAAGAAGCGCTAGCCCGGACGAGTGGACGGGTCGGCCGGGTCAACGGAGGCTGTCATGAGCGGTACCGCATCCATCGAGTGCGTCGAGGTCGTCCTGCCGGGGCGGGTCGAGCCGGAAGAGCTCCAGTTCCGGCGTGGCCCCCTCCCCGTCGCGGAAGCCGGGCAGGTGGTCGTCGCGATGGAGGCCACCGGCATCTCCTTCGCCGAGCAGCAGATGCGCCGCGGCCGCTATTTCGACCAGCCGCCCTTCCCCTTCGTTCCCGGGTACGACCTCGTGGGCACCGTCATCGCGGTCGGCCCCGGCGCGGTCCCCGCCCTGGTCGGCAAGCGCGTCGCGGCGCTCACCAAGACCGGCGGCTGGGCCAGCCACGTGGTGCTCGACGCGGCGGACGTCGTCGAGGTGCCCGAGGGCGTCGGCGCCGCGGCGGCGGAGACCGCGGTGGTCAACGGCATCACCGCGTGGCAGATGCTGCACCGCAAGGCCCGGGTGCGGGCAGGCCAGACGATCCTGGTGCACGGAGCCAACGGCGGCGTGGGCTCGCTCCTCGTCCAGCTGGCACTCGCCGCCGGAGTGCGGGTGATCGGCACGGCGTCCGCCCGCCATCACGACGCCCTCCGGGAGCTGGGCGTCACCCCGGTCGACTACCGGACCGAGGACGTCCCGCGGCGGGTGCGTGAGCTCGTGCCCGGCGGTGTGGACGCGGTGTTCGACCACATCGGCGGCCGGAGCGTCACCGACTCGTGGCGGCTGCTCGCGCCCGGCGGGACCCTCGTCTCGTACGGCAGCGCCGCCACCCGGGACGACACGGGCTCCAAGCAGTGGCCCGTCCTCAAGATCCTCGGCCGGGTCTGGGTGTGGCACGCGCTGCCCAACCGGCGCCGCGCGTACTTCTTCAACGTCTGGGCCGGGCGCGCGCTCGGCAAGGACCGCTTCCGGGCCCGCCTCCGCGCGGACCTGGGCCAGGTGTTCGCCGCGCTCGAGCGCGGCGAGATCACCGCGGGCATCGCCGCCGAGCTGCCGCTGGCGCGCATCGCCGACGCCATGCGGCTCGCCGAGTCCGGCACGGTCAGCGGCAAGGTCGTGCTCACGCCGTGAGCCGTGCGCAAGTGAGTTCGTCCCGCGACCGAGTCGGTCCGACATCCCAAGGAGTGCCCCGTCATGAGCGACACCATCCGCCAAGTCCCCTACCTGAGCGGCCACTTCACGCCGGTCCCCGGCGAGATCACCGCCCGTGACCTGACCGTCCGGGGCGCGATCCCGCCGGAGCTGTCGGGGCGCTACTTCCGCAACGGGCACAATCCCAAGCCGGGCGACACCCCCACCCACTGGTTCCGCGGCGCGGGCATGCTGCACGGCATCCGCATCGACGGCGGCCGCGCCGAGTGGTATCGGAACCGCTGGGTGCGCACTCCGGCCCTGGACGGCGCGCCGATGCTCCGCGACGACGGGAGCGTCGACCTCACCGCCAGCATCGCGGGCACCCACGTCATCGAGCACGCGGGCCGCATCCTCGCCCTCCAAGAGGCCAATCTGCCCTTCGAGATGAGCCCGGACCTCAACACGATCGGGGCGTACGACTTCCGGGGCAGACTCACCACCGCCATGACCGCGCACCCCAAGGAAGACCCGGCCACGGGCGAGCTGCACTTCTTCGGCTACTCGGCGATCCCGCCCTATCTGACGTACTACGTGGCGGACGCCAAGGGCGAGTTGACGCACAGCCAGATCGTGCCGGGCGCCGGACCCACGCTCATGCACGACTTCGGCCTCACCCCTCGGTACACGGTCTGGCTCGACCTGCCCGTGGTCTTCGACCCCGCGGAGCCCTCCGGCATCCCGTACCGCTGGAGCGACACCCACCGTCCGCGCATCGGCGTGCTGCCGCGCGGGGGAGGGGTCGAACCGATGTGGTTCGAGGTCGAGGCGGGCGCGATGATCCATGTGACCAACGCCTACGAGGACGCCCGGGGACGCGTCGTCGTCGAGGGGCCCCGCTACGACCGGTCGTCCTGGGAGAGCAGCTGGAAGTGGTGGACCGGCGCGCCCGGTCACCCCGCCGTGCCCGCGATCGGCTCGATGCGGCACCGCTGGATCCTCGACCCGGCCTCCGGCACCGTGCGCGAGGAACCGCTGGACTCCCTGGTCACCGAATTCGCCACCATCAACGAGGCGTTGACCGGCGCGGCCCACCGGTACACGTACACGGTCGCCTTCCCCGGCGCGGGCCTGGAGCGGTACGCCCTGGTCAAGTACGACGCGACGACCGGCGAACGGCAGATCGCCGACGCGGGGCCCGGACGGATGTACGGGGAGCCGTACTTCGTGCCCGCCGCCCAGGGAGCGGCGGAGGACGACGGATATCTGCTGACCCTCGTCGGCGACCTGGCCCGCGACTCCTCCGAGCTGCTCGTCCTGGACGCCAAGGACATCACCCGGCCCCCGATAGCCGCCGTGGAACTGCCCCGGCGGGTGCCGGCGGGGATCCACGGTTCATGGATCCCCGACGCGGCGGACGCTACGTAGACGAGACCGACGGTGAGACCGGCGACGACACGAAGACCGCGAACGTCGCCGCGAGCACCACGCCCGCCGAGGTGATGACGCCACCGGTGCTGGTCAGTCCCTCCAGCGCGCCGCGGCTGTGACCGTTCGGTATCGGTCCCGGTATCGGTCCCGGCCTCGGGAGCTCGGGCTACTCGATCTCGCGCATCATCTTCTCCATCGCGCCGACCGCGTGCCGGGTCTGGGCCAGCTCCTCGCGGGTCTGGCGCTGCTCGTCGATCGAGCGCCTGTGCAGCTCGACGTTGTCCTCGAGGAGCTGGGCGTACTTCGTGGCGAGCTGCTTGTAGTGCTCCTCGCGCGAGGCGAGCATCCGGGCCCGCCAGGTGGCCGCGATCTGCCAGACGACGACGATCAACAGGAGGAAGACTCCGCCCGCGCCGACCGCGCTCGCCCAATCGCCTGAGTAGCTCTCGGCGAGCGTCACCAGGTGTCCGTTCACTTCGTTTCCTCTTTCACGGAAGTCACAGATGTCACAGATGTCTCGGATGCCGTGGATACCGCGGATTTCGCAGGTTGTTCTCGGGTGTCCGTGAGGGTGCGGACCGCCCGGTGGACGAGCTGTGGCGTCAACTCGTAGAGGAACGGCGCCACTTCGAAGTACTTCATGTTCTTTCCGTCCTCGCCCACTTCGAGTGTGCCGATGACGAGCCCCGCGCCCTCGAGCAGCTTCAGGTGCATGTGCAGCAGTGGGCGGCCCATGCCGATCTCGCGGGCCAGCGCGCTGACGTAATTGCGGCGCTCCGTGAGCGCCGCGACGATCCGCATGCGGTGCGGATTGCCCAGCGCGGTGAGTGCCTTCAGCAACTCGTCGCCCGTCGGCTCCCGAGCCGGTTCCTCGGCCATCGCGGCCTCTCTCCTTCGTGCCTGTCAAGAAAAGCTGACACACCTCGTGCCACCTGTCATAGATTCTTGACACATCTCAGGGGCAGATCGGGGTCAGATCGGGGATGTCTCAGGGTCGGCCCCGTACGGGTCACCAGAACGCGCCGCCGCGCGGCAGCTGAGCCTTGAATGGACGGGTGACCGCGATTCCCGACGACTGCCTCGCGCGCAACGAATGGATCTGTGGTGAGTATCTGAGCACCCGCCGCCAGATCCTGATCGACGCGGTCGTCCAGCACCTCCAGCTGACCGCCGTCTCCGTGCTCATCGCGCTCGTCGTCGCCGTGCCGCTCGCCGTCCTCGCCCGCCGCTGGGGGTGGGCCGCGGGACCGGTCCTCGCGCTCACCACGATCCTGTACACGATCCCCTCGCTCGCGATGTTCTCGCTGCTGCTCCCCGTGTACGGCCTCTCCGCCGCGCTCGTCGTCGCGGGGCTCGTCCTGTACTCGCTCACGCTGCTCGTGCGGAACATCCTCGCCGGGCTGCGCGCCGTCCCCGAAGACACCCGGCAGGCCGCCCGCGGCATGGGCTACGGCCCGATCCGCCTCCTGCTCACCGTCGAACTCCCGCTCGCCCTGCCCGCCGCCATGGCGGGGCTGCGGATCGCCACGGTCTCCGCCGTCTCCCTCGCCACCGTCGGCGCGATCGTCGGTTTCGGCGGCCTGGGCAATCTGATCTACGCGGGCATGAACACCTACTTCAAGGCGCAGGTGCTCACCGCCTCGGTGCTCTGCGTGGTCATCGCCGTCGCCGCCGACCTGCTGCTGCTCGGCGTGCAGCGGGTGCTCACTCCCTGGACCAGGGCGGTCCGCTCATGAAGACACTCGGCGACGCCTGGGCGTGGCTCACCGACTCCGCGCACTGGGCGGGCGACGACGGCATCTGGCACCGGCTCACCCAGCACCTCGTCCTCACCGTCGTCTGCCTGCTGCTCAGCTGCCTGATCGCCCTGCCCATCGCCCTCGTCCTCGGCCACCTCGGCAGGGGCGGCGCGCTGGCGGTGAACATCTCCAACGTCGGGCGCGCGGTGCCGACCTTCGCGGTCCTCGTCCTGCTGCTCCTCACCCCGCTCGGCAAGTGGGGCGAAGGCCCGACCGTCGTCGCCCTCGTCCTCTTCGCGGTGCCCCCGCTGCTCACCAACGCCTACGTCGGGATGCGCGGCGTCGACCGCAGCATCGTGCGGGCGGCGCGCGGCATGGGGATGACCGGGCGGCAGATGCTGTGGCGGGTCGAACTGCCGCTCGCGCTGCCCCTGGTGCTCAGCGGGGTCCGCATCGCCGCCGTGCAACTCGTCGCCACCGCCACCATCGCCGCGCTCGCGGGCGGCGGCGGGATCGGCCGGATCATCACCGCGGGCTTCAACCTGGCGAGCACCGCGCAGGTGGTCGCGGGCGCGGTGCTCGTCGCGGTCTTCGCCCTGCTGGTCGAGGGCGTCTTCGAGGCCGCGGAGCGGCTCGCGCCCGGCTGGGCACGGACGCGGGGGAGCGCGGGATGAGGCGGCGCGCGGGGGCGGCGACGGTCCTCCTCGCCCTGCTCACCGGCTGCACCGGCGGCCCCTCCCTGGAGAACCAGGGCGAGGTCACCGCGCCGCCGGGCGACAGCAAGCACCTCGTCGTCGGCTCGGCCGGATTCACCGAGAGCGATCTGCTCGCCCAGATGTACCTGCTGCTCCTGAAGAAGGCCGGATACGGCGTCGAGATCCTCTCCGTGGCCAACCGCGAGTTGTACGAACCCGCTCTGGAGTCCGGCCAGATCGACGTCGTCCCCGAGTACGCGGCGACCTTCGCGGACTGGCTCAACGCCAAGAAGAACGGCGCCGACGCCCCGCCGGTCGGCTCGCCCGACCTCGACACCACCATGAAGGCACTGCGCTCCCTGGCCGCCCCGCGCGGCCTGACCGTCCTCGACCCCGGCAAGGCCGTCGACCAGAACGCCTTCGCCGTCGCCGCGTCGTACGCCAGGGAGCATCACCTCAAGACCCTCAGCGACCTCGGGAAATCGGGCCAGAAGGTGCGGCTCGCCGCGGGCGACGAGTGCGTGCAACGTCCTTACTGCGCCCCGGGGTTGAAGAAGGTGTACGGCATCGACGTCACCGGGGTCGACCCCAAGGGCGTCGGTACCACCCAGGCCAAGAAGGCCGTGCAGGACGGTCAGGACCAGATGGTCCTGACCACGTCGACGGACGCGACGCTCGACGACTTCGGGCTCGTGCTCCTCAAGGACGACAAGCAGCTCCAGAACGCCGACTACATCGTTCCCGTGGTCAACCGCTCCCGGGCGGGCAGTGAACGTGTGGCGGCTGCGCTTGGGCGGCTCAATCCCGTCCTGACGACGGGGGACTTGGCGTCCATGAACGAGCAGGTGGATAGCTGGCGCCGGCTCCCGGAGGATGTGGCACGGGCTTATCTGGAGGACAAGGGACTGCTTTGACTTTTGCCGCGGGCCGTCTTGGGCTGGTCGCGCAGTTCCCCGCGCCCCTTACGGGGCGCCCCGAACGGGGCCCGGCTACGCGTCCGCGACCGAGTCGAATTCCACCTGGTCCCGTGCAACGCCCTGCGCATCCGCGTCCACCGAGCGCCGCAGTGCCTCGTGCAGCTTCGCCGGGGTGAGGACGCCGAGGAAGCGGGCGCCGTCCAGGACCGCTACCCACCCCGCGTCGTGCTGGAGCATCACGCCGAACGCCTGCTTGAGCGGGGCGCCGATCGGAACCCAGGAGTTCATCCGGTGCGCCAGATCGCCGACCGTGCCGCCCGCGCCCGCCAGGGCCACCTCGTCGACGCCCACCCAGCCGTGCAGATCGCCGCCCTCGTCCAGGACGACCGCCCAACGGGCCTCCTCCGCGCGCAGCCGGGCCGCGGCCTGCGCGGCGGGCTCGTCCAGGCGGGCGAGCGGCGGCTGCTCCAGGTCGTCGGACTGGATCTCGGTGACCGAGAGTCGCTTCAGGCCGCGGTCGGCGCCCACGAACTCGGCGACGTAAGGCGTCTCGGGCGCCCCGAGCACCGCTCCCGGCGTGTCGAACTGCTCGATGCGCCCCTGCCCGTACACCGCGATGCGGTCGCCGAGCCGGACCGCCTCCTCGATGTCGTGCGTGACGAGCAGCACCGTCTTGCGCACGGCCGCCTGCATGCGCAGGAACTCGTCCTGCAACTGCTCGCGCACCACCGGGTCGACCGCGCCGAACGGCTCGTCCATCAGGAGCACGGGCGGGTCGGCCGCGAGCGCCCGCGCCACGCCGACGCGCTGGCGCTGGCCGCCCGAGAGCTGCTCGGGGTAGCGGGATCCGAACGTCTTCGGGTCGAGGCCCACCAGGTCGAGCAGTTCGGCGGCGCGGGCCCGCGCCTTCGCCTTCTTCCAGCCGATCAGCGCGGGCACGGTCGCCGTGTTGTCCAGGATGGTCCGGTGCGGGAACAGGCCGACCTGCTGGATGACGTAGCCGATGCGGCGGCGCAGGCGTACCGGGTCGACGTCGGCGATGTTCTCGTCGTTCACGAAGATGCGGCCCGACGTCGGTTCGATGAGGCGGTTCACCATCATCATCGTCGTGGTCTTGCCGCAGCCCGAGGGGCCGACGAGCGTGACCAGTTCGCCCTCGGCGACC
Organism: Streptomyces kanamyceticus; assembly: GCF_008704495.1. Taxonomy (NCBI): domain Bacteria; kingdom Bacillati; phylum Actinomycetota; class Actinomycetes; order Kitasatosporales; family Streptomycetaceae; genus Streptomyces; species Streptomyces kanamyceticus. The sequence continues at coordinate 8,946,329 of NZ_CP023699.1, forward strand.
TCGAAGGAGAGGTCGTCCACGGCGGTCGTGCCGTCCGGGTAGCGCTTGGTCACCTGCTCGAACCGGATCATGCGTTCACGCTAGCCGCGCCGCTCACTCCTCGCTCATCAGGACGACCTCCAGAGTGCGCGGCCCGTGCACTCCCTCGACGCGGTCCAGCTCGATGTCGCTGGTCGCGGACGGTCCCGAGATCCAGGTGAGCGGACGGGCCGGGTCCAGCCGTTCGAGGGCCACAGGGACGGAGGAGACGACCTGGTCGGGGACCCGTACGACACAGATGTGATGGTCCGGCACCAGGGTGATGCGGCGGCGGCCCTGGTCGGGGGAGCCGTCGAGGACGATCGTGCCGGTCTCGGCGACGGCGAGGGCGCACCCCGTGATGACGCTGTCGACCCGGTCGAGCTCGTGCGGGGTGCTCGCCGCCCGGTCGTGGATCCGCACCGGATCGGCGGCGGCCAGCCAGTGCGGCGGCAGCCCCGGCGGCACGAGCACGCTCCGGGACCCGCGCGACGCGAACAGCCGTGTCAGCAGCTCCGGAAGATCCGCGGCGGCACAGCGGTGCACGATGGCGCGGTAGTCCGCGAGGTTCTCGGCGAGCAGGTCGACGGTCTGCTCGGTGGTGCGGTCGCCGTGCTCGCGCGCGTATCCGCGGTCCATCGACGCTTCGTACGCTTTGTACGAGGTGTCGCCGTCCGGCACGTCGGCCAGCGCCCGCCGCACCCGGCCCAGGATCCGGTCCCTGCTGCTCATGCGTCGTTCCCCTTCCCCTTGCTCCTGGCGCCTTGCGTGCGCTGCCACCAGTCGCGGAACGGCTCCGCCGGGACCTTGGGCAGCTCCCGTGTCGCGCTCCAGGCCCGGCCCGGTCCCGGGAGTGTGCGCGGGTGGAGCCTCCGGGTGCGCGACGCGAGGCGCTGGCCCGCGCGCAGGGCGCCGGGGCGGGCGAACACGAGGCCCGCGGCGCGCATCGCCGCCCGCTCCGCCGCGTGTCCCTTCGCGGGTTTCAGCATCACTTTCGTGCCGTGCCGGGTGGCCTCGCCGCCCTGTACGACCCGCTCGCGCAGGTGCACCAGGACCTCGGGGATGTCGATGGCGACCGGGCACACTTCGTAGCAGGCCCCGCAGAGGGACGAGGCGTAGGGGAGGGAAGCGTCGATCTCGCTCTGGGTGCCGCGGAGTTGAGGGCTGAGGATCGCGCCGATCGGGCCCGGATACACCGAGCCGTACGCGTGGCCGCCCGCCCGCTCGTACACCGGGCACACGTTGAGACACGCCGAACAGCGGATGCAGCGCAGTGCCTGACGGCCGACCTCGTCGGCGAGGGTGTCGGTGCGGCCGTTGTCGAGGAGGACCAGGTGGAAGGTGCTGGGGCCGTCGGCCGTGTCGGAGTCGGTGGTGCCCGTCCACATCGACGTGTACGGGTTCATGCGCTCCGCCGTCGAGGAGCGGGGGAGCGTCTGCAGGAATACCTCCAGGTCGCGCCAGGTGGGCACGAGCTTCTCGATGCCGACCACCGAGATCAGCGTCTCGGGGAGCGTGAGGCACATGCGGCCGTTGCCCTCCGACTCCACGACGACCAGGGTGCCGGTCTCGGCGACCATGAAGTTCGCACCGGAGATGCCGACCTTGGCGCGCAGGAACTTCTCGCGGAGGTGGAGACGGGCCGCCTCAGCGAGTTCGGCCGGGGTGTCGGTGAGTCCCTCCGGTGCCGGGCGGCCCCAACCCGCCATCTCCTTCGCGAAGATGTCGCGGATCTCGCCGCGGTTGCGGTGGATCGCCGGAACCAGGATGTGCGAGGGCCGGTCGCGGCCCAACTGCACGATCAGCTCGGCGAGATCGGTCTCGTAGGCGTGGATGCCCTCCGCTTCGAGGGCCTCGTTGAGACCGATCTCCTGCGTCGCCATCGACTTGACCTTGACGACCTCGCTCTCGCCCGTCGCCTTGACCAGGTCCGTGACGATGCGGTTGGCCTCGTCCGCGTCGGCCGCCCAGTGGACGGTGCCTCCCGCGCGGACGACCGACTCCTCCAACTGCACCAGATAGCGGTCGAGATGGCGCAGCGTGTGGTCCTTCACGCGCCGTCCCGCCGCGCGCAGCTCGGCCCAGTCGTCGAGCTCGGCGACGGCGCGGGCCCGCTTGTCGCGGATGGTGTGGGTGGCGTGCCGGAGATTGGCGCGCAGCGTCGTGTTGCCCACGGCTTCGTGCGCGGCCTCGGGGAAGGCGGGCATGCCGACGAATGTGCCGCCGCTCATGACAGGGGCTCCTCTTCCGTGCTGGCCAGGATCTCCGCGATGTGGACGGGACGCACCGCCGTGCGCAGCCGGGCCGCCGTGCCCGAGATGTGCATCAGGCAGGAGTTGTCGGCGGCGCACAGCACATCGGCGCCCGTCGATTCGGCGTGGCGCACCTTGTCCGTGCCCATCGCCGCGGAGACATCGGAGTTCTTCACGGCGAACGTGCCGCCGAAGCCGCAGCACTCCTCGGCGCCCGGCAGCTCCACGAGTTCGAGTCCCTTCACCGCGCGCAGCAGCCGCGTCGGCCGCTCGCCGAGGCCGAGGGAGCGCAGACCGTGGCAGGTCGGGTGGTAGGTGACCTTGTGCGGGTAGTACGCGCCGACGTCCGTGACGCCGAGGACATCCACCAGGAACTCGGTGAGTTCGTACGTCTTGGGCACCACAGGCGCGAGGGTGCGGGCCAGGCCGTCGCCGCGGCCCTCCGCGCGGGCCCGCTCGCCCATGCGGGGGTAGAGCTCGCGCACCATCGCCCCGCACGATCCGGACGGCGTCACGATCGCGTCGTACGCGTCCGAACCGAATACATCGGAGAAATGACGGGCCAGCGGTTCCGCCTGATGGCGATAGCCCGTGTTGTAGTGGGCCTGCCCGCAGCAGGTCTGCGCCATCGGGAAGTCGACCTCAACTCCCAGCCTGGTCAGCAGTTTCACCACGGCGCGGCCCGTGTCCGGATAGAGCGTGTCATTGACACAGGTCAGGAACAGGGCGACGCGCATCGCGGGTTCCTCCTCGTCGATCATCGGATGGATGCAGGGTACCCGTACGGCTTCCGAGCCTTAAGTAGGCTTGTCCTCACGGCCGGTGACGGCCGAACGGCGGGATGGAGCAGCGGGAACGCATGGTCGGGATCAAAGACGTGGCGAAGCACGCGGGCGTGTCGGTCGGCACCGTGTCGAACGTGATCAACCGCCCGGACACGGTCTCCGAAGGGACCCGGCACAAGGTGCGGGCGGTCATCGACCGGCTCGGCTACGTCCGCAGCGAGTCCGCACGCCAACTGCGCGCGGGGCGCAGCCGCATCATGGCGCTCCTCGTCCTGGACATGGGCAACCCGTTCTTCGTGGACGTCGCGCGGGGCGCCGAGCGCGCCGCGCGCGAGGCGGGGCTCTGCGTCATGGTCTGCAACAGCGGCCAGAGCCCCGCCGAAGAGGCCGACTACCTGTCGCTCTTCGCCGAGCAGCGGGTGCGGGGCGTGCTCCTGACGCCCGCCGACGCGACCGGGCGGAACATCGCAGCCTTCCGTAGGCACGGCATCCCCTTCGTCCTCGTCGACCGCGTTGCCGAGGGCACCACCGAGTGCTCCGTGTCCGTGGACGACGTGCTGGGCGGCGGGCTCGCCGTGCGCCACCTCGTCGACACCGGACACCGCAGCATCGCGTACGTGAGCGGCCCGCCCGAGCTCAAGCAGGTCAGGGACCGGCGCGTGGGGGCGCTGCGGGCGCTCGCCGAGGCGGGCCTGCCCGCGTCGGTCCTTCGGGAGCTGCCCACCGAGCGGCTCGACGTGGCCGCGGGCCGTGACGCGGGCGCCCGCATCCTGGGCCTCGCCGTGCGGCCCACCGCCGTCTTCTGCGCCAACGACCTGCTCGCGCTCGGCGTGCTCCAGGCCATGTACGCGGCCGAGGTGAGCGTGCCCGAGGACATCGCGATCGTCGGCTACGACGACATCGAGTTCGCGGCGGCCGCCGTCGTGCCGCTCACCTCCGTGCGCCAGCCCGCCGTCACCATGGGCGCGATGGCGGCGGAACTGCTCATGGAGGAGACCGAGTCGGGGGACCCGGCGGCGCACGAGCACCGCCGCGTGGTGTTCACACCCGAGCTCGTCGTACGACGCTCCAGCCTGCCGGGCCGCTGACCGCACGCCCCCCGGCCTGCCGTCGCGGCACGTGTGCTGAACTGGGGCGACCGTCCCGTGTCCGCGACGTCGCCCCGCGCGACCTGGCCCAGGAGCCGCATTGACCGCCACGTACCGCCAGCCCGGAGTCGTCCTCACCGACCGCCGTTTCCGCGTGCCACTGGATCACGACGCACCGGCGGGGGAGCGGATCGAGGTCTACGCGCGCGAGGTGGTGTCCACCGCCCCGGGCGGCGCGGAACTGCCGTGGCTGGTGTACCTCACGGGCGGCCCCGGCTTCGGCGCGACCCGCTTCAACGGCAAGGAGTCCTGGCTCGGCCGCGCCCTGGAGGACTTCCGGGTGCTCCTGATCGACCAGCGCGGCACCGGCGGTTCCACGCCCGCCAACCGGCAGACGCTCCCGCTGCGCGGCGGACCCCGCGAACAGGCCGACTACCTGGCGCACTTCCGCGCCGACTCCATCGTGCGCGACTGCGAGGCGATCCGCCCCGAGGTGACCGGCGGCGCCCCCTGGACCGTCCTCGGGCAGAGCTTCGGCGGATTCTGCGTGACGCACTACCTCTCGTACGCCCCCGAAGGCCTGCACACCGCGCTCATCACCGGCGGTCTGCCCACGCTCGAAGGCCACGCGGACGACGTGTACCGCGCCGCCTACCCGCGGATGGAGCGCAAGAGTGCCGCGCACTACGCCCGTTACCCGCAGGACGTCGAGCGTGCCAGGGAGATCGCCGAGTACCTCGCCGAGCACGAGCAGGTCCTGCCCGGCGGCTACCGGCTGACCGTCCCGGCCTTCCAGTCGCTCGGCATCCTGCTGGGCGCGAGCAGCGGCAGCCACCGGCTGCACTACCTCATCGAGGACGCGTTCGTACGGACTCCGTCGGGGCCCGTGCTCTCCGACGCCTTCCAGGAGAACGTCCTTTCGGTCCTCAGTTACGCGGCGGGCCCGCTCTACGCCGTCCTGCACGAGGCGGTCTACGGCCAGGGCGAGCGGCCCACGGACTGGTCCGCGGAGCGCGTGCGCGGCGAGTTCCCGCGGTTCGACGCGGGCAAGAGCCTGGCGGACAACGCGCCGCTGCTCTTCACCGGCGAGGCCGTGCAGCGCTGGATGTTCGACAGCGACCCGGCCCTTCGCCCGCTGCGCGAGACGGCCGAGTTGCTCGCCGCGCGCACCGACTGGCCGCGCCTGTACGACCCGGAGCGGCTCGCGGCCAACGAGGTGCCCGTGGCCGCGGCGATCTACCACGACGACATGTACGTCGACACGGACCACTCCCTGGCCACCGCCCGCGCCATCCGGGGCCTGCGCACCTGGGTCACCGACGAGTTCGAGCACGACGGGCTCAGGGCCGAGGGGCCCCGGGTGCTCGACCGGCTGCTCGCGCTCGCCCGCGGGGACGCGTGACGCACGCGCCGCTCCCGGTGCCGCCCCTGGCCGTCCGCCAGGGGCAGGCGCCCCGAGCCCTGCCCGTTGTCGGACCCCGGCGCTAGGCTGAGGATCATGACCGAGCCGCAGACTTCCGCACCGCACGCGCACCTCACGCCCATGCCCGAGGACTGGCAGCGCGCGCTCGCCGTCGTCGCCCACCCGGACGACCTGGAGTACGGCTGCTCGGCCGCGATAGCCGGCTGGACCGACGGCGGGCGCGAGATCGCCTACCTCCTGGCGAGCCGCGGCGAGGCGGGCATCGACACCGTCGACCCGGCCACCTGCGGGCCGCTGCGCGAGCGCGAGCAGCAGGCGAGCGCGGCCGTCGTCGGCGTGCGGACCGTGGAGTTCCTCGACCACAAGGACGGCGTGATCGAGTACGGCACGGCGCTGCGCCGCGACATCGCCGCCGCGATCCGCAGGCACCGGCCCGAGCTCGTCATCACGCTCAACCACCGTGACACCTGGGGCGGCGTCGCCTGGAACACCCCCGACCACGTGGCGGTCGGCCGCGCCACGCTCGACGCGGCGTCCGACGCGGGCAACCGCTGGATCTTCCCCGAGCTGATAGCGGAGCAGGGCCTCGAACCGTGGAACGGCGTGCGGTGGGTCGCCGTCGCCGGGTCCGCGTCGCCGACCCACGCGGCGGACGCCACGGCCGGGCTCGAGCGCTCCGTGCTCTCCCTGCTCGAACACCGCACCTACATCGAGGCGTTGACGGACGAGGACCCGGAGACGTACTGCAGGACGTTCCTCCTGGGCAACGCGCAGTCGGTGGCGTCGCGCTTCGGCGGGCGGCCCGCGGTGCCGTTCGAGGTCTTCAGCCGGTAGGCCGCCGCCCCTACTCTGACGGGTCATCAGAAATGTATGACCGTGGAGGAGTTGGGGCCCGATGATCGACACGATCGGCACGGACATCCCGGACGGTGAGGAGCGGCTGCGCCTCGACGTCGAGGACGGCCTCGGCATCCTCACGCTCTGCCGCCCGCGCAAGCTCAACGCGTGGAGCTGGGAGTCCACCCGGCAGCTCGGCCTGTTCGCCGACCGGATCCGCTTCGACGACTCGATCAGGGCGGTGCTCCTTCGCGCCGAGGGCAGGGCGTTCTGCGCGGGCATCGACATCACGGCACCGGGCGGCGCGATCACGGGCCGTTCCGGCGCCGAGCGCGCCCGCAACTACTACGAGGCGATGCGCTGGGTCCACGAGCGCTTCCGCACCTTCGCCGAGCTGCCGCAGCCGATCGTCGCTGCCGTGCAGGGGTACTGCCTCGGCTTCGGCTTCGAGCTCGCGCTGATGGCGGACGTGCGGATCGCCGCCGACGACGCGGTGTTCGCCCTGCCCGAGGCGCGGCTCGGCGTCGCCGTGGACGCGGGCGGCGATCTGCGCATCGCGCGCGAGGCGGGCGCGGGCTGGGCCAAGCTGCTCGCGCTCACCGGCCGCCGCGTCGACGCGCCGACGGCCGAGCGGCTACGCCTGCTCCAACAGGTCGTGCCCGTCGGCGAGTTGGCGAAGACCGCCCGCGCGGTGGCGGCCGAGATCGCCGCGAACGCGCCGCTCGCCGTGCAGGGCGTCAAGCGTGGCATCGACGCGTACGCGGACGCGGGGATGGCGGGGGCGCTCGACCGGGTCGCGATGAACGCGGCGATCACGCTCACGTCGGAGGACTCCCGTGAGGGGTACGGGGCGAAGGGGGCGGGGCGGTCGGCCGTGTTCGAGGGGAAGTAGGGGGAACGGGTGTGAGCGGCCGGGGCGCGGCGGGTCACTCGGCGAACGGGCCACGCCCCAGCTGCTCGCGGACCGTCACCACGGGCGGGCTCACCAGGGCGCGGCGCTGCCAGTTGGCGCCGTCGACGACCAGCGTGTGGCCGGTGATGAAGCGGGCGTAGGGCGAGGCGAGGAAGGTGGCGGCCCAGCCGAGTTCGCGCGGCCGGCCGACGCGCAGAGCGGGCTGCCGGGCGTCCTTGTCGTGGGCGCGGTCGAGATTGCCGCGGATGTCCTCGGTCATGTCGTCGTGCGGCATCAGGCCAGGCACCAGGCCGTTGACCTGGATGCCGTACGGCCCCCACTCCACCGCGAGGCTCTCCACCAGGCTCTTCACGCCCGCCTTGGCCGCGGCGCTGTGCGCGAAGCCGGGGCCGCCCGTCCAGGCGTAGGAGGCGCCGACGTTGATGACCGAGCCGGGGGTGCGTGCGGCGAGGTGGCGGCGGCCGAACTCCCGCGTCATGTAGAACGTGCCGTTGAGCGTGGCGTCCACCACCGAGCGCCACGCGTTGGGGGACATGTCCTCCGAGGGGACGGGGAAGTTGGCGGCCGCGTTGTTCACCAGGACGTCCGGCAGGCCGTGGGCTTCCTCGGCCGCGTCGAAGACCTCGGCGACGCGCAGCGGGTCGCGGATGTCGCACGCGGCGGCCGTCACCCGCCCGCCCAGCGCCGCCAGTTCGTCCCGCGCCGCCGCGAGCCGGTCCTCCTTGCGGCTCGCGATCACCAGGTCGGCGCCGAGCCGCGCGAACTCCGCGGCGACGGCCTTGCCGAGACCGGTCCCGCCGCCGGTGACGAGTACGACCGTCCCGGCGAACGTCCCGGGCGGCAGGGCGCTCGCGCCGGGCGGGGGAGGGGAGGGCAGGCCGGGCGGCCCATCAACGGCCCGGCGGGGCACCGAGCTTGCGACACCGGCTGCGCCAGCCGCATCGGCTGCACCTGGCGTGCCCGGCGTGCCCGGCGTGCCCGCCGCACCCGCCGAGCCTGTCGTACCGGCTGTGCTCGCCGTTCCGGTGGTGCTCGCCGTTCCGGCTGTGCTCGCCGTTCCGGCTGTACGCGCCGTACCGGCCGTGTGTGCCGTGTTCGGAGTGCCTGCCACGTCCGCCGTGCCTGCCGTACCCGGCGGGCTCGCCGCGCTCGCGGTGCCTGCCGCGCCCGGCACGCCCGCCGCGCCCGCCGCGCGTGGCGCACCGGCTGTGCCCGCCGTACCGGCTGTGCCCGCCGTACCGGCTGTGCCCGCCGTACCGGCTGTGCCTGCCGCGCCTGCCGCGCCTGCCGCGCCCGCCGCGCCCGCCGCGCGTGGCGCACTGGCTGTGCCCGCCCCACCGGCCGCGCCTGCCACGCCTGCCACGCCCGCCGCGCGTGGCGCACTGGCTGTGCCCGCCCCACCGGCCGCGCCTGCCGCGCCTGCCGCGCCTGCCGCGCCCGGCGTGCCTGGCGAGCCCGCCGAGCTCACCGCTCCCTCCGCACTCACGGCCCCCGCCGCCCCCGCCGCCCCCGCCACACCCTCCGCGTGATCCGTCATCCGCGCATCCCTCCCTCGTACCCGGGCCCGTTCACGGGCCCGGGCTACTGGTGTGCGCATCGATATCGCGTACGGCTCCAAAGCTCCATGGCCTATGCACTGCTCGCACCGCTACACCGGCAGACCGTGCGCCCGCTCGCCCGTCACCGCGCGCGACACCGCCGCCTCGGCCTCCGCCGTGAACACCCCGGCCCGCCGCCGCTCCGCCGTCGCGTCGATGTCCTCCATGAGGAGCTCCGCGTTGATCGTCAGTCCGGCTCGGTAGCCCATGGCGGCCGCGTTGATGACCTGCTCCATGGCGCTCGCCGTGTTGCCGACCGCCCAGACGCCGGGGACGCTGGTGCGGCCCAGTTCGTCGGTCGCCGGGTACGGGCCGTACGGCGTGTCCTTGGTGTCGGCGCCGAGCGCCGTGAGCAGGCCGGACCGGGGCACCGGCCGCGCGGCGACGAACAGGACGGAGCGCGCTACGACGCGCCCGTCGGCGAGTCGGACCCCCGTCAGCCGGTCGTCCTCGACCTCCAGGCCCGCGACCTCCCCCTCCACCACGGAGACGCCCGCGGCGGCGAGGCGCTCCCAGTCGGCGTCCGGCACGTCCCGCACGGTGTGCAGGAAGAGCGTGACGTCCTTGGACCACTGCGTGACGAGCAGGGCCTGGTGGCTGCTGAAGGGCTCCGACGCGAGCACCCCGAAGGCCTCGTCCCGCACCTCCCAGCCGTGGCAGTACGGGCAGTGCAGCACGTCGTGGCCCCAGCGCTCGGCGAGTCCCGGCAGCTCGGGGAGCTCGTCCACGAGTCCGGTGGCGACGATCACCCTGCGGGCGTGGACCGGGGCGCCGTCCGCGAGGGAGAGCGTGAACGCGCCCGCGCCGTCCGGCGCCACCGCGGTCACCCGGTCCCGCACGACGTCCACGCCGTACTGCGCCAGCTCGCCGCGGCTCACGGCGAGGAACTCGGCAGGCGGCATGCCGTCCCGCGAGAGATAGCCCTGCATGTGCGCGGCGGGCGCGTTGCGCGGCTCGCCCGCGTCGACGACGAGGACCCGGCGCCGCGACCGGCCGAGCACGAGCGCCGCGCTCAGGCCCGCCGCGCCGCCTCCCACGACGACGACCTCGTACGCGTTGTCCTGGCTGCTGTTCTTTCGGGTCATGGTGACCACCTCCACGGACACCATCACTCCACTAGTGCGATATCGACAAGTGGGATTGCCGAAGCAGCAAGAACTGCGCCATGATGTCGGCATGAGAGAAGCCGAAGCAGAAGCAGGAGAGGGGGCGGCCAGTGCCCCGGAGGAGATGGACCAGGTCCTCACCGAGGTGGGGCCCCGGCTGCGCCGCATCCGCAAGGAACGCGGCGCCACCCTGGCCGCGCTCTCCGCGGCCACCGGCATCTCCGTGAGCACCCTCTCGCGGCTGGAGTCGGGCCACCGCAAGCCCAGCCTCGAACTGCTGCTCCCCATCGCCCGCGCCCACCAGGTCCCCCTCGACGAGCTGGTCGGCGCGCCACCGGTCGGCGACCCGCGCGTACGGGCCAAGCCGATCGTCCGGCACGGGCGCACCATGCTGCCGCTGACCCGGCAGCCGGGCGGTCTGCAGGCGTACAAGGTGGTCGAGCCGCCGCGGACGACGCCCGCCCCCGACCCGAGGACGCACGAGGGGTACGAGTGGCTCTACGTCCTCTCCGGGAAGCTGCGGCTGATCCTCGGCGACCACGACGTGGTGCTCGGCCCTGGTGAGGCGGCGGAGTTCGACACCCGGGTACCGCACTGGTTCGGGGCCACGGGGGGCGGGGGAGCGGAGTTCATCAGCCTGTTCGGGCCCCAGGGGGAGCGGATGCACGTCCGGGCGCGACCCACCCGTAAGGAGAAGGGGGACTGACGGTTTCCGGCTGACTTCGACGGTTTCCCTCCGGCTGTTCCCCCAAGGGCAAGCGACCGCTTAGTATGCGGTGGAGCCCGGTCTACGACAGCCCCGTGGAGGCCCCGCATGCAGGCATGGCAAGTGCACGAGAACGGCGAGCCGGGCGAGGTGATGCGCCTCGCGGAGGTGGCGAGGCCGGAGCCGGGCGAGGGGCAGCTGCTCCTCAAGGTCCGTGCCGCGAACATCAACTTCCCGGACGCGCTGCTCTGCCGTGGTCAGTACCAGATCAGGCCGCCGCTGCCGTTCACGCCCGGCCTGGAGATCTGCGGCGAGACCGAGGGCGGCCGCCGTGTGATCGCCAACCCCGCCCTGCCGTACGGCGGCTTCGCCGAGTACGCGGTGGCGGACGCCGCGGCGCTGTTGCCCGCGCCCGACGCGCTCGACGACGCGGAGGCCGCCGCGCTGCACATCGGCTACCAGACCGGCTGGTTCGGCCTGCACCGCCGCGCGCACCTCCAGGAGGGCGAGACGCTCCTGGTGCACGCGGCCGCGGGCGGCGTCGGCAGCGCCGCCGTACAGCTCGGCAAGGCGGCCGGTGCCAAGGTCATCGGCGTGGTCGGGGGAGCGGAGAAGGCCGCGGTCGCGCGCGACCTGGGCTGCGACCTCGTCCTCGACCGGCGCGCGGGTGACGTCGTCGGCGCGGTGAAGGAGGCCACGGGCGGCCGCGGCGCCGATGTCATCTACGACCCCGTGGGCGGCGACGCCTACGCCAAGTCGGCCAAGTGCGTGGCCTTCGAGGGCCGCATCGTCGTGGTCGGCTTCGCCAGCGGCGCCATCCCGACGCCCGCGCTCAACCACGCCCTGGTGAAGAACTACGCGATCCTCGGCCTGCATTGGGGCCTGTACGCGAGGAAGGACCCGCGGCTGATCCTGCGCTGTCACGAGGAGCTGACCGAGCTTGCCGCCAAGGGTGCGATCAAGCCGCTGGTGAGCGAGCGGGTTCCGATGGACGGGGCCGCCGCGGCGGTGCAGCGCGTCGCCGACGGAGTGACCACCGGACGCGTCGCCGTCCTGCCGCACGGAGGTGCCGCATGACCGACGCCGCCGAACTGGTCATCCGTACGCAGGAGTTGCTCGCCGCGTACCCGCCCGCCACGACGGACCGCACGGACTTCCTCAAGGCCCGCTTCGACGCCGGACTCGCCTGGGTGCACTACCCCGAGGGCCTCGGCGGGCTCGGCGCGGCCCGCTCCGAACAGGCCGTCGTGGACGCCGAGCTGGAGGCCGCGGGCGCCCCCGACAACGACCCGCGCCGCATCGGCATCGGCCTCGGCATGGCCGCGCCGACGATCCTCGGCTTCGGCACCGAGGAGCTGAAGCGCCGCTTCCTCAGGCCGCTCTGGGTCGGCGAGGAGGTGTGGTGCCAGCTCTTCAGCGAGCCGGGCGCCGGATCCGACCTGGCCGCGCTCGGCACCCGCGCGGTGCGCGACGGCGACGACTGGGTGATCAACGGCCAGAAGGTGTGGACGTCCAGCGCCCACCTCGCCCGCTGGGCCATCCTCATCGCCCGCACCGACCCGGACGCGCCCAAGCACCGCGGCATCACGTACTTCGTGTGCGACATGACCGACCCGGGCGTAGAAGTGCGGCCGCTGCGCCAGATCACCGGTGAGGCCGAGTTCAACGAGGTGTTCCTGACCGATGTGCGCATCCCCGACGCGCACCGGCTCGGCGAGGTCGGCGACGGCTGGAAGGTCGCCCAGACCACGCTGATGAACGAGCGCGTCTCCATCGGCGGCATGCGGATCCCGCGCGAGGGCGGCATGATCGGCGTCGTCGCCAAGACCTGGCGCGAACGCCCCGAGCTGCGCACCCACGACCTCCACCAGCGCCTGCTGAAGCTCTGGGTCGAGGCCGAGGTGGCCAGGCTCACCGGGGAGCGGCTGCGCCAGCAGCTCGTGGCGGGCCACCCGGGGCCCGAGGGCTCCGGCATGAAGCTCGGCTTCGCCCGCCTCAACCAGGAGATCAGCGGCCTGGAAGTGGAACTCATGGGCGAGGAAGGCCTGTTGTACGAGGACTGGACGATGCGTCGGCCCGAACTCGTCGACTTCGTGGGCCGCGACCCGGGCTACCGCTATCTGCGCGCCAAGGGCAACAGCATCGAGGGCGGGACCAGCGAGGTCCTGCTGAACATCGTCGCGGAGCGCGTCCTCGGCCTGCCCTCCGAGCCGCGCACCGACAAGGACGTCGCCTGGAAGGACCTGGCCCGATGAGCGATCTTCTCTACACGGAGGAGGAGGACGCGCTGCGCGCCGCCGTGCGGGACCTCCTCGACGACCGCTGCGACGCCGCCGCCGTACTCGCGCGCGCCGAGACCGACCGGCCGCACGACCTCGAACTGTGGAAGACCCTCGCGGGCGAGATGGGCCTCGCCGGACTCCTGGTCCCCGAACGCCTCGGCGGTCAGGGCGCATCGCACCGCGAAGCGGCCGTCGTCCTGGAGGAGTTGGGCCGCGCGGTGGCTCCCGTGCCCTATCTCACCAGCGCCGTCGTCGCCACCGAGGCGCTCCTTGCCTGCGGCGGCACGGACGGGAGCGAGGCCGTCGAGCTGCTCGGGGTGCTCGCCGCCGGGCGCGCGATCGGGGTGCTCGCGGTCTCCCTCGCCGCCGCTCCCGGCACGCGCCTGTCCGGCGTACGGCACGAAGACGGCTCGTTGCACGGTGAGTTGACCGGCATCGCGGACGCGGTCTGCGCCGATGTCCTGCTCGTCCCCGCCGACGGCGCCCTCTACGCGGTCGACACCGCGCAGGACGGCGTCACCGTCACCCCGCGGGTCTCGCTCGACCTGACGCGGCCGATCGCCACCGTGGCCTTCGACGCGGCACGCGCGCGCGTGCTGACGCCGGACGCGGAGACGGCGGTACGCGCGGGCCTGCGGGCCGGGGCCGCGCTGCTGGCCTCCGAGCAACTCGGCCTCGCCGAATGGTGTTTGACCGAGACCGTCCGCTACACGAAGGAACGGCACCAGTTCAACCGGCCCGTCGGCTCCTTCCAGGCGCTCAAGCACCGGCTCGCCCAGCTCTGGCTGGAAGTCGTGGGCGTCCGTGCGGCGGCCAGGAACGCGGCCGACGCGCTGGCCACGGGGAGCGCGGACGCGGACGTCGCGGCGGCTCTCGCGCAGGCGTACGCGGCACCCGTCGCGGTGCACGTCGCCGAGGAGGCGCTGCAGTTGCACGGCGGCATCGGCATGACGTGGGAGCACCCCGTGCACCTGTGCCTCAAGCGCGCCAAGGCCGACTCGATCGCCTTCGGCACGGCGGGCCGCCACCGCGAGGCGCTGGCGGAGCTGGTGGACCTGCGGGCTCCCTGAGGCTGCGGCGCCCTTGCCGGGCCGCCTTCGGGCGGCCCGGCGACGGATCTGTCACACGGGGAAGGAGTTGTCGCCCTCCCAGACCACGGTGACCTTCTCGGGCTTCAGGCCGTGGATGACGGCGCGGCCCGCGTCCCGTGCGAACTGCTGCGCGATCGACACGGTGTCGGCGGCGGGGTAGCGGTCCTGGAGCCCGGCGACGATCTGTTCGGCGGGCACGCCGACGGCCGCGGCGAGGTTGGCCGTGTTCCCCGGCCGGTTGTTCCAGCCCGCCTCGGCGTTGCCGGGGCCGACGTGGATGGAGTCCTGGGCGGTGAGGACGGAGGCTCCCGCGTCCTCGATGAGGTTCTGGCCGTCCAGCGGGCGCGCGGTCAGGTGGAAGTGCGTGCCCTTGATCTTCACCGTCGACGCGTTGCTGTTCCCCGTCTCGTTGCCGAGGACGAGCATCACGTTGAGGTGCACGGCGAGCCGGGCGCTCCTGCCCTCGTGGCTGACGGTCATGGCCTTGGGGCGCGAGATGAGGTTGTTGCCGCCGTTGTTGCGGCACTCGGGGCCGAACTCGAAGCCGCCGAGTACCCGGCGGGGGCTGTCGCCGTCATTGCCCCCACCGACGATGATGTCCAGGATCCGGGTGCCGCTCGAAGCCCGCCAGGGGGCGTCGGCGACGCGCTGGACGGCGTGGCCGCCCGCCGCGGCGGGGGCGCGCTGCACGTCCGCGTCGGCCACCGGAGCCTCGGGCGCGGGCCCCGAGAGCACCCGGTGCGCGTTGCTCTCCGCCTCGCGCTCGAACCGGTCCGACGGGTCGGAGACGCGCAGCCCGTTGCCCTGATCGGTGCCCGCGACGGGGCCGCTGCGCTGCTGGATGACGTGGGTCAGCTCGTGGGCGAGGGTGTGCCGGTCGCTGCCGCCGTCGCCGATGACGACGTGGCTGCCCGAGGTGTACGCGCGGGCGCCGACCTCGGCCGCCGACGACTTGGCGGCGCTGTCGTCGTGGATGCGCACATCGGAGAAGTCCGCGCCGAGCCTGGCCTCCATGTCGGTGCGGGTGCCCTCGTCGAGGGGGCGGCCGCTGCCGCGCAGCACGTCGTGCACGGCGGAGCGCTGCACGGCGGCCTGCTCGGCCTGCTGGTGTCCGCACCCGGCGCCGTGCCGGTGCTCCTCCTGCTCCTGGGCGTGGCCCGAAGCGCGCAGCATCTGCACGACGGCGGCGTTGCCCGCGTCGGCCTGGAGGGCGAGCAGCCGCTCGCGGGGGGTTCCGGTCGCGTCCCCGGCCTTGCGCGCGGGCGCGTTCCCCCGCCCGGGTCCGCGCTGCCGTGCGTTGTCGTGTTCGTGCAAGGTCCCTCTTCCCACGTTGCCATGACGTCCCTTCATGCATACGTGGTGCGTCGCCCGTGAGCCAGAGGCCCGAGGGCAGCGAGAGGTGACCGAACGGGCACCGGGGGAGGGCCGCGGTCGGGGCGGGCCCACCGAGACTGCGGGGCGACCGGTTTTAATGGGATATGCACGTACTGGGTGCGGGCTGCGCGTTTTACGTCCGCATTACGTAAGGCATAATTGCGAGCTGTTCGCAATAACGGTTGATCTTCAGTAGGGGTGTGGGGCATGAGGGCCCGATCGATACGGGGCACGGGTGGACTGGCGGCGGCCGTCTCGATAGCGGTCGCGGCCTCCGCGTGCTCGGCGCCGGGCGACGGCGCGGGCGGGGACGGCGCCAAGGACTCGGCGGTCGTCGGCATCGCGTACGAGCCGGAGACCCTCAGCCCGCTCCTCGGCTACGGCAAGGACGGCAACTCGAAGATCTTCGACGGGCTGCTCACGCACGACGCCGACATGAAGCTCAAGCCCGCGCTCGCCGCCGAGCTGCCCAAGGTCACCGACGACGGCAAGACCTACACGTTCAAGCTGCGCAAGGGCGTCAAGTTCAGCGACGGCAAGCCCTTCTCGGCCAAGGACGTCGTCTTCACGTACGAGACGATCCTCGACAAGAAGACCAACAACGCCTCCAAGACCGAGCTGGACGCGGTCAAGAGCGTCGAGGCGAAGGGCGGCTCCGGCGGGGACACGGTCGTCTTCCACCTCAAGTACCCCTACGCGCCGTTCGCCGAGCGCACCGTGCTGCCCATCGCGCCCGAGCACATCGCGGGCAAGCAGGACGTGAACACCGGCGACTTCACCACCAAGCCGGTCGGCACGGGCCCCTACGAGCTCGTGAAGTGGACCAAGAACGACAAGCTCACCTTCAAGGCCAACCCCGGCTACTGGGGCGGCGCGCCGAAGATCAAGAACTTCACGATGGCGATCATCAAGGACGACGACGTCCGCGCCACCCGGCTCGACGCCGGTGAGCTCGACGGCGCCATCCTGCCGCCCAACCTCGCCAAGAAGTACGCGGACAACGACGGCAAGACGACGTACGCCGCCAAGACCTTCGACTACCGCGTGGTGACCCTGCCCACCGGCGACAAGGTCACCGGCGACACCGACATCCGCCGTGCCCTCGACATCGGCGTGGACCGCAAGGCCATGGTCGACTCGATCCTGGACGGCGCGGGCAAGGAGGCCTACGGGCCCGTCCCGACCGACAGCCCCTGGTTCACCAAGGGCACCGAGCGCGAGTTCGACGCGGGCAAGGCCAAGAAGCTCCTCGACGACGCCGGGTGGAAGTCCGGCAAGGACGGCATCCGCGAGAAGGACGGCGTCCAGGCGAAGTTCAACCTCTGGTACCTCGCGGGCGACAAGCTCCGCCAGGACCACGCCCTCGCCTATGCCTCCGACGCCAAGAAGCTCGGCATCAAGGTCCAGGTGCAGTCCGGCACGTGGGAGGTCATCGAGCCCCTCATGCCCAAGGACGCGGTCCTCGGCGGCGGCGGCTCGCCCGCGGACCCGGACTTCGACCAGTACACCCTCCTGAAGTCCTCCCTCGCGGGTGACGGCTTCAACAACATGGCGCACTACGACAACGCCAAGGTCGACAAGGCCCTGGAGGACGCCCGCAAGAGCGGCGACCGCGCCAAGCGCCAGGCCGCCTACGACACCATCCAGCGCGAACTGGTGAAGAACCCCGGCTACACCTTCCTCACCCACATCGACCACCTCTACGTCGTCGACAAGCGCTTCGGCGACCTGAGCACCCAGGTCGAGCCGCACGACCACGGCCTGGCCTCGGGGCCCTGGTGGAACGTCGAGGACTGGCAGCCCGAGAAGTGACCCCAGCGATATCGAAGGCCCCGGAGAAGGCGGCGGGCCGCCGCCTTCCCTGGGGCCCGATGGCGCGGCTCACGGCACGGCGGGCGCTGTTCGCCGTGCCCGTGCTGCTCGTCGTCACCTTCGGCGTCTTCGCCATCGCCGCCGCGTCGCCCTTCGACCCCGTCAAGGCGTACGCGGGCACGGCGGGCCTCACCGCCTCGCAGGAGAACCTCGACCAGCTGCGCGCCAACCTCGGCGTCGACAAGCCGCTCGCCGCCCAGTGGTGGGACTGGCTCACCTCGGCCCTCACCGGTGACTTCGGCAACTCCAGCACCCTGCGCCAGCCCGTCGCCGACGTCATCGGCGAGCGCGTCGGCTGGTCCGTGCTGCTCGCCGCCACCGCGTTCCTCGTCGCGATCCTGCTCGGCACCGCGCTCGGCGTGCTCGCCGCGCGCCGCCCCGGCGGCTGGCTCGACCGCGTCGTCACCTCGCTCGCCTACACCCTCGAAGCCGCGCCGCCCTTCTGGCTCGGTCTGCTCGCCGTCTGGGTGTTCTCCCTCAAGCTGGGCGTGCTGCCCTCCGGCGGCCTGACCGACACGGCCAGCTCGACCGTGACCGCGGGGCAGGTCGCGAGCCATCTGGTGCTGCCCGCGGGCGTGCTCGCCGTCTCGCAGCTTCCCTGGTTCGTCCTGTACGTACGCCAAGGGGTCGGCGACGCACTCGGCGACGACCCCGTGCGCGGGGCACGCGCGCGTGGCCTCGCCGAGCGCACCGTCCTGCTCGGGCACGCGCTGCGCTCCGGCATGCTGCCCGTGCTCACCCTCATCGGCTCCCGCGTGCCCGAACTCATCACCGGGGCGCTCCTGGTGGAGACCGTCTTCAGCTGGCCGGGCATCGCCGCGGCCACCGTGCAGGCCGCGACCGCCGTGGACTTCCCGCTGCTCGCCGCGCTCACCGCGCTGGCCACCGCCGCGGTCCTGCTCGGCAACCTCGTGGCCGACCTCCTGTACGGCCTCGCCGATCCGAGGGTGGGATTCGATGGCTGACATCGTCTGGCGTGCGCACGGAAGCGCGCGCCGCTCCACGCGCGCGTGGCGGGTGCGTTCCTCCGCGGTGCTCGTCGCCGCGTTCGTCCTCGCCGTCCTCGTCGTACCGCCCCTCGTCCACCTCGACGAACAGGCCGTCGACCTGGCGTCGAAGCTGCTGCCGCCGTCGTGGGAGCACCCCTTCGGGACCGACGACGTCGGCCGTGACCTGCTGCTGCGCTGCGTGTACGGACTGCGGGTCTCGCTCCTGGTGGGCGTCGTCGCGGCCGTGGTCGCCACCGTCATCGGCACCGCGGTGGGCGCCCTCGCCGCCGCCTCCGGAGGCTGGGTGGACCGGGTCGTGATGCGGCTCGTGGACGTCTTCTCGTCCGTGCCGCACCTGCTGCTCGGCATCTTCATCGTCGCGATGTTCCGGCCGGGCGTCTGGCCCGTCGTCGTCTCCGTGGCGCTCACGCACTGGCTGTCCACCGCCCGCCTCGTGCGCGCCGAGGTCCTCTCCCTGCGCTCGCGGCCCTACATCGACGCGGCGATCTCCGGCGGCGCTTCACGGCTGCGCGTCACCGTGCGGCACCTGCTGCCCGGCGTGCTGCCGCAGGCCGGACTCGCCGCCGTCCTGATGGTGCCGCACGCCATCTGGCACGAGTCCGCGCTGTCCTTCCTCGGCCTCGGCCTCCCCACCCACCAGGCCAGCCTCGGCACCCTGGTGCAGAGCGCGCGCGGCTCGCTCCTCGCGGGCGACTGGTGGCCGACGCTCTTCCCCGGCCTGTTCATCATCGTGCCCACCCTGGCGATCGCCGGTCTCGCGGGCGCCTGGCGGGAACGGATCAATCCCCGGCGCCGATCGGAGCTCACGCTGTGACGGTCCCCGTCCTGTCCGTACAGGGCCTCTCCGTACGCTTCCGGATGCGCGGCGGCAGTCATGTCGCCGCCGTCACCGACGCCACCTTCGACCTCGCGGCGGGGGAATGCCTCGCCCTGGTCGGCGAGAGCGGCTGCGGCAAGTCCGTGCTCGCCTCCGCGCTGCTCGGACTGCTCCCGCAGAACGCTGAGACCGCGGGAGCCGCGCTCCTCGGCGACACCGATCTGCTCACCGCCGACGAGCGGACCCTCGCCCGCACCGTACGGGGGCGGCGCGTCGGCCTCGTACCGCAGAGTCCCGCCGCGCACCTGACGCCGGTACGGACCGTGCGCTCCCAGCTGGAGGAGACGCTGCGGGAGCTCCTCGGCGTCCGGCGGCCGCGGCTGCGGGCCGCCGCCGAAGCGGCCGCCGAACGCGCCGCGTTCCCCGCGGGGCACCTCGACCGCTATCCGCACGAACTGTCCGGCGGCCTCGCCCAGCGCGCCGCCACCGCGCTCGCGCTGATCGGCGACGCGCCGCTGCTGCTCGCCGACGAGCCCACCACCGGGCTCGACAGGGACCTCGTGGAGCGCACGGTCGACGAGCTGAAGCGGCACGTCGGCGACGACCGGGCGATGCTCCTGATCACCCACGACCTGGCCGCCGCCGAGCGGATCGCCGACCGGGTCGCCGTCATGTACGCGGGCCGCGTCGTCGAACTCACCGACGCCGGGAGCTTCTTCGGCGCGCCAGGGCCTCGGCACCCGTACGCTCGCGGGCTCCTGAACGCGCTTCCGGAGCGGGAGTTCACGCCCATCCCCGGCATGCCGCCCGAGCTGTCCGCGCTGCCCGAAGGGTGCGCGTTCGCCGCGCGCTGCGACCGTGCGGACGCGGCGTGCGCCACCGTGCCCGCGCTCACCGGGTCCGCCGCCTGCCACCACCCCCACGTGGACGTGCTGGAGGCGCCCCGTGCTTGAACTGCGTGCCATCACGGCCGGGTACGACCGCCGGGACCCCGTCGTCAGGGGGGTGGATCTCACCATCGCCCCCGGCGAGTCCGTCGGCCTTCTCGGGCCCAGCGGCTGCGGCAAGTCGACGCTCGCGCGGGTCGCCGCGCTCCTTCACCGGCCCGACGCCGGGCA
Organism: Streptomyces kanamyceticus; assembly: GCF_008704495.1. Lineage (NCBI taxonomy): Bacteria > Bacillati > Actinomycetota > Actinomycetes > Kitasatosporales > Streptomycetaceae > Streptomyces > Streptomyces kanamyceticus. The sequence goes on from NZ_CP023699.1 coordinate 8,966,619, forward strand.
GGTGGTCATCGACGGTGAGGCCGCGCGGGGCTGGCGCCACCGGGCGCCCCGCGAGCAGCGCACCGCCTTCGGTGTCGTCTTCCAGCAGCCGCGGCTGTCCGCCGACCCACGGCTGTCCCTGACCGATCTGATCGCGGAGCCGTTGCGGGCCGTGGGCCTCGGCTCCGAAGTCGCCGCCCGCGTCGCGGAGTTGACGCCCGTCGTGGGCCTCGGCGCCGATCTTCTCGGCCGGCGGCCGCACGAGGTGAGTGACGGGCAGTTGCAACGGGCGTGTCTGGCGCGGGCGTTGGTGCTGCGGCCCCGCTGGCTCATCTGTGACGAGATGACGGCGATGCTCGACGCTTCCACGACCGCCGCCCTTGTCCACGCGGTGGAGGCGTACCGGGCGGAGTCCGGGGCGGGGCTTCTCGCCGTAGGCCATGACCGGGTGTTGCTCGAGCGATGGTGCGGGCGCACCGTGCAGTGGACCGATTTGGTCGAGTAGCGGCCTGATTGATCATTGCGTGACTTCCGTCCGGAACCGAGACTGTTCGGACCAAGCAGTGACGTGTGGGACGGGGCGCTCGGTGAAACGCATTCACTTCACGGCGGCGGATCTGGCGCGGACCCGCGTGGCCACGACGATCGGCGTGGCGGCGGAGACCTTCGACAGCGTGCGGCTGTTGACGAACCGCGGGTCCGGTCCCGCCTTCCGCCGCTGGCACGTATCGGTACGCGGGCGGGTGGGCGAACAGGCAGGCCCGCTCGCCGCGTTGATGCCCCACCGCGGTCCGCTGTTCGACGCGATGAGCGTGATGGGAGACACGGCATCCGTCGACGAGGCGGTGGACAACCTCATGGCGGCTCCTCGCGCCCTGCTGCGTGTCGAACTGGAGAACATCGACGTCCACCCCGCGGCCCGATCCTGGGCCCAGGCCCTGAGGGACGGGGACCGGGAGGCTCGCCTCCAGGTGGCCACGGCTCTCAGGGCGTGCCACAACGCCACCGTCGCCCCCTACTGGAGCAGGGTGCGCTCCCATCTGAGCGAGGTCCGGGCCGGGTACGTGGCCACGATGGCCGACGGCGGGGTCGAGCGGCTCCTGGCCACGCTCTGCGAACCGTTGGTCCGTTGGCGGCCGCCCGTGCTCGAAGTGGTCCACGCGAGCGATGCGGACATCCACTTGCGGGGGCGAGGTCTCGTCATCGCGCCGACCGTGTTCTCCACATGGCAGGTCGAGCTTCTGTACCCGCCGCTGGATCCGGACCGGGCACCGACCCTGGCCGTCCCCACCCTGGACGAGGCCTTGCTCGAAACCACGCTGTGGGAGAGCGCCGGTGAGCTCACCGCTCCGCCACTGGAGGGTCTGCTGGGGCGCACCAGGGCCGCCGTGCTGAGCGCGTCCGTCGAGGGCTGCGGCACCACGGAGCTGGCCCGCCGCCTGAACATCTCCCCGGCGACCGCGAGTCACCACGCCGCCGCGCTGCGCAATGCCCGCCTGGTCACCTCCCGGCGCGAGGGCAAGGCGGTCCTCCACACGGCCACGTCCTTGGGCATCGCCCTGCTGGGACACGGCACCCTCGCCTGACGAGACGTTTTGATGTTCGTCGAAACGTTGGCGACTGCTCCTCGCCGAAGCCTAGGTTGAGGCACGAGCTCGACCGCGGTGACAGGACCCGTCGCCGCGACGGACGCACGTCTCGTCGACAACTGGGGGATCCGCATGACCAAAGGTCGTATCGCAGGGGCATTGGCCTCGATGACGCTCGTCCTGGGAGGAGCGCTGGCCCTCGCGCCGAGCGCCGCGGCGGCGGGCGGCTCGTCGTCGACCGCTGTTCCCGCGTCCGACACGTCCCAGTCGCGGGCGTGTTGGGGCCAACCGGAGCGCGGCTCCGCGGGGCACTACGGAAACAGCGGCTGGTGCGACTCGGGGCGCTACCGGCAGGTGATCCGCTGCGAGACGCTGGGGGGCTACCGCTACATCCACTACGGTCCCTGGGTCTGGGCGCCCGAGAAGAGCACCGCGTGGTGCAACCTCGGCGACAGGGTCGTGGGGACCTGGCTGGAGTAAGCGCAGGGAACTGACTGAGTAGGAGCAGGGACCTAACCGGAGCAGGAAAGGACCACATGAGCAAGCAGACGCTTCTTCGACCCGCCGGGGGCCTGTTGGTGGCCTGCGGCATGACCGGGGCGCTCCTCTTCGGAGCCTCCGCCGCCGCGCAGGCCGGTGAGCCGACGACGCAGTGCTCCGGTGGCTGCGTCCAGGTGGCGCCCGGCACGCCCACCACGGGTGACGTGACCACACAGGGCAACTGGGAACCCCACTAGGACCCGGCGGCCACTCCTGAACGGCCGACGGCCTTGACCGGTACGGGGGACACCGGTCAGGGCCGTCGTGCCATTAAGCCCTCAGGCCCGTGGCACCACGCGTACCTCCGTACCGGCCTGCCTGATCGACCGGACTTCTTCCCGCGCCAGGCCGTCGTCCACCACCAAGAGGTCGAAGTCCGACAGCGGCGCCAGTGCGTACAGGCCGTCGCGGGTGAACTTCGTGTGGTCGGCGAGGAGGATCCGGCGCGTCGCCGCCGCCATCATCGCGCGCTTGACCTGCACCGTCTCCGGTGACGTGTGGTAGCAGCGGCCCCGAGTCACCGCGGTCGTCGACATGAAGAGGACGTCCGCGCGAAACGCCTCGACGCTGTCCGCGGTGTGCAGGCCCATGAAGGCGTCGTACGCCGGGAAGTAGTTGCCGCCCAGGGCGATCAGTGAGACGCCGGGTTCCTTGGCGAGCGCCGTGATCGCGGGCAGCGAATTGGTGATCACCGTCAGCGGGGTGCGCTCGGTGAGCAGGCGCGTCAGATGCAGACAGGTGGTGCTGTCGTCGAGCAGCACCGTCTGCCCGGGCACCAGTTCGCGCGCGGCCGCCCGCGCGAGGTGCTGTTTCGTCTGCGCCATCGTCGACATGCGTTCGGCGACGCTGCCGTGGAAGTGCGCGGACGGCAGCCCCGTCGCCCCGCCGCGCACCTTGCGCAGCCAGCCCTGCGACTGCAGGAAGTCCAGGTCGCGGTGGATCGTCATCAGGCTGACGTCGAACGCGTCGGCGAGGTCGGCCGCGCGGACGAAGCCGTTCGCGACCACCGATTCGCGGATGCGCCGGCGCCGCTCCTCGCGGACGTCCGCCCGGTCGCTCGTTCCCATGCCGCTCCTCACGCGCGCCGTGCCGTGTGAAATCTTCGAGTGATGATCTCATGAACTTCACACGTGAACCCCGGAGCGCGCCGGGGCGCCGCCCTGCTCCGGGCGGCAGGACCCAAGTCCTCCTCACACGGCGAAAGTCCCTAGTCACGGGAGATGCCGGGAGACGATTGACGCGGGTTTTCGGCCACTTGTTAGCTCGTTCCTGCCAGCACTCGTCGCCGCCGTTGCCGCAGGGGAGCTTCAATGACGAACACCCCGAGTTCCGTCTTCACACGACTCGGCATTCCGCCCGCCCTCTCCTGGGGATATCTGGGTCTCCTGATCTTCATGACCGGCGTCGGCGTCGAGGCGGGCTACCTCTCGCCGTACCTCGCGGGCCTCGGCATCCCGGCCGCCGACGTCGCGATGATCTTCACCGTGTACGGCGTCACGGGCGCCGTCGCCGCCTGGTTCGCCGGGGCGCTCTCCGACCTCTGGGGGCCGCGCCGCGTCATGTGGCTCGGCCTCGTCGCCTTCGTCGTCACCCACGTCTTCTTCCTGACGGTGGCGATCCCCAGCAAGGCGTACCCGCTGCTGCTCCTCGGCTACGGACTGCGCGGCCTCGCCTTCCCGCTCTTCGCGTACGCCTTCCTGGTGTGGATCGCCGCGGTCGCCCCGCAGCGTCAGATGGGCAGCGCCATGGGCTGGTTCTGGTCGGCGTTCTCCGCCGGTCTGCCCACGCTCGGCTCGCTCACCGCCAGCCTCCTCATCCCGCACGTCGGGGAGCTCGGCACGCTGTGGGCCGCGCTCGGCGTGGTCGTCGTCGGCGGGCTCGTACCGCTACTCCTGATCCGGGAACGGACCGGCTCCGCGCGCCTGGCGCCGCCGGGGGAGAGCCCGCTGACCGGGCTCGTCGGCAGCCTGACGATCCTGTACCGGGAGCCGCGGGTGGGCGCGGGGGCGGCGGTGCGGATGCTCAACACCGCGTCCCAGTTCGGCTTCCTGGTGATGCTGCCCGCCTGGTTCGTCACGGAGATCGGACTCAGCAACGCGCAGTGGCTGCGACTGCTCGCCCTGATGTTCGCCACCAACATCGTCACGAACCTGCTCTTCGGCGTCGTCGGCGACAAGGTCGGCTGGCGCACCACCGTCGCCTGGTTCGGCGGCGTCGGCTGCACCCTGTCCACGCTCGTCCTGTACTACGTGCCGTCCGCCGTCGGCTCGCAGTACGCCCTGTGCGTCCTGGTCGCCGTGCTCTACGGCGCGACGCTCTCCGGGTACGTGCCGCTCTCCGCGCTGATGACCGCCATCGCGCCCGCCCACAAGGGGCAGGCCATGGCGGCCCTGAACCTGGGCGCGGGCGCCTCGACCTTCGTGGGCCCCCTCGTCGTCAGCCTCTTCCTCGGGCCGCTCGGGGTCGGCGGCGTCGTGTGGATCTTCGCCGGGTGCCACGCGGTCAGCGCCGTCCTCACCCTGGCGCTGCGGACCACTACCCCCGCCGCCGACTCCGCGGTACGCCTGCCACAGCCGCTTCCCGCCGACGACCGGGCACCCGTCGGCGCCCCCGCCACGAAGGGACTGTGAACCCATGTCCGTACTCGCCATCGACGTCGGCACCACGATGATCAAGTCGGTCGTCTTCGACGACCAGGGCACCGAGCTGGCCGTGTCGCGCCTGGCCACCGAGGTGCACCGCCGCCACCCCGGCTGGGCCGAGCAGGACATGGACACGGTGTGGAACGCCGTCGTCTACACCGTCCGCAACGCGCTCTCCGACGTCACCGACCCCGTCTGGCTGGTGACGTTCACCGCGCAGGGCGACGGCGCCTGGCTCGTCGACGCCGCGGGCAGGCCCACCGGGCCCGCGATCCTCTGGTCCGACGGGCGCGCGGGCGACATCCTCACCCGCTGGCAGCGCGAGGGCGTCCTCGAAGAGGCCTTCCGCCGCAACGGCTCCCTCACCTGCAGCGGCATGCCCAACGCGATCTTCAGCTGGCTCGGCTCGCACGACCCGCAGCGGCTCGCCCGCTCGGCCGCGTCGCTGACGGCCGCGGGCTGGCTGTTCCTGCGCCTGACCGGCGTCGCCGCCACGGACGAGTCCGACGCCTCCGCGCCCTTCCTCGACCACGCCACCGGCGACTACGACCCCGCCATCGTCGACCTGTTCGGCCTCACCTCCTACGCCCGCCTGCTGCCCGAGGTCCTCGGCGAGCAGGAGCGCATCAGCGAGATCACCTCCCAGGCGGCGGCCCAACTCGGCCTGCCCGCAGGGCTTCCCGTCGTCATGGCGCCCTACGACATCGCCTCCACGGCCCGTGGCGCGGGCGTCGTCAACCCGGGCCAGGCGTGCGGCATCCTCGGCACCACGCTGTGCACGGAGATCGTCCGCAAGGACGTCGACACCAGCGGCGAACCGTCCGGCATCAACATCGCCTACCGCGGCCGCGAACGCGTCCTGCGCGCCTTCCCCACCCTCAACGGCGCCGAGGTGCTCACCTGGGCGTCGCGCGCGCTGCACGTCGAAGGGCCGCCGGAACTCGCGGACCTCGCGTTCACCTCCGAACCCGGCGCCCGCGGCCTGATGTTCCTGCCCTACCTCTCCCCGGCCGGTGAGCGGGCGCCCTTCCTCGACCCGCGCGCTCGTGGCGCCTTCTGGGGCCTCTCCCTCGAACACACCAGGGCCGACATCGCCCGCGCCGTCTTCGACGGGCTCTCCCTCGTGCTGCGCGACTCCCTCGTCGCCTCGCGCACGGCCGTCACGGAGCTGCGGCTGTGCGGCGGTGGAGCCAACAGCGCCGAGTGGTGCGCGCTCATCGCGGACGCGACCGGGGTGCCCACGGCCCGCTCAGCGGACACCGAACTCGGCGCCAAGGGCGCCTTCCTCACCGGCCTCGTCCTCAGCGGCGCCGAGTCCAGCATGCACAGCGCGGCCGCCAAGTACGTCCGGATGCGCAGCAGTTGGGAGCCGGACCCGGAGCGCTCCGCCTACTACGCGGACCTCTACGAGTCGTTCCTGTCCTGGCGGACCCTGGCGCGCGACGCGGGCTGGGCCGCGGGGGCCGCCCCCTTCCCCGGACCCCGTACGGCACACGAACAAGGAGCCCCCCGTGTCTGAGCAACTGCCCCCGGACGCCGTCTGGCTCGGCCTCGACCTCGGCACCCAGAGCGCCCGCTGCGTCGCCGTCGACTCCACCGGCGAGGTGCTCGCCGCCGCGTCCAGGCCGCTAGCCAGCCGCCGTGAGGGCAACCGCCACGAGCAGGACCCCGAACAGTGGTGGAGCGCGCTCGCCGCCGCCTGCCGCGAAGCCCTGTCCGGCATCGACGCCGACCGGATCCGCGGTCTCGCGATCGACGGCACCTCCGGCACGATCCTCCTCGCCGACGCGTCGGGCACCCCGCTCACGCCAGGACTGATGTACGACGACGGGCGCGCCGCCGAGCAGGCCGCCCGCGCCAACGCGGCGGGCGACGACGTCTGGCGGGAGCTCGGCTACCGCTCCATGCAGCCGTCCTGGGCCCTGCCCAAACTGCTCTGGCTCCTGGAACACGGGACCGCGACGGCCGGTACCGGGGCGGCCCGTCTTCTCCACCAGCCCGACCTGATCACCTGGCGGCTCGCGGGACACCAGGTGCCGAGCGACGCGAGCCATGCCCTGAAGACCGGCTACCACCTCGCCGAAGAGCGCTGGCCGCATCGGGAATTCGCCGAACTCGGCGTCCCCGAAGGCCTGTTGCCCGACGTCGTACGACCCGGCAGCGTCCTCGGCACCGTCTGCGCCGCGGCCGCCGAAGCCACCGGCATCCCCGAGGGCACCGCGATCGTCGCGGGCATGACCGACGGCTGCGCGGCCCAGATCGGCGCGGGCGCCCTCACCCCGGGCGCCTGGAACTCCGTGCTCGGCACCACCCTCGTCTTCAAGGGCATGAGCCCCCACCTGGTGCGCGACCCGGGCGGCGTCGTCTACTGCCACCGCGGCCCCGGCGACAGCTGGCTGCCCGGCGGCGCCTCAAGCAGCGGCGCGGGCGTCGTGGCCCGCGAGTTCCCCGGCGCCGACCTCGACGAACTCACCGTCCTGGCAAGCGAGTCCGACACGGACGCGGTGGCCTACCCGCTGGTGTCCACCGGCGGCGAACGCTTCCCCTTCCGTGCCCCGGACGCCGCGCCCTTCGTCATCGGCGCACCCGCGAACGAGGCCGAGCGCTTCCACGCCCACCTCCTCGGCGTCGCCTGCGTCGAGCGGCTCTGCTTCGACTACCTCGACCTGATCGGCGCCCCCGTCGACGGCCCGCTCACCCTCACCGGGGGCGGCGCCCGCAACCGCTACTGGAACCGGCTGCGCGCCGATGTCCTGGGCCGCCCCGTCTGGATCCCCGAACAGGCCGAGGGAGCCATCGGCATGGCGGTGCTCGCCGCCACCTCCAGCGGCGTACCGGTCCAGGATGCCGCGGCCGAGATGGTCCGCATCGGCGAGGAGGTCTTCCCCGACCCGGCGTGCACCGCCCGGTGGGCTCCCGTCTACCTCGACTTCGTCGACGCGCTCGTCGAGCGCGGCTGGCTGGACGCGGCCGTCGCCGCTCACGCACGGGAGCGCGCACACCGCACGCGCGCGACACAGGAACGGGCCGCACAAGAGCGCGCCGCACAGGAAAGGGCAGGGCAGTGACCGACTTCATCCTCGTACGCCATGGGGAGACCGTCTGGCACGACGGCAACCGCTACGCGGGACGCACCGACGTGGACCTCACACCGCGCGGCCTGCGCCAGGCCGCGGCGCTCGGCGCGTGGGCCGCGGGGGAGCGCGTCGACGCCGTGGTCAGCTCGCCGTTGAGCCGCGCCCGGCTCACCGCCGCGCCCGCCGCCGACGCGCTCGGGCTCCGGCCACGCGTCGACGAGCGGCTCATCGAGGTCGACTTCGGCCGCGGCGAGGGGCTGACCAGGGACGAGATGCGCGAGCGGTTCCCCGACGAGCTCGCAGCCTTCCTGCGCGACCCCGTCACCCACCACCTGCCGGGCGGCGAGGACCCGCGCGCGGCGGCGGAGCGGGCCGCCGAGAGCCTCACGGAGCTGGCGACGGCGTTCCCCGAAGGGCGGATCCTCGTGGTCGCGCACTCCACCCTCGTACGCCTCCTCCTCTGCCGCCAACTGGGCATCCCGCTCGCCGACTACCGGCGGGTCTTCCCCGCGCTGCACAACGGCGCCCTCACCGAACTGCGGCTGCGCGAGGGCCAGATGTCCCTCATCCGCCTCAACGCCCCGGCCGCCGTCGCCCCCGTACCCGCGTAACGCCCGCACCACCTCGCAGAGAGAAGCCCCTCATGAGCACCACCGTCCTCGCCGCAGGCGACCACTTCGTCCTGCCCCGCCTGCTCACCGAAGAGGTCCGCGGGGCCACCGAAGGCACCGGCGCCGTCGAGGTCCGCGAACTCACGCTGCCCTGGCCGCACACCCCCTTCGGCCGCGTCGGCGAGGTCGACGAGGCGTCCGGCACCGAGGACGAGATCATCGAGGCCCTCCAGGGAGTTGAGGTCTGCGTCACGCAGATGGCGCCGCTCACGGAGCGCATCCTCGCCAACTGCCCCGACCTGAAGCTGATGTGCGTCAGCCGCGGCGGCCCGGTCAACGCCAACCTGGAGGCGGCGACCCGGCACGGCGTCGCCGTCTGCTACGCCCCGGGACGCAACGCCGTCGCCACCGCCGAACACACCCTCACCCTGCTCCTCGCCGCCGCGCGCGGCGTCGGCGACACGCACAGCGACCTGCGCCGCGGCGTATGGCGCGGCGACTACTACGACTACGACAACTGCGGCATCGAGATCGAGGGCGCCACCGTCGGCCTCATCGGCTACGGAGCCATCGGCAGCCGGGTCGCGAAGGTCCTGGCGGCGATGGGCGCGCGGGTCCTGGTCCACGACCCCTACGTGCGGCCGGAATCGCTCGTGGGCGGCGCCGAGCAGGTGTCCCTGGAGGAGCTGCTCACCCGCTCCCGCATCGTGTCGCTGCACGCGCGCGTGACCGAGGAGACCACCGGCATGATCGGCGCCGCGCAGCTCGCGAAGATGCCGCGCGGCTCCGTCCTCGTCAACTGCGCCCGCGGCGCGCTGCTCGACTACGAAGCGGTCTGCGACGCCCTGGACTGCGGACAGCTGGCGGGGGCCGCCTTCGACGTCTACCCGAAGGAGCCCGTGCCCGCCGACTCGCGCCTGCTCAAGACCCCCGGCATCGTCATGACGCCGCACATCGCGGGCGGCAGCCAGGAGGTCGCGCACAAGGCGGCCAGGATCGTGGCGGGTGAGGTCGGCCGCTTCCTGCGCGGCGAGCCGCTCGCCCACTGCGCGAACCCCGAGGTGTTCGCGGACCGGGCGTGAACGCACGGCATCGATAGCGCCAACTCCCCTACGAGCGGGGTTACCGGGCAGGGGCGGGGCCGCATACTCACTGAGGCTCCGCCCCACGTCGTACCCGCGCGTCGCACCCCGACGCCGTACCCACTCGTCCCCGGGAGGCAGACATGGCACCCACCACCCGTCGCAGAGCCCTCACCACCCTCGGCGCAGCGCTGGCAGGCAGCGTCGCGATACCCGCCTACGCGCAGGCGGGCGAGCGCGGTCACCACCCCAGGCCCCGCCCGCTGGTCCGCGCCCACGCGCACAACGACTACGAGCACCCCCGGCCCCTGTACGACGCGCTCGACCACCGCTTCAACAGCGTCGAGGCCGACATCTACCTCGTGGACGGGCAACTCCTCGTCGCCCACGACCCGGTGGACCTCGACCCCACCCGCACCCTCGAATCCCTCTACCTGGACCCCCTGGCCGCCCGCGTCCGCGCCCAGCACGGGTCCGTGTACCGCGGCTTCCACCGCACCCCCTTCCAGCTCCTCATCGACATCAAGACCGAGGGCGCGTCGACGTACGCCGAACTCCACCGTCATCTGCGGCCCTACCGGCGCCTTTTCACGACGTACGCGTACGGCAAGGTCCGCCGCTCCGCGATCACCGCGGTGGTCTCGGGCGACCGCGCGGCCCGCGCCCCGATGGAGGCGCAGAAGGTCAGGCACGCCTTCTACGACGGTCGGCTCTCCGACCTCGGCACCGCGGCGCCCGCCTCGCTCATCCCGCTGATCAGCGACAACTGGACGCTCAACTTCGGCTGGCAGGGCACGGGTCCGATGCCAGCCGCCGAACGGGACAAGCTGCGCGGCATCGTCTCCGCGGCCCACGCGCGCGGACAGCGCGTCCGCTTCTGGGCGACGCCCGACCTGCCCGGAGCACAGCGCGACGCCGTCTGGGGCGAACTGCTCGCCGCCGGTGTCGACCACCTCAACACCGACGACCTCGCCGGTCTCGAGGCGTTCCTCGACGCGCACGCCCGCTGACCTCGGTGGATCAACACCCGCGCACATAGCACCCGTTCGGAGCACAGGTCAGACGCCCGAACGGCCCCTCCGCTGCGCCACACTGACGGCCGAAAGCCGCGGTGTCGCGTGGCGGAGGAGGTACGTCCGGTGGCTGTCTCGATCTCTGTGGTGCTGTTGCTCGTGATCTTGGCGGTGGTCTTCCTGCGCAGCGGAGCACTGAAGATCTCGCACGCCGTGGTCTGTGCGCTCCTCGGGTTCTTCCTGGCGAGTTCGAGCATGGCGCCGACCATCCACAACGGCCTGACGGCCACGGCCGACATCGTCAGCGGGCTGCGGCCCTGAGTGAGGCGACGGATCACGTGTGGGAGAACACGCCGATGCCGTTCGGCACCGGGCGCTCCGCCCCGCCGCTGGGGTTGTTGCGCACGGTCACGGCATCGGCGCCCGGCGCCCGCGCCACCAGGGTCGAGGTGGCGGCCACCAGCGTGGAGGAGCCGCCGCCGTCCAGGCTGAAGCCGTCCGTCGCGCCCAACCCCCGCAGTGTGTCGGCGACTTCGGCGATGGTCAGCCCGCCGCGGTACTCCGGCGAGCCGTCGAGGGAGAGCAGCAGCAGCCGTCGGCCGTCGTCGGCTATCCCGGCCGCCGTGCGGACCGCCGACGCGGTCGGGTCAAGGCCGGGCAGCGGCGCGCCGTCCCGCAGCACGGGGTAGCCGCCGAGCGCGAAGCGGAACGGGATGTGCGAATCGGCCGCGACCAGGCGGTGGCTGACCCGCACCCGGTCGCCCGGGGAGAGCTTGCGCAGCTGCTGCGCACCCGCGTCGCGGCCGACCAGGACGGTGCTGCCGCGGGCTATCGGGCCGCTGCCCGGCGTGTCGGCCTCCGCCACGACGCGCCCGCCGCGCACCGTCACCTCATGGGTGTCCGTGCTGCACGGCGCGCCGCGGTTGGTGTCGGTGCCACAGGTGGAGCGCACCCGTGAGACGGCGCCCCAGTCGCTGGTGAACGCGCCGACGGAACCGACGGGCAGCGCGTACTGGTTGAGGCCGCCGAGCGGCAGCCGCGCGTCGGGCGTGCGGATCACGCCGTCCAGGGACAGGTCGTCCATGCGCGCACGCCGGTCGTAGCCCACACCGAGTACGGCCTCGGTGGTCACTCCCGGCGGCATGGCGGGCCCGAACCGCTGGCCGTTCGGCACCGCCCCCTTCAGCGCGTGTCCTTCCGCGATCGCCGGGCCGACCGACGCGCCGGTCGCCTCCACACCCGGATGCTGGGTCTCGGTGATGTTGAAGAAGTCGCCGTTGATCCCGCCGACGGCGCCGACGCCGTCCGCGAGCGCGGAGACGGGGGCCCGCGCGGCGACCGCGCCCGGGTAGAGCAGGCCGACGCCGGTACGCGGATCGCGCAGGTCCACGTCCAGCACGTGGGCGCGGGCCGTGCCGCGCGCGGTCGGGATGTCGAAGTAGCCGTAGCTCACGCCCGGCGCTATCGCCGACGTCCGCGCCGTGCCGGGACCGGCCGCGGCCTCCGGAGAAGCGCCGCTGGCCGGTGCCGCTCCCGTGAGAGCGGCACCGGCCAGCGTGCCGAGCGCGGTCAGTGCGGTGAGTGCTCTGCCGACCGCTCCGAACCGTCTGTCACGTCGTCTCGTCACTGTCCCACCCCTGGTGTACTCCGGTGTTCCCCGGTGTCTCCGGGCCGTCAACGGCCCCAGTGTGAGGGGCTGTTGGGGAGTGCACCAGAGGACGGTGACGTGCCGTTGCCGCGGCGGCCGCTAGCTGCCGACCAGCCGGGAACGGATCAGGAAACGGACGCCTTCCGGCGCCTCCAGGGAGAAGCCGCTGCCGCGCCCCGGCACGACGTCCACGATCAGCCGGGTGTGGCTCCACACCTCGTACTGACTCTTCGACATCCAGAACCCGACGGGCTCGGCGACGCCATCGACCCTCAGCGAGGCGAGCCGCACGTCCGACGCTCCGGTGCGGAACTCGCCCTCGGGGTAGCACATCGGCGCGCTGCCGTCGCAGCACCCGCCGGACTGGTGGAACATCAGCGGCCCGTGGTCCCGCGTCAGGCGCCGCACCAGGTCGGCGGCGCCGGGGGTCAACTCCACGCGGGGGCTGCTGCCGTGCGGCTCGTGCTCGTCGTGGGTCATGGCACCAGTGCAGCGCGCGGGACGTTGCAACGAGGTTGCACGGCACGTCACGCGCACGGGCGGTGCGCGGACGCGGCGCGGCGCCGGGTACCTTCGGGCGGGCCGCGCGGATCTGTCGCGACGGCCCTCGGCGCGAACGAAAGAGACACGGTGGACGACATCACGGGGTTGGCGGCACGCTTCGAGGAGCACAGGCCTCATCTGCGGTCAGTGGCCTACCGCATGCTCGGCTCGCTCGGCGAGGCCGACGACGCGCTCCAGGAGACCTGGCTGCGGCTGAGCCGCACCGACATCAGCGACGTGGAGAACCTCGGCGGCTGGCTGACGACGGTCGCGGGCCGGATTTGCCTGAACATGCTGCGCTCGCGCGCCCACCGGAGCGAGGAGCCGCTCGAGGCCCTCGCCCCGGACTCCGCCCCGGTGCGCGAGGAGGGCGGTGACCCCGAGCAGGAGGCGCTGCTCGCCGACTCGGTCGGCCAGGCGCTCCTGGTCGTCCTCGACACCCTGGCGCCCGCCGAGCGGCTCGCCTTCGTCCTGCACGACACGTTCGCCGTGCCGTTCGACGAGATCGCCCCGATGATCGAGCGCACCCCCGCCGCGACCCGGCAGTTGGCCAGCCGCGCGCGCCGCCGGGTCAAGGGCGGCTCTCCGCTGCCCGGCGCCGACCTGTCCCGGCAGCGCGTGGTGGTCGAGGCGTTCCTCGCCGCCACCCGCGGCGGGGACTTCGAGGCGCTGGTGACGCTGCTGCACCCGGGTGTGGTGCTGCACGCCGACACGTCGGTCATCCCCACGCCCGAGCCCGTCGTGGTGCACGGCGACGTCGCCGTGGCGAAGGGCGCGATGGCGGCCGTGGCACGGGCCCAGCACACCGGGCTCGCGCTCGTCGACGGGACGGTCGGCCTGGTGATGGCCCCGCGCGGGCGGCTCCGTCTCGTCCTGCGCTTCACGTTCGACGACAGGCGGATCGCCGGGATCGACGTCGTCGCGGACCGCGAGAGCCTCGGCCGCCTCGAACTGGGCGTCCTGGACGACTGACGCGACGGGTGCGGCCCGGCGCGACAGGCCCCGGCAGGGCGGCGGGCGTCGCCCGACCGGATCAATTGTGGGATTAGTCGGGCCGTGTCGCGGGGCGCCGGCGTGCGCGGCGGCGAAGCTGGGGCGATGCGCTGGCTCATCTCCTCGATCGCCGCCCTGTCCCTGGCCGTTCCCTCGGCCCACGCGTCGGCGGCGCCCGCCCGGGCCGACGCGGCGTGCCGCGGGGGCCCGGCCCCCTACCAACGCGAGCTGGAGCGCGAGCTGAGGCTGCCCGTCGACGGCCGCCAGTCCACCGCGGACTGCGTGGCCATCAGACGGCTGCAGCAGCGGCTCGGCATCCGCCCCGCGGACGGCCGCGCGACCCTGCGGACGTACCGCCTCGTCGTCGCCGACCGCATCAAGCGGGATCCGGCGGCCAGGCGCGGCTGCCCCGTCAGGTCGTACCGGGTCACGTGTGTGGACCTGACCCGGCAGATCCTGTGGGTGCAGACGGGCCGGAGGCTGGTCTTCTCGCCGGTGCCGGTCCGTACGGGACGCGACGGCCTGGAGACCCGGCGCGGCTGGCAGCGGATCTACTGGAAGAACCGCGACCACTTCTCGACGATCTATCACGTGGCCATGCCGTACGCGCAGTTCTTCAACGGCGGGCAGGCCCTGCACGGCACCCGAGCGGATCTGTTCTCGGCAGGATCCGGCGGGTGCGTGAACATGGCGTTGGCGGACGCCAAGCGGCTGTTCGACCTGCTGGGCAAGGGCGACCGCCTCTACATCTGGGGAACGAAACCGGGCACGGGCGGCTGACGCCGTCCGTGCCCGGTGCGCGGGAGCGGGGCCGGGTGTCCACCCGGCCCCCTCGTCCGTCACTTGCCCTTCTTGCCTCCACCGCGCTGGTTGCTGAGCTTCACGGTGACGCCCTTGGCGGCGTTGCCAGAGGTGACCTTGTGCGGGCCGCTGACCGTGTTCTTCGGCAGGACGTAGCCGTCGGGGACGGCGGTCTCCTTGAGGTAGTACGTGCCGAGTGCGAGGTCGCGGTAGTCGCAGTGGCCCCGGCTGTCCGTGGCGCAGCCGCTGTCGACGAGGGTGTCACGGCGGGCACCGGTCGTCTGGAGCCCCGGCGTGCCGTTGGTGTCCCACCACAGCTGGAAGACGGCGCCAGGGAGCGGCTTGCCCGTCTTCTTGTCCTTCTTCTCGACCATGATCCGGCCGGTGATGCCCGGGTGCTGCTGCAAGGAGTTCCGTGCCTCGACGGAAACACCCTTGGAGGCGTTGGCCGCGGTCAGGACGAGCGGGCCGAAGACCGCGGGGCGGGGCAGCTGGTACCCCGGCGGAGCCTGCGTCTCGACCCAGTAGTACGTGCCGAGTTCGACGTTCCTGCGGCAGACGCCCGCGGCGCTGGTCGTGCACGGGGCACCGACCTTGGTGTCGGGGTCGGGGCCGTCCTGCTGGAGCCCGTCGAGGCCGTTGGTCTCGTGCCAGAGCTGGAACTCGGCGCCCGGCAGCAGGACGCCGTTGGCCTTGTCCTTCTTGACGACCGTGACGTCGCCCTTGACGACCACCGGCTTCTTCTTGTTGGTGGCGGTGACCGTGACGCCCTTGTCGGCGTTGGCCGCGGTCAGTTCGAGGGGGCCGAAGACGGCGGGGTCGGGGAGGTCGTAGCCGTTGGGGGCTTTGGTCTCGACCCAGTAGTAGGTGCCGAGTTCGACGTTCCTGCGGCAGCTGCCCGTGGCGCTGGTGGTGCAGGGGGTGCCGACCTTGGTGTCGGGGTCGGGGCCGTCCTGCTGGAGCCCGTCGAGGCCGTTGGTCTCGTGCCAGAGCTGGAACTCGGCGCCCGGCAGCGCGTCCCCGGTGCTCTCGTCCTTCTTCAGGACAGTGACGTCGCCCTTGACGACCACCGGCTTCTTCTTGTTGGTGGCGGTGACCGTGACGCCCTTGTCGGCGTTGGCCGCGGTCAGTTCCAGCGGGCCGAAGACGGCGGGGTCGGGAAGGTCGTAGCCGTTCGGAGCCTTGGTCTCGCGCCAGTAGTACGTGCCGAGCGGCACGGTCTGCACGCACTCGCCGGGAGCGTCGGTGGTGCAGGTGCCGCCGACCTGCGTGTCCGGGGCGGCGCCGCCGGTCTGCAGTCCTTCGACGCCGTTGGTCTCCTGCCAGAGCTCGAACTCGGCGCCCGCCAGCGGGTCCCCGCTGGCCTTGTCCTCCTTGAGGACCTTGACCTCGCCCACGGTGGGTGCGAGGGCGCAGTCGGGCAGGTCGCCCTCGAAGGGGTAGTTGTGGAACTCCTGGCCGCCGCCGCCCGACGCCCCGCTGGTGTGGGTGAGCGAACCGGTGGTGAAGAAGCGGCCGTTCATGCCCGGCACGCTGACCGTGGCCATCGAGCCCTGATCGCCGATCAGGACGCTGCCCTGGAACTGCCCGGTGCCCTTGATCTCGACGGACGTGGCGTCGGGGAAGTTCCACAGCAGACGGCTGCGCATCTTGTTGAGCTGGCTGCTGTCGTCGATGGTGCCGCTGTAGGTGTTGATGGTGCGGTTGGTGCCGAGGATGTTGACGAGGACCGTGGCGTCATCGGGGATCCCCTCGAAGCGGATGTCCTCCTGGCCGCCACTGCCGCCCATCAGGTCGAAGTCGACGTTGAACACCTGGATCTTGGAGGTGTTGTCGCCTCGGAACAGCGTCTCGCCGCCCGCGTGCGTGGCCGTACCCGTGGGCGGACGGGTGCTGGTGCCGCCCGTCGGGTGGGCGTAGCACTGACTGGACGCGGTGAGCTGGTCCCGCAGCGGGATGTAGGGCTTGGCGGCGTCGGGGTCCTTGGTCACGGTGCTGACGATCGTGCCGGTGGCATCCCCGGCGTGCCGTACCACCCCCTTCTCGGCGAGCAGCCGCTCACCCGAGGCGACCTTGACGTCGCCGCCGGTGGTGAGCCAGTCGGAGCCCTCGGAGGGAGTGACCCGGGAGCCGACGCCGGCCTCGCCGACGTTGTAGATGCCGCTGACCCCATCCGCCTTGTCCTGGTCGAAGTCGCCGAGCACCACGACGCGTCCCTCGGCCTCCGCGGCCTTCTCACGGACGAGGAAGTCCTGGCCCACGTAGACGTTGATGGCATCGTCGCGGTACTGGATCGACCCGTTGTTGATGGGCGGATAGGGGCCGCTCGGACAGTTGCCGGGGACGCACGGGCCGAGGCCGCCGGGCAGCGGCTTCGCGGCGGCGACCGCGGCGGGCACCTGGCCCGGTGCCGGGGCGGTGTGCGCGACGGCGGGCGCGGTGGACAGACCTGTTCCAGCGGCGATACCGAGGAGACAGAGGTATCTCAATCCGGAATGGACTAGGGAGGGGAGGGTCACGCGCAGATCAGCTCCTCACATGGTCAAAGACTCGTGGAGGAGGCTCGCACGAATGGCGTCCGGTGCCATTCAACCGATCCGCGCTTCATAAGAAGAGCACTGCAAAGGATGAGTGTTGGGCCGTACGGGAAGCGCTCGCACGCCTGCGCGACACCTCGGGGAGACCCGAAGGGCTAGCCCCGGATACTGCCTTTAAATATGTGGTGGCAAGGAGGTAGCGACTTGCATGTGAAGAGGTGTGGGCGGGTTCACAAGGCAACGCGCAGGTGTGGCCCCATCGGGATGTATGTCCGGTTTCGTGGTGAAGAATTCCGGCACTTGTTGCCGCGGCATGAACAATTCCAGGCTTCCGGAAAGGCTCCTGAAACGTCCTGCTCACGTTCGTCGTGAACGGATTCGGCGCGTGTGGCAGGGCCGCTTCCCGCGGTGTTGTAATTCTCCGCAACCCGGCACGGACCACCCCTTCCGAGCCGCAGGAACGAATTCCACGACCCGCATCCGCGACCCGGTGCGGGCGCGAGCACCAGGAGCACGGCAGCACATGGCCGACGTACAGACGCAGGAGCCCCGAGGCCCGTTCGCCGTGGCCCTGAAGGCGTTCCGCAGGGACCGGGTCGGCCTCGCCTCGTTCGGCGTCGTGCTGCTCTTCGCGGTGCTCGCGCTCGCCGCGCCGCTCATCGCCGGGTTCTACGGCAAGGACCCGACCGAGCACTACGGCCAGAACGAGCCGGGGCTGCTCAGCGCCGAGGGACTGCCCGTACTGCCCAACGGCGGGATCTCCGGCGACTTCTGGTTCGGCATCGAACCCGGACTCGGCCGCGACGTGTTCACCCAGCTCCTCTATGGGGTGCGCACCTCGCTGACCGTGGCCGTTGCGTCCATCGCGCTGATCGCCGTCCTCGGCGTCGTGCTCGGCGTGACCGTGGGCTATCTCAGCGGGCTCGCCGACCGGGTCTTCACCTTCGTCTGCAACGTCCTGCTCGCCTTCCCGACGCTGCTGCTCCTCCTCGCGCTCAGCCCGGTCATCCAGACGCGCTTCGTCCCGCCCGGGGAGAACGAGCCCGCGTGGATGCAGTTCACCGTGCTCGTCCTGGTCTTCGCCGCCTTCGGCTGGGTGCCCCTCGCGATGATGCTGCGGACCACCGTGCGCTCCCTGCGGGAGCGGGAGTTCATCGACGCGGCCCGTGCCGTGGGCGCGTCCCGCCGCCACGTCGTGCTGCGGGAGCTGCTGCCGAACGTGTGGGCGCCGGTCCTGGTGCACATCACCATCGCCCTGCCCGGCATCGTCACCGCCGAGGCGGCGCTCTCCTTCCTCGGCGTCGGCATCAGCGAGCCGATCCCCGACTGGGGACGGATGATCGCCCGCGGCGCCGAGGTCTTCTACGACGACCCGACGTACATGTTCTTCCCCGGCGTGACGATCCTCGTCTTCGTCGTCGCCTTCAACCTCCTCGGCGACTCGGTGCGGGACGCGCTCGACCCCCGCACGCGCCGCTGAGTGCTCCTCTTCTTCTCTTCTCCACTCTCCGGTCAACCCGTCATCTCCTCAAGGGAGTTCGCCATGCCCAGAATCCGCCCGCGCGCCGCCGCGGTGCCCGCCCTCGCCGCCGTCTCCGCCATGCTCGTGCTCTGCTCGTGCTCGTCGGGGGCCGGGGCCAAGGGCGACGACGCGCCGTCGGTGGCCGAGGAGGCGAACCTCACCGCGGGCATCGGCACCGCCAAGGACAGCGCGGGCCCCGCGCCCGCCGTCGAGGGGGCCCGGCGCGGCGGCACCGTCCACGTCGCCAACCTCAGGGACTCCTCCCACCTCGACCCGCAGAAGATCTACGCGGGCGAGGCCTACAACACCTCGCTGCTGTGGGGCCGTCAGCTGACCCAGTACCAGGTCGTCGACGGCAAGCCGAAGTTGGTCGGCGACCTCGCCACCGACACCGGGAAGCCCTCCGACGGCAGCCGCACCTGGACGTACCGGCTCAAGGACGGCATCGCCTGGGAGGACGGCAAGCCGATCACGTCGAAGCACGTCAAGTACGGCATCGAGCGCACCTTCGCGCCCGGCTTCGAGCTCGGCCCGCCCTACTGGCCGCAGTGGCTCACCGGCAAGCAGGACCTCGCCAAGGCCCGCGAGGTCTACGGAGGACCGAAGAAGGACGGCGACTTCAAGGGCATCGAGACCCCGGACGACAAGACCATCGTCTTCCACTTCGCCCAGCCGCAGTCCGACGTGCCGTTCATGGCCGCGCAGTCCTCCTCCTCGCCCGTACGCCCGGACAAGGACACCGGCACCAAGTACGACCTCAAGCCCTTCGCGACCGGTCCTTACCGCATCGTCGAGCACCGGCAGAACCAGAGCATGACCCTGGAGCGCAACCCGCACTGGAAGGCCGGGACCGACCCGATCCGCCACCAGTACGCCGACAAGTTCGAGTTCACCTTCGAGAAGAAGGAGCTCAACACCGCCCAGGAGATCCTCAACGGACGAGGCGAAGGGGCGGACACCGTCACCACGAAGAACGAACTGCCGCCCGAGCTGTACGGCGAGGCCACCCGCGACCCGAAGAAGAAGCGGCTCGTCGTCGACGGGCGGCGCGGCGCCTTCACCTACCACCTGGTGGCCAGGAACGACCGGGTCGCCGACCCCGAGGTCCGCAAGGCCATCCACTACCTCTTCCCGCGACAGCAGGCGCGCCAGGCGCTCGGCGGCCCGCGCGTGGGCGACATCGCCACGACGTACTCCTCGCCCGCCATCGTCGGCTACGAGAAGTACGACCTCTACCCGGTGGCGCCGACCGGCGACATCAAGAAGGCCAAGGAACATCTCGCCAAGGCCGAGAAGCCGGTCAAGAGCCTGAGTTACGCCTACGAGTCGAACGCCGCGAACGACCGAATGGCGCAGGTCCTCGTCGAGGCCTTCGAGAAGGCGGGCATCACCCTGGTCACCAAGCCGATGCCGCTGCCCGCGTTCACCAACGAGGTGCAGCGCAACGCCGACCCCAAGTACGACCTGTGGATGTCCGGCAGCTCGGTCGACTGGCCGACCCCGGCCACCGGCGTGCCCTACCGCTTCGACAGCCGCCGCGACTCCCTCGACAACGACCCGCGCTACAAGAACCCGGCCGTCGACAAGGAACTCGACCGGATCGCGAAGATCGGCGACGCGGAGAAGAAGGCCGAGGCGCTGATCGCCCTGGAGAAGAACAAGATCATGAAGGACGTGCCGCTCGTGCCGTTCCTGCACCAGCGCGTCCAGCAGGCGCGCGGCGCGAACGTCGGCGGCGCCTTCATCCACCCCATCTACGGCACCATCAGCCTCGCCTGGCTGTACCTGAAGAAGTCCTGACCCATGCTCACCTACCTGATCAGACGAGGGCTCCAGGCGGTGGTGGTGCTGCTCGCCATCTCCGCCACCGCCTTCGCCCTCTTCTACGCCGCGCCCTCCGACCCGGCGACCATCGCCTGCGGCCCCAAGTGCGACGCCACCCAGATCGAGGCGGTCCGCCACAGCATGGGCCTGGACCAGCCGATCCTCACCCAGTACGGCGACTACCTGCGCGGCCTGGTCGCCGGGCGCACCATCAGCGACGTGGACGGCAGCGCCATCGCCTGCGCCGCGCCCTGCCTCGGCTACTCGTACACGCTCCACGAGCCGGTGCTCTCCGCGATCACCAGCCGCTTCCCCGTCACGCTGGCCCTGGCCGGTGGCGCGCTCGCCGTGATCCTCGTGGCGGGCATCGGGGTGGGCTTCGTCTCCGCGCTGCGCCGCGGCTCCGTGGGCGACCGGCTGCTCTCCGGCTTCACCCTGATCGGCGCGAGCGTGCAGATCTACTTCCTCGGCTACGCCCTCCAGTACCTGCTCGTGTATTCCACCGGCTGGCTGCCGCTCCCCGGCTACACCCCGCCGGGCGAGGACCCGGCGGCCTGGGCGGCCGGGCTGCTCCTGCCCTGCCTGGTGCTCGGCTTCGTCAACGCCGCCGTGTTCGCCAGGCTCTCCCGCGCCCAGCTCCTCGAAGTGATGCACGAGGGGTACGTCAGGACCGCGCGCGGCAAGGGTCTCGGCACCCTGCGCACCCACCTGAAGTACACCGCACGGGGTGCGGCGGGTCCTGTCGTACAGCTCCTCGGTCTGGAGGTGGGGGCGCTGCTCGGCGGCGCCTTCATCACCGAGACGGTCTTCGGGCTCAGCGGCGTCGGCAAGCTCGCCGTCGACGCCGTCACCCAGAACGACCTGCCGACCGTCGTCGGCACCGTCCTGATCGCCGCCTTCTTCGTGGTGGTCTTCGTGGCCGTCGCCGACCTGGTCGTGGCCTGGCTCGATCCGAGAGTGAGGCTCGCATGACACCGCAGCAGGACACTGTGCTCGCCGTGCGCGAGCAGCGGGACACCGTGCTCGCCGTGCGCGACCTGACCGTCTCCTTCACCGGGGCGCGGGGCCCCGTCACCGCCGCCGAAGGCATCTCCTTCGACCTGGCGCGGGGTGAAGTCCTCGGCCTGGTGGGGGAGTCGGGCTCCGGCAAGTCCTCCGTCGGGCTCGCCGCGATGGGACTGCACGATCCCTCGCGCACCACCGTCAGCGGCACCGTCGAGGTCGGCGGCACCGACGTCGTGGGCGCGGCCGAGGCCGAGCTGAAGGCGCTGCGCGGCGCGCGGATCGCGATGGTGTTCCAGGACGCCCTCGCCTCGCTCTCGCCCTTCCACACCGTGGCCGACCAGCTCGGCGAGGCCTACCGCCTGCACCACAAGGACGCGAGCAGGGCCCAAGTGCGGGCCAGGGCCCTGGAGATGCTGGAGCGCGTCGGCATCGCGGGGGCCCGCGCCCGCGACTATCCGCACCAGTTCTCCGGCGGCATGCGCCAGCGCGTGATGATCGCGATGGCGCTGATCAACCACCCCGACGTACTGATCGCCGACGAGCCGACCACGGCGCTCGACGCCCGCGTCCAGCGCCAAGTCCTCGATCTGCTCGCCGAGTTGCAGCGCGAGTTCGGCACCGCCGTGGTCCTGGTCACGCACGACGTGGACATGGTCGCCGCCGCCACCGACCGCATGCTGGTCATGCGCGAGGGGCGCATGGTGGAGACGGGCCCCACGCATCAGGTGCTCACCGCGCCGAACCACCCCTACACCCGGGCGCTCATCGGCGCGGCGCCCTCCCTGACGACGGTGCCGGGCAGCCGCCTGCCCACGGTCGACGCCCCGGAGCCCGAGGGCCGTACGGCCACCCGCGTCGCGCCGGACGCGGCCGGACCGCCGCTCGTCGAAGTCACCGATCTGCGCGTGGAGTTCGGCGGCGGGCGCACCCTGCTCGGCCGCCGCCGCGAGCCCACCCGCGCGGTGCGCGGCATCAGCCTGTGCCTGGCCGAGGGCGAGACCCTCGGCCTGGTCGGCGAGTCGGGCTCCGGCAAGTCCACCACGGCCCGGGTGCTCGCGGGACTCCAGCGGCCGAGCGGCGGCACCGTCCGCTTCGACGGCAGGGACATCGCGCGCGCCGCCGACGACACCGCGCTGCGCAGGGAGCTCAGCCGCGAGGTCCAGCTGGTCTTCCAGGACCCGTACGCCTCGCTCAATCCGCGCCGCACCGTCGAGGAGATCGTCACCACACCGTTGCGCGTTCACACGAACATGAGTCGACGTGAGCGCCGCGAACGGGCCGCCGAACTCCTCGCGCAGGTCGGCCTGAACGCGAACCAACTGCCGCGCTACCCACACGAGTTCTCCGGTGGCCAGCGTCAGCGCATCGGCATCGCCAGGGCCCTCGCGCCACGGCCGCGCCTGATCATCGCCGACGAACCGGTCTCCGCGCTCGACGTCTCCGTGCAGGCACAGGTCCTGAACCTCCTGATGGACCTGCGTGACGAACTCGGGCTCTCGCTCCTCTTCGTCTCGCACGACCTCGCCGTCGTACGCCACCTGTGCGACCGCGTCGCGGTGCTGCACCACGGCGAGATCGTCGAGACGGGCACCCGCGACGACGTCTTCGAGCGGCCCCAAGAGGCCTACACCAAGGAGCTGTTGGCGGCGCGTCTGTAACGGCCCGCCGCGTCGGCATCGGACGTGTCAGGGGGATGGCGGGCGGCCGCCCCCTCGGCGACGATGCCCCCTCGGCGCGGACGGCCCCTCGCCCCCGGGGCGTCCGCCACCCGTGCGGCGGCCGTGGGCCAAAGGAGGGCGGCGTGATGGGATCACACGCGGCGGCGAAGCGGCGCAGGCCGCTCGTGTCCGGAGTGCTCGGCGTGACACTGCTCGGGGCCCTCCTGTGCGTCCCGAGCGCCGGGGGAGCCCCGGTGTCGGCGGACGCCTGCCGCAGGGGAGACACCGAGCTGCCGCGCGGTGACTGCGGTCCCTTCTGGCAGGTCCTCGCCGAGGACTTCAACGGCGACCGGGTGCCGCTCGGCGCGTTCAGCGACTGCGATCACCACGCCGACACCTCCGCCGCCTACTGCGCGGGACTCACCGGCACCTACCGCGACAACTGGTGGGCGTACCCCACGGGTTGGCGCGACACGGCGAACGACCGCGCGCGCGACGTCGTCGGCGTCTACCACCCCGAGGACACCGTGAGCGTGGGCGCTGCGGCGAACGGCGACGGCCGCATGCGCGTCCGCATGTGGCGGCCCGCCGACGGAGGACCCGTGCACGCCGCCGCGCTGGTACCACGTGCCGTCATGCAGATGAAGTACGGCAAGTACAGCGCCCGCATCAAGGTGACCGAGCAGGCCGCCGGTTACAAGTCGGCGTGGCTGCATTACGGCGGTGGCTGCGAGATGGACCACCCCGAGGGCGAGTGGACCGGATCCCTGAGCGCCTTCCACCATCCCTGCGGCGGCGGCGAACAAGGCTCCTTCCGGGGCGCCGACGACTGGACCGAGTGGCACACCGTGTCGACCGAGTGGACGCCCGGCAGCGTGCGGTTCTTCGTCGACGGACGCGAGACCGGCCACGACACCCGGGGCGTGCCCGACGAGCCGCTGTCCTGGGTCCTGCAGAACGAGAGCGCCCTTGAGGGACCCGGCGCGGCGCCCGGCAGCAGCGCCCAGCTGGAGATCACCTGGGTCGCGGCGTACGCGTACGGCTGGAAGTGACGCCCGCCGCCTGTGAGTTCGGGCCCGCGCACAGAATCGTGAATCCCGTACAACCCTCGTGCCGCATCCCGTGTCGAACAGGGCGCCGGACAAGGAACGGGCCCTTTCCGGACATCCCCCCGCGCTGCCCGGCCACCTTCCTTCACAGGAGCCGCTCGTGCGCAAGAACCGTTCGGTCGCCCTCGCCGCGGCATCGTTCCTTCTGCTGACCGGGGCCGGTATCGCCGCCGCCCCCTCCGCCTTCGCCGGTACCCCTGGGGGGACGCACGCCGACGACCGCAACAGTGACTTCAACGGCGACGGATACGAAGACGTCCTGGTCGGCGCCCCCGGCGCCACCGTCAGCGGGCAGAAGGGCGCAGGGCTCGTCACCGTCCAGTACGGCTCCACCAGAGGCATCGGCACCAGCAACGTCGCCAGATTCAGCCAGTCGACCGCGGGCGTCGCGGGCGCGGCGGAGGCGGGCGACGGCTTCGGCAAGGCCGTCGCCAGCGGCGACCTCGACGGCGACGGCTACGACGACGCGATCGTCGGCATCCCCGGCGAGGACATCGGGGACACCGCCGACGCCGGTGGCGTCGCGATCCTCTGGGGCTCCAAGAACGGCCTCACCGGGGCGGCCAGCGACTGGCTGCAGACCCAGGAACCCACCAAGGGCGAGCAGTTCGGCGTCGGCCTCGCCGCCGCGCACTTCACCAACGACACGCCGGGCGACCTGCTCGCCGTGCTCGACCGCGACGACCTGGAGCTCTTCGGGTACGAGGCCGCACCGCAGGCCGGCGAGCGGGCCCCGCTGCGCCGCCTGGTCACCGAGCGGCTCTCCGCCGCGGCCGAGCAGCGCGACATCCTGCCGAAGTCGCTCACCACGGGCGACTACGACAACAACGGCTACGCCGACCTCGTCGTGTCCGGTGTGACCGAGGGCGCCGAGCCGGGCCACGGCTGGTCCATGCACTACGCGGGCGCCGCCGACGGACTCTCGTACAAGGGCGACCTGCGCGGCGGCCCCGTCGCGGCCTCCGGAGACATCAACCACGACGGCTACGACGACCTGGTGACCGGTGAGCCCGCGTCGCCCGACGACGGCGGCGAGACGCTGACCGGCGGCCTGGTCGGCGTGCGCTACGGCGACGAGAACGGCCTGAAGGACGAGGCCAAGTGGTGGACGCAGGACTCCGCGGGCGTGCCGGGAGTCGCCGAGCGGGGTGACGGCTGGGGCGCGGACCTGTCCGTCGCGGACACCAACGGCGACGGCTACGCGGACGTCGCGATCGGCGCGCCGGGCGAGGACATCGGCACCGTCGCCGACGCGGGCGCGGTCTGGGTGCTGCGCGGCGGGGAGTACGGGATGACGGCGACCGGCGCCAAGTCCTTCGACCAGAACTCGGCGGACGTCCCCGGCACGGCGGAGAAGGGCGACAAGTGGGGCGCGCAGGTCCGCCTCACCGACCCCAACCGCGACGGCCGCTTCGGGCTCCTCGCCGCGGCGCCCGGTGAGAACGCGGGCGACGGCACGGTGTGGGTGCTCTCCGCGGGGACCGGCGGCATCACCGCCGCGGGGTCCTGGACGTACGACGCGCAGGCGCTCGGCGCGCCGGGCAAGGGCGCGGCGTTCGGCGCGGCCGTCGACGAGTAGACAGGGCCCCGCGACAGCGGGACGTCCGGGCGCGGTCGTGAGCGGCTCCGTATGATCACGGTGTGGATTCACGACCGCGCTTGGAGGCTGAACGGGCATGACGGAGAGTCGAGTTGTCATCGTCACCGGTGGCGGTACCGGAATCGGCGCCGCCACCGCGCGGCAGTTGCGCGCCGACGGGCACCGGGTGGTGATCTCCGGCCGCCGCGCCGATCCCCTGGAGCAGATCGCCGAGGAGACCGGGGCGCTCGCCCACCACGCCGACGCGGGCGACCCCGCGGACGTCCAGGGCCTCGTCGACGCGACGGTGGAGGCGTACGGCCGCATCGACGGTGTCGTGCTCAACGCCGGGGTCGGGCGCGGCGGCGCGGTCGGTGACATCCCCGACGAGGACTGGGACCTGGTGCTGCGCACCAACCTCACCGGGCCCTTCCTGTTGCTGCGCGCCGCGATTCCGCACCTTCTTCAGACGCGTGGCTCGGTCGTCGCCGTCGCCTCGGTCGCCGCGCTGCGCAACGGCGTCGCCAACGCCGCGTACGCCACGTCCAAGGCGGCGCTCCTCCAACTGTGCCGCTCCGTCGCCGTCGACTACGGCAAGCAGGGCCTGCGCGCCAACACCGTCTGTCCCAGCTGGGTGCGGACCGAGATGGCCGACGGGCGCATGACCCGCTTCGCGCGGGAGGCCGACCTGGGCGACGGCAGCGCCGACGCGGCGTACGAGGAGGCGACCCGCCTGATCCCGACCGGCCGCCCCGGCGATCCCGCCGAGGTCGCCGAGGCGATCACGTGGCTGCTCTCGCCCGCCGCGTCGTTCGTCAACGGTGCGACGCTCACCGTCGACGGCGGGGTGACGGCGCTCGATCCCGGCACCCTCGCCTTCGACTTCGACATCACGCCGCGCGCCGGATCCGCGCGTTAGGGCCTGTCCGGCGGATCATGGCGCTGTCGCGGGGTGTGGCACGCACTCCCCCAAGCTCTCGGCTTCGCTCGAGCAGGGGAGGCCCCACTGCGTTGCCGCCCTCCTCCGCCTTGCAGCCGCACGCACCACACCCCGCTCGCCCGCACCGGACGGGGGACGCCACCCGAGCGCGCCCTGATCCGCCGGACAGGCCCTAGAGGTACCGCTCGATGTGCAGCTGCGCCGGTGGGAACGGCGAGGAGGAGGTCGTGCCCACCGACCAGTAGCCGCCCGACCCTCCGGGGACAGCGGTGATCGCCTCGGGCAGCACGGTGGTCGTGGTCGTCGGGCCGCGCTCGCTGACCCAGGTCGTACCGTCCCAGCGCAGGTAGTGGGCGCGCTTGTCGTCCCAGAAGTCCCAGCCGCAGATTCGGTCGGGGCGGCCCGCGGCGTCCCCCACGATGCCGGTCAACGCGCCCACGCCGAACGGGGCCGCGACGTAGTTCCAGTCCGTCCCGTCGTAGCGTTGCAACATGACGCCGGGCGGTTTGCCGGGCGGTCCGCCCACTCCGTAGCCGAAGCCGGTCAGCCAGATGTCGTCGTGCGCGACCGGCAGCAGCCCGGTCACCGATGCCCGCACGCCGAGCAGTCGCGGGATCACCGTCCAGGCGCCGTCCCAGCGGGCGATGACGTCACCGAAGACCCACACCTCACCGCCCGGCGTCACATGGACGCCACTCGGCGTGGGCGCGGCCGCGTCGGGCAGTGGCGTGCACCAGCGCCACTTCGCGCCGCGGCCGTGCAGCAGCCCCGCGCGGCCGCCGTGCCGCCCCGACACCCAGAACCGGCCGTCGGGCGCGAGGGCCACGTCCGTCACCGCGGTCCCCGCCTCGCCCCTGCCGGGGAAGGGGGTCTCGCGCCAGGTCGTACCGTCCCAGGTCAGGAGCTGGTCGTGGCCCGCACCGTCGGTGCCGACGGCGTGCGCCTCGCCGCCGGGAGCAGCGGCGAGGCCGCGCAGCGCGCCCTTGTACGCGAGGTGGGAGACGTCGTTCGTCGTCCAGGCGGAGCCGTTCCAGCTGAGCGAGATCGGGGTGCCGGAGGTGGCGCCGTTGAGGCCCTGCTCGCCCACCGCCCAGGCCCGGTCGGGCCCGGTGGCGGCCACCGAGACGAGATGGGTGGCGGGCCGTCCGGGCGGTGCGGTCACTTCCTGCCAGCTTCCGGCCGCGCCGACGGACCGGGCGGCGGATCCGGTGGCGGCCCGGGCCAGCGGCGTCGGCAGGGCCAGCGCCGCGCCGGTCGCGGCAAGTCCACGGACAAAGACGCGTCTTCGCATGAGAGGAGCCCTTCTTCGAAGGAGAGGGTTCGGGGCTGCGCCGAGCATCGGAACTGCGGGCAACACCTTGAACCGGGCACCTCGCGGCGTCAATGGACGGAGGTGAGCAATCCCGCTCCGTCCTGGGGCTATTTTTGGTACAGACCAATGTGATGTTTGCTTGGGGTGGCCGAGGTGTCAAGACCTTGTTCGCATGCCGGAATTCATGCGTGAAGGCCGCGTGAAGCGGGGGCGAATATGAGCTTTTCTGTCAACAAGGACACCCAACTCATTTATTGACAGCGAGAGTTGGTCTAGTCCATTTTGGTGCTACGTGAGTTCGACGTGGGGTGGATGTGACAGGGGGTGCCTGTGTGCACACCGCCCCTCGCGAGCGGCAGAGAGAACCGAACCTTGGAGCACCACATGCCAGCTGCTGACCGCTACCTCCATCGAGCCCCCTCCGGCCGCCCCTACTTCAGCTCGGACGGCGAGACGTATCTGGCGCAGACCCAGCTGCGGGACCTGGACAAGACCCGCGAGCTGAGGGTGCTCTCCGAGGAGGACTTCGCCTTCTGGCAGACGTACGGCTACGTCGTGGTGAAGCAGGCCATCCCCGCCGCCGCGGCCAAGGGGCTCCTCGACTTCACCTGGGAGTTCCAGGGCCTCGACCGCGAGCGCCCGGAGACCTGGTACGAGGAGCGCGAGTACCGCTCGGACCTGGACAGGGAGCTGCACATCTACGGCTTCGTCGAGGCGTACCACCACCAGCTCATATGGGACAGCCGCCAGACCCAGCGGGTCTACGACGCGTTCGTCGACGTGTGGGACTGCGAAGAGCTCTGGGTGACCCTCGACCGGCTCAACCTCAACCCGCCCAACGTCAAGAACCGCGACCGCGGCCTGATCGCGCCGACCGAGCGCGGCTTCGACATCAACCTCCACTGGGACGTCGACACCACGCTCGGCGTACTGCCCCAGCGCGTCCAGGGCATCATCGCCCTCGACGACACGAGCGCTGAGCTCGGCGGCTTCCAGTGCTGCCCGGAGCTGTTCCGCCAGTTCGACCGGTGGAAGGCCCTCCAGCCCGACGACCGCGACCCGATCCGCCCCGCGATCGACCGCTCCGAACTGCCCGTCGTCCGCCCCGAACTGGAGGCGGGCGACCTGCTCATCTGGAACGGCCTGCTGGCCCACGGCGTCGCCCCCAACACCTCGGGCAGCGGCGTGCGCGCCGTGCAGTACCTCTCGATGATGCCGGCGCTGGAGTCCCACGAGACCCTGCGCCGCTCCCGCGTCGAGTCCTGGCGCGACCTCAGCACGCCCGACTGGAACGCGACGTTGGTCGGCGACCACGTCAAGCACGAGTCCGAGCGGTACGGCACGGCCGCGCTGACCGGCCTCGGCGCCAAGCTCCTCGGCCTGAAGTCCTGGAACGGGCAGCACTTCGACGAGCCGATCGGGGAAGACGCATGCGCCGAATCTGCCTGACACTGCCCACGAACAGAGCCTGCTCCCACACCATCGCGGCGATCGGCGACGAGGCGGCGTACGCCGCCCGGACCTTCGACGTCGAGGTGCGGCTGCTGATCCTCGACTCCTCCGACACCGCCACCTACACCGAGCACGCGGCGGCCGTGCGCGAGCTCGGCGACGTCCCCGGTGTCGTCACGCACCACCTCGACGAGGCGGCGCAGCGCGACTTCCTGCGCCGGGTCATCGACGGCGCGGGCGTCGCCAAGCCCGAGCTGATGCTCGACCTGATGCTGCCGGACGGCGTCTCCTACGGAGCCTGCACCAACCGGGCTTTCCTCATCGCCGCCGCGCTCGGCTGCGAGTCCGTGCACCGCAGGGACTCCGACAGCCACTACCAGGTCCTGGACGGCGAGCCCGTCTTCCCCGTCCACCACGAACTGATGTCGCTCGGCAAGCGCGCCGCCGACGCCGTCGACGGCGTCACCGAGATGGACCTCGCCGACGAGCACCGTGACAAGCGCGTCGCGATGGTCGGCAGCTCCTTCGTCGGCGAACTCTCCGTGGACATCGGCGAGATCAACGCGATCGACCCGGACGTGTACTACGACGTGGTCAGCCTCTGGGCGCCCGTCCACTGGTCCGACGAGGAGAAGCGGGACCTCGTCGAGGAATCCTTCCGCGGCGCGGGCTCCGACACCTTCACGCACGACCGCGCGACGCTGACCCTGGTCGACCCGATGCGCGTCGACATGTGCAACATCGCCTTCCACGACGTGCACGAGCGCGTCCCGCTGCCGCCCGCCACCGACACCATCGGCAGCGACTACTTCCTCATCCACCTCGCCCACGACGCCGCACTGCCCGGCGTCCTGCACAACCGCCACATCGTCAACTACTACACCGAGGAACGCCGCACCGACGCGGGTTTCACGGCGTACCAGACGCGCTTCGTCAAGTTCTTCCTCTCGATGCTCTACTTCAACGTCATCTACGACCGGATGACCGAGGCGGGCGAGGCGCTCCTGGACGAGCGGGGCCGGGTCAGCGCCCGCGCCATCGCCGCGTTCGCCCGCGAGAGCGCTCTCCTGGACCGGGCGGAGAACGTCGAACGGCTCGACAGGGTCGACGTCGCCTACCGCAAACTGGGCGGCCGCTACGCCGAGTTCGCCGACCTCCTCGCCGAGCGCCGCGAACGCCTCCTGGACGAGGCGCGGCGTGACATCGAGGACTTCGCGCTGCTCACCGAGGCGTGGGAGTCGCTGGTGCGCGCGAGCGCGGCCGCCGGTGCCCCGCCGACCCCGGGGCGGACCGGTTGAGCGCCACGATGACGTACGAAGCCGAGAGCGGACCCCTGTTCGACGCCCTCGCGGCGGCTTCCGCGGACCAGATCGTCTACGACCTGCCGGGCATCGAGGCGCGCTACGACACGCTGCGCCGCGAACTGCCGGGCGTCGCGGTCCGGTTCGCCATGAAGGCCTGCCCGGTGGACGAGGTGCTCGGGCGGCTCGCGCAGCGCGGCTCAGGAGTCGACGCGGCGAGCCCCGACGAGGTGGCGCAGGCACTCCGGGCGGGTGTGCCCATCGAACGGATGCACTACGGCAACACGGTCAAGTCCGACCGGAACATCGCCGACGTGTTCCGGCTCGGCATCCGGGACTTCGCGACCGACAGCCTGGAGGACGTGACCGCCCTCGCCGAGCACGCCCCCGGCGCCCGGGTGTTCTGCCGCCTCGCGACCACCGGCGAAGGGGCCCTGTGGGGCCTCAGCAACAAGTACGGCTGCTCGCCCGCCGACGCCGTGGACATCCTGACGACCGCACGGGACAACGGACTCGTCCCCGCGGGCCTGTCCGTGCACGTCGGATCCCAGCAGATGACCGCCGACGCCTGGCGCGGCGCCTTCGACCGCATCGCGGACGTCCTGACCGCCCTGCGGGAGCGCGGGATATCCCTCGACCACGTCAACCTCGGCGGCGGGCTGCCCGCGCTCGGCTACCGCGACAAGCACGGCAGACCGCTCGACCCCCCGATGGACAAGATCTTCACCGTGATCCGCGAGGGCATGGAACGCCTGCGGGAGATCAGGGGCCACCGCCTCGGCTTCGTCGTGGAGCCCGGCCGCTACCTCGTCGCCGACCACGGCGCGATCCGCGCCCACGTCGCGCGGCTCTCCGCGCGCGGCCAGGCCGACGGTGAGCGGCGGTACTGGCTCTACCTGAGCTGCGGCAAGTTCAACGGCCTCTACGAGATGGACCAGTTGCAGTACCGCCTGGTCTTCCCCACGCACCGCGGCGCCGAGTCGGTCCCCGCCGTCGTGGCGGGCCCCACCTGCGACAGCGACGACGCCTACTCCCACGAGGACGGACTCGTCCCGGTGCCCAAGGACTTGGCATCGGGCGACCCGGTCTGGGTGCTCTCCTGCGGGGCGTACGCGACCAGTTACATGACGCAGGGCTTCAACGGGTTCCGTCCCCTTCCGTACACGTGGATCGACGGCGGTGCGCATGCGGCATGAAGTGCGCGTCAGACACATCGTCGACGCCGACTGGGACGGCATCACGGAACTGGAGGCCCGCGCCTACACGGGACTCGGCCTCTCGGAGGGGCGCGCCGCGCTGGAGTCGCGGATGCGGGCGTCCCCCGACACCTGCTTCGTCCTGGACATCGGCCCCCGGCTCGCGGGCTACCTCCTCGCGCTGCCCTACGCGGAACACCAGTACCCGGACCTGCGCAGCACGGAGGCGGCAGGCGCCGCGCCCGTGACGCGCAACCTCCATCTGCACGACGTCGTCATCGCCGAGGACCTCCGCCACCGGGGGCTCGCCAGGCACCTCGTCGAGCACCTGATGGAGACGGCGCGTGCGCACGGGTACGAGCGGATCTCCCTGATCGCCGTCGGCGGCAGCGACACCTTCTGGTCGGCGCGGGGATTCACCGCCCGCGAGGACGAGGCCGCCCCCGCCGGTTACGGTCCCGGCGCCGTGTACATGCACCGCGCGGTGCCCGGCGACGTGGCGCTCGCCGGTGCGTCGCCGCAGACAAGTCATTCGCGAAGAGAAGTGGGCTGATGCGGGTGCTCCGCGTACGTGATCCTTTTTATCGGGGCCAGTTGGCGATCGCCGCCCTGTTCTGTTCCCTCGGCTTCCAG
This sequence comes from Streptomyces kanamyceticus, assembly GCF_008704495.1. NCBI lineage: Bacteria > Bacillati > Actinomycetota > Actinomycetes > Kitasatosporales > Streptomycetaceae > Streptomyces > Streptomyces kanamyceticus. The sequence goes on from NZ_CP023699.1 coordinate 8,999,205, forward strand.
TACGCCACCTGGGCGGCCCGGATCCCGGCCATCAAGGCGGACCTCGGCCTCTCGGCGGCGGAGGTCGGTGTGCTCCTGATGGCCGCAGGGGTGGGCGCGGCCGTCTCGTTCCCGCTGGTCGCGATGTTGATGCGGCGCTTCGACTCGCGCCGCATCGCCGTCTTGTCGGCCATCGGCCTCGCCCTGATGCTCCCGGCCCTGGCCGCCGCGCCGAACTTCCCCGTGGCGCTGGCCGTGATGTGCTTCGACGGCTTCCTCGTGGGCTGCCTCAACGTCTCCATGAACGCCCAGGGCGCCGCCCTGGAGAGCAGGCACGAGCGCAACGCCATGGCCCGTCTGCACGCGACGTTCAGCGGCGGCTCGCTGCTCGCCGCGCTCGTCGCCTCCGGCATGAACGCGGTGACCTCGACGGTCGCCGTGCACTTCGCCGCGGCCGCCGTGATCCTCTTCCTGCTCGTCGCGTACGCCAGTACGGGGCTGCTCACCGAGGAGAGGGCGGCCGAGGGCGGCACGGATTCACAGGAGAGTGAGGAGAAGGAGACACAGGGAGTAGAGGGAGTAGAGGGGGAGAAGAAGGGCAAGTGGGCCCTGCCCTCCCGCATGACCCTGTGGATGTGCTGCGCCATGGCCTTCGGCACCGTCACCGAGGGCGCCATGAACGACTGGTCGGCGCTCTACCTGAAGGACGTGGCCAAGGCGTCGGCCGAGCTCGCGCCCCTGGGCATCGCCGTGGTCTCCGGAATGATGGTGGTCGCCCGGCTGTTCGCCGACGGCTGGCGCAGCCGCTGGGGCGACGGCCGCATCGTCGTGGTGGGCAGCGCGGTGGGCGGTGTCGGCCTTGCCCTCGCCCTGCTCAGCGGTGGTCTGGTGCCCGCCCTCATCGGGTTCGCCTGTGTGGGTCTCGGCGTCGCGGCCGTCACCCCGTGCGTCTACGTCGCCGCGGCGAACCAAGGCTCGGACACGCTGACTCTGGTCGCCGCCATGGGCACCACGGGACTGCTCGCCGGGCCGCCGCTCATCGGATTCATCGCGCACGCCAGCAGCCTGGCCTGGGGCCTCGGTGCCGTCGCCGCATCGGCCCTCGTCGTGTCGCTGTGTGGTACGCGGATCCGGTGGACGTCCCCGGCTGCCGCGCCAGGAACCGCGGAAGAAGCGGTTCTTACTCAAGGGTAGGCCGCGCCGACCCCCTTGTTATACGGTCCGTCTAACAAGGGGGGCGCGGCGGGCGAAGGGACGATGCGCCGCGCTCCGTTCTGCGCACACTTCTGAGCCGAGGAGCCGCAGCATGGCAAGCAGCACCGTTCGCCCCAGCACACAGGACCAGCCGCACCACGCCTCCGCCGACACCTCTCAAGAGGCCGACACCTCTCAAGAGGGCGACGTGTCGCAGCGGTTGCTCGCATCGGCCGCCGTCCTCGCGTACGACCCGGCCACCGAGGTCGACTGGGACACGCCCCTCGACACCGACCACCACGGCGCGAGCCCGGAGTGGAGCACGCTCTACGGCACCGCGTACTGGCGGGAGCTGACCGAGGCGCAGCGCAAGGAGCTGACCCGGCAGGAAGCCGCGTCCGTGGCGAGTACGGGCATCTGGTTCGAGATGATCCTCCAGCAGATGGTGCTGCGCGACGTGTACGCCAAGGACCCGACGAGCGCCGACGTCCAGTGGGCGCTCACGGAGATCGCCGAGGAGTGCAGGCACTCGATCATGTTCGCCCGCGGCGCCCGGAAGCTCGGCGCGCCGCCCTACCGGCCGAAGCGGTTCGTCGTCGAACTCGGCAGGGTCTTCAAGACGGTGGCCTTCGGCGAGGCGGCGTACGCGGCGATCCTCGTGGCGGAGGAGGTGCTCGACGTGATGCAGCGCGACTGGATGCGGGACGAGCGGGTCGCGCCGTTCGTCCGCACGATCAACAACATCCACGTCGTCGAGGAGTCGCGGCACATGAAGTTCGCCCGCGACCAGACGCGCAAGCGGCTGAAGGGCGCGGGCCCGGTGCGCCGCCAGATCAACGCCTTCGTCGTCGCCGTCGCCTCGTACTACATCGTCACGAGCATGGTGAACCGCCAGGTGTACGCGAACGCCGGGCTCGACGAGAAGCGGGCGCTCGCCGAGGCGAAGGCCAACGAGCACCACAAGTCCATGATGCGGTCCAGCTGTTCGGGCCTCATGGAGTTCCTCGCCTCCTCGCGCCTGCTCACCGGGCCCGCCCTGGCGTTCTACAAGCGCGCGCACCTGATCTGACCCGTTCCGAGGTCCGACCCGTGCCGAGATCAGAGCCCTTCCGAGCGAGCAGAGCCGAGCCGACGACATGACCTACGCCATCACGCAGACCTGCTGCAGCGACGCCACCTGCGTCGCCGTGTGCCCGGTCAACTGCATCCACCCGACGCCCGAAGAGCGCGCGTTCGGCAGCACGGAGATGCTGCACATCGACCCGAAGTCCTGCATCGACTGCGGTGCCTGCGCCGACGCCTGCCCGGTCGACGCGATCTTCCCCGTGGACCGGCTGCCCGCCGCGCAGCGCGAGTACGCCGACATCAACGCGGCGTACTACGACGGGGAGGAGCCGGGACCCGCGCCGGAAGGACCCACCTTCCACGCCTGGGGCGAGCCGTCCTTCCCGCGCGTCTTGCCCGCCGACTTCGCGCCGCTCAAGGTCGCCGTCGTCGGCACGGGCCCCGCGGGGATGTACGCCGCGCAGGACCTGCTCCTGCACACCAGCGCCGAGGTCACGCTCATCGACCGGCTGCCGGTCGCCGGTGGCCTGGTGCGGTACGGAGTGGCCCCTGACCATCCCGCGACCAAGAAGGTCGGCGACACCTTCGCGCGCTTCCACGCCCACCCGAGGGTGCGCATGCACCTGGGGCTCGACGTGGGCACCGACGTCACCCACGAGGAGATAGCGGCGCACCACGACGCGGTCGTCTACGCCGTGGGCGCCGCCGCCGACCGGAAGCTCGCGATACCGGGCGAGGAGCTGCCGGGCAGCGTCTCCGCGAGCGCGTTCGTGGCCTGGTACAACGCCCACCCGGACGCGGCGCGGGACCCCGTCGACCTGTCGGCCGAGCGCGTCGTCGTGGTCGGCAACGGCAACGTCGCCCTCGACGTGGCACGGATCCTGCTCGCCGACCCCGAAACCCTGGCCCGCACCGACATCGCCGACCACGCGCTGGCCGCGCTGCGCGCCAGCAAGGTGCGCGAGGTGGTGCTGCTCGGCAGGCGCGGGCCCGAGGACGCCGCGTACACGAGGTCCGAACTGCTCGCGCTGCGCCACGTGCCGGGCGTGGACCTGGTCGTGGACGACCACGACCCGCGGACCGCCCCCGCGATCGAGGCGGCCGCGGCGCGCGACAAGGCCGCCGCACTGCAGGGCGTCGGACGCGCACGGCCTGATTGGCAGGCGCCGCCCGCGCCGGGACGTCGCATCGTCCTGCGCTTCCACTGCGCGCCCGTCGAGGTGCTCGGCGACGACCGGGTCGAGGCCGTGCGGGTCGAGGGCGGACAGGTCGTACAAGGCAGCGATGGCGATGGCGATGGCGATGGCGACGTGGACGGGCGGACGATCCGCGCGGGCGCGCTGCTGCGCGCCATCGGCTACCGCGGGGTGCCGGTCGCCGGGCTGCCCTTCGACGAGGCCACCGGCACCGTGCCGCACGAGGGCGGCCGGGTGACGGGGCAGCCGGGCACGTACGTGGTGGGCTGGATCAAGCGCGGTCCCAGCGGCGGCATCGGCGCCAACCGCACCTGCGCCGCCGAGACGGTCTCCACGCTCCTGGCCGACGCGGTCGCCGGTGCCCTGCCCGCGCCGCGGCACCCGGCCAAGGGCTTCCGGCGCCTGGCCAGGCGCCGCAACCGGAAGGTGGTCGACGCCCGCGGCCTGGCCGCGATCGAGCGGGCGGAGGTCGCCCGGGGCCACCTCGACGGGCGGCCCCGGGTCAAGCTCGCCACGGTGGAGGAGCTGGTGGCGACCGCGCGGAGCGGGCGCCCCGGTCTGCTGCGCTGATCGGCGGCCCCGACCGCGTGGCGCTCATCCCTGCCCGGGCACCACGAACAGCGCCCAGGTGGCGAGCGGCGCGATGAGCGCCATGGAGAGCCCCCACTTCATGAGCGCGCCGAACACCTGTGGGCGCATCTCCTCCGGGGCGTTGGCGGCGACCAGCGCCCCGGAGGTCGACAGCGGTGAGGAGTCGACGACGGACGAGGAGACGGCAAGGGCGATGATCAGCCCCACGGCGGAGACCTGACCGTCCATCAAGAACGGTACGGCGAGCGGGATCAGGGCCCCCAGGATGCCGGTGGTGGAGGCGAACGCGGAGACCAGGGCCCCGATGAGGCAGATCAACAGGGCCCCGGCGAGCGGTGAGTCGATCTTCGCGACGCTCTCGCCGAGCCAGTCGATCGTGCCCATGCGCTCCATGACGCCGACGAAGGTCACGACCCCGCAGACGAGCAGCACGGTGGACCACGCGCACCGGTCCACCGCCCCTTTGGCCGCCTCGGGGTCGACGAGGGTCAGCACGACGACCACGGTGAGCGCCATGAGCCCGACGTTCAGGTCGAGGAAGAGCGCCCCCGCGACCATGCCGAGCAGTCCGAGCAGGGTCAGGGTGCGGGACCTGTCGAGGCGCAGTGCGACGGCGGGCTTCGCGGGTGCGATCGTCGCGGTCGTGGAGCCGCCGCCCTCGTGGGGGAGCGGTTCCGTGGGTTCGGTGGCGGGCGCGGGCCCGAGGTCCGTGCTGCGGCGGCCGATGAGGAAGTACGCCACGACGCTGAGCGCCGCGTTGAACAGGAAGGACATCGCGAACAGCAGTGCGGGGCTGCCCGGCAGGTCGTTGCGTTCGACGACGCCGTTGGTGATGCTGCCGAAGACGCTGGCGGGCGAGAAGCCGCCCGCGCTCGCGCCGTTGATGACCAGCAGGCCCATGAGCAGCGGGCTGATCTTGTACCGCGTGCAGAAGCTCATGCCGATGGGCGCGATGACGCCCACCGCGGCGGGCACGACGGCGCCGACCGCGGTGAGGGCCGCGGTGATCAGGAACATCACCCAGGGGATGAGGGCGATCCGGCCGCCCACGGCCCGCGTCGCGGCGTGCACGAGCCATTCGATGGTGCCGTTGTTCTTCGCGATGGCGAAGAGGAAAGTGACTCCTACGAGTACGACGAAGAGGTCCCCGGGGAAGCCGCCGAACACGTCGTCCGCGCTCTGTCCCGCGACGGCGGAGCCGACGGCGAAGGCGGCGACGAGAGCGAGCACTCCCATGTGGACCGAGGTGAAAGTGGCGACGGTGAACACGAGCACCAGTGCGCCGATCGCGATGAGATGGTCTGCCATGACACGTCCTCGCCTTCGGGCTGCGGCCGAGAGAGTCGGCCGGGACTGTCCGCAGCATGGACTTAAGGTTCCACTATGCGGAACTCTCCTGCGGCGTTGGCGAGTATGTGACGGCTGTCACGAACCGTCAAGGGGGTGCGACGGCACGGGAGTTACCGGACGCGGCTCGCGTGCGGCGCCTCGTAACCCAGCGCCGCACTGATCTCCTGGGCCGCCGCGCGCACATGTGATCCGAGGGCGTGCAGGCGCTCGCTGTCGCACCGGCTGCTGGGCAGATTGATGCTCATGCTCGCCACCGGGACGCCGTCGGGGCCGAGCACCGCGGCGGCGACGGCGGACACGTCGTCACGCCATTCGCCCTGGTTGAGGGCGTAGCCGCGGGCCCGGACCGAGTCCAGCTCGGTGCGCAGCGCGTCGGGGTCGTCGATCGTGGTGCCGGTGAAGTGCGTCAGGCCGCGGGCCAGATAGCGCTCGACCGCTTCGGGGGATCCCGCGGCGAGGATCGCCTTGCCGTTGGCGGACGCGTGCCCGGACAGCGGCTGGCCGAGCGGCAGCACGATCCGCACCGGCTGGCTCGTCTCCAGGCGCTCGACGAGGACGATCCGGTCGCCCTCGGGGACCGCCAGGTGCACGGTCTCGTCGACGGCGCGGCGCAGCTCCTCCATCACGGGCACCGCCACGTCCCGCACGCCGAGTTCGCCGGTGGCCTGCCGCCCGATGAGCAGCGCCTTCGTGGTGAGAGTCCAGCGCGTGGGCGTACTGCCGGTCTGCTTGATCCAGCCCGCCGTGTGCAGCGTGCCGAGCGCCCGCTGGACCGTGCTCTTGGGCAGGTCCATGGCCCGTGCGAGTTCGGCGACGCCGATGGGCTGGCGCGTTGCCAACTCCTCCAGCGTGCGCAGGGTGTTGAGGACGTTCTGCACCGAAATCCCCCTTGCGTACGGCCGTTGGCGCGACGCGACGGGGCCGTTGACCCCTCGCCGAGGATGACCCTATGCTGCGTCGTGCCGCATCACGATACGCCGTGCCGTCTCACGGCACAAGCGTGGAGGGGAGATTCGCGCAATGACCGTCCAGACCGGCCGCCACTTTCTCCAGATTCCCGGACCCACCAACGTTCCCGACCGGGTGCTGCGCGCCATGGCCGCACCCACCATCGACCACCGCGGTCCCGAATTCGCCGCCCTCACCCGCCGGTTGCTCGACGCGCTGGGGCCCGTCTTCGGCACGTCGGGCCCCGTCGTCGTCTATCCCGCGTCGGGCACCGGGGCCTGGGAAGCCGCCCTGGTCAACACGCTCAGCCCCGGTGACCGCGTGCTCTGCTTCGAGACCGGGCACTTCGCCTCGCTGTGGCGTGCCATGGCTCAATCCCTGGGCCTCGACGTGGAGTTCGTGCCCGGTGACTGGCGGCACGGCGCGTCCCCCGAAGCCGCCGTCGAACGCCTCCGGGCGGACACCGCGCACCGCATCAAGGCCGTCTGCGTCGTCCACAACGAGACGTCCACCGGCGTCACCAGCCGCATCCCGGAGATCCGCGCCGCCATCGACACGGCGGACCATCCCGCGCTGCTCCTCGTCGACACGGTCTCCTCGCTGGGCTCCATCGAGTACCGGCACGACGCGTGGGGCGTGGACGTGACCGTGACCGGCTCGCAGAAGGGGCTCATGCTGCCGCCGGGCCTGAGCTTCAACGCCGTCAGCGAGAAGGCCCTGGCCGCCGCGCGCACGTCGCGGCTGCCCAAGTCCTTCTGGGACTGGACGCCGATCATCGACGCCAACGAGGCGGGCTTCTTCCCGTACACCCCCGCCACCAACCTCCTCTACGGCCTCGACGAGGCGCTCGACATGCTCACCGACGAGGGCCTCGAACAGGTCTGGGCCCGGCACGCACGGCACGCCGCCGCCACCCGAAGTGCCGTACGCGGCTGGGGACTCGACGTGCTCTGCGCCGACGAGCGCGAGCACTCGGGATCCCTGACGGCCGTGCTCCTGCCCGAAGGACAGGACGCCGACGCCGTACGCAAGGTCGTCCTCGAGCGCTTCGACATGTCGCTCGGCACCGGACTCGGTCGGCTCGCGGGCAAGGTCTTCCGCATCGGCCACCTGGGCCACTTCAACGACCTCACGCTCGCGGGCACCCTCGCCGGGGTCCAGATGGGCCTCGAACTCGCCGGGGTCCCGGTCGGCCACCAGGGCCTGGCCGACGCACTCGACCACCTGCGCACCACCTGAACCGTACGTACGCCCCTTCGCCCCCCCCGGAGCATGTCGTATGACGTCGAGCACGGAGAGCACCAAGAGCACCAGCACCGAGAACGCCAAGAGCACCGAGATCGCCGCCGACACCGAGGACCTCGCACGGCGGCTCGCCGCCGACCTGGAGGGCGAGGTCCGCTTCGACGACTACAGCCGCCATCTGTTCGCACGCGACGCCAGCATGTACGCCATCACCCCGCTCGGCGTCGTCTTCCCCCGCCACGCCGACGACGTCAGGGCGGCGGTCGCCGCGGCCGCCGCGCACGGCGTGTCCGTGGTGCCGCGCGGCGCGGGCACCAGCCTCGCCGGGCAGACGACAGGCCCGGGCATCGTCCTCGACCTCTCCCGGCACATGCGGCGGATCGTCGCCCTCGACCCCGACGCCCGCACCGCGCTCGTCGAACCCGGCGTCGTCCAGGACGACCTGAACCGCGCCGCGGCACCGTACGGCCTGATGTTCGGCCCGGACACCTCCACCAGCAACCGCGCCACCCTCGGCGGGATGATCGGCAACAACTCCGCGGGCAGCGGCTCGCTGCGCCACGGCATGACCATCGACCACATCCGCGCGCTCGACGTGGTGCTCTCCGACGCGAGCACCGCGCACTTCGCGCCGCTCACCGAGGAGGAGCGCGCGGCCCGCGCCGGGCACGCCACCCTCGACGGCCGCATCCACCGCGAACTGCCCGCCCTCGTCGCGGCGCACGCCGGGGCCATCGAGGCCGGGTTCCCGCGGCACTGGCGCCGCGCGGGCGGCTACCGCCTGGACCGGCTCGCCCGCGAGAACACCCCCTTCGACCTGGCGAAGTTCGTCGTCGGATCCGAGGGAACCCTGGCCGTCACCACCCGGGCGCTCGTCGACCTGGTGCCCAAACCGTCCCGCACGGTCTTCGCCGTCGGCCACTTCACCTCGGTCACCGGCGCGATCGAGGCGACGCAGGACGCGCTCGCCTGCGACCCGGCGGCCGTGGAGCTGATGGACCGCACCATCCTCGACCTGTCCCGCCAGAAGATCGAATACGCGTCCCTCTCCGATGTGCTCGAAGGCGACCCCGAAGCGCTCCTCTTCGTCTCCTTCACCGGCGACGACGAACGCGAACTCATGGGCAGGCTCGACACGCTGACCGCCCTCTGGCGCCGCCACGGCCACGGCTACCACACCCTGCGCGCCGTCGACCCCGCCCACCGGGCCGCCCTGCTCAAGGTCCGCAAGTCCAGCCTCGGGCTGCTCATGGCCGCGAGCGAAGGAACCAAGCGTCCCCTCGCCTTCATCGAGGACACCGCCGTCGACCCGGTCCACCTGCCCGCCTACACCGCGCGGTTGAAGAAGGTCCTGGACCGGCACGGCCTCACCGCGGGCTTCTACGGCCACTGCTCGGTGGGCTGCCTGCACATCCGCCCGTTCCTGGACGTCACCGACCCCGCGCAGCGGCAGACCATGCGCGACGTCGCCGAGGAGATCAAGGACCTCGTCACCGAGTACGGCGGGGTCAACTCCAGCGAGCACGGGGACGGCCTGGCCCGCAGCGAGTTCAACCGCGCGCTCTTCGGCGACGAGCTCTACGAGGCCATGCGCAGGGTGAAGGGCCTCTTCGACCCGCACGACCGGCTCAACCCCGGCAAGATCGTCGACGCCCCCGCCATGACGGACCACCTCCGCGACGCCGCCCTGCCACCCGCACCCGGCCTGCGCACCCGCCTCGACTTCGACGTCACGGGCGGCATGCGCGCCACGGCCGACCGCTGCATGAACATCGGCCTGTGCCGCAAGACCGACACCGGCACCATGTGCCCCTCCTACATGGCCACCAGGAACGAACAGGACTCCACCCGCGGCCGCGCGGGCGCCCTCGTCAAGGCACTCTCCGCCCCCGACCCGCACACCGCACTCGGCGACGAGGCACTGCACGAGGTCCTCGACCTCTGCCTCATGTGCAAGGCGTGCAAGAGCGAATGCCCCCTCGGCGTCGACATGGCCGCCCTCAAGACGGAGGCGCTCGCCCACCACCACGACGAACACGGCGTCCCCGCCCGCTCACGGATCTTCGGCGCGATCCGGCTCCTGAACCGCCTCGGCTCGGCCACGGCGCCGCTCTCCAACCTGCCGGGCCGCGTCCCCCTGCTGCGCCGCCTGCTCGACCGCACGCTCGGCATCACCCCGCACCGCCCGCTGCCGCGCTACGCCCGCCGCAACCTCGTGCGCTGGTTCCACCGCCACAGCGCACCGGCACGGACCGTCACCCAGGGCACGGTCGTCCTCCTCGCCGACTCCTTCACCACCTACACGGAACCGGAGATCGGCCAGGCCGCCGTCGAACTCCTCGAACGCGCGGGATGGGACGTACGCCTGGAGAGCGGCGGCTGCTGCGGCCGGTCCAGCCTCTCCAAGGGCCTCGTGGACGACGCGAGCGACAAGGCGTTCCAGCTCGTCCACCGGCTCGCGGAGAGCACCCCGGCCGACGCCCCGATCACCGGCTGCGAGCCGTCCTGCCTGATGACGCTGCGCGACGAGCACCGGGCGCTGCTGCCCAGGGACTCGGCGCGCATCGCGATCACGGACCGGGTGCGCCAGCTGGAGGAACTCCTCACCGACGCCATCGACGACGGCAGGCTGCGCCTGCGCGCCGACTCCTGGCTCAGCGGCCGCACCCTGCTCTTCCACGGCCACTGCCACCAGAAGGCCGAGGTCGGCACGGCCGCGACCATGGCCCTGCTGCGCCGCATACCCGGCGTCGAGGTCGTCGAACTCGACGCGGGCTGCTGCGGGATGGCCGGATCCTTCGGCTTCGAGTCCGAGCACTACGACGTGTCGATGACCGTCGGCGACGACCGGCTCTTCCCCGCCGTGCGCGCCGCCGCCGACGAGACCGTCGTCGTCGCGACCGGTGCCTCCTGCCGCCAGCAGATCTTCCACGGCACGGAGCGCGACGCGTGGCACCCCGTGCAGCTGGTGCGGGAGGCGGCGGTCAGCGCGTCGGCTTCAAGCGGACGGGAAGCTGCGCCTGACCGTTCGTGATCAGCGAGGGAACCCGCGCCAACTGGTCCACGGGCACGGCCAGTTCGGCGTCGGGGAACCGCTCGAAGAACCGGCTCAGCGCCACGCTCCCCTCAAGGCGGGCCAGCGGAGCGCCCAGGCAGAAGTGGACGCCGTGCCCGAAGGAGAGGTGCTCAGGGTTGCCGCGCGTCACGTCGAACACGTCCGCGCTCTCACCGTGCCAGTCGGGGTGCCGGTTCGCGGCGGCGTACGAGGCGAGGATCGCGTCGCCCGCGGCGATCGTCTGCCCGTCGGGCAGCGGGATGTCCCGTACGGCGAAGCGCATCGGCAGATGCTTGACGGCCGGTTCGACCCGCAGCGTCTCCTCCACCACGCCGCCCCAGCCCGCGCGGCCCTCGCGCACGTGCGCGAGCTGCTCGGGGTGGGTCAGCAGCTGGGCGACGGCGTTGCTGATCAGGTTGACCGTGGTCTCGTACCCGGCGCTGACCATCAGCAGGAGCGTGTCGCGCACCTCGGCCTCGTTCAGGCCCGAGCCGTCGCCCTCCTCGTCCTGCGCGGCGATGAGGAGCGACGTCATGTCCTCGCCGGGCTCGGCCCGCTTGGTGGCCACCAGACGGTCGAAGGAGGCGTACAGCTCCGCGGTGTTCGCCGCGGACTCCTCGGCGGTGAGGGTGGTGGAGAAGACGCCGTCGACCAGCCTGCGGAACCCCTCGCGCTGCTCCTCCGGCACGCCCATGAGCTCACCGATGACCCGGATCGGCAGGGGATAGGCGAAGTGCTCGCGCAGATCGACCGGCTCACCGGCCGCGATGATCCCGTTCTCCGTCTTCCTGCCGTGGTCGAACCCCTCCTCCAGATCGTCGAGGAGCCGCGTCACGATCTGCTCGATGCTCTCCTGGAGCGCGGCGACGCGCCGGGCGCTGAACGCGGGGGCCACCAGGCGGCGCAGCCTGCGGTGATCGGACCCGTACGCGGTGAACATGTTCTGGACCGCGACCCACAGGGCCAGCGGCCAGGTCGCTATGGCCTCGTCGAACAGCGGCCAGTGTTTGCGCGCGTCCTTGGAGACGTCCGGGCTCGTCAGCATCTTCTGCAGCAGCGCGGGATCGCTGACGGACCACGCGGTGACGCCGAGGACGTCCACGCGGGTCGCGGGGCCCGCGGCCCGGAGCGCACGGTTCTCCGTGTCCGGGTCGGCGCCGGTGGGGTCGATGACGAAGGGCGGGGGCTGCTCGGGCATGTCGGGTCTCCGAATCGACGGTGGTGGCAGGGTGTTGACACCGGCGCAGACGTTACCCGCGGGTCGGGCCCGGCGTCTCACCACCTGCGAAGACGTATGGGGACTCTCCACAACGGGGGCCGACAGCAAGCGCGATGACGCGGTCTCAAGTCCCCCTTGCGTCAAGGTGGTTGTGCTCTGTACCACTGCCGCACGCGCGAGACGGGCGCGTTCGAGGAATTCCGCATGCGTGCGGCAGGGACGGAGAGGCCAGCGTCGGGCGCGCGGAGAGCCGGGCCGAGGGTGGAACGTGCGTACGCATCGCACAAGCCACCGGCCGGGAATCCCGGCACATAGCCGACCAGCGGCCCTGCGTCATCACCCACTCTTTGTTCGGTTCCTACAGCACCCGGCCATGGTCGCTGGCTCAGGACCGCGTCGAAACGGACCACCCGCCCCGGCGAGGATGAGCGGGTGACCACACCCCTGCCCACACCCCGGCACCCCGACGCGCCGCCGACCGCCCTCGACCCGGCGGACCCCGCCTTCGCGCGCGACCCATACCCGTACTACGCACGGCTGCGCGAGCAAGGCCCGGCGGCGCGCGTACCGCTCGCGAACGGCACGCACGCCTGGTTCGTCACCGGCTACGAGCAGACCAGGGCCGTCCTCGCCGACCCCCGCTTCTCGAACGTGCCGCCGCGCGGCGCGGGCCGCCCCAAGAGCGACTCGCCCGCGCAGCGAGCCCGCGCCTGTCTGGCCCGGCACATGCTCAACACCGACGCGCCCGACCACACCCGGCTGCGCAGGCTGACCACCGCCGCGTTCGCGCCGCGCCGCGTCGACACGCTGCGGGCGCGGATCGAGGAGCTGACCGACGGGCTCCTGCGCGACGTCGCCGAACGCCTCGCGCGCGAGGGGAGCGCGGACCTCGTCGACGCCTTCGCCTTCCCGCTGCCCGTGCTCGTGATCGGGGAGGTACTCGGGGTGCCCGAGGCCGACCGGGCGGCCCTGCGCGACTGGACGTACCGGGTCGGCTCGCCCGCCGACGCACTGCGGCCGGGCGCCGTGGACGAGGCGTGGACATCGCTGTACGCCTACTTCGGCGAGCTGATCGCACACAAGCGCCGCGCCCCGGGCCCCGACCTGTTCAGCGCGCTCACGCACGACGCGACGGAAGGCGGCCTGGACGACGGCGAGCTGCTCGCCATGGCGTTCCTGCTGCTGTTCGCGGGCTACGAGACGACCATGAACCTGCTCGCCTCGGCGTCCCTGCTGCTGCTCACGCACCCCGCCGAACTGGCGGCCGCCCGGCGCGACCCCGGGCGCTGGCCCGCCGTCGTCGAGGAGACGCTGCGGCACGCCAGCCCCCTGGAGGGCACGACCTGGCGGCACGCCACGCAGGACGTCGACCTCGGCGACGGCACGCGCATACCGGCAGGGTCCTCGGTCCTCGCCGTCCTGGCCGCGGCCAACCGCGACCCCCGGCACTTCCCCGAACCGGACGCCTTCCGCCCGGGCCGCTACGCGCACGACGCCACGGGCCGTGGCCCGCGCGCCGCACCCCACGTCGCGTTCGGCCACGGACCGCACTTCTGCGTCGGCTCGCGCCTGGCCCGCCTGGAGGCGGCCGTCGCGCTGCCGCGTCTGTTCGCCGCGTTTCCTGGCCTCCGGCTGACCGCGGACGCGGCCGAACTCCCTTACCGCCCGGGCCTGTTGGTACGCGGCCCGCGCAGCGTCCCAGTCGCGGCCTGAGCGCACCCGCTGTGGTCGCCGACCTGCGGGCCGGTGGGGGCTGGTCGCGCAGTTCCCCGCGCCCCTTACGGGGCCCGACAGCTGAGGGGCGTACAGCAACGTCAGGGTGTGGGCGACAGGGCCCTCGCCAGGACGGCCCCGATCCGTTCCAGCGCGTCGGCGCGCAGCATGTGCTCGTGTCGCACGTCGACGCTGTGCTCCGTCACCTCGCCCGCCACGAACGGCGACCAGGCCCCCGCCGATCGCCGGGGATCGTCCGCGGGCCACTCCGCGGCCGACTGCGCGGCGGTGAACAGGAGTACGTCGCCGCCGAACCGCTCGGGGACGAACTTGTCCAGGGCGTCCGGCACCCGCATGAAGATGTCGACGACCCTGGCGAGCACGTCCTCGTCGAGCAGCAGGTCGACCCGCCCCGCGCTCTCCTCGCGCATGAAGTCGATCAGCTGCTCCGCCGTCAGTTCCCGCCCGCCGAAGTCCGCGTCGAACTGCTTGCGGTCGATGCCGACGATCTCCTCGAAGAGCAGGGCAAGCACATCGCGCAGGTCGAGCTCGGGTATCTCCTCGCCTGGCCTGCGGTCGGGCGGGAACGAGTCCAGGAGCGCGAGCAGTTCCACCCGCTCCCCGGCCTTCTCCAGGCGGGTCGCGACGGCGTGCGCGACGAGCCCGCCGAAGGACCAGCCGAGCAGGGAGTACGGTCCCGACGGCTGCACGGCCCGGATGTGCGCCAGATAGTCGTCGGCCATCTCGTCGATGGTGTGGGCGGGCGGCTCCGCGCCGGTGAGGCCGCGCGTCTGGAGCCCGTAGACGGGCCGGTCGGGCGCGACGTGCGCGAGCAGCCCCGCGTACGGCCAGCTGATGCCCGCGGCGGGGTGCACGCAGAACAGCGGAGGCAGGGTGCCGGTGGTCCGCAGAGGAAGCAGCACGTTCAGCGCGTCCCCCGAGGTGTCGCTGTCCAGGCGCCGGGCCAGCGCGGCGGGCGTCGACGCCTCGAACAGGGCCCGCACGCCGAGCTCCACACCGAACACCGCCTTGACGCGGGAGACGAGCCGGGTGGCGAGCAGCGAATGCCCGCCCCTGTCGAAGAAGCCGTCGTCCGCGCCCACGGGCACCCCGAGCACCTCGGAGAACAGCCCGCACAGGAGCTGCTCCTCCTGGCTCGGTGCCGGGCGCCGGGCGGCGGGGGAGGCGGGTGAGGCGAAGTCGGGCTCGGGCAACGCGGCGCGGTCCAGCTTGCCGTTGGGGGTCAGCGGCATCGCGTCGAGGGTCACGTACGCGGCGGGGACCATGAACTCGGGCAGGCGGGTGCGGGCGAACTCGCGTAGAGAGGCGCCGAGTTCACCGGGTGATGAGGGCGCTCCGGCGGCTGCCGCCGGGACCACGTACCCGACGAGCCGGTGGCCTTCGTGCGCCGTGACGACGGCCTGGGCGACATCGGGGTGCTCGGCGAGGACGGACTCGACCTCGCCCGGTTCGATGCGGAAACCCCGGATCTTGACCTGCTGGTCGGCCCGGCGGACGTAGTGCAACTTTCCGTCCGTACCGCGCCGTACGAGGTCACCGGTGCGGTACATCCGCTGCCCCGGGGTGAAGGGGTTGGCGATGAAGCGTTCGGCGGTGAGGGCGGGACGGTTGGTGTAGCCCCGGGCGAGCCCCGCGCCCGCGATGTACAACTCGCCGGTCACGCCCGTGCCGACGGGCCGCAGGCGGTCGTCGAGCACATAGGCGCGGATGTTCCCTACAGGTGCTCCGATCGCCGGGGACGACGGCCAGGCGGAGACGTCGGCGGGCAGTGTGTGCGAGGTGACCACATGTGTCTCGCTGGGACCGTAGTTGTTGCGCAGCCGCCGCCCGGGCACCTGCCGGAAGAACGCCCGCACGTGGGGACTCAGCGTCAGTGCCTCACCGGCCTGCACGACCTCCCGCAGCGCGGGCAGCTCCCGCCCACGTGTGACCGCCGCGTGAGCCAGCGCGTCGATCACCAGATTCGGCGCGAACAACTCGTCGACCCGCTGCTCGTCCAGCCAGTCCACCAAATCCTCAGGGCTGTAACGGACGTCGTCCGGCGGAATCACCAGCGTCTTCCCGAACAGCACCGCGGACAGGATCTCCTGCACGGACACGTCGAAGCTGAGCGCGGCGAACTGCGCGGTACGGGTCGGCCGCGCGCACGGCAGCTCACCGCTGTGCCAGGACAGCAGATTGACCATGGCGCCGTCGGACACCGCGACGCCCTTCGGCCGCCCGGTGGACCCCGAGGTGTAGATGACGTAGGCGGGGTGGAGGGGATTGCGGGTGGCGGAGGCGGGGTCGGTGTCCGGCTGGTCGGACGTGTCGAGGCCCGTGTCGTCGAGTACGAGGACGGGGTGGGCGTCGTCCAGCATGAACTGGATGCGGTCGTCGGGGTATTGGGGGTCGATGGGGAGGTAGGCGGCGCCGGTTTTGAGGACGGCGAGGACCGCGATGACCATGTCGGTGGAGCGGGGCAGTTTGAGCGCGACGACGCCTTCCGGGCCTGCGCCGTGGGTGATGAGGTGGTGGGCGAGCCTGTTCGCGCGGGAGTTGAGCTCCGCGTACGTGAGCTGGGTGTCCTGGTGGATGACGGCTGTCTGGTCCGGGGTGCGGGCGGCCTGTGCCTGGAAGAGCTCGGCGAGGGAGGCCCGGGGCACCTCACGGGCGGTGTCGTTCCAGCCGGAAACGGCCTGTCGGTGTTCCTCCTCGGTCAGCAGGTCGATGTCGCCGATGGGCTGGTCGGGGTCGGTGACGGCTGCGGTGAGGATTCGGCCGAGTCGGGCGGTGAGGGCCTCGACGGTGCTGCGGTCGAAGATGTCGGTGCGGAACTCCACCTGCCCGTCGATCCCGTTCGGGCCGCCGTCGGCCGTCCGGTGTTCGGAGATGCTGAAGGTGAGATCCGTCCGGGACGTGCCCGTGCCCGCGGCGACGGGCGAGACGGAGAGCCCCGGCAGGTCGAGCACGGCGTCCGCGGTGTTCTGCCAGGCGAGCATGGTCTGGAAGAGGGGGTGGTGGGCGAGGGTGCGTTGGGGGTTGAGGATTTCGACGAGGTGTTCGAAGGGGATGTCTTGGTGGGCGTAGGCGTTGAGGTCGGTTTCGCGGACGCGGGTGAGGAGTTCGCGGAAGGTGGGGTCGCCCGAGACATCCGTACGCAGGACGAGGGTGTTGACGAAGAAGCCGACGAGGTCGTCGAGTGCCTCGTCGGTGCGTCCGGCGATCGGGGTGCCGATGGGGATGTCGTCACCGGCGCCCGACCGTGAGAGCAGTGCCGCGAGGGCGGCCTGTACGAGCATGAAGAGGCTGGCGCCCGATCCGCGCGCGAGCCGGACGAGATCGGCGTGGAGGTCGGCGTTCCAGTGGAAGGTGAATGACGCGCCGCGGTGGGAGGCCGCCGCCGGGTGCGGGCGGTCCGCGGGGAGTTCGATCCGTGCCGGGAGACCGGCGAGTGTGCTTGTCCAGAAGTCGAGTTGGCGGGCGAGCGTGCTGTCGGGGTCGGCTGGTTCGCCGAGGATCTCGCGCTGCCAGAGCGTGTAGTCGGCGTACTGCACCGGGAGTGCGGCCCAGTCCGGAGCCGCTCCCGCAAGGCGTGCCCGGTACGCCGCGGCGATGTCGCGCCAGAGCGGCTCCAACGACCAGCCGTCGGCGGCGATGTGGTGCAGGACCAGGACGAGAACGTGCTCGTTGGCCTCGCCGTGCCGCCCGTCCACCGACTCAGGCGTCAAGAGCGTGGCGCGCAGGGGCAGTTCGTTGCTCAGGTTGAAGCCGTGGCGTACGGCTGAGGTGACCGACTCCTCCAGTGCGGGGGCGGAAACGGTCGACACCGTGAGCGTCGGCCGCGCGGCATCACTGTCCAGCACCAACTGGTAGGGCGTGCCGTCGTGTTCGCGGTAGAGCGTACGCAGGCTCTCGTGCCGGGACACGACGTCGGCGAGCGCGTCCTCCAGGGCCTGCCGGTCGAGCGTGCCGGTGAGGCGTACGGCGAGCGGCACGTTGTACGTCGCCGAGGGCCCCTCAAGGCGGTGCAGGAACCACAGCCGGTTCTGCGCGTACGACAACGGAACGTGCTCGGGCCGTATCGCGCGCCCCAACGCGGCCCGCGCCGGACGGGCCCCGCCGAGTACCCGGGCCAGAGAGGCCACCGTCGGCGCATCGAACAGCGCCCGCACGCCCAGTTCGAGGCCGAACGCGGGCCGGATCCGGGACATCAGACGCGTGGCGAGGAGCGAGTGTCCGCCGAGGTCGAAGAAGCTGTCGTCGACACCTACGTGGGGCTGTCCGAGCACGTCGGCGAAGAGGGCACAGAGGATTTCCTCGGTGGGTGTGCGGGGTGCGCGGGTGGTGGTGACCTCGAAGGCGGGGTCGGGGAGGGCGTCGCGGTCGAGTTTACCGGTGGTGGTCAGCGGGAGTTCGTCGAGGACCATCACGGTGGCGGGGATCATGTGGGCGGGGAGACGGGACCGGGCGAAGTCGCCTAGGGCGCTCGTGAGTTGCGCGTGGTCTGTCGCGCTCATCGGCACGACGTAGCCCACGAGCACTTCGTGGCGTACGGATACGGCCGCCTGGGCGATGCCGGGGAACGAGGCGAGTGCGGTCTCGATCTCGCCGGGTTCGATGCGGAAGCCGCGGATCTTGATCTGGTGGTCGGCGCGTCCCGCGAATTCGAGTTGGCCGTCGGTGCGTCGGCGGGCGAGGTCGCCGGTGCGGTACATGCGTTGCCCTGAGGCGAAGGGGTTGGCGGTGAAGCGTTCGGCAGTGAGGGCGGGTTGGTTGACGTAGCCGCGGGCCAGACCGGGGCCCGCGAGGTAGAGCTCGCCGGTGACACCGGGGGGCACCGGTCGCAGCCAGGTGTCCAGGACGTAGGTGTGGATGTTGGGGATGGGATGGCCGAGGGAGGGTTTCCCGGCCGGGGCGGTGAGGGTGGCGCAGACGGTGGCCTCGGTGGGCCCGTAGGCGGTGGTGAGCTGCCGTCCGTCAGTGGTCCACAGACGGGCGAGGTCGGGCGGGCAGACCTCGCCGCCGGTCAGGACGTGCTGCAGGTGGGGGAGTTGGTGGGGGGTGAGGGTGGCGAGGAGGGAGACGGGCAGCGCGACGTGTGTGGCTCCGGTGTGGTGGAGGGCGGTGGTGAGTTCGTCTCCGGCGAGTTGGCCGGGGTTGTCGAGGATGAGGGTGGCGCCGGTTCCCAGGGTCATGACGAGGTCGCAGACGGCGACGTCGAAGCTGGGGGAGACGGCCTGGAACACCTGGGCCCCGGGGCCGAGGCGCAGGGCTTCGGCGTGCGCGGTGTGGAGTGCGGCGATGCCGGTGTGGGTGACGGCGACGCCCTTGGGCCGTCCCGTCGTGCCGGAGGTGTAGATGACGTAGGCGGTGCCGGCCAGGTCCTGTGCCACGCACAGGTCGGTGTCGTCGTACTCCAACGCCTCGATGGGCCCGTCGACGACGATCGCGGGGCGGGCGTCGTCGAGCATGAACCGCACCCGCTCGGCGGGATACCCGGGGTCGACGGGCAGGAACGCCGCGCCCGCCTTGCCCGCCGCGAGCGCGGAGACGACGAGGTCCACGCCGCGGGGCAGGCGCAGCGCGACGACATCGTCCACGCCCGCGCCCCGCTCGCGCATCCACCGGGCGAGCCGGTTGGCCCGCGCGTTCACTTCGGCATACGTCAACTGGACGTCCCCGCAGGTCAGGGCGGTGCCGTCCGGAGTGCGCGCCACCTGCGCGGCGAAGAGTTGCGTGATGGTCAGTGCGGGCAGGTCCCGCCCGCTGTCGTGCCATCCGGCAAGGGCCTGCCGCCTCTCTTCCGCTGAGAGGAGGTCGAGTCCGGTCACCAGCTGGTCGGGCTCGCTGATCACGGCCCGCAGCAACCGCTCGAGCCGCGCCGCGAGCCCCTCCGCCTTCCCCCGGTCGACGACGTCCGGACGGTGGTCGAGCCGCAGCACCATCCTGCGGCCGGGTACGACAGCGAGGCTGAGCGGGTAGTGCGTGGCGTCGTGCCCGCTCGCGCCCGAGACACGCAGCCCGTTGAAGACCGGGTCGTCGTCGCTGTCGCCGAGGGGGTAGCTCTCGAAGACCATCAAGGTGTCGAAGAGCTCGTTGTGGTCCGTGAGGCGAGTGATCTCGGTGAGGCCGAGGTGGTGGTGCTCGGCGAGCTCCGCCTGTTCGGTCTGGAGACGTGTGAGCAGAGCGGCGACGGTCTCCGTGGGGCGGAGCCGTACCCGTACGGGCAGGGTGTTGATGAAGAGCCCGACCATGCCTTCCACACCGGGGAGCTGCGGCGGCCTGCCGGACACGGTCATGCCGAAGACCACGTCGTCACGGCCGGTGAGCCGCTGGAGCAGCAGGGCCCAGCAGCCCTGCACGACGGTGTTCGGCGTGAGCCCCCGGCGGCGTGCGAAGGCGGTGAGGTCCGCCGTCAGCGACTCGGGCAGGGGGTGGTCGAGCCGTTCGGGGCGGGCGGTGTCGTGTGCGGAGTCGGCGGGTTCGGCGGCGGCGTGGTCGGCCTCGGCGCCCCCGACCAGCGTCGGCCCGTCGACACCGGCGAGCGCCGCACCCCACGCTGCCGTCGCCCGCGCCGGATCCTGCTCCCCGAGCCAGGCCAGATAGTCGCGGTAGGGAGTCACGGGCGGCAGCCCGGAGTCGTCGCCGTGGTGCTCGTAGAGGTGGAAGAAGTCCCGGTACAGGACCGGCAGCGACCAGCCGTCGAGCAGGATGTGGTGCGCCGTCAGGGCGAGCCGGTGCCGCCGCTCACCCAGGCGTATGAGCGCGAAGCGGAGCAGCGGCGGGTCGGCCGGGTCGAAGCGGAGCGTCCGCTGCTCGGCCAGGATCCGGTCCAGCGCGTTTTGCTGCCCGTCCCCTTCGAGGCTCCCGAGGTCGGTCTCGTGCCAGGGGACGGTGACCTCGGCGGGGATCAGCTGGACGGGCTGCTCCAGGTCCTCGTCCCAGAAGCCCGCGCGCAGGTTCGGGTGCCGGACGAGCAGGGCGTCCGCGGCGCCGCGCAGCGCCTCGGTGTCGAGCGGGCCCGCCAGGTCGAAGACGGCCTGGAGGACATAGACGTCGGCGCGGTCCTCGTCATAGCGGGCGTGGAAGAAGAGGCCCTCTTGCAGGGGAGCGAGCGGCCATACGTCCACCAGTTCCGACAGTTCCGACTGCGTCACTTGCGATTCCTCCACGCTGCTTCGATCTTCGACAACTGGCCGCGGCCCATTTTCACCAGGGGCGCCTGTGGCTCTGTTTGAGGTGCCGGTTCAGCGGGTGCTGCCGGTTCCGTCGGTTGCACGCGTTCGGCGAGCGCCGCCACGGTCTTGTGCAGGAACACGTCCCGGGGCGTGATCACATAACCGGCCGCACGAGCCCGGCCGACCACCTGGATCGACATGATGCTGTCGCCACCCAGGTCGAAGAACCCGTCGTCCACACCTGCCTCGACCCCGAGCACCTCGGTGAACACCTGGCAGAGGGCGATCTCCGCAGGGGTGCTCGGCGCGCGGGACGCGGGCGCGGGGGCGAAGTCCGGCGCCGGGAGCGCGGCACGGTCGAGTTTTCCGTTGGCGGTCAGGGGGAACGCGTCGAGCGTCACGATCGCGGCGGGGACCATGAACTCGGGCAGCCGCGCTCGGATGAACTCCCGCAGTACTGCGCCGAGTTCAGTGGCAGCTGTGTCGGAGGAGGAGGACTCCACATACGCGACGAGCCGTTCACCACCCCGGACCACCACCGCCACCGCCTGCCGTACCGCCGGATGCCCGGCCAGCGCCGACTCGATCTCACCTAGCTCGATGCGGAAGCCGCGCAGCTTCACCTGGTCGTCGGCGCGCCCCACGAAGTCGATTCGGCCGTCCGCGCGGCGGCGCACCAGGTCGCCGGTCCGGTACATGCGCTCGCCGGGCCCGCCGAACGGGCAGGCGACGAACCGTTCGGCGGTCAGGGAGCCACGACCCGCGTACCCGCGTGCGAGACCGGAGCCCGCGATGTACAACTCGCCGACGACACCGGCCGGCACCGGTGCGAGCCGCCCGTCGAGCACGTACACCTGGGTGTTCGCGATCGGTGTGCCGATGCCCGGCGTCTCGTCCTCCACGGTCGCCGCCGTCGACCAGATGGTCGTCTCCGTGGGCCCGTAGACGTTGAGGACGCAACCGGCGCGCTTGGCCAGCGAGATCGCCAGGTCCTGCGGCAGGGCCTCGCCGCCGACGAGCACGCTGACCCCGTCGAGTCGTACGTCCGTCGCCGTCAGAGCGCGCCAGAGGCTGGGAGTGGCCTGCATGACGGTGGTGCCCGACCGGGTGAGGAGCGCGCCGAGTGCCTCCGGATCGCGGACGGTCCCGCGCGGCGCGACCACGACGCGGGCGCCGCTCACCAGCGGGACGAACAGTTCCAGGCCCGCGATGTCGAACCCCGTCGTGGTGACCGCGAGGAACGTGTCGCCCGCGCCGAGACCGAGGCGGTCGCGCATGGCCACCACCAGGTTCAGCAGGGCCTCGCCGGGCACGGTGACGCCCTTGGGCCGTCCCGTGGAGCCCGATGTGTAGATGACGTACGCGGGATGGAGTCCATGGCGCCGCACGGGCCCCACCTCGGCCCCACCCGCGTCTCGGCTCTCCGCCTCGTCGGCCTCGTCGGCCTCGTCGGCCTCGTCGGCCTCGTCGGCCTCGTCGGCCTCGTCGGTCTCGTCGTCGAGCGAGTCCAGGACGACGACCGGCCGCGCGTCGTCGAGCATGAACCGGATGCGCTCCTCGGGATACTCCGGATCGATGGGCAGATAGGCCGCGCCGGTCTTGAGCACGGCCAGCATCGCCACCACGAGCCCGGCCGAGCGCGGCAGCCGCAGCGCGACGAGCCGCTCGGGTCCCGCGCCGCGCGCGATGAGCGAGCGCGCCAGGCGGTCGGAGCGCGCGGCGAGTTCGGCGTACGTCAGCTCTACGTCGCAGAAGGCGACCGCCACCGCGTCCGGGGTGCGCCGCGCCTGTGCGTCGACGAGTTCCGGTACGGACGATGACGGCAGGTCGAGCGCGGTGTCGTTCCCCGCGGTGAGCGCTTGGTGGCGTTCGTCGGCCGTGAGCAGGCCGATGGCGCCGACCGGCAGGTCCGGGTCGTCGGTGACGGCAGCGAGGAGGCGTCCGAGCCGCCCGACCAGGGCCTCGACGGTCCGCCGGTCGAACACGTCGGAGCTGAACTCCACGAACCCGTCGATGGTTCCCTCGGCCGTGTTCTGCGTCAGGTTGAACACCAGGTCCATCCGGGCGGTGCTGGTGTCCGTCGCCACGGGGGACGCGGTCAGCCCCGGCAGGCCGAGCGCGGACCGCGCGGTGCTCTGCCAGGCCAGCATCACCTGGAAGAGGGGATGGTGGGCCAGGGTGCGGGACGGGTTGAGCACGTCCACCAGGTGTTCGAAGGGGACGTCCTGGTGGGCGTAGGCGTCGAGGTCGGTTTCGCGGACGCGGGCGAGGAGTTCGCGGAAGGTGGGGTCGCCCGACACGTCGGTGCGCAGGACGAGGGTGTTGACGAAGAACCCGACGAGGTCGTCGAGCGCCTCGTCCGTACGTCCCGCGATCGGCGTACCGATCGGGATGTCGTCACCCGCGCCCGACCGCGAGAGCAGCGCCGCGAGCGCCGCGTGCACGACCATGAACACGGTCGTGCCGCTGCGCCGCGCCAACTCGGCGATCCGCGTGCCCAGTTCGGCGTCCCAGTGGTACGTCAGGCTGCCGCCGCGGTACGAGGCGATCGCCGGATGCGGGCGGTCCGTCGGGAGTTCGATCCGTTCGGGGAGTCCGGCGAGCCGCTCCTTCCAGTGGCCGAGCTGCCGGGCCAGCGGGCTGTCCTCGTCGGCGCTGTCTCCCAGGAGTTCGCGCTGCCACAGCGTGTAGTCGGCGTACTGCACCGGCAGCGGCTCCCACGCGGGCGCCGCGCCGCCGAGCGAGCGTGCCTCGTAGGCGGTGGCGAGATCGCTCCACAGGGGCGCGAGCGAGGAGCCGTCGGCCGCGATGTGGTGCACCACGAGGGCCAGGACGTGCTCGTCCGGCGACAGCTCGATGAGCTCGGCGCGGACGGGAACTTCGGCGCCCAGGTCGAAGGCGTGGCGCACGGCGGAGGCGACCGCCCCGTCCAGCGCGTCGGCGTCCACCCGGCGCCTGCGCAGGGCGGGCCGCGCCGCGTCCGGGGCGAGAATGTGCTGGTACGGCGTGCCGTCATGCTCGCGGAACACGGTCCGCAGGCTCTCGTGCCGGTCCACCACGTCCGCGAGCGCGGCCTCAAGGGCGGCACCGTCGAGTGCTCCCGTCAGCCGTACGACCAGCGGAATGTTGTACGTCGCCGAAGGGCCGTCGAGGCGGTACAGGAACCACAGGCGCTTCTGCGCGAACGACAGCGCGAGCCGCTCGGGACGCGACGGACGCGACACCGGGAGCAGCGCCGGCCTGGTCCGGCCCGCGCCTACCCGCTCGTCGAGCACGCGGGCGAGCGCCGCCACCGTGGGTGCCTCGAACAGCGCCTTCACGCCGAGCTCCGCGCCGAACGCCGAGCGGATGCGCGACACCAGCTTCGTCGCGAGCAGGGAGTGCCCGCCACGATCGAAGAAGCTTTCCTCCACGCCGACGTGCGAGGTGCCGAGGACATCGGCGAAGAGCGCGCACAGGACTTCCTCGGCCGGGGTGCGCGGCGCGCGGAACGAGGGCCCCGCGATGAACTCGGGTACGGGCAGGGCCGCTTTGTCCAGCTTTCCGTTGGAGGTCAGCGGCAGCTCGTCGAGGACCATGACGGCGGCGGGCACCATGTACTCCGGGAGCCGCCCACGCACGAAGTCCCTCACCGAACCCGCGAGTTCGACCTCCGAGGCGTCCGTCGAGGAATCCCTGACGGCGTAACCCACCAGTACATCGCTGCCCGCCCGCGCCACCACGGCGGCCCGGGTCACGGCCGGATGCGCCGCCATGACGGCCTCGACCTCGCCGGGCTCGACCCTGAAGCCCCGGACCTTCACCTGGTCGTCGGCGCGTCCGGCGAACTCCAGCTGCCCGTCGGCACGGTGGCGCACCAGGTCACCGGTGCGGTACATCCGCTGCCCGTCCTCGAAGGGGCAGGCGACGAACCGTTCGGCGGTCAGGGCGGACCGGCCCGCGTACCCGCGTGCGAGACCGGCACCGGACACGTACAACTCGCCCACCACACCCGCGGGTACGGGCCGCAGCCCGCCGTCGAGCACGTACACGCGCGTGTTGTCGACCGGCACGCCGATCGGCACAGGACCGGGTCGGCCCCCGGCGGACAGCGGCGCGCTGATGGTGACGCAGACCGTGGCCTCCGTGGGGCCGTACGCGTTGATCATCGTGCGGCCCGCCGACCAGCGCGCGGCCACCTCGCGCGGGCACTCCTCACCCGCGACGACGAGGACACCGCCCGACGGGAAGTCCTCCGGTGCCACCACGGGGAGCAGCGCGGGAGGCAGCGTCATGTGGGTCACACCCTGCCGGACGCACAGGGCCCCGAGCCGGTCGGGCGCCAGGTCCTCCTTCGGCGCCATGACCAGTGCGGCTCCGGAGAGCAGCGCCATGCACAGCTCCCACGCCGCCGCGTCGAAGCTCACCGAGGCGAACTGCAGGACCCTGCTGTCGCCCGAGACCCCGAACCGTTCGATCTGCGTCGCGGACAGACTGCCGATGCCCGCGTGCGTGACGGCCACACCCTTCGGGCGTCCGGTCGAGCCCGACGTGTGGATGAGGTAGGCCGGATGCGAGAGGTGGAGCGGGCGGACCCGCTCGGACTGGGTGAGGTCGGCATCGGCGAGGTTCTTCGCCGAAGCGTCGTCCACGCGGACGAGGGGAATGCCCAGGGGCCCGGCCGAAGAGCCGTCGGGCAGGGCCGTGTCGCCGCTGGTCACCAGGCACACCGGCGCCCCGTCCCGCAGGATGAACGCCACCCGGTCCGACGGATATCCCGGATCGACGGGCAGATAGGCGCCACCGGCCTTGAGCGTGGCCAGCAGCGCCACGACCAGTTCGGGCGAGCGGTCCAGCAGTACGGCGACGGTCGCCTCGGGACCCACACCCTTGGCCACCAGATGGCGGGCGAGCCGGTTGGCCCGCGAGTTCAGCTCGGCATACGTCAGCTCGGTGTCGTCGAACACCAACGCCACCGCGTCCGGGGTGCGTGCCACCTGCGCCTCGAACAGCTCGGGCAGGGTGTGGCCCGGCAGTTCGCGTGCCGTGTCGTTGAACGTGGTGAGCAGCTCGCGGCGTTCCGTGCCGCTCAGCAACTCGATCGCACCGACCGGCAGTTCGGGGTCGGCGACCACGGCGGCGAGCACCCGGTGGAGCCGCTCCACCAGCGCCACGACCGTCGCCTCGTCGAACACGTCGGTGCTGAACTCGACCACCCCGTCGAGGCCCGCGGGATCCCCGTCGCCCGCCCTGCTCTCCGCGATGCTGATCACGAGGTCCATACGGGCGGTACCCGTCCCCACGGGAGCGGGCTCGACGGCCAGACCCGGCAGCGCGAGCCCGACATCGGGCGTGTTCTGCCAGGCCAGCATCACCTGGAACAAGGGGTGGTGCGAGAGGGCGCGTGCCGGGTTCAGCGCCTCGACGAGGAACTCGAACGGCACGTCCTGGTGCGCGTACGCGTCCAGATCGGTCTCCCGAACCCGGGCGAGCAGGTCACGGAAGGTGGGATCGCCCGACACGTCCGTACGCAGGACCAGCGTGTTCACGAAGAACCCGACGAGGTCGTCGAGGGCCTCGTCCGTACGTCCCGCGATGGGGGAGCCGACCGCGATGTCGTCACCGCCGCTGGACCGGGCGAGGAGCGCGGCGAGCGCCGCGTGCACGACCATGAACACGGTCGCGCCGCTGCTCCGCGCCAACTCCGCGAGTCCCGCGTGCACATCGGCGTCCCAACGGAAGGGCAGTGTGCGGCCCTGGTAGGAGGCGACCGCAGGATGCGGCCGGTCGGTGGGCAGTTCGAGCCGCTCGGGCAGACCCGTGAGCCGGGTCCGCCAGTAGCCGAGCTGCTCGGCGAGCACGCTGTCGGGGTCCCCGCCGTCGCCCAAGAGCTCGTGCTGCCACACGGTGTAGTCGGCGTACTGCACGGGCAGCGGCTCCCACTCCGGAGCCGCGCCGTCGCGCGAGCGTGTCTCGTACGCGGCGGCCAGGTCGCGCCAGAGCGGTTCGAGCGACCAGCCGTCGGCCGCCACATGGTGCAGGACGAGTACCAGCGTGTGCTCGTCCGGCGCTGACGTGAACAAGGTGGAGTGCAGGGGGAGTTCGGAGCCGAGGTCGAAGGCGTGCCGTACCGCTGATGCCACGGCGCGGTCGACCTCCCCGGCGGCGACCGCCACGGCGTCGAGCGCGGGAACCGCGGAGGCGGCGTCGAGCACCAACTGGTAGGGCGTGCCGTCGTGTTCGCGGAACACGGTCCGCAGGCTCTCGTGCCGGGCGACCACGTCCCCGAGGGCCGCCGCAAGGGCCTTCCTGTTCAGCGACCCTGTCAGCCGTACGACCAACGGGATGTTGTACGTGGCCGAAGAGCCCTCGAGCCGGTGCAGGAACCACAGCCGGTTCTGCGCGTACGACAGCGGAAGCCGCTCGGGCCGCTCCGCCGCCGCCAGCGCCAGACGGGCCCGCTGGGCGCCCGAGAGCAGCCTGGCGAGCGCCGCCACGGTCGGCGCCTCGAACAGCGCCCGCACACCGAGTTCCACACCGAACACCGACCGCACCCGCGACACGAGGCGCGTCGCGAGCAGCGAATGCCCGCCCAGGTCGAAGAAGCCGTCGTCGACCCCGACCGTGCGCACACCGAGGATCTGGGCGAACAGCCCGCACAGCAGTTCCTCGACCGGCGTCCTCGGCACCCGGGACGTCGCCGCGGCCAGGAACTCCGGCACCGGGAGCGCGGCCCGGTCCAGCTTGCCGTTGACCGTCAGCGGGAACTCGTCCACGACAAGAACCGCGGCCGGGACCATGAACTCGGGCAGCCGCGTGCGCAGATGCTCGCGCACCGAGGCGGCGAAGGCGCCGATGTCGCGCGACAGGGCCGGATTGTTGGCCCATGTCGCCGGGTTCTCCCCGGCGCCACCCGCACCGGGCCGGTACAGCCCTTCGACGACGACGCCCTCGGCCACCTCGGCCATGTTGGCCGAGAGGAACACCGCGTCCAGAAGATCCTCGGACTCCGCCGACCAGGTGAGCACGGTCCGGTAGCCCAGGCTCTCGCCGATCCGGTGCAGCTCCTCAGGATCGACACCGGGCCCGTCCGTCTCGGCGAGGGTGCGCAGCAGATCGGCGGGCGCGTCACCGGCGGCGAGTCGACGCACGGCGGAGACTTCGGCGGTGAGGCGCTTGTTGGGGATGCCGTTGACGCGTACGGCCGGGCTGTTGTTGGACTTCAGGAGTGCGGTGAGGTCTTGTCCCCAGGGGTGTTGGGGGTGGTGGTGAGGTCGAGGGTGGTGTGGGGGTTTTTGTGGAGGATGGCGTCGTAGCGGTGGCGGGTGAGTTCGTTGTGGTGGTGGCCGCGTTTGATGTGGATCTCGGTGATGTGTTCGGTGTGCTGGTGTTGGAGGGCGGTGAAGTATTGGGGGGCGATGAGGAGTTCTTTGTCGCGGACGAGGGCGCGTTCGACGCCAGCGCGGAGGGTGGTGGTGTCGGCGTCCGTGCCGGTTTGGGTTTGGTGGAGCTGGATGGCGGTGTGGAAGGTGCGGGCGGTGTGGAGGTTGCGGATGTCGCCGATGTAGAGGGCGCCGTGGGGGGTGAGGAGGTGGAGTGCTTTGGTGATGACGTCGGTGAGGTAGTCGGCGTTGGGGAAGTACTGGATGACGGAGTTGATGACGATGACGTCGAAGTGTTCGGTGGGCAGGCCGCTTACGTCGTGGCCGGGCTGATGCCGTAGCTCCACACGGTCCGCGAGCGCCTCAGGAATCTGCGTCCGCAGCGCCGCGACGACCTCGGCGGAGAAGTCGGTGCCCCAGTAGCTGTCGCAGTGGGGTGCGAGGTGGGAGAGGAGGAGTCCGGTGCCGACGCCGATTTCCAGGATGTTGCGGGGGTTGAGTGCGCGGATGGAGTCGACGGTGGCGTCGCGCCATTCCCTCATCTGGTCGAGGGGGATGGGTTGTTGGTCGTAGCTGCTGTTCCAGCCGATGAAGTTCTGGCCCCAGGTGGCGGTGGCGGCGTCGGTGTAGAGGTCGTCGTAGATCTCCTGCCACTCGCCGACCTGGGCGTCGGCCACACCGTCGGTGACGCTGTCCTGCGGGGCCGGGCCCTCGGCGGCGGCATGGTCCGCCCCTGTGGCTGGCGCCCCCACGACGTACCCGATCAGACGCTGCTCACCCGCCTGGTCCGCGTGCGTCACGACCACGGACCTGGCGACCGCGGGATGGTCGTCCAGCGCCGCCTCGATCTCGCCGAGCTCCACGCGGAAGCCGCGGACCTTGACCTGCCCGTCGGCGCGGCCGACGAACTCCAGACGTCCGTCGCTACGCCAGCGCACCAGGTCACCGGTGCGGTACATCCGCTGCCCGGCCTCGAACGGGCAGGCCACGAACCGTCCTGCGGTCATGCCGGGGCGGTCCAGGTACCCGCGCGCCAGACCCGCGCCCGCCACGTACAACTCGCCGACGATGCCGACACCGACGGGCCGGAGCCCGTCGTCGAGGACATACGTGTGCGTGTTGGCGAGCGGGGCGCCGATCGGCATGACGGGGCCCAGCTCGTCGGCGGACCGCACGGGGTGGCAGGTGGCGAAGGTGGTCGTCTCGGTGGGGCCGTAGCCGTCGACGACGACGAGGCCGGGGCAGGCCCGTAGCGCCCGCTGGACCGCGCCGGGCGATACCATGTCACCGCCGGTCCACACCTCGCGGAGCCCGGCGAGACAGTCGGCCGCCTCCTCGACGAACGCGTGGAAGAGCCCGGCACTCAGCCAGGTGCCGGTGATGCCGTGCCGCTCCACCAGCGCGCCGAGGCCGCCGGGTGTGAGCCCGCCGGTCGGTGCGAGCACCAGTCTGCCGCCGCTCAGGAGGGGCACCCACACCTCGTAGGTGAAGGCGTCGAAGGTGTGCGGCGAGTGGACGAGCACCCGCTCGCGGGCCGCGGGTCCGAAACACGGGTCGAGGGCGAGGGCGACGACGTTGTGGTGCGTGGTGTGGACGCCCTTCGGAGTCCCCGTGGAACCGGAGGTGTAGATCACGTACGCCGGGTGCTGCGGGTGCGGGGAGACATGGACGGGGCGGCCCGAACTCGCTTGTGTGTCCTGTGCGTTGCCGACGGGCAGATCACCGTCGAGTACGAGGACGGGGCGGGCGTCGTCCAGCATGAAGCGGATGCGCTCGGCGGGGAAGTCGGGGTCGATCGGCAGATAGGCCGCGCCCGACTTGAGGACCGCCAGCATCGCCACGATCAGCTCGGGGGACCGGCGAAGGCACAGACCCACGGTCCGCTCCGGGCCCGCACCGCGGTCGGCCAGCCAGTGCGCGAGCCGGTTCGCCCGCGCGTCGAGCTCGGCGTAGGTGAGTTCGGTGTCCCCGGCGACGACCGCGACGGCGTGCGGCGTGCGCACGGCCCGCGCCTCGAACAGCTCCGGCAGGGTCGTCACGGGAAGCTCGTGCGCGGTGGCGTTCCACTCGCTCACCACGCGGTCCCGCTCCCGCTCGGACAGCAGGTCGATGGCGCCGACCGGCTGGTCCGGGTCGGCGATCACCGATGCGAGCAGCCGCCCGAGCCGGGACATGAGGGCCGCCACGGTGGACTCGTCGAAGAGGTCCGTGCTGTATTCGACGATCCCGCCGTCCGCGTCGAGGTAGAAGGACAGGTCGAACTTGGCGGTGCCCGTCTTCACGAACTCCGGACGCGAGGCGAGACCGTACAGCTCGACATCGTGCGGGGCGTTGTCCTGCCAGGCCAGCATCACCTGGATCAGCGGGTGATGGGACAGCGACCGCGTCGGGTTGAGCACCTCCACCAGGTGCTCGAAGGGCACGTCCTGGTTCGCGTAGGCGTGCAGGTCCACTTCCCGTACGCGTTCCACCAGTTCGCGGAACGTCGGATCCCCCGACGCGTCGGTGCGCAGCACCAGGGTGTTCACGAAGAAGCCGACGAGCTGGTGCAGGGCATCGTCGGTGCGGCCCGCGATCGGGCTGCCGACGGCGATGTCCTCCCCTGCTCCGGAGCGGGACAGGAGCGCCACCAGCGCGGCGTGCACGACCATGAACACCGTGGCACCACTGCCACGGGCCAGCTCGGCGAGGCCCGTGTGCAGCTCCGCGTCCCACTGGTGGGCGAAGGTGCCGCCCCGGTAGGTGGCGGGCGAAGGGTGGGGGCGGTCCGTCGGCAACGCGGTGCGTTCGGGCAGCCCGTCCAGCGTCTCCCGCCAGTACGCCAACTGCCGCGCCATCACGCTGTCCGGATCGTCCGCGCTGCCGAGCAGCTCCCGCTGCCACAGCGTGTAGTCCGCGTACTGCACCGGAAGGGGCACACGGTCATCGGCCCGTCCGTCGCGTGACCGCGCGTCGTACGCGGCGGCGATGTCCTGCCAGAGCGGCGCGAGCGACCAGCCGTCGGCGGCGATGTGATGCACGACCAGGACGAAGACGCACTCGTCCGGAGAGAGCACCAACAGCCTTGCGTGGACCGGTATTTCGCGGCTGAGGTCAAAGGAGTACCCGACGGCCTCGTCGATGGCCGCAGCGAGACCGGCGGTCTCCTCGACCTCGACCTCGACCTCGGCCACTTCGAGTACGGGGCGGGCGGCCTCGCCCTGGAGCACCTGCTGGAACGGTGTGCCGTTCTTCTCGGGGAAGACGGTGCGCAGGCTCTCGTGCCGTTCGACGACGTCGCCGAGGGCGGCGGCGAACGCCGCGCGGTCCAGCGCGCCGATGAGCCGGATCGCGAAGGGGACGTTGTAGGTCGGGGACGGGCCTTCGAGCCGGTGCAGGAACCAGAGGCGGTTCTGTGCGTACGACAGTGGTGGGTGCTGCGGCCGCGCGACGGGCCCGAGCGCGGGACGCGCCTGGTCGGCGCCGCCCAGCTCCCGCGCAAGCGCGGCGACGGTCGGCGCCCCAAAGAGGGCACGCACGCCGAGCTCCACACCGAACAGTGAACGGACGCGGGAGACGAGCCGGGTGGCGAGGAGTGAGTGTCCGCCGTGGTCGAAGAAGTTGTCGTCGATGCCGATGTCGGGGGTGTCGAGGAGTTGGGCGAAGAGGGTGCGGAGGAGTTCTTCGGCGGGGGTGCGGGGGGCGCGGGAGGTGGTGTCGCTTGAGGTGAAGTCGGGGGTCGGCAGGGCGGCGCGGTCGAGCTTGCCGTTGCTGGTCAGCGGGAACCGGTCGAGTACGACGACGGCCGCCGGGACCATGAACTCGGGCAGGCGGGAGCGGACGAAGTCGCGCAGGGCGGAGGCGAGTTCAGAGACTTCCGCGTTCGTCCCAACGGCCGTTGGGACGACGTATCCGACGAGGCGGTTGCCGTCGTATGCCGTGACGACGGCTTGGGCCACATCGGGGTGCTCGGTCAGGACGGCGTCGATTTCGCCGAGTTCGATGCGGAAGCCGCGCACCTTGACTTGGTGGTCGGAGCGTCCGATGAATTCGAGTTGTCCGTTGGTGCGTCGGCGGGCGAGGTCGCCGGTGCGGTACATGCGTTGGCCGGGGGTGAAGGGGTTGGCGGTGAAGCGTTGGGCGGTGAGGGCGGGTTGGTTGGTGTAGCCGCGGGCGAGGCCTGCGCCTGCGAGGTAGAGCTCTCCTGTGACGCCGGGGGGTACGGGTTGGAGTCGGTTGTCGAGGATGTAGGTGTGGGTGTTCCAGATGGGGGTGCCGATGGGGACGGTGGTGGTGTGGTTGGTGTTGGCGGTCCAGGTGGTGGCGTAGACGGTGGCTTCGGTGGGGCCGTAGGCGTTGATGACGCGTGTGTCGGGGTGGGCGGTGCGGATGTTGGTGAGGGTGTGGGCGGGGAGGGCTTCGCCTGCGAGGACGAGGGTGCCGGTGATGGTGGCGGGCGTGTTGGTGAGTGTGTGGTCCAGGACGGAGGGGACGCCGCTGATGAGCCCGGGCGTGGGCTCAGAGGTCAGACGGTCCGTCAGGGATAGTCCGTCGGCGATGAGTTCGATGCTGCCGCCGTTGAGGAGTGGGGCGAGGATTTCGAAGACGGAGACGTCGAAGGCGAGGGAGGTGGAGGCGATGGCGTGGTCGAAGCCGTGGGTGCCGCCGAATTCGGCACCGGCCCAGGAGACCAGGTTGACCACGGCGCTGTGGGGGACCGCGACACCCTTCGGCCGCCCCGTGGATCCCGACGTGTAGATGACGTACGCCGGGTGGAGAGGGCTGTGGCCCGGGATCTCGGGGTTGGTGTCGGGGTGGTCGTCGGCGGTGAGGGGGCCCTCGATGGTGGTGAGGGGGTGGGCGTCGTCCAGCATGAACTGGATGCGGTCGTCGGGGTACGTGGGGTCGACGGGCAGGTAGGCGGCGCCGCTCTTGAGGACGGCGAGGACCGTGACGACCATGTCGATGGAGCGGGGCAGCTTGAGCGCCACGACCTGTTCGGGCCCTGCGCCTTGGGCGATGAGGTGGTGGGCGAGCTGGTTGGCCCGGGAGTTCAGTTCCGCGTACGTGAGCCGAGCGTCCTGGTGGATGACGGCTGCCTGGTCCGGGGTGCGGGCGGCCTGTGCCTGGAAGAGCTCGGCGAGAGAGGCCCGGGGGACTTCGTTCGCCGTGTCGTTCCAGGTGGTGAGGGCGTAGTGGCGCTCCTCCTCGCTGAGCAGGTCGATGTCGCCGATGGGTTGGTCGGGGTCGGTGACGGCGGAGGTGAGGAGTCGGCCGAGTCGGTCGGTGAGGGCCTCGACGGTGGAACGGTCGAAGATGTCGGTGCTGAACTCCACCTGCCCGTAAAGCCCGTTGGCCTCGCCGTTGGCCGTACGCCGTTCGGTGATGCCGAAGGTCAGGTCCATCCGTGCGGTGCCGGTCCACACGGGGACGGGCTCGACGGTGAGACCACCGAGGTCCGACGTGGACTGCCCCTCGCTCTGCCAGGCGAGCATGGTCTGGAAGAGGGGGTGGTGGGCGAGGGTGCGTTGGGGGTTGAGGATTTCGACGAGGTGTTCGAAGGGGATGTCTTGGTGGGCGTAGGCGTTGAGGTCGGTTTCGCGGACGCGGGCGAGGAGTTCGCGGAAGGTGGGGTCGCCCGACACATCCGTACGCAGGACGAGGGTGTTGACGAAGAAGCCGACGAGGTGGTCGAGGTTTTCGTCGGTGCGTCCGGCGATGGGTGTGCCGATGGGGATGTCGGTGCCTGCGCCGTGACGGGTGAGGAGGGTGGTGAGTGCGGCGTGGATGATCATGAAGGGGGTGGTGCTGGTGGCGCGAGCGAGGGTGGTGAGTTGGGTGTGGAGGTGGGTGTCCCAGTGGAAGGTGTGGGTGTCGCCTTGGTTGGTGGTGGCGGTGGGGTAGGGGCGGTCGGTGGGTAGTTCGATGCGGTCGGGGAGACCGGAGAGTGTCTGCTTCCAGTGGGCGAGCTGGTCGGTCATGAGGCTGGTGTGGTCGGTGTCGTTGCCGAGGAGGTCTCGTTGCCAGAGGGCGTAGTCGGCGTACTGCACCGGAAGCGTGGCCCAGTCCGGAGAGGCGCCGCCGAGTCGCGACTCGTAGGCGATGGCGATGTCACGCCAGAGCGGCTCCAACGACCAGCCGTCGGCGGCGATGTGATGGGCCACCAGAACGAGGACGTACTCGTCATCCGGCAGTGAGAGCAACTCCGCGCGGAGCAGGACGTCATGACTCAGGTCGAACGGGCGGCGGACAGCGGCAGCCAGCGCGTCGGAGACGTCCTCGCCAGCGGTGTGACGCAGGTCCGAGACGACGAAGGCGGGCCGCGCGTCCGCCACGTCGAGCACGTGCTGGAACGGGGCGCCGTCCTCCTCGCGGAAGACCGTGCGCAGGCTCTCGTGCCGGGTCACGACGTCGGCGAGCGCGTCCTCCAGGGCCTGCCGGTCGAGGGCGCCGGTGAAACGGAGGGCCAGCGGGATGTTGTACGTCGCCGATGGCCCCTCCAGGGTGTGGAGGAACCACAGCCGGTTCTGCGCGTACGACAGGGGAAGTTTCTCCGGCCGCACTGCCGGGCGCAGAGCGAGACGTGCCTTTCCCGCACTGCTGAGCACCTCGGAGAGCGCGGCGACGGTCGGCGCCTCGAACAGGACCCGTACGCCGATCTCCACACCGAACGCCGACCGGATCCGGGACACCAGGCGGGTGGCGAGGAGCGAGTGTCCGCCGAGGTCGAAGAAGCTGTCGTCGATGCCGACGTGGGGCTGTCCAAGGACATCCGCGAACACGCCGCAGAGGATCTCTTCGGCAGGTGTTCTGGGTGCGCGGGAGGACGCGGTGTCGAAGGTGGGGTCCGGGAGCGCGTTCCGGTCGAGCTTGCCGGTGCCGGTCAGCGGGAGCTCGTCCAGGACCATGAGCGCGGCCGGGACCATGAAGTCGGGCAGTTGCTTGCGCACGAAGGCCTTGAGGTCAGCGGTGAGCTCCTCTACGCCGACGGTCGCGTCGGCCGACGCGGGCACGACGTAACCCACCAGACGCTCACCGTCGTGCGCGATGACGGCCGCCCGGTCGACGTCGGGGTGGCCGGTCAGCGCGGCTTCGATTTCGCCGGGTTCGATGCGGAAGCCGCGGATCTTGATCTGGTGGTCGGTGCGTCCGGCGAAGGTGAGGGTGCCGTTGCTGTGTCGGCGGGCGAGGTCGCCGGTGCGGTACATGCGCTGTCCGCGCACGAAGGGGTTGGCGGTGAAGCGTTCGGCGGTGAGGGCGGGGTGGCCGGTGTAGCCGCGGGCGAGGCCGGGGCTCGCGAGGTAGAGCTCTCCTGTGACACCGGGGGGTACGGGGCGGAGCCAGGCGTCGAGGACGTAGGTGTGGGTGTTGGGGATGGGGTGGCCGAGTGAGGGGGTGGGGTTGTCGCCCGTTGTGGTGGTGAGGGTGGCGCAGACGGTGGCTTCGGTGGGCCCGTAGGCGGTGGTGAGCTGCCGTCCGTCAGTGGTCCACAGGCGGGCGAGGTCGGGCGGGCAGACCTCACCACCCGTCAGCACATGGCGCAGATCCGGGAGTTGGTCTGGCGAGAGAGTGGCCAGGAGCGAGACGGGGAGGGCTACGTGCGTGGCTTTGGTGTGGTGGAGGGCGGTGGTGAGTTCGTGTCCGGCGAGTTGGCCCGGGCTGTCGAGGAGGAGGGTGGCGCCGGTGGCGAGGGTGATGATGAGGTCGCAGACGGCGACGTCGAAGCTGGGGGAGACGGCTTGGAAGACGCGTGATGCGGAGGTGAGGTGGAGTGCCTCGGCGTGTGCGGTGAGCAGGGCGGTGATGCCGGTGTGGGTGACGGCGACGCCCTTGGGCCTGCCGGTGGAGCCGGAGGTGTAGATGACGTAGGCAGTACTCGCCGGATCCTGCTCGACGCGCAGGTTGCTGTCGTCGTACCCCTCAACGGCGACGGGTTCATGGACGACCAGCACGGGCCGGACGTCATCGAGCATGAACCGCACCCGCTCCTCCGGATACGACGGGTCGACCGGCAGGAAGGCGGCACCGGCTTTGAGCGCTGCGAGTGTCGAGACGATGAGGTCCACGCCCCGGGGCAGCCGCAACGCGACAACCCTCTCCGGTCCTGCGCCGTGCTCGGTCATCCAGCGAGCCAGCCGGTTGGCTCGCGTGTTCACCTCGGCATACGTCAGCTCGACGTCACCACGGCTCAGCGCGATGCCGTCCGGTGTGCGTGCCACCTGCGCCTCGAACAGTTCCGCGATCGTCAGCGTGGGCAGGTCGCGTTTGCTGTCATTCCGGCCGAAGAGCGCCTGCTCCCGCTCGTGCTTGGAGAGCAGGTCAAGTCCGGCGACGGGCCGGTCGGGGTCGGTGACCGCGGCCCGCAGCAACCGCTCCAGCCGCGCCGCGAGCCCCTCCACCGTCTCCCGGTCGAAGAGCTCGGCGCTGAACTCGACGAGCCCGTCGACGGCGGTACCGGTACCGCCGTCGACCCGGCTTTCGGTCAGGCTGAAGGCCAGGTCGAGCCGTGCGGCCTCCGTGCTCACCGCGAGCGTCTCCGTCGCGATGCCGGGCAGGCTCAGCCTTGACTCCTCGGTGTTCTGCCATGCCAAGAGCACCTGGAACAGGGGGTGGTGGGACAGGGTGCGGGTCGGGTTGAGCACCTCGACGAGGTGCTCGAAGGGCACGTCCTGATGGGCGTACGCGTCCAGATCCGCTTCTCGCACGCGGGCGATCAGCTCGCGGAAGGTCGGCTCACCGGACACGTCCGTACGCAGGACCAGAGTGTTGACGAAGAAGCCGACCATGTCGTCGAGCGCCTCGTCCGTGCGGCCCGCGATCGGGCTGCCGACGGCGATGTCGTCCCCTGCTCCGGAGCGGGACAGGAGCGCCACCAGTGCGGCGTGCACGACCATGAACATGGTGGCGCCGGTCGCACGCGCCAACTCGGCCAGATCCGCGTGCAGTTCGGCATCCCACCGGAAGGCGTACGACCCGCCCCGGTACGAGGCCACCGCCGGATGCGGCCGGTCGACGGGCAGCTCGATGCGTTCCGGCAGGCCGGAAAGGGTCCTGCTCCAGTACGCGAGCTGATCCGCCATGGCGCTGCCCTGGTCCGTGCCGTCGCCGAGCACGTCGCGCTGCCACAGGGCGTAGTCGGTGTACTGGACCGGCAGCGGTGCCCAGTCCGGGGCCTGCCCGTCGCGGGCCCGCGACGCGTACGCGGTGGTGATGTCGCGGCACAACGGCGCCAGCGACCAGCCGTCGGCGGCGATGTGATGCACGACGAGTACAAGGACGCAGTCGTCCGGTGAGAGCATCAACAGCTCTGCGTGCACGGGCAGTTCGGTACTGAGGTCGAAGGCGTAGCGGACGGCACGGTCGATCGCCGCGTCGAGCCCGGCGGCGTCCACCGCTTCAGTCACTTCGAGTACGGGGTGTGCGGCCTCGCCCCGCAACACCTGCTGGAAGGGTGTGCCGTTCATCTCGGGGAAGACGGTGCGCAGGCTCTCGTGCCGGGTCACGACGTCGGCCAG
Source organism: Streptomyces kanamyceticus (assembly GCF_008704495.1). NCBI lineage: Bacteria > Bacillati > Actinomycetota > Actinomycetes > Kitasatosporales > Streptomycetaceae > Streptomyces > Streptomyces kanamyceticus. The sequence goes on from NZ_CP023699.1 coordinate 9,036,796, forward strand.
CGCGTCCGCCAGCGCCTGGCGGTCCGGAGCGCCGGTCAGACGCACGGCCAGCGGGATGTTGTACGTGGCGGACGGGCCTTCGAGGCGGTGCAGGAACCAGAGGCGGTTCTGCGCGTACGACAGTGGTGCGTGCTGCGGCCGTGCCGCGGGCGCCAGCGCGGGCCGCGCATGCCCGCCGCCGCCCGCTTCCCGCGCCACCTCCTGTGCCAGCGCGGCGACGGTCGGCGCTTCGAACAGCACGCGCACGCCGAGTTCCACGCCGAGCACCGACCGGATCCGGGACATCAGCCGGGTGGCGAGGAGTGAGTGTCCGCCGTGGTCGAAGAAGTTGTCGTCGATGCCGATGTCGGGGGTGTCGAGGAGTTGGGCGAAGAGGGTGCGGAGGAGTTCTTCGGCGGGGGTGCGGGGGGCGCGGGAGGTGGTGTCGTTTGAGGTGAAGTCGGGGGTCGGCAGGGCGGCGCGGTCGAGCTTGCCGTTGCTGGTGAGCGGGAACTCGGCCAGGACCATCACCGTGGCAGGGACCATGAAGCGCGGCAGCCGGGTGCGTACGAAGTCCCGTATGGAGGAGGGGAGTGCGTCGTCGGAAGCGGAAGTCACGACGTAGGTGACGAGGAGCTCGTCGTTGTACGTCACCGTGACGGCCTGGCTGACCGCAGGGTGATCCGCGACGACGGCGTCGATTTCGCCGAGTTCGATGCGGAAGCCGCGCACCTTGACTTGGTGGTCGGAGCGTCCGATGAATTCGAGTTGTCCGTTGGTGCGTCGGCGGGCGAGGTCGCCGGTGCGGTACATGCGTTGGCCGGGGGTGTAGGGGTTGGCGGTGAAGCGTTGGGCGGTGAGGGCGGGTTGGTTGGTGTAGCCGCGGGCGAGGCCTGCGCCTGCGAGGTAGAGCTCTCCTGTGACGCCGGGGGGTACGGGTTGGAGTCGGTTGTCGAGGATGTAGGTGTGGGTGTTCCAGATGGGGGTGCCGATGGGGACGGTGGTGGTGTGGTTGGTGTTGGCGGTCCAGGTGGTGGCGTAGACGGTGGCTTCGGTGGGGCCGTAGGCGTTGATGACGCGTGTGTCGGGGTGGGCGGTGCGGATGTTGGTGAGGGTGTGGGCGGGGAGGGCTTCGCCTGCGAAGACGAGGGTGCCGGTGATGGTGGCGGGCGTGTTGGTGAGTGTGTGGTCCAGGACGGAGGGGACGCCGCTGATGAGCCCGGGCGTGGGCTCAGAGGTCAGACGGTCCGTCAGGGATAGTCCGTCGGCGATGAGTTCGATGCTGCCGCCGTTGAGGAGTGGGGCGAGGATTTCGAAGACGGAGACGTCGAAGGCGAGGGAGGTGGAGGCGATGGTGTGGTCGAAGCCGCGGGTGCCGCCGAATTCGGCTCCGGCCCAGGAGACCAGGTTGACCACGGCGCTGTGGGGGACCGCGACGCCCTTCGGCCGTCCGGTGGATCCCGAGGTGTAGATGATGTACGCCGGGTGGAGAGGGCTGTGGCCCGGGATCTCGGGGTTGGTGTCGGGGTGGTCGTCGGCGGTGAGGGGGCCCTCGATGGTGGTGAGGGGGTGGGCGTCGTCCAGCATGAACTGGATGCGGTCGTCGGGGTACGTGGGGTCGACGGGCAGGTAGGCCGCGCCGCTCTTGAGGACGGCGAGGACCGCGACGACCATGTCGGTGGAGCGGGGCAGCTTGAGCGCGACGACCTGTTCGGGCCCTGCGCCGTGGGCGATGAGGTGGTGGGCGAGCTGGTTGGCCCGGGAGTTGAGCTCTGCGTATGTGAGCTGGGTGTCTTGGTGGATGACGGCTGTCTGGTCCGGGGTGCGGGTGGCCTGTGCCTGGAAGAGCTCGGCGAGAGAGGCCCGGGGCACCTCGCGGGCGGTGTCGTTCCAGCCGGAAACGGCCTGCTCGTACTCCTCCTCGCTCAGCAGCACGACTTCGCGTACCGGCAGATCCGGGTCGGCCACCACCGCTGTCATCAGCCGGCCGAGCCGTTCCATCAGGGCGTGGACCGTGTCGTGATCGAAGATGTCGGTGCTGTACTCGACGACACCGCCGACTCCGGCAGGGCCGCCGTCGGCCGCGTGCATCTCCGTGACGCTGAGGACCAGGTCCATCCTGGCCGTTCCGGTGGCCGCGAGGGAGCCTTCCGCCGTGAGGCCCGGCAGTTCGAGACCGGAGTCGAAGGCCTGCTGCCAGGCCAGCATCACCTGGAACAACGGGTGGTGGGACAGGGTCCGTTCGGGATTGACGGCCTCCACCAGGTGTTCGAAGGGGACGTCTTGGTGGGCGTAGGCGTCGAGGTCGGCTTCGCGGACGCGGGCGAGGAGTTCGCGGAAGGTGGGGTCGCCCGACACGTCCGTACGCAGGACCAGGGTGTTGACGAAGAACCCGACGAGGTCGTCGAGCGCCTCGTCCGTACGTCCCGCGATCGGCGTGCCGATGGGGATGTCGTCACCGGCGCCCGACCGCGAGAGCAGCGCCGCGAGGGCGGCCTGTACGAGCATGAAGAGGCTGGCGCCCGAACCGCGCGCGAGCCGGACGAGATCGGCGTGCAGGTCGGCGTTCCAGTGGAAGGTGAATGACGCGCCGCGGTGGGAGGCCGCCGCCGGGTGTGGGCGGTCCGCGGGGAGTTCGATCCGTGCCGGGAGACCGGCAAGTGTGCTTGTCCAGAAGTCGAGTTGGCGGGCGAGCGTGCTGTCGGGGTCGGCGGGTTCGCCGAGGATCTCGCGCTGCCAGAGCGTGTAGTCGGCGTACTGCACCGGCAACGGCCGCCACCCCGGCATCGCGCCGCGCAGCCGTGCCGTGTACGCGGTGGCGACATCGCGCCACAGTGGCTCGAGCGACCAGCCGTCGGCGGCGATGTGATGGACCACGAGGACGAGGACGTGCTCGCGCGGCGACAGGGCGAAGAGCCTGCCGCGCAGGGGAATGTCCGTACCGAGGTCGAAGGGCTCCTTGACCGCCGAATCGACCGCCTCTTCCAAGCCTTCTTCGGTCACCGGGGATATCGGCAGCGCGGGCCGCGCGGATTCGCCGTCGAGCACCAACTGATAGGGCACGCCTTCGTGTTCGCCTTCGCCGTCGTGTTCACGGAAGACGGTCCGCAGGCTTTCGTGCCGGGACACCACATCGGCGAGTGCGGCCTCCAGGGCATGCTCGTCCAGGGTTCCTGTCAGCCGTACGACCAGAGGAACGTTGTACGTGGCCGAAGGGCCCTCGAGTCGGTGCAGGAACCACAGCCGGTTCTGCGCGTACGACAGCGGAAGCCGCTCGGGCCGCTCCACCGCCTCCAACGCGCGCCGCGCCTTGCCCGCACCGCCCAGGACACGGGCGAGCGCCGCCGCGGTCGGCGCCTCGAACAGCACCCGCACACCAAGCTCGACGCCGAACGCCGACCGCACCCGCGACAGCAGCCGCGTCGCGAGCAGCGAGTGCCCACCAAGCTCGAAGAAGTCGTCCTCCGCACCGGTCTCGGGCAGTGCGAGCACATCGGCGAAGAGCCCGCACAGCACCTCCTCGACGGGCGTCCGTGGCGGGCGTGAAGCCGCAGCGCCGAACTGCGGATCAGGCAGCGCGGCCCGGTCCAGCTTCCCGTTCGCGGTCAGGGGGAAGGAGTCGAGGACCACAAAGGCGGACGGCACCATGAAGTCCGGGACCTTGCCGCGCACGTGCTCCCTGAGGGACGCCACGAAGGAGCCGATGTCGCGGGCGGTCGCGGGGCTGCTGGCGAACGAGGAGGGGCTCGCGGAGCCGGGGGCGAGCGGCGGGCAGAGGTCCATCGGCGCGCGGCCCGTCGCCGTCGCCGCGTCAGCGCTGTCATGCGCGACGAACACCGCGTCCATGCCGTCCTCGCGGCTCGCGGACCAGGTGAGGGTGACCCGGTATCCGAGCTCCTCTCCCAGCCGGTGAAGCTCCTCGGGATCGACCGCGCCGGACTCGTCGGGCCCGTGCAGGGCCTGCCGGATCGCCGCGGGCGCGTCGCCCTCCGCGAGCCGTCTCTTGGCTGCCGCCTCCGAGGTCAGACGCTTGTTGGGGATGCCGGTGACGCGTACGGCCGGGCTGCTGTTGGACTTCAGGAGTGCGGTGAGGTCTTGTCCCCAGGGGTGTTGGGGGGTGGTGGTGAGGTCGAGGGTGGTGTGGGGGTTTTTGTGGAGGATGGCGTCGTAGCGGTGGCGGGTGAGTTCGTTGTGGTGGTGGCCGCGTTTGATGTGGATCTCGGTGATGTGTTCGGTGTGCTGGTGTTGGAGGGCGGTGAAGTATTGGGGGGCGATGAGGAGTTCTTTGTCGCGGACGAGGGCGCGTTCGACGGTGGCGCGGAGGGTGGTGGTGTCGGTATCGGGGTCGGTCTGCTGGATGTGTACGGCGGTGTGGAAGGTGCGGGCGGTGTGGAGGTTGCGGATGTCGCCGATGTAGAGGGCGCCGTGGGGGGTGAGGAGGTGGAGTGCTTTGGTGATGACGTCGGTGAGGTAGTCGGCGTTGGGGAAGTACTGGATGACGGAGTTGATGACGATGACATCGAAGTGGTCGGTGGGCAGGCCGCTCACGTCGTGGGCGGCCTGGTTCCGCAGCTCCACGCGCTCCAACAGTGTCGGATTGCCTGCCAGTTGAGCCTTGAGGCCCTCGATCACCGCGCTCGACAGGTCCATGCCCCAGTAGCTGTCGCAGTGGGGTGCGAGGTGGGAGAGGAGGAGTCCGGTGCCGACGCCGATCTCCAGGATGTTGCGGGGGTTGAGTGCGCGGATGGAGTCGACGGTGGCGTCGCGCCATTCCCTCATCTGGTCGAGGGGGATGGGTTGTTGGTCGTAGCTGCTGTTCCAGCCGATGAAGTTCTGGCCCCAGGTGGCGGTGGCGGCGTCGGTGTAGAGGTCGTCGTAGATCTCCTGCCACTCGTCGACCTGGGCGTCGGCCACTCCGTCCTGCGGGGACGGGCCCTCGGCGGCAGGATCGTCCGCGCCGCCGACCGATGCCCCCACGACGTACCCGATCAGACGCTGCTCACCGGCCCGGTCCGAGCGTGCGATCACCGCGGCCTGTGTGACGCCGGGGTGTTCGGCGACGGCTGACTCGACCTCGCCCAGCTCGATGCGGAAGCCGCGGATCTTCACCTGGTCGTCGGCGCGGCCGACGAACTCGAGCTGACCGTCGGCGTGCCTGCGCACGAGGTCACCGGTGCGGTACATCCGCTGCCCGGCCTCGAACGGGCAGGCCACGAACCGTCCTGCGGTCAGGCCGGGGCGGTCCAGGTACCCGCGCGCCAGACCCGCGCCCGCCACGTACAGCTCACCCGTCACACCGTCGGCGGTGTGCCGCAGGGTCTCGTCGAGGACGTGGGCGTCGAGGTCGGCGAGGGGGTCGCCGATGGCGCTGCCCGCACCGGCGACCGCCTGCGCGCGGTCGAGTGCGCGGTAGGTGACGTGCACCGTGGTCTCGGTGATGCCGTACATGTTGACCAGCAGGGGAGCGCGGTCGTCATGCCGCTCGTACCAGGGCGCGAGGCTGCCCAGGTCGAGGGCCTCGCCGCCGAAGACGACGGCGCGGAGCCGCAGCGCGTCGCCGAGCCCGGGGTTCTCGCGGTCGGCGCGCGTCAGGCCCTGGAAGGCCGACGGCGTCTGGCTGAGCATCGTCACGCGCTCGTCGACGAGCAGCCGCAGGAAGTCCACCGGCGAGCGGCTCGTCTCGTACGGGACAACGACGAGGCGGCCGCCGTGCAGCAGGGCGCCCCAGATCTCCCATACGGAGAAGTCGAACGAGGTGGAGTGGAACAGGGTCCAGGTGTCGTCCGTGGTGAGCGGCAGGCGCCTGCCGATGGAGTCGAAGAGCCGGACCACGTTCCGGTGCGTCACGACGACACCCTTGGGGGTGCCGGTGGAACCGGACGTATAGATCACGTAGCAGGGGTTCGACGAGAGGGCGCGCGGCGCGGACGGCGGGGTGTCAGGGAGGGTTTCGAGCGCGGCGAGGGTGTCGTCGGCGTCCACGACGAGCCGCGGAATCGAGGCGCTCGCGCCGATGCCGGTCGCGCCGATGTCGGCCGTCGTCACGAGCAGGACCGGCGCGGCGTCGTCGAGCATGAAGTCGATGCGTCGACGGGGATAGGTCGCGTCGACCGGCAGATACGCGCCACCCGCCTTCAGGACGGCGAGCAGCGCCACGATCATCCCGGACGAGCGGGGCAGTGCGAGGGCGACCAGGCGCTCCGGTCCGACTCCGCGCTCGATCAGCAGGTGGGCGAGGCGGTTCGCCCGCCGCTCCAGCTCCGCGTACGTCAGCTGTTCGGCACCGTCGAGTACGGCCGTCGCATTCGGTGTGCGCCGCGCCTGTGCCTCGAAGATATCGAAAGGAGTGGGCTGCTGATATTCGCTTGATATAGGCAGGGAGTAGCCTTGAGCGTCGGACCGCATTACGCTTAATTCCCCCATTGCTTGTCCTTTTTCAAATACAGTGCAGAAAACACACTGAACCACATGGTGAAGCTTTGTTCGATGTGATTCACGCCACATGTGGAACTCTTGGCGGAAGTGCTCGCGAATTGCGGAGTGGCACTCATTTACCGTGCTGAGCTGCGAATATCGCCGCCTTGGGTGCCGGATGCGCCTCGTCGGCGCGGCGCACGTAAAGCCTGGCCCGAATGGGCTCGAGTGGAAACGTGCTTTCTTGTCCCGGGGACTCGGCAAGGTGCCAGTGGGGCGCTGGAGGTGGGCAGTCTCGTGAGCAGTTGATGGGGATCGTGTGTGCATGGGAGTTTTATCGCGCCTCGGGCGTTCCGGAAGTCGGGTCCCGCAGTTGACTCTCTTTTTGCGCGCCTTTGGAAAACCTTTTGAAGAGGCTTTGACGGGAAAGCGAGGTTGTCCGCCACATCCCCGGGCTGGCAGGGTCGACGGACACTGCCTTGTCACGCCTTGGGGGAGGCCGATGCCGGTGGACAACGGTCCTGCAATCCATGGCTCCAGCCGCGAATCACTCGGCATGAGCTCCGCCTACATCGAGCCACGGACCGCCGTCGAGCATCGACTGGTCGCCCTGTGGAGCACCGGCCTTGGCGGCATCGGCATCGAGGCCGAACCGATCGGCGTCGAGGACGACTTCTTCGAGCTCGGCGGCGACTCCCTGCTCGCCGCCGAACTGCAGCTGGCCATCGACATGGAGTTCGGCGTGGAGGTGCCCGCGGCGGCGCTGTTCCTGACGCCCACCATCGCGGCCCTCGCCGAGGCGGTGGAGTCCGCGGCGGACAACGGCGGCCCGGAGCCGGTCCTGTGACCGTCCGGCCCGCCGAAGTGAACCTCGCCGACCCGGAGCTGTACACGGACGGCGATCCGTACGCGGCCTGGCGCGCGCTGCGCGCACACGCGCCCGTGTCCTGGCAGCAGGTCTCAGGAACCCTCGGCTTCTGGTCGGTGACCCGGTACGCGGACGTCGAGCGCGTCCTGGAGGACCACGCGTCCTTCACCTCCGAACGCGGCACGCTGCTCAGCTTGTTGGGCAGGGGCGACCCGGCGGCGGGGCGGCAGATGGCGGTCACGGATCCACCTCGCCACAACCGGATGCGCGCGCCGCTGCACCGGGCCCTGCGGCTGCGCTCCGCCGAGGCGCACGCCGAGGAGATCCGGGCGGGCATCCGCGAGCTGCTGCCCGATGCGCCACCGGGCGAGGCGCGGGAGTTCGACTTCGCCGCGGCCTGTGCGCAGCTGCCGCTCGTGGTGCTCGGCCCGCTGCTCGGGCTGCCCGCCCGGGACCGTCCCCGCCTGGTGCGGCTCGCGATGATGTGCGCGGCAGAGGACGACCCCGAACATCAGTTGCCCGGCGGATCCGAGGCCACCCTGGAGCGCGGACACCGCGAACTCTTCGCGTACTTCGCCGACGTGGTGCGCCAGAGGCGGCGTGGGGCGCACGAGGACCGTGCCGGACGTCCGTGCGAGGGCGCCGGACGTCCGCGCGAGGGCCCCGGCGACCTGGTCGACGTCCTCCTGTCCATGGAGGTCGACGGCGCGCGCCTCACGCCCGGTGAGGTCCTCTCCAACTGCTACAGCCTGCTGCTCGGCGCGAGCGTGACGCTGGCCCACGTGCCGCCGGCCGCCGTGCTCGAACTCTCGCGCACCGGCCGCTACGCGGAGTGGGCCGCACGTCCCGACCTGCTCGACAGCGGGGTGGAGGAGGCGCTGCGCAGGGCCTCGCCCGCGCGTCACTTCATGCGGCACGCGCGGCGTCCCGTCGTCCTCGCGGGTGTGCCCGTCGCCGAGGGCGACCCGGTCGTGGCCTGGCTCGGCTCCGCCAACCACGATGAGACCGTGTTCCCCCGCCCCGACGTGTTCGACCCGGGCCGCCGCCGCAACCGGCACCTCGCGTTCGGCGCGGGTCCCCACTACTGCGCGGGCGCGAGCATCGCCCGGGTCACGCTCCGGCTGTTCTTCGCGGAACTGTTCGCGCGGTACGCCGAGATCGAGGTGACCGGCGCGCCCGTGCGGGCGCGATCGACGTTCCTCTCGGGCATCACGCACCTGCCCGTACGCGTACGGCCGAGGCAGAAGGAGGTGGCGCGGTGACGGAACCCACGCCCCACGCGACGCACGACACACCCCGCGCACCGCACGACACACACCACGCGACGCACGACACGCACCGAGCCACGTACGCGCAAGAGCTCCTGGGCCTCGTGGAGACGCTCCTGCCGGGCACCGTCCTGCAGCCCGGTTTCCTGGTGCGCGCGGCCTATCGGGTGTCGGGCGCGGTGGACGAACGGGTGCTGCGCCGGGCCCTGGACGACGTCGTCGCCCGGCACGGCGCGCTGCGCACCCTGCTCCTGCGCGACGGCGACGACCTGCGGCAGCGGGTGCTGCCCCCGATGCCGTCCCGGCTCGCCGTGACCCGCCTCGGCCCCGGCCGGTCGTTCGACGCATGGATCTCCGAGGTCGCCCTCCGACCTCATCCGTACGACGAACCGCCGCTGTTGTGGGCCGACTTGGGCCGCAAGGGCGACGACGCCGTCCTGGTGCTCGTCGTCCACCACGTCGCGGCCGACGCCTGGTCGCAGGACGTGCTCGCCCGCGACGTCGTCGCCGCCTACACCGCGCGGCTGCACGGCGAACCGCCGCTCGCTCCCGACGTCATGCAGTACGCCGACATCGCGGCGGACGACCACAGTGACAAGTGGCAGGCCCGCATCGGCCAGGCACTGCCGTACTGGCGGGAGCGGCTCACCGGAGTGGAGGGGCTCGGGCTGCCCGCCGAGACGCCCGACGCCGCACCGGGTCCGACCGCCGTGCACTCCTTCCGCATCGACGACGAACTGCGCGACGCCGTGCGGTCGACGGCACGGCGCGGCCGCACCACCCCGTTCACCGTGCTGCTCACCGCGTTCGTCGGCGCGCTGCTGCCACCGGGCGACGCCCTGGTACCGGTCATCACGGCGGGCCGCATCCCGTCCGAATGGGACACCGTCGGGTTCCTGCTCAACCTCCTGCAGATCCGCGTCGAGCACTCCGGCGCGCACGACGCGGAGGCCCTGCGGGAGCTGGGCCCGCGCGTCGACCGGCGCTGCCGTGAGGCGTACGCCAACGACATCCCGCTGATCCGCGTACTGGAGCAGTCCCCGCAGCTCCTGGAGCGGATGACCGCACGCGACCTGGTCGCCCCCGTCTTCCAGATGATCGTGCGCTCACCGGTCCGCCCGGCAACCGGGACGCCCGCGCTCCACCTGGACCGTCTCGCGCTGGACGCGCAGACGGCGATGCCGATGCCGGTGCCGTTCCTGTGGACGATGCGCTGGGACGGCGATCCGGGCGGCTACATCACCTACGACACCCACCTGTTCAGCGCAGCGTGGATGGAACGGGCCGTCGCCACCTACCTGGACGCCCTCACCGGACTGGTCGGCTGACATGGCAGCGGCCCGCCCCACCGACGAAGCCCGCCCCACCGGCGAAGTCCGCCCCACCGGCGAAGTCCGGCTCGCCGGGCCGCGGTTGACCGGCGAGCCGCCGCACATCCTCGACCTGGTCGAGCCCCGTCTCGGCGGCCGCGCGGCCGCCGTCGCCGACAGCACGGGCACGTTCAGCTACCGCGAACTCGACGAGGCCTCGCGCGCGGTGGCCCGCGCCCTGCTCGCCCGCGGCGCACGCCCCGACGAGCCGGTCGTGGTGCACGGCACCACCGCGTCGCGCCACACGATCGCCGCGCTGCTCGGCGTCCTGCGGGCGGGCTGTTGCTACGTCCCCGTCGACGCGGGTTTCCCCGAGGAGAGGCGACGGCTCATGGCGCAGGGCCCCGGCGCCCGCTTCGTTCTCGTACCCGAGGAGAACGCCGCCGTCCCCGTGGCGGATCTGGAACACGTCGACTGCGGGGCACAGCAGGTCACCGGGCAGCGCACAGGCCCGATGGACGCGCGCCGCGGCACCCACGCCTACACCTGCTACACCAGCGGCTCGACCGGACTCCCCAAGCCCGTGACGATCGCGGCCACCTCCCTCGGCTGGTCCACCGCCGCGCGCCTGCGCCACTACGCCGAGCGGGTCGGCGCGTTCCTGCTCTGCTCGTCGATCTCCTTCGACAGTTCCATGGCGGGCATCTGGTGGACCCTGGCCAGCGGCGGGCTGCTCGTCCTCCCCGGCGGGAGGCCAGGTGATCTCCTGGCCGTCGCCCGCGCGGCCGAACGCCACGGCGCCACGCATCTGCTGATGGTGCCCTCGCTCTACGGGGCGGCACTGCGCGGGGGCCTCGCGCCACGGCTGCGTACGCTCACCACCGTGATCGTGGCGGGCGAGAGCTGCTCACCCGGTCTGGTCGCACGGCACTTGGCCGAACTGCCGCAGGCCGAGCTGTACAACGAGTACGGACCGACCGAGTGCACGGTGTGGGCCACGGTCCACGCCTGTACGCCCGCCGACGCCCACGCCCGCACGGTGCCCATCGGGCGGCCGATCGCCGGGGTCACCCTGCACGTCGCCGAGGTACCGGACGAGGGACCGGACGCCCCGGGAGCGGGGGAGCTGTACATCGCCGGGCCGGGGCTGGCCGTCCCCGGTGACCGGGAAGCCGACCGCTTCGTCCATCTGCACGGCACCCGCCACTACCGCACGGGCGACCTGGTGACGGTCCGCGAGGACGGCGAACTCCTCTTCCACGGAAGGGCCGACCACCAGCTCAAACTCGGCGGCGTGCGACTCGAACGCGCCGAGATCGAACGAGCCCTCACCTTGTGCGACGGCATCACCGAGGCGGGCATCGGCGTGAGCGGGGCGCCCCGTCCGCGGCCGGTCGGCTTCGTGGTCACCGACGGCACCGCGTTCGACGAACAGCGGGTCAGGTCGCAGCTGCTGAGCAGTCTCCCCACGACCGCGCTGCCCGCCCGCGTCATCGCCGTGCCCGGGCTGCCACGGCTGCCCAACGGCAAGGTCGACCACGGGGCGCTGGACCGCCGGGCGGCGGCCGCCGTGCGAAGGTGACGCGTGCTGCCGTGCGTACGGCAGCACGCTTCGGGACGTCACCACCCGTCGCGGTGGACCACCTCGCGTACGGAACGGCGCCTGACAGGACCGAAGTTGCCTACGGGATAGCCGACCGGGATCACCGCGAACGTGTTGATCCCCTCCGGGATGCCGAGCTCGGCCTTCCACTCCCGCTCCAGCATCAGGTGCCAGATGGTGATGTTGGCGGCGAGGCCGAGGCCTCGCGCGGCAAGGAGGAGGTTCTGGACTCCGGGATAGACGCACGAACCCTCGGCCAGCGCATGGAAACGCACCTGCGCCGAGGGATCCGCCTGCCGCGCCGCGGCGACGGGCCCGAGTGCCTCGGCCGAGACCCGTATCCCCTCCGCGTCGATGCGCGGGGGCGGGAAGCTGTAGCAGGGAATGACGAGCGCGGGGGTCTCCGCGAAGTGATCGCGCTGGTACTCGATCGCGTCGACCATGCGCCCGTACGCCGCGCCGTCCATCCCCTCGGGCGCGTGCTTCCCCGTGGTCGCCAAGTAGGCGTTCACGCAGCGTTCCCAGAGCGGGGCGAGCCGCGCCATCACCTCGCGGTCCGTGACGACGACGTACTCGAAGCACTGCATGTTTCCGCCGCTCGGGCCCCACACGGCGGCCTGGACCAGCTGGTCGAGCACGGCCTCCGGAACCGGATCCGGCTTGATCCTGCGCATGGCACGCATCGTGGACATGGTGCTGAACAGCGCGGGATCCTCGGGTACTGCACTGGCGTCAGTCATGATCACGACGGTAGACGACGGCGAGCGCGAGCGGCAGGGGCATGACGCCCGGTCAGCCGGACAGGCGGTGACCCAGTTACCCGGTCACCGTTACCCCGGTTATGGAGTCACGCGACCCGGTCGATCGGTCACCCGAGAAGGAGCCACACCATGCACCGCCCTCTGACCACGCCCCGTCCCCGCCGCCTCGCCGCGTCCCTGGCCGGGGGCGTGATGCTGGCCGCCGTCCTCACAACAGGTTCCGCGGGCGCCGCCGCCCCCGCCGTAGCCCCCGCCGTCCCGAAGGCCGATGCCCCGAAGGCCGATGCCCCGGAACCCTGCGCCGCCATCAAGGACCGCTTCGAGTCCGGCCTCTGTTACTACGAGGTCGCCAAGACCTTGGAGGACTGCTCGCCCCGCTGGCAGCGGGTCATGGCGGAGGTCGTCGCGTCCGGAGCGGTGCAGTTCTTCGTGAACCCCCTCGAACACTGCGCGGACACGGGGGCGCGAAAGGCGCAGCCCGTGCGATGAGTTCCGGCGTCGGCGGCGGTCTGTACCGGTGAACGACATGACGACCCAGAACGACTGAGGAGACAGCCATGCCCGATCCGGTGACGCACAAGCTGGCCACGCACGGTGCCGAGATCCAGTACGACATCCGGGGCCCGCTGACCACCGCGGCGGACGGCGACCGGGTGCTCGTACTCATCGGCTCGCCGATGGACGCCAGTGGTTTCGCCTCGCTGTCCTCGCACTTCGCCGACCGGACCGTCGTCACCTACGACCCGCGCGGGGTGGGCCGCAGTGTCCGTACGGACGGTGCGGTGGAGTCGACGCCCGAGGAGCACGCCGACGACGTGCGCCGGGTGATCGAGGCGCTCGGGGCGGGCCCCGTGGACCTGTTCGCCAGCAGTGGTGGCGCCGTCAACGCGCTGGCCCTGGTCGCCGCGCACCCGGAGCTCGTGCACACGCTCGTCGCGCACGAGCCGCCGACGGCACAGGTCCTGCCGGACCGAGCCGCGGCCCTCGCGGTCTGCGCGGATCTGCACGAGACGTATCTGCGCGAGGGAATGGGACCCGCGATGGCCAAGTTCATCGCGGTGACGGGCCGGAAGGGCCCCTTCCAGGACAACTGGCGGGACGAACCGGTCCCCGCCCCTGCCGACTTCGGCCTGCCCGCCGAGGACGACGGTTCGCGCGACGATCCGCTGCTCGGCCAGAACCTCCGTACGTGCACGGGCTACCTGCCCGACTTCGCCGCACTCGGCGCCGCGTCGACGCACGTCGTGCTCGCGGCGGGCGAGGAGTCCGAGGGCGAACTCGCCGCCCGCGCCGCGGCGGAGATCGCCGCCCGTCTCGGCTCCGCGCCGGTGATCTTCCCCAGTCACCACGGGGGCTTCCTCGGTGGCGAGTTCGGCCAGCAGGGTGCCCCGGAGGAGTTCGCCGGGGCGCTCCGCAAGGTGCTCGACGCCCACCGCTGACGCGCGCCTGGGCGCCGCCCGACCGCCTGATCTGCCGGAGGTCAGGACCGGGCGGCGCCCCGCAGCGCCACCACGGGGATCACCGCGAGGGCGAGCGTGCCCGCCGCGACCGCGAGGAGCGGATAGCCGCCGCCCGCCACCACCAGTCCTGACGCCATGCCGCCGGTCGCGCCCGCCAGGGAGACACCGACGTCGACCAAGCCCTGCACGGAGGCGCGGCGTTCCCCCGGCACGGCATCGGTGATCAGCGCTGTGCCGCTGACCAGCGCCAGGTTCCAGCCCACGCCGAGCAGGACGAGCGCGCAGGACAGCGCCACCATGCCGGTCGGCGGGGCAAGCGCGGCGACCAGGCAGGCCGCGAGCAGCACGGCGCCGGACGCGGCCGCCACGGGCAGCCGCCCGATCCGGTCCACGAGCAGTCCGCTCAGCGGCGACGGCAGGAACATCGCGCCCACGTGCAACGCGATGACGAACCCGGCGGCCTGGGTGCCGTGGCCGTGCCCGGTCATGTGGACGGGCGTCATCGTCATCACGGCGATCATCACCAGCTGGGCGGTGATCATCACGGTCGCGCCGGTGACGAGGCCGGGGGCGGGGCGGTCGGACCGTGTGGAACGCGCCGCTGCCGACCGGGGCGCGGGAACAGGGGCGGACGTGGGCGCTGCGCTCGGCTCCGGCGCCGGTTCCGAGCCCGGCTCGGGCGTCGCACTCGCCTCCGGCGCCGTCCGGGCAAGAAGCAGCGGATCCGGCCGCAGCCACCCCCACAGCACGAGACCCGCCGCCGCGTAGGCGACCGCGGCGAGCAGGAAGGGCCCCGCGAGACGCGGAATGCCCCACGCGTGCGCGAGCGCGCCCGTCGGGCCGACGAGGTTCGGGCCGACGACCGCGCCCAGCGTCGTGGCGAGCAGCACCGTGCCGGTGGCGCGGCCGCGCCGCTCGGGCGGGGCGATGTCGGCGCCCGCGTACCGCGCGAGGAGCCCGGTCGCGGTACCGGCCCCGTACACGAAGAGCGACGCCAGAAGCAGCCACGCCCACTGCCAGGCGGCGCCCGCGACGACTCCCGCGCTGCCGAGCGCGGCGGCGCCGTGGCCGAGCGCGAGGCCCGGACGGCGCCCGTGGCGCTGCGAGATGCGGCCGATGGCCGCGGCGCCGACGGCCGCGCCCCCGGTGAACAGCGCGGTCGGCAGTCCGGCCAGGCCGGTGGAGCCGAGCAGGTCCTCGGCGAGGAGCGCGCCGACGGTGATGCCCGCGGCCATGCCCGCGCCGCCGAGCGTCTGCGAGACGACGAGCACGGTCATGACGCGCCGTCGTACGTCAGGCGGCGCCGCGCCCCCGGCGCGCGGCGCCGTGACGGTCATGCCGGTGTCCCCGCGACGGCGTCGACGTCCGCGATCTCCGCGAGGGACAGGCCCAGTTGGTCGTGCAGGAACCGCACGACCGTCCAGTGCGGCAGGGCGTCCGCGTCGAAGGGGCCGAACGCGGCGGTGTAGAGGGGGATCCACCGCAGTGCTTCCTCGGCGGCCGTCTCGCGTCCGGGTTCGGCCTGGTAGGCGTCGTACGACACGCTGCGATGGTGGATGAAGTGGCCGCCGGGGAGCCGCTGTTCGCACAGTTCCCGGTACTCGCGGGTCTGCAGGATGAGGTAGTGCCAGATCTCGTCGATGTCCTGCTCGACGGGGAGGAAGAGGCCGCCGAGCCGGTCGGGGTGGCGGGAGACGAGGTAGAGGTAGCGCAGACATTCGCGTACTTGGTACGTGACGAAGGTGGCGTCCGGGGCGTCGGGCCGCTCCGCGAAGTACCGGACCACCTCGTCGTGCAGGGCGGTGCCGAGCAGTTCCTCGGCGGTGGGGGCGGTGCCGTGAGGCGTGCGGGTGTCCGTGTGCATGGTGGGGTCCTGTGCGTAGGGGCGCGTGGTCACGCCGGGTCCTGCGTGGTCAGCCAGGCGTATTTGCCGGAGCGTCCGATGGGCACGTGGTCGAGGTGTTCCACGGTGCAGGCGCGTCCTGTCAACGCATGGACGGACAGGGCGAGTTCGGTCTCGTCGCCGGGGGCGAGCGGCTTGCCGTCGAAGGTCGTGTACCGCAGGCGGCAGGTCCCTTCCCCGGTCAGGTGCAGCTGCTGCAGGAAGACGCGGGGCGAGACGGCGGCGACGCGGGCGTCGAGATCTGCCTGCGCGACCGGCCCTTCGGGTGCGGGCAGGAGCTCCTTCTCGCGGCCGCAGAAGGAGACGATCCGCTCGGGGTCGGTGCCGCCGTCGCTGGTGCGCACGCAGTCTCCCGACCGGTAGCGGACCAGGGGCATGTACGGATTGCGGACGCTGGTGACGATGAGGCTGTGGATGCCGCTGCCCGGCTCCACCGGGATCAGTTCCACGCTCATGTCGTGCAGATAGGGCCGGTAGCCGCCGTCCGCGTCGCTGTAGAAGAGGTAGCCCAGTTCCGTACTGCCGAAGAGGTCGACGACGGGGCAGTCGAAGCGGGACCGCAGATACGCGCGGACGTTCAACGGCGCGTACTCATAGGCGTGCACGATGCCGGAGGGACGGGGGAAGCGGTCCCACAGGTCCCATTCGGTGACCTTGCGGACCAGCTGCGCCAGATGGTTCCCGGAGCAGTCCAGGAGGTACGAGCCGCCGGGGTGCGCGGCACTGACCTCACGGATCTCGGCGAGCATCCGCTCGACCTCGGCGCGGTCCCAATCGGCGGGGTCCAGGCGGCGGTTGAGGTACAGCGTGCGGTCGTCGAGCCAGCGCTCGCCGGGTGTCGCGCCGGGCTTGGCGGCGTTGACGCGGGCGACGTGCTCGGTGGCGAGCACGGTGGTCAGGGAGATCCGCCGGGCGCCCTCGTGCCAGCTCGCCGCGAGGTCGGGGTGCTCGCTCCACAGCCGGTAGTAGGAGCGGAGCAGGAAGTACGGCGGCCGGATGAGCCGCATCCGGGCGTGGTTGGTCCCGGTGGACAGCACGTACTCGGCGTCGCCCGCCTCCAGCGCGCGGGCGAGGTCGGGGGTCATCCAGTTGTCGGGGAAGCCCCGGGCGATCTCCGGCTTCTCGAGGATCGGGAACTCCCCGCGCTCCACGGAGTCGCGGTAGAGGGGGATGTCGCGGACCTGGTCAAGGACGTCGGCGCTCGGCAGGCGGTTCAAGGGGGCTCCGGGGTGGTGGAGGAGGGGCGGGGCCGCCACCGTGACGGCGGCGGCGGCCCCGTGAAACATCAGCGGGTCAGGAGATGCAACCGGCCTTGCCGGTGGCGCTGATGCAGCCGCTCTTCGCGGTGGCGCTGATACAGCCGTCCTTCGCGCCCTGGGCGGAGTTGGCGGCGACCCACTTCTGCCACACGGTCTCTTCGGTCATGCGCTTGATGAGCTGCTCCATAGTGAAATCTCCTAGCTGATTAGCTTTTGAGGGTGTTTGTCCCCTCGCCATCAAACGTAAAGAGATGGTCAAGGGGGTGTCAATGGGGGCGGACTGGATGGCGTAAATCGCATTCCTGCGTCCGGATACGGCCAGTCGTGGCACGCGGGCACGCCGAGCCCGCCGCGCGCGGGCACGTCGGCGCGCGGCGGGTCGGGCCCCGGTCGTCGGGGCTGGTGTCAGCGTCGGGTCCGCGCCTTCGCGGACTCCTCGACTCTGGAATCGGCCGCGGCGGCGGCAGGCGGGTCGGCCACGGAACCGGCCACGGGCAGCATCATGCGCACCGCCTCCGTACCGCTGTCGTTGTGCCGCAGCGCCCAGTTCTCCAACGTCGTACGGCACGCGTGGTCCAAGTGGCGCACGACCGTCAGGTCCAGCTCTATCGGCCGGTCCTTGGGCATGGCCTCCAGCGTCTCCAGGATGCGCGGCAGCCGCAGGAAGGTGGCGTTCCCCGTGAGGGTCACGACCAGGCGGCCACCGGTCAACTCCCGTACGTCCACGTGCACGTGGGAGGTGTCCCACGCGGACTTGACCACCGCGAGGACCAGGCCGATGACCACGCCCTCGAACATGTTGGTCACGACGATGGCGATCGCGGTCGTGGCGAGGACGACGGCCTCGCCACGGTGCGCGCGGGCCAACGGGACGATCTCCTTGACGGGGATCAGCTTGCAGCCCGCGTGCACCAGGACACCGGCGAGCGCCGCAAGCGGGATGACGCCGAGCGCGGCGGGCAGCAGCACGGCGAAGAGCAGCAGCCACGCGCCGTGCAGGACGCGGGAGAGCGGAGTGCGGGCGCCTGCCTGCACGTTGGCCGAGCTGCGGACTATGACCGCGGTCATCGGCAGGGCGCCGAGCACGCCGCACACCGTGTTGCCGACGCCCTGGGCGACGAGCTCCTTGTCGTAGTGCGTACGGGGTCCGTCGTGCATGCGGTCCACGGCGGCCGCGCTGAACAGCGATTCGGCGGAGGCGATCAGGGTGAACGCCAGGACGGTGCCGAGCACGGCGACGCTGCCGAGCTCCGCCAGATCACCGAGTCCCGGTGGCTGGATCGCGTCGACCAGGCCGCGCACCGTCACGTTCGCGACGTCCAGACGGAACCCGGCGGTCACGGCGGTGGCGAGGGCGACGGCGGCCAGCGGCGCGGGCACCAGGCGCACGGACGGCGGCAGTTTGGGCCACAGCACGAGCACGGCGATGGTGCCGAACCCGACGGCCGCGGCGGTCAGCGCCGTGGTGCCGCTCAGGGTGTCGACGAGCAGTCCGGGCAGCCCGGTGATCTTCTCGACCCCGGAGCGCGGCTGCTCCGCGCCCGCCATGGTGTACAGCTGACCGAGGATCAGTACGAGTCCGATGCCCGCCAGCATGCCCTGGACGACGGAGACCGAGATCGCGCGGAACCAGCGGCCGCAGCGCAGCAGGCCGAGGGCTATCTGGAGCGCGCCGGTGAGCAGCACGATCGCGCCGAGCATGCCGAGGCCGAACTCCTGTACCGCCTCGAAGACGAGCACGGTGAGTCCGGCGGCGGGACCGCTGACCTGGAGGGCGCTGCCCGGCAGGAAGCCGACGACCAGACCGCCGACGATGCCGGTGACCAGGCCCAGTTCTGCGGGCACGCCGGAGGCGACGGCCACTCCGACGCAGAGCGGCAGGGCGACGAGGAAGACGACGAGCGAGGCGAGGAAGTCCCGGCGCACGGCGCCCGGTTCACGCAGCGCGCGGTAGGGGGTCAGGAAGTGGGAGGTGAAGGAGGACATGAGGGTGGGGGGTCCTGTCGTGGGAGTGGGCCGGGCGGTGGGGCGCGGCGGCACTCACAGTGGACTGAAGACCGGTCGGCCGTCCGACGACGGACGGTGGGCGGCGACGGTGCCCGTGTGCACCTCGTAGTACCAGGCGTGCAGGGTGAGCGAACCATCGGCGGTCCGCTCGCTGACGCAGGGGTACGAGCGCAGTATCTCCACCTGGTCGAGGACGTGCGCCTGCACCGCTTCGGCGACGTCCATCGAGGTGGTGGCCAGTGAGCGCAGGGCGGCGTCGGGCGCGACGGAGAGTTCGAGCCAGTCGCGTACGGCCGGTACGGCGGAGAGGTCTTCGCGGCGCACGAGCGCGCCGACCGCCCCGCAGTGCGAATGCCCGCAGACCACGATGTCGCGGACGCCGAGCACGCACACCGCGTACTCGATGGTGGCCGCCTCGCTCATGGGGCGTCCTTCGGCGGCTATCGGGCCGCAGGACGGATAGGGCGGCACGACGTTGCCCGCCGTGCGGAGTTCGAAGAGTTCACCGGGGTTCGCCCCGGTGATGAGGGTCGGGACGACGCGTGAGTCGGAGCAGGTGACGAACAGCGCTTCGGGCGACTGTCCGGCTCCGAGTGCCTCGAAGGCCGCGGCGTTCTGGGGATCCGCCACGTGCGTGGCGGCGAAGGTACGGGCGTTCTCGATCAGTGATTGCAAGGTGGCCTGCCTCCTGCGTCGGTGCGGCGGAAGCCGTGACGCGGTGTGGTCGGGTCGATGGTGACGGTGGGGCGGCGCGGCCCGCCGTGGAGGCGGGCGCCCGGGGCGCCCCGAAGACAGCGTGAACCGCTGCCGTGACCCTCACTTTGCCATCGCATTAACCTTTGATGACAGAGCAAAATCTTGCCAAAGAATGAGTAATAAACGCCGCTGAGCTGGGAGTTGGTCCAAGCCTCAACCGTTGGTCATGGATCTCGTGGAGATCATGTGGAGCCGGGAAGGGGATTCCGTTCGCAGTTCCTTGCGATTGCGACGCCCGTCACGCAAACGCGATGTCGGGACTCGGTCGGACTCGGCTCCGCTCCCCGGCGCACCGATGACGACCGTGCGCCGGGGAGCGGTGGTCCTAGACGGCGAGGTCGTCGACCGTCGGGGCCACCGTGCCGAAGAGGTCGGCCACCGTGGTGAGCGCCGCCGTCCGCAGGGCATCGGCGGACAGGGGTGCCCCGCCGGGCGCGGGCAGCGCGCGCGTGGCGGTGGCCTCGGCGACGACCGTGGGGCGGTAGCCGAGGTTGAACGCGCCCTGGGCGGTGAACTGCACGCACATGTGCGTCATGAACCCGGCGAGGACCAGATCGGTGCCGACGCCGTGGTCGCGCAGGACCTTCTCCAAGTCGGTGCCGTGGAAGGCGTTCGGGACCTGCTTGACGACGACGTGCTCGCCGTCGACCGGGGCGACCTCGGGGCTGATGGCGCCGATCTCGGCCCGGATGTCGTACGGCGTGCCCTCGCCGCCGTCGTTGACGATGTGCACGACGGGGGTGCCCGCGGCGCGGGCGGCGGTCAGCAGCCGGGCACCGGCCGCCAGTGCCTCCTCGGCACCTTCGAGCCGCATGACGCCGGTCCGGTAGGTGTTCTGGAAGTCGATCATGATGAGCGCCGACTCGCTGAGCCGGGGCAGGGTGTTGTCGAGTCCGACGACGTCACGCAGGGTGCGGGAGACGGTCATGACGGGGTCCTTTCGTACAGGGGATGCGAGGAGTGCGAAGTGTCGTGTAGGGGTGAACGCGCCGGTCAGCGCAGGGACTTGGGCTTTCCCGCCGGGGCGGGGACGACGAGTTCGTCCTCGACGCCGCGCTTCTCGAAGGCCTTGACCAGGCTCTTCATGTCCTGGGAGTAGATGTTCCAGCTGTCCGTGTGGACCGGGACGACCTTGCGCGGGGAGAGGGCCTCGGCGACGGCCGCGGCGTTCTTCGACGTCGGCGTCAGCGGCGCGTTGTCGAGGATGGCCGGGGTGCGGGCGGCGCCCGCGAAGAGGATCGCCGTGTCGATCGCGCCGAACCGCTTCTCGATCCCGGCGCCGGCCTTCTCGGCCACCTTGACCGAGGCGTTGTCCCCGGAGATGTAGGTGGTCGGGACGCCCTTGCCGCTCAGCGCGAAGCCCGTGACCTCGCCGTCCGCGCCGCGGTCCACGCCGTCCGGGCCGTGCAGGGCGGGCACGGCGGTGACCTTGATGGTCCTGCCGGAGACCTTGAGGTCGTGCGAGGACCAGCTCTTCATGCCCTTGACGTGGTCGCCGAGCCGCTGGTGGGCGCCGGGCGTGGAGAGTACGACGGGGACCTTTTCGAGCAGCGCGCGGCCCGAGTCGTCGAGGTTGTCGTCGTGCTGGTCGTGGGAGAGCAGGACGGCGTCGATCTTCCCGATCTCGTCGGCGCGGAGGGCCGGGCCCGCCGTCTTCTCCAGGCCGCTCTTGTACTTCTTCGGTTCGTCGAAGGTCGGGTCGAGCAGGATCCGGGCACCGGCGATCTCCACGATCGTGGTCGGCCCTCCGATGTGCGTCACGGAGAAGTCCCGGCCCGCGGCGGGCCCGGGCCGCGCGGCGGGCGACTTGGCGTCCGCGGCCCCCTTCCCGTCGCCGTCGCCGTCCCCGTCGCCGGAGCCGCACGCGGCGAGCAGGGACATCCCGGCGGTGGCGGCGACGGCCGCGGTCGTGAGGCGGAGGAGCTTCGGGCGTCTGCGTTGCATCAGGGCACCAGCACTTTCGCTACGAGCGGTGGAAAACGCACCTGGGGGAGGAACCCCTCAGGTGTTAGTAACGCTAACACGAGGAGTTAGCGATGATTCCAATGGTCGTAGGTGAAGCGCTGAAGTCCGTGCTGGAGCCCGCGCCGACCAGGCCGAGAGCGGGTCCGTACCGGGCCCCGAGGTGTTAGCGGCGTTATCATCGGGCGCATGTCTGCCGCACGTGACCGCATCCTCGAAGCCACCTCGGAGCTCCTCGCCACCAAGGACGCGTCGGCCATCTCCACCCGGGCGATCTGCGACCGCGCGGGCGTGGGCATGCCGGAGATCTACCGGCAGTTCGGCGACAAGCAGGGCCTGCTCACGGCCGTCGCCGACCTAGGGTTCGAGCGCTTCCTCGCGAACAAGCGGAAGAACCCGCTGACCGCGGACCCGGTCGCCGATCTGCGGGTCGCCTGGGACAGCCACGTCGCGTACGCGCTCGGGAACCCCCACCTGTACCGGCTGATGTTCACGCCCCTTGGCGACCCCAAGCCCCGGGCCATCGACGACGCCCAGGAGCTGCTGCGCTCCGCGGTGCGGCGCTGCGCGGAGGCCGGCAGGCTGCGTACGTCCGTCGAGCTGGCCGCGCAGTCGATCATGTCGGCGAACGTCGGGGTGTGCCTGATGGCGCTCTCCTTCCCCGAACTCTTCGGCGGGCTCGACAGCTCCCAGTGGGTGCGCGACGCCGTCATCGCCGGCGCCACCGGCGACGAACCCGAGGACACCCGGGTCGACTCGGCCACCGTCCTCGCCCGCGCCCTCCTGGGCACGCTCACGGGGACGGCGCCGGTGGACGACGCGGCGCTCGCGCCACTCCGGGGAACCGGCCGCTGAGCTCCTGGGTCACCAGGAGGTGACCCGGTTTCGAAAAAGTGCGTTCTTCCCTGTCAGAAGCCGCTCTCCTACGGTTCCCAAGTAACCGGAAGAGACAACAGAGGAGACGTACGGCATGGCCATCACCCTGGTGAATCCGAGCGGACTGCCGGAGATCGACGTCTATCGGCAGGTGTCGATCGCGACCGGGTCGAAGCAGGTCTTCATCGCGGGACAGGTCTCCTGGGACGCCGACGGCAAGACCGTCGGCGCGGGTGACCTCGCCGCCCAGGTCGAGCAGTGCTACCTCAACGTCCGCACCGCCCTGGCCGAGATCGGCGGCTCCTTCGCCGACGTGGCGAAGCTGACCGTGTATGTCGTCGACTGGACCCCCGACAAGATGCCGCTGCTCCTGGAGGGCATCTCCCGGGCGGCCGCGGAACTGGGCGTCACGCCGGTGCCCCCGGCCACCCTGATCGGGGTGGCGGCCCTGTCCGTCCCCGACCATCTGGTCGAGGTCGAAGCCACGGCCGTCATCGACTGATCGACCAGGAGAACGCCCGGAAAACGGTGCGCGCCGGGGGTACGACCGTGCCTCCAGCGCGCGATTGCACGCCGGTGCCCCGCCCTTCCCCCATTGCTAATTTCCGGTGCGGAAGTGGAAGGGGAATCCCGATGTGCGCTTCATGGCACGAATACAACCTTGCGCCGGAACGCAGCGCCACTGACACCCGTGGCATCACGGCGCTCTCGCGGATCTCCACCAGCATGGAAGTCTGGTGGACCGGAATCAACCAGTCGGTCGAAGGCGCCTATTGGTACGAAGGCGGCCAGTGGACGCGCCAGCAGATCGCTCCGAACGGCAGCACCTCGGTCAGCGGCGGCATGGCCGCGGTCTCCCGCATCCCGGGCAGCATGGAGCTGTGGTGGATCGGTGCCAACGGTTCGGTGGAGGGCGCCTATTGGTACGAGGGCGGCTCGTGGGCCCGCTACCAGATCGCCCCGAACGGCAGCGTGAACAACGAGGGCAACATCGCCGCGGTCTCCCGGATCCCGGGCAGCATGGAGTTGTGGTGGATCGGTGCCAACGGTTCGGTGGAGGGCGCCTATTGGTACGAGGGTGGCCAGTGGGCCCGCTACCAGATCGCCCCTGGCGGCAGCGCAGCGGTGCGCGGTGGCGTGGCTGCCGTGTCCCGCATCCCGGGCAGCATGGAGTTGTGGTGGATCGGTGCCAACGGTTCGGTGGAGGGCGCCTATTGGTACGAAGGCGGCCAGTGGGCCCGCTACCAGATCGCCCCGGACCGCAGCGCGTCCGTGAACGGCGGCATGGCCGCGGTCTCCCGCGTGCCCGGCAGTATGGAGATCTGGTGGGTCGGTGACACCGGGAGCGCCATCGCCGCCCTGGACGGCGCCTACTGGTACGAGGGCGGCCAGTGGGCCCGCTACCGCATCGCCCCGAACGCAGGCGCTTCGCCCGGCACCGGAATCGCCGCGGTCTCCCGGATCCCCGGCAGCATGGAGATCTGGTGGGTCGGCCCGCAACGAGAGGTGAAGGGCGCGTTCTGGTACGAGGGCGGCAAGTGGACCGCCTACCAGCACTCCGCGTTCGGCAGCGGCGCCGCCTACAGCGGGGTGGCCGCGGTGTCGCGCATCCCCAGCAGCCTGGAAACCTGGTGGATCGGCGGCGACGGCGCACCCAAGGGCCGGGGATCCGTACAGGGCGCGTTCTGGTACGACACGGGGGAGGAGGCGGCGGACGAGACCGGCTGACGACCGGAGGGGTGGGCCACCCACCCACCCCGTCCAAACCCCCTTGAGCCCCGCCGCACATCCGGGACAGTCTGTCCGCATGGAGTTCCTCTGTTATCACCGAGACCGGCCCGGATCCCTCGCCCTGCGCGAAGAGTTGCTGGAGGACCACTGGTCCTACATGGACCACTACCAGGAGCGGATGATCGCCCGCGGTCCCACCTTCGGCGCCGACGGTGAGACGCCCACCGGCAGTGTGCACATCGTCGATCTTCCCGACCTCGCGGCCGCCCGCGCGTTCGCCTTCGACGAGCCGGGGTACCAGGCCGGGGTCTACCGGGACGTCCTGCTGCGCCGCTGGCGCGATCTGCTGGGCCGCACCATGTGGGAGTTCCCCGGCGGGAACACCGGCGGTAACCGGTATCTGGTGCTCGGCCTCGGTTCCGGGGAGGCCGTCGACCTCGCCGTACCGGCCGAGAAGGACGAGCTCATCGCGTACGGGCCGCTGCTCTCCGACGACGGCGACACCTGGCTCGGCACGGCCGCGCTGGTCAGGGCCCCGGGGCCGGAGGAGGCACGGGCCGTGCTGACCGAGGACCGGTACGCGGGCATCGAGGTGCACGACTGGGAGTTCGGCGGACGCCGGTGAGCCACCGGAGAGGCAGGGACGCAACCGGTCAGGAATGGAGAAGCGGCCCCGGGCCGGCGCTCGTAGCGTGAAGCGCATGGACATCAACCTCTCTCAGACCTTCATCGCCGTCGACGACCACGACAAGGCGCTCACCTTCTACCGGGACGTCCTCGGCCTGGAGGTGCGCAACGACGTCGGCTACGAGGACATGCGCTGGGTGACCGTCGGCTCACCCACGCAGCCCGACGTCGACATCGTGCTCGAGCCCCCGCTCGCGGACCCGAACGCGGCCGCCGCCGACCGCAAGGCCGTCTCCGAGCTGCTCGCCAAGGGCCTGCTGCGCGGCGTCATCTTCCGGACCGACGACTGCGACGCCACCTTCGAACGCATCCGCTCCGCGGGCGGCGAGGTGCTCCAGGAGCCGATCGACCAGCCGTACGGCGTCCGGGACTGCGCCTTCCGCGACCCCGCGGGCAACATGCTGCGTTTCAGCCAGCCGCGCAAGCAGTGACCCGGGTCGGGCGCCGGGCGCCGCACGCGTACAGCCCGTGCGGCGCCCGCCCCGATCGCACCGCAGACCACTCTCGAAGCTGGTTGGATCGAGCCGGACGAGGCCGACGGAGACCGCGAAGGCGGCCCGCGCGACAGAGGGAGACACGACGAGCATGCCCAAGAGGACGGAAGACCGGTCGCCCGTGCCGCACACCGCCGACAGCCACGACCTGATCCGCGTGCACGGCGCGCGCGAGAACAACCTCAAGGACATCAGCATCGAGATCCCCAAGCGCCGCCTGACGGTGTTCACCGGGGTCTCGGGCTCGGGCAAGAGCTCGCTGGTGTTCAACACGATCGCCGCGGAGTCCCAGCGGATGATCAACGAGACCTACAGCGCCTTCGTGCAGGGCTTCATGCCCACCCTCGCCCGCCCCGAGGTCGACGTCCTCGACGGCCTGACCACCGCGATCACCGTCGACCAGCAGCGGATGGGCTCCGACCCGCGCTCCACGGTCGGCACCGCCACCGACGCCCACGCGATGCTCCGCATCCTCTTCAGCCGTCTCGGCAAGCCGCACATCGGCCCGCCCAGCGCGTACTCCTTCAACACCGCGTCGGTGAAGGCCAGCGGCGCGATCACCGTCGAGCGCGGCGACAAGACCAAGGCGCAGAAGGCGACCTTCCAGCGCACCGGCGGCATGTGCACGCGCTGCGAGGGCCGGGGCAGCGTCTCCGACATCGACCTCACCCAGCTGTACGACGACTCCAAGTCGCTCGCCGAGGGCGCGTTCACCATCCCCGGCTGGAAGTCGGACAGCCAGTGGACCGTGCAGGTCTACGCCCAGTCAGGCTTCGTCGACCCGGACAAGCCGATCCGTAGGTACACCAAGAAGGAACTGCAAGCCTTCCTCTACGGAGAGCCGGTCAAGGTCAAGGTCAACGGCGTCAACCTGACGTACGAAGGCCTGATCCCCAAGATCCAGAAGTCCTTCCTGTCCAAGGACAAGGAAGCGATGCAGCCGCACATCCGCGCCTTCGTGGAGCGGGCGGTCACCTTCACCACCTGTCCCGAGTGCGAGGGCACCCGGCTCAGCGAGGGCGCCAGGTCCTCGAAGATCAAGCGGATCTCCATCGCCGACGCCTGCGCGATGGAGATCCGCGACCTGGCCGAATGGGTGCGCGGCCTGTCCGACCCCTCGGTGGCCCCGCTTCTCACCGCGCTGCGGCAGACCCTCGACTCGTTCGTGGAGATCGGCCTCGGCTATCTCGCGCTCGACCGCCCCGCGGGCACCCTGTCCGGTGGCGAGGCGCAGCGCGTCAAGATGATCCGCCACCTCGGCTCCTCGCTCACCGACGTCACCTACGTCTTCGACGAGCCGACCATCGGACTGCACCCCCACGACATCCAGCGGATGAACGACCTGCTGCTCCGGCTGCGGGACAAGGGCAACACGGTGCTCGTCGTCGAGCACAAGCCGGAGACCATCGCGATCGCCGACCACGTCGTCGACCTCGGCCCCGGCGCGGGCACGGCGGGCGGCTCCGTCTGTTTCGAGGGCACCGTCGAGGGACTGCGGGCCAGTGGGACCAGCACGGGCCGCCACTTCGACGACCGCTCCTCCCTCAAGGAGACGGCGCGTACGCCCAAGGACGCGCTGGAGATCCGCGGCGCCTCGGCGAACAACCTGCGGGACGTCGACGTCGACATTCCGCTCGGCGTACTCACCGTCATCACCGGTGTCGCCGGTTCCGGCAAGAGCTCGCTCGTGCACGGCTCGATCCCGGGCGACGCGGACGTGGTCTCCGTCGACCAGTCCCCGATCAAGGGCTCGCGGCGCAGCAACCCCGCGACGTACACCGGACTGCTCGACCCGATCCGCAAGGCCTTCGCCAAGGCCAACGGAGTCAAGCCCGCGCTGTTCAGCGCCAACTCCGAGGGCGCCTGCCCCACGTGCAACGGCGCGGGCGTCATCTTCACCGACCTGGCGATGATGGCCGGTGTCGCCAGTCCCTGCGAGGACTGCGAGGGCAAGCGGTTCCAGGCCTCGGTGCTCGAATACCACCTCGGTGGCCGCGACATCAGCGAGGTGCTCGCGATGTCGGTGACCGAGGCCGAGGCCTTCTTCGGTTCGGGCGACGCGCACACCCCCGCCGCGCACAAGATCCTCGACCGGCTCGTCGACGTCGGGCTCGGCTACCTCAGCCTCGGCCAGCCGCTCACCACGCTCTCCGGCGGCGAGCGGCAGCGGCTCAAGCTGGCCACGCACATGGGCGACAAGGGCGGCGTCTACGTCCTGGACGAGCCGACCACGGGTCTGCACCTCGCCGATGTCGAGCAGCTCCTCGCGCTGCTCGACCGGCTCGTCGACTCCGGCAAGTCGGTGATCGTCGTCGAGCACCACCAGGCGGTCATGGCGCACGCCGACTGGATCATCGACCTCGGGCCAGGCGCGGGCCACGACGGCGGCACGATCGTCTTCGAGGGCACCCCCGCCGAGCTCGTCGCCGCCCGCTCCACGCTCACCGGGGAGCATCTGGCGGAGTACGTCGGCGCCTGACGGGCGGTCCGGGGCGGCGAAGGGGAGGTGACAGGGAGGTGGCAGGGGGGCGACGGGGAGGTGTTCCCTTTCGTCCCGACTGTGCCGGATAAGGTGTGGCTCAAGCACTACCGTACGAAGTCGAAGTGAGCCTGCGTGTCCGACTCTTTCCAGTCCGTCCTTGACCGCATCGCCGGCGAGATCGAGGCCACCCCGGGCCGCGGCCGCCCCGCCGATTACATTCCGGCGCTTGCCGCGGTCGACCCGAACCGCTTCGGCATGGCCGTCGCCGAACTCGACGGCACGGTCCACGGGGTCGGCGACTGGCAGCAGCCCTTCTCCACGCAGTCCATCACCAAGGTCTTCACCCTGGCCCTCGCGCTCGCCCAGGAGGACGACGAGCTGTGGGAGCACGTCGGCCGCGAGCCGTCCGGCAACCCCTTCAACTCACTGGTGCAGCTGGAGTACGAGAACGGCATCCCCCGCAATCCGTTCATCAACGCCGGCGCGCTCGTCGTCACCGACCGCCTGCAGTTCCTGACGGGCGACGCCAGCGGAACACTGCGCGACTTCCTGCGCGCCGAATCCGGGAATCCCGACCTCACCTTCGACCTGGCCGTCGCCGACTCGGAGGCCGCCCACGGCGACCGCAACGCCGCCCTCGCGCACTTCATGGCGTCGTACGGCAACATCACCTGCTCGGTCCCCGAACTGCTCGACCAGTACATCCGGCAGTGCTCCATCGAGGCGTCCTGCGGCGATCTGGCCCTGGCCGCCGGATTCCTGGCCCGGCACGGGATAAGGGCCGACGGCTCCACCCTGCTCTCCAGGAGCCGGGCCAAGCAGGTCAACGCGGTGATGCTGACCTGCGGCACCTACGACGCGGCCGGTGACTTCGCGCACCGGGTGGGCCTGCCGGGCAAGAGCGGCGTGGGCGGCGGCATCATCGCGGTCGTGCCGGGACGCTGCACCGTGTGCGTGTGGAGTCCCGGCCTGGACGAGCGCGGCAACTCGGTCGCGGGTGTCGCCGCGCTCGACCGCTTCACGACGCATACGGGTCTCTCCATCTTCTGATCCCCCTCTCCTGATCCCCCTCTCCTGAGCGCCGGGAATCAGCCCGTCTTCTGATTCCCGGAGTCAGCCCGTCCCCGCGCAGTCGTCGCGCGGGGGCGGCGGTGTCGTGTCGCCCGACTCCGCCTCCGCCGTGGTCAGCACCCTGGCGTTCAGCGAGCACTCGATCTGCTTGATGGGGTGGAACACCACCAGGTCCTCGGGTCCGTGCTCGACCCGGGGGCCGCCGCCGACCAGCATGCCGACGAGCATGGCGCCGTACACCTTGTGCCCGTCGATCTCCGTGTCGATGGGGACGAACACGGGCGCGCCCGAGTCGCCCGCCTTCACGATGTTCTTGCCCTCCTTGCCCGCGAGGACGAGACCGCGCGTGCAGATGTGCGGCGGCTCCTCGCCGCACGACTCGCCGCTGGTGAGGTTGTAGACCTCGATGTCGCAGACCAGCTTGGTCACCTTGCCGCTGACGCACACCTTCTGGTCGACCACCGGGCCGTCGGCCTTGCCGAGCACCCGCCGGGCGACCGGGCTGCCCTGCGGGCCGCCGTCGGTCCACAGCGTCGGCGCGTACAGCTGCGGCTTCTGCGGGGTCCCCGCGACCAGCGCGGCGTCCACCACGTTGTCGTAGAAGGTCCTGACGAACGTGCCGAAGGGGTACTGGCCCGACGTCGTGTCCACGTTGATCAGACCGAGGGGGCAGTGCCCCGCGGTGGTCATGGCGCGCTTGCCGTCCTCGACCCTGCGCACCGCGAACCCTGACGAACAGTTGTACGTGCCGCCCAGCACGGTCATCCGGATCTCGGCGCCGCCGCGGTGCGGCGGCGGGTCGTTGAACCTGCTCGCCGGGGCGCCGGAAGCGGGCGAGGACCACACCAGGGCCAGCGCGAGGGTCATCAGGCAGTAGGCGAACGGTCGTCGCTTCATTCGCTGTCCTCCCGGAGGTCGAAGTCGATCCGGCCGAGCAGGCCGACGGTCAGGCCGAAGAAGTCGGCGTGCACCAGACGCCGGGCGGCGGGCAGCACGGTGCCCCGCACGGTGACGGTGTCGGTCGCCGTGTCCCGGTCCGTGCGGTAGAGCTCATACTCCTGGACGAGCAGGCGGTACGACGTCAGCAACTGCCCGACCGGCGCGGCGATCCCACCGGTCCAGGCGAAGCCGCCCGCGTCCGCCCCGCACGCCAGCTCCACCGGCGCGCCGAGCGGCTGCCAGTCCATCTCGTCCTCGGTCAGACTCGCCCGGCTCTGCAGACTCACCACGACCCGCCTGCTCGCGGCCGCTGCCGGTACCCCGGAACCGCCGAGTTCGCCGAGCTCGTTGAACGCCGCGGGCCCGGTCATCCGGACGGTGAGCCTGTCGCCCTCGCGGTGGCCGCTGACCGAACGGGGCGGGGCGAGCTGCGCGAACTCCGCGCGCTCCACCTTCGACAGGTGCAGCGGGTCGACCGAGTGCGGCTGGTAGCGGGCGAGGGCGAGGCGCACGTACGGGAAGTAGGCCGTCCGCGTCGTGGCATCCGCGCCGAAGTCCACATCGATGTCGACGTACCACAGCCGCCGCTCCCGGTGGTACACGGGCGTGAAGGCGGCCGCGTCCACCAACACCGGTGCCGTGTCCGGGGATTCGGCGAGCCGCAGGCCCGTCGGGCGCCGCTCCGCGTTCGGGAAGTGCGCGGCCGACGGGGTGGGCAGGACCGTGGTGTCCGCCCAGACGGGGTCCACGCCCCAGCGGGTGGCGAGGGTGTCGGGCAGGGCCGTGCCCGGGTCCAGGATCACGGCGAGCATCTCGTCGTCGCCCGAGGAGTACCAGGGCCGGTTCAGATAGACGCGCAGTCCTGCCGAGCGGCGCCGGCGGGTGACCGTGTGGTGCTCCTCGTCGACGGTCCGCTCCCACCGGAAGGTCGGTACGACATAGGCGATCACCGGCGGCTCGGGCCGACGCGCGCTCGGCACCGACAGGGGAGCGGTGACCGGGCCGACGCGGGTGACCTTGGCCCGGTCCTCGGTGAGGCTGGGGTGGAAGTACTCGCGAAAGCGCGTGACGGCGGTCGGGGTGTAGCGGACGTCGCGGTGCCGGGTGTCGCCGAACTCGTGCGCGCGGGTGATCCGTTCGTCGTCGTCGGTGTAGTCGAGGACGACGTCTTCGAGGTGCGTGTGTCCCTCGATCCTGCTCGGCGCGGGCTGGCTGACGTCGTCGAGCCACTCGCTCCAGTGCGCGTCCAGCTCGACGTGGCCGCTGCTCTCGGAGTGGCTGGTCAGGCGGCCGGACACCTGGGCCGCGGTCTGCTCGGACGTCCGCTCCGCGGCCAGTTGGCCGAGTTCGGGGCGGAGCACGGGCTTCTCCACCGCGTGCACCAGCGTCAGCTCGGTCCACGGGGTGAGCATCCAGTTCTCACCGTCCGCGCTCGCGCGGGTGACGAACGTCCGGTCGGCGGCGGGCAGTTGGGTCCAGTACGGGGATGCCGTCAGCAGGCTCCACTGGCGCAGCAACGGGAGCTTCCGCGGGTCGACGTAGCAGCTCAGCCGGACGGTGGCGATCTCGCCCTTGGTCAGGAACACGTCGAGCACCCGCTCGATGAGGCCGTCGTGCCAGTGCGGCTCGCCGGTGCCCTCCTTGATGCACAGCTTGAACGGCTTGGCCTGCGGCCACGGGCCGGGGAAGGGGATCTTGCGGTTCTCCGTGTCGCCGGGCAGGCCGCGCAGCATGACCCCCTCGGCCAGGACGTCCGGGAGGTACGGCAGGAGCAGCTGGTCGGCGCTGTGCACCACGAACTCGCCCTGCTTCAGCTCGGCGCCGCGCCGGGGCAGTGGAAGCGCGGTGAGCGGCAGCGGGTCGTGCACGTCGTGCTTGGCGATGTGGATGTCGCCCTCGCGCAGCAGGTCGTGCTCCCGGTAGGGCCACTCGGGGTCGCGCACCTTGGTGTCCAGGAAGGAGCCCGACTCGCGCGAGGCGACGGTGACGTACTCCTCACGCGCCTGGTCGGGCTTGTCCGGGCCGAAGGCCGCGTCGAACACCCCGTGCTCCTCGGCCATCTGGAGCGCGGTCTTCGGCGGCGCGATATGCCGCTCGGCGATCGGCTTGTACCGCCGGTCGAGGTCGTCCACCTCGGAGTGGGCCTTGTGGTCGGGGACGTCGTTGTGCCGCAGGGCGTACTCGTCGGTGGAGACCGCGCGGCCGTCGTCGGTGACGGTGCTGCGGATGACCAGGCGCTCGGTGGACTCGCCCTCGTTGAACGGCAGGAGCGGCAGCACGACGGGCTGGGGGACCGGCTCCCAGCGGCCGTACGTGATCGCGTCCGAGTGGACCGCGTCCGGGGTGCTCGCCGTGTGGTCGAGGCCGTTGCCCGTCAGATCGGCGAGCCTGGCGCGCATCCGGTAGGTCCTGCCGAAGCGCAGGGCCGGCAGCGAACCGGGCTCGGCGGTGAACTTGGTGTCGAGCGGCACATCCGGCGACACCGGTGGAGCGGGTGCTTCCGGCTTGTCGTCCAGGCCGATGGTCCGGCCCGGGCGCGGAGCCGCGAGGCTCCAGCCGTGCCAGCCGCACACGGCCTGGTGTCCGTACAGCTGACGGTCGTCGACCGCGTCGGTGGTGACGGCGCTGGCGCGTACCAGTCCCTCGTCGGGGCCGACCGTGATCTCGACGGGCGGCTGGCCCGGGCGGCGGACGACATAGTGGCCGCGGCGCCGCAGCAGCGAACGCCACTGGGTGACCTTGCCGGTCACCGGGTCGACGGTGCCGATGTCGACGCGGTAGCCGCGCACCAGGTCCTGGGCCGTCAACTCGACCTCTCCAGCGCTGACTTGGCGGTCGACGTCGGTGCCGATCTGCCCGGCGAGGTGCTTGTCGCGGTCGGTGTGCAGCAGGGTGATCCCGCCGCCACGGGCCGCGGGCGTGCCGGTGCCCAGCATCTGCTGGGCCACCGAGCTCCGCGCCTCGCCCCTGGTCCACAGGCTGTCGATCGTCCGGGCGTAGTCGATGTGTTTGAGGGCCGCGCCGTCCACGTCGAGTTCGGTGAGGTGCCAGGTCTTGGGGTCGCCGAGGTTGAGCATGCGCCCGGTGATCACCCCGCTGTCCCCGGCGGCCGCCTCGAAGACGCTGCCCCGGACGTGACGGAGCTTCGTCCAGGGGCAGTTGCCCGCGGCGTTGAGGCGGCCCGCGTCGGCGATGCGGTCGTCGAAGTGCACGCGGACCTTCGACTGCTCGCCCACCGCGGCGGGCACCGCGAAGCGCAGGTCCAGCACGAGGCCGAACCGGCGCTGCAGCTCCGGATAGTCGCCCAGGAGACCGCACGCCTCGTGGAAGTCGACGCGGTGCGGGGGCTCTTCGGCGAGCGTGGCGGAGGGCTTCTCGCGGTCGTAGAACCGTGACGCCTCGGCCAGCGGCAGCATTCTGTTGTTGTCCTCGCTGGTGTACACGCCGCTCGTGCGGTCCATGTAGCGCGGTGCGTTCTCGTCGTCCCTCGCGTCGATGCCGCGGGGGTGCAGGGCCGTCTGGAGCACCGCGTACCCGGCGTCCAGGTTGCGGCCGAGCTTGAGCACCGGGTCCGAGATCATGTCGACGAGGCGGAAAAGCCCGGGCAGCTCCCAGCCGCGGTGGTCCGTGGGCGGCTCCTCGCACAACGCCCGCTCCTCACGGGCCCATTCGGTGCGGAGCCTGCTCTGCGTGGTGTACACGGCGACCGCCTTGTACAGCCCTGTGACCTCGTCGTGCACCATCTTGCCCGGGTAGGAGCGCAGGGTGCGGCGCTCCTGTGCGGCGAGTGCGTTCGGCCGCTGGGGCTCCCTGACATAGGTGGAGTCGTTGAACAGGGTCCGCCACAGGGTGCGGTCGGCGGCCGGATAGCGGCCTGTGGGCCGCAGTTCCTTGACGACGGGGCCCTGCGCGCTGTCGAACTGGAGCCACAGCGAGGGCAGCAGCGCGGCGAGCCGCTCCGGCCAGTTCTTGAAGGCGTCGGACTGTCCGAGCGTGCTGATGCCGGTGAGGCTCGGGCTCACGAGGACGGACACCCGTACGGAGCCCGCGTCGAGGACGCCGTCGGGGAGTACGGTCCATCGGATGCTGTCCATGGGTCAGGCCACCTCCGCGAACGCCGTGCAGTAGTCGAGGACCGGGTCGATCCGGGCGCCGGTCGCCGGATCGTCGTACGGCGACATGAGGTCGGAGAACGTGGGCGGGGTCAGAGCGGGGGCGTCGGCGCCCGCCGCGAAGGCGGTCCGCGTCCCGCTGCCCGCGAACTTCTTCTCGCAGCGGATGGTCACCGACGTCTCGAAGAAGCCGATCTCGATGCTGATGGTGAGGCTGGCCCGGCCGATCGCGTAGCCGTCCTTGTAACCCAGCTCCATGTACAGCTCGATGGAGGCGGAGACGATGCCGAGCACGTCGACCTCGCCGCGGGCGCGCAGATAGCCGACGAGCGTGACGCTCTTCTGCGCGAGGTCGAGGCGGAAGTAGATGCCCGCCATCACGGACAGGCTGCCGCTGGCCACGCCGAAGTTCATGGACACGGCGGCGCCGAACTCCAGGGCGGCGTCCATGACGGCGATCTCTTTGGGAGTGAGGACGATCCCGAAGTAGCCGCCGCCGCCCAGCATCGACACCGTGAGCCGGAAGGGCGCCTCCCGGCGGCAGAACGCGAACCCGGCCTGCAGCGGGGTGTCGCCGATGAAGGGGACCGAGAGCGCGGCGTTCAGCGAGAGGTTCTCCAGGCTGAAGACACCGACGGCCGCGTTCGGCAGCTGCATCGAGTAGTTCGCGTGGATCCCGGAGCTGTCCACGGTGATCGCGGGCGGGTCGCTGAAGCCGTCCAGCGGAATGATGTTGCGCAGGGTCTGGACGAACTCCAGGTTCCCGACGAAGTCGACGCCGCCGAACTTCACCTCCACGTCCGGTTTCTGCCCGGCACGCATCGTGAACTTGATCTGGTCGAAGTGCAGCACGATCGCGTCGAAGCCCGGGACCATGCGCAGGTCGAACTTGCCGAGGGTGCAGGTGACGTCCGCCGCCTGGGTCACATCCGGACGCAGCGACCCCCGCAGGTCGGTGACCAGCGTCAACTTGCCCACCGGCCAGAACACGGCGTCCTCGGCCTTGGTCGGCGTCGGCTTGTCCGGGGTCCAGGCCTTGATGTCGGGCTGCCATTCGAGGCGCGAGGTGACGAGGTCGGGCAACTTGGCGCCGAGTGCCGCCAGTTCGATCGCCTTCTTCAGGGCGAGCGCCTGACCGACGGCGCTGTCCCAGGTGGCGACCTGCTCGGCGATCCTGCTGAGCAGCTGCCGCACGCCGGTGTCCACCGCGGCGGGCAGCCCGACGCGCAGCGCGGCGAGCGCCTCGGAGAACGCGTTGAAGGCGTTCTCCACCTCTTCGATGGTGGTGGGGTCGGGCAGGCCCTCCAGCTGACCGACGATGTAGTCGACCAGGAGCTGGGTGAATGCGGCCGCCGCGTCCGTCACGCGGATGACCTGGTCCGCGATGTCGGGGAACTGCTCCTCGACCGAGGTGAGCAGATCGCGAAGGCCGCGCAGGTCGCTGAGGAATCCGGTGACCGCGTTGACGGTCGCCGTGAAGAAGTTCGGCGCCTTCAGGTTGTCCAGGCCGATCTCGCTCATGATCTCCGAGAGCGGGAACATTCCGAACAGCTTCGCCCCGGACAGTGCCCCGAAGTAGTCGAGGGGGTTGAACCGGCCCTGCGCGAGCTTGGCCCACTTGTCGACGGCCTGCCCGTCGGCCGCCAGCAGGTGGGCGGGGGTGGCCGCGACGGGTCCCGTGAGCCGGGAGAGCCCCGCCACCGGGAAGTTCGGCTGGGCGAGCGCGCCCGCGTTCTGGCCGCCGTCGCGGAAGGTGAGGTCCACGGCCTGGGCCAGCTCGATGAAGACCTGCCCCTTGTTCGCCTCGGTGAAGGCGTCCCGTACGTACGGCTCGGGATAGAACACCGACTGCTGCTGATCCCCGCCGAAGCCGGTGCCGAAGCGGCTCAGCGCGGGGACGACGGCGCGCGCCCAGCGCACTGTCGGCACGAACCGGGGGTGATCGGTGGGATCGAGGCCGAGGAGGGCGTCGGTGGTCTCGGCGCCCCAGATCAGCTGGCCGGTGGCGAGCGTCGTGTCGTCGGGCTTGCGGCTCGGCGCGTAGGCGAGGGACTGGCCGCGCACGTCCGCGACGGTCCGCCGCACAGCGGGGTCGCCGAGATCGGGCGGCTGGGGCACCGGACCGGAGACGAGCCCCTGATAGTGCGTGACGACCGCCCGCACATCGGCCTTGTTCTCGTGCACGAGCTTGCCGACGAACGCCATCGGCGTACGGAACTCCAGGCGGCGTCCGTCGAGATCGACCATGGCGACCTGGAAGGCGAACGGATCATCGGTCGAGGACACCGGGAAGAAGGCGAGCTTCTCGTTCGGGTCGCCGTCGATCGAGGACAGGCCGGGGATCGGCCGCGGCGTCAACAGGTCAGGCGTGACCAGGGTGAGCAGCCGCACGCTGGTGAACGGGAAGAGGCGGTGCAGGCGCCGCTGGTCGGCGTTCTCCTCCGGGGTGCCGTAGGCGCGCACCGGTTCGCGCACCATGATGAAGAACCGCTGGTTGAGGTAGGCGGCACGGTCGGGGCGCGCGTGGTCGAACTTGCGCTCCGTGACCTTGACCAGGTCCGCCAGGTGCCCGAAGGGGAACAGGCGGCCCCGGTACATCACGCGTACGTAGTGGTCGCGGCCGAGGGCCGCGCGGTGGCGCCACTGGGTGACGTCGAAGCCGGTGGGCGGACGGTCCCAGCGGCCGAGCGAGTCGAGCCAGCCGCCCAGGGTGGACAGGATCAGGTGGTCGACGGCGAGCGGCTCGGGCACGAAGCCGCCGGGCAGCTCCCTGTTGGAGGTCAGGTGCACCACCGATGACCGGTCCTTGCGGTCCAGGGCCATGGTGAATTCGTTGCCGCCGCGATCCAGCGGGCGCGGGACCGCCGGGTCGAACCCCGGGTCGCGGGTCCATACGGCGCGGGCGCGGTCGGCCCGCATCCGGGTGTGCCAGAGCTCGACCCGGTCACCCGGGTCGGGCAGCGCGGTGGCGTGCGTCCACGCGGCGGTCTGGGGCGGTGACAGGAGCAGGCGGTAGGGCAGTTCGAGCCCGGTGCGCGGGTCGTCGGGGTTGGCCAGGGGGTTCTCGGGACGGGGGCCCGCGGCGGCCTGGGACTCCGCGGCGGGGGCGGCGACGAGCCCGGCGGCGAGGGGCTCGTCAGGACCGTGCCGCGCGGTCAGTTCGGCCACCGCACGAGCCAGTCGCAGGGCCTGGAACGCATCGAGGCGCGCACCGCCGGAGACCGGAGCGAGGCCGGTCGCGGCGGCGGGTTCACGGGCGGCGTCCACCACCCGCAACGGGAGCGTCCGCATGGCCGTGAGCAGGCCCGACTCGGTGTAGTCGATGGCGTCGTCGGCGCCCACGGCGAAGACCAGGACACTGCGGCCGCCGATGCGCGAGGCGACGGGCGGCGGCTTGTGCTGCTCGCTGCCCGCCCGGGCAGCCGACGGCGGGTTCGCCGCTTCGGGCAGGCCGGGGCTCACTTCGAAGAAGGCCTGTTCGGCGACGTGCTGCGGGCCGAAGGTGACGACGAGGAAGGCGGGTTGGGCGGGGTCCTTGCGGACGAGACGGCGGGGACCGAGCAGGGGGCGGACGAGACTCAGGCCCAGGAAGCCGAAGGTGAGGTCCAGCAGGTCGGTGGCCCGCAGGAGACGGTAGGGGGGAGGTGGCGGAGGGGATGAGGAAGCGCTCATGTGACTCTCCCGTCAAACGGCCCCTCAAGGCTCCCGAACTCGCCCCGGTCACTTGCCTGTTGGGACCTGTTGCCACCCGAATGAGTGAATGTGGGCGAACCGGGCATACACCCTGAGTCGTCGGCCCGGTGAGACCCGTGTCGGCCGATGTGGTGTCTGGCGTGTTCCTGCCCGGTTCCCCCTGCTCATCCGCGGCCCTCGGAGCGGGGTCTCACCGCCCGTCGAGCAGCGACCGAAGCCCCGTGGCCAGGCGTTCGTACTCGGCGGGCGCGTTGTAGACCTGCCCGCAGATCCGGATGCCACCGCCGCCCGGCCAGGCCCAGATCAGCACCCGGCAGCCGAGCCGTGTCGCGATCTCCTCGCGCAGGGCGACGGCCTCGTCCTGGGTGCGGCCGAGACGTGACGGCAGGCGCAGTGCCCGCATGGCGAGGCGGTCGTCGGAGGGCAGCGGGGTCAGTCCCGGCAGGCGCGCGAGGAGTTCGGCGCCGTAGGCGGCGAGGGCGCTGTTGTGGGCGCGTACGCGGTCCGGGCCGAGGCCGGTGAGCAGGTCGAGGCCCTCGGGGGCGGCCAGCCAGCCCGTGTAGTCGACGGTGGCCCGGTACTCGACGGCGCGGGGGTAGCCCCGGTGGTCCTCCCAGGAGGGGACGGGCGCGGGCACCAGGTCGCGGTGGGCGGGGGACGTCACGAGCAGGGCGCTGCCCGGCGGGGCGTACCCCCACTTGTGCAGGTTGCCGAACCAGAAGTCGGGTCCGCCCGCCAGGGGTTCGGCGAGCATGCCGGGGGCGTGGGCGCCGTCGACCACGGTGGTCACACCGCGCTCGGCGAGGTCGGCGAGGAGCGCGGGGGTGGCGATGAAGCGGGCGGTGGGCGAGCTGATGTGGTCGAGCAGCGCGACGCGCGTACGCGAGGTGAGCCCGGCGAGCACCGCGGCGCGCACCGCGTCCTCGTCCGGCAGGTCGGGACCCAGGGCGACGGTCCTGACGCGGGCCCTGCGGGCGGCGGCCGCCACGACCGTGCCGTAGCCGTGGTCGGTGACCAGGACCTCGTCGTCGGGCGCCAGGCGCAGCGCGTCGAGGGCCAGGTTGGCGGCCTCGGTGGCGTTGCTGACCAGGGCGGTCCCCGCGGGGTCCGCGCCGATGTGGGCCGCGATGCGGGTGCGGGCGTCGGCGACGCGGTCGGCGACGCCGAGGAAGAACTCGTCGGGGTTGTCGTCGGCCTCCTCGGCCAGCTGCCGTTGGACGCGGGAGACGGGGAGCGGGACGGCACCGAAGGAGCCGTGGTTGAGGTGGGCGACGCGCGGGCCGAGCCGGAAGAGCTCGGCGCCACCGGGGAACGCGGCGGGCGCTGCGGGGGCGGGGATGCTGGTGTGAGTCACACCGTCGATTGTCGGCCCCGAACCCGTCATCCGGGCAGGCCCTGATCACGTTCGCGGTCGAAGTGCGGGGCCGGTGTGTGCTCCGCCCCGCCGTCGGCGCGCGACGCCGCGGCTCGTACCGCGTCGATCAGCCGCGCGATCAGACGGCTCTGCTCCGTCGGCACCAGGTAGCCCGTGCCGACGGAGAGCGCGCGGTCCACGTCGGTGACCATCAGCCGGTACGGGTCGGTCGGCGCGTACTCCCGTACGTCCGCGGTTCGGCGCACGTGTTCGGACGTCGTGGCGAGTGTGCAGGGGGCCGCGCCCGCCGTGAAGGCGGGCTCCGACAGGCGCAGCGATCCCTCGGTGCCGTGGACGGCGAACTCCTCGGCGAGCTCGCTGTCCAGGGAACACCGGATCTCGGCGGTCCCGCCGCAGGGGAAAGCGAGGTCAGCGACCACCGAGCGGTCGGCGGACGAGGCGTCCCAGCTCTCCCACCGCGCGTGCTCGACGCGCGGCATCCGCCAGGAGAACGCCGCGAGCGCGGCCGAGAGCGCGTAGTAGCCCACGTCGTACAGGGCTCCGCCGCCGAGCGCGGGGACGCGGCGGTAGTTGTCCGGCGCCGGTGCGAGGCCGTGGAAGGCGGCCGTGACGTGCAGGGGGCGGCCGATCGCCGATCCCGCGATGGCCGCCTCCGCGTCGCGGGTGCGCGGGTGCCACCGGTTCCACGCGGCCTCCACGAGGGTCCGCTCCGCGCGGCGCGCCGCCTGCTCCATCGCCGCGGTCTCCGTCTCGGTGAGGCCCAGCGGCTTCTCGCACAGCACGTGCTTGCCCGCGGCGAGGGCCGCCTCGACCCAGGGGCGGTGCGCGGAGTTGTGCAGCGCCACGTAGACGATGTCGACCTCCGGGTCGGCCAGGAGGTCGGGGTAGGCGGTGTAGGTGCGCCGGGGCGCGAGCGCGGCGGCCCGGGCCTCGTCGCGCGCGGCGACCGCGTGGAGGCGGGCGCCAGGCGCGGCGTGCACGGCCGGAGCCAGGCTCGACGCGGCGATCGAACCGGCGCCCAGGAATCCCCAGTTGGCCATCTCAGACCTCCGTCGGCAGTCGGTGCCCCGCGGGCACGGAGTCGTCGTGCACGGCCTGATCGGCGGGGGAGCCCGGCGAGAGAAGCCACTCCGTGTGCAGCAGGTCGAGGACGAGCGTGCTCCAGCCGAAGGACCGCGCCCCGTGCCCCGCCGCGTCGTACGGGCCGTAGCACTCGCGCGGCCCTCGCGCCGCCACGCACTCGGCCGTGCGCAGCGCGAGCCGCCGGGCCTCCCGGTCGTACCCCCTGCGCCGCAGGCCCCCGTACAGGTACCAGTTGAGGTTCACCCAGCT
This sequence comes from Streptomyces kanamyceticus, assembly GCF_008704495.1. Taxonomy (NCBI): domain Bacteria; kingdom Bacillati; phylum Actinomycetota; class Actinomycetes; order Kitasatosporales; family Streptomycetaceae; genus Streptomyces; species Streptomyces kanamyceticus. The sequence goes on from NZ_CP023699.1 coordinate 9,077,138, forward strand.
CGACCCGCGGAAGATCGCGCCGGTGGCGAACGCGGGGTCGAAGGAGGGCTCGGTCGCGGCCACGCTCGGGACCGGATAAGGGAGCCAGAACTCCCGCTCGTTCAGCAGGTGTTCGTGGATGAGGCGCTCCGCGATCGGCTCCGGGACGCCGTCGCCGATGAGCGGGAAGAGGGAGCTCGCCGTCAGCACCGTGGAGCGCCGCCCCGACACCAGGTCCAGGTCGAAGAAGGCCCCGCGTGCGGGGTCCCAGCAGTGCTCGACGAGCGCCGCCCAGATGTCCCGCGCCGCCGCGTCGGTGGCGCGCGAGACGGCTTCGGGGGCGCCCACCTCCGCCTGCAGCCGGGCGAGGGACATCAAGCCGTCGGCGTAGATCGAGTTGACGAGCACGTCGTTCCAGACGAACGCCCCGGCGGCGCGCAGCGGGCTCTCGGGGCGGCGGTCGTGGGAGTAGCCGTCGATGAGGCGGCGCATCGCGGCGTGCCAGTCGTCGCGCACGGCGTCCCGCGCCGACGTGTCGAGCCCGAGCGCCGCGTCGTACTTGGGGCTCATGTCCAGGCCCGACTCGTCCGGCTGGTAGATCTCGATGAGCCCGGTGCGCGGGCTGCGCCGGTGCCGGTGCAGCCAGTCGAAGAAGCCCTGCACGGCGGGGAGCGTCCGCCGCAGCCAGGCCAGGTCGAGGGTCGCCTCGTAGACGTGCTCGACGGCCCGGGCGATCACGGGCGGCGCGACGGTCACCGAGCGCCAGCCCTCCCACAGGTCGATCCTGAACTCGGCGGTGGCGCGCGGCCGCAGGTCGTCCTGCCAGAGCACCATGTGCGGCAGGAACCCGGTCCCGGTGACCGCGGAGAGCAGCGAGGACAGCTCGGTGCGCGCCCGTTCGGTGTCGACGTGCAGCAGGGCGATCGCGTGGAAGCTGCTGTCCCACGCCCACTGGAACGGATACGTCTCGGGCGAGGGGCAGGTGTAGTCGTAGGCGAGGCCCGCACCGGCCGAGAAGCCGGTGCGCCGGTTCTCGCGCAGCACATCGGCGGCCCTGTGCGCCGCCGTAGCGTGACTGGTCAACTCTTGACCTCCGTGGGGTCCGGCCGCGGCGCGGCGGGACGGGGGATGGCGGATGGGGGAGTGCGTGGCGCGCGGTCCAGGAGGACGAGCAGCGCGGCCACGGCGATGAGGAGTGCCGTGACGCCGAACGCGGGGCGGACACCGACCCGGTCGGAGAGCGCGCCGAGCAGCAGCGGGGCGCACATGATGGCCGTGGACGTCGTGAGGTAGACGCGGGCGGTGATCCGGTCGCTCTGGTCGGGGGCGACCTCGATGGCGAGCGAGAGCACCAGCGGGAAGAGGTTCGCCACGCCGAAGCCCGTGACGAAGAGGGCGACGAGCGCGACCGGGGCGGCGGTCGCCGTCCACAGCGGCAGGAAGCCCGCGCCCGTCACCGCCAGCGCGGCGACGACGAGAGGACGGGCGCGCCCGGGGCGGGCCACCGAGCTGCCGACCAGACGCCCGGCGAGCGCCCCCGCGGCGAACAGGCTCATCGCCGTGGCCGCGCTGTCGGAGCTCAGGCCCACCCCGCTGGACAGTTGGGGCGCTCCGTAGAACACCACGCAGAACTCCAGGCCGACCACGGTGCCCAACAGGGTGCACAGCAGCCGGAAGCGCGCCGGAAGAGGAGGGGCCTTCGCGCGGGCGGTCTTCCCGGGCGCGCCTGGCCCGCCTCGGCGCGGCGCCGCGCCGAACGGCACCCGTCGGCACGCGACGTACAGCACGGCGCCCGCGAGCAGCGGCACCACCAGCGCGGCACGCCACCCAGGACCGCTCGCCTGGAACGCGCCGACGGCGAGCGGGGCGAGCAGCGCCGTGGCGCTCGCGCCCGCGTTCGCCTCGACCAACGCCCGCTCGCGGTGCGGCCCGTGGTGATCGGAGAGCGCCGAAGCGGTCGCCGTCTGGAGCGTCGCCCCGGTGACGCCCATGGCGAGCGAGGCCGCCAGGGTGTACGCCACGCCCGCCCACGCGCCGAGGGCCAGCAGCAGGGCGCTGACCGCCAGGGAGCCCGCGGCCGCCCAGAACAACCGGCGGCCGCCGAGCCGTGCGCTGACACGGGCGTAGAGCAGATTGGTGACGATGCCGCCCGCGGCGAAGAGCGTGGAGTGCGCGCTCATCGCGGCGTACGAGAGGTGGGTCTCCTCGCGGAGCAGCGGGAGCAACGGGCCCTGGACGTACAGGACATACGCGTACAGGGCGAGACCGCCGTACGCCATGCCCGTCACCGAGTCGCGGGTGAACCTCCCTGGTGGCCCGGTCACACGGCGGCCCCGGTCTCCTGGACGGCGGGCCCCACCCGCAGCGGCTCGCCGAGGTCCAGGGCGTCCCGGGTCCGCGCGAAGACGTCGGGCGCGAGCAGCGAGGTCTTCATCGAGGCGCCCTGCCCGTACTCGGTGAACGCCCGCCGCACGCCGTCCTCGTCGTCGAGCGAGACGTACGACGTCATGAGCGGCCGGGCGTCGACGAGTCCGGTCTCGATGAGTCGCAGCGCCACCCCGGCGACCTCGGCCGAGCGGGCCATCGGGAACTGGCGTACGTCGAAGGGGGCGGCCCGCAGGCTGAGGCCCTTGGCCAGGATCATCCAGGTGTTGATGAGCTGCGGCACGGCGGTCGCGCCGTAGACGACGTAGGCGCCGCCGGGCCGCAGCAGCCCCATGGCCTGCTCGCGGACGTCCTTGGGCGCGGGCACGGCCCCTTCGGCGGCGGCCTCGACGTGGGGGAGCGCGTCGAAGACGTAGTCGGCGTAGGTGTCGTGGTGCTCGCGCACGAAGTCGCCGAGGGCCTCGGCGCCCGTCTCGGTGTTGAAGGACAGGGCGGCGCCGTGCTCGCGGGCCAGGCGCAGCCGGTCGTCGTTGCGGTCCAGGACGGTGACGTGGCCGACGCCGAAGTAGCGGCGCAGGACCTGGACCGCGAGCAGGGCGCTGGGGCCGCAGCCGAGGACGACGCAGGTGTCGCCGGGCCGCGGCGGGTTCCACAGCAGCGAGCGCAGGACCGAGGTGAGCGGCTCGACGACGGTGGCGAGCGAGGAGGGGACGGTGGCGGGCAGGACCACCGAGGCGGCCTGGTCGGCGTCGTAGAAGTTGCGGTCCGTGTACCAGGTGGTCTCCGCCCCCTCCTGACCGGGGAACAGGGGGCGCAGCGCGCGGTACTCGGCCATGCCGCCGAAGTCGGTCTGCCCCCAGTAGCAGATGCGGTCACCGGGCTCCACGGAGGCGCCGAGCGCGCGCCCCACCTCCAGGACGCGGCCGACGTATTCGTGCCCGGGGATGATCGGCCAGGCACCGGGGGACAGGTGGCCGCGGAAGTACGAGACGTCCGTCGAGCAGATGGAGACCGCCTCGGTCCGCATCACGATCTCGTCGGGCCCGCACACCGGGTCCGGCACGGTGGACAGGGCGAGTTCGCCGGGGGCGGTCATCATGTGGACGTACATGGGTCTCCAAGCAGGGTGCAGCCGGGCACCGCACGGTGCCCGTCGAGGGTGGGTGTGCGAGAGGGGTCAGGGGGAGGCGGGACCCGCCGGGCGGCCGAAGACCGGCAGCAGGTCCTCGGGGGTCCGCAGCGTGAGGTCGGCGGGCGCCCCGGGGTCGTACTGATGGCCCCAGCCCGCCGCGGCGGCGCGAGCACCCGCGGCGCGCGCGGCGAGCAGGTCGCGCGGCGCGTCACCGGCGTAGACCGCCTCGTGCGCGCCGACCCCGAGCTGCCGACAGGCGCTCAACACGCCTTCGGGGTCGGGCTTTTGACGGCTCACCTCGTCGCCGCCGACGACGGCGTCGAAGCGGTCGGCGAGGCCGGTGGCGGAGAGCAGGATCCGCGCGGCACGGCGGCTGGCGCCGGTGAACACCGCGAGCGGCACGCTCCCGTGCAGCGCGTCGAGCGCCGCCCGGATCCCCGGATAGACGACGGCGCCGACGGCGGTGTCGGCCAGGACCGTGTGATAGAGGTCCAACTCCTCTTCGGTGCACGGACGTTGGAGGAGGTGGGACAGCATGATGCGCGGTGGGCCCAGGGCGTAGAGCTCGACGACCTCGGCCCTGCCCGGCGTCGCGCCGCCGAGCCTGCGGACGGTCTCGACGAAGGCGTCGGGCACCACCTCGCCGGAGTCGAGGAGCGTGCCGTCCATGTCCCAGACGAGGGCACGCGGCGTAGCGTCGCCCGTACGGTCCATGCCGCTCATGACGGCTCCACGAACCACGACTCGGCGCCGCCCTTCAGCGCCTGCGTGATCTTGAGGAGGTTCTTCTCCTCCATGTCGGGCAGCGCGTCGGCGGGGAACCAGGCCACCTCCAGCGACTCGTCGTCGTTGACCCGCGCCAGGCCGCCGACCGGGCGGCAGCGGAAGGCGATGTCCAGGTACTGCGCCCGGTCGCCGTTGGGATAGGTCATGGGCGGCTCGGTGTAGACCGCGCAGACGCGCTCGGGCACCACGTGGACGCCCGTCTCCTCGTGCACCTCGCGCACGATGGCGGGGGCGGGCTGCTCGCCGGGTTCGAGCACACCGCCGACGATCGCCCACAGGCCGTTGTCCGCGCGCCGTACGAGCAGGATGCGCTCGTCGTCGTCGACGACCACGGCACTGACCCCGGAGAGCCAGAGCAGTTGGGTGCCGACGTGGGAGCGCAGCTCCGCTAGGAAGGGGGGAATCGGCATGGCGTCACGTCTCCTGTACGAGGTCGGCCGTGGCTCGGACGCCACGGTGGTCGGGGCCGCGAGGGTCGAGGCATTGAGGGGCGGGGCCGTGTTGGTCGGGGTCACGATGACCGGGACCGCGTCGGCCGATCGTCATGCCGCCGTCGACGTGCCAGGTCTGGCCCGTGATGTCGGCGGCGTCCGGCGAGGCGAGGAACGCCACGGTCGAGGCCACCGACGCGCCGCGCTGGAAGCGGCCGAGGGGAATGCCCGCGAGCGTCGTGCCGCGCACGGCGTCGGCGTCCGTGCCGAGCAGACCGCCCTGGCGGCGGAAGTCCTCGGCGATCATGTCGGTCTCGATGATGCCGGGGCAGACGGCGTTGACCCGGACGGCGGGCGCCAGTTCGACGGCCAGGCATCGGGTCAGGCCGAGCAGCGCCGCCTTGGTCGCCGCGTAGTGGGAGATCAGGGCCTGGCCCTGGACGGCCGCCTGGCTCGACACGTTGACCACGCAGCCGTCGCCCGCCGCCGTCATCGCGGGCACGAGCAGCTGGGTCAGGAGGAAGGCGCCGCGCAGGTTGACGGCCCACACCTCGTCCAGATCCCGCTCGGGCACGTCGGTGAAGCGGTGCAGGGTCGCCGTGCCCGCGTTGTTGACGAGGACGTCCACGCGGCCCGAGCGCTCCAGGGCCTCGGCGGCGAGGGCGCGCACCGCGCCGGAGTCCGCCAGATCGCACCGGATGCCGTGCGCGGAACCGGGGCCCGCGCCCGTCAACTCCCGTACGGCGGCGTCGAGCGGCCCGGCCGAGCGGCCGGTGATCGTGACGTCGGCGCCCTCCTCGACGAGGCGCCGCGCGATGTCGCGGCCGATGCCCCTGGTGCCGCCGGTGACCAGACAGGTCCGGCCGGTGAAGCGCCCGGTCATCGCGTACCTCCCGAGGTCGTGCGCGCGTCGGACGCCGCGTCCAGGGCGGCGCGCAGCAGCTCCGACGCGTCGTCGAGGCGTTCCCACGACACGTCGAGGATCACTTCGTCGAACCCGGCTGCGGCCGCCGCGACGGTGGCCTCGGCGCACCGGGAGGCGTCCGTCCCGGACGGACAGTTGATCTTCAGAGCGCGCTCGGCGCGGCCGCGTCCGTGCGCCGCGCGCTCTGCCTCCAAGAGGGCCACCGCGGCGCCCAGTTCGGCGCTGTCCACCGCGTCGGCGTCCGCCACGGCGAGCCAGCCGTCGCCGAGCAGGGCGGCGCGGCGCAGGGCCGGTTTGCTCATCCCGCCGACCAGGATCGGCACACCCGCCTCCCTGACGGGCCGCGGGTACATCAACAGGCCGTCAGGAACGGAGACGTGCTCGCCGTCGAAGCGGTCGGGCCTGCCGCACCAGCAGGCGCGCAGCACCCGGACGTACTCCTCCATGCGCCTGCCGCGGTCCGCGAAGGAGTGCCCGAGCGCGCGCATCTCCTCGGCGAGCCAACCGGCGCCAACACCCAGGCGCAGGCGCCCCCCTGACAGCACGTCAAGACTTGCGGTGGCCTTGGCGAGCTCCACCGGATTGCGCTGCGGGAGCACCAGGACGGCCGTGCCGATCCTGGCCCGCTCGGTGACCGCAGCGGCCTGGGCGAGCGCGACGAGCGCCTCCAGCTGCGGGGCCGCCGGATCCCAGGCGATGGTGCCGTCGGCCCGGTAGGGATAGGGCGACGCGGGGTCGGCCACCATCGCCAGATGGTCGTTGACCCACAGCGAGGCGGCGCCCTCCCGCTCGGCGGCGCGGGCCACGTGGGCCAGGCCCGGGTCCCAGGCGCGCCGCGATGTCGTCGGCAGTGAGATGCCCACGTCCATGACTCACACCCCCCGGTCGGCGAGCGAGAACCTGCGGTGCACGGTCGACTCCTCGTAGGGCAGGCGCGCGGGCGGGCAGCTCAGTTCCATCTGCATGCCCCAGGGCGTGAGGAAGTAGACCCATCGCATGCCCGCGATGGGCCCCGACGCGACGGTCCGTGGCTCACCGAGGACGCGTACGCCGGGCTGGGCGCGCAGATGGTCCGCCGCCGCGTCGATGTCGGTGACGTGGAAGGACAGGTGGTGGCCGCCGTAGTCGCTGTTGCGCGGCATGAGACGGCGCTGGTCGGGAGCGTGGTAGGCGAACAGCTCGACGTTGGTGACGGGCCCCAGGCGGAGCATGGCGATCTCGGCCACCGCGCGCGGATGGACGTTGAGGGTCTGGCGCATCGCGTCGTCGTCGGCGCGCACGGGCTCCTCCCGGTAGACGAGGTCGGCGCCGAGCGCCTCGGTGAAGAAGCGGATCGCGTCGTCGAGATCCGGGACGGTGTACGCGACGTGGTCGACGTGCGTGGCCGAAGGGATCCCTCGGGTACGGACCCCGCGGTCGGCGGGGGCGTTCGGGTGTGGGGGCAAGGTGACTCCCGTGGGGCAAGAGCAGGGTGGGGCGTAGGGGGAGTTGGACTTCCCGGCGGGAACGGCGGGAACGGCGGGAACGGCGGGAACGGCGGGAACGGCGGGCCGGGGCTACATGCAGGGCGCCCGGCGCGGCAGGCGGCGCGAGACCCGTTCCGGGACCGTCGTGAGGACGAGGAGGGCGGTCGGCTCCGCGCAGTTGAACCGCATGGCGGCACCTGCGGGGATCAGCGCCATGTCGTCCGCCGCGAGCGCGCGCGGCGGCTCGCCCGCCGCCTCGAACTCGCCGCCGCCCGCGAGCACGTACCAGACGAGGTCCGTGCCGTCGTCGGGGCGCGATGCCAGCGTGCCGCCCGCGTCGAGGGCGAGGTGGTCGACCGCCTCGCACTCGCTGAACAACATGCCGCGCCGGGCCAGGGTCCGCCAGCGCACGTCGCCGTCCGCGCGGTGGGTGACGGATGCCGAGCGGCTGTCCGTGACGATCACCGGTCGTCCTCCGCTCCGGACGAGTCGTCGACGACGAACGTCGCGCAGATCAGGTCGAGGCCCCCCGCACCGGCCGTCACGACCAGGTCCTCGCCGAGCGAGGTGGTCAGCGCCAGGTCCGCCCGCACGGGCACCCGGGAAGCACCGCTGAGCGCCACGCCCGTGCCGGAGCGGACGAACACGCTGTGCTCCTGGCCCGCGCCGGAGAACTTCTCCTCGGTGCCGGGCGCCACGGACAGGTGGCGGACCCGGCGCAGCGGACCCTGGAGGACGGGCCGCGGATCGACGTCCTTCTGCTCGTCCAGGCTGACGACGGCCGTCCTGCCCGGCGGTGGTACCGGCATGTTCTCCTCGCCTTCCCGGCCCCCGTGGGCCGCGTGTGCCGTGCTGATGGTGCGGTGCGCGGGAACTTCGAGGGTGAGCCAACTCAAGTCCACGGAACCGGTGTTGCGCAGTGCGTGGGTGGCGCCGAGGCCGGTCAGGATCAGCTCTCCGGCGCGCACCGGGTGCGGTGCGCCGTTGAGCAGGGCCTCGCCCTCGCCGGTGAGGAGGATGTACATCTCCTCGGTCCGGGTGTGCCGGTGCTCGCCGCTGATGCCGCCGGGCGGCACGCAGGCCCACTCCACCGCCTCGTAGGGACCGCGCAGGGCCCGGCCCGCCGCCAGCGAGCGCCACTGGGTCCGCCCCGCGGCGCCGTGCACACCGTGCACATCCGAGGGTGTGCCGAGGTCCGACACCTGGAGGTCACCGTGCATGGGTCGGCTCCAGATCCGCCAACTCCATGGCCGCGTCGTGCAGTTCACGGGCCGTCACGTCGTTGGCGAAACAAGCGTCGCCGATGCCCACCGGCAGCGGGAGGCGCTGCAGCCCGTCGCGGTGGCGCACCGTGTCCGCGAGCGCCCGCTCCAGGCGGTCGCCGGTGCACACCGGGTGGCTCAGCGGCAGCTCCAGGCGTCGCATCACCCGCAGCGCGCGCTCCTGCTCGGCATCGGTGACCAGACCGCGACGGCGGCCGATCACGGTGGTCAGGGCCATGTCGATGTTGACCGCCTCACCGTGCAGGAGGGCGGGCAGCGCGTCCATCTCCAGGGTCGGGCTGAAGGTGTGCCCGTAGTCCACCAGGCGTTCGAGGCGGCTCTCCCACAGGTTGGGCTGGAGCTCTTCGAGCATGCCGTGGATGGCCCGCTCCAACACCTCGGTGGCGACCGGGTCCTGGTCGAACCGGCCCTGGAACGAGGTCTCGATCAGTTCCTCCGCGTGGGACTCCAGAAGGGCGAAGAGCCGGGCGTCCTTGACCAGGGCGATCTTCAGGATCTCCGCGAGGCCGTTGCTGAGGTGGCGCCGGTCGAGGGTGGTGAGGAAGGTCCGGTCCAGGAGCGAGACGGCGGGCGCGGCATAGGTGCCCAGGCGGTTCTTGCCCGCGTCGAAGTTGATGCCGGTCTTCACCCCGACCCCCGCGTCGACCAGACCGATGAGGGTGGTGGGCACCCGGACGTAGGGAGTGCTGCGGCGGTACATGCTGGCCGCGAAGCCGACGATGTCCAGGAGTACGCCGCCGCCGATGGCGATCACCGGGTCGTGGCGGCGCGAGATGCCGAACTCGTCGATGCCGCGCACCACGCGCAGCACGCTCTCCATGGTCTTGGCCTCCTCACCCGCGGGCAGCACGCACAGCCGCCCGGTGAGGCCGTGCCGGTCGAGGTAGGCGCGGATGCGGTCGCCGTAGAGCTCGTGGACGTGGGCGTCCACGACCACGAAGCGGCGGTCTCCGGTGCGTTCGGTGGTCCCGGCGGTGGCCAGGTCGGACGAGGCGGGGTCGAGCAGCCCCGCGACCATCCGTACCTCGTACTCGACGGGCTTGACCGCCTGGACGACCCAGCGGGTCTCCTGGGCGCGGTCGGCGTGCAGGCCGGTGGGGAGGGGGGAGGGGTCGAGGGAGTCGAGGGTGTTCGTCATGGCACTTCCTCAGGTTGGTTCGGGAGGTGAAGAAATGTCAGGTCCAGGCAGGGGGACGGGCGTCGAGCACCTGCCCCGACACATGGGCGGCGTCCTCGGACAGCAGGAAGCACGCGGCAGGGAGGTTGTCGCGGACGTCGGGCAGGGCGGGGTAGGGCGTGGTCAGGCCGAGGGCCTTCTCCTTGCGGTTCAGATGGTCACGGGCGAGCGGGGTCTCGCCGGAGATGCCGAGGGCGTTGACCCGCACCGGGGTGTCGGCCAGCTCTTCGGCGAGGCAGCGCACGTGCTGTTCGAGGGCGGCCTTGCCCGCGCAGTACGCGGCGAGGGCGGGCACGGGGACGCGGGCGCCGCGCGAGCCGATGGCCAGGACGCTGCCGCGGCCCCGCTCCTTCATCGGCGGGACGACGTGCCGCAGACAGCGCACGAAGCCGACGAAGGTCACGTCGACGACGCGGGAGACCTCCTCGACGGGGACCTCCCAGCCGGGCCCGACGGCGGAGGAGTCCGCCGGGCAGTAGACGAATCCGTACGGCGCGCCGAAGCGGGCGGCCGCCTCGGTGAAGAACGCCGCGACCGACTCCTCGGAGGTCACGTCGACCGCCTGGTAGGGCACGCCACCGGGACCTTCGGGCGAGCGGGCCCCGGCCAGGACGGTGTGGCCCCGCAGGGTCAGCTCCTGGGCGAGGGCGGCGCCGAAGCCGCTGCTCGCCCCGATGACGACGACGGGTTCCTGCGACATGAGGTCCTCTTCCGTTCGTTCCGTTTCCGGCGTTGCGTGGCGGGCCCTGTCAGGGCCGCAGCTCCTGGTAGAGGCGGTAGTGGTCGGCGAGTTCACGCTCGGCGAGGAACAGTTCGGCGCACCGCAGGGCGGCCGCGTCCCCGAGCCGCTCGCGCAGTCCCTCGTTCGCGAGCAGCCGCAGTACGTGGGCGGCGAACTCCTCGCCGTCGTGCGCGTCGGCGAGCAGGAGCCCCTCGCGCTCGTGGCGCAGCTGGGAGGGAATGCCGCCGACCCGGCTCGCGACGATCGCGGCGCCCTTCCACATGGCCTCGGTCACCGTCAGGCCGAACCCCTCGCGTAGGCTCTTCTGCGCGATGACGTCGGCCCGCCGCTGCAGGGCGTTGACGAGCAGCGCGTTGCCCTCGGTGTCCTTGAGCGTCAGCTTCACCAGGTGCACGCGGGCCCTGACCGGCGCGGGCAGGGCGGCCCAGGCGTCGCGCACGCCCGCGAAGATCTCCGCGCCCTCCGGGTCGTCGGGAATGTCGAGCGGCTCGGGACCGGCGAGGACGAGATGGGCGGCCGGACGCCGGGGCGCGATCCGCTCGGCGAACGCGGCGAGCACGCCCGCCATGTCCTTGAGCGGATCCCAGCGCGACACCTGCACGACGACCTCGGCGCCGGGCGGCAGCGGCGCGTCCTGGAGGACCGTCGCCGTGCCGCTCCGCGCGGAACCGGTGCCCTGCGCGCCTTCCTCAAGGCCGATCGCGCGCAGCGCGGCCGTCACCTCGTCCGGTGTCAGGGCGCGGTTCTTGGCGGCGGCCGGGTCGATGGACGGCGGGATCGTCACGCACTGTCCTGGCCGCAGGCCCGGGGGCGCGTACCCGTCGACGGAGAAGACGCAGCGCAACGGCGCGTCCAGATAGGGGCGCAGGAACTCCCAGGTCTCGCGGACCTCGGGCGAGGCGTGCTCGGTGCTGCCGATGTGGCAGCGCCAGGCCACCTTGATCCCGGCGGCGGACAGCGCGGGGGCCAGGCCGATGGACTGCGGATCGTGCAGGACGCAGAGATCGCCGGGCGCCACGTGTTCGAGGACTTCCCTGCCCAACTGCGCGGTGGCGGCCGCGTAGATCCGCCGCTCGTCGGCGCCGAGCGGGCCGTGCGGGTCGTGGTAGCCGTGCAGCCGGTGGTGCAGGCGCTTGGTGACCGCGAAGAACTCCGCGTCGCCGCCGAGCGCGAGCCACTTGGTGGGCACCCCTGCCGCGTTGTGCGAGGGGACGGACCTGCGCAGGAGTTCGGCGACACCGCCGCCGTGCGCGGTCGTGTTGATGTGCCAGACCGTGCGGTCGTGCGGCGGCGCGGCGGGCCCCCGCGTCCGTGGCGCGGGCGGCAGGTCGACGAGGGAGACGCTCAACTGGGGCCTCTTTTCATGGCCGTTTCCTGGGCTGTTCTCTGGGCGGGCGCGCGAGGTTCAGCTGACCCGCAGCACCACGGCCTCGTCCGCGCCGAGGAGCAGCGGGAGGCCGACCGGTCCTGGCGCGGCGCGGTCCGACGTGGCGGCGAGGAGCTCGAAGGGCCCTGGCGGTCCTTCGAGGGAGAGGCCGGCGCGGGTGATCTGCCGCGTCGTCGAGGTGAGGTTCAGGAGCACGAGGAGCGCAGAGCCCTCGGTGTGGCGCAGATAGCCGACGACGCCGTCGGGCAGCTCGGTGAGCAACGTCTGCGCGCCGCGCCGCAGTTCGGGCCGCTCCGCGCGCAGCCGCAGCAGCGCGCGGGTGAGCGTGAGCATGGAGCCCGGGCGTCCGTCCTGCGCCTCGACGCCGCGCACGGCGGGATCGTCGGCGAACGGCAGCCAGGGCGTGACGCCGTCGCGGGTGAATCCGGCGCCGGGCGCGGCGGACCACAGCATGGGGGAGCGCTGCGGGTCGCGGCCCAGGCCGTGCGCCTGCCCCGTCCTGCCCCAAGGGTCCTGGACGAGATGGGGCGGCACATCGGCGTCGGGCAGGGCGAGTTCGTCCCCGGCGTACAGCGTGGGCGTACCGCGCAGGGTGAGCAGGAGCAGCATGGCGACCCGTGCCTGGGCCGCGCCGATCCTGGATGCCACGCGGGGCTCGTCGTGGTTGCCGACGACCCAGCTGGGCCAGGCGCCCGGGGGCAGCACGGAGTCGATGCGCGCGATGAGGTCGCGCACGTCGTCTGAGCGCCAAGCCGTCTGCAGCAGACCGAAGTTGAAGGGCATGTGCAGCTCGTCGAGCTGTTCGCCGTAGTACGTGGCCCACTCGGCCCAGTCGAAGACGTGCACCTCGCCCACCGCGATGCGGCTGCCGCCCGGTTCGTAGCTCTCCAGGAGCCGGCGCAGTTCGCGGTAGAGGCCGTGGTTGTCGGGGTGGCCCTTGTCGTGGACGTGCCGTTGTGTGTCGTAGTCGCCGTAGGGCCGGTGCATGGCGAGGGCGCCGTCGGCGGCGGGCGGGTTGTCGCGCAGCTGCGGGTCCTTCATCGGGAAGTGCGCGCAGTCGACGCGGAAGCCGTCCACGCCCCGGTCGAGCCAGAACCGCGCGACGTCGAACATGGCCTCGCGGACAGCGGGCTCGCGCCAGTTCAGGTCCGGCATGGTGGGCAGGAAGGAGTGCAGGTAGTACTCGCCGCTCGGCTCGTCGTACGTCCAGGCGGGGCCGCCGCCGAAGACGCTGAGCCAGTTGTTGGGCGGGCCGCCGTCGGGCGCCGGGGGCCGCCAGACGTACCGGTCGCGGTAGGGGTGCTCGCGTCCCGAGCGGGCGGCGGTGAACCAGGGGTGTTCCGAGGACGTGTGGTTGGGGATGTAGTCCACGAGCAGGCGTAAGCCCCGTTCGTGGGCGGCCGTCAGGAGCCGGTCGAAGGTGTCCAGGTCCCCGAAGAGCGGGTCGACGTCGGTGTGGTCGCTGACGTCGTAGCCGAAGTCCCGCATCGGCGAACGGTAGAAGGGCGAGAGCCAGATCGCGTCGACGCCGAGCCCCGCGATGTGGTCGAGGCGGTCGATGACGCCTTGCAGGTCCCCGACGCCGTCGCCGTCGTGGTCGGCGAAACTGCGCGGGTAGATCTGGTAGACGACGGCCCCCTGCCACCAGGGAGCGGTGTCATCGGTGGTCATGCCGGGGCTCCCGATGTCGGGTGGAAGATGGTGTCGAGCTGCGGCAGTTCGGGCGTGGGGCCGAGCGCGTCGACCAGCCCCGCGAGTCCCGCGGGCAGGTCGACGGAGGGCCGGTAACCGAGCCCGCGCAGGCGGGAGATGTCGGCGACGAGGCGGTAGGTGTCGTCGGTGACGGTGTCGTCGGTGAGCATCCGGGGACGGCGCCCCGTGACGTCGTGGATGTGCTCGACCAGCTGACGCAGGGAGACCTCGCTCCCGGAGCCCAGGTTGTAGACCTCGCCGTCGTCGCCCCGTGCGGCGAGCAGCAGGAGCGCCGTGACGATGTCGTGGACGTGCACGAAGTCGCGGGTCTTGCGGTCGGGGTCGCCGGTGACGCGGATGGGCTGGCCGTTCAGATGCCAGCGCAGGTACTGGCCGACCTCCGCGCCGGCCCTGCGGGGGTCCTCGCCGGGGCCGTAGATGACGAAGGCGCGGCCCAGCACGGCGGACAGGCCGTAGGTGCGGGCGTAGGCGCGGACGACGTGCTCGCCGGACAACTTCGAGGCGCCGTAGGGGTAGTACGGCAGGGTGGGGTGCTCCTCGCGCTGCGGTACCGCCTGCGGGGTGCCGTAGACCATCGCGGACGACAGGTAGACGAGGCGGGGGAGCGAGGCGAGCCGCGCCGCCTCGCAGACGTTGAACGTGCCGAGCGCGTTGGTCTCGAAGTCGAGCCGCGGGTCCGTGACCGCCACCGTGCCGCTGGAGTTGCCGCCCAGGTGGAACAGCAGGTCGAGATCGCCGAGCGCGCTCGTCAGGGTCGCGGGGGCGCGGAGGTCGACGGGCACGTGGCGCACGCCCTCCGGCAGGTCCGCGCCGCCCGGCGCCGCGAGGTCGAAGACCGTCACCGAGGCGCCCTGGCGGTGCAGCGCGCGTACGAGGTTGCGGCCGACGAACCCGAGGCCCCCGGTGACGCCGACGCGTCGGAACGCGGGCGTCGCACCGGTGAACGCCGAGGGAACGTGGGGGGATTCAGGCAGCATGCGAGGTCCTCTTCTCCGCTGGACGAGGGGGATCACGGTGAGTTGGAGAAAGGCTTTTACGGATTTATGAGAGTGCGGCCGCGCCTTCTTGTTCCAAGAAGGCATATGCGTAGCCGCGCCGCTCCTCGGAACGTCAGGGAAACGTCAGGAAAACGGCACTCAGAGGAGGTGAAGGTCATCTGCCGGTGTGCTGCGGCACCTTGTCAAGGCGCACGAGGAAAACACCTCTCAAGAGCAAGAGAATCGGTAGCTCCAGCAATGTTGTTGGGTACACGAGTCTGTGTCAACCACGCTGATGATCTTGGCTTGTTCGTGACGAGTGAGCTGATTTCTTACGGCCCTGATACGTCCCGGTAAACCGTTCAGAATTCAATTGACGGCGCGTTGTTGATAGCGGGCGTGCGCCCTTGACACTAAGCGGTCTATACAGCTAGACAGGATGGGCGAGGTGGCGACGGGCGGCCTCCGCGACACCGCGGAGGCCGCCCACCACAGAGCCCCGGAGACCCCGACCCGGCTGCCGTACGCGGCCGGTGAGCACCCGTCACGCGAGACGGGCCCGCACCCGCCACGCGGGGCGGCCCTGTGCCGGTCCCTCGCACCCATCCACCGACCCCCACCCCTCCGCCGACCGACCCCGGCCGGTCGGCGCACACGGACGTCCTGCGGACGCGGGAAAGGAAAAGGGCGATGAAGTTACTCGTCACCGGAGGCGCCGGCTATGTGGGCAGCGTCGTCACGGCGCACCTCCTGGAGGCCGGCCACTCGGTGGTGGTCCTCGACGACTGTTCCACCGGCCACGCGGACGCCGTGCCCCACGGCGCGCGGCTGATCGTCGACACCCTGCGCGACGCGGCCGAAACCGTCCTGGCCAGCGACTCCTTCGACGCGGTCCTGCACTTCGCGGCCAAGTCGGTGACCGGCGAATCCGTGCGGCGGCCGGGCTTCTACTGGGAGCAGAACCTGGGGCATTCGCTCGCGCTGTTCGACGCGATGCGCCGCGCGGACGTACGCCGGATCGTGTTCTCCTCGACGGCGGCGACCTATGGCGACCCCGAGCGCACCCCGATCACCGAGACGGATCCCACCCGCCCGGTGAGCCCCTACGGCGCCACCAAACTGGCGATCGACACCGCCCTCGCCTCGTACGCCGATCTGCACGGATTCGGCGCGGTCAGCCTGCGCTACTTCAACGTGGCCGGTGCCTACGCCGGGCTCGGCGAGCGCCACGACCCCGAGACGCACCTGATCGCCAACGTCCTCGCGGTGGCCGCCGGGCACGCCCCGGAAGTGAAGATCTTCGGCACCGACTACCCCACCGCCGACGGCACGTGTGTCCGTGACTACATCCATGTCGCGGACCTGGCCCAGGCCCATCTCCTGGCCCTCGGCGCCTGTGCGGCGGGGCGTCACGAGGTATTCAATCTCGGGCGCGGATCCGGCCACTCGGTATGGGATGTGGTGAAGGCGTGCCGTGATGTCACCGGGCATTCCATTCCCGTTTCCCTGACCGAACCGCGAGCCGGTGACCCCTCGGTTCTCGTGGCCTCCTCGCGGAAAATCACCGACGAACTCGGCTGGAAGCCCACACGGGATCTGCACGACATGGTGGCCGACGCCTGGGCGCTCATCCAGCGAGCCTGAATTTCCGGTCACCGAATCCCGAACACGACCACAGGAGAAGGGCGTCTATGAACACGCACGGGGAATTCCGCACCGCCGTCGTGCCGGCGGCAGGACTGGGCACGCGCTTTCTGCCCGTCACCAAATCGGTCCCCAAGGAACTCCTTCCCGTCATGGCGACACCGGCCATCGAGATCGTCGCCGCCGAGGCGGCGGCCGCCGGTGCCGAGCGCCTCATCACCGTCACGTCCCCCGAGAAGGCAGCCGTGGCCGCGCACTTCTCCCGCGACCACGACCTGGAGAAGCTCCTCGAATCCCGCGGCAAGGACGACGCGGCCGAGGCCGTCCGGCGCGCCCCGCGGCTGCTGCGCGTCGAGAACGCCGTGCAGCCCGAGCCGCTGGGCCTCGGCCACGCCGTGGCCTGCGCCGAACCCCATCTGACCGATGAGGACACCGCGGTCGCCGTCCTGCTGCCCGACGACCTCGTGCTGCCCGCGGGCGTCCTGACCCGGATGGCCGAGGTGCGCCGCCGGTACGGCGGGACGGTCCTGTGCGCCTTCGAAGCGGCCCGCGAAGACCTCAGCGCCTACGGCGTGTTCGACGTGCGCGACACGGCGGACCCGGGGGTGAAACGCGTACGCGCGATGGTCGAGAAGCCCGCCCCGCACGAGGCCCCCTCCACGCTCGCCTGCGCGGGCCGCTATCTGCTCGACCGCGAAGTCTTCGGCCCGCTGCGGGAGATCGGCCCAGGACCGCGCGGCGAGATCGACCTGACCGACGCGATCTCCGTCCTCATCGAGCGGGGGCACCCGGTGCACGTGGTGCTGCACACCGGAGTCCGGCACGACATCGGCACCCCCGGCGGCATGCTCCGCGCGACACTCGACGAGGCCCTGCGCGATCCGGCGCGCGGTCCCGCGCTGCGCAGCTGGCTGCGGCAGCGGGTCGACGTCCCCGAGGACGCCCATGCGGTCGGCTGAGGGAGGAGACGGCCACCCCACCGGACCGCTCACTAGGATGCGCGCATGCCCACCCGCGGAACGCAGCCCGACTTCGCCCCCCGCTACCACACCATCGAACAGGCCCTGCGGCGACGCATCGCGGGCCTCCAGCCGCACGCGCCGCTGCCCTCGGAGACCGAGCTGGCGCGGGAGTTCGAGGTCAGCAGGATGACCGCGCGCTCCGCGGTCCTGCGCCTGGTCGCCGACGGACTCGTGTACCGCGAGAGCGGCCGGGGGACGTTCGTGGCGCCGCCGCCCAGCGGCCGCAGGGTCGACAGCCTGGTCCGGTTCAGCGAGGAGATGCGCCGCCAGGGCAGGCTGCCGTCCTCGGAGGTCGTCGCCCGCGAACGGCGCGCGGCCACCGCCGCCGAGGCCGAACAACTGCGCCTGGCCGCGGGCGCGGACGTGGTGGCCGTCGAGCGGGTCAGGCTCGCGGACGGCACGCCGGTGGCGCGCGAGCGTTCGGCCTTCCCGGTGGCCGTCGCCGCGCTCCTGGAACGCGACCTCGCCACCGGCTCCCTGCACGAGGCGCTCGTGGACCTGGGACACACACCGTCCTTCGGGCACGCCGTCCTCAGCGCGGACAGCGCGACGCGCGAGGACGCCGAACTCCTCGGCCTGGCAAAGGGAACGGCACTCCTGGTGGAGCGTCGGCTCATCCTCGACCAGCACGGCGATCCGCTGGAATCCACCGAGTCCCGGTACGCGGGGGAGCGTTACTCGCTCACCGTGACCTTCGACGTCGAGCACGGCTGAGCCTCAAGGAGGGGCATGCGTACCTCGTTCCTGTCCACAGCGGGATCGGCCCTGAAGCCCAACGAGGACTTCCTGGCGGTCAATCCGCACGTGGCCCTCGTGGTGGACGGGCTCTCGTCACCGCCCGAACTGGGCAGCGGCTGCGTACACGGCACCCCCTGGTACGTGGCCCGCCTCAGCACGTACCTGCTGCACGCGGCGACCTCGCGCCCGCACCACTCGCTCGCCGACTGCGCGGCCGAGGCCATCAGCCGGGTCGCCGGGCTCCACCACGACACCTGCGACCTCGCCCACCCCGGCACCCCTTCGTCCTCGATAGCGCTCCTGCGCGAGGGCCCGGAGACCGTCGACCACCTCTCCCTCTTCGACTCCGTCCTGCTCCTGGACGGCCCTGCGGGTCTTCGGGTGATCTCCGACCACCGCGCCGACGACTTCGCGCAGGAGGAGCACAAGGCCACGCTCGGCGAGCGCATCGGCACCGAGGAACACCGTCGCGCGGTGAGCGCGCTGGTGGCCGCCCAGCGTCCGCACCGCAACGTCGCCGACGGCTACTGGGTGGCGGGCTCCGCGCCCGAGGCGGCGTACCACGCGCTGACCGGTTCGCTGCCGCGCGACGGGATCACCCGCGCCGCGGTCATGAGCGACGGCGCGTCCTGTCTCGTCGAGGACTACGGCGTCACCGGCTGGGGCGAGACGCTGGACCTCCTCGCGGACCGGGGGACGGGGGAGCTCGTCCGGCGGGTGCGCGAGGCGGAGGCGGGCGACCCGGAGGGCGCGCGCTGGCCGCGGTACAAGGCGGGCGACGACTGCACGGTCATCTACTGCGAATTCGACGCCGCCGGCTGACGGCTCCGGTCTTGCCTGTTCCGGCCTGGCCGAATTGTGGCTTGCGGCCAGTACGTGGGGTGCTGTTCCGCTCGCTTGTAAGGTTAGGCTAACCTCTGCGACGTGCATGAAGGTGAAGAGACCAGCGAGGCCGGACGCCCCCAGGGTCATGAACTGTCGGCCACGGGTGTCACCGTGGCGTACGAAGGCGTCGACGTCGTCCACGACGCCTCGATGACCCTGAAGCCGGGCGAGGTGACCGTCCTCGTCGGTCCGAACGGCAGCGGGAAGTCGACGCTGCTGCGCACGCTCGCACGGCTGCAGCGGCCGAGGACCGCCACGCTCGTCATCGACGGCGACACCGACGGCCTCGCCCTCAGCCCCCGCGAGTTCTCCCGGCACGTCGCCCTGCTCACTCAGGGACGCCCCACACCGAGCGGCCTGACCGTACGCGACGTCGTCGAGTTCGGCCGCTACCCGCACCGCGGCCGCTGGGGCAGGGCCGACCCGGGCGGCCGTGCCGCGGTGGACCGTGCGCTCGCCATGACCGGCGTCGAAGACCTCGCCGAACGCGGCGCCGAGCACCTGTCCGGCGGCCAGCTCCAGCGCGTCTGGCTCGCGGGCTGCCTCGCCCAGGAGACCGGCGTGCTCCTGCTCGACGAGCCGACCAACCACCTCGACCTGCGCTACCAGGTCGAACTCCTCGACCTGATGCGGGACCTGGCCGACGACCACGGCATCGCCGTCGGAGCCGTCCTGCACGACCTCGACCAGGCCGCGGCCATCGCCGACCGGATCCTCCTCCTCGACGAGGGACGGGTCATCGCGGACGGCGACCCCCAAGACGTACTGACACCGGAGCGACTGACCGAGACGTACGGCATCCGCATCGAAGTCGACTCCGACCCCCTCACCGGCCGCCTGCGCACCCGCGCCATCGGCCGCCACCACTCGCGAAGCGAAAGGCTCAGCACCACCTCATGAGACGCCTCCTGATCACCGCGGCGACCGCCACCGCGGCGGCCCTCGCCCTGACGTCCTGCGGCACCACCGAGCCCGCCGCCGACGACAACGCCAAGAAGAACGCCGACGCGATCACGCTCACCGACGGCACCGGCGCGAAGGTGACGCTGAAGAACGGCCCGGCCAAGAAGGTCGTCGGCACCGAGTGGAACGCCGTCGAGAGCCTGATATCCCTGGGCGTCGCCCCGACCGGCGTCGCCGACGTCAAGGGCTACAAGACGTGGGACACCGCCGCCCCGCTGAAGAACGACGCCAAGGACGTCGGCACGCGCGGTGAGCCGAGCATGGACACCATCGCGTCCCTGAAGCCCGACCTCATCATCGCGACCACCGACCTGCCCGCGGCCGCCGTGAAGCAGCTGCGCGACATCGCCCCGGTCCTGAACCTGCGTCCCTCCGACGCCGCGGACCCCATCGGCCAGATGACGAAGAACCTCGACCTCCTGGCCGAGGCGACCGGCACCACCGAGCAGGCCACGAAGCTCAAGAAGGACTTCGAGGCGAAGCTCGCCGAGGGCAAGAAGAAGCTCGCCGACGCCGGTCGCGGCGGCGCCAAGTACGCCTTCGCCGACGGCTACGTCACCGGCAACCAGACCTCGATCCGGCCCTACACCGGCGGCTCGCTGATCGGCGCCGTCAACGAGAAGCTCGGGCTCGAGAACGACTGGTCGGTCAAGGGCGACAAGGCGTACGGCCTCGGCACCACCGACGTCGAGGGCCTCACCAAGCTCGACGAGGACGTCCACTTCGCCTACATCGGCAACGACGGCGACAAGGGCAGCAACCCGTTCGCCGGAGTCCTCAAGAAGGACAAGGTGTGGACGTCGCTGCCCTTCGTGAAGAAGGACAACGTGCACCGGCTGCCCGACGGCATCTGGATGTTCGGCGGCACCGCGTCGATGAACACGTACGTCGACTCCGTCGTAGAGGCGCTGAAGAAGTAACACCATGGCCGTCACCGCAACCACCCCCGCCACCCGTCCGTCGACAGCCGCATCGCGTACGGGCGCGGCCGCGGTGACGGCCGCACTGCTCCTCCTCGTCGCCGCGCTCGCGGTCGTCGACATCACCCAGGGCACGGCCGCCGTCGGCCCCTCGGAGATATGGAAGGCGTTCACCGGCCGCGCCGACACGGCCGACGCCTCCGTCGTGGTCGCCTCCCGGCTGCCGCGGATGACCGCGGGGCTGCTCGTCGGCGCCGTGCTCGGCATCGCGGGCGCCGCCCTCCAGGCGGTCAGCCGCAACGTCCTCGCATCGCCCGACACCCTCGCCGTCAACGCGGGCTCCTACCTCGCGCTCGGCGTGGCCGCCGCCACCGGCATCTCGCTGCCGTTCCTCGCCTCCTCCGGCATCGCCTTCGTCGGAGGCCTCGCCGCGGCGGCCGTCGTCCTCGGCCTGTCGGGGCTCGGCGCGGGCACGGTCCGCCTCGTCCTGGCGGGCAGCGCCCTGACCCTCGGCCTCCTCGCCGTCACCGAGGGCCTGCTCCTGCTGTTCCCGCAGGAGACCGAGGGCCTCTACAAGTGGAACCAGGGCAGCATCGCGCAGAACGGCTTCGACGGAGTCCTGCAGATGCTGCCGATCGCCGTCATCGGCCTCGCCGGTCTCATCCTGCTCGCCCGCAGGGTCGACGCGCTGGCCCTCGGCGACGACGCCGCGCACGGCGTCGGCGTGCCCGTGCGCTCCACCCGCGTCATCGCCGTCGTGCTCGCCGCGATGCTCTCCGCCGCCGCCGTCACCCTCGCCGGGCCCGTCGGCTTCGTCGGCCTGTGCGCGCCCGCCCTCGTACGCCCGCTCGCCCGCAGGTTCCGCGCCTTCACGCGCTCGCGTGCCCGGCTGCCGTTCGCGGGTCTGACCGGCGCGGCCCTGGTGCTCGGCTCCGACGTGCTGCTGCGCGCCGTCGTCCCCTCGGACACGGCGGTCGCGGTGCCGACCGGCGTCGTCACCAGCCTGGTCGGCGCCCTCTTCCTCATCACCATGGCCGCGCGGGCCAAGGACACGGCGGGCGCCGCCCCCGCCGACCGGCTGCGCATCCGCAGCCGAGGCGTCTTCGTCGGCACGACCGTCGTCCTGGCGGCCGCCCTGATCGGCCTGGCGATCGCCGCCGTACTCATCGGCGACAGCAAGCTGCTCCTCGGCGACGTCGTCAACTGGGCGCAGGGCAGGGCGGGGCAGACCGTCTCCTTCGTCCTGGACACCCGGGTGCCGCGCGTCACCGCCGCCCTCCTCGCGGGAGCGGCCCTCGCCCTGGCAGGCACGCTCATCCAGGCCGTGACGCGCAACCCGCTCGCCGAACCAGGCGTCCTCGGCGTGACCAACGCCGCCGCGGCGGGCGCCGTCCTGCTCGTGACGACCGTGCCCACGGCCGGTTCGTGGACCGTCGCGGGGGGCGCGTTCGCCGGAGCCGCGATCGGCTCGGTCATCGTCTTCGGGCTCGCGGCACGGGGCGGCTTCCAGCAGAACAGGCTCGTCCTCGTCGGCTTCGGCCTCGCCACCGGATCGGCCGCGGTCATCAGCATGCTGATCATCCTCACCGACCCGTTCAACGCGACGAAGGCGCTCACCTGGCTCGCGGGCTCGACCTACGGGCGCACCCTGCCCGACGTGGTGCCCCTCGCGATCGTCCTGGCCGTGGGCGTGGCCGTCGCGTTCACCCGGCGCACCGAACTCGACCTGGTCTCCCTCGACGAGGACACCCCGCGACTGCTCGGCCTGAACCTGAGCCGCGGCCGCCTCGGCTTCCTCGTCCTCAGCGTCCTGCTGAGCGCCACCGCCGTGGCCGCCGCGGGCACGATCGGCTTCGTCGGCCTCGTCGCACCGCACGCGGCCCGCGCCCTGGTCGGCCGTCAGCACACCCGGGTGGTCCCGGTCGCCGTCCTCCTCGGCGCGATCCTGGTGTGCGCCGCGGACCTGGTGGGCCGCACGGTGATCGCCCCGGCGCAGCTCGGCGCGGGCCTCATGACGGCCGTGATCGGCACGCCGTACTTCCTGTATCTGCTGGTGCGCAGCCGGGGTGGCCGATAGCCGACGGGCAGGCGAACGCCCTCACCGCAACCGCGCCGCGCACAACCGCGCGTACGTCCCCTGTGCGGCGAGCAGTTGGGCGTGCGTGCCCTGTTCCACGACGCTGCCCCGGTCCAGGACCACGATCACATCGGCGTCGCGCACCGTCGCGAGGCGGTGGGCGATGACGATGCTCGTGCGGCCCTGGCTCAGCCGCGCCATCGCCTGTTGCACCAGGGCCTCGGTGTGCGTGTCCACCGAGCTCGTCGCCTCGTCGAGTACGAGGAGCAGCGGGTCGGCGAGGAAGGCGCGGGCGATGGTGATGAGCTGCTGCTCACCGGCGCTGACCCCCGAACCGCCGTCGCCGAGCACGGTGTCGTAGCCGTCGGGCAGCGTGCGGATGAAGTGGTCGGCGCGTGCCGCCCGGGCCGCCTCCGCCACCTCGGCGCGGGTCGCGCCCTCCTTGCCGTACGCGATGTTGTCGGCGATGGCGCCCGCGAACAGCCACGCGTCCTGGGGCACCATGCCGATCATGCGCCGGAGTTCCTCGCGCGGCAGCTCGGCGATGTCCACGCCGTCGAGCACGATGCGGCCCTCGGTGACGTCGTAGAACCGCGGCAGCAGATTGACCAGGGTCGTCTTCCCCGCCCCCGTCGGACCGACGACGGCCACCTGCTGTCCCGGCTCGACCGTCAGGGACAGGTTCTCGATGAGCGGCTCCTTGGGCGTGTACCGGAAGGACACGTCCTCGAAGACCAGGCGTCCGGCGGGCGGTCGCGGCCCGTCGGCCCCGGTCGTCCTGGCGGCCGCCGGGACCCGGCGCACCTCCGGCGCGTCGAGGAGCGCGAAGACGCGCTCCGCCGAGACCGCGCAGGACTGCGCCAGGTTGGCCACGCTCGCCGCGTTGGTCAGCGGGCCGCCGAACTGCCGCGAGTACTGCACGAACGCCTGGGCGTCACCGATCGACAGGGCGCCGGACGCGACCCGGATGCCGCCGGCCACGGCCACCAGGACGTACCCGAGGTTGCCCATGAAGGTGAGGGCGGGCTGGATGGCGCCGCTCAGGAACTGCGCCCGGTATCCGGCCTGGAACAGCTCCTCGTTGTGCCGGGCGAGCTCCTCGGCGGAAGCCCGCTGCCGCCCGTGCAGCAGCACCAGGTCATGTGCCGTGTACTCCTCCTCGACCTGCGCCGTGAGCCGTCCCGTACGGCCCCACTGGCGTACGAAGTGCGGCTTGGCGCGCCGGGCGATCACCGCGGTCACCGCGAAGGTGAGCGGCACCGTGACCAGCGCGACCAGGGCCAGCGGCGGCGAGATCCAGAACATCGTTCCGAGCACACAGACCACCAGGAGCAGCGAGTTGGTGAGCTGGCTGATGGTCTGCTGGAGCGTCTGCGCGATGTTGTCGATGTCGTTCGTCGCGCGGCTCAGGATCTCACCGCGGGGCTGGCGGTCGAAGTGGGAGAGCGGCAGCCGGGACAGCTTCTCCGCCACGTCCTGGCGCAGCGCGCGGACCGTGCGCTGGATGACGCGGGTCGTCAGCCGTCCTTGCGCGATCCAGCACAGACCGGAGAGGGCGTACACGGCGACGGCAAGGCTCAGCGTCGCCGTGAGAGCGCCCTGGTCGATGCCGTGCCCCGGCACGACGTCCACCGTGCCCAGCATGTCGGCGAGCCCGTCGTCGCCCTGCTCGCGCAGCCGCCCGACGGCGTCCGCCCTGCTCGTCCCCTCCGGCAGCCGCCGCCCGACGAGACCCGCCACGATCAGGTCGGTGGCGTGCGCGAGGACCTTCGGCCCGGCCACGTTGAGCGTGACGCTGGTCGTGCCGAGGACCAACATGCCGTAGAAAACGGCGCGTTGACGTCGTACGCGGCGCAGCAGACGGCGTGCCGCGCCCTGGAAGTCGTCCGCCCGTGCCGGTGCCTCCGGCCGCTGGGCGGAAGGCGCCGCCCGCTGTGCCCACCTCATGCGATGACCCCGCTCGGCGACTGGGAGCGCACGATCGCCCGGTACGTCGGGCTGCTCTCGCACAGCTCCTCGTGGGAGCCGGTGCCGACGACCCGGCCGTCGTCGAGGACGACGATGCGGTCCGCGTCGCGGACGCTGCTCACGCGCTGCGCCACCATGACGACGGTGGCGTCGGCCGTCTCCTCGGCGAGCGCCGCACGCGGCGCGGCCTCGGTGCGCTGGTCGAGCGCGGAGAACGCGTCGTCGAAGAGGTACACGTCGGGACCGGCCACCAGCGTCCGCGCGATCGCGAGCCGCTGGCGCTGGCCGCCGGAGACGTTGCCGCCGCCCTGGGTGATCGGCGCCTGTAACCGATCCGGCATCCGCGCCACGAAGTCACGGGCCTGCGCCACCTCCAGGGCCCGCCACAGCTCGTCGTCGGACGCGTCGGGCCTGCCGTACCGGAGGTTGGAAGCGACCGTCCCGGAGAAGAGGTACGCCTTCTGCGGGACCATGCCCACGGTGCGGGTGAGGACCGCCGGATCCAGCCGGCGCACGTCCTGGCCGCCGACGCACCGTCCCCGCCGTGACGTCGAAGAGGCGCGGCACCAGGCCGAGCAGGGTGGTCTTGCCGCTGCCCGTCGGGCCGATGACCGCGGTGAGCGCGCCCGGCTCCGCCGTCATGACGAGGCCGCTGAGCACCGGCGCCTCCGCGCCCGGATGGCTGAGCTCCACCCCGCGCCACTCCACCCGGCAGGGCCGCGAAGGGCGGGCCGCCGCACCGACCGGCGGCCCGATCTCCGGTTCCGTGCCCAGGACCTGGGTGATGCGCTCCGCACTCACCTCGCCGCGCGGCAGCACCATGAACAGACCGGCCACGGTCAGCACGGAGGTGAGGATCAGCGTGAGATACGTGATGAGCGCGGTCAGCGCCCCGATCCGCATGCTGCCGTCCTCGATCCAGGGGGGGCGCTCAGCCACACCACCGCGACGCCGAACAGATTGACCGTCGTCGCGCCCAGCGGAAGGAGCAGCGTGGTCATCCGGCCCACCCGCGTCGAGATGTCGGTGAGCGTGTCGTTGGACCGGGCGAAGCGCCGCTGCTCGTAGGCGTCCCGCACGAAGGCCCGCACGACGCGCACGCCGGTGATCTGCTCGCGGAGCGTGCGCGAGACGTCGTCGACGAGTTCCTGGAGGGACCGCACCAGAGGGCGCAGTCGCCGCAGGATCAGCGCGGCCTGCACCACCAGGACGGGGACAAGGAGCAGCAGGACCGAAGAGAGCGGCACGTCCTGGCCGACGGCCATGATGACGCCGCCCGCGCACATCAGCGGGGCGGCGACCAGCAGGGTGAGGACGGTGAGGAGGAACATCTGGACGTTGTGTACGTCGTTGGTGGTCCGGTTGACCAGCGACGGAGTGCCGAACCCGGCCACCTGGCGCACGGAGAGGCGCTGCACGTGGGCGAAGACGTCCTCCCGCAGATCACGCCCCACGGCCAGCGCCGTGCGCGCGCCGAAGTGCAGGGCGCCGAGCGCGCACAGGACCTGGACCAGCGTGACGGCCAGCATCTGACCGCCGACCCGCATGATCACTCCGGTGTCACCGCGCACCACGCCCTCGTCGATGATCACGGCGTTGAGGGCGGGCAGCCACAACAGGGCGGCGGTCTGGGCGACGTGGAGCAGGACGGTCAGCAACACCGCCGAGCGGTAGGGCGCGAGGCGGTGTAACGCGAGTCTGATCAGCACGGAGCGAACCTACTTCGCCGCTCGCCCCGAGGTCACGGGCTGACGGTCGGCTACTGGTCCGCCACCCAGCTCCCGTGGAAGCCGAGCGGCACCCGCCCCGGCAGGTGGACGCGGGCCAGCGGGCGTCCCTTGAAGTCCTGCGCGGAGAGGATCACCAGGTCGCTCGCGCCGCGGTCGGGGTCGTGCACGTAGGAGAGGATGTAGCCGTCGTCCTCGTCCCGTGCGCCGCGGCGCGGCACGAACACCGGCTCGCTGGCCCCCGCGCCGGTGGGGAAGCGGTGCACCTGCTTGCTGTCGCGCAACATGTCGTGCTTGACCAGGCAGTTGGTGAACTTGTGGTCCGGCGGCACCCCGTCCACCGTCTCGTAGGCGCGCCACATCTCCGCCGCGTTCGCCGTGTACGCGAAGCGGTGCCTGCGCGAGACGAGCGACTCGTTGACGCGGGGGAACTCCTGCGCCATGTCGTCGATGCGGGTGGTGCGCACCCGGCCCGCGCGCAGGTCGATCGTCCAGCGGTTCAGCGTCGGCCTGCCCGTCGAGGAAGGGCCGCCGTTGCCGCGTCCCGCCGCGTAGAACGGCGCGGGCATGGAGATGTGCTCAAGGACCACCTCATCACCCTGGTCGTAGGCGTTGAGCGTGTGAGAGAAATACACCGGATCGATCTCGAACCACCGGGTGGTGCCACCGGCGCGCGGCATGACCCCGAGGCGCATCGGGTGTTTCGTGTTCCAGACGTACGGCACGATCGCCCCCGCCTCGGCGGCCGCCGGGTCGAACGTGATGGGGACGTCCACGACCACCACGTACTTCTGGGTGAGGGCGAAGTCGTGCATCATCGGCGCGTCCGCCACCGGGATGCTGCTGGTGCGGGCCACCCGCCCGGTCCGGTCGATCATGATGTGCCGCACGTGGTCCCAGGTCGGGTAGTACGCCACCGCGTGCAGCTCGTCCGCCGCCGCGTCGTACTTGGTGTGCGCGGTGAACGCGCCCTCCAGCGTGCCCCGGAAGTCGTACGGGCGCACCGTGCCGAGCTCGCCGTCCAGCTCGTACGGCAGCGGACCGCTCTCCTGGAGCGCCAGGATCCGCCCCTTGTACGGGATCACGTGCGTGTTGCACGGGAAGTCGTCCGGCGGAACCGGGCCCGGGTACGGCTCGCCCAGCTTCTTCGCCACCTGCGAGGAGCGCACCCACCGGTTGCGGTACCACTCGGCGCGTCCGTCGCGCAGCCGCACCCCGTGCACCATGCCGTCGCCCAGCATCCAGTGGTGCGCCCGCGGGTCCTCCAGGCCGAGCGGGTTCGGTCCCGTGCGCAGGTAGCGGCCGTCCAGGTCGCGCGGCACGCGGCCGGTCACCCGCAGGTCGAACGCGGTCCGCTCCTCGGTGACCGGCGCGAACGCCCCCTCCAGGAACGGTGTCGACGTCGCGCCGCCGCCCGCCGCGGCCCGCGCGGTGGCGGCGCCGGGCCCGAGCCCGAAGCCGCCACCGACCACGCTGCCCGCGGCGGCGACCGCCGCCCCCTGAAGGATCCTGCGTCGCGTATGGCTGCTCATCGCGTCTCCCGTTCGCCGTCGGTGTCCGGCGCGGGAGCGCCGGAGTGTTCGCTGGTGACAGGAGAAAGCCTGCTCCGACGCACGGCGCGACACAGGAGGTCTGGAACCCGGACGGGGGGTGTCACTGACGCCACCCCCGGCCGGGATCGGCGAGGATCGATGAGGCTTGAGACAACTTGAGACAACTTGGACAATGCGGGGACAGTCCCGCTGGGCCGGAGAACCGGAGAACCGGAGAACCGGAGAGGTGCGCGATGAAGCTGGTGGTGCAGGAATTCCTGTCCCTCGACGGTGTCTCCCAGGGGCCGGGATCCCCGGACGAGGACGTCAGCGACGGATTCGAGCGGGGCGGCTGGTTCGTGCCGCATCTGGACGAGGAGTTCGAGCGGCTCGCCGGTTCCTGGCTCGGCGAGGCCGACGCGCTGCTCTTCGGCCGCCGTACGTATGAGAACTTCGCGCGGGACTGGCCGAAGATGACCGAGCACCCCTTCGCGGGCACCATGAACGGGCTGCCGAAGTACGTGGCCTCGCACACCCTGACCCATGCCGCCTGGGACCCGACCACGATCCTGTCCGGCGACGTCCCCGCCCAGGTCGCCGAGGTGAAGCGGCGGCCCGGGCGGGAGCTGCAGATCCACGGCAGCGCCCGGCTCGCCCAGTCGCTGCTGGCCGCGGGGCTCGTCGACACGCTGCGGCTGGTGATCGCCCCGGTCGTGGTGGGCCGGGGCCGACGGCTCTTCCCGGACGGCGGAGCGCCCGCCGGGTTGCGGCTCGTCGGCCATCGGACGACACCGGGTGGCCTGTCGGTGCACACCTTCGAGTCGACCGGGGCGCCGCGGTTCGGGACGTACGGCGGCGCCGACGCGTAGGTCAGGCGGCGAAGACCTGGGAGTCGTCGGTGAAGGCCTTGAACTCGAGCGCGTTGCCCGCAGGGTCGAGGAGGAACATCGTCCGCTGCTCGCCGGTCTGCCCCGCGAAGCGGACGTAGGGCTCGATGACGAACTCGGTGCCCGCCGCGCGCAGCCGCCCGGCGAGTTCGTCGAAGACGGGGACGGTCAGGATCAGTCCGAAGTGCGGCACGGGGACGTCGTGTCCGTCGACCGGATTGTGGAGGCGCCGCGCCCGCTCGGGTGCGAGGTGCGTGACGAACTGGTGGCCGTGCAGGTTCCAGTCGATCCAGGTGTCCGCGCTGCGGCCCTGCTCCAGACCGAGTACGCCGCCGTAGAAGCGGCGCGCCGCCACCAGGTCGTCGACCGGCACCGCCAGGTGGAACCGGGGTATCGGAGAGTCGAGAACGCTCATGACACTGCCTTCCTGTCGGTCCTGCCTACCGTTTGCGCCCGACCCCGCCGAACATCGCCACCTCGTCCGGCACTTCGTCCACGGAACCTTGCGCACGCCAGCGTGAGCAGGGGACCACGCCGGGCTCCAGGACGTCCAGACCGTCGAAGAAGCGGGCGACCTGCGCGGGCGTGCGCCGCTGCCTGATGGGGGTGCCCGTTACCTGCGAACGGGCCACCCCCGGCAGCGCGACCGGACGTCAGACCCGGTCGGCCGCGATCAGCAGGTACTGGAACGAACCGTCCTTGTAGGAGTTGATGAACGCCTCCTCGATCCCCGTGACCAGCGAGGACGTGGCCCGCAGCTCCCAGTAGGGCAGCGTGTCGCGGGTGAGGTCGACGACGGCCTGCGGCACGAGGCGGTTGTCGGCCATGGCGCGCAGATACTCCCTGCGCGAGTGGATGTTGCACTCGAAGTGCGCGTTGATCTGGGAGACCCACTTCGAGGGCTGGCCGTAGCGCGGGTTCCAGCAGCCGGTGATGGTCACGTAGCGGCCGCCGACCTTGAGCACGCGTGAGTGCTCGGCGAACAGGTCCTGGAGGTCGACGTACATGCTCGACTCGTTGTTCCACGAGGCCGCGGCCTGCCCGGTCTCGAAGGGCGTGGCGAGCATGTTGCAGACGCGGGCGCGGACGTGGTCCTGGATGCGGAGTTCCTGGGCGCGCCGGTTGGCGAACTCGGCCTGCTTGGCCGAGAGCGTGACGCCTTCGACCTTGCAGCCGAAGCGCTGGTGCGCCATCACCATCGAGCCACCGCGCCCGCAGCCCGCGTCCACCAGGGTGTCGTCGCTCCCGATGTCGCCGAGGTGCCCGAGCAGGCAGTCGGCCTGCGCCGACTCCAGCCTGTGGAGCTCGGCGATCAGCTTCTTCTCGCTCTCGCTGTCCTCGGGGTCGCCGAGCGCGGTGCGGTCGACCTCACCGATGCCGTAGTGATGGTGGTAAAGACCGTCGACATCGCCGAGACGCAGGTTCACGGGCCTGGCTTCCCCGTCCCAGTAGCGGGCGATGTCCCCTTGATAGGGCGTCGTCGGGCCGGGGATGCGTACGGGGGCGTCGGTGGCGGTGAGTTCGGTGCTGGTCACAGATGAGTCCATTCTTCCTACCAGAAGTCGGGCAGGCTGTAGCGATAGGTGTTGGTCCGGTGCCAGTGGTGATTGCCGTCGACCCACGCGGCCACGCCCCGCAGGAAGCGCTGCACGTTCGGTACGGGACAGGCGGCGGCCACGGCGGCGGCTTCGGTCTCGAAGTCGTGCATGAGGTCGTTGTGGACCTCGACCGACTTCAGATAGGCGTCCCGGTCGGAGAGGCCCTCTCGTTCGGCGATCACGACGGGCAGATTCAGGTGCCGGCCGGGAGCGTCGAGTTCCTTGGTGTAGGAGTAGAGGTCGTTGACGATGGTCGTCGCGTTTCCCGCGAGTGCGATGACCTTCTGCACGTCCGGCCTGGCCTGGAGGTCGGCGGGCAGTTCGTAGCCGCCGACGGTGTCGGTGATGGTCGGGCAGGGGCGGAAGTTGTTGAACTGGCGCATCGCCAGGTACTCCCACACCTCGGGTACGTGGTCCTCCTGGGACCAGGCGGCCTCGGCGAGGTAGCCCAGGTGCAGCCGGGCCATGTCGTGCCGGAACCGGTCGCTCTGGGCGGGGCTCGCCGTCTGGACGAAGTACTCCATGGCGGAGCGGTACGCGCGCCGTGGCGCGTCCGCGTACAGCGAATCGGCCCACTGCGGCTGGTACTCCGCGGTCGTGTACAGCGGGTCGAGGGCGGTGTGCGCGAGGAGCAGGCGCCCGCCGAGACCGACGGGCGAGCCCCCGTGGTCCTCGCAGTAGCAGTCGTCCAGCGCGTTCTCGGCCACCATCAGGCGGGTGGCGATCATCAGGTGGTCGATCGTGGGCGCGTCCGGATGGCAGCCGACCATGTAGCGGCCCACGGAGAAGCCGTCGAACTGCTCCTCCCAGTCGTCGGGATAGAGGGAGACCTCGTCCAGCGCCCAGGACTTGATCCGCCGGCTGACCTCCTCGACCCGCGCGGGGTCGGGTTCGGGCACCGGGTGGTGGTAGAGGCCGGGGATGGCCTTGCCCTCGGCCGCCGGTGGTTCCGGTGCCGCGGGCGGTTCTTCGCGCGGACCCAGCCGCAGGCCCAGGGTGCCCAGGCCGCTGGGGCCCCGCAGGATCCGCGCCAGGTCGACGTCAGGTGTCGGATCCGGCTGCGCGGGCACGGACGGTGCGGGCGGATCGGGCACGGCCGAGGCGCAGGGCACCGCGCCGGTCGCGGCCTTGATGTCGCAGGCGCGAGCCGCGGCGTCGGCGAGGACGTGCGCCCCGAAGGGGGCGGCCGCCTCGGGCGGGCTCGACTGCGGAGGTGTCAGCTCAGGCGCGGACATCGATGGCTCCTTGGCTCCTCGGGGAGATGGTCGGCGGCCATCCGCTACCTGGGCCAGCGGGCGATCTGCACGTTCTCAAGGACACCGACCGCGTCCGGCACGAGGATGGCGGCCGAGTAGTAGGTGCTGACGAGGTAGGAGGTGATCGCCTGCTCGTTGAGGCCCATGAACCGGACGGAGAGACCCGGCTCGTACTCGTCGGGCAGGCCGGTCTGATGCAGACCGATGACGCCCTGGTTCTCCTCGCCCGTACGCATGCAGAGGATCGAGCTGGTCTTCTCCTCCGTGATCGGGATCTTGCCGCACGGCAGGATCGGCACCCCGCGCCAGGCGGGGACCTGCTGGCCGCCGAGGTCGACGTGGTCCGGATAGAGGCCGCGCGCGTTGAACTCGCGCCCGATCGCCGCGATGGTCTTGGGGTGCGCGAGGAAGAACTTGGAGCCGCGGCGCCTGCAGAGCAGCTCGTCCAGGTCGTCGGGGGTCGGCGGTCCCGAGTGCGGCTGGAGCCGCTGCTTGAAGTCGGCGTTGTGGAGCAGGCCGAACTCCCGGTTGTTGACCAGCTCGTGCTCCTGGCGCTCGCGCAACGCCTCGATGGTCAGCCGGAGTTGCTCCTTGGTCTGGTTCATCGGGCCGTTGTAGAGGTCGGCGACCCTGGTGTGGATCCGCAGGATGGTCTGCGCGACCGAGAGCTCGTACTCGCGCGGCTTCAGTTCGTAGTCGACGAACGCGCCGGGCAGCGCGTGCTCGCCGACGTGGCCCGCCGACATCGCGATCTCCGCCTCGCCGCGGTGGTTCTGCCGGCGCTGGGAGCGTGAGGTGAACTCTTCGAGGTGGTCGCGCAGGCCGGGCGCCGTGGACCGGACGGCCGCGAAGTCCGCGCGCGACAGGGTGAGCAGGGTGCCCGAGGTCTCCGCGGTGGCGGTCACCTCCCACCGGGCGTCCTCGTCCAGGAGCACGTGCTCGCCGAACTGGTCGCCGTCGGCGAGTACGTCCAGTTCGACCTCGTCGCCGTAACCGCCCTCGGAGGTCTGGCTGATGCGGCCGTGGGCGATCAGGTGGAGCTGGTCCGCGGGGGCGCCGCGCTCGACCAGCGTCTCACCGGCACGGAAGTCGCGCTGGACGCACCGTCCCGCGATGGCGGTGAGGACGTCCACGTCGTCGTAGCCGCGCAGCAGGGCCAGTTCACCCAGTTCACGGGGGATCACCCGGACCGTGGCGCCGTCCTGGACGAACTCCACGGTCCCGTCGCCGACCGTGTAGGAGAGGCGGCGGTTCACCCGGTACGCGCCGCCCTTGGTCTCCACCCAGGGGAGCATCCGCAGCAGCCAGCGGGAGGTGATCTCCTGCATCTGCGGGGCGGATTTGGTGGTGGTGGCGAGGTTGCGGGCGGCCGCCGTGCCCAGGCTGGACGGC
Organism: Streptomyces kanamyceticus; assembly: GCF_008704495.1. NCBI lineage: Bacteria > Bacillati > Actinomycetota > Actinomycetes > Kitasatosporales > Streptomycetaceae > Streptomyces > Streptomyces kanamyceticus. The sequence goes on from NZ_CP023699.1 coordinate 9,110,130, forward strand.
TTGGGAGGTTCCAGCCGCGTTTCCGGGCTCGAGTCAACAGTCATCGGGTGAGCTCTCCTTGCACAGGGCGTGCGTGTATATGCGTGTTATGGGGCAATGGAAAGAAAAGGGGTATCTCGACGGGAATCCCTCCAGATCCAGAGGGACACTAGTGGCCGCACGGGCCCGCTCAGCAAGGAAACGGGCGGACGTTAACTCGATACGATGATCGTGTCGTTGGGATGTTTGCCCGGGTACCCCCGGGATTCAGCCGTTGACGGCCGGGGGTGACCGCGGCCGACCGGGTGGGCTCGGGCACCCGCACGCAGTCACCCCTTGTGTGCGAGGTGCGACCGACCGTGTGTCGCGACGTCGCAAACGGGACAGAAACCGGTCGGGCCGCGGCGCGGCGGGCGCGATACTCCGTGGCGCACAAGGAAGCGGCGAGGAGCCGAACGCGGAGGAGCGGGACCGGTCATGGCCAAGATCCAGCACAGTTCGTCACCCGGCACCCGCTGGGACCGGGCCGTCGTCATCGGCGGCGGGTACGCGGGGCTCGTCACCGCGAGAGTCCTCGCCGACCACTTCACCGAGGTGCTCGTCCTGGAGCGCGACCCGGTGGACTCGGACACCGGGGTCCACCCCCACGTACCGCAGGGCTACCACGCGCACGCGCTGCTCGCCCGGGGCGGTGACGCGCTTGAGGGCCTCTTCCCGGGGCTGCGCGCCGAACTCGCTGAGCTCGGCGCGCCCGTGTTCGACTACGGCGAGCGGATCAGCTTCCTGCTGCCGAGCGGCTACGCGCCGACCGGCAAGGTCGGTGTTCCCGTGCAGACCTTCACCCGCGACGAGCTCGAACGGCGGCTGCGCCAGCGGGTGTTGGACCTGCCTTCCGTACGCCTGCTCGCGGCGACCCGCTGCGAGACGGTGACGTCGAGCGCCCCCGGCAGGCTCGACCGGGTCCGCTACCGCACGGACGGCGCCGACGCGTCGGGCGACGGCACCGCCGAGTCGACGGAGATCACCGCGGACCTGGTGGTCGACGCCTCGGGCCGCACCACGAAGGTCGACGGCTGGCTCGGCGAGGCGCGCCTCCCGGTGTCCGCCAAGTCCGCGATCAAAGCGAAGATCACCTACACCTCGGCGTGCTACGAACGCCCGCCGCAGGACCAGCTGGACTTCGACGTCGCCTACCAGATGGCCTTCGCGCCCGACGTACCGCGCGGCGGAGTGATCCTCGCCGTGGAGCACCATCGCTGGATGTGCTCGCTGTTCGGCGTGGACGACCACGTGCCGCCCACCGACGACGACGGCTACCTCGACTTCGCCCAGAGCCTCGGCAACCCCCGCCTCGCCGAACAGATCAAGCGCGGCACCCGGCAGGGGGAGATCCACCGCTACACCAACCCCGGCGACGAGTGGCGCCTGCACCACAAGAACGCCCGCTGGCCCGAACGCCTGATCGCGGTCGGCGACGCGCTCTGCGTCTTCAACCCGGTGTACGGGCAAGGGCTGACGGTCGCCGCGCTCGAAGCGAAGCTGCTCGACGGCCTGCTGCGGCGCCGCAGGGCGGAGGCGTCCGGACTCGACGGACTCAGCCGCGCCTACCTGCGCGCGGCGGCCCGGGTCATCCAGGTCCCCTGGACCATGGCCACCAGCTCCGACCTCATGTGGTCACCCGAAGGCCAGCCGCTCTCCGCGCGCTTCGCCCACTGGTACAACCGCCATGTCTTCGCGCTGGCCGTGCGGGACCAGGACGTGTGGGCGCGGTTCGTCCGCGTCCTGAACATGACGGCCCCGCCCACACTGCTGTTCCGGCCGCGGGTGCTCGGCGCCGTGCTGCGCCGAGCACTCACACGCCGCTCGGGCGGGTAGGTCCGCTCGTCCTCAGAAGTTCTGAGAGGGGCGGTCCACGCCGGACGGTTCCGTTCCGGTGCGGATTTCCACCCCTGGGTTGACCTCCTACCGCGAGAGTTTGGCGGGCACTACCACGCTGGTGCACCCATCTGACACCTCTGGATTGACGCGGTGTTCCCTTTCCCGGTCCTAGGGTTCCGTGGTGCGATCGACTACTTCACATACCGCTTGAGAGCGGTGAGTTGTCGATTTCCACAGGAACTCCAAAAGGACTCCAGAGGAAAGGAAGAGGACATGCGGAAAGCCAGGGGGATACGACGAGGGATCGTCGGTCTGGTGGTGGCGGCCTCTGCCGCCGCGACCCTGTCCATGGGCGCCGGTGCGGCACAGGCGAGTCAGACCATGGACCAGAAGTGCGACTCCGCCAATTTCTGCGTCTACAAGGACGCGGATTACAAGGGCACGCACTTCGAGGTCGAGACGGCGATCCAGGATTGGCGCACGGCGGGAGACGTCACCGCCCGGCTCAACGACAGGGACTCCTCGTCGTACGACAACTTCAACACGCTGAAGTACGCGTGCATCTACAAGGACCCGTACTACAGGGGCGGCATGACGATCTGGATGCCGAAGCATTCGGGCCGCACCCACCACTACGGAAACGGCGACAAGGGTTCCAGCCACAAGGGTGTCAACACCACCTGCTGACCGACTGAGGCCACGGCGGACGCGCGGACTTTCGCGGGAACGGGGTGACCCGCGCGTCCGCCGTGGCCCTGCCGCCCGGTGACGACGAGAAGAGTGGTGGTGACGACATGAGTCGCTTGAACCCGGAGGGCCGCGCGGCCGGGAGCGGCCGCGCCGTACGGAGCAGGCGCGCGGTCCTCGGCGTGCTGGCCACGGTGATCGTGCTGCAGGGCGGGACCGCCGCCTGTGGCGGTCCCGCGGCGGAGAAGGACACCGGAGCTTCCTGGGAGCTGCCGCGGCGACCGGACCCAGGTGTCCGCGACGCGGTGGCCGGGCTGATGGACGGAATCGGCGCGCGAAGTTCCGCGGAGGAAGAGCTGATCCGTCAGTGCATGGCGGAGCGGGGATTCCGTTACGTCAAGGCGCCCGACGACACCGCGCCGGTGAAGATGTCCGCGGACTACGCGATATCGCCCGATGAGGCGGAGGAGCGCGGCTACGGACTGCGGGCACAGATGAAATCCGCGGCGAACGCGCCGCGCGACGCGAACAACGACGCACTGCGGGCGCTCCCGACGTCACAGCGGGAGAAGTGGCAGAACGCGTTCTCCGGCGGGCGCGAGGCCCCGATGATGAAGGTCTCCGTGCCCGAAGTGGGCCAGATGCAGACCCGTGACGGCGGCTGCGTCGCCAAGGCGAGGAAGCAGTTGTACGGATCGCTTGAACAATTCCTGAAACTGGTCACGTTCCAGGGGAATTTCGCCGGACAGATGCAGCAGCGGGCCGCACGCGACCCGCGCGTCACCGCGCTCGACAAACGCTGGTCCACGTGCATGAAGAACCACGGATACGCGGGCCTCGCCGGTCCTTCGAAGGCCGCCGTCCGGGCGGGTGACACCTACAAGGAACGCGGCCCGCAGGCCGCTTTCACTTTCGAGACGGCCATCGCCGGGGCGGACGCCACCTGCCAGGAACGCCTGAGCTACGCGCCACGGCGCCGACTGGTCGAAGACCTGTACCTCACCGCGGGAATGCACAAGTACGAGGCCGAGGTGACGGCGGTGCGCGAGTTGAACCGTGACGCCCAGGAGCGCGCCCGGCGCGTCCTGTCGGGGAGGGACTGATGGAACCCCGACGCCGCACGCGCTGGCTCGCCTACACCGCGGTGGGCGCCGTCCTCGCCGTCACCGGGACGACCTGGGCCCTCGCGGCGCAGGCCCGCACCCCCGCGCAGCTCGCGGCGGATGCCTCGGCACCGCCCAAGTCCCGGATCACCGTGCCCGTGAAGGTCGAGACGCTGGTCCGCTCCGTGGCGGTGGAGTGCACGGTGAAGCCGAGCACGGTGCTGCCCGTGCCCATCCCCGCGGGTGAGTCCTCCGGAGGGCCGGAGGGCGACGCGGTCGTCACGGCGCTGCCGCTCGCGCGGGGGCGCGAGGTGGCGGAGGGCAAGGTCGTGGCCGAGATCTCCGGGCGCCCGGTGATCGCCCTGGCGGGCCGACTGCCCGCGTACCGCGATCTGACACCGGGCGCGACCGGGCCCGACGTCGCGCAGCTGCAGCGGGCGCTGGTCAGGATCGGGCTGCTCGAACCCGGCACACCCAGCCGGGTGTTCGACACCAGGACCCAGCGGGCCCTGGCCGGGCTCTACCGGGACCGCGGCTATCCGGCACCGCACGGAAAGGACGACACGGACGAGGCCGTGGCCGCCCGCGGCGAGCTCCTCTTCGTCCCTCGGCTGCCCGGCCGCATGGGCACGGTCTCCTCGGTCGTCGGAGGCCCCGCCCGTCCGGGGGAGTTGACCGTGGAGGCGGGGCAGCGGGCGCTGCACTGCCCCGTGCAGGACGACGGCGCCGCCCGGAAGATCCGGTCCGGCGCCACGGCCACCGTCGTCGCCCCCGACGGGTCCACGGCGCGGGGGCGTGTGGAACCGGTCCCCGGCGGGGCTGCGGCCGCACCGTCGCCGGGCCCGAGCGAGAGCCCCTCCGAGGGAGCGTCCGAGGAAGCCTCCGAGGGAGCGGAGGACAAGGGCGACGCGGGGACCTCCGACCCGGAGATCGTCGTCCGCACCCCGAAGGAGCCGACGCTCAAGGGGAGTTACCAGGTACGCGTCGAGGTGGACAAGGCGCCCGCGCGCGGCCCGGTCGTCCCCTCGTCCGCCCTGTGGTCCCGTCCCGGCGGCACGACGGTCGTCAAGGTCGTACGCGGCGGCACGGAGCGGGAGATCCGCGTCGTGCCCGTCTTCGAGGTCGAGGGCGAGGCCGCCGTACGCGATCCGCGCGGAGCCTTGCGCGCGGGCGACAAGGTCGTCGTGTCCGACGTGTCGGGCCAGGGCGGTTCGTCATGACGGCGCCCGCGGTGATCGACACGCGAAGCGTCGGACGGACGTACGAGGCGGTGTCGGGCCCTGTCCGCGCGCTCGACGGGGTGAGCTTCGCCGTCCGCGCCGGGGAGCTGGTGGCGATCATCGGCCCCTCAGGATCCGGGAAGTCGACGCTCCTCAACATTCTGGGACTGCTCGACCGGCCCGGCGAAGGGACCTACCTCCTGGACGGCGTCGACACCGCGGGCCTGCGGGAGAAGGAACGCACCCGCCTGCGGGCCGAGCGGATCGGCTTCGTCTTCCAGGCCTTCCACCTGGTCGCGCACAAGTCCGCCGGTGTCAATGTGGTGCTGCCCCTGGTCTACAACCGCGCCCCGCGCCACGAGCGCCGACGCGCCGCCGAACAAGCCCTGGACCGGGTCAACCTGAGGCACCGGATGGACGCGCTGCCGCACACCCTGTCCGGCGGCGAGAAGCAGCGGGTGGCCATCGCCCGCGCCACGGTGCACCGGCCCTCGCTGCTGCTGTGCGACGAACCCACCGGCAACCTGGACACCGAGTCCACCGGCATGATCATGGACCACCTCGCGCAGCTGGCCTCCGAGGGCCTCGCGGTCGTCGTGGTCACACACGACCTGACGGTCGCCGAGCGGGCGGACCGGGTGCTTCGCGTCAAGGACGGCAGGCTCGACCGGGCGGAGGAGACATGCGGACGTTGAGAGCCGCCCGGAACCGGATCGTGCCCTGGGACAAGCTCCGGGACATCCCGGCCGAGGCGTGGGGAGCGATCCGTGGCCGCCGCGGTCGCAGCGCCCTCACCCTGCTCGGTGTGGCGTTCGGCATCCTCACCCTGGTGGCGACCATCGGCCTCACCGGCACCGCCGCCGCGCAGGTGTCGGCGCGCTTCAACGCGCTGCAGGCCACCAGCGTGTCGATCCAGGGGTTCGACGACGGGGCCGCGTTGTCCCGGGCCGCCGTGGGCCGCGCCGCACGGCTCAACGGCGTCGTCGCCGCGGGAGTCGTCCACACCACGCGGGACACGCTGCCGAACGTCGCACGCACCGCGGGCCGCGCCCCCTCGACCGGGGTCGACACCCCGGTGCTCGCCGCCGACCCGGGAGCGCTCCGAGCGCTGCGTCTCAAGCCCGTTTCGGGTCGGCTGTTCGATGACGTGCCCGAGGAGCGGCGCTACCGGGTCGCCCTGCTCGGCGACGTCGCCGCCCGCAACCTCGGGGTGCGTGCGGTGGACGGCCGCACCACGCTCTTCGTCGCGGGCAAGCCGTACCTGCTCATCGGCATCGTCAAGACGCCCGACTTCGACTCGCAGGCGCCGTTCTCCGCGATCCTGCCGTCATGGACGGCCCGTACGTCCGAGACGGGCATCGCCTTCGAAGCGCCGAAGGTCCTCGTGCGGACCCGGCCGGGAGCGGCCCAGCAGGTGGGCGCCGAGGCCAAGATCGCTCTTTCGCCGGGCCGCCCCGACGCGTTGCTCGCCCAAGTGCCGCCCGATCCGAAGCAGTTGAGGGCCCATGTCGAGAACGACACCAGAACCCTCTTCCTCGCGCTCGCCGCGGTGTCCCTCCTGATCGGCGCGATCGGCATCGGCAACACCACGCTGGTCGCGGTCCTGGAACGGCGCCACGAGATAGGGCTGCGCAGGGCGATCGGTGCGTCGCGCCGCTCGATCCTCTCCCAATTCCTGTTCGAGAGTGGCCTGTTGGGTCTGCTCGGCGGTCTGGTCGGCACGGTCGGAGGCCTCGATCTGACCATCTCCATCGCCCTGGCGAAGGGCTGGACCGCCGCCCTCTCGCCCTGGCTGCTCGTCGCGGGCCCCCTGCTCGGTCTGGCCGTGGGCCTCACCGCCGGTTTCTACCCGGCGCTGAAGGCCGCACGCCTTGAACCGGTGGCGGCGCTCGCGTCGTAACACCCGCAGCCCGGCAACCGGCGATCTGCCCGGTACCGGTCCGACACACGCCGGACCGGCCTGCGGGGCGGCGGGCCCGCCGCTGGTTACCGTTCCGCCATGGCCGACTACCGCATCGAGACCGTACGCAATGGCGAACGCGACTGGACAGCCCGCAACGACCGCGGCGCCGAAGTCCGGATCGCCGCCGCCGACAACCCCGGGGCCCAGCCCTCCTTCACCCCCGTCGAGCTCCTTCTCGCCGCGCTCGGCGGCTGCGGCGGACTCGTCGTGGACCGCACCGCCCGCACCGTCGAACACGACGGACTGCGCATCGTCGTGGACTCGGTGTCCAGGCCCGAGGACGACGGCCGCGTCGGCGTCCTCAGGGTCGCCTACGAGATCGACCTGCCCGACGGCGACGGCGACGGCGACAGCCAGGGCCAGGCCGCCGAGGCGCTGGAGCGCGCCATCCGGCTGACCCACGAGAAGTACTGCACGGTCAGCCGGACCGTCGAGCACGGCGCGCGCGTGGAGGCGCTGGGACCCGACGGCAGCACGCTCTTCGCCGGGGGATGACCGCGGGCCCCTCACCACGGGGCGGTCAGGACAGCGGCTCCACCCACACATCACGGAAGCGGACCTTGTTGCCGTGGTCCTGGAGGCGGATCGCGCCGGCCGCCGCCGACTCCGGGTCACCCGCGCCCGTCGGACCGTCGACGGCCACGTCGTCGTGGACCTTCTCGCCGTTCCACACCACGGTGATCCGGGCGTCCGACGTCTTCTTCCCCGCCGCGTCGAAACGGGCGGCGCGGAAGGTGATGTCGTACGTCTGCCAGGTCTCCGGCGCCGTGGACGCGTTGAGGTCGGCGGCCTTCTTGAGATAGATCGACCCCGCCTCGTTGTTCGCGAGCTTCGCCACGCCGTACGAGTCCAGGATCTGCACCTCGTACCGCTCCTGGAGGTAGACCCCGCTGTTGCCGCGGTCCTGCCCGGTGACGTCGTCCGGAAGCTTCGGCACCCGGAACTCGACGTGCAGCTTGAAGTCCTCGAAGTGCTGCTTGGTGCGCAGATCGCCGCAGCAGACCTCCATCGAATTCTCCGCGGTGTGCGGCCACTCGGCGCTGCGCCCGTCGGAGTGCTGCCAGGCGGTGGAGACGCTGCCGCCCGAGAAGAGGTCGATCCTGGCGCCGGGCCCACGCACCTCCAGCGCGTCGAGGTTCACATGGCCGGTGTCCTCGGCCCCGACGGCGTAGGTGATGGTGTTGCGGCCCGCGCGCAGGTCGAGCCGCTCGGTCCTGGTGGACCAGCGTTTCCACTCGCCGGTGGAGGGCAGGCTCGTCCGCCGCGCGGCGGCGCCGTTGACGCTGACACCGATCGTCTTGGTGCCGGGCGCGGGATGCGGACCGTTCGCGTAGCGCAGACCCACGTCGTACGCGCCCTTCTTGTCGACCACGACGTCGAAGGCGGCCCGCGCGCCCTTGTCGCCGAAGCCGTCCACGAAGCCGCCACCGGTGTATCCGGCGTGCTCCGTGTCGATGGCCGCACCGCCCGAGAGCCGGGCGGACTCGGCGTCGTAGGTGGTGACGGGCTCCGGCGGCCCCGGCTTGGCGTTGAGGGTGTACCAGGCCTCGGTGGACCACAGCCGCTCGCCGTCGGACGACGAGAACGGGCGGGGCGAACGGACGTGCACCACCCGGTCCGACTTCAGGCCCGGGATGGTCAGCGTCACCTTGCGGCGGTCGTCGGAGAGCCGCGCCGATGCCACCGGCAGCGACTCCTCGTCGATCTTCGGGCCGCCGTACGCGGGTGTCGGAACGTAGCGCCACTGCTCGACCGCGTACGCGCCCTTGGTCAGCTTGGCCGCGGTCTCCTCCGACAGGGGCTTGGTGTAGGTGAGTTCGAAGCCGTCGCGGGTGGCGCGCATCGTCTTGACGTCGAAGGCCGTCCGGCCGCTCGGCGTCAGCTTCTGCAGCCCGAAGCGGAGCTTGCCTGCCTGGCCCCAGTTGCCGTCGGCGCCCAGACCGCCGGTGTAGATCGCGCCGTCGGGGCCCTCGCTGATCCGGGTGATCCCCGACTCCAGGCCTTGCGTGTGCCGGAACACCGCGCCCTGGTACTCGCCGCCGACCTTCTCCAGATCGGCCCGCTGCAGTCCGCCGTACGTCACGTCACCGAAGACCATCTGTCCGGCGAACGGACCCTTCTTCAACTGCAAGGGTGTGCTCGGTGAGTTGGCGATCTCGTTCTGCGGCAGCCAGAGCACCGGCTTGGTGACGGCCTTGTCGTCGTACGGGCCGTCCGGGTTCATGTAGTGGTTGAAGAACCGGTCCTGCTTGATGTGCACGAGCTTGGACGCGGGCAGCCAGCCGCCCTGGTTGTCCGTGACGAACAGGTCACCGCCGGGTCCGCGCCCGATGCCGTTGGGGGTGCGCAGCCCACCGGCGAGGTAACTCACCTTGCCCGTGGCCTTGTTGACCTTGATGGTCGTGCCGCGGTTCGGGGCGGGCTGCGGATCGGTGGTGGCTCCGCCGTAGTTGATGGCGACGGAGAGGTTCAGATAGAAGTCGCCTTTGTCGTAGAGCAGTCCGAAGGCGAACTCGTGGAAATTGCCGCCGTACGGCCACTCGGCGATCTTCCGCTTCTCGTCGGCGACGTCGTCGCCGTTCGTGTCGTTCAACTCGGTCAGCTGGTGCTTCTCCGACACGTACAGCTTCCCGTCCACGTACTTGATGCCCATCGGCTCCTTGAGCCCGTCGGCGATCTTCTTGTACGTGACCTTGTCGGGCCCGGTGTCGCCGGTGACGTTGTCGAGGAGGTACACCTCGCCCTTCGTCTCCGTGCTGCCGCCCCAGGTGGAGATCGCGAGCCGCCCGTCGGGCAGCCAGTCCATCGCGGACACCTGCGGCTCGAAGCCCTTGGGGCGCAGGTCGGTCAGCTTGTACCCCGGGTTGACCTCGGTGAGCGGCAGACCGTCGCCGGGGGTGTCGAGCGTGCCCTCGCACTCCTTGCGGCCCGGGGCGGTGACGCGTACGACACCGGCGTCCGTGCTGAGCACGGAGTTGGGCACGGTGGTGAACGCGTCGGCTCCCGGCGGTTTCCACTGCAGGGTGACCTGTTGCCCGCCGCCCGCGTCGAAGTGGTCGATGCGCAGCGGCTGGTAGCCCGCGTTGAGGGTGACCGAGCCGTCCTTGGGCTCGGCGCCGTGCAGCCCGTCGTGGTCGATCACACGCCGGTCGCCGAGGAAGAGCCGGGAGCCGTCGTCGCTGATCAGCCGGAAGTCGTACGCGCCCGCTTCGGGCACCCGGAGATTGCCGATGACCTGCGACACGAAGTTGTCGCTGAACCCGAACCCCTCGGTGGAACTCCAGTCGGCGGCCGGGATCAGCTTGTCGACGTTGGGGGTCTGCGCGGGCTTGAGGTCGCAGAGCTTCTTGAGCGGGGTCTGGACGTCGAACACCCGTAAGGTGACGCCGGGTTCCTGCGGGGGCAGATCCGCGAAGGGCCCCGGATCGTCCGTGGCGGACGCGGCGCCGGTGGGAGCGAGCAGCCCGCCGCAGAGGAGGGCGGCCAGCAGTACACCGGTGGACCCGGCGGATCTTCGGGCCCTTCGCGGTCTGCGGCGGGGCGGTCCGGACATCGGCCTGGGACGTGGCTTCACTCTTCCTCCTGCGTGGTTCCGGTATTCCGGCATGGGTTACGCAGATCTCTGTGGCAAAGCGACGCTCAGCGTAGGGATGACCTCGGAGCGCGTCCATACTTTGTCCTCAGAAAGGAAGAACTGAGGTGTGTCGGTGCGGCCTCGGTCGGCTACGGCACCCGGGCGACGCCCACGTAGAAGCCGCTGAGCTCCTCGACGGGCGCCGGTGAGTCCTTGTACCACTTGGTCGCCGTGACGAGGCCGGGATCCAGCAGGTCGAGGCCGTCGAAGAACGGCTCGACCTCCGCGCGCGTCCGCATCCGCAGCGGGATCTCGCCCTTGCGGTAGGTGGTCGTCACCGACTTCACGAGGTGCGGGTGCTCATCGGTGGTGCCGTGCGAGAACATCAGGTAACTCCCGCTGGGCAGCGCGTCGACCAGCGTCCGCGTCAGGCCGTAGGGGTCCTCCTCGTCGGTGATGAAGTGCATCAGCGCGATCATCGAGAGCGCGACGGGCCGCGAGAAGTCCAGGAACGTACGGGCGTGTTCGAGGATGGCGCCGGGCCTGCGCACATCGGCCTCGATGTAGTCGGTCGCGCCCTCGGGGCTGCTGACCAGCAGTGCCTCCGCGTGCCGCAGCACGATGGGATCGTTGTCGGCGTAGGCGATCCGTGCCGAGGGCACGATGCCCTGCACGATCTGGTGCAGGTTCGGCTCGGTCGGGATGCCCGTCCCGACGTCGAGGAACTGATCGATCCCGTTCCCCGCGAGCCAGGCCGCCGCCCGGTGCATGAAGGCCCGGTTGCGCATCGCGTTGAGCCGGGCCTCCCGCGGCAGCTTCTCCGCCACTTCCTGGTCGACCGGATAGTTGTCCTTGCCGCCGAGCAGCCAGTCGTAGACGCGCGCCGGATGCGCTCTGCTCGTGTCGATACGGCTTCCGGAGGACTGTGACGTCATGCGTGACTCCAGCGTGTGCGCGGCGCGGCAGGGACCCCGGCGATTATGGCATTGGCCTGATCATCGCGGTGAGTGGCCGACAGGGATGCCCATCGTGATACCCGCCGCGCGCCTCACTGCTCCTGCCGCCAGCCGCTGCTGTCCGGGCACGTCGTGGACGCGGTCCCGTAGGCGAACTGGAGGAAGTGCTTCAGTGCCGGGGTCCAGGTCGTGAAGTCGTGCCCGCCGGGCCCCGAGCAGTACAGGTGGGGGACGCTCTGCCGCTTCAGGGTCTGGTGGAGTTCGGTGTTCCAGGCGTACGGGTCCTCGGCGCGACCGCTGTACAGCGCCATCTTGCCGCCGTACGACCGGTAGGCGGCGGGACGCGTCTCGGCGACCTGGGCGGGGTTGAACGAGGGCCACCCCGCCTGCGGTCCGAAGACCAGCTCGGTGCGCTGCAGCGCGTTGGGGTTGCCGGGGAAGAGGTACTTCCAGAAGTTCCCGACATCCGCTCCGGCGCCGTGCCACCAGAAGCGGGCCCCGTAGACGGTGGTGCCGTTGTTGATGATCTCCTGGTGGTCGGGGCGACGGAGGTCCGTGCCGCCGGAGAAGGCACCCACGGCGCTGAATACGTCGGGGTGCTGGGCCGCGTACTTCAGGGCGCCGAAGCCTCCCATCGACAACCCGGCGACGGCGCGCTTGCCGGACGTGGCGAAGTGCGCGTCGATCCAGGGCACCAACTGCTTGATGTGGAAGGTCTCCCACTGCGGTGTGAAGTTGCCGTAGGTGTAGCCGGGCCAGTCGGAGTAGAAGCCGACCTTGCCGCCCTCGGGCATCACCACGATGCCCTTGAATCCGGCCTCCCTGACGCTCCGCGTGATGTCACCGCCGCCGCTGGACCACTGCTCGTAGTCGGCGGCTCCGCCGTGCAGGAGATAGAGCACGGGATAGCGGGCCGACGGGTTGTAGTCCGCGGGCAGGTGGACGCGCACGCGCACGGGTTTGCGCACCGGATCTATCTGGGGCGCCCCCGGTCCGCGCGCGGTGAAGAGGGCGTCCGAGGTGAACTCCGCCTCGCAGACAAGGCCGTCGGGCGACGGGCGCCAGTACTGCATGTCCAGGCCGTTGGAGTCCCCCGTCCCGAGGTCCGGGCAGCTGACCGCGGCCGCCGAAGCGGCGGGGGCGGGCAGCCCGACGAAGGCCAGGCCGACCCCCAACGTGGCTGCCGCCAGCCAGGACTTGACGGTGGAAACGGATCGACGCATGGGATCCCCGATCGGTTCGACTCATGGATGTGCCGCGCCGTCGTGTGGGGGACCGGCCGGTCGCGCGCAGCTGGGGCCCTGACGCTATCCCCGCCGCCGCGCGGCCGCGTACAGCGGCGGTTGGACATCGGCTACCGCGGTGGTTTACGCGGCCGACACGTGTCCCGGCGCGGCACGGCCCCTACCGCGCCAACAGCGCACGTGTGCCCGGGGCGCAGCTCTCCTTGAGCGCTTCGAAATCGGCGGCCGTCAACTGCTTCGCGGCGGCGCCCCTGCGGCCGCCGTCGAGCTGGGCGCAGGCGCCGTCCAGCCACCGGGGGACAGGTTCGACCCCGATGAACGCGGCGAGGCGGGCGAGTTCCTCGCGGGGCGCGTCGAGCAGTTCCTCGTAGGCGAGTGCCGTGCCCTGACCGGCAGGCAGGGCGTCGACGAACCGGGCGCCGTCCACGACGAGTTCGGACCACAGGTCGCCGAACCGGCGCAGCGGGAACTCCCGGTCCCGGACGAGCGCGGGGTCGAAACGTTCGGCGAGCAGGGGAGCCAGGTCCGGCGGCAGGGAACGCACATGTTCGGCCGTCAGTTCGGCGAAGTCCTCGACGCCCGTCCGTTCCCTGATCTCACGGATCAGGGTGATCGTGCGGTACCCGATGTGACGGCTCATGGAGAGCGCGCAGTCAGGACCGTCCCGGTGCAGATGCACGAACTTCGCGTACGGGAAGGTCTGCCGCAGCCCCGGCGCCCAGCCCGTCGAGTAGCCGGAGCGCTCCACGACGGCGGTGCGGCCGAACCGCGCGCCGAGCAACGCGAAGAGCGCTTCGTGGTGCTCGGCGGCGGAACGGCCCGGCCAGCCGGTGACCGCCGCGCGGAGCTCGTCGAGCAGACCGTCGGGGTCGTCGGTGAGGTGGGGGAGCACCATGAGGGAGAGCGCGGGAATGCCGGTGCTCTGCGCCGAGTACCGCCCCGGGCGCCGGGTGTAGAGGAATTCCGGCATCAGCAGCCCGCTGCGGATCATGCTCGCGAAGTACGGCGTGGGCCGGAAGAGGGCTGCCCAGAACTCCGCGCCCGACAACGGGCCTTCGGGGAAGGCCGCGTCGCCGACCGAGGCCATGTACTCGTTGAGGCTCAGCACGTCAGGGTGGGTGCTGAGGATGCGGGACAGCGCGGTGGAGCCGCTGCGACCCGTACCGATGACGAAGGTCAGGCTGCGCAAGGTCACTCTCCGGGGGCGCGGGGGCGGGTGTTCGGGTGTTCTGGGCTTCCCGCAGCCCAGCACACTCGCGCCGGGCGCACCAGGTGGCAGCGGCCCCCGACGCGCTCCCTCGGGTGAACCTCAGCCCGCGTCGGCCGACTTCACGACGGTGTACATCACCGAGCGCTGCTGCTTGTGACGCTGGATGCGGCCCTTGGCGACCAGGGATTCCAGCGTGTTGCGCACCACCTGCGGGCTGGGGGTGCGGCTCGGGTGCTTCTCCAGGAGCTCGTTGCGGAGTTCCTGGGCGAGCCGGGGTTCGGTGTAGGCGGAGAGCAGGCCCAACAGGACGTCTCCGAGGAGCGGTTGCTGCGGCTTGGTCTCCGCGCCGGACTTCGCGCCGGACTTCGCACCGGACTTGACGCCGGCCGCTGCGCCGGACTTCGCGCCGCTCTTCGCGTCGGCCTTCACCTTGCCCTTCGCTCCGGCCTTCGCCACGGTCTTCGTGGCGCTCGTCTTGGGGCTCTTGGTCTCCTTGGTCTCCTTGGCACCCGAGGACGCCGCGCCGTTCGGTGCCGAGGACCGCGCGTCGGCGCCGGTTTCGTTCCGCCGCTTCGCCTTCGCGACCGCGGGCTCCTCCTGCGCCTGCTTCGGCAGCGCGACATCCGCCAAGCCCTCGTACCGCTCCGTGAGGTTGAGGATGTCCGCCAGGAGGGTTTCCTCCTGCTTCAGGAGGTCGAGCCGCTTCGCCAGCTCCTCCTGACGCCTGCGGTTCTCCTCCAGATCCGACGCGACCTGGTCCACGTATCGCGACCGGAGGTCGGCGACTGGTTGGCTGTTCACAAACGTTCACTCCCTCTATCTGAATGTGTTGCGCATGGTACTCACACGGAGGGCACCAGAAACATGTGAACGGCGATACGTAGGGGAGGCTCAGAGCCGGACCGCGCGCCCCTGCCACCTTCGCCGGAGCCAGCGGTCGTGGCTCGCGAGGACGATCGCGCCGGGTCCTGTCCCCAAGGCGTCCTCCAGTTCGTCGCACAGGCGTGGGGAGAGGTGGTTCGTCGGCTCGTCGAGCAGCAGCAACTGGGGCGGGCGGGCCACAAGGAGAGCAAGGGCGAGCCGCCGGCGCTGCCCGACGGACAACCGGCCGACGGGTTTGTCCAGGTCCGCCGCGTGCAACAGACCGAGCGAACCGAGCGGCACCTCGTCGGCGGGCCCCGGGCCCACCGACAGCTCATAGGTGTCCCGGGCCGTGCGGTCGTCCCTCTCGAACACGGTGTCCTGGGTGAGCAGTCCCACCGTGAGGTGACGCCGTCGGTGCACCTCGCCCTCGGCCGCGAGCTGCCCGGCGAGCACGGCGAGCAGCGTCGACTTGCCCGCGCCGTTGCCGCCCGTGACCAGCAGCCGGTCGGTCGCCGACACCTCCAGGGCGTCCAACGAGAGGCGGCCCGGCACCCGTACGTCCCGCAGCGAGACCAGCGGCCGTGTGCAGGTGTCTTCCTGCGCCTCCACCTCCGCTTCCGTCCCTGCCTCCGCCTCCGCGGCCAGTGCCGACGCCGCGAACCGCAGCGGGCGCGGGGGCTCGGCGACCTGGTGACGCTCCAGCTCGTCGAGACGGCGCGCGGCGTTGCGGACCCGGCGGGAGATCTGGCTCTGCACCCGGCCCGCCCGATGGCCGTAGCCCATCTTCTCGTTGTCGCGCGGCCCCCGGTCGGGCGCGACCCGGTGCGCGGTCACACCTGCCGAGCGGCGCAACTCGTCGAGCTCCTCCTGCTCATCGGCGTACCGCCGCTCCCAGCGGTCCCGCTCGGCGTGCTTCGCGCCGAGGTAGGAGCTGTAGTCGCCGCCGTGCCTGACCGGTCCCGCCACGGCCGGGTCGAGGTCGATCAGGTCGGTGCAGACGGCGTCGAGGAACGCCCGGTCGTGACTGGCGGCCACCACGGTTCCCGGCAGACCGCGGAGCTGCTCCTCCAGGAAGTCGGCGGCGCTGTCGTCGAGGTGGTTGGTCGGCTCGTCGAGGAGCAGCGCCGACGGCCGCCGGACGAGCAGCGCGGCCAGGGCGAGCCTGCCGCGCTGCCCGCCGGAGAGCGAGCCGAGCGTGCGCCCGTGCCCCAGCGAGCCGATGCCGAGGCCGTCGAGGACCAGGGCGGCGCGCCGGTCGGCGTCCCAGGACTCGCGGTCCTGCGCCTGCTCCAGGCGTCTGCCGTAGGCGTCGAGGAGTTCCCGGTGGGCGGGGTCGTCCTCGGGGACGCGCGCGAGTTCCGCGCCGAGCCGGGCCAGCTCGGCGAGGTCCGCACGTGCCTCGCGCAGCGCGTCGTCGAGTACGACGGCGATGGTCGACGCGGCGTCGAACGGCATCTCCTGATGGAGGAAGCCGAGATCGCCGGGGCGGGTGACACGGCCGGCGTCGGGTTCGTCGGCGCCCGCGAGCACCCTCAGCAGGGTGGACTTGCCGACGCCGTTCTCGCCGATCAGGCCGATGCGGTGGCCGGGCGACGCGGTCAGACTGACGCCGTCGAGAACGCGTCGGCCGCCGTGGCCGCGGACGATGTCGTGGGCGAGCAGGGCGGGTTGGGGCATGCGGATGTCCCTCCTACGTGATCGGTGGTCGGCCCGCCGGGCACACGGCCTCGGACGCGGGCCACGTCACACGTCGGTGGCTCACACCTCGGGGGCCCCGGTCTCCTTGAGGGCTCCGTCGGTGATGCGCAGCCAGCGGTTCACCCCGATCTCGGCGAGGAACCTCTCGTCGTGGCTGATCACCATGAAGGCGCCCCGATAGGAGTTGAGGGCGCTCTCCAACTGGCCCGCGCTGACCAGGTCGAGGTTGTTGGTCGGCTCGTCGAGCAGGAGCAGCTGCGGGGCCGGTTCGGCACACAGGACGCAGGCCAGGGTGGCGCGCAGCCGCTCGCCGCCGGAGAGCACACGTACGGGAAGGTGTGCTCGCGCGCCCCGGAAGAGGAAGCGGGCGAGCAGGTTCATCCGCTCCGCCTCGGGCCGCTCGGGGGCGAACGCGGCGAAGTTCTCCGCCACGGTGCGCTCCAGGTCGAGGAGGTCCAGGCGCTGCGAGAGGTACGCGATCCGGCCCTCGCTGCGCTTGATCTCCCCGCCGTCCTGGGCGAGGTCGCCGGTGATCAGGCGCAACAGGGTCGTCTTTCCCGCGCCGTTGGGGCCGGTCAGCGCGATGCGCTCGGGACCGCGGACGGTGAGGTCGACGCCGCCGTCGGCGAACACGGCACGTCCCGCGTGGTGGACCTGCAGCCCCTCGCCGATGAAGAGGTTGCGTCCGGCGGGCACTTGCGTGTCGGGCAGGTCGAGGGTGATGCGCTGTTCCTCGCGCAGCGCGCGCCCGGCCTCGTCGAGCCGGGCCTTGGCCTCGCTCACCCGGGTCGCGTGCATCTGCCCCGCCCGGCCCGCCGACTCCTGCGCGCCGCGCTTCATGTTTCCGGCGAAGATGCGGGGCAGACCGGCGCTCTTGAGGTTGCGGGCGGCGTTGCTCTGACGGCGGTCGGCGCGTTCGCGGGCCTGCTGCAGCTCGCGCTTCTCGCGCTTCAGCTCCTGCTCGGCGTTGCGGATGTTCTTCTCCGCGACCTCCTGCTCGGCCCGCACCGCTTCCTCGTACTCCGTGAAGTTGCCTCCGTACAGGCGCAGTTCGTCACTGCCGAGCTCGGCGACGCGTTCCATGCGGTCGAGCAGCGCGCGGTCGTGGCTGACCAGGAGCAGACAGCCGGTGAAGTCCGAGAGGACGTCGTAGAGCTGGTGCCTGGCCGCCAGGTCGAGGTTGTTGGTCGGCTCGTCGAGCAGCAGCACGTCGGGACGCTTGAGCAGCTGGGCGGCGAGGCCGAGGGAGACGACCTGACCGCCGCTGAGCGTGCTCAGGCCCCGGTCGAGGGCGAGTCCGGCCAGGCCGAGCCGGTCGAGCTGGGCGCGGGTGCGCTCCTCGATGTCCCAGTCGTCGCCGATGGTGGCGAAGTGCTCCTCGCTCACGTCACCGGACTCGACGGCGTCGAGCGCGCGGATCACCGCGGCGACACCGAGCACTTCGGCGACCGTGAGATCGCCGGTCAGGGGGAGGCTCTGCGGGAGGTAGCCGAGCGTGCCACCGACCGTCAACGAGCCGGTGGCGGGCGCGAGTTCACCGGAGATCAGCTTGAGCAGGGTGCTCTTGCCCGAGCCGTTGGGAGCGACGAGGCCGGTACGGCCGGTGGGCATGGTGAACGACAGGTCGTGGAAGACCGGCGTGTCGTCGGGCCAGGCGAAGGAGAGGTTCGAGCACACGATGGCGGCATCGGACATGGAGGTGACCTCGATGAAGTGCGGGCAGACAGAGCACTGCCCTGGGCAACGTGGGAAAGGGGGGTACGACGAAGGCGGCCACGGCGTCAGCGCCCTAGCGGCGCCGTCCGATGGCCGTCAGATCCGGATCTCATCCGGAGATGTCGTCGTCACCCGCCACGTCTGCCACTCCTCGATCAAATGGGCCAGGTCACCCGCAGCGTAGCAGGCGTCGAGGTGTGCCCGGCTGCCTCAGCCGTCGAGGGAGGCGGCGAGCCACTCCTCGTAGTGGGTGGGGGCAAGGCGGGCGTCGGGGCCCGCGGTCAGGACGGTGCCGGGGGCGGCGGCGAACATACCGGCACCGGCGTCGGTGATGACGGGCCGCTCGTCCTTGCGGGCGGCCAGGGTCAGGCGGCCGAGCTCGTCGAGGGTGAAGGTGTCGGGGCCCGCCACTTCGAGGATTCCGTTCAGGGGCGGCGCGGCGGCGACGTCGGCGAGGGCGGCGACGACCTCGGCGCTCGCGATCGGCTGGACGGGGGTCGCGGGCAGCCGGACGGCCTTGTCGTCGGCGGTCATGGAGATCACGGCGTCCATGAACTCGAAGAACTGGGTGGCACGCACGATCGAGTACGGCGTGGGCCCGCCGCGCAGCAGGTCCTCCTGCAGCACCTTCGCGCGGTAGTAGTCCAGGCCGGGCACCTGGTCGACGCCGACGATCGACAGCGCGACCTGGTGACGTACGCCTGCCCGCTCGCCCGCGCCGAGCAGATTGCCGACCGTGGTGCGGAAGAACGCGAGGGACCGCTCGTCGAAGGTGGGGGAGTTGCTCACGTTGACGACCGTGTGGGCGCCGTCCAGCGCCTCGTCGAGGCCCGCGCCGGTGAGCAGGTCGAGGCCCGACGACAGCGATGCGGCGACCACCTCGTGGCCCGCGTCCCTCAGTTTGGTGACGAGCTGGGAGCCGATGAGTCCGGTGCCGCCGATGACGGTGATCTTCATGGTGTGCCTTCCCTCGGAAACTCGGACATCTGATATCCGAGATAATACTCGGATAGTCTGTGTCCGAGTCAAAGCGACTTTCGGACAGGGGCGTCGCGGCGGGGAGCACGGATGAATGGGGAGGACGCGTGAAGCTGTCGGGTGGCGTGGAATGGGCGCTGCACTGCTGCGTGGTCCTGACCGCGGCGAACGAGCCCGTGCCCGCCGCCCGGCTCGCGCAGCTGCACGAGGTGTCGCCGAGCTATCTGGCCAAGCAGCTGCAGGCCTTGTCCCGGGCGGGCCTGGTGCGCTCCGTGCAGGGCAAGACCGGCGGCTATGTGCTGACGAAGAAGGCCGAGGACATCACGCTGCTCGACGTGGTGCAGGCCGTCGACGGTGACGATCCGGCCTTCGTCTGTACCGAGATCCGCCAGCGCGGCCCGTTCGCGACGCCCCCTGAGCAGTGCGCGAAGCAGTGCCCCATCGCCCGCGCGATGGGGGCCGCGGAAGCCGCGTGGCGGGCGTCGCTCGCCGCCGTCACCATCGCCGACCTCGTCACGTCGGTGGAGAGCGACAGCGGCCCGGACGCCCTCCCGGGCATCGGGTCCTGGCTCACCGGGGAGCCCCGCGCGCTCTGACCGGCGCCTCCTGATCCGGCGTCACCGGCACGCCCCCGGCGCGGCACTTGACGCGGAGTTGTCCGTGATCCTTCCCGGAATTGTCCGTGATCTGTAACGGACGGATCCCCGGGCCCCCGTTCCTCGTCCTGCCAGTTGGTCGCAAGGCGACCGGGGATCGGCGAGGAACTGCGTGAAAAGGGGCGGGCATGGCACGGCACAGCGGTGGGCGGGGCTGGTACGGCAAAGTGATCGGGGCAGCGGTCGGGGTGACCATGCTCGCCACCGGTGCGTCCGTGTGGACCGCGCAGGCCGGTGACGCTGACGACGCGTCACCGGAGGCGACCGCCCCGGCCGCGCCGGGCGGTGCCGCCAAGCCCGTCTCCGCGACCATCGCGCACTCCTCGGAAGCGGGGAAGCGCGGCATCAACATCACCATCGACGACGGCCCCGACCCCAAGTGGACCTCGCAGGTGCTCGACCTGCTGCGCGAGTACGACGTGAAGGCCACGTTCTGCATGGTGGGGACGCAGGCGCAGGCCCACCCGGACATGGTGAAGAAGGTGGTCGCGGCCGGGCACCGGCTGTGCGACCACACGGTGTCGCACAACACCGGCATGGACAAGGACTCCCAGGCCTACCAGTCGCAGCAGATACTCGACGCCGAGCGCATGATCACGAAGGCGTCCGGGGGCGTACGGCCGATGTACTACCGGGCGCCCGGTGGCGCCTTCACCCCGTACAGCCGCAAGCTCGCCGCTTCCCGCGGCATGCGCCCGCTGGGCTGGAACGTGGACACCAAGGACTTCGAGCGCCCGGGTACGGACGCCATCGTCGCCACGGTCGAGCGTGAACTGTCCAACGGACCCACGCTCCTCTTCCACGACGCGGGCGGCGACCGTACCCAGACCGTCGAGGCCCTGCGCCGCCTCCTGCCCCGGCTCAAGGAGCAGGGCCACACCTTCGGCTTCCCGGTGCGCTGAGCCCCGGCCCGCCGACGCCCCGCCGAGAAGGTCCGTTGTTCCTGGTGCATCGCACCGGAGCAACGGACCTTCCGCTTTCCGCTCGCATCGAGACGATCGCGAGGCGACCGCGCGACCAGTCCGCATCGATCGAATGTGCAGTGACGTGTGCTCTGTATGCGTCCCCTCAGATGCCCTCAGCCCCCGTCCAGGCGTCCTTCGCCCCCGTCCAGTCGTCCTCGACGCCCGTGCGACCGACCCGCCCCATCGTCGAACCCGGCAATCAACAGTCCGTGCTGTCGCTGGTGAGAAGGGGTCGTCATGGGGGAACGTCGCGTGGCCGTCACCGGGATCGGGGTCGTCGCGCCAGGAGGTACCGGGACCAAGGCGTTCTGGGAGCGCGTCGTCTCCGGCAGGCCCGCCACCCGCCGTGTCACGGCCTTCGATCCGGCCCCCTTCCGCTCGCGGATCGCCGCCGAATGCGACTTCGACCCGCTCGCCGCGGGACTCGGCGAGCGGGACACCGAACGCCTCGACAGGGCCGCCCAGATGCTGATGATCGCCGCCCGCGAGGCACTGGGCGACAGCCGCCTTTCGATCGCGCCCGAGGAGGCCCACCGGGCCGGGGTCAGCATCGGCAACGCCGTCGGCCTCACCCAGAAGCTGGAGCGCGAATACCTCGCCGTCAGCGACGCGGGCCGCCACTGGGTCGTCGACCCCGCCCGCGCCTCACCGCATCTCTACGACTACTTCGTCCCCAGCTCCCTGTCCGCGGAGGTCGCCTGGTTCGCCGGGGCGGAAGGCCCCAACGCCGTGGTCTCCGCGGGCTGCACCTCCGGCATCGACGCCACCGGCTATGCCTGCGACCTCATCCGCGAGGGCAGCGCCGACATCATGATCACCGGCGGTGCCGACGCCCCGATCGCCCCCATCACCGTCGCCTGCTTCGACGCGATCAAGGCGACCTCGCCCCGCAACGACGACGCCGAACACGCCCTGCGCCCCTTCGACAGGACGCGCAACGGCTTCGTCCTCGGCGAGGGCGCGGCCGTGCTCGTCCTGGAGGAGCTGGGTCGGGCGCGGCGCCGCGGCGCTCACATCCACGCGGAGATCGCCGGATACGCCTCGCACGGCAACGCCCACCACATGACCGGGCTGCGCCCCGACGGACGGGAGCTGGCCACCGCCATCACCTCCGCCCTCGACCGGGCCAGGATCGACGCGGACGCCGTCGACTACGTCAACGCCCACGGGACCGCCACCCAGCAGAACGACCGGCACGAGACGGCCGCCTTCAAACGCAGCCTCGGCGGCCACGCCCACGCCGTACCGATCAGTTCCATCAAGGCCGTGGTCGGCCACTCGCTCGGCGCGATCGGCGCGATCGAGATCGCCGCCTGCGCGCTGGCGCTGGAACACGGAGTCGTACCGCCGACCGCGAACCTGCACCACCCCGATCCCGAACTCGACCTGGACTACGTGCCGTTGACCGCACGGGAGCAGCGGCTGGAGACGGTCCTCACGGTCGGCAGCGGATTCGGCGGGTTCCAGAGCGCCATGGTGCTCACCGACGCGGAGAGGAAGGCCTCATGACGACGGCCGTAGTGACCGGAGCCGGGGTCGTCGCCCCCAACGGCCTGGGGACTGAGGCGTTCTGGTCGGCGACCCTGCGCGGCGACCACGTCATCAAACCGATCGACCGGTACGACACCACGCGCTTCACCAGTCGGCTGGCAGGAGAGGTGCGGGACTTCGACGCCGCACGGTACCTGCCGAGCAGGCTCCTGGCGCAGACCGACCGGATGACCCAGTTCGCGCTCGCCGCCGCCGACTGGGCCCTCGCCGACGCGGCCCTGGACACCGGTGAACTCGCCAGGACCGACCTCGGCGTCGTCACCGCGAGCGCCGCCGGCGGCTTCGACTTCGGCCAGCGCGAGCTGCAGAACCTCTGGGGCGAAGGGCCCGACCACGTCAGTGCCTACATGTCCTTCGCCTGGTTCTACGCGGTCAACACCGGCCAGATCTCCATCAAGAACGACCTGCGGGGCCCCACCGGAGTCCTCGTCGCCGAACAGGCCGGCGGCATCGACGCCCTCGCCCACGCCCGGCGCGCCCTGCGCGGCGGCGCCGAAGTGGTCCTCTCCGGAGGCATGGACTCCTCGCTCTGCCCGTACGGAATGGCCGCCCGCATGGCCGCGGGCAGGCTCTCCACCCGGGACGACCCCGACCGCGCCTTCCTCCCCTTCGACCCGGACACCGACGGACACGTGCCGGGCGAGGGCGGGGCGATCCTCGTCCTGGAAGAGAAGGACCGGGCCCTGCGGCGCGGGGCGAGCATCCACGGAGAGATCGCGGGACACGGGGCCACCTTCGACCCGCGGCCCTCCGCGATGCGCCCCGGCAACCTCGGCCGCGCCATCGAACTCGCCCTGGCCGACGCGGGGCTGGCCCCAGGCGACATCGACGTCGTCTTCGCCGACGCCGACGGCTCCCCGGAGAACGACCGTGCGGAGGCGGAGGCCCTCGTGCGGCTCTTCGGCCCGTACGGCGTACCCGTCACCGCCCCCAAGACCATGATCGGCCGCCTCTGCTCCGGCGGCGCGCCCCTCGACGTCGTCCTCGCCCTGCGCGCCCTGCGCGAGGGCCTCATCCCCCCGACCATCAAGGTCACCCCCGGCTACGCACTCGACCTGGTGCGCGAGGGGCCGCGGCCGTTCACCGGCACCGCCGCCCTGGTGCTGGCCCGCGGACACAACGGTTTCAACAGCGCCCTCGTGCTGCGCGGGCGAGGAAAGGACCACCGATGAGCGAGCTCACCCTGCCCGAACTGGTCGACATCATGCGCGAATGCGCGGGTGAGGAGGAGGCGGTCACCGCCGCGGGCGCGGACGTCGGCGACGTCGAGCTGGAGAACCTCGGCTACGACTCGCTGGCGCTGATGGAGGCCGCGGGCCGCGTCAAGCGCCAGTACAAGGCCGAACTCACCGACGACGCCCTCGCCGAGATCCGCACCCTCAACCAGTTCGTGGCAGCCGTCAACGACACCCTGGCCTCGGCCGGGGCGCGCCCGTCCGTCTGACGAGGCCGCCCATGGACCCGCTCTACATCGCCGCCACCGGCAGCAGACTGCCGCCCGCGGTCCGCACCGAGGACGCCGTCGCCGACGGCAGATGCTCCGCCGCCCTCGCGCGCGCCACCGGCAGTCTCGCCGTCGCCGTCGCGGGCGACGACGAATCGGCCCCGCAGATGGCCGTACGCGCCGCCCGCTCCGCACTGGAGCGGGCGGGCACCGCCCCCGGCGACATCGACCTCGTCCTGCACGCCAGCTTCTTCCACCAGGGCCACGACCTGTGGGCCCCCGCCTCGTACGTCCAACGGGAAGCCGTCGGCACCAACTGCCCCGCCATGGAGATCGGCCAGGTCTCCAACGGCGGCATGGCCGCCATCGAGCTCGCCTCCGCCTACCTGGCCGTCGACCCGGGCCGCTCGGCCGCGCTGATCACCACCGGCGACAAGTTCTGCCCGCCCGGCTTCGACCGCTGGCACAGCGACCCCGGCACCGTGTACGCCGACGGCGGGACCGCCCTCGTGCTCTCGCGCCGCGGCGGATTCGCCCGGATCCGCAGCCTCGTCACGGTCTCCGTGGCGGAACTGGAAGGGATGCACCGCGGCGACGACCCGTTCGCGCGGACGCCGTTCGAGCACCGTCCCCAGGTCGATCTGGAGGCCTGCAAGCGTGCGTTCCTCGCGGAGACCGGTGCTTCCTACGCGGTCTCCCGGGTCGCCGCCGCGCAGGAGAGCGCGGTCAAACAGGCCCTGGCCGAGGCGGAACTCGATCTCGACGACATCACCCGCATCGTGCTGCCCCACCTGGGACGGCGCCGACTCCAGGCCGCCTACTTCGGCCCGTTCGGCATCGACCCGGAGCGGACCACCTGGCCCTGGAGCAGACAGGTGGGCCACCTGGGGGCCGGTGACCCGATCGCCGGACTCGACCGGCTCGCCGTGACAGGGGCCCTCGGCCCGGGAGACACCTGTCTGCTCGTCAGCGTCGGCGCCGGATTCTCCTGGTCCTGCGCCGTGCTCGACATACACGAACGCCCCCGGTGGGCCCAGCCGTGAACGGATACGGAGCACGCAGAGAGTACGGACAGTGGTCGACCGAAGGGCGATGGGGACAGTGGCGAACCGACCGACGATGGTGCTCCTCCTGCCGGGCCAGGGCGCTCAGCACCCACGGATGGCCACCGGCCTGTACGGGACCGAACCGGTGTTCACCGGCGCCATGGACGAGGTGTTCGCCCTCGTCGACACCGAGGCGGCAGGAGAGGGCGAACGGCTCAGGGCCGACTGGCTTAGCGAGCGCCCCGCCGTGCACCTCGACCACGTCAGCCGCTCCCAGCCGCTGCTGTTCGCCGTCGACCACGCACTCGGCCGACTGGTACGGAGCTGGGGTGCCCGGCCGGACGCCCTGCTCGGCCACAGCATCGGCGAACTGGCGGGAGCCGTGCTCTCCGGAGTCTTCACCCTGGCCGACGCCACCCGGCTGGTCCTGGACCGCGTCCGGCTCCTCGCCGACGCCCCGCCGGGCGGCATGCTCGCCGTCGCCGCGACGCCGCGGGAGCTCGCGCCCTTCCTGGTGGGCGACGTCGTCGTCGGCGCGGTCAACGCCCCGCGCCAGACCGTACTCGCGGGACCCGACCCGGCCCTCGAACTGGTCCACAAGGACCTGGAGGCACAGGACTTCACCTGTCGGCGCCTGCCCTCCCACAGCGCCTTCCACAGCCCCGCCCTCGCACCCGCCGTCGCCGGTTCCGAGGCGGCCGTGGCCGCACTGGCGACCGCCGCGCCGACGATCGCCCTGCACTCCTGCTACACGGCGCGGCCACTGAGCGAGGAGGACGTCGCGGACCCGCTCTACTGGGCCCGCCAGCCGGTCGCCCCGGTGCTCTTCTGGAGCGCGCTCGACGCCCTCCTGTCCGAGGGCGACGCCGTCCTGGTGGAGGCGGGCCCGGGGCAGGGGCTCGCCCAACTCGCCAGGCGCCACCCCTCCGTACGGGCCGGTGACAGCGCGGTCGTCCCGCTGCTGCCCGCCCGCCCCGGCCCTCCGGAGCGGGATCGCGCAGCGGTGCGGGCGGCCAGGGAGAGCCTCGCCTCGTACGGCCTCATCGGCGAACCTATCGGCGAACCGTCGCGGTGACGTAGCGCACCGGAGTGTCGATCGTCAGCGGCCCTTCACCGTCCCGCATCGCGTCGAGGGCGGTGATCAGCCGCTGCCGCAGCTGCGCGCTCTCCCGCGCCGACAGGTGCGTCCACAGCAGCCGCATTCCCTGGGTGTGCGACCAGTCGACCCACGCCTCGCCCGACTCCGCCACCAGTTCCACTGGCTCATCGGCGACCTCGACGTCCCTGAACCCGGCCTTCTCCAGTGTCCGGCGCAGATCGGTGGCGTGTCCCAGCCAGCTGTTGAAGCGCCGCCGCAGCGCCTCCGGCTGCCACTCGGGCGGCAGATCGCTCAGCAAGGACCGCGGAATCAGGTCGGTGAACACGGGCGGCAGGAACGGAAAGGTGTCGTCCGTGAACACCGGGCTGGTGAAGCCGATCCGGCCGCCGTCCCGCAGCAGCGCCGCATAGCGGGCGAGCGCCGCGGGAGCGTCCGGCAGGAAGATCACGCTGTAGCTGCCGGTGATCAAGTCGAAGGAACGGGGCGGGAGTTCGGGATGCTCCCCGTCCATCGTCCGCAGCTCCACGTTGGTGACGCCCTGCCGCTCGGCTTCCCGGCGCGCCTCGTCGATCATCGCGGGGGCGATGTCGATGCCCAGCGCGGAGCCCTCGGGCCCGGCGAGCGCCGCCGCGGGGAACAGGGCCGCGCCCCGGCCGCACCCCACGTCGAGCACCCGGTCACCCGGCCTCGGAGCCACCCGCTCCACCAACCGCCTGCCCATCGGCGTGAAGAACTCGACGCCCAGCCGGTCGTAGTGCGCCGCCGCCCGGTCGAAGGCCTGGGCCACCGCCGCCTTGTACGCCGTGTCGTCCACCGTGCCATCACTGTTCGCTGCCATGCGCCGAGCGTGCGGCCGCCCTCTCGCGCCAGCGTCGCGGCCGGTTCGAACACGCCTCGAGGGCCCCTACAGCGGAAGCCGAGGGATGCGACAGGCGCCCTGCCTAGCGTGAGCCGCGCTTCGACACACACGTCACGGGGGAAGGAACGGTGTTCACGTGGGCAAGCTGCCACGCCGTCGCGTACTGCGGGGAACGGTCGTCGCGGGTGGTGCCGCGGCACTGACCGGACTGGGCGGTACGGCCGCCGCGCGACCAGGAAAGAACCGCGCAGGGGTGCCGGGGCCCGTCACGGTCGTTCCGGCGGATCCGCGGTACGCGAGCATGAACAAGACCTACAACGGACGGTTCACCCCGCGCCCCGACGCGGTCCGGGCCGTCTACTCGGCCGAGCAGGTCATCCAGGCCGTCGACGAGGCCGTACGCACGGGGAAGCGGATCGCCGTCCGCAGCGGCGGGCACTGCTACGAGGACTTCGTCACCCACCCCGACGTCAAGATCGTCCTCGATGTCTCGGAGATGAACGAGGTCAGCTTCGACCCCGAACACCAGGCCTTCGCCGTGGAGTCGGGCGCCACCCTGGGCCAGGTCTACAAGAGCCTCTACTACGGCTGGGGGGTGACCGTCCCCGGCGGCAGCTGCCCCAGCGTGGGGGCGGGCGGACACATCGCGGGCGGCGGCTACGGCAGCCTCTCGCTGCGGGACGGCATGGTCGTCGACCACCTCTACGGCGTCGACGTCGTCGTCGTGGACAAGAACGGCAAGGCGCGCCGCGTGGTCGCCACCCGGCGCGCCGACGATCCCCACCGAGACCTGTGGTGGGCCCACACCGGTGGCGGCGGCGGCAACTTCGGCGTCGTCCTGCGCTACCTCCTGCGCTCCCCGGGAGCCCGCGGCAAGGACCCGGCGACACTGCTGCCCACCCCGCCCGCCACCGCACCTGGCCTGGCCGTCACCTGGCAGTGGGCGGACGTCGGCGAGCGGGCGTTCACCACGCTCGTCCGCGACCACGGCACGTGGCACGAACGCCACCCGCGCAGCCCCGTCTCCAGCTCCCTGGCGCTCGGCCACCGGGCGGGCGGCCAGTTCCAGCTCCTGGTCGGCGCCGACGCCCCGCAGCCCGAAGCCGCCCGCCTCATGGACGCCTACGTCAAGGACGTCACGGCCGGAGCCGGTGCCCCCTCCACCACCGCCCGCTCCGACCAGCCCTGGCTCACCGCCACTCTCGGCGCGGAGACCTACGCGGGCGGCACCCCCGCCAAGTCCAAGGCGGGCTTCCTGCGCAGACGCTGGAGCGACCGGCAGATCGCCGTCGTGCACAAGTACCTGAACGACGGCGACCAGCGCTGGGGCGCCTCCGTCCACGTCACCTCCTTCGGCGGGGCGATCAACACCGTCGCCCCCGACGCGACCGCCTTCCCGCACCGCGACGCGCTCTTCAGCGTCTCCTACGACCTGTACTGGGAGGACCCCGCGAACAAGGAGGAGATCAACTGGATCCGCCGCTTCTACCAGGAGGTGTACGCCGACACGGGCGGTGTGCCCGTGCCCGGCGACGCCAACAGCGGCGCCTACGTCAACTACCCGGACGCCGACCTCGCCGACCCGAAGTGGAACACCTCCGGCATCCCCTGGCACACCCTCTACTACCGCGACAACTACCCCCGGCTCCAGCAGATCAAGGCCCGCTGGGACCCCGGGAACGTCTTCCACCACGCCTTGTCCGTCCGCCCGAAGGCCTGACCGGGGAGAGACACTGATGGAGCTCATCGGCACCGGGTTCCTCGCCCGCCACCTGCGGCCGCTGGCCGGTACCCACCCCGGTACGACCGTCCTCGCCGCGGGGGTGCCGCGACACCCGCTGCCGGACTCCGCGCACGCACGCGAACACCGGCTCGTCGGCGACACCATCCAGCGCTGCCTCGACCGGGACCACCAACTCGTCTTCTTCTCCACCGTCTCCATGTACGGCGCCCCCGGCTGCCAGGGACGGGAGGACGAACAAGTGGTCCCGGCGCTCGCTTACGGGCAGCACAAACTCGACCTGGAGACACGGGTCCGCGAATCCGGCGTACGGCACCTGATCCTGCGCCTGGGCTACGTCCTCGGTCCCGGCGAACCGGAGTACCGGCTGCTCTCCGTACTCGTCCGCCAACTGCGCGCCGGAAAGGTCACCGTCCAGCAGGGCGCCCGCAGGGACCTGCTCCACGTCGACGAGTTCGTCGCGGTCCTCGATCTGCTGCTGCGCGCGGGCATCACCGACGAAACCGTCAACGTGGCCTCCGGGGACTGCGCGGAGATCACCGACGTCCTCGACCACCTCGAACTCCGCCTCGGCACCGCGGCCGAGCGCAGGACCGCGGGGCACACCGTCTCGCACTGCGCGTCGGTCGCCAAACTCCACCGGCTCCTGCCCGAGGTGGCGGGACTGGGATTCCGGTCCGGCTACTTCAGGACCGCCATCGACCGGTACCTCGCCGCGAGCCCGCAGAGCCTCGACTGCCAGGTCGGGCACACCCCCTGAGGAAGGACCCCATGATCAGCGAAGTCGGCGTCACGCTCCCGCACTTGGCCGACCTCGGCGCTCCGGTGACCCCGGAGGGACGGCAGCTCCTGGACGTCCTCGACCGTCATCTGCCCCGCATCGCCGAGGCCGCCGACACCCACGACCGTCCCGGCACCTTCCCCACGGAGGTGTTCCACGCCCTGCGCGCCGACGGGGTGCTTTCCGCCACCGTGCCGCGCGAGTTCGGCGGGGGAGGGGTGAGCAGCGTCCACGACCTGACCCTCGCGGTCATGCGGGTCGCCGAGGCCGACGCCGCCACCGCGCTCTGTCTGCACATGCAGCTGTGCCGCGGCATCACCATGGCGTACGAGCTGCGCCACGCCACCCCCGCCGGACAGGCCCTCGCCGAACGCGTCCTGTGGCTGATGGGCACCGGCGGCGCCCTGATCGGCGGGGCGCTCAAGGACGCCGGACAGGTCACCGACCTGCGCCCGGACGGCGACGGGGGCTGGCTGCTCGCGGGCCGCAAGATCCTCGTCTCCATGGCCCCGGTCGCCACCCACTTCGTGGTCGCCACCCGCACCCGCCCCGACTCGGGGCCCGCCAGGGGAGCCTCCGCCTTCCTGGAGGCGGGGACCAAAGGCCTCTCCGTCCCCGACACGTGGGACGGCATGGGCATGCGGGCCTCCGCCAGCTCCGAGGTCGTCTTCGACGACTGCCCGGTCCCCGAGGACGACCTGTTCCTGCGCGGCCCCGTCGACGAGGTCAACCACGCGGCGATGGCGGGCCAGACCGTCAGTTCCATCGGTCTGCTCGGCGTGTACGCGGGCATCGCCCAGTCCGCCCGCGACATCGCCGTCGCCGGTCTCAAGCGCCGCGGCGGTACTCCGGCCGCCGCGGTCCGCACGACGGTCGCCGAACTGGACGTCAAGCTCTACTCCCTGCGCACCGCGCTCGGCGCGGCACTGCTGCACACCGACCACCACGCGGCGCGGACCGCCGACGACCCGGCCGAACGCGGCTTGCGGATGATCGCGCCGTTCCAGTACGCCAAGCTCGTGGTCAACCGGAACGCGGCCGCCGTCGTCGAGGACTGCATGACCCTCGCCGGTGGGGCCTCCTTCACCGCGGGCCACCCCCTGGCCCGCCGCTACCGGGACGTGCGCGCCGGATGGTTCATGCAGCCCTTCACCTACGCCGACGCCGTCGACCACCTGAGCGCCCGCGCCCTGGACCTGGAGTCCTGACCGACGGCACGGACGGAGGGCCCCGGGAGCGCGACGCTCCCGGGGCCCTCGGACGTCCCACCGGTCAGCCGGTGATGAGCGGGAACACCTTCTCGTCGTCCAGCGGCTGCCCCGGCCGCAGATGGGAGAGGTACTCGTCCATCACCCCCGGCAGATAGGTCGTTCCGGCGTCCATGAAGATCACGCCGTGGCCCACCCGCCGCTCGTCGGTGAGGTTGGCACCGGCCATGTGGATCGTCCGGCAGTGGTGGAACGCGACGTCCCCGGCGCGCAGCGGCACGGTCACCCGCGGCTGCCAGGGATAGTCGGGCCACACCTCCTCGGCGGACTTGAAGTGCTCGAAACTGGTCATGTGCACCAGCCGCTCCGAGGCCTTGCGCAGGTGTGAGCCGGGGATGTAGCTCAGGCAGCCCCGTTCCACCGGTACGTCGACCAGCGCGATCCAGGCGGTCAGCGTCAACGACAGGTTGTCCATCGGTAACCCGGCCTCGTCGTCGTGGACCAGGGTCGGCGGTGCGTCGCGGGGCTCCTTCACCAGGACTTCGCTGCTGTAGAGCCGCAGCGGGCCGCCGGCCAGCCGGCCGGCGATGCCGGTGAGGCCGGGATGCAGGGCGAGTTGCCGCAGCGTCTCGTCCTTGCGCCAGGCCTGCGTCACGTAGTTGACCTCGACCTGGGCGCCGTCGTCGCCGCCCGCCCAGATCTCCATGTCACGCTCCAGGATCCGCTCGGCGGCCGCCCGGTAGGTGGCCACTTCCTCCGCCGAGAGCACTTGGGGCACGTGGACGAAGCCTTCGTCGCGATATCGGCAGACCGTGTCCTCGGACAGGTTCTCGGGCGTGGTCAGTTCGCTCAGGTGCGGCATGTCACGGCTTCCTTGTGGTCGGGCTCCGGCTGTCCGGAGCGAGGTGTCAGGCGGCGCGGGGCCGGGTGAGCGCACCCGTGAACAGGCCCCGGCCGCCGTGCAGTTCGGGGGTGTACTCGACGGTGAGACCGGCCCCGGTGAACGCCGCTTCGTACTGCTCACGGGTGAACAGCGTGATCAGATGCGTCTCGTCGAAGTGCCGGACACCCGACTCCGCGTCCGCGACGAGGTAGTGCACCTCCATCCGTGACGCGTTCCCCGCGCGCACCGCGTGTGACACCCGGGCCAGCGTCCTGCCCCGCGCGGTGGCGGTGCCGCTCGACACATAGCCGTCGAGGAACGTGTCGGGGAACCACCAGGGGTCGATCGCGACCACCCCGCCGGGGACCAGGTGCCGGGCGAACCGGCGGAGCGCGGCGTTCAGTTCGGCGGTGTCGGCGAGATAGCCGATCGAGCCGAACATGCAGGTGATCGCGGAGTAGGAGGCGCCGATCGCGAAGTCGCGCATGTCGCCGCCGTGCACGCTCACTCCGGGGAGCCGCCGACGCGCGGCCGCGGCCATCGGCTCGGACAGCTCCAAGCCCTCGACGCGGGCGAACTCCTTGCGGAAGTGCTGGAGATGGGCGCCGGTGCCGCAGGCCACGTCGAGCAGCGAATCGGCGTTCGGGAGCAGGGTCCTGACGCGCCAGGCGATCTCCTCCGCCTCGTCGCCGTAGTCCTTGCCCTTGCCCTGGTGCAGCAGTTCGTAGATCTCGCTGGCTTCCGTGCCGTACAAAGCGACTCCTCATGGCCTCACCGCAGCCGCGCCCGGCTGGTCCTGTCCGTCTCATCGTCCGAACAGGGGCTAGAGGGCCCGCCGAGACCCGGTGGAGGCGCCGCGGGTCGAGCCGTCGTCGACATGGCTGCGAGAGCCGGTCGGCAGGCTGTTCACCATGACGAGCTGCCGTATTTGTGGCGGCCGACTTCACGAGTTCGGTGATTTCGGCACGCAGCCGCTGTCCAGCGGGTTCCTCGAACCCGACTACATCGGGGACGAGTACTTCTTCCGGCTCGCACTGGGCGTATGCGCCTCGTGCGGCATGGTCCAACTCATGGAGGAGGTACCGCGGCATCTGATGTTCAACGGGCACTACCCGTATCTGTCGTCAGGGTCCTCGGTCATGAGGAAGCACTTCGAGCAGACCGCCCAGTACTTCCTGAAGACGGAGCTGACGTCCCCCGACTCCTTCGCGGTCGAACTCGGCTGCAACGACGGCATCATGCTCAAGGCCCTCGCCGAGGCGGGCGTACGGCACCTGGGCGTGGAGCCGTCCGAGAGCGTCGCCGACATCGCCCGCAGGCTCGGCATCCGCGTGACGACCGAGTTCTTCCAGGAATCCACCGCCACCGAGATCCGCGAGGCCGAGGGCCCGGCCCAGCTGATCTACGCGGCGAACACCATCTGCCACATCCCGTACATGGACTCGATCTTCCGCGGCGTCGACGCCCTGCTCGCCCCGGACGGCGTCTTCGTCTTCGAGGACCCCTACCTCGCCGACATCGTCGAGAAGACCTCCTACGACCAGATCTACGACGAGCACTACTACTTCTTCAGCGTCACCTCCGTGGCGGCGATGGCCGAACGGTTCGGCTTCGAGCTGGTCAACGCCGAACGCCTGGAGGTCCACGGCGGCGAGGTCCGCTACACGATCGCCCGAAAGGGCCGCCGCACTCCCGACCCTTCGGTCGCGGAGCTGCTCGCCGAGGAGAAGGCGAAGCGGCTCACCCGGCTGGACACGCTGAAGGCGTTCTTCGGGCAGGTCGAGCGCTCCCGCGACGATCTGGTGAGCCTGCTGAGGAAACTCAGGGCGGAGGGGCGCACGGTCGTCGGATACGGCGCCACCGCCAAGAGCGCCACCGTGGCCAACTACTGCGGCATCGGCCCCGATCTGGTGTCCTTCGTCTCCGACACCACGCCGAACAAACAGGGGCGCCTCACCCCCGGCTCCCACATCCCGGTGCGCCCCCGCGAGGCGTTCGAGAACCCGTATCCCGACTACGCGCTGCTCTTCGCCTGGAACCACTCCGAGGAGATCATCGCGAAGGAGACCCGGTTCCGTGAGGCGGGCGGGAAGTGGATCCTCTACGTCCCGCACGTCCGCGTGGTCTGAGTGGTCTGAGTGGTCTGAGTGCAAGGTCAGTACGGGCACGAGCACGCGCACGGGCAGGGATCGCTCCCTCTCCGTGCGCGTGCTCGTGCGGGTCGAAGCGTCCCGCGGGTCAGAACACGCTGACGTATCCGCTGCCCTGCTGGGCATGGCCCTCGACGAGGGCGGATCGCAGGTGTCCGTGCCGCTCGGGGAGCCCTCCGCGCTGCTCCCCGATCCCGCCGCGCGGGTGCGGGGCGAGTGTGGCGTCGAGCCGCGACCGGGCGTACTTCCAGGTCAGCGGAGGGTAGGCGAAGTGGGCGTCGTGGTGGTCGTAGCGGACGATCCGGATGAGGTAGCAGTTGACGAAGCTGTTGAGCACGAGCTCCACCCTGGGCAGCTCCCAGCCCAGGAGCCGGGCCGCGGCGTCCGCGGTGAACGCCTCGGCGGGGAGCATGGTGAGCAGCCGGAACACGGCCTGCTCGTCGCGGGTGAGCCGTCCGTACGCCGTGTCGAACCCGGCCTTCACGTCGAGATCGCCGAGCCGCAGCTCGGCCAGGAAGTCCCGGGAGCGGGCGAGTTGGTCGGCGACGCGGGTCAGCGGCAGACCCGGCATGGCGGCGAGCCGACCCCCGATGCACCGCAGCGCGAGCGGCAGTCCGTCGCCCAGCGCCACCAGCCGGTCGGCGGCCTCCGGCTCCTTCTCCAGGCGCTGCCGCCCGATCAGGGAGGCCAGCAGGTCGAGGCCCTGCGGGCAGGCGAGCGCGTCGAGGTCGACGTGCTGCGCCCCGGCCAGACCGGGCAGCCGCTGCCGACTGGTCAGGATCACGGCGCACTGGGCGCCGCCCGGCAGCAGCGGGCGCACGTCCGCGGACGACGAGGCGTCGTCGAGGACGAGCAGCAGACGCCGGGAGGCCGTCGTCGACCGAAGCAACTTGCTGCGCTCCTCCAGGCCCTCGGGGATCAGGCTGTCCGGCACCCCCAGGGAGTGCAGGAATTCGTGGAGGACCTCCCTGATGTCCCTGGGGGCGGCCGAGGATCCGTTCAGGTGGACGTGGAGCTGACCGTCCTGGAACCGGTGGCGCAGTTGGTGGGCCAGATGGACCGCGAGGGCGGTCTTGCCCACCCCGGGCATCCCCGCGATCACCGCGACCCGGCTCGCCGTGCCGTGCGGCTCGGCAGGGGTCAGATGCGCGCCGAGCCGCTCGACGAGACCGGTGCGTCCGGTGAAGTCGGCGACATCGGCCGGGAGTTCGGCGGGGACGGTGAGCTGCGGGGTCCCGTTGCCTTCGGCCGCCCCGGGGGTCGGTGCGGACCGGTCGGCGGGCTCGGGTGCGGGCTCCGGCTCCTGGCCGGGGGAGCGGGGCGGGGCGGTGTCGGTGTGCCGGGCTCCGTTGCCGGGGGAGGCGCCGGGGTTTCGCTCGGTCGCGGGGCGCTCGGGCGGGTGGTGTTCGGCCGTGTGCCGCTCGGCCGCATGGCGCGCGGCGCCCGACGAGGGGGCGAGCCGGACGGTCTGCCGGGCTTCCAGCGGCGGACCGATGGGGGCGTCCGCGAGCAGCGCCTGGTGGAGCTGACGCAGTTCCTCACCGGGTTCGAGGCCCAGGTCCTCGATCATGTTGCGTCTTAGTAGCCGGAAGATCTCCAGCGCCTCGTGCCGCCGTCCCGACCGGTGCAGCGCGATCATCAGGGACGCGTGCAGGTGCTCGTGCAGGGGGTGGGTGAGCACGAGGGATTTCAGCTCGCTCACCAATTCGCGGTGGTGGCCGAGCCTGAGGTCGGCCTCTATGCGCAACTCCAGGGTGCGGGACCTGAATTCCTCGAGCCGGGTGGCGTACGAGGAGAGGAGTCCGCCTTGGTCCACATCGACCAGGGCCGGTGCCCGCCAGGCGGCGAGAGCCTCGGTCAGGATCTCGAGGGCGCGGGTCGGATTTCCGTTCTCCAGCGAAGCCTGTCCTTCGCTCGCCGCGTGCTCGACCCGGTGCAGATCGATGGAGGTGTTGGGGATTTCGAGCACGTAGCCGCCGGGGCGCGTGTGGAGAAGTTCCTTGCCGCCGTGGAGCATCAGGATCTTGCGGAGCTTGTACACGTACGTCTGGAGGGTGGTGAGCGCGCTGACTGGCGGGCCGCCCTCCCACAATTCATCGATTAATTCGGTCGTCTGCACCACTGCGTTTCGCCGCATTATCAAGAGTGCGATGACTTGCCGGGGCTTGGGCGCGGTCGGCGCCACGTTCCGCCCTTCGTCGAGCATTTCTAAAGGTCCGAGAACACGGAATTCCATGAAGTCCCCCAGTTGCTCAGCCGTTGGATGGAGCTATCGTCGGCAACTAGTTTCCGACCTTATGGTTCCAGTAAAGCGGTTGTCAATGGTTTCCTAAGGTAAGGTCAACAGATGGTAAACAGGTGGACGTGAGGGGGCCCACCCGTTTTCTTACTGATTGACCTATGTAGGCGGGAGATGAGGTCGGGGAGGCGTCACCGTCGAAATTCCGCCGAGAGGCGTTCCAGGCCGGGGACGATGTCGGCCGGGGCGGGCGTGGCCAGCGTCTCGGCGCGAATCCTGGCCGTCCCCGCCGCGAATGACGGCTCCTCGAGCACCCGCCGCACCAGCGCGCGGAGTTCGTCGGCCGTGAAGCACCGCGGATCCGCCACCGCGAGCCCGGCGCCCGCCGCGACGAGACGTTCGGCCTTGCGGGCGGCGTCCCAGAGCGGATCGGGGACCAGGACCTGCGGAACCCCGTGGTGCAGGGCGGTGTGCATCGTCCCCGCACCGGCATGGCTGATCACCACGGCGCAGGACGGCAGCAGGGCGTCCAGCGGAACGAATCCCACCGCGCGCACGTTGGGCGGTAACTCCACGCCCAGGGAGCCCACTTGGTCCTCGTCGAGCGTGGCGATCACCTCGACGTCCAGTTCGGCGACCGCGGTGAGGATGTCACCGACGGACGCCCGGTGCGCGCCGAACACCTCCTGCTGGGACACGCCCAGCGTCACACAGACCCGCGGTTTGGCCGGTCGCTCGTGGACCCACGGGGGGATGACGGAAGGACCGTTGTACGGCACGTACCGCACCGGCACCCGCGGGCCCGGCACCGGGAGCGCCAGCGAGGTCGGCATCGGGTCGAGGGTCCACTGACCGACCAGCGCCTCCTCGGAGAAGGCGCAGTCATACGTGTCGAGCGTCCAGCCCAGCCAGTCGGCCAGCGGATCGTCCCGCAGCAGCGGATGCCGGGCCGCGAGGGCCTCCCGGTAGTGCAGGCGCAGCCACCCGATCAGATCCAGGCCGAACAGCAGCCGGGCGTGGGCGGCGCCGCAGGCCATGGCGGCGACCGGGCCCGCGAAGGTCATCGTGTCCCACACGACCAGGTCCGGCCGCCACCAGCGGGCGAACCGCACCAGGTCGTCGATCATGCCCGGATCGGACTGGGAGGGGAACGCCCCCTGGGCCAGCATGAGTTGCTTGGCGTGCATGTCCGGGTAGGTCATCCGCTCGGGGCGGGTCTCGCTGATGTCGGTGAGCGCCAGGTAGTCGAGCGTCTCGGGGCCGTCCATGCCGGACTCCAGCGCGTCGGCCCTGCGCTCGTCCAGTTCCTGGACGAGCGCCTCCTGGGCCAGCGGCGCGCCGACAGGGACGGCCGTCAGACCGGCCCTGCGGATGTGTTCCACCGCGTCGGGCTGGCTGGTCATCCGTACCTCGTGCCCGGCCGCGCGCAGCGCCCACGCCAGCGGGACCTGGGTGTGGACGTGGGTCGCGGCGGCGAGCGTGGTGAACAGGACGCGCATGGCAGGGCCTTCCGGTTCGGCGGTCAGCCGCGTGCGACGCCCTCGGCGTGCTCCTTGGCGTGCAGCATGGTGACGGTGCTGTTGCGGCCCAGCGCGTCGCGCACGAAGGCACGGGCCTCGGCGACACCGGCGTCCGCGCCGAGGACCCCGGCTATCGCACCGGGGTTGACGACGACGGTGTGCGTGCTGGTGACCACCGTGTCCGTGCCGTCCTCCCGGACGGTCCACTCGCCGGTGTGCGCGGACATCAGCGCGGGTGTGCGCAGCTGCTTGTAGACGATCCGGTCGTACGGGAAGCAGACCCGCACCGACTCGGTGGTGTGCGTCGACCCGTCCGCCGTCCTGGTGTCCATCTCCAGCGTCTGCAACCCGGGTGTGTCCTCGGTGAGTTCGGCCCGGGCGACATGGGGCAGCCGCCGGGGCCATGCGTCCGCCCGGTCGAGGAAGTCGTACACGTCCTTGGCCGCGCCCGCCACCCGTACCGTGTCCGAGAACGTCAGCAGCAGATCGGCCCGCCGCTCGCGCTGCTCCGCCGCGTCGCGCAGGGCCGCCAGCTCCTTGCCGCTGTTGCGGTCCACCGCCTGCCGGATCCACTCCGTGGCCGCGGGATCGTCGTCCACCGCGCGGAAGTCGTGCAGCAGGCGCACCAGGGTCCCGCCCGCGGGCAGCGGCTCGATCACCCACTCGCCGCCCATCGCGGCCACCGGCGGCTGGGAGACCTCCTGACGGAAGCGCACCCGCAGACCATCGAGGTCCAGTTCACGGCGCGACGTCCAGCCCTTCGCCGTGCCGTTGGCGGTCGCCCAGAGACGGATCCGCTCGGTGTTCCCGCTCCGTTCGAGCTGCTCCGCGTGCACCGTGGGCGGGAAGGTCACGGGCCACCGGCCCACGTTCTCGATCAGCTCGAACACCACGTCGGCGGCGGCCGCCACCGTGATCGTGTGCTCGGTCTCGTGCGTCACCGGCTGTGTCATGTCATGGTCTCCGTCTCCCTCGGTCCGCACGGGGTAATCGCCGAGCGCAGTAACCGTCCAGCTCAGTAATTGCCGAGCCCGCCACAGACGTTGAGCGCCTGCGCGGTGATCGACGCCGCCGTGTCCGTGACCAGATAGCCGACCAGGCCCGCCACCTCCCGCGGTGTGGAGTACCGCCCCAGCGGGATCTTCGCCTCGAACTTGTTCAGGACCTCGTCCTCGGACGTCTC
This sequence comes from Streptomyces kanamyceticus, assembly GCF_008704495.1. NCBI lineage: Bacteria > Bacillati > Actinomycetota > Actinomycetes > Kitasatosporales > Streptomycetaceae > Streptomyces > Streptomyces kanamyceticus. The sequence continues at coordinate 9,148,525 of NZ_CP023699.1, forward strand.
CCAGAACGCCGCGTACCCCTGCCGCACGCGCTGAGCCATCGGCGTCTCGACGTAGCCGGGACAGACGGCGTTCACCGTCACGCCCGACTTGGCGAGCTCGAGCCCCAGCGCCTTGGTGAAGCCGACGACCCCGTGCTTGGAGGCGGAGTAGGGCGCCCCGAACATCACGCCCTGCTTGCCGCCGGTGGAGGCGATGTTGATGATCCGCCCGTCGGCGCGCTCCAGCATGCCGCCCTCGGTGAGTACCGCCCGCGTCATCCGGAAGACACCGTCGAGATTGGTCTCCATCACCTCGCGCCACAGCTCGTCCGTGATCTCGGCGGTGGTGCCGCCGCCGCTGCGGCCCGCGTTGTTCACCAGGACGCCCAGCGGCCCGTACCGCTCCACCGCGGCCTTCACGAAGGCGTCGATCTCCTCCGTGGAGCGGACGTCGCAGGTCCGCCCGTCGACGTCGTACCCCTCCTCGCGCAGCCGCCGCACCGTCGCCTCGACGTTGTCCTTGTCGCGGGCGCAGAGGAACACCTGGTGGCCGCGCTCGGCCAGCAAGGTCGCCACCGCCTCGCCTATTCCGCTGGTCGCACCCGTCACCACGGCCACGCCCAGATCTTGGTTCGTCATGCCTTCCCCTCGCCAGAGTTCCGGCGGCCCACGCTGCCAGCGGGCGCTCGCAGCACACTGGACAGGGGCGAATGCGCCGTTCCACGCTCGCCCACCGAAGGTCGAGAGGCCTGCGAGAGCGAGGGCACACACTCACCGGGCAACGGCCGTGAGCAAGCGCCGGCCGGCGACCGACTCCGGGAGAAGCCCCACGTGACGAGTTCCAGCAGGCAGCACGACGGAACCCCCATGGACGCCCTGATCAGCATGTGCGACCTGGTGACCCCCATGGCGCTGCGGGTCGCGGCCACGCTGCGGCTGACCGACCACATGCTGTCCGGCGCCACCACGGCCGACGCCCTGGCCGGGGCCACGGGCAGCGACAGCGGCGCACTGCACCGCCTCGTCCGCCACCTCGCCGCCGTCGGGGTGTACCGGGAGGGCGAACCAGGCACGTTCGCCCCCACCGACGTCGGGCTGCTGCTCGCCGACGACCATCCCGTCCAGCAGCGGCACTGGCTGGCCCTCGACGAGCCGATCGGCCGCGCCGACCTCGCCTTCACACAGCTCCTGGAGGCAGTGCGGACGGGCCGCCCCACCTATGAGGCGCTGTACGGACGCCCGTTCTGGGACGACCTGTCGGCCGAGCCCGAACTCGGTGAGTCCTTCGACCGGCTGATGGCCACGGAGGAGGAGGCCGTCCACGCCGCGCCCGTCGCCGCGTACGACTGGAGTGGCGTGCGCCACGTCCTCGACGTCGGCGGCGCCCCCGGCGGCTTCCTGCAGTCGGTCGTCCGCCACGCACCCCACGTACGCGGCACCGTGCTCGACCTGCCGGGACCGGCCGACCGCACCCGCGGGCGGCTCACCGCGATGGACCCCAACGCGCCCATCGACGTCGTCGGCGCCGACTTCTTCGACGAACTGCCGGTCAGGGCCGACCTGGTGCTGCTCTCCATGGTCCTGCTGAACTGGCAGGACGACGATGCCCGGCGCATCCTGCTGCGGTGCAGAGAAGCCCTGGAGCCCGGCGGCCGCATCCTGCTGCGCGAACGTGCCGAACCCCAGAAGGACGCGACGGTCTCCACCTCCGACCGCTACTTCAGCGTGCTGGACATGCGCATGCTGGTGTTCCTCGGCGGCAGGGTGCGCACCGAGGAGGAGTGGACCGCGCTCGCCGCGTCCGCCGGTCTCGCCGTCACCTCGCTGGTGACGCCCATCAGCTCGCCCGTCGTCCCCTTCGACTTCTGCCTCATCGAAATGAGCCCCGTATGACCGAGCGCATCGCGGTGTCCAAGGACGTCGAGCTGTGGAGCGAGGCCCTCGGCGGCCCCGAAGACCCGCCACTGCTCCTGATCGCGGGCGGCAACCAGTCCTCCCGGGCCTGGCCGCGCGACTTCGTCGACCTGCTGACCGCCGCCGGTCACCGGGTGATCCGCTACGACCAGCGCGACACCGGCCGTTCCACCACCCGCGACTTCGCCGAACATCCCTACGGGTACGCCGAGTTGACCGAGGACGTCGTCGCCGTCCTGGACGCCCACGACATCCCCGCCGCGCACGTGGTCACCATGTCCATGGGGACGATCACGGGCCAGCTCCTCGCCCTCGACCACCCCGGCCGACTGCTCAGCCTGACCCTGATGCTCGGCGGCGGACTCGACGTCGACTTCGACGGGAACATCGAGCGGCTCTTCAAGTCAGAGCCGTCCGTGGACGGTCTCCCCCTGCCCGGACAGGCCCTGCTCGACGTGCTCGCCCTGATGTCCGAGCCCGTCGACGGCGACGACGCCGAGATCGAGCGCCGCGTCGAGCGGTCCCGGATCTTCTCCGGCGACCAAGTGCCCTTCGACCCGGCCGAGTTCCGCCGCTGGGAGCGGGCAGCCGCCGACCACGCGGGGACGGCCGCCGAACCGACCGCCCACCACGGGCTCGGCTCCCATCCACGGGAACGCGCCACCGAACTCGCCGGGGTCCGCGTGCCCACCCAGGTCGTCCAGGCCCTGAACGACCCCATCGCCCCGCCCCCGCACGGGCGCCACCTGGCGGAACTGATTCCGGGGGCCTCGCTCGTGGAGATTCCCGGCATGGGCCACGCCCTGCCCGGCTCCGTCCACGCCGTGCTCGCCGAGGCGATCACCACCCACGTCCGGGGCGCGAGCCCCCTGCCGCGAGGAGAGCGATGACCGTGTCACCCGCCGACAACAAGCGCCGTGCCCTGGACATGGTCGCCGCCTGGAACCGAGGCGAACCCGACGGTGTCATCGCCTACTGGGCACCCGACGCGGTCCACTACGACGAGGACGGCGGGCCCATGCCCGCCGAACAGATCGCCGACATCATGCGGGGCTCCCTGAACTCCTTCCCCGACCTCCACCTGGAGGCGAAGAGCATCGTCGCCGAGGACGACCGCGTGATGCTCCGGATCACCGTCACCGCCACCCACGCGGGCGACTTCATGGGCGTACCCGCCACCGGGAAACCGGTCACCTGGCACTACCTGGAGGAGCTGCGCTTCAACGAGCGGGGCCAGGTCGTCGAGCACTGGGACGTCATGAACTTCTCGCCCCTCTTCCGCGCGCTGGGGAGCGTCCCCGACGGCCTCTGACACGCCCCTGACCGCCCGCGCACGTCGGTGCCGGTGCTCCCGCCACCTCCACGGGACACCGGCACCGGCCGTTCTCACGCCACGAGTTCCTCCCACCGCGGCACCAGCGAGGCCGGGCTCGGCATGGTCCTCGGCAGCTCGTCCCGTATCCCCTCCGCCGCGGCCCTCAGCTCCCCGTCCTCAAGCAGCCGACGGCACTCCGTCGCCCCCAGCTCGTCCGGGGCCACCGCGAACCCCGCGCCGCTGCCCACGAGCAGTTCGGTGTTGGCCTGCTGATAGGCGCCGTCCGGAATCACGCACTGCGGAACACCGAGCGTCAGGGCGGTCAGCAGCGTCCCCGACCCGGCGTGATGGATGATGCCCGCGCAGGTCTCAAGCAGGGGCGCCAGTGGCACCCACTCCACCGCCCGCACGTTCTCCGGCAGTTCGCCCAGCAGCTCCACGTCACCGCCGCCAAGGGTGAGGACGAACTCCGCGTCCACCTGGCCCGCCGCCGCCATCAGCGGCGCCAGCACGGTGATCCCGCCCCACTGCGCGCCGATCGAACCGAGCGTGACCGCGATCCTCGGCCGCTCGGTCGGCCGCGCGAGCCACTCGGGGAGCACGCCCCCGCCGTTGTACGGGACGTAGCGCATCGCCCACTCGTTCTCGGGACGCTCCCCACCGGGCAGCAGCGCGGACAGGCGTCGCGGCACCGTGTTGATGCGCACGGTCCCGCGCGGCGTGCCCGTGACGCCGTGGCGCGCGTAATCGTCCTTCATGGCCTCGCGCAGCAGCCCGGCCAGCCTCGGGTCGCTGTCGGCGGGGCCGAGCGGCAACTCGACACAGGGGATCCCGAGCGCGGCGGCGGCGAGCGCTCCCGCGCCCTGAGCGGCCGAGTGCACGATCAGATCGGGGCGGTAGGAGCGGGCCGCCGCCAGGACACCGTCGACCTCGACACCCGACACCCGGCCGAACAGCTCGGCGAGGAACTCCACACCGGCGTCCCGCACGTGCATCGGATCCTCGGTGCCTTCCGGCACCCAGACCTTCTCGTAGTCCACCCCGGGTGTGACGTCGACGGCGTGCAGCCCGGCCGCCGTGACGGCGTCCAGCGCCTCGCCCGCGGCGTACCGGACCTCGTGCCCGGCCGCCCGCAGCGCGTGCGCCACCGGGATCGTCGGAAAGATGTGACTCAGCACGGGAGACGTGACGAACAGTGCGCGCATGGTTCCCCTGTCGACAAAGTGCGCCACCGGCCTCTGGGCGGCAGGGCGCGGGCTTCGGGCGAGCGTGGCAGGGCGATCTCGTACGGGAACGGATCATCGGTGGACCTCGGGAGCGGGGGCCCGGCGCGCGGCTCCACCGGTTTGCTGGGGGAACTCGTGGACGCACCCCCATCGTGGCCCGCATGGTGGACTACTGGAACCTCCCGGCCGAGCTCCCGCTGGACCCGCCGACCGTGCGCTGCACGCTCGCCGACGGGCCCACCGTCCAGGCCATGAACCAGGCCGAGGCCGAAACCATCTGGACGGAGCTGACCGAAGCACCCGAATACCGGAAGGCGGCGGCCGGGCTCGGCCCGGACGAGGCGATCGTCGACGTCGGCGCGCACATCGGGCTGGCCGCCCTCAGCTTCGCGCGGCAGTCGGCGGGATCCCGCGTCCTGGCCTTCGAGCCCGCCCCGAAGACCTACGGCTGTCTGGCGGCCAACCTCGCCGAACACGTCCCCGGCGGCACCGCGTTCAACCTGGCCCTCGGCGCCGAGCCCGGCACCGCCGCGCTCGTCTTCCATCCGTACATCCCCTCCGCGTCCTCGTTGTTCGAGGACGCGGAGGACAACGAACGCAACCTCGCGGCCAACCTCGACAACGTCGACGCGGACGATCTGACCCGCAAGGTGGTCCGGCAGATGTTCGACGTGCGGCAGGACGTGGAAGTCGAGGTGAGCACGCTCAGCCAGGTCATCCGCGAGCAGGGCGTCGAGCGGATCGGGCTCCTCAAGGTCGACGTCGAGCGCGGCGAACTGGACGTGCTCAAGGGCCTGGACGACGCGCACTGGCCGATGGTCCGCCGCGTCCTGCTGGAGGTGCACGACATCGAAGGCCGCCTCGCGGAGACCGTCGCCCTGCTGGACCGCCACGGACTGCGCTCCGAGGTGTCCCAGTACGGAGTGTTCGCGGGCGGCAGCGTCCACCTGGTCCTCGCCACCCGAGACTGAACGGACCCCTCCCACATGACCATTCTGATCACCGGAGCCACCGGAAGCGTCGGCCGGTACGTCGTCGACCTCCTCGTGACGGCCGGCGCACCGGTCCGCGCGCTGACCCGCACACCCGACGCCGCCGGACTGCCGCCCGGCACCGAGGTGTTCGAGGGCGACCTGCTGCGCCCGGACAGCCTGGTCCCGGCCCTGGCCGGGGTCGAGCGCCTCTACCTGTTCCCCGAGCCCGCCACCGCCCACGAGGTCGTCGACCGGGCGAAACGGGCGGGCGTCGCACACATCGTGGTCCTCTCCTCCGACGCCGTCACCGAAGGCAGCGACCCCGACCACCACCGCCCCGTCGAGGAGGCCGTGGAAGCCTCCGGCCTGGCCTGGACCCACGTACGCCCCGGTGAGTTCGCCGCCAACAAGCTCAGCCTCTGGCACCGCTCCATCCGCGCCGAGGGCGTCGTCCGCAGCGCCTATCCCACCGCCGTCGGCGCCCCCGTCCACGAGGCCGACGTCGCCGCCGTGGCCGCCGCGGCGCTTCTGGAGGACGGGCACGCCGGGGCGGTGCACCGCGTGTCGGGGCCCTCGGCGCTCGCCGTGCGCGACCAGGTCGCCGCCCTGGCGAGGGGCCTCGACCGGGCGCTGCGCCTGGTGGAGGTCGGTCATGACGAGGCCCGTGCGGACATGCTGCGCGACGGTTTCCCGGAGTCCGTCGCCGACTACATCCTCGCCCACCAGGCGCGCTGGGTGGACCGGCCCGCCCCCGTCCACGACACCGTCCGGCGGCTCACCGGAAGGCCCGCCCACGATCTGGCCCGGTGGGGCGCCGACCACAGGCAGGACTTCCGGTGACCGCCCGCGCCGGTGAGGGGGCCCGCTGATGCGCGTGCTGTTCACCACCCTCGCGGCAGCGACCCACCTGCACGCCCAGGTCCCGCTGGCCTGGGCGCTGCGGGCCGCGGGTCACGAGGTGCGCGTGGCCAGCCAGCCCGACCTGGTGGACGACATCGTCCGCACCGGCCTCACCGCCGTACCGGTCGGGCGCGCCCTCGACCCCCAGCAGTGGGCGGACGTCTCCCCGCTGAGCGAGGCGGACCTGAACCGCGAGGAGAACATCTGGAACGCGCAGGGCGGCATCGCCTGGGACCTGTTCGACCTGTGCGAACTGCGCCCCGAGCACCTGACGTACAGCTACATGCACTGCGTGCTCGAAGCCTGGATCTCCCACAACTTCCGGCAGACCTCCTCACCGGAGACCGTCGACGACCTGGTCGCCTTCGCCCGGCAGTGGCGGCCCGACCTGGTGATCTGGGACCCGACGACCTTCGCCGGAGCGGTCGCGGCGATGGCGACGGGCGCGGCGCACGCCCGGTTGATGTTCGGCTTCGACGTGCTCGGCCGGATGCGCGGGAGCTACCTCGACGCGCTGCGCGAGCGGCCGCCCGAACACCGCGAGGACCCCTTCGAGGAGTGGCTGGGACCGCTGCTCGAACGGTACGGCAGCGCGTTCTCCGAGGAAGCGGTGGTCGGCCGGTGGACGATCGATCCGGTGCCGTCCTCGCTGCGCCTGGAGGTCGACCACCCGTACCTGCCCGTCCGGTACGTCCCGTACAACGGCCACTCCACCATCCCCGGCTGGCTGCGCACCCCGGCGCGCGGGCGCCGGGTCTGCCTCACCCTGGGCCGTTCGTTCCGTGAGCTCCTCGGCGGCGACCGGGCGTCGGTCGCCGAACTCCTGGACGCGGTCGCGGAGTTGGACATCGAGGTCGTCGCGACCCTCAACGCCGCCCAGCTCGCCGAACTGCCCCGGCTGCCGGACAACGTACGGGCCGTGGACTTCGTCCCGCTGGACGCGCTGCTGCCGAGCTGCTCGGCGATCATCCACCACAGCGGCTCGGGCACGACCCAGACGGCGCTGGCCCACGGTGTTCCCCAGGTAGTCGTCCCCGCGCTGTTGTTCGACAACCTCCTCAAGGCCCGGCGGATCGAGGAGGCGGGGGCGGGGCTGCACGTCCGCGAAGGGCAGGCCCCGACCGCCACGACCCTGCGGGACATGCTCGTACGGGTCCTGGAGGAACCGTCGTTCACCCGCCGCGCCCAGGAGCTGCGCAGGGAGATGCTGGGAACGCCCTCGCCCCGTGAGCTCGTGCCCGTCCTCGAACGCCTGACCGAGGACCACCGCGGTGGGACGTTCGCGCGCTGACCGTGCCGGTGCGAGGGACCCGGTCCGCGGCGGGCGACACCACGCCGCCGCGGACCGGGCGGCTCAGGACGCCACCGCGACCGGGCGGCCGTGGTGGCGCCCGGTGAGCCTTTCCAGCACCTCCACCACCTCGTTGGGGCTCGGGGCGGAACGGACCTCTTCCTTCAGGAGACCCGCTCGCCGGGCGAACCCCGGCTCGTCGAGGAGCCGCAGCAGGCCGCCGCGTATGCTCCGCGCCGAGACGCCACCGGGCGGCAGATGGAGGCCCGCGCCGATCTCCTGGAGCCGCCGCGAGCGGTAGACCGAGTCCCATATGCGGCCCAGCGAGATCTGCGGCACCCCGGCGACCGTGGCCGTGGCCCAGGTGCCCGCGCCGCCGTGGTGGACGACCGCCGAGCAGGTCGGCAGCAGGACATCCAAGGGCACGTGGTCGACGATCCGGATGTTCTCCGCCGTGTCGGGGAACTGCTCCCGCTCGCCGGGCGTCAGCGTCGCCACCACCTCGACGTCCAGACCCCGCACCGCTTCGAAGACGTCCTCGACCAGGGCGGTGTGGGGAGAGCCGGCACCGCGGGCCGTCATCCCCGACGTCACACAGATCCTGGTCCTGTCCGGTTCCGCACGCAGCCAGTGCGGCACGACGGTCGGGACCTGACCGTTGTACGGGACGTACCGCATCGGCACCAGCGGCTGCGCGAGCGAGAGCCGTACGCTCGGCGGCATCTGGTCGATCGACCACTGGCCGGTGACGATCTCCTCGTCGAACGCGCAGCCGTGCCGGGCCAGGGTCCAGGCCAGCCACTCGCCCAGGGTGTCGTCGTACTGACCGAACCCCCGCGCCGCCGACTGTTCGAGGAACAGTCGCCGCGTGCTGCCGAAGAGGTCGGGGAACGACAGCAGTCGGGCATGGGCGGCCCCGCTGGCCCGGGCGGCGACGGCCCCCGCGAAGGTGAAGGGCTCCCAGATGACCAGGTCAGGACGCCAGCTGCGGGCGAAGTCCACCAGCTCGTCGACCATCGAGTCGTTGTTGATCCAGGAGTAGAACAGCGAGGCCATGATCGTGTCGTGGCCCTTGAGGAAGGAGAACGGCAGTTGCTCGTGCCGCTTCTCCAGGTAGTCGGGCTCGCCGTGGAACGCCATGAGCTCGGCGCCCACCGCGCCGAACACGGTGTGCAGGGCCGGGTCGTCGCCGACCGGCACGGCGGTGAGGCCCGCGCCGACGATCGTGTCGGTCAGCGCGGGCTGGCTCGCCACCCGCACGTCGTGACCGGCGGTGCGCAGCGCCCAGGCCAGCGGCACCGAACCGCTGAAGTGGCTCTCCTCCGCGAACGACGTCATCAGTACCCGCATCGTCAGCTCCTCAGCCCGCCGTGCCGGTCACGGGCATCCGGAGCACTCCGCCGGTCACGGGGGCGCGCAGTCGGCGCAGTTCGGGGGCGGCCCTGCGCAGGGCGGGGAGCCGGGCGGCGAGCGTGGCCACACCGGCCGTCGCCACCGCTGTGGCGAAGGGTTCGAGCGTGCCGGTGTACAGGTCGTCGACGAAGGTCAGCGGCGCCGCGGCTGCTTCCCGGCCGAGGTCGAAGCGGTCCGGTTCGGTGAAGGCTTCCGGGTCACGGTTGGCCGCCTCCACCAGGACGGTCACCGTGCGGCCCGCCGTGATCGTCGTGCCCTTCACCTTCACGTCCTCGTGGGCGAAGAGCTGTTGCAGCCGTACCGGAGGCGCGTACCGCACCGTCTCCCGCACGGCGGCCGGGGCGAGGGCCGCGTCGTCGCGGACGCTCGCCCAGGCCTCGGGGTGGTCGAGGAGCGCCGACACCGTCCTGGCCGTGAGGTTGGCGGCCAGCTGCACTCCGGCGACGGCCAGCAGCAGCCGGGAGGCGCGTTCGTCGTCCGCGCCCCGGTCCGAGGCCGGGGCACCGAGCAGCTCCCCGATCTCCCGTGCGGCGGTGATGAGTTCCCGCGCCGTCACCAGACGCGGCGGGCAGAGCGTGGCGTCCAGCGCGGGCGCCACGTCGACGCAGAGCCCGGCGAACCGCTCGCGGTCCGCCACCGCCACCCCCAGCAGGTCGGCCAGCGCGTGCGCCGCGAGGGGGTGCGCGAAGTCGGTCATGAGGTCGAAGTCCGTGTCCAGCAGGTCGAGTTGGCCCTCCGAGCGCTTCGCCAGTTCCGCCGCGAAGGCCGGTCGTCCGGTGCCAACGGCTGCCACGGCCTGGCCGCGCAGCCGCCGGTACGACGCCCGGTCAAGGGCGAGGGAGACGTCGCCCAGGGGGAGGACGTCGTGGAGCGCCGGTATCTGCCAGGCCATCGCCTCCTCGTCACCGGCGCCGGGTTCCGGACGCGGGTAGTGCACCCCGAGCCGCGGATCGCTCAGCAGCGCCGACGCGGTGTCGTACCGCGCCGTCACCCAGGTCTCGGCCGTGCTCCACATCAGCGCGCCGTGTTCGCGCGCCTGGCGGCCGAGTGCGTGCGGTTCGTCGCTCTCGGCCCGCAGCAGCAGGGCGTACGGGTCGTTCTTGATGCCGTAGATCCACTGCATGCCGCGGAGCGTCATCAGTTCGGGACCCAGATCGCTGTCGGTCTTGGTGGAAATCATGGGACCGAAATTAGGCCGGGTCCCTCTAGCTTCCCTCGACTCCCGCTGTGCTCCGCCTCGTCGCCCCGTACGAGCCGACGAGGCTGTGCAGGCACGTCACCAGACTGCGCGCCTGGACGTTCACGTAGTGGCTGTGCGGCAGGAGTTCCATCAGCTGGTGGACCGCGATCCAGCGGTAGTCGGGATGGTCGATCCCTGCCGGATCCGTCTCCACGATCATGTACCGGCTCAGGGCGTGGTAGAAGCGGCCGCCTTCCTCCGACAGGACCGTGTCGTAGCGGATGTCGGAAGGATCCGCTCTCAGCACGGCGTCGAGGAACGGCGGGCGGGCCGCCGCGGGCAGCGCCTCCAGGGTGTCGGGGACGCACTGCACGGTCGGGGCCAGTTCGGCCACGTCCAGATACCCGGGCTCCACACACGCGTGGAGCAGTGCGTGCAGAACGCCGTCGATCACACCCACCAGGAGGGCGATCACCCCTTGGCCCTCGGGCCTGACCATCGGCTGGGTCCAGTGGGCGACCTCCCGGCCCCCGGCCGCGACGTCCACCCCGATGACGGAGAAGAACCGTCCGCTCTCGTGCGTGATCGACGCGGGCGTGCGCCGCCAGCCGTCGAGCCCGTCGAGCGGGATGCGTTCGGTGTGGATGTCGGTGCGGGTGCGGGTGTCGGTGATCCAGTTGAGGAGCTCGCCCAGCGAGTGGCGGGTGCCCGACGTGGGCGCGCAGGAGCGGACCAGCGCGCCGTGGAAGCCCGATCCGTCGCCGCGCAGCACGGTGTCCAGGCCGGGTGTGGCGAGCGGCAGGCAGGACAGCACCGAGCGCAGGTCCATGTTGACCCGGTCCTCCTCGGCGAGCATCGCGTACAGCTCACCGAGCGTCAGCCAGCGGAAGCCGTCGAGGAGTTCGACGTCCTCGACGGTCTCCACCACCATGTTGCGATTGCGCTTCCGGTAGAACCAGGCGCCCTGCTCGGACTGGCGCACGTCGGCGATCACCCGGTGCCGCCGGTGCTCGCGGAAGTACTCCAGATACGGCACGGCACGGCCCTGGTGGACCCGGGTGTAGTTGGAGCGGGTGGCCTGCACGGTGGGGGAGAGCTGGAGGCCGTTGCGGTTGCCCGGCTCCACCTTGGCCTGGACGAGCGCGCGCAGCACACCGCCGGTCTCCTTGACGAGCAGGCCGAGCACGCCGACTTCGGGCTGGTTGATGATGGGCTGGGTCCAGCGGGGGACAGGGCCGTCCGGAGCCAGGGCGGACAGGCCCTCGATGGTGAAGAACTTGCCGCTGTGGTGGTGGATGTTCCCGGTGCGCCGGTCGCGGGACCAGCCTTCGAGCGCGTCCAGGTCGACCGGGGTCACCGTGGTGTAGGCGTACCGGCCGAACTCCGTGAACCACCGCTGGATGTCGTCCACCCGGTCACGCATGCCGCCGCCGTCCGAGGGGCCGTGGGCCATCGACTCGGCGAGCCGCAGCGGCGTGTCGGATCTGTGGTGGGCGGCCCTCACGACCGCAGCGCCCGGTCGATCTCCAGGCACTTCTCGTAGTCGGGAAGGATCCCGGACGCCGCCGCCTCGGCCAGGGTGGGGGCCCCGGTGTCGCGTTCGGACATGATCGGGTCGATGTCCTCGGGGATCGGCAGTGCGAGCGCGGGGTCGAGCACGGAGAGGGCCAGCTCGTCCTCCTTCACGTACTCGCCCGAGAGCATGTACGAGACGACCGTGTCGTCCTCCAGGGCGACGAAGGCGTGGGCGACGCCGACGGGGAAGTACATGGAGCGGGCGGCCGCCGGGTCGAGGACCACCGCGTCCGAGGTGCCGAAGGTGGGCGAGCCGACCCGGATGTCGAGGGCGATGTCCAGCGCGCGCCCGCGGCCGCAGTACACGTACTTGGCGATGCCCGGCGGGCAGGCCGTGAAGTGCAGCCCGCGCACGACACCGCGCCGGGAGTTGCTGTGGTTCGTCTGGGCCACCCGGAACAGCGGGTGGCCCGCGGCCTCGACGAAGGCGCTCTCCTGGTAGGGAGAGACGAAGGTCCCGCGCTCGTCCCCGAAGACCCGCGGACTGAACTCGAAGGCGCCGTCGACGGCGAGTTTGCGTGACTGCATGGTGAAGGTCATCTGTCCGTCTCCCGGGTGCTGCGTACGGTGATCGGCGAAATCTGCGCGGTACGGGGGAAGTTCTCGGTGTGCGAGGTGTGCGAGGTGTGCGTCGTGCGCGACGTGTGCGACGTGTGTGCGGCGCGCGCGGTGGTCACGGCGACCTGCGGTATTCGGCCGTCAGCCGCTCCAGGACCGGTACGACGTCACGGGGCGCGGGCATGCTCAGCATCTCCCTGCGGATCCCGGCCGCGTTCTCGGCGAACGAGGGCTCCCCAAGGAGCCGGACGAGCATGCTCCGCAGCTCCGCCGCGGTGAACCGGTCGACGTCGGGCACGGCGAGTCCGCTGCCCGTCGACTCCACGTGGCGCGTCTTGTGGGCGTAGTCCCAGAGCAGGTCAGGAACGATGATCTGGGGGACGCCGTGGAGCTGGGAGGTCTGGAACGTGCCCGCGCCGCCCTGGTGGATGACGGCCGAACAGGTCGGAAGGAGCGCGTCCAGCGGGACGAAGTCCAGTACGCGGACGTTGTCCGGCACCTTCTCCAGACGCGCCAGCTGACCGGCCGACAAGGTGGCCACCACCTCGACGTCCAAGTCGGCGACGGAGGCGAGCAGTTCACCGACCGACGCCCGGTCGGCGCCGAGCACGTCCCGGCCGCTCCAGCCGAGGGTCAGGCACACCCGGGGCCGCTCCAGCGGCTCGCTCAGCCAGTCGGGCAGTACGGACGGGCCGTTGTAGGGGACGTAGCGCATCGGCACGTGGTGCTGGTCCGACGGCAGCCGCATGGACGCGGGCACCGGGTCCACCGCCCACGTGCCGGTCACCACCTCTTCGGTGAACGGCAGGTCGTACCGGTCCAGGACACCGCCGAGCCAGTCGGCCAGCGGATCGGCGCGCTCGGCGGCCGGGAGGAGGTCCCGTTCCCGCAGGAAGGTCTTCCGGGAGTGCGCGAGGAGGTCCGCGCCGAACAGCAGCCGGGCGTGGACCGCGCCGGCCGCCGTCGCGGCGATCGCCCCGGCGAACGTGTGGGTGTCCCAGAGGACCAGGTCGGGTTTCCACTGCCGGGCGAACCCGACCAGGTCGTCGATCATCGCGCCCGACGAGAGCGCCGGGTAGACGTGATCGGCCATCAGCGCGAAGGCGTCGTGCAGGTAGGGATAGGTACGGTGTTCCGGGTCGAGGCCGGAAAGGTCGGCGTGGGTGAGGAAGTCCGGATCGCCGGGCACTTCCTCCTCGGTGTCGTCTCGCCGTCTGTTGGCCCCGGCCATCTGCACGTCCAGATCCAGGTTCTCGCCGACCCCGACGGCCATCAGCCCGGTGTGGGAGATGTACTCGACGAGATCCGGCTGGCTGGCCACGCACACGTCGTGGCCCGCCGAACGCAGGGCCCAGGCGAGCGGAATCTGGATGTGCAGGTGGGACTTGGCGGCGAAGGTCGTGAACAGGACCCGCATCAAGGACTCTCCTCTGCTTCTTCCGCCCCGAAGCGTGGCCAACGTCCCTCGCAGCCCGATCGACGACGGCTGGACGCCCGCCCGGCGGGCGTCCAGCCGTCGCCGGGTCCGGTCAGCCCGTCACGGCCGAGTCCTCCTTCTCCCGGTCCTGGGTGATCGTCGCGATGCGCAGCGCCGCCACCAGGTCCCGGTACAGGTCGTCGGTGACGAGCAGTTCGTCGTGCGTACCGGTGGCCCGGCACAGACCGTCCTCCATGACGAGGATCTGGTCGGCGTCCACGACGGTGGAGAGCCGGTGCGCGATGGTGATCACGGCGCCCCTGGCGGCCACGCGCTCGACCGCGTCGTGGATCGCGGTCTCGGTCAGGCCGTCGAGCTGAGCGGTCGCCTCGTCGAGGAGGAGGATCTCCGGCTCGCCGACCAGGGCCCGCGCCAGCGCGATGCGCTGCCGCTCGCCGCCGGATATCACCGAGCCGTCGAGCGGGGTGTCGAGGCCCTGCTCCAGGGTGCGGACGCGGTCGTCGAGGCGGACGTCCCGCAGGACCGCCCACAGCGCCTCCTCGTCAGTGTCGGGGTGGGTGTAGAGCAGGTTCTGCCGCAGGGTGCCCGAGACGAGGGGGGTGTCCTGCTCGACGTAGACGATCCGTTCGCGCAGGTCGGCGAGGACGTACTGGTCCAGCGGTACGCCGTCGAGCGAGATGACCCCGTTCTCCGCCTCCAGGAAGCGGAGCATGAGCGAGAACATCGTGGTCTTTCCGGCGCCGGAGGGGCCGACGATCGCGGTGTGGCCGCGCCGTGCGATGTCCAGGCGGACCCCGTTCAGCGCGCGGGGCGCGCCAGGACCGTACCGGGCGTGGACGTCGTGGAAGGCGAGCACCGGCGAGGCACCGCCGGTCACGGGGGCCAGGGACCGCGCGGGGACCGCCCGGGTGTCCTCGACGGGCAGTTCGTGGATCTCCCGGATCCTGGACGCGGCGGCGAGACCGGACTGGAGCAGCGAGACCGACTGGCTGAGCTGGGTCATCGGGTCGACGATCAGGAAGGCGTACAGCAGGAAGGCGACGAGGCCCGACACGGTCAGCTCGCCGAGGCTCACCCGCCAGGCGCCGACACCGAGGATCGCCAGGATCGCGCCCTGGAAGCCGACACCGGTCAGCGTCCAGGTGAGGGCCTCGATCCGGACCGCCCGCATCCGCTGGCGGAAGGATTCCCGCGCCTCGTCGAGGATGCGGTCGCTCTCCCACCGCTCGGCCCGGCTCGCCTTCACCGTGCGGATGGCGCGCATGGCGCCCTCGAGAACGCCGCCGAGCCGCCCGATCGCGGCCTGCGCCTCCCGCTGCGCCGCCGCGAGCGGGCGCATGACCAGGCCGATCACCCCGGCGATCACGACGATCGTGACGAACATGACCAGGAGCAGGACCCAGTCGAGGGAGGCCATCAGCGCCAGCGAGCCGACGACCATGACCACCGCGCCGAAGAATTCGAGCGCGGTGGAGGAGGCGGCCTCCCGCAGCAGCAGGGTGTCGGAGGTGACGCGGGTGACGAGTTCGCCGGGGGAGCGGCGGCCGAGGCCCCCGATCGGCACGTGCAGCAGCCGCTCCACCATGCCGACGCGGGCGTCGAGGACGATCTGCTCGGCCAGCCTGCCGAGCATGATCAGCCGGATCCAGCCCACGACCGAGCCGATGGCGAGCAGGCCGACCAGGATCCAGATGGACCGGGCGAGGGGGGAGTCGTCGGCGAGTCCGTCCAGGATCCCCTTGGTGGCCATCGGGGTGGCCAGTGTGGTGCCGGTGGTGATGGCGGTCAGTACGAAGGCTGTCAGCAAAGTCCACCGGTGCGGGCGTACGAACGACCAGAGCACCCGCAGGTTGGAGAAGCGCTTCGGCGGCTTCTCGGGTGGCGAGGTCGCCGCCACCGTCGTGTCCTCCACGTTCACGTGCAGACCCTTTCGCTAGGACAGCGTGTGCAGTACGTCCAAGACTCTAAATGGAACATCGGTGTCCCAAAATAGCATGTCGAGTTCCTGGATTGAATGTTGATCTGCTACGTTCGGCACATGAGTAGCGCATCTGTGGAGTCCGGAACGCGTGGTCGTACGCGTCGCGCCATCCTTGGGGCGGCCGCCGAAGTGCTCGCCAGGGACCGCGCCGCGACACTCGCCGACATCGCCAAGGCCGCGGAGGTCGGACGCAGCACGCTGCACCGCTACTTCCCCGACAGGGACGTCCTGGTCAAGGCGGCCGTGGCCGACGCCTACCTGGTGATCCAGCAGTCGATCCAGGACGCGTCGGTGGACGAGGGCCCGCCCGTGGAGGCCCTGCGCCGACTGGTCGCGGCGATGGTGGACACGGGCGACCGCCTGCTGTTCCTGTACGGCGACTCCAGCGTGCTCGAAGGCTTCGAGGCGGGCGACGAGGAGGCGGGAGCCGGGCCGGATTCCGTGGCGCAGATGATGACCGACCTGATCAAGCGCGGCCAGGCGGCGGGGGTGTTCGACCCGAGCGTCGCCGTGCAGTGGATCCAGGACACGGTGTGGGCCCTGGTCTACACCGGCTGTGACTCGGCGAGCCGCGGCGTGCTGCCGCGGCACGGAGTCGCCGCCGCGGTCATCCGCATGCTCGAGAACGGTATCCGTGTACAGAGTCGAGGGGACGGTGAAGCGCAGTGACGATCTTGGTGACCGGCGCGACGGGGAACGTGGGCCGACGGGTGGTCGGGGAATTACTGAGGGCCGGTGAGGACGTCAGGGCGCTGACCCGCAGGCCGGACAGCGCGGGGCTGCCCGCCGGGGTGGAGGTCGTCGCGGGCGACATGGCGCGTCCGCAGACGCTGCGGGACGCCCTGACGGGAGTGGAGAGGATGTTCCTCTTCCCCGTCCTCGAAGCCGCCCAGGAAGTGATCGACCTGGCCGTGAAGGCAGGGGTGCGCAGGATCGTGCTGCTCTCCTCCGCCACCGTCACCGCGGGCTGGGACACCGAGTACCACCTGCCCGTCGAGCGGGCCGTGGAGGCGTCCGGCGTGGAGTGGACCCATGTCAGGCCCGGCGAGTTCGCGGTCAACTCCCTGCACATGTGGGGCCCTTCGGTCCGTGCGCGCCGCACCGTCGTCGAGCCGTACCCCGACCGCGTCGGCATCCCGATCCACGAGTGGGACATCGCCGACGTCGCGGCCGCCGCGCTCGTCGAGGAGGGGCACGTCGGCACCGCGTACACCCTGTCGGGGCCGGGTCCTGTCACTCCCCGCGAGCAGGTGGCCGCGATCGCCGAGGCCATCGGCGAGGAGATCCGCATCGAGACGGTGACCCCGGCCGAAGCCCGCGCCTTCTACCACGAGCAGGGCGGCTGGGCCGCGGCGAACGTCGACTTCCTCTTCGGCTACGAGGACTACTCCGGTGTGGAGTCGGACCCCGACGAGCCCGGCGATGCGGACGAGCCGGAGCAGGCGGAGCCCGAGACGGCCCCGGGCACGGTGACCGCCGACGCGGTCACGGGCCGGGCCCCGCGCTCGTACCTCACCTGGGCGCACGACCACGCCGACGACTTCCGCTGAGCGCCGCTGGAGTGCCCCCGCCCGCCCGCGGGGGCACTCCAGCGCGATGCGAGCCGGATCCGCAGGCCCGCCTCTACGGTGGCCTCCGCACGCAAGGCACCGGCAGAGGAGTTGGGGATGCGGATCCTGTTCACGACGTTCGCGGCACGGTCGCACATGTACGCCCAGGTGCCGCTGGCCTGGGCGCTTCGCTCGGCGGGGCACGACGTCCGGATCGCCGGGCAGCCCGACCTGGCCGACGACATCACCCGTACGGGACTGACCGCCGTTCCCCTCGGCCAGCCGCTCGACCAGGCCGCGGACGCGGCCACCATCGACGACCGGGCGCTCGAACCGGAGACCGCCGCCGACCCGCACGCGGTCGACATGACGACCTGGACCGAGATCCTCGACATCGCCGAGACCTCCCCGGACCGGCTCACCCCCGACTACACCCAGGGCGTGTTCGCCGCCTACGCCCCGCTCATCTTCCGGTACTTCTCCTGGGAGATGACCGATGACCTGGTCGATTACGCCCGCTGGTGGCAGCCCGACCTGATCATCTGGGACACCCTCACCTACGCGGGACCGATCGCCGCGCTCGCCTCCGGCGCCGCGCACGCCCGGCTCCTCTTCGGCCTCGACCTCGTCGGCGGCATGCGGCGCCACCATCTGGCGGGGCTGCGGAACCGGCCCGAAGTGCTGCGGGACGACCCGATGTCCGAGTGGCTCGGCTGGGCCCTCGCCGACCACGGCCTGTCCTTCACCGAGGAGGTCGTGACCGGGCAGTGGACCATCGACCCGGTGCCCGACTCGCTCGCCCTGCCGACCGACGGACTGCGCGTACCCGTGCGGTACGTCCCGTACAACGGGCCCTCCGTGCTGCCCGAATGGCTGCTCGAGCCCCCGAAGCGGCCCCGGGTCTGCGTCACCTTCGGCGTCTCCAACCAGGAAGTGTTCGGACGCGACCGGTCCTCCGTCGGCGACATCATCCGGACCGTCGCCACGCTCGACATCGAGGTCGTCGCCGCCCTGCACCCGGCGCAGGTGGCCAAACTCGGCGGGGACGTCCCCGACAACGTACGCGTGGTGAACTTCGTCCCCCTCGACGCCCTGCTGCCCACGTGCGCGGCCGTCATCAGCCACGGCGGCGCCGGTACTTCGCAGACCGCGCTCGCCCACGGGGTCCCGCAGATCTTCCTGCCCTGCATGATCTGGGACAGCGAGCGCAAGGCGCAGCGCATGGAGGAGTACGGAGCCGCGCTCCGGGTCGCCGACGTGGACGACGTCTCCGCCGCCGAACTGCGCGCCCTGCTCGTACGGATCCTGGAGGACCCCTCCTTCGCCGAGCGGGCCGCTCGGCTGCGCGACGAGGTCATCGCCACCCCGGCGCCCGGTGACATCGTGCCCGTGCTGGAGCGCCTGACGGCCCTGCACAGGCGCCCCAGCCCGCTGGCCGTCAGGTGAGCGAGAGCCCGCCGTCCACCGGCACCACCACGCCGTTGGCGTAGGCGGCCTCGTCCCGCGCCAACTGCGTGATCCACCAGGCGATCTCCTCGGGCGTCCCCACCCGGCCCGCCGGGGCCTTGTCGCCCATCTGGTCGAGGAACCCGTCGTACTGCTCCGCGGACATGCCGCTCCGCACCCCGATGCCGCTGTTCACGACCCCCGGGGCAAGACCCACCACCCGCACCCCGCGCGGCGCCAGCTCCACGGCCCAGGTGCGGGTGAGGAAGTCCAGGGCCACCTTGCTCGCGCCGAAGACGCCCGCGCCCGGCCAGGTCCGCAGCCCCAGCGAGCCCGAGGTGCTGACGTTGACGACGGTGCCGCCGCTCGCCTCCAGCGCGTCCAGGGCCGCGCGCGTCAGGGAGATCGGCGCCAGCAGGTTCGTCGCGATCTGTGTCTCGTCGTCCTTGCGGGTGTGGTCGGCCAGGCCCCCGTGCAGGGACACGGCCGCGTTGTTGACCAGGACGTCGATCCGGCCGAAGGCGGCAAGGGCCCGCTCCACGACCTCATCGGCCGCACCGGGGGCGGTCAGATCGGCCACCGCGGTCCTGATGCCGTCGTGTCCCTCTGCGGTCTCGGCCAGGCTCGACTCCGTGCGCCCCACGACCAGAACGCGAGCGCCCTGCCCGGCGAAGGCGCGTGCGGTGGCCCGGCCGATGCCGGTGCCGCCGCCGGTGACCACCACCACGGGGGAGTGCCCGGACGGTGCGGGGCGCACCGTGCGGACCGGTGTGTAGAGCTGCGGATCACTGCTGCTCAGCTCGCCCAGGGCGGCCGCGTGTGCCTGGAACTCCGGCTGTCCTACGGCCCGTTGGAGCGAGGCGGCGTCGTCCCAGCGGGCGATGTTGACGTAACGCGTCGGGTCCTTGGTGCCCCGGACGAGCGTGTGCTCCCGGAAACCCGGCTGCCGGGCCATGAACTGCGAGGTCCGGGCGAAGGCCGCCTCGAATTCCTCCGGCGGGGCCGAGAGCGTGAAGGTGTTGACGAAGGTGACCCCGTCGCCGGGCTGGTGATCGGTCATGTGCGGCACACCCCTCTGAAAGGTCTACGGCTGGGCCGGGCCAGCATGGGCGACGCCTCTCGCGGCCCGCTGGGGGCCGGTTGGACGGCATCGAGCGGATGTCGACGCATCGGCGACCGCCGGCTGTCACGTTCGGCCCAGGCAGTACCGGCCGACGACGAGACCAACCGGAGTGCAGCTGATGAGCCATCAAATAGATGCCGTACGACGAGTGATCAACGCCTTCAACACCGGAGAGGCCGACGACGCGGGCGAGTACCTCCACGAGGAGTACCTGAACCCGGCCACGCAGGAGCACGGCATTCCGCCGGGCCCCGCCGGGTTCGGCATGATCGTCAAGTGGGTGCGGATGACCTTCTCCGACGAGGCCCACCTCGAAGAGGTCAGGATCGAGGAGAAGGGCGAGTGGGTCCGCGCCTACCTGGTGCTCTACGGACGGCACGTCGGAAACCTCGTCGGCTTCGCCCCCACCGGCCGTAAGTTCGCGGGCGAGCAGGTCCACCTCTTCCGCTTCGTCGACGGGAAGATCCGGGACCACCGGGACTGGCCGGAGTTCCAGAGCACCTTGCGCCAGCTCGGCGAGCCGTGGCCGGAGGCGGGCGGCTGGCGCCCGTAGCCGCACAGAGGCGGCCGGAGGTGCCCGCGCGGGCGACCGTCCGGCGGCCTCCAGCGGGATCCGGCCGGTTCACCACCGCGCCTTCCTAGCGTGAGCGCATGGGTACCCTCATGGTCACCGGCGGGGCCGGATTCATCGGATCGCACTTCATCAGGCATTGGCGCGGTACCCATCCAGGGGACCGCGTCATTGTCGTGGACGCGCTGACGTACGCGGGAAACACAGCCAATCTCGACGACGTCTGGGACGACATCGTCTTCGAAAAGGCGAGCATCGACGACCTCGCGGCGATGGAGCGCGTCCTGCGCACCCACCACGTCGACGTGATCGTCAACTTCGCCGCGGAGTCCCACAATTCGTACGCCCTGCTGGAGCCGGGCCAGTTCTTCCGTACGAATGTGATGGGCACCCAGACCCTTCTGGAGGCCGCCCGACGCGTCGGCCTCGCACGCTTCCACCACGTGTCCACCTGCGAGGTCTACGGAGACCTCGCCCTCGAGGCCACCGAACTCTTCACCGAATCGACCCCCTACCGCCCGCGCACCCCGTACAACGCGAGCAAGGCGGGCGCCGACCACGCGGTGCGCGCCTATCACCACACCTTCGGGCTGCCGATCACCATCTCCAACTGCGCCAACAACTACGGCTCCCACCAGTTCCCCGAAAAGGTCGTCCCCGCCTTCACCACGGCTGCGCTCGACGGAAAGCCGCTCCAGCTGTACGCGCAGACGGAGAACCGGCGCGAGTGGATCCACGTCGTCGACCACTGCCGCGCCATCGAGGCGGTCCTGGAACGCGGCGAGGTCGGCCGCACCTACCACGTCGGCACCGGGGACGAGGCGTCCATCGAGCAGATCGCCGACCTGGTCCTCGACGAACTCGGCCTGCCCGCCTCGATGAAGACGATCGTGGCGGACCGGCCAGGACACGACCGCAGGTACGTCCTGGACTGGAGCACCCTCCGCGACGAGCTGGGCTGGCGGCCGCGCGTACCCTTCGAGGAGGGCATGCGGCAGACCGTGCGCTGGTATGCCGAGCGGCGCGACTGGTGGGAGCCGCTGCTCGACCGCGCACCCGTCAACGAGGGCGACTGGGGCGGCGTACGGGAGGCGGGGTGAGACGCGGGCACATCGCGGCCGGTGCGACGAGGATCCGGGGCGTCGCGGCCGGATTCCTGGCCGCGACGCTGCTCGGACCGCTCGTCGCACCGGCCCCCGCGCAGGCGGCGCGGGCCGCCGAGCCAGCCGGGCAGCGCCCCGTCGTCTGGACCCCCTGTGCCGCGGCGGCCGCAGACGACCCGGTGCGCTGCGCCACTGTCACCGTCCCCGTCGACTGGGCCGATCCCGGCGGCCCGACCCTCGACATCGCCGTCGCCCGGCGACCGGCCACCGCACCGGATCGGCGCGTCGGACCGCTCCTGTACCAGCCGGGAGCGGCCGCTTCCGGTGTGGACGCCGTGGTCCACAACCCGCAGCTGTTCTCCGCGGGGACCACCGAGCGCTTCGACCTCATCGGCGTGGACCCGCGCGGCACGGGCCGTAGCCACCCGGTCCTGTGCGACGCGGCCGCCTACCCCGCCGACGCCGGGACCGTCCCCGCCACCCCCGCCGCGTACTCACGCGCGGTCGAGGCGCAGAAGGCGTTCGTGGCCAACTGCCGTGC
This sequence comes from Streptomyces kanamyceticus, assembly GCF_008704495.1. NCBI lineage: Bacteria > Bacillati > Actinomycetota > Actinomycetes > Kitasatosporales > Streptomycetaceae > Streptomyces > Streptomyces kanamyceticus. The sequence continues at coordinate 9,170,603 of NZ_CP023699.1, forward strand.
GCAGACCGGGCCCGTCTTCGACCACATGGACGCCCGCAGCGTCGCCCGCGACCTGGACGCCGTCCGCGCCGCGCTGGGCGAGCGACGCCTGAGCTACTACGGCGACTCCTACGGCACCCTCGTCGGGCAGGCGTACGCCGAGCTCTTTCCCACCCGGCTGCGCGCCGCGGTCTGGGACAGCAACATGGACCACACCACGGACGTCTCCCGCTGGGTGGCCGAACGCTCGGCAGCCGTCGAGGACTCCTTCCAGGGCTTCTTCTCCTGGTGCGACCGCGCCCCGTCCTGCGCCCAGCGCGCCGGAGGGAGCGCGCGGTGGTACGACCGGCTGCGCGGCAGGGCCGAGCGGGGCGAGCTGACCGTCACCCTGCCCGGCACCCCGCCGTTCGCCCTCGACGGCTATCTGCTCGGCACCCAGGTCGCCTTCTCCTTCTTCCAGCGCCGGTGGCCCGAACTCTCCCGCTGTCTCGGCGAGGTCGACGCGAACCGGCCCGGGTGCCTCTTCGACGGCTCGGCCGCCGAGGTCCCGTCGGTGCCGCCGGGGAAGATCCACTACCCGCAGAGCGCCTCGTTCTGCGCGGACCACCGCATGCCGGTACGGGGGTTCGCCGATCTCGTACGGCTACGGGAACTGGCCCTCGCCAACGCTCCGCACAGTCGGCTCACCGCCCTGGCCTGGAGCGGCGTCACCGACTGTCTGGGCCGTCAGGACGACGAGGTGAAGAACCCGCAGCAGCCGCTGCGGCTCGACGCGAGGGCTCCCACGATCCTCCTCACCAACAGCCGCCACGACCCCTCCACGCCGCACGGTTGGGCGCGGAAGGTGAGCGCCCAGGCCGGATCGCGGGCGCGGCTGCTCACGTACGAGGGCTGGGGCCACGGCAACTACTGGGTCAGCGGTTGTATCTCCGAGCGGGTCGACCGCTACTTGGCCACCTCGGCGCTGCCGCCGCGCGGCGCGAGCTGTCCGGCCGTTCCTGAGCCCTAGCCGCCGGGGGCACGAAGAGGGCGGGGCCGCCACGGTGGTCCCGCCCCCTCGATGCGGCCGCCTCAGTCGTGGAACTCCCGCGCGATGGACATCACGTACTTGCCGTAGTCCGACTTTCCGATGGCCTTCCCCAGGGCATGGCAGGCGTCCGCGTCGATGAACCCCATCCGCAGGGCGATCTCCTCCACGCAGGCGATCCGTATCCCCTGCCGGTGTTCCAGCGTGCTCACGTACTGGGCCGCCTCCTGCAGCGACTCGGGAGTGCCGGTGTCCAGCCAGGCGAACCCCCGCCCCAGATCCACGAGTTGGGCCTTGCCGCGCTCCAGGTAGACCCGGTTCACATCGCTGATCTCCAGCTCTCCCCGGGGGGAAGGGGTGATGTTCTTGGCGATGTTGACCACGTCGTTGTCGTAGAAGTAGAGGCCCGTGATGGCGCGGTTGGAGCGCGGGTGGACCGGCTTCTCCTCGATGGAGACCAACCGGCCCTCGGGGTCCGCCTCACCCACCCCGTACCGCTGCGGATCGTGCACGGCGTATCCGAACAGCACACAGCCGTCGACGTGTCCCGCGTGCCCGGCCAGGACGTCAGAGAAGCGGTGGCCGTGGAAGATGTTGTCGCCGAGCACAAGCACCACCGGCTCCGTGCCGATGTGGTCCGCGCCGATGATGAACGCCTCGGCGAGACCGCCGGGACGGGCCTGCTCGGCGTACTCGATCCGCAGGCCGAGATGCGCGCCGTCCCCGAGCAGCCGCTGGAACTGGGGCAGGTCCTCGGGGGTGGCGATGAGCAGGATCTCCCGGACGTCGGCCAGCATCAGCACCGACAGGGGGTAGTAGATCATCGGCTTGTCGCCGATCGGGATGAGCTGCTTCGACACCGCCAAGGTGATCGGGTACAGCCGGGTACCCGCCCCGCCGGCCAGAATGATGCCCTTCATGTTCGCCCCGTCCTCATCTCTGATGCGTCCTGTCCGGTGCGTTCCACACCGGGCCCGGCCGGTGGCTGAACCGACGGGCCTTGAGCCGAATGTCCTCGACGAGGCGGGCCTGACGTAGCGTCAGCTCTTCCTCCGCGGGCCCGAGGGGACCCGAGACGACGGCCTCGGCGAACGCCCGCACGGAGTTGCGGACCTGATGGTCCGGGGCCAGGGTCAACTCGGTGACCCGGTCCTGCTGCTGGATCCGCACCGGCGGCCTGAGCTGCTCGGGAGGGGTGAACGCCCGCTCGACCGTGAGGCGGCCCCGGGTTCCCCAGAGCGCGTAGTGCGCCCGGTAGGAGTGGTCGAAACCGAACGACACCTGTGCCGCGGTACCGTCCGCCGCCGAGAGCAGCGCGGTGCCCGCCACGTCGACGCCTGTTCGCTCGTCGATGCGCAGGGTCGCCCCCAGCGCCTCCAGCTCGCCGCCCAGGTACAGCTGCGCGGCGAGGAGCGGATACACCCCCGTGTCGAGCAGCGCGCCGCCGCCGAGATCCGGCCGGTAGCGGAATCCGGCCGGATCGAGCGGCGGCACCCCGAACGAACTGGAGAAGACCTGCACGGTCCCCACCACGTCCTCCTGGAGCAGCTCCCGCACCGCCCGATGCTGGGAGTGGTGCGGGAACATGAAGTTCTCGGCGAGCACCAACTGCCGCGAGCGCGCCAGCTTCAGGAGCTCCAGGGTGTCGTCGTAGGAGGTGCTCAGCGGCTTCTCGCACAGCACGTGCTTTCCGGCCCCCAGCGCCTCGGTGATCCAGTGGCGGTGCAGGGCGGGCGGCAGCGGGATGTACACCGCGTCGACGTCGTCCCGCCGCAGCAGCGCGTCGTAGCCGCGGGCGCCGTCGCACCCGAACCGGGCCGCGGTCCTGGCCGCCTTGTCCGCGTCCCGGCTCGCCACCGCCACCAGCTCGACGCACGCCTCCGCCGCCAGGACCGGCAGCATCCGGCGCAGCGCGATGTCGGCACACCCGAGCACGCCGACGCGCACGGGGCCGTGGCGGGCGTCCCTCACAGAGCGGCCATCACATCGCGCAGCGCGCCGATCACCTTGTCCTGTACGCCGGTGGACAGGGCGGGATACATCGGCAGCGAGAAGATCTCGTCCGCCACCCGCTCGGTCACCGGCAGCGCCCCGCGCGCGTACCCGAGGTGGGCGAAGCCGCTCATGGTGTGGATCGGCCACGGATAGCTGATGTTGAGGGAGATGTCGTACGCCTTGAGCGCCTCGATGACGGCGTCGCGGCGCGGATGGCGCACGACGTAGACGTAGTGGACGTGGTCGTTGCCCGGCGCGAGCGCGGGCAGCACGAGGTCGGTGTCCGCAAGACCCTCCGCGTACCGCCTGGCCACCTCCCGCCGCCCTTCGACGTAGGCGTCCAGGCGGGTGAGCTTGCGGCGCAGGATCTCCGCCTGCAGCTCGTCGAGACGGCTGTTGTGGCCGGGGGTGCGGACGACGTAGTACCGCTCCTCCATGCCGTAGTAGCGCAGTCGGCGCAGGTTCCGCTCGACCTCGTCGTCGTCGGTGAGCGTGGCGCCGCCGTCGCCGTAGGCGCCGAGCACCTTGGTCGGGTAGAAGGAGAACGCGGCCGCCGTGCCCATCGTGCCCGCGAGCCGACCGTGGTGGCGCGCGCCATGAGCCTGTGCGCAGTCCTCGAAGATCACCAGGCCGTGCCGCTCGGCCAGCGCCTTCAGCGGGGCCATGTCCACGCACTGGCCGTACAGGTGCACGGGCAGCAGCGCCCGGGTGCGGGGTGTGATCGCGGCCTCGACCTGGTCGACGCGCATCAGATACGTCTCGGGGTCGACGTCCACGAAGACGGGGGTGGCACCGGTGCCGTCGATGGCGACGACGGTGGGCGCCGCGGTGTTCGACACCGTGATCACCTCGTCGCCGGGGCCGATGCCGCAGGCCTGGAGGCCGAGCTTGATGGCGTTGGTGCCGTTGTCGACACCGACCCCGTGGCGCAGGCCGTGGTAGGCGGCGAACTCCTCCTCGAACCCGCGGACGCTGCGGCCGAGCACCAGTTGCCCGGAGCGCAGCACGGTCTCGACGGCGTCGTGGATGTCCGCGCGCTCGTTCTCGTATTCCGGCAAGTAGTCCCACACGTGTGTGGTCATGGCGTGGTCGGCCCTCCTGGCAGTCGCTGGTGGTTGGTCAATGACGGATACCGACGAACAGCCCCCGGCCGGTGGGCGCGCCGGGCAGGTATTCGACGGAACAGTCGGCGTCGAGGAACGCCTGGGTGTACTCGTCCCTGGTGAACAGGGTCAGCACGTCGATCTCGGTGAACTCCTTGATCCCGGCGCTCTCGCCGACCAGGAAGCGCACCTCCATGCGGGTGGCCCGGCCCTGGCGCGTGGAGTGCGAGATCCGGGCGACGGTGAGCCCGTCCTCCTTGCCGAGGTCGCCCGCGACGTATCCCTCGACGTGGTCCTCGGGGAACCACCACGGCTCGATCACCAGCACTCCGCCGGGGGAGAGGTGGTCCGACATCGCGCGCACCGCGGCCCGCAGCTCCTCGACCGTGCCGAGATAGCCGATCGCGCAGAACATGCAGACGACCGCGTCGAAGGTGTCCTCGAGCGCGAAGTCGCGCATGTCGCCGTCGTGGAAGGTCAGTCCGGGCAGCCGCTGGCGTGCGAGCTCCAGCATCGAGGGAGCGATCTCCAGGCCCTCCACCGTGTCGAACTGCTCGCGGAAGGTGGCCAGATGGGCGCCGGTGCCGCAGGCCACGTCCAGCAGGGTGCCGGCCTCAGGCATGCGGGCCCGGACGAGCCGGGTGACCTCTTCGGCCTCGGCGGTCCAGTCCTTGCCGCGGCTGCGGTAGAAGATCTCGTAGACCTTGGCGAGTTCCTGCCCGTACATCGTTTCTCCCTGGGGTCGGAGCTGGCATCGGTGGGGACTCACTCCTCGACGTGGGCCACGGCCCTGGCCCACCCGGCCCCCGCGCCGGTGATCTTCACCGGGAAGCAGGAGACGGTGAAGCCGTAGGGGGCGGGCAGCTGGTCGAGCCGGGCGAGCCGCTCGATCTGGCAGTACTCGCGCCGCCGCCCGGCGAAGTGCGCGGGCCACAGCACCTCCCGGTCACCGGTGGCCCGGTAGCGGGCGATGATGTCGCCGAACGGGGCGTCCAGGCTGAACGCGTCCGTGCCGATCACCCGCACCCCCAGATCGAGCAGCAGATGGGTGGCGGGACCGTCGAGCCCCGCGAAGTCGGTGAAGTACGAGGGATCGCCCACGCGGGCGTCGGCGCCCGTGCGCAACAGCACGATGTCCAGCGGCTCGGGACGCCTGCCGATCCGGGCGAACTCCTTCTCCAGGCGGTCCGCGCCGATCACCCCGGTCGGCGCGTCGCCGAGGTCGAGGACCATCCCCGGCCGGTGGAACCAGTCCAGCGGCATCTCGTCGATGTGCCGGGGCACTCCACTGCCGTAACCGGCCTTCGAGCCGTAGTGCGAGGGCGCGTCGACGTGGGTGCCGGTGTGCGTCGTGAGCGAGATCCGGTCCAGGGACAGGAACTCGCCGTCCGGCAGCTCGTCCGGATCGAAGTCGATGCCGAAGTGCTCCCGCATCTCCGCGCTCATGTGCACGGCACCCTGGCGCGGCGTGAGGATGTCGTGGATCACCGGGTCGGGCTCGACGAACGAGGAATCCACGGGCGAGGACAGGTCGATGAGGCGCATACGTCACCTTCGGGACGGCCGGAACGCGGGGGCGGTCCGATGGTGCGCGCAGCACACCGCGCGCCGATCGAGGATCGCTGGGGCGACACGTCGAATCGCTGGGGCGGCGCATTGAACGGATCTCGAAGCCGGTACGGGATCGTCCCCGTACCCATCCGCAGCCGTTGAGGAGACCGCCGTGTCGGACGCCGTGTCAGCCCAAGTCGTCGCAGAGGTACAGCAGTTCCTCGCACGCCACATGCAACTCCTGGACAGCGGGGACGCCGACGGCTGGGCCCGCACCTTCACCGAGGACGGCACGTTCGCCCCGCCGTCCCTCCCGGAGCCGGTCCGGGGCCGCGCCGAACTGGCCGCCGGGGTCCGCAAGTCGGCGGCCGCCCTCGCCGAGGCGGGCGAGGCGCACCGGCACGTCCTCAGCACGGTGCACATCGACCCGCAGGGCGAAGGATCCCTGCGGGTCCGCAGCTACGCGCAGATCATCGCAACCCCGCGTGGCGGGGAGCCGAGGCTGCACCTGATGTGCGTGTGCGAGGACGTCCTGGTACGCGAGGGCGGCGCACTGCTCGTACGCGAACGCCGGGTCACCCGCGACGACCGCCCGGCCTGATCGCGGTCACCCTCCGGTGACCGCGATCATCCTTCGAGCCGCACCTTGAACGAGGCGAAGTCCCGCAGGGGCAACGAGCGGCGGCGGACGGGCTCTTCGGCGAACCGCAGGCCGGGGAGCCTGTCCGCGATCGCCATCAGCACCGCCGCGATCTCCATCCGCGCCAGGTTCATGCCCAGGCAGTGGTGCACCCCGCCGCCGAAGACGAGCGTGCGGGGCGCCTTGCGCGCCGGGTCGAACCGGTCCGGGTCCACGTTGGCCGCGGCATCCCGGTTGGCGGCGCCGAGCAGGACCCGCACAGGCGACCCCGCGGGGACCACGTGCTCGCCGAACACGGCTTCCTCGGCCGCGTACCGGAACCCCGCCGACATGGGCGCGGGCGCGTCCCATCGCAGCACCTCGTCGACGAAGCGCAGCGCCCCCGCGTAGCTCCGCAGGCCCGGCCGGTGTTCGGGACGGGTGAGAAGCGTGTGGACGGCGATGTCGATCGCCGTCGCCGACGTCTCGAACCCCGCGGTCAGCAACGCCACGAACACGGCCTTGAGCTCGTCCTCGGTCAGCCGGTCAGCGGCCGCGACGCCACGATCGGACTCCAGCGCCACCAGAGCCGACACCAGGTCGTCAGCAGGCTGTGCCCGCCGCTGTTCGACGAGTTCCCAGAGCAGGTCGAGCAGGGTGTGCAACGCGTCGTCCGCGTCCTTGAGCGCCGCCGTGTCACTGCTCGGGTCGACCACGTTGATGATCCGCGGAATCAGACCGGCGAGCAGCCGGTCGTTCTCCAGGGGCAGCCCGAGCAGCCGCGCCATCACCTGCAGCGGCACGGGAACGGACAGTTCGTCATGGAAGTCGAGCACCGCGCCGTCGGCGGACCGCGCGGCGACCTTGTCCACGTGGTCGCCCGCGATGGTCAGCACGCCCGCCTTCAGGGACTCCACCCGCCGGGCGGTGAAGGCACGGCTCACCAGTCGGCGCAGCCGGGTGTGCTGCGGCGGATTGGCGTTCACGATCGAGTTCACCAGCACGCGGAACGCGTCGTACGTGCTGTGCTCCGGCATGAACGAGGCGAAGGACGCGGGGTCCGGCGCGGGGAACAGCGCGGGGTTCTTCATCACGTACGCGCAGTCCTCGAACCGGGTCAGCACGTAACTGCCCAGCTGGGGACTGAAATGCACCGGGGCGGTGCCGCGCAGCTCCGCGTAGAGCGGATACGGATCGTCCTGCCCCTGGGCGAGGAGCCGGTCGAGGACGTGGTCTGCGGTGTTCATGCTGCTGCTCCCTCGCTCGATGACGGTCCGCCGCGCCGCACACGGGTGCGACACGGCGGGGCGACACGCGTCGACGTGTCGTGCGTAGCGTGGGCGTTGGGCTTCGAGCGCGACTCAACGCAAACTCGATGACCTCCGGGCACGGTGGCCGGATGACTCAACTTCCCGTCACCGAACCGCCTCACGAGAGCCGGGTCTGGTTCGTCACCGGAGCCTCCCGGGGCCTCGGGTACGCCTTCACCGAGGCCGCGCTCGCTGCCGGAGACCGGGTGGTGGCCACGGCCAGGGACGTCGCCGCGCTCGAAGCGCGCGCGGCCGCCCACGACGGCCGACTGCTGGCCCTGCCCCTCGACGTGACCCGCCGCGAGGACGTCCACGGCGCGGTCGAGCGCGCGACCGCCGCCTTCGGCCGGATCGACGTCGTCGTCAACAACGCCGGACAGCTCCTGTTCGGCATGGTCGAGGAGACCACCGAGGAACAGGCCCGCCACCATCTCGACACCAACTTCTTCGGCGCGCTGTGGGTCACCCAGGCCGTACTGCCCGTACTGCGCGCGCAAGGGTCAGGACACATCCTCCAGGTCACCGTGGCGGGAGCGGGCGGCGGCTCGGCCGCGACCGGTCTCTACGGCGCGGGCAAGGCGGCCCTGAACGCGCTGAGCGAGGCACTGGCCGAGGAGGTCGAGCCGTTCGGGATCAAGGTCACCCTCCTGGAGCCGGGCCCCTACGACACCGGACTCGGCCACCACGGCCTCACCGCCACCGAGCCGGACCCCGCCTACGACGGTCCCCGCGCCGCGCTGGAGGCGTCCTGGGCCGACTCGCCGCCCCCGCCGTCGCCCGCCCTTGCGGCGGCCGTCGTCCTGGAAGTCGTCGGGATGGACGACCCGCCGCGCCGCCTCGTCCTGGGGGCCGCGGCGTACGACGAGGCGGTCGCGGAGCAGCGTGAGCGGGCCGACGCGTACACCGAGTGGGCCTCCCTGAGCCGTCAGGGCGGCTGACGGGATGCGGGTCCTGTTCACTCCCTTTCCCGCCACCACACACGTCAATACGCAGGTGCCGCTGGCCTGGGCGTTGCGCTCGGCGGGCCACGACGTGTGCGTGGCCACCCAGCCCGACGTGTGCGAGGACATCCTGGGCGCGGGACTGACGGCCGTGCCCATCGGCGAAGTCCTCGACGTCGGCGCCAAGATGAACCAGGAGGAAGCGGCGTCCGTCGACGGATCCGATCCCGCTGACGAAGCGTCGACCGCCGACGAAGCGCAACTCGACGCGGACGACGAGTCCTGGCTCGACGTGCTCGACATCGGCGAGCGGCGCCCCGAGCGACTGACCTACGACTACGTCCACGGCACCCTCACCGCCTGGACCCATGTGATCCACCAGGCCACCAACCCCCGCCCGGTCGTGGCCGAACTCGTCGACTTCGCCGAGGACTGGCGGCCCGATCTGGTGATCTGGGACACCATGTACTACGCGGGATCGGTCGCGGCCATGGCGACGGGCGCCGCGCACGCCCGCCTCATGTTCGGCCTCGACCTGATGGGCCGGATGCGCGCCCGCTACCGCACCCTCCTGTCCGAGCGGCCGCCCGTGCTGCGCGAGGACCCGATGGAGGAGTGGCTCGGCTCGCTCCTCGCCCCCTACGGACGCGAGTTCGCCGAAGAGGCCGTGCTCGGCCAGTGGACGGTGGACCCGCTGCCCACCGCGCTGCGACTGCCCGTGGACCACCCCTACGTCCCCGTGCGCTACGTGCCGTACAACGGCCCCTCCGCACTGCCCGACTGGCTGCGCGAACCGCCCCCGCGGCCCCGCGTCTGCCTGACCCTCGGCCGTTCCTTCCGCGAGATCGTCGGCGGGGACAAGGCCTCCGTGCCCGCTCTCCTCGACGCCGTGTCCGACCTGGACATCGAGGTGGTGGCGACCCTCAACGCCGACCAGCTCGCCGAGCTCGACGGCGTTCCCGACAACGTGCGCGTGGTCGACTTCGTCCCCCTCGACCTGCTGTTGCCGACCTGCGCCGCGATCATCCACCACGGCGGATCGGGCACGGTCGCCACGGCGCTCGCGCACGGCGTGCCGCAGATCATGGTGCCCGCCCGGATGTGGTGCAACATCCCCAAGGCGCGCCGGGTCGCCGAACTCGGCGCGGGGCTGTGCCGTCCCGCGGAGGACTTCTCGGCCGCCGAGCTGCGCACCATGCTCACCCGGGTCCTCGGCGAGCCGTCCTTCGCCCGGTCCGCCGCCGCGCTGCGCACACAGACGCTCGCCGCACCGGCCCCGGCCGACCTCGTCCCCGTACTGGAACGGCTCACCGCCGCACACCGCGGCCCTCGGTCACACCGCACCCCTCGGTAAAGGAGTCACGTACCGCCATGAACTCACCCCACACACCGCCCAAGGTCGCCGTACTGGGCGCGACCGGGTGCGTCGGCCGAGAGGTGTGCGCCGCCTTCGCCCGCACCGGACACGAGATCCTCGCCATCGCCCGGAACCACCGCCCCCACGTCGAAGGTCACACGTTCATCCCTCTCGACGTCGCAGCGGCCGAACCGGCCGAGCTGGCCGAGGTGTTGACGTCCGAGCGGGTCGGCGTGGTCGTCAACGCGACCGGCGGGTGGGTGCTCACCCAGGAGGCCATGGAGTACGCACATGTCCGCCTGGTCGACCGCGTTCTGGCGGCGACGGCGCGCATGGCCGAACGGCCCAGGGTCGTACAGGTCGGCACCATCCACGAGTACGGGTTCGTCCCCGAGGGAGTGCCCATCGACGAGCGGATCGCGCCGAATCCGACGACGCCGTACGCCGTGACGAAGCACGCGGGCTCCGAAGCGGTGCTCGCCGCCACCAGGGCGGGCGACGTCGACGGAGTGGTGCTGCGGGCCGTCAACGTGTGCGGCCCGCACACCACGGAGGCCAGTTTCCTCGGTGCGGTCATGGCCCGCCTGGCGGTGGCGACGGAGGAGGAAGGCATCGAACTGACCGTCGCCGACGCCCGGCGCGACTACCTGGACGTGCGGGACCTGGCCGAAGCGGTGGTCAAGGCGGCACATGCCCCGGCCGTCGGACAGGTGGTCAATGTGGGGCGCGGGGAGGCGGTGAGCATGCGGGAACTCGTCGCGCTGCTGGTGGCCGCGTCCGGCTTCCCCGCCCACGCGGTCAGGGAACGCTCCGCGGCGGTGGAGAGCAAGGGCGGCGGCTGGACGCGCGCCGACATCTCCCTCGCGGAGCGACTCCTCGGCTGGCGCCCCCGCATCGATCTCGCCCGAGCCATGCGGGACATGTGGGCCACCCGCGCCGTGGCGAGCCACACCCCCACCGTCACCCGTACTCGATCAACACCGGCCGTTCCGTGACGAGTTGGCGGTCTCCGGGCCGTACCCGCTGCGTGGAGCCGTCGAGTCGGCGGACGCGTTCGGCGCCAGGTCCGCCTGGCACCTCGGCCGTGCCGGTGTGGGTCCACCGGACGCGGGCGGTCCGCGGGCGGCCGCCGGAGTCGCGTACGCGGAACTCGCACTGCCAGACGTTGTCCGGGAGGGAGGCCCGCGCGCCGCTGCCGCAGCCGCGCAGCCGCGCGCCGGACAGCCACCGCTGGAGGCGGCCCACGAACTCGCCCGCCTTGGTGGGTGGTTGGCCCTCCGCCTGGAGCACGAGGGGGAGCTTGCCGTTGCCCCAGGCGTAGAAGTACAGGCGGGCCACGCCGCGGTTCCTGGCGTACAGACCGGTCAGATAGAAGCGGACCGCGTAGTCGGCGGCCGTGTCCTCGTCCAGCGGATCGTTGAGCGGCAGCGACTGGGTGGTCCCCGTGCTCCACACCGGCAGGTGGTATCCGGCGCGTTGGAAGGTGCGCTCGATCCCCAGGACCGCGTCCAGCATGGTCTCCGGAGGGTCGGTGACGCGGCGTTGGTAGAGCTTGACGCCCGCCGCGTCGCAGTACTGGTACCCGCCCGCCTCGGCGAAGCGCAGCAGGTAGTCGTGTGCCTTCCGGTCCCACAGCCCGGTGACCGAGGGGCAGACCACGGTCGCGCCGGGGTCGGCCGCCCGGATGGTGGCGCTCGCCCGGCGGGTCATCTCCACCAGGGTCCGCACGCTCCCGTTGTAGTGGTGGGGATGGTTGGCCATGACCCACAGTTCGTACGCGTCGATCCGGTCGCCCGCGTGCCGCACCAGGGCACGGACGAAGGCGTCCCAGTCGGCGAGGTCGTCCGGCGGCGCCGCCCGCGAGCCGTCCGGGTAGGCGGCCCTGCGGGCATCGGGTGCGGCCCAGGCGGGGGTGCCGCCGAAGACGAACAGGGTCGGCAGCTCCTCGCGTTCGGCGGCGTCGAGGAGCCGGTCGAGAGTGGACCAGTCGTACGTGCCCTGCTCGGGCTCCAGCTGGGCCCAGCGCGTCTCGCTGTCCCACAGGCGCAGGGAGCCGACCCGGAAGGACGGTGTCGCCCCGCTGGAGCTGTTCATCGTCACACCGAACACCTCTGGATCGACCGCCTTCGGCGCCCCCGCCCAACTCGCCGCGGCCGCGGCCGTGGGAGCGGGCACGCGCGCGGCCGCGTCGTGACCCGGCGCGCTGGCCACTGCGCCGCTGAGGACGAACAGGGCGACGACGACGGCGAGGACGAACCGCACGGTCGGAGCGTTGGGTCGGGGTCGGGGTCGGGGTCGGGGTCGGGGTCGGGGCCGGGGCCGGGGCCGCGGCTGTGGGCTTGGGGAGCCGGTGGGCGGCTGCTCGCGTCCCGTGGCCGTCCGCCAGTGCCGCAGCAGCTCGTTGAGTTCCTCCGGTCCCGCTCCGCACTCCTCGGCGATGCGGACGAGCAGGCCGTAGTCGCCCGGCGCGGCCCGGCCGGTGCAGTAGCGGTGCAGCGTGGAGCGGCTGGTGAACACCCGCCGACCCAACTCCTGGTAGCTGAGCCCACTGCGCTCCTTGAGCGCCGCGAGTGCGGCGGCCAACTCCCGTACGCCGTCTGCCTCTGCCACATCCCCCACCCCCCCCGACGGGCCTCATCGGCTCGTCCTCGCGTTCTACGGCTGTCCCATTCGGTGTATGAAAGCGCAGTTCAGCGGGGGAGCGCGCGTCCCGTGACGATGTGGGACGCGGATCCGCGAGCTGCTGGGCGGCCGAGGCCGGATAGTAGGCCCCGCCGGGCCGACGGCTGAAGTCGGCTCGCTCACCGCTCGAGAACACGGGGAACGACCATGGGCAAGACGAACACGGGGATCTGGGTGGAGAGGACGAGGCCGAGGCGGACGCTCCGCCGGACGGCGGTCGGGATCGCGGTGCCGATGGCCGCGGTGGCGAGTCTCCTGGTGCTGACGCCGAGCGGCACCGCCGCGGCGGACCAGGGCGGGGCGTCCGGCGTCGCTCCGGCTGCCGCCTACGGGGAGCTCCGCAACAACACGCGCTGGACCATGGAGTATGCCTACTTCAGTGGTAACGCTCACCGATGCGATGTGTGGAACAACAGCCTGACGGCGCGCAAAGACAACTGGAAGAACCTGCCTTGCGAGCAGATTGCGCTGAAGGCGGGGAAGAAGGCGGGCGGTCCCGGGGACGACGTCGACGGCTTCACCTTCGAAGACCGCGCCTACGACCTGTACATGCAGTTCGGCAGTGGCGACAACAAGAAGATGAAGTACATGGGCGGCTTCAAGAAGGGCGTCTGGACGAAGATCACCGACATCGACAACGCACGCTGCGAAACCCTGGGTTCGGTGGCGAGGTGTTATGTGACCTTCCCGTGAGGGACGCCTGGTCGGGGGGATCACCGACCTGAGCGCGCGCCGTCAGCGACGCGCTGACACGACGAAGCCGTCCGCCAGCTCTTTTCGTGGCGAACGGCTTCGTCGACATGCGGGGCCTCGTACAACCCTTTGACGTGCGGGTGTGTCTTGTTCTCGCGGGCCGGGACGAGTCGTGATCGGCCTGCTCCACCGGCAGATGTCCGCCGACAGGGATCCACCAACAGAAAAGGGCCCATGCATCCCCGCTTCCGTACCTCCCCCGCCCTCGCCGTAGCTCTGGCGGCCGGTCTGCTCGCCGCGGCACCCGCCCACGCCGCCCACACCGCGCCTACCGCGCCTGCCGCGCCGTCCGCTTCGCCCAGCGGGCAGAGCGACGTGAACGGGGACGGCTACGGCGATCTCGTCACCGCCTCCGAGGCCACCGTCTCGGGCGCCAAGGGCGCGGGCGCGATCGTCGTGAACACCGGCTCGGCCGACGGGGTCTCGGCCGGTCGTACGCAGATCGTCACGCAGAACTCGCCCGGCGTCCCCGGCGCCGCCGAGGAGAACGACCAGTTCGGCTCGGCGCTCGCCACCGGCGACCTGAACGGCGACGGCTACACCGACGTCGTCGCGGGCACCCCTCACGAGAAGGTCGGCGACGACGTGGACGGCGGCACCGTGGCCGTCCTGTGGGGTTCGAAGTCCGGGCTCTCCGGCGGTGTGACGCTCACCGACCCGGCTCCCGCGGCGCACGACCTCTTCGGCAACCGCCTCGCCGTCGGTGACTTCGACGGCGACGGACGTCCCGAGCTGGCCGTGGGCACCGGCAGCGACGACGTGTGGATCTACGACGGCATTTCCAAGACGGGCGTCGCGGGCCACCGCGAGCTGCGGACCGACATGGCCCCGGACGGCTCGGACTACTACCGTGCCCTGGTGGCGGGCGACTTCGACGGGGACGGCAAGGACGATCTCGTCGTCGGAGGCCGTTACGACAAGGACGGCAGCTACGACGGTGCCTCGCTCGTCTACCCCGCGGCGACCGGCACCCCCACCGTCCTGCCGGACGAGGCGCACGCGGCCGCCACGGGCGACTTCGACGGCGACGGCAAGGACGACCTGCTCCTCGGATCTCCCGACGCCAACGCGGTCACCGCCTACCGAGGCGGTGCCGATGGCCTGACGGCGACGGGGCGTCGCACCCTCACCCAGGACAGCCCCGGGGTCCCGGGCGTCACCGAGCCCGAGGACGCCTTCGGCGAGGCGGTCGCTGTGGGCGACGTGGACGGCGACGGCTATGACGACGCGGCGGTGGGCGTCGAGTTCGAGACCGTCGGCCCGGTCCCCAACGCGGGCGAGGTCGTCGTCCTGCGCGGCTCGGCCGACGGCCTCACCGGCACCGGATCGCAGGTCGTGCACCAGGGGACCGAGGGAGTGCCGGGCGCGAACGAGGCGTACGACCGCTTCGGCTCCGCCGTGCGCCTGACCGACACCAACCGTGACGGCCACGCCGACCTCGCCGCCGCCGCTCCCATGGAGAACGAGAGCAACGGCGCGCTGTGGAGCCTGCGCGGATCCGCCGGCGGGGTGACCTCCTCGCACGCGGTGAGCTTCTCCGCGGCGACGGCGGGACTCTCCAAGGACCCGTACACCTACTTCGGCCGTTCCATGCCGAGCAGCGCGTTCGGATCCTGACACCCGCGCCCGTCCCAGGCGGTCTGGACAGCCGCACGCGGATGCCAGACCCTGCGGGCATGGAGGAGGACGGAAAGGGCGCGGCGTTCTTCGAGCGGCTGCGCGCCGAGGAGTTCGGGTACCTCGACGAGACGGGGCAGACCTACCTCGACCACACCGGCACCGCGCCGGTGCCGCGGAGTCTCGCCCGGGCGCAGGCCGCGCGCCTGGGCGGGCAGGTGTTCGGCAATCCGCACACCGAGAGCCCCGCGTCCGCCGCGTCGACCGACCTGGTGGAGGAGGCCAGGCTCCGGGTCCTGCGGTTCCTGGACGCCGATCCGGCCACGTACACGGTGGTGTTCACGGCCAACGCCTCCCAGGCGGTCAAGCTGGTCGCCGAGGCCTATCCGTTCCATCGGAGCTCGGGCGCGCTGCTGCTCACGCAGGACAACCACAACTCCGTCAACGGCGTACGGGAGTTCGCGCGGGCCGCCCGCGCGAAAGTGGGCCTCGTCCCGTTCGAAGGGGACGAACTGCGCCTCTCCGACGCGGCGTTGAGCAGGGCGCTCGCCGGGCGGCACCGGGGTCTCTTCTGCTATCCGGCGCAGAGCAACTTCACCGGCGTACGGCATCCGTTGGAGTGGGTGGCGCGGGCGCGGTCGGCGGGCTGGCAGACGCTCCTGGACGCGGCGGCGTACCTGCCGACCGGAACGCTGTCGCTGCGCCGGGTGCCCGCGGACTTCGTGGTCGCCAGCTGGTACAAGGTCTTCGGCTACCCGTCCGGCGTGGGCAGCCTGGTGGCCAGGCGCGAGGCGCTCGCCCGGCTGCGCAGGCCCTGGTTCGCGGGCGGCACGATACAAGTGGTCAGTGCGCAGGCGCACTGGCACCGCATGGCGCAGGCGCCCGCGGCCTTCGAGGACGGCACCCCCGACTTCCACGCCGTCCCTCAGATCACCACGGGACTCGACTGGTACGAAGCGGTGGGCGCCGACGCGGTGGCCGGGCACGTCAGCGGGCTGACCGGGCGTCTGCTGAGGGCGCTGGCCGAGCTCCGGCACCGGGACGGCCGACCGCTGGTCCGCGTCTACGGCCCGCGCGGCACCGAGGGACGCGGCGGCACGGTCGCCCTGAACGTCCTGGACGGCAGGGGGAAGGTCGTCGACGAGCGGATCGTGGCCCGCGAGTGCGCCGCGGCGGGCATCTCGGTCCGTACGGGATGCTTCTGCAATCCGGGCGCGGGCGAGGAGGCCTTCGCCATCGCGCCGCGCCTGTTGCGGCGCACGGGCACCGGGCGGGCGCGCGCGGAGACCATCGACGGGTACATCCGGCGGCTCGGGCTGCCGTCCGGCGGCGCGGTGCGCGTCTCGCCCGGCATCGCGAACGTGGCCGCGGACATCGACCGTTTCGTGGACTTCCTGCACGCGACCTTCGCCGCCGCCACGCCGGTCAGGGGCGAACTGGCCCCGCGTCTGACGTGCTGAGCCGGTGCGCCGACGTCGGACAGCGCCGCCGCAGCACCAGCCAGGCCGCGGTGAGCAGGGCGACGGCGCATCCGGCGAGGATCAGCCACCCCACCCACGCCGGGTGGCCGAAGCTGTTCCCGTACGAGTCGAGCAGCGTCCGCCCCGCCGCGCCGCCGCCGCGCCACAGCGTCTCCAGGCCGGCCCCGGAACCGAGGGCCTCGAAGGCCCACCGGTTGGTCATCGCGACGCTGATCCAGCGTCCGCCCGCCGCCATGCCGGGCACCGGCACGAACGCCCCTGAGAAGAGCACCTGGGGGAAGCAGAGCAGCGGGAGCACCAGGGCGGCCTGGCTCGGTTCGGAGACGAGCGCCGAGCAGCACAGGCCGAGCGCGAGCGCGGCGAACGAGGCGAGCGCCGTCGTCGCGAACAGCGAGGCGTGGACGGACATCGCGGCGGCCGGAAGCCGGTCCAGGGCGCGAAGCACCACGAGCAGCAGCGCGTCCGCGAGCAGCAGGACGGGGCCGAGGACGGTGAGCTTGGCCAGCAGATAGGGCCACAGTCGCAGTACGGTCCTGCGCTCCCGGCGCACCACCGCCAACTCGCCGCAGATCTGGGGGAGTCCGTAGGCGAGCCCGAAGAAGAACGCGCCGAACGCGATCCAGAACAACACCATCGCGGAGGCGGCGGGCGAGGGGCGTGCGGGATCGAAGACACCCGGCCGGAACAGCAGCGCGAACATCGTGATGATGATCAGCGGCGAGCCGACGGTGATGGCGGCCGTCAGCCGGTCGTGCCGCAGGAGCCGCAGATCACGGCCGGTCAGGACGGCCCACTGGCGCAGTCGGCCGGTCGCGGGGGAGAAGCGGGCGGGGGTGGACGGCAGGGGCGGCTCGGTCGACGCCCGTGGTGCCCTGCCGCGCGACTGCTCGCCGCCCTGCGGCACCTCCATCGAGTACAGCGCCTCGAACGTGCCGTCGGGGGACAGGTCGAGCAGCTCGGCCGGGGTGCCCGACGGGCCGGGGCGGCCGTTCGGCGCGATGAACATGACCTGGTCGCAGTGGTGCAGGTCGGCCGGTGTGTGCGTGGTGAACACGACGGTGACGCCACTCGCCGCGAGGCGGACCAGATACCGGGTCAGCCGCGCCCCCGCCGGCGGGTCGAGCCCGGACGTCGGCTCGTCCAGGAACAACAGCCGCGGTCGGGACAGCAGCTCGATCGCGATGCTCGCCCGCTTGCGCTGCCCACCGCTGAGCGTGCGCACCGGCTGCCCGGCGACGTCACCCAGTCCCAGTTCGTCCAGTACCCGCGGTACGTCACCGGGGTCGGTGCCGCGCAGCCGCGCCGCGTACTCCAGGGCGACACGCAGCGGCAGCGCGCGGTGCACGATGTCGTCCTGCGGTACGAACCCGTAGCGCGGCACATGCCCGGCGTCGCCGGTCGCCGCCCGCACCGACACCTGCCCGTGCCGGGGCGCCCGCAGCCCGGCGAGCACTTCGAGCAGCAGCGTCTTCCCCGCCCCACTGCCACCCGCGATGCCGAGGACCCGCCCGGGAGCGACCGTCGGCACGTCGATGCCGGACAGCGCGACGCCGCCGCCCGGCAGGACGAGTTCGACGCCGCGCGCCGAGAGCTCCACCCCCGGCTGTTCCCCGATCGTCACCATGCGCCGCCCTCCCGTGCCCGCCGCCCTCCGGTCCCCTGGACCTGCCCGGGCACGGAGCCGCCTACGCCACGTGGTGTCCGCCCGTCACGCGTCGCGTCAACGCCCGTCGCACAGTGCGGCGTCCACCGCGCCCTGGAGGTGCGCGAGCTTGCTCCCCTCCGCCGCCCCGGTGGTGGTGTACACGGTCACGGTGCCCCGGCCGCCCGACGCGCGGCCGCCGCCCACCGAGTCGCCGGGCAGGTCGCCGCCGTGGCCCCAGTACTCGCCGCCGCAGCTGAGCGGGATGCTCGCCACGCCGTAGCCGTACCGGCTGCCCTTCGGGTACACGTCGCGCCCGCTGACGTCCGTCGTGTCGTGCGTCATCTGCCGCACCGCCCAGCGGGGCAGCAGCTTGCCGCCGAAGAGCGCGTCCCAGAACGCGTTCAGGTCCCCCGGGGTCGTCACCAGACCGCCGGACGCGCCGAACTCGTGGCCCGGCAGCTCCGTCACGTCCACCTGGCCCTGCTCCGGGTGCGCCGGGTGGATGCCGTAGTTGCGGGCGTGCGGGCCGCGCAACGTCAGCTCGTCACGGCCGGGCCAGTACGTCGACGTGAGCCCCAGCGGCTTCAGGATCGTCCGCTCGATGTACGTGCGGTAGTCGGTGCCGGACACCCGGTCGATGATCATGCCGAGCACCATGTAGTTGGTGTTGGAGTAGCCCCACTCCGTGCCGGGTTCGAACTCAGGACCGGCCTTCAGCGCCAGATCGAGATAGCCCTCGTCGGTGTTCGGCGTGGTCCAGTCGATCAGCCGCGCGTACTCGGTCAGCCCACTGCGCTGTTTGAGGAGCTGCCGGATGGTGATGGGGCTGTCTGCGAGCTGCGGCACGTACCGCCCGGCCCGGTCGTCCACCCGCAGCTCGCCGTCGGCGACCAGCCGCATCACCGCGGCGGCCGTGAACGACTTGGTGTCGCTGGCCATCCGGAACCGCCCCTCGGGCCCCACCATCGGCTTCCCGCTGCCCAGCTCCGCGGTCCCGGCCCTGACGGCGCGGTGCCCCTTCTCGTACGCCAGCGCGCCGGGCACGCCGTCCTCGCCGACGAGCAGGTCCAACTGCCGCTGCACGCCGGAAGGATCGCCGTGCCGACCGCCGCCGCGGGCGTCGTCGGCGGTGGCCATCGGGGCGGCCGCGCCGACGAGCGCGGCGGCGGACAGGAGTGCGGCGGTGACGCGGGTGCGCTGACTGCGCTGGCTGCTCATCATGTTCTCCCTGTCTCGGCGGACCTGCGCCGGTCGCGGGTCCGGTGTGTCCTGTGTGCGGGCTGGGCACGCGGAACACACTTCCGTAGGGCCACGCGCGGCACACTGGTGCAGGCCTCCGGCCCGGGGTGTGCCTGGACCCACCCTCCGTACGGCGAATGCGTACTTCACGACGTGATCACTGTCATGTCACGAACGTGTCTTGAGCGCGATCATGAAGCAACTGGGGCAACCACGGCGCTCATCTGACAGGACAGAAAGCCACACGGGCGAAAAGCCGCTCAGCTCAACAGTTGCTCAACTCGCTCGCCCGGTCACGCGCTCCACAGGAGCGACACCCCCACACAGAGGACATCAGCATGCGCATTCGGAAGATCTCGGCACTGACCATGACGGCAGTGGCCCTCAGCCTGGCGCTGACGGCATGCAACTCCGACGACGGGAACGACGGTTCCTCTTCCGCGAGCAGCTCATCGTCGGCCGCGAGCACCCCGGGCTCCGACACGGCGAAGGACCCGGCGAAGGGCACCGCGAAGGACCCGGCGAATGGCACGGCGAAGGAGAAGCCGTCGGGCCCGCCCGCCAAGTCCGACAAGAAGTGCACGGACCAGATCAACTACGCGGGTGACACGCGCTCCAACGCCGAGATCAACTCGATCGGCGAGGACACGGGCACGTGCCCGCCCGTCCAGAAGTCCGAAAAGCCGACGGGTACGCCGAAGGAGCCCGGCAAGAAGTGCACGGACCAGATCAACTACGCGGGTGACACGCGCCCGAACGCCGAGATCAACTCCATCGGCGAGGACACGGGCACGTGCCCGCCGGTCAAGAAGTGATGCACTGAACTTACCCTGAAGCCCGTAGGCGAGATGAGAGGTGCACATGACGGCTCACACCCCGGCTGAGCGCGCCCTGGCCCGCTCGTACACCTCCGATGACGGCGCGATCAGGTTCGACGTCGTCGACCTGACGGTGGATCACCACTCCGACCGAAGCGCCACGTTGACCTACCGTCTCGTCATCGAGCGCGAGGGTCACGCCGACGAGCGCTGGGTGGTCACGCTGCCGTGGCACGACAAGTCCTTCGTGGACGTGCTCACTTCGGACGTGCCCGATCCCGAGCGCCTCCGCCAGCTGGTGCAGCTGGTGCGTGGCCTGTTGGAAGAGTGGTGGGACACCAAGGGGGGCAGCCGCTGGTTCGCGAAGCTGGGGCGCCGGTGCCCCTGAGCGCCGCCGGTCGGTGCGTCAGGCCCGGCGCAGGACCGTGGCCTCCGTCCCCCAGCCCAGCGCGATGGTCCGGTCGACGAGCCAGCCCGACCGTTTCGCGAGGGCGGCGATGGCCGCGGAGTCGCGCAGGGCGCTGCCGGTCGAGGCGTACGCACGCAGGGCCGCCTCGGCAGCGTGCGGGCTCAGGCCGTCCGGGCGGGAGGCCTCGACGAGGACCGTCGTATGGGTCCAGGTGGCGAGCCGGGTGAGGAGCAGGGCGGCCTCGTCATCGGTGCGGTAGGCGAGGGCCTTCGCGGCGACGGCGACGTCGGCGGGTCCCGGCGTCCAGTCGATCCGCTCAGGCGAGGAGACGGACCCACGCAGGACCGCGGCCGGTGTGTCGTCCTCCGCGACGCGCAGCCGCAGCCGCGGCCGCCGTCCGGCGTCGTCGAGAGCGGCGACGACCGAGGCGCTGCCGGGCCCGGTCAGGAGACAGGTCCCGACGTCCTCCCAGAGCGGGTCGGCCGTCAGACCGTCCAGCAGGAAGACCAACTGCTCGCTTTCTTCGACCAGTTCGCCGTAGCGTTCCGCGTCGTGGGTCACCGTGTCGTACAGAGGGGTGCCCTGGGCGAGCCGCCAGGGTGACGTCCCTTCGCGGAGCGCGGGAGCGAGGTGAGCGAGGGCGAGCAGCAGCTCGGCATCGTGGCCGGTGTACTCCTCGCGCTCATGGTCGTCGAGGAGTTCCTCGCCCGCCGGGCCGAGGCGGAGACCGCTCTCGTCGTCGAAACCGACCACCACGTTGTACGCGGCAAGCAGCGGCAGCAGTACGCCGATCCCCGGCTCGGAAACACCGACGCGGCTCGCGAGTGCGTCGGGCGAGAGGCCCGGCGCGTCGGCGACCGCGTCGACGACGCCGAGTTGCAATGCCGCCCGTGTGACCAACCACGGCAGCGGCGAAGGGATCCGGCCGTCGGCAGCGCCCTCCGCGACAGCGCCGACACCGACGTCGGTCGCGCCCTTCACATCGGCCGTGGCGCTCTCCTCGCGGTGCCAGTAGCCCGTGATGTTCAGACGGTCCTTGGGGAGTTTCCTTTCGCGTTGCAGATGCCGGCGTACCGGCAGCAGCGCCCGGCTCTCCGCCGCAGCCCAGGCGTATCCCTCGCCCGTGGGCACCGGCAGCGCGCGGACGGCGGCGTCCAGGGCCGCCGCGTCGCCGGGCTCCGCGACCACCCAGGTGATCGAGTCGTCATCCCGCAGCGCCAGTTCCTGGCGTGCCGAATCGTCGGAGACGGTCACCAGGACATGCACCGGGACGGTGTGGGGGAGGGGGCGTTCGTCGAGGAAGCGGCCGATCGCGGGCAGCGCGGTCTCGTCCCCGATGAGGAACACCCAGTCCAGGTGTTCCGGCAGCCGCAGCGACGACTTCGGACCGACGAACCACAGTTCGTCGCCCTCGCGCGCGGACGCGGCCCAGGCCTCCGCGGGTCCTTGGCCGTGGGGTCCATCGCCGTGGGGCCCATCGCCGTGGGGTCCTTCGCCGTGCAGCACGAAGTCGAGGTCGAGCTCACCCTCCTCGTGGTCCACGCGCCGGGGCGTGTAGTCGCGGGTGAGCCGGTGCTCGGCCGGAGTCCACTCGACGCCGTGCGGCAACTGGGCGGGGAGCGCCGCGCGGACGTCCCCGTCCGCCGCCAGGATCAGCTTGACGTGGTCGTCGAACCCCGGCGCGGCGAAGGCGGGATGGTGGATTCCGTCGCGGGTGAACGCGCCGAGCTCCTCGCCGCCGAGGACGACCCGACGCATCCGAGGGCTCACCTCGTGCACGCGGCGCACCGTGACCCGGCGCAGGACGAGCGGGTGCGTCGTGTACGCACGCTGGGCGGCCATCAGGAGAACTTCTTTTCGATGATGTCGAGCAGCGCCATCGACTCGTCGTAGTCGCCGCGCAGCACCCAGTACGGCAGGTCGTAGGCGTGGTTCGCCTTGAAGGCGGGCAGCGCGCGGTAGACGGGGTTCTTCTTGAGCGTGGCGACGTCGGTCGTGTCGGCGTTGAAGCCCATCACGAACACGGACGGCTGGGTGATCGTCTGACCCACCTTCTCGGTCGACAGCTCGAACATGTCACCGCCCTGCCCGTACACCTTGAAGCCGCCCTTGGCGAAGACCGGAGCGGGCTCGATGCCGACCTTCTCGAACTCGGCGGGCAGGCCGACCTTTTCCACCAGGCCGTAGGCGGTGCCGTCGCCGGTGAGGGCGAGGAAGGACACGGGTCCCGGCGGCGGCTTGATGGCCTTCTTCACCTCGGCGATCCGCCTGTCGTAGGCGGCCAGATGCTGTTCGTAGACGTCGCCCTTGTCGAACACGTCGTCCGCGAGGAAGGAGAACTGGCTGCGCCAGTCGCCGAGCTTCTTGCCCACGAGCACGGTGGGAGCGATGTCGGAGAGGTCGTCGTACACCTTCTCCGCCTGGAACAGCGGGAAGCCGATGCCGCCGCCGACGATGAGGTCGGGGTCGAGGGCGAGGATCGCCTCCAGGTCGAAGCCGTCGACGCTCCACGGCAGGAACGTCGTGCCGTCCTTCTTCGCCTCCTTCGCCCAGTACGGGGAGAACGTGCCCTTGCCGTCGGCGTCCTCGGGAATCGTGGCGCGCACCGGTACGTCGAGGTCGTAGAGGTACCCGGCGAGCGCGTGGTTGAGGACGACCACGCGCTTGGGCTTGCTCGGCACCTTCACCTCGCCGTAATCGGTCTTGACGGTACGGCTCTTCGCGGCGGACGCCTTGTCACCGTCGCCCGACGCGTCGCTGGCCGAGCAGCCGGTGAGGGCAAGCACGGCGACGAGCGCGGCGGCGAACAGGCGGGCTGGAGCAATCATGGGACCTCATGTGAAGGGCAGGCTCGACAGTTTCGAGCTGTTGGTAAGGTGAGGCTAACCTCGCTGGTTCCGTGGCGTCGCTCCGAGTGCGACATGACCGGTGACGGATACGACGCATCGCATGCAACGGGAGGCACGCTTGCCGACGACGTCCCTCGGCACCGTGGTCGCCGCGAACGCCATCCGCTTCCTCGGACACGACACGCATCAGCACGACGAGCCGCACCTCATCTACGTGGTCACCGGAACCGCCCGCCTGCTCGCCGACGGCGAGGAGTGGCGGCTGGGCCGACAGGAGGCGATCTGGCTCGCTCCCCGGGTGCCGCACGCGCTGCGCATCGAGCCGGGCGGGATGGCGCTCGGACCCACCCTCAACCCCGGTGACCTGCCCCGATGCCGCGTGCAGCCGCTCGGGGCCGTGCCCGCCGTCGTCGACGTCATGACCACCACACTCGGCGCTGCGCCGAGCACGACGGAGGAGATCCAGCCCTTCCGGCAGGCGCTGGGGCGCGTCCTCCGGGGCATCTCCCGACGATATTTTCCGGTGGTGCTGCCCGTCCATCCCGTGGTGCGCGCCCTGGCCCGCGAGGCCCTGCGCACCCCCTCCGCGACGCTGGAACGGCTCGCCGCACAGCATCGGATGAGCCCCCGCCAGGTGCAGCGCGTCTTCATCGACGAGACCGGACTGCCCTTCACACGGTGGCGGAACCGGGCCAGGATGAACGCCGCCGTCGAACACCTTCGCGGCGGAGGCGAACTGACGGCGGCGGCCAGGGCGGCGGGTTACGCGACCCGGGCCGGACTGCTGCGCGCGCTGAGCCGCGAGTCCGGGGTACCGGTGAGCGCGCTGACGGCGGACGCGGTGGGGGCGCTCGGGGCGCGCTGATCCGGGAGCCGGGCGGCACGGGCGGCACGGGCACGTTCAGCGTGTCCAGCGCATGCAGTACGTCCGGCACGTGCAGCGCATGCAGTAGTTCACGCAGTAGTTCACGCAGCAGTTCACGTAGCAGTTCGAGTATGTACGGCACTTCGGGCTGTCCGGGTGGCGGGCAGTCAGGGAGGTTCGATGGCACAGGCGCTCGCGACGACGACCGCGCCCCCGCCGACCACATCGTCGCGTCGCGGGACGCGTCGGCTCATCGGCCTGGGCGCCGCCGTCGGCGTGCTCCTGGTGGCGGTGCTGCTCAGCGTCGCGATCGGTTCGGCGATGCTCCCGCTGGACGTGGTGTGGCAGGCGCTGACCGCCCCCGACGGCTCCGCGTCCCACGCCACGATCAGCGAGGCACGTGTCGACCGCACGCTGGTAGGTGTCCTCGTCGGTGTGTCGCTGGGTGTGGCGGGGTCGCTCATCCAGGCGCTCACCCGCAATCCGCTCGCCGATCCCGGGATACTCGGCGTCAACGCCGGTGCGGGTTTCGCCGTCACCCTGGGTGTGGCCGTCTTCGGCGTCACGCGTATCGAGCAGTACCTGCCCTTCGCCTTCATCGGGGCGATCGCCGGTTCGGCGCTGGTCTACCTCGCCGCGAGCGGCGGACGGGGCGGCCCGTCGCCGCTACGGCTCACCGTCGTCGGTGTCGCCTTCACGGCGGTGCTCTCCGGCATCTCCCGGACCCTCGCACTGATCGACACGGAGACCTTCGACCGCATGAGGTTCTGGGACGCGGGCACCATCACCGACCGCCCGACGGGCACGGCCGCCGCCATCGCGCCGTTCGTCCTGGCCGGTCTGCTGGTCGCCGTCTGCTGTGCGCGCCCGCTCAACGCGATGGCCCTCGGTGACGACGCGGCGCGGGCCTTCGGGCTGCGGGTCGGCGCGACGCGGTGCGGTGTGGTGATCGCGGTGGCCCTGCTGTGCGGCGCGGCGACCGCCGCGGCGGGCCCGCTGGTGTTCGTCGGCCTCATGGTGCCGCACGCCGTGCGCTGGCTGACCGGGCCCGACTGGCGCTGGATCCTCGTCTATTCGGCCGTCCTCGCACCGGTGATCGTGCTGGTCGCCGATGTCCTGGGCAGGCTGATCGTGATGCCGACCGAACTGCCGGTCGGCGTGATGATGCCCCTCATCGGCGCCCCCGTACTGATCGTGCTGGTGCGCGGAAGCCGGGCGAGGGAACTGTGAGCGGGTTCTTCGTCCTCAGGGCGGGGCCCTTGAGCCTGCGGGTGACGCGCCGCGCGGTCGTGGTGTGCGGACTGCTGTGGGTCGTCCTGATCGCACTGGTCCTGTGGGCCTTCACCCTGGGCAGCTACCCGCTGAGCCTCGGCGACCTGACCGCCGTCATGACGGGTACGGCGAGGAACAGCGTCCGTACCGTCGTCCTGGAGTGGCGGGCGCCGCGCATCGTCGCCGCCGTGCTGTTCGGGGCCGCGCTCGCCGTGGGCGGTGCGATCTTCCAGTCCCTGACCCGCAATCCGCTCGGCAGCCCCGACATCATCGGCTTCACCACCGGCTCCTACACCGGTGTGGTCCTCACCCTGCTGGCAGGCGCGACCAGCTACGCGGCGCTCGCGGCGGGCGCGCTCGTCGGCGGTCTCATCACCGCGTTCGCCGTGTATCTGCTGGCGTTCCGGCGGGGTGTGCAGGGCTTCCGGCTCATCGTCGTGGGCATCGCGGTCGGCGCGCTGCTGTCCTCGGCCAACACGTGGTTCTCGGTGAAGGCCGATGTCGACACCGCGCTGCGGGCCGCGGTGTGGGGCGCGGGCTCGCTGAGCGCGGTCGGCTGGCCCGCCGTCACCATGGCCGCCGTCGTACTCGCAGGGGTCGCGATCGCGGCCCCGGTGGCACAGCGCCGGATGCGGCGGCTCGAACTGGGCGACGACACCGCGGCGATGCTGGGCGTACCCGTCGAGCGCACGAAGGTGATGCTGGTCGTCCTCGGCGTCGCCGCGACCGCCGCGGTGACCGCCGCGGTGGGCCCCATCGCGTTCGTCGCGCTGGCGGCGCCGCAGATCGCCCGCCGCCTCACCGGGCAGGGAGGCTCCGTCGACCTCGCCGGTGCGGCGCTCGTCGGCGCGGTCCTGCTGCTCGGCGCCGACATCGCGGCCCAGCACGCGATCCCCGGCGTACTGCTGCCGACAGGCGCGGTCACCGTGTGTGTCGGCGGGGCGTATCTGCTGGTACTGCTGGTGCGGGAGGGCCGACGGGGGGCTTAGGGGCTGTTGGTACGGACAGGGGGGGGAGGGGGAGGCCGGTCGCGGTCGGGTGCTTGGTCGGGTGCCTGAGGCACAAGGCTCGCTTCAGGCACCCGACTTCAGGCGCCGCACCCCGACGTCAGGGTCTAGACACCCCGACGTCAGGGTCTAGACACCCCGACGTCAGGGTCTAGAAGAACCCGAGCTTCTTCGGGCTGTAGGACGTGAGGATGTTCTTGGTCTGCTGGTAGTGCTCCAGCATCATCTTGTGGTTCTCACGGCCGATGCCGGACTGCTTGTAGCCGCCGAAGGCCGCGTGCGCCGGATAGGCGTGGTAGCAGTTCGTCCAGACGCGGCCCGCCTGGATCGCACGGCCCGCCCGATAGGCCGTGTTGATGTCCCGCGTCCACACTCCGGCACCGAGACCGTAGAGCGTGTCATTGGCGATCTTGATGGCGTCGTCGAAGTCGTTGAACGACGAGACCGAGACGACGGGGCCGAAGATCTCCTCCTGGAAGATCCGCATCCGGTTGTCGCCCTCGAAGATGGTCGGCTGGACGTAGTAACCTCCGGCCAGCTCACCGTCGTACTCGATCCGCTGACCGCCCGTCAGCACCTTGGCGCCCTCCTGCTGACCGATGTCCAGGTAGGAGAGGATCTTCTCCAACTGGTCGTTGGACGCCTGCGCGCCGATCATGGTGTCGGTGTCGAGCGGGTGCCCGGCCTTGATCTGCTCCGTGCGGGCGATCGCCGCCTCGATGAACTCGCTGTAGTGGCCGCGCTGCACGAGCGCCCTCGACGGACAGGTGCAGACTTCGCCCTGGTTGAGGGCGAACATCGTGAAGCCCTCGAGCGCCTTGTCCCGGAAGTCGTCGTTCGCGGCCCACACGTCGTCGAAGAAGATGTTCGGCGACTTGCCGCCCAGCTCCAGCGTGACCGGCTTGATGTTCTCCGAGGCGTACTGCATGATCAACCGCCCCGTCGTGGTCTCCCCGGTGAAGGCGACCTTGGCGACGCGCGGGCTCGACGCGAGTGGCTTGCCCGCCTCGACGCCGAAACCATTGACGATGTTGACGACACCGGCGGGCAGCAGATCCGCCACCAGACTCAGCCAGTAGTGGATCGAGGCCGGAGTCTGCTCGGCGGGCTTCAGAACGACGGCGTTTCCGGCCGCGAGTGCCGGTGCCAGTTTCCATGTCGCCATCAGGATCGGGAAGTTCCACGGGATGATCTGCGCGACGACGCCCAGCGGCTCCTGGAAGTGGTACGCGATGGTGTCCTCGTCCACCTCGCTCAGCGACCCCTCCTGCGCACGGATGACGCCCGCGAAGTACCGGAAGTGATCGATGGCGAGCGGGATGTCGGCGGCCAGCGTCTCGCGGATCGGCTTGCCGTTCTCCCAGCTCTCGGCGACCGCGAGCTGTTCGAGGTTGGCCTCCATCCGGTCGGCGATCTTGCGCAGGACGTCCGCGCGCTCGGTGACAGACGTACGCCCCCACGCCGGTGCGGCCGCGTGCGCCGCGTCGAGGGCACGCTCCACGTCCTCCGCCGTGCCCCGGGCGATCTCGGTGAAGGCCTGTCCGTTGACCGGGCTGGGATTCTCGAAGTACTGGCCGCGGGCGGGCGCCACGTACTCGCCGCCGATGAAGTTGTCGTAGCGCGACTGGTAGGAGACGATCGCGCCCTCGGTGCCGGGCGCTGCGTAACGGGTCATCTTGGCTGGCCTCCCGGGGAAGACTGCCCGCCGTCGGGCAGCTCTCGCCCGGAGGCTAGGAGCGCGGACGTTGCATGTACGTTGCGGTGCTCACCTCACGGCATCGGCATCGGGACTGGCATCGGTATCGGCATCAGGACTGGCACCGGTTTCGAGACTGGCACCGGAATCGGCACCGGCCCGGTACTGGGATGGGCACCGGCACCGGCGGCGGGGCTGGCGCCGATACTCGCACCGGCATGGGGCAGGGCGGGCTTGATCACCGGCCCGAGGGGGGCTACGCACGGCCGTGCCCTGGCGCGGCCAGCTCGGCGTCGAGCGCCCGCAGACGAGCCAGGACGGCTGCTGTCGGGCGCAGCGCGGCCAGCGCACGCCACACCACCAGGTCCTCCTCGCCCCACGGGGCGTGCGCCCAATCGGCCAGCAGATCGGGATCGTTGCGGTCGACCAACGCCGTACGCAGCTGATCGGCCAGCCTGCGCCGGAGCCGGGCCAACGCGGGTGCCTGGGACCCGGGCAGCAGCGGACCGGCGTACGCGGCGGCGGCCGCCGTCACCGCACCGGCCCCCAACCGACGCTCGACCGTGTCGACGTCACACTCGACGGGCGCCGCGAGACGATACGGACGCGACCGCAGCAACTCCGCACCGAGCACCCGCCGCAGCCGCGCCATCTCCGCCCGCAACGTCACCTTCGGCACCGACTCGTCCTCATACAGCGCGTACAGCAGCTCGTCACCGGTCAGCCCCTCCGGATGGCGAGCGAGCAACACCACGATCTCGCTGTGCCTGCGGCTGAGACGCACCTTCCGGCCGCCTACCAGAAGCAGCGCTTCCTCTCGCCCCAACGTGGTCAGCTCCACCGTGTCCTCGGCCCGCATCGGCGGTGCCAGCAGCGCCAGTTGGGACTCCGCTGCCCGCGCCACAGCCTGCACGAATGCGAGGCTGTGCGGGTGCGCGAGGCCGTCCCCACCGGTGATGTCGACCGCGCCGATCAGCCGCCCGGTGCGCGGATCGTGCACCGGAGCCGCGGCGCACGTCCACGGTTGCACACGCCGCATGAAGTGCTCGGCGGCGAACACCTGCACCGGACGGTCGACGGCGACCGCCGTCCCCGGCGCGTTCGTGCCCATGGCGGACTCGGCCCACCGCGCGCCCGGAACGAAGTTCATCCGCCCCGCGCGCTGCCGCGTCGCCGCGTGTCCCTCGACCCACAACAGCCTGCCCTGTGCGTCGCACACGGCCAGCAGATGCTCGCCATCCGAGGCGAAGGTGCCCATCAACTCGCGGAACAGCGGCATCACCCGGGCCAACGGATGCTCCGCGCGATACGCACCGAGGTCACCATCGGTCAGCTCCACCGCCGCGCCCGTGGCCTCCGGACTGACCCGCGCCCTGGCCGACCGCCGCCATGAGTCGGCCACGACCGGGCGCACCGGCCGCGCCACCGTTCCCCTGGAGGTGAAGTCCTCGTGCGCCCGGCGCAGCTCCCGTGCCTGCTCGGTGGGATCGGTGCCCGGCTTGAGAGCCACCCACGGATCGGTCAACTCGGCCTCCTGGGACGGCGGTGGGGTGTCGCCATCGTCGCCCCAGGAGCGGAAGCCGACAAGCGGCCCGGGTGCCTCAGGCGAAGTTGACGAGGCGTATGTAGCGGGACCAGTCCCAGTACGGTCCGGGGTCCGTGTGGTCGGCGCCGGGGACTTCGGAGTGCCCGATGATGTGCTCGCGGTCCTTGGGGATGCCGTACTTCGTGCAGATGGCGGAGGTCAGCGCGGCGGACTGTTGGTACATCGCGTCGGTGAAGTACTGCGGCTTGTCGACCCAGCCCTCGTGCTCGATGCCGATGCTGTGGGTGTTGTAGCTCCAGTTGCCCGCATGCCAGGCGACGTTGCGATTACGGACACACTGGGCGACGTGCCCGTCCTTGGAGCGCACCACGTAGTGGGCGGACACCTGCTTCGCCGGGTTCTGGAAGATCGCGAGAGCGTCCGCGTACGTCTCCTGCGTGACGTGGATGACCACGTAGTCGATGGTGTAGGCGCTGGGCCGGGTGGACGCCGTGTAGTTGGAAGTGCTGGCGGGCACCCACTCGGCCGGCGGGTAGTCGCCCGCACGGTCCTGCGCGTTCGCGTGAACGGTGGGCAGCAGCGTCGCGGGAACCGCCGCGGCGACCGCACCCTGCAACAGTCGGCGCCTGCTCGGGAAGCGTCTTGCTCGATCCATGACTGGCCTGCCTCTCGGTGGGGGGAACGGCTGGACTGGCGCTGCACTTGAGAGGGGAGATGAACTTCGGGGAGTAGGACTCAAGTTGGGGGCATAGGGCCAAACGTCGGGACATGGGGCCTTAGGAGGAGTGGAGGCCCCCACGCGGCAGCGTCGTGGCGACCTCGCGCAGCCGCGCGTGCAGTCCGCGATGTGTTTCGCGTGCGGGAAGCCAGTCCTTGCGGAGCTTGGCCACGCAGGTGTAGTTGGTGTCGCAGACGTTGGCGAGCGGCGACTCGACGGTCTGCGTCGCGAACTGGTAGGCGTCCAGCTCGCTGAATCCGTAGTCCCGCACCAGCCACTGGACCAGGTCCAGCTGGGATATGCGAAACGCGTCCTCCAGCGGCCGGGCGGACCCGGTCGAGATGATGTGCGTATCGGACTCCAGGCGCGGCCACGGGGTGGAGACCCCCTTCAAGAGCTCGACGATCACCACAGTGTTCATGGCGCACTCGACGGCGACCCCGCACGTCTCGCCCTCGCCCTGCCGCGCGTGCCCGTCGCCGAGACTCAGCAGGGCGCCCTCGACGTTCACCCCGAGATAGCAGGTGACTCCGGCGCGCATCTCGGGTGTGTCCATGTTTCCACCGTGGGCGTCGGGTACGAGCGCCGAGCGGACCTCGAGGTGGGCGGGCGCGACGCCGATGGTGCCGTGCATGGGGTCCATCGGCAGGTCGGTCTCGAAGTCGCTGTCACGCGAGGCGAATCGCGCCGTGCGGCGGGCCCGGTCGAGCTGCCAGATCCATACGGCCTCGGGAAGCGGTGGCTGCAGGGACGCGGTGGCGTGCGTGGAGGTGAGGGCGCCGAACAAGGGGACCGTGGTCGATGCCGCCCAATCGCGGGCCGGTTCGATCGACACGAAGTGCACGGCGAGCGTGTCACCCGGCTCGGCTCCCTCCACATGGAAGGGCCCCGTCTGCGGATTGAGATAAGGGAATTGGCAGACCTCGGAGACGAGGTCCTTCTCCGAGCGCACGTTCCCCGCGAAGCAGTCCTCCGTGAAGAGGTCGAGGACGGTTCCTGGTGTGATGCGGGCGACAGGCGGGGCGCCGCCGAACGTCCAGGCGTACTCGCCGGGTTCGGGGCGCACGGTCAGGATCCGAGGGTCGCTCATCGCTGTACTGCTCCGCTCTGGCCGGAGAGGCCGTGCTCGTCGAACTGATCTGGAACCGGCGCGGGCTCGTCGCCGAGCCGCACTGGTCCGGCCTCGGGCCTCGTCCAGCTTTCCCCCGACACATGAATCCCCCGATCGGCGTGGACGACCACCGCCGGTAGGGCAGCTGCGCCTCGCACGAATTACGTTACGGCGCCTGCTGGTTGAGGTGGAAGGGCCCGCCTCGCATCTGTGTACAGGTGAGGGATTGTGGAAAACTCGGCCACTCGAACGGGGGAGGGCAGGCGCCAGAACCTCTGCGGTCTTGACTCATCCCGCGTCGCGTACAGCCGCTGGTCTCAGGTGGGTCGGCCGTCGCTGCTGATCCCAGCCGGTCGGCCGCTGCCGGGCGACCATTACCGGTTCGACCTTTGCAAGGCGCCCACTACCCGCTCGGCCGCTGCCTGATCCGCCCCCGGACTCCGCCCCGTGCCCCGCCTATCCGCCGCCTGCGACCGCCACCGGATCATCGAGCACGGCTCGCATCACCGAGTGGGCCGCCCCCAGCAAGGGCCCGTCCGGACCGATCTCGGACACGGTGACACGGCAGGCCCGTCCCGCGGTCCGCCCGGTCAATTCCCTCTCCAGCGATGGCAGCAGCCATGGCGCCAGCCTCGACAGAGCGCCACCGAGCACCACGGCTCGCGGATCGAGGAGGTTGACGGCACCCGTGAGCGCGATGCCCAATGCCGTGCCCGCACCGTGAAGTGCGTGCCGCACCTCAGCGTCCTGCGCGGCGGCCCGATCGGCGAGCAGGCCGACCCGATCCTCACCCGGCTCCAGGCCGGCCGCGCGCAGCACCGCCTCCTCACCGGCGTACTGCTCCAGGCAGCCCCGCCCACCGCAGGGGCAGGCCGGGCCCTCGGGACGCACCGGTACGTGTCCCAACTCGCCCGCGAATCCATGTGCTCCGCGCAGCAGTCGGCCATCGACGACCAGGGCGGCTCCGATGCCGATCTCCGCCGAGACGTGGAGGAAGTCCTCCGGTGTGTCCGCGCCGAGCCACAGCTCCGCGAGGGCACCGAAATTGGCCTCGTTGTCCACGGTCAGCGGCAGGTCAGAGGGTAGAAGCGGGGCAAGGTCGATGTCGCGCCAGCCGAGGTTGGGGGCGCGGACCACCGTCCGCGAGTCACGTGTGACGAGACCGGGCACGGCGACGGCGAGGCCCGCGGGGGACAGGCCCGCCTGCCGGACTTCGGCGCACAGCCGCTCCATCATGGCGGAGAGCTCTTCGAGCACCGGTTCGGGCGCGCGATGGCGATTACCGACCTGCCGCACCGTGCGGGCCCGCACCTCACCGCGCAGATCGACCGCGCATACCGCGAGGTGGTCGACGCCCACTTCGGCGCCGATGCCGACCGGCCCTCGACCGCTGACCGCCAGGGCCGATCCGGGGCGGCCCACCCGGCTCGGACGCTCGGGGCCCAACTCGTCGAGCAGCCCGGTGCGGATCAGCTCGTCGACCAGGGTGGAGACGGCGGCCCGGGTGAGCCCGATGTGGGAGGCCACGGCGGCCCGTGACAGCGGGCCGTGCGCGGCCACCGTGTGCATCACTCGGGAGAGGTTGCGGCGGCGCATGCCCTGCTGGGTGTCGGGCAGCCGCGCGCCGTTCGTGCCCCGGCGTTCCTCGTGCAGCGGTGCGGTCATGCCTTCGTCAGCCCTCACTCCCCATGAGGCGCCCTGACGAGCAGCGGCGCCGCGTCGGAGAGTACCTCGGAGATCCGCGCGAGCTTCGCCTCATCCCGTTCCACGGGGTCGAGCACGGGCCCCTCGGCCGTGCCCCAAAGCCGGGCGATCGCGGCCGGATCCTCACCGGTCAGCACTCCGGCGGCCTGCGCGGCGGCGCCGAGCGCCACCAGCTCCTTGCCCTCGGGAACTTGCACCGGACGGCCGGACAGGCGACGCACGGTGTGCTGCCAAGCGGCGCCGCGCGACCCGCCTCCGATGAGCAGCAACGGAGACGACCGGTCGGCGTCCGCGTCGAGCACCTGGTCGAGGGCGTCGAGCAGCGAGTGGACGGCACCGTCGTATGCCGACTGCAGGAGTTGCCCGGGTGTCGTGTCGTGCCGCAGACCGTGCAGGATCCCGGAGGCGTGGGGGAGATTCGGGGTCCGCTCGCCGTCCAGATAGGGCAGGAGCGTGGCAGTGCCGCCCGGCTCCACCGCCTCACGGTCCAGGCTCAGGAGCGCGGCCACTTTGTCGACGGCCATGGTGCAGTTGAGGGTGCAGGCCAGCGGCAGCCAGGCGCCACGCGCGTCGGCGAAGCCCGCGACGGTTCCCGTGGCGTCCGTGGAGCGATGCTCCGAGACCGCGTAGACCGTGCCCGATGTGCCGAGACTCAACACGGGCGTACCCGGGAGCAGCCCGAGCCCGAGGGCCGCTGCCGCGTTGTCACCGGTGCCGGGCGCGACCAGCGTGCCCTGGGAGAACGGTAGATCGCCTCCTCGTACGGTGCCGACGACCTCTCCGGGACGCGCCACTCGGGGCAGCAACGCCGGGTCCAGCCCCACCATGCCGAGGATTTCCTCGTCGTACGTCTCCGAGGCGGAGGCCCACCATCCCGTGCCCGAGACATCGCCGCGGTCGGTCGTGCCGCATCCGGTGAGACGCTCCGTGAGGTAGTCGTGGGGCAGCCGCACCGCCCTGGTTGCCCGGACAGCCGCGGGCTCGTGTTCGGCGAGCCAGGCCCATTTCGTCACGGTGAAGGACGGCCCCGGAACGCTGCCGACGCGCTCGGCCCACGCCTTGGGGCCGCCGAGCCGCTCGACGAGCTCCCGGGCCTGCGCGGCTGAACGGACGTCGTTCCACAGCAGGGCGGGCCGCACCGGTGTGCCATCGGCACCGAGCGCGACGAGGCCGTGCTGCTGTCCCGCGACCGACACCGCCGATGCCTCGCGCGCGGCGGTCCCGCATTGGCGAAGCGCCGCGCACAGGGCGTCCCACCACTCCTGGGGATCGCTCTCGCGGGCGTCGCCCGTGCTGACCCGGTGCGGGGCCTGGCCGCTCGCGACGACGCGTCCCGTGGCGGCGTCGACGACCAAGGCCTTGGTGGACTGCGTGGAGGTGTCCACACCGACGACGAGCGGCCCTTGGGCTGCTGGCGATGATGACATTGAGCTCTCCGTTCCTGCGGCTTTCCCGGGACGGGGCCCCGGACTTCCTCCCCGACCTTCCCAGCGGAGCCCTCGGATACTAATTTGTAAATCGCCATGACGAAATAGTCGAGGGAGCCGCACATGAACTACCAGCCCACTCCTGAGGACAAGTTCAGCTTCGGCCTGTGGACCGTCGGCTGGCAGGGCAGGGACCCGTTCGGCGACGCCACCAGGGCTCCGCTCGATCCGGCCGAATCGGTACAGCGCCTCGCCGAAATAGGTGCCTACGGAGTGACGTTCCACGACGACGACCTGATCCCGTTCGGATCGTCGGACACCGAGCGCGAAGCGCACATCAAACGCTTCCGGCAGGCGCTGGACACGACGGGTCTGGTCGTGCCGATGGCCACCACGAACCTCTTCACCCACCCCGTCTTCAAGGACGGCGCGTTCACCGCCAACGACCGCGACGTACGCCGCTACGCGCTGCGCAAGACGATCCGCAACGTCGACCTGGCGGTGGAACTGGGCGCGCACACCTATGTCGCGTGGGGTGGCAGGGAAGGAGCGGAATCCGGCGCCGCGAAGGACGTGCGCTGCGCCCTCGACCGCATGAAGGAGGCGTTCGACCTACTCGGCGAGTACGTGCTCGAACAGGGCTACGACCTGCGGTTCGCGATCGAGCCCAAGCCCAACGAGCCGCGCGGCGACATCCTGCTGCCCACCGTCGGGCACGCCCTCGCGTTCATCGAACGCCTGGAGAGGCCCGGCATGTACGGCGTCAACCCTGAAGTGGGCCACGAACAGATGGCGGGCCTGAACTTCCCGCACTCCATCGCCCAGGCCCTGTGGGCGGGCAAGCTTTTCCACATCGACCTCAACGGCCAGACCGGCATCAAGTACGACCAGGACCTGCGGTTCGGCGCGGGTGATCTGCGCAGCGCGTTCTGGTTGGTGGACCTCCTGGAGAGGGGCGGTTACGACGGACCGCGGCACTTCGACTTCAAGCCGCCGCGGACGGAGGACTACGAAGGGGTGTGGGAATCGGCCGCGGGCTGCATGCGCAACTACCTGATCCTGCGTGAGCGTTCGGCCGCCTTCCGGGCCGACCCCGAAGTGCAGGAGGCCCTGAGGGCCTCGCGTCTGGACGAACTGGCGGTGCCCACGGCCGACGACGGCCTCGGCGGGCTGCTCGCCGACCGGGCCGCCTATGAGGCATTCGACGTGGAGAGCGCCGCCGCGCGCGGGATGGCCTTCGAGCGCCTCGACCAGCTGGCCATGGACCATTTGCTGGGCGCCCGGGGCTGAGCGAGATCTCCGGGGGCGGGGGCTGGCCGCCCTAACCCCCGCTCCCGGAAAACAGGTCGCTGCCTCAGAACTTCTGAGGCAGCTTTACGTACGTGACCGTCGTCTCCACACCGCTGTCCACCAGGCGACCGTTCTTGTCGAAGGCCTCCGGGCCGTCGGTCATCCCGAAGTCGTTGTCGTTGATGAGTGCCAGGGTGCGGCTGTCGACCTTGGCGACGCCTTCGATCTTGCCGGGGACGCCGTCGACCGCACCCAGGTCGACCACCAGACGCTTGCGCAGGACGGGCACTCCGGAGGCTGCGGGGTCGTCGAGCTGCTCCAGCGAGGGCTTGGTGGTCTCGTTGTCCCACTTGCGGCCGAGAATGTTCGACCGGCGGTCCAGGGTGACGCTCTGCAGTCGCGCGGCCTTGTCCGTGCGCTCCTGGACGAGCAGCCGATCGCGCCCGACGGCGACCACGGAGGAGATCTTCAGCTCCGAGGTGTCGTCCTCGCCCGGGTCGACGACGTCCACGGGATCGAAGCGGTAGACGTACTCGGCGGTGACTGCCTGCTTCTTCGGCGAGAAGCGCAGCAGTCGCGTCGTCCGCGACGCCTCACCCGCGTCCTCGTCCGGCAGGGACAGAGGGCTCTGCACCGCCATCACCAGGTCGCCCCCGGGCAACTGGGCGAGCCCTTCGAAGCCGCGGTTCGTCTTGCGGTGCATCAAGATGCCGGGCAGCGCCTCGGCCACGGGGTAGTCCGCGCCCCGCAGGGCGAGCCCTTCAGGGACGTAACGCTTGAGCACCTTCCCGCGCGCGGAGACGTGGATCAGCGACGGCCCGTACTCGTCCACCAGCCAGAAGCTGCCGTCGGACGCCCGCACGACCCCTTCGGTGTCCAGACCGTTCGGGTCGTAGGAGACGGGCTTCTGCGCGTCGTACGTGTAGGGCGCTTCGTCGCGCCCCTTCTGATTGGGTAGTCCGGTGACGGGCTTCCCGGAGGAAGTCGTGATCGGCACAGCGGAGAGGACCTTGACGGTCTCTCCGGAGACCCGGATCTTCACGATCGCGGGGTCGAAGCCGGGCACAGGGAAGGTGCGGCGCTTCTTGCCGTCCACCTTGATCTGGCCGTTGGGGCCGCGGTCGGTCACTGTCCAGAACTCGCCCTTGCGGCCCGCCGGGTAGAGGTCGCTGCCGATGCCGCCGAGATCCACGCCGCGGTCGTTGTCGACCGTTCCCGGCAGGAGGGAATTGCTGAACGTGCCGAGAGGGATGTCTCCCAGGGTGGCCGTGTGGGTGACGCGCGCCTTCTTGTGGGCACCGTGCTTGCGGTCTGCGCTCTGCTGGCTGCCCATCGCGGTGCCGGTCACCACCATCGCGGTGGCCACGGCGAGCGGCACGCCGACAGCTAGGGAACGGCGGACACGGCGCTTGCGGGCGGCGTGCGGGGACATCGGGGCCTTCTGGGGCACGAGTTCGGTCACAGCGGCCAGACTTCGCCGCCGCCACGAACGTCAAGGGTCCACAAGGTGAACGGCGGGAGTCGCGCTGACGGCGCCTCCCGCGAGGGGCAGGAGGCGCCGTCGTCGACCATCGGTCCGATCAGTAGTCGTGGGGCCCGGTGCCCTGATCACTCCCTTCGGACGGGTCACACGCACGGAGCTGACGAATCCGATGCCCCCGCAGATGAGCCTGGGGCGGCTCCTGTTGCGGTCGGATCTCCCTGAACCGACGCGACCCACGCTCGCGGATGTCATGCCCTCGCTCAATCGCTGGCCAGAGTGAGTGCGTGCGCCGGTGTTCCCGGCGCACGGGCGCCCCGCGTGGATGCGCCGGTGGGCGCCGCGTGCGTTTCGGCCATGCGTCATGTCGTACGCCCGTGCCCCCTTGGGCCCTGCTTCCGGCATCGGGTCCGGCCAGGACCTCAGGCCCTGGCCGGACCGCCCTGCGTGACTCGTTACTCGCTACCGGTCGCCACGGCCAGTGCCGTCGCCGGGTCCTGTGCCGCAGGTCCGGCCGGGGTCCAACGACCGCGCTCCTTGCGGTAGGGCCACCAGCGGCCGTCCACGCCGTGCCGTACCTGGGCGTCGGCGCCGACCAGGGTCCAGCGGTTGTCGGCCGCCCGCAGCCGGGGCCGTTCGTCCTCTTCCCACGCCGCATCCAGCGCGGCACGCGCGCGTGCCAACGACTCCTCCTGTGGAGTCCACTCCTCCTCAAGTACGGAGAGCGCCGCATGACCGCCGTACTCCCAGGCACGGACGGCGAGCGCGAGACCGTCCCGGCCGCGCCCGGACCCGGCCGCGAGCCGTGCCTCGATCTCCTCATCAGGGGCCCCGGCCGCCAGACGTACGGCATCCTCGCGCGGAGTCAACTCACGTCCCACAGGGAGTCGTTCATGGCCGGAAGCGAGCGCGTCGGCCAGCAGCCGGTACGCCTCCACGGCAGTCTGCGCCGCCAGGAACTCGAGCGCCGCCACATCGAGACCGGCAGCCGGGTCCGTCTCCGTGTCGAGCGCGGGCGGCAGACCCGGCTCTGGCGGCAGCGCGGGGAGCGGTGGCAGCGGCGGGAGCACGGCCCCCTCCGCGTACGCCTGAGCGGCGCTCACGCCTTCTGGAGCCGCATCGTGCGTCTCCTCTGGAATCAGCTGCGCATCGGCTTGTGCCACGCTGCGGACCTGGAGCTCGTCGAGGAGCGCACGCTCCCCGCGGCCCCGCATCAGCAGCAGGACGAAGGGGTCCTGGTCCAGCAGCCGCGCCATCTGGTAGCAGAGGGCGGCCGTGTGCCCGCAGTGGTCCCACGCGTCACAGTCGCACTCGGGCTCCAGATCGCCTATGCCGGGCAGGAGTTCGACGCCCGCCGCGGCCGCGTCCTCCACCAGGTGCGGGGGCATCTCGCGGTCGAGGAGCGCCGCGATGTGCCCGGCCCGTTCGACTGCCATCCCCAGGAAACGGTCCCACTCGTCCTCGCTCAGCTCCTGCAGCAGGACGTCGGAGCGGTGCGGCGTGCCGTCACGGCCCTGA
The DNA here is from genome assembly GCF_008704495.1 of Streptomyces kanamyceticus. NCBI lineage: Bacteria > Bacillati > Actinomycetota > Actinomycetes > Kitasatosporales > Streptomycetaceae > Streptomyces > Streptomyces kanamyceticus. Next base: position 9,209,612 of record NZ_CP023699.1, read on the forward strand.
ACGACTGCCGTGATCCGGCCGGGCCGCACCGACACCGCGCCCACGGATCCCGCGCGCGCGAGGCTCCGCCCCGCCTTCAACTGCTGCAGGTCGAGGGCCGTGTCCTCCAATGCCTTGAGCCATGCCTGGCCCCACCAGCTCTGCGCGAAACCCCTCCCGTGCGCGGGCGGCAGTGCGGCGAAGGTCCGCTCGTCCGTGCCCGGGCCGTCGTTGTTCGCGCCGTCGTATTCCTCGTCGTACGCGTCACTCATCGCGCGCCCCCTCGCAGCTCGACCAGATCGGACAGTTCGGAGTCGGTCAGTTCGGTGAGCCCCGCTTCACCGGATCCGAGGACGGAGTCCGCCAACTCCCGCTTGCGCAGGAGCATGTCGGCGATGCGGTCCTCGATGGTGCCCTCGGCGATCAGCCGGTGCACCTGCACAGGCCGCGTCTGACCGATGCGGTACGCGCGGTCGGTGGCCTGGGCCTCGACCGCCGGATTCCACCAGCGGTCGTAGTGCACGACGTGCTCGGCACGGGTCAGGTTCAACCCGGTCCCCGCCGCCTTCAACGACAGGAGGAAGACCGGGACCGCGCCTTCCTGGAAGCGCTCCACCATCGCCTCGCGCTCCGCTACGGGAGTGCCGCCGTGCAGGAACTGCGACGGGATGCCGCGTGCCGACAGATGCCGCTCGATGAGCCGGGCCATCTGGACGTACTGCGTGAAGACGAGTACGCACGCGTCCTCGGAGAGGATCGTGTCGAGCAGTTCGTCGAGCAGTTCCAGCTTCCCGGAGCGACCCGAAATCCTCGGCTCGTCCTCCTTGAGGTACTGCGCCGGGTGGTTGCAGATCTGCTTGAGGCCGGTGAGGAGCTTGACGATCAGCCCCCGCCGTTCGAAACCGTCCGCCCCGGAGATCTCCGCGAGCGTTTCCCGCACCACCGCTTCGTAGAGCCCTGCTTGCTCGGTGCTGAGCGATACCGCACGGTCGGTCTCCGTCTTCGGCGGAAGCTCAGGCGCGATGCCCGGATCGGACTTACGCCGCCGCAGTAGGAACGGGCGTACGAGCTGACCGAGCCGCTCGGCCGCGCCCGGGTCCGTCCCGCCCTCCACGGCCTGCGCATAACGGGTGCGGAAAGTGCCGAGCTTTCCGAGCAGCCCCGGCGTCGTCCAGTCGAGGATGGCCCACAGCTCGGAGAGGTTGTTCTCCACCGGAGTGCCGGTGAGCGCCACGCGCGCGCGTGCCCCGATGGTGCGCAGCTGCTTGGCCGTCGCGGAGTAAGGATTCTTGACGTGTTGCGCCTCGTCGGCGACGACCATGCCCCAAGGGGCCTGCCCGAGCGTCTCCGCGTCGAGCCGCATCGTCCCGTAGGTGGTGAGCACGAACTCGCCGTCGGCCAGGTCCTCAAGGCTGCGACGGGCACCGTGGAAGCGCCGTACGGCGGTGCCCGGTGCGAACTTCTCGATCTCGCGCTGCCAGTTGCCCATCAAGGACGTCGGGCAGACGACCAGCGTGGGGCCCGCGGATTCCCTATCCAGCTGGCGGTGCAGGTGCAGCGAGATGAGGGTGATCGTCTTGCCGAGACCCATGTCGTCGGCGAGACAGCCGCCGAGGCCCAGCGAGGTCATGCGGGCCAGCCAGTTCAGGCCGCGCAGCTGGTAGTCGCGCAGCTGCGCGGCGAGCGCGGCGGGCTGCCCGACGGGATCCATGCCCTCCGGGTCCGCCAGGCGCTCGCGAAGGGTGGCGAGCCAGCCGGTCGGCTGCACGTCGACGCGTTGGCCGCCGATCTCGGTGGTGCCGGTCAGAGCGGCACCGAGGGCGTCGATCGGGGTGACCTTGCGGTCGTGGCGCTCACGGGCGCGGCGCGCCTCGTCCGGGTCGATGAGCACCCACTGGTCCCGCAGGCGCACCACGGGGCGGTTGGCCTCGGCGAGGCGGTCCAGCTCCTCGCGGGTCAGCTGCTGATCGCCCAGCGCGAACCGCCAGTTGAAGGCCAGCAGTGCGTCGGCCGAGAGGAACGACGGTGTGTCCGAGGACAGCTTCTGCGGCCCCTGGCCTTCGTCGTCCGGCGGGCCGATGACCGCGCGCGCCGTCAGGTTGCGCGTCAACTCCCTGGGCCAGTGCACGTCGACGCCCGCGACCGAGAGCATCCGCGCACCTTCCCCGAGGAGGTCGGTCACCTCTTCGTCGGCGAGTTCGATGGCGTCGGGCACGGTGGCGGCGAGCAGCGGGGCCAGCGGCGGCCACGCGCGCGTGGCGCGACGCAGCGCGAGCAGGGCGTCCATCCGCGCGCGCGACCCGAACGCCTGCGCCGACGTACCGGATCCGGCCCACACCTCGGCGGCGTCCGCGACGAGCGAGGGGTCGCTGACACTGTGCAGTTGCAGTACGGCACGGAACGGCAGCCGGGTACCGCCTTCGGTCTCCGAAATGAGGCCGGGGATCTCCACCCGCAGGGAGATCCGCACGCCTGCGTCGTGACCGGCGGCCACGTCCAGGGCCCAGGCGCGCTGTTCGGGAACATGCTGCGGTTCCGCCACGGTGAAGGCGGGCCCGCCCGTGGCCATCGCGGCGGCGGGGGAGCGCGGCAGCGTATCGGCCACGGCGTCGAGGAACTGGCGCAGCAGGCGCTCCGGTTCGGGCAGCCGCGGTGGCACGGTGTGGTCCAGGGGGTGCGCGTGTGCGGCGGGCGGCATCGCGGCAGCGAGGTCGCGCAGCCGCCGCACGTCATCGGCTCCCAGCGGGCCGGTACGCCAGGCGTCGTGATCGCTGCTGGTGAGCCCGGGCAGGAGCAGGCCCCTCGCCGCCAGCTGCAGGGCGAGCACGCCCGCGGTGCCCCAGAAGGCGGCCGTGGGGTGCGTGCCCGAGGCGGCACGCGCGCGTGTGAGGACGGGCAGCGCTACGCGCACCGGGAGGAGCAGTGCCATCACGTCGGCGAGCTCGACGCCGTCGTCGCCCGGTACGGCGACGGTCAGTTCCTCGAGAGTCCCCGCGGTGATCGAGGGGAGCTCAGTGCCATCGGGTTGCCAGAAGGCCACGCGCCCGCCGCGTGCCGGATCGCCCGGCACGAACAGCACGGAGCAGTGGGACAGTTCGGAGATCTCGGAGGGGGATACGGCAGGGAGTCCGTGCACAGCGATGGCGCATTCCTCAAGTTTGACTACTGGAGCTGGAGCGGCCGAGGGTACAACACATTCACGTCTTCACGGGGGGTGCGTAGTGGTGATACGCGTCACTCCGTGTCGCGGGGGTGTAGCCAGCCCCCCTGTCGGGCGGTGCTTTCCCCCGCCTTGACACGGGGGGTGGCGCCATGGTCGCCGAAGGTCACTGATCCGTACATTTTTACAGGTCAGCCCGTTGTTACGGAGACCGGAGACCCAGCATGCCCCAGGCCGCCGCAGTCGCGGAACGCTCCCCTGTCAGTACTGGCAGGCAGCACGCCGGAAGTGATTTCGCGCCCCTTCTGCGCACGGTCAAGGAGCAGGGCCTCCTGGACCGCCGCATCGACTGGTACACGCGCACCGTCGCGATCAACGCCCTGGCGCTGGCGGCGGTGGGTGTCGGCATGTTCCTCCTGGGAACGTCCTGGTGGGTACTGCTGCTCGCTCCCGTACTCTCCGTCCTGTGCGCCCGCACGGCCTTCATCGGCCACGATGCGGGCCACTCACAGATATCCGGCAATCGCACTGCCGGCCGCGTCATGGGGCTCATACACGGCAATCTCTTGCTCGGGATGAGCTCGGCCTGGTGGAACGACAAGCACAACCGACACCACGCCAACCCCAACCACATCGACAAGGACCCCGACGTCGCCGCCGATGTCCTGGTGTGGACCAGCAAGCAGGCCAAGGTTCGCGTGGGATTCCGGCGCTGGCTCACCCGTAACCAGGCTTGGCTCTTCTTCCCTCTGACGCTGCTCCAGGGCGTCGCCATGAAGGTCTACGGATTCCAGGATCTGCGTAGGCAGGCCCCGCGTGAACGCGTCGTGGAAGGGGCCCTCCTGGTGGCCCACCTCGTCGGCTATGTGACGCTGCTGCTCACCGCCATGCCCCTCGGCCACGCCATCGCCTTCGCCGCCATCCACCAGGCGCTGTTCGGCCTGCACCTCGGACTCGCCTTCGCGCCCAACCACAAGGGCATGGAGATGCCCGATCCGGACGGGGAGCGCTGGGGGCACCTGCGCCGTCAGGTCCTCACCTCGCGCAACATCCGCGGCAGCCTGGCGACCGACTGGTTCCTGGGCGGGCTCAACTATCAGATCGAGCACCACCTGTTCCCGAGCATGCCCCGCCCTCACCTGCGGCTCGCCCAACCTCTCGTACGTGCCCACTGCGCCTCATTGGGCATGTCCTACACCGAGGCGGGATTCGTCGACTCCTACCGTCAGGTTCTGCGGCACATGTACGAGGTCGGGGAGCCTCTCCGCGTCGAGTAGAGCGGGAGGTGCCCGACTGTCGACGAGGGTGGAGCGGCACGGGAACCAGTAGGGGTCACGACTCAGGGGTCTCTCAGGGGCGGGGTCCGGAACTGTGCGGCGCTCGATCACGTTTTCCAGGCAGAGAGCGGCAAGAGCCGCGAAGGAGGCGACACACATGTCGAAGAACGCGAAGGTCGCGGCAGGAGGTGTGGCGGCCGGGATCATTCTGCTGATCTGGCTGCCGTGGTGGGCCGCACTCCTGATCGTGCTCGGGGTCCCGGCGGCGGCCTATCTGACGCTGGACCCGGGCCAGCGGCGCAGGCTGCGCCGAGTCACACGCAAGGAAATAGGTCACTGAGGCGTTCGGTGACGCAAGGATCTCCGTCCGCTCGCGGGCCCGCCCACGGCGGTTCCGCGAGCCGATCGGAAAATGCGTTGCGACACCGGCCCCTCGCCCGTGACCATGACGCCATGACTTTCCGAAAGGAGGCCCAGCGATCCCTCGGTGATCGCTGATGGCCGGACACGAAGCGTCCCAGACGCCGTCCTCAACGCCCCAGTCCATGCCCACGCCCGCGCCGCTGACGTCGGCGTGGCTGAAGGCCCACTTCGATCCCCTGCCCTTCCCGGCACGGATGAGCGCACTCGCCCGCTACGGCCGCACCCTCACGCCAGCGGCGTACACCACTCTCCACCGCGTCCTGGATGCCGGCGAAGCGGACGAACGGCACACCGCCCTCTTCCTGGCCGTCGCCCGACGCGACCTCCCCACCATCGCCGCGGCGCTGTCCGACCCGCTCCTGCGCCGCCGAGCCCTCTCGGCCGCCATCAGGCTCCCGATTCCGGCACAAGCACTGGAAAAGCTCGCGTTGAGCGAGACCCGGGCGACACGTCGAGAGACATACCGAGTCCTGCGGCTCAGCGGTCGCAGCGCACTCGCCGGACGCCTGCTGCCCGAGGTGTACGAGCGCTACGGCAGCTCCGACGCGTCACTGCTTCTGCCCGCGTGTTCACCGGCGACCGCCGCCGACTGGATCGACCGACTCGACCCGTCTCCGGGTGTGCTCAACGCCCTGGCCCGAACGGCCCCGCTGGCCGTGGCGAAACTGCTGGTCTCCCGCAACAGGAGCCAGCAACGGAACGCCCGATACTCCTTCGTACGGCAACACCGAGCCGTGGCGAGCCTCGCGGCGGAGCGTGACCCGGAAGCCGGGCTCGTCCTCCTTGAACGCGCCCGCGCTCTGCTCACCGCCCGAGCTGCCCGCTCGCTGCTTCGCCACCCGGACCGCGTCCTCGAGATCCTGCGGGCCGCAGCACCGGACGCGGACGACTCGCTCCCCGAGCTCGCTCTGCCCGCCGGACCTCTGCCGCCTTCGGTGCGCCGCGCCGTTCGTGAACTGAGCCTCGCGGACCGGCAGGACCTGGCGCGCCTCTGCCCGGCGGAACGGCCCCGGGCACGCTTCCCGGAGCGCCGAGAAGTAGCACCGGACGGGCTGTTGATGCTGGTCCCGGCGCCGGAACGCCGACGCTTGGCGGAGGAGCGCGCGGAACGGTCGAACTCCGTACGGAGTCTGCCTGTGACCACCCTGGCGGCGCTCGAACCCGCGGACAGGGCGGAGCTCGTCCTGCCCTGGGTGGAGCGATGGTCAGGCCGGGGACGGACGGTGAGCCACCTCGCCGTTGCTCTTCCACTCGCCTCGGGTGAACCGCTGCTGCGCGAGATCGCGGAGCGACACCGCATCCACCAGCGCCTGATGGGCTGGCCCTCGCTGCTGGCCTGTGCGGAACTGGAAGGTGATGCCGTCGAGTTCGCGCGCGTCGCCGTCGACTGCGAGCGGGCCTGGCACGACCAAGAAGAGGTGCGGTATCGCACCCTGCGCCAGCTCGGCGGCGCGCCGCTCCGTCTGCTGGCCGCGCTGCCCGAGCGTGTACTGCGCGACGCGACGCTGACCACCGTGCAGTCTGCGGACTCCAAGAGCCGCACGCTCGCCGCGGCCGAGGAACTGCTCCGACGCACAGCGGAGAACGCCGCGACACGCGCCGACTTCGAACGCGCCGCATACACGGTGGAACTGCTCTGCCAGGTCGTGGCCGATCCCCGGCGCCACGGCCCGGTCGTCACCCTGCACATGGACCAGAACGCGGCCCAGGCCGTCTGGGCGTTGCTCGCCCGGACGGCGACCACACGCCCCAGCACCGGTGTCCACCTCGCCGAACTGCTCGCACCACACCTCAGGGCCCTGCCGGAACTGGACGCCCTGGCGCGCGGCATCGCCCTGGGGCACGACGATCCCCACCTGGCAGCCCGCGCGGCGCAGGCATGGGTGACACCGGCAACGCTGCGCGAGGCACGCTGCGCCGAACTGGTGGCTCTGGACGCCTCCTTCGCGGCGGTGCCCGTCGTCCTGGCCACCGTGGCCACCCGACGTACGGACTTGTTCGACACCGTCCTGGCCGCCGCGCAGGAGGGCTTGAGAGGCCGCGTACGACCCCGGGCCACAGCCTGGGTCCCGCAGCTGCCGCCCGGTGTCACGCAGCGCTGGTTGCCCGGACAGCGCATGCGCTGGAACGAGCACCACGCACGCGTGGCCGTCGACGAAGCGGTCCCGCTGCGCATCAGGACCGACGCGGCAGCGCGCCTGCGCGACCCGGCTCTGATCGAGGAACTGGCGGACGACGCGCCGCAGCCCGTCGCCGCTGCCGCGCTGGGCGCGCTGGGTGACCTCTTCGTACCCGGCGCGACCGACGTATCGCCCGGGAGCGCGCCTCTCCTGGACTTGCTGCTGTGGCACGCCGCGACCGGCGGTGTCCGGGGCCGCGCCGCCATGGGAGCCGTCCGACGCCTTTTGGAGGCAGTGCCGGACCGTCGCGCCGTAGCCTTGCTCGCCCCGGTGGTCCGTGCGGTGGACACCCCGGTCGGAACTCGTAAGGAAGCGGCCCGCGGGCTCGCGGCACTCCCTGGTGCCGAGGCCCAGGAGGCACTGCTGGCGGCCTGGGACGCTCCGCGCCAGCACCGCGACGTACGGGCCGTCCTGGCCCAGGGCCTCCTCGCCGCGATCGACCGACCGGAGGTCGCTGAGCGTCTGGCGCGTTGCATGGGTGAACCCGCTCTGCGAGAGGCAGTGGTCCACGCGGGCCGAGGGCAGGTATGCCATTCCTTGGCCGTGCCCTACCGGAGTTTCCTGATGCGGCTGATCAGGGAGGGCGATGCGGACACCGTCAAAGACGCGTGCGAGGCGCTACTCGGGTGGCTCACAGCCGATGCGGAAGAGGCGATGTGTGCCATGGCCGAGATAGCCGTCGACAAGCACCGAACACGTCGTGAATGGGACGCGGCGCTGCGCCAGTTGGTGCGGCTCCCGTCCGGGCCCCACGCAAGAGGCGTCCTGAAGGGCGTCCTCCGACAACTGCGCGAGCGGGCGGGGGGAACGGACCCGCGCGAAAGAGCCGATGCGCTGCGCCGTCTCGTGGCGCTCTCCGAGATGGCGCGGGTCGGGCGAGGCACCACGGTGAACCTCCAGATCGCCGACGGCCTCGCCCGGACTCTGGAGAGCGCGGGGCTGCGTCGGCAGGCGGCGCTCCTGACATGGGAGACAGCACTCGTGGCCGCGGGGCTCGGGCGCTACGACGCGCAGCGGTGGCAGCGGCTGGTCGACCTGCTTGAGGAGCGCCCCGGGCGCCTGGCCGCCGCAGAGGGCGAGCGATACCTGGACGCGAGCAGGCCACCTACGCGGGAGGCCCTGCTCGGCGCGGCCCGCATGCTCCGGGAGCGAGGCACGCCGGGTCCAGGTGCCGTGGCCGTGGAACTGGTGCGTGCGGGTGGCAGGGACAGCTCGTGGGACGCGGTATGGCTCGACGAACTGGCGGCGCTGCGCGATCATCAGGATCACGACACGGCCATGGCCGCGCTTCTCGTCGACCCCGAGACGGACTGCTGACCGGGGCTACGAACAGCCGCACGCCCCGGGCCGTGCACAGGCTTCCGCCTCTGCTCAAGCGGGACGGACTGCCATCTTGTCGAGCGCCTCCAGAAGCCCGGGAAGCTCCGGCCCCCGGCCGACCGGCAGGACCTCGCCCGGCTCCTCGTCGAGCAGCACGAACGCGATGTCGTCGGTCCTGGCCACCATGGACCAGCCAGGACCGTCGGCACGCAGGGTGCGCGTGTCACCCGAGGCGAACGACGACCGCACCCTGCCCAGCGGCGGGGGATGGGTCACATAGGCCCGCGCCTCCGCCAGCACGCGCTGTATGCCAGTGAGCGGTTCCGCTGCCGCGGCCGCGCCGTGGACAGCCCCCGGCGAGCCGTCCGTCGCGAAGTCGGCGTCGTCGATCTGCTCCCGCCACGTCGCCCACTGGAGCGCTATCTCGTCGGCGCCCAGGCGCCGTTGGGCCGGACCCCAAGTGTCGGACTGCGGCGGCGCCAGCGGCGCCCGGCCCGCGTCCGCGTCCTCGGACACCGGATCCGGATCGTGCGGAGCGGGCACCCCGGGGGCCGCGACCGCGACGGCCAGCGGCCAGCCCGGCAGCGCGGTGACCACCGTGCGTTCATCCGGCGAGAGGTCGTACTCCATGCCGCAGTCCCAGGAGGCGATCGCCACGGCCACGAGCGACACGTCGTCCACGACGACCGTCCAGCGCGCGCCCTCGCCGTCCTGGCCGAGCACAAGACCGTAACCCGAGGCGAGCGGCGCGAGGCCGAGCCGCGCACACGCCTCGGGATAGTCGTCCCCGAGCACACTGGGGAACTTCGCGGGGGTCAGCAGCACCGCCGTGAGTACGTACAGCGCGTCGTCATCGGCGGCGACAGCGTCGTCCGTCCCGGCCATGCCAGCCTCCCCATCGCTTCATCCGTCGGCGCACCCTAACCACTCGCCCCGGAGATCGTCGAGGGGTCGATGACCAGGAAATTCGTCAACGCGGCCCCGTGTTCGACGTTGGTGCGGAGGACAGGGGCTCAGGTGCCCGGCAACCCGAGGAGCGTGCGTGCCACGTCACGCGGCGACTCGTCGCGCTCCCGGGCGAGCGCGATGACGGCGCGGCATGCGAGCTCGCTGACGCCGAACGACAGAGCCTCGGGAGACACCCATTCCGTGGCCTCGTCCATCGTGTCCCGGTCGTCTTCGGCGCTGGCCGCCACGTAGACGGCGGCCGCTTCGAACAGGTTGTGCGTGCGCTTGTTCTCGGTACGCACGGGCTTGCTGGTGTCTGCCGGTCCGTCCTTGTTCCAGAACCTGCGGAGCTTGTCGAACATGTGGGCCATCTTCCCCCGAAGCGGCTTGCACCGCTGATCCCTTGTCTGTCGTTCCCCAACGTAGAGTTAGAGCTCCGGTGACAGAAGGGGGACCGCGCGGTGAAGCGCTATGAGCGGCTCGAGCAGATCCGTCGCATGGACCCGGAGAAGGACTTCCTCGCGATCTACCGACTCACCGCGGCATACGAGTTCCCCTGGGACGTGACGCGCGCACTCGAACTCGCCCTCTACCGCACGTACGCCGTGCCGAGCATCGGTCGACTCCTGGCGCAGACAGCCGAGCTGACGGACCGTACGCAAAAGCGCTACGACGACACGGCGCTGCTTCTCGACACCGTCGTGGAGCACGGCTTTGACGACGACGAGGGCCGTACAGCCATCCGTCGCATCAACCAGATGCACCGCAGTTACGACATCAGCAACGACGACATGCGCTACGTACTGTGCACCTTTGTGGTCGTGCCGAAGCGATGGATCGACACCTTCGGCTGGCGCAGGCTCTCGCGTCACGAGACGGTCGCCGCCGCCACCTACTACCGCGTGCTCGGGCAGCACATGGGGATCAAAGACATTCCCGGCTCCTACGAAGAGTTCGAAAACTGCCTCGACGCTTACGAAGAGGCCAACTTCGGCTGGGACCAAGGCGCGCGAGAGGTCTCCGACGCGACGCTGGACCTGATGGCCTCCTGGTATCCGCGCGCCGTGGCGCCTGTCCTGCGCGCCGCGACCCTGGCCCTGCTCGACGAGCCCTTGCTGCGGGCCTTCCGGTACGAGCAGCCGGGCGCCGTGACGCGCTCGCTGGTCAACCGCGCCGTGCGGCTTCGGGGGCGTGCGGTGCGCCTGATGCCCCCGCGCAAGGCTCCGCACTACGCGCGGCAGAACTGGGAGATCAAGGGCTACCCCGACGGGTATGAGGTGCCCGAGCTCGGTACGTTCCCCGTTCCCGGCGTGCGGGGGTGCCCCGTGCCGCACCCGGGCAGGTCAGTGGGCTCGCCCGTCGAGTGACGTCAATGTGGCGCGCAGCCAGGCGAGTTCGGCCCGGCTCGTCGCGCGGGCGATGGTGAGGATGCCGCGCCGGAAGGGGTCGTCGAGCTCCTCCGCGCGCAACGGGCGGCCGCTGTCGTCGTAGAAGAAGCTCGCCGGTTCCTCCAGGAAGGCCAGTCGGCTCTCGAGTACCGCCGCCTGTGCCCTGTCGTCCTCCAGATGACGCAGGAAGGCGAGCAGCGTGAACCAGCGGTTCTCATCGGTGATGTCCACCCGCGCGGGGGTCGACAGCCGCGCGCGAAGCTCTTGTCTGCCTTCCGGGGTGAGGCTCAGGACGTGACGTGGCGCTGCTCCTGAGCCGGGCTGTGTTTCGCGGGCGATCAGCCCGGCCTTCTCCAGCCGCTTGATGGCGGGGTACAGCGTGCTCTCCGCGACGGGCCGCACGTGCCCGGTCAGTGCGGTGATGCGCTTGCGCAGCTCATAGCCGTGCAAGGGGGCGTCGTGGAGGAAACCGAGGATGGCCAGTTCGAGCATGCCCTGCATTCTGCCGCACTCGTGATGCATGCCGGTGTACATCGCCTTCGCAATACATCGGTGTCGATGTATTGTCTCCACGGGGCTCGCGACGGGCGAGACGGTGAACACGACAGGACGGGGCACGGAGATGCGAGAGGCACAGTTCGACGCGGGAGGCAGTCATGTGCGATGGACGGAGGTCGACGGAGCCGAACCGGCGCGGGTGTACGTCCACGGACTTGGCGCCGCGTCGACGGTCTACCACGCACACATCGCCGCGCGCCCCGAACTGGCAGGCCGCCGCTCGCTGTTCGTGGACCTCCCGGGGCACGGCATCAGTGACCGGCCCGGTGACTTCGGATACACACTGGAGGATCACGCTGACGCGCTGGCCGCGGCGCTCGACGCGGCACGGGTGACGGGGGCCGAGGTCGTCGGGCACAGCATGGGAGGCTCCGTCGCCATCGTGCTCGCCCACCGGCGGCCCGACCTGGTCGCGCGGCTCGTCCTCACGGAGGCCAACCTCGACCCGATGCCGCCCGTGACGGCGGGCAGCAGCGGCATCGCCGGGTACGAGGAGGAGGACTTCGTCAGCAGCGGCGGCCACGCCCGCGTGCTGGAGAAAGTGGGCTCTACGTGGGCGGCGACCATGCGTCTCGCCGACCCTTTGGCTCTGCACAGAAGCGCGACCGGGCTCATCAAGGGCACACAGCCCACGATGCGCCGCATGCTCACCGATCTGGCGGTCGACCGAGTCTACGTACAGGGCGCACTCAGCGGTGAACTCTCCGGAGAGGACGACCTGGTGGCGGCCGGAGTGCGGGTGGTCACCGTTCCGGACGCGGGACACAACGTCATGTTCGACAATCCGGCGGCCTTCGCCGCTGTGATCGCCGGGCGCCCCTGACCGCCGGATGAGACGTCCGGCGATCGCCGCGGTCCAGAGGGATCAGTCCTGGCGTACGGCCAGGGCGAGGAACCGGGCGTCCTCGTCGACATACGTGGTCATGTCCCAGCCGGAACCGGCAAGCAGGGGGCTCAGGTTCGCCTCGGCCCGCAGATCGCCCGGGGTGATCTGCCGCCCCTGGCGCGCGGCGAGCGCCGCCCGGCCAATGGGGTGGAACAGGGCGAGGAGCCCGCCGGGGCGCACCACGCGCCGCAACTCCCGCAGGTTCTCCTCCGGATCGGGCAGATGGGCGATCAGCCCCGCGCCGAACACCGCGTCGAGCGATCCCGTGCGCAGCGGCAGGTGGGCCACGTCGGCGAGCAGGAGCTGCCCGTCGTGGTCCCTGCCGGCCCGTTTCGCGGCCTCCAGCATGGCGGGCGTCAGATCCGCCCCGAGCACGGCCCCCGAGGGCCCTACGGCCTCCCGGAGAGCGGGCAGTGCCCGTCCGGTGCCGCAGCCCGCGTCGAGCACGTGAGAGCCGGGCCGCAGCCCGAGTTCGGTGACCGCGGCCCGATAAGCGGGACCGTCGTCGGGGAATCGGGCGTCCCAGTCGGCGGCGCGCGCCGTGAAGAATTCCTGGACCCGTGTGCGCTCGTCGTTCATGCCACCCATGATCCCGCAAGAACCGCACGCGCGTTGGGCGCACTCGTTCGAGCGTGACGCGATCGTTCAAGGATCCCTCTCTGTCATCTTCCAACACCTTTCGAAATGCGCCCCCGTAGTGCGCCCGGGGTAGGACTAGCGTCCCGGAGCCATGGGACACCTGGACCACGCCACATTCGGTTGGCTGACCCCCGTGCTGTCGTACGCGATGGCCTGCATCGGCTCCGCCCTGGGGCTGTGCTGCACCGTCCGCGCGCTGGGCGCCGAGGGCCGCTCACGCCGGAACTGGCTCATCACCGCGGCCTCCGCCATCGGCACCGGCATCTGGACCATGCATTTCGTGGCGATGCTCGGCTTCGGAGTCACCGGCACCGAGATCCACTACAACGTGCCGCTGACCATGCTCAGCCTCCTGGGCGCGGTGGTCGTCGTCGGCGCCGGAGTCTTCGCCGTCGGATACGGCCGGGACCGGGGGCGGGCACTCGCGATCGGTGGACTCACCACCGGGCTCGGCGTCGCGAGCATGCACTACATCGGCATGGCGGCACTGCGCATGCACGGCGACGTGCGGTACGACCCGGTGCTCGTCGGCCTCTCCGTAGTGATCGCCGTGATCGCGGCGACCGCGGCCCTGTGGGCGGGCCTCAACATCAAGTCGCCACTCGCCGTGGCCGTCGCGTCTCTCGTCATGGGCGGGGCGGTGAGCAGCATGCACTACACCGGAATGCTCGCCGTGAGCGTGCGCGTCGATCCCTCCGAAGCCGCACTGCCCGGGGCCACCACGATGCAGTTCATCTTTCCCCTCGCCGTCGGCCTCGGGTCTTACCTGTTCTTGACGTGTGCCTTCGTCGCGCTCTCCCCGACGGAAGGTGAGCGCGAAGCCTCCGTGTCGGCCCAGCGACCGGCCGAGACCGCCGCCCGATAGCGGGCCCCACCGAGGCCGGTGACGGCCCGGCGGCATGCACCGAACCCACCCGAGCGAGGAGGCCATGCGCACACCACGAAGCACCTCCGATCCCGCCGACGGCGCCATATCGCCACAGCCGGTGTCCCCGGCGCGCGGCCGCCGTGCCCACGCGGGCCAGCCAGCCGACGAACGCGACGAACACCCCTACGGAGAGGACGACATCGCCGAACCCGCAGCGGATCGGGCTCCCGCGCGCGCGGGCCGCTGGCGGCTGCGGCCCCGCACCGTGCGAGCCAAGATCGTGTGCCTGCTGATGGTGCCCGTCATCTCCCTGCTCGCTCTGTGGGGGTACGCGACCGTCAGCACGGCCCAGGACGTGGCCCGTCTGCGCCAACTGCAGCGCGTGGACACCGGCATACGCACCCCCGTGGACTCGGCGATCACCTCGCTCCAGGCCGAGCGCGCCGCCGCCGTGCGCTACGCGACGAAGCCGGACACCGGCCGTGGCGACGCGCTCACGCGGCAGGGTGAGCGCACTGACCGTGCGGTGGCGAAGCTGCACATCGGTGATGACGCGACCGTCGCCGACGGAGTCGGCCTTCCCCAAGGTGTGGCCGACCGGCTGGAGACGTTCCTCAAGGCGGCAAACGGACTGCGCGCCCTGCGGAATGAGGTGCTCGACCGCCGCATCGGCTGGGACACGGCGTACGGCCAGTACACGAAGACGATCACCCAGGCCTTCGGGGTCGGTGGCGCGCTCACCGGCATGCAGGACACCACGGCAGGCTCTCACGCGCGCGTGCTGCTCGAACTCTCCAGGGCTGGCGAAATGCTGGCGCGCGAGGACGCGGTGCTCGCCGGGGCACGACTGGACGGCTCCCTCGCGGGGCAGCGGCTGCGGCTGTTCACCGGGGCCGTGGACACCCGAAGGGCGTTGACGGAATCGGCGGTCGGTGATCTGCGCGGGACCGAACGGGCGGCTTGGCACAGTATCGAGGAGGGCAGTGCGTACGACGACGTGCGCACCGCCGAGGACAAGGTGCTCGTGACGCAGGCTGGGCCGAAGGCGCTCGGCGCGGCTCCGGCGAGCACCTGGGACGATGCCTACGGAGAGGTACGGGACAAGCTCGGCGCGGTCGTGGGCAACGCACACCGCGCCGCCGCTGCCCAGGCCGACCCGCTCACGCACGGACTGCTCACCTCCGCGGGCGCAGCCGTCCTCCTGGGACTCGTCGCCGTCGTCGCGTCCCTGGTCGTCTCCGTACGCATCGGCCGCGGGCTGGTCGTCGAGCTGGTCGGGCTGCGCAACGGGGCCCTGGAGATCGCTCGGCGCAAACTCCCGAACGCCATGCGGCGGCTGCGCGCCGGTGAGGAGCTCGACATCAATGCCGAGGCGCCGCCCGGGCCACCCGCGGAGGACGAGACAGGACAGGTCTCCGAGGCGCTCGGCACCGTCCACCGGGCGGCCCTGCGAGCGGCGGTCGACCGCGCGGAGCTGGCCAGCGGCATCTCCGGAGTCTTCGTCAATCTCGCCCGCAGAAGCCAGGTTCTCGTCCACCGCCAACTCAGCCTCCTCGACAGCATGGAACGCCGGGCCGAGGACCCCAACGAGCTCAGCGACCTCTTCCGGCTGGACCACCTGACCACTCGGATGCGGCGGCACGCGGAGAGCCTGATCATCCTTTCCGGGGCCGCGCCCGGCCGCGCCTGGCGCATGCCCGTGTCCCTGACGAACGTGGTCCGTGCGGCGGTCTCCGAAATCGAGGACTACGCGCGCGTGGAGGTACGCCAATTGCCCGGAGCCTCGGTCCTCGGGACGGCCGTCGCCGACCTGACCCACCTCCTGGCCGAACTCGTGGAGAACGCCGCGCAGTTCTCCCCACCGCACACCAAGGTGCGCGTCAGCGGTGAACCGGTCGGCAACGGCTACGCCCTGGAGATCGAGGACCGCGGGCTCGGCATGGGGACGGAGATGCTCGCCGAAGCCAACCGGCGCATCGAGCAGTCCGAGGCGCTCGACCTGTTCGACAGCGACCAACTCGGCCTCTTCGTCGTCAGCAGGCTCGCGGCACGGCACTACATCAAGGTGCACCTGCGCACCTCTCCCTATGGAGGCACCACCGCGGTGGTGCTGCTTCCCACCGCGGTCCTCCACAGCGGCACGGCGGAAAGCCCTCAGGCCGCCACCATGGAGCGCGGGCGCCTCCCTGGAAACGAGCACGCGCGCGTGGCGGGCGGGTCGGAACACCGAGTGAATGGCAACCACGTCCATGCCTCCGAATCTCGCCCGGCTCTCGCCGCCGCGGTGGAGGCGCCCCCGCCGCCCGGCGTCACGACGCTGCGACCGCACCGGACGCGTGACGCCGCCTCCCCGGGCTCCGGACCCTACGGTGAAAGGCCTCTCGACGTGGCGAGTGCTGACGTGGCGGGCGCCGACGCGCAAGCCTCCGACGACACACAAGGCTCTGACGCAGCCGATCCCGCAGAGCGACGCACCGACGCCCAGGCAGCCTCGGACGAACTGCCCCGCCGGGTCCGCCAGGCGAGTCTCGCACCTCAACTCCGAGAACGTGAGCCTGCGGAAGCGGTGGCCACGGCGGTCCCCGGGGCTGAGGACGAGCGCAGCCCTGAGCACGTGCGTGCCCGCATGACCGCCTACCGCGACGGCTGGGCGCGGGGCGGCGGTCCGCGCCCGGGCATCGTCGGCTCGGTCCCCGACATCTCAGGGCCCGCACCGGGCCGAGACCGCAGTGAAGGAGACCACGCATGATCCAGGATCAGAGCATCACTGCCGGGCGGACCGGCGAACTCGACTGGTTACTGGACGACTTGGTGCTGCGCGTCGGCGAAGTGCGGCACGCCGTGGTCCTGTCCAACGACGGCCTGCCGGTCGGCGCGTCGACCGCCCTCACCCGCGAAGACGCCGAACACCTGGCCGCCGTCGCATCCGGGTTCCACAGCCTCGCCAAGGGAGCGGGCCGCCATTTCGGGGCCGGGGGAGTGCGTCAGACCATGGTCGAGATGGATGACGCCTTCCTGTTCGTGGCGGCCGCGGGCGACGGCTCCTGCCTCACGGTCCTGAGTTCCGTGACGGCCGACATCGGACTCGTGGCCTACGAGATGGCGCGGCTGGTCAAGCGGGTGGGCGAACACCTTTACACCCCGGCGCGCTTCGCCGCGCGGCCGCCCGCCGCCGGATGACCGAGGACGGTCGGCAGCCATGACCGAGGAAGCACACGACCCCCCGCACCAGGCGGGCAGCCAGTGGTACGACAACGAAGCCGGGCCCCTCGTCCGCCCCTATGCGATGACGGGTGGGCGGACCAAGCCCGGGCCGAGCGATGTGCGCTTCGACCTGATCGCGCTCGTCGCACTCGACGACAGCGCACAGGGCTCCGGCGACGACACCACGCTGGGACCCGAACACCGGGCACTGATCGAACTGTGCCGCACCGAGACGCAGTCCGTCGCCGAACTCGCCGCGGGCGCCGATCTGCCCGTTGGCGTCGTCCGAGTGCTCCTGGGCGACCTGTTGGAGAGCGGCTGCGTCAAGGTCAGCCGACCGGTGCCGCCCGCGCAGCTACCCGACGAAATGATTCTTCGTGAGGTGATCGATGGTCTCCGAGCACTCTGACGCCACCGGCGACGACACCGCCATGGCGCTCAA
The DNA here is from genome assembly GCF_008704495.1 of Streptomyces kanamyceticus. Classification (NCBI taxonomy): domain Bacteria; kingdom Bacillati; phylum Actinomycetota; class Actinomycetes; order Kitasatosporales; family Streptomycetaceae; genus Streptomyces; species Streptomyces kanamyceticus. The sequence continues at coordinate 9,226,884 of NZ_CP023699.1, forward strand.
GATCCTGGTCGCGGGCGGCTTCGGGGTGGGCAAGACCACCCTGGTCGGCGCGGTCAGCGAAATCCGCCCGCTGCGCACGGAGGAACTACTCAGCGAAGCGGGCGAGTCGGTGGACGACACCGACGGCGTCGACCGCAAGACCACGACGACCGTGGCCATGGACTTCGGCCGCATCACCATCAGGTCGGGCCTGTCGCTGTACCTGTTCGGAACTCCGGGACAGGACCGTTTCTGGTTCCTGTGGGACGAGCTGTCGCAGGGCGCCCTGGGAGCCGTTGTCCTGGCGGACACCCGACGGCTCGAGGACTGCTTCCCCGCCGTGGACTACTTCGAGCACCGACGCATCCCGTTCGTCGTGGCAGTCAACTGCTTCGCGAACGCGCGTGCGTACGGCGCGCAAGAGGTGTCACGAGCACTGGACCTCGACCGCGGAACTCCGGTGGTGTTGTGCGACGCGCGGGATCGCGACTCGGGGAAGGAGGTGCTGATCCGGCTGGTCGAGTATGCCGGGCGGATGTATACCGCCCGGCTGCTCGACACCGTGGGCTGAGGGGCTCAGTCGGAGACCGCGGCGTAGGCGAGTACCTTGTCGATCCTCACGCGCACCAGGAGTTCCCCCGGTACGCCGTTGCGCTTGCCGAACTCATCGGCTCGCTCCTCGCCCATGTAGCGCGCGCCGAGTCGGCTCGCCCAGTGGCGGACCTGGTCGATGTCCTCACTGATCTCGGCACGGCCCTGAAGGACGACGAAGGCGAACGGCGGGTTGTCGTCGTCCACGCACAGGGCCACGCGCCCGTCGCGAACGAGGTTGCGTCCCTTCACGGTGTCCTTGCCGGTGTTGAACACCAGATCGTCCCCGTCGAGCAGGAACCAGATCGGTGCGATGTGCGGACTGCCGTCGGCCCGGACGGTCGACAGCTTGCCGGTGCGGGTTCCGTGGGAGACGAAGGCTCGCCACTGGTCATCGGTCATCTTCTGTGCCATGTCCCCATCTTGCTTGCCGGGGCGCCGGTCGTGGTGAAGGCTGGCAGGTCAGATCCTCCAGCCAGGGGGAGCGGACTCGGGGAGACGGGAACATGGGGCAGAGCACGGGGCTCGGTTGGCTGCTGGACGACCTGACGCAGCGGATGGAACACGTACGGCACGCACTGGTCCTTTCGAATGACGGTCTCGTGACGGGGGCGAGTTCGGAACTGAAGCGCGAGGACGCGGATCACCTGGCGGCGGTCTCCTCGGGACTCCACAGCCTGGCCAAGGGCTCAGGGCGCCAGTTCAACGCGGGCAATGTGCGTCAGACAATGATCGAGTTCGATGACGCGGTCCTCTTCGTCACGGCGGCGGGCGACGGCAGTTGCCTCTGCGTCCTGAGCTCGGCGGAGGCCGACATCGGCCAGGTCGCGTACGAGATGACGCTGCTCGTGAACCGGGTCGGTGAGCACTTGGGCGTTGGCGCCAGGCAGCCGGAACGCACGCCCATAGTGGACCTCTGACCTGCACTGACGCTGTCACGTCAAGAGTTATCCACAGGCCGAGCGGGATCGCGGGGATCGGGCTACGGTTTTTCCCGAGAGCAATCACATCTCACGGGGGAGAACCACCATGACAAGTGACATCATCGCGCCATCCGCCACGGTGGCGCCCGCACAGCAGTCGCTGGCGCCGAGCCGTGCCGCGCGGGAACTGGACCTGAAACGCGGAGAGTTCGAGCTCGCCGTGATGCTGGGCCGGGTGCGCACCGTTGGTGACGCGGCAGGCGGTCAGCGCCGAGTCGCCCACGAGGAGATCGACCGCGTACGCGAGAGCGAAGGATTTCCCGAGGCGCTGCGGGAGAGCGTCAGAGCCGTGGGCACCACGGAGGGCGCGGCGCTGATGGACATCACCACGGCTCGCTTCACTCGGCTTGCCCGCGCCGGTGTGCTGACGCCGATCAAGTTTTACCTCAATCGCTATCGCGCCGTCGTCTGGCTCTATCTGGCCGAAGAGCTCAGGCAGTTCGCCAGGGCCGAGGAGAACGCCTGCCTGCTCACCGGGCGCACCCCAGGGCCGATGCGCGCCCGACTCGAAGAGGGCCAGGACCTGCGGGCACGCAACTGGCGCGGTCGGCACACGGGGTTCCTGCTGCGCCAGTGTGAGGATCCGTGGGAGCGCGCCGCCGTCATGGCGTCGCTGCTCGACCCGGTGCAGATCGCGGAGATCGTCAGGGATCCGTACGAACGCGCTTACTTGCACCGGCTCAAGCCCGCGCCGCGCAAGCAGAGCACGCCGGACTCGCCCGCGGCGCTGATCGTCGAAAGGATCACGACAGCGGACGACCCCGACGAGATCCGATGGCTCCGTTCCAGCCTGCTGATCAGCCTCATCCAGGCGCGCGGACAGCGACAGGCGCCGCGCCCCGCACCACGGCCCGTGGCCCAAGCCACGGACATTCCGGAACCGGCGACACAGCACGGCAAGGCCGTCGAAGCCGCCGAAGTGGTGACGACCGTGACAGAGGTGCCGCGCGGCCTGCGCAAGTGGCTGCGCCGCAGGCGAGGGTAGGGCGCGGCATCCCTACATCGTCGCGTCGAGGTCCTTGGCGTAGAACTCGATGGCGGGTCGATAGCGAGCGATGTCCGGGGCACTGCTCGTGGCGGCGAGCAGCGTCAGGAGCAACTGCATCGCTTCATGGGCCCGGCCGGTGTTGTACAGAGCCATCGCCAGGAACGTCTTGAGCGCGGCGTCGTCCGGGAATTCCGCCACGGCACCGGTGAGGGTGGCGACGGCGTCCTCGTAGCGCCCAAGGGTCCGATAGGTGCTGCCCAGACCCAGGAGGGCGCCACACCGGTCGTCTTCCGCAAGGCCCGGTCCTTCCAGCGCCCGCACGTAATACGGCACGGCCTCAGCCTCCAGGCCGAGCGCGTCGTGGACCCACGCGGTCTGGTAGGCCACTTCCGCATCGCGGGGGAAGCGCCCCGCGAGGGCGACCAGTTGTTCCTTGGCCTCCTCGCGTCGGCCCGACTCGCGGAGCCGTATGGCCTCCGCGAGCACCTCGTCCCTGTCCACGTTGTCCACTCCTCTGCCGACCCCGTCCATGTCCATCCCCCTCCCCCAACCTCGACGCCAGAACGGAAGTACACATGCCCATGCCGTCCTTGCCGAAGCCCGCCGCGCTGGCGTCAACCGGCCAGTTCCTCCTCGAGCCAAGTGCGGCCCCGAGCGCGCGCGGTGAGCCGTACGTCGCCCAGGCGCGAGGCGAGGCGCTCGGCCTCGGTCGCGACCGCGTCGCGGGCGTCCGCTCCGACGTCTTCCAAGATCCGGCACACGATCTCGCCGTCCGCGTCCTGGGCCCAGCCGCCGACGATGCGGCCGTTCCACCACAGGGACGGGCCGATGTTGCCGTTGCGGTCGAAGAGCCGAGGGCCGTGGTCGCCGAGGAACCAGCCACGGTTCTGCCAGCCCATCGGGGTGGAGTCGAGCGATGGCAGCAGGGCGGCCCAGGGTTCGGGCGCGGGCGTCTCGGCCAGGTCGTCGGGGAGGAGCAGGCCTGGCGTTCCGTCCAAGTCGACTTCGACGGGGCGCAGTTCGGTCAGTGCCCGCTTCGTCTGGGTCTTGGTCCACCCTGCCCACCAACGCAGATCGTCGGCCGGTGCCGGTCCGAAGGTGTGCAGCCAGCGTCGCGCGGCCTCGGTCTCGGCTTCCTGGGGGTCCCAGTCCGCGAGGCCGCCGGGAATCCAGTCGGTCAGATGCGCCCAGCGGTACTGGTGCGACTGCCACGAACCGCGGGGGCGGGCGCGCACCACGCGCCCTTCGGCGGCCAGCAGCAGGAGGAGTCTGCTGGCCAGCTTCTGCCGTCCCTCGTAGCTCTTGCCGCGCGAGAGGACCAACTCGGTGCTCAGCCGCGGGTCGTCGCTCGCCAGCTCGGCCGCCGTCGCCTCGCCCCGTTCCTTCAGGGCCCGAAGTGCCACTTCCTCGGCCTCGGCCAGCCATGCCGGAACCCCGGAGGCGTCGGAGGCGATCCCGGAATCGGCCAGCATGCTGACGAGCAGACGGCGCTCCCGCGCGGCGACGGGACGGGAGCAGGCGGCCACCAACACGGGGGCGACGTCCAAGGACGTCACGAAGACCGTGCGCCGCATGCCCATGAAGCGGATCAGCGAGCGATCTTCGTACAGGGCACGCTCCACGTCGGCAACGCGGCCGTCGTTCATACGGGCCCACGCACCCACATACACCGACGAGGGGTCGGTGCCGTGCAGCGCCAGAAGCGACCGCGCCACGTCGGTCGGGTCGTCCGCTCTGGTGTCCGCGGTCAGCCGGTGACGCAGCGCCAGACGCGCCCGCCGCTCCGCCACGTCGATCCGTCGCACCACGCCTCCTACAAGGTCCCTGTGCCGCTTACGCGGTGGTGGTCGGGGCGTCCATGTGCCGCTCTCCGTACGGACGGAAGAGCCCTTCTTGGACGACCGACACCAAGAGTCTGCCCTCCGTGTCGTAGATGCGGCCTCGCGCGAGCCCGCGGCCCCCCGTCGCGATGGGGGACTCCTGGTCATAGAGGAACCACTCGTCCGCCCGGAAGGGGCGGTGGAACCACATGGCGTGATCCAGCGACGCCATGTCGAAGCCGCGTCGGCCCCAGAGCGGCTCCACCGGGATACGGACGGCGTCAAGGAGCGTCATGTCGCTCGCGTAGGTGAGTGCGCAGGTGTGTACGAGCGGATCATCGCCGAGCGGCCCGACGGCACGCATCCACACCGCGCTGCGCGGCTCGGCGTCCTTGATCTCCTCTTCGGTCCAGCGCAGCCGGTCGACATAGCGGATGTCGAAGGGCTGGCGACGGGCCATGCGCTCCAACTGTTCGGGAAGCGCGCCGAGGTGCTCCTTGATCTCCTCGGCGACCGTCGGCAGCGACTCCGGGGGAGGAGCCGCGATGCGCGGCGGCAACTGGTGCTCGAAGGTGCCCTGTTCTGGCTGGTGGAAGGAGGCGGTGAGGTTGAAGATGGTGCGGCCCTGCTGGACTGCGGTGACGCGGCGCGTGGTGAAGGAACGCCCGTCCCTGACCCGTTCGACCTGGTACACGATCGGCACGCCGGGGCGCCCCGGACGCAGGAAGTACGCGTGCAGCGAATGCACCGGGCGGTCGCCCTCGGTGGTGCGGCCCGCCGCCACCAGGGCCTGCCCGGCGACCTGTCCGCCGAACACCCGCTGGAGGGATTCCTCCGGGCTGCGGCCACGGAAGATGTTGAGCTCGATCTGCTCCAGGTCCAGCAGATCGACCAAGCCGTCGGCGGGGTTGTTCATGGCAGTTCCTCGACTCCTGTCCGGGGCGAACGGATCCTCGGGGCGCTCAGAGCTGGCCGACGTCCGTGACCCGGACGACGGCGCGGCCCTCCTCGTCGGAGGCCGCGAGATCGACCTCCGCGCTGATGCCCCAGTCATGGTCGCTGTTCGGGTCGGCGAACGTCTGGCGGACGCGCCACAGACCGTGTTCCGGATCCTCCTCGATGAGCAACAGCTTGGGCCCACGCGCGTCGGGACCGGTGCCGAGATCTTCGTACTCGTCCCAGTACTTGTCCATGGCCTCGCCCCAGGCGTCCGCGTCCCAGCCGGACTCCCCGTCCAGCTCGCCCAGCTCCTCCACGTGATCGAGAGCGGCCAGCTCCACCCGGCGGAACAGCGCGTTGCGCACCAGGACCCGGAAGGCACGGGCGTTTGCCGTGACCGGCTTGACCTGATCGGCCTTCTCCTGGGCCTCCTCGGCCGTCATGACCTCCGGATTGGCGAGCTGCTCCCACTCGTCCAAGAGACTGGAGTCGACCTGACGGACCATCTCGCCGAGCCAGGCGATCAGGTCCTCGAGGTCCTCGGACTTCAGGTCGTCGGGGATGGTGTGTTCAAGGGCCTTGTACGCGCCCGCGAGGTAGCGCAGGACGATGCCCTCGGTGCGCGCGAGCTCGTAGAAGGACGTGAATTCCGTGAAGGAGAGAGCCCGTTCGTACATGTCGCGGATGACGGACTTCGGGGAGAGCGGATGGTCGCCGACCCACGGGTGGCTGGTGCGGTACGTGTTGTACGCATGGAAGAGCAGCTCCTCCAAGGGCTTCGGGTACGTGATGTCCTGAAGCCGCTCCATCCGGTCCTCGTACTCGACGCCGTCCGCCTTCATCAGCGCCACGGCCTCGCCGCGCGCCTTGTTCTGCTGAGCGGCGAGGATCTGGCGCGGGTCGTCGAGGGTGGATTCCACGACGGACACCATGTCCAGGGCGTACGAAGGGGACTCGGGGTCGAGCACCTCGAAGGAGGCGAGGGCGAACGTCGAGAGCGGCTGGTTCAGCGCGAAGTCCTGCTGCAGGTCCACGGTCAGGCGCACGATGCGGCCGGTGGCGTCCGGCTCGTCCAGCTTCTCCACCACGCCGCCGGCGAGGAGCGAGCGGTAGATCGCGATGGCCCTGCGGATGTGCCGCAGCTGCTGCTTGCGCGGCTCGTGGTTGTCCTCGAGGAGATGGCGCATCGCCTCGAAGGCGTTGCCGGGGCGGGCGATCACGGAGAGCAGCATGGTGTGCGTGACCCGGAAGCGGGACGTCAGCGGCTCGGGCTCCGAGGCGATCAGCTTCTCGAAGGTGCCCTCCGACCAGGCGATGAAGCCTTCGGGAGCCTTCTTGCGGACCACCTTGCGGCGCTTCTTCGCATCGTCGCCGGCCTTGGCCAACGCCTTCTCGTTCTCGATGACGTGCTCGGGCGCCTGTGCCACCACGAGGCCCGCCGTGTCGAAGCCCGCCCGCCCGGCGCGCCCGGCGATCTGGTGGAACTCCCGCGCGCGCAGGGTACGGACGCGGGTGCCGTCGTACTTGGTGAGCGCGGTGAACAGCACCGTACGAATCGGGACGTTGACTCCGACGCCCAGGGTGTCCGTGCCGCAGATGACCTTCAGGAGACCGGCCTGCGCGAGCTTCTCCACGAGGCGTCGGTACTTGGGCAGCATGCCCGCGTGGTGCACGCCGATCCCGTGGCGTACGTAGCGGGAGAGGTTGCGGCCGAACTTGGTGGTGAAGCGGAAGCTGCCGATCAGCTCGGCGATCTTGTCCTTCTCCTCGCGGGTGCACATGTTGATGCTCATCAGCGACTGCGCGCGTTCGACGGCCTGTGCCTGCGTGAAGTGCACGATGTAGACCGGCGCCTGCTTGGTCTCCAGGAGCTCGGTGAGCGTCTCGGTGATCGGCGTCAGACGGTACTCGTACGACAGCGGGACCGGGCGCGTCGCCGAGCGGACGACCGAGGTGGGGCGACCGGTGCGGCGCGTCAGGTCCTTCTCGAACATGGAGACGTCGCCGAGCGTTGCCGACATGAGGATGAACTGGGCCTGGGGCAGTTCGAGCAGCGGGATCTGCCAGGCCCAGCCGCGGTCCGGCTCGGCGTAGAAGTGGAACTCGTCCATGACGACCTGGCCGATGTCGGCGGCCTTGCCGTCACGCAGCGCGATGGAGGCGAGGACCTCGGCCGTGCAGCAGATGACGGGGGCGTCGGAGTTGACGGAGGCGTCACCGGTGAGCATGCCCACGTTCTCGGTGCCGAAGAGCTTGCACAGGTCGAAGAACTTCTCCGACACCAGCGCCTTGATGGGCGCGGTGTAGAAGGTGACCTTGTCCTGGGCCAGGGCCGTGAAGTGGGCGCCTGCGGCGACCAGGCTCTTGCCCGAGCCCGTGGGCGTGGACAAGATCACGTTGGCCCCGGAGACCACCTCGATCAGCGCCTCCTCCTGGGCCGGGTAGAGAGTGATCCCCTGGTCCTCGGCCCACGACGAGAAGGCTTCGAAGAGGGCATCGGGGTCGGCATCCGGCGGCAGCTGATCGATAAGGGTCACACCCCCATCTTGCCTTCCTTCTCACCCGATCAGGGAACCGGAGGTCCCTACGAAGATCATGAACGCTACGCTGTGTCGCCAACGGGGCGTCAGTTCAACGGAAATGGGGCGGGCAACAACAATGATGGGACCGGCACACTCACTGTCGGGGGCGGCGGCCTGGCTCGGTGTCGGAGCGGCCGCTGCGGCCGCCGGACACACGATGCCATGGCCGGTCTTGCTGGTGGGAGCACTGATCTGCGCCGGGGCGGCCCTCGCACCCGACCTCGACCACAAGTCGGCCACCATCTCGCGGGCCTTCGGCCCCGTCTCCCGGGGCCTGTGCGAGATCGTCGACAAACTCTCCTCAGCCGTCTACAAGGCGACGCGGAAGCAGGGCGACCCGCGCCGTTCGGGCGGGCACCGCACGCTCACGCACACCTGGCTGTGGGCGGTACTGATAGGAGCGGGCACCTCGGCTCTGGCGATCTTCGGTGGGCGCTGGGCGGTCCTCGCCATCCTCTTCATTCATATGGTGCTGGCCATCGAAGGCCTGCTGTGGCGGGCTGCCCGCGGGTCGAGCAGCGACGTCCTGGTCTGGCTGCTCGCGGCGACGAGCGCGTGGATCCTCGCCGGAGTGCTCGACAAGCCGGGCAACGGCGCGGACTGGCTGTTCACGGCGCCCGGGCAGGAGTACCTGTGGCTGGGGCTGCCGATCGTGCTCGGCGCGCTGGTGCACGACATCGGGGACGCGCTGACCGTCTCCGGGTGCCCGATCCTGTGGCCCATCCCCATCGGTCGCAAGCGCTGGTACCCGATCGGGCCGCCGCGGATGATGCGCTTCCGGGCCGGCAGCTGGATCGAGCTCAAGGTGCTGATGCCGGTGTTCATGCTCCTCGGCGGAGTGGGCGGAGCGGCCGCGCTCAACTTCATCTGAGGGACCGCCGCGCCCGTCTGAGGAACCGCCCTGCCTGCCCAGGCTCAGCCGAACGCCGGGCGCTCCTCGGGCTGGGAATGCCAGGAGTGCCAGAGCGCGGCGTAGGCGCCGTCGGCCGACACCAGATCGTCGTGGGCACCCAGCTCCGTCACCCGGCCGTCCTCCATCACCGCGACGCGATCCGCGTCATGGGCCGTCTGCAGGCGGTGGGCGATGGCGATGACGGTCCGGCCGTGGAGCACGGCGGCCAGGGCCCGCTCCGTATGGCGAGCCGTTGTCGGGTCCAGGAGCGCGGTGGCCTCGTCGAGGATCACGGTGTGCGGGTCGGCGAGCACGACGCGGGCCAGTGCCAGCTGCTGGGCCTCCGCGCCGTGCAGCAGACGGCCGCCGGGTCCGAGCTCGGTGTCCAGACCGTCCTCGAGGCCGTCGGCCCAGTCGGCGCCGACCGAGGTGAGGGCGGCTCGCAGCTCGCTGTCCGTCGCGGACTCCGCGGCGATCCGCAGGTTGTCGCGGACGGTGCCGAGGAAGACGTGGTGCTCCTGCGTGACCAGGACGACCTGGCGGCGCAGCCGGTCGGGCGGCAGATCGGCGATCGGTACTCGGCCGACGGTCACCGACCCTTTCACCGGCGCGTCGATGCCCGCGAGCAGCCGACTCAGGGTGGTCTTGCCCGCCCCGGACGGGCCGACGATCGCGAGACGCTCACCGGGGCGGACCGACAGGTCCACGTCGCGCAGGACCTGGGGGCCGTCCCCGTACGAGAAGCAGACACCGTCGACGTCGATCCGGTCATCTGCGGGAACTCCCTCGGCCCTGCCCTCGCCCTCGACCGTGCCGACGGCCCCCGCCTCGACGGCGGCGGTCCCGGCCAGGCCCTCGACTCTGGCGAAGGACGCGGTGCTGCTCTGCAGGTGCTCGACCTGCTGCAGGATCGTGTCCAGAGGCTGGGAAAGCTGCCGCAGATACAGGGCACACGCCACCACCGTGCCCAGGCTCACCGAGCCCTGCTCGTGCAGGACGCCGCCGACGATCAGCACGGCGACCACAGGGACGGCGTACGAGATGTCGATGCTGGGAAACAGGACGCTGCGCAGGAAGAGGGTCCGCTCACGCGCGGCGACGCACCGCCCGATCTGTTCCTCGCTGTCCGCGACACGCCGCTCCCGCAGGCCGAAGGCCTCCACGGTGCGGGCACCGGAAGCGTTGGCGGCGAGCACCTCGGCCAGGGTGGAGTGCGCCGCGCCCTCTTCAAGGTAGGCGGTGTGGGCACGGCGCAGGTACCAGCGGGTGGCGAACCAGATCCCGACGAGACCGAGCACACCGCAGGCGCCAAGGAGCGGATCGAGGAGGAAGACCGCGCCGAGGATGAAGAGGGCCTGGACCGCCGCCACGAAGACGTCGGGCCCTGTGTCGCGCAGTGTCTGGCCCGCTGTCGCGACATCGGTGGTGCCGCGTGCCGTCAGATCTCCCGCCCCGGCGCGCTCCACGACCGAGGCGGGCAGGGCCAGTGCCCGGTCGACGAACTGCTCGCGGATGCGGGCCAGGGTGCGTTCGCCGAAGCGGTGGCCGAGGTAGCGGGCGTGCCGGGACAGGAGGAGCTGGGCGACGGCCCCGGCCAGGATGCCGAGGGCGAGGCGGTCCACGGTGGCGACGCTTCCGCCGTCCTTGACCGTGTTGATGATGCGCCCCAGGAGCCAGGGCCCGACGAGACCAGCGGCAGCGGCGAGAGCGTTGAAGACGATCATCGCGGTGAAGGCGCGGGTGTCCTGCCGGATGAGATGCGCCGCGGCGCGGCGGACCTGGCGGGGCCCCGCGACGGGCAGGTGGCCCGGCGGCGGCTCGGGGTGGGACTCGGAGGCCGCGGAGCGCGCCCGGCGCTGGGATCGCTTCGTCCTGGGGAGCTGTGTCATCGAAGGGCCTCGCGCGTGGAATCGGAGGGACCGTGAGTCGAATCGGAGGGATCGTGACCCGAAGGGGAGAGATCGTGAGTGGATGCGGAGGGCAGGCCGGATCCCGTTGGGAGGCCCGGCTCGCCCTGCTTCTCGGCGCCGCCAGGAAGCTCTGCCTCCGCGTTGCCCTCGTCCTCGGCGTCGCGCGACACCAGGTGCCGGTAGCCGGGCTGTTCGGCCAGCAAGTCGACGTGTCGGCCGACGGCGGCGACGCGGCCGTCCACGAGGTACTGGACCACATCGGCCTGGTCGAGGAGCAGGGGAGAGGTGCTGGTGATGACGGTGGTGCGACCGGCGCGGGTGGTGCGCAGGCCGGCCGCCATCTTCGCTTCGGTGTGGGCGTCGACCGCGGAGGTGGGTTCGATCGCCATCAGCACCTCCGGACCGGCGAGCAGGGCCCGCGCCAGGCGCAGTCGCTGACGCTGGCCTCCGGAGAGGTTGCGGCCATGGGCGTCCAGGGGCGCGTCGAGCCCCTGCGGCAGCCCGAGCACGATGTCGCGGGCCATGGCCGCGTCGATGGCGTCCGCCAGGGCCTCGTCGTCGGGATCCCAGCGGCCGGAGACAGCCGAGCGCAACGTCCCGGCGAACAGATCGGCTTCGTTGTCCGCGACGAGTATCCGCGCACGGACCTGGTCCAGCGCGACGGCGTCGAGCCGGATCGTGCCCCAGGTGACACGGGACGGGGCGAAGCGGCCGAGCCGGTCGACGACATCCGCGCATTCCGTCGGACGGGCGCTGACCAGCGCCGTCAGGATGCCGGGCGTGACCTCGACACCGGACTGCGGGTCACGCAGCACGGACGGCGCTTCGGGCCCGTCCACTCCCTCGGCGTCCGAGCCCTGTATGCGCGGATCCCTTTCCAGGTTCAAGAACCCCACGACCCGGCCCGCCGACACCAGGCCGCGGCTGATGTCGTAGCCCGCCTCGATGAGGAAGGACACCGGGAGCACGAGGACGGCGACGTACCCGTACACGGCCACCAACTCGCCGACCGTGATCGTCCCTTGAGCCGCCATGCGCGCGGCGAGCCACGTCACGGCGGCGAGGAACAGGGTGGGGAGGCCGAGGCCGAAGGCCTGGATCCAGCTCATGGTGGAGCCGACGCGGTAGCCCTCGTCCCGCAGTTTCCGCGAGCCTTCGCGGTAGCGGGCGGCGAACACGGACTTGCCGCCGAGGCCGTTGAGGATCCGCAGTCCACCGGCGAGGTCGGCGAGCACGGCGGCGAGAGAGCCCTGCCGTTCCCGGTACGCGGCCTCGGCGCTCTGCAACCGGCTGAGGAGCGGACCGATCAGCGCGACGAGCAGCGGCACGCCGACGAGTACCACCACGGCCAGGAGTGTGGAGACGGACAGGAGGAGGGCGGCCACCACGAAGTAGGCGATCACCGCGCCCACGCCGGGGCCGGTCGCCGTGAGGGTCTGGCTGATGACGCCCACGTCGGAGTGCCCGATCGTGACGACCTCGCCGGTCGAGACGCGGCGGGAGAGTCCCGCGCCGAGCCGGGTCGCATGGTCGACGATGACCCGGACCGTGCGGAAGTAGGCGTCGAGGCGGACTCGGGTCATCGTGCGATGCCGCATGATCGCCAGCCAGGCGTTGAGGACCCCGATGCCGAGCAGCGCCACGCTCCACCCCACCAGGGAGCTCCGGTCGCCCGGTCGCAGCCCGTCGTCGATGGCGCGCGACAGGACGTAGGGCGGCAGGGTCAGGCAGACCATCCACACGGTGCCGAAGAGGGCGCCGGTGGCGATCCGCCAGGGCTGGGAGGCGATCACCCACCAGAGGTAGCGGGCGGGGCCGCGACGGTCGGGGGCGCCGGGATCCTTGGCCGATGCAGACATCCACGAACCTTAGTCACAGGGGCCTCGCAGGCACCAGGGTGGACTGGTCAGGTGCTCTCTCCAGTTACGCCAGGCGCAGCCCTGCTGTCGTCCCCACCCCCGACAGCACCCCCGTCAGCCCTAGCCGTGCCAGGACCGCCACAGCGCCGCGTACGCTCCGTCGGCCGCCACCAGCTGGTCGTGGCCGCCCAGTTCGCTGATCCGGCCGTTCTCGACCACCGCGATGACGTCCGCGTCGTGCGCGGTGTGCAGCCGGTGGGCGATCGCCACGACCGTGCGGCCGTCGAGGACCCGCGCGAGCGAGCGTTCCAAGTGGCGTGCCGCACGCGGGTCGAGGAGCGAGGTGGCCTCGTCCAGGACCAGGGTGTGCGGGTCGGCCAGGACCAGCCGAGCCAGTGCGATCTGCTGCGCCTGCGCCGGTGTCAGCGCGAAACCGCCGGAGCCGACCTCGGTATCGAGTCCCTCGTCGAGGGCCCGGGCCCAGTCGGCCGCGTCGACCGCGCCGAGCGCCGCCCACAATTCGGCGTCGCCTGCTCCCGTCCTGGCCAGCAGGAGGTTGTCACGCAGCGAACCCACGAAGACGTGGTGTTCCTGATTGACCAGGGCCACGTGCGCGCGGACCTCCTCGGCGGGCATGTCCGACAGTTCCGCGCCGCCCAGGGTGATGCGGCCGGTACGCGGTCCGTAGATGCCCGCGAGCAGCCTGCCCAGCGTCGACTTGCCCGCGCCGGACGGGCCGACCAGAGCGACACGCGAGCCGGGCTCGACGGCGAGCGACACCTCCCGCAGCACGTCGACGCCCGCGCGGTAGCCGAAGTGCACGTCGTCCGCGAGGACGTCGCGACCCTTCGGCGTCACGGAGGCATCACCGGCGTCGGGCTCGATGTCGCGCACACCGACGAGACGGGCCAGCGATACCTGGGCGACCTGCAACTCGTCGTACCAGCGCAGAATGATGCCCAGCGGGTCGACGAGCATCTGCGAGATCAGCACGCCCGTGGTCAGCTGTCCCACGCCGATCCAGCCCTGCAGGACGAAGACTCCGCCGATCATCAGGGTCGAGCAGAGCACGATGGTGTGGGTGAAGTTGACCACCGGGAAGAGCACGGAGCGCAGATAGAGCGTGTACCGCTCCCAGGCGGTCCACTCCTTGATGCGGCGCTCCGACAGGTCGATGCGCCGCTGGTCGAGCCGGTGGGCCTCGATGGTGCGGCCCGCGTCCACGGTCTCCGCGAGGGCCGCGGCCACCGCCGCGTAACCGGCGGCCTCCGAGCGGTAGGCGGCGGGCGCCCGCTTGAAGTACCAGCGGCAGCCCACGACCAGCAGCGGCACGGCGACGAGGACGGCAGGTGCCAGCGGCGGCGCGGCCACGGCGAGACCGCCCAGGAGCAGCACCACCCACAGCACGCCGATCGCGAGCTGCGGCACGGCCTCCCGCATCGCGTTGGCGAGCCGGTCGATGTCCGTGGTGATCCGGGAGAGCAGGTCGCCCGTCCCGGCCCGCTCCAGGACGCCGGGCGGCAGGCCGACGGAGCGTACGAGGAAGTCCTCGCGCAGATCCGCCAGCATGCGCTCGCCGAGCATCGCGCCGCGCAGCCGTACCTGGTGCACGAAGAACGCCTGCACGACGAGTGCGAGGGCGAACAGGCCGATGGTGAGCTCCAGATGGAGATCACGGGCGTCGTCGGAGACCTTCTCGACCAGGCCGCCGAGCAGATAGGGGCCGACCATGGAGGCGATCACGGCGAGGGTGTTGACCGCCATGAGAACGACGAAGGCCCGACGGTGGCGCTGGAACAGCTCGCGCACGTAGCCGCGCACGGTCGAGGGCGCGCCGACGGGCAGCGTCTCCGCCGTGGTGGGGGCCGCCGGGTCGTACGCCGGTGGCGCCAGGCCGATCATGCCGTCTCCTCGATGTCGAGATCTGTCAGGTTTTCCACGGCGACGCGCTCGTCGTCCATCTCCCGGGTCACGACGGCGCGGTACCGGGGCTGGCTGTGCACCAGCTCGCGGTGCTCACCCACAGCGGCGACCTCGCCGTCGTCCAGGAAGACGACGCGTTCGGCGCGGTCCAGGATCAGCGGCGAGGAGGTGAGGACCACGGTCGTCCGCCCCCGGCGCAGCTGCCGGATGCCGTCGGCGACCCGTGCCTCGGTGTGGGAGTCGACGGCGGACGTCGGCTCGTCGAGGACCAGCGCCTCGGGGTCGGTGACCAGCGAGCGTGCCAGGGCGAGGCGCTGGCGCTGGCCCCCGGAGAGGGAGCGGCCGCGCTCGGTGAGGTGGGCGGCCATCGGGTCGTCGTCCACCGATGCCTGCGCCAGCGCGTCGAGGACGTCCGAGCACTGGGCCGCGGACAGGGCCTCCGTTGCGCTGACGGATCCCGAGGCGGGGACGTCGAGGAGCGTGCTGAGTGTTCCCGAGAGCAGGACGGGGTCCTTGTCCTGGACGAGCACGGCGGTGCGGGCGGTGGCCAGTGGGAGTCCGTCTAGCGGGACGTCGCCGAGGCGTACCGAGGGCAGGTCGGCGGCGCCGTCGAACGCCGGGTGGCCACCGAGACGTTCGGCGAGCCGCCCTGCCTCGTCCGGGTCACCGCAGACCACGGCGGTCAGCCGACCGGCAGGGGCGAGGAGCCCGGTGGCCGGGTCGTACAGGTCTCCCGCGGGCGCTGCGGCGGCGCTCGCGTGCTCGGCGCCCGTGTCGAGGCTCTCCGTGCCCACGTCCGACGCTTCCTCGTCCGCCGACCGCGTGGTCCGCTCCAGAGACAGGACGCGAGCGGCCCGCTTGGCCGAGGGGCGGGAGAAGGAGTACGCCATGGCGATCTCCTCGAAGTGCCGCAGCGGGTAGTTGAGCATCATCACCGCGCTGTAGACGGTGACGAGTTCGCCGACCGTGATCCGGCCCTCGCGGGCGAGATGCACGCCGTGCCAGACCACCGCGATCATCAGGAGGCCCGGCATCAGGACCTGGATCGCCGAGATCGTCGCCCACATCCGGGCGCTGCGCACCGCAGCCGTGCGGACCTCTTGGGAGGCGCGGCGGTAGCGGTCGAGGAAGAGTTCCTCACCGCCGATGCCGCGCAGGACCCGCAGGCCCGCGACGGTGTCCGAGGCCAGCTCGGTGGCGCGGCCCGCCTTCTCCCGCTGGAAGTCCGCCCGGCGGGTGGCGCGGGGCAGCAGGGGGAGGACCGCGATCGCGAGGAGCGGAATGCCCACCGCGACGACGGCGCCGAGCGCGGGCTGGTAGACGAGGAGCCCGATGGTGACCAGGACCACGGTGAGCGCGGCGGCGGCGAAGCGCGAGAGCGCCTCCACGAACCAGCCGATCTTCTCGACGTCGCCGGTGGAGACCGCGACGACTTCTCCGGCGGCCACGCGCCGGGTGAGCGCGGAGCCGAGGAGTGCGGTCTTGCGGGCGAGGAGCTGCTGGACACGGGCGGCGGCGGTGATCCAGTTGGTGACCGCCGTGCGGTGCAGCATCGTGTCGCCCAACGCGATGGCGGTGCCGAGCACGACGATCAGCGTGCCCGCGAGGGCGAGCCGACCGCCGGAACGGTCGAGCACGGCCTCGACGGCGATGCCGACCATGTAGGGCAGACCCGCGATGGAGCCGAAGTGCAGCAGACCCCAGGCGAGGGACTTGAGCTGGCCGCCGAGCTGATTGCGGCCGAGCCACAGCAGGAAGCGTGGCCCCGACCGGGCATCCGGAATGCCGGGGTCGGAGTACGGAAGGTCGCGAATCTGCATGGGGTCCCAGAGCTCGGTGCGGTGGAGGGCGGCGGTGACAAGCCGTGAAAGGTTCACCTCGTAGGGTGGGCGGAAGCAAACGATTTTCCGTCCGACGGTAAAGAATGAGCCCGATCTCCGTGAGCCGCGAGGCTGCGGACAGATGCGCCGCAACCGGGTGCGACCATGGGCGGATGCGGATAGCCGGTGTGGTGCGAACGGCGGTCGCGATGGCGGCCTGCGGTGTCCTTGTGACGTCCTGCGGCAGCGGGGACGACTCGGCGAAGAAGAACGATGACGCCGGGCAGGGAGAGTCCGACACCCATGCGCGGGCTGCCGACCCGAAGCGCATCCCTGACGTGGGGGACCGGCTTCAGTCGAAGATTCCCCGGAATTCCCAGCAGGTGCTCGCGGTCTACGGGGACGGCGAGGACTCCGCGAAGTCCACCATCGTTCTTTTCACGAAGTCCGGGCCGAAGGACGCCACCTGGGAGAAGGCACGCAGTTGGTCGGGCCACAACGGCAAGAAGGGGTGGACCACCAACCACCACGAGGACGACAAGCGCAGCCCGGTCGGCGTGTTCACGCTCACCGACGGGGGCGGCGTCCTCGCGGCCCCCGGTGCGAAGCTGCCGTACAGCCAGAGCGCTTCCATGCAGGCCCCGCACTACTGGCCGAAGTCTCATTGGCATGACTTCGACTACGTCATCGCCATTGACTACAACCGGGTCAAGGGCACCCCGCCGAATGACCCGACGCGCCCGCAGGGCAAGGAAAAGGGCGGCAGCATCTGGGTACACATGGACCACGGCAGCGGTACGTCGGGATGCGTGAGTCTTTCGAAGTCGGGCATGCGGTATTTGCTCCGCACACTTGACCCGAAGCTGCACCCGGTCGTGGTGATGGGGGACAAGGCCAACCTCAAGGCGGCCTGAGGGGCGGGGCATTGCGGTGATCGCCGACTGCCCATAGAAATCCCCCATGAGAAGACGCGTCATGTCCATGCTCGTCGGAACCGCGCTGGCGGCGAGCGCCCTCCTGGGGACGGGCCCCGCAACAGCCGCATCGCCAACAGCCGCATCGCCGCTGACGGTCGCCTCGTCAGCGGCCACCGACCCGCCTCCCTCCGAGTTCGGCACCGACTGGCACGACCCGGTCACCGCCGCGCCCCCCATCCGGAAGCCGCACACCAGGTCCTGCCAAGTCACGGTCGCGGAAGCCCAGTTCAAGGACTTCACGCCGTACAAGGGGGAGTACGCGCCTCCGGCCGGGTGCGGGGACCGGTGGAGCAAGGTCGTCCTGCGCATGGACGGCAAGGTCAAGGGACGGCAGTACGACCGCCTGGGTTACCTCCGCATTGGCGGGATCGAGATCTTTCGCACGTCCACGCCCGAGCCGTCGCCCGATGGCATCGCCTGGTCCGTGGAGAAGGACGTCACGCGCTACAGCGCGACGCTGCGTGGCGACCGGCCGGTGGAGATGCTGATCGGGAACGTCGTCAACGAGACGTACACCGGCGTCATCGACGTCAAGGCCACCCTCACGTTCTACGCCACGGAGAGGGAGAAGGAGAAGAAGGAGTCGTCGGCTCAGCGAGTCCCCGACCGCGTCCTGCCGCTCGAAGGCGGCACCCTCACCACCCCGCGCAACAGCGAACACCTCGTCGCCGAGGTGTACGCCACCGGTTCCGGCGGCGGATGCGAGGAGTACTGGTATCTGACCGTGCCCGGCGCCGCGCCGTACTCCTGCAAGGCGGACGAAGGGCCCTACCGCGAGGTGCAGGTCACGGTGGACGGGAGATTGGCCGGGATCGCCGCGCCGTTCCCGACCGTATGGACCGGCGGCTGGTCCAACCCCTTTCTCTGGTACGTGATTCCTGGCCCCCGCGCCTTCGACATCAAGCCCATCGAGTACGACCTGACGCCCTTCGCGGGGCTGCTCAACGACGGGCGGCCGCATGACGTGGAGGTCTCCGTCGTCGGCGTGTCCAAGGGGCAGACCGGGTGGAGCACCCCGGCCAACGTGCTGGTCTGGCAGGACGAGAAGAGTGATCACGTCACGGGCGAGCTCACCCGGCACCGCGAGGACGACCTCGCCAACGAGGCGACGTACACGCCCGGTTCGCCCACGAAGGAGCACCGTCTGGACACCGAGGGCGGCCACCGGCTCAGCGTCTCCGGCTATGTGAACACCTCGCACGGCCGCGTCGCCACGACCGTCACGCGCACCGTCGCGAACACCTCGGTCCACCGCTGGACCGAGGGTGAGTCGATGGACGCGCTCAAGGCGACCTGGACCGACGACGAGAAGGTCACGACGGGCAGCCGCGCCGTGCGCACCGACCGGACGTACACGATGGACGGCACCACGACGCTCGGTGCCGGGGACCGGCTGCGCACCGAGATCGCGCTCGGTGACCGCGCCGAGAGCGTCACGCGGCACGGTGGGCGGCGCGCCAACTGGTCGGTCCTTGACGACCGTTACGACGGTGACGCGACGTACACCGCGAACGTCCCGCGCGAAGAGCGACAGGCCCTGGGTACTTCGCGCGAGCGCTACCGGCTGATCGGCGACGACGGATGCCATGACCGCACGCTGGCCACGGTCCAGGGAATCCTGACGCGGGACAGTCGCCGCTGCTGATCGCCCGCCCGGTCCCGCCCCGCGTCACTGTGGACGGCTGTGGCCCCAGCTGGGCACAGCCGTCCCACCGCTCGTCGCCGAACCCGCCTCAAGTCCCAGGCGTCTACTATCCCTTCGGCTTCTCCGAGTCCACGCCGGGACGGGCCTTCTTCCACAGCCCGCGAGTGAAGTCGGGGATCGCCTGCGGCGCGCCCTTCGCCTTGATCGACAGATGGCTCAGCGGCACGGGCGACGTCCAGGTCGCCGCGTCGTACACGTCGAAGTCCGGGACGAGCCCGAGCTGCATGGTCTGCATCAGGCGGAAGATCATGATGTAGTCCATGCCGCCGTGGCCGCCCGGCGGGTTGGCGTGCTCCTTCCACAGCCAGTGGTCGAACTCGGCGGCGTACTTGCCGAAGTCGCCCCACTCGTCGTTCGTGTGGTCCGGCTCGATGTAGATGCGCTCCGGATAGTCCTCGAAGACGCCCCTCGTGCCGCCCAGGCTGTTGATGCGCGAGTACGGATGCGGCGTGGAGACATCGTGTTCGAGCCGGATGACCCGGCCCTTCGCCGTCTGGACGAGGCTGATCGTACGGTCGCTCTCGATGTACGTCTCCTTCCAGCTCGGGTCACCGGAGGGCATGTTCTTCTTGCGGTACTCGGCGAGGCCGAGTGCGGGCGTGCCGAAGCTGGAGATGTGGGTGACGCGGTCGCCCCGGTTGACGTCCATGTAGTTGGCGACCGGGCCGAAGCCGTGGTTGGGGTAGAGGTCGCCGCGCAGCCGCGTGTGCCACAGTCGGCGCCAGGGACCCTCGTAGTAGTCGGGGTCGAACATCAGACCGCGCAGGTCGTGGTTGTACGCGCCCGCGCCGTGCAGCAGGTCGCCGAACTTGCCCGCGTGCGCCATCCGCAGGACGCGCATCTCGTTCTTGCCGTAACAGCAGTTCTCCAACTGCACGCAGTGTCTGCGGGTGCGCTCGGACAGGTCGACCAACTCCCAGAGCTGGTCGAGCCGCAGAGCGATCGGACATTCCACGCCGACGTGTTTGCCGTTCAGCATCGCTGACTTGGCCATGTCGAAGTGGAAGTCCCAGGGCGTCGCCACGTACACGAAGTCGATGTCCCCGCGCTTGCACAGGTTCTCGTAGTCGTGCTCGCCCTTGGTGTACGTGGCCGGGGCGGGCTGGCCCGCGGTGGTGACCTTCTTCGCGGCGGCCGCGGTCTTCTCCTTGACCGGGTCGCAGAGCGCGACGACGCGGACGCCGGGGATCGCGAGGAACAGGTCGATCATGCTGCCGCCGCGGTTGCCGAGCCCGATGATGCCGACCCGCACGGTGGAGCGCCGCTGGAACGGCACGCCGATCATGGTGTCGCCCTTGCGGGCGGGAGCGGCGTCGACCGCCGCGGTGGCGCTCTCCGGGGCAGCGGCTCCCTGGGCGGCGCTCCCCGGCGTCTGCGCCCGGGCCGTTCCGCCGGTGACGGCGCCGATCCCGAGCCCCGCGCCCGCGAGACCCGCCGTGCGGAGCATCGCACGTCGTGAGTGGCCGTCGGCGGTGGCGTCGGTGGATTCGTCCGGGACCGGTGTCGCGTTCTCGTCGTGCATCGGACCTCCGTCGTCGTGGTCTCTACCACTGGGCGGAAGCCACCTTGATGGCGGTGCGGGCGAGAAGCAAGAGGCTGTAGTGATCGAGGAGTTGGACTTCTCGCGGTCCGTGTCGCTGGCCTGGCCGTTCGCCTTGTCGCTGGACTCCTCGCGCTACGGACGCGTGGCGCGCTCCAGCTCCAGGAGTACGGAGTAGTAGCCGCGGCCCGTCGCGTGGTCCATGCCGACCTCGCACATGCGGTTCGCCGAGAGATGCGCGTCGAAGGGGCGGGCGGTGACCTCGGCGGCCTCCTTGCGCGTGGCCGACTCCGTGAGCTCCTTGTGGAGCATGCCCCGGTCGCCCGCGAAGGCGCAGCAGCCCGCGTCGTCAGGCACGACGACCTCGTCCGCGCAGGCCTCGGCGACGGCGCGCAGCTGTGCCTCGTCGCCCAGGTGCCGCATGGAGCAGGTGGGATGCAGCACGGCCGAGCCGACGGTGCGGTGCACGGTCAGCCGGGGGAGCAGCTCATCGGCGGCCCAGACGATCGAGTCGACGATCGTCAGCTCCTGGTGCAGCTCGCGGTTGTCGTCCGTCAGATAGGGCACCACCTCGTGCGCGATGCCGAGCGTGCAGGACGAGGCGTCGACGACCAGCGGGAGCCGCCCGCCCGCCGTCCAGCCCCAGGCCGCCTCGACGATGCGATTGGCCATGACCCTGTTGCCCGCGTCGTACCCCTTGGAGTGCCAGATCGTCGCGCAGCACGTCCCCGCGACATCGTCCGGAATCCAAACTGACTTCCCCGCGCGCGTGGAGACCGCCACGACGGCCTCGGCCAGGGAACGGTCGCCGGGGCTCCCGAAGATGCGGTTGACACACGCCGGGTAGTAGACCGCGGAGGCGCCCACGCGCGCGGTGCGCGGCAGCTTGCGGGCGGCGGCCCCCGGGATCTGCGGCAGCCACTCCGGTACGAGGTCGGGGCGCACGGCCTTGCGGGCGGTGCGGGTCACCGTGGTGAGCAGCCGGTCGCTGATCCGGTCCGCGGCGGCCACCGCGAGCCGCGCGGCCGCCTCGACCGCCTTGAAGTTCCTGGCGGTGAGCGCCGCGACCTTCTCCTCGCGGGGCGAGTGACGGGCGTGCCGGAAGTCCTTCATCAGGGCGCCCGTGTCGATGCCGACCGGGCAGGCCAGCTTGCAGGTCGAGTCGCCCGCGCAGGTGTCCACGGCGTCGTAGCCGTACGCCTCGACGAGACCTTCCTCGACGGGGGACCCCGCGGGCTGGCGCATCATCTCGCGGCGCAGCACGATGCGCTGGCGCGGTGTCGTAGTCAAGTCCTCGCTGGGGCAGGTCGGTTCGCAGAAGCCGCACTCGATGCACGGGTCGGCGATCGGCTCCACCGTGGGGATGGTCTTCAGGCCGCGCAGATGGGCCTTCGGGTCCCGGTCGAGGACGATGCGTGGGGCGAGCACGCCGTCGGGATCGATGACCTGCTTGGTGCGCCACATCAGTTCGGTCGCCTTGGGGCCCCATTCCAGCTCGAGGAAGGGCGCGATGTTGCGGCCCGTGGCGTGCTCCGCCTTCAGGGAGCCGTCGAAGCGCTCGACGGTCAGGCGGCAGAAGTCGTCCATGAAGGCGGCGTAGCGGTCCACGTCGGTGGGCTTCGCCGCGTCGAAGGCGAGCAGGAAGTGGAGGTTCCCGTGCGCCGCGTGGCCCGCCGCGGCGGCGTCGAAGCCGTGCCGCGTCTGGAGTTCGAGCAGCGCTTCGCACGCCTCGGCGAGCCGCTCGGGAGGCACCGCGAAGTCCTCGGTGATCAGCGTCGTCCCCGAGGGGCGCGAGCCGCCGACGGCCGTGACGAACGCCTTGCGCGCCTTCCAGTAGCCGTTGATCGTGCCGGGGTCGCGGGTGAAGGCATTGGTCACCGAGGCGACGGGCGCCACCAGTTCGAGCCCTTCGGTGGCCTTGGCCGCGGCCGCTTCGTACGCCTCCTGGGTGGCCACGTCCGGTGCGCGGAACTCCACCAGGAGCGCGGCGGTCGACTTCGGCAGCTCGGCCCAGTCGGCGGGCACCCCTTGCACACTGACCGAGGCGCGCAGCGTATTGCCGTCCATCAGCTCCACGGCGAGCGCACCGGCGGCGTTGAACAGCGGCACCGCCGCGGCGGCCGCGGGCAGCGAGGGGAAGAAGAGCAGGGCGCTCGTCGTGTGCCGGTCCAGCGGCAGCGTGTCGAACACGACCTCCGAGATGAAGCCGAAGGTGCCCTCGGAGCCGACCATCAGGCCGCGCAGGATCCGCACGGGGGTCTCGCCGTCGAGGAAGGCGTCCAGGCGGTAGCCGTTGGTGTTCTTGATCTCGTACTTGGCGCGGATGCGGGCGGTGAGCTCGGCATCCGCCTCGATCTCCCGCTTGATGGCCAGGAGCCCCTCGCAGAGGGCGGGTTCCGCGTGGGCCAGCTGCTCGTCGGCGTCCGGCTCGGCGGTGTCCACGACCGTCCCCGAGGGGAGCACGAAGGTCAGCGAGGCGACCGTGCGGTAGGAGTTGCGGGTGGTGCCCGCCGTCATGCCCGACGCGTTGTTCGCGACGACGCCGCCGATGGTGCAGGCGATGGCGCTCGCCGGGTCGGGGCCGAGCACCCGGCCGAACCGGGAGAGCGCGGTGTTGGCGCGCACCACGGTGGTGCCGGGGCCGATGCGCGCCCGCTCGCCCTCGCCGATGACCTCGATGCCCGACCAGTGCTTGCGCACGTCGACGAGGATGTCCTCGCCCTGGGCCTGGCCGTTCAGCGACGTCCCCGCCGCGCGGAAGACGACCTCGCGGCCCTTGCCGTGCGCGTACGAGAGGATCGCCGATACGTCGTCGATGTCCTCGGGGACGACCACGACCTGCGGCAGGAACCGGTAGGGGCTCGCGTCCGAGGCGTACCGCACCAGGTCGGAGACCTTCGTCAGGACCTTGTCGGCGCCGAGCAGCGCGGTCAGTTCGGTGCGCAGCGGGTCAGGTGTGCCGGAGGCCCGCAGGTCGGCCACCCGGTCGGGTGACGGCTTCGGGGCGCGCGACGTGGGGCGCAGGGCGTCCGGCTCGGGCTCCAGCAGGGGCATGAGCACTCCTCGGCGGTGGTCGGCAACGACGTCCGGGTCGTCAGCAACGGCGTCCGGGGTCGTCGAGCAGGGCGGACAGCAGGCCGCCGAGCACCTCGCGCTGTGCGGCGGTCAGTGGGGCCAGGATGTCCTCTGCGGCGGCTCTGCGCGCGCTGCGCAGCTTCTTGAGTGCGTCCTGCCCCGCGTCCGTGAGTTCGATCCGGATGACGCGGCGATTGCTCAGATCCGGCGCGCGGCGCACCAGGCCGCCCGACTCCAGGCCGTCGACGAGGCTCGTCACCGCGCGCGGCACCACTTCGAGGCGCTGTGCCAGGTCGGCCATGCGCGGCGGCGTCTCGTAGTGCGCGAGGGTGCGCAGCAGCCGGGACTGGGCCGGGGTGATGCCCACCGGCTCCAGATGGTGCTTCTGGATGCGGTGCAGCCTGCGGGTGAGCCGCAGCAACTGTTCGGCGAGAGGGCCGTCGGTGTCCGGGGTGCTCATGACGGGAACATTATCAGGACCATGTGCATTGTGAGTATAGGTAACAGTGAGCTATGCTCCCTGAATCTCGCATCATCCGGAACAAGGTCCCGTACGCCCTCACCCCGTAGGAGCCCATGCGTCACGACGAACCCACCTGGACGCCGCCGCCCCAGGCCCCCGGCCAGGAACCGCCGCGCCAGATGCGCCGCATCCTCCGCCTCTTCCGCCCCTACCGCGGCCGCCTCGCGGTCGTGGGCCTGCTGGTCTGCGCCGCGTCCCTCGTCTCGGTCGCGACGCCCTTCCTGCTCAAGGAGATCCTCGACACCGCGATCCCGCAGGGGCGCACGGGCCTGCTGAGCCTGCTCGCGCTCGGCATGATCGTCAGCGCGGTCGTCACGAGCGTCTTCGGCGTCCTGCAGACCCTGATCAGTACGTCCGTGGGGCAGCGGGTCATGCACGACCTGCGCACCGCCGTCTACGGCCGACTGCAGAGCATGTCCCTGGCCTTCTTCACCCGCACCCGCACGGGCGAGGTCCAGTCCCGGATAGCCAACGACATCGGCGGCATGCAGGCGACCGTCACCTCCACCGCCACGTCCCTGGTCTCGAACCTCACGAGCGTGATCGCGACCGTCGTCGCCATGCTCGCCCTGGACTGGCGCCTGACCGTCGTCTCGCTGCTGCTGCTCCCCGTGTTCGTGTGGATCAGCCGCCGCGTCGGCCGCGAGCGCAAGAAGATCGCCACGCAGCGCCAGAAGCAGATGGCCGCGATGGCGGCGACGGTCACCGAGTCCCTCTCGGTGAGCGGCATCGTCCTGGGCCGCACGATGGGCCGCTCCGACTCCCTGACCAAGTCCTTCTCCGACGAGTCCGAGCAGCTCGTCGACCTGGAGATCCGGTCGAACATGGCGGGCCGCTGGCGCATGGCCGTCATCTCGATCGTCATGGCCGCCATGCCCGCCGTCATCTACTGGACCGCGGGCATCGCCTTCCAGATGGGTGGCCCGACCGTCTCGATCGGCACGCTCGTCGCCTTCGTCTCGCTCCAGCAGGGCCTGTTCCGGCCGACGGTCAGCCTGCTCTCCACCGGCGTGCAGATCCAGACCTCGCTCGCGCTCTTCCAGCGCATCTTCGAGTACCTCGACCTGCCCATCGACATCACCGAACCCGAGCACCCGGTACGCCTCGACAAGATCAAGGGCGAGGTCCGCTTCGAGGGCGTCGAGTTCCGTTACGACGACAAGTCGGGGCCCACGCTCCAGGACATCGACATCGAGATACCCGCGGGCGGCAGCCTCGCCGTGGTCGGGCCCACGGGATCCGGCAAGTCGACCCTGAGCCACCTCGTGCCCCGGCTGTACGACGTGACGGGCGGGCGCGTCACGCTCGACGGTGTCGACGTGCGGGACCTGGACTTCGACACGCTCGCGCGCGCCGTCGGAGTCGTCTCCCAGGAGACCTACCTCTTCCACGCCTCGGTCGCCGAGAACCTCCGCTTCGCCAAGCCCGACGCCACCGACGAGGAAATGGTCGCCGCGGCCCGCGCGGCCCAGATCCACGACCACATCGCGTCGCTGCCCGACGGGTACGACACGGTGGTCGGTGAGCGCGGCCACCGCTTCTCCGGCGGTGAGAAGCAGCGCCTCGCCATCGCCCGCACGATCCTGCGGGACCCGCCCGTCCTCATCCTCGACGAGGCGACCAGCGCCCTGGA
The DNA here is from genome assembly GCF_008704495.1 of Streptomyces kanamyceticus. Lineage (NCBI taxonomy): Bacteria > Bacillati > Actinomycetota > Actinomycetes > Kitasatosporales > Streptomycetaceae > Streptomyces > Streptomyces kanamyceticus. Next base: position 9,252,623 of record NZ_CP023699.1, read on the forward strand.
CACCCGCACCGAGCGGGCCGTGCAGGAAGCCATCGACGCGCTGTCCGCGAACCGCACCACGCTCACCATCGCCCACCGGCTCTCCACGGTCCGCGGCGCCGACCAGATCGTGGTCCTCGACGGCGGGCGCACCGCCGAGCGAGGCACCCACGAGCAGCTCCTGGCGCGCGACGGGCGTTACGCCGCCCTGGTGCGCAGAGACGCGCAACTGGAGCCCGCGACATGAAGATATGCCAGGAATGTCATGTTCTGCGGGTTACCGTGCCCGCATGCAGACCAAGACTCCGCGACGGGGCACGATTCGACTGACGCGGCGGGGCCGGATCGCCCTGATCGCGACCGGAGCCGTCGCGGCGGCCACCGCCGTGGCGGTGCCGCTGATGCTTCCGGACGACGACGCGCGGCCCGAGTCGCTGACCATTCCCGAAGGCTGGCGATCGGGCCAGGTGTACGCGGCCGTGGACCAGGCGCTCAAGGTGCCCGCGGGCAGCACGAAGAAGGCCCTGCCCAAGGCCGGTCTCAAGCTTCCCAGTGACGCCGGGGGCAACCCCGAGGGGTACCTCTTCCCCGCCACGTATCCGATCAGCTCCCAGTCGACCCCGGCCTCCGTCCTGTCGTACATGGTGAACACGGCGACGAAGAAGTTCGGCGGCAGCCAGGTCACCGCCGGCGCCGACCGCAACGCGGTGAACGTCTACCAGACCGTCACCATCGCCAGCATGATCGAGGCGGAGGCGGGCTCCAAGGCGGACATGGGCAAGGTGGCCCGGGTCATCTACAACCGGCTCGACCAGGGCATGCCGTTGCAGATGGACTCCACCGTCAACTACGCCCTGAACCGCTCCACGCTGGCCACCACCGACCGTGACACGAAGATCAACAGCCCGTACAACACCTATGCGCGCATGGGCCTGCCGCCCACGCCGATCGGCAACCCGGGCGAAGCGGCGATGCGCGCGGCGACCAGCCCGACGCGTGGGGACTGGCTGTACTTCGTCACCGTGAAACCGGGTGACACGCGGTTCACGTCGAGCTTCGAGACGCATCGCAAGAACGTCGCGGAGTTCAACAAGCACGCGAAGAGCTAGGTGCCCCTTCCCGGCCCCGGTCCGGACTCTTGTGCCGCGCTGAGCGGCGCGAGATTCTGGCATGCGCTCCGCGCCGAACCACCGGCAACGACAGCGCCGCGCACCGCACGTGACCCGACCCCACCTCTGGCCAACCGGTCAACTGGTCAACCGGTCGACCGGTCAACGAAAGGTTCAGGTGCACCGGGAATGAGAATGCCCTCCCGTGGGCGGACGGCAGCGGTGCTGCTGCCCGCCGCGCTCATAGCCGCAGGACTCCAGTTAGGCGTCACACCACCCGCAGGACATGCCTCGTCCGGCCCTTCCGCCGGGGAGCTGCGGCTCGCGCGTGGCGCCGAGGTCGCCGTGCCGGACGGCTGGATCGTCGTACTGAAGGAGCCCGCGAAGGCCGCCGCGGCCGCCGCGGCCGCCGTGCCCGACGTGGCGCGCGAGCTGGTGGGCCGGGCCGAAGGGGCCCGGCTCGGTCATGTGTACCGCGCCGCGCTGCACGGCTTCTCCGCGCGGATGAGCCGCGCGCAGGCGGCCCGGACGGCCGCCGATCCCCGTGTCGCGTACATCCGCCAGGACACCCGGGTGAGCGTGGTCGACACGGCCGTGGACACCACGGCCGGCGATACGACCCAGCCGAACGCGCCCTGGGGCCTGGACCGGATCGACCAGCGGCGCCTCCCGCTCTCCACCACGTACACGTACCGCACGACCGCGCCCGACGTCAGCGTGTACGTCATCGACACGGGCCTGCGGACCACGCACAAGGAGTTCGGCGGCCGGGCCTCGGTCGGCACCGACACGGTGGGCGACGGCAGGAACGGCGAGGACTGCAACGGCCACGGCACCCAGGTCGGCGGCATCGCCGCGGGCACGACGTACGGAGTGGCCAAGAAGGCCAAGGTCGTGGCGGTGCGGGTACTCGACTGCCAGGGCTCGGGCACCGCGTCGGGCGTGATCGCGGGCGTCGACTGGGTGACCGCCAAGGCGGCGCGCCCCGCGGTCGCGAACATGAGCCTCGGCGGCACGGCCAGCGAGGCCATCGACACCGCGGTGCGCAACTCGATCCGTTCCGGGGTCACGTACACCGTCGCGGCGGGCAGCGAGGGCCAGGCGGGCGGCGCGTGCGGCACCTCGCCCTCGCGGGTGCCCGAGACGATCAGCGTCGGCGCCAGCGACCGCGGCGACCGCAGGGCCGGCTCCTCGAACTACGGCGACTGCGTGTCCCTGTTCGCACCGGGGGTGCAGATCCCCTCGGCGTGGATCGGCAGCGACACCGCGACGGCGACGCTCAGCGGGACCTCGATGGCCACGGCGCACGCGGCCGGGGCGGCCGCGCTCCATCTTGGGTTTCGGCCCGCGGACACCCCGGCGCAGGTGAAGCGTGGGCTTGTCGACAATGCCACGACGGGGGTGCTGCAGGGGACCCCGCCGGTTGTGCCCGACAGGTTGCTCTACACCCTTTACTTGCCTTAGTCGCTTCGTTGCGCGTGCGGGTCGCTTTGTGGCTGGGCGCGCCGTTCCTCGCGCCCCTTACGGGGCCCTCATGCCGTGACTGGCTCCTGGGCGAGTAGCCGTTGGATCTCCCGTACCGCCGCGCGGCCCGCGCGATTCGCGCCGATCGTGCTGGCCGAAGGTCCGTAGCCGACCAGGTGGATGCGGGCGTCGGCGGCGGCGCGGGTGCCCTCCATGCGGATGCCGCCGCCCGGCTCGCGCAGCCGCAGGGGGGCCAGGTGCTCGATCGCCGGGCGGAAGCCCGTCGCCCAGAGGATGACGTCCGCGTCGACGTGGCGCCCGTCGTCCCACTCGACGCCGCTCGGCGTGATGCGGTCGAACATCGGGAGCCGGTCGAGCACGCCGTCGGCCCGCGCCCGCCGGATGGCGTCGTTCACGGGCAACCCCGTCACCGACACCACGCTCCGTGGCGGGAGCCCCTGACGTACGCGTTCCTCGACCATGGCCACGGCCGAGCGCCCCCAGTCCTCGGTGAAGGGCCCCTCGCGGTAGACCGGCGGACGGCGGGTGACCCAGGTGGTCGCGGCCGCGTACGGGGCGATCTCCATGAGGTGCTGCGTACCGGACGCGCCACCGCCCACCACGACGACCCGCTGCCCCTCGAACGCCTCGGGCCCCGGATAGACCGCCGTGTGCAACTGCCGCCCGCGGAACGTCTCCTGGCCCGGGTAGCGGGGCCAGAACGGCCGGTCCCAGGTGCCCGTCGCACTGATGACCGCACGGGTCGACCAGGTGCCCGCCGAGGTCTCGACGAGCAGTCGGCCCGCCTCGCCCTCGCGGACCTCGCGTACGTCGACGGGGCGCCGCACCTGCAGGTCGAAGCGGTGTTCGTACGCCTCGAAGTACTCCCCGATGACCTCCGACGACGGGCGCGCGGGGTCCGCGTCCGTCAGCTCGAAGCCCGGGAGCGAGTGCATGCCGTGGACCTTCGCGTACGTCAGGGAGGGCCAGCGGAACTGCCAGGCGCCGCCGGGCCGGGGCGCGTGGTCGAGCACCACGAAGTCCCGGTCGGGCTCGAAGCCGACCCGCCGCAGGTGGTGGGCGCTGGACAGGCCCGCCTGCCCGGCGCCGATGACGACCACGTCCACGTTCTGTACCGCCGCTGGGGCGGCCGCGTCTCGTACCCCGATGTCGTTCACGTTTCTACTAACCGCGTCGGGGTCGGAGATCTTCCCGCGACTACACGGCCTGTGTCTCGACCGTCAGGAACGACAGGGGTTCCTCGCCGATGTTCTTGAGGTCGTGCAGGTGGTGGCGTCCCTCGTCGAGGCGGAAGTGGAGGGTCTGGCCGCGGGCGAAGGAGATCTCGCGGCTGGCGCCGTCTTCGGAGTGCTGGCGGGCGTGGCCGTCGGTCAGCGCGATCCAGGTGTAGTCCCGTTCGTGCCGGTGGACGGGGAGGCGCTCGCCCGGTGCCAGGTGCGTCTCCCAGACGCGTACTTGCTCCGTCTTCTTCAGGAGCGTCTGGCCCAGCTGGTCGTTGTGGGAGTTGGCCGCGAACTCCTGGTGCAGGGGCGGGCTCCAGCGGTCGAACCCTTCGGCGACGACGGTGCTGGTGAAGGGGAGATCGGAGCGGGAATCGTGACCCACGAAGGGATCCTTTCGGTCTTGGTCCGCACACGGCGATCCGGTCCTCACAGCACGGACGAGAGCGCGGCGAGCAGCGTGTCGTTCGCGCGGGGGTCGCCGATCGAGATGCGGCAGGTGGCGGGAATGACGAATCCGGTGTCGGCGACGACGATCCCCGCGGCGGCGAACCGTGCCATCACCTGTTCGTGCTTGTGCAGTCGGACGAGGAGGAAGTTGGTCTCTGAGGGGAACACCCGCTCCACCGAGGGGTGTTCGGCGAGGGCCGAGGCCATCCGGTCGCGCTCGGCGCGGATGCGCCGGACGCTGCCGAGCGCCTCTTCGCGGTTGGTCAGCCGGTGCCGCGCGGCCCGCTGGGACGCGTCGGTGAACCCGAAGGGCACCTGCACCCGTCGTAGCGCGTCGATGAGACCGGGTCGGGCCAGCGCGATCCCGCAGCGCGCGCCCGCGAGCCCCCACGCCTTCGAGAGGGTCCTGAGCACGATGAGGTTGTCGTGCGCCGCGACCAGACCGGCGTACGAAGGGGTGTCGCTGAACTCGGCGTACGCCTCGTCGATCACCACGATGCCGCGCGTGCGCGTCACCAGGTCGAGCACCTGTGCCCGGTCGAGCCGGGTGCCGACGGGGTTGTTCGGGTCGCACAGGAACGTCACCCGTGGCTCCGCGGCCAGGATCGCCGCCACGTCGAGTTCGCGGAGGTCGTCGCCGCGCAGTGGGGCGTCGACGACGGGCAGGCGCAGGACGCGGGCGAAGTGGGCGTAGAGCGGGAAGGTCGGCGGCGTGACGCAGACGGTCTCGCCGGGCGATGCCAGCGCCGCGAGCAGCAGCATGACGCCGTCGACCGACCCGCTGGAGAACAGCACGTGCTCCGGGCTCAGCGTGTCGACACCCTGGTGGCCCGGCAGCTCCGCGATCGCCGCCAGGTACGTCCTGGCGAGTTCGGTGGTGTCGAGATGGGGGTAGAGGGCGTCGGCGCCGAGGAACGGGTTGGTGTTGCTCGACAGGTCGATCGTGTCGAAGCGCGGCTGGCGGCGGAAGCGGGCGGGGCCGGGGACGGGGACCGCGGCGACGGGTCCGGTCGCGAAGCGTGACAGGGCGGACCCGTCCCCCTCCTCGACGGTGGGCGGTAGGTCCGGGGCGCGCAGCCAGTGGTCGAGGGGGATGAACAGATCGGCGCCCAGGCCCCGCTTGCGCTCGGCGTCCCCGGAACCGAGGTGGACCCATGCCAGGCCGGAGCTCCGCGCGTCGAGGCAGAGCCGGTACAGGGTGGCGTCTTCGAGGTTCCGGCGCGCGCCGGGATCGTCGAGACCGACGGCCCCGGCGAGGTGGTAGGTTCCGCGCCCGGTGTGGGACCGCACCAGGATCGCGACCTGGACGACGGCGTCCTGGGCGTCCGCGACCTCCTCGCGACGGCGCACGAGCAGCTCGGTGCGGTCCGCGGGAGCGCCCTGGGCCAGTGCGTCGAGAGCGTCGGCGTTGTACGGAGTCCGGCCGTGCCCGTCCCGCTCGGCGGCCTGCCGATGGAGCGCGACGAAGGCCTCCCGCGCCCAGCCGTGCGCGCTCAGCTCGCTCAAGCGGATCCGCTCCCAGGTGAAGTCCTGGGACACCGCCTCATGGAGTGCGCGGAGTTCGCGGAGCCGGTCGGCCCCGACGCGGCCGCGCAGCAGATCGTCCACGTCCTCGGTCAGCCGTACGACACACTCGCTGTCGGCGGTGACGGGGACGAAGCCCGCGTCCCGCAGCGCACCGGGGTCGTCGGTGCGCCTCACATGCGGTACGAGGAGTTGGCTGACGCCGAGGGAGCGCGCGCGCTCGATCAGCGCGTCGAGGGCCTGGGGTGTGGGGGCGGGAGTGGTCGGGGCGTACGGTGCCGCGCCGCCGACGAGGGTGGGCCGGTCGGCCACCGCGATGTCCGCCGCGGTCAACGCGGCGATGTCCACGCCCAGTTGGGCCGGGGTGCAGACCGGTGCGTCGGTGCCGAGAGCGGCGCACAGCACCTGCTGGAGCGCGTCGATGTCGATGGGCCTGCGCATGCTGATCCCTAACCCCGTTCGCCGACGGGCTGGTTGGCGGACGTCCCGATGCTGTGCGCGGTGACGTACGCGTCGATGCGGTCGCGGTACTCCTCGAACAGCTCGGCCATGGTGCGGGCGATCCCGGCCCGCCAGCCGACGGCGCAGTCGCCGATCAGCGCGCGGCGGGCCTCGTGGTCGAAGACGGCCGTCTCCCGGCTGAGGTCGCCGCGGTCGAGCTGGACCGGCACGCCGGTGAGCTCGGACATGTACGCGAGGAGGTCGGTCATGCCGACCTCTTCGTCGCCGCCCCAGTTGAGCACGCGCGCGGGCGCCTGCGCCGCGCCCCACAGCAGCGGCACCTGGCGGACGAGGTCGTCGACGTGCAGGAGGTTGCAGTAGTTCTGTCCCTCGCGCGGCACCGCGCAGGGGCGGCCCGCCCGCATCTGGTTGAAGAGGATCATGGGTACGCCGCCATGGCCGTGCACGCCGTAGGCGATGTTGAGGCGGGCTATCACCGCGGGCAGCCCGAGCGCCTCGCTCAGGCCCCGCACCACGCCCTCCGCGGACAGCTTCGCGATCGGGTACGTCGGCAGCCAGGGTGCCGCACCGCCCAGCGGGTCGCTCTCGCGGTAACGATGGGTGCGGTCGGCCCGGTTGTAGACGACTCCCGACGACACGTACAGGAACGCCTCCGCGGTGGCGCAGTGCGTCATCAACTGGGCGGTGCCCGCCGCGTTGACACGGGCCGTCTCGTCGAAGTCCGTGCCGTCGCCCCGGTGCACCGCGGAGTGCAGCACGTGGGTGAAGTCGTCCGGCAGGTCCGTCAGATCACCGGCGGCCATGTCCCAGGTGAAGGTGTGGGCGCCGCGCTCCTCCAGCGACTTGCGCGCGGCCAGGTCGCCGAACCGGCCCAGGCACCACACCTCGTTGTCGGCGGCGAGCGCCTCGGCGACGGGCCGCGCGACCTGGCCCGTACCACCGGTCAGCAGAATCTTCTTGCCTTGCATGCCTTTTCCGTCCTTAGCCGAGCGCACGGGCCAGTTCGCGGCGCAGTGTCGTCTGGAAGGTCTGTACGTGCTGCGGGCTCATCAGCGTGTAGTGCTCGCCCTCGACCTCGATGAACGTGGTGGGGCGCCGGGTGAAGTCGTCCCAGTGGCGCAGCTGGTTGTCCAGCCACTCCTGCTTGGTGCCCTTCAGCGGGGTGCAGTAGAACACGTGCGCCTGTCCGACGGACCCCGAGGGTTCGTAGTCACGGCCGAGGTGCACCATGCTCTGTGCCAGGTGCACCCAGGCGGTGAACCGCTCGATGGTCAGGTCCAGTTCGGTCAGGCGCCGCTTCGGTGCCTGGTCGATCAGCCGAGCCAGTTGGTCGGCCTCGGGCAGCGGGTCCAGACGGGCGGTGAGCTCCGGGATGTCGGCCGCGTCGATCAGTTCGAGGAACAGCGCGAGGTTGATCGCACCCGCGGTGAACGTGATCTCGTTCATGCGGCCCGAGATGCTCGGCGGCAGATTGAACACACCGACGAACTTGACCTCGTCGCCGTCGGCCTCCAGCTGTTTGCCGATCTCGAAGGCGACCGCGCCGCCGTAGGAGTACCCGGCGACGGCATAGGGACCGTGGGGCTGCGCCCGGCGGATCGCCGCCACATAGGTGGCGACCATCTCGTCGAAGGACGCGAAGTGGGTCTCGCCCTGCCCGAACCCGCGGGCCCGCAGCGCGTAGAACGGCCGCTCCCCGGTGAAGTACTTGGCGAGGTTGATGAACACGAGGACCTCGCCGAGGCCCGGGTGCACGCAGAACAGCGGTGTGCCCTCGCCGGTGACCTGCAGCGGCACGAGCGGATCGTACGCCGCGTCGCCGCCCGTGCCCCGGCCGCCGGTGAGCCGTCCGGCCAGCTCTCGAACTGACGGTGCCTGAAGGAGAGTCGACATGGGCACGTCCTCGATGCCGAACTCGTTCTGGATCTCCAGCTTGAGCCGCAGCACATCGAGCGAGGTGCCGCCGAGGTCGAAGAAGCTGACGGTTGCCGGGACCTTTGCGATGTTGAGCGCGCGGGCGTAGATGGCGGCGAGCGCGGTCTCCGTGGTGCCCTCCGGTGCCACGTACCCGCCGAGGAACCGCGTGCTCACCTCGTCCGCGCGGCGGGCCGCCCCGTCGAGGGCGCCGTTCTCGACGGCGGTGCGCAGCCGGGTCCGCTGGACCTTGCCGAGGTTGCCGCGCGGGATGTCCGGGACGGTGACCGGCAGGACGAGGTGCGGGCGGAAGCCCCAGTGCATGACCGTGGAGCTGCGGATCGCCACGATCGCCTGGTACACGGCCGTGTCGTCGGCGAGGTCGCCCTCGGGCACGAAGGCGATGGCGAGCTGCTCGGAGTCGGCGCCCTCGGGCCGGACGGGGAAGGCCGCGACCTGCCCGCGCCGCACCTCGCCCAGCTCGTCCAGGACGGTCTCCAGATCGTGGCTGTAGTAGTTGACGCCGTTGACGATGATGGAGTCCTTGGTACGCCCGACCAGCATCAGCCGCCCGTCGGCGTCGAGCTGTCCCAGGTCGCCGGTGCGGAACCAGCCGTCGGCGGTGAACGCCTGGGTGGTGGCGCGTTCGTTGGCGAAGTACCCGGCGGTGACCATCGTGCCGTGCAGCTGCACCTCGCCGGGTTCGGTGACCCCGGGCCGGTCGGTGGAGGCCAGGACGGTGCCGCTCTCGTCGGCGACGCGGATGCGCAGGCCCTGGACGGGGCGCCCCAGCGGCGGGAACTCGGTGCCCTGGTCGCGGGTGGCGAAGTCCCGGTTGAACACGCTGCCCGCGCAGGTCTCCGTCATCCCGAAGGCGGGGACGATCACATCGCCGCGCAGCCCGTACGGGGCGAGGTTGGCCAGGAACTCCCGCACGGTCGCGGTCACCGTGGCCTCGCCGCCGGAGATGACGTGCCGCACCTGCGACAGGTCCACCTCCCGCTGAGCGGGGGGCCGCTGCGCGAGCGCCTGATTGATCTGCCCGAACAGGAAGTTGGGGGTGAAGGTCACCTTGACGCGGTGCGTCGTGAGCAGCCTGAGGAACTCCACGGGGTCGGCGAGCACGGTCGCCGGAACCGTCATGACCTGGTCGGCGCCGTTCAGCATCGGCAGCAGATGCGCCTCGATCGCGGCGATGTGATCGGTCGATATCCAGTTCAATATCGTGTCGGCGGGCCCCAGTTCGAGCGCACCGGCCTTCCCGGCCTGTGCCGCGAGCAGATTGGCGTGGGTGAGCCTGACCGCCTTGCTCGATCCGGTGGAGCCGGAGGTGAGCATCAGCAGGGCGAGGTCGTCGGGCGCCGCCGCGGGGATCCGGACATGCGCGGGCGCGGCGTGGCTCAGCTCGTCCACCGTCGCCGTCCGCAGTCCGACATCGGGCAGGTCGGCGTGGGACGCCTTGGACACGAGCACCAGGGGATCGCCCAACAGCTCGCGCAGGTACTCCAGTTGAGCCGTCCAGCGGGACGGGTCGGCGGGCGGCGCGACGGGGCAAGGGACGAGCCCGGCGATGAGACATCCCCAGAAGGCGCGGAAGAAGGTCTCGGGTTCATCGGCGACGATCAGGACCCGGTCGCCAGGGGCGGTGCCGCGGTCGTGCAGCCCTTGAGCGATCCGTCCCGCGCACTCCTGGAGCTCGGCGTAGGTCAGGAAGGAACCGCCGATGAACGTGATGCCACGCGAGGTGTCGCGGGCCGCGCTCTCCAGCAGGTGCGGAAGCGTGGAAAGGGAACGGTGATCCGGCATGGGGGCGAAGACCTCCGATCGGAAAAATGGAGAGAGAACTCGAATGAGTAAGAAGAAGGGGGCGGAAAATTGGGCGAATTAAAGGAGATGGGTGTGACGTCAGGTGAATTCCGTGGACGTGCCCGTGGGCTCTCCGCCGGTCACCTGGCATCACCCAGATGCCCTGCATACATGGGGCGCGCGAGGCGGCAGAATGAAATGCGGCGCGGGCCGGGTACGGCTCGGTTCCAAAATCGGGCGGGAGGCGCCGGAGACGTCGGAAGGGTCAGAGACGCCGGAAGAAACCGGCGTCAGGAACGCGGCCTTCTCAGCAGACCTCGTTGAATCTCACGATTTCCTCGATCTTCTTCCGCAGCGTCGCCTCGTCCGGGTCGGAGACGATCGCGTAGCCGACCATCCCGTAGGGACCCACGCGGGCGTCCGGCGTCGAGGGATAGGAGATCTCGTCGAGCTGGAAGGCGTGCTCGAAATCGGCCTGAGTCGCCGTGCCTCTGCTCGAAGGGCGCAAAAGGATATGCGCATGGAAGCGCTCGGGGTTCGGGTCGGCATCGAGCGGCGGAACCCCTTCGCCGAGCGCCAGGCTGATCTCGACGTCAAAGAGGTTGACGCCGTACGTCAGTTCGTCGCAACGCGGGGAAAGGCCGCCGGGTAGGCGCAGCGCACATTCGCCGAACGTCAGTCCTTCGGCTTCCTGGAACATTTCGAGGTGGAAGACGCAGTCGGGCGCTTCGAGGCTCGACAGCGCGTCCGTGGCCAGTGCCTCCGCCTGCTCGTACAGCGCCGCGTGCAGTCTCCTGTCCAGGATGTACGCGGCCATGATGCCGCCCTGCGCGGCGCTGAGGGGCGAGGCGTGATAGCCCACCAGCGTCCACCACCGCAGGCCCCCTTCGCCCCAGACGCCGTCGACGTAGATCTCCGGGGCGTCGATGAAGGATTCGGCGACGACCGCGACGTCCGAGCGGTCGGGGAACGGGCTCAGGGCCTGCTCGTAATCCTCCGGAGAGCGCACGATCGTCGTACGAAGGGAGCCGCCTCCGTTCGCCGGTTTGATGACGAAGGTGTCGCCGAGCTCGGTGGTGAGCTCCTCGAACGCGGTGCCGCTCGGCACGTACCGGCAGTGTGCCCGCCGGATGTGGGGCGGCAGGCCGTTCTTCTGGAGGTACTTGTCCCGGAAATGGAGAACTCTGTGTGAGTCCGGGTTCCCTGGAAGATTGAGCTGTTGTCTCAGATAGGCGGCCCCGAAGACGCCCATTTCATGGCAGCTGAGGACTCCTGCGACGTCATCGATTTGCGCCGCGAGTACCGCGCGCAGAAGTTCGTGGGCATTTTCTATATCGGATACGGCGGTGAAGTCGATGCCCTGGGGAGGTGCTGCGGACTGCGGCACGATATAGAAAGGGGTCAATCCCCTTTTCCGTACTGCAAGATCAAGGTCGTCCCGGTAACCGATGACAATCATTGCGGGCATTCTTGTTCCCCCGAATTACGGCTAGCAAAAACTTTGGAGAAGCCACTTGCCGTACTGCTACCACCCGAGTGGGGCGGTCAGTGCCAACGCATTGGCATCGTGTCACAGGGAAACAGGGATGTGGATATGCATAATCAAGATCTTTTACAGCTGTTGGTGTGAGCTGGGTCACAAATTACGCTTTGTGATGACGGGGTTCGTATTCGTATACGGCGTTTCCGCTCATCACGGTGTATTCGCCATGCTGTTCCCGCATGGCGGTACATGGGGAATATCGACCAGGCCCGGCCCGGCCTCGGTCAGGCCCCGGGCGGACGCACCGCCCGCCCGGGGCCGCCGGTCTCAGCGTCCGCCGGCCACCAGCAGCGGCGCGCCGCCGGGAGCGGACGCGGGACGGCCGTTCGCCGCGGGCACCCCGGCCAGGGGCGAGGCCGGAATGCGCGCGAGCAGGCCGCGCCGCGCCAGGTCGGGGATCACGCCCTCGCCGAACCAGTACGCCTCCTCCAGATGCGGATAGCCGGACAGCACGAAGTGGTCCACGCCCAGGGCGTGATACTCCTCGATGCGGTCGGCGACGTCCGCGTGACTGCCGACGAGCGCCGTGCCCGCGCCGCCGCGCACGAGGCCCACGCCCGCCCACAGGTTGGGCGCGATCTCCAGCTCGTCCCGCGAGCCGCCGTGCAGCGCGAGCATCCGCTGCTGGCCGACCGACTCGCTGCGGCCGAGCGCCTCCTGCGCGGCCGCGATGGTGTCCGGGTCGAGGTCGTCGAGCAGCCGGTTCGCGGTCGCCCACGCCTCGGCCGACGAGTCGCGCGAGATCGTGTGCAGTCGGATGCCGAAGCGGACCGTGCGCCCTTCGCGCTCGGCGAGCCCGCGGATCCAGTCGATCTTCCGCTTGACCTGCTCCGGCGGCTCGCCCCAGGTCAGATAGACATCGCTGTGCCGCGCCGCGACGGGCCCCGCGGCCGCCGACGAACCGCCGAAGAAGATCTCCGGCAGCGGGTCGGGCGGCAGCGCGGTGAGACCGCCGTCGATCTGGTAGTGCTCGCCGCCGAAGTCGAACGGCAGCCCGCTCCACACCCCGCGTACGACCGAGAGGAACTCGTCGGTGCGGGAGTAGCGGCGGTCGTGGTCCAAGTGGTCGCCGAACCGGCGCTGTTCGGTCGAGTCGCCGCCCGTGACCACGTTCAGGAGCAGCCGTCCGCGCGTGATGCGCTGGTAGGTCGCCGCCATCTGCGCGGCGAGCACCGGGGAGATGACGCCGGGGCGGAACGCCACCAGGAACTTGAGCCGCTCGGTGTGCTGGGCGAGCGCGACCGTCGTCAGCCACGCGTCCTCGCACCACGTCCCGGTCGGCGTGAGCACCGCCTCGAAGCCCAACTGCTCGGCGGCCTTGGCGATCTGGGCGAGATACTCGATGTCGGGCGCCCGCACACCGCTGACCGGGGTGACGCGGGAGCGCGTGATGCCGCCGTCGGTGTAGGCGTGCCGGTCGACGAGGGTGCGGCCGTCGCCGCCGGTCGGCAGGAACCAGTGCAGGTGGACGGTCATCGTCAGTTCTCCTCGGGGTACGTGCGCGGCGGGGTGGTGGAGGGCGGCAGACCGCCGTTGAAGCGGGTGTCGACGAAGTCGCCGAAGTCGATGCGGCGCGGGATCAGCGTCAGATCGGTGAAGGTGTCGGCGATGTCCTGCTCGGTGCTGACCACGTTCTTGTCCACGGCGACGGGGACGCGGGTGCCGTTGCTGCGCTTGACCGACGCGAGGGCGACCTCGTACGGCAGGCCCGTGTCCTTCGCCCAGACCTTCGCCCACTCCTCCGGGTGCTTGTAGACCCAGGCCTGGGCCCTGCGCAGCCGCTTCAGGTAGTCGTCGATGGCCGCGGACTTCTTCTTGTCGCCGAGCGCGCCGGGCGCCGCCACCTGGAAGCTGATCCCGTTCACCACGCCCTCGCCGTCGGTCAGGACGCGGCCCTTCTTGGGCTGCAGGATCTGCGAGGTGTAGGGATCCCAGACGGCCCAGGCGTCCACCTTGCCGCCGGTGAAGGCGGCGAGCGCGTCGGCGGGTTGCAGGTACTTGACCTTGATGTCCGTGAAGTCGAGCCCGGCCTTCTCGAGGGAGGCGACGAGCTGGTAGTGCGCCGACGAACCCTGCGCCACCGCGACCGACTTGCCCTTGAGGTCCTCCGTGCGCTTCAGGGGCGAGCCGTTCGGGACGAGGATCGCCTCGCCGTTCGCCGTGCCGTGGCTCGCCGCGATCACGGAGATCTTCGAGTTGGCGCCCGCGGCGAAGACGGGCGGCGTGTTGCCCACCGCGCCGAGGTCGACGGCCTTGGCGTTGATCGCTTCGAGCAGCGGGGGTCCGGAGGTGAAGGTCGACCAGTGGATCTTGTACGTGAGGTCGTCGAGCTCCCCGGCCGCGCGCAGTACCGCTTCCGAACCTCCCCTCTGATCACCGACGTTGAGGGTCAGCGACCCCTTGCCGTCGACGGAGCCACCGGCGCCGCCCGATGAGGTGTCGGCGGACGAGGTGCCGGTGCAGGCGGCGAGCAGCAGGGCCAGGGGGAGGAGCAGGGCGGCTGGGGCGAGGCGTGGTCGTCGCATGGCTGTGGTGTGCGATCCGTTCGTGAGGGGCGTGAGGGGCGTGAGGGGCGTGAGGGGCGTGGCGGGCGTGACGGGCATTCAGGTGGCGGTGTGAGCAGGGGTTTCGGCGGTTTCGGTGGTCTCGGCGGTGCCGGTCCCGCCCGCCGGGTCGGCGTCGTCGGGTCCCTCCACGCCGAGCCGCCGCAGCAGCTCCGCGCGGATCTCGGCGAACCGGGGGTCGGCGATCCCGCGCGGCCGGTCGAGATCGATCTCCCTCTCGTACGCGATGACGCCCTCGTCCATGACGAGCACCCGGTCGGCGAGCAGGACGGCCTCCTCGACGTCATGCGTGACCAGGAGCACCGCGCAGCCGCGGCGCTGCCACAGCTCGTCGACGAGGCGCTGCGCCTTGATCCGGGTCAGCGCGTCGAGCGCGCCGAACGGCTCGTCGAGCAGGAGCAGATCGGGCTCGCGCACCAGCGCGCGGGCCAGCGAGGCGCGCTGGGCCTCGCCGCCGGAGAGCGTCTTGGGCCAGGCGTTCGTGCGGTGCTTGAGGCCGACCTCGGTCAACGCCTGCTCCGCGACGTCGCGTCGGGGCTTGCCCGGCAGGCCGAGCAGCACGTTGCGCCACACCCGCTTCCACGGCATCAGCCGCGGCGACTGGAAGGCGACGGCCTTGCGGCGCGGTACGAGGACGGTGCCCTCGATGTCGCGGTCCAGCCCGGCGAGGATGCGAAGGAGCGTCGACTTGCCGCAGCCGCTGCGTCCGAGCAGGGCCACGAACTCGCCGGGCCTGACGTCGAGGTGGAGCCGGTCGATCACGGCGCGCCCGTCGAAGGAGCGGGTCAGGCCCTCGACGCGCACGGCGGAGCGGGTGGATCCCGCGGGGGCGGTGGCCGCCGGGGTGGTCACCGGCCGGTGAACGTCGGTCGCCATTGCAGCAGCAGCCTTTCGAGGGTGCGGACGATGAAATCGGCGATCAGGCCGAGGAAGGCGTAGACGATCAGGCAGACGACGATCACGTCGGTGCGCAGGAAGTCACGTGCCTGGACCATCACGAAGCCGATGCCGGCGTCGGCGTTGACCTGTTCCGCGAAGACCAGGGCCAGCCAGGCGATGCCCAGCGAGTAGCGCAGCCCGGTCATGGCGCCGGGCAGCGCCCCCGGCAGGATGACGTGCCGCACGAGCCCCCAGCGCGAGAGCCCGAGCGCCTCCCCGGCCTCGATCAGTTGGGAGTCGACGCCACGGATTCCGGCGTACACGTTGAGGTAGAGGGGGAAGGAGACGCCCAGCGTGATGATGGCGACCTTGGGCGCCTCACCGATGCCGAACCAGATGATGAACAGGGGGATGAGCCCCACGAACGGCACGGTCCGCAGCATCTGCACACTGGCGTCCACGAGGTCCTCGCCGATCCGGAAGAGCCCGGAGACCAGGGCGAGCGCGGTGCCGACGACGGTGCCGAACAGCAGCCCGACGGCGACGCGCCGCAGCGAGACGCCCATGGCGGAAGGCAGCGATCCGTCGGCGACCATGTCGCCCGCGAGGCGCGCGATGGTGCCGGGCGAGGCGAGTACGTCGGCCGTCAACGCGCCCGTGGAGCTGAGGACTTGCCACAGGGCGAGCAGCAGGAGCGGGCCTGAGGTGCGGCGCAGCCAGCGGGGGACGAAGGTGCGGCGGCTCGAGGCGGGGACGAGGGGTTCGAGTTCGGGTCCTGGTGCCGATGCGGCTGTCGACCCCGGTTTCGATGGCGACACCGATGCCGAATCCGACGCGGGGCCGGTCCCGCTGTCGGGGTCCTGTTTCTTGGATATACCGGAAATGTCGGCCGAGTCATGCGGCGGGGCATGGCTGATGCTCATGGGGGCTCCACGGCAGGGGGAGGGGTGACCGGTCCGGGACGGCGTGCGTCAGCGGCGCTCGGGCGCGCGTGCCGGGCGAGCGCACACGGAGATCACGCGGGAGCGGCGGAGAACGGCGGCGGACCGGCCGGGCGGTGGGGAGAGTAAGGGGAGAGCGAGTGAGAGGGCGTCAGCAGCCGCGACGACACGCGGAGGAGGCCACCCGCAGCAGGTCGATGTGACCGCGCGTGGTGAGCAAGGCTGAACGCAACATGCCGCAGAACGTAGCCAGATCGCGTACGCAGGGTCAATGCCGTCTCGAAAGGCGGACGTCACATATCAGTGATCGGATGGTGCCGTCGGCGATCAGCGGCTGTCGTGAGGGAGGATGGACCCATGTCCGATGCCTTCACCACCCGGGTCCTGCACATCGCCACCGGCTCGGCCGAGACGGTCGTCGACCTCACCCAGGACTGCGAGCGCTTCCTGCGGGAAGCGGCGGCAGGCCGCGACGGCCTCCTCAACGTCTTCGTCCCGCACGCCACGGCGGGCATCGCCGTCCTGGAGACGGGCGCGGGCAGCGACGACGACCTCCTCGCCGCGCTGCACACGCTGCTCCCCGCCGACGACCGCTGGCAACACCGCCACGGCAGCCCGGGCCACGGCCGCGACCACGTCCTGCCCGCCCTTGTCCCGCCCCACGCGACGCTGCCGGTCGTGGGCGGCAGCCTGGAACTCGGCACCTGGCAGTCGGTGTGCCTGGTCGACACGAACCGGGACAACCCACAGCGGCAGGTCCGGTTGTCGTTCCTGGGCTAGTGGCCTGAAGACTGAAGACCGCGCAGGACTACCGGGCGCGCCCCCGCCGCCCCATCGCAAGCCCTCCGCACAGCGCTGCCAGCGGCAGCTCCGCCGCCACCGCCATCGCCACCGCCTGCGCGAACTCCGCGCCCGGCGCCGACGTCAGCAGGTCCGCCGTCGCGTCGGCGAGGAGGCACAGCGCCGCCCCCGCGGCGGCCGTGCGGTGCCGACCGTCGCCCCGCAGCAGCGAGCGGCCCGCCGTGATCAGCGCGGCCGCCTCCAGGGTGTCGAGGGCTATCCACGCGACGGCCTGCTCGGGCGGAAGGGTCGCGGCCAGGTAGGCCATCCACGGCAGCAGGACCGCTCCGGCTCCGACGAGCAGCCGCCCCTGCCAGCGATTCCAAGTGGCCGTATCCGTACGAGAGGTGAGAGTGATGAGGGTCATCGCGGGCGGCGCCTTCCGGTGTCGTGGACCCGGGTTTCGGGCTCACGGCCAAGGCTTCGCGGAACGGCGGCCAAGATCAGTAACGCTGCTTTCCGACTTGGGGTGGCACTAGCGTTACCCCCGACCCGGACCCTGGCCGCATGGCCCACGCCCGACCTGGGCGGATACCGTCGTACGCATGATCCACACAACCCGTGCACTGCTCGGCGCACTGGGCCGCCCGCTGAAGGAACCCCTGCGCCGCGCCCGGCGACTCCTGGGCGCGCGGATCGCCTTCCTCGCCACCGGCGTGCTGCTGCACGGAACCGCGTTCCTGCTGTGGGTGTGGTTCTGGCTGATGCTCTTCTACGCTCCCGGGGGCGCCCTCGTCCCCCTGGCGCTCGGCCTGGCTTCGGTGGTCCCGGCCGCCTGGCTGCACCGGCTGCGCTTCGCGGCGTACGTGCGGGACGCGGAGATCCCGCGCGTCCCGCCGCTCCGCGGGGGGTACGGCCTGGTGCGCGGCTGGCTGCGGATGCGCTCGCGGCCGTACTGGCGCCAGGCCGCGCACCATTTCCTCGCCGGGATCGTGATGGGCATCGCCGAGGCGGCGGTGCTGACCCTGCTGGTGGGTTCGGTCGCCGCCGCCACGGTCTACGCCTGGGAGTGGGCGCTGCCCGACCCGTGGCGGGACGCGTACGCCGGCTACTCCACCCAGATCGCCTTCCTCATGATCGTGGGTGTCGTAGGCCTCTTGATTGCTCCGCGCACCTTCAACGCGCTGATTCGCGTCGAACAGCCCGTCGTCACAAGGCTGTTGGGCCCAAGTCGTGCCGAGGAGCTGGAGCGGCGTGTCGAGGACCTCGCGGAGCGGCGCGCCGAGACCGTGGCCGCCGCCGACGCCGAGCGGCGCCGCATCGAGCGGGACCTGCACGACGGCGCCCAGCAGCGCCTCGTCTCGCTCGCGGTCAACCTGGGCCTGGCCCGCGCCACGCTCACCGATCTGGCGCCCGAAGCGCGCCAGGTCATCGACGAGGCGCACCGCGAGGCCAAGGCCGCCATCGAGGAGATCCAGCTGCTCGTACGGGGGCTGCACCCCGCCGTCCTGGAGGACCGGGGCCTGGACGCGGCCCTGTCCGGGATCGCGGCGCGCGCCCCGCTGCCCGTCAGACTCACGGTGTCCCTGGAGGAGCGGCCCGCGCCCGCCGTGGAGGCCGTCGCCTATTTCGTCGTCTCCGAGGCCCTCGCCAACGTCACCAAGCACGCCGGGGCGGAGGGGGCAGAGGTGAGCGTGGTCCGCTCGGGCGGCATACTTCAGGTGATCGTCTCCGACGACGGCGTGGGCGGCGCTGATCCGGCCGGGGGCAGTGGACTCGACGGCCTGCGGCGGCGTGTGGCCTCCGTCGACGGGACGTTCTCGATCAGCAGCCCCCGAGGGGGCCCGACCGTCGTGACCGTGGAGCTGCCGTGCGTGCTGTGATCGCCGAGGACTCGCTGCTGCTGCGGATCGGGGTGGTGAAGGTCCTGCAGGCCGCCGGGTTCGAGGTGGCGGCCGAAGTGGGCGACGCCGAGGGGCTGTTGGCGGCGGTCGACGAACACCGCCCCGACATCGCGGTCGTCGACGTGCGGATGCCGCCCGGCTTCACCGACGAGGGCGTACGCGCGGCCCTCATGATCCGGCAGCAGTGGCCGGACACCGCGGTCCTGCTGCTCTCGCAGTACGTCGAGGAGCGCTACGCCGCGGACCTCCTGGCCACGCACGCCGGAGGGGTCGGCTACCTCCTCAAGCAACGGGTCGCCGACGTCGAGGAGTTCATCGAGGCCCTGCGCCGGGTCGCCGCGGGCGGCACGGCCCTGGACCCGCAGGTCGTCTCGCAGCTCATCCTGCGCCGGAGCGACGACCCGCTCGACCGCCTCACCCCGCGCGAACGCGACGTACTCGCCCTGATGGCCGAGGGCCGCTCGAACGCGGGGATCGCCGCGGAACTGGTCGTCAGCGAGAGCGCGGTGGCCAAACACATCAACAACATCCTC
Source organism: Streptomyces kanamyceticus (assembly GCF_008704495.1). Lineage (NCBI taxonomy): Bacteria > Bacillati > Actinomycetota > Actinomycetes > Kitasatosporales > Streptomycetaceae > Streptomyces > Streptomyces kanamyceticus. The sequence goes on from NZ_CP023699.1 coordinate 9,271,716, forward strand.
GCCAAACTGGACCTCCCGATCACGGACACGGACCATCGGCGGGTGCTCGCGGTGCTGCGGTACCTGGGCAGGGCCTGACGCTGATCACACGTTCAGCATGCCCGACGTGTCGATGACCTGACGGATCGCCCGGCCCGAGGCCAGTTCCTCCAGCGCCGTGTTGATGTCCGTCAGCGGGAGCGTGCCGCTGTGCATGTGTTCCACCGGCATCAGGCCCGCCCGCCACAGGTCCAGGAACCTCGGGATGTCCCGGCGCGGTACCGCGTCGCCCATGTACGAGCCCAGCAGGGACTTGCCCTCGCCCGCGAACGCGAGGGCGGGCACCTGGAGCACGCGGTCGGGTGCGGGCAGGCCGACCGAGACGACCTTGCCGCCGCGGGCCACGGCCGTCAGGCACTCCGCCATCACCTGTGCGCTGCCCACCGCCTCCACCGCCAACTCGGCTCCGCCGGAGGTGAGTTCGCGGATATCCATGACCGCGTCGTCGGGGGCGTACGCATGGGTCGCGCCAAGGCGCAGGGCCAGCTCGCGCTTTTCCTGGACGGGGTCGACCGCGATGATCGGGTACGCCCCCGCCGCGCGGGCGCCGAGGACCGCGGAGAGGCCCACGCCGCCCAGGCCGTAGACCACCGTCGACTGACCGGGACGCAGGGCCGCCGTGTTGATCACCGCGCCCGCGCCCGTAAGGACCGCGCAGCCGAACATCGAGGCGACGGTGAACGGGATGTCCTTGGGGATCGGCACCACCGATTCCTGGGCGAGCACCGCGTGTTCGGAGAATGCCGAGACGCCCAGCTGGTGGAGGACCGGGGCGCCGGAGGCGTCGGTCAGGAGCGACGGGCCGTGCAGCAGCGCACCTGAGCCGTTCGCCGCCGCGGCCTTCGCGCACAGGGCGGGACGGCCCGCCGCGCAGTCGCCGCAGAAGCCGCAGCTCGGTACGTAGACCAGCGCCACATGGTCGCCGGGGGAGACCCGGCCGACGCCGGGCCCCGTCTCCTGGACGACCCCCACCGCCTCGTGGCCAAGCGCCATCGGCAGCGGACGGACCCGGTCGCCGTTGACCACCGAGAGGTCCGAGTGGCAGAGCGAGGCGGCGGCGACGCGTACCAGTACCTCGCCCTCGCGCGGGGCCCCGAGTTCCAGCTCCTCCACCTCGACAGGGCGGGTCTCGGAGTACGGGCGGGACGTCGACGTCCCGCGCAGCACCACCGCGCGGGTCTTCACGCGGTCACCTCCGTACGTGGGGCGCAGCGCAGCACGTCGCGGCTCTCCAAGAGCGGGACGACCTTGCCGAGCACGATCTCCTGGAAGTGCGGGGTCGCGCAGTGCGCGGTGAAGTCCGCCTCGGAGACGTACTCCTCGTACAGGACGATCGCGCGCGGGTCCTCGGTGCCCTGGTGGACCCGGTAGGCGAGGTTGCCGGGCTCCTGGCGGGAGGCGGCGGCGACCGTGTCGAGCAGGGGCAGGACGGTGTTCTCCGCTCCGCTTCTGGTGCGGTAGCGGGCTACGACCACATAGGTCATGGGGTTACTCCTCGGGTGCGGCGGGCCTCTTCACAGCGGAGGGCGGGACCGGCGGCAGCTGGTCCCTGCGCAGACTCCAGAGGCGGGGATCGGACGTGGCGGCCGCGGCCGACCCGAGGGCCAGGGCGAGCGCGACGTCCGCGGGGGTCTCCACGAAGCCCGCGGCCACCGAAGGGGACATCGCGCGCTGTGCCTGCGCGCTCATCCGGGCGACGATCGGGGCGGGCATGATCTCGACCAGGTCCGGCGCCCCGCGCGAGATCGCGTCCGTGGAGCGGCGCAGGTTGGACCGGTCGGTGACGAACACCTTCATCATCGTCAGCAGGCCGAGCGGGCGGCCCTTCTCGATCAGGGAGAGCCGCGTGCTGACCACGCCGTGCGCGCCCATGTTCTTGATGAACTCGAGCGCGCCCCGGTCCTGGGCCAGACCGGGGCTGCTGTCCACGTTCACGAACACGGTCTTCCCCGCCCGGCCCAGCGCCGGGACGACCTGGGGCAGCTGTCCCACGGCGAACGAGGCGAGGATGCAGACCTTGGCCGGTGCGGTCAGGAACTGCCGCAGCGGCTGGGGGCCGACGACCGACGCGACGACCGGCACCTCGGCGAACGCCGCGGTGAGCCGGGGGTCGAGCGCGGCACAGGGCCGGGAAGGGGAAGGGGGCATGGCGGTGACCTGTCAGTTCAGCGGAGACGTACCGAATCGGCTGGGAAGGCCCAGCTTGCCAGGGTTGAGGATCCCGGCCGGGTCCAGGGCGTTCTTCACCGCGACGAAGGTCGCGAAGCCGGCGCCGAGGGATTCCTCCAGGTAGGGGCCGCGCAGCAGCCCGCAGCCGTGGTGGTGGCTGAGCGCCGCCGCGTGCTTGATCAATACGCCGTTCGCCGCGTCCCACACCGAGCGGTACCAGTCGCGGCGCGCCTCGGGTGCCACGTCGCCGCGCAGCGAGAAGTAGACGCAGGCTCCGTCGGTGTACGCGTGGGACTGGTGGGCCGAGGCGGCCAGGGTGCCGGGCACCGACTGGATGGCGGCGACCACCTCGTCGTAGATCACCGGCAGGTCCGTCCAGGACGCCGCCATCTCCAGGGTGTCGGCCACGAAGCCGGGCCCTGGCGTGAAGCCGTCGGCGGACTTGCCGACCAGCATCCGCTCGTCCAGCCAGCGCGCGAAGACCGCCTCGCTGTCCAGCTCGGGACCGTACGCCGCGCAGACCTCGGCCGCCACCTTGATGGAGGCGTCGACGATGGCAGGGTCGCCCTCGTCGGCGATGAGCAGGAGGTTGGTGTCGGGGTGGCCGAAGTGGGTGCCCGACTCCAGCGTGTCGTAGAGCCGCAGGACGGCCGGGGTCGCGCCGCGCTGCATGATCTTGCGGCAGGCGTCGAGGCCCTCGGCGAAGGTCGTGAAGCCGTACGCGACGGCCTTGGCGTACTCCGGCAGCGGGTGGACCCGCAGCCGCGCCGAGACGATGACGCCGAGGGTTCCCTCGGAGCCGACGAACAGCTGGCGCAGGTCGGGGCCGACCGCGGCGCGGGCGTAGTCGCCGTAGGTGGCGCGCGTGCCGTCCGCGTGCACGACGTCCACGCCGACGACCATGTCCTCGATCTTGCCGTACCGGGTGGAGAGCTGCCCCGCGCCGCGGCAGGCGACCCAGCCGCCGACCGTGGAGACGGCGAACGCGGAGGGCCAGTGGCCTGTGGTGACGCCGTATTCCTCCTGGAGCTGCTTCTCGAAGAGGTCGCCGAACATGCCCGCCTGGACGTCCACGATGTTCGACTCGGCGTCGAAGCCGGTGATCTCGTTGAGGCCGCAGACGTCGAGCACGACGCCGCCGAAGACGGGGAGCGCCGCACCGGTCACGTTGGAGCGTCCCGCGGACGGGGTGACGGGTATGCCCGCCTGGTGGCAGATCCGCAGGACGGCCGCGACCTGGTCGGCGTCGGTGGCCTCGACGACCACCGCGTCCGGCGTCGCGGGACGGCCCTCGGTCTCGCCGATCATCGATCCCGCCCACCAGTCACGGGTGCTCGTGACGACCTCGTCGCGGGCGGTGTGCACGGCGTGCGCGGCCTCGCGCAGCGCCTCGACCACGCTCTCCGGCACCTCGACCGGGTCCACCTGGAGGGCGGCCTCGCCGTCCCCGATCGGGGTGTTCCGCGCCCACTTGGCGAAGCTGGGGGCGCCGATGGTGTAGTTGCCCCGGTTGAACGGGTGGGTGATGGTCTGACGGCTGATCATGCTGCTGCCCCTTCGAGGAGTACGGACTTTTCGTGCCGGACGGCTGCGAGGTAATCGGAGACCGAACGCTCCACCTCGGCCTCCGGGAGGTTCAGTTCCTGGCCGAGGATCGCGCCGACGGCCTCGGCGGCTTCGACGGACGCGTCCCGGGCGAAGAGCCGGGCGCGCATCCGGCGGGAGAGCACGTCGTCGACCGAGCGGGCCAGCTCGGCGCGGGCCGCGTACACCACCTCGGCCTTCGTGTACGGGAGTCCCGCGACGATCGGCGCGGCGAGCGCCGGGTCGTCCTGGATCAGGTCACCGACGAAGCGGGCCTCGGTGCCGAAGCGCTCGCCGAGGTGGGCGGCGATCCCGCCGGAGGCCGCGACGGCCTCGGCGTCGTAACCGGCGCCGCCGAGCAGCGGCAGGTTCGCGGTGCGGCTCTTGCCCTTGCGGCCGAGGACCGCCATCACCTTGTCGACGACGAGTTCGCCCATGTGCCTGCTGGTGGTGAGCTTGCCGCCGGTCACCGTCACCATGCCGGTGCGGCCGACGGTGATGTGGTGGTCGCGGCGCATGTCGAGGGTCGCGCCCTCCTTGCCGCCGACCAGCGGGCGCAGACCGCCGATGGAACCGACCACGTCGTCCGGGGTGAGCTTCCCCTCGAAGGCGGTGTTGGCGCCCTCAAGGAGGAAGTCCATCTCCTCGCGGGTGCAGTGCACGTCGTCGGGGGAGCCCCGGTAGTCCTCGTCGGTGGTGCCGAGCACGACGCTGTTGCCCCAGCGGGTGCAGGTCGCGCGGCGGGCCCGGCCCGGGATCGGCACGGTGACCGTGCAGTTGATCCGCACCTTGTCCCACGGCACCACGATGTGGACGCCCTTGGCGGGCCTGACCTGCGGCTCGTGCCCGTCGTCCGCCTTCGCGTCGAGCTCGTCGGTCCATACGCCGGTGGCGTTGACGACCGCCCGCGCACGGATGTCGAAGGTGTCGCCGTCCGCGGAGACCCGGGCGCCCGCCACCTTGCCCAGATGCGTCAGGAGACCCTCGGCCCGCGCCCCGTTCAGGACCGTCGCGCCGAGCGCGGCCGCCGTCCGGACGATGGTCAGGACGAGGCGGGCGTCATCGGTGCGGGCGTCGAAGTACATCAGCCCGCCCTTGAGGTTCTCCGCGCGCAGCGTCGGCGCCTGCGCGAGCACCTCGGGAACGGTGAGCCGCTGGTGCAGCTTGCCGATCCGCCAGCCGCCTACCAGGTCGTACGTCCACAGCAGACCCTCGAAACCCTTGGCGAGGCGGGCGTCGAAAACGCCCTCCTTCTCCAGGATCGGGAAGAGGAACGGCAGCCGGTGCACCAGGTGCGGGGCGTTCTTGCGGAACCTGTGCCGTTCCAGGAGCGAGTGGCGGACGAGGTTGACGTTGCCCTGCTCGATGTAGCGCAGGCCACCGTGCACCATCTTCGAGGACTTCGACGACGTACCGGAGGCGAAGTCGTCCTTCTCGACCAGCGCCGCGCGCAGCCCGCGCGAGGCCGCGTCGAGCACGGCGTACGCCCCGGTGATGCCACCGCCTATGACGAGCACGTCGAAGGTGTCGTCGGCCAACTGCCGCTTGAGTGCCTTCCGGTCGAGCAACAGGGGCGTTCGGCGGGCCGCCGCGGCGCTGCGCCGCGGCTTCCTGGCGGGCATGGTGATCACAACATCAACTCCTGGTGGGGGTGTGCGGTTCGGGGTCGTTCAGGGGGAGCAGCGCCGGGTCGCCGAGGTGGGCGATCAGGACGTCGCGCCAGGCCGACCGCTGCGCGGTGCGCTCGGCCGCCGCGATCGCGGGCTCGAAGATCCGGCCGAGCGGCTGTGCCTCGACGACCTCTTCGAGCGAGGACCACAGGCCCTGGGCGACACCGGCGAGATACGCGGTGCCCCGCAGGCTCGCGGTGGCGGAGTCGGCGACGCGCTCAAGGGGCAGCCCCGTCAGGTCGGCCTGGATCTGCAGGAGCGGGTCGCTGCCGGAGACGCCGCCGCCGACCCGGAGCCGGGTGAACGGCGTGCCCATGGTGTCGGCGACCCCGTCGATCAGGTCGCACACCGAGTGCGCGATCCCGTCGAGCACGGCGCGGGCGAGATCGGCGCGGGTGGTGGCGAGGGTGAGCCCGGTGAGGGCCGCGGTGGCCTCCGGATGCCAGACAGGCGTACGGACCCCGGCGAGCGCGGGGACGAAGCGCGGGGTGCGGCCCGGCCGGGCGGGGGCGAGAGCGGCCTCCTCACCGAGCTCCTTGGGCGAGGCGAACAGGCCCAGTCCGTCGCAGAGCCAGTGCAGCGCCGAACCCACCGTGGAGGTGTACGCCTCCAGGCTGTAGTGGCTGACGTCGCCCTGCCGCCGCCCCGGCTGGGCGAGCACTCCGGAGATGTCGGGGCGGGGCAGGGCGGGTGTGGTGCCGGTCGCCGCGTCGACGAAGGCGCCGGTCCCGTACACGCACATGCCCTGCCCGGCGGCGAGGCCGCCGAGCGCGACGAGCGCGGCGTGCTGGTCGCCCATGGAGGCGGCCAGTGGGACGGCGATGCCGAGGACGGCCGGGTCGGTGGTGCCGAATCCGGCGTCGTCGGAGCGGAGCTCGGGCAGCAGGTCGAGGGGGAAGCCGAGGTGGTCGATCCACTCCTCGTCCCAGGCGTGCCGCTCAAGGAGATAGCCGCCGGTGGAGGCGGCGTTCGTCGGCGTCGTGGCGTGCACGGCGCCGCCGGTGAGCCGCCACATCAGCCAGGTGTCGACGGTGCCGAAGAGCAGTCGGCCCTCGTGGTGCGCGGCGGCCACCTCCGGGTGCGTGGCGATCTGCCGGGCGGCCCAGAGGAAGGGGGCGCGGGCGCCGACGGGACGGCCCTGGCGGGCCAGCAGGGCGGCGTCCCACTCCGTCGCGTACGCGGTGAGCTCGGCCGCGTGGCGCCGGTCCTGCCACACCACGGCGGGCAGCAACGGCCGCCCGGTCACCCGGTCCCACAGCATCGCGGTCGCCCGCTGGGTGGCGAGCGCCACCGCGGTGATCTCGATGCCTTCCTCGTGCGCCCGGCCGACGGCCCGGCGCGCCACCTCGACGGTGGCCGTCCAGATCTCCATCGGGTCCTGCTCGACCGAGAGGTCGTCCGGGTGGCCGACCTTGATCGACCGGTAGAACACCTCGTGCGCGGCACCGGAGTCGAGGACCACTCCGGCACGGGTGCCCGTGGTGCCCTCGTCGATGGACAGCACACCGCGCCGTCGGGCGGCGCCGGGGAACGTCTGTGTCATGACAGCCCTTTCATGAGCCCGTACGGCCCTTTCACGAGCCCGTCGGGGTCCCTGCGGCGACCCTGTCCTGTGCCGCGACCTCGTCGGGTGAGGCGGCCTTCGTCGGATCCCACTTGATCGCCAGGCAGGTGATCAGGCCGAGCAGCGGCACGACGGAGAGCACAAGGAAGGTGTCGGCGAGTCCCAGGGAGTCCTTGATCTGCGGGAACACGTACAGCCCGATGACACTGCCGAAGCTGCCGACCATCCCGGTGACACCCGTGCCGAGCGCACGGACGTCGCTGCTGTACGAGAGCGCGGCGATGGACTTGCCGTTGGCGCCGGGGCCCGCGGAGTGGCAGAGGATGAACAGCACCGGCAGCAGGAACGCCACGGCCGTGGGCACTCTCTCGAAGGTCACTCCCATCGCGATCAGCGCCACGAAGACCCCGGCGAAACCGGCGGCGGAGCTGAGCCGCAGTCCCAGGCGGCGGCCGAAGTAGGCCGAGAGGAGTCCGCCCGCGATGCCGAAGGCGTTGAAGACCATCGAGCCGATCGTGGCCTTCTCGAAGCTCTCGCCGAAGATCGTCAGGCTGATCAGCGGGAGGTACCAGCCGACCGCGAAGTACTGCATCGACTGCCCGAGCGAGATGACCGAGGAGAGCACCGTGCGCGGCAGATACTCGCCCTTGAAGAGCAGTCCGGCCTGACGGAAACCGATGGCGGGTGCCTCGGTGGCGGCGCGGGTCGCCTCGTCGGGTTTCCCGGCGACGGCCTTGAGGCCGTAGATCCTGTCCAGGTTGACGACGGCCTCGTCGAGGCGCCCCTTGCTCGCCAGCCAGGCAGGGCTCTCCCGCAGCATCAGCCACTGACCGATCAGCAGCGCGAGGGCGACGATCGCGGCGGAGCCGACCGACCAGCGCCAGATGTCCGAGCCGACGTCCAGGTTGAAGAAGAGCAGGGCGAGCGCGAGGTTGCTGGTGGTCGCGACGTACCAGACGGCCTGCCACAGGTTGAGGCGCCCGCCCAGCTTGGCGGGCGTGTACTCGGCGAGCAGGGCCATGGCGACGGCGAAGTCGATCCCGTACGCGACACCCACCAGGACCCGGCCGAGCCAGACGACGGTGAAATCACCGGCGAAGGCGGCGAGCAGGGCGCCCGCGATGGCGAACACCTTGGCGATGAGCAGCGGGGGAACACGGCCGAACCGGGTGGCGAGCCAGCCGCCGACCGGATTGAAGATGATCGCCAGGGCCGGAGCGGTGGCCGTGAGGATGGAGACCTGGGTGCTGGTGAGCTCCATCTGGGCCGTCATCGGCCCGAGACCCGCGCTCAGCGCGGCGTTCGAGTAGGCGTCGAGAAACAGCCCGCCGAACACGAGGAACCAGATGACCTGCGCCCGGCCGGTGATCTTGCCCAGCCCATCGATGAGCGCAACGACGTCGGCGACGCCTTTGACGCTCGGACGTTGTGCCATGAATCCGCCTTTTGAGGAGGACCCATCGGTGGCACGGGGAGCACGGAAACAGGCATGACGAGACCACCGACAGGTGGTCTATGTCTGTGCCTGTCAAAACACTGCGGAAAGCGCCGCAGCACGTGAACCACAAGGTGCTAACTACATGCAGAGGTTAAGAACGTGTGTGGAGAAACGTCAAGGGTTTCCGGCAGGTGACTCGCATGTGACATGGCGGGGCGCCCGTGCCGAGCCGTTCGGGCCTTCGCCGCCCGGTCCGGGGCCTTGTCATTCCGCGGCCCGCTGGATAGCACTGTCCGTGCGGGTGATCAACGGGTCCCGACGGAGGGTGGAGCGACGTATGAGCCACACGCAGCACACGGATGTGAGTCGGCGCCGCGTCCTGGGAGGAGCTGCCGGGCTTGCCGCTGTCGCGGCAGGTCTGCCCGCGGGCGCCGCGAGCGCGGCACCGCGGCAGTCGCCACCCGACGCGGCCCGCCGGCACAGACACGCGGCGCGCGTGACGATCACCCGCGACGACTGGGGCGTGCCGCACGTGCGGGGCGAGAGCGACGCCGACGCCGTCTTCGGGATGATGTACGCCCAGGCCGAGGACGACTTCGACCGGATCGAACGCAACTACCTGGTCGCCCTCGGACGGCTCTCCGAGGCGGAGGGCGAGAGCGCGATCTGGCAGGACCTGCGCCAGCGGCTGTTCCTGGACCCCGCATCCCTGAAGAAGACCTACGCCAAGTCCCCCGGCTGGCTGCGCGCGTTGATGCGCGCCTGGGCCGACGGGCTGAACCACTACCTCGCGACCCATCCCGAGGTGCGTCCGCGAGTGATCCGGCGGTTCGAGCCGTGGATGCCGCTGAGCTTCTCGGAGGGCAGCATCGGCGGCGACATCGAATCGGTGCCGCTCAGCCAGCTCGAAGCCTTCTACGGCAAGCGCACGGTGCCGATGACCGACGCGGAACGGGGGCTGCTGATACGCGAACCCACGGGGTCCAACGGCATGGCGATCGCGCCGAGCCGCACCAGGGACGGCCGTGCGCTGCTGCTGATCAACCCGCACACCAGCTTCTTCTTCCGGTCCGAGCAGCACGTCACCAGCGACGAAGGACTCAACGCCTACGGCGCCGCCACCTGGGGCCAGTTCTTCATCTACCAGGGCTTCAACGCGGACACCGGCTGGATGCACACGACGAGCGGCGTCGACAACGTCGACGAATTCGCCGAGCGGATCGTGACCCGGGCGGACGGCAGCCGCCACTACCGCTACGGCGACGTGCTGCGCCCCGTGACGACGAAGAAGATCACGTTGTCCTGTCGCACCGCCGACGGCGGGCAGGAGGAGCGCGGCTTCACCACCTTCGCCACGCACCACGGCCCGATCGTTCGCGAGGCGGACGGCAAGTGGATCGCGTGCGCGCTGATGAACAAGCCCCTCGACGCCCTCAAGCAGAGCTTCCTGCGCACCAAGACGCGGGACTACGCGGGCTACCGCCGGGTCGCGAACCTCAAGGCCAACAGCTCGAACAACACGCTCTTCGCGGACTCGAAGGGCGAGATCGCCTTCCTGATGCCGCAGTTCATGCCGGTGCGCGACGACAGCTTCGACTACCGCAGGCCCGTCGACGGCAGCGATCCGGCGACCGACTGGCGCGGCCTGCACAGCCTCGACAGCATGCCGCAGGCGGTGAACCCGAGGAACGGCTGGGCGTTCAACACGAACAACTGGCCCTGGACCGCCGCGGGAGCGGACAGCCCCGACGCGGACGACTACCCGCGCTACTTCGACCGGGTCGGGGAGAACCCGCGCGGACCGCAGGCGGTTCGGGTCCTCTCCGCGCGCGACGACTTCACCCCGCGACGCCTGATCGCGGCCGCCTTCGATCCCTACCTCACCGCCTTCGCACGCCTGGTGCCGGGGCTCGTCGCCGCGTGGGAGCGGCTGCCCGCGGGCAGCGGGCAGAAGGAACGTCTTGCCGGTCCCGTCGCCCTGCTGCGCGACTGGAACCGCCGCTGGGCCGAGCGGTCCACCGCCACGTCCCTTGCCGTGTTCTGGGGTGAGGAGCTGTGGGCGCTGACCGTCGAGGCGGCCACGGAATCGGGCATGTCGGTGTGGGACTACATGGCGGAGCGCGCCTCCAACACGCAGCGCCTCGGGGCGCTCCAAAAAGCGGTGGAGCGGCTGGAGCAGGACTTCGGCGGCTGGCGGGTGCCGTGGGGCGACATCAACCGCTACCAGCGCAACGACGGCTCGATCGTCCAGGAGTTCAGCGACGCGAAGCCGAGCATCCCCGTGCCCTTCACCTCGGCGCGCTGGGGCTCGCTCGCTTCGTTCGGAGCGAAGCGCTACCCGGGGACCAAGCGCTTCTACGGCACCAGCGGCAACAGCTTCGTGGCGGTGGTGGAGTTCGGCCCGCGGCTGCGTGCCTGGGCGGTGACGGCGGGAGGCGGCAGCGGGCACCCCGAATCACCGCACTTCGACGATCAGGCGGAGCGCTACGCGCAAGGTGATCTGCGCCCCGTCTACTTCTACCCCGAGGACCTCGCGGGGCACGTCGAGCGGAGGTACCGGCCCGGCACGTGACCGGAGGCAGCGCCCGGGGCGGCCGGAGCCGCCCCGCGCGCCGAGCGGAGGTCAGCGCGCCGGGCGGCAGACGTGCAACCAGCCCTCGGGGTCGGCGAGTTCACCGTGGTGCAGGTCCACCAGGGCTCGGCGCAGGGCGAGGGAGACCGGGCCCGCGCCGCCGTCGCCGATGGTCCAGTCGCCGCCCACCGTGTCGCGCACGCCGACCACGGGGGTGACCACGGCCGCCGTACCGCAGGCGAAGACCTCGGAGACGGTGCCGTCCGCGCACTCGGCGCGCCACTGGTCGAGGGAGACGCGTTCGGTGCGCGGCAGATAGCCGAGGCGCTCCGCGAGCTTCAGGACGGTGTCCCGGGTGACGCCGGGCAGGAGGGTGCCGGTGAGTTCGGGAGTGACCACCTCGGCCCCGGGCCCGCTGCCCCGGACGAGGAACATGTTCATCCCGCCCATCTCCTCGATGTAGCGGTGCTCCTCGGCGTCGAGCCAGATCGCCTGCTGGCAGCCCGCCGCCTCGGCCTGACGCTGCGCCAGGAAGGTGGGCGCGTAATTGCCCGCGATCTTGACGTCACCGGTGCCGCCGGGGAAGGCCCGCGCGTGCTCGTGGCTGATCCAGACGTTGACCGTCTCCACGTCGTCGCCGAAGAAGCCACCGGCGACGAAGGCCATCAGAGCGAAGCGGTACGTACGCGAGGGCCGCAGCATCAGCGACACGTCGGTGGCGAACATCAGCGGGCGCAGATAGATGCTGTGGGCCGGATCGTCCGAGAGGCTGTCCTGGTCCAGGCCGAGCAGGAGGCCGATGGCGTCGACGAACGCCTGCTCGGGCAGCTCCGGCATGGCGAGGCGGCGGGTGGAGCGCTGGAAGCGCCGCGCGTGGTCCCGGGGGCGGAAGGCGGCCACGGATCCGTCGGTGCGGCGGTGGGCCTTGAGCCCCTCGAACGCGACCTGGCCGTAGTGCAGTCCGATCATGCCGGGGTGGACGGAGAAGTCCTCCAGGGGCGCGACCTCGGGCCGCGTCCAGCCGCCGGTCTCCGACCAGTCCATGAGGATCATGTGGTCGGTGAACGCCTCACCGTGTCCGGGGTCGGCCACGGCCTTGGTGCGGCTCGGCTCGGTGACAGAGGTCATGGGTGAGCTCCTTCAGGCGAGGGGGGCGAAGAAGTAGGTGTCCCGGCGGGTGAACAGGCCGTCGTGGCCGAAGCCGAAGTAGTCGGCGAACTCCAGGTCGACGGGGCTGCCGTCGTGCAGCACGCCGTGGAACTCCCCGAAGACGGCCACGTCTGCACCGCTCTCCACGACCCGCTCGATGACGTGACCGCCCTCGCGGATCGTCCGTTCCTTCGTGTAGAAGTGCAGCAGTCCCGCCGGGCCGATCCGGGGGCCGTAGCCGGGGCGCCGGTAGACGGCGTCGGGTGCGAAGAGCGCGGCCATGGCCGGGGCGTCGCCCGCGTCGACCAGGGCGTAGAACCTCATCACCTGGCGGGTGCGGGACGCTCGCGTCGCCGTTTCTGGGGTCATTGCGGCTGCCTCCTGGGGGTGGGGGTGGTGGACTGCGTACGCCACCGCACCAGGTCACCGGTGCGGTACATGCGTTCGCCCGGGGCGCCGAACGGGCAGGCCACGAACCGCGCCGCGGTCAGTCCCGGCTGGCCCGTGTAGCCGTGGGCGAGGCCGATCCCCGCCATGTAGAGCTCGCCGACGACGCCGGGGGCGACGGGGTGCAGCCGGTCGTCGAGGACGTACAGGCGTTTGCCCGGGACGGCGCCGCCGACCGGGATGGTGCCGTGGGCGCCGTCCGCCGCGGTGATGCGGTGCGTGACCGTGAAGATCATGCTCTCCGCGGGGGAGTAGCCGTTGACCAGGCGGAGTCCTGGGAAGTCGCGGGTGAGGCGCATGACGTGCGGGACGGACGCGGCCTCGCCGCCCGTCATCACCTGCCGCAGCCCGGTGAAGACCCGCGGGTACTCGTCGATCAGGAGGTTCAGCAGGCTCGCGGACACGTGCATCGTGTCGACGCCGTGCCGGGCCACCAGGTCGACGATGGCGTCGGCCTCCGGGCGCTGCCCCGGCTGCAGCACACAGACGGCCCCGGACATCAGCGGTCCGAACAGCTCGAGGGCGAACGCGTCCCAGGAGACCGGCGCGCACTGCAGCCAGACGCGGCCCGCGCCGAAGTCGACGTACCGCTGCCCGATCAGGGTGCCCACCACCGAGCGGTGCGGCGAGACGATGCCCTTGGGCAGGCCCGTGGAGCCGGACGTGAACATCACGCAGGCCGGGTCCTCGGGGCCCGCGACGCGCCCCAGGCCTTCGGGGGAGTGCTCGGCGACGGCGGCCGCCTCCCGGTCCAGGTCGATCTCGGTGTGTCCCGACCCGAGCCGCCCCGCCAGCTCACCGGAGGTGATGACGCAGGAGGCGCCGGTGCGGCCGAGGATGCCGGTGACGCGTTCCTCGGGGAGGTCGGGGTCGAGCATGGTGTACACGCCACCGGCCTTGAGCGTCGCGAGGACCGCGACGACGAGTTCCACACCGCGCGGCAGATGGACCGCGACCACGCTGCCGCGGACGACGCCCCGGTCCACCAGGTGCCGCGCAAGCCGGTTGGCGCGGGCGTCCAGTTCCGCGTACGACACCCGCTGCTCCTCGAAGAGGAGGGCCGGTGCGTCCGGGGTGGCCGCCGCCCGGCGCTCGACGTGCTCATGGACGCAGGTCTCACTGTCGGGCGTGTGGCCGGGGTGCTCGTTCCACCGGTCGAGGAGGGTCCCGCGCTCGTGTTCCGAGAGGACCGCCAACTCCCCGACGGGTACGTCAGGTTGGGCGAGCGCCGCGTCCAGGAGCCGGAGGAGGCGCTCGGCCATCCGCTCCACCACCGCGCGGTCCAGGACGTCCGTCGCGTACTTCAGGAGCACGCGGATCCCGGCGGGTCGCCCCTCCCCGTCGTGGCGCTCGGCGAACTCCACGGTGAGGTCGTGCCCCGCGCCGTCCCGGCCGTGCGGGACGGCGTCCACGACACCGTCCGAGACCCAGACCTCCGCGTCGAGGCCGGTGAACCGCACCCCGGGCGCGCCGGGGGCCCGCACCAGCATGACCTGGAAGAGGGCGGCGTCGGCGGTGTCCGGGAGTGCCCCTTCGGCGGCGAGCCCCGCGACCACGTGGTCGAAGGGGAGGTCGGCGTGGTCGTGTGCCTCCTGTCCCGTCGTACGGGCCCGGTTCACCAGCTCCCGGAAACAGGGGTTCCCCGACACGTCGGTGCGCAGTACGACGGTGTCGGCGAAGCGCCCCACCAGATCGGGCACGCTCGTGAGCGTCCCCAGCGGAATGTCCGTGCCCGCGCCGAGCCGGGTCAGCAGGGCCGCGAGAGCGGCCTGCAGCAGGGTGAACACCGTGGTCCGCTGCTCCCGCGCGAACGTCAGGAGGCGCTCGTGCAGGGCCCGTTCGAGGTCCGCGGGCACCACGTCGTACCGAAGTGGGTGCTCGGCGGGGGCGCGGCGCGGTCGGGCCTGCGGCAGCGTGGGCTGTCTCGGCAGGTCCTCCAACACCTTGTGCCAGTAGGCGAGTTGTCGGGCGGCGAGCCCGCTCGGCTCGTCGGACGCGCGGAGGCGCTCGCGCTCGCCCGCTATGTGTTCGGCGTACGGGAGAGGCGGCGACGACCAGGTGGGGGCGGTGGCCCGGCACCGGGCGTCGTACGCGGTCGCCAGGTCGCGCACCAACGGTGCCAGGGACCAGCCGTCGGCCGCGAGCGCGTGCACGGTGACGAGCAACAGGTGGTCATCGGCGGCGACTTCGAAGAGTTCGGCGCGCAGCGGGATCGCGTGACCGAGGTCGAAGGCTCGCCCGGCGGCGCGGGCCACGTCGGCGGCCAGCGCGTCGGGCGTGCTCGCGGCGACGGACCACGGCACGACCGCCTCGCGCACGTCGAGCACCCGCTGGCACGGCTGCCCCGCCCGCTCCGTGTAGACCGTGCGCAGCGCCTCGTGCCGCCCCACCACATCGCGCACCGCCTCGCGCAGGGCGCCGGTGTCCAGAGGGCCGCGCAACCGGACGCCGAGCGAGAGGTGGTGGGCGCCGTCCGGCCCGCCGGACCGCCGGAGCGGCCACAGCCGTGACTGTGCGAACGAAAGCGGAATCACCGGTCACTCGCCTCTCGGGTTCGCGGAATCCAGGAACGTGCGTTGCTTTCGTGGAACGGGCTTTTCCGGTGACACCGGCGACGGCCGAATGGTCAATTCCGGAGTGCGGGTTCCATGCGGGTTCCAGGGGAAGGAAAAGCCTCTGACAAACCGTAGTCTCGGGCGATCCGCATGGTCGGCAGGTCCACCGGCAGTTTCCGTGACACGGCGCGACGGAACGGCGAAGGACGGGCTTTGCCGCGGAAACTGCCCGGCACCTGCCCGGAGAACTGCCGGGCCGAACGCGTGCCCCTTTGTACGCTCGACGCGACCGAGCGGCCACAGCTCTCACGAGAGAGAAGGACAGAGCCCATGGCGAATCCCTTCGAAAACGAAGAGGGCCAGTATCTGGTCCTCGTCAACGACGAGGAGCAGCACTCCCTGTGGCCCGCCACGATCGAGGTGCCCGCGGGCTGGCGCACCGCGCACGGCGCGGACAGTCGCGCCGAGTGCCTCGCGTACATCGAGCGGACCTGGACCGACATGCGCCCCGCGGGCCTGCGTCGCGAGATGGACGAGGTGGCCTCGTAGCCATGAATGACCAGGTGCTGCAGGACGCGTCGGTCGTACGGCCGGAGCCCAAACCCGCCGCGGGGCACCGGCTCGTCTGCCTCGGCTTCTGCGGGGGAGGGACGGGGCCCTACCGGGACTGGCCCGGGCTGCTCGCCGACGACACCGAACTCGCCCTGGTCTGCTATCCGGGCCGCGAGGGCCGGTTCGCCGAGGAGTACGCCACCAGCTGGGACGAACTCGCCGCGGACGCCGTGGAGTCGGTGCTGCGGGCCGCGGGCGGGCTCCCGTACACGCTGTTCGGGCACAGCATGGGCGGCTGGATGGCCTTCGACGTCGCCGCCCGGCTCGAAGCGCGCGGCGAGCACGCCCCCGTACAGCTGATCGTCTCCTCCTGCAACGCCCCGGACCGGGGCGTCACCGAACGGGACCGCTTCCCCCGCATCGAGGACGCCGACGCCCGGCTCCTGGACTGGATGGGGGAGATCGGTCTGCTGCCGCCGTACGTGCTGGAGGACCCCGACCTCAGCGAGATGGCGATCGAGCTGATGCGCGCCGACATCGTCGTACGCGACTCCTACCGGCCCGCGCGGGGCGCCGCCGTCTCGCTGCCCGTGCAGGTCCTGTACGGCGAGGACGACGCGGTGATCGAACCCGCCGTCGCCGAGCAGTGGGCACGGGTGGCCCACGGCGAGCTGCGCGTGGACGCGCTGCCCGGCGGCCACTTCTACACGAAGCCGCTGTGGAAGGACCTGCCCGAGCACTTCGCGCCGCGAAAGGAACTCCGATGACGCTCCACTGGACCGAGGAGCCCGGCACACCGGCGACGACCGTGGTCGAGGACGTGACCACCCTCGACGAGGCACACGCCTGGGTGAGTGCGCACCACACCGAGCTGCGCGAGGCGCTCGGCCGGTACGGCGCGCTCTATGTGCGCGGTCTGCCGATCGCCGGTGCCGGGGACTTCGCGCGGCTGCGCGACGCGCTGTTCGCGCGGCGTGCCAAGTACCAGGAGAAGGCCACTCCCCGCAGTGACTTCGGCGACGACGTGTTCTCGTCCACGGACCTGCCGCCGTCGCAGTCCATCCGGATGCACAACGAGAACAGCTACACCCTCACCTTTCCCGGACTGCTCCTCTTCTGCTGCCTCGTCGCGCCGGAACAGGGCGGTGCCACGCCCGTCGCGGACGTACGACGGGTCCTCGCCGAGCTGCCGCCCGAGCTGGTGGAGCGGTTCCGCACGTACGGATGGGAGCTGACCCGCAACTACGCCGAACACATCTCGCTGGACTGGCGCACCGCCTTCGCTACCGAGTCCCGCGCGGACGTGGAGCGCTACTGCGGCGAGAACCGGATCAGCTGGGAGTGGGGCGCGGACGACACCCTGCGCACCCGTCAGCTGCGCGCGGCACTGATCCGGCACCCGCGCACCGGCGAGGAGGTGTGGTTCAACCACGTGGCCTTCTGGAGCGAGTGGGCCCTCGACCCCGACATCCGCGACGTCCTGGTCGGCGAGTTCGGCGCGGACGGACTGCCCTTCACCACGGCGCTCGGCGACGGGACGCGGCTGACCCCCGACGAGGTCGCCGTCCTCGACGCCGCGTACGAGCGCGCGACGGTGCGGCGGGCCTGGCGGCCCGGCGACCTGCTCCTGGTCGACAACGTCCTCGCCGCACACGGCCGCGACCCCTTCCGGGGTGACCGCAAGATCGTCGTCGCGATGGGCGAGCCGGTGGCGGTGGCGGACTGCGATCCGGTGGGGCCGAGGGGGGAGGCGGGGCGGGCGGCGGCCGTGAGCTGAGTCAGGCCGGGGGCCTGGCTGGTCTGAGCCTTGCCGGGTGGGACGGCTCCGGTCCGGGCCGAGTCGCCCGGTGCTGGTCCGGGCCCGGAGCCCGGCTTCTCCGGTCCGAGCCGGAGGTCTGGCCTCTGTGGCCCGTGCCGGAGGTCTGGCCTTTGTGGCCCGTGCCGAGCGGCCACGGCCTGTGCGGTTCGGGCCGAGTGGACCCGGCCCCCGTGGTCCGCGCCGATGGACCGGCCGCCACCCCTTTCCGTCCAGTCGTCTTCCGCTCATTCCGGACGTCCTGTTCAGACGAAGGAGCCTGTGATGCACGCGAGTTCCACCGGTCCGACCGAGGTCGCGCCCGCCGAGCGGGACCGGGCCGTCATCCAGGCCGACCCGCTGTCCCGCTTCCGGGCCGCGGTCACCGCGCACCCCGGTCGCACCGCCGTCGTCACCCCCACGGGGGAGCGCCTCACGTTCTCCCAACTCGACGCTCGGGCAAGGGCGTTGGCGGCCGCGCTGACCGGCGCGGGGGTGCGCCCCGGTGCCGTCGTCGGCGTCAGCCTGCGGCGCGGGCCCGCTCTCGTCGTCGCGCTGCTCGCCGTCTGGCGGGCGGGCGCGGCGTACGTCCCGCTCGATCCGGCGTACCCGGGGGAGCGGCTCGACCACATGGCGCGGGACGCGGGCGTCCCGGTGGTGGTCGCGGAGCCGGGCGGTCACACCTGGGCCGACGGCGTGCAGGTCCTGGCGCCCGACGCCACCGCGCTCTTCCCGACGCCGGAGGCCCGGGTGTCGCCCGGCACACCCGCGTACGTGATCTACACATCGGGCTCCACGGGCCGTCCCAAGGGCGTCACCGTGACCCGTGGCGGCGTCGCCCATCTGGTGAGTTCGCTGGAGCGCGGCGGCATCTGCCCGGACACCCCCGGACGGGTCGCGTGGAACGCCAGCGTGTCCTTCGACGCGTCCGTGCAGCAGTGGATCCGGGTGTGCCGGGGCGACACCCTCGTCCTCCTCGCGGACGAACTGCGCGCCGAACCCGACGCGCTGGCCGCCCACTTGGCCCGGCACGGCACCACCGACCTGGACGCGACCCCCTCCCACTGGATTGCGCTGCGCGACCAGGTGGTGGCGGCCGCGGAAACCCTGCCCGACCGTCCGCTGCGGCTGCTCCTGGGCGGCGAACCGGTGCCGCCCGCCATGTGGGCGGACCTGGCGGACCTCGCCGCACGCGGGGTCGTAAGCGCCGTGAACCTGTACGGACCCACCGAGTGCACCGTCGACTCCACGGCGGCGTGGGTCAGCGGGGACAGCGCCCACATCGGCGCGCCCCTGCCCGGCGTCGGCGCGCACGTGCTCGACGACGCCCTCGCGCCGAGCGCCGAGGGCGAGCTGTATCTGACCGGCGCCGGTCTCGCCCAGGGCTACTGGCGCCGCGCCGCACTGACCGCCGAACGCTTCGTCGCCTCGCCGTTCGGACCCGCGGGCAGCCGCATGTACCGCACCGGCGACCGGGTGCGGCGCAGGGCGGACGGGACGCTCCACTACCTCGGCCGCGCCGACCGGCAGGTGAAGGTGAACGGCTTCCGCGTCGAACCGGGCGAGATCGAGGCGGCCCTGACGGACCATCCGGACGTCGGCGCGGGCGTGGTCGCCGTACGCCAGGACGCCACGGGCGCGGCCCTCGCCGGATATGTGGTCGCGCGCGCTGGCGCCGACTTGGACCTGCCGGGGCTGCGCGCCTGGCTCGCGGCCAGGCTGCCCGCCCACCTGGTCCCCTCGCTGACCGCGCTCGCGGAACTGCCCTACGGCGTGGGAGGCAAGGTCGACCGCTCCGCGCTGCCCGCACCCGCGGCCGACGAGGGGACGAAGGACGGCGCGCTGCCCGAGGGCGAGTTCGAGGTGACGGTGGCCGAGGCGTGGCAGGAAGTCCTCGGCAGGGACCGGATCCTGGCCACGGACGACTTCTTCGCCATGGGCGGCCACTCCCTGATGGCGCTGCGCGTCGTGGCGAACCTCAAACGGCGCCTCGGCGTGGTCATTCCGACCAAATTGGTCTACCAGTACCCGGCACTGCGCGACCTGGCGCGCGAAGCGGCCCGCCTGAAGAACGCCTGAAGAACTCCTGAAGAGCGCCGGCAGAACGCCTGAGACGTTGAAGCAAAGCCACCGAATAGCCCCACCGTCCTTTCCGCATAAGCGCGTTGCCGCCCAAAGCTGCCGCTCTTAGCTGCCGCACGCGCCACGCGGAAGAGATTACCTTCAAGAGATACGAGAGCAGTCCGTCCGGAAGTCCTTGGGGAACCAACAGAACCGAATTCCCGGAGAAAAGAGGATCCCGACATGCAGCAGCCCCCAGCAGCTGAGATGCCCCGTCCCGAGCGCCTTCCCGACACCCCGCACAAACACCTCACCTCCGAGACGACCCGCGACGTGCTGCGAATTCAGCACAAGGTGCTCATGGCGATACGAAGGCACCTCGACGCGGAGGGATTCGTGGAGATCAGGGTGCCCATCATCGGGCCCGTGACCGACCCGGGGGCCCGCGGCGCCAAGCAGGTCGACATCGACTACTACGGCCGCCGGTACAAGCTCATGACCAGCGCGATCCTCTACAAGCAGGCATCGCTGCTCGCCTTCGACAAGATCTTCTGCATCGCGCCCAACGTCCGGCTCGAACCGCTGGAGACCGCGGGCACCAGCCGCCATCTCGCCGAGTTCAACCAGATCGACGTTGAGGCGGCCGGTTACTCCCGCGAGCAGATCATGCGGGTCGCGCAGGAGATCGTGGTCTGCGCCGTGCGCGAGGCCATCGAGTCCATGCCGAAGGAACTGGAGCGCCTCGGGCGCGACACCGACCTCTTCGGCGATCTGCTGCGGCGTCCCTTCGATCTGATCTCGCACGCCGACGCCGTCAGTGAGGTCGGCGGGGACCCGCACGCGGAGATCGACTGGGAGGGCGAGGCGCGCATCTCCAGGAAGGCCACCCGCCCCTTCTTCGTCACCGACTACCCCAAGGGATCGCGCGGGTTCTACGACCGCGAGAGCCGCGAACTGCCCGGCGTCCTGCGCAACTTCGACCTGCTGGCCCCGGAGGGCTACGGGGAGCTCGCCAGCGGCGGTGAGCGCGAATTCGAGTACGCCCGGATCGTGACGCGCATGCGTGAGACCGGCGAGAACGCGTCGAAGTACGCCTGGTACCTCGACATGGTCAGGGACGGGATCCCCGACAGTGCGGGCTTCGGCATCGGCCTCGAACGCCTCACCCGGTACATCACCGGTGTCGAGCACATCTGGGAGGCGTGCGCGTACCCCAAGCTCCCGGGCGTCTACTCCCCCTGATCCGTCCGCCGCCCCCTGAACCCCACCCCCTGACATGTGGAGCGAGGACGACATGAACTGGCTGCCCCTGACGTCGGTCGAGCTCGATGCCCCCGCACCGCTGGACCCAGACGGGCACGTTCGGCTCATCTCCTCACGACCGGCGCTCCACACGGAACCCGAAATCGCCTCCCCCGTCGGCGTCCTGGAGTTCCTGGGGCGCGCGGACGATCAGGTGAAGGTGCGGGGTTTCCGGGTGGAGCCGCGCGAGGTGGAGGCGGTGGTCGCGGGCTGTGCCGGGGTCGCCCAGTGTGTGGTGGTGGCCCGCGAGGACGAGGCGGGAGGGCCTCGCCTCGTCGCCTACGTGGTGGGTGCGTCGGTCGAGCCGGAACGGGTGCGCGCGTCCGTGGCCCGGGTGCTGCCCGACTACATGGTGCCCTCGGCCGTCGTCGCCCTGGACGCCCTGCCGCTGACGGCCAACGGCAAGCTCGACCGGGGCGCTCTGCCCGCCCCCGAGGCAGGCGGCGGAGCGGGGACCGGGCGTGGCCCGCGTACTCCCGAAGAGGAGGTCTTGTGCGGCCTGTTCGCCGACGTCCTCGGACTTCCCCGGGTCGGCGTGGACGACGACTTCTTCGCAGTGGGCGGGCATTCGCTGTCGGCGACCCGCCTCGTCTCCCGGGTGCGCTCGCGGATGGGCGTCGAGCTGAGCGTGCGCGATTTGTTCTCGGCCCCGTCGGTGGCGGGTCTCGCCGCCCGGCTGCGGGTCGACGAGGAGTCGTCACGCCCGGTGCTGCGTGCGGGGGAGCGGCCCGAGGTCGTGCCGCTGTCGTTCGCGCAGCACCGGCTCTGGTTCATGCGGGAGTGGGAGGAGGGCGGCGCCTCCTACAACATCCCCCTTGCCGTACGCCTGCGGGGCGCGGTCGACGCGGAGGCCCTGCGGCTCGCGCTCGGCGACGTCGCCTCCCGGCACGAGGTCCTGCGCACGCGCTATCCCGTGACGGACGGAGAGCCGCGGCAGGAGGTGGCCGACCACGCCGAGATCCCGCTCCTGATGTCCGACGTGACGTCCACCGTGGACGAAAGCGCCTTGTCGGCGCGCGTGGACGCCGCCGCCGATCACCGGTTCGACCTGGCGGCCGAGGGCCCGCTGCGGTGTGAGCTGCTCCGGATCACCGCCGACGAGCACGTCCTGTTGCTGGTGCTGCATCACATCGCGGGCGACGGCTGGTCGTTGGCGCCGCTGGCTCGGGACCTCTCGGTGGCGTACGCGGCACGCCGCGACGGGGTGAGTCCCAAGTGGTCCGAGCTCCCGGTGCAGTACGCGGACTACGCGCTCTGGCAGCGTGAGCTGCTCGGCGACGCGGTCGATCCGGCGAGCGTCCAGGCCCGTGAAGTGGCGTACTGGCGAAAGCAGTTGGCGGGCGTGCCAGCGGAAGTGGAGCTGCCCACGGACCGCCCGCGTCCGGCGGTCGCCTCCTACCAAGGCCGTTCGGTGACGGTCGAGGTGCCCGCCGCGCTGCACGCCGGTCTCGTCGGTCTGGGCCGCGAGTCGGGCGCGACGCTGTTCATGGTGGTGCAGGCGGCCCTGGCTGCGCTGTTCTCGCGGCTCGGCGGCGGCTCCGACATTCCCCTGGGCACGGCTGTGGCGGGACGCGCGGACGAGGCACTGGACGATCTCGTCGGCTTCTTCGTGAACACCCTCGTCCTGCGGACCGACGTCTCGGGCGACCCCACCTTCCGTGAACTGCTCGACCGGGTGCGCGCCACCGACCTCGACGCGTACGCCCATCAGGACCTGCCCTTCGAACGCGTCGTGGAAGCCCTCAACCCGGCCCGCTCCAGCGCCCGCCACCCCCTCTTCCAGCACATGCTCGTCCTCCAGGACAGCGCGGCACTGGACGTCACCTTCCCCGGCGTGACGTCGTCCGCCGTGCCGCTGGACCGCAGGTCGGCCAAGTTCGACCTGACGTTCTTCGTGGAGGAGACCTTCGACGAGGACACGGGCGGCACCGCGAACGGGCTGCGGTGCGACGTCGAGTACGCAACCGATCTCTACGACCGCACCACGGTGGAGACCCTGACCGGCCGTCTCCTGCGGCTCCTGGAGTCGGTCGTCGCGGACCCCGACCGCCCGGTCTCCCGCATCGGACTCCTCGAAGCCCACGAGGAACGGCGCGTCCTCGCGGAGTGGAGCGACGCCCACGCACCGCTCCCACGGGCCCGCGCCGTGCACGAGGTCTTCGAGGAGCAGGCACGCACGCACCCGCACAGGACCGCCCTGGTCCACGGCACCGCGCACGTCTCGTACGCCGAACTCAACGCCCGTGCCAACCGGATCGCCCGCCGCCTCGCCGACCTGGGCGTCGGCCGGGACCAGGTGGTGGGGATCTTCCTGGCCCGGGGAACCGACCTGGTGGCGTCGCTGCTCGCCGTGCTCAAGACGGGCGCCGCCTACACGCTCCTGGACCCCTCCTTCCCCCAGGAGCGGCTGCGCACGGTGGTGGACACGGTCAGGGCGCGGGTGATCGTCTCTGATGGCTCACTGCCCGAGCGCCTGGGCGCCGATGGCTCACTGCCCGAGCGCCTGAGCGCCGAAGGCTCACCGCCAGAGCGCCTCGCCACCGACGCTCGCCTGTTGCTCCTCGACGAGGAGGCCGAGACCGTCGCGGCGCACTCGGGAAGCGACCTGGACATCGCCTGCCCGCCCGGCACCCCCGCGTGCGTCATGTTCACCTCGGGCTCGACCGGCGTCCCCAAGGGCGTGGTGGCACCGCACCGCGCGGTGGCGTCGACCTTCCTCGGCCAGGACTACCTGGGCTTCCGCGCCGATGACGTCTACCTCCAGTCGTCGCCGGTGTCGTGGGACGCCTTCGCCCTGGAGGTCTTCGGCGCCCTCTTCCACGGCGGCCGCACGGTGCTGCCGAAGGAGCGCAAGACCGACATCGACGAACTCGCCGACCTGGCCGGGGAGCACGGCGTGACCGTCCTCCAGGTCTCGGCGACCCTGTTCAACCTCTTCGTCGACGAGCGGCCCGAGATCCTCTCCGGGCTGCGCACGGTGATGACCGCGGGCGAGGCGGCATCGGTGGAACACGTCGCCCGAGCGGGACAGCTGTTCCCCGGGCTGACCGTCGTCAACGGATACGGCCCCGTCGAGTCGATGGGCTTCACCACCAGCCACACCGTGCGGGACCTCGCCCCCGCCGCGACCTCCGTCCCCATCGGCGCCCCCTTGGCGGGCAAGCGCGCCTACCTCCTGGACGCGCGGCTCCAGCCGGTCCCGGTCGGCGTGCCGGGCGAACTGTATGTGGCAGGGGCGGGCCTCGCCGACGGCTATGCGCGCGGGCCCGCGCTCACCGCGGAGCGCTTCGTCGCCGACCCGTACGCCGTCGGGGAGCGCATGTACCGCACCGGGGACCGCGCCCGCTGGAACCGTGACGGTGTCCTGGAGTTCCTGGGGCGCGCGGACGACCAGGTGAAGGTGCGGGGTTTCCGGGTGGAGCCGCGCGAGGTGGAGGCGGTGGTCGCGGGGTGCGCCGGGGTCGCCCAGTGTGCGGTGGTGGCTCGCGCGGACGAGGCCGGGGGACGTCGCCTCGTCGCGTACGTGGTGGGGGCGGCCGATGCGTCGGTCGAGCCGGAACCGGTGCGCGCGTCCGTGGCCCGGGTGCTGCCCGACTACATGGTGCCCTCGGCCGTCGTGGTCCTGGACGCCCTGCCGCTGACGGCCAACGGCAAGCTCGACAGGCGCGCGCTCCCCGCCCCCGTACCCGTGGCGGGCGGTGCCGGGGAGGGAGGCCGTTCTCCGCGCACGCCACAAGAGGACGTGCTGTGCGGCCTGTTCGCCGAGGTGCTCGGAGTTCCCCGGGTCGGCGTCGACGACGACTTCTTCGCCCTGGGCGGTCATTCGCTGTCGGCGACCCGGCTCGTCTCCCGGGTGCGCTCGCGGATGGGCGCCGAGCTGAGCCTGCGCGATCTGTTCGCGGCGCCGACGGCGGCGGGTATCGCCGCACTGATCCGCGAGGGCGGCGACGCACGCCCGGCGCTGCGTGCGGGGGAGCGGCCCGAGGTCGTACCGCTGTCGTTCGCGCAGCACCGGCTCTGGTTCATGCGGGAGTGGGAGGAGGGTGGCGCCGCCTACAACATTCCCCTCGCCGTACGCCTGCGGGGCGCGATGGACGCGGCGGCCCTCCAGCTCGCGCTGGGTGACGTCGTCTCCCGGCACGAGACGCTGCGCACGAGCTTCCCTGTGACGGGCGGTGAGCCCCGGCAGGAGATCTCCGCGGATGCCGAAGTCCCGTTGCTGGTCACGGAGGTTGGCGCGGAGGAACTGTCGGAGCGGGTGGAGTCGGCGGCGGGCCACAGCTTCGACCTGGCGGCCGAACCGCCGTTGCGGTGTGAGCTGTTCAGGGTCTCTGGCGACGATCACGTGCTGTTGCTGGTGCTGCATCACATCGCGGGTGATGGCTGGTCGTTGGCGCCTTTGGCGCGGGACCTCTCGGTGGCGTACGCGGCACGCCGCGACGGGGCGAGTCCCAAGTGGGCCGCGCTGCCGGTGCAGTATGCGGATTACGCCCTGTGGCAGCGTGAGCTGCTCGGCGACGCGGCCGATCCGGACAGCGTCCAGGCCCGCGAACTGGCTTACTGGCGACAGCAGTTGGCGGGCGCTCCGGACGAACTGGAGATGCCGAAAGACCGGCAGCGTCCCGCAGTGGCGTCGTATCGCGGCCGCACGGCCTCGGTGGACGTGCCCGCCTCTGTGCATGCGGGGCTCGTTGGTCTTGGGCGTGAGTCGGGTGCGACGTTGTTCATGGTGTTGCAGGCGGCGTTGGCGGCGTTGTTCTCGCGGTTGGGTGCGGGTTCGGACATTCCGCTGGGGACGGCGGTGGCCGGGCGTACCGATGACGCGCTCGACGACTTGGTCGGGTTCTTCGTGAACACGCTGGTTCTGCGGACCGATGTGTCGGGTGATCCGACCTTCCGTGAGCTGCTCGACCGGGTGCGTGTCACCGACCTCGATGCGTACGCCCATCAGGATCTGCCCTTCGAACGCGTCGTGGAAGTGCTCAACCCGGATCGGTCGACGGCCCGCAACCCGCTCTTCCAGCACATGCTCGTCCTCCAGAACAACGACGTCGCCACCTTCGAGTTCACCGGCACGCGCGCGGAGCCGCACCCCCTCAAGCACCGCGCCGCCAAGTTCGACCTCACCGTCAGCGTGGTGGAGACGCCCGGTGCCGATGACGGGCGGACGGGCCTGCGCGCCGAGTTCGAGTACGCGGTCGACCTCTACGACCACGAGACCGTCGAGGTCCTTGCCCGGCGCTTCCGCCGCGTTCTGGAGGCGGTCGTCGCCGAACCCGACGCCCCGGTCGGCAATGTGGAGCTCCTCGACGGCGAGGAACGCCGCCGGATCCTCGCCGAGTGGGGCACCGCCCTGCCCGCCGACCTATGGCAGCGGCTCGCCGCCTCGTCCACCGGTCCGGAGTGCGAACACACCGCGTACGTCCTGGACGCCGGGCTCATGCTCGTGCCCGCGGGCGTCACCGGTGACGTGTACCTCGCGGCCGCACCGACCGCCCCCGGCGACGATGACCGGCTCGTCGACAGCCCCTTCACCCCCGACGGCCGGATGTACCGGACGGGGCATCGGGCCCGCTGGCGGCACGACGGCACGCTCGAACTGGCCGAGGCCCCGGACCCCGCACCCCGTGCGAAAGCGGCTCCCCGCCCTGTCGCGGCCGAACCGTCCGGCCCGCGCGCTCCGCGCACCCCTCAGGAAGAAGTGCTGTGCGGGCTCTTCGCGGAGGTCCTCGGCGTGCCGTGCGTCGGCATGGACGACAACTTCTTCCTGCTCGGCGGCTATTCGCTGATCGCGACCCGGCTCATCAGCCGCATCCGCACGGTGCTCGGCGTCGAGGTGGGCATCCGCCGACTGTTCTCGGCGCCGACCCCGGCGGGCATTGCCGCGCTGCTCCGGGACGCGGACGAGGCGCGTCCCGTGCTGCGTGCGGGGGAGCGGCCCGACGTGGTGCCGCTGTCGTTCGCGCAGTACCGCTTGTGGTTCATGCGGGAGTGGGAGGAGGGCGGTGCCTCCTACAACATTCCGCTTGCCGTGCGGCTGCGGGGCGCGATCGATGCGGCGGCCCTCCGCCTCGCGCTCGGGGACGTCGTCTCCCGGCACGAGACGCTGCGCACGCGCTACCCCGCGAAGGGCGGTGCACCACGGCAGGAGATCGCCGACGATGCCGAGGTCCCGCTGCTGGTCACGGAGGTGGACGCGGAGGCGCTGTCGGAGCGGGTGGAGTCGGCGGCGGGCCACAGCTTCGACCTGGCGGCCGAACCGCCGTTGCGGTGTGACCTGTTCCGGGTGTCCGAGGACGATCACGTGCTGTTGGTGGTGCTGCATCACATCGCGGGTGACGGGTGGTCGTTGGTGCCGCTGGCTCGGGACCTTTCGGTCGCGTACGCGGCACGCCTGGCCGGGACGGCTCCGGAGCGGGCCGAACTGCCCGTGCAGTACGCCGACTACGCCCTGTGGCAGCGGGAGCTGCTCGGCGACGCGGCCGATCCGGCGAGCCTCGGCGCTCGCCAATTGACGTACTGGCGGGCGCAGTTGGCTGGCCTGCCCGCCGAGCTGGAGCTGCCGGTCGATCACCCTCGTCCGGCGGTCGCCTCCTACCGGGGCCGGACCGTATCCGTCACCGTGCCCGCCTCTGTGCACGCGGGGCTCGTTGGTCTTGGGCGTGAGTCGGGTGCGACGTTGTTCATGGTGTTGCAGGCGGCGTTGACGACGTTGTTCTCGCGGTTGGGTGCGGGTTCGGACATTCCGCTGGGGACGGCGGTGGCCGGGCGTACCGATGACGCGCTCGACGATCTGGTCGGGTTCTTCGTGAACACGCTGGTTCTGCGGACCGATGTGTCGGGTGATCCGACCTTCCGTGAGCTGCTCGACCGGGTGCGTGTCACCGATCTCGACGCGTACGCCCATCAGGACCTGCCCTTCGAACGCGTCGTGGAAGCCCTGAACCCGGCCCGCTCCACCTCCCGCAACCCGCTCTTCCAGCACATGCTGATGTTGCGCGGCCAGAGCGCGGGAACCTCCTTCGACCTCCCCGGAATCCAGGCGTCGGAGTTCCCGGTGGTCGCCCACATCGCCGAGTTCGACACGTTCTTCGCCGCGCACGAGTGCTTCGACGACGACGGCGAACCGGCCGGTCTGCGCTGGGACATCGAGTACGCCACCGACCTGTTCGACCACGCGACCGTCGAGACCATGGCCGTCCGGCTCGTCAACCTCCTCACCGGCGTGGCCGAACGGCCCGACGAGCCGCTCGGCCGGATGGAACTGCTCGACCCCGAGGAACACCGCCGCATCCTCACCGAGTGGAGCGGACACGCCTCCGTGCTCGCCGACGAACGGCCCGTGCACGAACTGTTCGAGGAGCAGGCGCGGCTCAAGCCGGACGCCACCGCGCTCGTCCTCGGCAGTCGGCGGCTGACCTTCGGCGAGCTCAACTCCCGGGCGAACTCACTCGCCTGGGAGCTGGTCCGGCGCTGGATCGGGCCCGAGGACCGGGTCACCGTACTCCTCGAACGCTCGGTCTCGTCCGTGGTCGCGCTGCTCGCGGTGCTCAAGGCGGGAGCCACCTACGTCCCCGTCGACACCGGACATCCGTCGGACCGCATCGCGTACATCCTCGACGACGCGGAGTCCCGGCTGACCCTGACGAGCATGGCAGCCCTCGCCACCCTGGACGGCCTCGACCCGGGGCCCGTACTGCTCCTCGACCACCTGGAGGACGGCGCGGAGACCGGCTCCGACGACAGGGAGAACGGGCCGGGATGTTCCGTGTTGTCGCAGGACCCCACCGACGCCGAGCGGGTCACGCCGCTGCGCCCGGCCCACCCGGCGTACGTCCTCTACACCTCGGGCTCCACGGGGCGCCCCAAGGGCGTCGTGGTGGAACACCGCAACCTCACCAACATGTGCCACGCCCACCGCGAGGAGCTCTTCACCGAGCACCTGCTGGCCACCGGCCGCGACACCGCGCGGATCGCGTTCACCGCGCCGCTGTCCTTCGACGCCTCCTGGGTGTGGGTCGTCGCGATGTGCCTGGGCCACGAGCTGCATCCGCTCACCGAGGCCGACCGGCGCGACCCGGCCGCCGTGGTGCGCTACATCGGGCGGCACGGCGTGGACCTCCTGGACACCACACCGACGTACGGCCTGGAGATGCTGGAGCACGGTCTGCTCTCGACGCCGCGACTGACCCCGCGCACGATCACCCTGGGCGGCGAGGCCATCCCCGAACCCCTGTGGCGGCGGCTGCTCGAAGAGGAGGGCACCACCGGCTACAACTGCTACGGGCCCACCGAGTGCACGGTCGAGACGCTCACCGCGCCGCTGGAGGGATCGCCGACGCCCGTGCTCGGCCGCCCCATGAGCAACATGTGGGTGTACGTCCTGGACGCGGCGCTGCGGCCGGTACCGCCCGGGGTCACCGGGGAGCTGTACATCGCGGGACGCGGCCTCGCCCGCGGCTACTCCGGGCGCGCCGCGCTCACCGCGGAACGCTTCGTGGCCTCGCCCTTCGGCCCCACCGGGGCGCGCATGTACCGCTCGGGAGACCTCGCCCGCTGGCGCTCCGACGGGAGCCTCGAATTCTGCGGGCGCGCCGACGACCAGGTGAAACTCCGCGGCTTCCGCATCGAACTCGGCGAGATCGAGGCGGTCCTGAGCGGCCACCCGGGGATCGCGCACACCGCGGTGGTGGTCCGCGAGGACCGGCCGGGCGACCAGCGTCTGGTCGCCTACGTGGTCGCGGCCGGTGGCCGGGACGGCACCGACCCCGACGCGCTGCGCCGCTTCCTCTCCGAGTCACTGCCCGCGTACATGGTCCCCGCAGCCTTCGTGCCGCTGGACGCCCTGCCCGTCACCGGCAACGGCAAGCTGGACCGGCGGGCGCTGCCCGTGCCCGAGTACGGCGGCGCCGGCAGGCGCCCGGACACCGAGCTCGAACAGCGGCTGAGCGGCCTGTTCGCCGAGGCGCTCGACGTGCCCGACGTCGGCGTGGACGACAGCTTCTTCCATCTGGGCGGCCACTCGTTCCTGGTCACGCGGCTGGTGAGCCGGATCCACACGGAGTGCGCGGCGCATGCCGGTCTGGCCGGTCTCACGCTGCAGGACTTCTTCCAGACGCCGACCGTGGCGGGTCTCGCCGCGCGGGCGGACGGCGGCGGCACGCGGCCCGGCTCCGGCGTGCTGCTGCCGCTGAGCACCACGGGCAGTCTCCCGCCGCTCTTCTGCGTCCACCCCGTGACCGGTCTGAGCTGGTGCTACGGCGGCCTGGCCGGTGAGTTGACGGACCGGCCCGTGTACGGGCTCCAGGCGCGGCGCCCCGGCGAGGGCGAGGCGGCGAGCGTCTGGGAGGAGGAGCGGCCCGCCGACCTCGGCGCGCTCGTGGACGACTACCTCGCGCATCTACGCGGCGTGCAGCCGCACGGTCCCTACCACCTGCTCGGCTGGTCACTCGGCGGGAACATCGCGCACGCGATGGCCTGCCGCCTGCGCGGACAGGGCGAGCGGGTGGCACTCCTCGCGCTCCTCGACTCCTACCCGATGGACGCCTCCTCCCCGATGGACGCCTCCACCTCGACGGACACCTCCACCCCGATGGACGCCGACGGCTCCGCGCCCGCGTTCGACCCGGGCGAGATCGCGGGCTTCCTGCGCAGGGAAGGCGGCGAGTGGCCGGAACAGGAACCCGCCTTCGTCGCCTCGCTCACCACCGCGGCCGCGCACACGGTCCGGCTCGTCGAGGAGGCCGAGACCGCCACGTACCCCGGGGACGTCCTGCACTTCACGGCGGCCCTGGGGCGGGACGGCACCTCGCCGCTGCCCGAGGACTGGCGCGCGTACGTCGCGGGAGACATCGCGTCCCACTCCCTGGCCTGCGAGCACCTGGACATGACACGGCCCGCGCCGCTGAAGGACATCGCGGCCGTCCTGGCCCGCGCGCTCGCCGGGAGCCCCACGCACCCGTGACCCTGCCCGCCCCCATCACCCCGCACGCACCCGAGGCTCAAGGAAGGAAGTCCGGCGCCATGGCCGAAGAGAACATCCTGCACTACGAGTTGTCCCCCGCCGAGGCACGTCAGTTAAGGGACGAGAGCGCCCGCCTCGCCGCCACCCTGCCCGACGCGACGGACCCGACGGGCTACGACCGCAACCCGTTCGCCGACGCCGGGCTCCCGGACGGCCTGCGCAAGGCCCTGGAGCGGTTCCGCCGCACCGAGGACCACGTGGGGTTCCTCGTCCACGGCTTCCCCGTGGACGACGCGGCGGTCGGCGCGACCCCCGAGCACTGGGAGCGCACCGACCCGAGCGGATCCACCCGGGAGCCCGACCACTTCCTCGCCATGTGCTCGACGGCGCTCGGCGACCCCTACAACTGGCTGACCCTGCAGCTCGGCCGCATGGTCCAGGACGTGCTGCCCATCCGCGGCGACGAGGACCGGCCCACCGGACACGGCAGCGAGGCGCTCCTCGAACTCCACACCGAGGACTGCTTCCACCCCGACCGCTGCGACTACCTGCTGCTCCTCGGCATGCGCAACGACGAACACGTGCCGACCGCCCTCTCCTCGGTCCGTGACGTGAAGCTCAGCGACGAGGACCTCGACGCGCTGCTGCGCCCCGACTTCTACAACCTCCCCGACGACGAGCACGTCCGGCAGCTGCGCACCCGCTTCCCCGACCACCCGGCGCTCGCCAGGGCCGAGGAGATGGAGCGCAATCCCGAGGCGGTGCCCGTGCTGTTCGGCGACCGCGAGCGCCCCTACGTCCGCGTGGACCAGACCTTCACGCGGTGCGTGGCCGACCGTCCCGGCGCCCAGCGCGCCTTCGACAACCTCATCGCCGAGCTGGAGCGCGTGCAGCAGGCCGTGGTCATCGACCAGGGCACCCTGCTGATCATCGACAACTACCTCGCCGTGCACGGCCGCAAGCCGTTCCGGCCCAAGTACGACGGCAGGGACCGCTGGCTGAAGCGGATGATCGTCAGCCGCGATCTGCGCAAGGCCAGCGCGAGCATCCTCCCGGACAGCCGCCGGGTCCTGTTCTGAGCTTCCGGCATCCGTGAAAACCACTCTGATCACGAGGAGTCGAACGTGCGCACCATCGTCATATCAGGAGCGTCCAGCGGGATCGGCCGCGCCACCGCCGAGCGGTTCGCCGCGGCGGGCGACCACGTGGTGAATCTCGACGTCAAAGCCCCGGACCCGGGCGGCGAGCCCGCCGGGACCTGGACCGAGGTCGACGTCGCCGACTGGACAGCGGTGCAGGAGGCGGTGGCCGGGGCCCACCGGGAGACCGGGCGGCTCGACGTCGTCATCGCCAACGCGGGCATCAGCACCCGGCACGGCGTCCTCGACATGCGCGAGAGCGACGTCCGGCGCCTTGTCGAGGTCAACCTCTTCGGCGTACTCGCCCTGTGGCAGCAGGCCGCCCGGATCATGGTCGAGCAGGGGCACGGCACCTTGCTGGCCACGGCGTCCGTCAACGGCACCCGGGGCTACCCGCACTACGCCGACTACAACGCCAGCAAGGCGGGCATCCTCGCCCTCGTCCGTACGTTCGCGCTCGAACTGAGCCCGCGCGTCAGGGCCGCCTGCGTCAGCCCCGGCGCGGTGCTCACCCCCATGCAACTCGCCGAGTACACCGACGAGATGCTCAAGGAGACCAACGCCCAGATCCCGGCGGGCAGGCACGCGGACCCGTCCGAGATCGCCTCGGCGTTCCACTACCTCGCCTCCGACGAGGCGGCGTTCCTCACCGGACAGGAACTGATCATCGACGGCGGCGAGACGGTCGGCGCCACGACCTCCGCGTACGGCACAGCCGTGCGCAGCGGCCGATGACCGGACTGGGGAGCCCCGGTGTCGTGCCCCGCGACGACGCCCCGCGCGGCGTCGCCGCGCGCGAGGCGGCAGGACGCCTGGACGTCGTGGTGACCGGCACCTCGTCGGACGCGCACACCTGGAACCTGATCTACCTGGAACTGCTGCTCACCGAGTGGGGGAACCGGGTGACCAACCTGGGGCCCTGCGTCCCCGACGCGCTGCTCCTGGAACGCTGCACGGCGCGGGTCCCCGACCTCATCGTCGTCAGCAGCGTCAACGGACACGGCGCCAACGACGGACTGCGGCTGATCGCCGCCATCCGGGAGAGCGCCGAACTCGCGTCGACCCCGGTGGTGATCGGCGGCAAGCTCGGCACCCTCGGCGACGGCTCGGCCGCCTGGGGGCCGCGACTGCGCGAGGCGGGCTACGACGCGGTGTTCGACGACAGCGTCGGCGTCCTCGAGTTCCACGGCTTCCTGGAGAAGCTGCGAGCCGAGGCGCGCTGCTGATGGCGCAGAGCACCCGTGGCCTCGCGCCCACGAGCTTCGGCGGATTCGTACGCGCCGCCGGGGAGCTGGTCGTCCAGCCCCGCATGGGCTTCAGCTCCCCGGAGCGGATGCGCAGGGGCCTCGATGCCACCCGTGCCGCCGACGCCACCACCGTCGGGACGCTGACCATCGACAGCTACACCAGGGTCGGTGATCTGCCCGCGGCGCGGCGCGCCCTCGACGAGGGGGTGGACCTCAACGGCTTCCCCCTCGTCACGCACGGCCCCCGGCGCACTCGCGAGATGCTCGACGGCGTGCACGGGCCGGACTTCCCCGTCCAGGTGCGGCACGGCTCCGCGGCCCCGCAGGACATCGTGCGGGCCCTCACCGCGGCGGGACTGCACGCCACGGAGGGCGGTCCCGTCTCGTACTGCCTGCCCTACGGCCGTACGCCGCTCAAGGAGTCCGTACGCAACTGGGCGGAGTCCTGCCGCCTGCTGACCGACGGCGTCGGCGACGGCGCCGAGCCGCATCTGGAGAGCTTCGGCGGCTGCATGCTGGGACAGCTGTGCCCGCCGGGACTCCTCGTCGCGCTCTCGCTGCTCGAAGGCATGTTCTTCGCCCAGCACGGGGTGCGCAGCGTCTCGCTCAGCTACGCCCAGCAGATCGACCCCGAGCAGGACGCCGAGGCGGTGCGGGCGCTGCGCGCCCTCGCCGCCGAACTGCTTCCCGGCGTCGACCGGCACATCGTCATCTACACCTACATGGGCGTCCACCCGGCCACGCGCTCCGGCGCCCGCGCCCTGCAAGAGGCGGCCGTCCGGCTCGCCGTGCGCACCGGCGCCGAGCGGCTCATCGTGAAGACCACCGCGGAGGCCCACCGGATCCCGACGATCGCCCAGAACGTGGCGGCATTGGAGGACTGCGCCGTCACCGCGCGGCACACCGAGCCCGGCGCCGCAGCGCGGGACGACGGGGGGTCGGAGGTGTACGCCGAGTCGCGCGCCCTGATCGACGCCGTCCTGAACCTCGGCTCCGATCTGGGCGACGCCCTGCTCACGGCGTTCCGGCGCGGCTGGCTCGACGTGCCCTACTGCCTGCACCCCGACAACGCGTCGCGCAGCGCCAGCTTCATCGACGAGCGCGGCAGGCTGGCCTGGAGCTCGATCGGCTCGATGCCCCTCGGACACGTCGCCACGGCTCGCCCGGCGGCGGCCCTGACCAGCGGCGGACTCCTGGAGGCCCTGCACCACATGGCGGCACGACTGGACCTCGGCGAGCTCACACGGGCGCCGAGCGGGGAACCGTATCCGATCCGAGACGGGGCGATGTGACGTGACGGGGCGATGTGACGTGAACGCACTGCGAGCCGCGGGCTTTCCCGAGGCGGAAGTACGGGCGCGGGCCCGCGAGGGAGCCGCCCGGCTCTTTCCGCCCGCCGCCTCCTACGGGCGTGAGCTGTTCGGCGCCGGGGGACACCCGCCGCACGGGCAGGAAGGACCGCGCGGGCAGGACCCGGCCGATGCCCTCGACCGGACGCGGCTGGTGCCGC
Organism: Streptomyces kanamyceticus; assembly: GCF_008704495.1. Lineage (NCBI taxonomy): Bacteria > Bacillati > Actinomycetota > Actinomycetes > Kitasatosporales > Streptomycetaceae > Streptomyces > Streptomyces kanamyceticus. Next base: position 9,306,473 of record NZ_CP023699.1, read on the forward strand.
CCGCCTTCATGCCGCGCCGCCTGGAGAAGCTCATCGAGCTGGCCCGCGAACCGCTGCACGGGGACGTGGACCTGACGACCGTGATCGGCGGCTTCGCCGCGGCGCTGCCCGTGTACGTCTCGGCGTTCGGCTCCACCGAGGTGGCCAGCCGTGACCTGGGCACCGCGGTGGGACGGCAGGCGGCCCGGCTCGGCATACCGATGGTCGTCGGCGAGAACATCGGTCCGGTCAACGGCACCGGGCGCCTCGACGAGCGGGCGGGCCGGACCCTCCTCGGCCGGATCGCCGCGTACGGCGACGCGCTGGAGGGCGAAGGGGGCGGCGTCGCGGTCCAGCAGTCCACCGAGGACGCCGACGCCGAGATGTGGAACCTCGTCTACAGCGACGTCTCCGCGCGGCCGCTCCTCGACTCGGGCCGACTCGCCTTCGAGCTGAAGGTGGGCCAGGGCGCGAAGCCCGGCCTCGGCGGGATGACGGTGATCGGCGAGGAGTCCGCGCACCGACTGGAAGAGCAGTACGCGGTGGAGCGGATCCTCGACGAGGGCAGCGGCCTCGCCCTGCGCTGCGGCACCCCGGGCACCTTCACCGACGAGATCCTCGCCCACCAGGTACGGCTGATGCGGAACAACTACCCGCGCGCCAAGGTCTGGGTGAAGCTGCCGCCCTCCCGCGACGTGCGCGAGGCCGCGGCCACCGCCTGGGAGGCAGGCGCCCACGCGGTCACCGTGGACGGCGCGGAGGGCGGTTCCGGCTGGGCGCCGACCGCCTTCCTCGACTCGGTGGGCCTGCCCCTCGGGGAGTGCCTGCGCAGGCTCGCGCCGCGCCCCGGGGACTGCCTGCTCGTCAGCGGCCGGATGTGGGAAGGCACCCGGGCCGCCAAGGCGCTGGCGGCCGGGGCCGCCGCCGTGGGCCTGGGCAGGGCGGCGCTCCTCGCCGTCGACGAGGACGGCGACGCGGGCCTCGAACACCTCGTGCGGGCGCTCGCCCTCGAACTGCGGCTGCTGGTCAGCGCGATGGGCAAGTACCGGGTGGGCGAGCTGGGTCCTGAAGACCTGTGGGACCCGGCGGCGCCGGAGCGGGCACCGCGCAGCTCGGCGGAGCCGAGGGCCGAGGGAGTCCCGGCGCACTGAACCGTCCCAAGACTTGTTTGCCAAGAGACCTTGGCAAACAAGTCTTGGGACTCCTACAGTCGGGACATGAGCACGAACGGCGGAGCACCCCACGGAAGCCAGGACGACGGACGCACCCCGCGGGACACCGAAGTCACGCTGGACGCGAGCTCGTTGCGGGGCCTCGCGCACCCGCTCCGGGTCAAATTCCTGGACCTGCTGCGCACCGAGGGCCCGGCCACCGTGACCAGACTCGCGGACCGCACGGGAGTGAGCTCGGCGTCCGCCAGCTACCACGTCCGCCAACTCGCCCAGTACGGCTTCGTGGAGGAGCAGGCGCGGTCGGGCGGCGGACGCGAGCGCTGGTGGAAGGCGGTGCACCGGACCACCCGGGTGCGGCCCGCAGACCTCGTCGGCAGCGATGAGGTCGGCGCGCTCGCCGACACCTATCTGCGCGGCGTCACGGCCCTGTACGCGGAGCAGACCCAGCGCGCCATCGACGAACTGCCCCAGCTGCCCGCCGAGTGGCGCGCGGCGAGCACCACCAGCGACTTCGAACTACGCCTTTCAGCCGATCAGTTGAAGTCCCTGGTCGAGGAGATCTTCCACACCGTCGAGCGGTACCGCGCCGAAGGCGGCCGGACGGCGGACGACGCCGCACACACGGCGCCGGTCACCCTCCAGATCCAGGCGTTCCCCCGGCCCGGCACGCTGACCGGGAGCGAGCCGCACGAACCTGAATGACGGAAGGACGGTCCATGTCCCACGCGAGCGGCTCCTCAACGCCCTCCCCGATACCCTCCCCAGCGCCCTCCCGCAGGCCCATGACCGGCCTGCTCGCCTCCTTCACGGTCTCGCTCTTCGGCACCAGGCTCAGCATGATCGCGCTGCCCTGGCTGGTGCTCGACACGAGTGACAGCCCCATCCGTACGGGCCTCATCGTGTTCTGCGAGGCGGTGCCACTGGTCGTCGGCAAGGCGTTGTCAGGGCCTCTGATCGACCGGATGGGCGGGCGGAGCTTCAGCGTCGCCGCCGACCTGATCAGTGCCGTCGTGGTCATGCTGGTCCCGCTCTGCTACTGGCTGGACATCCTGCCCTTCGGGGTCCTGATGGTCCTGGCCGCCGCGATCGGCCTGGCCCGCGGCCCCGGTGACGTGGCCAAGCGCACCCTGATCCCGACGGTCGCCGAGGACGCCGGGATCTCGCTGGAACGGGCCAGCGGAATGATGGGCACGGTCGAGCGGATCGCGGGCGCGGCGGGGCCCGCCGCGGCCGGCGCGCTCGTCGCCCTCCTGAGCCCGCTGTGGGCCATGGTCGGCAACTCGTTCTGCTTCGTGCTCTCCGCGGGGCTCATCTCCATCGGCGCCCTGCGGTCGGCCCGGCAGCCCTCCAGGAAGGGCCAGGTCGCGGAGGAGATCCCCGCCGAGGAGGCTCCCGCCGAGGAGCTTCTCGCCAAGGACCAGGCCCCCGAAGAGAGTTACGTGGAGCGGCTCAAGGCGGGCGCCCGCTTCCTGGCCCGTAACCGGCTGCTGCGCTCCATCGCCATCATGCTCAGCGTCACCAACCTCATCGACGCGGCCTACGGCTCCCTGCTCATCCCGGTCTGGGCCAAGGAGACCGGCGGCGGTCCGGCCGCCATCGGCGCGCTCGGCTCGGCCTTCGGCATCGCGGCCGTCGCGGGATCCCTGCTGGCCACGGCGTTCTCGCACAAGCTGCGCCGCCGCCGTACGTACGTCATCGCCTTCCTGGTCGGGGGACCGCCCCGGTTCGTCGTCATGGCCCTGGACGTACCGCTGTGGGTGGTCGTGGTGACCGCGGTGGCGGACGGCCTCGCCATCGGCTTCATCAACCCGATCATCAACGCCGTCCAGATGGAGCGCATCCCGCGCCACTTGCTCGGCCGCGTCTCCGCGCTCACCGACTCCGTCGGCACGGCGGGGATTCCGCTCGGCCCGATCCTGGCCGGTGTCGCCGTGTCGTTCACGGGCCTGGCACCCGTCCTGCTCGGCTGTGGCGCGATCTATCTGTTCTGCACCGTGATACCACCGCTCTTCCCGCACTGGCGCGAACTGGATTCCCGGCCGCAGCAACCAGAGGAGCCGGAACCACACAAGGAGACCGTGTAGCCCGCGCGGATCACCGGATTCTGCCGCCTCAATTGCCTCCACAACTTCCGGCCCCGGCACGTCGCATGACGGTAGTTTACGAACTGCGGAAGACATGAAGTCCGAGAACTGCCGGGTCTCCCGCAATCCGGATCACGTACTCAACTCCCACGTACGCAACTCCATGTACTCAACTCACGGAATAGAGACGTCATCATGTCGAATGCCATGTTCGGCGCTGCGCAGCTCGAGGGCGAATTTGACGTGGACCGGCTCGTGGCCGAGCTCGTTCATCTGGAAGCCACGCAATGGGCGAAGCAGCGCACCTTCGGAGAGAGCCTGGAACCCACGGAGGAGACCGAGGCCGACTGGCGGGTCCTGCCGCTGCGCAGCCCCGAGGGCCGCGTCGACCGGACGGACCCCGGCGGCATGGGCCTGGTCGATTACGCCTCCACGCCCTGGATGGAGCAGGCCCCCTACATCGCGTCCATCGTGGACGCGCTGCCGACCGACGTGCGCGCGGTGCGCCTCATGGCACTCGGCCCCGGCGCCGAAGTGTCCGAACACCGTGACTATCCCTACGGTCTTCCGGCCGGTTGGGTGCGGCTGCACATACCGCTGATCACCAATGCGGAAGCCGTTCTCACACTGGACGGCGTCGACTACACCTGGCCGCCCGGCACCCTGTGGTTCGGTGACTTCAACCGGCTCCACTCGGTGCGCAACGGCGGCTCCGAGCGCCGTGTCCACCTCGTCATCGACAGTTATGTGAGCCGGGAACTCCTGGAGCTCTTCCCCGCGGACTTCCGGGAATCCATGCGCTGGTCGGACGTCCTTGTGGACCGTCCGGAAATGCCGCTCGGCAAGGCCGAACTGCATTCCATGCTCGCCGAATTCGCGCTTCCCGGGCAATTCCTCTACGGCGAGATCGACGAACTCGACGACCCGGGTACTCCCGACCTCGAAGGCCGTCTGCGGCTCGACGGGGACCGGCTCGTCCTCGACGTCGGCGACGTCCCCACCGCGTCGCTGGTCCACATCGGCGAGGGCGAGTTCCGCATGACCGGCGGAATGATGGACCGCACTCTCAAGGTCGAGCCCGCCGACGGCGCCCTGCGCGTCCGCTTCCGCAGGCGCCACGGGAGCCGTACGGAGGAGGCCCTGCGCTCCGCGGCACGGCCCGTGGGCTGAGCCGCCCACACCTCAGGCCGCCGATCAGCCTTCCGAGCAGGCTTCCGACATCAGGAGCGAGAATGTTTCTGCAGGAGAGCGAGACCAGTACGACCACCAGGGTGCGCCGTCCGCTCACCACGCCTGACGACACCGAAAGCGGTTCGGCGCCGACCTCGCCCGACAGCGCGTACCGCCTGGCGGTCGCCTCGTTGCAGACGCTGGCCCAGGACATCAAGGACCTGGCCGAGCGGGCGCAGGCGACGCTGCGGGACCCGGCGGCGCACCTGGGCGCGGGGTCGGGCGCGCTGTCCGACATCGCCCTCGCGTCCGTGCCCCGCTGGCACTTCGCGATGCTGAACGACACCGAGCGCAACAGCGCACTGGTCTCGGCCCTGGAGGGCAACGTGCCGCCCGGCGCGCACGTGCTGGACATCGGATCGGGGACCGGGCTGCTCGCCATGGCGGCCGTACGGGCCGGTGCGGGACGCGTGACCACGTGCGAACTCAACCCGCTCCTCGCGGAGGTCGCGCGGCAGATCATCGACGCGCACGGCATGTCCGACACCATCACCGTCATCGGGAAGCCGTCGACGGAACTTGAGGTCGGCAAGGACATCGACGCGCGCGCGGACGTCCTGGTCTCCGAGATCGTCGACTGCGGACTGATCGGCGAGGGACTGCTGCCCTCCATCCGCCATGCCCGCGAACACCTGCTCGCGCCCGACGGCATCATGCTGCCCGCCGCGGCCAGGCTGTACGGACAACTGGTGCAGAGCGAGTCCATGGCCCGGCTCAACCGCGTCGACATGGCGAGCGGGTTCGACGTCTCGCTGATGAACACCCTCGCCACGCCGGGGCACTTCCCGGTGCGCCTCAACACCTGGCCGCATCAGATGCTCTCCGGCGCCTTTCCGCTCGTCGAATTCGATCTGGCGAAGGGGATCCTGGGCCCTGGCGCGCGGACCCTGCCGGTGGCCGCCGACACCGACGGGCTCGCCCACGCGCTCGTCGTCTGGTTCGAACTCGATCTCGGCGCGACGACCTTGTGCAACGGCCCCGACAGCAAGGACTCGCACTGGATGCAGGCCCTGGTCCCCTTCGAGCTGCCCGTCCCGGTCACCGCGGGGGAGAAGGTCCCGCTGCGGCTCGGCTGGAGCGACTACCGGCTGAATGTGACCGTAGCGTGAAGCGGTAATCCGGCCCGGATCCAGCGGCCCGGGCGGCCCGTCGGCAATCGAGGCGAACACATCGCCCCGGTGCCGGGCCGCCCGGGCCATCCGTGTGTGGGCGGTGTGTCGAGGGCGTGTTGACGGCGCGTTGTTCATATGCCGTCTGGCTGGAATGCCCCGTCGCCCACGGGCCCGTCTTTCACCGGCGCATGCGGGAGCCGCAGCGGAAGACGATCTCCCGCAGCATCTCGGCCACTTCCTGCTTCGCACGATGGTTGAAATGCGATGAGTGCGTCCCCTCGAATGGCCAGTTCAGACGTGTGCCGAACCAGTTCGTGGCGGTATCTGTCGGCTGTCCGATAAATGTTCGTTGACGCTTCGTCAGAGGTGTGCAGCTGTTCCGCGTCGGCTAGGTTGGCCAAGATTCACCAAGATTTTCGGCCAGTCCACTCACTGCGGGGAGTGCGGAGGTAGGGAAATGAGCCACATCGGCCATGGGGTTTGGTGTCGGTGGACGGCAGCCGGTTCGGGTCATTCCGGCTCGATGTTTCCGTAGTTCGCCGTCTGTTCGCCGTCCCGGAGGGGCGGATCCGTATTCTGTACGCCCCGTCGGTGTGCTCACCCGTACGCCGCGAGGGCATCGCTCGATGCAATTCGCCATGCGCTCAGCTAAGCCCCACCATGACTGAGGCTGAGGGAACCCTGGATGAACCTACATACCCCGCAGGGACATCAATCCGGATTTGCGTCTTTTGACGCGTTGCAGTTGGACGAGGAGGGCAAGGCGGTCTACAAGGCCATCCTTGCCGATTTCGGCGCGGACATCGCGGGACTCTCCTCCCGGCTCGACATTTCGCGGAACCGGTTGCGCGAGATCCTGGCACGACTCAGTGAGCTGTCGTTGATACGCGCCACGCTCGATGCGCCGGAGCACTATCGCGCCGTCGATCCCAACGTGGCCGCCCACATGCTCATCGCCCACCACCAGGAGCGGATCGCGGCCGAGCAGCGCCGCGTCGCCCAGATCCAGCTGCTCGCCGCCGAGTTGACCTCCGACGTGGTGAACGGCGCCCGGCCCCACGGATACCCCGACGGAGTCGAACAGCTCCACGGCATCGAGGCCATCCGCGACCGGATCGGCACGCTCGTCAAGTCCGTGACCGGCGCCGTGATGACCTTCGCCCCGGGCGGCGCCCAGAGCGAGGCGAGCCTGGAGCGCGCCAAGCCGCAGGACCGCGAACTGCTGCGCAGGGGCATCCGGATGCGCACCCTCTACCTCGACAGCTGCCGCAAGAGCCCCGCCACCATGGAATACGCCCAGTGGCTCACGGAGTTCGGCGGCGAGGTGCGCACCGCGGTGTCGCTCCCCATCCGGCTGATGATCCTCGACCACGCGACGGCGGTCCTCGCGACCGACGACAAGGACAGCGCGGTAGGGGCCCTGGTGCTCAGGGACGACGGCACGCTCGCCGCGCTCTGCGCGCTGTTCGAACGGTGCTGGGAGACGGCGGTGCCGCTCGGCGCGAAGGTGCGGGGCCGCGACGAGTCGGGGCTGACCGCCCAGGAGACCGAGGCGCTGCGGCTGCTCGGGCAGGGCCTCACCGACGAGGCCGTGGCCGCGAGGCTCGGGGTCTCGCCGCGCACCGCACGCCGTATCGCCGCCAACGTGATGGCCCTTCTCGGCGCCCGCAGCCGGTTCCAGGCCGGGGTGCGGGCGGGGGCGCGAGGATGGCTGTCGGGAGACGAATGACGAGGTCACCGCCGCGGGGAAGAGTCCGGCGGTGACCACCGCCCGTCCGGGACCGGCCGCCAGGGCCTGTCCGACCCTAGGCGTCGGCCCTGGGGCAGAGCTGGCGCTCCAGAAATGCCACGCCGCGATCGACGGTGACCAGCCGCCAGGACTGCTTCGCCAGGTCGTTCAGTGCCTCGGCCCAGCCGCCCTGCGGATATTCGGCGGTCGGGGAGTCCAGGGGCACCGTGGCGTATTCATATACGTCGCCCATGAAGGGGATGCCGGACAGTTCGGCACCGCCGACCGGTGTCGGGCGAGCCGCCTGCTCGAAGACTTCGCGCCTCTCGGCATCGAGCCTGAGCGCGTCGGCAAGGAGTCGGACGGTTTCCCGCCGGGGCCGCTTGGCCCGGCCGTGCTCCAGGTCCCGCAACGCCCGTACGCTCAGGACGGAAAGGTCGGCCAGCTGCTGCTGGGTAAGCCCCCGCCAGGTCCGATAGAACTGCAGAATGGATCCGAACTCGTTTTCCTTCCAGCGCGACTGCACAGCCCCTCCAGTCAACGGGATTCCGGTCCTTCCACCATGAGAAGACGATCAGTCCCAGCCCGTGGTATCCGATTCGCCGGGGCCCGGTGCGACCCTTGCGGTGGCCGTCCTTTTCAAGGGCGGGGTGGCCATGAAATCCGCGACGGAAGTTGACGTGCGCAGCGTCACGTGAAGCACGGTTGAGATCTCCTTCTTGTTGCTTCATTCCGATAAGGGATCAGTGTTTCCTCGGTGACTCCCGACGTGCATGACATGAATACACGGGTAAACAGCCAGCGTCAGCCCCGCGAGCGTGCCCTCATCCGGCACCTGCATAAACCGTCCACGCCCGCGAGGGACGGGACGGATGCGGCAGCGGAGGAGGTCAGGGGTGGCCGGAGGCCCCGTGACGGGAGCGTGGCGAGGGGGCATAAGTGAGGCTTATGGGGTCATAGATCGGACCCGCCTACTGACTTAGGCTTGCCTTAGTTTAGGCTTCCCGCTGAGTACCGCCGCTACGAGACGCGTACCGCCACCGCTCGAAGGGAACCTGAACATGCCTCGCCCTCTGCGGGTAGCCATTGTCGGAGCCGGCCCCGCCGGGATCTACGCCGCCGACGCGCTGCTCAAATCCGCAGTTGCCGTCGAGCCCGGTGTCTCCATCGACCTCTTCGAGCGGATGCCTGCCCCCTTCGGTCTGATCCGCTACGGTGTCGCCCCCGACCACCCGCGCATCAAGGGCATCATCACGGCCCTGCACCAGGTCCTCGACAAGCCGCAGATCCGCCTCTTCGGCAACGTCGACTACCCGGGCGACATCAGCCTGGACGACCTGCGCGAGTTCTACGACGGAGTGATCTTCTCCACGGGTGCGACCGCCGACAGGGCGCTGGACATACCCGGCATCGACCTCACCGGTTCGTACGGCGCCGCGGACTTCGTCTCCTGGTACGACGGGCACCCGGACGTCCCGCGGACCTGGCCCCTGGAGGCGGAGAAGGTCGCCGTCCTCGGCGTCGGCAACGTCGCCCTCGACGTCGCGCGCATCCTCGCCAAGACCGCCGACGAGCTGCTGCCGACCGAGATCCCGGCCAACGTCCACGAGGGCCTCAAGGCCAACAAGGCCCTCGAGGTGCACGTCTTCGGGCGCCGTGGTCCCGCGCAGGCCAAGTTCAGCCCGATGGAGCTCAGGGAGCTCGACCACTCCCCGAACATCGAGGTCATCGTCGACCCGGAGGACATCGACTACGACGACGGCTCGATCGCCACCCGGCGCGGCAACAAGCAGGCCGACATGGTCGCCAAGACCCTGGAGAACTGGGCGATCCGCGACGTCGGCGACCGGCCGCACAAGCTCTTCCTGCACTTCTTCGAGTCGCCCGCCGAGATCCTCGGCGAGGACGGCAAGGTCGTCGGCCTGCGCACCGAGCGCACCGCCCTGGACGGCACCGGCAACGTCAAGGGCACGGGCGAATTCAAGGACTGGGACCTCGGCGCCGTCTACCGCGCCGTCGGCTACCTCTCGGACGAACTGCCGAAGCTGCCCTGGGACGTCGCCTCCGGCACGGTTCCCGACCAGGCCGGACGCGTGATCGAGGAGTCCGGCGAGCACCTCACCTCGACGTACGTCACCGGCTGGATCAGGCGCGGCCCCGTGGGTCTGATCGGCCACACCAAGGGCGACGCCAACGAGACCGTCGCCAGCCTTCTCGACGACCACGCGAACGGCCGCCTGCACACCCCCGCGGCGCCCGCTCCGGAGGCCGTCGACGCCTTCCTCGGCGAGCGGAACGTCCGTTTCACCACGTGGGACGGCTGGTACCGCCTGGACGCCGCGGAGAAGGCGCTCGGCGAACCGCAGGGCCGCGAGCGCGTGAAGATCGTCGAGCGCGCGGACATGCTCGACGCGAGCGGCGCGTAACCACACACCCGGTCCGGAGGCCGTGGCGCGCACCGCGCGCCGCGGCCTCCGTCCGTTCCCGGGGCGCGCTGCCCGGCTACTCGAACGGAGCGGTGTCGCCCGCGCCCCTGCGCACGATCTCGGCCTCGCCGCTGGAGAAGTCGATGACCGTCGTCGGCTCGGTGCCGCAGTCGCCCGAGTCGACGACGGCGTCCACCACGTGATCGAGCCGCTCCTTGATCTCCCAGCCCTGGGTCAGCGGCTCGTCCTCGTCCGGCAGCAGGAGCGTGCTGGACAGGAGCGGCTCGCCCAGCTCGGCGAGGAGCGCCTGGGTCACCGTGTGGTCCGGGATGCGGACGCCCACCGTCTTCTTCTTCGGGTGCAGGAGCTGGCGCGGCACTTCCTTCGTCGCCGGGAGGATGAACGTGTAGCTGCCGGGGGTCGCGGCCTTGATCGCGCGGAACACGTCGTTGTCGACGTACACGAACTGGCCCAGCTGCGCGAAGTTCTCGCAGACCAGCGTGAAGTGATGCCGCTCGTCGAGGTCGCGGATCGTGCGGATGCGGCCCATCCCCTCGCGGTTGCCGAGCTGACAGCCCAGCGCGAAACAGGAATCCGTCGGATAGGCGACGAGCGCGCCGGACCGGATGCTGTCCACCACGTTGCCGATGATGCGCCGCTGGGGGTTCTCGGGGTGTACGTCGAAGTACTTCGCCATCCGCCGACCCTATGCGATCAGGGTCGCCCGGGCCGGGAGCGGGGCGCGGCGCGCTGGCCGGTGGCTTGATTCCCTTTCCGGGTGCGCCAGTTGGGTCCCGGCGGACGTAACATGCCAGTCGGCCTGGGGCGGGGGCCGGCGAGCGGGGGCGGCACGGGGCGAAGACCCATGGAGCTGGGCGTGGACAGGGACACCGACTACCGCTTGCTGGGACCGGTCGAGGCGTGGCGCGCGGGACGGCGCCTGACCCTGGGCGGCCCCAAGCCGCGCGCGCTGCTCGCGGCGCTGCTCCTGCAGCCGGGCCGGGTGGTGTCCGCCGACACCCTGATCGACGTCATCTGGGGCGACCGGCCGCCGGACACCGCACGCTCCCTGATCCAGTCGTACGTCTCCGCGCTGCGCCGCGCGCTGTCCGCCGACGCCATCGAGACCCGGCCGCCCGGCTATCTGATCCACGCGGACGCCTCCCTCGTCGACCGTGCCGCGTTCGAGCGCCTGACGGGCCAGGGCCGCCGGGCGGCCGCCGACGGCGATCACGCGGCGGCCGCCCGGCTGCTCGGCGCGGCGCTCGACCTGTGGCGCGGGCCCGCGCTCGGCGGGATCGGCGAGACGCTGCGCGCCATGGCCGACCAGCTGGAGGAGGCGCGGCAGGCCGCCCTGGAGGAGCGCATCGCCGCGGACCTGGCCCAGGCGGGCCGCGAGACGGACCTGGTCGCCGAACTCACCGCCCTGGTCGCCACGCACCCCACGCGGGAGCGGCTGCGCGGCCAACTGATGCTCGCCCTCTACCGGTTGGGCCGCCAAGCGGACGCGCTCGCGGTGTACGCCGAGGGCCGCGACGTACTCGCCGACGAGCTGGGGATCGATCCCGGGCCCGGGCTCCAGGGGATGTACGAGGCGATCCTGCGGGCGGACGACGGGCTGCTGCCCACCCCCGAGGACGGCGCGAGCCCGGCCGCTGCGGCGGCCACCCTGGCCCCCGCCCTGCTGCCGCCCGCCATCGGTGACTTCACCGGACGCGCCGCACAGGTGCGGGAGATCGGCGCCGCGCTGACGGGGCAGCACGACGCCATGCCCGTCGTCGTCCTCTCGGGCCCCGGCGGCGTGGGCAAGTCCGTGCTCGGCGTCACGGCCGCCCATCAGGTCGCCGACGCCTACCCGGACGGCCAGCTCTACGCCGAACTGCGCGGCGCCACCGACCCGGTGACGCCCTGCGAAGTCCTCGGGCGGCTGCTGCGCGCACTCGGCGCGGACCCGCCCGAGGGGGACGCCGAACGCAGCGACCTCTTCCGCAGCCTGGTCGCGGGACGCCGCATGCTGCTCGTACTCGACGACGCGGGCAGCGAGTCACAGGTGCGCCCCCTGCTGCCCGGCAGCGCCACCTGCGCCGTGCTGATCACGGCGCGTTCCCGCCTCGGCGGCCTGCCCTGCACCCACCGCACCGACCTCGACGTCCTGGAGACCGAGACGGGCAGCCGTCTGCTCGCCAAGGTCGCGGGGGAGTCGCGGGTGCGCGCCGAACCCGCCGCCGCCCGGCGCATCGTCGAGCTCTGCGGCGGCCTGCCGCTGGCCATCAGGATCGCCGGTGCCCGGCTCGCCACGCGCAGACACTGGACCGCGCGGACGCTCGCCGAGCGGCTCGCCGACGAACGCCGCCGCCTGGACGAACTCGCCGTCGGCGACCTGGAGGTACGCGCCGGACTCGGCCTGAGCTTCCGCTCCCTGGACGCCGCGGCCCGCACCGCCCTGCAGCGCATCGGGCTGCTCGCCGCGCCCAACGTCGCCGCCTGGGTGATCGCCGCGCTGCTCGACGTGTCGGAGGCCGCGGCGGACCGCGTCGTGGAGCAGCTCATCGACGCCCAGCTGCTGCACTGCACCGGCGTCGACCGGGCCGGGCAGCCCCGGTTCGGGCCGCACGACCTCGTACGGGTCTACGCCGCCGAACGCGCGGAGGCCGAGGACCCGCCCGCCGAACGCGCCGCGGCCATCGGCCGGGCCCTCGGCGCCGGGCTCTGGCTCACCGGCCGCGTCGCGTCCGCCACCCCCTCCGGCGCGGTCGAGCTGCACCGCGGCTTCCTGGACTCCGGCGGCCCCGTCGGCACGGCGTCCGCCGCGCTGCGCGACCTCGTGCGCCCCGTCGGGCCCGAGGCCACCCGGCGCGCCCTCGCCGACCCCGCCGCCTGGTTCGAGGCGGAGGCCGACGCGTTCGCCGCCGCCGTGGAGCGCGCGGCCGCCTACGACCTGCACACCCTGGCCTGCGAGGCCGCGGCCGCCCTGTGCTCGTCCGCGTACGCCGTCGGCAATCGCTTCGAGGCGTGGTGGCGCAGCCACGACGCCGCCCTGGCCGCCGCCCGCCGCGCCGAGGACCGCTCCGGCGAGGCCCTGCTGCTCATCGGCCTCGGCCAGCTCCGCTACGAACAGGACCGCTTCGCCGAGTCACAGGACTACTTCCGCCTCGCCGCGCGCCTGTGCACCGAACTCGGCGACACGCGCGGCAGGGCCGCCGCCCTCGCCGGTCTCGGCAGCGCCCTGCGCGAGGCGGGCGGCCTGCGCGCCGCGCTCGACGCGCTGACCCGGGCGGTCGACGACTTCCGCGCACTCGGCGACGACCCGGGCCTCGGCCTCTCCTGCCGCTTCGCGGGCACCGTCCACCTCGAACTCGGCGAGCACGAGGCGGCGTTCGAGCTCCTCGACGAGTCCCTGCGGGCCTACCGCAACCTCGGCAGCCGCCGTGGCGAGGCACTCACGCTGCGCTCGATCGGGCTCGTGCACCGGGCGCTCGGCGCGTACGCCGACGCGGAGGGGTTCTCCGACCGCGCGGTGCGGCTCCTGAGCGCCATCGGGGACCCGCTGATGGCGGCGTACGCGATCCAGGCGCGGGCCAAGTGTCGCTTCCGGCTCGGGCGTTGGGACGTGGCCGCCGCCGATCTGCGGTGCGTCCTGGAGACCTGTCGCGCCCATCACGACCGCTTCGGCGAGGCGCTCGCGCTGCGCACCCTCGGCGAGTGCGAGCTCGCCGCGGGCCGCCTCGACGCCGCGGAACGGCACCTGTCCGAAGCCGCCGCCCGCTGGTCGGCCCTGGAACTGCCGCTGCCGCGCGCCCGCACCCTGCGCGACCTCGCCACCACCCGGCAGGCCGCGGGCGACCCGGCGGGCGCGCGGGCACTGCGCGCGGAGGCGCGGCAGGTCTTCACGGCGTACGAGGCACGAGAACGGGACGAACCGGACGCCTGACCGGCTTGGCGTGGAATTGCAGAGAACTTGCAGCGGCCTGCGGCACGCTCTAGGAGTCGGCGGCGCCAACAGGCCGACAGCAACGGGGGACATCACGGGGGATAGGCCACTGTTGCCTCGCACGGCCCATACGACCGAGTCAGTCGGCCGTATGGGCCGTACTTCGCGTGGAGCCACCGCAAAGAAGGGGGACTCCGGGGGCGGGCCGCAGCCCGCCCCCGGAGCTGTGCCCGTCACTCCTGTCACGAAGGAGCCGAGCTTGCCGCCGATCATCCTCATGAACGACCCCAGAGTCGTCGACATCCCGGTCCACGAGTGCGGCGAGCCCCTCGTCGACCTGCGCCAACTGCCGTTCGTGGACGTCGACGAACGGCTCGCCGACCAGGCCGGGGCCTATGCGCAGCTGCGCGAGGGCGTCGCCTGGCGCCTCGCCCGCGCCGCCCGGCTGCTCCCCGAGGGGCTGCGACTCCTGGTCACCGAGGGCTATCGGCCGCTGTCCCTGCAGATCAAGTACTTCGAGGACTACGCCGCCGAACTCAGATGCGCCCACCCGCACTGGTCGGACGAACATCTCCACAGGCAGACGAGCCGCTCCCTGTCGCCGCCCGAAGTGGGCCCGCACGTCGCGGGCGCCGCCGTCGACGTCACCCTGTGCACCGCGGCGGGCAGCGAACTCGACCTGGGCACCCCGGTGAACGCCAGCCCCGAGGAGAGCGACGGCGCCTGCTACACGGACGCCGCCCGCGTCTCCGCCGCCGCCCGCCGCAACCGCCGCACCCTCTCGGCCGCCCTCGCCACGGCGGGCCTGGTCAACTACCCCACGGAGTGGTGGCACTGGTCGTACGGCGACCGCTACTGGGCCTACGCGACCAGCGCCCCCACCGCCCGGTACGGACCGATGACCTACGGCGTCTTGGCGAACGGATCGTTGTAGCTGTCGCCGGGCGCGGGCGTCACGTGCTCCTTGCGGGGGAGCAGGAAGGGGCTGGCCAGGAGCGCGACACCGGCGATCGCGATCGCGGAACGGGGCCCGGTGAGGGCGGCGAGCAGTCCCCACAGGGCCGTCATGGCGGCGGTGCTCAGCTTGCCGGTGACCGACCAGGCGGACAGGGTGCGGGCGACCCGGTCCTTCGGGGTCTGTTCGAGGCGCAGGGTGGCGAGCACCGGGTTGAAGACACCCGCGCTGATGATGAGGCCGAACTCGACGGCCATGACGAGCACGAGACCGGCGACACCGGGGCCGACGAACGCCAGGCCGAGGGACCAGCACGCGCGCAGCGCACCGGCGACGAGCAGGATCCGGTGCCGCCCGAAGCGGGCCACGAGGGGGCGGGCGAGCCGTGAGCCGATCAGGCCGCCCAGGCACGGCACCGCGAACGCGAGTCCGTACTGCCACGCGGAGAACCCCAGGTCGCCGAGCATGAGGACGGCGAGCAGCGGGTGGATCGCCATGATCAGGCTGTTGACCAGGAGCGAGTTGAGGAACAGCGGCCGCAGCACCGGGTGGGCCAGGACGTACCGCCAGCCGTCCAGGAGATCCGTGGCGCGCAGCCCCGGTGCGCCCTCGGCCCGTTCGGGGCGTTCGGGGTGGGCTTCCTTGCCTCCGATCGCACGGATTCCCGCCGCCGAGAGCAGATAGCTGAGTGCGTCGGCCGTCACCGTGAGGACCGGTCCGAACAGCCCGAGCGCGGCCCCGCCCAGCGGCGGCCCGAGCACACTGGCGGTCCACATGGTCGACTCGAACCTGCTGTTCGCGACGAGCAGGTCCTCCTGCGGCACGAGCGATTTGAGGAAGGCGCCGCTCGCCGCGTTGAACGTGATGTCGGCCGCGACGACCGTCACCGAGACGAGCAGCAGCTGGGCGAAGCTGAGCAGGTCGAACGCGTACGCGAGGGGGACGCTGAGGAGCGCCGCGAACCGGATCAGGTCCATCGTGACCATCACCGGACGCTTGCGGCGGAACTCCACCCACGGGCCGAGCGGCACCGCCACCACGGCCCCCACCGCGAGCCCCGTGGCCGCGAGCAGCGACACCTGGGTCGTGCCCGCGTCGAGCACCAGGATCGCGATCAAGGGGAACGCGTCGAACGCCAGCCAGGTGCCGAACGTACTGATCGCGAACGCCGTCCACAGCCAGCCGAAGCGCCGCCCCAGTGACCGCCCGCCCCCCATGTACAGCCACATCCCTCGCCTCGCACCCGAACCTGAAGGCGCACACATTAGCCGGGCCGCCCGGGCCCGGATCGGCCGGGCGGCTCAAGCGCGAGGCGTAGGCGGCTCAGCCCAGCTTCCGCAGGAGCTCGGCGGCGAGCGGGGCGGCGGACGCGGGGTTCTGGCCGGTGACGAGGTTGCGGTCCACGACCACGTGCGGCGCCCAGGGCTCGCCCTCCTGGAAGTCGACGCCCGCCGCGACGAGGCGGTCCTGGAGCAGCCACTTCGCCCGGTCGGCGAAGCCTGCCTGCGCCTCCTCGGCATTGGTGAACGCGGTGACCCGGTATCCGGCGAAGGAGTTGCCGCCGTCGGCCCGGGTGGCGGCGAGCAGCGCGGCGGGGGCGTGGCAGACCACACCGAGCGGCTTGCCGGAATCGAGCGCGCGGGTGAGCAGGTCGCCGGACTCGACGGAGACGGAGAGATCCTCCATGGGGCCGTGGCCGCCGGGGTAGAAGACCGCCGCGAAATCGTCCAGGTCCACCTCGGACAGCTTCACGGGGTGCTGGAGCTCGGTGAACGCGGCGAGCCCGGCCTCGACCCGGTCCGCGCCCTCCTGGCCCCCGTTGAACTCCGGCGCGAGCGAGCCGCGGTCGAGCGTGGGCACGACACCGCCGGGCGTGGCCACCACGACCTCGTGTCCCGCGTCCTTGAACGCCTCGTACGGGGCGACGGCCTCCTCGGCCCAGAACCCGGTGGGGTGCGCGGAACCGTCGGCCAGCGTCCAGTGGTCGGCGCCGGTCACGACGTAAAGGATCTTCGACATGGTGCTCATCTCCAAGCTCGTCTCCAGGGGACGGCCCGTGCGCAGTCCCACGTAGCCTCTGACAAGCATGCGGGTGATCCGAGCAGTATGACGAGGAGGGAAGAGGCATTGGCGGCCAGGCGCGAGCGGACCGGTTCCTCGGTGCCCTCCGTCGTAGGCACCCTCGAACACCTCCTCGCCGTCGACGCGACGCACGGCGCGAGCGCCGCGCTGCCCGCGGTCCGCGACGCCGTGCGCCGGGTGACCGAGCTCTCCGGCGCACCCGCGCGCCTGGGCGGCCGTGACCCTGAACTGCTCGCCGCCCTCGCCGAGTTGAGCGAGGTCATCGGCTGGATCCTCTTCGACGCGGGCCGCTACGCCGGTGCGCGCCGCGCGAACGCCCGGGCGCTCACCCTCGCCGGACTCTGCGGCGACACCTGGACGGCCCGCCTCACCCTCCTGAACCACAGCATGCTCCAGGCCCACACCGGCCGCGCGCGGGCCGCCCTGGAGAGCGCCGCGCGGGTGGCGGGTGGTCCCGGCGCGCTGCCCGCCAGGGTCGACGCGCTCGTACTGATCCGCAGGGCGCACGCGGTGGCCCTGCTGGGCGGTGACCGCGAGCCCGTGGAGGTGATCGCGCGCGCCCGGAGCCGCTTCCTGGACGGCGTTTCGCGCCGCGACCCCGCGTGGTCCTGGTGGATCGACGAGACCGAGCTGCTCGGTCACCAGGGCTGGGTCCTCGCGCGCACGCGCCGCTGGGACCCGGCCATCGAGCTGCTGCGGCAGGCGGTCGCGGTGCCGGGGCCCGCCTACCGGGACCTGTTCACCGCCGAACTGCTGGGGGCTCTGGTCGGCGCCGGGGCGTGGCGCGATGCCGAGGAGCTGATCACGGAGCTGGCGCCGCGCGCCGCCAGGATCGGGTCCGTGCGCACGACCGAGAGCTTGACGGGCACGTCCGTACGACTGCGGGACCGCACCGGCGTCCCCTCGGCGCTGCGCGACGCGGCGGTCCACCTGCTGGAACGGCTGCCCGCGCCGGTCGCCGAACCGGTCAGCGCCCTGGAGCCCCCGCCCGCAGCCCGTCCATGACCAGGTCCATGAGCCACTCGGCCCGCGCCTGCCAGTCGCTGTGCGGGTCGATCTGCCACAGGCCCGCGATGGCGAGGAAGAAGTCGTCGGGAGTCACTCCGGGGCGGATGGTGCCCGCCTTCTCGTTCGCCTGGAGCAGCAGCGTGACGGCCTCGGTCACCGGGCCGTGCCCGATTCCGGCCAGGCTGCCCTGCGCGCTGGTGGCCTTGCGGATCGCGTCGGCGAGGCCTGCCTTGGCCATGCCGTACTGCGCGAGGCGGCTCATCCATTCGCGCAGCGCCTGGTCCGGGGCGCGGGTGCACAGCAACTGGGCCGCGCAGTCGGCGACTTGCTGGACCTCGTAGCGGTAGACCTCCAGGATGAGTGCCTCGCGGTGGGGGAAGTTGCGGTAGAACGTGCCCTGTCCGACGCCCGCCTTCTTCGCGATGACGCTCAGCGGGGTGTCGCAGGCCTCGGTCAGCTCGGTGAGGGCCACCTCCAGGATGCGCTCGCGGTTGCGCTGCGCGTCCGAGCGCAGGGGGATGTCCTTGTGATGCCCCACTCGTTCTCCTCCCGGACGGTCGGCCCGAACCGCCGAGCGGTACGCGCTGGTTTTCGCTCTTGCCTAAGCGGACAGCTGTCCGTTAAGTTTTGAAGCTAACGGACAGTTGTCCGCTTGATCCCACCATAGCGGCGCCCAAGCCGCCGGGGACAGTGCCACCACTCGCTACGCACCGCATCACCCTCCTCCGACAGAGCCACGAACTCCCAGCTCGGCGCGGATCCAGCACTCCGTTCAGCGCTCCGCCCACCCCAGCTCGCCACCTCCCGCTCGCCACCCCTCAGGCCTCCCGAACTCCCCGCCGGGACGGCCTCGTTCGACGCGATTCGCGAAAGAAGGCTGCTCATGGCTCCATCGACGACCAGTGCCGTCATCCTGAACATCAACGGCGAGAAGCACTCACTGTCCGTCGACCACCGCACCACCCTGCTCGACGCCCTGCGCGAGCGACTCGACCTCACCGGCACCAAGAAGGGCTGCGACCAGGGCCAGTGCGGCGCCTGCACGGTGCTGATCGACGGCCGGCGCGCCGTCTCCTGCCTGCAGCTCGCGGTCGCCGCCGACGGGCGCGAGATCACCACCATCGAGGGCGTGGCGCAGGGCGACACGCTGCACCCCGTGCAGCAGGCGTTCCTCGACCTCGACGGCTTCCAGTGCGGCTACTGCACGCCGGGACAGATCTGTTCGGCCCTCGGAGTGATCGCGGAGCACGCGGCGGGGTGGCCGAGCGCCGCCACCGACGACGTGCGCCCCGAGGCGGGCGTGCCCGAGCTCAGCGCGGAGGAGATCCGCGAGCGGATGAGCGGCAACCTCTGCCGCTGCGGCGCCTATGTGTCGATCGTGCAGGCCGTGGCGCGGGCCGCGAAGACCGAGGAGGGCGTGGCATGAGGGAATTCGGATACGAGCGGGTCCACGACGTGCCCGGCGCGGTCGCGCTGCTCGGCGCCGATCCCGACGCCCGCTGCCTGGGCGGCGGCACCAACCTCGTCGACCTGATGAAGTCCGGCGTCGAGCGTCCGGGACTCCTCGTCGACGTGCGCGAACTGCCCCTGGACCACATCGAGTCGACGCCGGACGGCGGCCTGCGCATCGGCGCGACCGTCACCAACAGCGACCTCGCGGCCCACCCCGAAGTGCGGCGCCGCTACCCGGCGCTCGCGCAGGCGGTCCTCGCGGGGGCGTCAGGACAGCTGCGCAACATGGCGACGGTCGGCGGGAACCTGCTGCAGCGCACGCGCTGCGGCTACTTCACCGACCTGTCCAAGCCGTGCAACAAGCGCACCCCCGGCAGCGGTTGCTCCGCCGTCGAGGGCGAGCACCACAACCACGCCGTCCTCGGCGCCACCGAGCACTGCGTGGCGATCCACCCCTCGGACATGGGCGTGGCACTCGCGGCCTTCGACGCCGTCGTCACCTACGAGACCGTGGACGGTCCTGGCGAGCTGCCGCTCGCCGACTTCTACCTGCCGGTCGGTGACACCCCGCACCTGGAGACCGCGCTGCCGCCCGGCGCGCTGATCACCGGCGTCGTCCTGCCGCCCGTGCCCTGCGCGGCCGTCTCCCGCTACCGCAAGGTGCGCGAGCGCGCCTCGTACGCGTTCGCCATCGGCTCGATCGCGGCCGCCGTCGACGTCGAGGACGGCGTCGTACGCGAGGCCCGCATCGCCTTCGGGGCGGTCGCCTCGCGGCCGTGGCGGGCCCGCGTCGCCGAACGGGCGCTGACCGGGGGCCCGGTGAGCGCCGAGGCCTTCGCCGCCGCCGCGGACGCGGAACTGGCCGCCGCGCGGCCGCTGTCCCACAACGGCTACAAGGTGACGCTGCTGCGCAACCTCGTGGTGGCCGTGCTCACCGAACTGACCGAGGAGGCCGCCCGATGACCACCACCACCGGAGTGCCCACGGCGACCAGGTCCGTCGGCACCGCGCACACCCGGCGGGAAGGCGTGGCCAAGGTCACCGGAGAGGCCCGCTACGCAGGAGAGGTGCCGCACGCCGAGCTCGCCCACGGCTGGGTGGTCCTCTCCACCGTCGCGCGCGGGCGGGTCCTCGCCGTCGAGGACGGTCCCGTACGGCGGATGCCCGGAGTGATCGAGGTCCTGCACCACCAGAACGCGCCGCGGCTCCAGGAGGGCTTCGCGGGGACGCTCGGGCCCGACGCGACCGCGCTGATGCTCCAGCACGACCGGGTGCCGTACGCGGGCTGGCCGGTGGCGGTCGTCGTGGCGGAGACCTCCGAACAGGCGAGGGAGGCGGCGGAGGCGCTCGTCGTCCGCTACGAGACCGAGCCGCACGACGTCGGATTCTCCGCCGAGCACCCCGACCGCTACACGCCGGAGTCGACGGTGGTCGGCCCCGCGACCTCGGAGAAGGGCGACGTCGAGAGCGAACTCGCCGCCTCCGCCGCCGTCGTGGACGAGCGGTACACCACTCCCGAACAGCACCACAACGCGATGGAGCCGCACGCGGCCATGGCCCGCTGGGACAACGGCCGCCTCGAGGTCGTCGACTCCTCCCAGGGCACGTTCGTGACGGCGAGCGACCTCGCGAAGCTCTTCTCCCTGGACCCGGCGTCGGTGCGCGTGCGCGCCGAACACGTCGGCGGGGCGTTCGGCGCCAAGGGGCAGATGCGCGCGCACCTCGTGCTCGCCGTGATGGCGACGACCGTGATCGGGCGACCGGTCAGGATCGCGCTGACACGTCGTCAGGTGTTCTCGCTGATCGGCCACCGCAGCCCGACGGCCCAGCGGGTCAGGCTCGGCGCCGACGCCGACGGGCGGCTGCGCGTCCTGGACCACGACTCCCTCTCGCGTACGTCCAGGCTCGACGAGTTCATCGAGGCGAGCGCCAACTTCGGGCGTTCGATGTACGACGCGGACGCGCACCGCACGGTCAACAGCGTGGTGCCGCTCGACGTGCCGACGCCCACGTTCATGCGGGCGCCCGGCGAGGCGCCGGGATCGTTCGCGCTGGAGTCCGCGGTCGACGAACTCGCCCACAAGTGCGGGCTCGACCCGATCGAACTGCGGGTCCGCAACGAACCGGCGTTCGGCCCCGTCACGGGCCTGCCCGTCGAGGCCCGCGGCCTGCTGCCGTGCTTCCGTGAGGGCGCGCGCCGGTTCGGCTGGGCGGGGCGCGACCCGCGCCCCGGTGTCCGCCGCGAAGGCCGCTGGCTGCTCGGGACCGGCACCGCGGGGTCGGGGTTCTTCGTCGGTGCCTTCCCCTCGCAGGCGGCGCTCACCGCCGAGCCCGACGGCACCTTCACCGTGCGGATCGCCGCGTCCGACGTCGGCACCGGCGCGCGGACGGCGCTCACCCAGGTCGCCGCCGACGCCCTGGCGGTCGAGCCGGACCGGGTCAGGGTGCGGATCGGCGACAGCGACTTCGGCAACGCCTGGCTCGGCGGCGGCTCCATGGGTACCCGCTCCTGGGCCTGGGCGGTCATCGTCGCGGCGCGCGAGCTGCGCGAGGTCCTGGTCCCCGGAGCGGACATCCCCGCCGAGGGGATCACGGTCCGCTCGGACACCACGGAGCAGGTCGCCTCGGTGGCCGCGCGCGAACACCACTCGCACGGCGCGCAGTTCGCCGAGGTCGCCGTGGACGTCGGCACCGGTGAGGTGCGCGTGCGGCGGATGCTCGGCATCTTCTCGGCGGGCCGGATCGTCAACCCGCTGACCGCGCGCAGCCAGTTCGTCGGCGGCATGATCGGCGGCCTGTCCATGGCCCTGCACGAGGAGGCGATCAGGGACCGCGCGTCGGGCGCCCTGACCAACCCCGACTTCGCGGGGTACCACTTCGCCGCGCACGCCGACGTGCCGGAGATCGAGGCTGACTGGGTGGACGTCCCCGACCCCAACGACCCCGTCGGCATCAAGGGCATCGGCGAGATCGGCATCGTGGGCGCCGCCGCGGCGATCGCCAACGCGATCTGGCACGCGACGGGCGTCCGCCACCGGGCCCTGCCGATCAGGCCCGACCGCGTCCTGCTGGCGGCCCTGGCGGCGGGGGAGAGCGCATGAGGAGGCGAGCCACGTGCTCGACATCGCCGATGAGCTGACCCGCTGGATCGAGGAGGGCAGGGACTTCGCCGTCGCCACCGTCGTCTCCGTCGGCGGCAGCGCACCGCGGGGCATCGGCGCCGCGCTCGCCGTCGACGGCGGGGGCACGGTCATCGGATCGGTCTCCGGCGGATGCGTGGAAGGGGCGGTGTACGAGCTGTGCGTACAGGCCCTGCACGACGGCGAGGCCGCCGTCGAGCGGTTCGGCTACAGCGACGAGGACGCCTTCGCGGTCGGCCTGACGTGCGGCGGCGAGATCGAGGTCCTGGTCACTCCGGTGGGCGTCGACGCGCCGGACAGGGCGGTGTTCGCCACCGCCCTGTCGGCCGCCGCCCGCGGCGAGGTGGCGGCCATGGCCCGGGTGTTCAGGGGCCCGGCCGAGCTGCTCGGCAGGCCGCTCCTGGTCGGCGGGGACGGGACGTACGAGGGAAGTCTCGGCGGACACCCGGACCTCGACCGCTCGGCGGCGGGGGAGAGCCGCGCGCTCCTCGCGGCGGGCCGCACCGGCGAGTTCGCCGTTTCGGCCGACGGCTCGCGCTGCGACAGCGCCCTGACCGTCCTCGTCGAATCGAGCGTGCCGCCGCCCCGGATGATCGTCTTCGGTGCGGTGGACTTCGCGGCGGCCCTGGTCCGCACCGGCACGTTCCTCGGCTACCGCGTCACGGTGTGCGACGCCAGGCCCGTCTTCGCGACGCGGGCCCGCTTCCCCGAGGCGGACGAGGTCGTCGTCGAGTGGCCCGACCGCTATCTGCGCGCCACCGACACCGACAGCCGCACGGTCCTGTGCGTCCTCACGCACGACGCCAAGTTCGACGTGCCGCTGCTCGTGGAGGCGTTGCGGCTGCCCGTCGCCTTCGTCGGCGCGATGGGCTCGCGCCGCACGCACGAGGACCGCGGCCGCAAGCTGCGGGAGGCCGGTGTCACCCCGGAGGAGCTGGCCAGGCTGCGCTCACCGATCGGCCTCGACCTCGGAGCGCGTACGCCGGAGGAGACGGCCCTGTCCATCGCCGCCGAGATCATCGCGGCGCGGCAGGGCGGCTCGGGCCTGCCGCTGACAGGATCGGGGACGCCGATTCACCACGACGTGTCGGGCGGCTGGTCGGCACGGACCAGCGCGATGGCCTGATCAATGGTCAACGCCCTCCCCTCGGTGAGGAGTTGGGCGAAGCGGGTCTCGCCGACGGCTTCCCCGAGCAGCCGCTCGTGGTGGTCGCGGAAGCCGCTGGAGGTGGCGCGGCCGAGCTCGGGGAGCCCGGCCGCGTGCCACAGCCGCGCGCTCGTGCCGAGGAGCCGCGCGGCCCGCTCGGTCCTGCCCCGGCCCGCCTCGGCGGCGCTGAGCAGGTCCATGGCGGCCGCGGTGCCGAGCCGGTCGTGGACGCGCCACTTGGCGGTGAGCGCCTCGCGGGCGTGCGCGGCCGCGGCCTCCGCGTCGCCCTGCCCGAGCCGGGCGAGCGCGAGGAAGTAGTCGCCCCAGGCCCGCATCCACAGCTCGCCGCACTTGTCGCACTCGGCCCTCAGCCGTTCCGCGACGGCGGCCACCCGCTCGAAGGCGCCCTGGGCCGCGAGCAGATACGCCTGGACGGCCAGCGCGGTCAGCCGGAAGAAGACCGCGCCACCGCCGCCCGTCGGCGCCTGGCCCGAGGGGCCGTGCAGGATGGCCGAGCGCGCGGACTCCCCGCGCACGGCGATGCTCGCGCCGCCCAGCGGCAACCGCGCGGCGACGTCCGGCAGCCCGCGCCGGGCCGCGAGCCGCGCATAGGCGGCGGCGACCTGTTGGGCCGCGTCCAGGTCGTCGGGGGTGAGGGTGATCAGGCGCTGGGCCCACAGCGCGAGGACCCGCTCGGCGCCGGTCCCCTCGCCGCGGCGCAGGGCGCGCGCCAGATAGCCGCGGCCCTCCTCGGCGTATCCGCAGGCGAACCAGAAGAACCAGAGCGTGCCGGTGAGTTCGAGCGCGCACGACGGATCCGGGTCGGCGAGGCACTCCTCCACGGCGAGCCGCAGATTGGCGTGCTCGGCGCGCATCCGCTCGGCCCAGGCGCGCTGCGCGGAGCCGAGCCACTCGTGCTCGCCGCGCCGGGCGAGCCACCGGTAGTAGTCGCGGTGGCGGTGGCGTACGGACTCCGTCTCGCCGAGCCCGTCGAGCCACTGGGCGCCGAAGTCCCGCAGGGTGTCGAGCATCCGGAACCGCAGCCCCGCGCCGTCCGCCTCCTGGACGACGACGGACTTCTCGGTGAGGCAGGAGAGCACCGCGAGGACGCTCTCGGTCGCCAACGGGCCGCCGTGACAGACGATCTCGGCCGCCTCCAGGTCCCAGCCGCCCGCGAACACCGAAAGCCTGGCCCACAGCAGCCGCTCCAGCGGCGTGCACAGTTCATGACTCCAGCCGATCGCCGTCCGCAGCGTCTGATGCCGGGCCAGCAGCGGCTCGGTACGGGCGGTGAGCAGGTCGAAGCGGGAGTCAAGACCCTCCAGTAAACGGACCAAGGGCATGCCGCGCAGGCGTACGGCGGCCAGTTCGATGGCGAGCGGGATGCCGTCCAGACGGGCGCAGATGGCGGCGATCTGCGCCCGGTTGGCGCCGGTCACCCTGAACTCGGGAACCGCCGCGCTCGCCCTGGCCGTGAACAGCGCCACCGCGGCACTGTCGCCGCTGTCCCCGCCTTCCCCGCCGATCGGTTCCAGGGGCAGCGGGCCGAGCGCGAGCACCTGCTCACCCGGCACGGCGAGCGGCTGCCTGCTGGTCGTCAGGATCCGCAGCCCGGGCACCCGCGCGAGCAGCTCCGACACCAGTCGCGCGCAGGGCTGGAGGATGTGCTCACAGGTGTCGAGCACCAGCAGCACAGGACTGCCCGTCAACTGCTCGACCAGTACATCCCTCAAAGGGCGTACGGTCTGATCGGGGTGCCGCAACGCCTCCATGACGGCGTGGGTCAGCAACGACGCGTCGGTGAGCGGGGAGAGCTCCACCAGCCAGGCGCCGCCGGGAAATCCGCCCTGCGCCTCGTGGGCGGCGCGCAGCGCGAGACGGGACTTGCCCACCCCGCCGGGACCGGTCAGGGTCACGAGCCGGGCGCTCTCCAACAGCCCCGCGATGCGCGCGAGTTCACCGCCGCGCCCGATGAAGACGTTCGCCTCCGTCGGAAGGTTGCCGCTCCGGGCGTGGTCCTCGCGCACTGAGGCCGCCATGCTCCCCCTAGATCCGCATGTGACGCGGATCACCATAGCCCGTTCCGGCGGGGCCTTCGGATGCGTACGGTGTAGTCGTCCAGCGACGTCGGGCAGCGGCGTGGCACGTGGCGTACGCAGAGAGGTGCGTGAGGATGGACACCGCTCCCGCCTTGCTGGTCGTGGGGGAGATGCGGCCCGGGGATCATCTGCTCCTCGGCTACGGCACGGACGAGGAACGCGAGACGGTGCTCGCCGCCTTCCTCCTCGACGGTCTCGCCAACGGACATCGCGGCCTGCTCCTCACCGCGTCCGACGCGCCGCCCGGCGAACTCCTCGGCTTCCTGCGGCGCGAAGGCTGCGACGTCTCCGAGGAACTGGCCGCGTGCAGGCTGAAGGTGAACGCACGGCTCGGTGCGCCCGGTGGCCTGTGGGACCTCGACGAGTTGGTGCGCCGCGAGGCGGAACAGGCGGTGGCCGACGGCTACCTGGGACTTCGGGTCGCCCTCGAAGTGCCGCGCGACCAGGACGAGGGCGCCGCCCCCAAGGGCCTGTGCGACGCCGAGCGGCTGCTCGATCCCGTCTTCCAGTCGCTGCCGGTGCTCGGCCTCTGCCAGTACGACCAGCGCGCCTACGACCGGCACGAACTGGCCTCGCTCGGCGCCGTCCACCAGGGCAGGGCCGTCGCCGACCACATCTGGCAGGACGAACTCCTGCGCATCACCAGGACGTTCACGCCGCCGGGACTCGCGCTGCGCGGCGAGGTGGACGACAGCAACGTCACGGCGGTGGCCCGCGCCCTGCGCGGCGAGGCCGGGCGGGCCGCCGACCGCCGGGACGCACCCCACCGCACCTGGCTCGACCTGCGCGATCTGACCTTCATCGACGTGTGCGCGCTGCGTCTGCTCGTCTTCACGGGCCTCGGCCTGTACGCGATGGGCGGCGGCCTCGTCCTGGAAGGCGTCGCGCCGCACGTGCGCCGGGTCATGCGGGTCACGGGCTGGGACCGCATCCCAGGCCTCGACATGGGCGGCGACGGGGAGAGCGAGGATTCATGACGTGCACCGGCTTCGTCCACCAGGCGCTGTGCTACGACTCGGACGACGCGTTCCTCGCCGGGACGGTGGACTTCGTCCGCGAGGGCCTGGCGGCCGACGACGCGGTCCTCGCCGTCGTCGACCGGCACAACGTAGGACTGCTGCGGGACGCGCTCGGCGGCGCGGAGAAAGAGGTCGACTACGTAGACGCCGTCGACTGGTACGGCTTCCCGTCACGCACCCTCGGCCGCTACCACGACTACTGCACCGAGCACGGCCGCGGCGGCGCCCGGCGCGTCCGCGTCATCGGCGAACCGGTGTGGACGGGGCGCACCCCCTTCGAGACGAGTGAGTGGATCCGCTACGAGTCGCTGGTGAACGTGGCGTTCGCGGACTCCGGACACCGGATCCTGTGCCCGTACGACACGCGCGCGCTGCCCGCCGACGTGGTGGCCGGGATCCGGCGCACTCATCCGGAGCTGGCGGTCGGCTCCGGCGAGCAGCGGCCCAGCGGCCGTTACGTGGACCCCGCGGAGTTCGTCGCCGAGTGCGACAGGCTCGGCCCGGAGCCCGAGGCCCCGGCGGGCTCCGTCCGCGAAGTCGGCTTCCAGAGGGGTGAGTCGGTGGCCGTGCGCCTCGCGGCCGCCGAGTTCGCGCGCCGCGGCGGCCTCGCTCAGGGTCGCGCGAGGGACATGGCGGCCGCCGTCCACGAAGTGGCGGTCAACGCCGTGCGGTTCGGCGGCGGGAGCGGAGTGCTTCGGCTGTGGCAGGACGCCGACTGGGTGGTCTGCGAGGTCGCCGACCACGGCGGCGGAGCGCGGGCCGTGCCCGTCGAGGACGCGGGCTTCCTCGGCCATGTGCCGCCCGACCCCTATGCCGCTTCGGGGCACGGCCTGTGGGTCGTACGGCAGTTGAGCGATCTGGTGACCGAGCGGATCAGTGCGCGGGGGTCGGCCGTGCGGCTGTACTTCCGCCGTTGAGCTGCTGGGTGCTGGGTGCTGGGTGCCTGGTGCCGGGTTCTGGTTTCTGGGCGGGGGATATCCCCCGGATCGTCGTGGGGCTGGCCGGATCGTGCCCGGTCAGGGGTGAAACTAGCGTGCGGCCATGACTCGGACCGCGCGCAAGCGCCTCGCCCTGGCTCTCGGCATCGCCACGCTCGTCACGGCTGGAGCCACCACCGCCGCCGCCCGTCCCGCGGAAACCTCGCCCGCGAAGCGGTTACGCCAGGACGTCGAGGCGATCCACGCCCTCGGCATCAGCGGTGTACAGGCACGCGCTGTCGCCCCCGACGGCAGGCAGACCGTCGCCACCAGCGGCACCGCCGATCTGAAGACCGGCCGTCCGGTCCGCTCCGACGGCTACTTCCGCATGGCCAGCACGGCCAAGACCCTCGTCGCCACCGTGGCTCTCCAGCTGGAGACCGAGGGAGTTCTCTCCCTGGACGACACCGTCGAGCACTGGCTGCCGGGAATGGTGCGGGGCAAGGGCAACGACGGCCGCCGGATCACCGTCCGCCAACTGCTCCAGCACACCAGCGGCATCCACGACGACCTGCCCGGATACACGACGCCGAAGGAGTACTACGAGCAGCGCGACGACGTCCACCGCCCCGAGGAACTGGTCCGCCGCGCCATGAGACACGCGCCGGACTTCCGGCCCGGCAAGGGCTGGGCGTACTCCAACACCGGTTACGTCCTGCTCCAGATGATCATCCAGAAGGCCACGGGCAATCCCGCCCACGAGGAGATCCAGAACCGCGTGCTCCGGCCGCTCGGCCTTACGCACACCCGGTGGACCGGCCTCTCACCCACCCTGCCCAAGCCGCACGCCAAGGCCTACGAGTTCTTCGGTCCCGGTTCCCGGGTGGACGTCACCCGGCAGATACCGATGGACCAGGAGATCCTGTCGTGGGCCACGACCACCCAGGACGAGAACGACTTCTTCCGCGCGCTGCTCGGGGGCCGCCTGCTCCCGCCGCGTCAGCTGGCGAAGATGAAGCAGACCGTCCCCGTGAACAAGGAATTCCAAGAGGCATGGCCCGGCGGCCGATACGGGCTCGGCCTCGCCGAACGCCCCCTGAGCTGTGGAGGAACCTACTGGAGCCATGAGGGAGGGGACGGCGGCTACGTCACGCTCAACGGCGTCACCGAAGACGGCGGGCGCAGCGCGGTGGTCTCCATGTCCGAGGCACGCGGCGACACTATGGAGCACAGACTGGAGCAGGAGAGCACGGCGAGCGCCCTGATCGACCGAGCGCTGTGCGCCGGAGGCCCCGGCGCCCGGTGAGCGGAGGCGTCGCCCGGCTCGGCCGTATCGCCACGGAGGGTGCACCGGCATGACCGAACCGATCCGTACCGAACCGATCCGCACGGAACTGATCCGCACCGGACCGATCCGCTACGCCACGGCCGAGCGCTTCGCCAGGCCACGGCCGGTGGCGGCGGCGGGCGAAAGCCGCCCGTCGAGCGGCGAGATCAGCCCTCAACTGCCCTCCAGGCTCGACGCGGTGATGGGCCCGCCGCGCGACGTCCACCCGCAGGGGGAGGACTGTCTGAACCTGTCGGTCATCACACCGGCGCGGGACGCGGGGGCCAGGCCGGTGCTCGTGTGGATCCACGGCGGTGGGTTCAGCAGCGGGGCGGGGCTCCTCGACTGGTACGACGGCGGGGCCCTCGCCGCCGAGGGCGATGTGGTCGTCGTCTCCGTGAACTACCGGCTCGGGGCGCTCGGATACCTCTGCCTCGACGGCGTCAGCGAGGGGAACCTCGGCCTGTACGACCAGGTGGAGGCGCTGCGCTGGGTGAGCGCGCACATCGGCGCCTACGGCGGGGACCCCGGCAACGTCACCGTCGTGGGCCAGTCCGCGGGCGGCATCTCCGTCCGGCTTCTGATGGACCTGCCGGAGGCCCGCGGCCTGTTCCGCAGGGCCGTCCTGCAGAGCGCCCCGCTCGCGTTCACCGCGCGCCCCCGGGAGGACTCCCTCGCCATCGGCAGGACCTTCGCCGAGGCCCTCGGCGCGGATCCGCGCGAGGCAGGGATTCCCGCGCTGCTCGCCGCGCAGCGCGAGACCGCCCTGGTCAACCTCCGGCGCTCCGGAAGGCCGATGGAACCCGCGTTCATCCCGGTCACGGGCAGCGATCCGCTGTGCGGGCCCGACACGGCCTTCGAGGAGAACGTGCGCGGCCTCGACGTCCTGTACGGCTGGAACGCCGACGACATGACGGCCTTCCCCGGCGAGGGTGACGACACGGCCGAGCTGACCCGCCGTGCCTACGACGAGCCACTCGCCCACTTGGGAGCGCGCCTGGTCAGGGCCGGGGCCACGGCCCACACCTACCGCCTCGACTGGCGCCCCGCCGGATCCCCCTTCGGCGCCACCCACTGCCTCGAACTGCCGCTGCTCTTCGGCACCCGGGAGGCCTGGCGCGGATCACCCATGCTCGGCGACGCGTCCTGGGAGGAGACGGACGCCCTGGGCAAGGCCGTGCGCGCGGCCTGGCTCGCCTTCGCCCGCACGGGTGAGCCCGGTCGGCTACTGCCAGACGCGGACGTAGTCGACGTACATCGTGGAGTTCCAGTCGAAGACCTCGTCGTGTACCGAGCCGTCGGCCCAGTTGTCCAGGACCTCGTGTGACAGGATCGGGAACTCCTTGACCTGGCTGATGAGTTCGGGGTCGGTGACGGTGCGCACGACGGCGCCGTCATAGAGGAACCGCAGCTGGGTGGGCGTCCACTGGAGGCCGAATGTGTGATACCAAGTGCCGTGCAGCCCGGGTGCGTTGGCGACAGCCCCCGATGACTGGTGGTCCGCTCCGTAGCCGTCCCAGTGCAGGGTCGCCGAGTACTTGTCGGCCTGGTAGTTGGTCTCCGTGACGTCGATCTCGGCGCCGTCCCGCGCCGTGCCGTCGACCGCGCCGCCCGGGGTGAGCCCCGCGTCGGCCTGCAGCCAGACGGCCGCGAGATGCCCGTTGGTCTTCACCGGGGTGTGGACGCGGGCCTCCAGGGTGCCGTACGTGTAGTCGAACTTGCCCTGGCTGTCGATGCGCCCGCCGGAGAACTGGTTCGCGGCGAGCTTCTGCACGTCGATGGCGAGGGCGCCCTTGTTGTCGGTACGGACGTTGGCGGGCTTGTACCACCACCGGTCGCCCGCCGCCGCGCCGGAACGCTCCTGATCGCGGGCGGT
The DNA here is from genome assembly GCF_008704495.1 of Streptomyces kanamyceticus. Lineage (NCBI taxonomy): Bacteria > Bacillati > Actinomycetota > Actinomycetes > Kitasatosporales > Streptomycetaceae > Streptomyces > Streptomyces kanamyceticus. Next base: position 9,337,158 of record NZ_CP023699.1, read on the forward strand.
CCAGCGCGCGGTGCTGACGGTGGCGCCGTCGAACTCGTCGCTGAAGACGAGGGCTTGGGTATCGGCCCGTCGGCCGTCGGTGCCGACAGGCTGTACCCCCGACGGGGTTGCGGGGTCGACGAGGGACGGGTCGGCGGAGCCGGAGGCGGCCCCGGCGGGGATGGCCGCGGACGACAGGGCGCAGGCACAGAGTAGTGCCACGGCGACGCGGCGCCGGGGCCGGGCGGGGGCTCGGTCTCGCATGACGTCACCTCTCGGGCGAGCCGCTTCCACCGGAGCGGAGCGCGGCGAGGGCGCGGCGAGGGCGCGGAAGAAAACGCTTTCTCGCCGGGTCATCGTGGGGGCGACCCGACGGCACGTCAAGAGGTGCTGCTGAAACTGGTGTTGAGGGTGAGGCGAGGGGCTCGGGCGGAAGGGGCGGGGCGTGGGATCGCCTGAGGGGCCCTGGACGGACTTGCACGGACCCGCGCCGACTCACCCCGTGCGGACTCCGGAGGGAGCCACCGCGGCCTGCGGAGTGCGGAGTCCTGCGTTGACCTGCCCGAGACGGGCTCCTGAGGGGGCCGCCGTGACCTGCGCGGACCCGTGTCGACCCGCCGAGGCGGGCCCCGAAGCAAGCCGCTGCGGCCTGGGTCGGCCTGAACCGGCCTGAACCGGCCTGGACCAGCCTGGATCGGTGCACCGGTGTGAGTGGACGGATTCGTGCGAACCCACCCCGCAAGGCCCCCGGAGGCCGCCACCTCACACCGGCAGCAACCGCGCGATCAACCCACCGAGCTGCACCGCATTGCGACACTCACGCATCTCCACCAGCTCCGCGTACGCGTCCGCCGCCGAGTCGCCCGTCGACCACTGTCCGCGCTGCTCGGGGTTGAGCCAGTACACCTGGCGGGCACGTTCGGAGATCTGTCGCAGGGCGGGGAGGTTCGGGTCGCTCATGTTCGTGCGGGCGTCGCCGAGGATGAATACCGTGGAGCGCGGGCCGACCGCGTCCAGGTAGCGCTCGGCGAATTCTCCGAGCGCGGTGCCGTAGTCGCTGCTGCCGTGCCAGCCCGTGACCGTGGCCTCGCCGAGGATGCGGCCGCCCAGGCCCGCGGGGTCCGCGACGCCGTGCGCGAGCAGCCCGGTCACCTCGTCGACACGGTTGACGAAAGCGAACACGCGCACCTTGCTGAACTGGTCGTGCAGAGCCTGGACGAGGAGCATCGTGAAGTTGGCGAAGCCCGCGACAGAGCCCGACACGTCGCAGAGCAGCACCAGCTCCGGTCGCGCGGGCCTGCGCCGCCGCAGCACGGGCCGCATCGGCACGCCGCCGGTCGAGAGCGAGCCGCGCAGCGTGCGGCGCAGGTCGATGCTGCCGTGCGCGGCACGTCGGCGCCGCGCGGCGAGCCGGGTGGCCAGCTTGCGGGCCAACGGGTGCACCGCGCGGCGGAGTTCGTCCAGGTGTGCCCGGCCCGCGAGGAGGAAGTCGACCCGCTCGGCGGAGGGCGCCACGGCACGCCGCGCGATCTCCTCGGCGCCGCGCCGCTCGGCGACCCTGCGGCGCGCCTCGGTGCGGACCCGCTCGCGGAACCCTTCGATGCGGCGCCGGATCTCGTCGGCCTCCAGCCGTTCCGTGAACTCGCCGCCCTGCGCCGCGGATCCCGCGCGGATGGCGGCCAGGACGCGTGCGAGGAGCGTCTCGGGTGCCAGCCGGTCCAGCGTCTGGTGCGAGGACCAGCCGTCCGACCCCGGCGACGAGCCGTATCCGCCGAAGCCGTCCACCGCCTCGACGGCGAGCTGCCCGATGAGTGCCTGGTCGTCGGCGGCGAGCGCGTCGGCCAGGCGGTCGCGCAGGCCGTCCCTGTCGGCGCCGCGCCCGGCCGCCTTCCGGTGCGTGTCGGAGCCGTCGGGCCCGCCGACACCGAGCGGGAAGTACAGCTCGAAGACGGGGTCGAAGACCGCCCGCTGGCTCTCCTGGTGCAGCAGCGCGGCGGCGAGGCCCTCGCGTACCCGCTCCCGGTCGTCGAGGCCGAGTGCGGCGAGGGCGGCCGCGGCGTCGACGGTTTCGCCGGTGCCGATGCGGATGCCGTGCGAGCGCAGGGCGCGGACCAGTCCGGTGACCCGGTCCGTGACCCGGTCCGTGACGTGATCGGGGCGCGCCGTCACACGGCGTCCAGGTCCAGCTTGGCGCTCGCCTTGAGTACGTCGTCCTGGTGCTTGAGCACGACACCGAGGCTGTCGCGTACGACGGTCTCGTCGAGGGTGTCGGCGCCGAGCGCGAGCAGCGTCCGCGCCCAGTCGATGGTCTCGGCGACCGAGGGCGCCTTGCGCAGATCCATCGCGCGCAGCGCGCCGACGACGCGCACCACGGACGCGGCGAGCGCCTCGTCGAGTCCCGGCACCTTGAGCCGGACGATCCGGCGCTCCAACTCCTCGTCGGGGAAGCCGATGTGCAGGAAGAGGCAGCGGCGGCGCAGTGCCTCGGAGAGTTCGCGGCTCGCGTTGGAGGTCAGCACGACGAACGGGCGGCGCTCCGCGCTGATGGTGCCGAGCTCGGGAACGGTGACCTGGAAGTCGCTGAGCACTTCGAGCAGCAGGCCCTCGACCTCGACGTCTGCCTTGTCGGTCTCGTCGATCAGGAGCACCTTCGGCTGCGCGCCGCGGATCGCGGTCAGGAGCGGGCGCGAGAGCAGGAACTCCTCGCTGAAGATGTCCGTGCGCGTCTCGTCCCAGGACTCGTCGCGGCCCGCGGTGATGCGCAGGAGCTGTTTGGCGTGGTTCCACTCGTAGAGCGCGCGCGACTCGTCGACGCCCTCGTAGCACTGGAGCCGCACCAGGCGCGCGTCCGCCACCTCCGCGACGGCCTTGGCCAGCTCGGTCTTGCCGACGCCCGCGGGGCCCTCCACCAGCAGCGGCTTGCCGAGCCGGTCGGCGAGGAACACGGTGGTGGCGACGGCGGGCGAGGCCAGGTACCCGGTCTCGGCGAGTCGGGCCGCGACATCGTCGACGGACGTGAAGTACCCGGTCGTCATGGGTGAGTTCTCCTGGTTCCTCTGGTTCCTCGGGCTCTTTGGCCCTCGTACCCGATCAGTTCCCGGCGCGCCCCACAACACCCGGACGCCGTTTGCGTCGAACGTCACGTGCCGGGGCCATAGCCCCGGACCCGGTGCCCGGACTGCTGGGTCTCATGGTGAGACCTTCGTATGCTTGCGCCATGAGGCGTACTTCCTTCGCGAACTGGCCGTGCTCCATCGCCCGCACGATGGACCTGCTCGGCGACTGGTGGACGCCCCTGGTCCTGCGGGAGGCGTTCTACGGCATCAAGCGGTTCGACGTGTTCCAGCAGGAGCTGGGGATCGCCAGGAACACCCTGACCGACCGGCTGCGCCGCCTGGTCGACGAGGGACTCCTGGAGAAGCGCCCCTACCAGCGGGACCCGGTGCGCTACGACTACGTGCTCACGGAGAAGGGCCGGGACTTCTTCGGTGTCCTGGCGGCGATGAACAGCTGGGGCGATCGCTGGCTGAGCGGCGACGAGGGCGCACCCGTCGTCTTCCACCACGACAGCTGCGGCCACGAGAGCCCCGCCGAAGTCGTGTGCGCGCACTGCAAGGAGCCGATGACAGCCGCGAACACGCGACCGCGCCTGGGCCCCGGCTATCCGCCCCGCCTCGCCGAACGCCCGGACGTACAGGCGCGGTTCGGCGCCTGATTTCGCACCTCATCCCGCGCGGTCCTGCCGTCTCCACCCCTCGTACGGCTGCGGTGGCTGACCCTTGACGAGTGAGTCCATCTACGCAACTCTCAAGGTCAGCGACGATTCGGAGGGCGGTCGACGATGGAGTGGACGGGTGTGCGGTACGCGGAAGGGCCGACGGTCGAAGTGCGCGGGCGGATCGCCGCCTCGCCGGAACGGGTGTGGGAACTGGTCTCCGACATCGGCCTGATGCCCGCGCTGAGCGCGGAGTTGCGGTCGGTCGCCTGGCTGGACGGCGCGTCCGGGCCGGTGCGCGGAGCCCGGTTCACCGGCCGGAGCAGCCACCCGTCGCTCGGGGAGTGGGAGACCACGTCGTACGTCGTCGAATGCGCGGCGCCACGGGTGTTCGCCTGGGCGGTGTCGGACCCCGAACAGCCCAGCGCCACCTGGCGGTTCACCCTCACGGCGGGCGAGGGCGGCGGCACCGAGCTGACGCAGTGGATGCGGCTCGGACCCGGCCGCTCCGGGCTCTCCTACGCGATCGAGCGGATGCCGGAGAAGGAACAGAAGATCGTGTTCGTGCGGCTGCGGGAGTTCGAGCGGAGCATGACCGCCACGGTCGACGCGATCAAAGGTCTCGCCGAGGGCACGGCGACGCTGCCGATCCGGCGGGGAGAGGGCGCCTGATGCGTACGTCCACGACCATCGAGGCATCCGGCGCGAACTGGCGGGAGACCGTCGACTTCGTCACCGAGGCGGAGAAGCTCGGCATGGACATCTGCTGGGTGGCCGAGGCGTGGGGCTCCGAAGCCCCCTCCCCGCTGGGCTACTTGGCGGCCCGCACCGAGCGCCTGCTCCTCGGCTCGGGGATCATCCAGCTCGCGACCAGGAGTCCCGTCGCCATCGCTCGCGCGGCGATCACGCTGTCGCAGATCTCCGAGGGGCGCTTCCTGCTGGGCCTCGGTCCGTCCGGGCCGCAGGTGATCGAGGGGCTGCACGGGGTGCCCTTCGCGCGCCCGCTCACCCGCATGCGGGAGACCGTGGAGATCGTCCGACGGGCGGTCGCGGGCGAGAAGATCTCGTACGAGGGGCGGGAGTTCGTGATCCCGCTGCCCGGCGGCGACGCGCGCCCCATGCGCCTGTCGATGCGCGCGGAGCATGACATCCCCGTCCATCTCGCCACGCTGTCACCGAAGATGCTCCGCCTGACCGGTGAGGTCGCGGACGGCTGGCTGGGCACCAGTTTCGTACCGGAGGGCGCGAAGGAGGCGTACTTCGACCATCTGGACGCGGGACTCGCCGCGGCGGGCCGGGTCCGTGCCGATCTCGACATCTGTCAGGGCGCGGAGGTCGCCTTCGCCGACGACGAGGGCGTGTTGCGGGCGATGGTCGCCAGCCGCAAGAAGGAACTGGCCTTCAGTCTCGGCGGGATGGGCTCCGCCACCACGAACTTCTACAACAGCGCCTACAGCAGGCAGGGCTGGTCCGAGGTGGCCGGGGAGGTCCGCGAGCGCTGGCGGTCCGGCGACCGCGAAGGCGCCGCCGGACTCGTCACCGACGAGATGGTCCTCGCGACCACGCTGATCGGCACCGAGGAGATGGTGCGCGCACGGCTGCGGGTCTGGCGTGCGGCGGGCGTCGACACGGTCCGCCTCTATCCGGCGGGCGAGACGCTGGAGGCGCGGCTGGCCACGCTGGGGCGGGCGATTGAGCTCGTACGGGAAGTGGGGGCGGGAGCGGAGGCCGGAGCGTAAGGGAGAGGCGAGAGGCCGGCAATCGACAGAAGTAAAACGCAGACACTTATTTCCATGACATAGGTAAAAGGTCTACGCTTCTTTTGTTGATCTCGTACTCACGACGCAGAGGAACCCGTCATGGCGACCCCCTCGACCGACGCCCGCGCCGCCCGGCTGCTCGGCAGGCCCCTCACCCTCGGCGACCTGACGCTCCGGAACCGGATCGCGATGGCCGCGGTGACCCGGCGCTTCTCACCGGGCGGCGTGCCCGGCGAGGACGTCGCCGCCTACTACGCCCGGCGCGCGGCGGGCGCCGCCGGTCTCGTCATCACGGAGGGCACCTACATCGGACGGGAGGCGGCCGCCGCCTACACCCGCGTGCCGCACTTCCACGGCGATGAGGCCCTTGCGGGCTGGGCGCGGGTGGCCGAGCGCGTGCACGCCGCCGGTGGCCGGATCATGCCCCAGCTGTGGCACACCGGCGTCGCCCGCGCCGAGGCGTCACCCGGCGCCCCCGCCGAGGGTCCTTCCGGCGTCGACCTCGACGGCCGTCCGCACGGCGGCGCCATGACGCTCGACGACATCGACGACGTCGTCCGTTCCTTCGCCGAGGCCGCGGCGACAGCCGAGCGCATCGGCTTCGACGGCGTCGAACTGCACGGCGCGCACGGCTATTTGATCGACACCTTCCTGTGGCACGGCACCAACACCCGGTCCGACGCCTACGGGGGTGACTTCGCCTCGCGCGCCCGTTTCGCCGCCGAGATCGCCGCGGCGGTGCGGGCCGCGGTCTCGCCCGGATTCCCCGTCCTCTTCCGGCTCTCCCAGTGGAAGACCGACCACTACGACGCGCGGCTCGCCGAACGGCCCGAGGAGTTGGAGCAGCTGCTCGCCCCGCTCGCCGCGGCGGGCGTCGACGCCTTCCACGCCTCCACGCGCCGCTACTGGCTGCCCGAGTTCGAGGGCAGTGACCTCAATCTCGCGGGCTGGGTGAAGAAGCTCACCGGCAGGCCCTCGATCACCGTGGGCTCCGTCGGCCTGACCCAGCAGTTCAACGGCGCGCCGGGGCGCACCCAGCGGTCCGGCGTCAGCGACATCGAACCGCTCCTCGACCGCATGGAGCGGGACGAGTTCGACCTCGTCGCCGTCGCCCGCGCGATCGTCGCCGACCCCGAGTGGCCCGCCAAGGCGCTCACCGGGCGCCTCGACGAGGCGGTGCCGTACGACGCGTCGCTGCTCGACGCCCTGGTCTGAAAGAGTGGGCCGTCCCGTAGACGCCCCGGAGAGTGAGCTGTCATGACCTGGTCCGCGACCGAGCGCTACCGCCTGGAGCCCGCTCCCGGCGGCCTGGGACTCGTCCAGGACCTGCTCAACACCGTCTCCGCGGGCCTGCCCGAGCGGCCGGACCTCCTGGCCGACCTCACGCGCGCGCAGACGTGGACGGACGGCGCCGTCGCCGCATGGGCGTCGGCGACAGGGCGGCCCACGCCGACGGTGGTCCTCGCCGACGCCGACGCCGACGGACTGCGCGAACTCCGGGACCTCCGTGACGGCCTCGCAGGGGCTGCCGCGGAGACCGTCGCCGAGACGCGGACCGGCGCCGACGCGGGGCTGCGGCTCGGCGCGGACGGCGTCGTCCACCTGGAGCCGCGCGGCACGGGCGCGCACCTCTTGGTCTCGCTGGTTCTCGCCGCGGTCCACGAGGCACAGCAGGTGGACACCAGGCGCCGCCTCAAGACGTGCCGCAACCCGCTCTGCCGCGTCGCCTTCTACGACCGCTCACGGAACAACAGCGGTGTCTGGCACGACGTCAAGACCTGCGGCAACGCGGCGAATCTGCGGGCCTACCGGGCCCGGCGGCGCGAGCGGGCGGACTGACGCGCCCGCCCGCCCGCGCCGCCGACGGCCGGGGGTGTGATCAGGCGTCGAAGGGCGTCAGGACGAACACCGGGATCTCCCGGGTGGTCTTCTTCTGGTACTCCGCGTAGTCCGGCCAGGCCGCCACCGCGCGCTCCCACCAGGCCTGCCGCTCCTCGCCGGTGGCGACGCGTGCGCGGTAGTCCTTGCGCACCGGGCCGTCCTGCAGCTCGACATGGGGCTGGGCGACGAGGTTGTGGTACCAGGACGGGTTCGCCGGGTCGCCGCCCTTCGAGGCCACCACCGCGTACTCCCCGTCGTGCTCCACGCGCATCAGGGGGTTCTTGCGGAGCTTGCCGCTCTTGGCGCCGACCGAGGTCAGCAAAATGATGGGCTTGTCCTTCATGGTCGTGCCCTCGGTGCCGCCGGAGCTCTCGTACAGCTCGGCCTGCTTGCTCGCCCAGTCCCAAGTCCCGGGCTCGTACTCTCCAGTCAGAGGCATGACCCGTCCAACGCGGGGTGCTCCGTGATTGTTCCTGGTGTCAACCGACGCTCCTCCATGTCACCCGGTCGGGGGTCTGTCAGGCGTCGGGCCGGTATCCGGTGGCCACGCGCGCGTAGGAGTGCAGCGCCGTGATCACCTCCTGACGGCTCCTGCGCCCCGCGAGGACGTCCATCTGGTAACCGTCCTCCAGCGCCACGAAGTTGGCGGCCACCAGGCGTGTCGGATCCTCGAGGGTGAAGTGCCCCTGGGCCTCGCCCAGGACGAGGATGCCCTGGTAGACGGAGATCTGGCGTTCCGCGAGGACGCTGTCGAGCGATGCCGCCTTGGGGTCGCGCAGCGTGCGCGGCCAGTACTCGAACATCAGCCGGGGCAGCCGGTCCTGCGGCCCTGTCGCCACACCGTGGCGGATGCAGTCGAGCAACTGCTCCCTGGCGTCGTCGTGCCGCGCCGCCGCCTCCTCCCGGCTGCGGCAGAACCGCTCGATGCCCTGCTGGAACGTCTCGTACATCAGGGCGTCGAGGTCTTCGTAGTAGTAGAGGACCGCCGCCGGGGTGACGCCCGCCTCCTGCGCCACGTCCCGCAGGCGCAACCCCTCCAGGCCGCGACTGAGCAGTGCCCGCTCCGCCGCCTCGCCCAACTGGGCCCGCCTGGCCTCCTGGTCCTTGCGCCGCGCCACCGCGTCCCCTCTTCTCTTCCCTGTCGCCGGATTCTTTGAACCAAGGCTAAAAGATACCTGCGCCGGGGTTGACGCGGCGAGTGCTGTTTTCTTAAATCTTCGTTTAGTGAAAGTGCCGCACTCTCCCGAGGAGGCCCTCATGACCACTGACGCCACCGGGGCGCCCCCGGACACCCCGCAGGACAAGGGCCTCAGGAGCGACTCGGTCGGGCTGCTCGCCACCGTCGCCCTCGGGCTCGCCTCGGTCGCGCCCGCCTACAGCTTCGCCGTCACCCTCGGCCTGGTGACCCTGGTCGTCGGGGACCTGGCGCCCGCGGCCCTGCTGCTCGGCTTCGTGCCGATCCTGCTCACCGCGTTCGCGTTCCGCGCGCTCAACCGGGAGATGCCGGACTGCGGCACCACCTTCGTCTGGAACACCCGGGTCTTCGGTCCGGCCGCGGGCTGGCTCGCGGGCGGCTGGACGCCGCTGGTCGCCACCGTGTTCGCCATGACGGCGCTGGCGCGGGTCGGCGCGGGCGCGCTCCTCGGCTTCGCGGGCCTCGACGCGGCGGCCGACAGCAGCCTCGCGGTCGCCGCCACCGCCGTCCTGCTGATCGCCCTCACCGCCCTGGTCGCCTACCGAGGGGTGCGGCTCGCGGCCCGGGTGCAGTACGCGATGCTCGGCCTCCAACTCCTCGCGCTGCTCGCGTTCGGCGTCGCGGCCCTCGTCAGGGACGGTGCCGCGACGCCCTCCCCGGCGTTCTTCAACCCGCTGGGCTTCGACGGCTTCGGCTCCCTCGCCGAGGCGGTCCTGCTGTGCCTGTACATCTACTGGGGCTGGGACGCGCTCATCACCTTCAACGAGGAGACCGCCGACAGCGGAAGGACCCCCGGCAGGGCCGCCCTGATCTCCACCGTCGTGCTGCTGGTGACGTACCTCTTCACGGCGTTCGCCGCGATCTCCTTCGCGGGCACCGGCAGTTCGGGCCTCGGTCTCGGCAACGCGAAGGTCGCGGGCGACGTCCTCACCGGTCTCGGGCCCGCCGTGCTCGGTGACGCGCTCGCCAAGGTCGTCCAGCTGGCCATCGGAGTCTCCGCCGTCGGCGCCCTGCTGACCTGCGCCGCCGCGGCCCCGCGCACCACCTTGTCGATGTCGGCCCACGGCGCGCTGCCCGGCGCCTTCGCCCGGATCCATCCGCGCCACCGCACCCCCGCCTTCGGCACGTTGTTCTTCGGCGGTGCGGCGGCCGCCGTCCTCGTCCTGCTGACCGTCGTCTCCACCGACTTCCTCGGCGACGCGATCCGCTGCGTCGGCCTGCTCATCGCCCTCTACTACGGAGTGACCGGAATCGCCTGCGCCTGGCACTTCCGCCACCGCCTGCGCGGCTCCGCACGGGACCTGCTGGTCCGCGGCGTCATGCCGGTCCTCGGCGGCCTCATGATGCTCGCGGCCTTCGCCCGCAGCGCCTACGACATGTTCGACCCGGCGTACGGCAGTACGTCCCTCGGCGGCGTCGGGGGAGTCTTCCTGCTCGGCGTCGGCTCGGTCCTCGTGGGCGCCGTCGCCATGACCGCGCTCCGCGGTCGTCACATCGGCTTCTTCCGGCACGGCCGCACGGCCGTCACCCGCCTCACCGTCACGGAGAACTGAACCACCATGCGCACCTTGGCCATCGCCGCAGTCCAGACCACCCCCGTCCCGCACGACCTGCCCGCCAGTTTCGAACGCTTCGCGAGCCGGGTCCGCGCCGTGCGGCAGACCTTCCCGCACGTCCAGCTCGTCGTCGTGCCCGAGCTGATGCTCAGCGCCGAGGCCCCGCTCCTGGCGGACGGCGGCTCCTGGCTGACCGAGGCGGCCTGCGCCGTGCCGGGACCGCTCACCGACCGCCTCCGCGCGCTCGCCCGGGAGACCGGCCTGTGGCTGGTCCCCGGCAGCGTGTACGAGAAGGCGGCCGACGGGCGTGTCCACAACACCGCGCTCGCGATCTCCCCGGACGGCGAGATCGCGGCCCGGTACCGCAAGGTGTTCCCCTGGCAGCCCTACGAACGGACCGCGCCGGGCGACGAGTTCGTCGTCTTCGACCTGCCGGGCATCGGCCGCGCGGGCCTCGCCATCTGCTACGACGGCTCCTTCCCCGAGACGGCACGCCAACTGGCCTGGCTGGGCGCCGAGGTGATCATCCAGCCCACCCTCACCACCACCCGCGACCGCGAGATGGAACTCGTCTGCGCGCGCGCCAACGCCTGGACCAACCAGGTGTACGTCGTCAACGTCAACGCGGCCGACCCCGCGGGCGTCGGCGCCAGCGTGATCGTCGATCCCGAGGGCATCGTGCGCCAGCAGGCGGGCGGCGGCGAGGAAGTCCTCGTCGACGTACTCGACCTGGACACGGTCACGCGCGTGCGCGCCTACGGCTCCGCCGGGCTCAACCGGCCGTGGGATCAACTCGCCCGCTACGGAGAGCGCGTCAAGCTGCCCATGTACGGCGGGACGTTCCGGCCGGCTCCCTGGCAGGCCTGAAGCCGCGCCGGGCGGCTCGGCGCCCGTCGACGCGGAACCGGGACCCGCCCCGCTCCCGCCGACCCGCGATGCGTTAGAAATGCATCAATGGTTCATCAGGACATCAGGGGCAGAACATGACGGGGCAGGGCATACCCGAGGAGTATCTCGACGGCTACGCCCGCATCCTCGCCGGCGCCTCCGCGACCGGGCGCAGGCTGACCCGCGACGAGCTGGAATCGCGGCGCGTGCTGGGGGAGCGGGCCGCCGACGCGGGTCATGGACTGCGCGCCCTGGTGGGCGCGCACCTGGCGGCGACCCGCGCCCACTGGCCCGCCGCGCACGCGGTCTCCACCGACAGCGTGCTGGCCGCCGCCGAGCAGGCCGTGGACGCCTTCGCCGAAGGATACGAGCGGGCCCAGCGGCTAGCCGTACGGCAGGAGGAGGCGGCGCGGCGGGAGTTCATCGACGACCTGCTCTACGGACGCAGCGACCTCGGCCTGCTCGCGGAGCGCGCGGAGCGCTTCGGGCTTCGTCTCTCCTACGAACACGCCGTCGCCGTCGCCCAGGGGCCCGACGGCTACGAGGAGGGGCATGCCGTGCCGCGCGAGGTCGAGCGCGCCCTGATCGGCAGGTTCGGTGACCGCAGCATCCTGGTCACCACCAAGGACGGCCGCCTGGTGTGCATCGCCCCCGGCGACCAGGATGAGGTGCTCGCCTACTTCGCCAAGCAGGCGTACGCCGCCACCGACGGCGGCCGCGTCGCCATCGGGCGCCCGCAGCCCGGTCCCGGCGGCGTCGTCCAGTCGTACGAAGAAGCGCTCAACGCCCTCGACCTCGCGGCGCGCCTGGAGCTCGACGAGCCCGTGCTGCGCGCCGCCGACCTGCTGGTCTACCCGGTCCTCACGCGTGACCGGCAGGCCATGGCCGACCTGGTGCTCAACACGCTCGGCCCGCTGCGCCAGGCCCGCGGCGGCGCGCGGCCGCTCCTGGAGACACTGACGGTGTTCTTCGACGCGGGCTGTGTCGCGGCGGAGGCCGCCCGCAGGCTGACGCTGAGCGTGCGCGCCCTGACCTACCGCCTGGAACGCATCCACCAGCTCACCGGCGCCGATCCCGCCGACCCGGTGCACCGCTACACGCTGCAGACCGCGGTGATCGGCGCGCGGCTGCTCGACTGGCCCGACAAGGAGTTCTGAGGGCGGGTCCCCGGTCCGGGGAGCCGTCGCGAGGGATCGGGCCCGGGTCGCTGCGGACCCGGGCCCGCGCCCTACGGCAGTTGCGGAATCTCGATCGCCGGGCAGCGGTTCATCACCATGGCGAGACCCGCCGCGCGGGTACGGTCGTACGCCGCCTCGTCGACCACGCCGAGCTGGAACCAGACCGCGTCCGCCCCGGCCGATACGGCCTGGTCGGCGACGTCGCCCGCGAGCTCGCTGTTCACGAACACATCGACCACGTCGACCTTGAACGGCACGGCGGACAGGGACGGATAGCCCTGCTCGCCGTGGACCGTCTCGGCCTTGGGGTGGACCGGCACGACGCGCTTGCCGAAGCGCCGCAGGACGGCGGCGACTCCGTACGCCGCCCGGTCCTGGTTGTTGGACAGGCCGACGACGGCCCAGGTGTCACCCAGCTCCGTCAGGATCTCGCGCACCGTTTCCTGGTCGCCGTACATGACCTGCCTCCTCGATGTTCGCGGGCGTGGCTCAGACGTTGACGCCGAAGTCCGACGCGATGCCGCGCAGCCCGCTGGCATAACCCTGGCCGACCGCGCGGAATTTCCACTCGGCCCCGTGCCGGTAGAGCTCGCCGAAGACCATGGCGGTCTCCGTCGACGCGTCCTCGGACAGGTCGTAGCGGGCGATCTCGGCGCCGCCGGACTGGTTCACCACGCGGATGAAGGCGTTGCGGACCTGGCCGAAGCTCTGGCCGCGGTTCTCCGCGTCATGGATCGAGACCGGGAAGACGATCTTCGCGATGTCGGCGGGCACCTGCGCGAGGTTGACCTTGACGGCCTCGTCGTCGCCCTCGCCCTCACCGGTGAGGTTGTCACCGGTGTGTTCGACGGATCCGTCGGGGCTGGTGAGGTTGTTGTAGAAGACGAAGTGCTGGTCGGAGACGACCTTGCCGGACTCGTTGCACAGCAGCGCGCTCGCGTCGAGGTCGTAGTCCGTGCCGGTCGTGGTGCGCACGTCCCAGCCGATGCCGACAAGAACGGCGGTCAGGCCAGGGGCCTCCTTGCTGAGCGAGACGTTGCCGCCCTTGGCCAGGGAAACTCCCACGATGTCCTCCTGCGTTCCGGGGTCTGGTGCGTCCCGGCCCTTGGTCGCGGCCGGGACAGTGAAATCTACAGGACTGTAGAAGAGGGTGGGGCGGCGGTCGCCCGTTACGATGTGGCGCTCGCGGAGCGTCGCGGGATCCCCCGCGGAGCGGCCGCGGGACACGAGAGGCCGGAGGGGCGCAGGGCATGACGGACCACGAACGCGAAGAACCGCAGCCGCGGCTGCGGCGGCGCGCGCAGGGCGAGCTGGAGGCACAGGTGCTCGCCGCGCTGCAGTCCGCGCGCGAGCCGGTGAGCGCCGCCTGGGTGCAGGAACGAATCGGCGGCGACCTCGCCTATACGACCGTGATGACGATCCTGACGCGCCTGCTCGCCAAGGACGTGGTGACCCGTGAGCGCGCGGGCCGTTCCTTCGCCTGGACGTCCGCGTCCGACGAGGCCGGGCTCGCCGCGTTCCGCATGCGCAAGGTGCTCGACGGCGAGAGCGACCGCGGGGCCGTGCTCGCCAGCTTCGTGACGACCCTGTCGCCCGGCGACGAGGAGCTCCTGCGCGGGCTGCTCGGGCGGGCGGACGCAGAGCCCGACGACTGACGCCTGATGGGAGTCCTCCGCTGATGGGCGTCTTCGTCTTCCTGCCCCTCGTCCTGCCGCTGACCGCGTGGCCGATCGCCCGCCTCGCCGAACAGCACCTGCATCCGCGCGCCGCGACCCGGCTGCTCACCGCGGTCGCCGGAGTGATGGCCCTGTGCAGCACGCTCTGCCTGGCGCTCCTCATGGTCGTCGGCACCGCGCAATTGCCCGGCAACCCCCTGCCCGACGCCTGGTCCGACCCCGAGGTCCGGGCGGCGGTGCCCTTCGACGAGTACGCGGGCCGGGCCGCGATCCCCGCGCTGCTCCTGGTGTGCGCGGCCTGTGTCCACACGCTGTGGCGGCACGGCAGGGTGCGCCGCGGCGCGCGCCGCGCCGTCGAGGGGCTGCCGGGCTCGTCCGTCGCGGTGCTCGCCGACGAGGCGTCGTACGCGTACGCCCTGCCCTCGCGCGAAGGCGGCCGGGTCGTGGTCACCACCGGCATGCTCGGCAAACTCGCGGCCCCGGAGCGGCGGGCGCTGTTCGCGCACGAGCGGGCACATCTGGCCGGGCGGCATCACCGGCACCTGCTGGTCACGCAGTTGGCGGCCCGCGCCAATCCGTTCCTGCGGCCGCTGCGCACCTCCGTCGCCTACACCGCCGAGCGGTGGGCGGACGAGACGGCGGCCCGCGCGGTGGCCGACCGCCGTGTCGTCGCCCGTGCGATCGGCAAGGCCGCGCTGGTCTCGCGGGGGACCCCGGCGCCTTCGCTGGCCGGTCTCGCCGCGGCGGGACCGGTGCCGCGCCGCGTGGCCGCCCTGCTGGGCCCCGCGCCCGCCGCCCGCAACCGGCCGCCTTCGGTGTTCACCGGCGTGGGCCTCGCCATGTGGGGCGCCGCGTTCGGCACCGCCGTCTCCGCGATGTCCTCGGCGAACTCCGCGGTGACGATGGTGCTCATCCTCCGCGCGGCGACGCCGCTCTGACGCCGTGTGGCGACACCGCTGTGCGCGGTGTCGCCACACGGGACGGCCGTGATCCGCCGGACAGGTCCTAGAGGTCGAACTCGTGCGGCGGCAGGTCGAGGGCGAAGCACGCCTCGCGCACGACCGCCTGCTCGTCCTTGTCGAAGTCGCCGTCGGCGCCGCCGATGACGATGCCGATCTGGATGACGGCACGCGCCTCCGCGGGCTTCTTCTTCGCCTTGGCGACCTCCTGGAGGACGCTCACCTTGCCGAACGCGAAGTCAGCGGTCAGCTTGTCGACATACTCGTTGAAACGGCGCTGCAGGTCGTCCGCGGCGAAGTTCTGCAACACCTCGTTCGTGCCGATGAGCTGGGCCACGCGCTGGCGCTCGGAGGCGTCGACGGAGCCGTCGGCGGCCGCCACCAGGGCGCACATCGCCATACTGGCGTCACGGAAGGCGCCGCTCTTGAGGTCGTTCTTCTTCGCCATCAGCTGGGTCTGCATCGTCGATGCGGATTCCTTGACGCGGTCCCACAGGGCCATGGAGAACTCCATAAAAAATCGATGTATCAGGGGTGTTCGGCGCGGTCCGGTCCGCCGTGCGCGGGTCCGGGGCCTCGCCGATATCTACAGCAGAGTAGAAACTAGCAGTCGGGGCGAGAAGTTCCCGACCGGAAGGCGCGTGCGATGACACCGACGGCATACGAACTCCTGCGCACCACGACCGAACGCCTCGCCCCCGAAGCGGACTCCAACCCGCTCGTCCCCCTCATCGCGGACGGCACCGCGCACCCCCGCACCCTCGCGGTCCTCGCACTGGAACAGCGCCACGTCATCCCCGCCGACCAGCGCTCCTTCCGTCATCTCGCCCAGCGCGCCGCCGAGACCGGGGACGCGGAGTCCACCGCCTTCTTCGACGCCCTCGCCGACGGCGAATCACTCGCCGACGAGCGGCTCGCACCCCTCCTCGACGCCTGTTCGGTGAGCGAGACGGAGACGGCGACGTACGAGCCGCAGGCGGGCTGCCAGGCCTACCCGGCGTACGTGGCCTGGCTCGCCCTGAACGGCGAACCGGCCGACGTCGCACTCGCGCTCACCGCCAACTTCGCCTCCTGGGGCGGCTACTGCGCGACGATCGCCCGGGCGCTGCGCGACCACCACGGCTTCACGGACGAGGCCTGCGGATTCTTCGACCTGTTCGCCGAGCCCGCGCCCGACCTGGACCGCCACGCGCTGGCCGCCGTGCAGGCGGGGCTCGACCGCGGCCGGATCACCGCGGTGCACCTGCGCTACGGGCGGCTCGTGCAGCGCTACGAGGCGATGTTCTGGCAGACGCTCGCGGACGGTGACGCGGCGGTGCGGGGCCGCTGACCGGCAGCTGACCGGCACCGGATCGCTCCGGGCGTGCGCAACTCCCTTGGCGCAAGAGGGTCTTCCCAGCCGTGGCGGGTGCGGAGTACGGTCCTCCAGCCAGGACCAAGGGTCTAGTCCTCCGGGCTTCCCCGTCGTTGCTTCCCCGTCGTTGCCTCACCGTCGTTCCCGCCGTCCCGGCCCCTCCGGGACCCCGAGACCGGAAGTACGCGCGTGACCGCACCTCGCTCCTCCGTACCGCCTTCCGTGCCTGTCGCCGATGCCCCGCCCGAGTCCGCGTCCGCGTCCGAGTCCGCAGCCTCCTCCCGTGGCCTCAAGGACGGTGCCGTCGGCACCGGCGACCTGGTGTTCTTCGTGGTCGCGGCCGCCGCGCCGCTGACGGTCATGGCGGGCGTCGCCCCGCTGGCCATCGGCATGGCGGGCCGCGCGGCACCGCTCGGCTACCTCCTCTCGGGACTGCTCCTCATCGTCTTCGCCGCGGGATTCACCGCGATGAGCCGGTTCGTGCGCAACGCCGGTGCCTTCTACGCCTACATCGGACGCGGCCTCGGCCTGCCGACCGGAGCGGGCTCCGCGTACGTCGCGCTCTTCGCGTACAACGCGATCGAGGTCGGCCTGCTCGCCGCCTTCGGCTGGTTCACCGAAGCGGGCTTCGAGGACCTCACCGGTGCTTATGTTCCCTGGTGGGTCTGGGCGTTGGGCGGCCTCGTCGTCATCGGCGCGCTCGGCTACCTCAAGGTGACGCTCAGCGCCAAGGTGCTCGGCGTCGCGCTCGTGCTCGAAGTCCTCGTGCTGCTCGTGTTCGAGGCGGGCGTCCTCGCGCACGGCGGCGGCCCGCAGGGACTCGACCCCGGCACCTTCTCCCCGGCACACCTCGGCGAGTCGGGCGTGGGCGGCATGTTCGTCCTCGCCATCGGCGCCTTCGTGGGCTTCGAGGCGACCGCGATCTACGCCGAGGAGGCACGGCAGCCGGCCAGGACCGTGCCGCGCGCCACCTACATAGCCGTGGCGTTCCTCGCGCTCTTCTACACCTTCACCGTCTGGATGATCATCAACGCCTACGGAGCGGACCGCGCCCAGGCCGTCGCGAACGGGGACGACGGAGCCGACATGGTCTTCTCGGCCACCGAACGCTTCGCGGGGGCGTGGGCCGCCGACTCCATGCACGTGCTGATCATCACGAGTGCCTTCGCCGCCACCCTCGCCTTCCACAACGGCGCGGCCCGCTACTTCTACGCGCTCGGCAGGGAGGGCCTGCTGCCCGCCCGCCTCGGCACCGTCTCCGCCAGGACCCGGGCGCCCGCCACCGCGGTGGTCACGCAGTCGGCCGTCGCGCTCGCCGTGATCGTCGTCACCGTGCTCGCCGGAGCCGATCCGTACTCCGTCACCTTCCTGTGGAGCAGCGGCTCCGGCATCCTCGGCGTGATGCTCATGCAGGCGCTCGCCGCGCTCGCCGTCCACGGCTTCTTCCGCGGGAACCGGCGCGCCATGCCCTTCTGGCGGGTGGCCGTGGCCCCGCTGCTCGCCTGCGCGGGGCTCGCGGTCATGATCGTCCTGGTCTGTGCCAACCTCGACCTGCTCACCGGGGCCTCGACAGGCGTCAACGTGGCCCTGATCGCCCCGTTGCCGCTCCTGTTCGTGGCCGGGGTCGCGGTGGCCCTGCGGATCCGGCGGCGCGACCCGGCGGCGTACGAGCGACTGACGACGGTGGACACGGAGCGCGTCTGAACGAAGCGCGTCTGAGGGGCCCGATGGTGAGGCCACCGCACACCGACCGGCACGAACAGGGAGAGCACCACAGCATGACGGCGACGACCCTCGTCTTCCTCGGCACGATCCGCACCGGCTCCGAACCCGGCGACGACACCACCGCACTCGCCGTGCGCGACGGCCGGATCCGCGCGCTCGGCGACGCGGCCCTGGCCCTGGCCGCGGACGCCGACGAGGTCGTCGAGGTGGGTGAGGGCCTGCTGATGGCCGCCTTCGGAGACGGCCACGCGCACCCGCTCTTCGGGGGCCTGGAGAGCTTCGGACCACAGATCAAGGGGCTCGGCTCCGTCGAGGACATCGTCTCCGAAGTGGGGCGTTGGGCGAAGGAGCATCCGGAGGCGGAGTGGATCGTCGGGGCTTCGTACGATCCCGCGCTCGCGCCCGACGGGGAGTTCGACGCCCGCTGGCTCGACGGCGCGGTGGCCGACCGGCCCGTCGTGCTGCGCGCCGACGACTACCACACCGTGTGGTGCAACACCGAGGCGCTGCGCAGGGCCGGAGTGACGGCGGCCACCCAGGAGCCGCGTCTCGGCTGGATCGTGCGCCGCCCGGACGGCACGCCCCTGGGGACGCTGCGCGAGTGGCACGCCTGCGACCTCGTGCTCGACCAGGTGCCCGCGCGCGCCGAGGACGAACTCGTCGAAGCGGTGCGCCGCGCCGGGCACGCGTACGCGCGCGCGGGCCTGACCTGGGTCCAGGACGCCTGGGTGGAACCGGAGATGGCCGACGCCTACCTGGCCGCGGCGCGGCGCGGGGCGCTCGGCTTCCGCGTGGACCTGGCCCAGCGCGCGGACCCCGACCACTGGCGCGCGCAGCGGGAGCGGTTCGCCGCCACCCGCGCGCGGGTGGCGGCCGAGGGCGGCGAACTGCTGAGCGCGCGCACCGTGAAGTACTTCAGCGACGGCGTCATCGAGGGCGGCACCGCCGCGATGCTCGCCCCCTACCTGGACGCGCCGCACAGCTGCGGCATGCCCGTCTGGGAGCCGCGGGCGCTCGCCGAGGCCGTGCGCGCCTTCGACGCCGACGGCTTCCAGACGCACATCCACGCCATCGGCGACGCGGGCGTACGCGCGGCGCTCGACGCCGTCGAATCGGCGATCGGGACCAACCCGGCCTGGGACCGCCGCCCGGTGATCACCCATGTCCAGGTCGTGGACCCCGCCGACCTGCCCCGCTTCGCCGCCCTCGGCGTCATCGCCAACTTCGAGCCCCTGTGGGCGCAGCCCGACCCTTTGCAGACCGAGCTGTCCATCCCCCGGATCGGTGCCGAGCGGGCCGCCCTCCAGTACCCGATGGGCCACCTCGCGCGCGACGGGGTGCGTCTCTCCTTCGGCAGCGACTGGCCCGTCAGCTCACACGTGCCGCTGGAGGGCATCCAGGTCGCCGTCACCCGGCGCACCTTCGCCGGGGAACCGGAAGCGGGCTGGCTGCCGCACCAGCGGCTCACCGTCGAAGAGGCGCTGACGGCGGCGACGGCGGGCGTCGCCCACCAGGCGGGCGCCGACGACCGGCTGACCCTGGCCCCGGGGTCCCCGGCCGATCTGGTCCTGCTCTCCGCCGACCCGCGCGTGGTGGACCCGATGGAGATCCGCCACGCGCGCGTGCTCGGCACCTGGCTCGGCGGCCGCCCTACGTACCGGGAGGAGCGGCAGGACCGGCCGTGAACGGCAGCACGATGGCGGTGGCGGCGATCCCGTCACGCACCGCCCACTGCCCGGAGAACACCTTCAGCTCGACGCCCTCCACCACGGGCCCGGCCACCAGCAGGCGCGCACGGAACGTGCCGTCGGGAACCAGCTCGACCCGGGCCTCCTCGAAGCCGAGCCACCGCCCGGTGAGCGGGAACCACGTCTTGTAGACGGACTCCTTCGCGCTGAAGAGCAGCCGGTCCCAGGGCGTCCCCGGATGCGAGACGCCGAGCGCCTTGAGCGCGGCGCGCTCCGTGTCGTCGGCGACCAGCTTCAGTACGTCCGGGTCGCGCAGCGGTTCGGCGGGCTCCGCGTCGATGCCGAGCGAGGCGACCTCGGCCGCCCGCGCCACCACCGCGGCGCGGTACCCGGCGCAGTGCGTCATGCTGCCGACGACGCCGTCGGGCCAGCGCGGCGCGCCCCGCTGCCCCGGCAGGATCGGCGCGGGTGGCACTCCGATGCGGGCCAGCGCGGTTCGCGCACAGTGCCGCACGGTGGTGAACTCGTCGCGCCGCTTGGCCACGGCGTTCGCCACGACGGCCGCCTCCTCCGGGAAGAGGACCGCGTCGGCCGGGTCGACCCTGGTCTCGACGACGGTGACGGGCACGGAGCTGAGCAGGGCTGCCAAGAGGCCCGAGGAGTCCGGGACTTGGCGCACGGGTATCGAGGGTGACGTCACGAGAGATCACGGTACCCGGCGGGCGCCGCGCGCGGGTGTGCGGTCCGCCCGCACCGCACCCGGGCCGGGGCCGGGTCGGGGAGACACCTCCCGAGCGCCTACGCTGGCCCGATGCAGGACGAGTACCGCACAGTGGCCCGCGAGGGCGTGCACGAGATCGAGATCAACCGCTCGCGCTTCCTGTGCGCCCTCGCGCCCGCGGCCACCGAGCAGGAGGCCCAGGCCTTCGTCGCCCGGATCCGCAAGGAGCACCCGACCGCGTCCCACAACTGCTTCGCGTACGTCATCGGGGCGGATGCCGCCGTCCAGAAGGCGAGCGACGACGGCGAACCCGGCGGCACCGCGGGCGTCCCCATGCTGCAGATGCTCACGCGCCGCGACATGCGCTACGTCGCCGCGGTCGTGACCCGCTACTACGGAGGGGTCAAGCTCGGCGCGGGCGGACTCATCCGCGCCTACGGAGGAGCGGTCGGCGAGGCCCTCGACACCCTCGGCACCGTCACCCGCCGCCGCTTCCGCCTCGCCACGGTCACGGTCGACCACCAACGCGCGGGCAAGCTCCAGAACGACCTGCGCTCGGCCGGGCGCGAGGTGCGCGACGTCAGCTACGGGGAAGCGGTGACGATCGAGATCGGACTGCCCGACGCCGATGTGGACACCTTCCGCGGCTGGCTCGCCGACGCCACGGCGGGCAGCGCGGTGTTCGAGCTCGGGGGAGAGGCGTACGGGGACGCGTGAG
Source organism: Streptomyces kanamyceticus (assembly GCF_008704495.1). NCBI lineage: Bacteria > Bacillati > Actinomycetota > Actinomycetes > Kitasatosporales > Streptomycetaceae > Streptomyces > Streptomyces kanamyceticus. Next base: position 9,358,151 of record NZ_CP023699.1, read on the forward strand.
CGGGGCCGTGTGACCGGGGCCTGGGAGCGCGGACGGGTCGCGGGTGGTGCCGCGAGGCAGGCCGGAACGGGAGTAGCCGCCCGTGATGTCCGACCCGCCCGTTAGTCTCGGGAATCATGAGGCTGCTGCACACGTCCGACTGGCATCTGGGGCGATCGCTCCACCGCGTGAACCTGCTCGATGCCCAAGCCGCGTTCATCGGCCACCTCGTCCGCACCGTCCGGGAGCGGGAGGTGGACGCCGTCGTGGTGTCCGGCGACGTGTACGACAGGGCGGTGCCGCCGCTCGCGGCCGTCGAGCTGTTCGACGACGCGCTGCACCGCCTCGCCGACCTCGGCGTCCCGACGGTCATGATCTCCGGCAACCACGACTCCGCGCGGCGCCTCGGCGTCGGCGCGGGCCTCATCGACCGCGCGGGCATCCACCTGCGCACCGACCCCGCGGCCTGCGCCGAGCCCGTGGTGCTCGCCGACACCCACGGCGACGTGGCGTTCTACGGCCTGCCCTACCTGGAACCCGCCCTGGTCAAGGACGAGTTCGGGGTGACGAAGGCGGGCCACGAGGCGGTGCTCGGCGCGGCCATGGAGCGCGTCCGCGCCGACCTCGCCACCCGCGCGCCGGGCACCCGCTCGGTCGTACTGGCGCACGCGTTCGTGACCGGCGGCCGGGCCAGCGACAGCGAGCGGGACATCACGGTCGGCGGAGTCGCCGCCGTGCCCTCCGCGGTCTTCGACGGCGTCGACTACGCGGCACTCGGCCACCTGCACGGCAGCCAGACCCTCGACGCGCGCGTGCGCTACTCCGGATCCCCGCTGCCGTACTCGTTCTCCGAAGCCGACCACCGCAAGAGCATGTGGCTCGTCGACCTCGGCCCCGAAGGGGACATCACCGCCGAGCGCGTCGACTGCCCGGTGCCGCGCGCGCTCGCCCGCGTCAGGGGCACCCTGGAGGACCTGCTCGCCGACCCGGAGCTCGCCCGCCACGAGGACGCCTGGGTCGAGGCGACGCTCACCGACACGGTCCGCCCCGACGACCCCATGGCCCGGCTCTGCGAACGCTTCCCGCACACCCTCAGCCTCGTCTTCGACCCGGACCGGGCACCCGACGACCCGGACCTCTCGTACGCCCAGCGCCTCCAGGGCCGCAGCGACCAGCAGATCGCCGAGGACTTCGTGGTGCACGTGCGCGGCGCGGGACCCGACGAACAGGAGCAGGCCGTGCTGCGCTCCGCCTTCGACGCCGTCCGCACCGACGACACGCTCCAGGAAGTGGCCCGATGAGACTGCACCGGCTGCGCCTCACCGCCTTCGGCCCCTTCGGCACCACCCAGGACATCGACTTCGACGAGCTCTCCTCCGCAGGGCTCTTCCTGCTGCACGGCCCGACGGGCGCGGGCAAGACCTCCGTCCTCGACGCCGTCTGCTACGCGCTGTACGGCTCGGTGCCAGGACCCCGGCAGGGCAGCGGCGGACAGGGCATGGGCCTGCGCAGCGACCACGCGCGGCAGGGCACGCGCACCGAGGTGTGCCTCGAACTGACCGTCGCCGGGCGCCGCATCGAGGTCACCCGCCAGCCTCCGTGGGAGCGCCCCAAGAAGCGCGGCACGGGCACCACCACCGAGAAGGCCCAGAGCTGGCTGCGCGCGTACGACCCCGGGGCGGCGGGGGAGGGTGGCGCGGGCTCCTGGAAGGACCTCAGCCGCTCCCACCAGGAGATCGGCGAGGAGATCACGCAGCTGCTCGGCATGAGCAAGGAGCAGTTCTGCCAGGTCGTGCTCCTGCCCCAGGGCGACTTCGCGCGGTTCCTGCGCGCCGACGCGGAGGCGCGCGGCAAGCTCCTCGGACGGCTCTTCGACACGCGCAGGTTCGCCGCCGTGGAACAGCGTCTCGCCGAGCAGCGGCGCACGACCGAGGCCGAGGTCAAGGAGGGTGACGCGGCGCTCCTCGCCGACGCCCACCGCATGCAGCAGGCCGCCGACGACGGCCGCCACGGCGCCGAGCTGCCGCTGCCCGACGTGGCACCCGGCGACCCGGGGCTCGCGGCCGACGTGCTCACCTGGGCCGCCGTCGCCCGCACCAGCGCCCGCGAACGCCTCACCATCGCGCACTGCGCGCTCACGGCCGCCGAATCCGCCCAGGCCGCCGCGGAACGCGGGCTCGGTGACGTACGCGAACTCGACCGCCTGCAGCGCCGGTTCACCGAGGCCACGAAGCGCGCGGAGCAACTCGACGCGCGCGCGGACGAGATGCGGGACCTCCAGGAGCGCCTCGACCGGGCCAGGAAGGCCGGGCAGGTCGCCCCCGCGCTCGGCCTGCGCGCATCCGCCGAGGCCGAGCACCGCCGCGCCGCGCACGAGGAGACACGCACGCGTGCCCGCCTCCCCGAGACCTTCGCCGACTCCGGCGCGCCGGGTCTGGCCGCCGCCGCGCGCAAGGCCGCGGAGGAACTGGGCGGCCTCGCCGGTGCCCGGCGCGCCGAGCACCGGCTCACGGAGATCAGCGCCGAGCGGGCCGCCGTCGAGCGCCAGGAGCGGGCCGACGACGAGCTGCTCCAGGAGGCCACCGGCTGGCTCGCGGGATGGGAAGCGAACCGCGCGGCGCTCCAGGACCGCATCGAGTCCGCCCAGGAGTCCGCGACCCACGCCGAGCGACTGGCGGGCCGCATCGAACCGGCGCAGGCCCGTCTCGACGCCGCACGCCGACGCGACCGGCTCGCCCAGGACGCGGCGAGCGCGCACGAGCGCGCCCTCGCCGCACGCGAACACTCCACCGCCGCCCACGAACACTGGCTCGCCCTCAAGGAGCAGCGCCTCAACGGCATCGCGGCCGAGCTGGCCGCGCACCTGACCGACGGCGAACCGTGCGCGGTGTGCGGAGCGACCGAACACCCCGAGCCCGCCCGGAAGATCGCGGGCCACGTCGACCGCGGCGCGGAGGAGACGGCACTCGCCGCCCACCGGCGTGCCGACCAGGAGCGCACCGCCGCCGATCGCGCTCTCGGCGACGTACGCGAATCGCTTGCGGCGGCGACGGAGGCGGCGCGGGGCGCGGCGACGACGGAATCCGAGACGTCGGCAGATGAGCTGTCCGTGGCCGAACTCTCCGCATCCGTCGACACGTTGCGCCGCGCGCACGCCGAGGCCCGCGACCGCGCCTCCGGGCTGCACGCGGCCCGCGAGGCGCTCGCCCGTGCCGAGCGCGAGTACGACCGCAGACTCGCCGGACAGCAGGAAGCCACGACACGTGCCGCGTCCCGGGCCACCCTGCGGGACGCCCTCGACCGCGAACAGGAGTCCCTGGACACCGAGTTGACCCGCGCGCGGGGCGCCAGCGGCAGTGTCGCGGCGCGCGCGTCACAGCTGGAGCGCCAGGCGGCCCTGCTCACCGAGGCCGCGGACGCCGCCCGCGCCGCCGCCGACACCGCGGAGCGGCTCAAGGACGCGGACGCGCGACTCGCCGACGCCGCGTTCCGCGCCGGGTTCGACACGCCGGTGACAGCGGCCGCCGCCCTGCTCGACGACGCCAGGTACAGCGAGATCCAGCACCGCATCGACGCCTGGCGCAACGACCGGGCCGCGGTGCGCGCCGTCCTCGCGGAGCCGGACACGTCGACCGCCGCACGGCAGCCCGCCGCCGATCTCGCGGCGGCCCGCACCGCGGCCGAGGCCGCGGCGCACCGCCTGCGCACCGCCGCCTCCGGGCGGGACGCGGCGGCAAGCCGATGCGCCGAACTCGACCGGCTCTCCGGCCGCGCCGCGACGCGGACGCGCAGGCTGGCACCGCTGCGCTCGGCGTACGACCGGGTCGCGCGACTAGCCGGTCTGGCAGCGGGCACCTCGGCGGACAACGAACGCCGGATGCGCCTGGAGTCGTACGTACTCGCCGCCCGGCTCGAACAGGTCGCCGCGGCCGCGACCGTCCGGCTGCGCCGCATGTCCTCCGGGCGCTACACCCTGGTCCACTCCGACGACCGTACGGGGCGCGGCCGTTCGGGCCTGGGCCTGCACGTCGTCGACGCCTGGACGGGCCGCGAACGCGACACGGCGACGCTCTCCGGCGGCGAGACGTTCTTCGCCTCGCTCGCCCTCGCCCTCGGCCTCGCGGACGTGGTCACCGACGAGGCGGGCGGAGTCCGGCTCGACACCCTCTTCATCGACGAGGGGTTCGGCAGCCTCGACGACCAGACGCTCGACGAGGTCCTGGACGTCCTGGACTCGCTGCGCGAACGGGACCGCAGCGTCGGCATCGTCAGCCACGTCGCGGACCTGCGGCGGCGAGTACATGCGCAGTTGGAGGTCGTGAAGGGGCGGGCCGGGTCGTCCGTGCGGCAGCAGGGCGGGGGATGAGGGCCGACCGGGGTGGTCTGACGGGAGGGATTCTTTCCCGGTCTTGCTCTCTGTTTCCTTGGTCGTCTTTGTCCTTGTGTCCCCCGGCTGTCCCCCGGGCTGTCCGAGTGGCCTAGCCACTACCTTCGTCGAATCGATGGTCCGACGGTTCTTGCAGGTAGTGATCCCGATTGATTCGAGTGACTACCGCTTCAAGTTCGGGGATGGCACTGGAGTCAACCCGGGTGGGTAAGCCAAGCTGTCGATGCTCTGTCCTTGGTGCTGAAGGCCACCTGGCGATAGCCCTCGGGCGGGATGCTGGGGTGCCCGTGCCGTACGGTCCCTTGATATACGGAGTCGGAGACACTAGGGCGAAACCGTCGTCGCGTTCGCACGATGCAGTCCGCAGGAAATCGGCGTCTAGCAGACGGCCGGCGTGGTTGAGGTCGGAGCCGACCCAGCCGTCGAGTTCGTCGACTGTGACGTGTCCTGTTGAGAGCACTGCGCGCAGGGACTGTATCGGGTAGCACTGACGTTTCGTCTCTCGTCTGCTGTGTGGCTTTGATGGTGCTGAGGGATGGTGCCCGGGCGGCGCGGGTTCTTGGTGCGGTGGTTGGTGACCTTCGCGCTGATGGTGCGGTGACGGCATCAAGTTGTTCGAGTGGTGGTACGGCGTAATGTCTGAACTCCATTGGCAACAGGGAAGAGTGGAGTGGCCCATGCACGGCGCAGGCGATCGGATCGACACCTCGACTGCACACTCGGCGCGGGTGTACGACTACATCCTGGGCGGCAAGGACCACTACCTCGTCGACGTCGAGGCGGGCGACAAGATGTGTGAGCATTGGCCTGCGCTGCCGGTGCACATGGTGGAGAACCGTCGTTTCATGCATCGTGCCGGGCACTACCTGGCCAAGGAGCAGGGCATCCGGCAGTTCCTCGATATCGGCACCGGCCTGCCCACGGCCCCCAACCTGCACGAAGTGGTGCAGCAGGTGGCGCCCGAGTCGCATGTGGTCTACGTCGACAACGACCCCATCGTCCTGGCCCACGCCCGCGCTCTTCTTCAGGGTTCGCCCGAGGGGGCGACCGCGTACGTCGATGCCGACATGCACGACCCGGACACCATCCTGGGCAGCCCCGAGTTCCGTGCGCTGATCGATGTGAAGGAGCCGGTCGGCCTGATGGTCATCGGGATACTCCACTTCATCCTGCCGCCGGATGACCGCCGCCTGGTGCAGCGCCTGCTCGAACCGCTGCCGTCGGGCAGCTTCTTGGCGATGACCATCGGCACCGCCGACTTCGCGCCCGGCGAGGTCGGCCGGGTCGCCGAGGAGTACGCCCAGCAGGGCATGCCCATGGCCCTGCGGGACCTGCCGACCACCACCTCCTTCTTCGACGGGATGGACCTTGTGGAGCCGGGTGTCACCCAGGTCCACGAGTGGCGCCCGGGGCCCGAGCAGGAGGGTGTCGACGACCGGGCGATCGCGATGTACGGGGCGGTGGCGCGCAAGCCCTGACGGACTTCGTCGCCCCGGGGCGCGGCCCGCGGGGCGACGCGCTTCCTAGGGCGAGCACTCCTCACAGTGTGAGGAGCACAGCGCGGCCTCGCTCTGCGCTTGGCCCTTGCCGCATGTCCGGCAGTTGGCCCAGGAGCGCGCGGCGAACGTGACGTCGGGGGAGCCGCATTGGGTGCAGCGCACTCCGTGTATTCGTGGCATGTTGCCGTGCTCGTCGGGCTCGCTGGCGGTGTAGCCCTGGAGCTGGATGTGCGGGCTGTGGAGGTTGACTTCGGGGATGTCGGGGCGTTCGCGGTTGATGTACAGCCATACCTGGTGGCCGATGTATCGGTTCGAGGTCAGGGGGTGACGCTGTCGGGAATCTTGGCTGGTCAGGGTGAATCGCTCGTTCTGGCTGGGGTGTTGGTGGGACCGTTGGCGGGACGGGGCGGGGTGGGTCGGTTCTTGGGTGGTCGAGATGGCGATGCGGGCGAAGGCCGGTGCGGTGATCCCGGCGATGACGGTGCGGGTGGCGCGGGCGAGCAACCCGAAGGGGACGGTCGCGATGTGGGTGCGGGACCGGCTGGATGGGCTGTGGTCGGATGCGGACTTTGCCGCCTGGTATCCGCGGGACGGGCGGCCGGGAATCTCGCCGGCCCAGCTGGCGACCGTCTCGGTGCTGCAGTATCTGCTGAGGTTGTCGGATCGGGCCACCGCCGAGGCGATCCGCTGCCGCATTGACTTCAAGTACGGCCTCGCGCTCGATCTTGACGACCCGGGCTTCGACCACAGTGTCCTGGGTGACTTCCGCGACCGGCTTGCCGAGGACGACCGGGCGGACGGCCTGTTCGACCTGGCGCTCACCCGGCTGCGGGAGGCGGGCCTGGTCAAGGAGCGAGGACGGCAGCGCACGGATTCCACTCATGTGCTCGCCGCGGTGCGGGACATGAACCGGCTGGAGTTGGTGGCCGAGTCGGTGCGGGACGCCCTGGAAGACCTGGCCCGCTACGACCCCGCCTGGCTCGCGCCGCTCATCGAGCAGGAATGGGGCAAACGCTACGGCAGGCCGCCCCGGCCGGGCCGCCTTCCGCACACCCCTCAAGCCCGGCTGCGGCATGCGGAACAAGCCGGCGCGGACGGGCAGAAGATCCTGCGCGCGGTGTGGGCCGCCGACGCCCCGGCCGTGCTCCGGACGTTGCCGCAGGTCGAGGTGCTGCGCCGGGTCTGGGTCGAGCAGTACTTCTTCGACGCCGACGCAGGCCGACTGCGCTGGCGCAGTAGCGGCAAGGGCGGGCAGGGGTTGCCGCCTCCGCTGACGGGTCTCGTCTCGCCGTACGACACCGAGGTCCGCTATGCGCGGCGCGGCGGCACCATCGGGCGCGGATACATGGCCCACGTCACCGAGACGTGCGACGACGGAGACGAGCCCCGGGTGATCACCGATGTGCTCACCACCCACGCTCCGATCCATGATTCCCAGGTTCTGCCCGTCATCCGCCAACGGCTCGGCGCGCGGGGCTTGTTGCCACGCGAGCATCTGGTCGACGGCGGCTACATCTCGATCGCCCTCATGGACCGCACGACCAGGGAGCATGGGATCACCCTGACCGGCCCGGTCCGCAAAAACTACAGCCGCCAGAACCTGAAGAACGAGGGCTTCGGCAAGGACGCCTTCCATATCGATTTCGACCGGCGCCAGGCCGTCTGCCCTCGCGGCAAGACCAGCAGCTCCTGGAAAGACCCCGCCCAGGTCATCGAAGGCGTCCCCTACATCCTCGTGAAGTTCCGCAAGGCCGACTGCACTCCCTGCCCGGTCCGCATCCGGTGCGCCGGATCAGCCACCGCCCCACGCGCCCTGTCCCTGCTGCCGGAGAACCTGCACCACCTCCTTGGCCGACTCCGCATCGAGCAGCAGTCCCCGTAGTGGAAACAGCGATACGCGATGCGCGCCGGAGCCGAGAGCACCGTGCGTGAACTCACCGAGAGCCACGGGCTGCGCCGATGCCGCTACCGCGGCCAGACAAAAGTCCACGTCCAGCACGTCCTGACCGCTATCGCGGTCAACATCGAACGCCTCAGCGGCTGCACCCCACCCGGCACCCAGCCACCCCGACAGCCCCGGCCACCGAGCCACTTCACTCGCCTGTTCACCGAACTCGCCCCCGGAAATCCACCCTGACCAGCCAAGATTCCCGACAGCGTCAGGGGGTGTGCTTCTAGTTCGGTGGTCCAGCAGCGGGCGTCGGGTGCGCGGCCGGTGCCGTCGGCGGCTGCTTCGTAGTAGGTGACGGTCCAGATCGCCTGCCAGGTGGCGCCGAGGCCGGGGCGCTGTGCGTTGGCGCGGAGGGCTCGTGTTGTGGTCACGGTTGGTGCGTCTCCTTGAGGTGGTGCGGGCGGGCGGGCAGGGCCATGCGCTGGGCTGCGGGATCCCAGCGGCCTTCGCGGTAGAGGCGGTTGAAGTCGTGCATGGCGCCAGGGGTGTCGGCGGGGCATGGTTCGTAGCCGTCGGTGGTGGGGCGGCAGTAGAACCCGTATTCGTCGCATTCAGCTTGGCCGGGGAACTGGCCGGTCCAGGTGGTGTTGCAGGTGCTTCCGGGGGGGGTGCCTCTATGACTTCGGTCAAGGGGCAACGGGGGTTGGTGGTTGGTAGAAGGTCCCGTCGCGGAGCATCGCGAAGAGCACGTCGGCTCGGCGTCGGGCGAGGCAGAGGAGGGCCTGGGTGTGATGCTTGCCTTCCTTGATCTTCTTGTCGTAGTAGGTGCGGGAGGCGGGATCGGACAGGGCGGCGAACGCGGAGAGGAAGAAAGCCCGCTTGAGCTGCTTGTTCCCTCTCCTGGACTGCTGTTCGCCGCGGATCGAGGAGCCCGAGCTGCGGGTCGTCGGCGCGAGTCCCGCATAGGCGGCGAGGTGGGCGGCTGAGGGGAACCTGGTGCCGTCGCCGACGTCGATGAGGAGGCGGGCCGCGGTCCTGACGCCGACGCCGGGCATCGACGTCAGGACCTGGGAAAGAGGGTGTGTCTCCAGCAGCTCGTCGAGTCGTTTCTCCAGCAGACGGCGCTGGTCGAGCACGGCGGTCAGGGACCGGGCGAGGCTGGGAACGATCAGTGCGGCCGCCTCGGTGCCCGGGACGACGACGGTCTGTTCGTCGAGCGCGGTGAAGACGTCCTCGGTCAGACGGGCCGCCATCCGCGGAGCCTTGGGCCGCAGCAGGTGGGTGACCTTGCGGCGTCCGGTCTGGCGGATCTGGGCGGGCGAGCCCAACCTCTCCAGCAGGACCAGGACGGCCGGGTGCTGCATGCGCGGGCCGAGCACCCGCTCCAGGTGCGGGTGGACCTGCGTGAACAGGCCGCGGAGCCGGTTGGAGAGCCGGTTGGCCTCAGCGACCAGGTCGTCGTCGAACCCGACGAGCATCTCCAGCTCGGCGACGGTCTCGTCGTCCAGCTCGATGGAGCGAAGCGTGTGCGGCATCGCCCTGGCGGCGTCGGCGATGATGAACGCGTCGCGGGCATCGGTCTTGGCTTCGCCCGGATAGAGGTCGGCGATCCGCCGCATCGTCAGTCCGGGCAGATAGGCGACCTGGCAGCCGACGGCTCGGGCAACGGCCAGCGGCAGGGCTCCGATGGAGGCCGGCTGGTCGACGACCACAAGCACGATGCCGTGCTTGGCCTGGAGTTTCGTGAAGACCTCGCGGAGCTTGGGTTCGCTGTTGGGCAGGCGTTTGTCGAGGGCCTTCTTCCCGGCCGATGTGACAGCGGTGGCGTGGTGTTCGCCCTTGCCGACGTCCAGGCCGAGGAAGACGTCGATGTCGCTGATGTCGATCACGTCGTGGTTCCTTCGGTGCTGTTCACCCGGCCTCGCCACGGCACTGATCGCCACATCCACATTACGAAGAGCCTCCCGACCTGGGGAAAGGCCGGTGGTCATGCCTCTAATCAGCGGTCTGTCAGTGCCTTCGGAGCCGGTGACACCACCCCCCGGGCCATGCACTCGACAAGGGGAGGTAGTCATGCCAACTCCGAAGGCCGGTAGTCCCGTTGCGGGACTACGAGAACGGTAATGGGGGGGGCGGCGGGGACTGTGTTCATGAAGGAGGCTGACACGATGAAGCCGCGCTCGGGGTGAAGGGTGGTCATCAGTGTTCTCGTCTCAGGTGTTGCGGCAGTGCGGCCGCTCGTAGGCGTCGGTCATCGGGAGCATCCCCGCGGGTGCGGGGAGCAGGGCCAGGCCTGCGTCACCGTCGTTCAGTGGACGGGAACATCCCCGCAGGCGGGGGGAGCAGAGCTCGAACTGAACAGGGGGGGCTGCCCAGCTCGTGAACATCCCCGCGGGTGCGGGGAGCGGCTCCCCGAGACCAGCCCACTGTGCGAGGAACCGGGAACATCCCCGAGGGCGGCGAGGAGCAGGGCTGGGGCTTCGGCCTCTCGCTCGCTCTGGAGGGAGCATCCCGCGGGTGCGGGGAGCAGGCAGGCGTGCCGGTCCACACGATGTCCGCCGAGGGAACATCCCTGCAGGCGCGGGGAGCACGCACAGACGCGTGTGCCGAGTACGGCAGGGTCGGAAATATCCCCGCGGATGCGGGGAGCAGGGCCGAGAGGGGATGGCGACGGTGTCGGCCTTGGGAACATTCCCGCAGGTGCGGGGAGCAGCCGGAGATTGATTGGGAGATCGAGGGCGATACGGGGACATCCCCGCAGGCGCGGGGAGCAGCTCGACTGGAAGACGGCATCGAGCGCGCGGAAGAGAACGTCCCTGAGGGTGCGGGGAGCAGCTCACCGACTCAAGTGCCCGGATCGCCGCCGCAGGAGCATCCCCGCAGGTGCGGGAAGCAGGACGCCATGATCTTGAGCTTGGACTCCTTGGCGGGAACATCCCCGCGGGTGTGGGGAGCAGCTCGAGCCGAAGCATCCCCTGCCCCTGCCCGTGGGATCCCGTCCCCGCAGGCGCGGGGAGCAGGAAGAAGACGAAGAGCGGCGGGTGGTTTTGATGGGTCCATCCCCGCGGGCGCAGGGAGCACACAGTGTGGCCCACGAAGCAGCTGGCGCCCCGGGGGGCATCCCCACAGGTGCGGGGAACAGCCGACGACACAGCGGTTGTGCGCCTTGCCGTCGGAGACATCCCGGAGATGCGGGGAGCAGTCGACGCTCATCATGACGAAGGCCGAGCTGCCGGGGATATCCCTGCGAGTGCGGGGAGTAATGCGTGTACGGCCGGTAGACGTCGTTGAGTTTGGGAACATCCCCGCGAGTGGCGGGAGCACATGACCTCGTTGTAGATCGACTCGTCCCCCTTGGGGACATCAGTAGGTGCGGGGAGCAGACTGTCCTCCCACACCAACACGCCTTGCTTGTAGGGAACATCGCCCCCGTGGGCGGGGAACAGGACGAGAAGGGCCGCACCCGCGTCGGCCGGGCGGGAACATCCCTGCCGGTGCGGGGAGCAGAGCACGAGCCTAGTGACCTCTCCGGCCGCAGCGGGAACAACCCCGCAGGCGCGGGGAGCAGCGGCCGACGAACTGGACAGCTGGCGACGATCCCGGGAACATCCCCGCAGGGGGGGAGCAGGCCGAGCGGGAGTTCGCGGCACAGATCAGCACAGGGTCCATCCCTGCGGGTGCGGGGAGCACGACGGTCCGGGGCCGCCGGCCCGGCAGACGGCTGGAACATCCCTGCGGATGCGGGGAGCACTCACCGAGCCGGGCCAGAGCACGCGCTCGTCCGGGAACATCCCCCGGGTGCGGGGAGCACGCAGGCATGACAGTACCCGCGCCGAATCGTGCGGGAACATCCCCGAGGGCTCGGGGAGCACAGGCCCGTGGTCATGACGGGACGGTCGCCGTCGGGAACATGCCTACCGGCGCGGGGAGTGCCAGCGCCGTACGGCGCTCTACATGGCCGAGGTGGGAACATCTCCGCGGGCGTGGCGGGCAGCGGTACTCGCCCTCAATGGCACCGGCGACTGAGGAAACATCCCTGCGAGCGCGGGGAGCGCACTCCGGCCTTGACCAGGTGGCGGCTGTAGGCGGGAACATTCCCCGCAGGCGCGGGGAGACTCGGTCGGCATCCGCAAGCCGGACCCGGCCCTGGGAACATCCCCGCGGGTGCGGGGGCACGCGAACAAGAGGGCGGGCGGGTGCTTGCTGTAGGGAACATTCCCGCGGGTGCGGGGAGCAGACACGTACCCAGTTCTTCGGATCACTCAGCCAGGGAACATCCCCGCGGACGCAGGGAGCAGCGCAGCGGATTCTTCAACAACTGCATGACCTCGGGGCCATTCCCGCGTACGTGGGGAACAGGGCATGTGGATGACCTGCATGGCTGCCTCGTCGGGTCCATCCCCGCAGGCGCGGGCGGGGAGCACCAGCGGCCGACGCTGCGAGCCTACGATCCGGGGGGGTGCCTCTATGACTTCGGTCAAGGGGCAACGGGGGTTGGTGGTTGGTAGAAGGTCCCGTCGCGGAGCATCGCGAAGAGCACGTCGGCTCGGCGTCGGGCGAGGCAGAGGAGGGCCTGGGTGTGATGCTTGCCTTCCTTGATCTTCTTGTCGTAGTAGGTGCGGGAGGCGGGATCGGACAGGGCGGCGAACGCGGAGAGGAAGAAAGCCCGCTTGAGCTGCTTGTTCCCTCTCCTGGACTGCTGTTCGCCGCGGATCGAGGAGCCCGAGCTGCGGGTCGTCGGCGCGAGTCCCGCATAGGCGGCGAGGTGGGCGGCTGAGGGGAACCTGGTGCCGTCGCCGACGTCGATGAGGAGGCGGGCCGCGGTCCTGACGCCGACGCCGGGCATCGACGTCAGGACCTGGGAAAGAGGGTGTGTCTCCAGCAGCTCGTCGAGTCGTTTCTCCAGCAGACGGCGCTGGTCGAGCACGGCGGTCAGGGACCGGGCGAGGCTGGGAACGATCAGTGCGGCCGCCTCGGTGCCCGGGACGACGACGGTCTGTTCGTCGAGCGCGGTGAAGACGTCCTCGGTCAGACGGGCCGCCATCCGCGGAGCCTTGGGCCGCAGCAGGTGGGTGACCTTGCGGCGTCCGGTCTGGCGGATCTGGGCGGGCGAGCCCAACCTCTCCAGCAGGACCAGGACGGCCGGGTGCTGCATGCGCGGGCCGAGCACCCGCTCCAGGTGCGGGTGGACCTGCGTGAACAGGCCGCGGAGCCGGTTGGAGAGCCGGTTGGCCTCAGCGACCAGGTCGTCGTCGAACCCGACGAGCATCTCCAGCTCGGCGACGGTCTCGTCGTCCAGCTCGATGGAGCGAAGCGTGTGCGGCATCGCCCTGGCGGCGTCGGCGATGATGAACGCGTCGCGGGCATCGGTCTTGGCTTCGCCCGGATAGAGGTCGGCGATCCGCCGCATCGTCAGTCCGGGCAGATAGGCGACCTGGCAGCCGACGGCTCGGGCAACGGCCAGCGGCAGGGCTCCGATGGAGGCCGGCTGGTCGACGACCACAAGCACGATGCCGTGCTTGGCCTGGAGTTTCGTGAAGACCTCGCGGAGCTTGGGTTCGCTGTTGGGCAGGCGTTTGTCGAGGGCCTTCTTCCCGGCCGATGTGACAGCGGTGGCGTGGTGTTCGCCCTTGCCGACGTCCAGGCCGAGGAAGACGTCGATGTCGCTGATGTCGATCACGTCGTGGTTCCTTCGGTGCTGTTCACCCGGCCTCGCCACGGCACTGATCGCCACATCCACATTACGAAGAGCCTCCCGACCTGGGGAAAGGCCGGTGGTCATGCCTCTAATCAGCGGTCTGTCAGTGCCTTCGGAGCCGGTGACACCACCCCCCGGGCCATGCACTCGACAAGGGGAGGTAGTCATGCCAACTCCGAAGGCCGGTAGTCCCGTTGCGGGACTACGAGAACGGTAATGGGGGGGGACATCCCGCGGGTGCGGGGAGCACTCGGACAAGGAACCCAAGGAGTACGTGAAGCTGGGACATCCCCGCGGGTGCGGGGAGCACGGGTGGTGCACGCCGCTGGGGACGCCGGTGGCGGGAACATCCCCACGGGCGCGGGGAGCACATGTGAGCCTGCTCGGACAGGTGGTAGGTCACGGGAACATCCTCGCGGGTGCGGGGAGTACGCGAATCGGCGGCGTTCGGCATTGCAGTAGCGGGGAACATCCCCGCAGGTGCGGGGAGCACGAGGCCTTGCTCTCGCCTTACCCCGAGCAGGTGGGAACATCCCCGCGGGTGTGGGAGCACCACCGATCCGACGGGACCACGGACTACGCGGAGGGAACATCCCCGCGGGCGCGGGGAGCACAGCTGGGTGGTGTTGCCCAACAGGCCGATGTCGGGAACATCCCCGCGGGTGCGGGGAGCAGGCCTGGTGTAGCGGTGCGTACCGGGTCTGGACGGGATCATCCCCGCGGGTGCGGGGAGTGCTCCACGACCATGTTGCACGTCAGGTAGGCGGAGGGAACATCCTCGCGGGTGTGGGGAGCAACCGTTGTCCGTCGCGCCAGCGATCAGGGTGTGGGGCCCATCCCCGTGGGTGCGGGGAGCACGGCGGGTCCGGCTCGGGGATCTCGCAGGCAGGGGGAACGAGCACAGGCGGAGCGCGTACTCGGCGCGGGTGATGTCGGGAACATCCCCGCAGGCACGGGGAGCACACAGAATCATGTCCAGTTCCGTGATCGTTCCGCCGGGAACATCCCCGCGGGTGCGGGGAGCACATCAGACGGGCCGGACCCGTTGCGGCACCGATGGGAACACCCCCGCAGGTGAGGGGAGCAGGTTCAGAGAGAGGCGAGACCATGCCATCTGATGGGAACATCCCCCGAGGGCTCGGGGAGCAGTCAGCCATCTCGTCGGTGTGGTCGAACGCGTAAGGAACATCCCCGCGGGTGCGGGAAGCGCATAGAACAGGCCCCGGCCGCCCAGCTCGACGCGGGAACATCCCCGCTGGTGCGGGGAGTACGTGATCTCGACTGTGCCCACCCAGATATGCCCGGGAACATCCCCGCGGGTGCGGGGAGCACGCCATGCCCGAACGCCTCCTGTCCTGCGCGGCGGGACCATCCTCGCGGGTGCGTGGAGCACTATGAGGCCAACGGCCCGAACGGCGAGGGACGGGGAACATCCCCGCAGGTGCGGGGAGCACGCGCTGGACGGTTCCGGGGGAGTGAAACCGATGGGAACATCCCCGCGGGCGCGGGGAGCAGCACGCGCTGGGGCTGCTCGTCGGCACCTTCGCGGGAACATTACCTCGGGTGCGGGGAGCAGTTGCCGTGCTCCAGGATCGCCACGCGGTGCGCGGGAACATCCCCGCAGGCGCGGGGAGCGCCTAGCACCGAGGCGCGGCAGCGGGACGACGTTGGGTACATCCCCGCAGGTGCGGGGGCAGAGGGTGAAGTCCGTGGTCATGGCACACGAGATGGGAACATCCCCGTGGGTGCGGGGAGCACAGTGCCGTGAGGGGGGTGCCGAAGCAGCCGTAGGGTACATCCCCGCAGGTGCGGGGAGCGCGTTCTGTATCGGGATCCGCACGCCCGGCAGCCGGGAACATCCCCGCAGGCGCGGGGAGTAGATGTTCACGTCGGCCAGGACGAGCCGGTCGAAGACACTGTCTCGGTGTGCGCGGGGAACGGCCCGCCACGTGCTGGATCCTAGCCGCCGCGTCGGGAGCATCCGTGGGTGTGCGGGGGAGTAGCGGAACAACAGGGCAGCTTTGTAACGAAGTTCGGGAACATCCTGGCATGTAGCGGAGCTGCAGGAGCCGATCTGCGTCGCACTGCATTCAAGGAGATGTTCCCGACGTAGGGAGTTCCTGCCGTTGTTCGAGGTTTCGGTCGGGGCATTGGGCCACTCGCGCGGGTGCCGGGAGCGCGCAGAACCTTGAGGGCTGCTGGCCGTCGGTGAGGGGACCCTCCCTGCGCTTGCGGGACGGGCCGTGGACTGGAACCGCAGTGTTCCCTGCACCTACGGCGATGGTTACGTGGTCCAGTCCTGGTGACGACAGACTGCCGGAGGCGTAGTGGCCTGAGGGCTGGAGGAGCAAAACGGCAGAGTTCGCCGTCGTGGCGTGGGCTCGCATTAGTCTCGTTGTCTGACATGGTGGGGCGATAGCCGGGGGCGATGCGCACATGGTGCACATTGTGGGGATTCACGGGATTTGGCAGGCCAAGATGTCGCAGTCGCGGCTGACTGGGGAATGGCGCAAGGCGATCCATCGCGGTCTCGACGGTGTGGGGGAACTGCATGACTGCGGGCCTGTTTTGGACGTGCCTCACTGGTCCTCGCTGCTGGCCCGTGGTGCCGATCGGCTGGGGGCTGGGGACGACCCGTTCGATGCTGCTGTGCCATTGAGTGAGGAGGAAGCCGAGTTTGCTTCTGGGGCGCTAGAGGAGATCCTCGGTCCGGACGATGTTGCCCGTAGTCAGGAGCTATCGGTGCAGACGTTGGGACTTCCGCAGTTGTGGCCGTCTCGGTTGACGCGTTTGGTAATGGCGTACGACCGGCGTTTCTCTCGTGGCGGTGGCGCGCTCTTCGTCAAGGCGATGCGTGAGGTGCGGTACTACCTGTATGAGCCGGATCTTGCCGATCAGGTTCGGGGTTTGGTGGCTGATTCCTTTGGTGCGGCGACTTCTGTTGTCTTGGGGCATTCGCTGGGCAGCGTGATCGCCTACGACCTGCTTAGTCGTGGGCAAACTCCGCTTTCTCAGTTGGCCGGCGTGCGCACACTGGTGACGTGTGGTTCACCTTTGGGGATTCCGTCGGTACGTCGCGGCCTGGGCATGACCGAGGGCGAAGCCTTGAAGTTGCCCAGCGGAACTCGATGGGTCAATGTTTTCGACCCGAGTGATTTCATCACCGGCGGAGGTGGTTTGAACGCTGCCCCCGAGGTCGTCGATTCCGAGGTCGACAACGGCATCGGTGATCCCCACAGTGCGCTGCGGTATCTGCGTACCGTCCCAGTCGCCCGCGCTATCGCGGATACGGAGCAGTGAGTCAGGCGGTCGCTCCCGGGACGTTCCGGAGGCGACTTGTGGAGATCGCGATCTCGGACTACGACTATGGCACACCTGCCGAGCAGGTCGCTTTCAAGAGCGGTATCGCCGCCCAGGTGAAGGTCGTCGAGGGATGGTGGGCTGACGAACGTCTCGACGAGCAGCGCCGTTTCACTCCCGTGCAGCCGAAGGAGCTCCGGAGCGTCCGTCACCTGCGGCGGTTTCTGGATGAGCATGCGTTGGAGGATGCCGATGACGATGAGGCCCTGGTCGTTTACATCACAGGGCACGGGGAGAGCCGTGGTTCCGGGCATCATTTTCTGCTGCTGCCAGATTCCGACGCAGATCGCGTGCTGGGAACGGCCTTCCAGACCGCTGAGTTGATCACGGCGGTTCTGGACTCCCGCGCCAGCCACGTTCTTGTGATGGTTGATTCCTGCTTCTCGGGTGTGCTCCGTGATGACCTGGTCCAAAGACTCAAGGCACTGAGCTTGGAGCGCAGTAAGCTGAGCTCGCTGGTGGTGCTCACGTCCGCCAACCGGGGCGATACACCGCGCCTGGGAGAGTTCGCGGCCGCCCTGAGTGCCGTTCACTCGCATTGCATGAACGAATCCACCGGGTATGCGCTTCCTCACCTGAGTTTCCAAGACTTCTTCGCTTACATGGCGCACGTTTTCGACGAGGCGCTCATGGCCAATGTTCAGACCATCTGGCCCGAGCTGGGTACCCGGGCCAATAGGGACCATCAGCAGCCGAGCCCGTGCCTACCCAATCCCGGGTACAGACCGGTTGCCCCGCTGGTGGAGGCGTCACGTGGTGACGTGGCCTTCTCCCGTGCTGAGCTGGACACATACTGGGTCTCTCGTGCCACGGGCCAGCTGGATCACGCCGAACCGGGGTGGCATTTCACTGGCCGTACCGCTCTCGTGCGACGCATGGTCGAGTTTCTGGTGGGGGAAGAAGGGGCACTCATCGTCACCGGGCAGGCAGGGTCCGGGAAGTCTGCTCTCTTGGCCCGCGTCGTGACGCTCAGCGACCCGAGGTTCCGCGCGGATGCAACCTATGGCCCGTTCGTCGACGCCATTCCTGAGGAGTTTCTCGTACCTGAGGGGGCCGTCGATGCCGCGGTCCTTGCCCGTAATGCGGATGCCGCTGAGCTGGCCGCGAGGTTGTTCGGCCTGCTGAACGGTCAGCCAGCATCCGCGAGTTGGGGTGGTGACGTTCTCGATGCCCTGCTTGAGTACGTACTGGATGCAGCCCGGCAGAGGAATGTGCCGCTGACGGTAGTCGTCGATGGCATCGACGAGGCGAAGAATCCCGCCAGGGTCATTACGGATCTGCTGCGCCCGCTGGCTGGCTTGTACACGGATGACGAGAAGCCCGCTGTGCGCCTGCTTCTGGGGATTCGTAGTGCCCCAGACGGCACTGCCAGTGGGTCGCATTCTCCGCGAGCTCAGCCGTCCGACCTCCTGAGCCTCTTGATCCGGTCGATAGACGCCGGTGATGTTGTCCGGACCGACGGCGATAGCAGGCAAGACGTTGCCGGATATGTGAGCACGCTGCTGGAGTCGCTGTTCCCCGTCTCTGACGGTGCGTCGGCTGGGCTTGACGCCATGCGGCTGCGTGAACTCGCGGGCGCGATTGCAGAGGATGTGGCGCCCTCGTTCTTGGACGCCCGTATTGCAGTTCAGCAACTCCATGCGCGCGACGTGCTGCCCGACCCCGATGACTCTGACTGGCGGAACAGCCTACGGCAAGGTACGGAACTACTCCTGGGACAGGATCTGGATTCGGTGGCGCAGCAGACCGGTATGAGGGCCGGTCAGCTGCTGGACGTATTGCGGGCCACAGCGTTCGGGCAAGGAGCGGGTCTGCCATGGGCCGACATCTGGCCGACAGCAGTCAGGGCCTTGTCTCCAGAACCAGGCCGAGCTCCGGGTGCACTGATCCGGCAGGTACTTGAGAGCCGCCTGATGGGCTATCTCACGACCAGCGTCGAGGATGGCAGGACGGTTTACCGGCCCATCCACGAACGCGTCAGCGAGACACTCCGGCACGCACCGCGCACGTTCCTGGGCCGTGAGAGGGGACGTGGTGCTGCGCCTGGCGAACAGACCGCAGGGGCAGGCCTGGCCCACAAGCAGCTGGCTCTTGCCTTCAGCGTTCTATTGGAGGGCAAGGATCAACCACCGCATCCGTATTTGCGCCGTCATCTGGTCCAACACGCTGGTGCCGGAGGTGTGCTCAACGATGGTGTAATCCCCGATACTTTCCTGCCCTGGGACACGCATGCGAACGTGCGTGGCATCCTCGGGCTGCTGTCGGAGCACGCGCCGGACACCTCGCACTTGTACGCCTGGACGTGCATCGAGCCCTTCCTGGCAGATGCCCCGCTTGACGGCCGTGCAGACAGCCTGGTCTTCTCCGCCTTCGGATCGGGTGAATCCGTCCCCGCGCCAGGCCCGGAGATTGCAGCTGGCAGACCGTCTGCCGGGCGTCTGGTGCCGCGGTGGAAGGACCTTGCTGTGCCGGGCAATGTGCTGGCCCACGCACCGGCCGCTATCCACGCTCTAAGCTCCTTCACCACAGCAGACGGGACTTCACTGGTCGCAGTCGGCGATGCCCGAGGCCAAGTCGCAGTGTGGGATCCGTCGACGGGCAAGATGGTCGGACGTGCAGTCAAAGGGCCGAGCGATTCCCGCGTGCGCGCGTTGGCTGCATTACCGGGCCCATACGGCGAGCCCTGGCTGGCCGTCGGCTGCGAAGACGGCGCATGGATGTGCGACCCGCAGACCGCTGCCGTCACGCAGCTGCCAGTGACCGATGAGGTTTCGGCGCTGGCCGCATTGCCCGGCGAAGGGGATGCCGCGCAGCTGGCGATCGGCACCACCAGCGGCCTCATCGTGTGCAACCCGCTCGCCGGGACAACGCAGACTGTACATACGGGGGACGCAGCGCGAGCGCAATCGGTGAGGGCTCTGTCCGTCCTCACCATGGAGTCGCAGCGGACTCTGCTGGCAGTGGGGAGGTCCGACACGGTAGATGTTCTCGATACCGAGTCCCTCGACGTGGTCATCACCACCGCGGATCTGGGAGAGGACATCAGCGCACTCACTCTGTTCGGAGGCGCGGAGGGACGGCCCAGGCTTACAGTGGCCACAGGTTCCTCGGGGAGAGTCCGGGTGTGGGACGCGCTGACCGGTCAGGAGCAGCGTCGCCTCCCGATCCGCCGGTCTGTCGCCGTAATAGCGCGGTACCAGCATCCAGAGCTAGGCACCCTGCTTGCGATCGGCGGCCGTGATGACGGATCTGTGCAGCTCTGGAACCCCGGCACGGGAGAGGAATTCTGCCGGTTCCCCGCCGATCACACCAAGACGGTGACGGGACTTGGTGTGGTAGCCGGCCGCGGGGATGTCCCCGTGGTGATCTCCGGCTCGCTGGATCGGTCCGTCCGGGTCTGGAACCCTGAGGTGTGGGCCCGGCGAGCGGTATCGGCCCGGCCGGTCACCGGAACCTTGCTCGCGGTATGGCCCGCAGCCTCGGGCCCTGCCAGGCTGCTGTCCCGCGGACCGGGGCACGCAATCAGGGCGGTGTCTGCCGACACCGGCGACACGGTGTGGTCGACCGAGCTGCCCGACTCGCCCGTCTCGGGCCCTGCGACCGCTCTCGCCGCGCATTCCTGGCCGGACGGGTCGGTGACTGTTGCCGTGGGACTGCCGGATGGCGCCGTCGGTTGTTGGAACGGTACTTGGTACCTAACGGACGGCTGGTCCACAGCGCAGGCGCGTGCGGCAACGTTCGCCACCTTCCAGGACGGGCAGAGAGCCGTCCTGGCAACCGGGATGAGCGATGGGGTTGTTGTGTATTGCGACCTTGCGACTGGAGCGGGGCTGGGGGCACTACACGCCCCCCTAAGCGCCGACGACGACGGCCCTGTCCATGCGCTCGCCGCTCTGCCTCTCACAACGGGCACCGTCCTCGCCGTCGCAGCTGGGGAGGCTGTACGGCTGTGCCGTCCATTGGAGGATCCGCACGCGGAGCTTCCGGACTGGGCCGGCGCTGTGAACGCGCTCGCCGTTTACCCCGGTGACACAGGTGAGGATCCGCTTCTGATTACTGGAGGGGCCGATGGTGCCATCCGGAGCTGGTCGCCCGCCTCACCGGACCATGAGGTGTTCTCGAAGCTTTTCGGACATGATGGGCCGGTCTCCGCCCTTGCGGTGCTCCAGCGCCCCCGCGGGCACTCGTTGCTCGTCAGTGCTGGCGCTCACGACACCACCGTTCGGCTCTGGGACTTGAACAGGGGCGAGGAAGTGCTGCGCCTGGTCACCGGAGCCGCTGTTCACTCACTGTGTGTTCTGCCGCCTGGCAGTATCCCGGGAACCATCAACCCCGTGATCGCGTTCGGTGGCCCTGCAGGAACTGCCGCGGTGACGGTACATCTGCCACAACTGGGCGAGCAGCCGATTACGGTGCGGGAGATCACGGGGTAGTCAGTCGGGGCTCAGCCCACTACGCTGCGGTTCGCTCAGTCGTAGCTCCGCTCCGTAAGCGCGGGGATGGCCCTTGTGGGGACTGGGGAGAGGGATCAGCCCCGCACTTGCGGGGACGGACGGGTTTCTGTAGCCCGTTATCCGGACACCCGTACCTGCGTGACCGCTTCGCTCGCTTGCAGCCGTACTCTGTCTGACCACACGTCGTATGAGTCGAGCGGCGATGCGAAGCCTGAACTTGCGTTACCGAGCGAGAGCTTGTTGCTTTGGGCCACCAGCCGACTCAAACCCGACAGAGCCACGGGACGTACCTGTTGGGTCATTTCAGGCAGGCTCCAGGGGTTGACTCCGACGTACTGCGCGACGGCCTTCACTAGATCGCCCCGTACTGTGTCCCACGCGGTTCCTCCAGTGGCCCGGTATGCCTCGGCCACAGTGTCGGCATGTAGGACATTCCCGCCGTGCCTGTTGAGTGCGTATGCCGCCATGTAGAGCCCACGGTGTGCGCGGTTGCGGCATTGCTCGCCGTCAACGAATCCCGCGCAGTCGCAGCCGATGAGACGCGGCAGTACCGCTGCGGTGATGTGCTCCGGATTGGCGTGGCGGATACGGCCGGGAGTCGAGGACAGCGGCAGCCCAGCCTCCCATGCTTGCTGCCGCCACACCTTGTGTGCTTCCTCGATGGCGGGGGAGTGGCACTGTCCCTGGCCAAGAGAATCCATGTGCGCAGGGCTGGCGTTGCCGAGGCGGCTCACCCCTGCCAGAAACGCCGACAGGAGGCGGGCGCTCTGCCTGTCCTGGAGTCCGAAGCCTTCGGTGAGATCGTCTTGCTGCTCGTCCCGCAGCACCCGGTCCCACAGTTCGAGCATGACGGCGCTGCTGCCGACCAACTCGCAGACAAGCGGATTCCAGGCCGCGCCGCCCCGCTGAACCGAGAGGCCGGAGAGATCAAAAGTCCCCCAACACCACGTATAGGCATGGGTAGTTGGGGTTTCCGTGTTCATGTGTGCCGCCCTCATTCAGCGTGCTACGGTCCAGCCTCATCCCAGCAGACAACTGTGGAGACTGAAGGGCAAAGCGGTGCCACTGTCCGAAACGCAACCATCTCCCAGCGCAGCTGTGCGGCCCCGATGGGACCCCCGGCGAGACGCATGCCTGCCTGCACTGACATCGGCCGGGGAACACGCCCCCGTCTCTCTGGTGCATGCCCTGCACCACGCGGACGAGTTGCTCGCCATCTCAGCGGCGACGCCGGGAGAGACCGTGGCGCTGCTGGAGTACCTGCTGGCCATCTGCTATGCGGCTGACGCCTATCCGGCCACCGTCGAAGACTGGCTGGACTGGATCCATAGGCGGGTCCCCCTTACCGAAGCTGCCAACTGGCTGCAGGAGCGACCTGACGAACACTGGGACCTCTTCCACCCCACTGAACCCCTAGGCCAGAACGCACTCCTTGCCCCCTACTTGAACGAGCATGGTGCAGGCCCCGCCCAACTGGTGATCGAGCACGTAGGCGACTACAACCAATTCTTCGACCACCACCACCTCGAACACCCGACACCGCTTGCCGCAGACGCCGCATTCCGGGCCATGCTCACGCAGCACGCCTACGGCCCCAGCGGCCGTGCCCGCATTTCGGGCAAGAAGACCCTCGGGGACGCTCTCACCAACCTGGCCCTGGGGCGCTTAGCCGGACGAATTCGCGTCATCGCGCTTGGAGAGACCCTCGGCGACACTCTGCGACTCAACCTGGTGCCGACCGAACAAGCGCCCGGTCGCTTCAACCGCACCTGGACAGTGGCCCCCGAGCCCCGCCGCGGATTCGTGACGAAACCACGCGGGCGACAGATCGACGGACCGGCGGACCTGCACACCATCCTCGGACGCTCCATCCTCATGCGCCCTGCAATCACCAGGGAAGGGCAGCCTGCGGTCGACCGTGTCCTCCTTGCCGCCGGCGAATTGCTGGAGCCGCTGCCCCACCACCACATGCAGGACGCGGTCTACGCCACCACGACCAGCGAAGCGGCGAAGCCACTGCGGCCCTCTGCGTCCCGCGCTCTGTGGCGCGAGGCG
The DNA here is from genome assembly GCF_008704495.1 of Streptomyces kanamyceticus. Classification (NCBI taxonomy): domain Bacteria; kingdom Bacillati; phylum Actinomycetota; class Actinomycetes; order Kitasatosporales; family Streptomycetaceae; genus Streptomyces; species Streptomyces kanamyceticus. The sequence continues at coordinate 9,381,474 of NZ_CP023699.1, forward strand.
CACGCTCTCTATGCCGCTGTCGCCGACCGTGATCACGGCCGCGACCTCTATGACCGTCTTGCCAGACTCCCCAGCCTTCGCCTGAATCTCTGGGCCGTCGGACTCCTCGCCAAGCAGACCACAGCCGTCACCTGGGTGTCGGACACCTTCCCTTTCATACCCGGCCGCGAGAGCGAACTGCGGTACGCGGCCAAACGAGGATCCGTGATCGCTGAGTACATCGCCGCGAGTCTGTCGAAAGCCGCTTACGTTGCCTGGACCGTGACGTATCCCAATCCGAAGCCAGCCGACAAGGCGGCTCAGATCGCCCGGTTCGACGCACAGCCGGAGCACTGGGCCCACGCGCAGGAGCCATTCCACGTTCTGCTGGAGGAGACGGCAGCAGCTGAAGACGAGGACCAGGTGCACGAGGCACTCGTGGAATACGCGCACATCGTCGCCGCAGGAGCCAAAGGGTTTCTACGGAACCGCCTTGACTCGCTGCCCGCCAACTCCCGGGGATTCAGAGCCCGGGCGGAAGCCATTCGGTGTCTGGAGAGAGACCTCACCAAGCCTGCAGCCCCAGACGAACTGACGGAGGGCCGAGCATGACCGGCACCACAGATGGGAAAACCGGAACTGCCGCCGGAGTCGAACCCCGCCGCGATCCTACCCCCAGCGAGCATCTGACGGACTGGCTCCTCAGCCTGGTTCGGAGCCGTGACTGGGGCAAGCTGGCCGAACTGCGCCGTCCGAACGTCAGCAAGAACGCGCACATCCAGGCGGGTTGGTTCGATCCCCGGCGTCGCGAAGTCTTCGAGCAGGTCGCCTTCCTTTTCGCGCTCTACCACCAAGGTGCCGCTGAAGCGTCCAAAGGGTACGGGAGCCTGGGTACTGCCACCCGCCGCATCGGCAACAGCATTGGACGTGGGCCCGATGACCCCGGAGCAAGTCGGCTGATGGACCGGATTGTCGCCAGTCGGCGTCCTCCCCTGCGCCATCTCCAGCACGCCATCGTCCGGCTCCGTTCCTGCGGCGAGCCGCCCCCCTCTTGGGCCCGGCTCGCCGACGATCTGGCCCGCTGGAATGACCGCGAGGCGCGTATCGGCTACCGCTGGGCCGTCGACTTCCATGCGCCGCCGAAGACCGCGAAGAGCAAGAAGACCACCGAAACGACCATGACGAAGGGCAACGCGACGTGAGCACCCATCCTGCCGTGACCGGGCACCAGTTCCTCTCTCTCCACCTACTGGAGACACTCGTCGCTGTCCTGCCGGTCCGGGATGAGAACGGCGCTCCCAAGTCCATCGTCTACGGCGGAGCCGAACGCCACATGATCACCAGTCAGGCTCGCCGTCGCGCCGAGCGGGTGCACTCGCGCGACCGGGCCAACGCCCATCAGGGCCCCCTGGCTGGGCACACCATGGGCGTCCGCACCCGGGAGTGGGCGCTCATCACAGCCCGCGCCCTTGAGGCTAGCCATGGTTGGGAGCAAGAGGAGGCCGTCCAGACGGCACGTGCCGTGCTGCAGGCGACCGGCCTGAAGTTCGGCGACCCGGCAAAGAAGACCGTGGCAAACCTGACAAAAGTGCTGCTCTTCGCTCCGTCCGATGCCGGTGAGCGCATCGCCGCACATGTCCACGCCCAACGCGAGACGGTGGGTGCGTGGGCGGCCGAGTACATCCCGCTGGCACAGGCTGCAGCAGCCAAGCCGGCAAGGAACAGCCGAAAGAACAAGAAACAGGAGGAACAGGAGGCGGGCGCGACCCCAGCTGACACCGAGACTGATACGGCAGGCGTGGCGAGCAAGATGCCTCCCCTACCCAAGACGACGCGGGATGCCGTACTGACCGCGCTCGCGCCGCGCGACGCCATTGATATCGCGCTGTACGGTCGCTTCCTGGCCGAGATCGCGGACTCCCCGAACGTTGACGGGGCCATCCAGAGCAGCCATGCATTCACCGTCCACGAAGCCGAGCACACTGACGACTTCTACGCGGCAGCCGACGACGCCAAGCTCGACCGGAAGAGTAACGCTCTGGATTTCCTGGAAGCCGCCGACGACGCAGGCGCCGGTATGACCGGCTACCAGTCGCTCATCTCCGGCACCTTCTATCGCCACGCGGTTCTCGACCGTCGCAAACTGCGGGGCAACCTCCGCGCCGCAGGCATGTCCGACCAGGACACCGAGTCCGCCGCTGTCGCAGCCGAGGCGGAGTTCGTCAGCGCGTTCGTCGACGCCTTCCCGCAGGCCAAGAAGAATTCCACCGCCTCCACTGGGTCGCTGCCCGCCCTTGTCCTCTCCTTCGACGGGGATCGCCCCTTCAACTACGCGGCCGCCTTTCAAAGGCCCATCGACGAAGTTGCCGAAGGAGGCCCCGCCGGGGAGCTCGCTGTACGGCGCCTTCTCGCTCACCACAACTTCGTCCGTCAACGGCGCACCGACATCTCCGCTGGCCGCATCCTCACCTACGACCCCACCATCCACGCGGTCCTCCAAGAGCTCGGGATCAAGGACGTGGACTCCGTCGATGGTCTGACCTCGTGACAGCGCACGTCCTGCTCGTCCGGCTCGCCGCCCCTTTGCAGTCCTGGGGGGTGGTATCCCGCTTCTCCCGCCGCGACACCCACAGTCGCCCGACGAAGTCTGGGGTGATCGGCCTGTGTGCGGCAGCCCTCGGACGCGATCGAGGTGACGATCTCGGCGAACTCGCTGCTATTCGTTTCGGAGTCCGGGCTGACCAGCCCGGCACCCCCGTGCGTGACTACCACACGGTCGGTGCGGGCACTTACCCCCTCCGACCGCGAGACATCATCACCGACCCTCGACGGGCCGCAGCACTCTCCGCGAACCTCGCGAGCGCCGACGAACCATCCTTTGGGCATCATGAACTCGCCCACTGGTACGGAGTCCCGAAGTACATCGTCTCCGACTCCGCATCGGGTGCTCTGGTCTCGGCGGAGCTCGCACGAAAAGCCCTCATCACGGAACGCTGGTACCTCTCGGACGCGGCGTTCGTCGCCGCTCTGCAACACCCGGACCGTGCCTTCCTCGAGAGCATCGCCAGTGCTCTGGAGAGCCCCAAGCGCCTGCTGTGGCTGGGGCGCAAATCCTGTCCCCCATCTGGAACTCTGGCTGGCCCCCTACGCACCGGGACCATCGAAGAAGCTTTCCGGTCGACAGCCCTACTCCCCTTCCAGGGGGGCGAGAAACGCCCGCGAACCCGCCCCTGGGCCTGGATCGAAGCAGCACCAGGCACCGCAGCAGCGACACAAGTGCAGGACCAGCCGGTCACCTTCGACGTGGACCGTCGCGCCCACACCACTCGCTGGGAGACCCGCACTCGCATCGCCATCGCTGAGACTGCCACCAAATGGGACATCATTCCGTGACCACGACCGCCGCCGCAGCCCGCTTCGTCGCCACCCACAGCGTCCTCACCCTCGATGCCCGCCACCCCTACGCAGCCAAGTCCCTCATCGACGCCCATGACATGCACCGCACGGTCATGAGTGGCTTCCGAGGCTGGGCTGAGGACGGCGACGCCGACGCTCGCGCCCAGATGGGCGTGCTTTCCACTTGGTCCGTCGACTTGAAAGCCGGTGCACTCGTCTTGGTCGTCCAGTCCCAGGTTCCAGGGGACTGGACGAATATCCCGCGCTCCGCGCTCACCGACAAGCCGCGCATCATCACGGTCGACCGCACCCTTCGGACCGGAGACACTCTGACCTTTCGCACGGTTGTCAACCCCACCTATAGCCGCCCAACCGGACTGCCTACTGCCGAACGTGGGCGCGGCCGCCGCGCCGCCCACACCCGTCCCGACCACGTCAAGAAGTGGTTCGCCCGCCGTCTCCAACCCGAAAGCCAGTCACGCACCGCCCCTGATGGCGTCGTTCGCATCGGTGCCACCGCAGACCCAGCAAACCTGAACATCCGTATGCTCCCCACGGTGAGCAGCCCTGGCCCTCACCAAGGCCTGCGAATCGCCCGTGCGGAGATCCGCGGCGTGCTCACAGTCACCGACCCCGCAGCCCTAGTCGACGCGATGACTCGGGGTATCGGCCATGCTCGTGCGTACGGCTGCGGCCTCCTACTGACTCGATGAGGGCAGCGACACACGAGCTAGCTCAGGTACGCTCTCCGCTTCCTTCAGCGGAGAGCGTCTGTGCCCTGGCGCACGGAGGTTTTGGGTGACGGTGTCGAGACAGCAGTTCGGGCTGTCCAATACGGGTGAGCATGTTCCCAACACAAAGTCGATGACGTTGAGCGGACTGTCCTGCTGCCTGAACGCGTGGGATGGGTAACAAGCCGTTGGAGAACAACATCGACGGTTCCCCGCGTATGCGGGGATGGGCAACCGGCTCCGCGGTTCTCGGAAGGGATCGGCTGCTCCCGGCGCACGCAGTGATGGACCCGAGCTGGCCGACGAGGTCCTGAAGTCGGGCCGCTGCTCCTCGTGCCCGTGGGGATGGACCCGAGGCCGACCTGGACCGTGCGCTCTTCGGCCCTTGCTCCCCGCACCCGCGGGGACGTTCCCTAGCCCTCCTCCATCTTGAGCTGCTCCAGGCGCTGCTCCCCGTATCCGGGGGATGTTCCCGCTTGCGGGAAGCGGATGCCGCTGCGCCGCGTCTGCTCCCAACACCCGTGGGGATGGACCCGCGCTCGCCGTCGACACCGTCCCGAAGCTTCGCTGCTCCCCCCCCCGCACCCGTGGGGATGGACCCGTTCTGAAGTGGAGCGGCGGCAACCCGACCAACTGCTCTCCGCGCTCGCGGGGATGGACCCACGACGGGAGCCGCAGCGGGCGGCATCGGAGCCTGCTCCCCGCACCCGCGGGGATGGCTCCTGCACCGGGATGTGCAGGAGGAACCCGAAGGCCTGCTCCCCGTACCCGGGGGGGGATGGCCCCAAGGGGGTGGGACTGCTGCTCCAGGCGCTCATCTGCTCCCCGCGTACGCGGGGATGACCCCCCGCTCGCTGACGCGGTGTTTCGTGCGAAACGCTGCTCCCCGCGCACGCAGGGATGACCCCACAACGCGAAGCTCGCCCAAATCCGGATGCGCTGCTCCCCGCACCCGCGGGGATGGACCCGACGAGGCGGCCATGCAGGTCATTCACATGCCCTGCTCCCCGCGCACGCGGGCATGACGCCGAGAAGGAGACCCACCATGACCGAGATCCAGCCTGCTCCCCTGTATGCGCGGGGGATGACCCCATCTGCCGCCAGGTGATCGACTGGACGTCCCCCTGTTCTCCGCGCATGCAGGGATGACCCCGCCACCGTCGTGGCCCGCGCCGCGCGACCGAACTGCTCCCCGCACCTGCGGGGATGGATCCAAGACGACGATCTCTGATGTAAAGAACGGTGACTGCTCCCCCGCGCACGCGGGGGTGACCCCGAGACCACCGCGACGAGGGCGGTGAGCGCGCACTGCTCCCCGCACTCGCGGGGATGACCCCAACGGTGTCGGCGTGAAGATCCTGCGCCGGGTCTGCTTCCCCGCACAAGCGGGGATGACCTCGCAACATCGAGTTCGGCGCGCACCTATTCCCCGCGCACGCGGGGATGGACCCCCGAACTTCCACCACTTCGCCATGGGTCGGGCCTGCTTCCCGCGCCGCGGGGATGGCCCTGTCACCGGCAGCTCGACGACGCCATGCGCGCACTGCTCCCTGCACCCGCAGGGATGGACCCGCGGTCCCGCCCCGGCTCGCTGCCCACCTGCTCTGCTCCCCATGCCCGGGAGGATGTTCCCGGGCGCCGCTGTCAGGAGCTCGCCGACGCTGACTGCTCCCCGCCCTGCGGGGATGGACCCTGGTGTGCCACCGTGCCGGATGCGACCGTTGGCTGCTCCCCACACCTGCAGGGATGGACCCTCGATGCACGCGGACCCGCGCACCGTGCACAACTGCTTCCCCGCGCCCGCGGGGATGGACCTGACAACATGCGTCCGGTCAAGCCGGACCGCGACTGCTCCCTGCGCCCGCGGGGATGGGCCCGAGGTTCAGCTCGTCCTCGGCTATCAGGGAACTGCTTCCCAGGCGCGGGGGGATGGATCCGGCGGAGCCTGGCCCCATCCGTACACCGGCATCTGCTCCCCGCACACGCGGGGGACAGCCCGCATTCGGATCTGTGTGCGAGTTGCCCTCTGCGCTGCTCCCCGCGCCCACGGGGATGTTCTCGGCTCGGGGAGCTGGTGAAGAAGTCGTACCGGCTGCTCTCCGCGCACGCAGGGATGGACCTCCCATCGGGGCGTGGCTGGTTGATGGGGCGACTGCTCTCCACGCATGCAGGGATGGCCCCGCCCAGGCAGTCTCCACAGACCGGCCCACGGTCTGCTCCCCGCGCCCGCGGGGATGGATCCGCCGTCGCCGGGTACGCAATCGGCAGCGCGTCCTGCTCCCCGCGCACGCGGAGATGGACCCGACCTGGCCAAGGTCGCCAGGGAACTGCTGCTCTGCTCCCCGCACCTGCGGGGATGGACCCTCCAGGCTGTCCGTGGAGAACGCCTCGCCGACCTGCTCCCCGCACCCGCGGGGATGGTCCTTCTCGCGCACTCACGACGAGACCCGGTTGCCCTGCTCCCCGCATACGCGGGGATGGCCCCGACGACAAGCTCTGGAACAACCTGGTGTCCAACTGCTCCCGCGCACGCGGGGATGGACCCGACCTTGAGGACGTGGACGGCCCGGCGCTGGCCTGCTCCCCGCGCCCGGGAGCGCAACTGCTCCCCGTGTACGCGGGGATGGCCCCAAGACCGGGGAGGACTTTGCCGGGGGCCGCAACTACTCCCCGCGCCCGCGGGGATGGACCCGGCACACGAGCACGACGGGATGCGGGGCCGGGCTGCTCCCCGCGCCCGCGGGATGGACCCGCGGTGCCGTCGAGGTAGGCGGTCACCGTGCGCCGCTCCCCGCGGGTGCGGGGAGCACAAGGGCGAGGCGTTTTCCATGGACAGTCTGGAGGGGGCATCCCCGCAGTTACGGGGAGTCAGGTGCGAAAGTCGCCGTCTCGGATGTCGGTTCGAGGGAGGGGGCGGCAGAGGGTGCACGAGCCTCCGGAACATGAGTCGTTGGATCCACTCGATACGCTGCACTCTGCTCCCCGCGCCCGCGGGGATGGACCCCGGAAGGTCTGGGTGAGCGTGGCGGTCGCGTCCTGCTCCCCGCACCCGCGGGGATGGACCCACCATGCTCGCCGACGAACTCGCCCGATGCCGCTGCTCCCCGTACCCGCGGGGATGGATCCATTGAGGAGAACGTCACCCCCGTTGAGTACCTACGCTCTCCGCGCATGCGGAGATGGATCACAGGCAATGAAGTGCTCTCGCTCTGGAGTTGGCTGCTCCCCGCGCCCGCGTGGATGATCCCGAGCTCGACCTCTCGGTACGCCGCACCCGGGGTTGCTCCCGGCGCACGCGGGGATGGACCCCACGGACACAAGCTGTACGACGTGATCCGTGCATGCTCCCCGTGCCCGCAGGGATGTTCCCAACGACGACACCGAGGGCTTCTCCACGACCCGCTGCTCCCCGCGCCCGCGGGGATGTTCCCGAGGTCAACTGGTGGGACGAGCGGACCGACAACTGTTCCCCGCACCTGCGGGGGATGTTCCCTGTTCCAACGGCTGCTGAAGAACTCCCGCAAGCCGCTCCCCGCGCCCTCAGGGGTGGACCCGACCTCGCCCGCACCCTTGCTACGTGGGTCGGCTGCCCGCACACACGGGGATGGAGAAGTCGTCATCGCCTGGGCCGCGTACACAGGTGCATGGTGAGCAGAAGGTCATGATGCGCGGCAGGTGACTTCAGGATTCTCGAAGGTTCGTCGTCGCAACCGGTACGCCGCATCACACTGGCGGCCCCGCAAGTGCCTGCAGTTCATAGTCTCCACTGGCCGTCATTTCGGCTGCCTCCGACAGCGCCCCGGAGGAGAGGGATCCGCTGCCGTCGGTCATTAGCATGGCTCGCTACCGAAGGAGCGGACCGAAGCCGAGATCCGCCGCTTGGTCGTGTACGGGCGGGAGTTCACCGGCCCCGTCCCTGCAAGCTCGTCGGCCTCGCCGCGGTCTTCGGCACGTCCGTCCCTGGGGCCGCCGGGCCGCCTATGGGCGCCAAGAGGGCGCCGACGTTGAGCAGGCCACCGGTGATGCTCCACCAATGAGGACGCGCGCAGCGGCCCTGTCCGAGCGTGCGAGCTCGGATATCAGCTGCGGACGACGCCGTCGGAGTCTGGGAGCATCTCCTTCGCCCTTGTGTGGAACCATTCGATCAAGTGGGTTTCGAAGAGCGTGGCGGCAAAGTCAGCTTCCCAGTCCGCACTTAGACCCGGAATGATGTTCTGACTACGGATGAATCGGACTCCAGGGCGAGCCGCCATCGAGAAGGTTGCAGTAGCCCAGACACCGCCCTCGCGGTGATCGAGGGCCAGTTCATGGAGAGTTCCCTGATCAGCTTCAGTGCTGAGCTGACTCCGCAAGTTCTCCTCGGCGGCTCTGAGGAACTGGGCGGCCCAAGCGTCTGCGCTGATTCCACCCCGTGGCACATGTTCCATTGGAGGCATCCTCGGTTTCCATCATTCCCTGAAGGCAGTGATGATGCCGATCGGTCGACCATCATCGGAACGGCTGTCTACGCGTTCAGTGAAGACTACCCGGAACCATTTACCCGTCACCATCTGATACCTGACAGTGACCTTCCTGTTGACGTCTGGCCTGCTGTACTTCCCGTCATCCAGGGCATCATCGATCCATCCGTACAACGAGGTGTCCGGCTCGGGGTGGCTGGCTTGTATGTGCTTGTACCCGAAATTAGAGTCGCCTACCCGGAGGGGTAAATCTTCGCCGTTCTTCCCGAAAAATGTCGTCTTGACTTTCCATTTTCCGGACGGTGCTTGCACTGAAGATGCGGAGAGATCGGCTCCAGGCTGGCCTGCATAGGCGGCCGTCGGCCCACCTAGACCAATTAATAGGAGTAGTGCCGTGGCGCTCATGAATGCCTGTCGTGCAATGCGCATCGTTCACCCCTTGTTGAGTGGAGATCTGTGTTCACTAGCGAAACAAGTTCACCCGGTTAAGTCGAGGTCACATCGATACACAGTTACCGCGGCGGGTAGGTGGATGGGGCTGGCGCAAAAAATGCATGGAACTGACGGCAGTTTCGGCGCGCGCAGGTCAAATGTTCATCCGAACCTTAAGTTCCGAATGAGAGATCTCTCGGTGATGGGGTGTTGGCCAGATTCAGTACTTAGAGCTCGTAACACGATCATGCGAGCCAGCCCCGGTAGTCGTGTCGTGGTGGAGCAGGGGAGCGTGGCCCTGGATCGTGGGCGAAGGCCTGTGTGGGGAAGCGGAACTGGGTGAGCGTTGTGTGGGCGGCGACGTCGCCGAGATCGGGACTGTTCGATCCGGTTGAGCGCCGCACCGAGGTGGAGGATCTGTCGGATCGTTTCGGCGACCTGCGTTCCTGTGGCCGGGGATACCTCGAGGTTCGGTCGCCGATCAGGGAGTTCCCGGTGCTGACCCTGGCCTTTCGAGATAATCACGCGGTTGTTCACCTGATGAGTGACACCGAGCGGATGTCTCTGCTCGTAGGAGACGGCACGGCACCCTCGGGTGCCGAGGTCGAGGTCCCGATCATGGACGATCTCACTGTGTTCACGGGGGACTTTGTCCTGGACATCGATCGGGCGTGGGACCTGGTGCACGACTTCACGCAGACGTGGGTGGCCGGCGCTATGAGCTCGTAACAGGATCTTGCTGACCGGTCCTGGCAGGGCGTGACCGATGCGATGATCCGGCCGTTCGTGTCGTGTGACGACTCGGCCGTGGATCGTGGACGACGACTTGTGGGCGCGGATCGAACCGCTGCTGCCGTCCTGGCCGGAGCGGTCTCCGGGTCCGAAACCTGTGGAGGACCGGCTGTGCCTGCAGGGCATCCTCTACGTCCTGCACCAGGACATCGCCTGGCAACTCCTGCCCCTGGAGCTGGGGTTCGGGCCAGGGCAGACCTGCTGGCGGCGCCTGGCCCGCTGGCAGCAGGCTGGGGTCTTCGAGCAACTGCATCGTCTCCTGCTCGCCGAGCTGAACGCGGCCGGCGAACTCGACTGGTCCCGCGCGTGCGTGGACGGCTCCCACATCCGCGCGAAAAAGGGGGTGCCGCGACCGGTCCGTCACCGGTCGACCGGCGGAAGACGGGCAGCAAACACCACTTGATCTGCGACGGCAAGGGAACTCCGCTGCACGTCATCACGACCGCCGCCAACGTCAACGACATCACCCAGACCCTGAACCTCATCGACGGCATCCCGCCCGTCGCCGGACGGCCCGGCCGACCGCGACGCCGGCCCGAGTGCGTCCTGGGCGACAAGGCGTACGACTCCCGGGCTGTGCGCCGGGAGCTGCGGCGCCGCCGGATCATGCCGGTGATCTCCCGCAAGGGCGCCCCGAACATCAAGGGCCTGGGCAAACTCCGCTACGTCGTCGAGCAGACCTTCGCCCTGCTCCACCAGTTCAAGCGCCTGGCCATCCGATGGGAACGACGCCTCGAACTCCACGATGCCTTCGTCTCATTGGCCTGCGGTCTGATCTGCTGGAGGCGCCTGAAGAAACACCGACAATGATCGTGTCACGAGCTTTTGGCTACAACTCACACCACTCATCCATAGCGCCGGCCACCCACGTCTGCGTGAAGTCGTGCACCAGGTCCCACGCCCGATCGATGTCCAGGACAAAGTCCCCCGTGAACACAGTGAGATCGTCCATGATCGGGACCTCGACCTCGGCACCCGAGGGTGCCGTGCCGTCTCCTACGAGCAGAGACATCCGCTCGGTGTCACTCATCAGGTGAACAACCGCGTGATTATCTCGAAAGGCCAGGGTCAGCACCGGGAACTCCCTGATCGGCGACCGAACCTCGAGGTATCCCCGGCCACAGGAACGCAGGTCGCCGAAACGATCCGACAGATCCTCCACCTCGGTGCGGCGCTCAACCGGATCGAACAGTCCCGATCTCGGCGACGTCGCCGCCCACACAACGCTCACCCAGTTCCGCTTCCCCACACAGGCCTTCGCCCACGATCCAGGGCCACGCTCCCCTGCTCCACCACGACACGACTACCGGGGCTGGCTCGCATGATCGTGTTACGAGCTCATAGGAAACGAAGTTCTCGATCTGGCAAATCCCTCTCGGCGCCCGGGTCTTCGGAGTGCGGTCCGGGTGGCGCAGATCGTAGGGCTGCACCTGAAGGCCGCTAACTCGCTTCGTCGGGGTAGCGAATTGCTTCAGCAGCACTTGGGAAACGAGGTGCTGGTGAGTCACGTGTTCGCTTGCCTCAGAGGCGAGTTCGGCGACTCTGGCCAGGTCGTCGCGTCCTGACCCGGTGCTGTTGATGTCCACAGAGGTCATAGTCCCAGGCCGTGTCCTCACTGCGCACCAGAGATTCTTCCTCCTGGAGGATCGGAAGGGTCCTCATGATCTTCTTCTGAGCACCGGGATCGGTACCCCGACCAACCCGTCCCGGCTCGGTGACAGGCCAGGTTCCGCGTGGCCGCGATGGGGACCGCAATGCCGCTTGCGGAATGTTGGGATCTGTTGGCGGCGATTCGTGATCCCCTCCTACAGTGTGGAGTGAACTGTCTGCCAACTCAAATTATCCCTCTATGAGTTGGCGGATTCCGACCTCGGGGCGAGGAGGCGGTTCATGGCAGAGCTCATGGAGAAGCTGCGGTCAAGGGCATCGGCGTCGCGTGCTCAGGTGGAAGAACTGCGAATGCAGATTGCCGCGTTGCAGGAGAGGCTCGCCGAGGAGGAAGACCGGCTGTCGCGATGGGCGGTGGCAGAGGAAGCTCTGAACGAATTGCTGGCCGAGGACGAGGCTCCGGGCAGTGTGGACGTTACCCCGACGGCGCCCAGCGGCCAGGCGTCAGTGGCTGCGGCTGTGGTGGAGCGAGTGGTGGTGTCAGCTCCGGTGACGCGGGCGGACGGCAAGGTTCTGGGTGAGGCGAATGAGGATGTCGTGCTCGCGTTGGCATCGGCGGGACGGCCGCTACGGGCCAAGCCGATCTGCGAGGCCGTCGGTTGGGATCTGGATCACCGCCGGGTGGAGAGGATGCGGGTGAAGCTGAAGCGGCTGGTCAAGCAGGGCTGGCTGATCGAAGGAGAGGTGGGACTGTTCGCGATCGCGCCCGGGGTCGGGGATCCTCCCGATGTGGGCGGGCGCGTGAATGGCACCGCGGTCGCAGACGCGTGAGGCGGCGCCGTCGGGATGGCCATCCCGACGGCGCCTGGGTTGCGAGAGCGCCCTGGTGAGATATCGGACAGGCTCACGCGTCCTTGACGATAGTGCTGTTGCAGCGTGTTGGGTTCGCTGAGCCGTAACTAGGCTCTGGCCTGCAGTTATTGCAGTCTGTGGGCTGGGAGGGCTTTGGCGGCATGTCTGCACCGTTACCGGCGCGCAAGCGGCGGCCACAGCGGGGTGTTCAAGCCCGCCTCGAGCCGGGCGATGGTGGCGACATCGGGCCAGGTTCGGCCATCGAGGACGTCGCCGATGGTCTGACGGTTGATACCCAGCAGGTCGGCGGCGCCGCGCCTGCTCAGGCCGCGTTCAGCCAGCGCAGCGGCCAGGCAGCGGGCGATGGTCTGGACGACTGCTGCGGCGATGTCGTCGACGACCGCGTCGGGCCAGGCTTCCGGATCGTGGGCGCACTCCCTGGGCGCGCGGGAGCGCGCGTTCCCTCCGACCATGCTTCCACGCTCCTGTTCGTCGAGGTCGTACGCGACTTGGGTGGCAGGTTGAACTGCCGGTATTCGTGGTCCATGGCAATCGACTCTGCGGCGTCTTCGGTGATCGGCGCGTATTCTCCGCGCGAGCCGCCGCCCGTCTGGGACGAGGTCGCTCCGCTGGTGAAGGCCGTGGTGACCGCGACGATCGAGCGGGTCCCCTACGCGGTCGAGGACCTGTTGCACGTCGTTGCACGCTTGGCGATCTGGGCGGAAGGGCGAGGGGTTGACCGGGAGCCGTCGGCCTGGTTGCGCACCGAGACGATCGATGGGTTCGTCCTCACAGGCTGCGCGGGCCTGGCACCGGGGACGTTGAGGACCTATCGCACATGGCTGCGACGCGTCCGAGACGTGCTGATCTGGGATGAGGGCGGCGAGAGCGAAGGGATCCACCTGTCGGCCCCGCCTGCGCCGGCACCGCCCTACGAACCGGACGAGCTTGTCCAGCTCCGTTCCTGGGCCCAGCGGCTGCGGCCGCGGGCCAGGTCGGATGCGCTGGCTCTGCTCGCGCTCGGCGACGGCCTGGGGTTGGCTCCCGGGGAGGTCGCCCGTCTGCGCGGCAGTCACCTCCGCCGCACCCGTTCGGGGGCCTGCGTGCTGGGTTCCGAAGTTTTCGGGCGGCTGCTGGTGGCCCGCGCGCAGTGGGAGGACGACCTCGCCGAGCTGGCCCGAGGAGCCGGAGACGATTTCCTGTTCCGTCCCGGCCACCAGGACCCTCCGCCGGACAACCTCGTCGCCGCGTGGACCTGGCAGCATCGGCCCGACGATCCGTTGCCTCGGCTGAACGCCCGGCGTCTGCGGGCGTCTTGGATCGTGTCGCTGATGCGGCGCCGGATCGATCCCGGAGTGATCGCGGCCGCTGCCGGGCTTGCCTCGACCGCCTCGCTCGCGCGTTACCAGCATTTCGTGGCCCCGCCCAGCGTGAGGGAGACGGCCCGGCTGTTGCGAGGTAACAAGTGAGGGCTCCGCCGCCCGGGCACCCGGCCGCCGCCGGGCGCGGCCGTCCACGGCCGGTGAGTGACGCACCCGCGCGCATCCCCGACTCCAAGGTGTTCCAGTTGGCCGCGCTGCTTGATCGCTCCGGCGTCCTCGCCTTGATTGACCGGGAATTGGCCGACCGGCCGGGCCCTGCGGGTCTGCCTGCGCGGACGGTGCTCACCGGTCTGCTGCTGGCGATCCACTACACCGGGAAGGCCACCTTGGCCGAGGCCTGGCGCATCCTCACCTTCTGCCTGTCGGACACTGCCCGGCACCGGATGGGCATCCGGGCAGAGGAGACCCTCAGCCCCACACGTCAACTGGCGCTGTCGCGCCGGATCTACCGGGCTTTCGACCGCATCACAACAGTGCTCGACCCGGCCCGCGCTGACCGGCGCCGCCGCCTTCCTCTCGACGAGGCCGCCCGCCTCGCAGCCGCCTGGGAGGACGACGATCCCGAGCACATCCGCAAAAAGGCGGTGCAGCAGCAGATCTGCACCGCCCTGGTCACCACCACCATCCACATCGCCCGGCGCTGCGGGGCCCTGAGGCACTGGCAGGGCGATGTCGGGATCGACGCGACCGCCCTGGCCTCCTGGCACAAACACGCGGACGAGCAGCACTGCCTGGCTTCCGTAGACCTGACCGCGGGCTGGCATTACAGCGGCGGATCGGGCACGGGCACCTTCGGCCTGAGCGGGCATCTCGCACTCGCAGCCCAGGCCCGTCCCGCCCGGGGACGGATCGCGCACATCGTGCTCGGCTTGGCGGTCGACCACCCCGGCCGCCGCACCGGGAGAAACGCGGTCACCTTGCTGACACCGCTGGCCGAACTCGGCCTGCCCGCCGGAATGCTGGCGGTCGACCGCCTCTACACCGATGCCCGCCCCGAGTCCTTCGCTCTGCCCGTCCGCGCGCTGGGCTATCGCCTCGTCCTGGACTACAAAAAGGACCAGCGCGGCCCCCAGGGCGACCATCCCTTCCGCGGCTCCGTCATGATCGACGGCACCCTCACCTGCCCGCTCATCCCACCCGCCCTGGCCAACGCCACCCGCCGTCTGACCGACCGCGCCGCCCGCCGCCCGGACGAGACCACCCAGACGCAGATCAACAACCGGAAGCCGTACTTCCTCCACCTCAAGCAGGGCCCGGACCACACTGGAACGATCCGGCTCGCCTGCCCAGCCGCCGGCACCTCGCCCACCGTCAACTGCCCCCGCCGACCGTCGCCCCGCACACCCCCACAGACCGTCGATCTGACCGACCCGCGGCAGCGCAGCACCCATCCAGCGGCCCGGCCCACCGTGACCGCCCCGGACATCCTCAAGGGCAAGATGCCGGATATCTGCTACCAGCAGTCGATCTCCCTGCACCCCGGCGACCTCGGCACGATCGAGAAGTTCCGCCAGGACCTGCCCTACCTCACCGACACCTGGCGCGGGGCCTTCCCTGTGATCCGAGCCCAGAACGAGGGAATCAACGGGATCCTCAAAGGCCACCGCATCGACATCTCCGAACCGAAGAACCGGCTCGCCCACGGCCGCGTCGCCCAGACCTTGCTGACCGCCCTCATGGTCACCATCGCGAACCTGATGATCCTGGACGTCTACTGCCAGACCACGCGCGGCGAGCACCTGTCCGCCACCGCCTACACCGACATCTCCACACCCGAGCCCGACCAGCCCGGACCCCATCCGACCGGGCGTCCCCCACCCCGACCCTCGTGATGATCCGGAAGTGAACAGCCACACCAACCGCCGCCACGAGACGTTCCCGGTCCCGCAGCCACACCACCGCGCGCTCCGCCGCATCGGCCACCGCCGGAAGGCACCTCCGAGACCCCGGAACCGCCACTCAGCCCCGGTCGGGCCTCAAAAGACCTCCGAAAACTGCAAGATCCCGCCCAATCGACTCGATCGGACGGGATCTCGGGAAGCCACCTTGAGCGAACTCAAGAACTTCCCCTACCAACTCACCGCCGACACTTACACCAGTCTGCTGCCGCAGTTCGAGCAGGCTGCCGCCAACGCCCCCGTCGACCTAGTACCGCGCCGCAACGGTGTTGAGAAGCCTGCCGACCCACAACCCCCTGCAGCCGAAGCAGACTTCACACAGCCCCCAGCCTCAGCCCATGAGGACCCAATGGCGCAGCAAGAGACGTCCCCCGCCACCGCCACCGAGGCAACAGTGGATTGGCATCTACACACGGTGCGCACCAGCCCTCAAGAGGCGGCGCAGGACGCCGCCTGAGCGCGTTGTCCCCCACTCGTCCCCTGCCCGCGAAGATGGCCCCTCGGAGATCACTCCGAGGGGTCTTTTGCGCACTATTTTCCCAGTTCAGAGATGGTGTGCCGCACAGCACTTGAACCAGTGCCACCCTCTTCATCGACGAGGGGTTCGGCAGCCTCGACGACCAGACGCTCGACGAGGTCCTGGACGTCCTGGACTCGCTGCGCGAACGGGACCGCAGCGTCGGCATCGTCAGCCACGTCGCGGACCTGCGGCGCCGCGTGCACGCGCAGCTTGAGGTCGTGAAGGGCCGCGCGGGATCGGCCGTGCGGCAGCGGGGCGGGAGCTGATCAGCGGCCGAGCGGGCGCCGCGGCAGGGGAGAGGAGTAGACGACGCTCGTCGTCACCGAGCCGAGTGCGCCGATCTTTCCCGAGACCTCTTCGAGGTGCTGCATCGAGCGCGCGGTGACCTTGATGACGAAGCAGTCGTCGCCCGTGACGTGGTGCGCCTCGAGGATCTCGGGGGTCGCCTCGACCAGGTCGTGGAACGGCTTGTAGTTGCCGTTGGGGTAGCGCAGCCGCACGAAGGCCAGGATGGGCAGGCCGAGCCGCTCCGGATCGATCACGGCCGCGTACCCCTGGATCACACCCGCCTCCTCCAGGCGCCGCACGCGCTCGGTGACGGCGCTCGGGGACATCGAGACGGCGCGCGCCAACTCCGCGTAGCTGGCGCGGCCCTCGCGTTGGAGGACGTCGAGGATGCGCCAGTCGGTGGCGTCCGTGGAATAACCGGTCATGCCGGAGAGGTAACAGGGAAATCCCCGGCCGTACAAGGGGGATGCCGGGGAACGGTCCCGCTCGTCCGCATTTCGCCCGGCGTGATGTGTGTCGCCGTGCCGCCCCCGCGCGGTGAGAGCGCGGGGGCGGCACGCGGTCCTGTCGGACGCGTGCGCCCGGTCAGACGCCCGCGACGCTCTGGATCCAGGAGCGGTACGCCGTCACGTTGCCGTACGCGGTCGTGGACTGGCGGTCACTGGTGGAGGCGACGCCGACCTGCGCGCCGCCCGCCATCATGGGTCCGCCCGAGTCGCCGCCCGCGGTGATGCCGTCGCCGCGCCGGGCGCAGATGGCGCTGCCGCCGTAGGCGTCCGTGCAGCCGCCGGTCACCACGACGTTGGCGACCTTCAGGCGCTGGGACTGGCAGTTGATCTCCGGGCTGCACTGGGAGGTCGCCCCCCAGCCGTACACCTGCACGGTCTGGCCCACCTGGACCGATCCCGGATTGCCCAGTCGCGCGTAGGTGCCCGGCACGGAACGGTCGAGCTGGACGAGGGAGAGGTCCGCGGTCGAGTGGCTCTGGACGCGGATGCCGTTGGCCACCGTGCCGCCGGACGTCTGGTCGAGGCTGCCGATGCGGAACGAGAGGCCGCCGCCGCTGACACAGTGCTTCGCGGTGAGGATCCAGGTCGGGGCGATGATCGTGGCGCTACAGGTCTGCCGGCCGTTGGAGAAGAGCCTGGCCGCCCAGGGGGCGTTGCTGGCGTAGCCGCCACCGATGATCGGACGGGGCGCGTCGACGGTTGCCGCGGGTGGCGTCTGCGTGTTCGCCGCGCTCTGGGCCGCGGCGGTGGGGGCCCCGAGGCCGAGTACGGCGAGCGCGGTGGCTGCGAGTGCGGGGGCGAGTCTGGGTATTCGCACGTTCGTCTCCATTGTGTGGGGATGGAACTGTGTGGGGGTGGAACGTCCTTGGGTGAGGACAGGGCCGCATAGGTGTGGCGCATAGGTATGCGGCCCCTGGGCGCACGCGCGGAAGGCGGGTGTGTTCTGTCGCGTGCATGCCATCTCTGGCTGGGGTGAATCTGACAGAGGGGGCGCCGGCGGCGCAAGAGGTCTGCGCGTGCCCGAAACTCGTCGTTCCGGATGGCGGGCGGGCGCGCCGCGGGGGTGCTGGTGCGGCGCGAGACGGCATGCGGTGGCGGCCTCCGGCAGGGCGGAACCACCGTGTGGGCTTGCGGATCGCCGTATGGTCAAGCAGTTCAGGTCTGGACCATTCTCGGCGGAAGCGGTGCTCTCCTGGCAACGTTCTTTCGCGACAAACCTGTTGGCCCTCGGGCGCCCGCTCCCGCACTCGGGGAGGGCCCGAAGGGGCCGTGCGGGCGCCTAAGCGGCGGCCCGCCGTGCATCAGCTATGAAGAGGTGGTGACTTACCGGGGAATCCACTGCGGCATCATCGGGATGCCGGGGATCGTCCCTTCAGGGTTCCGGCCGCCGACCGTAGATTCTTCGCCATGAACAACACGAACACGCAGCTCAGCACTGCTTTTTCCGTCGCCCCCGGCGTCGCCAACTCCGTGCTGCGGGTGCCCCCGGCGTCCCCGGCCGCCGCTGCGGCGTACTTCGGCGCGAGCCTCGCCTTCCACGCCGATGTCTCCGATGTGGCGTCCGCGCTCGCCGCCGGTGGCGACCCGGGCTTCGTCGTGATCGACACCCGGTCCACCGCGTCCTGGGACCAGGGTCACGTCCCCGGCGCCCTCCACCTGCCCACCGCGCTCATCCCCGAGCAGGCGCACGCGTTGCTCGACCCTGCGGTGCCGGTGGTCACCTACTGCTGGGGCCCCGGATGCAACGGCGCGACCCGCGCGGCGCTCGCCCTGGCGCAACTCGGCTTCCAGGTCAAGGAGATGCTCGGCGGCTTCGAGTACTGGGCGCGCGAGGGTTTCGAGTTCGAGACGTGGGAGGGCCGCGAGCAGCGCACGCCCGACGCGCTCACGGCGCCGGTCGACGCCGAGGACTGCGGCTGCTGACGCGCCGCGGCGCACGTATGCAGGTCTGCACCCGCGAAAATCTCCGTGCGATGTGTTGTCGACGCGCGCATCATGATCTGCCATGCCCCATCTTCCGCACCCCACGGCCGACCAACTCCGCCGCGATCCGCTGCCGTTGCGCGGCCGCACCGCACTCGTCACCGGTGCCAGCAGGCGCGGCGGCATCGGGTACGCCGTCGCACGGCGGCTCGCCGCGTACGGCGCCGGTGTCTATCTGCACCACCATGTTCCGCACGATGCCGCGATGCCCTGGGGGACCGACCGCCCCGAGGACGTCGTCGAGGGCGTGCGTGAGGTGCTCGGAGATCCGGCGGCGCCGCTCCACGCGGGGCCCGGTGATCTGACGGAGGCCGACGCCCCGGCCCGGCTGATCGAGACCGCCGCCGACGCGCTCGGCGGGCGGCTCGACATCCTCGTCGCCAACCACGCGCTGAGCGGCCGTGACGGCTCGCTCGACGCCATCGACGCCGCCATGCTCGACGCGCACTGGGCAGTGGACGCCCGCTCCGTGATCCTGCTCGTCCAGGCGTACGCCAGGCGGCGCGCGAAGCTCCCGTCCCGCATGCCCGGCGGGCGGATCATGATGATGACGTCGGGGCAGGACATCGCGGGCGGCATGCCGGACGAGATCGCCTACAGCCTGCAGAAGGGCGCGCTCGCCTCGGCGACCCGCACCCTCGCGACCACGCTCGCCGATCTCGCCGTCACGGTCAATTGCGTCAACCCCGGCCCCGTGGACACGGATTACCTCACCGGTGACGACTACGCGGCGGTCGAGGCGCGCTTCCCCGCGGGCCGCTGGGGGATGCCGGACGATCCGGCCCGGCTCATCTCCTGGCTCGCCACCGACGAGGCCGCCTGGATCAGCGGACAGGTCATCGACTCGGAGGGCGGCTTCCGCCGTTGACGTCCCTCGCCGGGCGGGCGAGGGACGTCAACGCGGCGCTCACCGTAGGGACGCCAACGCGGCGCTCACAGTGCGGACAGCTCGTCCACCAGGTCGTCAAGGCCCAGTGAGCCCTGCGAGAGCGCGGCCATGTGCCAGGCCTTGGCGTCGAACGCGTCGCCGTGCCGCCGCCGGGCGTTCTCGCGCCCGAGCAGCCAGGCCCGCTCGCCCAGCTTGTAGCCGATGGCCTGCCCGGGGATGGTCAGATAGCGCGTCATCTCGCTCTCCACGTACTCCGTGGGACGGCTGCAGTGCGCGTCGTAGAACTCCTGGGCGAGATCGGGGGTCCAGCGCTCGCCCGGGTGGAAGGGCGAGTCCGCGGGGATGTCCAGTTCGAGGTGCATGCCGATGTCGACGATGACGCGCAGCGCGCGCGTCATCTGCGCGTCCAGGTAGCCGAGCCTGCGCTCCGGGTCCCCGAGGAAGCCGAGCTCGTCCATCAGCCGCTCCGCGTACAGCGCCCAGCCCTCCGCGTTGGCGCTGACGATGCCCACGGTCGCCTGGTAGCGGGAGAGGTCCGCGGCGACGTGCGCCCACTGGGCGAGCTGCAGGTGATGTCCTGGCACGCCCTCGTGGTACCAGGTGGAGACGAGGTCGTAGACGGGGAAGCGGGTCTCGCCCATGGTCGGCAGCCAGGTGCGGCCGGGGCGTGAGAAGTCCTCGGAGGGGCCCGTGTAGTAGGGCGCGGCCGCACCGCCCGGCGGGGCGATGCGCGACTCCACCGTCCGCACCCGCTCGGCGAGTTCGAAGTGCGTGCCGTCCAGCTCGCGGATCGCCTCGTCCATCAGTTCCTGGAGCCAGACCCTGGTCTCCTCGACGCCCTCGATGTGCGTCCCGTGCTCGTCCAGGTGCGCGAGCGCCACCCAGGGGGTCGCCGCGCCGGGCAGGATCTTCTCGGCCTCGGACCGCATCTCGCCGAGCAGCCGGTGGAACTCCGCCCAGCCGTACGCGTACGCCTCGTCGAAGTCCAGGTCTGCGCCGTTGCACTCGCGGGACAGGCGGGCGTAGCGCTCGCGGCCCACGATGTCGGAGGAGCCCTCGACAGCGGGGGCGTACACGTCCCGCATCCAGTCGCGCAGCGCCACGACCGCCGCGGTGGCGCCCCGCGCGGCCGCGTCGAGCTCCGCGCGCAGCGCGTCGGGTCCGGTGGCCGCGAAGTCCTCGAACCAGCCGCGGCCGTCCGCGCCGCCGGGACCCGCCCACTGCGTGAGCTGGCCGATGAAGGTGCCGGTGGGCCGGGGGCCCGCGAACAGCTTGCGTTCCAGGCCGAGTTCGAGCGAGGCGCGGTACCCCTCGTACGCGGCGGGCACGGCCCGCAGCCGGTCGGTGACCGCCGCCCAGTCCTCCTCGGTGTCCGTGGGCGTCACGGTGAAGATCTCCCGCACCTGGTGCGGCACGGTGTGCAGATTGCCGACGGCCCGCAGCCCTTCGTCGGCCTCGTGCACGGCGAGCTGCGCGGTGAGCCGCTCGCGCAGCAGCCGCCCGCACCGGCGCTCGATCTCGCTCTCGGCGCCCGGCCCGCGCTCCGCCTCGTCGAGCCGCGCCAGGGTCGTCCGCGCGAGCCGCGCCAGCGCCTCCTGGCCCTCGGGAGAGGTGTCGGGCAGCCTGCGATGGCTCTCCTTGACGCCGAGGAAGGTGCCGGTGATCGGGTCGAGCGCGATGAGTTCGTCGACGTAGGCGTCGGCGACGTCGCGGGGGAGCGGGGCGGTGTTCGCCTGCGGGTTCTTCGTGGCTGACATGCGGACATCCTCGTACGGCGAAGGGGTGTGCGTCACCATGATTGGTCGGAGGAATCACGGGCGCCGACGGCTTCGGCGGTCGGTGGAAGCAGCGGGCCGCACGCCCACTGCTGGAAGATCAACCGGGTCTCCACGCGGGCCACTTCGGGCCGCGCGGTGAACTCGTCGAGGACGAGCCGCTGCAGATCGGCCGGGTCGGCCACCGCCACGTGCACGAGGAAGTCCTCGGGACCCGTGAGGTGGAACAGCGAGAGCGCCTCGGGCAGCGCTCTGATCCGGTCCACGAAGGGCCCCACGAGATCGCGGCGGTGCGGGCGCACCTGCACCGAGAGCAGTGCTTCCAGGCCGCGCCCGAGCTTCGCGGGGTCGAGCCGCAGCTGATGTCCGAGAATCACCCCCGAGCGCCGCAGCCGCGTCACACGATCCAGACACGTGGACGCCGCGACGCCGACCTGCGCGGCGAGATCCCGGTAGGTGGTCCGGGCGTCGTTCTGCAACAGCCGCAGGATGTGGAGATCCACCGGGTCGAGTGCGACAGATTCGGCCATCGGCCGAACGTAGCACGGTACCTGGCCCTCAGGACCCGACCGATGTTCAGGCTGTGCGGCATGGACGCGAACACGAACACGGCATGGCGCCCCACCACCGACGGCGGCGACCCGGCGACGGCGGTGGCCACGAGCACCCGTCCCTCGCGCGCCCTGGCCACCGAGGCCGTGCACGCCGGGCGGGACGATCTGGCCGAACTCGGCCTGCACGCCCCGCCGATCGACCTCTCCACGACCTACCCCTCCTACGACAGCAGGGGCGAGGCCGCCCGCATCGACGCCTTCGCCGCGAACGGCGCGGTGGACGGCGGGCCGCCCGTCTACGCCCGTCTCGGCAATCCGACCGTCGCCCGCTTCGAGACCGCACTCGCCCGGCTCGAAGGCACCGAGAGCGCGGTGGCGTTCGCCAGCGGCATGGCGGCGCTGACCGCGGTCGTCCTAGCCCGCGCGGCGGCGGGCCTGCGCCACGTCGTCGCGGTCCGTCCGCTGTACGGCTGCAGCGACCACCTGCTCACCGCGGGCCTCGTCGGCACCGAGGTGACCTGGGTGGACCGGTGGGACCTCGCGGGCCCCGAAGGGGCGGACGGCACGGCCGATGCCATCGCGGCCGCCGTCCGTCCCGACACCGCCCTGGTGATGGTCGAGTCACCGGCCAACCCCACGCTCGCCGAACTCGACCTGTCCGCCGTCGCCCGCGCCTGCGGCGAGGTGCCGCTGCTCGTCGACAACACCTTCGCCACGCCCGTGCTGCAACGGCCCGCCGAGAGCGGCGCCCGGCTCGTGCTGCACAGCGCGACCAAGTACCTGGGCGGGCACGGCGACGTCATGGGCGGTGTGGTCGCCTGCGACGAGGAACTCGCGCGACGGCTGCGCCAGGTCCGGTTCACCACCGGCGGGGTGCTGCACCCGCTCGCCGGTTACCTGCTGCTGCGCGGCCTGGCCACGCTGCCCGTGCGGGTGCGCGCGGCGTCGGCCAACGCGGCGGAACTGGCGCGCCGCCTCGCCGCCGACCCGCGCGTGTCCCGCGTCCACTATCCGCGGCTCGGCGGCGCCATGGTCGCCTTCGAGGTGCACGGCGACCCGCACGAGGTGATCGCGGGCGTACGCCTGGTCACCCCTGCGGTCAGCCTCGGCAGCGTCGACACGCTCATCCAACACCCGGCGTCCATCAGCCACCGGGTCGTCGACTCGGCGGACCGGCGCGCCTGCGGGGTGAGCGACCGGCTGCTGCGCATGTCGGCGGGGCTTGAGGACGTCGAGGACCTGTGGCAGGACCTCGACCAGGCGCTCGGGCCCGTCAGCGGTCGGCCTGGTGGCGTTCGCCGAGCCGGTCGTCCTGCCCCGGAGCGTCCTGCCCCTGAGCACGGTCGTACGGCAGTCGTGAGTTGACCGGCGTGGTGTCGAGGCGGGCCGTGATCACCAGCGTGCCCTCCTCGATCTGGTAGTCGAGCGGCAGGCCGAGCCCGCGCATCGCCGCGACCATCCCCGTGTTGGACGCCTGCGTCACCGCGTACACGCTCTCGCAGCCCGCCTCCACCGCGAGCGTCACCAGACGGCCGAGCAGCAGGCCGCCGATGCCGCGGCGCTGCCACTCGTCCTCGACGAGCAGCGCGATCTCGGTCTCGTCGCCGTCCCAGAGCAGGTGCCCGATGCCGACGACGCGCCCCGAGGCGGTCTGCACCGCGAGGGTGCGGCCGAACCGGGGGCTGAGCAGGTGGTTGAGGTAGCGGTCGGCGTCCTGGACCGGGCCGTGGTAGCGCAGGGCGAGCGTGCGGCGCGAGCAGCGCTCGTGCATGGCCTTCGCGGCCTCGACGTCGGCGGTGTCGGCCCGCCGCACGGTGATGGGGTTGCCCTCCGGCAGTGTCAGCACGTCCTGGCCGCGCGGCATGCGCGGCCCGAGCCGGGTGTCGAGGTCGACCAGGGCCCGCGCTCGCGCGAACTCCGTGGGGGTGAAGGGGAGATACGGCCGCTCCACCGTGATCACTTCGCCGTCGGGGCCCTTGAGCCGCAGCAGGGTCCCTTCCAGCGCGCCGTCGACGGGCGTGTCGTGAGCGGGCGCGGCCTCGTCCTCGCGCGCCGCGGACCGTGCGCCCGCGGGTGACGAGCGGATGGTGCAGCGGCCCAGCAAGTGCCGCAGCGCGAGCGGCAGTTCCGCGGCGTCCAGGGCGGTGCGGGTCGCCAGGCCCAGGATGCGGGTGGGCGCGTCGACGAGGTCGTGCGCGTCGGCGCGTTCGAGCCAGGTCTCCGTGCCGCCCGCGCGGGCGAGCGCCCGGGTGATCTCGGCGGCGGACAGCGTTCGGGGCGCGCGCAGCAGGAACTCGTCGACGGTGCCTTCGGCCAGCGGGTGCGCCTGGAGGCTGAGGATGTCGACGTGCCGTTCGGCGAGCGTCACGCACAGCGCGGCGAGCGAGCCCGGCTCGTCCCGCACGGTCGTACGCATCCGCCAGAGCGTCGTCGCTTCCGACGCCGACGGTTCACCGGGGCTTCCCTTCGCGGCGGGGGACGGCACGGGCCCGGCCTGCTCCGCGGCTGCGGGCGGCCGGGCGCCGGTATCGTGCGGCGGCGGGGCGTGGCCGTGGCGCCGTGCCCACCAGGTGTGGAACCCGGCCGTGGCGAGCAGCACCACGGCCGAGATCACCAGGAGGGCGGGGCCGTCGGGACCGTGCCCCACCATGTTCGCCACCGCGTCCGCCACCGCGACGGCGGTGAACAGGGCGGCCAGTTCGACCACGTCGCGCCGCCAGTGGTGGACGGGGCGGCCGTGCTTGGTCCGGGTCACATCAGACAGATCAGCTCGCATACGGCCACTGTGGAGGATCGGTGTTGCGTGATCACAAACGCCCTGTGACCGATGGGTAAAGAGGTAATTTGCCGGTTTGCTTCTTATTTGCCTGGCGCCGTGCGGCGCCCCGGACTCCCCGGCCGTCGCCGAGGCCCCTACTGCCCCACACGCCCAGGCTGCAGCTCCTGGGTGAACAGCACCCCGCCGCCCTCCTGCCGCAGCCGCACCGTCAGCACACCGCTGCCACCGTCGATGTCGACCTCACCGAAGTACTGCGGAGTCTCGGCGGGCGAGGTGTTCGCGCGGCTCGGCGCCTTGATGAACGGCTGCTCGGGGCCGAACGTGCCGTCGAGCTTCGTCGCGGGGAAGCCACCGGCGGACAGCGGTCCCGACACGAACTCCCAGAACGGCGCGAAGTCCTTGAAGGCCGCGCGCGAGGGGTCGTAATGCTGGGCCGACGTGTAGTGCACGTCCGCGGTCAGCCAGAGCGTCCCGGTGATCCCGCGGTGCTTGATGTGCCGAAGCAGCTCGGCGATCTGCAGCTCACGGCCGAGCGGGGCGCCCGGGTCGCCCTGGGCCACGGCCTCGAAGTTGGTGCTGCCGTCGGGCACGACGAGCCCCAGCGGCATGTCGGACGCGATCACCTTCCACACGGCGCGCGAGCGCGACAACTCCCGCTTCAGCCAGGCGAGCTGGCGCGCGCCGAGGATCCCGGTGGTGTCGTCGGGCTGTCTGCCGGGCGAGTTGGCGTTGCGGTACGAGCGCATGTCGAGCACGAACACGTCGAGCAGCGGCCCGTGCCGCAGCACGCGGTACACGCGTCCTTCCTCGTCGCCCGGCGGCAGCGTAGAGATGGGGAAGTACTCGCTGAACGCCCGCAGCGAGCGGGCCGCGAGGACGTTCACGTCCTTCTCCGTGTAACGGGCGTCGTTGAGGATCTGCCCCGGGTACCAGTTGTTGTGCACCTCGTGGTCGTCCCACTGGACGATGGAGGGCACCTGGGCGTTGAACCGGCGCAGGTTCTCGTCGAGCAGGTTGTAGCGGAACGCGCCGCGGAACTCCGTGAGCGACTCGGCGACCTTCGACTTCTCCTCCGTCGTGACATTGCGCCACACGGTGCCGTCGGGCAGCGTCACGCTGGGCAGGATCGGCCCGTCCGCGTAGATGTTGTCGCCGCTGCACAGGAAGAAGTCGGGATCGCGCCGGCGCATCTCCTCGAAGACGCGGTAGCCGCCGCGGTCCGGGTTGATGCCCCAGCCCTGTCCCGCGATGTCGCCGGACCACAGGAAGCGCACGTCTTCCTTGCGGCCCTTGGGGGAGGTCCGGAACGTGCCGGTGACCGGCTGGCTCGTACGCCGCGGATCGTCGGGATCCGCGAGGAGTACGCGGTAGTGGATCTGCTCACCGGCGGGCAGGCCGCGCAGGCGTGTGGTGCCCGTGAAGTCCGTGTCGGGGCCGAGCACCGGACCGTGCCAGCGGCGGGGGTTGCGGAACGACTCGGTGGCCGACGTCTCCACGATCATGCGGGCGGTCCTGTCCGAGCGGACCCACACGAGCCCCGCGTGCGCGGTCACGTCCCCGGCCTGCACGCCCCAGTCGGCCTTCGGACGGCCCGAGAGGGCGAGCGAAGGCGCGGCCCCGGTGAGCGCGGGCACGGCGAGCGCCGCCGGTACGGCGAGCGATCCGCGCAGCACGCTGCGGCGACGGGGGGACGGACTCGGCTGACGGTGTGACATGAATGCGCCTCCAGTGACGGGTGCGACCAGTGTGCGGTGGGCCGACGGGTGACGCGCCACAGCGCCCACGCGAAGCACAAGTGAACAACTCGTGGCGGCTTCAGGGGAACCGCCGCGCGCGCCGGATGCGAAGGTGTGATCGTCCGTGCCTGCCCAGGACCCGCCCAGGGTCCGTCGAGGGTTCGCCCAGGATCCGCCGAGGACCCACTCAGGAAAGAGATCATCCGCGATGGCCGTCATTCACCACACCGTTCTGAAGCCCACCAAGCTGGAACTGCTCACCTCCTGGCTGCCCTCCCGCCCGTGGTACCGGGGCGGCGCGGGCGAGCCGCGCCTCGCGAAGGCGGGCGGCTTCCGGCTCGACGACCCGCGGGGCGAGGTCGGTATGGAGTTCATCGTGGTCACCGACGGCGCGGGGCCCGGCCCCGTCACCTATCTGCTGCCCCTCACCTATCGCGGTGCCCCGCTGGACGGTATGGAACACGCCCTCGTCGGCACGATGGAGCACGGGGTCCTCGGTCGGCGCTGGGCGTACGACGGCTGCTACGACCCGGTCCTCGTCGAACAGTTGTGGGCCCTGGTCGAAGGGCGGGTGCGGGCGCAGGACCAGAACACGAGCGACGCCGTCGACCAGGAGGTCGTCAGCTCACGCACGGGCGAAGGCCTCATCGCCGGGGACCTCGCCGCGATCGTCGCCGAAGGCTCCGGAAGTACCGAGCTGACCGCGCGGCACGGCGTGCGCCTCAGCCTGCACCGGATCCTGCGGCCCGCCCCCGACGGTTCGCCGCTCGCCGCGAAGGAGGCGACCGGTCAGGTCGCCGGTGCCTGGTCCGCACCGGACGGGACCCGCGCGCGGGGGCTGTTCGCCACGCTGTACACCGGCAGCGGTTCGTAGATCAGCGATGTCTAAGCTCGGCGCACGGCACGCCACGGGGTGTGCCCGACAGAAGGAGTACGCCGTGCCGGTCAACGGTCAGAGTCACATCCGCATAGCCCGTCCCTCGCGTGACCTCGCGGCGGCCGAGCGCTTCTGGGCCGACGGGCTCGGGCTGAGCGTGGTGTGGCGCTCCGCCGGTGGTGAAACCCACGGTGAGCACGACCTGTTGATGCTGGGCTGGCCCGACGCCTCCTGGCACCTCGAACTCGTCCACGACGCCGCCGCGCCCGTCGAGCCGCGGCCCACCGAGGAGGACCTCCTCGTCGTCTACGTGGACGAGGAGGTGCCCGAGGACCTGGTGGTGCGCCTCGAGGAGCACGGCGGCAGACGCGTGCTCTCGCCCAACCCCTACTGGAACCAGTGGGGAGTCACGATCGAGGACCCGGACGGCTACCGCCTGGTCCTCTCCCGGCGGGGCTGGTCCAACTCCTGAACCGGCCGGGGGCGTTGCCGAGGGGCGGCGCCCCCGGCGGCGCGCCGGTCAGCGGCAGGTGTCGAGGATGACCCGGGCGACCAGGGCCGGATCGTCGTTCATCGGCACGTGTCCACAGCCCGGCAGCCGGACGAGGCGCGCGCCGGGAATGGCGTGCTTCGCGCGGATGCCCTGGCGGCGCAGCAGCAGCCGGTCCTTGGTGCCCCAGGCGACGGTGACCGGGATGTCCGGCACGTCGTCGCGGAAGAGGACGTCGCGCCCCGCGGCCAGTGTCTCGTCGAAGCCCGTGGCGGCGCGCAGCGCGAGCGTCTCCGCGACCACCGCCTCCGGCGAACGGCGCGCCGGGCGGGCGTAGATGGTGCTGGTCAGCGCGGCCCGCCCGGCCGCAGAGCGGGAGAGTCGCTCGATGGCGGGCCGGGGCAGCAGGCGCGCGCCCTGACGCATCGCCAGGAGCGTGCCGAAGGCGTACCGGCGTTCGGCCTGGGTCCAGAAGCCACCGGGGGAGAGCGCGGTGACCGAGCGTACGAGCTTCTCCCTGCCGAGCTCCAGGGCGAGCAGTCCGCCGAGGGAGTTGCCCGCCACGTGCGGTCGTTCGACCTCCAGTGCCTCGCAGAGCGCGCCGAGCGCCGCCGTCACCGTCGCGAGGTCGTAGGGCAGTCCGTCCGGCAGCGCGGCGGACTCGCCGAAGCCCGGCAGATCCACCGCGATGACGTCGTACTCGGTGGCCAGGACGTCCAGGACCGGGGACCAGGCCTGCCAGTGGTGCCCGATGCCGTGCAGGAGCAGCAGGGGCTCGCCCGTGCCCGCCCGTTCGTAGGCGACGGTCAGCTCCCGGGGACCGCCGGGCGATGCGACGCTGAAGGACACCTGTGCGGCCATGGCTGCTCCTGTCCCCGTCGCTGGACGACGGTTCCTTAGACGTGGTGTCAGCAACAATTACCGTTCAGTAGGCCCCACTTCAAGAGGGCGGCCGGATGTGCTGTGCGCCGCACCGATTTCGCCTGGACAGAGGGGGTTCCGTCGGTTGGGATGGAGGGGTGGTTACCGAGAGCATGACCGATGTCTTCGAAGAGCACCGTCCCGTCCTGATGGGTGTCGCCTACCGCATGCTCGGCCGGGTGGCCGACGCGGAGGACGTCGTCCAGGACGCCTGGCTCCGCTGGTCGAGCGTCGACCGCGGTGAAGTGCGCGAGCCGCGCGCCTACTTGGCGCGCGTCACCACCCGCCTCGCCATCGACCGGCTGCGCCACCTCCAGTCCCGGCGCGAGTCGTACGTGGGGCCCTGGCTCCCCGAGCCGTACGTCACGGACTTCGGCGCCAAGGTCCCCGACACCGCGGAACGGGCCGTGCTCGCCGAGTCCGTGTCCCTCGCGGTCCTGGTCGTCCTGGAGTCCCTCTCGCCCCTGGAGCGCGCCGTGTTCGTGCTGCGCGAGGCGTTCGGGTTCCCCTTCGCCGAGATCGCCGGGACCCTGGACCGCAGCGAGG
The DNA here is from genome assembly GCF_008704495.1 of Streptomyces kanamyceticus. Taxonomy (NCBI): domain Bacteria; kingdom Bacillati; phylum Actinomycetota; class Actinomycetes; order Kitasatosporales; family Streptomycetaceae; genus Streptomyces; species Streptomyces kanamyceticus. The sequence goes on from NZ_CP023699.1 coordinate 9,410,871, forward strand.
CGGCCGTACGGCAGCTCGCCGGGCGGGCCCGCAAGCACGTGGAGGAGGGGACGCCGAGGTACCAGGTGGACCCCGTCGAACGCCGTGATCTGACCGAGCGGTTCCTGGCGGCGGCGACGGAGGGCGATCTCGACGGGCTGATGTCGCTGCTTGCCCCGGACGTCACCCTGGTCGGCGACAGCGGCGGCAAGTCCAGGGCGCCGCTGCGGATCATCGAGAGCGCGGACAAGGTGGGCCGCTTCGTCCAGGGCGCCGCCCGCAAGGGGATCGTCGAGGGGGCCGCCGTGGAGTTCCGCTTCGTGGAGGTCAACGGCGCCGAGTCCCTGCTCGTCGTCGTCGACGGCAAGCCGGACAGCCTCCTTCAGTTGGAGGTCGCCGACGGGCGCGTCCAGCGCGTGTTCATCGTCCGAAATCCGGACAAGCTCGTATCGTTCGTTTCGTAGTAACCCTCGGGAATATCGCCTGCCATAGGATCTATCGGTATGAAGTGAGCCCCCGCCGCGTCGGCGGGGGCTCGCTTTTGTGCCCACCGCGCGCGCGTGGCTGGTTACGCCCGCTTGGCCTCCCGCGAACAGCGCATGAATGCTCTGTGGCATCACCCCTGTGCAGGCTGTAACGGATCGAGGATTGGTCTTGACCAAGGGTGGGTGCGGCAATATGGTCGCAGAGATAGTGCAGGAACCTTTAATAAACAAGGGCGCTTAAACGCCGCCGGTTGCACGGCGATTGCGGAGGATCAGGGTGGGGACCACGCAGCTCGAAACGGTGCCGGAGCCGAAGTACTGGCATCTGAAGACCGTGCTCAGTCAGGCGCTCGACTCCGAGTTCGCCGTGGGGGAGATCCTGCCCAACGAGCGTGATCTCGCCGCCCGGTTCGGCGTCGCCCGAGCCACACTGCGCCAAGCGCTCGAACAGCTCGAACTCGAAGGCAGGCTGCAGCGCCGCCGCGGAGTCGGCACGACCGTCGCTCCGCCGCGGATGGGCGTGGCCGTCGGATCCGCGCAGGGCACGTGGCCGGGCGCGGTCGGCGACGCCTGGCAGCCCGCGGACTGCGGCCCGGCGGTCCCGTCCGCGGACGTGGCGCGCATGCTGGAGACGCTCCCGGAGGAGCAGGTGCACATGGTGCGCCGCACCCGCGTCTCGCACGGCCAGCCCGTCGCGGCCGAACTGCTCTACGTACCGACGTCCTCGGTGCCCGAGCTGACCGGCATCGACGCGCCGTCCGGCGCTGCACGCGCGCGTGCGGTGCTGCGCGAGCTGGCCGGGCTCGGACTCGAAGGACAGGACAGGGCCGTCGAACTCGGCTCGGCCCGCGCGGACGACGCCAAGGCGCTCGACCGGCTCCCGGGGGCGCCCGTCCTCGTCGTGACGACCCGCTTCTTCGCCGAGGGCCGCACGGCCGCGGTCTCCGTGGCCACCTACCGCGCGGACACCTGCCGTCTCACCTTCGGCGACTCCGGAGGCGTGGAGATCCACCACGGACCGGAGCGGCACGCTTCCTGACACCGTCGGTGCCGACGTCCTGACGGGCGTCGGCCCGCCACCCCGCGCCCGGCCCTGTGCCGGGCGCTTCGTGTTGTCCCTTACCGGCGCGCGGTGACGGTCCCCTCGACGGCGAACAGCTCTTCCTCGACGTGGTCGAGTGCGAGCCGCAGTGCTCCCGTCGCCACCGCGGCCTCGCCGAGCAGCGAAAGGGCGACACGCGGCGGCCGCAGACAGTAGCGCGCCAACTCGCGGTGCAGCGGCTCCAGTACGCCGTCCAGACCGGCGGCCCAGCCGCCCACCACGACCAGTTCGGGGTCAAGGGCGAGCACCAGGGCGGCCACGTCGTGCACGAGCCGCTGGATGAAGCGCTCCACGGCCGCCTGCGCCCGCTCGTCGCCCTCGCGCGCGTGCGCGAAGACCTCGGCGACGGCGTGCTCGTCCAGCGGGTGCAGCGGCTCGTCCGTCGTCGAGAGCAGTGTCTCCGGAGTGACCTCGCGGCCCAGCAGGTGCAGCGCGCCGATCTCCCCGGCCGCACCGCCGTAGCCGCGGTGCAGCCGCCCGCCGATGAGCGACCCCGCCCCCGGGCTCAGGCCCGCGAGGACGAACACCATGTCGTCGGTGTCGGTCGCCACGCCCTTCCAGTGCTCGGCCACCGCCGCGGCGTTGGCGTCGTTCTCCACGAGCACCGGACACTTGAACGACCGGCGAAGGCGTTCGCCCAGCTGCAGCCCCGTCCACTCGGGCAGCGCGGTGCCAAGGCGTACCGTGCCGTCGACCTCGACGATGCCGGGGCTGCCGACCCCGACGGCGCGCAGCGAGCTGCGGGCGATCCCCGCGCGGCGCAGCAGGTCGGCGACCACGGTGCGCAGCTTTTCGAGCCGCTCGTCCGCGGACGCGGCCTCCGAGACGTCCTTCGACGCGGTGCCGAGGATCTTGCCGTCGAGGTCGGAGAGGGCGGCCGCGACACGGTGCGGGCCGATCTCCAGACCGAGCAGATGCCCTGCCTCCGCCCGGAAGCGGAACTTCCGTGCCGGCCGTCCCTGACGCCGAGCGCCGCTCTCCTCGGCGTCGGACTCCACCACGAGCCCGGCCTCGATGAGCCCCTCGACGACTCCCTCGACGGTGGGCCTGGAGAGTCCGGTCACGCGGGTGATCTCCGTGAGCGTGGCCAAGTCCGCGGCGCGCAGTGCGTGCAGCACCACCGCGGAGTTGATCCGCCGCAACAGAGAGGGGTCCCCGCCGGTCAGCTGCCCCAACGTCCGTCCTCCCAGCTCGTGCGCATGATGGCCGGATCGTACTCGCAGGGCGTGGCCGCGGCGAGTGCCGGGCCCGCCTTCGTCCTGTGCGCCGGTCTCATCCGGACGCGGTGCGCGGTCCTCATCCCGGCGCGACGAATCCGGACTCGTAGGCGGCGATGACCGCCTGCGTCCTGTCGCGCGCCCCCAGTTTGGCGAGCACGGAGCTGACGTGCGACTTGACGGTCTCCGTGCCGACGACCAGACCGGAGGCGATCTCGGCGTTCGAGAGCCCGCGGGCCATCAGCCGAAGGACCTCCGCCTCGCGCTCGGTGAGCGCCGCCTTGTCCAGTGCGGCCCTGGCCTGCGGATTGCCCCGCTCCGCGCCGTACTCGCCCGCGAGCTGGCGCACCGCGGCGGGGAAGAGCAGCGACTCGCCCTCGGCGACGAGCCGCACCGCGTGCACGATCTCCGCGGGCCTGGCCCGCTTCAGCAGGAACCCGTCGGCTCCCGCGCGCAGCGCCTCGTACACGTACTCGTCGTTCTCGAAGGTGGTGATCACGAGGATCTTCGGCGGGTCCTGGACCGTGCGCAGGACGGCCCTGGTGGCCTCGATGCCGTCGAGCAGTGGCATGCGTACGTCCATCGCGACCACGTCGGGCCGGAGCTCGCGCACGAGGGGGATCACCGCCGCGCCGTCCGCCGCCTCGCCGACCACCTCGATGTCGGGCTGTGCCGCGAGGACGGCGCGCAGACCCGCGCGTACGAGGGGTTCGTCGTCGACCAGGAGCACTGTGACCGGCATCCGGTCAGCCTAGATCACGCCAGTGGAAGCTCGACGTGCACCTGCCATTCACCGTCGTCGGGGCCCGTGGCGGCCCGCCCGCCGAGCAGCGTGGCCCGCTCCCGGATGCCGCGCAGGCCGCTGCCGCCGCGTCCGGTGACGCCGGTGGACGACAGGGGGAGCGGGTTGCGTACGTTCATGACGATGCGGGCGTCGTCGACGGCTATGCGCAGCCGCACCGGCACGGGACCCGAGTGGCGCAGCACGTTGGTCAGCGCCTCCTGGAGCATGCGGTAGCCCTCGCGGGAGACCGGCCCCGGCAGCCGTTCCACGGGGCCCGTCACCTCCACGTCCACCTTCGCGCCCGAGGCGCGGGCCGAGTCGAGGAGGCGCTCGGCGTCGGCCAGGGTGGGCCGCCCGCTCACGGGCTTCTCGTCCTCCCGCAGCACCCGCAGGACGCGCTCCAGGTCCTCGAGCGCCGCCCGTCCTGTCTCCTCGACGGCCTCCAGGGCGCGCTCGGTGAACGCCGGATCCGCCGCGGCCCGTGCGGCGCCCGCCTGGACGACGGCGACGGTCAGCGCGTGGCCGATGGAGTCGTGCAGTTCGCGCGCGATGCGGTTGCGTTCGAGGAGTTGCTCGGTGCGTTCCTCCAGGGCGTTGAGGCGCTCCGAGGGGGAGGGACCGAGGAGGTGCCGGGCCGCGTGGGCCATCAGTCGCCCCGCCCCCATGATCATCGCGACTTCCGCCAGGAGGAGGAGCAGGCACAACGGCAGACTGCCCCAGCCCCAGTGGGGGACCGGAAAGGCGAGTCCGTCCGTCTCCGGGGGTTCATCGGTGGCACCCGCCACGGCGAAGACCATGCCGATCAGCTGGCCCGTCCCCAGCACCAGCGCGCAGCCGACCTCGAGGCGCAGGACGAGCCAGACCGCGGTCCTGGCCCGGTCCCGCCAGGAGGAGGACGGCGCCACGGAGACATCCGTATCCGCGTCGCCACCCTCCACGCGCGCGTGCGGGCCGGGAAACAGCATCAGCCGCGCCTGCAGCCCCTCCGCCCGACGCATGGCGGGAACCATGGCGGCCGCCACCAGCAGGGGGATGGGGACGACCAGGACAAGTGCCCAGTCGGTGAGCGTGGGACTGGAGAGCCCCGGATAGATCGAGGCGCTCACCCAGGCGATCCCGGAGCCCAGGAGGAGATGCAGACCGCGCGTGAAGGTGACCGCGCGCGTCAGGGGTCTCAAGAAGCCAGGCATTCCGTCATCGTGCCAGGCACCCCGCCCCGCCCGGCTCCCCCGCGCGAGGGAGACGGCCTCCCCGGGCGGGGGAAGACCGCGGGTGGGGGAGGCAGCGAGGCTGATGCCCATGACCAGCATCGACGTCCAAGACCTCACCAAGGTGTATGGCACGACCCGGGCCGTGGACGCCCTCACGTTCGGCGTCCGCCCAGGCCGGGTCACCGGATTCCTCGGTCCCAACGGCGCCGGCAAGTCCACCACCATGCGCCTCGTCCTCGGCCTCGACCGCCCCACCTCGGGCACGGCCACCGTCGGCGGCCGCGCCTACGCCGCCCTCGAAGACCCGCTGCGCCACGTCGGCGCGCTCCTGGACGCCCAGGCGGCGCACGGCTCGCGCACCGCCCGCGGCCATCTGCTCGCCCTCGCCGTCAGTAACCGCCTGCCCGCGCGCCGCGTCGACGAGGTCCTGGAGGAGGCCGGGCTGATGTCCGTGGCCGGACACCGGATCAAGACGTTCTCGCTCGGCATGCGCCAGCGCCTCGGCATCGCGGCCGCGCTCCTCGGCGACCCCGGCGTGGTGATGCTCGACGAGCCGTCCAACGGCCTCGACCCCGAAGGCATCATCTGGATCCGCGAATTGATGCGGCGCCTGGCGGGGGAGGGCCGCACGGTCCTGGTCTCCAGCCACCTCATGAACGAGACCGCCACGTTCGCCGACCACCTCGTGGTCCTCGGCAGGGGCAGGCTTCTCGCCGACACCCCCATGCGGGAGTTCATCGAGGGGCACAGCCACCCGCGCGTGCGGGTGCGCACCACGGACCCCGACGCGCTCCGTGGCGTCCTCTCGGGCAAGGGCTACGTCCTGGGGGCGGCGCAGGACGGCCGGTGGACGGTCGAGGGGGCCAAGGCCGAGGAGGTCGGTGCCATCGCGGCCCGCGCCGGTATCCCCGTCCTCGAACTCGCCGACGAACAGGCATCCCTGGAGCAGGCCTACCTCGCTCTCACGGCCGACGAGACCCAGTTCGCGGCCACCGCACCCACCACCCGCCAGGAGGTCTGACCATGGCGCACACCGCCGCACTGCCCGTCGCCCACGCCGAGTGGCTCAAGATCAAGTCCCTGCGGTCCAGCGTCGGTTCGCTGCTCGCCGTGTTCCTGGTCAGCGTCGCCATCACCGCGCTGGTGTTCGCCACCGTGGGCAAGGCCGAGGCGGACAACGCCGACGCCGAGCCGCTGTTCGGTGCCTTCTACGCCTTCAACTTCGGGCAGATCGCGGCCATCAGCTTCGGCACCACCGCCGTGTCGTCGGAGTACACCAGCGGCGCCCTGCGGATCTCGCTCGCCGCCGTACCGCGCCGCGGGCTCTTCTACGGCGCCAAGATGGCCGTCGTCGGGGGCCTCGCGCTGCTGGTGGGGCTCGTCACCGGCTTCGGGACCTTCCTGATCGGCCAGGCCTTCCTGGGGGAGGACGCGATCGGGCTCGGTCACCCCGGTGCCGTGCGGGCCTGCGTCGGCGGCGGCATCTATCTGGCGCTGATGACGCTCCTCGCGGCGGGCCTGACGGCCGTGCTGCGCAGCGGAGTCGCCGTCCTGAGCGTGCTCATCCCCTTCACGCTGATCGTGTCGTTCGTGGTCGGCGACGTGGCGAGCGGAGCCGCCGCCTTCCTGCCCGACAAGGCGGGCCAGCAGGTCCTCCACGAGGACCCGACGGGAACCCTCGGACCCTGGACCGGACTTGCGGTGACGGCCGCCTGGACGGCCGCGGCGCTCATCGCGGGCTGGTGGGCGGTGCGGCGCCGCGACGCGTGACCCTGGCGGGACATAACGACGCATGACCGATTGTCAGTGGCGCCCGCTTTACTGGACGTCATGAGTACCGCACAGCATCTCGCCGCGATCGACCTGCTGCGCTCCCGGGAATTCCCCGCGGCGCACGGCAGGTCGGAGCGCGGCTCACAGGGGCCCGGGTACCACATCGCGGAGTTACTGACGAGCGACACCTTCTGGGAGGACGACGGCATGCGCTGGGAGGTGGCCGAGGAGCAGTTCGAGGCCGAGCGCGACGGCCTCGCGGTGCTCCTCGCCGACCGGTGGGGACCGCCGCAGACCTTCAGTCTCCACAGCCTGTTCGACCGCGTCGTGGACGCGGACTTCGGTGACCTGGAGGACGGAGGAGGGGATGAGGTGATACCGGAGCCGTGGGCGCAGTTGAGCGCGTCCGTGCCGGATCTCCACCTGTGGCGGGTCGAAGGGCGCTGGATAGCCCTCGGTGTCTCGCAGTGGGACAGGGAGCAGCCGTTCCAGCTCCTCGCGGTGGTCACCGAGACCGACCCGCCGTGAGGGCCCCTCAGGCGTCCGTACCGGCGGCCGGTTCCTCGAAGTAGCGGGCCACGTCCGCGTCCGTCACCTGGGAGAGCTCGGCGGGGGACCAGCGCGGGGTGCGGTCCTTGTCGACGACCTGCGCACGGATGCCCTCGGGCAGATCGGGCGAGGAGAGCGCGGCGCAGGACACGCGGTACTCCTGCGCGAGGACGGCATCGAGGGACGGCAGTTCGCGCGCCCTGCGCAGGGCGGCGAGGGTGACCTTCAGCGACGTCGGCGACTTCGCCAGGATCGTCTCGGCCGCCTCCTTCGCGTGCCGGTCACCGTAGGCGTGCAGCCGCTCGACGATCTCCTCGACGGAGTCGGCCGCGTAGCAGTGGTCGATCCACTCGCGGTGCCCGGCCAGTTCGCCCGCGGGGGGCTCCGTCGCGTACTGCCGTACGGCGTCGGCCGCGGTGAGGTCGGCGAGGGCCGCGGTGAACTCCGCGAGGCGCTCGGACGGCACGTAGTGGTCGGCGAGCCCGCACAGCAGCGCGTCGCCCGCGCCCACGGCCGATCCCGTCAGCGCCAGATGCGTGCCCAGCTCGCCGGGCGTGCGCGTCAGCAGGTAGGTGCCGCCCACGTCGGGTACGAAGCCGATGCCGGTCTCGGGCATGGCGATCCTGGACCGTTCGGTGACGACGCGCACGTCGCCGTGCGCGGAGACGCCGACGCCACCGCCCATCACGATGCCGTCCATCACCGCGACGTACGGCTTGGGATAGCGGGCGATCCGGGCGTTGAGCCGGTACTCGTCGTGCCAGAACGCGGCCGACGCCGCGCGGCCGCCCGCCCTGACGTCGTCATGGATGGAGCGGATGTCGCCGCCCGCGCACAGCCCGCGCTCACCGGCGCCGGTGAGCACCACCGTGGTGACCGAGTCCGCCCGCTCCCACGCGGTGAGGGCCTCGTCGACGAGGCCGACCATCGCGTGGTTGAGGGCGTTGATGGCGCGCGGCCGGTTCAGGACGATGTGCCCGGCGCGGCCTTCGCGGCGCGACAGTACGGGGGCTTCGCCGGAAGTGGCGTTCATGGTGCGGGTGGCTCCGTTCATGTGGGGCGTGCCTGGGGGCGTGGTCAGGGGCGCTCGCCCTGGAACGCGTCGAGGATCCGCTCGGCGGCGGACGTCGCCGTCACCGTGCCCTCCCGGACACGCTGTTCCAGCTCCGGCGCCACCCGCTGCACCTCCGCGTGGCCGAGCAGCCTGCCGAGCAGTTCGTCGCGGACCATCGCCCAGGTCCAGTCGACCTGCTGGTCACGGCGCTTGGCGGCCAGGCGGCCCGTGGAGTCGAGCAGCGTACGGTGCTGCTCGATCCGTTCCCAGAGGGTGTCGAGACCGCTCGACTCGCGGGCGCTGCACGTCAGCACGGGCGGGGTCCACGCGGCGTCGGCCGGGTGCATCAGGCGCAGGGCGCCCGCGAGTTCACGCGCCGCCGAGCGCGCGTCCCGCTCGTGCGGTCCGTCCGCCTTGTTCACGGCGATCACGTCCGCCAGCTCCAGGACGCCCTTCTTGATGCCCTGCAGCTGGTCACCGGTGCGCGCGAGGGTGAGCAGCAGGAACGTGTCGACCATGTTCGCGACGGCCGTCTCGGACTGGCCGACGCCCACGGTCTCCACGAGCACCACGTCGTACCCCGCGGCCTCCATCACCACGATCGACTCGCGGGTCGCCTTGGCGACACCGCCGAGCGTCCCGGCGGAGGGCGAGGGCCGCACGAAGGCCGCCGGGTCGAGCGAGAGCCGCTCCATCCTGGTCTTGTCGCCCAGGATGGAACCGCCCGTGCGGGTGGACGACGGGTCCACGGCGAGCACCGCGACCCGGTGCCCGAGCGCGGTGAGCATCGTGCCGAGCGCGTCGATGAACGTGGACTTGCCCACGCCCGGCACCCCGCTGATGCCGATCCGGCGCGCCCGCCCGCTGTGCGGAAGCAGCTCGGTGAGCAGCCGCTGCGCCAGTTCCCTGTGCTGCGGCCTGGTCGACTCGACGAGGGTGATGGCGCGCGCGACGAACGCGCGCTTCCCGTCGAGGACGCCCTTCACATACGTGTCGATGTCGATCGTCACAGGCATGGGATTGAGGAACTCACCGACTCACAGTTCGTGGCCGAGCTCGGCCGCCAGGCGCTTCACCAGGTCGTACGCGGCGTCGGGAATGACCGTGCCGGGCGGGAAGACCGCCGTGGCACCCGCTTCGTGCAGCGCCTCGATGTCCTGCGGGGGGATCACCCCGCCCACCACGATCATGATGTCCTCGCGGCCCTCGGCGGCGAGCTCCTCGCGCAGCGCGGGAACGAGCGTGAGGTGCCCTGCCGCGAGCGAGGAGACACCCACGATGTGCACGTCCGCCTCGACCGCCTGCCGGGCGACCTCCGCGGGCGTCTGGAACAGCGGGCCGACGTCGACGTCGAAGCCCAGGTCGGCGAAGGCGGTGGCGATCACCTTCTGGCCGCGGTCGTGACCGTCCTGGCCCATCTTGGCGACCAGGATGCGGGGCCTGCGGCCCTCGGACTCCTCGAAGGAGTCCACGAGGGTGCGGGTGCGCTCGACGGACGGCGACTGGCCTGCTTCGGTGCGGTACACACCGGAGATCGTACGGATCTGGCCCGCGTGCCGCCCGTAGACCTTCTCCAGTGCGTCGGAGATCTCACCGACGGTGGCCTTGGCGCGGGCCGCGTCGACGGCGAGCGCGAGCAGGTTGCCCTCCAGGCCGGGGCCCGAGCCGCGCTCGGCGGCCGAGGTGAGCGCGCGCAGGGCGTCCTGGCAGACGTTCTCGTCGCGCTCCTCGCGCAGCCGCCGGAGCTTGGCGATCTGCTGGGCGCGCACCGAGGAGTTGTCGACCGCGCGGACCTCGATCTGCTCGTCGCTGTCGACCCGGTACTTGTTGACGCCGATGACGGGCTGGCGCCCCGAGTCGATGCGCGCCTGCGTACGGGCCGCTGCCTCCTCCACACGGAGCTTGGGGATGCCCGCGTCGATGGCCTGCGCCATGCCGCCCGCCGCCTCGACCTCCTCGATGTGCTGCCAGGCACGGCGTGCCAGGTCGTACGTCAGCTTCTCGACGTAGGCGCTGCCGCCCCACGGGTCGATCGAGCGCGTGGTGCCCGATTCCTGCTGGATCAGGAGCTGGGTGTTGCGGGCGATGCGCGCGGAGAAGTCGGTGGGCAGGGCGAGGGCCTCGTCCAGGGCGTTGGTGTGCAGCGACTGGGTGTGGCCCTGGGTCGCCGCCATCGCCTCCACGCAGGTGCGCGTGACGTTGTTGAACACGTCCTGCGCCGTCAGCGACCAGCCCGAGGTCTGCGAATGGGTGCGCAGGGAGAGCGACTTGGCGTTCTGCGGGTCGAACTGCTTGACGAGCTTGGCCCACAGCAGGCGCGCCGCACGGAGCTTGGCGACCTCCATGAAGAAGTTCATCCCGATCGCCCAGAAGAACGAAAGGCGCGGCGCGAACGCGTCCACGTCGAGCCCGGCCTGCTGGCCCGCCCGCAGGTACTCCACGCCGTCGGCGAGCGTGTACGCCAGCTCCAAGTCGGCCGTCGCACCCGCCTCTTGGATGTGATAGCCGGAGATCGAGATGGAGTTGTAGCGCGGCATCTTCTGCGAGGTGTACGCGAAGATGTCGGAGATGATCCGCATCGAGGGCTTCGGCGGATAGATGTAGGTGTTGCGGACCATGAACTCTTTGAGGATGTCGTTCTGGATGGTCCCGGCCAGCTTCTCGGGCGCCACGCCCTGTTCCTCGGCCGCCACGATGTAGAGCGCGAGCACGGGGAGCACCGCGCCGTTCATCGTCATCGACACCGTCATCTTGTCCAGCGGGATGCCGTCGAAGAGCTGGCGCATGTCGTAGATGGAGTCGATGGCGACGCCCGCCATGCCGACGTCGCCGGTCACGCGCGGGTGGTCACTGTCGTAACCGCGGTGCGTGGGCAGGTCGAAGGCGACCGAGAGGCCCTTCTGCCCGGCGGCGAGGTTGCGCCGGTAGAAGGCGTTGGACTCCTCGGCGGTGGAGAATCCCGCGTACTGCCGGATCGTCCAGGGCTGGTTGACGTACATCGTCGGGTACGGCCCGCGCAGATACGGGGCCACACCCGGGTACGTGCCGAGGAAGTCGAGGCCCTCCAGATCGGCCCCGGTGTACAGCGGCTTGACCGCGATCCCCTCGGGCGTCTCCCACAGCAGGTCGCTCTCGGACCTGCCGGTGGACTCCTTGACGGCGGTGCGCCACTGCTCGTGCGAGCCCTCGGCGTCGGCGCCGGGCCCCAGGTCGATGGAGGAGAAGTCGGGGATCCGCATTACGCCACTCCCATGCGGTCGAGGGTGGAGGAGAGCACGGCAACGGCGTCGCAGCCCGCGAAGACGTACGCGTCGACATCGGCGTACTCACCGCGCCCGGCGAGGAACACCCGCTCGGCGCCCGCCGACTTGAGGGCCCGCGCGACCGGTTCGGCCTGCTCGGCGTAGAGCGCGTCGCTGGAACACACGCACGCCACTGTCGCACCGCTGGCCCTGAACGCCTCGGCGGCCGTCTCCGGGTCCACCGTCGCCGGGTCGTGCACGGCCTCGATGCCGCCCGCCTGGAAGAGGTTGGCGGCGAACGTCGCCCGCGCCGTGTGCGCGGCGGCCGGGCCGAGCGCCGCGAGGAACACCCGGGGCCGGGTGCCGGTCTTCGCCAGGTGCGCGTCGGAGCGGGTGCGCAGCTGTTCGTACGCCTCGTCGCGACGCACTCGGGGCAGCCCTCCGGTGGGTGCCTCGGGGGCCGCGTCCCGCTCCACGGGGCGCTCGGTCAGCTGCGGGAACTCGCTGATGCCGGTGATCGGTTCGCGCCGCTTCGCCAACTTCTTGCGGCGCTCCGCCCAGGTGGCCGCGAGGCGTTCGCCGACCAGACCGGACCGCAGGGCCGCCGCCTGGCCGCCCGCGCGCTCGATCTCCTGGAAGAACTCCCAGCCCGCGTGGGCCAGTTCATCGGTGAGGCGCTCCACGTACCAGGAGCCGCCCGCGGGGTCGATCACCCGGGCCAGATGCGACTCGTCGATCAGGATCGTCGAGGTGTTCCGGGCGATGCGGCGCGCGAACGCGTCGGGCAGCCCGAGGGAGTGGTCGAAGGGCAGGACGGTCACGGCATCGGCGCCGCCGACGCCCGCGCTCAGACAGGCAACCGTCGTGCGCAGCATGTTCACCCACGGGTCACGGCGGGTCATCATCACCGGCGAGGTCACCGCGTGCTGGCGCTGCGCACCGGCGCCCGGCGCGCCGCACGCCTCGGCGACCCTGGCCCAAAGGCGGCGCGCCGCCCGCAACTTGGCGATGGACAGGAACTGATCGGCCGTCACCGCGTAGCGGAACTCCAGCTGCGCGCAGGCCTCTTCGACCGAGAGCCCGGCGGCGGTCAGCTCGCGCAGATAGGCGACGCCGGTGGCCAGCGAGCTGCCCAGCTCCTGCGCGGCCGAACCGCCCGCCTCGTGGTAGGGCCCCGCGTCGACGACGAGTGCCCGCAGACCCGGGTACTCGCGCCCGCAGAGCCTGGCGAGCTCCACCGCGGCCGCGGGGTCCAACTCTTCGCCGGTGCGGGCCTCGTGGCCAAGGACGTCGGCGCCGAGGTTGCCGTGCGCCGACTCCTTCGACACGCCCGCCGCCTCGTACAGACGGAGCAACTCGCGAGCGGCGGAGTCGTATGCGGCGCCCGCGTCGAGCGCGATGGGCGCGAGGTCGAGGAAGACGCCGTCCAGGGCCCGCGCCAGACCGGACACCGGGATGCCGCTCGCGCCCACGCTCAGCCAGAGCGAGGTGACGCCGTGCTCCAGGTCGCCCAGTACGGCTTCGTTCGTGCGGGCGGGGTCGGTGCCCGCGTGCCGCTGCCGCACGTCCCAGCCCGCGGCTGCGCTGCCACCGGCCGTGCCGCCCCGTACGAAGGGGGCGAAACCGGGGTGGCCCACATCGGGCGCGGTGTCGTGGGAGGTGTACAGGGGGCGGGTGGTGAGCCCGTCCTCGAGTGCGGTGGAGAGCGCTTCCTCGGCGGCCGTGCCCGATACGTCCTTACCCGACTTGCGCAGCACGCCTTCCACCAGGCGCTGCCACTGCTCATGGGTCGCATCAGGGAACTCGGCGGCCAGGGAAAGCCCGTCGTCAGGCAGGACCGTCATGCCCCGATGCTAGGACCCAACCCCTGGCACGCGGTGCCGAAAGGGGCTGTGACCTTGCCCTCTTCTGAACTCCCTTGATCTGGAACGGGCGGACGGCTAGTGCTTGCCGAAGGCATCTACCGGCACATTTCGGCCCAGACGGTGATGCAGCGGCGGTGCCGGTGGCATCGCTTCAGAACGGCATTGGAAAGGCTTAGGGGGGAACTAGGGGAGGTTCAGCCGCGCTCAAGGGGAGCTTCGGCCGCACTCAAGGGGCGCGTTGGACAGCGGACAGGGGTGCGATGAGGGGGCGGATAGGGGGCGCGGTGCGGAGCGGGTTCACACCGAGGTGCGTGAGGCGGGACGGGGCACCCGCGGCGGCTGGACGGAGGGCTTCCCTGTGGCGTACTGGACGTACTCCCGATGCAGCCGGAAACCGGCCGTCCAGCCGAGCAGTCGGCTGGGCCGGTTGTCGCGCCCGCAGGACCAGCTCGCGGTGCGCCCGCGCGCGGTGATGTCCGCGCAAAGGGCCGTCACACAGGCCAGCGCCAGACCCTCCCTGCGGCGTTCGGGAGCGGTGAGCACGGCCACGTCCTCGAACGTGTCACCGACGAAGTATCCGCAGGCCACGGCCGCGACCCGGCCCGCCCGGTCGAAGGCGCCCCAGCCGTGCCCGGCGGCCGCGAGCCCCGAAGGGCCGCCCCAACTGCTGTGGATCCACGCGGAGTCGTCGCCGAGCGCGGTGAGCGCGTCGGCGTCACGCGGCTCGAGGCGCCGCACGGTCACCCCGCGCGGCGGCCGCGGCGCGGCCACCGGTTCACGGTGGACGTACACCATGCGCTCCACCGGTACGAGGCGGTCGAACGCGGCGCCGAGCACGGGCAGGAAGCGCACCGGAGCCTCCACGCGGCTGTGCGCGAAGGGCGCGAGCAGGCCCGGGGTGAGGCTGTACGGATCGCCGCTGAGCAGCACGTGGCCCGCGCACGAGACGGCCGCGACGCGCGGGCTCAGGGCGCGGTCCACCCACCAGTCGCCCACACCGCCGGCGGCGACGTGCTCGGGCAGGGAGGCGGTCCCGGGTTCCCCCGCGGTGAACCAGCGGCTCACGGCGGGCAGCGGCTGCTGGGGGAGCTGAAGCATGAGGGTTCCTCCGGAGTGCGACCTTCGAGTGAACTGGGCGTGACACCGGCCGACCCCTGAACGGCAGCCCGTGTCGGCGTCAGCGGGTTCCCGTCCCGAGCGACATCCAACTGGGCCGGGGGCGCGGGCTCAAGAGCATGGCGTCGGCTTTGACGTCGCACTGACGGCCGAAGGGGCCCGGCGACAGCATCGCGTCAGGGTGGGGCGCCGTCGCGTCAACGTCGCGTCATGGAGGGTCGGTTGGCACCTCGTGCCGGGCATAACGTCACCGTATGCCGCAGGTCGCCGATCGGACCCGCGGAGTTCCCTGTGGGCTCCGCCCGTCTCCGTCCGTCACCTGCTTCACTTCTCACCTGCCTCATCTGTCTCCATCGGAGGAACCCATGGCAGAGCTCCCGTGCGGCGAGGACCCCGAGCCCTGTGAACCCGGCCCGGCCGGGCCGCTTTTCGTTCCCGTCCGGCCGGGACCCGCGGGCTGCGTGGCCCGCCTGTTCCGCACAGCCGTCGGCGGACGCACCGCCGTCGCCTTCACCACCGAGGAGCGCCTCGGCGCCGCCCTCGGCGACACGCAGCCGTGGATCAGGCTTTCCACACCGGCGCTGCGGGCACTCGTCGAGCCGCTCGGCGTCGGTGACGTCACCGTCGACCCACGGCTGGCCGCGCATCCCGTCGGGCCGCCGCTGCGGCCCGGCGAGCGGTACGCGGCCCCCCGGCGCGACCGGGACCGGCAGGCGGTGGGCGCGCCGCGCGTCACCTCCGCGGCGGCCCTGGCGGGCGCGCCGACCCCCTGGATCGGCTGAGGACGAGGCGAAAAGAGACCTGTCATGACCACCCTGCACGTACCTCCGTTCCCGGCACCTGGCCCGTCGTCGTCGACGCCGTCGGCAGGCGCCCCGGCAGTAGCGGCCCCCAAGACCCCCGCGCCCCCTCTCCCGGTGCTGCCGGGCCCCGTCGACGCACTCGCCCCGTCCGACGAGGAGCTGTCCATCTGGCCCGCCTCCACCAGGCCCCTCGGACGCGGTGACCTCTCCGTGGGCGGCGTCCCGCTCACCGAGGTCGCCGAGCGCTTCGGCACCCCCGCCTACCTCCTGGACGAGGGCGAGGTGCGCGCACGCTGCCGCGGCTATCTGCGCGCCTTCCCCGAGGCCGAAGTCCTCTACGCCGCCAAGGCGTTCCTGTGCCGCGCCATGGCGCACTGGATGGCCGAGGAGGGCCTGGGCCTCGACGTCTGCTCGGCCGGTGAGCTGGAGCTCGCCGTCACCACCGGGTTCCCCGCCGAACGCATCGTGCTGCACGGCAACGCCAAGAGCCCGCACGACCTGTCGGCCGCGCTCCGGCTCGGCGTCGGCCGCATCGTCATCGACAGCGCGTCCGAGATCGCCCGCCTCGCCGCCGCCGTGCCGACGGGCAGCAGGCAGAAGGTGATGGTCCGGGTGGTACCCGGCATCGCGGCGGGCGGGCACGCCAAGATCCGCACGGGCACCGACGACCAGAAGTTCGGCCTGTCCATCACGGACGGCTCCGCGCAGCACGCCGTCGCCCGCATCCTGGGCCAGCCCGCGCTCGAACTGGTGGGCCTGCACTGCCATCTGGGTTCACAGATCACCACGGAGAAGCCGTTCCTCGCCGCGGTGCGCAGGCTGGTCGGCCTGATGGCCCGGATCAAGGACCAGCACGGCATCACGCTCCCCGAACTGGACCTCGGCGGCGGCCACGGCATCGCCTACCGGCCCGGCGAGGACGCGCTCGACATCGCCTGCCTGGCCCGCAAGGTTCGGGCCGAGCTGATCGAGAGCTGCGCGGCGGCCGGACTCACCGTGCCGCACCTGATCCTGGAACCGGGCCGCGCGATCGCGGGCCCCTCCGGAGTGGCGCTCTACCGGGTGCTCGCGGTGAAGCGGACCGGCGGGCAGACTTTCGTCGCCGTCGACGGCGGCATGAGCGACAACCCGCGCCCGGCGCTGTACGGGGTGCGGTACGTGCCCCGTCTGGTCGGCCGGAGCGCCACGGCAGAGGCCGTGCCCGTGACCGTCGTGGGGCGGCACTGCGAGGCGGGCGACATCCTGGCGACGGACGTGCCGCTGCCGGGGGACGTACGACCGGGGGACCTGCTCGCCGTCCCGGTCGCCGGGGCGTACCACCTCTCGATGGCCTCGGGCTACAACCTCGTGGGCCGCCCGCCCGTGGTCGCGGTGGCCGATGGACACGCACGGCTCCTGGTGCGCCGGGAATCCCTGGAGGACTTCCGCAGCAGGGACGTGGGTCTGTAGGGCGCGGACGTGACGGCGGCCCCGGGGCGCGATGCCCCGGGGCCGCCGTCGCGACGATGCGGTGGTGGAACCGCGTGGTGGTGGAACCGTCAGAGAATGGCGCCCGGCGCGTAGGCCGCGGCCTCGGGGTGCTCCTTCAGGAGTGCCTCGATCCGCGCGACGACCGCGGCGACCTGGTCACTGGCGGCACCGGTGAAGGACAGCTTGTCGGCCATCAGCTCGTCGAGCTGCGCGCGATCCAGCGGAATGCGGGAGTCGGCGGCGAGCTTGTCGAGCAGTTCGTTGCGCTCGGCGCCCTGCTCGCGCATGGCGAGCGCGGAGGCGACCGCGTTCTCCTTGATGGCCTCGTGGGCCTCCTCGCGGCCGACGCCCGCGCGCACCGAGGCCATCAGGACCTTGGTGGTGGCGAGGAAGGGGAGGTAGCGGTCCAGCTCGCGCGCCACGACGGCGGGGAAGGCGCCGAACTCGTCGAGCACGGTCAGGAAGGTCTCCAGGAGACCGTCGAGCGCGAAGAACGCGTCGGGCAGCGCGACCCGGCGTACGACGGAGCAGGAGACGTCGCCCTCGTTCCACTGGTCGCCCGCCAGCTCGCCGGTCATCGAGGCGTAGCCGCGCAGGATGACGGTGAGGCCGTTGACGCGCTCGCAGGAGCGGGTGTTCATCTTGTGCGGCATCGCGGACGAGCCGACCTGGCCGGGCTTGAAGCCCTCGGTGACCAGCTCGTGCCCGGCCATCAGGCGGACCGTCTTGGCGATCGAGGACGGCGCGGCCGCGACCTGCACGAGCGCGGTGACCACGTCGTAGTCGAGGGAGCGCGGGTAGACCTGGCCGACCGAGGTGAAGGCCGCGTCGAAGCCCAGGTGCGAGGCGATGCGCTGCTCCAGGTCGGCCAGCTTCGCGGCGTCGCCGCCGAGCAGGTCGAGCATGTCCTGGGCGGTGCCGACCGGGCCCTTGATGCCGCGCAGCGGGTAGCGGTCGATGAGTTCGTCGAGGCGGCGGTACGCGACCAGGAGCTCGTCGGCGCCGGTCGCGAAACGCTTGCCCAGCGTGGTCGCCTGGGCGGCGACGTTGTGGGAGCGGCCCGCCATGACCAGCTCGGCGTACTCACCGGCGAGCTTTCCGAGCCGGGCGAGGACCGCGACCGTGCGGTTGCGGATCAGCTCCAGGGAGAGCCGGATCTGCAGCTGCTCGACGTTCTCGGTGAGGTCGCGCGAGGTCATGCCCTTGTGCACGTGCTCGTGCCCGGCGAGGGCGTTGAACTCCTCGATGCGGGCCTTCACATCATGGCGCGTGACCTTCTCGCGCTCGGCGATGGAGGCCAGGTCGACCTGGTCGAGCACGCGCTCGTAGTCGGCGATGGCGGCGTCCGGAACCTCGATCCCCAGGTCCTTCTGCGCGCGCAGCACGGCAAGCCAGAGCTGACGCTCCAGCTTCACCTTCTGCTCGGGCGACCAGAGGGTGGCGAGCTCGGCGGAGGCATAACGTCCGGCGAGGACGTTCGGGATACGGGGCTTTGCAGGCGCAGCAGTCACGTGCACGGAGTTTACCTGGCCTCCGACCTGCACTTTGACCGTCCCTACAGCCCGTAGGGCGGGGATCGTTGGAGCATCGTCCAGGGATTTCCACGCAGCGTGAGCCGTCCGTCACCCGGGCGTGGGTGCTCGCTGGACCGCGTTGTCAGTGGCGACTGCCATGCTGCGTCCATGACTGAGACCGTGAAGGGCCCCGCGAGCTACTTTCCGTCGATCGAGAAGAAGTACGGGCGGCCGATAGCCGAGTGGCAGGACCTCATCCGCACCTCACCGCTGACCAAGCACATGGAGCTGGTGAGCTGGCTCAAGACCGAGCACGCTCTCGGTCACGGCCACGCCAACGCCCTGGTCGCCCACACCCTCGCGGAGGGAGCGGGCAAGTAGCGGCGACCGGTCGTCGACGGCTACCGCCCCTGAGCCGGTCCGTCGTACGGCAGCAGGTCGGGACGCTTGGGCGGGCGGCCGTCGCCGGACGAGCGGCCCGTGAGGCGGCGGCCGATCCACGGCATGAGGTGCTGCCTGGCGAACCGGGCGTCGGCGACGCGGCGCGCGGCCCAGCGCGGCGGCAGCGCGGCGGGCAGGGGCGTGCGCCAGTCGTCCTCGGGCGGATAGCCGAGCGCCTGCCAGACGGCCTCGGCGACCCTGCGGTGGCCTTCGGCGGTGGGGTGCAGCCGGTCCACGTCCCACATGCGCTGGTCGCCGAGCACGGCCGCGCCGTAGAGGTCCACGACGACGGCGCCGTGCCGTGCCGCAAGGCCTTCGATGTGGTCGAAGAGCTCCTCCATGCGCGGACGGAAGCGTTCCATCACCGGGCCGTTGCGGCCGGGGCTGCGCATCAGGACGAGCTGCTTGCAGGCGGGGGCGAGACGCTCGACGGCCTCGTCGAGCAGGCCGCGCACGCGGTCCATGTCGCACTTGGGGCGCAGCGTGTCGTTGAGGCCGCCCACCAGGGTGATCACGTCGGGCTGCATGGCGGCCGCGACGTCCACCTGCTCCTCGACGATCTGACCGATGAGCTTGCCGCGCACCGCGAGGTTCGCGTAGCGGAAACCGGGCGCCTCGGCGGCCATCCGACCGGCCAGGAGGTCGGCCCAGCCGCGGTAGCTGCCGTCGGGCAGCAGGTCCGACATGCCTTCGGTGAAGGAGTCGCCGACCGCGACGAGACTGGTGTAGTTGGCATTCATCTGCATGGCGGAAGCGATCGTATCCCGCCGGTGCGCGTCGTGGACGGGGGCCGCCGGGTCTCGGTCGGCGCGGGGTTCGGCGGGCCGCGCCACCACGGTCTCGGCGGCGCCCGCGAACGCCTCGATCTGCTCGCCCGCTGAACCGGGCGGCCTAAGGCGTTCCGGGGGCGGCGCGGAGGTGCTGGGCAGGACGGTGTGACGGCGGTATGTCATAGGCACGCCGTCGTCACGAGAGAGCGAGCCCGCCATGTGGACCGCAGCCTTCTGGAAGGCCACCGCGGAGCGTGCGATCCGCACCTTCGCCCAGGCGCTCGCCGCCGTCCTGGTCGCGGGGGCGACCAGCCTGCTGGACGTCCCGTGGGGCGCCGCCTTCGCGACGGCCGGCCTCGCGGCGCTGCTCGCGGTCCTGACGGCGATCGGCGCGTCGGAGGCCGGAGCGAAGGGCCCCGGCATCACCGAGAGCCCGACCGCCCCGGCGCCGACCCCCACGGCCACCACCCCGACGACCGGTGGCGCGTGACACCGGGCCCTTACGCGCGCAGCACCCGCCCCGAATCCACCCGCACCTCGTCCCCGCGAAACCGCTCCCGGAGCCTGCGGTCGTGGGAGACGACCACCAGCGTTCCCGCGTAGTCGCCGAGCGCCTCGTCGAGCTCCTCGACCAGCGCGGGGGAGAGGTGGTTCGTCGGCTCGTCGAGGAGCAGCAGATCGGCGGGGCGGGTCACCAGGCGGGCCAGGGCGAGACGGCGGCGCTGGCCCACGGAGAGACCCCGTACCGGTACGGCCAGGTCCTGAGCGCGGAACAGCCCGAGGGCGAGCAGCGCCTCGGCGTGGTCGTCGGGCAGCCCGCCGAGCCCGGCGGCGAACGCCTCCAGGAGCGGCAGCGACGTGTCCTCGTGCACGACCTCCTGGGGCAGGTGGCCGATCCGCGCCGGGAGGTCGACCGTGCCGCGGTCGGGCGTGAGCAGACCCGCGAGGACGCGCAGCAGCATCGACTTGCCCGCGCCGTTCGGCCCGGTCACCAGCGTCCGTGAGCCCGGCTCCAGGGTCAGGTCCTGGACGGAGAGGCGGTCGCCGACCGCCACGTCCGCAAGCTCCACGGGACGTACGAAGGGGTGGTCGCCGCCCGCCACCGCCGCCGCGAACCGCAGCGGGTCCGGGGGCCGTGGCACCGGCTCGGCGCGCAGCCGCTTCAGCCGCTCGCGCGCATTGCGTACGGCACCGGAGAGCTGCCCCTCCACCGACCGCTGGTGCTTGGTGAACGCGGGCCGCTCGCTCATCCGCCAGCCCGTCGAGAGCCGCTCGGAGCCGCCCTGCGCGAGCCGCTCCTGGCGGGCCACCTCGTCGGACCACGCGCGGTGGCGCTCCTCCCAGCGGCGCCTGACCGCGGTGCGCTGTTCCAGATAGCCGTGCCAGCCGCCGCCGTACCGCGCCACGGACCTGCGGTCCCCGTCGACCTCGACGATCGACTCCGCCACGCGGTCGAGGAAGACCCGGTCGTGGGTGAC
Organism: Streptomyces kanamyceticus; assembly: GCF_008704495.1. NCBI lineage: Bacteria > Bacillati > Actinomycetota > Actinomycetes > Kitasatosporales > Streptomycetaceae > Streptomyces > Streptomyces kanamyceticus. The sequence goes on from NZ_CP023699.1 coordinate 9,431,724, forward strand.
GGCGACGACGGTGCCGCGATGCGCCCGCAGCCGCTCCTCCAGCCAGCCGAGCGCCTGGTCGTCCAGGTGGTTGGTCGGCTCGTCGAGCAGCAGCAGTTCGGGCCGCGGCGCGAGGACGCAGGCCAGCGCGAGCCGCGCGGCCTCGCCGCCGGACAGCGAACCGAGCGTCCGCGAGCGCGCCAGGCCCGGTAGACCGAGCCCGTGCAGGGCCGCCTCAAGGCGCGCGTCCGCCCGATAGCCGTCCCGTGCCTCGAAGGCGGCGACGAGGTCGCCGTACGCGGCGAGATCCGCGGCGGTGGCGGAGCCGAGTGCGGCCTCCGCCTCGTGGATGCGCCGCTCCAGATCGCGCAGTTCGGCGAGCGCGTCGTCCACCGCGTCCTGCACGGTGGCGTGCGGCGGCAGCCGGGGCACCTGGGCGAGATGGCCGGTGCCGCCGTCGGACACGACGGACACCTCGCCCTCCGCGGGCACGTACTCACCCGCGATCAGCCGCAGCAGCGTCGACTTGCCCGAGCCGTTCTCGCCGATGACCCCGGCCTTCTCGCCGGGGCGCACCGAGAGGGAGACCCGGTCGAGGACGGGCCGGTCCGGATAGCCGTACGACACGTCGCACAGGACGAGTTGACTCACTGCGGGCAGCTCCCTCGGACGCGTACGACTGACTCACACGGGCTGGCCGAACAGCTCCCTCAGCACGTCCTCCATCGTGACCATCCCGGCGAGCCTGCCGTCAGAGCCGAGCACCGCGGCCACGTGCGTACGGCTGCGGCGCATGGCGGTCAGCACGTCGTCGAGCGGCGTCGTCTCGCGGACCTGGGCGATCTTGCGCATGTCGGGGACCCGGAACGGCAGATCGCGCGGCGACCGGTCGAGGGCGTCCTTGACGTGCAGATAGCCGACGATCCTGCGACCCTCGTCGACGACGGGGAAACGCGAGAAACCGGACTCGGCCGAGAGCTGCTCCAACTGCTCCGGCGTGACGCCCACGCGCGCGTAGACCACGTCCTGGAGCGGCAGCACCACATCCCTGACCGGGCGGCGGCCCAGTTCGAGGGCGTCGTGCAGCCGTTCCTGCGCGCGGTCGTCGATGAGACCCGCGTCTCCGGAGTCCTTGACCATGCGGGCCAGCTCGTCGTCGGAGAAGCTCGCGGACACCTCGTCCTTCACCTCGACGCGCAGGAGCTTCAGCAGGCCGTTGGCGAACGCGTTGATCGCGAAGATCACCGGACGCAGCGCCCGCGCGAGCGTCACCAGCGGCGGCCCGAGCAGCAGCGCCGTGCGCACCGGCTCGGCCAGCGAGATGTTCTTGGGGACCATCTCGCCGAGCAGCATGTGCAGATACGTCGCCACGGTCAGCGCGATCACGAAGGAGATCGGGTGCACCAGGCCGTGCGGGACGCCCACCGCGTCGAAGACGGGCTCCAGGAGATGGGCGATGGCGGGCTCGGCGACGATGCCGAGCACGAGGGTGCACAGGGTGATGCCGAGCTGCGCCGCGGCGAGCAGCGCCGACACGTGCCGCAGCCCCCACAGCACGCTCTTCGCGCGCTTGTTCCCGTCCTCCGCGTAGGGCTCGATCTGGCTGCGGCGTACGGAGATGAGCGCGAACTCGGCGCCTACGAAGAAGGCGTTCACGACGAGCGTCGCGAGGCCGATCAGCAACTGGACGGCGATCATCGGGCATCCTCCTCGGGCTCGTCCGCGGTCAGGGGGGCGTGCAGGAGCACGCGCGCGGCGCGCCGCCCGGAGGCGTCCACCACGTCGAGCCGCCAGCCGCCGGCCTCGATGGTGTCGCCGACGGCCGGGATCCTGCCGAGCTCGGTGGCGACGAGTCCGGCGAGCGTTTCGTAGGGGCCCTCGGGTGTGCGGAGGCCGACCCGCGCCAGCTGGTCGGTGCGCGCGGCTCCGTCGGCGGAGTAGAGCGTCCTGCCGTCGTCGTCCGTGCCCGCGGCGGCGATGTCGGGCGTCTCGTGCGGGTCGTGCTCGTCCCGCACCTCGCCGACGACCTCCTCGACGATGTCCTCCAGGGTGGCGACCCCCGCGGTGCCGCCGTACTCGTCGATGACCACGGCCATCGTGCGCTTGCCGGAGAGCCGGTCGAGCAGTCGGTCGACCGTCAGCGTCTCCGGTACGAGCAGCGGCTCGCGCATCAGTTCGGCCACGGGGTAGCGGGCCCTGCGCTCGGCGGGCACCGCGAGGACGTCCTTGATGTGCGCGACACCGACCACCGAGTCGAGGTTGCCGCGGTAGACGGGGAAGCGGGACAGGCCGGTCGCGCGCGTGGCGTTCGCGACGTCCTCGCAGGTGGCGTGCGCGTCGAGGGCCATGACCTGGACGCGCGGCGTCATCACGTTCTCCGCGGTCAGATCGGCGAGGTTCAGCGTGCGCATGAACAGCTCGGCGGTGTCCGCCTCCAGCGCGCCCTCCTTGGCGGAGTGGCGGGCCAGGGCGATCAGCTCCTTGGGGCCGCGCGCGGAGGCCAGCTCCTCGGTGGGTTCGATGCCGAAGCGGCGTACCGAACGGTTCGCGGTGTTGTTCAGATGCGCGATGAAGGGCCGGAAAGCGGCGCTGAACAGGCGCTGCGGCGTCGCCACCCGCTTGGCGACCGCCAGCGGCGACGAGATCGCCCAGTTCTTGGGGACCAGCTCGCCGATGACCATCAGGAAGACGGTCGAAAGGGCCGTGCCGATGACCAGGGCCACCGAGGAGGCGGCCGACGACGGCACGCCGAGGCCGCGCAGCGGGCCCGCGATCAGCTTGGCGATGGACGGCTCGGAGAGCATGCCGACGACCAGATTGGTGACCGTGATGCCGAGCTGGGCGCCGGAGAGCTGGAAGGTGAGGTTCTTGACGGACTTGAGGGCGCCCGCGGCGCCCCGCTCGCCGCGTTCGACGGCCTGTTCGAGCTCGCTGCGCTCGACCGTCGTGAGGGAGAACTCCGCCGCGACGAAGACCCCACACGCCAGACTGAGCAGCACCGCCACGAGGAGCAGGAGCACTTCGGTCATCGGGTCACCTCCGTCCCATGATCGGGCAGTGGCGGGAGGAACGCGCGATGTCGGGTACTGGGAGGCTCGCCCATGGGCGGACGCTCACACCTTTCCGTGGAGACGAGTGGTCCCACCATGTTAATTCCCCGGCGAGGCCGCCCCGGCGCCCGGACCGCCCGCCTGCCTCCCAGGAGCCGCCCGCCCCTCAGCCGCCGAGCGGCTTGACCCATCGGCTCCACTGCGGCTCGGGCGCGTAGCCCGCCGCGCGCCAGGCGTGCTGGGCGAGGTCGTTGCGGTCCAGGACCATGGCGTCGCCGCGGCGCCCGCCGAGCCGTACGAAACGCTCCTCGGCGGCGGCGAGGAGCGCCGCGCCCACACCCCGGCGGCGGTGCTCGGGGTGCACGGCGAGGCGGTAGAGGTGGCAGCGCCAGCCGTCGAAGCCCGCGATGACCGTGCCCGCGAGGTCGCCCCCGCGCTCGGCGAGGATCAGCGCCTCGGGGTCGCGGCCGACGAGTCGCTCCACTCCGGAGCGGTCGTCGCTGATGCTGGTGCCCTCCGCGGCCACCTTCCAGAAGGCGAGCACGGCATCTAGGTCCTCGGGCGTCGCGGCCCGTATCCGAAGATCGTCCATGCGGGCATTCCATCACCGCCTGGGGCCCTGCACGCGCGATTTTCAGCATGCGGACAACGGGGCGCCACGGCGCTCAACTGCCGGACAGCTCCTCGATGACCGGCCCGAACGCCTCGAAGTACGGTTCCAGGACCGTGATGTACGAGAAGCCGTAGCGCTCGCGCTGGGCGCGCAGCTGGTCGGCGATCTGGCGCACGGTGCCGATGAGGACGATCGGGAGTTCGAGTGCGGTGTCCTCGGTGAGGCGCGGGATGTACTCCACGACCGGGCGGACCGCCGCGCGTCGGTCGTCCGTCACCTCCACCATCTGGATCAGCAGGTTCAGCTCGGCCGGTGCGGCGCGGTCGGCGGCGAAGCGGTGGTAGGCGGCGATCCGCTCGTCCAGTTCCTCCGCGGTGAGGTGACGCAGCGTCCCGCTGCTGTCTCCCGGGGCCGCCTTGGCCCCCGTGAAGGCGGCGATGTCGGCGTGCTGGGAAGTGAGTTGGAGCATGCGGTCGCCGTTGCCGCCGATCAGGAGGGGCGGCCGTGGCTTCTGGAGCGGCTGTGGCTGGTGCTCGTCGGCGCCGAGCAGCTTGTCCAACTCCTCGATGGCGCGCCGGAGATGGTCGACGCGCTCGCCCGGTGTGCCCCAGGGCAGGCCCGCCGCGTCGTGCTCCGGCTTGACGTAACCGGTGCCGAGGCCGAGTTCGAGCCGCCCGCCGGTCAGCGCGTCCGTCGTGGCGACCTCGCGCGCGAGCAGGGCCGGATTCCAGAATCCGGCGTTGAGGACGAACGTGCCGACCCGGGGCCGCTCGGTGGCCTCGGCGGCGGCCACGAGCGCGGGGAACGGCGAGGGCGCGCCGAGGTGGTCGGGCACCAGGATCACGTCGTACCCGAGCCGTTCCGCCGTGCGGCACTTCTCACGCCAGTCGTCGCCGGTCGACAGGCTGACCATGTTGACGCCGAAGCGGAACGGCCGGGTCATGAAATCTCCTCGCGCGTCGGGTACTTGGGTGCTTCCGCTGTCAGTCCACCACTGGGCGCACTCGCGCGGCCAGTGCGTTCACGCACGATGCGCTCACTCGTGCGCGATGGCCGCGAGTACGTTCATGCGCGACGCGCGCAGCGCGGGCAGCAGCGCCGCCGCGAGGCCCACGACGACCGAACCGATCACCACCGCGACGATCGTGCTCCACGGGATCGCGAGTTCCTTCATGCCCTGGAGCGCGAGGACCTGTTGTACGGCGACGCCCCAGACCAGGCCGAGCGCCAGCCCGAGCAGTGCCCCGAACACCGCGATGACCACGGATTCAAGGCGGATCATCCGGCGCAGCTGACGCCGGCCGAGGCCGATGGCGCGCAGCAGGCCGATCTCGCGGGTGCGTTCCACGACGGACAGGGCGAGGGTGTTGACCACGCCGAGCACCGCGATGACGATCGCCAGGCCGAGCAGGGCGTAGACGAGGTAGAGCATGACGGCGATCTGCTGGCGGATCAGCTCCTTGTAGTCGGCCTGGTCGCGGACCTGGACCTGCGGATAGGGGTCGAGGGTCTTCTCCAGGCGGTCGCGCAGGGTGTCCGCGCCGGTGCCGGAGGCGGCGTTGACGTACAGCGCGGAGTCCTGGCCGCCCGGCACGTACTTCTCGACCGTGCCGAACCCGACGAAGATTCCGCCCTCGACGCCGAAGCCCTCGGCCGTGTCCACGTCGGTGAGCGCGCCCACCGTCAGCTTCGTCGTGCGCCCGCCGGGGAAGGTGACGGGCAGTTCCTCGCCCATGCGGACCTTGTGCTTCGCGGCGAAGTCCGCGTCCATGCCGATGTGGCCCGTGGCGAGCGCGGCCCGCGAACTGCCCTGCTCGTACGGGATGTGGGCGACGTCGTCGAGCCGCTGATCGTAGCCGGACGCGGTCGTCTTGACGTTCTTGCCGTCGGGCATCGCCAGTTTGACGGGCGTGAACCGCTGGCGTACGACGAGTCCCGCACCCTCGGTGTCCTTGACCTTCCCCGTGATCTCCTGCGGGAACGGCATGAAGTTGCTGTTCTGCACGACGAAGTCGGCGCCGAGCGTTTTGTCGATCTGCCGGTCGAACGACTTGGTCATCGACGCGCTCGCCACCGAGAGCCCGCCGACCAGGGCGAGGCCCACCATCAGCGCGGCGGCCGTGGCGCCGGTGCGCCGCGGATTGCGCAGCGCGTTGCGCTGGCTCATCCGGCCGATCGAACCGAACACGGCGGGGAAGGCACCGCCGAGGACCCGGATCACCGGACGCACCAGGAGCGGGCCCGCGATGACGGTGGCGATCAGGGTCAGTACGACACCGAGCCCCAGCAGCGACGCCGCCGACGAGGTCTTGTCCGCCCTCGCACAGCCCACGAGAGCGGCCGCCCCGGCCGCGCCGACGAGCGCGCCCGCCACCGCCCGTACCTTCAACGGCCGTCCCACACCGGCGATTTCGGCGTCCGCGAGCGCGGCCATGGGCGAGACGTGCGCGGCCCGGCGCGCGGGCAGGTACGCGGCGACGAAGGTGACGCCGACGCCGACGACGTACGAGATGACGGGCGTCGCCCAGCCGACGACCATCTCCGTGGACTTCAGGTTCATCCCGAGCAGGCTCATGAGCTTGATGAGCCCGAGGGCGAGGCCGATGCCCGCGGCGAGGCCGAGCGTGGAGCCGACGAGCCCGAGCAGCAGCGCCTCGAAGAGTACGGAGCGGCGCACCTGGCTGCGGTCGGCGCCGAGCGCGCGCAGCAGGCCCAGTTCGCGGGTGCGCTGCGCGATCAGCATCGAGAAGGTGTTGACGATCAGGAAGATGCCCACGAGCACGGCGACACCGGCGAAGCCGAGCATGACGTACTTGATGACGTCCAGGAAGCTGCCGAACTCCGACGCCGCGGAGTCGGCCTGTTCGTCGGCGGTCTTGAGGTCGTAGCGCGAGCCGAGGTCGGCGGCGATCCGGTGCTTGAGCGCGGTGTCGCTCACGCCGTCGGCGGCGGTCACCGAGATGCCCGTCGCCACGTCCGTCGAGCCGAGGAGCTCGCGCTGGGCGGACGCGGTGTCCAGGAACAGGAGGGCGGCGCCGGGATTGGTGGTGGTGAAGGTGGCGATGCCGACGATCTCGACCTTGAACGAGCCGGGGCGCGCCAGGACGGTGAGGGTGTCGCCGAGCTCCACGCCCTTCTTGTCGGCCGTGTCCGCGTCGATCATCGCCTGACCGCTGCCGCGCGGCGCGTGGCCCGAGGTGAGCTCCACGGGGTTGCGGTCGGTGCGGTACCAGTTCATGGCGATGGTGGGTGCGCCGGTGGTCGGTCCGACCGATTCGTTCTTCCTGTCGACGACCGTGATGTTCCGGACCGAGGCGTCGACGTGCGCGTCCGCGACACCGGGGACCTTCGCCACCCGCTGCCGCAGGCTCGCGGGCACCGTCGGGGTCTGTCCCGAGGGCACCGCCTCGTCGAGGTCCTCCTTGGGGGAGACGGTCACATCGGCGGCCGTCGACGCGAAGAGCCGGTCGAACGTGCGCGTCACGGTGTCCGAGAAGATCAGGCTGCCCGCGACGAACGCGACCGAGAGGATGACGGCAAGGGCGGAGAGCATCAGCCGGCCCTTGTGCGCGAGGAAGCTCCTGAGCGTCGCCTTCAGCACGGCGCCCCCGCCTCAGCCCTGGTCGGTCGCGCTGTCGGCGGGTCCGTGGGGCAGCCCTGGTGTCACGGCGTGCAGCGAGTCGAAACGCTTCATGCGCTCGAGCACGGTGTCCGCCGTCGGCCGCGCCATGTCGTCCACGATCCGTCCGTCGCCCAGGAAGAGGACCAGGTCGGAGTGGGCGGCCGCGCCGGGGTCGTGGGTGACCATCACGACGCTCTGGCCGAGCTTGTCGACCGCGTCGCGCAGGAAGCCGAGCACTTCGAGTCCGGCGCGCGAGTCGAGGTTCCCCGTCGGTTCGTCGGCGAAGATCAGTTCGGGCTTGGAGGCGAGCGCGCGGGCGCAGGCGACGCGCTGCTGCTGTCCGCCCGAGAGCTGGGCGGGCCGGTGCTTGAGGCGGTCCCGCAGGCCGAGGGTGTCGATGACGTGCTCCAGCCATGCGCGGTCGGGGCGCTGTCCCGCGATGTCCATCGGGAGCGTGATGTTCTCCAGGGCGTTGAGCGTGGGGATGAGGTTGAAGGACTGGAACATGAAGCCGATGCGGTCCCTGCGCAGCCGGGTCAGCTCGCGCTCCTTGAGCCCGGTGATCTCGGTGTCGCCGAGCCACACCTGGCCCGCCGATACGTTGTCGAGCCCGGCCAGGCAGTGCATCAGTGTGGATTTCCCCGAGCCGGAGGGCCCCATGACGGCGGTGAACCGCTCGCGGGCGATGTCCACGTCGACCGAGTCGAGGGCGAGCACCGTCGTCTCGCCCGATCCGTAGGCCTTGGTCAGACCGCGGGTGCGCGCGGCGACGGCGGTGGGCCCCGAGTGCCCGGTGAACGGTGCCGAAGCAGGTGTGGACAAGGCCGCCTCCTGGGTTGTGGCCGTCCCAACTCCCGTAATTCCGCCGAGAGTAGTGGGGTGCGCAGGGTGTCCGGTATCCCTCCGAGGTCGTGGCCCGAAGCGTATGTAAGGGACAAGGTTCTGGCGCCCTTGCCGGTGCTAGCGTTTCGGCGCTAGCTTGATGGCATGGCGAAGACTCAGCTGAACGTGCGGGTGGACGAGGACACCGCCCGGGCCGCGCGGGAGCGCGCCCTGGCCCGAGGCATGAGCGTGAACCGCTACATCGAGGAACTGGTCAAACAGGACGCGGGTGAACTGGGACACACGTTCGTCGAGGCCGCGGCCGATTTCATGAAGCAGTACGAATCCGTCTTCGCCGAGGAGTTCGGCCCCGAGCGCGAGGGCAGCCGTCCGGTCCGCGAGGGCAGCCACCCGGTCCGAGAAGGTCGTCACTGAACGTTGAACCTCAGAATCGATCTTGCCTGGCTGCTCATGATCGCCGAACACAAGACGCCCGGAGACCCCCAGGTCACCGACTGGGGAGCCCTCGTCGCCGCCATCAGCAGGCACGAGGCCGAGATATTCGGCATGCCCGTCTACGAGACCCCGCACGACCGCGCGGCGGCGCTCTTGCAGGTGCTGCTCCACATCCCCGCACTCGAACGCTCCAACGCGCTCTTCGCCTCCTCCGTCGCCTACGCCTACCTCGTCTCCAGCGGCCTGAAGGTCGTCACCTCGCCCGAGCAGGTGCGCGATCTCGCCCGCCTGGTCAAGGAGGACGGCGCGAGCGTGCACACCATCGCGGATCAGCTGCGCCTGTGGAGCCTGTGAGCTTTCGGGGCGGCCGACCGATGAGTTGTCGCCCCGGCGGGGGTCATTACGGATGACCGGCCGCGCCCTCCGGGGCGCGGCACACCCGTTCGTCGGAGGAGAACGCATGCCCACCGCCATCCAGCCCATCATCGTGACGCCGGACGTCGATCGCCTCGTGTCCTTCTACCGTGAACTCCTCGGCGCCGAGGAGGCCGAGCGGTTTCCCGAGGGCGACCAGGTCTTCTTCGTCCAGCTGGCGCTCGACGGCGCGGAGCTCGGCATCGTCGCGGACGCCGCCACCGAGAGGGGCGAGCCCGGACGGATCGTCCTGAGCGTGCGGGTCGACGGCGTGGACGACCTGCTCAAGCGGGTCGAGCCGCTGGGCGGCACGGTGTCGGGGGAGCCCAACGACATGCCGTGGGGGCAACGCGTCGCGCACGTCAAGGACCCGGACGGCAACGTGGTCAATCTCTGCCAGGAGCTCTGAGACAGAGCGCGCCGCCCCGGACGTCAGGAGGCGTCCGGGCGGCGCGCCGTGCCGAGCACGCAGTACGACGAAGGCAGGCGCGGCCCCTTCGCGGGCACCAGGAACCGCCGGTGCGCGCCGAGTGTGAAACCCGCCTCGCGCAGGGCCGCCAGGGGGTCACGGCCGACGTGACAGCCGCCGAACAGGGGCGGCCACACCGTGCGGTCGAGGATCCGCTGGGTGGTGGCCATCAGCGTGCCCGGCGCCTTGCCGTGCTCGAAGAAGCGGAGCTCGCCGCCGGGCCGCAGCACCCGGCGGATCTCGCCGAGCGCCCGGGGCACGTCGCGCACGCTGCACAGCACGAGCGAGACGACGGCGGCGTCGAACGCCTCGCTCTTGACGGGCAGCGCCTCCGCGGCGCCCGGCACGACGTCGACCGGCACGTCGGCACGGAGCGCGGCGGAGACCGCGAGCCGCCGCAGCAGGCGCTCCGGCTCGATCGCCACGACCTCGGAGACCGCGCCCGGGTAGTGCGCGAAGTTGAGCCCGTTGCCCGCGCCGATCTCGATCACCCGCCCCGACAGACCGGCGAGCAGTTCCTTGCGGTGGGCGCCGATCACGGGCTCGGCCGCCACGCTCTGCCGGGCGTAGAAGCGGGCGAAGACGGGGTGGTGCACGATGTCCCGGGAGCCGGGCTTGGGGGAGCGGGGCGGCATGAACCCTCCTCGACGGAGCGATCGGATACCGCCATGGTGCCCCGACGGAGGGCATTCGCCTCCTGCTGGTGGCGGGGAGTCCCTGTGAAGGGGCGGCTGCTCCCACCATGCCGGGCCCCTGCGGGCGAATCTCCGCGTGACCGGCAGCCGCCCGTGCCCCTGGCCTCTCGGCCCCAGCGCCTGCGCCCGCTCACCCCTGGCCTCAACGCCCCCGCGCCCCCGCCCCCTCCCGCTCACCGAACGCCTTCGCGTCCCACGTGCCGCCCAGCTCGGGAGCCAGCCAACTGCCCGCCGAAGCGCGGAAGGCGGGGCCTTCGAGCGACCCGGCGCCCGCCGGGACCGCGCCGAGGAGCGGGGTGCCCGCGTCCTTGGGGAGGTCGGCGAGGTTGCAGCGGGATGCCAGGTCGGGGGCGGTCGGCCAGCTGCCGATCAGCGGGCCGAGCTGGCGCACGCCGCGCGCCCGCAGCGCCTCGGCCGTCAGCGCCGTCGCGTTGAGCGTGCCGAGGCCCGCCGTCACGACCATCAGGACCGGCGCGCCCAGGAGCCGCGCGGCGTCCGCGAGGGTGCCGCCCTCGTCGTCGAGGCGTACGAGCAGTCCGCCCGCGCCCTCGACGAGGACCAGGTCGTACTCGGTCGCCAGCTTCGCCGCCGCGTCGGCCACCTGCTGCGGACGGACCTGCGCGAGTCCGGCCCGCCGTGCCGCGACGTCCGGCGCCAACGGCTCGGGGTAGCGCGCGAGTTCGAGGGTGGTGATGCCCTCGCCCGCGAGCCGCGTCACCTCCCGCGCGTCGCCGGGATCGTCGGGGCCGACCCCGGTCTGCGCCGGTTTGAGGACGGCGACGCTGCGCCCGGCCGCGCGGGCGACGGCGGCCACCGCCGCCGTCGTCACGGTCTTGCCGATCTCCGTGCCCGTACCGGACACCACGATGACCGTCATGTCAGCCCTCCTTCGCCGCCGCGCACACCGCGCGCGCGATCCGTGCCACGTCGTCGTCATTCGTGACGAACGGCGGCATCGTGTAGATCAGGTCGCGGAACGGCCGCACCCACACACCCGCGCGTACCGCCGCGTCCGTGGCCGCCGCCATGTCCACCGGGTGATCGAGCTGGACGACGCCGATCGCCCCGAGGACGCGGACCTCCTTGACGCCGGGCAGGGCGGCCGCCTCGGCCAGACCGTCGCGCAGGCCCGACTCGATGCGTTTGACCTCGGTCCGCCAGTCCTGCCCGAGCAGCAGGTCGATCGAGGCACCGGCCACCGCGGCGGCCAGCGGATTGCCCATGAACGTCGGCCCGTGCGCGAGGACCGGCACCTCGCCCCGCGAGATGCCGTCGGCCACGCGCGGTGTGCACAGCGTCGCCGCCATCGACAGATAGCCGCCGGTCAGCGCCTTGCCGACACACATCACATCGGGTGTGACACCGGCATGGTCGGCCGCGAACAGCTCCCCCGTACGGCCGAAGCCCGTCGCGATCTCGTCGAACACCAGCAGGACGTCATGGGCGTCGCACGCCTCGCGAAGGGCGCGGAGGTAGCCGGGGGAGTGGAACCGCATGCCGCCCGCGCCCTGCACCACCGGCTCGACGATCACGGCGGCGAGTTCGTCGGCGTGCGTCCCGATCAGCTCGTGGAGGTGATCGGCGTACGCCTCGTCGTACGCGTCGAAACCGGGCGGCGGCGCGTCCGCGAACACCTGCCGCGGCAGGACGCCCTGCCACAGCTCGTGCATGCCCCCCTCGGGGTCGCAGACGGCCATCGGCTGCCAGGTGTCGCCGTGGTAGCCGCCGCGCCACGTGAGCATGCGCCGCTTCTCGGGGCGGCCGAGCGAACGCCAGTGCTGCAGGCACATCTTCACCGCGACCTCGACGGCGACCGAACCCGAGTCGGAGAGGAACACGTGCTCCAGGCCCTCGGGCGTGATGTCGACGAGGCGCTTGGCGAGGGCGACGGCGGGCTCGTGCGTGAGTCCGCCGAACATCACGTGGCTCATGCGGTCCAGCTGGCCGCGCACCGCGTCGTCGAGGACGGGGTGGCGGTAGCCGTGGATCGCCGACCACCAGGACGACATGCCGTCGATGAGCTCGGTCCCGCCGTCCGCGAGACGCATCCGGACGCCGCTCGCGGACTCGACGACCAAGGGCTCGTGCGTGCCGGGCATCGGCCCGTAGGGGTGCCAGACGTGCTGCCGGTCGAGCGCGATCAGGTCCGCGGTGGAGAGGTCACGCATTGGGTGCGAGGTCCGTTCCCGCGCCCCGGCGACGCACCGCCACCAGGTCCGTGCGCGCCTCGTTGGCTTCGGCCGCGGGCTCGTTCGAGGACGCAGTCGATTCGTCCGGGGTCTCGGCGCTCCCGCAGGGACCGCATCCGCCGCCCTCGTGCGAACCACAGCCACCCGCGTCGTGCCCGCCACAGCCCGCCGCCGCGGCCGCCGCCGCGGCCGCCGCCGCGTCCACGCGGTGCTTCGGCAGCGTCACCTGGTCGGTGCCCTCGACCTCGAAACCGGCGTCCGCGATCATGTCCAGGTCCGTCTGGCCCGCCTGGCCCTCACTGGTCAGGTAGTCGCCCAGGAAGATGGAGTTGGCGAGGTTCAGGGCGAGCGGCTGCATGGAGCGCAGATGGACCTCGCGGCCACCCGCGATGCGCACCTCGATGTCCGGGCAGACGAAGCGGGTCATGGCGAGGATGCGCAGGCAGCGCTGCGGCGTGAGGTTCCACTCCTTGGCCAGCGGCGTGCCCTCGAAGGGGATCAGGAAGTTCACCGGCACGGAGTCCGCGTCGAGTTCGCGCAGCGCGTACACCACGTCGACCAGGTCGGCGTCGCTCTCGCCCATGCCCGCGATCAGCCCCGAGCAGGCGGAGAGGCCCGCCGCGTGCGCCTTCTGGACGGTGTCGACACGGTCGGCGTACGTATGGGTCTTGGTGATGTCCCCGTACGTCGCCTCGGACGTGTTGAGGTTGTGGTTGTACGCATCGGCGCCCGCGCCCCGCAGGCGCTCCGCCTGGCCGTCCGAGAGCAGGCCCAGACAGGCGCACACCTCGACGCCCTCGTTCGCCTCCTTGACCGCCGCGATGGTCTGCGCGACCCGGTCGACGTCACGGTCCGTCGGCCCGCGGCCGCTCGCCACCAGGCAGACCCGCTTGGCGCCGCCCGCGACCCCGGCGGCCGCCGCCTGGGACGCCTCGTCGGGCTTGAGCCAGGTGTACTTGAGGATCTCGGCCTTGGAGCCGAGCCGCTGCGAACAGTACGAGCAGTCCTCGGGGCACAGGCCCGACTTGAGATTGACCAGATAGTTGAGTTTCACCCGTCGCCCGAACCAGTGGCGCCGCACCTTTCCGGCGGCGGCCACCACGTCCAGCAGGTCGTCGTCGGAGGTGGCCAGTACGGCCAGCGCCTCTTCGCGGGTCGGCAGCTCGCGCCGAAGCCCCTTGTCCACCAGCGTGTTCAGCAGATCCATGGCGCTGATCCTTACGTACGGCGACCCTCCTGGCCAAGGAGAGTTCGTACAACAGAAACGCTTTGAGGTGTGGGTATTGCCACACCCTGGCCAGGTGGCCGGACGGCTAGGGTCTGTGCAATGTCTACAAACAGGCCCCGTGTGGCGCAACCGGCGAGCGCACCGTTCGACTGGCTCGACGAGCAGGCCAGGCTACGGTCGGCGGCCGGTCTCGTGCGCACCCTGCGCTCCCGCGCGGCCGACCCGGGCGGCCTCCTGGACCTGGCGAGCAACGACTACCTGGGCCTGACCCGGCACCCCGCGATCGCCGAGGGCGCGGCCGCGGCGGCCCGGCGCTGGGGCGGCGGCGCGACCGGCTCGCGCCTGGTGACGGGCACGACGGAGCTGCACGCCGAGCTGGAGCGTGAACTGGCGGAATTCTGCGGCGCCGAGGCGGCGCTGGTGTTCTCCTCCGGGTACACGGCGAACCTCGCGGCCCTCACCGCGCTCGCCCCGCACGGCTCCCTGATCGTCTCCGACGCGAGCAACCACGCCTCGCTGATCGACGGCTGCCGCCTCGCCCGCGCCGCGACGCAGGTGGTGCCGCACGCCGACCCGAACGCGGTGCGCAAGACGCTGGACGCCCACGGCGGCCCCGCCCTGATGGTCACCGACTCGGTGTTCTCGGTGGACGGCGACGCCGCCCCGCTCGCCGAACTGGCCACCATGTGCCGGGAGTTCGGTGCGGGGCTCGTCGTCGACGACGCCCACGGACTCGGCGTGCTGGGGACCGGCGGCCGGGGCGCGCCGTACGCGGCGGGGCTGGCCGGTGCGCCCGACACCGTGGTGACCCTCACGCTCTCGAAGTCCTTCGGCAGCCAGGGCGGCGCCGTGCTCGGTCCCGCCAAGGTCATCGAGCACCTGGTGAACGCGGCCCGCACCTTCATCTTCGACACCGGGCTCGCGCCCGCGTCGGCCGGCGCCGCGCTGGCCGCCCTGCGGCTGCTGCGCGCCGAGCCGGAGCGTGCGGCGCGGGCGCGGGAGGTCGCCGCCGAGCTGTACCGGCTGCTCACGGCGGAGGGCCTTTCGGCGGTGCGTCCGGAGGCCGCCGTCGTGTCCGTACGGGCGCCGTCGCCGGACGAGGCCGTGCGGTGGGCGGCCGACTGCCGGGCCGCGGGCCTTGCGGTGGGGTGCTTCAGGCCGCCGTCCGTGCCGGACGGCATCTCGCGACTGCGGCTGACCGCCCGTGCGGATCTCACCGGCGAACAGATCGCCGATGCCGTACGAGTGATCAGCCGCAACGCACCCGGGTAAGAACCGGTCCCGGCCCGGTCGGGGCCGGGGTCTGCTCACCGGAGGCTGTCTACGAATGTCTCCCAGGGGCCGGGGGAGAAGAGCAGGGCGGGCCCTGCCGTGTCCTTCGAGTCGCGCACGGCACGCAGGCCGGTCAGCGAACCCGAGACGAGCGTGGCCGTCTCGACACAGTTGTTCATTCCATTACTGCGACTGCTGCGCTGCCACCGCGCACCGTGCAGTGTGGTGCTGGAAGGTAGGTGTCGAGGCAGTGCTGTCATGGTGCCTCCTTATGCGCCATCGCCTAGCCCGGCGATGAAATCCGTTGAGTCCTCTGGTGATAGCGCCTGTTCCTGAAGGGAGTTGAAGGCCTCCGTGTATGCCTGGAGGTCTTCTTTCCGTTCGAGGTAGAGGCTACTCGTCAAATGGTCGAGAACAACCAGATCCAGATCAGCAATGTTCGGAAATGAGAAGATAACGAAAGGCCCGATCAGGCCCACGTGCTCTCCCGCGGCGAACGGCAGCACCTGAAGTCGCACGTGGGGCAGGTGTGCTGTCTCCCGTAACCGCGCCAGCTGCCCCGCGAAGACCCGCTCCCCGCCCACCGGGCGGCGCAGCACCGCCTCGTCGAGCACCACGCTCAGCCGCAGCGGCGGATCCGCGCGCAGCACGTCCTGCCGGGCCAGACGCACCTCCACCAGGGCCTTCACCTGGTCCTCCGGCAGCCCGCCGAGCGCGGCCCTGGTCACCGCGCGCGCGTAGTCCGGGGTCTGCAGCAGGCCCGGCACGACACTGGTCTCCAGGGTGCGCAGCCAACTCGCCTGCGATTCCAGGCTGATGAAGTCGCGATAGGTCGCGGGCAGCAGGTCGCGGTAGGCCTTCCACCAGTGGTGGCGCCCCGTGCCCGCTTCCTCGGAGCCGCCCAACGCGGCCAGGCGTTCGATGAGATGGGGGTCCTTCACGTCGTACGCATCGAGCAAGAGGCGCACGTCGGGGGCCTTCACGCCACTGCGGCCCGTCTCGATCCGGCTGACCTTCGACTGGTGCCAGCCGACCTTGGCCGCGGCCTCGCTGCTGGTGAGTCCGGCCAGGCCGCGCAGGGCGCGTAATTCCGCGCCGAGTTGGCGGCGGCGCACCGCGGGCCCGTACTGCATGTCCGTCTCCTTCCGGACGGAGCCGTCGGCGAGGCGGCGGCTGGGCGGGGGGCAATAGGCGACAGTAGAGGAAGTGCCGGTGTCCCGCCCAAATACGGTCTGTCGTTGCAGAGTTCACCGCTTCGAGCGACAGATATATGCACATCTCGGTGGATCGCCACCCGTGACCGGCCAAGGAGTGGCAGGCTGGCGCGAAGCACCAGTCCGGGATTGTCCTCGAGTCATCCGCCACGAGTCGGCGAGACCAGTCCCGGTGGGAAAGGGACAGCGTCGCCATGGCAGATCACCAGGAAGCATCCGTCACCCTGCCGAGCGATCCTGCCTCGGTCCCCGCGGCCCGTAAGTACGTCTCGCGGGTGCTCATGGAGTGGGGCCTGCCAGGAGAGGCCGAAGTGGCGGACACGATCAGGCTGATCGTCTCCGAGCTCGCCACGAACGCCGTGCAGCACACCCTCGGCCAGTCGCCGACCTTCACCGTGGGCCTGGAGCTCGACCGGGACGAACAGCTGCGGATCGGCGTCACCGACAGCCACCCCCGCTACCCCAAGCGGCTGCCCGCCGCCGTCCAGCAGGACAACGGCCGCGGCATGGTGATCATCCGCTGGCTGGCCGCCGAGTGCGGCGGCAGGCTGTCGGTCAGCCCCACGGAGGAGGGCGGCAAGACGGTCTGGATCGCCCTGCCGTGGACCGCCCCGGTCAAGGACAGGCCCCGCGACCCGGCCCACTGACCTCCCCCGCCGCCCCGGCTCAGCCCGCCGAACGCCCGTAGGTCCCGCGCAGCAGCGCCCTGAAGGAGTCCGCGGCGGCGGTCGACTCGTCGGTCCGGTGGACGACGGAGATGGTGCGCCGCAGGTCACCGGGTTCGAGCAGGCGCATGCCGACCGGTGTCGCGGCGGTGCGCGCCACCATCTCCGGCACCACGGCGATGCCGAGCCCGGCGCTGACCAGCGCGCACACCAGGGCGTAGCCCGGCGTCTCGACCAGCACCGAGGGCGTCGCACCGGCCCGCGCGAGCGCCCGCTCCACGGCCTGCCGGGGCGGATGCGTCGGCGCCATGCTGATCAGCGGCTGCCCGGCGAGCGCCCGCAGCGGCAGCCTTGCCGTCCCGCTCGCAAGGGCGTGCCCCGGCTGCGTCACCAGGACCAGCTCCTCGACCAGGATCCGCTCGGCCGAGACGGCGGCGGGCAGCGGCACCGTGTCGGCGGGCTCGTAGGCGTGGGTGAGGGACAGATCGACCTCGCCCGCCGCCACCGCCGCGACGCCGAACGGCGGTTCGTAGCCCGCGACGGTCAGCTCCACGTCCGGGTGGGCCCTGCGGAACGCGGTCAGGACGGGCGGCAGCAGATGGATCCCGGCGGTCGTGAAGGTGCCGACGCGGAGCCTGCCGCCCGACAGGCCCGCGAGCTGCGCGAGTTCGTGCCGGGCGCGCTCCATCTCGTCGAGCACCCGGCGGGCCCTGGCCGCGAGGAGTTCGCCCGCGCCGGTCAGCCGCGCCCCGCGGTGATGGCGTACGAGCAACGACGTCCCGGCCTCCCGCTCCAGCTTGGCCAGTTGCTGGGAGAGGGCGGGCACGGTGTAGCCGAGGCGCTCGGCGGCCCGCGTGATCGAACCGGCCTCGGAGACCGCGACGAGTGCGGCGAGCCGCGTGGGGTCGTACATGGCAGCTCCCTGCGCCGCGAAGGACGCGCGTACGGCGGTGGGCGGCAGGCCGCCCGGAACCCGGAGTGGGTGTGGGTAAACGACTGCTTAAGGCACAGTCAGGATATTCCACATACCCGTTGAAGGCTCAGGACCGGCAGGCTGGGCGGCATGGACGCACAACTGGTCGCCTTCACCCTGTTCGCGGCGGGCATGGTCGCCATGCCCGGTGCCGACTTCACCGTCGTCGTACGCAACTCACTCGTCTCGCGGCGGGCGGGCGTGGCCAGTGCGATCGGGGTCGCGGCCGGACTCCTGGTGCACACGGCCCTCGCGGTCGCGGGTGTCGCCGCGGTGCTCGCCGCGGTCCCCGCGCTCTTCCGGGCGCTCCAACTGGTCGGCGCCGCCTATGTGCTGTACCTCGCCTACCGCGCGCTGCGCTCAGCGGCACGACCGCGCGACATGGCGCAGGACGTGGTGACGGTGCGGGCGGGCGGTCTGCGGGAGGGCTTCCTGACCAACGCCCTCAACCCCAAGGCGTCGATCACGTTCCTGAGCGTGCTGCCCCAGTTCGTGCCCGCGGGCAGTCCCGCGATGCCCAGGACCTTGCTGCTCGCGTCCATCGTCGTGGCGCTCGCCCTGTTGTGGTTCCCGGTGGTGGCGCTGCTCGTCGACCGGCTCGGCAGGTGGCTGCGCAGGCCCCGCACGGCCCGCGCCATCGAGGCGGTGACCGGTGCGGCGCTCGGCGTGCTGGGTCTCGTACTCCTGGTGGAGCCTGTCCTGGCCTGACTCCGAGCACTCCGGAGTGCTCGGAGTCAGGCCGGTGGGGCGAGGGTCAGCGGACCCTGCCGTACCAGACGCTCTTGGTCCAGATCCTCTCCAGGCGCACCACGGTGTTCCGCTTGGGCGCGTGCCAGATGCGGCCGTTACCGGCGTAGATCCCGACGTGGTAGACGTTCCTGCCGGAGTGGAAGAACACCAGGTCGCCGCGGGTCCGCTGGGACTTGGAGATGTGCTTGGTCTTGTTGTACTGCGCGGCGGCGGTGCGCGGCAGCTTCTTGCCCGTCTTCTTGAACGAGTACAGCGTCAGGCCCGAGCAGTCGAACCGGTTGGGTCCCACCGCGCCGTAACGGTAGGGCGAGCCCTTCTTGGAAGCCGCGATCTTGAGCGCCTTCGTCCCGTGAGTGGCCGCTTGTGCTTCCCCGGTGAGCCCGGGGGCCACCACCGTGCCGCCTACGACGGCGAGCGTGAGGGCCGATGCGGCCCCTGTCCTGCTGAGCAGCGACGGAACATGATTCAGCGCAGTCATGCGCAACCCTTCGTCAGCCGCCTGTGAAGGATGACCTGTCGGGTTCGGGCAGGCGAAGATGCCCGGCCGCGTCGTGCTCTGCGGCTTCACCCCAAGGGCGCGTCGTCCGGACCTTCCGGACGGGCCCGCCGTGCTTGGGTCCTCCACTCCTGCCGTTGCACCGATGTCGACCGGTCATCCGGGTGGCGGCAGGACTCGGCGTCCGCCCGGACCGCCCCGCCGCTGTGGCGGGGGCTTGTCGTCGGAGAGGATCTTGACCCGACAAGGGCGAAAAAACCGAGCCGAAACGGCGTTTTGTGAGGCTCCTCACGACTGACCCGTTCAGGTGGACACCGCCCGAAAGGGGAGGCCGTCCCGGTGGTCGACGACGGTTCGACCAGCACCGGAATGGTTCGTTCCGCACTCTTCGTAGGCGCCTGACGCAACTCTCGGCCATGCCCTGGCGGACCCTCGGCTACGCCGTTCGGGGTAGCTCGTCTGGTCCGTTTCAACACGCCTCCGGACGTTCCGAAGAGTGCGGCGCGGCGGATTCCGGGCCTCCGGCGGCGGCCAACGGGCGGACCGCCACGGAGATCTGGGCGAAGAGCTTGATCAACTCTGCGACGGGGGTGGCACGGTGACCCGGCGGGTCCGGCGCTCGCCGTCGAGCACGCGCAGCGCACGGGCCAGCGTCGGCGCGTGCACTTCGCTCTCGCCGCGCCGGTGCATCAGCGTCAGCGCGTCCCGCAGGGCCGTCGCGCTGCTCACGAGCGCCTGGGCCGCGCGCAGCCCGCCGTAGGTGAGTTCGCCCCTGGCCGGGTTGATCCGGCCGACCAGGTCGACGACTTCGAGGTAGCGGTCGACCAACTCTGCCTCGGCGCGCGTCAGCGCGGGCAGGGGCGGGAGGTCGGGCAGCATGCCGGGCTCACCTTCCCTCGCGCGCGGACGGTGCGCCCTCGTGCGTGGTCAGTGTGCTCTTGCGGCTCGGGATGATGCGGTCCACCAGGCCGTACTCGACGGCCGCGGGGGCATCGAGGATCTTGTCCCGCTCGATGTCGGCGCTGATCCGCTCGGGGCTCTGTCCGGTGTGCCGTACGAGCAGTTCCTCCAGGAGCCGCCGGGTGCGCAGGATCTCGTCGGCCTGGATCGTGAGGTCGCTCGTCTGCCCGTGGATCGGCTCGGTGACGGACGGCTGGTGGATGAGCACGCGCGCGCCGGGTAGCGCGAAACGCTTGCCGGGCGTGCCCGCGGCGAGCAGCACGGCGGCGGACGACGCCGCCTGCCCCAGGCAGGTCGTCTCCACGTCGCAGGCGACGAACTGGATCGTGTCGTACAGGGCGGTCATCGCGCTGAAGGAGCCGCCGGGGGAATTGATGTAGAGCGAGATGTCCCGGTCCGGCGCCAGGTATTCGAGGTGCATGAACTGCGCCATCACGTCGTTCGCCGACGTCTCGTCGATGGGGGTGCCGAGGAAGACGATCCGTTCTTCGAGGAGCTTGGAGTACGGATCCAGGGTCCGCGTCCCCGAACTCGTGCGCTCGGTGAACTGGGGCAGGACGTAACGGGCGGACGGGCGGCTCAGCGGGCGGCTCAGCGGGTGGTTCGACGGACGGTTCATGGGACGGCCTCTCTTCGCATCTCTCCGCAGCACTCTGTAAAAAATGTACAGGACGTACGTTCGCGGTGGGGAGGGGTCCGTAATCCTCGTGGCGCGGGCGGAGCCCTCGCGTACGCTCGACGGGCCATGCCGAGGGAAGGGCGAGAGGGGTCGGGGCGGGTCATGGAACGGAACGAGAAGGACCTGCTCGCGCTGGAGGTCGACGTCATCCACGGCCTCGCTCCGGGGCGGGCCGGGGTGTGCGCGAGAGTGACGGACCCGTCGGTGCGGGCCGTCTGGTCCTGGTCGCCGGGAGCGCGGCTGCTGGCGCTGGGCCCGGACGTCGAGGATCCGGGGACGGCCGACGGCTCGGCTCAGCCGTACGCTCCGGGCGAGACGCCCGTCGTACTGACGCGCATCGCGGCGGCCCTGCAGACGCCGGGCGAGCCGGTCGGGGTCCAGGGCGGCCCGTGCTTCACCTTCCCCGACCGCCTGGCGACGCATCGACCCGCGCCCTTTCCGCTGCTGGTCTCGGATGCCGAAGGGCGTGGCGCCGCAAGGAAGTTGAGGCGTCCCGACAACTGGCAGCCCGGCGAGTGGGCGGAGCTGATCGCCGGGGCCGCGGGGGAGTGGGTCATGGCCGTACGCGACGGCGAGCCCGTGTCGATCTGTCACACCCCGGCCGCGAACACGCGCGCCGCGGAAGCGGGTATCTGGACCCGCGCGGACCACCGGGGCCGTGGCCTCGCACCGGCCACGGTCGCCGCATGGGCGCGCCGCGAGGGCCCGCGCAGGGACGTGCTCTTCTACAGCACCACGATCGACAACCACGCCTCGCGGGGCGTGGCCCGCGCTCTCGGCCTCACACCGCTGGGGTGGATCTGGACGGTGCGCTGAGCGAGGGGGTACGCCCCGCGCGCGGGGAACGGGTTTCTGAGGCGCCGTTTAAGCTGGGTGCATGGCCTACGAGATTCCGGTGACGCAAGCCCGGGCAGAGCTCGCCGAGCTGATCAACCGCGTCGTCTACGGCGGCGAGCGGGTCGTCGTGACCCGGCACGGCAAGCCACTCGTGGCACTGGTCTCGGCCGCCGACCTGGAGCGCCTCGAAGGGCTCGCGCAGGAGCCGGAGGAGCACACCATCAGCTCGGTCACCTCGCTCGGCAGCACGTCGTCGTCCCCCGCCGAACCGCACCGATTCGGCATCGCGGCGGAGCATCGGGGTCCGGGCGCGACCTGACTGAACACCCAACTCCACTGCTAGGAGAGGGAAGTTCAGGTGCGGGGAGGGGTGCGCCTCGGCTAACCGGCACCGTCTCGAGCCGGACCACGGGCCGCTGGTGAGTGCCGTCCTCGCGGCAGCGTGCCGAGCAGCGCGACTGTCAGGCCGAGGGTGGCCTGCAGGGTGGGGTTGAAGGCTCGCGCGGGGGTGTGCCTCAGTTGACCGGTGCCGTCTCGGGCCGGACTGCGGGCCGCTCGGTGGCCTCCGAGGGGCATCTATCTCGCAGTAGTGCGGGCGCGCCTCAGTTGACCGGCGCTGTCTCGGGCTGGACCGCGGGCGGCTCGGTGGCCGGTGGTGAGTGCCGTCCTCGCGGCAGCGGGCCGAGCAGCACGGCGGTCAGGCCGAGGGTGGCCTACAGGGTGGGGTTGAAGGCTCGCGCGGGGGTGTGCCTCAGTTGACCGGTGCCGTCTCGGGCCGGACTGCGGGCCGCTCGGTGGCCTCCGAGGGGCGCCTTTCTCGCAGCAGCGCTGGCGCGCCTCAGCCGACTGGCGCTGTCTCGGCCCGGACCGCGGGCGGCTCGGTGGCCGCTGGTGAATGCCGTCCTCGCGGCAGCGGGCCGAGCGCTACGGCCGGCAGGCCGAGGGCGGCCCGCAGGGCGGGGCCGAATGCTTGCGCGGGGGTGGCTCAGCTGATCCGCGCCGCCTCGGCCCAGACCGCAGGCCGCTCGGCGGCTGCCGGGGAATGCCGTCCTCGCGGCAGCGCGGGCGCGCCTCAGGTAACCCGCGCCGCCTCGGCCCGGACCGCAGGCCGCTCGGCGGCTGCCGAGGAACGCCGTCCTCGCGGCAGCGCGGGCGCGCCTCAGCTGACCCGCGCCGCCTCGGCCCGCGCCGAGGGCTGCTCGGCGGCCGCCGGTGAACGCCGTCTCCGCAGCGCCGCGCCAAGCACCACGGCCGTCAAGCCGAGGGCGGCCCACAGAGCGAGCGTGAGGGCAGGGCCGAAGGCTCGCGCGCCGTCGAAGAAGGAGACCGAGCGCAGGAGGGAGCCGCCCGCCCCCGGCGGCAGCAACTGGCCGATGGTGCCGACCGGTTCGGGCAGCAGCTGCGGCGCGGACGTCACGCCGGAGAACGGGTTGCCGAGCAGCACCATCGACAGGGCGCCGATCCCTATCCCCACGGGTCCGAGCAGCGCGGCGAGCCCCGCGACGGTGGCGCTCACCGCGAGAGTGGACAGGCCCAACGCCCCCGCCTCCGCCCACCAGTTGCCGGTGAGCACGCCGAGCCAGCTGTGCGTGAGCGCGGCGGTGACCGCTCCCACGAACGCGGCGGCGACGACGAGGGCGACCACCGCACGGATGCCACGGAGACCGCGCAACGTCACGAGCGCCCCGGCCGCGACCCCCGCGATCGCCAGCGGCAGCACGCTGGCCCCGAGGGCAGAGCCCCGCGGATCCGCCTCGGGCGCGGGCACCACGTCGACCGTCGGCACCGCCCTGCCTTCCGGAGCCTGACGCTGCACCGCCTGCTGAAGCAGTTGCGCGACGACGGGACTCGCGGCTGACGCGGTCAGCAGCTTCGGCCCCTGGGGCGTGGCGACGACCGCGCCGTACACGGCCCGGTCCTCGATGGCGTCGCGGGCCGCGCCCTCATCGGCGTACCGATGGACCTCGAACGCCCCCTGCTGCCGCTGGAGTTGCTGGGTCAAAGGGCCCGCCGCCGCGGCCGGTCCCGCGACGCCGAGCGGCAGATCGCGGGGCGCCGTCCGCGCGGCGGGCCACGCGAAGGCCCAGAGCGCGAGGGCCGCGAGGACGGGGACGAGAACGGCCACCATCACGATCTGACGCGCCTGCGGGGGCGCGGTGGCGGGCGGCGTGGTCATGGGGTGCTCCTCCGCGAAAGGGTCGCCCGGCGACGAATGGTCCCGGGCCGCCGTGCGAAGCGACTGAACCTGCGAGGCGACTGAACCGGCAAAGAGAATGAACCTTCGTTTTACGCCATTCACTCTCCCGGGGCGGCGGCTCGCTTGTCAAGAATGAATGTTCGTTTTACGTTGAGCCCATGGCCCGGGTATCCCAAGAGCACCTCGACGCGCGACGTCGACAGATCCTCGACGGCGCGGCGCTCTGCTTCGCGCGCAACGGCTTCCACGCCACGTCGATGCAGGACGTGCTGAAGGAGGTGGGCCTCTCGGCGGGCGCGGTCTACCGCTACTTCCGCGGCAAGGAGGAGCTGATCGAGGCGATCGTCGCCGAGGTGCTCGACGACATCCGGGGCGTCTTCGAGGCGGCCGCCGAGCAGAGTCCGCCGCCCCCTCCGCACGAGCTGGTCGGCGAGGTCCTCGGCAACGTCCTCGACCTCAAGCCGGGTCTCGCGGACGGCGCCAAGTCGTACTACCCGCGGCTGATGATCCAGGTGTGGACGGAGACGCTCCGCAACGACGACCTGTCGGGCCTCATCCGCGAGGGGTACATCGGGGTGCGGGCCGCGTGGGTGCGGGTCGTCGAGGGGTACCAGGAGGCCGGAATGATGTCCTCCGACGTACCCGCCGACCATGTCGCGCGGACCATGATCGCCGTGGCTCAGGGCTTCGCCGCCCAGTATGCCCTGTTCGACGACGTCGCCGTCGACATGCTGCAGAACGGCCTGCGAGGGCTGGTGAGTATGGATCTCCCCAGCTGATAGTCATGAGCCGGTCAATGGCTGGTTAACCTCGTTGAAACTCCTCCCAACTACCCTCCCATGCCACGCCACCAGCGGATTTCGTAGCCAGGGTGCGTAGATCATGCGCACTCGCTGTGTGTTACATCTATATCTGTCGCGGTGGCCGCGGCAGCCGGACCCCGCACGGTTCGGAGCTAGGACTGTGAGGTGGGACGCGTGCAACTGACCCCGCACGAGCAGGAGAGACTGCTCATCCATGTGGCCGCGGATGTGGCCGAGAAGCGAAGGGCGCGGGGGCTGCTGCTCAACCACCCCGAATCGATCGCGCTCATCACCTCCCACATCCTCGAAGGCGCCCGCGACGGCCGTACCGTCGCGGAACTGATGTCCTCCGGGCGCGCGGTGCTCACCCGCGACGACGTCATGGAGGGCATCGCCGAGATGATCCACGACGTCCAGGTCGAGGCCACCTTCCCGGACGGCACGAAGCTCGTCACCGTCCACGATCCGATCGTCTGACGGGGGACCGCGCCTCATGCATGCCGCAGCGCACGCTGTCACGGGTCGGGGAACGATCCCCGGCGAGATCCTCTTCGCCGACGACCCCGTCTCCTTCAACGAGGGCCGCGAGGTCACCCGCCTCACGGTCCTCAATGCCGCCGACCGCCCCGTCCAGGTCGGCTCCCACTACCACTTCGCCGAGGCCAACCCGGGTCTGGACTTCGACCGCGGCGCCGCGCACGGAAAGCGGCTGAACATCGCCGCGGGAACCGCCGTGCGCTTCGAGCCCGGAATTCCCGTTGACGTCGAACTCGTTCCGCTGGCCGGCAAGCGCATCGTGCCCGGTCTACGCGGAGAGACCGGAGGTGCCCTCGATGCCTGAGCTGTCCCGTGCCGCGTACGCCGATCTGTTCGGCCCCACCACCGGCGACCGCATCCGGCTCGCCGACACGGATCTGCTGATCGAGATCGAGGAGGACCGCTCCGGCGGGCCGGGACGCTCCGGCGACGAGTCGGTGTTCGGCGGCGGCAAGGTGATCCGCGAGTCGATGGGCCAGTCGCGGACGACCCGTGCCGAAGGCGCCCCCGACACCGTCATCACCGGCGCCGTGACCATCGACCACTGGGGCATCGTCAAGGCTGACATCGGTGTCAGGGACGGCCGCATCACCGGCATCGGCAAGTCCGGCAACCCCGACACGATGGACGGTGTCCACCCCGAGCTCGTCATCGGCCCGGAGACCGAGATCATCGCGGGCAACGGCAAGATCCTCACCGCGGGCGGCATCGACACCCACATCCACTTCATCTCGCCGACCATCGTCGACGAGGCCCTCGCCTCCGGCGTGACCACGCTCTTCGGCGGCGGCACGGGCCCTGCCGAGGGCAGCAAGGCGACCACCATCACGCCCGGCGCCTGGCACCTGGCCCGGATGTTCGCCGCGCTGGAATCCAGCCCGGTCAACATCGGCTTCCTCGGCAAGGGCAACACCGTCAACGCCGAGTCCATGCACGCCCAACTCCGCGCGGGCGCCGTCAGCTTCAAGATCCACGAGGACTGGGGCGCGACCCCCGCCACCATCGACGCCTGTCTGAACGTCTGCGAGGAGACCGGCGCCCAGCTCGCCGTCCACACGGACACCCTCAACGAGGCGGGCTTCGTCGACGCCACCTTCGATGCCGTGGCGGGCCGCACCCTGCACGCCTTCCACGTCGAGGGCGCGGGCGGCGGCCACGCCCCCGACATGATCACGGCCGTCTCGCTGCCGAACATGCTGCCGAGCTCCACCAACCCGACCCGGCCGCACACCGTCAACACCGTCGAGGAACACCTCGACATGCTGATGGTCTGTCACCACCTCAACCCGGCCGTCCCGGAGGACCTCGCCTTCGCCGAGTCCCGCATCCGGCCCACGACCATCGGGGCGGAGGACATCCTGCACGACATCGGCGCCATCTCGATCATGTCGTCGGACTCCCAGGCCATGGGACGCATCGGTGAAGTGATCATGCGTACGTGGCAGACCGCGCACGTGATGAAGCGGCGCCGGGGCTACCTGCCCGGAGACATACGCGCCGACAACCACCGCGCACGTCGCTATGTCGCCAAGTATACGATCAACGCGGCCGTCGCCCAGGGCATCGACCACGAGCTGGGCTCGGTGGAGTCCGGCAAGCTCGCCGACCTGGTCCTGTGGGAACCGGCGTTCTTCGGCGTCAAGCCGCAGGTGGTCCTCAAGGGCGGCCAGATCGCGTACGCGCAGATGGGCGACGCCAACGCGTCGATCCCGACCCCGCAGCCGATCCTGCCGCGCCGCATGTACGGCGCGCACGGCAGGGCCCCCGCGCTCAACTCGATCAACTTCGTCACCCAGTCGGCCCTCGACGACGGACTGCCCGAACGCCTCGGCCTGGACAAGCAGTTCACCGCGATCCGTTCGACGCGCGGCCGCTCGAAGGCGGACATGTACGAGAACGACGCGCTGCCCCGGGTCGAGGTCGCCCCCGACAGCTTCGCCGTCACCATCGACGGCGAGCTCGTCGAACCGTCGCCCGCCGCGGAACTGCCGCTCGCGCAGCGGTACTTCCTCTTCTGACGGCTTCGACCACCGAGGTTTCGACGGTCTCAACTCACCTGGCGACGATCACATGTCACGAGCAGCACTTCTCGTCCTGGCCGACGGACGTTTCCCCGCCGGCGGGCACGCCCACTCCGGCGGGGCCGAAGAGGCCGTCAAGACGGGCCGCGTCACCGGCGCCGCGAGCCTGGAGTCCTTCTGCCGGGGCCGGTTGCACACCACCGGCCTGGTGACGGCCGCCCTCGCGGCGGCCGCCGCCCTCGGCGTCGATCCGGTGGACCTGGACGTGGCGGCGGACGCCCGTACGCCGTCCCTGGCGCTGCGCATCGCCGCGCGGCGCCTGGGGCGGCAGATGATGCGGGCCGCCCGGGCCACCTGGCCGGACCCGGAACTCGACGCGCTGGCACGGCGGTTCCCCAAGGGCGCGCATCAGCCCGTCGTGCTCGGCCTCACCGCCCGCGCGGCCGGGCTCGGCCCCGAGGACGCGGCGTACTGCTCGGCGTACGAAGGGATCAGCGGGCCCGCGACCGCGACGGTGCGGCTGCTGAGCCTCGATCCCTTCGACGCCACGGCGGTCCTTGCCCGGCTCGCCCCGGACGTCGACCGCGTGGTGCGCCAGGCGGTCGACGCGGCGGCGCGTGTGCTGGACGACGGCGTCGGCGCGTTGCCCGCGGGGTCGGCGCCGCTTCTGGAGATCGGGGCGGAGGCGCATGCCGCTTGGCCTGTGCGGTTGTTCGCCTCCTAGCTGGCTTGGCTGATGTCGCGGGGCTGTGCCCCGGACCCCCTTTCGGCCTGAACGGCCTCGTCCTCAAACGCCGGACGGGCTGAAAACCCTCTCCGTGCCGGACGGGCTGGAGACCCTCTCCGCGCCGGATGGGCTGAAAACCCCGTCCGATCCCTACTCACTGAAATCTGGAGCCGTAACCATGCACCTCGACCACTCCCACGACGGCCCCGCCGCCGTGTCCGCCGACGCCCACCGTCCCGACGGAAGCCGCCGCGCGCTGCGCATCGGTCTCGGCGGGCCCGTCGGGTCCGGCAAGACCGCGACCGTCGCGGCGCTCTGCCGCGAGCTGCGCGACGAGCTGTCCCTCGCCGTCGTCACCAACGACATCTACACCCGCGAGGACGCCGAGTTCCTGCTGCGCGAAGCCGTGCTGCCGCCCGAGCGCATCACCGCGGTGGAGACCGGCGCCTGCCCGCACACCGCCATCCGCGACGACATCTCCGCCAACCTGGAGGCCGTGGAGGACCTGGAGGACGAGGTCGGCCCCGTCGATCTGATCCTCGTGGAGTCCGGCGGCGACAACCTCACCGCCACGTTCTCCAAGGGGCTCGTCGACGCGCAGATCTTCGTCATCGACGTCGCGGGCGGCGACGACATCCCGCGCAAGGGCGGGCCCGGCGTCACCACCGCCGACCTGCTCGTCGTCAACAAGACCGACCTGGCCCCGCACGTCGGCTCCGACCTCGCCCGGATGGCCGCCGACGCGAAGGCCGCGCGCGCCGAACTGCCCGTGGTCTTCCAGTCGCTGAGGTCCGAGGATGGGGTAGGACCCGTCGCCGCCTGGGTGCGGGCGCAGTACGCCGCGTGGACCGCGTCCGCGTGACGGTCGACCTCGCCCCCCGGGGCGTCACCCGAACGGGCGGCGGCGCGGGCGTCCGCGGCACCGCCCGTGTGGAGGCCCGCGCCGACGGGCGTGGCGGCACCGCGCTGCCGGTGCTCGACGGCGAGGGCCCGCTCGCGCTGCGCCGCACCCGGTCGACCGGGTCCGGGGCGCACATCACGCTCGTCGGCGCGATGAGCGGTCCCCTGGGCGGCGACCGCCTGACCGTCGACGCCACCGTGCGCGCGGGCGCCGCGCTGCACATCGGCTCCGCGGCGGCCACCATCGCGCTGCCGGGCCAGAACGGCGACTTCGCGCGCTACGACGTACGGCTGACCGTCGAGGACGGCGCGGAACTGCACTGGCTGCCCGAGCAGTTGATCTCGGTCCGCGACAGCGACCTGCGCGTCACCACCCGCGCCGACCTCGCCCCGGGCGCCCGCCTCGTGCTGCGCGAGGAACAGGTCCTGGGCCGGGTGGCCGAGGCGCAGGGGCGCCTCACCAGCCGCCTCACGGTGTACCGCGCGGGCAGCCCCCTGCTCGACCAGGAACTGTCCTGCGGGCCAGGCGCCCTCGCGGGCTGGGACGGCCCCGCCGTCCTCGCGGGGAACCGGGCGGTCGGGCAACTGGTCGTCGTACGGCCGGAGTTCGCCGAGGACATGCCCGGGCCCGCGCCACTGGGGGAGTGGGCCGCGCTCACTCCACTGGCGGGCCCCGCGGTCCTGGTCACCGCTGTGGCGCCGGACGCGCTGCGGGTGCGCAGGGCCCTGGACGAGGCGCTGAACACCCTGGGCTGACAGACCGTTTTAGTTCTCCCTTCGCTGGAGCACGACGTACCGAGCCGCCCAGTCCGTCACGCCCCGCTGTCGGCCGAAATCGGAGATCCGGTGGTCGAGCACGGTGAACCAGGTGGTCACCGCGGTGCGGAAGGTCTCCTCCGTGGTCCAGGACGGTCCGCTGGACTGGTGCAGGGCGTCCTCCTCGGTGAGCGCGGCGGCTCCGACGTGTATCCACAGTCCGCCGGGGCGGCACATCCGGGCCATCGCCGCGGCGAACGTCCGGCGCTCACGGTGGGTGGGGCAGGTGTGCAGTACGCCACGGTCGAGGACCACGGGGAACGGGTCCAGGGGCGGGTGAGCGGTGACGTCGAGTACCTCGTAGCGCACGGCCGCATCGGCCGGTGTGCGGCGCCGGGCCTCGGCGATCGCCCGGGGCGAGAAGTCGCAGGCCGTCACCGTGTAGGAGCGGTCGGCGAGCCACCGCGCGGTGGTGCCGAGCCCGCAGCCGACATCCAGTACGTGGGTCGGCGGCGGAGCGTGCTCGGTGAGGAGTTCACCGAGCAGTGGTGGCGGCTCCTCGTCCCATCCAGGGGTCGTGGAGTCGTACGTGTGGTCCCATTCAGCCGCGTTGAGGGAGCGCAGCGGCCCGGTGGCTTCGCCTTGAGACATGGTCCTTGATCCCTTCCGTCAACTTACGACCGGCCAGCGGGAGATGCGGGAGGGCAGCCACCACAGCAGAGAGCCGACCTGGTGCACGAGGCCTGACTTCAGGAACGCTTCGATCTCCTGTTGCCGGAAATCCGACACGGGGGCGCCGTCCAGCAGTGATGCCAGTTTCCCCTTGTGCACCTTGCGCATGAGGACGCGCCGCTGCGTTCCGTGGCGCAGGTCGGTGACCTCGACGAAGCCCTTGCCGCGCCGGTAGCCGCACTTGTTCATGTGGAACGTGGCGCGCCACTGATCGAGGACGGCGTCGCCGTCGGGACCGGCCACCGAACGCGGCGGGTAGAGGTGGCTGAACAGCCGCCACTGTCCGATCTCGGTGCCGAGGTCCAGCTCCCAGTCGACGGAGAGGCCGTGCCCGGTCAACTCCCGCACATGGGTGAGCCCGCGGACCGCGTCCCGGTCACTCTCGGGGTCGCCGTGGCCGAGGAGCACGGGCCCCGGAAGGGCGACGTGCCGGGTGCCTCGCGCGACCAGGTCCGAGACGGTCCGCACAGCGGTGTCGTCGTACGGACCCTCTCCCATGTAGATGCCGTCCCTCGCGCGCGTCTCCTCGTCGCGTTCCCGCCAGCACCGGAGCGCCGTCGCCGTGCTCGTTTCCGGTACGCGGCCCACCGGGTCCTGGAGCAGCGCGGGCACCAGGGCGGGACTGCTGTCACGGGTCACCCAGCGCATGAGGTCCTGGTTGGCGGCGAACGGTACGACGTGCACGGTCTGGCCACCGTCCTCGAAGAGCAGCCCCAGCGTGCGCCAGCGGGCGAGCACGGCCGACAGGTCCTCCGCGGCGATGTCGTGCTGGGCTTCCCGGAGCTTCTTCGCCAGCACCTCGCTCGTACACGGCTGTTCCAGGAGCCGGAAGGCGGCCATCTCCCAGGGTTCCTCGATGCTCAGCGTCCGCCAGGCGAAGCCGGGCCGGGTGTTGGTGAGGACGATGGAGTCCGTCAGGTCGCACTGGGTCAGCCGCCCTCGGGGGAACTCGTGACGCCAGGTCTCGACGGCCTTTTCCAACCGCTCCGCGTGCGCGGTGGAGATGCCTTGGTGCGCCGCGTCGAAGACATAGGCCATGTCCCGGAGTTCGGACTCCGGGAGATCGTAGATCACCGCGTAGTGAGCGGCGGGCCGCAGGTCGCCGAAGCCGAGTTCCGGGCGGTTGAAGTAGGGGCTGAAGCGTTCGATGGCTATCCGGGTCACTCCATTGGGCGGAGCGAGGTGATGGATGGCGGGGAACTGGTCGATCACCGAGTCGTAGTCGTCCTCGGTCTCGGCGGGAAAGCCGAAGAGGTAGTTCCACACGACGCCGAGGCTCACCGACTCCGCGTCCCGCAGCATGCGGACGTTCTGGCAGCCGGTCACCCCTTTGTCCATCAACTTGAGGACACGGGCGCTGAGGCTTTCGATGCCCGGCTGCACGTAGTGGATTCCCGCGGCGACGAGCGAGGCGAGCTGCTCGCGGCGCATGTTGGACTTGATCTCATAACTGATCCGCAGGTCGCATTCGGCCTCCGCGAGCCTCGGGACCACCGACCGCAGATACGTCATGTCCAGGATGTTGTCGGCCACGGCGACGTTGAGCACCTGGTGGCGTTCGGTCATCGCGAGCAGTTCGTCGACGAACCGGTCCGGGCTCTTGCTGCGGAATTCCATGAACGAACCGTTGAGCCCGCAGAAGGTGCAGTGATGCTTTTGACCCCACCAGCAGCCGCGTGAACTCTCCAGGACCAGATGGGGCTCGGCCATGGCCCTGGCGCGAGAGGCCGCGTGCTGCTCGAAGTAGTCCGTGTAGTCCGGGGTGACCAGTGCCGACGCGGGCAACGGGGCCGCCCGCATGGCATTGGCGTGCGAGACGCCCTCCGCATCGCGCCAGCAAAGCCCGGGAATGTCCGCGGGGTTCGACTCGTCGCGAAGGCAGGCGAGCAGCCGCGTGAACGACACCTCGCCCTCACCGCGGTTGACGTAGTCGATGAAGGGGAAGCCGCGATGGAGCGCGGCGCCCTGGGGGCCGTCACAGTTGCCGCCACCCAGCACCACACGCACTTCTGGCGCGGTCTTCTTGATGAGCCTGGCCGCGGCGAGAACGGCACTGTTCTGCGCGAAGGTCGTCGAGAAGCCGACGACGTCGGGCCGGTCGGCGAGAATGCGGCCGACCAGGGACGCGATGTATTCGGGGGCGAGCGCGTGCAGCTCTCGCCCCTTGTTGAGCATGTCTCCCGGCACCGCTCCCGCCACGAGGTCCGCGAATGCGGAGTTGCGCCACTGCGGATCGTCGTACAGCGCGGAGGAGAAGATCCACTCGCTGTAGCCGGTGAAGTAGGAGTCCCAGCAGAAGTTGTACTCCTCACGCGTGAGACCTGCTCGCTCGGTGATCCAGTCGAGGTAGTCGAGATTGGCGTTCACGACGTCGACACGACTCTCCGGGAACTCGTCCGCGACGCGACGCTTGAGGATTCCCAGGGCCAGGGAAGGGAAGTCAATTGAGGCCCAGGGCATATTGACCAGGGTGATGTGCACCGTGTGACTCCTTCAGCGTGACGGACTGGTTGCCGGTAGCGGTTCGTTGCAGAGGACACCGACATCCGCGGCGGCGAGCTTGCCGAGTAGGAACCGGCCCTGCGCACTGGTCGCGATCAAGGGACCACCGGGCGCGGCGCTCCGGGTCACGTGGTTCTTCGGCAATGAGTACACCTGTTCCCGTACGGGATCGGCCAGCAAGGAGGAATCGCCGCCCGGGCCGTGCGGGGCGAACCTCGCCGGAGCGCACCGGATCCACGGATGCGGGCGCAGCGCGATGTGTTCCGCAGGGGGTTGCGCCGCGGCTTCGGCGGGCCCGGCCGCCGCAGGACCGGAGATCCGGCGCATGCCGTGCTTCAGCCGCCGCAGCATGTCGGGGCGCTCGGGTCCGCCGACGACGGTGTGCCGCCTGCCCACCCTGCCGCCCAAGTAGTTGAGTTCGCGGTTGTCGGCGAACGCATCGGACCCGTCGAGGACCACGCCGAAGGACTGCGGATCGGCCACCAGGCGGGTTTGCGGCTCGACCACCATGAGCTCGAACGCGTCGATGGCGAACTTGTCGCGGTTGCGTTCGAGGAAGCGGAGCGATTCCTCGGACTCCTCCTCGGTCTCGTCCAGAAGGCCGCCCATGATCGAGAGATTGACCCGTATGTCCGCCGCTGCGAGGTTGTCGAGAATGACTTGGAAGTCCCCGGCCTGAACGCCCTTGTCCAGTCTGTCGAGCAGCCGCTGTGTGACGCCTTCGTAGCCGACGGCCATTCCCTCACAGCCCAGTTCTGCCAGTTCCTGGCAGAAGCCCGGATCGAGCAGGATCGGCTCAAGGCGGTTGCGCGTATTGAAACGCACCTGAACACCGCGCTCGCGCACCAGGCGCATGGCGCGGGCGAGCAGTCGCAGATTGGTGTTCTCATCGACAACGGTGACGAAGTCGATTCCGGTGTTTTCTACGATGTGGCATACCGCGTCCGCGAGTTGCCTGGGGGAAGCCTGCTGATACGCCCCGCGTTCGAGAGACCGATTGCCGTAGGAACAGAAGATGCAGCGTCCCCAGTAGCAGCCCACACAGGACACCATGGAGAGGACAACGGTGTCATTGAGGTAGGAGTGCACCTTCAACCCGGCGTAGTCAGGCGGGCCGATGTCCTTGAAGCGAAGGGTTGGCAGTCGGCTCGGGCCTGCCACGCCCTCGGGGCTCAGCCATCGCATCCCCGGCACGTCGGAGCGCGGCGCGTTTCCATGGAGGTGGGCCAGCCAGCGCTCCAGGGGCTCCTCACCCGCCGTGATACAGAGAGCGTCCACGGCCCTGCGTACCGATGCCATCGATGCCAGTTCGGAGTGGCGCAGCATGACTTGCTGCCCGCCGAGGCAGATGGGCATGCCCGGGTGGCGCTGGCGGATCCATTGGGCGATCAGCAGAGCGGGCGCCAGCTGGCTGAAGAAGGCGACGGAGATGCCGACCGCCCGCGGCGCGGACTCGTCAAGAGCCTCGGTCAGCAAAGTGTGCAGATTCCCGGTCGCGAAGTCGAGGGAATCGACCCTCGATTCCGACAACCGTTCAACCGCCTGGTCGAGCGAGTCGAAGTCGTCCCACACTTGCGACAACGCCGAGTCGCGCATCATCAGTTGGGCGCTCTGCCGGGCCAGTCGCACCGCGCGTACGGGACCCAGGCGGGGCGCCGGGTTCTTCGTCAGGACGAAGTCGCGCATTTCGCCGAGATGCCGCACGGCGGCATCGGCTACGACCGCTCGATACCAAGTGGGCAGATCTGGTGCCTCGTCCAGGGCCTGGGCCTTGCGCATGAGTGCCGGGCCGTCAAGAAGCCGGTGGACCAATTCGATGCCCAGATCGACCTGATGGGCGCTGTAGCCGAATCGTCGGACGTGACCGGCGAGATAGGGCAAACTCAGATAGGGAAAGAGAGTTGCCTCCGTTGGCGGCGGAAAGAGCAGCAAGAGATCCATGCCATCCGTCCTGATCCGGACAGTGCGACCGAGAACCGAAGGAGCTCACAAGCGGGCGCCGCTCCGACCTCGCGGCCTTCAGGCGGCAGATCTTGTGAGCTCCTCATGCAGCGATTCAGCCGGGCCGATCAGCCCGCCGGTATCTCCGAGGAGCGGTCTGCATTCTTGGCGATGTAGTTGTAGGCCGTGGACGAACCGCTGACTTGCAGTTCGTCCATCTCGAGTACCTCAAGTTCGCCGAGGTCGCTGTCGACTTCGGTGCTCATCTGGATGTCCATCGAACCTCCATGTGTGAGTGGAACATGAAACTGGAGTGCATTTCTGGGACTCCGGTTCTCGAACAGACTCGCTGTGACGTTTCCTCATGGTCAAGGGCGCCATTGAGCCATGATCGGCTGGACGGTGCGCCGCCGCCGTCGCCCCGGCCTCGTCGTAGCCTCGTCCTGACCTCGGGCTGACCTCGGACGACCGGATGTACGCCGCGACGAGCAGGGCGCCGCCCCCCTCCGGACCCGTGTCCGGATGTCACCGACCCACCCTCCCCGTTGAGCGGTTCAGGGTTCACCGTTTATCGGATTGGTAAAGAACCCCCGCCACATCTGTCGCAGGGAACCTAGCGGCGCGAGGATCCCTCGTACTGATCGAATCTGCTCGAATCGATGTGCGGGAGGCCCCACTTGCGACGGACCCCAGGAAACAGACGGACCGCGGTGCTCGGCACCGCGGGCACCCTGGTCACGGCCACGCTGATCGCGGGCGCCATGGCCGCGCCCTCGGCGAACGCCGACGCGGGTGCCCGCTCCGGGAAGGACCGCGAGGCGCGCGGTGTCGCGCTCGCCGCGCAGCGCGCAGCGAAGGCCGGCGTCGACTGGCGGGACTGCCCCGCCGACTGGGGCCTGGAGAAGCCGATCCAGTGCGGCTGGGTCTCCGTGCCGCTCGACTACGCGAAGCCCAACGGCAAGAAGATCAAGATAGCCGTCGACCGCATCGGCAACACCGGTTCCGAGAAGGAGCGTCAGGGCGCCCTCGTCTACAACCCAGGCGGCCCCGGCGGCTCCGGCATGCGCTTCCCGACGCGCGTGACCAAGAAGAACCCGGTCTGGGCCAAGACCGCCAAGGCGTACGACTTCGTCGGGTTCGACCCGCGCGGCGTCGGCCACTCCACGCCGATCTCCTGCGTCGACCCGCAGGAGTACGTGAAGGCGCCCAAGGCCGACCCGGTGCCCGACTCCGAGGCCGACAAGCGCGCCCAGCGCAAGCTCGCCGCCGAGTACGCGGACGGCTGCGCCGAGCGCAGCGGCTGGATGCTCCCGCACATGACCACGCCGAACACGGCGCGCGACCTCGACGTGGTCCGCGCCGCCCTCGGCGAGAAGAAGCTCAACTACCTGGGCGTGTCCTACGGCACCTACCTGGGCGCCGTCTACGGCACGCTCTTCCCCGCCCACGTCCGCCGCATGGTCGTGGACAGCGTGGTCGACCCCTCCCGCGAGAAGATCTGGTACCAGGCCAACCTGGACCAGGACGTCGCCTTCGAGGGCCGCTGGAAGGACTGGACCGCGTGGGTCGCCAAGAACGACGCCACCTTCCACATCGGTGACACCCAGGCCAAGGTGCAGCAGCAGTGGGAGAAGCTGCGCGCCACCGCCAAGAAGAACCCGATCGGCGGTGTCGTCGGCCCCGCCGAGCTGACCGCCTTCTTCCAGGGCGCGCCCTACTACGACTCGTCGTGGGTGCCGGTCGCCGAGACCTGGAGCAAGTACCTCGCCGGGGACACCAAGGCGCTCGTCGACGAGGCGGGCCCCGACATGTCCGACACCGCGGGCAACATCTCCGACGAGAACGGCAACGCTGTCTACACCGCGGTGGAGTGCGCCGACGCCAAGTGGCCGACCAGCTGGCGCAAGTGGGACCGGGACAACACCCGCCTGCACAAGGACTATCCGTTCCTGACCTGGTCCAACGCGTGGATGAACCTGCCGTGCGCCACCTGGCCGACCAAGCAGCAGACCCCGCTGAAGGTCAAGACCGGCAAGGGCCTGCCCGCCGTGCTCATCGTGCAGTCCCAGCGTGACGCGGCCACCCCGTACCAGGGCGCCGTCGAGCTGCACAAGCGCTTCAAGGGCTCCCGCCTGATCACCGAGAAGGACGCGGGCTCCCACGGAGTCACCGGCCTGACCAACCCGTGCATCAACGACCGGGTGGACGGCTACCTGCTCGACGGGAAGACGGACGCCAAGGACGTGACGTGCGCACCGCACGCCACGCCCAAGCCGTAACACCCCGCGTCTGACGGGTTCCTGCGTGGTTCCTACTGGGAGATCGCCTCGGTCCTAGGCCCGGCGATCTCCCGGTAGTCCGCCGTCCGCAGCGCCAGCGAACGGTCGAGCCGCGCGGCGTTGAAGAAGATCTCCTCGTGCTCCAACAGCGCCGGATCCACGACGAGTTCGAGCTCGGGGTCGAAGGAGAACGGCAGGATGGTGCCGCTCACGCTGCCCGAGAGCCGCTCCGCCACCTCCTGCGTCGCGAAGCCCGCGTACGTACCGCCGAGCAGCGCCTTGAGCGCGTTGAGGTCGACGCGCCGGTCGCCGGGCACCACGGCCAGGACGTACCGCTTCGTCTTCTTGCCGATCTTCACCATCACCACGATGCACTTGGCGGCCTGCTCCAGCGTGTTGCCGCGCAGCGCGCTCACCGCCTCCGTGGCGCCCTCGGCCTCGTGCTCGATGACGCGGTACGTGGCACCCCGCTCATCGAGCAGTCCCACCAGCTTCGTGTACTGGGCGTGCTGCTCGCTCACTTACTTCTCCCGCCGTGCCAACCAGGCGTCTTCCGCCGAGTAGTTGAAGAGATCATAGTTCGCGGCCATCTTGGGGAACGCCTCGCGCCAGTCGCGCTCGCGGAGGTGATCGACGAGCCAACGGACCGTCTCCTCAAGGGATTCGGCGTACGTCGTGACGGGCCTGTACCCCAACTCCCGCTCCGCGGCCGCCATGTCGTACACCACCGGGTGCGCGGCTGACCACATCGTGAGGCCGACGCCGGGCTCCGGCGGCCCGCCCTCCACCAGTACCGTCTCGGTCTCGACCCCCATCACCGCGTCCACCGAGGCCCCGATGTCGGCCACGGTCGGCGCCTCGGGGTCGCCCGCGTTGAGCACCCGGGAGCCGGGCCGGGCCGCGGCGAGCCGCACGAGCTCGGCCAGCGTGCGCACCCCCACCGGGTGGAACCGGCTGCGGCCGCCGTGGGCGAGCACCCGGGTGCGCCTGCCGTCGAGGTTGCGCTGCACGAAGTACAGCTCGCGGGGCCCCCGGCAGTACGGCCCGTGGATCGCCCCGGCCCGCAGCAGCGTCACCGGCAGCCGGTCGCCCAGCGCGAGCAGTCCCCGCTCCAGCGCTATCTTCCGGGTGCCGTACGTGGAGTCGCCCGGCGCCACGGTGGGTTGGTTCTCGGGGATCGGCACCGGGTACCGGGGAAAGCCGTCAGGATCGTCCTGGGTGTCGAAGCTCCGGCCCTGTGCGTCCGCGTAGACGGCACCGCTGGAGAGCACCACGGCGGACCCGATCCGATCGGTGAGCGCGGCGTACTGCCGGGCGTGCGCCGCCGTGAACGCCACCATGTCGACCACGAGGTCCACGCCGTCGCCGAGCACCCCGGCGAGCTCCGCATCGACCTCCCGGTCGAGCCTGACCGCCTGTACGTCACCTGACCACCGCTCGTCGCGCCCGCCGCCCCGCGACGCCGCCGTCACCGTCCAGCCGTCCTCGACGAGGGCCCGCACCGTCGCGCGCCCGGTCTGTCCCGTCGCGCCGATCACCACCGCGTTCTTCATGATCGGACCGTACGCCCGAGTCGCGGGCCGAGGAGGGCCGCTCTGCTCTCAGCAGAGCTGAGCAGACCAGAGCGGAACGGCTCAGCTCAGCGGCATCCGCGGGAACTTGCGGGGCTCCTTGGCGCCCGCCGCCGTCCGCTCGGCCTCCTCCGCCTTCACGACGGCCGCGTACTTGTCGACGTACTCCTGCCCGGAGAGCCCGAGGATCGCGTACATGATCTCGTCGGTGACGGCCCGCAGGACCGCCTTCTCGTTGTCCATGCCGGAGTAGCGCGAGAAGTCGAGCGGTTCGCCGAAACGAATCGTCACCTTCTGGAAGTTGGGCACCTTCTGGCCGGGCGGCTGCGCCTCGAACGTGCCGATCATCGCGCAGGGGATCACCGGCACCTGGGCCTTGAGCGCCATCGCGGCGACGCCGACCTTGCCCTTGTAGAGGCGGCCGTCGTGCGAACGGGTGCCCTCGGGATAGATGCCGAGCAGCTCGCCCTTGCGCAGCACGCCGAGCCCCTCGCGGATCGCGGCCTGGCCCGCCTCCTTGCCGGAGCGGTCCACCGGGATCTGCCCGGCGCTGCGGAAGAACGCGGCCGTCAGACGGCCCTTGACGCCGGGCCCGGTGAAGTACTCGGCCTTCGCGAGGAAGGTGATGCGGCGCTTGATGATGGCGGGCATCAGGAAGTGGTCGGAGAAGGACAGGTGGTTGCCCGCGACGATCGCCGCGCCGGACTCCGGAATGTGCTCCAGGCCCTCGATCCTCGGCCGGAACATCAGCCGGAGGAGAGGGCCGAGGATCACGTACTTGAGCAGTAGATAGAACATGGCGGCTGCCTTCCCCCTGGACCCGGTGCCGACGCAGAGTAGCCAATCGGCGGCGCGGACGCGAGAGCCCGTTCGGGCCCTTGCGCGCGGCCGGGCGGGGGACCGACCGGCGCGGCAGCTGGAAGTACCGCTCCGGCGGAGGGTGCGCTGGCTTCTTCCCGGCGTCCTGGACGCCACAGAACGTCACCGTCACCGGAGGTTTCGCATGCGCCCGTCCACCGTCGCGGCCGCCGTACTGATCGCGCTCGGCGCGGCCGTCCCCGCCCATGCCGCGGAGGGGCTCCCCGCCCCGCAAGGCGGTCTCTTCCTGACCGTCTCGGGTGCGGACGACACCTGGATCCGCGGTGTGCTCCTTCGCTGCGCGCCCGAGCCCGCGGGCCATCACCCGCAGGCGGCACAGGCGTGTGCGGCCATCGAGGCGGCCGCGGGGG
The DNA here is from genome assembly GCF_008704495.1 of Streptomyces kanamyceticus. Taxonomy (NCBI): domain Bacteria; kingdom Bacillati; phylum Actinomycetota; class Actinomycetes; order Kitasatosporales; family Streptomycetaceae; genus Streptomyces; species Streptomyces kanamyceticus. Next base: position 9,471,302 of record NZ_CP023699.1, read on the forward strand.
ACTTCGACGCGCTGCCCGACGACCCGCACGCGTGCACCAAGGAGTTCGACCCGGTGACCGTGAGCGCGAAGGGCACCTACGGGGGCCGGGCGATCAGCTGGCACAAGACGTACCCGAACGCCTGCACCATGGATGCCGACACCGGGTACGTCTTCCGCTTCTGACCGGTCGGGTCCCCGGCCGGTGTGCGCCTCAGGTGGTGCTGCGGGACAGCACCATCGCGAGGGTGATCAGGCCGAGTACGACCCAGCCGAACCAGAGCCAGCCGTTGCTTCCGAGCGTCACCGTGTAGGCCGTCACCATGACGAGGCCGCCAATGGTGAACGCGCCCATCGTCTTCGTGGAATCGGGCATCGCTGAGCCTCCTCCCGGCAGCCTCGTGCGCCGGGGCGCGGTGGCTGCGGTCCGAGGGCCATCGTCCCCCGTGAAGCCCGGTTGCCGCTAGCGTCCGCGTGCGGCCAGTGAGGCCAGATAGGCGTTGTACGCCTCGAGGTCCTTGTCGCCGTCCCGGTCGGCGGCGCGGTCCTTGCGCCGTGCCTCGCGGTCCTCGGACTTGCGCCACTGGAAGAGCAGCGCCACCAGGACCACCACGGACGGGATCTCGCTGAAGGCCCAGGCGATGCCGCCCGCCGCCTCCTGGTCGGCGAGCGGATCGATGCCCAGTGAGGCGGGCGGATGCATGTAGGTGCCGATCATCGGCTGGGTCGCCATCATCAGCGCGATGCCGAAGAACGCGTGGAACGGCATGCCCGCGAAGAGCTCCAGCATCCGGAAGATGTGGCCGGGCCGGTGCGGCCCCGGGTCGATGCCCATGATCGGCCAGAAGAAGACCAGGCCGACGGCGAGGAAGTGCACCATCATCCCGATGTGGCCCGCCTTGGAGCCCATCAAGGTGTCGAAGAGCGGCGTGAAGTAGAGCGCGTACAGGCTCGCGATGAACAGCGGGATCGTGAACGCGGGATGCGTGATGATCTTCACGTACCGGCTCTGGAGGATCCAGAGCAGCCACTCGCGGGGACCCTTGTGGCCGCGGGCCGCCACCGGCAGCGCGCGCAGCGCCAGTGTGATCGGGGCGCCGAGCAGCAGCAGGATCGGCGACAGCATGCTGATGATCATGTGCTGCACCATGTGCACGCTGAACATGACCATGCCGTAGTCGTTCAGCTTGGTGCACATCACCAGCAGGATGGTGAGGACGCCGATCACGAAGGAGATCGTGCGGCCCACCGGCCACTTGTCACCGCGCCGCACGAGCCGCGCCACGCCCCACCCGTACAGGGAGAGGGCCACCAGGCAGCCGATGAGGAAGAAGGGGTCGGCCGACAGTTCGAGGCCTCGCCCCAGCGTGAACGGCGGCAGATCCATGTTCATGCCGTGCCCGCTGTGATCCATCCAGTGGCTCCTGATTCGTGCGGATTGTGCGACGTGTTCGGCACCAGAGTAGAACTGCCCCCGGCCGCTGGCGCGACCGGGGGCAGATAGTTCAACAAGCGATGAGTTACAGCACGCACTCCGCTTCGGCGTACCGCTCGTCCGGCACGGTCTTCAGCGTCTCGACGGCCTCGGCGAGCGGCACCATCGTGATGTCCGTGCCGCGCAGCGCCGTCATCTTGCCGAACTCGCCGCGGTGCACGGCCTCCACCGCGTGCCAGCCGAACCGGGTCGCGAGGACGCGGTCGTACGCGGTGGGGGTGCCGCCGCGCTGGACGTGGCCGAGGATCACCGGACGCGCCTCCTTGCCGAGGCGCTGCTCCAGTTCGAGGGAGAGCTGCCGGGCGATGCCCGCGAACCGCTCGTGGCCGTAGACGTCCTTGCCGCCCTCGTCGAACTCCATGGAGCCCGCGCGGGGCTTGGCGCCCTCCGCGGCCACCACGATCGCGAACTTCTTGCCCGCGGAGAAGCGTTCACCGACCTTCGCCGCCAGCTCCTCGATGTCGAAGGGGCGCTCGGGGACGACGATCGCGTGCGCGCCCGCGGCCATGCCCGAGTGCAGGGCGATCCAGCCCGTGTGACGGCCCATGACCTCGACGATGAGCACGCGCTGGTGCGACTCGGCGGTGGTCTTGAGACGGTCGAGGGCCTCGGTCGCGACGCCGACGGCCGTGTCGAAGCCGAAGGTGACGTCGGTGACCGCGATGTCGTTGTCGATGGTCTTGGGGACGCCGACGATGGGCAGGCCCCCGTCCGAGAGGAGCCGCGCCGCCTTCAGCGTGCCCTCGCCGCCGATCGGGATGACCGCGTCGAGGCCGAGGTCGGCGAGGTGCCCCTTGGCGCGCTCGACACCGTCACGCAGATGGGCGGGCTGGACGCGCGACGAGCCGAGAATCGTTCCGCCGCGGGCGAGGATGCCGCCCACCGCGTCGAGGTCGAGCTTGCGGTAGTCGCACTCCAGGAGGCCCTTCCAGCCGTCGTGGAAGCCGATGACCTCGTCGCCGTGGTCCACCACCGCGCGGTGCACGACGGAGCGGATGACGGCGTTCAGTCCGGGGCAGTCGCCTCCGGAGGTCAGGACACCAATGCGCATAGCCCGGAATACCTTTGCAACGTGGGCCGAGGTCCGGACCACGTCGTCCGGCTGGAATCCCCGCCACCCTATAGGCGTGAGGGGGTTGGTCCGTACCGGGCGTCCGCCTGCTGGACGCCCCCGCTCACATGTGCGGGCGGGGCGTCAAGCGGGCTCTTTGGAAGCTGCTCAGGCGGGCTGCTGCTGCGCGGCGTTGATGCGCTCGTTGCGCAGGGCCTCGTACCACCGGTCGTCCGTCGGCGGCAGCGCGTTCACATCGAGGGCCAGCTTCAGGAGCAGGTCCGCGATGAGCGGGTTGCGGGCGAGGACGGGGCCGTGCATGTACGTCCCGAACACCGTGCCGTTGTAGGCGCCTTCGGTGCCGTCGCCCGTGCCGTTGCCCCGGCCGAGCCTGACCTGGGCGAGGGGGCGAGCGTTCGGGCCGACGTGCGTGACGCCCTGGTGGTTCTCGAAGCCGGTCAGCTGCGGCAGGCCGAGCCGCGGGTCGATGTCGCCGAGGACGTCGCCGACGCACCGCTCGCCCTCGCCGCGCGTGGAGACCACGTCGAGCAGGCCGAGGCCCGGCTCGCGCTGGCCGAGGTCGTTGATGAATTCGTTGCCGATGATCTGGTATCCGGCGCAGACCGAGAAGACGATCGCGCCGTTGCCCACGGCCCGCTGCAGGCCGCCGTCGCGGCGAAGGCGCTCGGCCGCCAGACGCTGCGGCCTGTCCTCGCCGCCGCCGATCAGATAGATGTCGCCGGAGGTGGGCACCGGCTGGTCGCTGCGTACGTCGTAGCGCTCGACCTGGAGGCCGCGCTGGCGGGCGCGGCGCTCCACGACCAGGGCATTGCCCTGGTCCCCGTACGTGCTCAGGAGGTCGGGGTAGACCCAGACCAGACGCAGGCTGTTGTCGCTCATGCTCATGTCCTTATCCGGGCGGGTCAGTTGCCGACGCGGCGGCGCAGGTCCTGGAACGCGGTGTAGTTCGCGATGGTCTCGATGCGTCCCGGCGGGGCGAGCTGCACGGCCTCGTCGACGGTCTCGCAGACCCGGAAGTCCAGGCCCGCGACCTCCAGGCGCACGGCGAGGTCCAGCTTGCGGTCGCCGAGGACGAAGATCGGGTGGCCCGCGAGGCGGGTGTAGTCCACGTCCCACAGCCAGGAGGTGTCCGTGCCGTCCGCGCCGCGGGCGTTGACGGAGAGGATCACCGGGGTGGGCGGCGGGTCGATCAGCGAGAACGTCTCGAGCCAGCCCGCGGGGTTCTTCGCGAGCAGCAGCCGCAGGTCGCGGCCCTGGAACTGCACGACGTCATAGCGGCCCGCGACGGCCTGCACCTGGTACATGCGCTCAAGGGCGACCTGCGGCGGCACTCCGAAGACGGCGGCGACGGCGGCCGACGAGGTCGCGTTGGCCTTGTTCGCCCGGCCCGGCAGCTGCAGATGGATCGGCCAGGCCGAGCCGTGCGGGTCCAGGACGTGGTCGCCGGAGAGCACCCAGCTCGGCGCGGGGCGGCGGAAGCCGCACTCGCCGCAGAACCAGTCGTCCCCGGGGCGCTGCATGACGCCACCGCAGGACGGGCACGACCAGGCGTCGTCCTTCCACTCCTGGCCGGCGGCCACCCACACCACGTTCGGCGAGGAGGAGGACGCCCAGACGACCAGCGGGTCGTCGGCGTTGGCGATGATCACGGCCTTGGAACCGGACAGGCCCTCGCGCCACTTCTCGGCGAGCATGCGGGTCTCACCGGCGCGGTCCAGCTGGTCGCGCGAGAGGTTGAGCAGCGCGATCACCTTCGGGGCGACGTCACGGGCGACGCCCGCGAGGTACTTCTCGTCGACCTCGATCACGCCGTACTTCGCGTCGGATCCGCCGGCGAGCGCCGAGGTGATTCCGGCGGGCATGTTCGCACCGAGCGCGTTCGAGACGACCGGGCCGCTGGCCCGCAGCGCCTCGGCGATCAGACGCGTGGTGGTCGTCTTGCCGTTGGTGGCCGACACGAGGACAACGTCCAGGTGAGTGGCGAGCCGACCGAGCAGTTCGGGGTCGAGCCTGAGCGCGACCTTGCCGCCGATCACCGATCCGCTGCCGCGGCCCGCCGCGCGTGACACCGCCGCGGCCGCCTTGCCCGCCGTCACGGCCAGCTTGGCCCGCGGCGACAGCGGGTCCGTGTTGCCTGACATCTGTCGAGATCCTCCTTGCGTACGGCGCCGCGCCTGCCCCCGGCATCGTTTCGACCTCAGCCTATCGAGATCCACTGACAAGCCCGAACCGCGGCACCACCTCGGCACCGCTCCTTCCCCTGGACCGTACTCTTGCCGCCATGCGACACGGCTTGATCCCGGGCGCCTCCGGGCGCGTACGACCCCTGACCCTGCTCGGTGACCCCGTGCTGCACACCCCCTGTGAGGAGGTGACCGACTTCGGACCCGAACTGGCGCGGCTCGTCGAGGACATGTTCGCCACGATGTACGCGGCCCAGGGCGTGGGCCTCGCCGCCAACCAGATCGGCGTCGCGCGCCGGGTGTTCGTCTACGACTGCCCCGACGACGAGGATGTCAGACACCTGGGCCACGTGGTCAATCCGCGTCTCGTCGAGGCGGACGGCGTGACGGTGCGCGGCCCCGAGGGCTGTCTGTCGCTGCCGGGTCTCGAAGCGGGGACACCGCGCTTCGACCACGCCGTGGTCGAGGGCGTGGACGTGCGCGGGGAGCCCGTGACGGTGCACGGCTCCGGCTGGTTCGCGCGCTGCCTGCAGCACGAGTGCGACCACCTGGAGGGCGGTGTCTACACCGACCGCGTCACCGGCTGGCGGCGGCGCAGGGTGCTGCGGGCCGCCGCCAAGGCCTCCTGGAACGTGAACTGACGACTACGGGAGGGGGCTGGGCTCAGAACCCGGGCCCGCCCACGCGGTTGCCCGCGGCGGCGAGTCTGCCCCACAGCAGGTCCGCCAGGCTGCTCACCAACTCGGCGCGCGAGCACGGCCGTTCGCCGAGCCACCAGTCACCGGCCGCGTGCATCATGCCGACGATGCCGTGACCCCACACGCGGGCGAGTTCCGCGCTCCGCGGACCGAGGTCGACGCGCTCCTCGATGACCTCGGCGAGCTCCTCGCCGAGGCGGCGGAGCAGCGGAGCGGAGTGCAGGCCGACGTCGAAGCCCTGCTCGCCGGGGGAGGGTGCCTCCGAGGGATGCATCAGGAACCGGTAGACCTGCGGGCGGGCCTCGATCGCCGCGAGGTAGGTGTCGAGCGTCGCCTCGACCCGCTCCCTGCGCTCGGCTGGCGCGTCCAGCGCGGCGCGCAGCGCCTCCAGAAGCGCGTCCGTGTGCCGCTTGGCGAGCGCGGCGTAGAGTCCGCCCTTGTCGCCGAAGTGGCGGTAGAGGATCGGCTTGGTGATGCCCGCCTCCGCGGCGATGGCGTTCATCGAGGCGCCGGGTCCGTCGCGGAGCACCACCCGGTCCGCGGCCTCGAGCAGTTCCCGTCGCCGGTGCTCGGCGGACCGCTGTTGATCGGTCCGCTGCGTGGTCTCCATGGCTTCTCCCCGCCCGTGCTGATTCGGTGACGCACGCGCAACGTAACACCCGGCGTGCTGTGCGCATCGAACGGGCTGCCGGGAGTTGACATGGACTACTGGCCAGTAACAGACTTCGGTTACCGCAAGTAACGCCGCAGTTGATCGCTGGTCCTGGAGGGGTCATGGCCGAGTTCACCATGGAGCTCAACGACGAACAGAAGGAGGTCCGGGACTGGCTCCACGGTTTCGCCGCCGATGTGATCCGCCCCGCGGCCGCCGAGTGGGACGAGCGCGAGGAAACCCCCTGGCCCATCATCCAGGAAGCGGCGAAGCTCGGGATCTACTCCCTGGACTTCTACGCCCAGCAGTTCTTCGACCCCACCGGGCTCGGCATCCCGATGGCGACCGAGGAGATCTTCTGGGGGGACGCGGGCATCGGCCTGTCCATCATGGGCACAGGCCTGGCGGCCGTGGGCGTCCTCGCGAACGGCACCGAGGACCAGATCGGCACCTGGATCCCGCAGATGTACGGCGACGCGGACGACGTGAAGGTCGCCGCCTTCTGCTCCTCCGAGCCCGACGCGGGCTCGGACGTCGCGGCGATGCGCACCCGTGCCGTCTACGACGAGGCCAAGGACGAGTGGGTGCTGAACGGCACCAAGACCTGGGCGACCAACGGCGGCATAGCCAACGTCCACGTCGTCGTCGCGGTCGTCGACGCGGAGCTCGGCTCGAAGGGGCACGCCTCCTTCATCGTGCCGCCGAACACCCCCGGTCTGTCGCAGGGGCAGAAGTTCAAGAAGCACGGCATCCGCGCCTCGCACACCGCCGAGGTCGTCCTGGAGGGCGTACGCGTCCCCGGCCACTGCCTCCTCGGCGGCAAGGCCAAGCTGGACGAGCGGCTCGCCCGCGCCAGGGAGCGCGCCAAGTCCGGCGGCGAGCGCGTGAAGAACGCGGCCATGGCCACGTTCGAGGCGTCCCGCCCCGCGGTCGGCGCGATGGCCGTGGGCACCGCGCGCGCGGCGTACGAGGAGGCGCTGGAGTACGCCAAGACGCGTACCCAGTTCGGCCGCCCCATCATCGACAACCAGGGCATCGCCTTCCAGCTCGCCGACATGCGTACGCAGATCGACGCGGCCCGGCTGCTTGTGTGGCGTGCCTCGTGGATGGCGAGCACCGGCAAGAAGTTCGAGTCGGCCGAGGGCTCCATGTCCAAGCTGTACGCGAGCGAGGTCGCCAAGAAGGTCACGGCGCAGGCCGTGCAGATCCTCGGCGGCAACGGCTTCACCCGCGAGTACCCCGTGGAGCGCATGCACCGGGACGCCGCGATCTACACGATCTTCGAGGGCACGAGCGAGATCCAGCGCCTGGTGATCGCGCGCACGCTGTCGGGCATGCCGATCCGCTAGCGCGCATGTTGCACGTGAAACGTCCGCCCCTGTCGCTTTTGCGGCAGGGGCGGTTCTCTGTGTAGGGAGAAGTTCGACAGGAGGACTGCGCAGTAAGACTTGCAAGTTTACCTGTCTAACTCGTACGGTGCGAAGCATGAGCGCACACAGTGGTGACCCCGCCCCCGAACAGCTCGCCGCCGACCTTTCGGGCGCCGTCCGACGGCTCGTACGACGCTTTCGCGGTGTGTCGCCGGATTCCGGCCTCAGCCCATCGCAGCGCTCCGTGCTCGCCCGCCTCGACGGGGCGGGACCCGACACCACCGCGGGCCTGGCCCGCGCGGAGCTCGTGCGGCCCCAGTCGATGCGGATGACCGTGAGCGCGCTGGAGGATCTGGGGCTCGTCGAGCGCGCCCCCGATCCCGACGACGGGCGCCAGTCCGTCGTCTCCGTGTCCGACCAGGGGCGGCGCACCCTCACCGAGATGCGAGCCGCCAAGCGCGACTGGCTCGCCGCGGCGCTCGCCGACGAGCTGGACCCGGCCGAGCGTCGCCAACTGGCGGATGCCGTCGTGCTGTTGGAGCGGCTGGTGCGCAAGTGAGGACGGCGTCGCGCGCGACGTCCCGGTCTGCCGCGGGCGACCGTCCGGCCTTCGGGGCCCGGCTCACCGCGCCCCTCCTCCTCGGCTCCCTGCTCAACCCGCTCAACACCACGATGATCTCCACAGGCCTGGTGGCGATCGGTCACGACTTCGGCGTCGGCGCCGCCGACACCGCCTGGCTCGTCTCCGTCCTCTACCTCGCGAGCGCCGTCGCCCAGCCCGTGCTCGGCAAGCTGGCCGACGGCATCGGGCCGCGGCGGGTCTTCCTCGGCGGGCTCGTCGTCGTCATCGCCTCCGGGCTCGTCGGCGCGCTCGCCCCGGGCTTCGGCTGGCTGCTCGTCTCCCGGCTGCTGCTCGGCATCGGCACCTCCGCGGCCTACCCGGCCGCCATGGCCGTCCTGCGCGACGAGTCACGCAGGCTCGGCACGCCGACCCCGCGCACCGTCCTCGGCAGGCTCTCCTTCGCCGCGCTCGGCAGCGCCGCCATCGGCCCCACGCTCGGCGGGCTCCTCGTCGCGACCGCGGGGTGGCGCGGCATCTTCGCCGTGAACGTCCCCGTCGCCCTCCTCGCGTACGGCGCGACGCTGCGCTGGATCCCCAAGGACGCGCCGCGCGGGGAGCGCACAGGACACGGCACCGCGGGCGGCCTCGACCCGCTGGGCACGCTGCTCTTCACCGGCGCGCTGAGCTGCCTCGTGGTCTTCCTGCTCGACCTGCGCCACCCCCTGTGGTGGCTGCTCGCCCCCGTCGTCCTGCTCGGCGCCGCCCTGACCTGGTGGCAGCTGCGCCACCCGCACCCCTTCATCGACCTGCGGATGCTGGGCGGCAATCGCGCGCTCACCCGCACCTATCTGCGCCACGGGCTCAGCTACCTCGTCGTCTACTGCGTCATGTACGGCTTCACCCAGTGGCTGGAGGAGGCCCGCGGCTACGGCTCGCTGCACACCGGGCTCGTCATGCTGCCCATGTCCCTCGCCGCGCTGGCCTGTTCACTCCTCGGCGCCCGCACCAAGGGCATCCGCGCGCCGCTCACCGTCTCCGCCGTGCTCCTCGCCGCGGGCAGCGCGCTGCTCCTGGTGACGACGGGATCCACCCCGCTCGCCGTACTGCTGCTCGCGGGCGCCTGCTTCGGCATTCCGCAGGGATTCATGGGCACCGGCAACCAGGCCGCCGTGCAGCAGTTCGCCCCCGCCGACGCGATCGGGTCGGCCGCCGGGCTCCAGCGCACCGCCCAGTACATCGGCGCCATCACGGCCTCCGGGCTCATCGGCCTCGCCTACGGCAGTCAGGCCGACGACGGCGGCCTGCACCTCATGGCCGTGGTCGGCGGCGTCCTCGCACTGGCCCTCATCGTCCTCACCGTCACCGACCGCGCACTGCGCACCACCCCGCACCGGAAAGGCACCACCCATGACCGCCACCGTCCTTGACCCCACCACCGCCCTCGTCCTCGTCGACCTCCAGAAGGGCATCACCGCGCTGCCCACGGTCCACCCGGCCGACCAGATCGTCGAGCGGGCCGCGCGGCTCGCCGACGCCTTCCGCGAGCGGGGTCTGCCCGTGGTCCTGGTGCGGGTGACCGGTGGCGCCCCCGGGCGTACCGAAGCTCCCGCGCGCGAGGGCCGGCCGCCCGCCGACTGGGCGGAGCTCGTGCCCGAACTCGGCCGCGTGGACAGCGACATCGTCGTCACCAAGCAGCAGTGGGGGGCCTTCCACGGCACCGATCTGGACCTGCGGCTGCGCCGCGGGGGCGTCAGCCAGGTCGTGCTCGCGGGCATCGCGACGAGCATCGGCGTGGAGTCGACGGCGCGCGCCGCGCACGAGCATGGCTATCACGTCACCGTGGCCGTCGACGCCGTGACCGACATGGACGCCGACGCCCACCGCAACAGCGTGGAGAAGATCTTCCCGAGGCTCGGCGAGACCGACACGGCGGATGCCATCGCCGAGCTCCTCGGCTGAGCGGGCCGCCTACGGCTGGTACACGTACGGCGTGGTCGTGCACAGCGTCGCGAAGCCGAGCCTGTCCAGGATCGGGCGGCTGTCGTCCGACGCGTCGACCTGGAGGTAGCGATAGCCGCGCTCGGCCGCGATGCGGGCGCGGTAGGCGACGAGGGCGCGGTAGATGCCCCTGCCGCGCCACTGAGGAGCGGTTCCGCCGCCCCAGAGCCCGGCGAACTCGGTGCCGGGGCAGAGCTCCATCCGGGCGCCGCACACCGGCAGGTCACCGGCCATGGCGACGACCGCGACGATGTCGTCGGGAGCCTCCGCGAGCTGGGCGAGCACCCGCTTGCCGATCCGCTCGCCCAGGGCGGCGTCGCCCTCGCCGAACGCGGCGATGTGCGCGCGGGACATGAGCCGCACGCCCTCCGCGTCCGTCACGGGGAGCAGGCTGATGCCCTCGGGCAGCTCGGGGCCAGCGGGCAGGGCGCCGGTCTCGGCGACCATCACCGTCTCCGTGGGATCGGCCACGAAACCGGCCGCGACGAGGCGGTCCGCGAGGTCGGCGGGGCGGTCGTGGGAGTGCAGCTTCCACTCGAACTCCCGCCCGGCGGCGGTGTAGTCGCGCACCTGGCGGGCGATCACGGCATCGGCCGTCGCCGCGTCGATGTCCGCCCACAGGACACCGTTCCAGTCGTACGCGGAACCGACCTGCCGTACGACGCCGCCGATCCGCTCGATCCGCGAGGTCGCACTGTCGCTGTGCGCGTCGCGCCGCATCTGCCGGTCGTACGCGGCCAGCGCCTTCTCATGATCCATGCGCGTCACTTCAACAGGGCGGCACCGGCGGGGCAACCCAATATCCGCACGTGCGGCCGTGGTGGCCCGGCCTACGCGTGCCAGCGGCAGCGCAGTGCGGCGGTGGCGAAGCCGGGACCGAAGGCGACCATGGCGCCCGGGGCACCGGTGGCCGGGGGTTCCGCGTGCGTGCGCTCCAGGACGCGCAGGATGCTCACGCCGCCGAGGTTGCCCTCGTGGGCGAGCGTGTCCAGGGAGTGCCGGGCCGCGTGGTCGTCCAGGCCGAGCGCGGCCGCGGTGTCGGTGATGATGCGGGGGCTGCCGGGGTGGATGACGGCGAAGTCGAGGGGCCGCGTGCCGAGCCATTCCCGCAGCCGCGGCATGACGTCCCCCGCGGCCGCCAACGCCTTCTTGGTGGAGTCGAAGTGGATCCCGGCCGCGCTGATCCGCCCGCGCTGCCGGTCCAGACTGTCCGGCAGGACGTACTCGAAACTGTCCTCGAGCGCGAGGCCGGGGCCCAACGGTGCGTCGGTGACGATCGTGGCGGCGGCCGAGTCCCCGAAGAGGGCCTTGTAGACCATCGACTCGATGGACGTGTCGTCGTGGTGGTAGATGGCCGAAAGTACCTCGGCGGCGACCACGAGGACCTTGCTGCCGGGACGGGCGGCGACCAGATCGGCGGCCCGGATGAGGGCCTGGGTGCCACCGGGACAGGCCACCGTGGTGAGCGCGACGCGGCGTACGTCGGGGCGCAGGCCGAGGCGTGCGACGAGGTGGATGTCCAGGTTGGGCACGGACCAGCTCGTCGTGTGCGTGGTGACGATCGCGTCGATGTCCCGCGCGGCGAGAGAGGCCGAGTCGAGGGCCGTGACGGCGGCGCGCTCGGCCATGACCAGGGAGTCCGTGAACGCGGCCCGTGCCCGCTCGCCGACGTCACCGGTCCCCGAGACGGTGGGGGAGTCCAGTGGGCGTGAGAAGTGCCGCGTGTCCACGCCGCAGTTGCCGATCACCCGGAGGATCGCGCGCAGGCGGGGGTGGTCGGCGTGGTGGGCGCTGATGTCGTCGGCTATCTCCGCCGTGGTGACCTTGTGGTCGCCTAGGACGGTCTGAGGTCTGAGCACGTGGGCGGTCACGGGGCGGCTCCCTCAAGAACAGGCAAAGGGCGGGCGGGGTGATGGCCAAATTACTGCACCTCGCCGTGCCTGTTACCCATGGTGCCAGGACCGGGGCGGAACCTCTTTTCGAGCGGCGGGGCAGCCCTCAGGTCGCCCGGAGGATCCCCGCGCGCGGGTGGGTGCGCGTCTCGCCGGGATGGAACACCAGGATCATCAGGCGGGAGCCGGGCGCCGTCAGGGGCTGCGCCGCGCACATGGTGACCCAGCCGCTCCCCTCCTGGGCGTGCAGCAGCGGGCGCTCGTCACCGTCCGGATGGGGATGGGAATTGCCCGCGGCGTAGAGATCGGCGGTCCGCGATTCGGCGAGGACCTCCTTCTCGATCTGCCGCAGGATGTCGTCGTCGGGCCGGGCGGCGAGCGCGGCGCGCAGCTGCGGCAGCACCATCGGCGCCCAGGCCGTGTCCCATTCGAGGAGGGTCTGGCGGCCGTGCGGGTCCAGGAGCATCCAGCGCAGGGTGTTCGCGGGGACCTTGCCGTTGGGGAACATGGTGGCGAACCGCTCGTTGTAGGCGAGCATCTCCCAGGAGGCGTCGGTCACGTAGGCCATGTGCCGGATCCCGTCGACCGCCTCCTGCCACACCCCCGGCACCTCTTTGCCCGATGACAGGTGCAGCGGCCCAGGGGGGTCCTGAAGGAGCGCGTACCGGCAAAGGGACACCCACTCCTGCTCGTTGAGGCCGAAGAGGCGGGCGATGTCGCGCAGCAGCGAGGTCGGCGGGTTGGGGTAATTGCCGGATTCGAGTCGGTGGTACGTGCCGAACGTCCGGTGCAGCAACTGGTCGACCTGATGCTGTGACAGGCCCGGTGCGCGTCTGCCCTGACCGGTCGGCCGGGCGAAGCCGTGTGATTCGGGGGCTATGAGGGCGCGTCGTTCGCGGAGCAGAGCGCGGAGCGCCGTCTTGTTCATGGTGGGTAATCCCTCTTGGTGCACGCCGAGTTGGAGCGCGATCAGTCTAAATATTCGCATCGGCTTTGGTAGTAAACATTGCCCGAAGAAAACGATCAGTCTCTACGGCATCATGGAGTGCGCGAGCTCGTCGACCTGCAGCTTTGATCGTCGACGGGCACGCGGGCACAACTGTGGGGCATCTTGTCCGGGGAGCCTGAGAATGGCTGAAATTCCCCGGCATTGGGTACCCCCTAGGCCTATCGGGCCGTTGCGGGAAGCGTGTGGGACTGTTGTTCGTATTTCGATCGGTGTGGTCGGAAACCGGGCAACTCAGGATCGCACAGCGGTTCTTCCCTGACCGGTCTTGTGGGTCCACTGGCTGCGGTCGGTGCCGTCACTCGCCATTACGTAGCGGCCACGGTACCGGCCGCCCGTGGTTGTCCCCGGGCGGATCACGTCACGCCCGCGCGATCTGAGCCTCGGCCTCCGCCAGGATCTCCGTGACCCGCAGTCCGAAACGGGCATCGCAGGCGTGCGGCCCGCCACCGTGCGCCCCCTCGACGAGTCCGTCGATCGCTGTCCTGAACGCTTCGCCGGGTCCGTCCCAGCCGGGCAGCAGTGCCGTGCCTATCTCGCCGCGCAGCTCCACGGTCAGGCCCGCGCCCTTCACCGGCGCCGTCAGGCTGAGTGCCGCCGTACTGGAGGCCCCGCCCGTGTGCCGCAGGATCAGATGGGTCGTGTCACCCGCACCCTGTGCCGCCGTCACCGAGGTGACGTCGCCGAGCACCGGGATCAGCACGGACAGGGCGTGCGGGCCGACGTCCCACAGTCCGCCGCGGCCCGCCCGCCAGGGCGAGGAGAACGCGGCGTCGCCGCCGTCCGGCGCGTAGAACGAGCCGTACCAGTCGGCGCGGCCCGTGAACCAGCCGCCCACGGATGCCTGTTGGGCGACCCAGGCCGAGGTGGCGGGGGCGAAGCGGAGTGTGAAGAAGACCACGGACGCCACTCCGGCCCTTTCGGTCGCCGCCACGAGGTCCCGTGCCCCTTCGACCGAGGTGGCGACCGGTTTGTCGAGCAGCAGGTGGCAGCCCGCCGCGGCGGCCCGCGCGGCGAGCGGCGCCTGCACGTCGGGCGGCACCGCGAACGCCACGGCGTCGCAGGCGGCGAACAGTTCGTCCACGTCCGCGTACGCCGTCGTGGCGTGCGTCGCGGCGAGCGCGGCGGCGGCTTCCGGGCGGCGGCCCCAGACGCCGCCCAGTTCGACGCCCGGGTGCCCGGCCAGTGCGGGAGCGTGTGTGGCGCTGGCCCAGGGGCCGGTGCCCACCAGGCCGATGCGGAGTCGGTTCATGGGCGGCAGTATGACCGAGAGTGCCCGGACGAGACCTGTCCTGACCGAAGTATGCCCGAACTCGGACCGGTTCCCGGGCTGTTCCCGGGCGGAAGTATCGACCGAAGTGACCGTTCGGTGGCGGCGGTTGGGCTCGCCGTACAGGCCGTTGTCGGACATTCCCCACCAGTGGGTGCATTCCGTCACGCGACGGTCTTCGCGCATCATCCTAAATGGGTCGTCGTGCCCCCTTCCTGAATAGGGGCGGCAGCGCATGTTCTCATGGCACATGCCATTTCCTCATGGTGAATACCCATTCACCCGCTATGGTGAATTTCAATTCACCTCAGGCTCGCGGGGGAGTCCGCATGAAGTCCGTACCGATACCCGGTGAGACGAAGGGCCTCAGGGCCCGGCTGACCGTTCCCGTGCTGGCCTTCGGCGGCATCCTCATGGCCGTCATGCAGACGGTGGTCGTGCCGCTGCTGCCCGATCTGCCCCGGCTGACCGGCAGTTCCGCCGGGGCCGTCTCCTGGCTGGTCACCGCGACCCTGCTGGCGGGCGCGGTGCTCACCCCCGTGCTCGGCCGCGCGGGCGACATGTACGGCAAGCGCCGCGTCCTGCTCATCGCCCTCGGCCTGATGACCGCGGGCTCGGTGCTCTGCGCGCTGACCTCCGACATCCGGCTGCTGATCGCGGCGCGTGCGCTGCAGGGCGCGGCCGCCGCCGTGGTGCCGCTGTCCATCAGCATCCTGCGCGACGAACTCCCGCCGGAGCGCACCGGTTCGGCGGTCGCCCTGATGAGTTCCACGGTCGGGATCGGCGCCGCGCTCGGCCTGCCCCTCGCCGCGCTCGTGGTGCAGTACGCGGACTGGCACGTCATGTTCTGGGCGACCGCGGGCCTCGGCGCCGTCGGGTTCGCGCTCGCCTGGTGGGTCGTCCGGGAATCACCGGTGTGTTCCCCCGGCCGGTTCGACTCGTGGGGTGCGCTGGGACTCGCGGGGGGCCTCGTCTGTCTGCTGCTCGCGGTGTCGCAGGGCGGCCAGTGGGGGTGGGGGAGCGGTGCGGTGATCGGGCTCGGCGTGGGCGCGGTCGTCATCCTCGCCGCGTGGTGGCACCGGCAACTGCGCACCGAGCAGCCGCTGGTGGACCTGCGGCTCGCGGCCGGGCGGAAGGTGGCGCTGCCGCACGTGGCCGCGCTGCTCGCCGGGTTCGCCTTCTACGCCAACTCGCTCGTGACGGCGCAGTTGGTGCAGGCGCCCGCCGCCAGCGGCTACGGCCTGGAGCTGTCCATCGTGGCGACCGGCCTGTGCCTGCTGCCCAACGGTGTGGTCATGCTGGTCCTCTCGCCGGTCTCGGCCCGCATCTCCGCCGCGCGCGGACCCAGGGTGACGCTCGCGATCGGGTCGGCCGTCATCGCCCTCGGCTATGTCGTACGCATCGTGGACAGCCGGGAGTTGTGGGTGATCGTCGTGGGTGCGGCGATCGTGTCGACGGGGACCACCTTCGCGTACTCCGCGCTGCCCACGCTGATCCTGCGGGCGGTGCCGGTCGCCCAGACCGCGTCGGCGAACGGCGTGAACGTCCTGATGCGGACCATCGGGCAGAGCGTGTGCAGCGCGGCGGTGGCCGCCGTGCTCGTACATCACACCAGCGCCGTCGGCGCGGCCCACGTCCCCACCCTGCGGGGCTATCAGATGGCCTTCGCCCTGGCGGGAACGGTGGCGCTCGTCGCCTGCGCCGCCGCTCTGGCCATACCCTCGGACACGGTGCCGAAGGGCGGGCGGCCGCGCGCGGGGCGCGGGGGGTCCACCCAGGAGACGGCTCTGGAAGGAACGTGACCATGGCGACCACCGCCTCGTCCTCGACGACGCCTTCACCCGCGACCGAGGCTCGGGCCGCTGCCGTGACATCGGCCCAGTCGGACCGGTCCGCGCCACCGACTCCCTCCGGCCGCAGGGACGCCGAGGCGACCAAGGCCGCCATCATCCGCGCCGCCCGCTACCTCCTCGCGCGGCACGCGCACGGCGACATCACGCTCAAGGCGGTGGCCGAACGCGCCGGGGTGAGTCCCCCGCTGATCCTGAAGTACTTCGGGAACAAGGACGCGCTGTTCTCGCACGTCATGTCGTTCGAGGTGGACGCGGACGCGTTCTTCGACGCGCCCGTGGACGGTCTCGGCGCACACATGGTCCGCCATGTCCTGACCGGTCAGGCCGAGCGGGGCGCCGACCCCATCCTGCGGATCGTCTTCGCCCCGCTCCACGGCGAACAGGGCGACATCCTGCGCGCCAACTTCCGTACGCAGGTGGCCCACCGGCTCAGCGAACGGCTGCCGGGTCCTGACGCGGGCCTGCGCGCCGAGCTGGCCGTGGGCATGCTCATCGGGCTCGGCGTGATGTACGGCATCGCCCGGGGTCCGTGCCTGCGGGGCACCGGGATCGACGAGGTCACCGGCCGGTACGCGCCCGCGGTGCAGGCGCTGCTGACGCCTCAGTGACCGGTTCCGTCACGGCGGCCGCGGCATCCCCGCGGTCACGGCCGCGCCGCACGACCAGCACGGCGGAGAGTGCGACCGCGAGGCCGAGGGCCGTCTGGCCGCCGAAGGGCTCGCCGAACATCAGGGCGCCCCACAGGGCCGTCACCGGCGCCATGAGGAACATCAGCGTATTGACCTGGGTGACTCCGGAGCGGCGCAGGATCAGCCAGTACAGGCCGTACCCGCCGAACGTGGAGAGCGTCACGAGCCAGCCGATCGCCACCCAGAACGACGCCTCGGCGGGCGGCGCGGCCCCGCCTGTGGCCGCCGCGAGCGCCGTGAAGATCACGGCGCTGGTCACGCAGTGGACGGTCATCGCCGCCGCGGGACGCACCGGACGGCGCGTCCGCCGGTCCAGGAACGTCGCCGCCACCAGCGACAGCATGCCGAGGAACGGCACGAGGTAGGCCCACCACGGGGCGTCGCCGCCCCCGGCGAAGTCGGCCGCGGTGACCACGGCGACGCCGGTGACGCCGAGTCCGAGGCCCAGCCACTGGGTGCGTGAGACGAACTGACCGAGCAGCGGCCCGGCGAGCGCGCCCGCGACCAGCGGCTGGGTGCCGTCGATCAGAGCGGTCGTGCCGCTGGAGACGCCGAGTTGGATCGCGTAGTACACGGTGAGCAGGTAGCCGCTCTGGGACAGTGCCCCGACGACCGACTGCCTGGCGACGTCGCGCGGGGTCACACCGCGCCAGGACGCCCTGGCCAGGGTGAGGGCGACCACCGCGAGGACGACGGCGAGGGGCAGGAAGCGCCACATCAGGACCGTCACCGCGGACGCGCTCCCCGCGCCCAGCTTGGCGCCGATGAATCCGGAGCTCCAGGTCAGCACGAAGGCGATCGACAGCACGACGTTCACGGTGGTCCTCCCGCCGGGTTAGGTATACAGATCGGTCTACTCCGGGGAGACTATACAGATCGGTTTACTATGGAGGCATGAGCGAGCGTGAGGCTGAGTGCGGGAACGAGTCCGAGAAGGGCGGCGCGACGGTCGAAGGGCCGCGTCGCATCGCCATGACGCCGGGTGCGCGGCGTGCCCTCGACGCCGCGGGGCGGCTCTTCTACGAGCGCGGCATCCATGCCGTCGGAGTCGACCTGATCGCGGCCGAGGCCGGGGTGACGAAGAAGACCCTCTACGACCGGTTCGGCTCGAAGGAGCAGATCGTCGTCGAGTACCTCGCGGACCGCGACGAGCGCTGGCGGGCCTTCCTCGCCCCGTACGTGGCGGGCGCGGGCACGGCGCGCGCCCGGATCCTCGCCGTCTTCGACGCCTCGCGGGACTGGGCGGGGGCGCACCTGGCGAAGGGGTGCGGCATGGTCAACGCGCATGCGGAGATCAGCGACCCCGTCCACCCGGCGTACCAGGTGATCACCGGTCAGAAGGCGTGGATGCTCGCGCTGTTCACCGATCTCGCGCGGGAGATCGCTCCGCGCGGGGCCCAACGCCTGGGCCGGACCCTGATGTTGCTGCACGAGGGCGCTCTCGTCGCGCACGGCCTGCACGTCTTCCCCGGAGCCGTGGACCAGGCCCGCGCGGACGCCGACGCACTGCTGCGGACCGCCGTGGCGCGAGGGTCCGCGGATCGTTGACAAGTCTTTGCGCGTGGCCGGAATGATTCGTTCCGTGATGCGCCGGGTGTCCGCCGGGGTGTGGTGACGGGACCGGGGCCGGTGGGTGAGGGTGTCTGGCCTTGGCAAAAGGCGGCCGAAATGGTGGGGGTGCGGGCCGCCGCCGGGTTTCGCGGACGTTGACCGTACGCCATCGCGGGCGCACGCTCCTTAAGTAGGTGCTAGATACATCTAGTTCGCCAAACAGGAGGAAGCGCATGTGTGGCATCACCGGCTGGGTCTCCTTCGACCGTGATCTCAGGGCCGCGTCAGGGACGCTGGAGGCCATGACGGAGACGATGTCCTGCCGGGGCCCGGACGACCGCGGTACCTGGTACGACGGGCCCGTCGGGCTCGGGCACCGCCGACTCGCGATCATCGACCTGCCCGGCGGACGCCAGCCCATGACCGTCGAGACGCCGACCGGCACGGTCGCCCTCGTCTACTCCGGGGAGACGTACAACTTCACCGAGCTCCGCCGTGAACTGGCCGCCCGCGGCCACCGGTTCACCACCGAGTCCGACACCGAGGTCGTCCTGCGCGGCTACGTCGAATGGGGCGAGGCGCTCGCCGAGCGGCTCAACGGCATGTACGCCTTCGCGATCTGGGACGGGCGGCACGACAAGCTCGTCATGATCCGCGACCGCATGGGCATCAAGCCCTTCTACTACTACGAGACGTCCGACGGCGTCCTCTTCGGCTCCGAGCCCAAGGCGATCCTCGCCAACCCGCTGGCCCGCGCCCGCGTCGGTGTCGACGGACTGCGGGAGCTGTTCACCGTCGTCAAGACGCCCGGGCACGCCGTGTGGGAGGGCATGCGCGAGGTCGAACCCGGCACGGTCGTGACCGTCGACCGCTCGGGCCTTCGGCGGCACGTCTACTGGACCCTCGAGACCCGGCCGCACACCGACGACCGGGACACGAGCATCGCGAAGGTGCGGGAGCTCCTCGACGACATCGTGCGCCGCCAGCTCGTCTCGGACGTCCCGCGCTGCACCCTGCTCTCCGGCGGCCTCGACTCCTCGGCGATGACGGCGCTCGCCGCGCGCCAGCTGGCCGAGGCGGGCGAGACGGTGCGCAGCTTCGCCGTCGACTTCGTCGGGCAGACCGACAACTTCGTCGCCGACGAGCTGCGCGGCACCCCCGACACCCCTTCGTGCACGACGTCGCCAAGCTCGCGGGCACCGAACACCGCGACATCGTCCTGGACTCGGACGCCCTCGCCGACCCCGAGGTCCGCGCGAAGATGATCCGCGCACGGGACATCCCGATGGGCTTCGGCGACATGGACGCCTCCCTCTACCTCCTCTTCCGGTCCATCCGCGAGCACTCCACGGTCGCGCTCTCGGGCGAGTCGGCGGACGAGGTCTTCGGCGGCTACCTGCAGTTCTTCGACGAGCGGGCCCGCACTGCCGACACCTTCCCCTGGCTGGTGAAGTTCGCCGACCACTTCGGTGACGACGCCTCGGTGCTGCGCCCTGACCTGAGCGGCACCCTCGACCTCGACGCGTACGTCAAGGAGGGCTACGCGACGGCCGTGGCGGGCATCCAACGCCTGGACGGCGAGAGCGACTTCGAGTACCGCATGCGCAAGATCAGCCACCTGCACCTGACCCGCTTCGTACGCGTCCTGCTCGACCGCAAGGACCGCGCGAGCATGGCCGTCGGTCTTGAGGTGCGCGTTCCGTTCTGCGACCACCGGCTCGTCGAGTACGTGTACAACGCGCCGTGGGCGCTGAAGTCGTTCGACGGCAGGGAGAAGAGTCTGCTGCGCGAGGCGACCGCGGACGTCCTGCCGCGGTCCGTGTACGACAGGGTGAAGAGCCCCTACCCCTCCACCCAGGACCCCAAGTACGCCGTCGCGCTCCAGGGCCACGTCAAGGACCTGCTCGCGACGCCCGGGCATCCGGTCTTCGACCTGGTGGACCGCGAGGGGGCGGAGCGGGCCGCGGGGCGGGACGCGCCGCAGATCACCCAGGCCTCCCGGCGTGGCCTGGAACGCACCCTCGACCTCGCGATCTGGCTCGACCTCTACAAGCCGGACCTCGCGCTGTCCTGACCGGCCGCGGTCACGCCGTCAGCCGGATCCGCCGAGGCCGCGAGGGTGTCGAGGAACCTCTGGAGCGCGGGCGTCCCGTCCGCTCCAAGGTCCCGCTTGACCGGCGGCACCGCGGCCCCGCGCCGGGTCTCGGCGCGGCGGCCGGGGTCCGGATACTCCTCGGGGCGCAGGGTGACGGCGCGGCGGATGAACTCGGCTACCGGCACTCCGAGCTGCTCCGCGAGTCCCAGGACCGCGTCGTACTCCTCGGGCGTGAACAAGACCTGCACAGGCTTGGCACCGTCCATGGACGCATGATGCCGCTCGGGCGGGTGTGACGCGGTGCGGTTGGCATATTCGCCCTCGAAGGCGTGAAATCCGCTCGGAATACCCACGGACAGTGAGGGCGGAGTGCTGAGGCAGGGGTGTGGCCCCGGCCGGACGGGGGAATCGCGGTCGGGGCCACATCATGTTCAACGGTGAACCACTCTGTGGTGTTCCCAGGTGAGCGGCCTGTCGGTGTGACCTGCGTTACGTGGCGCCGGGCCGCGGGCGCGGGGCCCGTGGTCCCGTGTCCCGGTCGGCGCGCCGGTGCCATCGTGGCGTTCGGTGACCGGCTAGCGCAGCAGCATCAGCACGGACGCCGTCACTCCGACGACGACGATGAAGCCGCGCATCACGGTCGGCGGCAGCCTGCGGCCGTAGCGGGCGCCGACCAGGCCGCCCACCGTGGAACCCGCCGCGATCAGACCGGCCGCCGTCCAGTCGATGTCCGCGACCACGATGAAGAGGACCGCGGCGACGCCGTTGACGATCGAGGCGAGGACGTTCTTCACGGCGTTCAGGCGCTGCAGGTCGTCCAGGAGCGTGGCGCCGAACAGGCCCATGAGCAGGACCCCTTGGGCCGCGCCGAAGTAGCCGCCGTAGACGCCGGTGGCGAGCACCCCGCACCACAGGAGGATGCCGCCGTCCTTCTTCCCCGGCTCCTCGCGGTTCCGCAGGCGCCGGTTGAGCCGGGGCTGCAGCAGCACCAGGACGCAGGCGGTCAGGATCAGTACCGGCACCACCGCCTGGAAGGCGTCGGCGGGCAGTTCGAGCAGGAGCAGCGCGCCGATCAGGCCGCCGACGAGCGAGGCGGTGCCGAATCGCACCAGGCGCCCGAACTGCCCCTTCATCTCCCGGCGGTAGCCGTACGCGGCGCTCAGCGTGCCCGGCACCAGGCCGAGGTTGTTCGACACGTTGGCGAGCACCGGTGGAAACCCGAAGGCCAGCAGGGTGGGGAAGGTGATGAGGGTGCCGGACCCGACCACCGCGTTGAGCCCGCCGGCCGCGACACCGGCGGCGCCGACGGCCACCATCTCAAGCGCTTCCACAGCACACCTTTCCGGAGCGGTCTCGGCCCGCGCGCCGGTGCGGCGGGGGTCATGACCCGCGCACCGGATCCCCGTCCGGGCCGGACTCGATCTTGGTGTACGGCCAAAACCCAAGTCAATACTCGGCTTTCCTTGCCCGCCCCCAAGCGATACCTTCGCCCCTCGTGACCCTCGACGACCTCCGCGTGTTCACGGCCGTCTGCCGCGCGGGCAGCCTCAGTGCCGTGGCCCGCGACCTCTCCTGTACGCAGTCCGCCGTGAGCCAGCACGTCAAACGCCTCGAACGGGAGCTCGGCGTGAGCCTCCTGGAGCGACATGCGCGAGGCGTCGTACCCACCTCCGCCGGGCGCGTCCTGTGGGCCGCGGCGGCCGACGGCATCGGCGGCATCGACCTCGCCGTGCGCCGCTTGCGCGACTTGGCGCGCGGCGACGGCGGCGCGGTGCGGGTCACCACCGGAGCCACCTCCGTACGGCACTTCATGGCGGAGGCCGTCGTCGACTTCAGGGAGCGCTGTCCGCGGGTCACCCTGGAGTTCCAGACCATGAGCTCCAGCAGCGCCTGCTTCGACGCGCTCGCGGCCGACGACCTCGACCTCGCCTGGATCACGATCGGGACGCCGGTGCGCGGCATCGAGCTGCGGCCCGTCGTCGAACTGCCGTGGGTGCTCGCGGTCCGCGCCGACGACCCGCTCGCGGGACGCGAGCGCGCCGAACTCGCCGACCTGGCCGCCGGGCGGCTCATCACGCCGCCGGGGAACTCGACCTCGCGCGGCCAACTCGACGTGCACCTCGGTGAGTCGGGGGCAGAACTGCCGACGGGCACCAGTGTCGCCGACTGGGACACGGCGGTCCTCCTCGCCGAACTCGGGCTCGGCCACGCCGTGGTGCCCGCGCTGCCCGGCTGGCGCGACCAAGGGCCCGCGGGGCTGCGACTCGTCCCGGTCCCGGATCTGCCGCCGCTACAGGTCGGGTGGGCGGTGCGCAGGTGGGACGCGCTGAGCCCGTCGGCGCGCGCCTTCGCCGACACCGTCGCCGAGCACTGCGCGCCGCTCGGCCCGCGGCCGGCTCAGGACGGCAGTCTGGCCGCGCGCGTCTGAAGGTAGTGGGCCTCGGGGCGGCTGAGCGTGCCCCGCGCCGCCAACCGGTAGGCGGCGCGGGCCCCTTCGATGTCGCCCGCCTTCTCCAGGAGGTGGGCGCGCACGGCGTGGAGGCGGTAGTGGCCCTTCAACCGGTCCTCCAGCGCGGTGAGTTCACCGAGTCCGGCCAGCGGTCCGTGCACCATCGCGAAGGCCACGGCCCGGCCCAGCTCGGCCATCGGCTCCGGCGCGCGCCGCACGAGCAGGTCGTACAGCGCGAGGATCTGCGGCCAGTCCGTGCTGCCCCCGTCCGCCGCCTCGTCGTGCAGCGCCGCGATCGCCGCCTGCAACTGGTACGCGCCCGCGGGGCCTTGGGACAGCGCCTCCTCGACAAGGGCCGTGCCCTCGGCGATCGCCGCCCGGTCCCAGCGGGTGCGGTCCTGTTCGTCGAGCGGGATCAGCTCGCCGTGCGGCCCGGTGCGGGCGGCGCTGCGCGCCTCGGTGAGCAGCATCAGCGCGAGCAGGCCCGTCACCGCGCCATCGGCGGGCAGCAGCCGCCGCACCGCACGTGTGAGCCGGATCGCCTCGCGGGCGAGGTCCGCTCGGTGCAGGGCCTCGCCGGACGTCGCCGTATAGCCCTCGTTGAAGATCAGGTAGAGCACTTGCAGGACGACGGCGAGCCGCCCGTCCCGGTTCTCGGGGCGGGGCGGCAGGAACGAGACGCCCTTGATCTTCGCCTTGGCCCTGCTGATCCGCTGCGCCATGGTCGCCTCGGGCACCAGATGGGCGCGGGCGATCTCCGCGGTGGTCAGGCCGCCGACGGCCCGCAGCGTGAGGGCGACCTGCGCGGGCGGGCCGAGCAGCGGGTGGCAGCACAGGAACAGCAGCGTCAGCGTGTCGTCGTCCGAAGGGGCGCGGCCCTCGCCCGGCGGAGGAGCGGTGAACGCGTCGCGCGGGGTGAGCAGCGCCGCCTCCTCCTCGCGCCGCCGCCGTGCGTCGTCCGCGCGCAGCTGGTCCACGAGACGGCGCGACGCCACCTTGATCAGCCAGCCGCGCGGATTATCGGGCACCCCCTGGTCAGGCCACTGCCGCGCCGCCGCAAGCAGCGCCTCCTGCACGGCGTCCTCGGCGGCGCCGAAGTGTCCGTACCGGCGTACGAGCGCGCCGAGGACCTGCGGCGCGTGACGGCGCAGCAGGTCCTCGACCTCGGTCGTACGTTTCAGCACTCGCCTCCGGCTTCCCCTACGGGTCGGATCACGACGGGCGGCTCGACCAGGCCCTCGGGGCCCGGGCACTCCGTGATGCGCTGCGCGATCTCGGTGACCCGCTCCAGGCTCTCGCATTCGAGGAGCCAGTACCCCGCGAGCACTTCCTTCGTCTCGCCGTAGGGGCCGTCCGTGATCACCGGGCGACCGTCCTTGTCCCTGCTGACGAAGCGCGTCTGCGCGGGCTCCGTGAGGCCCTGCGCGTCGATGAGTTCACCGGTCTCCGCGAGGTCGTTGTTGATCCCGCCCATGAAGGCGTACATCGCCTGCAGTTCCTTCTCGCTCCAGGCCGGAGCGGATCCGGAGGGCTTGCCCGACATCGCCTCGTAGTCGGCCTGAGAACCCTGGACCATCACCAGATACTTCATGACTTCGCTCCTCGGCTGCGCCGTCACCCCTCGTGGGCGACGCTCACAGGGAACGTCGGAGCGGGCGGCACGTTCTCGACACCTCGCGGAAAAGAGTTCCGAGGAAATCCTATCGACGGACGGCGACGGGTTCCTGGTGAAGCGCCGGGCCCCTCGCTACCGGGGCTTCAGCCCAGGTGGACGGGGGCCGCGCCCTCGTCCGTACGCTGCTTGCCCGCGGTGACGGCGAGGCCGGTGACGACCAGGCCCGCCAGGAACATGGCGCCCGCCCCGACGAAGGCCATGGTGTAGCCGTGCGTCATCGCGTCGGCCGCCCGGGCGAGCAGGCCGTGGTCCTGGGTGGCCGCCGCACGGTAGAAGGAGGCGGCCGCGTCGGGCAGCCGGTCGTTCGCCGTCGAGGTGGAGATCGTCGCGAGGACGGCGAGGCCGAGGGCGCCGCCGATCTGCTGGGCGGTGTTCAGGAGCGCGGACGCGATGCCCGTCTCCTGGTGGCCGACGCCGCTGACCGCGCCGAGCGTCATGGGCACGAAGCTCATCCCGAGGCCGAGCGCGGTCACGAACATCGCGGGCATCAGATGCCCGGCGTACGACGAATCGGGCGTGAGCGTGGCGAACCAGAACATGCCGACGGCGGCGATGAGCAGGCCGGGCCCTGCGATCAGGCGGGGAGCCAGGCGTGTGACGAGCTTGGCGCTGACGGTGGCCGCGACGCCCATGCCGAGGCTGAACGGCAGATTGGCGAAGCCGGTCTTCACCGCGCTGTAGCCGAGGATCAGCTGGAGGTAGAGGGTCAGGAAGTAGAACGTGGCCATCATGCCCGCGCCGATGAACAGCATGGTCGCGTAGGAGCCGGAGCGGTTGCGGTCCTTGAAGAGGCGCAGCGGCATCATCGGGTGCGCGGTGCGGCTCTGGACGAGCAGGAACACCACGAGCAGGACGGCCGCGACGGCGAAGCAGGTCAGGGTCAGGGAGTCCGTCCAGCCGTGCTCGCCGCCGCGGGTGATGCCGTAGACCAGGGCGATCAGGCCGCCGGTGCCGGTCACGGTGCCGGGGAGGTCGAGGCGCCCGCGGTGGCGTTCGGCCTCGACGAGCGTCCTGGTACCGGCGAGGACCGCGAGGCCGATCGGGATGTTCACGAAGAACACCCACCGCCAGTCGAGGGCGTCGGTCAGGATGCCGCCGAGCAGCAGGCCGACGGTGGCGCCGATGCCCGCCATGGCGGCGTAGACGCCCATCGCCTTGTTGCGGGGCTTGCCCTCGGGGAACGTCGTGGCGATCAGGGAGAGCGCGCTGGGCGCGGCAATGGCCGCGCCGACGCCCTGGAGGACGCGCGCGCCGATCAGCAGCCCTTCGTTCGGGGCGAGACCGCCGAGGAGGGAGGCCAGGGTGAACAGTGCGATGCCCACCTGGAACATCCGGCGCCGCCCGAACAGGTCTCCGGCCCGGCCGCCGAGCAGCAGCAGACCGCCGAAGGCGAGCGCGTAGGAGTTGACGATCCACGCGAGGTTGGCGTCGGAGACGTCCAGGGCGGTCTGGATGCTGGGCAGGGCGATGTTGGTGATCGTGCCGTCGAGGACCACCATCAGCTGGGCCGCGGCGATCACGAACAGGGCGAGGCCGAGGTGGTGGCCTCGGGGTGAGGCGTCGGGGGCGCCGGCGGTGTCCGCCGGTGCGGGGGCGGTGACAGCCGTGCTGTCAGCAGACATGAAAGAGCTCCAGGGCAAGACATCAGACGTGGACACAATTCGCCGGAACGGGATGCGGGCGTGGAAGGTCGGCTTCCATTTCGGCGGTAAAGGCATGGTGACCTGCTTCGGAGAGCTGGATCACCGTAATGCAATCCGAGCGCTGCGCCGACGGAATGCGGCCTGGGCTCGGGACGAGTGAAGACTTTAGCACCCGATAGCGCCTGGTGGCGGCCCTGTGGAAGGGGTTCTGGGTCATGATTCATTCGGCTTGACATTCGTCTTTGGGGCGTAGACAGGCGACCTGATGAGGGTTTATCAATTCCGCTTGATTTCCCGCCGGAAGTGTGAGCAACGGGCGATTGTCTGGACCCTTGTGGGTCCACACTTTCGCCGGAAAAGCAAATCGCGCGGCGCGGTCGATGGTCGGAGAATCTTCCGCGAACGGACCATGAACGGTTGCCGCTGGACTAGCGTGACCACAGGGGCGGACGGGGGAGTGGGGGCGGAAGTGACCGAGCAGGATCATGTCTCGGGGGCGGCGTCGCCCTCCCTGTGGGCCAATGCCAACTACCGCGCCTTCCTGGTCATCCAGACCCTCTCCGCCCTCGGCGACTCATTCTCCTTCGTGGCGATCCCGTTGCTCGTCCTGCACAGCACGGGCTCGGTCGTTCAGATGGGGCTCGTCACCGGACTGACCGGCGTCTCCTCGATCGTCACCGGGCTCTTCGCCGGGGTGATCGCCGACCGTTTCGACCGACGGCGGCTGCTGATGCTCAGCGATGTGGCGCGCTGTCTCCTGTACGCGCTGATCCCGCTGGTCTGGCTCTACGCCACGCCCATGTGGCTGATCTACGCGGTGGTGCCGCTCGCCGGTGTCTTCTCGATGCTCTTCCAGGTGACGTACGTGACCGTGGTCCCCGCCCTCGTCGAGCCCGACCAGATCACCCGGGCCAACGCCCACCTCTTCGGGGCGTTCGCCGTCGCGACGGTCGGCGGACCGACCCTCGCGGGCTTCGTCGCCGCGGCGTTCGGGCCCGTCGCCGCCATCGGGATCGACGCGGGGACCTTCGCCGCGTCGGCGGCCGGGCTGCTGCTCGTCAAGCTGCGGCCCGCACCGCCGCCCACGGTCGAGGAGGCCGGGCGTGCCCGACGCGGCGGAGTGCGCGGGGAGTTCCTCGCCGGGGTCCGCTTCCTGTGGGCGCATCCCGTGCTGCGGCCGCTGACCGTGCTGCTCTCCGTCTTCATCTTCCTCACGCACGGCCTGACCGACGTCATCATCTACCGCGTCAAGGAGGACCTCGGGCACGCGGACAGCACCGTCGGCTATGTGCTGAGCGCGGGGACCATCGGCACGCTGCTCGGGGCCTTCGTGGTCACACGGCTGCGCAAGAGGCTGGGGTTCGGGCGCAGTTGGACGGGCGCCATCGCCGTGGCAGGTGTCGCCGTCGCCTGCCTCGGGCTCACCGAGAGCGTGCCGCTGACCGGGCTCGCGTCGGCGGTGATGCTCCTCGCCACCGGCGTGTCCGGCATCTGCTCGATGTCCCTGCGCCAGGAAGTGACGCCGAGTCACCTCCTGGGACGGGTCACCGCGGCGTTCTGGACCACGCACTACTCGCTGGGTCCGCTCGGCGCCGCCGCCGTCACCGCCGCGGCGGCCGGGTTCGGCGTTCCCGCGGTCTGTCTCGCCGTGGGCGCGGGCGTGGTGTGCGTGGCCGTGGTCGGGACGTTCACGGGCATCGTGCGCGGCCCAACGGGCTCTGCGACGTGAGAAGTTGAACCTGATCGCCCTTACGGAACCCGCTCGTCCGAGCCGTCCGGCGGCGGTGTCGCCGCCCCGTCGCCCCTGTTCCGCTTCTCGTCCCCGTGCCCGGGCCACCACGCCGCGTGCCCGATCAGCGCCGTCAGCGCGGGCGTGAAGATCATCGCCATCACGAACGCGGCGATCGCGATGCCGAACGAGAGGGAGAAACCCATCTGCGAGAGCGTCGAGTTGCCCGCGAGCATCAGCGTCGCGAACGTACCGGCGAGGATCACGCCCGCCGAGCCGATGGTGGGCCCCGAGTGGCGTACCGCCGTGCCCGCCGCGTCGTGCGGGTCGCGGCCCTCGCGGGCCTCCTCGCGCAGCCGGGACACCATGAGGATGTTGTAGTCCGTGCCGAGCGCGACCACGAACAAATACATGATCACGGGGAGCATGAACATCAGCCCGGGCTGGCTCCCGATCTGTTGGAAGAGCAGCGACGTCGCGCCGAGCGTCGCGCCGAAGCCGAGTGCGACGGACAGCATGAGGAACCAGGGCGCCACCAGGCTGCGCAGGAGCAGGCCGAGGATCACCATGATGGCGAGCGCGGCGGCCGGGAAGACCACCGAATAGTCGCGGTCCACCGCCTTGTTGATGTCGACGTAGACCGCCGTGGTGCCGCCGACGAGCGCCTGCGTGCCGGGCGGCGCGTCCTCGTGGGCGGCAGGCCGCAGCCGGTCCTTGACCGTGGCGAGCGCCTTGTCGGAGGCGGGGGGATCGGCCAGGACCACGGAGTACGAGGCCGTCGTGCGGTCGGGACTGAGCCGGGCGGGAGCCACCTCGCCCACGCCGGGGACATCGGCGAGCTGCCCCCGGAACGCCTTCGCCTCGGCCTCGGTGACGCGCTTGTCGGTGGTGGACGTGAGGTAGACGGAGGTGGGGTCGGTGGAGCCCGCGGGGAAGCCCTTCTGGAGGTTGTCCAGGGCGACCATCGACTCCTTGTCCTTGGGCAGCGAGGACCCCGCGAGGTCGAAGTTCGCCTTGTAGCCGAGCGCGCCGAGTGCCAGCGCGCCCATGAACAGGGCGGAGACCACGGCCCACACCGCGGGCTTGCGGGCGATGGCGCCGCCGAGCTTGGCGAACCCGGTGCCCTGCGGCTCGCGCTGCCAGGACTTCGACGGCCAGAACACCTTCGTACCGAGCAGCGAGACCACGGCGGGGACCAGGGTGAGCCCGGCGAGCAGCGTCACGAACACGGCGATCGCGAGCGCCGGGCCCATCGACCGGAGCATGCCGAGCGAGGAGAGGGTGAGCGCGGCGAAGGCGACGATGACGGCGCCCGCCGCCGATGTGATGGCCTCGCCGACCCGCTCGACGGCGTGCGTCATGGCGCCCTTGGGATCCTCGCCCGCGCGCAGCGCCTCCCGGTAGCGGAAGAGCAGGAAGAGGATGTAGTCGGTGCCGACGCCGAACAGGACGACGGTGAGCAGCTCCTGGATGGAGGAGTCAGCCTTCATGTCGAACGCCTTGTTGGCGGCGGCGATCAGGCCCGTCGCCATGGGCGAGATCAGGCCGATGAGGACCACGGGCAGCAGCGCGATGATGGGGCTGCGGAAGATCACGAGCAGCAGCACGATGATGATCACGATCGTGCCGACGCCGACGAGGATGCCCGCCTTCTTGGACGCGTCGCTCTCGTCGAGCGCCTGCGCCGCGGAACCGGTGATCCCGGCCGTCAGGTCGGTGCCCTTCAGCTCGGGCTTGAGATCGGTCCGCAGCTGCTTGACCGCGTCCTGCTGGGCGGTGTCCTCGGGGTTGGTGATCTTCGGCATCGCCACGACGGACGTCTGTACGAGCTTGTTGGGCGACACCTCGCCAGGTACGACCGCCCGCACCTCGTCGATCTTCCGTGCCTGGAGGTCCTTGGAGATCCGTACGACGTTTGCGGAGTCGGCGACGGTCAGCTTCCCGCCGTCGGAGCGCTGGAAGACGATGATCGCGCCGATGTTCTGCTGCTTGGGGAACTCCTTCTCCTGCACGTCGGCCGCGCGAATGGACTCGTAGTGATCGGGAAGGAAGCTCGCCTCGTCGCTGCTCGACGTGAGTTTCGGGGCCAGTGAGATCACGGCGCCCGCCGCCACCACCCACGCGAGAATGATCCACCAGGCGCGGCGGACCACGAATCGGCCCAGGCCAGAGAACATCTGCTACTGCCTCTCCTCGCCCCCGAGGCACAACAGTCCTGTTCGCAAGGATCGGCCGGACCGGACGGCCCCGCCACTCGAGGCGAGCGGTGTCGCTCGCCCGTCCGCGGCGGGGCGCCCGGGGCGCGTCAGAAGTTGATC
The DNA here is from genome assembly GCF_008704495.1 of Streptomyces kanamyceticus. NCBI lineage: Bacteria > Bacillati > Actinomycetota > Actinomycetes > Kitasatosporales > Streptomycetaceae > Streptomyces > Streptomyces kanamyceticus. The sequence continues at coordinate 9,501,480 of NZ_CP023699.1, forward strand.
ATGTGCCCGGCCAGGCCGTGCACGGCCTCCTTGACGGCCTCGCCGAGCGTCGGGTGCGCGTGGACGTTGCGCGCGACCTCGTGGACGGTGAGGTCCCACTGCTGGGCCAGGGTGAGCTCGGGGAGCAGCTCGGTGACGTCCGGGCCGATCAGGTGGGCGCCGATGATCTCGCCGTACCGGGCGTCACTGATGATCTTCACGAAGCCGACGGTGTCGCCCAGGCCGTGCGCCTTGCCGTTGGCCTGGAAGGGGAACTTCGCGACCTTGACGTCGAAGCCCTTCTCCTTGGCCTGCGCCTCGGTCCAGCCGAAGCTGGCGATCTGCGGCTGCGAGTAGGTGGCGCGCGGGATCATCGGGTAGTCGAGTTCCATCGTCTCGGCGTCCGCGAGGGTCTCGGCGGCGACCACGCCCATGGCCTCGGCGGTGTGCGCGAGCATCAGCTTCGCGGTGACGTCGCCGATGGCGAAGATGTGCGGGACGTTCGTACGGCAGCGGCCGTCGACATCGATCGCGCCGCGCTCGGTGAGGGCCACACCGGTCGCCTCCAGGCCGTAGCCGGAGACGTTCGGGGCGAAGCCGATGGCCTGGAGGACCTTGTCGGTCTCCAGGACCTCCTGCTTGCCGTCCTTGCCGGTCACCGTGACCTTGACCTGCGGCCCGGAGTCGTCGATCGACTCCACCCGGGTCGAGGTGCGCACGTCGATGCCGAGCTTGCGGTACTGCTTGGCGAGCTCCGCCGAGACGTCCGCGTCCTCAAGCGGCGCCACACGGTCCAGGAACTCGACGATGGTGACCTTCACGCCGTAGTTGTGCAGGACGTACGCGAACTCGATGCCGATGGCGCCCGCGCCCGCGATCACGATGGACTGCGGCACTTCGGCGGCGAGGATCTGCTCCTCGTACGACACCACGCGCTCGCTCAGGCTCGTGCCGGGCAGCAGGCGGGGCGTGGCGCCGGTGGCGATGATGCAGTTCTCGAAGGAGATCGTGCTCGTCGTGCCGTCCGAGCCCTCGACCCGCAGCGTGTTCGCGTCGACGAACGTGCCCCGGCCGTCGAACTCGGTGATCTTGTTCTTCTTCATCAGGAAGTGGACGCCCTTGACCCGTCCCTCCGCGACCCGGCGGCTGCGGCTGAACGCCTCGCCGTAGTCGAAGGAGACCTGCCCGTCGACCTTGATGCCGTACGTCTTCTGCTCGTGCGTGAAGAGGTGGGCCAGCTCGGCGTTGCGCAGCAGCGCCTTCGTCGGGATGCAGCCGACGTTGAGGCAGACACCGCCCCAGTACTTCTCCTCGACGACCGCTACGCGCTTGCCCAGCTGGGCGGCGCGAATGGCGGCCACATAGCCGCCGGGTCCTGCTCCGAGCACGACGACGTCGAAGCGGTCTTCCATGGGGAGGTCCTCTCTGGGTGGAACGGATCCAGTGGTGCGGATGGCTCTGTGTCACGATCATGCGCCATGCGGGGGCCCGGACGGCGGGTGGGTGTGGCACGCCACAGTCCATGGTGGGCGACAGGGCCGCGGCCGACGGAGGCGGGAGGGTGAGCGCGGGGTCCCGGGCGCCACCAACCACCCTCTCCTGTCCGGGTGTTGGAGATGGCGCATGCGGTTCACCCGAACGTGGATCACCGGATAGTGTCACCGCAACGGAACACGTTCGGTGAGCCCTGTGGGACCCCTGGGAGAGGCGGAGAGCGCGCGGTGGACAGTGACGACCGGCCCGGGACGACGGCCATTCCCTTCGACATCCCGACCTCGGCCCGCGCCTACGGCTGGATGCTGGGCGGCAAGGACAACTACGAGGTGGACCGGAGCTTCCTGCTCTCCACCCTGCCCTCGTTCCCCGAGTGCGTCGACATCGCCCGCCAGAACCGCGAGTTCCTCTACCGCGTGGTGCGCCACCTGACCCACGAGGCGGGCATCCGCCAGTTCATCGACATGGGCTGCGGACTGCCCACCGACAACAACGTCCACCAGGTCGCCAGGCGCTTCGCCCCGGACGCCCGCGTCGTCTACGTGGACATCGACCCGATCGTCCTCGCGCACGGCCAGGCCCTGCTCGCCGACGACTCCTCCACCACGGTGATCACCGGCGACATGCGCGACCAGAAGGCGATCCTCGACCACCCCGACGTGGTCCGCCTCATCGACTTCGACGAACCGGTCGCCGTGCTCTTCCTCTCCGTCGGCCACCACCTCACCGACGCCGAAGGACCCTCGCGCGTCCTGCGCGCCATCATCGACCGCGCGGCGCCCGGCAGCCTCCTCGGCTTCTCGCAGGTCGTCGCCGACGACCCCGAGCGGGGCGCGGCGATGACCGCGCACATCTCCGGCGGCGGAGTCCCGTGGCAGACCCGCACCCCCGCCGAGGTCGACGCGCTCCTCGACGGCCTCGAGCCCCTGGCGCCCGGCCTGGTCAACCTCGTCGACTGGCGCCCGGACACGGACCAGCCCCCGCTCGCACCGGTCCACGACGACCTGCTCCCGTACCTGGGCGCCACCGACCTCAACAAGGGGATCTACGAGTACGGGGGAGTGCTGCGCAAGCCGCGGTAGCCGCAGTCGCCCCGCGGGCGGTTGACCAGGAGCGATCGGCGTTCCACAATGGCGACCATGATCCAGCACCTGACCGCCGCCGTACGGACGTTCAACGTCCCGTGGCGGTGCGGGTGCGAGCGATCGGGCCGCTAGCTGTCCGGAGTTATCTCCGCACGGCCACCCGCCCGCTTCCGCACCCCTGAGGATCAGATCCCCATGACGGTCACCGAACCGACCCCTACGCCGACTCCTTCCCCGACTCCGACGCCGACCCCGCCCGCGCTCCGTGCGGCCCGCGTTCCCGCCGACGGCATGTACGAAGGCCGCCGCGTGCTGCGCCGACTGCCCGACGGCTGGGAGGAGCGGCCCTACGAGCTGCTCGACATCGTCCCGCGAGGCCGCCTCATCGGCGCCGAGATCCGCGGCGTCGACCTCGCCAGGCCCCTGACGCCCGCGCTGCGCGAGGAGTTGAACCGCGCCCTGCTCGAATGGAAGGTGCTGTTCTTCCGCGGCGCGCACATCACCGCCGAGCAGCAGCGCGCCTTCGCCCTGAACTGGGGCGAGTTGGAGACCAATCCGCTGCTCGCGCGCGGCTCCGCCGACGACGTCGTCCGCTTCGACAAGGGCGGCAGCGCCACACCGACGTACGAGAACGTCTGGCACGCGGACGTCACCTTCCGCGAACGACCGGCCCTGGGCGCCGTGTTGCAGCTGCGCGAGGTGCCCCCGTACGGCGGCGACACGATGTGGGCGGACATGGCGGCCGCGTACGACAACCTGCCCGACGACGTCAAGGAACGCGTCGAAGGGGCGCGAGCGGTACACGACTTCATCCCCGGCTTCGCCCGCTTCTACGGCTCCGAGCAACTCGCCCCGCATCAGGACCGGTTCCCGCCCGTCACCCACCCCGTGGTGCGCACGCATCCGGAGACCGGGCGCCGGATGCTCTTCGTCAACACCTCCTTCACCACGCACATCGTCGGCATGGACCGGGCGGAGAGCGACCGGCTGCTGAGCTTCCTGGTGCGCCAGGCCCATGTGCCGGAGTACCAGGTGCGCTTCACGTGGCAGGCGGGCGACGTCGCCTTCTGGGACAACCGCGCCACACAGCACTACGCCGTCGACGACTACGCCCCGCACCGGCGCGTCGCGGAGCGGGTGGCGATCGCGGGCGACCGGCCGTACTGATCGGGCGGGGCAGGGGGGTAAGCGGAACCTTGGGGCGCCGAGAGCGCCCCAAGGTGGTGATCCGCTGCCGCGCTCGCTAGCCGTTGGTGAAGATGACCGCGTGCGGAACCGTGGCTCCGCCGTAGGCGCCGCTCCCGCCGGGCGCCAGCGAGTCCTGCGGGACCAGGCACTCCGTGTCACGGAAGAGCACGGCCCGGGTGTCGGTGCCGTTGTCGGCGATGCCCGCCCCGCCGTCCAGCGGGACACACGTGTCGTCCGGCGGATCGGCGATCGGTACCCGGAAGCCCGTGTCGGCCCGGTTGTAGAAGAAGGTGCCCGATGCCGCCTGGGCGCTGGTCGACACCGCCGCCACCAGGACGAACGCCGAGCCTGCGACGACGGTCATCCTGGCGAGCCGTTTCCACATGTGCATAGAGGACCCCTTTCCCGAAACCGGGTGATTTCCACTGTGCCTCTTATGAGGGCTATATCCAGCACAGCAGGGATGACAGCGGCATGCCGCCGCTATGCGTACGAATCACCTGTGCGGTGCGGCGAAGCGGAAGCTCGGACGACGGGCAGTGCGCGGGCGGCGCCCCCTACCCCTCGACTCGGCCCTCGACCGTCAACTCCCAGCGGATCTCGCCGTCCTGGACCACGTCGGTCGCGGTGAGCCGCACCGCCCTCGCGACGGCCGCGGACGCCCCGTGGCCGGGATGGACATGCGCGACGAGCGTGCGGACGGCCCGCTGCGCCGTCAGCCAGTCCACCAGGCCGCGGGCCGCCTCCGACGCGAAGCCGCGGCCCTGCCAGGGTGTTCCGATCACCCAGGCGATCTCCGCGGCGGGGCCGCCGCCGGGACCGCCCGGGGTGACCGTTGCCTGCACCGTCCCCACCAGGCACGGGAGCTGCCCCGTCCGGAGCCGGACCACCCAGTTGAGCCAGGAGACTTCCGGTTCCGGCGACCCCGCGAGCATCCGCCGGTAGCGGGCGCGCAGCGCCGCCACGTCGTCGGGGGCGCCCCCGATGAAGGCGTGCAGGGCGGGGTCGCCGAGCACGGCGGCCATCTCTTCGGCGTGCTCGACGCGCAGCGGCACGAGGTCGAGGCGGGCGGTGCGGATCCGGTCGGGCGCGAGCGCGGGGCCGGGGGAGGAGGGGGACATGAGCGCATTGTGCCTGCCTGTGGCTGGGACGGCGCGAGGATTTTCCGGCGCAGGGCCCCCTCAGCCCAGCTCCCTCCCGTCTAGCCGTGCCGCGACCGAGTCCACTGCCTCGACCAGCGCGTCCGCGATGTCGAGGAGCCGCTCCGCGGTGCGTGGCGTGGGGCCCGCCACCGCGATCACGGCACGGACCTCGCCGCCCACCAGGACCGGGCGGGCGGCGGCGGTCACGTCGGGGAGTGTCTCGCCGCGGTTGAACGCCACCCCTGTGGCGCGGACCTGGGTCAGCTCGTCGCGCGCTGCCTCGAAGTCCGCCGGGTCATGGACCAGCGTACGGAGGTAGGCGTCGCTCCAGGTCCGGGGGCGGTGGGCGAGCAGCACCTTGCCCGCGCTCGGCGGATAGAGAGGACGGCGGGTGCGCAGCGGCGCCGAATAGCGGATCAGCTGCTGTGACTCGGCGGCGCTCGCGTAGACAAGGGAATCGCCGACAGCCGTGCCGAGCATGGCCGTCTCCCCGAAGTGGTCTCGCAGTGCTTCGAGTGTGGGCAGCGCGGCACCCGCGAGGTCCTGCGCGGCCCTCGGCAGGAGACTGCCGAGGGCGGGGCCAAGCCGATGGACGCCGCGTTCCTCGACCAGATAGCCGGTCGAGACAAGACCCTTCACCAGGCCGAACACCGACGACTTGGGGGCGCCCAGGGCATCGGCGAGCTCCTGCACGCGGGCGCCGCCGTGCCGCGAGACGTACTCCAGGATGCCCGTCACACGGCTGACGGTCCTGTGCTCCTTGGGCATGGCCCCATCACTCACGCCGTCCCCCTGATCTCCCCGGTGACTCTTGACCCACCGATCACGCGACTCATAGCCTCACGTATATCCGACTCGGCGATCGTATATACGAACTGGGGCTGGAAGCCATGGACTTCGCGCTGTCCGACGAGCAGGAGGACATCCGCCGCGCCGTCGCCGCGCTCGCCGCCCGGTTCCCCGACCCGTACTGGGCGGACCACGACGAAAGGGCGGCGTTTCCCCGGGAGTTCTACGACGCCTTCGCCGATGCGGGCTGGCTCGGCATGGCGATACCCGAGGAGTACGGAGGCGGCGGACTAGGCATCCTGGAGGCGTCCCTGCTGCTCCAGGAGATCGCCGCGTCAGGGGCGGGCATGAACGGCTGCAGCACCCTGCACCTGACCATCTTCGGGCTCAACACCATCGTGAAACACGGCAGTCCGGAGCTGCGCCAGGAGATCCTGCCGCGCGCCGCCGACGGTTCGCTGCACGTCTGTTTCGGCGTCACCGAACCCGACGCGGGCACGGACACCACCCGCATCTCCACCGTCGCCCGGCGCGACGGCGACGACTACGTGATCGACGGCCGCAAGGTGTGGATCACCAAGGCGGGCGAGTCCCAGAAGATGGTGCTCATCGCGAGGACCGCGCGGCGCCGCGCGGAGCGGCCCACGGACGGCATGTCGCTGTTCCTCGTCGACCTCGCGTCCGACGCCGTACGGCTGCGGGCCATTCCCAAGATGGGCCGCAACGCCGTCGCCTCGTACGAAGTCCTCATCGACGGACTGCGGGTGCCCGCGTCCTGCCGGGTGGGAGAGGAGGGGCAGGGCTTCCGGTACCTCCTCGACGGGCTGAACCCGGAGCGGATCCTGCTCGCCCACGAGGCGCTCGGGATCGGCAGGGCCGCACTGCGCGGAGCCGTCGACTACGCACGCGCGCGTGTCGTCTTCGACCGGCCCATCGGGCAGAACCAGGGCATCGCCTTCCCGCTCGCCGAGGCGGCGACCCGGCTCGACGCCGCCGAACTCATGGCGCGCGAAGCCGCCTGGCGCTACGACCAGGGGCTGCCCTGCGGCAAGGAGGCCAACATGGCCAAGTGGCTGTGCGCCGACGCCGGATTCCAGGCCGCCGACCGCGCCGTGCAGACGCTCGGCGGGATGGGGTACGCCAGGGAGTTCCACGTCGAGCGGTACTTCAGGGAGGCGCGACTGCTGCGGCTGGCACCGATCAGCCAGGAGATGGTCCTGAACTACGTGTCCAGCCATGTGCTTGGCCTGCCGAAGTCGTACTGATTGCCGAGGTCATCCTGATGACGAACACGCCGATCCGTGCCCTCGACGGGCTCAAGGTGCTCGACCTGTCGCGGGTCCTCGCAGGGCCCTACTGCGCGCAGTTGCTCGCCGACCACGGAGCCGATGTCATCAAGGTCGAGCCACCTGCCGGTGACGAGACGCGGGGATGGGGCCCGCCGTTCGTCGAGCCCGGTACCTCCGCGTATTACCGGAACCTCAACCGCGACAAGAAGAACGCCGTCATCGACCTGTCCGTGCCCGAAGGACGGGACATCCTCGATGCCCTGCTGCGTGACACCGACGTGCTCGTCGAGAACTTCAAGGCGGGCACCCTCGCGAAGTGGGGCTACTCCGACGACGAGCTGCGCGCCCGGTTCCCCTCGCTCATCCACTGCCGCATCACCGGCTTCGGCACGGACGGGCCGCTCGGCGGACAGCCGGGCTACGACGCCGTGCTCCAGGCGTACGGCGGCCTGATGAGCGTCAACGGAGCGGCCGGGGGACCGGCGTTGCGCGTCGGTGTGCCGGTCGTCGACCAGGTCACCGGAATCCTCGCGTTCTCCGGAATCCTGCTCGCGCTGAACGAACGCCACCGCTCCGGGCTCGGCCAACTCGTCGACTGCACCCTCCTGGACACCGCCGTCAGCCTGCTCCACCCGCACTCGGCGACCTGGCTCGCGAACGGCACGGTGCCGCGGCGCACCGGCTCGGCGCACCCCACCATCGCCCCCTACGACGCGTTCACCGCTGCCGACGGGCCCCTCTTCGTCGCGGTGGGCAACGACCGCCAGTTCGCCGCGCTCACCGAGGTCCTGGGGGTCCCGGACCTCGCGGACGACCCGCGCTTTCGTACGAACCCGGACCGCGTACGCCACCAACAGGAGCTCCGCGCGGCCCTGGAGAAGCCCATCGCCGCCCACTCCCGCACCGGACTGACCGCACTCCTCACGGCCCGCGGCATCCCCGCATCGCCCGTGCACGACGTCGCCGAGGCCCTCACCGCGCCCCAAGTCCGCCACCGGGGCCTGGTGATCGAGCACGACGACTACCGGGGGCTCGCCTCGCCCGTCTCCCTCTCCCGCACACCGGCGCGGGAGCGCCCCGTGGTGCGGGGCGCCGGTGCGGACACCCGGGAGGTGCTCGGTGCGGTGGGCTACGACGACGCGGCCGTCGAGGAGGCGTTGGCGAGCGGCGTCGTGCGGGGCCCCGATCCCGGGGTGACCTGCGACGACGCGTGATTGTCAGTGGCGGGTGCGAAGGTGATCGGCATGACACCTCTGCTTCTCACCGACATCGAGTCCGCCGTGCGCGACAGTTGGGGCGCCGACACGTGCCCGCCCGACTCCAAGGACCCCTGGCCCCCGGAGAACCCGGCCAGGGACCAGTGCGGTGTCACGGCGCTCGTCCTGCACGACCTGCTCGGCGGTGACCTCGTGCGCGGCGAGGTGCATGTCGACGGGGTCCGCACGGACTACCACTGGTGGAACCGCCTGGGCGCGGGCGTGGACATCGACCTGACCCGCGAGCAGTTCGCACCGACGGAGATCGTGACGGAAGGCGAGGTCATCGCCAGGCCGCCGGAGATACGCCGCTGCCGCGCGGAGTACGAACTGCTGCGCTCCCGGGTCCTGACGAGACTCGGCGCCCTGGCCGCCGAGCGGACCGCGCGGTCGGCGGCTCAGGCCACGTCATAGACGTCGAGCCGACCGCACATGCCGAACCTGCCGTGTGCCGCGGGCTGTTCGGCGCGCACCGAGGCCCGGGACAGATAACCGGCGTCGCCCTGCTCCAGGTGGTCCAGCTGCGCGCCGGTCGCCCCGGCGGCGGCGGCCGCGCCGTCGCGCCAGCGTGCGCGCCAGCCCGCCGCGAGCGGGCGGGCGAGCGCGACGGCCGCCCGGTGGAAGGCGGCGAGCGGCTCGGGGTCACCGGACTCGGTCGCCTCGCGGAGCACGGTGAAACCCTCGATGGCCAGGTCGCGGCGGCGCCGGGCGGCAGCAGCCTGCTCAGCTTCGGTGGCTTCGGCGGGCAGCGTGACCGCCGCGCGATACGTCTCGGGGTCCTTCAGCAGGGGAGGGGGCAGGGTGAGCACCGCGTCACCGGCCTCGGGGAGGCCGCAGTTCTGCATGAGGACGGTGATCTCCAACTCGCCCTCGTTGACCAGGCGATGGATGGTGCCGGGGGTGAACCACACCAGTGCGCCGGGGGCGAGCGGTGTCCGCCGGAAGCCGGACGCGGTCAGGGTCTGCACGGCGCCGCGGCCTCCGGTCACCGCGTACCCCTCCGAACAGGTCAGGTGCAGATGGGGAGTTCCACCGCGAAGCCCGTCCGTCGTGGGCCAGTCGTACACGCGCAGGCGCGACACTCCGATGCCGCCGGGAAGCCCCGCGTACGTCTCGCGCGACTCGTGTGCGTCGGGCTGGTTCACCGGGGACTCCTCGCTTCGTGGCGCGCGGACGGGAGAACAGCGGACGGGAGAACACGAGAACACTACGGCCCCCGGTGTCCAAGGACACCGGGGGCCGCCCCGCGTCCCGACCGCCTTCCCCCACGAAAGGTGCCGGGACTCCCCTGAGTGTGGTTCGGGGGCAGGTCTCGTCAGAAGGTGAGTGCGACACCCTCCCCGAGACCGGCCTTCATCATGCAGGCGTTGGAGAACGTGGCCGACCACTGCACGTGTCTGCCGCCCCAGACGCCATCGGCTGTCACGACGACCGGCCGCCATTCCTTGGTACACGCCACACTCGACTCGGTGCCGACCAGCTCGGCGAACCGCCCGTCCACCGTCGCCAGTTCGGCACAGGCGGCCGCCGCGGCCGGGTGGCTGCCCGCCGGGCGCGGCGCACAGGTCAGCGTCACCGCGCGCTCCACGGTGGCCGTGGCGGTGTCCTCGCCGTGGCCGACCGTGAAGACGAGGGCGGACGGCGCGTAGAGGCTCGTCGGCTTCGGAGCCTCGGCCTGCGCGGTGCCTGCCGTCGTGGTGAGGACGCAGACCGCCGCGGCGGCGGCCGCGGCCATCGCCTTGAGGGTGCGACGCATGGTGGACTCTCCTTCAGTGGATGCGGTTGGTGACTGCGGTGAGGAGTCTTACCTGTGCGGAGAGTGAGCGCCATACGGATGGTCGATTTCCGGATGTGCCCGTCCGGTGTTCGGTGACCGTACGCTCGTTCGGGCAGCTCAGGGGTGGTGGCGTGGTCACGCGCGAGCTGTCCAGCATGTGGACGCACGGCATTGGTGTAAGCGCTGACTAACTCCTGACCTGCGTAAATCCAGAATTGGTTCTTTCTTCGACGATCTGCATCGACCGGAAATCACCGCTGCACGGGCTCTTTGGCGCTCTCCTCCCGCAGATGCGGGTTGGCGGCCGCGCCCTCGGTGCTGAGCAGGACGACGGTCGCCGAGGGGGAGATGCCGAGCGCGGCGCGGCGCTCGGCGGCGCCCGGGCCGGTCAGCGCGGCCCGGACACCCGCCAGGGGAGCCGCGCCGCACGGCCCCGAGGAGACGCCGAGGTCCGCCAGGTCGCGCACGGCCGCGGCGCTCGCCGCGTCGGTGACGGCGACCGCCGCGTCGAGGCCGTCGCGCAGCGCGGGCCAGCCGAGCGAGGACGGCGTGCCGCAGTTCAGCCCCGCCATGGCCGTGACCCCGGTCGGCACGCTGGTGAGGCGCCCCGCGCGCAGACTGGCCAGCGCGCAGGCCGCCGCCTCGGGTTCCACGGCGAGCAGCGCGGGAGCCGCGCCGCCCGCCGGTCGCCCCCGGTAGTGCGTGACGGCGGCCTGCGCGAGCGCTCCGACGCCGACCGGGACGGCGACCAGAGAAGGTGACTCCACGCCGTTTTCGGCCAGTTGGGCGTCGATCTCGGTGAAGAGCGTCGAGTACCCCTCGACGATCAGCGAGGGGATCTCCTCGTAGCCGTCCCACGCGGTGTCCTGGATGAGCACCGCGTCCGGCGCGGCGGCCGCGTCCGCCGCCCTGCGCACCGCGACGTCGTACGATCCGGCCACCTCCGTGACCTCGGCACCCTCGCCCCGGATGGCGTCGACGGCCACCGCGTGCACGCCGTCGGGGACGAAGACGTGGGCGCGCTGGCCCAGGTGCCGCGCCATCCTGGCGACGGCGCGACCGTGATTGCCGTCGGTCGCGGCGATCAGGTTCAGGGGGTGCGCTGCGGCGTCCGTCGACCCTCCGTTCGGGCGCCGTGCGAGGACCTGGTGGATCGCCCAGGACGCGCCGAGTGCCTTGAAGGCGGGCAGGCCGAGCCGCTCCGACTCGTCCTTGACGAAGACCCGGCCGACCCTCAGGCCCCCGGCGAGGGCGGGCAGTTCGTGCAGCGGAGTCCGGGCGTAACCGGGCAGGGACGCGTGGAAGTCGCGGGCGTCGGACGGGGCGGGGGCGCAGGTCCAGGAGCGCGCCGCGGGACGCGCGTACCAGGGCAGGGGAGGGGCGGAACCGGCCTGGGAGTCAGTCTCTTGATCCATCACGGGATCAGCCTGCGGCGGACCACTGCCTTTGGTCCAGCGCGTGTCCCCGACCGGCGACGAGCACGGTCAGCCCCGCGTGAACGCCAGGACCGTGGCCAGGTTCATGGGGCGGCGCGTCGAGAGGTAGACGTAGGGCGCGCCGCCGTACGCGTTCCGCAATTCGATGCGCAGCGCGGTGGGGACGTAGGAGCGCAGGAGCAGCAGCGCGTACGGATTCGCCCTGACGGTGCGCCACTCGAAGGCCTCGCGCTCGTCCAGGATCTCCGTCGCGCCGAGCGCCTCGATCGGGATCTTCCGGCCGCCGACGACGAGGGAGCCCGGCGTCACGAGGATGCGGACGCTGCCATGCGCGTGGACGATCGCGGCGGACACCGCGATGCCGGCCGTGGCCGCCGTCACCGCGGCGAACACCCCGAAGGGGAACGCCCCGAGCCCGAGACCGACTCCGCCGAGCACGACCAGAGCCCACCAGGAGCGGGGCACGCTGAGCCGCTCTTCGTAGATGTGCATGTCCGCATCCTGGCAGGACGGCCCGCCGGTTCCGGCAGGGGGTTCCCGAGGGAACGCGCCCATCTCGCCGCTCCCGCCGCTCTTTTGCGGCCTTCTTTTCGCCCTTTCACCGTTCGGTTCCGCCGGGAGGCAACTCAAGGTCGTCGATTTCCGTCCTCGAAGGGGCAAGTGGGGCACGTGAGTTCGGTTTCGTGTCCCGTGGAAAGTGATGACGAGGAGGACCACTTTGAGACGTGTCTCACGAGTGGTGACCACGGCGCTCGCGGCGTTCACGCTGGCCGCGGTGTCACCCGGGGCGGCGCACGCGCTGCCGTCCGCCGACGCGCCGCCACCCGCACCGGCCACGGTGACCGGCGATGCGGACGACGGCCTTCCGGAAGGCTGGCGGCTGGCCGGTGACGGCGGCGGCAAGGAACTCGTGTGGGACTCGCCCGAGGCGGTCCCCATGGGGGACGCCAGGGTCGAGTTCTACTCCGGTGACAAGCTTCTCGGCCGACCGGTGGCCGCGCAGGACCGGCGGTCGTTCCGGCTGCCGCTGCACGGCGCACGCGTCGGCGAGGCGAAGGAACTGCGGGTGCTGGCCGGTGGGCGCCGCCTGGACGAGGCGGGCAACGGGCAGCGGCAGGACACCCGGCGCCCCGCCGCACCCACGAGCCCCGGCAAGCCGCTTCCCGAGGCCCAGGTCGACCCCGGAAAGCCCGGCAGCTACCGCACCGTCAGCGGCGAGTACACGCTGAAGTCGGTACGGCTGCCCGGCTTCCCCGAGCTGGTGGAGATGCGGGCCAAGGTGGTCGGCCCCGTCGACGCGCCGGGCAATCGGCCGCTCGCGCTCTTCCTGCACGGCCGCCACTACACCTGCTACGGCGGGAGCGACGACGAGGGCGGCGGGTGGCCCTGCGCGGCGGGGACGAAGCCGGTGCCGAGCCAGGACGGCTACCTCCGCACCCAGAAGCTCCTCGCCTCCCAGGGCTACGTCACGGTGTCCGTGGCCGCCAACGGCATCAACGGACAGGACCACCTCGCCGAGGACGGCGGCGCGCAGGCCCGTTCGTCGCTGGTGCGGCTGCACCTCGCCCAGTGGGCGGACTGGGCCAAGAACCGCTCCACGGCCCCGGCCGCGGTGCGCGCCGTCGCGCCCGCCGACCTCTCGCGCGTCCTCCTCGTCGGTCACTCCCGCGGCGGCGAGGGCGTCAACAGGGCCGCGCTCGACAGCCTTTCCCCGCCGCCCGCCGAACAGGACGGCTACCGGGGCCCGGTGCGCTGGAAGATCCGCGGCAACGTCCTGATCGGTCCCACGATCTTCGGGCAGAACCCGGTGCCCGACGTGCCCTCCGCGACGATCCTGCCCGGCTGCGACGGAGACGTCTCCGACCTGCAGGGCGAGATATTCGTCGACGGGACGCGCGGCGTCAGCCGCGGCAAGGCCCTGCACAGCGCGGTGTACATGGTCGGCGCCAACCACAACTTCTTCAACAGCGAGTGGACTCCGGGGCAGGCGAAGGCGCCCGCCACGGACGACTTCGGGTCCGACGGGCCGGACCCGGTGTGCACGCCGGGCACCAAGACCCGTCTCACCGCGCCGCAGCAGCAGCAGGCCGGAGCCACCTACATAGCCGCGGCGGCCCGGCTGTTCGTCGCGGGCGACGACCGGGTGCGCCCCCTCCTGGACGGCTCCGGCCGGCGCGCGCCCTCGGCGGGCCGCGCACAGGTGCTCACCCACGCCGTCGGCGCGGGCCGCACCGCCGCCTTCCTGCCGGATCCCTCGACCAAGGTCAAGGGCGGCCGGGTCTGCGCGCAGGTCGACACCGACACGTCCCGCACCTGTCTGTCACCCCGGGACAACGGCGCCTCACCGCACTTCGCGGGCTGGGAGACCTCGCCCGAACCGGGCCGTGACGCCGTCGCCATGAAGTGGTCCCGGTCCGGGGCCCCGGTGCGGGTGACCCCCGCACGGCCCGTCTCCCTGGCGGGCGCCAAGGAGCTCGCGCTGCGGGTGATCGTGCCGCCCAACACCAAGGGCACCGCGCTCGATGTGAGCGTCGTCGACAAGGCGGGACACCGGGCGAAGCTCGGCAAGGTCGGCGTCGACGGGCTGCCGGGCAGTGAGATGACCACGTCCTACTGGGCGCGCGAACTCCGCGTGCCGATGTCGGCCGCGGTCCGCGCGGGGCTCGACCTGAAGAACGTACGGAGCCTGGAACTCACCCCGCGCACCCGCTCGGGCAAGGCCTGGCTGATGGACGCCTGGGGCTGGCGCCCCGGGACCCCCGAGGTGAAGCCCGCCGAGCTGCCCCGCGTGGACATCGGCCGCCTCAAGGTGAAGGAGGGCGACTCCGGGACGAAGACCTACCACGTGCCGGTGAGCGTCTCGGGCAAGGGCAGCGGCCAGGTCAGGCTCTTCCAGCCCAAGCCCGGCAGCACGGGCGAGTTCGTCTCCCGGCTGGTGACGGTACGGCCCGGCGGGCCGGGCATCGACGTACCCGTAGAGGTGCGCGGTAACACCCGCTACGGCTACGACGTCGCGCACGACGCGTTCGTCAAGGCGGTGCGCGGCGCCGTCGTCGGCTCCCACCACGGCGGAGTGACGGCGCAGAACGACGACCCGATGCCCAAGGTCACCATGGAGCCGGTCGCCGACCGGGTCACCGAGGGCAAGCCGCTGAAGTGGCGGCTGACGCTGTCGGAAGCCGTCGACGTGGACATCCAGGGCGAGATCGCCTTCCTGCCGGTCACCGGTGGCGCGGAACTCTCCACCCTGGACGTGGACCCGCGCTGGCTCAAGGACGAGTTCGACGCGAAGCCCCGTCCGGGCCGTGCGCTGTCCAAGATGGCGGAGGGCTCGGCCCTGTACGTCTCGGTGCCCGCGGGCAAGAAGAGCGTCGAGGTCCGCGTGCCGACGGTGAAGGACGACGTACGGGAGCCGGACGAGTCCCTGAAGGCTCAGCTGTCCGTCTACGACGAGAACTGGGAGCCGCAGAAGGGCCCCGTGTTCACGGGAACGGTACGGAACGCTTCGTAGCGCCGCACGAACCGTGAGAGGAGCGGTCAACTCTGCCTGTGGGAGGTGGAGTTGGCCGCTCCGTGCGTGTGGCCGCCGCCAGGACCGGTACCCGTCGTGGGGCGCCGAGTGCGCGCCTACGTAATGTTCCCCCATGACCGCTCCCTCGACAGCCCCCGAACTGCAGCTCCTGCGCCCCGATCACGCCCCCGCCCTGCTCGCCTTCGAGGAGGCGAACCGGGCGTACTTCGCGGCGACGGTGCCCGACCGCGGTGACGCCTACTTCCGTGACTTCGACGCGCGGCACCGTGCCCTCCTCGCCGAACAGGCCGACGGCGTCTGCTTCTTCCACGTGCTGGTGGGCGGGACGGGGGAGATCCTCGGGCGGGTCAACCTGGTCGACGTGGCGGCGGGCAGCGCCGATCTCGGCTACCGGATCGCCGAGCGGGCGACCGGGCAGGGCCTGGCCACCCGTGCCGTGCGGCAGGTCCGCGACCTGGCGGTGTCCGCGTACGGCCTGAAGGAACTCCGTGCCGCCACGACGCTCGACAACCCCGGCTCACGGGCCGTGCTCACCCGCACCGGCTTCGTGCCCACCGGCGACATCACGCTGGACGGGCGGCCGGGGACCGCTTTCGTGCTGTCCCTCTGAGTCCTGCTGCGGTGTCGGCAGGGCCTGCTGCGCCCGTTCCAGGAAGCGGAGCAGTTCGACGGGGAAGGGCAGGACGAGCGTGGAGTTCTTCTCGGCGGCGACCGCCACCACGGTCTGCAGCAGCCGCAGTTGCAGGGCCGCGGGCTCCTCCGCCATCTCGTGCGCCGCCTGGGCGAGCTTCTTGGACGCCTGGAGTTCGGCGTCGGCGTTGATGACGCGGGCGCGCCGCTCCCGGTCGGCCTCGGCCTGGCGGGCCATGGAGCGCTTCATCGTCTCGGGCAGGGACACGTCCTTGATCTCGACGCGGTCGATCTGCACGCCCCAGCCGATCGCCGGGGAGTCGATCATTAACTCAAGGCCCTGGTTGAGCTTTTCGCGGTTGGAGAGCAGGTCGTCCAGGTCGCTCTTGCCGATGATGGAGCGCAGCGAGGTCTGCGCCATCTGCGAGACCGCGAAGCGGTAGTCCTCGACCTGGATGACGGCATTGGGGGCGTCGACGACCTTGAAGTAGATGACGGCGTCCACGCGCACGGTGACGTTGTCGCGGGTGATGCCGTCCTGTGCGGGCACCGGCATCGTCACGATCTGCATGTTGACCTTGCGGAGCCGGTCCACGCCGGGGACCACCAGGGTGAGGCCGGGGGTGCGCACGTCGCCCGAGAGCCGGCCGAGGCGGAAGACGACACCACGCTCGTACTGCTTGATCACGCGAGCCGCGGCCATCAGATAGACGAGGCAGCCCGAGGCGACCGCTGCGCCTGCTGTCAGCAGTTCCTGAACCATGGCGACCCCCTGACGTCCGAGTCGGCCACCTATTTCACGATATGCCCGCAGATGCCCATCGGTCGAGCCCCTGGCCGCCCCGATCACACGGGTTCACACGGCCCAAGCGGCCCGCACGGTCGCGTGCTCAGTCCGAGCGCGGCCGGGATTCGTGCAGCCGCGTGTGGTACCGGCCCTCCGACTCGAACCCGGTCGGATCCTCCCCGGCCAGGATCACCTGGCGTACGGCGTCACGCCGCTCGTCGGAGCTGGTGAAGAGGCGCTGCGGATACGTGCGCGAGGCATCCGTGACCGTGGTGAGGCCGTGCGTGGCGAGCGTGGTGGAGATCCGCTGGTAGGGGACGGTCCTGAGCACGAACGCGCTCACCCAGACCGGGAGCCGCGCGCAGTCGAGCAGGGCGTCGAACGTGCGGTGGGAGATGTATCCGATGCCGCCGGTGACCGTGATCAGACCGGTGCGGGCGACCGCGCGCCGCAGCGCGGAGCTGGGCGGGTGCCGCTCCAGGTTCTCGGCATACGCCTCGTCCAGGAGCCCCACGTCCAGCGCGTAGCGGGTGGCGTTCTCCGCGGTGTCGAGCCCGATGACCGGGGTGGCGTCGGCGCGTCGGCGCGAGGCGTAGAACTCCTTGTCGTGCTCGATGAGTTCGGGCTGGGAGAGCCCCGCGGTCTCCTCGCAGGTGTAGTGCGCGTACAGGTCGGCGAGCGTCAGGTCGTGGTTGAGCAGCGCCGCGTTGATCCCGTACGAGCAGCACAGATCGAGGACCGTCACGGGCCCCACGCCGCCGAGCGACTGCGAGCGCAGCTCGCGCGTGCGGCGGAAGACCGCCTGCGCGTGGTGTGGAATCTCGTACTCGAAGGGCGCGAGTGTCCGGAAGTAGGAGCGCGGGTCCGGCTGGTCGTAGATGTCGTCGAAGCGCGTCTTGCCCGATGCGGTCCGTGTCCTGTGCCGCTCTGTGGCCATGGGGTACCTCCGGGAAGGAAGTCGGGTAAGGGGTGATGTGCAGCTCTACCCGACCGCTGGCGCCCCCGGTAGACCTCATGGCGGTTACCGGCCACCGCGGCGCCCCGTCGGGGCGCTTCCCCGCCGCTCCCTGACTACCCTGGAGCCGATGTTCACCTCCCAGGGTCCCACGCTGCGTGAGCTGGCCGTTCAGGCCCTCTCCTCCATCGAGCACGGGTACGACCTGCTCGCCCCCAAGTTCGACCACACCCCCTTCCAGACGCCCGGCCGGTTCCTGACGGTGACGACCGACGCTCTTCGGCCGTTCGGCCCCTTCGCCGCGGGGCTCGACGTCTGCTGCGGAACGGGCGCGGGCGTCGAGACGCTGCTGCCCCTGTGTGCGGAGCGGGTCACCGGTGTGGACTTCAGCGCGGGGATGCTGGCCGCCGCGGCGCAGGCCGTGCCGGAGCGCGGCGGACCCGCGGTCGACTGGGTCAGGGCGGACGCCCGTGCGCTGCCGTTCCGCGAGGCCTTCGACGTGGCCGTCAGCTTCGGGGCGTTCGGTCACTTCCTGCCCGCCGAGCGGCCCGCGCTCTTCGCCGGGGTGTACCGGGCGCTGCGCCCCGGTGGCCTGTTCGCGTTCCCGGTCGGCGCGCCGCAGCCGTTCGGCTCCCGCTGGTACTGGGCGATGCTCGGCTTCGACGGGGCGATGCGCGTCAGGAACCTGCTGTGGCGCCCGAGCTTCGTCATGTACTACCGCACCTTCCCGCTGGGCGGCGTGCGCGCGGACCTGGCCGCGGCGGGCTTCGACGTACGGACGCGGCCCCTGGAGGAGTTCGGGCGGCGCCCCGACGGCAGCCCGCACTGGCGCCTGGTCGTGGCGAGGAAGCCGGAACAGGACCGGGCGGGGTAGGGGCAGGGGCTCCGGGGACGCGGATCCGCCCGACTCGGTCAGCGGTCCTTCCTCGCGACCCCGCACACTCCCCTCACCGCGTCCATGAGCTGGTCCCTGTGCGGCTGGGCCGCGCGGTCGAGTTCCAGGGCGAACGGCAGCACCGTGCCGTCGGGCCGGGTGACGCGCCGGGGCGGCGCGGTCAGCGTGAGCTCCTCGGCGGCGGTGCTGACGATCTCGGCCGCGAAGCCGCAGAAGCGGTTGGTGTCGTCGATGACGACGAGACGCCCTGTACGGCCCACCGAGGCGGCGAGCCCCGCCCAGTCGAACGGGTAGACCGTGCGCGGGTCGAAGACCTCGACGGAGATCTCGGGGGCGAGCTCGTCGGCCACCGCGACGGCTTCCTGCACGAGATGGCCGACCGCCACCACCGTGATGTCCGAGCCCGGGCGCACCACGCGGCCCACGCCGAGCGGGATCGGACCGAGCTCGGCGGGATCCACGTCCTCGCGGTCCGTCGACGAGGCGGCCGGGGTCAGGACCACCACCGGGTCGTCGTCCCGGATCGCCGAGACGAGCAGCCCGTAGGCATCGGAAGGGGTGCTGGGGACGACGGTCTTGAGTCCGACATGGGCGAACAGTCCGTACGGCTGGTCGGAATGCTGACCCGCCCAGCCCACGCGGGAGCCGGACCCGGGCACCAAGTAGGTGACGGGCACCTTCGCCTGACCACCCGTCATGAGCGAGAACTTGTGCGCCTGGTTGGCGATCTGCTCGAAGACCAGGAACAGCAGGGACGGGATCTGGAACTCGATCACCGGACGCTGTCCGACGAGAGCCGCACCGGTCGCGAAACTGGTGAACGCCTGCTCGGACAGCGGCATGTCGACGATCCGCTGCGGACCGAACCGGTCCACGAGACCCTTGGTGATGTTGGCGACGCCCACCCGTACGTCTTCGCCGAAGACGCAGACGCCGGGGTCGCGCGCCAGTTCGTCGTTCAGGGCCCGGGAGAGCGCGCCGAGGTAGGAGAGCTTAGGCACGGGCCGCCACCCCCGCCCGCGGACGCAGCCCTGTCGCGTACAGATAATCGAGGGCGTCGGCGGGGTCGGGTTTGGGGCTTTCGAGGGCGAACTGCCGCGCGGACTCCAGCACTTCCTCCACCTCACGGTCGATGCGCTCCCGGGCCTCGGGCGCGATGAGCTCCGCCTGGACGAGCAGCGGGTCACGGGAGCGCCCTTCGGCGACTTCCTCCCGCGTCCGGTAGCGGACGAACGACTTGTGCTCCCAGGTGTGATGGGCGTCGAAGCGGTACGCGGCGCACTCAAGGAGCGCGGGGCCGCCGCCCGACCGGGCCCGCTCCGCGTACTCCCGCGTGGCGGCCATGACGGCCTCGGCGTCCGTACCGTCGATCCGCGCGGCGGGAATCCCGAACGCGGCGGCCCGGCCGACGATCGTGCCCGCCACCGCGTCGTCCACGGTGAGGGTGGAGGCGTATCCGTTGTTCTCACAGACGAAGAGGACCGGAAGCCGCCAGAGCGCCGCCAGGTTGAACGATTCGAGGACCACGCCCTGGCTGACCGCGCCGTCGCCGAAGAAGCTGACCGCGATCCGGTCCTCGCCCGCGCGCGTCGCCGCCCAGGCGGCACCGGTCGCGATCGGGGCACCGGCCCCGACGATGCCGTTGGCGCCGAGGATGCCGAGGCTGACGTCCGCCGCGTGCATGGAGCCGCCACGGCCCTTGTTGAGACCGGTGACCCGGCCGGTCAACTCGGCCATCATGCCCGCCGGATCGGCACCCTTGGCCAGTACGTGGCCGTGGCCCCGGTGCGTGCTGGTGATGTAGTCGTCGGGGCGCAGTGCCGCGCACACCCCGGCCGCGATGGCCTCCTGGCCGATGTAGGGATGGATGCCGCCCGCGATTTCCCCGGAACGCACCAACTTGACGCAGTACTCCTCGAAGCGGCGGATCAGCCGCATGGTTCGGTACAGCCGTTCCCTCGTCGAGTACTGCTCACTCGTGGCGTCACTCATGGCGTGCCCCTCGTGGTCGAAACCGACGCCCGAAGACATCGAGGCGGAAAGGACGGGAGCTACCGCGGGCCATGAGATTCCACATCCGCTGATTTCGCGGAAACGGTCCGCGTCGCGGTGCTGAAACCGCCTCATCCGGCCGACGATATTCCGGTCCGAAGACGCTTCGTGCAGACATAGTGCGGACAGATATGTCAGAGCCGTGGAACGCCGGGATCCTAACCTGCCCTCCAGAACAGCAGCAACCATCCGGCGACCGTGGCACACGGCTTCGTAGCGGCTGCCAAACGCTGGTGACTGCCCCTATTGGCCGACATGCCAGGCAGGTTGGCGTTTGTAGCGATCTCGCCCCCTTCCCAGGCGGCGACCGTGCTTGCTAGAGTCCGATTTCGTTCGCCTTCGGGTTCCCAGGAAACGTGCCACATGTTTCTCATGACCGCATCACGACGAATGCGAGGGACTTCATGCCGGGGCCGCACGACAAAGTAACTCCGGATCACCCAAGCGAGTTTTTGCCCTTGTTGGCCGCCCAACGGGGAATTTGGTTCGCGCAGGCTCTGGCACCCACCGTCACGCACCACAGCATCTCCGACTGCCTCGACATCGAAGGACCCGTGGACCCGGCGCTCCTCCAGGAGGCCCACCGGCGGGTGACCACGGAAATGGAGGCGCTGCGCCTGCGCTTCGTGGAGGGCCCCGAGGGCCCCGTGCAGTACGTCGACGATTCCGCGCGGCCGCCCGCCCACTACTTCGACGTCAGTTCCGACGCCGACCCGCGGGCCGCGGCAGAGGCCTGGATGCGCGCCGACATGGCCAAGGAGGTGAAACTGTCGGAGCCCCCGCCGTTCACCACGGCGCTGTTCAAGCTGGCGGCCGACCGGTTCACGCTCTTCCGCCGCGTCCACCACCTGCTCCTCGACGGCGGCTCTCTGGGCATGCTGCACCGCCGCACCGCCCAGGTGTACACGGCGCTCGCCGAAGGCCGGACCGTCGGCGACAACCCCTTCCGGCCCTTCCGCATGCTGGTGGAGAGCGAGACGGCCTACCTCGCCTCCACGCGCCGCGAGCGGGACCGCAAGTACTGGCTCGAGCGGCTCGCCGACCGGCCCGAACCGGTGCGCCTGACCACCCGGCGCACGGCGGGCGGCGCGGACGTGCTGGTGCGCAAGACCGCCGTGGAACCGGCGCGCCTCGCACGGCTGCGCGCGGCAGCCGAGCGATTCGCCGTCAGCTGGGTCGAGTTGACGACCGGCATCACCGCCGCCTACACCGCGCGGATGACCAACGCGCCCGAGGTCACGATCGGCATGCCGGTCGCGGCACGGCTGACCAAGGTCGAGCGGGACACCCCCGGCATGCTGACCAACCCCGTGCCGCTGCGCATCGCCACCGACGCGGGGACCTCGCTCGCGGACTTCCTCAAGGACACCCGGGCCGAGGCGCGCGCCGCGTTCCAGCGCAGCCGGTTCCCCTCGGAGGAACTCAGCAGGGAACTGGGACTGCTCGGCACGGACCGGCGCCTGTGGGGCCCCGCGTTGAACGTCATGGGCTTCTCCTACGACCTCGACTTCGCCGGGGCGACGGCGCGCGTGCGGACGCTCTCCCACGGTCACGTCGCCGACCTGATGTTCACCTTCTTCCAGACGTCCGCCGACGGCTCCGTGGACCTCATCGCCGCCGCCAACACCGACCTCCATCAGCCGGGCGAACTCGACGCGCACCTCGACCGGTTCCTGCACTTCGCGGACGGCGTCGCCGCCGCGGATCCGGGGACACCGATCGGCGCCCTGCCCCTCCTGCGCGCCGAGGAACGCGAGCAACTGCTCGTCTGGGGCGCCGGGCCCGTCAAGGACATCCCCGAGGTCGGGATGCACACCCTGGTCGAGCAGTGGGCGCAACGGACCCCGGACGCGGCGGCGGTCGAACTGCACGGCGGCGCCACGCACAGCTTCCGCGAGCTCAACGAGCGGTCCTCCAGGCTCGCGCGGTACCTGGTCTCCCGCGGCGTCGGCCCCGGCAGCGTGGTGGGCCTGTCCCTGCCCAGGTCCCCGGACCTGGTGGCGGCCGTCATCGGCGTACTGAAGACCGGCGCCGCCTTCCTGCCCCTCGACTCGGCCTATCCGGTGGACCGGCTCGCCTTCATGGTGGCCGACGCGGCGCCCGCGCTGCTGTTGCTGCACTCCTCGACGGCCCACCTCGCGGAGGTCCTCGACACCGAGAGCCTCCTGCTGGACGACCCGGGCCTGCGGCGGACGCTCGCCGGACTGCCCGGGCACGACCTCACCGACGACGAGCGCACCGGTCCTTTCGACGCGGGGCTCCCGGCGTATCTGATCTACACCTCGGGATCCACCGGGCGCCCCAAGGGAGTCGTGGTGCCGCACCGCGGCGTCGTCAACATCACCGGAGCCATGCTGGACCGGCTCGGTTCCGGGCCCGGCGGTCGTACGCTGCAGTTCGCCTCCGCGAGCTTCGACGCGTCCGTGGGGGAGATGACCCAGTCGGTGCTGGTCGGCGGGACGCTGGTGATCGCCCCGAGTGACCGTCTCGCGCCGGGCCCCGACCTCGCCAGGGTCCTGGACGAGGCGGGCATCAACGACCTGGTCCTCGCCCCCTCGGTGCTCGAAGTGATGTCACCGGACGACCTGCCCCCCGGCGTCACCATCACCATCGTGGGCGAGGCGTCGTCACCGGACGTCGTCAGGCGCTGGTCGCCGGTCTGCCGCCTGATCAACGGCTACGGACCCACCGAGGCCACCATCTCCACCGCGATGAGCCTGCCGCTCTCACCGGCCGACGCCGAGGCGCCGCCGATCGGCAAGCCCCTGCGCAACGTCCGCGTCCGCGCCCTCGACGAGCACCTCGAACTGGTTCCCGTCGGGGCGGTGGGGGAGCTGTATGTGGCCGGGGCTGGTGTGACTCGGGGCTACCGCGGCCGGGACGAACTGACCGCGGAGCGCTTCGTCCGCGACCCCTACGGACCCGAGGGTTCCCGGATGTACCGCACGGGCGACCTGGTCCGCTGGACCACCGAGGGCGACCTGGTCTTCGTCGGCCGCAACGACGACCAGGTCTCGCTGCGGGGCTACCGCATCGAGCTGGGCGAGGTCGAGGCGGCGATCCGGGAGGTGCCGGGTGTCGCGCGGGCCGCGGCGACGGTGATCGAGGACGCGACCGGCGACCGACGCCTGATCGGCTACGCCGTGCCCGAGCCCGGCAGGCGCCTCGACCCGGCCGCCGTACGCTCCGAGGTCGGCGACCGGCTGCCCGGCTATCTGACCCCGAGCCAGCTGGTGTGCCTGGACGAACTGCCGCTGACCGCCAGCGGCAAACTGGACCGCAACGCGCTGCCCGAGCCCACGGCGGCCGCCGCGGACCGCAACCAGGTGCCGCGCACCGCTGTCGAGGAGATCCTGGCCGGACTCTTCGCCCGCATCCTCAAGGTTCCCCAGGTCAACATCGACGACAACTTCTTCGACCTGGGCGGACATTCGCTCTCCGCCACCCGCCTCCTGGGCCGGATCCGGTCCACGCTGGGCAGGGAACTGTCGGTCGGTGAACTGTTCGCGAGCCCCACGGTGGCCGGTCTCGCACGGCAGCTCGGGGACGGCGCCGTACGCAACCGCGACGACGTCCTCGTTCCCCTGCGCGGGACGGGCAAGAAGCCGCCCCTGTTCTGTGTCCACCCCGCCGACGGGCAGAGCTGGGTGTACGTGCGGCTCGCGGGCCACCTTCCGGCCGACATACCCCTGTACGGACTCCAGGCGCACAGCCTGACCGCGCAGGACGGTCTGCCGGGCACCCTGGACGAGCTGGCGGCCCAGTACCTGGACGCCGTGCGCACCGTTCAACCCGCCGGCCCCTACCGCCTGTTGGGGCTGTCCTTCGGCGCGGCCGCGGCCCATGCGATGGCCGTGCGGCTGCGGGAGCAGGGGGAGGAGGTGGAGTTGCTGGCCATGCTGGACGGCTACCCGGCGCCGACGGACCACGATCCGGCGGGCCAGGGCATGTCGGAGCCGGACGCGCTCCGAGCGCTCCTCGCCCGCTTCGACTGCCCCGCGCCGGACACCGCCGGTGAGCCCCTGACGATCGCGCGGGCCACCGGGGCCCTGCGTGCGGTCTCCGAAGAACCGGCCGACCTGGCGGAGCTCGACGAGAGCAGGGTCGCGGCGCTCGTCCGGACGTACCGGCACACCAGCGCCCTGCTGGGGGCCCACCGCCCCGAACCCTTCGACGGGGACGCGGTGTTCTTCACGGCCACGCGGGGCGGGGCCGCGCCGACTCCGCACGCCGAGTCCTGGGATCCTTTCGTACGCGGCCGCCTGACGCGGCACGACATCGACTGCGCCCACGACGAGTTGACCCACGCCTCGGCGCTGGCCGTGGTGGCACAGGTCATCACCGCGGGGCCGGACGCCTGACCGTACGCGCGAAGCGGCCCGGGCCACCGCCGAGAGGCGGTGGCCCGGGCCGCTTCGGTACGGCTGGGGCGGGGCCGGTCAGTACCGGATCTCCGCTAGCGCCTTGTCCAGCGTGGTCACGATCTCCTCGACGTCGGAGGGGGCGACGACCAACGGCGGGATGATCATGATGGCGGGGGCCATGGCGAGCGAGGAGACGAGCACGCCCCGCTCCTCCAGGGCGAGCCGCAGATGATCGGCCGTCGCGCCGCCCGCCAGCGCCCCGTCCCCGGCGGACGCCATCTCGACGGCCTGCATCAGACCGGCGCCGCGCACTGCCGCCACGTGCGGATGCCGCGCCGCCACCTCGTCCAGGCCGCTGCGCAGCAGCGCGCCCATGGCATCGACGTTCTCCAGTACGTCGCCGTCGGCGAGCGTGTCGATGACGGCCATCGACGCGGCGAGCCCGAGGGGGTGCCCGTCGTTGGTCGAGCCGATCAGGAACTTCTGCTCGAAGTCGAGGTCGAAGAGGCGGGCGGAGACCTCGTCGGACAGCACCACGGCCGACAACGGCGCGTACCCGGCGCTCAGCCCCTTGCCCAGGGTGAGGATGTCGGGGCGGATGCCGACCTGTTCGGTGCGGGTGAACGCGCCGGTGCGGCCCATGCCGGTGCTGACCTCGTCGACGATCAGATGGATGCCGTGGCCGCGGCAGAACCGTTCGAGCGAGTGCAGATAGTCGTCGGAAAGG
This sequence comes from Streptomyces kanamyceticus, assembly GCF_008704495.1. Taxonomy (NCBI): domain Bacteria; kingdom Bacillati; phylum Actinomycetota; class Actinomycetes; order Kitasatosporales; family Streptomycetaceae; genus Streptomyces; species Streptomyces kanamyceticus. Next base: position 9,526,857 of record NZ_CP023699.1, read on the forward strand.
ACGTGCCCGCCCTCGCCCACGACGAGTTCGACGACCACCGCCGCCACCCGCTCGGGGCCGTACGCGGTGATGGTCTGTTCGAGCCCCGCGCCGGGGGCGGCCGCGCCCTCGAAGGGACCGGAGACGTGATGGACCTCCGGCAGCAGCGGCCCCGACTGGTCGTGCACGTACGACATGCCGGTCACGGCCCCCGCACCCGAGCCGAGGCCGTGGTAGCCGTGCCACATGCCGAAGACCGCGAGCCGATCCCGGTCCCCGCCGCTGTGGTGCAGGAAGCGCGAGAGCAGTACCGCCGTCTCCACCGCCTGCGAGCCGTTGCTGCAGTACCGGATCTTGTTCATGTGTACGGGAAGGTGGGGGAGGAGCGCCTCTGCGGCCTCCACGGCGATCGCCCCCGGCCTTCCGTAGCCGACCAGGTTGGCGAACGGCAGGGTGCGCAGCTGCCGTTCGATGGCCTCCGTGACCTTCGGGTGGTCATATCCGAGGGTGACGTTCCACAGACCGGAGCGGGCGTCGAGGAACCAACGCCCCGCGGCATCGCGCACCCGTACGCCGCGCCCCTCGACCAGCATGTTCTCGTGGGACAAGGTGGTGAGGTAGGCGCCCATGCTCGGGCTGTTCCACAGCGGATAGGTGTCTCGATCGATCACGGCCTGGCTCCTTGTCTGCGGTCCGCCGACGGTGGTTCCCCGGTCACCACGCTCAGGGGGTGGCGAGCGGACGTGCTTCGATGACGCACATCCCGGGCGGCCCCTGCACCACCCGCTCCAGTCGCCAGCCACCGCGTTCCAGGAGTCGCCGGTACTCCGGCAGCGTCCGTTCCTTCGCACGGTGGTAGAGGGCGAGCATGGCGACGTCGGCCCAGGCCTGGATGGCCGACGGAACGGCGTCGTCCGGCAGGACGTCCTCGAAGATCCGCAGCACGGCCGTGTCGTCGCCGCCGCGCCGCACGGCGGCGAGGATCGCTGCCACGCTGTCGTCGTCCCAGTCGTGCAGGACGCGGGAGAGCACATAGACGTCCGCGCGCGGCGGCGGGACGAACAGATCGCCGGTCCGCACCGTGCAGCGGTCGTCGACGCCCTGCTCCGACAGATAGGTACGGGCGCGCCCGAGCACCTCCGGCTGGTCGACGAGAATGCCCCGCGCGTCCGGTACTTCGTCCAGGATGTCGGCGAGCAGTACCCCGATGCCGCCCGCGATGTCGGCCACGGTGCCCTCGGCGGGCCAGTCCAGGAGCGGCACGCACGGCAGCGTCAGCAACCGCGCCTGCTCCGCCATCGCCTGGCCGAAGACGAGCTGTTGGTCGGGGTGCTTCGCCAGGTGCTCCCAGAAGTCGACGCCCAGGGCGTGCCGGGTGGCGGGCCCGCCGTCCTTGAGGGTCTCGGTGAGCGCGTTGCCGACGTCCGGGATGCCGAATGTGGCGAACGTCGCCCACAGTGACATCGGGTGACGGCGGCACAGCACCTTGCCCCGTTCGGTGAGTTCGGCGCTGACGCGGCCCGGGTCGACGTCGACGATCCCGCTGCCCGCGAGGAGCACGAGCATCCGCCGCAGGGCGTCCTCGTCCGTGCCCGTCTCCTCGGCGAGAGCGGCGATGTCGCGTCTGCCGTCCGCCATCCGGTCGGGGATGGACAGCCGGGTCACGGCGCAGAGGCTGTGAAAGACGAGCCCTTGCTGATAGGCGTCCAACAACGCCGCGACGTCGCGTAATGGTTCAGCAGCCAAGAATCCTCCAGCAAGCCGTTGACGTCCGCCTTCCGCTTTCCTGCGGCGGGGGGCGTCGTTGATGCGGGACGGGGTGTCCGCGGATGCGCTTTGCGTGGGGAGAGACGGAACCGTACGGCGACCCCTCGGGGGGTGTTCCGATTCCGCTCGGTATACCGAGAGTGACGAATCCGGCTCGGGCAATCGTAGACTATACATGCCGGAGTGATGATTTCCGGTGGGCGTCGGAACCTGCCCGAGACACCGGATCGGCCCCATTTTGCACCGACTTCGGGACCTGCTCCCGTGCCGAACCGCCGGAATGTCGGAGTTCGGAAAGGGGGCCTTGACTGGGGGTGCCGCCCGCAATGAAGATGGCATGCGGGTGCGCCGCTGGCGCACCGGAGATACAGCTGTCCTGGCCGTAGAGATTCCCGACGCAACACGGTTCGAGCGTATGGCGCGACACGGTTCGAGCGTATTCGGAACGCCGGAGAGATGAAGCAGATCTCCGTCACAGGACCCTGCCTTGAGGCAGTGGCGATTTCCATGCAGACGGCTGCAGTCGTCCACCGCAGCCCCGCACTTCATTGCTCCCGGCAGCGGTCGGTCGATAAGGGGGATTAATGGGACGCCCAGCGGACGGAGCGGCGGGATGCGATGCCCGGACGTCGATGGATGCAGTAGCCATCCGTGAAGTCCGAAACGCAATTCGGGGCGAGATTCGCGGCCGATTATTCACGTTTAAAGTGCTGGTCTGCGCCTTGATCACGGCTGCGGGATGCTGGCTGGCACTCCAGCCGCAGCTGTCCCTGCGACTGTGCGGAGTCCTGCTGATCGGGCTCATGTTCGCGCACGCCGCGGAACTCCAGCACGAGACCCTGCACGGTCTCGCCTACCGCAGCCGGCGGGCCAACCGCGTGGTGGGCGTGCTGCTCGGTCTGCCGATGCTGATCTCGTACACCGCCTACCGCGTGGCCCACATGCGCCACCACCGTGACCTCGGCACCCCGGGGAACCGCGAGTTCTTCGACTACGGGGACCAGTACGGCAAGGGGGAGGGCGGGAGCCGGATCGGCACCGCGCTGACCTGGTTCGCCCGCTTCACCATGGCGTACCACTACTGGCAGTTCGGAGTCGGCGTCGGGAAGGCGCTGCGGGGCAGCCGCTTCGACGGCGAGAGCGCCGTCAACACCCGCCGCATCCGCGCCGAGCACCTGCTCGCCGTGTCCGCCCTCGTCGTCGGGGCCGTGCTCTCGGTGGTGTTCGCCAGCCCCGCGGCCCTCTGGCTCTGGCTCCTTCCGATGGTCGTGGTGGCGGCGCCCATGCACGCGCTGATCGAGCTGCCGGAACACTTCCGCTGCGAAACGCTCGACCGCTCGCCGTTCGCCAACACCCGGACGATCAAGTCCAATTGGCTGCTCACCTGGTACACCAACGGCAACAACTTCCACGTCGAGCACCATCTGATGCCCAACCTTCCCATCGAGCGGCTGCCGGACCTCCATGTCGAGGTGCGCGAAAGCCTGCGCCACTACCACCCCGGCTACTTCGCCTACTTCAGGAGCTTCCTGGGCGGCAAGTAGCCCTCGCACGTGGACGGACGGAAGAACACGGAAGCACGTGGACGGACGGAGGGAAGGGACCATGGTCGACGACATCACCTTCCGCAGGGCACGCACACCTGCCGAGGACGCGGATGTGCTGCGGCTGCGGGAAGCGGTGTACGTGCAGGACCAGGAGCGGCTCACCGACACCGCGCAGACCGCCGACACCTTCGACAAGTTCGACGCCCAGGCCTACTACCTCCTCGCGTACGCCGGGACCGAGGCGGTCGGCACGATAAAGATCGTCCCCGACTCACCGGCCGGAATTCCCTGCGAGGACGTCGCCGACATCGGTGAGCTGCGTGCCGCCGGGCACCGGCTCGTGGAGTTCGGCCACCTGATGACGCTGCCGGGCGTGCGCAATCAGAAGATCGGCATGCGGCTGATGCGCGAGGCGCTGGTGCACAGCGCCCAGGTGCACCAAGTGACGTGCATCCTCGGCGACTTCTTCATCGACGACCGGGACGGCAAGCTGCGCGACTTCTACACCGACATCGGCTTCGTACCGGTCCACGGCCCCTACCTGGACCCCCGCTTCACCGGCGCGCCGCTGAGCATGGTGGCCGCCCTCGACGTACCGGAGTCGGTGCGCCTCTGCAAGGAACTGGGGGCCGACGCCAACGGGTTGCTCAGGTACTTCTTCCAGGACTTCGAAGCCTACGCGAGGGGATCCTCCGAGTATGCGGACGTACCGGCAGGTACTGGCCGAGGCTAAGGCCGCCCACAACCACCCCACCTACGCGAAGATGGCCTTCGTCATGGGATGCGGTGTCCAGGGCGAGGGGAGCGGATCCGCCGTCCTGGACGACGCGGGGCAGTCCTTCCTGGCCATGTTCGATCAGTACGGCAACCAGTCACTCGGCTACTCCCACCCCCGGATCATCGCCGCGCTCCGCGACCAGCTCGACTCCGGGGTCCTCAACAGCAGCAAGATCATGTTCGAGGAGGTGCAGATCCGCCTCACCGAACGCCTCGCCGAAGTCACCGACCAGGAGCTGCCGTTCGCCTATCTCGCCAACGGCGGCGGCGAGACCATCGACAACGCCCTGAAGCTGGCCAGGGCGGCCACCGGCAGGCCGCGGTTCATCAGCGCGCTCGGCTGCTTCCACGGGAAGACCTTCGCCACGCTCGGCGCGGCCGCCAGGCCCGAACACCAGGCGAGCCTCGGCCCCCTCATGGCCGAGTTCGAGCAGGTGCCCTTCGGTGATCTCGACGCGCTTGCCGCGGCCCTGGACGACTCGGTGGCCGCGGTGCTGCTCGAACCCGTCCAGGCGGAGGCCGGTGTCGTCCCGCCGCCGCCCGACTATCTGCGCGAGGTCCGGCGGCTGTGCACCGAGGCAGGCGCGCTGCTCGTACTCGACGAGATGCAGACCGCGTTCGGCCGCTGCGGCACCTTCTTCGCCTACCAGCGGTACGGCATCACCCCGGACCTGCTCTGCGTCGGCAAGGCGTTCGGCGGCGGCATGCTCGCGCTCTCCGCCGTGCTGGGCACCGAGGCGGTCTGGGAGGTCCTGCGCGAGCTGCCCTCCACCTTCGGCTCCAGCCTCGGCGGCAATCCGCTCGCCTGCCGGGCGGGCCTGGAGACGATCGCCATCGCGTCGGACGAGGAGTTCCTGGCGGACGTGCGCACCAAGGGGGAGCGGATCGCCGCCCGGCTGTCCGCCGCCGCCGAGCGGTACCCGGAGGTGATCGCGGAGCACCGCGGCGTCGGCATGATGCACGGCCTCGAACTGCGGGACGAAGCCCTGACCGGGCTCGTCCTGGGACGGCTCATCGAGGAGGGCGTGACCTCCACGTACTCGCTCTACAACCCCCGGGTGCTGCGCGTCCAGCCGCCCCTGGTCATCTCCGACGCCGACCTCGAACGGGGGCTGAGCGTCCTCGAAGGCGTCCTGGCCGAGGCCGACGCGGCCCGTGGGCGCGTACGCCCGACGGCGGCGGTGTCCCCGCTCACCCGCACCGTCCCCCTGGCCGGGTCCGCCGATGCCGTACTCCGGCTGCTGCGCGAACGGCCGCGGCTCCTCGACCCGTTCGCCCTGGACAACCAGGCCGACCGGCAGGAATCGGCGGCGGACTTCAGCGGCCGGATCGGACAGGACGAAGTGGTCTGGTCCGACCGGATCGAACGGCGCGACGACGGCGTCGCGTTGCGGGCCGACCCGTGCTGGCTGTGGCAGGACCTTGCCCGCACCGCCGTGGTGCGCCCGGCGCCGGGCGGCGGCTGCACCGTCGAGGTCGAGATCGCCTGGGACACCGGCAGCGGCGGCTACGAGGAGATGCTCGGCGGCCGGATCGCCCTGTTCGCCGAGGAGCGCCTCACCCATCTGCTGACCCGTCTGGAGAAGGAGTTGGAGAACGAGTGAGCATGACCATCGCGGAGCTCGGCGAGCGCTACCGCGAGCACACCGACGCACGGCTGACCGAGATCGACCTCTCCGGTAAGCGCCGTGTCGTCACGTACAGCAGGCTGCACGAGCTCGCCACGGAACGTGCGGAGCGACTGGCGGCGGCCGGGGTGGAGCCGGGGCACCTGGTCGGCATCCGCGCGCCCAGCACCATCGACTGGGCGATCTGGGACCTCGCGACGCTGATGCGCGGTGCGGTCGTCAAGGCGTTCCCCGAGGACACCGAGATAGCGGACCCGGCCGGGTTCGTCGCCCGGCACGAGCTCGCCCTGCTGATCGCCGACGGGCTCACGGCCGACTGCCCCGCGGCGATCGCCCCTGACGGACTGCCAGGACCCGACGTCGTGCCGGACACGGCGGGACGCGTGGACCCCGGCCGGGTCCACAGCCTCGTCTACTCCTCGGGCACCTCGGGAAAGCTCAAGGGCCTCAACATCACCGCCAAGGGCACCGAGTACGTGGTCAACCAGTTCATGGAGACCTACCACGTCACCGCGAGCGACCGCCATCTGATCTTCCTGCCGCTCTCCAACTACCAGCAGCGGCTCTCCCTCTACTGCTGCCTGTGGCTCGGCGCCGACCTGACGCTCGCCCCCTACCAGCGCGTCTTCCACGCGATCCGCAGCGAACGGCCCACCTTCCTGATCGGCCCCCCGGTCTTCTACGACACGGCGCTGCAGCTGTACCGCAAGACCGGCGGCACTGCCACGCTCGGTGAATTCCTGGGCGGTGCCATCCGTTTCCTGATCACGGGCATGGCTCCCATCAGGCGGGAGACGCTGGACGCGTTCTGGGAAGGGGACGTGAAGCTCCTGGAGGTCTACGGCCTGAACGAGACCGGCATGGTGGCCTGGAACACCGAGGAGGCGCACCGGCTCGGCACCGTCGGCAGGCTCCTCGATCCCAGCCACGTCCGGTTCCTCGACGACGGTGAGGTGATCCTGAAGCGCCCCGCTCCCCAGAGCAGCGGCTACTTCGAGGTTCCCGACGACGGGGCGGACGAGACGTACCGCCCCGACGGGAGCATCGCCACGGGCGACTTCGGCGTGCTCGACGACGACGGCTTCCTCACCCTCGTCGGCCGCAAGAAGGACGTGATCGTCCTGGGCAACGGGCGCAAGGTGCACCCCGCCCAGATCGAGGAGGCATTCGTCGGGATCGAAGGACTCGCGGAGATCATCGTGGTGCCCACCCCCGAGAGCGGCAGGCTCGGCGCCTTGGTCACCACCACCGACCCCGCCGACTCCGCGCTGCCCGCCAAGGTGCGGGCCCGCATGGACGAGGTCAACCGGCGGCTCGACACCCACCAGCGGGTCGTATCCGTGATCTTCTCTCCGCAGCAACTGCGCTCCGACGCACGCTTCATGACAGGGAACATGAAGCTGAGCAGGGCCACCGTGGCGCGGCACTTCGCCGACACGGTGCGCGGCGCGGGCACGGCCGCAGAGGAGGCGGAGGCCCGATGAACCCGAACCCGGCCCCGCGGACGGCACCCGCCGCGCCCCCGATCGTCGACGCACAGGTCAACCTGGCCAGCCTGCTCGCCATCCCGCGCTCCTTCGTCGAGCACCAGGCCGCCAACGTCCACCACCGGCTCGACGCCTACGGACTCGGCGGCCGACCCGACCGCGTACGCAACCAGGTCTTCTCCCTGTACGCGGACGACGACGCGGACCAGCTGGTCGCCGAGATGGACGAGGCGGGGGTGGACCAGGCGTTCCTCGTGGCGCCCGACTACTCGCACGCGGCCGACTGCGCGCTGTCCCAGCCCGAACTCGCCGCGCTGCACGACCGGGTGAACCGCCGTCACCCGGGCCGGTTCCACGTCTTCTGGGGCGTGGACCCCCGCGGCGGGCAGGACGGCATCGACCTCTTCGAGCGGTGCGTGACGGAGTACGGATTCGCCGGGATGAAGCTCTACCCGCCCTGCGGATACGAGCCCAGCGACCCGCGCCTGTACCCGTACTTCGAGCGCTGCGCCCACTACGGCATCCCGGTGCTCACCCACACGGGCCCCGGCTGGGGGCCGCTGGACTTCAGCTTCGGCAGCCCGCTGCTCGTGGACCGGGCGGCCAGGGACTTCCCCGGCGTCGACTTCATCCTGGGGCACGGCGGGGTCACGCACGTCGACGAGGCCGCGTACCTCTGCGCCCACCGGCCCAACGTCCACCTGGACATCAGCCAGTTCCACTCGGTGCTCAGCGCCGACGGCTGGCAGACCCACGTCAACCGGCTCTTCAAGGCCGGGATTTCCCACAAGATCCTCTTCGGTACCTGCTGGCCGTCCTTCCGTCTTTCGGAGTCGCTCGGGGGCCTGCTCAAGGAGTTCTCCCGCGGGGCCCCGGCCGTGGCCGGGCTGCGGGAGGCCGAACGCAAAATGATCATGAGCGGCAACAGCCTCCGCCTGCTGGGGCGGAAATCCACGGAACAGCGGAAATCCACGGAACAAAGGGGTGGTCGGCCGTGAACGAGGACGTCTCGGCGGTGGAGAAGGATCTCGTCGCGTGGGTGGAGAACTGGAACGAGGGGGAGGCGGAGGCCACCGACGTCAAGGCCGAGACGGAGCTGACCCACTCCGGGCTGCTCGACTCGATGGCGCTGGTCGGCCTCATCTCCTACCTGGAGGAGCGCAGCGACCGGGAATTCGACTACTCGACCTTCGAACCGGGTGACGGCGTCAGCATCCGGGGCCTGGTGGAGCACTGCTTGCGGTGATCGTCTACGACGGCCACTGCCACGTGGCATCCACCGACTTCGTCCCGCTGGCCTTCGTGGAAGGCGTGGCGGTCAACGTCCACAGCAGGCTCTCCGCACGAGGCCCCGCACCGGACCCCGGCCGGATCGCGGACGGCTACCAGGCGCAGCACCAGGACCATCTGGCCGACGGCCTGGTCGCCGAGATGGACCGGGCGGGGGTCGACCGCTCGGTGCTCCTGGTGCCCGACTTCAGCCACCGGATGGCCTGCCCGCTGACCCCCGAGGAGATGGCCGAGCGGCACCACCGGATCCGGCTGCGGCATCCCGGACGGTTCTGGGTCTACATCGGGATCGATCCCCGCCACGGCCCAGGCAACCTCCGGTTCTTCGAGAAGACCCTGGACGACTACGGCTTCGACGGCATCAAGCTCTACCCGCCGTGCGGCTACTCGCCCTCGGACCGGAGCCTGTATCCCTACTACGAGATCTGCGCGGCCCGGTCGCTGCCGGTCTTCGTGCACACGGGCCCCAGCGTGCCGAGCCTCGACACGGAACTGGCCCATCCGCTCCACATCGACCAGGCGGCCCGCGACTTCCCCGGTGTCGACTTCGTCCTGGGGCACGCCGGGGTGACCAACCTGGAGACGGGGGCCTATCTCGCGGCGCACCGGCCCAACGTGTACCTGGACATCGGCGGGTTCGCCAGCTCGGCCACCCTGCGGAGCTGGCCGCACCACCTCAACCGGCTGTTCCGGATGGGCATCAACCACAAGGTGATCTTCGGTACGGACTGGCCGCTCGGGCGGATGTCCGGAGGGCTGCAGCGCACGATGCGCGAGGTGGTCGAGGGGCCGACCGTCTTCGACGGCGTGCCCCGGCGCGATCGCGCGCTGCTGCTCCACGAGAACCTGCTCCGGGTGCTCGCTCCCGCGAGCCGCCCGGCAGGCGTCCTGCCGAAGGGCCCCGACGGCGTACCGAAGGTCCCCGGCCGGAGCCGGTCGTGAACCGGCCGGGCCGGGACCCGGTCCCGCTAGGCCGCGACGAGCTCGCTGTCGTCGTCGATACTGGTCAGGAATTCGCTGAGGAAGTCCTCGAAATGGTTGAAGGACTCGGCCCTGAAAAGGACCGGTTGGTATTTCTCCACCAGGTAGCCCTGGCGCCCCATGGCCGCCGCGTCGAACGGGAAGATGTCCGCGCCGAGGAAGTATTCCATTTCTCCGCACGAAGACAGCAGGCTCGCTCCGCAGACCTTGGTCCTGCCGTCCTCCCTCACCAGTCCGTATTCGATGGTGAACCAGAAGACCCGGGACACGAGGCTGACCGCCTCGTCGGACTCAAGACGGCGGACCGTCTTCCCGAGGAGTTCGTACAGCGTCGCCCATCGATTACTTGAAAGGTGTGTGCCGTGCCCCACCACCTCATGGATCATGTCCGGTTCCGGCGAAAAGCGCGGGAACGAGGGATGGCGTATGTACTGGGTCGCCTGGAACCTTCGATCGGCCAGCGAGCCGTAGAAATCGCGCTGCGCCACCAGTCCCGCGGCCGGGCCGAAGGTGAATCCGGTGAGCGGGTGTACGCGCGCTGAGACGTCGCTGAGCTGCGGAAGCCGGTCGTGCCGCAGGTCGAGCAGCTCGCTCGCCTCGACGAATTCACGACAGGCGTGCACACGGTGCTTGGCGGACAATTCCGTGCTCACCGTGTGCCACGTCTCGTGCTCGGCCTCCGTATAAGGAATGTCGGGTGCCGGTTCGCCCACCCTGTGTTGTAAAGCGAGATCGGCGATGCGGGCCCGGTGCTCCTGATACGGCCGGTCCTGGTATCCGGGGTGGTCCTTCGCGAAGATCACGGACACACGCCCGTGTTCATTATTGATGACCGGAGAGTAAAGGGTGGCTTCCTTGAACATCAGAACCGCCTGGTGGATGACGATGGTTGAAGCGCTCAACGTAGGCTAACGGGTCGCTGAGTGAGTGTCACCCCTGGAGGGTTATAGGTAGCCGATACTCATGGCGAATAGCCGGAGGCTACGTATGGATTCCAGAAAGGAAACCATGAAAATTCGGACTCCTCGATGGACGGCCGGCCGAGTTGATGCGGACCTGGCCGATCCCTACTTGTACACCGATGAGGCCCATCGGGAAATGTGGCGGCAGGCGCGCGGCGAGCATCCGGTGGCGTGGACGGAGTCGGAGCTGGCCGGTGGCTTCTGGTCGGTCGTGACCCACGCCGAGGGCTCGGAGGTGATCAGACGCCCCACGAGCTTCGTCTCCGACCAGGGCATGCGGCTCCAGGCCAACCCCGCGGGCGTGCGGGCCGCGGCGGGACGCATGCTCGTCGTCTCCGACGGCGCCGAGCACCGGCGGCTGCGCGGCGTGCACCAGGCATGGTTCAACGCGCGCTCCGTCGCCGCTCTCGTGCCCACCCTCGGCGCCCGCGTCGAAGCGCGCCTGGACGCCCTGCTGGCCCGCGGCACCGCCTTCGACGCGATCGCCGAACTCACCTCGGAGGTGCCGCGGTGGGCGCTCTTCGACCTCCTCGGCGTTCCCGACGAGGACCAGGACGAGCTGGCCCGCACGATGGAGGCCGCCTTCGACGACTCCGACCCGGGCCCCGCGGGTGAGGCCGCCCGCACCGCCGCGCACACGCGGATCTTCGGCCACTTCGGTGACCTGCTCGACCTGCGCAGGGAGGAGCCCGGCGACGACATCGTCTCCGCGCTCGCCGAAGCCGCCCCGGACGGCGTCCCGTTGACCGACGACGAGATCCTGCTCAACTGCGACGGCCTGATGAACGGCGGCCTGGAGACCACGTCGCACGCGCTGGCCGGGGCCCTGCTGGTCTTCGCGCGCCAGCCCGACGTGTGGCGCAGGCTCAGGGAAGATCCGGGGCTGATCGACACGGCGGTGGAGGAGATCCTGCGGTGGACCTCACCGGCCCTGCACGCCCTGCGCACCGCCGCCGAGGACACCGTGCTGGGCGACGTCAGGATCGCGGCGGGCGACCGCGTCGCGATCTGGTACCCCTCCTGCAACCGTGACGAGAAGGTCTTCGCCGACCCCGACACCTTCCGGATCGACCGCCGCCCCAATCCGCACATCGCCTTCGGCGGCGGCCCCCACTACTGCGTCGGCGCCACCCTGACCCGCCTCGAGGTGAAGTGCGTGCTGGCGGCCGCGGTCGAGCGGGTCGCGGAGATCGAGGTCGAGGGCGAAGCGGTACGGCGCCCTTCCAACTTCCTCCAGGGACTGTCCCACCTCCGGATCGGCCTGACGCCGGACCGAAGGACCGGCCCGCGCTCAGGATGCGGCCCGCGCTCGGACCCGGAGCCGCGCTCGGACTCGGAGGTAGGACCGGGCCCGGAGATAGGACCGGGCCCGGTCAACGGAGCGTCATCGAGCGGCACTTCGTCCGACCTGCGCATCGCCCTGCCCGGCGCGGACAGCGGCACCGGCACCGGCACCGTCGAGGTGCGCAGCAACCAGGAGGTCACCTTCGGCCGGGGCCTGATTGGTGCCCCGGCCGACATCTCCGTCGACGACCCCACCGGCGAGCCCATCGCGGGACGGATCAGGGCCGCCGAGGACGGCCTGTGGTTCATCACCAACCTCAGCCGGGCCCGCACCTACGTGGTGGAGAACGAGGAGGGCGGCGGCGAATACGTCTGCGTGCCGCCGGGCCGGCTCGACATGCCCGTCCCGTTCGCGCACGCCAGGATCAGCCTGCCGTCGTCCTCCGGTTCGACGTACATGTCCGTGCGCGCGCCGACCCCGGCCAACGCGTACGCGGCCACCTCGTACGCGGCCGACGCGGACCCCGCCGCGCAGTCCGACCCGGCGTTCGCCCTCGATCCCCGGTCCAAGTACTTCTTGGTCCTCGTCGCGCTGTGCGAGCCCCAGCTGCGCACTCCCGCCACGATGGCCATCCCCAGCACCGCCGAGATCGTCCGCAGGCTGAGCCCCCTCGCCTCCTGTCGCAGGATCAGCCCGGCGGCGGTCAACTTCCACATCGAGTACATCGCCCGGAACAAGCTGGGCGTACGCAACCAGCAGCCGCCGTCGGGGCGTTCGGGCGGCAACTGGCTGCGCCAGGCGGTCGTCTCCACCGCGCTGCGGTTCCGGCTGGTGTGGACCGAACACCTGGCACTGCTTCCCGTCGCTGAGGCGCGGTGATCGTCAGGAGGTAGCGCGCAGTCGCCGGGAGACCAGCTCGGCGACCGCCCGCGCGGCCTCGCCCGACAGCAACTGGTGGTGGGTGCAGTCGAGCCGCACGTCCTCGATGGGGCCCTCCACGTACGGTCCCCAGGCCTCGGCGGCGGACGGCAGCCCGTCGCCCCGGTCGAGGGCCGCGGTCACGAACAGCACCGGGCCGCGGAACGGCTTGGGGTCGAAGCCCCTGGCGAGCTCGCGGTTGTTCTCGAACACCCTGACCATGGCGGCCAGTTGGGGTTCGGTCAGTCCGAGGGCCGCGCCCCGCTCCCCGGAGTCCTGCGCCGCGCCGTCCACTCCCAGGGCCTCGGAGACCGCGGCGAGCGCCTCCTCCGTTCCGGCCGCCTGATCCGCACCGCCCTCCGGCGCCAGCAGCTCCACGTCACCGGGGTAGCCGTCCAGGATCAGCAGCAGCGGCACTTCTTCCCCCTGCTCCTGGAGGAGGACCGCCATCGCGTGGGCGACGAGGCCGCCGAACGACCAGCCCAGGAGGTGATAGGGGCCGACCGGCTGGACCTCGCGCAGCCGCTCGACGTACTCCGCCGCCATCTCCCCGATGCTCGCGGGGAGTTCACCCGCCGGGGAGATGCCGCGCGCCTGTACGCCATGGACCGGCTGTTCGGGCGCGAGGTGGGCGAGCAACGCGGAGTAGCACCAGGCCAGTCCGCCGCCGGGATGCGCACAGAACAGCGCGGGCCCCTGCCCCGACGCGCGCAGCGGCAGCACGGTACGGAAGGCGTCGTGCTCCTGGGATTCCTGGTCCCCGCCCGGTTCCGTCAGCCGCAGCGCGAGCTCCGCCACGGTGGGCGCCTCGAACAGCGCCCTGATCCCCAGCTGGCGACCGGTGGCCGAGCGGATCCTGCCGACCAGGCGCGCCGCGAGCAGGGAGTGGCCGCCGAGCTGGAAGAAGTTCTCGTCGGCCCCCACGGCGTCCACCCCGAGCTCCGCCGCGAAGAGAGCGGACACCAGCTCCTCCGTGGCTCCGCGCGGCGCGCGGGCGGCTGACGACGCGGACGAGGGGGTGAACTCCGGGCGCGGCAGCGCCCCGCGGTCGACTTTGCCGTTCGTGGTGAGCGGCACCTCGTCGATCACGATCAGCGCCGCGGGCACCATGTGGCCCGGCAGGGTGCGCTCCACGAACCGGCGCAGCTCCGTCGGGTCGAGGCGGGCGTCCTCGGTGGGCACGGCGTAGCCGACCAGGCGTACGTCCCCGGAGGCCGCGGCGTGCGTGGTGACGACCGCGCGGGCCACGCCGGGATGCCCGGTCAACGCGGCTTCGACGTCGCCGAGTTCGATGCGGAACCCGCGCACCTTGACTTGGTCGTCGGTACGGCCGAGGAACTCGATGTCGCCGTCCGCCCGCCACCGGACCACGTCCCCGGTGCGGTACATGCGGGATCCCGCGGGGCCCCACGGATCGGCCACGAACCGCTGTGCGCTCAGGCCGGGGCGACGCAGATAGCCGCGTGCCACACCGGTGCCGCCCACGTACAACTCGCCCTTCACCCCGACCGGGACGGGACGCAGCCGGTCGTCGAGGACGTAGAGGCGGTTGCCGGGCTGCCGCGCGCCGATCGGCACCTGGCCGGACGCCGGTCGCCGCCCCGGATCGATCCGGTACTCGGTACAGGCCACCGTGATCTCGGTGGGGCCGTAGAGGTTGTGGGCCCTGGCCTCCGGGCGCCTGCGCCGTGACGACTCCAGCGCCTCGCCGGTGAGCGGCTCACCGGCGAGCATCAGGTCCTCGGTGGGCAGGAACACCGGGGGCAGGGCGTCGAGCAGCGCCAGATGGCTCGGGGTCGCGATGAGCAGGGTGCAGGGGTGTTCCGCGAGCCACGCCTCCAACCGCGGGTCGTGCTCCAGCGGTGCGACCAGGACGCAGCCGCCCAGGATCAGCGGGGTGAACAGGGCGGTGATGGCGATGTCGAAGGAGACGGAGCCGTGCTGGAGGGCGACGCCGCGCGCGCCGGGGTACTCCTGGGCCGTCCAGGCGAGGTAGTCGATCATCGCCCGATGGGTGACGACGACGCCCTTGGGCCTGCCGGTGGATCCCGAGGTGTAGATGACGTACGCCGGGTGGAGGTCCCGCAGCGGGGCGCGGCGGTCGGCGTCGGTGAGGTCGGCGTCGGCGCCCGGCACCGCGGGAGCCGCCAGGTCGAGGTGCCAGACGGGCACGTCGGCATCGGGCAGACCGGCGCGTACGGAAGTGGTGGTGAGCAGCAGCGCCGCACGGGCGTCCGCCAGCATGAAGGAGAGGCGGTCGGCCGGGTAGTCCGCGTCGAGCGGCAGGTAGGCGCCACCGGCCTTGCCCACGGCGAGCAGGGCGACGAGCAGCTCGGCGGACCCGTCCACGGCGACGGCCACCACGTCCTCGGGCCCGATGCCGAAGTCCACCAGACGGCGGGCGAGCCGGTTCGCCCGCGCGTTGAGCTCCGCGTAGTCGAGCACGTCCGCGCCGCACCGGACGGCGGGCAGGGCGGGGGTGCGTGCGGCCTGGTGCGCCACGAGTTCGGCCACGGAGGACGCCGCGGCGGCGCCGCCGGGACGGACGTCGTCTCCTACGCCGCCCCAGTCGGTCAGCAGCCTGCGGCGTTCGGCGGTGTCCAGCAGGTCGATGCTGTGGACGGCGACGTCCGGATCGGCCACCACCGTGTTGACGAGCCGGACGAGACGGGAGGCCATGGACTCGATCGTGTCCCGGTCGAACAGCTCGGTGTCGTAGTCGATCACGCAGCGGATGCCCTGCGGCGCGCCCGCCACTCCGTACTCCTCCTCCACCTGGAACAGCAGGTCGAACTTGGTGGCACTGGTCACCGTCTCCACCGGCGCCGCCTCCACCGCGCCCAGGCGCCAGGGCGCGGTGGAGCGGACCTCGAAGGTCAGCATCGTCTGGAAGAGCGGGTGCCTGCCCAGCGAGCGGTCGGGGTTGACCGCCTCCACCAGCCGCTCGAACGGCAGGTCCTGGTGCTCGTAGGCCGCCAGATCGGTCGCGCGCACCCGGTCGATCACCTCCCGGAAGGTCGGGTCCCCGGACAGGTCGGCGCGCAGGACGACGGTGTTCACGAAGAAGCCGACGAGTTCGTCGAACTCCTCCTCCGAGCGGCCCGCGACGGCCGAGCCCAGCGGAATGTCAGTGCCCGCGCCGAGCCGGGTGAACAGCGTCGCGACCGCGGCCTGCAGCACCATGAAGAGGGTCGCCCGGCTCTCCTTGGCCAGCGCGACCAGGCGGGCCTGCACGGCGGTGCCGAGCCGGAGCTGGACGCTGCCCGCGCGGTGGGCTGAGACGGGCGGGCGCGGCCGGTCGTAGGGCAGCTCCAACTCGGGCGGCAGTCCGGCGAGGGCGTCGGTCCAGTACCGCAACTGGCGTGCCTGCACGCTGTCCTGGGCGTCCGGATCGCCGAGGAAGTCGCGCTGCCAGGCCACGTAGTCCGCGTACTGCGCGGGCAGCGGTTCGTCCCACTCCGGTTCTTCGCCGTCACATCGCGCTTCGTACGCCGTGGCGAGATCGGTGGTCAACGGGCCGATCGACCAGCCGTCGGCCGCGATGTGATGGTGCAGCACGAGCAGCACGTGCTCGTGCTCGCCGAGCACGAACAGCCAGCAGCGGACGGGGAGTTCGGCGGCGAGGTCGAAGACATGGCGGGCCGCGTCGTCGATGTCGGCGGCAAGCCGCTCCGGAGCGCTCTCCCGCACCAGGAAGACGGGCCGGGCGAGATCGCCCTCGCGCACCTGCTGGTAGGGCTCGCCGTCGACCTCCAGATAGCCGGTGCGCAGCACCTCGTGCCGCTCGACGACGTCGGTGAAGGCGCGTATCAGCGCATCGCGGTCGAGGCTTCCGGTCAGCCGGAGGGCCAGCGGCACGTTGTAGGCCGCGCCGTGCTCCTCGAGCCGGGACAGAAACCACAGTCGGCGCTGGGCGTAGGAAAGCGGGATCATTGGTTCCCCCATCCGATGGCGATATGACGCCTGGTCCTCTTGGCGCGTTCTTTCCTACGGCTTTTCGGCCACGGCCTCGGTTTCGGCCGTGGGCCTCGGCTCGGGCTCGTTGAGAGGAATGTCGCGCATGCCCCGCAAAGGCGAGAAGAACAGCCAAAGACCCGCGCAGCAACCGCCGATGACGGCGATCCACAACGTGGTCTGGACGCCGAAGACCGTGGCGAGTCCGCCGCCGACGAGGCCGCCGACCGGCAGGGTGCCCCAGGTGATCCAGCGCGCGGCGGCGCTGACCCGGCCGAGCAGCTCCGGCGGGCAGGCGGCCTGGCGGTAGCTGGTCAGCGAGATGCCCGCGACGGTGGAGGAGAAGGTCCACGAGATCCAGCCGAAGCCGAAGAGCAGCACCCACCAGCCGGATCCGGCCATCGGGATCAGCAGTCCGGGCAGCGAGAGGACGGTCATCGCGATCCAGCTGATCCGCGCGGAGCCGAAGCGCCGGGCGAGGTGCCGTGCCGCCACGCCGCCCGCCACACCGCCGACGGCGCCCAGCGCGAGGAGCAGCCCGACCAGGCCGGGTCGCAGGTGGAGCGTGCGGATCAGGAAGACCGGGCCCAGGGTCTCCACGATGATCACGAAGAAGTTGGCGGTGCCGTTGAAGGCCACCGAGTTCCGCAGGATGCGGTCGCGCAGGACGTAGTCGAGCCCCTCACGGATCTGCGACCGCATCGTCGGCCGCGGCCCCGGATCGGCCTTGCGGCGCGGCTCCGGGGTGCGGATCGCCGACAGCGCGCTGGCCGACAGGGCGAAGGAGACCGCGTCGGCCGCCATCGCCCCCGCGGCGCCGATCAGCGTCACCAGACCCGCACCGGAACTGGGGCCCGCGACCTGCGCGACCGACCGGGAAGCGGCGATCTTGCCGTTGCCGTCGAGGAGTTGACTGTGTTCGAGGACCGCGGGCAGATAGGCCTGGTAGGCGACCGCGAAGAAGACCGAGAGCACGCTGGAGACCAGCGCGACGACATAGAGGTGGACGAGTGTCAGGGAGTCGAGGACGTGGGCCAGGGGCACCGAGCCGATCACCAGGAACAGTCCGACGTCGCACCAGATCATCAGCCGTCGCTTGGCGACCCGGTCCACGATGGCTCCGGCCGGCAGTGCGACCAGGAGGTACGCGCTCGTCTCCGCGGCCGCCAACAGGCCGACCTGGAACGGGGTGGCATCCAGCAGCACGACCGCGACCAACGGCAGGGCGAGAACGGTGATCTGCGTCCCCATCTCGCTGACCGTCTGCCCGCTCCATAAGAGCAGGAATTCGCGATTGCGCCAGATCGAGGAATGCTTTCTACTGTCGTCGACCATCCGTCAGATAGTGTCATCAGCCCCAACACATGTCCATGCCATCATCAGCCGCAGACGTCACCGAATTCCCCTTTGCCGAGGCCTCGACTCGCAGGTTCGGAACAACGAGACGGACGTCACTATGTGTTCACTCGGGCGTGTCTTTGTGGTCGGTCGGGCGTGACGGTGGACGCCACCGAATTGGGCGAGCGCGCCACGCCCGTCCGGGGCAGGGCGAGCGCCCTGGCCCTGCTGCTCGGCGCCGACGTGGCGGTGCAGTTCGGGTCGGCGGCGGCCGCGCTGCTGATACCCGAAGTGGGCGTCTGGGGCGTACTCGTCCTGCGCCTCACGGTCTCCGCGGTGCTGCTGCTCGCGATCTGCCGTCCGACGCTCCGGGGCCACACCTCCAAGGACTGGGCGGTGGCGGGCCTGCTCGGTCTGACGCTGTGCGCCTGGAACAGCTGCTTCTACCTCGCGATCCTGCGCATGCCGCTGGGGCCGACCGTGACGCTGGAGCTGCTCGGCCCGCTGGCGCTCACGCTGCTCGGCTCCCGGCGCGCCGCCGACCCGCTGTGGGCGCTGCTGGCTCTCGCTGGCGTGTTCCTGCTCGGCAAGGACGGTTTCAGCGGCCTGGAGCCCGCCGGGGTGGCCTTCGCGCTCTGCGCCGCCGTCCTGTGGGCCTGCTACATCCAGCTCAGCGCGCGGACCGGCGCGCGCTTCGAGCGGCTCGACGGGCTCGCGGTCGCGATGACGGTCGCCGCCACCGCGAGCGTTCCCGTGGGCCTGCTGTTCGGGCGGGTGACCCTGCCGGAGCCGGGGGACGTCTGGCTCGTCCTCGCCGTGGCCGTACTGTCCTCGGTCGTGCCCACCGCGTCGGAACTCATCGCCCTGCGCACGATCGGGCCGGTCGTCTTCTCCGTCCTGATGAGCCTCGCGCCTCCCGCCGCGGCGCTGGCCGGACTGCTCGTCCTCGACCAGTCGTTGACCCTCCTGCAGTGGCTGGCCATGGTGCTCGTGGTCATCGCGTGCGGCGGGGCGCTGCTCACTCCCGGACCGGGGCGACGCCGGTGACGCCGGGCGGGAGCCGGGGCGGCCGTCCCGCCGTGCCCGCCACCACCTTCTGGAGCAGGCTGTAGGAGAGGATCGGCAGCAGCACCGAGGCGCGGTGGGCGAACGACCCGGCGGCCAGCACCGCCGCCGCGCTGCTGTTGTTCATGCCGGTGGCGAAGGTGAGGGAGATCCCGTCGGGCCGGTCGCACCGCGTCCAGCGGGACAGCCAACGGCCGCAGAAGAAGGTCAGAGCGCACACCGCGCCGGACAGCGCGACCGCCGCGGCGAGCAGGTCGGGGTCGGGGTGGGCGAGTGCCTGCCCCAGCGCGCCCGCGGCGTTGATGTAGCAGAGTGACAGGATGTTGACCAGGTTGACGGCCTTGACCGTGGGCAGGGTCCGGCTGGCCCGGTCCTCGCTGAGCACGGTCCGTACGGCGATGCCGATGAGGCAGGGCAGCACCACGGCCACCAGCGCGAAAAGCCCCGCCCCTGTCTCGGCGATGGTGTCGACGGTGGTCGTGTCGTCCAGGGCGCCCGCGCCGTAGGGGCCGACCAGTTGACCGGCCATGCGCATGCCGAGGGGCACGGTGAGCGGGCTGAGCAGGGTGGAGCCGATCACCATCGCGACGACCAGCGGGACGTTGCCCCCGGCGTTCTGGCCCCAGGAGACGGCGCCGCCCGCGATCGGCATCGCCAGGACGAGCATGAGCCCGATCACCAGGCCCTCGGTCTCCGCCGGATCGGGCCAGCCCCGCAGGATCAGGGCGATGCAGGGGAGCAGGAACAGGGGCAGGAGGGCGTTGGCGGCGACACCCAGGGCCAGCCGCCAGGGCCGGGACAGCACGACGCGCAGATCGGCGATGCGCACGCCGAGCCCGGCGTTGAACAGCATGACCGCCAACAGGGCCATGGGCAGCGTCAGTTCGGCCGTACTCCCCGGGATCCGCAGAGTCAGTGCGCGAAGTGCCTCGCCGGGGGCGGGGCAGACGCCCGCCAGTACGTAGCAGCCGATCATCAGCCCCAGCAGCTGGCGCTGTACGACCATGATTAATTTCGTCACACAGCGGAGCCTATCGATCACCCTTCGCTGTGTCGCACTCCCCGGGCCCCTCCGGCTCCTCGGGCGCGGACGCCCTCCGCCCACCGCACCGCGGGCCCCATGGCCAGCGAGGCCGCCAGGAAGACCGCGCCGAGCAGCAGCCAGCCCGGTATGCCCCACACCACCAGGAGCCAGGTCAGGAGCAGCGGGCCGAGCGTGCGGGCGAGGGGCACGCCCGTGCCGAAGAAGCCCTGGTACTGGCCGACTTGATGGGTGGGGGCCAGCGCGAAGCCGATCTGCCACGAGCCCGCGGACTGCTGCATCTCGGCGACGGCCTGCAGCACCGCACCCGCGACCAGGACCGCCGCGGCCGCCCATGGCGAGAGCCCGGCCGCCGACAGCGCGAAGACAGCGCAGGAGGCGAACATGACGAGACCGGAGCGGCGCACGGCGCGGGTGGCCGTGCGCAGCCCGGTGACGCCGCGGGCCAGCCGGACCTGACAGGCCATCACGGCAAGGGTGTTGAGGACGAACAGCGCGGACACCAGCCAGCCCGGCGCCCCGGTGCGCTCCACGATCCACAGCGGAATCGCCAGGCTGAGCAGCGGCATGCGCAGCAGGAGCACCGCGTTGAGCAGAGTGATCACCGTGTACGGGCGGTCTCGGAGCACCGCGAGCCGGGGCTCGCCGCCGTCGCGCGCGGCCGGGACCTTCGCCACCGCGGGCAGCCGCAGCAGCGACGCGGCGCAGAGCAGGAAGCCCGCCGCGTCCAGCGCGAACACCGCGCGGTACGCCCCGGCGGTGTCGAAGCGCAGCGCCAGGCCGCCGAGGGCCGCGCCGACCGCGAGGCCCGCGTTGAGCGTCGACTGGAGGTGGGCGAGCACGCCCGTACGGTCCGCGGGGGCCACGAGCCCCGCGAGCAGGGCCTGGCGGGCCGCGGCGAGACCGCACTGGGCCACGGCGTATCCGACCGCCGCGACGAGGAACAGCGGGAAGGTGCGGATGAAGAGGAACGAGGTGACCGCGAAGCCGGTGGCCAGCGCGAGCAGCACGGAGGTGCCGCGCGGCCCGTGCCGGTCCGCGAGCGCGCCGAGCGGCACCCCCGCCACCGAGCCGACCGCCCAGGCCACGGTGAGGCCGAGGCCGATCTGGGTGGGCGAGAGGCCGACGACGCGGGTGAAGTACAGCGCCGACGCCACGTAGTACGCGCCGTCGCCGACGGAGTTGCTCAGCTGCGCGGCGGCGAGCACGCGCGGTGCCCCGCGCGGCAGAAGGATACGAATCGACACGACGCTCCCCGGTGTCGGCGGCCACGCGGCCGCCCCTGGTCCGACGCGTCGACGGTAGGCAGGCGGTACCGGCCGTGGCTGGGCCAATCACCAGCCGCGGCCGTGTGCCAATTCGGCCCCCCTGTTGCTGCGGGCAGGTGCCTGGCTACGCCGTGCCGTCGGCGGCGGCCCTGAGCGCGGCCACGTCGAGCTTCTTCATGCCGAACATCGCCTGCATGGCGCGCTGCGCACGCCCCGGGTCCGGGTCCGCGAGGAGCTCGACCAGCGCCGTGGGCACGACCTGCCAGGACAGCCCGAACTTGTCCTTGAGCCACCCGCAGGGGCCCTCCTCGCCGTCTTCGGAGAGCTTGTCCCAGTAGTAGTCGACCTCGTCCTGGTCGGCGCAGGAGATCGAGAAGGAGACGGCCTCGTCGAAGGTGAACTCGGGGCCGCCGTTGAGCGCCAGGTACGGGTTGCCGTCGAGCTCGTACTCCACCGTGAGGACGGAGCCCGCCGGGCGCGGACTGCCCTCTCCGTAGTACGACGTGTTCTTGATCTCCGAGTTCGGGAAGACCGAGACGTAGAACTTGGCGGCGTCCTCCGCCTGCGTGTCGAACCAGAGGTTGGGCGTGATCCGGGGCATGACTGACTCCTGTCGTCGGTGCGGCGGTCCTGTCCGCTCTTCAGTAGGACCGTCGCACCGCCCGGAACTCATCGCCACATCTCATCCGGTCCCGCCGACGGTCGGCTCGCGGTCGAGCCGGATGCCGAAGTGCCGGTCGTAGGCCGCGAGCACCTCCGCCGCCGAGACCAGCTCGGTGACCTGCCGCTCGCCGTCCGCGGTGGTGGTGAGCGTGCGCCCGCTGAGGGTGACGCGGCCGTTCCCGGTGAGCAGCGAGCAGACCAGGGACCGGGTGAAGTGGGAGGCGGGCGAGGTGCGGTGGTACCAGGCGCCGACCCGGAAGTCGGCCAGCTCGCGCGGGCGGGTCTCCAGGAGGTACTGCGGTTTGTTGTCCTTGACGACCCGCAGATCGCCCTCCGGGGTGTCGTGGAGCCGGAAGACGCCGCCGGGGTCGCTCTGCTCGCCCCGGTCGCCGAAGGCGAGCGGCAGCTGGCTGTGCGTCCCGAAGCCGACGTCCGCCAGCCAGTCGCCGCCGTCATCGGTGCGCACGCGCAGCGCCATGTGGTCGTAGGGGATGCCGGGCTGTCCCGTGTCGCCGTACACCCGGGCCTGGACGAGCGCGACGTCGAAGCCCAGCGCGCCGAGCAGGGCGCCGAAGGCGCCGTTGAGCTCGTAGCAGAAGCCGCCCCTGCGGGCGTCGACGACCTTCGTCACCAGGGCCTTCTCGGTGAGTTCGATCTCCTCGCCGAGGTGGATGGAGAGGTTCTCGAAGGGGACGGCGCGCAGATGCGCTAGGTGCAGGTCGCGCAGGGCCCCCGCGGTGGGTGCGGCGGGGCGGTCGGCCTCGATGCGCCGCAGATAGGCGTCGAGCTGTTCGGAGTGCATGCGACCAGTCTGGTGGGGCGGTGGGGCCACGGCGACGGGGCCGCCCACTCCCGCGCTCACCCGCCGGAGTCGACATCACGGGTGACACCCGGATGCCCGCGTGGATATAGTCGCCGACGACGCGCCGCACGGCCCGTCGTGCGGCCAATGTCGCACGGTACGAGGGATTTTCGAGGAGGTGAGCCCGATGCGTGAGCAGTACCCCTTCCGGGCCCTCCTGACCGCGGCCCACGGCTGAATCGACGCCGCCGCCGCTCAGGAGTGCCCGACCAGCAGAGCCGAGCACTCCTGAACAGAGGATCCGAACCACCCGTGAACACCACACCCTTCAAGGTCTCCGTCTCCGACGACGTCCTGGACGACCTGCGCGCGCGGCTCCGGCGCACCCTCTTCACCTCCGCTTCCGACCCGACGTACTGGGCCGCGGGCACCGACCCCGACCACCTGCGCGACCTCGTCTCCTACTGGGCGGACGGCTTCGACTGGCGCGCCGCCGAGGACATGCTCAACGGCTTCGAGCACCACATCGCCGACGTCGCGGGCACGCGCGTGCACTTCGTCCAGGTGCGGGGCGTACGTCCCGAGGGGGCGCCCGCGCCGCTGCCGCTGGTCCTGAGCCACGGCTGGCCCAGCAGCTACGTCGAGATGCTGCCCGTCGCCCGGCTGCTGGCCGACCCGGGGAGCCACGGCGGCGACCCCGCCGACGCCTTCGACGTGGTCGTCCCCTCGCTGCCCGGATTCCTCCACTCCGGGCTGCCCGACGGGCCGTTCACCCGCGAGCGCGTCGCCGGGATCTGGCACGAGCTGATGACGGGGAACCTCGGCCACCGGCGTTTCGGCGCCTTCGGCGGGGACATCGGGGGAGGCGTGACGCAGTGGCTCGGTGCGCTGTACCCCGGTCAGGTCGCCGGTGTGCACCTCACGTCCGCGGTGGTCTCCGCCGACTTCGAGGCCGCGCCGCCGACCGCCGAGGAGCAGGCCTACCTCGACCACCTCGCCGCGTACGACGCCGATGACCAGGGCTACAGCGAGATCATGTGCACCCGGCCCGACACGATCGCCGCGGCGCTGCGGGACTCCCCGGCGGGCCTGCTCGCCTGGATCAGCGACAAGTACCGCGACTGGAGCGACTGCGGCGGCGACCTGGAGGCGCGCTGGGACCGGGACACCCTGCTGACCGTCGCCACGCTCTACTGGGCCACCGGCAGCATCGGCTCGTCCTTCCGGCAGTACTACGACTACGTACGGCACAACCGGAGGGTGCCGCCCGTGACCGTGCCCGGCGCCGTCACCCTCAGCCATGAACCGGCCTTCGCGCACTACCCCAAGAGCCTGGCCGAGCGGGTCCTGACCGACCTGCGGCACTGGAGCACGCCGCGCAACGGCGGTCACTTCATGGCGCACGAGGAGCCCGAGCAGGTCGCGCGCGAACTGCGCGCGTTCTTCCGCCCGTTGAGGTAGAAGCGCTGAGGCCCCGAGGCGCAGGGCCGATCCGCACACCAGACGCCCCCGCGGTCACCGACCGCGGGGGCGTCCGCGTCTCCGCGCAGTCTCCGCCGTCCCTCCGTACGGTCGGGAACCACACTGGGTACGGTGTACGCTTTTCCTTCGCCCCACCGACAAGGAGTGCTCAGTGACGGCCATCCCCGCCGACAGTCACCACGTCATCCAGGTGCGCGGAGCCCGCGAGAACAACCTCAGGGACGTCTCCGTCGACATCCCCAAGCGGCGGCTCACCGTCTTCACCGGAGTCTCGGGATCCGGTAAGTCCTCGCTCGTCTTCGGCACCATCGCCGCCGAGTCGCAGCGTCTGATCAACGAGACCTACACGGCGTTCATCCAGTCGTTCATGCCGAGCCTGGGCCGTCCCGACGTCGACGCGCTGCGCAATCTCAGCGCCGCGATCGTCGTCGACCAGGAGCGGATGGGCGCCAACTCGCGCTCCACGGTGGGCACCGCCACCGACGCGTACACCATGCTGCGGATCATCTTCAGCCGCCTCGGCGTCCCCCACATCGGTACGTCGGGGGCCTTCAGCTTCAACCTGCCCGACGGCATGTGCCCCGAGTGCGAGGGCACCGGCGAGGTCTCCACGGTCGACGCCGACCAGCTCGTGGACCGCGAACTCTCCCTGAACGAGGGCGCGATCACCGTGCCGTACTACGCGGTGGACTCCTGGAGCTGGCAGGTGATGGTCAACTCCGGCTTCTACGACCCCGACAAGAAGCTCAGGGACTTCACCGAGCAGGAGTGGGCCGACCTGCTCCACAAGGCCCCGGTCAAGGTGAAGGTGGGGTCCAACGGCTTCACGTACGAAGGCCTCGTCGCCAAGATGCAGCGGACCTGGCTCGCCAAGGACCGCGCGTCGCTCCAGCCGCACATCAAGACCTTCGTGGACCGGGCCGTGGTCTTCGCGCGATGCGCCGTCTGCGAAGGCACCCGGCTCACCCGGGCCGCGCTCTCCTCCAGGATCGACGGGCGCAACATCGCCGAGTGCTCGGCGATGGAGATCAGGGACCTGGCCGCGTTCGTCAGGGGCCTCGAAGACCCGGCCGTCGCCCCGCTGATAGCGAGCCTGCGCGAGCTCCTGGAATCCCTCGTCGAGATCGGCCTCGGCTATCTCAGTTTGGACCGCACATCGGGCTCGCTCTCCGGCGGCGAGGCGCAGCGCGTCAAGATGGTCCGCCACCTCGGCTCCAGCATCACCGACGTGACGTACGTCTTCGACGAGCCGACGATCGGGCTGCACCCGCACGACATCCGCCGCATGAACGACCTGCTGCTCCGGCTGCGCGACAAGGGCAACACGGTCCTGGTGGTCGAGCACAAGCCCGAGGTCATCGAGCGGGCCGACCACGTCGTCGACATCGGCCCCGGCGCGGGCGAGGCGGGCGGGCGGATCTGCTTCAGCGGCGATGTGCCGGGCCTGCGCGCGTCCGGCACGCTGACCGGGCGCCACCTGGGACACCGCGCCCGGCTCCGCGAGACCGTGCGTACGCCCAAGGGGCAGCTGTCCATCAAGGGCGCGGACCTGCACAACCTCAAGGACGTCGCGGTCGACGTGCCGCTCGGCGTGCTCACCGTGGTGACCGGCGTCGCGGGCTCGGGCAAGAGCTCGCTGATCCACGGCTATCTCTCCGGCAGGGACGGCGTGGTGGTCGCCGACCAGTCGCCGATCCGTGGCTCGCGGCGCTCCAATCCGGCCACGTACACCGGGCTCCTCGGCCCGATCCGGACCGCCTTCGCCAAGGCCAACGGCGTCAAGGCGGCCCTGTTCAGCGCCAACTCGGAGGGCGCCTGCCCGGCCTGCAACGGGCTCGGGCTCATCTACACCGACCTGGCGATGATGGCCGGGGTGGCGTCCGTGTGCGAGAAGTGCGACGGCGAGCGGTTCACCGCCGAGGTGCTCACCTACCGCCTTCGCGGCAAGAACATCAGCGAGGTCCTCGGGATGTCGGTCGCCGAGGCGCACGACTTCTTCCCCACCGGGCAGGCGCGCACGATCCTCGGCCGCCTCGCCGACGTCGGCCTCGGCTATCTGCGCCTCGGCCAGCCGCTCAACACCCTCTCGGGCGGCGAGCGCCAGCGACTGAAGCTGGCCATCCACATGGCGGAGAAGTCCTCGACGTACGTCCTGGACGAACCGACCACCGGACTGCACCTGGCCGACGTCGACAAGCTCCTCGCCCTGCTCGACCGGCTCGTCGACGACGGCAACTCGGTGGTCGTCATCGAGCACCACCAGGCCGTCATGGCACACGCGGACTGGCTGATCGACCTCGGGCCCGGCGGCGGCCACGACGGCGGACGCGTGGTGTTCACCGGGACGCCCGCCGAGCTCGTCACGGGCGGTGAGACCGTCACGGCCCAGCACCTGCGCGAGTACGTGGCGGGCTGACGCGTCCCCTCCCGCGGCCCCCGACCGGGTCGCGGGAGGGCGGGCGGTGAAAGGGATCGAAAGGTTCCGCGCTAATGACGACGCAACTGTTGACACGTGCCTGCACCTTGTGAACTAGACAGGGCGATTCGCTCTCCTCCCGGAGGATGACACCCCGCGCGGCGCAGTACACCGGCCGTGGGCCAAGACTCCGGCTCGCAGGCTGACTTCCCGACCCACATCGGCAGTGACTATTGAGGGGAATCCTGCTGGACCTCCTGACGTGCACGTTCGCACAGCCGGGAGGTCGCCCCTGCCTGCTCAACCCGACGGGAGTCCCTTTCGCCGTGGCTACGTTCCTGTACAAACTAGGCCGCCTCGCCTTCCGGCGACGCCGCTATGTGGCGCTGCTCTGGATAGCGCTGCTCGTCGGTGCGGGTGTCGCCGCCTCGGCCGCTCCCGCACCGCCCGCCGACACCTTCTCGATGCCGGGAACGGAGTCCCAGAAGGCCTTCGACGTCCTGGAGAAGCGTTTCCCCGCCGCCAGCGCCGAAGGCGCGAGCGCCCGCGTGGTCATCCGGGCCCCCGAGGGCGAGAAGATCACCTCGGCCAAGTCCAAGTCCGAGGTCGAGAAGATGATCTCGACCATCGGCAAGGGGTCGCAGGTCGCGGGGGTCGACGACCCGTACAAGGCGAAGACCGTCAGCAAGGACGGCACCACCGCCTACGCCTCGGTCACCTACAAGGTGCCCTCCACCGAGCTGACCGACAAGTCGCACGACGCGCTGACCAAGGCCACCGACACGACCCGTGACGCGGGCCTGACCGTCGAGACCGGCGGCGACGCGGTGATGGCCGAGCAGGAGATGGGCGGCAGCGCCGAACTCATCGGCATCGCCATCTCCGCGGTCGTCCTGATCGTGACCTTCGGCTCGCTGGTCGCCGCGGGCATGCCGCTGCTCACCGCCATCATCGGCGTCGGCATCGGCATCTCCGCCATCGGTGCCCTCGGCAGCGTCCTGAACCTCTCCAGCACGACGTCGACCCTCGCGATGATGATCGGCCTCGCCGTCGGCATCGACTACGCCCTCTTCATCGTCTCCCGCTACCGGGCGGAGATCGCCGAGGGACGCGAACCGGAGGAAGCGGCGGGCCGGGCCACCGGAACCGCAGGCTCCGCCGTGGTGTTCGCCGGTCTCACCGTCGTCGTCGCGCTCTCCGGCCTCGCGGTCGTCAACATCCCGATCCTCACGAAGATGGGCCTCGCCGCGGCGGGCACCGTCGTGATCGCCGTCCTCATCGCGCTCACCATGATCCCCGCGCTGCTCGGCTTCGCGGGCCGCAAGGTGCTGCGCCGCAAGGACCGCAAGAAGCCCGCGGGCGCGCTCAACGACCCGAACGCCAAGCCCAAGCTCGGCACCCGCTGGTCCCGCTACGTGCTGCGCCACCCGCTGGCCGTCCTGCTCGTCGCCGTCGTCGGCCTCGGCGCCGTGGCGGTCCCCGCCGCCAGCCTGGAGCTCGGCCTGCCCGACGAGGGCACCTCCGCGCCGGACACCACCCAGCGCAAGGCGTACGACATGCTGTCCGAGTCCTTCGGAGCGGGCTTCAACGGCCCCCTGATGGTCACGGTCAGCACGGACTCCAACGTGGCCGCTGCCGCCAAGACCGTCGGCGCCGAGCTCGCCAAGGTCGACGGCGTCGCCGCCGTGACGCCCGCCCAGCCCAACAAGGCGGGCGACACCGCGATCATGAACGTTGTCCCGAAGACCGGGCCGAGCGACCACAAGACCGAAGAAGTGGTCAAGTCGCTCCGCTCGACCGCCGACGGCGTCGGCGCCGAGACGAACTCCGAGGTCCTGGTCACCGGCCAGACCGCGATGACCATCGACTTCTCGCAGACCCTGAACGACGCGCTCCTGCCCTACCTCGGCCTGGTCGTCGGCCTGGCGTTCCTGCTCCTGATGCTGGTCTTCCGCTCGATCCTCGTGCCGCTCAAGGCCGCGCTCGGCTTCCTGCTCTCGGTGGCCGCCGCGCTCGGCGCCGTCGTCGCGGTCTTCCAGTGGGGCTGGCTCGCGGACATCGTGGGCGTCGACCAGCCAGGACCGATCATGAGCATGATGCCGATCTTCATGATCGGCGTGGTGTTCGGTCTCGCGATGGACTACGAGGTCTTCCTCGTCACGCGGATGCGTGAGGCGTACGTCCACGGGGCGAGCCCCGACGAGGCGGTCGTCACCGGCTTCACGCACGGCGGCCGGGTCGTGGCCGCTGCCGCGATCATCATGATGAGCGTCTTCTCCGGCTTCATCATGGAGAACGACGACATGATCAAGATGATGGGCTTCGGTCTCGCCATCGCCGTCCTCTTCGACGCCTTCGTGGTCCGCATGGCGATCGTGCCCGCGGTGCTCGCACTGCTCGGCCAGTCCGCCTGGTGGCTGCCGCGCTGGCTGAACAAGATCCTGCCGAACGTCGACGTGGAGGGCGAGAAGCTCCACAAGGACCTCGGCGACGACATGACGCCGGGTGTCAAGGAGGAGCGGGAGCTGGAGGGCGTGCGCTGACGCGCCTGCGGCCCCCGAGCGTCGAGCGGGCCGGGCGGGACACCCTTCGGGGCGGTCCTGCCCGGCCCGCTCGGCCGTTTCCGGGCCTGCGGGCGGTTATGCGTCCTGGGTCTCGTCGTAGGAGGCGCGGGCGGCCGTGATGGCGGGCCGGTGCGCGATCGACCAGTCGGCCAGCGCCTTCACCAGATGCGTGAGGCTGTGCCCCATCTCGGTGAGCTCGTACTCGACCTGCGGCGGAACGGTCGGGTACACCGTGCGCTTCACCAGGCCGTCCCGCTCCAGGCGGCGCACGGTGAGGGTGAGCATCCGCTGCGATATCCCGCCGTGGATCCTGCGCTGCAACTCCTTGAACCGCAGGACGCCCGAGGCGAGTTCGACCACCACGTACACCGACCACTTGTCGCCGAGCCGGTCCAGGACGTCCCTGACCCCGCACTCGTCCTGCGGCGTCTCGCAGCTGATCACCGGCTCGTCGGCCGCCGCGCCGACGGTGGTTACCGCGGTGTGCCCTGCTGACATGAAAGTGCCTCCTTATGCGGCCGGGCGCCGCCGATCATGATGGTTCCGAGGCCGCCGCCCGATCCGCGGGGCCGCCACAGCGCAACCATCCACCACGGGGGAACCTTCCCATGCTCATGATCACCGGTGCCACGGGCGCCCTCGGCACGCTCGTCACCGCCCGCGTCGCCGACCGCGACGACGTCGTCCTCGCCACCCGCCACCCGGCGCCCGGCGAGCGCCGCGTCGACTTCGACGACCCGGCGTCCCTGGACTTCACCGGCGTCGACACGCTCCTGATGATCTCCGCGGGGGCCGCCGAGGACGACACCGTCATCGCCCGCCACGAGGCCGCGATATCCGCCGCGGAGAAGGCGGGGGTGCGCCACCTCGTCTACACCAGCCTCAGCGGTGACGGCGACCACCTGACGTACGCCCTGGCGCACCGCTGGACCGAGCGCAGGCTGCGCGCCTCCGCGCTGCGCTGGACCGTGCTGCGCAACGGCCTGTACGCCGAGTTCCTGGCCGCGATCGCCGCGCCGGGCCCCGACGGGACGATCGCGGCGCCGCTTGGCAGGGGCCGCCTCGCCGCGGTGGCCCGCGAGGACCTCGCCGAGGTCGCGGTGCGCGTGGCGACGGCGCCGGACGCGCACGCGGGCCGCACCTACGAGCTCGTCGGCGAAGATGGCCTTGGCGGCGCCGACCTTGCGGCCGCGACCGGCGGCTCGTACGAACCGGGCACCTTCGAAGAGACCCGCGCCGCGATCGCCGGGGCGGGCCAGGCG
This sequence comes from Streptomyces kanamyceticus, assembly GCF_008704495.1. NCBI lineage: Bacteria > Bacillati > Actinomycetota > Actinomycetes > Kitasatosporales > Streptomycetaceae > Streptomyces > Streptomyces kanamyceticus. Next base: position 9,557,334 of record NZ_CP023699.1, read on the forward strand.
CTGCCCTTCCAGGTCCCGATGCTGCTGAGCACGTACTCGGCGATCGCCGGGGGGTTCCTGGACGGCACGTCCGTCGGGGACAACGCCCTGCGGGCGCTGCTCGGGCGGGCGCCGCGGTCCGCGGTGGAGGCGTACGCGCGGGCGCTCAGCGGTCGTCGGTGAGGCGCTCGTACAGGTCGGGAGAGTGGGACTCGACGCGCTGGAGCATCCGTTCCCCGAACTCGGCACCCGCCTCGTAGGACAACGAGGCAATGACGTTGACGGCTTCCTCCAGGCTGAAGCGGGGCAGGTCGCGGTCGAGCAGGTCGAGCAACAGGGAACCGAGGCGCTGAGCGATCGGGTCATTCCGTTCGAGGACGTTGAAGGCCATGCCGACCCGGCGGTACAGCTCCGCGAGGTCCTCCGCGGACGTCCCCTCACCTTCGTCCAGCCACAGCCGCAGCAGATCGTGTGCGGCGGACGTGGCCTTGCGGCTTCCGCCGCCGTTGAACAGGGTGACCAGCGGCCCCAGGTGCTCGAAGAGCGGACGCAACGCCTGGAGCGCCGACCCGTCGTTCGTCCCGGACGAGATATCCATCTTGTGCCATATCTCCTCCCAGTAGGGGCGGTACCAGAAGACCTCCCGCTCCTCCCGCGGGATGCGGTAGAGCCAGTGGCCGTCCACCAGCTCGGGAGCGGTCCGCTCACCGTCCCTGAGCGCGATTTCTACGTCGCGTTGCCGACTGTCCCTCGTGTGCCGCACCGTCAGCGACAGTGCGAAGTCCGTCCACTGCGACTCCTCGAACGAGGACCGCCACAGCAGCGCGTGCCGGTGCCAGGCGCTGCCCGGATCACTCGCGGAGGGGAAGAGCGCACCGGCCGTCGTACCGCCGGTGAGCAGCAGGGCGAGGACGACCAGGTTCGCGCTGTAGATCCCGTGCCGGGAAGCGGTGCGGATCCGCCGGGGAAGGTACGCCGAGTGCGGCTGCTCGGCGCGGAGTTCCCGCTCCCCGAGTACCCGGATGACGAGCTCGGCCAGGCGCTCCCGCTCGTCGTCGGCGATCTGCCCGACGCGGGCCCGTGCGAAGCGCAGCAACTGCCGGGAGGAGAGCGGCGCGAAGGACAACAGGGCGAACAGCAGATCGTCGTTGACCGGTTCGCGGCCCAGGGAAAGCACCGGCCGGTGGCCGAGGAGCTGGTTCACGAGCTGCACGGTCAGCCGGACCGTCAGGTACTCACCGAACGTGGCGTGCAGGAACTCATAGGTGGACAGCCGCTGCCCGTCCCGGATCGACTGCGCGCGCTGGACGAAGAAGAAGCGCCCCAGGGCGACTTCGGCCTGCCCCAGCGGGGCGCGGAATCCGGAATGCCGTGTCGGGGTCCGGCCGAAGAGCGCCGCCAGATCGTCGTCGAGTTCGGCGGTCGAGACCCACTGGCGCCGCCGGTTGTGCATCGCGAAGGCGACCAACGAGAGCCGCTCCAGCTCGTGTTCGACGCGCTCGTCCAGCTGGGCGGCCGAGGCCGTGTCCCTGGCGTCCTTGCCCACCTCGCGGCGGGCGAACGAGCTGAGGAGCGCCTCGTAGATGTCGGCCTCGTCCAGCGGGCGTTCGTCGGCGCCGCGCAGGTCGTTCCCCGCCGCGTGGTACAGCGCGAGCATCGTGAGGAGGAGGGGCTGCTCGGCCAGGTACCGGTGCGGCCCGATCGCGTCCCAGGTGAGCGATGACAGGCCCACCGCGGCGAAGTGCAGGGCGTTGGCCAGGTTCCAGTAGCGCAGCCACGCCTGGATCTGCGCCGGCCGGAAGGGTTCGAGGCGCAGCGCCACCGTGCCCTCCGGGTAGCGGGCCCGGTCGGCGACCGCGGTGCGGCTCGTGACGACCGCGAGGACCGGACGTCCCTGTTCCCGCTCCCGTTCCTGGAACCGGGCCACCCGGACCAGGAAGTCGTTCTGGTGCACCCCCGTGGTCTGCAGCAGTTCGTCGAAGCCGTCGAGCAGGACGACCGGCATGGCCGTGCCCGCGGACCGCACCACCTCCGGCCACGTGGTCTGCTCCCCGGTGGTGTCACGGATGGCCTGTTCGATCTGGTCCTGGATCTCGTCGTCCGCGCGTACGTCGCGCAGCGCGACCCGCACCGGCAGGAATCCGGCGGCCGGCAGACGCGCCGCGAGAATGCGGATGAGCACCGACTTGCCCGCTCCCGGCTGCCCGAGCACCAGCAGCGGGGCCGACGTGAATCCCTCCGAGGTCAGCGCCCCGGCCAGATAGTCCGTGAGGTCCTGGCGCACCGGAGCCCCCGCCCACCACTCCTCGTTCGCCGGGCCGCCCTGCCCGTCCACGGGGCGCACGCGGAAGTCCGGGTCCAGATACACCTCGGCCAGCGTGGGGACGCGTATCCCCTCAGGGGTCGATTCGGCGTCCAGGACGCGACGGGTCAGCGCCGAACGGTGGGCCCGTGACAGGGCGTCGGCGATGCTCACCGGCTGGCGGCGCAGCGCGGCGGACGCGGCGAGGTGCGCCTCGAGCCCGGCGAGGGCGCGGCGCATCTCGCCGCGGGTGGCCTGGTGCTCCGTCTGCTCGGACCAGAAGCGGAATTCGGGTGCTTCGGTGGCGAGCCGCGCGTACAGGGCTTCGTACTGCTCGACGGCGTGCCGGGGGACCGCCTCGCGCACGGTGTCCGCCGCAGCCGTGCGAGCGGCGTCGTCCAACTGGTCCCACACGGCGAGGCCTTGCAGGAAGTCGTGCGTGCGGGACGCCAGGTGCCGGTACCAGTCGCGGAGTTCGGCGATGTGGAGTTCGTAGGGGAGGTGGGGCGCCGGACGCGGCGCGTCCACCTGGATCATGGCGGGCACGAACCCCTCGTCGGCGGGGAGCCGACCGCCTGCCAGGGTGATCTGCTCCCGGCGGGTCAGCTCCAAGTCGTCCAGGGATACGGGGAGTTCCGCCTGCTCCAGGGCCTCGAAGAAGGCGAGCACGACGATGACGGTGTGCGCCGCCTCCAGGACGTGGGCCCGGTCGGCCCGGCCCTCGGCGCGACCCAGACGTTCGCCGAGGCCACGGGCGGCCGTGCGGCCCAGGCCGAGGATCCGCCCGCGTTCGCCGAGCATGGTGAGCAACTCGCCGCTCAGGCCGCCGGTCGCCAGGTTGAGCGCTCCGCTGAGCACCCGGTCCAGCGCCGCCATGGCGGGCGGATCCCCGCCGAGCAGCACCAACGCGTCTCCGAACGACAGCAGTCTGCGCGGTCCCACAGCAGCCCCCCATGGCCGTCACTCTGCGGCTGAGCACTCTCCAGCAGGTGTCAGCGTGCCACGAGGAGGGCGCCTGAGTCAGCGCCGGTCCGCGTACACCATCCAGACCTGCCCGGGCGCGAACGGCATCGGGCGGCCGTTGGCGAGGGTGAAGGACGTGCCTCCGGTGGCCGCCGACCGCTTCCAGTGCGTGGCGTACCTCTTGCCGTCGCGCAGCACCAGCGCCTTGCCGCTGCCGACCGTCTCGATGTACGGCGTCACCGCGCCGTTGACGTCCTTGTAGCGCGAGGGACGCATGGTGACGTACTGGATCACGATGGTTCTCGCCCCGAGCCTGGACCCGGACGTGCTGCGGGCCGGGGCGCCGTCGAAGGACGCGAGCCAGCGGCCCTGCCGGGGCGACCAGCGGAAGGTGTGGCTGGCCGAGGCGTATCTGACGGTGCGCCGCTCGGTGGGGGTGCCGCCCTTGGGGGCGGGGCCGAAGCGGAAGCCGATGTCGGTGGGGCGGGAGGCCCTGGGCGCGGTGCGCAGCAGTGCGGCGGGTCGTAGGAAGAGGTTGTGCGGGGCGGTCCGGTAGCCGTTGCGGAAGTAGGCGCCGGGGGCGCGGCCGTGCGGGCGGGCGTAGAGCGGGGAGTCCCTGAGGACCTTCTGCAGCGAACTGCGCACCCCCGAGTAGGCGAGGGCGGGGTGGCCGAACTGCCGGAGCAGCTCGATGTCGGACTCGCGCGCGCTGCGCACGGGACCGACCGTCTTGGGCAGCTTGCTGGAGTACACGCCCATCAGACGGCTCATGCCGCCCTCGACCTTCTCCACATAGACGATGTCCGCCTTGTCGAGACCGGTGTGCGGGCGGGCCCCGCGCGCGTTGTCGAACTTCACCGCGAGGACCGGGCCCTGAGGTGCCGTCAGGCCGGTGAACGGGGAGGGGCCGCGGTGCGGCGCCGCGTCCCCTCGCGCGGGGGCGGTCGCGTGGGAAGGGGCACCCACGGCACCCACGGCGAGCGCGGCCGTCGCGGCGAGCGCGAGCGCCGTCGCGCGGAGCCGGGTGCTGCGGGCGGCCCGCTGTGTCGTTGCTGCCATCGCGGCGTCTCCATTCGTGTCCGTACGGGTCCCTGCGGGGAACCGGTCGTCGCCGCGGTGCGGCAGGCGCAGTACTACCTCGCGAAGACCCCCGGCCAATCACGGCTGGGGCCATCCAACCGGCGCGCGTCACTCTTTCCGGGGGCGAAGCGCGTGGCCCGACGCCCGAGCCCGGTACGTACGTCATCGACGCGAAGGCATCGGCGGTGCGCTTCCGCACCCGCTCGGTCTTCGGCCTCGTCCCGGTGCGCGGCACCTTCGCCGTCGCGCGGGGCGCCGTCACCGTCGCCGACGCGGTCGAGGAGTCGACCGTGGACGTCGCGATCCGCGCGGACAGCTTCGATTCGGGTCTCGCGCGGCGCGACGAGCACGTCAGGTCCGCCGACTACCTCGACGCGGCGGCGCACCCCGAGATCGTCTTTCGCGGCCACCGGATCCGGTTCACCGGTCCACTGGCCGTACTGGAGGGTGAGCTGACGGTCCGTGGCGTCAGCGGGCCCGTCGAGGTGAGCGTCGACGCGGTCACCGTCGACGAGCGACGCCTTGCCGTCCGGGGCACGGCGACCGTCGACCGGTACGCGCTCGGCGTCACCAAGGCCAACGGCATGACGGGCCGCCGTCTCCACGTCGATCTGGACGTCCACGCGGTCCGCTGACGGGCGCGCGGGCCCCCGAACGGCGCCCAGGACGTGCCGAGCGGCGCGCGTCCGCGAGAATCATGGTCATGGCAGCGCTGAGCGAACTCCTCCCCGTGGCGGCCGTGACCGTCGACGCCCCTGCGGCCGACTGGCGCGAGGCCGTCCGGCGCGCCGGTGACCTGATGGTCGCGACGGGCGCCGCCACGGACACGTACACCGCCGAGATGATCGAGAACGTCGAGCGGAACGGGCCCTACATCGTCATCGCGCCCGGACTCGCCTTCGCGCACGCCAGACCCTCACCGGCCGTACTGAAGACCGGCATGTCGTGGGTGCGGCTCGCCAGGCCCGTCGTGTTCGGGCACGAGAGCAACGACCCCGTCGAGCTGGTCGTCGGCCTCGCCGCCAAGGACGCCTCCGAACACACGGCGGCGATGGGCGCGCTCGCCAGGCTGCTCGCCGACCAGGACACGGCACGCGCGCTGCGCGAGGCGCCCACCGCGCAGGCGGTGCACGACATCCTGAGGGGCGGTCAGGAGGCCGGGGCCCCGCGGCAGGCCGCGGCACGCGGGGGCGGCGAGCTCCATAAGATCCTGACGGTGTGCGGCAACGGCGTCGGCACCAGCCTCTTCCTGAAGCAGACCGTCGAGGGCGTCCTGGATCGGTGGGGCTGGGGCAGATACGTCACCGTCGAGGCCACCGACACCATCTCCGCCAAGGGCAAGGCGAACGAGGCCGTGGCCATCCTCACCTCCCGGGAGATCGCGCGGACGCTCGGCGACGTCGGCGTCCCGGTGAAGGTCGTCGAGGACTTCACCAGCGCGGCGGAGGCCGACCGCGTGCTCAGAGACACCTACGACGTCTGACGGCGCGGGCAAGGAGAACACCACCATGGACTGGCTCGTGTCGATCGCCGAGTTTCTCGTCAACGAGATCCTCAGCCAACCCGCCTACCTCATCGGCCTCATCACCGCCGCGGGTCTCATCGCCCTGAAGAAGTCGGCGGGACAGGTCGTCGGCGGCGCCATCAAGGCGACGCTCGGCTTCCTCCTCATCGGGGCGGGCGCCACGCTCGTCGTCGGCGCCCTCGCCCCGCTCGGCGAGATGATCCAGGGCGCCACCGGGGCGCACGGCGTGATCCCCACCAACGAGGCCATCGTCGGCATCGCGCAGGAGCAGTACGGCGCCCGCGTCGCCTGGCTGATGATCCTCGGCTTCGCCATCAGCCTCCTCCTGGCCCGCTTCACACCGCTGCGCTACGTCTTCCTGACCGGCCACCACATGCTGTTCATGGCCACCCTGCTGACCATGGTGCTCGCCATCGCGGGCCAGCCCTCGTGGATCGTCGTGGTGGTCGGCGGCGTGCTGCTCGGCATCCTGCTGGTGGCCATGCCCGCCTTCGCGCACCCCTGGACCAAGCGCGTCACCGGCAACGACAGCGTGGCGATCGGCCACTTCGGCACGGCCGGATACATCGCGGCGGGCGCCACCGGGCAGCTGGTGGGCCGCCGCAGCCGCAGCACCGAGGAGATGAACCTGCCCGAAGGGCTGCGCTTCCTGCGCGATTCGATGGTCGCGACCGCCCTGTCCATGGTCCTCATCTACCTGATCATGTCGCTCGTCTTCCTCGCCAAGGTCGGCAAGGAAGCGGCGTTCAAGGCGTTCGGCGAGGACGGCGCCGCGGGCGCGAGCGGCGTCGGCGACTACGTCATGCAGTCCGTCATGCAGGGACTCCAGTTCGGCATCGCGGTCGCCGTGATCCTCTTCGGCGTCCGGACGATCCTCGGCGAGCTCGTGCCCGCCTTCCAGGGCATCGCGCGCAAGCTCGTGCCCGGCGCCGTCCCCTCCCTCGACGCCCCGATCGTCTTCCCGTACGCCCAGAACGCCGTCCTCATCGGCTTCATCTCCAGCTTCGTCGGCGGTCTGATCAGCCTCGGACTCCTCGCCTGGGTCTTCCACCCCGCCTTCGGGCTCGCGCTCGTCCTGCCGGGCCTGGTCCCGCACTTCTTCACCGGCGGCGCCGCGGGCGTCTACGGCAACGCGACCGGCGGCCGTCGCGGCGCGGCGCTCGGCGCGTTCGTCAACGGCGTCCTGATCACGTTCCTGCCCGCGCTGCTCCTCAAGGTCCTCGGCGCCTTCGGCGAGGAGAACACCACCTTCGGAGACGCCGACTTCGGCTGGTTCGGCACGCTCATCGGGTACTCCGCCAAGGCGGGCGACGCGATCGGCATCGTCTTGATGCTGCTGATCGGCGCGGTCATCCTGTTCGGCGCGATCGTCGTGCAGAAGCGGGTCGTGGAGACGGGCTGGGACCCCGGCGCCAGGCGCGACGCGCTGCTGCCGCCCGTCGAGACGCTCACCCCGGCCGCCACGGGCACCGGCGCCGAGGGCGCCCCGGTGACGTACGCGAAGATCGCGCCGCCGCGCGGGGCACCCACGCCGCCCCCGCCGCCGGACGGCGACAGGGGCTGAGCACGGGCGCGCGCGTCAGTCGATCGGCTTCTCCCAGACCGAGACGTGTCCGCCGCTCTCGGCGGTGAAGGGGGCCCGCGACCAGTCCGCCCAGCGGTGGCGCAGTCGCAGTCCGGCGAGACGGGCCATCAGGTCGAGCTCGGCGGGCCACACGTACCGGAAGGGTGTGGAGGAGTGCTCGGCCTGCCCGTCGACGAGCGTGACGTAGTGCGAAGTCATCGCCTGCGTGGCGACGTCGTAGGTGTCGACCCCCCACTGCGTCGGGCTGATGTGGAACGGCACGTCGGTCTGCCCCGGGGGCAGCTTGCGGAGCTCGGGGACCCCCGCTTCCACCACGAAGGTGCCGCTGGGCAGCAGATGGTCGGCGGCGTTGTGGAAGCAGGCCACCTGGGCGTCCTGCGTCGTCAGGCAGTTGATGGTGTTGAAGACCAGGTAGGCGAGGGAGAAGGCGCCCGCAACGCGGGTCGTCGCGAAGTCGCCGATCGTCACGCCCACGGCGTCGCCGCCCGGCTTGGCCCGCAGTCTGGTCACCATGGCCCGGGACATGTCGATGCCGTGCACCGGTACCCCGCGCGCGGCCAGCGGCAGTGCGATCCGACCGGTCCCGATGCCGAGTTCGACGGCCTGCCCGTCACCGGCGAGCCCGGCGAGCACATCGACCGTCGGGCTCACCACCTCCGGCCTGAACCTGTGCGCTACGAAGTCCTCGTAGGTGGCCGCGGTGCTCTCTCCGAAGTAACCGTCGTCATCAGCCATCCGGAGACCGTACCTTTCGCTTCCGGGCGGACGCGTCCGAATATCCGGCGGCCGCTCAGCAGTGCCGGTACACGTACCCGTCCTCGCCCTTGGCGCTCACATCACGGTCGCGCAGGGTGATCGAGAGCTTCTCGCCCCACCTGCGGCAGGCGTCGTCGAAGTCCTTCGTCTCGTACTCGATGTCGAAGACCTTGCCGTCGTACGCCTTCTCGTACGCGGGGCACTCCTTGTAGTGGGCGCACTCCTCGGTGACGGCGAAGTCGAAGCCGATCCCGCGGTGTTCGCCGATCAGGTCGGTGGTGTTCTTCTGCGCGATGGCGAGGCCCTTGGCGTGCGCGCGCTCGGCGAGCAGCCGGGCGAACGCCGCCGCGTCATCCTTGGTCAGCAGGTCGTCGGAGCGTTCGTAGGAGTCGAGGTTGTCGGGCTCCACCGCGTCGAATCCCGCCTTGCCGCAGCCGTCGATCCACCGGCCGACGACCTCGGCGAGCGCCGCGCGCTTCTTCTTCGTGGAGATGTCGAGCAGCGGCTCCTGCCAGTCCTCGTCGACGACGGGATCGCCGTCGTCGTCCCGCAGGATCAGGTCGGGGTGCTCGCGCTGCCACCAGCGCGCGGCGTCGGCGCCCGGCTGGGCCTGGAAGGCGTTGACGTAACAGATGTTGTAGCGGCCGGGCACGGGGTCCGCGGTGCGGTCGCGCGAGACGGCGCGGACCTTGGCGGGGGGCGGGTAGGGGCCGCCCAGCTGGTAGTCGAAGGGCGCGTCCACCGGCGGTTGCCGGACCGCGCCCGCGGAGCCGCTCGCGTCGCCGGACGCGCCGGGCTCCCTGGACCCGGCCGATCCGCCGGATCCGTCGGAGGAGCACGCGGTGAGCAGGGTGAGGAGCAGCGCGCCGCCGACGCCTGCTCGAAGGATCCGCGCGGAGCGGTTTGTGCGGGTACGCCACTTGATGCCGTTCACGGATCAAGGATCGCAGCCGCGCCGCGCGGACCCTTCGGCAGGACCCCGGGCCGGGCCGGGGGACGGGGTGGCCCAGGGTCTGTTCGGGGTCGGCGACGGGGCAGGGACGGGTCAGCGACGGCCGATGACCTCGGCCGTGCGCGCGGCCATGCCCGCCTCGCCCGCGGCGTTCGGGTGCACGGGCACGAAGTTGGTGCCGAACAGGACGGGCTCGATCCACCGCTGGTCCGCGGGACGGCAGGCGTCGTGGGCGTCGGAGGCCGCCGCCATGTCGACGAAGGTCGCGCCGCTCTCCGCCGCGGCCCGCTCGGCCGCGCCGTTCAAGGTGGCCTGGAGGTCACGGAGATAGGGCACGTCGCCCTGCGCGATCGGCATCTTCAGGAAGCAGCCGGGCACCGCCTTGGCCGGGGTGATCCAGGGATAGCCGAGGATCGCGACCTTCGCCTTCGGGGATCTGGCCTTGATCGTGTTGAGCGCGGTCCTGATCGCTGGGTACGTCTTCGTCTCTACCTGGTCCTTGAACGTGTTCCCGTGGAGGGTCTTGCAGGGGCTGCCCTGACCGCCCGTGACGATGCCCGCGCTGCCGCAGGCGAGGATCGCGTTGATGAACGTGCCGTTGTCGTTGCCGCCGATGGTGAGCGTCACCAGATCGGTGTCGGCGCTCAGCGCGTCGAACTGCGGGGCGACGCCCGGGTACTGGGACTCGGCGAAGTCCTTGGTCTGGGCGCCGCCGCAGGTCACGTCCTTGAGCGTGGCGCCGAGCGAGGCGGCGAGGAGGTGCGGGTAGTTCTTCGAGGTGCGGGCGCACAGCAGGGGCGCGCCGGGATCGAGGGGCAGCACGCCGGAGCCCGCGCTGTAGCTGTCGCCGAGGGCGACGTAGCGCAGGGGGTCCGCCGTGTCGGCGGCGGCCGGTGCCGTGCCGATGCCGAGGCCGAGAGCGGCGAACGAGGCGGCGGCGACGGCCGCCGCCGCGGTGCGATGCTGTGCGGGCATCCGCATGAGCGTTCTCCTCCGGGCGGGGATCGGGAAGCGATCCGGGGCCCGGCACCATAGTTCAGCTCTGGACCGCTCACTACGACCGAGGATGCGTGTCCTCGCGTGCGGAATTGGCATCCGGGTGACAAGCGGTGGTTCCCTTCGGCCCCGCCGCTCCCGCCGGGTCAGGAGTTGCCGCGCGTGCCGAGCCGGTACAGCTCCGCGTAGAGCCCATCGCGCGCCATCAACTCCGGGTGGCTGCCCGCCTCGCGGACGCCCTGTCCTTCGAGCACCACGATGAGGTCGGCCGCGCGCACCGTCGCGAAGCGGTGCGAGACGAGGACCGTGACGGGCGGCGTGCGGGAGGCGCGGGCCGCGGCCGTGTAGCGGGCGAACAGCTCGTGCTCGGACGCCGCGTCCAGGCTCGCCGTCGGCTCGTCGAGGATGAGCAGCGCGGGCCGCTCCCGCATCGTCGTACGGCTCATCGCGGTCTGCTGCCACTGGCCGGTGGACAGGTCGACGCCGCCGGGGAAGGTCGGGCCGAGCTGGGTGTCGAGGCCGTGCGGCAGCTGCCCGGGGAGCCCGGCGCCGCCGCCCCTGGCGAGCGCCCCGGTGACCGCGTCGGTGACGTCGGCGCGGGGCAGGTCGCCGAGCCCGACGGCGGTGCGCAGCGTCAGCTCGAAGCGCTGGAAGTCCTGGAAGCACGCGGTGAGCGCCCCTCGCCAGGCGCCCACGTCCAGGGTGGCGATGTCCTCGCCGCCGTACGAGATGGTGCCCGACGTCGGCTCGTACAGTCGGCACAGGAGCTTGACCAGGGTGGTCTTGCCCGCGCCGTTCTCACCGACGAGCGCGATGACGGTGCCCGCGGGAACGCGCAGGCAGACGTCGTCCAGGACGGGGTGCCGGGTGCCCGGGTAGGTGAACGACACGTGGTCCAGGACGAGTTCGGCCCCGGGCCCCGGTGGCGGTGCCGGGTCGGCGCCGGGGCGGGCGGGGGAGTTCTCCGGGAGCGCCGCGTGGTCGGAGAGCCACAGGAAGTGGCCCGCGGCGCGCAGGGCGTGCTGCAGCCACGAGCCGAGCGCGACCAACCCTGATACGGAGCCGAGGAGTTGCGCGCCGAGCACCAGGGTCAGGACCACGTCGCCGGGGGTGCCCTCGCCCCGCGCCACCGCGATCAGGGAGAGCAGGACGCCGCCCAGATATCCGGTGGCGAAGACCAGCCAGCCGCCGCCCGACCACACGGCGGCCCGCGTGTCGGCCCGGTCGCGGGCGCGCCGGACGGTGTCCTGGAGGGCGTCGTGGCGCCGGGTGAGTTCGTCGGCCAGGCCGTAGACGCGGATCTCGCGGGCCGCGGCGGGGGAGCAGGACAGTTCCAGGAGGGCGCGGCGCAGCCGTTCCCGCTCGGCGCTCTCCCCTTCGGCGCGGCCGATCAGGACGCTGCCGCGGTGGGCCGCGAAGACGGTGGGCAGGGCGAAGAGCGGCAGCGTGAGCAGCGCGGGATGGACCGTGACGAGCAGCGCCAGGGTGGTGCCGAGGCCGAACAGCGCCCGCAGGTTCTCCACCAGGGCGCCGAAGGCCCCGCCGAGCTCGCCGCGGTGGGTGCGCAGCAGCTCCATGCGGTCCAGGTAGTCGGGGTGTTCGTGATGGGTGAGGGTGGGGATGCCGCCGGTCAGCTCCATCAGGCGCCGGTCCAGGAGCAGTCCGACGCGCTGCTGGAGGTGGATGCGCAGGACGGAGACGAGCGCGCCCGCCGTGTACGTCGTGACGACCGCGGCGACGAGCAGCACGGCCGCCGTCAGGGCGGCCCCGAAGTCGTGTCGCAGCGCGGCGTCGGTGGCCTGGCGGATGGCGAGCCCGCTGACGACGCCGCAGCCGCCGACGACCGGGGCCAGGACCAGGACGAGCAGCGCCCTGCGGGCGTCGGCACGGAACGCGGTGGCGATCAGGAGGGCTGCGGCCCGCGCCCGGGCGAGCAGGGCGCGCCCGGGCTTCTCCCGGACAGCTGAGGGTTCATGGGGCTTATGCATGGGTTCCTCCGGCGTACGCGGCACTCTGCAGGGCGAACGCCCGGGCGTAGCGGCCGTCCTGGGCGATGAGCTCGTCGTGGCCGCCCTGTTCGACGACGCGGCCGCCCTCGACGTAGCAGATGCGATCGGCGAGCCGCACGGTCGCGAACCGATGGGAGATCAGCACGGTGGTCAGGCCCCTGGTGAGGTCGAGGAACCGCTCGTACAGCTCGGCCTCGGCCCGCACGTCCAGGTGTGCGGTGGGCTCGTCGAGGACCAGGACGCGTGCCCCGTGCTCCACCGCGTACAGCGCGCGGGCCAGCGCGAGGCGCTGCCACTGACCGCCCGACAGGTCGGTGCCGTCGGTGAAGCGGCGCGACAGCGGCGTGTCCCAGCCGTGCGGGAGCCCGGCGACGGCCGGATCGAGCCCGGCCAGCCGCGCGCAGCGCGCGAGGGCCTCGTCGTCCCGGGGCGCGCGCACCGCGCCGAAGCCGACGTTGTCCCTGGCGGGCAGCTCGTAGCGGACGAAGTCCTGGAATACCACGGCGAGTTGGTGGCGCCATGCGGTGACGTCGAGGTCACGCAGGTCCGTGCCGTCCACGGTGACGCGGCCCGCCGTGGGGTCGTGGAGCCGGGCGAGGAGCTTGACGAGCGTGGTCTTGCCCGCGCCGTTGGCACCGACCAGGGCGAGCGAACCGCCCGCGGGCAGCCACAGGTCGAGCCCGTCGAGCACCGGACGACGGCTGCCCGGATAGCCGAACGCCGTCTTCTCGAAGCGGATCCCGGACGCGGGCAGCCCTGCCGCCGGAAGCGGGCCGCTGACGACCGTGTCCCGCTCCGGGAGCGCGGCCACCTCGAGGGCGGGCGGCACGGCGGCGCTCGCCCTGGCCAGCGTCCACTGCAGATCGCCCAGCCAGCCGAGGGCCGCGGTGCCCAGGACGGCCTGGAGGTACACGGTCGTGCGGGCCACCCCGACCTCGCCGTGCGCGGACTGGACGGCGAGCGGCACCAGGACCGCCGCGTGCGCGGCGACCAGCGACACGCCCGCGACCAGGTCACGGACCGCCGCCCGGCGCCGGTTCCCGCCGACCCTGCCCACCCCGGCGAGCCACGCGCGCGTGAACCGGTCCACCAGCCACGGCGACATCCCGAAGACCCGGATCTCCTTGGCGGCCCCGCCGTCGAGAGCCACCGCGCGCAGGTACTCCGCGCGCCGCAGCTCGGTCGTCGAACCCGCCTGGACGTCCACCGCACGCCGCACCTCCCTGTCCCGCCAGGCCCCCGACACCGTCCAGGCGGCGATCAGCGGCAGCGGCGCCCACCAGTGGAAGCCGATGAGCAGCGCGGCCGAAGTCGCCCCCGCGGCCCTGGCCGAGAACAGCGCGGGCAGCGCCGTCACCGCCCGCGCCACCGGCAGCATGCCGGTGCCCTGCCCCTGCGCCAGGGTGAGCCGGTCGGCCACCGCGGGATCGTCCAGGGCGGCGACCCCCGCGGGGCGCAGCGAACCGTGCATGACGAGCCGCGCGGTGTACGCGGCCACCCGCCTGCCGAGCCGCCCCGCGGTCGCCTCGATGGCTGGCTCCACCAGCAGACCGGCCAGATAGACGCCGCACAGCACGGCGAACGCGGTCAGGACGCCGTGCCCGGCGGCCGTACCGAGCCCGGCGCCCGCCCCGGGCAGCCGCCCCGCGAGGACACCGACGCTCAGCATCAGCGCGGGCGCCAGGGCGGCGTCGAGCAGCGCGAGTGCGGTGAGTGCGGCGGTGAGCGGCAGCGACGCCCGGGGCAGCAGCCGCAGCAGGGCGCCCACCGGCGATGCGGTACGGCCGCGCCCTGCCCGGTCCTTCGGCCTCGTCCTCCGTACCCCCCGCTGCTCGGCCACGCCGGTCACCGCAGTCCGAACGCGGCCAGCCAGGACCGGTCCCCCGACGTCCCTGACTCCAGGGTGAGCAGTGCGGCGCAGGCCCCGGTGGCGCCGGTCAGGAGCGTGCCGTCGTGCGCCGCGAGATCCGTGACCTCGTCGAGCCGCGCCAGGACACGGGCGACGAGCCGGTCGCGCAGCGCCGCGGCCCCGGCCAGGCCCGCGTGCCGGTCGAAGGCGTCGCACAGCAAGGCGAGCCCCGGCATCCCGTGACAGAGGCTCAGATCGGGCCGGTCGGCCTCCTCGTCGTATCCGCGCAGGAACGAGGCGGCGGCGTGCAGCGCGAACTCGCGCAGCGGCGCGTCGTCGAGGACCCGGCCGGTCTCCCAGAGCGCCCAGGAGATCCCCGGCGTGCCGTAGCACCACGTCAGGGGACGGCTCGGCAGATGTGTCATGCCCCCGGCGGGCGGCCAGGTGATGACGGACCGCGCCCCCGACTCGTACCGCGTCAGGTACCAGGACGCCAGGTGCTCCAGGGACGCGGCGATCTCCTGCGTCAGACCGGTCGCGTCGGCCGCCCCGCACAGGGCGGTGGCGACCCCGGCGGCGCCGTGCGCGGCGCCGGAGTTGACCCGGTCGTGGTTCCAGCCGCGCATCTCCTCGTCCTTGTACCGGCCCACTCGCAGCCGCCCCAGATCGGCGTTCGCGCACAGCGCGGTGAGGTGCCCCACCGCGTGCGCGACGTCCTGCCGTGTGCACGCCGGGTCCGCGGCGAGGGCCAGGAGGCTGCCCGCCGTCCCGGTCACGAGGTCGTAGTCGGACCAGGCGAGACCTTCCGTACGCCACCTCCCCGAGCAGGCCGCGAGTTCCCTGAAGGCGGTGTCCGCGAGCCCGCCGAGCCGTGGCCAGGCCGCCGCCGCGGTGCGCAGGCCGAGCAGATAGCCGCCAAGACCCCAGCCGAACAGGCCCGGATGGGTGCAGCCCTGCCGCAACTGCCGCAGCCAGGCCGCGACAGCGCGCGGAGCGGCCTCGGGCGGCCGTCGGGGGCCGTGGGCGGCGACGGTGAGGGCGGCGAGGACCGCGGGCCCGAAGTCGACGCTGTACTCCGCGCCCCGCGCGCCCTTCGGAGCGAGGTCCGCGAAGGCCGTCAGGACGCGGGTGGAGATGGCGACGGAGTCGGAGAGGGAGGGGGAGGGGGAGCGCTGCGGATCGGTGGCCGGAGCCGGGGTCCGGTGGGTGGTGGTCATGGGGCGGCGGCCTTTCGCGGTGGCGGACGGGCGGCGTATCGGTTTCCGGAGCAGGTGAGCAGGTGAGCCGGTGAGCCGGTGAGTCGGTGAGCCGGTGAGCCGGTGAGTCGATGAGTCGGTGAGGCGACCGGTCGACTGGTCGGCGAAGGGGAACGGGCCGCCGGTGCCGCAGGCATGAGCGGTTCCGGCGGCCCGTCATGGGCGGGGTGGGGAGGTACGGACGGCCACTCCGGCGTGGGCCGACGGGTCACCCCGACATGGAGGACAAGTCACCTTGTCGTTACTGGGCGCACGGACAGGAGCCGGTGCACTTGGTGGCCGCGGTGCACCCCTGAGTGGTGCCCACGATGCCGACCGTGAGGAGCTGCGAGTCGTCGAACTGCGTCTCCAACTGGTCGATCAGCGCGTCCACCTGGTCGACGCTGTCCAGGCTGTCGGGCGCGAAGCCCTCGGTGCCGTCCGTCATGTTGTCCATTGCTGTCACCTCCCTTCTGTCAACAGGACTCACGTGCTTACTGGTTGCACGGACAACTGCCCGTGCAGCCGCCGACCTGGGTGCATCCCTGGGTCGTGCCCACGATGCCGACCTTGAGGAGCTGCGAGTCGTCGAACTGCGTCTCCAGCTGGTCGATCAGCGCGTCCACGTCGTCGAGCTCGTCGACCACGTACGCGTCGGCGGCGGTCACCTCACCGTCCATCACCTGTCACCTCCTTTCCCTGCGAGTGGAGTTGCCGGGCTGCCACCGGTCGTGCCGTGGCAGCGTTCGGGGATCCGCTCACGCGGACCGGGGGAGGCGGACGAGCAGCTCCGCGGTCACAGGCCCGGCGACGGGGTCGGAGAGGTCGGCGACGGTCAGTTCGGCGGGCGAGGGGAGCATCTCCTCGACCACCACCGCCGCGGCGCCCGCGACGAAGGCGAGGTCGCCCGTCCGCTCCAGGACGGGCAGCGCCCCCAGGCTCGCCAGATCGCACGGGAGCGGTGAGTCCGCGCCGGGCGCCGCCGAGAGGAAGGCCCAGCGCGGCAGCCCCAAGCGGGCACGCAGCCGCGTCAGTTGCCCGGCCCTTTCCAGTTCGGCGGCGCCCCTCAGGGGTAGCGCGGTGACGGGCAGCCGCCACTGTGCGGCGGACAGCACGAGTGATCCGGCGACGGTGATCCGGGGGACGTACTCCCGTTTGGGCAGTGCCGTCAGGGAGTGCCGGAGCCTGCGGCGCCGCGCGGCGTGCTGCGGCGCGTCGCGCAGCAGCAGGGAGGCCACCTGGTCCCAGGGGAGCGGTGCGTTGCGGGCCGAGTGGTAGAGCGGGCGGACGGGTCCGGCGCGGTCGCTGACCACGACCCGGCCGCCCGTCCACCGGGCGCTCAGTTCGTCCAGCGGTACGAAGCGCGGGTGGCCGCCGTACGTCCCCTCGCAGTACCCCGGCAGATCCGGGTCGCCGGTCCAGGCGCTCGTGTACAGGGGCCTGCGCACGGCGTTGGCGGCGAACCGCGAAAGGGCGGGGAAGAGCAGCTCGACGGAGGGCACGCCGCTCTCGCGGTCGAGGCGCCGCAGGAAGTCGCGGTACGCGTCGACGTGCGGCAGCGGGCCGTGCAGCCGCTCCAGGGCGCCGACGAAACGGGCGTCGTACACCCCTGCGGGCGCCACGATGTCCAAGGCCCAGCTCCGGCCGGGCAACGTGCGTACGACGCAGTCGAGCGGCCAGTCGGGGCGCGCCTCGGGGGCGCCGAAGCGGTCGAGCACCGCAGGGCCGATGTCGATGGCGCGGGCCCCGGGCGCGGCGTCGATCCGGCTGCCGAGCCAGTCGACGAGCCTGGCGTACCCCGATCCCGGCGAGCGGGGCTCGGGCCACTCGGCGGCGGGGACGTGCACGCTCACCGGGGTGTCGCCCTGCGCGTCGATCCGGTCGCGCAGGATGTCGAGGACCGGCCTGTCCTGCCCGTACACGAAGGCGGGCGCGGCCTTGACCAGGCCCGTCGCCGCGTCCTCGTCGATCAGCGCGTGCAGGCGCAGTGCCTGCCCGATCGCCGCGCGCAGGATCGCCAGATCGGTGGCGCGCAGCGCGTCCGGAGTGCGGCGGTACACGTCGAGGTAGCCGCCGTCGACGCGCTCGGACGACGCGTCAGGCCCGGCACCGCTCAGCGGGCCGTGCCACCCGTGCCAGCGCCGCGGGGTGGGCCGCCGCAGTTGTACGACGTCCAACTCGGCGAGCCGCAGCAGGAACTGACGCAGCACATCGGGCCGGATCCCGCCCCCGGACGGCGGGGCCAGCGCGGCCTCCAGCTCGACGAGGGACAGCGCGCCGCCGCGCAGCAACTCGCGCAGGCGGTTCACGAGCGGGGTGCGCCGGATGCGTACGGGGGTCAGGAGGGTGTCCTTGCCGGTCTCCAGTGCGAGGGCCTCCAGACGGTCCGGTGTCACGCGCAGGAACGGGTTGAAGGAGACGCGGGTGGCGGGCGGGAGGGGACGCCCGCCACCCGCGGACTCCGCGCGCACGGCGGCTTGAGGGTCCCTGGTGTCGCTCAGCGCCGACGGCGCGTCTTGCGGTCCTGCGGTGTCGGTCGGCGCCGATGGTGCGTGTTTCGGTCCTGTGGTGTCCGTGGTGTCGGTCGGCGCCGATGGTGCGTTCTTCGGTCCTGCGGCGTCCGTGGTGCCGGTCAGTGCCGACGGCGCGCCCTCCGGCCCTCCGGCGGTCGTCGCGTCCGCCCCCGCCTGAATGTTCTCCGTCCAGTCCGTCGCCACTTCGTCGGTGAGCGTGAGCGGACGATCCGGCGCGGCCGGGTCGTCCGTCACGCTCACCACGGCCACTTGGCCCAGCCAGCCGCGCGGGGTCACCTTCACCGCGCCGCGGGCGATCATGCGCCACAGGTAGTCCGCGCGTTTGCGCATCTGACGGTCCGTCCAGGGACGTCCCGCGGCGAGTCGTTCGGCGATCTCGATGCCGACCGGTAACGTGCCGTCGCGCACGGCACGGCCGCCGACGGGGGAGCCGGTCAGCAGCGCGTGGCCCGCCGGGGCCAGTCGGCGCTTCTCCTCCTCGTACCGGCGCCCGACGGCGATCCTGGCGCGCTTGAGCTGCGCCGCCGACGCGTGGGCGCCCACGAGCACCTGAGCCAGGGAGCCCTCGGGCGCCACGCGCCGGGCGACGGCGACGAGCCGCCGGTGGTCCGCGTCAGGGAGGGGCCTGCCGCGGTACAGCCGTCGCCGGGCGGAGAGCGCGAGACGGCGCTCGGGGACCGTGAGGGCCGGGTGGGGGACAAGGACCGCGCCGACGGCGTCGGCGAGCCGCGCGCTCATCCGGGCGAAGTCGCCCTCAGTACGCTCCAGTTCGGCGATGAGCCGGAACAGTCCAGGGGATCCGCCCGCGCACCACAGCCGCATCGGAAGCCCCGCCGTGCGCAGCAGCACCGTGTCGCCCTGTGGCGACTCCGCGCCCTGCGCCGACTCGGCGTCGAACGGGCCCCGTGTCTCTCGCCCGGTCACCGCGGCTCCCCTCCCGGTCGTGCCGTCAGCGCCTCCGCGATGAGCGCCTGGCGCAGCACGGAGAGCCCCGCCCGGTTCCAGTGGAAGACGATGGCGAACGCGGCGGCCTCGCGCGGTCCGATGAGCGCGTCGCCCGCGGTGAAGTACGAGCGCAGCCACCGCTCCCCGGCGAGCGCCACGGACACCCGGAACTCCTCGGCGTGGCGCCGCACGGCCTCGGGCAGCGCGGCGGCCAGGGACTCCAGGTCCGCCCACGCGGCGCGCAGCGCGGCCTCGATGCGGCCGACCTGCGCCGCGGGGCCCGCCGTGCCCGCCGCGCGCAGATCGGCCGCGTACCGGCGCCCCGTCTGGCGGCGCAGCCGGTCCCACACGTCGAGGTCCTCCCAGCCGAGGACCTCCAACGCGTCGAGCAGCGCGCGCACCATGAGGAGCGACATGGCCCACGCCGGGCGCACTCCCGCGTCCTTGCGCCCGGCGGGGCCGTCATGGGGCTCGCTGTGGAAGCCGAGCCAGGCAAGCGAGTCGGCGGTGAAGACCCGGTGGACGCTGCGCATCGAGACCGGACCGCCGAACAGATACTCCTCCGGCTCGTACACTCCGGCGTGCCACGCCTCGATCAGGCCCTCCTGCTGCCAGGCCACGAGCCGCTGCCGCAACAGGCCCTCGACGTCGGGGCGGTGAGGCCGCGCCGTCTGCCAGCGCACCCGCAGTCCGGGGTGCTTGTGCAGGAAGAAGAACTCCTGCGCCCGGCCGTCGGCGAGCAACTCCCGGCTCAGGTCGTGCAGTTCGGCGTAGAGCTCGCGCTGCCCGCGCCGGGCGGGCGCCACCCCGAAGTGCAGCCAGGCACCCGGGTGGCGCCGTACGACCGGCGTCACGATGTCCGGCGTACGCAGACAGCCGAACTCGTCCATGCCCCTCACCCCCGCGAGACGGAACGCGGCGCGCTCTCGGCCGCCCTGTCAGAGTGCCGCCGGGCGGGCCGTGGGCGATATGCGTACCTCTGCGTAGCGGACGAACCGTCCCCGCGCTTGACAGGCCGGGGCCTGGTCCTCTAATCCGGAGAGTGCGGAGGGAGGGGGCTTTCCGTGGCCTGCATGTCCGCACACGACTACCAGCGGGTGCTCGACCTGACCGTCGCCATCCTCAACAGCCGTCAGTCCACGCTGCCCTGGGAACTCGTCAGAGCGGAGCTCGGCGACGTCCTGGACAGCCCGGCGAAGATCCTCTTCGCGTCGCGGGGCTGGCCGGACACACCGGTGCCCTGCCCGCCGCCCTCGGCGCCTGTCGACCCAAGGATGCGCGCCCTGGACGAGTCGCTGCACGAACATCCGCTGGTGTGCCACTACCGGCGCACGGGCGACAGGTCGCCGCTCACCGACCGTCAGGTGTGGGGTGCGCCGCCCTGGCCCGACGAGGCAGCGAGGCACGTGTTTGAAGAGGCGTTCGAGGCGGATCACCAGATGGCGCTGCCGCTGCCCGCGCCTGAGGGGGCGAGCCACCTGATCGTGCTCGGCAGGCGGGGCGAGCTGTACGGCGAGCGCGATCTGGAGGTCGCCCGGCGGATCCAGCCGCTCCTCGCGGCCGTCGTCGACCACATGTCCCACGCGAGCCGCCTGCTGCCGCCGGTGCCCGGCGAGGGCCCCGAGGACACCCTGGACCGGGCGGCCGAATACGGGCTCACGCCGCGCGAGACGGTGGTCCTCACCTTGCTCGCGCAGTCCCTGACCGCCGACACCATCGGCCGCAGACTGGGCATCTCGCCGCGCACCGCGCACAAGCACCTGGAGAACGTGTACCGCAAGCTCGGCACGGCCGACCGCCTCGCCACGGTGCTGCACGCCAGGGACGTCGGGCTGCTGCCCGGCGTCTGAACGGGCGTCGCGGCTCAGCCCCGGTCGCCGTCGCTCCCGGCCCGCCCGGTGTGCGCCACCAGGGCGTCGATGAGCTCGGGCCAGAGTTCCCTGGGGCGGTCGTGCCCCATGTCGGGGATCAGCAGGAGCTCCGCCCCGGGCACCAGGTCCGCGGTGCGCTCGCCGCCGCTGGGGTCGATCAGGGTGTCGTCGAGACCGTGGATCACCAGGGTCGGCACGCGCAGCTCGCGCAGGGCGTCGGCGCGTGAGCCGCCGAGGACCATCGCGCCGATCTGCCGCCCGACCCCGGCCGGGTGGTGGGCGCGGTCGTAGCTCGCGGCGGCGAGATCACGCAGCGCGGCGGGGTCGCCGTACCGCCGGGAGGCCCACACCATCTCCCGCTCCGCCGCCGCCACGTACCCCGCGCGGTCGGCGGGCCTCGGGCCGAGGAGCACCGCCTGGGCCTCGGGGCTCGATCCGCCGTACCCGGGCTCGCCGGTCGAGGACATCATCGACGTCAGGGTGAGCACCCGCGCCGGATCGGCGATCGCCATCGTCTGGGCGATCATGCCGCCCATCGAGGAGCCGACCACATGGGCCCGCTCGATGCCGAGCGCGGTCAGCAGGCCGAGCCCGTCGTCCGCCATGTCCCGCAGCGAGTACGGCACCATCGCGAGGGCGGTCGGAACGTCTCCCGAGCTCACGGCGGCGATGAAGTCGCCCATGTCGACCGGATGCTCGTCGAACGTGGTGGACAGGCCGCAGTCGCGGTTGTCGTAGCGGATCACGTGGCGGCCGCGGGCCGCGAGGGCACGGCAGAAGTCCTCGTGCCAGGAGATCAGCTGGGCGCTGAAGCCCGAGACGAGCAGGACGGCCGGATCGCCGGGGTCGCCGAAGGTCTCGTGGGCGAGGGACACTCCGGGCGAGGATTCGATGATCGGCATGTCCGGAGTGTCCAGCACGGGCCGCGGATCCGCAGCCGGATTTCGGCGGGCGGCGCGCGCGGGTCGTGGCTTTCCGGGGACGTGGCGGCCCCGGCGCGCCACGCGCCGGGGCTCAGGACGTCCGGTCGCACTCCTCGATCCGTGCCCGCAGTCCCGCCACGTCCGCGCCGGGCAGCCGGAGCGCCGCGGTGTAGTCGGCGTGGGCGGCGGCGACGCGGCCCGCCTGCTGGTGGGCGTAGCCGCGGTTGTAGAGCAGGTCGGGGTCGGAGGGTTCCAGGGTGATGGCGCGGGTGAGGTCGGCGACGGCCGCGTGGTCGTCGCCCGCCGCGTGCGCGAGCGTGGCGCGGCCCGCGAGCGCGCTCACCAGGTGGGGGGCGAGGGCGAGCGCCCGGTCGAAGTCCGCCCGTGCCGAGGTGTCCGCGCCCTCCCGCAACGCGATCAGGCCCCGCTCGCACAACAGGTGCGCGTCGTCGGGATGGTGCCGCAGCCCCTCGGTGACCTGGGCCCGCGCGTCCGGCAGGTCTCCGATCCCGAGCAGCGTCCCCACCAGGCTCGCCCGGATGTCGGCACGGTCCGGCTCCAGCGCGGCGGCCTGGCGCAGATCGGCGAGCGCCCCCTCGGTGTCGCCCGACTCCAGGCGCAGATCGGCGCGGTTGAAGTGCAGCTCCCAGTGCGGCGGGGCCAGGTCGATCGCCCGGTCGTAGTCGGTGAGTGCCCCTGCCGTGTCACCGAGGCGCCGTCGGACGTCGGCCCGGTCGAAGTAGTGCTCCGGGTGGTGCGGATCCATCGCGACGACGGCGTCGTGATCGGCGAGCGCCGCGTCGAGGTGCCCGAGTGCGGCGTACACCTCGGCCCGGTTGCGCAACAGGACCGAACGGTGCAACAGATGGGCGCTGTCCGGGAGATGGAGTCGCAGCCGGCCGAGGCCGCTCTCGATCAGGCGCAGCGCGTCGGCAGGATGTCCCAGGCGCAGCTCGATGAGCGCGAGGCCGTTCTCCTGGAACGCGGTGTGAAAGGCGCGCTGTCCGGGGTCGGGCAGCCGGGCGGCCAGCGCGACCGTGCGGGTGAGCAGGGCTTTGGCGGCGCTGAGGTCGCGGCGCCCCGGCGGGTGGAAGCGGGCGTGCAGCATGGCGAGGGCGTAGTCGCCGAGCAGCCGCACCAGCGGGTCGGTGTGGCGCTCGCGCATCCGCAGGTGCAACCGCTCCGCCTCGGCGGTGTCCCCCAACAGGGCGAGTGCCGTGGTGACTTTGGTGTGCAGGGCGAGCTCCGCGCCCAGGGGGGCGTCGTCGGGCGTGACGGCCTGCGCGCGCCGCGCGAGGTCAAGCAGCGCGTGGTAGCACCCCGTCGCGAGGGCGTGCTCGGCGGCGGACGCGAGCACCGGCGCGGCCGCCGCGGGGTCGCTGCCGCGTTCCAGGTGGTAGGGGAGCGCGCCGAGCCCGAGCGTCAACTCGCCCTGTGCGACCCGTGCGTGGAGTTCGGTGGCCCGCGCGTCGTGCAGGCGCGCGCGGACGTGTTCGTCGGCCCTCTCGTACGCGGCCGACTCGGCGGGATCGGTCGATGTGCCGTCACTCGCGACGAAGGCTCGTACGAGGGCGTACGGGTGGGTCCGGTGCGGAAAGCGGAGCGGCGGAGCGACGGGCAGCGCCCGGCGACTCGCGTACCGGCGCAGCGCCGACGCCAACTCCTCCTCCAGGCACTCCGGTTCGTCGTCCCGCGTGTGGACGACGAGGGTGATCTGGTCGGGCGCCGCTCGGCGCAGCAGCAGCGCGAGGAACTCCTGGTCGGCCGGATCCGCGTCGGTGACCCGAGTGAAGCCGAGGACCAGCGGCCGCGTGCGGTCCGCTGCCCTGGCGTAGGAGAGGAGCAGCTCCACGATGCCGTGCGCCAGGCGCCGCGTACGCGTACGCGGATGCAGTCGGGTCCGCTCGGCGGGCGCCGCGCGGTCGGTGAGGGTCGGGAGCGGGTCGGCGACCAGGCCGCGCAGTTCGGGCGCGACGGCGTGGATCTCCACGCGGTGCCGGTCGGGCAACTCCGGCTGCGCCAGGCGTATGAGGGGGAGCAGGGCGCGCAGCAGGCCGCCCGCTCCGGTGTAGGGGCCGCGCAGCCGCCGGTGGCAGTCGACCGTGATGTCCGGCTGCGGTTCCGGTCGTGATGGCGGCAGCAGTGGTGGTTGCGGCTGCGGTCGCGGCCGCGACAAGGGTTCCGATTCCGGTCCGGTGAGCCACAGGTGTGTGCTCGTCGTGCTCATCCCGCTGTTCCTGTCCTGATCTGTCCTGACCTGATCTGACGTGATCAGATCAGGTCTGATGTGAGTCCTGTTGCCGAGCTCCGCACCGAGAGGCGGGAGCGATCGCGTCTGCGCGTGGTGATTCCCGAGAGGCGCTTGGTGATTCCCGAGAGAAACGGGGTGCCGGGGCCCGCCGCGGCGCCCGGCACCCCGCTCAGGCCAGCGGCAGGACGTACGCGGCGTACGAGCTGAGCCGGATCGTGCTGCCCGGGCGGTACGGAGTGATCAGCTTCATGACGGGAGTCCCCTTCGTGTTCACGGGCGGCCTCCGGGAGAGGCCCGCCCGCCGCAACAGTGGTGGGGTGCGGCGCCCCGCGGCATGGGGGCCCGACCCCCGGATTCCCCAGGTCGACCGGACCGCTGACCTCCACCGATCGCCCCCGTCGGAATCACTGTCGGAAATCCCGGAATCGCTGAACGCGCGGGCCTCCTCGCGCGTATCCACCCAAAGGCGTCCGGGCGCGGATGCGGCTCGGACGAGGGTCGTAGTGGCATGAGCACGGGGGACAGGACGCCATGGACACACACCGGACATCGATCATTGGACGGGAACGGGAACTCGGCGCGCTGGAAAGGGCGTTGGCCGCTGCCCGGTCCGGCGCGGGGCGGGTCGTCCTCCTGACGGGCGAGGACGGGGTCGGCAAGTCGAGGCTGGCCGCGGAGGTCGCCGAGCGGGCGGCGGCCCGGGGGATGCGCGTCATGCGGGGACGCGCCAGCGCGATCGGGCTGCGCGTGCCGTGCAGGCCGCTCACCGAGGCACTGCTCGAACTCTCCCGCGACCGACGGCTCGGCCCCGAAGCGGCGGGACTGTGCGGGACGGCGCTCGCCGGGCTGACCGCGCTGCGCGAGCCGGGGCCTTCGCGCGACGCCACGTCCTGCGCCTCCTCGCTCGTGGTACTCGGCGAGGCCGTGCTGCGCGCGGTGGCGGAGGCCGGGCGTACAGGCGGCTGTCTGGTGGTCCTGGAGGATCTGCACGACGCGGACCCCGGCACCCCGGCGCTCGTCGAGTTCCTGGCCGACAACATCGCGCGCGAGCCGGTCACCCTCCTCCTCACCCTGCGCGACGAGCCGTGCCAGGCCCTGGAGTTGGCCCGTGCGCTGGCCCGGCGCGGCAGCGGCACCCTCATCGGCCTCGACCGGCTCGACAGGTCCGAGGTGCGCGCACTGATCGCGGGGCAACTGTCTTCGGGAACAGAGGAGTTGCCCGAGGGCCTGGTCGACCGGATCTGGGAGCAGAGCGACGGGAACCCCTGGGCGGCCCAGGAGTTGCTGACCCACCTGGTCGACGAGGGGCTGCTCGGATACGACGCCGACGGCTGGCGTCTGTCCGGCCGCCCCTGCGCCGCGTCCGTGCCCGACGCGCTGGTCGCCGGTGTCGCGCGCCGCGTGGACCGGCTCGGCCCGCGCGGCAGGGAACTGCTCGCGGCCGCGGCGGTCGTCGGCACCCGTTTTCCCGCGCCGGTGGTGCAGGCGGCCACCGGCATGGCCGACGACGAGGCGCTCGGCCATCTGCACGCCGCCCTCGCCGGAGGTCTGATCGGCGCCGCCGAGCCCGCGCCCGACTGGTTCACGTTCCGGCACCCGCTGACGGCACGGGCCCTGCTGCGCACGCTCGCCCCGAAGGAACAAGCACGGATCGCCCGCGACTGCGCCGGTGCCGTGGCCGATCTGCACCCCCAACTCCCCGCCGACTGGTGCCTGGTGGCGGCGCGCCTGTGGGAGACGGCGGGGGAGCGGGACACCGCGGCGGGGCTGTACGCGCGGGCCGGGTCCCGCGCCCTGGCGCACGGGGCCGCGGTCGACGCGGCCGAGGCGCTCGACCGGGCCCGCGCCCTGCTCGCGGGGCAGGACACGGCGGCCGCCGGAGCGAGTTCGGACCCGCGGCACGTTCCCCTGTACGCCCACGTACTCGACTCGCTCCTTGCCGCGCTGACCGAGGCGGGCGAGAGCGAACGCGCGTGGGACCTCGCCGGGGCGGTGGACGGTGTGTGCCCCGCCGCGGCAGGGCCTGAACGCGCCGCCGCACTGCACGTACGCCTCGCGCGGGCCGCCTCCGTGACCGGCAGGACGGACGAGGCACGCGCCCAACTCAGTGAGGGGCGACGCCTGTTGGGGCCAGAAGGCGAGGCCGAGGGCGCCGTCGACGCGGCCGGTGCCGCGCTCGCCCTGCAGTCGGGCGCGGTCTCGGCGCGGGAGGAGGAGCGGGCGCGGAAGGCCGCGGCGGCGGCCGAGCGCGCCGGGAACCCGGAAGCGGCCTGCCAGGCCTGGGACGTCCTCGGCGTGCTGGCCAGGACCCGTGACGTGGCGGAGTCGACCGGCTGCTTCGACCGGGTGCGCACCATCGCCGAACGGCACGGCATGCCGTTCTGGCGGCTGCGCGCGCTGTTCCGGCTCGGCGGCGACGACTGGCTCACCGAAGGGGACGTGGCGCGGCTCGAACACGCGCGGCGCGAGGCGGCCAGGCTCGGCGCGGGGGACATCGGCGGCGCCGCCGAGGCGGACCTCGCGCTGTGGCTGGTGCTCAGCGGCAGGTTCGGCACCGCGGCCCAGCTCATCGACGCCTGCTGGACCCGGGGTGCCGGGCAGCGCGACGCCGACCGGGCCAGGCACCTGCTCGCCGCCGATGCCGTGCTCGCCGCGCACCGGGGCAAGCGGGCGCGGATGGAGCAGGCCGTCGCCGAGTTCCACCGCTGGGACGGCGACCGTTCGCCGCTGGCCACACTCACCACCGGGCTCGCCAGGACGTTCTGCGCGCTCCTGGAGGAGGACCGGCCGAGGGCCCACCAGGAACTGGCCCGAATAGCCGCGCCGGGCGCGGTCGGCGCGGGACACCCGCTGGACGGGCGGCACGGCCTCCTGCACTTGCTCGACGCGTTGAGCGAGGACGATGACGAGGACGAGGGCGAGTCCACGTGGACGGCGGGGGCGCCGACGTGGGGGGAAGAAGGGACGACGCCGACCGGGAAGGGGAACGACGAAGCCCCCCTGGCCCAGCTCCGCTGGAACCGTCACTTCGTCCTGCTCGCCCGCGCGGTCCGTCTCGGCAGGAGTGGCCACGGCGACGAGGCGGCAGCGGTCATGGGGGCGGCGCACAACGTCGCGGCGCCGTTCCCCGTGGCCTACCACCTGGGTCTGCGGCTCGTCGCGGAGGCCGCCCACCGGGACGGCTGGGGCGAGCCGACGGTGTGGCTGCACCGGGCCGAGGAGTTCTTCCACCAGGCGTCGGTCCCCGCGGTGGCGGGCGCCTGCCGCGGCCTGCTGCGCAAGAACGGCGTGCCGGTGCGGCAGCGGCGCAGGGGCGCCGACCTGGTGCCGCGTCCGCTGCGTCAGC
This sequence comes from Streptomyces kanamyceticus, assembly GCF_008704495.1. Classification (NCBI taxonomy): domain Bacteria; kingdom Bacillati; phylum Actinomycetota; class Actinomycetes; order Kitasatosporales; family Streptomycetaceae; genus Streptomyces; species Streptomyces kanamyceticus. Next base: position 9,584,435 of record NZ_CP023699.1, read on the forward strand.
TCGGTGTGACGGTACGGGAGTACGAGGTGTTCCGGTTGATGGCGCCGCGGCCCGCCAACCGGGACATCGCCGACCGCCTCTACATCTCACCGCGCACCGTCGAGAAGCACGTGGCGAGCCTCATCCTCAAGACGGGCAGGCCGAGCCGGGCGGCACTGAGCGAGCTGGCCTCGACCGTCCTGCTCGACGACGCGGCCGACGAGGGGTGACCGCGGCCGGACGAGCCCGACCAGGGGGAAAAGGTCCGACCCGCCGGACCGTGAGCGGTCCGGCGGGTCGGGTGAGGCGGCAGGTGTGGGGGGTGGGCCGCCTCGGGGTCGCCGGTGCTGTCCCGGCCGGGGGCCTCAGCCGGTGATGTTCACATCGATGCAGGCGTAGAAGGCGTTGGTGGTGTCGGCGATGTTCCACACCGCGAGCACCTTCTGCTTGCCCTTGAGCCCGCCGAAGTCGACGGTGTGCGTGACGGTCGAACCCGGCTGGGCGCCCCCGTCGTCGACCTCGGCGATCTTGTTGCCGCCGACGAAGTACTGCCAGGTGCTGGTGCTGTGACGGGCCGTCAGCTTCCAGCTGAACTCCTGGGAGGAGCCGACGTCTGTGGTCCGCCAGCCCAAGCTGTCGTCATCGAGCTCGGCGAACCGCTCGTTGCCGCCGCTGCAGGTGGTCTGCCCCTTGGGGCCCTCCACGCTCTGCGGCTCGTGGGTGATCTCGCCGCACGACACGGTGCCCGCCGCGCACTGTGCCTGACGGCTCGGCGGTGTGGAGACGTAGCCGTGCGCACCGGCCGGGGTGACCGAGGCGAGGACGAGCACGGGTGCGAATCCCGCGCCGACGACGGCTGCCAGCTTCCGCTTTGTATTCATCTCTGCTTCCTCTGGGTGGGGGGACGAGGGCAGAGACAACCGGGCGCCTCGGTCGACTCATTGGCCTAGACCTTACGCGTTGTCTGATCTCCGTCAACCCTTCAACTGATGTTCGTGGGCCAGGTGTTGCGGATGAGAAACTGCTCGTCTCCACCCGAAAACGACTCGAAGTCCCCCACGAAAACACCCCGACTTGGAGGGGCAGTGACCCAGACCGACGACGTCGTGCGCCTGGTGCGCGAGGTGCTCGAACCGGTCGGCCTCATCGGCGCCTACCTGCACGGATCCGCCGTGCTCGGCGGCCTGCGACCGCACAGCGACATCGACGTGTTCGCCGTCGTGCGGCGGCCGACGACGGCCGCGCGGCGCCGGGCCCTCACCGAAGGGCTGCTCGCGGTCTCCGGCCATCCGGACCACGGCACGCCCCTGCGACCCGTCGAGCTGACCGTCGCCGTGCAGGACGACATCCGCCCCTGGATGTACCCGCCCCGATGCGAATTCCAGTACGGCGAATGGCTCCGCGACACCTATCTGCGCGGCGTGATGCCCGAGCCAGGACCCAGTCCCGACCTCGCGCTCCTGGTCACCATGGTGCTCGACGGCCGGGCCCCGCTGCTCGGCCCCGCGCCGGGCGACGTGCTCGACCCGGTCCCGACGGCCGACCTCGCCCGCGCGATGACCGCCGGTGTCCCCGAACTGCTCGCCGAACGCGACACCGACACCCGCAACGTCCTGCTGACCCTCGCCCGGATCTGGACCACCCTGGCGACCGGCGACATCAAGTCCAAGGACGCGGCGGCCGATTGGGCCCTGGAGCGTCTGCCCGCCGAGCACAGGCCCGTGCTCGCGCGCGCCCGCGCCGTCTACCTGGGGGACGAGGAGGAGCGCTGGGACGACCTGCTGCCCCAGGTGGCGCCGCACGCCGCGTACGTCGTCAGGGCGATCGAAGGGCTCGCCCCGGGCGGGGACTTCGCCCCATGAGGGCCGTGGCGGTCAGCGCGGTGGCGGTCAGGGCGGACAACAGGCCCCAGGCCGGGGCGAAGCTGTGCGTGACGTCCCTGAGCAGGCCGAGCGTGGGCGGCACCACGACGATGGCGATCTGGTTGACGGACATGGCAAGGCCGATGACGAAGCCCGTCCTGCCCGGTGGCGCCGCTTCCGCGACCTGGGCGACCCAGGGGCCGTACCAGCCGTAGCCGAAGAACCCGAGCCAGACGAACAACAGGCAGGCCGCCACGGGGGATTGCCCGAGCGGTGTCATCAGCGCCGTCATCCCGGCGATCACGGCGGCCATGCAGGTTACGACGGAACCCTGCCGCCCGGACGCGGCGCGGTCGCTCCACGCCGCCAGGCAGACGCGCCCGACGACGCCCGCCGCCTGCGCCGCCACCAGGACCAGCGCCGCCGGACCGGCCCCCAGCTTCGTCGTGTCGTGGAGGTACAGCACGGTCAGGACGAGCACACCGCACTGCACGGAGATCAGGCTCGTCCCCGAGAGCATGATCCGCACCATGGACGGTTCGCGGAGCATGGCCAGGCGGGCGGCGAGCCGCGCGGTGACCGGGGCGCGTGGCGCGGTCGGGGCGGGTGGCGCTTCGGCGGGCGCGGCGAGCGCGTCGGCGGGTGGTGGCCGGTACCAGGCCAGGAAGACCGCGCCGCCGAGCAATGCGACGAGCCCGCCGGTCACCAGCGCGGCCCGCCAGCCGAACGCCCCGGCGACGAGGGGCAGTACGGCCGCCGAGAGCGCGCCGCCGAGCGGCAGCCCCGCCTGTCGTACTCCCATCGCGGCACCCCGCCGGGACGCGTCGAACCAGGACGCCACCGCCTTGCTGCCGCCGGGCTGGGCGGTGCTGTACCCCGCGCCGACCACGAGGAGGACCAGCAGCAGCGCGACGTACCCGGGCGCCGCGCCGCCCGCGCACAGGGCCACCGCGATCAGGCAGGATCCCGCACCGACGACCCGGCGCTCGCCGAAGCGGTCCAGGAGTTCCCCGGCCACCGCAAGCCCGACCAGCGGGACCAGCTGTGCGGCCGAGAGCAGCAGCCCCAACTCGGCGTTGCTCAGGTCCAGATCGCGCCGCAGCTGGACGCCCATCGCCCCGATGCCCTGCACGAAGAACGCCGACGTGGCCTGGGCGAACGTGGCGATCCCGAGGATCACCCACCGGTAGCGGGCGGCGCGGTGCGCGAGGGTCTCCGCGCTCATCCGCACCCCGCCCGCCGGGCGGGGCGGCGACGCCCCGGGCGCCGCCTCACGGGCGTCCGCACAGGGCGGGGTCGGGGTGCGGGACGAAGCCGAGCGCGCGGTAGAGCGGTTCGCCGTCGTGCGACGCGTAGAGGTCCACGCGCGGTACCTCGCGCTCCCGGAACCAGTCGAGCAGCCCCCGCATGATCGCGCGGCTGTGCCCGCGCCGCCGGAACGCCGGATCGGTGACCACACCGGTCACATGGCCGCTGAGGCCGTTGGGCCGGTTGGGGCCGGGCAGCCGCTGCTCGACGAAGCCGAATCCGCAGGCGGCGAGGGAGTCGACGCCGTCGACGACGAGGATCCGCACGGTGTCCGTGGCGAGCTGTTCCTTCAGGACCGTGGCGAGGGAGTGCCGCCAGTCGTCGCCCGTGGACGAGGCGGTGAAGAAGTCCCCGTCGAGCGTCTCGAAGAGCAGCGCCCGAAGGCGTACGAGCTCCGCGATGTCATGCTCACCGGCCGGTCGTACGGGGGTGTGAGGGTCGGTGCGCGGAGCGGGGTGCCGTGCGATGTGCTGTGTCATGAGGATGAGCCTGCTGTAATGGTCTTATGCACCTCAACCCTTACGGCGAAGATGCCGTGAACCTGGCAGCCGACCTCACCAACCGGCCACCGGAGAGCGCCGACGACCTCGCGGACCGCTGCCGCGCGGCGGGCCTGGCGCTCGAACACCCCGTCACGGCCCGGGACCTCGACCGCACCAGGACCGCCCTCGACGCCTGGGAGAAGGTCGTCGACGCCACCGAGGAGGGCGAGCGCGCCGAACGGGTCAATGCGATGCTGGCCGCTGCCGCCGCCTATCCGCGCCTGACCGACCACGCGGGCAGCGGCTGGCACCTGCACTACCGCGACGACCAACAGCCGCTCGGCGCCCTGCTGTTCTCGCTCATCGCCGTCGGCACCGCCCTCCACCTCGCGGGGCGCGGAATGCACCGCCTGCGGCGCTGTGACGTCACCGAGTGCACCACGGTCTTCGCCGACACCTCCCGTACCGGACGGCAGCGCTACTGCTCCCAGCGGTGCGCCAACCGTGACGCGGTGCGCAGACACCGCGCGAACCGGGAGGCGTCGAGGGCCTCGGCGTAAGGCCGGTTCGCCCGCGCCCCATTGACATCCCGCGCGGGCGCCGTGAAGCTCCAAGACGCCCGTGGTAACGCTAACACCGGGCTGAGGCACACCTGAGGGAGTCATCCATGTCAGGTAGTCGTCACCCGTCGATGGACCGCCGCACCCTGCTCGTGGCCGCCGCGTCCTGCGCGCTCGCCACGGCGTGTGGCACCGCGGCGGGACAGCCCCCCGGCAAGGTCGCCGTGCTCGGCGACAGCCTCCCCTGGGAGAAGCCCATGGCCGCCGCGGGCGCGGCCATGAAGACGGTCGCATCGCTCCAACTGGTACCCGAGGTCAATCCGTCCCTGGAGTCGTTCGAGCAGATCGTCCGGTCCTCGCTGCGGACCAACAAGACGCCGGACATGCTCAAGTACTGGTCGGGCTACCGGCTGCGGGACCTGGCCCGCACCGGCGGCATCGAGGACCTGACGGACCAGTGGGACGGCGCCGTCGCCAAGGGCTGGGTGGACCCCTCGCTGCGGGGCGCGTTCACCCACCGGCGACGGGTCTACGGCCTGCCGATGAACCTCGCGTACTGGGTGATGTTCTACAACCCCCAGGTCTTCCGCGAGCACGACATCAAGACCCCCGAGACCTGGGACGGCTTCCTCGCCGCCTGCGCCCGCCTGAAGAAGGCGGGCATCACACCGCTGCACGGCACCGCCGCCGACCGCTGGCCCTCCTTCATCTGGTTCCAGGAGATCCTCAGCCGTCAGGACCCGCGCTTCTACCAGGACCTGATGAACGGCCGCGAGCGCTACACCGACCCGCGTGCCGAACGCGCGCTGCGCACCATCGCCTCCTTCTTCGACAAGGACTGGTTCACGCCCATGGACCTGAGCCACACCGACGCGGCCGCCGCCCTGGTGCGCGGCACGGTCGGCATGGTCGCCTGCGGCACCTGGCTCGGCTCCACGCTGGCGGGCGCGGGCGGCAAGCCGGGCGACAGCGTCGGCGCGTTCGTCCTTCCGATGGCAGACCCGAAGGCCCGCCCCAGCGTCATCTTCGAGTCCAGCGCGCTCGTCGCCACCGTCAAGGGCGCCGACCACGACGAGGCCGTCGAGGCCGCCGGGACCTGGCTGCACCCCGCGGTCATGCGGGCCTTCTCCGGCGCCCTCCAGGACGGCTGCCCCAACCCGAAGGTCAAGGCCGCCAACCCCGTCATCGCGGGCCTCGCGAAGAAAGTGCGCGGCGACAAGCTGTGGCTGCTCAACCGGTTCTGGGAACAGGGCCCGCCCGAACTCGTCGAGGCGACCGTCGACGACCTCGCGGGATTCCTCCTGAACCCCTCCTCGTACCGCTCGACGCTGCGCACCATGCAGGGCCGTGCGGACGAGGCGTGGAAGGTGTGGCGGGAGGCGGAGCGGTCATGACGGGGACCACGACACCGGCACCCGGCGCGGCGAAGCCGACGCACGTACGACGCGGGGTGCCCGTGCGCACCCCGCACCAGGCCGCGAAGGCCGGCGGCGGCAGGCTCGGCGGTCCGCTCGCCGCCCTGCCCTGGGCGCTGCCCGCCTTCGCCTTCGTCGGCGTGCTGCTCGTCTATCCCTTCTTCCGCAGCGTGTACGGCAGCTTCTTCGAGGAGAACGGCTTCACCAGCAGCTTCACGGGACTCGACAACTACACGCGGCTCGCCGACGACCCGATCTTCGGCAGGTCGCTGCTCAACACGCTGATGTGGGTGGCGGGGACGCTGCTGCTTCCCGTGCTCGCCGGGCTCCTGATCGCCGTCGCCACCCACCGCATGCGGTTCGGCGGGATCGCGCAGCTCGTCATCGTGCTGCCCTTCGCGATCTCCGGCGCCGCCACCGCCGTCCTGTGGAACTTCATGCTGACCTCGGAAGGGGCGGTCAACCAGGTGCTGCGCGGCGTCGGCCTGGACAGCTGGGCGCAGCCCTGGCTCCTGGAGTGGCCGCAGAACACGCTCTCGATGATCGTCGCCAGCACCTGGCAGGCGACGGGCCTGAACGTGGTCCTCTTCGCGATCGGCCTGCGGGCCATCCCGCGCGAGACCGTCGAGGCCGCCGAGCTGGACGGCGCGAGCGGCTGGCGGATGTTCCGGTACGTCACCCTGCCCCAACTGCGCGCGGTGACCGTCGTGGTGGTCGGCATGGCCATCGTGAACAGCCTCAAGGCGTTCGACATGATCTGGATCCTCACCAAGGGCGGCCCGGCCCGCTCCTCGGAGACCCTGGCCCTGAGCATGTACCGGGAGACCTTCCGGCTCTTCCACGTCGGCTACGGCTCGGCCATCGCGCTCGTCCTCTCGGTCATCGTCGTCGCCTCGTCCTGGATGTACCTGCGCCGTCAGATGCCCGACGTCTCCGGTACCGCCGCGCAGAGTTGAGGAGGGACCTTCGTGGGACGCACAGTGCGCCATCTCTTCGTCGCCGGATGCGTGCTGCTCTGGCTGATCCCGCTCTACCTCCTCGTGGTCAACGCCCTGACCCCGGCGACCGAGTACGCGGGCAAACCCGAGTGGACCTTCCAGGGCTTCGCGTTCCTCGACAACCTGGACACCGCGTGGAACGTGGCGGGCATCGGCGACAGCTTCCAGTCCTCGCTGCTCTACGCCGTGGTCTGCGGCCTGGTCGCGGTGCTCGTCGCGGCCATGGCCGCGTTCGCCGTCGTCGTCCTGCCGATCCCCAGGCCCGCCTTCTGGTTCTGGCTGATCTACTCCGGCACGCTCTTCCCGCTCCAGATGTTCCTCGCGCCGCTCTTCGGGATGTACGCGGACGCCAACCTGTACGACACGAGGATCGGCCTGATGCTGGTCTACACGGCGTGGGCGGTGCCCTTCGCCTTCTTCCTGATCCGCAATCACATGACGACGATGCCGCCGGAGTTGACGGAGGCCGCGCTGATCGACGGCGCGTCCTTCCCGCGGATCTTCTGGCGCATCCACGTACCGCTGATGAAGGCGGGTCTCGGCGCCGCCTTCATCTTCCAGTTCACGGCCGTCTGGAACGACCTGCTCCTCGGCATCACCCTCAGCCGCAGCCCCGACGTCCAGCCCGTCATGGCGGCCCTGACCACACTCAACAACGCCTACTCGTCGGCGGGCCCGCCGGTCATCCTGGCCGGCGCGCTCATCGTCTCCGCGCCGACCCTCGTCCTCTTCCTGGTGTTCCGCGGCCTGTTCCTGCGCGGCGTCACCGCATCCGCCCGCTGACCGACCACCCACGCACCCCAGGGAGAGATCCGCATGACGACACGGGCACTGGTCCGCACCACCGACTGGGACAACGACCGGATACGCGCCAGCCTGCGCTCCAGCGTGGTCGGCGCCGAGGGCGGCCTGGCGGACGGCACCGCGCTGCGGCTCACCGAGGAACCCCTGCTGCGCCGCGCGGACGACGGCACCCTGCTCCAGTCCCTGCGCGTGGAGCCGGTCAACGGCACGGTGCTTCCGGCGGAGTTGAGCGTACGCACGGAATCGGGCACCGTCCTGCGCGCTGAGCGCATCGCGGGACCGGGCCGCTCCGTACGGCTCCTGCTGCCCGCCGTCGACACGGCCACCCGCGTCACCGTCGGCCTCCCCGAGGCGCCGGACGGCGGCATCGAGATCCAGCTGACCCCGCAGCGCCGGTGGACCCTCCACCTGGTGCACCACTCGCACCTCGACATCGGCTACACCGACCCCAGGGCCACGTCCTGGCCGAACACCTCTCGTTCCTCGACTCCTGCCTGGAGCTAACCCGGGCCACCGACGACTGGCCCGCCGAGTCCCGATTCCGCTGGTGCGTCGAGTCGTTGTGGTCCTTTCGGCAGTGGGCGGACGCCCGCCCCGCCGAGCAGGTCGAGGAGTTCGTACGCCGGGTCCGCGAAGGCCGCATCGAGCTGACCGCGCTGCCGTTCAACCTGCACACCGAGACCTGCTCCACCGACGAACTCCACGAACTCCTGCGCCTGGCCCACGACATCCGTGACGAACACGGCGTCGAGTTCACCTCCGCCATGCAGACCGACGTGCCGGGCGCGGTCGTCGGACTCGTCGACGCGCTCGCGGCGGCGGGCGTCAAGTACCTCTCGGTGGCACACAACTGGGCCGGGCGCTCGGTGCCCCACCTGGTCGGCGGCGAGAAGCTGCCCCGCCTCTTCCGCTGGCGCGCGCCCAGCGGCAACAGCGTCCTGGTGTGGGTCACCGACACCCCGCACGGCCTCGCCTACATGGAGGGCCCGCTGCTCGGCTTCGACACGGACTACGCCGACGTCGACGACCTGCTGCCCGCCTACCTGACCTCACTGGCCACCCACCCCTACCCCTACCGCGGCGGCATCTTCGGCTGGGCCATGGACCACACCGAGATCAAACGCGAGCCCTACCCGTGGGACGTCCTCCACCTGCGCGTCCAGGGCAAGTTCGGCGACAACGCGCCGCCCCGCCGGATCATCGCCGACACCGTCCGCCGCTGGAACGAGACCTGGGCCTACCCCCAGCTGCGGCTCTCCCGCAACGAGGACTTCTTCACCGACGCCGAGGCCAGGCTCGGCGACGAGATCCGCACCTTCGAGGGCGACTGGACCGACTGGTGGGTCGACGGGGTCGGGTCGGGGGCACGCCCGCTGTCCCTGGCCAGGACCGCCCAGTCCGTGGTCGCCGACGCCCAGACCATCGGCACGTTCGCCGCCCTCCTCGGCGCCACGGGGGCCGAGGACGACGGCAAGGACGCCGCCGGGGTCTACGAGGCGGTGTCGCTCTTCGACGAGCACACCTGGGGCGCCGGCGACCCGTGGACCCACGGCGACGAGGGCGGCCACTCCGGCGAGCACCAGTGGCACTGGAAGTACGGCCAGGCCGTGCGCGCCCACGACGACGGCAACGCCCTGCTCGCCAAGGCGAGCGCCCGCCTCGGGCAGCGGCTCACCGCCCCGCCCGGCGCGGCGGCGGCCTACCACGTCGTCAACACCTGCTCCTGGCCGCGCACCGACGTCGTCCCCGTCTTCCTGCCGGAGAGCACGGTGGCGCTGGCACAGCAGGTCACCGTGACCGACGCCCGCGACGGGCGCCGACTCGTCCACGAGGAGCGGCCGCAGACCAACGACGACCACCGCGACGCGGGCCGCTTCCTCCTCGTCCGCGTCGACGACGTACCGCCCGCGGGCTCGGTGCGCCTGGACATCACCGCCGTCGCCGCGCGGACCGGCACGGACGACGAGGCCACCACCGTCAAGGCCGCCACCGGCTGGAACCCGACCGGCGGCACCGAACGCGAGGACCCTGCCGAGACCGCAGCCGAGGCGCTCGCCCACCCCGACCCGACCCTCCTGGAGAACGAGCACCTCGCCGTCCGCGTCGACCTCGCCCACGCCTGCATCGCCTCGATCGTCGACAAGGCGACAGGGCGCGAACTCGTCCGCGAGGACGCCGTCGTGGGCTTCAACGGCTACCTCCACGACAGCTACACCACCGCAGGGGCCTTCAACCACAACTCCAGCCGTACGACGGGATCCGAGCGCCTCGAACACCTCGGGGCCCGCGCGGTGGCCCCGCCCGCCGCACTGATCGCCCGCCGCTCCACGCCCACCGCCGCATCGCTCACCTACGAGACGCGTCCCGCGGGTGCCAACCGGCTGCGGACCACGCTCACCCTGCCGCACGGCGTCGCGCGCCTCGACATCGAGAACCGCCTCGACAAGGACGCCACGCCGGGCAAGGAGAGCGCCTACTTCGCCTTCCCCTTCTCCTTCGAGGACCCGGCCGTCCGCATGGAGGCCACCGGCGGCGCGACCGGCAGCGGCCTGCCGGTGGTGCCGGGCTCCGCGCTGCACATGCGGGCCGTGCGGCGCTGGGTGACCCTGCGCGACGAGGGACTCGCGGTGGCCTGGTCCACCCAGGACGCCCCGCTCGTACAGTTCGGCAACATCGCCCTGCCGTACGCGCCGTTCCCCAAGACCCTGGGCCACGACGAGCCCGCCACCGTCTTCTCCTGGATCCACAACAACCTCTGGGACACCAACTTCCCCAGCGCGCAGGGCTTCGAGTTCACCTACCGCTACAGTCTCGCCTGCGCGCCGAAGGACGACGGCCTCGGCCCGCGCACGGCAGCGGCCTGGAGCCGTCCGCTGCGGGCCGTGCGGGCCCGCGGCCCGGTGGGCGAGGCGCCGAAGGAGCACGCCTTCGCCGAGCTGGGCGACCCGCGCGTGCGCCTGGTGGGAGCCACCACGCCCGCCTCCGGTGACGTCCTGCTGCGCCTGCAGTCGTTCGCCGAGGAACCGGTGGCCTGCCGGGTCCGCGCCCGCTTCCCGGTCGCCGCCGCCCACCGCGCGACCTTCCTGGGCGCCGCCGGGGACGAACTGCCCTGCGCGGACGGCGAGGTGACGGTCCACATCCCGGCCCTCGGCACCACCGCCGTCCTCTTCGTGCGTCCCTGAAGCGCCCTTTGCCCCTCCGTACGCCATGACCGCGCGAAGGAGAACGTGTGTACCGGCTCGACCCGCGCCACGCCCCGGCACCGGGGACCGTCCTTGCCACCGGCTGGCCCGCCGTGGCCGCCCGACTGCCCCGAGGGTCCGCGACCGTCGCCGTGGACGGCCCGCCGACGGTGGACTGGGACGGCCTGGCCGCCCGGCTCACCGGCGAACTGGGCGCACACGGCGGCACGGTCGTCCCGCTCGACCTGCGCGCCCACCATGCCCCGCCCGCCGAGGTGCGCCGCCGCACCGACGACACCGATGACCCCTACTACTGCCGACTCGCCGAGAACACCCTGCGGGAACTCTTCGACGACCTGCCGAGACCACCGCGCCCCCGCGCCCGCGAGCTGGTCCTCGTGTACGGGCCCGGTGCCGCGCTGCTGGAGCACGACGTGCTCTGGTACGCCGACCTGCCCAAGCGGTACGCCGAGGCGGCGGTCGCCGCGGGCACCGGACACAACCTCGGACTGCCCTGCGACGGCGGTGACTTGAGGCGGCTGTTCTACATCGACTGGCCCGTCCTGGACCGGCACCGCGACACCCTCGCCCCCGGCGTCGACGGCTGGCTCGACGTGCAGGACCCCGACCGGCCCACCTGGATCGACGGGGACGGCCTGCGCGCCACCCTCGCCGCCCTCGCCCGCCGACCGGTGCGCACCAGGCCCTACTTCAACTCCACGCCCTGGGGCGGCCATTGGGCGCAGCGGCAACTAGGCTTCGGCCCCGGCGCACGCAACACCGCCCTCGGCTACGAACTCATCGCCCCCGAGGTGGGCGTCCTCATCGGCCCACACGCGAGCCAACAGGCAGAAATCCCCTTCCAGTTGCTGTGCGTCCTGCACCCCGACGCCCTGCTCGGCCCCCAGGTGCGCGCCCGCTTCGGCACCTCCTTCCCGATCCGCTTCGACTACCTGGACACGGTGGGCGGCGGCGACCTCTCGGTGCACTGCCACCCCAAGGAGCCGTACATGCGGGAACGGTTCGGCTGGCCCTACACCCAGCACGAGACGTACTACATGACCCTCGGCTCCCCGGACACACGTGTCTTCCTCGGCCTGCGCGAGGACGCCGACATCGACCTCTTCCGCAAGGAGATCGAGGAGGCCGCGCACGACGGCGTGCCGATGGACCCCGCCGACCACGTCCTGACCTTCCCCGCCGAACAGGGCGGACTCTTCATGATCCCGGCGGGCACCCCACACGCCAGCGGGGCGGGCAACCTCGTCCTGGAGATCAGCGCCACCCCCTACCTCTACAGCCTGCGCTTCTACGACTGGCTGCGCCCCGACGCCGACGGCAGACCCCGTCAACTCCCTTACGAACACGGCCTGGCGAACCTGGAGACCGGGCGGCGCGGCGACGCCGTCGCCCGCGACCTCGTCCAGGAACCGCGCACCCTGCGCCACGGCGCGGGCTGGCGCGAGGAGCTCATCGGAGCCCTGGACGAGATGTTCTACGAGGTGCGCAGGCACGTCCTGGACGTGGACGCGGAGATCCCCGACGACACGGCGGGCCGCTTCCACGTCCTGAACGTCGTCGAGGGCGAGGGCGTGCTGCTGCGCACGGCGGCGGGGGAGCGGCTCACCCTCGCGTACGCGGAGACGCTGACGGTGCCCGCCGCGGTCGGCGCCTACCGGCTCACGGCGATCGGCGACGCCCCCGTCAAGGTCGTCAAGGCGCTGGTCAGGACCCAGACCGACGCACCGCGACCCCGCACCGGCGCATGAGCAGCGCGGCCCCGGGGCACCTGCGGGCGGTCATCGAGCTCGGTGGCACCCATGTCACCGCGGCCCTCGCCGACCCCGGGACGGCAACCGTCGCCCGCACCGTCCGGCGCCCGCTGGACGCCCGGGGCCGCGCCGACCACATCCTCGGCGCGGTGGTCCGCTGCGCCACAGAGCTGGCCGCCCCCGAGGGCCTGGTGTGGGGCGTCGCCGTACCGGGACCCTTCGACCACGACAAGGGCATCGCCCGCTTCGAAGGGGTCGGCAAGTTCGACGACCTGTACGGCATCGACGTACGCGCGGTACTCCTTGACGGCGTGCGGCCGCGGCCCGCCCACGCCGTGTTCCTCAACGACGCGCACGCCTTCCTGCTCGGCGAGTGGCGCGCGGGCGCCGCGCGCGGACACGAACGTTGCGCGGGCATCACCCTGGGCACGGGCGTGGGGTCGGCCTTCCTCGTCGACGGCGACCTCCGCAGGCAGGGTCCCGGGATCCCGCCCCAGGGCCGCATCGACCTGGTCAGGGTGGCCGGGCGGCCCCTGGAGGACTCGGTGTCGCGCCGGGCCGTCCTCGCGCGCTACGGAGACGGCGGCGGCGACGGCGCCGCGGACGTCAGCGACATCGCGGAGCGCGCACGGGCGGGGGAGCGGCACGCGCGCGACGTCCTGGACGGGACGTTCCGCACGCTCGGCGCGGTCCTCGCCCCGCACCTGCGCGACTTCGCCGCCACCGTGCTCGTCGCGGGCGGCGCCATGGCCGGATCCTGGGACCTGCTGCGGCCCGCTCTGCGCGCGGGACTGGGGGATACTCCCGTCACGCTGCGCGCCGCGGGGCTCGGCGAGCACGCGGCACTCGTCGGAGCGGCGGCGTACGCGGCCGCGGAGAGCTGACCGGCGACAGCGGACGCGAGCCCGAGCACCGGAAAGAGCACCGGAAGAGCACCGGACGGAACGGAAGGGACACCCTCACCATGCCCGGACCGCACCCCAAAGGCGGGCAGCCCACCCTCCGCGACGTCGCGGAGCGGGCCGGGGTCAGTGCGATGACCGTGTCGCGGGTCCTGCGCGACGATCCGCAGGTGCTCCCCGCCACGCGCGAGCGGGTGCGCGCCGCGGCCACCGCGCTCGGCTACCGGCCCAACGAGGTCGCCCGCAGCCTGCGCCTGGGCCGTGGCACCGGCCTGGTCGGGCTCGTCGTCACGAACCTGGCCAACCCCTTCTACTCGCGCCTCGCCCTCGGCGTCGACTCCGTCGTGGCCCGCGACGGCCTCAAGACCGTCATCGGCAACACCGGGCAGGACCCGGCGGCCGAGCGGGAGCTGGTGGCCGACCTGGTGGCCCGCCGCGTCGACGGGATCATCGCGGTGCCCGCGGGCGCCGACCAGCGCCACCTCGCGGGGGCCGCGGCCGACGGCGTGCCGGTGGTCCTCGCCAGCAGGCCGCCCGAGGGCTTCGCGGCGGACTGCGTCCTGGTCGACGACTTCGGCGGCGCCCGCGACGCCACCGTCCGTCTCCTGGAGCGGGGCCACCGCCGCATCGGATTCCTCGGCTCGCCGCCCGCCGTGCACACCGGCACCGAACGCCTGCGCGGCTTCCACGCGGCCCTGGCGGCGGCGGGTCTGGCCGCCGACGCGCGCCACATACGCCAGGGCCAGACCGAACCGGACCAGGCCACCCGCGCCGCCGCCGAACTGCTCGCCCTGCCCGAGCCGCCCACCGCGCTGTTCTGCTCCAACAACCGCAACACCATCGGCGCGTTCCGCGCCATCCGCGCGTCCGGCGCGGGTGTCGCCCTCGCGGGCTTCGACGACTTCGAACTCGCCGACGCGCTCGGCCTCGCGCTCACCCTCGTCGCGTACGACAGCGACGAACTCGGCCGCGCGGCGGGCCGCCTCCTCCTCGACCGCCTGCACGACCGAGGGACCGGCGCGGCCGACGAGAGGGCCGAACCCCGGCCGCCCCGGCAGATCGTGGTGCCGACCAGCCTGGTGGAGTACGGGGGGTGAGGAACGGACCGGGATGCCCGTACGTTGAGGGGGCGAACGGGACCGGTCGACCGGTCGGAGGAAGCTGAAGGGGACGGGGGCAGGCGTGGCGCAGCAGACCCGTTCCGCGCGCCTCACCGCGTCCGCGCTGGCCCTCGTCGTCACCGTCCTCGCCTTCTTCGTCCCCGCGGCCACCGCCGCGTACGGGGCACCGGGCGACGCGCCGAGCACCCACCAGCTGACCGTCGTGCACGACCGCAGCTCGGTCGCCCCCGACGACGTTCCCGCGCTCCGGGTCGCCGCCGCGCACCGCGTCGACGCCCACATCCCAGGACCACAGCCCGCGGGCCCGGCCGGCAGGGCCTTCGACGCGGCACCGCACCGCGCCGCAGCCGGTCCCGACGCCCGCACCACGGGTGTCCTGCCGCCGCCGTGTCCCGCCCGCGCGGCCGCCGCGCCGCGCGGCCCGCCCCACCGATGAGCACGCAGACCGTCCCCGACGCCTGACCAGGAGCGCACCGCGCCCGGCCGGGTGTCCTTCCGTCCTGCCCTCATCGTGGAGACCCCATGAAACGCGCGCCCTTGTGGCGGGCGATCGTCGCGCTCGCCGTCGTCGCCCTGTCCTTGTACGTCGCCCTCACCCAGTCCGCCCGCCTCGGCCTCGATCTGCGCGGCGGCACCCAGATCGTCCTGGAGACCAAGAACTCACCCACCGTCAAGGCCGACGCGGCCTCCACCGACCGGGCCCTGGAGGTGCTGCGGCAGCGCGTCGACGCGCTCGGCGTCGCCGAGCCGAGCATCGCCCGCTCCGGCGAGAAGCGGATCATCGTCGAACTGCCGGGAGTGCAGGACCCGCGCGAGGCCGCCGAGGTCATCGGCCGCACCGCCCAGCTGACGGTCCACCCGGTGACGGGGGAGTCGGCGGCCAAGGGCACGGCGAAGCCCGCCGCCGACGGGTCCCGCACCCTGCCCGACCCGGACCGGCCGGGCAGCCACCTCGTCCTCGGCCCCACCGCGCTGACCGGCGAGGGCGTCAAGGACGCGGAGGCGGTCCTCGACCAGCAGTCCATGGCGGGCTGGCTCGTCTCGCTCGACTTCCGCAAGGCGGCGGGCGACAGCTGGGCCCGCGTCACCGGCGAGGCGGCCTGCGCACCGCAGGGCGCGCCCGAACGCCGCGTCGCCATCGTCCTGGACGGCAAGGTCATCTCGGCGCCCGGCGTCAACGAAGGCGTGGCCTGCGGCACCGGCATCACCGGCGGCTCCACCCAGATCACCGGGGGCTTCGACCAGTCCGAGGCCCGTGACCTCGCCGCCCTCGTCAAGGGCGGCGCCCTTCCGGTGCCCGTCGACGTCGTCGAGCAGCGCACGGTCGGCCCGACGCTCGGCGCCGACGCCATCGACGCGAGCACCCAGGCCGCGATCATCGGCATCGCGCTGACCGCGCTGTTCATCACCGTCGTCTACCGGCTCATGGGCGCCCTCGCCTCGCTCGCCCTCGCGCTGTACGGCCTCATCTCGTACGCCGCCCTGGTGGCACTCGGCGCCACCCTCACCCTGCCCGGACTCGCCGGGTTCGTCCTGGCCATCGGCATGGCCGTCGACGCGAACGTCCTCGTCTTCGAACGGGCCAGAGAGGAGTATCTCGGCGCCCGCTCCACGGAGCTGGCCAAGCCTGTCCGCACCGGCTTCGCCAAGGCGTGGAGCGCGGTCGTCGACTCGAACGTGACGACGCTGCTCGCCGCCGGGCTGCTCTTCTTCTTCGCCACGGGACCGGTCAAGGGCTTCGGCGTGACCCTGTGCATCGGCGTCCTCGCCTCGATGGTCACCGCGCTCGTCATCACCCGCGTCCTCGCCGACTTCGCCGTCGCCCGGCGCTTCGTGCGCAAGCGCCCTGGCCTCACGGGCATCGCCACCACGGGCCGCGTCCGCGGCTGGCTCTCCCGCCGTGACCCGAACCTGCTGCGCCACCGGCGGCGCTGGCTCGGCGCGAGCGCGCTCCTGGTCGTGGTCGCGGTCTCCGGCATCGTCCTGCGCGGCCTGGAGTTCGGCGTCGAGTTCACCGGCGGCCGACTCGTCGAGTACAGCACCAGCAGGCCCGTCGACGCGGACACCGCCCGCGGCGCCGTGTCCGACGCCGGGTTCCCCCGCGCGGTGGTGCAGGAATCGGGCGACGGTGACATCACCGTACGCACCGAGAAGCTCACCAACGAAGAACAGCAGCGCGTCAAGGAAGCGCTGGAGAAGCCGGGCGGCACCGTCACCGTCGAACGCGACGAACTGATCGGGCCGAGCCTCGGCAGCGAACTGCGGCAGAAGGCCCTCATCGCGCTCGGCATCGCGGTCGCCGCCCAGCTGATCTATCTGAGCGTACGGTTCCGCTGGACCCTGGCGACCGCCGCGGTGACGGCGATGGTCCACGACGTGCTCCTCGTCGTCGGCCTCTTCGCCTGGCTCGGCAAGCCGGTCGACAGCGTCTTCCTCGCCGCGGTGCTCACCGTGATCGGCTACTCGGTCAACGACACGGTCGTCGTCTTCGACCGGGTGCGTGAGGGGCGCCGCCGCAACCCGCGCGGCGACCTGGAGTCCACGGCCAACCGGGCCGTCGTGCAGACGCTGCCGCGCACCGTGAACACGGGCATGGGCGCGCTGTTCATCCTGGCCGCGCTCGCCGTGCTCGGCGGCGACTCGCTGGCCGACTTCTCGCTGGCGCTGATCGCCGGTGTCCTGGTCGGTATCGCGTCGACGGTCTTCACCGCGGTGCCCCTCGCGGTCGTGCTGGAACACCGCAATCCGGCGCCGCCGCCCGCGCGACCGGGGCGCAAGCGCGAAGTGCCGGACGGATACAGCCCGTTGGAGGCACGCAGGAAGAAGGAGCGCGGGACGGGGGCGGTCGTCTGAGTCTGATTCCGAGTCCGATTCGTGTGGCGGGCGGCCGTTCCCCGGGCAGGGGAGCGGCCGCCCGCCGTGTGCGTCGGCCCCGCGCCGCCGCCGCGTCAGATCCTGCGCCAGCGCGCGTTGACCCACGAGAAGAGGCCGAACGCGGCGAGGCCGACGGCGATCAGGGCGAGCAGCCAGGGCCCGGCGGCCGTGTCGGTGAAGGACCGCAGCGTGTCGTCCATGCCCTTGGCCTTGCCCGGCTCGTGCCGCAGCGCCGCGGCGACGGCGAAGCCGCCCGCCGTGGCGAAGAGCACGCCGCGCGCCGCACCACCGGTCACGCCGAGGACGTCGCTGCCGCGGCGGACGCGCGCCGACATCTCGCCCAGGCGCAGCCGGTCGCGGAACTTGCGCAGCAGGGCGCGTCCGGCGATCCACAGGCCCGCGGCAAGGACCGCGGCGCCCCCGAGGGAGACGATCCACTGCCCGCCGGGCCAGTCGAGGGCCTTGGCCGTGATGTCCTGGGTCTGCCGGTCGCTCGACCCGCTGCCGCTGCCCTTGTCGCCCGCCGCGTAGGCCAGGACGGAGTAGGACACGAAGCCGTAGAAGACGGCTCGCCCGCCGGACAGGGCCCGCTTGCGCGCCGTGCCGCCGTCGGGACCCGCCTGGCCGAAGAAGAGTTCGGAGAGGCGCCACAGCGCCATGCCCGCGAGGGCGGCGCCGAGCAGCCAGAGCAGGGCGTGGCCGAAGGGCCGGTCGGCGAGTTCCGCCACCGCGCCTCCGCGGTCCGCCTGCCGGCGGTCGCCGCCGTCGGAGAAGGCGACCCGCAGCGCCAGCGCGCCGACCAAGAGGTAGAGCACACCGCGGCCGACGAATCCGGCGCGCGCCACAGCGGCGACGGTGCGGCCCTTGGCCACCCGCCGCGCCTGTACGGTCCCGCTTCCTGTCGCACCGGTAAGTCGCATGGCTCCCAAGTGCCCAGGCCGGTGCGGCCCATGCCCGCCGCGGTCAGCGGAATCCGCTTCTCGCCCACGGTCGCGCGCCCGCGACCGGGTCGCAGGAGGGGACCACGAAGGCCTGGTCGAGGCGGGTGATGCGCAGCACCCGCCAGTTGCGGGGGCTGCCGGGCACGAGCCACAACATGCCCTCGTTGTCCGCCACTTGACGCCGGATCCGCACGAGAAGGCGCAGGCCGCCGGCGTCCAGGAAGGTCACCCGCCGAAGGTCCGCGACGACCTGGTGGCCGGCGTGGTCGAGGAGTGCCGTCACACGTGGAGCGAGTTCCTGGTCGGCCCAGGCATCCAGTTCGCCCCTAAACGCAAGGACATCAGTGCCGTTCACCACATGGTGATGCAGGCCGAAGGTGAAGTCGGCGGTGCCCGATTCCCAGTCCAGCAGTTTCCTGTCTCCTTACAGAGAGTAATCGAATGTGGCGATGGCGTGGCGTTCGTGGACCGGCGCCGGACGCCATCGAGTCCTGGGCGGCACCGAAGTCCTATCTGCATCGTGCCCGCTCAGGGCCATTCGTACCCTTGTATGGGTAGGGCAATGAGGATCGAGTGCGGATGATCAGGCCTCAAGTACACGATTACGTAGAGTAGTTGAATGTTTTGATGTCCGGGCTTCCGTGGTCCCGGTGCCCGGCCCGGGGTCAGCGCGGTGTCGCGCGAAACGCCCTGCGGTAGCCGCCCGGTGTCGTGCCGATGGCGCGCAGGAAGCGGCGGCGCAGATTGGTGGCGGAGGAGAGCCCGGAGCGCCGGGCGACGGCCTCCAGCGGCAGGTCCGTGGACTCCAGCAACTCCCTGGCCGCGCCGATCCGTTGGGCGAGCAGCCACTGGCCGGGGCTGACGCCGAGCTGGTCGGCGAAGCGCCTGGCCAGCGTGCGCGCGGAGACGCCCGCCCGGGCGGCCAGGTCCTCGATGCCGATCGGCTCGGCGAGCCGTTCCCCCGCCCAGGCGAGCAGCGGCGCGAGCGAGCCGTCGAACTGGACGGGGTGGGCGGGCGCCGCGTACTGCAGCTGCCCGCCTTCGCGGTGCGGCGGCATGACCATGTTCCGCGCGACGTGCGCGGCGTACCCGGCGCCCTGGTCCGCGCGGACCAGATGCAGACAGAGGTCGACGCCCGCGCCCGATCCCGCGCTGGTCGCCACGTCACCGTGATCCACGTACAACACGTCCGGATCGACACGAACGGCCGGGAAGAGCGCGGCCAGTTCCTCCGCGAGCGCCCAGTGCGTGGTCGCCCGCCGCCCGTCGAGCAGGCCCGCGTGCGCGAGGGCGAACGCGCCGGAACAGATGCTGAGCACCCGCGCGCCCTGGCGGTGGGCCCGGCGCAGCGCGTCCACGACCTCGTCGGACGGCGGCTCCTGAGGGGGCAGCCAGCCGGGGACGACGACGGTGTCCGCCCGCTCCAGGGCGTCAAGACCTTCGCGCACGACCATGTCGTACCCGGCGCGCGTCGCCACCGGGCCGGGGCGTTCGGTGCACACGCCGAAGGTGTACCGCGTCGCGAGGCCGCGCCGTTCGATCCCGAACACCTCCGCCGCGCAGGCGAGTTCGAAGGTCGACTGGGGTTCGTGGACCAGGGCGACGACACGATGCATGGCAGAAAAGTACCTCGGCATGACTTTCCTGACACTGGGTGGGGCGGCCGCCGCCGGACACGCTGGAGCCATGACGACAGAACGGACGGACATGACGACAGAAGCGACGGACATGACGACAGAAGCGACGGACATGACGACAGAAGCGACGGACCGGAGCGGGAGCGCCATGGCCGGCTATGTGTGGTCGGCCGTGGACGACGCCCCGGTCCGTGAACTCTTCCCCGGCATTCGCCTGCGCCCGCTGTGGCGCGGCGCCGACGGCGCGAGCGCCCAGGTGCTCGAAATGGATCCGCACACCTGCTGGGAGGGGATCGACGTGCACGAACCGGGCCCCGAAGAGGTCTTCGTGGTCTCCGGAGTCTTCAACGACGGCGAACGCGACTACCCGGCGGGCTCGTTCATCCACGCCCCCGCGGGCTCCTGGCACATCCCGCAGACCACCACCGGCTGCACCTTGTTCGTCTTCTACCCGGAGGGCTGAGACCTCCGACAATCCGCCCTACCCCTTCTCCGACCGGCTGCGCTCCGCGGACTCCAGGAGCGTCGGCAGCGCCCGTTCCAGCGCGTCCACTCCATGCGCGTACGGCAGTCGCAGCCGGTCCCTGAAGCCGTCCACCGCCGAGAACGCGGACCCCGGCACCACGGACACGCCCCGGCGCCGCGCCCACTGCGCCATCGCCTCCGTGTCGGTGCCGGGCACGCGCACCCACAGCGCGGCGCCCCCGGCGGGGCGGTCCCACTCCCAGTGCGGGGCCCGGGCGCGCAACAGCTTCTCCGCGCCCGCCCGTTGCTCGCGCAGCACCGTACGCCGCGTCGTACGCGCCTGCGGAAGACGGCCGAGCAGCCGCACCGCCACCAGCTGCTCCACCACGGGACAGGACAGGTCCACCGACGTCTTGATCTTCGCGAGACGGGTCACGAGCTGCGGCGAAGAGCGCACCCAGCCGACCCGCAGCCCGCCCCAGAACAGCTTCGACAGCGTCCCCACGACGATCGTGGAGGCCTCGGGGAGCCGGGCGGCAAGGGGCACAGGGGGCCCGTCGCCGTCCAGCGCGAGCTCCGCGCACGAGGTGTCCTCGACCGTGAACACCTCCCGCTCGGCCAGCGCGGCGGCCCACGCCCGCAGCGCCGCCCCGTCCAGGCTGCGGCCCGTCGGATTGTGCACGGTCGGCTGGAGGTAGACGAGCCGCGGCCGCACCGTCGCGCCGAACCGCCCGAGGGCGCCGGGATCGGCGCCGTCCCGGTCCGCGCCGGGCCGGTCGCCGCCGACCGGCACCAGGCGCGCGCCGCGCGAGCGCAGCGCCTCCAGGGCGCCCCGGTAGGTGGGGTTCTCGACCACCACGGTGTCGCCCGGGTCGACCAGCGCCTGCGCCACCAGCCACACCGCCTGCTGCGAGCCCGAGGTGACCAGGATCTGCTCGGGCGCGGTCGGCACCCCGGCCGCCCGGTAGTACGCGGCGATGCCCTCGCGCAGCTCGGGAAGCCCGTACGGCAGATAGCCGTCGGCGCCGAGCAGCGGCGCGAGATCGTCCGCCGTCAGGGCGCCCACCACGTCGCCCACCGTGCCGAGCCCGTCCAGGGCGCCGCTGGACAGGTCCACCGTGCCCGTCCGCGCGTCGAAACTGGCGAGCCTGCCCTCGCCCGCACCCTGTTCCAGGGACCCCGAACCGCGCAGCCGCGATCCGCTGCCGCGTCGGCTCTCCAGCCAGCCCGCCTCCTCCAGGATGCTGAACGCGGCGGTCACCGTGGAGCGGCTCACGCCGAGCACCAGGGCCAGCTCACGCTGCGAGGGCAGCGTCGAACCCGCCGGTACGTCGGCGCGCTCGGCGAGCTCCCGCAGGGCGTCCGCGAGCCGCCTGGGCAGCGGCCCCGCCCCCTCCGAGGCCCAGCCGGTGAGCAGCCTGGACAACCTGGCCGTCGCAATCTTCGCCATGCGCCCATCTTCCTCCACACGGGCCACCGTTCGCCGCGCACGCCCCATGACCAGGCAGGACGCGCAGGCCAATCGGGCCCGACTGGTCGTTGCCAGCGCCACGTGCGGGACGCAGGATCGGCAGCACCGCGCACAAGAAGGAGTGTGAAGGACATGGCGACCGTCGTGCTGGTCGGAACCCTGGACACCAAGGGCGAGGAGTACGCCTGGCTGCGCGAGCGCCTCAGGGAGTACGGCAGCGATGTCCTCCTCGTCGACACCGGCATCCAGCCGCCGCCCGCCCACGCCCCTGTCCCCGACGTACCGGCCGACGTCGTGGCGCGGGCCGCCGGGCACAGCCTGACCAAGCTCCGCGGCGCGGGGGAGCGGGGCGCGGCGGTCGCCGCGATGGCCGAGGGCCTCACCCGCGTCGTCCTCGACCTGCACCGCGAGGGACGGCTGCACGCGGTGCTCGCCGCGGCGGGCAGCGGCGGCTCGGCGATCGCCGCGCAGGCCATGCGGGCACTGCCCATCGGCGTACCGAAGGTCCTGGTCAGCACCATGGCGGGCGGCGACGTGGCGCCGTACGTCGACAGCAGCGACCTCACGATGATGTACAGCGTCGTCGACATCTCCGGCATCAACTCGGTCTCGCGCCAGGTGCTCGGCAACGCGGCCGCCGCCGCGGCCGGGATGGCGCGCCGCAGGGAGCGCAACCACGAGCAGCTCGCGGGACCGCGCCGCAAGGTCGTCGCCGCCACCATGTTCGGCGTGACCACGCCCGCGGTCGACACGGCCCGCGGCCGCCTCTCCGAACTCGGCTACGAGGTCCTCGTCTTCCACGCCACGGGCGCCGGTGGCCGGGCCGTGGAGAAGCTCGCCGCCGACGGCATGCTGGACGGCGTGCTCGACCTGACCACCACCGAACTCGCCGACGAACTGGTCGGGGGAGTGCTCAGCGCGGGCCCCGACCGGCTCACCGCGGCGGGCGCGGCCGCCGTCCCCCAGGTCGTCGCGCCCGGCGCTCTCGACATGGTCAACTTCGGCCCCGCGGCGAGCGTGCCCGAGCGGTTCGCCGACCGGCGCCTCCTGGTGCACAACTCGACGGTGACGCTGATGCGGACGACCGCCGACGAGATGACCGAACTCGGCACCGTGCTCGGCCACAAGCTCGCCGCCGCCCGCGGCCCCGCCGAACTCTTCTGGCCGCTGCGCGGTCTGTCCGCCGTGGACGTGGCGGGCGGCCCCTTCGACGACGGCGTGGCCGACACCGCGGGCCTGGAGGCGCTGCGCGCCACCGTGCGCGGCAGCGGCGTACGGCTGCGGGAGATCGACGCCCACATCAACGACGCGTCGTTCGCCATCGCCATGGCCGACCGCCTGCACGAACTGATCACCGAGCGCTCCGCGGCCCCGGCCCGCCGCTGACCCGCTCAGAACCGTGAGGAGAACACCATGAACCGCGAGGAAGCACTCGCCCGGCTGCGCGCCCAGGTCGCCGCGGGCAAGCCCGTGATCGGGGCGGGCGCGGGCACCGGCCTCTCCGCCAAGTGCGCCGAGGCCGGTGGCGTCGACCTGCTGATCATCTACAACTCCGGCCGCTACCGGATGGCGGGCCGCGGCTCGCTCGCCGGACTCCTGCCCTACGGCGACGCCAACGAGATCGTCACCGACATGGCCCGCGAGGTCCTGCCCGTCGTCAAGGACACCCCGGTCCTCGCGGGTGTGTGCGGCACGGACCCGTTCCGCCGCATGGACCTCTTCCTCGACCAGCTGAAGGCCATGGGGTTCAGCGGCGTGCAGAACTTCCCGACGGTGGGCCTGTACGACGGCACTTTCCGCGTCAACCTCGAAGAGACCGGCATGGGTTACGGCCTCGAGGTCGACATGGTCCGCACCGCCCACGCACGCGATCTGCTCACCGCGCCCTACGTCTTCGACCCCGAGCAGGCCGCGGACATGGCACGCGCGGGCGCGGACGTCCTGGTGCCGCACGTGGGCCTCACGACGAAGGGCTCGATCGGCGCGGGCACCGCGCTCACCCTCGACCGGGCGGCGGCCGCCGTCCAGGAGATGCACGACGCCGCCAAGCGCGTCAATCCGGACCTGCTCGTGCTGTGCCACGGCGGCCCCATCGCCGAGCCCGAGGACGCGCGGTACGTCCTCGAACACACCGAGGGCGTCGTCGGCTTCTTCGGCGCCTCGTCGATCGAACGGCTGCCCACCGAGCGGGCCATCGTCGAGCAGACCCGGGCCTTCAAGTCCCTGACGCCCTGAGGCGTGCTCACCAGAGGCGTGCGCCGCGTCGCGCCAGGTACTTGGACGGGCTCACGTCCGAGCCGTAGTGCCGCCGGGCCCGGATCTCCAGATGGAGATGGGGGCCCGTGGCGCGCCCGGTGGCGCCGCTGCTGCCGAGTCCGGCGCCGGTGCGGATGCGGGCGCCCTGGCGTACGCCGATGCGGGAGAGGTGCGCGTACACCGCGTAGTGCCCGTCCGGCATCCGCACGGTGACGGCATTGCCGTACGCCCCTGACCAGCGGGCGAGGACCACGACGCCACCGCCCACCGCGTAGACGGGAGTGCCGCGCGGCACCGCGAGGTCGATGCCGGTGTGGTGCCCGGCGAGCCAGTCGCCGCGCACGCCGTACTGCGCCGTGATCCGGTAGCGCCGCCGCAGCGGCAGCGCACACCGGCCGGGAGGCCCGAACCGCGCGATGCCGCGGTCGTCGTCCTCGGGTATCCGCTCGTCGGCGCTGGCCAGCGCCGACTCGAACTCGGCGTCGTAGTGGGCCGAACAGGAGTCCTCGGACTCCTCGGCCGATGCCGGTGCGGCCGCCCGGAAGGAGAGGGCGCCGCCTGCCAGGAGCGCCGCGGCCATGCCCAGCGCGTCACGTCGTGTGCTGCCCGCCCGAGGCGGGACGTCTATGTGGTAGCCCATTTCAGTCAGCAGACCGGTCGGGGCGGCGGACCGCACGCCGACTGGGCCATCCGGTGTACCCGGCCGGTGAGACCGAGGGGACCTCCAAGGGGACTTCCGAGAGGCCCGTCGGGAGAAGTTCCGGCAAATCTTCCCCGCCGTGAGCCGCCCGCGGCCGTCCGGTGTCCCGACCCGCGCCCGGTAAGCGCGACACGCCGGAACCGTCCGCCAACTGCAGGACGCCTAAGGCCAGTTCACTCCGTACGATGTGCGGACGGGCCCCGCCGGACGCTCCTGCCGAAGTGATCGTCCCCGACAGCGGGGCACCGGTTGTTCGTACAGACGGTCTGACCGGTTGTCGTGCCCGGCGCAAACAGCGGATACGGTGCTGCCGTGGTGATCGAGAGGGAGGGGCCGGTGCCAGGAACTGCGCTGCTCGTCGCGGCGGCCCCGGTGGGCAAGGGCCGCATCGTGGACGCGGCTTCCGTACTTCCCGTGCTCGCGGCGGTGTCACCGGCGGCCCTCGCCGGAACCCCGACCGCGAGCGTCGTGGAACTCGCCGACCCGCTGGACCCGCAGACGGTCCTGACCCGGCTGCGGGCCGCCGCCATGGCGCCGGGCCCCCTGACGATCTACCTGGTCGGACAGGTCCACCTCGACCGGCGCCAGCGGCAGTTGCACCTCGCGCTCGCCAGGTCCACCCCCGCGACCATGCGCTACACCGGGCTGCCCTGGCACTGGATCACCCAGGAGCTCCGCCTGCGCCCCGCGGGCGGCACCACGATCGTCGTCGACCTGCACACCGACCAGGAGAGCTGGGGGACCCTCACCCAGCACCCGCTCGACGCGGGACCCGGCGTCGCCCTGTACGGACGGATCGCCCCGCCCGCGCGGCGCCGCGGCATCGAGACGCCGGCGTACATGAAGGCGCTCGCCACCGTCCTGCGCAGCGGCCACCGCCCGCCGCTGCCCGAACTCCACGAGCAGGCCGTCGCCCAGTCCCTCGCCGACGACGCGCAGGACCTCCTGATCGCGTCGACCGGCGCCGCCCCGGTGCCGCAGAGCCCCTACCGGCAGCCGCCGACGCCGTCGGACATGGATCCGCACGCGGCGATCACCGCGGCCGTCGAGGCCGGACGGCACGGCGAGGCCGCGTCCCTGGCCGCGGCCTGGGAGCAGACGGCGCTGCGCATGCACGGCCCGGGCTCCATCGAGGTCATCCACTGGATGGAGGTCCGTGCGGACCTCGCGCGGTTCGCCGGGGAACCGGCGCGCAGTTGCGAGACCTGGCTCGCGGTCGCCGCCGCCCGGCTCTCCGCGGGCCAGGCGCGCGACTCCGCCGAGGTGGAGGCCGCGGCGGACCGGGCCCACCACCTGTGGGACCGGGTGCGCGACCCCGAGGCCGTCCGCGCGCTCGGCCCCGCCCTGGTCGCCCTGCGCCGCCAGGTGCCGGGACGCCAGCGCGGCACGCTGTCGCTCGCCCAGCGGCGGCTCGAACAGTTCCACACCCAGCAGGTCGGCTGACGGGACGCCCGCGCCGCGGAGGCGGCGCGGGGCGGGCCCGCGCCCCTCAGCTCAGAGCGCCGTGCCGAACGCCTGCGTCCACCACGGGCCGCCGGAGCCGTTGTGGATGCCCACGCCCAGCTCCTTGAAGTCGCAGTTGAGGATGTTGGCGCGGTGGCCGGGGCTGTTCATCCACGAGTCCATCACCGAGGCGGGGGTCTGCTGGCCGCGCGCGATGTTCTCGCCGTACGTGCTCCAGCGGTACCCGGCCGCCGTGATGCGGTCGCCGGGGTCGGTGCCGTCCGGGCTCGTGTGGTCGAAGTAGTCGCGGGCCGCCATGTCGGCGGAGTGCTTCGACGCGGCGGTGGCGAGCTTGCCGTTGGAGCGGACCGGGCCGCAACCCGCCTTGGAACGCTCGGTGTTGACCAGGGCGACGACCTGCTCGGCGGTGCCGCTCGGCTGCTGGGGCGCCGGATCGGGCTTGTCGGGCTTCGGCTTCGGCGCTGGCGCGGACTTGGTCTTCGTGGGCGTGGGCGTGGGCGACGGCTTCTTCTTCGGCTTCGCCTTCGTCTTGCTCGGGCTCGGTGACGCGGAGGGCGAGGGGGAGTGCGAGGGCGACGGGCTCTTCGACGCCGAGGGCTCACCGGTCCCGGACGCGGGCGCGGCGGCGGTCGACGGCGCGCTCTCGTCCGCGTCCGGCTCGGTGAGCAGATGCACCGCGGCGCCACCGGCGACGAGAGCGGCGA
Organism: Streptomyces kanamyceticus; assembly: GCF_008704495.1. Taxonomy (NCBI): domain Bacteria; kingdom Bacillati; phylum Actinomycetota; class Actinomycetes; order Kitasatosporales; family Streptomycetaceae; genus Streptomyces; species Streptomyces kanamyceticus. The sequence goes on from NZ_CP023699.1 coordinate 9,611,332, forward strand.
CCGCGGCCGCCACCGCCGCCGTACGGCGCTGGCGCCTGGCCCGCTCCCGACGGGCAAGGGCACGCGCGGACAGCGGAGCCTGACCGGGCAGGGCAGCGGTGGCGCCGACACTGACCAGGTCGGCGGGCGGCAGCAGTCTGCTCGCCAGGACGGCCCCCACCGGCACGAGCCCCAGCGCCACCAGGAGCCCCTCGGCGGGGACCAGGTTCGACCAGTGGCTCTCACAGATCTGGCAGCCGCGCGCGTGCCGCGCGATCCGCTTGCGCCACAGCGCCGACGGCGCCCCGTCCCAGGAGTCCGTCACCTGCTGGAGGCCCGCGCAGCGCGGCTCGGCCGACAGGGCGCGGACCACCACGCGCGCCGTCTCCAGCTGCGCCTTCATCCGCTGCACCCGCACGGCCGCGTGCTGCGGCGCGAGTTCGAGCGCGGCGGCGACCTCCGTGCGCGTCAGCTCGCCCGCCGACTCCAGCCACCACAGGGACAGCAGCGCCCGGTCGTCCTCGTCGAGCCACCGGGTGGCCTCCGCGGTCTCGCGGCGCTGCCCCGAGAGCCCGAGGCGGGTGATGGTCAGGTCCACGAAGTCCGCGCCGGGATCCACCACGTCGTACCCGTCACCGAGCTGGCCGCCGGTGGGTATCTCACCGGTGGCGCGCTCCCGCCAGTGGCCGCGTATCTGGTTCATGGTGATGGCGACGAGCCAGCTGCGGAACGTCTCGGGACTGCGCAGGCCGTCCAGGCCGCCGAGCACGCGGAGCATGGTCTCCTGCACCACGTCGTCCACGTCGGCGTGCCCGTTCAGGGCGCGCCCGACGATGTTGTAGACCAGCGGAAGATACTCCGCCACGAGCGCGTCCTGCGCCTGCTGGTTCCCGTCCTGCGCTGCCCTGACCATCGCGGCTTGGCGTTCGCTGCTCACGCTGTGTCCACTTCCTCTGTGGGGGGTCCGTCTGCTCCGACATAGGGGAGACGCCCCCCGCCCGCCCCGATAACAGAAACCCGTCGGATTCCGTCGGCGGCGGTCCACTATGCCGTGCCGCGGATCCGGCGCTCGCGAGGGGTGGCGACCCCACCCCTTCACTCGAACGGGCGTACGCCGCGGGGTCCGGACCCGGCAGAACAGGCGCGGACGCGCATCTCGGCAGACGATGGCCGGACAGTCCTGCAGATCCTGCGAGGTGGTTGCTGTGCAGATCAGAGCGGTGGTATCCGAGTTCCTCGGGACGTTGCTCCTCGTCTTCTTCGCCGTGGGATCGGCGGTGCTCGGCGCCGAGTACATCGGCACCCTCGGCATCGCGCTGGCCTTCGGCTTCACGCTGCTCGCCCTGGCGTACACCCTCGGCCCGATCTCCGGCTGTCACGTCAATCCGGCGGTGACCCTGGGCATGCTCTGCGCGCGCAGGATCGACGTCCGCACCGCCGTGACCTACTGGGTCGCGCAGTTCCTCGGCGGCATCGTCGGCGCGGCCCTGCTCTTCCTGCTGGCCAAGCAGGTACCGGGGCTGAAGACGAGCGGAGCCTTCGGCAGCAACGGCTACGACGACCGGTCCGCGGTCGGCATCAACCTGGGCGGTGCCTTCCTGGCGGAGGTCGTCCTGACCTTCCTGCTCGTCTTCGTCGTCCTCGGCGTGACGCACCGGGTGGCCGTGACGGGCTTCGACGGGCTGCCGATCGGCATCGCGCTGGCCGTCATCCACCTGGTCGGCATCCCGCTGACCGGCACCTCGGTCAACCCCGCGCGGAGCCTGGGCCCCGCCCTGTTCGCCGGGGGAGCGGCGCTCTCCCAGCTGTGGCTGTTCATCGTGGCCCCGCTGGTGGGCGGCGTGATCGCGGCGCTCGTGCACCGGGTGACGCATCCCGCGGGTGAGGAGCGGGTCATCGCCGACCAGGCGTCCGCGGCGTGACCTCGGGATGAGCCGGTGAGGGGCCGTCGAGCAGCGGCTGAGGACGGCCCCGCAGCTCCTGCTCGAAGAAGGCGCCGATGTAGGCGCGGGTGATCTGCTCGGAGCGCTCACCGGAGAGCGGCACCTCGGGGTCGACCACCCCGGCCTGTCCGGTCAGGACGGGCAGGTCGGTGAAGGTGAAGTGCCCGGACCCCTTGACCGTGAACCAGCGCTTCCAGCCGTGCAGCCCCTGCCACGTGCTGTCCCAGTTCTCGCCGTCCCCCTGCCCCGGGGTGTGATCGAGCTCGGTGCCCAGCATCAGGAAGGGGCGCGTGCCGAGACCGACCGGCTCCGTGTGGAAGTGACCGTCCATGTTCATGCCCGCGCGCACCCGGGGGTCGGCGCTCATGGCGGCGAGCGCCGCGGCCCCGCCGATGGAGTGCCCGCCCGCCCCGACGCGCCCGGGGTCGATCATCCCGGCGTGCCGCCAGGTCGCCTCGCGTCCGGTCAGGCGGTCGATGACGTACGAGATGTCCTTGGCCCGCCCCTCGGTGATGACCTTGCCCATCCCCGGCTTCTCGGCGGGCCCGCACGCCTGGCAGGTGAGGATCCGGCCGCCGGGGAACGCCGTGCCGACCGACTCGTAGGCGTGGTCGACGGTGGCGACGACGAACCCCCGGCTCGCGAGGTCCTCCGCGAGGTGCGTCAGCGTGGCCCGGGGAGCGGTGAACCCGGGGGAGAGCACGACCAGCGGGAACCGTCCTGACGCGGGCCGCGCACCGGCACGGGCGAAGGTGCGGGTGGCGCTGTACGCGGCGGCGGAGATCCGCTCGTCCAGACCGCCCGACTCGAGCAGGAGGCGGGCCTCCGCTTCGGAGGTGTAGGCGGTGGGGCGCCCGCCGCCGTGCCGCGCGGGGTAGTACACGGACGTCATCAGCTCCCGCGCGCCCGCCGAGGGCACCCACGGGTCCCGACGGCTCTTGTCGACGAGGTGCAGGGTGTCGCGGCCCACCGCGAACGGTCCTGTGGGGCGGGGGAGATGGAGGGGCGCGGCCGCCTGGTCTGCCTGCCGGTCCGCCGACGCGGGTGTGGCGTGGGCGACGGCGGCACTCACGGCGGGCAGGGTCAGCGCGAAGGCGAGAACGGTGACAACGGCACGCCCACGCAGGGCAGTTCGGGTTCCGGTCATGACACACGACGCTAGGCGTGGCGGCAGGGTCACACGTCGCCCCGCGGTCTGACCCGCACCAGACCCTGGAGGTATGCGCGCGTCAGCTTCTGGTAGGAGACTCGATACGGCCACGGTGGCGCGCCTGCCACCACTCGTCGCCACTCGTCACCAGGAGGTCCGTTGTCCCCCCAGTGCCCTGAGACCCCGCGGGAGCCGTCGGACGAGGGAGGCGAACCTCCCTGCGCCCTCGACCGGGTGTGCCCGGAGTGCGGCCGTCTGAACGAGACGGCCGGGGCACGCCGCTGCGAACGCTGCGGCGGCGAACTCCCGGGCGGAGCCGACAGACGCTGACCCGGTGGACGCAGTCCCGGTGGACGCAGCCCCGATCGACACGGTCAGCGAGCCTCGACCGGTGACGGGAACGCCGCGTTGACGGCGTCGGCCACCGTCCCCGCCCACGGCGCCCTGACGATGTCGTAGTGCGTGACGTCGATCTTTCGGCAGTCCTTGAGGTCGTCCAACCGCTCCTGCCACAGGCCCTGTTGGTGCTCCGGTGAGCCGTGGGCCGGGAGTTCGGGCACCGGGCGGCACGCCAGCCACAGCCAGGTCGGCGTGCCGGTCAGGCGCGGCGGTTCGTGCTCCGCCATGCCCCTCAGGTTGGCGCGGCAGCAGTGCGCGAGACGCTCGGCGTACGCCTGCGCCTGGGGGCCCGCGGGTGCCCCGGAGCCCGACTGGCTCAGCTCGTGGGCGAAGACCGCCTCGATCCGGCTCTCGTCGTACTCCTGGAAGCGCGGTGCGGCGTCCGGCGGGGGCGGGTCGAGCAGGTGCAGTCCGTCGAAGGGACGGCCCGCGTCCCGCGCCCCTGCCGCCATGGCCTGTGCCACCCAGGCGCCGAACGACCAGCCCACCAGGTGTGTGCGCCACTCGCCGTGCGGGAACCGGGCCCGCAGCGCGTCCTGGTAGCGGCGCGCCCGCTCGGTGGTCGACCAGGCGGGGAGGTCGGGCCGCCGCAGCGCGGGGTCGGGGATCAGACAGACCGTGAGGCGGGGATCGAGCCCCGACACGAGCGCGCGGTACGCCTGGATGTCGCCGCCGACCGGGTGGATCAGGCACACCAGGTCGCGTCCCGTGCCTTCCTGCCACACCTCCAGGGTGACCGGCTCTTCGGACGGGTCAGCGGCCCCGGGGGCCGCCTCCTCGACGCGTGCGAGGACTTCGTTGAGGCTCACCCGGTGGCTGAGCCGGGAGAGTTCGACGGAGACGCCGTGGTGCTGCTCGACCTCGGCGATCAGGTCGAGCAGGGTCAGGGAGTCGGCGCCGTGGTCGTACAGGGAGGCGTCGGGGTCGAGCTCGTCGATGCCGAGCAGCCCGCACAGCAGGTCGGTGAGCCGTGCCTCGGCGGACCGGTCCGAGACCGTCGCGGGGGCACGGGCCGAGGCCGGGGCGATACTCTCCCGTCCCGTCTCGAAGGACGGTGCGTCGCCCTGCGGCGCGTAGAACGTCCGCGCCTCCTCGATGTCCGTGGTGGAGACCATCAGCTGCGGCAGCTGGAGGCGGAGCGCCCGCGAGAAGAGGGTGCGGCCCTCCTTCACCGCGAGCCCGACCGCGAGATGCGCCTGGTGGCGGGCGTCCGCGTGGAGGGCGTTGCGCGCCATGCCGACCTCGCTCCACACGTCCCAGTCGACGGCGATGCGCAGGGTCGTCTCCGCGGGGCCCGAGCGGTACCGGGCGAAGCCGTCCAGGAGGCCGTTCGCCGCGGCGTAGTCGAACTGGCCGACCCCGCCGAACAGCGCCGCCATCGACGAGCAGTACACCGCGAACGCGGGCCGGTGCCGCGCGATCAGCCGCTCGACGAGCAGGGCGCCGCCCGCCTTGGCGTCCGTGACCCGGCGCAGCGCGGCGGCGTCCCGACGGGCGAGCAGGGCGCCGCCCGCCACGCCCGCCGCGTGCACCACGCCGTCGACGCGGTCGGTGATCTCCTCGACCCTGGCCAGGACCTCGTCCGCCGTCTGCTCGGCGAGGTCGGCCCGCACCAGGTCGACGCGGTCCGCCCACTGCGCGAGATCGGCGGGCAGCCGCGGCTGCCGGGACATCAGGAGGACCCGGCAGTCGGTCTCGGCGAGGAGCCAGGCCGCGATGGCGCAGCCGATGCCGCCGGTGCCGCCGAGTACCAGGTACGTCGCTGGGCCCGCGGGCAGCGCGGACGGCGCGGTCGGGGCGGGAGCGGCCACCGGGAGCAGCGCTTGGCGCCACCAGTAGCCCTGGCGCAGCGCGATCCGCCGCGGCAGCGCCGCGGCGTGGTCGCTCCCCGCGAGCAGGGCCGCCACGGACGGTGCCCAGTCGGCCGGGTCCGCGGTGGGCAGGTCCAGCCAGTGTCCGTCGATGCCGCACTCCTGCGGCGCGACCTCGCCCGCGCCCGCGAGAAGCCCCGACTCGGGCCGCTGGACAGTGCCTTCGACCGGCTGCGCCCCGTACGAGATCCACCAGGGCCGCAGCCGTACCGACGGCGGCAGCCCTGCCGCCGCCCGCAGCAGCGCGGACGGGGTGTCCAGGCAGGCCCAGCGGGCGAGTTCGAGCGAGTCGTCGCCGACGGGGCCCGTCACGGCGAGCGGCAGCGCGTGCAGCCAGTCGATCCCGGCAGGGCCCGCGTCGGCCAGCTCGGCGATGAGCTTCCGCAGCGAGTCCGGGTCGGCGGGGTCCACTTCGTAGACGTCGTCCGCGAGCCGGGCGAACGCGTCGGCGGCGGTGACACGTACGACCCGGTCGTACACGGCCTCGAAGGGGCGGACCGCGTCGGCGTCGAGCGGCCCGGCCGTCATCGCGACCAGCAGCCCGGGCACGCGCGGCGCGTCGGCGGTGGCACGGCTCAGCCGCACCCAGTGCGGCTGATGCAGCCAGTCGGACTCGGGGAGGCGTTGCGGGCGGCCGCCGTCGGCGCCGCTGCGGGCGCTCGCCGACGCGGTCTGCTCGATGTCGTACTCGGCCAGGGCGAAGGCGGGCGGCGGGAAGTCCCAAGGGGCCTGGGCGGGACCGGCGGGCCAGTGGACCGCCCGGCCGGACAGCCAGGCGTCGGCCACCTCATCGGCCGTGCGGCCCTCGGCGGACAGGGCGGCAGGGGCCGCGTCGCCCGGTGCCACCTCGACGCCCGACACCGTACACAGCCAGGCCACGGCCGATGCCGCGTCGGCGCAGGCCTCGGCCGCGCGCCAGCGGCCCGGCGTCCTTCCTGCCTGCAGATGACGCAGCACCTGGCCGTACGCCTCCGGCCTGGCCTGGAGGTAGTCGGCGATCCGTGCGGCGTCGGCGCGCAGGGCCTGCTCGCTGCTGCTGGAGAGCAACAGGCAGGCTGATACGTCGAGTTGAGGGGTCGGCGGGATCGGCGAGAGCTCGGGACCGTCCGCTTCGAGCAGCAGGTGCGCGTTCGTGCCGCCGATGCCGAAGCTGCTCACGGCGGCGACGCGCGGGCGCCCGTCCGGCCAGGGCAGGGCCTCCGTGGGGAGGTAGAACGGCCCCGCGTCGGTACCGATCTGCGGATTGAGCCGACGGAAGTCGACATTGGGCGGGATCACGCCGTGGTGGACCGCCAGTGCTGCCCGGACCAGGCCGACCACGCCCGCCGCCGCGCCCAGGTGCCCGATCTGGCTCTTCACCGAGGCCAGGGCGCACTGCCGCGATCCGTCGAGGTCGTGGTCGAGGCCGAAGGCCTGGCGCAGCGCACCGACCTCGACCGGGTCGCCGAGCCGGGTGCCGGTGCCGTGCGCCTCGACGTAGCCGAGGTCGGCGCCGTCACGGCCGCTGCGGCGCAGCGCGGCGCGGATCACCTCGCGCTGCCCCGGCAGCGAGGGCGCGCTATAACTGAGCTTGCCCGCACCGTCGTTGTTGAGGGCCGAACCGGTCACCACGGCGTACACGGTGTCGCCGTCGCGCCGTGCCAGGCGCAGCGGCTTGAGCACCACCACGCCCACGCCGCTGGCGCCGACGGTGCCCCCGGCGTCGTCGCTGAACGGCCTGCAGTGTCCGTCGTCGGAGAAGATGTGCTGCGGCCGGTACGCGTAGCCGTCGGTCAGCAGCCTGTCGACGAGGACCCCGCCCGCCAGCATCACCTCGGCGTCGCCCTGCCGCAGCAGCCCGGCCGCGACGTGCACCGCGACCAGCGAACTGGCGCAGGCCGCCTGGACGGTGAAGGCGGGGCCCGAGAGGTCGAGGTGGTAGGCGACCTTGGTGGTGAGGAAGTCCTTCTCGTGGTGGAGGGCGAGCTGGAAGCCGTCGGGCAGCCGCTCCGGGTCGACGTTGCGCAGCATCGACTGGAAGTAGGTGTTCTCGCCGCAGCCCGCGACGAGCCCGATGCGCTGTCCCGACGCGTCGGCGATTCCGGCGTGCGCGAGCGCCTGTACGGAGCTCATCAGCAGATGCCGCTGCTGCGGGTCCATCAGCCGCGCCTCCTGGCGGCTGATGCCGAAGTGCTCCGGGTCGAAGGAGAGGAGCCCCGACATCTGACTGCGGGCGCCGACCAGGCCCTCGGCCGCTTCGAAGTGCTCCACGCCACGGCCGCCGTCGCGCACCATCTCCCAGAACGCGGCCAGATCGTCGGCGCCGGGCAGCCGGACCGCCATGCCGATGACGGCGATGGGCTCGTCGGCGGGTCCTGGCGCCACCCGGTCCGGTTCTTCGGCGTCCGCTGTTCGCCTGCCCGGTACGTCCCGGCCGTCCAGGAATCCGGCAAGGCTGCGGATGGTCACGTGCTCGAACAGATCGGGGATGGTGAAGGTCAGTCCGGGCTCGGCGGTGCAGCGCAGATGGAAGCGCATCAGGTCGAGGCTGGTCGCGCCCGCGTCGAAGAAGCGCTGTTCGGGGCCGATGCTCCGGCCGACCACCGACTCGAACAGCTCGGTGAGCAGTGCCTCGCGCGCGGAGCGGGCGGGACGCGCCGCACGCTCAGGCCCGGCGGAAGACCGCTCCGACAGTTCCTCGCCCGGTACGGTCACGGCCGCGCGCCGGTCCAGCTTGCCGCTCGGCGTGAGCGGCAGCCGCGCCACGCGCCGGAAGCGGTCGATCCGCACGTACGGCGGCAGCAGCGGCGCCAGATGGCGTGCCAGGTCCGCCGGGTCCGGGTCGGGGGCGTCGTCGCGGCACTGCAGGCAGGCCACCAGGCGCGCGCCGTCGCGTACGACCACCGCGTTCACGAGGTCCGGGTGCCGCAGCAGGGCCGCCTCGACCTGGCCCAGTTCGAGACGGTGACCGCTCAGCTTGATCTGCTGGTCGTCCCGGCCGCGGAAGTGCAGCAGGCCGTCCCCGTCGAAGCGCGCCAGGTCACCGCTGCGGTAGAAGGTGCCGAGGCCGGGGAGGTCGACGAACCGGTCCGCGTTGAGGGAGGGATCGCCCAGGTAGCAGGGCGCAGCCATCGGGCCGCCGATGAGCAGCCGCCCCGTGCGGCCTGGCGGCAGCGGCTCGTCGGCCTCGTCGACCACCCGCAGCCAGGCGCCCGCCACCGGAGCGCCGATGGCGGGGCGCTCCGGCCAGTCGGCCGGGTCGCCGTCGAGGCGGAGCGCGCTGACCACATGGGTCTCGGTCGGGCCGTAGTGGTTGAACAGACGTGCGCCGGGCAGCCCGGCGAACCAGCGGCGGATGGCGTCGGTGCACAGCAACTGCTCACCCGCGGTGACCACTTCACGCAACCGCGAGGGATGACGGCCGAGGCGTACGCCGTGCTCGGCGAGCAGTTGCAGCGCGACGTACGGCAGGAACAGGCGCTCGACGCCCCCGGCTTCGAGCCGGTCGAGCAGCGCGGGCACGTCATGGCGCCACTCGGGGCGCACCAGATGCAGCCGTCCGCCGCCGCACAGCGTGCCGAAGATCTCCTGGAAGGAGACGTCGAAGGAGAGCATGGAGAACTGCTGGGTGACCGCGGCCGACGCGAGGCCGCCGGACTCGGCCTGCCACTGGAGCAGGTTGCACAGCGTACGGTCGGGCACCCGCACCCCCTTGGGCGTGCCGGTGGAACCCGAGGTGAACAGCGTGTACAGCGGTCGCCGTCCGTCGTGCGGCGCCGGCCCGGGAGTGTCGGCGGGGAGCGGCGGGCGGGCCGACAGGGCGACCGGGTGGCGCGGCGGTCCTTCCGGGGCGATCGCGTCGAGCAGGCCGGGAGCTTCCTCGTCCTGCGGCACCAGGACGCACAGCGGCTCCGCCTGCGCCAGGATCTGCCGCAGCAGCTCGGGCGGGTAGGAGGGGTCGAGCGGCACGATCGTCAGGTTCAGTCGGGCCAGCGCGAGCAGCGCCACCACGTGCTCGGCCGACGGCTGGAAGTACAGCGCCACACTGCGCGGCCCCTCGTCGCCGGGGAGCGACGGGTACAGCTGTCGCAGCTCGCCCGCCAACTGGGCGGCGTGTGCGTTCAGTTCGGCGTACGTGAGGGTGCGCCCCTCGGCCGTCACGACCGCCGGTGCGCCGGGCGTACGGCGTACGGTGCGGGCGAAGCCCTCGGCGATCGTCCGGAAGGCGGGCGGCACCTCGGCGGCCCGGCCCGGCTCGGGCAGCCCGCGCCGGTAGGGCGCCACCAGCTCGGCGGGCGTGCCGTCCACGCCCTCGGCCAGCAGATCGAGGCCGCGCCGGAACAGTCCGGCGAGGGCCGCCACGTCGGCGGCCTCGAAGTGACGGGCGTCGTACTCCCAGAGGCAGTCGAAGCCCGTGCCGCGCTCGACCACCGAAAGGGTCAGCGGGCACTTCGCGTCGGCCGGTGGCCGCCACTGGGGGCGGACGGCGCAGCCGGGCAGCTCCAGCGCGTCGAAGTCGGTGTTCTCCAGGACGAACAGGAAGTCGAACGGGGCGCCGTGGTCCACGCGGTCGGCCAGCACGTCGGCGAGTGACACGTCCTGCCGGTCGAGCACCGACTGCACGGCGGCGCCGTGCCGCCGAAGCTGGTCGCGCAGGGCGTCGCGCGGCGTCACGTCGAGCGGGAGCAGCACGGTGTTGGCGAACATGCCGACACCGGACTCGAATTCCTGCACGGGACGGTTGGCCACGGGGCTCGCGATGCGCGGCCGGGTCCCGCCCGTGACTCCGTAGAGGCTCCAGGCGTAGACGCTCAGGAGCAACTGGAAGCGGGTGAGGCCGAGTTCGGCGCAGAGCCGGTCGAGGCCGGAGCGGCGGCCCTGGTCGAGCGAGTCGCGCAGCAGCCGCCCCGCGGCGCCGTCCACCGGGTGGGCTTGGTCGAGGGGCTCGTCCCTGCCCTCCAACGTCCGGTAATGGTCGGTCAGTTCGGTGCGTTGAGTGCGGTACCCCTCGTGGGTGAACCACTCGGCCTGCCAGGCGGCGAAGTCGAGGGGGGTCGGGACGGGCGCCGTGTGCTGTTCCTCGATCTCGCCCTGTGCGGCGGCGGCGTAGTCGGCGGAGACCTCGCCGAACAGCACGTTGAGCGACCAGCCGTCGACGGCGATGTGGTGCAGGCGCAGCAGCAACTCGCCGCCGCTGCCGTCGGGGTGCGGCAGCCAGCCCGCGCGGAAGAGGCGGGGGTCGGCCAGGTCGAAGGGTTCGGCGAAGAAGGCGTCGGTGGCCTCTGACGCCTCTGGCGCCTCGGTCAGCTCAGGCGTCTCAGGCAGCTCGGTCCAAGGGTCGTACGGCTCGGCCACCACCTGCCGCAGTCCGCCCGGCGTCGCCTCGTAGGCGGTGCGCAGCGCCGGATGGCGTGCCACGAGGCGGCGCAGCGCGTGCCGGAGCACGGCGGTGTCGACCTCGCCGTCGATGCGGAAGACCATCGGTACGTCGTACGCGCGGGAAGCGGGGTCCTGCTGCTGGAGGAGCCACAGCCGTTCCTGCTCGGCCGTCGCGGGTGCCGAGAGCGCGCCCGTCGGTGCGACCGGGGCCGGATACGGCGAGCTCCCCTCGGCCGCCGCCGCGGCCAGCTGCGCGAAGTCGCCCCGCAGGATCAGCGCCTGGGGCACCTCGCAGCCCCAGCGCCGCCGGGCCTCGAAACGCAGCCGCAGCGCCTTGAGGGAGTCGCCGCCGACCGCGATCCAGCGGTCGGCGAGACGCAGCCCGTCCACGCCGAGTACCTGCTCGGCCAGGTCGAGCACCTCGCGCTGCCAGGGGGTGAGGTCCGCGTCCCCCGTCCCGTCGCGCCGCCAGGGGGCGTCGTCCCGGGCGAGGAGCGCGGCCATGTCGACCTTGCCGTTGGCGTTGAGCGGCAACTCGTCGACCAGGTAGGCCCGGTGCGGGCGCATGTAGGCGGGCAGCGCGGCGGCCACGTGCCGGTCGAAGTCGTCGAAGGACAGCTCGGCGCCGAGCACCAGGTAGGCCAGCAGCTCGTTGACGCCGCTCGTGTCGCGGCGGGTGCACACGTATGCCTGGCGCACCGCCGGATGGGTCACGATCTGCCGTTCCAGCTCGCCCGGTTCGACGCGGAAGCCGCGGACCTTGACCTGTCGGTCGGCCCGCCCGACGTACTCGACGTCGCCCGCCTCGTCGAGCCGCACCAGGTCGCCGGTGCGGTAGTGGCGGGCGGAGCCGCCGTCCGGACCTCGCAGGGTGACGAAGCGCCGCTCGGTCTCCTCGGGGAGATTGCGGTAACCGGCCGCCAACGCCTCGCCCGCGAGGCAGAGTTCGCCCACCTCGCCGGGGTCCGCGATCCGGTCGCCGTCCGCCGTCACCAGCAGGTCGGTGCCCGGCAGCGCGCGCCCGATCGGCACCACCTCGCCGTCGAAGTCCCGGGGGATCGGGTGGCAGAGAGCGAAGGTGGTGGTCTCGGTGGGGCCGTAGACGTTGTGCAGCTGCGTGGTGCTTTCGGGGTTGTCGCGGTACCAGCGGCGGATCAGCCGGGCATTCAACTGCTCGCCGCCGACAAGTACTTGGCCGATCGTCGAGAAGCAGTGCGGCGCCTTGTCGACGACCGCGTTGAACAGCGCCACGGTCATGAAAAGGACGTCGACGCGCAGCCGCGCGAGCTCCGCCGCGAGCACGTCAGGCGTCTGCGCCGTCTCGTCGCCGAGGATCACGCAGCAGCCGCCGGTGAGCAGCGGCACCCAGACCTCGAAACTGAGCGCGTCGAAGGCGGGGTTGGACAGGCACGAGTACCGCGCGCCCTCGTCGATGCGGAGGTAGCCGGGCCGTGCCAGGCGCAGGATCCCCGCGTCGAGCACCTCGACGCCCTTGGGGCGGCCGGTGGTGCCCGAGGTGTAGAAGACGAAGGAGACCGGCGCGGCACCTTCCTGCCGCGCGGGGAGGGCGCCCTCGGCGGCGGTGGCGCTCACGTCGCCGGCGTACGCGTCGTCGGCGTACGCGAGCAGCTCCGCGACCGGCAGCGGCCGGACGCCGGGCGGCAGGGCGTCCGGTTCCGTGCCCGCGTGCAGGACCGCCACGCAGGCCGAGTCGGTGAGGATGTGCCGTCGCCGGTCGGGCGGGCTCTGGGCGTCGAGCGGCACCACCACCGCACCGGCGCGCAGGATGCCGAGCATGGCGGGCACCAGCTGCCAGGAGCGCGGCAGACAGACCGCGACGGCCTGGCCGGGACGTACGCCGTGGGCGCGCAGCGCGGCGGCGACGGACGCGCTCGCGGCATCGAGGTCCGCGTAGTCCAGGCGGTGCGCGCCGTCGACGACCGCGAGGGCGGACGGATGGCGGCGCGCCCGCTGGAGCACGGCCAAGGCGAGGTCGCCGACCGGAGGGAGACCGTCGGCCGGGGCGTGGGCGGACGGACGCGCCGCGGAATCCATCAGCTCTCCCGCGCCTGGTCCGAACCGCTGCCGGAGACGGAATCCGGGCCACTCCCGGAGACGGATCCCGACCCGGCCCCCGCGAGCCGCTCCAACTCGGCTTCGATCGTCGCCGCCACCCGCAGGACCTCCGAGGACTCCAGCATCTCCCAGTGGTCGCACTTGACCGACTCGACCACGTGCTCGCCTTCGGCGCGGCGGCGCCAGAACTCCCGTACGGCACCTAGCATCTCGTCCGTCGTGCCCTCGACGGCCTCCAACAGGACCGTGCGCGCCGTGGTCGACGCGGGGACGTGGTCGCGCGAGGTGTGCAGGTTGTGGTTGTAGATGTGGTGGTACTGCTCGATCTGCCGGTCGTCGATGCCGGGGTACATGCCGTTGAACTTGATGAGCTTGTCGCGGAACTCCGCCATGCCCACCGGTTCGGTGGCCACGCGCAGCGCCGGGTCGTCCGTGGCCTGCGTGTCGAGCAGCACGACGCTCAGCCGCTCGCGTCCCGCCGCGGCGAGGCGGCGGCCCATCTCGTGGGCGACCAGGCCGCCGTAGGAGAGGCCGGTGAGGACCAGCGGCCCGTCCGGCAAGGGCTCGATGAGCTTCAGATACGCCTCGGCCATGGCCTCGACCGAGGGCAGGAAGTCCTCGCCGGGGTTGACGCCGGGCGACTGGATGCCCTGGACGCCGACGGATTCCGGCAGGGCCTTGGCGAGCGACAGATAGCAGAACGCGGTGCCGCCCGCCGGATGGACGCAGACCACCCGGGCCCGCCCCTCGCCCGCGCGGAACTCCAGGAGGTTGCTCGGCGGCGGACCCGACGCGCCCCTGCGCAGCCGCTCGCCCAGCGCCTCGATGGTCGGGTGCTGCAGGATGTCGCGGACCGGCAGCGTCTCGCCGAACTCCTCGCGGACGGCGTGCGCCAGCTTGATGGCGGAGATCGAGGTGCCCCCGACGTCGAAGAAGCTGTCGCTGATGCCGATCTCGGACTGCAGCAGCAGCCGCTGCCATATCCGGTACAGCGCCAGCTCGACGTGGTCGCGCGGACTCGCCTGGTTGACCTGCACGGGGCGGTCGGCCCGCGCCTTGGCGAGCAGTGCCGCGCGGTCGAGCTTGCCGTTGGTGGTCAGTGGCAGCTGCGGCAGTTCGACGAAGTACGCCGGGATCATGTAGGCGGGCAGGCGCTGCCCGAGCGCGGCGCGCCACGCGGCGTAGGACCGCGGCGCGGCGTCTCCCACGCCGACGGCCGCCACCAGGAACTGGTCGCCCGCGTCGTCCCGGTCGGCGAGGACCGCGGCCTCCACGACGCCCGGCTGGTCGAGCAGCGTCACCTCGATCTCACCCGGTTCGATGCGGAAGCCCCGCAGCTTCACCTGGTGGTCGTTGCGACCGGCGTACACGAGGTGGCCTTCGGGCAGCCAGCGCGCCTGGTCGCCGCTGCGGTACATGCGCTCACCGGGTACGAAGGGGTCGGCGACGAAGCGCTCCGCGGTCGCCGCGGTCCGGCTGAGATAGCCGCGGGCCGTACCCGCGCCCGCGACGTACAGCTCGCCGACGACGCCCACCGGCACCGGCTGCAGCCGCTCGTCGAGCACGTAGGTGCGCATGTTGGCGATCGGCGAGCCGATCGGGGACTGGCGCGCGATCGGCCGGATGTCGGGGTACGCGGTGCAGTACAGCGCGGTCTCGGTGGGCCCGTAGCCGTAGAGGATGCGCAGTCCTGGCAGCGTCTGTTCGAGGCGGTGCAGGCCGTCCTCGGGCAGGGATTCGAGGCCGGTGTGGATGAAGCGCAGCGCGAGACCGGCCAGGCGCTCCTCGGGCGCCTCGCAGAACCACTTGACGTAGGCGGGCGGCAGGAACACCTCCACGATGTGCCGCTCGCGCAGCCAGCCCGTCAGGAGCTCGGGGTCGTGGCGCACATCGCCGGGCACGAGATCCAGGGTGCCGCCGCTGGTGAGGGGCAGCAGGAACTCCTGGATCGAGGCGTCGAAGGCGAAGCTCGGCCACATCGCGGAGGGCAGCCCGGGCGTCGTGCCGAACGTGGCGATCCAGTTGTCGAGGACATTGAGGATGCCCCGGTGCGTGGCGGCCACCCCCTTGGGGCGGCCGGTCGAGCCCGAGGTGTAGATGACGTACGCCAGGTTGTCCGGTCGGTAGCCGATGCCGGGCGCGTCCTCGCGGAGCCCCTCGGCCGTCACCTCGGTGAGGGTCGGCCAGCCGTCCGGCGGCGCCGCGGCATCGGTCAGGACCAGCGCGGCCCCGGCGTCCGCGACCATGCCCGCGAGCCGTTCCTGGGGCAGCGCGGGATCGAGCGGCAGATAGGCGCCGCCCGCCTTGAGGATGCCCAGCATGGCCACCACGAGGTCCACCGAGAGGTTCAGGTGCAGACCGACCACGTCATCGGTGCGTACACCGCGCGCGATCAGGGCGTGGGCCAGGCGGTTGGCGCGCCGCTCCAGGGTGGCGAAGTCGAGCTGCTCGCCCTCGTGGACCACCGCGGCCTGATCGGGCCGCTCGCGCACCTGCGTCTCGAACCGCTCGACGAGACCGGCCGGGTCGCCGGGCCGCCGGGTGTCGTTGAAGCCCGTCAGGATCCGCCGGCGCTCCTGCGCGTCGAGCAGCGTGAGGGCGGCGGCGGGCCGCTCCGGGTCTTCGGTCATCTGGCGCAGGACCAGGCCGAGTTGGTGGCCGAAGCGTTCAGCGGTCGACGCGTCGAAGACCGCGGCGGCGTACTCCAGAGAGCCCACGACGCGGCCGTCGTCCGGCGTGAGGGACAGCGTCAGGTCGAACTTCGCGACGGTGTACGACGAGGGGAGCGGCGTGACCGCCACGCCCGGCAGCGTCAGTTCGTCCCGCTCGGCGCTCCGCCAGTCGAAGAACACCTGGAACAGCGGTGTGTGGGCGAGGCTCCGCTCCGGATTCACCACGTCGACGACCTGCTCGAACGGCAGCTCCGCGTGCTCGCGCGCCGCGAGCGACACGTCCCGTACGCGGCTCAGGAGTTCGGCCACCGTCGGCTCGGCCGAGAGGTCGACCCGCAGGGCCAGCGTGTTGGCGAAAAGGCCGATCAGGCCGTCGAATTCGGTACTCCCGCGCTGGGCCGTGGGCGTGCCGATCACCACGTCGGTCTGCCCCGAAAGACGGGAGAGGGCCAGCGCCCAGCCAGCGAGGACGACCGTGGACACCGTGCAGTCGTGGCGTCGCGCGAGCTCCTCCAGCGCCGCGGTGAGTTCCTCGTCGAAGGCGAGCGGCACCCGACCGCCGCGGACGTCCTGCTCGGCGGGGCGCGGCCGGTCGGTCGTCAGCTCGAGAAGCGCTGGGGCGTCCGCGAGGGCCCGCTGCCAGTAGGCGCGCTGCTGTTCGGCGGCACCCTCGGTCAGCCACTGGCGCTGCCGGGCCGCGTAGTCGGCGTACTGCACCGCCAGCGGCGGCAGCGGGTTGGCCGCGCCCTCGGTGAACGCGGCGTAGAGCGTGCCGAGTTCCCGGGTCAGGACGTCCAGCGACCAGTCGTCGGCGATGCTGTGGTGGAGCGTCAGAAGCAGGACGTGGCGGTCGGCGCCGAGCGCTGTCAGGCGGCCGCGGGCCAGCGGACCGCGTGCCAGGTCGAACGGCGTGGTGGCCTCAGCCCGCTGGAGCGCGACGAGTTGTTCTTCCGCGTCCGGCTGGCCGGTCAGGTCCTCAAAAGTGAGCGGGAAGCCCGCGTCGGCCGGACCGATCTCCTGGAACGGCGTGCCCGCCACCGTCGTGAAACGGGTCCGCAGCACCTCGTGACGGGAGCTCAGCGCGTCCAGGGCGCGGCCCAGTGCCGCGCGGTCGAGGGAGCCCGTCAGCTCGACCGCCAGGGGCAGGTGGTGCGCCTCGCTCGGGGTCCGCATCTGCGCCAGGAACCACAACCGCTGCTGCGCGTAGGACAATGCGGTGGGGGAATTGCGGAACTCTTGGTTCGCGGGCAAGGCTGACTCTCCACTCCGAGGGAACCCTATTCACGGTGGTGACGGGATATCGCCCGGCAGGGTCTGCCGAGCTCAAAAGCTGCCCCTCAACGCTTCATTGCGGTCCCGTAATGCACGTGCCGACCTTCAAACGCGATGATTGATCAATGCCTCGGAACCTGTCAATGGCCAGTCGTACGAGCCGCAACACTCCTGGCCCCAGGACGTGCGACCTGTCCGAACGGGCAGGAAGAAAGGTACGAAAGGGCAAGCGGAGTGGCGGGCATTGCCATTTGAGATGACCTGCTATGCGGCGCGCGAGGAAAGGTGCGGTGAAATCCGGGGAGGGCGGGAAAGCGGGAAAGCCGGTGAGGCCGGGAAAAACCGCGGGGGATCTCCCGTGCCTGCCGCGCGCCTCGGGCCTGGGTCGCCACTTGATCTCTCCGTTACACGGATCTCGGTCGAAGCGAGTACTGACTCCGCCCCGGCGGTCCTGACGGCGCCCGCCCCGCCGTCTTGACAGCACCCGCCCCTCGGCGATCGCCTGGAACCCGCCGTGGCGACGGGCCACGGCCGCCATGGCGCCGAGCGCGGGCACGGGGGAGCGAGGGACCATGCTTCGGGTGCACTTCACGTCCGAGGATCTGACACGGGTACGCATCGCGTCGGGTCCCGACCACCTGTGGGAGATCAGCAACAGCGTGCAGACCCTGCAACGACGGGACGGCGCACGGGAGTTCGGCGAGTGGCGCAGATGGGCGAGACCCCGCCTCTCGGAGAGTTCCCGGCTCCTCTCGCCCCTCCTGCCGCCGCACGGCAATTCGCCGGACTTCCTCACCCCTTCGCACGGGGGCAGTACGACGCTGGAGGCCGCGGTGGACGCGCTGGTGCGCACGCCCCGGCCGCGGCTCCGTGCCGATCTGCGGCGGGTGGCCGCCTCGCGCAGGCTGCCCGGCTGGACGGAGTCCCTGGCGGGCGGCGACGGGGTCACTCTGAAGCGGCTGGGGAAGGCGATCCAGACGTATCACCTGGAGGCGCTCGCGCCCTTCTGGCGGCGGGTGCACGCGCACGTCGACGCCGACCGGGTGCTGCGCGTGCGCAGCCTCATGGAAGGCGGCACGGAGGGGTTGTTGGCCGGTCTCGGGCCTCATTTCCGCTGGCATTCACCGGTGTTGGAGGTCGACTACCCGGTGGACCACGAGCTGCGCCTGGACGGTCGCGGACTCACCCTCCAGCCGTCGTTCTTCTGCTGGCCCACGCCCATCACGCTCGCCGACGCGGAGCTGCCGCCCGTCCTGGTGTACCCCATCGACCACGCCATGGACTGGACGCGCGCGACGGCTGATGGCCGCCCGGACGACAGCGCGCTCGGCGCGCTCGTCGGACACACCCGCGCGGCCGTCCTCAAGGCGGTCCGCACCGGTTCGAGCACGGTCGAGCTCGCCCGCCACCTGGACGTGACCCATCCCGCGGTGAGTCAGCACATGAAGGTGCTGCGCGCGGCCGGTCTGGTGACGACGGTGCGCAGGGCCGGCAGGGCCCTGCACGTGGCGACTGCGGAAGGGCGTGCGCTGCTGCGCAGTTGCGAGCGCGGCGACGACGGCTAGCCGCACGGCTGTGGGTGTGGCGGCGCTGGCCAGTCGCATGGCCTTGGGCGCGGCCGTAAGCCTGGGCTTTCATCGGTTGCGCATGGCATGAGCATGCAAGGAAGCTGTCCGGGCTGTGACACGCGCGTCCCCCACCGTCCGTGTATCAACAGCCCCTGCCAGGCGCGCGGTTGGCGCGCGCGCCTGGCGGCAGGGCCATGAGCGGTTCTCCCACGCGCGGCCGGGGACGCATCGACGATCCGACGTAGGAGTGGCGATGCGTACAGACCGAACCGGAACCCGAACCCGCACCCGAACCCGGGCTCGAACTTCGCTGCGACCGGCGGCAGTTGCCGTCACCCTGGCCGCCGTCGGCGCCCTGTTCGCCATGCCCGGCGCGGCCCACGCCGGTACCGCACCCGACGCCGCCGCGGCCTCGGCGACGGCCTCCGGGCACGGCCTGGAGCAGTTCCAGGCCCGGCACGGACTGCCGAGGACCGGCTCCGTCGACCCCGCGACCGCCAGAGCCCTGCGGACCGCCTCCGACGCCGAACTGCACAGGACCTTCCGGACCGCCGCCGACCTCGGCCCGGAGGAACTCGCCAACGCCCGCACCGTCATCGGTGTCGGCAAGGGCGCCCAGATCCCCGAGCAGGGACAGGTCATCGCGCTGATGACCGCCATGCAGGAGTCGAAGTTCGTCAACTACCTCACCCCGGTGGACCACGACTCGCTCGGCATCTTCCAGCAGCGCCCCAGCACCGGATGGGGCACGCCCGAACAGATCACCGACGTGCCCACCTCGTCCAAGTCCTTCTACGGAGTGGCCCCCTTCGGCAGCAACCCGGGCCTGATCCAGATCGACGGCTGGCAGACGATGCCGCCCGGCGAGGTCTGCCAGGCGGTCCAGGTCTCGGCCTACCCCGACCGCTACGCGCAGTGGGAGCAGTTCGCCCGCGACCTGCTCGCCCAGGAGGGACCCTCGGTCCCGCCCATCCCCTGAGCCGACCCACCTCGTCTCCCACACCCCACCCCCCCCATCTCCCTAGGAGCCCGTATGCGCAAGAGACTTCGCTCCACGGCGGTCGCCGCGGTCGCCGTCGGCGCCCTCGTCACCCCGGCCGCCGCCGCCCAGGCCGCCCCCACGCCCACGCCCCCGCACGCGGCGGCCGTGCTCGGCCACGGCTCGAAGGCCGGGACCGCCGTCGTCAGTGGACAGAACGAGCCGGGCACCCGGCTGCGCGTCGACGGCGTGCGGACCAGGAGCGCCCACACGCTGGAGGTCGACTACCAGGTCCAGGAGACCGGCTACTGGTGCGGCCCTGCCGCCACCCGCATCGCGCTGTCCGCCCGCATCGCCCCGCCAGGCCAGGGCGCGTTGGCCGCACAGCTCGGCACCACCGAAGCGGGCACCGACCACATCGGCCAGGTGACCGGCGTCCTCAACGCCAACCTCGGCACCGGCTGGTACGAGACCAAGGAGATGCCGAACGATCCGCCCACCCAGGCCCAGAAGGACCTGCTCTGGCACGACGTCGTCCTGGACATCGACAACAACTACCCGATCGTCGCCAACATCGTCGCCCCGCCCGGCAACCAGCCGCCCGGCTACCCGTCGGACCAGACGATCTACCACTACTTCACGGTGATCGGCTACGACGACGCGAACCGGACGGTCCTCATCGCCGACCCGGCCTCCTTCGGCGGGAACCAGATCTACTGGCTCTCCTTCGACCAACTCGCCAGCCTGATCCCGCCGAAGGGCTATGCCGCCTGAGCCGTACGGAAAGTCAAGGCCGTGAGTGGCGCGGAACGGGGAACCCGCCACTTATGGCCTGTCGTCTTCCTTGACACATATGAACGGCCTGACTCGGCAGGTACCCGAAGAAGAGGCTGGACGCGGCCGACGCGTCACGGGAAGGCGGTCGAGCTGAGATGGACATCACTCTGCACGGACCCGACGAGCTGAGCCCCGCGCTCCGTCTGGCCTGGCATCGGGCGACGGACCTGTCGCCGGTGTACGCCAACCCGTTCCTGACGCCGGAGTTCGCGGCCGGTGTGGCCAGGCACCGCGGCGGGGCACGGGTGGCGGTCCTGCGCGAGAACGGCGAGCCCGTCGGCTTCCTCCCCTTCGAGCGCAACGCGTTCGGCGTCGGCCGGGCGATAGGGCTCGGCCTCTCCGACTGCCAGGCGCTCGTGCACCGCCCGGGGGTCGTGTGGGACACCGGGGAGCTGCTGCGCGCCTGCGGCCTCGCGGTCTTCGAGTTCGACCACCTGGTCGAGGAGCAGGAGCCGTTCGCCGGTTCCGTCACCGGCACCTTCGCCTCCCCGGTGCTCGACCTCAAGGTCGGCGAGGAGAGCTACCCGGAGTGGCTGCGGGGCGCCTACCCGGGGCTTGCCAAGACGACGCTGAAGAAGGAACGCCGCCTGGGCCGCGACCACGGTGAGGTGCGGTTCGTCTACGACGAGCGGGACCCGCGGGCCCTGCGCACCCTCATGCGGTGGAAGTCCGCCCAGTACCGCAGGACGGGCCGGATGGACCGGTTCGCCAAGCCGTGGATAGTCGACCTGGTGGACGATCTGTTCCACGTCCGCGAGGAGCACTTCACCGGCGTCCTCTCGGTGGTGTACGCCGGGGACCGGCCGGTCGCCGCACACTTCGGCCCGGTCTCGCGCACGGTCTTCGCCGCCTGGTTCACCGCGTACGACCCCGAGTTGAGCTACTACTCGCCCGGCCTGATGATGCACCTGCGGATGGCCGAGGCCGCGGGCAGGGACGGGGTGCGCGTGATGGACATGGGGCGCGGCGACAAGGAGTACAAGGACTGGCTCAAAACCCGTGAGCTGCGGGTGGGCGAGGGGTTCGCGACCCGGCCCCACCCGGTGGCGACCGCGCACAGGATGTGGCGCAGACCCGTTCGCGGCCTGCGCAACACGGTCCTCGCCCATCCCGCCCTGCGCGAGCGGGCGGACCGGCTCCTGAAGACGGTCGGAAACCTCCGTACGTCGAGTGGTCCCGCGCCCCGGGGCCCCGCTCCGCGCGGGCGCTGAGCGGACTTCCCGCCGACCTTACCGGCGGGTAGGGTCATGGCCTCCGAGGAACGGAGCATTCCATGGCCCGTACGGTCACCGTGTCCCGCAGCATCGTGGTCCAGGCATCGCCCGCGGCCGTGTACGAGCAGGTCAGCCGCCCCGCCCTGATGGGCAGATGGAGCCCGGAGAACCTGGGCGCCACCGTCGAGGGTCTCGACGAACCGGCCCGCGTCGGCCTGGTCTTCGAGGGGCACAACAAGCGCGGGGCGTTCCGCTGGACCACGCGCTGCACGGTGACCGCGTCGGAGCCCGGCAGGAGCTTCGCCTTCCGCGTGCACGCGATCGGGCTCAAGCGGCCGCGGCTGCGCGCTCCCATCGCGACCTGGGAGTACCGCTTCGAGGACGCGGGACCCGAAGAGGCGGGACCGGGGGAGGCGCGGGCGACGCGGGTGACCGAGACCTGGACGGACGACCGCCGCCGCTGGCCGGATCTCGTGGCCAACGCCTTCGACCGGATCGCCACCGGCGGACAGACCTTCGCGGTGTTCCAGGCCGGGAACATCGACAGGACCCTGGGCAACCTCAAGAAGGACCTGGAGAGCGCGGGCACGCCCCGATCCTGAACCGGCGAGCGGGTGGTGGCTCACCTGGTGGGAGGGGCACGCCAGGGAGCCCGCCGCCCACCCGCCGGGCGGCTCTCGGCGATGGCCGGGCGGCCGGTGTCTCCCGCGGTGGCCGCCCTGACGGTTGGTGCTGCACACCGGGAGCCTGGAGTGGTCCGCGCGGTGGAAGTCACGAGCCGGGACGGGGAGAGAGACTGGTCTGTCTTCCTGTCCTGTTCCCTCACGATGGCAGCGGAAGGGTGCCCTGTCCAGGACTAATCTGACGAATTGTGGACAACGACCCGAGGCCCGGGGCGCCTCGACTCCCGCCCCGCGAAAGGATATTGAGCGCCGCGTACGCACTCTTCTCGCGGCGCGGCGTCCGCGACGTGGGCGTGGACGAGATCGTCGCGCGCTCCGGGGTCGCCAAGGCGACGCTGTACCGGCACTTCCCTTCGAAGGACCACCTGGTGCTCGCCTTCCTCGCCCGCAGGGAACGGGAGTGGACGCTGGGCATGGTCGTGGCGGGGGCCCGGCGGCGCGGTCGTACGCCGGAGGAGCGCCTCCTCGCCGTCTTCGACGTGTTCGACGAGTGGTTCCGCAGCGCCGACTTCGACGCCTGCGCGTTCATCAACGTCCTGCTGGAAATGGGCAGCGAGCATCCGCTGGGGCAAGCGAGCATCGCCCACCTGGAGACGATCCGCTGCCTGGTGCGCGGCATGGCCGAGGAGGCAGAGTTGCGCGACGTCGACGCATTCGCCAGGTCCTGGCACATCTTGATGAAGGGTTCGATCATCTCGGCGGCGGAGGGTGACGCCGAAGCGGCCCACCGGGCACAGGCGATGGCGAGGGCTCTCATCGAGCGGCACCGCTGACAGCGGGCCGGGGCCGGGGCCGAGCCGGGCCGCGCCAGGGCCGCCGGTCACCGGGTGGCGCGCCGTCGCCCCTGCGGTGTTGCCCATGGCGCGGACGATGCGCGAGTGTGCTCTGTCATGGACTGTGAGCGGAACCATGCCGCGTTGCCTCTCTCCCGTCGTCAACTCCTCCTCGCCGCGGGCGCCACCGGCGCCGCGGGAGCGATCACCGCACTGGGCGCCACACCGGCCCTCGCCGCGCCGGACACCGAAATCGCCCTCTCCTTCACCCGGGGCACCAACGCGGCGGCGACGCTCGCGCCTGCCGGGGACCGGCTCGTCGCGGAGGCACAGGCCACGCTCTGGTCCCTGCCGCGCACCGGCGGGAAGGCCGTGCCGCTCACCCCCGCGGGGCTCGAACCGAACCGGCCCGTGCACGCCCCGGACGGCGAACTCGTGGCGTTCTGCGCCTACCAGGGAGGCGGCTTCCACATCTGGACCGTACGTCCGGACGGCACGCGGCTGCGGCAACGTACCGATGGACCCTGGGACGACCGGGGCCCCGCCTGGTCGCCCGACGGCACCCGCATCGCCTTCGCCTCCGAACGCGGCGGCGACCCCGTCGAGGGCAGCCCTTATCGCATCCACGTCCTGGACCTCGACAGCGGCAGGACGACCCGCGTCACCGGCCTGCCCGGACAGGACGGGCCGCTGCAGGACGGGGCGTGGGAGGACTTCGACCCCACCTGGTCGCCCGACGGGAAGCGGATCCTGTTCGTCCGGGGGACACCCGTCACCACGCCCCAGGGCACGAGCCTCAACTCCCGCACCGTCGCCGCGGTCGACGCCACGGGCACGGGCCCCGTCACCGTCGTCCACACCGACACCGGCGCCGCGCAGGTGATGACCCCTGCCCTGTCCGGGGGCGAGAGCAAGGGCGAGGTCGTCGGCGACGGCAAGGCGGGCGACGGGAAAGCGGACGGCGGCCGCCTCGCCTACCTGCGCACCACCGCGTCCCCGAGCGGCTCCTGCACCCTGGTCGTCGACGGCGAGCCCGTAGCCGTCGACGGGGACATCGCGCCCGTGCCCCCGCGCTGGGCCCCGGACGGACGCCTGCTGCTCACCGTGGACGGCCGCTTCACGCTCGTACGGCCGGACAGCCCCAAGACCACGGAGATCATCGCGTTCGACGCCACCCTCCCCGTGGACCGGCCCCGCTACCGCGTCAAGGAGTACGACCTCGGCCAGGGCAGTGCGCGTCCCGTGCGGGGCATCCACCTGCCCGCGCTCTCGCCCGACGGGCGGCAGATCGCCTTCGCGGCCCTCAACTCGCTCTGGCTGGCCGACACCTCGGGCGGCCGACCGCCCCGGCGGCTGCGCAAGGCGGCCGCCACCCACTACCTCCTCGGCCCCGTCTGGGCCCGCGACGGGAAGTCGCTCGTCTACGCCGACGACCGCGACGGACTGCTCGGCGTGCGCCGCCACGAGCTGGCCACCGGCGAGGAGAGCTCCCTCGCGACGGGCGGCCGCGTGCACCCCGCGCTCTCGCCCGACGGCAAGCGGCTCGCCTGCCTCGACCTCACCGGCGGACTCGTCGTGCGCGACCTGGCGGCCGGCACCGAACGCGTCCTGGTGACCCCGCTCGGCGGCGGCGGACTGCCCGGCAGGCCCAGCTGGTCGCCCGACGGCCGCCATCTCGTGCTCTGCGACCGCAACCGGCTCAACCTCCGCTTCCGCGAGGGCTACAACCTCATCCGCGTCGTCGACGCCACCACCGGCGCCGACCGGCTGCACGCCGTCGCGCCCCACACCTCGATCTCCGACCGGTACGACTCGGGGCCCCTCTGGTCGCCGGACGGCCGGTGGCTCGCCGTGATCGTCGAGTCCGCGCTCTGTCTGCTGCCCGTCACGCCCGACGGCACCCCGCGCGGCGCCCTGCGCACGCTCACCCGCGAAGCCGCCGACCACCCCTCCTGGTCCGGGGACTCCCAGACGCTCCTCTACCTTTCCGGCACCCGGCTGCGCCTCATCGGCGTCGACGGCGGCGCGGCCCGCACCGTCCGCGTCCCCCTCGACGCGCGCAGGCCCACACCCGCCGACACGGTCGTGCACGCCGGACGGCTCTGGGACGGCACCGGTGAGAGCGTGCGCGACGACGTCGACATCGTGGTCCACGCCGGACGCGTCAGCGCCGTCGAACCCCACAAGGCCGCCCGCCACGCGGCCGCGAAGCACAGCGTCGACGCCTCGGACCGCACCGTCGTCCCCGGGCTCTGGGACACCCACACCCACCCCTGGCAGAGCACCTACGGCGGACGCCAGACCGTGGGCCAGCTCACCTACGGCATCACCACGGCGGTCTCCCTCGGCGGCTTCGCCCACGAACAGGCGCGCATCCGCGAGGCGGTGGCGGCCGGGCAGCTCGCCGGACCACGGCTGCTGACCACCGGCGAACTCCTCGACGGCGCCCGGGTCGCGTACAGCATGGGCCGGGCCCACACCACCCGCGCGGGCCTGCGCCGCTCGCTGGACCGGGCCGCCGCCCTCGACTGGGACTTCGTCAAGACCTACGTCCGCGCACCGGGCTGGATCATGGAGGAGGCCGCCCGGTTCGCGCACGAACGGCTCGGGGTGCGCACCGGCGGCCACCTCCTCTCGCCGGGCATCCAGCTGGGCCAGGACCTGACGAGTCATCTGCAGGCCACCCAGCGAGCCGAGTTCGGCCATGCGATCACCGCTTCCGGCCGGGCCTACGACGACGTGGAGGAGATCTACAGCGCGCCCGGCGCCCGCTTCTCCCTGATCGCCACGCCGTTCACCTCGGCGCCGCTGATCGGCGACGACCCGGGCCTCGCCGACGACCCGAGGGTCACCGCCGTCATGGCACCGTGGGACGCCGAGCTGGTGAAGAAGTCCGCGCAGGCACCGCCCACCGAGGCCCAACTGGCCACGCTGCGCACCGAGACCGACATCTACCGCAGGGTCCTCGCGGCGGGCGGCCTCGTGGCGCTCGGCACCGACCAGCCCATCGTCGCGGTCGGCCTCGCGCTGCACCTCGCGCTGCGCGCTCTGCACCGCGGCGGCCTGAGCCCGGCGCAGACGCTGCGCACCGCGACCGTGCTCCCCGCCCGGCTGTTCGGCGTCGACCGCGACCTCGGCACCGTGGAGCCCGGCAAACTCGCCGACCTCACCATGGTCGACGGCGACCCGTTCACGGACTTCCGCACCATGGTGCGCACGGTCGCGGTGATGCGCGGCGGAACGCCGTACACCACGAAGGACCTGGTGGCCGAGTTCGAGCCGTCCTCCCGGCGCCCGGGCGAACGGCGTGCCGCGGTCCCCGGCGGCGGCACGCCCGAGCGGGACGACTGGCTGGCGGTCGGTGAGCTGATGCGCAAGGACGGCTGCTGCTGATCCACGCCGTCATCGTCGGGGGCCGCGGCGCCGCTGCCGCCCCCGACGTCAACTTGACGCCGCCGGCCGCCAATTAGAGAGCCTCCCGTATACCGGGCGGCTTGCCCGGCGTCCGCTCCGACGCCCCCGCCGGTACACCAGACTGCTGCCCATGGAAGGAAAGGTTCCTGAGGAGAAGACCAGTTTCGTGGGGCGCGAGGCGGATCTGCGACGGCTGAGCGAATCGCTCGCGGCGCACCGCCTGGTGACCCTGACCGGCATGGGCGGCGTCGGCAAGACCCGCCTCGCCGTACGGGGCGCCCTCCGGGCCGGGGCCGGGTACCGCGACGGGGTGTGCTGGGCCGACCTGTCCCCGCTCATGGACGACCACCTGCTGACC
Source organism: Streptomyces kanamyceticus (assembly GCF_008704495.1). Taxonomy (NCBI): domain Bacteria; kingdom Bacillati; phylum Actinomycetota; class Actinomycetes; order Kitasatosporales; family Streptomycetaceae; genus Streptomyces; species Streptomyces kanamyceticus. Next base: position 9,637,878 of record NZ_CP023699.1, read on the forward strand.
GCGACCGTGTGCGACGCCGTGGGCCTCGCCGACCACACCCCCCGCATGCCGGTGGACGCGCTGCGGTCCTGGCTGCGCGGCAAGCAACTGCTCCTCGTCCTGGACTCCTGCGAGCATCTGACCGACCAGTGCCGCGGGTTGATCGGCGAGCTGCTCTCCGCCGCCCCCGGCCTGACCGTCCTCGCGACCAGCAGGCAACCGCTGCTCCTGTCCGCCGAACGCGTCCTGGACGTGGAGCCCCTGCCGGTCGGACCGGCGGCGTACCGGCAGCCGGGCGACGGGCCGACGGGCATCGAATCCGACGCACTACGCCTCTTCACCGACCGGGCCGCCCGTTTCGTCCCCCGGCAAACCCTCGAATCCCCTGACTGGGCGGCCGACGCCGCCGAGGTGTGCGAGCGCCTCGAAGGCATTCCGCTCGCCCTGGAGCTGGCGGGCGGGCAACTGCGCCACCGCAGCGTACGCAGCCTCGCCGACGGACTCGGCTCCCGGCTCGTCGAGCTCACCGGCACCCCGCGGGTGCGACCGCCCCGGCACCAGAGCCTGCGCACGACGATCGGCTGGAGCCACGAACTGTGCACGCCGGGGGAGCGGCTGCTGTGGGCGCGGCTCTCGGTGCTGCGGGGCCCGTTCGACCTCGGCATCGCCCAAGCGGTGGGCGTGGGCGGCCCTTTGACGAGCAGAGGGGTCACGTGGGCGCTCACCGGCCTGGTGCGGCAGTCGGTGGTCGGGCGGGACGGGCCCCGCTACCACATGCTCGACACCCTCAAGGAGTACGGCCGCATGTGGCTGGCGGAGCTCGGCGAGGAGGAACTCCTCGCCGACCGCCACGCGGAGTGTTTCCTCAATCTCGCGCGGCGCGCCGACGCCGAGTGGCTCGGCCCCCGGCAGACGCATTGGTACCGGCGCGTCAGCGAGGCCCACCCCGACCTGTGCGCGGCCCTGCACCGCCTGCTCGACCGCGCCCCTGCCGACGGCCTCGAACTGGTCAGCCGCGTGGCGTTCTTCTGGAGCTGCTGCGGCCATCTCCACGAGGCGCGCACCTACTTGGAGCGCGGCCTCGCCCTCCACCACGATCCTGGCCCCGTCCACACCCGCGCCCAGCTGGCGCTCGGGGTCGCCGCGCTCCTGCAGGGCCAGCACGAGACCGCCGAACGGCTCGGCGAGATCTGCGCGCGCGAGGCCGCGCGGGACGGCGACGGACAGGGCGTGCTCGCGGCCGGATACCTGCGGGGCATCACCTATCTGCTCACCGGGCGCCCCCTGGTCGCCCGTACGCTGGTGCTGCGCGCCCTGGAGGAGGTGCCCGGCGAGGACTTCGCCTCGGCCTCCCGGCTGCGCTGCCGCCTGGTCGACGTCTTCGCGCTCACGGCGCTCGGCGCCTTCGACGAGGCGATGGAGTCGGCGCGCGAGCTGCGTGCCGCCTGCGAGCGGATCGACGAGCACTGGACCCGGTCCTATCTGGACTACCAGCTGTCCCTGATCGCGCTCTTCCAGGACCGGCCGCGCGAGGCGGCCGACCACGCCCGTGCCATGCTCCTGGGCAAGCAGCGCATCGGCGACAGCTTCGGCATCGCCGTGGGCCTCGATCTGCTCGCCGCGGCATCGGCGGCGCAGGGCCGGGCCGAGCAGGCGGCACTGCTCTCCGGCACCGGTCACGCGTACTGGCGCAGTGTCGGCCATCCCCAGCGCGGCACACCGGAGTTGGCGCCGCTGCGCGCCAGGACGGAACAGCTGGCCCGCGCGGGCATCGGCTCGAAGGCGTACGCACGGGCACTGCGCCTAGGCGAGAGCGACACCGGCACGGGCCTCGCGCTGGCCCTCGGCGACGACTCCCAGGGGTTGCCCGACGACGAGGGCTGATCCGAGGACCGATCCAACGCGCCGTGACACTGACCTAACGCGCCGGGACAAAGAAAAAGGGAAAGGAGGAACACCCACTCCTTTCCACTCTCAACTTATAGCGCACAGGGGGGCTTGCGGCAAGGCCCCCGTGATGCCGCAGAATCTCTCGCCGAGGCCAGAACTTGCGGAAATGGGAGATTCATTCAGTGCATGTGTTTTTGTCGGTCTTCGGGGCGTGCGTGACGCCGGACTTCGCGGGTACGACCTCGGATCGGAGCTGATTCCATGACCCCCCTGAGCACCAGCGCGTTCGACCTGCCCGACCACCTCTCGCCCAAGGCCGACCCGAAGCTCATCGACGCCGACGAGCGGCACTTCGCCGCCGTCGCGGAGAGCCTGGAGCAGACGATCGCCGAGGTGTCCGACGCCCTGGAGACCGTACGCAGGGCGCCCGGCGGCACCGGCAGGGCGGCGATGGACCGGGACACCGAGATCCACCGGCTGACCGGCAGGCTGCGCGCCCTGCGCCGCTTCGGGCTCGACCTCTGTCTCGGCCACTTCGTCGGCGCGGACGATCCCGAGCCCGTCTACATCGGGCGCCTCGGCCTCACCGACAGCTCCGGGCGCCGCCTCCTGATCGACTGGCGCTCGCCCGCCGCCGAGCCGTTCTTCGCCGCGACGCACGCCAACCCGATGGGGCTCGTGAGCCGCCGCAGGTACCGCTGGACCCGGGGCCGGATCGGCGACTACTGGGACGAGGTCTTCACCGCCGAAGGACTCGAAGGGCATGCCGCGCTCGACGACCAGTCCGCGTTCATCGCGAGCCTCGGCGGCAACCGCTCCGACCGCATGCGGGACGTGCTCGGCACCATCCAGGCCGACCAGGACGCCATCATCCGCGCCGGATCGCGCGGCGCGCTCGTCGTCGACGGCGGTCCGGGCACGGGCAAGACGGTCGTCGCGCTGCACAGGACCGCCCACCTGCTGTACTCCGACCCGCGCCTGGGCCACCGCAAGGGCGGCGTGCTGTTCGTCGGACCGCACCAGCCCTACCTGTCGTACGTCGAGGACGTCCTGCCCAGCCTCGGCGAGGAGGGCGTGCAGACCTGCACGGTGCGGGACCTCGTCGCCGAGGGGGCCACGGCTCCGGAGGAGGCCGACCCGGAGGTGGCACGGCTGAAGTCGGGCGCGGGCATGGTGCACGCGATCGAGAAGGCCGTCAGGTTCTACGAGGAGCCGCCGACGGAGGCGATGACGGTCTCGACCGACTGGGCCGACGTCCGGCTGAGTGCCGCGGACTGGGCCGAGGCGTTCGACGCGCCGGGCCCCGGCACCCCGCACAACGAGGGGCGCGAGCAGGTCTGGGAGGAACTGGTCGCGATCCTCCTGGCCAAGGTCGACGACGACGTGCCCGCCGAACTCTTCGAGCGGTCGCTGCGGCACGACGAGGAGCTCGTCACGGCGCTGCACCGCGCATGGCCGCTGCTCGAAGCGGCCGACCTGGTCTCCGACCTGTGGACGGTCCCCGCCTACCTGCGGATGTGCGCCCCCTGGCTCGACCGGGACGAGGTGCGCAAGCTGGGGCGCAAGGCGGCTCCGCAGGCCTGGACGGTGTCCGACCTGCCGCTCCTGGACGCGGCGCGCCAGCGGCTCGGCGACCCGGAGGCCGCCCGGCTGAAGCGGCGGCAGGCGGCCATCCTCGCCGCGCAGCGCGAACGCATGGCGCAGGTCGTCGACAACCTGATCGACGCCGCGTCCGCATCCGGTGCCGACGGGGACGACGGCGAGGGCCTGGTGAGGATGTTGCGCGGGCAGGACGCCGGGGTGAGCCTGGTGGACGAGTCCGAACTGCCGCCCGCGGACCCCGATCTGCTCGCCGGGCCCTTCGCGCACATCGTCGTGGACGAGGCGCAGGAACTGACCGACGCGGAGTGGCAGATGCTGCTGCTGCGCTGCCCGTCCCGGAGCTTCACGATCGTCGGGGACCGGGCACAGGCCAGGCACGGGTTCACCGAATCCTGGCGGGAACGCCTGGAGCGGATCGGGCTCGACCGGGTCGAGATGGCGTCCCTGAGCATCAACTACCGCACGCCGCAAGAGGTCATGGCGGAGGCCGAACCGGCCATCCGGGCCGTGCTCCCCGACGCCAACGTGCCGACCTCGATCCGCGGCAGCGGCATCCCCGTCGTGCACGGATCCGTCGCGGAACGGGACGCGGTCCTGAAGAACTGGCTCGCCGCGAACGACGACGGGATCGCCTGTGTGATCGGCGACCCCACGTTCCGGGCGACGCCCCGGGTCAGGTCGCTGCCCCCGGAGCTGACGAAGGGACTGGAGTTCGACCTGGTCGTCCTCGTCGACCCGGAGGAGTTCGGTGCGGGCATCGAAGGGGCGGTCGACCGCTATGTCGCGATGACCCGCGCCACGCAGCGACTGGTCGTCCTCAGGAGTTCCTGACCGGACCCGTGGTGGCCACCGCGTACGTCAGGTGGTGGCCACCAGCAGATCCTCTCCGGTGGACGGGTAGAGACCGTCGCTCCGGCCCGCGAAGTAGCGTTCGGCGAGGGCGGTCCCCGGTACGTGCCTGGCTCGCGCGAAACCGGCGTCGTCGGCGAGGGCCAGCATCTCGGGCGGGCCGTAGGCGCTGCGGAACGGCGTCCCCTCGGCCCGCGTCAGGGGCCTGAACGCCTCGACCGCCGAGCGGTCGGACGGCGCGATGAACGCGGGCGTCAGCATGAAGGACAGGGCGAACGTCGAGCCGGGCGCGAGCCCGGCCACCCGGCGCAGGGTCGCCTCGTTGGCGTCCTTGGTGAGGTACATGCTGACGCCCGTACAGACGACGAGGGCCGGTTGTCCGGGATCGAATCCGGCCGCGGAGAGCCGCTCCCACCAGTCGGCGCCCGCCTCGAAGTCGACCGGCACCAGGCGCAGCCAGTCGGGGACCCCGAGGCCCAGCTCGATCAGCCGTCGGCGCTTCCACTCCTGGGTGTCGGGGTGGTCGATCTCGAACATCCGTAACCGGGCGGCGATGTCGGGCCTGCGCTGCGCGAACGTGTCGAGCCCCGCCCCCAGGACGACGTACTGGCCGACGCCGCGGGCACTCTCCTCGGCGACCAGGTCCTCGACGAACCTGGCCCGCCCCACGATGGCCGCCCGGAACCCGCTGCTGCCCCGCGGATCCATGTCGGGCCGCTCCTGCCACCCCTCGTCGGGCGCCGCGAGCCGCAGTCCGACCTCGTCCTGGAGCACATGGGGCGGCGCGTCGACCCGCACGTGCATCGCCCGCCAGAGCGCGACCCGCACCGCGGTGCTGTCCGGCACCTGCCTCTGTCCGTCACTCACGGTGTCCCCCTCGTCGCGGTCGGTTCCGGTGTGAGCCTAGAGGAGGGGGTACGACGGCGTGCCATGATCGAGAGGTGACGACACTCTTCCTGACCGTCGGTCTGCCCGGGGCCGGAAAGACCACGTGGGCCCGGCAACTCGCCGAGGAACACCGCGCGTTGCGGCTGACGCCGGACGAATGGATGATTCCGCTGTTCCACGCGCCGGAGGCGGACGGGAAGCGCGATGTGCTCGAAGGGCGGCTGCTCCGGCTCGCCCTGGAGGCGCTGCGGATCGGCACGAACGTCGTCCTGGACTTCGGGTGCTGGTCCCGCGCTGAGCGGTCCGCGATCCGCTGCCTCGTGGCGTCCGAGGGCGCGTCCTGCCGCCTCGTGTACGTGCCGGTGGACCGCGAGACGCAACGCGCGAGGATCGCCAGGCGCCAGGCGCTCACTCCAGGCGAGACCTTCCCCGTCACGGAAGCGGACCTGGTGCGCTGGCGGGCGCTGTTCGAGGAGCCAAACGAGGCGGAGCTCGACGGGGGCGAGCCGGACGGGCCGCCCCAGGGGTGGCCGGGATGGCCGGAGTGGGCCGCCGACCGATGGCCTTCGCTCGGGTGAGGGGCCCGCGGCGCCGACGGGTGGCTCACGGCACCGCGGGCGCGAGGCGCTTGACCTCGCGCAGTGTCGGGGCGGTCTCGATGCCCTGGATGCCGGGGAGCCGGCCGATGCGGCGGTCCACGTAGTCGTAGAGATCGGCGGGACCGCGGAAGATGCCGCTGGCGACGAGGTTGGAGGCGCCCGTGATCGCGGCGGCGAAGGCGATCTGCGGATGCGTGGCGAGGGCCTCGCCGACCGTACGCAGATGCCGGGGCGTCACGTTCAGCCAGATCCGCGTCGCCATGTGGAAACCGAGGAGCCGCGGGTCGAAGTCGACGGCGAGGACCAGGGCGCCCTCGCCGCGCAGCCGGTCGAGGTGGCGCTGGACGCTGGAGGGCGAGCGGCCGGTGGCGGCGGCGAGTTCGGGCAGGGTGGCGCGGCCGTCCCTGGCGAGCTCGGTGAACAGGACGCGGTCGGTGGCGTCGAGGGAGAGCGGAGGGGCGCTGTCCGCGCCGGAACCCACCGCCGCCGGTGCGTCCTGGGGCCGGAACCGGGTGGAGTGCCAGGTGCTGGTGGCGCCGATGAAGATCCGCATCATGCAGTGCGCGCTGACCGAGAGGACGTGCGGGGTGCGGGGGAGCCGGTCGAGGAGCAGCGCGTTGCGTTCGTCGGCCGTCCTCGCGTTGAGCGCGCAGTACAGCTCGGTGCCGCCGGAGGCGAGCGTGACCCAGCTGGTGTCGGGCCTGCGGGCGAGGGCGTCGGCGATCGTGCCCGCCGCGTCCGGCGTGCAGTGCACCCGCAGCAGCCAGCGGGTCAGGCCGAGGCGGGACACCACGGGCTGGCCGACGATGCGCAGCCCGCGGGGCCGCATCCGCTGATAGCGCCGGGCGACGGTGCGTTCGGAGACGCCCAGGTCGCGCGCGATGCGGCTGAAGGGGGCCCGGCCGTCCAGCTGCAGCGCCTGGAGCAGGCGTTGGTCGAGTTCGTCGAGACTGTCGTGATCCACCGCTGACCGCCCATTCGATGCCGGATCCTGCCGCTCTCCAGGGTATGGCTTGGGGCCTCGCGGTCCCGGCCCCGATGGTGGCGCGGTCACCTCGTCAGCCCTGCCGGAGAGTGGGAAATCATGCGTATCTGGGGGCCGTTGGTCGCCATCTGTCTGGGCACGTTCATGCTGCTCGTGGACGTCACCATCGTTCTGGTCGCCCTGCCGGCCATGTCGGATTCACTCGGCGCGTCACTGTCCCAGCTGCAGTGGGTCGCCGACGGCTACGCGCTCGCGGTGGCCGCCGCCCTGCTGGGCGCCGGAATGCTGGCGGATCTGCACGGCAGGCGCCGGATGTACGTCGGCGGGCTCGTCGTCTTCGCCCTGGCGTCGGTGGCCTGCGCCCTGGCACCGGACATGCCGGTCCTCATCGGCGCCCGCGTCGTCCAGGGCCTGGGCGCCGCGGCGATGTTCACCACCACCCTGTCGCTGATCAGCACGTTGTACACGGGCCGTCGGCTGGGCCTTGCCTTCGGCGCCTGGGCGGCGGTCGCCGCCAGCGCGTCCGCCCTGGGACCGGTCCTCGGCGGCCTGCTCACCCAGGCCCTCGACTGGCGGTGGATCTTCTTCGTCAACGTGCCGGTCACAGCGCTCGCGCTGGCGCTGACCTTCCGTCACATCCCGCGCTCCGCACCGTCGAAGCGGGACGCCGCACGACGCCTCGACGTACCCGGAGTGCTGCTGTTCGCGCTCGGCGCGGGCGGATGCGTGTACGCCGTGACCGAGGCGCACACCCAGGGGTGGGCGTCGGCCGCCACGCTCGTACCGCTGGGCGTCGCCATCGCCGCGTTCGTGGCCTTCGTCCGCGTACAGCACCGCCGGACGCATCCCCTGCTCGACCTGTCGCTGTTCCGCAGGCCCGCGTTCGGCGCGGCGATGATCACCATCGCGGTCGGCGAGGGCGCCGTGTACGGGATCCTGCCCTACACCTCGCTGTGGCTGCAGTCCGTGCGGCACCTCTCGCCGATCGGCGCGGGCCTCGTCGTCCTGCCGCACGCGGTGGCCGCGGCGTTGGTGGCGGTGGTGTGCGGGCGGTGGATGCCCACGCCGTCGCCGCGTCTGGGAGCCTGCCTCGGTCTTCTCCTCGCCGGGCTCGGCGTGGGCGCGGAGGGCTTCCTCGGCCCGGAATCGGGCTGGCCCGCCCTGGTGGGCGGCCTGGCGCTGAGCGGGGTCGGCATGGGCCTGGTCTTCCAGGTCGCCGCCTCCCTGGCGCTCGGCTCGGCTCCTCCGGAGCGCGCGGGCATGGCGAGCGGCACCTACAGCACCTTCGAACAGCTCGGGTACGCCTTCGGGGTCGCGGCCTTCGGGACCCTGGCCGTCTCGGCGATGACCGCGTCCCTCGACGGAAAGGTCACCGACGCCTCCGGCACCGCGGGGACCCTCTCCGGCGGCGGCGCCGACACCCTGCTCTCGACCGCGCCCGATGACCTGCGCCCCGGCCTCGACCACACCCTGCGCGAGGCCTTCGCCACCGGGCACAACACGCTGGCCCTCACCGCGGGAGCCCTGTGCCTGGCGGGCGCCGCGCTCGTCGTGTGGCTGACCCGGCGCCCGCGCGTCGCCGTGGCGCGAACGGGCGCGGGAGGTCATGAGGACCGAGGTCATGACGACCTATGTCATGACGGACCTATGTCATGACGGACCGACCCCGCCCGCGCCCGGGCGGGGTCCCCGCGTCACTTGCGCCAGAACAGGTGGTGCGTCACTCCGCTCGGACTCGGCACGACGTCCCGGTGGAACCGGTCGAGCAGGTCGTCGGGCGACTCCCACAGGCGCGAGCCGGAGCCGATCTTCAGCGAGGAGACCGCCACATGCAGGGTGTCGACCAGATCGGCTTCGAGGAACTGCCGGACGACGGTGGCGCCGCCACCGAGCCGGACGTCCTTGCCCTGCGCGGCCTCGCGCGCCTGCTCGAGGACCGCGGCCGGGTCGTCGTCGACGAAGTGGAACGTGGTCTCGCCCAGCGTGAACGAGGGGCGCAGGTGGTGCGTCATCACGAACACCGGCGTGTGGAACGGCGGTTCGTCGCCCCACCAGCCCTGCCATTCGTGATCCTGCCAAGGGCCGCGCTGGGGGCCGAACTTGTTCCGGCCCATGATCTCGGCGCCGATGTTGTTGGTGAAGTCCCGCGTGAGGTAGTCGTCGAGTCCGCGGCTGCCTCCCGGGTCGGTGCGGTTGGGCCAGCTGGCCGTCGCCCCGGCCCAGGCGAACATGTCACCGGGATCGGCGTCGCCGAAGGGCCTCTCCAGGCTCTGGTGCTCGCCCGCACCGAATCCGTCCCGCGAGACGTTGAAGTTCTGCACTCGCAGCAGCTGAGCCACGTGTTTCCTCCTGTGCCGGTGGTGCCAGTGGTGCCAGTAGTGGCGGTCAAAGGTAGGACCGCTCGGGCCGGCGGAACTCATCGGCGCGCGACCGATGCTTTCGAGCCTTCCGGCGGGCACGGGGATTGACGCCGTATGGCGGGTGCTGTGTGATCACGGCCGCCGTCCGCCCGACCAGGAGGTCACGTTGAGCGAGCAACCCCCCACACGCAGAGGTGTCCTGCGAGCCGTCGGCGGGCTCTCCGCCGCGCTCGCCGTCGGCGGCGCGGGCGTCGTCGCGGCCGCGTCGTCGGCGAGCGCGGCCGACGACGGCTTCGGCCTGCGGATCGTGGACCGCAACGAGAGCGATCCCCGCATGTGGTACTACCGGTTCGCGACCGGCGCGATCGGCTGGAACCCCGGGGTCAACGTCCTGCTCCCGGACGACTACCACACGAGCGGGCGCACGTACCCGGTCCTCTACCTCTTCCACGGCGGCGGCACCGACCAGGACTTCATCACCTTCGACCGGCTCGGCATCCGCGCCTGGACCGCGGGCAAGCCGATCATCGTCGTGATGCCCGACGGCGGACACGCGGGCTGGTACTCCAATCCGGTCACCTCCAACGTCGGACGCCGTGACTGGGAGACCTTCCACGTCGAGCAGCTCCTGCGCTGGGTCGAGGCGAACTTCCGCGCGTACGCCGAATACGACGGCCGCGCCGTCTCCGGCTTCTCGATGGGCGGCTTCGGCGCGCTGAAGTACGCGGCCAAGTACTACGGCCACTTCGCCTCGGTGAGCGCCCACTCGGGACCGGCGAGCATGCGGCGCGACGGAGGGCTCGTCACCCACTGGGCCAACGCCTCGTCCGCGGCCCTGGACCTGGGCGGCGGGACGGTCTACGGAGTGCCGTGGGACGAGGCCCGGGTCAACGCCGACAACCCGGTCCAGCGCGTCGAGAGCTACCGTAACAAGCGGATCTTCCTCGTCGCGGGCACCAGCCCCGACCCGGTCAACTGGTTCGACACGGTCAACGAGACCCAAGTGCTCGCGGGGCAGCGGGAGTTCCGCGGCCTGCTCGGCAATGCGGGCATCCCGCACGAGTGGTACGAGGAGCCGGGCGGCCACTTCGTCCGCGAACACCTCTTCCGGCGTGACCTCGACGGCATCATCGGGCGGCTGCGGCCCGCGTGAGCGGGTGTGCGGGGACGGCGTGAGCGGGCGCGCGGAGGACGGCGTGAAACTAGCGGTGTAGTGCAAGCACCGGGACATGTGGTGCGTCGTTGCGGGCAGTCGGAGTAAACCGGCGGTGAACTCCGCCGGACATCCGGGGGGACGGGCGGCGCCGACGCGCGGAGGCCCTCCCCGAGAACCGGCCGACCGACCGATGACACAAGAGCCACAGGAACCAAGGGAAGCCACATGTCGCGAGCACTTCGCAGCGCCCGTCTCACCACGCCCCTGATCGCAGCCTCCTTGCTGGCGGGCGGACTCACGATCTGGTCGCTCGGGCTCGACCAGGCCCGGGCCGCCACCCCCGCGGCGGACAAGGGCAGCGCGGCGGCCGCTGCCAAGGCGTCCGACGACTTCAACGGCGACGGCTACGCGGACCTCGTCGTCGGCGCCCCCGGCGGCACGATTTCCGGCCAGAAGAAGGCCGGGTACGTCGCGGTGACGTACGGCTCCAAGGAGGGCCTGAAGCCCGCGAGCAAGCAGCTCATCAGCCGGTCGACCGCGGGTGTGCCCGGCGCGGCCGCCGCCAAGCAGGAGTTCGGCAAGTCCGTCACCAAGGGCGACCTGGACGGGGACGGCTTCACCGACCTCGTCATCGGTGCCGACGGTGACGGGTACGACGGCAACGGCGCCGACGCGGGCGCCGTCATCCTGTGGGGCTCCGCGACCGGCCTCACCGGCGGCACGAAGATAGCCACCTTCGGATACGCCCCGCAGGCAGGCGACTTCGACGGCGACGGCAAGACCGACCTGGCGCTCTTCGCCAAGCAGGGCTCCCACGGCGACGACCCGGTCGGCCAGAACGCCCGCCTCTGGAAGGGCCCCATCGCCCGCACCGGCACCCCCGCGGGCACGGGCGACTTCATGGACAAGTCGCAGTGGTGGAGCTACGAGACCGACGAGCGCCCCGACCTCGGCTGCGCGGACCGCCCCCAGACCTGCGTCGACGGACCGCAGTCGGTGATGGGCCCGGTCGTGCCCCAGGCGGTCGGCGACTTCAACGGCGACGGCCGCTCCGACATCGCGCTCAACCAGCACAACGGCGACGGCCAGTATCAGAACCGGGTCCTGTACGGCAGCCCCACCGGTTTCACGACGGAGTGGGCGCCCGGCTACGAGGGCGCGCTCGCCGTCGGCGACATCAACGGCGACCACTACGACGACCTGGTGGCGGGCACCAGCAACGACGACGCCAAGGTGAAGGTCGCCTACGGCTCGAAGGACGGCCTCAAGACGGACACCCAGTCCTTCGACCAGGACCTGCCCGGCGTGCCCGGCGCCGAGGAGGAGGGCGACGAGTTCGGTGCCTCCGTCGCGGTGAGTGACGTCGACGGCGACGGCTTCGCCGACATCGCGCTCGGCACCCCCGGCGAGGACGTCCGCGACCTCGCCGACGCGGGCTCCGTCGTCCTCGTCCGGGGCAGCGCCTCCGGCGTGACCGGCACCGGCGCGCAGGCCTTCCACCAGGACACCGCGGGCGTCCCCGGCGCCGCCGAGGGCGGCGACCGGTTCGGCGAGGCCACGGCGCTGCTCGACGTCAATGGCGACGGCCACCGTGACCTCGCGGCCGCCGCCATCCACGAGAACGCCGACACCGGCGCCGTCTGGTCCCTGCCCGGCACGACCACGGGCCTGACCGCCACGAACTCCGTGGCCATGGCCCCCAAGGACCTCGGGGCCCCGGACGCCGCCGCGCTCTTCGGCAGCGCGCTGCGCTGACCCGCGGCCGCGGAGCCCGTACGCGTATCCGTACGGGCTCCGCGCTGGCCGACGTCGGCGGCAGGGATCCGACGACCGAGGCGTTCACCTCTGGTCAACTCGCCTTCCTGGCCCCACAATCCTCCCGTACTCGTGCGTAGCCATGAATCTCGCACCGTGGGAGGCACCGTGTCGTTGGCCGAGCGAGCCCGTGGGCTCGTCCTGTTGCTCGCCGCACTGCTCACGTCCGCCGCGGTGGTGGCACCGACCCCGGCCTCGGCGGGCGCGGCCCCGCGTGCGGCGCACGTGCCGGTCGTCTTCGTCCACGGCTACAACGCGGACCCGGGCGTCTGGGGAGCACTGCGCGACGACCTGTTGGCCTCCGGATACACCGACGACGAGCTGTACTCCTGGGGCTACGACACCAGTCAGTCCGTGAACGAGACGCTCTCCGGCAGGCTCGCCGCCTACGTCGAGGAGGTGCGGGCGCGCACGGGCGCCGCACGCGTCGACCTCGTGGCGCACTCCTTCGGAAGCCTCGTCACGCGGTGGTACGTGAAGTTCGGCGGCGGCGCCGCCAGGGTCGACCACTGGGTCTCGCTCGCCGGACCCAACCACGGCACCAGCACCGCCTGGGCCTGCGCGCTGTGGTCGCAGGCCTGCCGTGACATGACGCCCGGATCGTACGTGGTGAAGAAGCTCGCCGAGGGGGACGAGACGCCGGGCACGGTGTCGTACGCGACGTGGTGGTCGAACTGCGACGAGGTGATCAACCCGGACGACAGCGTCCCGCTGGACGGCGCCACCAACCACGCGGCAGGCTGCCTGGCCCACAACGACCTGCTCGGCGACGACACGGTGTCCCAAGGAGTACGCGGCTTCCTGGCTACAGATCGGTGGCGATGATCTTCTCGATGTTCCGCTCGGCGAGCGCGGTGATGGTGACGAACGGATTGACGCTGGTGTTGCCGGGGATCAGCGCGCCGTCGATGACGTAGAGGCCCGAATAGCCGTGCAGGCGGCCGTAATTGTCGGTGGCCTTGTCCAGTACGGCGCCGCCCAGCGGGTGGTACGTCAGGTGGTCGCCCCAGATCTTGTAGGTGCCGAAGAGGTCGGTCCGGTAGATCGTCCCCTCCTTGGCGTTGATCTTGTCGAAGATCGTCTTGGCGGCGTCGATGGAGGTCTGTTTCCAGGCGGTCTGCCAGTTCAGGTCGACGCGTCCCGCCCCGGCGTTCCAGGAGAACTCGGCGCGGTGCGGGGTCTTGGTGATCGACAGGTAGAACGAGGCGTACGTCTCGATCCCGGTCGGCAGCGGAGCCACCTCGGCGAACGCGCCCCCGGCCGCCCAGTTGTCGATGCCGCCGCACGGGATGGACGACTGGACCTTGCCGGTCGGGTCCCACAGGTGGTTGGCGCGGCCGCACATCACGTTGCCGTTGTCGCCCCAGCCCTTGCCGATCTCGCCGTTGAGGCCGGGCAGGGCGCCGGTGGCCTTCAACCTGGTGAGGAGTTTGCTGGTGCCGACGCTGCCCGCCGCGAAGAAGACCCTGTCCGCGGTGACGCTCTTGGTGGCCGTCGTGTCGCCGCTGGTGTTGAGCTGGTCGATGACGACCGTGTAGCCGCCGCCCGACGCGGGGGAGACCGAAGTCACTTTGTGCAGCGGGGAGATGGTGACCCGCCCGGTGTCCCTGGCCTGAGCGATGTAGGTCTTCTGCAGCGACTTCTTCCCGTAGTTGTTCCCGTAGAGGATCTCCCCGTCGAGGGCCGACTTGGGTACCGTCCCCGCCGCCTCCTTCTTCATGTAGTCCCAGTCGTAGACGTCGGGCACGAAGACGAAGGGGAATCCGGAGCGCTGGGCGTGCTTGCGGCCCACCCGGGCGTACTGGTAGCAGTCGACGGAGTCGAACCAGGCGGGGTCGACGGTGGCGACGCCGAGCCCGGAGTTGGCGCGCGGATAGTAGACGTCGTACATCTCGTCGGCGTTCACGGACGGCAGGACGGCGCCGAAGTTCTCCCGCCGGGGCGTGACGGCCATGCCGCCGTTGACCAGGGAGCCGCCGCCGACGCCACGGCCCTGGTAGACGATGATGCCGCCCATCTCCTCGGCGTCCAGGATCCCGGTGTAGCGGGGGATGTCCTTGTCGATGGGGAAGCCGAGGAAGTTGCTGAGGGGCTGCTTCGTGCGGGTGCGCAGCCAGTACGAACGCTGATCGGGCTTGGTGGTGTTGGCGAAGATCTTGCCGTCGGGACCCGGGGTGTCCCAGGCCATGCCCATCTCGATCATGTGGACGTCGACGCCCGCCTGGGCGAGGCGGAGGGCGGCGACGGAGCCGCCGTACCCGGTGCCGATCACCAGGGCGGGCACGCGCGCGGCGTCGGCGATCGGTGCGGTCTGGGCCTGGGCCGGGGCGGCGTGCGCGGCCGAAGCGTGACCCGCGAGGATCGCGCCACCAAGAATAGAACTCGTTCCAGTGATGAATCTTCGCCGTGACACCCCGTCAGAAGCCTTGTTGTGCATGGCATTACCACTCATGTGATGTTCCTCACTCTGGGTCGAATGGGAACGAGTTCTACTGCCGCCCGTGTGGGAAGTCACTGCATACCAAGAGGTAACTTGTACCTGATCTTTACGATCCGTCCCTTTTTGTCGGCGGGATCGATAGTGGCCGTACTTGGACTAGACCACTGAAAGAGTTTCGGCGCCCGCCTGTGCGGGGGAAGGCCCGGCGAGGCACAGTCTCACCTGCGGGCATCCCGCTCCTGGCCACGCCTGGTAACGGGTCGTACACGTGACGACCCCTCGCTGCGCGAGCGTCGAGCATGGTATAGACATGTGGAAGTAGTCACCGCACCGCCGGAAGGCCTGTCCCCGTGCGCGATCCCGATCACACACCCCCTGCCGCGACGGTGCGGCATGCCCGCAGGGCGCCCCTGCTGCCGGGCGGCGCCGGGGCCGCCCGGCACCTGCGGCGTGCGGGCATCGCGCGGGTGCTCGTCGCCGGGTGCCTGGTCCGCGTCACGCTGCGGGGCGAGATCACCGCGCGCCAGGCCGACTCCCTGGCAGCGCACCTGCACCGCCTCGTACAGGACGGCTGCCGCCACCTGATCGTCGACCTGTCCGAGGTCACCTACCTCGCGCGGGACGGCGCGGGCGTCTTCTTCGGCACGCTCCGGGCGCTCAAGGACGTCGAGGGATCCCTGGTGATGCGCGGTGTCCGCCCCCGGTCCGCGGCGACCCTGCACTGCCTGGGCATGGGCCGCCTCGTCGAGGCTCAGGACGCTTCGGTCACCTGACGGAGCGGGCGGCTCTCGGCGGCCGCGGCGCGCCCGCCGATCTCCGTCCACCCCTCGTCGCGGACCCGGGCCACGATCTCGGACCCCACTCCCTGCCGGATGCGCACATCGCGGCCCAGCTCGGCCGCGAGGAGCATCGCGGCCGCGCCGGTCGCCTCGTCCTCGGTGATGGCGTCCCCGCGCCGCGGAAAACCACGCGCGCGAATGGTGCCCGCGGCCTCGTCCTCCCACGCCCACGCGTACAGCCAGCCCTCGCCCGGGGGCGGCGCGGGCAGCGCGTCGACCTCGGCGGCGGAGGCGTACCGCTGCGTACGCTTGCCCGACACCCATTCCGCACGTCCACGGATCCAGGTGACATCGCCCTCGATCCAGGTCGCCACATCACCGGCCACGGTCCTCAGCACGTCCACGGGCGTGCCGTGCTGCCGCAGCACCGACGCGGCGCCGATCAGCGGATAGCCCGCGAACGGCAGCCGGGCGCTGGGCGTGTAGATGTCCACCTCGCCCCGCGCGGCGTCGTCCACGAACACGGTCTCGCTGAACCCCAGCCGCCGCGCCATCTCCTGACGATCCGTCATGCCCGTGACCGAGGCGCCGTCGGTCACCACCCCCAACGGACTGCCGCCGGTCCCGTCTGCGGTCACGAACACGCGCACAATCTCGACATCGGTCATGCCGAAGATCCAATCACAGGGTCCCGGCGGCCTCGCCCGTCACCGGCCGATCCAGGAACCCGCTCGGCATCGTGTCCGGGGGGCGGTGGCGGTGTGATGGGACCGGCGGGATTCTGCGGGTAGGTCGTTCCTGGACGAGCGGTCTCTGGACGGAGCCGCTCCGGGATGGGGAGGGTGCGGATGCGTGGCACGACGGTCTTGCCCGGTCACGGGCGCAACGGAGAGCCGTGCGGTGAGGGCATGCCCATGCACCGGCTCGAAGTGCCGATGCCCAACGGCCTGCCGTTCGCGATGGGCACCTTCGACACCATCGGCGCGATGTCCCGCGCCACCTTCCCGCACCGCCACACCTTCCACGAGATCGTGCAGGTGACCGGCGGCAGCGGTCATCACGTCGTCGACCTGTCCCGGTTCGCGCTTCGCCCGCCGAACCTCTGCTTCCTGGCGCCCGGGCAGGTCCACCACTGGGACGCGGTCACCGGTCTGGAGGGCCGGGTGGTCCTGTTCACCGACGAGTTCCTCGTCGACCACCCCGGCGACCAGTCCGTCCTGCGCGCGCTCGGGCGGCGTTCCTGGCTCGAACTGCCGCCGCGGGAAGCGGAGGTGACCGCGCGCCTCATCGACGAGATGGACGCCGAGTACCGGGCGGGAGCCGACGGCTTCGCGAGCGTGCTGCGCTCCCTGCTGCACATCCTCGTGGTGCGCGCCGTCCGCCTGGACGCCTCACCGGCGGCCCGGCCGCACCAGGAACCCGCCGGGCCCGAGCGGACGCACAGCGCGGGCTCCTCCCGCCCGGGCCTGGTGGCCACGGACTTCGTGGGCCTGCTCGGCACCCCCGACAGCTGCCCGCTCTCGGTGCGTGAGGGCGCGCGAAGACTCGGCGTCTCGGTGAGCTACCTCAGCGAGGCGGTCAAGGTGTTCACGGGCCGTACGCCCGGCGAGCTGATCCGGCAGGCACGCATCCGGGAGGCTCAACGGCTCTTGCTTCGTACGGAGTTGTCGGTGCGTCAGATCGCCGAGCGGGTCGGCGTCGGCGACCCTGCCTATTTCTGCCGGTTCTTCCGCAGGGAGACCGGCACGAGCCCCGGCGACTACCGCCGCGGGTCCGGCGATATTCACCACGACCACCGACTTGAGTCCATCGCCCGCCCCGATCCTTCCGCTTAGCTTCGTAGCCGATCCGGGCCGAGCCCGCGCCGAAAGCGCGGGGTCGGACCCCTGTTGCGAAGGAGGAGCGATGGACCACGAGCCCGACCCTCGTACCGCCGACAGCTCTCGTACCCCCGATGGCGCGCCCGCCGCGGAGGACTCCCGTGGGACCCGCGGCGGCCCCAGCCGCAAGACGGTCCTGAGGGCCGCGGCCGCCGTCGGCATGTCCGTGCCGGTGGCCATGATGGGCATACCCGCTCTGGCCCGCACCGCCGACGGACAGGGCCGGGTCCTCGACGCGACCCCGACCTGTGACGACGGCGACGACCCGACGATCCCGCAGATGGAGGGCCCCTACTTCAAACCCAACTCCCCGGAGCGCTCCTCGCTCCTCGAGCCCGGCACCGTCGGGGTCCGGCTGACCGTGACCGGCTACGTCTTCACCCGCACCTGCAAGCCGGTGGCGCACGCGCTGCTCGACTTCTGGCAGGCCGACACCAACGGCAACTACGACAACACGGGCTTCAAGTTCCGCGGCCACCAGTTCACCGACGCGGGCGGCGCCTTCACCCTCACCACGATCGTGCCGGGCCTCTACCCGGGCCGCACCAGGCACTTGCACGTGAAGGTCCAGGCCCCCGGCCGCCCGATCCTGACCACCCAGCTGTACTTCCCCGGCGAACCCCGCAACAACACCGACTCGCTCTTCGACCCCCGCCTGCTGATGAACGTGCGCGACGTCGGGAACGCGAAGCAGGCCGACTTCGACTTCGTCCTGAACATCGGGGAGCCGCCCACCCAGCCGCCCGGCGGCGGCACATGGGCCGCGGGCACCGCCTACAGCAGCGGAGCCCGTGTCACCTATGACGGTCGCACCTATCAGTGTCTTCAGGCACACACCGCCCAGCGAGGCTGGGAACCGCCCAACGCGCCCTCGCTGTGGCGCGCCGTGTAGCGGACTGCCCCCGCACCGTCGTTCCTCGGTCCGTGCACCGGAGCTGTCGTCCTCCGGTGCACGGCGCACGCGTGCGTGCTCAACGCGTGGTGTGCGCGCCCCCGTTGACGTGCAGGACCTGCCCGGTGACGTGGCGGGCCGCGGGCGAGGCGAGGAAGGCGACCGCACCGGCGACGTCCTCGGGGGAGCCGGGACGGCCGGTCGCGGTGTTGGCCACCAGCTGCCCGCGCCGTTCGTCCGTGAGCTTGTCCCGGAAGAACTCGGTGTCGGCGATGTAGCCGGGCGCGACGACGTTGGCGGTGATGCCGCGTGCGCCGAGCTCGTGCGCCAGGCTGATGTTCCAGGTGGCGAGCCCGGCCTTGGACGCGCCGTACGAACCGGCGCCCTGGTCGGCGGCGATCGACCCGATGTGCACGACGGCACCGCCCTCGGCGAGACGCTCGTCGAGTGCCTTCGTGGTCAGCGCCGCAGTGACCAGATTCGCCTCGATGTTGGCGCGGAAGTCCCGGGCGTACGAAGCCAGGTCGGTGCCGCCGTCGGCGTCGAAGGCGGTGTTGCCGCCCGCGTTGTTGACCAACACGTCGACGCGCTCCGGCAGTTCGTCGAGGAGCCGGGTCAGCGCCGCAGGGTCGGTGTGGTCGCACACGAGGGCCCGCACGCCGCTGATCCGTGCGAGTTCCTCGATCGGCGCGGCCCTGCGCCCTGTGATCGTCACGTGCTCGCCCTGCTCGGCGAAGAGGAGCGCGACGGCGCGGCCGATGCCCGTGCCGCCACCGGTGACAAGGATGCTGCGTGCCATATGCTGAGCTCCGAATCAGAGTCGTTTAGCTCTAAATGTAGAGCTGAACGTAACACTCGGGAGCCCGCCCATGGCAAGCCAGTCCCAGTCGGAATCAGCCCCGTCGTCAGCCCAGGACATCGCCGACGCATGGCAGCGGGAACGCCCCGGCACCCCCGTCGACTCGATCACGATCGTCACCCCGATCTGGCAGCTGGCCAAGCTCTTCGGCGACGACCGGCGCCGCGTCCTGACCCGCGCCGGGGTCGACACCGCCACCCTCGACCTGCTCAGCACGCTGCGCCGCAGCGGTTCCCCGTACGCCCTCAGCACCCGGGAGCTGGCACGGCGTTCGATGGTCACGGCTGGCGCCGTCTCGCAGCGCGTCGGCCGCGCAGAGGGCGAGGGCCTCGTCACCAGGGAGCCCGCACCGGGCCGCACGCGCACCATCCTCGTCACCCTCACCGAGGCCGGTCACGAGCTCGTCGATGCGTCCGTGGACCAGGTCCTCCACCGGGAGGCCGAGCTCATCGACGCACTCACCCCCGAACAGCGGACCCAGCTGTCGGACCTGCTGCGCACCTTGCTCCAGGACGTGCAGTCCCGCGTCGGCGACCACACGATCTCCCAGGTCGGCCAGGTCGGCCAGGTCTGACGGCCCCCACCACGGACAGCCTCAAGAGCCCGGCCGGGCATCCAGCACACGGTCCGGCGTGAGGGGCAGCTCCCGCAGCCGCACCCCGGTGGCGTGGTGCACCGCGTTGCCGATCGCGGCCGCCGTTCCGACGATGCCGATCTCGCCGATGCCCTTGCTCCCCATGGGGTTGAGGTGGGGATCCTCCTCGTCGATCCAGTGCGCCTCGATCGCGGGGACGTCCGCGTGCGCCGGTACGTGGTACGCGGCCAGGTCGCACTCCGCGAAGTCACCGAAGGCCGCGTCCATCGTGCTGCCCTCCGTCAGTGCCATTCCCAAGCCCATGGTCATCCCGCCGATGAACTGCGAGCGCGCGGTGTGCGGGTTGAGGATCCGCCCGGCCGCGTAGACGCCGAGCAGTCGGCGTACGCGCACCTCTCCGGTGACCGTGTCGACGCCGACCTCGGCGAAGTGGGCGCCGAAGGAGTGCCGGGAGAAGTCGCTGTCCGCGTCGGCCGTGCCCGCCGTGTCCGCCGTGGCGGACAGGCCCTCGGGCGGGAGCGGCGCGCCTCGCCGCGCGGACAGGAGCGCCGCCAGTTCCGTACAGGCTTCGTGGACCGCCCAGCCCCAGGAGGCCGTGCCGGAGGAGCCGCCCGCGAGCGGCGCGGCGGGCAGGTCGCTGCTGCCGATGTCGGTGCGCACGCGCTCCAGCGGGGCGCCGAGGGTGTCGGCGGCGATCTGGGCGAGCACGGTGCGGGCGCCCGTGCCGATGTCGGTGGCGTTGATCCGCACCACGAAGCTGCCGTCGGGCAGGGCGTGGGCGCTCGCCCGGGACGGCGAGACGAGCACCGGGTAGGTCGCCGAAGCGACGCCGCTGCCCACCAGGACGGGACCTTCGGCGTGTGAGCGGGGCCGCGGGTCGCGCGCGGACCAGCCGAAGCGGCGGGCTCCTTCGCGCAGGCACTCGGCGAGGTGACGGCTGCTGAAGGGCAGGGAGCTGTCGGGCTCGGTCCGGGTGTCGTTGCGCAGCCGCAGTTCGACGGGGTCGATGCCGAGGGACGACGCGAGTTCGTCCATCGCCGACTCCAGCGCGTACATCCCCGGTGCCTCGCCGGGCGCCCGCATCCAGGAGGGGCTCGGCACGTCGAGCGCGAGAACCCTCTGGGTGGTGCGCCCGTGCGGTGAGGCGTACATGACGCGGGTGGCGGCCGTGGCCGTCTCGACGAACTCCTTGACGCGCGAGGTGTGCGCGGTCACCTCGTGGATCACGGAGGTCAGCGTGCCGTCGGCCTCGGCCCCGAGGCGCACGCGGTGCAGCGTCGGCGACCGGTGGCCCACCACGGTCGCCAACTGGCGCCGGGGCAGCACGAGTTTGACAGGACGCCCGGTGACGCGGGCGGCCAGGGCGGCGAGCACCACGTGCGGCCGGGGCGTGCCCTTGCAGCCGAAGCCGCCGCCGACGTGCTCGGAGATGACGGTGACGTGGTCCCTGGGCAGCGCGAAGAGGCCCGCCAGGACGTTGCGGACGGTGGTGGTGCCCTGGCTGCTGTCGTGCACGGTCAGGTGCCCGTCCTGCCAGCGGGCGGTGGCCGCGTGCGGCTCCATGGGGTGGTTGTGCAGCGGGGGCACCCGGTAGGTGGCGTCGACGTGGGCGGGCGCGCGGGCGAACGCTCCTTCGGCATCGCCGCGCACGTGCTCTCCCGAGGTGCCGTCGGTGTCCTCCGGGACGTAGGCGTCGGGATGACCGGCCCGCAGCGTGACGTCGTGCGGCTCCTCGGCGTACGTGACGCGGACGGCACCGGCGCCCTCGCGCGCCGCCTCCAGGCTGTCGGCGACGACGAGCGCGACGTACCAGCCCCGGTGCGGCACGCGCGCGTCCCGCAGCACGGCGAGGGTCGCGTCATCGGGCTCGGCCAGGCGCGGCGCGTTCAGATGGCTGAGGACACCGACGACGCCGGGCAGCGCGAGCGCCGCCGCGTCGTCGATGCCGGTGACCTCGCCGCGCGCCACGGTGGCAGGGACCGGCCAGGCGTAGGCGCAGCCCTCGGGAGTGTGCTCGGCGGCGTAACGGGCGGACCCGGTCACCTTGTCCGGGCCCTCCCTGCGCTCGGCCGCCGCCCCGAGCGCGCTCGCGGTGTCCGACATGGTGTTCTCCCTGCTCGCGGAGGGCGGGTCGACGTCGTGCGGTCAGCCCTGAGGGGACAGCGGTGGCTGGGGTGATGGTGACAGGCGGCGCAGCACGTCGCACGCAAGATCGCGGGCCAGGCGCACCTTGAACGCGTTCTCCCGCAGCGGCTCCGCGGCGGACAGCTCCGCGTCGAGGGCCCGCTCGAACGCGGCACCGGACGGTGCGGCGCCGAGCAGCGCCCCCTCGGCACGCGTCGCCCGCCACGGCCGGTGGGCCAGACCGCCGAACGCGATCCGCACCTGGCGTACGACGGAGTCCTCGACGTCCAGGAGCACGGCCACGGACACCAGCGCGAAGGCGAACGAGGCGCGGTCGCGCACCTTGCGATAGGCGCACGGCACACCCGCGGTCGTGGGCGGCAGCAGCACGCCGGTGACGAGCTCGCCGTGCGTGATCTCGGTGTCCAGGTCGGGCCTGTCGCCGGGCAGCCGGTGGAACTCGGCGACGGGCAGGGCCCGCTGGCCGCGCGCGCCGTGCAGCTCGACCCGGGCGTCCAGGGCGGCGAGCGCCACCGCCATGTCGGAGGGGTGGGTGGCGACGCACTGCGGGGAGTGGCCGAGCACCGCGTGGTCGCGGTGGACGCCGTCCAGGGCCCCGCAACCGGTGCCGGGCTCCCGCTTGTTGCACGGCTTGGCCAGGTCCTGGAAGTACGGGCAGCGGGTGCGCTGGAGCAGGTTGCCACCGGTCGTGGCCACGTTGCGCAGCTGTCCCGACGCGCCCGCGAGCAACGCCTGGGACAGCACGGGGTAGCGGTCGCGGATCAGGGGGTGGGCGGCGAGGTTGCTGTTGCGCACCGTCGCGCCGACCCGGACCGAACCGTCGGGGAGCTCCTCGACCGAGTCCAGCGGCAGGCCGCTGACGTCGATCAGGGTGCCCGGCCGTTCCACGCCCAGCTTCATCAGGTCCACGAGATTGGTGCCGCCGCCCAGATAGCGGGAGGTGGGGCGGCCCGCGTGGGCCGCGGTCGCCTCGTCGACGCTGTGCGCGCGGACGTACATGAAGGGCTTCACAGGGCCACGTCCTCGACGGCCTCGACGATGTGCGGATAGGCGCCGCAGCGGCACAGGTTCCCGCTGAGCCGCTCGCGGATCTCGTCCCTGTCCAGCGCGACAGGGACCGCCGCGCCCGGCTTCGTGACGTGCGACGGGTGGCCCGCCGCGGCTTCCGCGAGCATGCCGACGGCCGAGCACAGCTGGCCGGGGGTGCAGTACCCGCACTGGAAGGCGTCACGCTCCACGAAGGCCCGCTGCAGGGGGTGCGGCGCCTCGCCGTCGGCGCCGCGCAGCCCCTCCACGGTGGTGATCTCGCATCCCTCGCAGGCCACGGCAAGGAGCAGGCAGCTGTTGGCGCGGCGCCCGTCGACGAGAACGGTGCAGGCGCCGCACTGCCCGTGATCGCAGCCCTTCTTGGCGCCGGTCAGGTCCAGCTGCTCGCGGAGTACGTCAAGGAGCGTCGAGCGGTGGTCGACGACGGGGGAGCGGCGCTCGCCGTTCACCGTCAGCGGCACCTCCGACCGGAACACCTCGGCTGCCATGGCGCTCTGCTCCCTACGCTGCGGCGCGGCCCCGGGATGCGGCCGCCCGTCCAGCCTGGGCCAGGACGCGCTTTCCGGCATGCCGGGGGAGCGGGGACAGGGCCGGTCGGGGGCCGTCGGGACCGGCCCGACCGGCGCCGCAGCAGCCTGCGGTTCAGTGCGGCGTCGGCTGAGTGGACGTACGCGCGCAGTCCGGGCACCGCCCCCAGTAGGTGACCTCCGCTCCGGAGACGCTGAAGCCGAAGCGCTCCGTGGCGGGCAGCTCGTCCAGGGGGTCGCCGACGGGGTGGACGTCACGGATCGCGCCGCAGCCCGAGCACGTCAGGTGCTGGTGGGGGCGGTGGGCGTTCGGGTCGTACCGTTTGGCGCGGCCGATCGTGGCCACCTCGATCACCTCGCCGAGCGTGACGAGTTCGCCGAGGGTGTTGTAGACCGTGGCGCGGGAGATCTCCGGCAGTCGGGCCGTGGCGCGCGCGAGGACTTCGTCGGCGGTGAGGTGGACGTGTTCGCCGTCGAGCACCTCGGCGACCACCCGGCGCTGAGCGGTCATCCGCCAGCCTCGCCCGCGGAGCCGTTCGAGCAGGTCACTCATGCGCACCAGCCTCACTGTGCATCGTCAGACGAATGTTTCCGTACAGCCCTGTCTGGCGTATTGACTTGGACTTGGTCCATCGTAGGATCGGTTCCGGCCAACAGCCAAGGGTCAGTGCACGAGGGACAGAGCAACAGCAGGGGAAGACGCGTGACTTCAGGAGGCGGGTCCGCTCGCCACGGCATCCGGTGTCCCGCTCGCGGGCCATCCGGACGGCGAGCCGCCGGACGGCGAGCCGCACGACGGCGTGCCGTCGGTCCGACCGCGTTCCCCACCCGTTTCCCTCCCGCTCCCCCCTTCGCCCGACCGCGTCCGTCGACCGTGTCCTCCCGGTCGGCGGGGCCCGAGGCCGTCCACGGGGTCCGCGCCCCGAGTGAGTCAACCGCCCCGCAGTTTCTGAGCACCGTGATCCGCCCCGTCCGGAAGGATTCGCATGACTGAGAACCACGACGCGATCGTCACCGACCCGAAGCCGGAGGAAGCGACCGGCTGCCCGGTCGCGCACGGTCGCGCGCCGCACCCGACGCAGGGCGGCGGAAACCGCCAATGGTGGCCCGAGCGGCTCAACTTGAAGATCCTCGCCAAGAACCCCGCCGTGGCGAACCCGCTCGGCGAGGAGTTCGACTACGCCGAGGCGTTCAAGAGCCTCGACCTGCCGAGCGTGAAACGGGACATCGCCGAGGTCCTGACGACCTCGCAGGACTGGTGGCCCGCCGACTTCGGCAACTACGGCCCCCTGATGATCCGGATGGCGTGGCACAGCGCGGGCACCTACCGCATCAGCGACGGCCGCGGCGGCGCGGGGACGGGCCAGCAGCGCTTCGCGCCCCTCAACAGCTGGCCGGACAACGCCAGCCTCGACAAGGCCCGCCGCCTGCTGTGGCCGGTCAAGAAGAAGTACGGCAAGAACCTCTCCTGGGCCGACCTGCTCGTCCTCACCGGCAACGTCGCCCTGGAGCAGATGGGCTTCGAGACCTTCGGCTTCGGCGGCGGCCGCGCCGACGCCTGGGAGCCCGACGAGGACGTGTACTGGGGCCCCGAGACCACCTGGCTCGGCGACGAGCGCTACACCGGCGACCGCGAGCTGGAGAACCCGCTCGGCGCGGTCCAGATGGGCCTCATCTACGTCAACCCCGAGGGCCCGAACGGCACCCCGGACCCGATCGCCGCGGCCCGCGACATCCGTGAGACGTTCCGCCGGATGGCGATGAACGACGAGGAGACGGTCGCCCTGGTCGCGGGCGGTCACACCTTCGGCAAGACCCACGGCGCGGGCCCGGCCGACGCCGTCGGCGACGACCCCGAGGCCGCCCCGCTCGAGCAGCAGGGCCTGGGCTGGAAGAGCTCGCACGGCACCGGCGTCGGCGCCGACGCGATCACCAGTGGCCTCGAAGGCATCTGGACCGACACCCCCACCACGTGGGACAACAGCTTCTTCGACATCCTCTTCGGCTACGAGTGGGAGCTCTTCAAGAGCCCCGCGGGCGCGCACCAGTGGCGGCCCAAGGACGGCGGGGGCGCGGGCACGGTGCCCGACGCCTTCGACGCGTCGAAGAAGCACGCCCCGACGATGCTGACGACCGACCTCTCGCTCCGGTTCGACCCGGCGTACGAGCAGATCTCGCGGCGCTTCCACGAGAACCCCGCCGAGTTCGCGGACGCGTTCGCCCGCGCCTGGTACAAGCTGACCCACCGTGACATGGGCCCGGTCGTGCGCTACCTCGGCCCGGAGGTCCCCTCCGAGACGCTGCTCTGGCAGGACCCGGTCCCAGCGGTGACGCACGCGCTGGTCGACGCCGCGGACATCGCGTCCCTCAAGGCCCAGGTGCTCGCCACGGACCTCACGGTCTCCCAGCTGGTCTCCGCCGCGTGGGCCTCGGCCTCGTCCTTCCGCGGCAGCGACAAGCGCGGCGGCGCCAACGGCGCGCGCGTGCGCCTGCAGCCGCAGAGCGGCTGGGAGGTCAACCAGCCCGACCAGCTGGCGACCGTCCTGCGCACCCTGGAAGGCGTCCAGGAGTCCTTCAACTCCGCCCAGAGCGGCGGCAAGCAGGTCTCCCTCGCCGACCTGATCGTGCTCGCGGGCGCCGCCGCCGTGGAGCAGGCCGCCAAGGACGCGGGACACGACGTCCAGGTCCCCTTCACGCCCGGCCGCGCGGACGCGTCGCAGGAGCAGACGGACGTGGAGTCCTTCGCCGCGATGGAGCCCGCCGCCGACGGGTTCCGCAACTACGTCGGCAAGGGCAACCGCCTGCCCGCCGAGTACCTCCTCGTCGACAAGGCGAACCTGCTGAACCTGAGCGCCCCCGAGCTGACCGTCCTCGTCGGCGGACTCCGCGTCCTGGGCGCCAACCACCAGCAGTCCAAGCACGGCGTGCTGACCACGAGCCCCGGGACCCTGACGAACGACTTCTTCGTCAACCTGCTCGACCTGGGGACGACGTGGACGTCGACCTCCGAGGACGCGACCACGTTCGAGGGCCGTGACGCGGCCACCGGCGCGGTCAAGTGGACCGGCACCCGTGCCGACCTCGTCTTCGGCTCGAACTCCGAGCTGCGGGCGGTCGCGGAGGTCTACGCGAGCGACGACGCGAAGGAGAAGTTCGTGAAGGACTTCGTCGCGGCCTGGGACAAGGTCATGAACCTCGACCGGTTCGACCTCGCCTGACGGCTGGTCCCACGCGGTTCATGAAGCTGCCGCACGCCCGTCGGCGTGCGGCAGCTTCCCCCGCAGGAGGCGTGGTCGGCGGCGTCCGTGCGGAGGGGGCCGCACCGGGCCCCGCACTCCGCCGGGATGACCGATCCCCGCCGCGCCTCCACCGCGAAGACCCCTCACGGCCCTTCGCGCATCTGTGATTCGTCGCCGACGGCCCCGCGGATTGCCCTGTCGCGGCTCGGCCGGGTTGATCGGAGCGGCCGGGCGACGAGAATGGGCCGATGCTCATCACCGCGGACCGCATCCTGACGGACACCGGCACCTACCTGGAGGGCGGCGCCGTCCTCCTCGACGGCGATGCGATCGCCGCCGTCGGACCCAAGGCGGAGATCGTCCGGCAGGCGGGCCCTGACGTCCCGCGACTCGCCCACTCCGGAACGGTGTTGCCCGGACTCATCGACTCCCACGTCCACCTGATCTTCGACGGCGGCACCGACCCCGTCGCCGGCCTTGGGGAGGCCGACGAGGTCCTCTACGACCGGATGTGCCGCCGCGCCGAGCAGCTGCTCCGGGCCGGGGTCACCACCGCGCGAGACCTCGGGGACCGGGGCGGACTCGCCTTCCGCGTCGCCGCCGACGTCGAGGCCGGACGCCTGGCGGGCCCGCGCGTCCTCGCGGCCGGGACTCCGGCGACACCGCCCGGCGGGCACTGCCACTTCCTGGGCGGCGAGGTCTCGGGCGAGACGGCGGTACGCGACCTGGTCCGGCGCAACGTCGAGGCGGGTGCCGCCGTCATCAAGGTGATGACCAGCGGGGGAGGCCTGACCAAGGACGGCCCGAGCAGTTGGCAGAGCCAGTTCTCCGCCGCGGAGCTGACGGCCCTGGTCGACGCGGCGCACGCCGCGGGGCTGCCGGTCGCCGCGCACGCCCACGGAGCCGACGCGATCGCCGAAGCGGTCGGCGCGGGGGTGGACACCCTGGAGCACTGCACCTGGATGACCGAGACCGGCTTCGACCTGCGCCCCGACGTCCTGCGGCGCATCATCGACGAGAACATCGCGGTCAGCCTGACCGTGAGCCCGCACTGGCGCATGCTGCCGCAGGTCTTCGGCGAGGAGCGCGCGGCCGTCATGTTCGACCAGGTCCGGCAGATGATCGAGGCAGGGGCGAACGTCATCGTCGGCACCGACGCGGGAGTCCAGCGCACCGGATTCGACGGCCTGCCCGGCGCCCTGCCCTTCTACGCGCACCTCGGCGTCCCGAACGACCGGATCCTCGACATGGCCACGCGCGGCTGTGCCCAAGCGCTCGGCGTCGGCGACCTGACGGGCCGGATCGCCCCCGGGCTGCGGGCCGATCTCCTTCTCGTGGACGGTGACCCGTTGAGGGATCTGGAGGCGTTGAGGAGCGTCACGGCGGTCGTGGCGGCGGGGCGCTTCAACAGTCTGCCGAGCAAAGGCCGGATCGCTCAACTCCGCAGCGGCAACAAGCAGTTGGGCGAATCTGGGTGACGGAGGTCCTCGACGCGCCGCTGGACGGGGCGGTGCCGCGCCCGGAGCACCGCCGTGCACAGCACGGCGAGAGTGAGGGGCGGGGTCAGGGCTCGTTCAGGTAGGCGAGGACGGCCAGGACGCGGCGGTTGCTGTTGTCGTCGTCGGTGAGGGCGAGTTTGCCGAACAGCGACGTCGTGTACTTGCTGATCGCGCTGTCGCTGAGGAAGAGCCGCCCGGCGATGGCCTGGTTGGAGAGGCCCTCGGCCATCAGGCTCAGCACCGAGTGTTCGCGTTCGGTGAGACGGTCGAGGCGCCGCGTTGACGATCCGCTGGAGAGCAGTTTGGCGATGACGGCGGGGTCCATGGCGGTGCCGCCCGCCGCGACGCGTTCCAGCGCGTCGATGAACTGGTCGGCGTCGAACACGCTCTCCTTGAGGAGATAGCCGACGGCCCCGGTCCCGTCGGCCAACAGCTCGCGCGCATAGAGCTGTTCGACGTACTGGGAGAGAATCAGGACCGGCAGGCCGGGCAGTTCGGCGCGGGCCGCGAGCGCCGCGCGCAGGCCTTCGTCCGACTGGGTCGGCGGCATCCGGACGTCGACGACGGCGACATCGGGCCGCCAGGCAAGGAGCGCTTCGAGCGTCTCGGGCCCGGTGGTCGCGGTCGCCACCACCTCGTGGCCGTACGCCTCGATCAGGCGGACCATCCCGTCGCGCAGGAGGTAGAGGTCTTCGGCTACGACGATGCGCATGGGACCGCCATCCTCACACAGGTCGGACCGCCCGCGGGGCTGGTGATGTCCAGGGTGCCGTCGAAGACCGCGAGGCGGCGGCGCAGCCCCGCGAGGCCGCCGCCAGGACGCTCGTCGGCCCCGCCCCTGCCGTCGTCCTCGACGGTGACGACGATGCCGGTGTCGTCCCGCGCGACGTAGACGCGCGCCCGGGTCGCGTGGGCGTGCTTGACCGCGTTGGTGAGCAGCTCGGCGGTTCCGAAGTACGCGGCGGACTCGATCGGCGGGTCCAGGCGGAGTCGTTCGTGGGCGCTGACGGTCACTTCCAGGGGGCTGTCCAGGGCGAGCGCGCGGACGGCGTCGACGAGTCCGCGGTCGTTGAGCACCGGCGGGTTGATGCCCTTGACCAGTTCGCGGAGCTCGGTCAGCGACGTGGCCGCGCCGGCCCGTGCCTCGCGCATCAGCGCCCGTGCCGCCTCGGGGTCGGTCTCCATCAGCTTCTCGGCGGTCGCGAGGGAGAGTCCGAGCCCGACCAGACGGGCCTGCGCTCCGTCGTGCAGGTCCCGTTCGATCCGGCGGATCTCGGCGGCCTGCGCGATCGTCGCGTCGGCGCGCTGCGCGGTCAGCTCGTCCACGCGCTCCGCGAGCTCCATCGCGGGAGAGGCCCGCAGGAACCGGACGGCCACCGGCTCGACGCACCGCCAGGCGTACGGGGCGGAGCCGACGGCCAGGGCAAGACCGGCGAGACCGATGAGGCGTGCGGGGACGGCGGGTTGGGCCATGCCGAGGGCCGCCGCCGCGACACCGGCGGGCGGGATCGCCGCGAGCAGTCCCGCCGTGAGCGGGACCACCGCCGTGAACCGCAGGTCGCGCCAGTTGGCGGGGTCGTTCCAGCGGAGCCGCCACCGCTGGTCGAGCCGGGCGTCGCGACTGGTCCGCTCGTACGAGAAGCCGTTCCACCAGTATCCCGTGGACATCAGCACCACCGGGGGTGCCTGCCGGTATCCGGGGGCGATGACGGTGTCCGTCCACCGCGCGATGAGCGAGCGGAACATCCGGCAGACGGGGCGGGACAGGGCGAGCGTGGCGACCGGGGCCACGAGGGCGACGGGCAGCCACGACCACGGGTTTCCCGCGCCCCACCGGATCGCGAGCGCCACCGCGGCGGCCCAGACGGCCGGGACGATCATGCTGAGGACCAGCACGACGCAGGCCCGCGCGAACCCCGTACCGGCGCTCGCCGCCCACGACGTCACCTGTCGCGTCTTCATTCCTTCTCACTTCCTCGCTGTACGGCTCGGTACCTCCTCACTCTGCACCGTTCGGCGCCCGATCCCCGCCCGACCAGGGCAGAAGTGGGTCCAGACCCACCCCTCTCTACGCCCAGGCGCAGACGGCGCGGAGCTGCCGCCGCGCGCGTCACGCCCCCGTGACGTGCCGGGAGGAACGATGGCGGGGTGATGACTCCCGCAGGACATTCCAGGCCGCCCGAGACGTCGCAGCGGGGGCGGGACACGTTCGTGGGCGTGCTGACGATCCGGCGCAACGACGGGCACCTGCTCTATCAGATGCGCTACCACCTGACGTTGTCGTCGGCGTCGGCCGAGCAGACGTTCAGGACCGTCGACGCTGAGGAACTCTTCCTGCTGCTCAGGGAGATCGCCGAGCGGCTGTAGACGTGCTGTAGACGTGCGCGGGCGGCGTCAGCGGTCGTCGCTGTTCAGCGGGTCCTCGGTGTAGAGGGGCAGGTGGCAGGACCGGCGGAAGGCGACCCACGCGCGCGTGCTCTGGAGATCGTGCCCGTCCGTGTACGGCTCGGGGACCGGCACCATGATCTCGATCCTGGGCGGCGGCGCCTCCTGGCCCGGGGTGAGCGGGATCCGGTCCGCGTGCTGGGCGCGTGCCACCAACTCCACGATGGTGTCCGCGCGGTAGGCGTTGAAGACGACGCCCGCGCGCTCGGGGAAGAGCCGACGGATCCCGTCGTAGATGTTCGCCCTGTCGGCGGGGAGGTACCCGGCGGGCGGCAGTTCCTCGAAGCCGAGATCCACCAGGCTGACCCTGGGCGCGTCCGCCCGGTCTCCGCGGAGTACGTCGAGGGCCTCCCGCACCAGGTCGATCGGCTCCCGCGTCTTGTGCGAACGCATCAGTTCCAGGGCGTTGTTGAGCTGGGCGGACACGTCGACGGGAGGCGTGTCGGCGGGGGCCGGGTCCGCCGCCTGGCGCGTCGCGGGCCACGCCGCGCCGAGCTGGTCCTGGAACTGCAGGAGCTGGGCGGTGAACACCGGCCAGGGCCGCATCGCGAGCCGCCCCATCCAGCCGGTCTCCGGCGCGGTTCCCACCCGGTCGCGGCGGCCCGCCCAGACGTCCACCACGAATCCGTCGGCGGTACGCAGCAGCAGCGCGATGCTCACGGGCCCCGGCGCGGGTCCGGTCGGCGACGCCCAGTCGATGCCGGTGAGGGGGCGGCCCTGCTCGTCGGCGCGGTCCCGGTCGGATGCCGCGAGGAGAGGGGCGCCCGCGCGCCGTTCCTGTTCGAAGTGCCAGGACACCACGCGGTTGCGGAAGGCCGCCGAGCGCTGGTCGAGACCGGTGGGCACGGCCAGCGGGGAGAGCCGCACGCCGACACCCTCGCCGACGAAGGGAGCCGCGCCGCCGTCGCCCTTGCACGGGTCGACGCAGAGGTCCCCGTAGCTCTTCTCGTGGCCGAACGGCTCCTCCAGCGCGAACAGTTCGACCCGCCAGGCGAGGACCTCCCCGGCGGCGGGCAGCGGCTTGTCGATGGTCGACGAGGAGAGCAGGACCTTGCCGTCGCCGTCGACGGCGAGACCGGGCCGTACGTCGAGCCTGGTCGGCGGCTTGCCCGGGTCACCGGCCAGCGCGAGGCCGTAGCCGTGCACCACGCCGGGGCCGCCCGCAAGACCGAGCGCGCGGGAGAGGGCCTGGGTGTAGAGCTGGATCTGCTGCAGGTGCACCGCGCGCAGGAACATCCCGTCGAACGGCTTCAGCCGGCTGATCTCGGGATTGTTCATGGCGCGTCCCCCTCGTCCCCTTCGTCGCCGGTGTCGGTCGCGGCGCTCCCCGAACGCAGCGTCAGGACCGCGTCGTGGCCGTCGTGCTCGCTGCCCGGCGGGCCGCCGACCAGACCCGCGAGCGGCACCCGGGGCCGCGCGCCGAACACCGGTGTGGGGCCGGTGCCCCGGACCGTGACCCGGACCAGGTCGTAGACGGGCGGATCGTGCAGGAAGACGCTCAAGGTCAGCTCGTCGGGACCGTACGCGATCCGGGCGATGTCCTCGTGCACCCAGCCGTGCGCCGACAGGGACGTCACCGTCACCGGACGGCCCGTGAGGGAACCGCGCAGCAGGGGCGCCGTGACGCGCAGGCGCAGTACGTGCGGGTGCGGCCACTCGACCGTGCGTGCGACGCGCGGCCCCCCGGCGTCCACGGCGGTGTGGGCGGCGAGCAGCGCGGGGGCCAGACCGCAGACGAGGTCCGCGACGGTGGCCGTCGGCAGCAGCGTCGGGCGGCCGCCCAGGTCGATGTGGTGGTCGAGCAGGCGCAGCTCCTTGCCGTACCCGTGTACGCGGAGCCGCAGCGCGGCCAGCGGTACGGCGCCCGGCTCGTCGTGAGGGAACAGCGAGGGGGAGCCGTCGTCGGGGGTGAACGGGGTCAGGTCGGCGGCGTCCGCGGCGGCCAGCCGGTGAAAGGCGTCGAGCAGGGCGGCGGTCCGCCGCTCCTCGGGCAGTTCGGCGACGCGCGCCGCGGCCTCGGCGGCTTCGTGACCCGCCAGGTCGCCGGGTGCCGCCTCGTCGAGACCGAGCAGGACGCGTACGCGGTGGTAGGGCGCGGGCGGCGGGGCGGGGCACGGTCCTGGGCGCAGCGTCAGCCGGACCCGTTCCACCACACGGGAGTTGGCGGTGTGCTGCCGGGACAGGTCGCACGGGTCGGCGAGCGCGGGCACCGGGGCCGTCTCGTACGGGTCGATGCGGGCACTCAGCCAGGCGTCGACCGTCCGCTCCTGCCCGCTGCCCCCGACCGTGCCCTCGCCCGCGAAGGCCCTGACCAGCGCGGCCAGGTCGCCGCACCAGTCGCCGTCGAGGTGCAGCTCACGGCCCAGACCGTCGACCGCGAGCCCGGCGGAGACCCGCAGGGTGTGTGCCTCTGCGTCGACGGTCACGGTGACGTGATAGCCGTGGACGATGCCGGGGCCGTGCAGCCAGGCGTTGTGCAGCATCAGCTTGCCGCGGCCGTGGCCGATGAGGGTCATGAAGTCGTCCTCGCCCAGCAGCATCCCGTACCGGGCGCGCAGCGCCAGGAAGGGGTTGACCGGCAGGTCGCCGTCCCGGTGCCCGTCGTGCACGGCGGCACACCCCGCACAGGTGCTCATGGCCTCTCCTCCCCGTGGCCCGACGGAGGGTCGCCCGGATAGGGCCGCATCGCCTTCGCGTACTCACGGCGCAGTGCGCACAGCAGGTGCCCGCGCGCGATGGGCCCGCCGTCCGGCGCGGCGAGATAGGCGGCGCCCAGGGCCGCGTTGCGGATCCAGGCGCCGGGCACCGGGTACATCCGGGCCAGCACGGCCAGGTCCACGTCGGCGGCGAGCCGTGCTCGCTCGGGCAGGTGCAGTCGCCACAGCCGGGCCCGGTGCGCCGCGTCGGGCATGCCGAACTCGACCAGGAAGTCGACGCGCCGCAGGAACGCCGCGTCGATGTTCTGGCGCAGGTTGGAGGTGAGGACGACGAGCCCGTCGAAGCCGTCCATGCGCTGCAGCAGGTACGCGGTCTCCAGGTTCGCGTAGCGGTCGTTGGCGTCCTTGATCTGGGTACGCGTCCCGAACAGCACGTCCGCCTCGTCGAGCAGCAGTACGGCCTGGGTGCGCTCGGCGACGTCGAAGGCGCCCGCCAGGTTCTTCTCCGTCTCGCCGATCCACTTCGAGACGAGGCGGGCCATGTCGACCACGAGCAGATCGGTGCGCGCGGCCCCGGCCAGTGCCGCGGCCGCGAGGGACTTGCCGGTGCCGGGCGGCCCGGTGAACAGCAGCCGGACACCGCGACCGGCGCGCACCTGTTCCCCGAACCCCCACTCCTCCAGGACGAGTTGGCGCTGTTCGAGCCGGGAGACCGCGTCCCTCAGCTGCTGCGCGGGCTCGGGCGGAAGCACCAGCTGGTCCCAGGTGACGGCCGGGGAGCTGAGGCGCACGCCGGGCGGCAGGCTGATCCCGGCGCGGTGGCGGACGGCCGCCGACACGTCCGCGGGCTCCGGCCGCGCACCGAGCCGGTGGCCGCTGTGCAGATCGGCGGCGACCATGGCGGTGAGCGACGGGTCCAGCGGATGTCGCGCGGCGAGCGCGGCCGCGACGGGCCGCAGCCGCGGCAGGCTCCGCGACCAGGCGCGGCGATGGTCGGCGAGGGTGAGCGGCCCCAACGGGACCGTCAGGACGGGACGCAGCCCCGTCGGCCGCAGCGCGCCCGGTCGGCCGGGTACCAGGGCGGGGCCGGGCAACCAGCCCAGATCCAGCGAAGGAGGGGCGGCCGCCGCGTCGTTCGGTGCGGTGGCCGCTCCGCAGAACACCGGGACGGCACCGCGCGCCGCCGCGTGCGCCGCGAAGAGCCGCGCGGCCGCGGTGGCATCGGGGGCGACCCGCGCGGCGACCAGGCGCACGTCGGCGGCGTCCGCCAGGGCGGCACACCGGCTCAGGGCGACGTTCTCGTCCTCGTCGGTGAGGACGACCGTCCGTGCCACCGGCGAGGTGAGCGCGGTCACCGCCCGTCGTACGGCGGGCAGTTCGAGCCAGCCGTCGAGGCCGGGCGGCGGGGCGTCGACGGCCACGCGGGCGGGTTCGGCGGGCCAGGTGTCCACGCCGTGCAGGGCTTGCCACAGCTCCGGGGCCAGGGTGAAGGAACGCTCGAACAGCGGGCCTTCGCCCAGCCGCACGAGGCCCTCGCCGATCACTCCGCACGGGGCGCACTGACGGCGGACCAGCAGGCGCCCTTCGCCGTCCGGGCCCACCAGGAGCGCGGCCAGGCCGAGCGTCGGGCGCGGCTCGTCCCGCGGGTGCAGCGCGCGGAAGGTGGCGGCGAGGCCCTCGTGTTCCTCGGGGAGCCCCGCGAGGAGAAGCAGGTCCGTGGCCAGTGGGCTCAGCCGGTACCGCGCGCGGATGCGCTCCAGCGGGTCGGCGGGGTCGGCAGGCTCGGCGGGGTCGAGCGCCTCCGTACCACCGGCCTGCCGGGCGTGCTCGGCCCAGGACCGCAGGAACGCCACGGCGGGGCCTGCGGATTCCGCCGTGCAGTGGGCCTCGACCAGGTCGGCGACGCGCAGGGCGACCCGCGCGGCGCGCGCCGACAGGCGCAGGCTCGCGCGCTCCTGCGACAGCTCCGTACCCGGTGCCACCGAGTACGCGCTCTCCAGGATCGTCATGACCGCAAGACTGGCCGTCGGCCGTCACCCGTGCGTGATGCGGGCCTCATACGTAGCGGAAGCAGATGACGCGGCCGAGCCAGGGGATCCAGCCGGGGTCGAGGTCCAGACCCGCGACCCGTACGCCGACGTCCACCTCGTCCAAGGCGAGCACCACCTCGATCCAGCCGGGGGAGAGGAAGACGGTGCCCCGGCGCGCGGCCAGCCCCCGCACCACCGCCGCCTTCTCGCGCTCGGGCTGCCCGAGCGCCTGCGCCGCCGCCCGCGACCAGCGCTCACCGAGCCGAAGGACGGCCCGCGTCTCCTCGGCCGTCGGGTGGTCAACGTGCGGCCAGGGCAGGGGCTTTACGGGATCGAGACCGGAGAAGGCCGCCAGGGCAGGGTCGTCATCGGCCAGCGGAAGGAGGGAGACGGCCACCGCCCGCAGGACCCAGGGCAGGGGGTGGCGGGCGAGGTCGGCGTCGGCGAGCACGGCGTGGGGAAGACCGACCGCGGGGGCGAGGGAGAGCAGGAAGAGGAGCCCGGCCCACCGGGTGGGCAGACCGGGGGCGGCGGGGGCTGGTTCCCTGCCGGTGCTGGTGTCATCCGGTGTGGTTCCCGCTGGTTCCTGGTGCGCCGAGCGCGGCTCGGCGGTCGTGGAGGCGTACGCACGGTCGGCGCGGGCAGCGGGAAACGACGCGTCCCCCAGCGCGGCCACCGCACGCAGTAGTTCGTCGGCGTCGGGGCGGGCGAGCGCGGCGGGGTCGGTCTCGGCCACGATCAGCGCCGCCCAGGCCATGGCGTCGCTCGCGTCCGGACGCAGCCGCGACCCACCGACCGCCCTGGCCAGCACCGAGCGGCTGAACAGGGCCTGGGTCAGCACCTGGTGGCCGGTCGGCCCGGTCGGCACGGGGCTGTCTGGGGGAGCTGCGGCTGCGGTGCGATGCGGTGAACTCTGCTGTTGGCCGGTTGGCGTCTCGGCGCCGGGGGGCGGGGTGGTGCCGTTCGTGGGCATGGCGTTGGCGGGCGGGGTGGTGACGATCCCGGGCTCGGTGTCGGTGGGCGGAGTGTTACCGCTCCTGCGGTCGGCGTCGGCAGGCAAGGTGTTGCCGTTCCCATGCTCGGCGTCGCCGCGCGGGGTGCTCCGGCTCCCGGGCCCGGCCACGGGAGACGGCAGGCCGCCCGGCGGACCGGGCACCGGGGCGAGCAGCGCCGCGATCGCGGGCCAGCCACCGCAGCGGGCGCGCGAGTGCGGCCCGCCCAGGGCTTGGTGGGGCGCGGCCAGCCCCACCTGACGCACCGCGTCGAGCAGCGCCGCGAGACCGGCGCCGGGACTCTGCGTGCACAGCCGCCGCAGCGCCGCGACGATCGCCGCGCCGGGCGCCCTTACCGGGTCCGGGTCACCCCGGCCCCGCACGCCTGCCTTCTCCCAGGCCCAGGCGCGCTCAATCCGCCCGAGCGACGTCGAGGCGATCAGGTCGGCGACCGCCTGCACGGGGCCGTCGTAGTGGACGACGTCGGGGCCAGGGCTGGTCAGAGTCTCGACAAGGCGGGTGGCCAGGGCCGTGGCCCAGGCCCGGCGGAGCGCGGCGTCCGTGGCGTCGCCGTCGAGCGTGACCTGGACGTCGAGGCGGCGCAGGCACCAGATCCCGGCCGGGACGTCGGCGGAGTCGAGGGCCCGCGCGAGGTCATGTCGTACGACCGACTCCGCGAGCCGGGCGACGCGGCGCTCGTCGGCGAGCGGTGCCTCCGCGACGAAGCGGCCGATCGACAACCGCGTGCCCACGCCTCAGCCTTCCCTCGCCGGGGCAGGAACCCACGCATCAGTACCGGCGGCGACACGTCCCTCTTCCCGTACCGGCGCCACGCCCACCACGCCGTCCCCGCCCACCGCGACCCTCCCCACCACGGCGGGCCCCCACCGCGCACCCGCCCCGACCAGCGACGTGAGTCCGAGGTGGAGATGGCGGCCGATCCGCATGCCGAAGCCGAGTTCGCAGATCTCGACCTTGGTGTGGGCGGGCCGCTGATCCGCGAGGATCCGCTCCACGACGTCCCGCTGTTCGCGGCTCAGGTCGGCAGGGATCAGCACACTGAACCGGTGGGCCGCGGTGGCGTATCCATCGGGCGAGCCCATCGCCCCGAGCGCGGTGCCGTCGCCGAGTGCCCCGCCGGTCCTGATGGTCGCGCCGAGTCGGGCGGGCGCGCCGCTCCCGGGCCCGGCGCCGAGCACGGCGCCGGGGACGCCGCGCAGCCGCCAGCTCTCCACGAGGACCGGCGGATGCCCGAGGTAGATCGCCAGGATCCGGGTCAGGGCGGTCAGCGTGCCGCGCCGGGCGAAGAGGACGTACGCCTGCGCGATGAGTTCCCGACGGGCCGCCTCGGGCCAGCGCCGGTCAAGGGCGAGCCCGGCGAACCCGGCGAGCCAGGCCAGCGCCTCCTGCGGGGTGGCCGACGGGTCGACGAGCAGCGCGCGGCGCACGGCGCGGCCGTCCAGCTCGCGCAACAGCCCCTCCAGCGGAGCGAGGAAGCGCTGCAGGAAGTCGGCGTCGG
Source organism: Streptomyces kanamyceticus (assembly GCF_008704495.1). Classification (NCBI taxonomy): domain Bacteria; kingdom Bacillati; phylum Actinomycetota; class Actinomycetes; order Kitasatosporales; family Streptomycetaceae; genus Streptomyces; species Streptomyces kanamyceticus. Next base: position 9,675,546 of record NZ_CP023699.1, read on the forward strand.
CGTCGTTCCGCGACCAGGCCCTGGGGAGGTGCTGGAGCAGGCGGTGTCCGGGGTGCTCGACGCGCAACTCCCGTACGCACGGGGTGAGTCCGGTCGTCCCTGCGAGGTCGATGACCAGCCACAGATAACGGCCGGGGGCGGCGGTCACCGGGATCTCGTAGGTCTCGAACCGGTCGTCGGCCGGGATCTGCGTCCACGGCCGCTCCCGTCCCGTCGGCCGCCGGAACAAGGGCGCGGCGGCCGTCGCGCTCACGGCGGCGAGCGCGGCCACGCCGGGCAGCGGCGGCGTCAGGTCGGGCCGTCGGACGGTGACGTCGCCGTGGGCCGGGGGAGCGGGGGCGACGGGATCGGCGACCTCGTCGTCGTCCGTCGTGAGGCCGCGCACGGTGACGTCGGTGCCAGGAGGCAGGCACGCGTCGAGGAAGACGCGGCCCCAACGGGTGCGGTAGGCGCCGCTGTCCAGGCGGTAGGTGACGACGCGGCCCGCGGGCAGGTGACGGATGCTGGGGCCACCGGTCCAGGCGTTACCGGGGTCCGTGGTGTTTGCGACGACTGTGGTGTCCGTGGCGCGCGTGGTGTCCGTCGTGTCCGTCGTGTACGAGAGGCGTCCGTACGACTCCGCCACCGAGCCGCCGTCGAAGCCCGGCTGTGCCAGCGGGTCGAGTTCGAGCAGCCCGGCGCCGAGGGGCGCGCCGTCTAGCGGTGCGAAACGGCGCAGCGACATGCCCGGTCGGCAGGCCACGGCCAGCGTGCCGTCGGCGCGGGCCACCAGGTCCACCGCGCCCGGCACCTCGACCACCGGGTGCCCGTCGGAGTCGGCGATCAGCGAGGGCAGCTCCGCGCGGTCCCACAGGACGAGGACCGTCCCGTCCGGTGCGACCGTGACCCGCACCGCCGCCACGGCGCCGCGACACCGTGGTCGTACCAACGGAGGTCCAGACACCACACCTTGACATCCTGTCAGAGCAATCAGCCGGGCGGGCCGCCGGGTCAGGACCAGGGCCTCGCGGCAGCGCGCCGCGACGTCCACCGCCGCGCGGCGCGGGTGGCGCCGCGTCGCGACCGTGATCCGGCGCAGCACCCCGTGCGCCCACAGGTCGACGACCGCGACACGGGCGCCGCCGTCCTGGACCGCGTAGAGCCGCTGATCGGCGTCGACCGCCAGCGCCGAGGGCCGCGTGAACGTCCCGGCCCAGTCGAGGTCGGTCGTGGCCGACGGGCCCGCGTCCGGCGCCCTGACGCTCACCCGGTCCTGGTCGGGCCAACTCCGGTAGGCGTTGCCCCACCGGTCGAAGGCGAGGCCGGGCGGCAGGGCGGGCAGCGGTGGCCGCGCGGCGTCCGGCGGTTCGGCGTCCAGCCAGTTCAACTGCACGCCCCCGGCCGGTACCAGGGCGGTGTTCTCGTGGCGGCAGCGTGCCCACTGATCGGGATGGGCCAGCAGGCTGTACGCGGCGGTGTCCATGGCGGGCGCGCTCAGCAGACGTCTCGGGGAAGCGGCGCGATCACCACGTCCGGGGCGTCGGGCGGCAGCGGCCGGTAGTCGCTGCCGGGGGCCAGCGGAGCACCCGACACGACGGTCAGGCCGACGACCTGCGGGAGTTGATGGCGTGCCAGCTCGACCACGGGCACCGCACGCATGCCGCCGGGTGCCACCGGATCGGGCACGGCGAGCAGCAGTCCTTCCAGGTACTCGACACCGTCGACCTGGACGGCCACGGCCTCCAGTTCGGCCCTTCGTACCGTACGGCCGAGCGGCCACCCCTGCCCCTCGGGCCCGAACGGGGGCAGCGGAGCCAGGAACTGACGCAGGATCAACTCGACCCAGCGACGTACGGCGTCGACCTGGAACCCCGCACGGACGACGATGCCCGCGGCGAGGCCGATCGGCCGGTACTCCGGAGGGATCACGTACAGCTCGGTGGTGATCAGCCGACGCGGGTCGAGATAGCGGGTGACCTCGCGCAACAGGGCGCGGTCCGGCAGCGGCGCCGCGGGATCGCGGATGTCGTCGGCGGGCAGCACGAGCACGCTGACCACGCCCGCCGCGGGCACGTCGGGGACGGCGGGGTGCAGCAACCGCAGCGTCTCGGCGCGGGCCACTCCCGGTACCCGCAGGGCCAGTTCACGGAAGTCGTCGGCGGTGACGGCGCGGTCGCGGCGGTGCACCTCGCCGGGGATCCGCTCCAGGGCCGCGTCGAGCGGCTCCGCGTCGCGGCCGCCCGTGGCGGGCAGCGGGTTGCCGACGTCGACGCCGGTGGCGTCGGCGACCTGGGTGATCGCACCGGCCGCCACGTTCCCGGCCGCCCCGCCGCCGTACCGGTAGGTGCGCACCCGGATCCGCTCCCCGAGCTGCGGGACCCGCGGCCCCTGCCCGCCGTCGCCGAACCGCACTTCGCCCGCCGCGAGATCCACCGTGTAGTGCCGATCGCCGGTGCGGGACGTCGTGAAGCCGTCGACCTCGCTCCACTGCCGCCAGCGCCCCGCCTCCTCGACGTCCAGGACGAGCGTGCGGGCGAGGACGCCGCTGTGCACCAGCGGATACGTCTGCCCGGCGCCACCGGTCCCCGTACCGAGCAGCTCGGGCGCGACGATCGAACGGGCCTGTACCGCGCGCACGGCGTTGGCCCCCACCCAGCGGACGCGGTGGATCGGATCGCCGCTCGCCGCCGCGCCGTCGGCGGCCGGTTCCGGACGGGTCGCCTGCAGCCAGGCGATCACCCGGGCGGCCTGCCCGGGATCGTCCAGCGGGGGCGGGCTGTCCTTGCCGCCGGACGGCGGCGCCGAAGGGTCGGGCAGCGGCAGCGGGTCGGGCAGCGTGAGCTCCACGACCCCCGTCGTGGTCAGACCCTCGGTGGTGTCGCCCGCCACGGCGAGCGAGAGCGGCGGTGTGCGGTCCGCGCTCCACAGCCGCCACAGCGTCGGCGGCACGGTACGGTCCAGGCTCGCCGACCGGTAGCGGTCCGCGCCCGCCGCGTCGAGCTTCGAGAGCAGGAACGGCCGGTCCACGCTCTCGTCGAAGGCGACGCCGATGAACAGGCTGCGCCCGCTCAACTCCCGTGCCAGTACGTCTCGTTCGATGCCTTCCCCGTGCAGGACCGCGATCCACAGCGCGCGGTCCACCGCGTCGGCGACATCGGCGGGCTCCGCGCCGGGCGCCGCCGGATCGGGCGGCAGCAGGCGCGACCGGAAGAACCGCACCCGTCCGCCACTGCCGAGACCGAGCCGGAGCAGGGCGTCGCACCTGCGGGCCTGCTCCGCGGCGTCGTCCTCGGCCGCGGGCGGCACGCCCTGCTTGACCACCCCGAGCGCCTCGACCGGCCAGACGGACACCTCGCCCTCGGTCTCGAACGACACGTCACCGGCCCGCAGTTCACCACCGCGCGGTACCCGCACCCCTGCGGGGTTCTCGGTGCGCAACGCCGACAGCACATGGGCGGGCCGTGCGGGCAGCGCGGGAACACCGAGCAGGCTCAGGAACGCGACCTTGGTGGCATCCGGAATCTGATTGAACCGGAACAGCACGGACTCACCGAGGAACGCGAACAGGTCGAGGAGCGCGATGCCCGGATCACTGGCGTTGTGGTCCGTCCACTCCGGTGCGTACGTGGGAATGCGCTGGATCAGCTCGGCGCGCAGCTGCTCGAAGTCGCGGTCGTCGAGTACGGGTCCGATGAGGCTCATGGCCTGCCGTCCGGGGCGTGCGGGAGGCGATTCTGCATGGGGCGATCGTCGGGCGCGGGCGTCACGGGGGCGTTGTCCTACGTCACCGGTACTAGCGCAGGTAGAACGGATAGACCAGATCGTCCTCGCGCCGGTCCGCCAGCTGGGTGTACCGGATGGTGATCCAGACCAGGGCGGGATCGTCGCCCGGCGACACCGAGACGTCGGTGACCTGGATGCGGGGTTCCCAGCGGGCCAGCGAGCCGCTGATCTCCTGTTGCATGGAGGCCCTGGTGGCAGGCGTGTTGGGCCGCATCAGGAAGCGCCGCAACCCGCAGCCGAAGGTCGGCAGCATGACCCGCTCACCGGGCTCGGTGTCCAGGACGGTCTCGACGGACTGCCGGATGACTGCGTCACCGGTCGCGTAGGCGAGGCGGCCTTCGGGCCCGGGGCGGAAGGGGAAGGCGGGCCCTTGCCCGATCCACGCGTCGATGGGCATCTCGTCGCTCATGTCGTCTCCTCGGCGGATTCCGGCGCGCTGCGATGGAAGACGGTCCCGGCCGACAGGTTCGCGACGGCGACGGGCCGTCCGTCCGGGGCCCGCGCCACTTCGTTGCGGTAGGTGAGCGTCAGCCGGTAGTCGCCGGGCAGGTGCAGGCTCTGGTAGTTCTCCAGAGTCCAGCTGCGGGCCGCCCGCTCGCCCGGGGACAGCTCGACGAAGTGCTCCGGCTCGGGAGGACCCGCCCGTACCCGGAAGCCCGCGTCGTTTCGGTACCCGGGCGGTCCTACGACGACCAGGTGGAGCTCGCCGCCGACCGTTCCGGCCGGAACGAGCAGCAGGCGCGTGTTCACCGTGGCGGTGCCCGGGCCGGTGTTGCCGAGGCGCACGTCGAGCGTGGTGGGGGTGCCGACCGGCGCCTCGGCCGGGGTCACACGGACCTCGAGACGCAAGGTCGCGTCCTGCCCGGCCATCGGTCCCGCTGTCCCGTGCGCCGAGCGCTGGACGAGGCGGACGGCCCCCAGCTGGGCTTCGTGGTCGGTGCGGATCTCGTCCAGTTCGCGGGCGTCCGCCCCGTCGAGGGGCACTCCGCCCCAGCGCCGCAGGGCGTGTTCGGCCACGCCGAACATCCGGCGCTCCGCCGCGCAGTCCGCGATCAGCCGCCAGTCGGCGCCCGCCGGGACCGCCCCGAAGCCGTCGCGGTCCAGCTCCTCCGGCGTGAACTCCGGGTAGTGCCGGGGAGCAGGGGCGCCGACGAACTGAGGGATCCAGGCCTCAAGGGTGAGCCGACCGGGCTCGGCGAGCGGCTCTCGCAGGTCACTGGCCCGTTCCAGCAGTGCCGTGGCCTCGTCGAACCGGTCCACCGACCACAGCGCGATGCCGTACTGGAGCAGCACCGCCGGGTCGTCCGGCCGCTCCCGCAGCGCCGACTCGTACAGCCGCAGCGCGCGGGCCGTCCTGCCCTCCTCGAACCACAGCCGGTTGGCCTCCTCGAACGGTCCGCTCATGGCCCGCCACCCCCGGATCGGCTGCCGCAGTGACGGCACGCCGCGGCGAGCGGCGCCTCGATGACCGGGCGCACCCGGTACTCCAGGCTCGCGGAGACGTGGCGCCGGATGTCCTTCAGCACGGCCTGCAATCGTTGCGCGAGCCAAGGCGCCTGTTCCAGGTTGTCCCAGCGGTCCCTGCCCCGGAACTGCCCGGCGATCGCGCGCAGTTCCTCGGCGATGGCGTGCGGGCCACGGCCGCCACCGGCGTCCGGGAGCAGCTCCAGAACCTTCTGGGCCACGTTCTCCGCCTGCTTGCGGGCCATCGTCGCGGAGAGGATCCGGGTACGTGGTTCCGGTGTGTCCCTGTCCCACTCGAGCAGCGCGTACCGGAGGGCCTCGACGACGCTCGCGTACATCTCCATCTCCGCCTCGGGTCGGCTGAACACCGGTTCCAGCGCCGCCATATGAGGGGTGTCGCCGATGGTCGAGAAGTAGTTGTAGGCGCGCTTGGCGGCCTTCAGCCAGTTTCCCTGACGGGCCCGGCGGCGGGCGTCGCAGCACATGTCCCACGCGAACCGGGCCAGGGGCGTCGCCGGGATCGCTCCTGGATCCGCCAGCTGGGCCAGGTTGAAATCGGCGCTTCCCCGCGCCGTGAGCAGCGGAGAGCCGTCCGGGCGCCGGGCGGTCACGAACACCACACGGGTGAGGTTGATGAACCGGCCGTCGGCCAGGAACCCCCGCCAGAAGGTGTTGAGGTTGCCGCCGTCGAGGGTGGCTATCAGCTTCGCGAGCTTCGACACCCCGTCGGGCCGCTGCAACTGCCCGAGGCTCATCGCGGTGCTGCCCCGGCCGACCGGATAGGCCACCAGATGCCGGAACTCCAGGTCGTCGCGGCCCGGGCGGGGGCCCGTACTGATCCGGAAGACTCCGGCGACGATCCGCCGCGCGGCCCGCCGCGCCGCCTCCTCCTTGTCGTCGGCCACGACGTGCACGTGCTCGTCGAAGTCGATGTCGGGCGGGAAGGGGTGCACCCGCCCCTGGATGGCGGTCCCGGCGACCGCCATCTGCCCGCCGACCCGCAGCGCACCCCCGAGGGTGTGGGCGGACGTCGACGCCGCGGCAAGGTGCCACCCGACGGAGATCCCGCCGTACAGATAGCGGATGCCGCCCGCCGCGTCAGGGGTCGCCACCCGGTACGTGCCGGGGTCGCCGGGACCCACCACCTGGAGCGCCGGATTGTCCACCAGCGCCACCGTGACCAAGGCCTTGGCGCGCCTGTGGCGCAGCTCCTCGATCTGCGCGTCGACGGCGTCGTCCCGGCCCCGACGCCGGCTCAGCAGCTCGGCGATCGCGCGGCTCGTCCTCACCAACTCCCGCCGGGCGTCGTCGATGCCGAGCTGCGGCACACCGGCCGCCACCTGGGCGACGAGGGCCAGCGCCGCCCGGACGCGAACCCGGTAGCGGGCCTGAAGGCTCCCCGGCATCGCAGTGAAGTGCGTGGTCAAGCGCCTGCCGATATCGGTCAGCTGCGCGGCGTGCCGGATCAGCCCGGTGCCGACCGCGTGCTCCACCTCCCACAGATACGACTCGACCTCGTCACGCTCGACGAAGCGGCTCCGCTGCTGACCCTGGCGGAACTCACGGGCGGGGTAGCCGTGCAGCACCTGCAGCACATGGACGTGCTCGTGCATCACGGTGCTGAACAGCCATCCGGTGTCGACGAAGGCCTTGTCGTAGATCTCGACGCGCACGGGCGGAACGGCCCGTCGCGCTCGGGTGACCGGGTCCTGGACGAGGCGGAACGACGTCAGCGCGTCCTCCGCGTGCGCGCCGCCCACGTACAGGAAACCGGCCAGGCGCGGATCGACGGTGCCGCGGCGCCGCAGGGCCACCAGGAGCGTCGAGAGCGCGACGTCCCGGTGCTGGTCCTGTATCGCCCGGTCGGCGAGGTGGACCGTCGCGGCGTCGAGGGAGGGAACCGCCCAGGAAGGCGCGTCCGCCAGGATCGCGAGGGCGGTCTGCCGGTGCGGGAGGCCGATCGTGGCCAGGAGTTGATCGCGTTCCGCCGGAGCGGCCGACAGGTGCAGCCGTTCGTCCGCCGGGGCCCGGGCGAGCATGTCGAGCATCGCCGTCGGGTCCTTGAGGTCGAGGTACTGCCGCAATCGGGCGGTGACCACGAGCGCGGCCGTCGGGCACGTCCCGGGGAAGGGCCCGATGATCTGCGAGACGCTTTCGTCGTAGAACCTCAGGCGGCCGTCGAAGGGGCCTTTCCCCAATGCCCAGCCGATGCACTGGAGCGTGCCGAAGTCGCAGACGCAGCCGAGGTCGCACCACCGGTGACAGCCGTCGGCGAGGGAGTTGTGCCCCTTCTCGGAGCACCAGTCGTAGCAGGCGTCGTGGTCCCGGCAGCCGCGGTGCGTGCCGCAGTTCTGAACTCCCTGGTAGACACAGATGTGATGGCGGAGCCCGGTGGAGTCGGGGACGCAGCGGTGTTCGTCGGGCTCGGCGCGGCAGCTCTGCGCGCAGTCGGGACCACAGACGCCGCGGCACTTGGCGCCGCTGGCGATCATCGGGTCCATCAAGTGCGGCGCGGTGGGATGGGTGTTGCACGGCGTCGGATGCCGCGGCGCGGGATGGCCCTTCCAGTAGACGCCGCGCTGTGCGGGGAGCAGTCCGAGTGTTCGCAGCACGGCGCAGGTGCTGTCGAATCCGCCGTACAGGCCCGAGCCCAACAGGCCGAACAGGTGGGGGAGGCCGACGGCGGGCTTCTGCGCGGCAGGGGTGGCAGGTCCCTGGACGACGTGCGCCAGTTCGTAGGCGAGATCCGAAGAAGAGGACCGGGAAGGGGAAGGGGACTTCGCCGAGTGATCGGAGGGCGCGCCCGACTCGCGCGTTCCGGCGATGCCGGTGGCCAGCTCCCTGGATGGCCCCTCGCTCTGTGGCCGCCTGCCCGGACTCCTGTCACGGGTGGCCAGGGCACTCATCGCGGACACAGCGGATCGTCCGGTTTCGTCTCGGGGAGGTCCGTCCCCGGCAGCGCCGCGCCCGCCGGATCGAGCCCCGCGACCAAGTCGCCGACCTGGGAGGGATCGTCCCTGAACGTCGGCACCGCATTGAGCTGGGTCGCCGCGTCCGTGGTCTCGAACACGTCGTCCAGGGTGGCCAGTTGGGCCCGACGTTTCTCCTCGGCCTCCTTGTCGGCCTTGGGGATGAGCAGATCGCCCAGCGTGCCCCCGCCGTCGAGGTAGCTCTCGAGCGTCTCCAGCGCTGTCGCCTCACTCGGCAGGCAGAACCGCAGCAGCAACAGCCACCACAGCTGGAAGACGAAGACGACCACCGGCAGGAACAGGCTGAACACGAACATCGAGACGATCATGAAGAGTTCGATGGCGAACGTGCAGCGACTGGTCACGGACCCGTGGTCGGGTGGTCCGGGCGTCGGCGGGAACGAGCCGGGGTTCATCCGCAGCTGTGAGCCGGGGGGCTGGACGATCTCCACGCCACCGGGCCCCGGCGGGCGCGCCGCACGCGCGGCCACCGCCCGCAGGTCCGGCATGGTGATCGTCACCCGGTGGTTCTTGGTCCCTTCCGGGTCGGCGTGCGGGGCCAGGCGGTAGGGCGCGGTCGGCTCGCTCCAGGACAGCCGGTCGGGGCACTGTTCGTGGCCCGCGCCCGGATGCTGTCGCGCCAGGCACCGCACGCGGTAGATCGTCCGGTCGTCGAGCCGCGGCAGGCCGAGTTCGTCGATGTCCGCCGAGTGCGTGGGGACGACGCCGAACCACAGCGAGCGGGTGCGTGCGGCGGCGCAGTCCCGTTCGTTCGGGGGCAGTTGCCACATCGGCAGTTCCAGTTCGCCGTCCAGGAGTGCCGCGGGCGCGCTCTCGTCCACGCGGCGCCACAGCCCCGTGCCGACCGGACCCGGCACCCAGGCCTCGACCACGCGCCGGGGACGCACCTTGGCCAGCAGAGCCTGTTGCGCTGGGGTGAGCGGCAGCTGCGCCGCCTGGCCGACGAACGCCACGTCGTCGAGGTCGTCGCTCTCCGGAACGGTCGGTGGCGGTGCCGTGGAGTTGGTCTGCGCCGTGTACAGCGCGAGGGCCAGGCCGCGGGCCAGCTCGCGCAGCGCCCGCGTGTCGTGCACCAGGGTCCGCTCGCGCCTGATCACGAACGACAGGTCCACGCCCTCGGTCCCACCCGCCCTCGGCAGCCCCGGCTCGTCGCAGAAGAGCTCGACCACGACGGTGTAGAACCGCTCGTGCAGCGGCTGGTACAGCTTGCGCAGCGGGGAGCGGACCATCGCCCGGTCCACGAACCGCAGCCGTCCGCTGCCCTTGCCACCCATGGACACCGGGACCGGGAAGCCCCACCGGTCCTCCGCCACGAAGGCGAGGCTGTCGCGCGGGTCCGCGAGGAGCCGGTCCACGAAGTCCGTGCCGCCGTACTTCTGCAGGGCGGGACGGCGCGCGGCGGCGTCGAAGGGGGTGAGGCCCTCCCTGGCGCGTACGTACCAGGGGGCGCGCAGCGCGTACGCGTGGTCCATGCCGATCACCTGCCAGTGGTCGTCTCGGAGGGGGCCTTGCGAGCTCAGAGCAGGTTGCAGACCCCGGGGGAGTACACCGGGGAGGCCACGGCCGCGTTCGCCTGCAGCACCTCGCACCGGACGACCCCGCTGAACGTGGCGACCGGCGTGGTCACGTCCACCTTGGCCGCCTTCACCGAGACCGACGTCATCCCGCTGATGTCCACGGACGTCGCCGTGACACGGACCGACGCGCCGCCCGCGATCTGTACGGTCACCGTGCCCGTGCCCGCGTCGTCGAGCGTCACCTGGTGGCCCCTCGCGGTGCGCACCGTGACCTTGGGCGGCGACCCGTCGTCGAATTCGATGCGGCTGCCCGATCTCGTCTTCCACGTGCGCAGGTCGTTCGCGCGGGTCGCCGGTGTGGGCAGCGGGGCCGTGCCGTTCCAGGCGCAGCCGACGATGTAGGGCCTGCGCAGGTGGCCCGCCTCGAACGCCACCACGACCTGGCTCTCCTTCTCCGGCAGGATCTGCAGGCCTTGGTCGCCGTCGGCGTAGGGGGAGCAGAGCGTGGCCCAGGCGCGTACGTCCCGGTCGCCCGCGGCCCCGAGCCACGGGAATCGGACCTGGATCCTGCCGAGCCGCTCGGGATCCACGAGGTCGGTGACCACGGCCGGGTAGACCCCGAAGTAGCCCGGCGCCGATCCGTCCGCGGACGTGTGCGCTGCCGTCGCACCGGCCATCACACCACCTCGTTCACGGTCGCCCGCTCCGCGTGGAAGCAGGTGCGGAAACCGGCGACCTGGTCGAAGGAGTGCCGTACGTACGTCACGTAGTAGCCGCCGCCCTCGAACGGCCCGCCGACATCGGTCAGTTCGACACGGCTGCCCACGGAAAGGTCGGCGTTGCCGCGCAGCACGCCGCTCACGGTGACGAAGCGCCGCGCCCTGCGGAGCATCTCGGCCCGCGCGTACGACCTGGCCTCCCCGACCGTGAGGGCCGCCTCGCGGACCCGGTAACTGGCGCTCTCCGCAAGCGCTTCGCGGACCAGGCGCGGCCCCGTGCGCCCGCCGGAGATCTCCGCGTCGACGACCTCGGGGCCCGCCTGCGCCTCGATCGTCCGCTGCGTGTGCGCGTCGTAGCCGGTGACCGTCACGCTGCCGCGCTGGTGTGCCAGGTCGGCGCCGATCCGCGCGGACAGGAGGTGGTTTCCCTGGACGGCGACGACCTTGGTGCCCTCGCGCTTGTCGCGGGTGCGGAAGTGCAGCGTGCCGCCCGTGCACCACAACTCCGCCTGGATCAGCCGGGCCCGCTCCCTGAGGAACGCCAAGTCGCTCTGGTTGAACTGCTGGACGACGTCGTAGCGCGCCCCCGCGGCGTCGACGTCCGCGTCCAGGCCGTGCGCGCGGGCCAGGTAGCGGGCGATGTCCGCGTCCGTGGTCCGTTCGTAGGTGCGCATACGACGGGTCATGCGCAGCCGCATCAACGGGTCCTCGGCGTACAGGACCACCACGGGCGCGCTGCCGTCGCGGAACTCGGCCTCGACGGCGGAGACCGTCCCGTCGAAGACGTGCCGCTGGCGCTGGTCGGGGCCGAGAGCGACCTGGATGTCCCGGCCGAGGTCGACGTCCCGGCCGTCGAGGTGGCGCAGCCGCCCCGGGGGACCCGGCGCGCCGGAGTCGGTGGCGACGAGGTGGACGCGCAGGGTGCGCAGGCCCTCCGTGCTCTCGGTGACCTCCAGGCGTACGCAGTCGCGGGCCAGGTCCGGCACGAGGGCGCCGCGCACCCGGAACACCGGCGTGGCGATCGCCGGTGTGATCTCGGCTGTCGAGGTCCCGGGCGTGGCGGCCCCGGGCACGGAGGTCCCGGGCGCTGCGGTATCAGGCATGGCGGTCTCAGTCGTCGAAGCCGTCGGCGTGCGTGCGTGCCTCGACCCAGGCGAGCCTGCCCCGCAGCTCGCACCAGCCCGCCTCGGCCGCGCCGGGGACGATGCCGGGCGGCCGCGTGGCACCGGCGCCCGGGGCACCGACCGTGCTCACCTGGGTGCGCACCTCGTCCACGCTGACCGTGCTCGCCGCGGTGCTCATGGAGTTCACCGGCAGTCACCTCCTGGTCGCCACCGCATCGTGCTGGGGCGGGCGTCACGGGCGCGTTGTGCGGCGTCCGCCGCCGCCCGCCCCGGCGCGCCGGGGGTGAGCTGCTCCCAGGGGGCACCGGTCCGCGCCGACACCGGTGCCTCGCGCGGCCTGGCCCGCGCGGTGAGGCCGGTCGCGCCACCGGCCCGGCTCGCGGCGGCGGTGGACACCTGGGGGCGGGCCCGCAGCGGCAGCGCACGGCCGTACGCGAGGGACCGCGGATCCACGGGGTCGGACGGCGGACCCAGTGGTGCCTGCGGCACGGCGAACGAGGTCCGCGCCGCCTCGTCGTCGGCGCGCGCCCGCGCGCTCGCGAGCCGTGCGGCCGCCGCGGCCACCCCGCCCGCCGCGGTCAACCGGATCCCCGCGGGGAGCAGCGCCGCCGCGGACCCGCTCGCGGTGGCGGTCGCTTCGGCGTCGCCGGACCGCGCGTCCACGGTGGCACCCGCGGCGAACCCCGCGCTGGTGCCGAGCCCCGCCGACGCCTCGATCTCCGCACCGGCCCGCACGGCGAGCCCGGCCGTCAGATTCAGCGGGTCGTCGATGCCGTCGGCCAGGGCCCGCCACGCCGCCGGGCTGCCGCCGACGCGGGCGGCGAGGCCCTGCAGACTCTCCCCTTCGAGCGCCGGTACCACCCGCTGCGGGGCGGCGGTGCCGCGCTGGCCGGGGGCGGGTCCCGGCGGCGGGGCGAGCGGCCGGGGCGAAGGGCTGACCGGGGCCGCGCCGCCCGTGTCGGCGGCCCGGTCGTCGGTGCGGGCGCCGGGACCGATCGCGTTGGCCTCCAGGGCCGGGTCCTGCTCGGTGATGCTGAGACTGAGCCTGGCCCGCAGCGCGCGCCCTTCCGGGCTGAAGTAGTCGATGTCCTCGGTGACTTGGGTGACCCGGCCGTCGAAGAGGAAGGTGCCCCAGTGGAACCGCACCAGTGGGGCAGGGCTCTTCGGCTCGTTCCTGGGCGGCCGCACGAACCGGCGTACGGCCGCGGTGAGGGTCCGGACGTCGACGCCGGTCTCCTCCGCGGTGTCGTACTCGAGGTCGAAGGAGAGGACCGCGGGCTGCACGGACGCGTTCTGGCGGGGCTGCGCCCTGGCCGTGACGCCGCCCGCGTCCGCGTTGTTCGAGTACTGGATCTTCAGCGACGTCGGATTGAACTGGACGTCGAGCACGTCCTTGGGCTCGGAGAACCGGGCCTTCTCGCGCGGTCCCGCCGCGGCGAGCAGGGTGATGACGGCCAGCGAGGCCTTCGCGAACTGCGCCATCAGGACACCAGCCTCAGACCCTCGTGCACGATGTGCAGCTCCTCGACGGCGATCTCGCCGGTGCGGGCGTTCAGCGAGGGCCCGGTGATCCGCGAAGGGAGCCCGCGGACGAACCGCCAGGTGGCCAGGGGGGCTTGCCGTGCTTCGTGGAGCGACGCGAAGACGTGGACGGTCCCGTCGATCCGCCGTACGGGAAGGTTCCCGGCGACCATGTCCTGCAGCCACGTCCACAGGGCCGGGTCGATCCGCTCGCCGGGACTCCTGGCGAACATGCCGCGCTTGAGCACGAGAGGCTCCAGCTTCACCCTGCCGACGCGGCGGATCACGCCGTCGTTGCGGCCGCCCTCCAGGTACTCGCGCACGTCGGCCTGGAGGTCGAGTCCGCCGCATTCCTGGAAGGAGCCGTTGCCCAGGGTGCTGCCGTTGCGTACGTCGGTGGCGGCGGGCGCCCGGGTGCCGGGACTGTCGGTCAGGGTCACCTCGAAGCGGAAGGTCTGCAGGACGTCGCGCGCGTGCGGCCTGGCCTGGGGCGTGCTAACCACGGGCTGCCTCCTGGATGTCGAGGGAATCGTCGCCGCGCGTGAGCCGCAGCACGAGGAACTCCAGCGGGCTGCTCGGCGCCACACCGACCTCAAGGACGATCCGGCCCAGCGCGAGTGACTCGGGCGGGTTGAGGTCCGCGTCGGCCCGTACGAAGAAGGACTCGGCCTCGGTCGCGCCGGAGAACGCGCCCGCCCGGAACTGGCCGCGCAGCAGGTCCTCGACGTGGAGCACGAGGACGGCCCGCAGCGCGACCGTGTGGGGTTCGAACACCACCCACTGGCTCTCCCGGTCGAGGGTGAGGCGCAGCATCGTCATCAGCCGCCGCACGGTGAGCTGCCGGTAGGCGGGGTCATGGGACAGGGTCCGCGCCGCGGTCAGCCGGAAACCGTCGCGCTCGGGCAGGAAGACGTTGATCCCCAGCGGATGCAGGAGGTCGTGCTCGGCCGCGCTGATCCGGTCGGCGATCGTCACCGCGCCCGCGGCGAGCTCGTTCGCGGGCCCCGCGGGCAGCCCCGCGGCGATCTCGCGGGCCGCGATGATGCCCGCCGCGAAGGCCGAAGGCGGGCTGAGCCTGGCGGTCGGCGGCAGCCCCGGGGACGGCGGCAGCAGGCCGAGCCAGGGGTGGTAGGCGGCGGCGTAGCCACTGTCGAAACCGGACCGCCAGTTGGCGGCGGCCTGCGCGCTCAGCCCTTGAGGGACATCGGTCAGGGCGATGAACCGCTGTGCGGCGTCGGCCAGTTGGACCACCCGCTGCTGTCGGGCCCGCAGCGTGGCGAGCTCGTCAGGAACGCGCGCGTCGAGGTAGGCGGCGTCCGCACCTGCGGTGCGCAGCAGGGCGGGCCGCGGCAGCGGGACGCACGGTGCGAAGCCCTCGGGCGGCGGGTCGGGCGGCTCCTCGGTCTCCCGGGCGGGTACGACGCCGTTCCAGGCCAGGTCGGGGACGGTGAGCAGGCCGAGGTCCGCCACCTGGGCGAGCCGTTCGACGCCGCGGTACTCCCGCTCTCCTGCCGGGTCGTCGTCGTCCGGGGGTTCGCTCAACGGGCGTCCCAGCAGGTCCTCTTCACCGATGTCGCCGTACCGGTCTTCGCCGTGCCGCTCGACACGGGAACCGACCGGCGACGGCAGGGGGTCGGTGAGGGCGATGCGCAGGTCGCCGGCGGCCGCGTCCTCGGCCCAGGCGGGGTCCGGTGCGATCAGCAGTGAGCCGTCCGCCACCGCCGTCGCGAGCCAGCGCGGATGGCGCGGGCTGAGGCCGACGTCGAAGGATTCGACCGTCGGCCCCTCGGGAGCGTGGTCGTCCACGGTGACCGAGGCGTGCACGAGGACCAGTGAGCGGGCCGCTTCGGGCAGGGGAGCGTCCAGGGTCCAGGCCAATCGGCGTACTCCATTGGGCACTTCGATGTCGGACGTCGCTTCGATCCAACGGATCCCGCCGTGCCCGCGGGCGGTACGTACGTGCAGCAGTGAACCGGCGGGTGCTCGCACACCCGCCGGAGGCAGCACCAGGCGGTCCGCGTCGGCGCCGGAGGCCGCCGCGAGCGTGCGGGGGGACGGCGCCGTCGACTCGACGGCGAAGCGGCGGCCGGGGACCGCCGTGAGGGTGACCGTCAGTCCGTTCGCCCAGGCGCCCTCGTCGCGGGCCTGCCAACGAACGGGCAGCGCACGGCCGTTCCCGGTCGCGCACAGCGGGATCCAGTGGGCGCCCGTGTCGTACGCGCCCTGTCCCAACAGCGTGTGTGCCTCGGTGGACGGTGGGGGCCCGACCCGGAGCACGTAGGCCCGGCGGCCCCCCTGGGCGAAGAACGCCGAGACCGCCAGCGGCAGCAGTCCGGGACCGAGGCCGAAGCGCGCCAGGTACTCCGGCCAACTGCCCACGGCCAGCGGCTCGTCGACCGGGCCGCGCGGCGCCACCCCGGCGAATCCCGCCGCGTCCAGCGCTACCGGGCGCGGCTCCGTGCGCTCGGCGCCCGGCGGGACGTGGTAGACGCCGGGGGCGCCGAGCGGGGGACCCGTGCCCATGCCCGCCGTCATCGCGGTCAGGTGTTCCGGAAGTCGATGGACTCGGCGACCAGGTGCAGTTCCTCCATGGCCACGTCGCCGCCGCCCTTGCCGGTGAGCGTGGGGCCCACCCACTTCTTCGGCTGGGCGTTGTGCAGCGTCCACGAGCAGGCGTCGACGTTGCGCTCGTCCATCAGCACGATCACCACCGTGCGGGGATCGAAGTCGCCGTCCCGGGTGGCGTCGAGCCACTGGAACAGGCGGAGATCGCCGATGACGCCGCGCTTGAGCGTCACGTCCTCGGTGCTGTTGACGTTGGCGATCTTGCGGACGTGGTTCTCCAGGTCGTTGCCGTTGCGGTACTCGGAGAACTTCACCTCGGAGGCGATGCCGCTGACTTCGGAGAAACCGGCGGCGAACCCCTCGTCGGTGTCGTCGCCGAGCTTCACCCGGTACTTGAACGCGCCGTACGGATTGTCCCTGGTGGGCATGGTCTCCTCCGGGTGGAAGTGGCGGGGGCGGACAGTGGCTGGCTAGGGGCGACGCGCGTCGGCCGTCCACTGGCCGATGCGGAAGATCACGAACTCGGCCGGATACGTCGGGGCGACACCGATCTCACAGATCAACCGGCCGTTGTCCAGGTCGTTCTGACTCATCGTCGAACGGTCGCAGCGCACGAAGAACGCCTCCTCCGGCTTGCCGCCCATCAGCGCCCCGGTCCGCCACACGACGAGCAGGAAGTCCTCGATGGTCTGCCGCAGATCGCGCCAGAGACGCTCGTTGTTCGGCTCGAACACCGCCCACTGGGTGGAGTGGTCGATGGAGTGCTCCAGATAGATGAACAGGCGGCGCACGTTCACATAGCGCCACTCCGGATCCGAGCTCATCGTCCGTGCGCCCCAGACCCGGTTGCTGCGGCCGGGGAAGAACCGCAGCGCGTTGATGCCCTCGGGGTTGAGCACGGCCTGCCGCCCGCTGTTGACCGCCGTCTCGAACTTGGTGAGCCCGAGCACCACCTCGTTGGCGGGCGCCTTGTGCACACCGCGGTTGCCGTCGCTGCGTGCGTAGACGCCCGCGACGAATCCCGAGGGCGGCAGCATCAGCGTGGCGGGCGCGGAGCCCGGATCGGGCCGCTGCGTCGGATCGATGATCTGCATCCACGGGTAGTAGAGCGCGGCGTACGACGTGTCGAACGCGGCCCGGAACGCCCGCACTTGGGACAGACTGCTCTCGGCGGGCGGGTCGACGACGGCCATGCGGTAGCGGAGCCGCTCGCAGTGTCCGATGAGGTTGTCCGTTGCGGTCTTGACCGAGGCGACGTCGGTCATCCGGACGACGTCGGGCGTGGCGACCAGCGCGATGTCGTCGAGCTCCGCGAGGGCGTTCAGACCGGTTCCGGGGCGGGCGGGGTCCTCGTCGTCCGGTTCCGCGCCGAGCAGGTCCTCGGGGGCGAGGGGGACGCCGTCATTGCCCTCGGTCCCGTCCGTCAGATAACCCTGGCTGCCCGCGGCGAGCAGCGCCGCCGCGAGCTGCCCGGCCGTCGGCTCGACCGGGGCGGGGGCGGGCGGGGGCGGCGGCTCGGTGGACCCCGGCAGCAGGTAGACCTGCGCCAGCTCGTCGGCGGGGTCCACGGCGCGCAGCACGCGAGACACCGAACGCGGATGGTCCGGGTGCGGGGCCAGCTGGGTGTAGGTGTCCGTGCGGCCGTCGGCGGAAGCCACCATGACGTCCAACTCCAGCTGATAGCCCGACGTCTGGGGGTCGATCGCCGTGACGCCGCCGTGTCCGTCGTCCAGGCCGAGCACCCGGTCGGCGCCGCGGCGCGCGACGAACACGGTCGCCGGATCGATGGGCTCACCCCGCTTCGGCACGGTGCCGCGCGGCAGCACGACGACGGCGGCCAGCTCGCTGACCCCCACGAGGCGGGCCCGCCCCAGGACCGGGTCGACGACGATCCGGTCCCTGCTCAGCCTGCGCGCCACCGCGACCCTGATCCGGCGCCCGGCGGACCCCGGCCAGCGGGCCCGCCACGTCGGCATCGCCACGGGCGCGCCCGCACCGGCGGCCCCGGGAGCGGTCACGGCACGCCGGGCGAACGCGGCGTCCACCTGCGCCATGTCGATCTCGCCGCTCTGGTCATCACGTGCCCAGGGGAAGACCCGGGCTACGTAGAGCCGTCGGCCGCCGTTGGCGAAGAAAGCGCGGGCGGCGTGCGCCAGGTAGTTGGCCTTGCCGTCGTCCGAAGGGGACGACAGATCGCCGAAGGCCCGCTCGAACTCGCTGTACGAGGTCACGAGGACCGGCCGCACGGGCACCGGCGGGGTGTCCGGCAGGGCGTAGGGGAGCGGCCCGTAGCGGGTCAGGCCCGCCATGCCGAAGGTGCTGGTAGGCACGCCCTCGATCGACTTGGACCGGAAGCTCGTCTCCTCGACGTAGACGCCGGGAGTCAGGTACTCGGGCATGTGCGGGCTCCTTCGGGCCGATGCGGGTCGCGGGCGTTCAGGGGCTGAACTGCAGGGGGCTCCGCAGCAGCAGGAGGTCACCGACGGGCACGTCCACCGAGGAGACGGGTGCGGTCGACGGCACGTAGCCCGGGGGTGGCGCGGCGCCTCGCAGCAGCGGGTTGTCGAGGTCGGCGGGCAGCGGCGGGGACGAGGAGCGCGGGACGCTCTCCTGGGGAAGATCCGCGAGGGGATCAAGGGCCAGCTCCCGCTCGGTGGGCGGTGGCGGACCGCCGGGGCCGCGCGCGTGCACCAGGAGATCGACCCGGATGCGGGAGAGGACGGGCGGCGGCATCGTGCCCACGCCCGTGACGGGCAGCAGGAACTCGCCCCGCTCGTCGCCGTGCGCACGGCCGACGACGATCCCGCCGGGGCCGAGCGCCGCGATCCGCGGCCAGCGGACCGGCACCGAACCGTGCGCGACGCGGCCCCGGATCACGGTGAACCCCGGCCCGGGACCACCGGCGCTCCCCGGCGCGAGCCAGACCCTCAACGTCCGTGACAGCGCCGGGAGATGCGGCCCCGGCGGCACCTGCTCATCGGCCGCGGCGTCGTCCTGGCTCCACAGCGGGATCCGCAGCCGACGGGGTACGAGGCGCCGGGCGGCGTCCGTGATCCGCAGGTCCGCGAGGTCCCCGATGTGCGGGCCGAAGAGAAGGAGGAAGCGTCCGTCGCTGCCACGGGATCCGGATCCGTCATCGCCGACGAACCGGCGGCCCACCCCTTCCCCGCGCACCACCAGCGGAGTGGTGACCGGGCGCGAGGTGAGGGCGTCCCGCACCTCAAGGGCGAGTGCCAGGCGGTGCAGGACCCGCTGCCCGCCGGGAAGGGCGCTCACGGTGCCACCGGCCCGGGCCGTGCCGACCTCGGTCCGAGCCCGGCGGCCACGGTGGTGACCCGCTCGGCGACGTCCGAGCGCCTGCCGTCGATGCGGATCACCCGCGCCAAGTAGGGCAGGCAGACGCGGTAGTCGGTGGTCAGCGCCTGGAACGCCTCACTCATCGAGTCGAGCGCCACGTCGTCGGGCACCACGGAGACCAGATCGGAGGGGTCCCAGTCGCCGGAAGGATGCAGCAGCGGACCCGCGAGAAGCCCTTCCGACTCGAGCACCTGCCCGACCAGACCGAGCCACTCCAACTCGCTCTCGGCGAAGGTGTCCCAGGCGGCGATCAGCAGATGCATGCGCAGCGGCAGCCGGGCGACACCGTCCTGGTTCGCCGCACCGGCGAGTCCCGGCCGCGTCTCCCGGTCGACCGAGAGCCGGTAGCAGTACACCGACACGGCGGGAAACTGGATCACCGCGTTCGGGCTGCTGTTGACCTCGTCGAAGTCGCGGGTCGTGGCCAGCACGGCGGTGGGCCGGATGGGACCCGGCAGCGTCTCGTCGAACCTGCGGTTCAGCAGGTCGACGATGCTGCGCCCGACGGCGGCCAGGGCCCGGTATCCGGCCATGGCGGCGATGGTGGGCCCCGGCGCGTCACCGCGGCGTTGTGCCGCCGGAGGTCACGCCATCGGCGGCGACGCCCCGGTGACAGCACGCCTTCGATACTGCGGCCGCACCGCACTCCGCAACGGCAACAGGACGGCGGCGGGCACCGACCGAGGAGACACGATGGACAGCAGCTACCCGGGACAGTCCCGGCGGGAGCGCCGCGAGCACCACGCCCCACCGTGCGAGCAGTGCGACCTGAGCGGCATGGACGACCTCGCCTGCGAGTCCAAGGGGGTCGCGGACCGGGCCGCCTACCTCGCCCGGTACGCGGACGCGCTGAAGGAGCGCCGGGCCGCGTACGACACGGCGCGGGCGGCCTACACGACGGCGCGTACCGCGGTTACGGCGGATGTGGCGAACATCCGCAAGGAATTGCACCAGCTCCGTGAGCAGTTGCGCTGCCAACTCGACCGGCACACGGTCGAGTGTCTGGACGAGGCGTGGCACGACGTCGCCGAGCGCCTCGAACACTGCGGGGAACCGCGCACCGGCTGTTGTGTCGAGGAGTGCGACTTCGACGACGAGCGCGAGAGCTGCGAGGACGACGACCTCGACGAACTGACGGCCAGGATCGCCCGCGTCGACCGGATCGTGACCGCCGCCGAAGCCTGCTTCACTGTGCTGGCGGGCGAACCCGGCGCGCTGACCCAGCGGGTCGCCGACCTCAAGGCCGCCGTCACCGCCCTGCTCGCGGCGGTCTCGGACCCCACGACGGCCGACCTCAGGCACGCCTACGCGACCCTGCGGTGGCTCTGGCACCGGTACGACGACATCTGGTGGGGCTTCCCGCGCGTGCACGACTTCCATAACTGCCTCTGCCAGGCGCTGACGTGCTCGGTCACCGGCCGCCGTGTGCTCGGCATCCTGACCGGCAGGCTCGGCGTACTCACGTGCCGCAAGGACGCGGCGGACCAGCGCTGCGCGATGCTGCGGGCGCATGTGGTGGAGGAGATCCTCGAGGCGTGCGCACGGGCGTGCCACCCCGAAGGGGGAGGTAAGGGAGAAAGGGAGGAAGTGGAGAACGAGTCCGAGGGGGAAAAGGAAGAGAAGGGGAGCGTCGGGGAGCCCCGTGCCGAGACCGGGCAGAGCGCCGACCGCGAGGAGAAGCCCCACTCGACGTGGTGACGGCGTCCCCCGGCGTTCACCCCGTCCCGTGACGAGGCGGTGACGCCAACTGCGGGCATGATGTGGAACTGTCATCCGCTCCGCCCTACGGGGGGTCGCAGTGGTCTCTTCACTGGTCGAATCGCTGGCACGGGCCGAAAGCGGCTGCGACAACATGGTCCATCTCTTCGGGGGGCCTTTCGTCACGCTCGCGGGGGAGCACATCGAGGTGCCCGAGGGCAGCAAGCGACTGCTGGTGTTCGTCGCCCTGCAGTCCGGACAGGTGGAACGCCGTTACGTCGCCGCGTCGTTGTGGCCGCTGGGGGACGAAGCGCGCGCCTGCGGCAATCTGCGGTCGGCCCTGTGGCGGCTGCGCCAGATGCGCCTGAACCTCATCGACGCGGACAAGACCTTCCTGCGCCTGGACCCCGGTGTCTCCGTCGACGTGGGTCTCGTCTGCAACTGGGCCCAGCGGCTGATCCGCGACGAACTGCGCCCCTGCGACCTCGCGCCGCTGCCCTGGCGCCTCGACGACCTGGACTTCCTGCCCGGCTGCTACGACGACTGGGCCCTGATGGAGCGCGAACGGGTGCGCCAGCGCCTGCTGCACGCCCTTGAGGCCCTGAGCCGCGCGCTCCTCGTCAGGGGCCGGTGCGCGGAGGCGGTCGACGTGGCGCTGACCGTGGTCAGCGCCGAACCGCTGCGGGAGACCGCGCAGCGCCTGCTGATCGAGGCGCACATCGCGGAGCGCAACTGGCACGAGGCGCGCCGCGCGCTGGACCGCTACCGCAGGACGCTCCGTGCCGAACTCGGCATAGAGCCGGGGCACGAACTGCTGCGCCTGACCGAAGGCCCTTCAGCGCCGCTGTATGGCCGGATACGCGACTCCGCGGACGGGGTTGGGCATAAGTTACTGAGGATGACGCGGTGACTACAGCAGGGAGAGGCCGTGGCGAAGAGGGTTGGGCCGATAGCGGTCCGATTACGAGCGGTGCGGTGCGCCGCCGTGGCGGGGGCGGCGATCGTGGGACTGGCCGCGTGCGGTGGTTCGTCGGGGGACACCGAGAGTACGGGGAGTGCGCGAAGCACGAAGAGTGCGCAGGACACCGCGCAGGGCATGGGGAGTTCGACGGCGGAACCCGACGGCTCGGCCGCCCCCGTTCCCCGGCCGTCGGCGTCCTCCGCCACCCGGTCCACCAGGACCAGTGTGGTGTTCACCCCGGCGACTCCACAGAAACAAGCCGTACTTGAGACCACGGCCGACCTCATGCGCCACCGGGCCGACCTGCTGGGCCTGAAGAAAGCGCATGTCGCGGTCTTCGGCGGAGGCATCACGGCGACAGCGCCCGGCAAGGCCGAGAAGAAGCTCACGGCACTGGGCGAACAGGCCCGGCTCGAGTTCCGGCCGGTCCGCGGCGAGAGCGCCGCGACCGCGGACCGGTGTCCGGCGACCACCGCACCGCCCACCCAGCCGCTCACCGCCTGCTCCACGAGCACCACCAACACCCCGGCCAACCGGTACGACCTGGGCCCCGCGGCCGTCCGGGGCACCGAAGTCTCCGCGGCCCGCGCCCACTTCGACAAACAGTCCGCGAGCGGCTGGCTCGTGGACCTCACCTTCACGTCCCGCGGCGCGAAGCGCTTCGCCGACCTCACCACCGACCTGTCCAGGCGGCAGGTCCCCGCGAACGAAGTCGCGATCGTCCTGGACGGATCGGTGCTCTCCGCCCCCGCGGTGCAGGCGACGATCCCCGACGGGAAGGTCCAGATCTCGGGCAGCTTCACGCGCTCGTCCGCCCGTGAACTGGCCGCGCTCCTCACGGCTGGAGCCCTCCCCGTCGCGATGACGGTGTCCAGCGTGACGGACGTCGACGACTCGGCCGCGGGCCGGGACGCCGCCGCTGAGGGGTAGGGCCGGGCCCGGCTGCCGCCCTTCGGCCCTACGCCTGCGCGTCCTCGTGTTCGCCCGCGCTGATCAGCCCCGTCTCGTAGGCGACGATGACGGCCTGGACGCGATCACGGAGTCCGAGCTTGGCGAGGATGCGGGCGACGTGCGTCTTGACGGTCGCCTCCGCCAGGTGGAGGCGGGCGGCGAGTTCGGCGTTGCTCAGTCCGCGGGCCAGCAGGCCGAGGACCTCCAACTCGCGCGGGGTGAGCGGGGCGAGGTCGCGGTGGAGGGCGGCGGCGTCGCTGCCGCCCTGGGTGCCGTGCCGGTGCTCGCCGCCGGCGAAGCGCCGCACGAGGCGGCGGGTGATGGCGGGCGCGAGGAGGGCGTCGCCGGTGCGGACCGTGCGGACGGACGCGGTCAGCTGCTCGGGGGTGACGTCCTTGAGGAGGAAGCCGCTGGCCCCGGCGGACAGCGCGGCGTAGACGTACCGGTCGAGGTCGAAGGTGGTCAGGATGAGGACGCGGGGCGCGTCGGGCAGCGGAGTCTCAGCTGCTCGAACGGAGTGGGGAGCCTCGGGAACGGAGTGAGGAGCCTCGGGAACGGAGCAGGGAACTTCGGGAACGGAGCGGGGAGCTTCGGGAGCGGCGAGGATGCGGCGGGTGGCCTCCAGGCCGTCCATCTCGGGCATGCGGACATCCATCAGGACCACGTCGGGGCGGGTGCGCCGGGCCGCTTCGACCGCTTCGACTCCGTTCGTCGCCTCGGCGACGACGTCGATGCCGTCGGCACCGAGGATCATCCGGAATCCGGTGCGGACCAGGGTCTGGTCGTCGGCGAGGAGCACACGCAGGGGCTCGGTCACGGTGTCTCCAAGGGGATGCGGGCCTCCACACGGTAGCCGCCGGTCAAGCGGCGGCCGGAGTGCAGGGTCCCGTCGTGGACGGCGAGGCGCTCGCGCAGGCCGATCAGGCCCCGGCCGCCGCCGGTGCCCGCGCCCGGCGGCCCGCCGGTGTCGATGACCTCCACCCGGAGCAGTTCAGGGCCGTAGTCGACGGTCACGGCTGCGCTGGCGCCGACCGCGTGCTTCACGGTGTTGGTCAGGGCTTCCTGGACCACGCGGTAGGCGGCGAGTTCGAGGCCGGGCGGCAGCGGCCTGGGCGAGCCCGTCACGGTCAGGCCGACGCGGAGCCCGGCGTCCCGGACCCGTCCGACCAGCGATTCGAGCTGGTCCAGGCCGGGTTGCGGGGTGAGGTCCACCGCCGCGTCGGCCGGGTCCGCGCCGTCGTCCGCCGCCGGGCCCTCGTCGGCCATGGTGAGCAGGCCCATGACGTGGCGCAGCTCGGTCATGGCCGCCCGTCCGCCCGCCTCGACCGCGAGCAGCGCCTCGCTCGCCTGCCCGGGGGAGGACTCCATGATCTTGCGTGCGGCGCCCGCCTGGATGATCATCACGCTGACGTTGTGCGTGACGACGTCGTGCAGTTCGCGGGCGATCCTGGCCCGCTCGTGCTCGACGGCCCCGCGCAGCGCCTCTGCCTGTTCGCGTTCCAGGGCGGAGAGCCGGGTGCGGCCCTCGTCGGTGCGGAGTTTCCAGGTGCGCAGGCCGACGGCGGCCACGGCCATCGGGACCAGGATCAGCAGGGCGATGTACTCGTTGGGGACGATCGGCGTCACCGAGTTCCCCGAGGTGCCGACCAGGACGACCGCCACCGGCAGCGCCGCCAGGGTCACCACCCGGGAGGGGCTGTACACGGCGGCGCTGTACACGGCGATGACGAACGCGTAGAAGGTCAGCCGCATGACGCTGTGCGGGGTCGCCAGCGTCGCGGCCGTCACGACGCACAGCACCGCGAGCGGGTACCGGCGGCGCAGCGCCAGCGCGCCGGAGGCGATGACCGCGAGGGTCACCATGAAGGCCAGACCGCCGGGTCCTGACGGGCGCGGAACCACGACCTCCACGCCGGGTGCGATCTCCCGCCTGACGATGTTCCCCGCGTTGTCGATGCCGTAGTAGACGGTCGCGATGCCCAGGACCAGGGCCACCAGAACGTCGAACTGCCAGGCGCGCCGCGTGGGTTGCGGCGATGGCCCGCTCGGGTACCTGGCGTCGCGGACCGCCCGGCGCGCGGCTCCCCGCAGCCACTCCAGCGTCGTACGAACGTTCATCACCAGGTCATTGTCGCCGCCGCGCGGACCGGCGGAATCCGTCTCGGCGGTCATCCGCACCGCACGCCTACATCGGCCGCCTACATCGTAGGGATGACCTTCCCGGCGCTGATCGAAGCGCGGTACGACAAGGGGTCCGCGCGGCCGACGCGTACGGGCCGGACCCGCTCCTAGCGTTCACGCCGTCAGCCACCCATGACCGAGGAGCCCTTCATGACCATGCCGGTGATCGAACTGCGCGAGGTGAGCCGCCGATACGACGAAGGGCCGCCCGCCCTGCACGAGGCATCGCTGACCGTGCGGGCAGGCGAGGCCGTCGCGATCCTCGGCCCCTCAGGCAGCGGCAAGTCCACGCTGCTCCATCTGATCGCGGGCCTGGACCGGCCCGACACGGGGACCGTCACCGTGGCCGGGGTGCGGGTGGACCAGCTGGGCGAGGCCGGATCGGCGCTCTACCGGCGGTCGAGGATCGGCATGATCTTCCAGTTCTTCAACCTGCTCGACGATCTGACCGTCACCGACAACGTCGTCCTGCCCGCCAGGCTCGCGGGCATGGCACGCGCCGAGGCCGCCCGTCGGGCCGCCGAGCTCTTGGAAGGCCTGGGCATCGACCGGCACGCCCGCGCCTACCCGGGGTGCCTTTCCGGCGGCGAGCGCCAACGGGTCGCGGTGGCACGGGCGTTGATGAACCGGCCGCCGCTGCTCCTCGCCGACGAGCCGACCGGTGCGCTGGACACCGCCGCCGGGGACGACGTCAGCGGGCTGCTCAGGGACCTCAATGCCGAGGGCCAGACCATCCTGGTGGTCACCCACGACCTGGCGCTGGCCCGATCCTGCACGAACCGCACGGTCAGGATCGCCGACGGCCGGATCACCGAAGACGTCAGGACGCAGGCCCCCGCCCCGGAGTCCGTCCGATGAGCGCGCTCGGCAACGTGGTGCGCTCGGGGGTGGGCCGCCGCCGGGTGCAGACCTTGGTGATCGGGCTCGCCACGATGATGGCGGTGGCCGCGTCCGTCCTCGGCGGCTCGCTGCTCGTGGTGTCCGGTGCGCCCTTCGAGGACGCCTTCGCCGAGCAGCACGGCGCGCATCTGTCCGTGGCGTTCGACGCGTCCGAGGTGCGTGCCGGACAGCTGTCGAAGTCCAAGGACGCCGAGGGGGTGAGCGGTTCGGCCGGACCGTTCCGTACGGCGACGCTCTCCCCGCGGGCGGACGAGTCGGGCCCCGGGTGGCCGATGACCGTAGTCGGCCGGGGCGATCCAGGACGAGCCGTGGACGAGGTGAAGCTGCTCGACGGGCGATGGCCCGCGCGCTCCGGCGAGATCGTGCTGTCCACCGACTCCGCGCGCATCCCGACCATGGGCAGCGAGGTCACCTTCGCCCAACTGCCCGGCGATCCGGCGCTGACGGTGGTGGGCGTGGCCCGCTCGGTCACGGGGACCGCCGACGCCTGGGTGGTGCCGTCCCAGATGGCGGCGCTCACCGCGCCCGGCAGCGGCGGCTACCAGATGCTCTACCGCTTCACCGATGCGGACACCGCCGCGCGGATCACCGCGGGCCGCAAGGCCGTGACGCGGTCCCTGCCCGCGGGAGCGGCCGTCGGCGAACAGTCCTGGCTCACCGTCAAGAAGACCGCCGAGCGCGACACCGCCGTCTACGTCCCCTTCCTCATCGCGTTCGGCGCCCTGAGCCTCGTCATGTCGGTGCTGATCGTCGGCAATGTCGTCGCGTCGGCCGTCGGCGCGGGCACGCGCCGCATCGGCATCCTCAAGGCCGTCGGCTTCACCCCGGCCCTGGTCGTGCGGGCCTACGTGGGCCAGGCGCTGATCCCCGCCGCCGCCGGGGCGGTCCTCGGCCTCTTCGCGGGCCACCTGCTCGCCGTCCCCGTACTGGCCGAGGCAGGGGAGGTCTACGGCACCTCGTCCCTGGGCATCGCCCCCTGGGTCGATCTGACGGTGATCGCCGGAGTGCTCGGACTGGTCGCGGCGACCGCGTGGGCGAGCGCCTTGCGGGCCGGGCGGCTCCGGACGGTCGACGCGCTCGCCGTCGGGCGCTCCGCGTCGGCGGGGCGCGGCCGACGGGCGGCCCGCCTGGCCGGACGGCTGCCGCTGCCGCAGCCGGTCGCCCTGGGCCTGGCAAGGCCGTTCGCGCGGCCCGCCCGCGCACTGGGCATGGGCGCGGCGATCCTGTTCGGCGCCATCGCCGTCACGTTCACCGTGGGGATGGGCGCCACGCTCGGCGAGGTGATGAAGGCCAAGGCCCACGACGCCGCCGATGTCGTCGTACCCGCGCCCATGCCGGACTTCGGCCCCCGAGCCCCCGGCGCCGAGAAGCAGCGGCCGGGTCCTGACCCCGCCGAGGTGGCCGTGGCCGTCAAGTCCGCCGAGGGGACGGGGAAGTACTACAGCGCGACGAAGGTCCGGACGACCGTGTCCGGCCTGACCGGCACCGTCGACGCGGTCGCCTTCACCGGCGACGCCTCCTGGGGCGGCTTCACCCTGGTCTCGGGCCGCTGGCTCGACGGGACCGGCGAGGCCGTGGTCCCCACTCCTTTCCTGGCCGCCACCGGCACCCGCGTCGGCGACACCATCACCCTCGACGGCCTGGCCGAACCGGTCACGGTCCGGATCGTCGGCGAGGTCCTCGACCCCCGCAACAACGGCATGCAGGTCTTCACCGACGCCTCGACCCTCGCCGCCGCACACCCCGACCCGACGGAGACGAGCCATCACATCGCGCTCACGTCGGGCACCGACGTCTCCGGTTACGTCGCCACGCTGAACAAGAGCCTGGATCCGCTGGGGGTCACCGCCCGGGCGGGCGGCCTCGACGCGGACGGCGACATGGTCGCCACGCTCAACGCGCTGTCCGCGACACTCACCCTGATGCTCGTCGCCGTCGCCGCGCTCGGCGTACTCAACGGCGTACTGCTCGACACCCGCGAGCGCGTCAGGGAGATCGGCGTGCACAAGGCACTCGGCATGACGCCCCGTCAGACCGTCGTGATGGTCGTCACCTCGGTCGTCGTGACCGGCCTCGTCGCGGGTGCCCTGGGCGTGCCGCTCGGCGTGGCCCTGCACGGTTGGGTTCTTCCCGCGATGGGTGACAGCGTGGGGCTGCGCTTTCCCGAATCCGTCATCGACGTCTACGACGGGGTCGAACTGCTCCCCCTCGTACTCGGCGGCCTGCTGATCGCCACCCTGGGGGCGCTCCTGCCCGCGGGCTGGGCCGCCAGGGCCCGCACGGCGACGGCCCTGCGCACCGAATAGGAAACGGAGACCGTACGCATATGAATCAGGGCGAACTACCCCTCCACGCGTCGTCGTTCGGCGCGGCGGCGGCCGCATACGCCGAACACCGTCCCGACTACGCGCGGACCGCGGTGCGCTGGGCGCTCGAACCCTCGCCGGGCCCACGCGTGCTCGATCTCGGCGCGGGAACCGGGAAGTTGACCGCCACGCTGGTCGAGCTGGGGGCCGACGTCGTCGCGGTCGAGCCCGATCCGGCCATGCTGAGCGAGCTGCGCGGCGCGCTGCCGGACGTCCGTGCCCTGGCGGGCAGCGCCGAGGCGATCCCGCTGCCGGACGCTTCCGTGGACGCCGTGCTCGCGGGCAACGCCATGCACTGGTTCGACATGGCTGTCGCGGGACCCGAGATCGCCAGGGTCCTCGCCCCCGGCGGCGTGCTGGCCGGTCTGTGGAACCTCATGGACGACCAGGTCGAGTGGGTCGCCGGGCTCGCACGCGTCAGCGGGAGCGCGGCCATCGGCCCGCGCGACACCCCCGCGAGCTGGCGCGCCGAGACGGCCGCCATGCACCTCCCGAAGACCGGCGCGGCCGCCCGGTTCGGCTCGCCGGAACAGGCGGACTTCCCGCACGGGCAGCGCCGCGGCGCCGACTCCCTCGTCGAGACCCTCGCCACGCGCGCGGGAATGCTGGTCATGCCGGAACAGGAACAACAGGCCGCGCTGGCCCGGATCCGCGCGTTCCTCGCGAGTACGCCAGGGACCGCCCGCGGTGAGTTCACCCTGCCGATGCGGACCGGGGTGCTGCGCGTCCGGCGGCTGTGAGCGAGCCCGCGGTGGACGGCACGCGCCGTCCACCGCGGGCCCGTTCGCCGGGCGAGCGGTCAGCCCGTCGCGGCGCCGAACCACCTCGGCAGCTCGCGGAGCAGGCTCTCCTGATCCTCGCCGACCCATGCCACGTGACCGTCGGGACGCAGCAGTACCGCGGGTGCGTCCAGTGCGTCGCTGACATCGGTGATATCGCTGACATCGGTGACGAGGTCGACCCGGTCGGTCCAGCCGTCCACCGAGAGGCGGCCCGTCCGGTCGAGCAGCAGGCCGCGGCCGTCGTGCGTCAACTCGTAGAGGCGGCCCTGCTTGAGCCGGACGTCGCGCATCCGGCGCCCCAGCAGCTCGTGGCCGTCGTCGCCCGCGCCGAAGTCGTACCGTACGTCGACCGCGGTGATGATCCCGGTGACGTACCGGTTCACCTCCTCGAAGTCCATCAGCTTCGAGAACAGCTCGCGCAGCGCGGTCGCGCCCGGATCGGTCCCGAGGAGGGTGATCTGCGCGCGGGTGTTGGCAAGGACGCCCGCGCCCACCGGGTGCCGTTCGGCGTGGTAGGTGTCGAGAAGCCCTTCCGGCGCCCAGCCGTTGACCGCGGCGGCCAGCTTCCAGCCCAGGTTGAACGCGTCCTGTACGCCGAGGTTGAGCCCCTGCCCGCCGGTCGGCGGGTGGATGTGCGCCGCGTCGCCGACCAGGAAGACCCGGTCGACCCGGTAGCGCTCCGCCTGCCGGGTCGCGTCGCCGAACCGGGAGAGCCAGCGCGGCGAGTGCACCCCGAAGTCCGTGCCCGCGACCGCGAGGAGCCGCTCCTTGAAGTCGTCGAGGGTCGGCTCGGCCGCCCGGTCCTCGGCCACCGATCCTGCGGGCACGATGACGCGGTACAGCCCGTCCTGACTGGGCGAGACGGCGAACCGCAGTTGGGTCTTGGTGACCTCCTTGACGACGGCGGCGATCGTCCCGGGATCCTCGGTCACCGCCATCTCGCCCAGCATCGTCTCGACCGTGGCGGCTTCGCCGGGGAAGCCGACGCCGATCAGCTTGCGCACCGTGCTGCGGCCGCCATCGCATCCCACGAGGTAGCGCGAACGCAGCCGCGTCCCGTCCGCGAGGTCGACGTCCACCCCGGCCTCGTCCTGGCCGACCCCGACCACTTCGCAGCCGCGCCGGATGTCGGTGCCGAGTTCGACCGCACGCTCGTTCAGCAGGCGCTCGGTGAGCGGCTGCGGGGTGGCGACGCCGTAGGCGTGCGCCGTGTCGAGCCGCTCGGGCCACGGCTTCATGATGCCGCCGAAGAGCCCCCCGACGCTGTACGTCTCGCTGACCGCGAGGAAGCGGTCGAGCAGGCCACGCTGGTCCATCATCTCGACGCTGCGCGCGTGCAGCCCCTGTCCACGGGACTGCTTGGTCGGCTCGGTCAGCTTCTCCAGCACGACCACGTGCACCCCGGCCAGCCGCAACTCGCAGGCCAGCATCAAGCCGGTCGGCCCGCCACCGGCGATGATCACGTCGATCAACGCAACCCCCCAATTCACTTGCTCAATGATCCGAATTCCCCGGAAGCCGCCTACGCGGATTCCGGCTCAAGGCGATGATTCTGCGCCATGACCTGGGCCTTGCCGCAAGGCCCCCTGTCCGCTATAAATTAAGAGTGGCAAGGAGCGGCTGACCTCCTTGTCTTTCTTTTTTGCCTTGTGCTTCTTCTGCCCGCTCTCCGTAGGTGGATGAGAACCCGAGGACCCGGAAACTCCCTTGCCGGTCCCGCGCCCCGAAGCGATGATCGCGGGATGGTTTCGACCCTCCCTCCCGACGGCCGCGCCGGAATCGACGCCGCGCTCGTACGGCGCCTGATCGCCGCGCAGTTCCCGCGGTGGAGCGGCCTGACCGTCACCCCGGTCGAGGTGGACGGCTGGGACAACCGCACCTACCGCCTCGGCGACGACATGACGGTGCGGCTGCCCACCGCCGCGGGCTACGTCCCCGCCGTCGACAAGGAGAACGACTGGCTGCCGCGCCTCGCGCCGTCGCTGCCCGTCGCCGTCCCACCCGTACTGGCCAAAGGCGAACCGGGTGAGGGATACCCCTACCCCTGGTCCGTGCGCGGCTGGCTGGCAGGGGAGACGGCGGCCCGGGGACACATCGACGACATGGCCCAATTCGCCGTATCCGTCGCCGAGTTCGTGCGCGCGCTGCAGCGCTGTGACACCGCGGGAGGGCCGGCAGCGGGGGAGCACAGCTGGTACCGGGGAGCCTCACCCGCCCACTACGACGCGGAGACACGCCGCTGCCTGGCCGCGCTGAGGGGACGGGTCGACACCGATCGGGCCGCCACCGTGTGGGAGGCCGCGCTGGCCGCCGCGTGGGACGGGCCGCCGGTGTGGTTCCACGGCGACATCGCCTCCGGGAACCTGCTGGTCGAAGGCGGCAAACTGACCGCCGTCATCGACTTCGGCACCTCGGGCGTCGGCGACCCGGCCTGCGATCTGGTCATCGCGTGGGGCCTGTTCGAGGCAGCGAGCCGGGAGGCGTTCCGGCGGGCCGTCGACCAGTCGGCCGCGACCTGGGCGCGCGCCAGAGGCTGGGCGCTGTGGAAGGCGCTGCTCGTCCTGTCCGAGTGCATCGACACCGACGAGGAGAAGGCCGCGGCCAACCGCCGCGTCATCGACGCGGTGCTGGCCGACCACGACCACTTCGGGGCCTCGTCGGCACAGGGACGCGCACCCCTCAGGCCGCCGTCCACCCCCTGAGCTTCTCGGGGTTTCGTACGCCCCACAGGCTTGTGATCCGGTCGTCCGCGAAGTCGAACGCCATGACCGACACGGTGACGCCGTCCTGCTGGAAGACCAGCCCCGGCTGGCCGTTGACCGTGCGCTCCAGGATCGTCTGGCCCGTCGTCAGGCCGGTGGCGGCGATCAGGTAGCGCGCGATCTCCTCGCTGCCGCCGAGCGGCCGCGGCGCGGCGTTGACCAGCCCGCCGCCGTCGGCGAGGGCCGTCGCGTCCGGATCGAGGAGGCCGATGAGGGCCTCGATGTCCTTGGCCTCCCACGCCTGCTTGAAGTCCCTGACGAGGTCGGCGCGGCGGGCCGCGGGCGTCGCGCGAGCGTGCGACGCGGCGATGCGGCGGCGGGCCGACGAGGCCAGTTGACGGCAGGCCGCGGGGGTCCGGCCGACGATGTCGGCGACTTCGGCGAAGGAGTAGCGGAAGACGTCGTGGAGTACGAACGCGACGCGCTCGGCCGGTGTCATCGACTCGAGGACGACGAGGAACGCCATGCTGATCGACTCGTCGAGCGTGACGCGGTCGGCCGGGTCGGCGGTCCGCCCGGCAGGACGCCCGCCGATCCACTCGGAGGGATCGGGCACCGGCTCCGGGATCCACTCGCCCACGTACGTCTCGCGCCGCGCCCGTGCCGAGCCGAGCTGGTCGAGGCAGATGCGGCTCGCGACCTTCGTGAGCCAGCCGCCGGGGGACTTGATGGCGTCCCGCCCCTCGGGCGACATCGCGTACCACCGCGCGTACGTCTCCTGCACGACGTCCTCGGCGTCGGCCACCGAGCCGAGGAGCCGGTACGCGACATTGATCAGCTGACGTCGCTCGCTGATGACCGCGCTCAGTCCCGGGTCGAGCGGGCCGCCGTCGCTCGGCTCGGATGGGGTGTTCATGGTGTCGTCGCTCCCTTGGTCGTCCCGGCTGCCATCCGTGCGACAGCCTTCCTCACCCGTACGACGAGGTAGCCGTCCGAGATGTGAGGTGGGCGCGGCGCCTCACATTCCGGTCGGCTGTCTCGTCGTACTCCTCGCCACCACTTGCCGCACGAGGAGGGACCCACATGTCCACCACGACCGGATTCGACGAGCTGACCGGCGACTACGTCCTGGACGCCGCCCGCACCAAGGTCGGGCTCGTCGCCCGGCACCGGATGGCCTCGCGGGTGCGCGGGGAGTTCGAGGGGTGCGAGGGCGGCGTGCACGTGGACGGTGAGGATCCGTCGAAGTCCCGCGTGCGGCTCGTGATCCCGGCCGCGAGCATCCGGACCGGCAACCCGCAGCGCGACGACCTGCTGCGTGCGCGGTTCCTGGACGCGGGCGACCACCCGGACCTGACCTTCACCTCTACCGAGGTGCGGCAGGTCGACGAGACGGCGTTCAAGGTCACGGGCGATCTGGCGCTGCGCGGGGTGAGCAGGTCCGTCACCGTGGACGTCGAGCTGACCGGAGCCGAGGACGACGGGCGAGGCGGTCTCCGGCTCGGTTTCACCTGCGGCGCCACCATCGACCGGAACGACTGGGGCGTGAACTGGAACTTCCTCACGACGGCCATGGTGAGCCCGCTGGTGGTGCTGGAGCTCGACGTCACCGCGGTCCGGCTGTCCTGAGGAGCAGCGGACCACGCACGGAGCGGACAACACACGGAAAGGAACTGGTGGTGGCGGACCTACGCGTCATGACCTTGAACGTATGGAACAACCGGGGCGACGCCGTCGCACGAGCGGCGCTGATCAACGCCGAACTGCGGCGGCTCGCACCGGATGTCGTCGCCCTGCAGGAGGTGCTGCCCGACCAGCTGCCGAGCCTCATCGACGGAACAGGGCTGCACGGCACCCACCAGTCGCAGACGGCCGCGACGACGCCGCCCCATGCCGACCGGTTCGGTGGCACGGCGATCGCGACGCGCGCGCCGCACCGCATCGTCGAAGTCCTCGACCAGCGGAGCACGGACGTCCCCGACCTCCCCTGGCTCACGCTTGCGGCGCTGGTGCCGCTGCCGGAGTTGGGGGACGTGCTGTTCATCGCGCCCACGACGTCGTTCCGGCTCGACATGGAGGCCCAACGCGAGCGTCAGGTACTGGCCCTGAGCGATCTGGACGCCCGGCACAGGACCGCCCTGCCCACGATCATGGCCGGTGACTTCAACGCGGATCCCGAGGCGTCGAGCATCCGCTATCTGACGGGGCGGCAGTCCTTGTCGGGGCGCAGCACGCATTTCCACGACGCCTGGCGGATCGCGGGCTCCGGACCCGGACACACCTGGTCCGCCGACAACCCCCACGCGACCGAGGACATCGGCCGTCTGGTCCGCCAGCCCGGTCACCGCAGCCGCTTCGACTATGTCTTCGTCGGCTCCCCGCATGCGCACCCGCACGCGTACGCCCGGGTGCGCGGCGCCGAACTCGTCCTCGACAAGCCGGTCGACGGCGTATGGGCCAGCGATCACTACGGCGTGGTCGCCGACCTGGAGGTGGGGCTGCTCCCGACCTGAGTGCCGACGATAGCCACCGCGAGAAAATGAGAGTAGCCTCCGAAAAGAGAGTTGACTTTCATAATCTCTGAAAGGTGGTGGACTCCGATGTCGGCAGATCCGGGCGCGCGCAGGTGGTGGGCCGTCGGCGCTCTCGTGCTCGCGTCCCTCGTCGTGGGCTTCGACGTGACGATCCTGAGCTTGGCGCTGCCGGTCATGGCCGATGACCTGGGCGCCAACAACGTCGAACTCCAGTGGTTCGTCACGTCGTACACGCTGGTCTTCGCCGCCGGAATGATCCCGGCCGGAATGCTGGGGGACCGGTACGGGCGCAAGAAGGTGCTGCTCGGCGCGCTGGTGATCTTCGGCGTGGCCTCGCTGGCCTGCGCCTACGCCACGACCCCCGGCACGTTCATCGGCGCGCGCGCCGTGCTCGGCCTGGGTGCCGCGCTGATCATGCCGACCACGCTCTCGCTGCTGCCGGTGATGTTCTCCGACGAGGAGCGTCCCAAGGCGATCGGCGCGGTCGCGGGTGCGGCGATGCTCGCCTACCCGCTGGGGCCGATCCTGGGCGGCTATCTGCTCGACCACTTCTGGTGGGGATCGGTGTTCCTGATCAACGTGCCGGTGGTGATCCTCGCCTTCCTTGCCGTGTCCGCCTGGCTGCCGGAGTCCAAGTCCAAGGAGGCCAAGCGGTTCGACGTGGGCGGCCTGGTGTTCTCCAGCGCGGGTCTGGCCGCGATGACCTACGGCGTGATCCAGGGCGGCGAGAAGGGCTGGACGGACGTCACCACGCTGGCACCCCTCCTCGGCGGCCTGCTCGTGCTCGTGGTGTTCGTGCTCTGGGAGCGGCGGGTCGCCGATCCGCTGGTCGACCTGTCCCTGTTCCGCTCGGCCCGGTTCACCACGGGCACACTGCTCGGCACGGTCATCAACTTCACCATGTTCGGCGTGCTGTTCACGATGCCGCAGTACTACCAGGCGATCCTGGGCGCCGACGCCCTCGGCAGCGGATTCCGGCTCCTTCCGATGGTCGGCGGACTGCTCGTGGGCGTGTCCGTCGCCCCCCGGCTGGCCAAGGCGATCGGGCCGCGCGCCGCGGTCGGACTCGGGCTCGCGCTGCTGGCCGCCGGGCTGTTCTACGGCGCCACCACGGACACCGGAAGCGGCACGGGCTTCGCCGCCGCGTGGACGGCGGTGTACGGACTCGGCCTGGGCTTCGCGCTGCCCACCGTCATGGACGCGGCACTCGGGGCCCTCTCCGAGGACAGCGCGGGAGTCGGCTCGGGCGTCAACCAGTCCATCCGTACGCTCGGCGGCAGCTTCGGCGCGGCCATCCTGGGGTCGATCCTCAACTCCGGCTACCGGGGCGGTCTTGAGCTCGACGGACTGCCCGAACGCGCGCAGGACGCGGTCAAGGAGTCCGTCTTCGGCGGCCTCGCCGTGGCCAGGGCGGCCACCTCGCCGTCCCTCGCCGATTCGGTGCGCACCGCGTTCGTCCACGGTCTGGACGTGGTCCTTGTCGTCTCCGGCGGCCTGGGGCTGCTCGGCGCGCTCATCGCCGCGGTGTGGCTGCCGCGCCGTGTTGGTCAGGGCGCGGCCCAGACCGCAGAATCTGAGCATGAAGCCGCAGACGCAGCCTGATCAGCCCAGAGCGGTGCCGGGCCTGAGAGAACGCAAGAAGGCACGGACCAAGGCCGCCATCCAGCGGGAGGCGGTGCGGCTGTTCAGGGAACAGGGCTACGCGGGCACGACGGTCGAACAGGTCGCCGAGGCCGCGGAGGTCGCCCCCAGCACCGTCTTCCGCTACTTCGCGACCAAGCAGGACCTGGTCTTCTCCCGCGAGTACGACCTGCCCTTCTCGGTGATGTTCCAGGCGCAGTCGCCCGAGCTGACACCGATCGAGGCCGAACGGCGGACGATCCGCTCGATGCTGGAGGACATCTCCGAAGAGGAGATGGCCCTGCAGCGCGAACGCTGGATCCTCATCGTCTCCGAACCGGAGCTGTGGGGAGCCGGTCTCGGCAGCATCACCCAGAGCATGCGCGTCATGTCCGAACAGGTGGCCAAGCGCGCAGGACGCGACCCGGGCGACGCCGTGGTGCGCGCCTACTCCGGGGCCGTGTTCGGGGTGATGCTGCAGGTCTCGCTGGAATGGGCGGAGGATCCGGACATGGACTTCGCCACCGCACTGGACGAGGCGTTGGAGTGTCTGGAGGGGCTGCGGCCCTGACATAGAGTGATCTCATGCCCCTCGTCGAGATCACTTACGCGCCGCACGTCGCCGAGTCGACGCTGCGCGAACTCGGTTCAGCACTCCCGCACTTGGTGTCGCTCGCCGTGGAATGCCCCGAAGAGCCCTATGACGGGGACCTCCAGCCGGGCGACGTGGAGCTGCGCTTCCGGCAGGCGGGCCCCTTCGACCGCAGCGGTCTGGACTTCGTGATCGAGATCCGCTCGAAGTTCTTCGAGAGCAGGGCCGCCGACCGTCAGGAACGCGTGGACCGGCTGCACGAGGGCATCACGGCCGCGACCGGGCCGAGCGAATTCGGCGTCTATCTGTCGCTTCCGGTGGCGGCCTGGTCGCAGGGCGACTGAGCCGGGCCCGGGTCTTCGGGGGATAACCCCCGGCACCGCCACGAGGACAGCACGTCGACGCGTCGGGGGGAGGGCCGGATGGGCCGGTCGTCCCGCCACTGGTGGGATGGTCGGCGACCACCGGCCCAGGGGTGAGACGGCCGCCGGACGCAGCCTGAGCGGTCCCTGAACGCGCGGGCAAGCCGAACAGCGAGGGGATGCCCCATGCATGCGCCAAGACGGTTTCGCCGAGGCCCACTCGTCATGACCAGTCTGGCCGCGGTCGTCCTCGCGGCATCGACCGGCCTGACTGCCGCGGCATCGACGGGTCTGACGCACGCCGCACGGCCGCGGCAGGCCGATCCGCTCCAACAGGAAGTGGACGCGATCCACGACACCGGGGCCGTCGGCGTGTCCGCCGAGGTGACGTCACCGGACGCGGACGGCACGGCGCGCGCCGGGACGGCCGAGGCGGGCACCGAACGGCCGATGCCGCGGGACGGCAGGTTCCGGATCGGCAGCGCCACCAAGACCTTCACCGCCACCGTCGTGCTCCAACTCGTCGAAGAGGGGCGCATGTCCCTGGAGGACACCGTCGAGCGGTGGCTGCCGGGAGTGGTCGAGGGCAAGGGCAACGACGGCAGGAAGATCAGCGTGCGACAGCTGCTGCAGCACACCAGCGGCATCCCCGACATCAAGGCGGACATCCCCGCGCTGAACAGCGCGAAGGGCTATCGGGCCGAGCGGTTCCGTACCTACGCGCCCGGGGAACTGGTGGCCATGGCGATGCGGCACGGTCGCACCTTCCCTCCGGGCAAGGGCTGGTCGTACTCCAACACCAACTACATCCTCGCCGCGATGATCATCGAGAAGGCCGCCGGCGGGAGTTGGGCGGACGAGGTGAAGGACCGGATCATCCGCCCGCTGGGCATGGAACACACGAGCGCGCCTGACACCTTCCCGTTCATCCGGGGCCCGCACGCCCGGGGCTACGCGGCGTTCGGCACCGGTACGGGCACCCGCACCGGCATCGATGTCACGACACTCGATCCGAGCATGGCCGTCGGCTCCGGCTCGATCATCAGCACCACGCACGACCTGAACCGCTTCTACGCCGCACTCCTCGGCGGGCGCCTGCTGGACCCGGCGCGGCTCGACGAGATGACGACCACCATGACCGCGCCCGAGCTGGGAGTGGCCTACGGACTGGGCATCGCCGAGATCGAACTGCCCTGCGGCGGAAGCTACTTCGGCCACGTGGGCGAACTCCTCGGCTATCGCATGTGGAGCGGCGTCACCCGGGACGGGAGCCGGAGTGCCGTGGTGTACGCCACCGGTGACGGCGGCAAGGACACGGGGAAGGCCATGAGCGCACTGGTGGGACAGGAGCTGTGCCGGACCCGGTAGTGACCGGCGCCTTCCGCTTCGTACGGTGAAGACATGCCGATCCCACCCGCCGCCGCCCCCTCCCTGCGCGCGCACCTCACCACCCCCGACGGCAGGCGCCTCTCCTACCTGGACTTCGGGCCCCCGGCCGGGCGTCCGCTCCTCGCGCTGCACGGACATCTCGGCGAGGGGGCCGAGTTCGGGGGCCTGGCGGCCGCGCTCGGCTCGGACGGGTGGCGGGTCGTCGCCCCCGATCAGCGCGGACACGGGGACTCCGACCGGGCGGAGCGGTACGGACGGGAGGGCTATCTCGACGATCTCGGGACGCTGCTCGCCCACCTCGGGCTCGCACGTCACCCCATGCCGGTGCTGGGGCACTCCCTCGGGGCCGTCAACGGCTACCACCTGGCCGCGAGCCGGACCGCGGCCGTCAGCGCGCTGATCAACATCGAAGGGCCCGCGTACCTGCCGCCCGTCGACCCCGCACCGCTGTCCTTCCTCCTCGACCTCCCCTACACCGCATCGACCCGCGAGGAACTCATCGCCGCCTGCGGCCCGTTGGCGCCGCTCCTCGAAGGCGGCATGCGGCCGCACCGCGACGGCTGGCGGCTCGGCTGTCATCCGCGGGACATGGTCGACTCGGACACCCGGGTCCTCGGCGACCACTGGAACCAGTGGATGGCCACCGACTGCCCCGCGCTGCTCCTGCACGGCACCGCCAGCACCGTGCTGCCCACCGCCCAGGCCCGCGACATGGCCGCCGGACGCCCCGGCACCACCCTGGTGGAACTGGACGCCGACCACTGGGTCCACCTGCGCCGCCCCCGGGAATCGGCGGACGAGATCCGCCGGTTCCTGAGGGCCTGTTCACTCAGTACGTGAAGGTCGTCATGACCGCGAGATGGTCGGACGGCCAACCGGCGCCGCCGCCGACGGTGGTGGAACTCACCGCGTCCAGGGTCGATCCCTTGTACTGGATGAAGTCGATGCGGTCCTGGGGCTCGGGCTTGCCGTCGGTCTCCTTCACGACGGGCGACCACGTGTTGCCGGGGCGCGCGGCCTCATCGGGGTTCACCTCCCGGTAGGAGTCCCAGTAGCCCGCGTCGGCGAAGGCCTTGGTGGTGGGCCAGGTGACCACGGAATCGCAGTGGTCGGCCTTCGTGTCCTGGGTCCAGTCCAGGTGCGAGGGGGAGTTGAAGTCGCCCGCGACGATGGCCGGCCCGGGCCCGGCCCACTTGACGATGTCGGCGGCCTGCTTTCCGCGATTGGCCTCGTCGGCATAGATGGTCTCGTAGGAGTCGTTGTCCCAACAGGCGTTGTAGGGACCGTACTTGGTGTAGTCGAGGTGCGCCGAGTAGATCCAGAACCCCTTGATCTTCGCGGCGACGACGCCGTTGCCGGACCCGGTCCAGTCCTCCTGGTCGATGGGATGGCGGGAGACGATGTCGACGTGCGTGCCGGTGGCGGTGGTGTACCAGCCGAGCTTGTCGGCGATGCGCTGCGCCGAGTCGCCGTCGTTCTCCTGGAGGGCGACGACGTCCGCGCCGGAGTCGGATATCGCCGATGCGATCTTGTTGATGCCGTCGGGAACCTGACTGCCGCCGTGCCAGGTGTTGAAGGTCATCACCTTCAACGTCTGTGCCGAGGGCGCGGCGGCCGGGGAGTCGGCCACGGAGGCGGCGGCCGGGGACACGGCGAGCGCGGCGAGGGCCGCGGCGGCCACGGTGACTCTGAGGGAAACGGGTGTCTTCATGTGTGCTGACCTACCCGGCCACCGACGGATGCCGGGCGGCCTGCGTGTGAACGGATCATGGAGATCGGAAGGGAGACGGGGCTGGGCGGGCCGGATGGGTGGGGTCCTGTGGGGTCCGGTCGGGTCGGGTGAGCTCACACCCGGGGGATGCGCCGCACCGTGGACCCGGAGCCGACCGCCGATGAACTCCGTACAACCAGCTCCGCTCTTCGACGGTCACACCGGACAGACCTGCGTCCCGTCGACCGAGTGGGAGCCTCCGTGTCACACAGCCGCCGCCTCCTGACGTATGCCATCGCCGCCGCCGCGGCCGCCGCCGGGTTCGTCCTCCCTTCCGGTGCCGCCGCTGCCGCACCCCGTACCGCCACGAGCGACTTCAACGGCGACGGCTACCCGGACCTCGCCGTCGGCGTCCCGGACGGGACCGTCGGCGGCCGGGCCAAGGCGGGGTACGTCAACGTCGTCTGGGGCGGCCCGAAGGGCGTCGGTGCCCACGGCAGCATCCGTGTCACCCAGGCCACGCCCGAGGTTCCCGGCGCACCGGAAACGGGCGACCGCTTCGGCGCCTCCGTGACCCTGACGGACCTCAACGGCGACGGCATCGCGGAACTGCTCGTCGGCATCCCCGGCGAGGACGTCACCGACCGCGGCGCGGACGCGGGCATGGTCATCGCGGTGGGCGGCTCGAAGAACGGGCCGGGACCGGCGTCGACGGTCCTCACCGGGCCTTCGCCCTCCGCCGCGTACGGCGCGTCGGTCGCGGCGGCCGACCTGACCGGCGGCGGCAACCAAGCGATCGTGATCGGCGGCACCGACAAGGTCGTCGCTCGTGTCATCCAGGGCGAGGACAGCATGGTCACCACCGTCGTCACCGCCCCCATGGGCGGCCGCGCCCCCGTCCTGACCACCGGCGACTTCGACAGCGACGGCCTCGCCGACCTCGGCGTGGCGTACTGGACCGCGGGCGACCCCAACACGCAGTCCCACGTGCGCCTGTGGAGGTGGGACGCCGACCGGTCCGAGCTGGCCAACTTCTGGAACACCGACAACGCGGGCGTGACCGCCCTGGCCACCGGCGACTTCGACGGCGACGGCCACGACGACCTGGCGCTCGGCGAGTGCCGTGAGATCGCCGACGAGAACATCGACGACCCGTGCGGCCCCGAGAAGCTCGCCAAGGGAGGCGGCATCCACCTGCACTACGGAAGCCCCGCGGGCGGCTCGTTCGGCACCCGCGCCCAGACCCTCAACCAGGACACCGCGGGCGTCCCGGGGGTGGCCGAGGACGGCGACCGCTTCGGCGCCGCCCTCGCCGTCGCGGACGTCAACCGCGACGGCCGCGACGACCTGATCGCGGGCGCCCCCGGCGAGGCCATCGGAAGCGAAGCGGGGGCGGGCGCCGCCTGGCTGCTCCGTGGCGGCGCCCAGGGCCTGCTCGACGCCGAAGGCGCTGCCAGGTCCGACGCCTGGAACCAGGACACGCCCGGCGTCCCGGGCGTCGCCGAGGCGGGCGACGCCTTCGGAGCGGCGGTCGCCGCGGGTGGCCGCAACGCCGACGGTGGAGCGGACGTCACGGTCGGATCCCCTGGCGAGAACGCCTCCCTGGGCGCCGTATGGCTCTTCCCCAGAGGGGCGGCCGACGGCTCGGCGGCGTTCTCGCCCCGCACGCTCGGCCTCCCCTACCTCTCCACGGCTCAGAAGTACGGCAAGCCGCTGAACAGCCACTGAGTCCCCCCTCGGGCGGTGCGGGCTCAGCGCGCCTGGCTGTGCTGCCCGTGGTGAGTGCGTGCCTCGGCCGTGGTCTTCAGGTCGCGCATCCACGCTTCGAGGCCATCGCCCAGGATCTTGGTGGCGGCGGGGACGTTCGCGTCGACCTGCGGGCCGCTGTGGGTCTCTTCGGTGGTCACACGCACCCCGCCCTTGACCTTGGTGAAGTTCCATACGTGGACGCCGTCGATGTGCAGGCCTTCGCCGGTCGCGGGACCGGTCCAGCGTATGCAGGAGTTGCGCTTGAGCTGCTCGACGGTCGAGGTGATGTCCAGGCTGGTGGCGGGCGTCGCGGGGTTGGGCGGCACCGGGGTCGTCCACCGGAACGCCGAGCCCTTGCGGAGGGGGCCGTCGTCGAGGCGGTCCATGGTGGTGATGTGGGCCTGCCAGGACGGCCAGCGCTCCACCTCGGTCTGCAGCTTCCAGATGGTGCGCATCGACGCGTGGATCACGGTGTCGGTCTTGTAGCGCACACGTGCGTCGGGATCGACGCCCGCACCGCGGCAGGTGACGGGCTTGCCGTGGTGGTCGGCCGTGGCCCCGGCGGGTGCGGTGGCGGTGGCGAGGATGCCGACGACGGCGAGCGGGACGGTCAGCAGGGCGGCGCGGACGCTGGTGCTGCGAACGTTGGACATGGTGATCCCCTTGGTGGTGGTAAGTCGATGTCGGCGGCGGTCAGTTGATGCCCGCCCCGGCAGGTCGCTAGAAGCTCCTTCGTTGGTTAGAAGGTATAGCGACAGGGAGGGGATGGTCAATAGCTTTCGTTATAGCTTCTCACTCCAGCGTGGAGTCGTAGTCGCGTCACGGATAGGCGATCACCGTGGACGGCACCGTCGAGGAGCCCGAGGTCGCGGAGCCCGTGTCGTTGATGACGTGCTCGTACTGACCCATGCCGCCGAGCGAGACGACCAGGAGGTCGTGGAACCTGACCCCGGGCGTCCTCGGCGCGGCGAACCCGTGGTCCTGGCGGATGCCCGGGTCGGCCGTGTAGTTGCAGTAGCTGCCGAGCCCCCAGCCCTCGTGGGACGTCACGGAGCCGTCGACCTTGTAGGCGGCGAAGCCCTTGACGTTCCCGTCCTGGACGGCGGCCTGGTTCGGGGCGTCGTACGCCTTCTCGTTCTGGAAGAAGATCGTGCGGCCGCGCTGGCCGGACCACTGGACGTCGTACTTGTTGAAGTGCTCCACGAACAGGCCGGTCGCCAGGACGTCGTCGCCGTTGACGCGCACCCCGTAGTCCGCGCGATTGGTCTCCCAGCCCACGCCCGCGCCGTGGTCGGCGCGCCACACCCAGGTGTGGTCGATGATCGTGTGGCGGCTGTTGACCTCCATGCTGAGCGTGGCCTTGCCGGGCCCGGCTCCGCCGATCCTGATGAAGACGTCCTGCACGGTGATCGGCTGGGCGGAGTGGTCGGCGCTCGCGCCCCGGGGGCCGATCTGCAGCAGTACGGGGGAGTTGACCGGACCGGCGTCGATGAGGAATCCGGCGAGCCGTACGCCGTCCACATCGGCGACCTTCATCGCGGTGACGCCGTTGTCGGGGATCAGCGTGGCGTAGCCGAGACCCAGCACCACGGTGTCGGCGCGGTTCACCTCCACCGCCCGGTCGAGGTGGTAGACGCCCGGGGTCAGAAGGAGGTGGAGGCCCTGCGCCAATGCCGCGTTGAGCGTGGCCGCGCTGACGCCGGGCTTGGCGACGTAGAACTGGCTCAGCGGCAGTGAGGTGCCGCGCGGCGTGCCGTTGCCCCAGGTGGTGCCGCGCGCGTTGGTCCGCTTCTCGGGCAGGAACACCTTGTAGTCGGTGCCCGCGAGATACAGGAAGGGCTTCTCGCGCGAGATCGGCGTGGTGTCGAGCGTGGTGTACGGAGGGTTCGGGAAGCTCTGGCCCGGCGCGCCGTCGACCCCCGAGAACACCATGTTCCAGACCGCGTTGAGCCAGCCGCCCACGGAGCTGTCGCGGGTGTACCACTGCTGCTGCGAGTACGGTCCCACGCTGCCGTCGATACGGCTGTCGGCGATGTAGCCGCCGCTGGCCCAGCCGTAGCCGTTGGGCGAGAGGTTGAGGCCGCCCTTGATGTGCATGCGGCGGAACGGGGCGGCCTGCGCGACCGCCCACCGGTTGGTGCCGTTGACCGGCTTGAGCGCGAGGTTCTCCGCCGAACGCCAGAAGTTCTGGGTGGCGTTGCCGTTGAACCAGCCCGCGTCGACCGTCACGTCACCGTTGATCGTCGTGTCGTCGGGGGAGAGGCCGAGGCCCGCGATCGCGGTGTAGAAGCCGAGTTGGGCGTTGAGTCCGTTGTACGTGCCGGGCTTGAAGAAGAAGGCGTAGCGGCCCGTGC
This sequence comes from Streptomyces kanamyceticus, assembly GCF_008704495.1. Classification (NCBI taxonomy): domain Bacteria; kingdom Bacillati; phylum Actinomycetota; class Actinomycetes; order Kitasatosporales; family Streptomycetaceae; genus Streptomyces; species Streptomyces kanamyceticus. The sequence goes on from NZ_CP023699.1 coordinate 9,719,417, forward strand.
CGAACTGGTCCGACTCCTGCCGCTTGAAGACCTCGTCGAGCTTGGCCTGGACGCCGGCCGTCGACGGATCGAAGACGATCACGTTGGGGCCGAGGTCGCCGCCGCCGGGCAGCGCGGCGGCGCCGCTCCGAGCGCTGGCCGGAGGAGCGGCCAGGGCGGGAAGGCCCGCGGCGGCGGTCGACGCGGCGATAACGCCGAGAACCGTGCGGCGTGTGGGGGTGGTGGGCATGTGGGCTCTCCTGTTGTGGCGGTGTGATGTTTCAGGAAGTGAACGATCAGGGGCCTTGGGAGCGCTCTCTTGACCGGGAATAGTTCATCCGCGTGAAGGGTGCGTCAAGGGGGCGTTCGGTAGTTGCCACTGTTTCCCCTGATGAGTCGTCAAGAAAGTTACGCAGCAGCCCTGTTGTCGACCACAGGCGAGCGCCCCCCCGCACCTCGCCGATCTTCGGTCCGGAAGTGGCGGTACGGGACTCGTCCTGAACGGGCGCCGGGGGCGACGCCTCAGGTATTTATCACAGCTGTGATATTGTCGAGCGATGCCAGCTCGGATTGACTTGGAACAGCGCCGCAAGGACGTCATCGAGGCGGCTTTCCGCCTCTTGGTAGCTGAAGGCTTCAGTGGTTTGTCGCTGCGCAAGGTAGCCGCCGAATCGGGATTGAACATCGGATCGGTGCGCCACTATTTCGGCGATCACCGAGAGCTTCTCGCGGCGGCCGCGACCGAAGTCGGCGACCGCATGGGGAAAAGGCTCACCCGGAATTCACCGGACGCCCTGTCGGGGCTCGCGGGCGAAGCCGCCGTCGACGCCCTGCAGGCACTGGTCGAGGAACTGCTTCCGCTCGACGGCGAACGCCGTGTCGAGTCGATCGTGCTGATGGAGTTCATCGTCGCCGCACGCGTGAATCCCCTCTTCCGCCCGGTGACCGAGCAGATGGCGGCCGACATGCGCCAGGTGATCGCGGACGCCCTGCGCGCCTTCGGAGTGCCGGACCCGGCCGAGGAGGCCGAGCGACTCGTCGCGCTCATCGGTGGCCTGACCCTCGACGCGGTGACGCCGCACGGATCGATCGGCGCGGCGCGCCTTCGCACGACGCTGCGCGCGCATCTGCGGTCGCTGCCGTTGCGCCGCTGAAGTGGAAGTACCTGAACTGCAGGAAAACCTGAACCGTAAAAGACACCCGAACCACAAGGGGGATCCATCGTGCCCGCGTGGCTGTTCGCGCTGCTCGCTGCCGCTTTCGTTCTCTATACCGATGACTATGTGATCGCGGGGGTGCTGCCGGAAATCGCGCGAGACCTGAACGTCAGCGAGGCCCAGGCCGGGCAATTGGTGACCGTCTTCTCGCTCACCGTCGCCCTGGCCGCGCCGATCGCCGCGGTCGCCTTGGCGCGGGTGTCCCGCCGACGCCTCTTCACCGCCGCGTTCGTGCTGTTCATCGCCGCGAACCTGATGGCGGCCACGACCACCGGCTTCGGACTCCTGGTGGCCCTGCGCATCGTGGCGGCACTCGCGGCGGCGTGCACGACTCCGGCGGTGTTCGCGTATGCCGCAGAGCGGGCCCCGGAGACTCACATCGGCAGATACGTCGCCGTCGTGGCACTCGGCGTCACGGGCTCGATCGCGGCCGGAGTGCCGATCGGCACCTGGATCGGCGGCCATTTCGGCTGGCGGGCGACCTTCGTGTCGATGGCGGTGGCCGGAGCCGCGGCGCTGGCCCTCCTCCTCGTGACGCTGCCCGGCGAGCACGACAGGTCCGGTGAAGTGCCCGCCGTACGCGAGCAGTTGCGTGCGCTCGCCGCCGCACCCGTGTCGCTCGGACTCCTGGCGAACTGCGCGCTCATGACCGGTTCGATGATGATGCTCACGTATACGGCGCCCTATCTCGACGCGGTGAGCCGGGCGAGCGTGGATCAGCGCGCGCTGTCCTTCAGCCTCTCCGGGTTCGCGGGCATCATCTGCATCTGGGCGGGCGGGAAGGTCACCGACCGATGGGGCCCGGACCGCACACTGATCACCGGGATCGGCGTCTTCGTCGGCAGCATGGCGGTCCTGGGGCTGCTCTGGTTCGCCCGTCCCGTGCCCTTCTCCGTCCTCGTCGTGGTGGGCACGGTCTGGGGCGGCATGGCCTTCTGGAACTCGCCCGCCATCCAGGCCCGTCTCTATCTGCTCGCGGGACCGGCCGCGCCCCAGGCCCTGGCGCTCAACACGTCGGGCACCTACCTCGGGGTCTCGTTGGGCGGAGCCGTCGGAGGTGTCACGCTGAGCGGCGTGGGGGCCGGAGCGCTCCCGGTCGTCGCGGGCCTTCTCGGACTGGGCGCGCTGGCGCTCCTGGCACTCGCCATCAACGCCTCGAAAACATCAACGGCGTTGCAGGAAGCGGCCGTTGAACGGAGCTAGTCAGCCCGACGGAGTGGCCGACACCTCGGGGGAGAGAGCGGACTCGAAACCGTCCTCGTTGAGGGTGGCGATGGCGTAGTAGTACTTCGTGCCGCCGGTCAGACCGCGGTCCACGTACTGCGAGTCCTTCGTGTCACGGCTGAACTCGGCGTTCTCCTTGGTGACGTGGGGACTGGTGGAGCGGTAGACGCGGTAGCCGGTGATTCGCGACTCGTCGCTGCCGCTCGGGACGTCGTACCAGCTGAGCCGCACACTGCCCGCGCCCGGCACGATGTCGTAGACCTGCGTGGCACTCGGCGGCCGCGGCGCCGTGTACGTCGGCCGCGACGACGCGGAGGCGGGCGAGGAGACGGAGTGCTGGGAGGTGGCGACGACGGCGTAGTAGTAGTCCCGCTCGCCCACGTCCTCGCCGACCGTGGCCGTGTACTCGGTACGCGTCACGGTGGCCACGCGGTTGGCGGGGTCGGTGATGTCGACCGGGGAGGTCTTGGAACGGTAGACGGTGTAGGAGGAGACCGGCACGTACGGGCTCTGCGACCACCTGAGGGTGAGCCGTTTGCCCGTGAGCTGGGGGGTGTTGAGGAAGGGAGCCTTCGGCGCGGTGGCGGACGTGACGGTCTTGGTGCCGGTCACGTAGTTGGACGGCTCGGACTCGTTCCCGGCGGCGTCGACACCCCGTACCTGGTACACGTATTGGAGGCCCGCTTCGCCCTTCGTGTCACGGAAGGTCAGGGAGGTCGTCGAACCGACCTTGGTGAGGTGGGAGTTGAGTGACTCCGAGCGGTACACCACGTACTTCACCGCGTCCGAGTCGCCGCTGCGCCACGTCAGCGTCACACCGCGCTCGTCCTCGCGGGCGAGCTTGAGGTCCCGCGGGGCGAAGGGCGCGACGGTGTCGCGGGTGCCCCGCACGGGCTCGGTGTAGGGCGAGACGTGCCCGGCGTCGTCCAGGGCGCGGACCTTGTAGGCGTACGCGACGTCGGGGTCGGCGTCGCTGTCGACGTACGCCCCCGTGCTCACGGTGGCGAGCAGCGCGTAGGGGCCGACCTCGTCAGGACCGGTGCCCTCCGCCTCGGCCCGGTACACCTCGTAGCCGGTCGCCGCGGAGAGCGTGCTCCAGGAGAGCGAGACGGCCTCGCGTCCGGAGCTGACCTGGAAGCCCTCGGGGGCGTCGTACAGGGGGTTGTCGGGCTGGTCCGGGTCGGCGCCGAAGCGCCCGGCCGAACTGGGCGCCGTGGCGGGCGCGGTGGCCTGGGCGGTGCCGGTGAACCCGAGGGCGAGGATGACGACGGTGGCCGCGGAGGCGACGAGCGTCGGTCTGAGGCGAGTGCGTGGAGACACGGCTGGCGTTCCCTTTCCGGTGGAACCACGTACGGGCGTACGTGAGTTCGGGATGCAGTCGTGGGGGGAGTTGATGGCGCGGGTGATGCTGTGGGGGCAGGAAACTGTAGCTGTAAATGACCGGGGAACGGGAGGCGGCGCGCTGTGCCGCCGGGGCGAGCCGGGCCCGAAGTGCACCTGTGGGGCGGGAATGACGAGTGAGCCGGGTGGGTTGGCCTATGCGTAGCGGTAGCCCGCTGATGCGGCACGCCTCAGCCGTGTGCCCTGATGCGGCACGCCTCAGAGGTGCGCCCTGATGCCCGAAGTCGTCTGTGAGGAGAGTCCGTTGAGCCGCCCTGCTCCCAGGTTCATCACCTTCGACATGTACGGAACCCTGACGGACTTCGCCATCGGGGCCGCGGCGAGAGACGTGATCGAGGACGTGGCGCCGCCCGAGAAGCTGGACGCCTTCCTCCACCGGTTCGGCTGCTACCAGCTCGACGAGGTGATGGGGGACTGGCGGCCGTACGACGAGGTGGTCTCCCGCGCCTTCGAACGGGCCTGCCGCAGCACCGGAGTCGAGTTCCGTCCCGGCGACCCCGCCGAGATCTACGCGGCGGTCCCGGAGTGGGGACCCCACCCCGATGTCCCCGGCCCCCTCGCGAAGCTGGCGGAACACTTCCCGTTGGTCATCCTCTCCAACGCCGCCGACGAGCACGCCCATCGCAACGCCGCGAAGCTCGGCGCCCCCTTCCACGCGCTGTACACGGCGGAGATGGCGCAGGCGTACAAGCCGAGGCTGCGTGCTTTCGAGTTCATGTACGAGCAGTTGGGGTGTCTGCCCGAGGAGACGATGCATGTGTCGTCGAGCCCGCGCTACGACTTGCAGTCGGCGACCGACCTCGGTGTGCGGGAGACGGTGTACCTGAACCGGGGGACCGAGCCCTCGGCGCCCTTCTACCACGCGTATGAAGTCACCTCGCTGGCAGGTGTGTTGGAGCTTGTGGGTATCTGACGCTCGGAACGCCACCAACTCGACCAAAAAGCATTCCACTTCACCGTGACGCGCCCCTGTCCGGGTGCTCCGGACGGGGTGGGATCGGCGGAGCCCGCGAAGCGGCACCAGAGCCGGTCCGACGGGTTTTTCGGGGTCCCGAGCCGGCCCTCGCGCCCACCCGCCGGCGCCGCCGTCCCGTGCCCGCCGACGAGATTCCGCCAAACAAGCCCTAAATGGGGACTAGTTGGCGACGCCGGGATGGCGTCGGATCGCGGGCACCGGCAACCTAGAGAACTCGCGTCGTCACAGGTCACAACGCATGTCTTCGCTGTCGACGCAACTGTGACCAGTGATCTTTTCGTGGATTCTGCTTCAAAGCTTGAGCACAAGTTGCACACATACCCTCTCCAGGCAGGCCTCGATGGTCTAGATTGACCGTGCTTCACATGGGGACACGAGGCGACAAACAATGATCTATAGGTCTGGTGCGACGGACAGCCAGTAGTCGCGTCCCCCGGCGCCAGACCGTGGGGGTGATCAGTTTTAGGGGCCCGGGAGGGGGGCCTTGGGTGCGGGGAGCACCCGAGGTTTCGATGGGCCTCCGCGCATCACACATCTCCGGCCGGACACATGAGTCCGCTGCCGCTGTTTGGGTTGTTCAACTAGCGCTGAATTGAGCCGGTATGCCATGGCCGGGAGGCGGGGGTGCCTCCCGGGGGGAGGAACAGCGCGGTGCGGGGGGCGGGGGCGCCTCCCGAGGGGAGCAACAGTGCGGGGGGCGGGAGCCTCCCGGGGGGAGGAACCGTGTGGAGCGAACACGTCGAGCCCACTGGCGACCTGGGGGGGTCTGTGCAGCAGGGGGAATTAGTTCGCCCGTTCCTACCGGCGCGCGGGCGACCGGTGAACGGGGCGGTCGGTCAGCCCGCGATCGACTGGGAGCAGCGGTACCGCCGTACCGTGATCACCAGCGATACCGTGGCCACCGCCATCGTGGTGGCGGCGATCGGCAACTTCTTCGGAGTCCGGGACGCGGCCAACTGGCATGAGAAGTGGGGGATCCTCGCCTTCGGCACCGAGTTGCTTGTGCTGGGCGCGCTCGCGTTGAGCCGGGCCTGGGCCCGGCCGTGCTCGGCCAGGGCGCCGAGGAATTCCGCAGACTCGGACGCTCACTGTTCACGGCCGCCGTCGTACTGGCGCTCGGTGGGATCGCTCTCACCTCGCGCAATATCAAGCTCTGGATCTTCGTCGCGATCCCCGCCATCGCGCTCGTCACCATGACCGAGCGCTATCTGCTCCGTCTTTGGCTGCACAAACAGCGGAAAGAGGGACGCTGCCTGCGGCCGGTGCTCGCTGCCGGAAGCCTGGCCACCGTGCGCGACCTGATCACCCGGGCCCGCAAGTTCCCGCACCTCGGCTGGCGGGTGGAAGCGGTGTGCACACCTGACAACCCAGGGCTCGAGGGTGATCACCTGGACGGTGTGCCGGTCGTGGGAAGACTCGCGGACGTCGCGGGCCACGTCCGCCGCGACGGCTACCGCGTCGTCGCGGTCACATCCGACCCGCACTGGTCACCGGACCGGCTGCAGCGGCTGGCGTGGAACCTCGAAGGCAGCGATGCCGAGATGGTCGTGGCCCCCGTCCTCATGGAGGTGGCAGGACCGCGGCTGCACGTCGACGCGGTGCTCGGGATCCCGCTGCTGAGGGTCAGCATGCCGACGTTCACCGGGGGCCGCCGGGCCGTCAAAGGAGTCGTCGACCGGCTCGGCGCGGCGATCCTGCTGATGCTCTTCGCACCGCTGATGGTGCTCGTCGGGCTGCTCGTACTGATGGACAGCAGGGGTGGCGCGCTGTACCGCCAGCGCAGAGTCGGCAAGGGCGGCCAGGAGTTCACCATATTCAAGTTCCGCACCATGGTCACCGGAGCCCACGGGGCACGCGACCAGCTGGCCGACCGCAACGAGGGCGCCGGGCTGCTCTTCAAGCTCCACCGGGACCCTCGGGTGACCCGGGTGGGAGCGGTGCTGCGCCGGTACTCGATCGACGAGCTCCCACAGCTCCTCAACGTACTCACCGGCTCGATGTCGCTCGTCGGCCCCCGGCCTCCGCTGCCGGAGGAGTCGGCGGCCTACGGCCCGGACATCCGGCGGCGTCTCCTGGTCAAGCCCGGGCTCACCGGCCTGTGGCAGATCAGCGGACGCAGCGACCTGCCGTGGGAGGAGGCGGTCCGCCTCGACCTGCGGTACGTGGAGGACTGGTCGCTCGCCCTGGACACAGTGATCTTGTGGAAGACGCTGCGTGCGGTGCTCCAGGGACAGGGAGCGTACTGATGCGCGATGGCCGTCGCCCGGCCGACGCACGGAAGGCAGGCCGCGAGGGCCTGCCTGGGGGGAGGAACAGGTCATGAGAATAAGCGTCTTGGGGCTTGGCTACGTGGGCTGTGTGTCGGCCGCGTGCCTGGCGAGCCTGGGGCACGAGGTCATCGGGGTGGACGTCAACCAGGCGAAGGTCGACCTGGTGAACGACGGCAAGGCTCCGGTGGTCGAGGAGCGGATCGGTGAGCTCACCGCCGAGGTCGTACGGACCGGAGCGCTGCGCGCCACCCGCGACGTCCGCGAGGCCGTCCTGGGCAGCGAGGTGTCGCTGATCTGCGTGGGCACGCCGTCGGAGCCCAACGGCAGCCTGAGCACCACCTACTTGGAGCGCGTCACCGAGCAGATCGGCGCCGCGCTCGCCGAGAAGGGCGGACAAGGGGCCCGGCACACCGTCGTGTTCCGCAGCACCATGCTCCCCGGCACCTGCCTGGAGCTGCTGGTGCCGATCCTGGAGAAGTACGTCGGCGGCACGTCCGGGGCGGACTTCGGGGTCGCGGTCAACCCGGAGTTCCTGCGCGAGGGCACGAGCGTGCGGGACTTCTTCGACCCGCCCAAGACCGTCATCGGCGAACTCGACCCGGCCAGCGGCGACGTGATCGCCGCGCTGTACGAGGGCTTGCCCGGCGAGGTCTTCAGGGTGCCGGTCCCGGTGGCCGAGGCGATCAAGTACGCGGACAACGCGTTCCACGGCCTCAAGATCGGCTTCGCCAACGAACTGGGCGCGGTGTACCAGGCGCTCGGGGTGGACTCGCACCAGGTGATGGACGTGTTCCTGGCGGACCGCAAACTGAACATCAGCCCCGCCTACCTGCGGCCCGGCTTCGCCTTCGGCGGCTCCTGCCTGCCCAAGGACCTGCGCAGCCTGGTCCACGCGGCGCAGCGGGCCGACGTCTCGGTGCCCATCCTGTCCCATGTGCTGCCCTCCAACTCCGACCACCTGCAGCGCGCGGTGGAGCTGGTCGAGCGCACCGGCAAGCGCAAGGTGGGCCTCTTCGGCCTCTCCTTCAAACCCGGCACCGACGACCTCCGCGAGAGCCCGCTCGTCGAGCTGGCGGAGAGACTCCACGGCAAGGGGTACGACCTGCGCATCCACGATGCCAACGTGAGCCTCTCGCGGCTGATGGGCGCGAACCGCGAGTACATCGAGACCCGGCTGCCGCACCTCGCGCAACTCATGGCGGACTCCGTCGACGAGGTGCTCGAACACGCCGAGGTGTGCCTGGTCGGGACCAAGGATCCGGCCGTCCTCTCGGCGCTGCCCCACGGCGAAAGCCCGGCGATCGTCGATCTCATCCGCCTTCCCGACGCCGAAGCGCGCCGGACCGAACCGGGGTACATGGGTCTTGCTTGGTAACGCAACCAGCGGCGACCGGCACGGCCGGCGCGCGCTGATCCTGGTGGAGAACCTGTCGGTGCCGTTCGACCGGCGGGTGTGGCAGGAGTGCACGACGCTGCGCGACGCGGGCTGGGAGGTGCACGTCATCTGCCCCCGTGGGGAGAAGCGGGACACGGAACCGGAGGCGGTGATCGACGGGGTGCGGATCCACCGCTACCCGTTGCGCGCGGCCACCGGAGGGCCCGCAGGCTATCTGCGGGAGTACGGCTCCGCGCTGTGGCACACGGCCCGCCTCGCCCGCAAGGTGGGACCGGTCCACGTGGTCCACGCCTGCAACCCGCCCGACCTGCTGTTCCTGCCCGCGCGGTGGCTGACGAGACGGGGCGCGCGGTTCGTCTTCGACCAGCACGACCTGGTGCCCGAGCTGTACCTCTCCCGGTTCGACCGGGGCAAGGACCTGCTCTACCGCGCCGTGTGCGCCCTTGAACGGCGGACCTACCGGGCCGCGGACATCGTGCTCGCCACCAACGAGAGCTACCGGGACGTCGCGGTGCGCCGCGGCGGCAAGCGGCCGCAGGACGTCTTCGTGGTGCGCAGCGCGCCCGACATCGACCGGTTCCATCCGGTGCCGCCCGAACCGGAGTTGAAGCGCGGCAAGCCCCATCTCCTGTGCTACCTCGGCGTGATGGGCCCCCAGGACGGCGTCGACTACGCCCTGCGCGCCCTCGCCAAGCTCCGCGACGACCTCGGAAGGACCGACTGGCACGCGGTGTTCGTCGGCTCCGGTGACGCCTTCGACGCGATGGTGGAGCTGTCCCGGCAGCTCGGGCTCGCCGAGCAGGTGCAGTTCACCGGGCGCATCCCGGACGCCGACCTGGTGCGCTACCTGTCCACCGCGGACGTGTGCCTCTCGCCCGACCCGCGCAATCCGCTCAACGACGTGTCCACCATGAACAAGGTCTTGGAGTACATGGTCATGGGCAGACCCATCGTCTCCTTCGACTTACGCGAGGCGAGAGTCTCCGCCGGTGACGCCGCGGTCTACGCGCCCGCCAACGACGAGGCCGAGTTCGCCAAGCACGTCGCACTGCTCCTGGACGACCCGGAGCAGCGGGCCCGGATGGGCAAGGTCGGCCAGGAGCGGATCAGCGGGCAGCTTTCCTGGCGGAACTCGCAGGAGTCGCTGCTCGCCGCCTACGCCGCCGCCTGCCGTGACCACACTCCGGTGTCGGCGAGCGCCAAGGACAGGACAGGGAAGAGGCAGCGCAGTTGAGTGAGGACGCAATACGCCTGGTCACGATCGGGCGGATCTTCCGACGGCGCTGGCGGCTGCTCGCCATCGTCGCCCTGGTGGGGGCGCTCGTCGGCTACGGGGCCTCTCTGCTGTTCCCGCCGAGCTACACGACGTCGACGTCGGTAGTGCTGGCGGGGCAGTGGGAGGAGCGCGAACTGCTGACCCAGACAGAGATCGCGGCCAGTTCGGCGGTGGTCGACCGCGCGGCGGCGGCGCTCGACTGGAAGGGCGTCAGCGCCGCCGACCTGCGGGATCAAGTGAAGGCGACGGCCGCCGACGGGAACATCATCAAGATCTCAGGTACGGCAAGCACCCCGGAGCACGCGCAGGAGCTCTCCGACCAGGTGGCCAAGGAATTCGTCACCTTCGCCGCGCGTCTGGCGGGCGACGGCACCGAATCCGACACGGCGGCGGGGCCCGAGGCGCTGCGGGAGAAAGTGGTGCAGACCAACCGCCGCATCAGCGACCTGGCCAACGCGGCCGATCCGGGACAGACCGTGGAGGGCGTGCAGGCCCGCACCGAACTGGAGAAGCTGCGCACCTCGCTGCAGGAAGCCATGAAGAAGCTGGACGAGGCCGACCCGGCGACCAACAAGGCCAACATGGTCGTCATGGGCCCGGCGGCCCTGCCGACCGGCGAGGCGCCGCCGACGAGGACGCAACTCGTCGCGGCCGGGGCGCTGTTGTTCTTCGTGTGCGCGGTCATCGGCCATCTCGCCGCCGCCCGGGCGAACCGTCGGCCGCGCACCGAACCGGAGATCGCCGCGGCGCTCGGCTCCGCGTTCCTCGGCACCGTCGACGTGCCCGGTGGACGGCTCGAACACCGGACGCAGGGCAGTGCCCCCGGCGCCTGGTTCCGCCGGATCCTCGGACTCGACATCCGGTGGGACGTGCCGGCCCCGCAGCCGTCCGGCGGCGAGGCGGGCAGACAGGCCCGCTACCGGCGGGTGTGCGCCCGCCTCCGGGACCGGGTGCCCGGTTCCCGACGGCTCATCGTCGTCGTACCGGAGACCGACGACATCGCCCACCAGGCCGCCGGGCAGCTCGTCGCGGAGGCCCAGAGCGATCCTTCCGCGACCTCTTCGAGCAGAGGGAACCCCGTGCTGCGGGTGGTGGAGGTCTCGATGTCCCGGCCGCTGGTGCCCGACCGCGGCACCGAGGCCGGTGCCCTGGTCGTGCTCAGCGCGGGCATCTGGACCGCCGGGGAGCTCGCGGGCATCGCCGAGGCATGCGCGGACGCCGGGCATCAGGTCGTCGGCACCGTCGTCGCCGGGGCGGTCCGCGGCCCGAAGCGCGCCGCCGACCACGCCCCGCGGCACACCACGCCACCGCTCGCGGTGGGCAACGACGCGAGGGGAGGTGCAGGGTGACGACGAGCAAGACTTCCGATCCCTCGGCCGCCGCCCCGCTCTTCGACCTGCAAGGGCTGGTGGCGGCAGTCCGCAGGCGGCGCCGCCTCTGGTGCGTCGTGGCGCTCGTCGGCCTCCTCGTCGGCGCGGCGGTGACGGTCGTCCGGCCACCACCGCCGTCCGCGGTGACCAAGGTCCTCGTCGCCCACCAGGACGATCAGCCGAACGACACCGGAACGCTGATGCGCACCGACGTCCAACTGCTGGGGACCACCCGCATCGCCGCCAAGGCCCTGGGAACCCTCAAGTCCCGGGAGAACCCCGAGGACTTCATGCAGGAGTACCGGGGCACCGGCCTGACCAACAACCTGCTGCAGATCGACGTGACGGGCGACACCGACGCGGACGCGGTGGCCCGGGCCAAGGCACTGGCCGACGCGTTCGTCGCCGACCACGTGAAGCGGATGCGGGAAGCCGCGATCGCCGAGGCCAAGGCCCTGCGCGACCAGCGCGACCGCATGCGGGACGAGCTCGACAAGGTCAACAAGGCGATCGGGAACCGATCGCCGGAAAGCGACCCGAAGTCCTCGGCGAGCATCGAGTCGCTCTTCGCCCGCAGGGCCGAGCTCAACTCGCGGATCGCCGACTTCGACCAGCGCGCCGAGGACGCGCGCGTCGGCACGCCCCGGGTCATCGCCGGTACACAGATCGTCGACGCCCCGCGCGCGGTGCGGCACTCGCTGCCCAAGACCGCTGTCACCAACGCCGGGATCGGGTTCCTCCTCGGTCTCGTCCTCGGGATCGCGGCCGCCGCGGTCGGCGCGGTGGTGGCGGGCCGACCCGTGCTGCGCCGGGAGATCGCCGCGCACCTGGGCGCCTCGGTCATCGCGGAACTGCGCAGGCCCTCCAGACTGTGGCAGCGCCGAAGGACCAGGGCGGCCCGCGAACGGCTCGCCACGACCCTGGCCCGCACCGTGCGCGGCGCCGCGGAACCGGTGTCGCTCCTCGAACTGGGCTGCGCGCGCGCCACGAGCGTGATCGCCAGGGACGTCGCCGGGGAACTGGCGGCGGAGGGCCGCGTCGTCCTCGTCGACGGCCTGCCGGGACCGGAGCTCGCGGACGGCCGCCAGGAGCAGGGCGACCCGGCCGTCGTCAGCGGCGAGCGCGCCGAGGCCCTGCCGCCGCAGGTACGCCGCATCGGTGTCGGTTCCGTCGCGCCCGGTACGGCGTGGACCGACCTCCAGTACCTCGGCAGCCAGACCGTGCTCGTCGTACGCGCCGGACACGGCAGTGCCACCTGGCTGCACACGGTGGCCCGGCAACTCTCGGACCAGCGCATCCCGGTGATCGGCGTGGTGCTGATCGACCCCGATCCGCGGGACAAGACCGACGGCACGCTCTGGGACGGCCTGCACATCGCACTGCGGGGGCACAGCGAACGGCTGGCCCGCCAGGACGAGAAGGGCCGTCTGCGCAAGGAACGCCAGCCGATCTGGGCCTCAGGGGTCCCGGACAACGACCAGGAGGCGAGGTAGGACATGTGTGGCATCGCAGGCACGTACCGATGGCCGGACGGCAAGGTCGTGACCGACCGGCTCACCGACACCCTCGCCCACCGAGGCCCGGACGGGGCGGGCCGGTACAACCACCCCGTCGGTGACGGCGAAGTGCACCTCGGGCACCGCCGCCTCGCCATCATCGACCTGTCCGAGACCGGCGCCCAGCCGATGGTCAAGGACGGCCTCGCCCTGACGTACAACGGCGAGCTGTACAACGCGCCCGAGCTGCGTGCCGAGCTCACCTCCGCCGGGGTGCGCTTCCGCGGCACCTCCGACACCGAGGTGCTCCTGGAGGCGTGGCGGCACTGGGGCACGGACTGCCTGCCCCGGCTGCGCGGCATGTTCGCGCTCGGGATCTTCGACGAGCGCACCGGTGAGCTGGTGCTCGCCCGCGACCAGCTCGGCATCAAGCCGCTGTTCCTGCTCCGGCGCGGCGCGGGCCTGGTGTTCGCCTCCGAGCTCAAGGCGCTCGCCGCCGCCAACGGCGCGCCCCTCGAGGTGGACCACGCGGCGCTGGTGGCCTCGCTCCTCTACTACTGGGTGCCGGACTCACGGTGCGCGTTCCGCGAGGCGGAGAAGCTGCCGCCCGGCAGCTGGCTCCGCTGCAGACCCGACGGGCAGGTGGAGCGCGGCACGTACTGGAACCTGAAGGACGTCGCCACCGAAGGCCGGGAGCGGGCCCGCAGCGGTGAGCGGCCGGACCTCGCCGCCATCGTCGAGGAGTCGACCCGGCAGCACCTGCTCTCCGACGTGCCCGTGGCGACCTTCCTCTCCGGCGGTCTCGACTCCAGTTACCTGACCGCCCTCGCCGCCCGGCACCAGCCCGGGATCTCCGCCTACACGATCGGATTCCGAGCCGAGGACGCCAAGTTCGAGGCGATGCCCGACGACCTGCGCTACGCCCGGCAGGTCGCCGAGCGGTTCGGCGTCGACCTGCACGAGATCGAGATCGCGCCGAACGTGCTCGACCTGCTGCCGCGGATGACGTACAGCCTGGACGAGCCGATCGGCGACCCCGCCGCGATCAACACGTTCCTGATCTGCTCGGCCGCCCGGGAGGCCGGGGTCAAGGTGATGCTCTCGGGGATGGGCGCCGACGAGCTGTTCGCCGGGTACCGCAAGCACCTGGCCAACCTGATCGCGCTGCGCTACCAGCGCGTTCCGCGGCCGCTGCGGCGCGGCGTGGCCAGGGCCGTGGACCGGCTGCCGGTCGCCACGGCCCGCCGGGGGTACCGGTCGGTGCGCTTCGCGAAGCGGTTCCTCTCCTTCGCCGACCTGCCGGAGGAGACCGCGTTCCGGCGCAGCTACACCATGTACGACCAGGACGAGCTGCTCGCCCTGATCGATCCCGACCTGGCGGGCACGGTCGACGACGTCCTGACCGAGCACGCGGACATCTACGAGGACAACGAGCTCGACGACTTCGTCAACCGCATGTGCCTGGGCGACGCCCGGATGTTCCTGCCGGGCCTGAACCTCGCCTATACGGACCGCTCCAGCATGGCCGCGTCGACCGAGGTACGCGTCCCGTACGTGGACGTCGAGGTCGTCAAGGCGGCGTTCGCCGTGCCGGGCGACCGCAAGATCGTCGGACGGCAGGGCAAGGCGGTCCTCAAGGAGGCGGCCACCTCGGTGCTGCCCCGGGAGATCGTGTACCGGCCCAAGGGCCTGTTCAGCGCCCCGCTGCGCGCGTGGATGAGCCGGGACCTGGCACCGCTGGTGCGCGAGGTGGTGAACGACGGACTGCTCGTCAACTCCGGGTTCCTGCGCCGCGACGCACTGGCACGCATGGTCGCCGAGGACGCCTCGGGGCAGCGGGACTTCTCCAAACATCTCTGGCACGTACTCACCCTCGAGTACTGGTACCGCGACGCGACAACTGGCTCCGGCCAGAGCACTCACTTGACGGCGTAGAACAACAGGAGTTCTGGTGAAACAGGTTGTGCAGAACTACAAGAGCGGCGAGCTGGCGCTGCTCGACGTCCCGGTGCCGGGATGCAAGCCGGACGGTGTGCTGGTCAGGACCGCCTTCTCGCTGATATCCACCGGGACCGAGCTCATGAAGGTCTCCGAGGCGGGCATGTCGATGCTGGGCAAGGCCCGCTCCCGCCCCGACCAGGTGGCCAAGGTCATGCAGAGCGTGGCCACCAACGGGGTGCCCGCCACCTACCGCAAGGTGATGGGCAAGCTCGACTCGTACACGCCGCTCGGCTACTCGCTGTGCGGGGTGGTCGAGCAGGTCGGCGCCGGGATCGACGACGTGAAGGCCGGCGACCTGGTGGCCTGCGCGGGCAACGAACACGCGCTGCACGCTGAGCTGAACTGGGTGCCGAAGAACCTCTACACCCCGGTGCCCGACGGCCTCGCGCCCCGCCACGCGGCCTTCGGCACCGTCGGATCGATCGCGATGCAGGGCGTCCGCCAGGGCGAGCCGCAGCTCGGCGAGGTGGCCCTGGTCATCGGCCTCGGCCTGATCGGACAGCTGGTGGCCCAGCTCCTCACCGCATCGGGCGTACGTGTCGTCGGCGTCGACCCCGACCCGGCGCGCTGCGAACTCGCCGAGCGGCTCGGCGCGGCGGCCTGCGGTGATCCCGCGTCCGCGGCCGTGGCGGCCACCGTCGGGGAACTCACCGGCGGCCACGGCGTGGACCAGGTGTACCTGGCCGCGGGCGGCGGCAGCAACCAACCCGTCGAGCTGGCCGCCCAGTTGAGCAGGGACCGGGGCCGCGTCGTCGACATCGGCAAGTGCCGCCTCGACCTGCCGTGGAACGCGTACTACGAGAAGGAGCTCGACGTCCGGTTCTCCCGGTCGTACGGCCCCGGGCGCTACGACCCTTCGTACGAGCTGGAGGGGCGCGACTACCCGATCGGCTACGTGCGCTGGACCGAGCGCCGCAACCTGGCGTGCTTCCTCGACCTCGTCGCCCGCGGCAACGTCGACGTGGAGCCCCTGATCTCCCACATCGCCGACTTCGACGACGCCGTCGAGACGTACCAGAGCCTGAAGGACGGCGACCTCAAGGCCGTCGCCGTGCTGTTCCGCTACCCCGAAGCCGCGGTGGAAGGCGAAGCGGAGGCCCCGTCGGTGGCCGTGCCCGCGGTGCGGCGCGGCGGTGGGGCGGCGGCTGCCCCCGCCCGGACCGTCAGGACGCCGGTGCGCCTGGCGTTCGTCGGCGCGGGGAACTACGCGACGTCGATGCTGCTGCCGCATCTGACGGGACGCGACGGCGTGTCGTTGTCGACGGTCGTCACCACGACGGCGCTGTCCGCGGCCAACGCCAAGCGGAAGTTCGGCTTCGCCGAGGCGACCACCGATCTCGACGCCGTGCTCGGCGACAAGTCCATCGACGCGGTGTTCGTCGTCACCCGGCACAGCTCGCACGCCGAACTGACCCGAAGGGCGCTCCTCGCGGGCAAGGCCGTGTTCGTGGAGAAGCCGTTGGCGCTCTCCGAGGACGAGCTCGCACGTGTGCTCGCGGCGGTGGAGGAGTCCGGCAACGACCGGCTCCAGGTGGGGTTCAACCGCCGGTTCTCGCCGCTGTTGCGGGAGGCCAAGAAGCGGTTCGGCGCCAGGACGGGACCGGCGAGCCTGCGCTACCTGGTCAACGCGGGGCAGCTGCAGCACGGCAGCTGGTACCTCCAACAGGGCACCGAGGGCTCGCGGTTCGCGGGCGAGGGCGGGCACTTCATCGACACGGCGAGCTGGCTGCTCGGCGCCGACCCGGTCTCGGTGTACGCGGCCGCCACGGCAGGAAACGAAGACCTGCAGATCGTGCTGCGGTACCCCGACGGGTCCACCGCCACCATCAGTTACGTCACCACCGGCGCGGCCAGTTTCCCCAAGGAGACCCTGGACCTCGTCGCCGACGGCAAGGTGCTGCGCCTCGACGACTTCGTCCGCGCCTCGGTCCACGGCCCCAAGAAGTGGGTCAGTTCGCGGCTGCCCAAGGCCCGGGACAAGGGCCAGGAGGCGGAGCTGGCCTCGTTCGTCAAGGCCGTGCGGACCGGCGGTCCCATGCCGGTGCCGCTGGAGTCGCTGGTCGCCACCACGGCGGCCACCCTCGCCGTGCGGGCGGGTCTGGCCGGTGGCGTGCCGGTGACGTTGGCGAGGGCGCTGTGACCATGAGCGCGGGCTGGTACGTGCGGCGGCTCTCTCGGATGGGGCCGCGGGAGGTCGGCGGCCGGGCGGGCGACGCGGTGCGCAGGAGGCTGTGGCGGTCGGTGCGGCCGGACTGCCCCGGCGTGAGCGGCGCCCGGTTCACCGCCGTACTGCCCGCGGGGACGCTCGCCGCGGTGCCGCCGGACGCAGCGAAGCGCCTCGTCGCCGAGGCGGACCGGCTGATGGCCGGGCACGGCGAGTTCTTCGGGGTGGTCCGCGACGACCTGGCCGATCCCGACTGGTGGTACGACCCGAAGACCGGCCGCAGGGCTCCCTGGGGCTACGCCTTCGACGTGCCCTACCGGAACGAGGACGTGGTCGGGGACATCAAGCAGATCTGGGAGCCCTCCCGGCACCAGTACCTCACCGTCCTCGCCGCCGCCTACGCGCTCACCGGCCAGGAGCGGTACGCCGAGCGCGTGGCCGAGCTCCTGAGGCGGTGGTGGGCGGCCAACGCGCCGCTGCGCGGGGTGCACTGGATCAGCGGCATCGAGCTGGGCATCCGGCTCTTGTCCTGGGTGTGGATCCGCAGGCTGCTCGACGGCTGGCAGGGCGCGGCCGCCCTGTTCGAGGACAACCCGGTGGCGCTGAACCAGATCTGGCACCACCAGCGCTGGCTCGCCGCCTTTCCCAGCCGGGGTTCTTCGGCGAACAACCACGTCATCGCGGAGGCCGCCGGACAGTTCGCCGCGGCCTGCGCGTTCGACTGGTTCCCGGCCTCGGCGCGCTGGCGCAAGGACGCGCTGCGCTCTCTTGAGCGGCATCTGCGGAGCAACACCTTCCACTCGGGCCTCAACCGCGAACTGGCCACCGAATACCACGGACTCGTCCTCGAACTCGGCCTGGCCGCGGTGGCCGAGGCGGATGCCGCGCGCGTGCCCGTCCCCGCGACGGTCCGCATCGTTCTGCTGCGGATGACCGACGCGCTCGCGGCCGTGGTGGACAGCCGGTTGCGGCCGCCCCGTCAGGGAGACGCCGACGACGGCCACGGTCTGATCGTGGACGGCGACGGCACCGACCGCTGGGCCTCGCTCCTGGCCACCGGCGACGCCGTGTTCGGCCGACTCGCCTGGTGGCCGGAGGTGACCGGCACCGATGTGCGCACCCCGCTCCTCGCCGCGCTCATCAGGCCGTACGCGAAGACCGAGGGCGTACCGGCCGTGTCCCGCCCGGGGAAGCGACCGGACCGGTTCCCGGATGCGGGCATGACCGTCCTGCGCGGCCCCGAGGGGATCTGGTGCCGCTGCGACGGCGGGCCGCACGGCTTCCTCTCCATCGCCGCGCACGCCCACGCGGACGCGCTGTCCGTGGAGGTCAGGCACGACGGGGTCGACGTGCTCGCAGACCCCGGGACGTTCTGCTACCACGGGCAGCCCGAGTGGCGGCAGTACTTCCGCTCGACCCTCGGCCACAACACCCTGGAACTGGACGGCAAGGACCAGTCCGTCTCCGGCGGCCCCTTCCTGTGGACCAGGCAGGCCCGCAGCCGCGTCCTGGCCGTGGACACGCCCGACGCCTCCGCGGGGGGAACGGCCCGATGGTCCGCCGAGCACGACGGCTACCAGCCGTCCGTGCACCGGCGCAGTGTGGAACTGTCCGCAGCGACACGGGAGTTGAGAGTGACCGACGAGGTGCGCGGCCCGCGCGGGGCGGTGCGCCTGGCGTTCCACCTCGGCCCGGCGATCACCGCGGACCTGACGGGCCACCGGGCCGAGCTCACCTGGACCCGGGACGGCGAGGACCGCTCCGCCGTGCTCGACCTGCCGGGGCAGCTGTCCTGGCAGGCCCATCGCGGCGAGACGGAGCCGCCGCTCGGCTGGTACTCCGCCGGATTCGGGCGCAAGGAACCCACCACGACGCTGGTCGGCACGGGCTTCGCCGACGGCGCGCAGGGGTTCACCACCGCACTCAGGTTCTGGGGCTAGGGGGCGCGTGGTGATCAAGTGGCGGAAGTGGACGCTGCCGGTGGCGGCGCAGGCGATCGTCCTGCTGGCGGCGACCGGCTGCGTGAGCACGTCGGACTCCCCGGCGGCGGAGTCGAAGGGCCAGTCGTCCACGTCCGCGGCCCGGTCCGTGGCGCGGGTGTGCGCCAAGCCCGCCGACGGTCCCGCGAAGGCGCCGAAGGGGGCGGTGACGGTCGACCCCGCGGTCGTCGGTGACCTGGTGGCGAAGACCAAGAGCAGCCCCCCGAACACCACGTTCTGGCTGAAGGCGGGCAAGCACAGGCTCGATTCCAACCGCTACTCCCAGGTCATCCCCAAGAAGGGGAACCGCTACCTCGGCGCGCCGGGCGCGGTGCTCGACGGCGGGAAGAAGAACCAGTACGCGTTCGGCGGCACCGCCCAAGACGTCACCATCGGCTATCTGACGGTGCAACGCTTCGTGGCGCCGCCGGACGAGGGCGTGGTCAACCACGACTCGGCCGACGGCTGGGTGATCGAGCACTCGACGATCCAGCACAACTCCGGTGCCGGAATGATGGCCGGCGCCCGCCAGCAGGTCCGCGCCAACTGCCTGCGCGAGAACGGCCAGTACGGCATGAACGCGTACAAGGACAAGGGCCGCATCAGCGGCCTGGTGGTCGAGGGCAACGAGATCGTGGGCAACAACACCGGCGACTGGGAGCGGAAGCGCAAGGGCTGCGGCTGCACCGGAGGCATCAAGTTCTGGGCCGTCAACGGCGCCGACGTGCGCGGCAACTGGGTGCACGACAACCGAGGCACCGGATTGTGGGCGGACACCAACAACAACGACTTCCGCATCGAGGGCAACGTACTCGAGGCCAACGACGGTGCCGCGCTGATCTACGAGACCAGCTACAACGCGGTCATCAGGAAGAACACGATCCGGCGGAACAACTGGGTCGAGGGCCGCAGGGCGGCGGAGCGCGGCGACAACTTCCCCTTCGCGACCGTCTACGTCTCCGAATCCGGCGGCGAACCACGGGTCAAGGCCCGCACGGACAAGATCGAGATCTACCAGAACGTACTGGAGGACAACTGGTCGGGGATCACCCTGTGGGAGAACGCCGACCGGTTCTGCAACAGCCCGGCCAACACCTCCTCGGGCGACTGCACGTTGCTGGTGCGGGACGTCGACCGCTGCGCGAAGCCCGCGATCGCCAAGGCACCGCTCTACGCCGACTGCCGGTGGAAGACCCAGCGGGTGGACATCCACGACAACCGCTTCACCCTCGACAAGTCCGTCGTCGAGTGCACGGCGAACTGCGACCGCATGGCGCTCCTCGCTAACTACGGCACCTATCCGGACTGGTCGCCCTACCAGGGCGAGCGGGTGGCCGAGGCGATCACCCAGAAGCAGCACAACCGCTGGCACGACAACACCTACGTCGGGCCGTGGAAGTTCGTCGCCCACGACCCGAGCCGGGTGCTCGACTCCGGGCAGTGGCAGGGCGCGCCGTACGAGCAGGACAAGGGCAGCACCTTCCGCGTACGGGGCGGTGGTTGAGATGCGCACGGACCACACGTCGAAGATGGTCGGGACGGCCTGGGGGCTGCTGATCCTCAACACGCTCGGCTCCGCGGGGGCGAAGACCATCGTCCCGCTGCCCCGCTCGCTCATCCAGATGGTCACCATGGGCGCGCTGGTCGCCGCGTTCGCGCTGGCGCTCGCCGCCAATCTCCGGCTGCGCTTCCGCGCCAGTTCCTACGTGTTCCTGCTCACCCTGCTCCTTGTGCCGAGCGTGATCTCCAGCGCGCACCTGGAGTCCGGGTTCGGCGCGCTGTTCCGCTGCGCGAGGCTGGCGCTCTTCGTCGCCACGCTGTGGCTGCTCAGCCGCTGGTGGGACGGCAGCTTCACGTTCGTCAGACATCACATCCGGGTGTACTTCGTGGTGCTCGGGTCGGTGGCCGCGGGACTGGTCATGTCACCTGGCGCGGCCATGCCCGAGCTCTACGGCGGACGCCTCGTCGGCGCGTTGTGGCCGCTCACCCCGCCGCAGATCGGGCAGTACGCCGCAGTGATCATCGGGCTCACCGTGCTGCTCCTGCTCGGCCGCAGGACCGACCGGGCCAGCGCGGCGTTCGTCATCGTGCCCTCGCTCGTCCTGCTCGCGCTGACCCATACCCGCACGGCCACCCTCGGGCTCGTCGTCGGCCTCGTACTGGCGATCGGCTCGCTCGTGCTGACCAGCTCCGCCGCCCGCCGGTTCTTCACCTGGACGGTAGTGCTCGCCACGGTGGCCGCGGTGGCGCTCGGCTCCCTGCTCCAGGCGTGGTTCCTGCGCGGCCAGACCAAGGAGAACTTCTCCAGCCTCACCGGCCGGGCCAAGGTCTGGGACGCCCTGCTGGCAGCCCCCAGGACCACCTCGGAGCAGCTGTTCGGCGTGGGCCTCGGCGACAAGTCCTTCGGCGGGCTGCCCATCGACAACAGCTGGCTGGCCGTCTACAACGAACAGGGCCTGATCGGCGTCGTCCTGGTGGGGACGACCATCGTCGTGCTCGGCGGCGTCGCGCTGCTGCGGCCGCCGTCGCTCCAGCGGGCCTGCGCGATCTTCCTCATCAGCTACTGCGCGATCGCGTCGTACACCGAGGCCGGGCTCGGCGACGCCTCGCCGTACCTGCTGCATCTGGCCCTGGCCGCCGCGCTCCTCGCGGCACCCGCCGAGGCCGCGAACCTCGCGCCGCCCGACGTTCCCCGACGACGCGTCCCACGGTGGGCCCGACGAGCGGAGGTGAGCTGAACATGCACGTTCTCGTGGCGCACAACCGCTACGGCTCCGCGCAGCCCAGCGGCGAGAACAAGGTCGTCGACCAGGAGGTGGCACTGCTGCGCGCGGCAGGACACCGGGTCGACGTGTTCGAGCGGCGCAGCGACACCATCGCCGACCGGTCCCTGCTCGGCAAGGTCGCGGTGCCGCTCCTCGTGCCGTGGAATCCGTCGGTCCGCAAGGAGCTCGCCGCTCGACTGCGCACCGAGCGCCCGGACGTGGTGCACGTCCACAACGTCTTCCCGCTGCTTTCGCCCGCGGTCATCGCCGCCTGCGCCGACGCGGGCGTGCCCGCCGTCGCCACGCTGCACAACTACACCCAGATCTGCCCGCCCGGCACGCTGCAGCGGGACGGACGGCCGTGCACCGAGTGCGTCGGTTCCACGGTGCCGCTGCCCGCCGTGCGGCACGGCTGCTACCGCGACTCTCGCCTCGCGACGGTCCCGCTCGCGGTCAGCCTGTCGGTCAACCGGCGGCGGTGGTGGTCCGGCGTGGAGCGGTTCTTCTGCATCTCCGCGGCGCAGCGCGACGTCCTGGTACGAGCCGGGATGCCCGCGGAGCGTCTTGCGGTGAAGCACAACTTCGTACCGGACCCGGCCGATCGCCGGACGGGCGACGGCGAGCACCTGCTCTATCTCGGGCGGCTCGCGGAGGCCAAGGGCCTGCGGCTACTCATGGCCGCGTGGGACGAGCTCGCGGCGAGCGGCGGGGTGGGCGTGCCGCTCGTCATCGCCGGTACCGGGCCACTGGAGCAAGAGGTGACCGACTGGGCGGCGGGCCGGGACGATGTGCGCTACGTCGGCCTGTACGACACGGTCCGGTGCCAGGAGGCCATCGCGCGGTCGGTCGCCGTGCTGGCTCCCTCGACCTGGCTGGAGGCGTTCGGCCTGGTCGTCGTGGAGGCGATGGCGGCCGGGGTGCCGGTCGTCGCCGCAGGGCACGGCGCCTTCGTCGAACTCGTCGACGACGGGGTGACCGGGCTGCTGCACCGGCCGGGCGAGTCCGGCTCGCTCGCGTCCTGCATGCGCCGGATCGCGGCCGAGCGGGGCCGCAACCGGGAGATGGGCCGGGCGGCCAGGCGGCGGTACGAGCAGGGCTTCAGCCCGGCCGTCGGCCTGGAGCGCCTGGTGGAGGGGTACCGGTCCGCGATCGCGGACCGGTTGGGCGGCGGGGAAAGCCCGCCGCCGGCAAGGAACGGAAACGCTGGCTCGCGGTGGGGGACCCGCGCGAGCAGGGATGGGGGCAGTAAATGACACGATGCCGACTCTGCGGCTCGGCGGCGCTCGCGAGCGTCGTCGATCTGGGGGCGACCCCGCCGTGCGAGAGCTTTCTCGCCGCGGACCAACTGGACAAGCCGGAACCCGCGTACCCGCTGCATCTGCAGGTCTGCACCGACTGCTGGCTCGCGCAGATCCCGCCGCTGATCACGCCCGAGGAGACGTTCAGCGAGTACGCGTACTTCTCCTCCTTCTCGACCTCCTGGGTGGAGCACGCGCGCACGTTCGTCGCGGACGCGGTGGAGCGGGTGGGGCTCGGCTCCGAAGGCTCCGGCGACACCGAAGGCTCCGACGCCTTCGTGGTCGAGGTCGCGAGCAACGACGGATACCTGCTGAAGCACGTGGTGAACCGGGGGATCCGCTGCCTCGGCATCGAGCCCTCGGTGAACGTCGGCGCCGCGGCCCGGGAGGCCGGTGTGCCCACCGTCACCGAGTTCCTGAGCCCGGACACCGGCGCGGCCGTCCGCGCCGAGCACGGCCCGGCGAACCTGGTCGTGGCCAACAACGTGTACGCGCACATCCCCGACGTCGTCGGATTCACCCAGGGCCTGCGCGCCCTGGTCGCCGACGACGGCTGGGTCTCCATCGAGGTGCAGCACCTGCTGACCCTGATCGAGGAGAACCAGTACGACACGATCTACCACGAGCACTTCCAGTACTACACGGTCGCGTCCGCGATCCGGGCCCTCGCGAGCGGCGGCCTCGCGCTCGTGGACGTCGAGTTGCTGCCCACGCACGGCGGCTCCATCCGGCTGTGGGCCCGGCCCGCCGAGGTCGCCGGAGAGCCTTCGCAGCGGGTGTCCGACGTACTGGCCCGGGAGAAGGCCGCCGGGCTGCAGGAGCTGTCCGGATACACCGAGTTCTCCGCCCGCGTCGCCAAGGTGCGCAGGGACCTCCTCAAGTTCCTCATCACCGCGGCCGAGCGCGGCGAGACGGTCGTCGGCTACGGCGCCCCCGGCAAGGGCAACACCCTGCTCAACCACTGCGGCATCCGGCCCGACCTGCTCGCGTACACGGTCGACCGCAACCCCTACAAGCACGGCCGGTTCACCCCGGGCACCCGCATCCCGATCCTGCCGCCCGAGCGGATCGCCGCCGACAAGCCGGACTACGTCCTGGTCCTGCCGTGGAACCTGCGGGCCGAACTGGTCGAGCAGCTGTCCTTCGTGCACGACTGGGGCGGCCGCCTCGTCTTCCCCATCCCGGAACTGAGCGTCGTCGAGGTCGCGAAAGAGGTCACAGCATGAAGGTCGTCCTGTTCTGCGGCGGTTACGGGATGCGCATGCGCAGCGGAGCCGCCGACGACGTGCCCAAGCCGATGGCGATGGTCGGCCCCAGGCCGCTGATCTGGCACGTCATGCGCTACTACGCCCACTTCGGGCACACGGAGTTCGTCCTGTGCCTCGGATACGGGGCGCACCACATCAAGAACTTCTTCCTCAACTACGAGGAGACGACGTCCAACGACTTCGTGCTCCGGGGCGGGAAGACCGAGCTGCTTTCCACCGACATAGCCGACTGGACGATCACGTTCGCGCAGACCGGCATCGAGTCGCCGATCGGGGAGCGCCTTCGCCGGGTGCGCCACCACCTCGACGGCGACGAGATGTTCCTCGCCAACTACGCGGACGTGCTCACCGACGCCCCGCTGCCGGAGATGATCGACTCCTTCGCCCGGCGCGACGCGGGCGCGTCGATGATGGTGGTGCCGCCGCAGTCCTCGTTCCACTGCGTGGACCTGGCCGAGGACGGTCTGGTGGGCGGCATCACCGCGGTGAGCGACATGCCGCTGTGGGAGAACGGCGGCTACTTCGTACTCCGCCAGGAGGTCTTCGACCACATACCGGAGAACGGCGACCTGGTCGCCGACGGCTGTGGCCAACTCGCCAAGCGGGGCCGCCTGGTGGCCCACCAGCACCGCGGCTTCTGGAAGCCGACCGACACGGTGAAGGAGCGGGCCGCGCTCGACGAGGCGTACGCCCGCGGTGACCGCCCGTGGGCCGTGTGGGAGCGGGACAGCGCCGGGGTGAGCGCGTGATCCGGCTCGGCGCGGGACCCCTGGAGCGGATCGCCGCGGTGGGCGCGCACTGCGACGACATCGCCATCGGCGCGGGCGGCACGCTCCTCACGGCGTGCCTCGCGCGGCCGGGGATCCGCGTCGACGCGCTGGTGCTCACCGGCGGTGGCGGCGACAGGGAGCAGGAGGAGCGGGCCGCGCTCGCCGCCTTCTGCCCCGGCGCCGACCTGCGCCTCACCGTGCTCAAACTGCCGGACGGCCGGATTCCCGCGCACTGGGAAGAGGCCAAGGCCGCGGTCGAGGAGCTGCGCGAGCGGACGGACCCCGATCTCGTGCTCGCCCCGCGCACCGACGACGCGCACCAGGACCACCGCGGCCTGGCGAAGCTGATGCCCACCGCGTTCCGCGACCACCTCGTACTCGGCTACGAGATCGTCAAGTGGGACGGCGATCTGGGCCGTCCCACCGCGTACCAGCCGCTCACACCGGAGATCGCCGAACAGAAGGTACGGCTGCTGCAGGAGCACTACGCCTCGCAGCGACACCGGGCCTGGTACGACCGCGAGGCCTTCATCGGCCTCGCGCGGATCCGCGGCATCGAATGCCAGGCGCGCTACGCCGAGGCGTTCGCCACCACCAAACTCACTCTGAACCTGGGGAACTGAACCATGCGCGTACTGCTGACCGGGCACCAGGGCTACCTGGGCACCGTCATGGCCCCGGTCGTCGCCGCCGCCGGGCACGAGGTCGTCGGCCTCGACTCCGGCCTGTTCGCCGACTGCGTCCTCGGCCCGCCGCCCGCGGACCCGTCCGGGCACCGGGTCGACCTGCGCGACGTCACGGCCGAACACCTGGCCGGGGTGGACGCCGTGATCCACCTCGCCGCGCTCTCCAACGACCCCCTGGGCTCCCTCGCGCCGGAGCTCACCTACGACATCAACCACCACGCGTCCGTACGCCTCGCACGGCTGGCCCGCGACGCCGGAGTGCGGCGCTTCCTGTACGCGTCGACCTGCTCCGTCTACGGTGCCGCGGGCGGGAGCGACCTGGTGTCGGAGGCCGCCCCGCTGCGCCCCGTGACGCCGTACGCGGAGTCCAAGGTGCGCGTGGAGGACGACCTGCACGCGCTCGCCGACGGCGACTTCAGCCCGGTCTACATGCGCAACGCCACCGCCTTCGGCTTCTCGCCCCGGCTGCGCGCCGACATCGTGCTGAACAACCTGGTGGGTCACGCGCTCCTGTCCGGCGAGGTCCTCGTGATGTCCGACGGCACCCCGTGGCGCCCCCTCGTGCACGCCGCCGACATCGCACGGGCGTTCACGGCCGCGCTGACCGCGCCGCGCGAAGAGGTTTACGACCGCGCGTTCAACATCGGCAGCGAGGTCAACAACGTCACGGTCGCCGAGATCGCCGAGCAGGTCGCCGCCGCGGTGTCCGGATCGAAGGTGGTGATCACCGGGGAGACCGGCGCCGATCCGCGGTCCTACCGGGTGGACTTCTCCCGGTTCCGCGCCGCGATTCCCGGCTTCGACTGCGAGTGGACGGTCAAGCAGGGCGCGCTCGAACTCGCCGACGCCTACCGGAAACACGGGCTGACCCGCGACGACTTCGAGCGACGCTTCACCCGGCTCGCCGTGCTGCGCGCGGCGTCCGAGGCCGGGGCCGTCGACGACACCCTGCGGTGGCGCCGATGACCGCGGTCGGCGAGGAGATGCACGCCCTGGTGGAGCGGCTGTACCCGCTGTGCCGGAGCATCACGGGCGACGGCGTGCGCGCCACCCTGAGCATCGTCGGCGAGTACGTTCCGCTGCAGGTGCACGAGGTGCCGACCGGGACCCAGGTGCTCGACTGGACGGTGCCGCAGGAGTGGAACATCCGCGACGCCTACATCGCCGACGCCGCGGGGAACCGGGTCGTCGACTTCGCCGCGTCCAGCCTGCACGTGCTCGGCTACAGCGTGCCGGTGTCCAGGACCATGCCGCTCGCCGAGCTGCGCGATCACCTGTACACCCTTCCGGACCACCCGAGTTGGGTGCCCTACCGCACCAGCTACTACAAGCCGGAATGGGGATTCTGCCTGGCCCAGGAGACCCTGGACGCCCTGCCGGACGGCGACTACCAGGTCCGTATCGACTCCACGCTCGAAGACGGCCACCTCACCTACGCCGAGCACGTGATCCCCGGCCAGGTCCCCGACGAGGTGATCGTCTCCTGCCACACCTGCCACCCGTCGCTGGCCAACGACAACCTCGCGGGCATCGCGGTCGCCACGTTCCTGGCGCGGGCGCTGGCCGAACAGACGCCGTACTACACCTACCGGTTCATCTACGCGCCGGGCACCGTCGGGGCGATCACCTGGCTGGCCCGCAACGCGGAGCGGGTGGACCAGGTCAAGCACGGCCTCGTACTGGCCTGCGCCGGTGACGCGGGCGACCTGACGTACAAGCAGAGCAGACGCGGCGACGCGGAGATCGACCGGGTGCTGCGGCACGTCCTCGCCACGTCCGAACGCCCGCACCGCGTCACCGAGTTCACCCCGTACGGCTACGACGAGCGGCAGTACTGCTCACCCGGGTTCAACCTCGGCGTGGGCTCGCTCAGCAGGACCCCGTACGCCGGATACCCCGAGTACCACACCTCGGCGGACAACCCGGACTTCGTCTCCCCGGAGGCGATGGCGGACACCCTGTCCGTCTGCCGCGAGGCCTTCGCCGTCCTCGACCGCAACCGGAGCTACCTCAACCTCAGCCCGTACGGCGAACCCCAGCTGGGCCGACGCGGGTTGTACGACTCGCTCGGCGGCCGCAGCGACGCGAAGCAGGCCCAGCTGGCCATGCTCTGGGTGCTCAGCCTCTCCGACGGCGGGCACAGCCTGCTCGACGTGGCCGAGCGGTCCGGGCTGGCGTTCGACACCGTCGCCGGTGCGGCGGACGCCCTGGGCGCCGCCGGACTGATCAAGGCATGACGCCGATGACCATCGAGGGGGAGAAGACGAGACGGGCCGGGCCCGCACGGCGGGCCATCGTCGGCCGACTGTCCTGGGGGCTCGCCGACCAGGCGGCCTCCAGCTTGTCCAACTTCGTGGTGGGAATCTACGTGGCCCGCTCGCTGGGCCTCGGCGCGTTCGGCGTGTTCAGCCTGGCCTGGGTGACGTACGGCGTGGTGCTCAGCGTCTCCCGCGGCCTGGCCACCGACCCGCTCGTGGTGCGCTTCAGCGGTGTGCCCGGCTGGTCCTGGCGCAGGGCGGTGGCACAGTCGGCGGGCACCGCGCTCGGCGTCGGCACCGCCATCGGCGCGGCGTGTCTGGTGGTCGGTCTGGCGCTCGGCGGGCAGGTTGGGCCCGCGTTCGCCTGCCTCGGCGTCATGCTGCCGGGGCTGCTCCTCCAGGACGCCTGGCGGTACGCGTTCTTCGCCGCGGGCACCGGACGCAAGGCGTTCGTCAACGACCTGGTGTGGGGCGTCGCGCTCGTCCCCGCCATGGTGGTGGCGGCCCGCGTGGGCACCGTGGCCGCCTTCGTGCTCGCCTGGGGCGTCTCCGCCGCGGTGGCCGCGGTGTACGGCTGTTTCCAGTCCGGCATCCGGCCCCGGATGACCCGGGCCCGCGAGTGGCTGCGCGAGCACCGCGACCTCAGCTACCGGTATCTGGCCGAGAACGTCGGCGTCAGCGGCGCCAGCCAGCTGCGGGCGTACGGGCTCGGCGCGATCGTCGGGGTCAGCGCGGTGGGCGTGGTGCGCGGCGCCGAGCTCCTGCTCGGCCCGTTCATGGCCATACTGATGGGTCTTTCGCTGGTCACCGTCGCCGAGGCGGCACGGGTACTGCGGAGGGCCCCGCACCGCCTCGGCGTGTTCTGCCTGCTCCTCGGCGGCGCCCAGGCCGTCGCCGCGCTGCTCTGGGGCGCGGCGCTGCTGCTGATGCCCGACCGGCTCGGCGAGCTCGTGCTCGGCGACGTCTGGCACTCCGCGTCCGAGCTCATCGTGCCGGTCACGCTCGGCGTCGCGGCCGCCGGACTCGGCACCGGCGCGGCGGCCGGGCTCCGCGCGCTCGCCGCGGCCCGGCGCAGCCTGCGCTGTCAACTGTTCGCCTCCGCCTGCTACGTCGGCGGCGGGCTCGGCGGGGCGGCCCTGGCCGACACGGTCGGCTCGGCCTGGGGCGTCGCCGCCGCCACCGTCTGCGGCTCCTGCGTCTGGTGGCTGCAGCTGCGGGCCGCCCTGCGCGAGCGCCGCCAGAACTCCATTCCCGAAGTGAGGACGTCATGACCGCCCATCCCCGGTTGAGCATCGGCCTGCCCGTGTACAACGGCGAGGAGTACCTCGCCGAGGCGCTCGATGCCCTGCTCGGCCAGACCTACGAGGACTTCGAGCTGGTCATCTCGGACAACGCCTCGGCCGACGGGACGCAGGACATCTGCCGCAAGTACGCCGCCCAGGACTCACGCATCCGGTACATCAGGCTGCACAAGAACATCGGCGCGGCGCCGAACCACAACTACGTGTTCACCCAGTGCCGCGGCGAACTGTTCAAGTGGGCGTCGCACGACGACCTGTACGCAAGGGACCTGCTGCGGCGCTGCGTCGAGGCACTCGACGAGCGCCCCGGCATCGTTCTCGCGCACTCCGGCCAGGCCGTCATCGACGAGAACGGCCAGGTGAAGGTCCCCTACGAGTACGGGATCGCCACCGACGCGCCCCGCGCGCCCGAGCGCTTCCGCAGCTTCCTGTTCGCGCCCGGTGGCGACGACTTCTACGGGGTGATGCGGTCCGACATGCTGCGCCGGGTCAAGCCGCACGACAGCTACCACCACGCGGACCGCACGTTCGTCGCCGAGATCGTCCTGCACGGGCCCTTCCACCAGGTGCCCGAGCTGCTGTACTTCCGCCGCGACCACCCCACCCGCGCCGAGCGGGCGAACCCCTCCAAGCGCTCCCGGTGCGTCAACCTGGACCCGCGCAGGGCGGGCCCGCTGCACCCGACGCCCCGGCTGCTCGCCGAGTACGTCGGCGGCTTCGTCTCGGCGATCCGACGGGCGCCGCTGTCCGTGGCCGACCGGCGTGCGTGCTACGTCCACCTGGCCGCGTGGATGACCAGCAGGGCCAGGCCCGGCGCCGGTGAGCGGGTCGAGGACCGCGCCCCGGTCGACCCCGCCGGGCTCACCGTCTCCGTCGACGCGCTCGTCGCCGGACGTGAGGGGAGGCAGGCGTGAGAGCCGCACGCGAAACCCCGGTGCGCGTCGGGGTGTTCGGCCTGCTCGGCTCCGGGAACCTCGGCAACGACGGGTCGCTCGAAGCCGTCCTCGGCTACCTCCGCGCCGAGCATCCGGACGCGGCCGTGGACGCGCTGTGCGGCGGACCCGAGGTCGTCGCGGCCCGGTACCGGATCCCCGCGACGCGACTGCACTGGTACCGGGGCGAGTACCGGACCGCCTCGCGGGCGGGCGCGATCGTGGGGAAGGGCCTGGGCAAACTCGTCGATGCCTTCCGCACAGGGGCCTGGGTGCGCCGACACGACGTGGTGATCGTGCCGGGCATGGGCGTCCTGGAGGCCACGCTGCCGCTGCGGCCGTGGGGCTTCCCGTACGCGCTGTTCCTGCTCTGCGCGTCAGGACGGCTGTTCGGCACCCGGGTCGCGCTGGTCGGCGTGGGCGCCGCACCGATCGGCAGCAGGCCGACCCGGGCCCTGGTGCGCTGGTCGGCCCGGCTCGCCACCTACCGGTCGTACCGGGACGCCCTGTCCCGCGACGCCATCCGGGCGATGGGCGTGGACACCGCGCGCGACGAGGTCTACCCGGACCTCGCGTTCGCCCTGCCCGCGCCGCAAGCGCCTTCGAGCCCGCCGGGGGGCCAGGTCTGCGTCGGCGTCATGGACTTCCACGGCGGTGACGACGACCGCGCCCGCGCCGACGAGATCCACCGGCGCTATCTCGAAGGGACGACCCGATTCGTCCGCGCGCTGGTCGACGAGGGCAGGCCGGTCCGGCTGCTCACCGGTGACGAGTGCGACGCCCCGGTGGTCGCCGCGATCCTCGACGCGGTGGACTCGCCCCTGGTCACCGCGGCCGACGCGGCCTCGCTCGCCGACCTGATGAAGGAGACGGCGGCCGCCGACACCGTGGTGGCCACCCGCTACCACAACCTGATCTGCGCGCTGAAGGCCGGGACCCCGACGCTCGCCCTCAGCTATGCGGCGAAGAGCGACGCGCTCATGGACCGGATGGGTCTGGGCGCGTACCGCCACCCGGCTCGCGAGGTCGACGCGGAGCGACTGCTCGAACAGTTCCGGGAGCTGGAACGGCGATCGGCTGAGCTGCGCGAGACCCTCGCCGAGCGCAACCTGGACGCCACCCGCCAACTGGAGCACCAGTTCACCGCTTTGACCGCGGCCCTGTTCCCGACGACCGCCCAAGCCCAAGCCCCAGCACAACGCCACGCCCACGATCACGATCACGCCATGCGGGAGACCCGATGAAAGCGACCGAAGTCCCGGCGATCGTCGGCGCGTACCTCTTCGAGCCGACGCCGTACGCCGACGAACGCGGCTTCTTCTGCCGCACCTTCGACGCCGACGTGGTCCGCTCGGTGGGCCTCGACCCGGACGCCTTCATCCAGGACAGCCTGTCGCGCTCGGTCCGGGGCGTGCTGCGCGGACTGCACCTGCGCTCGGGCGCGGGCGAGGCCAAGCTGGTGCGGTGCTCGTACGGGAAGGTCTTCGACGTCGTCGTGGACCTGCGGCCGGACTCGCCGACCTACCGCAACGTGGCCGTCTTCGAGCTGTCCGGCGAGACACAGGTGACCCTGTACATCCCGGCGGGGTGCGCGCACGGCTTCCAGGCGCTCACCGAGACCGCCGACACCTCGTACCGGATCGACCGTCCGCACGATCCGGCCGAGGACGTGACGATCGCCTTCGACGACCCGGAGCTCGCCATTCCCTGGCCGCTGCCCGTCACGTCGATGTCCCAGCGGGACCGGGAGGCGCCGAGCCTCGCCGAGGTCCTGAAGCACAAGGAGAAGTGAGGTCGCCGTGGACACCGAACACACCGAAGAGGCCCGGGAGGGCGAGGAGTTGGCGCTGCCCCGGTCGCGTACGGCGAACGAGCGGCTGCACGCCCTGATCCCCGGCGGCGCCCACACCTACGCCAAGGGCGACGACCAGTACCCCGAGAACCTCGCCCCGGTCATCAGCCACGGCCGCGGCGCCCACGTGTGGGACGTCGACGGGAACCGCTACGTCGAGTACGGCTCGGGACTCCGCTCCGTCAGCCTCGGCCACGCCCACCCGCGGGTGACCGAGGCGGTGCGGCGGCAGATCGACCGCGGCAGCAACTTCGTCCGGCCTTCCCTCATGGAGGTCGAGGCCGCGGAACGGTTCCTGGCCACGGTGCCGACCGCCGAGATGGTGAAGTTCGCGAAGAACGGCTCCGACGCCACCACCGCCGCGGTACGCCTGGCCCGCGCCGCCACCGGGCGCTCTCGGGTGGCCGTCTGCGGCGACCATCCCTTCTTCTCCGTCGACGACTGGTTCATCGGCACCACGCCGATGTCGGCCGGCATCCCGGCGGCGACCACCGAGCTCACCGTGGCGTTCCCGTACGGGGACCTGGCCGCCACGGAGGAGTTGCTCACCCGGTACCAGGACGAGATCGCCTGCCTGATCCTCGAACCGGCCGGACACACCGAGCCCGCGCCGGGGTATCTCGCCGCACTCCGTGAACTGGCCGACCGGCACGGCTGCGTACTGATCTTCGACGAGATGATCACCGGTTTCCGCTGGTCGGAGGCGGGAGCCCAGGGTCTGTACGGCGTCGTGCCCGACCTCTCCACGTTCGGCAAGGCGCTCGGCAACGGGTTCGCCGTCTCCGCCCTCGCGGGGCGCCGGGAGCTGATGGAGCGGGGCGGACTTCGCCACTCCGGCGAGCGGGTGTTCCTGCTGTCCACCACGCACGGAGCGGAGACGCACTCGCTGGCCGCCGCGATGGCCGTACAGAGCACCTACGCCGAGGAGGGCATCACCGAGCGGCTGCACGCCCTCGGTGAGCGGTTGGCCGCCGGTGTTCGTGACGCGACGGCCGCCATGGGCGTCGGGGACCACATCGTCGTCAGGGGCCGGGCCAGCAACCTGGTCTTCGCCACCCTCGACGAGAACGGGCGGCCCTCGCAGCCGTACCGCACCCTGTTCCTGCGGCGGCTCCTCGCGGGCGGGGTGCTCGCCCCGTCGTTCGTGGTGAGCAGCGCGCTCAGCGAAGCCGACATCGACCACACCGTCGATGTGGTGGCCCAGGCTTGTGCGGTGTACCGGAAGGCGCTGGACGCCGCCGACCCCACGCCCTGGCTGGGCGGTCGACCGGTGAAGCCGGTGTTCCGCCGCTTGGTGTGAGGTGACGTGATGTGACGTCAGCGGCGCTCCGACCGGTCGGCGTCGGCCCTTCGGCCGTCCAGCCGGTCGGCCGTCCGGTCGACCAGCCACGCGGTCGCCGGTACCACCGCGAGCGCCGTGCACCAGCCGCCGAGGACGTCGGTCGGATAGTGCGCGCCCAGGGCGACTTGGGCCCAGCCCATGACGGCGCCCGCCACCAGCGCCGCGCCGAGCACGAGTGACAGGCCTGCCGTCCTGCCGAGCCCGAGCCGTCCGGTCGCGAGCAGTGCCACCACGAGGGCGAGCGCGGTGAGGAAGGCGGTGTGCCCGCTCGGGTAGGACAGGTTGTCGGCACCGTGGATGGTCCGTCCCACCAGCGACTTGAGGAGCGTCGCCGTCACGACGGTGACGCCGACCCCGGCGACGACGAACACCGCCGCGCGACGACCGCACACCAGCAGGCAGCCCGTCACCGCGGCGACGACGAGCGTCGCCGATCCGGCGGGCTCGCCCAGGAAGTCCGTGGCCAGCGCGACGCGCCGCCACGGCGGCCGCACACTGTCCGCCGTCGGATCGATGAACCACCGGTCGACCGTGCCGGGCTCGCTGTGCCCGGCGTACAGGACTCCGAGCGCGACGACCGCCAGCGCGGCGAGGACCGCGACAAGACCGAGCCACGCGCGCAGCGACGGGGGCAGCGCCGTGGGCGCAGGGCGGCCGGTCACGCGCCCACCGGACCGAGTAGGCCGACGATCCCGTCGAGCACGAACTGGTCTGGGCCGACGCCCAGTTCCGCTCCGGCCAGGCGATCCAACGCGAGCCCCTCCGTCGTCTTCGAACTCACGAGTCAGCCTTTCCTCGTCACCCTAACCAACAATCCGGTCGCGGAGAGGGGGACTACAGTGAACCGGTGACTTCCCTGCCTGAAGACCTGCCGACAGCGATCGGCGACGAGGACCGCGACGCGGCGGTGCGGCGGCTGCAAGAGGCGTACGCCGATGGGTACTTGTCGCACGAGGAGATGGACGGACACCTCGGCCAAGTCCTCGCGGCGACGCGGCGGAGCGAGCTCGATGCGGCTCTGTCGTCGCTTCCGGCGGAGAAGCCGGGGACCATCGCCACGATCGGCGCCGCCGGTGGACGGATCAAGCGGAGCGGGGCGTGGCAGGTGCCGCGGACGCTCAAGGTCGCGTCTGCCTACGGACGTGTGCGGCTGGATCTGTCGCGGGCGGTCATCGAGCATCCGGTGATCGACATCGAGCTGGCGGTCGGCACCGGCAGGGCGAAGATCACCGTGCCGCATGACGCGGTCGTCGTCCTGGACGAACTGAACACCGGGTGGAAGGACTACCGCTACCAGCCCCCGCGGCGGTCAAGTGGCCCCCGTGGCCCGGAGATCCGCATCTCCGGGACCATGGGCTTCGGACGCCTCACGGTCCGTCACGCTCGCCGGTGAGGACCCGTTCGCACGAGCACCCACACCTGCAGTCGGGCCACGGTGTCCGATTCGAATGGGGACCCACCGGTGCTCAGCGGCTGGCGCCGGGTGTGAGCTGTGTCGTGGTCGTCGATGTGCTGTCGTTCACCACGGCGGTGAGCGTCGCGGTCGATGCCGGGACACGTGTCTTCCCCTACCGCTGGCGTGACGAGAGCGCCACCGCGTTCGCCGCCCAGCACGGTGCGAACCTCGCCGTGGGACGCCGAGCGGCCAGCGCCACGTCCCCGTGGACGCTCTCACCCGCGTCCCTGCGCGCCGCCCCCTTCATGCCGCGCCTGGTCCTGCCTTCCCCCAACGGCTCCGCCATCGCGGCGAGCGCTGGCCCGACGACAGCCTGCGGCCTGCCCTGGAGGACTTGATCGGATCGGGTGCCGTCATCACCGCTCTGCGTGAACACGTCGGCGACGTACTGTCTCCCGAGGCCGCCGTCGCCGCATCCGCGTTCCACGCGACACGGGACGTCGGAGGCGCCGTGGCCGACAGCGCCTCCGGGCGGGAACTCATCGAGGGCGGATTCGAGCAGGACGTCGCCATCGCCACCGAACTGGACGCCAGTACAAGGGTCCCCGTCCTGACCGAGGGCGCCTTCACCGACCAGGCGCGCTGGCAGCCGGATCCGGTGGTTGGGTAGCCTCGCGGGATGGATCTGCGACTGGCGGCGTACGCCGTGTGCATCGAGGACGGACGGGTACTGCTCGCGCACTCCGTGAAGCCCGACGGCACGAGGACTTGGACGCTTCCCGGCGGCAGGGTCGAGGACGCGGAGGACCCCTTCGACACGGTGGTCCGCGAGGTCGCTGAGGAGACCGGTCTGGATGCCGTGGTCGAGTGCCTGCTGGGCGTGGACTCCCGGGTGGTCCCGGCCGCGGAGCGCCGCGTGCCCGGTCGGCCCGCGCTCCAGAACGTAGGCATCTTCTACCGGGCCCGTATCACCGGCGGCCAGCTGCGTCCTGAACCCAACGGCGAGACCGCCGAGTCGATCTGGACCCCGGTCTCCGACGTCGCCCGCCTCGACCGCTCGTCACTGCTCGACATCGGCCTGTCCCTGGCCCGGACCACACCGGCGACCGGCCACGTGGACCCCGTCCCGGTCGGCGGCCTGATCCGGCACTGAGCGCACCCTGCCCGAGGCACAGCGCGCGCGTACTCACATCGGCAGCGAATGCAGCCGCGCCTCTCCGGTCGGCCATTTCGCGTCGTCGGTCAGCGGTGTCCACATCGCGCGCAACGGCATGCGGACCGGTCCTTCGACATCGGGCTGCTCGACCCCTATGTCGTCGTCCAGAACGTGCCAGCCCATCCGTCCGTAGAGCGCGGTGAGCCGCGGCACGCAGAAGAGCAGCCCGTGCGCCAAGCCGCCCGCGTCGCGGGCGTGTTCCATGGCCGCGGTCACCACCTGGCGTGCGAGCCCCTGCCCTCTGAGGTCGGAGGCCACGGCGACGCCACCGAGACCGGCCGCGTGCCATCGATCGGAACCTACTGAGAGCGGCACTCGCACCCACCCCGCATGCGCGACGAGACGGTCCTGCCGTCTGAGCCCGAAGTGCACGTCCTTGTCGCGCCACGTCAGACCGGCCGAAGCCACGCCGAAGGGGTCGGCGCCACCGCCGGTGATCTCATCGCGCTCCGCCATGGTGTACTGCGTGAGCCGTATGACTGAATCTCCCATGGAGATCACTCTCGCACCACGCGTCGGCGTCAGGGGAGCCAACGCCGCATCACGGTGAGCAGTTCGTCGGGCTCCACCGGTTTCGCCACGTAGTCGGAAGCGCCGGACTCCAGCGCCTTCTCGCGGTCGTACCGCATGGCCTTCGCGGTGAGCGCGATGATGGGGAGACCGGCGAACCGCGGCTCCTTGCGGATGGCCGCGGTCGTCTCGTAGCCGTCCATGTCCGGCATCATCGTGTCCATCAGGACGAGTGCCACCTCGGGGTGCTGTTCGAGCACGTCGATGGCCTCGCGGCCGTCCTCCGCGTACAGCACCACCAACCCGCGATGCTCCAGCAGGCTGGTGAGAGCGAACACGATCCGGATGTCGTCGTCGACCACCAGCACACGCTCGCCGTTGAACAGGAACGAGGTGTCGGGGTCGAGGGCGCTGTCGGCAACGGGACGTGGCCCGGATGGTTCATCGCGCGTCGCCGGGGCTGCCGGAGCCGGGGCCGGGTGAGGCGGGTAGGAGAAGTCGGCGTGGTGCTGCAGCGGAAGGTAGAGCGTGAAGGTGGATCCGCGGCCCAGCTCGCTCGCTGCGTGGATCTGGCCGCCGAGCAGCTGCGCGATCTCCCGGCTGATGGACAGGCCGAGACCGGTGCCGCCGTACTTCCTGCTGGTCGTGCCGTCCGCCTGTTTGAACGCTTCGAAGATCACCTGCATCTTGTCGGCCGCGACACCGATGCCGGTGTCCGTCACCGAGAAGGCGAGCAACTCGGCGCCGGGGTCCTGCAGGGACCCCGCTTCGTGCAAGTCCTCACGGATCGCCGGTGGCACGCTGGAACCGGCGAATGTCACGGCCAGTTCGATGGACCCGGAGTGGGTGAACTTCACGGCATTGGACAGCAGGTTCCGCAGTACCTGAAGGAGTCGTTGTTCGTCCGTCGGCACGGTCAGGGGCAGGTCGGGGGAGAGGTGAACGGAGAGGCCGAGACCCTTCTCCGTCGTCAGCGGACGGAACGTGGCAGCGACGTAGTCGAGGAGTTCCGCCAGGTTCACCGGGCTCGGTGACACCTCCATCTTGCCCGCCTCGACCTTGGAGAGGTCGAGGATGTCGTTGATCAACATGAGCAGATCGGAGCCCGCGCCGTGAATCGTCTCGGCGAACTGGACCTGTTGCGCCGTGAGATTGGCCTCCGGGTTGTCGGCGAGCATCTTCGAAAGGATCAGCATGGACTGGAGGGGCGTGCGCAGTTCGTGAGACATGTTGGCGAGGAACTCCGCCTTGTAGCTCATCGAGTAGGCGAGTTGCTCATTGCGTTCCTCCAGCACCTGCCGGGCTTCCTCGATCTCGCGCGTCTTGGCCTCGAGCTGCCGGTGGGATTCTCCCAGGGCCATCTGGTGGCTTTCGAGCTCCGCCGACCGTGCGCGCAGCTGCTCGGTCAACGCCTGTGACTGGCTGAGCAGTTGCTGGGTCTGCTGCTGTTTGATCACCTCCGCGCTGCTGTGCTCGATCAGGTCGGCGACCTCGGAAGGAATGTCCGGTCTGCGTTCGGTGAGCCAGTGCTGCGCCTCCGCCACACGTGTGGCGGACAGCAGGTCCTTCTCCTTGCCCTGGGCCCGCTCCTCCATGAGCGTCAGCCACTGCTGGAAGTCCGCGTCCGCCTCGACCCAGGCGGCCAGGCGTTCCCATTCGCGGATGAGGGCCTCATGCGCGATCTCGGCCGTGTCCGGGCCTTCGGGGCCCAGGATCACCAGGCGGCGCTCGGGATCGGCGAGCAACTGTGCGATCGACCAGTCGCCGCCCAGATGGGCGCGGCGGGCCGTGACGCGCACCGCGCTGGAGGCACCACCGCGGGCCCGGACCATGGTCAACAGGGCGCGCTTGATACGGGGTTCGTCGAGACCGAGCTGCTCGGAGAGCCAGATGTAGACCTTCTCCGCATGCTGATTGAGGGCTCCGGAGACACCGCCGAGGCCGTGATAGCTGTCGAAGCTGATCCGGCGGTCGTGCTGCATCGGCCACAACTCGGTCAGCGTGAATTCGAGCAGCGGCAGGCTTCCCGCGGCCTTGCTCGCCTCGCAGGCGATCTGCTCGGCGAGCCCCGGAGTGAAGGCGACGCCCGCCAGCTGGGCCGGTTCCACGATCACGCGTGTCAACGCGCCCTCGTCCAGCGGAGAGACGTTCAGCTGACGGTCCTGGAGGCGCGGGCCCAGGTCGGGGAGTTCGAGCAGTTCGGGCAGGAAGTCCGAGCGCAGCGTGCACACCAGTCGTACGCGCGGATCCTGTAAGGCGTCCGGGGGAGGCAGCAACTGCCGCAGGTACTCCAGCGGCGTCCCGCTCTCCGGTCCTGCGCTCAGGATCTCCTCGAACTGGTCGCCGATCAGGGCGAGTCGTTGGCCGGTGAGCACCGCGACCCGCGAGGCCACGGGCCAGAAGCCATCCTCCCGCACCGCCCCGGCCCGGTTCTCCAACTGCTCGAGCGAGTGGTCACCCCCGGGGTGTTCCAGATCGAGCAGCGCCCGCGCGACCGACTCGTACGGCGTCACGCCCGGGCGGAAGGACACCACGCTCCAGCCGTCGGCCGCGAGGGCGGGCTGTAGACCGGCGGCGACCAGGGAGGACTTCCCGACCCCCGAAGGTCCTGTGACCATGACGAAGGGCTGCGCCTTCACCATGTCGCGCAGCCGCTCGACTTCGCGCTCCCGGCCCACGAACACGCCGGTCTGCGCGTCGGCTGCGGTGAAGGCCCGCAGCCCGCGATAGGGGCAGGGGGGCAGCACGGTGCGCCCCAGGACCTCGGGCCAGGCCGCGGCGACCTCGGTCATCGGCACCGCGTACGCGTCCTGGGCGCCGCCGCCACGACTGGCGACGGCGAGCATGCCGACGACGGCGTCCCCCCACCGGTCGGTCGCGACGACCGGTGCCCCGCTGTAGCCGGGCTGAGCGCGCAGCGCCGACTCCGCGCCGGAGTCCAGCTGGATCAGCCCGCCGCCGACGGCACCCCGCAGTACGCAGGTGCTCCAGGCTCCGTGGGCCTTCCGGTCCGGCACGCCCGCGTACCCGAACACCGACACGGGCGCGTCACCCACCAGACCCACCCGCGCGTCCAGCAGCCGGGCCGGACCGGCACCGACCGGCAAGGTGTCCCCGCCCACCAGGATCAGGCCCGCCACGTCACGCCCCGGACACCCGGCGCCCGGCGGCGGATCCCAGGCGGCGATCCGGCAGTGCCGCAGCGGCGCGCCCTCGGCATCGCCCAGCAACACGAACTCGACCTGCACGCGCGCCGTGTCGGCGGGCCGGTCGCGCACGCTCTTGTCCCGGCCGAGCGCGGCGTTGACCACGTGGGCGCAGGTGACGATGTGCCGCTCGCCGACGACGAAGCCGACCCCGACAGGGGAGTCCGAGGTGCTGACCCGGATCTTGACGATGAGTCCCTCGCGCTGGGCACGCACCGCGATCAGCTGCTCTTCCAGACCACCCGGATCGCGAAGTTGACCTCTGCCGTTCCCTTGGCGATGATCACTCCGGTCTCGCCGCCCATCTTGAGACCGAACTGGATCTCCGTCTCGTCGGGCTTCAATTCCCTTACGGCCCGGGCGACATGAGTGAGCGTCGGCGCGACCCGGTCGAGTGCCTCCTGGAGCGTCAGGTGCGCCCTGGCCACCGTGCTGTCTCCAGCGGCCGCCAGATCCAGGTCCGAGCCCGGTTGTTCGCCGCCGTCCACTTCGAAGACGGCCGTCGCCTCGTCGCCGTCCCTCAGCGCCATCACGAGTTCTGCCACGATGCCCCTTGCAGCCGCGTTCGCCGGCGGATCACCGGTACTCCCCAATCCTGAGGCACGGCGCGGGCGCGGCGCAGGCGTTCCCGGGGATGACCGCGCACAGCCCGCGACTCAGAGGGCGTCGAGCTCGCGGCGCAGCAAGTGGCCGAGTCTGAAGAGCAGTTGCTGCCCTGTGCCATCGATCTGCCCTTGCAGCCCTGGCCCGTTGAGTAGGTCGGCGAGGAGCAGCCCCGTGCTGTCGATCGCCTTGAGTTGGCTGGGGCCCCGGTGGGCCTCGGCGGTGCGGTGGACGGCACGTGCCTGCTCGAGGAGCTGTTCGCTGGGGCGTCCGCGCAGGAGGTGCTGTACGGCCAGGATCACGGTCTCGGCGTGCGTGACGACGCCGTCGACGCTCACCCGGGCAGGGAGGGCGGGGGCGGCCGGGACGCCGGACAGGAGGGTGCGCGCCGGGTTGTCGTCGGGGGACAGCACCGCCCCTACGGCGGCGTGGAGTTCGGCGTGTTCGCCCGGCGTCAGCTGGCTGCCGAGGCTCAGCTGGGTGACCAGGCGTACGAGCCGTGCGCGGAGCGGGGGCGCGGCATGGAGGTGCGGTAGCGACGCCAAGGGGTCGAGGGCGCCGTCGCGGGCGACCTGCTGGCTGCGGCGGCCGCGGCCCA
Organism: Streptomyces kanamyceticus; assembly: GCF_008704495.1. Lineage (NCBI taxonomy): Bacteria > Bacillati > Actinomycetota > Actinomycetes > Kitasatosporales > Streptomycetaceae > Streptomyces > Streptomyces kanamyceticus. The sequence goes on from NZ_CP023699.1 coordinate 9,760,167, forward strand.
GCCAGGTGAGCAGCGCCTTGTGGGCCTGGCGCGTGGGCACCCAGTCGTCGCACCGCAGCCAGAGCCACAGCGGAACTTGGGCGAGGGCGTGCAGCTTCGGCGGCGGCTCGCGTCGGCGCTGCTCCAGGAGGATCAGCAGGAGTCTGCGCTGGCTCGCGGGGTGCTCGGCCTTGTGCGAACCGCGGTGTGCGGGGCGCGGGCGGGGGTGGTCCAGTAGCCCTTTGGCGGTCCAGGTGTTGATCAGCCGCTCGGTGACTTCTGGGTGACCCGCGTCGCGCGCGTCGAGGAGGAGATCGTCGATGGTGCCCGGCTCAGTCTTGGCCCAGTGCTGCACACCTTGCACGCTACACGGATGACGGTGCGTTGGTACTGACCAATGGGAGTGCGTCGCCCTCTGTCAAAAGGTCGACGGATGCTGTCGTTAACCGCAGGCCAAGGCGCTGTTGAATGAAAGGATTTGCCAATCCGGACGCACTCTCGGGGACCGGTTCTCAGGTGAGTCGCATGAGACTGACGCTCGGCTGCGGACCGCGCCTGGAGGCAGCCGTGGCCCTGCCCGCGCTGTTCGCCCGCTTCCCATTGAAGGTGTCCTAGAGTCGCCGCATGCGACGAAGGGCTGGACTGGTGATGGCCGGGGTCGTGGCCCTGGCCTGGGGCGAGTGGTTGAACCGGCGCTGGTCTCGAACTCTCGTGGGGAACGGCTGGGGCGCTTCCGGGGCCGGTCCCGGGACCGGGACGGAAGCCGTGGTGGTCTTGGGATTCCGGAACCCCCAGCCGACGGCGAACGTGATCAACCGATGGCGGGTCCGCGCCGGAATGCGCTCCATCACCGCTGGCGACGGTGCGCGGGAGACCCGCCTGATCTTCAGCGGCGGCGCGATCGGCAGCGGCGCGGCGGAGGCCCGGCTGATGGCTGACTACGCGAAGTCGGAACTTGGGTACGACGGCACCGTGCTCCTCGAAGACCGGAGCGCGACGACGTGGGAGAACATCGAGAACGTCATCCCGCTCATCGAGGACGTCGACCGCATCAAGATCGTCTCCCAGCCCGCTCACGCGCTCAAGGCCCGCGCCTACCTGAGGCGGCAGCGCCCCGACCTCGCGCAGAGGCTGGTGAACGCGGCAGATTACCGCTCCGGCGAGTGGATGCTGGTCAAACCGCTGCTGGCCCTCTACGGACTGTGGACGCTCCGCGGCCTGGACGCCGACGAACGGAGGGGCTCGCTGTAGCCGCGAGGGCAGACCTCGGGCCATGCGCGTTGCGGATCAGCCGCTGCAGCACCTTCACCGTGGTGACGTAGTCCGCGTCGTCGATGCCCTCGTGGAGAGCGGCGCGGATCGCGGGAGCGTTGCGCGCGAGGTCGACGCGGGCCTGTTCCCCCGCCTCGGTGAGCCACAGCCGGTCCTCGGCGTCCAGGGTCAGCCAGCCGCGCTCCAGAAGCGCCTCGGCCTCCACCGCCAGATCGTCCTCGGGCCGGATGTAGGAGGCCATGGCCGCCCGCAGCTGCGGCACGGTCATCCCCGCGCCGTCGGGTGAGATGTCGTTCTTCGACAGATTGCGCAGCAGCCAGAACTGGGGCTGGGTGTAGCCCTTTTCGGCCTGCCGGGACCGGGTGTACGCGATGAGCGCCTCGTAGGCGACACCGGTCCAGTACGCGGCGGGCTGTCCGGCGAGTTCGGCGTCGGGGATCTGCTGGGCCGTCATGAGGTGCCCCTCCTGAAAGTTCTTCGGTGCGTCGCCCGCGCTTGCTCGCGCGGGCAGTACGTTGACCGTAGAACCTCAAGTGAGCTTGAGAGCAAGTGAGGTTGGGCGGAAGCGGGCGGTGCCCGACCCGCTGACGGGCTGACGGAATCGCTCAACCGCTCCCGTTGATGGGGGATTGCGCGCCGACGCAAGGGCAGCAACAGTGAGGGGGTGGTGCCGATACCTTCACACCGGAGGCTCTATTGACCCAGCACGGCCATGAGCGCCCCGAGGGCGCGACCGGCTCTGAGGAAGAGGTCGCCGAAGAGGTCGTCGAAGAGATGGCCGAAGAGGTGGCCGAACTCAAGGAAGAGGTCGCCCAGCTGCAGCAAGCCGTGCAGTCGCACGCGATCGTCGACCAGGCGATAGGGCTCCTCGTCGGACTCGGGCAGATCACTCCGGCCGAGGCGTGGGACGCCCTGCGCGAAGTCTCCATGAACACCAACACCAAGCTGCGCGAGGTGGCCGAGACGCTGATCGACTGGGGGTGCAGCGGGGTGCTGCCGGGCGAGATCCGTGCGGAACTGGAATGTCGCCTGACGCATCAGCGGCAGAACAGCCAGTGCGCGGACGTGGAACCGCCGACCGGCTGAGGTGCCCCGCCCGCCCGGCGTCCGATGTGTCGCTTCCTCGCTGCTTCGCCCCTTGCCGCTGAGCAAGGGGCGAAGAGCGGGCTCACTGCCGAACCCGCCCCTTGCGGGATGACTCGGTTGCTCCGCTGATATCACGAAGTGCCCCGATCGCATACGCTCAAACGAACGCGTCGCGTGGTCCTCGCCCCCCGGGGCCCCCGGGCGGCCCCCCGGCTAGGCGGCCCGGCGCGTCGGTGGCACGGGCGTCAGCCGATAGGCGCCGTCGTGCGACGTCACGCGGCCGGACGTGGGCTCGGGGAAGTGTGTGCCGAGAACGAGCGTGTCCGTGTCGGCGAGCGCGCTGAGCAGGGCGCGGCGTGAGGCCTCGGCCTGTTCCGGGTCGATGTCGACGCAGCTTCCGATGTGGGGATGGGGGAGTTGTACGGGGTGGTGGATCAAGTCGCCGGTGATGACCGCTGTCTCGCCGCGGCTGCTCACCTCGACGGTCACCTGGCCGGGCGTGTGGCCGGGGGCGGGCACGAGCCGCAGCCCCGGGGCGACTTCGGCGCCGTGGGGCGGGACGTCGACGAGATCCAGCAGTCCGGCGTCCTCCACCGGGTGCACGGAGTCGCGGAACATCTGCTTGCGCGGCTCGTCCATGTCCTGCGCGGCCCAGAAATCCCGCTCGGCGCGTGAGGTGACGTAGCGGGCGTGAGGGAAGGTGGGGACCCATGTGCCGTCCACTTCCCGGGTGTTCCAGCCGACGTGGTCGGTGTGCAGGTGCGTGAGGATGACCAGGTCGACCGAGTCCGGTGCGAACCCGGCGGCGGCGAGGCGTCGCAGGTAGTCGGTGCGCAGGTCGTGCCACGCCGGGTTGGCTCGCGTCTTTCCGTTGCCGATGCCCGTGTCGACGAGCACGCGGAGGCCGTCCACGGTGAGCGCGAAGCTGTGGCTGTCCAGGCGCAGTACGCCTTCGTGGTCCGCGAAGTCGGGGCGCAGCCAGTCGTGTCGCGAGACCACGTCGGCGGTGGCGTCGGGCAGGAGCCAGGGCCCGGTGCCGGAAGGCAGGGGCGTCTCGTCGATGCGGTGGACGGTGATGTCGCCGACGGTCCAGTACGGCATGGGGGCCTCCCCTTCTCGTAAAAGCTAAGCGTTTGCGTTAGGTGAGCCTAGGCCCTACCGTGGCGCTAACGCAAACAGTTAGCTTTTAGTGGCGCGAGAGGGATTCCCATGCCTGCCCCCGAAGAACTCACCCCGCCGGAAGCCGCCCGCTGGGCAGCCCGTTCCGGCCTCCCGCTGGCGGCCGACCGGCACCACGTGGTGGCGGCCACCGCGAATCACATCCACTCCGTCGTGAGCCGACTGCGGGAGCTGGACTTCGCCGAGACCCCGCCCGCCGCTCACCGCACGGGAGAGGAGCGGCACGATGCAGCCGTATGAGCTGACTCTCGCCGCCGCCGTGGAGGAGATGCGCGAACACCGCCTCTCCCCGGTGGAGTTGGTGGACTCTGTACTGGAGCGCATCGAGCAGACGGAGCCCGGCCTCCAGGCGTACGTCACGGTGACGGCGGAACGGGCGCGTGACGCGGCGCGTGCCGCAGAGCGTGAAGCGGCACGTGTCTCGGCGCGCGAGTCCCGTGCGCGCGGTCACCTGGGATCGCCGCTGCGCGGCATTCCCGTAGCGCTCAAGGACCTGATCGATGTCGCAGGCGTGGCGACCACGGCGAGTTCCCGGGTCCGGTCGGAGCACCGGGCGGCCGCCGACAGCTCGGTCGCGGCACGCCTGGCCGCCGCCGGTACCGCCCTGGTGGGCAAGACCCACACGCACGAGTTCGCCTACGGGCTGACCACGCCCCAGACCCGCAATGCCTGGGACCCGGACCGGGTGGCGGGCGGCTCGAGCGGAGGTTCGGCCGTCGCCGTGGCGGCGGGCGCGGCGACCTTCGCCCTGGGCACCGACACCGGCGGCTCGATCCGTGTGCCCGCCGCGCTGAACGGCGTCGTCGGCCTCAAGCCCACGTACGGCCTCGTCGCCCGGCACGGCGTGACGTCCCTGTCGTGGTCGCTCGACCACGTCGGACCCCTCACCCGCACCGTCGAGGACGCCGCCCTGGTGATGTCCGTCCTCGCCGGGCACGACCCCCGCGACCCCGCCAGCCTGTCCGTGCCCGCCACGGACTACCGACCGGCCCCCGGCGGGAACCTGCGCGGCCTGCGCGTCGGTGTCCCCCGGAACTACTACTTCGACCACGTCGACCCCGAGGTCGAGGCCGCGGTACGCACCGCCCTCACCCACCTGGAAGCCCTCGGCGCGACCCTCGTCGAGGTCGAGATCCCCATGGCCCGCTACGTCCAGGCCACCCTGTGGGGCCTGATGGTCCCGGAAGCCACCGCCTACCACGAGCAGACGCTGCGCTCGGCCCCCGAACACTACGGCGACGACATCCGCGTCCTGCTGGAGGCCGGGGAACTGATGTCCGCCGGGGACTACCTGCGCGCCCAACGGGCCCGCACGCTCATGCGGCAGGCGTGGCTCCGCATGCTGGACGAGGTCGACGTGGTCGCCGCCCCGACCGTTCCCGCGACCGCGGTGCGCTCGGGCCAGGAGACCATCACGTGGACCGACGGCACGACGGAGAGCGTCTCCGACGCCTATGTGCGCCTGTCCGCCCCGGCCAACATCACCGGAGTTCCGGCCCTGTCCCTGCCGGTCGGCCGCGACCGCGCGGGCATGCCGATCGGCATGCAACTGCTCGGCAGGCCGCTCGCCGAGGACGTGGTCCTGCGGGTGGGGCACGCCTACGAGGAGACCGCCGCTGCCCATGGATACGCCCCGGTGGCGGTCGCCACCGGGCCTTAAGGTGACGTCGTGAGTCGTAGACCGATGGCGCGCCCCGGCGGGCGCAGCGCCCGAGTGCAGGAAGCGGTGCACACCGCCGTGCGTGACCTCTCGACGGAGGTGGGCCGCGACGCGCTGACCGTGCCCCTGATCGCGGCCCGCGCCGAGGTCACCCCGTCGACGATCTACCGCCGCTGGGGCGACCTCCAGGCGCTCCTGTCGGACGTGGCGGTCGAACACCTGCGCCCCGAGGCGCCGCCGGAGGACACGGGAGACCTGGCATCCGACCTCCGGGCCTGGGCCGAACAGTTCCTCGACGAGATGGCGTCCCCGGCGGGCCGCGCCTACATCCGCGACGCCCTGCTCGGCGACCCGGACGGCAGCAACGCGGGTCGCTGCTCCGCCTACGCGGCGGAGCAGGTCGACGTCATCCTCGCCAGGGCCGCCGACCGGGGCGAGAGCGGCCCGGACGTCGAGAGGGTGCTTGACCACGTGGTCGCGCCGATGATGTACCGCATCCTGTTCCGCCCCGGCGGACACGACTCCGCGTACGCGCGCCAGCTGGTGACCGATGCGCTCGGCGCATTCCGCGGGGATCGACAGGGAGAAGCTGGCACGATCGACCCCCATGGATGATCAGGAAATCGCGGACGGCGGCGCGCCCTTGGCCGACCGGAAAGCCGTCGAAGCCGAAGCGCGCCGCGTGGTCGCGGAACACTTCCCGCACGCCTTGGGCGCCGTACTGGGAGGGTCCGCGGCCCAGGGGCGCGCCACCGCCAGGAGCGACCTGGACGTGGCCGTTCTCCTGCCGGACTCGGACGTGGGCCGCCGGGAGGTGATCCGTCACGAGGGCCGCGTCGTCGAACTGTTCCTCAACCCCCTCGCCGGCATACCGGAGTTCTTCGCCTGGGACAGGGCCCGGCGTCGCGCGACCGTCCTCTTCGTCTACGGACAGGGCCTGACGCTGACCGACCCGCAGGGTCACGTGGCCCGAACGCGCCAACTGGCCCAGGACATACTCGCCGCAGGGCCGCCCGCGCTCACGGCGACCGAAGGGGAGCACGGCCGCTACGTCCTCACCTGCTTCATGGACGACCTGGCCGCCACCTCACCGGACAACCGGTACGAACAGCTGTCGCTCGCCGACCATGTGCTGCGCGAATCGGCCCACCTGGTCACCGCCCACCACGGAGCCTGGAGCGGCATCGGCAGATGGCTTCCCCGCCGCTTGCTGGACGCGGACCCGGTGCTGGGCAAGGCCCTGCTGGAGGGGCATCGGACCGTGGCCGAGCGCGCGGACCCGCTCCCGTTGGCCGCCGCGGCGCAGGAGACGCTGGACCTTCTCGGTGGACCGCTGCGGGAGGGGTTCAGCCACCGGTGGCCTGCTTGAGGCGCGATGCGGGCGGTAGCCGGTGTCGAGGTGGCGGTTTCAAGGTGTTGAAACCGTGGTGAGTGTGCGCTGAAAGCGGCGCGTCGCAGCCTCTTCCGCATGACGAGAAAAGCAGCATCCCCCCGCACCTCCACCCATACGTCCGCCCGCGCATCGGCAGTCTCACCCAGCGCGCCCGACCCGGATCCGATGGCGGTTCGGGTCCGGGGGATGAAGAAGGCGTACGGGGGTCGGGCGATCCTGGACGGGATCGATCTGACGGTTCCGGCGGGCACCGTCTTCTCTCTGCTCGGGCCGAACGGCGCAGGGAAGACCACCGTCGTGAAGATCCTCTCCACCCTGATCACCGCCGACTCCGGCGACCTGCGCGTAGGCGGTCACGACCTGGCCGCCGACCCGGGGGCGGTGCGGGAGTCGATCGGGGTCACCGGGCAGTTCTCCGCGGTGGACGGGCTGATCACCGGGGAGGAGAACATGCGGCTGATGGCGGACCTGCACCGGCTGCCCCGCCGCGAAGGACGCAGCCGCGTCGCCACGCTCCTGGAGCGTTTCGATCTGGTGGAGGCCGCCAAGAAGCCCGCGTCCACGTACTCCGGAGGGATGCGGCGCCGCTTGGACATCGCCATGACCCTGGTCGGCGACCCGCGGATCATCTTCCTCGACGAGCCGACCACCGGCCTCGACCCGCGCAGCCGTCACGCCATGTGGGAGATCGTCCGCGAGCTGGTGGCCGACGGCGTGACCGTCTTCCTCACCACGCAGTATCTGCAGGAGGCCGATGAACTCGCCGACCGCGTCGCGGTGTTGAACGGCGGCGCGCTCGTCGCCGAGGGCACCCCCGACGAGCTGAAACGGCTCGTGCCCGGCGGCCACGTGCGGCTGAGGTTCGCCGACGCGGACGAACTCCGCAGGGCGCGACGGCTGTTCCGCGAGGCGGAGGCGGAGCGGGAGCTCGGCGTCGGGACCGGTGACGAGGAGGCGCTGACCTTGCAGATTCCCAGCGACGGCGGCGTACAGTCGGTCAAGGCGATTCTCGACCGGGTCGACGGCGCGGGCCTCGAGGTGGCGGGACTCACCCTCGAAAGACCCGACCTGGACGACGTGTTCTTCGCCGTGACCGGTCAGCAGGTGGTGACCTCGTGAACGCCCCCGTACGCGACGGCGTCACCATGCTGCGCCGTAACCTCCTGCACGTACGCCGCTATCCGTCACTCACCCTGAACACCCTGCTCACCCCCCTCGTCCTGCTCCTGCTGTTCGTGTACATCTTCGGCGACGTGATGAGCGCGGGCATCGGCGCCGAGCTGAGTGGCGGTCCCGGTGGCGGCGACCGTTCCGCGTACGTCGCCTATCTGGTCCCCGGCATCCTGCTGATGACGCTGGGCTGTTCCCTGGTGGGGACCGCGGTGTCGGTCTGCGACGACATGACCGAGGGCATCGTCGCGCGCTTCCGTACGATGCCGATCCATCGTGCCTCGGTGCTGGTGGGACACGTGGTGAGCAGCGTGCTGCAGGCGGTCGTCAGCGTGGTGGTAGTCGGGGCCGTCGCGGTGGCCGTCGGCTTCCGCTCCGCGAACGCCACGGTCGTGGAGTGGCTCGCGGCCTTCGGGCTCCTCGTCCTCGTGGCCCTGGCGCTCACCTGGATCGCGGTGGGCGTGGGCATGGCCAGCCCGAACGGGGAGGCGGCCGGGAACAACGCGGTGCCGCTGATCGTCCTGCCGTTCCTCTCCAGCGCGTTCGTGCCGCTGTCCGCGATGCCCGGCTGGTTCAGGCCCGTTGCCGAGTACCAGCCGTTCACCCCGGCCATCGAGACACTGCGCGGTCTGCTGCTCGGCAGCGGGATCGGTGGCGAAGGATGGCTCGCGGTGGCGTGGTGCCTGGCCCTGGCCGCGCTCGGTTACGCCTGGTCCCTTTCGCTGTTCACCCGCGACCCGAGGTGAGCGCGCGGGCCGCCTGACACAGCTCGCCCGGCCGCAGGGCGGTGTACGCCGATACCGCCTCGGCGTACACCGCCGCGTCGGCGTCCAGCGCCGCCCGGCGGGCCCGGTCCGCGGACATGGTGGGCTGGAACTCGCGCAGCGCCCGCAGCCGTTCGGCCAGCGCGATCATGCGTACGGCGTCGGCGCGGGCGTCGTCGCCCGAGGCGCACCGAGCCGTTCCCGAGGCGAGCCCAGCCGTGCCCAGCGCGTGCAGCACGGTTCCCAGGACCCGGAGATCCACGGGCCCGGCCTCCGCGTCGACGAGCAGCGTACGCAGCCGTCGGCCGAGCTGTTCGGTCAGTTCCGCGACGGGTTCGAGGTCACCGGCGGTCGCGTGCGCGGTCACCGCCGCGGCCTGGATCTGCAGTGCCCACGGATCCAGCCAGGGATCGCCGGGATGCTGGGAGCCGGTCGCGGGCATCTGTCGAACGGCGGTGCGCCACAGGCCGAGCCCGGTCGGGGTCAGCCCGCGGGCGAGCGCGATCTCGGCGCGGAGGCCGGGGAGAGGACTGTAGAAGGCGTCCTGGTGCGGACTGCGCGAAGCGTCGTCCGGTGGGCCGCTCTCGCCCTCGGCCCGGCGCAGCCAGCGCTCGGCCTCGTCCGTACGGCCGCGCTGCAGGCAGGCAAGGGCCAGCGCCTGGCGGACCCCGAGCACACCGAGTACGTCGTGCTCCGCACCGAGCCGACCCATCGCCTCGAGCACCACGGTGAGGTGCTGGTGGGCCGCCTCGCCCTGTCCCGCCCGCAGACACAGGTCACTCAGCCGACCGTGGCTGATGACCCGCAGGGACGGGATGTCGGCCGGTGCCAGGGCGGTGATCATCCGCTGCGCGGCGGCGAGTTGGCGATCGGTGTCGTGCTCGGACTCCCAAACGTAGGTGGCCACGAACTCGGCGATCCCGGCGACGAGCGGCTGACCGCTGTCGCAGAGCCGGTCCAGCGCGTCGTACGCGGGAGGCCGCATCGCCGGGATCGCGGCGAGCACGGTCGCGGTGGCGCGCGGCAGGGTGTCGGGCGGTGCCGGTGGCAGCCGACGCAGCGCGAGGAGCTGGCGCGCGGCGTCGGCGCGCGGGCCGAAGCTCAGGAACAGGCCCGCCGCGCACAACACCGCGGCGGTGCGCGCCACTTCGACGTGCGCGGCACCGGCGGGCTGCCCGGAGTCGAGGCGGTGGTGGGAGAGGGCAGGACCGGTGTCGGCGGCGAGGGCGGCGAGGCGCGGGTAGTACGAGCCGGTGAACCACAGGGCGGCGAGTACGGCGGTGACGGCGGCGGTGGTGGATCCTTCCTCGCGGGCCAGGGCCAGGCGCAGGGCCCCTACGAGATTGTCCTGCTCGGCCCGGATCCGCTCACGGGCGACCGCGGGTTCGGCACCTAAGAGCACGTCATGGTGGGCGAGTCCGAACTCCCTTGCCCAGCCCAGGAACCGGTCCTCCGCGGCCTCGTCCTCACCCGCCTCCGTACGACGGGCCGCGCTGAACTCCCGTACGGTCTCCAGCATTCCGAAGCGCACACCGGCCGGTGATTCGGCGACGGTGACGAGCGACTGGCCCGCCAGCTGCTCCAACAGCCCGAGCGCGTCCCCGCCGAGGACGTGCTCCGCCGCCGGGCCCGAGAAGCCGCCGGGGAAGACGGACAGGGTGCGCAGCGCCGCCTGGGCGTCCTGGGTGAGCAGGTTCCAGCTCCATTCGACGACCGCGTGCAACGTGCGGTGGCGCTCGGGCCCGTCCCTGGCCCCGCCGCGCAGGAGCGCGAACCGGTCGTCGAGACGGCGGGCGATCTCCGTCACCGACAGGACCCGCACCCGTGCCGCCGCCAGCTCCAAGGCCAGCGGCAGACCGTCCAGATGTCGGCAGAGCACGGCCACCGCCTGAGGCGGCACCTGCACACCGGGCCTGGCGGCGCGGGCGCGCTGGGTGAACAGCTCGGCGGCCGTGTCGGGAGCGAGCGCGTCCGGTGCGTACACCGCCTCCGAGGTCAGACCCAGTGGGGCCCGGCTGGTGGCGAGCACGCGCAGCTGCGCGGAGGCGGAGACCAGTGCGTGGACGAGGCGGGCGGCGCCCTCGACGACCTGCTCGCAGTTGTCCAGGATCAGCAGCGCGGGCCCGGAGCCGAGGACTCCGAGGATGGCGGGGACGGGGTCGGCCGGGGGAGCGGGGGAGGCCGGGGCGTGCCGGCCCACCGGCTTGTGCGGTCCCTGGCCCGCGCCGAGCGCGAACGCCACCTCCCGGGCCACGTCCTGGTCCTCGCGGACCCCGGCCAGCGGCACGCAGTACACCAGGCGTTGCTCGGCCGTGCGGCCGACGGCATGCGCGAGCCGGGTCTTGCCGAGGCCACCTGGGCCCACGACGGTGACGGCGCGGGACCCGCGCAGCAGCCCGGTCACCGCGGTGATGTCGTCCTCCCGCCCGAGGAGCGGGTTCGGCTCGTGGGGAACGCCGATCCGTACCGTGCGCGGCGCATCGTCGAGCAGCTCCCGCTGCACCGCCTTGAGGCCCGCGCCCGGATCCGTACCGAGCTGCTCGCGCAGATCACGCCGGTAGTCCTCGTACCGGGTCAGCGCGGCCGCCGGGCCCGCCGTGGCGGCCAGGCCGCGCAGCAGCTCGGCGAGCACCTCCTCGTCGCGGGGCTGCTCCTCGGAGATCATCGCCAGTGGCCCGGCGGCTTCGGCGTGCCGGCCCAGCCTCGCGAGGGCGAGGGCCCGCGCGCGGACGAGCCGGTCGCGCACCGGGGCCCGTGCGGCGCGCAACTCCTCGACGGGGCCACCGATTCGACCCCCGCCCTCGCCCTCGAACGCGGCGCCGGTGCCGCCGCCCTCCCACAGCGCGAGCCCGGCCTCGGCCGCCGCCAGCGATCCCGTGGGGTCCCCGGCCCGGGCCCGCTCCTCGCTCGTGGCGGCGTGCAACGGCAGCGCGGCACTGTCCACCTGCTCATCGGCCAGGGCGAGCCGGTAGCCGACCGGCGTACTGACCAGGACGTCGGCGCCCAACGCGGCCCGCGCCCTGGACACCAGAACCTGCAAGGCCTTGTCCGGGTGCTGCGGCAACGCGTCGGGCCACAGCCCCTGTACGAGCCGTTCGGTGCCGCAGCCGGTGCGCACATCGCCCGCGAGCAGCGCCAGGAGCCCGCGCAGCCGGGGCGCGGTGATCTCCTGTCCGTGCCAGGCGACCCGTGCCAGCAAGGTCAGTTCGGTGCTCACCCGTGCAGGTTAGACGCCGCGCATCGGGCCTGCCCCGGCGCGGAGTTCACCTCACCACCAGTACGCGGGATACCGCGCCGCCCCGGGACGGGCGTACGAGAGGGCCCAGCCCGCGAGGACGAGCAGCACCGTGGAGCCCACCAGGAGAGGGACGAAGGAGGTGGGGTGCGGAGTGTGCAGGACGATGACGACGGACGTGGCGCACGCCGGTGAGTGCGGGGTACGGGCGACGGTCATCACCGCCAGGCCGATCCCCGCGGCGAGCGCCGCCGCCCACGGCGCGGAGCCCAACGAGGCGGCGACGGCGTAGCCGACGACGGCGCACAGCAGATGGCCCGCGATCACGCTGCGCGGCTGGGCCAGCGGCAGTCCGGGCACGCTGTGGATGATCGCGGCGGACGCGGCGAGGGGCGGTATGAGCACGGGCTCGTGGATGAGCGAGCCGATGGCGACGAGGACGAGCAGGACGGCGGTGGCGGCGCTGATGCCGTGCAGCGCGGTGCCCGGTGGCGGCGGGGCGGGCGCGCGGCCCGCGAGGCGGGTGAGGATGCGGGGGCGGGCAGGCGCGGGCGACGCCTCGACGGATTCGTCGGTGTTCAAGACATCGGTGCTCAAAGAAGGGGAGTTCCGGGACTGGGCCGTCGGGAGATCCGGACGGCGGGGACGACAGGGCAGGAGTCGGCGCGGGCTCCTCGCGGTCGGCGAGAGAGCCCGGGTACCGGCGGCCTTCCAGGGTCAGGACGTCCGCGTACTCATCCAGGATCTTACGAAGGGTCTTCGCGTTGCCGCAGGTCAGGGGGTGCCGTTGCCCGCTTCGGGGTCTCGTTGCCCGATTCCGGGTCCCGTTGCCCGCTGCTGAGGGCAGGGTGGCGTCATTTCTCGTCCGTTCGGGCCCTTCGTCCCTGCCGTACGGCCTTCACCGGGCGCAGGATGGAGATCATGAACAGCCTTCCGGTCATCACCGCAGTCGACGGATCAGACCACAGCCTCAAGGCCCTCGAGTGGGCGCTGGACGCCGCGCGGCGCCGCAGTGCGGAACTGCTCGTCGTCCACATCAGGGCCGACTATGTGAAGGCCCTTCCCCTGCCGGGCGCGCTGCCCGTCATGCCACCCGTCGACGAGGTCCCGGTCCTCGCCGCGGTGCGGGAGACGATGGAGGGCCGTGCGGACCTGCCGCCCGTCCGCTACTCCGCGGTCGACGGGAGTCCCGCCCCCGCGCTGATCGAACTCGCCGACGAGGCGCAGCTCCTGGTGCTCGGTTCACGGGGGCGCGGCGGCTTCGCGAGTCTGCTGCTCGGCTCCGTGAGCCGCGCCTGCACCGCGCGCGCCGCCTGTCCCGTGGTCGTCGTACCGCATGCCGCGAGGACCGAGGCGGTCGAGGCGGCGGGCACGTTCGGCAGGGTCGCGCTCGGCCTCGCGCCGACGGAGACGAGCGATGCCACGGTGGAGTTCGCGTTCGAGGAGGCCCGGCGCAGGGGCGCCGGACTCCAGGTGGTCACCACGTACCCGGTGCCCTTCTCCACCCTGGCGCTCATGGGCGGATACCTGGACGCGGCGGGGACGCCCGAGAGCCCGCGCGAGGAGAAGTCGCTGTCCGAGGCGCAGGACGAGCGGCTCGGTGCCTTCACCGAGCGCTTCCCCGACGTGGCCGTCGAGAAGGTGGTCACCGCGGCCGACGCCGCGGGCCGTCTCGTCGTGGCCTCACAGACCGCCGACCTGCTGGTCGTCGGGCGCCACCGGCGTCGCGTGAACGCCGACTCGTTCCTGGTCGGCTCGGCCGCCAACGCGGTCCTGCTGCACGCGCAGTGCCCGGTCGCGGTGGTGCCCGCCTAGCACCGTGCCCCCGCCGGGAGGTCCCGGCGGGGGCACGCGGAGCCCGGCTCAACGACGTCCGTGCGCCGTTCGCTGCCGTACGTATCCGGCGACCACGAGCGCGACCGTCAGGCCGCTCGTCCACGCGAGCTGCCCCCGAGTCGTCGGCTCCATCGCCATCAGGACGAACACGGCCGCCATGCCTGCCAGCGCCACCCAGGTCAGGTACGGATACGCCCACATCCGCACCGCGAGCTTCCCGGGCTCCTCCTGCTCGGTGCGGCGGCGCAGGATCAGCTGGGAGACGGCGGTGAACGTCCAGACGACGAGGATCACCGCGCCGATCATGTTCAGCAGCCACTGGAAGATGTCGTCGGGCCGCCAGTAGCTCAGCAGGACGCAGAGGAAGCCGAAGGCCGACGAGGCGATGACCGAGCGGCGCGGCACGCCGGAGACGATGCGGCCGAGCGCGGCGGGTCCCTGGCCGCGGGAGACCAGCGAACAGGCCATGCGCGAGGAGCCGTAGATGTTGGCGTTCATCGCCGAAAGCAGCGCGATCAGTACGACCACGTTCATGATCTGACCCGCGCCGGGGATCCCCAGCTGGTCGAGGGCGGCGACGTAGGGGCCCTTCTCCACGACCTCCTTGTCGTCCCACGGCACCAGCGCCACGATCACCAGCATCGAGCCGATGTAGAAGACCGCGATCCGCCACATCGCCGTGCGCACGGCTCCGGCGACGCCGCGCACCGGGTCGTCCGACTCGGCGGCGGCGATGGTGACGGTCTCCAGGCCGCCGTACGCGAGGACCGAGGCGAGCAGGCCGATGATCAGCCCCTCGGTGCCGTTGGGCAGGAAGCCTCCGTGGCCGACGAGGTTGGCGGTGCCCGGCGCGTCCGTGCCGGGCAGTACACCGGCGATGGCGAGTCCGCCGACGACCAGGAAGAGGACGATCGCGCCGACCTTCAGCGCGGCGAACCAGAACTCGAACTCGCCGAAGTTCTTCACGGCCGCCAGGTTCGCGCCGCAGAACACCACCATGAACAGCGCCACCCACGCCCACTCGGGCGTACCGGGCAGCCAGCCGGTCATGATGTGGGCGGCGCCGATGCCCTCCAGGCCCACGCCCATGCACAGCATGAACCAGAACGACCAGCCCGAGGTGAAGCCCGCCCACGGTCCGATCGCGCGTTCGGCGTGGACGGAGAAGGAGCCGGAGGCCGGATGGGCGGCCGACATCTCGCCGAGCATCCGCATGACCAGCATCACCAGGAGGCCGGAAGCGGTGTAGGCGAGGACGATCGAGGGCCCCGCGGCGGCGATGCCCGCTCCGGACCCCACGAAGAGCCCGGCGCCGATGACTCCGCCGAGCGCGATCATCGACAAGTGCCGCTGCTTGAGCCCCTTGGCGAGCTGTGGCTCCGGGGTGAGCGGGGGCTTGGGAGGGGTGCTTGTCGAGGAAGGCATGCGGGCAAGTGTGGATATCCCGCCCGCATGGTGAGAGCGGTGTCCGATATCCGAACATGATGGCTACGTGGGGTGATGTCGTGAACACGAAATGCAGGTGAGCGGGCTTGTCGGCGTGGCCGCGTGTCGCATGTGGTTCACCAACGCATGCCGTTCACCAAGGAGGGGTCAGTTGCCAAGGCCGAGTTCCTGACCGACATCAAGACCAAACGCCGCGGAGAGCACCGTGACGACCCGGTCGACCGCGACGTAGCCGCCTCACCCGGAAGGTTCCTCGGGCTCCGGCTTGTCGGTCGGGGCGCTCGCGTCGTGCCCGTCCTGTGCGGCCTGTCCGCCCCGTGCGTCACCGGAGTCACCGCGCCGACCGGTTCCGGCCTCGTCGATGTCGGGTACGTCGCCCGCACCGTTCTCTCGGTTTCCCCCGCTCTCCCCGCTCTCGTCCAGCTCCCAGGGGTCCCGTCCGCCGTCCGCCTGCTGATCGGGCAGGTCCCTGGGCACGGGCGTGCTGCCGTCCGCGCCGGGGGACGCCGGTATGGGGCTCCTCTACACCGACGGACTGACCGAGGCGCGGCTCGTGGACGGCACCGCATTCGGCCTCGACCGGTTCGCCGACTCCGTGATCCGCGCCTCGACCGCGGGCGTTCCGCCCCGCCGCAGGCATGTACCTGGCGATCGTGGGGGAGTTGAAGACCATGAAGATCCTCATCATCCTCGTCCTCATCGGCATCGCCGCCGCCTGGTACATGAAGTCACGGAAGGGGCAGTGAAGCCGGAAGAAAAAAATCTGGCCGCCGATGTCGAGAACCCGTGATCGGCTCCGTCCCCGGTACGAACGCGACCACAATGGGCCGCACCAGCACCAAGGAGAGCCACCATGGCCAAGTACCTGCTGCTCAAGCACTACCGAGGCGCCCCCGCTCCGGTCAATGACGTCCCCATGGACCAGTGGACGCCCGAGGAGGTCTCGGACCACATCCGGTACATGAACGACTTCGCGGACCGGCTCAAGGAGACCGGCGAGTTCGTCGACGGCCAGGCGCTCGCCCCCGAGGGATCCTTCGTCCGCTACGACGGCGAGGGCCGCCCGCCGGTCACCGACGGCCCCTTCGCCGAGACGAAGGACCTCATCGCGGGCTGGATGATCATCGACGTCGACAGCCACGAGCGGGCCGTCGAGCTCGCGGGGGAGCTGTCGGCCGCTCCCGGCGCGGGCGGCAAGCCGATCCACGAGTGGCTGGAACTGCGCCCGTTCCTGGGCGAGGCGCCCACCATCACGGAGTGACCTCTCCGATGAACGAAGCGCTGCTCCGGGGCCTCACCCCGAGTGTGCTCACCGTCCTCGTCCGCCGCGGAGCCGATTTCGCGGCGGCCGAGGACGCCGTGCAGGACGCGCTGGTGGAGGCGGTGCGCGTCTGGCCGACCGACCCGCCGCGCGACCCGAAGGGTTGGCTGGTCACGGTGGCCTGGCGCCGCTTCCTCGACGCGCGGCGGGCGGACACCGCCCGCCGCCGGCGGGAGGACCTCATCGAGGAGGAACCGGCCCCGGGCCCCGCACCGGCGGCGGACGACACCCTCCAGCTGTACTTCCTGTGCGCCCACCCGTCCCTGACCCCGTCATCCGCCGTCGCGCTCACGCTGCGCGCCGTCGGCGGACTGACCACCCGCCAGATCGCCCGCGCCTACCTGGTCCCCGAGGCGACCATGGCGCAGCGCATCAGCCGCGCCAAACGGGCCGTGTCCGGCGTGCGCCTCGACCGGCACGGAGACGTCGCCACCGTGCTGCGTGTCCTCTACCTGGTCTTCAACGAGGGCTACTCCACGGACGCCGATGTCGACCTGACCGCCGAGGCCATCCGGCTCACCCGGCAGCTCGCGGCCGTGATCGACCACCCGGAGGTGGTGGGCCTGCTCGCCCTCATGCTGCTGCACCACGCCCGGCGCGCGGCCAGGACAGGACCCGACGGCGGCCTGGTGCCGCTCGCCGAACAGGACCGGAGCCGCTGGGACACCGAACTGATCACCGAGGGCATCGGCATCCTGCAGACGGCCCTCGCCCGCGACAGGCTGGGCGAGTTCCAGGCCCAGGCCGCCATCGCCGCCCTGCACGCCGACGCGCCCACGGCCGAGGAGACCGACTGGGTGCAGATCGTCGAGTGGTACGACGAGCTCGTACGACTGACCGACAGCCCGGTCGTCCGGCTCAACCGCGCCGTGGCCGTGGGCGAGGCCGACGGAGCGCGCGCAGGTCTCGCGCGGCTCGCGGAGCTGGACGACACACTGCCCCGGCACACGGCGGTGGCGGCCTACCTCCACGAACGGGACGGCGACCTGGAGACGGCGGCCCGGCTGTACGCCGAAGCGGCGGGCAAGGCCGCCAACCTCGCCGAGCGCGACCACCTGACGCGCCAGGCGGCACGGCTCAACGCCCGCCGACGCCAGTGACGGCCGCGGTCACGGAAGCGGTCGCGGTCGCGGCCGCCGGATCAGACACGGCAACGCAGCATCTCCAGCGGGGGATTGGCGCGGAAGTCCGCCCAGTGATCCGCGCCGAACTCGCGCACACCGGCCTCCGACACGGTGAGGGGAACCCAGGTCAACTCGCTGAACCCGGCAGCCCGCAGACACTTCTCGTAGACCTCGCGGCGCGGGAGGTTGGCGACGAACGAGACCGGCGGGTCGAGCAGCGCGGTGGTCCGCACCTTCGGCCCGGTCTCGACCTCCTCGCCGGTGAGCACGCTGCGGAACCCGTACTTCTCCGGAGTCGGCCCTTCGAAGTCGAAGTCGGGTGACTGGTTGAGCAGGAAGAACTCCCCGCCGGGCGCCAGGCTCCGGTGCACGTTGCGGCACATCCGCTCCGTGGTGGCGATGTCCTCCGCGTAGTTGAGCAGCTGGACCGCCAGGCCGATGTCGAACCGCTGCTCAAAATCGCGGAGTTCGGACGCGTCGCCCACCTCGTAGCGCACACCCAGCGGATCGCGCTCCTCCAACGCCTGTGCCACGGCGACCATCTCGCCGGAGATGTCGATGCCGAGCAGCTCCCCGGCGCCGCGCCGCTTGAACTCCCTGCTGTAGAAACCGGTGCCGCAGGCCAGGTCGAGGACCGACTTGCCGCGCACGTCGCCGACCAGTGCCAGGAATCCGGGCACCACCGAGTACTGCTCCAACGGCAGGGCCTTGAACCCTTCGTACGCCTCACCGATCTCGTCATACTGCTGCGCGCTCATCGTGCCGCTCTCCCCTGTTGCCTGGTCATCCGGGTCATGTCCTGGCGCGCAGTCTTCCCGCACTCCTGCGTAGGGGCGTACTGGCTGAAGCCACAAAGATCCGGCCAGTGTTCCGGTGTCCCGTACGGGCGGAGGGTGCGGGTGCCGAGTCAACCAGCGCGGTAGCGGCGGTGGGCTGCCGCGAGGGGTGGAGGGGCGGTTACGGCGCTCGTTCGACGACACCGGATCCGTGAACTCCTAGCGTTTTCCCATCACTTCGAGTTGAGGGGGACGCATGCGAAAGCAGCGGATCGGCCGGATGTTGGGGGCGCTGGCACTGGGTATCGGCGCCGTTCCCGCTTCCGCGGCGGTGGTACACGCCGACGGAGTCGCGCAGCAGGAGGCGCGGCCCAAGTGCCCCGACGGCCACTACGCGTACACCTTCGGAACTCCCGGCGGGCCGGGAGCCTACGTGTACCTGAACGTCGCGGGCGGCAGTCACAAGGGTGCCAAGGTCATCACGTATCCGTGGTCGGGCGGCAAGGGCAACGAGATGTGGTGTCTGACGGCGGGCCCCAAGGGCTACGGCCACCGGATGCACCCGTACGACAACAAGAACCTCTGCCTGGACGTGCCGGGGAGCCGCTACAAGAAGGGGCAGGGCCTGATCGTCTGGGACTGCAACGGTCGTAAGAACCAGACCTTCTACGTGCAGCCCGTCCACACGGACAACCCGTACTCGATCATCGGTCCCTGGGAGAAGTCGGACCTCAAGGTGCATCGGGGCAAGGACGCGGTCGGCAGTCAGGTCTCTCTGTGGCCGCACATGAACACGCATGCCGAGTGGCGGTAGCGCTGGGCGGAGAGCTCTTCCCTGTTGCGTTCCTAGGACCTCAAAGTGCATCCTAGAGGTCCTAGGAAATGCCTAGGGAGGCAAGTTTCCAGGGAGTGCGCATGGTGAGGGCCGGTCTTACGGCGGAGCGGGTGACGGTCGCGGGCGCCGAACTGGCGGACGAGGTCGGGTTCGAGCAGGTGACCATGTCGCAGGTGGCCCGGCGGCTCGGCGTGAAGGACGCGAGTCTCTACACGCACGTACGGAACTTGGCGGATCTGCGGGGACGGATCGCGCTCCTCGCGGCGGACGAGAAGACCATCCGCATCGCGGAGGCGACGGTCGGCCTCGCGGGCAAGGACGCGTTGGTCGCGTTCGCCACCGCCTGGCGGGAGTACGCCCACCGGCACCCGGGCCGCTACACCGCGACGCAGACCCCGATCGACATCGACCCCGAACTGGCCGCGCACGCACCGGGACCGCGCCGCGCGGTCGAGCTGACCTACGGCATGCTGCGCGGCTACGGACTTGCCGAGCCCGACCTGACCGACGCGGTGCGGCTGCTGCGCAGCACGTTCCACGGATTCGTCGCCTTGGAGGCCATGGGCGGTTTCGCGCACCAGCGCGCGCCGCAGCGGTCCTGGGTCCGCACCCTCGACGCCCTGCACACGCTCCTGGAGCACTGGCCCCCGCTCGAAGACGGAGAATCCGCATGACCACGCCGACCACGCCCACGACGGGGAGCACCCCGGCGGCCCCGACCACCGGCAGCCTCCGCGTGCCGGGTGCGACCCTGCACTACCAAGTGCGCGGCGAAGGACCTCTTCTGCTGCTGATCCCCGGTGGGGCGGGCGGGGCAGCCGCCTTCGACAACGTCGCCGACGGCCTGGCCGCCGAGTACACCGTCGCCACCTACGACCCGCGCGGCATTTCTCAGAGCACGCTCGACGACCCCGATGCCACGCAGCGGGTTCCCGAACACGCCGACGACGCCTGCCGACTCCTGGAACTGCTCTCGCCCGGCGTGCCCGCCCGGGTGTTCGGCATGAGCTCGGGCGCGATCGCCGCTCTGCACCTGCTCACCGCGCATCCCGAACGCATCGAACGCCTCGTGGCGCACGAGCCGCCGGTGGTGGAAGTCCTGCCGGACGCCGCCGAACACCGCGCGCTCCTCGCCCGGGTACAGGAGACGCTCCGCACCCAGGGACTCATGGCGGCGATGGCCGTGTTCGCCGAGGGTTCCCGGAGCAGCAGCGGCGTCAGGAACGGCGAGCCTGCCGAGCCGAAGGCCGAGGCGACGCTCCCGCCCCAAGCGGCGGCACGGGCCGAGCGGACGATGGCCAACCTGCCGTACTTCGTCGAGCGCATCATGCCGAGCTTCATGGCCTACGCCCCGGACACCGACCGCCTGGAAGCACTCTCGGACCGGCTCGTGTTCGCCGGGGGACAGGACTCCCGCGGTGAACTGCCCTACCGACCGGCCGCCGTGCTGGCGGAGCGATTCGGCACGGAACTCCGTCATTTCCCTGGCGGGCACACCGGTCTGACCACTCACCCGGACCAGTTCGGCGAACTCCTTCGCAAGGTGTTCCGCGCGTAGCAATTCAGAGCGCGTTTCTGTAAGGGCGCGGAATATGCCCTCAACTGGAAAACTTGCCCAGCCGGTCAAAGGTGCGTGCCCTTAAGGGCAATGCGCATTGCCCCTTGATGTTCCCGCGCCCGTGAAAAGGGCGCGACCGGGCCGGTTCCGGCCATGCGGGGCACCGCTGGAACCGGCCCTTCACACGGCCTGCGTCAGCAGAGCGAACAGGTCGTGCACGTGCGGAAGCAGGACTCTTCGCCGGAGATCGCGCCCGCGGCGCTGTCCTGCGCGACGTCCTGGATGGAGGTCTCGGTGAGGTCGATGTCGAAGAGGTCCTGAGTCATGCTCTCGGGCATGGGAATTCCTTCCTGTGGAACCTTTGAAACCGAACGAACCGCCGCCCTTTGGCGACAAGAGCGGAATCTAGGTACGGATAGCGGACGGAGTCAAGGGGTTACAGGTGAAGTGTGTCTGGGTTAGTGTGACCGCATTCCCTGGGTAGGGAATTGACGATTCTTAACTTATTTTTATGGGGCATGGAGTAAGGGGGAGTGGCGCAGATGCGGCATGGCCAAAGCGCGGAAACGGTGTTCCGTTGCGCGGACGGAGTGCTTTTGAGGGCGCCGCTCCTGGCACGGCCGAGAGCCCGCGCGACCTGGCAGGACGAGGTGCGGCAGAGCCCGGACGGGACGGGTGCGCCGCCGCCGGAGTCCACGGACCTCGACGCACTCCGGGCCCAGCTCCAAGAACTGCTCGCCGACGCACGCTTCCGCGAGGCGGTGGAGGTCTCCAGCCCCTCGCTCGCCCGCACCGTCGACGCCGTCCTCGCGAACGCGCCGGTAACCCCATCCGATCTGCGCAAAGCCCACCGGGCGGTGACCCGCTATTTCCTGCGGGCCGCGTCGAGGCCCACCCCCTTCGGCCTGCTCGCGGGTGTCCTGTGGGGCTCCTTCGGCGCGGCGACCAAGGGCGAACTCACCGGTGAGGGACACAAGGCGGCACGGCTCGACGCCGGTCTGCTGGCCCGGCTCATCGCCGAGTGGGAGCGCGACCCGGCCGTCCACCAAGGGCTGAGCGTGGTGGCCAACGGTCTGTGCTTCGTACGCGGCGGGCGTCTGGTCCTGCCCTTCGCCCCGGCCGGACCCGGCCAGGACGCCGCCTCGTCGGACGAGAGCCGCCCCAAGTCACGGACGCTGCGCCACACCCCGGTCGTCCGCGCCGTGCTCGATGCCGCCGCCCGTCCCGTCCGCTGCGACGACCTGGTCCGCGAGGTCGAGGAGCGGTTCCCGGGGGCGCCCGACGGCGCGGTCGCCCGACTCGTCGCCCAACTCATCGGCGCGGAGGTGCTGCTGACGGAGCTTCGTCCACCGCTGGACGCCCCCGACCCGCTGGCCCACGTCGAGGCGCTGCTCCCGGCCGCCACCCCCGCCGCCCGGCGCATCGCCGAGCTGCGCGCGTCCCTCGCCGACTACCTCCGCACCCCGCTCGGTGAGGGAAGGACCGCCTGGCGCACGGCACTTGGAGCCGCCGCCGGGGCCACCGAGGACGTCTCGTCCGGCGACTCCTCACCCAAGGACACCCCGGCGAGCGGGCACGCCGTCCAAGTGGACCTGCGCCTGGACGGTTCCGTCGTGCTCTCGCACGAGGTGGCCCGCGAGCTGGAGCACGCCGCCGCCGCGCTGTGGCGCCTCGCGCCCCAGGGCAGGAGCCGGTTGACCGCGTACCACCAGGACTTCGTCGAGCGGTACGGCCTCGGGCGCTACGTCCCCGTCAAGGAACTCCTCGATCCCGACATCGGCCTCGGTGCCCCTGCCGGATACCGCCTGCCGCCCAGCCACCGCCCCGACCCGGGGCCCGCGCCCCTGGGAGCCGTACGCCAGCGGCTGTTGCTGGGTCTCGCCGCCGAGGCGCAGGCGCGCGGATCGCGCGAAGTCGTCCTGGACGAGCGGTGGCTGGGCAAGCTGGAGTCCGCCGACCGTGCCGAGTCCGCGGACCGGGACGCGCCCACCGTGCGGCCGCCCGCCCTCGAACTCGTCGTGCAGATCGCCGCGACGTCCGCCGCCGCGGTGGACCGGGGCGACTACACGCTCGTCCTCAACGGCGCGGCCACCGCGTCCGGCGGCCTCATGGGCAGGTTCGCCCACCTCTTCGAGCCCGCACAGGCCTCGGCGATCCGGCACACGGTGCGGGCCGCGCGCGAGGACACCGGACGTCTCCCCGTCCAGGTCCACCACCAGGCCTCGCACCACCGGCACGCCAACGTCGCGCAGGTGCCGACCTGGCTGGACGGGCGCCTGGTCATCGGCGTCCACCCCGGCCCAGCCGCGCCGGGCGTCACCGACCTCGCCCTCGACGACATCGCCGTCTGCGCCGACTCCGAGGGCTTTCGGATCGTGTCCGTCCCGCTCGGCCGCGAGCTGACCCCTTCGGCGCTCCACGTGCTCAACCGCGAACTGACCGCGCCCAACGCGGTGCGCTTCCTCATCGAGGCCGCCGCGTTCGGCCGCAGGCAGTGGCGGCTGTGGGAATGGGGCGCCGCGGAGGACCTGCCGTTCCTGCCCGCCGTACGCGTCGGACGCACCGTCCTGGCCCCGGCCCGCTGGCGCCTGGAAGCGAAGGGCCCCTCCCTGGCGGAGTGGCGCGCGCTCTGGAACGTGCCCGACCACGTCCAGCTGACCCTCGGCGACCACCGCATCCCCCTGAACCTCTCCGTTCCCGCGCACCGGGAGATCCTGCGCCGCGAGTGCGAGCGGACGGGCGCTGCCGTGGTCCACGAGCCGCCCCTGGGACAAGACCCCGACAGCGGTTGGCTGCACGGACCCGGCGGCGCCCACGAAGCGGAAGCCGTAGTGACCCTGACGCCCTGTCAGCAAGGCCCCGAGCCGAAGCCCCGGCCCGCGAAGCCCGCGCGCATCTCCCTCCCGGCGAGTCGGGGCGGCACCGGCGAGATCCCGCCCGGCGGCCCCTGGCTCTACGCGATGCTCTACACCTCCGCCGAGCGCCAGGACGAACTCCTGACCGGGCCGCTGCGGCGATTCCTGACCGAGCTGCCGATCCCGCCGGAGGAACCGGGCGGCGTCGACCGGTGGTTCTTCATCCGGTACGCCGACCCGGACCCGCACCTGCGCCTGCGACTGCACGGCGATCCGGCCCTGCTCAACGGCGTACTGCTGCCCGCGCTCCACGACCTGGCCGGACAACTGGCCGCCGACGGACTCGCCCGCGGACTGCGCGTCGACAGCTACGCCCCCGAGACCGAGCGCTACGGCGGCCCGGTCCTGCTCGGCGCGGCCGAAGAGGTGTTCCACGCGGACAGCCGACTGGTGATCGAACGGCTCGCGACCCCGACGGACGACCGGATCCTGTCCACCGCGCACGACGTGGCCGGGCTGGTCAGGGCCTTCCACCGGGGCTACGGCGGGGACTGGCGGCAGTGGATCACCACCACGTACCCCAAGCGGGAAAAGCACCACAAGGCGTTCGCGGCCCGCAGGAGAGAAGCTCTCGCACGCATCACGCCGGACGGCCCCGCGGCCCACGCGCACCACGCGGCGCCCGAGCGCTTCGGGCAACTGGTGCGCGAGGAACAGCGGCGCGGCACGCTGAGCGTCTCCCCGGACGCGGTGCTCGCCTCCCTCGTCCACATGCACTGCAATCGGCGCCTCGGTACCGACCGTACGGCCGAGGCACAGACCCTGGCCGTGGCCCGGGGTGCGGTCCAGGCACACCTCGACCGGGAAAGGGCCGGATCATGACCGAGAACCCCGTCGCGCTGCTCGCCGACCGCCTCGCCGATCCGGTCGCCCTGGCCGCACGGGTGACCGAGGCCCAGACCCCCGAGCTGGCCGAGACCCGGTCCCTGTGGCACCCCCAGTCCCTCGCGGATGGCCACGCGGGCGTCGCGTTGCTCCTCGCGGCACTCGCCCACACCGACGCCGGGTACGCGCGAGCCGCGCACGCCCACCTGACGAGTGCCGTCACCGGAGTGCGCAGGCCCGCACGCGAAGGGCTGTACGCGGGACTGCCCGCGGTCGCCTTCGCCGCCCGCACGGCCGTCACCAAGCCCGGCGAGTACGCCGCGCTGCTCAGCAAGCTGGACGCCCAAGTCGCCCTGCTCGCCCGCAGACTCGTGGCGGAGGACGCCCCGCGGGTGGCGGCGGGGACCGCCGGTGCCCGGATGGCCGGGTACGACGTGGTGGCGGGCCTCGCCGGTCTGGGGCGGCTGCTCCTCGCGGCGGGACCCGACCACCGGGACACCACCGAACTCGTCCTCACCCACCTCGTCGCACTCACCCGCCCGGTCGTGGAACCGGGCGGCAGGACCGTCCCCGGCTGGTGGACCAGCGACCCGATCCTGCTCAGCGAGCCCGAAGGCGTCCCCGGCGGACACTTCAACGCGGGCCTCGCCCACGGCATCCCCGGGCCGCTCGCACTGCTCTCCCTGGCCCACCGCGCGGGCGTACGCGTGCCGGGCCAGGAGCGGGCGATCCGCACCATCGCCACCTGGCTCCTGGCACGCCGCAGCCCGGACGGTGCGGGCTGGCCCAACATCGTGCCGCTCGAAGCCGAGTTGACGGCGGCCGCCGGGGGCCGCCCCGACTTGGCCGAAGCGCGCACCGGCTGGTGCTACGGAACGCCCGGCGCCGCCCGGTCCCTCCAACTGGCCGCGCTCGCACTCAAGGAGCCGGAGTGGAACCGGCAGGCCCTGGCCGCGGTCGCCGCCGCCTGCGAGCGCAAGGACTTCGCCGACCCCACGCTCTGCCACGGCCTGGCGGGACTCACCACCATCGTGACCCTCATGGCCAAGGAGCCCGGGGGAGAGGAACTGGCAGCGCTGATACCGAGTTTGACCGACTCCCTGGCCGCCGTGGCGGACCCGGCGCATCCCTTCCTGTGGCCCGCGGCCGCACCCGGCGAGCGCACGGTCGTGCACCGGCCCGGATTCCTGGACGGAGCGGCGGGCGCCGCGCTCGCCCTGCGCCACGCGACAGACCCGGCCGCGCCACTCGGTGAACTGCCCTGGCAGGCGGCCCTGTTGCTGTGCTGAGCAGCGGCCACCGCGCCGAGGGATAGTCCAAGCCCGTACCGCGAATGTCCATGGCGTGGAGGTGGGGGGAGAGGACGACACTGAGCTCCGTCACCTGGCCATGCGCGGTGCTCGCCGGTGCAGTGCGCGAGCACCGTTCTCTGCCCCCACACAGAGGAGGACCAGCACATGACTGGAGTCAAGACCTGGCGGCGGTGCGGCACGGCCGCCGCGTCCATCGGGCTGCTGTTCGCACTGTCCGACCCCGCGGCCTCGTCGGTCGGCGGCGGGAACGTGTCGATCGGCTGGTCGATCCCCGGCGCCCCCGCGGGAGGCCTGAGCAACATCACCTTCCCCATGACCGTCAACAAGGGCACGGCCCACAAGGACGGCATCTACTTCGCCCAGCAGTTCGGCTTCACGAACGCGCCGGACGTCGGATACACGGGCCTGCAGCCACGTGTGAACAGCGGAGGAAGCGAGCGTCTCTCCGCCCGCTTCTCCAACTTCGTCGCGGGCTCGACCACCACCGACCCGCTCTGCCACGAGGGAGCCGACGGCGGCCCCGGCGTCACCTGCGCGGTCGACTTCGACGCCGTGTACGGCCATCGCTACGACATCGAGGTCGAGCGGACGGGAACCGACACCTGGACCGGCACGGCCCGCGACACGGTCACCGGCAAGGAAACCCATCTCGGCCGCTACACGCTACCGACGGGCAGCGGCAACCTCCGGGGCTCCCAGGGCGGTTTCGTCGAGTACTACGCGGGGATCCCCAGCTGCGCCGAGATGCCCAGGTCCGACGTCGTCTTCGGCGGCCCCACCTCCACCGACGGGGGCGGCCTGAACGGCACGGCCAGGGCCAACTACGAGTACAGCGACTGCGTCGGCGAGTCCAACTACCAGGCCCAGAACGACGGATCGGGCACACACGTCACCCGCGGCTTCGTCTCCGGCAGGAACGCCGGCTGAGGTCCGGCCGTCACGGGCCGTCGTCCTCCTGGTAGGAGTGGCGCTGGCCCGTCCAGGGGTCGGCGATGTTGTGATAGCCGCGCTCCTCCCAGAATCCGCGTCGGTCCTGGGTCATGTACTCGATGCCGCGCAGCCACTTGGGGCCCTTGTAGCCGAAGAGGTGGGGGACCACCAGGCGCAGCGGGAAGCCGTGTTCGGCGGTGAGCGGCTCGCCGTTGTGGTGGGTGGCGAGGACGGTGGAGTCGGCGGTGAAGTCGCTCAGGCGGAGGTTGGCGCTGTAGCCGTACTCGGCCCACGCCATGACGTGGGACACGTCCACGGCGGGCGGGGCGAGGTCCAGCAGGGCGGTGGCGGGCACGCCGAAGAACTCATGGCCCAGCGTGCTGGTGCCGGTGGCGCAGTGCAGGTCCGCGACGACGGTGACCCTGGGCATGTCGGCCAGGTCGTCGAAGGCCCACGAGTGCTTCTCCCCGCTCTCGGTCGCGCCGAAGACTTGGAGGGACCAGCGTTCGGGACGGAAGCGCGGCACAGGACCGTAGTGCGAGACGGGCCATCCCTTCGCCAGCCGCTGGCCCGGCGGCAGCATGCCTTGATCCATCACACGGCCCTCAGATTCGGTATACGCAGATGCGAGGCAAGAGCCTATGTCAGGCCACAGAAGCAAGCCGTATCGATGGGTGATGTGTGCATGTGCCGTGAGGGAGTGAACCGGATCAGTTCAGCGACGGCGGGGTCCAGGCGTGGTGGCGCAGGAGCATACGTATGGCGAGTCGCGAGGGTGTGAGCCGCATCGCCGTGTTCCGCAGCGTGACAGCCAGTGGGTGGGAGAGTCGCTGGCCCATTCTTCCGGCCTGCCGGGCGGCCCGTGCGATGGCCCGGCTGCGCGGCAGGCGCTCGGCGTCGTAGCGGGCGAGCGCGGCTTCGACGGTGGAATCGGCGCCGAGGGAGGCGGCCAGGGTCACCGCGTCCTCCAGGGCCTGGCAGGCGCCCTGTCCGAGGTTGGGGGTCATCGCATGGGCCGCGTCGCCGAGCAGCGCGATCCGGCCGACCACGTAGGAGGGGAGTGGCGTGCCGAGTTCGTTCACGTCGTGATGCAGCACGGCCTGCGGCCGGGTCGCGTCGAGCAGGGCGGGGATCGGGTCGTGCCACGTGTGGAACCGTCGGCGCAGCTCGGCCAGCGGGTCGGCGAACCGCGTACCGGCGGGCAGGTTGAGGACGGCGTGCCACTCGGCCCTACCGTCCTGGAGGGCGATGTGTCCGAACTCCGCGCCGCGGCCCCAGGTCAGTTCGAAATCGGTGCGCAGGTCGACCGCGTGCTCGGTGAGGGCGCGCAGCACCGTCGAGCCGCTGTGTACCGGGCCGGGGTGGTCCGGGAAGAGCCTGCCGCGGATCTTGCTGCCGATGCCGTCGGCCGCCACCACCAGATCGGCGTCCAGGACCGTGGCGCCGCAGTCGACCTGGACGGTCCCCGGCCCGGTCCGCTCGACCGAGGTCACCTCGGCGCCGGTCACCAGTGCCGCGGCGGGCAGTGCGTCGCGGAGCAGCCGGTGCAACGTGGCGCGGGGGATGCCCATGATCGGCGTGCCCACCGCCTCTTCCAGTGCCGAGCCGTCCATCCGGGCCAGCCACCTGCCCTCGGGCGTCCGCGTGCCACCGGTGTACTGGCCGCGCGAGGCATCCCGAACCGCTTTGCCGACGCCGAGTTCGTCCAGTGCCCGCAGTCCGTTGGCGGCCAGTGAAATGCCCGCTCCCGCGTCATCGAGCGTGGACGCACGCTCAAGGACCGTCACGTCCCATCCCACGCGGCGCAGACCGATCGCGGCGGCCAGCCCGCCGATGCCCCCTCCGACCACCACTGCTGTGTTCCCCATGCCGATGCCCCCTCGTTTTCTACACCTGTAGAAAACGACCCTACCCCGCGCTTCTACGGGTGTAGAAAGGGGCTATGACCTCGGATCGGCGCACCCTTCTGGCAGACGCGGCCCTCGACGTACTCGCGGACGAAGGGATGCGCGGCCTGACCCACCGTGCCGTCGACCGGAAAGCCGCCCTGCCGCCCGGCACCACCTCGGCCTACTTCCGCACCCGTGCCGCCCTGCTGACCGGACTCGTGACGCGCCTCGTCCAACGCGACCAGACGGAACTTCGCACCATGGCCGAAGAGCTTCCACCCTTGCGTACCGCCGAGGAGTTGGTGGACGGCATGGTGGCGCTGACCCGACAGCGGCTCACCGGTGAGGGGCGCCGCCGTTCACTCGCCCGCTATGCCTGCACGATCGAAAGCGTGCGCGACGCGGAGCTGCGCGAGATCCTTGTACCCCGCGAGAACCCCGGCCGTGAGGCCGTCAGGACCTTTCTCGCCGCGCACGGCGCCACGGACGTCGAGAACCGCACCCACACCCTGCTGACCTGCATCGACGGACTGGTCTTCGACCGGCTGGTGAGCGGTGGCGAGGTGCGGCGCGAGGCCCTCGAAGGGCTGGTGGCCGCCGCACTGCGTCAGGCCCCTGGAGGATCTGCCAGCCCCGCGGCCTGATCCGCCTCGCGGATGCGATGCGTGCACAACGGGATGTTTCCGGGCGTAATAGCGTCAGAGCGCGACGGTCCGTCCCGCGCGGACCGCCCCTTACTCCGACCTTTCTCCGATCGACTCCGTGAGGCAGCACCCCATGAGCCTGAGCATCCGCAACCAGATTCCCGGCACCGTCACGTCCGTCACCACCGGCGAGGCCATGGCGACCGTCAAGGTCCGCCTCGCGGGCGGCCAGGACGTCACCGCCGCGATCACCACCGAGTCCGTCAAGGAGCTCGGCCTCGCCGAGGGCTCCGAGGTGAAGATCCTCGTGAAGTCCACGGAGGTGTCCCTCGCGACAGGGCCGGTCCAGGGCCTCTCCATCCGCAACCAGCTCGCGGGCACCGTCACCGACGTGGCCGCCGGTGGCGCCATGGCCTCCGTCAAGGTCGACGTCGAGGGCGGCGCGCTCACCGCGGCCATCACCAAGGACGCCGTCGCCGACCTGAACCTCGCGGCCGGTGCCTCGGTCGTCGCGCTCATCAAGTCGACCGAGGTCTCCCTCGCCACGGTCTGATCGCAGGCGCCCGTCGCCGTGTCATGCGGTGGCGGGCATACGTTCCTGTGCCCAGTCCTCGAAGCTGGTGAGCGGGATGCCGAGGTCCCTGGCGAACTGCGGGCGGCCCGGCTGGCCGGCCACGTTCAGCCACTCGTGCGAGGCGCCCATCTCCGGCATTCCGGCGGCGAGCGCCTGCTCCTCGGTCATGTCCGGCGCGGAAAGGCGCGTGCCCAGGGCCCGGGACAGGACCTCGGCGATCTCCGTCATCGACAGGTAGTCGCTCGCCAGCTCCAGCTCGACCCCGTGGAACCGCTCCGGCGCGGCGATGGCCGCCGCGGCCGCCCGGCCGATGTCCTCCACCGCGACCAGGGACAGCCGTGTCCCGGGGTTCAGGACGCTCACCAGGCCGCCCTCGATGCCGCGCGGGAACAGGAACGCCATGGACGGGAGGAAGTTCTCCATGAAGAAGCTCGGCTTGAGCAGGGTCCAGTGCGGGAAGCCCGCCGCGCGCACCCGGTCCTGAAGCGCGCTCTTGGTGCCCAGGGTCGGTTCCATCGAAGCCCAGCGGCCCTCGGCCCAGCCGGGACTCTCGGTGTGCTGACCGGCACCGCTGACGGACGTGTGCACGAACTGCGCCACTCCGGCGGCCTTCGCGGCCTCGATGAGGTTGACGCCCTGGGTCATCTCCCCCTCGAAATCAGGGCCTTCCGCGGTCATGAGGGGCATCTGCACGGAGAAGACGGCACGGGTACCCTCGGCGGCCCGGAGCACGGAGTCGCGGTCGTGCAGATCGCCGGTGACCAGTTCGACGCCGAGTGCCTCGACGGCCTTGGCGCGGTCGGTGCCCGGGTCGCGCACAAGGGCGCGGACGGGAACACTCGCCGCGCGCAGGGCGCGGACGGTGGCGCCGCCCTGCTTGCCGGTGGCGCCGGTGACCAGGACGTGCGCGGAATCTGCGGACATGACGCTCCCCGGGTGGTCGTCCATTAAACGGCGGGGCCCGCCGTTTATGCTCCGGTACGATATGGCGGGCCCCGCCACTTCGCAAGCACGGACCCCGCCACTCGCCATGCATCGGAGGTGACCGCCATGCCCGACCGCCAGCGCGCCGACGCCCGGCGCAACTACACGCGCATCCTCGCCGCGGCCGAGGAGGAGGTCGCCGCCCACGGCGCCGACGCCTCCCTGGAACAGATCGCCCGCACCACGGGGATGGGCTCGGCGACCGTACGCAGACACTTCCCCACCCGCCAGGCGTTGTTGGAGGCGGTCTCCCGGAAACGGATCGAGGCCCTGTGCGTCCGCGCCCACGACCTGACCGGCAAGGGCGACAGCCGGGACGCGCTCCTGGAGTGGCTGAGTGACGTCGTCGGCTACTGCGTCTCGGCCCGGGGCCTTGCGGCCGCGCTGGCGTACGACGGCGCTGGTGCTGACCACGTGCACGAGAACGCCTGCTCGACGGCGTTGGAAGAAGCCGCGGGCCCGTTGCTCCAACGCGCCGCGCAGGACGGCGCGGTGGCGACGGGCGTCACCGTCGGGGACCTCATCACGCTGATCGTCGGCATCGTCCTGGCCACGGAGCGGCACCCCGACCCCGCGGCCCGAGCGGACCGACTGTTCCGGCTGGCCGTGGCGGGACTGAGCCCGCTGGGCTGAGCCGCTCCGGCTCAGCCCAGCGCGTCCATCAGGGACGTGACGTACGCGTCCAGCCGCTCCTCCACGGTCCGCGTCGTCAGCTCCGGCCTCCCCGCCTTCCGCCATGCCCGCGCCACCGGCCGCACGTCTTCCGAGAACGCGAGCCCGTCCCGCACCAGCCAGTACAGCCGCTCGCTCGGGGCCGCGGCCAACACCCCGCCCGCAGCCTCGTACGCCTCGGCGAACCGCAGACCCCATGCCGGGCCGTGCAGCGCCGCGAGAATGGTGGAGCAGTGCGCCACATCGAGATCCGCCGGGCCCCAGCAGGATCCCGGCCAGTCGATGACGCCGGTGATGCGCGCATCCGCAGTCCTTGAGGGCGGTGCGTCGAACAGTACGTTGCCGGGTTGGAAGTCGCGGTGCAGGAAGCGCCCCTCATAGGGCGGCGGGGGCTTGCGGATCACGTTGATCGCCGCGGTCCATGCCGCCGCGTCGGCGCCCTTGGGCGGCACGACCGTGTCGGCGGTCGTCAACGCCTCGTACTCCTTGGGCTGTTCGGCGGGGCGCACCGCATGGATCGCCACGAGCTGACTCGCCAGCACGGGGACGCGCGCCTCCAGCCCTTCGTCGTCGAGGATCGTCCGGCCCGCGACGTGGGTCATCAGGAGCGCCGGATACTCGCAGTGCTCGGCGGTCGGATCGACCGCGACCAGCGAAGGAGTCGGTACGCCGGTCTCCGCGAGCAGGGTCAGGGTGCGGGCCTCCCTGGTCAGCAAGGACTCGGCCGCCGCCACGAAGAACGGGTCGACGAAGGTCCGCAGGACCAGCTCACGGGCGCCGCCGTCTCGCGAACCGATGGTCAGCCGCCGTATCTCAGCGGTGATGCCGCCGTGCAGTGCCTCGGTTGCGACGATCCGTTCACCGCTCTCCAGGTGCCGTTCGGCCCAGGCCAGCGCCAACGGCCGGACGGCCGCCGCCTCGTCGTGGTCGGTCACCGTGCCTCCTCGCCCCTTTGGCCACGGCAGAGCGTACAGCTCACGCCTTCCGGGATACCGTGGCCGGACCATCAACGTTCAAGGGGCGCATGTGAGCGAGCCGATCCGGTGGGGCAGCAAGGACCCCGGTCCCTTCTTCCACGGCACGAAGGCCGAGATCGCCGTCGGGGCCCTGTTGGAGCCGGGATACGGCTCCAACTACGGCAAGGGCAGCACGGCGAACTTCGTCTACCTGACGGCCACGTTGGACGCCGCCGTCTGGGGAGCCGAACTGGCGGCCGGCGAGGGGCGCGAGCGGATCTACCTCGTCGAGCCCACCGGCTCCTTCGAGGACGACCCGAACCTGACGGACAAGAAGTTCCCCGGCAACCCGACCCGGTCCTACCGCACGCGCCAGGTACTGCGCGTCCTGGCGGAAGTCCGGGACTGGCAAGGACACCCGCCCGAGGTCCTCCAGCACATGCGGGACCACCTCGAAGCACTCAAGGCCCAGGGCATCGAGGCCATCAACGACTGATCCTTGCGGCCTCGCGGCCGGTGGCAGGGGAGCTGAGCCGCTGCCCGCCGCGGGCGCCGCCGAGGACGGCGCCCGCAGTGGCAACTCACCAGGTCTTGCCTGCCTGTTCCCTGATCGTGCGGTTGATCCGGTTGAAGAAGTTGGTCGTCGCGATCTCCAGGATGATCGCCGAGAGCTGTGCCTCGTCGAAGTGGTCGGCCGCGGCGTCCCAGATCTCGTCGGTCACCCCCACCGCGCCGTCCTGGATCCGGGTGGCGGCCTCGGTCAGCTCCAGCGCGGCCCGTTCCTCAGCGGAGTAGAAGGGCGTCTCGCGCCACGCGACCACGTTGTGCAGCCGCTCGTCCGTCTCACCGGCCTTCTTCGCCGCGTCGATCGAGGCGAAGACGCACGGGCTGCAGCCGTTGATCTGGCTGGCCCGCAGGTGGACCAGCGACAGCAGGCGGTGGTCGACGCCCCCGGCGGCTATCGCCTTGTAGATGTGCTGGATCGCGGTACCCAGATCCGGGTTCATCGCGGCCTTCATACGTGCTTCCATCGGCTTCGCTCCTACGTCGGTTACCTGTGCCCGTTCGGGCTCGTCATCCACATGACGGAGCGATGCCGAGGAAGGTAACACCATGTACGAGACCAGCCGGACGAACCCGATGGCCGAGGAGTTCGAAGCCCAGCGCGGCCGACTGCACGCGGTCGCCCACCGCGTGCTCGGATCCCACGCCGATGCCGAGGACGCGGTCCAGGAGGCCTGGCTGCGCCTCTCCCGCCAGGACGCGGCGACCATCGACAACCTCGCGGGCTGGCTGACCACGGTGGTCGGCCGGATCAGCCTCGACGTCCTGCGATCGCGCCAGGCCCGCCCCGAGACGCCCTACGACCACCGGCTGCCCGAGCTCGTCGTGACGCTCGACGACGGTGCGGCTCCCGAGGACGACGCGGTGCTCGCCGACGCCGTGGGGCTGGCGCTCCTGGTCGTCCTCGACTCGCTCGGACCGAACGAGCGGCTGGCGTTCGTCCTGCACGACCTGTTCGCGGTCCCGTTCGACGAGATCGGCAGGATCCTCGACAAGTCCACCGCTGCCGCCAAGATGCTGGCCAGCCGCGCCCGGAGGAAGGTGCGGGCGACCGAGCGGCCGACAGGCGCCGGACGGGAGCAGCGCAAGGTGGTGCAGGCATTCCTCGCGGCGGCTCGCAGCGGTGACTTCCAGGAATTGCTGCGAGTGCTCGACCCCGACGTACGCATGACCATCGACACCCCCGCGGGAGTGGTCGTCACCCTCGGAGCCACCAAGATCGCCGCCGGTGCGCAGTTGGCCGCCGGTGCGGCCACACTGGGGCACGCGGCGTTCGTCAACGGCCTGCCAGGAGTCATTTCCTGGCACGAGGACGGCACCCCGGTCTCCGTCCTCGCGTTCACCGTCACCGACGGCCGGATCACCGGCATCACGGCCGTGGTCGATCCGGCCAAGCTCGCGCTGATGGACCTTCCGGCTCCGGCGTGAGACGCGGGGAACGCGGTCATGGCGGCTGCCGTCAGCGGCGATGGCGTCTGCGCAGGGGCTTTGACTACGCGGGCGCCTTGACCGGAGCAGTCGTGCCCGCCTCCTTGACGAGGCGGTCACCCGTCGTCAGCGATTCCCACAGGTCCTTGTCGATACGGGCCTTCTTGGACGTACCGTCCTCAAGGCGGACCTCGACGTAGTGGTAGAGGTTGGATCCGTCAGGCATCGAGCGGGTCTTGTCGACGACGACGCCGTTCCAGACATCTTCTGCTCGTACTTTGCGAGAGGTGAACATTTCGCCAGGGTATCGGCCCACGCCGAGGGGCGCTGGAAACGGCATCGTCCTAGCGTGGAGCCCATGGCACTGGACTGGAACGCACTCCTCGTCGACCAGCTCGACTGGCACTGGCAGCACCAGCTGCGCGCGCGCCTGGACGGCCTCACCGACGACGAATACTTCTGGGAGCCCGTACCGGAATGCTGGACCGTGCGCCCGAGCGGCACCGGCACGGCCCCGGTACAGGCCGGGTCCGGAGACTTCACGATCGACTGGGCCTATCCGGAACCGGTGCCCGCGCCGGTCACGACGATCGCCTGGCGCCTCGGGCACATCCTCGTCGGCGTCCTGGGCGCGCGCAGCGCCGCACACTTCGGCGGGCCGCCTGCGGATTACCTGACGTACGCGTACCCAGGAACCGGCGCGGCGGCGCTGGACCGGCTCGACGAGGCGTACGCACGATGGATCGCCGGGGTGCGGGGACTCGGCGAGGACGGCTTGGCGCGGCCGTGCGGCGAGGCCGAGGGGGCGTTCGCGAAGGAGCCGATGGCGACGCTCGTGCTGCACATCCACCGCGAGATGATCCACCACGGAGCGGAGATCTCCCTGCTCAGGGACCTGTACGCACACCGGACAAGCCGGGGCTCGGCCACTGCCTGACGCGCCGGTTCGTCGCGGTCGTCAGTACGTCGCCGGTCGTGCCGCCCGTGGGCGGCGGAAGTGACCGGAACTGAGCGGAAGTGAACAAGGCGCGTCGGAGGTCGACTGTGTGGCCGTTCTGGCGCTCGGCGGCGCGGAATCGGGGATTATGGCGCCAGACCCGCATTCCCTCAGGCGGAC
Source organism: Streptomyces kanamyceticus (assembly GCF_008704495.1). Taxonomy (NCBI): domain Bacteria; kingdom Bacillati; phylum Actinomycetota; class Actinomycetes; order Kitasatosporales; family Streptomycetaceae; genus Streptomyces; species Streptomyces kanamyceticus. The sequence goes on from NZ_CP023699.1 coordinate 9,795,612, forward strand.
CGTTCCGTGGCCGGTTCGGGGCGAGGGACGGAGGAGGGGTGCGCGATGGCGCAGTGGGGGAGAGGGACGAGCAACTCGCGCGAGCGTTCGTGGAGTTGGCCGACACCCTGGTGGAAGGCTTCTACCTGGTCGACTTCCTGCACGTGTTGACCGACCACATGATCGCTCTGTTGGACGTGACGGCGATCGGGGTGGTCATGGTCGATGCGCAGGGGCGGCTGGTGGACGTCACCGCATCGACTCATACCGCCCACCAACTGGAGGAAGCGCAAGTCGAGTTCGACGAGGGCCCCTGCAGGGACTGCTGCCTTCAGGGGGAACAGGTCGGCCCGGTGGGCCTGACCCTGCCCGCGGCCGCCGAGCGCTGGCCACGCTTCACTCAAACTGCCCGCGCGGCCGGATTCGCCACCGTGGCCGCCGTCCCGCTGCGCCTGCGCGACGAGGTCATCGGCGCGGTGAACATCTTCCACTCGGACCCGGTCGGCATTCACCCGGCGAGCCTGCGTCTGGCCCAGGCCCTGGCGGATGCCGCGACCATCGGCATCCTGCACCAACGCATCTCCCAGAACCAGGCCGAGCGGGTCAGCCAACTGCAGACCGCGCTCAACAGCCGGATCACCATCGAGCAGGCCAAGGGCGTCGTCGGGGCCCTCCTGCACGTCACCCCCGATGCCGCCTTCGGGTATCTGCGCGCCCACGCCCGCAGCAACCAGACGTCACTGACCAAGGTGTGCCAACTCGTCGTCGAAGGGCAGCTGTCCGTCGAGACGTTCGCCGTGCCTCAGGACCGGAAGCGGCACCTGTGATGCTCTTGCCGTATCGCCCTGCGGCCGGTGCCAGCAGCGCCTCACCGGGCCAGTCAGTCAAGGAGTTGCGCGGTGCCCGCAGACACCCCCGGCATTCCCGGTCTCCTGTCCGCCGCTGCCCAGGCAGGGCACGGCCTGCCCGCGCTCTCACCCAGTGCCTGCGCGGCCGCGCTCGGCCTTGACGGGCTCACCCTCTGCGTCCTTGATCGCTCAGGCCTCGAACTCGTGTGGTACGACCCGGCCGACATCGTGGGGATCGCCTTCGAAGACCTCCAGTTCACCCTCGGCGAAGGCCCCACCCTGGACGTCGCCCGCACCGGCGAACCCGTACTCGTGCCCGACCTGCAGGCCCTGCCCGGACACCGGTGGCCCGCCCTGCTGGCCGCCCTCCACCGGAAGCTCCCGCGCGTCGCGTACTCCGTCCCCCTCAGCCTGGGCGCCATCCGCCTCGGCGTCCTCAACGGCCACCGCAGCACACCCGGCCTGCCCACCCGCTCTCAACTCGGCCAACTCTTCGCCCTCGCCGAAGGCGTCACCGCCATCCTTACGACGCCCGACGGCATCCACGACATGGGCACCAACAACCCGATCCCGCTGCACCGAGCCGTTATCCACCAGGCGACCGGCGCCCTGACGGTCCTCCTGGACATCCCCATCGACCAAGCCCTCGCCCGCCTGCGCGCCTACGCCTTCACCCACAACCTCGCACTCCTGGACGTCGCCCACGCCGTTGTCCATCACCAGGACACCCTGGACAAACCGCCCGGCTAGCTTTTGCGGGCACCTCGGGTAGTACCAGTGAGTTACCCCCCCCGTACCACGCTGGGTGGAACCACCGTCTCGCTACATCCAGGGGGCTAGCGGCAGATCAACCACTGGTCGGATGCGCGCAGTTGACCAGGTCGCCTATCGTTTCCACTCCGCTGGAGCGCAACGCGAAGACAGCGCGACGCGGAGACGGGGGATAGGCATGCGGCACGGCATTGCGCGGCACACGCTCGAGGGTGTGGGCGACGCGCGGGTTTCGACACACCCGTTCACCACCGCGGACGGGCTCGCCCTGAACCTGACCCGCTTTCAGCGGGGCGAGGGCGAGAGCGACGACGTCGTACTCCTGATGCACGGCCTGACCGCATCGAGCGACCTGTTCATCATGCCCGAGCACTACAACATGGCGACCTACCTCCTGGACCACGGCTTCCCCGACGTGTGGACGGTCGACCTGCGCATCAGCAGCAGGTATCCGTACAACACCGAACCCGGGGACTCCTCGATCGACGACGTCGTCCACTACGACCACCCCGCCATGCTGGCCGAACTGCGTCGGCACGTCGGGCAGCGGCGGCGCATCCACGTCGTCGCCCACTGCCTGGGCTCCACATCGTTCTCGATGAGTCTGGCCGCGGGGACGGTCACGGGCATCACCAGCATGGTCGCGCAGAGCGTGGGCCTGGTGGTCAAGGTGCCCGGCTGGTCCCGGTGGAAGATCGAACTCGCTCCGACGCTGCTCGAACACGTGCTGGGGCTCTCGGCGATCGATCCCAGGATGGGGAACTCGCCGCGTTTGACGCGGTCCTGGGCGCTGTCGAAGCTGGTGTCGCTCGCGCACCCGGAGTGCGACAACTCCGCGTGTCACCTCGTGAGCCTGATGTGGGGGGCCGGTTGGCCCGCCCTCTACAGCCACGCCAACCTGGAGCCGGAGACCCACGACCGGATCGGCGATCTGCTGGGCCCCACCGGCCTGCACTACTACCGGCACATCCGCAAGATGGTGCGGGCGGGACACGCGGTCAAGTACGACCCCGACGACCGCCGCCACGCGGCGCTGCCCGATGACTACCTCGCGAACGCCGCCGACATCAACACCTCGATCCTCTTCATGACGGGCCAGGACAACCACGTCTTCGGCGACTCCAACGTGACCGGTCATCAGACGCTCACTCAACTCGCGCCGGGGCGGCACGAGTTGGCGGTGCTGCCCGGCTACGGATACCTCGACCCGATCATCGGCAAGAGGGCACACCTGGACGTCTTCCCGGTGATCCTGGACTTCCTCCAGCGGCAGGCGGTCTGACATGGCCAGGGACAGGACCGCGACCGAGCACGTGGACGTCCTGGTCGTCGGCTCGGGGTTCGGCGGCTCGGTCGCCGCCGACCGGCTGGCGCGGGCAGGGCTCGGCGTGGTGGTGATGGAACGCGGCCGGGACTACCCTCCGGGCAGCTTCGCCCGCACACCCGCCCAGGCGGCACGCGCGTTCTGGGCGCCCGAGACCGGATCGTACGGCCTGTTCGACGTGCGGAGCTTCCGCCACTTCGACTCGGTCGTCGCCAGCGGCCTCGGCGGCGGTTCACTCATCTACGCCAACGTGCTGCTGCGCAAGGACGAGCACTGGTTCGTCGACCGGCAGCAACTGCCGGGCGGCGGCTACGAATCCTGGCCCGTGACCCGCGCCGACCTCGACCCCCACTACGACGCGGTCGAGCGGGTGCTGACCCCCACGCCCTACCCGCTGGAGCACCCCGGATACGACGACGTCCCCAAGGCCCGCGCGATGCGCACCGCGGCCGACCGGCTCGGCCTGGAGCACTTCCTGCCCCCGCTCGCCGTCAGCTTCGCGCCCGAGCCAGGCGCCCGGCCCGGCATCGGCCTGCCGGTCATCGAACCGGACCACGGAAACCTGCACGGGGTCACCCGCCGGACGTGCCGACTGTGCGGGGAGTGCAACATCGGCTGCAACGAGGGAGCCAAGAACAGCCTCGACTTCACCTACCTCTCGACCGCGCGACAGCACGGCGCAGACCTGCGCACGGGGCACGAGGTGCGCGCCATCCGCCCCGCCGGGCGCGGCGGATACGAAGTCGACTACGTACGGCACGGTCCCGACCGGGACGGTCACGTACGGCGCGGTCCCGACTCGGACTCGGGCGGTTCGCCCGCCGACCGCGTCCCGGTCCGCACCCTCCACTGCGATCGCCTGGTCCTCGCCGCCGGAACCTACGGCACCTCCGGCCTCCTGCTGCGCAGCCACCGACAACTCCCGGGCATCGGAGCGGCGCTCGGAACGCGCTTCTCCGGCAACGGCGACATCCTGTCGTTCGCCGTCCGCACCAAGGACGGGCACGGCGCCCGCCCCTCCAGCGTGGACCCGAGCCGCGGCCCGGTCATCACCAGCACCATCCGGCTGCCCGACGACGACCTCGACGGTCAGGACCACTCCGGCTTCGCGCCGGCGGGACGGGGCGCCTACATCCAGGACGGGGGCTACCCTTCCTTCGTCGGCTGGCTGGTCGAAGCGGCCGGGCTGCCACGGGACGCGGGGCGGGCGGGACGCTTCCTGCTCCGACAACTCGCCGCACACACCGTCGGCGACCCGGACGCCACAGCGGCCTCGCTGGCCGGTCTCCTCGACGACGGCGCCCTGTCGGACAGCTCCCTGCCGCTGCTCGGCATGGGCCGGGACACGCCGGACGGGGTACTGGTCCTGCGGCGCGGCACCCTGGACGCCGAGTGGTCCACCGCCGGCAGTGCCCAGCACTACGCACGGCTGCGTGCCGCCCTGCGTGCCGTGTCCGAGGCTCTGGGCGGACGTTACGCGGACAGCCCGCACTGGCTGCTCAAGCGGATCATCACCGTCCACCCCTGCGGCGGCGCTCCCATGGGCAGGAACCAAGTGGAGGGCGTCTGCGACGAGTTCGGAGAGGTCTACGGGCATCCGGGCCTGTACGTCATGGACGCCGCGGCGTTACCGGGCCCCGTCGGGACCAACCCCGCCCTGACCGTGGCAGCACTGGCCGACCGGGCGTGCACCCGGCTGCTGGAGAAGCGTGATTCCGGCGCCTATCAAACTTCCGGTGCTGAGCAAGTTTCAGACGTAGAGGAAGCTTCCGACGTACCCGCCCCGCCCGGCGTCCCCGCACGAGTCTCGGACACCTACACCCCGCACAGCTCGGTGCAGTTCACCGAGACGATGACCGGCTACTGCGCGATGGGGGTGAGCGATCCGCGCACCGCCCGGCGCTCCCCGGCACGCGAGCCGCTCCGCGCCCGGCTCACCCTCACCATCGACGACATCGACGCGTTCCTGGCACGGCCCGAACATCCCGCCCGCGCCGACGGCTGGATCGAGGCGCGCGGCCTGGGCGGACGGCGTCCGGTGACCGGCGGCGAGGTCCACGTCTTCGGCGCGGGCCGGACACCGGACCATCGTGAGCTGCGCTACCGGCTGTTCCTCACCGACGACACGGGGGCGGCCCGCACCCTGATCGGCGTCAAGGACCTCGCTCCCGCAGGACTCGACAGACTGTGGCCCGCGACCACCACGCTTCCCTACGTCCTTCTGGAAGGGCACTTGCCGCAAGGGCGCCTGACCGGGGACGAGGACCGCACAGAAGGCATGGCGGACATCGTCGCCGCCGGAACCCTGCGCATCTCGCCGCCCGCGTTCCTGCGCCAGCTCACCACTTTCCGTACGACGGGACCGCGAGCCGCGGCGACACTGGCCCGCTTCCACGCCTTCTTCCTGGACGAGCTGCGCCGGCTCTACGGGCCGACCAGGCTGCTGGGCCGAGGGTGAGTCACGCTCACGCTGAGCCTGGGCGCTCTACCCACGGTCCGCTCCCGGACGTCCGGCCCGTGGCGGCGGGGTGATGCGGTACCCGGCGCCCGGCACGGTGGTGATGATCGAGGGCTCGCCGAGCCGTTTGCGCAGGGCCGAGACGGTGATGCGTACGGCGTTGGTGAACGGGTCGGCGTTCTCGTCCCACGCGCGCTCCAGGAGTTCCTCGGCGCTGACGACACCGCCCTCGGCCGCCGCGAGGACTTCGAGCACGGCGAACTGCTTCCTGGTGAGCGCGATGTAGCGGTCGCCCCGGTAGACCTCCCTGCGGAACGGATCCACCCGCAGCCCCGCGATCTCTCGAACGGGGGTCTGCTGTGGGCGCGTCTGCGATCGAGCGCTCTGAGCCTGAGCACGAGCTCGCGCAGGTCGAACGGCTTGGTGAGGTAGTCGTCGGCGCCGAGCTCGAATCCGGAGGCCTTGTCGTCGAGGCGGTCGGCCGCGGTCAGCATGAGGATCGGCATGCCGCTGCCGGAGGCGACGATGTGCGCGGCGATCTCGTCGCCGGACGGCCCGGGGACGTCGCGGTCCAGGACGGCGATGTCGTAGACGTTGACGCCCAGCAGCTCCAGGGCGGTGTCCCCGTCGGCCGCGATGTCGGCCGCGATCGCTTCCAGACGCAGGCCGTCGCGAACGGCTTCTGCCAGATAGGGCTCGTCCTCGACGATCAGCACACGCATGCTCTCGATGCTACGAGCGGTTGCATATCGTCGGCGTATCGAAAACCGCATACGCGCTGACAACACGGCGCTGCCTTGACTGGCGGCATGAATCGAACCTCACCGTCAGCGAGCACCACGACCAGCGGGATCCGGTGGCTCGTGGTGCTCGGCCTGGCAGCCGCCTTGGCCGTGCTCGCCGGGGCCATCGGACTGCAGTTGTCGAAGTCCTCGTCCACCTCCGCGGCCGCCCCGCCCTCCTCGGCCCGATCGCCCGGAGCGTCCGCACCGGCCGGGGCACGGGATCCGTCCCGTGGAGCGGTCGGCGAGGCCGACGGTGTCGTGCCCGACGGCGTGACGGTCTTCGACGACACGGTTCCGGCGGTGTCCCGCCTCGATCCGGATCTGCTCCGGGCCCTGCGCCAGGCCGCGGAAGCCGCCGCGGACGACGGAGCCGAATTCCACGTCAACAGCGGCTGGCGTTCCCCTAAGTACCAGGAACAGCTCTTCCGGCAGGCGGTCGCCAAGTACGGCTCCGAGGACGAGGCCGCCCGGTGGGTGGCCACCACGGCGACGTCGCCCCACGTCTCGGGGGACGCGGCCGACATCGGGGAGTCCGATGCGGCGGCATGGCTGTCCGAACACGGTGCCGTGTACGGGCTGTGCCAGATCTACAAGAACGAACCCTGGCATTACGAACTGCGCACCGGCGCGGCCGATCACGGCTGCCCGCGCATGTATGCCGACCCCACCCAGGATCCGAGGATGCAGAAGTGACCGGCAGCGAACGAGGACAGATGGCTTTTCCGGCGGAGGCAGTGATCCCGGCGGACTCCGCGGGTTCCGCGAGTGCCGCGGACGCGGCGGCGGAATCCGGGTGGGATGGCGTACGCCGCCGTGACACCAGCACCGGGACCGGCGCCAGCACCGGCTCCCGGCCCGGACCCTGGAAGCGCGGCCTGGTGCTCGCGGCGCTGGCGCTGCTGTTGGGCCTGTTCATGCTGGCGCACGCGTCGATCACGGGCCGCGGAGGCTTGGGCAGTTTGGTGGAGACGTTCCTGCCGTGGTCAGCCCTGTGCGTTCCGGTGCTCCTTGCCGGGGCGCTGTGGCGGCGTTCCGCCTCCGCGACGATCGCGCTCCTGCTGCCGGTCACGGTGTGGCTGAACCTCTTCGGCGGGCTGCTCGTCGACAAGTCCCAGCCGGGCGGCGACCTGACCGTGGTCAGCCACAACGTCGACGCCGACAATCCCGACCCGACCGGCACCGCCCGCGACCTGGCCGCCTCCACGGCGGACGTGCTGGCCCTGGAGGAGATCACCCCGCAGGCGACGCCGCTGTACGAGAAGGCCCTGACGAAGACGTATCCGCACCACGTGGTGCGGGGCACGGTCGGGCTGTGGAGCAAGTTGCCGCTGTCGGACACGAAGCCGGTCGACATCAAGCAGGACGTCGGCCCGATGGGAGACGCCAAGTCGGCCGAGGCCAAACTGCCCGACAACCGGGCGCTGCGCACGACGGTGGCCACGGACCGAGGCCCGCTGGCGGTGTATGTGGCCCATCTGGGTTCCGTACGCGTGGTTCCCAGCGAGGGATTCCGGACGGGTACCCGGGACCGCCACGCGGAGGCGCTCGCGGAGGCCGTCGCCGCCGAGCCGAACGAGCGGGTGGTGGTGCTCGGCGACCTGAACGGCACCATGAACGACCGCGCGTTCGCCAGCCTCACCGCACACCTGGACTCGGCCCAGGAGTCGGCAGGGGACGGCTTCGGCTTCACCTGGCCCGCGAACTTCCCGGTGGCACGGATCGACCAGATCCTGGTCCGCGGTGTGGAACCGGCGAGCTCGTGGGTTCTGCCCGCCACCGGCAGCGACCATCTGCCGGTGGCGGCCACGATCAAGTGGTGACGCCCTGTTCCAGAGCCATCTCCCGCGCCACCCGGGGCGCCGTCCACAGCGTCGGCAGCATGATGAAGCCCACCGGCACCGCCGTGACCACGATGAACGACTGCAGCGCCGTGATGCCGCCGTCGCCGACCAGGATCAGCACCGCGGCCGCCGTGCCCATCAGCAGGGCCCAGAACGCCCGTACCGCGCGCGTCGGTTCACCGGACGTCGTACCCGCCGCGGCGATGCTGTACGACATCGAGTCGGTGGTCGTCACCACGAACGTGATCGTCAGCAGGAGCAGCGCGACCGCGACCACCGCGCCCATCGGGAGCCGCTGCGCCATGGAGATGACCGCGGCGTCCATGCCGACCGACTTCAGCGGGCCCGAGATCGAGCCGGGGTCGCGCTGTTCCAGGAAGATGCCGGTGCCGCCGAACACCGTGAACCAGAACATGGTGGCCAGCGGCGGGATGATCGCGGTGGAGACCACGAGGTCGCGCAGCGTGCGGCCCTTGGAGATGCGGGCCACGAAGATGGACATCAGCGGCCCGTAGCCGAGGAACCAGCCGAAGAAGAAGACCGTCCAGGAGCCGAGCCACGCGTGATCGCCCCGGTTGAGGGCCAGCGGCACGAAGTCCCGCGCGTACTGCCCGAAGCCGCCCAGGAACGAGTCGAGCACGAAGCCGAGGGAGCCGAGGACCAGGAAGACGACCATCAGGGCGACCGCGAGCCAGATGTTGGCCTTGCTGAAGAACTGGATGCCGCGGTCGACGCCGCTGGCGACGGAGAGGACGGCGACGACGGTCAGCAGGACGATGACGCCGAGCTGCACGGGGTAGCCGCCGGAGATGCCGAACACCTCGGAGAGCCCGTAGGAGACCTGGAGGCCGAGGAAGCCGATCGGGCCGACGGTTCCGGCCACCACGGCGATGACACAGACGATGTCGACGGCGGCCCCCAGCCGGGAGTGCCGGATGCGCTCGCCGAGGAACGGGTACAGCAGCGTCCGCGGGCGCAGCGGCATACCGCGCTCCTGGCCCCGGATCATCACGATCGACGCGAGCGTGCCGAGGACGGCCCAGGCGAGGAAGCCCCAGTGCGCGAAACTCTGGGAGAGCGCCGCGTCGGCCGCCTCCTGGGTGCCGCTCTTGGCGCCGTCGTAGAAGGGGGGCGTGTCGACGTAGTGCTGTACGGGCTCGCCCGCCGCGAAGAAGACGCCGCCGCCCGCGAGGAGCGTCGACATGATCATCGCGATCCACTGGAACCTGCCGTACTCCGGGCGCGCCCCGGCGCCCCCGAGCCGCACCCTCCCGTACCGCGAGAAGCCCAGCCACAGCGCGACGCCGAACGTCGCGAGCAGCAGCACCTGCCACAGTGGGCCGAACCACCGCGCGACGAACGTGAAGGCGACGTTGACGGCGTCACCCGTGGCCGTGGGCGCGATCAGCGCGGCCAGGACGAACGCGGTGAGGAGCCCGCCGCTGACGGCGAGCACCGGTATGTCGGTGCGCCCGCGCCCGCGGCCTCCGGGAGCCGCGACGGGCGCCGGATGGCCGCCTTCGTCGTCGTCCGCGGTGGGCTCGCCGTCGGTGGGCACGACGGTACGGGCAGGGGAAGTCGGCATGAGATTCCTTGCTGAGGGGGTTCGCGCATGAGGGCCGGGGCGCGGCACGTGGTGCACGCGCGCACGGGAGGCAGGACCGATCTATGCGCAGGTCAGCAGGGAAGGTTGCTATCCGAAGACCGTTTTCGTCAAATTCCGGACAACACCCCGTGGCGCGTCGAGCGCGTCCTACCGATTCGCCGAGAACTCCTCGAACGTACGCGGCGTACGCCCGGTCAGCTCACGCACCGCGGTCGTCACCTCGGACATCGTGCCCGCTGCCATCTCCGCGTAGAGCCGTAGAAGGTCAGCCACGAACCATCCGGGCAATCTCCTCGTGCGTCGGCGCCTCCGGCCCGGTGAGCGCGTAGGTCTCGCCTCCTCGGGGCGGGCCTGTCAGGAGGGCCGCGGCACGGGCGGCGATGTCGTAGGCGTCGATGTACGCCACGCGTCCCGCGCCGTAGGGGCCTTCCAGAGCGCCGCCGTGGGTGAAGCCGCCCTCGCCGGTGAAGAAGTTCTGCATGTAGCCGGTGGCTGAAGTGACGTCCACGCGAGGCCGGATGCCTTGAGGTGCTGCTCGATCTCCCAGTGCGCGCGTACGGACAGCTTCGTGTCCGGGCCGGGCTGCCACGCCGACATCTTCACCACCCACGAGACCCCGGCGGTGCGTGCGTCCCGCACCAGCGCCCGGAAGGGCACGTCCGCTTCCGCGAGCGCCCGCACGAGGTGCCTGCCAATGGTGCCGGTCGCAGCCGTCACGAGAATCATCGTGTCCCTACCTTCCGAGAGCTGCCATGAGTCCTGGCCACCTTGACGGAGGCGGCCTCCGTTTGCCTCAAAGGTCAACTACGGGAAGGCTGTTGGGCGAAGAAGTCATGCCGCCGCCGACGGCGAGGAAACCGCGATCGGGCGACGCCCCCGCACTCGTAGGATGCGTGGATGCCGAAGCCGATACGGATGAGCCGCCGCACATGGATCGCCACGTGGGCGGTGCTGTGTGCTGCCGGCCTCGCCGCCACAGTCCAACTGAACGCCTCTTCGGAGCCGGACCCGGAGCCCGAGAAGCCCCTCAGCGCCGAGTGCGCCAAGTACATCGCGGACATCGAGGCGCGGATGGCCAAGGCGAAGAAGGAAGGCGAGGGGGACGGGGTGCTGGCCTTCTCCCGAATCCGGACCGGCTCCGAGAACGACTGCGGCGACGAGCTCCGCGACCACTTCGGTGGCGGTGGGTGAGCCGCGGGGACGCTCAAGATGCCGCGGGCAGTTCCACGGTGACGCGGAGCCCACCGGCGGGCCGGGGAGCGAGCGTGAGGGTTCCCTCGTGTGCCTCGGCGATGGTCTTGACGATGGCCAGGCCCAGGCCGACGCCCGCCTGGTGGGTGTGGATGCGCTCCGTGCCGCGCTGGAAGGGTTCGGTGAGGGTCGCGACGAGCTGGGGGGTGAGCTGCTCGCCGGTGTTCTCGACGGTGAGCACCACGGTCTTGGGGCGGGCGCCGGTGTGGACCCAGACGGTGCCCCGTTCCGGCGCGTTGTGGACGATCGCGTTGTGCACGAGGTTCGTGGTGAGCTGCAGCAGGAGCGCGGGCGAACCGTTCGTGGAGACGATGTCGCCGCTGGTCTTGAGGGTGACGCCGTGCCGTTCCGCGAACGGGTAGAGAGTCTCGGCCACTTCCTCCGCGACGAGGGACAGGTCGACCAGCTCCCGGGTGAAGGACCGCTGGTTGGCGCGGCTGAGCAGGAGCAGCGCCTCGGTGAGGTCGATCGCCCGGGTGTTGACGGTGCGCAGGCGGTCGATGAGTTCGCCGGTGTCGTGGTCCGGGTCCGTGTGGGCCACGTCGAGCAGGGTCTTCGAGATCGCGAGCGGGGTACGCAGCTCGTGCGAGGCGTTGGCGGCGAACCTCTGCTGCTCCGCGACGTGCGCTTCGAGCTGCGCGAGCATCGTGTCGAAGGCGTCGGCGAGCTCGCGGAACTCGTCCCTGCGGCCCGGCAGCCGGATCCGGTGGGACAGCGATCCGGCCGCGGCCGTGCGGGTGGCGTGCGCGATGCGGTCCAGGGGCGCGAGCATGCGCCCGGCGAGGATCCACCCTCCCAGGAGGCCGAACACCAGCAGGAACACCATGACCCCGGCTGCCGTCGGAGCGAAATTGCGTACGAAGAGGGTGCCCGGAGTCACCCGCACCGCCCCCGATTCATTGGTCTGCAGCCACCCCTGCCGCAGGAGGAACACCCCACGGCAACGAGCAGCAAAGCGCCCGCGACCATGAGGAATCCGGCGTAGCTGAGGGTGAGTTTGAGACGGACGCTCAAGCCGGGCTGTCTGTCCACGGTCATCACCCTACGGTCCGGTGACGGGTGCGGTGGCGTTGCGGCGGCCGACGCCTCGCCCTGTGGTGCTGGTCCAGGCGCATGGATGAAGTCTGCCGGTCGGCACGTATCGTCCGCGTATCGAAAATCGCACGTCTAGAGCAGGGACCGTGTCGGCGAAGCCCGGTCCTGCTCCTTGGGCTGGTCCCGCACGAGACGGCGCGGGAAGCGCGGCTCGACGACGGGCCGCAGGACGCGGCGTACGGGCGCGGACGAGAACAGCACGCTCAGGGCGACACCCAGCAGCGGCGTGACGACGACGGCCCAGGCCCCGAGCCGCGCGAGCTGGTCGCCCGCGCCGTACGCCTGGCCGATCTGCACCAGCAGGCCGTGCGTCAGGAAGGGGAACATGGTCGCCGCGCCGAGCGCGGTGAAGGGCGTACGCCGCGTGGGCACCAGCGCGAAGAAGGCGGCGACCAACACGGCCGAGGCGCCGAAGAGGAGCATCCGGGTGACCAGGTAGTCCGGCCACGCGCTGTGCAGGTCGTCGTTGCTGTACTGCATGTGCAGCCAGCGGACGTCATACGAGGGGGCCATGACGTACGCGGATGCGAGGGCGATCAGCAGGATCACCACGGCGGCCGCGCGGCAGAGGGGGGTGCGCAGGCGGTGGAAGTGCTCCGGGCGAAGCCTGAGCCCGAGGACGAACCAGGGCAGGAACATCAGGACCCGGGGCAGCGCCAGTTCGTAGTCCATGCCGGTCAGACCTGCGCCGAGGGAGATCGCCACGGCGGCGGGCACGGCGAAGCGAATCGCCTGCCACACCGGAGTGGTGAGGCGCCACAGGAAGAGGGCCACCAGGAACCAGAGGAGGTACGTGGGCTCGGTCGGCGTGAGCTCGAAGGGTGAGCCCCAGATCACCGTGTAGAGGGCCCGGTAGGCGACGGTGAAGAAGAGATAAGGGACGAGTACGCGGGCGAGCAGCGCTCTGACCTGGTCGGGGCGCCCGGTGAATCCGCGGGAGAAGTATCCGCACAACAGAATGAACGCGGGCATGTGGAACAGATAAACGACGACGTACGCGCCGCGGACCGTGTCCAGTTCGGCGGGGAGCAGCGAGCCCCAGATGTGGCCGATGACGACCAGGGTCACGAGCAGGTACTTCGCATTGTCGAAGAACGGGTCACGGGTCCGCTCCGGCGCCGGTGAGGCGCGGGCGGAGGGCCGGTTGTGGGGGTTGACCGGGGCGAACAGCATCACGGGCACAGCTTCCTGACATCGCGGTGTTTGATGGCCTTGTTCTCTGCGAACGATGCCATCACACCTTGGTCAGGTGTCCAAGGAGGTTGCCCTTCGGAGCCGAGGCGGCGCCGTCAGCCCCTTGCGGCCGGCCTCAGGCGGCGAGGGCCTTGTGCAGGGCGTCGAGGCCGTCGGCGTATATCCCGGCGAAGAGAGCGACGGCCTCCTCCTCGGTGACGCCGTCGGGGTTGAAGCGGCCGGACCACTGCACCTCGGCGACGTCGGCGCGGCCGGGAACCGCGTGGACCCGGAGGGTGGAGACGTAGCCGTCGACGGGGAACGGGGCCTGGAGGATGGCGTAGCTGTAGTGGCGCTCGGCCTCGTTGAAGTCGACGAGGCGCTCGATGATGACGTCGCCGTCGGGATTGGTCAGGCGGCGGACGCGCCCGCCTTCGAGGGCGGTGCTCTCGGGGATGTAGGGGAGCCAGTCGGGGAGGGCGTCGAAGCCGCCGATGAGACTCCACACCTTGTCGGGCGAGGCGGGGACGGTACGGGAGACGGACGTGGAAGCCATGATGATTCCTTGTTGCTGCGTGGGGGGTGTCGGCGGAGGTCAGGCGTTGTCGGGGAGCGGGGCCGCCGGGCTGACCAGGCCCGCGGCGCGTACGTCGGTCCAGAACGAGGCCGGGACGGTCTCGTTCAGGGCCGCGGTGTCCTCGGCGATACGGCTGGGCCGGGTGGCGCCGGGGACGACGGCGGCGGACGCGGGGTGGGCGAGGGAGAACTGCAGGGCGGCGGCCTTGATGCCGATGCCGTGCTTCTCGGTGAGAGCCTTCAGCTTGCCGACGCGCTCGATGATCTCGGCGGGGGCCTGCTGGTACTCGAAGTGGGCGCCACCGGCGAGGATGCCGGAGCTGTAGGGGCCGCCGACGACCATGTCGACGCCCTGCTCCTGGGCCATGGGCAGCAGGCGCGTGAGCGCGTGCTCGTGGTCGAGGAGGGTGTAGCGGCCGGCGAGGAGGAAGCCGTCGGGCTTCGGCTCGTCGAGGGCGAGGGTCAGCTCGATGGGCTCGGTCTTGTTGACGCCGAGGCCCCAGGCCTTGATGACGCCTTCGTCGCGCAGCCGGGACAGGACGCGGAAGGCGCCGGTGCGGGCCTCCTCGAACTTGTCGAGCCACGCGTCGCCGTGGAAGTCCTGGGCGATGTCGTGGACCCAGACGACGTCCAGCCGGTCGGTGCCCAGGCGCTTGAGGCTGCCCTCGATGGAACGCTCGGTCGCCTCGGCGGTCCACTCGTGGAGGATCTTGTTCGGATTGCCGTGCTCGAACAGGCCGCCCTTCTCGCCGAAGTCCGGGACGTCCGTCTCGTGCTCGTCGAGGATGACGCGGCCGACCTTGGTGGACAGGACGTACGCATCACGCGGCTTGGCCGAAAGCACCTGGCCGAGCCGCTCCTCGGCGAGTCCCGCGCCGTAGAAGGGAGCGGTGTCGAAGTAGCGGATGCCGTGGTCCCAGGCGGCCTCGACGGTGGCGAGGGCCTCGTCGTCGGGGATGGCGCGGAACATGTTGCCGAGCGGGGCGGTGCCGAAGCCGAGGCGGCCGGGAAGGATGTTCTTGAGGGACATGAGCAGTGCCTTTACGCGATGTGGGGGTGCGGGGCGAAGCGGCCCCGTATGAGCGTCGTGTCTGGATGCAGGCGCTCCTTACACGTGAAGACAATACTTGCGTGCGCGGGTTATTGCAAGAGCGGACTATGTGCGCTCGCTCTGTAATGTGTCACGTGGTCGGGCTTGAAGCTGCCGCAGCGGCAGCCTCTACCGTCCTGAACAGGGCGGGAAATCCCGGCCCGGGAGGCGCGAGTGAGGGAGGCGGCGATGGCCTGGCCGATCGCGGAGGTCGCCCGGATGTCGGGTGTGACGGCCCGGACGCTACGGCACTACGACGAGATCGACCTGCTGCCACCGGCCTGGATCGGGTCCAACGGCCACCGTTACTACGAGGAGCGTCAGCTGCTGCGCCTGCAGCAGGTCCTCGTGCTGCGGGCGCTGGGCCTGGGACTGCCGGAGATCGGCCGCATCCTGGCCGCGCAGGTCGACGAGCTGGAGGCCCTGCGGGGCCATCGGCGTCGGCTGCTCGCCGAGCGCGACCGGCTGGATGCCCTGGCCGGCACCGTCGCCCGCACGATCGCCGAACTGGAGCAGCACAGGAAGGACGGCACAGACATGATCAGCATCAGCCGACCGGAGAACCTGTTCGAGGGCATCCGGTCTGCCCACTGCATGAAGGCCCTGCACGGCTGCCCGGAGCTGGTCGGGGCCGTCGAGCGGCACGCCGCGGCGATGAGCGAGGCCGAGAGCGAGGCCGACGAGCGCGAGCGCACGGCGCAGATGATCCGGCTGGCGGAGCTCTTGGCCGCGGGCCTGCCCGCCGACGCCGATGAGGTGCAGGCCGAGATCGACACCCAGTACCGGACCCTGGCCCGGATCAGGGCAGCCACCGCTGAGGAGTACCGCGCGATCGGGCGCACCTGCGTGGAGAACGAGCACTGGCGCGCGGCGTACGAGGGGATCGCGCCGGGCCTGGCCGCGTACCAGCGGGCCGCCATCGAGGCGTACGCCGCGACTCGGCTGCGCTGAGCCGGGACCGGGCCGCCGCCACGGGGGTGCGGTGGTGCGCATGGGTACGTGCAGCGGAACGGCGGCGATGGGGTGGTTCCGTGGCAGTCGCGCAGACGCAGACGCAGGGTCAGATCGGGCAGTTGAACGGGCTGATGTGCGAGGTGCGGCGGCAGGTGTCGCGCGGGGCCGACCCGGACGTGCGGAGGATCCTCGACTGGGCGCACCAGCAGACCGGTGCCGAGATCGCGTTGATCGCGAGTGACGCGCACGCGGTGGAGGTGAGCGGCCCGGGCTTCCCTCGGGCGGTCCTGCGGCCGGTGGCCGAGCTGCTCGCGCGCCTTTCCGGCGGGGAGTTGGCCACGACCGTGACCTACACCGGGGGTCTGCATCTGCGCTGTGAGGCCCTCGGCTCCCAGGAGCCGCATCCGGTGCTGGTGGCAGCCGGACGGACCGAGCTGTCCCCGGAGGCGGCCGCGCTCCTCGCGCACGCGGGCACCGCCCTGACCCTGCTGCGCCAGGCACGGGGCAGCTACCGGATCCGACGGAACTACCGGGACAAGGCGCGCCAACTGCGATTCGCCGTGCTGCAGGCGCTGCTGACGGGCGGTCCGACGCCGGCCCGCCGCATGACGGTCGGTGCTGTTCCTCCACTGCTGGAGGCCGATCGGCTGCGCCTGTACCTGCTGCACTGCCCACCGGGGGAGCGCGACCGGCTCGCCCTGGCCCACCAGGATCCCTCCGGTACCACGGGGCGGATCTCATGGTGCACTGCCCGGTGTTCCACGAGCACTTGATCTGCCTGCTCGCCGAGGACGCGGAGACTGAGGGGTCGGGTGGCCCGGTTGGATTGGACGGCCCGGCAGGGTCGTACGGCCTGGCCGTACGACCCTGCGCCGCCTGGTGCACGACGACCCGCGCTTCGCACTGGGCATCAGCGGCGCGCACCCCTTCGAGTCGACTGCCGGGGTCTACAGCCAAGCTGTTCACGGCCGGACGCCGCTGGAAGGCGTCCTGTTGCCCCGTCAGGCCGCCCTCTCGTGGGCCCACGGACTCCTGCAGCCGCTGGCGTCGATCCCCACGCTCAGCGCCGAGGTCACGCGCCTGGCGGTGAACCTCTCCCGCTCGGCCGTCGCGCGGCTGCTCGGGCTCAGCCACAACACCGTCTCCGCCCATCTGCGCAGGGCGGAGCAGGCGCTCGGTCACGACCTCTTGGACGTCCGGTTCCGAGCCGATGTCCAGCTGGCCCTCGCCCTCGCGGGCTGTGGCGCCGCTCCTGAATCCCACGCCCGTCAACTGCCGCCGAACCTGGCGGACTTGCTGGGCAACGAGCGCGCCGCCGCCTGGGCCCGAACGGTTCTGGGACCGCTCGACGACCGACACCGCCGCACTCTTGTGGCATGGGTCGAGGCCCATACCGATGCCCAGCAGGCGGCCCGCGACGCGGGCATCAGTCGCAACACCGTCTTCGTCCAGTGGCAACGGAGCAGCTGCGGCGCCGACTACGCCGGACCCGTCTCCAAGACCAAAGGCGTGACCGGCAAGGGCAACAACGCGCACTGTGCGGGCTACGCCTGAGTCCGCCGGTGCACATCGGGTACCCGCGGTCTCCCTTGCCCACGGGCCGGTCGGGGCCGGTTTTCAGGCGCGGGTGAGTTTGCAGGCGGCGACGACGAATCCAGGGCCGAATCCGAGGAGTACGCCCTGGTCTCCGGGGGAGGGTTCGTCGAACGAGCGGCGCAGCACGTCGAGGACGGACGCGCCGCCGAGGTTGCCGCACATCTCCAGGCTGTCCCAGGAGTGACGCAGCGGGCCCTTGCGGGCTTCTATCGCGGAGTCGGAGCCAGGGTCGGGTCGACGCGGAGTGCCGTCTGCGCGTGGTTGAGGATGGCAGGGCCACCGGCGTGCACGACGCAGAAGTCGGGGGAGAGCGCGGGCCCGTCGCCGTCCAGCCACTGCTGGAGGGCGGGGGCGACGGTGCCGATGGCGCGGGTGGCCTCGCGGGTGGAGTCGAAGTGCAGGCCGTGGGAGTCCAGCCGTCCCGCGTACACGGTCTGGCTGTCGGGCATGACGTACTGCCAGGTGTCGTCGATACGGAAGCGCGGGCCCTGCCCGACGCGGTCCTGACCGGAAACGACGCAGGCCGCGGCGCTGTCACCGAACAACACCTTGTAGATCATGCTTTCGCGGCTGGTGTCGACGGGGTTGTAGGTCGCGGTGCTCAGGCACTCCGCGACGACGACCAGGACGTGCGCTCCGGGGTGGGCGGCGATGTGTTCGTGCGCCAGGGCCAGCGCCTGGGCGCCTCCCGCGCAGCCGTACGAGCCCAGGGCTATGCGGGCTATGTCCGGCCGCAGCCCCTGGCGGCCCAGGGTCCGGACGAGGTCCGTGTCGAGGCTGGGGGCGGTCCAGGAGGTGGCGTGACTGGTGATGACGCAGTCGATGTCCGCCAGCTCAAGGCCGGCGTTCTCCACCGCGCGCGGCGCGGCGCGCAGGGCCAACGCGAGTGCGTCCTCGTAGGCGGCGCGGTTGCGTTCGTCGAAGGTCGCGTCGCCCGTGACCGTCACGGCGTCGAGGGGGCGGCTGAAGTACCGCGTCCGGACTCCGGTGGACCGCGCGGTCCTGAGGTAGGCGGCGAGCCGGGGGAGATCGGCGTGCTGCCGGGCCATGTCCTCGGTCAAGTCGTCCATCGACACGCGATGTTCGGCGAGTTCAACGTACGGTCTGGCGATCAGCGCGGTGGGCATGGACCAGGCTCCTTCGATCTCCGGGCGGCGGCCCAAATCTACGGCAGAGCACTCCCTCTCCGACCCGTGCGGTAGCCCGCGCCTGGTTTAGGGCTTGTCGGCAGTCCAGGCAGGGGCCTGGGGCTGCCACATGTTCTCCCGGCTCAGCGGGGAAGGCTGGTGAGGGCGGGTCGTGCCCGGCTTGAACTGCATGATGACGACCCGGGCGTCGATCTCGGTGAGGGGATTGGCGGCGGAGGTTATCAGCCAGCCCGGCCCCTTCACCGGATGACGGATCGGTCGCACCGCACCGTCGGGGTGCACGGCGTTCGAGGACTCGGTCGCCAGGTAGATGGGCCCTACGACGGGATCGAGCCGGACGTCGGTGGCCATGTCGATGAGCTCGGGGTCGGCCGGGCGGTCCGTGACGGCCTGCCGGAGCGCCGGGCAGGCCGCCGGTGCCCAGTACTCGGACCAGTCCGTCAGCGTGTGCTGGCGGGCCTGCTCGTCCAGGAGCATCCACCGCATGATGTTGGAGGGGGCCCTGCCGCCCGGAAAGAGCGCCTCGAACTCGGCGTTGCACGCCTTGAGCTTCCAGTTGCGGTCGGCGATGTAGGCCATGGACCCGGTGACTCCCTCGACGACAGTCCGCCAGACGTCATGCATCGGCGTCCACCCCTCCAAGCCTTGCTGATCGAGATGCACTTGCGTGTCCCTTCGTGTCATATCGAAGCCCGTGGGTTGGCAACGCGATGACCGTCCGTGGCGCAAGCCTAACGACCGCTTCTGGAGGGGTTTCCGCGGCACCTCCGGAACCCCGGACGGCGCCCTTCCCGCAGGGCTTAGTGCCCCATCCCGGCACCGCCGTCGACGGGGATCACCGCTCCGGTGACGTAACCGGCCTGCGGCGAGGCGAGGAAGGTGATCGCCGACGCTATCTCCTCCGGCAGCGCGAGCCGTCCCAGCGGGATCTGGGCGACGAGGCTCTCCCGCTGCTCGTCGGTGAGGACGTCCGCCATCTGGGTGCTGGTGAGTCCGGGGGCGACCACGTTGAACGTGATGTTGCGGGAGCCGAGCTCACGGGCCATGGACCGGGCGAACCCGACGAGTCCGGCCTTGGACGCGGCGTAGTTGGCCTGGCCCGCCTCGCCGCGCAGACCGACCGCGGAGGAGACCAGCACGACCCGGCCGGACCTGGCGCGGAGCATCGCCTTGCTGGCCCGCTTGACCGCACGGAACGTGCCCGTCAGGTTGGTGTCGAGGACGGAGGTGAAGTCGTCCTCGCTCATGCGCATGAGCAGCCCGTCCTTGGCGATGCCCGCGCAGCACACCAGGACCTCGACGGGCCCGTGCGCGTCCTCGGCCTCCTTGAACGCGGCATCGACCTGAGCGGTGTCGGTGACGTCACAGCGGATCGCCAGGACGCCCGAGGGAGGCTCGGCGGTGCGGTAGGTCACCGCCACGCGGTCGCCTGCCGCCTGGAAGGCCCGCGCGGCGGCCAGGCCGATACCTCGGCTGCCGCCGGTGATCAGAACGGAACGGGACACAAGAGCACCCTTCATGAGCAGTGGAGTTGACCATCAGGAGTATCAGCCCGCTGGTGCCGCCCGCACTCCGGCCCGCGTCAACTGGCGGCTGATCGCGCCGGCCGCGTCCATCACGGCATGGACGTACCGTTCCCGGACCGAGACGGTGCGGACCTGTCTGTGCGCGACCAGCAGACTGACCGAGCCCGCCACGGCGGATCCCCGCCACACCGGCGCCGCGATGATGGCCCTGTCCCGGAGGGGGGAGGGGCCGACCGCGTACCCGTCCTCACGGATGCGGCGGAACGACGGCCGTGCCGCGGTGGTGTCTCCGAGACAGGCCTGAATGACCCAGCCCGACGCGTCGGTCTCCAACGGGGCACGCCACAGCGCCTGAAGCGCCGCACGGGGGAGGGCGGCCAACTGCTGGGCATGGGGCCCGGGCGCCGTCTCCGCCTGCACGCGCAACGGTACGCCGATCAGAAGTGCCGCGTACGCCACCGCGATCTGACCGGTCCGTGACTGTAAGGTGATCAATTCAGTGCGAACAGTAGCTGAACCCAAGCCAGTTGGCGGACCGGCCATACCTAGGGGGAAGTCAGAGAAGAAATGCGGTGTCTCTACAAAGGCGTAGTGGCCGTGCGGACCTCGCCGCTCCACCGCGCCCTCGCCGACCAGCGCCTGCACATAGCGATGAGCCGTCGGCGAGGGCAATTCCGCCAGGGCGGCGATGGACGCCAGCGAATGCGTCCCGGGCCCGAGCCCGCGCAGTGCTCGCAGCACGGCGAGCGTGCGTCCCACGGCACTTCCGGACTGCTCCAGCGGAACGGCACTTCCCGACTGCTCAAGCGGTATGACGGCAGCACGTTGCGCCATCGCGATCTCCCCCTCGCGGTTGAGGATCCGTGCGCATCCCACAGCACGATCGGATCCGGGCAGCCATTGTGGCCAGCACCGGGCCCCCGTCACCAGGATCACCTTTTTCCGGTAGTCGATTTTCAGGTAATTCCCCATCCGGTATATGAGGTGGCGCCGCGGCGGCCCAGGGGCGAAAGGACGGAAGATGGACAATAAGGCCGCCCTGCGCCAGTTGCTGAAATGGAAACGGGAGGAGCTGAACCCGGCCGACCTCGGCTGGCCCCCGCGCAGCGGTCGCGGCCGCCGCGTACCGGGCCTTTCCCAGGCGCAGGTCGCCCAGCTGCTGTACGTGTCGGAGCGCACCTACCGCCTGCTCGAGCGCGGCGAGATGGCCTCGCCCTCGGCCGAGTTCCTCGACCGCGTCGCCGAGGTCCTGCGGCTCAAGGAACGCGAACGCATCGCCCTGTACGTCTACGCACTCGGACATGAACCGCCGCACCCGCAGGACCCGTTGGCGGGCAAGACGGTGCCACACGCCTGGCACGAGGCCGTCGGCCGGGTCGAGGGCCAGCCGTGCTATGTCAACGACGTCGCCTGGAACGTCGTCGCCTACAACGACGACTTCGTCCGGATGTTCCCCCGCACCCCGCACGCCGAACCGGCCATCCCCGAGCGCAACCTCATGCGCTACATGCTGCTCAATGAAACCGCCCGCGAACACCACCTGGTGAACTGGGGCACCGAGTGGGCCGTGCCGCTCACCGCCCAGTTGCGCAACGCGGTGGCCCAGCACCCGGAGAACGCGGACCTGCAAGCGCTCGACAAGGAAGTCGCCGCCGATCCGGTGTCGGGCCCGATCTACCGGGCGAACCACGTGGCGTACGTCCATCCCAACGGCGACACGCGCCGCATGCGCTATCCCTGGGCCGGGCCACCACAGGAGGAGCGCGGAGTGAGCCGCTGCTGCCGCGACCACGAGCCCTCCCACGAAGGCGACGTCACCATGTGCGCGGCCACACCTCTGGGTTCACCCGGCGCCCGCTTCTTCCTCCTGGTCTTCAAACCCGACCTCGCGGGCCACCAGGACGGCCATGACACCTGAGCTCGGTGGGGGACCGACGGTTCCGTTGGGTCGAACCGGAGCACGCGCGATTCCGCCCAGTGAAACCGTGCGGCCTCCGGCGGGCCGAGTCGTTGCGGGGCGCGTGGTGGCTGCTCTTTGATGGCCACACCTGCGAGCCGAACCCTTCATCCTTCGGGTGTGCGCATGCGGGAGCCGAACCGGCCGCCCCCGGCCATCCCACGTTCGGCATGGCGCCGCCCGCTCTCTCGTGCCCAAGAGGGCGGGCGGCACCCGATTCAGGGCTTCGCTAGCGGTAGGACCAGGCGGCCGCCTTGCTGGAGAGCTCGAGGACGCTCGGAGACGAAGAGCCGCTGAGGTGGCTGTGCTCCAGCTCGATGACGATCATCAGCCGTTCCGGCAGGCCCAGATGAGGATAGAAGTCCTGCCGCTGGAACAGCTCGTCCATGGTCTTCTCCGCGCTGAGACCCGCCTCGTAGCAGCGGTGCACCTCACGCTGCACCGTGCGGAGATAGACCAGGTGCTCCTCGAGCGCGGCCTGGTCGGTCGGCCGCCCGTGCCCGGGGATGATGACCCGCGGGTCGAAGCTCAGGACCAACTCGCAGGCGTTGATGATGTTCTGCAGCGGTCCCGCCCAGTGCGGCGGGTGGTCGCCGTGGAAGAAGACGTCGCCGGTGCAGACGACGTCCCCGACGCGGGCCACGAGGTCGCCGACGTGGTGCGCGGGTCCCACCTCGTACAGCTCCACCTCCTTGTCGCCGACGCTGAACGTGTGCTGCCCGGAGAAGGTCTTGGTGGGCAGGGTGAGTCGGGCCGACGTGAAGTCGAAGACGCTGAAGTGATCGCGCAGGTACCGGCCCAGCGGAAGGTCGGGCGGCGTGTTGTGGACCAGGGCGTGCATCTCCTGCGGGTCGGCTCGTGGTGCTGGTGGTCGTGCCCGCCGTTCGTGGCGATGATCTCCGCTTCGGGGAAGAGGTGGTTCCCGAAACTGTGGTCGCCGTTCGCGTGGGTGTTGACCACCGTCCGTACGGTGCGGTCACCGAGCCAGGGCCGGGCCGCGGCGATCATCGCCTCGGTCAACGGCCCGTCGTACGGCGTGTCGATGACCGCGGCGTCGGAACCCGAAATGATCCACAAGCAGTTCGCGTACCCCCAAAGGCCCGTGCCCTCGGGAGCCCACAGGTAGAGACCGTCTGCGTCAGGCACAGGACTGAGCTGTGTAGGGAGATTCATGGGCGTATTGTCACCGAATCAGACCGTAGGGCGTGCTGTGGCGTAGAGCACAGTGCGTGCGGGGGAGATAGAGGGGCGCTCTGGGCTTCAGTTCGCGGAGCCACGCTGGACTCCGCGGCATGAGTGGCGGGCGGTGTTCAGGGGTAGAGCGCGGGGGATCGACGACCGACCGGACAATCTTCGGATGCCGGTGCGCCGGAAGAGGGGCGACAACGCCATGTATGAATCCGCCTTGAGGGGACCGGTCCGGATGGGCCTCGCGCTCGGTGCGGCCCTGGTGTCGACCGTGCTCTGCGCGACGGCGGGTGCGGCCGCACCCGCCCACACGGAGGGCGGCGCGGCACGGGTGGGCGTCGAACGCGCCTGCCCCGTCGTGTACTTCGACCTGGGCGAGACCCTGGTGCACACCGCGGACGACGGCAGTACCAGCTACCACCCGGGCGCGGCCGCCTATCTGCGGTCCCTGCGCGAACGGCACATCAAGGTCGGCCTGATCACCAACGTGCCGTCTTCCTGGGGCTCGACCGACGCCGAACGTGCCGCCCGGTTGCGGAGCGAGGTCGACGCCACGTGGCAGGGCTCGGCGCCCTTCGCCTGGAAGGACTTCGGCGACCGGATCCTGACGCCCCGTACGGAAGCGGAACGGAAGCCCGCTCCGGTGTTGTGGCAGCGCGCGAAGGACCTCTCCGGCGGTTGCCGGCTCGTCTACCAGGCGGAGACGGCCGAGGAGGTCCACGTCGCGGCCTCGCTCAGCTACCTGGCGTACCAGGTCGACCGGCCCCACCGGCCCGCGTACCTCCCGGTCGGGCTGATCGAGCTCCTCGGCCACCGGCCGCGCTGACCCCTGCCGGATCCGGCCTCGCCCCCCGCTTCACCACCCCGCTGTGCAGGACCAGTTGGAAGCCGCCGAGGAGGATCGCCGTCGCCAGCGCGCTGTGCAGCAGCAGGGCGTCCAGGTGCCCCGCGGAGACGTACGCGCCCACGGCGATCGCGGCGAGCGCGCACACCGCGCGATCCACGATGCTCTCGACCGAGAGGATCGTCGCGCGCGGGGCGCGCGGGGGCACGGCGTCGTTCACCAGCTTGCGCTGGACCGGATAGACGAAGCCGGTCGCGGCGGCGAACAGGCAGAGCAACGCCACCACGGACCACGGTCCGCCGAAGGCCATGCCCGCCAGGCTGCCCGCGAGGACGAGGCTGAGCAGGGAGACCCAGGCCACCGGTGTGAGGCGGCGGCTCAGCCACTGCGGGCGGGCCGCGCCGACCGCCTCCGCCACCGTCATCGCGGCCAGTACTCCGCCGTGCGAGGCCTCCGCGATGCCGTGGTCGAGCAGGATCGGCTGGAAGAGGTTGACCTGGCAGATCCGGGAGAGCGTGAAGACGGCCACGCCCTGGACCATGACCAGGACCAGCCATCGCGAGGAGGCCACGCAGCGCAGGGCCGCGCCCGCGTCCCGCAGGAAGGCGCCGCCCCTGCGTCCACCCTCCGACCGGTCGGACGCCGCCTTCCCGCTGCCGCCGTCCGCTCCGGCGAGCCGGGGCAGCGCGACGGCACAGGCCAGCGAGCCCGCCGCGCTGACCGCGCTGAGCAGGTAGGGGGCCGGGTGGGCGAGCGCCATCAGCGGCCCGACCAGCGGCCAGCACACGACCTTCGCCGCGAGGCCGAGGGCGCGTGCGGTGCCCTCCGCCTTCAGGTAGTGCTCGTCGCACTTCTCGGCCCGCAGCCCGTCGTACAGATAGGCGCTCGCCGCGCCCGAGGTGAGCGAGCGGCCCGCGGCGATGGCGAGGAAGTGCACGAGGAAGCCGGTGTACGAGGCGCTGAGCACCGGAGCGAGGTTGGCCGCTCATGACCACCGCACCGGCCCGCAGGCAGTTGCGGGTGCCGATCCGGTCGGCGATCAGCCCGGTCGGGATCTCGAACAGGCAGAACGCCACGTAGTAGATGCTCTGGATGCCGAAGATCTCGGCGTCGCTCAGCCCGGCCGCCTTCTGGTAGGCGTAGAACACCGGCATCCACCACAGCAGGTTGAACAGCAACTGGAAGCCGTAGTTGAGGCGGATGATCCGGCGTGCGGTGTCCGTCAGGCCGCCGCCCGCCCCGGTGACGGACCGGCGGATGCGCGGGCTCACAGCGCGTACGGGCGGATCTGGACCAGCCGGAAGTCACCCTGCTCGGTCATGAGCCACTCGATGTCCAGCGGCTTGTCCACGTCGGCCCCGCCGCACTCCGACCCGCTGAAGTGGGACTGCAGGAGCCGTCCGGTCAGGGACAGGTCGGCGAGCCGGGCCCGGGTCGCGGCGGACAGCGGCTCCCCGAAGGAGCCCAGGGCGACCGTACGGCCCCCGCCCTCGACCGTGTTGTACAGGTACTGCTGCGGCAGCACCGAGCCGTCGACCACCTGCTCCGGAGAGCCCGGCGAGCAGTTGAGGTAGACGTTGCGGAAGTCCTCGTCGCGCGTCGGGTTGCGGGTGACCAGCACGCCGCCGAGGGAGGCGGGCACGTACTCCTGGATGATCACGCCCATGTACGTGTCGTCGAGGGAGATGCCGACCTGGTGGCGCAGGCGCACGCTGCGGGGCGAGACCAGGGAGGCCCACACCTGGCGTACGGCGTCCAGGAGTTCCTCCGTGCCGTGGACCGTGGTGACGGAGTCGTAGACGCCCGCCGCGGAGAACCCGGGCAGGTCCTCGGCGTTGGACGAGGAGCGCACCACGAGGCGGCTGCCCGCGGCGGCGGGGAAGGCCTGGTTGATCTGCCGGGTGACGGAATCGGGGACGGGCGTGTGCCGGATGAGGTGCTGCAGCTGCAGGCAGAGCGCGTCCAGGACGTCGGTGGCGTCGAGTTCCAGTGCCATCTTGAGCTTGCCGATGCCCTGCTGGAGGGGGGCGGAGGAGGCGAGGAAGTTCTGCTGCAGCGCGAAGGGGAGCGCGACGCCCGCAGGGGCGCCGACCGTCGAGGCCACGAACCGGGCCGCGGCGGCGCGCAGTTCCTCCGCGGCGGGCTCCGTCAGGCCGAGCCGTGCCGCGAGATGCCCGCACAGGTTGTCGCGCGGCGGGCGCGGCCGCCGGTGGAAGGCGGTCAGGTCGGCGGTGCGGCTGTCGAGCACGTGGTGCAGCTCGCCGAGGTTGGCCGCCTTGGTGCCGTACCGGTCCCGGTCGCCGCTGCGGAGCCGGTGCAGGGCGAGGACGGGGGTCTCCTCGAGCAGGGGCGGTTCGAGGCGGATGCGCTGCTGGTGCCAGGACGGGGCCTCCAGGACCGGCTCGTGGTCGAGCCGTTCCAGGGAGATCTCGTCCTCGCGCACCCGGTAGCTGACCCACGCCCCGTCCAGCGCGTCCCGCTCGACGAGTAATTCCAGGTCGCGCACGATCGCGTTGGGTATGCCCCACCCGGAGGCGAGGACGTTGGTGTGCGAAAGCGGTGTGATCGGCGCGGTGTTGAGGAATCCGGCCACCCGGGGCACGTCGTCCGGCAGACACGGCATGGCGACGATGTCGGCCCAGCCGAGCCCGGCCTCGGCCGCCGTGTACTCCTCGTACTCCTGGTGCGTACGGAAGAACCGCAGCCGCCCGGTCGCCTCACCGGAGTTCAGCGGGGTCCTGGTCCTGGTGCCGAAGAGCTCGTGGCTCAGGATGCGCGGCACGCGCTGCTCGCTGATCGGCGCGAGCTCCTCCTCCTGCCCGTGGTTGGCGGGCTTGAGCAGCACCGGGAGTCGGCCGTCGACCCGGACGCGCACGTACTCGTAGAACCAGGCGAGGAGGTCACCGTGCATGGTGTCGGCCTCGGTGGTCTCCAGGACGAGGAAGGGGCGCTCGCGGCCCTCCGCGTCCTCTTCGACGTGCAGGGACAGCACGCCGAGCAGGAAGCGGCGCCCGGGGTCGGTGTAGACGGAGGCGTTGAACGCGTCCAGTTCGGCGTCAAGGGCGGTGAGTTCCATGCCCAGGACGCGGGTGGCGACGTAGTTGACGTGGAAGGGGTGGGCGGCGGTGTCGAGCAGGTGCCAGGTGTCCTCGGCGCGGTCGACGACGACCTTGAGGTACTGGTGGCCCGCGAGGACGCCCGAGAGCGTGCGGAAGAGCGGCAGGGAGAGGTTCTCGCCGACGACCGTGCGGTCCGTGCCGGGTTCGGGGGCGCCGGAGAGCAGTTGGGCGGTCATCGGGCAACCTCCTCGGGCCGCGCGGCGGGCAGGACCCGGGGCAGCGCGTCGACCAGGGTCTCGAAATCACGGAGCACGGTGCGCGGGTCAGCGGCGGAGAGCAGGCAGAGGGCCGCCATGGTGTTGGCTCCGGCGGCCGGGTCGTAGACCGGCACGGTGCTGCCGTCGGCGAGCGAACTCTCCGCGACGACCGAGAGGCGGCTGCCCCGGCTCAGCGGCACGCACTCCGCGACCGTGGGGAAGTCCCAGGCCCTGCGGTCCTGCCAGGCCTCGCCCGCGCTGTCGGCCGCGAGGACGACGAGGGAGCCCGCCGCCCCGCGAGCCTGCGCCGGGGTGAGGGCGCGCTCGGGCCAGCGGACCGTGCGGCCGAGGAGGTGGTCGACGAGCATGCCGATCAGGTCGAGGTCGAAGACCTCCTCGATCTGCGGCACCGTCATCGCGCCGCCGAACCGGGCGGCCGTCTCGATCAGCCACATCCGGCCGTCCGCACCGAGCTTGATCTCGGTGTGGATGCCGCAGTCGCGCAGGCCGAGC
Source organism: Streptomyces kanamyceticus (assembly GCF_008704495.1). NCBI lineage: Bacteria > Bacillati > Actinomycetota > Actinomycetes > Kitasatosporales > Streptomycetaceae > Streptomyces > Streptomyces kanamyceticus. Next base: position 9,823,451 of record NZ_CP023699.1, read on the forward strand.
GCGTCGACGGAATCCCGGGCGAGCGCCACGACCCGGTTCTGGGCGTCCGGGGACAGCTGGGCGGGAGTGATGCCCGCCCGCTCGGTGAACGGTTCGACGGTGGGCATCCGGCCGCTGACGCAGACCGGGTGGAACACGCCCCGCGCCACGACGCCCTCGACGCTGACGTAGTCGCCCCAGCCCGGGTCGTCGAACCACTCCGCCGCGGTGCCGGTGACGATCTGCTCGACCACGAAGTCCGCGTCGGCCTCGGCCACATGGAGTTCCGCGTAGCCCAACTGGGCCGATTCGGCCATCACGTCGCGCGACCGGCGCCATGCGGCGGTCACCTCGTGCGGGGAACGGATGATCTGGTGCGCGGTGGAACCCGCGCTCCAGGCCGCCTTGAGGAGGAGCGGGAAGGGCAGGTGGGTGGCCGCCTCGTGGAGGTCGGCCTCCGTGGCGACGGGCCGGAACTCGGGCTGCGGCAGGCCGTGTTGCCGCCAGGTGCGGCGCATCAGGCGCTTGTCGCGGGCGAGCGCGGCGGCGCCGCCCGCACCGGGCAGGCCGAGCGCCTCGCACGCCTCGGCGACGGCGACGACCGCGTACTCGGAGAAGGTGAGCACCGCGTCCGCGCCGACGGCCTTCGCCCGCGCGACGATCAGGGACACCAGATCACCGCGCTCCGCGTCGGTGGGCGTCACCACCGAGGCGCACAGTCCCCGGGCATCACCTGCCACGGCGGGAGGAAGAGCGCTGAGCGCCAGGAGGTGCACCTGCGCCTTCGCGGCCGCCCGGGACAGGACGTGACCGAGCGGCGGACCACCCTTGGCATGCACTAACAGCACCTTGCTCACTGAAGTTCGTCTCCGTTTCGTCCAGTTGGTACGTATCGCCGTACGGACCGGTGCCGAGCGCCGAGCGCGGGGGACACCGGGGATGCGTGGCGGGGCGCGTTCACCCGCACTTCCAAGGGGAACAGGCGCCGGACCCCGGTGACGCCGTTGCGGAAGCCCGGCGTTCAGGCAAATGCCTGAGTCCGACCGTGGGGGAGGACCGGCGGGTCGCCCGCGAAGTCCCCCGTCTGCGCTGCTACTTCGGCCGAGAACCGAGCATGCGCGAGCGCCGGACGGGATACGCATCGCGTGGTGACTGTGCGTCAACCAGACGTATACGGAAGGAGAAAAGGCTGTGGACGATGCCGGCCTCAAGGCCCTGCTCGAGGACCTTCCCGTGTTCTGGTGGGAGTTCGACCAGCCGTGGCACGTACGGGAGCGGGGCGGCGGTGCCTTCGCCGACACCGGCACGGCCCAGCGCTTCCTGGACCGGGTCCGCCAGGAACTCGCGGACCCTGGACACTCGCCGCGGGACGGGCGCTGGCTCGCCCGGTTCGACGGCCGGACCTTCGACGTGAGCTGCCCGCCGGACGCGACCCGCACGCACCGCCGCACCCGCGGCCTGGCGGTGGAGGTCGACAGCCACCCCGAAGCCCCGCGCCGGTACGCCGCCTTCGCCGACCTCGTAGACCTGGCCCCGGCGGCCGCGTTCATCCGGGACCGGCACGGAAGGTACCTGTGGGCCAACCACGCCTACGCGCACCTCTACGGCACCACCGCGCAGGAACTCACGGGGCGGCGCATCGAGGACTTCGACGCCCCCGCGGAGGCCGTCCAGTTCCGCACGCTCGATCAGGAGATCCTGACCCGGGGCACGCCGGTGCGCCACACCCTGGACTACCGCCGCCCGGACGGCAGCGCGGGCCACGCCGTCGGCCACCGCTTCCCCGTCCGGGAGAACGCGCAGACCTGCGTCGCCGGCATCTACGTGGACATCACCGACCACCTGCGCGCCATGGTCCAGCGGAAGGAGGCCGAGGAGCACCTGCGGGCACTGCGCGACCACACCGGGCTGCCCTGCGCGCTCCTCACGGCCGGTGGTCGCGTGATCGAGGCGAGCGCCGCGGCCGCCGAGCTGTTCGACCTCGGCCTGCCCGACCTGGTCGGGCGCCGGGCGCACACGCTGCTCGCGCCCGCGCCCGGCCTGGACCGGCTGCACCGCCGGTGGCGGGGGCTGATAGCCCGGCGCATCAGACGAGTCGAGACGTCAGTGATGCTGAGCGGGACGCGGGGGCTGCAACGCCGCGCGCGGCTCCACCTGACGACGGTGGGCCACTCCGCGGAACGGGCCGGGCACGTCTGGGCCGTCGTCACGCACCAGAGCCTCGCCCACGAGGCCCATCCGTCCCTCACCGCCGCGCAGATCCGCATTCTCACCCTCTTGGCGGAGGGCAGCAGCAACAGCGACATCGCCACGTCGCTGAAGCTGTCCCGGCAGACGGTCGACTACCACCTGGGCCGCCTGCGCGACCTCCTGGGCGCCCCGACCCGCCCCGCCCTCGTCGCGCGGGCCTACGTCCTCGGCATCCTCGCACCCGCCGCCTGGCCCCCGCGCTCGGCGACGGCGGCGCATCCGCTGAGCACGGTCTGACGGCGCCGGGCGCGCCCGAAGAACCGCGACGGACCTACTTCTCCCAGCCCACCGTCTCCGGCAGGGGGCTGTAGAAGATGGTCGCGCCCACGTTCGCCAGACCCTTCTTGACGCTGTACGTCGACGGGCCGCTGAACATGGGGAGCCGGGCGTAGTTCAGGAGGGCCTTCCGCTCGACCTTGTTCGCCGCTGCTGCCTGCTTGCCCAGATCGGCGATCTCCGTCGTGGCACGGATCTCCTTGTCCAGCGCCGGGGACCCGGCCCCCGTCAGGTTGGAGTCACGGTCCGAGCAGTACAACTCGCACAGATAGCGGGCCCCGAAGGGATCCATGGAGCGGTTGCCCGAGAGGATCAGGTCGAACTTCCGCTCGTTGAGGGTGCTGGCGAAGTCCGCCTCGGCGACCCTCTTGACGGTGACGCGTACGCCGACCGGCTTCAGCATCGCGGCGACGGCGCCCGCGGTGGCCTTGGGCAGCGGTTGGTCACCCACCACCGTGTAGCCGATCTCCAGCTTCTTGCCGCCCTTCTCCCGGATCCCGTCGCTCCCGGGCTTCCAGCCCGCCGCGTCGAGGTCCTTCTTCGCCTGGTCGGGCCCGTACTTCAGGACGGGAGAGACGTTGTCCTCGTACCCCTTCTGGAAGCTGTAGAGCAGACCGGAGCCGGGCAGCGGCTCCTCGTAGTCCAGGCCCTGGAACTGGATCTTGGCGATCTGGCTGCGGTCGATGCTCTCCTGGATGGCCTTGCGCACCGTCTTGTCCCCGAGGACCGACGACTTGGTGTTGAAGTTGAGCGCGTACCCGAACGGGCTGCCGCCGCTGCGGATCTCGGTGCCCTTGAGCCCCTTCAGCTGCTTCAGGTCCTCGGCATCGCTCGCGGAGACGTAGTCGAGCTGACCGTTCTTGAAGGCGTTGATCCCCGCGCTCGGCTCCAGGTTCACGTAGACACGCTTGTCGAGCTTGCCCTTCTTGCCCCACCACTTCGGGTTGCGGACGAAGGTGATGTTACCCGAGTGGGTGTCCCACTTGCCGACCGTGTACGGGCCCGCGCCCCACTCGGGGCGCGCCTTCTTCACGTACGCCTTGTTGAAGTTGTCGACCTTCGCGGCCTTCGGGTGCAGGAACGTGTAGAACAGGCTCGGCCAGGAGGGGTAGACGCCCTTGAAGGTGATGACGGCCTGTTTGTCGTCCTTGCCCCGCGCGACATCGGTGATCTGGTTGTAGCCGTCCGTGATCTGGGCCGCGAAGTCCTTGTCGGAACCGTTGTTGGCCTTCCACGTGGCCTTGATCGCGGTCCAGTCGATGGGAGTTCCGTCGTTGAAGGCGGCCTTCTTGTTGATCGTCAGGACGACCTTCTGGTTGCCGCCCTGCACGGACACCTTCACGTCGCTGAAGTAGTCCGGGTTGTACCGCACTTCACCGGTCGGCGAGAAGGTGATCGCGTTCGCGTTGTACCAGGCCCACACCCGGGACGCCGCCAGCGTGCCGTTGACGTTGAACGGGTTGCCCTGATCGTCGAACGTCCCGACCGTCGTGTAGGTCCCGCCGTCCTTGAGCTTGTCGTACGGCGTCGGGTTGTAGTCGGCCGCTCCCGACGCGGCGGACGGGGTGCCCTTCGCGCCCGAGCCCGCGGCGCCGTCACCGGATGAGGACTGGCACGCGGTGGCGGTGACGGAGATGGCTGCTATGAGGGCGACGGGCAGGGCCAGTCTTGCGCGCATGGGAGAGGGTCCTTGTGTGTGTTGAAGGTGTGGCTTGGAGAGGGAGTTGGTCGTTGGCCGTCAGAGGCGCGCACGGCAGTGCCTGTTACGCGGCGTGGCAGGCGTACTCGTGCCCTTGCTGCCCCGGCGCCGCCCTGAGTGCCGGGCGCTCCGTGCGGCAGCGCTCCCGGACGTCGTCGTCGGCGAAGCGGTACAGCGGGCAGCGGTCGATGAACACGCAGCCGCGCGGCAGGTTCGTGGCGCCCGGCTGTTCGCCCTTCAGGACGATCCGTTCGCGGGTGCGTTCGCGTTCCGGATCGGGAATCGGGATCGCCGAAAGGAGCGCCCGGGTGTAGGGGTGCTTCGGGTCGGAGAAGAGCGTCTCCGTGTCGCCGGTCTCGACGATGTGACCCAGATACATCACCGCGATGCGGTCGCAGACGTAGCGGACCACGGCGAGATCGTGGGCGACCATGAGGTAGGCGAGCCCCAGCTCACGCTTGAGCCGACCGAGGAGGTTGATCACCCCTGCCTGCACCGAAACGTCCAGGGAGGAGAGCGGCTCGTCGAGGGCGAGCAGTTTCGGGTCGGTGGCCAACGCGCGGGCGATGCCGATGCGTTGACGCTGCCCGCCCGAGAGCGCGGCAGGGAAGCGGTCGCTCACCGAGGAGTCGAGACCGACGAGCGCAAGGAGTTCGTGGACGCGGGAGCGGATCGCTTCGCGGTCACGGCCGATGGCCCGCAGCGGTTCGGCGAGCAGCTGGTGGACGGGCAGGCGGGGGTCCAGGGCGCCCAGGGGGTCCTGCATGACGATCTGCACGTCGTGCCGCACGGTGCGCCCGCGCCTGCCGGGATCGACGGCGCCGCCGACCACGGCATCGGCACCAGTGTCCGTGGCCGCGCCGACCTGCCGCCCCGCGATCTCGATCCGGCCGCCCTCGGGCTGTCTGAGCCGCAGGATCTCCATCAGCGTCGTCGTCTTGCCGCTGCCCGACTCGCCGACCAGACCCAGCGTCTCTCCACCGCGCAGCTCGAAACTGACCTGGTTGACCGCGTGCAGCGTGCCGACGCGGCGCTTGATGAACGCGCCCTTGGTGACGGGGAAGGTCTTGACGAGGTCCTCCACACGGAGCACCACGTCGCCGCTCGTCGCGTGGCTCGTACCGGATTCCCTCTCGACGGTCGCGACGCCCCCGGTGGGGTCCAGTCTGCCGTCGGCTATCTCGTCCGCGCGCAGGCAGGCGACGTCCCCGTGGCCCGTGACCTGGCGCAACTCGGGTTCGTCGGAGCCGCACGCGTCGAGCGCGACGGCACACCGGCTCGCGAAGGGGCAGCCGTCCGGGAGGCCGGAGAGGGCGGGCGGCTCGCCACCGATCGGTACGAGGGGGCGGCGGACCCCGCCGTCCACGGTCGGCACCGCGGCCAGGAGCCGCGCGGTGTACGGCATCGTCGGCCGACGGAACAGCGTGTGCACGTCCGTCTTCTCCACGAGGCGGCCCGCGTACATGACGGCGACGTCGTCCGCGTGGCCTGCCACGACACCGAGGTCGTGGGTGATCAGGACGAGCCCGGCGCCGGTCTCCCGCTGCGCGAGGCGCAGTACGTCCAGGATCTGGGCCTGCACGGTGACGTCGAGCGCGGTGGTGGGTTCGTCGGCCACCAGCACACGCGGCCGGTTGGCGATCGCCATGGCGATGACCACGCGCTGGCGCATGCCGCCGGAGAACTCGTGGGGGAAGCCCGAGGCGCGGCCCCGCGGGTCGGGAATGCCGACGAGATCGAGCAGTTCGACGGCCTGTTCCCAGGCAGCCTTCTTGGACAGGTCCTGGTGGACCCGCAGCGCGTCGGAGAGCAGCCTGCCCACGGAGAAGATGGGGGTGAGCGCGGACAGGGGGTCCTGGAAGACCATGCCGATGGACTTGCCGCGCACGCGCGACAGCGCCCGGTCGTCGAGGCCGATCAGGTCCTGGCCGCCGAGCAGGACCTGGCCGCTCAGGTCGGCGGTGGGGGGCAGCAGGCCCATGACGCCCATCGCGGTGGCCGACTTGCCCGATCCCGACTCGCCGACGATGCCGAGGGTGCGGCCGGGCAGCAGGTCGAAGCTGACGCCGCGTACCGCCTCGACGGGTCCGGCCTCGGAGGGGAAGGAGATCCGCAGGTCCCGTACGGAGAGCACGGGGGTGGCGCCGGTGGGGGAGACCGGGGTGTCGCGCAGGGGGTGGTGAGGGTCATCGTCGGCCTCCCGCCGCGCCGGTCACTGAGGTGGGGTCGAGGGCGTCGCGAAGCCCGTCGCCGATGAAGGTCATCGACACGGTGAGCAGCACGACGAGGCCCGCGGGAAAGGCGAAGAGCCAGGGGGCACTGGTGACGGTGGTCGCCCCGTCGGCGAGCATCGTGCCGAGGGAGACGTCCGGGGTCTGGACGCCGAATCCGAGGAACGACAGCGTGGTCTCGCTGAGCACGGTCGCGACGACGCCGAGCGTCAGGTTGACGATGAGCAGGGAGCCGAGGTTGGGGATGATGTGGCGCAGGATGATGCGCAGCGGGCGGACGCCCATGAACTCCGCCGCCGTCACGTAGTCCCGTTCGCGCAGCGAGGTCGAGACGGACCAGACGACCCGGGCGGTGGACATCCAGCCGAACAGGGTCAGGACGACGATGAGGACGCGCCAGTCACCGGCAAGACGGTTGGAGACCAGGGCGAGGATGAGGAACGAGGGCACGATCAGCAGGAAGTGGACGACGCCGAGCGTCAGCCTCTCCACCCGGCCGCGGAAGTACGCGGCGCTGGATCCGATGACCGCGGCGACGACGATCGTCAGGACGGACACGCTCACGGCGATCACCAGCGAGCGCCGCAGCCCGTGCACCGCGCTGGCGTAGACGTCGTTGCCGCCCTGGTTGGTGCCGAACCAGTGCACGTCGCTCGGCGGCTGGGTGAGCGCGGCGAAGTCGGCGTCGGTGTGGGTGTAGGACGTGAACAGGCCGCCGAAGACGCTGAACAGCACGAGCAGCACGAAGATCACGACCCCGGCGACGGCGAGGCGGTTGCGCAGGAAGCGGCGCAGATAGAGCCGCCCGCGGCCGAGATCTCGGCGCCCACTGACGGTGCGGTTGTCGGTTGCTGTCGCCATGTCAGCTCACCCGCACTCTCGGGTCGAGGAAGACCGTGGCGATGTCCGCGAGGATCGCGCCGATCGCGGTGAGCACCGCGGCGAACGCGGCCGTCGCGACGGCGCCGTGCACGTCGTTCTTGCTGATGGTCTGGACGAAGTAACGGCCCATGCCGTTCCAGCCGAAGATCGTCTCGGTGATGATGGCTCCGGTGAAGATGGCGGGCACGCTGAAGGCCACGGAGGCCGCCGTCGGAACCAGCGCGGCGCGCAGGGCGTGCCTGCGGACGGCCTGGCCGCGAGTGAGGCCGGTGGCCTGGGCCGTGCGGACGAAGTCGGCGTTGATGGTGTCGAGCAGCAGCGAACGCTGCGTCAGGTGATAGCCCACGTAACCCATCAGCGTCAGGGTGAGCGTCGGCAGGATCAGATGGAGGAGGCGGTCGCCGATCGTCGGGAGCAGTCCCTCGACGCCCGGCGAGTTCTCCCCGGCTACGTAGAGGAAGTCCATCCCGGCGTGCTGGTTGAGCCAGATGGCGACGAAGACCACGGCGAGCGCGGCGACGGACGTCGGCACGTTGAACACGGCGATGGATATGGCCTGCGCGACGCGGTCGGCCGCGCCGTACTGGCGCGAGGCGGTGTAGACGGCGAGCGCGACACCGATCACGACGGAGAGAACCGTCGCCGTGACGACCAACTCGGCGCTGATGAGGGCGCGGTAGCCCACCTCACCGTTGACGGAGACACCGGTGGGCGACGAGCCCCAGTCGAAGTCGAGGGTCACCGAGGTGAGCCAGTTCCACCACCGCTGCACCAGCGGCATCCCGGGGTCGAGGTTGTACGGGGCGAGGGCCCGGCCGATCTGCTCCTCGCTGCGGACGGGCCGCAGCTCCTTGTAGTTCGATCGCGGGTCCAGAAACCAACTGGCCAAGAAGTACGTCGCGTTGGTCGCGACCGCGATCATCAGGAGCCACCCGCCCGCCTTGCGCACTACATAGCGCATGGCGCGGACCGCCCCCTCACCAGAGAGGTGGGACGCGCCGGGACGGCGCAGGAGAGACAGATCGAGTGCATGCGCGGTGGAGCTTTCTGCGGGCTTACGAGTACGGAACAGTGCCACGAAGCGGCGAATGTCAGCTTGGTCCGCACTGGGTGGCGAAGCCAGGTTTTGGCTGGTTTCGCCACGAGGCCGCAATGTTGCCGCAGAGATCGCAACGCTGCCGTAGCAAAACGATCTCTAATGTGACGCGAACATGTCGGTCGACGGCGTGTCACGTTCAGCTCGGCGAAGGCGAAGGCGGGGGCGGCTGCGGCTGGCCCTGTAGCCGCACCCCACCCACCGGTCGAGGACTGTGCTCGCCTACAGCCGAGTGGCCAGCCAGGCGGTCACCGCCGCGGTGACGATGAGCCCGGCGTTGAGCGCGATCCGACGGTCTTCGATCCGCAGGTGGACGGCGATGGCGCCGATCTGCAGGAGTACGAAGCCGATGGCCGCGGCGGACGCCAGCGAGGGAGCGATGCCGGTCAGCGGCGGCAGGATCAGGCCGATCGCGCCCAGTACCTCGACGGTCCCCAGCGCCCTGAGGGCGGGCAAGGGGATGTGGTCGACCCAGGCCATCATCGGCCGGAGCTGATCACGACTGCGGATCACCTTCAGCGTGCCTGCGTAGAAGTAGAAGAGGGCGAGCAGTCCGGCGACGATCCAGTAGGCGATGTTCATGCTCTCCAGTGGACTGCCGGGGCTCTGTACGTGTCCAAGACCTGTTCCGCGGTGCCGATACCCAAGGGGTATCGGCACCGCGGAGAAATGCTCGCCCTCGGAAGACCTGGACCTGGACCTAGACCTCGACCTCGGCCGATCAGACGCGGTCGTGGAGGGTGACGTGGTAGCCGTCGGGGTCGGCGAAGGTGAAGGTCCGGCCGAAGGGCCCGTCGATCGGTGCGGAGACGATGGTGTGACCGTCGGCGACGAGAGCATCGTGAATGGCCTGGACGCCGGTGGCGTGGAGCCAGATCGCGGCACCTATGCCGGGCTGGGGGACGGATGTGAGATCGGTACCGGGAACGATGTCGCGGAGTGCGAACGCGATTGGCTTCGTCTCGAAGACGACGGCGTGCGGAGGCCCGGCCTGCGAGCGGACGAGGCCGAGGTACTGCTCGTAGAACGCCTGTGAAGCGTTGAGGTCGCGCGCCTGGAGCGAGATGAAGTCGGGTCCGGTGACGGGCATGGCGATGCTCCTTCTCTTCGTGTCAGATTCCTGACACGGGTCAAGGTATGTCAGACTTCTGACATGAATCAAGACGGTGTCGACCTGGAGACGTCACTGGGCTACCTGCTGAAGGAGGCGTCGAGCGTCCTGCGCTCGGCCATGGAGGATGTGCTGCGGCCACTCGGGATGACCGTGACGCACTACTCCTGCCTCGAGCTGCTGGCCCAACGACCGGGCTTGTCGAACTCCGAGCTCGCGCGGGGCGCGTTCGTGACGCGGCAGTCGATGAACGTGCTGCTCCAAGCCCTGGAACGAGACGGCTACGTGACCAGGCCCGCGGAGGCGCCGGTCGGGAAGGCTCTTCCCGCGCGACTCACACCTCGCGGCCGACGGAGCCTGGAGAAGGCGACCGCGGCGGTCCGGTCCGTCGAGGTCAGAATGCTGTCCGGCATGACCGAGGCTGAACAGTCAGGCGCGTTCCGGATCCTGCAGAGCATGATTCATTCGCTGCGTGATGGTGACGACGGTGCATAGCTGATTCCCCGGCGACCGCAGCGTGACGTGCGGTGCCAAACAGAGGCACCGTGAGAGAGGCAGCAAAGGACCAAGGCTCCCGCAGCGAGCTCATCAGTCGGCTGGCCGAGGTGATTGGATCCGCCACGACCGCGCACCCGCTGCGGGTCGCCGTCGACGGGCCGCCCGCCTCGGGCAAGACCACGCTGGCCGACGAGCTCGCCGTCGTCCTGCGCGCGCAGGGCCGCGACGTCATCCGCGCGACCATCGACGACTTCCTCTTCCCCCGTGCACAGCGCTACCGACGCGGCCAGTACTCGGCCGAAGGCTGCTACTTCGACGCCCACGACCGCGCCGCGCTGTGCCGGGTCCTGCTCGACCCGCTGGGGCCGGGCGGAGACCGAAGGTTCCAACACGCGGTCTACGACAGTGGCACCGACACCCCGTCGTCCCCGCCCGCCACAACCGCCTCCGCCGACGCCGTACTGCTCTTCGACGGCGTCTTCCTCCTGCGCCCAGAACTCATCAACCACTGGGACCTGCGCATCTTCGTGTCCATCCCGTTTGAGCAGACGGTGGACCGCGCTCTGAAGCGAGGCGCAGCGCTGGCCGGATCCACCGCCGACACCATCGACATCGAACGGTCCTGGCGCCACCGCTACATCCCCTCCCAGCAGCTCTACTTCGCCACAGCCCGCCCCACCGACCACGCAGACATCATCGTGTACAACGATCAACTCCAACGGCCGACCTGGGAAGTCCGAAGGTAGACGGAGGTGAGGCGCGGGTGACCACGGCAGGAGCAGCCCGCAGCACGGCTCCTGCCGCTGCAACTGGCCCCGCTACAGCCCCTGTCGCGTCCCCGGCACCCCCTTGACGGCCCGTGCCGCCCCGCCGTTGATCACGAACTGTGAGCCGGGCTCGACGCGGATGTCACCGTCGCGGGAACCGGTGATCCGCACGTTGGTGAGCGTCGCGCTGCCGCGTGCGCCGCCCATGGCGAGGATGCCGGAGCCGTTGTTGGACTTGGAGATCGCCACGTTGGAGATCTTCACGTCCGGCATGGCGCCGCCGCCCGTCTTGAACTGGATGCCGTCGTACGTCGAGTCGTGGATGTCGGTGTCGCGGATCGTGACGCCGGGGATGTCGGGGCCCTGGGCGAACAGCGTGATGGCGCCGAACTCCTGGTCCTCGTTCCAGAACGCGCCGCCGGTGCGGTAGAGGCCGTTGTTCGCGATCAGGGTCTGCCCGCTGAAGGGGATCGGGTCGTGGTCCGTCGCGAGCATGATGCCCGGGTAGTTCATGGTGTCGTACACGAGGTTGTTCTCGATCTTGTTGCCGTAACCGCCGTACACCGCGATGCCGTTGGCCCGCCAGGGCAGCTGCACGGTGTTGTTGCGGAACGCGTTGTCGTGGCCGACGTCGACCGAGGTGTCCTTGACGTACTTGCTGGCCCACACGGCGAGCGCGTCGTCGCCGGTGTTGCGGAACGAGGAGTTGAAGACCGTCGAGTTGCGGGTGCCGTTGGTGAAGTTGATGCCGTCCGCGTAGGTGTTCCGGATGCGCATGCCGCTGAAGTCGAGGCCGTCTCCCGGACCCCACAGCTCGGGGATGTTGCTGTAGTCCCTGCCGACCCAGGTGCCGACGTTGGCGTGCTCGATCCAGACGTCGTTGATCTTCGTGTTCTTGCCGAAGCGGCCGTTGAGGCCGACGCCGCCCTCCGCGTTGCCGTCGCCGCCGCGGATGGTGCCCGAGCCGAAGATGGCCACGTCGGAGATCTTCGTGTTGTCGTCGATGTCGAAGCCGAAGTTGCCCTCGTGCGGATGGTTGATGCCGCCCGCGTCCTGCGGCGCGGTCAGCGTGTACAGCTGGGAGTGCCACATGCCGGCGCCGCGGATGGTGACGTCGCGGATGCCGACCTGGTTGTACTGGCCTCGGTCCAGCGGGTCGTCGGTGAGGATCTTCTGCTCCTGGCGCCACTGCCCCGCGGGGATCCAGACGCAGGCGATGTCGCCCTTCTGGTCGGCGGTCACGGCCCGCTGGATCGCCGCCGTGTCGTCGATGCCGTCATTGGGGATCGCGCCGTACTCGGTGATCGAGGTGCACGCGGCGGGCTTGCTCGCGGGCGGGGCCACCTGCTCCAGATCGATCAGGTCGACGACGTAGTACGCGGCGTCGTCACCGGCATCGCGCTGCAGCCGGAACTTCGTGCCCTCGGGGTAGGTCTGGGAGAGCAGGGCATGCGACTCGTCGAACAGCCGCCGCGCGTCACCGCCCGGCCTGTTGGTGAGACCCTCGGGCTGATCCGTGTTGCCGTACAGCCAGCTGTGCTTGGACGACAGCGTCAGCTTCCGCACGAACTTCCCGTCGGCGTACAGGCTCAGTGTCTTCTCCTGACCGCCGCCACCCGGCGCGTCGGGCAGGGAGTTGCGTACGACGATGGAGTTGGTCGCGCTCGTCGAGGTGAACTCCACGTACTGACCTGTCGAGTTGAGGCGGACCGACTTGCGGCCCGAGGACTCGGTGGCGAAGTTGGTGTGGCCGAAGGTGCGCTCGGCGTCCGCCTCAAGGAGCGTGCCGTCGTACGTGCCGTCCTCCGCCTCGTACTCCACATACGGCAGTGCCGCGCCGCGGCCGACCACGAGGGAGCGCGCGAGGACGTTGTTGTCCTCGTTGGTCTCGGTCACGACACCGGTGGCGTCGGCGGTCGCGGTGAGTGTGGCGCCGCCGCTGGTCGCGGTCCAGCTGCCGGAGAGGGAGACCATGGCGCTCTCGCCCGCCGCGATGGCGGGCGCGGTGCCGTTCAGGGTCTTGTCGCCCACGGTGAGGCGGGTCACCGAACCCGCGCTCACCGCGCTGGTCCCGCGATTGTGCACCCGCACCGCGAACGTGACGTTCGCGCCGACCGCGGGGCTCGCCGGGTTCGACGTGATGCCGGTGACCTCCAGGTCGGGGCCCGGGCTCTGGCCGACCGTGAGCTTGGTGTCTGCGGTGCGGCTGTTGTTCTCGTTGTCCTGCTCGGCGATCGTGTCCCGCGGATCCACCACCGCGGACACGGTGTAACTGCCCTGCGCCCGCTTGCCGATGTCGACAGGGACGGTGGCCGACTCACCGGAGCCGAGCGCGCCCACCGCCGCGCTGCCCGCGACCGTGCCGCCCAGGCTGACGTCGACCGTGGTCGCGCCCGAGCCCGCGGAACCGGTGTTGCGCACGGTGGCGTTGACCTTGATCCGGTCGCTCTCGCTCGGAGCCGCGGGCTCCCAGCTCAGCTGCGGCACTGTCAGGTCGGGGTTGGGGGCCGGTACGCCGTTGACCTGGAACTCGGCGACCTGGCCGCCGTATCCGGAGCTGTTGGAGTAGATCTTCAGACGGACGTCGGCATAGCGTCCGGAGACCGGGATCGCCACGGTGTTCTGCCGCGCGCCGGGCTCGAAGGCGTAGTCCGCCCTGGCCTTCACCGAGGTGAAGTCGGCGGCCGACTGCTTGCGCCCGAGCACCTCGATGCTCTGCGTACGACTCGACCAGGCCGCGTCCGGGTTCAGCTTGAGCACGACCGAGTCGAGGTCGGCGTCGGCGCCGAGCTTCACCGTGAGCGTCGAAGGGTGCCCGCTGGACTCCCAATACGTGTTCGTGCTGCCGTCGTTGGCGTTCGGCGCGAAGTAGTTCTGCGTCGAGGAGGAGGCCTCGATCGGCTTGTTGAGCGCGAGATTCGTAGTGGCGTCGGCTGCCGGTGAGGCCGGTCGGGCCGGGGCGGCGTGGGCGGTGACGGGGAGCAGACCGACGGCTGCCAGCATCGCTCCGAGACAGGCGGCGACGAGCCTTCGGCTCCGTTGTCTCCCTCTCGTATGTCTCGTATGGCTCGCTCTCGTGTGTCTCCCTCTCATGGTGTTCCTCTCCAGGGGCGGGCATGGGGGGCCTGCGCTTTCGGGTCGTCACTGAAGCACCGCGGTCATGTGAGCGCAAGGTGTCGGTGATGCATTGCAATTAAGCGACAGTGAGGCGAAATCGGCGATGTCCGCGTCGAGTTGGGTGTGAAGTGGTGGCGTGAACGGCCTAACTCTGCCTCGTTCAGCGCTGCATGGGTGGACCTGAACTACGAGAGGCAGTCGCAATCTTGCGTATGTGGATTCAAATCTTGCATGCATCTGTGGACCGCCCTATCGTGACGGCACCCATCAGGGCAGCGCTCGGGCGCCACTCCAGAGGAGCCGTAATGAAGCCTCGTCACCTCGCGATCCTTCTGACGACAGGTCTCGCCTTCACCGCCACGGCCTGTGGCGGCGACTCGTCAGGCTCCGGCGGGGGAGGGGGTGTCTCGATCACCGTGGCCTGCCAGCCCGCGAAGACCGCGCCGAAGCTGCGCGAGGCGTGGGACGACGACGTCGCCGCGTTCGAGAAGGCCCACCCGGGCGTCTCGGTCAAGAGCACCGACCAGCAGCCGTGCTTCGACCCGAAGACGTTCGCCGCGAAGCTGGCGGGCGGTCAGATGGAGACGGTGTTCGTGGTGCCGGTCACCAACTACGCCGACGTCATCGCCAAGAGGCAGGCCAAGGACATCACCGCGTCGACCGGCGTGGTGAAGAACTTCGGCGACATCAAGCAGGACGTCAGGGGCATGGTCACCAAGGACGGCAAGGTCTACGGCGTCCCCAACGTCAGCTACGGCGTCGGCCTGGTCTACAACCGGGCGCTGTTCGCCAAGGCCGGACTCGACCCCGACGCGCCGCCCAGGACCTGGGACGAGGTCCGTGCCGCCGCGAAGAAGATCGCCGCGCTGGGTGACGGATACGTCGGGTACGGCGAGTACGGCGGCGGCAACACCGGCGGCTGGCACTTCGCGCAGGCCCTGTTCAGCCGCGGCGGAGAGATGGTCACCGACGGCAAGGCCGCCTTCAACAGTGCCGAGGGCAAGGCCGTGCTGCGGAACCTGCACGACATGCGCTGGAAGGACGACAGCGTCGGCAGCAAGGTGCTGATCGGCTGGGAGTCGCTGATGCAGCAGATGGCGACGGGCAGGACCGGCATGATGCTCGGGGCGCCGGACGTCATCACCGATGTGACCCAGAAGTTCCAGGGCAAGGCCGCGGACTACGGCATCACGGGTGTGCCCGGCGGCAAGGCGTCGCTGGCCGGCGGCGAGGCGTACATGATCAATCCCAAGGCGAGTCCGGCCCAGACCAAGGCCGCCCTGCAGTGGATCGACTTCCAGTTCAACACGCCCGGCAAGGGGCGCTTCGACTTCGCCCGCAGCAAGGCCAACGGCGAGGCCGTGGGCGTCCCCAACAACGACTACATGGGCGACTCGCCGACCGGCAAGGCCATCGCCGAGGGGCGCGAGGCCAACGCCGTCCTGCCGGTCAAGAACTACGAGCCCTACGTCGACGCCGCCCCGGGGATCACTCCCAAGCTGGAGCCGGAGAAGGCCCAGGAGCTGTACGCGGTGCTCGACGTGGCCATGTCCGCGGTACTCACGCGGGAGAACGCCGACGTCGACAAGCTGCTGGGGGACGCCGAGTCCAAGGCGAACTCGATCCTGGCCAGGCGCTGATCCGATGGCGACACTCACCAGGGAGCCGAGGCGGCAGGCCGCGCCGCGGCGTCGGACACCGTCGAAGCGCCGGCCACCGTCGAGGCGGCGCAGGGCAACGCGACGGAACCTGACCGCTTATGGATTCCTCTGCGGCGCGCTCTTCTGCTTCGCGCTGTTCGCGTGGTGGCCGATGGTCAGGGAAGTCGTCCTCAGCTTCCAGCAGACCAACCTCGTCGACGAGCCGTCCTGGGTGGGCCTCGACAACTTCCGTACGGTGGTGAACGATCCCGCGTTCGGTCAGGCTTGGCGGAACACGTTCGTCTTCACCCTCCTCGCGCTGCTCTGCGGCTACGTGGTGCCCTTCGCCGTCGCGATCGTGCTCAACGAACTGCGGCACGCCCGGGCGTACCTCCGGTTCGTGGTCTATCTGCCCGTGATGCTGCCGCCGATCGTCTCCGTACTGCTGTTCCGCTGGTTCTACGACCCAGGACCCGGCCTCTTCAACCAGGCGCTCGACGCCGTCGGGCTGCCGACGCTCGCCTGGCTGGACTCCACGAGCACCGCGCTGATCTCCCTGGTGATCGTCTCCACCTGGATGAACCTGGGCGCCGGGGTGCTGATCTACCTGGCGGCGCTGCAGAACATCTCCGGCGATCTCTACGAAGCGGCGGAGCTCGACGGCGCCGGGATCCTCAAGCGGATCTGGCACGTCACGATTCCGCAGACGCGGCTGATCCTGACGCTGATGTTGATGCTCCAGATCGTCGCCACCATGCAGGTGTTCATCGAGCCCTACATGCTCACGGGCGGCGGCCCGGAGAACGCGACCGTCACCGTCGCCTACCTGATGTACCAGTACGCCTTCGTCTACGGCGGCAATTACGGGGCGGGCAGCGCGCTCGGCCTGATGCTCATGCTCGTCCTGCTGGCGGTCGCCGCGGTGCAGATGCGGCTGACCCGAGAGAGCTGATCCGAGAGAGCTGACCCGAGAGAGCTGACCCGAGAGGAGAAGTAGGCCCATGCTGAACACCGGTCACACCAGGACCATCGTCTCGCCCCTGGAGCTGCGGTCCCGCTGGGGCAGAAGGATCTACTGGGCGCTGCTCACCGCCGTCGTGGTCGTCTTCACCCTGGTGTTCGTCTTCCCGTTCTACTGGATGGTCACCGGGGCGATGAAGACGGGCGAGGAGATCGCCCGGATGCCGCCCACGCTGTTCCCCGAGTCGCCCGACTTCTCCGTGTTCGCCGACGCCTGGGAACTCTTCGACATCGGGACGCTGTTGCGGAACACCCTGTTCTACGCCGTCGGCGCCTGGCTCTTCGCGCTCGCGGTCGACGTCTGTGCCGCGTACGCGCTCTCCAAGCTCCGGCCGATGTTCGGCAACGTGATCCTCGCGGGCATGCTGGCCACACTCATGATCCCGCCGATCGTCGTGATGATCCCGGCGTACATCACCGTGACCGATGTACCGATCTTCGGCTGGCAGCTGCTCAACTCGCCCTGGGCGATCTGGTTTCCCGTCGCCGCCAACGGCTTCAACGTCTTCCTGCTCAAGCGGTTCTTCGACTCGATACCGAACGAACTCCTCGAGGCGGCCGAGATCGACGGCGTGCCGCCCTGGCGCGTCCTGTGGTCGATCATCCTGCCGATCTCCCGGCCGATCCTCGGCGTGGTGTCCATCTTCACCGTGGTGCTCGTCTTCAAGGACTTCGTCTGGCCGCTGCTCGTCCTTCCCGACAGCGAGAAGATGACGCTCAGCGTGGGCCTTTCGCAGACTGCGGGAGCGGTGACCCAGAACCAGATCATGGCCGGGCTCGTGATCGCGAGCGTCCCGATGATCGTCGTGTTCTTCCTCTTCCAGCGCAGCATCATGGCGGGCCTCACCGCCGGAAGCCTCAAGGGCTGACCGAACGGACCGCCAGGACCTGCCCCGCACCGGTCGGTGGCGGGGTCCCACCTGCCCGAAAGGACCCTCACGTGGCAGCTGTTCCCGTGTCCCGCGCCGAAGACTGGTGGCGCGACGCCGTCATCTACCAGGTGTACCCCCGAAGCTTCGCGGACGGCGACGGCGACGGCACGGGCGACCTGGCGGGCGTCCGCGCCAATCTGCCCTACCTCGCCGAACTCGGCGTCGACGCCGTGTGGTTCACCCCCTGGTACCTCTCCCCACTGGCGGACGGCGGCTACGACGTGGCCGACTACCGCACCATCCATCCGGCGTTCGGCACCATCGGCGAGGCCGAGAAACTCATCTCGGAGGCCGCCGAATTCGGCATCAAGGTCATCGTCGACATCGTCCCCAACCACGTGTCGCACCAGCACGCCTGGTTCCGCGCCGCGCTGAGCGCGGGGCCCGGCAGCCCCGAGCGCGCGCTGTTCCACTTCCGCCCCGGCCGCGGCGCGCACGGTGAACTCCCGCCCAACGACTGGCCTTCGCAGTTCTCCGGCGGCACCTGGACCCGAGTTCCCGACGGCGAGTGGTACCTCCACCTGTTCGCTCCGGAACAGCCCGACCTCAACTGGGCGCACCCCGAGGTCCGCAGGGAACACGAGGACGTCCTGCGCTTCTGGTTCGAACGCGGGGTCGCGGGCGTCCGCATCGACTCCGCCGCGCTGCTCGCCAAGGCCCCGGAGCTGCCCGACTTCACCGAGGGGGTCGACCCGCACCCGTACATCGACCAGGACGAACTCCACGGCATCTACCGCTCCTGGCGGGCGATCGCCGATGAGTACGACGCCGTGTTCGTCGGCGAGGTCTGGCTTCCCGACGCCGAACGCTTCGCCCGGTACCTGCGCCCCGACGAGCTGCACACCGCCTTCAACTTCCACTTCCTCAGCTGCCCCTGGGACGCCGACCGGCTGCGCCGCACCATCGACGACACGCTCGCCGAGCACGCACCCGTCAACGCTCCCGCCACCTGGGTCCTGTGCAACCACGACGTGACGCGCACGGTGACGCGCTACGGTCGCGCCGACACCGGCTTCGACTTCGCGACGAAGGCGTTCGGCATCCCCAGCGACCTGGCCCTCGGCACCCGGCGTGCCCGCGCCGCGGCCCTGCTCACGCTCGCGCTGCCCGGCTCGGTCTACCTCTACCAGGGCGAGGAACTCGGCCTGCCCGAGGCCGACATCCCGCGGGACCGCATCCAGGACCCCATGCACTTCCGCTCGGGAGGCACCGATCCCGGCCGCGACGGCTGCCGGGTACCGCTGCCGTGGGTCGCCGACGCGCCCCACTTCGGCTTCGGTTCGCGCGGAGAGCCCTGGCTGCCGGGGCCCGCCGACTGGGCGTTCTACGCGGTGGACCGCCAGAGCGCCGCCCCGGACTCGATGCTCACCCTCTACCGCACGGCCCTGCGCCTGCGCCGCTCGGGCGCCGGTTTCGGCGACGGCCCCATGACGTGGCTGCCCTCGCGCGACGGAGTGCTGTCCTTCGCGCGCGGCCAGGGCTTGCGCTGCGTGGTCAACCTCTCGGGCCGGACCGTCGAACTCCCCGCGTACGAGGAGCTGATCCTCACGAGCGGACCGCTGGACGAACAGGGCGGGCTGCCGAACGATACGGCGGTGTGGCTGCGGACGTGACACCGGCTCGGACAGCTACCTGTGCAACTGGGCGTCACAGAGCCGTCGTTGAGTGACGATATCGAGCAAGCGCGAGACGTAAATCCCCTGCTTTCTTGCGTTAGTCTTGCGCGCATGACGCGACGACTTGCACAGGTTGCCAAGAAGGTAGGGGTCAGCGAGGCGACGGTCAGCCGTGTCCTCAACGGGAGACCCGGCGTCTCGGAGGCGACCCGGCAGTCCGTACTGACGGCGCTGGACGTGCTCGGTTACGAGCGGCCGACGCAGCTGCGCGGCGAGCGCGCGCGACTCGTCGGTCTGGTGATCCCTGAACTGCAGAACCCGATCTTCCCCGCGTTCGCCGAGGTCATCGGGGGCGCGCTCGCCCAGCGGGGGCTCACGCCGGTGCTGTGTACGCAGACCAAGGGGGGCGCCGCCGAGGCGGACTACGTGGACCTGCTGCTCCAGCAGCAGGTCTCCGGAGTGGTCTTCGCCGGCGGGCTCTTCGCGGAGGCCAACGCGCCGCACGAGCACTACCACCTGCTCGCGGAGCGCAACATCCCGGTCGTCCTCATCAACGCGGCGGTGGAGGGCCTGGACTTCCCCTGCGTCGCGTGCGACGACGCCGTCGCCGTCGAGCAGGCCTGGCGCCATCTCGTCTCGCTCGGGCACCAGCGGATCGGTCTGGTGATCGGCCCCGCGGACCACGAGCCGTCGCGCCGCAAGCTGGCGGCCGCGCGTCTCGCGGCAGAGGCGGCGGGCGCGAAGCTGACCGACGACCTCGTCGAGCGCTCGATCTTCTCGCTGGAGGGCGGCCAGGCCGCGGCCGGACGCCTCCTGGAGCGGGGCGTCACCGGCATCGTGTGCGGGAGCGACCCGCTGGCGCTCGGCGCGATCAGGGCGGCACGCCGACGAGGACTCTCCGTCCCCGCCGACGTGTCGGTCATCGGCTACGACGACTCGTCCTTCATGACCTGCACCGAGCCGCCCCTGTCGACGGTGCGACAGCCCATCGAGGCGATGGGGCGCGCGGCGGTCGATCTGCTCTGCGCCCAGATCCAGGGCGGCGCCCAGAACAACCCGGGCGAGCTGCTGTTCGAGCCGGAGCTCGTCGTACGGGGCTCGACGGCGCAACCGTCGGCTCGCTGACAGCGGCGCGCGGCATCCCGAACATCGGGCTGACGCGTCAGAGCCAGCGGACCAGCCCTTTGAGACAGCGCCACGCCTTGGCGCGCAGGGAGGCGTGGGCGAGCCACTCCAGATCCCGCTCGATGCTCTCCCGGGTCACACCTGCGCGACCCTTGTTGTCGTGCGCGGGCACCAGGTTCTCGCTCATGAGCCGCCAGACCACCCGACCCGTGGAGACCCCGAGGAGCTTCGCGGCCTCCGGTTGGGAGACCCACTCGCCATCCGGGGAGTCGACCGGCGCGTTGCGCCAGTTCTTCGTCACGCGCGGGTACGACCGCTCAGTCGGCATCAGAGCATCCAGCCTACCCGGCCGCCGTCCGCAACACCGTCCCCCTGCGCTCGTACTCCATCAACGCCTCTACGCTGGAAGCCACTTGAGAGCCGAGCTCCCGTTCCAGGAGCCACAGGGAGCCGTCCATGCCGGAGCTCACGCCGCCCGCGCAGACCAGGTTGCCGTCGTCGACCACGCGGGTGGTGCGGACGTCCGCTCCCTGGTCCTTGAGGTAGTCCTGGGCGCGGTGGTGCGTGGTGCAGGGGCGGTCGCCGATCAGTCCGGCCGCGTGCAGGACGATCACCCCGGTGCAGACGCCCAGCAGGGTGAGGGAGGGGCGTTCCGCGCGGCGCAACTCGCGTGTCAGAACGCCCTTCTTGATCTCGGACCAGACTCCGGGCGACGCCTTGTCGCGGAAGCCGCCGCCCGGGACGACGATCACGTCCGCCGCCGAGGGGTCCCAGGCGCCGGGTACGGCGACGTCCGTGCCGAAGCTCGCCGTGAACCTGCCGGGGCGGCCGCTCGTGACGAGCAGCGGCTCGACCGGATGTCCCATCGAGGCCGCCGCTCCGAAGACCTCCAGCGGGCCGAAGACATCCAGCTCCTCCGCGCCGTCGAACGCGACGATGTGCACGCGCAGCGGCCGCCGGGCCTTCCCCCGGTCCGGTGCGGCCGCTGACGCGGTGCGCGCCGTCGCACTCCAGGAGACGGCCGACGCCCCCAGGCCCGCCGCCGACATCAACGCGCTCCGCCGCTTCATTCCTGCCATGCCGTACGACTCCGTCCACCGATTCCGTGCCGCCGAACCTCTGCGGCCTCACGCGGAGTTGGTCGGCTCCGGAAGGGGCCCGGTTCCCGAGGGAAGCAGACGGATCGCGATACGGCAGGATCCGAGGGGTACGCGGCAGGATCCTCACACGGCCGAAGCCATCCTTCGCACCGCCTCCGTCAGGATCTCCGGAGACGTGCCGAGGTTAAGGCGGACGAAGCCCTCCCCGCCGGGGCCGAAGTCCGCGCCGTGGCTCAGGGCGATCCGGCCGTGCTTCAAGAACGCGGCCGCCGGATCGTCGCCCAGGCCGAGTTCACGGCAGTCGAGCCAGCCGAGGTAGGTGGCCGCGCCGGGGCGGTAGCGGACGGACGGCAGGTGGTCGTGGAGCAGTCCGGCGAGCAGGCGGCGGTTCTCGTCGAGGCCGGTCAGCAGGGCGTCGAGCCAGGCGCCGCCGTCCCGCAGCGCCGCCGTGTGCGCGACGATGCCCAGGTGGCTCGGCCCGTGGCTGACCTCTTCGGGAAGCCGGGCCAGATCGTCGGCGGCAGCGGGTCCCGCGACGGCGATGGCGGCCTTGAGCCCCGCCAGGTTCCACGCCTTGGACGCGGACATCAGCGACAGACCGTTCGCGCCGCCCGGCACGCTCAGGTAGGGCACGAACCGGGTGCCGTCGGCCACGATCGGGGCGTGGATCTCGTCCACCACGACACGTACGCCGTACCGGCGCGCGAGACGGGCCACCTCGGACAGCTCGTCGGCCGTGTGCACCGTGCCGGTCGGGTTGTGCGGGCTGCACAGGAGGTGGACGGGGAGCCCGCCCCGGCCCGCCGCGTCCTGGTAGGCGGCCGCCAGGGCCGCGAAGTCGATCCGGCCCGCCGTGCTGAGCGGCGCCTCGACGACCGGTCGCCGATCGCTGCGTACGAACTGGTAGAAGGGCGGATAGACGGGGCAGTTGATGACGACGGGGTCGCCGGGTCCGGAGACCAGCTTGAGCATCTCGACGATGCCCAGCATCACGTCGGGGACGATCGCGGAGCGTTCGACGGCGAGGCCGTCCCAGCCCCAGCGGCGCGCCGCGAAGTCCGCGAACGCCTCCGCGTAGGCGGTGCCCGCCGGATAGCCGGTGTCGCCGCGGTCCACCGCCGCGTGCACCGCGCGCGCCACCGGATCGGCGAGCGGGACGTCCATCTCGGCCACCCAGAGCGGCAGCACATCGGCCGGGTAGGTGCGCCACTTCATGCTCGTGCGCTCGCGCAACTGCTCCAGGGACAGCTGCCGCAGCGGATTGGCGGCCAGGGACACGACGAGGTCGTTCGACGCATGAGCCATGGACCGATCGTAGGCAGCGCGCCGCTCAGAGCCACCCGGAGCGCTGCGCCTGCAGCGCCAGCTGGAACCGGTTCGCGGCGCCGAGCCTGGCCATCAGGATCTGCAGACGGCGGAAGAGCGTGCGGCGGCTGATGCCCAGTTCGCGGGCGACGACGTCGTCGTTCGCGCCGCCCGCGAGCAGCCAGAGCAGTCGCCGGTCGGCGGGCGGCAGCCCACCGGGGCGCGCGGTGCCCCCGTGGAAGGGCAGGGCGCTCTGCCAGGACTGTTCGAAGAGGGCGATGAGCGCGGAGAGCAGGCCGCACGGCTGCACGACCAGCATGGTGTTGTGCACGTCGGCCTCCCTGATCGACAAGGACACGAGCGCGTACGCCTCGTCGATGATCACGAGCTTGACCGGCACGGAGGCGGCCACCCTGACCTGCTCACCGGCGTTGACGCACGGCTCGATGACCTCCGTGAGATGGCCGGGATGCTCCAGCGCCTCCCGCGAGTACACGACCCGCTGCGTCACCCCGCGCGCGAGGGTGGCGAGCGCGTCGTCGGTGGCACCGGCCAGCGGAAAGTACGGCGGCGACTCCAGCTGCCGGATCTGCTCGCGGGCGCTCGCCCAGGCATGCCGGATCCGGGGGCCGATGGCCTCGCCGGTGACGACCTCGACGAGATCGTCGTTGTAGGCGGCGAGCCGCTGGCGCCGGAACGACTCGAACGCGCCGCCGACGGCGATGCGCGACTCCTCGACCTCGGCCGCCCGGTGCCGGGCGAGGATCTCAAGTCCCGCGGTGGGCGGTACCGGGGCCACCACGTCCCCGCCCTCCTCCGCGGCACTGGCCAGACCGGCGTCGACGAGCGCGCCGTACGCCGTGACGAGCTCCGCGCCGTCGAGACCGGACGCCCGGGCCATCGAGCCGAGCGGAGCGGGGGCCAGTTCGAGGAGCGCCAGATAGACCCGGGCCGCCGCGGGTTCGAGCCCCAGACGCCGCAGGGCGTCGGCGAGCTTCTCGTTGGTCATGATCCGCATTATCGGCGACCGGGGGAGACGGCGCTGGCCGATCCGTGCCACTGGCACTGGTCGGCACCCGCGGTGCGCGGCACGCGCTACCGTCCGGAAACAGGAAACATCCACCAGAGGAAGGTGTACGACGTGGCGAAAGGCCGGAAGAACGGTCTCTACGCAGGGATCTCCGACGAACTGTCCGCGCTGATGCGGACCGGCTGGGCGGACACCGAGCGGCACGACCTGCGCCTCGGCGAGCAGGCCCCGCACGCGGCCCGCCGCCGCGCCGCGCTCTCCGCGCGCTTCCCCGGCGAACGTCTCGTGATCCCCTCGGGGAACCTCAAGGTCCGCTCGAACGACGACACCTACCCGTTCCGCGCGTACTCGGGATACGTGCACATGACCGGGGACCAGGCCCGCGACGGCGCGCTCGTCCTCGAACCCCGTGCGGACGGCGGCCACGACGCGTACTGCTATCAGCTGCCGCGCGACAGCAGGGACGACGACGAGTTCTGGACAGGACCCACCGCCGAGCTCTGGATGGGCAGGCGCCGCTCGCTCGCCGAGTCGCAGCTCGTCCTCGGCCTCGCCTGCCGTGACGTCCGCACGGCGGCCGACGACCTCGCGGCGGGCGGCGGCGCGCCCACCCGCATCGTCCGGGGCATCGACCCGGCCCTAGAGGCCGCCGTCACCACCGACGAGGAGCGCGACGAGGAACTCGAAGAGGCCCTCAGCGATCTCCGTCTGGTCAAGGACGAGTGGGAGATAGGGGAGCTGCGCAAGGCCGTGGACTCCACCGTGCGCGGCTTCACCGACGTGATCGGCGAGCTCTCGCGGGCGATCGCCTCGTCCGAGCGGTGGATCGAGGGCACGTTCTTCCGCCGCGCCCGCCTGGAGGGCAACGCCGTCGGCTACGGCTCGATCTGCGCCGCGGGCGAGCACGCCACGATCATGCACTGGACGGACAACGACGGCCCGGTGCGCCCCGGTGACCTGCTCCTGCTCGACGCTGGCGTGGAGACCCACACCCTCTACACCGCCGACGTCACGCGCACGCTGCCGATCAGCGGGACCTTCACGCCCGTGCAGCGCAAGGCGTACGACGCGGTGTACGAGGCCCAGGAAGCAGGCATGGCCACCGTGAAGCCGGGCGCCGCCTACCGCGACTTCCACGAGGCGTGCCAGCGCCACCTGGCGGCCCGCCTCGTCGAGTGGGGCTTCATCGAGGGACCGGCCGAGCGGGCGTACGAACTCGGCCTGCAGCGCCGCTTCACCATGGCCGGAACAGGCCACATGCTCGGCCTCGACGTCCACGACTGCGCGCAGGCCAGGAACGAGGAGTACGTGGGCGGTGTGCTCGAACCGGGCATGGTGCTCACCGTCGAGCCCGGCCTGTACTTCCAGGCGGACGACCTCACCGTGCCCGAGGAGTGGCGGGGCATCGGCGTACGCATCGAGGACGATCTGCTCGTGACCGCGCAAGGGCACGAGAACCTGTCCGCGGGCCTGCCGCGGTCGGCGGACGAGGTCGAGGCGTGGATGGCCCGCTTCGCGGGCTGAGGTCCACCGCCCCGCTCAGCTGGCCAGGTGCTTGATCTTCTCGAACGGGTAGCCCGCGACGACCACGACGACCAGGCCGTACGCCGCGAAGGCCAGCAGCCCCCATGTCCCGATGGAGCGGTCCCCGTCGGCGAACAGCACGTTGCCGACGGGGATCAGCGGGGCGAGGCTGAGGATCGCCGCCCCCGTGCACCAGTGCGCGACGAGGCTGTTGGCCTTCGCGCGCAGCGCGGGATCGCGCTTGACCTCATCCGGCACCTCGTAGCCGACGCTGCGGTCGCAGACCTTCCCGCGGTGGCCGACGCGGGCGGCCAGCAGGGTGACCACCGCGAGGAGGACGAAGCAGCAGAGGATGAAGAGGTACGCCATGAGTGTGTGGATCCCGGTGCGTAGCGGACGAGCGAGTGGCTAGCGGATGTACTTGATGATGAAGGCGGCCACCATGGACACGGCCTTGTTCTTGACCCAGCCGGGCAGGAACTTCCAGACCACGCCGCCGATCTCGCCGCCGAGGCAGCCGATGATGGCGTTCTTGACGTAGGTGCCCTTGCCGGAGAACTTGCCGTCGGCGACATCGCTGAGCACCGAGGTGGGGATGCTCGCGACGGCGCCCTTGGCACACCAGGCGGCGGCGCCGATGGCCACGGCGGCTATGGGGAAGGCGCGCGGGCGGATCTCGCCGTCGTCGCCGCCCTGGCTGATGGCTCTGTTCAGCTCGGCCATCGCCTCGGGACCCATGCCGTCCTCGATGAAGCGGAGCTGCTCGGCACTCAGCTCGGGCATCTCCTCCGTGGCGGAGCCGGAGGCCGCGCGGGTCTCCGCGGCGTGCGAGGCGAGCGCCGGGGCGGCACCGGCGAACAGGGCGCCCGCGGTGAGCGCGGCCACGCCCACCAGCGAGGCACGGCGGATCATGGGGCGCTGCTGAGTCGACATCATGTGGATTCTTCTCCCCCTGCCGCACCGTCGTACGGGCGGCGGCGTCTGAGGTGTCGCGGCGGTCCTGTCCTGGCCCGCCGTCCGGTCTCGGCCGAACACCCCAGGTCACGGGCGTTCCGGCCGGGGACCATGCTGGCCCGGGCGGTAGGGCGGCCGGAACCGTCCACCGGCCCCCTCCAGTTGGAGGGGGCCGCATCGGGCGGCGAGCGGGTAGAGGGCGGCTCACAGCGGCAGTTCGGCCCGTACGGTGAAGCCGCCTTCGGCGGTGGGACGGGCGACGACGCGGCCGCCGACGAGCGCCGCGCGCTCGCGCAGGCCGACCAGGCCGTGGCCACCGGCAGGCAGCGCGGGCGCGGTCCTGTCCGTCCCCGGCGGCCCGTTGCTGACCTCCACCACCAGCGCGTCGTGCCCCTCCGGTGTCAGGACGGACACCTGCACCGGCGCCCCGGGAGCGTGCTTGCGGACGTTGTTCAGTGCCTCCTGCACGATGCGGAAGGCGACCGCCTCCAGCGCGGGATCCCAGCTGGTGCCCGGCGCCACGGCGATGCGCACACCGACGTCGAGCAGGCTCTCGGCCGTCAGGCCGTGCAGGTCCGCCAGGCGCGTGCGGCCGACGGCGGCCGCGGCCCCCGCGTCCGTGCCGCGCAGCACGCCGACCATGTCGCGCAGCTCCTCAAGCGCCCGCACGCTGTGCTCGCGCACCACCTCGATGTCCGCACGGCGCGCGCCGTCCCGCTCGGTGGCGCTGAGCACACCGGACTGGACGGCGATGATGCCGACGTGGTGCGAGACGGTGTCGTGCATGTCCCTGGCGAGCCGGGCGCGCTCGCGGGTCACCGCGCGCTGGGACTCGAGCCACCGCTCGCGGTGCTGGGTGGCGGCGAGGTCCGCGAGGCGGTGCCTGAGTTCGTCGCGGGTCCTGATGAGCAGGCCGAGCACGATGGGGCCGAGGCTGAGCAGCCCCGCGCCCTCGACCATCGTCAGGACCTCGGGCCGGGAGTGGTCGAGGAGCGCGGCGGGCGGCCAGGGCACCAGCGCGGCGGCGAACAGCAGCACCCCGCAGCCCCCGATCACCCGGGGCGACGCCCGGCAGGCCACCACGAACATCGCGAGCATGGCGGGCAGCCACAGATACTCGGTGACGGTCGCGGGCAGCGTCACGGCCAGGGTGCTCAGCGGGAAGCGGTGGCGCAGCGGCAGGGCGAGCAGCGCCACCGAGCAGACGACGAGGCCGAGCGGGTCGAAGGTGCCCGCGACGGTGAGCAGCTCGGCGCAGGCCAGTGACGCGACCCCGCGCTCGGCGGTGCGGCGGTGCAACCTCATCGTCTCGCGGCGCCGCCGACGACGACGGGGTCCGCGGGGACCAGGCCGAGACGGTGCGCGTGCACGGCGGCCTGGACGCGGTTGGCGACCCCGAACTTCACCAGCAGCGCGCTGACGTGGTCCTTGACGGTGGTCGTGCCGATGAAGAGCCGCTGCCCGATCTCGGTGTTGGAAAGACCCTCGGCGACCAGCGCGAGGACGTCCCGCTCGCGGTCGGTGAGGTCGGGCGCTGCCGAGCCCTGCCGGCCGGTCGCGGCCACCGGATCCTGCGCCCCGGTGCTGGTGCCGGTGGCGCCCGAAGCGTCCACGGAGTGTGCGTAATGCCGGACGACCGTGCGCGCGAGGCGCGGCGCGAGCACGCTGCCGCCCCGCGCCAACTCCTTCACCGCGTACTCCAGTTGGGCCGGAGGCGTGTCCTTGAGCAGGAAGCCCATGGCGCCCCCGCGCAGCGCCGCGTCCAGATGCTCGTCGGCGTCGAACGTGGTGAGCAGCGCGACGGCGGGTGGTACGGGCAGCGACCGCAGATCGGCGAGGACCGTCAGACCGTCCCGGTCGGGCATCCGCAGATCGAGCAGGACGACGTCGGGCCGGTGTCGCACGGCCTGCTCGGCGGCGGCCGTCCCGGAGCACACCGCGACCACGTCGAGACCGTCGAAGGTCTCCAGGATGCGCCGCAGCCCCTCCCGCACCAGAATCTCGTCGTCCACCACCATCACACGCACGGCAGATCGGTTCACTTCGGACGGCCCCCCATCGAATCCGGACAAGAAGCCCCAGCATAACCGCCCGTTTTTACGTGGATTTTAGGATGGGGGGCCGTCCGGTTCCCGTACGTACAGTTCGAGGAACGAGCACAGCCCCGCGGCCCCCGCGACCACGCACGCCGCGTCGGTGACGTCGGTGCCGAACAGTTCCATCAGCTGCCGGTCGCCCGTCGCGATGGCGGCGACCTGCCCCGCCACCACGGCGCAGCCGCCGAGCAGGAAGGCGACGAGGAGGACACGGGTCGCGCCCGAGAGGAACGTACGGAAGAAGGTGCGCATGGAGCTTCTCCTTTCAGCCGGGAATCCACAGCGCCCCCACCGCGATCAGCACGCCGAACAGATAGGACGGCACCAGGTAGTAGAGGGCGACCGGCACGAAGATGCGCGCCGGGTTGATGTCGGCGATGCCCGCGGCCACGTAGAGGGGCGCGGCGCCCGGTGGTGAGCAGCCCTCGGAGGAGGCCCACACGATGACCGCGGCGAACGCCACGTGTGCGGGGATCCCGGAGGCGGTGAGCGCGGCGAAGGCGACGGGGCCGACGGCCGCGAGTGTGGAGGTGGTGTTGAGGGGGCCCGCGACGATGACGATGACCAGGCCCACCACGAGCGCGGCCACCCACGGAGGCACACCCTTCAAGTCATCGAGGTAGGGAGCGAGTTGCTCGCCGAGGCCGAGCCGGTCGAGGACCTCGGAGGCCGCGAACGCGGACACCATGGTCACACCCACGAGCCCCAGCTTCGGACCGATCTCGCCCAGCGTCCGCCACCAGTCACCGGCGCTCCCCGGCAGCGCCCGCCGCTCCACGAGGAGCCCGGCGATCAGCATCATCACCGGCAGCCACACCAGGAGCGGCACGGCGTCGGCGGCGTCGAGCCCGTCGAGCCGGTCCGTCGCCCAGTCGCGGCCCGGCGACGTCGTGAGCAGGACGGGCACCGCGACAGCGGCGAGGACCAGGAGCGAGGTCCAGCCCGCGCCGAACGACTGGCGCAGCGGCCGGATGTCCCCGGGCGCCATGGCGTCGACGCCCCGCCGCCGGACGATGACGTACGCGATGACGAGCCGCATCGCGACCATCCACGCCCCGGTGACGAACAGGGTGGCGACCACGTCGCGCGAGGAGAGCACCGGCACCACGGTCGGCGCGGCGAGCAGCACGAAGAACGCGCCGCTGAAGGGGAAGGTCGCGCCGACCCCCGCGTTGCCGGAGAGCACGAGCGCCGCCGTCTCGCCGCTGGCCCGCGACCGCTTCATCCACGGGATGGCCAGCGAGCCGACGGTGGCGACGATCGCCGCGCCGTTGTGCGCGACGGCGCCGAACAGGCCGGACGCGACCGTGGCGGCGTACGCGGAGCCGCCCTTGCGGCGGCCGAGCAGCGAGCTGAGGATGTCGATCATCCGGTGCACGAGCCCGGTGCGGGTGAGGAGTTCGCTGACGAAGACGAAGGCGAGGGCCGCGAACGTGATCTCCGACTTGAGTCCCTCGACGAGGCATTCCCACGCCACCCGTGGCGCGTCCGCGCCCCCGAACGCCGCGCTCGCGAGGAACCCGAGGATCATGGCCTCGCCGATGTTCCGTTTGAACCCCACGTTCCACACGATGATGACCCCGATGAACGCCACCAGGGCGAGGATCGCGTTCACGGGTGTGGCTCTTCCAGACCGGCCGCACGGTACGCGTCCTGTGCGGGCGCGGCCGTGAGGTGCCGCAGCAGCGCGGCGGGCTCGGGGCGGTGCGCGGCGTCCGCGCCGAGGGCGACCGACAGGTCCGTGTAGTGCTGGACCTCGCCGGGCAGCGGCCCCACGATGTGCGCGTCGGGCACGAAGCGCAGCTCGCTGAGCTGCTGCACGGCCAGATCCGCGCGCCCGTCCGTCAGGGCGAGGGCCGTGAACCCCTTCTGGACCACGGTGGCACGGGAGTTGACCTCCTCCGCGATGCCGAGCCGCTCCAGGAGCGCGGCGAACGCGACGCCGCTGGCCCCCGTACGGGAGTACGCCACCGAACGCGCGGAGGTCAGCGCCCGTACGAGCGCGTCGGCAGTGGAGACGTCCACGGCGGGCGCCCCTCGCGGCACGGCGACCCCGATCCCCACCCGGGTGAGCGGCCGCAGCGACGAGGCGTCGAGCACCCCGGCGGCGGCCAGTTTCTCCAGCGCGCCCGTCACACCCACCAGCACATCGGGGCGGGCCCCGGCCTCGATCTGGTCGAGCAGGACGTTGGTGGGCTCGTAGACGCCGTCGACGCCGATGCCGGTGGTGCTGGTGAACGCCTCCAGGAGGGTCTCGTCCAGCGCCTTCTTGATGGCGAGGGCGCTGAACAGACGTACAGAGACGGGGAGGTGAGAAGGAGCCAGCGCGGTGCGCTGCCGCTCGGTCAGGCAGGAGTGGTCCGTGCCGCGCAGCAACAGGTGGATCCGTGCCGTCTGCTCCAGCTCCTCGACGGCCTCCAGCGCCGCGTCCAGACCGGGAGCCGCCACGACGGGCCCGTGGTGGCGCAACAGCAGCGCCGCGTGCGCATGGGCCTTCTCCTCGGCGCACGCCGCGAGCCGTACGTCGCCGGGCGCGAAGTAGGGGAGCAGCGGGAGCCGCCCGACGCGCATGGCGTAGTACGCGGTGAGCGGCGGCAGCGCGTCGTCCGGGTCGAGGCCGTCGAGGCACGACACGGCGGCGGCGTACGGGGAGTGCGTGTGGACCACGGCGCGGGCGTCGGGTCGGGCCCGCAACACCGCCGCGTGCAGGAACGCCTCCTTCGACGGCGGTGGTCCTTCGAGGTGGGCCCCTGCCGCGTCGATGACGGACAGGTCCGAGGGGCGCACGGTCGCGAGGTCGGCGCCGGTCGGGGTGATGAGGATCGTGCCGTCGCCGGTGCGCAGCGAGACGTTGCCGGTGCGGCCGTGCACGAGCGAGCGGTCGGCCAGCGCGCGGGCGGTGGCGACGAGCGCCGCGCGCCCGGCGGGGTGCGCGAGGGGAGTGGTCATCGACGGTCTCCAAGGTGTCGTCCGTGCGGGGCGGTGGAGTGATCACGGGGCGGCGCGGAAGCGGTGGCGAGGAAGTCGGGGCCGCCGAAGTTCCCCGACTTGAGCAGCAGGGCGGCCGGGGTGCCGGACGTCGGGCGGATCCAGGGCACGCCGGGTGCGGCGGCCCTGCCGATCCAGCCGCCGCGGACGCCGAGCGCGGCCACCACGGCGCCCGACGTCTCACCGCCCGCCGCGATCACGCGCCGCACCCCGCGCGCCACGAGCCCGGCGGCGATCCGTCCGGTCGCCTCCTCAAGCACGGCAGCAGCCTGATCGGTCCCCAACACCTGCTGAATGGAGCGCAGTTGAGCGGGCGGCACGGAGGAGTGGAAGACGGGCGCTCCCAGGGGCGCGGCAGGCGGCAGCGCGTCGTACCAGTCGAGGGCGCGCCCCGCCAGCGCCGCCGGGTCGGGATCGGCGACGGGATCGAGCCGGTGCACCGGACGTCCCAGGGCCCGCAGGGCGTCGAGCTGCTCCAGGGTGCGCGCCGAGCAACTCCCGCACAGGACGGCCGCGGGCCAGTCGTCCAGCGGATCGCCGTCCTCGTCCACGTCCGGAGCCTCGTCCGCGACGGCGCGCGCGAGCCCTCCGGCGAGCCCGGCCGCCCCCGCCGTCAGCGGCGCGTCGGCGGCGACCCGGCCGAGCGTGCGCAGATCGTCCTCGGTCAGCGCGTCGGCAAGCAGATAGCGGTCCCCGCGCCCCGCGGCATCGGCGATCGCCGCACGCAGGGCCTCGATGCCGCCGCGTACGGTGTCCCACCGCACCAGACCGACCTGCCGTGCGGTCTGGGCCCGCAGCAGCCGGGGCAGTGACGAGTCCCGCATCGGCGTCAGGGGGTGGTCCCGCATCGGAGACTCCGCCAAGGGCACGCCGTTCACGAAGAGTTGACCCTCGTACTGCGTACGTCCGTGCTGTGGCGAACTGGGCGTCAGGAGCACCGTCGGCGCGCCCAGGGCAGCCGCGAGCGCGTCGAGGACCGGCCCGATGTTCCCCTGGGCGGTGGAGTCGAAGGTCGAGCAGAACTTGAAGTAGACCTGCCGTACGCCGTGTTCGCGCAGTCGGCGCAGGGCCGCGAGGGACTCCCGCACGGCGCTGGCGGGCGGCGCCATCCGGCTCTTGAGCGCGATGACCACCGCCTCGGGTTCGCCGGGCGGTGCCACATCGGCGCCCGGCACCCCGAAGTACAGGACGGTCCGCAGCCCGCTCTCGCGCAGCGCGAGGGCCACGTCGCTGGCACCGGTGACATCGTCGGCGATCACTCCGAGCACGACGCGCCTCCCCGCTCGACCCGGGCGCGCAGGGCACGGGCGGCCGCACGCGGTCCCGCGTGGACCGGCAGGCCGAGCGCGGTCGACAGCTCGTCGGCCCTCGGCGCGAGCGAGTACTGGGCGAGGAGTACGGCGTCCGCGCCCGCCGGATCGGGGAGTTCACCCGCGGCGACGACCTGTCCGACGGCCTCGACGGGGGAGTGGGCCGCACGCGCGGCGGCGCGGAAGCGGGCCAGCGAATCGTCGAGGGCCGCGTCGAACGAGGCGAGGACGAGCACCCGACGGTGCCCACCGGCGAGCGCCGCGTCGAAGGCCGCCGCGTCCGCCGCGAGCACCGGAACACCCGCGTCGGCGCGCTCCGCCAGGGGCCCGTACAGCGAACACGTCAGGAGTACGCCGTGGGCGCCGCCCTGTACGGCGTACGCGATGAGCCGCCGCATCCGGTCGGCGAGGGCCGGGGTGAGGCCGCCCTGTGCCGCGGCGTCGGTGAGCAGCGCGTCGTCGAGCAGGTGCCACGGCTCGGCCGCGGGGAAGGCGTCGGCGAGCCCGGCGGCGGCAGGGCCTGTCGCCGCGGGGGTGGCGCTGATCAGCGCGATGCGTGGACGGTACGAGGAGGTGCCGTTCATGCCGTCACCTCCGCGACCCAGCCGAGCCCGGCCCGCGTGCCGTGCGCGGGCCGGTACTCGCAGCCGAGCCAGCCCGCGTAGCCGCCCTCGCGCAGCGCGTCGAAGACGCGCGGCCAGCGGACCTCGCCGGTGCCGGGCTCGGTGCGGTCGGGCGGGTCGGCGATCTGGAGGTGCAGCGCGTACGGCAGGCAGGCGCGCACCGTGCGGACGAGATCTCCCTCGGTGACCTGGGCGTGGTACAGGTCGAGGAGCAGCCCGAACCGGTCGGTGCCGACGGCCTCGACGACGGCCGTGGCCCGCGCCTGGGTGCGCAGCAGGTAACCGGGCGCGTCCCGCTCGTTCTGCGCCTCGATGACGAGCCGTACGCCGGTGCCGTGCGCGCGGTCCGCGGCCCAGGCGAGGTTGGCGACGTAGGTGGCGAAGGCCCGCTCGGTGCTCACGCCAGGCGGCACGATGCCCGCCAGGACGTGCAGCAGTCCCGCGCCGAGCCCGGTCGCGTACTCCAGGCCGCGCTCGATCCCCGCGCGGAAGTCCGCGGTACGCCCCGGATGGCAGGCGAGCCCCGAACGATCCGGCGCATCGGGCTCCCCGGCGGGGGAGTTGATGAGCACCTGCCGCAACCCCGCGGCCCGCAGCAGTTCGCGCAGGCGCGGGGCGGGATACGGGTAGGGGGCGGCGTACTCGACCCCGGCGAAGCCCGCTTCGGCCGCGGCGTCGAAACGCCGCTCGAAGGGCAGCTCGGTGAAGAGCCACTTGAGGTTGGCGGCGAGCAGGGGGCCTTCCGGCACGCGCAGTGCGGGTGCGGGCTCCCCCGATCGGGCCCGCGAGGCTGACGCGGAGCGCTGCACAGGTATGCGCCCTGCCGTCATCACCGCACCCCCGCCCGCGACGCGACGGCCCCCGGACCGACGAGGTGTTCCGGGGTCCGGCCCGCGAGCACGTCGAGCACCTGTCGGGCGGCCATCAGGCTGGAGCGCGACCTGGCCTCGGCCGTCGCGCCCGCGATGTGCCCGGTGACCAGGACGTTGTCGAACGCCCGTAGCGGGGAGTCCGGCGGCAGTGGTTCCCGCTCGGTCACGTCTAGGGCGGCGCCCGCGAGCCGCCCTTCGGCGAGCGCGTCGGCGAGGGCCTGTTCGTCGACGACGCCGCCCCGCGCGGTGTTGATCAGATACGCGCCGGGGCGCATCCGGCGCAGCGCGGCGCCGTCGATCAGATGCCGGGTCGACGCGTCGAGCGCGAGGTGCAGCGTCACGAAGTCGGCCTCGCTCAGCACGCCGTCCAGGGACAGCGCGGCGACACCGGTCTCCGCGAGGAACGCGCGGTCCGGGAGCGGGTCGTGGCCCACCACGCGCATGCCGATGGCGAGACCGAGCCGTGCCACGGTCCGCCCGATCGAGCCGAGCCCCACGACGCCGAGCGTCGCACCCGCCAACTCCCGCCCGCTGGGCGCCGACCAGCCGCCCGCCCGTACGTCGGCGACGCTCTGCGGGATGCCCCGCGCGCAGCCGACGAGCAGGCCGAGCACGTGCTCGGCGACCGCGATCCGGTTGGCGCCGGGGGAGTGGGTCACGGCGATGCCGAGCCGGGCGGCGGCGGCCACGTCGACGTTGTCGTACCCGGCACCGCAGCGGCCGACGACCCGCAAGCCGGGGGACGCCGCCAGCACGTCGGCCGTGAACGGGTCGGTCCCCGCGACGATGCCGACGGCGGCCGCGCGGGCGACGGCGGAGCGCAAGGACCGCACGTCCGCCCCGTCCTGTTCGCCCGCCCCGTCCCGGTCGGCGGGCCTGGCGAAGAGGGTGCGGAATCCGGCGTCGCGCAGCAACTGGTCGACCTCGCCGCCGGGTTGGAGGTACGCCGTGGTCACCAGCACACACGGGGCGTCGTCACGAGCATCGTCGGCACGCACAGGGATCCTCCTTGATCCATCGCTATACTATAGCGATATGCAAAATAATATAGGATCGAGTCGCGATCAAGAGGAGGGAAGGGCTGCGCTAAGGTCGGGCCTCGAAGGAGGCACGATGGCTACGACCCGCCCGTCCGCCCGGCAACCCCTGGCCGACAAGATGTACGAGGTGCTGCTCGGGCAGTTCATGGACGGACTCTGGTCACCCGGCCAGTCCCTCAACATCGGGGCCCTCACCCGCGAGCTGAACGTCAGTCAGACGCCGCTCCGCGAAGCCCTCGCGCGCCTCGAACACACGGGCCTGGTACGGCGCGAGGCGCTCAAGGGCTACCGCGTCGCACCGCTCTTCACCGAGCGCGAGCTGATCAAGCTGATGGACGCGCGGCTCGTCCTGGAACCGGCGATGGTCCACGAGGCCGCGCGCCGCACCACGCCGGAGTTCCTCGCCGAGCTCAAGGCGAGCATCGACGAGCTCAAGCACTGCGCGGACGCGCCGCGTTCGGCATCGGTGCGCGCCTACTGGGCCGCCGACGAGCGGTTCCACCTGCGCATCGCCGCGCAGTGCGACAACCCGTTCCTGGAGAGCGCCTACCGCTCGCTCGGCGGCCACGTGCAGCGCTTCCGGCTCTTCACGGAACTGGGCGCCTCGGAGGCCGAGTCACCGGCCAGGGAGCACACGGCCGTCTACGAGGCGATGGCGGCGGGCGACGCGGAAGGCGCGGCGAAGAAGATGCGTCGGCACATCGAGAACGCCAAGGCGCGGGCCCTCACCGACCGTCAAGCGGTGGACGAGGACTGACGCCGGGCGGCGGCCGTCAGCCTTCGCGGCGCACCCGGGCCGCCCTGCGCGCCTCGGCGAGCTTGCGGGCCTCACCCGACTTGCGGGACTTGCCACCGGTGCCACCCGTGCCGCGCGAGGCGTCCTTGCTGGTACCGATGCCGCGGAAGGGCGCGTTGTGGTTCTTGGCCTTCGGCGCGGCGGGCCCGCCGTCGAGCGGGACACCGGACGGCTTCCTCGCCCCGGTGATCCGGCTCAGCTGCGCCTCGCCCGAACGCACCTTGGTGACCGTCGCCTCAATGCCCGCCTCACCCATCAGACGGCTCACCTCGCGGCGCTGGCCCGAGAGCACCAGCGTCACGACGCGGCCCGACTCACCGGCACGGGCGGTGCGGCCCGCGCGGTGCAGATAGTCCTTGGGGTCGGTCGGCGGGTCGACGTTGACCACCAGATCGAGGTCGTCGACGTGCAGGCCGCGGGCCGCGACGTTGGTCGCGACCAGGACGGTGATCTTGCTGGCCTTGAACTGCGCGAGGGTCCGGGTGCGCTGCGGCTGGGACTTGCCGCTGTGCAGCGCGGCGGCGTCCACGCCGCTGGCCCGCAGATGCTTGGTGAGCTGGTCCACGGAGTGCTTGGTGTCCAGGAACAGCAGGACGCGGCCGTCGCGGGCGGCGATCTCCGTGATGACGGCGTACCGGTCGGGGCCGTGCACGACCAGCACGTGGTGGTCCATCGTCGTGACCGCGCCCGCGGACGGGTCGACCTCGTGGACGACCGGGTCGTGGAGGTAGCGGCGGACCAGGCCGTCGACGTCCTGGTCCAGGGTCGCCGAGAACAGCATCCGCTGGCCGTCGGCGGGCACCTGGTCGAGCGCCTCGGTGACCTGCGGCAGGAAGCCCATGTCGCACATCTGGTCGGCCTCGTCCAGGACGGTGATCCGGACCCGGGCGAGGCGGCAGGCCTTGCGGTCGATGAGGTCGTGCAGCCGGCCGGGCGTGGCCACGACGACCTCGGCCCCTTCGCGCAGCTGGGCGGCCTGGCGACCGATCGACATGCCGCCGACGACCGTGGCGAGACGCAGCCGGAGCGCCTCCGCGTACGGGGCGAGCGCCTCGGTGACCTGCTGGGCCAGCTCCCGGGTGGGCACCAGGATCAGCGCGAGCGGCTGCTTCGGCTCCGCGCGGCGACCCGCCGTACGGGCGAGGAGCGCCAGGCCGAAGGCGAGCGTCTTGCCCGACCCGGTGCGCCCGCGGCCGAGGACGTCCCGGCCCGCGAGGGCGTTCGGCAGCGTCGCCGCCTGGATCGGGAAGGGCTCGCGCACCTCCTGCTCGCCGAGCGTGCGCAGCAGGGCGGCGGGCAGTTCGAGGTCGGCGAAGGAGGCGACCGGGGGCAGCGCCGGGGTGGCGTCGCCGTGCGTGGTGCTGGTGCGGTCCGCGTCGGTCATGACGAGCCTTCCGTAGGCGTACGTACCGAGGAAGGCACGGCAGGAATGAGGGGCCGACGCGGGCGGGGATCCGGGCGGGCGGAGTCACCGGGCGTCGACGGTGCAAACGTCTGAGGCTAACACGGAGTGACAGGGCGGCGGCTCGGTGCAGTGGCGTGCGGGGTGCCCGCCTCGGCCTCCGGGACATCCCGGTGCGGGCCCGCACCGTGCGGTGCGATGCGGGCCCGGGGGCGTCGGCCTGACTCAGAGACCGAACTCCTGCGGGGAGACGTTGAGCGCGGCGCACGCCTCACGCAGGACCTGCTCCTCGGCCGGGGCGATGTACCCGTCGGCGCCCGCGACGACGAAGCCGGTCTGGACGACCGCCTTGGCCTCCGTCGGCTTCTTCGCGGCCTTGGCGATCTCCTGCATGGCCTCCGTCTTGCCGTGCTGGAAGTTGGCCGCCAACTGGTCGACGTGCTTGTTGAACCGCTGCCGCAGCTGCTCGGGCGGGAAGTTCTGCAGGACGTCGTTCTGCACGATCAGGGATTCCACGTGCTGACGCTCGGCCGGGTCCACCGATCCGTCGGCGGCCGCGACCAGGGCACACATGGCCATGCTCGCGTCGCGGTAGGAACCGCTCTTGAGCTCCGTCTTGAGGGAGGTGAGCTGGGACTTGAGCATGCCCACGAGCTGGGCCTTCGATCCACCGCCGGACCCCGAACCGCGCGTCCCGTGCCCGCCGGAGCTCCGTCCTCCCTGCGACTGCAGACCCTTGGCCTGGTCCTTGAGCTTGTCCCACATCGCCATCCGTGCCACCTCGGCTACCCGTGTCGTTCCTACGTGCGCGCGGCGATCCGCGCGTCTTCTTGGCAACGCCTTTACCCGACGCGAAGTTCCTGGGCGGAGTTCACCCGCGCGGCAATCGTCCGAGCGCAGGTCAGGGACTCGGTGTGCGTCGTGTCCACCTCCAAGTCGTAACTCACGCCGTCGTGCGCCACGCGCGCCTGGGACGCGGCCATTCCCTTGGCGCGGTCGCCCCGCGCGACCTCACGGGCCGCGGCGACCTCGCTGTCGCATCTGACGCCGACCCACAGCGCGTTCACCTCGCCGACGGCCCACTGCCACCGCTGCTGGCTCGCCGCACCGCCGAGGAAGACGTCGTCGACGATGACCCGCGCGCCGGACCTGGCCATCGCCACGACGCCCGCCATCCAGGCCGCCTCCAGCGCGCGGAAGTCCGCCCCGATGTTCACCCCGCCGTCCGCGTCGAACCCGATTCCGTCGTCCGACGTCTGCGTCTTCGCGGGCATCGCTTCGATGAGCGAGTCGATCCCGAACGCCAGCCACGGATCCGGGAGTACGTCCTGAAGGCAGCGCACGATCCCGGTCTTCCCCGAGCTGGAACCGCCGTTGAGAATGATCATCCGAACCGTCACCGCGCCACAGTAGGGCGGGCGCCGGGCGATGCGCAGGGATTTTCCGGTGGGACGCGCCTGCGAGACTTCAGCTCATGACCACAGAACAACGCCGGATCCTCGTCATAGGCATCGGCGCGGGCGACCCCGACCATCTGACCCTGGGCGCGGTGAAGGCGATCCGCCGGGCCGACGTCTTCTTCGTCGTCGGCAAGGGACAGGACAAGTCGGCCCTGACGGACCTGCGCCACCGCATGCTGGAAGAACACGCGCAGGCCCCCTACCGGGTCGTGGAAGTGCGGGACCCGAGCCGGGACCGGCGCCCCATGGACCGCTCGGACTACGCGAGCGCCGTGCAGGACTGGCGAACCCGGCGCGGGGACATCTTCGAGCGGCTGATGCGCGAGGAGATGAGCGCGGGGGAGACCGGCGCGTTCCTCGTATGGGGCGACCCGTCCCTGTACGACAGCACGCTGGGGATCCTCAACGACATCGAGGAACGGGGTTCGGTGTCCGCGACCGTCGAGGTCATTCCCGGCATCACCAGCGTGTCGACGCTCGCCGCCCGGCACCGGATCCCGGTGAACCAGGTGGGCCGTCCGCTGCACATCACCCCGGCCCGCCGCCTCGGGGACGTGGGCCAGAACGACGACGGCGACATCGTCGTCATGCTGGACGCGCACGAGTCGTTCACCCAGGTGGAGGGGGACGACGTCTGGATCTACTGGGGTGCCTACCTCGGCACGCCCGACGAACTTCTCGTCGCGGGCCCGCTAGGGGAAGTGGCCGACCGCATCCGGCACTTGCGGGCCGAGGCGCGTGCCCGGCACGGCTGGATCATGGACACGTATCTGCTGCGCATCGCGAAGTCACCGGACGAATGAGCCGGTCTTCGGAGGACCAACGGCACCTCTAGCCGGACCAACGTCATCTCTCGCCGTGGTGGCCTTCGCGGGGGACGACGGGGTCCATGGGAGCGGCACGAGGGGCTTCTGCACCGCTTGGACCACACCGTCGCCGTTCCCGACGGCCGCTCCTATCCGCAGGTCGCCGCCACCCTGGGGCCGACGCGTACGGCCGACTGGCTGTGCCGGAGCCAGGAGATCGACGAGGTCGCCGTCCGCGCGGACGCGCACGGCGGGCGCCTGGGCTGGCGGCAGGTCGGCCAACCCGCTCCCGGCGGGTCCGACGTGGCGGTCTTCCTCGGCCCCGGCCACCCCGCCGACCTCACCGCCTGCCCGGCGTCGAGCTGAACCCCGGCCGGGCTGTTCCCGTCAGCCTCAGTCGTGGGCCGGGGCGGCGTCGCGCTTGCCGGACCAGGCGGCCCACAGCGTGGCGTAGGCGCCGCCCGCGTCCTTGAGCCGCTCGTGCGGACCGCTCTCGACGACCCGGCCGTGTTCGAGCACCACGACCCGGTCGGCGGTGGCGGCCTGCGTCAGGCGGTGGGCGACGATCAGCGCGGTGCGCCCGTCGAGCGCCGCCCGCGCGGACCGTTCCAGAAGACGTGCGCCCGCGCTGCCCGCCTCCGCCGTCGCCTCGTCGAGGACGGCGACGAGCGGATCGGCGAGCACCAGCCTGGCCAGGGCCAGTTGCTGTGCCTTGGCCGCGTCGAGGCTCTGCGCCCCCTCACCGACGACGGTGTTCAGACCGTCCGGCAGCGCTTCGGCCCAGGCCAGCGCGTCGACGGTGGCGAGCGCCGCCCGCAGCTCTTCGTCCGTCGCGCCGGGGCGCGCCAGGCGCAGGTCCTCGGCGAGCGTTCCGGCGAAGACGTGCAGCTCCTGCGAGACGAGCACGGCCGCGGGCCTGCCGTCGGCGCGGTCCGCCGACCGGACATCGCCGTGCGTGGGCGGCTGCACCCCGGCGAGGATCCGCGCGAGGGTGCTCTTGCCCGCGCCGCTGGTGCCGACGAGCGCGACGTGTTCGCCCTCGCGCAGGGCGAGATCGACGTCGTGCAGGACGGGGGACCCGGTGGTGTAGGAGTGGCTGACGCCGCGCACGGAGACGAAGGCGTCGTCCGGGCCCGCGGCCGATCCGGGCACGGCCCCGCGCTCGGCCTCCGTCTCGTCGGGCAGATCCGTGACGCCCACGAGCCGGGCCAGGCCCGCGGTCGCCGACTGGGCGTCGTCGAGCAGCACGAGGGCCGCGTTGATCGGCCCGAAGAGGTTGTGGAAGTAGAGCGCGGCGGCCGTCGCGGTGCCCACCGAGACGGCGTCCTCGCGGACCAGGACGAGCCCGGCGAAGAGGACGCCGACCAGACCGATGTACTCGCCGATGTGCAGCCGCCCGTAGAACCCGAGCACCAGGCGTACGCCGCGCAGCCGCAGGCCGACCGCCTCGCGGGAGCGGTCGGCGACGCGCTCGGTGTGCTCGTCCTCCAGGAGGTGGGCGCGCACGGTGTCGGCCCCGCCGATCGTCTCCAGGAGTTGCTGCTGCTGCGCGCCGGTCGCGATGCGCTGACGCGAGTAGAGCGGGATGGCCCTGCGTACGTACCAGTGGGCTGTCCACGCCTGTACGGGTACGGCGAGCAGCGCCGCGAGCAGGAAGCGCCAGTCGAGGACGGCCAGGGCGACCAGGGTCAGCACGATCGTCAGCGAGGAGCGGGCCAGCTCGGGCAGCGCCGAACGGACCGCCTCCGACATGCGGGCCACGTCGTCGGTGACGCGCGCGGTGAGGTCTCCCGCGCCCGCGCGTTCGATGCGGTCGGCGGGCAGGTTCAGGGCACGTTCGACGAACCGCTCGCGCACCCGGGCGAGCACGGATTCGCCCAGCTTGGCGACCATGCTCATGCCCAGCGAGGTCGCCGCTCCCTGCACGAGCGCCACGACGGCGAGCAGCACGACGGGCAGCGTCAGCACGTTGGGCGACACGGTGCCCGTGCCCTTGGCGGCATCGGTCACCAGGTCCACGATCCGGCCGAGCAAGGGCTGGGTGAGCAGCCCGACGGCGGTCGCGGCGACCAGTACGAGCCCGGACCGCACGGCCAGACTCCGGTCGGGGCGCAGCAGTTCGAGCGCGGCGGCGCGGGTCCTGCGGCCGGTGGCGGTGGGCAGCAGATCCGTCGCGGGGGCGGTCGAGGGGTCCGGCGCTTCCGGCGGTACGGGACGGTCGGTGGCCTCGGAGACCTCGGTCGGCT
The DNA here is from genome assembly GCF_008704495.1 of Streptomyces kanamyceticus. NCBI lineage: Bacteria > Bacillati > Actinomycetota > Actinomycetes > Kitasatosporales > Streptomycetaceae > Streptomyces > Streptomyces kanamyceticus. The sequence continues at coordinate 9,865,242 of NZ_CP023699.1, forward strand.
CGACGGGTCCGGTCGGCTCGATGGGCTCGGTGTCCTGAACCCTGGATGTCGCGCTCATGCGAGGACCGCCGTCCGGTAGAGGGAGCTGCGCCGCACCAGTTCCTCGTGGGGCGCTTCGTCGGCGAGCCTGCCGCCGTCGATGAGGGCGACCCGGTCGGCGACGGCGAGCAGCGCGGGGCTGCTGGTGACGAGGATGGTGGTCCGGCCGCGCCGGAGCTCGCGGATGCCGGTGGCGATGCGGGACTCGGTCGCGGCGTCGATGGCCGTGGTCGGGTCGTGCACGACCAGGACGTCACGGTCGGCGGCAAGGGCGCGGGCGAGCGCCACGCGCTGGCGCTGTCCGCCCGACAGGGACCTGCCGCGCTCGCCGACCGGCGCGTCGAGACCGCCGGGCAACGACGCGGCGACCTCGTCGGCGCGCGCTGCCGCCGCTGCCGGGTGGGTGCTGGCGCCGATGGCCGTGATGTTGTCCCGGAGCGATCCGGCGAACAGTTCGGCACCGTGCTCGGCGACGAGGACGCGGGAGCGCAGGCTGCGCGGCGCGAGGTCGGTGAACGGCACGCCGTCCAGTTCGAGGCGGCCCGCATCGGGGTCCACGCGGCGCGCGAGGCAGCGGACGAGGGTGTCCGCGTGGGCGGGCTCCGTGACGACGACGCCGACGAACTCGCCGGGGGCGACGGTCAGATCGACGCCGTCGAGCCCCTCGTGGACGAGCCCCGACAGACGCAGGGAGCCGCGCGGGGCGCCGTCACCACCCGGGGCAGCGGAATCGGCGGGGTCCTTGGCCCCGGCAGCGGCGCCTGTCCCGGCGATGTCCCCCGGCGTGGCGAGCACCTCGGCGACGCGGCCCGCGGAGGCGCGGGAGCGGGCGACCTCCGCGGCCATCCACGAGATCACCTGCAGCGGGCCCGGAATGAACAGGGCGAGACCCACGGCCGCCACCAGCTCGCCGAGCCCGATGCTGCCTGACAGCACGAGCCGCCCGCCCACCAGTGCGACCAGCGCGATGAACACGCCGGTCAACGCCTGCATCAGGCCGGTCTGCACCGCCTCGGCGCGCGCCGCGCGCACCGTGGCGTCGAGCGAGGCGCGGCTGGTGAGCCGGTAGCGGTCCGACGCGGCACGCTGGGCGCCGAGGCCCTGGAGCACGCGCACCCCCGCGACCAGGTCGGCGGCCACGCCCGATGCGTGGGCCGCGCGCTCCTGTTCGGCGTGGCTGCGGTGTTCGAGCGGACGGGCGAGCAGCTGACCGAGCCCCATGAGCACGGGGGTGCCGAGCAGGATGAGCAGGCCGAGCGGGACGGAGGCGCGCAGCAGCAGGATCGCTCCGGCCGCCAGGCCGACGGCCGCCGAGAAGCCGAGCGGCAGCACGAAGGCGACCGAGCCCGCCCGCCGGGCGTCCTCGGTGGCCACGCTGACCAGGGCACCGGGCGGCCGCCCGGTGGAGGCACCGCCGCGCGGGTCGAGCACCCGGCGCATCAGGCGCATCCGCAGGCTGTGCCCCGCGTACTCCTTGGCGTACTCCCCGGCGCGGGAGCCGAGCTGGAAGCCGCCGGAGAGGAAGACGTAGACGACGGCGAGGACCAGCGCCCAGCGCGCGAAGGAGGCGACGTCGGGGTGGACGATCGCGCGGTCGACGATGACGCCGATGAGAACGGGGATGAGCGCCTCGCCGATCTGGTGCGAGGCGCCGAGCACGCAGCCCGCCGCGACGCGACGCCGCTCACCCGCCACCACGCCCCGCAGGACATCACGCCCGCTCCGGCGTGCGTCGTCGTGCATTCTGCTCTCTCTTTCCACAGCCCCACCCCGAAAAGTCAGGTAAGGCTAACCTGATGATCCTGAACAGGGGAGAGCTGGGGTGCGACGACCGGATCGGGCCCGGCAGGGGGCCAAGATCGGCATGTACATAAAGTATCCGCATGCCCGAGGACTCCCCGCTCATACAGAGCTTGCGCACGGCCGTCGACGCGGCCCCCGGCGACGTACCCCTACGCCTGCACCTGGCCGAGCTGTTGCTGGCCGAGGGGCGGCAGGACGCCGCGGTCACGGAGGCGGCGGTCGCGCTGCAGCACGCGCCGGGGGACGAACAGGTCCGGGCGCTGATGATGCGGGCGATGAGCGGGCCCGCCGCCCCCGCGGCCTCGGTGGAACACCACCCGTCCGCGTCGGCCCCGGCACCCGCCCCTCGCACCGGCTTCGACTGGCGGGCCGCCGCCGACCAGGTCGGCGACGTGCTCCCGCCCCGCTTCGTCGAGTCCGTCGAGCCGCCCCTGACCGCCGACGGCAGCGGCGATCCCGGCGACGCGGAGGCCTGGGACGTCAGCGGCCCCGACGCCCCCGGCACGATCCGCCTCGCCGACGTCGGCGGCATGCGGGAGGTCAAGGAGCGCCTGGAGGCCGCGTTCCTCGCGCCCATGCGCAACCCCGAGCTGCGCAAGCTGTACGGCAAGAGCCTGCGCGGCGGACTCCTCCTGTACGGGCCGCCCGGCTGCGGCAAGACGTTCATCGCCCGTGCGATCGCCGGTGAACTCGGGGCGGGGTTCCTGTCCGTGTCGGTCAACGACGTGCTCGACATGTGGATCGGCAACTCCGAACGGAACATGCACGAGATCTTCCAGGCCGCCCGCCGCCAGGCCCCGTGCGTGATCTTCCTGGACGAGCTCGACGCACTGGGCGCCAAGCGCAGCCGCACCCAGCACAGCGGCCTGCGCAACACCGTCAACCAGCTCCTCACCGAGCTGGACGGCATCGACTCCGCGGCCAACGAAGGCGTGTTCGTGCTCGCCGCCACCAACGTCCCCTGGGACGTGGACATCGCGCTGCGCAGGCCCGGACGCCTGGACCGCACACTGCTCGTGCTGCCGCCCGACGCCCAGGCCCGCGAGGCGATCCTCCGCTACCACCTGAAGGAACGCCCCGTCGAGAACGTCGACCTCGGCAAGCTCGTCAAGGTCACCGACGGCCTCTCGGGCGCCGACCTCGCCCACGTGTGCGAGGCGGCGGCGGAGACCGCGCTGCTCGACTCGGCGCGTACCGGCACGGTCCGCATGATCGGCATGAAGGACCTGCTGGGGGCCGCGAAGCAGACCGTGCCCTCCTCCGAGCCGTGGTTCGCCACCGCGCGCAACGTCGCCATGTACGCCAACGACGGCGGCACGTACGACGACTTGATCACCTACCTGAAGAAGAAGCGGAAGCTGTGAGCACGCTGCACCCGACCGTCGAGCAGGCCCAGGCGCTGCTCGAACTCGAACGCTACGACCAGGCGGGAGCCCTCCTCGGCCGCCGTCTCGCGGAGGACCCCGGAGACATAAGGGCCTGGGTCAGCATCGGCTACTGCCACCTCAACACGGAGCGTGTGGAGCAGGCGAAGGAGGCGGCGGCCGAAGCGCTCAAGCTGGACCCCGAGGACTACGGCGCGCTCAGGCTGAGCGCCCAGGCGATGGTGCGCGACAACGGCTGGCTGCACGTCCAGCCCGTCCTGCGCGAGCTGATACGGGTCGCCCCGCAGGACCCGTTCGCGTACGCGATGCTCGCCGACGCCGTGTGGCGCGCCGCCCTGGTCCAGTACGCCAAGGAGTCCGGCGCCAGGCAGCTCAGCACCCAGGACGTCGACCGGCTCTCCGGCGAGGCGGCCGAACTGGCCATGGAGGCACTGCGCCTGGGCCCCGAGAACGTCTACGTCCACGAGATCGCCCACCGCATCGCGAGCATGGCGGGCAACGGCACGGTCGCCAATCAGCTCGACGAGGCCATCCTCCGCATCGATCCCACGCACGCCGAGGCGCTCGCCCGCCAGACCAAGCGGGCCGCCGAGGCGCCGGGAGTGGGCGCGGGCCAGGCCGCCGACCTGTACGCGGACGCGCTCGCCGCGGACCCGGGATCCCCGGTCATGCGCCAGCAACTCGACCACGCCACCTACCGCCTGCTGCGCGGCACGCGCTGGCTCGCGGTGATCTGCGTGGTCGCGGCGGGCGCCATGGTCAACCTCTTCCCCTCCGCCGAAGAGCCCGCCCCGGAGTTGCCCATTCCGGTGGGCCAGCGCCTCTGGGTCCTCGTGGTCATGGCCGCGATCTGGGCCTTCGGCGCCGTGCGCCGCTACCGGCGACTGCGCGCGGGTGTCCAGCTCAACGCCCGCTCCCTGATCCGCCGCGGCCGCTGGGCCCGCGTCGTCGTGGCCCAGGCGGCCTGGGCCATGCTCTGCGCCCTGCTGATCGCGGAGATCCCCTGGACGGAACGCTCGGTGCCGCAGCTCATCTTCTGGGCGGGACTCGCCCCGACGGCGGCCACGATCTGGTTCGACAGGAAGAAGACCGGCTAGGACCCGCTCGGCACGCTCGGCGGGCCCGGTACGACGGACGGGCGGACGCACACCGGCGATGGCCGGTCGCGGTCTGCCCGTCTGCTTGTCCGCCCGTCCGCTTGTCAGACGTGTGACGTCACCAGTTGTAGACGATGTCCCCGTGGCTGTTGACCATCTTGAACGTGCCGTCCCCCTGGTCGATCACGCACCCGTAACCGCCGTCCCCCGTGTCTCCGCAGAAGGTGGAGGCACTGGCCGGGCTCGTCACGGCGAACGCGCCGCCCGCGAGGACACCGGCGGTCGCGAGGGCGACGGCGAGCCGCCTGACCCGCCCGCGGCGCGGCGTGGTGGTGTTGCGCGGCATGGATAGCTCCTTACTTCCTGAATTCCCATGAGTTGTCGGTCAGTTGGGGGTTCGTAGTGATCTGCCGGTCGGATTGGCCGGGTGTTATGGTCCGCCGCATGGCTGAACTGATCGCTCCCACGCCGCGGCTGCACTCCTCATGGCTCGCGGCGCGCGACGAGTGGGAGCCCGATGCGCATCAGGACGGGGCCGGTCTGCGACTGGTCGGCGACGACGACCTCGAAAGCCCGGAGGGCTTCGCCGCGTGGCCGAGCGGCTGCGACGGCAGGCGGACCGGTCGCGGCCCGTCGGTGAGGGGAGCGTCCACGCGACCCACTGGTGGATCGCCGACGGCGAGACGTACCTCGGGGCGATCGACCTGCGGCACTCCCTGAACGCCTTCCTGCTGGAAGGCGGCGGACACATCGGCTACAGCGTCCGGCCCTCCGCCAGGCGACGCGGTCTCGCCTCGTGGGCACTGGGGGCGGTGCTGCTCAAGGCGCCGGAGTTCGGTCTGGACCGTGTCCTCCTCACCTGCGACGACGGCAACGTCGGCTCGGCGCGCACCATCGAACGCAACGGCGGCGTCCTCGAAGACGTGCGCAGCACCGAAACGGGGGTCAAGCGCCGCTACTGGATCACCATCGCCTCGCCGACGTCGGCCTCACCCACCCTCCGCGCCGCTCGCGAGACGGCGGCGCCACCAGAGGTCGGCACGGTACTGCCGCTGCCGGGCGAACGGATCGGGCAGCGTCCGCTCTAGGTACACCGCGTCCAACGGCCGTACCCGGCGCACGAGTTCGGCGCGCGGCCGGGGAGGCAGTTGCCGCAGGACCTGGTCCAGTACGTCCCGGGCGTGCCGTACGTCGTCGAACGAGCAGCCGCGGCACGAGCACTGCGCGACCCGCGGATACAGGGGGCGCCGCCCCGTCGGCCGCAGGAACGCCCGGTACTCCCGCAACGCGCGGTCGGTGGCGCCCGGGTAGAGGTAGTAGTCGCCGGAGAGCCTCTCCACCCGGTCTATCGCGTCGCTGGTCCTGGCCGAGAGGCCGTGGACACGGGTCGGGGGTGCACTCCGCGGAGCGCGAGGGTCGGCGCGTGGGGTGGCGCGAGGGGCGGCACCAGGGATGAGCTGGGCGGCGCGCAGCGCGCCGGGCCGGTTACGGGGCATCGGCCTTTCGGTACGTGATCATGTGCGCCATCATGCGGCACCAACGCCACATTGACCAGGGAGAGCCCGAAACATGCCGCCGATGCCGATGCCGATGTCCGAGCGGGATCCGCTGCGTGCCGCGCGCCTGGCGCGCTACGAGGAGGTGAGCACCCGGCTCGCCCTGCTGAGCGACCACCGGCTCGGCGAGGCTGTTGCTGCCGCCGTCCCGCTCGGCGAGGGCATCGGCGGCAGGTCGGCGGAGCTGGACGTCGCCGGGACGCGGGTCTTCGTCAAGCGGGTCCCCCTGACGGACGTCGAGCTGCGACCCGCGAACGTGCGGTCGACGGCGAACGTCTTCGGGCTGCCGACGTTCTACCAGTACGGGGTGGGCTCGGCGGGATTCGGCGCCTGGCGGGAGCTCGCCGCGCACACCATGACCACCAACTGGGTGCTCGGCGACGCCTACGCGGGGTTCCCGCTGACGTACCACTGGCGGATTCTGCCCGACAGGCCTCCCGAAGGGTTCACCGACGAGTTCGGGGCCTGGCGGGGCCGTCGCCCACTGGGAGGGATCACCGGCCGTCCGTGATCGCCTGGAGGCCATCGGCGGCGCGTCGTTCAGCCTGGTGCTCTTCCTGGAACACGTGCCGCACACCCTCGCCGGATGGCTGGCCGCCCGCGACGCGGCCGGTGACGAACCGACGGAGGGCGGCGGCCCGCCTCCCGCCTGGATCGAGGAAGAACTCGCGCGCGGCGCCGCCTTCATGAGCTCCCGCGGACTCGTGCACTTCGACGCCCACTTCGCCAACGTCCTGACCGACGGCCGCCTGCTCTACTTCGCCGACTTCGGGCTCGCCCTGAGCTCCGGCTTCGACCTGTCGCGGGAGGAGAGCCGGTTCCTCACGGACCACCTCGCGTACGACCACTGCTACACCGCCGCCTTCCTCCTCAACCACCACCTGCTCGACGCTGTACGGGGCGCGGCGGACCGCGACGCCTTCCTGCGCGACTGGATCGCGGACCGGCGCCCGGACGGCATACCGCCCGAGACCGCGGCCATCATCGAACGGCACGCCCGCACCGCTCTCGTCCTGAACTCTTTCCACCGCGGCCTGCTCACCGAGAGCAAGCGGACACCGTTCCCGGCACGCGAGATCGAACGCGCCCGCCGACCCACCGCCCCCTCGCACCGGAGGACCCCGTGACCACGACACCGGCCGTCGCTCCCGGCCTGCTGCTCGGCATCGACATCGGCACGTCCTCCGCCAAGGGCGTCCTCACCAGGACCGACGGCACGCTCGTCGCCGAGGCGCGGCGTGAGCACGCGACGGCCACGCCGCGGCCCGGCTGGTTCGAGCACGACGCGGACGCGGTGTGGTGGGACGACTTCCGTTCCCTGGCAAGGGAGTTGACGGCACAGGTGCCAGCGGGGGAGTCCCTCGCCGCGGTCGGGGTCAGCGGCATCGGGCCCTGTGTGCTGCCCGCGGACGCGCGGGGCAGGCCGGTGCGCGCGGCCATTCTGTACGGCGTGGACACGCGGGCGGTCGACGAGATCACCGAGCAGAACGAGCGCTACGGCCCCGAGGAGATCATCCGCCGCTGCGGCTCACCCCTGACCAGCCAGGCGATCGGCCCCAAACTGGCATGGCTGCGTCGCCACGAGCCCGAGGTGTACGGGTCCACCAGCCGCTGGTACATGGCCAGTTCGTACCTCGTGCACCGGCTCACCGGGCGGTACGTCCTCGACCACCACTCGGCGAGCCAGTGCACGCCGCTGTACGACCTGGCGGCCCGCGCCTGGATCGAAGAGCGCTGCGACGAGATCGCGCCGGGCCTCCAGTGGCCCGAGCTGGTCTGGCCCAGCGAGGTCGTGGGCGGCGTGACCCGCGACGCCGAGGTCCTCACCGGCATCCCCGCGGGCACTCCCGTCGTCGCGGGCACCGTCGACGCCTGGGCGGAGGCGGCGGGCGTCGGCGTCGCCGCCCCGGGTGACGTCATGCTGATGTACGGCACGACGATGTTCGTGATCGGCATCCTGGCGAAGCCGCTGACCAGCCCGCGTCTGTGGGGTACGGCGGGTGCGTTCGAGGGCACCTACTGCCTCGCGGCGGGCATGGCGACGTCCGGCGCGGTCACCGGGTGGCTGCGGGACCTGACCGGTTCGTCGTACGAGCAACTCACGTCAGAGGCGGGTGAGTTGCCGCCCGGTGCCGAAGGGCTCGTGATGCTGCCGTACTTCGCGGGGGAGCGCACCCCGCTCTTCGACCCCGACGCCCGCGGGCTCGTGCACGGTCTGACGCTGCGGCACGGGCGGGGTCACCTGTACCGGGCGGCGCTGGAGGCCACCGCGTACGGCGTGCGGCACAATCTCGCCGCCATGAGGGAGACGGGTGCCGCCGCCGAACGCCTCGTGGCGGTCGGGGGCGGCGCTCGCGCGCTGTGGACGCGGATCGTCTCCGACGTCACCGGACGCGCGCAGCACCTGCCGCGGCACACCATCGGTGCCGCGTACGGCGACGCGTTCCTCGCGGCCGTCGGCGCGGGGCTCGCCGGGCCCCGCGACATCGCGCACTGGAATCCGACGGTCGAAGTGGTCGCCCCTGATCCCGCCGCTTCGGCGGTCTACGACGAGCTCTACGGGCTCTATCTGGACCTGTATCCGGCGACCCGCGAGGCCGCGCACGTCCTCGCGTCCCGGCAGCGCGCGGACGACGCGCGCTCCCGGGACGCCTGAGGGGCTAACTCTTGGGCGGCGCCGCGTTGTTGGTGTTCACATGGACGTAGTCCACGACGAGCTGTTGCGGGAACGTCGTGCTGCCGTCCGGGTCGCCGGGCCAGTAGCCGCCGACCGCGAGGTTGAGGATCAGGAAGAACGGCTTGTCGAAGACCCAGCGGTTGCCGTTGAGGTCGGCCGGGGTGCGGGTCTGGTAGACGTTGCCGTCGACGGACCAGGTGACCTTGTTAGGCGACCAGTCCACCGCGAAGGTGTGGAACTTGTCCGCGAACGCCTCGCCGCCCGGCAGGGTGTAGCCCGCGCCGATGCCGCCGGAGCCGGAGTAGCCGGGGCCGTGCAGCGTGCCGTGCACGGTGCCCGGTTCGAAGCCGACGTTCTCCATCACGTCGATCTCACCGCTGTTCGGCCAGCCCACGTCGCCGATGTCGGCGCCGAGCATCCAGAACGCGGGCCACATGCCCTGGCCCCTCGGCACCTTCATGCGCGCCTCGACGTGGCCGTACGTCTGCGTGAACTTGCCCGCGGTGTTCAGTCGGGCCGAGGTGTACTCGCACTTGCCGTACCAGCACTGGTAGTTGCCGGGGTTCTCCTTGCGGGCGGTGATGACCAGGTTGCCCTGGCCGTCGAGTGCGGCGTTGTTGTTGCCCGCGGTGTAGTACTGCCGCTCGTGGTTGTTGACGTTGTCGCCGGTCTCGACCTGCCACTTCGCGCCGTCGACCGCCGCCCCCGCGGGGCCGTTGAAGTCGTCGGTGAACGTGGCGGCCTTGGGCGCGGCGGCGGGGGAGCGGGGCGCGGAATCGGCGGAGGCTCCGGTGGGGAGCGCGGCGATGCCGACGACGCCGCAGGTCAGGGCGAGCGCGCCGATTCTGGTGCGGCGGCGACTTGAGGGGGCGGGGGAGGAGGAAGGAGAGGGAGAAGGACGCACTGTCATCACATCGCTTCGCGTGGGGGGCGGTGACGGTAATGCTTTTAAGGCATGCGCATGACAAGCCAGTGTCGAGAACTGAACGCGGCGAGCGGTCCGTCGCGGCGCTTTGTTCAGTACTTGATTTAAGGCAGCCCTCGATGTCACGTCAAGGAGTTGGTGCGGACCAACCTGCCGATCCGCGACGCGGCGCTGTCCGCCCGCACCCGCGTCGGTCAGTTCAGCCGCGTCTCCGTGAGGAGCACCACGCCGTCCGACGCGGGAACGAAACCCAGCACCGGGCTCCCGCTGTCGCCCTCGGCGGTCATCGTCACCGGCTTGCCGAGGCGGCGACCGACCGTGGCCAGGAAGGCGCACAGGAGGTCCACCCCGCACTGGCCCTGCAGCTCGCGGAGGTCGATGTCGAAGGCGATCTCGTCGGCGGACGTCGGGCGGAAGATCATCAGGACCTCGGGGGCGGGCCAGACCCGCAGGACGACCGTATCGGCGTCGGCGGGACGCGCCAGGACCTCCGCCGCGGGCGGCAGTCGTCCCGCGATGCCGCCCTCCAGGTACTCCCACGGCCAGCCGCTCGAACGGACCAGATCGAATACCGCCTGCCAGTCCGTCACCGAGGTTCCCGCCACGGACACATCCGGCAGGGCCCCCACCGCCTCGGGGTCGAAGAGGTCCCTGACGTCGTCCCACACGAGATCCGGCATGGCGCCATGCTGCCTGCCGAATCCTTTTGGCGCAGCCCGATCCCGCCGACGAACGGTCCACGCGGCCCCGGTTGGCCTGTCTTGATCGCCTCGCCGCGCCACGTTCCGTCCCGGCTCGCCCGCGTCAACTCGCGCGCATCAAGCGGTACATGCCGATCGAGTCGTGCGTGGCGGTGTCTGCGAAGCCGAACTTCTCGTAGAGGTGGCGTGCGGGACCGTCCGCGATGAGCGAGACGTACGCGGTGTCGGGCGCCCTGCGTTCCAGCTCCTCGGTGAGCGCGGCCATGATGCGGCCGCCGAGCCCCCGTCCCTGGTGCGCGGGGTGCACGCAGATGTCGACGATCTGGAAGGCGGTGCCGCCGTCGCCGATGATCCGGCCCATGCCGATGGGCTCGCCCTCGTGGTGGAGCACCACGCCGTACCACGTGTTCGGCAGCGCGAGCGCGACGGCTTCGGGGGCCTTGTCGGAGAGGCCCGCGTCGGTGCGCAGTCGGCGGAAGGTCTCGACGGGCGGTACCCCGGGAGGGATTTCGTAAGAGTCTCTCTCGGTGCGCATGGCTTACATGCTAGTGGGTCGGGGGGATTGTCGAGTTGTCATGGTGCGGTCGGCCCGTGGGGCCGATACTTCGCCGGGCAGGCCGATCACCCGACGACGGAGGGCAATCGATGAAGTTGAAGGCAAGCACGGGGCTTCGCACCGGCTCACGCGGGCCGCGACACGGCATCGCGGCGGGACTCGCCCTGGCCGCCGCTGTCGCCGCGGCGACAGCGGGAGTCCTCGCACCCGCCCCCGCACACGCGGCACCGGCCTGCGCGGCCACCGCATCGGCGCCGCCGGTACGGGTGGCGCACATCCCCGACTGGGTCGAGTCGATCGCCGTCGACGCGCGGGGCCGGATGTTCGCCACCGCGTACTTCACGGGCCGCGTCTACCGCATCGACGCGCCGGGCCGCACCCCCGTGCCGCTCACCGGGAACGTGGGCGCCAACGGCGGGATCGTCGTGCGGGACGACGGGAAGCTCCTCGTCGGCACCGGCAACGACCTCCTGCACTCGGTCACCGGCGACGCCTTCCCGTCGTCGGAACTTCTCCTCGTCGACCCGGAATCCGGCGCGGTCACCACCTACGCGTCCGGACTCGGCGGCATCGACGGCATCGCCCTCGCGGCAGACGGCACCGTGTACACCACGACCCTGGGCGGCCGGAACATCGGCCGCGTGACACCGGACGGGAAGGTCGACCCCGCCTGGTCCAAGGTGCCCCAGCCCAACGGGATCGCCGTCTCACCGGACGGGAAGCAGGTCTACGTCGTACAGACCACCGTCGCCCCCGGCCTGTACAAGATTCCCGTCGACGACCCGGCGCACCCGCGACGCTGGATCTCGGCCTCCCCGGCCGACGTCCTCGCCCTCCCCGACGGCCTGACCCTGGACAGCGCGGGACGCCCGCTCATCGCCACGCACGGCGCGGGCCAGATCTGGCGGGTGGAGGACGGGGCCCTGTGCGCCGTCGAGTCGGGACTGCACCTGTCCACGCAGATCACCTACGGACGCGGCGACCGCGGATTCTCGGCGGGCAAGCTCTATCGGTCGGGCGTCGACGGGAAGATCTACGAAGTCCCGGCGGGCGCCGACCCGTACGCCGGGTAACGGGACGCTTGCCAGGTGAGCCGTGTCTCACCTGCCCGGCGCGGCTTGTCTATGCAACAAGTTGCATAGAAGGATTCGGGCATGGCGCTCGAGCACGCGATTCTTGTCTCCCTGCTGGAGAAGCCGGGCTCCGGCTATGAGCTGGCCCGGCGGTTCGACCGGTCCATCGGGTACTTCTGGGCCGCCACGCACCAGCAGATCTACCGCGTGCTCAAGCGCATGGAGGGCGACGGCTGGATCGACGTCCGTGAGGTGGCGCAGCGGGAGCGGCCGGACAAGAAGGAGTACTCCGTCGCGGCTCTCGGCAGGACCGCGCTCTCCCAGTGGCTGCACGAGCCGATCGAGCCCGAGAGCGTCCGCCACGAGCTCGCCGTGAAGATCCGCGGCGCGGCGTTCGACGACCCGGCCGCGCTCGTCCGCGAGGTGGAGCGCTACAGACAGACGCACGCCGACCGGCTCGCGCGCTATCTGGCGGGGGAGCGGCGCGACTTCACGGGTCCCGATGCCCAGGCCCCCGACACGTCCGACGCCCCGGCTCCGGACGCGTCCGACGCCCCGGCTCCGGACGCGCCCGACGCCGCGGTCCCCGACGCGCCCGATGCCGGGCGGGAGCTCCAGCACGTCGTGCTGCGCGGCGGCATCGCGTACGAACGCATGACCGTCGCCTGGCTCGACGACGTGCTGGCCACGCTCCACGGGCTCGCTCCGGGCCACTGAACCCTCCGGACGGGCGGCCTGCGCGCACCGCCCCCCTCCGAACCTCGTACGACCACCCTCCCTCAACCTCCCGAGCCGGAAAGGCGACCGACCATGGCCGACCAGCTGCTGTTCAATCCCCACACCTACGACCCGACGCACTTCGACCCCGAGACGCGCAGGCTGCTGCGCGCGACCGTCGACTGGTTCGAGGCGCGCGGCAAGCGCAGGCTGATCGAGGACTACCGTTCGCGCGCCTGGCTGGCGGACTTCCTGGAGTTCTCCGCCAAGGAGGGGCTGTTCGCGACCTTCCTGACCCCGGCCGCCGCGGCCGAGGAGGGGCAGGGGGACAAGCGTTGGGACACCGCCAGGATCGCCGCCCTCAACGAGATCTTCGGCTTCTACGGCCTCGACTACTGGTACGCGTGGCAGGTCACGATCCTGGGCCTCGGTCCGGTCTGGCAGAGCGACAACGCCGCCGCCCGCGCCCGCGCCGCCGAACTCCTCTCCCAGGGCGAGGTGTTCGCCTTCGGCCTCTCCGAGAAGTCCCACGGCGCGGACATCTACTCGACCGACATGCTGCTCGAACCGGACGGCGACGGCGGCTTCCTGGCCACCGGCTCCAAGTACTACATCGGCAACGGCAACAAGGCCGGGCTCGTCTCCGTCTTCGGCCGCCGCACCGACATCGAGGGCCCCGACGGCTACGTCTTCTTCGCCGCCGACAGCCGCCACGAGGCGTACCACCTGGTGAAGAACGTCGTCGACTCCTCCAAGTACGTCAGCGAGTTCCGCCTGGCGAACTACCCGGTCGGCCCCGACGACGTCCTGCACACCGGGCGTGCCGCCTTCGACGCCGCCCTCAACACCGTCAACGTGGGCAAGTTCAACCTCTGCACCGCCTCGATCGGCATCTGCGAGCACGCGATGTACGAGGCCGTCACCCACGCCACGGGACGCATCCTCTACGGCCGCCCCGTCACCGCCTTCCCGCACGTGCGCCGGGAGCTGACCGACGCCTACGTCCGCCTCGTCGGGATGAAGCTGTTCAGCGACCGCGCCGTGGACTACTTCCGCTCGGCAGGGCCCGACGACCGCCGCTACCTCCTCTTCAACCCCATGACGAAGATGAAGGTGACCACCGAGGGCGAGAAGGTCATCGACCTCATGTGGGACGTCATCGCCGCCAAGGGCTTCGAGAAGGACAACTACTTCGCGCAGGCGGCCGTCGAGATCCGCGGCCTGCCCAAGCTGGAGGGCACGGTCCACGTCAACCTCGCCCTGATCCTCAAGTTCATGGGCAACCACCTCCTGGCCCCCGCCGCGTACGAGCCGGTCCCCACCCGCCTGGACGCGGCCGACGACGACTTCCTCTTCCGGCAGGGACCGGCCAGGGGCCTCGGCGCCATCCGCTTCCACGACTGGCGCGCCGCGTACGACGCGTACGCCGAGGTCCCCAACGTCGCCCGCTTCCGCGAACAGGCCGACGCGCTCTGCGAGTTCGTCACCACCGCGGCCCCCGACGAGGCGCAGAGCCGCGACCTCGACCTGCTGCTCGCCGTCGGCCAGCTGTTCGCGCTCGTCGTGCACGGCCAGCTGATCCTCGAGCAGGCGCGCCTGACGGGCCTGGAGCAGGACGTCCTCGACGAGCTCTTCGCCGTCCTCGTACGCGACTTCTCCGCGCACGCGGTCGAGCTCCACGGCAAGGACTCCGCGACGGAGGCGCAGCAGGGCTGGGCGCTGGGAGCCGTCCGGCGCCCGGTCGTCGACGAGGCCCGCTCGGCGCGGGTCTGGGAGCGGGTCGAGGCGCTGGCGGGGACGTACGAGATGGCGCCGTAGCCACACCGCCGCTCGTGGTGCGGGGGCGCTCCCTGGATCAGGGCGTGGCGACGAGCGGCCGGACGGCTTCCAGCACGTGGCGGCGGAGCCACTGGGAGGCGGGGTCGTCGTCGAGCCTTCGGTGCCAGCGCAGTTGGACATCGACCGAGGGCAGTTCCAGGGGCACCTCGTGCCACCGCAGCGGCACCTGTCGTTCGACGAGGTGCTCCGCCACCATCCGTGGCCCGAGGCAGATGACGTCCCCCTCCAGCGCCATCAGCGCGGCCACGGCGAAGGAGGGGACGACGGCGACGACCCGGCGGGAGCGGCCCAGGCGCCCCAGCGCCTCGTCGAGCGGCCCGTGCGCGAGACCCCGGCGGGACGCGGAGATGTGCGGGTGGGCGCACAGGTCGTCCACGGTCAGGTGTGCGGCCTTGCCCAGATCGGAGTGGGCCGACGTCACCGCGACGAAGCGGTCGGAGAACAGCGTCCGGGTGTGCAGGTCGGGCGGGGGCGGGTCGGCGATGCCGATGTCGAGGTCGAGCGAGCCGTCGCGCAACGGGTCGGGTTCTTTGGAGTCCTGGGGGACGAACCGCAGCCGGACATCGGGTGCCTCGGCGGCGATCCGGTGGGTGAGGCGCGGCGCGAGAACGGGACTGAGCCCGTCGTTCACGCGGATGGCGAAGGTGCGCCGCCAGGACCGCGGGTCGCTTCCGTCGGGATCCACCCGGAGTTCGGCCGCGGCATCGAGGAGCGCCTTGACCTTGGCCGCCGACCGCTGGGCGAACGGTGTGGGCACGAGCCCCCGGCCCGCGCGCACCAGGATCTGGTCGTTCATCGCCCGTCGCAGACGGCCGAGCGCCCTGCTCGTCGCCGGTGTGGAGAGGTGGAGGCGGGCCGCCGCCGCGGAGACGCTGCCGGTGTCCATCAACGCGTCGAAGACACGCAGCAGATTGAGGTCCAACTGGTCGGGCACGTACGGTCCCTCCAAGTGCGTCTGACGCAAACACTCTGTGCAAAAGATGCATTAGACATCATGCCAGGAGCGTTCGAGACTGACGTGGTGGCCAACGGCGGGAGGACGGCGACAGCCGATCGCGTTGGCACACACCACCACAACTCGTACGGGAGTGAACACTCATGGCCAGAATCGTTCGGCCGACCGCGTACGGCACACCCGATGTGCTCGGTGTCTTCGAACTGCGGATTCCGCGACCGGCTTTCGGCGAAGTCGTCGTCGGCGTCCGTGCCGCAGGGGTCAACCCCATCGACTGGAAGCTCTACAGCGGCACGTTCCACACCGTGGACGACGCGCACAAGGACACGGCAGGTGTCGCCGCCGACGCCCTGCCCGCACTCGGTCTGGAATGCGCGGGCGTGGTCACGGCGATCGGCGCGGGCGTCACCGGCGTGGAGCTCGGCGACGAAGTGATCGTCCATCCCGTCACGGCCGCCTACGCCGACTACGTCACCGCCCCCGTGACCTCGCTGACCCCCAAGCCCGCCACGCTGTCCTGGGAGGAGGCCGCCGGGCTCATGCTCTCGGGCACCACGGCGGCGCACACCCTGCACGCCGTGAGCCTCGGCCGTGGCGACACCGTGCTCGTGCACGGCGGCTCCGGAGGGGCGGGCCTGATGGCCGTGCAGCTGGCGACCGCGCGGGGCGCGACGGTGCTCGCCACCGCCGCCGAACGCAATCACGACCTGCTGCGTGAACTGGGCGCCGTCCCGGTCGTCTACGGTCCCGGCCTGCTGGAGCGCGTACGCGCCGCCGCGCCGGACGGCGTCACCGCCGCCGTGGACTGCGCGGGCACCGACGAAGCGCTCGACGTCTCCCTGGAACTGGTCGCGGACCGTGCCCGCATCGCCTCCGTCGTCGGCTCCGACCGGCGCGTCACCGCAGGTGTCAAGGTGCTCGGATACGGACCCGGCCAGGATGCGGGAACCGAGGTCCGGATGGCCGCACGCGCAGGTCTGGCGGCCGGGGCGGGCGCGGGTGAGCTGCGGGTCCTCATCGAGAGCTGCTATCCGTTGTACGAGGCGGCCCAGGCGCACAAGTCAGGAATCGCCGGGCACGCCCCCGGGAAACTGGTGCTGGTGCCGTGATGGTCGGCGGACATGGGTGCGTCGATGTCGCCGTGGTCGGGTGCGGCCCCGTCGGCATGACGCTCGCGGCGCTGCTCGGGAAGGCCGGGCACTCGGTCGTGGTGTTCGAGCGCTACCCCGGTCTGTACGGGCTGCCCCGGGCCGCCAGCCTCGACGGCGAGGTCATGCGCGCGTTACAAGGGCTCGGCCTCGCCGACGAGTTGGCGCCCGCGCTGCGACGGCAAGAGGCGTACGAGTGGCGCAATGGAGCGGGTGAGCTGCTCATCCGGCAGGTGTTCCGGGCCGTTGGCACCAGCGGCTGGGCCGACCTCTACATGTTCCACCAGCCGGACCTGGAGAAGGCGCTCCACGGGCTGTGCGCGGCGCTGCCGAACGTCGACATCCGGTTCGGCACGAAGGTCACGGGACTGACCCAGGACCGCGATCGGGTCACACTCGACACGGCGGACGGCACCGGCCTCGCGGCGCGTCACGTGGTCGGGTGCGACGGAGGCAACAGCTTCGTGCGGGCGGCCCTCGACATCGAGCAGGACGATCTCGGCTTCGCCGAACCCTGGCTGGTCTGCGACTTCGAACTCCGGCGCCCCGCAGCCGAATTGGGGTTGCCGCCGATGCTGCAGATCGGCGATCCCGAGGGGCCGACCACCGTCATCACCACCACCGCCGGGCGACAACGGTTCGCCTTCATGCTCGACGAGGGCGACGACGCGGAGCGGGAGCGTACGGCGGAGCGCGTGTGGTCCCGCGTGGCGCGCCATCTGTCCCGCGACGACGCCGACATCGTCCGTGCCGCCACCTACACGTTCCAGTCGCTGGTCGCGAGGCGGTGGCGGGACGGCCGTGTGCTGCTCGCGGGCGATGCCGCACACCAGATGCCGCCGTTCCTGGGGCAGGGCATGTGCGCGGGCATACGGGACGTACTCAACATCGCCTTCAAGCTGGATCTCGTACGCAGAGGTGTCCAGGGCGCCGATGTGCTCGACACGTATCAGAGCGAGCGGGAGCCGCATGTGCGGGGTGTGACGGAGCTGAGTGTGGAGCTCGGCCGCGAGCACACGGTGCGGGACCCGGTGCTCGCCCGGGAGCGCGACACCGTGCTGAAGGCCCGTCAGGCCGCGCTCAAGGAGCCGGAACGGATCCGTCTGCCCGACCTCGGCCCCGGCCTGTTCGCCTCCGGCGGGGGCGGGCTCTCGGTCCAGGGGCGAGTGAGCGACGGCCGAAGGACAGGACTGCTCGACGAGATCGTCGGCGGGGGTTTCCGCCTCCTGGTCACGGCGGAGGCCCTGCCACTGCTGGACGTCCCCGCGCTCGCAGACCTGGGTGTCACGGTCGTCGGCTTCGGCGCCACCGCAGCGGGACGCGTCGTCGCCGACCTGGACGGCACGCACCGCCGCTGGCTGGCCGACCTCGGCGCCACCGCCGCCGCCGTGCGCCCCGACCACTACGTCTACGCGGCCGGGCCGGACGCGACCGAGGTGGCGGACCGGCTGATGGGGTGTCTGTCGAACTGAGACAGACACGTCACGGGTCAGGGTCGTTCAACGCCCCTGGCGAGGTCCGGGGTCGCCTCGCCCCGCGCGGCGATCAGCGGTCCAAGGAGTCGCGTGCCGGGACCCACCCGCCCGCCGGGTCCCGGCAGTTGCGTGGTGTCGGCCACCGTGAGCGGTCCCCGGCACGCCTCGCAGGCCACGACCGGCGCGGTGACGTGCCCGCAGGCGTCGTGGCGGATCAGCGCGGGTGGCCCCGCCGGTTCCGCGTACCACTTGTCGCCCCAGGCCATCAGCGCCAGCAGGACGGGGTAGAGCTCCCGGCCTTTCTCCGTGGCCACGTACTCCTCGCGCGGCGGGCTGTCCTGGTAGCGCTCACGCGTCAGCACACCCTCCTCGACCAAGCGGGCGAGGCGCGAGGCGAGGATCTTGCGGGACAGGCCGAGGTCCTCCGCCAGCTCGTCGAAGCGCCGGATGCCGACGAGGACGTCGCGCATGATCAGGGCCGTCCAGGCGTCGCCGAACAGGTCGGTCGCGCGGGCGATCGAGCACGCGACGCCGGAGAGAGGGGTGCGGGTCACTGCTCCAGGGTATCGCCGACGGGTTCCCTGAGGGAACCTGTCAATGTTAGGTTCCTTGAGGGAACCTGACGTGACCTGACTCGGAGCCCGCCATGACCACCACCCCGCACATCGCAGTCGACTCCGCCGGACCCACGATCGTCGACGGCCGCCACATCCGGGCCCTGACCTTCCATTCCGTACGTCTTGAGTACCTGGGCCACGTGCTCGCGGAGCTGCGCCACGCACCGGCCGACAGCCGCGCGCTCGTCATCGGCAGCGGACGCGGCCTGCCCGCACGGGGGCTCGCCCAGCTCGGCTTCGAGGTCGTCGCCGCCGATCCTTCCCCCGCCGCGACGGCCCTCGCCAGGGACACGGACGACGGGCTCGGCCTGACGTACGTGACGACGCCCGCTGAGCAACTCGCCCTGCCGGACGCCTCCTTCGACCTCGTCTACTGCGCCGACACCCTCGAAATCACCGACCGCCTCGACGCGGTCCTCGCGGAGGCGGCGCGGGTGCTGCGCCCCGGTGGCGCCTTCGTCTACGACACGGTGAACCGCACTCCCGTGTCCCGCCTCATCTACCTCGGCGCCTTCCAAAGGTTCCCCGGCACCCGGATCATGCCCCGCGACCGCTACGCCGCACACCGGCTGCGCCGCCCCGCGGAGCTCGCCGAGGCCCTGGACCGGGCCGGTCTCGCCGCGCGAGACGTCTCGGCGTTCAAACCGCGTGACGTACGAAGCCTGGTGCGAGCGACGCGCGGGCGCAGGCGCGGCACGGTGACCGACGAGCAACTGCCCGCCCTGGTCGACATGGTGCTCGAACCGGAGGGCAGCCCGGTGGTGACGTATCTGGGGTACGCGGTCCGCCGGATCTGATGGGAAGGAGCCGTCGGGCACGGCATAGCTCCCTCCGGGCAGTTCAGGGAGTGTCGCGGCGCGGGCCTGCTCGCGCCCCGGCAGCCCGGCCGCTACGTCCGGCACACCCTGAATCTGCCCGACGTGACGTCACTGGGCACCGACCTGCTGGCGGCGGTGCTGCGCTGACGACGCCCCGCCCGTGTGAGCGCCGCTCGGATAGGCGTCACCGATCCACGCCTCGTCGATCCGTAGCCGCTTGTAGCGGTCCGTGTCCGTCGGCGCCGCATGGGTGTTGAGCACCTCCAGGCGGACATGGCGCGCCGTGGTCGCCGGGACGTCGATCATCGCGACCCCGCGCCTGCTCGGCAGGGTGCCGGTCTTCACCGGGCTGCCCCAGTGCGTGCCGTCCGCGCTGACGTAGACGCGGTAGTCCCGGATGCGCGCCGACTGTTCGGTGTCCGAGCGGGCGTAACTCACCGAGTCCTCACGCTGGTTGACGGCGAGGTACCGCACGCGCCGCGCCGCGCCGAGGTCGAAGCGCAGGGACACCGGGGTCGCCCGGTCGCTGTCCCAGTAGGTGCGGTGGTCGCCGTCCGCCGCCAGCGCCGCGTCGTGGCCGCTCGCCGACGCGCTCGCGCTCATCGTGTACGAGGTGGCGGGGATGATGCCCTGGCGGCCCGCGGTGGTGACCTTGAAGACCGTGTCGTACGGATCCCAGTCGCGCAGGCCCGTCAAGGTCAGCGTGCCGTCGGACTGGCGGTACGAAATGGCCTTCCCCGTGCGGAGGTTGGTGACCGAGGCGACCCGGTAGCCGTTGTCGTGGACCTTCAGCGTGGACGTCGACGGTGGGGTCAGGACGTGCAGGTAGTGGCGGTCGGGGTCGCTCTTGGCGATGGTCGTCACGCCGTGCGCGCCGTCGTTCCAGAAGCCGGGCTGCAGGCCCCCGTACAGATAGCCGCCTCCCTCGACGCCGTGCAGGGACTCGCCGACGCGGTCCAGGTAGCCGGAGGCGAAGTCGTTGAACTCCTCCTGTTTGGAAGGGAATCGCCCGTCTACCATCGGTGTCTCGGCCATGAGCGCCTTCACCGACGAACCGGCGTTGGTGACGAGCCGCCCGAGCGTGAGCTGCCGGTCCACGTCCGGGTCTGCGCCCGTGTACCACCAGGAGCCGGTGGAGGGCAGCTTGAAGTCCGCCTCGACGAGGCGCGGCGCGGCGGTGTAGACGGCCTGCGGATAGTCGTAGGCGGGGGACATGCCGGTCTTCTGCTCGTTGCTGACCATGTCCATGATCGGCGTGTCCTCGTTGTTGTTGCTGAGCGTGTAGTGGGGGCGCTTCTCGTAGATCTTCCGGTAGAGGCCGTGCTGCTCCCAGTACGCGTTGTCGTTGTCGATCCAGAAGCCACCTAGGTCCGGATAGCGGTCCATGACCTCGAAGAACTGGTCGTACGAGAACTCCCCGAAGCCGTCGCGGGTGCGCAGGTCGACGTCGCGGCCCTTGTGGGCGGAGTAGGCCGCCGAGTCCAGCCACTCGTGGCCGCCCTCGTCGTGCCACTTCGGGTCGTCGGTCATGTACAGGATCGTCTTGAGCCCCTTGGCCTTCGCGGCCGCGACGAGTTCGCCCAGGAAGTCCCGTTCGGTCGCGCAACTGCCCGGGATCTTGGACGGCCAGGGTCGCGCGTAGCCGAGCCTGCTGTGGAACGTGGCGAGCACCAGGTACTGGGCATGCAGCTTCTGGGCCTCGCGCACCCAGTAGTCGGCGCTCCACCCGCCCGCGGTGACGTCCCGCTCCCAGGCGTCGCAACTGGTGTGGGACGGCGCGGTGCGCTGTCCCCAGTGCAGGAAGAGGCCCGAGGTGGAGGAGCGCAGGAAGTCCTGGCGGGGGTGGACCACATCGGCCCCGGCAGGCGTCGGCAGGGCGAGCGCGCCGAGCAGCAGGGCGAACACGGTCGTCAGGATCGCCGGTAAACGGCGTCGCGGCGCGCGCATCAGGCGAGTTGGTAGGCGCGCAGGTCGGTCAGCAGCATGTGACAGTCCTTCAGGGAACCCGAAGTGTCGCCCAGCGAACGGTAGATGCCCCACTTGGGACGCACCCGGTCATCGAGGAACGTGTCGATGCCCGTCCGCGACTTGTCGACCAACGTCGTGCCGCCGCTCTTGAGGATCCAGCGGATCGAGCCCGACGAACCGTTGCCGATCTTCATCTGGAAGTCGACGTCCGTCCAGGCGTCGTGCAGCGGCGCGAGAGCGGTACGCCCGATCAGCGTGCCCGAGGTGAACAGCTGCAGTTCGATGGTCTCCACGCCGTCGACCCGCCGCAGCGACTGCACGACGATCGGCGAACTGCCCTGCCCCGGCTGCTTCATCTGCATGATGTGGGTGAAGGAGGTGGTCGCCTTCAGCGAGCTCGGCAGGAACATCTTGTACGTGAGCCGCCAGGTCTGGCCCGGCAGCCAGCGCAGGTACGAGTCGCCCTTGCGGCAGCCCGTGACCTCCTGGCGCTGCCGGTCGGTCGAGGTGTCGCGATCCACCATGTGCATGTTGAAGCGCCAGTTCTTGCCCTCGGTACGGATGTGCGGCTGGCCCGCCGTGTGCGAGTCGGCCCGGTCGTCCTCGACCGTCTCCCAGGCGCGCATCCCGTCGCCGCTCGCCGTCGGCGACCAGCGCAACTGCCAACTCGCCGTAGGCGCCGCCGCTCCCGCCGACGTGGCCAGCGCGCTCGCCGGTAGCGCCGCCGCGGCGGCGCCGCCGAGCGCGGCTCCAAGCACGGTCCTCCTGGACGTGTTCATCTGTCCCTGCCTTCCGCTGAGTTGCTTGCCCTGAGTTGCTCGTTCATGATCAGAAAGGCGCCGAGACCGTGGAAGTCGTTGGTCGCCCGGCCGCGACCGATGTAGTACGCGTAGTCCCCGACGTTGGTGCCGACGGAGATCTCGGCGAGTTCCGTGCGCCCGTCGCCGTCGAGCGAGACGCGGGCGAGCACACCCGCGTATCCGCGCCTGGCCACGTCCGCGTAATGGGCGTCGATGTAGCCCTGTTGGGCGCCGCGTGACAGCGCGTAGGTGAACATGCTGGAGCACGACGTCTCGGTCCAGTTGCCGGGACGGGCCCCCTTGTCGATCACCTGGAACCAGCGGCCGGTCGCCGGATCCTGGTACCGCTCGAGACCGGCGGCGAGCCGCGTCAGGACGGTCCGGAGCCGCGCACGCCGGGGGTGGTCGGCCGGGATCGCGTCGAGCACGTTCACCAGTGCCATCGAGTACCAGCCGACGGCCCGGCACCAGGACTCGGGGGCGCGCCCGGTGTCCTTGTCGGCCCAACTCGCCTCGCGGGACTCGTCGTAGGCGTGCCGCAGGAGCCCGCCGGAAACTTGCAGATGGGTGCCGTACACGGCCAGTTGCTCGGCCGCCTCGTCCTGGGTGTACGACGTGTCGCCGAACTCCGCGCCGTACTCGACGAGGAACGGATTGACCATGTAGACGCCGTCGGCCCACAGCTGATGGGCGCGACTGGCCGCTGTGGCGTGCCAGAAGCCGCCGTCGCCCGTGCGCGGATAGGTCTTGAGGCGGTCGCGGATCTTGTGGGCCGCGATCCGGTAGCGGTCCTGTCCGGTCTCGCGGTGCAGGATCGTCAGGAGTCGGCCCGCCTGCATGCTGTCCAGGCTGTTGAAGCTCTGGCCGATGGAGCCGTCGGCGCCGACGAAACGGTCCACGTACTCCTTGATGAACGTCAAGTACCGCTCGTCGTGCGTGCGTTGATAGGTGAGGTACTGGCCGTAGAGGTAGAGCCCGACCGGGTACGACCAGCCGCCGATGGTGGTGGGCGTGTAGCGGGCGAGGGTGGAATCGACCATGGAGGCGGACCAGTCGGTGGTGGACCGGTCGGGGGTACTCCCGTTCAGAGATGCGGACACGGTCGTCCCGGCTCCTGCCTCGGTGCCACCCCCGTAGAGGAGGGCACCGACCAGTGCGCCGGTCATGAGCAGTGCGGATTTCCTTCTCGTGACGTTCATCGTGCCGCTCATGAGGTGCATGAGCTGATACCTGCCTTCGTGGGGGCGAGAGGGAGGGATACTGCGGAGCTCGCGCGTTGTTCAGATCTGTGTCTGATATTCAGCAACGTGCATTAGGGTTGCGCCATGACGGGACACGGTCAACGCCCTCGACGGAAAACGTCGGAGCACTATCCCGCCAATCTGGGAGCGCCGGTTCCGTCGGGTAGCGGTCCCGCACGATTCGAGAAGCCCGAGCCCGGCCGCCGCGCTTAGCATCAACGGCATGGACATCACCATTCACACGACCGTCCTCCCGCACGACGACCCGGACGCGTCCCTCGCCTTCTACCGGGACGTCCTCGGCTTCGAGGTCCGCAGCGACGTCGGACAGGGCAGGATGCGCTGGATAACGGTCGGTCCCGTCGGTCAGGTCGGCACGTCCATCCTCCTGGCGCCACCGGCCGCCGACCCCGGGATCACCGAGGACGAACGCCGCACCATCGCCGAGATGATGGCCAAGGGCACCTACGGCTGGATCCTCCTCGCCACCCATGACCTCGACGGCGTGTTCGAGAAGGTCAGCGCGGGCGACGCCGAGATCGTCCAGGAACCGACCGATCAGCCGTACGGCATCCGGGACTGCGCCTTCCGCGACCCCGCGGGCAACATGGTCCGCATCCAGGAAGTCGGCTGAGCGGTCCGACCCACGACAGGTGGAAGGAGCTCTTTCATGTGCCAACCCTCGTGGGGCCGCGCTCGCGTCGAGGCGCAGCGCCTGAGCGACCTCGCGCGGCTGCGTCGCGTGCGTGACCGGATCGACCGGGAGTACGGGCGGCCGCTGGACATCGAGGTGCTCGCCCGCGCCGCGAACCTGCCCGCCGCACCCCTCGGCCGCCAGTTCCTGCTGGCCTACGGCCTGGCCCCGTACGCGTACCTGATGACACGTCGTATCGAACACGCGACGGCCCTGCTGCGCCGCGGGGACCTGAGCGTCGCCGAGGTCTGCTCGGCCGTCGGCGGCCCGTCCCTCGACACGTTCAGGACCTGCTTCACGGAACGGGTCGGTGTGTCGCCGGACGTCTACCGGCAGCGCGCGATCGGCGCCGCGGCCGACGTCCCATCGGTCAGGAATGGAGAAGCACCCCTCACAGGCCCGCGCCTAGCGTGATGGGCATGGCGAACATCGAATGCATCACCCTTGACGTGGCCGACCCGACGGCGGCCAACCGCTTCTACGCCGAGGCCTTCGGCCTGGATTCACCGATACGTACGAGGGCCGCGCAGGACTCCACGACCGGCTTCCGCGGGTTCATGCTGGCGCTCACGGTGTCCCGGCCCGCCACGGTCGACGGCCTCATCGCCAGCGCCCTGGCGGCCGGTGCCACGACGCTGAAGCCCGCCGCCAAGTCGCTGTGGGGCTACAGCGGTGTCGTCCAGGCCCCGGACGGGGAGATCTGGAAGATCGCGACCTCGGCGAAGAAGGACACGGGCCCTGCCACCCGGCAGATCGACGAGATCGTGCTCCTGGTGGGCGTGGCGGACGTCGTCGCGAGCAAGCGGTTCTACGTCGGGCGCGGTCTCACCGTCGCGAAGAGCTTCGGACGTACGTACGCCGAGTTCGACGGCGGATCCGGACGCGTCAAGTTCGCGCTGTACCGGCGCCGCGCCTTGGCCAAGGAGGTCGGCGTCGCGCCCGAGGGAACCGGATCGCACCGCTTCGTGATCGGCGGCGACGGCGGGCCCTTCACCGACCCGGACGGATTCGAGTGGCAGACGGCCGCGTCGCTGCCGCTGACGTCCTCGTCCTGAGGCGTCGTACGTCCTCGTCCTGAGGTGTGGCCGCGGAGGTCGGCCGCCTCGCGGCCGACCGGGGACAACGCCGCGCGGACCGTGCGACGGTTCAGAACAAGCGGGGCTGGCCGCTGGAAGCCCGGAGGCCGCCGTCCACCGGAATGTGGGCGCCATTGACGAAACTCGCGTCCGCGCTGGCCAAGAAGGCGATGACGGCGGCGACTTCGGCCGGTTCCGCGGGGCGCTCCATGGGGATCCGCTGCTGGAACGCCGCGAGGATCTCCTCGTTCTCCACGACGGGGGCGGCCACGGGGGTGCGGGTCAGGCTCGGGTGCACGGCGTTGACCCGGACGCCCTCGCGGGCGTGGTCGAGCGCCATCGCGTTGGTCAGGTTGACCAGGGCCCCCTTGGCGCTGTTGTACGCGGCCATGCCCCAGTCCGCGCCGAGTCCGGACACCGAGCCGACGTTGACGATGCAGCCGCCGACCCGACGCAGGTGGGGGAGCGCGGCACGCGAGGCGAAGAAGACGCCGTCGATGTCGGCGGCGAAGACCTGGCGCCAGGACGCCGTGTCGAGCTGCTCGACGGTTCCGGGAACCGCGATGGCGGCGTTGTTGACCAGGACGTCCAGGCGGCCGAACTCCTCGGCCACATCGGCGATCAGCGTGCCGATCGCGGTCTCGTCCGCGACGTCCGCGACGCGCGGGACGACGGTCGAACCGGCGGGTGCCTGCCCGGCGGCGTGCTTCAGTTTGGCCTCGGACCGACCGACGGAGATCACCGTCGCGCCTTCCCGCCCGAACCGGTCCACGGTCGCGGCACCGATACCGGACCCGCCGCCGGTGACCACGACGACGCGATCGGCGAATCTGCTCTCGCTCATGTCAACTCCCCATGCTTGTAAGGATGTTCGTCAGGCTGGCTAGGACGACCCTAAGGCGCCTCGCGGTGACGCGTGATCGATTGTCAGTGGCGGGTGTCACGATGGCGGACATGAAGATCTTCGAGTGGGGGCCGCTGCTGAAGCGGTGGAGCGAGGAGTGGCTGGAAGCGCAGGCCGCGGAGGATCCCGAGGAGTTCGAGGAACTCGACGAGGACATGGTCCGCGACCGATGGCTGGGTTTCGCCCCGGTCGACCCCGGGCGCCTCACGGCCCTGGAAGAGCGGCTCCAGGAGTGGGGGACGGCGGGTCCGCTGCCGCCGTCCCTGCGCTCCTTCCTCCAGGTGTCGGACGGCTGGCGTCATGCGGGTGGGTTCGTCTACCTGCTGGCGGGGGCCGACGGCATCAGCCGCTACGGGGACCCGCACGACCTCGCTGGGCTCTACGGGAGGAACCTGGACGCGGACCCCACCGAGGCGGAGGTGCGCCAGGCCGGAATGTGGGGCCGGGCGCTGCAGCTTTCGCTCGACTCGGACATGACGGATGTGCTGCTCGACCCGGGTGACGTGGGCGCCGACGGGGAGTGGGCGGTGTACGTGTACCACGGGTGGAGCGGCGAACGGCCCACCCGGTACGAGTCGTTCCGCGCGTTCATGGAAGCGATGTACCAGGAGATCTACCGCCTGGGCGGAGGCCACGAAGGATTCGAGAACGGGGTGACGCGTGCCCTCGACGCCAAGGTGGAGGAGGCCCGAATCGCCTGTCTGAGGGGCGAGTTGGACGAAGCGCTCGCCGTCTTCCGCGAGGCGGGGGACCTCGGCAGGCCGCGGGCGGAGTTGCTGTCCGCGCAGCTCAGGGCGCTGCTCGAAGGTAGCGGCTGGGTGCCGGTGGACCCGCGCATGGACGATCCGATGTACGCGGGCGAGGTGCTGCCTCTCAAGGTGCGCGACCATCTGCGCCACTACGGCAGGGACGACTCCTTCGTGCTCGGCCCCGCGAGCGACGACTGGGCGGCGGACAGGGAGCGTGCCAAGGTCGTCCTTGAGCGGATCAGGGCGCGCACCTACGAGTACGCGGCACCGGGCCCCTTCGGCCACGCGGTCAAGGAAGCCAGAGAGCTGGCCCGCTGGGGCGACACGGACGGCGCCTGGCGGGTGCTCGTGGCGGCGGTCCCGCGCTGGGAGCCGTACGGGGCGGACCACGTGGCCCCGTTCGGCCTGCTCGGGGACCCGCTGCTCGGCCCCGTCATCACGCCGGAACGGGGCAGGCGGCTGCTGACGACACCCCGGGCCGGTCAGGCGAAGACGGCATCAGCGCCCGCACTCGCACCCGCACACGATGCGGTGGTGGCGGCGCCGGACGGCCTCGGCTGGCTGACCCAGCGGAACCCCAGGGCTGAACTGCGCAGGGACGCGTACCGGTTCGTCCTGGTGGAAGGCATCAGCCCCGAAGAACTGGCGGAGCGGTTCGGCACCGGGCCACTGGGGCCACCGGCGGGCGAGACCGAGCTGGGGGGCTTCCCGTTCGGCTGGCAGCGGGAGGAGCGCGGCCCCACGGCCCGTGTCGGCGCCCTGAACGGCTGGAGCTTCGGCTTCGACTCGAACCGCTGGCCGGGCTTCGACGCGGCCCGCCTGACGCACCCGGGCACCGAGCTGTCGCGCGGCACCCGGGCCCTCACGGTCTGGTGGGCCCCCGGTCTGTTCCACTTCGCCTGCGCCGAGGACGGCGAGCAGCGTTACGCCTTCACGGTCCACGAGACCGAACGCCACCGGACAGGCGCCATCCCCGCCGCACTCGCTCCCGACCACCTGTTCCCCGACCCCGTCGGGCCCGCCGTGGACCGCTCGGACGAGACCGGCGCGCTGGACGAGATAGCGAAGGCATTCGGCGTCTCTTTGCCCCGGTTCGCCCTGGACCACGGCAGGCTCCCGACGCTTCCGACGCGGCCGTGGATCAGCTCGCAGGTCACTGCCCCGGACTACCGGCCTACCGAGCGCCGGACCGGATCAGGTCCGCCGCCTTCTCGGCGATCATGACGGTCGCGGCGTTCGTGTTGACCGAGACGATCGACGGCATCACCGACGCGTCGGCCACCCGCAGGCCCTGGACGCCGTGCACGGTCAGATCGGGCGCCACCACCGCGTCCGTGCCGGTGCCCATGGCGCAGGTGCCCACGGCGTGGAAGTACGGGCCGACGGCCGCGGCGAGGTAGTCGCGCAGTCCGGGCTCGTCGGTGACACCGGCCCCGGGCAGCACCTCGCGTGCGCGCCACGGGGCGAAGGGTGGCGCCGCCGCGATCTCCCGGGCCGTCGCGATGCCCTGGAGCAAGCGGCGTACGTCGCTCTCCTCGCCCAGGTAGTTGGGGTCGATCAGCGGCGGGGCATCGGGGCGCGGACCGCTCAGCCGTACCGAGCCACGGCTGTCGGGGACGGTGGCCACCGCGAGGGTGAAGCCGTTGTCCGGCGGAGGCATCGACGGCGGGTGGTACGGGACGTGGATGCACAGCAGTTGCAGGTCGGGGCTCTGCGCGGAGGCGTCGCCGCGCCACAGCAGGGACGTCTCGGCGAGGCTGGTCCGCGCCGGGGGAAGGGGGCGGTCGGCCGTGAAGACGACCGGGCAGAGCGGGTGGTCGTGCAGATTGCGCCCGACCCCTGGCAGGTCGTGCCGCACCGGTATGCCCAACTCCCGCAGCTCGTCGGCGGGCCCGATGCCGGAGAGCAGGAGCAGCCGGGGGGAGTCGACGGCCCCGCAGCTGACGATGACCTCGGCCGCCGCACGGGCGGTACGCCCGGCGCCGTGCTGCCCGAACTCCACGCCGGTGCACCGGCTTCCGCCGTCGAAGAGCAGTCGCAGCGCGCGCGATCCGGTGGCGACGGACAGATTGGGCCTGCTGTTCCTGACCGGGTGCAGATAGGCGTCCGCGGTGGTCTGCCGCCTGCCGTCGACGATGTTCAAGTCGTGCCAGCCCGCGCCCTCCTGGTCGCGGCCGTTGAAGTCATCGGTTCGCGCGTGCCCGACCGCGCTCGCCGCGTCGAGGAACGCCTGGGACAGCGGGTGGCCGCCTTCCTGCGCGGGCGCCGGACGCAGCGGCCCCTCGTTCCCGCGGAACTTCGGGTCCCTGCCCTCGACGCTCTCCATCCGCTGGAAGTACGGCAGGACCCTCTCGAACCCCCACCCCGAACACCCCAGGGCCTCCCAACGGTCGAAGTCGGCACGGTGTCCGCGCAGATGGATGAGCCCGTTGATGGTGCCCGACCCGCCGAGCGTCCGCCCCCTCGGGAAGGGCCTGGCCGCTCCGTCGGCACCGGTCTGCGGGACCGTGGTGTAGCCGTAGTCGACCTCGGTGCCCTGCAGCGCGGGCCAGGCCATGGGTATCCCGATCTCCGCCCGACTGTCCTCCCCGCCCGCCTCGATCAGCAGGACCGAGCTCTGCCCGTCCTCGGACAGCCTGGCCGCCAGCACACAACCGGCCGACCCCGCGCCCACCACGATGTAGTCGTACTCGTCGGACACCATCTCCACCTTCTCCCTCGACCGCCCACGCACAACGCGCGGAGCGCTGCGAGGCCAGCAACATCGGGCATCCATACGGCAGTTGACGTGCCGGACCGGACCTCCGATTGTGACGGAGGGGTGCTACCGGGACCCCGGGAACCCCAGAAGTCACCCCGTTTCACCGCTACGCCGGGTGAGGTTTTACCGAACGGTCAGCCAGTCGTGCGCAGCCGTGTCGTACCGTCGTCTCATTCCTTGATCACGACTGCGGACGTCCTCGACGGCTCATGGAGCCCTCCGACCGGACGGCCCGCGAGGAGGCAGTGCCATGAACCCCGTCGACGTACCGAGCAGGGCCGCGGAACTCCCCGACGCCTGGAGCCCACTCGTGCTCGCCCGGATCGGCCCCACCGAGGTGAAGGTCCTGCGCATGGACGGCCGCACCGTGCCCGTGGAATCGCACGAGACCGCGGAGACACTGCTGGTCGTGGACGGAACACTGCGACTGACGGCCGACGGCGCCGAGATCGAGGTGCGCGCCGGGGAGATGTACGTGGTGGAGGCGGGGGTGGAACACGCCGTGCGCCCCGGCAGCAGGGGGACGCTCGTCATCGTGGAACACGGTTCGGTCGAGCGCGGTTCCCTCGCGGCCTAGGGGCGCACGTGACAGGTCAGCCGTTGTGCTGGATGCCCCGCAGGGTCGAGGTGTCGGGGGCGGGGAAGCGGGTGCCGGTGAGGCTGTCGGGGATGGGTGTGCCCGGGGTGACGTTGAAGGGGATGATCCCGGCCCACGCCTCGACGCCGTCGTCCTTGGGCTCGTCCCGGGCGAAGCCGCCGCGGGTCTTGAGTGAGAACTCCTCGATGGGCAGGGCGAGTACGGCGGTGTAGGCGGCCTCGTCCGTACTGGGGCGGCGCGCCGGGTGCGCGCCGGACAGCCGGTCGGGGACGATGCCCTCCACGATCTGGCCGAGCAGGTCGGCCCGCTCCTGGTGGTCCTCGATCCCGGTGGCCCGGCCGAAGACCATGACGGACCGGTAGGCGCCGGAATGGTGCGAGGCGGCCCGCCCGAGGATCAGGCCGTCGAACAGCGTCACCGTCACGCACACCTCGATCCCCGAGGCGGCCGCGGTCATGAACCGGCCGTACGCGGAGCCGTGCAGCAGCAGCCGGTCCCCGTCGCGTACGTGCAGGGTCGGGATGACCACCGGGCCGTCCTCGGTGGTGAGACCGACATGGGCCACGAGTGCCTGGTCGAGGACGGCATAGGCGGCTTCGCGGTCGTAGGAGAGCCGCTCCGGGTAGCGCTTGCCTGTGGTGCGCGTGGTGGGGACATGGCCTCACCGTAGGGCGGCGATCTGGTTCGGGCCCGTCGCGTCGGCCGAGCGGCTGACGCGCCGGGCGGCGCCGGGCGGGTCCCGCTCGCCTGGCCGATATGCCTCGTATGCGGCGGTTACTGTGACGGCGCACCGGGAGCGCGAGGCGGGAGAGGCCCATGGCAGGCGACCTGGCAGACGAAATGACGGACGGCATGACAGGCGGCACGACAGACGGAGGCCTGAACGCGGCGGACGCTCCCTCGGTCAGCAAGGCCGACGTGGCCGCGGCGTTGCGGCGCGGCGCCGAGCTGGAGAAGGAGATTGCGGCCGCTCCGTCCCGGTTTAGGGTGCTGACCGGTGACCGGCCGACGGGGCGGCTGCATCTGGGGCACTACTTCGGCACCCTGCGCGGCCGCGTGGAACTGCAGGACCGCGGCGTCGACACCCTCGTCCTGATCGCCGACTACCAGGTGCTCACCGACCGGGACGTCGCCGAACACCTCACGGAGCGCGTGGAGGACCTGGTCCTCGACTACCTGGCGGCCGGGCTCGACCCCGAGCGGACGACGATCTTCGCGCACAGTGCCGTTCCGGCCCTGAACCAGCTGCTGCTGCCGTTCCTGTCCCTGGTCTCCGTCTCCGAACTGCGCCGTAACCCCACGGTGAAGGACGAGATCGCGCACTCGCGCCAGTCCTCCGTGTCCGGGCTGATGTTCACCTATCCGGTGCACCAGGCCGCCGACATCCTGTTCTGCAAGGCCGATCTCGTGCCGGTCGGGCAGGACCAACTGCCCCACCTGGAGGTCACGCGCACTGTCGCACGCCGCTTCAACGACCGCTACGGACAGGTCTTTCCCCAGCCGGACGCGCTGCTGTCGTCGGCACCGCTGCTGCTGGGCACCGACGGTACGAAGATGAGCAAGTCGCGGGGCAACGCCCTCACCCTGGCGGCCACCGCCGACGAGACCGCCGCCCTGATCAAGGGCGCCAAGACCGACGCCGACCGCCGCATCACCTACGAGCCGGACCGCCGCCCCGAAGTATCGAGCCTGGTCCTGCTGGCCGCCCTGTGCCAGGGCCGCGACCCGGTCCAGGTCGCCGCGGAGATCGGCGACGGCGGAGGGGCCGCGCTCAAGCGCACCGTGACCGAAGCGGTCAACGACCACCTCGCGCCGTTGCGGGCCCGCCGGACCGAACTCGCCAAGGACCGGGCGCGCATCCGCAAGGTGCTCCGGGCCGGGAACGAGAAGGCCGGAGCGATCGCGGAGGAGACCCTGGACGAGGTCAGGTCCGCGATGGGGACCTCGTACTGAACCCCCCCTGCCGAGGCGCCGCTTCGGCAGGTCCCGCTTGCGCCATGCGGAGGTACGGACCGGGACCCGTGTGCGCGGCGTACCGCAATCAATGACGGACCGTCAGTACGGTCCGCGGTCATGGACACCATCATCTTCGCGGGCCTGCTCGCCACGCTCGTGGCGATCTGGCAGGACCGGTCAAGAGGCGTGGTTCTGGGCGCCTGGGCGGTCGTGATCGCGCTGGTCGCCGTGCTGCTGAACCACCACATCACCAGCGGGCTCGGGCTGGGGCTGACTTACTGACATGGCCCACACCACGACTCCCGCCGCCTCGGACCAACGGCCGCCCGCGGTGCTCGGGCAGGTCCAGTTCTGGTTCGCCTGCTTCTTCGCCGTCGGCTGGACCGGCATCGTCTGCGCGGGTCTCGGCGTGCAGTTCGTCAGCTGGGACTATCCCTGCCCGCTCTGCATGATCCAGCGGATGTTCATGCTCCTCGGCGCACTGGGCGCCTGCTGCGTCGTGCGTCGCGGCATGACCGGCACCATCACGGGCCGGGACTACATGCTGGGCTGGGGCCTGGCTCTGGTGGCGATGATCGGCGGCTCGTTCACCGCTTGGCGCCAGACCATGCTGCACATCCTGCCGGGGGACAAGGGCTACGGGGCGCCGGTCCTCGGCCTGCACATGTACGTCTGGGCGTGGATCCTGTTCCAGGCGTCCGTGGTCGCGGTCGGCATCGTCATGGCGCTCGCGCACGTCACCGCTGACCGTACGATCGCCCCCGCACCGCAGCGCGCGATCGCCCGTGTCGTCCTGGCGTTCGTCGGCCTGATCATCGCCGTCAACCTGGTCGCCGTCTTCCTGGAAGAGGGCTTTCACTGGTTCCTGCCGGACGACCCGACGCGCTACCAGTTCTTCTACGACATCGGGGTGCTCTGACCGGAGTCGGCCCCTTCCCGCGGGCGGCGGCCCGGGCACTCAGGTGTCCGGCCGCCGCCACGGCGTGTGTCATCCACCGGCCTGGCAGTGTCAGCCGCGAAGGCCGTGGAAGATCCCCCACCTGAAGTGGCCCTTGCGGCAGGCGGCCGCCGTCTGGGGCAGGCTCGTCCGCAGCCGGTCGACGTACTCGGCGCTGACGGCGTCGGTCAGTCCTGGCGCCGCCTTCAGGACCTCCTCGGTGAGGCGCTCGTAGTGGGTCAGCATGTGGTCGCTGAGGTCGTCGAACGCCACGTCGGCGTAGGCCAGGGCCTTGAGCTGCTCGACGTAGAAACCCGGCGTGGCGAAGTCGGCGAGGCGCAGGCGCTCCGCGGCCGGGCGCACCTCGTCGTCCGGGGCGTCCTCGGCGGCCATGAGGTCGGTGAACACCAGGTGGCCGCCGGGCTTGAGGACCCGCCGTGCCTCCCGCAGCACCCCGGCCCGGTCGCCGCTGTGGCACAGGGCTTCCTGGGACCAGACGACGTCGAACTTCCCGTCGGGGGCGGGGATGTCCTGGAAGGAGCCGGACACGACCTCGATCCGGTCGTCG
Source organism: Streptomyces kanamyceticus (assembly GCF_008704495.1). Lineage (NCBI taxonomy): Bacteria > Bacillati > Actinomycetota > Actinomycetes > Kitasatosporales > Streptomycetaceae > Streptomyces > Streptomyces kanamyceticus. The sequence goes on from NZ_CP023699.1 coordinate 9,898,875, forward strand.
AGGCCGCGCTCCGCGTTGAGTTCACGGTGCCGCTGGTTCTGGACCTCGCTGATGTTGAGGGCCACCACATGGCAGCCGTACGCGGCGGCCAGTCTGCGGGCCGCGCCGCCGTAGCCCGACCCCATGTCGAGGACGGTGCTGTCGGCGCCGAGCGCGTCGCCCACCTTCGAGGCCATGCGCTCGACGGTCCGCCCGGCCGCCGAACCGATCGCTTCGTGCGGATCGGTGTACACCCCGACGTGGATGTCCTCACCGCCCCACGTCTGCGAGTAGAAGCCGTCGATGTCACCGGTGTCGTAGTAGGCGCGCGCCACATCCGTGGCACGCGCCGCGTTCTCCTCAGTCATGGGGCATTCCTCGGCACACCCGGCCCGCCGCAAACCCGCCTTTCGGACACAGACGGACCCGCGTATTCGGCGCACCGGCAGCAGGGCCGCGGACAGCGAAAAGGCAGAGAGGTGTACCTCCCTGCCACTTTCAATCTATAGCCCAACGGGGGGCTTGCGGCAAGGCCCCGTCGGTGCGTCAAGATGGTCGGCCGAGGCCAGGACCTGCGGAAATGCGGGAATGCGGGAACGCGGAAATGCGAAATGGGGATTCACGAGATGCGTGTGGTGTTGTCGACCTGGGGATCGCGCGGGGACGTCGAGCCCCTTGCGGCAGTGGCGGTGCGGCTGCGGGAGCTCGGCGCGCAGGCGCGGGTGTGCGCGCCGCCGGACGAGGAGTTCACGACGCTGCTCGCCCGTGTCGGCGTGGAGCACGTGCCGCTCGGCCCGTCGGTGCGCTCGGTGGTGACCGGCGAGCGGCCGCCGACAGCGCAGGACGCCTTCCGGCTCGCGCCCGAGCTGGTCGCCGCGCGGTTCGAGACGCTCACCGCGGCGGCCGAGGGGTGCGACGCGATCCTCGCGACGGGCCTGATGCCCGCCGGTGCGCGTGACGTGGCCGAGAAGCTGGGCATCCGGTACGTCATGGCGTGCTTCCATCCGTTCGGGCTGCCGTCGCCGTACTTCCGTCCCGGTGCGCGGCCGGGCACGCCGTCGCCGAGCGACGAGACCGACCTCAAGGTGCTGTGGGAGCAGGACGGCCGACGCGTGGACGCGCTGTACGGAGAGGCGCTCAACCGGCACCGGGCGGCGATCGGCCTGCCACCGGTGGACAGCGTCCGCGACCACGTCCTCACCGACCGGGTGTGGCTGGCCGCGGACCCGGTCCTCGGCCCGTGGCAGGACCTGACGAACCTCGACCTCGTGCAGACCGGGGCATGGATCCTGCCGGACGGACGCCCGCTCCCCGCAGCGGTGGAGGCGTTCCTGGCCGCGGGCGAACCGCCGGTGTACGCGGGCTTCGGCAGCATGGCGCTGCGTACCTCGCCGGACCTCGCGCGGGTGACCGTCGAGGCGATCCGCGCGCAGGGCCGCCGCGCGATCCTCTCCCGGGGCTGGGCCGACCTCGCCCCCGCCGACGACGGGGACGACTGCCTGGTGATCGGCGAGGTCAACCATCAGGCCCTGTTCGCCCAGATGGCCGCCGTGGTGCACCACGGCGGCGCGGGCACCACGACGACGGCCGCCCTGGCGGGCGCGCCCCAGGTACTCGTCCCGCAGATCGCGGACCAGCCGCAGTGGGCCGCCAGAGTGGCCGAACTGGGCATCGGCGCGGCCCACGACGGACCGACCCCGACCGTCGACTCCCTGTCGGCGGCGCTCAGGACGGCCCTCGCACCGGAGACGCGCGCGCGAGCCAAGACGGTGTCCGGCACGATCCGCACCGACGGCGCGACGGTGGCCGCGCGGATGCTGCTCGACGGAGGCGGCGGGCACGCTCCGTCGTAGCCGGAAGTCAGCGCCCGGTGGCGCCGTCGATGAGTTCGCGGAGGATGTCGGCGTGGCCCGCGTGGCGGCCGGTTTCCTCGATCATGTGGGTAAGTGCCCAGCGCACACTGGGAGATGAGCCCGGACGCCCCGGCCGGGGGAGTGGCGCGCCGAGGTCGGTGCATGCGTCGAGGGCCTTGTTCGCGCGGTCGACGGTGGCCCGGTAGCGGGCGACCACGTCGGCGACGCTGTCCTGCGGGTCGGGCCGGAAGGTGGCCTGCCAGTCGCCGACCTTCTCACCGAGGAACGTCGCGCTCTCCACGGCCGCCAGGTGGTTGAGTACGCCGAGCAGGCTCGTGCCCGAGGGCACCATCGACGCCCGGGCCTGGGGTTCCGCGGCGCCCTCCACCTTCGAGGCGATCGAGACGCGCAGGTAGTCGAGGAAGCCGCGCAGGACATCGGCTTCGTCGTTCGCGGTCCGGGGCGGCGGGGTGTCCTTGCGGGTCATCACGCCGTCCTGCGTACGAGCAGGACGTGGTCGATGACCTCGGCCGTGCTTCCGTCGGGGCCGATCGCCGTCCGGCTCGGCGTGTCCGCGCGGTCGATCTCCCACTGCTCGGGGGAGAGGTCCAGCAGCGCCGCGACCTCTTGAGGGGTCGGGTACCGCACGCCGGGGTCCTGGTTCCATGACCACGGTGCCGTCGATCCGTGGTCGACGATCAGGAGTCGTCCGCCCACCCGCAGCAGACCTGCGGCGGCGTTGAGGACGGGCGTCCTGTCCTGGTCGTAGGGGGTGTGGAAGTAGTGGGCGGTGACCAGGTCGCAGCGTAGGTCGGGCAGCGAGGCGCGTACGTCGTGCTGCGTGGCGGTGATCCGGTCGCCCAGGCCGCGTGCGCGGGCCTTCTGGGCGAGCGCCGCGGTCGCCACGGCCGAGACGTCGAGAGCGGTGACGCGCCAGCCCTGGTCGGCGAGCCACAGGGCGTCGCCGCCGCCCCCGCATCCGAGGTCCAGCGCGTCCCCCGGCGGGAGCGCGGTGACCGTCTCGACGAGGCGGGCGTTCGGTCGCGGCTCCTCGGGCGTGGGCCGTTCCGTGTACACCGCGTCCCAGTACCGTGCGGCTTCGGCGCTCTTCATCGTGTGCCTTCCCCTCGATCGCTCCGTGGGTTCCCCCGGATTCCGTGGGGCCAGTCTCAATCGGTGTGCCGTAAAGAGCATTGTTCGTTGCTGTTTCGGCAAGTGCGGTCCACGGTCGCGGAGTTCGGTGCCTCAGGGTGACGTGGCCTGCCAGCCGTTCTCCAGCAGGTCGAAGGCGCGCGTGAGGGCCTGGCGCGGGTCGTCGTGGCCGTGGACGGCACGGGGGGCCTCCAGGGCGAAGTGGGCCAGGGCGGCGCAGGCGGGGTCGTCCGCGGGCAGGCCGCTCTCCTCGGCGATGACCTGCGCCAGGGCGGCGGAGTGACGCAGCCACATGCTCTGGAGGTAGTCGCGCAGGGCCGGGGTGTCGTTCACCAGACCGGCGAAGGCGGCGAAGCGAGGGTCGCTGTCCGCGGCCGCCAGACGGTGGCTCAGCGCGTGGTCGCGCAGCGCCGCGGGGATGGACCGCCCGGCGGTCCTTTCGCGTACGGCGGCGAGCAGGCGGGCCTCGTGCTCGGCGTCCTCGTCGAAGACCAGGGCCTCCTTGACCGGGAAGTGCTTGAACAGCGTGGTGGTGGAGACGTCCGCGGCGTCCGCGATCTCGCGGATGCCGACGTCGTCGTACCCGCGCTCCAGGAACAGGCGCAGTGCCGCGTCGGCGATGGCCTGCCGGGTGGCGGCCTTCTTGCGCTCGCGGCGGCCCGCGGGTGCCGAGGCGGCGGCGGTCTCGGTTTTGGTCATGCCGGACAGTCTACCTTTGAGTTGAACAGTTCATTAAGGGGCTCGACTCAATTAGGTGAGCGACTCATAAAGTGCAACGGTTGCAGTTAGTGAATCGGTGTGCTCTTCTGAGATGGCGGCCCGCCACGCCCCACCCCACCCCACTCCAGTTCCTCGAAGGAGCGATCAGTCATGTCCTCTCCCACGCCCCGCATCGCGGTCATCGGCGCCGGACTTGGCGGCCTGACCTGCGCCCGCGTCCTCCAGCGGCACGGTATCGCCGTCACTGTCCACGACCTGGACGCCTCCGGGGCCGCACGCGACCAGGGCGGCACCCTCGACATGCACCCGGACTCCGGTCAACACGCCCTGAATCAGGCAGGATTGATGGACGAGTTCCTTGCCCTGTCGCGTCCCGAGGGGCAGCAGATGCGGGTGATGGACGGCGGCTCAGGACGGATCCTGTTCGACGCCGTCCCGCCCGAGGCCGAGACCGTCGAGGGCAATCCCGAGATAGATCGCGGCCAACTGCGCGCCCTGCTGCTGGAGTCCCTCGAGCCCGGCACCGTGCGCTGGGACCACAAGCTCACCCGCGTCGAACCCCTCGGCGACGGCACCCACCGCCTGCACTTCGCCGACGGCACCACCGTCGACGCCGACCTCGTCGTCGGCGCCGACGGTGCCTGGTCCAGGGTCCGCCGGCAACTGTCCGGCGCGACGCCCGGCTACACCGGTGTCACTTTCGTGGAGACCGGCTTCGACGACGCCGACACCCGCCACCCCCGCCTGGCCGAACTCACCGGCGCGGGCACGATGATGGCCCTCCACGACCAGCGGGGCATCGTGGCCCAGCGCAACAGCGGCGGACACATCCGCGTCTACGTCGCCATGCGTACGGACGAGGACTGGTACCGCCGGGCCGGGCTCGACCTCACCGACACCGACACCGCCGCCGTACGCGAGGCCCTCCTGAAGAAATTCACCGGCTGGAGCGAGGAGTTGCTCGGGTTCATCACGGACACGGACACGGGCTACGTCAACCGCCCGCTGTACGCCTTGCCCGTCCCGCACACCTGGACCCACACACCTGGCCTCACCCTCCTCGGAGACGCCGCACACCTGATGTCCCCGTTCTCCGGGATGGGCGCCAACCTCGCCATGCGCGACGGCGCGGACCTCGCGCAGGCCCTCGTCGACGCTTCGGTCATCGACCAGGCCGTCATCGCCTACGAGGACCTCCTCCTGCCGCGCTCCATCGAAGCGGCCGAGGGCGCTGCCGGTGCCATTGCCGACACCTTCGGCCCCGACGGCGCCGCCAGGGTGCTCGCCCACATGACGGGCGCCGACGACGACGCCACCGACGGCGACGGGTCGGTCAGCCGCGAAGATCCGCGTCCAGCACGCGGATCAGCTCACCGACCCGTCCGCCACCACCCGGTGCCGTCGGAAAACGTGTGAGTACGTCGACGACGGCCGGTGTCACACGACGTACCGCCCGCTGAAGGTGTTCGGCGCCCACGGCCGGATCATCACCGGCGACGAGCTCGGCCGCTCGCGCGGCGTGCGCGCCCGCGCCGAGGATGTGCTTGACCTGGGTGGCCTTGGCCAACGGGTGCAGATAGGCGGCGCCCGCCGCGGCCATCGCGGCCCGCGCCGCCTCGCGGGCGGCCGCGGTGTCCGTGTCCTTGGCCGCCTTGAGCGCCGCCCACGCGGCGTCGCGCAGTGCCTTCCCGCGCTCGCCGCCCCGGGCGAACACCCACGCCGTACCGATCGCGTCCCGGGGGCGTGGGTCGTCCGGCCGATCGGCCTCGAACACGTCGAGGACCGTCTCCGCGCAGGCCGCGGCGTACGCGGTGACCTCACGAAGATCCTGCTTGCTCAGAGCGATGCCGCTCGTTTCCGCTGACATGCGCCCATCTTCGGTCACCCTTCGGTCATCGCGCCGCTACGCCCGATCGATGCGGTAGACGCTGCCGCCGATGTCGAGGGCGTAGAGCTCGCGATTGCCGCCCTGGACGAACGAGATGACCTCGCCGCCGTTGACTCCGAGGTCGTGCGTGCCGGTCACCTTCCCGTCCTTGATCTCCAGCGAGCGGATGGTGCCGTCGCAGTAGTCGCTGTACACGTACTGGCCCCTGAGGGCCGGGATCGCCTTGCCCCGGTAGACGAATCCGCCGGTCACCGAGCAGCCGAGGCCGGTGCGGTCGTACTCGTGGACCGGTGGCACGTGGTTCGCGGGTTCGGTGCCCTCGCGGAAGGGGTGGTTGCCCTCCATCTGGGACCAGCCGTAGTTCTCGCCGCCCTCGCTCTTGGCGGGAGCCCAGTCGATCTCCTCCCAGGCACTCTGGCCGACGTCACCGATCAGCAGGTCGCCCGTGCCCGCGTCGAAGGAGAACCGCCACGGGTTGCGCAGCCCGTAGGCCCAGATCTCGTCCTTCGCCTTCGGGTCGTCCACGAACGGATTGTCCTGGGGGATCGCGTACGGCTTGCCGCCGTGCGGGTCGATCCGAAGCAGCTTGCCGAGCAGCGTGTCGAGGTTCTGTCCGTTGCCGTGCGGGTCGCCGCCCGAGCCGCCGTCGCCGAGGGCGATGTAGAGGTAGCCGTCGGGGCCGAACTTGATGTCGCCGCCGTTGTGGTTCGAGTACGGCTGGGTCTGGGTGATGACGGTGCGCCGGGTCTCCGGCCGGATCTTGCCGTGCCGTACGGCGAACTCGTCGACGGTGCTGGTGCCTTCGAGGTTCGTGAACGAGATGTAGAAGTGCGCGAACTTCTTGTCGAACGCGATGCCCAGCAGGCCGCGTTCGCCGTCGGTGGTGGTCTCGGCGGAGATGTCGAGCACGGGCGCGCTGAGTGCACCCCGGTCCAAGACCCTTACGGTTCCCGCGCGTTCGGCGATCCAGACCGTTCCGCCCGGGCCTGCCGCGCCCGCGGTCGGGTTCTTGGCCGTGGTCACCTTCGTCAGTGCGACCTTGGCGGCCTGACGCGGGGCCGCGGACTCGTCCGCGGACGCCGTGGTGAGGGCGAGGGACGCGATGAGGCAGAGGGTGCCGATGATCGCCGAGCTTCTGGTGCGAACTTTCACCGTGAGCCTCCTGGAGGCGGCGAATGGCTACTGGCCACGGCTGAGGATACTGGGACAGCGGTGGTTGGTGTAGACCAAGGCGGCATCCATCTGCCGCCGTGTGGGTCCTTTCCCCTCGCCGACGGGTCTTTCCGAGCCCTCTCAGGGGGCAGGGCAACGCGCAGAAGACCGGCCGACGACCAGCAGTCAAACGCGTCATGCACGGTCCGTGCACTCCCTGCCGCCCCTACAACCACGCTCGGGCATCCGCGTGTCGAACTCCACGCCGGACTCTCCGGCGATTAGTCATCACGCCAGTAACTGACCGCACCAGCAACGGAGTTCACGTGCACCTGCGTACCCGCGCCGCGAGACTGACCGCGGCCGCCGCCCTCGCCCTGACGACCTTCGCGCTCGGCGTCCCGGCCGCCCATGGCTCCACCGCCGAGCAAGGATCAACTGCCGCCCGCACGACGGCCGATGAGCCGACGGCGGCCTACCGGGTGGCGCTCTCCAGCAGCGCCGCCACCACCGACTTCGCCCACCGCACCACCGACCTCAGCGGCACCGTGACCCGCGCCGACGGCACCCCCGTCGCGGACGCGCCGGTCAAGCTCACCAAGATCGTCCTGTACAAGACGTGGAACCCGTGGGGCGACCCCATCGACCCGACCGAGCGCGAGTCCCTCGACCTGGGTGCCGTCCGCGCGGACGCCCAGGGGCGGTTCGCGCTCTCCGACGTGCGGGCGGACCGCTGGCTGGACCAGGGCAGCGTGTACGTCTTCCCCCGGCATCAGGTGGAGTTCCAGGCCTCGTACGACCCGGGACCGCCCGACGACAACGAGATCTACTTCGCCTACGACACGCTCACCGTCCAGCCGGTCGCCAGTGCCCTCACCTACAAGGTGAACCGCACCAAGGTGCGCGCCGGTGACACACTCGTCGTCACGGGCAAGGTCACCTGGCCCGCCGGGCACGGCCCGGTCGCCGGTACCCAGGTGCTGCTGCGGACCTACTACGAGTCCGCCTACGACGCGCGGGCCACCACCGACGCCCGGGGCAACTTCGAGGTGCGCGCCAAGATCCGGGACTACGACAACGAGTTCGTGCTCTTCTCCGCGCCCAAGGACTACTACATCGCGGGTGCGAGCAAGGAGCTGCCGGTCAAGAACGTCACCCCGCGGCCGTGAGCGTCACCTGAGGTAGCAGACAGAGAGCCCGCCGCCGGTACGCCGACGGTGGCGGGCGCCCTCAAGTGGCGTCGGGCATGAGCGGCGGGCCGCCGTCCTCGACGGCGAGCGCCACGGTCCGCAGGAGGGCGGACAGGTGTGCCAACTCGCGCTCGCCCAGGGGCGCGAGCAGTGTGGCCTCGGCCGCCCGCTGGTCGTCGATCACCGCCGACCACGCCTCGGCTCCCTCGGGGGTCAGGCCGACGAGGAGACTGCGGCGGTCCTCCGGTGGATGCTCGCGCGTGATCAGGCCCGACGACTGGAGCCGGTCGAGGCGGTTGGTGAGGGTCGCCGGATGGATGCCGAGTCCCCGTGCGAGACGCGTGGGTGTCATGCGATAGGGCTCGCCCGCCGATCGCAGGCGCCACAGGATCTCGTACTCCCACAGCTTCAGCCCGTGCCGCGCCAGGGCGGCCTCCTTCTGCCCGTGCAGGTGCCGGACCAGCATCTGCATGCGGGTGACCGCGCCCTCCAACTCCGGTACGAGACCGGGCACTTCCCGCTCCCAGCGGGTGATGTGCCGATCGACCGAGTCCCGTGTCTGTGTCGATGTCGTCGTCGACTTGCCTGTTGTCACGGCTCCACCCTATCGCCCATAAATTACGGACTCAGATAATTTGAAATCGTAGTAACGTCCCGGGTCATGCCGACCTTCACGCTCTCCGGCCGCATCGACGAGCACGTCATCGACAGCGCGCTGCTCCGTGACAATCCCCTCCGCGACCCCGCCCGACGGCCGCTGTGGGTCTACACCCCGCCCGGCTACGAGGAGGCGCCCGGGCGCCGCTACCCCGTCGTCTACCTGCTGCTCGGATACGCGGGAACGCTGCCGGTCTGGGGCAACCGCACGGCCTTCCGGCAGCCCGTTCCCGAGCTCGCCGACGCGCTCTTCGCCCGCGGTGACGCGCCCGGCACGCTGCTGGTGTTCGTGGACGCCTGGACCACGTACGGCGGCAGCCAGTTCATCGACTCGCCGGGCACCGGCCGCTACCACTCGTATCTGTGCGAGGAGCTCGTGCCGTACGTCGACGCCCACTACCGCACCCTGCCCGAACGTGAACACCGGGCCATCGCGGGCAAGTCGAGCGGCGGTCTCGGCGCCGCGGTCAGCGCGATGCTCCGCCCCGACCTGTTCGGCGCGTTCGCCACGCACTCCGGGGACTCGCTGTCCCAGGCGCAGTACCAGCCGCACTTCCTCACCGCGGCCCGCCAGTTGAGGCCCTACGGCGGCGACATCTTCCGCTGGTGGGACGACTTCCGCTCGCGGGTCGCCTTCACCAAGGAGGAGGACCTGAACCTCCTGGAGATCCTCGGGGTCTCCGCCTGCTTCTCCCCGGGGCCCGACGGCACGCCCACCCTGCCCTTCGACCCGCGCACCGGCGCACTGCGCGAAGAGGAGTGGCAGCGCTGGCTGGCCTGGGACCCGGTACGCATGGCCGCCGACCACGCCGAGGCGCTGCGCTCCCAGCGCGGCATCTGGATCGACGCCGGAACCCGCGACGAGTGGTTCCTCGACCTGGGCGCACTGGCCTTCCGCGACGCGATCGCCGAGGCCGGAGTGCGGGACACCGACGTGCACTTCGAACTCTTCGAGGGCGGCCACCACGCCGTCGAGTACCGCATGCCGCCCGCTCTCGTGTGGCTGGCTCACCGCATCGCGGAGCCGCGGGAGTGCGACTAGAAGTGGCGGTCTGCGGGTGCCGGGGGGTGGTTCGACACGCCGGGCCGAAAGTCATCTCAGAGGCCGCGCCGGGTGGGGGTGCGGTTCACGCCGAACGCGCGGTCGTGCCGGTGTCGGACGTTTACCGGCGGCGTGCCCGGAGAACCGGGTGGTGTCGCCGGGAAGGACGCACGGTGCAGTCCGCACCGCCTGACCGGACCGGCTAGCGCACGGAGGTCACACCATGACCGAGAACATCTGGAGGTACCCCTCCTCGGCAGGTCACACTCCCAACGCCGACCTGACGGGGTACAAGGTCGAGGCGACGGACGGGCAGATCGGCAAGGTCGACAAGCACTCGAACGACGTCGACTCGCAGTACATCGTCGTCGACACCGGCGTGTGGATCTTCGGCAAGGAGGTTCTGCTGCCGGCGGGGACCATCACGGGCATCGACCCGGAAGCGAAGACGATCCAGGTGGCGCGGACCAAGGACCAGATCAAGGACGCGCCTGAGTTCGACAAGCACAAGCACCTGACCGACCCGGCGTACCACGACCAGATCGGTACGTACTACGGCGCCCACTTCCCGGGCGGCCCGGGCCGCATGGTCTGATCCCGCGACGAGCGGGGCGGGGCCGGACCCTGGACAGGGGTCCGGCCCCGCCGTGTCGTCAGCCCCTGACGCGCTCCCGCACCCACGCGCCAGCGGGCTTGAGCACGCCGGTGCCCGCCCACTCGTCGCCATCGCAGGTGCCCGGCTTGAAGACCGCCCCCGAGCGGGAGTCGTCCGAGTAGTTCCAGTTGGTCCAGGAGATGTTCTTCTGCTTCATGAGGTCGATGTACTTCTGGGACATCGCGAAGTCGTTGCCGCCGTCACCCGATGCCTCCTGGGTACCGAACTCGGTGACGAACATGGGGATTTCGTCGGCGGCCCTGGACAGCGTCCGCAGATACTCGTCGTCGTGGTCGGCGGCATAGAAGTGGAACGTGTACATCACGTTCTCCGCGTCGACCGGGTTGTCGATGACCTCCCTCTCGTCCGCGCCTTCGGAGACGCCGAGCGAGGACCAGGCGCGGGTTCCGACGAGCGCGATGCCGTCGGGGTCGTACCGCCGGATGACGGGGATGATCTCCTCCGCGTACGACTTGATCTCGGACCATTCGACGCCGCTGGGTTCGTTGGCTATCTCGTAGAACACATTGGGCTGATCCGCGTACTTCTTCGCCATGTCGGTGAAGAACTTCTTGGCCAGCGCGGTGTTCGCGTTGGGGTCGCCGGGGTCGAGCATGTGCCAGTCGATGATGGCGTACATGCCGCGCTCGATGGCCTGGTCGATCACGCGCTGGGCGATTTCGGTGAACTTCGCCGGGTCGGTCTCGTAGCCGTCCTCCTGGACGTACGTGGAGACGCGCAGCACATCGGCACCCCAGTCCTTGGCCAGGGCGTCGAGCGAGCCGTCCGTGAGGCACTGCTCGTACCACTGCGTGCCGTGCGAGCTCATGCCCCTGAGCTGGACGGCCTTGCCCTGCGCGGAACACAGATCGGTGCCGCACAGCTTGAGCTGCCCGTTCAGAGCCACCGGCGATCCGGCCGGGGCCCGGACGGTGCCGGTGTCCTGTGCGGTGCCCTGCTCGGCGCTCGCGTCCGCGCTGAACTGCGGGGCGACGGTGAGGAGCGAGCCCACGGCGAGTGCCGCGGCGATGGTGATCCAGCGGCGGTGGAGCCGGGGGTGGCGTCGGCCGGGAGTGGGATGTGCCATGGGAGGTGCCTCCTGTGTTCGCGTCACTCTGTGGGGAAGTGCTTCAGCGCGTGTTCAGGGGGTGCTGTGGGGTGCTGTGGGGGCCCGATCGAAAGGTGGGGTTGGCGGGAAAAGCTAAGGTCCTTTCCCGGCGCCGTCAAGACTGACAGGAAAGTTTCCTAATTGCTCACCGTGCGCCCCGCGTCGCCGCACGGACACCCGCTCACAGCCCTGGGCGAGGATCGGATCATGGTTCAATTCCGTGCGTGTACATATCCGTTGGTGGTGAGTAGCGCATGGTGGAGTCGCTGAGTCCCTCGGACCCCCGGCAGGTCGGCCCCTATCGGATCGAAGGACGCCTTGGCCAGGGCGGCATGGGGTCGGTCTTCCTCGGTACGTCACCGGCCGGCCGGTCGGTCGCGGTGAAGCTGATCCGGCGCGAGTTCGCGGCGGCGCCGCAGTTCCGTGAGCGTTTCGCGCGCGAGGTCGAGGCCGCGCGCCGCGTCGGTGGTTTCCACACCGCGCAGGTCGTCGACGCGGACCCCGAGGCCGCGTCCCCCTGGCTGGTCACCGAGTTCATCGCGGGCCCGACGCTGCGGCAACTCGTCACCGAGCAGGGGCCGCTGCCCGCCGATGCCGTCCTGCGCCTTGGCGCGGGCCTCGCGGAGGGCCTCGTCGCGATCCACAAGTGCGCCCTGGTACACCGCGACCTGAAGCCCGGCAATGTCATCCTCGCCCCGGACGGGCCGCGCATCATCGACTTCGGCATCGCCCACGCGCCGGACACCGGGACGATGACGCACACCGGCACGCTCATCGGCACGTACGCCTACATGTCGCCGGAACAGATACGCACCCCGGCCGACGTCACGCCCGCCTGCGACGTCTTCTCCCTCGGCTCGGTGCTCACCTTCGCCGCCACCGGCCGAAGCCCCTTCGACGCGTCGAACGTCCCGGCGATCATTCACCGGGTCACCGGCGAACCACCCGTACTCACGGGGCTCGACGGGCACCCGGGACTGCACCAGCTGGTGAGCACCTGCCTGGCCAAGGACCCCGCCGCGCGGCCCTCCGCCGCGGATCTCCTGCACCGGCTCTCCACCACGGCCGCACCGCCGGTCGCCCCTCTACCACCCGTCCCGTCGGCCCCGCCCGTGGCAGCCCCGACGGATCCCGCCGCGAAGCCGGTCGGGCGACGAGCCCTGATGATCGGCGGGATCGCCGCTGCCGCCACGGCGGCCGTCGCCGTGCCCGCCTACCTCCTCTGGCCGGAAGACGCCCCCGCGTCCGACCGGAAGCCCACGTCGAAGGGCGGCAGCACACCTCGCCCTTCCGCCTCCCGCACCGCGACCAGACCGGTCGCCCAACTGACCGGCCACACCCAGGACATCAGCTGCCTCGCCTTCGCCCCGGACGGCAGCACCCTGGCCACCGGAGCCCAGGACAAGACGCTGCGGCTGTGGGACGCGGGCGCCGGTCGCTCGATCGCCACGCTCGAAGGCCACACCGAGAACGTCATGGCGGTCGTGTACAGCCGTGACGGGCGCACCCTGTTCACCGGCGGCTTCGACAAGACGCTGCGCAGCTGGGACGTGCGCAGCGGCGCGCCGAAGCGCGTGATCACCACGTACGAAGGCGAGTACGACAGCGTCAACTGCCTGGCCATCAGCCCCGACGGCAAGACCCTCGCCGTCGGCGTGGGCAGCCGCGTCGAACTGGTGAGCCCCGCGACAGGCCGTGCGAGGGCCACGCTCACCGGTCACACGGGGAGCATGGGCTGGGTCGCGTTCAGCCCGGACGGCGCGACGGTCGCCAGCGTGGCCGCCGACCTCAAGGAGGGCACGATCCGGCTGTGGAACGCCCGCACCGGCCGCCTGACCAAGACACTGACCGCAGACCGGAAGAAGAACTACTCCCAGGTCACGTTCAGCGAGGACGGCGCCACCCTCATCGCCAACGGAGCGGGTGTCCGGCTCTGGGACGTGGACGCGGGCCGCAGCACCAGGACACTCACCGACCAGCACGAGTACGTCCTGGCGGCGGCCTACCGGCCGGGAAAGCCGGGGCACGGCGTGATCGCCGGTGCGGGTGGCTACGTCGAGATGGAGGGCGTCGACACGGTGGGCCGCTCCGTCACCCTCTGGTCCATGTCCACCGGCGAGGTCACCGCGACGCTGATCGGCGGTCCGTCGAAGTCCGCGCTCCGGGCCTCGATTCCCGCGGTGGCGTTCAGCCCGGACGGCAAGACCCTGGCGGGTGTGCTCAACCCGGCGGCGGACGCGGACGGCGTCGAACCTTCGGTGCAGCTGTGGAAACTCCCGTAGGACAGCCTGACTCACTTCAACTCCGCCAGCTCGCGCCTCAGTTGGCTTCTCGACTCTTCGACCGGACGGTACTCATGGACGCGTTGGATCCCGACGACCCGCAGTGGGTCGGCCCTTACCGCCTGGAAGGGCGGCTCGGCGAGGGAGGCATGGGGTCGGTCTTCCTCGGCACGTCGCCCGGTGGCCGACAGGTCGCGGTGAAGCTGATCCGGCGGGAGCTCGCGGCGGCGCCGCAGTTCCGTGAGCGTTTCGCGCGCGAGGTCGAGGCCGCGCGCCGCGTCGGCGGTTTCCACACCGCGCAGGTCGTCGACGCGGACCCCGAGGCCGCGTCCCCCTGGCTGGTCACGGCGTTCATCCCGGGCCCGACCCTGCACGACGTGGTCACGTCGGACGGCGCGCTCGCCCCGGACGCCGTCCTGCGGCTCGGCGCGGGTCTCGCGGAGGGTCTCGCCGCGATCCACGCATGCGGCCTGGTGCACCGCGACCTCAAGCCCGGCAACGTCATCCTGGCCCCCGACGGGCCGCGCATCATCGACTTCGGCATCGCGCGGGCGGTGGACGCCAGTTCCCTCACGGCGACGGGCACCGTCATCGGCACCTACTCGTACATGTCACCGGAACAGATCCGCGCCGACCGGGCGGGAGCCCCGAGCGACGTGTTCTCCCTCGGCTCCGTCCTGGCGTTCGCCGCCACGGGGCGCGGCCCGTTCGACGCACCGACCCTGATCGAAGTCGTCCAGCGGATTCTGGATCAGCCGCCGGTGCTCGATGGCGTCGAGGGCGGCGACGGTGAGGGGGCGGGGCGGCTCCGTACCTTGCTGAGCGAATGCCTGGCCAAGGATCCGGGCGCGCGGCCGCCCGTCGGCGACCTCCCCGCCCGCTTCGCGGGACGCCCCTCAAGTCCCTCAAGCCTCCCAAGTCCCTCAAGTCCCTCAAGCGAGGCCCCCGTCGACCCGCGCGTGCCCGTGCGGGATCACACGGTCCTGCTCGCGGCCCAGCAGCCCCGCCTCGCCACGGTGACAGCCCCGACCGGCCCTCGTACGCCCCGCATGACGGCGCCCCGACCGAGCCCACGGGCGGGAACGCGGGTGGAGTGTCCCGGCGGACGCTCCTCTTCGCCGGTCTGGGCGTCGCGGCGGCGGCCACCGCGGGGGCCGTAGTCCTTACACGGCGAGACGACTCCAGCGGCGGAAAGAAGACGGACAAGGCAGACGGGGCGGACGGGGCAGACGGGGCGGACAAGAAGGACCCGGGCAAGAACCCAGGCGACACCTCTGACACCTCCGCCTCCAAGGGGTCCGTCGCCCTGAAGGGCCTCAACTCCGTACGCGCCCTCGCCTTCTCCGCGGACGGCAACACGCTGTGCGGCACCGGCAGCAACGGCATCTGCCGCTGGGACGTGACCTCCACGAAGGGCACGCCCGTACACATCGGCATGCCGGGATACCTGCAGCCCACCGTGATCAGCCGCGACCTCCAGTACGTGGTGCGGGCGGAGGAGAACAAGATCCGGGTCTGGAACACCGAGAACGGCAAGCTCATACGCACCTTCACCGGCCCCGGCAAGGCCGGTGGCCAGGACGGCTGGGCCACCGATGTCACCATCAGCCCGGACGGCGGGACCGTGGTGGCGGCCACCACCAAGGGCCTGTACGTCTGGGAGGTGAGCTCGGGGAAGAGGCTCGCCGTCCGCAAGGACTCGGAGGGCGGCCCGGTGGCGTTCAGGAGCGACGGCAAGATGCTGGTGGCCGGGCGCCCCTTGCGGCTGCGGAACCCGACCGGCGTGCCGACGGCCACCGTCAAGGACAGCGAGAACGCCGCGGTCGGCGCGTTCAGCCCCGACGGCGAACTGCTGGCCTACGCGGACCAGTCGGGACCGATCCACGTGTGGAACACCGGATCGAACCAGGAGACCGTCACGCTCGACAACCCGGACAGCATGATCCACGCGCTCGCGTTCCACCCCGCGGGCGATCTCCTGGCGAGCGGTGGCCAGGACGGCACGGTGCGGGTGTGGAGCAGGGTGACGGGAAAGAAGGTCAGCTCGTTCAAGGGCCCCACCTCCGTGGAGGCGCTGGCGTTCAGCCCGGACGGCAAGTGGCTGGCGGCGGGCCTCATGAGCGCGGTGCACTACTCGGACAAGGATGCGGTCCTGCTGTGGACGCTCACGTGAGGGCGCTCATGTGAGGGCGCTCATGTGACGGGCCGGTGCCCCGCAGGACGCACACCCCCCTATCCCTAGGCCGTCAGCTTCCCGCGCTTGAGGTGCAACACCTCGTCCGACGCCGCCGCGACCTCCTTGGAGTGGGTCACGACGATCACGCACTTGCCGTCGTCGTGCGCGAGTCGGCGGAACACCTCGATGATTCCGTCGGCCGTCTCGTGGTCGAGGCTGCCGGTGGGCTCGTCCGCGAAGAGGATGTCCACCTCGCAGGCGAGGGCGCGGGCGATGGCCACGCGTTGTTGCTGGCCGCCGGAGAGCTGCAGGGTGCGGCGGTGGTGTTCGGTGGGCTCGACGCCGAGCAGCGTGAGCAGTTCGACGGCGCGCTGCTTGCGGCGGCCCGCCTTGACGCCGGTGATCTCCATGGCGGAGGTGATGTTCTGCACCGCGGTCATGTACGTCAGCAGGTTCAGGGACTGGAAGACGGTCGCCACGTGCTGGTTGCGGTACCGGCCGAGGCCCAGGTGCGCGACGTCCCTGCCCTGGAAGCTCACCGTGCCGGAGCTCGGCGCGTCAAGGCCGCTGGCCAGGGAGAGGAGCGTGGTCTTGCCGGATCCGGAGGGGCCGACGACGGCGTACATCCGCCCGGCCTCGAAGCGGTAGTTGACGCCCTTGAGTACGGTGCGGCGGCGGCTGCCGCTCTGGTAGGTGCGGGTCACGTCGGTGAGTTCGAGCATGGCGTCGCTGGAGTGGGCGGAGTGGTCGGAATGAGCAGAGTGGTTGGAGTGCGTGGCGTGGGTGGTCACGTCAGTCGCCCTTCGTGAGGATGTCGCGCGGGTTCAGGCGCAGGACGCGGGAGCCGGGGACCAGGGTGGCCAGGGCCGCGATGCCCAGCCCCGTGGCGCCGACCTTGCCGATGTCGGCGGGGCCGATGCGGATGTCCATGGAGCTGATCGGCCGGGCCTCGGGCTCCTTGTCCCCGGCGGCGCCGTTCCCCATGGAGTTGGCGTAGTCCGGCTCCTGGGACTTGTTCGCGGCGTCCTCCTCGGCCGAGGACACCTCACCGGCCAGCAGCTTGTCGCCGATGCTCTGCGAAAGGACCTGGCTGCAGGCACCCGCGAGGCCGATGGCGACGACCGCGCAGGCGACGACCTCGACGAGGTGCTGGCCGAGCAGCCGCGGCTTCCTCTCTCCCAGGGAGAGGAGGATGCCGAGTTCCTTGCGGCGCTCGCGCAGCGAAGAGGCGACGATCAGCGCGAGGATCACGGTGCCCGCGAGGGCGACGAGCCAGACGGTGACGGATGCGAAGTCCGCGGTCTTGCTGATGGGGCCGACGAGCGTCTTGTACTGCTTGTCGTTCACGGTGATCGGGAAGATCCGCAGATCGGCGCCCGCCGCCTCGGCGTCCTTCTTGAGCCGGTCGAGGTCCTCGGGGTCCTTGAGGGTGAAGGTGGCGTTCTTGAGGACGGTGTCCTTGTCGCCCTTGCCCTCCAGCTTCGAGCCGCCGCCGGGGGTGACGTACAGGCGGTTGGCCGGGTCCATCATCGCGGGGACGTACTGGCCGCTGTCGGGCGTGCTGTTCTTGTAGATGCCGACGACCTTGAAGGAGTACTCCCGCTTGTCGCGCTCCTGACCGGCGCCCGGCAGCACACCGACCATGAGCTTCATGCGGTCGCCGACCTCGAGGTGGTTGTCCTTGGCGACGCGCTCCTCGACGACGATCTCGTCGCTCTTGCTGTCGGGAGTGATGCCGTGTCCCGCGACCAGCTCCGAGTCGCCGTTGCGGAATTCCTTGACCTCGCCGAGATCGAGGATTCCGGAGGCGCTGAACAGGTCCGTGCCGAGTGAGTCCTGGCCCTGCGGAGGGGGAACGGGCTGGTGCAGCTTGGTGGATTTCGTGGGAAAGGCGCCGCCGTCCGTCGAGTAATTGCACTTCGCCACCGCGGTCGACTCGCAGATCTTGTCGACGAGGCTCGCGTGCAGATCACCCGCCTTGCCGATGCTGCCGCCCTGCGGCCCGTCCGGCTTCTCCATTTTCCCCGAGTTGATCAGGCCGTTCACGTCCAGCTGCATCGTGGCCACCGCGCCCACCCGCTGCTTGGCGGCGTCCGCGGCACGTGCGGCGGCGGCCTCGATGAGGAAGCCGGAGAGCACCAGGGTGCAGATCACGAAGAAGAGGCCGACGAGCATCAGCGTCTTCCCGAGGTGGCCCGTCAGCCGCCACCAGGCCCGTTTGAAGAGGTTCATGCCATGGGACGCTAGGCAGTTCCCGCTTTCAACCGTGTTTGGTTCCCGCGGTGCGGCCGCCGTCCTCATACACGGTTCACAGACGAGATCTGGTAAATGTGGGCGTGGCAAGGGCGAATTACCGGGACCGAGTATCCGGTAATTCATGGAATTCTCAGCCGCGCGGAAGCTCCTTTCACGGCGTCCCGGGGCGAGCGGGACCGATCGGGGCTCACCGACCGGGACGGACCGATCGGGCGAGGGCGGGCGGACGCGTGCGGGTGCTGGTGGTCGAGGACGAGCAGTACATGGCGCGCGTCATCGAGATGGGGCTGCGCCGCGAGGCCATGGCGGTGGACGTGGTCCACGACGGCGAGGCCGCGCTGGAGAGGGTGTCCGTATACGACTACGACACGGTGGTCCTCGACCGGGACCTGCCGGGCGTGCACGGCGACGAGGTCTGCCGCCGCATCGTCGCCCAGGGCCTGGACTGCCGCATCCTCATGCTGACGGCCGCGGGCCGCCTCGGCGACAAGGTGGCGGGCCTCGGCCTCGGCGCCGACGACTACCTGGCCAAGCCCTTCGACTTCCCCGAGCTGGTCGCCCGGCTGCGCGCCCTGTACCGGCGCAGCCCCCAGGCCCACGCGCCCGTGCTCACCTTCGCCGACCTCACCTTCGACACGCACCGGCGCCGGGTCGCCCGCGCGGGCCAGGAGATCCGTCTCACCCCGAAGGAACTGGCGGTCCTGGAGCTGCTGCTGCGCGCCGACGGCGGGGTGCTCAGCGCCGAGTACCTCCTGGACAAGGCGTGGGACGCGCACACCGACCCGCTGACCAACGCCGTCCGCCTCGTCGTGCACACGCTGCGCAAGAAGCTGGGCGAGCCGCAGCTCGTGCACACCGCGATCAGCGCGGGCTACTACCTGGGCAGCGAGTGAGGCTGCCCAGGCGCGGGCGCCCCCGGGCCCTCAGCATCCATCTGCGGCTCTTCCTCGGCTTCGGCGGCGCCCTGGTCGCCTGCTCGGCGCTGATGGTCGCCGTGATCTACGTCGGGATCCGCTTCGTCCCCACGTACGACCTGACGACTCCCATCGAGGTGCCGAGCCCCCTGCCGAGCAGCTCCTCCGGCGAGCCGCAGTGGATCGAACCCCACACGGTGAGCCCGAGCGGCACCCCCGAACCCGGGCAGAAGATCCCCGCGTCAGGCGTGGTCCGGGACAAGGAGGACGTCTGGGCCTCGGTGCTCGCGATCTCCATCGGCGGGCTCCTTGTGGTGACCGCGGTGGGGCTGGCCGCGGGCTGGGTGCTCTCGCGCAGGCTGCTCGCACCGCTGCACACGATCAACCGGGCGGCCGCTCAGGCGGGCGAGGGCGACCTGGCGTACCGCATCAACGCGCAGGGTCCGCGTGACGAGCTCAAGCAGCTCGCGGACACCTTCGACACCACCCTGGAACGCCTGGAGGAGTCCTTCGCCGCGCACCAGCGGTTCGCCGCGAACGCCTCGCACGAGCTGCTCACCCCCCTGGCCACCACGCGGGCCGCGCTGCAGCTCGCGGCCGCCGACGACTCGGGGGAGTCGCTGCGCGAACTGCTTCCGATGCTCACGGAGACCAATGAGCGCAACATTCGGGTCGTGAAGGAACTCCTGGCTCTCGCCGCCGCCGACCAAGTCCCGTGCGACGCCGAGCCGGTCGACTTCGCGGCTCTCGTACGGGAGGTCGTCGCCGACGCCACCGCGCCCGCCGAAGGAGCCGCGCTCGCCGTCCACGCCGATGTCGCCCCCTGCGAAGTCCTGGGCAGCGCGACGCTGTTGAGGCAGCTGGTGACGAACCTCGTCGAGAACGCCGTCACCCACAACACCGGAGCCCCGGACGGCTTCGTGGACGTGACCGTGCGCGACGAGGGCGCGGAAGGTGTGGTCCTCGAGGTCGGCAACTCCGGTCCGCGGATCGCCCCGGAGATCACCGACCGCCTCTTCGAACCGTTCTACCGGGCGAGGCCCCGGGTGGGCAGCGAACGCGGCCACGGCCTGGGACTCGCCCTGGTCCGCTCGGTGGCCCGCGCCCACGGCGGCACGGCATCGGCGACGGCACGCACGGGCGGAGGGCTCGTGGTGCGGGTCGTGCTGCCGGGGCCGAGCGCCTGACCGGCCCGGCATACGTGTCTGAAAAACCGCCGTGGGTGTGAGCCCACCCATAGGAGCCACGTCACATGCTAAGCGCGGTAGTAGCGCCGACGGAGAATCGCGACGGGGCCCTGTGGTGGTCGTGAAGGGGCTGGTCAGGGCGGTCTGCGTACCGGGGTAGTACGTCACACCTTTGCGTCCTGACACCGTGCGCCGTTATGCCTGGCTGACACACGCAAGCAGAGCCCCCCACGCGCCATCCGCGCATTGGAGAGTCACCGCCGCATGTCCCCCACGCACATCAAGGCCGGCGCCGCCCGCACCGGCCGCACCGCTCGTCTCCGCAAGCTCTCCGTGGCAGGCATCGCCACCGCCGGTGCCGCCGCCGCGGCCCTCACGCTGGTTCCCTCGCCCGCGCACGCCGCCGAGGCGGCCGCGCCGAGCGCCGCCGTGACCAAGGCCGCCGCCGAGAAGAACTACCCGGACAGCCTCGACGGCTGGATCCGCGAGTCGCTCGACATCATGAAGGCCAAGGGCATCCCCGGTACGTACGAGGGGCTGCACCGCAACATCATGCGCGAGTCGTCCGGAAACCCGAACGCGCAGAACGGCTGGGACGTCAACGCGCAGAACGGCACCCCGTCCAAGGGCCTGCTGCAGGTCATCCAGCCGACCTTCGACACCTACCACGTCGAGGGCACCGCGAACGAGCTGACGGACCCGGTCGCCAACATCACCGCGGCCGCCAACTATGCCGCCGACAGGTACGGCTCCATCGACAACGTCGACTCCGCCTACTGAGCGGGGGCAGCGCATGTCGTACGGGAGCGGAACCCGGAGCAAGCCGCGGAAGAGGGCCCTGCGGTACGTCGCGTGGGGCGCGCTCGGCGTCGCCCTCGTCGGCGGAGGAGGCCTCGCCTACGCCTGGCAGCACCTCGACGGCAACATCCGGGGCACGGACGTCAACGCCGCGCTCGGACACGACCGGCCCGGCGAGCGGCGCGACGGGTCCATGAACATCCTCCTGCTCGGGTCGGACTCCCGGGGCGGAACCCGCGGTCAGTACGGCCGCGGCGTCAGCGGCGCCCGCGCCGACACGGCGATGGTCCTGCACGTCGACAAGACCCACAAGAAGGCTTCGGTCGTCAGTATCCCGCGCGACACGATGGTCGAGCGCCCCCGGTGCGCGAAGCCGCACGGCGGCACCGCGCCGGGCGCGCGGCAGACCATGTTCAACTCGTCGTACCAGGTGGGCGGCCCTGCCTGCACCGTGAAGACGGTCGAGAAGATGTCGGACGTCCGCATGGACCACTACCTCGAAGTCGACTTCAAGGGATTCGAGAAGCTCATCGACGAGCTCGGCGGCGTGGACATCACCACCCGCGAGGCCATCGACGACCCCAACAGCGGCCTCGACCTGACCGCGGGCAAGCACATGCTGAAGGGCAAGGAGGCGCTGGAGCTCGTCCGGACCCGGCACGGCGTCGGCGACGGCAGCGACCTCGGCCGCATCCAGCTCCAGCAGGCGTTCATCAAGGCCCTGATCCACCGCGCCGACACCGTCGATCCGCTCGGCAGCCCGGCCAAGTCGTACGCACTCGCGGACACCGCCACCAAGGCCATCAGCGCCGACTCCGAGCTGGCGTCGGCGGACAAACTCCTCGGCCTGGCGAAGGAGTTGAGGGGCATAAGCCCCGACCGCACCGACACCGTCACGATGCCGGTCACCTACGACGCGCGGAACTCGGGACGCGTCCTGCCCCTGGACAAGGCATCGCACCGGGTCTGGACCGCGCTGCGCGAGGACAGGGCCATCCCGAAGTCGGCGACCGAGGCGTCGGTGGGCGACGCGACGAAGTCGCCGGTTTCGGCGGGTTCCTGACGCCGCGGCAGAGCGGTGCGACCACAAGCAGTCGACAGCGCGTACGTCAACAGGGCACACGGGGCACACAAAGCGCGAACAAGGCGTGTACGCGGAGCGCCTGACTGAGGAAGATGGGCAGTGAAGGCGTCGGCATGCCGTCCCGATCCCGGTGGTGGTGTGCCGACGCAGGCATGGGGACATGGGGAGAGCACAACATGACAGACGTCTCCGATGCGTCCGTGGACCGGCTGGCCGCACCCACGATCGACGAAGCGGTCGACAGCGCGGTGGTCCTGGACGACGGAATTCCGCAGCTGGTGATCCGTGTTGAGCCGTACGCGGGGATGAGCGGCGGAGATCAGGTCTATCTGCGCTGGGACACCGGAGTCCTGCGGACCTCGCGGGTCGAAACACACGTCGTCGACGCCACCGAAGTGGGGCACAGCACCCTCTTCACCATCCCGACCCCGAGGCCCGGCGCCGCCAGGGTCAGCTACGTCATCAGCCGCGCCACCGGGGAGTGGCGGGCCTCGGACCGGCTGGACATCACGGTGCGCGGCCGGGGGTCGTGGCACGGCCCCCGATGAGGGAGCCACGTCGGCACTGAGCAGGGCGAGTTGGCATGCGCCCTGCTCGGCGCACCCTCACCCGCGTACGTACGCGTTGATCGGTGAAAGCCCGGACAGGTCGACCTGCAGCCCGCGCAGCGCCGGTGAGTACAGGTAGGTGCGCTCCGGTACGTACACCGGTACGGCCGCCGCCTGCTCCATCACCAGGCGGTTCACCTCCGCCCACAGCTTGCCTGCCGCTTCGAGGTTCGGCGCGGCGCCCGCCGCGTCGATCGCCTCGCTCACCTGCTTGCTCTTGAGCCTGCTGTAGTTGCTCGACGTCTCGAAGGGCTGGCGTCCGTCGAATTGGTCAGGAAGGTAGTTGGCGGCGGTGGGCAGCCCGCCGCCGACGGACATGCGGAACATGTCGTACTTGCCGGCGGCCGCGTCGGCCCAGAAGGAGGAGATCGAGACCTTCTTGACGGTCACCCTGAACCCGGCCTTCTCCAGGCCCGCGCGGACGGCCTCCGCGCGGTCCGTGTCGATCCTGGTGTCCGGGTGGGCGAGGGTGAGGCGATAGCCGAGTGCGTCCGCGTCCTCGAGGAGCGCGCGAGCGGTGGTCGGGTTGCCGTTCTTGCCCGCGTGGTAGACGTCGCCGGCGCTGCTTGATCCGCGCACCCCCGGCGGCATCAGGTGAGCGGTCACGCGCCCCTGCCCTCCGCTCGCCTTGAGGACCTGGTCGGCGGGCAGGGCGGTCGCGATGGCCCTGCGTACGTCGCGGTCCTTCACCCGGGCCGTGTTGATGAAGTACGACTGGGCGTTCCAGGCCGGGAACTTGACCGACTTCGCCGTGCCGGCGGGACCTCCCTGGACCCCGGCCGGATCATCGGTCCCGGTGAAGGTCATGAACGCCTGGCCCGCGGCCGCCGAGCCGATGCGGTGCCTGATCTCCTGGAGCTGCACTCCGGTCTGGATGCGGTAGCCGTCGGGGTAGGCGCCGCGCACGGGGTCGCTGCCCTTCTGCCAGTGCGGGTTGCGGGCGAGGGTGACGTTCTTGGTGTCGGAGGGGTTGCTGGTGATCTGGTACGGGCCGGTGGACGGCAGCGCCTCGGTGCGCCCGGCCGAGCCGGTGGCCCCCTTCGGGAGCGGCGCACCCGAAGGGCCCGCGAGGACGACGTTGAAATCCCGGTGGGCACTGGCGAGATGGAAGACGATCGTGCGGTCGTCCGGTGTCTCGATCGCGTTCTTCTTCGCGGACTCGGCGTCGGCGTCCTTGAGGCCGTACAGGAACCTGCGCAGGATCGGATCGCCCGCTGCCAGCTCCGGTTCGAGGGTGCGTTCGACGGCGTACCGGAAGTCCTGGGAGCGGACCGGCGTTCCGTTGTTGTACGTGAGGCCGCGCTTGAGCTTGAACGTCCAGTCCCGGCCGTTCGGCGTCCGTCCCGCGTCCTCGGCGAGATCGCCGACGACCTTCACCGGGCGGCCGTGCTGGGCCTTGATCGTGGTGAGCCCGCGGTACACGAGGCGTGCGAGCTGGTGGTCGGTGCTGCCGGGCCACATCATGCCGGGGTCGAGCGAGGTGAAGTCCTGCGGTTCGAGCACAGTGACCTGGCCGCCCTTGCGGGCACCCTTGAGGGCGGGTGCGGGGCCCTTGGAGTCGGCGGCGTCGCCGACGACGAGGCCCGCCGTCGCGGCCCGGGTCAGCTCATCGGTCTGGATCCCGCTGCCCTCGCTGGAACTTCCCTGCCCCTTCCCCTTGGCGCCGTCCCCGCCGTCCTTCGACGCGTCCCCGAACGGGTCGACGATCGTGAGGGTCGTCACCAGGGCCCCCGCGGCCACCGCGACGATCGCACCGATGCCCCAGACCTTGGCCCGCGACCTGCCGACCGGGCGGGAGGGGGTCACGAAGGGGCCGGGGGAGGGGACGTGGGCGTACGGGGACGGGCCGGTGACCGTGGGGAGCGGCGGTGCTCCGGATGCCTCCGCGGTCGGCGGCGGGGACTGCGGCATCGGGGGAAGCGGCGGCGCGAGGGAGTAGGAGGTGGGGGCGCCGGACGAGGGCGGAGCCTGGGGGGTCGGGTTCCGTGCGCTCAGGTTCTCCAGGGCGTCACCGGCGCCCTGCGCGTCGGGGCGGTCGCCGGGCTGCTTGGCCAGCATCCGGCCGACCAGGTCGTCCCACGCGGGGGCCAGCTCCGGGCGGCGTACGGACGGCGGGTCCGGCGTCTCGTACACGTGGCCGTGCATGAGCGCGGCGGCGGAGTCCGCGTCGAACGGCGGTCTGCCGGTGAGGAGTTCGTGCACCATGCAGCCCAGCGAGTACACGTCGCAGCGCCCGTCGTCCGTGCCACGGGTGAAGCGCTCCGGCGCCATGTAGTGCAGGGTGCCCACGGGCGCGTCGGCCGTCCCCGTCAGATATCCGGCGGTGGAGGTGGCGTCGAGGAACTTGGCGATGCCGAAGTCGAGGACCTTGACCGTGCCCTCGTCCGTCACCATCACGTTCGCCGGTTTGATGTCCCGGTGCACGATGCCCGCCCGGTGCGCGGTGGCCAGGGCCCGGCAGACCTGCGCGGAGATCGCGGCGACCCGCTCGGGCGCCAGGGGCCCCGCCTCCAGGACCAACTCCCCGACCGTACGCCCGGACAGCAGCGGCATCACCAGGTACGGGACGCCGTCCGCCGACCCGTGGTCGAAGACGGGCACGATGTACGAGCTGTCGAGCGCCGCCGCGGCCCGCGCCTCGCGCACGAACATGGCGAGGAAGCGTTCCGCCTCCGCCGTCGTCGTGCCGCGCGGCGTGCTCAGGACCTTGACGGCGACGCGCCGCTGCAGCCGCGAGTCCTCCGCGCGCCACACCTCGCCCATGCCGCCCGCGCCGATGCGCTCCACGAGCGTGTACCGGCCGTCCAGGACCGAACCCTGCATCCCTGCCTCCCCCGTCGACAGGGCATCCTCGCCCGTCGTTGATCCTCAATCTACTGCCGGGGGAGGGGTGTTGTTGGCGCAGGGGTCGCAGGGGTCGCAGTGGCGGGTGCGGCGGTACGAGACGCGTCAGTCCTCGTCAGTCCTCGTCAGCCCTTGTCGAGCTCGCCCGGCGAGGGTGCCAGTGCCCAGTCGAGGGCGAAGTCGGCGACGTCCTCCCAGCCCGGTTCGCCGCACGTGTAGTGACTGCGGCCCTCGAAGAGCTTGAAGGCCGTGATCGCCTCGGAGCGTTCCGCGTTCTTCTTGTAGTTCTCGCGCTGCACCGGGGGCGGGAGCATGTGGTCGTTGCCACCGGCGATGAACAACAGGGGGGCGCGGTGGTCGTTGGCGAAGTCGTAGGTCGTCACGGCGTTCGGCGTGAAGTTGGCCAGAGAGGCCTGGAACAGCATGCGGCCCGACACCGGAATCGCGTAGCGATCGAAGACCCTCCTCGATTCCTCGACGCTCAGATTGTTCGTGAACGCGTAATGGAACTCCTTCTCCGTGATCGGCACGGCCCGGTGTCGATTGGCGGGGTTGCGCAGTACGGGGAGCGTCGCCTTGATCTCGCTGAGGGGAAGCGCCTTGAGGCCCTTCACGGCGGCGCCATCGACGGACACCCCCGCTGTTCCGTATCCGGTGTCGAGCAGCAGCTGCACGAAGACCCCGCCGAAGGAGTGGCCGATGATGATCGGCTTCGCGTCGAGTGCGCCGATGACCTCGCCGAGGTGGTCGAAGATCTCGCGTACGCCCAGGTCGACCAAGGGCGAGGGATCGTCGCGGATCGCCCGGACACCGGCCTCGCCGGGCGGGATGCCCGGATACCCGGGGTGAGGACACGCAGGCCGCGCTGTTCGTAGCGGGTGACCCAGTGCTCCCACGACAGCGGTGTCATCCAGAGGCCGTGAAGGAGGACGACCGTGTCCGCGGATGTTTCTCGATCCATCGATCTCACCCGATTCTCTCGTGGCGGAGCGCGTGGCTGCCCCTTTGCCGCCGGAGGGATGCTATGCGGGCGCTGAACAAGGGGGAACGAGCGGTGCGTTCGATCGACCGGCATCGGCGCAGGCGGTCCTGGGAGGGCGTGGTAGTAGTAGGGGAATGGAGAGCGATGAGGCACGGGCCGCGATCGACATGTTCCTGTCCGCGTTCAACGCTCCGGACGACGTCAGCGTCGTCGACCGGCTCTCGCGCGCGCTGAGCCCCGAGATCACCTTCTGGGGGCCGTGGGGCCGGTCCGAGGGCGTGGAGGCGGTGGGCGCCTTCGTCCTGGACCTGCGCCGCCACTCGGGCGGCGAAGGCACGATGGAGCGCTGCTCGGACGTCGACGCGCCGGGGGAGTGGGCGCGCTACCAGTGGCGCTACGCGGCGGCCGACGACCGGTCCGCGCTGTCGGGCACCGACGTGGTGCACATCCAGCAGGGACGCATCGCGCAGATGATCGTCTTCGCCGGGGACATTCCGGCGCGGCCGGCCGACCCGGCGCGCTCGGTCTGACGCGGTCTGGCCTGAGGCGGTCGGGCCTGACGCGGTCGGCCTCGACAGGCCGGGGCGGAAACCGTTTGTGGATCACTTCGGTGGGCTGGAACCATCCCGGGATGACATCGCGAACAGTCGGAATACCCGAGGTCGACGGCACCGAAGAGGTGGCCGTCGTGATCGACGTGATGAGGGCGTTCACCACCGCCGCCTGGGCGTTCCACCGCGGGGCGGAGAAGATCGTTCTCGCCGCCGACGCGGACGAGGCACTGGCGGTCAAGGCACGTCACGCGGGCTGGCTCGCGCTCAAGGACGGGCCGCCTGCCGACGGGTTCGACCTGGTCAACTCTCCCGGCCTGATCCGTGCGGCGGACCTGACCGGCCGTACCGTGATCCAGAAGACCACCGCGGGAACGGTGGGTGCCCTGGCGGTCGTCGAAGCGGAACTGGCGCTGTGCGCGAGCTTCGTCGTGGCGGGCGCCACGGCCCGGGCCCTGGCGGAGGCGGGCGCCGACGCGGTGACGTTCGTGGCCACCGGTGAGGACGGCCGCGCCGCCGAGGACCTGGCCTGCGCCGACTACCTGGACCGGCTGCTGGCCGGGGACGCTCCCGATCCCGGCCCTTGGCTGCGTCGTGCCCGCACCTCCCCGGCCGCGGACGACCTGCGTGGCGGGCGGCGCGGCGGCGCGCACCCCGATGATGCGGAGTTGTGCGTGGAGGTGGACCGGTTCGACTTCGCGATGAAGGTCGGACTCGAGGACGGGCTGGCGGTGCTGCGGCCGCACCGGACTCGGCCCGTGCCGCGTCGGGGAGGCGGAAGCTGACGCACGACGCCGCTCCCTTGCAGGCCGCTTGACGTTCCGCTCGTGTGACCGTGCCAGCCGGACACAACCCCCCGCTGCAAGACTCCCCGCGATCCGGCAGCCGTTCGTCGTGGCTGCGGTCCTCCCTCGTACCTCTCCCGATGTCTCCCGAGGGACTTCGCAAAGGAGCTTGCCCCATGCCCACCTTCTCGACGGCACCGATTCCCGGCCAGGACCGGACGGCACAGTGGGTCCTGGCCGACCGCGACCGGCTCATCCACCCCAATCTCCCCGGCGGCCGCACCGACCGCACCGTCATGGTCGAGGGCCGTGGCTGCTACGTACGCGACAGTCTGGGCAAGCAGTATCTGGACGCCGCCGCGGTGCTCGGCATGATGCAGGTGGGGCACGGGCGGGAGGAGATCGTGGCGGCCGCCGCCGCTCAGCTGGCCACTCTGGAGTGCTTCCACCTCTGGGAGTCCATGAGCAACGACAAGGCGATCGAACTGGCCGTACGGCTGACCGATCTCGCGCCCGCCGGTCTCGACCGGGCGTTCTTCACCAGCGGGGGAGCGGAGGGCAACGAGATCGCCCTG
The DNA here is from genome assembly GCF_008704495.1 of Streptomyces kanamyceticus. Taxonomy (NCBI): domain Bacteria; kingdom Bacillati; phylum Actinomycetota; class Actinomycetes; order Kitasatosporales; family Streptomycetaceae; genus Streptomyces; species Streptomyces kanamyceticus. The sequence continues at coordinate 9,927,313 of NZ_CP023699.1, forward strand.
CGCATGGCGCGGTTCTTCCACTACCGCAGGCAGCAGCCCGAGCGGACGTGGATCCTCTCGCGCAAAACGGCCTACCACGGCATCGCCTACGGAGCAGGAAGCGTCTCGGGCCTTCCCGTGTACCACGAGGGCTTCGGTCCCCAACTCCCGCACGTACACCACCTCACCGCCCCCGATCCCTACCAGAACGCCGCGTACGAGGGCGAGGACGTCACCGAGTTCTGCCTGCGCGAACTGCGCGAGACCATCGAGCGGATCGGCCCCGACCGGATCGCGGCGATGATCGGCGAGCCGGTCATGAGCGTCGGCGGCGCGGTCGTCCCGCCGCCGGACTACTGGCCCCGGGTCGCCGAACTGCTGCGCTCCCACGGCATCCTGCTGATCTTCGACGAGGTGGTCACGGGCTACGGCAGGACCGGGCACTGGTTCGCCGCCGAACACTTCGGAGTCCGTCCCGACCTGCTCGTCACCGCGAAGGGCCTCACGTCCGGCTACGTCCCGCACGGCGCGGTGCTCGTCACCGAGGAGGTCGCGGCCGCGGTCACCGGAGCGACCGGCTTCCCGATCGGATTCACGTACACCGGCCACCCCACCGCCTGCGCGGTCGCGCTCGCCAACCTGGACATCATCGAGCGGGAGAAGCTGCTCGACAACGCGACGGCGACCGGCGGCCACCTGGCCGACAGGCTGGCCACGCTCACCGACCTGCCCGTCGTGGGCGACGTGCGCCAGATCGGCCTGATGCTCGGCGTCGAACTCGTCGCGGACAAGGAAACACGCGCCCAACTCCCCACCGGGACGGCCCCGGTGGCACAGGCGCTGCGCGAGGACGCGGGCATCATCCTGCGCGGCAACCCGCGCTCCCTGCTGATCAACCCGCCGTTGGTGATGGACCGCGCGACGGCGGACGAACTGGCCGACGGGCTGCACGCCGTGCTCGCCCGCGTCGAGCCCGACGGCCGGGTCCGGCCCTGAAACACCTGAAACGCCTACAGCGAAGGAGTACCTCATGCCGCTCCTGGACCTGAATCCGGACGAACTCCTCACGACCACACGCTCCGTGCGCAAGCGGCTCGACCTGACCAGGACCGTGCCGCTCGAACTCGTCAAGGACTGCGTCCGCGTCGCCTTGCAGGCCCCGTCGGGCAGCAACCGGCAGACCTGGCACTGGATGGTCGTGACGGACGCGGAGCAGCGGGCCGAGATAGGCCGCCTCTACCGGCGCGCGGTGCAGACGTATCTGAATTCGGAGGGAACGTGCGCGTCGCTGTTCCCCGAGGACCCCGAACGCCACGCCGTGCAGCGGCGCGTGGGCGACAGCGTGGCCCATCTGGGCGACCACATGGGTGAGGTGCCCGTACTCGTCATCCCCTGTCTCGACGCGAACGAGGCTCCCGAGTACAACGAAGCGGGCAAGTGGGGGTCGATCATCCAGGCCGCCTGGAGCTACATGCTCGCCGCCCGCGCACGCGGGCTCGGCACCGCCTGGACCACCTTGCACCTGATGTACGAGAAGGAGATCGCGGAACTCCTCGGCCTCCCCGACGGGATCGTCCAGGCGGCGCTGATCCCGACGGCGTACTCCCTGGGCACCGATTTCCGGCCTGCGGCGCGCCAGCCGCTCGAACAGGTGCTGCACATCGATACGTGGTGAATCGATACGTGGTGAGGAGCGGGCATGCGGACCGATGGGGAACCCCTACCGACGCGCAGAGTTGGTGAACTTAGGCTTTCGGCCCAGGGGTTGGGCTGTCTGAGCATGACGTCCTTCTACGCGCGGGCCGACCCCGCCGAGGCCCTCGCCACCGTGCGCCGAGCGATCGACCGTGGCGTCACCCTCCTGGACACGGCGGACGTCCAGGGCCTGGGCGAGGGAGAGCGGCTGCTCGGCAAGGCCGTCGCGGGACGGCGGGACCGCGTGCTCCTCTCCACCAAGGTGGGCCTCGAACGGGACCGGAACGGGGAGTTCCGTGGCGTACGCGGTGACCGGGCCTACATCCGGCAACGCTGCCACGGCTCCCTGCGACGCCTCGGTGTCGACCACCTCGACCTCTACGTCAAGCACTGGGCGGCCCCCGGTGAGCGGATCGAAGAGGCGATCGAGGCGCTGGCGGAGCTCGTCGCCGAGGGAAAGGTGCGCCATGTGTGCCTCTCCGAGGTCTCGGCGGACACCATCCGCCGCGCCCACGCGGTGCATCCCATCACCGCGGTGCAGAGCGAGTGGTCCTTGTGGAGCCGGGGCATCGAGGCGGAGGTGGTGCCGGTCTGCCGGGAGCTGGGCATCGGTGTCATCGCCTCGTCCCCGCTCGGACGCGGCTTCCTGACCGGACGGATCGGCTCGGTCGCCGATCTCGGCCCGGCGGCGGACTTCCGGCACGGGCTCCCACGGTTCAGCGAGTCCGGCCTCGGGCGCAACCAGGCTCTTGTGGCAGCCCTGAGGCCCCTGGCGGCGCGCCGCGACCTGACGCCGGCCCAGCTCGCCCTGGCCTGGCTGCACCACCAGGGCGACGACGTCGTACCCATCCCGAGCACCGCCCGCCGCGACCACCTGGCGGAGAACCTCGGCGCCGCCCGCGTCGACCTGACGGCCGACGAGCTGCGCGCCGTGACGGACGCGGTGCCGCCCACGGCCGTCCACGGCGAGCGGTACCCGCCGTTCCTGATGCGGCTCGTCGACAACTGAGACGACTCTGACGACTGATCCAACCGATCGAACTGATCGAACTGATCCAACTTCCGGCACTAGCAGAGGGACGAGAAGCGTGAAATTCCTGCAACTCGACCACGACGTCTGTGGAAAGCTCCTTCCCGGCCTCGCCGACCGACTCGCCGACGTGCCCTTCGACGAGCTGGAGTCCCCGGCGAGTCCGGCCATCGCGCTGTTCAAGGAGTACGGCGGCACCAATCTCCTGATCCCCCGCGCATACGACGGGGTCGGCGCCTCCGCGCTGGACGCGGTGAGGGTGATCCGCGCCCTTGGCTCGCTCGCGCCCTCGCTGGCCGTGGCCACCGCCATGCACCACTTCTCGGTCGGCATGCTGTTCGCCGTGGGACCGCTCTACGAGAGCAGCACCAGTATCCGGGCGTCCGTGCTCGACGTGGTCGCGAAGAACCGGTCACTCATCGCCTCGGGGTACGCGGAAGGGCGCTCGGGCCACGGCATCCTCAGCCCGACCGTCGAGGCCCGCGAGACACCGGGCGGCTACCTCGTCAGCGGCTCCAAGAAGCCCTGCAGCCTGTCGCGTTCGATGGACCTGCTCACGGCGAGCGTCGCGCTGCGCGGGCCCGGGGGAGACGCCGAGATGGGTCTCCTGGTGCTGCCCGCCGATACGCCGGGCATCTCCGTGCACGAGTTCTGGTCGACGTTCCCGTTGGCCGCCGCGGAGAGTCACGAGGTCCGCCTCACCGATGTGTTCGCCGGGCCCGAGCACGTCCTGCGTGCGCCCGCGAACGCCGCCGAGGAGCTGGACAAGCTCAACGAGGCGGGTGTGATCTGGTTCCAGATGATCGTCGCCGCCTCGTACACGGGAGTGGCGAGCGCGCTGGTCGACCTCGTGCTGAGCCGACGGCGGGGATCGGCCGAAGAGCGCGCACGGCTGTGCCTCCTCATCGAATCGGCCGCGTCCTTGGTGGAGGGAATCGCCCGCCGGATCATGGCCGACGACCTCGGCAACGACTGCGCGGCGGCCTCCCTGTTCACCCGCTTCGCCGTGCAGGACATCATCACCAGGACCGTCGGCCAGGCGGTGGAGATGCTGGGCGGCATGGCCTTCATCACCTCACCGAGGATCGCCTCACTGGCCGCCGCCGCACAGGCAGTCGTCTTCCATCCCCCGTCGCGGGCGAGCATGAGCGAGGCGATCGTCGACTACTACGCGGGCAAGCCCCTGTTCTTCGCCTAGCGGCCGAACGACTGGGGGGGCCGCCCGAACCGGCGGCCCCCCAAGCATGTGCGTGGCATCAGTGCCGCGGCACGAAGTCCACGACGTCGCCCGCCCGTTCGCCGCCGGACAGCTGGCTGCCCCGGTCGGTGCGGATGTAGACCCGGTGCAGCCACCGGTCCTTGCCGTCCCAGCGCGGTACGAAGGGCGTACGGGCGTGTGTCGTACGGAAGTTGTCGACGATCAGTACGTCGCCCGGGACCAGGAACACGGCCTCGCGTACCTCGTCGAGTGCCTTGGAGAGGACATCGACCGCTTCGACGTCGGCGGGCTCCTTCGGGGCGAGCAGTTCGCGGTCGTATCCGAGGAAGGGATCCCGCGGGTCCCCGTAGAGGGGTTTGACGTCGGCGATGGCTCCCGGGTCCGCCACTCCGCCGCGGAAGGCCACGTCCACGCAGCAGGGCAGGGCCTCTCGAAGAGGCGGGCGCGGACGTCGTCGGGCAGCAGGGAGAGCGCCTTGCGGACCGAAGCGACGAGGGTGGCCGCCTTGCGTTCGTGGTCCGCCCTGGAGCAGGCGAGCAGCACGTAGTTGGGCTGGCGCACGTGGTACGCCATCTCCGTGTGGAACTCAAGGAGCGTCTCGGAGGTCTCAGAGGAGAGGAAGTGCGCGCCGGGCGACGGATAGACGTCGTGGAACACGCTGGCCGCGCGCAGTTCGCGGTAGCCGGTGTGCAGACCGAGACGGCGGCCGACGATCGCGAGCATGGCCTCCTGGTTCAGGAGCGTCCTGCGCACCGGAGCGGGAGTGCTGTCGGGGGTGCGCGGCAGGGCGTCGTCGTCCTCCACCGGCAGACCGCGCAGCAGCAGGTAGCCGTTCTGGTTCCCGTCGGAGCGGAAGTCGTCGAGGGCCGCCGCCAGCGGGGCGGGCAGCTCCGTGGCGGCCGTGCGCGCCGCGGCGAGGAACCCGTGGAGGTCCCTGCGCGGAATCCGCGGCAGCCGCCCGGCGAGCACTGTCAGGTCCGCCGAGTACGCGGAGCAGTCGAGCACGGTCATGAGGGTGTCCTTTCTCGGGAGTCTCGGGAGTCGTATGAGTCTCGGGAGTGCGCGCGGGCGTACTGGTACAGCAGCTCCGCGCCGATCTCGGTGGCCAGCACGGAGGTGATGCCCCCGTGGTCGTACAGCGGCGAGACCTCCATGACGTCGAAGCCCACCGGGCGCAGCTCGCCGATGCCGCGCAGCAGGGCGAGCACCTCGCGCGAGGTGAGGCCGCCCGGCGCGGGCGTGCCGGTGCCGGGGGCGAACGCGGGGTCCATGACGTCGATGTCCACCGACACGTAGACGGGCGCTTCCCCGACGAGGCCGCGGACGAGCTCGCCGGTGCGCTCGGGGCCCAGTGAGCAGAATTCGTCACAGGTGATGATCCGTACGCCGTGTCCGCGGGCGTAGTCGAGCGAGTCGGGGCGCGGGTTGTGACCCCGGATGCCGATCTGCGCCATCCGCCGGGGATCGACGAGCTTCTCTTCGATGGCGTGCCGGAAGGGTGTGCCGTGGTGGTACTCGCCGCCGTAGAAGGCGGGGTTGGTGTCGGAGTGCGCGTCCAGGTGCAGGACGGCGACGGGACCGTGCAGGGCCGCGACGGCGCGCAGCGCGGCCAGCGTCAGCGAGTGGTCGCCGCCGAGCATGAGGAAGGCCGCGTTGTCCGACAGGAGGCCGCTCAGTCTCTCCTGGGCGGTGGCCATGGCGATGTGCATGTTGAACGGGGTCAGGTCGATGTCCCCGGCGTCGACGCAGTCGATCAGGTCGAAGGTGCCGGGCCCGCGGTCGATGCCCACGCCGTGGATGAGCCCGGACTCGTCGCGGATGGCGCGCGGACCGAAGCGCGCGCCTGGCCGGTAGCTGGTGCCGCCGTCGTAGGGGGCGCCGATGACGACGACGTCCTTGCCCCGTGGCTCCGGGTCGTGCGGCAGGCGCATGAACGTGGGGATCTGCGCGTAGCGAGGCGAGACGGTGGTGTCGATGCGTTCCACGGCCGGGGCCCCTCCCTTCCTGGTCGGGTACGTACGTGGTGTGGTCATCGCGGAACGGGACGGGCGGCGGCGCCGGACAGCCGGGCGGTGGCGGGCTCGACCCCCGCGCCGAGCACGGCGTCGACCACCGAGTCGATCGCCACGTCGTCCGGATGCCGTCCGCCGACCACGACTTGATCGAAGACCTCCCGGACCACCAGGCGCTTGGCCTCGCGCACGCGCTCCCGAGGGGCACCGGCGTCCACCAGGAGCCGGGAGAAGGACGCGCTGGTGCCCGATCCCTCGTGCACGCCGAGCTTGGGGCGGACGACGACCTCGTGCGGCAGGACGTCGCTCATGGCGGCGCGCAGCACCCACTTGTCCTGCCCGTGACGGCGCTTGAGCCCTGCCTCGAGGGACACCAGGACGTCGAGGACGTCGCGGTCCCAGTAGGGGTGGGTCGTCCAGTGGCCGCCCACCGCGGAGAGCGTCGGCGACATCTCGTTGAGGCCGTCGAAGGTATCCATGTCGTGGCAGACGGCCGTGTCGAGGCGCGGCAGCCGGTTCTCCCGGTGCATGCCGCCGAGCGGGATGTCGGCCCCGTAGCCGGTGAGGACGCGCCGCCCCGGGCCGCCGATGCGCAGGTACAGGGCGGTCAGCGGCAGCAGGTATTCGACGATGTCCGGGTCGAGGCATTCGGCGGCCCAGACGGTGTGCGGAAGCCACCGCAGAAGTTCGGCGATCGGGACGGTGATCTCCCGGTGCGCGGAGCCGATGTGCCGGGCCACGACGCGCGCCTGCGGGAACTCGTCGGCCGCGTCGGTGCCCATCGACACGGTGTCGATGGGCTTGGCCGACCGCCGGGCGGCCAGCGCCGCGACGGCCGAGGAGTCGATGCCTCCCGAGAGCACCACCAGGGGCGTGCTCCCTCCCGCGCGGGTCCGCACCGCGCGCTCCACCGCCCTGCGCACGGTGTCGGTCGCCTCCTCCTCCGGCAGGATCCGGCGGGCGAGCGGCGGCGCCCACGTGCGGTGCGGGACGCACTTCCCGGTGGCCACCTCGATGTCGAGGACCGTGCCCGCCGGAACCTGGTGGGTGCCGGTCTTTCGGCGTACCGGGCGGGCGGGGACGGGACGCCCCGGCGGGGCGTCCCGCAGCGCTTTGGCCTCCGTCGCCGCGAGGACGCGCCCCGGGGCGACGCGGACGTACAGCGGCACCGAGCCGACGTGGTCCGTGGCGAGCAGGGCCCGCCCGGACTCCGTCACCAGGGCGGCGAACCGTCCGTTCAGGAGCCGGAAGACGTGGAGGTCGTAGACGTCGAAGAGGGCGCTGACGAGAGCGGCGTCGGTGCCCGGCAGCGCGCGCCCCGGCGGCAGCAGCCGGTGCAACGCGTCCCGGTTGTACAGCTCTCCGGCGAAGACCAGCGTCCTGCCCCGGGCACGGGCGCAGGCCTCGTCCGGCGCTCCGGAGTGCAGGAGTACGGCGTGCAGGGTCAGGTCGGCCGCGCGTTCCTGCCACGTCGCCCGCGAGCCGCGTGCCGCGAAGACCGGTTCGGTCAAGTGCCCGCCGTCCTGGCGGAGTTCGGTGCGGAAGCCGATGGCGGCGGGGGAGTTCGGTGTCATCGGCTTCAGATGGTCAGGGCGGCGAAACCGCCGGCCTGGAAGTCGTAGGAGACCGGCACCTCGATCAGGAACGGCCGCCCGAGCCCCGCGCCCTTGCGCAGCGCGGCGAGCAGTTCCTCACGGCTGGTGGCCCGGGTGGCCTCGACGCCGTTGGCGCGGGCGAGCGCGGTGAAGTCGACGTCGGTGAACTTGACCGCGGGGTCGTGGGACCGGTGGTGGCCGATGTTCTGGTAGAGCTCGATCAGGCCGTTGGTGTTGTTGTTGACGACCACGGTGACGATGGGCAGGTTGAGCCGGGCGATGGTCTCCAGATCGGCGCTGTTGGAGTGGAAGCCGCCGTCGCCCGCGATGAGGAAGGTCGGCTGTCCCGGCCGGGCCAGCTGCGCGCCGATCGCCGCGGGGATGCCGTAGCCGAAGCTGGAGCAGCCCGCCGAGGTGAGGAAGCCGAAGGGCTGTTCGGCGCGGGCGAAGAGCACCCCGTAGTGCCGGAAGAAGCCGATGTCGGAGACGATGGTGCCCTCGCCCGCCTCTGCGGTCTCCGCCAGCACGGTGTTCATGGTGTCCATCACCTGGTGCACGCGCAGGCCGTCGTCGTAGTGGTGGGGGTCGGCGAGGAACTCGGCGATCCGCTCCCGCAGCGGCGTGATGTCGTGCGCGGCCTTCGGGCCCAGGTCGGCCGTGGCGCGGTCGAGGTGCTCCACGAAGGCGAGGACGTCGGTGACGGCGTCGACGTCGGGGCGGTAGACCCGCGGCACCGGATTGGCCGTCGGGGAGACCCGGACCGTGGTCTTCGCCACGCCGCGTTGCCACATCGAGGGCCGCAGGTCCTCCGCGTAGTCGTAGCCGAGGGTGAGGATGAGGTCCGCGGGCCCGAACAGCGTGTCCAGGGCGGGGAAGTCCAGGATGCCGTCCATGTAGCCGGTGACCGCGCCGTAGTTCAGCTCGTGCGCGTGCGGCAGGACGCCCTTGGCGATGTACGTGGTGATGACGGGCAGGCGCAGGCGCTCGGTCAGCGCGCGGATCGCGGGCACGGCACCGGAGCGGATCGCGGCGGCGCCGACGACCAGCACGGGGTGCCGCGCCGAAGCGAGCAGTTCGGCCGCCTCGGCCGCGGCGTTCCGCCAGCCGTCCTCGACCGCGCCGACCGGTTTGGCCGGGAGGCTGGCCGGGGGGCGTGACCGCGCGGTGTCCACGTCGCCGCCGAGCAGGTCGACCGGCAGGGAGATGAAGCTCGGCCCGACCGGCTCGGTCATCGCCGCGGCCATCGCCGAGTCCACCAAGTCCGTGATGTCGTCCGGGCGTTGGAGCTCCGCCGCGTACTTGGTCATCGGCCGCATGACGGCCACCGAGTCGAGGCACTGATGCGTGTCGTTGGGGAAGATGTCGTGCGATTCGGACTGGGCGGCGAGCGCGATGACCGGGGACCGGTCGAGCATGGAGGTGGCGACGCCCGTGGACAGATTGGTCATGCCAGGGCCCAGCGTGGCCCAGCACGCCTGCGGCCGACCGCTGATGCGGGCCAGTACGTCGGCCGCGACGCCCGCGGTGAACTCGTGCCGGGTCAGCACGAAGTCGATGCCGTCCGCCTCGTCGAAGAGGATCGACGCGGCCTCACGGCCGACCACCCCGAACACGGTGCGCACCCCGTGGTCGTGGAGACGGCGCAGCAGGGCGTGCGCGGTGGTCGGGTGGGTGGTGGGGCCGGTGGAGACACGGGACATGGCGGTTCCTCTGGGTGAGAGCGGATGGGTGCTGTGCCTGGGGGTGTTTCCGGCTTAGGTGTGGCGCGGATGTTTTCGGCATACGTGTGGCGCGGAGCCGAGGGGTCCGTCGGCGGTCACCGGTCACTGTGCCGAGCACACCTTGCAGAGGAGTGGGCGGTCGACTTGCACGGTCCCTGTGGACGGCTGGGGCATCGCGGGCACACGCATCCGTGTGCGCGCCCGGTGCTCGGCGTCCGACGTCGCGGGCAGCCGCTCCGGGCAACCGGAGCCCTGCATTCAGCCACGGGCAGGCACAACGCGCCCCGTAACGGGCAAGGGCGGTACCCCTCCGCCGGGAGAAAGTAGGCGGTGACGCGGGGCGACGAGGCGGTTCGGACGCGCCGCGCGCCAGCCCCGCGCCACGCGCGGCAGTCCCGCGCCACCCAGAGAGGACCGGATGCCGTAGTGAAGCCGACGAGCCTGGAACCCCGTGCCGATGTGCCCGAGCCGACAGGACCGCCGCCGATCGGCGCCCTCGGTTCGCTGTCCGTGCGCGGCGAAGGCCGCCCGCTGGAGCTGGGGCCGCCGCGCCAGCGCGCGGTCCTCGCCCTGCTGCTGATCGGCGCGGGCGGCGTGGTGTCGGTCGACTCGATCGTCTCCCGGATCTGGGGAGACGCCCCGCCCGCGACCGCCAACGCGACCCTGCAGTCGTACGTCTCGCGACTGCGCAAGCTCCTCGCCGACTGTGTCCTGCCCGACGGGTCGAGGCCCCGACTGCACTACCAGCAACCGGGGTACGCGCTGGTCATCGATCCCGAACACGTCGACGTCCACCGTTTCGAGGGAGCCGTGCGGGCAGGCAGCCGACTGGCCCAGAAGGGAAGCGTCGACGAGGCTCACGCCGTGCTGAGCGCCGCCCTGGACACCTGGGCCGGAGCGCCCTACGAGGAGCTGAGCGCATACGACTTCGCCGTGCAGGAGGCCGCCCGGCTCGAACAACTGCGGCTCAGCGCCGTGGAGTCGTGGGCCCAGTGCGCGCTGCGCCTCGGCCGCGAGGAGAACGTGCTGCACCCCCTGGCCATCGAGGCGAAGCGCAACCCCCTGCGCGAGCGGCTCACCGGCCTGTACATGCACGCCCAGTACCGGCTCGGCCGCCAAGCGGACGCCCTGCGGACGTACGAGGAGACCCGCCATGCCCTCGCCGAGGAGATCGGCGCGGACCCCGGCAGGGAACTGGCGGCGCTGCACGCGGCGATCCTGCGGCAGGACTGTTCCCTGGAGCGCGCGCCCGAGGTCGCCGTCCGGGGCGCGCGGGACGACACGCGCTGCGGCCCCGCCCCGGCCGTCGAAGAGCCGCCCCACCCGACGCCCGCCGTCGAGTCCGGGCGGATCACCATCCCCGCGCCACGGTCCCACACCGGGCGCCACCGCGACGCGGGCGCGCGGCGGCGGGCGGCAGGCGCCCCACCGGTGTTCGTCGGGCGCGACGACGAGTTGCGGGCCCTCGTCGACTCCGCGACGGGCGCGTTCCACACGTCAGGCCGGGTGGCGTTCCTGGTCGGCGAGGCCGGAATCGGCAAGACACGGCTGGTGTCCGAGCTGGCGCGGACGGTCCCGGAGGGCGTGCACACCGTCTGGGCGTCCTGTTCGGAGAGTGAGGACAAGCCGGACTACTGGCCGTGGACGACGCTCCTGCGCAGGCTGACCGCGCTCTGGCCCGACCGCGTGCGCCGATTACCCGACTGGGTGCGGCAGGGCCTCGCGCACCTGCTGCCCGAAATCTGCTCGGACGGTTGCGAGCCGCCGTTCCCCGGACCGAGCGCGCGGCCGGTGACGACGCCGCTCTCCAGGGACGCCCGCTTCACGCTGCACGACGCGGTGTGCCAGGCGCTGCTGCGCACCGTCCGCGAGCCGACGGTCCTGGTCGTGGAGGACGTGGACCGGGCCGACGCGCCGTCGCTCGCCCTGCTGCGGCTGTTCGTGGAGCAGCTGCGGAGCGTCCCGATCCTCCTCGTGGTCACCACCCGCACCTTCCAACTGGCCCACGACGCCGAGTTGCGGCGGGCCGCGGCCGTGATCCTCCAGTCACTGGACGCGCGCCGGATCCTGCTCAAGCCCCTTGACCTCGCGGCCACCGAGGCGCTCGCGTGCGGGACCCTGGGGGAGAGCCCGGAACCACGCCTCCTGGAAAGGCTCCACCTGCGTACCGCGGGCAACCCCTTCTTCCTCGGCTACCTGCTGCACGCCGGGCAGCAGGGACTCGCCGTGGACCCGGACGCCGTGATCCCCCACGAACTGGCCGGGGTCGTACTGGAACGCCTGTCGGGCCTGCCGCCCGGGATCCGCCGTCTCCTCGAACTGTGCGCCGTCATGGAGGACGGCTGCGAACAACGCGTCGTCGAGGCGATGCTGCGGCACGAAGGCATCTCCGCGGACACGGTTCCCTTGGCCCTGCACGGCGGGCTGCTGGCGCCCGACCCCGTCGGCCACGACCGCCTGCGGTTCGTCCACCCGCTGGTGCGCGAGGCGGTCCGGCATGCCCTGGAGAACACCCGTACGACATCGCCCGCCGGGGCGGCATGAGCGCGGCGTCCCCCGTTCAAGGGAGTTCAAGCGAACGACGCAGCGGTCGGCAAGCCGGGTGTGCCACGGTGGCCTGGCAGGCGCCGGTCCGCCCGGCAAAGGCCATCAGGAACGGAGAGGTCACCTTGGAAGTCAACCTCGGCGTCCGCCCGTACTGACCGCAGGATCGGTGACGCCATGACGGACGGCCTCCCTTCCGAGGGATCACAGGACAGCCCCGGGTGCGGCTGCGCGCACCACGGGCCCGCGGCGGACTTCCGTACGGTACTGGGGCGTTGCCCCACCGGAGTCGCCCTGATCACCGCGCCCGCGCCATGGCCGGGGGCGGATCCGCTCGGCATGGTCGTCGGCACCTTCACCTCGGTGTCCCTCGACCCGCCCCTGGTGGGTTTCCTGCCCGCGCGCACCTCGACGACCTGGCCGCTGATCCGGTCCGCGGGCCGGTTCTGCGTCAATGTGCTCAGCGCGGGACAGCGCGGCGTGTGCGAGGCGTTCGTCGCGAAATCGCCCAGCCGCTGGGACCTTCCCCACCACCGGTCGCCCTCGGGCTGCCCCCTCCTGCCCGACGCCGTCGCCTGGGTCGACTGCGTGCCGCACACGCAGTCCGACGCGGGCGACCACTGGTTCGTCACGGGCTCGGTGCGCGCGCTCGGCACCGGGCACCAGGGCCCGCCACTGGTCTTCCTGGGCGGCCACTACGGCACGTACGCGCCACGACCCCGTCTTTCGGCCACCTTCTGACACCCCGTCCCGGCCGCTCCCGCAGTGACGCGCGGCGGCCGGAATGACACCTGTCCCCAGAGCCCGGTGAACCGTCCTGCCGTCCGCCCCGTAGAGGTCATGCGTGGAGGCAATGGACGGCCGGACCGCCCGAACGGGCGCGGTGCAGGCCGCAGTTGACATGGGGGAGGGCTACACATGGGGGATACAGTCATGGGCCGGGCGGTCGCCGCGGAGGGCGAGGACCGGCGCCGCCACATCGTGATCAGCGCCCGGCGGGCGGGATCCGTCGACGTCACCGCGATCGCCGCCGACCTCGGGGTGTCCAAGGAGACGGTGCGGCGGGACCTGAGCACACTGGAGCGGCGCGGCCTGGTGCGGCGCACGCACGGGGGCGCGTACCCGGTGGAGAGCACGCGTTTCGAGACACCACTGGCGTTCCGCACCGGGATGCACGCCGCGGAGAAGGCACGGATCGCCGCGGCCGCGGCGGAACTCCTGCGGGATGCCGAGACGGTCTTCATCGACGAGGGCTACACCCCGCAGCTGATCGCCGAGGCGCTGCCCGACGACCGCCCGCTGATCGTGATCACCGCGTCGCTCGCCGCCGCCCAAGTGCTCGCGACCCGGCCCCGGTGCACCGTTCTGCTGCTCGGCGGCCGGGTGCGGGGCCGCACGATGGCGACCGTCGACCGCTGGGCGGCGCAGATGCTCTCCGAGTTCGTCATCGACCTGGCGTACGTGGGCGCCAACGGCATCTCCCGCGAGCACGGCCTGACCACCCCCGACCCGACGGTCAGCGAGGTCAAGCGGCAGGCCATGCGCTCCTCGCGCCGACGGGTCTTCTCCGGGGAGTACTCCAAGTTCGGCGCGGTGAGCTTCTGCCGGTTCGCCGACGCGCGCGCCTTCGACACGATCGTCACCGACACTCGCCTCCCGCAGCGCGAGGCCCGCCGGTACGCGCTGCTCGGACCCGAGGTGCTGCGGGTGTGACGGTGGCGCTCCGCCAACCGGGCCAGGCAGGAGAGACCATGGACGATCCCGGCGCCCCGGCGGCCCGGAGCGCGGCAGCGCCCCCTGCCCGGGGCCGTGGCCTTCCCGCTCAGTCGGGCGTCATCGGCATCGCACTCGGCGCCGTGCTGACGGCCATGCTCGCGGACGGTTCGTGGCAGTGGTTCGCCACCTACGTAGGGGTGACGCTCCTCGCGGTGCTCTTCTCGCTCTACCGGCTGCCGACGTGGGCGCCGGGCCTGCGCGCCGCGTACGTGGGCAACCTCGCGGGGGTACGCGCTGGTCGTGGCTGTTCCCGATGCCGGGCACCCGTGCCGAGTGTGCCGAACTGGGCGCCTACGAGAGCATCCGCACGGAGGCGGCACTGTCGAATCTGGCAGGCCGGGACGGCGCAGCCCTGGCGCGGGCGCAGGAGATCCAGAGCCACGTCGCCGTCGCCGACTGCCTGTCGGCGACCACGACCGTGTGGCTGCCGGTGTACGCGGCGGGGATCGCCGTGCTGGTGGGGCTCGGCGCCTGGTCCGTGGACCGCCTGCGGGGGAGCGGTGACTGACCGGGCCGCCGTCGCCCGTTGTCTCAACTCAGTTCTCTCCCCTCGTCGTTCGTGTCCGGATCCAGTCGCGGACCGCCGTCGCGGTCGACTCCGCGTGCTCCCGCATCATCGTCAGGTGGTCGCCGGGGACGTCCACGACGTCGTGCGCTGACGGCCAGGACGTCCGCCAGGAGTCGGCTTCCGCGGCGGCCGCCATCACGGGGGTGGGGAGTGCCGCGCGGACCAGGAGCGTGGGCGTGGTGATCGGCTCGGGTTCCCAGCCGAGCAGGATCCGGTGGTAGGCGCCCATCGCGGCCAGGATGCTGTCGTCGTCGCCCGAGAGGTCCCCGGATCGCGGGGGCGGGGAGGCCAGGGACAGCAGCCAGTCCGTGCCGCTGTTGTCCGGCGTGATGTGGTAGGTGTCGAGCAGCACCAGACCTGCCGGTGCCCGGCCCATGCTCTCCAGCTGATGGGCCACCAGGTGTGCCACGTTCCCGCCCGCCGACCGCCCCACGATCACGAAGGGCCCGTCTCCCGTGTGCCGCAGCACGCTCTCGGCCTGCGTACGCGCCAGTGCCGCACGGTCCTCCGGCACGGCTGCACCGGCACCGATCCCGGGGTACGGGAACTCCAGGACATCGAGGGCGTCGTGGAAGGCGCCGTGGAAACGGGGGAAGTCACCGGTGCCAGGAGCGAGCGACGGCTGGAACGCCGGGAAGTAGACGACGGTCGGCCCGTCGGCGCCCGAGTGGCCGTGGGAGCGGCGGATCGGGGGCAGGGCGTGCTCGGAGCCCTGGGCGGCCGTGAAGGAGGGCAGCGCCCAGGACGCGGTGACGAGCAGGTGCATCGCCGCCACCGGTTGTCCGGCCGCGCTGACCGTACGGAACAGCGAGGAGAGGGTGTACGACGCGACCCGTTCGGCCCGTTCGACCGCGGAGGCTTCTTCGGTGGCCGTACCCGTGGTCGCCTCGTCCTCCAGGAGGCCGAGCAGGTGGCGTGCCAGTCCGTCGGCCGTGCGGTGTTCGAACACCACCGCCACCGGCAGCCTGACCGTGAGCGCCATGCTCAGCCGGTTGCGGAGCTGCACGGCCGTCAGGGAGTCGAATCCGAGTTCGCCGAGCGACTTTCCGGCCGGGAGCGCGTCGGCGTCGGGGTATCCGAGCACCGCGGCCACCTCGGCCCGCAGCAGCTCCGCGAGCGCCGCCTCGCGTGCGTTGGCGGGCAACTGGTTCAGCCGCTCGCGCCAGGCTCCGGCCGCCTCGGTATCCCGTTCGGGGCCGGAGGCCGTCGCGGCGGCCGTCGGCCGGTTCCGGCGCACGAGCCCGCGCAGCAACGGTGGAACGAGCCCGGCGGATGACCGCAGCGCACCCCGGTCGAGCAGGACCGGCACGAGCACCGGCTCCGTCGAGCGCAGCGAGGCATCGAACAGGGCGAGGCCCTGCCGCGTGGACAGCGGCACGAGCACGTCACGCGGTTGTGGGCGCTGTCGGGAAGAGCCGGAATCCGGCGCCGCCGCCATGCCGTCGACGTGCTCCCAGGGACCCCACGCCAGTGACAGCGTCGGAAGCCCCTCGGCGCCGCGGCGCCGGGCGAGGGCGTCGAGGAACGCGTTCGCCGCCGCGTAGTTGCCCTGGCCCGCCGGGCCGAGCAGCCCGGAGACGGAGGAGAACACGACGAACGCCGAGAGCCCCATGTCCCGGGTCAGTTCATGCAGGTTCCAGGCGGCGTCGGCCTTCGGCCGCAGTACCGCCGTCATCCGCCCGGGAGTCAGCGATTCCAGCACGCCGTCGTCGAGCACACCGGCGGCGTGCACCACACCGGTCAGCGGCGGATCGCAGCGCTTGATCACCTCGGCCAGCGCCGCACGGTCGGCCGCGTCGCAGGCCACGATGTCGACCCGTGCCCCCAACTGCACGAACTCGCCGCGCAGTTCATCGGCGCCGGGCGCCCGCGGCCCACGGCGTCCGGTCAGTACCAGGTGTCGTACGCCGTGGTCGGTGACGAGGTGACGTGCCAGCTCCGCGCCGAGCGCGCCGGTGCCTCCGGTGATCAGCACCGTGCCGTCCGGGTCGAAGGCGGTCACCGTTCCACCGCCCTCGTCGCCGACCGAGGTCAGCCGAGGGACCGTCACCCTGCCCTCCCGTACGCGGAGTTGGGGTTCGCCGATGGCGACCGCCGCCGAGAGCAGGCGCAGCGACTCCGGTCGCCCGTCCACATCCACCAGGACGACACGGCCCGGCAGCTCCGACTGGGCCGCGCGCACCAGTCCCCAGACCGCCGCGCCCGCCAGGTCCGGTACGGGGGCGGTGGCATCGCGCGTCACCACCACGAGCCGTGCGCCCGCCGTGCCCGGATCGCCCTGCCAGTCCCGCAGCGTCTCAAGAACCCGGCTGGTCAACTCGTGTACGCCGGGCAGCGGATCGGAGTCCGTGCCGCCGGTGCCGGAGGCCACCGCGCGGGCGACGGCCGTGACGGCCACGAACCGGGGAGCCTCACCGCAGGACAGAAACTCGGCGAGGCCCAGCAGGTCGTCCCCGCGCACCGCCCACGCGGGTCCGTCCGTGCCGGTCGACGGCTCAAGGATTCCCAGGTCCGCCCACTCGGGGCGCAGCAGAGCCCGTCGTGCTACGTCGGATGCCGGGTCGGTCCGCTCGGTGGGCGGGAGCTCCCTGGTGGTCAGGGAGTCCACACGGGCCACGAGGCGGCCGTGCGGGTCGGCAAGGGTGACCGAGACGGTGTCCGTGCCGGTGCGCGTCACGTGGACACGCAGCGCCGTGGCTCCGGAGGCGTGCAGGCGGATGCCGCTCCAGGCGAACGGCACCCGGAGCGCGCCCGGGTCGGCGGGCGCGGCGAGCAACGACGCGTGCAACGCGGCGTCGAACAGTGCCGGATGCAGCCCGAAGCGGTCCGCGTCCGCGGTGTACGACGCGGGCAGGCGGACCTCGGCGAAGACGTCGTCGCCGCGCAGCCAGAGCGCGCCGACGCTCTGGAACGCGGGGCCGTAGGCGAGCCCGGCGCCGGCGAGGGCGCCGTACGCGTCGGTGAGATCCACGGCCTCGGCTGCCCGGGGCGGCCACTGGGTCAGCTCCTCCTCCAGCGTGCTGTCCTGCGCCGCACGGCTCGGCACCAGTTGCCCGGAGACGTTCCGGGTCCACGGCGCGTCCTCGGCGGACTCCTCGGGCCGGGTGTGGACGTCGACCGGTCGCCGACCCGCGTCGTCAGGACCGCCCACCACGACCTGGACGCACACCGCCGAGGAATCGGGCAGGCCGAGCGGACGCAGGATCACGAGGTCGTCGACCGCTCCGCAGTCCACCGCGTCCCCCGCCCGTACCGCCATCTCCACGAACACCGTGGCAGGCACGAGCACCTTTCCGGCCACGACGTGGTCGGCGAGCCACGGGTGGGTCGCGAGGGACAACAGGCCTGTCAGCACGGTCCGTTCCGTGCCCGGCACGGGGAAGGCGGGGCCAAGCAGCGCCGGGGTGTCGACGTCGGTGGTGCGCGGCGCGTCGAGCCAGTACCGCTGCCGCTGGAAGGGGTACGTCGGCAGGTCCACGTGCCGTGCGCCGGAACTCGCGTACACCGCAGACCAGTTGACGGCGACCCCGGCCACATGCAGCCGCGACACGGCCGACAGGAGAGTCTCCGGTTCGTACGCGCCTCCCCGGGTGGCGACCGCGAGGACGGGGGCGGCGTCGAACCTGTCGGATCCGCCGCCGGACGCGGGTGTGGCCAGGCAGTCGGTCGTCGCCGCGGTGAGGACGGGGCCGGGTCCCAGCTCCAGGTAGGCCGAGACCCCGTCGTCCGCGAGGCCGCGGACGGCGTCGGCGAAGCGCACGGTCTTTCGGGCGTGCCGCACCCAGTACTCGGGCGAGCACAACTCGGCGGCGTCGGCGGGACGGCCCGTCACTGTGGACACGATCGGGATGCGCGGCGGGTGGAAGGTCAACTCGCGCGCGACGCCCAGGAAGTCGTCGAGCATCGGCTCGACCAGGGGTGAGTGGAAGGCGTGACTCACCCGCAGCCGTACGGCCCTTCGGCCCCGCGCCTCGAAGTCGGCGGCCACGGCGAGCACCGCGTCCGCCGCTCCCGAGACGACCACCGAGCGTGGTCCGTTGACGGACGCGATCGCCACCCGGTCGTCGAACTCGCCCAGCACGGCACGCACTTCGTCCTCGGCCGCGTCGAGCGCCACCATCGCACCGCCGTCGGGCAAGGTCTGCATCAGGCGGCCGCGGGCGGCGACGAGCCGCGCCGCGTCGGGGAGCTCGAGCACCCCGGCGACATGCGCGGCCGCCAGCTCGCCGACGGAGTGCCCCACCAGGTGATCGGCGCGAACGCCCCACGAATCGACAAGGCGGAACAGCGCCACCTCGAAGGCGAAAAGACCGGCCTGCGCGAAGTCCGTGCGGTCCACGAGCGCCGCGTCGGGCGTCCCGGGCTCCGCGGCGAGGACCGCGCTCAGCGGCCGGGGGAGACGGTCGTCCAGGTGGCGGCAGACCTCGTCGAGGGCTTCGGCGAAGACGGGGAAAGCGGCGCGCAGTCCGGCGCCCATCCGGGGGCGCTGGGCGCCCTGCCCGGTGAACAGGAAGGCCGTGCGGATCTCGGGTGCCGCCAGGCCGCGTACGACTCCCGGCGCGTCCCTGCCCTCCGCGAGCGCGCTCAGCGCGTCCAGCAGCCGGGCCGGATCGCCATCGGCGGGCACCATCGCCCGATGGGCGAGGGCCGAGCGCGACACCGCAAGCGAGCGGGCGACGTCGGCGGACAACAGGCCCGGCCGGTCCGCCACTTGGGCGGCGAGGCGTCGCGCCTGGGCGCGCAGGGCGGGTGCGTCGGCGGCGGAGAGCAGCCAGGGAGCGGGAAATGTCGAGGAGGCCGTACGAGGGGTCGCCGCATCGTCCTCCGGCGGCGCCTCCTCCAGAATCACGTGAGCGTTGGTCCCCCCGATCCCGAAGGCCGAGACTCCCGCACGCCGCGGCCGGTCCGGCGTGGCCTGCCAGGGCCGCGCGGCCGTCAGGAGTTCCACCCGGCCCGACGGCCAGTCCACGTGGGGCGTCGGGGAGTCGGCGTGCAGCGTGCGGGGCAGCTCGCCGTGGCGCATGGCCTGCACCATCTTGATGACACCCGCGACTCCGGCGGCCGCCTGCGTGTGCCCGAGGTTGGACTTGACGGAGCCGAGCCACAGCGGCCGCTCGCGGTCCTGGCCGTACGTGGCCAGGACGGCCTGTGCCTCGATCGGGTCGCCGAGACGGGTGCCGGTGCCGTGCGCCTCCACCGCGTCCACGTCGGCGGCGCGCAGGCCCGCGTCGGCGAGGGCCTGCGCGATCAACCGCCGCTGCGCGGGGCCGTGGGGCGCGGTGAGGCCGTTGGACGCGCCGTCGGAGTTGACGGCGGAGCCGCGGAGCACGGCCAGGACCGGATGGCCTTCGCGTCGCGCGTCGGAGAGCCGTTCCAGGAGGACGAGCCCCACGCCCTCGGCCCAGGCCGTGCCGTCGGCGTCCGCCGAGAACGACTTGCAGCGACCGTCGGGCGCGAGGCCGCGCTGGCGGCTGAAGGCGAGGAAGGAGTTGGGCGTCGCCATGACGGTGACGCCGCCCGCGAGGGCCAGCGAGCACTCGCCCGAGCGCAGGGCGCGCGCCGCCAGGTGCAGCGCCACCAGTGAGGACGAGCAGGCGGTGTCGAGCGTGATCGCGGGACCGCGCAGCCCGTACACGTACGAGATCCGCCCGGAGGTCACACTGCCCGCAGAGCCGAGACCCAGCTGCGCCTCCAGCTCGTGGCGGCGCGGGAAGCGGGTCGCGTAGTCGGTGTACATCTGGCCGACGAACACACCGGTGTCGCTCTCGCGCAGCGAAGCCGGGTCGATCCCGGCCCGCTCCCACACCTCCCAGGACGTCTCCAGGAGCAGCCGCTGCTGCGGATCCGTCGCGAGTGCCTCGCGCGGCGAGATGCCGAAGAGACCGGCGTCGAACTCCGCGGCCCGGTGCAGGAATCCGCCGTGTCGCGTGTACGAGGTGCCGATCCGGTCGGGATCGGGGTCGTACAGGGCGGCCAGGTCCCAGCCGCGGTCGGTGGGGAACTCCGAGATGGCGTCCTGGCCCCGCGACACCAACTCCCAAAGATCGTCGGGTGAGTTGACGTCACCGGGGTAGCGGCAGCCCATGGCGACGATCACGACGGGATCGTCCTCGTCGGCGCCGCCCTGTCCGGCGTGCGAGCGCGGCCGTCGCTCCGAGGGCTCGCCATCGAAGTCATCGAAGCCATCGAAGTCATCGAAGAGCGTGGCGTGCAGGTGACGGGCCGCCTCGGCCGGTGTCGGGTGGTCGAAGACGAGCGTCGAAGGCAGCCTGAGCCCGGTCAGCGCGCCGAGCCGGTCCACCAGCTCGACCGCGCCCAGGGACGTCATGCCGAGATCGGCGAACGGGGCGTCGGCGTCGGGCAGTTGCTCCGGAGCGCACCCGCAGACCTCGGCCGTGCCGGTCAGGACCGCCTCGCGCAGGGCGCGTTCCCGCTCGTCGCGGGGGAGGGCGAGCAGCCGCTCCCGCGGGGAGGTGTCGGGCGAGGGCGCCGGATCGGGGACGACCAGCCGGTGCCGGGCGATCTTGCCGGACGCGGTGCGCGGGACGGCGTCGATCTCGCGGATCTCGGTCGGCACTTTGTAATCGGCCAGGCGTGTCCGGCAGTCGGCAAGGACCCGCCGCGCGTCGAGCCCGTCGGGACCGGGCACGACGAAGGCGACCGGCACCTCGCCGAGCACCTCGTGCGGCAGCCCCACGACCACGGCGTCGGACACACCAGGACACTGCGCGAGGACCTGCTCGATCTCCGCGGGGTGGATGTTCTCGCCGCCCCGGATGATCAGCTCGCTGAGCCTGCCGGTGAGCAGGAGATGGCCGTGCTCGACGAAGCGGCCGAGGTCGCCGGTGCGGTACCAGCCGTCCCGCAGGGCGGCGGCCGTCGCCTCCGGCCGCTCGTAGTACTCCGTCATCAGGCTCGGCCCGCGCACCCAGACCTCGCCCTCGGCCCCGGCCGGGACGTCATCGAGGCTGTCCGGCGCGACGACGCGTACGTCCATGCCGGGCACGGGCGGACCGCAGGAGCCCTCGACCCGGGTCCCCTCGGGACGATCGGCCGTGATCGCGCCGCAGGTCTCCGTGCTGCCGTACAGGTCGAGCAGCGGCGCCCCCAGGGCCGCCTCCACGGCCGTGTGCAGAGCGGGACCGCTCGGCGCCCCGGCCACCACGCACATCCGTAACGCCCGCGGCTTGGCACCCGACGACTCGACAAGCCGGTGATACGTGGCGGGCACACCGGCCAGCACGGTGAACGGCCCGCCCAGCGCCTCGCCCGCCGTGAGCAACTCCTGCCGCAGGCCGCCCGACGGCAGGGGATCGCCGACGATCCTGGCGCTCGCGCCCACGGCCGTCACACCCACGATCGCCATCGAGTGGCTGAAGCTGTGGAACAGCGGAAGTGGCCAGCACAACCGGTCGTCGGGCGAGAGGCCGAAGAGCGGCGCGTAGCAGGCGGCCACGGACCACAGCGCGGCCCGCTGCGTCGACAGGACGCCCTTGGGCCGGTGGGTGGTGCCGGAGGTGTAGAGCATCCAGGCGGGCTCGTCGAGTCCGATCCGGTCGATCTCCGCGGACCGCTCGCCCGCTGCCGCGTGCTCGAAGAGGTGGGCGCCTTCGGCGGCCGGTCCGGGTCCAGTCACCAGGGCGTTCAGGTGGCCGAACGGCCCGTGCAGGCGGCGTAGTTGAGCGAGGTGCGGGGCGTCCGTGATGACGTACGAGGCGCCGCTGTCCTGAAGGAAGTGGGTCAGCTCGGCGTCGGACGAGCGCGGATTGAGGGGTACGCCGACCATCCCGGCACGCAGGACGGCGAAGCAACTCTCCACCGCCTCCACGCAGTTGCCCAGGAGAATCGCGACACGATCGCCGCGGCGGAGCCCCGTCCCGGCGAGATGCGCGGCGAGGGCGCGGGTGCGGCGCTCCAGTTCGGCGTAGGTGACGCGGCGCGCGGAGTCCGCGTAGGCGATCCGTCCGGCAGCCCGCTCGGCATGCTCCTTCAACAGCTCGGGCACCGGTCGGATGAGGTCGTGACGCGTCATGGTTCCCCGCTCTCCAAATCCCTTGCGCTGTACTGATGTTGAGCCTACGTGGACGGACGGCGGAGGCGGACGCGTCGCGGACCTGACGGACCGGACCTGACGTGGACCGGACCTGATGCCGACCCGATGCCGACGCGCGCAGGATGTAAGAAGGTAGGCGGGGGACAGGGAGGGGGGCGCGCATGGCCGGTCCCGATGCCCGGGCGCTGTCGGTGCATCCCGCCGATCTCGCGCTGATCGACGAGACGGTCGAGCGCGTCGCGACCGCCCGGACCGATGACGTGGTGAAGCGGTTCATGCCGAGGCTTGCCGCGTCCGAACGGGCGGCCCTGGTCCGGCACTGCGCACTCGCCCACGCCGCCGTCCTCGTCTCCGCCCCTTCGGTGGAGACGCTGCGCGCCGCCTTGCGGGCCCGTGGACTCGACGCGGGCAAGCCGGTGCCCAGCGTGATCGTGCGGCGTCGGCTCGCCGATCGGTACGGGCGCACGCCGGACAGCCTGCGCGTGGACATCGTCCGGGTGCCGGTGCCGGTGCCGGTGCCGGTGCCCGCATTTCCCCCGTCCGCCGTCGCCCCGGGCGAACGAGCGGTGGAGATCTTCGTGCTCGAAGCGCCGCCCGGTGCGGGGCTCGACACGGTGGCCGTACGCGAACGGGCCGCGCGGCACGAGTCGCACCTCGCGCTGGAGGTGACCGAGCCCGACGACGTGATCATGGCCGGACTCCGTACGACACTGGTCGAACGCGGGGCGATGGTGCCCGACGGGGGCGGCTACAACGCCTACGAGGACGCCACCGCGCTCTACTTCCGCACCGAGCCCGGCGCGGGGGATCCCGAGAGTGGCGTCGCCGCGGTTCGGGGGTCCGAACGTCTCGAACTGCACGCCCGCGGTGAGCACCGGCAGGCGCTCACCGCGCACAGGGCGGCAGGGGCGGGCCAGGATCCGGCGCGGCGGCTCCTTGAGCTGTGCACCGGAGCCTGGACGACCCAGGCACTCGCCGCCGCCGTACGCCTCGGGCTGCCCGACGCGCTGCCGACCGGCACGGAATCCGCGGCGGACGCGGCCGCACTGGCGGCGCGGACCGGCACGGACCCGGACGGACTCGGACGGCTCCTGCGGTACCTGGCGAGCATCGACGTCGTCGCGGCGGACGGCGACCGGTACCGGCTCGGACCGCTCGGCAGCGTGCTGCGATCGGACGCCCCGCACTCCATGGCGCCACTCGCCGAGCTCTACGGAGGCCCCTTCTACGCCTCCTTCGGAGAGCTCGACCACGCGGTGCGCACCGGCGAAGAGGCATTCACCCACCTCTACGGCGAAGGGCACTTCGCGCACTTCGCCGAGCGTCCGGAACTGGACGTGCTCTTCCAGCGGACGATGGCCGCGAGTGCCGCGAGGTTCGGGCCCGTCGCGGCGGCGGTGGCGGCGTCCGGCGCGCGGCTGGTCGTCGACGTCGGTGGGTGCGACGGCGAACTGCTGGGGCGGGTGCTCGCGGCCGGACCGGACCTGCACGGGGTGCTGCTGGAGCGTGAGCACGTCCTCGAATCGGCCCGCGCGCGGCTGACGGAAGCGGGAGTCGCCGACCGCTGTGCCCTCGTGGCGGGCGACTTCACCGAGTCGGTCCCGTCCGGCGGCGACGTCTACCTGCTCTCCCGGATCCTGCACGACTGGGACGACGAAGCCTGCCTGCGGATCCTGCGCCGCTGCGCCGACGCCATGCCCCCGGGCGCCGAACTCCTCGTGGTGGAAAGGCTGTTGCCGCAGGACGGGCAGCCCTCCCTGGCAACCGCGTGGGACCTGCACATGCTGTGCAACGTGGGCGGCAGGGAGCGGACCGCGGAGCACTACGGGCGGCTGCTCGCCGGGGCCGGACTCGACCTGGGCCCGGTCGTCCCGTTGGCTCTGGACGGGTTCCTGCTGCGGGCGCGCAAGGCGGCTCAGGCCACCATGCCCCCGTCGACCGGCAGCACCGTCCCGGTCACGTAGGAGGAGCGGTCGCTCAGGAGCCAGGCGGCGGCCTGGGCGATCTCCATGGGGTCGGCGGCGCGGCCCAGCGGTGTCTGGGAGTTGAGGTGGTCGATGGTGCCGGGGGACCTCTCGTCCCACTCGTGCAGCATCTCGGTGAGCGTGGTGCCGGGGGCGATGGCGTTGACGCGGATGCCCTCGGGGCCGTACGTGGCGGCCGCCGAAGCGGTGAGACTGTTCACCGCGCGCTTTGTCGCGCCGTACGCGGGCAGCTGGGGGATGGCCATCAGGCCGCCGATGCTGGAGGTGTTGACGATGGCGCCCCGCTTCGCGGTCGCCCGGATCGCGGCGATCTCGGCGTTCATGGCCAGCCACGGGCCCTTGAGGTTGACGGCGTAGAGGTGATCGAAATCGGCCTCGGAGAGCTCGTCCATCGGGCCGGGCTCCTGGCTCGTGGCGCCGTTGTTGAAGGCGACGTCGAGACGGCCGTACAGCTCTACGCAATGGTCGACCGCCGCCCGGACGCTCGCCGCGTCCGACAGGTCGCACACCACGTGGTCCGCGGTGCCGCCCGCCGCCCTGATCTCCTCGGCCACCGCCTTGAGCTGGTGCTCCGTGCGTGCCGCGAGGAGTACCTCGGCGCCCTCCCGGGCGAAGAGCCGCGCCGCGGCGGCGCCGATGCCGCGACCGGCACCGGTGATGAAGGCGACCTTTCCGTCGAGCAGGCCGAGGGGTGCGAGCGAGGTGAGGGACGTGGTGGAGGTGTCCGTGGTGTCCGTGGTGTTCGGGGTGTTGTTCATGTCGATCAGCCTGCTCCCGGCCTCCCCACTCATCCAGGCACCGTCAGTACCTGGCTGGGCATCTCGGCGATCATGGACACTGGACGGGTGGATCGACGAGTACGACAAGAGCTTGGTCACTTCCTGCGCAGCAGGCGTGAACGCATCACCCCCGCCGACGTGGGGCTGCCCGCCGGGACGCGCCGCCGCACCCCCGGGCTGCGCCGCGAGGAAGTGGCGCAGCTGGCCTTCATCTCGACCGAGTACTACGCGCGCCTCGAGCAGGCCCGCGCGCCGCACCCGTCGAGCGAGGTCCTGGTGCAGGTGGCCCGCGCGCTGCGCCTTTCGGACGCCGAACGCGATCACCTCCATCACCTCGCGGGCGCCCCGCCCGCCCTGCCGCCCGGGCCTTCGCGCGAGGTGCGGCAGAGCATCGTCGACCTGCTGGACCGGCTCCCTGAGGCCGCGGCGGTCGTCCTCTCGGCGACGTACGAGGTCATCGCCTGGAACTCGCTGGCCACCGCCCTGATGGAGGACTTCTCCGCGCTGTCGCGCCGGGACCGGAACCTCATCCGGCGTGTCTTCCTCGGCCCGCCCTGGGACAGCAGGCGGCTGTACGGCGTCTCGGACGCCGACGAATTCGCCCGGACCGCCGCTCATCACCTGCGCACCGCCGCGGTCCGCTACCCCCACGACCCGGAGGTGACCGGCTTGATCGCGGAACTGCGGGCGGGGAGCGAGCGGTTCGACCGGCTGTGGGACAGCCACGACGTGACCGACCAGCCCATCTTGTGCAAGACCTTCGCCCACGCCTTGGTCGGCGACGTCACCGTCCGCTGCGACGTCCTGGACATCGCCGACCAGGACCAGCGGGTGGTCATCTACACCGCGGTCCCCGGCTCACCCTCGGAGGAGGCCCTGCGCCTGCTGTCCGTCGTCGGGACGCAGCGCATGGACGTACCGGGCTGACCCGCGAGCCGGGCCCCTGAGCGGCGCGGGCCGCGACGGTGACGTCACGACCCGCGCCGGGGCCCGGGGAACTGCCTCTGGGCCTACCTCACCTCCTGACCTTGCAGACCGCCGAAGCGGTCTTGCCCGGATCGCTCTCGGAGCGGGCGGTCAGCGTGACCTTGTTGTGCCGGTCGGCCTTCTGCCCGGCGCTGACGGCGACCTCTATCTCCGCCGAGCCGCGGGCCTTGGCGGTGGCGAGCCGGTTGGGGAGCCAGACGGACCAGCCGCGCCCGGAGGCCTTGGCCGAAAGCCGGTAGACGTCGGAGGACAGGTACCGGTCCAGATTCTCGGGGTCGTCGGGGTTCCGGGGCCCGGGGAGCCCGGTGTTGGTGAGGTCGAAGGTGCACACGGCCCGGCGCCCGGGGTCGCCCGCCGCCTCGCCGCGGCCGAGCCGCACGCCACGGAGCCGCTGCCCCGCGCCGTCGAGCGACTTCACGGCGATGGTGTACGAGAGCACTCCGGCGCGGGTGCGGTGGATGTCCAGGACGTAGAAGTGCAGCCGGTTGGCCTGGTCGACGTACTCGTACTCGCTGCCAAAATCGGCCCCCGCGTGCAGCAGCGCGTCACTGAGCTGCCGGTAGTCGCCCATGGTGATCTTCTGGAGGGTGCCGTCGGGGCGCTTGAAGTCCACCATGTCGATGTCCTCGGGGTGTGAGTCGACCACCCAGGCGAACGGGGCCCGGTCCTGGTTCTTGGTCTTGGAGAGCAGCACCCCGTGATCGGGCGTGAAGGAGTCCATGCCCATCCGGTCGACGACCTCGACGGTGTAGTTGTTGTAGCCGCCGCCGTCGCACAGGGGATCGGCCGACGGATCGCAGGCCGGTGAGAGGTCACGGCCCATGGAGATGTTGACCCCGCTGAGCCCCTTGTCGCCGGGCGGAGCGGAGCGCGCGGTGACCCGGGCGACCACGGTCCCCGCGTCCTTGAGCGCGTCGCGGTCCAGGCGCAGCACGTTCTTCTCGTCGACGATGCCCAGTTTGAGCTTGTCGCGCAGCACGTGCTGGGAGCCCATCGAGGCACCGTTGGCCGCGGGTATCTGCCAGCGGGTGTGCGGCCCGCCGGGACCGTTGAACGAGCCGCGCGAGAGCATGCTCCAGATCCCGGTGTAGGCCCGGCGCAGCGGGGTGCCGTACGGGTTGTTGTAGTTGTCGCCGATGCCCAGGATGTGGCTGAGCTCATGGGCGTACACGGCCATGCCGGAGCTCTCGGCCTGGGTGGACGAGCCCTCCGAGGCGTTGGGCCAGATGCGAGCGGCGGCAGCCCATGAAGTCCACGGCACATAACGGGTGTTGGCGGCGTTGCCGCCGGAGGCGATGGGGGCGGGCGGCCCCCACGCGGACGGCACGTCCTGCGGCCCGGTGAACTTCATCTGGCCGAATTCCTGCCAGACGGACGACTCGTCCTGACCGGCGGTGAGGAAGAAGACGAAGTCGTACTTCCCGGTCTCGCCGCCGCCCACGTCGGCCGTCCAGGCGGCCTTGCCGTCGGCGCGGATGTCCTTGCCGCAGGCGCTGCCCCGCGGGCACGCGCCGGGGTTCATGCCGGGTTCGATGCCGTACTGGAAGGACTTGAACGGCATGCGGTAGACGCCGAAGGAGGTCAGGTCGACCCCGATGCGGCCTCCGGAGTCCTCCATCCAGTACTCGTTGATGGTGTGGCCGCGATTGAGTGCACCCGGCTTGTTGAGGAAGTCCCGGTAGAAGGAGGGGAGTTGGGTGCGGGGAATGTTCGACGCGCTGGGCTGCGGGTTGCCGAAGAGGGAGGAACCGGCCGGTTTGCTGACCGTGAACTCCTCGTCGGGGTAGTCCAGGAGCACCAGGGCGCCCTTGAAGGTGCGCTTGGTGGGCTCGAGGTCAGGGTCGGCCCAGTCGGTGCCTGGGACGGAGCGGTAGTCCGACCACGTCATGTCGTCGGGATTCTGCCAGCGCTGCGGATCGGTCGGCTGGACGAGCGGCGGCCGGTGCGGCCGGTCAGCGGGCCGCGGATTCGCCTGGGCGGGGCCCGCGGCGACGGCGGCGGCGAGGAGTCCGAGCAGCGCGGCGACGAGCGTCCACCGGCGGACTCGGGTGCGGGTGCGGATCCGGGTGCTGATCCAGGGGCCAGTGGCGCGGTGTGTTCGCGTACGGCGGAGGAACAAGGCTCACCTCTTGTGTGGAGGATGTGTCTTGCCTGGAGGTTGTGGGCCAGAACATGACAAGCCGTTCGAGCCGTACCCTCCGCCGAAGCGCGTGGGGTGTCAACGCACTTTTGGGACGGTGGCGACCTGGGGTCGCCGAAATGTGCCGCCGTGCGGGAGGAGGCGCGAGAGGAGGCGACTCCCGCCGATGTACGGAGGAGCCGCCTCCACGCCCCCGCACGGCGACCAGGCACGGTGCCCGCCTAGGCGTCCCGGCACTCCACGTGGCCCCAGCCGTGCGCGTTCTTGGCGATCTTCTCACCGGCGGCGTAGGGCTTCTGGCAGTGACAGCGGCCGGGGAACTTGGCCTTGATCGTGGCGCCCGACGACGCCTTCTTCGCGCGCCCGGCCGAGCTGCCGCCCGCCGCGCGGGACGTCCGGGCCGTGCGGGCGGCGGGGGAGGCCGTCATGCGCTCGGGCCGCGGTTCGGGGATCGTCCGCGCGCCGTGGGCGGTGCCCGCGGGCTCCTGCGACGTGGCGGCGTCGCTGGCCGCGACGTCGGCGATGGCGTTGAGGGGGTCGCCGTCCACCTGGTGGGCGGCCACGTGCTGGAAGGTCACCGCACGGTTCTGCAGGAGGGCGTCGATGCGTACGACGAGTTCCTTGTTGGCGACCGGCTTCTTCGCCGCGGTCAGCCACCCGTTCCGCTTCCAGGACGCGATCCACTTGGTGACCGCGTTCATCGCGTACTGACTGTCCATGCGGACCTCGAGCGGAACCGCCGGATCCGTCGCCTCCAACAGCTCGGCCAGCGCGGTCAGTTCCGCCACGTTGTTCGTCGAGTGGCCCAGCGGACCGGCCTCCCAGCGCTGCGGCGTGCCGTCGGAGTCGGCGACGACCCAGGCCCATGCGGCAGGCCCCGGGTTCTTCTTGGCCGCTCCGTCGCAGGCGGCAATGATCAAGTCGGACATCCCCCGATGATTTCATCCGGCGGAGGGTGCTCGGTACGGACACGACGACTGCCCGTCCGGTCGGGCGGACCTGCCCGGGAGTCTCCTGACGCGCTGCGCGTTGTCTCCTAGCGTCATCGGGTGAGCCTTTGGACCTCCCTGGAACCTTCCTCTACGACCGTCGACCCCGGTGCCACCACCACGGTGCGGCTACGGGTGCGCAACACCGGTGACGTCGTCGACGCGTACCGCATCGAACCGGTCGGCGACCTCGCGCCCTGGACCACGGTGGAGCCCTCGGAGCTGCGGCTCTACCCAGGGACGATCGGCACGGTGGAGCTGAGATGCACACCGCCGCGCACGCCGGACGTGATCGCGGGCCCGCACCCGTACGCGGTGCGGATCACGCCGACGGAACACCCCGGATCCGGCGCCGTCGCCGAGGGGCAGGTGACCGTCACGCCCTTCACCGAGGTGCGTGCCGAGCTGGTGCCGCCGGTGGTGCGGGGCTGGTTCCGGGGCCGCCCGCGGCTGGCGGTGGACAACCTCGGCAACACCGCGGTCACCGCGTCGCTCAGTGGCGCCGACACCGGCGACCGGCTGACGTACGAACTCGATCCCGGCAACGTCCAGATCGAGCCCGGCAGGGCCGCTTTCGTGCAGGCGACGCTGCGGCCCCAGCAGATCATCTGGCTCGGGTCCAAACAGCAACAGCCCTACGCACTGGCCGTACGCCGCTCCGGCACCGAGCCGATCGACGTGAACGGCACCTTCGTGCAGCGCGGGATCCTGCCGGGCTGGCTCGCCGTCCTCTTCGCCCTGCTCCTCGCGGCGACGATCGCCTTCGTGACCGTCTGGCTGAGCTACCGGCCGCAGATGCAGACCGCGGCGCGGGAGCAGCCCCAGCAGGCAGGCAAGCTCAAGCCGGACGGCGAGGCCCCGCCGCCCACCAAACCGGCGCCCACGCCCGAGGAGGAGAAGAAGCCGGACGACTCCGACAAGGGCGGCGAGGAGAAGCCGGGAGGCAGCGGCGGAGGCGGCGGCGGGGGCGACGAGAAGCCCAAGGAGGAGGAGGAGCGTACGGCGGCCACCGCGGTGCGTGAGCTCGCCGCCCGCAGCGAGGGCCGCCACATCTGCTACCGCGCCTTCGTCCAGGGCGACGGCTGGCAGGACCCCGTGTGCGACGGGGGCGAGGCGGGCACGACCGGCAAGGGCACTCCCATCAAGGCGCTGAACATCGCGACGTCCGGCACGGGCGGTGTCACCGGCGCCAGCGCCTTTGTGGCCGAAGGCTGGCGCGACGGCGACAAGTGGCAGAAGGCGGACGACTCGGCGGACATGGTCATCGGCAGCACCGAGGAGTCGGACCCCGTGCTGCAGGGCCACACCCTCCAGGTCTTCGACGGCTCCGTGTGCCTCGACGCCCATCTGCAGGGCGGGGAGTGGCTGGATCAGACGTGCACCGAGCCCGGGCAGTTCAAGTACGGGGGCAGCCCCATGGAGCAGAACATCCCGCTGGAGGCGGTGCGCTTCACGGTCTGATCCGGGGATCCGGGGATCCGGGCTCAGATGAAACCCTCGCGCAGGGCGTACGCCACCACGTGCGCCCTGTTGCGCAGGTGCAGCCGGGTGGTGAGGCCGTACATCACGTTCTTGACCGTGCGTTCGGAGTACGACAGCTTCAGGGCGATCTCCGAATTGTCGAAGCCGTCGGCCACCAGGCGCACCACGTCCACCTCACGCTTGGTGAAGCTCACCAGGAACCCGGGCTGATCGGCGCTGTCGTTCTGCAGGCGCCGTACCTGGGCGATGAGCTGGGCCAGCAGGTCCGCGGGCAGATCACCGCCTCCCTTGGCGGCGGTGAGCACCGCTCGTACGAGGCGCTGAGCGGTCGCTTCGTGGCGCCAGACGATGGCCCCGACACCGCATTCGACGACGTCCAGGAGCTCGTGCTCGCGGACGGTTCCCGCGACGAGCACGGCACGCGAACCCTCGCTGCGCACGGCGCGCCTGAGCCGGGTGAGCGCGGCGTCGTCGATGGTGTCCTCGATGAGCAGGGCGACGGTGGCGGGCCCGGAGCTCTTGCACAGCTCCACCTCCGGATGGCGGCGCAGCTGGCTGAGGACTCCCTCATGGGTGATCGGGTCGGGGGCGGTGACGGCGACCCGCACTCGGTTCGCGGTCGGGACGAAGGGCGCTGGGGACGCGGTGGGTGCGGTGGGTGCGGCGTTCTCGGTGGATGCCGGGACTGCGCAGGCCGGGGGCGAGCTGGGCAAGGGAGCTTCCTTTCGGGGTCCGGCCGAGGGCCGGGCGCCGCCGGTCCCGGAGGACCGGCGGCGCCCGGTGGTGATCAGGAGCAGGACTTGTAGAAGTGCTTCCAGCCGTCGGTGGGCATGGCGGGCGGCTCGGCCGGGGTACCGGTCTCGCCGTACTTCTGGTCCAGGTCGTAGTCGTACTTGCCCGGGCCGCTGCTCGCCTTCGACAGACGGACGGACCGCTCCCAGACCCCGTCGCCCGCGTTGTTGAGGGTCGCGAGGTCCGGGTAGGCGTCGCCGCCGTAGTTGGCGACGCTGAGCTGCTTGACCTCGCGGGTGTCGCCGATGTCCAGCTTCCTGGCGGAGGCGGAGCTCAGGTCGGCGCGCTTGAGCGGTCCCGGCCGGTACTGGGCGACGCGGGCGGAGTTGGGGTCGTCCACGCCGGACGGCTTGACGATGTTGACGACGAGGTCCAGTTTGCCGTCCTTCTGGAAGTCGGCGACCGCGGCGGTTGTGACCTCGCCCGACCTCGTGCCGACCAGGTCGCGAACGGCCTTCTTGGCGCCGAACGAACCGTCCGCCGCACCCCACTGGACCGTCATCTTGGTGCCGGTGTGGCCGGGGTTCGAGATCTTGTCGGGGCGGCCGTCACCGTCGAGGTCACCGACCAGCGTGGTGGCGTCGGACAGGCACGGGGCCGCTGCCCGCGCGGTCTTGCCGGACTGTCCCGCGTCGTCCGATGCCGAAGAGCCTGCCGCACTGGCCTGGTACCCGGCGACGGTCAGGGTGAGGGCGACAGCCGCGACCGGCGCGGCGATCAGCCGTGAGCGCTTGCTGAGCATGTACGAACTCCAATGTCGATACTGCTGGACCGTGCTGCGCGACCGGGTTCCTCACCACGCCTGGTGCGGGGGTGACATCCATGCGGATGTGGGACGTGGGGGACGTCCCGGATGAGCACCCCTCAACCCTGCGGGGCGGTGTGTTCCGATTGCCAGGAATCCCGGGCAGTTGGGGACGCTGGAACGCGGAAATGGCCGCTGACCAGGGCGAATGGGAGCTGCCTGGAACGCGGTGGTGGGACGCCGCTCTTCTCGGGACCCGGCGCACACCGGCGGCAGGGGGTCAGCACCTCACGCGACCACTAGATCGTCGGGGTGGTCGTGCACCGGGCTCAAGGGCCACGGCGCCAGGAATGAGGACATCGAAGGGGACGTTCCGGCCATCACGGCTCACGTCAGCCCTTATGAGAATCCGAGCCGTGGGTCGGCGTCCACCAGTTCACAGCTCGCGTCCCACAGCCGAGCGGCGACGGCCGGGTCGGTCATGTGGGCGCGGGCGGGCTCGCGTCGTGGTGCGCCGCGCAGGCCGAAGACCCGCGGCCCCCACAACTGCCCGCCCCGCACCTCCGGGTCGAGGACGGCACGTACGACGGGCCGTGCTCCGGCGTCCTTGCCCTGCACCAGGAGCCCGGCGGGAAGGGCGCGGAGCCGTTCGCCGCCGGTGGTCACGTGGACCGGCGGGCGGGAGGGGGTGAGGGAGTCAAGGGCGCCACCGGGATGCGCCACCACGCTGAGCACCGTGCTGCCCACGGCACGCAGGTGGCGATCGAGTGCGAAGCCGAAGGACATCTGGGCCAGTTTCGACCGTCCGTAGGTACGCCCCGGCCGGTAGTCACGGGCCGACTGCAGATCGTCCAGGTCCAGCCGCTCGGACCGGGCCGCGAAGCTGCCCACCGTCACGACGCGGCCCGCCGGGGCCGCCGAAAGCAGAGGGGCCAGCCATTGGGTGAGCGCGAAGTGGCCGAGGTGGTTGGTGCCGAACATCAGCTCGTGGCCGTCAGCGGTCTCCCGGCGTGGCGGATCGTCGAGCGCGACGCCCGCGTTGTGGACCACCGCGTCGAGACGATCGAGGTTCAGCCTGTCCGCGGCGGACTTCAGGGACGACAGATCGGCGAGGTCCAGCGCCAGGTGGCGCACCTGCGCGCCGGGAACGCGTGAGCGGATCGAGGCCATGGCGGCGTCGGCCTTCGCGGCGTCCCTGCTGCCGAGTACGACGACGGCACCGGTCGCGGCGAGCTGCTCCGCGGCGAAGTAGCCGATTCCGGCGTTGCCCCCGGTGATGAGGAAGGTCTTGCCCTCGGCGGACGGCAGCCGGTGAACGTTCCACGGCCTGCTCTGGGATGCGGATGACACGACGAAGGCTCCTCGCACTCGGGACGGCGTGCTCACCGCAAAGCGGGATCGCGGGGAGCACCGACCCGCCCAAGGTCTCAGCCGTGGCCGACATGCCACCGACAGGCCGGGCCCGTCACCGACAGCTCTCCGACGGCGCCGGGTCGGTACGCGCCGCAGCGAATCCTCTCCCGGGCGCGGAACCGGCTGGAGTCACGCGGCGGAGTGCCGCTCCGCACCGCATGAGATCCACTCGGCGACGGCCGCGGCCACCTCGGCGGGGCCGCGCCCTGTGGTGGTGAACTCCCGGTCCACCATGCCCCGGAGCTCCTCCGCGTCCTCGATCGCGTCCTGCACCTCGTCGGTCTCCCAGCCGCGCGCGGCGAGGCGGGCGCGGCGGTCCTCGTCGGCGCAGTCCAGCCGCGCCCAGGCGGCGAGCGGCGGGTCGGCGACGCCCGCGGCCGCGCTCGCCCACTCGTCGGGGGACAAGGGGCACAGGACCAGCACGGGTCGTCCGGCCCGGAGCATCATCGCCGCGATCTTCACCCAGAGCCGGTTGTAGTCGGGCCACACGGAGCTCGCCGAGGGCGAGGTGATGTCGATACCCAGCAGGTGCCCGTCGGCCTCGGGCAGCTCATCGAAGTCGACGGTGCCGAACGGATAGGCCCTCAGGTGGCGCAGGAGTGTGGTCTTCCCCGCGCCGGGGGCGCCGGTGATGACGTGCAGCTTCGACAAACCCGCCCTTGCCTTCCTGGGCTCGTGCTCCTGTTTCCTGGCTGATGCCGCTGTTCCGGCCCACACTCGTCACCCTACCGAGCCCGTTTCGGCATCCATGATCGGGGGACTCCGTGACTGCAGTGGGACGTCCGAGCCTTCCCGGGAGGGTTCGGCAGTGAGCCCACCCTTCGCCCCTTGCTCCGCGGCAAGGGGCGAAGTCGCGGTTCGGAGGGGCGAGGGCGAGGGCGAAGGCTCGGACGAGGGCTAAGGCTAGGGCTAGATCTAGGGCGATCCGTGGCCATGACCCCGAATTACCATGAACCGATGGAAACGGTTCGAATAGCCCTCCCGAGACGCCAGCGACGCTCCATGCTCCTCGGCCTGGCGGTGGTGACGGTCACTCTCGGGTTGATCGCGCTCTTCGTACTTCCCCGTGCCTACGCGAACACGACCAGCAGCGGCGCCATCGCCACCACCGTCTTCGCCGGAATATGGCTGCCGAGCGTCTTCTACATCCTGAACCGCACGTTCGGCACGACCACGCTGACGCCCGAGGGAATGCGGTTCAGGACAGCGGTGAGCCGACGGCTGATCCCCTGGCACAAGATCACCCGCATCGAGGACGAGCACCGCACCGGCCGCGGCGGCGCCTCCTGGTGGGTCATCCGCGCCCACCTCACCCGGGGTCGCCCGGTGGTCCTCCCCGGTGTGCTCTCCGAGGGGCGGCGGGACGAGCAGTTCCTGGCCACCCTGCGGACGCTCCACGAGTACCGGGCCCCGACGGCACGGCAGCGATGAACTTGTCGATTATCGATATGGTCCCCTAGTGTTGGTCATATCGAAAAACGATGGGGAGGAACGCGGTGAACACGCGACTCACAAGGGCGCTGGCTTCGGTGACCCTTTTTCTGGCACTGCTCGGCGGACTGGCCTTCGCCGGTAAGGCAGTCACACACATGCTCGACGACGGCGCGGTCTGCGTGCGGACGGACTTCTGGGGCAATGCCTCGCTGGGGCCGGAGGGCCTGCCGGTGGCCGACGGTGTGAAGGCGACCAGCAGCACCGCGCGGCTGTGCCAGGACGGTCCTTCGACGGGGCAGCGCGCCGCGGACCTGGGCGGCCAACTGCCCTGGCTGCTCTTCGTCGCCCTCGCGATGCTGCTCTTCTCCCGGCTGCTGGACGGTGTGGTGAAGGAGGGACCGTTCACCGAAACGGTGGCGCGACGCCTCACCGTCCTGGGCTGGTTCGTCGTCGTGGGCATGCCGGTCGCCAGCCTCGTCGTAGGCTGGTCGCATTCCTGGCTGGTCGCGAGCATGGCGCCGATCGTGGGCTCCGGGCCGACGTTCGACGGGCCGATGGAGCTCGTCTTCGCCGGGCTCGCCGCGGTCATCTTGGGAAGGATCATGCATCAGGGTGTGCGGATGCGAGAGGACCTCGAAGGGACCATCTGATGTCCGATGAGGAACTGCATGCGATCCGGATCCACCTCGACCGGATCCTCGCGGAGCGCGGCATGACGCTCACGGAACTGTCCGCGCAGGTCGGCATCACCGTCGTCAACCTGTCCGTACTGAAGAACGGCCGGGCCAAGGCCATCCGCTTCTCGACCCTGTCGAGGATCTGCGACGTCCTCGAGTGCCAGCCGGGCGACCTGATCACCCACGACCCGACGGAACAGGCCTAGGCCCTGTCCGGCGGCGGAACGTGCCGGACAGACCCTAGGCCCGGGTCCCCGGGTCCCCGGTAGGGCTCAGCGCTTGAGCATGAAGGTGAAGTCGTCGGAGAGCCTGCCGCGCAGGCGGACCGCCGAGACGATCCTCTCCTCCGTGATCAGCCTCTCGACCTCGGCCCGTGAAAGCCCGCAGCCTTCGGCGATGAGCCGTACGGGACGGACCGGAATCCGCGCCGCGAAGCGGACCGAGACGTCGATCACCTCGTGGTCCAGGTGATCCGATCCACCGGTGTCGAGGCGCCAGGCGCCGTCCCAGTCGAGGGCGACGCGATTGCGGCGCCGCAGTATCGGATCCTGGAGCAACTCGGCCGCCAGAGCGGGGTCGTTGTCATGCATCCGGTCCAGCAGATCAGGCCGTACGGAGCGCACGTTCACACGCTCCAGGACCGTGAGCTTCGCGGTTTCCCCGCATGAAGTGCAGAGCACGAGGAGCCAGGCGTCGATGAGCTTGTGGTGGGCGTTGACACGGAACTTGCCGTTGGCCAGGAAGCGTTCGGACGCGCAGTTGTGGCAGCGACGGCGAACGAGTGGCAGGCAGGTGGGCATGACCACCCAGTTTTCGAGCACAGAGGTACACCGGTTTCAGTGAGAAGTCCGCAGCAAAAAGGAGCGCGGCGCACATGCGCGACGCGCGACGATTCATCGCTCGGGGTGTCTCACAGGGTGTACAACGGCACGTCCTTGCCTGGATGACCTGGTCCGGCAGCACGGTAGGGGCGGGCGGCGGCGCCGTGCCACTGGTTTTCGAGTGCCGCGCCGCCCGCCGCCGGACGGGCCCTAGAGCAGACCGCGCCGCGGGCCCTCCGCCTTGATCATGTCCCAACTGTCCGCGATCATCGAGACCTTGCCCTTGGCCGGGATGTACGCGGATCCCTGGTGCAGGTAGTCCACGTTGAAGAGCAGCTCGGACCTCTTGTCACCTACGAGAAAGGCGATCTGCGGCGACGGGGTGAGGCGCACGGACGGGTCTGTGGCGTGCATGTACTCCTCGACGTCGGCGTGGAAGAAGGCGAGCGTGCCGCCCTCCTCCGTACGCAGTGCGTAGACCGTCTTGTGGTCCGTCTTGCCCGCCTTGAACTCGGACTTTCCGCCGGGGTTCAGCATCTTGTTCTGATCCAGCGGGAATTGGGTCATCCGCTTCGCGGTCGCACTCGCGCCGACCTTCGTGCCCAGCTTCTCGTCGCCCGAGTAGAGCGCGGCCAGCGCGTCGTCCATCTGGTCGGGGGCGAGCACTCCCTGCTTCTTGGCGGTGTCCGTGACCGGGACCGCCAGGCCGTCGGCGTCCTTGGCGAGCGCGGGCGTCTTGGGGTCCTCCTTGGAGGTCCAGCCGCTCCACACGGCCTTCCAGTCGCCGTCCTGCTTGTCGAAGATGACGGTGGCGCGGCTGGTCTTCGCCGACGTGCCGTTGTGGTCCTTGGTGTCGGTGTACAGCGCGAACCAGGTCGCACCGCTCTTCGCGGACGGGATGGCGTACTCGCGGTTCACGTAGGAGAAGGGCTTGCGGCCCTCGGCCCGGACCTTCGCGGGCTGCAGCTCGTCCTGCTTGTAGCCGTTCGCGCTCGTCTCGAAGAGCCCGCCGCCCTCGACGGCGGACAGCACACCGCTGTCGCGCTTCGCGTTGGCCCGGTTGTTGACCTTCACGTTGTTGTCGACGATCTTCTTGGCCTCGGCCTGCGTGACGACGCCCTTGGGCGCGCGGTCGGCGGCGGTCTTGTCGTCCCCCGACGTCGAGTCGTCCCCGGAACCGGACGAACAGGCACCCGCGGTGAGCGCGAGCGC
The DNA here is from genome assembly GCF_008704495.1 of Streptomyces kanamyceticus. Classification (NCBI taxonomy): domain Bacteria; kingdom Bacillati; phylum Actinomycetota; class Actinomycetes; order Kitasatosporales; family Streptomycetaceae; genus Streptomyces; species Streptomyces kanamyceticus. The sequence goes on from NZ_CP023699.1 coordinate 9,964,961, forward strand.
GGTCGCACCCGCGGCCATGACGAGTGCGGTGCGGTTCTTGTGGCGCGTGAACATGGAGCATCCCCGTGGGTCAAAGTGGATCAGAGCAGGACAGTGCTGGTCAGTGTCGGTCAGAGCGGAAGCCGAGATTCAGGCCGAAGGTCCACGCTAGTCGCCATGTCGATCGAGGGGCCGCCCAGGGTTGGACCCGCCGCTCGGTTCAGGACCCGTGCAACGTCGGCCTGTTGGACCCCCGGGGGCTCGAACTCGGGCCCCCGATAGGGTGATCGGCATGGAGTCCAAGGGGGCCGGAGGACCGGCGGCGGTGGTGTGTCCGGGGTGCGGCGGCAGTGAGGTGCGTACGGTCGAGCAGGCGAGCACCGGCAAGGGCGCGCTGCGCGACGGCCTGATCGGCCGCCTGGAGCCGGGACCGAACAAAACCGGCGACGGATGCATGCACTTCGTGGAGGGCATGGTCCTCACCGGCCTCGGCGTCGGCCTCGCCTACATGGGCGTCGACCAGGACAAGCCCCTGTACACGATCGGTGGCGTGGCGCTCGCCCTTATCTGTTTCTTCGGGACCTTCGTGGTCGTGCGCGACGACCGGCGCGAGAGCGCGGCCGCCGCGGACGGTGCCGAGCGTGCGGAGCGCTTGTGGAACCCGGCGTACTACTGCTCCGCGTGCACCTCGGTGTTCTGTCCGGGCGGCACTCCGTGGCGGGGAGTGCTCACCCCGGAACAGTTCAAGAAGCTGGTGTGGACCGAAGGCGGTTACGCCGATCAGCTCGAGCCGGGGACAAGGCGAAGGACGCGGAGATACCGCACGGCGTGCTGCCGTGAGCGGTGCCCGATGCTCGTGTGAGTGGTGATGCCCCCGGCTGCTACGTTGCGGAACCGTGGACAACAGTGGGTATGCGGAAAACAGCGGATATGCGGACGACAGCGTGTATGTGGGTAACGCGGGCAAAGACGCGGCACTGGACCGCGGATGGCTCCTGGGGCACTTCAAGGACGTCGCCGATCCGCGGCACAGCGAGGCCGTGGAGATCAAATGGGGCGTGCATCCGCCGGGCGACGAGCGGGCTCAGTGGGTGACCGGCGAGGAGCGCGTCGCGCTGCTGGTCCTGATCAGTGGCCGCTTCCGGGTGGAACTGCCGGGACGGAGCGTCCTCCTGGCCCAGCAGGGGGACTACGTGGTGTGGGGCCGGGGCGTCGACCACTCGTGGATCGCGGAGGAGGAATCCGTCGTGCTGACGGTCCGCTGGCCTTCTGTCCCCGGGTACAAGGTGACCGTCTGAGCGGCGGTGGGCCGGTCCCTGTGGCGCCGAGGCCGTGCCCGGTCGGCGGCCGGGCACGGCTGCGTACGACACTTACGGCCGCTCAGCGGATGTTGACGTCGATGCACGCGTAGAAGGCGTTGGACGTGTCGCCGATGTTCCACACCGCGAGGACCTTGTGCTTGCCGGTGGCGCTGCCCAGGTTGACCTGGTGCGAGACGGTGGCCGGCGGCTGCTGGTTGTGGCCGTCGACGGTGGCGACCTTGGTGCCGTCGACGAAGTACTCGTAGTTCAAGGTGCGGTGCCGGGCGGTGAACGTCCAGGTGAAGGTCTGTGTGCGGCTGACGTCGCTGACCTTCCAGCCCTTGTTGTTGTCGTCGAGCTCCGCGAACCGCGCGTTGCCGCCGCTACAGCTGCGCAGGCCCTTGGGGCCCTCGACGCTCTGCGGCTCGTACTTGATCTCGCCGCATGCCACCGTGCGGGCGGCACACTGCGCCTGGCGGCTCGCCGGGGCGTTCACGTAGCCGTGTGCGCTGGCCGACCCGGTCGGCAGGGTGAGGGCGAGGACGGGCGCCATTCCGGCGCCGATCGCCGCGGCTATCTTCCGTTTCTTGTCCATGCGTACTCCTTCACGGCGTGGGGGAGTCGAGCGGTGTGGCAGGGGAGAGCGGTGGTACGGGGGAGAGCGGTGCGGCGCGGGGATTACGGCGGCCGATTAGTCTGGACCATAGACTTTGGCAAGCCACGGTCAAGGTCGGTTTCGGGCCAGGCCTGGAGCGCGCTGGCGCGGTCATCGGAGAGGGGATGTCGAGAACGGCACGTCGGCTCCGTCCCCGAGGCAGCCGCGGCGACCATGGCCGCACCACACCAAGGAGGCCCCACCATGACGAACCTGCGGATGGACCACGTCAGCGTCGTAGTCGACGACCTTGAGGCGGCCATCGGGTTCTTCGCCGCACTCGGGATGGAGGTCGAGGGCAAAGCGTCGGTCGAGGGAGACGAGGTGGACCGTCTCTGCGCGCTCGATGGCGTCCGAGCCGACATCGCGATGATGCGCACCCCGGACGGCCACGGCAAGCTCGAACTGACGAAGTACCGCACCCCGAAAGCACTCGGCGCCGAGCAGGCGAACGCACCGGCGAACACGTTCGGCCTGCGTTCCCTCATGTTCGCCGTCGACGACATCGATGCCGTCGTGCCCCGCCTGCGCGCCACGGGAGCCGAACTCGTGGGCGAGATGGTGCAGTACGAGGACGTCTACCGCCTCTGCTATGTCCGCGGCCCCGAGGGAATCATCGTGGCCCTGGCCGAACAGCTCGACCGAAAGGACAAGCCCGCCGCATGATCGCCGGTGGGTAGGCTCCGGCCATGACGGACGACTGGCGGACGGACCGGATAAGGGCCGCGCTGCGCGGCGAGAACCCGACGGTGCTGAGGCGGCTCGGGGCGGGCTTCGCGGTGATCGGTGACGTGCAGTTCCTGCCGGGCTACTCGGTTCTCCTCGTGGACGAGCCGCATGTCCAGTGCCTTTCCGACCTGCCGAGGACGAAACGGCTCGCGTTCCTCTCCGACATGGAGCAGCTCGGGGAAGCGGTCGAGCGTGCCTGCCGACGGATGGACGCGGGTTTCCGGCGAGTCAATCTGGAGATCCTCGGCAACACGGACCCGTTCCTGCACGCTCACGTCTGGCCGCGATTCGACTGGGAGCCGTCCGGGTCAGTGGGCAAGCCCGTGTGGCTGTACCCGCCTGACCGGTGGAGCGACGAGCGGTTCCGGCTGGGCCCGCAGCATGACGTGCTGCGGGCCGCGATCGGGGAGGAACTCGACCGGTTGCGTACGACGACGGCCTGACGCCCGCGAGCCGGGGCGCGTCAGGCGTGGCCGAGCACCCGGTGCGGGCGATAGGGCGCCTCGACCCGCGCGCGTTCGCCGTCGCTCAGGTCGAGGTCGACCGCCGCTAGCGCGTCCTCCAGGTGTGCCGCCTTCGTCGCGCCCACCACCGGGGCGGTCACACCGGGATTGCCGAGGAGCCAGGCCAGGGCGATCCGCGCGGCGGGCACACCCCGTTCGGCGGCGAGTGCGCGGACGGCGTCGACCACGTCGAAGTCGGCGTCCTCGTACATCTCGTCCGCCAGCGGGTCGTCGCCCGCCCGGACGGTGTGCCGCGCGCCGCCGCGTTCACGCGCGCCCGCCAACAGCCCACGGGCCAGCGGGCTGTAGGGGAGCACGCCGACACCCTGGTCGGCACAGAGCGGGAGCATCTCCCGTTCCTCCTCCCGGTAGACGAGGTTGTAGTGGTTCTGCATCGACACGAACCGCGTCCACCCCGCCTCACCCGCCACCTGCTGCGCCTTCGCGAACTGCCAGGCGTACATGGCCGAGGCCCCGAGGTAACGCGCCTTCCCGGCCCGCACCACCTCGTGCAGCGCCTCCATCGTCTCCTCGATGGGTGTGCCGTGGTCCCAGCGGTGGATCTGGTAGAGGTCGATGTACTCCGTACCGAGCCTGCGCAGGGAGGCGTCGACGGCGGCCATGATGTGTTTTCTGGACAGGCCGCGGTCGTTGGGGGAGGAACCCATCGGGAAGTAGACCTTCGTCGCCAGTACGTACGCCTCGCGGTCGGGGAAGAGTCCGCGCAGCATGCGGCCGGTCAGTTCCTCACTGACCCCGTCGTCGTACACGTCGGCGGTGTCGAAGAAGGTGACGCCCGCCTCGACCGCACGCCGCACGAGCGGCTGCGCGGCCGCCTCGTCGAGGTGCCAGGCGCGTTCTGAGGTGTTGCCGTAGCTCATCATCCCCAGGCAGATGCGGGAGACGGTGAGGCCGGTGTTGCCCAAGCGGGTGTAGTGCATGCTGTGGTCCTTGTCCTGTGGTGCTTGTCCTGTGGGCCGACGACGTGGGCCGGATGCCCTCTAACCTAGAAACCGGCAGCGCGCAGAGCCATCGACGAATGAAGGCAGGACGTGCTACTTGTCCGCGGGAGGGAAAGGCATGACCAGCGATCGCTTTCAGAACGGAAAACGGCCATCGACGAGTTGAGCGAACGTCTGCTGCGACTGCTCGCCGCCGACCCGCGGTGCGGCGCCTCGGAGTTGGCCCGCGAGCTCGGCGTCTCCGCTCCCACGGTGCGCGACCGCATCCGGCGTCTCGAGGAGGCGGGAGTCATCCGCGGCTACCGGCTCGACGTGGACCCTGCCGCCCTCGGCCGCCCCGTCGCGGCCTGGATCAGGCTGCGCCCCGGCCCCGGGCAGATGTCCCGCATCGTCGAACTGGCGGAACGGACGCCGGAAGTGAGTGAGTGTCACCGGATCTCGGGCGAGGACTGTTTCCTCTTCAAGGTGCACGTGCCGGAGCTGAGCGCGCTCGAATTCATCCTGGACCGCTTCCTGTTGCACGGTCAGACCACCAGTTCGCTCGTCGTCTCCACACCCGTGCCGCCGCGCCCTGTTCTGCCGTAACTGACACATTGGAGTTCTTGTGCATCCTGCTGAAGCCCCGACCATCACGGAGATCTCCGTGGCGGACGAGAAGGCCGGGCCTTACGGCATCGCGGCAGGGCCCGACGGCGCCCTGTGGCTGACCTTCGTACACAGTGGTCGCATCGCGCGCCTCACCCTCGACGGCGCACTCGACGAGTACCCCCTGGACTCGCCGACGTGCCGTCCCATGGTCGTCGCGCCCGGGCCCGACGGCGCCCTGTGGTTCACCCGCTCCCAGGACCACCGGATCGGCCGCGTCAGCACCGACGGCAAGACGGCGGCCTTCGACGTGCCTTCACCCGACAGCGGTCCCTACGGAATCACTGCGGGTCCGGACGGTGCGATGTGGTTCACGGAGATGAACACCGACCGGATCGGCCGCATCACCGTCCAGGGAGAGGTCACCGAGTTCGCTCTGCCCACCGAGGGCGGCTTCGCCTCCGCCATCGTCGCCGGCCCCGACGGCGCCCTCTGGTTCACCCTCAACCAGGCGAACGCCATCGGCCGCATCACCACCGACGGCGACGTCACCCTGTACCCGCTGCCCACCCCGGGCGCCGCGCCCGTGGGCATCACCAGCGACGGCGACGCCTTGTGGTTCGTGGAGATCGGCGCGGGTCAGATCGGCAGGATCTCGACGGACGGCGCGATCGAGGAGTTCCCGCTGTCCGACCGCGGCGCCAAACCCCACGCGATCGTCGCGGCCCGCGCAGGGGAGTGCTGGTTCACCGAATGGGGAGCCAACCGCATCGGCCGCATCACCGTGAGCGAAGGGGCCGCGCAGATCGCCGCGTACGACCTGCCGTCGCCGTCATCCGAACCTCATGGCATCACGGTGGGACCCGACGGCGCTCTCTGGGCAGCCCTGGAGACGGGGGGTGTCGCGCGAGTGGTGAGAAATGGGAAGCGGGATGCCTGAAGCGCCCGGCCTGGCGGGCGACTCCGTCCCGTCGGCTTCCGTGCTTGCCGCCTTCGGCGTGGCGGGCACACCTGTTCCCCTGGAGGGAGGGCAGGGCCGCAGTGTCCGTGTCGGCGGGTTCGTGTTCAAGCCCGGGTCCGACGAGCAGGAGGACGCGGTCGAGTGGGAGACCTCCCTGTTCGAGGAACTCGCGTCGAACGGTGGCTTCCGCGTCCCGATGCCGCTCCGCGCCGTTGACGGGCGCGCCGTCGTGGAGGGCTGGACCGCCCATGAGTTCCTGGCGGGCGAGCCCGGACCTCATGGGCGCTGGTCAGGCGTGCTCGACGCGGGCCGCGCCTTCCACGCCGCCCTGCGGCACGTGCCCCGACCTGCCTTCCTCGACCGGCGCACGCATCCTTGGGCGGTGGGCGACCGGGCCGCGTGGGACGAGCGGGAGGTCCACGTCATCGATGACCTCGTCGAGCCCTATGGGACCCTGCGGGAGCTGAGGCGCCCGGTGCGAGAAGGGACTCCTCAGCTCATTCACGGGGACCTGACCGGCAACGTGCTGTTCGCGGCGGGCGAGGCCCCCGCCGTGATCGACTTCTCGCCGTACTGGCGGCCTGCGGCGTTCGCCGAGGCCGTCGTCGTGGTGGACGGGCTGCTCTGGTTCGACCTGCCGCCCCAACTGGTGACGAGCGGCGTCGAAGCGCCTGACTGGCAGCAGCTGCTGATTCGCGCGCTGATCTTCAGGCTGGTGGCCCAGAGCGAGAACGCGGGGCCGTCGGGAAGGGCCCCGGCCGGCGAGCGGGAGCGCTATGTGAGGGCGACCGAGGCAGTGGTGACCGGGCGGATTCCCCACTGATCCAGGCGCAGAAGCGCCGGGGCGCTCACTTCGGGTCGACGTCAGTGTGCACCAAGTGGTGATCCGAGTACGGAGAGGGCCGCACACCCTGCTCGACCGGCGCGAAACCTCGCAGGAAGACGTAGTCGAACCTGCTCTGCCAGTCGGTGGTCGGCTCGCACGCGGCGGTCGAAGTGCCCGTGGAGGAGGGGCGGCAGTCACTGTCGGTATCCGTGGACAGCCGCCACATCCGGGCGAGTTCGGGTGTGTCCGGCACGGCGTTGAAGTCTCCGAGGACGATCGCACGGTCGTGCCGGGCGACTTCCGCGGCGAGGACACGGGTCTGGCCCTCCCGGACCGCTTCCTGACTCCGCTGGGCGAGGTGCGTGTTGAAGACCCGCACGGTCCGGCCGCCCACCGTGGTCGTGACCGCCATGTACCCGCGGTCCTCGGACCCGCCGTCGGGGTACTCGACGTTCACACGATCCGTCATCGGCGCCGCCGAGAGGATCGCCTGGCCGAAGGCGCCCGGACGCCACGGCCAACCCCCGCAGCGGCCCCAGTTCCGGAGAACCGACCCGTACTCGACGTGGTAGACCAGCCCGTGCAGTTTCTCCAGGTACTCGCGGAGCCTCTCGACATCACGTACGCACGCTTCTTGCAGGCCGATGACCTGGGGCGCGTACGAGGCGATCTCCGCGGCCCTGCCGACGTTGTCGTCCTCGCAGGGGTTGCAGATGTTCCACGTCATGACCCGGTTCGGTACGACGTCCCGGACCGCCTCGGCGGGCAGTGCCCTGGCGAAGACGGCACCGCTCGGCGCGCTGGGGCCGATCAGCGCGATACCGGCCACGATCGCGGCGCCCGCGAACAACCGCGTGCCCCTTTCGAGCACACCGCCTCCTCAAGGTGGAATACAGCTGGCGTCTGGCGTCTGGTATCTGGTGTCTCAAGCATGAGGTTATGGGACGTGGTCGACAGAGACACGGGTGGAGTGCGGCAACTGCACCCGACGTAACACCGGGTGCGGAGCAGGGGCGCGTAGCGCGTGGCACGGCGCCGCCGCGCAAGAGAGCAACGCGGGTTCGAATCCCGTCGCCGACTCCTGGTCGGCGTCGTCCAGCGGCCAAGGACTCTGACGTCGCCGCTGCCGGTCTCGATCTCTGAACACCTACGACGCGAGCCGTCCGCCACGGGGGATCCCGGCGGACGGCTCGTGTCGTGTCTGGCCCTTCTCACGGATGCCGAGGGCGCGCGCAGGGGCGTCGATGGCGCAGGCGTCCGTTCCGCCCGGCTGATCAGGTGAAGTGGCGCGGCGCGGACGGAGAAATCCCGGTCAGGCGTACTCCGAGGGCCAGACTGCGGAGCCGTCCGCCCTTCTTCTGCGTGATGTGAGGTAACCCAGGCATGCGACGTACCTTCCTGGCCGCCCTGACCGTGGCCACCGCGCTGTGTGGCCTGCCCGCCACACAGACCGCCACCGCCGTACCGAGCAGTCCCCAGCGAGCGTCGGCGGCCCAGGCCGGGCCCGAGGAGCACTGCGGCGGCATCCAGAAGATCTCCGGCGGAGGCAACAACGCCAACGTCAAACTGTGCGCGAAGGTCGGCCAGGCAGGCCGGTTCATGAACATCGCCACGGGCTCCAACTGCTGGAACGCCCTGCACACGTGGAAGTACTGCGACGTCACCGGCCCGTGGAAGATGTTCCACGAGGGCAAGCAGGTCGCCGACGGGCCTCTGAACAGCCCCGTGCCCTACGTAGGCCCCGGTACCTACGAAGTGGTCGCCGACGTCTCGGTGCACGCCCACGACGACAGCGCCTTCAGCGGAACCCGCCTGCACGACACCATGACGAGCACCTTCACCCTGACCTCCGAGCGCAAGGACCCCCCGTACACGGTCGAGGTGACACCGGGGCAGCGCAACCAGCAGGGCGAGACCTCCCTGACGTTCACCGCGACCCACCAGGGCAAGACCGAGACCCAGGCCGACCTCATGATCTGGGGCCACGGGATCTCCACGGCCACCCCGGGCTGCAAGACGTACGAAGGGCGCGTGCGTGACGAGGCCACCTTCGTCACCTGCGGAATCGGCAAGGGCGAGAAGAAGACGGTCGAGCTAGCCGCCGCCAAGGTGGAACCCGGCAAGTGCCCCGTCACATGGGAGTTGTCGTGGCTGAACGGGAAGCAGACGTTCGGCATCGAGGGCAACGTCCCCTGCGCCTAGGGCCATCGGGCTCCCGGGGCAATCCCGTGGCGGACGGTAGGTGAACGTTAACGGCCCGTTGTGGACTCCATCTTGGCCATGGACGCGACAGACGGTACGTTCAGTGGGTTACCGACGACAGTACGAACGGAAGCCGGTGAGATCCCGGCACGGTCGCGCCACTGTGTGCGCGTGGTTCCTGGACCACGCGTGAGTCAGACCCGTGGCTGTCGTCCTGTGCACCACCGAGACGGGACGCGAACTCCCCAGGAGGCCATGCCATGGCGCAACACGTCGCCCAGCCGACCGCCACCACCCCTGTCGTACCGGCCAAGCTGCCGCTGAAGGACATCGCCCCCTGGGCCGTCTTCTTCGGCGTACTGATGCTCGTCCTGCTCTACTTCGTCGGCGCCGAACAGGGCGCCACCTCCGTGTTCAGCGGCGCGGAGGTCCACGAGTGGGTGCACGACGCCCGCCACCTGCTCGGCTTCCCCTGCCACTGACCAGAGGAACGCCGCGCGCTCATGAACTCCACAACCGTACGAAATCTCCTCGTCAGGGGCATGCTCGCCGGGCTGGGGGCCGGCGTGCTCGCCCTGATCGCCGGTTACTTCCTCGGCGAGCCGAACGTCGACAGCGCCATCGGTTTCGAGGAGGCCCACGCGGGCCATTCCCACGGTGACGAGGTCGAACTCGTCTCCCGGAGCCTGCAGTCCACGGCCGGTCTCGCCACCGGCATCCTCGTCTACGGGGTCGCCTTCGGCGGCATCGCCGCACTCGCGTACTGCTTCGCCCTGGGCCGCGTCGGCCGCTTCGGCCCGCGCGCCACCGCCCTGCTGCTCTCGGGCTGCGCACTGCTCGCGGTGTACGTGGTGCCCTTCCTGAAGTATCCGGCCAACCCTCCTGCCGTCGGCAACCCCGACACCATCGGGAAGCGGACCACGCTGTACCTGCTGATGATGGTGCTGAGCGTGCTCCTCGCGATCGGCGCGACCATCGTGGGCAAGCATCTCGCAGTCCGGATCGGCACGTGGTACGCCACGGTCGTGGCCGTACTCGGCTTCGCCGCGGTCATCGGCATCGCGTACGCCTTCCTGCCTGTGATCAACGAGGTGCCCGAGCACTTCCCGGCGGCGCTGCTATGGCGCTTCCGGCTCTCCGCGCTCGCCGTGCAGATCACGCTGTGGGGCGGATTCGGGCTGCTCTTCGGCGAGTTGGCCGAGCGCTTGCTGCGTCCGCGCGCGGACCCGGCTCTCAGAGGGATTTCACCGGACGGCCGAGCCGCACGTTCCACCGCCCGGCCCGGCCGCTGAGCTCCGTGACCGTCAGCGGCTCCACATCGAGCCGCCAGAACGCGGCCGGTGGCGCGCCTGTGGCATGAACCACCGCGGCGCGTACGACCTCCGGTTCCACGACGGCGACAACGCGTCCGCCACCGGCCGCCGCGGCATCGAGCCAGCGCGCCACGCGCGCGCAGAAGCCGACCACCGACTCCCCACCGGTAGGCGCGAATTCCGGTTCGGTGAGCCAGCGCGCCACGGCCGCGGGCTCCGACGCGGTCACTTCGTCCAGTGACCTGCCGCGCCAGTGGCCCATCTCCATACCGGCGAGCTCCGCCGGCGAGCCACTGGGGGCGAGCCCGAGCGCCCGCGCTGTCTCCTGGCAGCGTGCGCTGGCGGACGTGACGACAGGGGCGTCCGCGGGCAGCGATCCGGCCGCTGCCCGTGCGTCGGCCCGCCCACGGTCATCGAGCGGTGCCCCGTCGTCGAACCGGGCCTGACGCAGCGATGCGGTCATGGCGGGCGAGACCAACAGGACGCGGCTGGTCACCAGAGAACTCCTTCTCACGCCGGGGAGTGGCCACGGATGATCCCTTGATCCTTCGCGCAGCCGTCCGGGGAGTCAAGCGGCCTGGGTTCTGGCCCCTGGCCCTGGCCCGGATCGCTGGCCCGGATTGGTAGGTTCTCGTCGGTGACCTCGATGAAGACGCAGGGAATCGCATCGATGAGCGACGGGGCGCAGGTGCGCTGGACGGCGCTGGGGGACACGACACGGCAGCCGCCCGTGGTCCTGCTCCACGGCGGTCCCGGCCTGCCGGACTATCTGGGGGACGTCGCCTCCTTGGTCGCGGACCTCGCACCCGTGTACCGCTACGACCAGCGAGGGACGGGCCGATCCCCGTGGCAAGGACCCCATTCCCTGCCCCGGCACGTCGACGATCTCGCCGAACTGCTCGACGCGTGGGGGGCACCCGAAGCCGTACTGATCGGACACTCCTACGGCACCGACCTGGCGAGCCGCTTCTGTCTGAAGCACTCCGACCGTGTTGCCGGGATGCTGCTGATGTGCGGTCCGTTCGTCGGTGACTGGCGCACCGGGGAACGGGCGGAGCGAAGTCGCCGGATGTCCGAGGCCCAGCGGGAACGGCTTCGCGCGCTGGAGGAGGTGCCGCGCCGTACGGAGGAGGAAGAAGTCGAACTGCTCACCCTGGCCTGGTTCGCCGACCACGCCGACCCCGAACGCGGCTGGCACTGGGCGGCCCAGGGAGCCCGGCAACGCCGCCCGGTCAACTGGACGATGAACCGCGAACTCGGCGAGGCAGGACGCGCGGATCCGCTCGACGACCACCTGGCCGCACTGCGCGCGTGCCTGCCCGCGCGAACGGAACTCCTCGGCGCGTGCCAGGACCCCCGCCCGATCTCGGCACTCGCAACACTCGCGCTGCGCCTCGCGGTTCCGCTGACCCGGATCGAGGGCGCGGGACACGAACCCTGGCTGGAGCAGCCCGACGCGGTCCGTGCGCATCTGCGGCGATTCGTGCGGGGCGCGCTGGACGCGGCGCACGCGGCGGACTTCGACCGGCCGTGATGACACGTCGCTTGTGGCGCGGCAGGCAGGTCGTGGGGCCGTGGTGAGGGGCGCCGCCGCGGGAGCCGCGACGTATTTCCCGCGGCGAGCCGGGTATATACCTGAATATGCCATCGGCTCCTGGCGCCCGGCCCTTCCGGTCCCGGTCGAGAAGCACCACGGCGCTCGCATGGGTACCCGTACGAAGGAACAAGAGGGGACGGCGGACGCCCGTGACCTCACGTACCGCCTGGCTCTGGCTCACCGCACTCGTCGGCATGGGCATAGCCGTCGGCGACGTCGCCATGGGTCCGGCCACCAGCCAGATCGGACTGCTGCTCGTCTGCCCGCTGTTGGCCTCCACCCAACACGGCTGGCGGGTGACCGCCGTCGTCTCCGGCGCCGCCACGCTGCTGGCCGTGGCCGTCAGCACCGTGGAGCACGCGCTGGGCCAGGGTGACACCCAGGTGCGGCTCCTGACCCTGGTCGTCGCCGGTGCGTACGGCACGTGGTGCGCGCACCGGTCCGCCAGCCTGCAACAGCAGTTGGAGAAGGTCGCGTCGGCGGCCCAGCGGGCCATCATCCAGCCGACCGACTTCTCCATAGGGGGCCTCGACGTCAGCGCCCGCTACCACTCGGCCGCGGCACAAGCCCACATCGGGGGCGACCTGTACGCCTTCGCCAACACCCCCATGGGCCTGCGGCTGCTCATCGGCGACGTACGCGGCAAGGGCCTGCCGCCCGTCCACCTGTCCGCGGCGGCCATCGGCCACTTCCGCGACGCCGCCTACACCCAGCCCGATCTGCTGGCTGTGGCAGGGGAATTGGAGTCTCGACTCGCGGGCGACCTCGGGGCGGAGGACTTCATCACCGCTGTGATCGCCGAGGTCGATCCCCACCACGTACGCCTGGTCAACTGCGGTCACCACGCGCCCCTGCACCTGCCCGCGACCGGCGCCCCCGCCCTGCTGGCGCCACCGGGCCCGACCACGCCCATCGGCCTTGCTCCCGACCCCACGGTCCAGGAGGTGCCCCTGGCGGCCGGAGACCGACTGCTGTTCTACACCGATGGCTTGGCCGAGGCGCGCGATCGGACCGGCGCCATGCCCGACCTCCAGCTCATCGGCCGGTTGTGCACCGGAGCACAGCTGGACGGCGCCCTGGACACCGTCCTGAAGGCGTTGCAACACCACACCCGCCACAGCACCGCGGGCGACGACATCGCGCTGGTCCTCCTGCAGCCCGCACACGATCACGCCCGCCACGCGCCGCGTCCCCGCCCGCACGCCCCCGATGCGGTCACTCGACGCCGCGCAGGAACGGGATGAGCGCATCGATGAAGGGCTCGTTCCGGTCGCCGACCACCATGTGTCCCGCGTCTGCCACGTCGACGTATCGCGCGTGGGGAACCCTCGCGCAGAACTCCTCGGCGATGTCCTCGCGCACCACGTCGCTGAGCCCGCCACGGACCAGCAGGGTCGGCACGTCGGCGTGTTGAGCGGCGTCCAGGAGGCGCTCCGCCATGCCGGGCGGGTCCATCCGGTCCGCGAAGCTGTCCAGGAGCCGGGGGTCCCAGTGCCAGACCCAGCGGCCGTCGTGGCGCCGCAGATTGTTCCGCAGGCCCTCGGGGTCATACGGCCGCGTGCGGTGCGGCACGTATGCGGAGATCGCCGCGGCCGCCTCCTCGACGCTGGCGAAACCCTCAGGGCGGCGCCGCATGAACGCGACGATCCGGTGAACCCCGCGAGGATCCGGTCGATGGGCGACATCGACGAGCACCAGAGCGCGGATCGCCGCCCTGGGTGCCTCCCCGGCGGCCAGCAGCGAGCTCAGACCGCCGAGCGAAGCGCCGACGAGCAGCGGCCGGTCGCCGAGTCCGGCGACGAGCGTCCGGACGTCATCGGCGAACACGTCGAGGTCGTAGTCACCGTCGGCCGACCACGCGCTGGTGCCGTGCCCGCGCAGATCCGGCGCGATGACCCGCCAGCCCAGCGCGGCCAGTCGAGGGCCTGTCCGCCCCCAGGAGTGTCGCGTCTGGCCGCCGCCGTGGAGCAGGACGAGGGGAGGCGAGGAGGCATCGCCCCACGTGTCCGCCGTGAGCAGGACCCCGTCACGGCCCGCGAAGTTCCGGGGCCGTGACGGTGCGTCGGCCGTCATGCCGTGTCCTGGGCCAGCAGCGGCGCCATCAGCTGGTCGCGATGGGCGTCCGCTGCCGCCGCGGCGAGCGCGACGTCCAAGGCGAACAGGGCCCGCGTGAGGAACCGGTCGTCGTCGATCAGGCCCGCGACCCACTGGTGCAGTGCGCCCACACAGGAGGTGGCCACGGTGGCGGCCAGCGCGTCGGTGTCGACGTCGGCGCGCAGGACGCCCTGTGTCCGGGTCTCGGCCATCGCCCGGCGCAGCTGGATGAGAGGACTGCGGCCGAGTACGAGGCCGCTGTCCTCCCATTCGCGCACCATGCGACGCGACACGACCGGGTCGTCCACGAACAGCCCCACGGTCGACCGGACAACGTCCCGCGGGCCACCGTCCCCCCGCACCGCCAGACGCTGCTCGAACTCGTCCATGAACCCGGCGGCGAGCGCCTCCCAGATCTTCTCCCGGGGGCCGACCAGGTTGTACACGGTGGCGGGGGAGACCTCAGCACGCTCGGCGATCCGCTCCGTACTGATCACTGATTCCGGTCTGTCCCGCAGGAGTTGACGCGTCGCTTCCAGGATCCGCTCGCGCCGCTGAGCCTTCCGCCGCTGGCGCGGCCCGCCTTCGACCGTGTCCATACGCGCACACCCTTCCGTACAGTTCTTGGAGACCTCTCTAAATTTAGAGAGGTCTCCAAGTCTGGGCAAGGGGGCGGTGGGCAGCCGGAGTTCGTCAGGGTCCAGGTGCTTAGACGAGCGCGGCCGACCTGGCGGCCTGCTCGATCTTCGCGCGGTACGCCGCACGGGCTTCCTCGTCGATCCGCTCCTCGTTTTCGGGGCGCACCCCGGTCCGGCCGTCGATGACCTCGCGCAGGATGTCGGCGTGCCCGGCATGCCGGATGTTCTCGCCGAGGACATGGACCATGACGGCGAACAGTCTCGTGTTGGGACCAGGCTCCGGCCACCACGGCACGTGGCCCGGGGCGTCGAGGGAAAGCTCGTTGATCGTCGCGTCCGAGTGTTCCCACGTGCGCCGGTAGAACCCGATGATCTGATCGCGGGTCTCGTCCTCGGTCGCCCACTGATCGCCGCCGTCGTGGTCCTGCCACCGGCACAGCGGTTCCGGGGAAGGGCGGTCGAAGACCTCACCGAAATACCGGGCCTCCACGGTGGCCACGTGTTTGACCAGGCCGAGGAGATTGGTCCCGGTGTGGAGCCGTGGGGATCTTGAGACCTCGAACAGCCCGTGGCAGGCTCATGCCGCATGATCCCTCAGTTCCAGGCCCGCCGTTCCTGGCCGCGGGGGTCGTGGAGCTCGGTCCATTCGGTGTCGATGCGCATCGTGGTGCGATGTTGGGTGTCGTAGGGGTGCCAGCCGGGATCGCCGGTGGTGGCGAAGCGGATCCAGGCCTTGTGCACGTCCGTGGCGAGTCGCGTGGGGGTCGGTCGGGTCCCAGGAGCGCGTTCTCGCCGTGTAGGCGGGGTAGTTGGGTGAGGTCGAAGACGTAAGGGAGTTCCATCGTGTGGGTGGCGCCGAGTTGCCCGTTCAGTGCTGTGGAGCGCCAGGCGAACTCGTAGGCGAAGGTGGCGGACCGGGGGTGGGCGGCGTGTGCCTCTGCCAGGGCCCAGGTGCCCGCGCCGAACAGGGCGTCGCCCAGGACGGCGGAACGCAGTTCGCCGAAGGAGGCTGTGGGGCGGGTCGTGCGGTACGTCGAGATGAGGCGAGCCGGGTCGGGGTGTGAGCGGGCCGAGGTGTCCTCGACGTCGGTGGCGGTCGAGGTGGCGTACTTGTCCACGGGGGCCAAGTAGAGGTTGCCTTCTTCGGCGTTGGTTCCGATGAGAAGGTCGACGCCCGCGCCGTGTCCCGCGGCGACGGATCGGGCGGGCTGGGTGTCCAGGACCAGGCTGAAGGGGCTGAGTCCGGCCAGTGGGTCGTGGTCGGTGTCGGTGCGGAGGTCGATGCCCGCGAGCTGTGCGGCCGCCCGGACCAGGCGCTCGTCGGAGATGTGGGTGACGGCGTCGGCATGCGGCTCGACACCCAGGATCCGGGCCGCGGCCTCGGTCACGCGGGCGGCCTGCGAGGTGGTGAACGCGCCCAGGCCGCTGCCGCTCTGGACGATCGCCCGGTGGAACAGGCCGTCGGCTTCGGGGGCGGCCAGGACGGCGCCGACGATGGTGGCCCCGGCGGACTGGCCGAACAAGGTGACGTTGCGTAGGTCCCCGCCAAAAGCGGTGATGTTCTGCCGCACCCAGCGCAGTGCGGCGATCACGTCGAGCAGGCCGCGGTTCGCCGGGGCACCGGGAAGGTCGAGGAAGCCGGTGATGCCGAGCCGGTAGTTGAGGGTGACCAGGACGACGCCGTCCCGGGCGAACGCGGATCCGTCGTACAGCGCGGAACGCGTCGAACCGGCGACGAATCCACCCCCGTGGACGAACACCATGACCGGCAGAGGGTGTTCCGTGGGCGCGGGTGTGAAGACGTTGACGGTGAGGTAGTCCTCGCCACGGCTCCAGCCGGTGCCGAAGTAGGGGGACATGTCCACGCTGCCGAGCTTGCGTTCGGACTGGGGTGCGTTGGGCCCGGGGGCGGTGGCGTCGCGAATGCCGTCCCAGGGCGCGTGCGGCCGCGGCGCGGCGAAGCGGTTGGTGCCACGGGGCGGCGCGGCGTAGGGGATGTTCAAGAAGGTGGCGGTGCCGTCGTCGTGGCGTCGGCCGCGGACGGTCCCTTGCGCGGTGGTGACGACGGGGTCGGGGTGGTGGTGCACGGTGATGCCTCTCCGCGGGGCCGAGGGCCTGGGCCCCGCCCGACGTACGAAGTTGATGGGTATTCCGGTCCTTGACGTGACGTCAGTTCTGCCCGGTGTAGGGCGAGATGGGCGCGAAGGGCGCCCAGCCCTTGATGGCGAAGCTGCCGCCCTCGCGTACGACTTCGGCGCCACCGTGGCCGCCCAGGTGCGCGGGGATGACGAGTGCGTTGCTGTCGGCCGCCCGGCCGAGCACCGTGCGGCGGGTGGCACGGGCGAGCACGGGGTCCTCGCAGAAGCAGCTGTTGGCGTCGGGTTCGAGGATCTGGACGGGGCTGTGCAGCAGATCGCCGACGAACACCGCGCGATCCGTGCCGGAGGCGAGGGTCAGCACGGAGGAACCAGGGGTGTGGCCGGGAGCCGCGTCCAGGCGCAGGGCGGCGTCGATCCGGTGGCTGTCCTCCCACAGCAGCGTCCGGCCCGCCTGGTGCACCGGGGCCACGCTGTCCTCGAAGACGTTCTGATTGCCACGGCCGAGGACCGGCTTGTGGCCGTTCTCGGGATTCCAGAAGTCGAAGTCTTCCTTCGGGATCAGATAGGTGGCATTGGGGAAAGTCGGAACCCACTGCCGCCCGTCGAGGTAGGTGTTCCAGCCGACGTGATCGACATGCAAATGAGTGTTGATGACGATGTCCACGTCCTCGGGCCGGACTCCGGCGCGCGCGAGTTGCGTCAGGAAGTCCGTGTCGAGGTGGCTCCAGACCGGCGCGTACGGACGCTCCTTGTGATTGCCCACACCGGTGTCCACCAGGATGTTCTTGCCCTCGCTGCGCAGCAGCCAGGTCTGGATCGCGGAATTCACGACATTGGTGTCGGCATCGAGGAAATGCGGGGTCAGCCAGGTGGAGTTGTCCTTCCACGCCTCCTCGGTGCTTTGCGGGAAGAAAGTGTCGGGCGACATGTCGACGGGTCCGTAGTATTCCCGGATCCGGGTGATGGTGACGTCGCCGAGCGTGATCTGGTCCATGGATTTCCTCAATTCGCCGGAGGATTTTCTGGAACGCTACGAGGGGCCGGGCGCGCGCGGTATCAGTCAGGTGACTGCACTGGTCCGTGCGTCCCGCTCTTAGCCTGGGGCCACGGAGCAAGGCGTTCCGTTCGACGAGCCACGATTTCGGGAGACCTCCGTGTACGAGGAGCAGGCAGGCGGAAGCCGCGCGGTCGCCGCACCGATTCCGGAGTCGGCCCCTGAGGGCGCACCACGGATCGTCGGCAGGGACGCGGAACTGACACGCCTGTTCCGCGTCGTGGACGCCGAGGCGTCGGCGGAGCCGGTGCTCCTGCTGCTCGGTGACGTGGGCGTGGGGAAGAGCACGCTGCTGGACCACGCGGTACGCCGAGCCGAAGAGAGAGGCACGCGCGTCCTGCGCGCGACGGGCAGCGAGTCGGAGTCGCACCTCGCCTTCTCCGCCCTGCACCTGCTGCTGCGGCCGGTATCGGATGCGGTGGACGCCCTGCCGGAGAGGCAGCGCGCGGCACTGCGTGGAGCCTTCGGGGTCGGTCCGGCCCCGAAGGAGCCCGACGCGATGCTCATCGGCGTCGCCGTCCTGCATCTGCTCTCCGCCGTGGGGGAGCGAGGTGCCGTGCTCGTGGTCCTGGACGACGCGCACTGGTGCGACCACGCCTCCCTGGACGCCCTCTCCTTCGCCGCCCGACGCCTTGCGGGTGAACCGTTCACGCTGCTCCTCGCGGCCCGGACAGGCGACCGCCCGCCGGGCTTCGACCACCACGTGCCGACCTTGACGGTGGGAGCGCTCGACGACGCCGCGGCCGGGCGGCTGCTGGAGGCGCGGCCCCGACCGATGTCCGGCCGGACGAGGCGGCAGATCCTCGACCAGGCGGCGGGCAACCCGCTGGCACTGCGCGAACTCGCCCGGGCGGCCACGGCACACGGCACAACAGGGCCCGCCGCCCCGGCACGCGACACCTCAGGGACCCCGTCCGCAGGCCCGCTGCCGCTCACCGATCACCTGGAACAAGTCTTCGCGGCCCGCCTGGACAACCTCCCGGCCGTCACCAGACACGCCCTGCTGCTCCTCGCCGCCATGGACACCGTCGACTCCGAGACCGCAGCTCAGGCCGCGCTGCCGGACGCCAGGGACGAGGCATGGCTGCCCGCCGAGCAGGCCGAGTTGATCCGCGGGAGCGGCCGGGGCCCGCGCTTCAGCCATCCCCTGGTCCGCTCCGCCGTCTACCACGCCGCTTCCCCCGAAGCCCGGAGCGAGGCCCACTCCGCGCTCGCCGAACGGCTTGGCGACGAGCCGGACCGACGGGCCTGGCACCGGGCGGCCGCGGCCACCGCCCCGGACGCGGAGGCAGCGGCCGAGCTGGCACAGACCGCCGACCGGGCGCGGCGCCGTCGCGGTCACGCGGCAGCGGCGAGCGCCCTGCAACGCGCCGCAGACCTCGCGCCGCGACGTGCGGACAGCGCCCGGCTCCTCGTCGCGGCCGCCGGGCAGGCGGTGCTCACCGGTGACCTCGCCTGGGTGGAGGAATTGGCCGCCGGGGTCCGCGCGCGGACCGACGACGCCGCGCTCCTGGCCGAAGCGGCCGCGCAGGTCGGACGTCTCGCCACCCTCACCGTGCGGCACACCGTGGTGTTCTCCCGACTGGCCGACGCCGCGGCGGAGTCGGCGTCCGCGCGGCCCGCCACCGCCCTCGACCTCCTGGCCGGGGCCGCCGTGACCGGCTTCTACTGCGGGCAGGAGGACCAGCGACGCCGCGTCCGAGCCGTCCTCGGGAGCCTTCCGCGGGATGCGGCAGGGGCAGCTGCGGCCGAGGCAGCCGAGTCAAGGGCGGCTGCGTCAGGGACATGGCTGCGCGCCTGGGTCCGGACCGTCGCCGACCCCTTCGACAACAGGGCCGAACTCGTCTCCCTGCTCCCGCGGATCGCCGCTGAAGCGCGAGGGCACCCCGACCGGCTCACCGCCTTCGCGGTCATGGCATGGCTCCTGGACGAGACGCCGCAGGCAGTCCGAGCCTTCGACGAGGCCTTCGACCGCTGGGGGCCGCGCGGCCCGCTGCCGGACGCGCTGGGCGGCGCGGCCGCCTGGAGCTATGTGGAACAAGGACGGTGGGGGCGGGCCCAGGAAGCCTGCGCCCGCAGCGGCGCCCTCGGCTCCGCGGTGGGCCTCGACCACACCGTGGCCTGTGCGGCAGCGGTGGAGGCCACCGTGCTCGCCTACCAGGGAGACACCGCGGCGGCCCGCGCCCGGGCCGCCACCGCGCTCGCCTTGGTGGACCCGTTGGAGAGCCGCTCGGTCGCGGTCTATGCCCGCCGCGCGCTCGGCGCCGCCGCGCTCGCGGACGGCGCGCATGACACGGCGTACGACCAACTCCGCAGGGTCTTCACGGCAGATGGCGCCCCCGTGCACTACCACGCCTCGTATCCGGCCCTCGCGGATCTCGCCGTCGCCGGGGTACGCAGCGGTCGGCGCGAGGAGGCGGGCAGGGTCGTCGAGCGCGCCGCCCGCACCCTCGCCGACGACGCGTCGCCCCGGCTGCGCGCACTGATCGAGCGGGCCCGTGGCCTGCTGGCCGACCCCGTGGACGCCGAGCCGCACTTCCGGGCGGCGCTGGCCGATCCGGTCCTGACGCACTGGCCCTTCGAGTACGCCCAGGCCCTGCTTGACCTCGCCGAGTGGCTGCGGCGCCGTCGGCGCATCGCGGAGGCGCGGGCACCGCTCGCCGAAGCTCTGGAGACCTTCCGCCGCCTCGGCGTCCGCCCGTGGACCGAGCGCGCTCGGGCCGAAGCGCGCGCCGCGGGCCTCGGCGTCGCGGACACCGCCCCCGACGCGCTCGCCGAGCTCTCCCCGCAACAACGGCAGATCGTCGGGCTCGCGGCCCGCGGCATGACCAACCGCGAGATCGGCGAGAGGCTCTTCCTGTCCCCTCGCACCGTCGGCTCCCACCTGTACCGCAGCTTCCCCAAGCTGGGCATCACCGCCCGCTCCCAGCTGCGCGACCTCCTCGAAGGCGCCCTCGCCGCCCCCGGTCAGCAGGCCTGAGACGGACGCGTCGAGCGGGGCCGGGGCCGTCCTGGGCCCGATGTCAGTGCCCGGTGCGATCCTCGCCGTATGGACGAGCTGATGAGGCGGCGCGTGTACGGCGCCGAACACGACGACCCGGATCCCGGCCCCCGCCCCGGCCACGCCTACCGCGAACTGTCCGGCGGGCCGCTCGACGGACTGCTCCTCGACGTGACCGGCTGGAGCGACACGCGACTTGCCGAGGGGGCGCTCCTGCTCACCGAGATAGGTGCCTACGGTCCCGGTGGCCACAGCGACTACGGGCCGAGGCCCGGCTCGGACACGATGTGGGACTGGCGAGGCGACACGCCCTGACGGTCATCCGCCGAGGACCGGAGGGTGAGTGTGTACGTCGCGGTGAGGGCGACCGCCCTGTCGTCGTCGTGGGTGAGGCGGTTGAGAGCCTGGGTGGCGATGGCTCCCGGGATGTCCGCGAGGGCTTGGGTGAGGCGTCGGCGTGCTGGGGCGTCGGTGGTGTGGTGGGTGAGGAGGTCGATCAGCCGGGTGGCGATCTGCTCGGCCCGTGCGGGATCACGTGCCAGTGCGCCGAGCGCGTCGGTCGCGTCCACGTCGTTGGCCGCTTCGACGATCATGTCGACGAGGGTGGGGATCGCCTCCGGGACCTGACGCGTGCCCAGGGCCAGTGCCGCACGTCGGCGGACTTCGACATCGGAGTCCGAGAGGGCTTCCCGCAGCAGCGCGGTCGCCTCGCTGCCCTGGATCTCGGCGATGCTCAGGACCGCACGCCCGCGCACCTCGCCCACGGGTGAGTGAAGGGCTTTGCCCAGCGCGGGCAGGGCGCTGACGCCGTTCTGGGCCAGCGCCCAGCGCAGGGCCCCGGCGACGTTCGTGTCCGCCTCGTGCAAGACGGCCTCGGCCAGGGCGTCCGCGGGCAGCGGGCCGTCGTGCGTCGAGGACAGGGCGGCGCGTTGGCGCTTCCCCGGGTTCTGTGAACCCAGGGCGTGCAGGAGCGCGACGGTCTGCAGGACGACCTGCCAGTCGTCGGGTTCCGCCGCGCTGATCCGGCGGAGCCGCGTCAGGAGCGCGGTCTCCGCCGCGATGCGCTCCCGGGTCTGCCGGATGAGGTCGTCGACGAGATACGCGGGGGTGAAGGCCGGGTCGTCGAGGGCGGCGGCCACCTCGCGCAGCGAAAGCCCCAGGGACCGCAGGCTCTCGACGTGGAAGATCCGTCGGATGTCCTGGTCGGAGTAGGTGCGGTAGCCGCCCTGGGTACGGCCCGTGGGCCGCACCAGGCCGAGGGTGTCGTAGTGGCGGAGCATGCGGGCGCTGACCCCTGAGCGCCGCGCCACGTCGCCGATCAGCATGGTCGTCCCCGAGTCTCCATCGTCCGCACCTCTCCTGGCCGCCGGTACCGAGTCACTCCTCCTGGCTCTCGGCACCGAGAACCATGATCCGCTTCGCCTCGTCGAGGGCGAACTCGAATCCGATGTCCGGGTCCGACCGCAGCCGTTCGGTGGCCAGGGCGTGCTGTCGTACGCCGGGGTCGGCCGCTGTCGTCGCGGCCCGCAGGGCGGGCAGGATCACCTCGCCGAGCGCGATCAGCGCCCGGCTCAGGCTCAGTTGCGTGGGGCGCTCGCCGCGCCCGAGCTGGCTCGCAAGGACCTCGGCCAGCGCGGCCTCTTCCCCCTCGGGCACGAGGACGACCGCCGCGCGCCAGGCGCTGCGCGCCACGTCGTCGTCGGGGTCGGTGAGATGGGCCCGGGTGAGAGCAGGCCAGGCCCGCGGGTCTCCGATCTTGGACAGGGTGTGCAGGCTCTGGCTGCGCGCCTGCGCGCGCGGTGAGCGCAGTTCGTCGATGAGCGGGGTGAGCACCGTCGCGGGGGAGTGGCGGGTGAGCGCCCAGGTCAGCATCTCGCGTACGAAGAACTCGGGCTCGACCGCGCAGCGCTCGATGAGGGGGACGACGAGCTGGGGGTCGGGCCTCGTACCGAGGGCGAGCGCTGCCTGCAGCCGCGCCGACGGGTCGGTGCTCGCCAGCTTCCGGAGAGCTCGGAGCGACTCGGTGTCCGTCAGCGTGTCCGTGGTCGTGCTCGTGTCCGTGTCCGTGGTCATGTCCACAGTGAAGACCTTGTCACGGTGTCAAGGTCAAGAGCCGCCGAGCTCTGCCGCACTCCGGCTCCGATTGACATGCAGCCGTTCGGGTGCCAATGATGGAAAGGCAGCCGTTCGGCTGCATGAATGGAGTGGCGAAGCAATGGACGTGGTGTTCAAGGCGCTGGCCGATCCCAGCCGCCGCCGTCTCCTGGACCGGCTCAGGGACCGCAACGGGCAGACCCTGCGGGAGCTGTGCGCGGGACTGGAGATGGCCCGGCAGTCGGTCAGCAAACACCTGGCCGTGCTGGAGGCCGCCGGACTGGTGACCACGGCCAGGCGCGGACGGGAGAAGCTGCACTACCTGAACGCCGCTCCGATCAACGCCATCGCCGAGCGATGGATCAGCCAGTTCGACCGCGAGCGGGTGAACGCGCTCGCGGACCTGAAGAGAGCATTGGAGCAACCCCTCATGGACAGCAAGACGTTCGTGTACACGACCTACATCCGCACCACACCGGAACGGCTCTGGCAGGCCCTGACCGACCCGGCCTTCACCGACCGCTACTGGGGCGTGCGCTTCACGACCGACTGGGCCGAGGGATCACCCCTCGTCTGGACGCAGGGCGGCGCCGAGATCACCCACCCCGACCAGGTCGTCCTCACCTACGAACCGCACCGCCGCCTGGCGTACACCTGGCACACCTTCACCCCGCAGTGGGCCGACGCGGTCGGCATCGGCGAGGAGGTGCGCGCCAAGCTCGCCGACGAGCGCCGCTCGCACGTCACCTTCGACCTCGAACCCCAGGGCGAACAGGTCAAGCTGACCGTCACCCACGACTTCGACCCCGCGGGCTTCCTGCACTCCATGTGCAGCCAGGGCTGGCCGGGCATCCTCTCCAGCCTCAAGACGCTCCTGGAGACCGGCGAACCGCTCCCCGCCTCCGACGAAGGCTGACCGGGCCACTTGCACCAGCGGGTCCGGAGGCGGGGTCAGGCATCCCTCCACGCCTTGCGGACCCGGGCGGCGAAATCCTTCGCCTCCTCGCGCCGGGGCACCGTGCCGTAGCGGGCCGCCAGTTCGTCGACCGGCCCCTCGGCCTCCTCCTTCAGGTCCAGGACGAGCAGGCTCGTGCCGTCCCGCACACCGGCGCTCAGCACGATCATCGCGGCGTACTCCTCGCTCTCCCGCTGCACCTCGAGGACGTTGCCGAACGCGGCGCCCGCGGTGGCACCGAGCAGAGCGCCCAGCGGCCCTGTGACCAGCCCGAGCAGCCCGCCCGCGGCGCCGGCCCCCATCGTCGCGTCGCCCGCCTCCGCGTCGTGGCCGAGCGGAATGTCCAACGTGCCGTCGGCCGCACGCTCAAGGACCGCGACCTGGCGTACGCCCGGCAGCGGCAGGGCGTCGGCATAGGCGACCCGGCAGGTGCGCGGATCATCAAAGGGGAGAGTGACGACACGGTGGACTGCCATGTGCGGCGACCCTTCTGCTCATGACGCTCAGCGATGACATTGACGCTAGGTGACGGTTCTCGCTGCCGCCACTCGCACCGGTCCCGGCCCTCGCCTCCCGCTGCCGGGGCCGTACGCATCGGTGGGATGACCGATGTGCGGCGGGCGGGAGCGCGGCCATAGTCCTGGGGAGATCGTTCGCGGTTGGCCGTTACGGGCCTGGTTGGTGGAAGGAAACTCTGGTGGACTCGGTGAACATGACGGGTGCGACGGGCGAGGCCGATGCGGCGGGTGCGTATGCGGACCTGGTGTTTGTGGGCGGGCAGGTGGTCACGGTCGACGCGGAGTTCTCTGTCGCCTCGGCCCTGGCGGTGACCGGCGGGATCATCGGTGCCGTCGGCGGACGCGACGACATCGCGCCGCTCATCGGACCGGACACCCGCGTCATCGACCTGAGAGGAGCGACGCTGCTCCCCGGCATCAACGACTCCCATCTGCACGGTTGCGCGTTCGGCATGGCGACGCCCCCGCTCTCCCTCGACCTGAGCCATCCCACGGTGTCCTGCCTGGCGGACGCGGCAGAGGCGGTACGCGTGGCTGTGGGACGAACGCCGAAGGGGCAGTGGACAACGGGGCACGGCTGGGACACCGGCTACCTCGCCGAGTGCGTCGCCGACCCCGCCCGGCAGCCCTCGCGGCACGACCTCGACGCGGTCAGCCCCGACCACCCGGTCGTCCTGTACTCCTTCTCCGGGCACGCCACCTGGGTCAACTCCAAGGCACTGGAGCTGATCGGCATCGACAGGAACACACCCGCGCCGCCCGGCGGGGCCATCGTCGTGGACGGGACGGGGGAGCCGACAGGACTGCTCCACGAGGGGGCGCAGGCTCTGGTGCAGAACGCGCTGCCACCGCTGAGCAAGCAGGAGCGCACCGACGCGGTCCGAGCGGCCCTGGCCGAGTGCGCGCGCCTCGGCATCACCAGCTACACCGAGCCGGGACTGGGCCCCGGCGGCGACGGCATCATGCGGGGCGCGCTCGGCGCGCAGACCCTGGAGGTCTACCGAAGCCTGCTGGCCGACGGCGAACTGACCGCCCGCCTCGGCGTACTGCTCCTGCCCACCGGCATGGCCGGCACCGCGCAGGAGTTCGCCGACTCGCTCACCGAACTGACCGCCCCGGGAACGACGAGGACGCGGATCCGCGCCGTCTGGCGATCCACGGGGTGAAGGTCTTCGCGGACGGCATCGTGCCCAACAAGACGTCCTGGATGCACGAGCCCTACGTCGGCGGCGGCTGCGGCTCCCTGTGCGTGGGCGGGGAGAGCGACGACGAGCGGACCGCCGAGATCGACGCCATCATCCGCCACGCCCATAGCGCCGGGTACCAGCTGGGCGTCCACGTCACCGGCGACCGGGCCTGCGACACCGTCACGGACGCCTTCGCCGCGGCACTGGCCGCGCAACCGCGCCCCGACGCCCGCCACTACGTCATCCACGGCGACTTCCTCACCGCGCACAGCATGGAGGTGCTGGCCGCGCACGGTCTCGGAGTCAACATGAACCCCACCATCAAATGGACCGTCGCGGACATGGAGGAGGAGTTCGTGGGCGCCGACCGCGCCGCGTACGCGTGGCCCTACCGCGACGCCCTGGACGCCGGTGTGCACGTGGCGAGCGGCTCCGACGCCCCGGTCACCCACCCGGACTGGAGGCAAGGGGTGGCCACGATGGTGCTGCGCGAGTCCAAGGCCGCGGGCCGCGTGAGCGGCCCCGAGCAGCGCATCACCCTGGCCGAGGCGATCCGCACCTACACCATCGACGCGGCATGGCAGGACTTCGCCGAGGACTGGAAGGGCTCCCTGGAGCCGGGAAAGGTCGCCGACCTGTGCGTGGTGGAGGGGGACCTGCTCACCACGGACCCGCACGACATCCCCACCATGCCCGTCCTGCTGACGGTGATGGACGGGCGGGTCGTGCACGACGCCCTCCGCGATTGACGCCGCCGCCGCTCATGATCATCCTTTGGGGATGGCAGCGCGACGGAACACGGCAGACATCCTGGACGCGGCCGTCCACGTACGGGACGCCGCCCGCAGCGCCACACACGGCGCGGGCGGCCTGGACAGGGTGCTCGTGGCGCTGTCGCAGGTGATCGAGTACGACCACGCCTCCCTGGCCCGATGGGACGCGCGGCGCCGGTGCCACACCACCCTGGCCGGGAGCTACCCGGACGAGGCCACCGCCTACATCGAGACGAGCCTGCACCAGGACCCGGTGTTCGCGGTGCTGAGCAGCCCCACCCGGGGCGGCCTCTGGCTCAGGGACGTCCCCGCCCACCTCCTGGACGCCTCCCCGGGCTTCCAGGAGGTGCTGTCCCCGCTGGGCATCGAGGACGGCGTGGCCCAGTGCCTGTTCGCCGCCGACGGCAGCTACGTCGGCATGCTGAACGTCAGCACCCGCCGGATCCGGCACACACCGGATCCGGCGCGGGCCGTGGTCGCCCTGCTCACCGAGACCCTTGCGCAGGCCGTGGCCCCCGGGCCACCGGAAGGGCGGCCCGGCGGGCTCTCGCCGCGCGAACTCCAGGTGCTTGCCGAACTGACCACCGGCCGCACCAACCGGGAGATCGCCCAGCGCCTGTTCATCACGCCGCGCACCGTGGGCACCCACATCGAACACATCCTGGCCAAGCTCGACCTGCCCAACCGGGCGGCGGCCGCGGCGCGGGCGGCGGCGTGGGGCATCGAACCACCGCCGCCGTGACCGCGACCGGTGACCTCAGTCCGTGAACCCCTCGGCGCTCAACGCCTTCTCGATACGGGTCCGGTGCTGCTCCTCCCAAGCGTCGAGGGACTGGTTCTCCTCGTCCGCGAGCTTCGCGCGGGCGGCGGTCAGTACCTCGTCCTGCCGGACGGCGGGTGTGACCACGACGCCCTCCTCGTCGCCCACCACGACGTCCCCGGGACGGACGAGCACGCCGCCGCAGCGCACGGGCTCGCCGAGTGCCCCGATGGCCTTCTTGGTGCCCGGGATCGGGATGACACCGCGGGCGAAGACGGGGAAGCCCGCTTGCCGCACCTCGCCCAGATCCCGGATCACGCCGTCGGCCACGAAGGCCGCGACACCGCGCCGCTGCGCGACGGCGCACACGTTGCCCCCGGCCAGTGCGTGGTCCACGTCGCCCGACTCGACGACGATCACCGAGCCGGGCGCGGCGCGGTAGATCGCCGCGTGCAGCATGAGGTTGTCGCCCGGCGGGCACCGCACGGTGAAGGCGGGGCCCGCGATGCGAGGCACCGGCTGCCACAGCGGGCGGATGCCGATGTCCATGACCTGGTCACGCCCCAGCAGGTCGGCGAGCGTGGTCGTGGGGATCACGTCGAATGCGTTGCCGGTGATGTACTCGCTCATCTGGTTCCTTTCCCCTGTCAGCGGGCGGCCGGTCGCAGACGCACAGGCAGCGACTGGTGGCCGTTGCTGAGCAGGGAACCGAAGGGCAGCAACTCCTCGGCCGGTACGGCGAGTTCGAGCTGTGGGAAACGGTCGAAGAGGAGACGGAGGGCCGTGCTGACCTCCAGTCGGGCGAGCGGAGCTCCGAGGCAGAAGTGGACGCCGTGACCGAAGGCCAGGTGATCCTTGACCGTACGGGTGATGTCGAAGGTGTCCGCGCTCTCCCCGTGCCAGTCGGGGTGGCGGTTGGCGGCCGCGTAGGAGGCGAGGATCGCATCGCCCTGGGGGATGGTCTGGCCGTCGGGCAGCTTGATGTCGGTCACAGCGAACCGCATGGGCAGGTGCCTGACCGCCGGTTCGAAACGCAGCGTCTCCTCGACGGCGTCGCTCCAGTTGGCCTCTCCCGACCGGAGCAGCGCGAGTTGCTCGGGGTGGGTGAGGAGCTGGGTGATCGCCTGGTCGATGACGTTGACGGTGGTCTCGTACCCGGCGCTGATCATCAGCAGCAGGGTGTCGCGCAGTTCGCTCTCCGACAGGGTGCCCGCATCGCCCTCCGCCTCCTCGTCGCGCGTGGTGATCAGGAGCGAGGTCATGTCGTCGCCGGGCGCGGTGCGCTTGGAGTCGATGAGCAACTGGAGGGCTTCGTAGAGCGCCTTGGTGTTGGCCTCGGACTCCTCGGCGGTCAGGGTGGTGTCGAAGACACCGTCGACGACCCGGCGGAAGGAGTCCTGCTGCTCCTCGGGCACGCCCATGAGACGGCTGACGACCGCGATCGGGAGCGGGTAGGCGAGGTGTTCGCGAAGGTCGACGGTCTCGCCGGGCGGGAGGGCTTCGATGCGGTCGAGGATGTCGGTGACGACCGCGTCGATGCTCTCGCTCAGCGCGGTGATGCGCCGGTGGCTGAAGGCGGGGGCGATCATGCGGCGAAGGCGCCGGTGGTCCGCCCCGTACGCGGTGAACATGTTCTCCACCGCGACCCACAGGGCCAGCGGCCACCGTTGGATCACGTCACCGAACTCCGGCCAGTGCGCGCGGGCGTCCTTGGAGATGTCCGGGCTCGTCAGCAGTTCCTTGAGGAGCGCGGGATCGGCGACGGACCAGGCGGTCACGCCGAGGATGTCGACGCGAACCGCCTGGCCGTGGCCCCGCAACCGCCGGTTCTCGTCGTGCGCGCGGGCCCCGGTGGGGTCGAGGATGATCGGCTCGGTGGGCAGGGCCATGGGGCGATTCCCTTCAGACGGACGACTGGGACGAAGTCACATGGAGGAAGAGGAAGATGGAGCCGGATGGAGCCGTTCTGCTCAGGCGGCCGGAGCGGTGTTGGGGAAGACGACCGGCAGCGCGGTGAGCGCCCGGTGGAAGGGACCGGGTCGCCAGACCAGCTCACCGGCGGCCGTGGCGAGGTCCATCTCGGGCAGCGCGTCGAGCAGGTGCGTGATGGCCGTCTCGGCGATCAGGTAGGCGTGCGGGCGCGCGGGGCAGGCGTGCGGGCCGGTGCTCCAGGACAGGTGGGCGCGGTTGCTGGCGATGCGCTGGCCACCGAGGGCGGGGTCGTTGTTGCACGCCGTCATCGAGATGAGCACCGGCTGGTGCGCGGGCAGCAGGAAACCGTCGACGTCGACCGGGTGCGGCGGATAGCTGATGCAGTAGTTGGCCAGCGGCGGGTCGGTATAGAGCACCGTGTCGAGCGCTTCGCGCACCGAGGAGCCGCCCGCGTGCAGGTCTCCGGAGAACTGGTCGTCGGTGAGGATCCGCAGCACGGTGTTGGTGATGAGGTTGGTCAGCGGCTCGATGCCCGCGCCGTAGAGCGTGACGATCTGGTGGAGCATCTCCACGTCGTCGAGGCCCGCGGAGTGGGCGAGGAGCCGCGAGGTGATGTCGTCACCGGGCTGCCGGTGACGCAGGGCCACCAGGTCGGTGATGGCCTCGGTGAGGATCTGGTTGCCGCTCGCGGCGTCCACGCTGTCGAAGATCTTGGCCATGCCGTCGGCGATGCGGCGGCCCATCTCGTCCGGGCAGCCGAGCAGCGCGCTCAGGACGCGGAAGGCGATGGGCCAGGCGTACTGCGTGAGCAGGTCGGCGCCCTCGCCGTCACGGAACTCGGCGATGGTGGCATCGGCGACCTGCTCGACGAGGCTGCGCAGCTCGTGCTGGTCGACGGCGTCGATCGCGGAGCTGTTCGCCGACCGGTAGCGGGTGTGGTCGGGACCCGCGGAGCGCAGCGCGTTGGGGCGGTGCTCCATCATCGGGCGGACCGGGCAGGTCGCGGGGACGGACTGTTCCCACACCCGCGGGTCGGCGGGGAACCGCAGCGGGTCGTTGAGGATGCGCCGGGCCTGGGGGTAGCCGATGACGAGGGTCGCGGGGACCCCGGGGATGAGGTCCACCGGGACGAAAGGACCGAACTCGGCCCGCATCCGCGCGTACGCGGCGTGGGGATCGGCCGCGAACTCGGCTTCGTGCAGGGCGATCCGGCGCTCGGCGACCGTGTCGGTCATGGTCGGGCTGGTCACGGGCGGGGCTCCAAGACGGGTGCGTGCAGTTCGGACAGGTACTCGCAGAGAGTGATCAGGGCCAGGACGCTGGAGGTGCCCTCGCGCGCGTCGCACGTCGTGAGCGGCGTGTGCGGGTCCAGGTCCAGGGCCTGCCGGATCTCGTCCAGCTGGTAGTACGGGGCGCCGTCGAACAGGTTGATCGCCACGGCGTATGGCGTGCCCTGCTCCTCGTGCAGTTCGAGGATCTCGTGGGAGGCCTCGAGGTTGCGGGTGTCGACCAGGACGAGCGCTCCCAGGGCGCCCTCGGTCAGGCCCGCCCACATGGGGCGGAAGCGGCCCTGGCCGGGGGTGCCGAACAGGTAGAGGACCAGGGCGTCGCTGAGGTGCAGCCGGCCGAAGTCCATGCCGACGGTCGTGGTCGTCTTGCGCGGGGTGCGCTCCAGGTCGTCCACCCCGGCGCTGGCCTGGGTTATCCGCTCCTCCATGCGCAGCGGCGGGATCTGGGAGGCGCTGCCCACGAACGTCGTCTTGCCGACGCCGAAGCTCCCCGAGATCACGATCTTCGCGGACCGGGTCACGCCGGGCGGCACATAGATGAGGCCTTCAGACGAGGGCGCGGAGACCACGCAGTACCTCCTGGAGCAGATCGGTTTGGGGTTGGTCGTCACCGGCGGCGACCGGGTGGGTCAACAGGCCCGCGTCGATGAGGGAGGAGACGAGGATGCGGACGGTGGAGGGCGGGAACTCCAGGGCGGCCGCGATGTCCGCGACCGCCAGGCCACCGCCCCCCGCATGGGTGAACAGGTTCATCACCCGCCGCGCGTCGGCGCTCAGGCCCTCGCTCGACCCGCTCGCGGCGAGCAACACGGTTTCCACGCGCACATCCGGATGGGCACGGACCCGTCCGTCCGTACGGACGTAGGGTCTGACCAGGTCCGGGTCCCGCCGGGGCCCGCTCACGTCGTCGGCAGGCCCAGCGCGGACGGCTCCCGCGGGGCGACCTTCATCTCATGACCGACACGCTGGGCCAGCTCCAGCATGTGATGGGTGATCAGGCCGATGTCCGCATCGGGTCCCGTCGTCTGCACCGACAGCATCGTGTTGCCCCCGGCCTGGGTGATCAGACCCACGTGATTGGTCAGTTCGATCAGGGCCTGCCGCGTGCCCCCGCCGCCGGTCTCCTCGTCGTAGGCGAGCGCGGCGGCACGGACGGCCGCGGTGATCGCGGCGAACTTCTCCGCGTCGTCCTGCCCGATGTCCGCCGTGCGGGAGTGCAGCAGACCGTCGGAGCTCATCAACACCGCGTGCCTGACGCCCTCGAGGGATCCCAGTGATCGGTCCAGCAGCCAGCCAAGTTCGTTGCCGGTGGTCACGGTCAGGCTCCTTCGTGCGTGGTGGTCGGGTCTTCGGTGCGGGCGCTGCGCGTCCCCTTCGCCCAGGCGGCGGCGATGGCGGGGCGGCCCGGCGCCGGGGCCTGGCCTTCCCTCGGCGGGGTCGGCGCGTTCACGGGAGCGGACCTGCGCGACCGGACGGCGAGACCGCTCGCGGTGGTGCGCTTGGGGGCGACCGGCTCGGCGGCCTGTGCGGCGACGGGCTCTTCGGCCTGCGCGGCGACGGGCTCGGTGAGAGTCGCGGCGGCAGGCTCCGTGCGCGGCGGACGGACGGGCGCGGCCGGGACCGTCGTGGTCAGCAGGCTCTTGGGAATGAACATGTACACACGGGTACCGCCGAACGGATTCGGGGCCTCCAGGTCGATGCGGAATCCATAGTCGGCGGCGAGCGCCGCGGCGGCCCGCAGGCCGGTCTGCGGATGCGCGCCGAGCTGGTTGATGTCGTCGCGCTGAACGCCCGTCAGGATCCTCCTGGCCCAGGTCAGCTGCTCCTCGTTCATTCGCAGACCGGCGTCGTCCACGATGACCGAGACCCCGTGATGGCCCTCCTGGAAGGCGACGTGCACCCGCGCGGACGAGGGGGAGTAGCGGACCGCGTTGTCCAGGAGCACGGCGAGGGCGTGCACGACGGGCCCGACCGCCCGGCTCGTCACCGTGACACCGAGCTCCTGGTGCTCGACGCGCTCGTACTCCTCGATGCTGCCCATGGCCGCCCGCACCACATCGGTCATCGGGGTGGCGGGCCAGCGACGCGACAGCTTGCCCCCGGACAGGACCACGTAGTTCTGGGCGACGAGCAGCATCTGCTGCGTGGGGTGATCGATGCCGACCAGCGTCTCGTACGCCTCGTCGCCCTCGTGCCGCCGCACACCCTGACTGACCCGCTGGCTCAGCTTCGACGCCATGCCCACCATCGCGGAGGACACGGCACGCACCGCGGCCCTGCTGGACGCCTCGGCGCTCTCGCGCGCACGGGCCACTTCCTCCTGCGCGGTCTTCTGCGCCTCGGAGATCTGGGCGCTCGT
Organism: Streptomyces kanamyceticus; assembly: GCF_008704495.1. NCBI lineage: Bacteria > Bacillati > Actinomycetota > Actinomycetes > Kitasatosporales > Streptomycetaceae > Streptomyces > Streptomyces kanamyceticus. The sequence continues at coordinate 9,997,327 of NZ_CP023699.1, forward strand.
GCTGCTCTGCGCGTCGTACTGCACCTTGCGCACCGTGTGGGCCGCCGAGTCCGCGAGCTCCGCGAGACGCTGCGCGAGCACCGTGTTCACCAACGTCTCGGGCAGCTCGATGTCGACGCCATGGCCCGTGCCCGCACGCTCCGCCTCGGCCCCCAGTCGAGGAATCACGCCGCCCGCGAGCTGTGCGAGCACGTGCTCGGCGGCGCGCTGCTGCCTGGCGATCTCCTCGGCCTGGCCGCGGAGACTGTCGCTGGTGGCACGCTCACCTCGGTACTGGTCCCAGAACCGCCAGGCCGCACCACCGGCGGCCAGGGCCAGAACTGAGGGCACCACGGTGGTGGCCTGTATCAGGTCTGTCATTCACGTCCTCTACAGATCTCAAAGGGGGCGACGCGTGTTTCGACGTGGGTGCCAACTGCGCGGCATGCTTTTCGGCCAACTGGAGCACGGAAAAAAGCCAGTTGGACGTCGCTCGTAAACGATATCTTGTCGCGCCCACCGCTCGGTGAACCGGATGCCCCGAAGCGGTGTGGGACAAGGCCTGACGGCGGTCAACTCCCAAGCGGGCGCGGGGTTCGGGGCCATCGGAAACGGTCGAATTGGTCGAAGCGGTCTTTGACGCCTCCTCGGCACCGTCCGAAGAGGACATAAATCGACTCGCGGGCACCCTCGCGGCATTCCTGCGAGGAAAAGGTGAGAACAACCGCAGGATTCTGTGCCCGTAGCGCTTTACCGGTGAACGGGGCGGCGGCGGAGTTCCGGGGCGGCAAGCCAGACAGTTTGGACAACTGGGCGCGCTTTACCTTCCGTTGGGGAAGCCGAGGAAAGGCGCCCAAAGGGAATGCCGGGCATCCTGGACCGACCGGCGCACATGTCACAGAACATCAACAACGCAACCACCTGACCGGGTTCTCCTCTCTAGCAGTACGGACCGACAGCCCCACCGGCTGACCGCACCCGCCAAGGAGACCTCCGCCGTGACCGTGACCCCCGCTTCCCCGCCCCGCCGTGTGAACGGCCGGTCCACGGGACTCGCCCTCGTAGGGATGGCCCTCGCCCTCGCCGTGCCGACCCCGGCGGCGGCCGTGGGCGGCCAGGCCGGTGCCGCCGCTGCCGGGCCCGTCTCCGTCCTGAAGTTCACCGCCAAGGAGCGCAAGGACGCGCTCGCCTACTGGACACCCGCCCGCATCAAGGCCGTGGGCAAGTCCGTGGACCTCGGCCCGACGGGACCGAAGGCCAAGCCGTGGCGGGGCTCCACCCTGAAGACCGTGGGGCGGCTCTTCTTCGTCAACTCCACCGGCGCCGACACCTGGTGCACGGCCACCGCGGTGAAGAGCGCCAACCGTTCCGCCGTCATGACCGCCGCCCACTGCGTGCGCAGGGGCTCCTCGCCCTACAACACCAACATGTCGATGGTGTTCGTCCCCGCCTACCACAAGGGCAAGATGCCGTACGGCGCGTTCGCGGTCCGGCAGGCCGCGACCCCGCGCGCCTGGGAGACGGACTCCACCGACGACCTGTCCGCGCTGACCGTCGACACCGACAAGAGCCGCCGCAAGCTCACCGATGTCGTGGGCAGCCAGGCCATCGCCTTCAACCGTCCCGTCGGCGGCGCCATCTCCTCCCTCGGCTACTCCGCCACCCGCCCCCAGCTGGGCGAGGAGCTCCTGCGCTGCGTCGGCACCGCGAAGAAGGAGCACGGCACCCAGATGATCCCCTGCGACATGAGCGGCGGCTCCAGCGGCGGCCCGTGGCTGGCCGACTTCAACACCACCACCGGCAAGGGCGTGCTGGTCTCCGTCAACAGCTCACTGGACTCCCTGACGCCGACCAAGATGTACGGGGAGGTGTTCGGGGCCACGGCCAAGAAGGTGTACGACAAGGCCCAGAACGCCTGACACACCCTCAGGGCCAGGGACCCGCCGCGCAATACGCAGAACTGCGAATCGAGCCGGAACCCGCTCGGCAGTACGGTCGGTGCGTGACGGATCGGGTCGGGGGGGAGCGTGCCATGGAGCCGTTCGCGACAGGCGCAGGGAACGGCGGGTCCGCTCGTACTCCGCGCGGCGGGGCCGCCCGTACTCCGCGTGGTGGGCCCTCCGGTACTCCCCGCGGCGTCACCGGCCGGTTCCGTCCGGCCCACCCGCTCGCCCGGCTGACCGCCGAGTTCGACGGCGTCCACGACGTCTGGCGGTCGGCCACCGGCCTGGTGTGCGTCGCGGGTCCGGACGCCGCCAGGGCGGTGATGGGCAACCGGCACGATCTCGTCGCCGAGACGTCCGACTTCTACCGGACCCGGAACGGCGTGTTCGGGCCACGTGCCGCCCAGATAGAGATCGGCCGTGCCTCCCGCGCGCTGATGAACCGTCACCTCGACGCCCATCAGTCGCACCTGCCCACGCTCATAAGCGACCGCCTCGCGCCGAGCAGCGTCTGGCCCGACGCCGGAAACCTGCTCGTCCTCGCGCACCTGCGGGACGTACTGCTGCACCGCGACACCTCGCCCGCACTGCGCGCGACACTTGAGGACATCGTCACGCGCGCGGTCCTGGCCGGTGCGCGACAGCGCCACTCGGCGCTCTCCCGTCTCCTGTTCCGCCGCCGTGCGCTGGGCGCACTGCACGCCGAAGTGGTCGCCAGGCGGCGCGAGAGGGAGAGGCGGCGGGACGAGCGCGGCACGCAGCGCGATCTGCTCGACGTCGTCGTGGACGGCAGCGGCCCGACCGCGACCCCGGCGGAACTCGCGGAGATCTACCTGTCGTTCCTCTTCGCCACGGTCGGCTCGATCGGGTTCGCCCTCGGCTGGGCGGTCCTCCTGCTCGGCACCCACCCCGACTGCCGTACGGAACAAGCGAATTGGGTCGTACGTGAAGCACTGCGGCTGTGGCCGGTGGCCTGGCTTTTCGCCCGGTCGCCGAACCGGGAGCAGGAGCTCGGCGAGCTGAAGGTGACGCCCAAGGACCAACTCGCCGTGTGCACCTACCTGGTGCACCGGCACCCCGGGCACTGGGAGCGTCCCGACGAGTTCGTGCCCCGGCGCTGGGCGGGCGCCGTGCCGGACGGGGCATACCTCCCCTTCGGCCACGGGCCGCACACGTGTGCCGGGGCGACCGTCACCATGCGCCTGCTCGAGGATCTCGTCGGACTCATCACCCGTGACTGGCAGCTATCGGTCACCCACGACGGTGCCGGGCCCCAGGTGGGCCCGGCGCTGGCTCCGCCGCGTTTCACCGCGGAGCTGCGCCGCCGGGGCATCGGCCCCGGCGGCTCCGGAGGCCCCGGAGGGAGGTGAACCACCATGCGCGCGCTGTACCGCCAGACGAAGTCGGTCCTCAACATCCGACGCCAGTACGAGTACTTCTGGTACCTGTACCACCACATCTGACCGGCCCGGCGCGGGGAACCGCCGAGTGGACGGCTCCCCGCGCTCCACAAGGGGGCGCATGCCATGACCACTCCTCAGCACCCGGACGACTTCCTGCACATGATGCGGATGCGCAGCGCGAGCGAGCAGGGCATCTTCTGGGTCGACGACGAACGGCTCGCCGTGTTCGAGCCGGAGGCCGCCCGCCGCGTCAGCGCCACGAACTGGCACGGGTTCACCATGCACAACCGCCTGATCGACGTGGTGCGCCGCCGCACCAGCCCCGAAATGCCCTGGAGCCGGGTCCGCGCCGCGTGGCTCACCCAGTTGCACACGCTCGCCACGGCGGAGCACCACGGGCGCCTCATCACACGCATGGAGCGGATCATCGACGCGCGGCTCGGCGAGGACGTGGACCTGAGCATGCTCGCCCAGGACGTCGCCGTCCGTTCACTGCTGCCCCTCGCCCTGGCGGGCCTCACCGCACAGGAGTCGGACCTCGTCCGCCGTGACCTGGAGGGCAAGCTGCTGCGCCTGGTCTCGCCCGAACCGGGCAGCACCTGGCAGCAGCTCCGGTTCGTCACGGTCCAGGTGAGGTCGGGTCTGGTCGTACGCCGTGTGCTGCGCCAGCGTGCCAACGGCAGGCGCGGTCGCGAGCCCGACCTCACTGATCCGTTCGTCGACCTGCTGCCCGAACTCGGCATGGACCGCGCCCTGGACGTGGTGACCGCCGTCCTCACCGCCATCGCGGGCCCACCGGGCACCGCCGCCGCGAGCCTGCTGTACGAATTCGCCAGGCAGCCCGAGTGGCGCGCGCGCCTGACCGACGAGCTGTCCGGCGTCGACCCCGCGGCGTTCCGTGCGGCGCCGACGAGCGAGGCGCCCGTGACCCACCGGTTCGTCAAAGAGGTCCTGCGTCTGTGGAGCCCGCCGCTGCTCCTGGTGCGGCGCTCCAAGTACGCGTTCGACCTGGGGCGGGCACGGCTGGGGGCGGGGGAGTGGTACCTGCTGAGCCCGCACATGATTCACCGCGACGAGCGGGTCTGGAAACAGCCCGACGTCTTCGACCCGGACCGCTTCCTGCCCGGCGCACCGCACGGCCCCGCGGACCGCACTTGCTACGTACCGTTCGGGTGGGCCCCGAAGAAGTGCATCGGCGCCAACATCGCCACGGTCCAGCTGATGGCCCTGTGCCATCAGCTGTGCACGCGCTACCACCTGGCCGTGGACCGCCCGCAGGAGGTCACCATGGCCTTGCGCTTCGCGCCCGTACCGGAGAACTTCTACGGACGGCTGACCCTGCGGTAAGCGCGCGTCTCCTCTGTACGTGCGTCGGATGGCTCGGAACTGCTGATTCCGCCATACCCCACCGGGTACCAGAACGGGGCAAGGCCCCACCCGGTCGGGGTGCTTCCGGTTCACGGAATACCCCCCTGGGTATTGCTGTTAGGGTGACTGTCACATACCCCCGGGGTACATCACTCAAGAGGAGTCGCAGCCGTGTTCTTCGTCGACACCCTGGAATTCGAAGGCCTGGGCAACCGCAGCTACCTGGCCGGAGGGCCCAGCGCCGCGGTGGCCATCGACCCACCGCGCGACATCGACCAGGTGCTTGCCGCGGCGGCCAGGCGCGGAGTGCGCATCGCCTACGTCGCCGAGACCCACGTGCACAACGACTACGTCACCGGCGGCCTGGAGCTGGCCCGCGTCACCGGCGCCGAGTACCTGGTGCCCGCCGGGGCACACGTGTCCTTCGCCCGCGTCCCCGTCGCCGACGGCGACACCGTGACGATCGACGAGGGCCTCGCGCTGCGGGCGCTGGCCACCCCCGGACACACCCCGCACCACACCTCCTACGCCCTGACCGACGACGGGCGAGGTGTGGCGGTGTTCACCGGCGGGTCGCTCCTGATAGGCACCGTGGGCCGCCCGGACCTGGTCGAACCGAGGCTGACCGAGCAGCTGGCCCGCGCCCAGCACGCCTCCGCCCACCGGCTGGCAGACGAGCTGGACGACGAGGTCCCGGTGCTGCCCACGCACGGATTCGGCAGCTTCTGCTCCTCATCGCAGGCCGAGGGCGACGCCACCACGATCGGCAAGGAGCGCGAGACCAACGACGCGCTGACCAAGGACGTGGACGCCTTCGTCGCCGACCTGCTCGCCGGTCTCGACGACGTGCCCGCCTACTACGCGCACATGGGCCCCGCCAACGCCGCGGGCCCCGCGCCCGTCGACCTCACTCCGCCCGGGCGCGCGGACGCCGAGGAGATCGCGTCCCGGCTTGCCGCGGGGGAGTGGGTGGTGGACCTGCGCAGCCGCATGGCCTTCGCCGAGGGGCATGTGGCCGGTTCGTTCAACTTCGAGGGCGAGGGCAAACTCGCCACCTACCTCGCCTGGCTGATCCCGTGGGGCAAGCCCGTCACCCTCCTTGCCGGGACACCCGGACAGCTCGCCGACGCGCAGCGGGAGCTGGTCAGGGTCGGCATCGACCGCCCGGCCGCCGCCGCCACGGGTGATCCGACCGACTGGGTCCGCGCAGGTGAGCGGCTCGCCTCCTTCCCGCGGGCCCGCTTCGCCGACCTCGCCCAGGTGCGCGAGCGCGGGGAGCGGGTGGTGGTCCTCGACGTACGCCGCGACTCCGAGCGCGCGGGCGGCTTCGTCGACGGCTCGGTCCACATCCCGATCCACGAGCTGTACGGCCGCGTCGGCGAAGTGCCGCAGGGGACGGTGTGGGTGCACTGCGCCGGTGGGACGCGCGCGGCGATCGCCGCCTCCCTGCTGGCTGCCGCGGGCCGTGACGTGGTCGCCGTCGACGACGGTTTCGACGCCGCCACCGAGGCGGGGCTCACCCTCGCCCGTCCCGGCGACGCGGACTGACCCAGCCCGCCCGTACCCCCCGCCTGTCCCACCTCTCCCCCCCCCGCACGGAGTGATCCACGATGTTCCCGTTCCTTCGCCGCGGCCCCGGCCGCCTCACGCCCCGGCAGGCCCGGCAGCGGACCAGCGGCGGCGAGGCCGTGCTGCTCGACGTCCGCGAGACACCCGAGTGGCAGGCCGGGCACGCGCCCGACGCGCTGCACCTGCCGCTCTCCCGCCTCATGGCCGGGGCGCCCCTTCCCGCAGGAGCGCGGGACAGGCCGGTCGTCACGATCTGCCGCTCGGGCAACCGCTCCCGGCAGGCCGCGAAGCTGCTGGCCGGACGCGACGTCGACGCCACCGACGTCAGCGGCGGCATGACCGCCTGGGCCCGGCAGGGTCTGCCGGTCATCGGTGGGGGCGGCAGCAGCGGTGTCATAGCGTGAGCGTGCTGATCCTGGCCCTGACAGCCGGGGCGGTGGTCGGGCTCGCCCTTGGCGCGCTCGGTGGCGGCGGCAGTGTCCTGGCCGTCCCCGCGCTGATCTACCTGCTCGGCTTCACCCCGGCAGCGGCCACCACCGCCAGCCTCATCATCGTCACCGCCACCTCGCTCACCGCCCTGTACGCCCATGCCAGGACCGGCAACGTCCGCTGGAAATCCGGTGCCCTGTTCGCCGCGGCCGGACTCCTGCCCGCCGCCGCGGCCGGTGCCGTCGCATCCCGCCTGCCACAAGCGCTGCTGACCGCCGTGTTCGCCGCCGTCGCCGCCCTCGCCGCGGTGAGGATGCTGCGGCCGGGCCGGACGGACGGCGCCCGCACCACCAGGGCGCGGCCCGTGTGGGCCGCCGGGACCGGCGCCGGTCTGGGGGCGCTGACCGGGCTGCTCGGCGTCGGCGGAGGCTTCCTCGCCGTCCCCGCCCTCGTCACCGTCCTGGCGTTCGAGATGCAGGCCGCCGTCGGGACCAGCCTGCTGGTCATCTCCGCGAACTCGCTCGCCTCCCTGGCCACCCGAGGCGCCACCGACGCAGGGATCGACTGGACGGTCATCGGCCCCTTCACCGGCGCCGCGATCCTCGGCGCCTGGGACGGCAAACGCCTGGCCACCAAGGTCACCGGCACCGGGCTGCAACGCACCTTCGCCGTCGTGCTCCTTGCGGTGGCCGGCTACATGCTCATCGATGCCTTTGTCTGACCCGGCCCGCAGGGCGGCGGCCCTGCCCCTCGCCCGCAAGGGTCAGGGAGCCGCTCGGGCCAGCGTCCGGGCGCCGCTCAGGCCAGCGAAAGAAACAGCTTCTCCAGACGCGAACGCATCTGCTCCCGGTCACCGGAAGCGGCCATGTCCGCATCGGTGAGGCAGTGCTGCAGACCGGTCGCGATGATCGCGAAACCCGCCTTGTCCAGCGCCCGGGACGCCGCCGCGAGCTGCGTGACCACGTCCTCGCAGTCCCGCCCCTCCTCGATCATCTTGATCACACCGGCGATCTGCCCCTGCGCCCGGCGCAGCCGGTTGACCACCGTCTTCAATTCCTCAGCCGCCATCGCCAGTTCCACAACCACACACTCCCTCGTCGAGATACCCCCGCGGGTATCCTATCGAAGGGGTAACCCCGATCCAGCGAAGGAAAATCCCCGTGGCACCCACCACCCTCACCGCCGACCAGGTCCACGCCCGCCTCCACGAACTGACCGTCGTGGACGTGCGTACTCCCGGCGAGTACGCCTCCGGCCACCTGCCCGGCGCCCACAACATCCCTCTCGACCACCTCGACGCGGCCCTGTCCGCCTTGAAGGCCGCCGCCGAGCGCGGCGACCTCCTCGTCGTGTGCGCCTCCGGCGCCCGCTCCGGGACCGCCTGCGAGCGCCTGGCCGGCCAGGGCATCAACGCCGCCACCCTCACCGGCGGCACGACCGCCTGGACCGAGCACGGCCACGACACCCACCGCGCCGTCGGCACCCGCACCGCCTGGGCCATGGAGCGTCAGGTCCGCCTCGCCGCCGGATCTCTCGTCCTGACCGGGCTGCTCGTGGGACGGCGCTGGAGCGCGGCACGCTGGCTGTCCGCGGGCGTCGCGGGAGGCCTGGCCTTCTCGGCCCTCACCGACACCTGCGGCATGGCGGCGGTCCTCGCCAGGCTTCCGCACAACCAGCCCAGGGCCGCCGACCTGGACGCCACACTCGCCGCCGTGGCCGGCTGACGTGTGAGTTCAGGTGTCACCGCAAGGACCGCCGCCGCTCGCCGCCGCGATCATGTGGTCGGAGCCGTCCGGGGCCACCAACGGCAGGTACCACGACGCGATCTCCACGCTGCTCCGCGGCACGTAGTGGAAGATCAGCGAGCGGCGGAACCGGTCGGCCGTCGTGTTCGGCAGCGAGCCGTGCACCAGAGACCCGTGGAAGAACAACACGTCGCCGGGGCGCATGGACGTCCGCACGGCACGCGTTCCGGCGGGCGGGCGGACCAGCCCCGTGGTGAAGGACTCCTCGGCGTCGGCTTCCTCGGGACACACCACCTCCATGGCGTGCGAGCCGGGGACGACGGACAGCGCTCCGTTGGCGGCGTCGCAGTCGTCGACGGCGATCCACGCGGCGAGACACGTCTCCGGATGGGCGCGCAGGAAGTAGTTGTCCTGGTGCATGGCCTGCCCGCGGGCGGTGGGCGGCTTGAAGTAGAACATCGACTGCGCGCCGTGCGCCGGGCCGATCAGCCGCTCCACCACGTCGAGCAGGCGGCCGTCCGTCATGAAACGCCGTGCCAGGCGCCCGACTTGGAGATCGGTGCGCCGGTGCGGCTGCATGAACCGCGGGTAGCGGGACAGGATGTCGCCGGGCGCGAGGCCGTCGTCGGCGCCGAGCGCCGCACGGTCATGGCGTACGAAATCGGTGAAGGCCACGCGGACGGTGTCCATCTCCTCGGCGGTGAACAGGCCGTTCACCTGGATCACCCCGTCCCGGCCGTAGACCGCTTCGCTCGCCGCGGCGTGCTGGGGTCGCAGAGTCGTCATGGCGTCGATCGTGTCCCCGCCGTACGGGACACGGAATGGAGAGGGCGGGCGAAGACATGGACGATGCTGTCGCTACGGCGCCGCCGCGGGTCGATCGTCTGCTGCCCGGAAGGTTCGCCATGGGTGGGGACTACGCGACCAGGCGGCCCCACGGCACATCGGACTGGCTGCTGATCCTCACCGTCGACGGCAGCGGACGGTTCGGGGTCCCCTCGGGTCCGGACCTGACGGTGGACCGGCACTCGGTCGTGTCCCTCGCGCCCCGGACGCCGCACGACTACGGCACGGCTCCCCGCGCCGACGGATGGGAGCTCCTGTGGGTGCACGTGCATCCGCGCCCGAGCTGGCCGGGGCTCCTGGACTGGCCCCAGGTCGCGCCGGGCGTCCGGCGAATCGACCTGCCGCCCGAGCTGGCCGGGCGCGTCGCCGCGGCACTGTCCCGGGCCGTCACGTTCCATCACGGCCGGATGCGCAACGCGGCACTGTTCGGCATGAACGCCGTGGAGGAAGCGCTGCTCTGGTGCGACATGCGGCGTCCGGACGGCGACCGGCTCGACCCCCGCGTGCTGTCGGTCGTTGAACATGTGAGCGGACGGCTGGCCGAGCCGCACAGCGTGCGGTCGCTGGCCGCGCTCGCAGGTGTGTCGCCGTCACGGCTGTCACACCTGTTCACCCGGCACCTTCATGTGGGTGTGATGGCCTACGTCGAGCAGCAGCGGATCGCGGCCGCCAAAGACCTGCTGGAGGTCTCCTCCTTCGCCGTCGCCCACGTGGCGGCACGGGTCGGCTATGCGGACCCGCTGTACTTCTCCCGTCGCTTCCGCCGCTTGGTGGGGCAGTCGCCGACGGCATACCGCGCGGCGCACGGGGAGAGCTGACCCGCCTTCGATGCGCCTCCTCCGGTCTCCCCCCTCTTCAGTACCCCCCTTCCTGACCCACTTGCCCCACCAGGTATCTTGCATCGCATGGAACCAGGTGATTCGACCAAGCAGGCCCGGGCCGCGGCCCAACTGCGCAAGGGCGTCCTGGAGTACTGCGTACTCGCCCTGATGCGGGACCGCCCCCGCTACGGCGTCGAACTCCTCCACGCCCTGGAGGACTCGGGCGCCCTGGCCACCAGCCAGGGCACGGTCTATCCGCTGCTCTCCCGGCTCCGCCGCGACGACCTCGTCACCACCACGTGGCAGGAGTCCGCCTCCGGGCCGCCCCGTCGCTACTACGCCCTCACCGACAGCGGCCGGGCCGCGCTCGACGAGTTCACCCGCGTCTGGCCCGGCTTCCGCGACGCCGTCGACGCCTTCCTCTCCACCCCCCACCCCTCCACCGGAGACCTCGCATGAAGACCTCTGCCGATCCCGTACGCGACTACCTCTCCGCCGTCGAGCGCGAGACCTCCGCGCTTCCCGCCGACCGTCGGCAGGAGCTCCTCGCCGATCTCGCCGAACACATCGAGGTGACGCGCGCCGAGCGCCCCGACACCGCGGTCGGCGAGGTCCTGGCAGAGCTGGGAGACCCTCGCACGATCGCGGCGACGGCGCTGGCCGAGGCGGGGAACGGGAACGGGGCTGCCGGGGCCCCGGTCCGGAGCGACGTCGGCGCGCCCGTCCGGCGCGGCAAGGTGCACCCCCTGGTCCCGCTCCTGATGCTCGCCCTGTCGATCCCCTTCTTCATGGTCTTCCCTGACCAGCCCGGGCCGTTGTTCGGCATCCTGGCCCGCATCACCGGCGCGATACTCCTGTGCACTTCGGTGCACTGGACCGCCGTCCGGAAGACCACCGGCGTTCTGCTGGCCGCCGTCCTGCCCAGTGTCGTCATCGCCAGCTGGAACCTCTCCAGCGGCGGTCCGACGGGCGACGGCCCTGCCTTGGCGGCCAACCTGGCGATGATCGCCCTGATCGCGGGTACGGGAGCGTGGCTCTGGCGGGTTCGCCGCGCCTGAGGTGTTGGCGGGGCGTGGAAGGGAAACGCCCTATCCGTGGAAGGCGGTCGTCGTTTCGAGGGCCGCCCGCTCGGCTGTGACCCGGTTCACCGGAGCGCTCGCGTCGGCGTAGCCGAAGGAGACGCCCACGAGCAACTTGCCTTCGTCGACGCCGAGTTCGGCGCGGATGGTGTCGCCGTAGAAGCTGAGCAGGCCCTGCGGGCAGCTGTCCACGCCGTATGCGGTCATGGCCAGGAGCAGTGTCTGCATATAGGCGCCGACGTCGGCGGCCAGGCGTGCCCCGCCGTCGCCGGTGACGAACAGGAACGCGGCATGCGGTGCGCCGTAGAAGCGCAGGCTCCGCGCGTCGTAGGCCGCGCGCGCCGCGTGGTCGTCAGGGGCGATGCCCAGCGCTTGGTACAGGCCGGTGCCGAACGCCGTCCGTCGCTCCTGGTGGACAGGGGCGTACATGCCCTCGGAGTAGGGGAAGTCGACCGAGGTGCGCTGCTCGGCGTGGGCTGCCTGGAGGGCGTGCGCCAGGCGTTCGTGCCTGGCACCGCTGGTGACCTCGACGCGCCAGGGCTGCGCGTTGGAGTTGGACGGTGCGGCGCCGGCCAGCGAGAAGATCGCGCGCAGGGTGTCCTCGGGGACGGCTTGTGGCCGGAACGCGCGTGTCGCGTGGCGGCCGCGTATCAACTTCTCCGCGTAGTCGCTCAGTTCGGTGGAGACCGGTGCGTTCACAGAAGAACTCCTCGACGACTCGTAGGTAAACGAGACCGTTTACCTGCGAGTGACCCTAACAAGCCGCCCGCCCTTAAGTAAACGAGTACGTATACTTCCCTCATGACTACGGTGCCTGCGACGTCACGACGACAGGGGCGCGGGGGACGCGAACGCATCCTGGCCGCCGCCGCCCAGCTGTTCGCCGCCCAAGGGATCAACGCGACCGGCATGGAGCAGGTCGCCGAGCAGGCGCCGGTGTCCAAGCGCACCCTCTACGCGCACTTCCGGACCAAGAACGACCTGGTCATCGCCCACCTGCGCGACCTCACCTCGACCGGGCACACCCTGGAGAGCGCGCTGACCCGCGAGGACGTCCCCGCGCGCGAGCGGATCCTCGGACTGTTCCGCCAGCCCGCGCCGGACTCGACTCCGGTGCGGGGATGCCCGTTCATCGACGCCGCCGCCGAATTCCCCGACCCGCACAGCGACGTCCACTCCTACGCCCGCGAACAGAAACTGCTGATGGTACGGCTGGTCACCGCACTGGTGACGGAACTCGGCTGCCGCGAGCCCGCAGCGCTCGCCGAGCAACTGGTCACCCTCGCCGACGGGGCCGCCAGCCGCGCCATGGTGCTCGGCGACGCGGACTACGGACGCCACGCCAGGGCGGCGGCGGAGATCCTCCTGGACAACGCTCTGCCGGGCGGTTCGGCTCAACGCTGACCGTCGTGCTCCGTGCCGACCTCAGAAGCCGCTTCCGGTGCACGGAGAGCGCGGCGCACGGTGGAGCGGAGCCAGCGGTGGGCTCCGTCGGCCGTGTGCCGGGGATGCCAGGCCATGCCGATGGCCAACGGCGGTAGTTCCAGGGGGATGTCGAGGAGGTGCAGCCCGAGGGCTTCGGCGTCGCGGGTGAGGGGTGAGGGGGCGGCGCCGGGGAGTGCGGCGGGTACGAGGCAGACGACGTCGCTGCGGGCGGCGAGGGTCATCGCGGCCAGGTGACTGGGGAGGACGACGCTGACCCGCCGATGGAGGTTCCGCTCGGACAAGGCGGTGTCGAGGGGGCCGGTGAACCGGCCGCGACGGCTGACCGTGACGTGTTCGGCGGCCGCGAACCGCGCTGGGGTCAACGGCCCTTCGGCGAGCGGATGTCCGGGCCGGACGGCCGCCACCATGCGGAGGCCGACCAGTTCCTCGACCTGCGTCTCGGGGTCCACGTGGTCGATGGACCCGATCTCCAGGTCGATCCGGCCGTCGCGCAGGGCGGGCCCGGCCTCCAGCTCCTCCGCCCTGATCCGGAACGAGACCCCCGGCGCCTCCCGTTGGGCGAGCCGCAGCAGCTCGGGGGCCAGCGCCGCGCAGACCAGGTCGGCGGCCTGGAGGGTGAAGGTGCCGCGGAGGCTTGCGGGGTCGACGCTCGTGCCCGGACTGAGCAGTGCGCCGAGGCTACGTACGACCGCGGCGGCCTCCTCCCGCAGGGCCAGGGCGCGTGGGGTGGGAACCATGGTCTGTCCGGCCCGGACCAGGATCGGGTCCTGGAGGACGCGGCGCAGCCGGGCCAGGGTCCGGCTCATGGCCGCGGGCGAGGTGTGCAGACGCGCGGCGGCGCGCGTCACGCTGTGCTCGGCCAGCAGGGCGTCAAGCGCGATGGCGAGATTGGCGTCGATGACGGGATCCGGGCTGCTCACCAGCATCATTCCATTTCAGTCAATGATTCCGTGCCGAAGTTCCCATTGTGGCAGCACGGAGATCCTCCGCAGGATGAAGGACGTACCGAACCGGCACGACCTGCGAGGTTTCCTTGATCGTCATTACCGCTCCCACCGGGAACATCGGCCGTCACCTGCTCACCCGGCTCCTGGCGGCCGCCCCCGCCGCGGGCGAGGAACTGCGCGTGATCGTGCGCGATCCCGCCCGGCTTCCCGACGCGGCGCACGGCCGCGTCGAGGTGGTCACCGGCTCGCACGCGGAGCCCGATGTCCTCGACCGGGCCTTCGAGGGTGCGGACGCCGTCTTCTGGCTCGTCCCCCCGGACGCCTCCCTGACCCCGCGGGACGCCTACAGCGGTTTCACCCGCCCCGCCGTCAAGGCGTTCGCCGCCCACGGAGTCGGCCATGTCGTCGGCGTCTCCGCGCTCGGCCGCGGCACCCCGCTCGTCGACCGGGCGGGACTGGTCACCGCCACCCTCGCCATGGACGACCTCATCGCCGAATCCGGCGTCGCCTACCGGGCCCTGGCCAACCCGTCCTTCTTCGAGAACCTCCTGGAGGAGGCCGAATCGATCCGCGAGCAGGGCGTCTTCACCGACGCCGCCGACGCCGACCGCAAGGCTCCCCTCGTCGCTGTCGCCGACATCGCGGCGGCCGCCGCCGACCTGCTGCTCGACCGCTCGTGGACCGGCACCGACAGCGTCCCGGTCCTCGGACCGCGGGATCTGTCCCCCAACGACCTGGCCCGCATCATGACGGAACAGCTCGGCCGCCCCGTCCGCTACGAACGCCAGCCGCTCGACGAGCTGTACACCACCCTCCTCGGCTACGGCCTCAACGAGGCATTCGTGCAAGGCGTCGTCGACATGAAGCGGGCCAAGGACGAGGGCCTCGACGCCGGGGTCACCCGCACTCCGGACACCACTGGCGCCACCAGCTTCGAGCAGTGGTGCGCCCAGACCCTCAAGCCCGCCGTCCTGTCCTGAAGTTCGGCATCCGTCCCGAAGTCCAGCGCCCGTCCTGAAGTCCAGCACCTGCCACATGGGAGGCATCCTCATGTCCGATCCGACGCCCGCTGACAAGTCCGAACCGCCGGTCACGGCATTCATCCTGGTCAAGACCACACCCGAGTGGCTCGCCCTGACCGTCCAGGAACGCGTGGACGCCTTCACCACCCAGGTCATCCCGGCCATCGAGGCCAAGACCACGGGCGTCCGTTCACGCTTCTACGACACGGAGTTCTACTCCGCGCGCGTCACCGACGTCTGGGTGTGGGAAGCCGAAGACCACCACGCCTACCAGCTCCTGATCGACGCATTGCGCGAAACCCCGTTCTGGGACCGCTACTTCGAGGTCGTCGACCTCCTCGTCGGCACCGAGAACGGCTACGCCCGCACCTACGGCCTCGAACCCGTCGCCACCATCGCCACCTGACACACCTCCCGCCCCTGCCGATACCCTCTGGCTGGTTGGCGGCCGGAGGGCATCCGCACGGCTCAGCGAAGGGACCTCATGTCAGGCGTTGTCGTTGTCGGTGCGGGCATCGTCGGCTCCTCGGTGGCCTACCACCTGGCGCGCCGCGGCGTCCCGGTCACTCTGCTCGAGCAAGGAACCACAGCGGCCGCCGGGGTCACGGGAGACTCCTTCGCCTGGATCGGCGGTTCGGTAGGCGACTGGCCCGGCGGAGCGCATGACCTTCGTGAGTACGTCCTGGCGGACTACCGGCGACTGGAGGCGGAACTGCCCCAGGTCACCATCCGCTGGACCGGCTCGCTGTCGTGGGCGGCCGATACACCGCCTGCTGGCGCACGGCTGTGGCCAGGCCAGTCGCGCATCGGACGAAGCGACATCGCGGCCCTGGAACCCAACCTGCGCGACCCACCGGGCCAGGCCGTCCACACCCCGGGCGACGCGGGCGTCGACCCCAGGGCCTTGACCCATGCGTTGGTCTCCGCAGCGGAGGCCCACGGAGCAACTGTGCTCCGGGAAACCGCCGTTACGTCCTTGCGGCTGGTCGACGGACGCGTCGGGGGAGTGGTGACGTCGACGGGTGTCCACGCCGCCACAACCGTCGTGCTCGCGGCCGGAACCAACATCCCGGCGCTCTGCGAGCCGCTGGCGGCGCTGGCCGCCGACCTGCCCATCGCCGCCTCCCCGGCCACGCTGGTGCGGGTCTCGGCACCGCCGGGCCTGGTGAAGACCATCGTGGACGCCCCAGGACTGGAGGTCCGAGAGATCCGGGACGGCGAACTCCTGCTGCCCCTGGGACACGCCGAAGGCAGCACGGCACCGGTCGAACTGACCGCACAAGATGCGCTGCGGCGCCTGAAGAAGGCCTTCCGCGGCAGCGACGAGTGCCGCTTGCTGGGCTACCGCACCAGCCGCCGCCCCATGCCCGCGCACGGACCCCTCATCGGATACGTGACACACGATCGATCCGTCTACGTCGCCGCCACGCACTCCGCCATCACCCTGGCGCCCACGGCCGGACGGCTCATCGCGGACGAACTCGTGACCGGCAGGCGGGCCCCCGAGCTACGGCGTTGCCGCCCGCGCGCTCTCTGACGTCACTTACCTCGCCGTTCAGGCCCGTCGTTGTACCGCGTTGTGTAGATGGTCGACCATCCAGAACTCCTTGACGCGTTCGCCGTCACCCGTCATCGCCGTGACCAGGGAACTCAGGATGTCCGGAAGGCAGTCGGCCGGGGTGGGCAGGTGTGCTGCGACGCACTGCGCGAGAACTCCGAAGACGATGGCCTGCCGGAAGACGCGCTCGGAGGGGCGCTCCCACTCGGGTTCGAACTCATCGGGCTCATCGACTCGTAGCGTGTGGGCCCGAGCGTGAGCCGTATCGCCCGCGGTGGTGAGTTCGTCCCGCAGCCGTACCCTCGCGGCAGCCGGAATCCTGTCCGCCGAAAGGGCCGCGACAGCCAGTGGATGGTCACGCAAGTCGGCGTGGTCCAGCGCCAGTCGCAGTGCGTGCAGGCGCATGCGGGCGAGCTGTGCGGGTCCCAGGTCCGTCAGGTAGCTCACGAACGGCTCCCGCTTGAGCAGCGGCGAGTCCACGAGCCCTTGCCCCAGCAGGTACTGCGGTACCGGCGTGATGGGTATGGCGCGGTGCGGCCCTCGTACCCATGCCTCGTCGAACCGCGCGCCCGTCGCCCGCTCGACCGCCGCGAGCCCCGAGCCCCAACCGGCGTCGACTCCCAAGGGCAGGCCCTCCAGCAGGGAGTCCCAGGCGTCGGGGCGCGCTCCGTACGGATCCTCGGGTACGACCATGTCGAGCACGGCAGAGAGCAGTCCGTCCTCGGCCAGGCTCAGTCGGGACACCGCGTTCACGTTCCAGAAGGCGCTGGCGGTGCGCCCCAGGCGGGAGAGCGGGCGCAGGACCTCCTCGCGGGACCCCTGGTAGCCGTTGCCCTCCACGACGACGACAGCCGGTCCCGACCGGGAGACCAGGATGAGGTCTCCCTCGTCGTAGTCGCGCAGTTCCTCCAGGTTCATGGGGCGGGCCCGCTCGGGATCACCGCCGAAGAGCCGGATCACGTCTTCCTCGTCGGCGCCGCACACGGCCGTGAACGTGGCTGCCTCATCGAGCCCCAAGTCGGTGAGGAGGCGGTCAAGGTGCTGGGGTGATGTCATGCCGTGGATTGTCGCCGCCCCCACTGACAACGAGGCCTCGGCACCGGGCTCCAGGCGGGCGGGGTCAGGCTGTTCCGCCAGATTGCGGTCGGCGGTGTACGGGGCCCAGGCGGCGAGCTGCGCGGGTTCGGTCAGCGCGGCCCACACCTTGTGCGGCGGGTGGTGCAGGTCGCGGGTGAAGAGCTGTCAAGGCATACACCCTGTGAAGGCCGAAACCGTCGTACCGTTGGCCCGTGGGGAACGTATTCGCCGGTGGAGAGAGAAGCCTGTACCTGTCCAACGGCGGTACAGAAGTGTTCGTCGACGTGCTGATGCTGGCGGTCTCCGATCTCGCCGACGACGTGTGGGACCACCGCTTCGCGGCTCTGCTGACGCTGCAGGACCAGAACGTGATGGGGCGAGGCGCTGTCGGGTTCGACCTGCGGGACATCGCCTGGGGCGCGTCCGCCGCCGACCGCGCCCGGTCGAAGGACTTCGTACTGCGCGCCACCGCACTCGCGCTGAGCGGCCACCGGTGGGACGAACTGGGGTACGAACCGCCCTTCGCCCGCGACTACCTCCGCCAGTTCACCTACATGGTCACGTCCTTCGTACCGACCGAAGGACCCGATCCGGGCATGGGCTTGCCGGGGCCGGACGACCGCGCGGTGGCCTCCTGCGCGCGGCACCGGATCCTCAGCGCGCTCCCGCACTGGCAGGGCTGCTTCCTCTGCAACCGTCCCTGTCAGGAATGGAACGCGAGGTAAGGAGCCAACAGCAGGAGCATTCCGATGAGGGCCGTTTTGAGGCGCTGCGCGGGGACGAGGCGGGCGATCTTCCAGCCGATGAGTACGCCTGCCAGTTCGGGCACGCCGATGAGCGCGGCCAGCGGCCAGTTCACGTCGCCGCCGAGCAGATAGCCCACCGTCCCGAGCGAGGCGATCACCACGGACTGGGCCTGGGCCACGGCGAGCGCGGGCAGGACGGGGAGCCCGCAGAGGACAAGGAGCGGCACGGCGAGCATCGGGCCGCCGAGCCCGAAGAGCCCCGCGGCCGCCGAGACCACCAGGCCAAGCGGTACCGCGACCTTGGCGGGCAGCGGCACAGGGCCGGTCCCGTCGTCCCCGACACGGCGTACACGTCGTTCGCGGATCCACGTCAGGACCGCGGTGACGGTCACCGCCGCGGCGAGCAGGACACCGAACGCCCGGCCCGCGACCGCGTCGTTGAGCAGGACTCCCACAGGCGTGCCCACGAGGGCCGTGGTGCAGAGGAGCAGGGCGGTACGCCGGGTCGACGGGTCGCGCAGTTGGCCGGAGCGTACGTACGCGGCGGTGCCGAGCGCCCCGGTCGCGACATGGGTGGCGATGGCGGTACCGGCCACCGAAGCGGGGGACAGGCCGGTGAACAGGAACATGCCGATGGTGGGCAGCACGCCGCCGGGGCCGACCGCAGTGATGCCGATGCCGCCCGCCAGGCCGAAGAGGGCGAGGACCACCGCCGTGGACGTGTCCACCTGAAAGGCTCCGTTGATCGCTCCGTCAATCGCTCCGCTCATCGGGACCCCCGGTGCAGGGCCGTGCTCAGTGTCAACCGGTCGGCGCGGACGCGCAGTGACTCGGCGTCGACCGGGCGTCCGTCGGGCAGGTGCGTGAGCCGGTCGATGGCGAACAGCGGCGCACCGGCCGGGATGCCGAGCAGGCCAGCCGAGTCACGGTCGGCGGTGATGGCGTGCACGGTGACGTCGGCGTACCCCAAAGGACCGCCGATGACCTCCTCGATGAGGTCGAACACGTCGCGCCCGGCGAGATCGCGCTCCAGCAGGGGCGTTCCGATGTCCGGGGCGAGCCACGTCGTATCGACGGAGAGGGGTTCGCCGTTCAGCCGTCGCAGTCTCTCCAGGTGGACGGCCGGGCTGGTGTCGGGCAGGCGAAGGCGTTCGAGCGCGGAGCGGGGCGGCGCGGCCACCAGGTGCGCGACGCGCACCTCGTTGCGGACCTCGCCGTACCCGTGCAGCGTCTCGGCCAGGCCGGTGAGCCGGTCGAGTCCATGACCGTACTTCGCGGTCACCACGCGGGTGCCCACTCCCCGCTGACGGGTGATCAGTCCCTCGGCCCGCAGGAGATCGAGCGCCGCACGGACCGCGTTGCGCGAGCCGTCCAGGCTCCGGGCCAGCGCGTGTTCGTCGGGCAGTCGGCCCTCCTCGAAGGCGCCGCCGATGATCTGCTGGCGCAGCATGTCGGCGAGCCTGCGGGCGCGCTGCGCACGCGAGTCGGAGGAGGCGTAGGCCGCTCCTGGCGGCTCACCCGAACCGCCACACCCCACGTCGCCCCCGGTCTCCTGTCCGTGCATGGCTCCACCGCCTCCTCGTCGTAGGCCGTGACCGGCCTCGGATACGGCGGCGACGCTACGTCCCCGTCATTACGCCGGAGTTACGCCACCCGATGTGACCTGCGGAAACGTCTGACCTGGGGGAACGTCGAAGCCGGGGGCGGCAACGCCTGGGTGGTGGAGGTTCCCCTCGGTCTCGAACGTGCGCAGCAGATCCGCTGCGACGCTCACGGCGATGGTGGCGGGTTCCTTGCCCGTGATGTCGGCGAGGCCGATCGGGGTCTTGATCCGGTCGATGGTGGCCTCGTCGTGACCTCCCTCGGTGGCGAGGCGCTTGCGGAACCGCACCCACTTGGCCGCGGATCCGATCAGCCCGATGGATCCGAGCCGCGTGGTGCGCAAGGCGGCGTCGCACAGAGCGGCGTCCTCGGCGTGGTCGTGGGTCATGATCAGGACGTGCGTGCCGTGCGGCAGCTCTTCGAAGACCTCCTCGGGCAGCAGCGGCGTGTGATGCGTGTGCACCTGCGCGACCGCGTCCGCCAGCACGTCGAGCCGCTTCTTGGTGAGCATGTCGGACCGGCTGTCGATCAGATGGAGGTCGAGGTCCTGACGGGCCAGGATGCGCGCCAGTTCGAGGCCGACATGTCCGACGCCGAAGATCGCGACCGCCCGTACCACCGGCAGCGGTTCGAGCAGCACCGACACCGTGCCGCCGCAGCACTGCACACCGTGCCGGTTGGTCACCTTGTCGTTCAGGGCGAAGTCGAGCAGCTCCGGTTCCGGCTTGGACGCGCCGATCATCTCCCGGGCCCGGTCGATCGCGACGGCCTCGACATTGCCGCCACCGATCGAGCCCCACGTCTCGCTCCGGCCCACGACGAGCTTCGCACCGGCCGCGCGCGGGGCGTGGCCGCGTACGGTCGCGACGGTCACCAGCACGCCGGACTCCCGGCGTGCCCGCAACCGCGCGACCGCGGCGACCCACGCCATGTCAGGCACCGCTCAACGCTTCCGCGTCGGCGTGCACAGCGCCGCCCGCGGAATGCCCTGACAGCCCGTTTCCGGTGCGATCGCCTGCCGCGACACCGCTACCGCCCTGTGCCTGACCGTTCGAGGAGGCATGGCCCTCGCGAGCGGCCTGCACCGCCCAGAAGACCGCCTCCGGCGTCGCGGGCGATGCCAAGTCGACGGCGACGCCGCTCGGCCCGAACGCGGCAGCGGCCTGCCGCAGCGCCTCGCGCACCGAGAACGCCAGCATCAGCGGAGGCTCACCCACCGCCTTGGACCCGTACACCGCACCCTCTTCGGAGGCGTGCTCCAGGAGCGTGACGTTGAACTCCGCTGGCATCTCCGAGAAGCTCGGCAGCTTGTAGGTGCTCGCGGCCTGGGTGAGGAGGCGGCCCCGGCCCGCACCGTCACCGGAGTCCCAGCGCAGGTCCTCCAGGGTCAGCCAACCCGCGCCCTGCACGAAACCACCCTCGACCTGACCGATGTCGATCAGCGGGGACAGGCTGTCACCCACGTCGTGCACGATGTCCACCCGCCGGATGCGGTAGGCGCCGGTGAAGCCGTCCACCTCCACCTCGGCCGCCGCGGCGCCGTGGGCGAAGTACTTGAACGGCGTCCCCCGGAACGTCTTCGCGTCCCAGTGCAGCCCCTCCGTCCGGTAGAAACCGGCCGCCGACAACTGGACCCGCTGGAAGTACGCGGTGCGCACCAGGTCGTCCCAGGCCAGCTCGGTGTCGTTGCCCAGGGCGCGGGCGACGCCCTCGACGACGCGTACGTCCGAGGCGCTCGATCCCAGCTGGGTGGCGGCCACTTGAAGGAGCCGTTCGCGCAGCTGCTCGCAGGCATTCTTCACCGCCGCGCCGTTGAGGTCCGCTCCGGCGCTCGCGGCGGTGGCGGAGGTGTTGGGCACCTTGTCGGTCCGCGTCGGGGCGAGGCGCACCTTGTGCAGCGGGATGCCAAGGGTGGTCGCGGCCACCTGCAGCATCTTGGTGTGCAGACCCTGCCCCATCTCGGTGCCGCCGTGGTTGATCAGGACCGAGCCGTCCTTGTAGATCAGCACAAGCGCGCCGCCCTGGTTGAAGGCGGTGAGGTTGAACGAGATGCCGAACTTGAGGCCGGTGACCGCGAGCGCCCGCTTGGTGTGCGGATGCGCGGAGTTGAAGGCGGCGATCTCGCGCCTGCGCTCGGCGAGCCCCGCGTTCTCCTTGACCTGTTCCCAGACAGCGGCGATCCGTTCGGGCTGGGTGACCTGCTGGCCGTACGGCGTCGACTGGCCCCGCTGGTAGAAGTTGCGCTCCCGCAGCTCCATCGGGTCCAGGCCGAGCAGCGGCGCGCACCGTCCCATGATGTCCTCGATCACCAGCATGCCCTGCGGGCCGCCGAAACCGCGGAAGGCGGTGTTGGAGACCTTGTTGGTCCGGGCGATGCGGCCGGTGATGCGGGCGTTGGGGATCCAGTAGGTGTTGTCGATGTGACAGAGGGCGCGGGCCACGACCGGCTCGGACAGGTCCAGGCTCCAGCCGCCGTCCGCGGTCAGCGTGGCGTCCAGGGCCCGGATGCGCCCGTCGGCGTCGAAGCCGATCCGCCACCGGGCGTGGAACCCGTGCCGCTTGCCGGACATGGTCAGGTCCTGGGTCCGGTTGAGCCGCAGCCTGACGGGGCGTCCGGTCAGCCTGGCGCCGAGCGCGGCGACGGCCGCGAAGCCGTGCGGCTGCATCTCCTTGCCGCCGAATCCGCCGCCCATCCGCAGACACTGCACGGTCACCTCGTGACTGTGCAGACCAAGGACGTGGGCGACGATCTCCTGCGTCTCGGAGGGGTGTTGGGTGCTGCTCTGCACGAACACCTGCCCGCCCTCGTCGATGTGGGCGAGCGCCGCGTGCGTCTCCAGGTAGAAGTGCTCCTGGTCGGAGAACTGGATCTCCCCGGTGAACACGTGCGCGGAGTCGGCGAATCCGGCGTCGACGTCACCGCTCAGCATCATGGGCCGGGCGCCGTGGAAGCTGTCGGCCGCCATCGCGTCCCGCAGCGTGATCAGGGACGGCAGTTCGTCGAGCTCCACCTCGACGGCCGCCGCACCGATCCTGGCGGCCTCCAGGGTCTCGCCGAGCACCCAGGCGACCGCGTGGCCGTGGAACATGACCTCGTCGGGGAAGAGCGGCTCGTCGTGCTTCATCCCGGCGTCGTTGACGCCGGGCACGTCGGCACCGGTCAGCACGCGGACCACGCCGGGTACGGCGAGCGCGGGCTCGGTGCGCAGCGCGGTGATCCGGCCGTGGGCCTTCATGACCTGCACCGGATAGGCGTGCAGCACGTCCTTGGTACGGGCGACCAGGTCGTCCGTGTAGAGCGCGGTGCCGGTGACGTGCAAGGTGGCACTCTCGTGCGGCATCGAGACACCGACGACCGGCTTCTCGGGGCGCTGGGACAGCTGACTCATGACGACACCGCCTCGGTGGTCTGTGCGTGCAGTTTCCGCAGGCTCTGGCCGAGCATCGCGGACCGGTACAGGGCGCTGGCGCGATGATCGTCCATCGGTGTGCCCTCGCCCCGCAGCACCCGTGCCGCGTTCTCCACAGTCTCCGCCGACCACGGCTCGCCCTCCAGGGCCGTCTCGGTGGCGAGGGCACGGATCGGGGTTGCGGCCACCCCGCCCAGGCCGATCCGCGCCTTGCGTACGATCCCGTCCTCGATGTCGAGCGCGAGCGCGATGGCCACGCTGGAGATGTCGTCGAAGCGCCGCTTGGCGATCTTGTGGAAGGCCGTGACCCGCGACAGGGGCCGCGGGATGCGCACCGCGCGGATCAGCTCGCCCGGACGGCGCACGCTCTGCCGGTATCCGGTGAAGTACTCCGCGAGCGGGACCTCGCGCTCACCATCGGCGTCGGCGAGCACGACCGACGCCTCCAGGGCAAGGAGCACAGGTGGACTGTCACCGATGGGCGAGCCGGTGCCCAGATTGCCGCCGAGGGTCGCGCCGTTGCGGATGAGCCGGGAGGCGAACTGGGGGAAGAGCTCCGCGAGGAGCGGGACGCCGCCGTCGAGGCGGCGTTCGATCTCGGTGAGCGTCAGCGCCGCCCCGATCTCGATGGAGTCGGACTCCACGCGCAGTCCCCGCAGTTCGGGAAGGCGGTCGATGGCGACCACGCAACTCGCCCGCCGGGAGCGGATGTTGACCTCCACGCCCCAGTCGGTGGAGCCCGCGACCACCACGGCGTCGGGCTGCTCGCGCAGCAGTTCAAGGGTGTCGACCAGGGTGTTCTTGCGCAGGAACGTGCTGCCCTCCCGCGCGTATTCGGTGGCGACCGGTGCGGGTGGGGACTGCTCGCGGCGCTGTGCCAGCGGGTCCTCGTCGGTGGGCATGCCGACGGCGAACGCGGCGTCGCGGATCGGGCGGTAGCCGGTGCAGCGGCACAGGTTCCCGCTCAACGAGTGCAGATCGAAACCGTTCGGTCCGTGCTCGGCGTCGGTTTCGGCCGGGCCTGTGGCGTCCACCGGTTCCGCGTGCGCGCAGCGGCCGGGCCGGTAGTACTCGGCGGCCATGCTGCAGACGAATCCCGGTGTGCAGTAACCGCATTGGGAGCCGCCGCGGACGGCCATCTCCTCCTGCACCGGGTGCAGGGAAGGCGGCACGCCCGGCCGGTCGACGGTGGCAAGGCCTTCGGAGGTGATGACCTCCTGCCCGTCGAGCGCCGCGGCAGGAACCAGGCAGGAGTTGACCGCCACCCAGTCGGTGGGTTTGTCCACCCCGGGGCGGGCCACCAGGACCGAGCAGGCGCCGCACTCACCCTCGGCGCAGCCCTCCTTCGTGCCGGTGAGGCCGCGTCCGCGCAGGAAGTCCAGCACCGTGGCGTGCGGTGTGGCCGGTGCGATCGGTGTGTCCGTCCCGTTGACCGTGATCCGCGCCCCCGTCATGACAGGACTTCGCTTCGGCGCGCGATCGGTCGATGCATCATGTTCGCCAATGTTCAGGCAGCTTTCTGTGTTGCGGACGCGCCGGACCGAAGGGGCAGGAGCCAGGCGCAGCCGAAGGAAAGGGCGCGAAAGGGCACGCGACAGTGGCGTACCGGAAGAAGGGGGGCGGGAAAACCCGGAATGCGCCACGACGGCACATCAGGACGGCGTAATCAGCAGCCGTGCGCGATCCGACCAGGAACCCAGGCCGTGCACTGGGCGAGGCGACCGAGATCAGAGCTGGTGTACATCCGCTGGTCGCCTCCTTTCGCTGGTCATGGGTCGGCGATTACCGAAAAGTAGTGGCCGGGGCCACAGAGGTCAAGGGATCGGTTCGCCTCTCCAGAGGTCTTGACAACTCGATTGGTCTGGACCAACTATGCGCACAGCAGCGGTGGCCACCGTCGTTCACATCCGCCCTTCACCTCTCCTGGAGGCACCCCGTGGACCGTGTACGTCAGGGCAGACCCGGCGTTCGCCGGAGATTCGGCGCGGCGCTCGCCGTCGGTGCGGCGGCCGCGCTCGCCGTCACCGGGCTCGCCGCCCCCGCGCAGTCGGCGGACGTCACAGCGCCGAGCGTCCAAGCGGACGTCAACGTCGCCAAGAACGCCGGGTTCGAGTCGGACCTGAGCAACTGGACCTGCACCGCGAACAGCGGCGCCGCCGTCACCTCCCCCGTGCACGGCGGCACGAAGGCGCTCAAGGCCACCCCGTCCGGCCAGGACACCGCCGAGTGCGCCCAGACCGTCAAGGTCAAGCCCAACTCGACGTACAAACTGAGCAGTTGGGTGCAAGGCAGCTACGCCTACCTCGGCGCCCGCGGCACCGGCACCACCGACGTGTCGACCTGGACGCCGGGCAACTCGACCTGGCAGCAGCTCTCCACCAGCTTCACCACCGGCGCGAACACCACGTCGGTCACCGTGTACACGCACGGCTGGTACGGGCAGAGCGCGTACTATGTGGACGACGTGAACGTCTTCGGCCCCGACGGGGGCGGCGGCACCGACCCGGTGGAGATTCCGGCCGTGCCGACCGGACTCGCGGCGGGCACGACGACGTCCACGTCGGTGGACCTGTCCTGGACGCCGGTGTCCACGGCCACCGCGTACACCGTCTACCGCGACGGGACGAAGGTCGCCTCGACCAGCGGCGCCGCCACGACCGTCACGGGCCTCACGCCCGAGACCACCTACAGCTTCCAGGTGAGCGCCTCCAACGCGGCGGGTGAGTCCGCGAAGTCGACAGCGGTGTCCGCGCGGACCGGCAAGGGAGGCGGCGGGGACGGCGGCACCGTGCCCAAGCACGCGCTGACCGGCTACTGGCAGAACTTCAACAACGGCGCGACCGTGCAGAAGCTCCGGGACGTGTCCGCGCAGTACGACATCATCGCCGTCTCCTTCGCCGACGCCACCACCACACCGGGCCAGATCACCTTCAACCTGGACCCGGCCGTCGGCTACCCGTCCGCCGCCGACTTCAAGGCGGACATCGCCGCGAAGCACGCCGCGGGCAAGTCCGTGATCCTCTCGGTCGGCGGCGAGAAGGGCACCATCTCGGTCAACAGCGACGCCTCCGCGACGGCATTCGCGAACAGCGCCTACGCGCTGATGCAGGAGTACGGATTCGACGGCGTCGACATCGACCTGGAGAACGGCCTCAACCCCACCTACATGACGAAGGCGCTGCGCCAGCTCGCCGCGAAGGCGGGCCCGAAGCTGGTGCTCACGATGGCACCGCAGACCATCGACATGCAGTCCACGTCCGGTGGGTACTTCCAGACGGCACTGAACGTGAAGGACATCCTCACGGTCGTCAACATGCAGTACTACAACAGCGGTTCGATGCTGGGCTGCGACGGCAAGGTCTACAGCCAGGGCAGCGTGGACTTCCTCACCGCGCTCGCCTGCATCCAGCTGGAGGGCGGCCTCGATCCCTCACAGGTCGGCATCGGCGTCCCGGCGTCGACGCGCGCCGCGGGCAGCGGCTACGTGGCCCCGTCGGTCGTGAACAACGCCCTCGACTGCCTTACCCGCGGCACCGGCTGCGGCTCCTTCAAGCCGTCGAAGACCTACCCGACCCTGCGCGGCGCGATGACGTGGTCCACTAACTGGGACGCGACGGCGGGCAGCGCGTGGTCGAACTCCGTCGGCCCGAAGGTACACAGCCTCCCGTAACGGAAGGTCGCCCCGCGGGGCGGGCCGGACCAACGCCGGTCCGGCCCGCCCTGCTCAGGGGGTCGCGGCCATTGGCCAGGAGCACGAACGTACGGGGCTTCCTGCCCAACCCGCCGGACACCATCGTCCGCGCGGGCTCGGTGGCGGGCTGGGCGTACGCGTTGGAGGAGTTCCACTCCCACGCGGGGGAGTACCTCGCGGCTCTGTCCCAGCGGGGCGGGCGTACTGCGTGCATCGCAACCCCAAGGGCTTCAGCCGCGTCGACTACGCCCTGCACGGCGAGGTGACGTCGGTGCACAGCGATGACGGGATCGACGACGTCGCGTTCCTGCAATATCTGGAGGGTGAACTTGGCATCTACCTCCCCTGGGAGGAGACGGAGGCAGAGCTCGCGGCAGCCGCGTTCACGATCACGTAGCGCGCAACCCGTGCCACCCGGCTGGGGGACGGCACGCCCGGCCCCATCCCCCGTAGGTGGTGATCCGCGAACCCCGATCAGCGACACCACGTCGGCCTTCGGTCCGCGCGCTCCGCCTGCGCATACGGTGGTCCTCCTCGCGAAGACAAGCAGGAGTGCGCGTGAAGATCGATTGTGTCGGCGGAGGGCCTGCCTCGCTGTATCTGGCCGTCCTCGCCAAGCTCCAGGACCCGGCCCACGAGGTCACGGTCCACGAGCGGCACGCGGCCGGTACCACCTACGGCTGGGGCGTGACCTACTGGCCCGACCTCCTCCGGGACCTGCTGGCCCACGACCCCGAATCCGCACGGCTCATCGAGGAGCAGTCCGTGTCCTGGCAGGGCGGGTTCGCCTACGTCGGCGACCGGACCACCGCGCACGACGGCGACCCCGGGCACGCCATCGGCCGCCACCGGCTGCGGACCGTCCTGGCCGACCGTGCCCGGTCGCTGGGCGTGCGCCTCGAGTTCGGCAAGGAGATCGGCAGCAGCGCGGAACTCCCCGACGCCGACCTCGTCGTCGCCGGGGACGGCGCGCACAGCAGGCTCCGCACGGAACACGCCGCACAGTTCGGCACACGTGTGACCACAGGCGCCAACCGCTTCATCTGGCTCGGCACGAGCCGAGTCCTCAGTGCATTCACCTTCGCCTTCGCCGAGACCGAGCACGGCTGGATCTGGTGCTACGCCTACGGATTCAGCCCCGAGCGCAGCACCTGCGTCGTGGAGTGCTCCGCCACGACCTGGGCGGCACTGGGATTCGACCGGCTCGACCACGACGCGTCCCTGCGCCTGCTGGAGAAGCTCTTCGCGGACCTGCTCGAAGGACACGAACTCCTCGGCCGTACGGACATCGAGAGCCACGCCCAGTGGCAGGCCTTCCCGACCGTCACCAACACGGCCTGGTCGCACGGCAACCTCACGCTGATCGGCGACGCCGCACACACCACGCACTACTCCATCGGCGCGGGCACCACCCTCGCACTGCGCGACGCGATGGGCCTGGCCCGCGCGCTGCGGTCCGCCACCGCTCCTTCGAGGCTGCCCGCGGTGCTCGCCGCGTACGAGCGGGACCGCAAGCAGGCCCTGCTCTCGGTGCAGAGCGCCGCACGGCACAGCGCCCAGTGGTACGAGAACCTGCCCCGGTACATGGGCCTCGAGCCGCACCAGATGTTCGCTCTCCTCGGCCAGCGCCACTCACCCCTGCTGCCCTACGTGCCGCCGCAGCTCTACTTCCACCTGGACCAGGCCGTCGGCCGCCTCCAGGCCCTGCGCTGGCTCAAGCAGCGCCTGGGGCCACGCCTGGCCCGCACCCTGCAGAGTCGGCAAGGGGCCGCCGACAAGGGGGCGTAGCCGGGAGAGGTCAGATCGTGCCCGGCGGCATCAGCAACGCGTTGATCGCGGCGGTACGGATCGTCGTCGCGACGCTCTCCGCGTCGAGCCCGCTGTTGAACTGCGGAACCGAGTTGATCATCGAGAAGACGGCGTGGGTCAGGACGCGGTTCTGGGCGTCCGACAGATCGGGGCGGAGCCGCTCCACCAGGGTGCTCCACTCCTCGGCGTAGAGGCGCATCAAGCGCCGCATGCGGTGGCGTTCCTCATCGGGCACGTTGTGCTCGTTCTTCAGGAACACGAGCGTGGACGGAACGTTCTGGAGACTGCGCGTGACGTGGTAGTCGATCATCGCCTCCAGTGCCCGCCGCGGATCGCTCACCTCGGCTGCCGTCTTGCGCGCGTTCGCCAGGAGATCGTTCAGCGGATCCTCGAGCACGGCGATCAGCAACGCCTGTTTGCTCGGGAAGTGCCGGTAGAGCGCGGGACCGGTCACCCCGGCGCGCGCACCGATCATCTCGGTCGTGACCGCATCGAAGGCGCGTTCGTTGAACAGCTCACCCGCGACCTTGATCAACTCCCGCCGGCGGGTGCCTCGGGGAGTGGTGGCACGAGGAGAAGTGGGACTCGTCATGGGTGAAGCTTAGGCGAACGGTCGATAACGTGCCGACGTGCGCTGCGTGAGCAGGTCCGCTGTCGCGATGAGGCGTGAAGTCCCCAGCTCATACGGCATTTTGCGCGAGTCGCCGAGCACCTCGCTGGACGCGGTCGCGGTGAAGCCACCGGTCCACTCCGTTAATGGCCAATAACGTTTGCTCGCTCAAGTAGGCCATTGACCATGCCCGAACCACGACTTACGTTATTGCTCATTAACGTTGAAGGAGAGGGACGGCATGGACTTCATCCTCATGACCGAGGGCGACACCCCGCCTGGGCTCACCCACGATCACCGCTACCGAGAGCTCGTCGAGGAGGTGTTGCTCGCCGAGCAGGTGGGCTTCGACGCCTTCGGCAGCTCCGAACAGCACGTCGCCATCGGCACGGCTTCGATCTCCGCTCCGGAGGTGCTCTATCCGTACCTCATGGCCCTGACGAACCGGATCCGCTTCATCCACCTGGTGACGCTGCTGCCGACGCGGATGAATCACGCGCTGCGCGTCGCGGAGCGCGTCGCGACCGAGGACATCCTGTCCCACGGCCGCGTCGAACTCGGCACGGGACGCGGCAACACGACGCTCGCGCTGCGTGCGTTCGAAGTCGATCCGACCGAGAACAAGGCCCAGTGGCGCGAAGGCATCGAGCTGATTCGCCGAGCGTTCCTCGAAGACCCCTTCTCGTTCGTCGGCGAGCATTACAAGATCCCGCCGCGCAGCCTGGTTCCCAAGCCGCTGCAGACACCGCACCCGCCGATCTCGGCCGCCACCGGCAGCCCGAGCTCGGTCGCGACCGCCGCCTCGATGGGCATCGGCGCCATCATGGGCGGGTTCTACCTCGGGTTCGACCTCGTGGAGAACATGCTGAAGCTCTACGACGAGACACTCGCCGCCACCACCCATCCGCACCCGATCACGCCACGCAAGATGGTCCTTGTCAGCGGCGGTATGCACTGCGCGGAGACGACAGCGCTCGCCCGCAAGCAGGCCAGGCCGCTGTTCGAGATGACCAAGCTCTCCACCGACGCCTTCGAACGCCTCGCCAAGCTGTCGAAGGACTACGCCTACATGGGAGCGGTCAAGGACGTCGACTTCGACGACGAGGAGTACATGTTCGAGCGTTCGCAGGGCTTCGTCGTCGGCGAACCCGAGCACTGCGTCGAGCACGTCCAGCGATACGCGGACATGGGGGTGGAGTCACTGGTGCTGCGCGTGGACAGCCTTCCCCACGACCAACTCATGCGCTCCATCGAGCTGTTCGGCAAGTACGTGATCCCGCACTTCAAGCACCCGCGCAACGTGGTGCGCCCCGCCGACGACGTACTGGCCGACATCCGCGCCGCGCGTCCCGCCCACGAAGAGGCCCTGCGCCGCTTCCAGGCCCAGCGCGACCTCCAGAATTCCGTGGCGGCGGTTCGATGAGCGATCTCTTCCACACCTCGGCGAACTGACCGGAGACGAGCATGACCACAGCCCGGCACAGCACAACGCTCACGACGACGCACAGCACAACGCTCAGTACGACGCACAGCGCATCGCTCAGCACTGTCCACGCGTCCGACGAAGCGGACGGCGTCGTCGTCCTGACCCTGAACCATCCGCCCGCGAACGCGCTCAACGACGCGGTCATCAGCGAGCTGACGACGACACTGAACACCCTCGCCGACGACCCGGACGCCCCCGCGCTCGTCCTGACGGGCGACGGCGAGCGATTCTTCTGCGCGGGAGGCGACATCAAGGAGACCGTCCGCCAGGACGCCGACTGCATGGCCGAGCGGATGACGTCGTTCCACGCACTGCTCTGCGCACTGGAGAACTTCCCCCGGCCACTGGTGTGCGCGGTCAACGGCTGGTGCGTCGGTGGTGGCATCGAAATGGCGCTGTTCGCCGACGCGGTGTACGCATCGGCGCAGGCACG
Organism: Streptomyces kanamyceticus; assembly: GCF_008704495.1. Classification (NCBI taxonomy): domain Bacteria; kingdom Bacillati; phylum Actinomycetota; class Actinomycetes; order Kitasatosporales; family Streptomycetaceae; genus Streptomyces; species Streptomyces kanamyceticus. Next base: position 10,028,346 of record NZ_CP023699.1, read on the forward strand.
TTTCGTCTTCCCCGAGATCAACCACGGCCTGCTCCCGGCAGTGAAAGGGGTGGACCGAACGCGCGCCGTTCTCGGCGACCGCGCGGCCCGGCGCCTCCTGCTGGGCGGCGAGCCCGTCGACGCGCTCGACGCGCAAGCCCTCGGCATCGTCGACCGAGTCGTCGAGCGGGACGACCTGCTCGCGGTCGCGACGGCGGACGCGCGTGCGGCGGCGGCCAAACCACCTGCCGTGTTCGCCGCGCTGAAGCGGGCCCTGCGCACCGGCACCGTCGGCCGGTCCGCCGACGAACAGCTCCGAGCCACGACCGCCGACGCGCGCACGGTCTTCGACGACCCGGCCGCCCGAGCGGCCCGGGAGGTGTGGCATGGCTGACCGAGTCGAGGGGGTGGACCCGGCCGACTTCCGTTCGGCGCTGGCCCGCTTCCCGTCCGGCGTGACGATCGTGACGACGCGCAGCGAAGCGGGCACGCTGCACGGATTCACCGCGAGTTCCTTCGCGGCGCTGTCGCTCGATCCGCCGCTCGTCCTGGTATGCCTGGACCGAGGAGCGGACTGCTACCCCGTCTTCATGGCGGCCGAACGGTTCGTCGTGAACATCGTGACGCCCGCACACGCGGAGCTGGCGATGAAGTTCGCGACGAAGGGCGAGAACAAGTTCGCGCACGGCCGCTTCGCATTCGACGACGAGCGTCATCCGTTACTGCCCGACGCGGCGGCAGTCCTCCACTGCGAACTGCGGCAAGCCGTCCCCGGTGGCGATCACGTGATTCTCATCGGCCGCGTCCACGAAGCCCGGACGGGTGGCGGCGAGCCGGTGACCTGGTACCGGGGTGACTTCCTCCACCTCGGGGAGCGTGCCGCATGAACCTCACGCATTTCGAACCGGCCCGTACGCTTCCGAGGCTGCTGCTCGACCGAGCGCGCACTGAACCCGACGACGTCGCGCTGCGACATTGGCGCGACGGGGTGGTACAGGCGATCACCTGGCGGTCGTACGCGGACCACGTACGCGACCTCGCACTCGGCCTCGTCGCGCAAGGCGTACGGCGCGGCGATCGCGTCGCCGTCATGAGCGGCGCCCGCCCGGAATGGGCCTTCGCCGCACTGGCCGTGCAGAGTGTCGGCGGCATCGTGATCGGCGTGTACCCGACCAACTCGCCCACGGAGATCGAACAACTCCTCACACACAGCGAAGCGGTCGCCTTCATCGGCGAAACAGCGACGGAACTCGACAAAGCAGCGGCGATAGCCGCACAGACACCGACACTGCGGCTCGTCATCGGAATCGACGCGACACCACCGGCGCTGCCCAAGCCCATCAAAGCGACGACGTGGAAAGCGCTGTGCGAAGAAGGAGCACAACGCGCCGACGACGGCCCGGACGTACTGGACGAGCTCGTCGCCCGTGGCTCCCTCGACGACCCCGCCGTGCTCTTCTACACGTCGGGATCCACCGGGGCGCCGAAAGGCGTCACCCACTCGCACCGGACACTTCAACACTCGATCCAGACCGTCATCGGCCTCTACCCGGAAATTCAGGAACGCGAGTACGACGTCGTGGGATTCCTGCCGTTGGCCCACGTGGCACCGGCGGTGATATCCGTCTTCGCGCCGCTGCTCACCCGGCTGGTGGTCACCTACTGCCGCATCGATGACTACCAGCACGTGCTGCGCTCGGCGCGGCCGACGGCACTGCTCTGGCCACCGCGGTTCTACGAGAAGACCGCGGGCGAGCTCATCGCACGGACAAAGACCTGGCCGCGACTGCGCCGCTACGCCTACGACGCCGCCATGTGGGTCGGCCGCAGGGTGGCCGACAACCGCTGGTCGCACCGCAAGTCCTCGATACCGCTGCGTATCGCGTACGCCGCCGCACTGCGCGGCGTCTTCCTGCCGCTGCGGGCAACCGCCGGAATGGACCGCATCCGCCTCGCCTACACCGCTTCCGCCGCCATGCCCGAGAGCGTCCTGGAGATCTGGCAGATCTGGGGGCTCGATCTTCGCGAGAACTACGGCCTCACCGAGACCGGAGCGTGCCCCATCGCGCACTTCGACCAGCCGTTCCCCCGCCCGGGCACCATCGGCAGGAAATTCCCCGACCCACGCTTCCAGGTGAAAGTCGCCGACGACGGCGAAATGCTGATCCGGGCACCGCTCCTCTTCAACGGCTACTGGCGCGACCCGGAGGAAACCGCGGCGGTCCTCCAGGACGGCTGGCTCCACACAGGCGACCTGGTGGAATACACCTCCCACGACGACATCCGGATCATCGGCAGGAAAAAGGACGTGATCATCACCCGCGGCGGCAAAACGATCAGCCCCCAACCCATCGAAAACCGCCTGAAGGAAAGCGTCCTCATCAATGACGCGATCGTCGTCGGCGAGGCACGCAAGTACCTCACCGTCCTCCTGGAGCCGAACACCACTGCGGCCGCCCCATCGGCAGAGGCACAGTCCGAACACCTGCGAGCGGAGATCGATCGAGTCAACGCGGACCTCGCGCGAGCGGAGCAGCTGAAGGACTTCCGTGTTCTGCCACGCCCCTTACAAACCGAACGCGGCGAGCGGACCGCGAACGGCAAGATCAAGCGCAACGCGGTCGTGAAGTCGTTCGCCACGCTGATCGACGAGATGTACGACACGAACGACGACGCGGCGATCGCGCACCATGTGCGATCAAGGCTGGACTAGGGGGTTCCAGAGAACCCCCTAGTCCGCCACGCGGTCACGCCGAAGCCGCCGCCCTGAGGTCGATCACCGTACGCAACTTGCCGCTCCCCGCGGTGCGTTCGAGATCCTGGCCGTCGACGATCTCGACCGCACAGGTCAGCAACTCCTCATCGGTGACCGCCGCGCCGAGCTCCGGGATGGCCGAGAGGAACGCGGCACGTGCCCGCCCGGGATCGGTGGCGTACTCCCTGTCCAGGCGTACGGTCAACTGCTCGCGGGCGGTTCCGGCGCTCAGGACCAGCTGTAGTTCTCCGCGGTAGCCGAGCTGTTCCTGCGCGGTCTCCACGAAGCGGCGGTAGTTGTAGAAGTACGTGCCGACGCGCACCACATCGCCGTAGCGGCCCAGGAGTTCGATGCGCGGGGCGTGGCTGCCGCACGGGCAGACGCCGTCCACCGCGCGGCCCAGGTCGCCGATCTGGTAGCGCTCCAGGCGCTGGCCGGAGCGGGTGCGGCTGGTGAAGACCAGGCGGCCGGGCTGCCCGGGGGAGACCGGCCTGTCCTCCTGCGGGTCCAGGACCTCCAGGGTGTGCAGGTCGGTCAGGACGTGGTGCACCGAACCCTCGGCGTGGGCGCACTGGTAGCCGAGCGGCCCCAGGTCCGTACTGCCGTAGGAGGCGGAGCGGATGACCTCGACGCCGAAGGTGTCGGTGAGGATCCGGCGCTGCTCGGGGGTGAAGTGTTCGCCGCCGTAGAAGACCTTGCGGATGCCTCCGTAGGAGCGAAGGAGTGCGCTCTGGGAGTGGAAGAGCTGCCAGAGGTAGGAGGGCATGCCGAAGACCGTGTCGGCGCGGTGGGTCACCAGTGCCTCGGCGACCGCGGCGTGGTCGGTGCCCGCGGCCACGGGGATCTGGGTCGCGTTCAGCCGCTCCAGGATGGAGAAGAAGCTGATGAACCCGCCGTACATGCCCCCGCAGTAGAAGAGGTTGGCGGCGCGGTCACGGGCCGGGTCGAAACCGGCGGCGAGCAGGCCGTGTGCGGCGGCCCGCATCTGGGTGTCGTAGTCGTGGTTGGTGAACACGGACAGCGCCGGGGTGCCGGTGGTGCCGCCGCTGCGGAAGTACAGGTGGGCGTGTTCGGGCGCCAGGGTGGTCAACTGCCGCTGCACGCCCGCTTTGTCGAGGAGGGGGCCGGTCGGCGGGGCGGGGCAGGGCGTGGCGGCGACGAGGTCGTCCAGACAGGCCGTGGTCCTGAAGGCGTCGCCGGTCCGGACACCGACCCGGCGGCTGTAGCGCTGGAGCGCGTACACGCCGTCGTGCGGTTCGCCGTCGTAGCTGTCCAGCATCGCGCCGACCGGGGTGACGCGCAGGGCGCCCGCCGTCAGCAGGGTCCGGGAGAGCCGGGCGATGTCGGCGCGACCGCCTGCGACGGCGGCGGTCTGGAGGTAGCGGTGCATCGGCCGCAGGGTGGCGATGACGTCCCGGGCGGGCAGCGGCTTGACCCAGATGCTGCGGTGCAGCGGCGACGCGGTGAGCGCGGGCCGGGTGTCGGCCAGGACGCGCCAGGTGCCGTCCTCGGCGGCGACGACCTTGGTCAGGTCCAGATGCTGTTCGAGGCGGGCGAGCAGCTCGGTGGTGGTGATCTCCGCCTGCTCGGCGGCGTCCAGGGCCGAGGCCGGGCGCGCGTCGGCGGTGAGTGATGCGGCCGTGGCCTTGGCGAGGACGGGCGCGAAGTCCTCGGCGAAGGCGAAGACGTCCTCGGCGTCCTCGGTGTCCAGATAGACCACCTGCGGGCTGGAGCACGCCTGCTGGTCCAAGCGGCACACATCGGTGGCCAGGGCGGCCATCGTCACCGGGTCCTGCCAGGCCTCGCGGGTCAGATAGGCGAAGGAGATCTTGTGGCCCCACTCGATCAACCGGCAGCCGGGCGGCGCGAGTTCGGAGACCGAGGCCACCGCGTCCTCGCCACCCCACACGGCGATCGCGTCCGCGGGCGCACACATGAGCCGCAGCCACTCGCGGCGGGCGGAAGGGAAGCGCAGGGCGACGATGTGACGGGCGAGCGCGCCGGTAGGGTCGGCGGCCGCCAGTTCGGCGAGGAGGTGCAGGGCGAGCGGGGTGTCGCCGCTGCTGGTCTTCAGTACGTTGACGTTCCCGGCCAGCAGGCCCTCGACGACGCTCAGCGGGGCGACGGCCGCCGCGTTGCCGGGGGCGACGTGAGCAAGGAGGCCGACCGGGGCCCAGGCCTCGAAGACGGTCTCTCGGGCGTCGGGCCGGGTCAGCCTGCCGGGTGCGATGCCGCCGAGCTCGCGCCGCAGCTTGCGTTCCAGGGCGGTCCTCGCCAGCGCGGCGGACAGCTCGGTGAGGGTCGCTTCGGTATCACCCAAGTCGCCGCTAGACGCGGCGAGTTGGGCAGCGAGCCGGTCCCGTACGGGATTCCCGTCCTCGCCCAGCGCGGCGCTGAGCGCGTCGCAGGCGCTCAACACGGTCTCGGTCGCCAGCGGTTCGGCCAGGGCCCGCTCGACCAGGCCCGGGAGATCCGCAAGACGGTCCTCGGCCTCGGCGTCGTCGATGAACTCGCCCTGCCAGAAATGGAGTTCGCTGCTCACGTCGGATTTCGCTTCCCTGCTCGTCGTCGTCTCGATGGTCGTCCTCGTAGGCGTCACGGCACTCACACGCGTCCCTTCAAAAGCTCGGCCGCGGCCACCGCGCAGCTGCGGTTGCGGCTCACCCCGGCGCGCCCGTGGACGGTGAACCACGGTGTGGGCAGCGGGCAGCCGCACTCCTCTGCGGGTGCAGCGAGGCGAGGTCGCCCATCACGACGCTCTGCGCCGGTACGGAGGTGATGTACGGCGAGACCAGGTGCAGGAAGCCGCGCTCTCCGTACCCGAGAGGCCGCAGCGTGCGGGTGTCGCGCACCGCGGCCCGCGACCACACGGGCACGTGCAACCGGTGCTCGGCGCACTCGATGTACGGCACGCAGTGCTCCACCGAGCCGAAGGTGTCCCGGATCCGGTCAGGAGCGACGCCGAGGAGCTCGGTCACCCGCGCGTAGAACTCCGCCTTGCCGATCTGCCGGTCGGCATGGCCCTTCCAACCGCCACCGAGGACCACCAGGGACCCCGCGGGCAGCTGGATCGGCGGCAGCCCCTGGGTACGCATCCGCTCCAGGGTGAAGTGCAGGAACGCGGGGAAGCCGAGGATGCGGACCGGCAGGCCCTCCTCCGCGTAACTCCGCAGTGCTCTGATGCAGCCGTGCACATCGAACTCGTGGCCGTCGCCGGTGTGCCGCAGCGCGTGGGTGACGCCCTTGGCCGGGGCGAAGTCGCACAGGTAGTTGTCGGTGAAGGACGTGCCGAGTTGCATGCTCGGGGCCGGTTCGTAGCTGTAGAGGAGGTAGTTGACGGGCTGGTCGGGGGTGATCCAGCCGTAGTGGTCGAAGATCCGGGCCACCATGCGCTGCGCGGAGCGGATGGTCCACTCGTCGAAGAACATCTGTGACTTCTGGCCGGTGGTGCCGGAGGACGTCAGGTGGAGGAAGACGTCGTCGCGGGGGACGGAGAGCACCTCGTGGCGTTTGAAGAAGTTGGCGTGGATCAGCGGGGCGCGGAGGCCCATGCCCACCGTCGGCGCCGGGGACTCCGGCGCGTCGGCGAGCAGCGAGCGGAAGAACGGCGAGCGGGCCGCGTGCCAGTCGTTCGCCTCGGCCATGGCGGCCGCGAACAACGCGTCGGTGTCCGGCCCCTGGGCGTACGGCGCGGTCAGGTCGCAGAGCCGCTGGACGTGCGAGAGCGCTTGAGGGTCCGGGACCTGGACAGGGGCGAGATACATGTTCGGCGAAGGCGAAGTGGTGTCGGTGTTCACAGGGCAACCTCATGACGGGGCAGATAGGTAGCGGCCCAGGCGGTCAGGTAGGCGCTCACATAGGGCTGGAGCGGCCCGCCGACGGCGAGGGTCCGGAAGTCGATCTGACGGCTCGTGCGGGAGAGCACGACGTAGTCGTGGCAGCGCTCGCCGATGCGGCGCATGGCCGGATAGATGGCACTGGGGACGAAGCCCGCGGCCAGGAAAGCGGTCAGGCTCGCCGTGTCGGACAGCGGCAGGAGCGTCTCGACGTAGTCGGCACCGGCCCGGGAGACCGTCGCCATCAAGGGCTCCAGGGCATGGGTGACCGCCGCCGGATAGGGGTGCACGGCGACCAGCGCACAGCTGCCGGTGACCGGATCGAGATCCACGTACGCCTCGAACGCGCCGTCCGGCGGCACCAGTACGGCGTTGGGCGCGTGCAGCGGGTAGTAGCGGCCCGCCGGATCGGGGAAGAGTTCGAGGAAACGACGGCGTACGAAGCCGGGCGCGCCGACCACTTCCAGGTCCGCGGTCGGCGGCGCGGCCGGACCCTCGGGCCGCGCCGAGCCCAGGGTGTCCGAGGGCAGCACCGCGCCGTAGGGGACGCCGGTGCTGTCCTCGGCGGCGGCCAGGAGCGGGCCGAGCGCGGCGGGCGCGCGGGGGACCGTCTCGCGCCGGGGGAGCACCCCGTCGGCGAAGCGGGCGAAGAGGCCGAGGCTCTCGCAGCCCGCCACCTCGGCGGCGTTGGGCAGCAGGCCGAGCGGTCTGAACCCGTTGCGGACCACGACGTGTTGGGGGCCTTCGGTGACCATGCGTACGGTGGCGTACACCGAGTCGAGGCGACCTTCGGCGAAGGCGGCGCCGCACACCGCGCCGGTCAGCTGTCCGGCGAGGCCGCCGCGTCGGCGGTCCGGGTGGACCGCGAGGCCGACGAGTTTGCCGATGCGGCTGCCGGGGTCGGTCTGTACGACGGCCGAACCCGCGAGCTCCCCGGTCCCGGGCAGCCGGGCGGTGAGCCAGTGGGTGTGCGGGTCGGTGATCAGGCGGCGCATCACCGCCGGGTCGCTGCCCAGCGGCACCGGGTACCCGTGGCCGTACACGTCGAAGTACAACTGGCGCAGTTCCGCGATGTCCTGGAGCGCGGCGGGGGCGATGATGACGGTCATCGGGCAGCTCCTAGGGGTGCGGCGTCGTCGGCGGCGTACTGAGCGCCCGTGGGGGCCGTCACCGTGGGTGCCGCGGTCCCGTCCTCCGCGGCCGCGCGCCCGCGCCGCCCGAGCAGGAACAGGGCCACGGCGACCGGTGCCAGCCCCACCCCCTGGACCAGGCACAGCCAGCGCGCCCCCAGATGGTCGCCGAGCACCCCGAAGACCAGCGAGGACAGCGGGAAGGTGGCGCCGAGGACGGCCTGCATGACCGCGAAGAACCCGGGCTTGTCGGCGGCCGGTACCGACCGCTGGAACAGGGCGACGAAGCGTACGCCGATCACGCCGACGCACCAGCCCGCCAGGAGCAGCGACACCAGCGCCACGGTCAGGCCCGGCGCCAGGCCCGGCATCCCCAGCGCGAGCGCCATCAGCGCCAGGCAGGTCCCGCCGATGGCGGTGGGGGAGCCGGGCAGGCGCCCTCCGGTGAAGGACCCGAGCAGGGTCCCCGCGCCCAGTGCCGCCTCCAGCGCGGCGACGGTGGATCCCTGCCCGTGCAGGACGGAGCGGGTGTACAGCGGCATCACGACGTACACGGCCGTGGTGAACACGTTCGCCGCGGCGAAGCAGAGCAACACCTGCCGGATGAAGGGGAGTTCGGCCAGGATCTGCCGCAGCGTACGGCGCTGTGGCACGTCACCCGGGGCATGCGCGGCGGGACCGGCGGCGGCCCGCGGGAAGCGGGCCGACGCGACGAGCACGGCCGCGACGAGGTAGGCGCCCGCGCATCCGGCGACGATGCCCGCCAGGTCCCAGGCGTCGACGAGCAGTGGGCCGAGGAGCCCGCCCGCCAGTCCGGCCAGGGACTGCGTGGCGAGTTCGAAGCCGGTCGCGGCCTCGATGTCGGCGTCCTCGACCAGTTCGGGGACCGACGTGGTCAGGCACGGGTCGAAGAGGGCCTGGCAGCCCGCGAGGAGGAGGGCCGCGCTGTAGATCACGACGGTGGGCGGCTGCGCCGCGTACGTCCAGGTGGCGGTCGCGGCGGCGGCAAGACCTGCCACTGCCGCCGCACCGGCCAGGACACTGCGGTGCGGGCAGCGGGCGACGACTCGGGCGACCAGCGGGACGAGGGCCACCGCGGGCAGGGTGGAGATGGCGAGGAAGGCGCCGGAGGCCAGGCCCCGGTCGGCGCCCGCGGCCTGGCTGACCAGCCACCACACCACGCCGACCTGGAACATCCGGGCCGCCGCCTGGGTGAGGACCTGAGCGGTCCAGACCGCCCCGAAGGCGGGGTTGCGCAGCACGAGGGGGAGTTGCTTGCGGGTGGCCGGTCCGGTCCCGGTGTCGGGCGGCTTCATGACCCCAGCCGTTCGTCCACGACGCGGATCAGCTTGCCCGAGCGCGCGTTGACGGCGAGTTCGCCGTGGCGCACCCACTCCACCGACAGCGGATGGATGTGCCCGGCGCCGACCGCGTCGGCGAACGAGGGCCGGTCGGCCAGGAGCTGCTTGCCGATCATGTCGGCGAGCTCGCGGAGCCCGGCCGGGTCCCCGTCGCTGGCCAGGCGCAGCAGCAGGGCGTCCCGCCCGTCCCGGTGACGCAGCACCAGCTGCACCCCGGTCACCCGCCCCGCGACATCGGCAGCGCGGACGAGGTCTTGCACGTCCTGGGTGTAGAGCGAGACGGGCCCGACGCGGACGCCTTCCTGGGAGCGGCCCAGGATGCGGAAGTGCCCGGGGCCCGTGCCGGTCCACTCGGCCCGGTCGCCCGCCGGATAGCGCAATACGGGCATCAGCCGTCGACGCAGGTCGCTGACCACGACCTTGCCCGGCACCCCGGCCTCGGTGATCGGCTCGTCGCTCTCCTCGTCGAGAATCTCCACGGCGGTGTACGGGGTGAAGGCGCGGTGCACACGTGGGTCGGGCCCCGGCACGGCGCAGCCCAGCAGCCCCGCGTCGACGCTGGCGTAACCCACTGAGCGCGGGCGGGAGTTGGGGAAGGCGCGGGCGAGCAGCGGCTCTTGATCCCGGTAGAGGCTCTCCCCGCCGAACAGGAGCAGCTCCACCTGCGGGAGCTGCCGCCCGGCGGTGACGAGGTGGTCGGCCAGGGCGCACAGCGTGGTCGGGGTCCCCGCGATCACCTCCACGTCGAACTGCTCCAGGGTGTGCACCGTCGATTCCAGGGGCGCGGCGCCGCCGATCGGAAGGCGGACGTTGGCGACGGGGGAGCGGTGCAGCGAGTCGAGGATGAAGGTGAAGCTGGCGTACAGCTCTCCGGCGTAGAACAGGTCGGCGACCCGGTGCCCGGGGCGCAGCCCGGATTCGAGAAGCCCGGCGCCGAAAGCGCCGGTGAACTCCCGCCATTCCTCACGGGTGTAGAAGGAGAACTTCGGGGAGCCGGTCGTGCCGCCGCTCTTGAAGACGACGGCCTCGTCGAGCGGACCGGTCAGAAGCCGATTGTCGCGCGGTGTGTTGGCCCGCCAGAACTCGGCCTGGGGCACGACCGGAAGCTGTGTGAGTTCGGTTACACGGTCCGGGACTTCCGCATAGAGGTCGGCGTAGAAAGGGGACTGGCTGCGTACGAAACGTATGAGTTCCGTTAATGGTTGAACGGGCATCAATTCCTGCTTTGCGGCATACGAAGGCGGCGAAATCCCTCACGGGGGAGATCGCCTGAGTGGTCGAGGTGGCACCCGCCTACGGGGGCCTGCCTGGGACTCCCATCCCGAGCGGCCCACCGGAACTACGGAGTGCGACCACGACGTTACCCCACCGCGAATGCCCCGATTTCCCGCCCGGGCTCCCCGCGTCCCGGCACCGAAATTTTCCGGCCAACGTGGGGAGGGCGGCCCCGTCGCGCGGTCCAGCGATTTTCCCTGTGGCGCGCGGCTGACAACGCGTCACCCGTGATTGGTGAATTCGGCTGGAAACTCATTGTCACGGAACGTGCACGCTGAAATTTGTGCACCGCCGTTATGGGCCATACCTATTCACCGGATCCGATACTCAATCATTTAATGCGCGTGCCGTGATTCAACTCACTGGTGGTTTATCGGTGGGCTCACCGGTGGGGTAGCGGCAGAGGTCAAGAGTGGCGATGGCCCCTCCGTCCGGCGCGTTGGCGAAGGTCAGCCGGGCGCCGAGGACCGCTGCCTGGCCGAGTGCGATGGTCAGTCCGAGCCCGTGGCCGCGTCCGCGCTCGGCGGCTTCCGTGCGGAAGCGCTGGGGACCGTGGGCCAGCAGGTCGGCGGGGAAGCCGGGACCGTGATCGCGTACGGCGATCCGGGTCCCGGTGACGGTGACCTGGACGGGGGCGGCGCCGTGCCGCTGCGCGTTGGTGACGAGGTTGGTGACGACGCGCTCCACCCGGCGCGGGTCGGTACGCACGACGTCCGTGCCCCGGACGCACACGTCGTCGACGCCACCGAGGCGTCGGACCACGTCGGTGACCAGCTCGCCCAGGGGGACCTCGTCGAGCCGGGCCTGCTCGACCCCGGCGTCGAGGCGGGAGATCTCCAGGAGGTCCTCGGTCAGGCCGCGCAGCGTGCGCACCTCGGTGCGGACCAGGTCCGCGGCCTCGTCGTGCTCGGGGAGCAGGCCCGCGGCGGTGACCAGCCCCATCAGCGGGGTGCGCAGTTCATGGGCCACGTCAGCGGTGAAGCGCCGTTCCGACTCCAGCCTCTGCTGGAGGGCTGCGGCCATGACGTCCATGGCCGTGGACATCTCGGTGATCTCGTCGCGGGCCCGGCCGGGGTGCCCGATGCGGGCGTCGAGGTCCCCGTCGGCGATCTTGCGGGCGGTGCGGGCGCCGTGGCGCAGCCGCCGGTTGATCGGCTCGGTGGCGAGCGCGGCGAGGGGGACGACGACGGCGAGGGCGGCGAGCACGGCCTTGACGATGCTGCGGTCAAGGAGCTGGAGCCCGCGCACCTCGGCGCTCATGTCCGTGCGCACGACGAGCACCTTGTCGCCGACGGACACGGCCGCCCACATCCAGTACCAGTTCGGTGGCTTCTCGTCGTACCAGAGGGCGTACTCGCCGCTCCGGCCCAGCCCCGCGAGGTCGCGGGCCAGGGGCGCTGGCACTTCGTCGCGCGTCATGAGGTCGGCGGCCGCGGGCCTTTCGCCGGTACGGGCGTACTCCTGCTCGGCGGCGTGCAGTTGAGTGACAGCGCGGTCGCGTCCCGCCCGTTGCCCGTGGTCTTGCGTCGACTGGTGGACGAGCAGACCGATGACCGTGGCGACCGCGCAGCAGGCGGCCGCGGTCAGAGCGGCGATCTTCCAGCGCAGGGCGCGGGGTTGAGGAATCCCATGGCCGCCGTTTCAGGACCGGTCGAGTTTGTAGCCGAAGCCGCGGACGGTCTTGATGCGGTCCGCGCCGATCTTCTTGCGCAGCCGCACCACGCACAGGTCGACGACCCGGGTGTCGCCCTCCCAGCCGTAGTCCCAGACCTCGCGCAGCAGTCGGCGCCGGTCGAGCACGATGCCGGGGTGCTCGGCGAACGCCAGGAGCAGGCGCAGCTCGGTGGGTGTGAGGGGGACGGTCGCGCCCGCCCGGCTCACCGTCAGGCCGCGGAGGTCGATGGCCAGGTCACCGAAGACGAGCGGGTCGGATCCGGTACCGGTATCAGAGCCGGGGCCGGGGTCGGCCGCTGGCTCGGCCGCCCCTGGGTGGAACGTGGCACGGCGCAACAGCACCCGGATCCGGGCGACCATGATGCCGATGTCGACGGGTTTGACCACGTAGTCGTCGGCCCCGGCCTCGAGACCGGACACGACGTCGAGGGCGTCGCCGCGGGCGGACATCATCAAGATGGGTACGAGGCTCTCGTCGCGGATGCGTCGGCACAGGCCGATGCCGTCCAGGCCCGGCAGCATGACGTCCAGGACGAGCAGATCGTGCTGTCCGGCCCGGAACGCCTCCAGGCCCCCGAGACCGTCCTCGGCGACCGAGACGTCGTATCCGTAGCGCTCGAGCGCGAGTTGGACGGCGCGGCGGATGACCGCGTCATCTTCGACCACGAGCACGCTGACCGCGCTCGGGACGGGGGATTCGGACAAGGACTTACCTTCCCAAAACGTTCCTGCCGACTGGTGATCGAATCGTAGCCACGCGGCGGTCCGCCCCTGGACAGGCCGCGTGCTCCGTAAGAGGCATACGGCGGGCGGTGGGGTCACCAGCGCAGGGAGGCCGCGACCGGAAGATGATCACTGCCGGTGGCGGGCAGGGTCCACGAGGAAACCGGAGTCATCCCCTTGACCATGATCTGGTCGAGGCGGACCACCGGGAACGAGGCGGGCCACGTGAAGCCGAACCCGGCACCCGCGTCGCGCTGAGTCGAACGCAACTGGCGGGTCAGGGGATCCAGCGCCGAGTCCTCGGCCGCCCCGTTGAAGTCACCGGCCACGACGACCCGGGCAAGCCGCTCGGCCCGCACGGCATCGGCCAGTTTCCCCGCCGACGCGTTGCGGCGCTCCGTGGTGAACCCGGAGGTGGGCATGACACGTACGGAGGCGAGGTGTGCGACGTAGAGGGCAACAGGCCCCTTCGGGGTGTCGACCGTGGCGCGCAGGGCCCGAGTCCAGGGCATGATGTCCACCGGCCGCACGGCCTTGAGCGGGTGTTTGCTCCACACCCCGACGCCCTCGCGCACCGCGGAGTACCGGTAGGTGGGCGCCAGTTCGCGCTCGTACGTCGAGACGGCGGGGCGGGACAGTTCCTCCAAGGCCACGACGTCGGCACCCGAGGCGGCCAGCGCCCGCGCGGTCCCGCGCGGGTCGCGGTTCTCCTCATGGACGTTGTGGCCGACCACGACCAAGTCCCCACCACTGGAGCGCTTGTCGAGAAACACGCCCGCGAACAGGGAGCACCAGGTGACAGCGGGGACCAGGACAGCGACGGCCGCGAGAGCGGAGCGGCGCGCCACGGCGGCCGCCATCAGCGCCAGCACACTCAGGCCCATCCAGGGCAACACCGTCTGCAGCAGACTGCCGAGGTTGCCGACGCCGTTGGGAACGCGGGTGTTGAAGGCCATGACCAGGGCGCAGAGCACGGCGACAGCGGCGACGATCCGCCCCCGTCGCCACATACCTGCGCGCCATGCGCGGGCACGCCGCATACCTGTGCGCCACATTTCTGTGCGCCATGTGCCCGTGTGTGACATGTCGACTGGTGTCGCCGGTTCCGACGGTGTCGCCGGTTCCGACGGTGCCACCGGTTCCGCCGGTGCCACCGGTTCCGCTGGTTCCGCCGCGGGACGGGAGCCGTTGCTGGTGACCGTGACGTTCTCACTCATCGACGGCCGTCCCTGCCGTCGCCGTACGCCGCGAGGGCGGCGGGCAACCGCTCCTGGAGGGCATCGAGAAGTCGCTCACTGCTCTCCAGGGCCGCCTGATTTCCCTCGGTAGGCGAGGTGCCCACGCGCTGGGAGAGGACGACGCCGTATACGACGTGGTGGCTCGTGCCGTCCGGAATCTCGGCCGCCCACATCAGGTTGCCGCCCGCGGGGGTGCTGGATCCGGTCTTCAAGCCGATCACACCGGGCCGTTCGAGGAGCTTGTTGGTGTTCCGGACCGGTTCGGCTTGACCGGGGAGTTTCGTGCTGCGCAGGGCCACTGTCGCGCGCAGCGCCGGTTCCTTCATCGCCTCGCGGGCGAGTCTGAGCTGGTCGGCGGCGGTGGACCGGGTGGTGGACTCGAAACCGCTGGCACCGGTGTACGTGGTGTGGACCATCCCGAGCCGAGCTGCCGCGGCGTTCATCTTCGCCGTGAACTTCTTCTGACTGCCGGAGTCCCAACGGGCCAGCAACCGGGCGACATTGTTCCCGGACGGCAGCAGCATCAGCTCCAGCAGCTTGCGCTGGGACAACAGCTGTCCCTGGCGCACGGGTGCGGTGGACTCGCTGAGCGAGTGAGCCTCGGCAGCGGCCTGCTCGTCGACCTTGACGACGGGTCCGTTCTCGCCGCCCTTCAGCGGATGCTCTTTCAAGATCACGTATGCGGTCATCACCTTGGTGAGGCTGGCGATCGGCACCGGCTGCTGTGCCCCCTTGACGCCGAGGGCCCCGGCCTTCTCCACCGCCAGGGCCGTCTGCCCCTCCTCGGGCCACGGCAGGTCCAGCCGGTCGGCGACCGCCCGTGGCATCGAGGACTGCTGCGCGACGGCGTTCCCACGGTCGCCCGCGCCGCTGTCACCCCCGTCGGCGAAAGCGAGCAGCCCCCCGGTGCAACCGGCGAGCAGCGCCGCAGTCAGGGCCCACGTCGTACGCCGACGGCCCCGCGAAGACCCCCCGAGCACAGCGCGGACAGCACAGTGGGCACGTACGAACACGTCAACCGCCTCCCAAAGCCAGGTACGCGTACACCGAAGATCGGGTACGTGCACAGCCTTCGGGAGGGCGGCTTCCGGGCCATCAGGGCGAAGCTTCCACTGTCGCGCGGTTGTGTATCAGCTGCGTATCAGCCCTTGTCCGGGTGGGGGGGCTGGCTTCCGGCTCGCGCTGTCAGCGCGCCGGGGCGATCCTGATCTCGGCCACGGAGCCGTCGCCACTCAGGGTCAGTGGCCCAGGCCCTTCGTGACGTACGCAGTCGAGAGGACCGAGCGCGGCCTGGTGTCCGTCCGGGGCGGCGACGGTGATGCCCTCGGTGACGGCCATGACGAGGAGGGTCTCACCCGCGGGGCAGACCATCGTGGCCGCCCGCGCGACGCTGACGGGGAGGATCCGCACGTGTGCCGCGGCCCGCCCCCTGCGGGTCATCACATTCATGTCGCGGACGGCGCCTGCCTCCAGCCGGCAGTCCGTCGCCGCGTCGCCGGAAAAAGCGAAGGGGACCAAGGGCGCAACCGATTGCGCTGTCCCCTCCACGGTGAGCACCATGCCGTCGCCCTCGACCAGGGTGATCACACGGTCGATCCCGGGGAAGGAGGAGAAGGGACCTTGCGCGTCCACGTCCGCGACACTCACCCGCCAGTCGAACCCAACCGTGAACTCAGCCGGGACCAGGGGAGTTCGCACGACACCCGACGCGACCTCCCGAGTGATACCGCCACCGTTCTTCCACGGCACACTGGGGTATTCGCTCCAGCGCAGGACACTGGTGCCCATACCGCGCCACCTCCATCTTCATCGTCCGCGGCAAGTCATGTGACCACTGATTCCGGGGCCACCCTACGTGTGGGCCGGGTACGCGGAGCGAGGCGCACATCCCACCGCCGTGGCTCAGGAAGAACGAAGATGCCCATCGACCTGATAGTCCAGTCCCGCCCGGAACTCCAGCCGGGGGATGGCCTCCAGCATCGCTTCGTACAGTTCTAGCGTCACTTCGTAAGCAGCGGTCGCGAGCCACTCATCTTCACGGCCGGGAAAAAGGTCACGGACGCGCAGAATCTCATCACGGGTGAGTTTGGTGAGGTGGGCCAGACGCTCCTCGCTGTCCCACCCGTACAACTGCCATTCGAGCTGCTCACCAACATCGTCGATCATGCAAAAACGATAATCAGTCCAACCGTCAACCGCCAAGCGGCACCAGGCACACCTGAGGCCGGCGCCCACCAACACGTGCCGTCCCGAATACGTCACTTGCCGGGCCCTCAGAGCCGAGACCCCACCCCGCCAAGGTGACGCGAGACCGCGACTCCGACGCGCTCTTTGCCCGAAAGGGCAGACGTCCCATGCAACGGGAACACCGGACAGTCTGGAAGATCTCCACCCGACCGCACAGTGCCCAACTACGCCAGCATGCCCAGAAGTCCACAGGACGCATTGGCTGAGCAATTCGCGCGCGTACGTCAGGACCGTCGCGCTCGGATGAGGCCGCGCTGCCCTGTGGCCAGTGCGGTGAAACCGGGACCTCCACCGGTGTCCGCACCGCACCTGAGCGCCCCGCTTTGTCGGTCCCTTGCAACACCACGTCGTCGATCACGGACTTGGCCTAGGAATGTCCTCGGTAAATAACGTGACCATGCGGCGGCCACCGCTCATGGCGCGGCGCGGAACCCAGGGAAAGAGCCTCTCTTCTTTGCGCGCGGTCTGCTCCGCAGACGCGACGCGCCGCCGCTACGCGGCGGAACCCTCCAGGAACGCTCCGCGTTCCACTGTGATCTGCTCCGCAGACACGGCACTCCACCGCTCCGCGGCGGATCACCACACCGGTCGTATGCGTGGACGACTCGTACCGGGTGGCATGGTGGACTGAACGACAGACCAGATGCCCGGGGCGATGCGGCGACGTAAGGATAGAAAGGATAGATGTGAACGTGCACTCCTACCGGACGCCGTCGGTAGAGCAGTTGGCCGCAGCCGTGGAACGCGTAGCACCGCGGGACCCGGGCCGCTGGGAGGAGCGGGAGCCCGTCGCCGGACTGGGCGGGATCGCAGCGAAGGTGTCGACGGCACGGGCCCGTCAGCTGTGGATGGTCGTGGGCATGTGGAACCGGGCAGTGGACCGCGCCGAAGTCCCGGATCGAGCGCGGCGCTCGGTGTCCCAGTTGTTCACAGCGAGGGCGCTTCGAGAGTTCTGGGATCTGGCGCAGGCAGGGGAACTGCGGGTCCTGGAACCGGAGCAGGGCCGGGACGCGAAGCTGCCGCCTGCGACGCTGCGGATCGTGCGGGACTGTCTGAGGATCCTGGCCGAACTGGTGTTGCCGGACGCCGACGCGGTGTGGCTGCCCTCCGTGGCGCAGCCCGAGCCCAAGGCGACGGTGCGGCCTGATTCGCTGGGAGTGCTGTACCGCCGCCTGGCGGACATGGCGGTGACGAGCCCTTTGGAGAGAGACGGGCTGGCTTTGTCGTACGAAGACCGGACGCGGTTGCTGGCGATGCTGTCGATCGTGCTCGACGCCGCGCCACGCTCCGGTGAGCTCGCAGCGTTGCAGCTGACTGACCTGACACCGGGGGAGCGAGCCGTGGGGGTGCGGCGCAGGCAGCAGAAGGCGCCGCCGAACCGCGCCGAGGAGATCGCCGCGCTCGCCGAGGTCGATCCGTCATCGGTGCGGGCGGTGCTGTGGGGCAGCAGGCAGCAGGTGTCCGAGGCCACCTATCAGCGGATCGTGGCGGCGCAGAGAGAGTTGGAACCGCTGCCGGAGGTTGAGTGGTACACCCTTCGAGAGGGTAGTCGCGTGGCGGTGCGGCGCTGGCTAGAGGTGCGTGAGCGGCTGCTGGAGTCGCTTCCGCTCAGGGGAGGCCGGTCGGGGCTGTGGGTGACGCTCGTACCGACGAAGGCAGGCCCGCCGGGGATCACCCTGCGCCCCCAAGGGCTGACCCAGGCCTTCGCGCGGGGGATGACCGCACTGAACTGGCTGATGGCCGGTCAGTACGGGTGGGAGCCGATGCCGGTGAGGATGGAGCAGGTGCGCCGGGCGGTTGTGGTGGAGCCGACCGAGCTCTCCGACCGGCTCCACCTGCCACCGACGTGTTGACCTTGGGGGCGCCCGGCGAATTCGCCCTCGGCACTTGCGGTGTCGTCCTAAAGCGTTTTGCACGAGGCGGCGTTCAGCCAGGTCAGGGCCTGTGATCGCGGTTCTCTGGTCATGAGGCGAGGGTGAGGTTGTGCATGTGGGCGACGGCCTGGACGGCGTGGTGGAGGCCGCCGCCGTGCTGTCGGCAGGCGCGGAGGATCTTGTAGTTCTTCATCCGGCCGATCACATGCTCCACCCGGGCGCCGGACCATGCAGCGGGCGGTGTACGTTCGCGGAGTAGCGGTAGTTGCGGCTGGCCGCGCCGATGTGCCGGTCACGGACCGGAACCAGGGTGCCGTCCACGATCCACAGTCGCTCTGCGGCGTCGGCCGGGCGGGAGAGGGGCTCCAGCGCAAGCAGCGGCCCGAGCTTTGGGATCACACGGCACACGGTGAAGGAGGAGATGCCGAACAGCGGCGCCAGCTGCCGCATGGTCAGGTTTGTGCGGTAAGTACACCGCCACCACCAGCACCCGTTCGGCCAGGCGGCAGACTCCACGGCCGACCCAGCATCGTTGCCGTTGCCGTTGCCGTTGCCGTTGTCGCCCCGCTCCCGGACTGCCTGCAGCATCCCGCCGAGTGAGCCCCGTGTCACCCTTCAGGAAGCCTGGCGATCAACGCCCACGAAGATCTTGGATGAGCCCGGTTTCTCTCTAGGGATCGTGAGCTGCATCGACGCCCGGCATGCGTGGGTGAGGTTGCAGTGATGCCGTGCCGTCACACGGTGGCCCGTCCTGCGCCTCGTGGATGGGCGTTGTCAGTGCCGGGTGCGACGATCGCCCACATGACTGAGACGGATGGCGCGAGTGACGACTGGCGGGGGTTCCTCACGCGATGGAGCGCGGAGTGGGCGGACGCATACGATCCCGATGAAGTGCAGGAAGCGGGCGATGAGGAGGCCCGTCGCACCCGCTGGCTCGGCTTCGAACCCGCGACGCCCGAGCGGATCGCGGCCCTCGAAGAACGCCTCGAGCACCGACTGCCACCGTCGTACCGGACGTTCCTGGAGGTCACCGACGGCTGGCGGCATGCGGGCGGGTTCGTGTGGCTGCTCGCGGGCACGGACACGGCCAACTGGCACGAGGACGACGCGGGACTCGCCGAGATCTATCAGGAGGACTTGGACGAGAACGCGACGCGGGAGGAGGTCCTGGAAGCCACGATCTGGACCCGAGGGCTCGAGCTGGCCGTGGAATCCGACGCCATGACCGTCATGCTGGACCCGGAAGACGTGGACGCGCACGGCGAATGGGCGGTGTACACGTGGGCGCCCTGGCGCGCCAGTCCTCCTGAACGGCACGCGTCCTTCTGGGAGTTCATGCAGGATGCCTACCGGGAGTTCCACAGCTTGCGGGCGGGAGCCGACGACGCGCCGGAATTCGTGAACGCCACGACCGAGGCGCTGGACGCCGAGGTGGAGCAGGCGCGGCGTGACGCGCTGCGCGGCGACTTCGAGCGGGCCGAAGCGGTCTTCGCGCAGGCGCGGGCGTTCGGCAGGCCCCGCGCCGGGGCGCTGAGGGACCAGATCGTGTGGCTGCTCGGCGACCGATACTCCACGCACTTCGACGGGCTCGCTGCCGACCCGGTGTACGCGCCGGATCTGCTCCCCGCCCTGATCGCCGGTCGCGGGGGGCGGCCCTGGCATGGCGAAGGAGCATACGCGGGCTACGTGCGTGGCAGGTCCGACGAGGTGTGCACGCTGGAGCGGCTGATACTGCGGCAACTGCGGGAGGGCACCTACGCGTACACCGCACCAGGGCCGTTTGGCGACGCCGTGCAGGCGGCCCGGGAACAGGCGCGGTGGGGCGAGACGGACGCGGCCTGGCGGACGCTGCTGATCGCGCTGCCCCAGTGGCAGCCACTGGGTGTCGACCACCTCGCGCCAGTGGGCCTCGCCGCCGACCCGCTGCTCGGTCCGCTGCTCACGCAGGAGCGGGGTCGGGCGCTGCTGGCTACCCCCAGAGGCGAGGAGGCCACCGGCAGTGGGAGCGTGGCGGTCGACGAGGACCCCCCGGGCATGGCCTGGCTCGCGGAACGGCCTTCTACCGGCCAGCGCCAAGGGTACCGATTCCTCCTCGTCGAGGGCGTAGAGCCCGACGCGCTGCCCACCCTCATCGGCGCCGAGGACGGCGCGGAGCTGTTCGAGCCCATGACCCTGTGGGATGCGCGCTCGAAGCTACGGTCGGGTGGGACGTCCTCCTCGTACGACGACAAGGCACTGGTCGCCGTTGGTCGAGCCGGGGGCGGCTGGAGCTTCGCATTCGACGGTATGCCAAAGCCGTTCAATGAGGCGCGGTTCACCTCACCGGCCGTCGCCGCCTCACGACACGGCCGTGCCGTGGTGGTCTGGGCCTCACCCGACGACTTCGGCAGGGGCGCTCTGTTCCACCTTTCTGTGGCCGAACGCGCCACAGAACGTTACGCGTTCACGGTCCTGGGGGAACGGTGTGACCGCTCCGGAGAGATTCCGCAGGACCTGGACCCGGACCGACTCTTCCCCGAGCTTCGAAGCGGCGGCCAGAACCGGGAACTGCCGGGCGAGGCCGCCGCCCTGACGGCGATCGCCACGACGTTCGGTGCCACGCTGCCTCGCTTTGCCCTCGATGACGGCCGACTGCACACCTTTGTCACCCGTTCCTGGACACGCCCGCCGGGCGCCGGCGAGACGTACATAGTCATCACCTCCGGCCCACCTGGAGCACATACCTCAGACGCGTGAACTCCCCGCTGCGGGTAGGCAATTCCCTGGTTCCCGTCCAGCATCGCGATCTGCTGGACGGCCGCGCACGCCTGTCACCCACCAGGCCGTGGCTGAACAGCTACCCGCCACCCGCCACCCGCCGCGACGCCGTTACCACCTGCTGTCGGCGTACTTGAGAATGTGCTCAGTAGGTGAGTCTGTCGGGGATCTTGGTGGAGGCATTGTCGACGGTGGGCGGCGACGTTGTGCTCACAGCTGGTGAAACTTCGGCGGGGCTGGAGGCGCCCGTGATCATCTCCGGTAACGGTGTCAGCTGCGCGTGTTCCGTCAGGCTCATTGGCGCGGGAGGCCCTACCAGCCGAGGAATTTCTGGAGAGTGGTGGGCGACCAAGACCGACACCCGAGGTGCGTTCATCATCGCCGATGCGGCCGGGCACTCGAGATAGACGTCTAGAGGGTCGCCGAGCGGGACTTACTCATCGCTTTCGACGACGACCTGGTCGCCGAGGCGAACCGGCTCCGCGGCCTGTTCGCGCAGGTCCACCCGCACTTGGACAGGATGCTGGGCCCGCACATGCAGCACCCGGGCGTCCTGGTCGTGTTGAAGCGGTTCGGCTCGCCCTCGGCTGACCGACGAGATCTTCACCGCGCTCGAACAGACCGTCACCGATGCGGCCGCAATGATCGTCCCGAACCTGGCCCGGTCCCTGGCCGCCGTTCTCGAACAGCGCCATCTGCTGGAGCAGCGACTCGCTTCCTCAGCCCGGTCGAGTTCGAGGAGAAGCACTACGCCGAGCAGGCGACGGCCGAAGCAATGAACCTGAAACCCCGTCAACCCGCTCTGACCATCCGCTCAGCACCTCCTGTGCAGCGGGGAACCCCACTCGGGCGACCGGGTCCGGGGTGGGACCGCCTGGTCGCGGTCGCACCGGGTCTACCCGCTCGGGACCCGAGCGGGACGTCAGTCCGCCGCCAGCACCCGCTCCAGCCAGGAACGACGGGCCTGCCACGCCGCCCGGCTGATGACCGCGTCCGGGACCACCAGGTCGAACGTGTGATAGCCGCCGGACCACACATGCAGCTCGGCAGAGCCGCCGGCCCGCCAGATCCGGTCGGCGTAGGCGACGGCCTCGTCGCGTAGCGTCTCCGCAGAGCCGACGTCGATGAAGGCGGGCGGCAGTCCGGACAGATCCGTGGCGCGGGCAGGCGCGGCGTAGGGCGACACGTCCGGGCCCCCACACTCGGAACCGAGCAGGGCCTTCCACCCGAAGCCGTTCCAGCCACGATCCCAGACATCGACACCGTCCATCTGATGGGCTGAAGCACTGTCGTTGCGGTCGTCGAGCATCGGGCACATCAGCAACTGCCCGACCAGCCGTGGACCGCCCTTGTCGCGCACCGACAAAGTCAGCGCGGCAGCCAGGCCACCGCCAGCACTTGTCCCCGCGACGACGATCCGGTCCGCGTCCAAGCCGAGTTCGGCCGCGTGCTCAGCGGTCCACAGCAGCCCGGCGTAGACATCGTCGAGCGGTGCGGGATGCGGATGCTCCGGCGCGAGCCGGTATCCTGCCGAGATCAGCGACGCCCCCAACCGCTCGGCCTCGTCCAGCAGCGGTTCGAGGAAGAACAGGTGCCGCGGATCGCCGCTGAAGTAGCCGCCGCCATGCACGAAGTAGATGGCCGGGCGCGACGCGGCCAGGCCCGAAACGGCGGCAGGCGTGCAGATCAGCAGCTCGGCCTCTGAAGTACCGGACGCCCCCGGAACCGAGCGTGAAGTGACCTCGAACCGCCCGCCCCGTCGCAGGTCGTCGAGCGGCGGCACCTCTGCGGCGTCTTCGGCCCGGACCATTGGCAGCCGCTCCAGGCTCATCGGGCCCGAACCGGCCCCATGCACCGCCCGGTATCCGTCCAGCAGCGCCGCATCGAAAGGTATTGCCACCATCAGTCCACCTTCATCAGAATTCGCACGCCCCCCCGGGGATGGCGATCGTGTGCTCCGAATGCGCGCCCCGCGATCCATCGCTGGAAGCGAGAGCCCAGCCGCCGGAGGCAGTTTAGATCTTGCTCTACGTGGCCAACCCCCAGGGTTCCAGGGCCCGCGTCAGGCCGGGACACAGCAC
Source organism: Streptomyces kanamyceticus (assembly GCF_008704495.1). NCBI lineage: Bacteria > Bacillati > Actinomycetota > Actinomycetes > Kitasatosporales > Streptomycetaceae > Streptomyces > Streptomyces kanamyceticus. The sequence goes on from NZ_CP023699.1 coordinate 10,051,276, forward strand.
CAGGCGGGAGCGTGCGGCGTCTTCTGTACGGCTGCCAGGACGGCGGCCTCCCACACTGTGGCGTGCAGGCTCACGACCGCGACCAGAGGGATGGCAACCGTGCTGAGCGAGGAGCCCAGCACGTCGCTGGCCTGGTCCGTCCAGTACAGGCGGAAGTCGCGGTGGCGCCACAGGCTCGACTCTGTGGGTGTCACGTCAGGCCGTCCGCCGTTGTGCGATGGGCGAAGGGGGTGAAGTGCGTGGGCGTGTGGTCGATGGGCAGGTCGGGGCGCCACGCCGTGAGGATGTTGGCGCTGCACTCGAATAGGTCGGAGGGGAGATCGTCGAGCGGACACCAGCGCCAGTCGCCGACGCTCTCGCCCGGCTGAGTGGCGGGCTTGCCTTCCCAGGCGGTGACGACTGCGCCGATGGTGACGCGTAGGACATCGCCGACGTGATCGACGAGCGTGCCCAGGAGGATGACGTCCTCGGTGCGCGTGGTCAGTCCGGTCTCCTCGGCGAGTTCACGCACGACTGCCTCTTCCAGGGCTTCGCCCGCTTCCACGGTGCCGCCGGGCAGCTCGGTGGTGCCGAGGCGGTGGTGGCCCATGAGCAGGCCGTGGTCGCCAAGGACGATGGCGCCCACGCCGAGGGCCGCATGCGGGGCGGGAGGCCGTCGAGTGCGTGGCCGACTGGAGATCCGTGTACGTCGTTCCGGAAGCCTCCGTGCACGGATGAGCTGATGGACGACCGGGTTCTCCGCGTCGGGTGCGCTCAGCAGGTTCATGGCTTCGACCCGGAAGCCGTACGAGGTCAGCAGGTCCTCCCATAGGTGGGGGACGAGGACGAACATGTCGACGGGAATCGCTGGCTCCTTGCGCAGAAGCAGCTGCTGCTCGCGCGGTGCGACGGTGGTAGACGGCCCGCGGCCATGAAGGTCTGTGTGGAGGACCGAGAAGATGAGTGGGGCGTCCGCGATCAGCGCGTCGCGCAGGGCGGGCAGGGAAGTGTGCGGATCAACGTAGGCGAGACTGCCGACCGCATACGCGGCGTCGTACGGATCGGCCGTCCGTAGGTGCTCGATGACGTCCCCGTGTACCCAGTTGACACCTGCTTCGGTGCTGTAGTGGCGGGTGGCGCGGGCGTGCTGGGTGGTGGACAACTCGATCGCGGTGACGCGAGCGCCGTGGGCGCGGGCCAGATGGACGGCGTGGTGACCGGAGCCGGATCCGATGTCCAACACTCGCTTGCCGACGAGGCCGCCGAGAACCTCGCTGCCCGGTCCGACACCCTCCCACGGAGCCCACGAGATGTCCCCGGGTACGGGTGGCATGAAGCCGTGATCGAGCTGTCGTTGGCCGTAGAGCGTCCAGGCTTGGGCGTTGACGTCCTCGGTGGGCACGGTGCCTCCTGGGCGGGTGTGATGCGGATCAGGTGTGCGTGCTGAGGTAGGCGGGGCCCTGGCCGCGCCGGGCTCGTTCGACCGCGTCCAGTCGGGCGAAGGACGTGGGCGCCATCAACTCCCGCCACGCGGCCATGTCGTGGACGGCCCACATGTCGTGCTCGGTGGGATCGAGGCGGACGGACCGCAACTGGTCGGCGGTCAGCTGGCCTCCGTCGAAGATGAGACCCACCTTTTTCAGCGGCATGTGGGGCCCGGCGTGCAGGAAGTGCGTCAGGAGCAGGCCGGGCGCGTCCAGGCCGAGTTGGAGGCCGATCTCTTCGACCGTTTCCCGCTGGGCGGTCCGGAGCGGGTCTTCGCCTTGGGTATCGAGGTTGCCGCCGGGGAACTGCCACTGACGCGATCCGTAGACCGAGCGCAGCTGCACCGGTCGGTCGTGCTCGTCACGGACGTAGAGGCAGCCGTACACCGTGTGGTGGGGAACGGCCTGCGCGTACTTCGTGGGCGTCATCGGCAGGGGGAGTCCGGGCCGGGCAGGGCGGTGGTCGAACTCGAAGACCAGGGGGCCGAGCGCCTCCTGGTCCAGCGAGTAGATGGCGCGAAGGTTCGACAGGAGTTCCCCGCGGGGTACGTCGGGGTCGATGCGGGAGGCATCCTCCGCGTTGAGGAGATCCTCGAACGAGGCGTATGGAGTGATCCGCTTCACGATGACGTCGCGCTCCTGGTCGCTGTCCCGGTCGTGGAAGACGACGGCATCTCCTGCCTCGACGGCGGCCTTCGGCGGGGTGGCGACGCGGATCTCGATCGTCTTGCGACCTGACTCCACCTGCCGGTAGTAGCGGTCCATGAGGCGGAAGTGATGTTGGCGCCGCGGCAACGGTTCGGCCTCGTCGTGCGTGCTCGACGGCGTGTGGCGTGCATCGGTGTTGCCGTGGTCTTCGTCGTTCTGGGTGGTGAGCATGTGTGAAGGCTGCCCCCTTCTCGGTAGCGGTTTCCGGCCGAGGCGGCGGAGTTGCTGAGCGTGCCGCCCGCGTCGGTCGTGGGGATGCGGACGACGTCAGGACCAGCCCATGGGGAGGTAGGAGGTGCCGCGGGTGATCGCCTGTACGGCGACGCGCGTGTACTCGACGATGGGCTCGGGCAGGCTGTCCAGCGGCCACCAGCGCCACTCGGTGCAGCAATCCGGCTCGCGTACGACCGGCTCGCCCTCCCAGCGCGAGGGGGCGAAGAACAGTCCCAGGCGCGGGCTCGTGCTGCCGGGATCGAGCAGGTCCAGGACGTGGACGAGTGACAAGTCGGCCTGCGGGATGCGCAGTCCGGTCTCTTCCTCCGCTTCCCGGACCATGCAGGCGACGGCGGATTCCGTGGTCTCGCGATGGCCGGCGGGAAGGTGCCAGGTCGAGGGGGCGAGGACCGGCACTTCGGGGGCGAAGGCATGCCGGGGCACGGTACGCAGGGCCTCGTCGACGGCGGGGGTGCGGATGTGGCCGGACTCGGCGAGCTGGTCGGCCAGTTGATGGCGTAGAGCGCCTGCTTCGTCGAGGTCGGTGGTGGGAGATGGGGTCACGGAGGGCCTTTCGGGCGAGTGGGTCATGCGGGGTCCGCGACGGTGGGCTCGGCGGGCTTCGGGATGCTGGCGGTGGGGGCGTACTGGGCGGCCTGCGTGTCGAACATCGCGGCGTACCGGCCGCGTTGGGCGAGGAGTTCGTCGTGCGTGCCGTGCTCGGCGAGGCGTCCTTGGTTGAGGACGTAGATGTGGTCGGCGTGGCGGACGCCGGACATGCGGTGGGTGACCAGGACGACGGCCCGGTTCGGGGCGGCCAGGCGGCGGATGCGGTCGAAGGCCGCGATCTCGGCCTCGGGATCGAGCGCGGAGGTCGGCTCATCGACGATCAGGACGCTGTCCGCCCGCGAGGTGGCGCTGCGCCAGTGGGTGCGGGCCAGGCCCACCTTCTGCCACTCGCCGCCGGACAGTTCAGTGGCGCCGCGGAACATGCGGGCCAGCAGGCTGTGCAGACCGTCGGGGAGTTTGGCGATGACCGCAGCGGCGCCCGCGTAGTCGAGCGACGGCTGCAGGTCCTGCGATGTCCCGGCGTGGGCAGGGCGGCCGATGCGGATGTTCATCGCGGCGGTCACCGGCCAGCGCTGGAAATCCTGGGTCAGCAGGGAGACCCGCTCGAAGTACTGGGCCCGGTCAAGGCCGCTGATGTCCGCCTCGCCCCAGCGCAGCGTGCCTTCCTGGGGCAGCAGCATGCCCGACAGGACCTTCATCAGCGTGCTCTTGCCGGAGCCGTTCTCACCCACCACGGCGGTCACCGACCCCATCGGCAGGGTCAGCGACACCTGCTCCAGGGCCGCCGTGTCACGGTCGGGGTAGCAGTAGGTGACCCGGTCCAGGATGATCTCCTTGACCCGGTCAGGCACCGGGGCGCCGCCCGCGGGGATGGTGCGCCGCGCGGCCTGGGTGAGGAACCGGCCGTGGTCGCGGACGTAGAGGGATTCCTCGTGCAGCCGGTTGATGTTCATCACCAGCCCGCCCAGGCTCGCCGACCCGGTCCGCACCGCGATCACGGCGGTCCCGGCAACGGCGAGGCTCATGTGACCGGCCAAGATCAGCCAGAACATGGCCCCGTAGGTGGCGGCCATGGCCAGTCCGGACAGGGCCGCGGCGACCCACTCGGTGAGGGCTTTGCTGGAGGCGAGGCGTTCCTGTTCGCTCTCGGCGCTCTCGGCCATGCGCTCGTAGCGGCTGAGGAGGAACGGGCCGACGGCATGGAGACGGACCTCCTGGGCGGCGGTGCGCTCGGTGAGGAGATTGCCGATCAGGCGGCTGGCCCGTACGTGCTCGATCCAGCTCAGCACCGACACATACCGCTCCTGGGCCACGCGCATGGCGCCCCAGCCGCGTGGGGCGGCGATGAGGAGCAACAAGGGCAGGAGCAGGGGATGCAGAACGGCGAGGACACTCGCGGTCGTGACCAGAGAGATCAGACCGTTCAGGGCCGCGACACAGGCGCCGATCATGCGGCGGGCGGCGCCGGGCCCCTGCTGGGCGATGTCGACGAGCCGCCGGAAGTCGGGATCCTCGATGGCCTCCAGCTCGACGCCGGCAGCGGCGGCCAGGTACTGGGTGGTGGCGATCCGCTCGATCTTCGGCTCCAGACGCCCTGCGCGGGAGGTGGACCAGGCTGAGAGGGCGGAGTTGGCGACACCGATGGCGGCGGCGGCCAGCAGTCCGGGTAACAGCGCGTGCAACCGCTCGGCGGGGCTGCCGGTTCCGGCGAGCAGCGCGTGCATGACGGCGTTGACGGCGAGCAGCCCCATGGCCGCGGCGATGCCCTGGCCGATCTCGCTGACCGCCACGGCCAGCAGGGCGCGCCGGTCGACCTGCCAGGCCATGCGCAAGGTGGCGCCGACGAGCGAGGGCATGGAGCGCAGCGCCGACATCATGGTCAGATCCAAGCTGGCGTGCTCGTGCTGCGACCAGCCCAGGTCATAGCGCAACGGTCCGCCGAACAGCTCCTGTTCGGCGTCGGACACCCGGGGCTCGGCCATCTTCACCGGTCCGAAGAACCTCTTCACCGGGGACCTCCCGAGGTAGGCCAGTTCATGGCCCGGTAGGACGGGCCGTGGGTGAGCATCTGGAAGATGGCGGCGGTGTAGGGGTGGCAGTCCGGCGAGGGCTTCTCCATCGACACCCAGAACAGCCCGTCGTGCCGGTCCGGCTCGGCGTTGTACGGCTCACCGCTCCAGGACTGCGTCACGAAGACCGCGGTGATCCGATCCGTGCCGCCGGGCTTGTGGTGATGGACCAGCCCGCAGAACTCCTGCTGGTCGGCACGGATACGAACCCCGGTCTCCTCCTCCGCCTCACGTCGCGCCGCGAGGTCCAGTGGTTCGCCGGCTTTGAGATGGCCGCCCACAACGGTGAGTTGTCCCGGCGCGAGGGCCGCATCCGGCTTGCGTCGCACACACAAGACGGCGCCGCTGGACCGGAGCAGGATCTGCGCCACGTCCGCGATCAGTAGATGGGGAGCCTCGGTCAACGCTGTCCCTCCCGCACCAGGCGCTGGACCGTACGCCGGCCGCGCGCGGGGGAGGAATGACGAGCGGAGTGAGTCATGCCAGGTACCTCGGATCCGGTCGTGACCCCTCGGCGAACAGGGCGGCGCGGCCGGAAGCGAACTGACGCGCGATACCCGAGGAGGCGGCAGCGTTTTCGAACGCAGGATGAACGAGCGCAGGGCGGCGTACGGGATGCACGGGGACTCCTCGGGGCGGGATGCGGACAGGTGATCGGGTAACGGGCGATCTGCTGTCGCCGTAACGGGTGGGAGCGGGCGAAATCTAGAACGAGATTTCGAATACCGGGCCCTCTCCTTGTGTGGCCGAGTGGGGCCGGCTGTGATGCTGCGTTCGATCACTCATGTGGGTTTCGGTAACCCCTCCGGGGGATTGCCCGGTACCGCCTGCCGTCCCGGAGTAGCTGCCGCAATGCGGTTTCGCCGAGGGGGGACGGCTCTGGACCGTGACTGCCGGGGATCCGCGGGCAAGATGCGAGCCCCGAGCTTCTCCGCCGTGATCACCGCACGGAGTGCGTCTGCCTGATCACCGCTCAGTGCGGCGCTGCTGCCGGTGCTCAGGCCCTGGGCGACGGTTTGGGTGCAGCGGCGGCGGGCGGTGACAAGGGCAGCGCCGGGGCGTGTGTGCCAACGGCTGCTGAAATGCTGGTCAGTTGCCCAGCTCTGCGGGCCATGAGATAGACGAGATTGTGGGTGCGCTGTACCTGGTGGATCACCCTGAATCCCTGAGTCTCGTAGTAGTGGACCAGGCCCGGGAACATGCATCCGCGCCGCACCCAGGCCCGGCCCGAGCGGGCGGCGCGGTCCACCGCCCACAGGGCGATGAGGGTGCCGGGCCGCTGTGCGCGCTCGGCCGGGTCGGTGACGGTCGTGTAGAGGTAGTCGGCGGGTTCGGCCAGTTCCTGTTCTGTCCAGCCCCACGGCGGGGTCTCGCGCTGGACCGTGGTGCAGCCGATGACCTTGCCGGAGCCTTCGTGGGTCAGCAGCCACATCGAGCCGTCGGTGTTCTCGGCCTGCCCGGCCACGTCCTCCGCGCTGGCCCGCCAGGAGAGCATCTGCCGCTCCTCAAGCCACGCAGAGCGGGCCAGGGCCAGCGTTCGGACGGCGGCGATGTCAGCTGCTTCGGCCAGGCGCATCAGGTACATCGGCTCTCTCCTCGGGTGGGGTTCAGCCTGGTCTACAGAAAGGGTGCGGCGGCCAGGTGGAGGTTCCAGCAGTTGGGCGTCGCCGTCCCTCCCGGTAGGGCCCGGTGCCGAGGTGGTGCAGGCCCTGGCGGAGGCCGTCCGGGTCGACCAGGCCCTCTTCGAAGAGCGGGGAGCCTTCGTTGAGCATGGCGTCGAACAAGGGGCGGTCCTGATCGGTCAACGCGGCCTGGACGACTCGGCGAAGGAGTCCCGGGTGCGGGATTGCGTGACGTCGGATCCCAGTCCGAGGGCTGCCAGCCAACGCCGCTGGAGCTGCTTCAGCTCGCGCCAGTCGTAGGGCAGCCACTCGCCGAGCTGGATCATGTTGGGGTCGGTGAAGGGGCGCACGGGCCAGATCCCGGCGCGCAGGAGAACCGGGGTGGTCGTCTCCAACGACAGCAAGGTCATCGAGTTCACCCGCGCGGGAGGCGCGATGCCGTCATCGGTGAATTCGAGGGCGGCTCGGGCACGGGCGCCGATCCACGGCAGGGCGTCGCTGATCTCGCCCCTAGCTTGATATTTAACCTGTGCGGTGTGGTCGTGGGGTGGTTGACTTCGTCGTTCTCCTTTTCGCTGCCGCAGTTTTGCTGGGTGAATGCACGTCGTGGCGGGGTGTGGGGCGGGTGGTTTTTGGCCCGGCGGCCGTCTGGGGCCAGGGCGCGAGGGTTTCGGTGCTTGGGCTGGACAGGCCGATTGCGGGCGGATGTGCCGGAAGCCGCGGCGGACTCGGGCGGAGGTGAGTCTGTCCGGCGGGCTGGTTTCTCCCAGGGTTGGTGCCGGTCGGCTGCGAGGGGGCGAGCAAGCCGCAGTTGGGTGTAATCCGCGAGGATTAGCCAGGTCCATCGGGAGGCTGCCTCGGGAGTGCGCGGATCGAATCGGGCGAAGAAGTCGTCCAGGGACTCTTCGCTGACCAGGAGCGCGTTGGCGTCCTCGCGTCTGTTGCGTTTGGTTAGACGCCGCAGCGGTTCGCCACGGTCGACGGGGAGGTAGACGATGATGGGGGTGCGCGCCGGCGTCAACGGCGGTCTGCCGCCAGGTGTCGAGGTCGGTGCGACGCCACGGGCCATGGTGTAGGACGACGTCGTTGCCCGACGCGATCTCCATGACTCACCACGTGGAGTGTGTCGCGATCCTTGAGCCTGCCAAAAAGGGCTCCTGAACTGGGGCTTTGACCGTGCGCATGATGTGCGGTGTGGGCGTTACGGACGATATCTTGACGCTGAAATGACGCTCCTTCTGATGGGGCGTCAGGTGACGTGTGGGCAGGTCAGATCCTGCCAGGCGGTGAGAGTTTCGATGGGCGCCGACGGTAGGTTGACGCTCTGCGGGAAGCGGCCGGTCGCTGCTCTGTAGATGTCGTGGGAGTCGATTCTCCCCACGCGCTCCCCAGCAGCTCGGATTCTCCCCAGATTTCCCCAGGGAACGTCGTTGTCGTGGGTGGCGGTGATGATGGATGCTTCGCCGCCCTAGGCGCGCTGAGCTACGTGATGGCGGCGGCGGATTCAGCCCGGCCAACACTGGACTTGGCCGATGTGGTGATCGGAACACCCCCACGCTGGTGGGGAGGACGCCTGGGCAAGGGCTTGATCCGCGCTCTAAGTGGAGCTGGTGAAGTTGATTGCGTTGGGTAGGCGTCCTTGGGGAGGGACGCCATGCCGAACATCCTTCGAGTCGCGCTGGCCGACGAGGAACGCCGTGACCTGCATGCGCTGCTGGGTCGCCGCGATCTGACCCGGTACTCGCGGCAGCGCGGCGAGCGCATGCGGCTCCTCGATCAGGGCCGGTCCGTTGCTGAGGTCGCCAGCGTGCTGGAGTGCCATCCGGTCACGGTCCGCGCCACGGTCCACCGCTTTGTGAAGGGTGGGATCGCGGGGCTGCCGGATGCCCTGCGGCCGGGCAGGCCGGCGAGGCTGCTGGGGGTGGAGGACCGCGCCGCGCTGGGCGAGCTGCTGGACTACTCCGGCCAGGCCGGGATCACGTGGGGTGTCCCGGCCCTGTGCGAGTGGCTGCGGGCCGAGCGCGGGGTGGAGATCTCCTCGGACTGGTTGGGCGAGCTGCTGCGGCGCGAGGGCTTCTGCCGGAAGCGCACCCGCGACAGCGTGCGGCACAAGGCAGATCCCGTCCTCCAGCAGGCCGCCTGGGCCCAGTTGGAGGACTTGCGGCCTTGCGTCAGGCCGCACACGCGGGAGAACGCGATCTGATCTTCCTGGACGAGTCCGGCTTCGCTCCCACCATGCCCACCGGCTACACCTGGTCCAGGATCGGGCGGCGTGCGGTGGCGCCGCGTGAAGACATCCGCAACCGCCGGGTCAACGTGCTCGGCGCGAGGATCATCGGCGGTGAGCCGGAACTTCTCTGGCAGCGCGCCAGCGGGAAGATCGACGGGGAGATGCTGCTGGACTTCGTCTGCGTGCGGCTGGCGGGCCTGGGCGGCGGCGCGGCCGTGCTGGACCTGGCCGCCGACGGCCTTGGCGTCGACACCATGCCGGTCTTCGAACGGCACAGGCCGTGCACGGTCGTACTGGACAACGCCTCGGGCCCCCTGCCGTCCATCGCCGCACTCATCCGCATCGCGCGCATCCCCCTTCAGGGGAGGACGCGATGAGCCCACCCGAGACGTGCGCCTCAGAACGACGGGCTCAGGAGGTGTACGAGGTGTACCTCGCGCACATCGATGGCTGCGCCCCCTGCCAGGCCGAGGAGGATTGCGTGGAGGTGGCGCGGATTCGTCGTGATCTCCGCGCCGCACGGGCCGCGGTGAGGGAGAGCCCGGCGCTGCGGGCGGCCCGAGCCGAGGCCCGCAAGTGAACCGGCGAGGTGTGAGCTGAGCGCCCGGCAGACGGTCTGGGCAGGGGTAGATGCCAGACGGTTGAGGAGACTCTGGCCCGGTTTCCGGACGATGTCGGGGTGTCGACGTCCAGCGTGATGAGTTACCGCAGCGTGGCGGCCCACTGGCCGCCGAAGCAGCGGGCCAAGGGGTGTCGTTGGCCATTCATCGGATCCTGAACGGGACCCCGGACCGGTTCGAGCTGATCCGTAAGGCACCCTTCGGTCGAGCGCGGGCGCCAGGTCCGCGGGGAGTACGAGCAGACCAGCGAACTCGCCCCTGCCATCCGGCATTTCGAGCGGACGGCGGAGTTCCTTGATCTGGTCGGGGCCTGTCACGCGTTTGTTGCCACGACGAACCGGGTCATTTCCGGCCTGCGAGGACGCGTGTTCTCGGCGACGACGAACAGGCGGTTCTGCGCGAGAACGTTGCCCGGGTACGGGGCGCGCTGGAGTGGATCGAGCACGCCGCCGAGCTCCTTGGCAAGCATGCCCGAGAGCTGGCCGCGCTGCTCCAGGGAGAGCGCGCCTCGGTGTACGAGGACGCCGGGCAACGCACGGCGGACGGCATCTCACGGGCCGTGACGTACCTGGAGGCGTACGCGCGAGGCCTGGCGCCGGACGCATGAGCAGCAGGACAGCCGCCCGTGTTGGAGCCACGGGCGGCAGTCGCGCCCTCAGCACACCACACCGACTGGTCACGTTTCCGGTGCTCGGCCTCGCGGCCACCGTTACGTGGATGTGGGGCCACGACGGGTGCCCGCGCCGGTCCGCGACGGCCTTCGTGACGGTGCTGCCGCGCCAGCGGTGCGCGCGGCCCGAGGTGTCGTCGGGGTTCGGCTACCGGTGCTTGGAGACATCGGCGCGGATCGTCGCAGCGGTGATACCGGTCGTGTCTTCGAGCTCGCGGGCGGTGTAGAGGCGGTGCGGCTGGAGCTCGGCGATGGCCTGGTCGACGGCGGCGGGGTCGTAACGCCTGCGGATTTATGTGCCCTTGCCGACATGGTGATTACGGAGGCCTGACCGTGGGCTGCCAGGGCTGTCGGTTCGCGCAGGTCATTTCGGGGTTCGAGCTGCACAGGTTCTACCAACTGGCATAAACGGGGCGATCTTTCGGGCAGCCACAGTAAGGAACCTCAGAGTTGACTCAAATACCTACCGTGTTCACCCGTACCCGTGCTGTGATCTTGGTTGACCGCGGCTTTACCAAGGGCCGCATATCCACAGGGGGAACGCTCATGAGACGTCTCACGACCAGAGCTATAGCAGTGACCACCGGCCTGCTGATCATGGGGAGTTCGGCAACAGCATTCGCGAGTGACAGCCCTGTCGCACCGCCCATGACGGCAGACGGCGCAGCCGTCGAGCCTGGAACCGTGACAGGTTCGCCTGCATCGGGCGCCGATGTGGCGACAGGCGCCGACGCCGACGCCACGCTGGAGGAAGACCAGCCGATCCCCGGCGAGACGGACGGGCCTGACCTCGGCGAAGGGGACAAGGGACCGGCGAGCGAGGACTGCCCGCAAGGTCCCTTCGTGCACATCACGAGGAACCTGAAGAACACGACGTCCGTCAAGTACTCCACGTTCGCGAAGAACAACAAGGGGTACTCCTTGGACTTCAAGTTCACCTCCAAGCGATCAGGAACGACGACCTACGGCGCTTCTCTCACGCTGAGTTCTGATTTCAAGGTCAGGTGGCTGGGCGAGATCAAGGCCGAGTTGCAGGGGTCCGCCGAGAAGAGCTGGACCTCTGAGCTTGGGGTCGAAACCGGCGGCAAGGTGAAGGCCCACAGCACCGTCTACGGGGACTACGGCATCAGGAAGGAAAAGGTCTACGGCTACTACGGGACCCGGTACAGGAACTGCTCGGTCGGCCACAAGCAGTACGTGACCTTCTGGGCTCCGTACCGAGAGGGATGGACCATCCGCTAAATTCCACCACGTCGGTCCGGTGATTCGCTGCGCCGGACCGGCGCACCCTCTCAGGAGATCCTCATGGGCCGTAGCGCGGCAATCTCGACTGTCCTGCTTCCTCTTCTACTCGTCACTGCCTGCTCGAACAGCGACGATGCCCCTCATCCTGCTGGTGGCGAACCTGCTGCGAGCCGCACCGCCAGCACCTCGTCGACACCGAGCTCTAACGTCGGTAGCGTCGAGAAGAGCTTGCGCCTCCCCGCGCACCCGAAGTACCTCGTGCCGATCCGTAACGGCAAGGGAACGGCGGACCTGCCGGACTTCACCCCTGCCAAGGATGTGTACACCGTGCACATCAAGTGCTCTGGCGTCAGCGCAATGAAGCTGATCACGAGAGGGCATCCGAAGGACAACCCAAGCGATATCAAGTGCAATACGCCAGTCACCGTCGGAAGGGTCTACACCGACCCGGTGAAGCAGAAGTTGGCTGTCCAAGCGGGTGGCGGCGCTCACTGGACTGTGGCGATCGTCGATGGTGAGCGTCCGTTCTGACCGAAGCGGATGAGGCGAAGGCGCGCTGACGCGACGAGGCCCCGTCGCGACGGGGGTGCGCGGCGGGGCCTCGGTAGGACAAGCTGCATACAGCCCAGCGTCTGGAGGGCTGGCCCAGGCAGACCGTCTGTTCATCTATCGGGTGTTCACGAGTGGGTGTGACCAGCCGCGGGTCGAGCTTGGAGATCACTTCCCATCTGCCTGCTGATCGTTCCCCGAGTTGGTGGGTTGCTCAGCAGTCGTAGCGGTGCGTGTACGGCATGTCTGGGCACGCGGGGCAGACGAAGAGGTACACGCCTCCGAGGTCGCCCATGGCCATCCCGTGGCCGATGGTGTCGACGACCGTGTGGTCGGCCATGGGCCCCCGGCTGGCGTCCGGGCTCGCGGGTCCCTTTTCGTCGAGCGGGAACCAGCGTCCTTCGACCGGTTCCGTGGCGGTGATGCTGAGGAGGTGGTCCATGCGCCGGCCGCAGTGGCAGTCCGGCCAGTCGGGCTGCTGGAGCCAGCCCGGATACCCTCCGGCCTTGCTCTGGGCGGTGGTGGCCATCTCGTAGTACGAGGAGCCGAAGGCCTCCTCGATCTCGTCGAACCGTTGGCTCAGGTTCTGGACAAGGTCGCCCGGCAGGTCCCTGTTCGGGTATTCCACCGCCCGCGTGGGCGTCACCGTGCAGGGCCGGGGCATGAATTCCTCTTCGTGCTCGTACGGCGCCGGAGGGTCCGACAGCACCCGCCCCTCTGCGACCGTCTGCTCGCTGCGCCAATACACCTTCGGCAGTGCGGCCCCTGCCTCGTCATTGTGGATCAAGGGGCACCATAGGACCTGCAGCACGTCAGTGCCTGCCGGGAAGGGCAGTTCAGGCACGTCCCGTGCAAAGAGTTGCACGACGGGCACCATCGCCACCGGCTCAGGGCCGACTGTCTCGGTCGGGGTCCGCAGCGGCTTCCAGTGCCCTGGCTCAGCGCACAGAGGCCACGGTTCATCGGCCGGCCACAGCAGAGGTCCGCCGACGGAACTGTCGTACGCCGTTGGTTCGCCACTACGCGGATACAGCAGGGTCGTCTCCCGCGCGTGACCGGAGAGCTCCGGTATCAGCGACTCCACGTCGAGTGGTGGTGTGGGAATGCGGCGGGGCATGGTGCCTTCCAGGTGGGGAGCGGGGCGAGTGTTGGGCAGGTCAGCTCCAGCGGAGCTGTTCGCCAGGAGACGGTGGGTTGAGCGTGGTCCGCAGTCGGCTGATGGTCGCTCGCCAAAATCCGCCGATCGGTTCGGCGCAGAGGTCCCTCAGCTCGGACGGCTCGGTCATGATGCGGTCGAGGGCCTGGAGGGCCGGGGCACGCAGATGGGTGAGGTCAGGGATGGGTTCTTCCGGACCATCGTGAGGATCGGCAGGCTGACCTCCCCGGCACGGTGCGGCGATCAGGGCGGCTGCAGCAACGGCTTCCTCGGACTCGGGCGCCTCGAGGTAGCCCGCGGCGCCGATCACTCGGGTGATGGTGCCATGGATGATGGTTTCGCGTTTGTCTGCGGCTGCCTGGTCGAGGGCGTCGCAGAAGTCTGCTGCGGTGTCATTGTCGAAGGGGCCGACATCCCAGGTGCCCATGTATTTCCCCTGATCGTGGTGATGACCGGAGCATCCTGGCATCTGTCACTGACAGCGGCCGGTCCCACTGTGCGGGCGGGAACGGTCGTCCGCTGCAGGGGTGCGAGCGCAAGACGCCCCCGGATCATGAACAACAAGGGGGGAAGTCATGCCGGACCCGAAGGCCGTAGGCCCCATTGCGGAGCCACGGAAAAGGGTAACCGGGCGGCCCAGGTGCAGCGCCAGCTGTTCCTCCACGTGCGTCTCCAGGATCCCCGTGTCGGCCGTGTCCACGGTGTATGCCCACGCCTCTGGCGCGGTGCCTCATAGGGTTCTTCATCAACACAGTGGCCGTACGTGCCGACCTCTCCGGCGCCCCGTCGTTCTCCGATGTCCTGCATCAGGTGCGAAGCACGGTCCTGGAGGGCTACGCACACCAGGACATTCCATTCGAGGATGTGGTGGCAGGGGTCTCCGCGGCACGCACGGTGGGCCACAACCCGCTCTTCCAGACTTGGTTCAACCTGCTGGGCGAATCCGACCGGCCGCCCCGTCTGCCCGGCCTGAACACGTCGATCGTCGAACTCCCCGCCCACGCCTCCCTCTTTGACCTGGGCCTGTACGTGACGGATCACGGTGACCGACTTCGGCTCGACCTCGCGTACGACGGGAACTTGTTCACCGACGCGCGGGCGGAGGCGATCCTCGACCAGATGACGCTGGTACTGGCCGGGGCAGTCCTTCACCCCGACCGTCCCGTCGCCGACATCTCCCTTGTAGGAACGCCCTCCCGAAAGCTGCTGCCGAACCCCGGCGCGGAGCTGTCCCCCGCTCGCACGGCTGCGCTCGCCGCGGGTATCCGTGCGGGGATGAGCACCTCGCTCGTGCACGACTCCTCCACGACCCTCGACGCGGAACGTCTGCTGACGCTGTCCGCACAGGTGAATCACCACCTCGCACACCACGGCGTGGGCAGCGGCGACATCGTGGCCGTGTACGCAGCCCGCTGCGCGGTGCTTGTGCCGCTGCTGCTCGGCATTCACGAGCGGGGAGCGGCATTCCTGCTCCTCGACCCCGCGCACCCACCCACCCGGTTGGCGGCCCAGACCGCCGCCGCAGGAGCAGCGCACTTGGTGCACTTCCCCGCAGCGGGCCCACTACCGAGGGAACTCCAGGAATCCGAGGTCCCGATCAGCGACATGAACACCTTGCTCGCCACAACCTCCGAGCCGTTGCCCGCCCTTCCCCCGGCGCCGTCCGGCCCCGCCTACGTGATGTTCACCTCCGGCTCGACCAGCGCCGTACCCCGTGGAGTCGTCGGTACGTCGGCCCCGCTCGCGCACTTCCTCTCCTGGTACACCAACGCCTTCCAGCTCACGGCGGACAGCCGCTTCGCGCTGCTCTCCGGGCTCGGGCACGACCCTCTGCTCCGGGACATCCTGACCCCTCTGTGGACGGGTGGGCAGCTACATGTTCCCGACGACGACCTGTTGCACAACCCGGTGTCCCTGCTGCGCTGGCTGGCGCACCGCCGCATCACGGTCCTGCACCTCACTCCACCGCTTGCCCGACTGCTCGCCCTCGCCGCCGCGGAGGCGGGAGTACGGCTGCCCGAGGTCCGCCTGGTCTGCTACGGAGGCGACGTCCTGCGCAGCCAGGATGTGTCGTCCCTGGCCGCGATCGCACCGTACGCCCGGCACGTGAACTTCTACGGAGCCACCGAGACGCCGCAAGCCATGACGTATCACGTGGTGTCCCCGCAGGAAGTCATGGGCGACGAGACGGCAGCCGTCGAGGGAGCGGGAGCATCCGTCCCGATCGGTACGGGAATCGACGGCGTACAAGCCCTGATCATCAACGCTGCCGGAAACCTGGCCGGCATCGGCGAGGTGGGTGAAATCGTGGTGCGCACTGCTTTCCTCACTGAGGGCTATCTCCAGCCCTCCTCTGCCGGAGGTTTCCACCGCGATCCCCAACTGGGAGTACGTCGCTACGCAACCGGTGACAGCGGCAGGTATCTTCCCGACGGTACCGTCGAGGTCCTTGGCCGCATCGACAGTCAGGTCAAGATCCGGGGTTTCCGGGTGGACCCGTCGGAAATCGACGCTGCCTTCCTGCGGATCCCCGGGGTGTGCGCCGCGACCACGCTGGCGCGATTCAGTCCGCTCGGCGACACCCGTCTGGTGACCTACATCGTCACCGCCACACCCCACCCGTCCGCCGAGGATGTGCGCACGAGCCTGGAGGCTTTGCTGCCCGCACACATGGTTCCCTCCGAGGTGCTGGAGATCAGCAGCATGCCCCTCACTCCCAACGGCAAGATCAACACTGCCGAACTCCTCAACAAGAGGGCGACACCTCCGCTCTCCGGCGGCGGAACAGCACCGGACGACACAGTGGAGGAGACCCTCCGCGCCATCTGGCAGGAGGCGATCGGCACCGACGAGGTCGCGCTCAACGACAACTTCTTCGACCTCGGCGGCACGTCACAGCTGATGGTGCGCGTCCAAGCACTCCTCCACGAGCGCACAGGCCAGGACGTTCCCCTGGTCTCGCTCTTCCGATACGCCAGCGTCAGATCACTCGCCCGCCATCTGCGCGGCGCTACCACCGAGGACTCCGCTGCCCCGTCCCACCGCCGAGGGCGCAGCCGCGACGGAGCGGCGGCCCACGCTCAGAGACTCGGCCGGCGTAACGCCACGCCTTGATGGTGGGGCAGGCGGGCTCGCAGTCCGCGAACTGAACGGCTACTCGTTGGCCACCAACTTGATCTGTGCACGTGCGCCCTCATCGGGATGGGCGAACTCCATGGACGTAGCAACACGTGATCACCGACGTGGTGGCGAGAAGTTTCAATAGGCGCTGGGCTGGGGTCTCCCAGCCCAGCGTCTGGCGGATAGGGGCTCTCTCACGCAGCCGGTCGGTAAGCGTCACGGACCACGGACTGCAGACCACAGCGTCTGCGTCCGGAAGGGCCCTGGGCCGAACGTGACAGACGGACCAACGTCAGACAAGACTCCACGAGCACCATGTGGCAGGGCGTCAGGCACGCTCTCACTCCAGCGAGATCTCACCATCTGGGAGCCAGTCCTCCCAGTAGCCGTCGATGAGGTCGAGCAGGATCGCAGTGGAGGGTCACGATGGCCGCGATCGAGCGCTACCGGCCCCAACTCCCGGCCCCGTAGGGGGTGCTGCTAGGACACTTTCGTCGGTGTCCCAGCGCGGAGAACGAACGCGGGACGGCGCTTCGCTCGCGCTGAGGAACCGAGCCGTTCTACTGCCGCCCGGGCGCGGGTGGAGAAGTCTGAGGAGAAACTGGCCAATTTGATTGGCAAGTTGGGTCAGGCTCGGGTTGGGGGAGTCTGGAACGGCTTCGGATCGCCCCGGAGATGATGGCTGAGATACCGGCGGGCGCCTCGTCCGTGCCGGAGGCGTCGGCGGCCGTGGACTGTGGCCGGGAGTCATCCTGTAGGCCGCACCAGGGGTAGGCGGGACGACGGCGCACGCCTTCTCGACCTCTCATTCTCGGATCAGATTCCTCTTGATCACTCAACTTGCTGTTTGAGATGCTTGGCGCCATGTCCCAAGTGATCTTGCGTACTGAACGGGTCCATCTGACCCCACAGTCCGACGAGTATCTGGAATATCAGGTTGAGCTCGATGCCGACCCCGAGGTGATGCGTCACCTGGGCGGTGCGCGCAGCCGTGAGCAGGTGGAGGCAGCGCTTCGCGGGAACCTCGCGGATGCGGACCGGGCTGTGGGTCTGGGGTATTGGGCCGGGTTCGTCGAGGGACACTTTGTCGGCTACTGGATCCTGCGGCCGCCGGGCCCTGTCGACCAGGAACCAGTGGCAGGCCAGGGCGAACTCGGGTTCAAGCTACTGCGGCGCTACTGGCGCCAAGGACTCGGCAGCGAGGGATCTCGTGAGCTGCTCCGGCATGGCTTCGAGGACCTCGGGCTGAGCCGGATCGGCGCCATGACGGGGGCGGCCAACACGGCCTCGCGGGCCACACTGGCCGCTCTCGGGTTGCGGTATGTCCGTGAATTCCAGGCGGATGCCGCTGACTTCCCGCCGGGTGCCGACCCGCGAACAGTCGAGTATGCGATCACCCAAGAGCAGTGGCATGCAGTCCGGAGCGCGTGAGCGGCGTCAGGAGACAACACCACCGGGCGCCTGCAACTCCCTTGCTCCCTAGGCGCATTGATCCAGCGGCACAGCTGAGGGTGCCGTGGAGCCAGGGGGGCATGGCAATCTTTTCTACCCGTGAGGGTCCACCGACCCGACGGTCGGTGGGCCCTCACGCACGCTCGACGATCCCCAGCTCTTCGGTACTTGCGGCAAGTGAGGAATCGGATCGGGCTTGGGGGAAAGCGCGGGTCCTCATCACCAAGGCGATCAGGCGGTCGATCTCGTGGGCGTCACCGCGGAAGTAGGCCAGTGGGACAACGAAGGCGAGCGACAGGGCATCGAGAACCTCGTCCGACGCCACCCGTACTGTGCCCTGACGCAGGTCCCTCACGGTGTCCGCGGTGAGCACGAACCGGCCGATCCTACGGTTGCCCGCCGAGGCCAGAGCTTCGTCCGTCGGCAACGTGCCGTCGTAGACCTGCTCCCGCAGGTGTTTGATCTTCCCGGCGAGGCTCTGCGCGGCCCAAGGCGTCGGCGGTTCCCCTTCCGGTGTTACGGCCGGCACGTCATGGCCGAACGATCTGCGCTGGGCCGCCAGGAGCTCGGATCGGGTGACCTTGTATGCCTTCGCCAGTGCCGTCACCGCATCATCGGACAGCGTGCGCTTGCCGTTCTCCGCTGCGCGCACGGGCATCGGTGACACCGTTCTGGTGTAGATAGCGGTATCCGACTGCGTCATGCCGGCATCACAGCGAAGATCGGCGAGGTTGGGCGGTGCCAGCCGCGGAAAGAGCTGGTCGAGGTCTGCTTCAACGGCCTGGGCGATGCCCGGCAGACGTTCCTGCGAAGGGGTTGCCTGCCCCGTTTCCCAGCGTGAGATGGCGTTGGTCTTGACGCCTACAGCAGCGGCCACATCGCCCTGCGACAGGCGACGGAGCACGCGGCAATCGCGCAGCTTCCTGCCGTCGAAGATGCGGTCGGGCATGCGGAGACTCCAAGAGGTTTGGCGGGTGCCATCACTCTAGCCACTTGATCAAATCATCAGAAGGGGATAGTTTCACCTTCTGGTGATCCGAGGTGTGGGTCACCGTGCGCTGGACCGCACAGATATTTCACCTCAGAACAGCCCACTCCCCAGGGAGAAGTGAGCCGGACCCAGCCGATACAGGTTCCGAGGCCGTGATCGGCCAGGTCCGAATGAGTCCCCGACAACGGAGATCTTGATGAGTGTGGCACCGATGGCGCCAGATCAGCAGAGTGAAGCACAGAGTTGTCATATTCAAGTACATGGCACGGCGCATCCGTTGGGCGGGCCTGGTGATCTCCCGCCGGAACGGCCGGTAGCTGGCGTCGGCCTGAGGCCCATCGCCTCCGAAGTCATCGGCGCCAGGGGCAGCACCGGTGCCGGTTCGGGTCGGGCGCACTGCGCATCGCCCGCTGCGACTGCCTGAGCGGGCCGCGGGGCCCACACCCCTGACCCGAAAACAACGTGAGGTCCCATGGCGGCGACTGTGATGAGTCCCGTGCCACGCCGTATCGGTAGGCCTGAGGGCGAACTGGAGGCCGAGTCGATGAAGTCGTCGTACGGCCTGGCGGGCGGCACGGTTGGGGGAGCGGTGGAGGAAGCAGGCGCCGCCGAGGTGCTTGGTGTCCTGGGTGCGCGCGGCCATAGCCGCGGCGCCCAGGGTCGTCTGGAGCCATTTGTTGCCGAAGCGGCCGGTCAACCCTTAGCCGAAGGCCGGGATCCAGGGGCGCATGCGGGCCTTGGTCATCGTGACCGGCACGTCGAGGTCGCGTGTCCCCTCGAACAGGGCCTCCAGTATCGCCCGGCCGCAGATGCCCATGATGTCGGTGGCCAGGCAAGAGAGCTTGATGTCCGCTTCCGCCAAGGGCTTCTCCAGCCGCTACGTGGCCGGGGACCGCGCCACGGCCAACAATGTCCGCAGGCGGGTGAGCTCACGCAGGCGACGGATCGGCCACGGTGGCATGAACGGGGGGCGGACCAGGCCGCGTTCGACGATCTGGGCGATCCGATGGGCGTCTTTCACGTCGGTACCGTTCTTCTAGCCCACGGGCTCGGATCGCGCCCAGGCGGCAGGACTTCGCTGGACGGCCACCCACCGATCTCCACCCGCTCAGGATGGCGCTGTCAGGCGATCGGATTACTCCCACCACCTGTGACAGAGAGATGGCGTTTGTTCCGTCGGCCAGCTCACGGCCAGTCACGCGCGTCATCGCGGTGACCCACCACCCGAGGTGCGGTGTTACATGACCTCTGACGACCCGCCGGCCAAGAAGACTGTCGTCCAGCCGACGGCGGCATGGCCCAATGTGGACGGCGGCATCGCCAGCGGGGAGCTCGCTGCGCTGTGGATGCCCTGCGGCGGTGCCCCGTACTGCCGCATTGGACTTCGCACGGGACTGAGCCTTCCGCAGGCGCGCCGCCTAGCCAAAGCGATTACCGAGGAAGCCAACAGTCCACCACAGCGCCTCAACGTCCTGCTGGACGGCAGCGGCCTGCCGTCCACGAGAGAGGCATGCGGTGAACACCGCGGGCCTGCCATGCCCCGGGCCCGCTGGTCGCCAGCCGACGGGGGCTACATCCCCGACCGCACAGGCCGAGCAACTCTCCTTGCCCGGCCTGTGAACCTGACCTCCGGCTGACCCCCGAGCCCACCAACTCCCTCACACGAAGCCCGTCGTGCCCTGAGCGCCGCAGGTCTACTTCGTGCTACCCGGAAACGGACCTGCGTGCCCTTCCCTGAGACCACCCACGATCGAACTGGCCCTACTTCAGACGTGCTTGCCCTGAGCCAGCAATGGCTCGCCACCACCTCCGGCCGCATCGCCACCGACGGATTCTCCTGGTTGCAGGCCGTCTGCTGGTTCCGCCTCGACGGCGGCTACCGCGCCCCCCGCGGCCACGGCCCCCGGCGTGTGGGCGACACCACGCTGCGCGTCGCCACCGAACTGGCTCGGCTTTCCCCCTGCCGGCCCGGCGTCAGCTACCTGATGCACCGCCTCCAGTTGTCCAAGCGCACCGTCCAATACCACCTCGGCATCCTGCGCGAGACTGGGCTGCTCACCTACCGGGCCAAAGGCACCCGGGTGTCCGGAAGGGGCGGAATGGCCTCGGAGTTCGAGTGGACCATCCCGACCACCTTTGACACCGCTGTGCACCTGCGGACCCGCACCAGTGAGCAGTACGGGCGCATCGTGCGCGGCATCGAGGACCAGGGCCGGGCCCTGATGAAACGGCTGTCGAGGATGGCGCAGCGGCTGATGCGTCGACGCCTCCGTCGTCCGTCCACGCGCCGACGGCATTGCACCCCAATGGAGGGCAGTTCAGAAAGTTCTGCGACTACCGGTACTACTTCTGTCCCCCCTGAGAGCAACCGCGTCAGCGGGAACGCCATGGTCCCTCACTCTCAGAAGCCCACCCCAGCAACCCGTAGGAAACTCAACAAGGTTGGTCGGCGCTTCCAGCTGGCCCGAGAGCTCATCGGCCAGATCGACTGGCTGACCCGCTGCTCGGTGCCCCGCATCGCCTGGGTAGTCAGAAACGTCGCAGATGCCGGGTGGAGCGCCACTGACGTCCGGGCCTGGCTGCACCTACGCGGCGGCTCTACCCAGGTACGCCGCCCCTCCGGGCTGCTGGCCGTCCTGCTGAGTGGTGCCGAGACCACGCTGGACACCCCGGCCAAGCGGACCTACGCGGCGGACCGGTGGCACGCGGCCCAGGAAGCCGCCCGGCTGCACCGGATCGAGAGCGTGCGCCGCGACCGGGAGCAGCGGGACGGCGACTGGCGGCCACCGGTGAGCACCGCCGTCCAGCGCCTAGTCGCCGACGCCTTCGCGGCTGTGACACCACAGCACGGCATCGGCGAGGACCTGCCGGAGGTGGCCGGCCCCCAGGACCTGACGGCCGAGGAGCTCCAGGTGATGCGGAACGCGGCCCGGGGCTCCTTCATGTCCGGCGACACGGGACTGGTGATGTGCGCGCTCGAGGCATTCGGCCGGCCCACGGCAGAGGCCCTGTACGGGCCCGACCTGGTCGAGCGTGCGATCAAGCTGGCCGATGGCAGCTCACTGATGGTCCTGGGACGCCAGTAGGGGATACGCGATGACGAAGCCGAACAGCGCCAAAGGCCCGACGAGCTCCACAGCGCCGACGTCCGGCGTCGATCTTGCCCGTGCCGCCCTGCGTGTGGCACGGGGGATACACGTCTCGCATGACGCCCGTTCGGCCGTCTACCGCAGAGCGCTTGCCGCTCAACGACCTCGCAACTGGACAGACAGCATGAGGAATCCGTCAGAGGTTGTGCCAGTGTCCTTCGATCGCGGCCCCGGTGAGCCCGGGCCCGATTCCCATCAGGAGAGTGCGCTGTCCGTGGGGCGGAGACGTGTCCGCCGTGCGCGCGAGGACGTCGAGGACCGCGACGCCGCCGAGGTTGCCGCTGGTGCGCATGCTCTCCCAGGAGTTATTGAGGAGTTCGGGGGCGCATTGCAGGCCCTTGGCAGTGTCCTCCAGGATCCGGGGGCCACCCGGGTGCGCGATGACGACGTCGGGCGTCCAGTCCGCCTCGTCTCTGCGAAGCCACTTCCACAGCGGGGGCATGATGTGGGTGATGCCGTCGGGCGCCCATTTCTCAGAGGTGAAACGCATGCCGGAAGGCTCAACGTTCAGGGTGTAGGAGTCCGTCGTGTCGGGGACCACCTGCTGCCAACTGCCGCGGACGTCCAGGCATGCCTGGCCCGGATCCGCAGTGACGAGGCAGGCACCCGCCCCGTCACCGAAGAGGAGCCGGTAGATGATGCCCGCGTGATCGTTCTGGTCGCTCTGGTACACGGTGGACAGCGCCTCCGCGACGACCACAGGACACGCAGACCGGGCATGCGGTCGACCAGTTGGGTCGCCCAGGCCAGGGCATGCGCGCCGCCGACACAGCCCAGCTGAGTGGCGGGAATCCGCAGAACGTCCGGGCGTAAGTGGAGCTCATTGACGATGTGGGCGTCCAGCCCGGGGGTAGCGGGTGTAGTGCTGTGGCTGGTGATGATGCAGTCCACGTCTGCGGGGCCCAGGGCGGCGGCTTTGATGGCGTCGTGGGCAGCGGCCGTCGCCATGTTGAACGCAATGGGCTGAGCGAGACGATTGCGCTCAGCCGCTGAGCCTGGAGACGATTTCCAGCGGTGCCACGAAGTGGCGTGTGTCTATGCGGAGATTGTCGGCCAAACGCTCGATTACCGCGGGGGAGGGGTACTTATACGTTGTCCTATGTGGTGAGTCGGAGTAGTCGCTTGTAGCAGCACAGGGCGGCTGCCAGGCCGAGGAAGGCCAGGTAGTTGGCGGGTTGGCGTTCGTAGCGTGGGCTGAGACGGCGGTATCCGGTCAGCCAGGACAAGGTCCGCTCGATCACCCAACGGGGTCGCCCTAATCGTTCGCTGGATTCGATGCCCTTGCGGGCGATGCGGACGCCGATGTGGTTGCCCCTGTCGGCGTACTCGAGAATGTGCCCAGTGAAGTACGGATGAACGTGCTCAGCGAGATGACAGGCTGTTCGCTCGGCTCGGTGGGCGGATCACCAGAGGCCGAAGAACCGCGTCCACCACGTGGGCCGCGCTGCGAAGTGCTCCAGCGCGCTGGGGCCCTCGTAGTCGCTCTCCAGCAGTTCTTCGGGGATGCTCACGTAGCCGAGCTCAGTCAGGGCCTGCTCTACTTTGGCTAGGTCAGCGGGATCCAGCGCGCCCTCCTCACGGGCTTCGTCCGTGCCGAGGAAGGCCCCCGGATTGTCGGCGCATACCTCGGCGAGGGAGCCGAACTTGCTCACGCAGAGCACGATCCGTGTTCCGCAGATCATCGCGTCCGCAGGCACGTGGATGCGCCCGTACTCACTGGAGTCCTGGGTGTCCCGCTCGGACTCGCACGGGGCTCCGAAGTCCGCTTCGAGCCGACGGATCAGACCGCTGAACGCGAGGCCGGTCGCGGCGCGGTTGTAGTGCTGCGGTTGTTCCAGCCGCTCGGGGTCGTCGAGTTCGCGCAGGAGGGCCAGCAGTTCCGTCTCGCTCATTGCCATCCGCCCATCCTGCCGCCCGCCGGGCGGCAGCAGAGGGGCAGGGGTATGCAGGCAAGGGCCAGATCCGAAGGGCAGGGCCTAGGCTGCGGTCTCGCGCTCGATGGCTGCGAGACGGTTCTTGAGTCTGTAGCTGGGGCCGTTGATGGAGACGACGTCGCAGTGGTGCAGGAGCCGGTCGAGGATGGCCGTGGCGAGGACTTCGTCACCGAACACCTGCCCCCATTCGCTGAAGGTCTTGTTCGAGGTCAGGAGGATCGATCCTTTCTCGTAGCGCTTGGAGATGACCTGGAACACCAGGTTGGCCTCAGCGCGTTCGAGTGGCTGGTAGCCGACTTCGTCGACGACGAGAACTCCGGGGCGAAGGTAAGTGCGGAGTTTGCTGTTGAGGCGTCCGGCCGCCTCGGCGACTTTGAGCTGGCGGACCATGTCGTCGAGGGTCGTGAAGTAGACGGAGAAGTTGGCCCGGCAGGCGGCGACCGAGAGAGCGACGGCGATGTGGGTCTTGCCGACCCGGGCGGTCCCAGCAGGGCCGCGTTGGCCTTGGCCTCGACGAAGGCGAGGGTGGCGAGGTCTTTGATCTTGCGGGGGTCGAGCTCGGGCTGGAAGGAGAAGTCGTACTCGTCGAGTGTCTTGTGGTGCGGCAGCTTGGACAGCCGCAGGCCCTGCCGGAAGCGCCGGTCGTCACGAATGGCGAGTTCCTCGGCCAGGACCAGATCGAGGAAGTCGAGGTAGCCCATCTTGGCCTCGTCCGCCCGGCCGGCGTACTGGTTCAGGCTCTCGGCCAGGTGGGGCAGGCCGAGTTTGGCGGCCGTGGTGCGGATTCGGGTGCTGATCAGCTCGCTCAACTGGGCTCCTCTGGCTTGGGGTGGGTGGTGAAGGGACGGGTCCCGGTCAGTTCGGCATAGACCGACAGAGGTCTGCGGCCGACCTCGACGCGGACGGCCGCAGCCCGGTTCAAGAGAGCCATCAGCGAGCCCGCCGTTTCCGCGCCGAGTGCGTTCTGATGACGGGGCTGCGGAGGAACATCACCGGTGGTGGTCCGTCGGTTCCGGCCGTCGGGAAGACCGTCCCAGTGCTTCTCGTCGACGACACAGGCTCCGCGGCCGACAGCCCTGCGGTGAATGGCCAGCAGGATGTCGCCGTTGGCGTCGGGAACGGTGGAATGCAGAGTGATCTGGGACTTTGTTGCCCTGACTTCCACCAGCTGACGTGGGCGGACCTTGCGGGCCGGCACCGAGTAGAGGTTCGCGTCGAAGGCGACCAGGCAGTCCTTGCCGACGTAGCGAAGGTGTCTCTGGGTGACCACGTAAGGTGTCGCCGGCAGGGGCCTGAGGGCCATGTGGTCGCGGATCGCGCGGTGCCCGATGACTTCGCCGTGGGGGCCGTGGGACTTCGCCCGGCGCAACGGAACCCTTGCGGACCGTGCGGCGGTTGAGCCCGGTCTCCTTCGCGATTTCCGACAGGCTCATCGCCCCGGACTCGAACAGCCCGCGGAAGCGTCGAAGCTCCATCCATCGTTGCGGGTCCAAGACCACGGTCAGCCGCCCTCCGCCACCCTTCACAGGCCGGCAGCAGACTGCCCACGATCAAGCTCCGATACGTCAGGAAGTGGGCACGTTCATCCGTACGTGACTGGGCACGTTCACGTGTACGCCGACAGCCCCAGAGCCATCGCCGCAGGTGGGGAACATCGTAGGCCTTGTCGGCGTGGAGGCGTTGGGGTTTGAAATGGCGGCCGCGATGCGGGTCGTGTTGCGTTTGGAGACCTGCCACCATTGGCTTCAGTCCTTCGCTGTCGTGGACGTTGACCGCGGAGATCCCGACGACCAGGGGCAGTCCGTTCGCGTCCGACAGGATGTGCATCTTGATACCCGGCTTGCACCGGTCCACAGGGCTCGGACCTGTGTGGTCGCCCCTTTTTTTAGCGCGGACGTGGGCGGTGTCGAGCACGACTCGGCTGACGTCGATGAGGCCGGCGTCATCGAGCTGGTGCAGCACGGCCTCGTGCAGCCGGCCCCAGACACCGGCCCTGGACCAGATCAGGAACCGTCGGTGAGCGGTCGACTTCGAGATCCCAAAGCAGGGCGGCAGCTGCCGCCAGGCGCATCCGCTGACCAGCACGACGATGATCGCGGCGAACAGCGTCTCATCAGGTGTGTCCGGTGCCCCGCCGCCCTGCGGTCGCACTTTTGGAGGCAGAAGTAACGGCTTCGCGATCTCCCACAGCCCGTCCGTAACAATCTAACTCCACGCCCCCTGACCCATGTTGAAGTACTACTCCGACTCACCACATAGGACAACGTCTAAGTAGGCCAGTGGGCCAGCCGCGCGAGCGAGCGGCCCCTTGTGGCGGGTCCATACCGGTGTATTACCGCGGTGCCTGCGCAGTGATGAGCATGTTGGTGGGGAGCCGCGCCGTCAACAGCCCGCTCAGCATGGCCGCACCCTGCTTGCGCATCTGCGCGTCGAGCCCCTGCGCCCGGTCGAGCTGGGCGATCATGTGGCGGTAGTGCGGCAGGGTGTGGTCGGTGATGTCCAGGTATTCCGTGGGCAGCAGGCCCGCTTCGAGCAGAGCCGCGATGTAGGTGACCAGGGGCAGGAACGGTGCGTTGAACGACATGCGCCGGTACGCCTCGACGCTGGCACGCTCGGCCAGCGTCGGGGTCGTGAGCTGGACGCGGTCGGTCGCCACGAGGCGGCCGCCGGGCTTGAGGACCCGGGCGATGTGCCGGAACGCGGCAGGGCGGTCGTTCATGTGGACGAGGGACTCGATGGCCATGACGGCGTCGAAGGAGCCCGACGGGTAGGTCAGCTCCTCGCCGTCGCCCAACTCGAAGGTCACGTGGTCGGTCATGCCAGTCTCGGCGGCGCGGCGGGCGGCTTCGGCGATCAGCGCGGGGCTCGTGGCGATCGCGGTGACGTGGACGCCCATGGCTTTGGCCAGGCGTAGGGCGGGAGCGCCGAGGCCGCAGCCGATGTCGAGGACACGGTCTCCCGCCTGGATGCCCAGCCGCTCGATGACGAGGTCGGTCATGCGGTTGGTGGCCTGTTCGAGGGGTGTGTCGTCCGCGTCGTCGTGCCAGTAGCCGACATGGACGTTCGCCCCGGAGAGGGCGCTGATCATCTCGACGTTGTCGTAGAACGCGGCGACTTGCTGCTTTGTGTGAACCTCGGCGCTGCTCATCGGATTCCCTCAAGGGTAGGGACGTCGGGGAAGTAGGTGTGGGAAGGCGTCAGACGTAGTTCGCCCTTCAGGACGCCGTTCCAGACGAAGCCCCGGCCGTGGTAGCGGGGAGCCATGAAGGACCAACGGTGGTTGGCGGCCCCGATGTGCTGGAACGTCTCAAGGAGCGGCAGCAGGCCGGGTACGTCCGCCAGGCGCGATTCGGTGATCTCGTTCCAGTGCCGCACCGCCGTGTCCTGGCAGTGGTCGATCATGCGGGCGACGGTGTCGACGGCTTCCTGGAGAGTCGCTCCCTGCGTTCGGCGCAGGAGGCAGATGGCGTTGTTGTGGTCGCCCCGGGCGCACTCGGCGCGGAAGGACAGCAGGTCGTTGGGCAGGTACCAGTAGTCCATGATGGCGGCCCAATAGCGCTCGACCGACTCGTGCTTGAGGGCAGTCTGGTCGATGTCCAGACCCAGGACGTACTGGGTGACGATGTGGTAGAAGATAGTCGCGGAGCTACCGTCGGCGGCCCGCATGTGCCTGTAGCTGTCCAGGTCGGTGACTTGGTTGCGGAGCAGGTTCGTGGCCTCGTCGCCGATGGTGACGGTGGAGTAGTGGTCGAATGCCTCCACGAGGCGGGTGAAGCCCTCAGGGGTGGCCTTCGCGGCGAAGCGGGCGATCAAATCGTTGATGCTGTCCATCGCCCACGGCTCGTCGGGGGCTGGACCGCCTTCGAGCATCTTCTTCAGGGATTCCAGGTAGTCGTTGACGGCGTTCTCTCGGTGCGCGTCGCTGTCACCGGCGCCGGTCCGCAGCCGGGCCACGTCGTTGTCGTGGAAGAAGAGCCAGTCTGTGAGGTTGCAGACGTCCAGGACCTTCTCCGTATCCAGCCGGTAGTAGGACATGGAGACGAACAGTGCGGAAAGGTTGTCGGCCAGGATCTGTTCGGCGGCCTCACGCTGCCCCGGCAAAAGCTTGGTGCGAACCCACTCTTCGTGACGGCCGAGGATGTTGTAGTAGTCAGGATGAAGGCCGCAGGTGAAACGCTGGGTGACGTGCGGGAAGACAACGAACGATTCTTCGTCTATGCCGGGGCAGGGCGGCAGCGGGGTGGTCACTTCTTCTCCTTGGTGCGGTCGCGGGCGGTCAGTATCAGGCCGTCGGGTTCCAGCAGGGCCCGGGGCCGGACACGGACCTGAACGTCGGGTACGGGGTCGAGGCGCCAGGAGGGCAGGATCGTCGCCAGGGCTATCAGCGACTCGGTGAGCGCGAAGTTGTTCCCGATGCACTGGTGTACTCCGGCCCCGAAAGGCACATAGGTACTGCGGGAGCGGCTGTTGTTCTCCGGCAGCCACCGGTCGGGGTCGAAAGTGTCAGGGTTGGAATAGAGCGACGGGTCGCGGTGGATGGAGTAGGGGCTGAAGAACACCTGGGCACCGGCCGGGATCGTGTGCCCGCCCAGCTCCGTCGGAACATGGGTGATGCGGGGCAGCAGCCAGGCCGGCGGGTACAGCCGCAGCACTTCGGTGATCACCCGGCCCAGATATTCCAGACGCGGCAGGTCCGCGGACGTGACCGGCTCCCCCTTCAGGACATCCTGGATCTCCTGATGCGCCCTTTCGTCCGCCTTCTCGTCACACGACAGCAGATGCAGGGCCCAGGCCAGGGAGGTGGCCACAGTGGCGGAGCCCGCGGAGAAGAGGGTGACGACCTCGTCCCGCAGCTCCTTCGCCGACAGCGGTTCGCCCTGTTCGTCCCGTGCCTCCAGCAGGAGGGTCAGGAAGTGCTCCGCCGGAGCGTCGTCCCGGGTGCGGTGTGCCTCGACCGCCTCGTCGGCGAACTCGTGCAGCATCTTCTGTGCTTGAGTGAAGCGCCGGTGCTCCGGTGTGGGGAGGCGGTGCAGCCATGGCACCGGGGTCACGCTGCGCCAGCCAATGCCCGCGGAGGCCGTTGACACTGCCCACACGATGCGTTCGGTTTTCTCCCTGGGGAAATGGCCCGGCGAGAGCATGTTGCCAATCACGGAGACCGCAAGGTGGAATAGGTCATTCCAGATGTTCAGCCGTTCGCCCTCGTGCCAGCGGCCGGTCATTTCCTCCGCGGCCTCCCGCATCACCGAGTGATATCCCGGCATTCTGCCCCGGGTGAAGGCCGGCTGGATCAGCCGCCGCTGCCGCCGGTGATGCGTGCCCTCGCTGATAGCCAGGCCGTTGCCGACGAACGCGGCCGACAGCTCGTAGAGTGGCCCTTCCTTGAGGAAGTCCTTCACGCGCGAGACCAGCATCTCCCGCACGAGTTCTGGGTCGTTGACGATCCGCGCCCGCCACGGCCCGATCCTCAGCGCGGTCATCGCACCCGTGGCACGCTGCTCGTCCAGGAACTCGAGGGGCTTGAAGCCGAAGCCAAGACTGTGCCCGATCAGCGGACGTCTTCCCGGCGCAACAGGAGTGTGCTGCACAGTTCACCTCAATCGATCAACAGAACAAAGGGGTCATGCGGTCCGGGATGTAGCTGCGGCTGCGATCTGACGGAGCCGGTCCGCCGCACCGCGCATCAGCGAGGCACCGTCCAGCGCCGCCAGCGCCGCCAACGCCGCGTGCCGACGCTGCTCGATCAGGCTCTCCACCGTGTCCACCGCGCCGGTCGCGATGAGGATCTCCCGTACCTCTTCCGCTTGTGCGTCGCCGAGTTCCGGATCACCCAGGAGCCTGGCGAGGCTCGCCCTGTCCGCGTCCGATGCCGCACTCCAGGCGGTCGCCACCAAGACGGTCCGTTTGCCTTCCCGCAGATCGTCCAGAGTCGGCTTTCCGGTCTCGTCCGGGTTGCCGAAGACCCCCAGCAAATCGTCCCGGAGCTGGAATGCCTCGCCGACCGGCGCCGCGTACGCCGCCAGCGCCTGCTGCTGTGCGCGGGTCGCACCGGCCAGCAACGCGCCGAGTTGGAGGGGCCGCTCAAAGGTGTAGCGGGCGGTCTTGTAACGGATGACCTGCCAGGACGCCTCTATGTCCGGCTGACCGGCCTGCCTGGCACAGGAAAGGTCGAGATACTGCCCGGTCAGGGTCTCCGTACGCATCGTGTTCAGCAGGTCCCACGGCAGCGCCCACCCCTCGGTTTCGGGGTGGCGAAGAAGGTCGTACGACCATCCCAGGGCGAGGTCTCCCAGCAGGATGCCCGCGTTACGGCCCAGGGTCTCGCGGTCGTGGTGACCTGGGTGCAGAGCTGACAGGACGCGGTGCGCGGCCGGACGGCCCCGACGGGTGGCGGAGTTGTCCATGATGTCGTCATGGATCAGTGCGAAGGCGTGGAAGAGTTCCAGCGACGCCGCCAGCCGGTACACCACCGGAGGCACCGGCGTTTCGGAGATCGCCTGCCATCCCGTCACGCACAGCACCGGACGGATGCGCTTCCCTCCTGCGGCGATGATCTCCCGCAACACGTCTGTGAATATTTTCAGTTCCGCGGTTTGCGCCTGGCTCTCCTGGACGTCGAAGAAGTCGTGCAGGATCGCATCCACCGCCTTGCGCACGTCCTCCTTCTGGTGATCGACGACCTGCGTAACAGCGGTCACGCGCCCTGGTCCCAACGCGCCCCCAGCGCCTCGGCTGCGCGGACACCGGACAGGCAACCCGCTTCGTGGAAGCCGTTGCCGAACCAGGAACCGGCGAACGCCAGCCGGTCCGTGCTGCGTGTTCCCAGAGCGGCCTGTGCGCGCACGCTCTCCCCGGTGAACAGCGGCACTTCGTAGCGACGCCGTGCCAGCACCCGGGCCGGGTCGATCGCATCCGTGGGGTTGAAACTCTTCACGTAGCGCTCAGCGGTGTCGAGGCGCAGCGACTGGGTCACGTCCACATGGCAGTCGGCGAACTCGGGGCCGGAGCTCCGGCAGCTCAGGTGCATCATCAGCGCACCGGTGCAGTCCGGGGTGGGCAGCACGCTCGTGTCCGTGTGCAGGACCACGTTCACGGCCACGAATCGGAAGGCGCCCAGGACGTCCCGTTCTTGGGGCGTGGTTTCTAGAATGCGGAGTGCCTGCTGCGGGTGCACGGCCAGGACCGCCTTGTTGAAGTACTCCTGTCCGCTGTCTGCAGTGCGCACGGTGACACCGTCGGCCGTACGGCGCACGTTCCGGACTGGGGTGGAAAGGCGTACGTCCGACAGTCGAGCGGCGATGCCAGCGGTGTAGGTATGGCTGCCGCCCCGGACCGTGTGCCACGACTCCAGGGCGGCCGGGTTCAGGAGAGGGGCCATGGAGTCGGCGAGGAAGGAAACGGGCATCCGGTCGAGGTCCGCCGCGCCCAGCAGGAACCACGGGCCGAACCGGGGGTAGAACCAATGACGGGTGAAGTACGAGGAGTAGCCTCGGTCGGCGAGGAAGCCGCCGATGGTGAGGTCGGTGTCCCCGGTGCCGACGAGCGAGGCCAGTTCCTTGCCGAACCGCTGCTGGTCGGCGGTGAAGGAGTCCCATACGGCCTCGGCCGCGTCCTCCGGCCGCTTCAGCTCACCGCCGGCGACCGTGGTTCCGTTCAGGTCGGCAAACCAGCAGTCCTGGCACACCGCGTCGCTCGCGGAGACAACCGGCTGACCCTCCACTCCGAGTTCACGGAACAAGCGTGACAGCGTCGGGTAGGCGACGGTGCTGTAGCCGGTGAAGCCCAGATCGACATCGAGCCGCTTTCCTACAGAGACCGTCTCCGCGTTTCCGCCAAGGCGGTCGTTCGCCTCGAACAGTGTGACATCAAAATGCTTCTGTAATATATAAGCAGCCGTCAGGCCGGATATGCCAGCCCCTATGACAGCAACGGATTTACGTGACATCGGTAGGCGCCATCCTTCTTTTGTGCCCTGTATGCCGGTATGCCCGTTCAGCGTCGCAGCAGCAACCGCCATGGCGTCAGAGCTGATTCGGCCTGGACACCCAACGTCAGTTTCGACTCCCCGTCCACTCGTTCAGTGAACGTGATGGGAACCTCCCGAACCTGGCATCCCCTCGACAGGGCCCGGTGGTTCATCTCCACCTGAAATGAATAGCCGTTCGACTTTATGTCCTGCAGGTCGACCAGACGCAACGCATCCGCACTCCACGCCTTGAAACCCGCAGTAACGTCGCTGACTCCGAGCCTCAGCAGCGTATTGACGTAGACGTTCGCCCACTTGGAGAGGGCACGTCTGTGCCACGGCCATGCGGTGTCCAACTGGCCACCCGGCACGTAGCGGGAACCGATGACGAAATCGGCCTCGTTTTGGACAATAGGGGCCAGTAACTCTGGGAGTGACTCGGCAGGGTGGGAAAGATCGGCGTCCATCTGCACCACGATGTCGGCGCCTTCGGACAAAGCCTGGCTCATTCCCGCGACATAGGCGCGACCGAGACCGTCCTTCGTGCTCCGGTGAATCACGGCAATCTGCCCGCGGCCCTCGGCCGCCAGCTTGTCCGCTACATCTCCCGTGCCGTCCGGCGAGCCGTCGTCCACCACCAAGAGGCGAAGGCCCTCAATGCCCAGGTCGAACAGCCGCTCCGCGAGGACGGGAAGGTTCTCTCTCTCGTTGTACGTTGGCACCACCACCGTGATCGCCGGGGCCAGTGAATCGCTGATCATTGCGCCATCGTACGAGCAGATCACTGCAGTGCCCAGGGAAAACACGCTCCCTATTTCGGCCACTCGTGGCCTGCGCTTCCAACGGCCGCCATCGGGCACCGAGAGCCGTGAGGCGGAGTCATCGCTGGGGGCCAGGGATGGAACTGCGCGTGAGTCAGCACAAGCTGAGGTTGAGAAGGCGGAGTCCGCACTGATACGACAGATAAGGCCCCAATCGGCGACATCCGGTGTTCTCTCCTCGCGTCACCGGCCGGTCAGGCACATTACGACAACCCCGGTGCTGCCCAATGTCCGAAAAGAGCTCCCCCGCTGAACCACTTCCGGGCCGGGCGCGAAGGGTTTGCGTGAGGGGCGTCCGTACGACCCAACGTGTTCTTCCCCAGACCGAAGCTGCGAGGGGTACCGCAACGTGAAGTTACTTCCCCCAACTCGCCGCGCGGGCCCGCGAACTGGCCGCGGCAGGACACCGTGCCCCTTCCATCGCGAAGATCCTCAACCAATGAGGGGTTCCGCCCGCCCAAGCGCCGCGACCGCTTCGGTGCCGAGTGCGTACGCAAACTGCTGCAGGAACTGGGCTGCGTCAGCCACCAGGAACAGGCCCTGCGGCGATCCGCCCCACCGCTCGGGACGAGTGGTGGCCGACAGATCTCGCCCGCACCCTCGGAATGCCCCGCGTCACGCTCTTCGGATGGATCAAACGCGGCATCGTCACTGCCCGCCAACTTGGCGACCGGCGCCGGTCCTGGGTGTCCTGTGCACGACGCAGCCTTCAGCTTCCTCGACTGGACGGCCATGCTCGCGATCATGTCCTGCGTGATCCTTGGGCCTGTGTTCTGGGCTGCACGATGGAGTTCCACCGCCCGGTTCCGGCTGGTCCTGGGGGTGATCGATGCGGTCGTGGCCAGCGGCAAGACACGCACGACGCCTCGCGGCCGTGCGCGCGCCAGAGCGCTGCGGTACCTGGACCGGAGCTGTCGGCTGGTGGAGAAGCGCCTGTTCGAGGTGCACCGCATTGCTGGTTCGGTTCCTCGGCGCTCCTCCAGATTCCGGCCGATCAAGCGGCATGCCGCGCTCGTGGCCGGGGCCCATCGCATGGCTCTGCACCAGGTGGACGTGGTCCCGGAGGAAGCACTGACCGAGCTGGCGCGGCTGCAGCTCACGATCGCGGAGGGCGTCGAGCAGGAGGGGCCACAGACCTGAGGTGGTGTGCTCGACACGCAGTTGTGACCACAGTTCGTTGGTGGCCGGGCCGTCGCTCAGCCACAGCGGCTGCATGTCACCGTCTCCCTCGTTTGAGGTGATCAAGCGGCCGGCTGGGAGGGCTATGCCGTGGGGCGGGCGGGATTCGAGGTTCACGAGCGGATGCTAAGCCCGGGGTCTGACAACGGTGGACGGCGTGATGGCTGCGAGAGCGTGGTGCTCGCCGTGACCCGCTATTCAAGCGGAGTCCACTTCATGAACACCACACCCACCTGCGGGCTGCCCATAGGCGTGCAGGCGGCCGCGTGCATGATGCCGGGTTCGTTGCGGGTGCCGTGCGTCATGAGGCGGCGCGTCCCGTCCGGGTGGATGCAGGAGTCCAGGACTGTGGCGTACATCAGATTCAGCTCGGGGTCGGCC
This sequence comes from Streptomyces kanamyceticus, assembly GCF_008704495.1. NCBI lineage: Bacteria > Bacillati > Actinomycetota > Actinomycetes > Kitasatosporales > Streptomycetaceae > Streptomyces > Streptomyces kanamyceticus. The sequence continues at coordinate 10,085,384 of NZ_CP023699.1, forward strand.
AGTACCTCGCGCTCGATGGTCCGCAACTCCGCATGCCCAGGTTCCTCGTTGAGTGCGGCGGTTAGCTGCGAGAGGGCCACAGGTCCCCAATGTTCGGCCCAGTCCGGCATGCGTGCACGGCTGTGCTCCTCCGGCGTCAGAGAGAGCATCCATCGCATGATGTTGCGGGGCATGCGGCCGAGGAGGGCCTCCGCCGCGGCGTTGTAGGTCACCACGTTCCATCCGAAATCGCTGATGTAAGCCGCTTCGTCCTGGCCCTCGATGACCCAGTGCCACTGCGGGGAGAAGGTGTGGTTTGAGTGAGGATCAACCGGCTTGGGCGCTTTGTATCCGTTGATAGCTGTATTCAGATCGTTCCACTGGTGCTCCTCCAGGCGCAGGAGGGTGGCGATCCGGCGCAGGTCGTTGTCAGAAGGGCTGGCGATCAGGCCGCGCTCGAGACGTGCGTAGAAATCCTGACCGGAGTTGTAGCCGAGCAGCGGAGACACGTCGATCTGCGAGAGGTAACGCACCCGCCGCCTGGGCTGGCTAGGGCGGCCGCTGGCGGGCTCTGTCACAGATCTTGGGGAGCGGTCGTGGAGGGTTACCCCAGTGTTCGATTGTGGGGTGCTGACGTGATGTGAGACCGCGTACGCCGCACCCCGGAAACCGCGATAGTGACGCTCCATCAGGTCTGCGCCGAGCCCGGAGGATATCGCCTGCGGCTGGTGACGGTGCTGGTCATGCAGGCTGACACGTCCTTCTGGGACTCGCTGGTGTTCGACGGGATCGACGACGTGGACGTCGAGGCGGTGGCTTCTGTCTTCGGCAGGATCGACATCGTGGCCCGAGGCCGGGCAGTGGGCGCCGCGTGCCCGGACTGCGGCCAGTTCGCGTCCCGGGTGCACGACTCTTACCAGCGCACGCTCAGAGATCTCCCGATCGGCGGGCAGGGCGTCGCGATGCTGCTGACGGTCAGGCGCTTTATCTGCGACATCGTGGACTGCCCCCGTCGCACCTTCGCCGAACGATTCCCGCGCCTGACCACCCCGCACGCCCGCTTCACCACCCGACTCAACCACACACTGGAGCGCATCGGACTCGCCCTGGCCGGACGCGCCGGCGCCCGACTGGCAGCCCAGCTGGGCGTGAACGCGGGCCGGATGACCATGCTGCGCCGGGTCATGGCACTGCCTGATCCGCAGGTCAGCACGCCACGCGTGCTCGGTGTCGATGATTTCGCCACACGCCGCGGGCACACGTACGCCACCGTAATCACGGACGGCGAGAGCCACCGGCCCATCGACGTACTGCCCGGGCGCGAGGCGGAACCGCTTGCCGTATGGCTGCAGGAGCCCCCGGGCGTCGAGGTGATCTGCCGCGACCGTGCCGGAGCCTATGCGGAGGGCGCCGCGCTCGGCGCCCTCCAAGTTGCTGATCGCTTTCACCTGCTGCAGAACCTCGGCCAGGCCGTCGAGAAGTGTGTTGCCGCGCACCGCGACTGCCTGCGCCCACTTCCGCCGTCCGACATCGACCGCGAGGACGAGCCGGAACCTCCCGTACTTCCGACCGGTCGGCGGGCCGAGCGGACGCGCGCCCATCACGCCCTGGTCCATTGTCTGTTGAGCGAGGGAATGGGCCTGCGCGCGATCGCCTGTCACCTGGGCTGGGGACGGCATACTGTCCAGCGGTACGCCCGTGCCCAACGCTGGCAGGACGTGGTCACCGGGCGACGCACCCGCGTCAGCCGTCTCGACACCTACCGGCTCTCTCTCCAGCGGCGCATCGACGAGACCGACGGACAGATCACCATCTGGCGCCTGCGCGAGGAACTCGCCGAACAGGGGCATGCGCTGCCCTACAGCAGCCTGCGGGACTGGGCCCGCACTCGTCTGACCTGGCCCAACACCTCGATCCCCACCCTCGCCGCACCATCCGTGCGCACCGTCGTCGGCTGGATCACCCAGCACCCCGACACGCTCTCCGAGGACGAGATCCAGCAGCTCAAGGCCGTCCTCGACGGCTGCCCTCAGCTGGAGCAAACACACGGACTCGTCCGGGACTTCGCCAGGCTGCTCAACCAGCGCACCGGAGCCGACCTGCCGCGCTGGATCGACACCGCCCGCGCCACGCAGCTCCCCGGGATGACCAGCATCGCAGCCGGACTGACCTCCGACATCGACGCCGTGACCGCGGGACTGACCGTGCACTGGGGCTCCGGTGGGACCGAGGGCGCCGTGACACGCGTGAAAAAGATCAAAAGGCAGCTGTACGGCCGGGCCGGATTCGAACTGCTCCGCAAGCTGATCCTGCTTCAGTAACCCCTGCATCCGGTGGTCAGAGTTCTGCGGTCCAGACCCCGGCAGGGTGATCAGCGGGCGGCAGCCATAGTTGCGGCTGGGACTCACGGTGCCTCTGGTCCGCCTGCTCTTCCCAATGGAAGCACCCTTCCACATCGGGCCATGCAACTTGCAGGACGGGCAGAGGGGGCCGCCGGTAAAACCCGATGGCCCGCCCGAAGAAGGTCCGGTACCAACGCCGGTCCGCGCTCTTGAGAGTGACTGGATAGCCGTCCACAACGTCGTGATGTTCCTGGCCGCTCTCCAGGACGCAGCCAGCAGCAGCCTTGTCGCCGAGAATGTTGAGCATGCGGTGCATGGCGTGGACGTCGAGTCCGAACATGGCGAGCTCAGGCACACCATGAGTGTGAGCGAGGCCGATGGTGTACGCAAAACCCGGGCCGACCTCGTCCTCGGGGACCATGGCCACATGCCAGCCGTGCTGCTGCACGTTTGAGTTGATCATCAGGTCCATCTGGTCGGCTTCGCCACGGTCGCCGTAGTCATGGCAGAGAACACAGCGGCACTTGAACGGATCACCAGTCATACACGGAGGCTACGAGGCGACTATGCAAGGTGATCGGTCGGGCCCTCAATCGAACACTGGGGTAACCCTCCGCGACCGCTCCCCAAGATCTGTGACAGAGCCCGCTGGCGGCCGCCCTAGCCACGCCTGGGCTGACCTGCGGCGCGTCGCAGGCCAGTCAGAGTGGGGTAGTCCGCGGCGTCCGTGCGCAGGCGGGCCCTGGTCAAGATGCGACTGAACCTGCTGCTGTCCATGAGCCCTCCCGTGAGCATCCGTAGGGCATCGCTACCCGCGCGCCCGTTCAAGATTTGATAATGCGAGATCGTTTCCCCTGTTGCAGCATGCAGTCCTTCCGTCACACTCGACCACCTGTGCGGAGGTACTCGCCCGTGCAGGTGGCTGGAGTCGTGGGGGCAAATGCTGTCTGAGCAGGGGATATCACCCCGCACGTTGATCAACTTGCGCTGTCCGTAGATCCTTCTCGGGAGTGCATGGGCAGCTCCCGGTACGGCCGTGAGAGATTCCATGACACGTCGTGCTCACGGTTGCACGTAGCCGTCCAAGAAGCCTGCTTGCGCAGCACAGGCCACCTGCGCAGGAAGAGAAGTTGTGAGGTACCGATGCCCAGCCTCGAGCCCAAGGGGGAGGGCGAACGCGCCCCTACGACCGGTAGTGGACGCGGTTCGCTTCGCCATCTCGCCCGCAGGCTGTTGGACGCCCGGCGCGAACGGACGGCGGGGCGAGATCTGGAGCGACGGCTGCGCCAGGAACTGCAGGACCTGGACATCCAGCCGCCGCTGAGCGTGACAGAGCTCTGCCAGGCGCTGTCGAAGAAGCGCGGACGCCCGATCATTCTGCAAGCACACCCGTTGCCGGTCTCCGGCCCATCGGGACTGTGGCTGGAGACCGACAAGGCTGACCTGGTGCTCTACCAGAAGGACACAAGCCCGCTGCACCAGGACCACATCATCCTGCACGAGGTCATGGGACACATCCGTGGAGACCACCGTCCCACCCCGGACGGCCCGAATGGGAGGTGGCCGTGCCCGGACTCGGCCCCGATGCGGTGCGCCGGGTGATGGCCCGCTGCGACTACGACGACGGGCAGGAGTGCGAGGCCGAAAACGCGGCGACGATCATCATGGCGTGGTCCTGGATGACGGCCGGCGACGCTCCGCAGCGCCAGTCCGACCCCGCGCTGCGTCGGGTCCACCGCGCGATCGGCGACAAGCGCGGGTGGCTGTGATGTTCGGCGTCTTCTTCGCTGTTCTGGCCGCTGCGACGCTCTGGAAGCTCTACCAGCTCTCTCGCGCTCCGAAGAACCTCCCACTGCGCTGGCTGACCTTGAGCCTGCTGTGCGCCGCCGTCCAGTACTTCGCATCGATCGCGGACGCCGCTGAGTTCGTCGACGAGGTGGTCGTCGCCGGCACGGCGAAGATCATCACGAACGTGATGGTCATGGGGATGACGTACTCCCTCCTGGTCTTCTACGTCGTCTCCGTCGAGGACGGTCCGGCAGGGCGGCGCCGGGCGCGGTGGGAGGGAGTGGGACTGCTCGGCTCCATCGGCGTTCTCATGGCCGCTGCCATATCAGCGCCCCACCACTCCGTGCTCGACGACACCTACGCGCACGCGAACATGCGGATCCCACAGGTCTTCCTCTTCTACTTCTGCGTAGGCGTGTACCTGACCTACGCACTCGTCATGACCTGCCGCTGGACCTACCGCTACGCGCGCCAGTCGAGCAGCTCCGATGCGGTGGGGCTCTGGATGGCCACTGCGGGCCTGCTGGGGATGACAGCCTGCTGCGCCGTACGCGCGGTGTTCGTCGTCATCCGCTTCCGGGGTGGCGAGGTGCCCGAGCTCCTGACCTTCGCCTCAGCCCTACTCATGTTCCTTTCCACCCCGTTGTTCGTCCTCGGATTCACCTGGCCCGGCCTGCGCGCCCGATTCGTCACCTGGCGGGCCTGGCGCCACCACCGGCGGGTGCATCGTCAACTGGAGCCGTTGTGGCAGCTGCTGTCCACGGCCTTTCCCAACACCGTGCTGCTGGACGCGGGCTGGGGGTACCGAACCTTCGACGCCCACCGCCGCTACGCGCGACGGGTTGTGGAGTGCCGGGACGGCCTGGTCCGCATCAGCGCGCAATTGCCCATTGACCGCACTGCCGAGACGACGTCCGAGGGTCTGCCTGCCCGGGACATCGCCATCCGGATCCGGCATGCGGCCGAAGCCGTACGGCGCGGGGAGGAAAGCCCGCTGCACGGGAAGCCGTTGCTCCTTCCACATGCCAGGGACCGCGAGTCCGACGTACAGCAGCTGGTCGCTCTCTCCCAGGCTCTCCGAGGGGTGCCGGGGCACCCATACTGTGCGGAGGCAGGAATGGGGCGTGTCACGGGCGGCTAGTCCGCCGCACCGCCTTCCCTCTGCTCCCACTCGTCGAGATTGAAACTTTCGGCGAAATCATTCACGGCCTTCAACACATCCGCGGAGAGAACCTGGTCCCCGGGACCCCGGGCGGCAACCCGGCCGATGCGGCCCTGCTTGCGCAGCCTCAAATAGCGCACCGCTTCCATCAGGTCCCGGGCGACTGCTTCGTCATCCTGGAAGTAGTGGATGGAGACGTCGAAGACACTCGCCAGCCCGGTCATGACCGCGGGTTCCGCCTTCGTCACGGCACCTGTCCGCAGATCCGCCACATCGTCAGCGGCGAGCACCTCCTCGCCGACCTCACGGTTCACGCCAAAGGCGATCTCCGCGTCGGTGGGGGGGATCTGACCATTCGGATACAGGCTCTCCAGGAGGTAGTTGAGTTTCTCCGCGAGTGTCTGGGGTGTGCCTAGCCCAGCAGGGCCAGACGCATACCTCGGCCGGACGTCCGGCACAGGGTTCCCGAACGAGCGCTCTTGTGCGGCCCTGAGCTCCTCGACGCTGACGTCGTAGGCCTCGGCGAGCGGCGCCTCGAAGTCCTTGGTGAGCCGGCGCATCCCGTTCTCAGCGCCGCGGACAGGCATGGCCGACTTGGTTCGGGTGATGGCAGCCGTGTCCTTCTGCTGAATGCCGGCATCACAGCGGAGGTCCTTCAGATCCGGCAGCCCTTGGCGGGGCGCGAGATCAGCCAAAGGAAGATCGACCAGACTGGCCATCGTCGGCAGCCTCTCCGGGGGCGGAGCGCTCTCTCCGGTCTCGTAGCGCGAGATCTGGTTCGTCTTGACCTTGAGCACCGCGGCCACCTGCGGCTGTCTCAGCCCCTTCCGTCGACGCGCCGCCAGAAACTTGTCGGCGTCAAAGACACGGTCGGGCATGCAGGGACTCCAGTAAGGTGCACGAAGCGGGCGGGAAGCACTCTAAGCCACTTGATCGAATCACTGGAAGAGCGAGCTCGTCGGCCCCGATGCGACCGAGGGCCACGGGCCGACATGTCCGTCACCTCCTGGACCACGAAGGCTAACGGCAAGACCACCTTCGCCAAAGACATCGCCGCTCGCCCGCACCTGCGGTGAGACACGCCCGCGGTCGGCTGGAGAGAGTGAAGCTCCCACACTACCCACGACGCGGAGGAGTCGGAGGGCGATACCCGCTGCCGCCGCAGGTCCCGGGTGACGCTGACCCGCTTGAGCCAGCGTTCCGGCCCGACGTACCGGGCCTGGAAGGAGCGCCTACCGCGTACGCCCGGGTAGCTGTCCAGGAGCAGGACGCTACCTGGTGCGAGGGCTATGCTCCGCAGGTCCTCCTCCACGAGGGCGTACGCCTTGGCCAGCGCACGGGTGGCCTCTTCGTCACCCGGGGGACCGAGACCGGTAAGGGGCCGCTCAGCCGCTTCTCCATGTCGCCAAGGAGTTCGGCGAGGCCGGGACTCTCCTGACGTCCCGGAACACGCACACTGAGGTGCGAGTCGCCGGGCAGGACCTGGAACCGTGCCTGGAAGGCTTCGCACGTTGCTGCCCGCCCATAGTTTGGCGAAATGGACGAAGCCGAGGCGAGCGGTCAGGTGTGGAGGGACGAGGTCCGAACGCGTTCGATAGCTGAGCAGGATCGGGACGCCCTGGCTCGCCTTATCGAGGTGGACGCGGATCCCTTCGAAGCCGAGCTGTACGAGCGCGCGGCAGATCCGCAGGTGCCTTCGATTGATCGCGCCCAGAGGTCGCAGGCTGGGCAGTACGCCAGGCACGTGCGGCGACTGCGAGAGTGGCGAGAGCGCCAGCAGCGCCAAGAAAGTTGAGCAATAGTCGTCGGATCAGCTGATCGTTGATCTGGTGTGTCGTTGACTGACGCCCAGTGGGGTGAGGATCGAGCCGTTGCCGCTGGACGGGACGCCGCAGCGGGGTGGGCGGTGGCGGGATCACCGGAAGATGATCGCGTTCACGCACCGCACCGGGACACCTTGGATGGACCTCCCCGAGCACTTCGGGTCGTGGAAGGGTGCCCACAACCGCCTGCGGAAGTGAGCCGCCGATGACACATGAGAGCGTGTGCTCACCGCCTTGCTTGCCCGGGCCGACGCCGAGGGCGACCTCGACTGGGTCGTCGCGGTCGACTCCACGATCGTCCGCGCCCACCAGCACGCCGTCGGGGCCCGGCAAAAGGGCCCCGACGGCGAGCCGGAGCATCATGTCCTCGGGCGCTCCGACGGCGGACTGACTACCCACCCCTCCTCGCCGCCGACAGCCGCTGTCGCCCGCTCGCCTTCGTCATCACGCCCGGCCCGGCCGGTGACGCGCCCGCGTTCACCCAGGACATGCCACGGTTGCCAGCGCCCCGGCTCATCGGCCGACCACGGGGCGCACCGGATGTGATCCTGACCGACAAGGCGAATTGATCCGGATGCGGGTCCTCCGAAGTGATGCGTCGAAGCGCGGAAGTTGTCACAGGGCTGACGCCCGACCGACCGCGACGGTGCCGTCGCTAACCCGTTGTGCGCAGCTCGGCGCATTCGTCGGCGAAGGCACAGAGTCGGCGGATCAGGCTCAGGTAGGTGGCGTAGGCGTTGGCATGCTGCCTGTCGGGCCTGCCTTGGAGCCACTGATGCCACAGTCCGCTTGGAGCCAGGAAGCGGGCGGCCTTGTTGTCGCCGAGGCCCAGGTCGATGTACACAAGGGCGCCCATGGCCACGAGTTGGTCGAAGTCGAGGTCGGGACGGCGCAGGTAGCGATCAAGGTAGTCGGCCAAATGATCGGCATCGTCCGGGCTGCCGAAGGAAGCCAGGGCCACGCAGTACGCCAAGCCTGTGCAGCAGACCTCGCTAGCCAACAGGAGTTCTCCGAGGCGCTCACGGAACGCGGTCCGGCGAGACACGGCGATGAGCCATGCGGCGGTTCGCCGCCGAGCAGATGCGGCCGGCCCCAAAGGAACGCGAGCGTGAAGCCGCCCCCGCACATCCTCTCCCGAAGCGGCGGACGAAGGCCTACCGGGAGGGCCGGGCGCAGGAGGCGGCGGCCCGGCTCCACCACCAGGTGCCACGCGGAGACTGGTACCGAATGATGTGCCCACGGTGCCACGCCGGGCCGGGCAAGCTGTGCGACAACGACGATCGCGTCGGCCCCAACGAGAAGCGGCAGCTTCCCCACGATGAACGCCTGCGCCGCGTCCTGCGGAGCGACGACCTCATTGGCCCCGGCGAGAAGCAGAAGGGCGCCCGCGGTGAACGCCGACACCAGGACCCGCTGCCTGCCCAGGCCAAGGCACAGCCTCCTCGGCCGCGCAGGGGAGAGCGGGAAACGCAGGAGACCGCAGGATCGGCGGCGCGTACCTGGCATACGGAGGAGGTCACGTGCCCGAAGTGTCAGGCCGACCCAAACTCCCCATGCACGCCCCACGGCCCGCACTACGAACGGGTGGAGTGGGCGAGGGAGTTCACCCGAAAGCTGTGGGGCTGAGGTGCCCGGCCCCTTCACCGGGTTCGCCGTGAATCATGGCGAACCCGATACCTGTGCTGTACGGCCTGCTGTACGGTCGGAGTATGTCGAAATCAGTGACGATCCGGGTCCCCGAGGAGCTCCACGCACAGCTCCAGGAGCGCGCCGAGGCCGAGGGGACGTCGGTGACCGCGCTCATCACCGAGGCCGCCCGCAACGCGGTCCGCGACCCCCGCCTCGAGGCGGCCGCCGACGTCTTCCGCGCCTTCATCACCGAGAACGCCGACGCCTTCGACGCCGCGTTCCCCGACGACGCACCCACCCGCACGGACTCCTCGCGAGCCGCCTGAGATGGACCTGTCGATCGACATCCGCTGGCTCCTGGAACGCCAGGCCGAGCTCCTGCCCAAGCAGCCAGAGATCCACGACTTCTCCAGCCTCGTCGCCGCGGTCGCCAAACACCGCGTCAACACCCCGCAGATCGGCACCGTCCCCGATAACTCGTGGCGCGCCGCGGCCCTGATGTACGCCCTCACCCGCCTGCGCCCGCTCCCGGCCCGCAACGCCCTGTACGGCGTCGGCATCGCCACCGCCTACATGAGCGCCGCGGGCGAGGCCATCGACCCGCCCTACGGCGCTCTCGTCGACCTCGCACGCGACATCGACACCGGCCGCGCCGACACGTACGACACAGCCGACCGCATCCGCTCCTGGCGGATCTGAGACACCTGAGCTCGTCCGGGGGGCACCAAGGTGTCCTGGCGGGCTGTCCGGACGTTGTGCGCGGCGTGAACAACCTCGCGATTCGATCTCTTAGCGCCCTCGCACCCGTCCTGGCCTTCGGGCTGGCATCACCGGCGACGGCTGCCGCCGACCCGTCACCGTCCCTCTCCGCGCTGTGGGAGAACGCCGTTCCTGAGAACGCGGCCGCAGTCCGGTGCGGCGACGTGACACTCAACGCCGATGCCGCTCCATGCATCGTCTCGGCATGGGCGGCCACTCTCGCAGGGCAGGCCTACCGCGGCACGTGTCTGCCAGATCCTTCCTAGGGCAGCGGCCAGCTCACCGCACTGGCAATCCCTCGCAAGGCCGGCCCAGGAGGGCGAGGCCCTCGGACAGGCGGTGGCCCTCGTATACGAGTGAGGGGCACCCTGATGACCGAGACGACCGTCCCCATCGAGCGGCCCGCCGTCGACGGTCCGGAGCCGACCTCGCCCGGGCGCGCTGCACCAGGCCCGCGAGGCCGCCAAGAAGCGCGGCGGGAGTGAGGCCCACCCTGCATTCTGGATTTCCTGCCGAAGTCGCCCAGGTGCTCCCCGAGTTGGTCCGGGGCGAGCGCCTCACATGTGGGCTGTCCCTCGACTTGACCGCTTCTCTGTCAAGTTCAGCGTGTTGATGGCTTGGCTTGACATTTAACCTCAGTCCGACTGCGTTTTCCGCGTTGCAGCTTCGTGAGCTGTGAGTTCTTCTGGTGTTCCGACGAATGCGGGGCCACAGCGTGCTGGAAGGCGTTCGACCACCATGGCGATGGCCTCCTGCGCTGTGGCCGCCGAGCCCACCGTGTCAGTGCGGAGAGGTCCGGAGACCCAGTAGGCGCCTTCGGCTGCGGGCTGGATGTAGGGAATGTCCCAGGTGTGCCGCCACTCTGTGCAGCGGCTGAAGTGCAGCTCGCCCATCCCCGTCCAGGGGAACAACTGCCGTAGGCGCGGCTCTGCGTAGGCCGCTTCGAGGAGTTCGGCGCGTACGCGTCCGTCGTCCCTTACCGTCTGCCAACCGGCTTCCACGACGGCGTTGCCCGATGAGGTCCAGTTCACTGCCCCATCATGCATGCCGGGGTCGAACAGGTTCCGAACTGAGTCACTCACCGGGGGGGGCGCGGGACAGGCGGACGGCCCTCGCATGAGCATGCGTTCCGCCACGGTATGACGTTCATACGAAGGCCGTAGGCGTGAGTCTGCTGCACCGCGATGCCCGGCACGAGGCATTCGGCTTCACGTCCCACTTTCGGGAGGACTTCTACGCGCGCCTGCCCCGGCGAGGTGACACCCTGTTCGAGCTCTGCGACGCGATGCTCTGCGAGAACCGAACATCGGCGTGGGCACGGCGCGTTGTACGACGGGCTCAACCACGGCCGCGTCGACGCGGCCGAGTGCGGTCATTGACGAGATCGAGGCGGCGGCTGGTGAGGATGCGCATGCACCGGCCGGAGGTGGCGTTCAAGGCGATGGCCGACCGGCAGGCCCGTGAGCTGGTCAACCAGGCCCAGTTCGACCAGGCCGGACTCGTCGAGGAGGACGACGAGGAGAACTGGTGGGACTCGCCCGAGGCCGGGGAGGACGGCGGCGTTGTGGATTCCGCCGCGATCGTGCGGGGATTCCACTGGGCGATGGAGTTCACAGACTTGATCGGGGCGTGTCAGGGCTTTGTCGCGGGGGCGAGCCGGCTGGTGCCCAAGCTACGGACGCGAGTTCTCCGAGTCCCAGCTCGCCACCGTGGCACGCCAACTGGAGAAGATCCGGGCAACCGCGGACTGGATCGAGACCGCAGTGTCCACCGGGAGGATGGATCTGGACGGGGCCCTGGCCGAGCTGCTGCGGGGCGGGCGTGCTCGGAGCGGGTCAGGTAGCGCAGCCGCGCCAGGAGGCCGCGCCGCGCGGTGACGGGTGTCGCGATGCCCCCGGCGAGGTCGTCGAGCGACGCGCCACGACCTCGTGCCCCGTGATGCGCTCCCTACCCGGCCCGTCTCGTAGGGGGCAGTATCTTCTTGTGAAGCGTGACCATGAGCTTCTGATCAGTCGTCCCGCCGACCCTGTCGCGGTCAAGCGCTTCCGCTCCGGAGCCTTTCCACCGCATTGGCCTCGGCGCGCGTTCATCGCCCGCTGCGATAGACGCGCACGGGAACCGCTGTTGGCCGAACCGCGTGAGTACGGCCGCACGCACCGCGCTACATAGAACGGGCCAGACGCGTGATCATGGCCGTTGGCTTCACCGGCCCAGTCCAGCCAACGGGGCGCCTACCCGGCTCCCTGCGAATGCGCCACGGACCTGTCATCGTGCGGCACACTGCGATGACAGGTCCGTGGCGCGCGCAGGCGTCACGGACCTGTAGTTCGCCGGAGAGCGACTTCAACCTGATCACGCCGCAGGCCACTGCCAGGCTATGGGGGCCTCGCCATTGTCAGGTGCGGGTGAGTTTGCAGGCGGCGACGCTGATGCCGGGTCCATAGCCGAGGAGCACGCCCTGGTCTCCGGGGGCGGGTTCGTCGAAGGAACGGCGCAGGACATCCAGGACGGATGCGCCGCCGAGGTTGCCGCACAGTTCCAGGCTGTCCCAGGAGTGGCGCAGTGGCCCGGTCCGGGCTTCCGCGTTGGGGCCGTTGTCGACGCGGAGTGCGGTCTGGGCGTGATTGAGGATGGCCGGACCGCCGGCGTGGACCACGCAGAAGTCGGGGGCGAACTCGGTTCCCTCGCCGTCCAGCCACTCGCGCAGGGCCGGGGCGACAGTGCCGATGGTACGGGTGGCGTCCCGAGTGGAATCGAAGTGGAGGCCGTAGGAGTCCAGCCGTCCCTCGAAGACCGTTCGTGTGTCGGGCAGGACGTACTGCCAGGTGTCGTCGATACGGAAGCGGGGACCTTGCCCGTCGCGCTCCTGGCCGGAGACCACGCAGGCCACGGCACTGTCGCCGAACAACACTTTGTAGATCATGCTTTCGCGGCTGGTGTCGACGGGGTTGTAGGTGGCGGCACTCAGGCACTCCGCGACGACCACCAGGACGTGCGCTCCGGGATGGGCGGCGACATGCTCGTATGCCAGGGTCAATGCCTGGGCGCCGCCCGCGCAGGCATACGAACTGAGAGGTATTCGGGCTATGTCCGGCCGCAGCCCCTGCGGGGCGAGGGTGCGTATGAGGTCGGTGTCGAGGCTGGGTGCAGTCCAGGAGGTGGCGTGGCTGGTGATTACGCAGTCGATATCCTCCAGCGCGAGCCCCGCGTTCTCCAGCGCTCCGGGTACGGCACGCACGGCCATCTCGAGCGCGTCGTCGTATGCGGCGCGGTTGCGGTCCTCGAAGGTCGCGTCGCCGGCGACGGTCTCCGAGTGCAGGGGCCGGGTGAAGTACCGGGTGCGCACGCCGGTAGCCCGCGCCGTACGCAGGTAGGCGGCAAGACGGGGGAGATCGGCGTACCGACGGGCGATGTCCTCGGTGACATCGTCCATCGAGACGGAGTGCTCGCCGAGCTCAACGTACGGTCTGGCGATCAACGCGATGGGCATAGACCAGGAAGTCCTATTCTTCTGTGGAAGTGGCTCCGGCCGCACTCAATTCGGTCTGCCGGACGCCCGGTCGGAAGATGCGGAACACGTGTTCCACCGCGTGCGGAAGCGCCAAGCTAGCGGCCCCTGAGCATTGATATGGAGCTGTCCGCCAACTCGAGGCCGCCCTAGGCTCGCCCCGGCGGAACCCAGTGATTGTCCTCCGTACTCAGAGGAAATGGCAGATGTGGGCGGGTCGTTCCCGGGTGGAATTGCATGAAGACAACTCGCGCGTCGATTTGAGTGAGCGGGTTGGCGGCGGAGACTACCACCCAGCCCGGTCCTCTCACGGCGTGGTGGATCGGGCGAACAACGCCATCAGGGTGCAAGGCACGAGTGGTCCCGGTCGCCTTGTAGATGGGACCCACGACAGGGTCAAGACGGACATCGGTCGCCAGGTCGATAAGCTCGGGATCGGCTGGATTCTGCGCGGCAGCCTCTCGGAGCGCCGGGCAGACCACTGGAGCCCAGTCCTCGGCCCAGTTCGTAAGCGTGACTGTGCGGGCCTGCTCGTCCAGCAGCATCCACCGCATGACGTTCGACGGCTTCCCTCCTGGGAGAAAGAGCGCCTCAAAGTCGGCGTTATGCGCCACGAGGTTCCAGTGTCTGTCGGTGATGTAGGCCATCGAATCGGAGACTCCCTCGACGACGGTGCGCCAGACCTCGTGCATTGCGTGCCACCCCTCCCTGTTCTGCACCTGAGTTCCCCCTGCGCGTCGTTTCGCCCTCTGAGGGTTGGCGACGAGCGCATGTGCGCCAAGCGTAGTCAGCGTCTTCCCGGCCGGGTCCCGTTCCCCTCCAGAAGAGGCAGGCGGGGCGCGTTGCTTGTTTGGCCAGAGTCCGGCTGCCTAGGGGGCGTAGTAGGTCCACAACCGCACGCCGCGTTCGTCGCAAAGCGCGTCCCACTCGGCCAGGGAGGAGCATGAGTCCGGTGTGCGGTGCAGGCGGGCCTCGGATGCTGTACGGAGCGCGGCACGGATCCGGTTCCGTATCACGAACGCGGGCGGGTGAACCTCCTTGGCTTCGGTCTCTTCCACTGCCGGAAGCTTGGCGCGAAGGCCCATGACGGCTTCGAGGAAGGCCTGGTTGGGTGCGCATCCGGTGGCGGGGGAGTCGGGGGTGGGGGCGTGCCGCGGGGTCTGTTGCTGGCGGGTGTGCCACCGCGAGAGCAGGTAGGCCGCAGGCTGCCGGGGGCGCCAGGACAGCCACCAGGAGCTGAGATCGTCCACGATCTCCCCACCAGACAGGCCCGCTTCGATCCAGGGCCGCAGGGCGAAGGCCAGCCTTCGCAGGCTTTCCGCCTGCGTCCAGGGCACGCGGGGCCGTACCCACGCGGCAACCGCGGTGGCTGCCGCCGCGCTGCTTGTCGATGAACTTCGGGACGCACGGGGTGTAGTTCTTATCCCCCTCTCTACCTTGGCTGCAGGACGTAAGGGGTTCTCCCTACAGGAAGGGGTGTCACGCATGGTCCGCTGGAATGCCATCCGGCTGTGCGTCCTGATGGGCGCTGCCTGCTTGCTGTGCCCCCTGCGGCGGGCGTCGGTGATGGCCAGGCGGCGGCCGTCCGGAGTGAAACCGACGAGCCGCGCTTGATAGCCGCTGCCGCGGATGCGGTGGCCCATAGCGGTATCCCAAGCCGGAGGCGCAGTGGCCGCGTAGATCGTCGCGGTACCGGACCAGCCCGGCAGGTGGCACGGGCGGGTGTTGGTGCGTGAGCCGTGCACGACCCAGGCCAGCAGCCCGATCTCGCGCAGCAGCGCGACGTGCCGGTCGACGGTACGGCGGCTGACCTTGAGGCGTTTGGCCAGGGCCAGGCGCCCGTAGGCGACATGCCCGTCGGCGTTCATGCGACGCGCCAGGTCCTCGGCGATGCGGGCAGTGGTGTGGTTGGCGCGCGGCCAGAGGCCGGAGCCGATAGCCCATTGCACGGCCCGCAGGAAGTCGTGGCGGCGTACACGCCGCGACGTCGTGGTGGAGATCTCCTGCGCTCCGTGGTCGGCAGCGGGCGCGACCGTCCGGAACAGACTCAGCGGTACGGGACGGTCTGGACCTGGCGTGACGGCCTTATGCGAGCCGTGGACCAGAACACGGGCATGCTGCATCATGAGAGGAGCACGCCTCCTTCCGGCGTGCGACGGCCCCGCACTGCGGAGCCGGATTCGTGGAGAGCACGTAAAAACCGCCTGTGACGAGGCGGATTTCCCGCCTCAGGACGGGACTTCGCTCCTTGAAGTTGGCGCTTGGGGAGCGGTGGAGTGTGGCGTGGCGCGCGGGTGTCGGAGCCTGCGCGCCATCACTCTGTGCTGAGCACTGGCTCAGCGAAGGTCATGACCTCATGGCATTCCTTCCTACTAGGCCTGTCGCGATGCGAGTACCTCATCCGGCTCTACGGTCGGCATCCATGACCGCTTCGGGCGAAACGACTGGGCTGCGACGAGGTGAGGAAGACAATCGTCGCCGCCATCTCCTGCGGCCGGGCCAGCCAGCGCAGGGGCGACGACGGTGGACGTGCTGTTGCGAGAGCCGCGCGCGCAGCTCATGGCCCGCGGCGAATCAGCCGGTCGCGGGGGACGCGGCACAGTTGGCCGGGCCTGCCTCACCGCACAGACCGGCTGCGGAGGTAACCAGCTCTCCCCGGAGCTGAAGTCGTCCTCTTTCATGAGCATGAGCAGTTCGTCCTTGGCGGTACCCGCGCAGCACACCAGGACCTCGAGGAGTCCGAGCGCGTCCGTCCTCCGCCTCCTTGAACGCGGCATCGACCTGAGCGGCATCGGTGACGTCACAGCGGATCGCCAGGACACCCAACGGCGAGCCGGTGATCAAAAGGGGAACATGACACAGGAAAGTCCTTCTTGACACAGTGGAGTTGTCCGTCGCGCACCAAGGAGACAGTCAGTCAGTCAATGCCTGATCTAGTGTCATCCGGCGGCTGATCGCGCCGGCGGTGTCCATCACGGCAGACGCGAAGCGGTTTCGAACCGGAGTGCTGCAGATCTGCCGGTGGGAGGCCAGTAGGCTCACCGCACCCGCTACCGTCGACCCCCGCCAGATCGGGGCGGCGATGATGTCTCGCCCCAGCACAGGGGAGGGGCCCACGGCATAGCCGTCCTCGCGAATGCGTTGGAACGGCGGCCGCGCCGCCGCTGTGTCCCCCAAGCTGGCCAGGATGACCCAGCCAGACGCGTCAGCCTCCAGCGGAGCGCTCCACAGAGCCTGAAGTGACGCTGTAGAGGCCGTATACAACTGTTGCGCGTGTGCCCCGAGCGCCTTCTCCGTCTGTACCCGCAAGGGCCTCCCGACCAGCAATGCGGCATACGCCAGTGCGATTTGGCCAGTTCGTGACTGTAGGGTGATCAATTCAGTGCGAACAGTCACTGAACCCAAGCCAGTTGGAGGACCGGCCAGACCGAGGGGAAGTTGGACAAGCAATGCGGTGTCTCTATAAAGGCGTAGTGGCCGTGTGGACCCTGCCGCTCCACCGCGCCCTCGCCGATCAACGCCTGCAGATAGCGATGAGCCGTGGGCGACGGCAATCCCGCCTCGGCGGCGATGGCCGCCAGCGGGTAGGTTCCCGGCCCGAGCTGGCGCAGTGCGCGCAGCACGGAGAGCGTGCGCCCCACGCCGCTGGCCGACCGCTCCGGCGGCATGACGGCAGCACGATGCATCGCGAACTCCCCCTCGCGGTTGTGGACCCAAAGGACCCCACGCGTCTCCCACAACACGATCGGATCCGGTCCGTCATTGTGGCAACGGCAACGCTCTCGTCACTAGGAGAGCTTCTTTCCGGTAGTCGCATTTCAGGAAACGCCGTTTCCGGTATATGGATTCATGGAGAGAGGATCAGTCGACGAAAGGATAGAAAGTGGACAATAAGGCAGCTCTGCGCCAGCTGCTGATGTGGAAGAGACGGCAGCTGGATCCCGCCCGCCAGCCAGACCTCATGGGCTGGACACCCCGTCGGGGACGTGGGCGCCGTGCACCGGGCCTCTCCCAGGCGCAGGTCGCCCAGCTCCTCCACGTCTCGGAACGCACCTACGCGGATTTCGAGCGTGGCGAGAAGGCTGCGCCAACCCTCGAGTTCCTTGACGACACCGCCCGTGTCCTACATCTGAGGGAATACGAGCGTGTGGCTCTCTACGTCTACGCCGTCGGCTACGAACCACCGCACCCGCTCGATCCGCTGGCAGGCAGGACGGTGCCGGCCATTTGGGATGAGGCCGTCCGCCACGTCACGGGCCAGGCGTGCTACGTCAACGATGTGGCCTGGAACGTCGTCGCCTACAACGACGAATTCGTCCGCATGTTCCCCCGCGCCCCGGATGCCGAGCCGGTCATTCCTGAGCGCAACCTTATGCGCTACGTGCTTCTCAACAACGCTGCCCGTGAACACCACTTGGTGAACTGGGAATCGGAATGGGCTGTGCCCCTCTCCGCGCAGCTACGCAACGCCGTCGCGCAGTACCCGGGCAATGCGGACCTGCAACGACTCGATGAGGAGGTCGCGGCCGACCCTGTGTCCGGCCCCATCTACCGGGCGAACCATGTCGCATCCGTCCACCCGAACGGTGACACCCGCCGCATGCGCTACCCCTGGTACGGCCCGCCGGACGAGCAGGTCCCATTGGACAGGTGCTGTCAGCGTCACGCGCACTCTCAGGAGGGCGATGTCACCATGTGCGCAGCCATGCCGCTGGGTTCGCCCGGCGCCAGGTTCTTCCTCCTGGTCTTCAAACCAGACCTCGCCCGTCAACCGGATGGGCAAGACGACTGACCGGCCCACGCACAGCGCCAGTCGAAGACACGGATGGGGAAGCAGGTTTCACCTGATCGAACTGTCGCTGGGTTCTATTCCTGTCAGTGGAACCGAGGAGAGAGACGCGACCTGAGACATTGCGCGGCTCCTGACGTAGGCCCTTTTGTGGGCATGCTTGCCCGCCGAACCCGCCATCGGGTGTGCGCGGTCGGGTGCCGAACCGGCCGCCCCCGGCCATCCCACTGTTCGGCCGGTGCCGCCCACACTCTCAACCCAGATGTGGCGGGCGGCGCCCAAATCCTTGCGTCAGGTGTCACAACCGCTGAGGTCATACACAGTGCTTCCTCGCCATCTGCCCCATGGAAGGGAGTCAGAGTCCGTCCCCCATTTCGGACCTCGCGTCTCTGACTTCACTGCTACTGGTACGACCAGGCCGCCGCCTTGCTGCAGAGGTCAAGGATCGGCGGCAAGGTCGATCCGTCCTGCAGGTGGCTGTACTCCACCGCGATAGATATCAGCAGGCGTTCGGGCAGGCCTAGGTGGGGATAGAAGTCCCCTTCCTGGATGAACTCGTCCATCGCCTTCTCCGCGCTGAGACCGGCCTCGTAGCAGCGGTGCACCTCGCGCTGCACCGTGCGCAGGTAGATCAGGTACTCCTCAAGTCCCGCCCGGTCCGTCGGTCGCCCGTGCCCGGGGACGATGACCCGCGGGTCGAAACTCAGGACCAACTCACAGGCATTGATGACGTTCTGCAGCGGGCCCGCCCAGTGCGGCGGGTGGTCACCGTGGAAGAAGATGTCGCCGGTGCAGACCACGTCACCGATGCGGGCCACGAGGTCCCCGACGTGGTGCGCGGGCCCCACCTCGTACAGCTCCACCTCCTTCTCCCCCACGGTGAAGGTGTGCCGCCCGGCGAAGGTCTTGGTAGGCAGGGTGAGTTGCGCCGAGGTGAAGTCGAAGACGCTGAAGTGGTCGCGCAGGTACCGGCCCAGCGGGAGACCGGCGGGAGTGTTGTTCACGAGGGCGTGCATCTCCTGCGGAGTCGGCTCGTGCTGCTGGTGGTGCTGCCCCGCACTGGTGCCGATGATCTCCGCTTCGGGGAAGAGATGGTTCCCGAAGCTGTGATCGCCGTTCGCGTGGGTGTTGACCACGGTCCGTACGGTGCGCTCGCCCAGCCAGGGCCGGGCGGCGGCGATCATCGCCTCGGTCAGCGGACCGTCGTACGGCGTGTCGATGACCGCCGCGTCGGAACCCGAAATGATCCACAAGCAGTTCGCGTACCCCCAAAGGCCCGTGCCCTCGGGAGCCCACAGGTAGAGACCGTCTGTATCAGGCACAGGACTGAGCTGAGTAGGGAGTTTCATGGGCGCATTGTTGCCGAAGCGGGCACCGGGAGTCGCTATGCCGTCGAGCACACCATGCGTCACGGCACGCCACTGCAGTGCTTAGAAGCTGCTTGTGAACCTGAGTCTTTAGCTCTGGGGATGCGGGTGCGGGCGAGGTGGGCACGCTCGGTGGCGAGCAGATTCAGGCAGGTGAGTTCAGAACTGGTCGTGATGGTGCTGCGAACAGATCTCGAATCCTTCCGTTCAGCGGCGCATTGAACTGGCATGATCCCAGGGTGACTTCGTCGATATCCGAGTCGTGGGCCCGTATAGAGGCTTGGCTTGTCCGGTATACGCCACGTACGTTTGCCGCTCTTGGCCCTCCGGCGGATCGCTCGGAGATTGCCGCGGCCGAACAGGCCATCGGGCAGCCGTTCCCCGAGCCCTTGGAGGAGTCCTTGCTGCGGCACAACGGCATGGAGCACTACGACCTGCTGCCACCGTTCTGGTCTTTGCTCGAGGTGCAGGGCATCACCAGGGCCTGGCAGACACGTATGGAGATCTACGGGGATGAGCTGGCGGGAGCGGAGGAAGGTGACCCGGACGGGGAGTACGGGCCGTGGTGGCATGGGCAGTGGATCCCCTTCGCCTTTGACGGCGCAGGGGATCACCTCATCGTGGACCAGCGCTTCTCTCCTCGCCGTGGACGGATCGGCGAGGCCGATCATGAAACAGGATGCTCCTTCTCGCGCCACCCCATGTGGGCGTCGCTCCCAGCTCTCCTGGATGCGACGGCCACGGCTATGGAGACTGGCGAAGCGGTGGACGGTTACCTGCCTGTCGCAGTCGATGAGGACGAGCTGGACTGGGAGTTCTAATGCTCAGGCCGCTGCCACGGCCTGAGGGCCCGAGCCTTTGCCGGTGGGGCGGGTCAGCCAGTCATCTCGGTGAGTGGGCGCAGGCGGAGGGGGCGTCCAGCCAGGCGGATGTGCTTCGGCTGGATGGTGGGGATGGGCGGAGGTTTCGGTTCGCGCCAGCGTTCGGGAACGGGCCGGGCCAGGCGGGCCGTGGTGAGGGAGATGACGGTCCACGCAAGGTGAGCCTCAGCGTGGGCGATGAGGCGTTCGTAATCGCGGCAGTGTCTTCGGGCGCGGACCAGCCACGAAATGCTGCGCTCCACCACCCAGCGTTTCGGCTGGAGGACGAAGCCTTTGACCTGCGGCCGGTTGACTGTCTTCAGGGTGAGTTGGAGTTGCTCCTGGGCCCAGGTGACGAGTTTGCCGCCGTAGGTGGAGTCCGCCCAGACCAGGGTGATTTGAGGGTGTGTCAGCTTGAGGCGGACGAGGAAGTCGCGGGCGGCGTGGGCGTCGTGAACGTGAGCGGGAGTGACCATCATCATCACGGGGGTGCCGCGCAGGTCGACCGCGAGGTGCCGCTTCCTTCCGTCGATCTTCTTCCCGGCGTCATAGCCGCGGGTCGCTTTCCCACGGTGGCATCGCCTTTGACCGACTGAGAGTCGACCACCACCGTGACCGAGCGCGGGTTCTTGCCCTCTCTGATGCGGGCCTGCTCGTGGAGCCGGGCCATGACCGAGACGGTGACGCCAGCACGGTGCCAGTGGCGGAAGAACCCATAAACCGTCCAGGCGGGAGGGAAATCCGCAGGCAGAGACCGCCACTGGCAGCCCGTCCGGTTGAGATAGCGGATGGCATCGACGATCTCGCGTCTGGGCCACCTCTCAGGCCGCCCGCCCTTGCTGGTCTGGCATGCGGGGACGGGAAGCAAAGGCTCGATCAGCGCCCACTCGGTGTCGGTCATGTCGGAGGGGTAACAACGTTCGCGCACGTCAACACGCCAATCAAGGTCGGGGGCGGATGCCGGGTCAGCGTTCGATGCGGATGATGACTTCGAGGGAGGCGCGGATGCCACCGAGCTGATCCAGGACCAGGCGGACGAAGTCGTCACCAGGGGCACGCTTGGCGTGGGGTGTCATGACCTCGTCGATGGCCCGCGTGATGTGCCGCATCTCGGCGTTGAACAAGATGCGCTCGAACGCGATCCACACCGCGGGGTCTTCCGACAGCTGCCAGCCTGTCGTCCGGCTCCAGGTGACCGGCGGCAGGCCCCACTTCGCGGCGGACTTACGCAGGAAGTTGATGCCGGAGCGGACCTGGGAGACGGTCCGGCCGGTCGACTCACGCAACTGGACGGTGGTGGCACCGGCAGGACGGGCCTCGATTAGCGCGTCGCGGACCGCTTCGGCGTGAATGTGCGCCGGAACTCCGTGTGGCATCACTGGCCTCGCAGCAGTTGCGCGAGAGCATCATCCAGATCGCCCTTGCCGGTTGCCACCGCGCTCTCGATCCAGTCACAGGTCGCGCGGATCTTCTCCAGGACCTGCTCCACGCTGGTGTGCTGCTTGCTGGTGAACTCCTGCCCGCGCAGCTTCGGTACCAGCCTGGAAGCGCCCGCGACGAAGCCGTGGCACACACCCATCAGGTCGTTGAACTCCATTTGCCGGTGCCAGGCCCGCACCACAGTCGCCGGATCGGCCCGCAGCACATCACTGTCATCGTCCTGGCTGTCCTCGCAGGCCAGAGCCCGCTCGTACTCCTCGTCCAGGCCGTCGTCGTCCTCGTCGTCCTGGCCTACTCCGGACTGCTCAAACTGGATCTCATTGACCATCTGCCGGGCATCGCGGTCACGCATCGCCACGAAGGCGACCTCTCGCCGTTTCAGCATCCCGGTGATCACCTGGCACGCGACTGCCTCGTCCGGAACTAGATCAGCGACCGTCTCGACCTTCTCCGCCACCGTCGAAGGAGTGCCACTCGTCTTCCAGCCGACCGCCTTCCTGGCCGCATCGCCGTCCCAGCACCGCCGCCCCGTGCGCTCGTTCACCGGCGGGTCGGCTATCAGCGCGAACGGATCATCGGCCGACAGCAGGATCTTGTGGACCTCCCATGCCACCGAGGCCACCCGCCGCTCAGCCGGCCACCGAGAAGCCACCCACCGGTACGTTTTCACCGTCGACAGGGACAGGCCCACCTCCTCAGCGAAGATCCGCAACGACTCCTCCACCCGCGGCCCGTCCTCACCCACCGGAAGATGCCCACCGTGCGCACGGACCGGCTCGATCTCCAGCGCCGCGTCCCCCACGCCCCACTGGCCTGCGGAAACAGCTTCCACATGGCGAAGCGAGCAGGCCACCAACTCGTGGTAACGGCTCGCGGCAACATTCCCGACAGGCGACACAGACACGAGGGATCACCACCCACCAGCAGGACGGAGCTCGCGCCACACCGCCAGCGAAACGGACTCCGCCCCGCCACTACCCGCAGAGTCCGCGCCCACCAGCACAGATCACCAGAGGCGACCGGAAAACCACTAAACGGACACCCCAAGCCGCCCGCGGGCGACCCCTCACCGGCCACTACCGACCGAACCAGAACCAAACCCGACCCACACCCCAACTACCCCTCAAAACAAGGAGATTGAAAGCAGCTTCTTACTGAGCGTTCGGCGCGGTGACTAGTGTTTGGTTCCACGCCAGTTGGGGTGATTTCACCGATGGCGCGGCGTCAAAGACCAAGCTAGTCCTGCTCGGTGTGGAGACGGGCCTCAAGGTCGGTGGCCCACCCAAGGGCAGTGTTGGACGATGACAGGCGTGGCCTTATGGCAGTGATCTCGATCGCTGGCCGACGACTTGCCGGGTAGTGAGTGAGCTGGCGTGGCAGTTGTCCTGGAGACAGTGCGTAGCGCGGATAAGGGGGAGTGTTGTGGGGCGCCGAGAGAAGGCACTTGATCCTACTGAAGGGCCGGTTCAGCGTCTGGCCCATGATCTGCGGCAACTGAGGGACGAGGCGGGTAGCCCTGCGTACCGCGAGCTGGCCCACCGAACTGGCTATTCGGCGCCGACTTTGTCCGAGGCGGCGGCAGGCCGGAAGTTTCCCTCCTTGCCCGTCACGTTGGCGTACGTCCGCGCCTGCGGCGGCGATGAGGAGGAGTGGGCTCAGCGGTGGCAAGTAGCGGCCGACGCCCACGCGCAACAGAGCGCTCATGGCGATGACGAAGCGGCGCCGTACCGAGGACTCTCCCGCTACGGAACGGGTGATCAGCACCTCTTCTTCGGGCGCCAGCCGGAGGTCGAGCGTCTGGCACGCATGATCGCCCAGCACCGCTTCGTTGCCCTCGTCGGTGCTTCGGGCAGTGGTAAGTCGTCGCTGTTGCGAGCGGGACTTGCGCCTGAACTTCAGCGCAGCGCCCGTGACTTCCAGCTGAGGGGCATTAGCATCTGTACCCCTGGGCCGGATCCGGTACATGCACTGCGTTCCCTCCTTGCTCTGCCTGGCCAGGACGGCAAGGAAACTATCCTGCTGGTGGACCAGTTCGAAGAACTCTTCACGCTCTGTCAGGACCCACAAGAGCGTGGCGAGTTCATTGAGCTGCTACTGACCGCGCAGGCGGAGAAGAGTTCCCTGCGTGTCCTGATCGCAGTGCGAGCCGACTTCTACGGGCATTGCGCCGACCACCAAGCCTTGGCCAACGCGATGAACAAGGCTCATTTGCTGATCTCAGCGATGTCGCCGGACCGGTTGCGCGAGGCGATTATCAAACCGGCACACCAGGCTGGACTCCTTGTGGAACGTTCAGTGACCGATCAGATCCTCGAAGAAGTCACAAGCGAGCCCGGTGGCCTGCCGCTGATGTCGCACACACTGCTCGAGGTCTGGCGTCGCCGCACCGGCAGGCGCCTGACTCTCGCTGCCTATGAGGCGATTGGCGGTATTCGTGGAGCGGTCGCGCACACCGCTGAGAGTGTGTTCACCGGCCTCACCCCGGAGCAGGCGGGCGCCGCTCGCGCCATGCTGCTCAGGCTGGTTTCTCCAGGAGAGGGGTCTCTGGACACCCGACGCCCGGTCCCCCTAGCCGAGATCCAAGTCAGTGAAGCACAAGCCGCGGTCCTGGAGCAGCTCATCTTGGCCCGGTTGTTGACGATCGATGACGACAGGGTTGAGCTCGCCCACGAGGCGTTGATTTCCGCATGGCCGCGGCTCAACGGATGGGTGGATGAAGAGCGTGAACGGCTGCACCTTCACCGACGTCTGACTGAGGCGGCGCGTACATGGAAAATCCTCGGGGAGGACTCTGGGGCTTTGTACCGAGGCGTACTCTTGAGCGTGGCGCGTACGGAATTCACGACGTCCAAGAACGAACCGACGGGAACACTCAACGATCTCGAAGCTGAGTTCCTCACGGCCAGCATCGCGGAGCATGACCGTGTAGCCGTGGAAGTGGCGCGCACCGCTCGGCGCATGCAGATCCTGATGAACTTGATCATGGTGCTCGTAGCGAGCGGGCTCAGCATCTGGGTGATGTGGTTCTTCAGCCGTGAGCACCCGTGAGAGTTACTCGATGAGAAGCCGTCCCGCTTCCTCGACTGTCCGGCACGTGGCTTGATTGTCTGCTCGTTTGCTCGTTGGTTGGACGTGGCTAAGACATCGTTGGATCTCGTGGAGAAGCTGCGGGAGAAGTTGAAGCACACGTGCGGCAGGTGCGGCCACGGTCTCGGGCCGCATGACAGACTTGATGCTTGCCGAACGGGGAAAATCTTTCGACCGACCAAACGCTGATCCGGCACCCTCTCCAGCATGACCACGCAGTCCTTCATCCCTGGACTGGAACTTTCGCACCGCTTCTACCTCGAAGCCGTACGGCCTTTGCTGGACAAGGCCGCCCCGGGGGTTACGCACTCCGCCGCCCGCCTCGGTGGCGGCTCGGAAGTCCTCGGATTCGACACCGCCCGCTCCGCTGACCACGAGTGGGGACCCCGCCTACAGATCTTCCTGCGCTCGCAGGACGTCACACGCCACGGCACGAGGATCACAGCACTGCTCTCCGAAAGCTTGCCGAAAACCTTCCGCGGCTACCCGACGCACTTCGCCCCCATCGGCGAAGCAGGCATCCGGGTCATGCAGACAACTGAGGGACCAGTCCACCACCGAGTCGAAGTCACAGACCCAGGCGCCTGGTTCACCGGGCAACTGGGCTTCGACCCGCGTACCGACATCACCCGGGCGGACTGGCTGGCCACCCCCACTCAGCTCCTCGCCGAGGTCACTGCGGGTGCCGTCTTCCACGACGGACTCGGTCAACTCGCACCAGCCCGCGCCAACCTCGACTGGTACCCCCACGACCTCTGGCTCTACCTACTCGCCTGCCAGTGGCAGCGCGTCTCCCAGGAGGAAGCCTTCGTGGGCCGCTGCGGCGAAGTGGGCGACGAACTCGGCTCCGCTGTCGTCGCCCGCCCGCCTGGTACGCGATCTGATGCGGCTCTGCCTGCTCATGGAGTGCCGCTACCCGCCCTACAGCAAATGGCTCGGCAGCGCCTTCGCCCGCACTCCCCAGGCACCCGCCCTCACCCCGGTCCTCACTGCGGCCCTCACCGCTACCGACTGGCACACCCGCGAGCATCACTTGGCCCGCGCCTACGAGGCCGTCGCGGCCACACACAACCAGGTCGGCCTCACCGACCCTGTTGACCCCGCCACGCGGCCCTACCACACCAGACCATTCCAGGTCCTGCACGCCGGACGCTTCACCGCGGCGCTGAGCACCCGTATCACCGACCCTGACATCAGCTCCCTGGCGACGATCGGCGCAGTCGACCAGTTCGTCGACAGCACGGATGTCCTCAGCCATCCGGAACTGACACGCGCCGCCACCAACAGTCTGCTGTTCCCTTGAGACCTCCGTCGCAAAGCCACGCAGAGAGCGAAGCTGCGCGATCTAGCGGGTCAGCGGTGCGGGGGCAAGGCGGACGGTCCAGGGACGAAGCCTGATCCGTACTGGTCCGACCGGCGGGGAAGGTGGGGGTTTGGGTTCGCGCCAGTCGGCGACGGGTTTCGTCAGCCGACGGGTCATCAGCGCCATGGTGGTCCAGGCGAGATGAGCCTCGGCGTGCCGGGGGAGCTTTTCGTATTACGTTGCGGCCCGCGACGCTCATGGCCCGGCAAGCTGCACGGGGACAAGGGCTACGACTACCGCCACCTGCGGCGATGACTCGCCTCTCGTGGCATCCGCCACCGCATCGCTTGCAAGGGAATCGATTCGTTCCAACGCCTGGGCCGGTATCGCCGGATGGTGGAACGGGCCGTCTCCTGGCTGGCCGGCTGCCGACGTCTGCACCGCCGCTACGAAGGCAAGCCGGAACGCCTTCTCGCCTTCACAGCCATCGCTGCACCCTCGTTTGGCGCCGCAGACTGGCCTGGCCAAGTGAAATGGCGTCTTAGCCAACCATGATCCGGAATTCAGCGATCCAGAGTGTGTAAGTAGCCTGCGTATGCCCTGGTCGCGCGCCTCGCCTGGCTTTTGCGCCACCTCAGGAGCGGCTGTCGAATCCGGCCATCGATGCCATAGATCGTTGACGCAGTTGAAATATTCACCTTGGATTACCTGTAGCAAAAAAAGATTCCGCAATTTCTCACCTTTGGTGAGGGCGCATGTTATTCGCGTTGCGCCATTGCGTGATCACCGACCGCGTGAATCGAAGAAGGAGAAAATGATGCGTAGAGGAATTATCGCTGGAATAAGCTCCATCGCGCTCGCCGGTGGCGCGCTGCTCGGCGTCGCTCAGACAGCCACTGCGAGCGAGACGGGTGCTCAGGCCAGCTACCTGTGGCTCTACCAGCACGATAGCTACGGCGGCAGCAGCAAGAACTTCTCCGGTGACGACCGGTACCTCAGCGACACTTACTGGAATGGCACATCTAGCAAGGTTGACAACGGCGCCAGTTCGATGAAGAACCAGACCAGCCGTGACATTGTTCTGTGGCAGGATAACGGCTGCTCCGGCGACCAGTACTTCGCGAGGCCGAACTCCTCCGACAAGGACTTCAGCAACAACAACTTTGACAACAAGGCCAGCTGCGTGGACTTCCGCTAAATCGCGTGTCGCGGGTGATGCCGGGACCTTTTTCGGCACCACCCGCCCCTGCGAGGTCACCTGCTGGATCGGGTGCGAGGTAATTCATGGAAAAGAGACACGCGACCCTGTCACTCGTATTCCTTATGCTGGCAGTGAGTTGCTCGGCCGAGACCTCCACTCACGCCGGGAGCGGGCAGGCGGAGGCTCCGAAGCCGACCAAGCAAGTGCTCAAACTGGTCTTGCCGTTCGACAAGTACGAGCTCACTCAGCAGGACTCCTACGCGGTAGCGGAAGCTCGCGACTTCCTCATCAGGGAGTGCATGAAGAAGCGTGGCTACGAATGGAATATTCTGCATTACCCGTCGCGCGTGGACGAGATAAAGAACCGTCGCCGATATGGTGTCGTTGAGATTCAGGTGGCGCGAGACTTCGGCTACCATGTGAACTCGGCGATCCTGTCCGGGGAAACCGACGTCCCACGTCAGCATGACGAGCGAGAAAAACGTCTCGGCGGTGACGGAATAAAGGCCGCATACAGCGAGAAGAGTGGTTGCGGATACAAGGCTAATAGTATTCTGGATGAGGGTGGGGGGAGCGTCAACTATCACCTCTTCAATCGCCTTAGTTCTGAACTCCTCATCAAGGCGAAGAGGAATTCGGAAGTTGCTCGGGTTACCCGCAGATGGGCGAAGTGCATGCGTGGCCATGGATACACCTACACGACGCCAGGTGAAGCGATAGGCGACCCACGATGGTGGAAAAAGAAGTCGGACAAAGCTTCATCTGTGGAAAAGTCGGTGGCGGTCGCCGATGTTCAATGCAAGAGTCAGGAAAAACTGGTTGAGGCGTTGTTTGAGGCTGAGGCGAGGTTACAGGAGCAGGCGATCAAGCGACATGGTGCGTACTTCAGTAAGCTCTCGGCTGCGCAGGTCAAGTACCTAGGCCGTGTCAACGAAGTGATCAAGGTGAAGGGTGCGCCGTAATACGCCCCACGCAGCGGGCCCCGCTTAGGTCGGTAGCGCGATAGCTGAATAGAAGAATTGGATACTATTCGTTCAACGCCACCCCGACATCTGCAGAGATAAGGAGGATTAGCGTGAGATGTGCGATAGGCTCACTCGCTGTTATACTCTTGACCAGTATGCTATCGGTAGGAATTGCGGCGCCTTCCTTCGCTCATGAGGGCATAGAAGCGGGTGCACTTACCGTCTACAAGGACACTGGCTTCAGCGGAGGCTGGCATAGCTTCACTGGCAGTGACGGCAACCTTGAAGACAACAAGTGGAACGATGGCACTGGATCTGTCAACGACAGCATCAGCTCCTTGAAAAACACTTCCTCGCACACGGTCCTCCTCTGTACGGGGGCGGGGTACACCGGTCCGTTCATCACAGTGCGCCCTGGCCAGGCAGTCAGCGAGGTAGTGAACGACGCGCTGCGAGAGCACATAAGCTCGATCAAGTTCCTCTAGCTAGGGGAATCCTCCCTACCCTTCTGCCTCTGGCTGAGCCGTGCCCGAGGCCCCAGAATGTCCTCAGCCGTGTACACCCCACATCCAGAAGACGCCCTGGCCGGTGAGGCTGCTACTCATCGGTTAGTGCCGACGGCCCGCTGGACTGCCGATTCACTCGACGGGATCATGCGAGATAGTTGCCAGATGGCGCGAGAGCTGGTTGAGAGACTGGTGCCGAACAGCCTGTGGGCACTGTTCCTACAGGTGGTTCCTGCTCCGCCGATACGTCCACAGGGCGGAGGGAGCCGGCGCCGACATGGAGATCGTGAAGTCTTGGCCGTGATCGTCTTTGCCGCCACATCAGGCTGCTCATGGAATCAACTGCCGTCCGCGTTAGGGCCGTCGGGGGTCACCGCGTTCCGCCGGTTCACCGAGTGGTCCGAAGCCCGCGTGTGGACCAAGCTCCATCGCTTGGTCCACGATGAGCTCGGTAGGGACGATGAACTGAACTGGTCGCGGTACGTCACGGACTCATGTCGGCTGCGCGCGAACCATGACTCGGCCGAGGAATCATCCCCCACTCTGACAAGGTGATGCCGCGACGGCCCCGCCCATCTGCTCCCCCCGTGGCGGATGGGCGGGGCTCACTACCGCCTCTCCTAGACTCAGGCCAGCCGATCAGCCATGGGGCTTCGGCATCCGCGGTCGGGGCGTCGTCCACCCGGGTCGGCGGGCCGCCGGTGTTGTGGACCGCTCCAGGACCAGAACACCGAAGCGACGTCCTCACGCCCGATCCGCCGCCAGCGGCCCCCCGCCCACGTCCAGAAAGCATCCTGCGCCGAAGGAGACAACTGCCGCGCCCACCAGTTCAGTCAGTCACGCCGGGGTCGGCGAGCCAGAACAGCTGCCGGTGCGGATGGATAGGAATCGCTGACGCTTTGGGGCTGCTTGCGGAAAACCCATTTGCGATAGGCCCAGAAGCGGAAGCCACTGGCCAGCCCGAGACCGACAACATTCTTCGCAAGGTTGTCATCCAGAGGTGAGGTGTACCCGAAGCCGTAATGCGAAATGGCGAGCACGCCATTCTGAATGATCATGCCAATGCCGCTGAACAGTACAAAGAGCGCTGCCTCTCGGGCGTAGCGGTTCTTGTCGTGATGCCGGTAGGTCCAGTAGCGATTTCCGAGGTAATTAACGCCAATCGCCACCGCATTGGAGATAACTCCGGAGCGGACTGTTTGCAGGTGTAGAAAATGCAAACATAGGTTGAATACGGCCGTGTCCACCACCCAGCCGACCGCACCTACGGCGCCGAATCTTCCTGCCTCGCCACTGACTCGCTGTAGCTTCTGGCGCACTGCAACTAATCCGGTGCTGGTCAACGCGCGTACCTTATCCATATCGACGGTCTTGTGGGTCCATGCTATCTGCACACTTTAGCTCGCACCACGAGGTTTCCGGCGTGGCTGCATCCTTCTCCGTAAAACTTTTGGCCAAAAACGACCTGGAACAAGTGATGTAGATGTTCGTAGGTTGAAGGTGATCATTTCAGCCAAAGAAAGGGGATCCATCATGGAATCACAGGTTCACGAGGTACTCCCTGAGCCGTACGAGCCGCCGGCGCTGATTGAAGTCGGCGAGTTCTCGGAGGACACGCTGGGCTTCGGCAGCAGGCCGCTGGACAGCTTCGGCCTCAATATCCGCTGAGGCCAGACCGTTGCGCACTGGGTTCATAATCACGCCGGACGTACCTGAAGCCGAGGCATTTCGCGACCTCCCCATCGGGGCGCCGCAGCTAATCCCTCACCTGTCGGGGCGCCCGTGGATCGTTGGCCACTGGGCGTCAGACGAGGTCGTTCGAGCGCAGGTGGGCCCAGTGCAGGTGGTGGTGATCGGGCACTGCCCGGTCACCACCGAACGGCTCGCCACACTGGCTGCCCGGGTACGCACCCCGTCCGATGTAGACGACCTGGCGCGGGCACTGCCCGGCAGCTTCCACCTAGTTGTGTTGATTGATGATCAGCTCAGGGTTCAAGGCAGTGTCACCGGCTTGCGCCGTGTCTCTTACGCCTATCTCCAAGGGATGCCCATTGCCGCCGATCGCGCCGATGTGCTCGCCGACCTGACCGGGGCCGACGTGGACCAGGACATGCTCGCCACTCGAGCCGTCTGCGGAGGCATGCTGCCCTCCCCGCTACGCGACCACAGCATGTGGCGCGGTGTCTATACGGTGCCGCCCGACCACTTCCTCCTCCTCAAACGGGACCGGACCGCGCGCGAAGTGTCCTGGTGGGGGCCGCCTGCCCCTGAGCTGTCGCTGGAACAAGGCGCTCCCACTGTGCGGGCGGCTCTGATCACTGCCACAGCCGACCGGCGCCCTCCCGAGGGCCGCCTCAGCGTGGACCTCTCGGGCGGAATGGACTCCACGTCGCTATGTTTCCTCGCCGCGCACCACGTTCCTGACCTGCTGACGTTTCGGTGGGGCGAAGCGGAAGAGGGCAATGACGACGCTCATTACGCCACTCATGCGGCACGATGCCTACCTCAAGCCGACCACCTTGTAATGCCGCAGGCCAAGCTGCCCGCCATCTTCACCGACCCTGCTGCTCCAGCCGATCCCGAGCAACCCTACTTGTTCAGCCGCACCCTGGCCCGTACTCGGCACACCGCTCTGAACCTGGCCGCCCACGGCTCCCGGCAACACATCGCCGGACACGGTGCCGACGAACTCTTCTTCAAGTTTCCCGGGTACCTCCACCGGCTCCTGCTGAGGCACCCTCTTACTGGCCTCCGGCACCTGCGCGGGCACCTTGCAGTGAGTCGATGGCCCCTGTCCGCGACCGTGCGCGAACTGACACGAGGCGGCGACGTCGCCTCGTGGTGGCGCGCCCAGGCAGATGAGCTCGCTGCACCACTAGCTGATCGTTTCCCGCCTATCGGCTGGGGCTTCTCGCCTCTTCGCGCCCAACCGTGGGTTACAGATGAGGCGTTGGACGCCACTCGACGAACACTGCGACGCACCGCGGATCAGGTGCGGCCTTTTGCTGAAGACAGGGGACAGCACCAGTTCCTCCTGGCCTTGCGTACCACCGCGCCTGCCTACGCGCAGATGGGCCGTATATTCGCTGAATCCGGCGTTCGCCTTGAGATGCCCTACCTTGACGACCGCGTCGTTGAAGCCGCTCTAGCGGTGCAATTGCACGAACGCGTAACGCCTCTGCGTTACAAGCCACTTCTTGCCCAGGCCATGCAGGGTATTGCGCCGCCCGTAGTGTTGAACAGATCCACCAAGGGTGACTTCGCGGAAGACCTCCGCGTCGGCCGGCGTCGCAATCTTGCAGCCCTGCTGGAGGTGTTTGCTGAGTCGGAACTCGCCCGTCATGGCCTGATCGACACCGGCATGCTGCGCGGCGAGATCCTCGCACCTCAGGCAGACAACACCAAGAACATCGCCCTTGAACACCTTCTCGGCTGTGAAACCTGGTTCCGCACTGCCACAACTCGACACACAAGCTCCCGGAGAAACGATGTCCGTAATTCTGCCTCCTGACGTTTCCACGGTCGACACGGAGGACGGAATGGTGCTGCTCAATCAGCGTACTGGTCGCTACTGGCAGCTCAACGCCAACGGAGCACAGACGCTGCGCCGCCTTCTTGACGGCTGCACCATCGAAGAGATCGCCTCTGGCATTGCTGCGCGGCACCAAATTGCCCCCGACCAGGTCCACAACGACATCACTCGGGTGATCGCACAATTACAGAAGGCCCACCTGTTGGAGGCCAGCCGGTGAGCATTCCCGCAGCGCTGCCTGAGCGTCCTCGCCTGCCATTTCGCCGCCGGATCGTGCCACTTCTGGTTGTCGCCCTTGCGCGCATACTCGCCAGGGCCCGTCCACACCGGCTCCGAAGAGTGATGGAGCTGGCGCGGCGTCGTGCCGCACCAGCCACCGCCGACCAAGCCCTCTCCGCCCGCCAAGCCGTAGTGGCAGTGAGCATGCGCTGCGCCGGAGAGGCATGCTTGCAGCGCTCGATAGCCGCCGCGCTCCTCTGCCGGACCAAAGGGTTCTGGCCCACTTGGTGCACTGGAGTGCGTACGAGCCCGTTCGCCGCCCATGCATGGATCGAAGCCGAGGGAGAACTCATCGGCGAGCCTTACCCACAGGGTCACTACCAGCCGATCCTCACCATCCCTGCCTGTCCAGCTTCCCACTCCTAAAGGGTCTGGCGTTGCGCCGTGGCGGACCCGTTTACGCCTGCCCGCACTTGCCGGGGCGGGCGTAGACGACGAGCTGAGCACCGCGTAATCTCGTCCGCTCACACACCTGGAAGTCGGCCGTGAGTACCCTCCGCTTCACCGCCTCTTGCCGGTCCAGATCGATCGGCTGGCCTGCGGGATCGGACAGCGCGAGGATCCGGTCCGAGGCCAGAATCTGCCGACGGATGCCAACTGCACTGAGCTCAGTGCCTTGCAAGGTGCGTGAGGCCGCAGGAGACTCAGCGAGCGCCAAGTCGTTCAGTCGCTGATATACCGACGAATGCGACATCAGCCACTCGCGACGCCGCGCCGGCATGAACAGCACTCCGTCCCCTTCACGGGCGTCGCGATCGACGGCCTCAGAGATGGCCACGACATCGTCCTTGCGGCTCTCCGGCATCCGCATGAGAAGCGACCACGGCAGCAGGATCGCCACTGCCGCGACGATCGTCAGACCAGCGACTCCAGCCCGCCAGGGCCGAGCGAGCCGTTGACAGCGCCTGATCGCCAGATCCAAACCAGCTCCCATGAGCAGCGCGAGCCCCGCCATGGTGTAGAGGACGTAGCGATCGACGTACCACGGCTTCACGAGAGACACCGTCATCAACAGGCCCGTTGGGATGGTTAGCAGGGTGGTCGCGAAGACAACCAGCGGGCGGTCTTGGGCATCGAGGGCTGCGGTCATCCGGCCACGACGAAGCATCCACGCAAGGAGCAGTCCGGCTCCGGAGACCGCAGCGAAGTGCCACCATTCGGTCAGGCTCGGGCGTCCCAGCCAACCCAGTTGCCGTTCTGACTGCCCAACGCTCGCCACAGCCAGCGGAAGCAACCCTCCAAGTACGCCTGCACTACACCTGGTCCACCGACGCCAGATCGGACGTGCCGTGCGCAGTAACCAGAGAGCGGCCCCGTGCGCGGCAAGTGTCAGCGCGGCGAACTCATGGAGCCACCCGGCCAGGACGAGGGCACCGGTGTACGGCCACCACCAATGGCACTGCGGTTGGGCGAGGGCACGCACGAGGAAATAGGTCGCCCAGACGACAGCCGCGTACACCATGGCGTACGAGCGGCCCTCCTGGGCGTACTGCTGCACCATGGGCACCCCGGTGGACACCAGCCCGGCTAGGATCCCGACGCGAGGGCCACCCAGTCGTGCACCGAGCGCTGCTACTCCTGCAGCTGCCACCGCCGCTGCCACCACCGAGGGCAGCCTGAGGGCGAGGAGTCCGCCGTCCCAGATGCTGAAGACCGCGTGCATGACGAGGTAGTACAGGCCGTGCACGGCATCGATGTGCCCGAGCAGAGCCCAGATGTCGCCCAGGGACCGATGTGCTACTTGGTAGGTGACGGACTCATCCCGCCACATGCTGTTCTGGCGTTCGATTCCCCACAATCCCACGGCTAGAGCGGCCGCGAAGGGAAGGACGATCGGAGCCACACGCCGCAAGGTGCGGTGAACTGGCGGCGCGACGACGGCCTCGGTGCTGTCAGCGGAACACGAACTGCCGACCATCTGCTGGCTGATGATGTCCTCCCCGATCCGATGAACCTCTGCTGCTGCCGCGACTGGGCCGTGTGGGGCCGTCGGTCAGCACTTCCCATCACGGGCGTGCACCTCAATGCGGGCGGTCCGCAGTTCTCGGCTGCTGCATGTTGCAAACCACTGCTCCAACACGCGCGGTTTGGTTCTCTCACCCGCGGTTGACTCCGCCCCCTCACGCACTGGATCACGCAGCACCACGACGCGTGACACACGCAACATGCGGTGCCGAATTACTGCGGGAGACGCTTCAGTGCCATAGAGAGTGCGGGAGGTGCGAGGTGAGGCGGCCAGAGACAGGTCAATGAGCCCGAGCGATTCAGGTGTTCGCTGAAGCAGCCACACCCGCCGACTGCCAGGCAGAAAGAGCACCCCGTCGCCGGGGCTGGCCACCTGCGCCACTGCACGGGAGATGGCCGTGACATCGTCGACACGGCTGGCCGAGCTCCGCAGATGCGTCGCCACAGGTACCTCTACTGCCAAGACCGCGACGGCCACCGCTACTAGGAACACACCTCGGCGGCGACGCGGAACGCGCCACAGCACATCGACTGCCGCTCCTGTCAGCAGGGCCAACCCGGTCTGGGCGTACAGCACATACCGATCGACATAGAGGGGCTTCACCGCGGATACCAGCAGGAGCATCGCGGGCGGTACGACCAGCAGGGGCAGGGCGAGCGACGGCAAACCGAGCGAGGCCGACCGCATGAGGTGCTTATGGGTGTTGAACCAGGTCACCAGCGTGGCACACGCAAGTCCGACGACGGCCAGCAGCACGAACCCCGTCGCATCACCCGTGACGGATACCTCGATCCAAGCGACCTGCTGAGACTGCCGCATGCTCAACAGCACCAGAGGCGTAGCGAGAGCTACAGAACAGCAGGAGGCTGCGATCCAGGCTCTGGCCACCATGCGCGGCACGGGGGCGACGAGCAGCGTCACGCCATGCGCGACCAAAGCCAGAACGGCGAACTCGTGCAACAGGATCGACAGTAAGGTCAACGCCGCGTAGGCCGCCCACGTGGCTGAGCGGGGACGTGCGCAGGCCTGTAAGAAGACCCATGTGGCGGCGACCACCAGCGCCGTCACCAGGGCGTAGGAACGGCCCTCCTGAGCGTAGCGCTGTACTGGGGGCAGAAGGGCGAACACGGCGCCCGCCACCAATCCGCACCTCGGGCCCGCAAGCCGCCGGCCAATGGCGGCAACACCGGCTGCGGTGCACGCCATGGCGATGACAGATGGCAGCCGGAGTGCGACGACGCCGCCCTCCCACAGGACGAATACGCCGTGCACCAGCAGGTAGTACAAGCCGTGAACGGCATCGGTGTGGCCCAACGTTGCCCACAGCACGGGCAGCGGTCGGTGGGCCATGTCGTACGTGACGGCCTCGTCCATCCATAACGAACCCTGCCGCTGGATCCCCCACAGTCCGCTGCAGAGGGTCAGGACAGACGGGATGACGAGATCCAGTCGCCGTGCGATGCGGCCCTGCGGACGCGGCGCCGTCAGGCGGATGACCGGAGGCGATCCGGAGACAGGGCGGAACGACTGCGAGACAGGAATGGCGAACCAGCTTTCATCGGTGTCAGTCGATCTCGAGCTGACCCAACCAGCCCGTTCGTTGATGGGCTGCCCACCCGCAAACTGCCAATCAATTCAGTTGGTCGGCTGCCCGGTAGCGATTCAGTTCGCATTCCGCCCCTGCGAGGCCGCTGGCCTGGGCCGCGGGAGAATCGATGACAGGGCGTGGGGAGGGGCCCTCCCGTGCACACCCCCACGGTGAATTGGCTGGTCGAGCGGGCGTACTTCAATGCCACCCACCGGCGTGACGGTGTGACGGAGCTGCAGTTCTGCAGTAGTGGGGCTGCTGTGGCCTGGTGTTCCGTTGGTGGGCTTGGGATTTCGGGCTGGGGCGGGTGTGCTGTGAGGGGCCGGGAACGGGCTTGGCAAGGGGTGTTCGGTTTGGTTGTTCGGGGTGGTGGTCTGGGGTTCTGTAGTTGGGTGGGATTGATCTTGGGTTTGTTGTCGATGGAATGGTGCGTCGAGAGGTAGCAGCCGGGGTGTAGTTGTGTGCGGTGCCCGTTGTTGCTGGTCAGCGGCGTGTATGCGTGAGGTAGGTGGCCAGTGCGTCGCTGGTGGTGGGGGCGAACCGGGAGAGTCCGAGGCGGTGCCCGATCGCGGTGAGGGCCTCGCTTGGACGCTGTGTCCGGTAGCGGGGGAGTGCGGCGAGGGCGCGGGCGAGGATGACGGTTTCGGGGTAGATCACGAGATCACGGGCCAAGAGCACGGCTGAAGCGTTTCCCACACGGTCCAAGTGCATGTTCAACACGCTCAGTTGGTTCAGCCGGTGGTGCCACCGTTCGGTCAGGTGCTGCTGCTGGTCGTACCAGCGGGTGGTGATCGCACGTGCCGTCATCCAGGCGCTTTTGCCGCGGGGGTGTCGTAGCAGCCGTCTATGGGAGTGGTGGGCCGTGACCAGTTCGGGCACGGTTTTGGTGTGGACCGGGATGTCGAGCCTGGGGTCGGGGGCTGCCTGGTGGTGGCGGGGGCAGACCAGTTGGTGCCAGGGCCGGTGGACCCATGCGGCCCCGGTCGTGCCCTGGCTGTGGCGCCGTGTGCACAGGGTGCAGGCGGCCACGGGCCGGTGCAGGGCGTCGAGAGGCTTCCAGTGCGCGGTCGGCCCGGGGCCGGGGCTGCCTGGATGAGGCAGCCAGGGCAGGGCGTGGGTGAGGTGAGCCATCGGGATGCGGCCCAGGATGGTGATGTGGTGGGCGGCTGCGGGGGAGAGGGCCAGTTCGGCTGTGGGCGGGGTGCCGTGTCCGTTCAGGGTGATGCCGCAGCCGTCGAGGAGTTGGGACAGCGTCAGTCGGTAGATCCCGGCGAGGCGCTTCAGGTAGGAGGCGGTCGCTTCGTACGGCAGGGGCCGTACCCGGAACACGCCCGCGGCCGGGGGCAGGATGTGGGCCCATGCCCCAGCTACGGGTGTGCTGCCTCGCGCAGTATCGGGCGCGGCCCTCCAAGGGGCTGCGAGAGCGGTCTGGTTCACCGGGAGCCGGATCTGGTCGGGACCCGGGGCCGGTAGTGCTGTTCGGCGAGGTGGTCCAGGCGGACGGCCTCGAGGGTGACCCTGGTAATGCGTTCGGTGCCGTCCAGCAGCGCGGCCAGGGCCGCTTGCTTCACCAGACGCGCCAGGGATCCGATCCGCCCGGCGGTGCGGGCGTGCAGGTACGGTGCCAGCCGCACCAGACTCCCGGACCGGTGGTGGCGTAGGTCGAGTGCGTTCTCCAGTGCCCGTACCAGGTCCTTGAACGGTTCGTGCTCACCCTCACGTGCGGGGAAGGAATCGCAGTCGACGAGGCTGGCGCGTGCGGCGAGCTGCTCCCCGCGTACCCCCGTGAACAACGGCGTGCTGGTGACGTCGATGCCCGCGTACACGAACGTCGCGCCGATCCGCTCGGTGAGGTCTTTGAGGAGATCGGCGCTCTGGGCACCGGTGGTGGTGCGAGGGTTGAGTCGGTGGATCTCGTCGATCATCACCAGCCGCACACCCACCTGCGTGTACGTGTGGCAAACGCTGTTGACGACCTGGGCCTGGGACATCCGGGCGGTGGCGGGGATGCCGAGGTAGCGGGCGAACTCCAGCGCGAGAGTCTTGGCACTGGCGGCGGGCGGCACCAGCACGTAGGCGACCGGGACCTGCCCGCCCGCGGCCGACTCGCCCTGGCGCCTCCTGCGGGCGAGGTGGCAGGCGCGTCCGACCTGGAGCAGCGCGGTGGTCTTCCCGGCCCCGGCGGGGCCGGTGACGATCAGGGACGGGCGTGCGGTGACCTGTTGGTGACGGCCCAGCAGCATCAGGGCGCGTACCTGTGTGGCCAGCATGTCGATCGCCGGGGTGCGTACGGTGACGAACTGCGAGTGGTAGGCCAGGCGTTCGGCCAAGCTGCGCGCGGGCGCCCCGGGCCCAGGAGGAGTAACGACGGGTGTGGTGGCGAAGCGGGCGAACCCGTCCCACACCGTTACTGCCCCGGCCTGCGCCTGTCCATCGCCGTCCGCGACGTCCTCGGTGCTCACTGCAGAGTCCGCTGGCCGGTGCGCGGCCGATGTGGCACCGCTTATCGACGCCTCTCTCGTGTCCCTAGGGTTGTTCACCACTGCTCGGCCTCCGCTTCGGCATCCCACAGCCCGTACCCGTCGCCACGGGCATCAGCTGCCGCTGTGCCGGTGTTTGCTCCCTCCGGCGCACCCGCGCCGGTCCTGGCCGTCGTCTCCGTGGCGGCAAGGTCGTCCAGGCTCTCGCCCTCCCATTCCCACCCTCCGCCCGGCCCTCTCTGCATCGTTCTTTCGCCTCCTGCCGGGTCTGCCACGCCGTCCTGCACGGCACGTGGCGCAGGGGCAGGCTCTCCAGGCTGGCGGTCATCCGGGGCGGCCGACTGTCGTGGTGCCGGCAGACCGACAGCGAGACCCTCGAACACGGCCGCGGGGCCGGGTGCGGTGATGGGGCTCTTGCGACCCCGTCGCTTCGGGGGCTTCCCCGCGCTGGCGCGGGTGCGGCGCAGGAGCTGGTCGAGGGCGTCGGCGAGGTCGGCCTCGTGCTGTTCACGGTCGCCACGCTGGGCGACTTCACCCTGGACGTGGCGCCACATCTGGTCGTTGAACGGCTGGTGGACGTGGTCGCGGTGGATCCACGGGATCTCATGGAGCTGCTCGTCGCTCAGACGTACCCAGAGCTGCCGGGCGTCGTGCGGGTTGTAGTGGACCTCCCACTTGCCGTCCTTGACCACGGCGTCCGAGCGCCGGCCTCGGTGGGGGTCGAGGACTTCGTGGTCGTAGGTGCGGTAGTCGATGCGAATGCCGCGCTCGGTCACCGGCTGCCACCGTACCGGCAGCAACTCCAGCCAGTCGGCACCGGTCAGCGGCACAGGCACGTACCCGCACACGGTGATCAGAGCGGCCCACATCTCGTTCGGGGTGAGCACCGTCTTGGCCAGCACCGGGTGCCGCAGGCCCTCGTGCGGCCGGTTCTGCCAGCAGACGATCCACTCATCCAAGAAGTCCTGCAGCTGCGGGATCGTCCACTGTGCCTCCGCCATAGTGTCCCGGCCCCGGCGCAGCACACTGGACCCGGTATGGCCCGCAACGTGCTGGCAGAACAGGTCGTTGATCGAACCGAAGGTCCGCTCCATCACACCCTTGGCCTGTGGCCGCCGTGGCGGGGCCGGCTGCACGCTCACCCCGAGCGTCTCGCACGCGGCGACGAAGCTCTCGGAGACATAGATTTTCCCGCGGTCCACGACGATCGTCTCCGGCACGATCACCGGGCGGGCCGCCGCCCCTTCCAGCCGCTCGTCCAGGGACAGCATCCGCGCATACGGCACCTGCGCCCGCGACAAATGCAACGCTGCCGGCCAGGTGGGCCTCGCCGGACGGGGAACCGCCATCTCCGCCAACAACAGCGCCGCATCCACAGCCTTCGTGCCGTGAGGCCGCAGCACCGCCGCCAGGATCGACCGTGTCGCCACGTCCACCGCGATCGAAAGCTCAGGACGTCCCAGGCTTCCGTCCTCCAGTACGGCCATGATGTCCAGCCGGGTGGTGTCGATCTGGACCTGCTCCCCGGGCCGCAACACCACCGGCGCCGCGGGCCCCCGTCCCGGCGCGGTGGCCGTCCGCGCCCCGTACCCCAGCCGATCCGCCGGATCCGCCAGCACGCTCACCAGCCGGTAGAACGACGACCGTGACGGCATCTCCACCACCCCGCGCCCGTGTGTCTCCTCCAGGATCTGCCCGACCAGCACCTGCAGTCCCTTCACCGTTCCCTTCGAGCGGCCCCGCTGCTGGCGCAATCCCTCCAGCACCGCCGCCACCACCCGCTCATCGGCATAACCCGTCAAAGACCGGCCACGCGAAGGCACCGTGCGCTTATCAACCAGCCCCCACAACCCCTGCTTGCGGTACACGAGCCGCATCTTCTGTACTGTCAGACGCGTCACCCGCGGAAACCCGAGCGCTGTCATCTCCTTCGCCTTGGCCGCCTCCCGCTGTGCCAGCGTCCACCGCTCGGGGTCGTACTCCTCCCGCATCACCTGCCCCTCGCGGCCACCCTCGGGATGCGGCCACCCGGTCTCCACCTCCCGGATGTGCGGCAGCCACGCCAACGCACGCTGTTGCTCCGCCACCGGCACCGTCTCGAACAAACCCCACTGCGGTACCGCATCCGCCGCCCGCGCACCTACCACCCCAAAGCCTGGATCGGCGAACAACCGGTTCAACAGCAACGACGTATCCGCGCCGCCCTCGTCCAGCAGAGACACCTGTTGCCCCCGCAACGCGGCCACCTGAAACGTCCGCCCCTGGTAGACGACGTGCACACCGACCTCCACCACCGGACGCCGGCCCTTCCCCTTACTGCCACCCACCGCGCTCACTCCCCACCCAGCATGTCGATCCCCGCTTCAGATCCACGTCCCGGGCCACCACCGGCAGGCACACCCACCAGCGATCCGCCATGCAACGGCTCATCGAGTCCCGTCACCAACTGCCCCGACCACAAGGCGTGATAGATGGCAGGCAAGACCTGCAGCGGATCACCCACCGACGCCGCCCCCTCGAACAGCGGCCGCGGCACGGCGAACGCCTCGGCCACCGCAGCCTGCAGCCCGGGTGTCCGCCGGTACCGGGGGTGGCGGTACCCGGCCAGCCACCGCAGATTCCCGGCCACCACCGCTGGCGGCGGCTCCAGCCGCCGGTACGCCCACCCCACCCGCGCACACGCCGCCTCCAGCACGACGCCTGCCCGCTGCGCCCGGGCCCCGCCGGAGGCCGGACCCGAGGGGCAGTCCGCGAACAGCCCGGTGCCGTCGGCGTACCGGGCGAACACTTGCGGCACCCACGAGTGCACCCGCCCATCCGTCTCATCCCGCCACACGAACCGAGCGGGCCGCCCCGCCAAGCCGGTCACTGCCGACTCCCGGTCCAGCAGCATCAGCTGCGTGCGCATTGCGGCCGACCCGTGCACCACATGCCGCCCGGTACTCGCCGACCACCACCAGCCCGGACCCCACGACGCTCCGGCACCACCGGGAACGCCGACACCGGCGCCAGTGCCTCGAACCGCACCGATGTGACCGCCTGCTCCCACGACAACTGCGTCACTTGTCCGGCAGGACTGCTGAAAGCGACCTCCACGCCCGAGCCCCTCCCCAGCAGCACACCGGCCACCACACGTAACTCCGCGCCCTTCACGCCGGACAGCCAAGGGCGTACCCGGCCATGCACATCCCGCGAACACCGCCCGTCCCACTCAAAAAGGTGATTCTCAGCGGAAATGCGAACCGTGCGACGCCGCCTCCCGTACGGTCCGTACCGACCCGCGCCGGGCACGTTCCCCGGCGTTATGGCCCCGCGCCACCACGCGATGCGACACAGCCCAGTGCACGCGACGGCGATCCCGCCCGCACCACGGCCGAGCCCTCAACGACCAGCAACGTCCGCTCCCTACCGGTACTGGTTGTCTGTGCCCCGGTCCGACCGGAGGACCTCCTCCGCCTCCTCCTCGGACAGCCGAGCCCACCGGGCCACCTCCTCCAGCGGCACTCCGGCGTTCACGGCGGCCACCATGACCCGCTCCAGCGCCTGGTCGAGCAGATCCGTGCCACGGCTCAGACCCTCCAGCAGGTGCCGGGCCACCTCGGCAGTCCTGCCGACCTGCGCACCATGTAGCTGCTGCAGCTGTTCCTCGGCCTCGCCAAGGAGATTGGTGATCGTGAAGCGCTGCTCCGCGGGCACCACAGCGCGCCAGTTCGTCCCCGATCCCGGGGCCTTTCTCTCTCTGGACACAACTCGCAGTCCGGCGGCCATCGTCGATGGCTGGTGTTCCTGCCGCACCCACCACAGGTTCTCCTCGAACCGCGCAAACGGCCCGGGCTGACCCCCGGGGTGGCGCCGCAGACGGACAACCGTCCCCATCCACGCGAGCAGCAGACCCCCATGGTCGACCGCGATCAGCGGCCCCAGCCACCCCCTTCCCACCCGCTCGCCCAGACGGCGGCCAAACGCCCCGTCCACGCCCAGCGGCCGCGCACCCCCGCTGTCCGCCCACACCAACTCCGCCATGACCGGATCCAGCAGCGCATCCGCTACCGCCACCACCTCCGGAAAGATCACCGCATCCCGGCCCACCACCCGCCACCACTCCAGATCAGCCCCTGCGTTACCGCCCGCAACCTGGTGCAGGCGCCGCGGCCAGATCTCCTCCCGCTCCCACCCATACGCCCCCTCCCACCACCGGGCCACCACCGCATACGCCAGCCCGAACACCTCACCCGCATCCACCCCCGCCCGCACCGCCCGCCGCACCACACCCCACCACCGCCGCTGCGCCGCCCCCACCTCCGCAATACCCCGCACGTCCAGGTACTCCAGCGGTTGATCAGCGTCCGCGTCCAGAGCCCACCGCCCGTGCCGTACACACACCCGCTCC
Source organism: Streptomyces kanamyceticus (assembly GCF_008704495.1). Taxonomy (NCBI): domain Bacteria; kingdom Bacillati; phylum Actinomycetota; class Actinomycetes; order Kitasatosporales; family Streptomycetaceae; genus Streptomyces; species Streptomyces kanamyceticus. Next base: position 10,128,127 of record NZ_CP023699.1, read on the forward strand.
CACCGCTGCGCGTACCGCACCACACACACCGCGGCCCCGGTACGCCGCGTCGCACACAAACGGCACCCGAACGCCACCGGCCCCACTACTGCGCCCCCGACCCGCCACAGCCCCCGAGCAGCACCGTCCTGGCCCGCCGCCAGCTGGGGGTCCTGACGCCCCCAGGACGGCAGCGCCCGCGCCAGCGCCTTCTCCCCGACCCCGCACAGCCCCGACAGCGCGCGCCGGCCCGCCGCATCCAGCAGCACCTCCGCATCAGCCCGCAGCCCGCCACCCTCGTGCCGAGGACGGTGCCCGCGCCACCGCCACCCGGACAACAGCGCCTTCTCCTCCAACCCGTACCGATCAGCGATCCGGCACAGAAACGACAACGTCGTCTCCCCACACACAGGAGACACACGCAACACCCCAGGAACCATCCCCCCAGCCTCCCGGAAAGCACCGCACCCGACGGCTGATTCCCCCTCTCAAGTATCCCGGCCGCGAGCCCTCCGCTGCCCCCAGCGCTCAACACCCGGCCCCACCCTGCTCACCGCCCTCCTCGTCGATGCCGAGGGCTGCCACGCCACACTGATCACGAACCGGAGCAGGGTCCTTTCCAGCGTCGTGGGGGACAACATCTATGTATGGATGAACAGCCGGACGAACACCTGATGGATCTGCCGCGCCCGCGATGGTCTGCCTACGAGATCGCCGTGTACGGCGGCAGTATCGAGGACGACCTCGTCATCGCGGGCGGATACCTTCGCGTGGCCCAGATCGCAGCAGAGCGCTGGAGCCTGCACGGCCCCGATGACTCCCTGCCGGTCCCGATCCTCTACAACTACCGCCACAGCGTGGAACTGAGCCTGAAGTGGCTGATCCGGAGGGCCGCCCGCATCATCCGCACCGAGGGCTACGACACCCGCGGGAGGAACCTGAGCCCACAGAAGGGCGACGCCAAGCTGCGCGAGGACAGCCACTCCATCAAGAAGCTCGCCGAACGCCTGAACACCTACCTGGGCCTCATCACTGACCTGCAGCCGCCCGAGAACCGCATCGACGACGAGTCGATGGCCACCCTGCTCTGGCTCGACGGCCAGGACGACACCGGGGAGACGTACCGGTACGCCACCGTCGGCCGTGATGCCGCAAGCCAGCCGTCCCGCCCTCACCAGACCAACATCAACTTCTACGACGAGGTCAACCGGCTGCATCACCTCGCGTCCCTGCTGCAGGGCGGATACTCCTCACACCTGGACGAGTTCGGACACCAGCTGGCTGAGTACCGCCAGGCCATGAACGATTACTACTAGGACACCAGCAGCGCCGCGCGCAGGGCCGGACCGCACAGAGGCCCGGCCACGCTGAGCTCGTTGCCGTCCTTCTGCTCACACGCTCCGGCTGGCTCACCGCCGTCCCCGCCAAAACCGCTACCCCCAGCCCGGCACACTGCCTACCCTGAAGGCTCATGAACACGCAGGCTTTCAAGGGCGCCTACCTGGAGCCCTTGTTCCACCAGGTTGAGCAGCTGCGCACCGACGGCGCCTACCGCCAGCTGCCCGCCCCCGCGCCCTCCAGCAGCTTGGCCACCGATGACGCCCCGCTGGGACCGTACGCGGCAGCCCACCTGATCCGCGCCTCCTACACCGCAGGCCTGGCCCACGCCGACGCCCTGCGCCGCCTGACCCTGGCCGGAGAGATCGACCCCACCAGCCCCTTCACCCTGCTGCGCAGTGCCCTGGAGAACTTCGCCACCGGAATCTGGCTGCTCTCCGGCAACCGCCCCGAACGCCAGCGCCGCGCGCTGTCGCTGTGGGACGAAGACATGCGCAACCGCCACCAGCACGAGCAGGACACCGGACAGATACCCGCCCCGCCAGGGCAGAGCGGGGCACTGCGCCGCGCTGAGATCCGAGCCCTGGCCGACCAGCTCGCCCTGGCCCCGCTCGCCGCGCCGAAGACTAACGAGATCATCAGCCAGGCTGCCCCCGCCGCCGGCCTGACCGCAGTCAAGGTGTGCGCCGCCTGGCGGGCGGCCTCCGGCTTCGCCCACGGCCGCTACTGGCCCAACCTCCGCGCCAGCCAGCCCCGCGCCGCCCTGCCCGCCGACGACCACGGCGTGTACACCGTTGCCCTGGTCATCGACGAAGACCAACACCAGCCCCTGGCCCACTACTGCCACACCATGCTCAACCGGCTCCAGGACGCCTACCACGCACGCGCCACCGCCCGCTGACACCACACCGCCGATCGCCCGCCGCGCATGGACGGCTCACTGCCCGTCACCAGTCTGCTGCTGCACCTTGCCGTTGCGAGCGGCTGTTGCCCAGGGGAGTCCGAGTCCGGTGAACAGCGCCTGGTGCTCGGGCGGGTAGGTGGGGTACCGGGTGCGTGCGGCGTTCAGGCGCCGTCTCAGCTGTACCTCGATGCCGCCAACACGCGGCCGGTAGGTGTCGTGAACACAGTGCCGACCGTCCTCGCTCACCAGGGGGCCGATCTCCTCCAGGTGCTGGCGGGCGGCGGTGACGATCTCCATGAGACGTTCGGTGCGGGAGCGCGGTACACGGACCGAGCCTGCGGCCGTGACCCGCCGGTCACCGGTGGCCGGTCCCATGCGCAGCTCCAGGAGCACTGCGCGCTGCTCTTGTCCCAGACGGGGCCACCTGCGGTGCTGGTCGCACAGCCACTTACCCAGATCATCGCCCCGGAAGATCCGCTGCCCGGTGAGGAGTTCGCCGCAGCGCCCGCCCTCCTTGTAGAAGGCCGTCAGCAGGACGAATTTGCGCTCGAAGGCGGCGTTCCAGGGCGCCCCGGCCCTCACGCGCCACACCCCCAGCTCGTCCAGCACCTGGGCGACCTCACGCTCCTCTTCCTGCGCGCCCCAGGAGGGCCTGCGGCACTCGCTGAGCAGTCTCCCGATCTTCACCTCCTGCCCGTCCACGCTGAGGGTCTCCTCCACCCCGGGCAGGAGGTGCCCGTGCTGATCCGCGTACACGCGCGCTGCCTCGACCAGGAGCTGCCGGGCTGAGGCCCTGGGTTCCCACACGAACCCGTACTCGCCGAGCAGGGCGGCCAGGTCCGCGCTCACCCGCCGCGGCCGCCCCTGCCAGACGGACAGTCCTTCCTCGGGGCCGTGTTCGGCGATCAGGGTGCGTAGGTCGTCACGGTCGCGGCGCCACTGCCTGCGTACCCGCTCGAGCTCCCAGCCGAGCCGGACCACCACAACCCCTGGCTCCTGCGCGAGCTCGGGCGGCAGATCCCGCTCGTGTTCCTCAGCCAGCTCCTGCTGCTCCTCGCTCTTCTTCCTGAGCAGGGGCACCCTGGCGTAGTCCACGGGGAGGGTTTCGTGCCAGTCCACGGGCACCCGCAGATGCCCCGTGCGCTGGCGGTAGGCGGCAACAGCCCGCATGACGCGCTCGGTGTCGGCGGTGACCGGGTCGGACAGCACGGTGATCTTCAGCCAGTCAGCGAACACGGCTGCTGACCGCTGCCGGGTGAGGGTCAGCATCTGCTGGAGCTCGCGGGCGCGTTCCTCGGCCCGCTGGCGTGCCTCCTTGGGCGGCTGGACGCGGTGGGGACCGCGGCTGCTGCTGCGCCCGGCATGCTCCAGCCGCCGCACGGCCTCCTCCGGCTCATCTTCGCCTTCGCCGGTGGCGTGATCTGGTTCGTAGGACTCCAGCGCGCGCAGCATGTTGATCACTGGCCCCCAGTCCGGCCCGACCAGCGTGCCGTCCGCAGGCCGTGCCAGGTGGAGCACGGGCACGATGATCGACGCGATCTTGTCCGGGTTCTCCCAGTCGTAGCGCACGGCACGCCCCGCGATCTGCAGGAGGTCGCCCTGCGCCGCGCGGGGGTCGACCAGGGCGACGGCGTCGACGGCCGGGACGTCGACACCCTCACTCAGTAGCCGCACCGAGCAGACCACGGCCAAGTCCACCGGCCGCCCCCGAAGATCCGTGCCCGCCGCCAGCGCCTTCAGGACCCGCTGCCGCTCCCGGGCCGGGGTGCCTTCGTGCAAGGCCACCGCCCATACCCGCCGCGGCGCCGACGTCCCCTGCCCATGCAGAACCCGCGTCAGCTGGGCCAGCGAGGCCGCGGCCGCGCGCGCCCCAGTCACCGTCGAGTGGTAGGTCAGCAGCCGACGGCACCCGATCCGGCCTGCGGCCCGCAGTACCGCCCCCAGCGACGCCGTGAGCAGCTCCGCCCGCACCCCCGCGTCCGCCCGGCCCCGCGCCGCGACGAGGTCGCGCAGCCGGGCTTCGTCGACTTCGGCGGCGATCACGGGGCTGTGTGCGAGTTTCCCGCGCCGCTGCGCCTCCCGCAGGCCCAATCGGTAGGCGACAGGCCCGTGTCTGCGCTCCGAGAGCCGCACCACCGGATCACTCGCCTGCAGACGCCCCTGCTCGTCCCAGCGCACCGCCCCGAGCAGCCGCGGGGTGGCGGTCATCGACAGCCGGTGGCGGGCGGGCACGAGGTGCTGCTCGTTGACCCGTCCCCACACTTGGGAGGTTTCGGTGTGGTGGGACTCGTCGCACACCAGCAGGTCCCATTCCGGCAGCGGCCGGGCCCCGTCCCGCTCCGCACTCAGCCGATGCCCGGCGATCAGCGAATTCTCCACGCTCGCGTAGGTCGCCAGCACCGTGAACTGCCCCTCGCCCTGGGCGGCGAAGGCGTTGGCGTGCCACGCCACCACCCGCGGATCCGTTGTCACCATCACGCCCGGCTCACCCGCCAGCGCCGCATCCCGCGGCGCGTACACGGCGATCACTGGCCCGCCGCGCCCGGCCGCGCGCAGCACGTGGTAGGTCTGCTCGAGGAGCGTCCGTGTGGGCACCACCATCAGCAGCGACCCCCGCCCCGCGACCAGATCCGCGACGCGCGCGGCTACCCGCGTCTTGCCCAGCCCGGGCGCCATGTGCAGCTGGGCCCGGAACCGCGGACGGCGCGCTCTGGGGGAGGGGGTGTAGACCCGCATGATGGCGGCGACGGCGTCGTCCTGGTGGTCGTAGAACGCCGCGAGCTCGGCCTCCGACCGGACAGCCTCATCCACCTTCACGATCAGCTCCCGGGGGTGCTCTGCAGGGGTGTCAGTGGATCAGCCGAATACCCAACCAACTTCCTCCTGTGACAACCTAGACCGCCGCCCCCGTGATGGAAGGAGGGGGAAGTGCCGGAAAGGACGATGGAGTTCGGCAAGTACGGCGCCCACGGCATCAAGGGCCACGAGGCTGTTGCCCGGCAACTCGACCGGCTCACTGGATTCATCGCCACGCCCATTACCGCGCGCCGTGGCCTGATGGCCCGGCTGCACTACCTCACCCGCACCCCCCACGCCCGCGAAGCAGCCCGCGCGGCCGGCCTCACCGTCACCGACCGCACCCTGAAGGCCTGGCTGGCCGGTCGGCGCAGCCCCTCCAAGCAGAACCTGCAGCGCATCGAGACGGTCTACCGCACGGTGCGCCGCCACAACGTGGCCCGGTACCTGACCAGCCGTCTCAACCGTGAAGGCCGCGGCACCCGGGTGGAGTTCCACTCCCTCAACCAGTCCCGCGTCAGCCGCCCCCACCAGCGGGTCGTGGACTTCCGCACCCTCAACGTCCGCCACTGGGACCGCATCGTCGACGCCTGGAGCACCGGCAACGACGCGGCCCTGGACGATGCGTGGGTGAATGACGCGGTGGTAGACCTGGGCTCGCAATGGGGCCAGTACGAAAACGTCACCAACATCGGATTCGCAGCATGACACCCAAATTCGATATCCCAGCCCCGGGATATCGAATTTGGGTGTC